>NZ_PVMZ01000001.1 GCF_003001815.1 Actinoplanes italicus
GAATCCTAGACCTGTCCGAAGACAAGCCCGGGTATTGCCATAATTGGCACTGGCTTATCAAGCACCCTGTTGAGTTCTCAAAGAACAACCGCACATCGAAGTCCAGCCCGTTGAGGCTTCATCGAGGCAACCGCTCAATAGTACCCGGTCGTTTTCGCCGCCCAGAGTTGACCCTCTGTCAGCAACGCCCGAATGTTCCCCGCTGTGCGGGAAGTGGGCCCTAGCAGAACCGGCCTACGATCGCTTTTCCGATCTAACCGCCCGGCTCCCTGCTGGCTTGACCACCCTACCCGGTCGGCTTCGCAACCGCAAATCCAATTTCTTGGATCTTTTTGTCGCACCGCCCGGCGTCGATCTCAAGCATAGCTCGCTGCCGACCGCCCTCGTGCCACCTTGCGGAATGTCACTTTCGTGCCGCTCCGTGCCGGTTTCCCTCGGGCAGAGAGAAAGTTACGCGACCCATGCGCCGGACCGCAAATCGACGTCCATGCCCGTCGGCGCGGGCCGAGCGTCCACATGACGGTGGCGCGCCATGACAGAGTGGTGTCATGGCCACTCCCCCGGCACTGGCGGCCGACGCGGTCCTAGGCCTGCTCGTTCCACTCTGGCAGTGGGCGATCGGGCTACTTGTGCTGGTCACAGTGGTGGTGTCGGCGCGCAAACTGCTGATGCGCGGCCCTTCGAGGATGGGCGGCGCCCTCCTTCTGGCCGGCGGCGCGGTGCTCGTTCTGACCGCGATCAGCTACATCATGGAGAGTTTGTGACGCCGGATACATTCCGTTCACCGGGCTGAGCCACCAGGGTCCACAGCGGTTGATGACAGCCCGTTCCAAAGGTCATCCGGGCAGTTCAGAGCTGGCTGGCTCGGACACCTCGGGCCCATCTCTCGGCTCCAGCGAATCGCTCAGGGTCTGGCCCACGCCGCTATTGAGTGGTGGCGGTGACCGGATTCGACCACAGCCGTGTCCGCTCCGCGGCGATCTCGACCGCACCGGACCCCGCGAACGACGGCGTGAGGTTCAGAGGCGGCGATTGGCGAGACTGGGTACCTCGGTGCGGATCTTGTCGAGGCGGTCCAGGTCGAGGTCGGCGAAGGTGACGCCGACGGTGTCGGGTGCCTGGGAGACGACCGTCCCCCACGGGTCGACGATCATGCTTCGGCCGAAACACGTCCGGCCCGGTTCGTGGTCACCGATCTGGCCCGCGGCGAGGACGTAGCACTGGTTCTCGATCGCCCTGGCACGCAGCAAGACCTCCCAGTGGTCCCTACCGGTGTGGAGCATGAAGGCCGCGGGGACTACGAGGATCTTGGCGCCGGCGATCGCCAGCTGCCGGTACAGCTCTGGGAACCGCAGGTCGTAGCAGATGCTCAGACCGGTGGGTACGCCGTCGACGTCGGCCACCACGGTCTGCCCGCCGGGTGCCACGGTGCGGGACTCCTGGTACGAGACACGGCCGGCGATCTCCACGTCGTACAGATGGATCTTGCGATAGATCGCGGCCCGGCTGCCGTCCGGCGTGAAGATCAGCGAGGTGTTGTACGTGCGGGCGGGGTCCGGGCCGGTCTCGTGGAAGGAACCGGCGTGCACCCAGAGGCCGAGTTCCCTGGCCGCCGACGCGAAGAACTCCGCGAACTCACCGTCGGCCGACTCCGGTTTCGGGGCGTCGGCAGAACGGCCGAGGAAGTCCACGTACTCCGGCAGGACCGCGAACTTCGCGCCGCCGGCGGCAGCACGCTCGAGCAGATCACGGGCGACGGTCAGATTGTGGGCACGGTCTTCACGTGAGTTCAGCTGGCAGACGGCGACACGCATGAGTCGAGCGTACGGCCATCGGCGTGGTTCGGAGCGGTCGTGGCCTCCAGACCGTCAGACGCTCGGAAACAGCACTGCCGCCACCCTCGGGAGGGGCGACGGCAGCGTGACGAACAGGAAGCCGGTCAGGCCGACTTCTCCTCGCGGTCCGGACGGCGACGACGGCCGACGAACTCGCGCGGCACGATCGTCGGGATCACGTTCTCCACGACGACCTCGCGGGTGATCACGACACGGGCGGCGTCGGGGTTGCTGGGCACCTCGAACATCACGTTCTGGAGGACTTCCTCCATGATCGCCCGGAGTCCTCGAGCACCCGTACCGCGAAGCATGGCCTGATCGGCGATGGCTTCCAGTGCGCCCTCGTCGAACTCCAGCTCCACGCCGTCGAGTTCGAAGAGACGCTGGTACTGCTTCACATACGCGTTCCGCGGCTCGGTGAGGATCTTGATGAGAGCATCACGGTCGAGGTTGCGGACGGTCGTGATGACCGGGAGCCGGCCGATGAACTCGGGGATCAGGCCGAATTTGAGCATGTCCTCCGGCATCACCTTGCTGAAGATGTCGTCGGTGTTCCGCTCGGAGATCGACCGGAGCCGGGCGCCGAAGCCCACGCCGCTCTGGCCCACCCGCTGTTCGATGATCCGATCCAGGCCCGCGAAGGCGCCGCCCACGATGAACAGCACATTCGTGGTGTCGATCTGGATGAACTCCTGGTGCGGGTGCTTGCGGCCGCCCTGCGGCGGAACGTTCGCGACCGTACCCTCAAGGATCTTGAGCAGAGCCTGCTGGACGCCCTCGCCGGAGACGTCGCGGGTGATCGACGGGTTTTCGCTCTTACGAGCGATCTTGTCGACCTCGTCGATGTAGATGATGCCCTGCTCGGCGCGCTTGACGTCATAGTCGGCGGCCTGGATCAGCTTGAGCAGGATGTTCTCGACGTCCTCACCGACGTAACCGGCCTCGGTGAGTGCGGTGGCGTCCGCGATCGCGAACGGCACGTTGAGCATGCGGGCCAGGGTCTGGGCCAGGTGCGTCTTGCCGCAGCCCGTGGGGCCGATGAGCATGATGTTGGACTTGGCCACCTCGACGTCGCTACCCCCGCCGGGTGCGCCGTTCGACTCGGCCTGAATCCGCTTGTAGTGGTTGTAGACCGCGACGGAGAGTGCTCTCTTCGCCTGCTCCTGACCAACGACGTAGTTGTCCAGGAACTGGCAGATCTCCATCGGTTTGGGAAGTTCTTCCCACTTCACCTCGCCGGTCTCGGCCAGCTCTTCTTCGATGATCTCGTTGCAGAGGTCGATGCACTCGTCGCAGATGTAGACCCCAGGGCCCGCGATGAGCTTCTTGACCTGCTTCTGCGACTTCCCACAGAAGGAGCATTTGAGTAGGTCGCCACCGTCACCGATCCGTGCCACCTACGGTCTCCCTGCATTCAATGGCCGGCTGCCGACCGAACCTTGCGCGAGGACGGATTGCCTCGTTGCCATCTATCGTCCGCCGACCCGCGTAACTGAGGCTGCAGACTCGACGTTACCCGCAAAGGGGCTGTTCTCCGACCCCCCAAAACGGGCGTGTCAGGGGTCGGCCAGTCTAGCGCCCACCGGCCGGCCCCCTGACACCCAGGCTCAGCTTCAGACTCCGGCGGTCTGCAGGCTCTTCTTGCGGGTCGCCAGGACGACGTCGACCAGGCCGTACTCCTTGGCCTCGTCCGCCGTCATGATCTTGTCGCGGTCGATGTCCTTACGGACCTGCTCGACCGGCTTGGAGGAGTGGTGCGAAATCAGCTCCTCCAGCTGGGTCCGCATCCGCATGATCTCGCGGGCCTGGATCTCGATGTCCGAACCCTGGCCATACCCACCCTCGGTGGCCGGCTGGTGGATGATGATCCGCGAGTGCGGCAGCGCCATCCGCTTGCCGGGGGTGCCGCCGGCGAGCAGCACCGCTGCCGCGCTGGCCGCCTGACCGAGGCAGACCGTGCTGATGTCGGGACGGACGTACTGCATGGTGTCGTAGATCGCCGTCATCGCGGTGAAGGAGCCGCCGGGCGAGTTGATGTACATCAGGATGTCGCGGTCCGGGTCGGTGCTCTCCAGCGTCAGCAGCTGAGCCATCACGTCGTTGGCCGACGCGTCGTCCACCTGGACGCCGAGGAAGATGATCCGGTCCTCGAACATCTTGTTGTACGGGTTGGACTCCTTGATGCCCCACGAGGTGCGCTCGGAGAACGAGGGCAGCACGTAGCGGTTGTGCACCGGAGCGAACCCGGGAGGCATGGAAAGGTCGGTCATGGTTCAGCTCCTCAGTTCAGCGTTCCGGCACCGTCCGGGACCTGCGTGGCCCCGGTGATCACCTTGTCGATGAAGCCATAGTCCTTGGCCTCCTCGGCCGTGAACCAGCGGTCACGGTCGAAGTCGGCGGCGATCTGCTCCTGGGTCTGGCCCGTGTGGAACGCGATCCGCTCCTGGAACATGCGCTTGGTGTAGAGCATCTGCTCCGCCTGGATGGCGATGTCGGCGGCGGTGCCACCCATGCCACCCGACGGCTGATGCATCATGATGCGGGCGTGCGGCAGGGCGAAACGCTTGCCCGGCGTCCCGGCGCAGAGCAGGAACTGCCCCATCGAGGCAGCCATGCCCATCGCGACGGTCTGCACGTCGTTGTCGATGAACTGCATCGTGTCGTAGATGGCCATACCCGAGTAGACAGAGCCACCCGGCGAGTTGATCCACAGGTGGATGTCGGCTTCCGGGTCCTCGGCGGAGAGCAGCAGCAGCTGCGCGCAGATGCGGTTGGCGCTCGCGTCGGTCACCTCGCTGCCGAGGAAGATGATTCGCTCGCGCAGCAGGCGGTTGAAGACCGAGTCGTCGAGGTTGCCACTCAGGGTGTCACCGCCGCCGCGCCGCGACACGGGCCCGGTGGGGATGTGGAGATCGGTCATGGCAGCCCTTCACAGCTTGCTGTGTCGGCCGGGATCCGGCCGGCAGGTTGTCCGTCGTACGACCAACCTAACTGGTCGGATGCGCATCAGCTTCCCGCTCGGGCAGCTGTTCGCTGACAGCGCATCGCGTGGCCGTACCCCCGTAAAACACACCGGCCACCGCGCACCGTGAGCGGTGCGCGGTGGCCGGGTCAGGCAGACCTGAAGATCAGTGGTTGTGGCCCGCGTGGTCGTCCTCGGAACGCAGGTCGTCGAGCGAGAGGACGTTGCCCTCGGTGTCCTTCATCGTGACCCGCTCCATGACGGAGGCCAGCGCCTTGCCCCGGCGCACGTCGCCGAAGACGGCGGCCGCGGCACCCGAGCGGACCAGCTGGTCGTAGTACTGCTGGGGCTGCATCTGGGCACGCTGGGCACGGTGCACGATCTCGTGACCGAACTCGTCGTCGGTGACCTGGACGTCCTCGGCGTCGGCGACGGTGTCGAGCAGCAGCTGGATCCGGACGCCCTCCTGAGCGGCCTCGGTCAGCTCCTGGTCGATCTGCTCCTCGGTCTTCTCCTCAGAGGCCAGGTAGTCGGCCAGGGTCGCGCCGATCCGCTCGAGCTGGTCGGTCATGGCCTGCTTGCGGCCCTCGACCTCGTCCTTGACGACACCCTCGGGCGCCGGGATGTTCGCCGCCTCGACGAGCTGCTTGAGCGCCTCGTCACGGGCCGCGTAGATCTGCTCGACCTTCTTCACCCGGGTGACGCGGGTGCGCAGGTCCTCGCGCAGCTCCTCCAGGGTGTCGAACTCGCTCGCCAGCTGGGCGAACTCGTCGTCGACCTCGGGCAGCTGCTTGTCCTTGACCGTCTTCACGACGACCTTCACCTCGGCGTCACGGCCGGCGAAGTCGCCGCCCACGAGCTGGGTGGTGAACTCGGCCTCGTCACCGGCGGACAGGCCGACGAGCACCTCGTCGAGGCCCGGAAGCAGCTGCTTGCTGCCGACCTCGTGGGAGATGTTGGTGGCCGAGCCACCCGGCACGTCCTCGCCGTCGACGGTCGCGTTCAGGTCGAGCTGAACGTAGTCACCCTCTGCAGCGGCACGCTCGACGGTCTTCAGGGTGGCGAAGCGCTCACGCAGGCCGTTGATCTGCTCGTCGATCTCGCTGTCGCCGATCTCGACGGCTGGAACCTCGACACTGATCCCGTCGAGGTCCGGGATGGTGATCTCCGGGCGGACGTCGACTTCGGCCGTGAACTTCAGCGGCGCGTTGTCGGCGAACTCGGTGATCTCCACCTCGGGACGGCCGAGAGTCTTGACGTCGTGCTCCTGGACCGCGGCGAGGATCTGCTGCGGGATCGCCTCCTGGACGGCCTCGTTCAGCACGGCGCCACGGCCGACACGCTGGTCGATCACCGCCGCCGGAACCTTGCCCTTGCGGAAGCCCGGCACCTGGACCTGCGCGCCGATCTCCCGGTACGCCTTCTGCAGGCTCGGCTTGAGCTCCTCGAACGGCACCTCGATGGCGAGCTTCACCCGGGTCGGGCTCAGAGTCTCGACGGTGCTCTTCACAGGCGTACTCCTTGTTGCTGCGGATGTTGGTGTCAGTCGGGGTGGCGGGATTTGAACCCACGGCCCCTCGCTCCCAAAGCGAGTGCGCTACCAAGCTGCGCCACACCCCGTGGCGTCGGCCAGTGTATGCGGTCCGCTTGCCTGCGTGTGCGCTGGAGTCACCTGCTGGGGAATCCGGTTCGCGCGGACGGGAGTTGATTCAGTAAGCTGTGCACGAGCCCCGAGCTTCTCGGGGGTCATGCGGGCGTAGCTCAATGGTAGAGCCTCAGTCTTCCAAACTGATTACGCGAGTTCGATTCTCGTCGCCCGCTCCAACACGAAGGCCCAGGTCAGCGGTGGTTTCGCTGGTCTGGGCCTTCGTCATTCACCCGCCCGGATGATCTTGCGTGCCATTACGTGTCGAACCTCGGGCTCCGGTCGCGCTTGGCCGCCTTGCCGGTGCCGGGTGCGGTGTCTGTCGGCTTGCTGCGCTTCGCTCGCTTGCCGCCCGCGGCCTTCGCCGGCTTGCTGGCCGGATCCTTCACCGGCTTCCCGGCCTTCGTGCCCTTGGTGATCCGCTTGTCCATGCTCTCGGCGATCTCGCGGTCTCGTTCGCTCGTCGCGTGCTGGTAGATCAAAGCCGCCCGCATGCTGGCGTGGCCCATCCGGTGCATCAGCTCCCGCGTGCTGGCACCGTCGCCGCTGCGATGTTGTTGCCGGTGTGCCGGAGGTCATGGAAGTGGAATCCCGCTGGCATCCCCGCGTCCGCCAGCGCCTTCGCCCACTTCACCGCCCGCCGGAAGTTGCCGGTTCACAAGGGCATGTCCTTGTCGCCGGTGAAGATCAGCGCGTCCGGGTGCGCGCCGGTGAACTTCCCCAAGTGACTGATCAGGGCCTTGCGGGCAACTGCCGGAAGAGCAACGACCCGGATTCCTGCCGCCGACTTCGGCGGGCCGAACTCCAGGCCCGACTTCAAAGCCGCCAACTTCCGGGGTACGCGTACGGTCCCGGCCGCCAAGTCGACGTCGCACCGCCGCAGTGCGGCCAGTTCGCCCCAGCGGAGGCCGGAGAACGCAGCGACCGTGATCAACGCCACGTATCGGGGCGGCATTTGCTCGGCGAGCGCGAGGACCTGGGCGACGCTGGCGACGCGTCGAGGACCAGAAAAGCATAACCAGAATCGACGAGAGACCTGTAGCCCCTAGCATCAAGTGTTGAGCAAGCCCAGAACGGCCAGCGTATCCCCACAGCGCAATTCCGGGTCTAGAACGGGCCAGCCCTTCAAATGCGAAGAGAATAACAGCCGTCACCAGTTCTAGGATCGAACCCTCAACCTGCCATAGCAGCCCAAGAAGATTCCTGGTGTCCGCTACATTTTGAAAGACCTTGAGTGGCGGTAAAGAATTCTTGAAGACAGGCGTCCAGGTCTCGAGTGTAGCGATTGATGCAACAGCAATGGGAACAAAGAGTGGCATAACGTAGGGGAAGCCCCAAAGCCGCCCATACTTTTTGCCCGAGACGACGCCGAACGGAACCTTCACTGGTGTCATGCCGTACCTGACGCAGTTGGCGAGAGGCACGCCAACGAAGGGACCGTTGACGCCGGTACATCATTCGGGCGTGAGCCAGCCAGCGCTTCTTTGGCCTTACCTTAAACGCCTGCATTCAGCCCGTACCTTGAATGGGGTGAAGAGGTGACCCTTGTAAAGATCATCACTACGAGCTTTTTAGACGACGAAACAGCTTAGGCAAAACTCTAAACTGCCGATTTGATCTCTACTAGATCAAGGCGCCGCGCGAGCGCGGCGCGGCCGGACGCGCTCGGCCTGCTGGCGGCCTCCGGCCGGCATCGGCCGGCGCACCGGCCAACGTGAGACAGGGTGGCCAAGGGCAACGCTCTACCACTACTGGCTCTGGTCCGCCTCTTCGAGCTTCCGCACGATGGCCCCAGCTCGCTGTGCCTCAGTGTCTCGGTCCTTCTGGTCCATGGCCGTGTATCGCTCGCTGTATTCGTTCATGGCAGGCGCTACCGCCTCGGTGTAAACCGATGACGCCATCGCCTCCCGCAGTGAGAGCCGACCGCCGAGGACATCGCTTGCCAGGTCGCGGAGGCGCTCGTCATCGGCCTCACGTTGGAGATGGATCAGTAGCTGTTCGACGAGTTGCTGTTCGCCCCGCGATCGTCCTTGGTAGCTCATTTCGCCGTCCCTGGGTGCTCGTATGGCGCCGGAAGCCGGTCCGCGAGTGCATCAACATCGGTTGCGGCGCTCTGGATCAGCCCCATGCTGCCGTTCGCCAGAGCCTGAGCCGTCGCGATGATCTTTCTTGCACGGCTGGTCAGCTCGGTGACCTTCCAGGCCTCGTACGCCGCGATTCCCCAACCGGTAACGAACCCCACGCCTGTCTCGATCGTCGCGGTGCCGACGGAAGCGCCCAGTGCCCCGATCATCGCGCTGTCCATCAGGTCCTTCAGAACACCTGAGACAGCCTCCTGCAATCGGTAGGTGCCCTCCGCGGCTTCCTCATAGGCGGCAGCGAGGCGGACGAGCGGCCCGTACATCTCACTGAGCGTGCTGCCGAGCGTGGTGAAGTACACGTAGGCGGCATCCGCGGCGTTGCCGTCCCAGTCGCCGTCCAATTCGAGATTGCCCTGGGCGACGTTGACCCCTATACCTTGCAACGCACCGGCGAGGCTCCGGAAGGCCCCGGCCGAGGTCCAAACGGCTTCCCAGTCGCCGGTGAACGCCATGGCCGCGTCGCCGAAGATGTCGTAGCCGGTCGTGACCTTCACGAACTCGTTGACGATGTGCGTCGGGCTGAGCCAGTCGAGCCCGACCCCGATGTTGCTGAACGGCTGCCCGAGGATCGACTCACTGTGGCCGGCCGGACTGACCAGGTCTCCCAGCGGATCCGCGAAATCGCTGTACGGCATCAGATCACCCCGGCGATCGGCCGCTGTACCTCCGGATACGTCCCGTCGATCTCTGCGGCGGCCCGCTGATCCGTGTCCCGATATACCTTCACGGCGGTGTTGAGGCTCTGCTGCGATGTCTCAAGGACTGCCACTGCCTTGGTCAGCATGGCGGTGATCCGTTCCCGGACACCTATGTGCTCGTAGGTAAGCGGATTAATGATTCCTCCGGAGACCATGTCGATCACCGGAACCCACTGGTCGACATAGCTCCGGCAGGCTTGGGCGTCCCCGGAGGCCCGGCCCAGGAGATCGCTATAGCCGGTGAGACCAGGTGGATGAACCCGCAACTCAGACATCGACTTCTCCCCGCAGTCGTCAGGTGATCAGTGAATGGATGCCGTACAGCACGGCATCGCCGAGCAGGACCAGGCCGCCGGCGATCGCCAACCGTCGAGACGAGGCACGCGGGTCGCGGGCAGCCATGCTCAGCACCGCGAACACGATGCAGACGAGGTTGATCGGTGCCGCGGCGATGACCGGCGCCCAGGCACCACCGTCGTCGCCGTCCGAAGCCACGAGGGCCATACCGCCCACCGGCACAGCCGCGAAGAAGATCAAGGCCAGCCCTGCATACCAGCGCATCTGTTCGGTCGGGTCGTCCAGGCTCACGGTTCCTCCGGCAGCAATAGCAGTCGCAAGGGTGTATCCACCTCGGGCGATGTTCGGTTCATCACTGTCCGACTTGCGATAACTTGCCGGGTCGACGCCATACCAAGGAAGTCGTGCCATCGACGGGCTCCGCCGGTCGAGCCTTCGAGCGTCGACGCAGTTGAACGGGCCGGGTAAATGGGCGCTCAGGGTCTGCGGTGGGTCGCGCTCAAGTTGCTGCCACGCCGCTCCGCAGCTTGCCACCGATTCGGGTGGTCGCTTTCAGCGGGACGTTGCCGTGATGATCGAGCGCTGCGGAACGTGCCAGCGGCGTGCCATTTCGCCGTGCCGCGGTAGGGCTCCAGCGGTCATGATCAGGTAGTCGGACAGGGCCTCTGAGCAGGCAATCCGGGCGGATCATGACAACGGGTAGTGACCTTCCAAACTGATTCGCGAGTTCGATTCTCGTCACCCGCTCCACTGCGAAGGCCCAGGTCAGAGGCGGTGACGCCGACCTGGGCCTTCGTGTTTCACCCGCTTGGATGATCTTGTGTGTCATCGGATATCGCGGCGAGACCACGATCACGTTCGCCGCCGTCGGGCCGGTCATCTGTCGGCTTGCTGCGGTTCGCTCCGCCAGGCACGATCTCGAAGCCGCCGACATCCTGGGTAGGTACACCGCCTCGGCCGCCGGATCGATGTCGCACCGGCGGAGCGTGGCCAGCTCGTCCCACCGGAGGTCGGCGAAGGCAGCGACGGTGATCAACGCCACCTATCGGGGCGGCACCTGCTCGGCGAGCGCAAGAACCCGGGCGACGGTGGCGATCCGGGGGCTGGTGCCAATCGTGACCCGGGATCCGGCACGGCCTCTGCTTCAAGCGAGATTCCAGGTCTGGGGCGGGACCGTGAGCTATGGAGGAGGACCTGATAACAGCGGGATTCCATAGCTGGGTTAAGAACGCGGCCTGATCCAGTGCCCGGGAGAGCGGTGTTACGGGAAGCGGTGTTGTGAGGGCCGTGGTGCGGCGGTGGGGTCACACCTAGCGGCTGCGAGCGACCCTGCCGTCGCGATGGCGACGGCAAACGTCCACGGACCCGCACTGTGGGAGCTCGCTGTCTCTCCCTACGACGTCGGGAGCATACGCAAGCCTGGGCGTGTGCTCCACGGCTTGCGGGCGGCCGGCGGCACACGGAACCCGCCCGTCGTGGTCGTTCATCGGCCCGGGGCTACTCGGGCTGAGGGCGGCGGGCGGAGGGCGGCGGGCGGGTGGCAAGGCGGAGGGCTGAGGGCACCGCCATCGCACCGGCACGACTACCGCGCCCGGTGGTCGGCAAAGTGTCGGAGACGTCGACCTCGAAAGGTGTCTGAATTTCCTCGCGGACGGCCGTGTTCGGGATCGCCTGAAGCAGGTTCCTCGATGCCGTTCGTTCGGCTGGTGGCATCGTCGAGGCCGCCGCCGCAACGGCTTGCCACCTGGCAATGGTGCCCACCAGGCTGCCTGTAGCGACTTGGCGTGATCGAGTTCGAGGTCGAAGCATGGGTCGGAACTGATCGCGCCCGGCTCGGTGGAGCGTTCGTCCGGGCGCGGTCAGGTCGGCTGTGCCACGGAGCGGGAACGGCGGCGGCGTCCGATCAGGTAGCCGGCTCCGCCGAGGAGCAGGAGCGCGCCGTCGGCTCCGGCCACGATCCCGGTGCTGGAGCCTGTCACGGGCAGCCCACCGTCGTCGCCGTTTCCGGTGTCCTCGCCGTCGGGGGTGGCCGGACCGGCGGAGGCGGTGGCCGTGGCGCTGGGAGAGGCCCTCGAGATGGCACTGGGTGAGGCTGAGGACTGCGACACGCAGTCGGAGCTCGCGTGCGGCGTACAGGCCCGAGTTGAGGTAGGTCAGGGACGCGTCGATGGTTCCGTTGTCGAGTGTCTGCTGCGCGGCCTTGTGCACGTAAATGGTTGGTGATCTAGCGCGGGCGAGCTTGATGATGCCGGGTCATGACGGGGATTCCGGCGCCTGAGGTTCGAATCGATGCCGGCTGCCTTCGTGGTGGCTGGGAGGACGGCCTCGCGGTCTTCCGTGGGATTCCCTACGCCCGGCCGCCGGTCGGGGCTCTGCGGTTCGCGGCTCCTGAGCCGATGACGGGATGGGACGGCGTACGCGACGCGCTGACTTTCGGGCCGGCCGCGCCGCAGAGTGGCGTGCTCGGTGATTCAGGTGGTGGCGGCGATGACTGGCTGACGGTCAACGTGTGGTCGCCCGAGCCCGGAGCGGGTGCGGGCCTGCCGGTCATGGTGTGGATCTACGGCGGCGGCTATGCGTTCGGTTCGGCGGATCGGCCCGAGTACGACGGTGGCCGGCTCGCGAAGGACGGTCCGGTCGTGGTCGTGACATTCAACTATCGGCTCGGGGTGGAAGGGTTCGCCTGGATCGACGGGACGCCGGCCAACCGGGGGCTCCTCGATCAGGTCGCGGCTCTGGAATGGGTACGGGACAACATCGCGGCCTTCGGCGGTGATCCGGGACGGGTGACCGTTTTCGGGGAGTCGGCCGGGGGTGGTTCGGTGGCGGCGTTGCTGGCCATGCCGCGGGCCGCCGGACTGTTCCGCCGGGCGATCGCGCAGAGCGTACCCAGTCCGTTCTTTTCTTCTGATCTTGCCGTTGACGTCGGTGCCGCCATCGCGGGTGAGCTGGGTGCCCGGGCCACCGTCGCCGAGCTGTCCGAGGTGGAACCGGCGTTGCTGTGTGCCGCGGGGGACTCGCTGTTCGCCGGGATCGGTGGGCGGGGTGAGCGGTGGGGGCGGGCCGCTCACGGGTCGATCCTGTTCGCTCCGGTGATCGACGGGGACGTTCTGCCGGTCACGCCCTGGGCGGCTCTGGCCGCGGGTTCGGGGCGCGGCGTCGATCTGATGGCGGGGCACACGCGGGACGAGCAGCGGCTGTTCACGTTCATGGCCGGTGAGCTCGGGCAGATCACTCCGGCGCGGGCCGCAGAGGCGGAGGCGGTCTTCGCTCCACGGGCCTACGGTATTCCGGATGCGGGGCCGGATCTGCTGCACGAGCTGGTCCGCTCCGACTGGCTGTTTCGCATGCCGTCGCTTCACCTTGCCGAGGCGCAGGTCACGGGCGGTGGGCGGGTCCATCTCTATGAGCTGGCGTGGACCGCGCCGGGAATGGGTGGTGTGCTCGGCGCCTGCCATGGGCTGGACGTGCCGCTGATCTTCGGGAATCTGACCGCGGGGCAGCCCGCCATGCTTCTCGGGCAGCCGCCGACCGCCGAGACGGTGGCATTGTCGGCGGAGATGCGGTCCGCGTGGACCCGGTTCGCGGTCAACGGCGAACCGGGCTGGGCCGCCTATGACGTGGAGCGGCGTCTCACGCGGGTCTTCGACGATGGTCCGGCCGTCATGCCGTACCCGGAAGAGGTCTCTCGTGCTCTTTGGTCCGGGCATTCCTTCGATGCGTTGCCGCTGCTGGGTGCGTGAGGAGATCAGTCGTCGGTGCGGTTGGACCGCACGTGGTCGCGGATCTTCTGGAAATTGGTCGTGGTGTTCCACGGGGAACGGGTGATCCAGTCCTCACCGATCACGTCGAAAAGGCTGCCGGCCGCATTGTGCTGGCCACCGAGGCCCAGCGTGAAAGCGAAGTTGTTCCACACGTACGGCGTCAGGAGGGTTTCCTTGTAATCGTCGTGGAAGGCCGACAGCTGGGAGGCGTTCCAGATGTCGTCGACCACGTCGTCCCGCAGAAGGTATTGATGCATGTCGGTGCCGCCCTTGCCGCGGCCGTATTCGATGTGGGCGAGGGCCACCAGCACCGGGATGTGGGTGCCGGGGCAGGCGGCGGCGCGGGTGCGGGCGAAGTCGAACATCTCCTCGTCGCTGCCGCTCCACTTGCGCATCAGGCCGTCGAGCATCTGCGTGTGGCCGTAGTAGTGGGTGGGGTCGGCCTCGATCAGCCGGTTGAAACGGCGCCAGCGTTCCTCTTTGGGCAGCTGGCGGGCCCGTCCGAGAGTGATCAGGTATTCCCAGGCCTCGGCGTCGGCGGGGGTTCGCTCGACGACCTCGTCGAGGCAGTCCTCGGCCTGGCGGAGGCGCTGGAACCAGACCTTCCAGGCGTCCTCGCTGACCGTGCTGGATCCGCCCTCGCCGCGGGCTTCCCACGCCCAGTAGACGAGGCGGGCGCCGCGGATCAGGAGCGGCAGGGTCGAGCCGGGTTCGTCACGGATCGGGCCGTTGATCCACTCCTCGACGCCGGCGGTCTCGGCGGCGACGCCCACGTAGTAGGAGCGCTCCTCTCCTCCGGCGGCGGTGAGGATCTCGCGGGACGTCTCCCAGTCCCTCTTCAGCAGCGCCGCCTCCAGGCGTTCCGCTTCCGGATCGCCCAGGTAGCTGCAGAACTCGGGTGCGTCGGGGGCGGCTTCCTGCCGCTTCTTGAATGGCCACACGGGCGGTGAGCCTAAGGCTCGCGACGCCCGGCCGGAAGATCAACGGACGCGTGGAAGGCGCTCTCCTGCGCGAGGCGGCGCAGGGCGCTGATCGCCTGGTCCATCAGGACGGTGCCGAGCACGATCCGCTCGACCAGTTCCGCACGCTGTTCCCGTGGCGGCAGACCGGTGACCTCCGCCACTGCCAGGGGTTCGAGGGCGTCGGCGTACGGGTCGAGCAGGTGAGCGATGTCCGCTCCGGTCGCGGCCGGCGGGGCGGCCACGTCATTGCCGACGGGGCCGGTCAGCCGGCCGAGTGCGGACAACACGGCGGCCAGGTCACGCCGGGCCGGTGAATCCGGCGCGATCGACCAGCCACGCGCTCGCAGGTAGTCGTCCACCACGGGCAGTGCCTCGTCGCCGTCCGCGTGACCGGTCGGCCGGGAGATCGCGGCATGGGCGGCGGCCGCGATGTCGGCCGGGGACAGGGCCGGGTCGTCGACGGCGGCCAGCAGCTGCTGGACCTGCTCGACAGAGAGGCGGCCGACCTCCAGGAGCGCCCGGATCAGGCGGATCCGGTGCAGGTGACGTTCGTCGTAGACGGCCTGGTTGCGGGCGGTCGACTCGCCGCGCGGGATCAGGCCGATGCGGATGTACCACTTCACCGTGGCGCTGGTCACGCCCGCTCGCCTAGTCAGCTCCCCCATGCGCATGCCACCATCCTAGACATGGATAGTGGATAGCCCTACTATCCAAAACAACTTCAGGAGAGGTGGGTACGGAGAATGCTGCTGATCGGAGCCACCGGAGGCACCGGGCGAGAGGTCGTCCGTCAGGCGCTCGAGCAGGGGGAACGGGTCACCGTGCTGATCAGGCGGGAGAGCGATCGGGCGACCCTGCCCACGGAGGTCGACGCCGTGATCGGAGACGTCACCGATCCGGCGTCACTGGAAGCCGCCCTCGCCGGCCAGGACGTCGTCGTGTCAGCACTCGGCGTCCGGCGAGGTCAGGCGGCCGGAACCGTGCGGTCGTCGGGCACTGCCAACCTGGTCGCCGCGATGGCCGTCACGGGTACCCGGCGGCTGCTGGCCGTGTCCTCGATCGGGGTTGGCTCGAGCGTCACCGCACAGACCCGGCCCGCGCGGCTGCTCTGGCCGCGTCTGGCCGGTCCCGGCCGCATCCCGGAGGCGTCCCGGGCCGAGGACGCGATCGTGGCGTCGCCGCTGGAGTGGACGATCATCCGGGCGCCCCGGCTGGTCGACGGGCCACCGAGCGGGCGTCTCGCACTCGGTGAGTCGCTGCGTCTGCCTCTCGGTGCGCAGCTGCGCCGGGCGGACCTCGCACGGGCGCTGCTGGACAGCGTCCGCGACTACGCGGCGATCGGCCGGACGACGACCGCGGTCACCCTCAGTCCTTCCGCTCGCGGGTGGTCTGCCGGCACTTGAGGAAGTAGTCCATGTCGTCCCAGGGCGAGTTCATGATCCAGTCGTCCCCGATCGACTCGAACATGCTCCACGCGCCGTTGTACTGGTCACCGACGTACAACGCGTAGGCGAAGTTGTTCCACAGGATCGGCGTCAGCAGTGTCGACGCGTAGTCGTCGTGCCAGACCGACATCCGCGCGGCGTCCCAGATCTCGTCGGTGACCTCATCCTGCTCAAGGTAGGTGTGATCCACCGTGGGCAGCTTGTTCTCGGGGTCCTGGAGCCGGTTCACCTCATTGAGGCGCCGCAGATGGGCCAGAACGACGAGGACCGGAAGATGGGTGCCGGGCCGGGCGCGTGCACGGGTGCGAGCGAAGTCGAACATCGCCTCGTTGCTGCCGCCCCAGGCCGGGCTCAGGCAGAACAGCATCTCCTCGTGGCCGCCCCAGTGCTCCGGCGCGATCTCGATCAGCCGCTCGAACCGCCGCCAGCGTTCCACCTGGGGCATCCGCAGGGCTCGGCTGACCTCCAGTTTGAACGCCCACGCGTCGGCGTTGGCCGGGTCGAGCGCCAGCGCCTGATCCAGGAGCTCGTCCGCCTGGCGGAACCGTGCGGTCCAGGCGGCCCGCTCCTGCTCGGTGCCCGCGTCCGGCGCGTCGGGGCGCGTACCGGCCCCGGGAAGGTCCCACGCCCAGATCACCATGTGGGCCGCCTTGATCAGCAGCGGCAGGGCCGATTCCGGCTCCTCGCGAATCGGGCCGCTGATCCACTTCTCGATTCCCGAGGTGGCGGCCGCGGTGCGCACGTAGAACTCGCGGTGCTCCGGATCGGGCGTCGACAGGATCGCCCGGGCGGTGTCCCAGTCGCGTTTGCGCAGCACGAAGTGCAGCCGCTCCGCGCCGGGGTCACCGAGGTAGTAGCAGAACTCGGGAGCGTCGTCCTCGTCGGCGGCGGACCGCCTGGTGCTGAATGGCCACACGGCGGGAGCGTAGCCGTTCATGATCAGCCGCCGCCGAAGGCCTCGGCCAGCAGAGCGCGGCGTTCGGGTGGGCAGTCCGGGCCGCGGACGCTGTGCCGACCCAGGCACACGAGCGCGCCGGCCCTCTCCACCCACTCGACGGAGCCCCACATCCGGTTACCCGGTGTGAGCAGTTCGCGGGCGAGCTTCCGCCGGTTGCGCCGGACGCCGACAGCGGTCAGCGCGGCCGACACCCTGCCCCCGGCGTCGGCCGGGCGGTCGTCGGCGCCCAGCATGGGCAGGAGGAGCAGCAGCGCCCGCGGCCGGTCGGCGAAGGTCTCCAACTCGCTCCAGGACAGGGCCGGCCCACGGAAGTGGCCCTCCAGCGTGACGACCTCGATCAGGTCGTCCGTGCCGGCCGGCTGGAGCAGGTAGTCCAGTCCCAGATCGTCCTCGTGGTTGCGGAAGAGGATGTGCAGGCGGTGGCCGCTGTGCAGGTCAACTGTCAGATGGGGCCAGCAGTCGGTGTCGTGCAGCGCTTCGGCGTACTGCTCGACGTCGGCCGGGTCGGCGTCGAACGACAGCGGTGCCGTCCAGGCGGACGCGGCCACCAGCAGGTAGGCCGGCCAGAACTCGGGGTCGGCGGTCCAGCCGTCGGCGTCGGTGAGCACCTCCGGGTCGGGCGGCGGATCGAAGAGACCGGCCAGGTGGGCACGCAGCGGCATGCCGCGATTCTTCCACCGGCTTGACAGGTGACCAAATGGTCACATAACTTGGAGTCATGACAGACGACGATCGGGTGTTCAAGGCATTGGCCGACCCGAGCCGTCGATTCCTGCTCGACCTGCTGTTCGCGCGTGACGGCCGCACGCTCACCGAGCTGGAGTCGGAGCTGGAGATGACCCGGTTCGGGGTCGCCAAGCATCTGCGCGTGCTCGAGGAGGCGGGTCTCGTCGTCGTGCGCCGCTCCGGACGCGAGAAATTGCACTACCTCAACAGTGTGCCGATCCGGCAGATCCACGACCGGTGGATCGACAAGTTCACCGAGCAGCACATCACCGCACTGATCGATCTCAAGCGAACGCTGGAGGAAGAGTCATGAGCGACACCCAGGTCTTCCGCATCTGGATCAAGGCACCGGCCGACAAGGTCTGGCAGGCCATCACCGACCCCGAGTGGAACCAGCAGTACGCCTACGCCGCGCCCCAGTTCTTCGAGCTGAAGAAGGGCGGCCGGTTCTACTCGACGGCCAACCAGGGGATGAAGGACTACGCGGCCGCCAACGGGTTCGACATGCCCGAGATCATCCTCGATGGCGAGGTGCTGGAGGCCGAGCCGCCGCGCCGGCTCGTGCAGACCTGGCGGATGCTGATGGACCCGACCACCGGCGCCGAGCCGTTCACGACGCTGACCTGGGACATCGAGGAGGCGGGCGCCGGGGTTCAGCGGGTCACCATCACCCACGAGACGCCGGGCGCCCCAGCCACCGCCGCGATGATCCGCGGCAACGAGGAGGCCGGCGCCGAGGGTGGTGGCGGCTGGGCCTGGGTGCTCAGCGACCTCAAGTCCCTGCTGGAGACCGGCAAGATCATGGCCGGCGCCTGATCCGCGCCGGGGCCGGCCCCTCCGGTTGTGTCCGGGGCCGGCCCCTCCGGTTGTGTCCGGGGCCGGCCCGTGCAGGTGCGTCCGGGGCCAGCCCGTGCCGCACCAGCACGGGCTGGCAGACTTGCCGCGTGAGCGACGGGGAGTTGGAGACGTACAGCCTCGTCGAGCTCGCCGTCGACCGCCTGAAGCGAGACATCCTAAGCGGACGGACCGATCCTGGTGAGCGACTGGTCGAGGAGCAGCTGACCCGCCGTCTGGGGATCAGCCGGGCGCCACTGCGCGAGGCGATGCGGCTGCTCGCGGAGCAGGGTCTCGTCGAGCACATCCCGCGGCGGGGTGCGCGGGTCGCCACACTGTCCGACGACGACGTGCGCGAGCTGTATGAGGTTCGCGACGTCCTGGAGCGCCACGCGGTGACCACCACTCCCCCGGGACGCGACCTGAGCCGGCTGCGGTCCGCCCTCGAGTCAATCCGTAAGGCGACCGAGGCCGACGACCGGCTGGAGCTGGCCAACGCGCACCGGCGGTTCCATGTCGAGGTGGTGGCGCTCAGCGGAAACCGGCAGCTCACCGGGCTGTATGAGTCGATCCTGGTGCGGATTCAGCTCTACATGGCGGTGAACATGCGGCGTGAGGCCGAGACCGCGCGGGCGCTGGACGGGGTGCTGCGGCACGAGCGGCTGTTCGAGGCGGCGGAGCACGGTGACGCCGACGCTCTGCTGGAGGCTCTCGGCGGGCACGGCGCCCGCACCTACTTGAACTGACGGGGTTCGGCTGGCTTTCGCTCCGTCGGGCCACGCTCCGCCGGGATTCGCTCCGCCGGGCCACGCTCCGCCGGGATTCGCTCCGCCGGGCCACGCTCCGCCGGGGCTCGCTCGGCTGGCCACGCTCTGACAGGCCACGCTCCGCCGGGGCTCGCTCGGCTGGTCGGGCGGGTGTCCGGCGGGTGGGTTTCACTGGCGTCACATGATGGCGGTTAGCGGTGGGAAATCGGGGCGTTACACAACGCGGTCCTGAGTGAAACAGAATTGTCGACAATCGACGATGTGGAGGCACACGAGAACGTCGATCAAGCGCTCGCCGCGCCGGCGCCGGACGGGGTCTGGATCAGCCGGTTCACGGCGGCGGAGCTGCATGCTCGCGCCGACGCGGTCGATCCGGAGCTGCCACTGGCCGGGGTGACCTTCGCGGTCAAGGACAACATCGACGTTGCGGGGCTGCCGACCACTGCCGGATGCCCGGACTTCGCCTACCTGCCGGAACGCAACGCGCCGGTCGTGCAGCGCCTGATCGACGCCGGTGCGATCGTCGTCGGCAAGACGAACCTGGACCAGTTCGCCACGGGGCTGACCGGGGCGCGGTCGCCGTACGGGGCACCGGAGAGCGTCTTCGGTGGCGGGCTGATCTCGGGCGGGTCCAGTTCGGGGTCGGCGGTCGCGGTCGCCAACGGGTCGGTGGCCTTCTCGCTCGGCACCGACACTGCCGGGTCGGGGCGGGTGCCGGCGGCGCTCAACGGCATCGTCGGGATCAAGCCGACCCGGGGGCTGCTCAGCACGCTCGGGGTGGTTCCGGCGTGCCGGTCTCTGGACTGCGTCTCCGTCTTCGCCCGCGAGATGTCCCTGGCCGAGTCGGTGATGCGTGTCGCGCGTGGCCGCGTGCCGGATGACCCGTGGGCACGGGACGCCCCGCAAGCCGTGGAGGCGCAGCAAACCCGGCAGGGCTGGGAGGCCCGGCAAACCCGGGAAGTGCGGCAAACCCCGGAAGGCTGGGAGGCCCGGCAAGCCGGGGAGAGCCAGCCAGGACAGAAGGCACGGGTCGGGGTCGCGGAAGGTCTCGACTTCTTCGGGGACAGCGGGCAGGAGAAGGCTTACGCGCGGTTCGCCGGGGACACCACCGTGGACATCGGGCCGTTGCTCGAGGCCGGGGACCTGCTCTATCGCGGGCCCTGGGTAGCCGAGCGCCTCGCCGATCTCGGGGATTTCCTGGCCGCACACCCGGAGTCGGTCCTGCCGGTCACGCGCCGGGTTCTGGAGACCGGGTCCGGGTTCAGCGCGGCTGACGCGTTCCGGGGGCGGCATCGCCTGCGGGAGCTGCGTGCGGCGGCGGACCGGATGTGGGAACGGATCGATGTGCTGGTCCTGCCGACCATCGGCACGACGTTCACACATGCCGAGATCGCCGCGGATCCGATCGGGCGCAATCTGATTCTCGGGCGGTACACCCAGTTCGCGAATCTGCTGGACATGGCCGCGGTGACGATCCCGAACGGGTTCACCGAGGACGGCCGTCCGGCGTCGCTGACGCTGTTCGGACCGGCGTTCAGTGACGACTCACTGATGACGCTGGCCCGGTCTCTCTACCCCGAGCCCGAGAGTGCGGCCGGGCACACGCTGCGGGGCCGCGTACTCGGCGGCGCAGGCCCGGGCGGGACCGGGACCGGGCCGGGCGCCACGGGGCCGGGCGCAACCAGACCGACCCGGACCGGAGCGGACGGGACCGAAGCGGACAGGACCGGAGCAGGCGGGACCGGAGCAGGCGGGACCGGAGCGGACGGGATCGAGCCGGATGCGGCGGGCATGACCGTCGCTGTCGTGGGGCTGCATCTCAGTGGCGAGCCCCGCAACGGTGAGCTGCTCGAACGCGGCGCAACGCTGGTCGGGGCCGGCCGGACCGCGCCCGTCTACCGGATGTACGAGCTGCCGTCGGGCGCCCCGGGGCTGGTCCGCGTCGACGAGGGCGGCGCCACCGTCGAGATCGAACTGTGGCGACTGCCGGCCGAGGCCGTCGGCGGCTTCCTCACGGGCATCCCGGCGCCGCTGTCGCTGGGACGGCTCCTGCTGGAGGACGGCGCCGAGGTCACCGGCTTTCTGTGTGAGGCGTACGCGGTGCGCGGCGCCCGTGACATCACCGCCAGTGGCGGCTGGCGGAAGCACCGCCATCGGTCACCGGCAGAACCGCCAGCGGCGGCCGGCGGAACCACCGCCATCGGTCACCGGCAGAACCGCCAGCGGCGGCTGGCGGAACCACCGCCTGAAGGGAAC
The DNA here is from genome assembly GCF_003001815.1 of Actinoplanes italicus. GTDB lineage: Bacteria > Actinomycetota > Actinomycetes > Mycobacteriales > Micromonosporaceae > Actinoplanes > Actinoplanes italicus. The sequence goes on from NZ_PVMZ01000001.1 coordinate 21,291, forward strand.
TGAATCATGACCGCACGTATCGGGCCTGTGCAGGCCGACCCGTACGCCTGGCCCTACGACGGCTCGGTCCCGGTGGACCGGACCGCTCTGCTCTGCATCGACTGGCAGACCGACTTCTGCGGGCCGGGCGGCTACGTCGACGCGATGGGTTACGACATCGAGCTGACCCGCGCCGGGCTGCCGGCCACCGCGAAACTGCTCTCGCACGTCCGTGAGCTGGGCATGCTCGTCATCCACACCCGCGAGGGGCATGACCCGGACCTGTCCGACCTGCCGGCCAACAAGCGCTGGCGGTCGAAGCGGATCGGGGCGGAGATCGGCGGTCAGGGGCCGTGCGGACGGATCCTGATCAAGGGCGAGCCGGGCTGGGAGATCGTCCCCGAGGTCGCGCCGGCGCCTGGTGAAGTCGTGATCGACAAGCCGGGCAAAGGCGCGTTCTATGCCACGAATCTTGACCTCGTTCTGCGTACCCACGGCATCACGCATTTGATCCTGACCGGAATCACCACGGATGTCTGCGTGCACACGACCATGCGCGAGGCCAACGACCGCGGCTACGAGTGCCTGATCCTCAGCGACTGCACGGGGGCCACCGATCCGTCCAACCACACCGCCGCCCTGCACATGGTCACCATGCAGGGCGGTGTCTTCGGCTGCGTCGCCACCTCCGACGACGTGATAGCGGCACTGGGAGCATGAATGCCTTCTGTCGACGCGAAACCCGGCCCTTTCGAATTCGATCTGGACACCACCGCGCTGCTGGTCATCGACATGCAGCGGGACTTTCTTCTGCCCGGCGGCTTCGGTGAGTCGCTCGGCAACGACGTGTCACAGCTGCGGCGGACGATCGAGCCGCTCGAGAAGCTCCTGGCAGCCTGGCGTGCCACCACCATGCCCATCATCCACACTCGCGAGGGGCATTTGCCTGATCTGTCGGATTGCCCACCGGCGAAGCTCAAGCGCGGGCCGATGATCGGGCAAGAGGGCAACTTCGGCCGCATTCTCGTCCGCGGCGAATACGGCCACGACATCATCGACGAACTGAAGCCGGGTGAGGGCGAACCGGTGGTCGACAAGCCCGGCAAGGGCGCGTTCTATGCCACCGATCTGCACAAGATCCTCGACAACGACGGCATCAAGTCCCTGGTCGTCACGGGGGTCACGACTGAGGTGTGCGTGCACACCACGGTCCGTGAGGCGAACGACCGCGGCTACGAGTGCCTGGTCCTGGCCGACTGCGTCGGCTCCTACTTCCCCGAGTTCCAGCAGATCGGCCTCGAGATGATCGCCGCGCAGGGCGGCATCTTCGGCTGGGTCGCCGAGTCCCCCGCTCTGATCGAGGAGATCGCCCGATGAAACTCGCCTACTGGGTCCGGGGCGACACCAACGCCTTCTTCGGGTTCGGTGTCAACGTCCTGGTCAACGTGCTCACCCTGACCGGCCTGTGCCTCGGCGTGATCGGCTTGCCCGCCGGCAACGTCTTCGGCGTGATCCTCCCGGCGCTGGGCATCGCGCTGGTGGCCGGCAACGTCTACTACACCTACCTGGCCCGGCGGCTGGCCGCCAGGGAGAACCGCTCCGACGTGACGGCGCTGCCGTACGGCCCGAGCGTCCCGCACATGTTCATCGTGATCTTCGTGATCATGCTGCCGATCTACCTGACCACGAAGGATCCGATCGCCGCGTGGACCGCCGGTATCGCGTGGGCGTTCATCATCGGTGTGATCGTGCTGATCGGCGCGTTCGTCGGCCCGTACATCAGGAAGTACACGCCGCGGGCCGCGCTGCTCGGCACCCTGGCCGGCATCTCGATCACGTTCATCTCGATGAACCCGGCCGGCAACATGTGGAACTACGCGTGGATCGCGCTGCCGGTCTTCGGCCTGCTGCTGATCGGCTTGCTCACCGACGTGAAGCTGCCGTTCAACTTCCCGATCGGGCTGGCCGCGCTGCTCGTCGGCACGGCGATCGGCTGGATCGGCGGCGCCATGTCGGTGCCGGACGTGCAGAGCGCCGCGAAGGACATCGCGTTCGCGTTCCCGCACCTCAAGTTCGACCTGCTCATCGACGGGCTGAAGGACATGGCGCCGCTGCTGGCGACCGCGATCCCGCTCGGCGTCTACAACTTCACCGAGGCGATGACCAACGTGGAGAGCGCCGCGACCGCCGGTGACCGGTACAACCTGCGCAGCGTGCTGCTGGCCGACGGCGCGGGAGCGGTGATCGGCTCGTGTCTCGGGTCGCCGTTCCCGCCGGCCGTCTACGTCGGGCACCCCGGGTGGAAGGCCGCGGGTGGCCGTACCGGATATTCGATGGCCACCGGCATCGTGATCGCCCTCCTCTGCTTCTTCGGGTTGTTCGGGCTGCTCGGCGCGATCTTCCCGACCGCGGCAATCGTGCCGATCCTGCTCTACATCGGCCTGCTGATCGGCGCGCAGGCGTTCCAGGCGACACCGAAGGCGCATGCCGCCGCCGTGGTGGCCGCGCTCATCCCGAACATCGCCTCCTGGGCGACCGGCCTCATGGACAACTCGCTGGCCGCAGCCGGTACGACAGCCGCACAGGTCGGCAACGAGGCGCTGGCCGGGGCCGGAGTGGTCTACGACGGCCTCAAGACGCTCGGTCAGGGCGCCATCCTGGCCGGTCTGGTGCTCGGCGCGATCGTGGCGTTCATCATCGACAAACGGTTCTGGCACGCCGCGATCTTCTCGGCCAGCGGTGCCGTGCTCACCTTCATCGGCCTGATCCACGCCGAGAAGGTGCAGTTCAACGCGGACGGGCCGGTGTCACTCGGCTACCTCTTCCTCACGGTGGTCTGCGTGCTGTTCGCGTTGGGCAAGCCCACGCCGCGAGAGCCCGAGCCCGAGGAGGCGTCCCTCGAAGAGCCCGCCCCGGTGGCCTGAGTGGAACGCGACCTTCCCGACGTGATCGCCGAGGTCACCACCGCGTTCGAGGCCTACGAGCGGGCACTGGTCGACGACGACGTCGACGCGATCATCGGCTTCTTCGCACCCGAGGCGATTCGCTTCGGCATCGCCGACCAGCAGGCCGGCATCGAGGAACAACGCAGGTGGAGGGAGATGCAGGGCGGTCTGCCGCCGGGTCGCCGGCTCAAGGACACGACCATTCGCGGGTACGGCCGGAGCAGCGCCGTGGTGACGACGCTCTTCGGTTACCCCGGCACGGATGTGCTGGGTCGCCAGTCGCAGACGTGGATCAGGCTGCCCGAGGGTTGGCGCATAGTTCACGCCCACGTCTCCGAGCCCGCGGCTCAGCCCACGTAACGCCGGGCCGCGGAACGCCGCTGCGCCTCGTCCAGCCGGCCCAGCCGGGCCTCCACCACGGCCGGGCGGGGCCGGCGGTCGACCAGCAGCCAGCCCAGACCACGGACCGCGTCGACCGCACCGAGCAGCGAGGTGCGGTCCCGCGGGACGGTCCGGGCCAGGAACATCGTGCGTCGTACGGCCGGGCCGAGCGGCCGGCGCAGCCAGGTGAACCAGAGCGTGTTGCGCAGCCCGACCCGCCGCCGGTGGGTGCTGTCGCGCACCTTCGAAGCCCGGTGGTGGACGGTCAGGTCGTCCAGGTAGCACAGTTCCCAGCCGGCCGCGATCAGGTCGGTGGCCAGCAACTCCTCCTCGCCGCCGAGCCACAGTCGCTCGCTGAAGCCACCGGCCGCCTCGAACGCGTCCCGGCGTACCACCGAGGCGCCGGCCAGGAAACTGCCCAGCGCCGGTCCCGGCAGCCAGTCCGGGGCCGGCACTGGAGACTCGCGCAACTCGGCCACGATCGGATCCTCGGCACCGGACGGCTCCACCACGATCCGGGCGTTGACCAGGGCCAGCCTCGGATGGGCGTCGAGGACGTCGGCGGCGCGGGCCAGGGAGCCGGGGGTCCACCAGGTGTCGTCGTCGCAGAAGGCCACGTACGGGGTGCGCGTACGGCGTACACCCAGATTGCGACCGACCGCCCCGAGGTTCTCGCCGAGGGCGACCACCTCGATGTCCGGGAACCGCGCCCGGACCGCGTCCGCCGTGCCGTCGGCCGAACCGTTGTCGACCAGCACCACGTGCGGCCGTTCCGGCAGTTCGCGCAACCGGCCGACGCAGTCCAGCGCCTCGTCGCGCCGCTGCCAGGTGATGACGACGACGCTCACTCGTGGGTCCCCCATGGCGGGCCGCATACCCGGAATCTGGTTATTCGCACGTCTCGCGGGAAAGCGTTTGGACATCCGATCCCGGCGACCTGGAGGCGATGCCGTGAACCCGAGTGACCTGTACCCGAAGCCCGAACTGGACGGCGGCGACCAGCAGCCACCCGGCCTGACCTCGGCCATGCCGGACCGGCCGGACCACGGCGAGGAGAGCTACCGCGGCAGCGGGAAACTGACCGGCCGCAAGGCCGTGATCACCGGAGGCGACTCGGGGATCGGCCGGGCGGTCGCCATCGCGTTCGCGCGGGAGGGCGCCGACGTGCTGATCTCCTACCTGCCGGAGGAGGAGTCGGACGCGGACGACACCGTGCAGTGGATCGAGAAGGCCGGCCGCAAGGCGGTCAAGGTGCCCGGCGACATCCGCGACGAGGCACACTGCCGGGCGATCATCGAGACGGCGCGGACCGAGCTCGGCGGCATCGACATCCTGGTCAACAACGCCGCGTACCAGATGGCCCAGCCGGGCGGGATCACCGACATCACCGACGAGCAGTTCGACCGGGTCATGAAGACGAACCTGTACGCGATGTTCTGGCTCTGCCGGGCCGCCGTGCCGCACATGCCGCCCGGATCGGCGATCCTCAACACCGCGTCGATCCAGGCGTACCAGTCGTCGAGCCCGCTGCTCGACTACGCCACCACCAAGGGCGGCATCGTCGCCTTCACCAAGGCGCTCGCTGAGGACCTGGCCGAGAAGGGCGTCCGGGTCAACGCGGTCGCGCCCGGCCCGATCTGGACGCCGCTCATCCCGGCCACCATGCCGGAGAAGAAGGTCGCGTCGTTCGGCGGGGACACCCCGCTGGGCCGCGCCGGCCAGCCCGCCGAGCTGGCCGCCGCGTACGTCTACTTCGCGAGCCAGGACTCCACTTACACCACCGGTGAGGTGCTCGGCATCACCGGTGGCAAGCCGGTCAGCTGAACAGTCCGGCGACCCAGCCGACCGCGTCCATCACCCAGCCGGTCTGGCGCAGGTGAGCGAGCCCGACACCGACGAGGAAGAGGCCGGCCACCACGTGCGCACCGCGTGCGGTGTGCCGGGGCCGGCCCATCCGCTGCTCGATGACGAGCCGGCCGACCAGGCGCGACAGCGCGAACACACCGGCCGCGACGATCAGCTCCACCACGAACAGGATGAGCGGGTTCGTCAGGTCGTTGCCGGACGACAGTGCCCAGATGCCCCAGCAGACGAAGGCGAACAGGCCGGCGGCGCTGCTCCACTCGCCGCCGCGGCGCAGCCGCCGCATGTGCCAGCTCAGGCTGCGCTGCTGACGCTGCTCGTGGTGGTGATCGCCGGGCCAGCCCGTGCCGGTCGGCTCGTGCTCGGCGCGGAACTGCTCGGTGCGCTGGGTGACCTGGGCGCGGCCCTTGCTGAACGGCGACGAGTCGGGCGCCGGGGCGGGCCCCGGCGAGGTCGGCGCCGGCCTGTCGGCGGCGTCCTCCGGGGTCGTCTGCCTGGTCGGCTGATCGGCCCACGGATCCTGCGGCGGCATGTCGAGCGTCCGCTCGGACCACTGCGGTTGCTCCGGCATCGTTCCCCCCTCGTCCTGCGATCGGACCGGCACAAGTCGAGCGTAGCGAGCGAACAAATCAGTCGCCGCAGTGCACATCAGTCCGTTACACACAGGCTATGAAGGAAGAGATAGTACTCCGCCCCAGCAACGCCGAAGATTTCCCGGCGATCTGCCGCCTCTACGGAACCGTCTTCCACGAGGACGTGTCCGGCACCCTCAAGGAGATGGAGGCGGGCGTCTTCGAGGTCGACCGTTCCCTGGTCACCGACGACGCCGGGCTGGTGGTGGGCCATATCCAGGCCTTCACACGTGACCTCACTGTGCCGGGGGCGGTGATTCCGGCCGCGCACGTCTCCGGGGTCGGTGTGCTACCCACCCACCGCAGGCGCGGCCTGCTGAACCGGATGATGCACCGTCAGTTGCGCGAGCTCGCGGAGGCGGGCCGGGAGTCGATCGCCGTCCTGTGGGCCAGCGAAACCTCGATCTACCCCCGATATGGGTACGGCGCGGCCGCGAACCGTCTCGTCTTCAACATCATGAGCCGTGAGGTTCGTCTCCCCGCCCCGCCGGCCGAGCCGTCCGGACGGCTGCGGATGGCCGAGCCCGGCACGCTGCTTCCCGAGATGACCAAGGTGTACGAGCAGCTGCGCGCCGACCGGATCGGCTGGTCGAGCCGCAACGACCAGTGGTGGGGGTTCGTCCTGGGCGATCCGGAATCGCATCGGGACGGCGCCACCAAGCGTTACGCGGTGGTGCACGAGGGTCCGGACGGGCCCACCGGATACGCGCTCTGGCGGGTCAAGGACGACTGGAACAGCCACGGGCCGAACGCCGAGGTGCAGGTCCGCGAGGTGGTCGCCGCCGATCCGGAGACGTATCAGACGCTCTGGCGCTTCCTTCTCGGCATCGACCTGTCCCGCAGCGTGACCGTCCGCCTGGGTTCCGTCGAGGAACCGCTGCTCCACCTGGTCGACGAGCCGCGGCGCCTCGGTGCGGGCTTCGCCGACGCGCTGTGGCTGCGGCTGATCGACGTGCCCGCGGCCCTGGCCGCCCGCCGCTACGCCACCGACGTCGACGTGGTCATCGAGGTCACCGACCCGATCCTGGAGCAGAACACCGGGCGCTGGCGCCTCACCGGCGGGCCCGGCGGCGCGACGTGCACGGCCACCACCGATCCGGCCGACCTGAGCTGCTCGGTGACCGACCTGGGCGCGGTCTATCTGGGCGGTACGTCGCTGGCCGCGCTCGCCGCCGCCGGCCGGGTCCGGCAGCTCACCGCGAACGATCCGACGATCGCGTTCCGCTGGCACCGGCTGCCCAGTCCTACCGAGGTGTACTGAGCCGGCCGTCGCGGCGGTACCGTCGGCAGCATGGGCCAGCCCGAACGCCGACGCCGCCGCGTACGTCCCTCGTCGTCGGCGCCCGCCGACGCGCCCGCCGCTCCCGTGCCCGGCCCGCCGCCGTCTGCGCCGCCGGTCCCGGCACCGCCACCGGCTCCGGCTCCGGCTCCAGCTCCCAAGCCACCCACGCCCGGTCCCGCGCCTGTTCCCCCAGCGCCCGTTCCCGCGCCGCCCGCATCCGGGCCGCCCATTCCCGCGCCGCCCGCATCCGGGCCGCCCGTTCCCACACCGCCCGCTTCCGGGCCGCCGGCCGTGGTGACGCCCGACAGCGACGGCTCGCCTGCCGCCGAGCGTTCGACCGGCCGGCCCACCCGCGGTGGCATGCCGAAGCGTTCCGGCGCTCCGGGGTCCGAGGACCGGGAGTCCGAACGGGGGCTGCGCGGGCTGGTCGGCTCGGGGTCGTCACAGGTCAGCGTGGGCGCCGCGCTGCGGGCCCGTGACGCGTCCCGCCCGTCTGACGAGGACCTTGCCGAGGCCGACCGCGATCTGACGATCGTGCGGCGCAACTGGCTGCCCCGCGAGGAGCTCCCGCGCCGCTGAACCAGATCCGGCTGTGTCGCAAAGGCTGTCTCAAGCTCCGCGAGACAGCGGTACGACACAGCCGGATCTTCGTGCCTGTGGCAGACCCGCTGTCTCAGCGCGGCTGAGACAGCGGTACGGCACAGCCGGGCTCTTTCAGGCGGTGGCTGAGGGCTCGGGGAGCTCGGGGAGCTCGCGGGCCACCTCGTATTCGGCGAGCTGGCTGATCCGGCGGGCGTGCCGGACATTGCCCGAGAACGACGTCGCGATGAAGGCCTCGACGAAGGCGGTGGCCTCGTCCAGCGTGTGCTGGCGGGCGCCGATGGCGATCACGTTGCTGTCGTTGTGCTGGCGGGCCAGCTCGGCGATCTCGGTCTTCCAGACCAGGGCCGAGCGGACGCCGGGGACCTTGTTCGCGGCGATCTGCTCACCGTTGCCGGAGCCACCGATCACGATGCCGAGCGAGCCCGGATCGGCGACCACCTTGACACCGGTGTGGAAACAGAACGCCGGGTAGTCGTCCTCGGCGTCGTAGACGTGCGGTCCGACGTCCACCACGTCGTGCCCCTGCTTGGCCAGGTGGTTCACGAGGTGGTTCTTCAGCTCGAAGCCGGCGTGGTCGGATCCCAGGTAGAGACGCATGAGCGAAGTCTTTCAGAAGGTGAGGGCCGAACGCAGGGCGGACGCCACCTGATCAGCCGCGGCCCGTGCGGCGTCGATCGTGGCCAGCTTGCGGGCGAAGCCGTGGTTCACCCCCATGTAGCGGGTGTGCACCACGGGCACGCCCGCGGTGATCAGCGCGTCGGCGTAGTCGGCGCCCTCGTCGCGCAGCGCGTCGTACTCCGCGGTGATCACCAGGGTGGGCGGCATGCCGGACAGGTCGGCCACCGCCAGCGGCGACACGTCCGGGGTGAGCCGGAGCATCGGATCGGGGACGAACGTCTCCCAGGCCAGCTTCATCGAGGCCCGGTCCAGGCCGTACTCCCCCACCTCGTCGTACGACTCGGCGGAGGTGAGCGGGTCGAGGGCCGGGTAGACGAGGACCTGGAAGTCGAGCGGGGTGGCCGCGTCGCGCTGCCGGCGGGCGGTGACGGTGGCGAGCTGGCCGCCCGCGCTGTCGCCGCCGATCGCCAGCCGGGACGGGTCCAGGCCCAGGTCGCCGCCGGACTTGCGCAGGTACCGCAGGACCGTCTCGGCGTCCTCCAGGGCTGCCGGGTAGACGTGCTCCGGGGCGAGCCGGTAGCCGACCGACACCACGGCGCAGCCGGACCGGTCCGCGACCCGGCGGCAGAACCGGTCCACCGTCTCGATGCTGCCGTAACACCAGCCGCCGCCGTGCAGGTAGACGAACACGGGCGCGTTCGCCCTGGCGGCGTAGAGACGGCACGGCACACCGTCGGCGTCGAAGTCGGCCACCACCGGCAGCGGCAACGCCGGGCCGGTCTCGGCCTCGTTCGCGTCCTCCATCGCGGCCCGGACCCTGAGCAGCCGCTGATAGGGCTCGGCCGCCAGCTCTTCGGAGGACGGCCGCCGCCTCAGCTCGGCGGCGGCCGTCACCTGCGGGTGCAACATCAGCGGATGTCGGCCACGACCAGGCCGCCACGGGCCTTCGGGGTGAACCAGGTGCTCTTGCGCGGGAGCTTGAGCCGTTCCAGGTTCACCTCGACGAAGTCGTCGACGGTCACCGGGGCGATCAGGATCGCCAGCTCGGCACGGCCCGCGTCGACCTCGCCGCGCAGCCACTCGACCGGGTAGTCGCCGCCGATGTAGGAGATCCGCTTGTCGCCCGGGTCCAGACCCAGCGAGTCGCGCAGCAGCACACGCTCGACCAGGGCGTGGTCCAGGTTCTCCACCGAGGTGCCGGCGGGGTCGGACGGCAGCGCGATCGCGAAGGTGCGGCCGGAGGCGTACAACTCGATGGTGCCCTTTGGCGGAAGCTGCGCGACGCGCGGCAGCTCGGTGACCGTCGCGCCGGCCTTGCGGAGCCGCTCGAGAAGCTCGTCGAGTGACGCCGGCAGCTCGCTGACCAGGCGGTTGTAGGGCTGGATGAAGACCGACGCCGGGGTGGTGACGACGGCCAGGAAACGCTCGAGGCCGCCGGTCTGCGCCGCCAGGCTGCGGTGGTTGCCGTCGGCGACCACGAGCTCGCCGCCGCCGGCCAGGGCCAGCAGCCGGTCCTGGAGCTCGCCGGGACCGACCGGCCAGATCGCGTGGGTACGCCCGGCGCTGTCCACGTCGGTGGAGGCGGGCTCGCCCGCGGCGTCGATCGCCTCGGCCAGCGCGGCGTGCAGTTCCTCACCGCGGCCGGTCTGCAGGAGCAGGACCGGGGAGAGCAGCGCGCCGACGGCCTCCGCCAGGGCGACCCGCTCACGGACCTTGCTGATGAAGACGTCCTCGTTGCGGATGACCAGACCGGGCTCGTCGGCGCTGGTGGAGATCTGGCCGGTCTCGACCGTGTTCCACAGGCCGTAGGCGGGCGCCTCGCCCTGCGCGGTGATGCGGTAGAGCACCACGACGTGCTCGGCTTGCCGGTACTTCTCCTCGGCCTGATCCCGCTGCAGGCGGACGACGGCGTCCGGCAGCGACTCGAGGAAGGACTTCCCGAGGGACTCGGGCGCGAGGTGCGGCATCTCGACGGCCAGCGCGCTGTGCGGGTTGGCCTTGATGATGTCGGTGATTTCGGCGTCGTCGGCGAACTCGTCGTAATTCTGGGCCCCGGTACCTCCGTTGGTGATCCAGGCCAGTTTGATCGGGTGCACGACCGTCATGGCAGGCAACTTACCCGGAGTGGGCCCGATGCCTACCAACCGGCATGGCCAGCGGTGACCTGCTCAACTGTGCCGTAGCCAACGAGTTCATCGCTCGTTCGATCTGGCTTGCCGTGACGGTAACGGGCGGGGCGAGCATAGAGGCCATATCAGGGGACAAATCAGTCCACACTCCGCGCTGGACGCTGATGCTCGACCCGACCGATTCACTTTCCGGCATTACCCGCTCCCGTGTTGGATGAGGTGTACGTCACCTCATCCAACGACGGATCTTCGCGACAGGATCGTGTTTCCGTGCGACCGCCACCGAACGGCAACGGACTTTCTCAGTCGAAGATCGGGCCCAGATCGCGACTGCGCTTGAGCTCGTAGAAGCCCGGGGTGCCGGCGACCAGCACCACGCCGTCCCACAGCTTGCCGGCCGCCTCACCCTTCGGTGCCGGGGTGACCACCGGGCCGAAGAAGGCGACGGTCTCGCCCGGGTTCGGGCCCGGCGCGTGGATGACCGGGGTGCCGACGTCGGTGCCGACCGGCTTCATGCCGGCGTTGTGGCTCTCGCGCAGCGCCACGTCGCGGGCGTCGGTGTGCGCCGCCTCGGCCAGGCTCTCGTCGAGGCCGACCTCGGCCAGCGCCTCCGCGTACAGCTTCGGGTCGTCGATCTCGTACTTCTGCAGGTGGATCCGGGTGCCGAGAGCGGTGTAGAGGTCGCGGAGAACCTCCGGCCCGGCGGCCTCGGCGGCGGCGATGCAGACGCGGACCGGGCCCCAGCCCTTGTCCAGCATCTCCCGGTAACGCTCGGGCAGTTCGTCTCGGCCCTCATTCAGCACCGAGAGACTCATGACGTTGAAACGGACGTCCAGCGGGCGAACCTTCTCGACCTCCAGCAGCCAGCGGGAGGTCATCCAGGCCCACGGGCAGAGCGGGTCGAACCACATGTCGACGGTGCCACGTTCACTCATGGCTCGATCTTCCACCTTCGTGCGGGCACGGTCGGGGTGAGTTACGTCGCGGTCGCCGCATAGGCTGCGGGTAAAGCAATCAGCTCAGCTCGAAGGAGAGTGCACGTGGCCGGTGTTCACAACCTGACCCAGGTCGAGGCTGCGGAGCGTGGTCGATTGCTCGAGGTGACGGGGTACGACATCACCCTTGACCTGACCGACGGGCACGGCAACCCCGGCTCCGAGACGTTCCGGTCCACCACAGTGATCGAGTTCCGGTGCGCCGAGCCCGGCGCGGCGACGTTCATCGAAGCGGCCGCCGCCAGGATCCACTCCGCGACGCTGAACGGCGAACCGCTGGACCTCGGCGGCTGGTCGCCGGAGAACGGCCTCCCGCTGACCGGGCTCGCCGCCGAGAACACCCTGGTCGTCGACGGCGAGTTCGGCTACTCGGCGAGCGGGCAGGGCCTGCAGCGCAGTCTCGACCCGGTCGACAAGGAGGTCTACCTCTACAGCCAGTTCGAGACGGCGGACGCGCAGCGCGCCTACGCGTGCTTCGACCAGCCCGACCTCAAGAGCGTCTACACCTGGCACGTGACGGCACCGGGACACTGGAAGGTCGTCTCGAACATGCCGGTGGACTCCGAGGAGGCGGCCGCGTTCGGCGCCAAGACGGTCCACTTCACCACCTCGCCGCGGATGAGCACCTACATCACGGCGATCTGCGCCGGGCCGTACCACGAGGTCCGAGACTCGCACGACGGTATCGAGCTGGGCGTCTTCTGCCGCGCCTCGATGGCCCGCTACCTGGACGCCGACGACCTGTTCCTCATCACCAAGCAGGGCTTCGACTTCTTCCACGAGAAGTTCGGCGTCCGTTACCCGCTGCCGAAGTACGACCAGCTGTGGGTGCCGGACTTCAACGCGGGCGCGATGGAGAACTTCGGCTGCGTCACTCATGCCGAGTCGCACTACATCTTCCGCTCGCAGGTCACCGACTACGAGTACGAGCAGCGCGCCAACACGATCCTGCACGAGCTCGCCCACATGTGGTTCGGCGATCTCGTCACCATGCGCTGGTGGAACGACCTGTGGCTGAACGAGTCGTTCGCCGAGTGGGCGAGCCATTGGTGCAACACCGAGGCGACCCGGTTCTCCGACGCCTGGTCGACGTTCCTGTCGATCCGTAAGGCCTGGGGTTACCGCCAGGACCAGCTCTCCTCCACCCACCCGGTCTACTGCGAGATGCCGGACCTGGAGGCGGTCGAGGTCAACTTCGACGGCATCACGTACGCCAAGGGCGCCAGCGTGATCAAGCAGCTGGTCGCCTACGTCGGCCTGGACCCGTTCCTGACCGGGCTGCGTGCCTACTTCGCCAAGTACGCGTGGGGCAACGCCACCTTCGACGACCTGCTCACCGAGCTGGAGACGGCGTCCGGCCGGGAGCTGCGCAAGTTCGCCGCCCAGTGGCTGGAGACGGCCCAGGTCAACACGTTGCGCCCGATCGTGGAGCTGGACGCCGACGGCAACTACACCAGCGTCGTCGTGCAGCAGGAGGCCCCCTCGGGGTACCCGACCCTGCGTACCCACCGGGTCGGCATCGGGCTGTACGACATCGACGGCGACCGGCTGGTCCGGCGTGAGCTGATCGAGGCCGACGTGGCCGGCGAGCGGACCGCCATCGACGTCCTGACCGGAGTGAAGGCGCCGGACCTGCTGCTGGTCAACGACGAGGACCTGACGTACGCGAAGCTGCGGCTCGACGAGCGGTCGATGGCCACCCTGGTGCGCCACATCGCCGGTTTCGACTCGGCACTGCCGCGGGCGCTGTCCTGGGCGGCGGCGTGGGACATGCTGCGCGACGCCGAACTGGCGGCCCGCGACTACGTCGCCCTCGTCGTGGCGGGACTGCCGGCCGAGAGCGACATCAACCTGACCACCGCCACGCTGCGGCAGGCCGGGATGTCGCTGACCAGCTTCGCCGACCCGGAGTGGGCGCCGACCGGCTGGGGACTGCTGGCCGACCTGGCACTGCGGCAGCTGGCCGCGGCCGAACCGGGCAGCGGCTGGCAGCTGACCTGGGCACGGGCGTTCATCACCGCGGCGCGGACGCCGGTGCAGGCAGAGGTCCTGCGGGGCTGGCTGTCCGGCGAGGCCAAGCCGTCGGGTCTGGTGGTCGACACCGAGCTGCGCTGGTCGCTGCTGCAGGCACTGTCCGCGCTGGGCGCGGCCTCGGAGTCCGAGATCGACGATGAGCTCGCCGGGGACAAGACGGCCAGCGGCGAGCGCGAGGCGGCGATCGCCCGGGCCCTGCTGCCGACGGCGGCGAACAAGGCCCGCGTGTGGGCTGAGCTGACCGGCCCGCAGGCGCCGCCGAACTGGCTCAACCGGTCGCTGCTGCAGGGCTTCCAGAGCACCCGCCAGGTGGCTCTGACCGCGCCGTACGCCGCGAAGTTCTTCGAGGTGGCGGCCGACGTCTGGGCGCGTTCGGACAGCGAGCCGGCACAGGAGTTCGCGACCATGGCGTACCCGGCCTTCCAGATCAGCGAGGAGACGGTGGCGCTCACTGACGCCTGGCTGGCCAGGGACGGTCACCCGGCGTCGCTGCGCCGGCTGGTGGCCGAAGGCCGCGACGGCGTGCTCCGGGCGCTCAAGGCACGGGCCAAGGACAGGTCCGCAGCCTGACCGAATGTGATTAAGGCCCGTCCCACGAAAGAGGGGCGGGCCTTTCACATGCCAGAACTTACCGGCGGATAACCCGCCGGAAACAACTCTGTGTGAGTACGCTGGCACTCCGCGGTGATGGAGGTGGCCTGTGACGATGCTGAGCCAGGGTTCCCCGGTGCGGTGGAGCGCACCCGAGGGACGGTGGAGCCAACCGGACCTGCACCTGTTCCCGCAGGACGGTCACCGGTACGAGATCCTCGACGGCAGCCTGCACGTCACACCACCGGCGACCACCCGGCACGACTCCCTGGTCGAGTCGATCGTCGCCACCCTGCGGTCGGCGGCACCGCCCGGCTGGTGGGTGTGCGCCCGGCTCGGCATCGAGTTCGAGACCAGCAACCTCGTCCCGGACGTGACCGTGCTGCGGCCCCACTCCTCCGGCGCCATCTGGGTGGACCCGGCCGACGTCGCCCTGGTCGTGGAGGTGGAGGCCGACGAGACCCGGCGTTACGACCGGCTGCTCAAGCCGTCCGTCTACGCGGCGGCCTGCATTCCGGTGTACTGGCGGGTGGAGGCGGGACCGGTCCTGCGCGCGTTCACCCTGGACGGGGCGGAGTATCACCCGGTCCAGGAAGTGGCAACCGATGAGCAGGCGAAACTGGACAGCCCATACCCGGTCCGGGTGAACCCGGCGACCTGGCGCTGACCGCTTCTCAGCGCTCAGGCGCTGCCGGCGTGTGAGGCCAGCTGGTCGATACCGATCAGCAGGCCGCCGGCGAGGTCGCCACCGCCGAACGAGGCGGCCATCGACAGGCCGGCCAGTTTCGCGTCCCGGTCGGAGATGCGCTTGCGGGCGTCGGCGCCGGTGATGATCTCCAGCTTGCGCTGGTTCGGCGAGACCGCGATCAGGACAGCGCGCTTCGGGTTGCGGGTCTGCGCGTGCAGTTTCTCGGCCGACTCGCGCAGCGGCTCCTCGAGCGGGCCGAGGTAGATGCTGAAGTACAGACCGGTCACCTGATCGGCGACACGGAGCGCCTCGTCGAGGCGGAGCAGCTGCCGGGTCGAGAACGGACCACCGGTCGGCTGCTCGAGCGGGGTCACCTCACCAACTGTCACTTGCGCCTCCTGTAGGACCGGGGCGGACGGGTGAGCCGGAGCTGTCCTCGATGATCAGCCCGGTGGAGCGGCCGTCACCGGCCGGCACGACCTGCTGCGGCGTGGCGGTGAACCACATGGCCGGGAAGTCGTATGGCCGGCCCGGACGGTAGCGGCGGTCCGGCTTGGACCGGTCGGATCCGGCGAGCACGAGAGTGGCGATCGTACCGATGATCGCGGCCGGGATGATCACGAAGACCAGAACGGTACTGATTACTGACAACTGAACGCCCCCAGGCGCACGGTGTTCCTCTTTATTCCGAACATCAATCACCGTAGCGGAGCGCATGTCGTCCCGGACCGTCGGGTCTCGAACCGGGGTCTCACGCCGTCGGGATCTACGCGGATTGTGCGCGCAGGTGCGAAAATCACCCTCACGCGCCGTCCGCGTACTTTCCGTCGCGAACGGCAGGAGGGGGAGCTCATGCGCACGTTCGTCCCCGCCGTCGTCGCGGGCCTGACCATCGCCCTGACCGGCAGCTCACCGGCGGCCGCCGCGGCCGTCTTCGTGGAACTGAACCCCAGCACGGTGCAAGCGGGGGACGAGATCGCGCTGCGCGCGTCGTGCGACGAGAATCTCAAAGCAGCGACGGTGCGGGGCGAGCCCATCGGCACGGTCACCGTCGCGCCCGAATTCGGCTTCCTGGTGGCGACGGTACGGGTGCCCGCCGACACCGACCCGGGCGACTATCCGGTCGCCCTGACCTGCCCGGACGGCGGAGCGGCCACGGCCGTCCTGCACGTCGTCGCGAACGTGGAGCCGTCCCGTGGGCCGGCCACCGGGTTCGGCGGCACCGCCGGGGACTCCCCCGCCCCGCTGCTGATCGGCGCCGGGCTCGCCATCGCACTGGCCGGGCTCGCGCTCGGCGCCGTGTCCCTGCGCCGGCGAATCGGCTGAGGCGGCGGCGTGGCGAGCGGGAAACAGCCACCACCGGGTGCCCGGGTGCCGGCGGCCGTCGCGCGCAAGCGCCCGGCCCAGGTCATCGTGGCGCCGCCGCCGGGCGCGATCACCGGGCCGCTGCCGCCGACCCCGGAGATCCGCGGGCGTTCGCCCTTTCGGATCCCCTTCCCCCGGCAGTTCCCGAAACCGCAGCCGGTCCGTGGCCGCAAGGCCGGGATGATCGGGATAACGGCGCTGGTCCTGTTCTTCCTGGGGCTGTTCGTGTTCGGCCTGGGACTGGGCGCCGCCACCGGGTTCGACATCGGCAGCCTGTTCCGCGGCGAGGACAAGCCACCGCCGCGGGCGTTCCCGGTGATGGACCCGAGCCGCCCGGAGCGGCTCGAGATCCCCGCTCTGCGGGTGTCGGCGCCGGTCCTGGAGGTGGGACTGGCCAACGACGGTTCGGTCGACGTGCCGCCGCTGAAGCGGCACAACGAGGCCGGCTGGTTCGAGGGCGGGCCGACGCCGGGGCAGTTCGGGCCGGCACTGATCGTCGGGCACGCCGACACCCGGACCGGGCCGTCGGTCTTCCACAAACTGGACGAGATGAAGCCCGGTCAGGAGATCAAGGTTCGCCGCGCGGACGGGTCGGTCGCCGTCTTCGAGGTCAACTCGGTGGAGACGTTCGACAAGAACGATCTGCCGACGAGACGTGTCTACGGCGACTACAGCCGGCCCTCGCTACGCCTGATGACGTGCGGCGGGCGCTGGATCGGTGGTGAGGAAGGCTACGAGGACAACATCGTCGTCTTCGCCTCCCTCGTCTCGGCACGGGAGGGCTAGCCAGGCCGTCTCAGGCCGCCTCGGCCTCCAGCAGCGCGGGGTCGGGCAGGTCGAGCCAGTCCATCCAGCGGGGGTCGGGGGTCCGGTGGCCGAGCACCCGCCACGCGACGCCACGCGGGGCGGCCGGGGCGGCGTGCAGGCGCCAGCCCAGCTCGGCAGGGGTCTTGTCACCCTTGCTGTGGTTGCACTTGGCACAGGCCGCCACGACGTTGTCCCAGGCGTGCAGGCCGCCGCGGCTGCGCGGGAAGACGTGGTCGATGGTCTCGGCGGAACCGCGGCAGTAGGCGCAGCGTCCACCGTCACGGGCGAAGACGGCCCGGCGGGAGAGTCCGACATGTGTGCGGTACGGCACCTTCACATACCGCGTGAGACGGACCACCGAGGGAACCGGGAGATTCTGATGTGCGCTGTGCAGGATGCCGTCGCCGTCGGAGACGCACTCCGCTTTGGCCGTGAGGACGAGGATGGTCGCTCGACGCACCGATACGACGCACAGCGGCTCGTAGGTAGCGTTCAGGACTAACGCGGAAGAGCCAACCGTGGGTCGTATGTCAGGCATCGCGATCACCCTTCCGGTGTCAGTTGCTAGTAACCGCTCCCATAGCCCATGCGTGTGTGATGTGGGCCTCGCCGGACGAGTCCCGTGCGCCAATAGTCCCTGATGAATAACCAAATTGCGAGCAGAATCCGTAGCCGTTCGGTAAACGTCTGAGGTCTTCACCCGGCTCGACCCGGTACCTTGACTTCCCGTGTTCCTCTTCGGCCCCACCCCCGGCCCGTCCGCCTCGGTCGACGTCTTCACGACGCCGGTCTGCGCGGACGACGCCCTCTGCACCCAGATCCTCGACTGGACCGGCAACGAGTGGTTCGCTGCCAGCAGCTACGTGGTCCTGATCAAGCCACTGCGGATAGCGATGATCGTCCTGGTCGCGCTGCTCATCCGCTGGTTGCTGCACCGGGCGATCTCCCGGCTGGCCACCAGCACCTCGCGGGCCTCGATGCCGGCGCTGCTGCGGCCGCTGAAAGAGAAGGTGACGGTCACCGCCGAGGAGGGGACCTTCATCCCCGAGCGGCGGCGGCAGCGGGCCGAGGCGATCGCGTCGGTGCTGCGCAGTTTCGTCAGCGCCGTGATCTTCACGATGGCCGCCCTGCTGGTGATGGGTGAGCTGGGCTTCAACCTGGCGCCGCTGCTGGCCAGCGCCGGCATCGTCGGCGTGGCCCTCGGCTTCGGAGCACAGAGCCTGGTCAAGGACCTGATCGCGGGCCTGTTCATGCTGCTTGAGGACCAGTACGGCGTCGGCGACACGGTCGACCTGGGCGAGGCCACCGGTGTGGTGGAGAGCGTCGGCCTGCGGATCACCACGGTCCGCGACGCGCGCGGTGTGCTGTGGTACATCCGCAACGGCGAGATCGTCCGGGTCGGCAACAAGAGCCAGGGCTGGGCCATGGTCGTGATCGACATCCCGATCGGCTTCGTGAGCTCGGAGGAGGCCGTCGCGGTGCTCAAGGCCGCGGCCGAGACGGTCGCGCACGACCCGGAGCACGAGACCGGCTTCCTGGAACCGCCGGACGTGGTCGGCGTCGAGCAGCTGACCGTGGACGGCGCGGTGATCCGGACCATCGCCAAGACCACCGCCGACAGCCAGATCTCGATCCAGCGTGACATGCGCCGGGTGCTGACCGAGTCGCTGGAGACGAGCGGCCTGTCCGAGCGGATCGCCGCCTCACGACTGCCGCGCAGCGCCGTGCCGCCCGCGTGGCTCGGCGGGCCGGACACCTCGGCGCCGCCGGCCGCCGGCCCGCAGCAGGGCGGGGCGACCTGATCATGTCCGGCCGTCGGCCCCTTCCGGGCGAGATGGCCGTGAGTGGAAGGATGGACAGGTGAGCGAACCGACCTTCTTCGACGCCGTGGGTGGCGAGGCCACCTTCCGGCGCCTCGTGGACAAGTTCTACGAGGGCGTGGCGGAGGACCCGCTGCTGCGGCCGATGTATCCCGAGGAGGATCTGGGGCCGGCCGCCGACCGGTTCGCGCTCTTCCTCATGCAGTACTGGGGCGGACCCACGACGTACTCGGACAATCGCGGCCATCCGCGGCTGCGGATGCGGCACGCGCCGTTCCGGGTCGACGCGGCTGCCCGTGACGCCTGGCTGCACCACATGAGGGTGGCGGTCGACTCGCTCGGCCTGCCCGAGCCGGCCCGGACCCAGCTCTGGGACTACCTGGAGCGAGCGGCCTATTTCATGGTGAACACGATGGATCCCGCGGAGCCCGCAACCGGGCAGTGACGCCTCCGGCGGTTGGCTCGTTGATCGGATTGTCACTCACGATCCGGGGAGCCCTTTCATGCGCCGTCGCCTGCTCGCAGCCGCCGCGGTCGCGGCCGTCGCCGTTCCGGCGGTAGCCGGTGCACCACCGGCGACGGCCGACACCTATCACCCCACGGTGGTGTCCGCCAACCCGGTGGACTGGACGCCACACGTGCTCGACGGGACCGTGTGGTCGCTGGCGCTGGTCGGCGACACGGTGGTGGTCGGCGGGGCCTTCACCAAGGTGACCGACAGCAGCCGGCGGCAGGTCTACGCGCGCAAGAACGTCTTCGCTTTCGGTCTGTGGGACGGCGAGATCAGGACGTTCGCCCCGCAGGTCGACGGCGCGGTGTACTCGCTGGCCGCCGGGCCGGACCACTCGGTCTACCTGGGCGGGGCGTTCAAGAGCGTCAACGGCGCGGCCCAGCGCGGCCTGGCCCGGGTGTCACTGTTCGACAGCGGGCGGTACGCCTCGTTCGGTGCCCGGGTCAACTGGGGCGACGTGCGTGCCATCGTGAGCCGCGGCGACCAGCTCTACGCGGGCGGTACGTTCTCCGCGGTCAACGGGGTCCAGCGGGTCGGCCTGGTCCGGTTGAACGCGCAGTCCGGTGCCGTGGACCAGGGTTTCGACGCGCGCCTGGCCGGTCCGGGTCTCAAGCGCACCCGGGTGGAGCACTTCGACGTCTCCCCGGACGGGCGGAAACTGATCGCCGTCGGCGCGTTCCTCAGGTCGGGGACCGCCGACCGTACCCAGATCGCGCTCTTCGACGTCGGCGGCCCGGCGGCAGCGCTGACCGGCTGGTACACCGACGCGTTCAAGCCGACCTGCATGCAGGGCTTCGACACGTACCTGCGGCAGGTCAAGTTCTCACCGGACGGCACCTACATCGTCGTGGCGGCGACCGGCCGGGCGTCGTCGGCGCAGAAGCTGTGCGACTCGGCGGCACGGTTCGAGACGCGGACGGCGGGCCGGCAGAACCCGACCTGGGTGCAGCGGACCGGCGGGGACTCGCTGTACGCGGTGGCGATCACCGGTCCGGCCGTCTACCTGGGCGGGCACCAGCGGTGGTTCGACAACCCGTACGGCACCGACGGGAACGGCCCCGGCCCGGGTGCGGTGTCCCGGCCCGGCATCGGCGCGGTCAACCCGAACACCGGCAAGGCCCTGGAGTGGAACCCCACCCGGTCGCGCGGTGTCGGCGTGCGCGCCTTCCTGGTGACCCGCAACGGCCTGCTCGTCGGTTCGGACACCGATCAGCTGGGCCGTGAATATCACGGCCGCCTCGGCATGTTCCCGCTGCCGAACAGCTAGAACGCCGGAGAGCTAGAGCAGAGCGCCCTCGTCGTGAAGCCAGTCCACGAACGAGGTGGCCACGGCGGCTCCGCAGTCGAGGAGCTCGACCAGGAGCGTGTCGTGGACGCCCGCGGCGAGGGGCACCTGCAACTCGGCGTAGATCGGGAGCTGGCCGCGCTCGGTGGGGTCGCCCACATAGGCCTTGCAGAAGCGCCTTGTGTGGTTCCACTCGTTGACCACCCGGTAGGCGCGGTCCGCCCAGTCCGGCGGGACCGTCGCGTGTGGCCGGGCCCGCATGACCAGGATCTCGTCCTCCGGGCCCTCCAGGGTGAACAGCACGGCGTGCCGCTCCCACATGGCCAGCAGGCTGCCCCCGCCGTCGGCGAGGAACCGGATGTCGAGCATGTCGAGCGCCTTGCCGACCCGGGCCAGTTGCACCGGCAGGATCACTTCGGACGAGCCACTCGTGGACAGTTCGGACGGAACCGCGGAGCGGCTCGGCTCGCGCTGGGCCGGGACACCGACGCGAACGGTGCTCTGCACCGCAACCTCGCCGCCGGTCTCCGACTGCTGGTTGCCCGCAGTCGATCCCGGACGCCATGACCACCACGGCATCGTGTGCACCTCGCTCCCCAACAGACCCACGCCGGACGTTGTAGTGGATCCGAGGGCCGACGGTACCCGCACGCCTCCTGAAGGTCATCCCCCTAACGGGAGGGCGGGACCGGAAGAACGATCCTGGGTCACCCTTTCGGGTGACTGGACATCGGCATAACGGTCAATTTATGAACGCTCTGTCGCCAAGCTACTCCATATGGTGCGGAAATTCCCACCCAGCCACCGGCCACCCGGACCCTCGCCTCCGCGGGCTCGGCGTCCCTCGGACCGAGGAAACCCATCCGGGCGACAGCCTGGACAAGCCGCTGAGAGATCTGCACGGGCTCGCCGTCGTCCGGAGTGACCACCAGCGCCACATGATCGAGAAGGGCGTCGCGCACCGCCCGCTGACCGACCGCACGACCGGACATCCCCCCGGAGGCGATCTCCCGCAGGGTCCCGGCGGCCGCCGTCGCGAGCTGCGCCAGTTCGGCGCCGGAGACCGACTCGACGGCCCGGCTGGCGGCCGGCGGCAACGGCCAGCGCCACTGGGTGTCGCGTCGCTCCGGAAGGGTGCCACCGCCGGCGGCGAGGACGGCGAGCAGCTCGGATGCGGAGACCGTCGCGTCGCCCGGCCCCGGTCCGGCCACCTCGCGAGTGACCAGCACCTCCCATGGGAGGCGCGCCCAGAGCGCGGTCCGGCCGCCGGACGATCGGAGCCGCACCGGCGCGGCCGGATCCAGCCGGGTGAGCCGCGCCAGGAACGCACCTGCGTCGGGAACCCCGAGCAGGCCGTGCTCACTCATGACCCGTCAACGTTCATCAAGACACCACGATCATTAAGACACCTCGGTGTACGGCTTGAGAAAGTCCCGCTCGGCGTCGGACAGCCGGCGCGGATGGCCTTCGATCAGGTTGTACGGCACGCAGACGGACTTCGCCCGGCTGGCCAGCACACCGTCGTCGAAGAGCTCGTAGGAGACGGTGAACGACGCGGCCCGCAGCTCGGACACCCACATCTCGATGCGGACCGGGTCTCCGAAGTCGATCGGCCGCACGTAGTCGATCTCGTGGCGGGCGATCACGATGCCCTCCTCGAAGGAGCCGAGGCCGTGCGCCTTGGCACCGACGAAGAACATCGCCACGCGCGCCTCCTCGTAGAGGGTGAGGAAACGCGCGTTGTTGACGTGGCCGTACGCGTCCATGTCGGACCAGCGCACGGCCACGTCGTAGACGAAGCGCTCAGCCACGTATCAGTCTCGGGTGAGCTTGCGGTACGTCACGCGGTGCGGCCGGGCGGCGTCGGCGCCGAGCCGGTCGACCTTGTTCTTCTCGTACGCGTCGAAGTTGCCCTCGAACCAGAACCACTTGTCCGGGTCCTCGTCGGTGCCCTCCCACGCCAGCATGTGCGTGGTGACCCGGTCGAGGAACATCCGGTCGTGGGAGATCACCACGGCGCAGCCGGGGAACTCGAGCAGCGCGTTCTCCAGGCTGGAGAGCGTCTCCACGTCCAGGTCGTTGGTCGGCTCGTCGAGCAGGATCACGTTGCCGCCGATCTTCAGCGTCATCGCGAGGTTCAGCCGGTTGCGCTCACCACCGGAGAGCACCTTGACCGGCTTCTGCTGGTCCGGGCCCTTGAAGCCGAAAGCGGCGACGTATGCGCGGGACGGCATCTCGACCTTGCCGACCATCATGTGGTCGAGCCCGTCGGAGACGACCTCCCACACGGTCTTGCTGCCGTCCAGGCCCGACCGGTTCTGGTCGACGTAGGACAGCTTCACGGTCTCGCCGACGCGGACCGAGCCCGAGTCCGGCTGCTCCAGCCCGACGATGGTCTTGAACAGGGTCGTCTTGCCGACGCCGTTGGGGCCGATGATTCCCACGATGCCGTTACGCGGCAGAGAGAACGACAGGTGGTCGATGAGCGTACGACCATCAAAGCCCTTGACCAGGTCTTTCGTCTCGATGACCGTGTTACCCAGACGCGGGCCCGGCGGGATCTGGATCTCCTCGAAGTCCAGCTTCCGCGTCTTCTCCGCCTCGGTGGCCATCTCCTCGTAGCGCTCGAGACGGGCCTTGCTCTTGGTCTGCCGGGCCTTGGCGTTGGACCGCACCCACTCGAGTTCCTCGGTGAGGCGCTTCTGCAGCTTCTGGTCCTTGCGTCCCTGCACCGCGAGGCGGGCGGCCTTCTTGTCGAGGTACGTCGAGTAGTTGCCCTCGTACGGATACGCGCGGCCGCGGTCCAGCTCGAGGATCCAGGTCGCCACGTTGTCCAGGAAGTACCGGTCGTGGGTGATCGCGATGACGGTGCCGGCGTACTTGGCCAGGTGCTGCTCCAGCCAGCTGACACTCTCGGCGTCGAGGTGGTTGGTGGGCTCGTCGAGCAGCAGCAGGTCGGGCGCCTCGAGCAGCAGCTTGCAGAGGGCGACCCGGCGGCGCTCACCACCGGAGAGCTGGGTGACGTCGGCGTCCGGCGGCGGGCAGCGCAGCGCGTCCATCGCGAGCTCGAGCTGGGCGTCGATGTCCCAGGCGTTGGAGTGGTCGAGCTCCTCCTGGAGCTTGCCCATCTCCTCCATCAGCTCGTCGGTGTAGTCGGTCGCCATCTCTTCAGCGATCTTGTTGAACCGGTCGAGCTTGGCCTTGGTCTCCGCGACCGCCTCCTCGATGTTGCCGAGGACGGTCTTGGCGTCGTTGAGCGGCGGCTCCTGTGCCAGCATGCCGACGGTGTAGCCGGGCATCAGCCGGGCGTCGCCGTTGCTGACCTGGTCGACGCCCGCCATGATCTTGAGCAGGCTGGACTTACCGGCGCCGTTCGGTCCGACCACACCGATCTTGACGCCTGGCAGGAAGTTCAGCGTGACGTTGTCGAGCACGACCTTGTCGCCGTGCGCCTTGCGCGCCTTTTCCAGGACGTAGATGAACTGGGCCACGGTGTGCCCTACCTCCGAGATCGTGGATTGCCGGTGCCGATTAGCACCTCAATCTTTCCACCTGCCCCGGCCGCGCCGAACGGCAACCCCGGTCGCTCACTCCGGGACCACCTCCTGTTCCTCGACGCGGCCGTTCGTGTGCTCGATGACGAGCCGGTCGGAGTTCACCCGGAAGACCGTGCCGTTGGCGGCCGTCGCCCAGAACTCGCCCTGCCCGTCGTGCTGCACGCCGGCCAGGAACAACGCGGTCTTGTTCTCCACCCACGGAGCCTCGGCGCCGCCCTTGTTGGCGTGGTAGAAGAGCTCCCCGTCGTCGTCCTGGCAGATCCAGACGACCGTCCGGCTGTCGGTGCGCACCCGCATCACCTGACGGAGCTCCCCGTTGGATCCGGCCTGCACACCCATCTCCTGGGTCTGGCCGAGACAGGCTTGACCGGCCGGGAGCTGGGTATGCGTGGGTACCGGCACCGGTTCGTTCCCCGAGCCACCGCCACCGCGCCGGGAGAGCAGGTAGCCGCCGACCATGCCGATGATCGTGAGCAGCGCCGTGGCGATCACCACAGGGAAGAACAATGGCTGTCGCTGCTGGGAATGATCATCGAGCGGGGTCACCGGCAAAGGATGGCACCCCGCCCCGAGCCGGTCCATCGCCGTGCGTCACAGGCGGCGAGTCGGAGCCGGTGAGAAAGCGGGAGCTTACACACAGTAGGCTCACGTTGGGAACAGAAACCACTCGGAGGTGTACTCAGCGTGGCCCAACGAAGTTCCTTCGTCGTCGTCGCCAACCGTCTGCCCGTGGATGAAGTCACCGGGCCGGACGGTGAGAAGCAGTGGCGCCCCAGCCCGGGCGGCCTGGTGACGGCCCTGCATCCGGTCCTCACCCAGCACCGCGGCACGTGGATCGGGTGGGCCGGCGGAAACGGCGAAGCACCCGAGCCGTTCGATCTCGAGGGCATCCACATCCATCCGGTCCCCCTCAGTGACGAGGAGTTGGAGCGCTACTACGAGGGCCAGTCCAACGCGACCATCTGGCCGCTTTACCACGACGCGGTCGAGACCCCGGTCTACAAGCGGCGCTGGCGTGAGACGTACCGCGTGGTCAACCACCGGTTCGCTCAGGCCGCGGCGGAGGTCGCCGCGGAGGGCGCCACCGTCTGGGTGCAGGACTACCAGTTGCAGCTGGTGCCGGCCATGCTCCGGGAGATGCGTCCCGACCTGCGGATCGGGTTCTTCCTGCACATCCCGTTCCCGCCGATCGAGCTGTTCATGCAGATGCCGTTCCGTGCCGAGATCCTGCGCGGCCTGCTCGGCGCCGACCTGGTCGGATTCCAGCAGCGGCTGGCCGCCCAGAACTTCGTCCGCCTGGCCCGGCACCTGCTCGGCCTGCGGTACGAGGGCCAGTCGATCCAGGTCGACGGACGCAAGGTGAAGGCCGGTGCGTTCCCGATCAGCATCGACACCGCCGACATGGAACGGCTCGCCGCCGATCCGGCGGTGCAGGCCCGTGCCAAGCAGATCCGGGCCGAGCTCGGCGACCCGCAGACCGTGGTCCTCGGTGTCGACCGGCTCGACTACACCAAGGGCATCGAGCTGCGCCTCAAGGCGTTCCGCGAACTGCTCGCCGACGGCAAGCTCAACGTCGGCGACGCGGTGATGGTGCAGGTCGCCACCCCGAGCCGCGAGCGCGTCGAGCACTACCAGACGTTGCGGGTCAAGGTGGAGCGCGAGGTCGGCCGGATCAACGGCGAGTTCGGGCGGGTCGGTGTGCCGGCCGTGCACTACCTGCACCAGTCGATGCCGAAGAACGAGCTGGCCGCGCTCTACGTGGCGGCCGACGTGATGATGGTGACCCCGCTGCGCGACGGGATGAACCTGGTCGCCAAGGAGTACATCGCCTGCCGCGGTGACACCGGTGGGGCGCTGGTGCTCAGCGAGTTCGCCGGGGCGGCCACCGAGCTGCGGCAGTCGTTCCTGTGCAACCCGCACGACCCGGACGGGGTGAAGGACGCGCTGCTGCGCGCGGTCGGCGCCGAACAGTCCGAGCTCAAACGGCGGATGCGCGTCATGCAGCGCCACCTGCGGACCCACGACGTGGCGCGATGGGCCCGCACGTTCCTCGACGAACTCGGCGTCGGCGAGGACTGAGGTTCCAGGAGAGGCGCCGGGCCGCGTTCGGTCCGGCGCCTCTTTCCTTCCTTCGGTACGAGGTGAGCACGCTCAGCCCGCGGGCGTGAACTCCTCGACCACCGCCACCACGTCACCGATCACGACCACGGCCGGTGGGCGGATCCCGGCGGCCGCGGTGTCGGCGGCGATCGCATCGAGGGTGCTGGTCAGCGACCGCTGGTGGGCCGTCGAGCCCTCCTGCACCACGGCGGCCGGGGTGCTCGCCGGGCGGCCCTCGGCGATCAGGCGCTCGGCGATCCTCGGCAGGTTCTTCAGACCCATCATCACCACGAGCGTGCCCCGCAGCCGGGCCAGCGCGGCCCAGTCGACCAGCGACTCCGGGTGGTCCGGCGGGATGTGCCCGGAGATCACGGTGAACTCGTGCGCCACCCCGCGGTGGGTGACCGGGATGCCGGCCAGCGCCGGGGCCGCGATCGAGCTGGTCACGCCGGGCACCACGAGCACCGGGACCCCGGCCCGCGCGCAGGCCAGCGCCTCCTCGCCGCCGCGGCCGAAGACGAAGTTGTCACCGCCCTTGAGCCGGACCACGAACTTCCCCTGCGTCGCCCGGTCCACCAGGATCCGGTTGATCTCCTCCTGGGCGGCCTGCGGACCGTACGGGATCTTGGCGGCGTCGATCAGCTCCACCTCGGGACGCAACTCGCCGAGGAGCATGCCGGGGACCAGCCGGTCGGCGACCACCACGTCGGCGGCGGCGAGCAGGCGGCGGCCCTTCACCGTGATCAGCTCCGGGTCACCGGGGCCGGCGCCGACCAGGGCCACGCCCTTGAGCTCGGGTGAGGCCGGCGGGGTCGCCTCCAGCACGGTCGCCACCATGTCGCGCACCGCCATCGCCCGGCGGCGGTCACCGCCGTCGGTCACCGCCACGGTCACCTGGCCGTGCCGGGTGACGGCCGGGGTCCACGCGGTCGCGGCGTCACGGTCGTCCGCTCGTACACAAAAAATCTGTTTCTGCTCCGCCGCGGCGCTGACCACGGCCGCCGCCTCCGGATCGTCGATGGCGACATGGACCAGCCAGGCCCCCTCGACGTCGGCCGGCTCGAAACGCCGCGGCGTCCAGGTCGCCCGTCCGGCGTCGACGTGCCCCTGCAG
Organism: Actinoplanes italicus; assembly: GCF_003001815.1. GTDB lineage: Bacteria > Actinomycetota > Actinomycetes > Mycobacteriales > Micromonosporaceae > Actinoplanes > Actinoplanes italicus. Next base: position 48,589 of record NZ_PVMZ01000001.1, read on the forward strand.
GGTGGGAGTGAGCTCGGGCGACACGATGTCGACCCGGGCGCCCGCCGCGATCAGCGCCGGCACCCGGCGGGTGGAGACGCTGCCGCCGCCCACCACCAGCACGCGGCGGCCCTCCAGACGCAGGCCCAACGGATAGATGCTCACTTCTCCGACACTCCCGCCGAGTCGAACGTCGCCACCTCGTGCAGCACGCGGACCGCGGCCTGCACGACGGGCAGGGAAAGCACCGCACCGCTGCCCTCACCGAGGCGCATGCCCAAGTCGAGCAGCGGGTCCAGGCCGAGGTGAGCGAGCGCCACGGTGGCCCCCGGCTCAGCCGAGCGGTGCCCGGCGACCATCGCGGCCACCGAGTCGGGGGCGAACGCCGCGGCGGCGACGGCGGCCGCGGCGGCGATCACGCCGTCGACGATCACCGGCGTCCGGCGCGCGGCCGCGCCGAGGATGAACCCGGTCAGCGCGGCGTGCTCCAGCCCGCCGACCGCGGCCAGCACGCCCAGCGGGTCGGCCGGGTCGGGGGTGTGCCGCTCCAGGGCGGCCGCCACCACGCCGATCTTGTGGAGCAGGGTCTCGTCGTCGATCCCGGTACCGCGGCCGGTCGCGACGTCGGCCGACACCCCGGCGAAGGCGGCGATCAGCGCGGCTGCCGGGGTGGTGTTCGCGATGCCCATGTCACCGGTGAGCAGGATGCGGGCGCCCTGCTCGACGAGCGCCCCGGCAACCTGGATGCCGACCTCGACCGCGGCCAGCGCCTCCTCGCGGGTCAGCGCCGTTCCGGCGGTCATGTCCCGGGTGCCGCGGCGCACGTTGGCATCCAGCAGGTTCGGGCCGCCGTGCAGCGGGATCGCCACCCCGACGTCGACGACCATGACGTCCGCACCGGTCTGCCGGGCGAACGCGTTGACCACGGCGCCGCCGGCCACGAAGTTCGCCACCATCTGCGCGGTGACCTCCTGCGGCCAGGGGCTCACCCCCTGGGCGTGCACCCCGTGGTCACCGGCGAAGACCGCGACCGTGGCCGGCTCGGGCAGCGGCGGCGGGCACACCCCGGCCAGGCCGGCCAGGCGCACCGACAGCTCCTCCAGCGCGCCGAGCGAGCCGGCCGGCTTGGTGAGGCGGGCCTGCAGCTCACGCGCGGCGGTCATCGCCTCGGCGTCGGCGGGCCGGATGGCCGCCAGGGTCGTCTCCAGCGTCACGGTCGCTCCTCGATCACTTCGCTCAGAGTCTGCACGAATCGGTCTGTGGTGGCAGTGTCGCGCACCGCAATCCGCAGCCAATCCGTGCCCAGCCCCGGAAAGGTGTCGCCACGACGTACCGCATAGCCGCGTTCGCGCAGGTCAACGCGTATCTGATCGGCTGCCGGGAGGCGTACCGCAACGAAGGCGGACGCCGGATCGCCGGGAACCGTGACGCTCGGCACTCGCCGCAGCCGTTCCACCAGATGGGCACGCTCGCCCGCGAGCGCCGCCGCGATCTCCCGTTCAGCGGCGACCGCCACCGGCGACGCGCAGGCGGTCGCCGCGGCGAGCGCCGGTGTCGAAACCGCCCAGAGTGGCCGCGCGGCGGCCAGCCGCCGCAGCAGATCGGCCGGGCCGAGCGCGTAACCGATACGCAGGCCGGCCAGTCCCCAGGTCTTGGTGAGGCTGCGCAGCACCACGAGGCCGGGCAGGTCACGCCGCTCGGCCAGCGACTCCGGCTCGCCCGGCACCCCGGGCCGGTAGGTGGTGTCGGCGAACGCCTCGTCGACCACCAGCACACGGCCCGGGCGGGCCAGTTTCGCCACGTCGGCGGCCGGGTGCAGGACCGAGGTCGGGTTGGTCGGGTTGCCGATGAAGACCAGATCGGCGTCCTCCGGAACCAGATCCGCATCGAGACGGAAGCCGTCCGCCTCGCGCAGCACGACCCGTTCCGGCTCGTGACCGGCGTTACGCAGCGCGGCCTCCGGCTCGGTGAACTGCGGGTGCACCACGACCGGCCGCCGGGCCCCGCGCAGGGCCTGCGCCAGCAGCACGAACGCCTGCGCGGCGCCGGCCGTGAGCAGCACCTCACCGGGGTTCCGGCGGTGCCGGGCGGCGACCGCCGCCGTGGCGTTGCGCTCGTCCGGGTAGGCGGAGAGTGAGGTCAGCGACTCGGCGATCGGGTCCGCGAGCCAGCCGGGCATGCTCTGGTGCCGCACGTTGACCGCGAGATCGATCAGGCCGGCACCCACCTCGGCGTCGCCGTGATGATCGAGGTCGAATTTCATGGCCCCAGCATGCCGGACCGGGGTCTGCGTTCCGCTCCGGCTGTTCCGGCCGTGGTTCGCGCCTCACGGCCGGTGTTCCGGCCGTGGATCACCCCGCAGGCCGGCGTTCCAGCCGTGGATCACCCCGCACGGCTGGCGTTCCAGCCGTGTTCGCGCCTCACTTCGGCCGTTCCATACGAACATGAGGGGTTTTGTCTTACCTTCAGATGGTGACGAGCCGACGCCTCACCGTAGCCGGAAGAGTCGCCCTCCTGATCCGTGCCGGGCTCATCGCGGGCCTGGTCATCACCGGCCTCTCCTATCCCTTCGCCGCCCTGGCCGGGATGGGGGTCAAGGCCGGCGCCGAAGCCCTGGAGAACATGCCCGAGCAGCTCACCGAGCGGCCACCGGCCCAGACCACCTACGTCTACGCCGCCGACGGCAAGACCCTGCTCACGATGTTCTACGAGGAACACCGCAAACACGTCGAGCTGGACGACATGTCGCCGTACCTGATCAAGGCGATCGTGGCCTCCGAGGACACCCGCTTCTACGAGCACAACGGTGTCGACGCCAAAGGCGTGGCCAGGGCTTTCGTGGCCAACCAGAAGGCCGGCGGCGTCTCGCAGGGCGCGTCCACCCTCACCATGCAGTACGTACGGATGGCCCTGCGCGACGGCGCCCGCACGCCGCAGGAGGCCGTCGAGGCCACTGAGCAGACAGCGGCGCGCAAACTGCGGGAGATGAGGCTCGCCGTCGAGGTGGAGAAGCGGCTCAGTAAGGAGGAGATCCTCGAGCGGTACCTCAACGCCGCCTACTACGGCCACCGCGCGTACGGCATCTTCGCCGCCTCCCAGGTTTTCTTCTCCAAGTCGCCGCACGATCTCAGCCTCACCGAGGCGGCCCTGCTCGCCGGCCTCGTCAAAGCGCCGTCCGACTACGACCCGGCCACCAAGAAGCAGAAGGCCGCCCTGGAACGCCGCAACTACGTCATCGACCAGATGCTGAAGATCAACGCGATCACGGCCGAGCAGGCCGCCACCGCCACCAGGTCGAAGATCAGGCTGAAGCTCAGCACCCCGCCGAACGACTGCGTCTCGGTCCCGGCCAAGCACAACGACTGGGGCTTCTTCTGCGACTACTTCAAGAGCTGGTGGCGTGAGCAGCCCGCCTTCGGAGGTACCCCACAGGAACGCGAGGAGAACCTGCGGCGCGGCGGTTACCGGGTGGTCACCTCGATCGACCCCAAGATCCAGAAGTACGCGATGAGGCACGTCCTCGCGAAAGAGCGGCGTAGCAGCCCCATCGCGCACGGGCAGGTCGTCGTACAGCCCGGCACGGGGCGGGTGCTCAGCATGGCCGTCAACCGGCGTTACTCCCTCGATCAGGAGAAGAACGGCCGGCACAGCGACTGGCGCAAGGACGACGACGAGAAGGGTAACTATCCGAACACCGTCAACCCACTGCTCGGCGGCGGCGACATGGCCGGTTACCAGGCCGGATCCACCTTCAAGATCTTCACGATGCTGGCCGCGCTGGAGGAGGGCCTGCCGCTGTCGACCACCTTCTACTCGCCGGCGCGGATCGTCACCCGGTACATCACCGCGCCCGGGCCCGCCACGTGCGGCATCTACTGGTGCCCGAAGAACGCGGGCAAGTCCATGACCGGCAACCAGAACATGTGGTCCGGTTACGGCAAGTCGGTGAACACGTACTTCGTACAGCTCGAACAGCGGGTCGGCGCTGAGAAGGCGGTCCGGATGGCCGAACGGCTCGGTCTGCGCTGGCGCACCGGCATCGACCGGAAGCTCGCCACCAAGGAGCACGCCTCCGGCTGGGGCGCCTTCACCCTCGGCGTCAGTGACGCGACCCCCGTCGAGATGGCGAACGTCTTCGCCACCCTCGCCGCCGAGGGCAAATATTGTGAGCCACTGCCCGTCGTCAGTATCCGCAACCCGGACGGTTCGCACGCCCTCCACCAGGGCCGTCTCATCGCCGAGCCGCGCTGCCACCAGGCCGTCAAGACGAACGTGGCCCGCGCCGCCACCGACGCGGGGCGCTGCGTCACCGGTTACGGGGCGGCCCGCGGCAGCTGCGGCTGGGGCACGTCGCCGATGGTGTACGGGACCCTCCGCCGGCCGATCGCCGGAAAGAGCGGCACCACCGACGGCAACAAGACGGCCTGGTTCAGCGGATACACCCCGCAGCTGGCGGCCTCCGCCTTCGTCGCCGACCCGGACAATCCGGAGCACCTGGTGGGAGCGGGCCGCTCGACGATGTCGAAGCTGACGGTCGCGCAGACGTTGCGGGACGCGCTCAAGGGTGAACCGAAGGAGGACTTCAAACCCCCCTCCGACAAGTACGTCTGGTAGCGCTCCGGTCCATGCCGCGCTTCTCGCCACCTCCGCCGGCATGGCGCCGCGACCTTCCGCCGCCACCCGCGGCACTCAGACCGGCTGCCGCTCGCCGCGACCGGACGGCGGCCGGTCTTACCCGCCGGTTGCGGTGCCGGACAGGACGCGGCGGCGCGGATGGCCGGACGGGACGCGACGGCGGCGCGGATGGCCGGACGGGACCCTTACCCGCCGGTTGCGGTGCCGGACGGGACGCGGCGGCGGCGCGGTGGTCGCCAGGCCGGGTCGCGACCGGCAAGGGCCAGGGCTCGGGTCAGGAGGTCCTCCTCGGGATCGACCGGAACCCTCGGCCCGAACAGGCCCGGTGTGCCGTCGGCCGAGCCCTGCCCGAGGAACTCGACCAACATCTCGAGCGCCCGCGGATCGGCCGCGTAATCCTGCTCGGTGGCGCGGGCCAGGTCCCACCCGTGCATGATCAGCTCATTCATCGCGACGGTGCCCATCGCGGTGGCCGGCAGGGTCACGCCGCCGGCCAGGGCCGTGCCCGTCCAGGCGGCCGGGTCCTTCCAGGCGATGCTGAGCTCGGCGAGCAGCACCGGTAGCCGGCTGCGCCAGTGCCGGGACAGATGCTCGGCGGACGGCTCGGGTGGTGGGCCGTCGGTGCCGGCCGCGCCCGCGCGTTTGCGGGCAGCCATGGTGAAGGCGACCGACAGACCCATCAGGTGGTCGAGCAGGGCCGCCACCGACCAGTCCGGGCAGGGGGTCGGCGCGGCGAGATCGCGGTCATCGACGCCGAGCAGCAGCGCTCGGATCTGACGAACCGGCGGGTCGAAATCCAGCGGCACGCGGTCGGCCACGATCTCCTCCTTCGGTTGTCGTACGCCTCACGTTACGAGGGAGGTACGACACTTTCGCAGGCGGCGAATCGACCTTTCGCACGCTGGGCCGTTTCCGGCGGCCAGCCTTGATCAGGAGTGGACGGACAGGTCGGCGGTGTGACCGTCGGGGCCGTTCCCCGGGCCGTCACCGGGATGCTGGCCGGAGCCCGGCGGCATACCCTGACCGGGGCCGCCGGGAGCCATGCCGGATCCGGGACCGCCGGGCATCTGCTGACCGGTTCCCGGGACACCGGGCATCGACTGTCCCTGGCCGGGACCGCCGGGCATCCCGTTACCCGGCCCTTGGCTACCGGGCACCCCATGCCCCGGACCAGGACTGCCGGGCATGGCGTGACCCGGACCAGGACTGCCGGGCATGGCGTGACCCGGACCAGGACTGCCGGGCATCGGCTGGCCGTAACCGCCGGGGCCTCCTGGTGAATGCGGCATGCCATGACCGGACGGCTGCATCGAGCCGCCGTCGACCACCTGCCCGTTGATCACCTGCCCGTTGATGAACTCGCCGGAGATCACCTGGCCGGAAATGACCACGCCGGGGCTGATGGGCATGCCCTGGACCGGCATCGGCTGCTCGCCGGGGCCATATCCGTGATGCCCCGGTCCGGCGTGACCCTGCCCGGGCGTCCCGTGACCGGGGAAGTCCGGCCCCTGGCCACCCGAACCCGGCATCCCGTGACCCGGGAAGTCCGGCCCCTGGCCACCCGAACCCGGCATCCCATGACCCGGGAAGTCCGGCCCCTGGCCACCCGAACCCGGCATCCCATGACCCGGGAAGTCCGGCCCCTGGCCACCCGAACCCGGCATCCCATGACCCGGGAAGTCCGGCCCCTGGCCACCCGAACCCGGCATCCCATGACCCGGGAAGTCCGGCCCCTGCGGGCCGGCGCCGGGCATCGGACCCTGGCCGGCCATCATGCCGGCGGGCGGACCCACCGAAACACCCTGCGGGGGCATGGCTGGAGAGCCCGGGCCGGGCGGCATCCCCGCGCTGACCGGCATGCTCTGCATCGGCGGCATGCCGACCGGCTGCAGCGGCGGCATCCCGGGAGGCATGCCCATCGGAGGTCCCTGCGGCATGCCGGGCGGCGGGCCGGACGTCATCCCGTTCTGGCCGGCGGAGGCGCCCTGCGGTCCGGCGTGGGCGGCGGCGACGAGACGGCGCGCGATCTCCGGCGCCGCGGCCCAGTGCAGGCCGAGCTGGGAGGCGTGCACCTGACGCCAGACGAAACCCTCCGGATTTCCACCGGACCAGGTCCAGGCCGGGTTCGAGCCGGCACGCGGGGCAACGACCGCACGGTGCTGCTTGTAGCCGGTGATCCGGGCGCCGGCCGGGGCCAGCACCGACGTGCCGGGGGCGGTCGCCTCCCGGTAACCGGCGACGGTCTGCTCACCCGTGGTCGCGGTCGCGTCCAGGACACCGCACATCGGGCGGCCGTCCAGCTCGTGGCCCAGCCAGGGCAGCGCGATGCCCTCGGCGATCACCGGCCAGCCGTCCCGGGCGAACTGGGCGACGGCCGAGCAGAGCCGGCGGTTGGCGGAGAGCTCCTCGGCGTACCCCTCGGGAAGTCCCGCTCCCACCACCAGCGCGCGGGTGCCCGGCGGCAACGCCTCGTCACGCAGCGGGTCGACCACCGCGACGTCCGCGCCGGCCGCGGTGAGCAGCTCCGCGGTCTCCACGTAGGTGTAGGGCGCGCCCTGCCCACCGGCCAGGGCGATCACCGGCCGCTGATCGAACTGGACGTCCCCGGCCGCCTCGGCCGGGGTCCAGAGCGGACCGGGGATCGGCGGCGCGGACGCGGCGAGCGCCATCAGGCGCTCCATGTCGAGGGAACCGGCGACCGCCTCGCCGAGACGGCGGACCGCACGGCCGGCCTCGACGGTCCGGTGCGCCACCGGGACGAGCCCGTGGGTCCGGGGCGGCAACGCGTTCGGCAGGTCGCCGCGGTGCAGCGCGCCGAGCACCGGCATGCCGATGTCGTCCATGGCGCTGCGCAGCATCTGCTCGTGCCGGTCGGAGGCGACCCGGTTCAGGATGACACCGCCGAGGTGCACCATCTCGTCGAACATGCGGAAGCCGTGCACCAGCGCGGCCAGGGAGTGGCCCATCGCGGCGACGTCGACGACGAGCACGACGGGGGCGCGCAGGGCGGCCGCGACCGAGGCGGTGCCGTCGATCTCCGGCTGGCCGGTCAGGCTGTCGAACAGGCCCATCGCGCCCTCGATGACGGCGACCTGGGAGCCGGAGGCGCCGTGCGCGAACAGCGGCGCGACACGCTGGGCCCCGACCAGTCGCGGGTCCAGGTTGCGGCCTGGCCGGCCGGCGGCGAGGCCCAGGTAGGCCGCATCGGTGTGATCCGGGCCGACCTTGAAGCCCGCCGCGGGGATGCCCCGGCCGCTCAGCGCGGCGAGCAGTCCCACGGCGATGGCCGTCTTGCCGTGTCCCGACGACGGCGCGCTCACGACCAGACGAGGCTGGGCGGTGATCAATGTCTCCCCCGAGGTTTCCGCAGGCGGCCGCCACGTGTTCTATCGACTGCCGGATGTCGGAGACTACCTGGCTGCGGCAGCTGCCACCTCTTGGCCAGGTAGCCTCATGGGGTGTACCGGTTCCTGCTGACCCCTCGCTGGCTGGGTGCCGCCGCGGTCACGATCGTCGCCTCGGTGGTCATGGTGATGCTCGGCAACTGGCAGCTCGACCGATACCGCGAACGCACGAGCATCAATGAACGCGTCGACGAGGCGAACGCCGCCGCTCCCGTGCCGCTGACCGGGAAGATGACCGCGCCGACCGTCGCCGGTACCGCCGGCCCGACTCCCGGCGAGGCTGTGGCCTGGACAAAGGTGACCGTCAGCGGCCGTTACGACCCGACTCACGAGATTCAGGCCCGCGGCCGGACAGTGGGCAGCTCGGTCGGGTTCGAGATCCTCACGCCGCTCATCCTCGACGACGGGACGGCCGTCCTGGTCGACCGCGGCTGGGTGCCGGCCCCGCCCGGCGGCGCCCTCGAGTCGCCGGAGGCCCCACCGGCGCCGACCGGACGGGTCACGGTCATCGGCCAGGTCCACCTGTCGGAAAGCCGACCCGCTCCGGTGGAACGTCGCGACGGCAGGCTGGACACCCGGCGCGTCAATCTGCCACGCCTGGCAACCGAACTTCCTTTCCCGGTGTACGGGGCGTACATCCTCCTCACCGAGCAGACCCCGGCCGCCGACCCGGCCTTCGTGCCGATCCCCATCCCGCACGAGGATGCCTGGCAGAACGGCGGCTACGCCGTCCAGTGGTGGATCTTCGCGGGCATGGTCTACGTCCTTTTCGGCTGGCAGGCCCGTCGAGAGGTCCTGGAGACTGCCGGTCCCGGCGGCCCCCTCACGGCCAAGCGCGCCGAACGCTCCCGCGACCGGGTGGCCGCCGCCGACGCCCGCCGGTCCACCCTGGATCGGGTCGCCGCCGCAGACGCCCGCGATCGGGTCGCCGCCGCAGACGCCCGCGATCGGGTCGCCGCCGCAGACGCGCGGGATCGTGTTGCCGAGGCGGATGCCCGGGACCGGGTCGGGGAGGCGGACCGGCGCGCTGCCGAGACTGCGGCGTCCCGCCCGGCGTCCTCGGCCACGGCCACCGCGGAACGCGGGGAGGGCGGCGAGCGTCCTGTCGCGACCGAGGGCGACGGCGATTAATGTCGCGGGCATGACCTTCCCATCGGGTGATCCGTGGGGCGCGCCCACGCCCCCGTCCGCATCCGAGGCACCGGTTTCGCCGGAGGCTGCCGGGCCCGTGATCGTCGAGGTCGCCGAGATGCAGATCACCTCCACGATGGTGCACACGCCGGTGGGCGACCTGCCGCTGTCCGGTTCCCGCTGGCAGGTCACCGATCACTGGCTCAGCCAGCGCGTCACCCCTACCTGGGCCAAGGTCGCGGCGTTCGCCGGCATCTGCTTCAGCGGCGGACTCAGCCTGCTGCTCCTGCTGGTCAAGGAACCCGTGGCGCAGGGCACGGTGAACGTGACGGTGACGAGCGGCCAGCATCAGTACGTGGCCCGCATCACGGTCAAACACGAGGGCGACGTGACCGCCATCAACCAGCAGGTCAACTACGTCCGGAGCCTGGCCGCCCTCTGACGTCCCGCCCGGCTGCGATACGGGTGGTCATGCGTCAGGCCGGGTCGGGTGGCCGGCTCCGATCTCCTTGACCATGTCTATGGTGTCGGCTTCGGATGCCCGCTTGTCGTCGCGATAGCGAAGGACCCGCGCGAACCGCAGAGCAACTCCACCCGGATAGCGCGGTGACGTCTGAACACCGTCGAAGGCGATCTCGACGACCTGTTCCGGGCGTACCGTCACCACCCAGCCGTCGTCGGCGACGGCCAGTTCGCGGAAGCGTTCAGTCTGCCAGCGGAGCAGTTCGTCGGTCAGGCCCTTGAACGTCTTGCCCAGCATGATGAAGCCTCCGGTACGTGGATCGCGGGCCCCGAGATGCAGATTGGACAGCCAACCTTGGCGGCGGCCGTGTCCCCGTTCGACGGCCAGTACGACGAGGTCCAGCGTGTGACGTGGTTTCACCTTCACCCAGGCGGAACCGCGTCGGCCCACGTCGTAGGGTGCGTCCGGCGATTTGATGACGACGCCCTCCTGACCGGCTGCGAGCGCCGCGGCGAACGCGTCGGCGGCCTGTTCCTCGGTCTCGGCGACCACGCGGCTGACGGTCGAGGCAGGTGGCACGGCGTCGGCTAGGGCGGCCCAGCGGGTCCGGCCGGGCTCGTCGAGCAGGTCGGTCCCGTCCAGGTGCAGAAGGTCGAAGAAGTACGGCCGGAGACCACCGGCCGCCGAGGCATCACGGGAGTGCCCTGCGGCCGGGGCACCGGAGAGCCCTGCGGCCGAGGCATCACGGGAAAGCGCCGCAGGCGAGGCATCGGGGGAAGGCGCGGCCGACGAGTCCCCGCTGGACCGGTCCGTGGAAGAACCGGCCCGGGAGCGGGTCGCGGATGAACCGCCGCGGGCCGCAGCGACCCGGGTGGCCGCCCGGCTGGACGTCTCCTGGAAGGGGCGGGGGCGGCCGGATTCGTCCAGCAGCATCGCTTCGCCGTCGAGGATGGCCTCACGCACCGGCAGGGCCAAGACCTCGGCGACCACCTCGGGCAGGCGGGCCGTGATGTCGTCGAGGCTGCGGGTGTAGATGGCCACGTCATTGCCGGAACGGTGGACCTGGATGCGGATGCCGTCGAGTTTGGCGTCGACCACCGCGGGCGTGCCGGTGGCCAGCATGGCGGCGGCGACGTCCGGGGCGCTGCCGGCCAGCATGGGGCTGAGCGGGGTGCCGACCCGTAGGTGGATCTCGGCAAGGGCTGCTGCCCCGCCGGTCAGCGCGGTCGCGGCGACGAGCTTCAGGTCGCCGGAGAGCAGGAGGGCACGCCGGACACCGGCGGTCGGAATCTCGGCGGCCGATGCGATCGCCTCGGCGAGCAGGCCGGCCTGGGCGCCCTGCCGGAGTTCGCCGCTGAACAGGCCGACGAGCAGCTGCTGCTCGTCGATGGTGGCGGCGCTGAACAGTGCGCCGAGGAGCTGTTTACGGCGGGCCTGCGAGCCCGCCCCGGCGACGACCGAGATCTCCGCGATCGCCGCGTCGACGGCGGCGACGGTCAGGGAGGCCTCGGCGGCCGGCTCCGGCCGGTCGCGCAGCGAGGCGTAACCGACGCCGGTCTGTCGCTGGCGCAGTTCACCGGCCAGGTAGGCGGCCCCGGCGACGATCTCGTCGGGGTCGAGCCGTCGTAGCGCCTCCGCCAGCAGGCCGATCTTGGCCTTACGACCCGAGGTCGCGGCGACGGCGGCCGAGGTGGCTGCTATGTCAATGAACCGCACGATCTCCATCCTGGCAGCCGATCGAGCCTTCCGGTGCCCCACGCGGCACCCGCCAAACGCGGAAGCTACCGCTGCAGCAGGACGGAAACTCCCTCCCGGCCGCTCCGAACGCCCACCCCGCCTCGACCCGAAGCAAACCGCCGGGCCACTGCGAACGCCCACCCCCGCCGGACCTGAAGCAAACCGCCGGGCCGCAGCTAACGCCTAGGTTCGCGCGGGCCCGCGCCCGCGGGGATCAGGGGAGGAACTGGCCGGGGGCAGCACTACACGTCCGCGCCCGCCAGGTTCAGAGAAGAGGCAGCCGCCGGCCACACCAGCGCACCCAACCGCACCGTCACCCTCTCCAGCACCAGCACCAGCACCGGCCAGGAACAGCCGACACAAGCCGGGACCAGCCGGGACCAGCCGAGACCAGCCGAGACCAGCCGAGACCAGCCGAGATTGTGAAGGCAGCTGCCGTCGGCCGCGCCGAGATCCGCTGCGGCAGGTCGGCAAAGCTGCTTCTCCGCGGCCACGCCCAGTACGGCGCGCCGGAGGAGCTGCCACTTCCCCCAGCGGCGACGGCCTCTGCGGCGCGTCGGAGGTGGGAGCGCGCTCACCTCGTACGCGCGAAGGGGGTTGATCTTTGGGTTGAGGTTATGCGGCCTTTGGCTCGGCTATGCGGAAGCCTCGGGCCCGGACCGCGTCGGCCACTCGGGCCAGCTCGGCGTCGAGCGTGCAGAGCACCCGGGAGAGATCGTCGAGGTGATCGGTGAGGGTGGCGTCGTCCCACCCGGCGACGTCGACATCCCCCAAGGCCCGGGCCGCGGCGCGAAGCCTGGCGATCGACTCGATCCGGTCGCGGGTGCGGAGGCGGTCGAGGGAGTCACGCGGGCCGGCGGGGGTCACCCGGGCCGCACGACGGGCCGGCGCAGCAGTGATGTGCTGCGCGGCCGGCATGTTCGGTGCAGGCGAGGCAATCGAACGCATGTTCGAATCCTAACAGGAATGATCGCCTTCGCCAGCGCTGATCCACCCTGTGGACACCGGATTCACCTGGCCAGGGCATGTCGGAAAACCGTCTCCGCCTCGGCCGGTCCGGACTGCGCGGCGACGAAGCCGTCCGGCCTGATCAGGTAGAACCGGCCTGGACGGAGAGGGGTTGCCGGCGCGGCTGGGAAGACGTGCACCGGCAGGCCGATGCCGGGTGCGTCGGCTGCTCGCAGGTCGCCGTATCCATGGATCTGCCAGCACGCGGCCCGCAGCGCGGCATGGTTGTCGCCGGCCCAGGGCAGGCGCCGCCCGATCACCGGGTCGCGCCGCTGATCCGCCGGGGCGTCCGGGTCGAGGCGGTAGTGGATGCGGATCTGGGAGACGTACTGGAACAGGCGGGACCCGCCGGAGGAACCGGGGAGGACCCGCACCGCGATCGGGGCCAGCAGCGGGATCGCGATCCGGCGTGCGAGGCGGGCCGTCATCCGGGTCGAGGTGATCAGGCCGAAGATGCGGTCGGTGGTGGCGACGAGTTTGCGCGCCACCGGGCGGCGCTCGGCCTCGTATCGGTCGAGCCAGCCGTCCTTCCGGGTGCCACGCAGCACGTCAGTGATCTTGAAGGCGAGGTTGTGCGCGTCCTGCAGTCCGGTGTTCATACCCTGCCCGCCGACCGGTGAGTGCACGTGCGCGGCGTCGCCCGCCAGCAGGAACGGGCCGTCCCGGAACGCCGCGGCGACCCGATGATGCACGCGGTAGGTGGCGAACCAGCGCGACCGGTCGTAGGTGACGCCGTAGGTGCGGCGCATCCGTTCGCGGGCGTCCTCCTCGTCCAGGCCGCCGTCGCCGTCCATGTCGCGGACCAGGCCGATCAGCCGCCAGTTGTCCGCTCCACGCATCGGGAATCCGAGCAGGAAGTCATCCCGTTCGGGTCGGACGTTGACCGCGTCGGTCACCAGGCCACGCGCCCCGGCCGCGTCGAGCACGAAGAACCGGTGCGGGTTGGTGACGCCCTCGAAGGCGATCCGCCGGGCCTTCCGGACAATCGAGTTGGCGCCGTCACAACCGACACAGAACCGGGCCCGGACGGTGTCGTGGCCGACTTTCGCCTCGACACCGTCGTCGGTCTGCACGACCGCGGTCACCGGCGACTCCCAGAACACGTCGGCGCCGAGTTTGCGCAGGTTGTCGTAGAGGATCTCCTCGTTACGACTCTGCTCCAGGATCTCGATGTACGGGTAAGCAGTGAGGTGTCCACCGAGCCGGCCGAGCGGGATACGGCCGAAGGCCCGCGCACCGAACCCGGGCGCGAGCGCCTCAGCCCGATGCGCGGCCTCCAGCACCTGGTCGCCGATGCCGAGCTGGTCGTAGATCTCCAGGCTGCGCGCCTGCACGACGAGAGCACGTGATTCGGTCGTCGGACCGTCCTTGCCGTCCGCGACGATCACCTGCACTCCGAGCCTGGTCAGCCAGTTGGCGAGCATCAGCCCGGTCGGGCCGGCGCCCACCACGAGCACCTCGCAAGACAGCTCGGCCATCGGCCACCCCGTTTCTACCTCGTCAGTGTCTCCGCGACGTTCTTGAGCAGCAGGGCCTCGGCCACGCAGACCCGCTCGAACTCACCCAGGTGCAGGCTCTCGTCCGGGCCGTGTGCCGCCGAGTAGGGGTCCTCCACACCGGTCACCAGGATCGCGGCACCGGGGAAGAGTTCCTGGAAGGTGGCGATGAACGGGATCGACCCGCCGACACCCATGTCCACCGGGTCGGTGCCGTCCCACGCGGAACGGAACGCGGCACGGGCCGCGTCGTACACCGGGCCGGTCGCGTCGATCACGCACGGCGCGCCGTCGCTCTCCAGCGTGATCTCCAGCTGGGCGCCCCAGGGAACGTGCTTCTCCAGGTGGGCGCGGACCGCCTCGAACGCCGACTTCGGGTCCTCGCCGGGCGCCAGCCGCACACTGATCTTGGCCTTGGCGCTGGGCTGCAACGCGTTCGCCGCCTCCAGCGTGCGCGGGGCGTCGATGCCGAGCACCGAGACGGACGGCTTGGTCCAGATGCGGTCGGTGATCGTGCCCTTGCCGATCAGCTCGACACCGTCGAGGATGCCGGACTCGTGCCGGAACCGGTCGGCGGGATAGTCGACGCTGGCGCCCTCACGTCCGACCAGCCCGGCCACCGCGACCTCGCCGTCGTCGTCGTGCAACGTCGCCAGCAGGCGCACCAGGGCGATCAGCGCATCCGGCACAGGTCCGCCGAACATGCCGCTGTGCACCGCGCTCTTGAGCACCTTGACCTCGGCGAACAGGTTGACCAGACCGCGCAGAGAGGTGGTCAGCGCGGGCTGTCCGATGTCCCAGTTGCCGGAGTCGGCGATCACGATCACGTCGGAGCGCAGCTCCTCCAGGTGCTCATGGATGATCGTGTCGAGGGAGTCGGAGCCATACTCCTCCTCGCCCTCGACGAAGACCACCACGCCGACCGGCAGCTGGTCGCCGAACGCGCGCAGCGCCGCGATGTGCGCCATCACACCCGCCTTGTCATCGGCCGCGCCACGGCCGTAGAGGCGGCCGTCGCGTTCCACCGGCTCGAACGGGTCACTCGTCCACAATCCCGGATCGCCGGCCGGCTGCACATCGTGATGCGCGTAGAGCAACACGGTCGGTGCACCGGCCGGCGCTGCCTTACGACCGATCAGGGCAGGCTGGCCACCGTGCCGGACGATCTGGGTGTCGAGCCCGCACCCGCGCAACAACTCGGCGACCGCCTCGGCGGACCGCTCGACATGCGAGTGGTCGAAACCTTCGAAAGCGATGCCCGGGATCCGCACCAGCCGTTCCAGGTCGGCGCGGACACCGGGCATCTCACGCCGGATTGCGGCGCGCAGATCGGATTCACTCAGGCTCATGCCGCCGATCGTAGGCCGGGACTGTGACAAGCACCCGGCCCGATCGGTGGATCATGCGTCTGGCGTACCCTCCCCGCCATTCGTCCCGCGGGTGCGCCGGGCCGCGTCGGTGGCCCAGTTGTACGCCTTGCCGGCCGCCGTCCCGGCCATGTCGGCGGCACCGCCGCCAAGCCGCCGCACCAGGGCCACCAGCGGATCCTGGGAGGAGGCGAAGTCCTCCTGGTACTGCTTGGCGGCTGCCTTCACGTCCTCACTGACCGAGGCGTCGCCGTCCGAGTCGCGGCGGGGGTATTCGCCGCCGACGATCCGGGCGTACTCTCCCGAGTCGATCCACTTGCGCAGCTCAGCGGCCCGGGCGACGGGCACCGGGTGGCTGCTCCACGCGGTCATGCCGAGCTTGTGGAGGCTGTCGCGCAGGTCGCCGCCACCCTCGTACTCGGCGGCCTGCTCCAGGAACGCCGCCGTGTCGATCTGCGACAGGTCGCCGCCGCCCGCCATCTTCATCAGCAGCCGCAGCGAGGCGGCCGGGTCCTGACCGGCGAGCAGGCCGGCCCGGTCGGCGGAGAGCTCGGCCTTGCGCCACCACTCATACATCGCCGCGATGATCGCCCGCAGCGCGAACACGCCCACCGGCAGCCAGCTGATGTTCGCCAGCCAGCCGGTCAGGATCTTCATGATCGTCTTGTAGACGGCGTGGCCGCTGCGGACGTGCCCGATCTCGTGCCCGAGCAGGGCACGCAACTCGTCGTCGTCGAGTTTCTCCACCGCACCCGTGGTGATCACGATGAACGGCCGGTCCAGGCCGATCGCCTGCCCGTTGATCATCGGGTTCTGCGTCACGTAGAGCTCGGGCAGCTCGGCCACGTCGAGCGTGCTGGCCGCCTCGGTGAAACGCTGATAAACCCGCGGGTACTGCCGGTGGTCGACCCGGATCGCCCCGGCCAGGAACATGAGCCGGAACCCACGCTCGTTCCACATGCCGAAGAACGTCTTCACCACGTCGTCGAAACCGCGCAGCTCCCGCAGAGCGGAGAGTGCGCCCCGATCGGCCGGGTGTTCCCAGGCCCGCGAGCTGATGCCGGTCAAGGTCACGCGACGGCGCGCCGGCCGGTTGTCGTCCTCGGTCGTCATCTGCCTCACCCCGTTCTCGCCGCTGCCGCGGCGTACGGGCCGCGCTTCCGGGCCCAACGTACGCCCGCGGCGCAACGCGTGTCCCCCGTCGGCACCCCGGAGAAGACCCTGAGAAAGTCCCTAGGGTGCGCCGGGCGGAAGGAACGGCATTCCGGGCGCAGGGCCCTTCTCGATCAGCCGCCACAGCGCGTCGGTGTCCAGGTGCTCCTCGACGAGATCTCCGAGTACGTCGAGAGCACGCTCACGGACCGCGGCGTAACGGGTGTCCGGAGCGACGGTGAAACCGTGCCGTCCGGCCTGGCGCGCGGCCTCGGTCAGGAACCGGCGGCGGAACCCGTCCGACTCGAACGCACCGTGCCAGTGCGTGCCGTAGACGTTCCCCGCCGCGGCACCCTCCGACCGGCCGTCGTCGTAGCGCAGCAGCGGTTCCGGCGCGCCCGTGGACACGTACCCATGATGAATCTCGTAACCCTGAACCGGCTCGCCCATGCCGGCCCCCGCGGATCTCGCCAGCGTCTTGCGGGCCGCGAAGGTGATCTCCACCGGCAGCAGGCCCAGCCCCGGCACCGTGCCCTGGGCGCTCTCCACCTCGTCGTGAATGCGTTCGGCGAGCATCTGGAACCCGCCGCAGATGCCCAGCAACGGCTTGCCGGCCCGCGCGTGCGTGCGGATCGCGTCGGCCAGACCGGTCTCCCGGAGCCAGGCGAGATCACTCACCGTGGCCTTGGAACCGGGAATCACCACGAGGTCCGCGTCGGCGATCTCGGCCGGTTCGACCGTCAGCCGCACCCTCACACCTGGTTCGGCGGCCAGCGCCTCGGCATCGGTGGCATTGGAGATCCTCGGGACGCGGATCACGGCGACGCGGAGCCATTCGGTCCCGCGGGGCGGTCCCGGGCGGCCCAGGAGCCTGCCGTACGCCAGCGAGTCCTCGGCGTCGAGCCAGACATCCAGATGGAACGGCAGGACCCCGTGCACCGGACGGCCGGTCACCTTGGTGATCATGTCCAGTCCGGGACGCAGGATTCCCAGGTCACCCCGGAACTTGTTGATCACGAAAGCGGAGACCAGCGCCTGATCCTCCGGTGACAGCAGGGCCAGCGTGCCGAAGAACGCCGCGAACACGCCGCCCCGGTCGATGTCGCCGACCACCACGGTGGGCAGGCCGAACCGGCGGGCCAGGCCCATGTTCACGAAGTCGCCGTCGCGCAGGTTGATCTCGGTGGGGCTGCCGGCGCCCTCACAGATCACCACGTCGAAGTCGTTGCGCAGGTCCGCGAGGGCGGCGTGGGCGGTCTCCGCCAGTCTCGGGCGCAACGTTCGGTAGTTACCGGCCGTAACCGTGTCAACGGCCTCGCCCAGCAGGACCACCTGGCTGGAGCGGTCGCTGCCGGGCTTCAGCAGAACCGGGTTGAAGCGCAGGTCAGGGGCTGTGCCACAGGCGGCGGCCTGCATCGCCTGGGCGCGGCCGATCTCGCCGCCCCGGCCGTCGGCGGTCACCACCACCACCGAGTTGTTGGACATGTTCTGGGCCTTGTACGGGGCCACGCGCACGCCTTGGCGGTGCAGCCAGCGGCAGACGCCGGCGGTGAGGACGCTCTTGCCGGCGTCCGAGGTGGTGCCGGCGATCAGAAGGCCGCCGGTCATGATCGGGGTCGCCGGAAGAGTCGTCGGGGCGTGGTGCGGTGCGGCCCTTCGGGCCCCTCCCCTCCCCCGCCGCCTCCACCGGCTGTGATCGTTCCCCGGGCCGCGGCCACGGCAGCCGCCAGCACGACAGCCACCGCGCCCACCGCCCCCGACACCCGCGCCGCCCGCCGCAGATGCACAGCCGACGGCCGGGGCCCGTCGCCGAGGAACGGCCGCGTTTCACTTCGTCCGAAATAGACGTTGCGCCCGCCGAGCCTCACCCCCAGCGCCCCCGCCATCGCCGACTCGCACTGCCCCGCGTTCGGCGACGGATGGTCGTCCCGGTCACGCCGCCAAACGCGCAGCGTCTCCTTCGGCGTTCCGCCCGCGATCGGCGCGACCACGGCGGTCAACAGCCCGGTGAGCCGGGACGGCGCCAGGTTGAGCACGTCGTCGAGCCGCGCCGACGGTGTACCGAATCGCGCGTACCGCGGCGACCGGTGCCCGACCATGGCGTCGAGCGTGTTGGCCGCGCGGTATCCGAGTAGCCCGGCCGGACCGAGGACGGCGCCCCAGAGCAGTGGGGCGACGACCGCGTCGGACGTGTTCTCGGCGACGGATTCGACGGTGGCCCGGGCCAGTTCGGGCTCGTCGAGTGCGGACGGGTCGCGTCCGCACAGGTGGCCGAGCCGGTTCCGGGCGGCCGGCAGGTCGCCGGCTTCGAGGTGGCGGGCCATTGTCCGGGCCTCGCGGCGCAGGGTGCGGCCGCCGAGCACGGTCCAGGTGGCCGCGGTGGTGAGCGCGAACCGGGCGACCGGGTGGTGGCGGGTGGCCCGGCCGGCGGCGAGCCCGGCCAGGACGGGCACGCCGACGGCGATGGCGGTGAAGGCCGTCCCGGCGGTGCGGCTGGGACGGTGGATGCGTTTCTCGAGGGCGCCGGCGGCGGTGCCGAAGCCGGCGACAGGGTGCAGGCGTCGTGGATCTCCGAGGGCCGCGTCGAGCAGGTATCCGGCGATGAGGCCGGCGGCGTCCGCGGCCCAGCGTCGTGTCACGGTCAGCGGCCGAACGGAGTGAGGTCGAAGGCCCAGACCGCGAGGATCGGGGAGTCCTGGGCGCTGTCGTCGGGGAAGGGCACCGGTTCGAGTTCGCCCCAGACGATGGCGCCGGGCGCCCGGTCCTCGAGGAATTCGACGACTATGGCCCGCAGGTCGGCGGTGACCTGGTAGTCGGCGGTGAACGGCAGGTCGCTGGGTTTGCAGGTGCCGGTCGAGCAGCGCAGCTGACCGGCTATGGCGTCGTGCCAGACGTAGAACGTCGCGGTGCCCTGGTGTCCGGCTCCGGCGACCTGGTCGCGTAGTCCGGTGGCGGTCTCCTCGAACGCGGTCACGACCTCGTCCGCGGACAGGCCCATGCGTTCGTGGGGCGGGGCGCTGAACCAGATGGTGTTGGCGTCCTCGGCCGACTGATCCTCCGGCGATAGCACCACCGTCTCGGTCACGATGGCGCGGATGTCCTTCAGCAGCACGGGTTCAGTCTGCCGGTTGGCGATGCGGGTAGCCCACCCGGGCCGCTCCGACGGCCGGTTGGTTCCGTCGGCACGATCGGCCCATCCCGATAGAAGGAATCCATGAGCGTCGACTAAACCCAGGTGAATACCCGTTGTGCCGCGGTTTCATTCGTCCCTCTTTCGTGGGACCGCGGCGGCCCGGCCGGTTCGTCGCTCCACCAGGGCGATGGCGGGGACGTGATCGCGGGTCCGGCCGGGCCGCCGGGCGCCGCCGCGCCCGGCCGTCAGCAGGGATTCGACGGCGGGGGAGGCGGCTGGGGGAAGGTCTCAGGCCGCGACGGGTTCCCGGCGGGGTGTGCGCCGGACGCGGCGGGTCTCGGTGGGCGGTTCGGAGTCGGGTCCGGCCGGGGCGGGGTCGTCGCCGGGTTCGGCGGTCTCGTCGGCGATGCCGGCGACGACTTCGAGGAACGTGGGTCCGTCGTCGTCGGGCAGGCGCTCGGGCAGGCCGTCGCCGAAGCCGACGGGGACCTCCTCGCCGTCGAGTGCGACGGTCGCCTCGCCGCGGATCATCGCGTCGGAGTCGGGTCCTTCGATCATGCTGCTGGCGGCGGGCTTGCTGCGGTAGAAGCGTGCGCGGCCGCGGTTGAGGTCGTGGCCGATGGCGTAGGCCTCCATCTCGTAGGAGATGCGGTTGTTGTTGTCGTCGTCGACCCAGTCGCGGGTGTAGATGCGGCCGTAGACGACGATCGGGTCGCCGACGGCGATGGACGAGGCGACGTTCTCGGCGAGGCGGCGCCAGGCACTGACCCGGACGCGGAGGCTGTGGCCGTCGACCCAGGCACCGGTCTCCCGGTCGTACCGGCGGGAGGTGGAGGCGACGCGGAAGTTGGCGACGAGGGTGTTGTCGCTGCTGGTGCGCCGCCACTCGGGGGCGGTGAGTACGTTGCCGATCACGGCGAGGGTGGTCTCGAACACGGTTCTTCTCTCCTGTGCGGGTCCTGTGCTGCGAACGGGTTCGAGATTGCGTCACCGGCGATGATCTTGCGGTTACCGATTGTGGACAGCGGCGGATTGTGGATGGCGGGGACGGGCGATGGCGGATCTGATATGGCGCAACAGGCCGTACCCATGGGTAACCTGGGGGCGTGGAGACCGACGTCCTCGGATGGCCGTACGAGCGGCACACCATCGATCTGGGCACTGACGACGAGGGGCCGGTCATCGCGACCCTGGTCCGCCGCCGGGCGGAGACACCCACCGGACGGGCCGTGCTGCACGTCCACGGGTTCGTGGACTACTTCTTCCAGACCCACATGGCCGACTTCTTCGCCGAGCGGGGCTGGGACTTCTATGCCCTCGACCTGCGCAAGTACGGCCGGAGCCTGCTCCCGCACCAGACGCCGAACTTCGCCCGCAGCCTGACGGACTACTTCCCGGAACTGGACGAGGCGGTCCGGATAATCCGCGAGGAGGACGGTCACGACCAGCTGCTGGTGGGCGGGCACTCGACGGGCGGCCTGATCACCTCGTTGTGGGCGCACACCCGCCGGGGCCGTGGACTGGTCGACGGACTGTTCCTGAACAGCCCGTTCTTCGACTTCAACCTGCCGTGGCTGATGCGCCGGCCATTGATGTCACTGGTGCTCGCGGCGAGCGCGCGTTCGCCGTACCGGAAGATGCCTGTCGCCTCTCTGGGTCTCTACGGCATGAGCCTGCACACCGACCATCACGGTGAGTGGGAATACGACCTCGCCTGGAAGCCGATCCTCGGGTTCCCGGTGACGATGGGCTGGCTGGAGGCCATCCGCCGGGGTCAGCGCAAGCTGCGTTCCGGCCTGGCGATCGACGTGCCGGTGCTGGTGGCCTGCTCGACCCGGACGTTCCGGGGGCGGGCATGGCACGATGACGTGCGGCTGACCGACTCGGTGCTGGACGTGGAGCACATCGTACGGTGGGCGCCGCGACTCGGCCCCAAGGTGACGATCGCCCGGTTCGACGGCGGCATGCACGACCTGACGCTCTCCGGCAAGGAGGTCCGGGTCGAGGTGTTCCGCGAGTTGGGACGATGGGTGGACGGTTTTCTTCCGGCTCCGGGCACTCCGCAGGAGGTGATTCCGCCCGCACCGGAGGATCAAGCGGGCATAGCCACCGCTCTGGAGGCCGCCGAGGCGGCGATCGAACACGGCACCGCCGACGAGGCGGACGACAAGTCCGGCACGACCGCCTAGTATGTGCTGGCTAGGCCAGCGCTCGTAGCTCAGCGGATAGAGCAACGGACTTCTAATCCGTCGGTCGCAGGTTCGAATCCTGCCGGGCGCGCAACCTCTGTCAACTTGATCGGTTGGCTTATCGTCACAGCGTGATCGCCGTTTTGGTGTTCGGTGTGGCTGTTCTCGGGCTTACCGTCGGGGTGTTGATCGGATTCGGGGTCGGCACGTCCCGGACCCGTGACGCGCTGAAGGTCAGGCGCTACGACGACGCCATCGCGGTTCTCGCCGATCTGGTCAACACTCCCGACGCGCTCGACCTGCGGGATCGGGCGCAGCGGATCCTTGCCGCGCATCGTGCGGCTCTTCCCGAGCAGGAGCACTGATTCAGTTGTTCGTCTTCGGCATTCTTCTGTTCGCCGTGGCGTTGTTCGCGCTGCTGGCCGCGAGGCTCGGCAAGACCCCGCAGGTGAAACGCCAGGCGTGGGCGGCGTTCGCGATCGCCGGCTTCCTGGCGGTGGCGTCGGTCGTGACGGCGAGCATCACCGTGGTGCCGACGCGGAACGTGGGCATCGTCACGAGCTGGAACAAGCCGACCGGCCGGACGACGGGCGCCGGTTTGCAGTGGACGCTGCCGTGGCAGGGCATCGACGAGTGGGACGCGTCGGGTCAGACGTACGCCCATCTCGGTGACCAGTGTGTGTGGGTGACCATCGCCGCCCAGCGCCGGGCGTGCATCCCGGTGCAGATCGAGTGGTCGGCGAAGGCGGAGAAGGCGCCGGAGAACTGGGCCGCCTACCGGGAGGTGGGTGACCGCTCGCGGTTCGAGGTGTTCGTGGAGCGGCGGGTGAATCCGCAGATCAACGGTGCGATGACGTCGATCTTCGCGTCGTTCGATCCGCTGGGTGCGGTGGACCCGACGAGTGGGGACGCGCCTGCCCCGGATCTGAACAAGACGTACAAGGAGACGCTGGTCACCGCGCTGAACGCGGAACTCGGTGACGAGATCGTGGTGAAGTCGGTGGCGTTCGAGTCGCCGCGTTACGACGAGCCGACGACGCAGGCGATCGCCGCGTACGGGCAGAAGATCCTCGAGGCCCGCAACCTGGAGATCGACAAGGCGAACGCGAAGACCCGGGCGGAGATCACCCGGACCGACGCGAGTGTCGACCAGGTGGCCCGCTGCCTGCAGATCGCCGAGAAGCTGGGCAAGGAGCCGGGCCTGTGCATGGGCGGCACGGTATCCCTGACCCGCCCGGTCGAAACGAAGTGAGCGCGCGAGCTTGTGAGGTTACGGTCGGTCGAGCGGCCGAACCTCACAAGATCGCCAATACTTAGCGGACGCGAACGCGTACGGAGTCGAGGGCGGGCGTCTGGTTGGCGCGTTCCATCATCGGGATGCGGTGCGACCCGTCGCCCGCCCAGGCCGAGCACTGGAAAGTGCCCGACTGCGCGAGTCCCGGCACCTGGATGGCGATGGTGTCGGCCTGTGCCCCGCCACGGCTGTCCTCGGTGGCGACGAAGAACCCGGGGACCGGTTCGGGCGCGGGCGCCTGCTGCTGGCTGTCGAGGATGCGGCAGGCGGTGTGGAAGTGGCCGCGGACCAGGCCGCCCTGCAGCACGCTGCTCTCCACGTAGTAACCGCCCTGGCCGGCCGCGAGGAAGCGGTCACGGATCAGGTTGCGGGTGCTGACCTGGATGGTGAACGGCTGGTTCCGGTTCACCTGACGCGGCGCGTTCGTGATCAGCAGGGTCGGGTTGTTCGCGGCGGCACCGACCTCACCGAACTCGGTGGAGACGCAACGGTTGCCCCGCTGGAAGCCGTCGTGCGCCTCCAGCTGGCTGGTGTCGCAGCTGTCGGTGAGCACGCCGAGGTTGTTGCCCGGCTGGGCCGCGGGCGGCGTGGTGGTGACGGCGGGCTGGCCGCCGTTCTGGTTGAGGGTGCAGGTGGCCAGGCGTTCGGCGTTCAGGTTGGGCCGGGCGGCGTTGCGGGAGATCGCGGTCTCGATCCGGTTGATGGCGGCGAACCGCTTGTCCCGGAGCGGGCCGAGGATCGCGTTCTGGATGAAGTTCTGCCCGCCCTGACCGGCGGTCGAGGCGATGCGGTTGTTGGCCTCGTTGATCTGCTGGTCGATCTGGCGCAGGTTGCTGTCGACCTCCGCCTGGGCCTGGGCCGGGACGTTGACGGTGATGTAGACCTGCGGGCAGTTGACGGTGGGCACGGCGGCTTCGGCAGCCGTGGCGATGCCGATACCGGCTCCCACCATGGCCGCGGCGAGCCCGGCGGTGATGACGACTTTCCGTTGCATTGGCCTGCTGCTTCCCCGAGCGCGATGAACCCTACGGAGATCAATACGGGAACGCTCCCAGTTCGGATCAACGCCGGAATCATGCGGCGGCCAGTGCCTCGGTGGGGGCGAGCCGGGCGGCGCGGATCGCCGGATACAGGCCGGCTACGGCGCCGATGAGCAGGGTGGCGCCCAGTCCACCGGCGATCGCCCACAGCGGTACGACAGCCGGCCACCGCTGGGTTCCGGCGTAGACGAACGTGACGAGGCATCCGCCGAGCACCCCACCCACGCCGCCGAGCAGCGACAGCAGCAATGATTCGGCGACGAACTGGGTGCGGACCTGTCCGCGGGTGGCGCCGAGGGAACGGCGCAGCCCGATCTCTGCCCGGCGTTCGAGCACCGAGATGACCATCGTGTTGGCGACGCCGATGCCGCCGACGAGCAGCGCCACCGCGCCGAGTCCCAGCAGCAGCGAGTTGAAGGTGCTGCTGGCGGCGCGCTGGGCGATGAGCGCGTCGGAGGGGTTGGACACGTCGACCTGGTCGGGGTTGCGCGGGTTGGCGGTGGCCGCGAGCACACCGCGGACCGCCTCCACCTGGGATTCGATCGAGCGGGTGTAGACGCGGGTGGCGTGCCCGTCGAAGTCCAGGTAGGACTTCGCGGCGTCCCAGCCGACGAGGACGGCGTTGTCGAGTTCCGGGGCGAGCGGCACGGTCCGCAGCACGCCGACGACCGGGTAGTGGCGGCCCTCGATGTAGACGGCGGGCACGTCGCCGAGGCGGCGGGCCGCGGCAGCGCCGAGCACGACGGCCGGGTATCGGGCGGTGGCCGCATTGAGCCACCTTCCGCCGGCCAGTTCAGCGTCGACGGTGCCGAGCAGGTCGAGTTGCGCGGCGACGACGGACAGCCCGCCGGTCTCGCCCGGGGGGATCCGGTCGGTGCGGTAGACGGACGTGTCGCCGACCGAGCCGACGGCGGTCGCGGAGGTGACCGGCCCGATGCGTCTGATCATGTCCAGGGCGTCGTCGGGCAGGGTCGCGTCGTCGCCGAACATGGTCCGGCCGGGTGCCACGGTGAGCATGTTGGTGCCGAGGGCGGCGAGTTCCTCGTCGAGGTCGGCCTGTCCGGAGGTGGAGATGCCGACGACCGAGACCATGGCGGCGATACCGATGGCGATGCCGAGAGCGGACAGGACGGCTCGCAGGGGGCGCGACCGCAGGCCGTACCCACCGAGGCGAAGCAGGTCGGAGAGGCGCAGCCGGGCCGGGCTGAGGGCGGCCATGTCAGACCACCCGCCCGTCGAGCATCGGCACCTGCCGGGGCAGCGACCCGGCGATCTCGTGGTCGTGGGTGATCACCAGGACGGTGGTGCCGGCCGCGTTCAGCTCACGCAGCAGTTCGACGACGCCGGCGCCGGAGGCGGAGTCGAGGTTGCCGGTGGGTTCATCGGCGAGCAGCACGGCCGGGTCGCCGGCGACCGCCCGGGCGACGGCGACGCGCTGGCGTTCGCCGCCGGAGAGCTGGTGCGGCCGGTGCCCGAGCCGGTCGCCGAGACCAACCCGGACCAGCGCGTTCTCGGCACGGCGCTCGCGTTCGCGCCGGGCCAGGCCGGTGTAGAGCAGGCCGTCGGCCACGTTGGTGCGGGCATCGCGGCCGGGTGCGAGGTGGAACGACTGGAACACGAAGCCGATCCGGCGGGCCCGCAGGGCGGACAGCTGCCGGTCGGACAGCGAGGCGACGTCATGCCCGTCGATGCGTACGGTGCCGGAGGTGGGGCGGTCGAGGGTGCCGATCAGGTTGAGCATCGTGGACTTGCCGGAGCCGGACGGTCCGACGATGGCGATCAGTTCGCCGTGGCCGACGGTCAGGTCCACCTCGTGCAGGGCGGTGACTCCCGGGTAGCTCTTGGTGACCCGTTCGAGTTCGATGACGGTCGTCACGCCGGGATCCCCACTTTCAATCCCTCGGTGAGGCTGTCGCCGGTGACCTCGACGCGGCCGTCGGCGAACAGGCCGGTCTCGACCGCGACGACGCGGGTGGCGGTGCCGTCGACGATCTGCAACCCATAGCCGCCTTCGGCGAGGGCGAGAAGGGCATTGATGGGTACGGTCAGCGCGTTCTCCCGCCGCGCGGAGACGAACAGGACGTTCACGGCCGCGTCGTCGAGCCCCTGGGGCGCCTTGTCGAACCCGACCGTCACCTCGATCCTGGTGGTGTCCTGCTGGCCCGGGTTCTCGGCCTCCTCGACCGTGGTGGCGACCCCGGTGATCCGTCCGGTGACGGTCGTGCCGTCCGGCAGGGTCACGTCGACCGCGGCGCCCTTCCTGGCGAGCCGCTGGTCGCTGATGTCGAGCTCGACGGTGGCGATCCGTCCGGTGGTGGTGGTCGACAGCAGTTCGGCGCCGGGCTGCACGGTGGCGCCGAGGGCGGCGGAGCGGGAGGCGACGCGGACGGGGCCGCCGGCGTAGACGATCCGGCCCAGTTCGACGGTGCCGGTCTCGTCGAGGCCGAGGTCGTCCTGCCAGTCCTCGACGGCGTCGGCGGTGGCGGAGGTGTACTCGTCGTCGACGGTGAAGCCGCGGTAGCCGAGCGCCCACAGGTTCTTCTCGAACTGGGTGACATCGGCGCCCTCGTCACCGGGTGACAGTGCCCGGTAGGCGGGCAGCGAGCCGTACAGCAGCACCACCGGGTCGTTGTCGATCCGGTAGAGGGCACCGCCGCGCTTGACCGTCGCGTCGGCGGCGGGCAGGGCGGTGACCGTGCCGGACAGCCGGGTGGTGAGCACCGCCGTGTCTCCGAATCCGAGGGAGCCGCCGTGGCTCTCGCGGTCGACGAGGGTCTGCCGGGTGATGTCGGCGGTCGCCGCGGGCACGTCGCCGGCGGCGGAGTCGGTGCCCTCGGCCTCGGGAAGGCCGCCACCGAGCAGGAACGCGGCCACACCGCCGGCGGTCAGTGCCACCGCCACCGCGGCGGTCGTCCATCGACGTCTCATGCCTTCTTCTCCACATGTTCGCTGCGTTCGCCGCCGCCGTCCGGCCGATACTGGGCGCACGCCTTCACGGCCGCGTCGAAGGCCGGGTTGCCGGGTCCGGTGCCGAGTTTGTTGCCGTCGATGCCGAGCTGACCGTCCGGCTGGGGGTCCGGGAAGTTCGGCACCCCGTTCTCGCGCATGCACCGGGACAGCGCGCGGTTCTGCTCGATCTCCTCGGCGGACAGCTTCGGCGGTTCCCCGCCGTTCGGCAGGAACCGCTTGCACGCCTGCTGCGCTTTGTCCACGGTGGCCGGGTCCACGCCCTGCGGCAGGCTGAGTTCCATCCGGCCGTCGGCCTGCGGGTCCGGGAACCAGTCCAGGCCCTGCTCCCGCATGCACCTGGAGAACTCGAGGTCCGCGTCCGGGCCCGATCCGCTGACGGCGGTGCTGGCCGACGCCTTCGGCTTCCCGCTCGCGGCGGTTGCGACACCGCCGCCGTCGCCGGTGGGCCGCGAGCAGCCCGCGCTCGTCGCCGCGAGCAGGACGCCGAGCACCACGATGATCCTGGTTCTCATGTCGTCTCCTTTGCCGGCGGCCGGGCGGCCGCCATGCACCGAAGTAGAGCGGCCGGCGTGTATCCCCGGCGTCACGGAAAACGGTGACGCCGGGTTGACGGCGCCGAGGGCCAAGATGGAGGCATGCGGATCCTGGTGGTGGAGGACGAGCCCCTGCTGGCCGACGCGGTGGCGCAGGGGCTGCGGCACGAGGCACACGCCGTCGACGTCGTCTACGACGGCGGATCGGCCCTGGAACGGATCGACGTCAACGACTACGACGTGGTCGTGCTGGACCGGGACGTGCCGGTCGTGCACGGCGACAAGGTGTGCCGGGTGCTGGCAGAACGCAAGGCCGGCATCCGGGTGCTGATGCTGACCGCCGCCGCCGGGATCGACGACCGGGTCACCGGGCTGGCCCTCGGCGCCGACGACTACCTGCCGAAACCGTTCGCGTTCCGGGAGCTGTCGGCGCGGGTGGCCGCGCTGGGGCGCCGGTCGCGTCCGGCCGCGCCGCCGGTTCTGCGCCGGGCCGGGATCAGCCTCGACCCGTACCGGCGCGAGGTGCACCGCGACGGCCGTTACGTGCCGCTGTCCCGCAAGGAGTTCGCGGTCCTGGCCGAGCTGCTGCGTGCCGACGGGACCGCGGTGTCCGCCGAGACGCTGCTGGAGAAGGCGTGGGACGAGAACGCCGACCCGTTCACCCACACGGTCCGGATGACGATCCTCAAACTGCGGCGCAAACTGGGTGACCCGCCGGTGGTGCTGACCGAACCGGGAGTGGGGTACCGGCTCCGATGAGACTCACCGTGCGAGGCCGGCTCACCGCCGTCTACGGCGGCCTGTTCGTCCTGGCCGGGCTGGTCCTGCTCGGGGTCATCTACGTGCTGGTCGAACGGGACACGCCGCAGAAGTTCGTGGGTACCGCCAGTCCTCCGCCGAAGGCGACCGCGGGCGTACCGGACACCGGGCAGGCGCACTTCGAGCAGGTGGTCGAGGGCACCCGCGCCGGCACCCTGCACACGCTGCTCACCCAGGGGGTGATCGCGCTGTTCGTGGTGAGCGCGGCGACGATCGCGCTGGGCTGGCTGATCGCCGGCCGGATGCTGCAGCCGCTGCACCAGGTCACCGCGGCGGCCCGGCGCATCGCCGAGGCCCCGGCCGCGGACCGGGGCCTGCACGAGCGGATCGCCCTGGACGGCCCGAACGACGAGCTCAAGCAGCTGGCCGACACGTTCGACCTGATGCTGGCCCGGCTCGACCAGTCCCTCGACTCGCAGCGCCGGTTCATCGCCAACGCTTCACACGAGCTGCGGACCCCGCTCACTCTCAACCGCACCCTGATCGAGGTGGCTCTCGAGCCGGACGGCACCTCGCCGGAGGTGCGCCAGCTGGGCACCACGCTGCTGGCCATCAACGACCGGCACGGGCGGCTCATCGACGGCCTGTTGCTACTGGCCCGCTCGGACCGGGAGGTCACCGAACGCTCCTATGTCGATCTGGCCGACATCGTGGACCACGTCGCGGTCTCGGACACCGTCAAGGTCGTCGCCGAACCCGACGAGGCCGCCGTCCTCGGCGATCCGATCCTGCTGGAACGCCTGGTGCAGAACCTGGTCGAGAACGGCGCGCGGCACAACGTGCCGACCGGAGGCTGGGTCCGGGTGACCACCCGCACCCTCCCGGACGGCTGGGTGGAGCTGCAGGTCAGCAACTCCGGCCCGATGGTGCCGCGCTACGAGGTCGCCGGCCTGTTCGAGCCGTTCCGCCGGTTCAACCGCGATCGGCTCGCCTCACCCGGCGCCGGCTTGGGCCTCTCCATCGTGCGTGCGGTCGTCGGCGCCCATCACGGCCGGTTGCGGGCCGACGCCCGCGAGGAGGGCGGCCTCACGATCACGGTCCTACTTCCCAAAGCCCCATAAACCCCCTATATCGTACGGCCACGCATGAGTACCGGGGCCACGAAGCGAGGCAGGCGACACTCACGGCCCCAACGCCGCCGCCGGGCTGCGGCCGTGGGTCACCGCTTACTGCCGACCAACAACGCCCCGGCCGAGCCCAGGCGGCCGGTCACCGTTTACTACCGGCCGGCACCCCGGCCGACGACGACTCGGCGCTGCGCCGGGCCAGGCCGATCACGCCCCACCCCGTGACCAGCGCCGCGACGGCCGCCAGCACCGCACCGGCGGCCCCGGAACGGATGCCCTCACCGAACAGGACCATCCCCGCGACTGCCGCCACCAGCGGATTCGTGACGCTGACCGTGGCCAGCGGCGCGGCCAGGCCGGCACCCCGGTAGGACAGC
Source organism: Actinoplanes italicus (assembly GCF_003001815.1). Classification (GTDB taxonomy): domain Bacteria; phylum Actinomycetota; class Actinomycetes; order Mycobacteriales; family Micromonosporaceae; genus Actinoplanes; species Actinoplanes italicus. The sequence continues at coordinate 78,383 of NZ_PVMZ01000001.1, forward strand.
TGCCCCAGCAGGTAACCGCTGACCGCGAACCCCACCACCAGCACCGCCGCCGACACGGAGACCGCACCCGGCCCGCCGGTGGTGAACGCGGCCAGCACCGCTTTCGACAGCACCGAAGCGATGCCGAAGACCGTGCCGGAGGCGGCGGCCAGCAGCACCGCCCGCCACGGCGGCGCGGCCCGCCGGGCGCCCACGGCGCAGGCGAGCACGGTGCCGGCCGTGATCAGCGCGAGGCCGCGGACCGCCGTGTCGGAGAGCAGCGCCGGGCCGTCCGGCTTCACCGACAGCGACAGGATCAGCGCCAGCCCGGCCACGGTCAGTCCGGCGTCACGCCAGGACGCCGGACTGATCCGGGTCCGGTATCGCACCACCTCGATGGGCAGCGCGAACAGCAGCGTGAGCGTGCCGAGCGCCTGGACCACCGCCACGGTGCCGAAGTTCAGTGCGACCAGGTGCAAGGTCGCGCCGGCACCGGTGAGCAGCAGCGCCACCGCCCAGCGCGACCGGCCGCGATGCCCGCTCCCGGCGAGCCGCTCCTGGGCCACCGCGGCACCCGCGTAGGACGCAGCGGACAGCACGGAGAGCGCGACGGCCCACCCCAGCGATCCCATCCACCCCACCTCGCTGTCTCGGCACCCTCGACGATACCGAGCACCGCCCGCATCGAACCGGCATGAACTACCCCGTATCACCATCCGTAACCACGGGGGCGCGGACCCGGGCGAGCCGGGCCGCGCTGCGATCGATCAATCCGTGCGCACGGCGGCGTGCGGCCTCACGGCGCAGACCGTCGCGCTGCGCGCGGCGCCGCGCCGCCCGCTCGACCCGCTCCCGGAGAGCGGTCCGCCAGTCGTGTCCGGCATCGCCGGTGAGTGCTTCCGTCGTCATGCCCGACATCCTCACCCATGGGTGTGACAACCCGGCCCGTCATCCACAGGCGGCGGGAATTCGGTTGGGCCCGGCGGCCGGTCCCTGCCACGATCGCCGGCATGGTGGTGGCGAGTGGAGTGCGGATCGGCTGGGACGACCTGCCCGGCCGGGTCCGCCACGACATCGAGCGGATCATCGGTGGCGGTCCGGTGGTGTCGGCGGAGTCCCAGGCCGGCGGCTTTTCCCCGGGCACCGCCGACCGGGTTCGCACCGCTTCCGGCGTCCGGGCCTTCGTGAAGGCGGTCAGCCCGGCCCTCAACGAGGAGTCGGCCGCGATGGCCCGCCGCGAGCTGCGAATCAGCTCCGGCCTGCCGGCGGGCGTGCCGGTGGCCCGGGTGCTGGGCGGGTTCGACGACGGCGAGTGGGTGGTGCTGGTCCTTGAGGACGTGGCCGGCACGCATCCGCGTACACCCTGGGTGGACGGAGAGATCCGCGCGGCCGCGGCCGCGCTGCGCGACCTGGCCGCCATGCTCACGCCGGCGCCGATCCCCGATCTTCCGTCGGCGTCCGACCGGCTCGCACCCGCCTTCGGCCGGTGGCAGGAGCTGGCCGCGGCCCCGCCGGACGACCTCGACCCCTGGGCGGCCCGGCGCATGGACGCGCTGTCCGCGGCCGCCGGCCGGGGCATCACCGCCCTCACCGAGGGGCGGACCCTCGTGCACCTCGATCTGCGGGCCGACAACATCCTGATCCGGCCGGACGGGCGGTTCGTGTTCATCGACTGGCCGTGGGGCTGCGTCGGTCCGGCCTGGCTGGATTCGGTGCTCCTGGCGATCAACGTGATCGTGCACGGCGGCGACCCGGCCCCGCTGCTCGGCGGCGTCGACCGGGCGATCACCGTCGGGGTGATCTCCGGTGCCACGGCCATGTTCCAGTACTCGTCCCGCCTGCCACCGCCGCCGGGCCTGCCGACCGTCCGCGCGTTCCAGCGGTTCCAGGGCGAGGCCCTGCTGCCGTGGCTGCGCGCCGCACTGGACGGGTGAACCGGCTGAAACACCGCTGAACCACACCCGCTGCCGCCCCGTAACAGTTGACGGGGTTGACCGGTAGATGGGACCTCGAGCACACCGCACCGGGCCCGGCACGCCGGGGGACTAGGCTTGACGCCCGTGAACTGGGCTTCGGCGTGGCGGCCCGGGCGCCCAACCGAATCATGGAACGGAAGATGATGAGCGACCAGCCCAAGGTGCGAGTCCTGCTTCTGGAGAGCATCCACCCCGACGCGGTTTCCCGCCTCGAGGAGGACGGTTTCCAGGTCGAGTCCCTGCGCAACGCGCTCGACGAGGTCGAGCTGATCGAGCGCATCTCCGGGGTCAACCTGCTCGGTATCCGCTCCAAGACCCAGGTCACCGCCAAGGTGCTGGAGGCCGCCGACAAGCTCGTCGGCATCGGCGCCTTCTGCATCGGCACCGACCAGATCGACCTGGCGGCCGCGTCGGCCGGCGGCGTGGCGGTGTTCAACGCCCCGTTCTCCAACACCCGCTCGGTGGTGGAGCTGGCGATCGCCGAGATCATCTCGCTGACCCGCCGCCTCACCGAGAAGAACACGCTCATGCACGCGGGCGTCTGGGACAAGTCGGCCGACGGCGCGCACGAGATCCGCGGCCGCCGCCTCGGGATCGTCGGCTACGGCAACATCGGCACCCAGCTGTCGGTCCTCGCCGAGAACCTGGGCATGTCGGTGTCGTTCTACGACACCGCCGACAAGCTGGCGCTGAGCAACGCACACCGCTGCGCGAGCCTCGACGAGCTGCTGGAGTCCAGCGATTTCGTCACCCTGCACGTCGACGGCCGCCCCGGCAACGCCGGTTTCTTCGGTGCCGAGCAGTTCGCCAAGATGCGTCCCGGCAGCCTGTTCCTCAACCTGTCGCGTGGCATCGTCGTCGACCACCTGGCCCTGCGTGACGCGCTCAAGAGCGGCCGCCTCGCCGGTGCCGCCGTCGACGTGTTCCCGGCCGAGCCGAAGGGCCGCGGCGACGAGTTCCTGTCCGAGCTGCGCGGTCTGCCGAACGTGATCCTCACCCCGCACATCGGCGGTTCGACCGAGGAGGCCCAGTCCGACATCGGCGGCTTCGTGGCGAACAAGCTGGCCAAGTTCGTGACCGAGGGCAACACCACGCTCAGCGTGAACCTGCCCGGCGTCACCCTGCCCGAGCTGCCCGGCATGCACCGCATCGTGCACATGCACAAGAACACCCCGGGCGTCCTGGCACAGGTCAACCGGATCCTCGCCGAGCACAACGTCAACGTCGAGGGCCAGATGCTGAGCACCCGCGGGGAGTACGGCTATCTGATCACCGACATCGCCCGCGGTTACCCCGACGAGGTGCTGGACCAGCTGCGTGACATGGAGCAGACGGTCCGCCTGCGCGTCCTGAACTGATGGCGGCAGCGGTCGAGACCGCCTGACCCGGCCGGGTCAGGTGGTCTCGACCGTGAGCAGTGTGACCGGGGCGACCGCGTCCACGTCGTAACGGTTGCCGGTAGTCCAGTCCTTCGGGGTCAGCGTCGAGCCGGGCGCCACGTCGCGCAGGGTCCGCGACCCGGCGGTCACCGTTCCCGCGCCACCACCGACCTTTATGCGCACCGGGCTGCCGGTCGGCGCCCGCAGGATGAGCTCCTCCACCCCGCCGGTGATCTTCATGGGTACTGTCCCGGCCGCGTCGGCCAGTGTCATCTCGGCCCGCCTGGTGCCGCCGACCATCTCGATGCCCTTGATGCGGCCCTCACTCAGGTCGACGATCCGCTCGGCCGAGTATCCCGAGAACCGGATGGTCCACCGGACCTTCGCGGCCAGCACGACCTCCACCTCCCCGCCGGTGCCGGCGTCGTCGCGGGTGACGTCGACCCGCAGCCGGTCCTCGCGTACCTCGGCGCTGGGCTTGATCCCGGCGCCCTCGGGCGAGCTGATCCGGTACAGGTCGTCGCCGAGGTCCGCGATCCGCAGCTGGACCCGGTCGGTGGCGGCGAGCAGCTCGAACGTGGCGAGGGTCCGGTCCTCGAGCGGTCCGCTGACCACCCGGTCGTCTCCGCCGCCGCCCAGCATGTCGCTGATCTGGTTGTCGCCGGAGTAGTAGACGACGCCGGTGAGCGCCACGACCGCCAGCGCCACCACTCCGAGCACTGTCATGCCGGCCGTGACGAGCCGGGACTGCCGGCGGCGCGGCGGCAGTCCTCCCGGACCGCCGGGTGATCCCGGAGCCCCGGGACCGCCGGGACCGCCCGGTGCCGCGGGTGAGGTGACCGACGGCGGCAGGGTGTCGGCCCAGACGACCGGTTCGTCGCGGCGGCCCCAATCCGCCGCGAACCCGGTGCCGGCGGAGTTCCCCGCCGCACCGCCGTCCGCCCAGGGCGTGGCGTCCTGCCCCGCCGAAAAGCCGGACGCGCCGGAGAAACCTGAACCGGCACGCGATGCCCCGGCTTCCGAGGAGGCAGGCGATGAACCGGTGTCGAACGACGAAGCCCGGGACGAGACGCCCGGCGACGAGCCGCTTCCGAGGGACGAGCTCCGGGAGGAGTCCGCATCGAGCGACTCCGGCCACGAGGTGGTCGAGGCCGCGTCGGCGGGCAGGGTGCCGATGCCGACGCTGAACGGGTCGGCATCCGCCGGCCAGGACGACGCGTCGGTGCCGTTGCCGCTCTTCCGGACGATCGGCAGATCGTCGGAGGTGTCCCCACGACGGCGGCGCGGCAGCTCATCGCTGTCGTCCCGGCCCACCCGGGGCAGATCGCCGGTGTCCCCACGACGCCGCTGCGGCAGCTCAGCCGCCGCGGACCCGTCACCGCGCCCCCGCTTACGAGCACGCAGTCCGTCGCCGTCCGCAGAAGCGCGGCGCAGGCCGCCGGTGTCATCCGCAGAGATCCGGCGAAGACTGCCGGTGTCATCCGCGGACACCCGGCGAAGACTGCCGGTGTCGTCCCCCGAGACCCGGCGCAGGCCGCCGGTGTCGTCGGAGCCGCGCCCCCGGGAGGCCCGCGCCCCACCGATCGGCCCGTCACTGAATCCGAACGAGACCCGCCCGGGCCCGCCCGGCGACGCCGGCCCGAACTCCGGTGGCGCCGGATCCGCGCCGCCCCCGGACGGGACGACGGGTGAGCCAGGCGCGACGGCAGGAGAGGAGATCGACCCGCTCTCCGACGGTTTCGGATCCCCGAACCATCCGAGCGGCTTGTCGTCCCCCTCCTCTGCAACCTCCCGAGCCGATGGCCGCCGGTACGGCAGCCGGCCGGCCGGGCTCTCCTCCCCCTGCTCGGCTCCGGCCGAAGCGGAACGGTCCACGATTCCTCCCTGCAGCGCACCCAACGGTGTGTCCCCCGATGGAAGTACGTAAGGAACCGCTCTTCCGGATGAGTGACGGGAAGGTTTACCGCGGGTCAGGTCGTACGAGTCCGCGCCGGGTGGCGATCGCGACCGCCTCGAGCTGACTGTGCGCGCCCAGTTTGGCGAGCACGGCCTTCTGATATCCGCGGCAGGTGTGCACGCTGATGCCGAGCCGCCGGGCCACCGCACGGGCGTCGAGACCGGCCGCCATCAGCTGCAACACCTCGTCCTCGCGCTGGGTGAGACCACCCGCGGTGAGGTTGTTGGCACGCTGTCCGGCGACCGCCGGGGTGGTGCTGCGCAGCAGCCGGGCCAGGATGTCGGTGGAGACGGTCATGCTGCCGCGGTGTGCGGTGCGCAACGCGTTCAGAACGTCACCGAGCGCGCCGTTCTTGGACAGGAAGCCGGCCGCCCCGGCGGTGGTGGCCCGCCGGACGAGGGTCTGATCCTCGCTGGAAGTGAGGATCACCACACGCGAGTCGGGTTGGCGTACCCGGATCAGTTCGGCGATCGCGATGCCGTCGGCATCGGACAGTTCCGGGTCCATCACGATCACATCGGGCAGCAACTCGGCTGCGAGCCGCAACGCCTCCGCCCCGGTCCGTGCGTGCCCGACCCATCGAAGATCGGCCTGACCTGCAAGAGCATGTCCCAGAAGCTCGGCGAAGGTCTGGTGACCGTCGACGACGAGCACAGTGATCGTCTCGCCGCTGTCCATACGTCACCTTCCTCGATGTGCCCCCGGCGGGCTCCGCGCAGTCTAAGGATTACCCGACGGACTGCCTTCCCTACCAACAGCCTGCCCAGTGGTACGCCTGACGACCGGTTGCCTCCGAGCGGACCTGATGACCAGTCTTTCGGTCAACCCGCCCCCCTCGCTTTGGGGCTTGCCGGTTATACCGCCCGGCCCGCAGAGTTCTGGATCATGCACGACATCCAGCTCTTCGGCCGTCTCGAGGTCCGCACCCGTGGCATCCGCCTGACCGGGAACGACTTCGGTGGCGCCCGGCCACGTCACCTGCTCGCCCTGCTCGCACTGCGGGGTGAGTGGTCGCTTGTGGAGCTGGCCGACACGCTGGGTGTCTCCACCGCCACGCTGAAGGACGATCTGGCGATGCTGCGCGACCGCCTGGAGCCGGGGGTCCGCCCGCGTGACTCGGTGATCGCGACCCACCGGGGCCGGGTCCGCCTGGTCACCGAGCGGGTGCACGTGGACGCCGCCACCTTCGACGAGCTGATCGCGATCGCGGCGGAGCGCACACCGGCCCGCGCCGCCCGGCTGCTGGCGGCGGCGGCCTTCCTGGCCTCGCGCCCGCTGCTGGAGGACGAGGACGCGCCATGGGCGGCCGAGGCCCGCGCCGAGTACCGCGCAAAACTGATCATGGCAAACACCCCGCAGCCGATCAGCTGAGCCGCGAGGGACGAACACCCCGAAGGGCGAGCACCCCGCAGCCGATCCGATAGCTGCCGGAGAATGACCGGGTGCTGCCCACCACCCTGTCCCCGGTGCCGCTGGCCCCGGAACTCTCCCTCTACCTCGTCACCCAGCCGGTCGGGCTCTTCGACCTGACCGGCGGCGAGTTCCGCAGCGATCAGCCGCCGCCGTTCTGGGCGTTCGCCTGGGCGGGCGGCCAGGCCCTGGCCCGCTTCCTGCTCGACCATCCGCACGAGGTGACCGGCCGCCGGGTGCTGGACGTCGCCACCGGCTCCGGGGTGGCCGCGATCGCCGCCGCCCACGCCGGGGCCGCCGCCGTGGCCTGCACCGACATCGACCCGGCCGCGGTCGAGGCGGCCCATCGCAACGCCGGCGCCAACGGCCTGTCGCTGGCCGGTGAGGTCGACCTGCCGCAGGTGGTGCTGGCCGGCGACGTCTTCTACAGCCCGGCGGTGGCCCCGCGGATGGTGGCCCAGCTGCGTGGTTTCCGGGACGCGGGCGCGACCGTGCTGGTCGGCGACCCGGGCCGCGGTTTCTTCCCCGAGCGCCTGTTCGACCTGGTGACCGAATACGTCGTGCCGGTGCCGGCCGCGCTGGAGGACACCGAGACGCTCGTCACGGGCATCTGGCGTATGCGTTCATCACGCAACTAGTTGTAGGCTACACGCATATCTCGATCCGGAGGAACGACGCCCGTGCACGAACAGGAATCCACCCGGCTCGCCGACGAAATCACGCGTTTGGTCCGGATGGGCGCGCGATTCCGGGGCATGCTCAAGACCGGAGATCTCGGAGCCGAGTTCTCCGCACTGATGCTGCTGCCACCGTTGCGCGCGATGGGCCCGATGCGGGTCACCGACCTGGCCGAGGTCAAAGGGGCCGATCCGTCGACGGTCAGCCGCCAGGCCGCCCAGCTCGTCAAGGCGGGCCTGGCCCGCCGTGAGGCGGATCCAGCCGACGGCCGCGCGTCGCGCCTCGCCGTGACCGAGGCCGGGGTGGCGGCCTGTGAGCGGGTGCGCCAGGCCCGGGTGGCCATGCTCACCCGGGTGCTGACCGACTGGCCGGCCGACCGGGTCGCGGCCTTCACGGATCTTTTCGAAGAGTTCAACGACGCGGTCGAGGCGCACCTGCGCTCCGACCCGGGATCACCCCCACGGGAGACTGCGTGAGCCACCCAGCCCCATCGGCGACCGCGCCGGTGGAATTCACCCACCGCCAGATCCTGACGGTCCTCGGCGGCCTGATGATGGGCATGTTCCTCGCCGCGCTGGATCAGACGATCATGGCGACCGCGACCCGGACCATCGCCGACGACCTGCAGGGCTTCGATCTGCAGGCCTGGGCCACCACGGCCTTCCTGATCACCTCGACGATCTCCACGCCGTTGTACGGCAAGCTGTCCGACATCTACGGCCGGCGCCCGTTCTTCCTGCTGGCCATCGGCATCTTCATCGTCGGCTCGTTCCTCTGCGGTCTCTCCGACAACATGTGGCAGCTCGCCGCATTCCGGGCCATCCAGGGCCTCGGCGCCGGCGGTCTGATGTCGCTGGCGCTTGCCATCATCGGTGACATCGTCCCGCCCCGCGAGCGCGCCAAGTACCAGGGCTTCTTCCTCGCCGTCTTCGGCACCGCGAGTGTCCTCGGCCCGATCCTGGGCGGCTTCTTCGCCGGCGCCGACACCATCCTCGGCACCGACGGCTGGCGCTGGGTGTTCTACCTCAACGTGCCGATCGGCCTGGCCGCCATGGCCGTCGTCGCCCGGGTGCTGCACCTGCCGCACCACCGCGTCGACCACCGCATCGACTGGCCCGGCGCGATCACCCTGATCCTCGCCCTCGTCCCGCTGCTGACCGTCGCCGAACAGGGGCGCGAGTGGGGCTGGGGCTCCGCCGAGTCGATCGCCTGCTACGTGATCGGCGGGATCGGCCTGATCGGCTTCATCCTGGCCGAACGCGCCTACAAGGACGAGGCCCTGCTGCCACTGGCCCTGCTCGGCAAGCGCACCGTCGCGGTCGGCGTCACCGCCAGCACCATCCTGGGCATGGCGATGTTCGGCGGCCTGATGACGGTCCCGCTGTACCTGCAGATCGTGAAGGGCTCCTCGGCCACCCTGGCCGGCCTGCAGATGATCCCGTTCGTGGTCGGCATCATGGCCGGCTCGATCATCTCCGGTCAGCTCATCTCCCGTACCGGCCGGTATCGGATCTTCCCGATCGTCGGCAGCGTCTTCATGGTCACCGCGCTCTACCTGTTCTCGCTGATCGGCGCGGACACCCCGCTCTGGCGGACCATGCTGGTCATGGTGCTGATGGGTCTCGGCCTGGGCAGCAACATGCAGCCGATGATCACGGCGGTGCAGAACGCGGTCTCGCCCCGGGAGATCGGCACCGCCACGGGCGCGGTCACGTTCTTCCGGTCGATGGGCGGCACCCTCGGCACCGCGGTCTTCCTGTCGGTGCTGTTCAACGTGCTTCCCGGCAACATCAGGGACGCGTACGCCGAGGCGCAGCCGACTCCCGCGTTCCAGCAGGCGATCGCCGCCGACCCGTCACAGAGCGAGACCCTGAAGGTCGCGATGAGCGGCGCCGGGCTCAGCGACACGTCGTTCCTCAGCAAGCTCGCCGACCCGATCTCACACCCGTTCAAGGTCGGCTTCGCCGAGAGCGTGCACGTGGTGTACCTGATCGCGTTCTTCGTGATGATCCTCGGCCTCATCGTGGTCTTCTTCCTACCGGAACTGCCACTCTCCCAGCGCTCGGCACAGCAGGCCCGCGCCGAGGCCGCGCAGGAGGAGGCAGGGGTCAAGGCAGGCGGCGAGGGCACCGCTTAGATCTTCAGGCGGGGGTACGGCCGAAGCGTCCCGTCCGTGCCCCCGGCCTCGTCACGTCCCGTTCCCAGAAACGGGCAGTAGCGTGGCCGCATGGCTGTTGTGAAGATCAACGCGATCGAGGTCCCCGAAGGCGCCGGCCCCGAACTGGAGAAGCGGTTCGCGGCCCGGCACGGCGCGGTCGAGAACTCCCCCGGGTTCCTCGGCTTCGAGCTGCTGCGCCCGGTGGCCGGCGAGACCCGCTACTTCGTGTACACGCGCTGGGAGACCGAGGAGGACTTCCAGAACTGGGCCGGCGGGAGCGCTCGTGAGGCCCACGCCGGCGAGCGCGCGAAGCCGGTCGCCAGCGGCGCCAGCCTGCTGGAGTTCGAGGTGGTCCAGCAGGTCGAGAAGCAGGCCTGAACCCGCCGGCCGTACCTCGGGCAGGTGATCGCCGTCGCGGAACGGCCTGCAACCGGTCTGAGGTACGGCAGGACGGCCTATCCGGCGTTACGGGCCGCGGCGGCCACCAGGCGTTCGGCCACGGCGGCCTGGGGCAGACCCAGGCGCTGGGCGCTCTCGTGGAGGATCGCGTACGCCTCCTGGACGCCGCAGCCCCGCTGGGCGATGATCACGCCGGCCGCACGGTCCACCTCGGCGCCCTCGGTCAGCGCCTCCCGGCGGTGCAGCTCGCCGAGCAGCACCTCGGCCTGGCCGGCCATCGCCATCACGGTCACCAGCACCTCGGGGCCCACCTCGCCCGCGCGGTCCAGGTAGACGCTGACCGCGCCGACCGCGGTGCGCCGGACGTCCATCGGAACGGCGGCGACCGCCCGCAGGCCGTCCGAGCGGGCCGCCTCGCACAGCTCCGGCCAGCGGTCGTCACCGGTGAGGTCGCCGGAGGTCACCACGGCACGCGTGCGGGCCGCCTCCAGACCCGGGCCGGCGCTTCCGGCGTACTGCAGATGGTCGAAGGTCTCCCCCGCCGTGCCGGACCCGGCAGAGGTGAGCGGACCGCCCTCGCCGATCAGGACGACCGCGCAGCGGGCGACACCGGGCAGTGTGGCGGTCACGAAGGCGGCGAGCCGGTCGAGGGCCTGGTTGAGGGAATCCGCCGACAGCAACCGGACGGTGAGCTCGTGCAGCAGCCCGGCGAGCTCCACCGGGTGTGGCCCACCCGTCGCGGGTACGGCCGAATGCCGCGCCTTCGCACTGCCGGGGCGACGCGACGGGGTGAGCGGAGGCGTGCCGTTCTTGGGGGTGCGCCGGGTCAGCCGGGCGCCACGCTGCGCGGCCGGGACACGACGTTTCGGGGCAGACACTCGACGGATATTGCCACGTCTATCCGCAATCGCGCGCGACGAGGTGCCCCTAACGGGGGGTGTTGCCGCTTTAAACCCGTCTCGTCGGAGTTGCGGTGCCCGGAAGACGGAACCGGAGAGTATTGCGCCGCCCCTCGGTTGCCCGAGAGGCGGCGCGAATGCCGGTGTGCAGGTCGCCTCGCGGCGAGTGGCTCAACACGGCTCCAGCCGAACGGTATTCCGTGCAGGCGATGGGTGAGGCCCGGGGACACTGGGCACACCGGCATCCGTACACAACCGTCGGCTCGGGCACCTGATTCCATGAGCTTCTGTGACCTGAATCACTCTCGCCCGGTCGCCGGCCCTACTTTCGATACAGGCCCCAGCTAGCCCTCGGCCTTCCGCTTGGCGATCGAGTAGGCCAGCTGCAGGAAGTCCGAGGCCGCCGTGGCGGTCAGGCCGGTAGCGACCAGGCGGGTCAGCCGGGGCGCCAGCACCAGGCCGCCGGTCAGCCCGGTGGCCACCCAGACCGCCAGGCAGAACGGGCAGGTGACGAGCTCGCCGATGCCGTGCCGGATGGAACTGCCCTCGTCGCGGACCTCCTCGTGGAGCTCGGCGGCCCCGGCCGGCTCGGTGTACCGGGTGAACGGAGCACGCAGCGGGCTGGTCACGGCCTCCTTGGCGACCAGCCGGCTGAGCTTGTGCGTGGCGATCGACAACAACGCCACATCCGTCATGGCGGGACGTTCCGGCACCGGCCGGCCGCTGAGCTTCACGGCCGCCGCCAGCGCGCCGGCCATCGCCCCGAACGCGCCCATCGCGACCACGTAGCCGTCGAGGGGCCGGTGCTCGTGCGGTGCGTACGCCCTGGCCAATCGGGAGAGCAGCGCCATCAGAAGGCCTGCGTGAGCCGCTCCGGGTCGACCTCGCGTCCCGGGTTGCGTGCCATGTACTCGGTCTCCAGCTCCGCGGTGCGCTTGAAGTGGTTCTCGAGGGCCGCGTCCGGCCCGTGCCGCAGCGTGTGCAGCCGGGTCCGGTAGAGACTCGCCAGCTCCCGGAAGAGATCGTCGTCAGTCAGACCCGCAGGGTCGATCCCGGTGTCGAAGATCGCCGCTGCGCCGTACTCGAACCGCGTACTCATCGTGGTGCGCCTCCGTTCACTGCCGGAATAGCCCGGTCGGCAGTGATTCCCCCAGGAGGCACGCGTCAAACCCGCCGGTACGCTCGGGGGCATGAAAGGGCTGTGGACTCCGGCGTGGATGGGCCGGCATCTCCTGGCGCTGGTGCTGACCGCGGGCTGTTTCGTGCTGGGCTGGTGGCAGTTCAGCCGTGCCGCGGACGGCAACTCGATCAGCTGGGGCTACATGTTCCAGTGGCCGGTCTTCGGCGGCTTCGTCGTCTTCATCTGGTGGCGCGAGGTCCAGCTGGCCCGCCGCCGGGCCGCCGGTGAGCCGGTGACCGAGCCGGAGCAGCCCGCACCGTCCGCCCCGGCCCCGCCGGACGCGCCGGTCGCCCTGGGCCGGCCGGTCCGCGTCGCGGTCCGGTCCGCCGCCGGCGCGACGCCCGACCCGGAGCTGGACGCCTACAACGACTATCTGGCATGGCTCGCCGCCAACCCCGGCGCGCGTCCCGCCGATTACGCCCGCCGCACCGTCAGATGAAGCAGAGAGTCTAGGAGTCACCCGCCGTGCAGGGAGCCCTCACCCGCTACCGGATCATCGCCTGGATCGTCGGCATGGTCCTGCTCGCCCTCACCCTCGGCATGGTGCTGAAATACGGCCCGACCAAGGATGCGACCCTGGTCGAGACCGTGGGCTTCTTCCACGGATTCCTGTACATGGTCTACCTGATCGCCACCTTCGACCTGTCACGCCGCGTGCCGTGGCCGTTCAAGCGGATGGTCCTCGTCATGCTGGCCGGCACGGTGCCATTCCTGTCGTTCTGGGCGGAGCGGCACGTGACCCGTCACTGGGTGCCGGAGCCCGCCCCGGCACTGAGCGAATAGTCCGTTTGCCGCATCGAATTCACGCTCAGCGGCGAACAAATAACAGCCCGTTATCGGGACTATTCCCGCAAGCCCGACTATTGGTGAAAATCACTCGGCCAGGCCTTGATTTCTTTTCTTCCGCCGATAGGTTAATGCGGTTGGTCCGGTCCGCAGCCACAAACCCTCCGGTGGCGCCGGCCAACGCCGCCGAATCACGCGTGGCGATCGAGTGCCCACCCCCAGGGGCGCCGGCCGCCGCGAGCCGGACCGGAACACCCGCGGACAGGGCCTCTCTTCCAGCCCTGAAGCCTCCGCCGGCCCGGTAGGCGGCCAAGCGGAAGAAAGGCCCCTGACCAGTGCCACACCCCCGAACCCGGTTCCGGGCGCTCGTGGTCGCGCTGACGGCGTTCGTGATCACGACGTCGGGAGCGACGGCCGCGCACGCGGCTCCGTCCGCGAGCGAGCTCAAGAAGAAGATCGACGCGGCCTCGGAAAAGCTCGAGGACGTGACCGAGGACTACAACAAGCTGCGCCTCGACCTGAAGAACACCAAGGCCGAAGCCGTCAAGCTGGAGTCGTCGCTCAAGCCGGCCCAGGACGCGCTCGCGACCGCCACGGCCAAGGTGCAGACCATCGCCACCACCAGCTACATGCAGGGCCGGACCGGCGCGATGACCGTGCTGGTGAGCGGTGACACGGACACCATGCTGGAGCGCCTCGCGGTGCTGGACCAGATCGCCAAGTCCAACCAGCAGGACATCAAGACGTTCACCGAGACCACCACGACGTTCGCCGAGCGCAAGGCGGCCCTCAAGCAGACCCAGGACAAGCAGACCACCCAGGTCGGCGAGCTGGCGAAGCGCAAGAAGAGCATCGAGACGGACCTCGAGAAGCTGTACGACATGCGCGAGGCCGCGTATGGCAGCTCCACCGAGGACACCGGCTCGTACACCGGCAAGATCCCCGACATCCCCGGATCGGCCGGCACCGCGGTCACGTTCGCGTTCAACCAGATCGGCAAGCCGTACGGCTTCGGCGACGCGGGACCGAACTCGTACGACTGCTCAGGTCTGACCTCGGCGGCCTGGGCGAAGGCGGGCAAGTCCCTGCCGCACAACGCCGCCGCCCAGTACCGGGCCACCGCAAGGATCAGCAAGGCCGATCTGCAGCCGGGTGACCTGGTGTTCTACCGGAACAACCAGCACGTCGCGATCTATGTGGGCGGCGGCAAGATCATCGACGCCCCGTCAGCCGGCCGGGACGTGCTCCATCGCACGATCGCCATCATGACCCCGAACGGCTACGGCCGGGTCAAGTAATACCGCGTACGCGAAAAGGCCGGTACCCCCTCGAGAGGGGGCACCGGCCTTGATCGTTTCAGTTACCCGCTGGTCAGGCGGCGGCGAGGCCCTCAGCCCGGGCCAGCTCGCGGAGCCGGCCGAGCGCCTGGATCTCCAGCTGACGGATCCGCTCCCGGCTGAGCGAGAAGCGGGACGCCACCTCGGTCAGGGAGTGCTCGCGGCCATCCTCCAGGCCGTACCGCGCCCGCATGATGCCGGCCGACCGGTCGTCCAGGTGGTTGAGCAGGCCCTCGATGCGCTGCCGCTCCAGCGCGTTGAGCACGATCTCCTCGGGGCTCGGCGCGTCGCTGTCGGCGACCAGGTCTCCGAGGTTGGTGTCGCCGTCGTCACCGACCGGGGTGTCCAGCGAGACGGTGTCCTGAGCCCAGCGGGTGAGCTCGTTGACCCGCTCGACGGTCACGCCGAGGGCGGCCGCGATCTGGTCGGGCTCCGGGTCGGCGCCCAGCTCGCGGACCAGCTGCCGGGTGACGTTACGCATCCGGTTGACGTCCTCGACCAGGTGGACGGGGAGCCGGACGGTGCGCTCCTGCTGGGCGATGGCCCGGCTGATCGCCTGGCGCACCCACCAGGTGGCATAGGTGGAGAACTTGTAACCGCGCTCGTAGTCGAACTTCTCGACCGCGCGGACCAGGCCGGTGTTGCCCTCCTGGATCAGGTCCAGCATCGGCATGCCGGACCGCACGTAGCGGCGTGCGATGGACACGACCAGACGAAGGTTGGCCCGGATGAACAGGTCCTTCGCCTTCTGGCCCTCGGCGACCAGACGCTCCAGTTCCTCCCGGCTGACGCCGCGGCGCTCCTCGCCCGTCTCGAGCAGGTGCTCGGCGTAGAGGCCCGCCTCGATTGCCTTGGAGAGCTCAACCTCCCGCGCGGCGTCCAACAACGGCGTCCGGGAGATCTCGTGCAGGTAGACTCCGACGAGGTCGCGCTCTTCGGCGACCTGGTCGGTACGCATCACGGTGTTCTTCTCCACGTTGCCCACGGTCCCCTCATTGCCGTCACTAACCCTGTTACGGGCATTACCTGCGTCCATCAGCCCTCTCCCGTAACGTCCGCAGCTCGTGCATTGCGGTTGCTGACATCTACACAACAAATTGCTGGCCGCGCTGATTCCGGCTGGTGGATCGAAGTTGTCACGAATGCCTGGGTGTCACCTGAGAGCCCAGTGCGCGGTAGCTGAATATGGCATCGTCGCGATCGTCGTGCAGACGATCGGATACCCTCTACGCGCTTCATAACACCATCGGCCTCTCATCGTCACAGCGACGGGCATCACCCTGAGCTACGCGATACTCGTCACCCCCGAGTACGTGTTCCGCGCTCCTGGGGTTCATGTGCAGCATCGGCCGGACTTCGAGGAGCCTGAAACAAACGCCTCCGGGAAAGATCGGCGAGCCCGGAGACCGAACGGGACCATCGGTCACAATGCGCCACGCCGCGCCACACTTCACTCGCCCGCACGGGTGACGCTGGGCAAGCCCGGAACATTCCCAGGTGACGACCAGTGGCGACGGTTAAGTGAGGAAGAGCACATCCACGACGGTGTGACAAGCTGCTCCCATGATCTCGACACGTACGGCTCTGGTGACCGGCGGCACAGGCGGGCTCGGTCCCGCGACCATCAGCGCGTTCCTCGCTGCGGGCTGGCGTGTGGTGGCCCCGGTGCGGCCGGGGACAGCCGACCGGCTCCCCGCGGGCGCGGCCGCCGTGGACGCGGATCTGACCGTGGAGGCTGACGTCCGGGCGGCGGCCCGGGTGGCCGCGGACGACCCGGAGGCGCCGCTGCGGACGGTGGTCAACCTGGTCGGCGGGTACGCGGGAGCCGGCCTGATCGCCGACACCCCCGTCGCCGACTTCGAGGCGATGCTCACCATGAACCTGCGGCCCACCTACCTCACCACGGCGGCGGCTCTGCCGTACCTGATCGAAGGGGGTGGGGGTTCGGTGGTCTGCGTCTCCTCCCGGGCCGCCGTGTCGCCGTTCCCGGGCGCGGCCGGTTATGTGACCGCCAAGGCCGCCGTCCTCGCGTTCGCGGCCGCGGTCGACGTCGAGTACCGCAAGCGGAACGTGCGCTGCAACACGGTTCTGCCCAGCGTCATCGACACGCCGGCGAACCGGACCGCCATGCCGGACGCCGATCACGACCGCTGGGTGAGCCCGGCCGAGATCGCCGAGGTGGTGCTCTTCCTGGCCTCGGACGCCTCGGCGCCGACCAGCGGCGCCCAGATCCCGGTTTACGGTCAGGCCTGACCGAGCTCGGCCAGGATCGCCTTGGTGACCTGCTCCGGGGTGCCGTTGGCGTCGATCACCACGAACGCCGGGTACTCCGGCAGCGAGCGGTAAGCGCCGTCCGCTGTCCGGAGGTACTCCATGGTCTCGGTGTCGTAGCCACGCCGCTCGATCCGCTCCTGTGCCACCTCCGGGTCGACCGCGAGGAAGAACGTCACGTCCGGGCGCGGGAACAGGCGGTAGGCCAGGCGGGCGAACCGCTCCGCCATCGGCCGGGCGCCGTGCGCGCGCAGGCTCGCGAACTGGCAGACCGCATACCGGTCCATCACCGCGACCTCACGGTGCACGACGCGCCGCAGCTGGGTCCGGGCGATCGCGAGCCACCGGAGCATCGACTCGAGGACCAGGGTGCCGCGGCGGCCGAAGAGATCCTCGGCGTCGGTACGGCCGACGAGCACCGCGATCCGTCCGAACCAGTGCCGCCCACCGGCGTTCTGCCGGTACACGGCGGGGTGTCCTGCCGCGGCCAGCTCGGCCGCGACGACACGTGCCTGAGTGGTCTTGCCGGAACCGTCGATGCCGACCAGGGCGATGGTGCGCGGCATCCGGCGGGGCCCGCCGGAGGGGGCGGGGGCCGGGCCGGACTGCGCGAGGAGAGCCATACCTGACGACGGTAGCCCCCGGCGGCACCTTCCGTTCTGCACCGGCGGGCACGGAAGGTCCTCCAGAATGTTCGCAAGGGTTCAAGGTGCCGCGACTCCGGGTAGTCGTTCACGAACCGGACACCGGACAGGAGGTCGGCATGCCACACCGTGTGGACGAGGGCTTGGCCATCACCTTGAAGCGGGTCGCCTCGACGTTGAAGAGCGCGGACATCCCCTTCGCGCTGGGTGGGAGCTTCGCGGTTTACGCCCGCGGTGGCTACTCCAGCGATCATGACGTCGATTTCCTCATCCGTGAACAGGACAAGGACCGCGCCCTTCAGGAATTGGCCGCGGTCGGATTCGAGACCGAACAGCCGCCGGAGGACTGGCTGGTCAAGGTCTACGACGAGGGCCGGATGGCGGACCTGATCTACCGGCCGGTCGAGTCGCCGGTCGACGAGGAGACGCTGCGCGACACCGAGCAGATCTCGGTCGAGGCGATCTACATGCCGGTGCTCTCCGCGACCCGGCTGATGGTCCACAAGCTGCTCAGTTACAGCCAGCACTACTGCGACTTCGCGACCGGGCTGCCGGTCGCCCGCTCACTGCGGGAGCAGATCGACTGGGAACGGGTCCGCCGGGAGACCACCGCCTCGCCGTACGCCGAGGCGTTCATGGTGCTGCTGGACCGGCTGGACGTCGTGCCCTTCCCCGGTGAGCGGGAACTCAAGGTTGGGGGATGAGATGACGAAGCAGATCGATCTGGAGGCGGAGATCCAGCGCCTGCTCACCGAGCACGACCGGATCGCCGAGCAGGGCATCACCGTGCACCGCCGGGAGAACATCGTGGTGCTCAGCGGGGAGGTGGAGAGCGCGCAGCGCCGCGACGAGATCTGCCGGCAGATCTCCGGCCACTTCCCGGAGATCGAGATCACCTGTGACATCGGCATCACCCGGGCACAGGCCCCGAGCGAGGTGGAGGAGATTTCATGATCCGGATCGCCGCCGTGGGTGACGTCCACGTGGACAAAGACGTGGTGGGCCGCTACCGGCCCGCCCTCGAGCAGCTGCCCGGCCGCGCCGACGCGCTGCTCATCGCCGGCGACCTGACCCGGCACGGCACCGTCGAGGAGGCGAAGTGCTTCGCCACCGAGTTCGGCGGGCTGGCCGTGCCGGTCGTGGTGGTGCTCGGCAACCACGACCACCAGAGCGACCAGGAGCAACAGGTCACCGAGGTGCTCACCGACGCCGGGATCACCGTGCTGGAGTGCTCGGCGACGGTGCTGGAGATCCGCGGGCACCGGCTCGGCATCGCCGGCGCCAAGGGATTCGGCGGTGGGTTCGCCGGCGCCTGTGCCAGCAACTTCGGTGAGCGCGAGATGAAGAACTTCGTCGGCGTCACCGAGGACATCTCGGCGCGGCTGGGCGAGGCGCTGCGGTCGGTCGAGTGCGACGCGCTGGTGGCCCTCACCCACTACTCCCCCGTGCCGGACACCCTGGTCGGCGAGCCGCTGGAGATCTACCCGTTCCTGGGCTGCTACCAGCTCGGCAACGCGGTCGACTCGGCGCCGACGGCCCTGGCGCTGCACGGGCACGCGCACCACGGATCGGAACGTGGCCGTACGCCCGGTGGGGTGCCGGTACGCAACGTCGCGCACCCGGTGATCAAGCAGGCGTACAACGTGTACCAGTTGCTCTCCGAGTCCGTGGACGCCGAACTCGTGTCGGCCTGAACCCAGGTTTCCGATTTCGAGGCACCGGGTAACTGAGAAGACATGGACCTAGTGCTCTGGATTCTCGCCGTAATCCTCGTGGTCGCCGGTGTACTCGCCCTGTTCCGGCGGCAGATTCTCTGGGGTGTTGTGCTGATCATCGTCGGCCTGCTGGTCGGTCCCGGCGGCGTCAGCATCTTCACCTGATCCCCCTTATCCACCCGTAAAGCGACCACGAACCGGGGTCGCCGCGGCTTGGTCCGGAACGGACACAGCCTCGGTGACTCCGGTTCTTCTCTTTCGTGCGCTGCCGCACACACCGTGCGATGTTCGGCCGCTGATATCTGACTCAATCCCCGGCGTGGCTGACGTCCATCACTTCACGTACGGCGCCTACAACCCGATCGCCGCGTACCTGCTGGCATTCCTCGGCTCCCTTCTCGGACTCCTCTGCACCGCCCGCGCGCGGGACGCGCACAACCGCGGCCGGCGCAACCGCTGGCTCGCGATCGCCGCGTTCTCGATCGGCGGTGGCGGCATCTGGCTGATGCACTTCTCCGCGATGCTCGGCTTCGACGTACCGGTCAGCCCTGTCCGGTACGACCTGGCCATGACCCTGCTGAGCCTGGCCTTCGCGGTGGTGACCGTGGGCGTCGGCCTGCTGGTGGTCGGGCACGGTGAGCGCAGCGTCGGCAAGACGATGGCGGCCGGTCTGCTCACCGGCAGCGGCGTCATCGCCATGCACTACACCGGGATGGAGGGCATCCGCATCTCGGCGACCATCCGCTACTCCCCTCTGCTGGTCGTCGCGTCCGGCCTGATCGCCATCGCCGCCAGCACGATCGCGCTCTGGTTCGCCATCTCGGTGCGCGGCCTGGCCAAGGTGACCGGCGCGGCGGCGGTGATGGCGGTGGCGGTCTGCGGGATGCACTACACCGGCATGGCGGCCATGTCGATCGAGCTGAATCCGATCGTGGAACCGCCGGGCGGCATCCGGCCGCTCACCATGCTCGTACCGATCCTCCTGATCACCACGGCCACCATCGTGGGGGTGGCGCTGAGCGCCCTGCAGGCGATGACCGAGGAGGAGTTCACCGACGGGGCCGGCAACCCGAAACGGGGCGTGCACGCGGAGAATCCCCAGCCCTGGGTACTGAAGCCGGCGTCGATGGGCGCCATGCGGCTCACCCCCGCCGCCCGGGCGGTGGCCGCGGGACGGGCCGCTGCGGGACGTCCCTCTCCCGGGCCACGTCCCTCGCCCCGGCCGTCACCCCCGCCCGCGCAGGCCGTGCCACCGGCGACATCCGGCGGCTGATCGAAACCCATCCCCGCCCCGGATCCGGTATACCTGATCGACATGGCGCCAAGGATGCTGCTCTCGATGCCACTGCACGCCATCACCGAGGTGTACGGCGAGGCCGGCCTGCGTGACCGGTTCGCCCTCGAACTGGAGTCGTTCGCCCCCGACGAGCGCAAACAGCTCGTCGAGGCTCTCGACCTCGCCTCCCGTCTGCACGCCACCGACCGCCGGGTTCGCGAGCCGTACCTCAACCATCTGCTCCGGGTCGCGATCCGGATCATCCGCTACTACGGGGTACGCGACATCGACGTGCTCGTGGCGGCGCTGCTGCACGACGCGGTCGAGGACCATCCGGCCGAGCTGGGCGGGGTGGAGCCGGACTCGTCGTACACGGAGGCGACCGAGGCGGCCCTGGCCGAGCTGTCCCGGCGGTTCAACCCGAGGGTGGCCGAGCTGGTCCGGTCGGTCACCAACCCGGAGTACGACCCGGCCCGCGACAAGCACGAGCAGTATCGGATGCACGTCGCGGAGAACCTGGAACGCGACCCGTGGGCGCGGATCATCAAGATCTCCGACTTCACCGACAACGGGGTCGGCGTGATCCACACGACGCTCGACAAGGCGTACTCGTCGGCCCGCAAGTACCGGCCGCTGGTGCCCACACTGCGGGAACTGGTCGGCCGTCCGGACACCCCGCTGTCCACGCAGGCCAAGGAGCACATCCTGGACCAGCTCGATCTCGCCGAGGAGCGATTCGCCGCCATCCTCGACGATTGACCCCGGACGCCGAACTACCGTGGGGCCATGCCTACTGACGCCTGGTGGCGCGATGCGGTCATCTACCAGATCTACCCACGATCGTTCGCCGACGCGGACGGCGACGGCATGGGCGACCTGCCCGGCATCACGGCCCGGCTGCCGCAGCTGCGGCGGCTCGGTGTCGACGCGGTCTGGCTGTCGCCCTTCTACCCGAGCCCGCAGCACGACGCCGGATACGACGTCGCCGACTACCGTGGCGTCGACCCGCGGTTCGGATCGCTCGGCGACGCCGACAAGCTGATCGCCACGGCCCACGACCTGGGCCTGAAGGTCATCGTGGACCTGGTCCCCAACCACACGTCCAGCGAGCACGCGTGGTTCCGGGCCGCGGTCGAGGCCGGCCCCGGCAGTCCCGAGCGGGAGCGGTACATCTTCCGTGACGGCGACGAGCCGCCCAACTCATGGCAGAGCGTGTTCGGCGGGCCGGCCTGGCATCGGCTGCCGGACGGGCAGTGGTACCTGCACCTGTTCGACGTCTCCCAGCCCGACCTCAACTGGGACCACCCCGAGGTGCGGGCCGAGTTTCTCGACATCCTGCGGTTCTGGCTGGACCGGGGCGTCGACGGGTTCCGGGTGGACGTGGCGCACGGTCTGATCAAGGACGCCGAACTCACCGACTGGACGGCGCCGTCGGTGATCCTGGGCGGCCTGGACCCGGTCGGGCCGCCGCCACCCATGTGGGACCAGGAGGGCGTGCACGAGATCTACCGGCAGTGGCGGGCGGTGCTGGACGAGTACCCGGGCGGCCGCATCCTGGTCGCCGAGGCCTGGGTGCAGCCGGAGGAACGGCTGGCCCGTTACGTGCGGCCGGACGAGATGCACCAGGCGTTCAACTTCCCGTACCTGGAGGCGCCCTGGTCACCGGCCGAGCTGCGGGAGATCGTCGACACGTCGCTGGCCGCCAACGACGCGGTCGGCGCCACCACCACCTGGGTGCTCTCCAACCACGACGTGGTCAGGCACGCCTCGCGGCTCGGGTTCCCGCCCGGTGAGGGCCGCCGGCCGGGCATCGGCGCCGACGACCCGCAGCCGGACACCGGCCTGGGCCTGCGACGGGCCCGTGCGGCGACCCTGCTGATGCTGGCGCTGCCCGGGTCGGCCTACCTCTACCAGGGCGAGGAGCTGGGGCTGCCGGAGCACACGACGCTGCCTGACGAGTTCCGGCAGGACCCGGCCTGGGAGCGGTCGGGGCACACCGAGCGGGGCCGTGACGGCTGCCGGGTCCCGATCCCGTGGGAGGCCGACGCGCCGTCCTTCGGGTTCGGGCCGACCGACGCGAGCTGGCTGCCACAACCGGCGATCTGGGCGGAGTACGCGCTGGACCGCCAGGTGGACGTGCCCGGTTCCACCTGGGAGCTGTACCGGTCGGCGCTGGCCACCCGGCGCGAGCACGAGCTGGGTTCCGGTGAGCTGGTCTGGCTGGCGAGCGACGAGGGCGCGCTGGCGTTCCGCAACGGCGACGTGACGGTGGTGACCAACTTCGGCGCCGAGCCGGTGGCGCTACCGCCCGGCGCCCGGCTCCTGCTGAGCAGCGAGCCCCTCGACGCGGACGGACGGGTCCCCACCGACGTCACGGTCTGGGTGGTGTTCTGAGGCCGTCTGGTGTTCTGCGGCAACGGCCAGCAGGGCGGCGTGCGTATCGGCCATGTCCGCCGCCACCGTCCTGCTGGCCAGCCAGTACATGATCCCGGTCGGGATGAAGAAGACCTGGAACGCGGCGAGCCCGACCGCGTAGTTCAGTGGTGGCGGGAAGGCGCCGGCCAGGCTCCGGAAAGCGACCGCCACCAGCACGTTGCCTCCGGCCCGGCCGGCGCCGTTGACCAGGTTGCCGAGGCTGTAGACGGTGCCGCGATGCTGCGGCGGGTTCACGTCGGAGATCATGGCGAACCAGTTCGGTGAGTTCGCCGAGGTCAGCATCAGCGCGAACACGGCCACGACCAGGCAGATCCCGACGGTCGGCTCGGTCACCACGTTGGCCAGGACCCCGCGGATCACCGCCCCGGTCCCGGAGCCGTCCGGCACCGTGATCTTCATGGGGACGAAGAACAACACCACATAGAACGGTACGGCCGACAGCATCCCGATCGACGCCACCAGCGCCCGTCCGCGCGGGGTGCGCCGCTGCAGCCGGTCCCCGGCCAGCCCGCCGAGGATCGACAGCCCCGCCCCGAGCTGGAAGACGGTGGCGAAGACACTGCCGATCAGCACCGCCGTGCCGGTGGTGTAGCCCTGGTCCTCGGCCCGCGCCCGGAACAGCACCGGCAGCCACACCAGCGACCCGAAGGCGATCTGCGCGGTGCCGCCCTGCAGGATCAGCCACACGTTGGTACGCCGTTTCAGGATGACCGCCAGGTCCTGGTGGCGGATCCGCTCGTCGTAGTCGATCCCGGCCAGTTCCGGCTGGCTGTCGCCGCGCGGCACGTCGTAGGTGAACAGGTAGGCCAGCGTCGCCAGCACGCCCGCCACCGCGGTCACCAGGAACGGCTGCCGCCAGTCCTCGTGGCCCAGGATGCCGCCGACCAGCGTGCCGGCCAGCGTGCCCACGCCCTGGGACAGTCCCCAGAAGCTCATCACCAGGCCCCTGCGCCGCGGCGAGATCAGGTCGCTGACCACTGAGAAGCTCACCGACGCGACGCCGCCGAGCCCGAACGCGGCGAGCACCTGCCCGGCCAGGAACTGCCCGTAGTCACCGGCCAGGCCGGACCATGCGGTGCCGGCCACCCAGATCACCGTGCCGGCCACCAGGACCGGCTTGCGGTTCGTGCGGTCGCCCAGGTAGGCGAAGCCGATGGCGGCCACCGCGCTGATCAGGAACATGATCGTGGTGGCCAGCGCGATGTGGGCCTCGGTGACCTGGAGTTCGGTGCCGATGCTGCCGTAGAGCGGCGGGACGATGCCGATCGCGATGTTGTCGAGGGCGGCGAGAACGACGAAGACCACCACGCTGTAGACGCGGTGTGCCGTCCCGCCCTTGCCCATCACCGATGCAGGCTATCCCCGGCTGTCGCTCCCCGCTGGCCGGGTGGACCTGTTGTCGCAGGGTTCAAGGGGTGGTCAGCGGGTCTTCGCCGGGTGGACCCCGCGCGTGGGTGATCTGTGGAGGTGTTGATCGCGCGAGTCGCCAACTTCGTCCATGCCACGTCCGGCGGGCTGCGCACCGCGCTCCGCGAGCTCGGGAAGGGCTATCTGACGGCCGGGCACGAGACGGTGCTGATCGTTCCGGGGGCGGAGGCCGGCGAGGAGGAGACCGGGTACGGGCGGGTGATCACGCTGCCCGGGCCGGTGGTGCCGGGGCTCGGTGGGTATCGGGTGCTGATCAACCGGCGGGCCGTGAGCGCGACGCTGCGCGGGTTGCGGCCGGACCGGATCGAGGTGCACGACCGGAGCACGCTGCGCTGGCTCGGGCGCTGGGGCCGGGAGAACGACGTGCCGTCGATGATGGTGTCGCACGAGAGCCTGGACGGGTTGCTGCGGCTCTTCGTGCCGGGCAGGTCGCTCGGGCCGTGGACTGCCGACCGGTTGAACGCGCGGACCGTGGCGGCGTTCGACACGGTTCTGTGCACGACCGGGTGGGCGCAGCGGGAGTTCCTGCGTCTCGGGGCCGCGCCGCTGCGCGTACCGCTGGGAGTTGATCTTGATCGTTTCCACCCCGGCGAAAGGGTGGCCGGACCGGATCGGGTGATGCTGTTGCACTGCGGACGACTGTCGGCGGAGAAGGAGCCGCGGCTCTCCCTGGACACGCTCGCCGAACTGCGTGCCGGTGGGCTGGACGCGGAACTCGTCGTGGCCGGGGACGGGCCGTTGCGCGGCGATCTCTCGGCCGAGGCGGAACGGCGTGACCTGCCGGCCCGGTTTCTCGGGCACGTGCCCGACCCGCGTGCGCTGCTGGCCACCGCCGACGTGGTGCTGGCGCCCGGGCCGATCGAGACGTTCGGCCTCTCCGCGCTCGAGGCGCTCGCCAGCGGAACCCCCGCGGTGGTACGGACGAGCAGCGCCCTCCCCGAGGTGATCGGCGCCGCGGGGGTGGCCGCCGCCGGGGACGCGACCGGGTTCGCCGCCGCGGTGCGGGAGGTCCTGGCCCGGCCGGTTGACGACAGGCGTGCCGCGGCACGCCGCCAGGCCGAGTTGTTCCCCTGGTCGCGGGCGGTCGAGGGATTCTTGACCGCGCACGCGAACGGCGGCGCCACCGCGAGGCGGCGCCGCCGTTTCCTCACCCCCCGGTGATGATCAGTTGCCGATGTTGGCCTGCGGACCGGCGTACTTCGCCAGCAGCGCGGGGACGTCGGCGGCCGCGTCCAGGGTGTACGAGTAGAAGCTCCTCGGGTCGAAGGCCGAGCCGTTGGTCTGCTGCTTGCCCGACGAGTTCTTGACGATGCTGCCGCTCTGCTTGAGCTGGGCGGCCGACGTGTCGTTGTAGTACGGGTTCGCGACGTTGTCGAAGTAGCTGTTCTCCAGAACCATCTTCGTGCCGCCGCGCGACAGGTTGCCGTACGACGTGATGTTCTGCAGGTGGTTGTTGTAGAGATGCGCGTAGGCGACGTTGTCCGTGCTGGGGTTCCGCTGGTTCGTGCCCTTGATCCAGTTGTGGTGGATCGTCATGCGCGCGGTCACGTTCTCGGTCCAGCCGATGCCGAACGCCTTGTTGCCGGTCTCCAGGACGTTCCAGGACACCGTGAGGTACGTGGTGTCCTTACGGCTGTCGATCATGCCGTCGTTCATCCGGGTGATCCTGTTGTGGTCGATCCAGATGTGGTCGGCGGTGTCCATCTGGATGCCGTCGTAGTCGTACGTCTTGTCGTCCGGGTCGTCGTCGGTCATCTGCGTGTCGCGGATGGTCAGGTTCCGGATGATGACGTTCTTGACGCCGGTGCCGAGGAAGAAGCCACCGCCGACGATCTCGCCCTTGGTGCCGACGCCCACGATGGTCTT
The DNA here is from genome assembly GCF_003001815.1 of Actinoplanes italicus. GTDB lineage: Bacteria > Actinomycetota > Actinomycetes > Mycobacteriales > Micromonosporaceae > Actinoplanes > Actinoplanes italicus. The sequence continues at coordinate 104,157 of NZ_PVMZ01000001.1, forward strand.
GTTCGACTTGACCTTGAGCTCGGTGCCCTTCGGGGTGATCGTGATGGGACCGCCCACCTTGATCACGTACGGCTCGGTCGCCGTGACGTACTTGGTCAGGTCGGCCAGGTTCGTCACGGTGACGGTCGTGCCGGCCGCGCCGCCCGTGGTGCCGCCGCCGGTGGAGGCAAAGCCGTCGGGAGTGGACGGCCAGGTCCGATCCGAGCCGCCGCCGGACACCGGGGTGAACGACCACTGCTTGTTCGAGTTGGCGCTGCAGGTCTCCTGGATGATCGCCGCGCCGTTCGCGGTCGACGCGCCCTCGTCCGAGATACACAGGCCGTTACCGGCGTTGATGATCTGGAACGTGTCGGTGCCGGACGCCGCGACCCTCCACTGCTGGTTGGTCTGCGAGCTCACGCACGTGTACTGCTGCAGCCGCTGACCCGAGGTGGCCGAGGCGGACGGCACGTCGATGCACTTGCCGCTGTTGACGTTCTGGAGCAGGAAGTTGCTGCCCGCGGCGACCAGCTTGAACTGCTGCCACGTCGAGTTCGCGGTGCAGCCCCACTGCTGGAGCAGGACGCTGTTGTCCTTCGAGGCGGACGGCACGTCGATGCACTTGCCGCTCTTCTTCACGATCAGCTGGTACGTGGTGCCGGCCGTCGGGGCGGTCGCGGCGTTCGACGGCAACATCGAGTACCCGATGAGACCGGCCGGGACCGCGAGGACGATCGCAGCCAGGATGGCGCTCTTCTTCTTCATGATCAACCCACCGGGTTCCAGTTGTCGGTGCCCGCGAGGTACTTCTGCGGGGTGTAGCTGGCGGCCTGCGAGTCACTCAGCTGCGGCCGGTTGCTGTTCGTCGTCGCGCCGGAACCGGTGTTCCGGTACTCCAGGAACCGAGCGTTCTGCCAGGTGTTCCCGCTCATGTCGGTCCAGGGCTGGGCGGTCCTCATGGTGGCGCTCAGGCTGGACTCACGGAACAGCACCTGCGCGGACGGGCCCCACGGGCGGCCGAGCTGCGTGGTGTTGTTCGTCGCGCCGGTGATCGTGCACTTGTAGAAGAGGAAGCCGTACGGGTTGGCCGCGTCCGTCTTGGCCGCCGTGATCGGGCCGCCGGTGGACCGCTTCTCGTACACCTTGGTGCCGTTGAAGACAGCCGTGCCGCCGCCGAAGACGAAGTCGACGGTGCCCTCGACGTAACCGCCCTTGACGTAGGACCGGCCACTGTTGACCAGCAGGGTGTCCTGGGCGCCGAGGAACCGGACGTTGTCGAAGACGAGCCGGTCGGCGTTCAGGTTCGCGGCCACCGCCTGCGACCCTTCGCCGTAGTCGTTCGAGATCGTCAGGTTGACGGCGTTGAACTCCCTGCCGTTGGCGAAGAGTGTGGCGCTACCCGAGGTGCCGTAACCGCCGGCCGAGCTGTGGTTGTTGACGATCACCACGTCGTCGTTGGTGTCACCGCCGCCCTTCAGCGTGATGAACGGCTTGTTCGACGGGACCGTCACGATCTCCCGGTAGGTGCCCGGCTTGATGGTGATCGTCTGACGGCCGGCGTTGTTCGCCGCCACCGCGTCGATCGCGGCCTGCACGGTCCGGTACTTGCCGGTGCCGTCTGCGGCGACCGTGAACGTGCCGGTGGTCCCGCCGGAGACCGGTGTGAACGACCACTGCTTGTTCGAGTTGGCGGTGCAGGTCTCCTGGATGATCGCCGCGCCGTTCGCGGTCGAGGCACCCTGGTCCGAGATGCACAGGCCGTTGCCGACGTTGATGATCTGGAACGTGTCGGTGCCCGACGCCGCCAGCCTCCACTGCTGGTTGGTCTGCGAACCCACACACGTGTACTGCTGCAACTGCTGACCCGACGTCGCCGACGCGGACGGCACGTCGATGCACTTGCCGCTGTTGACGTTCTGGATCAGGAAGTTGCTGCCCGACGCGACCAGCTTGAACTGCTGCCAGGTCGAATCGGCCGTGCAACCCCACTGCTGGAGCAGCGTGCTGTTGGCGGTCGAGGCCGACGGCACGTCGATGCACTTGCCGCTCTTCTTCACGATCAGCTGGTACGCGATTCCGGTGGCCGGGGCGGTCGCCGCGTTCGACGGCATCATCGAGTACCCGATGAGACCGGTGGGCACGACCAATGCGGCCGCGACACCGAGCAACACCCGCTTCCGGGATTTTCTCTCTGCCACTGCGGTCCTTCCTAACGTGCTGGGGATGACGGCCGAGGGGGATGTCGGCCGGTGTTCCTGTGCACGTAGATGCCGCGATGGCAGGGCGACAACAAAAACTTCAAAACATTTCGCGGGTACGGTCGGCGCCGCGCAAGTGGATCTTCATGGCTGGGCCGTACCGCTGTCCCGGCGTGCTTGCGACAGCGATACGGCCCAGCTGGGGTTTCAGCCGCGGACTGCGGCGTACTGCTCCCGGATCAGCGGGACGCTGTCCGCCTCGTACACGGCCGGGGTCTCCGCCGACCAGACCGGCGGGAGATCACCGCCCGCCGTGACCCACGCCGCCTGCCGGGCCGCGCCGTCGGCCACGTACTCGCCGGGCGGCGGGACCACAACCGGCTTGCCGAACAGCGCTGGCGCGATGCGGCGGACCGCCTCGCTGCGCGCCCCGCCGCCGACCAGGACGATCCGGTTCGCCTCGGCACCGGTCGCGACCAGCGCGTCCAGACCGTCGGCGAGCGCGCACAGCATGCCCTCGACGGAGGCCCGGGCCAGGTGTGCCGGGGTCGACGTCCGCAGGGTGAGCCCGTGGATCGAGCCGGTGGCGTCCGGCCGGTTCGGGGTGCGCTCCCCCTCCAGATAGGGCACCAGGACCAGCCCGTCGGCACCGGCTGTAGCCGACAGGGCGAGCCGCGACAACTCGTCGTGATCGACATCGAGCAGCCTGGCGGCCGCGTCGAGCACCCGGGCCGCGTTGAGCGTGACCACGATCGGCAGGAACCGTCCGGTGGTGTCGGCGAAACCGGCCACCGTCCCGGTCGGGTCGTTCGGCGCCACCTCCGAGGAGGCGAAGACCGTCCCGGACGTGCCGATCGAGACGATCACGTCGCCGGGGGCCGCGCCGGTGCCGAGAGCGGCCGCCGCGTTGTCCCCGGCGCCCGGACCCAGCGGGGCGCCGTTCCGCAGATGACCGGCGATCCCGGTGGGGCCCAGCACCTCCGGAACGATCAGGTCGCGGCCGAAGCCGAGTTCCAGCAGGTCGTGCCGGTACTCGTTGGTCTTCGCCGACCAGTAGAGCGTGCCGCTGGCGTCACTGCGGTCGGTCCGTAGATCACTCAGGGAAGTGGATCCGGACAGCTTCCAGGTCAGCCAGTCGTGCGGCAGGCACACCGCGGCCACCTTCGCCGCGTTGGCCGGCTCGTTGCGGGCCAGCCAGCGCAGCTTGGTCAGGGTGAAGCTGGCGACCGGCACGATGCCGACCGCGTCCGCCCACCTGTCACCACCGCCGAGCTCCTCGATCAGGTCGGCGGCCGCCCCGGCGCTGCGTGTGTCGTTCCACAGCAGCGCCGGGCGGACCACCTCGCCGTTCTCGTCGAGCGCGACCATGCCGTGCTGCTGCCCGGCGACCGAGGCGGCGGCCACGTCGTCCAGGCCGCCGGCCTCCTCGATCGCCTGCCGCAGCGCGGTCCACCACGCGTCCGGGTGCACCTCGGTGCCGTCCGGATGCGAGGCACGACCCTGCCGGACCAGCTTGCCGGTCTCGGCGTCACGGATCACGACCTTGCACGACTGCGTCGAGCTGTCGATCCCGGCGACGAGAGCCACGGTTACCGGGCTCCGAGGACGTGCTCGATCGCGAGCTGGTTGAGCTTCACGAAGTGGTAGCCCTGCGCGCCGGCGGCTTCGGCGTCGTAGTCCTCGAACGCGGATCGGTCGGCCAGCAGGTCGGTGTAGGTCTCGCCCGGGTTGAGGGTCGGCTTGCCGAGCTCGGCGACCTTGGCCGCGGCCAGCGCCTCCTGCACCTCGGGGTCCGCCCGGAACGCCTTGGCCCGCTCCTTGAGCAGCAGGTACATCCGGATGTTGGCCTTCGCCGACTCCCAGACGCCGGTGAAGTCCTCGGTGCGCGACGGCTTGTAGTCGAAGTGGCGCGGACCCTCGTAGGCCGGGGCGCCTTCGACGCCACCGTGCTCGAGCAGGTCGACCAGCGAGAACGCGCTGAGCAGGTCGCCGTGGCCGAAGACCAGGTCCTGGTCGTACTTGGGGCCGTGCTGGCCGTTCAGGTCGATGTGGAAGAGCTTGCCGTGCCACAGCGCCTGGGCGATGCCCTGGGTGAAGTTGAGCCCGGCCATCTGCTCGTGGCCGACCTCGGGGTTGATGCCGAACAGCTCCGGCCGGTCGAGCTCCTGCGTGAACGCGATGGCGTGGCCGGCGGTCGGGAGCAGGATGTCGCCGCGGGGCTCGTTGGGCTTGGGCTCGATCGCGAAGCGGAAGCCGTAGCCGCGGTCCTCGGAGTACTGCGCGAGCAGGTTGAGGGCCTCCCGGTAGCGGTCGAGAGCGGCCTGCACGTCCTTGGCGGAGTCGTACTCGGCACCCTCGCGGCCGCCCCAGATCACCAGGGTCTTGGCGCCCAGCTCGGCGCCGAGGTCCATCTGGCGCAGCACCTTGCGGATCGCGTACCGGCGGACCGAACGGTCGTTGCTGGTGAAGCCGCCGTCCTTGAACACCGGGTGGGTGAACAGGTTGGTGGTGACCATCGGCACGATCAGGCCGGTCTCGTCGAGCGCCTTCTTGAACCCGGCGATGATGCCGTCCCGGGTCTGTGCGTCGGCACCGAACGGTACGAGGTCGTCGTCGTGGAACGTGATGCCGTAGGCGCCGATCTCGGCGAGCTTGTGGACGGCCTCGACCGGGTCGAGGGCCGGGCGGGTGGCGTCACCGAACGGGTCGCGGGCCTGCCAGCCGACGGTCCAGAGGCCGAAGGAGAACTTGTCATCGCGTGTGGGCTGGACGGACACGGGTAACCTCCCGGAAATTGTTTAGTGGTTGAATTATTTGACCGGCGTATGGCACTGTCAAGGGCGTGTTGAGCCCTTCCACGACTCCGGTGCGGCAGGCAAGCGTGCGGGCTCATAATCTCGCGCTCGTACTGCACACCGTGGCAAACAGCACATCTCCGCCATCACGGGCGGCGGTCGCCGGGGCCACCGGACTCACCCGCGCGACCGTTTCCGCCCTTGTCGACGACCTAGTGGCGGGCGGCCTGCTGATCGAGGTCGACCCACCCCCGCGGACCGGCGCCGGGCGCCCGGCGGTCGGGCTCGCGCTCACCTCCACCGGCCCGGCAGGGCTCGGGCTGGAGATCAACGTCGACTATCTGGCCGCCTGTGTGGTCGACCTGACCGGCGCGGTACGCCACCGCCACGTCGAACACGCCGACCAGCGCCCGGCCGACCCGGCACAGGCTCTCGCGGCGCTCGGCCGTCTCGCCGCGGCCGCCCGGCTCGCGGCCGAGGCCGACGGGCTCGTCGTCGCCGGGGCCGCGCTGGCCGTGCCCGGCCTGGTCGCCGGCGGCCTGGTCCGGGTCGCACCGAACCTGGCCTGGCAGGACGTCGACGCGGTGGCCGCGCTGCGTGCCGTCCCCGAGCTGGCCGACCTGCCGGTGACCGTCGACAACGAGGCCAACCTGGCGGCCCTCGGCGAGCTGCGGGTGACCGGCGGGCTGTCGAACGATCGGGACCGGAGCCCCGGCCCCACAGACGCGGGGCCGTCGGGCAACTCGTTCCTCTACGTGTCCGGCGAGATCGGCATCGGTGCGGGGCTGGTCATCGACGGCGAGCTCTACCGCGGGGTGCGCGGCTGGAGCGGCGAGATCGGCCACGTCACGGTCTATCCCGACGGGCGGCCGTGCCGCTGCGGGTCTCGGGGCTGCCTCGAGCAGTACGCGGGACAGGAGGCTCTGGCCGTGGATGAGCCGCTGGCCGCCGCGGCCCTGGGCATCGCGCTGTCCGCCGTCGTCAACCTGCTGGACGTGCCGGTCATCGTGCTCGGCGGGGCATACGCCCCGATCTTCGCCACGCTGCGCGAGGGCATCGAGGCCGAACTGCGCGCCCGGGTGCTGACCTCGGGCCTGGCGCCCGTCACGCTGCGCGCGGCGGCGCTCGGGCCGGACGCGGCGATGCGTGGGGCGGCCGACACGATCATCCGGGGCGTACGCGAGGACCCCGCGGCCTGGCTCCGGCGGTCGGCCTAGGTCTTCCGCTCGGCGGGCGTGCTTCACCCGTACACCCAAGCCGGGGTTGTGCCCGTGCCACCGGGACGAAGAAGCCGCGGCCGCCGTCTGAGGGAAGACGGCGGCCGCGGCTTTTGTGCCTGGTGTTGCGGTGGCGCCTAGATGACGCCGGTCCGCGAGCCGATGGCCTGCGCGAAGATGCTGGTGATCAGCGTGGGGTCGGGCGCGAGGAAGACACCGCTGTTGCTGCCCGGGAGTGCGTCCCGGATCATCTTCAGCTCCTCGACGCTGACCTTGTCACCGATGCCGATGAGCACGAGGCGGATCGGCTTCTTCGGGTCCTGCGCCTTCTTGAGCTCGGCCACGAGCTTGTCGTCCGTGATGCCGTCGGCGTTCTCGTTCTTACCGTCGGTGAACAGGATGACCGAGTTGATCTTCTGCGGCGAGTAGTTCTTCTTCGCGTGCAGGTAGGCGTCGAGGACCGTGTCGTAGAGACCGGTACCGCCACCCTCCTTCGGGTCCAGGTCGTTGATCGAGTCCTGGAGCTCCTCCCGGCCCTTCACCAGCGAAGTGATCGGGACCAGCTGCTTCCAGGGCTTCGCGCCGTTCTCGTTGGTGGAGAACCGCCACACGCCGACCGACCACTTGTTGCTGAACAGCGAGAGACCCACGCTCGCGGCCTGCTGGGTCACCTGCGCCCGGCTCTTGCCGCCGGCGGTCGGCACCGGCTCCGCCATCGAGCCGGAGGTGTCGAAGACGGTCAGCGCCTGACCGGGCTTGGTGGTGGCGATCCAGCCACCGACCACCGCGCTCAGGTCACCGCCGGTGAGGGCGGCCGAGGCTGCCTTACCGTCCGGGGCCTTGGTGGCGGCGGGCGGAGTGACGGCCGGGGACGACTGGGGCGCGCCCATCGGGGCCGGGAAGTTGGCGCCGTAGGTGCCGTCGGGAGCCCGGAGACCGGCCGCGGCCAGCGCGTTCTTAGCAGCCGGGGCGAGCAGCTGCAGGCGCAGGCCCTCGGCGGCGTCCGCCTTCTGGGCGTCGACCACCTGCGGCATGATCGTGTACGGGTAGTCCAGCGGCGCCGGGCTCGGCTCCAGGTAGATCGCGCTGAGCGGGATGGCCGGGCGCTCCGCGTTGTAGGCGACCACGTCCTCCTCGGACAGCGGCGCGGCGCTCACCGTGTTCGGGCCGAAGAGATCGGTCTCCGACTTCGGGAACCGGGCGAGCAGTTCCTCACGCAGCACGGCCTTGTTGGTGTCCAGCGCGGTGAGGGCCCGCGACTTGGCCTTCAGCCCCTCGATCGGGTTGGTGCCCGACGCGGCGGTGGAGGCCTGGCTGAGCGCCAGGAGGCTGGTCAGGCCGGACGCGTCCTGCGTCGGGTCCATGATGCCGACGGACATGGGCTCGTCGGTGGAGAAGTTCGCGAGCAGGTTGGCCCAGCCGACCTTGCCCTTCGGCCAGTTGAAGGCCTGCTTGGCGATCGGCTCCGGCATGGCCAGCACGAGCGGGCTCTGCGCGACGGACGTGATCGTCTGAGGCAGGAAGCCGGCGGCCTCGGTCTGCAGGCGCAGCAGCCAGGTCGACGAGTCCGGGACCCAGACGTCGGGCGCCTGGACGGACTCGGGAGCCGGTGGCAGGCCGATGAGGGCGACCGAGTGATCGCGACTCACGGCACTGGCGATCGTCGCGGGGAGCTCGTCGGTGACGTCGACCGCGACGCAGGTGCCATTGACGGCGGCACCCGCCTTGGTCCACTGATCGGCGATCGCCTTGACGGCGGGCACGATCTCTGGAGCGGCGGCTACGTTCAGCTTCACGGACCCCGAACACGACGAGTCGGCGAACTGCTGAAAGCCCAGGTACGTCCCAGCGATTACGACGACTATCGCCATCGCACCTCCGACGACGCCCGCTCCCTTTGAGTTGAAGTTTCTACGATGGCGGCCAGACACGCGATCTATAGTGCGCATGTCCGAAGCTGAATGCCATATACGTTCGGGCGAAAATTACTCAGATTGGCGCTTCCCGATCTAGAAAACACGGGCAGTGATGGCGCCGTTCCCGAGGGTGTCAAGTTCGACCTGCGGCGTGTCGGCTTTGAAGGTAATAATCACCGACACGCCGAAGTGTCCGAACTTCGCTATGGCCTGATCATCGGCGGATTCCAGCGGAGCAGGCAGGTCGGGCTCGGTTCCCCGGTCGGTTCACCTTGGACACCCGGAATTCCGGTCTCCGGATCGATGCGGAAAACGGTCACGTTGTGTGAGCGCTGATTGGTCACGTAGAGGTGATCCCCGAGCAGGACCATGTGCCTCGGCCAGACCCCGTCGGCGGGCACGTCGGCCACCAGGACCGCCTCGTCGCCGTCCCAGGCGAACGCCGAGACGGTGTCCGGGCCCCGGTTCGCCACATAGACGAACCGCCCATTCCGGCCCATCGTGATCTCCGACGGATAGACCTGCCCCGACGAGGTGCTGGTGGCCGTCTCCCCCCGCTGCTCCAGCAGCGGGCCACCGGCCGGGCGGTACCAGCTCAGCGTCCCGCTCAGCTCACCGACGAGCAGCAGCGCGCCGTCGGCCGAACGCAGCAGATGACGCGGGCCGGTACCGGGCTTCACCTCGACCGCGACCTCCGGAAGCCCCAGCCGGCCCGTGTTCGGGTCCAGGCGCGACCGCCACACGCGGTCCGACCCCAGGTCGGAGATGAGGATGTCGGCGCCGTTCGGGTCGGGGACCACCTGGTGGGCGTGCGGACCGGACTGGCGCTCGGCGTCCGGCCCCGAACCGGTCAGTGTCAGCAGGTCGCTGCGCTCGGCCGGGGCGCCCTCGGCGTCGAGCGGGTGCACCGAGACCGAGCCGCTCGCGTAGTTCGCCACCACCAGGTGCCGGCCGTCCGCGGTCACCGCCAGATGACACGGATCCGCGCCGCCGGTCGAGCGGGTCACCATCGGGGTCAGCGAGCAGTCCGGCGCCACCGTGAAGGCGGACACCGTGCCCCGGTCCAGCTCGTTCACCGCGTACAGGACCGGGAGGGTGGGGTGCTGGGCGAGGAACGAGGGCGACGAGGTCCGTGCGGCCAGCCCCAGCCGGGTCAGTTCCCCGGTCACGGGGTCACGCCGCAGGAGCGTGATGCCGTCGCCCTCACCTCCCTTGTCTCCGGTGTAACAACCGACGAAGACGTACTCATGGCTTGAACCCATGTCCCCGATCCCATCACAGAACTCGGGAACCGTCCGGTATGACACCACCCCCGGCGGCGCGGACCCCCGTTATCGCCCGCGCAGCTGGTGGTGGTGTCTCAGGTCGTGCCCGATCAGCCGTTCAGGAGCTCGTACGCCGCGGCCGGGGCGGCGACCGCGTCGGCCGGCGCCTTGACCGGAGCGGCCGTCCCGTACTGGTCGTAGACGACCTCGTAGGTGCTCGCCTTCGTCTTGCCCGCGGCCGGGATCTTCACGACGGCCTTGGTGATCCGGCCCTCGGAATCCAGAGCCAGCTCCAGCGGTACGGCCTTCGCCTGCTCACCGAGCGCCTTGAGGGTCGCGTCGTCGACGATCTCCGCCTCGGTCGCCCGGGTCAGGTCGGCGGTCCCGGCGTACACACCCTTGCCGGTCTCCGCCAGGCCCGTGGCCGACTCGATCAGCGTGCTCACGAAACCGGGGTCGCTCTCACCGTTGTAGGTGAGGTCCTCGGAGGAGTCGGCGGACAGCTTGCCCGACTCCAGCTTCATCCACTTCTTCGGCAGCTTGGGCAGGCCGGAGTTCGCCGGCGCCCCGGCGAACGAGATCTTCGCCCAGGCCTGCTTCTCGACGACCAGGAACTTCATGGTGAGGGTGAATCCACCACCCTCCTCGATCTTCTGGACGAAGTCACTGGTGATCGACTTGTTGGGGGCGTCCACCACGCCCGAGAACGGCGACACACCGCCCTTGATCGTGTAGTGGAACACCGGGCTGCTCGTGGTCGGGACGCCCTTGATCAGGGTGGTGGTCGCGGAGACCTCCTCGACCGTCTCCTGAACCGTCTCGGCGACGCCGCAGGCGGACAGGCCGGCGGTGCCGATCAACAGTGCGCCGGTCGCGGCCAGGCGCTTGGCGAGAACGTTCATCACTTCGTCTTCCTCACGGCGGGTACGCAATGCGTTTGATGCCAGGAAGCCTCCAGAAGACGACTGCCGATGCGCTGCGGCTATGCTGCTGCCGGCTGCGGTTCCGCTGCCGAAAACGAGAAACCGCAGGTCAAACAGGGGGTGCCGATGTACGGGGAACCGGCCACCAACCCGCTGCGATTCGAGATCCTGGGCGTCGTCCGCGCCTTCCGCGGCGGCCGGCAGCTCGATCTCGGACCCGCCAAGCAGCGTGCCGTCCTCGCTGTGCTGCTGCTGAACCCGGGCCGGCCCGTCCCGACCCATCGCATCGTCGACGCGGTCTGGGGCGACGAGCCGCCAGAGAACGGCCCCAACGTCGTCCAGAAGTACGTGGCCGGCCTGCGGCGGGTCCTCGACCCCGACCGGTCCCCGCGCACCCCCGGCGAGATGCTCGCGCTCACCGACGGCGGCTATGTGCTGCGTGCCGCCTCACTCGACGCCGAGGACTTCCGCAACGGACTGGCCCGCGCCGACGCCGAACGCCGGGCCGGTCGTCTCGAGGAGGCCGCCCGGCTTGCCCGTACCGCCCTGGAACTCTGGAACGGCGAGGCGCTCGGCGGACTGACCGGCCCCCTCTTCGACTCCGCCCGGACACGGCTGGTCGAGGAACGGGCCAGTGCCTGGGAGATGTGGGCCGAGATCGAACTGTCCCGCGGCGGTTTCGCGGGCCTCGTCTCCGAACTGTCCCGGCTGGTCCAGGAGTTCCCGCTCCGCGAGGGTCTGCGGGCCCAGCTGATGATCGCGCTGCACCGGAGCGGGCGTCAGGCCGAGGCGCTGGCCGTGTTCCGGGACGCCCGCGAGTACCTCCTGGATGAGCTCGGCGTCGAACCCGGCGAGCGGCTGCAGGAGACACATCGTCAGATCCTGCGCAACGAGCCGCCGGCACCGCCTACGGCTGTGCACACCCCGGCGGCCGTGCACATCCCGGCGCCGCGACCACCCGCCGATCCGATGCCGGCGGCGGTCCAGCCGTACTCACCGGCGCCACCGCCGCACGCACTGATGCCGGGCCTGCCGTTCGCGCCGCGCCGCCACGGCATCTCCTGGGCCGAGGTGATCCTCGCCGCGGTGCTGCCGCTGGCGACCTGCTCCATGGGCAGCTGGTTCTACTTCGCGTACGCGGCGTTCCAGCGGCGCACGATCCGCGACGTGCTGGTGGCCGTCGGATACTTCTTCGCGGTCATCGGCGTACTCGTCTTTCTGGTGATCGACCCCAGCGACCCGAATTCGGAACTCGCCTCGGACGCCGAGACGATCGGGTTCCTCCTCGGCCTGGGCCTGATCGCCCTCGCCGCGTTCCACGGGGCGTTCCTGGCCGTCTTCCCCGGCGACAGCCGGCGGGCCCGCAGGCAGCGTGACATGGCGCGGATGTACGCGACGTTCCACCCGGACGCGGCCCGTCAGGCCGGGATCGGCCGGCCCGACCTCATGCGGTCCTTCGACGACGGCGGGCTGGTCGACCTCAACCACGCTCCGGCCCAGGAGATCGCACGCCTGCACGGGATCAACCCGATCGAGGCGCACCGGATCGCCGTCGACCGCTACGAGCGCGGGCCCTACCGCGCCCCGGATGATCTGGTGGTCCGTGGACTGCTGCGGCCGAAGACGTTGCAGCGCCTCGAGCCGTGGCTGATCTGCGTCCCGCCCGCGATGCCGGCCCGGGCCGACGCTCCTGGCCCGGATCCGGTCTAGCGACCGCGTTTCGAAAATTCGGCCTAGCGGCTCGCGGCCGCGGCCAGCTGGCGCCGGGCGACGTACTCCACGAGCTCGATCAGCACGTTGCGGGCCGAACCCTGGTCACGAGCGTCGAAGAGGACGACCGGCACACCGGGGTCCAGGTCGAGGGCACGCGCCACCGCCTCGGGCGCGTACCGGTGATCGGTGTCGAAGCAGTTCACCGCCACCACGAACGGGGTGCCGCGCTGCTCGAAGTAGTCGATCGACGGGAAGCAGTCGGCCAGCCGCCGGGTGTCGGCCAGCACCACGGCGCCGAGCGCGCCCTGCGACAGCTCGTCCCAGAGGAACCAGAACCGGTCCTGCCCCGGCGTACCGAAGAGGTAGAGCTGCAGATCCTCGGTGATGGTGATGCGGCCGAAGTCCATCGTGACCGTGGTGGTGGTCTTGGTCTCCACACCGGAGACGTCGTCGGCACCCTCGGCACCGGTCAGGACCTCTTCGGTCTGCAGTGGCCGGATCTCACTCACCGATCCGACCATCGTGGTCTTGCCCGCTCCGAACCCACCCGCGATGAGGATCTTGAGAGCTACGGGAATGCGCGACGATCCGCCGTTGCGGTCAGAGCGCACGGAGTCCATTGACAACCGCCTTGAGTACGTCGACGTCATGCGGCTGGGTTGCAGCCGGGGGTTCGTACAGCGAGATCAAACCCGCTGAGCGTAGATCACCGAGGAAGACCCGGACCACGCCGATCGCCAGGTCGAGCTGGGAAGCCAGCTCGACCACGGAGATCGGCTCCCAGGCCGCGGCCACGATGGCATGGTGCTCCGGCTGCAACTGCTGCCCGGGCGTGAGGTCGGGCACGGTCGCCACGACGAACGCGACCAGGTCGAAGTCACAGTCCGCCGGGGCGACGCGTCCCTGGGTCATCGCATAGGGGCGCACCACCGGGCCCGCGTCGTTGTCCAGCCAGTCGTGAGTCACACGCGGCTGCTCAGAAGACGTCGGACGGTGTCAGTACCGTCCGTTCGGGGGCGGCCATGGTCTGGCCGACCCGGGTGACCAGCATCGCCATCTCATAGGCGATCAGGCCGAGGTCGGCGTCGGCGGACGCGAGCACGGCCAGGCACGCCCCCTGCCCGGCGGCGGTGACGAAGAGGAAGGCCTCCTCCATCTCCACCACCGTCTGACGGACCTGGCCGGCGTGGAAGTGCCGGCTCGCCCCCTTGGCCAGGCTCTGGAAACCGGCCGCCATCGCCGACAGGTGCTCCGCGTCCTCGCGGTCCATCGCCGCCGAGGCGCCGAGCATCAGGCCGTCGGCCGAGAGGACCACCGCCTGCTGTGCGGTTGGCACGCGTTCGACGAGGTCGTCGAGGAGCCAGGTGAGATTCGCGCTCTGCTTCGTCTGTGCCACTATGCGTCCTTCTCCAGCATGAGGTTCTCCCCGGGACCATCGGCGTGTTCGCCGTTCACGCCGGCCTCCGGCCCGGATGGTGCTTTCTCCCCGTCCGTCGCGGGATGCGCGAGGGCCGGGAAACTGACGGTAGCCGCATCGGAGATCGTCGCGTCGCCGGGCTTCGCGGCGTGTCCGTCGACCGGCGCTTCGGAGTCGCCGGACTCCTCGCGGGCCGCATCGGCGCGACCACGGTTGGTACCGAGTTGCAGGGCGCTCATCAGTGAACGGACCTGCTCCGGGCTCCGGGCCGGAGCCGTGGACTCGGGTTCCACGACCGGCGCACGCAGCTGCGGCGCCAGGTTCGCCTGCCGGACCCGGCGGGGCAGGCCGTCTTCACCGATGATCTCCCCCGTCGTCTCGCCGACGGGCTGCGTGATCTCCTCCACCTCGACCGGCGGCAGCTCGGCCGGTGCAACGGGTTCGGCGGGCCCCGAGTTCCGCGGCACCGCACGGGGCGCGACGGGCAGGCCCGCGGCCAGCTCGTCCAGCACCGAGAGATCGATGGTCTGGTCCGCCTCGGCGGAGCCGTTCACGGCCGCCGGCGGTAGCGCCTGCTTGCGGGTCCTCCGGCGCTGCACCAGGCCTTCGGCGCTCAGCTCGGCCGCGACCGTGCTCGGTGCCGGACCGGTCAGCTCCGGGGCCGAGCGGTGATGGCCGTTGAGTGAGGGCGTGCCCGCGCTCGCCGGGGCCGGGCTGTCGTCCGGCGTGGTCCGGCGGCCTCTCGTGGCCACCTGCCGCAGGTCGCCGCTGATCTGCCCCGGCAGGACCGCGAACCGGTCCTCGGACGGGCCGTCGCCGGCGGGGCCGGCGGGAGCGGGCTGACCACCGGAGCCGGGTGCGGAGACCAGCTCGCCGGGGAGCAGCACCACCGCGGTGATCCCGCCGTACGCCGAAGCCCGCAGCGAGACCCGGATGTTGTGCCGCTGAGCGAGCTGGGCCACCACGAACAGGCCGAGCCGGGCGCTGTCGGCCGGATCGAAGTCGGGCGGCTCGACCAGACGCCGGTTCGCCTCCTCGATCGCCTCGGGGGTCATGCCCAGGCCGCGGTCCTCGATCTCGACGGCGTAGCCGTTCGGCAGAACCTGCCCGATCACCTGGACCCGGGTGTGCGGCGGCGAGTACGACGCGGCGTTCTCGATCAGCTCGGCGAGCAGGTGGATCACGTCACCGACGGAACGGCCGACCAGCGCTGAGGTGGCGATCGCCCGGATGTCGACGCGCTTGTAGTCCTCCACCTCACTGATCGCGCCCCGGATGACGTCGATCACCGGGACCGGGTTGCGCCAGCCACGGCCGGGGGCGGCGCCGGCCAGGATGACCAGGTCCTCAGCGTGGCGCCGCATCCGGGTGGCGAGGTGGTCGACCCGGTAGAGGTCCTCCAGCTCCTGCGGGTCGGTCTCGCGACGTTCCATCTTGTCGAGCAGGGACAGCTGGCGGTGCAGCAGCGTCTGGCTGCGCCGGGCGATGTTGAGGAACACCTCGTTGATGCCGCGCCGGACGTTGGCCTCCTCGACCGCGGACTGCACGGCCGTACGCTGCACGTCGTTGAACGCGCGGCCGAGCTGGCCGATCTCGTCCTCGCCGTACTCCAGCGGCGGCGTCTCGGAGCCCACGTCGACCATCTCGCCGCGCTGCAGGCGCCGTACCACCGAGGGCAGTTGTTCCGAGGCCAGTTCCAGCGCGTCACGCCGCAGCCGGATCAGCCGGCCGACCAGCGAGCGGCCGAGGCGGACCGAGACGTAGACCGACAGGCCCAGGGCGACCAGGCCGAGCACCGCGCCGATGCCCAGCTTGCCGAGGATGTCCACGGCGAACGGGACGGCGTCGCGGGACACCTGCTGGATCGACCGCTCACCGAAGAGCCGCAGTTCCTGGGCCGCGTAGTCGTAGGCGTGCTGCCACTCGGTACCGGACACCGGCGGCGGGCCACCGGCGTAGCTCTGCGCCAGCAGCCTGTTCTGCATGATGTCGAGGTCGATGAAGGTCGGGTGCGTGATCAGCCGGGCGTAGTCGTTCTGCACGCTCTCCGGCATGTCGGCCACACCGGAGACGAGCAGGTAGCGCTCGATGCCGATGTACTCGATCAGCACCTGCCGGGTCTTGGCGTCGATGCGGCCGTCGGCGTTGGCGCCGGCCAGGAGGGCATCGATCCGGCTCAGGTACTCGAGGCCGCGAAAGGTGGCGATGACGCCACGGACCTCCCGGTCCACCCGCTCGTGGAAGAACACGGCGGCGGTACGGGAGACGTCGAACCCGATCTCGATGATCGTGTCGTACTTCTGCACGACGTAGAGGTAACTGATCTTGCGCTCGTCGACCTCACGACGCAGATCCGGCAGCTCGGCCGCCTTGCCGAGGAAGGCCTCGACCTCGACACGGAGGTCCTCGGTCATCTCGGTGTCGCCGGCCTGCCGCTTGAACTCGTCGATGATCAGGTCGGTGGTGGCGCGTTCCCGGTCCAGCTCGGTCTTCGCCGGACGGGTGGTGGCCTGGTAGATCGCCGAGAAGTGCCGCTCCCGCTGCAGCTGTGCGATCAGCCGCAGGCCGGGGTCGCCCAGCCTCTGCACCGCGTCCCGAGCGTTGAGCAGCGTGAAGGCCGGGCCGGCAGTCACCACGGTCGCGAAGATCCAGATCGCGAGCAACGCGGACAGCGGCACCGCGACCATCGCGATGATCTTCGAACGGATCGACCAGTTGCGGCTTCTCATCAAGCTCCGCCCGAGGGGTTCGGCAGGGAACGATCAGCGTCCCGCCCGTGACATCGGCCGTCTGGAAGGGGGAAACGACCGGAACGCCCGTGGCGTGCGCTCCGGAAGAATACGTAATGACGTCCGTCTCAGCTAGCTCCCGGAGCCGGTCGATCCCCGTCGTCTCTCCTGTTTGTCCTGCCAGAGCCGCTCACGATCTTTTTCTCGCCGATCGTCGGGCTTACGACAGCGGGCCGGTGTCACCGTGCCCGATTACGACCCTGGCGCGCGTTGTTCGTGCCGACGGGATTGGCGCAGGGTGCCGATTGGGAATACAGGCGGTGGAAGAAGGAGGAACCTGATGTCCCCCACCGCCACCATCGTCCTGATCGTCGTCCTGCTGCTCGTCGTGGCCGCGGTCGTGATCGGTGTTCAGCTCGGACGCCGCCGGCGGCTCCGGCAGACCTTCGGCCCCGAGTACGACCGCGTGGTCGCCGACACCGGCAACCGCACCGAGGCGGAGAAGGAACTGCTCGAGCGCACCAAGCGGCATGCGCGCCTCGAACTGAAGCCGCTCTCGGCCGAGTCCCGCACCCGTTACGCCGCCGCCTGGGAAGAGGTCCAGATCCGTTTCGTGGATGACCCCGGCGAAGCGGTCTCGACCGCCGACGAGCTGGTCACCCGCCTGATCGCCGAGCGGGGATACCCGACCGGCGACTACAACGAGCAGCTCGCCGACCTGTCCGTCGAGCACGCCGCCACCCTCGAGCACTACCGCTCCGCCCACGACATCAGCCGGCGCAGCCGGGAGGGCGCGGCCGAGACCGAGGACCTGCGCCAGGCGCTGGTCCACTACCGCGCGCTCTTCGCCGACCTGCTCGGTGAGGACCCGGTCGCGCACACCACGCCCGCGCCCCGGCCGGCCGCGGACGAAACCGTCCCCAACACCGACACCAGCACCCGCTGAGGAGGCTCCACCGATGCGTTTCTTCTCCAACGAGGCCCAGGAGAACGTCGACGACAAGAACGCCGACGGCAAGGCGGACGACCGTGTCGACCGCGACCCGGCCGAGACGCAGGCCGTGCCGCAGCAGCGGGCCGGATCGCCGTGGCAGCACGACTCCGACCCGACGCCGCAGCCGACGGCCGTCGGGACGTCACCGCAGCCCACGGTGGTCGGCACCGCGCCGCAGCCGACGGCGGTCGGGACTTCTCCGGTAGCCGGCGCCGAAACGGTTCCGGACCCTGCCGACACCGACAGGAAAGACACCGACGAGCAAGACGCCGACAAGCAAGACACCGATAAGAAAGACACCGATAAGAAAGACACGCACGAGATCGACGCGGACAAGAGGGACACCGACAGGATCGACGCCGCACTCGAGGACCGCGGCACCTTCGACGACCCGCACGTCGGTGAGCCCGGCCCCCGCGACACCGGCACCGGCCCCCGCGACACCGAGACCGGCTTCCCCGACGCCAAGGTCGGCTCCCACGACGCGAAGATCGACGCGCCCGTGGACGAGAAGGTGGACGACAAGGTCGATGAGAAGGCGGACGAGAAGGCCACCCCCGAGGTCACCACACCGTCCGGCCCCGCGCCGTTCTTCCCGTCCGCCGACACCCAGCCGATGCGGGACCGCTGGCGCGACGTCCAGCTCCGCTTCGTCGACGACCCGAAGGGTGCCACCGCCGAGGCCTCCGGGCTGGTCGACGAGGCCGTGGACAAGCTGTCGAAGGCGTTGCGCGACCATCACGGCTCACTCGCGAAGGGCACCGACGACACCGAGCAGTTGCGTGTCGAGTTCCGCAGTTACCGCGACATCCTGGACCGCCTGCTCGGTCTGTGAACGTCCGGCCGCGGAGGAGGGGGAGCCGTCAGGACTCCCCCTCCTCCGTCGTTGCGGGGCCGGTCGAGGCACTGGGACTCGCACTGTCGCTCGTGGAGGGTCCGGTGGGCGGATCCTCCGGCGGCGAGGACGACGTGGACGCCGAAGGCGAGACCGACGGTGACCGGGACGGCGAGGCCGGCGGGCGCGGCGGCACGGTCCGCGCCGGACTGGGGCGGCTGGTGGCGACGAGCTTCGGCACCGGCGAGGTCTCGGTGGGCGGCGAGTACGAGTACGTGATGACCGGCCCGTCGTCCGCCAGATCACCCGCTCCGGCCCCACCGAAGTCCATGTCGGCGCCGGGGAACTGTTCGTCGACCGTTCCGGGGCGCTGGCCGGGGGCGAGATTGACGGCACCGAGCTGGGCACCGAGCCACAGCGCCGGGCCGAGACCCACGGCGATGATGGCTCCGAAGAGCGCCAACGGCCCTCGTTCCATGACGGCCTCCCCCGTTACGCCAGACGATCGTCTCGCCTCACCCGGGACCCTGCTACCCAATTCGGGCATCGGCGAAGCGAACGATCGCTGAGGCCATTGTGACCCGAAGTGACGTAACGGTTACTAGTTCGTCGCACACGCGACTGGGTTCACTTTCGGGTACGCAGGAGTCTCCCGACGGGTTCACCCCGTCACCTCATCGTGTACCGGCCAGGAACGTCAGCGCCTCATCCCATGCGGACCATCCGCCGGGCAGCTCGTCGGTGTCGAGGGCCGGGCGCAGCGTCAGATCAGGGCCGTCCCGCATGTCGAGCGTCCAGCTCCTACGTCGCCCGCCCGTCGCGGTGACCCCGGCGACGTCCGCGAACGGCACGAACCGGCCGCCGCCGGGCAGCACAAGGGCATCACCCGCCGGGCCGCCGGACGGATCACCCTCGGGTGCCACCGTGCCACCGACCGGTACGCCGTCCGCCGCGATGCGGGTGAGCCGGCGTTTCGACTCCGGCCCGCGGCCGCGCGGCAGTCCGGGCACCAGGAGCAGCCCGAGATCGGTGATCAGTACGTCGGTACGCGCTCCGTCGGCGGAGAGGTTGACGAGCCCGCCGAGCACCTGGGCGCGGGCCGAACCCGGCCGGGACGCCGCGGCGGCCAGGTCGACGCCCGCCTCGGTCAGGTAGGCCCGGACCGCCTCGGTGGTCTCCGGGTCGGCGGCCGCGGCGGCCAGTTCGGCCAGGTTGAGGTAGGTTCCGTCGGCCGCGGCCACCTCGGCGGCACCGGTCCAGCTGTGCCGCCAGCGGGCCACACCGCTGCGCAGCGCGGCGAGGGCGAGCATCAGTCCGAGCAGCTCGACGATCCGCTCAGTCCTCTCCTCCGGCGGCACCTCCGGGAAGACCGTCTCGGCGGCGGCGCGCAGGCGTCCGTCGGCGACGAGCGTGAGCAGCTGACCGGCGTCGGGCACCGGGCTGCCCACGGCCCGGGAGATCGCCGCGAGCGCGGCCTCGGCCTCCCGCTCCATCTCCGCGGTGCGGGCCACACTCAGGCACTCGTCCCAGGTCACCACGGCCCGTCCACGCGGCGGGAAGGCCACCGCCTGCAGAACCCGGCCAAGCGCCGGTAGGTCCGGAACGAGCTCCGGCCCGGCAGCGGCGGACGATTCGGATGAAGAGGGCGATTCAGCGGAGTCGGTGGCGGGCTGGGTGACAGCGTCGGGCTCGGGAGAGGCTGCGGGTTCGGGGGAGGCTGCGGGTTCGGGTGAGGCAGCGGGCTCGGGAGATGCCGCGGATCCCGCCGTGAGGGCCGCGATCCGCTCGGCAGGCGGTGGATGGGGGTCCCACGGCCCGGCCGGTTCCGGCTCCCGGGCCCGCAGCATGCTCATCTCGGTGCTCCGGGCCGCCAGCACCCGCAGCAGCCCGCCGAACACGTCATCCGGCACGTAACCGGCCTGCCAGCCCGGCCCCACGTACTCGGCGTGGAAGAGGCGCTGCATCCCGGCCAGCGCCGGCAGATCCCGCAGTGCCGCGACGGTGGCCTCGGTCCCCGCGAAGGCCGCGGCGATCCGGTCGGCGGCGAACTCCTGCTCCCGGCCGAACGGCGCGTCCAACCGCCGGTAGAGCCCCGCGTAGGCACGCAGCAGCATCCCCGCCGGGTTGCGCCGGGAGATTCGCGGCAGGGTCCGCCCGACCGCGACCCGGCCGCGATGCGCGAGCGGCGCCCATCGGCCGAGCACGGGTGAGGAGTGCGCGAGTTCGTGCGCGACGATCGCCTTCAGCCGGTCCGGGTCCAGTGCCTGCAGCAGCGGAAGCCCGAGGTAGAGGTCCCGGCGTCCGCCGATCAGCCCGAGGAGCCGGGTGCGCTCGCCGACCGCGGCGGTGGCGTCGGCGACCACGGTCACGCCGGCCGGCACCGGCACTCCGGCGGCCGCCGCCGCCCCGTCGACGAGCTCCCACAGCCGAGGTGCCTGCTCACGGCCGACCGCCACGCCGGCCGGGACGCGGTGCCGGGTGTGCAGGGCACGCCACGTCGCGTACGCCAGGGTGCCGAACGTGGCCAGGCTGAGCGGCGCACCGATGCGCAGGGCGAACGAGCTGGGCAGCAGCCACAGCACCGCCCAGAGGGCGAGCAGGACGGCTGCGAGCTGCAGTCCCGCGACGATCAGGAACCCGGCCAGCGCCACGGCCGACCGGGCCGCTCCTGGTGCACCCTTGCTCAAGCCGCACTCCTCCCGGACGAGTCGGCCCCCAACAGTAGGGCCAAAACGGTGCGTAACCGTTTCGCGCACGTCCAGTGGGTTATACGAGCCCTATGGCTGACCTCGATCAGACACTGGCCGTCGCCCTGAAGGGGTACGCGTGGCTTCCGGATCTCCGCCGCCGGACGGGTGGCGGGCCGGCGCGGACCCGGGTGATGGGGCAACCTGCCGTCGGCATCTGCGGCCCCGCGGCCGCGCGGTCCTTCTACGCCGCCGGCAATCTGGAGCGGCACACGGCGCTGCCGGAGTTCGTGGTGCGGACGCTCTTCGGCCGCGGAGCGGTGCACACGCTCGACGGGGCCGCGCACCGGCGCCGCAAGTCCCTCTTCACGTCTCTGCTGATGGGCGACGGGATCGACCGGCTCGCCGCGATGGCCGGGGAGGAGTTCGACGTGGCGGCCGCCCGATGGCGCGGCGGGCCGCCGGTACGCCTCTTCGACGAGGCGGCCGTGATCATCACGCGGGCGCTGTCGCGATGGACGGGCATGCCTCTGGAGGAGCGCGAGGTGACGGCGCTCGCCCGGGACTGCGTCGCGATGGTGGACGGGTTCGCGACGGTGGGCCCACGCCGTGCCCGGGCGTTGCTGGCGCGGCGGTCCCAGGAGCGGCGTCTTTCCAAGATCATTTCTGCGGTACGGGCAAAGCCGCTCTCCACCAGCCCTCTGTCGGTGGTGGCGCACCACAGCGACGAGGACGCGCTACTGGATCCGCGAACGGCGGCCGTCGAACTGCTGAACATCCTGCGCCCGACGATCGCGGTGGCGTGGTTCGTCGCGTTCGCCGCGCACGCCATGGACATGTGGCCGAGCCACCAGGCCCGGATGCGTGCCGGCGACGACGAGTTCACCGAGGCGTTCACGCACGAGGTCCGGCGGTTCTACCCGTTCGTCCCGTTCCTCGGCGGCCGGGCACTGCGCGACCTGTTCTTCCAGGGTGAGCCGATCCAGGCCGGCACGCTGGTGCTGCTGGACGTCTTCGGGCAGAACCACGACCCGGAGCTGTGGCCGGACCCGTACCGGTTCGACCCGGCGCGCTTCCTGAACCGGGAGATCGGCGAGTTCGACCTGATCCCGCAGGGTGGCGGCGATCCGCGGACCGGCCACCGCTGCCCGGGCGAGAAGATCACCGTGGCACTGCTCGGCACCCTGTGCCGGCGCCTCGCCGGCCTGGACCACTACCTGCCGCCGCAGCGGACCGGGATCGACCTGTCCCGCATCCCGGCGATACCCCGGGACCGCATCCGCCTGGTCGTCCCGGAGCACCGCCCCGCGTTCAGCGACACTCTCAGTGCCAGTCGATCTCCGGTGAGCGGTGGAAGCTGACGCCGGCGGCCTCCCAGCGCGGGCCGAACGCGGCCAGCCGGGCCCGGAACGACTGCCAGTCCCGGCTCTCCCGCGGTGACCAGGCCACCTCGGCGACGGCCGGGAGCCGCGGGAAGGTGAGGTGGCGCACGTCGTCGACGCTGCGCAGGGTCTCCGACCAGAGCGGCGCCTCGACGCCGAGGATCGCCTCCTCGCCGACGCCCGGCAGTCGCTCGGCCGGGTCCCAGTCGTAGGCGCGCTCGACGCTGACGTGCCCGGCCCAGTCGAGGCCGAGCCGGGTGCCGGCGTCGTACTTCATGTCCAGGTAGGTGCGGTCGGCCGGGGAGACGATCACCCGGTGGCCGGTCGCGGCGGCGCGGGCCACGGCCTCGTCGGCGGCCTCGATCCGCCAGTACTGCACGACGGCGTCCTCGGGCAGGTCGGCGGTGGCGATCTCGTGCCAGCCGATCACGGTCTTGCCGAACCGGGCGGGGATCGGCAGCACCCGGGCCAGGAAGGTCCGGTAGTCCTCCGGCGGCGTGGACAGGCACTCGTCGCCGCCGATGTGCAGGTAGGGGCCGGGGGTCAGGTCGGCGACCGTCTTGAGGACGGTCTCGACGAAGGCGTACGTCTCCTCCTTGCCCGCGACCAGCGAGGAGTAGCCGACCTCGGCGTCGGTACGCGGCACGACCGGCTGCCCGTCGGCGGTGAGCTCCGGGTAGGCGACGTGCACGGCGTTCACGTGGCCGGGCATGTCGATCTCGGGGACGATCGTGACGAACCGCGCGGCCGCGTACTCCACGACGTCGACGTACTCGGCGCAGGTCAGGAAGCCCGGCCCGGCTCCGTCGACACCCGTGCCGGGGCCGCCGCTGACGTCGGTGAGCCGGGGCCACCCGGGGATCTCCAGCCGCCAGCCCTGGTCGTCCGTGAGGTGCAGGTGCAGATGATTGATCTTGAACTGCACCAGCAGGTCGATGTGCGCCTTGATCTCGTCCGGGGTGAAGAAGTGCCGGGCGATGTCGAGCATCGCGCCGCGGTAGGCGTAGCGGGGACGGTCCTCGATCACGCCGCCGGGCAGGACCGTGCCGAACTGACGCAACGTCTGCACGCCCCAGAACACGCCCTGCGCCGAGCCGCCGAGCAGGCTGACCCCGGCCGCGGTGATCTCCAGCCGGTACGCCTCGGCAGGCAGTGCCTCGTCGAGGCCGAGCCGGATCGCGCCGTCCGCGGCGGCCGGCAGATTCAGGTGCGCCGCGACGTCCCCGAGTGACGGCGGCGCGCTCACCGCCGTACTCCCGGTGATCGTGAACGATGCGTCCGTGACCGGCCGCACCGATGCCGGTCGGGGGATAACATCGCCGAGTTGCTGTTCCGTCCGCTCGCTCACTCTGAAGATTGTAAACAGTTTCGCCATGACGACCATCACACGTCTCGCTCGCCGGGGTGACGAAGCGGTCCTGCACGACCTGGCCGCACGGACATTCGGGCTGGCCTGCCCGCCCGGGACCGAACAGGCCGACATCGACGCGTTCGTGGCGACCCATCTGTCCGAGGCGAGTTTCGCCGGCTACCTGGACGACCCCGCCCGGACCATCGTGATCGTGTCGGCAGACGACCGGCCCGTCGGATATTCGATGCTGGTCAGCGGCCCGATCACCGACCCGGACGTGTCCGCCGTGGTGGACTGGTCGACCAGTGTGGAGCTGAGCAAGTTCTATCTGGCGGCGGAGCGGCACGGGGGCGGCGCCGCGCACGAGCTGATGTCCGGGACGCTGGCGGAGGCGGCGCGGACCGGCGCCGCGACGTGCTGGCTCGGCGTCAATCAGCAGAACGAGCGGGCCGCCCGGTTCTACGCCAAGCACGGCTTCGAGATCGTCGGGGTGAAGAGGTTCCTGGTCGGCTCCGAGTGGCACGACGACCACATCAGGCAACGCGCCCTATCCTCGGCGAATGGCACTGGTACGACCGGCTCGTGACGAGGATGCGGCGGCCATCGTGGACATCTGCACACGGGGTTACCGGCACACCTATCCCGCCCTGCTGAGCAGCGAGTTCATCGAGCGGATGATCGCCGAGTCGTTCCACCCGGAGCGGGTGGCCAAGGAGATCGCCCCCGCGCCTCCGGGCCGGCTCGGCTACCAGGTCGCCGAGGAGGACGGCCGGGTCCTGGGTGCGGCCGTCGGCGGGATGATCGCACCCGAGGCGGGTGAGCTGTTCCTGCTCTACGTGGACCCGGACGAACTCGGCCGCGGACTCGGAACCCTGCTGCTGAACCGGGTGATCGATCAGCTCCGCGCATCGGGCGCCACCGCGGTGTGGGTGGCCGCCCTGGACGGCAACGAGCTGGGCATCCCGTTCTACGAGGCACGCGGTTTCCAGAAGATCCAACGGCGGCGCACCCACGGCGCGACCGATGCCGACAACGCCTGGTCCTGGCTACTCTCCCGCCCTCTCTGAGTCCGCGTGAACCGGATCGGCCGTTGCGGGCATCAACGGTTGTGAACGACCTACGCTCGCAACCGATGCACCCTCAACCGATGCATACGGCCGATGACGTGCTGATCCGGGAATCGGTGCGGGAGCCGGACCGGTTCGCGCCGCTCTTCGACCGGCACGCGGTGGCGATCCACCGCTACCTGGCCCGCCGGATCGGGGCGCCCGCTGACGACCTGCTCGCCGAGACCTTTCTGATCGCCTTCCGCCGCCGGGCCGCCTATCAGCCACTCGGCCTCGAGGTCCGGTCCTGGCTGTTCGGCATCGCCACGAACGTCCTGCACCGGCACGTCCGGCAGGAGGAGCGGCGGTACCGGGCCCTGGCCCGCGCCGTCGCGGAGCAGCCGCGGCCGCACGCCGACGACTCGGCCGAGGACCGGGTGGACGCCGCGGCTCTGCGCTCGGATCTGGCCGCGGCGCTGGCCCGGCTCAAACCGGGTGACCGAGACGCGCTGCTGCTCCTGGCGTACGCGCAGCTCTCGTACGCCGAAATCGCCGTGGCCCTGGAGATCCCGGTGGGCACCGTCCGCTCCCGGATCAGCCGGGCCCGCAAGATCACTCGCGCCGCCCTCAGTCTTCCCGCCGAGCTCAGCCCTCTCGAGGAGGAGAAGTGAACGACCTCGAACTGCTCGACACCTACGGTCCGGACGCTCCCCCGCCCTCGGACGCCGCCCTGGACGCCGCACGAGCCAGGCTGCTCGGTGCCATGGACCCGGCCACCGCACGCCCTCGTCCGTCTCTGACCCGCGGCTGGGGCATCGCCGTGGCCGGACTGGGCCTGGCCGCCGCGGTGGCCGTAGCCGGTGTCACGCTCCCCCGGATCGCCGACCGTCCGGCCCCCGGAGTGACGGCGACGACAGGTTCGGGCCCGATCCGGCTGGTCGCCGCCGCGAAACCGGAGTTCCCGTGGACACTTCCCGGCCTCGGCAAGGCGTCGTTCACCGCGAACCCGGGCGATCCGGTGATCGCTGTCTACCTCGCCGAGGACCACAGTGACGTCTACCTGACCAGCACGGACGCTCCGTCGAAGGGAGAGCCGGCGGACGTGGGCGGGCGGCCGGGACGGATCATCGAGTTCAACGGCACCACGGACAACGGCCGGCCACCGCTCGACCTGGTCTGGGAGCACCGGCCGGACCTGTGGCTGCGACTGACCGGACAGGGGCGATACGCCACGCCGGAGGCACTGATCGAGCTGGCCGGCCGCGTCCAGGACAAGCCGCAGCGCCTGCGTTTCGAGGTCACCGTGGGCCTGATCCCGGACGGCTGGGAGCTCGCCGCGTTCAAGGACGAGAGCATCCTGACGTATCGCGATCCGGCCGATCCCGGCACCGACTTCTCCGTCCAGTGGACGCCGAAGGGCGAGCCGCTGTTCCGGGCCCGGGAGATCGAAGGGATGGAGAACGCGTCGAAGGTGACCGTGCAGGGCCGCCCCGCCGATCTGTTCCGGGCGGGCGAGTTCTGGATGGTGCAGGCACGGCTGGCGGACGGTTCGATCTTCCGGCTGATGACGCCACGGTCGTTCACGGAGGAGCAGGCGCTCGAACTCGCGGGGTCGATCCGGCGCTCCACGTAGTTTTCATCGATATTTATATAAGTGACGACTGAAACGTGACAGGAATTTGTCGTACCCGGTCGCTAATTTCTTTCCTGCGGACCGGCGCCACGGGGGCGCCGGTCTGTCCACATTCCTCACGCGGCGTGGCGCATCAGGTTCTCGCCCGTCGCACGGATCTGCTCCCGCAGCTCAACGGGTGACTCCACAGTGAACGGTGCGGCCAGCACGCCGAGCACCATGACCGGCCAGCCCAGATCGTCGACACCCATCCGCAGCCGGCAACCCTCCGGCAGTTCCTCGATCCGGCCCCAGTTCCCGACGAAGGCACGCACCGTGTCGGCCGGAGCCTGGATCACCACCGAGACGTCATACCTGTTGGGGATGGTCCGCATCCGCGAGCGCAGCCACTCCACCGGATCACCGCCGGGCAGCTCACGCGGGCGAAACCGCGCACCGGTCGGCTGCGGGGCGGTCAGCCGGTCCACCCGGAAACTGCGCCAGTCACCGCGCTCCAGGTCCCACGCCACCAGGTACCACCGCCGGCCGAGCGAGACCAGCCGGTGCGGCTCGACGTGGCGGCGGGCGGCCTCGCCCTCCCGCGGGGCGTAGTCGAAGCGCAGCCGCTCCTCACCCCGGCAGGCCATCGCCAGGGTGGTGAGGGTGAGCGCGTCGAGGACCGGGCCGCCGCCGAACACCCCTGGCGAGGTGACCGCCTGGAGCGCGTCGATCCGGCGCCGCAGCCGGGGCGGGAGCAGCTGAATCACCTTGGCGAGGGCGCGTACCGAGGTCTCCTCGAAGCCCGCGACCGCACCCGCGGCGGCGCTGCGCAGGCCGACCGCGATCGCGACCGCCTCCTCGTCGTCGAGCAGCAGCGGCGGCATGGCCGCTCCGGCCTGCAACTGGTAACCACCGGCGACGCCGCGCGAGGCGTCGACCGGATAGCCCAGCTCGCGGAGCCGGTCGACGTCGCGCCGAAGCGTCCGGGAGCTGACCTCGAGACGGTCGGCGAGTTCGGAGCCCGGCCAGTAGCGATGGGTCTGCAGCAGCGACAGCAGTCGCAGCATCCGTGCACTCGTGTTCGCCATGCGTCCAAGACTCCATTGCATTGCGGTCAAAAAGTGGCCGCATCAAATCCTAACCTCGAAGCATGATTGAGACGCGAGAGCTGACGAAGCACTTCAAGGACGTCCGCGCCGTCGACGGCATCGACCTGACGGTGGCCCGGGGCGAACTGGTCGCGCTGCTCGGGCCCAACGGCGCCGGCAAGTCGACCACGCTGCGCATGCTCACCACCCTCATTCCGCCGACCAGCGGCAGCGCCCGGGTGGCCGGATTCGACGTGGTCCGTCAGCAGCGCGAGGTTCGGCTGCGGATCGGCTACATCGGACAGGGCAACGGCGCGGGGCACAGCCAGCGCGGCCGTGACGAACTGATCAGCCAGGGCCGGGCGTACGGGATGAGCGTCAAACCCGCCCGCGCCCGTGCCGACGAGCTGATCGAGTCGCTGGGCCTGGCCGAGGTCGCGAACCGGACCGTCTCCACACTCTCCGGCGGCCAGCGCCGCCGCCTGGACATCGCGATGGGTCTGATCCACGCGCCCGAGCTGCTCTTCCTCGACGAGCCGTCCACCGGGCTGGACCCGCAGAACCGCGCCAACCTGCAGGAGCACATCGTGCGGCTGCGCGCCGAGCACGGCACCACGATCGTGCTGACCACGCACTACCTGGAGGAGGCCGACTCGATGGCCGAGCGGGTGGTGGTCATCGACCACGGGCGGATCATCGCCGACGACACACCGCAGCGGCTCAAGGCCAAGCACGTCGGCGACCGGGTGATCCTCGGGTTCGCGTCGGCGGACGAGGCGGCACGGGCCGCGCAGTCCTCGGGTGGGCGGCAGGACGGCACCGAGGTGCGGATCACCGACGAGGACGGGCCCCGGCTCGCCGCCAGGCTGGCCGCGACTCTCGCACCGGCCTCGATCGAGGTCATCCGCCCGACCCTGGACGACGTCTTCCTCACCCTGACCGGCCGCAGCCTGCGTGAGGACGCCGCAGCCGTCACCAAGACCGAGCTCGTGGAGGCCTGATCATGACTTCTCTCGTTTCCGACACCCGTGTCGTCTTCAGCCGCGAGCTGCGGCCGGTCCTCCGCGACCCGTTCTCGGTGATCTTCTCAATGATCCAGCCGCTGTTCTTCCTCGCGCTGTTCGCGCCGCTGCTGCCGGGCGACAACTCGCTGCAGTGGTTCGTGCCCGGGATCATCGTGATGTCCTGCCTCTTCGGCTCCTCGATGACCGGGTCGAACCTGCTGTACGAGATGCAGACCGGCTCGCACGAGCGGATGCTGGTCACCCCGCTGCGCCGGCCCGCGTTGCTGATCGGGCGCGCGCTCAAGGAGATCGTCCCGATGTTCGTGCAGGCGGGTGTGATCGTGGCGGCCTGCATCCCGTTCGGGTTCGAGCTGCACCTCGGCGGCGCGCTGCTCGGACTGCTCGTCATGGCCGCGTTCTGCATCGGGCTGGGCTCACTGTCGTACACGCTGGCTCTGGCCTCGAAGAGCAAGGAGTGGCTGTTCTGGACCGTACAGCAGACCCTGATCTTCCCGTTGTTGCTCCTGGCCGGGGTGCTGCTGCCGCTGGACAACGGGCCGGGCTGGCTGAAGGCGCTTTCGAAGATCAATCCGATGACGTACGTGGTGGACGCCGAACGGGCACTGTTCAACGGTGACGTGTGGGCGCGCAGCACGGTCGAGGGCCTGATCGCGGCCGTCACGGTCGGAGCCGTCGGCCTAGCCGTAGGCGTTCGCGCCATGAAGCGCTCCGACTGACCCCGGGTTCCGTACAGCCACAAAGATGCGACAGCCGGGACCCGGCCCGCTACCTTGTGCTTCGCAATGAATGGCGAGGCGGAAGGTGGCGGGCCGATGCTCGGTCGCGAACGTGGTGACAGGCGACGGCGACTGCTCCCCCTGCCCGACCTGCCCGGCGCGGTGAAGAGCTTCATCGGCACCATCACCCGGCCCGACGTCCCCGGCCCCGCGCCTCGTAACGGCAATCCGGACGCCGTGGTGGACTGCGCGGTCT
This sequence comes from Actinoplanes italicus, assembly GCF_003001815.1. Taxonomy (GTDB): domain Bacteria; phylum Actinomycetota; class Actinomycetes; order Mycobacteriales; family Micromonosporaceae; genus Actinoplanes; species Actinoplanes italicus. The sequence goes on from NZ_PVMZ01000001.1 coordinate 133,301, forward strand.
ACGCCGGCGGGCTCCGGCACGGCGGCTCCGCCCAGGTGCCGTACCCCGAGGCGGCCCGGCTGGCCCGTCGTCGCCGCGGCGCGTTCGTCTGGCTCGGTCTGCACGAACCCGACCTGGCCACGATGCGCCCGGTCGCCGAGGTGTTCGGGCTGCACGAGCTACTGGTCGACCAGGCCGTCTCGGGCGGCGGCCACCGTCCCGGCGTGGAGACCCTCGGCGAGGTGACCCGGCTGGTGCTGCGCACCGCGCGCTACGTCGAGCACGACAAGCTGACCGCCACCTCCGAGGTCGTCGAGACCGGGGACGTCACGGTGCTGATCGGACCCTGGTTCGCGATCACGGTGCGGCACGGCCCGGTCGGACCCCTCTGGGAGGTACGCAAGGAGCTGCAGAGCCGTCCCGAGGTGCTCCGCCAGGGACCGTGGTCGGTGGCGTACGCGGTGGGCAGCCGGATGGTCGACAGCTACCTGGACGTGGCCGAACACGTCGAGCACGACCTGGAGCGCATCGAGGAGGAGACCTTCGCCTCCGAGCGCACCTCCGATTTCGCCCATATCTACCAGCTCAAACGGGAGATGGTCGAGTTCAAGCGGGCGGTGCTGCCGCTGGCCGAGCCGCTGTCCCGGCTACTGGAGTCGCGCGGCCTGCCGGTCAGCCTGCGACCCTATCTGGAGGACGTCCGCGGCCGCCTGGCCCGGGCCGTGGACCGGGTCGGCAGCTTCGACGACCTTCTGAACTCGATCCTGCAGGCCCGGCTCGCGCAGGTGTCGGTGGACCAGAACCACGACATGCGCAAGATCGCCGCATGGGCCGCCATCGCCGCGGTGCCCACCGTCATCGCCGGCATCTTCGGGATGAACTTCGACGTGATGCCCGGCACCGGGGAGCCGTGGGGCTTCTATGCCTCGGTCGGCACGATGCTCCTGATCGGTGGCGGCCTGTATCACCGTCTGAAAAAGTCCGGCTGGCTCTGATCACTCCGAGTAACTGTGCCATCTTCCCCCAATAAGGCCATCTTACAGGCCATATAGCCACCCGAACCCGAGCGTCTCGACCTACCAATGAACACGGCGAGTTACTAACTTAGGTAACTGAGTCGACCATTGGGGGGAATCAGCGTGACGGCAATCGACGCTTTGCCACGGCACGCCAAGCACGGCATGTTCACCGCCCTCAAGGGGCACGTGGACCTGTTCCTGAACGCGGGCTCCCTGATGGCGACCACGCTCGTCACGTCCGTGTTCGGCTTCGCCTACTGGTGGGTGGCGGCGCAGTTCGCGCCGCAGGCGGCGGTCGGCCAGGCATCGGCCGCGGTCTCGGCGATGACCCTGATCGGCACGATCGGCATGTTCGGCATGGGCACCATGCTCATCTCCGAGCTGCCGACGATGGCCCGCGGCAAGTGGGACCTGATCTCCACCTGCCTGCTCACCGCCGGAACGGCCGCGACCGCCGGAGGCCTCGCCTACGTCATGGTCGCGAGCCTGTGGGTACCCAGCCTCCAGGACGCGCTCGGCGGGACGCCCGGCACGATCCTGCTGGTCGTCGGCATCGCCCTGAACGCCATGACCCTGGTCCTCGACGAGGCCATGGTCGGCCTCCTGCAGGGGCCGCTCCAGCTGATGCGCAACGCCTGGTTCTCGCTGATCAAGCTGGCACTGCTCGCTCTCGTGGTGGTGATACCGGGCCTGGCGCTGACCGGCACCGTACTGCTGCTGACCTGGGTGGCCGGTATCGTCGCCGCCACCGCGATCCTGTTCCGCACGCTGCGCCGCCGCCGCATGATCGACTCGCTGCAGCCCCGGCCGGGCCTGATGCGCGGTCGCGGGCGGGCCACGTTCGACCACAACCTGCTGAACCTGGCCACCTATCTGCCCCGGGCCGCACTGCCGCTGATCGTCACCGCCACCCTGTCGGCCGAGGCCAACGCGGCGTTCTACACCGCGTTCATGGTGCTGTCGTTCATGGCCATGGTGCCGGGCAACGTGGCGCTGACCCTGTTCGCGGTGACCGCCGGCGACCGGAGCGCGCTGCGGAGCAAGGTCCGGGTCGGCCTGGTGATCTGCCTCGGTGGAGGTCTCCCGGCATCGCTCGTGGTGTTCCTGCTGTCCGAGCAGATCATGGGCCTGTTCGGCGCGAACTACGCGAAGTCGGCGGGCGAGGCACTGGCGATCCTGTCGCTCACCTACGTGCCCTTCGTCTTCCACCACTTCTTCCTGGCCATCTCCCGGGTGCAGAACAAGCTGCGCGGCGCGGGGATCTTCTCGATCTTCGCGGGCGTGGCCGAGTTGCTGGCCGCCTGGTGGGCCGGCTCCACCGGCGATCTGAACGACCTGGTCACCGCGGTGGCCGTGGTGATGGCGATCGAGATGGTGCTGGTCGCCCCGATCGTGCTGAAGGTCGTCTTCGCGCCGGTCCCCGACATGTCCGCGGTATCAGAGGGAGTAAACGTCATGTCCACCACCAGCCTGACCCTGCACGAGCGTGCCTGGCTGCCGCTGGAGTACATCCGCACCGTCGGCCCGCTCGCCGGTGTCGACGCGGCACGGGTGCGCAACGCGCTGATCGGCCTGCACGCCATCGACCCCACTCACCGGGCGGTGTCCCGGCTGGACCGTTCCGGCGCCCGCTGGCAGCACATGGACGCCACGTCGTTCGCCGCCTACGTGCAGGAGGCGGTCACCGACATCGGCCACGGACCGGTCGACTTCGACGCCATGACCCGGTACCTGCAGGCCGAGCCGCGGGCCCACCACCCGGTGCGGATCCTGGTCGGCGGCGGATACTTCGCGATGAAGGTGTCGCACGCCTACGGCGACGCAGGCCCGGTCAACACCCTGGTTCAAGAGCTGATCAAGGCGGCGTACGAGGGTCGCGCGGCCCGGATCGCGCCGTCCAAGCGTCACCGCACCGCCCTGGCGAAGGCGTGGTGGAAGCAGTTCGGCCTGAAGCCCGGCCGCTGGAAGGAGGGCCTGAGCTTCGCCCGCCCGCCGCACGTCGAGGAGGGGCCGGCGCGGCCGTGGCAGGCGAACCTCACCGTGGTCACGGCCCGGTCCGGTCACGTGCTCGGTCAGATGCGGACCTGGCGTGACCAGTACGCGCCCGGCGTCACCACCTCGGCGATCACGTTCGCGGCCTTCACCTCCGCGCTGATCGAACTGGGATTCCGTCCCGACCTGCGCGGGGGCACGTTCCTCGCCGACGCCCGCCGTTACCTCGACTCCGGCGTCAGCATCGACAGCAACTTCTGCATGGGGCCGTTCCTCACGCCGCCGAGTCTCACCGACCCGATGGCCATCCACCGGACGCTCAAGGCGGAGCTGGCCACCGGCCGGATCCTGACCATGATGCTGCTCCGCGAGGGCAAGATTCTGCTCAGTGGCGCGCCGGGGATGCCGGACCCGTACCCCACCGAGGTGGCCGCCGAGGCGCGTCCCCGGCTGACCTTCAGCAACCAGGGTCGGCACGACATGCTCGGTGACCTGCCGTGGGCGGTCGAGCCGGGTGGCCGGGTCAACCAGAGTGTGCCGACGCTCAACGGGCCGGAGGGCATCACGCTGACCACCAGCGAGATGAACGGGGTCCTGCACATGGAGGCCACGTTCCACGCTTCGACCTACGACCCGGCGATGGTCGCCCGTGCCCTCGACATGGTGTGCCGCGACCCCGCCGGACTGATCATGGCAAAACGATGAAATAACAATTTATGTACGAAAGCGCCCGGCCGCTGAATCCAGCGGCCGGGCGTTCGTTATTCGCGAGCCGGACCGGCGCTCATCGAATCATGATCAATTGCGCGGGCCGTTCTGGCCGCCGTTGCGCGGGCCATTGTTGTTCTGGCCACCGTTCTGCTGCTGGCCACCGTTGTTCTGCTGGCCACCGTTATTCTGCTGGCCGCCGTTCTGCTGCTGCCCGCCGGCGTTCTGCTGCTGACCACCGGACTGCTGGCCGCCGGCGCCCTGCTGGCTGCCGGTCTGCTGACCATCCGGCTGCTGGCCACCGGACTGCTGCCCGCCGGTGCTCTGCCCGCCGGTGCTCTGCCCGCCGGTGCTCTGCCCGCCGGTGCTCTGCCCGCCGGTGCTCTGCCCGCCGGTGCTCTGCCCGCCGGTGCTCTGCTGGCCGGTGTTCTGCTGGCCGGTGTTCTGCTGGCCGGTGTTCTGCTGGCCGGTGTTCTGCTGGCCGGTGTTCTGCTGCTGGTTTCCGGCAGGCGCACCCTGGCCACCACCGGGGGTGTGCTGACCAGGGCCGCCCCCCGGGCCGTGGGGTCCCTGGGGACCCTTCGGGCCCTGTCCCGGACCGTCGTGTCCCGGACCGCCGGGACCGCCGTGGCTCGGGCCGCCCGGGTGGCCGTGTCCGGGACCGCCCGGACCGCCGTGACCCCCCGGGCCGGTGTTCCGCAGCACGGGCAGCGAGAGCGCCACCGTGCGCGTCTGAGTACGTGACTTGAAGCCGCAGTCGTCGTACGAGATGGTCGCCCACAGCTTGGCCACACCGGGCCGCTGCAGGTACGGCGTGACACGGACCTTGACGGAGTCGGTGCGCCCCGGCCACAGCTTGTCGCCGCGGGTGAACGACGCCGAGCGCTTGAAGCCGGTGTAGTCGACACGGACCTTCTCGCCGCGGACGCGGACCTCGGCGTCGCAGATCGGCCGGTCGGTACGCCACTGGATGGTCACCCAGCTACCGGTGTTGGCCCGTACCGACTGGAGCCAGCTCGACACCGGCTGAGGGCCACGGGCTGCGGCGCCGGCCGGGGCCGTGGTGACCGTCGCCGCCATCCCGAAAGCCGCCGTGGACAGGGCGACGATCGCCCCGAGTCGCTGTGTCTTCCGCATCAGAAATTCCTCCAGTACCTGAGTCCGCCGCATCACCTGCCGGCCTGACGAAACGGACAATATGCGGATTCAGCGCAAAGGCGGCTACTTTCAACGGTGTTTCGGCATGAAAAAGATAATCCGGACAAAATGTTTAGAACGCCTTGACCGAAAAGATGATGTTGCCGAGGTGGGCTGAATGGTCGGTAAGCGGGTAAAGCGACCACATGACACAGCACACCGCACCAGAAGACCTCGGCGCGCCGGTGTCGTACCTCGTCCTTAAGGACGGCACGGACGTCTACGACCGCTCCGGCGACCCGGTGGGCACGGTCAGTCACGTGCTCGCCGACGAGCATGCCGGCATCTTCCACGGCCTGCTCATCAACACCTCGGACGGTCACCGGTTCGCCGGTGCCGACCAGGTCGACGGCCTGTTCGAGCGCGGCGTGATCGTCGCCGAACCGGCTGCGGGGCTGGCCACGCCATCCGCCGACACACCCGCCGGGCTGGCCGAGAACCGCGCCACAGGGCTGCAGCGGGCCTGGGCGTGGCTGGTCGAGCCCAAATAATGAAAAAGACCGGCCCGTCATGAAAAATCGGGCCGGTCTTTCGCGTACGTCGGTCAATGCCCCCAGCGCACCAGCGCGGCGCCCATCGACATGCCGCCGCCGAAACCGGCCAGCAACACCAGCTCGCCGTCGCGCAGCGATCCGTTGCGGCTCGCCTCGTCCAGGGTGACCGGGAGGGACGCGCTGCCCACGTTGCCGTACCAGGGCAGCGTCAGGTGGGTGTGCGCGTTCTGCAGGCCGGCCGAGTTCACCAGCTCCTGCAGCATGATGCCGTTGGCCTGGTGCGGCACGAAGTGGTCGACGTCCTCGGCCTTGAACTCGTTGCGCCGCAGCAGCGCGTCGAGCGCCGGCGGCACCGAGGTGGCCACGAAGTCGCGGACGCCGCGGCCGTCCATCCGGAAGAAGTGGTCCCCGGCCGCGACCGTCTCCGCCGAGGCCGGCAGGCGGCTGCCACCCGCCTTGATGTGGATGAGGTCGTTCGCGTCACCCCGGGAGGCCAGGTCCAGGTCGATGATGCCGTAGCCCTCGGGCACCCGGCCGACCACCGCGGCACCGGCGCCGTCGCCGAAGAGCACGGCGGTACGCCGGTCGCTGAAGTCCAGGATGCGCGAGTAGACGTCCGACGCGATCACCAGCACCAGCGCGTCGGGCTGTGCCCGCACCAGGCCGTTCGCCACGCCGAGGGCGTAGACGAAGCCGGCGCAGACCGCGTTGACGTCGAAGCAGGCGGCCTGGGTGGCGCCGATCGCGTACTGCACCAGGTTCGACGTCGGCGGCTGCGGCGAGTCCCCGGTCGAGGTGGAGACGATGATGTAATCGATTTCGGCCGCAGCCACTCCGGCCCGCTCCAGCGCCGCGTGTGCCGCGCGGACCGCCAGATCGGACGCCGCCTGATCCGGGGCGGCGAACCTGCGCGCCTCGATCAGGGTCTTCCGGGACACCCACTCCGGGTCCGCGTCGGGCACCAGAGCGAGCAGATCCACATTGGTCACGACTCGTTCCGGGAGGTACGACCCGGTACCGAGAATCCCTACCGCCACGCCTGTTCCCCCAGCTCTCCGCACGTTTTCACGTTTCACGCTCCCGCCCTGCAAACGTAGTTGCGCAGGGCGGGAACTAGCGGATCGATCAGCTGGCGGTTCGGCTGATTAAGAACGGACAGTCGTTAGGCCACCATCGGCCCGCGGGCGTGTCTACTGACGACCGCGGTCGCGGTAGGTCCAGGAGCCGTCACCCAGCGTGGTGCGACCGGCGCGGTTGCCCGACTGCTGCTGCTGTTGCTGCGGCTGCGGCTGCGGCTGCTGCCACTGCTGACCGGCCGGCTGCCCGCCGAACGGGACCTGGGCCGATGTCTTCGCCTGGGCCCGCTCCTGGGCGTGCCGGGTGTCGATGCGTGCCCGCAGGTACTCGGCGGCCGCCCGGTCCTCCTCGGTGGGAGCCGAGACCAGGGCGTACCCCATGCCGATGATCGCGAAGACCACCGCGGCGCCGACCGGCACCAGCAGACCTGCCGCGGTCGCGCCCTCGACCGAGCCGAACTCGGCCTCCGGGACCACCGACATGGCGAGCATGCCGGTGAAGTGCATGCCGTTGACCGCGACGCCCATCACCAATGCGGAGATGAAGATCGCGATCGGCTTGGTGACGACCAGGGTGAGCCAGAGCGCGACGGTCGCGGCGACCACGGCGATCGCGATCGAGGCGATCACCTCACGGCCGGAGTAGTGGATCTCGCCGCGCAGCTGCATGGCCGCCATGCCGGTGTAGTGCATGGCCGCCACGCCGAGACCGGCCAGGATGCCGCCGATCAGGATCCGGATCTTGGAGGCCGTCCGTCCCAGCAGCGCGATGGACAGGCCGACGCCGACCGAGACCAGCGCGATGACGGCGCTGGCCACCGTCAGGCCGATGTCGTAACGGATCGGCGTGCCGTCCACGTCGAAGCCCATCATGGCCACGAAGTGCATGCTCCAGATACCGGTCGCGCCGATGGCGACCGCAGCCAGGGTGAGCCACCAGAAACGCTCACCGCTGGTCTTGGCCGACCTGAGCCGAACAGCGCTGGTGAGACCGAGTAGTGATCCGAGCACGGAAAGGATGTAGCTGACCGTTGGGGTCAGCGCCCCGTACTCGAAATGATGGATCTGCGCCATCTCGCGCTGTTCCTCTCGTTTGCGAATCCGCCGGGCTGCATACTGCCCGCACCACCGCCATGGGCGTGACTGATTGTGACGCAGGTTTCGTTAAGAGAGAACGTGCACAGCATCTCGATTTGGATCACGCCAAACGTGAGACCGGGCGGCTACCCGCACTTAGGGCTCATATTGCGACAGAACGTGACACAGCGATCACGAAGGAATTGTGACACCTAATATAACTTTCGGTAACACCGGAGAAATCCTCATATAGGTACGGTTCACCCAGCGCGGGACAGCAGGACCAACGCCTGTGCGCGCTGAGAATGCAGGATCTGCACGGTGTCCTCGGTGCATGTGCCCGGAGTCTCGTCCATCACGCACAGGGTTCCGACGACGTGCCCCTCGGCCGAATTCAAGGGCACGCTGGCGTACGACCGGACACCGCTGACCGAGAAGAGCGGGGACGTGGCGTACTCCTCGTCGGCGGCGCTGTCGCTGATCAGCACCGGCACGTCCTCGGCCACCACGATGGTGTCCGGCGACCACTCGACCGGCACTCCGCCGGCCTCACGCACCCAGCGCGGCATGCCGTGCGACCCGGCCACCACCACGCTGTCGTTGAGGACCAGGGTGATCGCCGCGGCCGGCACCCCGGTCACCTCGGTCAGACTCTCGGCGAACGCGTCCAGCGCGTCGGCGTGCGCCGGCCGGGTCAGGTAGTCCGAGACCGCGAGCAGGCGCCCGACGTCGACCAGTTGATGCGCGGCGTGGTGCTGCTCCGGCGCCTCCCCGTTGCTGCGCGCGGCGAGCAGCTCGTTGGCCGCCTCCACCACGTGCTTCGGGCGCACCGGCTTCGAGATCGTCACGTCGCAGAGCCCGCGGGCGGCGGCCGGCGCCGCGGCCGAAAGCATGATCAGCGGGATCGAGGCGGTGGCCGCGTCGTCGCGCAGCCGGCCGGCCACGTCCAGGCCACTCATGCCGGGCATGTGGTGATCGAGAATGATCAGATCCGGTCCGGTCTCACCGATCATGTCCAGGGCGGCCCGGCCGGTCGGCGCGGTCCGGACGGTGTGCCCGGCATTGCTCAGCACGGTGGCGAGAAGCTGTGCGATGTCGGTGTCGTCCTCGGCTACCAAGATCGACGCCATCTCGTACTCCCCTCGCCGAGAACAACGGGTCGACCGACACTAACCCGGCCCGGCTGCACCACGCCTGTGAACAGGCAATACAGCGGCCCAGAGGTGCCACGTAGGGTGGTGACCATGCGGGAACGTCTGACCAACTGGGCCGGGAACATCGACTTCGGCGCGCGGCGAGTGCACCGGCCGCGCACCTTCGACGAACTGGGCGAGGTGGTCTCCGCAGCGGACCGGCTCCGGGTCCTCGGCAGCGGCCACTCGTTCAACCGGCTCGCCGACACCGACGGCGACCTGATCTCCCTGGCCGGGATGCCGCGCACGGTCGAGATCAGCGCCGACCGCTCGACGGTCCGGATCGACGGCGGCATCCGGTACGGCGAACTCGCCACCCACCTGGCCGCCGAGGGCCTGGCCGTGCACAACATGGCGTCACTGCCGCACATCTCGGTCGCCGGCGCGATCGCCACCGCCACCCACGGTTCCGGCGTGCGCCACGGCAACCTGGCCACCGCCGTCTCCGGCCTGGAGATCCTCCGCGCCGACGGCTCGACGACGGTCCTCGACCGGTCCCACCCAGACTTCACCGGAGCGGTCGTCGGCCTGGGCGCGCTCGGCGTCGTCACGGCACTCACCCTCGACGTCGTTCCGGCGTTCGAGCTGCGGCAGTACGTCTACGAGAACCTGCCCGGGCAGTCCCTGCACGCCCATCTCGACGAGATCCTGTCGGCCGGCTACAGCGTCAGCCTGTTCACCCGCTGGACCGGGACCGACATCGACCAGGTGTGGCTCAAACGGGCCGAGCCACTCACCGGCGACCTGTTCGGCGCCCGGCCCGCCGACGGCCCGCGGCACCCGGTGCCCGGCATGCCCACCGTCAGCTGCACCGAGCAGGGCGGGGTGCCCGGTCCGTGGCACGAGCGGCTACCACACTTCCGGATGGAGTTCACCCCGAGCAGCGGCGAGGAGCTGCAGTCCGAGTGGCACGTGCCCCGGACCGCAGCGCTGTCCGCGATCGAGGCCGTGGCCGGACTCCGCGAGCGGGTCGCGGCGGTCCTACAGGTCTGCGAGATCCGCACGATCGCCGCCGACGACCTGTGGCTGAGCCCGAACCACGGCCGCGACAGCCTCGCCCTGCACTTCACCTGGATCGCCGACACCGACGCGGTGCTCCCGATCGTCGCCGACCTGGAGAAGGCGCTCGCCCCGTTCGACGCCCGCCCGCACTGGGGCAAGATCTTCACCACCGCCCCGGCCGATCTGCGCGCGTCATACGACCGCTTCGCCGACTTCACCGCCCTGGTAGACCGCTTCGATCCACAGAAGACGTTCGCCAACCCCTACCTCGAAACCCTGCTCCACTAACCCCAGCCCAACCCCGCCTCCAACCCCGGCTCCCGGCTCCCGCTCGCCCCCGCTCCCCGCTCGCCCCGCTCCCCGCACCAACCTCGCCACGCCTCCACCCGGCTCCGGCTCCGACCTCCCCCAAACCGACCGACCTTGTGAGTTTGGGGTGGAACGGGCGGCCAAAGTTCACAACATCGCCAGGAGGTAGGCGGTGTGGTCGGCCGCCACCAACCGCCAGCCATCCGCCACCAACCGCAAGTCAGCCGCCACCGCCGGCCGCCAGCCAACCCGCCGCCATCCGCCATCCGCCATCCGCCATCCGCCATCCGCCGTCCGCCGTCCGCCGTCCGCCGTCCGCGCGATCTTGTGAGGTTCCGGTCGCGTAGGCGCTCAAAGCTCTCAAGATCTAGCAAGAGCTGGGCGATGAGGCCGATCGGCCACAGCCCAACCACCACCGGCCAACCACCGCCGCCCGTCCGCCCGCCATCCGCCGCCCGCCATCCGCCATCCGCCATCCGCCATCCGCCGTCCGCCATCCGCCATCCGCCATCCGCGCGATCTTGTGAGGTTCCGGTCGCGTAGGCGCCCAGAGCTCTCAAGATCTAGCAAGAGCTGGGCGATGAGGCCGATCGGCCACAGCCCAACCACCACCGGCCAACCACCGCCGCCCGCCACCCATCCGCCCGTCCGCCCGTCCGCCCGTCCGCCCGTCCGCCCGTCCGCCCGTCCGTCCGCCCGTCCGCCCGTCCGCCCGTCCGTCCGCCCGTCCGCCCGTCCGTCCGCCGTCCGCCGTCCGCCGTCCGCCGTCCGCCGTCCGCCGTCCGCCGTCCGCGCGATCTTGTGAGGTTCCGGTCGCGTAAGCGGCCAAAGCTCTCAAGATCTGGCAGGGGTGGGCGGCGTGGTCGGTTGGCAGTCCTCCGCCAACCACCCGCCTGTCAGCCGCCGCCCGCAGGCAGTGGGCGGCGGACGTCAGCGACCACGGGCGGTGGGCGGTCGAGGCCAGCAACCACGGGCGGTGGGCGGTCGAGGCCAGCAACCACGGGCGGTGGGCGGTCGAGGCCAGCAACCACGGGCGGTGGGCGGTCGAGGCCAGCGACCACGGGCGGTGGGCGGCCGAGGTCAGCAGCCGCAAGCGACGGTGGCCGGGGCGGTCAGGTCGTCGACCGGGCGGGAGCTTCGGCCGTCGGCGGTGTCGATCGGGAAGCCCTCGCGCGCCCAGTACTCGAAGCCGCCGATCATCTCCTTGACCGGGTAGCCGAGCTTCGCGAACTCCAGCGCGGCCCGCGTCGCCCCGTTGCAGCCGGGGCCCCAGCAGTAGGTGACGACCGCGCTGCCGGGTGGCACCAGGGAAGCGGCCCGCGAAGCGATGTCCCGGGTCGGCAGGTGGATGGCGCCCGGGATGCGGCCCTGGTCCCAGGATTCGGTGCTGCGGGAGTCGACGACGACGAGGCCGGGGGTGCCGGACTCGAGGTCGTGGTGGACGTCGCTCACGTCGGTCTCGAAGCGGAGCCGGTTGCTGAAGTGTTCGATCGCGCTGGTCATGGCATTGATCGTGCCGCCCGGCGAGAAGGGGGCCCAGTGGCGGTGATGCCATCCACCGCTAGGATCCCGCCATGCTGTTGCATCAGGTCCGCAGTCGCGGGCACCAGGTCACCGTGCTCGCCTACGACGGCATGTCGCTGTTCGAGATGGGCATCGTCACTGAGGTCTTCGGCCTGCCCCGGCCTGAGTTCGACCGCGCCTGGTACGACCTGACCATCTGCGCCGAGACGCCCGGCCCGGTGCGGGTGATCGGCGGCGCGGCGCTGCACACCGAGCACGGCCTGGACACCTTCGCCGCGGCCGGAACGCTGATCGTGCCGGGAGTGCCGGACGTCCGGGCCGACCCGTCACCCGCACTGGTCGCGGCGCTGCGGGCGGCCCACTCCCGGGGTGCGCGGGTGATGTCCATCTGCTCGGGCGTTTTCGCGCTGGCCGCCGCCGGCCTGCTGGACGGGCGCCGGGCCACCACCCACTGGCGGTACGCGGAGGCGCTGCGCTCCCGTCATCCCGCCGTCGACGTCGACGCCGACGTGCTCTACATCGACCACGGCGACGTGCTGACCAGCGCGGGCAGCGCGGCGGGCCTCGATCTCTGCCTGCACGTCATCCGGCGCGACCACGGCCCGAGTGTGGCGAACATGGTGGCCCGCCGCCTGGTGGTGCAACCGCACCGGGACGGCGGTCAGGCCCAGTTCATCGAGGCGCCGATGCCGGACGAGCCGGACGACGACCGGCTGTCCCGGAGCATGGAGTGGGCTCTCGGCAACCTGACCGAGCCGATCACCGTGGAGACGCTGGCCCGGCGCGCGCACATGTCGGAGCGCACCTACCTGCGGCATTTCGCGCGGGCCACCGGGACCACGCCGATCCGCTGGCTGATCAACCAGCGGGTGCAGGCCAGCCTCGCGCTGCTGGAGGCGACCGGCACACCGATCGAGGAGGTCGCCGCCGCGGTCGGTTTCGAGAGCACGGTCACCTACCGGCACCACTTCGGACAGGCCATGCGCACGTCACCCTCGGCCTACCGCCGGGCCTTCCACGGCTGACCGGATTCGGACACCTCCGCCGGGGACCACGATGTCGCCGACGGTCGCCGGCGCCGTTCCGTGGTTGAAGAGGAACAGCCGATCACCGCGGCGCACCGCCTCCACCTCGGACGGCAGTCCGCTCAGCACCGGCTCCACTCCGGCGGCGGCCGCGACCCGGCGCAGCAGGGTTTCCAGGGAGTCGTCGGTCAGGCCGGTCGACACATACCAGGCGCTGCCCGCGCCGTACCGGTTCCGGGTGATCGCCGGCGCCCCGGCCAGCGGCCCGTCGGCGTAGAGGCTGATCGTCTCGGCTCCGGCGGTCTCGACCCGCTCGATCCAGCGGTTCGCGGTGAGTCCGTCGTCCAGCGTGATCGGGGTACCCGGCGCCTGCGGGTGCCACTCGACCACCCGTACGCCCAGAATCTCCCGGAAAGCACCGGGGTAACCGCCTAGCCGGATCCGCGTGTCGGGTTCGGCGATGCCGCTCAGGTAGGTCACCAGCAGGTGCCCGCCGTCCGCCACGTAGTCCCGGAAGGCGGCCGCCGCCTCGTCGGACACCAGGTAGAGGTGCGGCACGACGATCATCGCGTAGTCACCGAGCCCGGTGGAGACGCCGGGGAAGACGAAGTCGGTCTGCAGCTTGGCGCGGAACAGCGCGCGGTGTGCCTGGCGTACCGCGCCGAGGTAGTCGATGTCCGCCGACGGGAGCCCGGGCGCCTGCAGCGCCCACCATGACGGGGCGTCCCAGGTCACCGCGACGCTTGCGGCAGGCGGATCACTTTCGGACACGTCGGAGAGATTCTTGAGGGTACGCCCCAGCGCCACCGCCTCGCGGAACACCGGTGTGTCCGGCCCGGCGTGCGGCACCAGCGCCGAGTGGAACAGTTCGGCCCCGCCGCGCGGCTGCCGCCACTGGAAATACATGGCCCCGCGCGATCCGCGCGCCACATAGCTCAGGCTGTGCGCGGTGAGCCGGCCCGGCTCCTTGGCGTGCATCCGCCCGCGCGTGTAGATCAGGTTGGGCCCGGTCTCCATGAGCAGCCACGATCCGCCGCCCCAGCCACGTGCCAGGTCCGCGGCGAACGCGGTCTCCTCCTCGGCACCCGGCCCGGTGTCGTCCGGGTAGTGGTCGACCGCGACGACGTCGACCTCCTCGGCCCAGCGCGCGTGGTCGACGCTGACCCAGCCACCCTGCACGAAGTTGGTGGTGACCGGCACGCCCGGGTTGGCGGCGCGTAGCAGGTCACGCTGCTCGATGTAGCCGCCGAGCAGTTCGTCGGAGAGGAAGCGGCGGAAGTCGAGGGCGTGTGCCGGGTTGGGCAGGTACTGGGTGGCGCGCGGCGGCGCGATCTGCTCCCACGCGGAGTAGCGCTGGCTCCAGAACGCGGTGGTCCACGACTCGTTGAGGGCGTCCAGACTGCCGTGCCTCTTCCGCAGCCAGGTCCGGAACGCGGCGGCGGTGACGTCGCAGCGGCAGTCGGTGCCGTACTCGTTGTGTACGTGCCACATCGCGAGCGCCGGGTGGTGGGCGTACCGCTCGGCGAGCCGGCCGGCGATCTCCCGGGCCGCCGTGCGGTACGCCGGCGACGACACGCAGTAGGTGTCGCGGCTGCCGTGGGTGAGCCGGACCCCGTCGGCGTTGACCGGCAGCGCCTCCGGGTGGGCGAGGCTGAACCAGGGCGGCGGCGAGGCGGTCGGGGTGGCCAGCGCGACCCTGATGCCGCCGTCGTGCAGCAGGTCCATGACCCGGTCCAGCCAGCCGAACTCGTAGCGGCCCCGCTCCGGCTCCAGGTTCGACCAGGAGAAGACGCCGACCGTGGCGATGTTGACCCCGGCCCGTCGCATGAGCGCGACGTCTTCCTCCCAGATCTCCGCCGGCCACTGCTCCGGGTTGTAGTCGCCGCCGAAGAAGAGCATCCGCAAACCCACCCTTGCTATTAGTTTGAACCCTAAACAAAATATGAGCCGTGCAGAGCAACGTCAATCCGTCGTTCCGGGACGCCGTGGCCACCGAGGACTGGGAACACGCGCTGATCAGCGGCAACGGCAGGCAGGGCGTGCTCTGCTACGGCTCGCCGGCCGCGCTGCGCTTCACCCTCGCCCACGAGGACCTCTTCCAGCCGGTCACCGAACCGCTCCCGGCGCCGCTCACCGCCCCCCTGCTGCCGCGTCTGCGCGAGCTGCTCGCGGCCGACCGGTTCCGTGACGCGGCTCGCGAGGTCTGCGACCTCGCTGTTCGGGAGCATTCCGGGTACGGGCAGACGCGCTGGATCGATCCGCTGATCGGCGCGGGAACACTGACGTTCACCCCGGCGAACCCCGGTGACGGCTACCGGCGGGGCACCGACTTCGCCACCGGCGTGGTACGGCAGGAGTGGGCCGGGGTGACGGTGGACGCGTTCGTGTCCCGGGCCGCGGACGTGCTGGTCGTACGGGTGAACGGCACGGACGGCACGGTCGTGGCCGGGCCGATCGACGGTGAACCGGAGCAGCCTGTCGACTACTCGGTCGAGCGGTGCGGTGACGATCTCGTCCTGACCGGACGGTTCGCCGGACCGACATGGGCGGGAGCGCTCGATGGCTGGACCTTGGCAGTACGCGTAGAGCGTACGAAAGAAGGGGTTTTGATCGTCGCCCGAACCGTGACCGGAACGCCCTCGCCCTCCGACGCCCTCGCCGCCCTGCCGCATGGCGGCTTCGACGAGCTGCTCGAGGAGCACGCCACCCGGCACCGTGACCTGTTCGGCCGGGTCGAACTGGACCTCGGCGGGCATCGCGCGCAGCAGCTGTTCGACGCCGGGCGATACGCGATCATCAGCAGCACCGGAACCCGCCCGCCGACCCTGCAGGGCGTCTGGAGCGGCACCTGGTCGCCGCCGTGGCGCAGCGGCTGGACCATCGACGGCAACCTGCAGGCCGCGCTGCTCGCCGTGCACCCGACCGGTACCCCGGAACTGATGCCGCCGCTGTTCGACCTTCTCGACGACCTGCGTGACGACTTCCGGGAGAACGCGCGCCGCCTCTACGGGCTGCCCGGCCTGTTCGCGCCCGCGCATCTCGGCACGCACGGCCGGCAGAACCACTTCGGCCCGGTCTGGTGCCTGACCTTCTGGACCGCGGGCGCCGCCTGGCTGGCACGGCTCTACCTCGAGCACTGGCAGCACACCGGTGACCTGGAGTTCCTGCGGGAGCGGGCGCTGCCGTTCCTGCGGGAGGCGGCCGAGTTCCACCTGGCGTTCGCCGAGATCAGGGATGGGCGGGCACACTTCAGCCCGTCCTACTCCCCCGAGAACGATCCGGGCGGATCGGGCGCGCAGGCCTCGGTGGACGCGACCCTCGACGTGCAGGCGGTCGGCGCTCTGCTGCGCGGCCTGCTGACCGTGACCGAGGTGCTGGGCTCTCCTTCGGACGACGACCAGATCCGCTGGAAGAGCCTGCTCGCGGCGCTGCCGCCGATGCGCGTCAACGACGCCGGTGAGCTGGCCGAATGGATCGATCCGCGGTTCCCGGACAACCACGAGCACCGGCACTGCAGCCACCTCTATCCGCTCTACTACGGCGGCGACCCGGCGTTCGACGAGGATCCGGCGCTGCGCGCCGCGGCGGTGCGTGCGGTGCGGGCCCGCCTGCGGTGGTGGTTGAGCGAGGCTTCCGACGAGATGGGGTACGGCCTCGCGCTGCTCGGTGTCGCCGCCGCGAACCTCGGGCTGGCCGAGGAGGCGTACGCGGCCCTGACCCGCATCTCGGAGGCCTACTGGCGGCCCAACATGGCGCCCACCCACAACCGGGACCACATGTTCAACGTGGACCTGGCCGGCGGTCTCCCGGCATTGGTCGTGGCGATGCTGCTGCGCAGCCGGGACGTCGGCGCGGACGGCGTGGCCCGCATCGACCTGCTGCCCGCCCTGCCCACGGCCTGGCCCACGGGTTCGGTCCGCGGCCTGGTCGCCCGAGGCCCGGTGACCGTGGACCTGACCTGGTCCCCGGGCCGCTGGGAAGCCGTCCTGACCTCCCGCACCGACCGCACTGTCCAGGTCGGACGGCCGACCGGCACGACCGAGACGATCCGCCTCCGGGCCGGCCGGCCGTTCCACCTCAACCCTTGACGGCTCCGATGATGACGCCCTTCGTGAAGTGGCGCTGGATGAACGGGTAGACGATCAGCGCCGGCACGATCGTCACCACCACGACGGCCATCTTGATCGCCAGGCTGGGCGGCACCGACGAGCCGAGGCCCGGGATCGCGACCGCCGCACCCGACGTCGACGGCGACTGCCCGGCCAGGATGAACTGCTGCAGCACCCGCTGGATCGGCTGCAGGTCGTTGCGGTCGATGTAGAGGATCGCGTTGAAGAACGCGTTCCAGTAACCCACCGCGTAGAACAGGCCGACCACCGCGGTCACCGCCTTGGACAGCGGCAGCACGATCCGGGTGAGGATGCGCAGCTCACCGGCGCCGTCCATGCGCGCGCTGTCGTACAGCTCGCCCGGGATGCTCATGAAGAACGCCCGGAGCACCACCAGGTTGAACGCGCTGATCGCGGTCGGGAGGATCAGCGCGAGCAGGTTGTCCTTCAGTCCCAGGCCGGTCACCACCAGGTAGCTGGGGATCATGCCCGGGTAGATCAGGAACGTCAGCAGGAAGTAGAACAGGATCGACCGGTGCCCGAGCGTGCCGGGCCGGGACAGCCCGTAGGCGGCCAGCACCGTGACGATCAGGCTGAGGGCCGTACCGGCGAGGGTCACGATCGTGCTGACCAGGATCGCGTCGGTGACCTGTCCGCCCGAGAAGATCACCAGGTACGCGCGCGGGTCGAACTCGCGCGGGACGAAGACGTACCCACCGGCCTCGTTGATCGTCTTCTCGGACGAGAGGCTGGTGACCACGACCACCCAGAGCGGCACGATCACGACGGCCACCACCGCGGTGAGGATCGTGCCCTTGCTGAACTGGCCGAGCAGTGTGGGTTTCTCCTCCCACACCGGACGCGACGATTTGCGGCGGGGCCGGACTACGGTGTCTGCGCTCATGATTTCGAGTAGATCCCTTGCTCGCCGAACCGGTGCGCCAGCTTGTTGGCGCCCACGATCAGGAGGATGCCGATCACGGCCTTGAACAGCCCGGCGGCCGCGCCGACCCCCCACTGCTGCACCGCGATGCCCTGGTAGTAGACGTAGGTGTCGACCACCTCGGCCGCCTCCCGGCCGACCATCTCCCGTTGCAGGATGAACTGCTCGAAGCCGACGTTAAGCGCATCGCCGAGGCGCAGGATGAGCAGCAGCACGATGACCGACCGCAGGCCGGGCAAGGTGATGTGCCACATCCGGCGCCACCGTCCGGCGCCGTCGGCCGCGGCCGCCTCGTACAGCGAGGTGTCGATGGCCGCCAGCGCCGCCAGGAAGACGATCATGCCCCAGCCGGCATCCTTCCAGAGCGCCTGCGAGGTGATGAGGAACATGAACGTGTCCGGGTTCGTCATGATCTCGGGCGGCGTGTATCCGGCCTGCCGCAGCGTCTGCGCGAGGAGGCCGGCACCACCGAGCATCATCTGGAACAGCGAGACCACCAGCACCCAGCTGAAGAAGTGCGGCAGGTAGACGACGCTCTGCACCAGTGACCTGATCTTCGGCGACAGGATGCTGTTCAGCAGGATCGCCAGCAGGATCGGGATCGGGAAGTAGAAGACCAGCTGGAACGCGGTGATCGACAGCGTGGTGATCACCGAGTCCCAGAACGCCTGCGTCCCGAACAGATACTCGAAGTTGCCGAACCCGATCCACTCGCTGTAGAGGAAGGCCTCCAGCGGGTCGTCGCCGACGAACGGGTTGTAGTCCTGGAAGGCGATGATGTTGCCGAGCGACGGTACATAGTGGAACACCAGCAGCAACGCCATCGCCGGGAAGCACATGAGCAGCAGCGGCCAGTCCCGCCGCAGCCGCTTCCCGAAGGAGAGCTGCTGCCGCGAGACCGCCTTGTCGTTCTTCTTCGCCTTCTTCGCCTTGACCTCGGGCTCAGAGGCAGTCGAAGGCGCGCCGATACTCACTGATTCGCTCGCGAGCTCGCTCATCGCCCGTTGTCAGCCAGAACCTTGGCGTAGAAGTCGCGTCCCGCATCACCGCCGGCTTTCCGCCAGTCGGCAACGACCTTGTCAAGATCACTTACTGGGGTACGGCCACGCAGGATATCGGTGATCTTGTCCTCGGTCGGCTGCGCGATGGCGGCCATCTGCGTGGGCGTCTCCACCTTGATGCCGTCCCACGGGTTCTTCTCGAGGTACTGGGTCGCGTCGTTGCCCCAGTTCACGAAGTCCGCGGCGTAGGTGGGGATGTCCGGCCCGCCGACCACGACCGGCGGGCGGCCGCCGAGGAAGATGAACTGGTTCGCGAACTCCTTGACCCACAGGTCGTTGGTGACCGGAGTACCGCTGCCATCCCGCTTGAAGTGGGTGCCCTCGACGCCGAAGTTCTGCAGCTCCCACTCCTTGGTGCCGAACGGCGCCGCCGTGTAGTTGAGCACGCGGAGCAACTCCTGGACCCGCTCCTGGCCGACGCCCTTCTTGATGAACGTCCAGATGATCGCCGAGCGCGTCTGCCAGCGGACCGGCGGCTTGCCCTTGTCCGCGCCGAACACCTTCACGGCCTGCATGTTGAACTTGGGGTTGACCTGAACGGCCGGACGCCACGTCTCCTTCCAGGAGCCGCCGCCCGTGCCGTACATGAACATCTTGCCGCCCTTGAAGAGGGCCTGGGTGTCGCCGCCCTTGCTGGAGGCGATGTCGGGGTGGATCAGCTTCTCGGCGTAGAGCCTGGCCATGAACTCGACGGCCCGCTTGTACTCGGGCGTCTCCATGCGGTGCACGACCTTGCCGTCGGCAGTCTTCATCCAGCCGTTCTCCGAGCCGCCGGCACCGGCGATCTGCTGCACCTCGAGCCAGATGTCGCCGAACGCCCACTCACCCTTGTCGGCGTTCGTGAGGCTCTTGCCGAACTGGTAGAGCTCGTCCAGCGAGGTCGGGTCCGCGATACCGCGCTGCTCGGTGACGTCCTTGCGGACGAAGAGCACCGACGGGAAGGGCGCGTCGGTCGGGAACGGGACGCCCATCAGCTTGCCGCCCCACACCGAGTCCTGCCAGGCCCGGGTGTCCAGGCCGGCGAGCAGCGGGTACGCGTTGACCTTGTCACCGGCCAGGTAGGGCGTCAGATCCTCGAACAGTGCGTGCACGCCGTCGCTGAACCGGGCCAGCTTGTTGATCTCCCAGCCCGGGATGCAGGTCAGCTCGGGCACGTCGCGGGCGCCGAGCATGGTGTTGAGCTTGTCGCCGTACGTGTTGCCGTCCTGAATGCTGAAGTTGATCGCGCCGCCCATATCGGCGCCGACCGCCTCGACCAGCTTGTTCGCGGCCGGCGGGGCCGGACCCCACCACGGCGTGGTCGCGGTGACCGGCTTGCCGCTGGTGATCGCCTTCTCGGAGATCGCGTCGGCGAGCGAGGTGGGGTACTTCACGTATCCGTCGGCCATCGGCCGCACGCCCTTGACGTCCGGCGGCACCAGGGTGGAGTCCTTGAAGTTGGGAACCACACCGGCGGCCTGCTCGGCGGTGGTGGCCGAGCCCTGGGAGCGCGGGTCCTTGCTGCACCCCGCGAGCGTGCCGCCGCTCGCCATCGCCGCCGCGCCGAGGCCGACCAGCCCCAGGAAGTTCCGCCTGTTCGTCGACGCGCCTTCCATTGCTCTCGCCACGGCGCACCACCCTTCCGTTATGGGTTTAGTTTGGTTAGCGTCTAAACTAAGTACATCGAAGACAAGCTAACTGACGTGGTGCCGACCCGACAAGCATCGAATGGGAGCGCACCCACCCGGGCAGGCATCGATCAGGGGAGACGACGATCCGCGGTGATGCGGCAAGATGACCAGGCGGACAGCACGCGAAACTTCGAGCGGAGCTTGATGTGAGGACCACCCGGGCCGACCCTCAACCGGCCGACTTCACCGACGTGCGCGCCACGAACCTCGCCGTGGTCCTGCGGCACCTGCGCGCCAACGGACCCAGCTCGCGCGCCTCGATCGCCGCGTCCACGGGCCTCAACAAGGCCACCGTCTCCAGCCTCACCGGCAGCCTGATCGAGCAGCGGCTCCTGCGCGAGACCGGCCTCAGCGGCAACCGGATCGGCCGGCCCGGCACCGCGCTGGCCCTCGACGGCTCCGCCTACGCCGCGATCGGCCTGCAGGTCGCCGCCGACCGGCTCACCGCGCTCGCCGTCGACTTCGCCGGCGACCAGCTGCTGCTCTGGCACCGGCAGTTCGACGGCGGCCCGGCCGGCACCGGCCCCGGCCGCGCGGTCAGCGAGGTGGCCGCCCTGGCCCAGCGGGCCGCCAGCCGGGTACGCCAGCAGGGCCGGCAGGTCCTCGGCCTCACTGTGGCGGTGCCCGGGCTGGTCGAGGAGAGCGGCACGGTCCGGCTCTCGCCGCCGCTCGGCTGGTCCGACGTCGACCTCCGCGGCCTGCTCGCAGGCTCGCTGCGCCAGCCCGGCCTGGACGTCGCGGTCGCCAACCACGCCGGCCTGGCCGCGGTCGCCGAGCTGCGGCACGGCGGACACCCGGACCTCACCTACGTCACCGGAGCGGCCGGTGTCGAGGCGGGCATCGTGACCGACGGCCGGCTGCTGCAAGGCTCCCGTGGGTTCACCGGCCAGATCGGACGGTTCTCGCTCGGGCCGGCCGGCTCGCCCACGCTGGCCGACCTGGCCGGTGTCGAGCCGCTGGTCCGTCGCGCACTACCCGGCTTCGACCCGGAGTCACTGACCGACCTGACACCGGCGGTCGAACAGGTCGCGACCCTGGCCCGGTCCGGTGACCCGGACGTGCTGGCCGCGCTGCGGGACACCGGCTGCCACCTCGGTCAGGGGCTGGCCCTGCTCGCGAACCTGGTCAACCCTGAGGTGATCGTGCTGGGCGACCACTACGCGGCCCTGGCC
The DNA here is from genome assembly GCF_003001815.1 of Actinoplanes italicus. Taxonomy (GTDB): domain Bacteria; phylum Actinomycetota; class Actinomycetes; order Mycobacteriales; family Micromonosporaceae; genus Actinoplanes; species Actinoplanes italicus. The sequence continues at coordinate 154,851 of NZ_PVMZ01000001.1, forward strand.
GAGTGGATCCTGCCGGCGGCCGCGTCCGAGCTGGCGCGCAACACCCTGGCGCCCGACGCCGGGGGCGCCCGGCTGACGGTCTCCACGCTGGGCCTGCACGCCGCGGCCCTGGGCGGCGCGGTGTCCCACCTGGACCGCGTCGACACCGGCACCCTGCCCGCGTCCCCCTGACCCGCAGCGCGGTGACCTGCGGCTCGCCCGTGGGCACAGGTCACCACACACCCCGCCACACCCCAGCAGCGCGGTGACCTACGGTCCGCCCGTAGGCACAGGTCACCACACACCCCGCCACACCCCAGCAGCGCGGTGACCTACGGTCCGCCCGTAGGCACAGGTCACCACACACCCCGCCACACCCCAGCAGCGCGGTGACCTACGGTCCGCCCGCGGGCACACGTCACCACACACCCCGCCACACCTCCCAGCGCGGTGACCTACGGTCCACCCGCGGGCACAGGTCACCACACACCCCGCCGCACCTCCCAGCGCGGTGACCTACGGTCCGCCCACAGGCACACGTCACCATGCTCGCCCGCTGGGCTCCGCCATGTGGTCACCCGCGGTCCGGATCGGACCATGGGTCACCACGCACGAAGAGGCGGGGCGGGTAACAATCGATGACCAAACATGCCCGTAGCGCCTTGACCAAGCCGTAACTGTGGTGCGAGCCTCAGGGAACTCCGACCGAAACATTCGCGAAACCACTCGCGGAGGCTTCTTCCGCCGCATTGTCGAAGCGCTTCGACGACGCGGCTTGGCCCGAAGGAACACGTTGTGACCGAATCCCCCTCTCGCATCGTCTTTCGCGACCCGCACCAGAAGCTCGCCGCGCGGGTGTCCGACCTTCTGGGCCGGCTCGACCTGGCGGAGAAGATCACCCTCCTGCACCAGCACCAGGCCGCCGTCCCACGGCTCGGCGTCGGTTCGTTCCGGACCGGCACCGAAGCGCTGCACGGCGTAGCCTGGCTCGGTGTGGCAAGCGCTTTCCCCCAGGCCGTCGGTCTCGCCTCCAGCTGGGACGCGGATCTGCTGCGCCGGGTCGGCACGGCCGTCGGCACCGAGGTCCGCGCCATGCACCACCGCGACCCGGAGAACGTCGGGCTCAATGTCTGGGCGCCGGTCGTCAACCTGCTGCGCGATCCGCGATGGGGCCGCAACGAGGAGGGCTTCGCCGAGGACCCGTGGCTCACCGGGGTGCTGAGCACGGCGTACTCGCGTGGGCTGCGCGGCGACGACCCCCGCTGGCTGTGCACCGCGCCGACCCTCAAGCACTTCCTCGGCTACAACAACGAGACCGACCGGTGCCTCACCTCCAGCAACATGCCGCCGCGGGTACTGCACGAATATGAACTGCCCGCGTTCCGGCCGGCCATCGCCGCGGGCGCAGCGGTCGCCGTGATGGCGAGCTACAACCTGATCAACGGGCGGCCCACCCACCTGAGCCCACTCATCAACGAGGTGCTGCGGGGCTGGGCCGAGGACGACGTCATGGTCGTCGGCGACGCGTACGCCGTACAGAATCTCGCCGGTGATCAAAAGGTCTTCGAGGACCATCCGGCCGGGTTCGCGGCCGCGCTGCGGGCCGGCATCGACTGCGTGACCGAACCCGGGCCGCTCTCCGAGGAGTCGTTCACCGCGGCGCTCGAGCGTGGGCTGATCACCGAGTCCGACGTGGACGCCGCGGTCCGGCACATCCTCTCGGTCCGCATCCGGCTCGGCGAGTTCAACCCCGAGGACGACCCGTACCGGGCCATCGGCCCCGAGGTGATCGACTGCCCGGAGCACCGCGCTCTGGCCCGCGAGGCCGCCCGCGCCTCGATCGTGCTGCTCGGCAACGACGGCATCCTGCCCCTCGACCCGGCCGGCGCCGGACGCGTCGCGGTCCTCGGACCGCTCGCCGCGACGACTTTCGACGACTGGTACAGCGGCACTCCCCCGTACCGGCGGACCCTGCTCGACGCGGTCACCGAACGGGCCGCCGACGTCGTCCACCACGAGGGTGTCGACCGGGTGGCACTGCGCGGCCCGGCCGGTTACCTGAGCATCGGAGACGGTCCGGTGCGGGTGGTCGCCGCCGACGACGTACCGGACACCGCCCTGTTCGACGTGCTCGACTGGGGCGAGGAGACGATCTCGCTGCGGAGCGTGGCGAGCGGCCGGTTCGTCGGCGCCGACGGCCTCGGCCCGGAATCGCACCTGCTCGTCGACGACCGGCCGGGCCCGAACGGCTGGGAGGTCCGCGAGACGTTCCGCTTCGAACCGGCCGGCGACGGCCTGGTCCTGTTACACGTGCAGAGCGGCCGGTACCTGGTCGCCGGCGAGGACGGCCTGGTCCGTACCGCCGCCGGCACCACGGCCGAGGCCACCGTGTTCACGGTCGACCTGCTCGTCGACGGGGTGGCCGCGGCCGCCGCGCTGGCCGCGGAGGCCGACGTGGTCCTGCTGGCTCTCGGCAACCATCCGCTGGTGGCCGGCCGGGAGACCGCGGACCGCCGTGACCTGAACCTGCCCGGCACCCAGGACGCACTGGCACGGGCCGTGCACGCCGCCAACCCGCGGAGCGTGCTTGTGCTGACCAGCAGTTATCCGTACGCGATCGGCTGGGCCCGGGACAACCTGCCGGCCGTTGTCTGGTCCTCGCACGGCGGTCAGGAGCACGGCACCGCCCTCGCCGACGTGCTGTTCGGCAGCGACCGCTCCGGGCAGCAGGTGGACCCGGGCGGGCGGCTGACCCAGACCTGGTACACCGACGCCGGCGACCTGCCGGACCTGCTCGACTACGACATCATCGCCACCGACGCGACCTACCTCTACTACCGTGGTGTCCCACTCTTCCCGTTCGGGCACGGGCTGTCGTACACCAGGTTCACCTACGAGAACCTGCGGGTCAGCGCGGACACCGTCGACGCCGGCGGGGAGGTCACCGTCACCGTCGACGTCGTCAACAGTGGCGACCGTCCCGGCACCGAGGTCGTCCAGCTCTACACCAGGCAGCAGCGCTCCCGCGTGAAGCAGCCGTTGCGACGCCTGCGCGGCTACCGGCAGGTCCGGCTCGGACCCGGCGAGCGGACCACTGTGGAACTGCTGCTCCCCGCCGCCGAACTGGCGTTCTGGGACGTCACCCGCTCCCGGTGGGTGGTCGAGGACGCCACGCACACGATCGCTGTCGGCGCCTCCAGCACCGACTGGCGCCTGACGGCGACGCTGCGCGTCCACGGCGAAGGCATCCCGGTCCGGTCACCGAGGTCCGGCCTCAAGATGGTCGACAATGATGGGTACGCCCAGACGACTCCCGTGGCCATTCCGGCCCCACCCTTCGAGGCCCTCCGAAGCGACGAGCCGGAAGCATGGACGGTCTTCGACGACGTCGACTTCAGCGCCGGCTTCTTCCGGGTCACACTCCAGGTGCCGGCCGGCTCCAGCGAGGGCACGGTGGTGCTGCGCCTGGACGACCCGCTCGCCGGCCCGACACTGGCCACCCTGCCCATCCGCACGGCACCCACCCCGGCCGAGGTCTCGTCCCCCCTCACGCCCGTGACCGGGGTCCACACGCTGTTCGTTCTCCTCGAGGGAACCGGCGTGACGCTCACGGCGCTGTCCTTTCAGGACTGACCGGCCGCCGGTCGGCACCGCCCATCAATGCGACAGAACTTGCGAGGTTCGGCCGCCATCTCGACCCGAACCTCACAAGACCGTCCCGAGGGGCGACGCAGCAGGGTTCGGTCGATGAGGATCGAGGCATGAGCGACGTAGGACAGGTGCTGGCGTTCGCCGGGGTGATCGGGCTGGCAGCGGCCTCGCCCGGCCCGGACTTCGCCGTCGTGGTGCGGCGATCGGTGGTCGCCGGCCGATTGCACGGCATGCTCGCGGCGGCAGGTGTGGCGGCCGGGGTGTTCGTCTGGTCGGTGGCGGCCGCGATGGGGGTGGCGGCACTGCTTGCCGCGTCGGCTGTGGCGTTCACCGTGGTCAAGCTCGCCGGTGCGGCGTACCTGCTGTGGCTGGGGGTGACCGCACTTCTCGCCGCCCGTCGTGGCGGCGGTGGCCCGGACCAGCCGGAGACGGGGCGTGCCGTGACCCGCCCCTGGGTGTCGTTCCGTGACGGCCTGCTGACCAATGTGCTGAATCCGAAGTGTGGCGTCTTCTTCGTGGCGGTGCTGCCACAGTTCGCGCCGGTGGACGGCTCGCCGGCCGACGTGCTGCTGCTCTCGGTCGTGGCCGTCGCCGTGACGGTCGCCTGGTTCACCGTGGTGGCGAACCTGGTGGCCACTCTGCGTCGTCTGCTGTCCCGGCCGGTCGTGCGCCGCTCGCTGGACGCTGTGACCGGCGCCGTCCTTATCGTCCTGGGCGTGCGCCTCGCCGCCTCCTGACGCCGGCTGTGCGGCAACGCGTGTGAGACAGCGGTGCTGCACGGCCGGGGGTGCCGGGCGGCGGGACGGTGGCCCTACCATTCCGCCGCCCGGCTGCTCATGCGCCGGTGACGGCGGCTCCGGTGCGGGTCACCTGGTAGGTGACGGTCGCGCCGCTCCAGAAGACGAACTCCAGGTTCACCGGGGTACCGTCGCTGACCTCGGCGAAGAACTCCGGCGTCAGCTTGATGGCACCGGCGTCGTAGTCGGGGGCGAAGGCCCTGTCGAACTCCTTGAACGGGGTCCAGTTGTGCGGACCGGCGTTGCTGCCGTCGGCGTAGGTGGCCTTCAGCGTGGCGAGCCGGTCACCGTTGAAGGCGGTCGGCACGGCGAACGCCGCGGTGGTCCCGGTGGCGGCGGAGAGTCGCGGCACGTCATACGAGACGACATCGAGCCGCCACGGTACGCCCCGCGAGAACCGCAGTGTCAGGGACGCCTTCACCCCGTACCCGCCGGATTTGGTCAGTCGCGTCAGCAACCCCGCGGTGAGGGTGAGTTGATCGCCGGACACCTGGTAGTCGGGCCCCCGGCGAAGCGTGGTGTTCCCGAGCCGGACGTGGGTGAAGCCCGTGCCGTTGGGGTTGACGGTGATGGTCTGCGCGGTGACCGGCGCGGCCCGCGGGACGAACAGCAGGTCGCTCGCCGCCGTGCCGGAGCGGGTGCGCCAGCTGGACGAGATCTGGCCGAACAGTTCGGTGTCACGCCACACCCCGGCCGTACGGTCGAAGTGTTGGCCGTTGTCCCAGAGCATCGTGGTGACTTTGCTGATCCGGGCCTGGTGCCCGAAGAGCTCGAAGAACTTGAGCTTCTCGCCCTGCTCGATGGTCCCGGTGTGCCGGTCGAAGCCGAGCAGGCCGTATTCGCCGAGGATGACCGGAATGCCCTTGCTGATCAGGGAGTCGCGCAGCCGCTGGAAGGTGCCCATGAGGTCGGCCTGTGCGGTCGCGTCGAACCGGTAGCCGCCGGCCACGTTGACGCTGAACGGCCAGTACCCGTAGTAGTGCACGGTCGCGATCAGGTTGGGGTCGTTCAACGCCGCGAACTCGGCGTTGAGGGCGTCGAGGCGGCCCTGGTCGGCGTTGGTGTGCAGGGTCGGCAGGACGAGCAGCCGCTGGGCGTTGCCGCCTCCGGTGCCGCGCACGATCCGGTGGAAGGACGCGTTGAGCTCGGCGAGTAGAGCGTAGTTCTCGGCGTCGCCGGAGCTGCCGGCGAACTGGGGTTCGTTGACGCTCTCCAGGACGAGGCGTGGTGAGGCGTCGCGGAAGGCGGCGGCCACCTGGGTCCATACAGCGTTGTAGCGGGCCAGCACGTTGTCGTGGTCGGTGGGCATCGTGTTGATCCACTGCCACGAGTCGTGATGAATGTTGATCATCACGTAGAAGCCCTCGTCCAGTGCCCAGTCGACGACCTCCTGGACGCGGGCCAGGTAGGCGGGGTCGATGGTGTGGTCGGCGGACTGGTGCTGCCCCCAGGTCACGGGGACACGAATGCTGTTGAAGCCCTGGTCCCGGATGCCGGCCAGCAGTTCGCGGGTGACGCGCGGGTTGCCCCACGATGTCTCGTCGGCACCGGTGGCGTCGAGGGTGTTGCCCAGGTTCCAGCCCGGCTGCATGGCGGCGACAGCCTGCGCGGGCGTGCGGACGGGTTCGCGGGCGGCGGCCGGCCCGGCCACGGACAGGCCGGCGGCGAGCAGGCCGAGGACGAGCAACCTGCCGAGTAGTCGCGACATGACGCTCCTAGGGAGGACACGCGGTTGGGGGTGGCGAGTTGGGAGCGCTCCCCATCTGATCTCGGCAGACTATGTATGGACGTCAAACTATGTCAATCGATGAACGGGCCGCCCGGCGAGCAGGGGGATGCGCTTCCCGCCGGGACGACCCGTCCCATGCGGCCGCGCCGACCACCCGCTGCGTCGTCGAAGGGTGTCCTTCATCGCGTATCTGCCATTTCGCAGAAAGGCGAATACACGGAGCCCAGCGCACGAAGGCTAGTACTCGGTGCCTTCTACAAAAAGGCTGACTCACCGAATCATGCGCTTCAAGCAAACCGTTTCCAAGCCTCCGGCGAAATGTTGCGACAAGGGTTCGATCGGGTGGGACACGGCCCTCTAGCTGCAACTACGCAAGTTGCATGCAAGTAGGTTCGAACGGCAGCCTCCAATCAGGATTGGCACACAATTTCCGCGACTGCATATTGTCGCGGCGTCAAGAATCTTCGTACTCTAAAGCCCAACATCATCGATCGCCTTGAGTACGATGAAGCGGGGAGCAGCCATGCTTGTCAAGATCATCGACCAGATCACCGACGATGAGATGCACAAGGCAGCCTGGGAACTGTATGAAGGCGCGTTCCGCGACCTCCGCTCCCTCGCCGTGCAACGTCACCTGATGTACCGGTCTGAGTTCGAAGAGGTGATGCGTGACCCGAGGGTCGACAAGTACCTCTGCCTCAATGACGACGGCGAGCTCTGTGGACTGTCCACGTTCACCAACGACCTCTACGCGGTTCCGCTGATCGCACCCGAGTACTTCGAGCGCCGCTGGCCGGAGATGTATCACCAGAAGCGCATCTGGTACGTCGGCTTCGCCGCGGTCGGCATCGAGGCGCGCGACACCCGGGCCTTCTCCGAACTCGTGACTGCCATGCAGCAGACGGCCGCCGCCCGCAACGGGATGATCGGGATCGACTACTGCCGGTACAACGACGACGAGCACAACTTCGGCAGGGTGGTCCAGCTGATGCTGCGCAGGTTGTCGGGTGGCGCGGTGCGCGCCGAGTGCCTTGACCAGCAGTCGTTCTGGATCTACGAGTTCCCGCCCGCCGTCCCGCTTCGGGTTGCCGCCTGATCCTGGACTTGGCCATTGTGCCGATCGGGCTTGCCCTCGCCTCGCTCGGTGCAGTCGGTCAAGCCATAGGCGCCCTCCACATCGACCACAGCGGCGGCCCGTCGGGTAGGTCGATCACGGACCGGACCCGGTATCCGTGCCGGAGGTAGAGGTCGCGGTTACGCGGGTCGTTCGCCTCCAGGTAGGCCGGCAGCCCGGCCCGGTCCAGGCGCGAGTGGTGGCGGTCGAGCAGCGCGCTGCCGATCCCCTCGTTCTGCCGGCCCGGACGGACCGCCAGGAACGCCAGGTAGTGGTGGGGCTCCAGCGGATGTTCCGCCTCGAGCGCCGCGTCGAGTTGCTGCACCCGGTCGAAGGCCGACTCGGTGACCTCCTTGACGCGGCGCTCGTAGTCGCGCGGCGGCGGGATCATCGCGGTGAGCGGGAACCAGAGGGCGACCCCGCACATCCGGCCGTCGTCCGCGTCGGCGGTGCTGTAGACCTCGCCGTACTGCAGGGCGTACTCCACGAAGATCTCGAAGTAGCCGGGCGACAGACGCCGGCGTTCGGAAGCGTCCGGGTGCAGCCATCGGGCCACTGGACCGTCCCACATCGCGTCGGCCACGAGGTCGGTGATCTCCTCGGTGTCGAACGGCGACACATGGCGGATCACGAGTTCCTGAATGGCGTACGTCATCGGGATTCCCTACCTGAGCTGGTGGTCGTCGAATATTGCTCGCTCTGGAACGCCATCGCGTGTGAGTGCGGCCGGGGCGGCTCCGGGAACTCGAAGACGGTCCGTCGCTCCACACCGCGGCCGATCACCGCGTACACGTCGGGCTTGGTGAACCGGACGATCGCCGCCCAGCCGGCGCCGAGCAGCGCCAGGACCGCGTACCCGGCCGCGAAGGCCCAGTTGAAGATGGAGTCCGGCGACAGTCCGAGGATGTCGCCCAGGCCCACCACGGTGGCGAACAGGATGATGCTGAGCAGGAAGAACGCGATGATCGGGGTGACCCGGCCACGCCAGACGTTCTCCAGGCGCGGGTGTTGCACGAAGAACGCGATGACCGCGGCCGACGTGCCCCACATCAGGATCAGTACGCCGAGGCCACCGACCACGGTGAGGTAGCCGAAGAGTTCCACCAGCGGATCCGCTCCGGTGAACCAGTACGCCAGGATCGCGACGAACGCCAGCACACTCTGGGTGATCGAGCCGACCACCGGCGCGCCGGTGCGCGGGTGGGTGTAGCCCCACCGGCTGGGCAGCATCCGCTCGCGGCCGAGGGCGAACTGGTAGCGGGAGACCGCCGCATGGAAGGCCAGCAGCGCCGCGAAGATACTGGTCATGAAGAGCAGGTAGCCGATGGTGATCATGACGTCCGGCACGTGTGGGCCGACCAGGCTGAAGACCAGGTTCGTCTCCTCACGCTGGGCGTCGGCCACGATCCGTCCCGGACCGGCGCCGACCGACATGGCCCAGGCCGACACCGCGCACATGAGTCCGGCGACCAGCACCGAGATGTGGGTGGCGCGGGAGATGGTCCGTTTCGGGTCCTTGGCCTCCTCGGAGAGCACCACCGTCGCCTCGAACCCGGCGAACCCACCGATCGCGATCACCATCATCGCGACGACCTCGGGTGTGAGCAGCTGCGCCGGGTTGAGGGTGGCGACGCTGACCTCGCCGTCCCGCGGGTTCGCGACCATCACCAGGTCGTAGATCAGGACGACGGCGATCTCGGCGATCAGCAGGACGCCGAGGACCTTGCCGCTGAGGTCCACCCACAGCATGCCGAGGATCGCGATCAGACCCCAGGCGACCAGCGCACAGATCACCCATGGCACGACCAGTCCCATTCCGGCGAGGATGCTCGATGCCACCACGCCGAACAGTCCGAAAAGGCCGATCTGCATCAGCGCGTAGGCCGGCAGGGCGACGAAGGCCGCCGCGACGCCGAGTTCTCTTCCGAGACCATGGCTGATGTACGAGTAGAACGCCCCGGAGTTGACGATGTGCCGGCTCATCGCCACGAAGCCGACCGTGAAGATCGACAGAATGGCCGCGACGACGAGATAGACCAGCGGCAGCGCCGTGTTGCCGACCACCGCGTAGACCGTCGTGACGGCCCCGATGATGACCGTGAGCGGGGCGGCTCCGGCGACGGCGAAGAAGACCACCGACGGCACGCCGAGCCGGTTGCTGGCCAGCGCCTGGCTGATGATGTCCGACCCGGAGGCGCCACGCTTGGCGGCGGCCTCCCGGTTGAGCTCCATCAACATCGTCCCGGCCCAGCGGTCGACGTTGTCCCGGCGGCGCTGGTGGCGTCCTCGGCTCACCGGCGGCCGACCGCTAGAGCGGATCCGACGAGCGCTTCGGTGCACTCGACGAGTTCGCGGAGATCGCCGGGCAGGGAGGCGATCATGCTGGGCAGGGCGTGGTAGATGTGCGGGTAGTCCTCGAATCCGTACATGACGTGACGGGTGAGGCCGGTCGCCACCACGAGACCGACGAGCATCCGGTCACCGACGTTCAGGTCCATCCCGCGGACCAGCATGTTCGCCACGCGGGTGGAGGCCCAGGCCGCGGCGTTGCGCTGCCGTGCGGTGTTGGGCATGTAGAGGGTCTGTGTGGTGCCGAGCATCCGGCGCCTGGTCACCAGCTCGACGGCGCCGACCCGCATGAGCCGCTCCGCCACCCGCAGTGCCGAGTCCTGCGAGAGGAAGGCCAGCCAGGTGCGGATGTCGCGGTGCTGTGGCTGGGCGTTGAGCAGGTCGAGGATGTCGTGGTTGAGTGCGTCGCGGGTCGGACGCCGATCCAGTACGAGTAGGTCTCCGTCATTGACGCCGATACGACCTTCGAGAACCAACTCCGCGAGTAATGCGGCAGCCAGCCCCAGGCCGGTCGCACGAGGATGCAGCCGGGACCGCCCGGTCCGGTCCTCGTGTGCGATCAGGTAATACTGGTCAGCCAACACTCCGTCCACGCCCCTTAGACGCAAGTTCCAATGATCTTTTACCTATGTATGTAGGAAACAAGACAGAACTCGATGTCCGCAGCATCATGTACCCAACACCAAGGTCAATACAAGAAGTACTAGACTTCTTATTCAGTCCTCGCTGTTTATTGATCTCCCGTAAAAGCGATCATGAATGGGGCGGACCGGATCATGAGGGAGCGGTCGTAGTATCGACATCATCAGGACCGTAGGGAGTCCGAGTGTCCGATATCGAGGGTCCGACGCTGCGACGCCGCCGGCTCGGCGCGGAGCTCAAACGATGCCGGGAATCGGCCGGCCTCACCCAGCAGGACGTGTCCCGCCATTTCGAGTGGCACTCGGCCAAGGTCACCCGCATCGAGACCGCGCGGGTCGCGGTCACCCCGCGGGACGTCCGTGACCTGCTCACGCTCTACAACGTGCGCGATCAGGGCTATCGCGAGGCCCTGGTCGAGCTGGCCCGGATGTCGCGGGAGCGCACCTGGTGGACCGACTATCGCGACATCATGCGCCCGGGGAACTTCGTCGGCCTGGAGGCCGCGGCCTCGGCGGTGCGCACCTGGGAGCCGGTGATCGTGCCCGGCCTGCTGCAGACCGCCGCCTACATGCGGTCACTGATGAGAAGCGGACGGCCCGACGATCCTCAGGAACACATCGAGCGGCGAATCAACCTGCGCCTGACCCGGCAGGGCCGGCTGCGCAGTGAGCGCCCGCTGGAGTTCTCCGCATTCATCGATGAATCCGTGGTGCGCCGGGTAATCGGCGGCGAAGATGTCATGGCGGAACAACTCAAGCATTTGATCGAAGTATCGAAATTGCCGAACGTATTCTTGAGAATTCTGCCGTTCACGGCCGGCGAGCACCTGTTCCTCAGCGGTCCTGCCACCCTTTTGGAGTTCCGAGAGACCACCCATATGGATGTTGTTTATATGGAAGGCCTTGCGGGAGACTTGTACGAGGAGCAGCCAGACATGGTTGACTCGTATAGGCAGGAGTTCGAGCGATTGAGCGCCAAGGCGCTCGACCATCGCACGACCATAAAGATGATCGAGAGTCTGCTCGTCGCTTAGCACTCCCGAAGAACATTCAGGAAAAGGGAGGTGCTTGAGTTGCGCGCGCACCAGATCGATGGTGCCGTCTGGAAGAAGGGCAGCCGTAGCAACGGCAGCGGCGGCAACAACTGCGTCGAGGTGGCATTCCTCGATCAGGGAATTGCCGTCCGTGACAGCAAGGACCGAACTGGTCCAGCCCTCATGTTCACATCGGCGGAGTGGACCGCCTTCGTGGACTCTGCCAAGGACGGCGAATTCGACATCGTTTCGTGAGAGCCTACCGATAGGTGCGCACCGATGGAAGAGCTGAACCGAGGCTCGACTTTCACAATGTGCACCCGGAGGGTGTCATGGCGGCCCGGCAGCGGGACGCCATGACACGGGCCGGCCCGGTCGCCGAGTGCGACCGGGCCATCACGCGCTAATGCGAACAGGAAACGCTCTCCCGTTCATTTTCTTCGATTTACGCAGCGGACCTTGAACGGTTGGTGACGATCGTTTCCGAGGGTGCCCGGCAGATTACGCGCGGCCATGATGAAGATCGGCCAGCCGCACCGCACGGTCCGCATCGAGGTCGGTCACCGTGCGCGACGAAGCACGGGATTCGGCGAGCGCCGCCTCACGCCGCAGACTGTCGCGACCCCGGCGGGCGAGCTGCACGTCGTGCCAGGCGGCACGCTCGGCGGCGATCGCGGCCCGGTACACCCGCTCCAGATGCTCCGCCACGGCCCGATGCACCACCAGCTCCTGCTCCACCGGGTGCAGCCGGGCATCCCACCCGGCGCGACCGGCCAGGACGTCCGCGAGCGCGCTCACCGGCAGCTCGTTGCGGGACACCGCCGCCCGTACCCGCTCGTGCAGGAAGCGCTCACGGGACGCGTACTCCGCCGGGTCCTGAGGGGTCCACGGCGCACCGAAGGCCGCCGCCGCCCGGCTGCGCGTCCAGCGCGCGTCGGCCTCCCGCCAGACCGCCCCGGCCGCGTCCACCCGGTCAGCGGTCGCCTGCCAGTGGCGCTGCCAGCGTTCGACCGCCCCGGCCGCCCGCGTGGCCGCGACCCGCACCTCCTGCGCGTACCGCGCCGTCCGCGCCACCTCCGCCCGCCACCGGGCCCGCCGGGCCTCCCGCCGCTCCCGGTACCGGCGCACGAAGTTCGCCGTCTCGAGCAGTGCCAGCCGCGGGTTGCGCACGCCCTCCGGGTTCGCCAGGACGACCAGCGCGGGCAGGGTGAGCAGCATCAACGCGGCCCAGATGGCCATCGGGGCAGGCTCGTTCAACAGCATTTCGGCGAGGATGTTCATGGCAGGTCCGTCCGCTCGCAAGGTCTCACACCGGGCAGGCGTCGCCCCGGACCGGCCGGATCGGCCGTCCGTGGGATCTCAGGCGGCGAGCGGAGGAGCGCGGGAACCCGCGGCGCCGGCGGTGGCGCGGCTGGTCAGCGCGGAGGCACGGTCGGCGACGGGGGTGGTTGCGGCGGGCGGTTCCGCCACCGGTTCGGCGGGGGTCTCGGCAGGCGTCGCTTCTGCGGTACGGGCTACGCGCTCAGCCCGCGACGCGGAGACCGTCACGGGGCCGGGGGCGGGTGGAGCGGCCACCACGGCCTGATGCGGCGAGAAAAGCGCCAGGAACAGTGCGAACAGCACCGGCAACGACCGCAGCAGCACACCGCGCCGCGTCGTCGTCATGTCACCGAACGTACCCGGATCGCACCTGAAGTCCGTTTCGCCGCGCCGTCAATCATCGGACCGCTCTGTCATGTTTTATCAGTATTACGCCTGATCTAAAGTTCTCCTGACCGGAACGGATCACTCACCTCCGACCGACGACGGCCGATGGGCTGTACCGACCCGGAAGCCATCCGGAGCTGTCGCCGACGGGAGCCATCATGCCGAAGCGATCCGTGGCCACCGACCCCGTACTGCTGGGGCTGGTCGCCGTCGGAGTGCTCCTGGTGCCCTGGTTCCTGCGTCACGGCGAGCAGCGGACCGCCTCCTGGGCCATCCAGACTGCCCTCGACACGGCCAACACCTACTTCATGTGGCGCACGGCCGTCCATCCGGCCATGACGGCCGCCGGACGCCGGTTCTGGTGGGCCGCGGTGATCGGATCCGCCGGATGTGTGGCCGGCGACGGCTACCAGACGGTCCTGATGCTGGCCGACCCCACGACGACCACCATCAGCGGGGTGCAGACGGGCCTCGTCGTCTCGGGCATGGCGCTGGTCGTCGGGGCGATGCTGAGGCATCCGCTCGGCGGGGCCGGACGGCAACGGCTGCGGCTCTGGTTCGACGCGGCCACGGTGCTCACCGGTGTGGCCGTCTTCCTCTGGTACTACGTGCTGGCCACCGACCTGAGCGGACGGCAGGCCGCCGACCGCTGGGGCGCCGCGGCCACCGCCGTGGTCATGCTGCTGGTCACGTTCGGGCTGCTCAAGCTGATCCTCAGCGGCACGGCGCCGTTCACCCGGTCGGCAGGCATCGCCGCGGCACTGGGCGTGACCGGCACGGCGTTCGCGGCCCCGATGATGAGCGGCATGATCGGCGACCTGAGTCCCGGCGGCACCATCGTCGTCCAGCTGCTGCCCTGTGTGCTCGCGTCGGCCGCCTTCCGGCTGCAGCAGCTGCAGGTGTGGAGGCTCGCCGGCGAGCGGAAGGCCGGCATGGCGGGACGGTCGAGCCGGCTGCCGTACCTGGCGGTGATCGCCACCCAGATCCTGCTGGTCGTCTCCCTCTCCGACGGCGACATCGACCTGCGGGTCCGGGGCGTGGCCGTCGGCGCCGTGGTGATCACCGCGCTGGTGCTGGGCCGGCAGGTCGCCGCGCTGCACGACAACGAGCGGCTCCTCACCGAGCTGGACGGGCAGGCCGAACGCTTCCGTGCCCTGGTGCAGAACACGTCCGACCTCACCCTCGTCATCGCCTACGACGGGACCGTCGAATACGCCAGCCCGGCCGCCCTCAGGGTGCTCGGGGTACGCGACGAGGATCTGGTGGGAACGTCACTGCGCGACCGCACCCACCCGGCCGACGAGCCTGTGGCCGTCGAGTTGGCCGAGCGGGTGGCCGCCCATCCCGGCACCGGTATCGGCACCCAGGTGCGGTGGCGGCACGCGGACGGGTCGTACCGCTGGCTCGACCTGGTCATCACCGACCTCAGCCACAACCCCAACGTCGGCGGTGTGGTGCTGAACGCCCGCGACGCCACCGAGGCCCGCGCCCTGCACGACGAGCTGCACCGGCAGGCCACCCACGACGCGCTGACCGGGCTCGCCAACCGGGTCCTGCTGCACCGGCGGCTGGAGGCGTCCACCGAGCGGGTCAGCATGCTGCTGATCGACCTGGACGGGTTCAAGGAGATCAACGACCGGCTGGGGCACCACACCGGCGACCTGGTGCTGCAGGAGGTCGCCCGGCGGCTGACCGGCCTGCTGGGCGCCGGCGAACTGGCGGCCCGCCTGGGCGGCGACGAGTTCGCGGTGCTGCTGCCGGGTACCGAGGCGACGGCCGCCGCCCGGCTGGCTGAGCGGATCGCCGTGGTGGTGGCCGAGCCGATGCCGATCGGGGGCGCGCTGCTCACCGTCGGCGCGAGTGTCGGCGTCGCGGCGGGGGCGCCCGGCGACGACCTGCTCCGCACCGCCGACGCCGCCATGTACGAGCGCAAGCGGGAACGCCGCGCCCTGAGAACGGCGAAGCCGGTGTGACCGTCGGACGGTCACACCGGCTCGTCAGCCGAGAATCCTCAGATCACCAGAACTTGCGGTAGTCCGTCTGAGTCTGGGCGTTGAACTGCCACGTCCGCTCCCGCTCCGCCTTGTCGATGCGGCGGTCGCTGACCTCCAGGACGTCGAAGCCCTTCTGGATGTCGCTGGAGTAGATGTAGCCGTTGTACCAGTACGCCGACCACGAGCCACCCAGGATCAGGCGCTCCAGGCTCAGCGGGCCACGCTCCCAGTACGCGATCTCCACCGGCTTGCGCGAGTTGGTGAAGTCCCAGATCGAGATGCCGCCCTGGTACCACGCCTGGACCATGATGTCGCGGCCCTTGACCGGGATCAGCGAGCCGTTGTGGGCCACGCAGTTCTCGGTCGTCGCGTTCTCCCGGGGGATCTTGTAGTAGCTGCGGAACTCCAGCTTGCGCTTGCTGCCCTTGCCGGTGATGTCGTAGATCGCGTCCGCACCCTTGGTCGCGCCGATGGACGGGAGGCACTCCGCGCCACCGCCACCGCCGAGCTCGTCGGTGAAGACCACCTTGGTGGCGTCGTTGTTGAACGTCGCCGAGTGCCAGAACGCGAAGTTCTCCGCGTCCCGGACCGTGGTGATCACCTTGGGGGCGTACGGCTTCGAGATGTCGATCAGAACGCCGTCGCCCATGCAGGCACCGGCGGCGATGTTCTTCTCCGGGTACGCGGTGATGTCGTGGCAGCCGGACGTCGTACGGCTGTCGGCGTCACCGGGGAAGCCGCCGTCCGGGAAGAGGACCGGAGCCGAGATGAGCTTGGCCTCGGCCGGCTTCTTCAGCGGAACGCGGACGATCGAGATCTTGTCGTGCGGCTGCTTGCAGTTCGGCAGGTCGACGACATCGAGGTTGTACGACGAGACGTAGGCGTAGACCGAACGGTCCCAGCCCTTGCCCGGCACCAGCGTCAGCGTGTGCGAGCCGCAGTCGGTCTTGACGGCCGAGACGTACTGCGGGTTGCGCGGGTCGCTGATGTCGAAAATCTTGATGCCCTCCCACCGCGGCGTCTCAGCCGGGGCGGAGTTCGGCACGGCGACACTGTTGCAGGAGTTGTCGCTGCGAATCGAATCGGTACCGAGGAACAGGAGGTTGCCGTAGACCGAGACGTCGTTCTGCGCACCGGGGCAGAGAACCTGCGAGATCTCCACCGGGTCACGCGGGTTCTTGAGGTCGTAGACGGTGAACCCGTTGTAGTTGCCCGCGTAGGCGTACCTGCCCTGGAATGCCAGGTCGGTGTTGAACGAGTTCTCCGCGGCGAACGCCCCGGACTTCGGGTCATTGTTGATCAGCTTGATGTTCGGGCTGCTGCGGATCTCGTCCACACCTGGGATGTCCGCCGGGTCGGCCTGGGCCGGGGCGGAGATCAGGAAGGTGGACAGAACCGCCGCCGCTCCGATGGCTGCCAGGCGCTTGAACCGCCCTTGTGGGGCAGGGTGCCTCATGAAGCTCCTTCCGGCTGCTTCCGGCTTGTTGCGGCACCGGTGACGCATGGCGAGTCGTGTCACCCGCACCCCCGGTGATAGCGATGTCGATCGTTACGATAACTGTCGCGGGCCGATCGTGGGGGCCGCCTGCCGGAAAGGAAATACATGCAACACCGACGCGCATGGGCCCTGACCGCCGCAACATTGGTCCTTCTCGGAACCATCGGGCTAACCATCGCCTCTCGGTCGGACGACGATCCCGAACCGGTGAGCGCGCCGTCCGCATCCTCCTCCCCGGCCCGGGTCATCGTGCCTGGTAAACCCGGTGAATCAGCGACCGTCACCGACTCCGACAAGGTGCAGGCTCCGAACGGCACGCCGTACAACGCGGCCGATGTCACCTACGCCCAGATGATGATCGCCCACCACGCCCAGGCGCTGGTCATGGCCGATCTTGCACCCGACCGGGCGGCTGCGGCCGGGGTCAAGAACATCGCGGGGCGCATCACCGCGGCACAGGGCCCGGAGATCTCGGTACTGCGAACCTGGCTGAGTGAGCGCGGGCAGCCGGAGTCGGACCCGGCCCACGATCACGCCACCATGCCGGGGATGCAGTCCACCGCCGCCGTCACCGAACTGACCGCGGCCCGCGGAGCCGACTTCGACCGCCGGTTCGTCGCGATGATGACCGAGCACCACCGTGGCGCGCTCACGATGGTCAGGGACCTCTTCAAGAGCGGCTCCGACGAGCGGCTCGCCAAAATGGCCAAGGAGACCGCCATCGAGCAGGACATCGAGATCCGGCGGATGGCCGACCTCGGGGTGAGCTGACCCGCGGCTCAGAGCAACATGCCGCCGGAGGCCTCGATCCGCTGGCCGGTGACCCAGCCCGTCCCCGGTCCGAGCAGGGCCGCGATCAGACCGGACACGTCGGACGGCTCGCCGACCCGGCCCATCGCGGTCAGCGCGCCGAGGTGTGCCCGGACCCGCTCGTCGTCACGTAGCTGACCACCGCCGAACTCGGTGGCGACCGGGCCGGGCGCCACCACGTTCGCGGTGATGCCACGCGGGGCGACCTCCTTGGCCAGGTACCTGGTGAAGACCTCGACGGCACCCTTCATCGAGGCGTACGCGGCGTAGCCGTCGCTGGTGAAGCGGGCCAGTCCCGTGGAGAAGTTGAGGATCCGGCCGCCGTCGGCGATCAGCGGGAGCAGCTTCTGGGTCAGGAAGAACACGCCGCGGAAGTGCACGTCGAGCATCTCGTCGAAGGCCTCGACCGGGGTCTCGGCGATGGAACCGGCCCGGCCCACGCCGGCGTTGTTGATCAGGAAGTCGAGGTCGGTCCGGTCGTACCGGTCGGCGAGCACCCGGCGCAGAGCGGTCTCGAATTCGTCGTACGACCCGAGGTCGCCGACGTGCAGCGGCAGCGCGACCGCGTCGATCTTCTCGCCCGGGTCGTTCCGGTACGTGTAGATCACCTCGATGCCGTTCTCGATCAGGGCCAGCGCGGCGGCCCGGCCGAGTCCGCGGTTCCCGCCGGTGATCAGGGCGATTCTGGGCATGGTGATGCCTTCCTTCGTCGAAAGGGTGGTGTCAGGCGCCGACGGCGGCGAGCAGCTGGAGCTTCTCGTGGCTCGGTGAGCCGGGCACCGCGGTGAAGACCAGCAACGTCTGGAGCTGGTCCGGGTCGTGCAGGGTCTGGCAGTACAGATCGAGCGGGCCGAGCTCGGGGTGCAGCAGCGTCTTGCGGCCGGTGTGGGCCAGGCCGATCTCGTGCCCGGCCCAGATGCCGGCGAACTCCTCGCTCGCCGTCAGCAGGGCGTCGACGATCTCCCCGGCCCGGCCGTCCGGCGCGCCTGCGTAGACCCCGCGCAGCTGGGCCGCGAAGATCCGGCCCTGCCGGTCGTGGTGCTCGGCCGGGTAGAGCCCACGCGACGCCGGGTCGGTGAACCAGCGGTACCAGGCGCTGCGGGCCAGGCCGGTGAACCGGGTCTCGTCACCGAGCAGGGCCCGTCCCGGCATGGTCTGCAGCAGCGTCTCGGCGTACCGGGAGAGGACTACGGCGGGGGTGTCGCCGAGCCGGTCGACGATCCGCATCATGCCGGGGGCGATGTGTTCGTCACGGGAGACCCGCTGCGGCGCCGCGTGCCCGCCGAGGGTGAACAGGTGGTCCCGTTCGGCGAGGCTCAGGTGCAGCGCCCGGGCGATCGCGGCGAGCATCTGCTCGGACGGCTGCGGCCCGCGCTGCTGCTCGATCCGCCCGTAGTAGTCGGCCGACATCCCGGCCAGCGCCGCCACCTCCTCGCGGCGCAGGCCGCCGGTCCGCCGCCGCGGCCCACGCGGCAGTCCGACGTCCTCCGGCCCCAGCGCCTCGCGCCGGGTCCGGAGAAAGTCCGCGAGTTGTGCCCGGTCCATGTCGTGCCTCTCCCGTCCCCGTCTCCGGCTGCTGCAACCAGCTTGGCCCGCCGGCACGGGCGGAGGAAGGACACGGGTATCCCGGGACCGGCGATCCCTGGACAGGGGTCAACCGCGCGGCAGCACCGCCCGGATCTGCTCGGCGCCCTCGCGGAGCAGCCCGAAGGCATCGGCGCTGAGCTCGTCGTCCTTGCGCAGGTCACGCAGCTTGTCCTCGAACTCCTTGATCTTGCGGGCGGCCTCCTTGGCCTTGCCGCGTTCGAGCCGGTCGGCGGCCTGCTCCAGACGGCGGGTCAGCGCGTCGGCGACGTCGTCGTCCAGCTCGCCCTCGTCCTCCAGGACGCCGATGACGGCGGCCAGGCCGGTGATCAGCTCGGCGGGCTGCGCCGGACGATCAGGCGGTGCGGTGGTCGGGGCCGCCTCGGGCTCGGGCTCGGTCTCCGGTGGAGACGACTCGGCGGCCTCCGAGGGCACCTCGGCCGGCGCGGAGCTCGGCGTGGGCGCCGCGACGGGCGCGGCCGGAGCGGGGTCGTCGTCGCCGGTGAACAACCAGACCACCAGTGCCAGCAGCACGACCGCCGACCCGGCGGCGATCAGAGCGGTCCGCCGGTGGTCGGCCGCCCGATACACGCCGCGCGGCTCCACCACCGGCATCTGGGCGGTGGGCTGGTGAAGATCGTGAGGCTCCGGCACGGCCGACATCATGCCAGGCCGCGGCCGAGGTGTCCCGGGTCCGTGCTCACAGGTGGACGGGCAGGGTGTACAGCCCGCGCAGCAGGGTGCCGGGCCGCCACGGCAACTCGTCGGGGTCGGCCGCCAGCCTCAGGTCGGGGAAGCGGTCGAGCAGCTCGGTGAAGGCGATCTGCGCCTCCAGCCGGGCCAGTGGGGCGCCGAGGCAGTAGTGGATGCCGTGCCCGAAGGCCAGGTGCGGGTTGCCGGTACGGTCCAGCCGCAGCTCACCGGCGTCCGCGAAACGGTCCTCGTCGCGGTTGGCGGAGAGCAGGACGACCACGACCGGCTCGCCGGCCTCGATCGTGACGCCACCGATCTCCAGGCGCTCGGTGGCGATCCGGAACGTCGACGTCTCCACCGGGCCTTCGAACCGCAGGAATTCCTCGATCGCGGTCGGCAGCAGGGTGCGGTCGGCGCGCAGCCGCTCCCAGCGCTCCCGGTCGCGCAGCAGGAGCCAGACGCCGTTCCCGATCAGGTTGACGGTGGTTTCGTGACCGGCGATGAGCAGCAGGAACACCATCGAGGAGAGTTCCTCGGCGGAGAGGCGGTCGCCCTCCTCGCGCACCTGGATGAGCCCGGCGAGCAGGTCGTCGCCGCCGTGCTCGCGACGGTCGGCGAGCAGTGTGCCGATGTAACCGACCATCGCCTGGATCGCCGGGCCGAGCCGGTCGCCGGCCAGCGCGCCGGCCACGATCACGTTCGACCACTCGCGGAAGGCGTCACGGTCGGCGGCCGGCACCCCGAGCAGCTCACAGATCACCTGGATCGGCAGCGGGAAGGCGAAGGCGTCGATCAGGTCGGCCTCCTTCTCATCCTGCAGCGCGTCCAGCAGCTCGGTGGTGATCTCCTCGATCCGCGGGCGCAGGCTCTCGATGCGCCGGGCGGTGAACGCGGCCGAGACGAGACGGCGCAGGCGGGTGTGGTCCGGCGGGTCGGCGGCGAGCATGTGCCGGGAGATCGGCGCGGTGATGCTCGACGAACTGGAACTCGCCGCGCCCACCGCCTGGAACGACTTGGACAACCGCGGGTCGGCCAGCGCCCGGCGGGCGTCGTCGTAGCGGGTGACGAGCCAGGCGTGCAGGCCGCTGGGCAGCTTCACCCGGCGGACCGGTCCGGTGCGGCGCATCCTGGCGTACACCGGATGGGGGTTGTTCTGGAACGCCGGGTCGGTGAAATCGATCTGGAGATCCTGCGTCATGACGCCCTCCGGGGCCGCCGGGAACCGGATTACGACGATACCCGTCGATACCGCTCCCTGGGGGCCGTGTCACTCAGAACGGGCGTCGGCAGACCGCCCGGGGAGCGCGCGGCGGGCGGATCGGCAGGCGGGGGCGGCGAGCGGCCGGCCGCCGCAGGCGGCGCGGTCGCGGTTCCGGCGACGCGACGACGATCACGACGTACGCCCGGGACTGTTCGGCATCGGCCACTGGTACAGATCACCTCCGGTAAGGCGTCCACTATCCGCCGTCCGGGCCGCGGGACCGCGCCGGTTCAGCCTTTCTTAATGATCATCTGTGCGAGAGGAAAGCAACCTCCGAATCCGCGGGACACCTCCGCCGACTACCCTCCTGGCAACCTCTCTCGCAGATGGAGTCACCGCGCCGCCATGTCCTTCCGCACCCTCGGATACCTCACCGTCGTCGCGTCGTTGCTGACGGCGGCCGGATGCGCCACGAGTCCCGAGCCCCGCAGCGGCGCCCGGCCCGCGACGAGTGCCTCGCCGCCGGCCCTGGTCGCGCCGCCGAACGCCGACGCCGGCGCCGGGACCGGCACCGAGTCGCTGTCACCCGTTCGGCCGAACATCGTGTTCGTCCTGGTCGACGACCTGTCGATGAGCCTCGTGCCGTACATGCCGAACGTGCGGAAGCTGCAGCGGGAGGGCACGACGTTCACCAACTACACGGTGACCGACTCCCTCTGCTGCCCGTCCCGCGCCTCGATCCTCAAGGGCCAGTTCCCGCACAACACCGGGATCGTCAAGAACCACGGATCGGACGGCGGGTTCCGGCTCTTCCACAGCCGCGGTCAGGAGAAGTCCACCTTCGCGACCGATCTGCAGGCAGCGGGATACCGGACGGCGTTCCTCGGCAAGTACCTGAACCAGTACTTCCCCGACCTGACCATGGGCACCGGCAAGCCGTACGTCCCGCCGGGCTGGGACCAGTGGTTCGCCGGCGGCAACGCCTACGGCAACTTCGACTACAAGCTCAACGAGAACGGCAAGGTCGTCCAGTACGGCTCGAAGCCGAAGGACTACATGACCGACGTCCTGTCGGCCAAGGCGAACGACTTCGTCGCCACCACGGCCGCGACCGGGCAGCCGTTCATGATCGAGGTGTCGACCTACACGCCGCACCACCCGTTCACTCCGGCGCCGCGCGACGCCGCCCTCTTCCCCGGACTGAAGGCGCCACGCACCCCGGCGTACGACCGGGTGCCGAAGAACTCGGCGTGGATCGCCCCCACCGCGAAGCTCACGAAGGTTCAGGTCGACCGGATCGACGGTGACCACCGCAAGCGGGCGCAGTCGGTGCAGGCGATCGACCGCATGATCGGCTCGCTGCGGGCCACCCTGTCCAGGGCCGGTGTGGCGGACAAGACCGTGATCGTCTTCAGTTCGGACAACGGCTACCACATGGGCGAGTACGCCATCCCGGCCGGCAAGCAGACCGCCTTCGACACCGACGTCAACGTGCCCCTCGTGGTGGCCGGGGCCGGGGTCGGCGCCGGGCGTCAGGTCGACCTGCTGGTGGAGAACATCGACCTGCGGCCCACCTTCAACGAATGGGCCGGCCTGCCCGCGCCGCAGGAGTCGGATGGGCAGAGCTTCAAACCGCTGTTGTCCGGGCCCGTCCCGGCCGAGTGGCGGACCTCGGCGCTCATCGAGCACCACGACCCGGCCACCGACCCGAAGGACCCGGACTTCCAGAAGGACTCGGCGAGCATTCCGCCGTCCTACGACGCGCTGCGCACCGCGACGTTCACCTATGTCGAGTACGTGGACGGCGCCGTCGAGTACTTCGACCGCAAGGCCGACCCGTACATGCTGAACAACATCGCCGGGACACTCAGCCAGGAACGGCTCACCGAGCTGCGCTCCGCGTTGCGCACTCTGGCCACCTGTGTCGGAGCTGATGCCTGCTGGAAGGCGTCCCGGGCGGTCAGCTGAACGCGGATCCCGGCCAGATCACGGGCTGCTGGCCGGGCATGTCCCGGCGGTTCACCACCGGGTAGACGCTGGAGTGCGCCTGCCACGTCGGCTGCGGGCGCGGGCGGCTCTCGGCGACGGCCCGGACCAGCGCCCGCAACACGTCCTGCAGGGCGACGTGCAGCCGGTCGTCGGTGACCACACCGGTCTCGTCGACCGCGGTCATCTCCAGCGGGATCCGGATGCAGGCGGGCCGCAGCAGCCGGGCGTTGCCGTGGCCGAGCACCGATTCGAGTGCGGCTCGGGCGCCGTCGTCGCGGCCGGGGCCGACCACGGAGAGCCAGGCGGCCGGTTTACGGTCCAGGTCGCCGCCGTCGACCAGCCAGTCGAGCAGGTTCTTCAGGCTGCCGGGCAGGGAGCCGGCGTACTCCGGGGTGCTGAACAGGACGGCGTCGGCCTCGACCACCCGGGCCCGCAGGTCGGCGACCGGGCCGGGCGGCTGCTCACCGGGGGCGAAGGCCGGAAGGTCACGCAGCCCGTCGTACAGGATCGTGGTGATCTCCGGCGGCGCGAACCGGGCCGCCGTACGCAGCGCCGCGGTTTGCAGGGACCCCTCCCGGGTGCTCCCCGAGATCAGCAGGACGCAGGTCATGTCGCCGACGATACGACCCCGAGGGGTCTGTTCCGGACGCCCGGAAGGGTGGTCGAGTGGCCGGTTTCCGACCCGCGTAACAAAGGTCACAGAAAGCATCAAAGGCCCCACCTGGATCAGGTGGGGCCTTTGAACCGTTGTGCGCCGCGTAGGACTCGAACCTACAACCCGCGGATTAAGAGTCCGCTGCTCTGCCAGTTGAGCTAGCAGCGCGTTTCGACGGGCAGAACACTAACACAAGCCCATCAGTCGTTAGCCGGAAGAGTGCGCCGCGTAGGACTCGAACCTACAACCCGCGGATTAAGAGTCCGCTGCTCTGCCAGTTGAGCTAGCAGCGCTCTGCCGTGCAACGAGGAAAACGGTAGCACGGCCTGTGAAGATCCTTGAAATCGGCCGGATACCACCGCAAGGGGGGTTCGTGACTTGCGTACATGCGTCAGTATGTCTGCGCTGAGAACTCAAGAACGGGGCCCCCACGATGGTTGACCTCCGCCGCTCACTGGCGGCGATCATGGCGATTGGCCTGATCGCTCCCCTCGCCGCGTGCAGCGACGACGAAAAGCCGACCCTCTCCGACCCGGCCGCGGCCGCGAGCGCCGGCCCCGGCGCCTCGGGCGCGCCGGTCACCGAGAGCACCACCGCGGCCGGGCCGGTCACTCTGGCCGTCACGCCGGCCGCGAACAAGAAGGACGTGCCGGTCAGCGCCGAGATCGGCGTCAAGGTCAGCGGCGGTGAGGTCACCTCGGTCACACTCACCGACGCCAAGGGCAAGGCGGTCTCCGGCAAGCTGCGCGAGGACAAGTCGGCGTGGGTGCCGGACAAACCTCTCAAGACCAAGCAGAAGTACGCCGCCAAGGTCGTCGCCACCGGTGCGGACGGCCAGAGCACCACCGCCAGCACGTCGTTCACGACGATGGGCGCGCCCGGCCGGGAGACCGGCACGGGCCTCTACCTCTTCGACGGCAACACCTACGGCGTGGCCATGCCGGTGGTCGTCGAGTTCAACCCCGGCATCAAGAAGGCCGACCGCGCCGCCGTGCAGAAGCGGATGTTCGTGGAGACCTCCCCGGCGCAGGAGGGCGTCTGGTCGTGGACCGCGGCCGGCACGCAGGCCTACTACCGTGCGGCGGAGTACTGGCAGACCGGCACCACGCTCAAGGTGCGGATCGGCGTCGGCGGTCACCCTACCGGCGGCGGACGGTACGGCGACCAGGACCGCTCGGCGACCGTGAAGATCGGCCGCAAGTTCGAGATGAGGGTCGACAACGCGACCAAGAAGATGACCGTCCTGCAGAACGGCCAGACGGTCAAGACGTTCCCGGTGAGCCTGGGCAAGAAGAGCACCCCGTCGTCGAGCGGTCACATGGTGGTGATGGAGAAGAAGGCAGCGACGGTCTTCGACACCACCGACACCGACGGCGCCGCCGGTTACCGCACCGACATCCAGTACGCCCAGCGCCTGACCTGGAGTGGCCAGTACATCCACTCCGCTCCCTGGTCCGTCGGCGACCAGGGCCGCCGCAACGTCTCGCACGGCTGCGTGAACCTGGCACCGTCGGCGGCCCGATGGGTGTTCGAGAAGTCCCTGATCGGTGACCCCGTCGTGGTGAAGGGCACCGGGGACAAGCTCGACTACGGCAACGGCTGGACGCCGTGGGACGTGAGCTGGGAGAAGTTCAAGGAGGGCAGCGCTCTCTGAGTCGCCCACGCGTGTTCGTTCTCCCCGGCGGGTACATCGATGGCGTTACACCGGTCACGGCACGAAACCGGGATTGGTGCGACGCTGAATTAGGAGCACTATTGGGCGCCGGGGAGAACGACGCCGTGAGGGGACCATGGAGATGGATGGAATTCGGTCGGCAGAGCGACCCGCCCGGGTCGGCCGTCGCGGCCGGCGACCGTGGCGTCTCGCCGTGGCCACGGTGCTCGCGAGCACGCTGCTGTTCACCGCCGCGTGCACGGGCGACGGCGACAAGGCCTCCTGGGAGGGCGGCGGCAGCCCCGAGAGCGGCACCAACTCGCAGTCGGCGGCGCCCGACCCCACGCTGAGCACCGTCGCGGTGACGTCCCCCGCGGCGGACGCCAAGAGTGTCGAGCTGTGGTCCGAGGTGAAGTTCACCAGCGAGGACGCGCAGAACACCGAGGTCACCGTCACCAACGCCAAGGGCGACGAGGTCAAGGGCACGGTCGACAAGGACGCCAACCTGTGGCGCCCGGCCGAGGGCCTGGCCTGGAACACGAAGTACACCGTGAACGTCAGCACGCCCGCTGCGGACGGCAAGACCAACACCGCCACCAGCTCCTTCACGACGATGAAGGAGCCGTCGAAGCTGGTCCGGGTGTCGAGCTTCCTGGCCGACGGGCAGAAGGTCGGCGTCGGCATGCCACTGATCATGAAGTTCGGCCGGGCCGTCCCTGAGAAGTACCGCGGTGAGGTCGAGCGCCGGATGGTCGTCACCGCGACTCCGGCTCAGGAGGGCACCTGGCGCTGGATCAGCGCCACCGAGGTGCACTACCGGCCGAAGGTGTATTGGAAGGCCAACTCGAAGGTCTTCTACGCGGTCAACCTCAAGGGCGTGAAGCTGGGCGACGGCTGGTACGGCCGGTCCAACCTGACCGTTGACCTGAACATCGGCCGCGAGATGATCATGACGGTCTCCAACAAGACCAAGAAGATGACCGTCAAGCAGGACGGCAAGGTCATCAAGACCATCCCGGTCAGCCTCGGCAAGTCCAGCACCCCGTCCTCCAGCGGCACCATGGTGGTGATGGAGAAGGCGGCCCACACCGTCTTCGACACCACCGACGAGGACCCGGTGAACGGCTACAAGACCCCGATCGACTGGGCGCAGCGGATCACCTACAGCGGTCAGTTCATCCACGCCGCACCGTGGTCCGAGGGCGTGCAGGGTCGCCGCAACGTCTCGCACGGGTGCGTCAACGTCTCCGAGGCGCTCGGCGAGTGGCTCTTCAACCGGACCCTGATGGGCGACGTGATCACGGTCTCCGGCACCGAGGAGAAGCTGAAGAACGGCAACGGCTGGACCAACTGGAACATGAGCTGGGAAGAGTACAAGAAGGGCAGCTACCTGAACTGACGTCTCTCCCCGGCGTGGACAGCGAGAAGGGCCCGGTCGATCCCGAGACCGGGCCCTTCTCGCTGTCCACGAGCCGCCGTCAACGAGCCGCTGTCAACGAGCCGGGAAGGCGCCCGTCACCGTGACCCGTCTCGTTCCCGCGGTGGCCAGCGCCCCGTAGGTGTCCGTGGCCGGATCACGCTCCCCCGCGGCGTGCTGGTACTGGGCGGCGAAGACGTAGCTGCCCGGCGCGAGGGTGCCCTGCTTGAGGCTGAAGCGGTACACCAGCCGGTTCTTCTCCTCCGTCACCGTCGACGTGATCATCGTCTCCGGTACCGTGCTCCATCGGCCGGCGTCCTTGACCCCTGCGGACTTCGCCACGTTGATCACCACCTCGAGGGCGCTGATCGTCTCCGATGCGGTGAGGGTCACGTTGCCCTGCGCCCAGGTGCCGACCGAGTGCCCGTCGACGACGGCCACCGAGCTGAGGAAGCCGTTGACCGGCTGCCAGCCCGGGGTGACCGCGGTGTTCCCGGGGGCCGGTGGATCCGGTTTTCTCACCCCGCCGTCGCCCTTGTCGAGGGGCGTTCTGCCGGACGGCGACGGTGTGGCGGTGGCGCTCGGTGTGGACGCGGACGAGCCCTCGGTCGCGGCCGGCGTCCGCTCCGGCTCCGGCCGGTCGCCGACCAGCCTGATCCCGGCGAACCCGGCGACCAGCGTCGCGACCACCGAAGCGGCGGCCGCCACCGGGCGCAGCGTCAGGGTCCACCGGCCGCGGGCTGGCTCGGAGCGGCGCTGGACGATCCGCGTCAGCATCGCGTCCCGGTCCGCCACATGCCGCTCGGCCTCGTGGCGCAGCACCGAGCCCAGATCGGGCTGGGGGCGCTCAGCCATGGTGGCCTCCCATCATCAGCGGCATCCCGCGCAGGAATTCACTCAGCTGGGCCGCGCCCCGTGAGGTGTGACTCTTCACCGCGCCGACCGAGATCCCGAGGATCGAGGCGACCTCACGCTCGGGCACGTCGAACGCGTAACGCAGGATCACGCACTCACGACGCCGCTGCGGAAGCCGTTGCAGGGCCGCGCGCACGTCCAGGACCGCGGGGGTGTCGCTCTCACCGCGGTCGCGGCGCAACAGGCCGAGCCGCAGCAGTCCGGTCCGTTCCCTGGTCTGCTTCTTGATCCATTGACGGGCCAGGTTCGTCACGATGCCGCGAGCGTACGCGGTCGGACTGTCCGCGGTCTGGACCCGCTCCCAGTGCCGCCACACCTCCACGAACGCGTCGGCCGCCAGGTCGTCGGCGGCCTGCGAGTCACCGGTCACCAGGTAGGCGAGCCGGGACAGGTCGGTGTGATGGTCGTCGAAGAACCGCCGGAAGGCGTATTCGGTGCCAAGGTCGGACAACTCACCGTTCCTGACCGTCAGGGGATACGGAGGGGACTCCGGGGACGACGTTTGATCCACTCCCCTGTGGCTCGAGAGGCTCGAAAGGTTGCGCGCTCCCACGAAAAAATTTCCGGCTTTCCAGCATGTGGGAGCGAGCCCACGAAAAACCTGGCAGCGCCTGGGCAAACGAAAAAGGCCCCGTCCGAAGACGGAGCCTTTCGCATGGGGTGATCGACGGGACTTGAACCCGCGACCCCCGGGACCACAACCCGGTGCTCTACCAGCTGAGCTACGACCACCATGCCATCACGGGCAATGAACTCCCGCGGTGCTGCCCAATCATAACGACTGCCCCCGGGGCCCCGTCGAGCGGGTTACCTACAGTTCGGCGGCGATGGCCTTGGCCGCCTCCACGTCGGGGCCGGGCTGCGGGACGAAGATGGTGCGGCGGTAGTACTCCAGCTCACGGATGCTCTCGCGGATGTCGGCGAGTGCGCGGTGCGACAGGCCCTTGGCCGGCTGGCCGAAGTAAACCCGCGGATACCACCGGCGGCACAGCTCCTTGATCGAGGAGACGTCGATCATCCGGTAGTGCAGGTGGGCGTCGAGCGCTGGCATGTCACGGGCCAGGAAGCCGCGGTCGGTGGCGATCGAGTTGCCGCAGAGCGGTGCGGTGCGCGGATTCGGCACGTACTCCCTGATGTATGCCAGGACCGCCTCCTCCGCCTCGGCCATGGTGATCGCCGACCGGCGCACCTCCTCGGTGAGGCCGGACTTGGCGTGCATGTCGCGCACCACCGGCGGCATGGCGTCCAGCGCCTCGTCATCGGCGTGGATGACCAGATCGACGCCTTCACCCAACACGTTCAGCTCCGGATCGGTGACAAGAGCCGCGACTTCGATGAGCTTGTCCTTGCCCAGGTCGAGACCGGTCATCTCACAGTCGATCCACACCAGAAGATCCGCCACGCCGACAGCCTACGCCCGGCAGGACGCCGCTGTTCGGCACGTACGGTGCCGCAGTCGCTCAACGTGCTGTTTGTCCGGTTTGTTGCCCTGACTTCCCACTTCGCCGATTGCCGGGTAAAGTGTACTTAACGGACGAAGCCCCCCTTCGGTTACTCCGTTCCCCCCGGTAATGGGCCCTCCGTGTCGGCAGCGCGGAGGGCTCATTCATGCCCAGACGATCTCCGGCTCCGAGCCCGGTGCCACGAAACCGATCAGCCGGGCCGCCTCCGCCTCCACTTCCGAGCGGTCCGCGGACGCCACCGGCCGGAACGACGAGATCTCGATCCGGGCTCCCTTGCGCTCCCAGGTGGCCGCCGCGAACCCGTCCACCAGGACCGTCGGGCGCACGATCGACCAGCCCGGCATCACAAGGCGCCGATCGTCCGGGTGCAGAATCCGCGACCGGTCCGCGTGACCCAGCACCGCGTTGTCGAACTCCGGCAGGAACACCACCGGCGCCGGACGATCCTCGTCGTCGATCGGGGCGTCCGGCAGGTCGTACAACTCGATGCCCTTCTCGTCCCTGAAGACCCGCAGCCGGGGGCGAAGCTCCTTCATCAGCGCGGCCAGACGCGTCAAACCGGACCAGACCTGGACGTCCTTGACCGACGCCGGCCCGAAGGCCGCCAGATAGCGCAACACCAGCGTCTCCGCGTCGGCCTCGGCGAGCGGCCCGCCGAGCCAGTCCTCCGCGAGAACGCATCCGATCCTCCCGCGATGCCCCCAGGTCCCGGCGGGCGGCGGATGAAGAAGAGCAAATCTGAGGTGTACGACGAAATGCAGCTCGCCGAGGTCGGCCTCGGGAAACCGCGCCGCCAGCCGACGCGCGATCTCCGGCCGGGTCAGCACCCCCTCGGCGATGATCTCCCGCCCCGCCTTCTCGAACGCGTCCGGATCACACCCGCCCAGCCGCCCGGCCCGGCCCGCCATCCGTTCCAGGGCCGGCTGCAGCGTCGGCCGCAGCCATCGGTAGTCCGCGCCGGAACTCAGATGCTGGGTGCCGCGGAGCAGTCCACTGCGCACCACGGTCCGGTCGTGCAGCAGGCCGGTCAGCTCCTCCATGCGGAAGTCCGACGACCGCGCCCACAACCCCAGGTAGGGCGAGTCCGACTCCTGTCCCTGCACCGCCACGAGATGCTCGACGATCTCCGCCGCCGGGCGCGGGATCCGCTCGGCGAGCAGCTGCCGCCGCAGATAGGTCCGATTCAGCACACGCGTCGAGAGCACCGTCATGCCTCTCACGCTATGGCGCTTTGCGGCCACTTCCTGACCGCAAAGCAAAGGGCCGCCCCTTCCGGGACGGCCCTGTTCTGCTCTCGGTCTAGCGCCCGGTGTCGTCCCCGCCCGGGTCGGGCTTCGGACGGTTGCGGCCGGAAACCGTCCGGCGGCGCCGGCGTTCGCCGCCCCCGAGCAGCTCGGCCGCCTCCTCGCGGTAGCTGAGCGGCCGGGCCGCCTCGCCGCTCTTCGCTCCGGCCGCTTCCGGTTTCCCGGTGGTCTCGCCCTTCTCCGGTACGGCCGGAGCGGTCCCGTCACCGGCCTGGCCGGTCCGGGCGGCCATCGACTCGGCCGCCTTGATCCATGCGGCGGGCACCCGTCGCGCGGCCGGAGCCGGCCGTGCGGTCGTGGGCTTCCCGCTGGCCCGGTTCTGAGCCCGCGCCAGCAGCTGATCGTCACCGGGCTTCCGTCCGGCCGCCTTCCGCGGCCGCCCGGGCGCCTTGTCCGCGTCCGGCCGCCGGTCACGATCGGCGTCAGTCACCGTCTCAGCCTCGCCCGGCGCGACGGCGTCCGTCACCGTATCTGCCTGCACCGGCTCCGCCGCGGTGGTCTCGGCAGTCGGGGCGTTCAGCGCCTTTGTCCCGGACGCCGCCACGACCGCCTTCTCCGCGGCGGCCCCGGGCTTCCCGCGGCCGGCTGAGGTCTGCGCCGCGATCTCAGGCTTCATGTTGCCGGCTGAGGTCTGCGCCGCGATCCCAGGCTTCATGTTGCCGGCCGAGGTCTGCGCTGCGATCCCAGGCTTCATGTTGCCGGCCGAGGTCTGCGCTGCGATCTCGGGCTTTACGTCGACGGCTGGGGTCTGGGCCGCGATCCCCGGCTTTCCTCGGTCGGCGGCCGTGGTTCCCTGCGTCGGAACCGGGGCGGGCTTCTTCGGCAGCGCCCCGAGACCGTCGGCTTCGACCGTGTGCATGGAGCGCCGTTCGCCGCCCGGCCGGGGCAGCGGCCGTGTCGGCTCCGGGCGAGCGGTTTGCGGCCGGTTCTCGGTGATCGTGGACACCTCGCGAGCCGTGACAGCCCGTTCCGGGGTCGCGGCGTTCCGATCGTCACCGGAACCTTCACGCTCGGCGGACGATCCGGACTGGTCTGGGATCAGGTCTCCGGCCTCCTCGGCGTGCAGCGACGCACGGGGGCCGGCCTGCCGCACGTTGGTCGTCGATCCGGTCGTGGCGCTGCCCGCCCTGCGGTCTCCCGGGCGAGGCGAAGCCGGACCGGCCGGAAGCGGAACGATGGGCTGCTGGGCCGGCTCTGATCCGCCTTCGGCCACGGCGGTCCCGGGCCGGGTGCCGCCTTCGGGCGCCGGCTGGGGTTCGGCCTTGCCCTCCGACAATTCCGACACGGATCCGCCTTCAGCCGGCCGCGCCGTCGCCGGGTCGTGGCCCGCCTCGCCTGAGCCGGTGGTGGAGGCCGTGACGGACGTTGGGTCGGCCGCGGCCTTGTCGTCGCGAGCGGCGACACCGCTCGTGGGGTTGCTGATCAACGGCCATTCCGGCGGTGAGCCGATCGTGCCGGGGACCGGCCCCGGGGTCTGCTGGTCACGCGGCGGGTGCTGGTCGGCGGTCCGTTCCGGTGGTGAAGCGTCGGCCGTGCTGACCAGGCCGGTCGCTTCGACGGCTGCGGTCCGATCCGCGCTGGTCGCCGGAGCCGGGTTCGCGGGCCGTTCGGCGGCGGGCTTCGGGGATGGCCGTGGGCTTGGACGGGGAGCAGGGCTCGGGACGATATCGGTGATGCCGGTGGCGATCCAGTCGGTCGCTGCCGGGCCGGTCCACAGTGCGATCCGCGAAGCGACAGGTGCCGTCTGTGCCGGGACCTGCTGCCCCGAGGCGGCGTCCCGGTCGGCAACGGTGCTGGTGCCGGCGGGGTTGTCGGCGCTGGCCGCGGTAACGTCACCGGCCGAGGTGCCGGTGTCGGCCGAGGTGCCGGTGTCGGCCGAGGTGCCGGTGTCGGCCGAGGTGCCGGTGTCGGCCGAGGTGCCGGTGTCGGCCGAGGTGCCGGTGTCGGCCGAGGTGCCGGTGTCGGCCGAGGTGCCGGTGTCGGCCGAGGTGCCGGTGTCGGCCGAGGTGCCGGTGTCGGCATTGGCGGCGGAAGCCGCCGAGCCGTCCTGGCGTGCCGCATCGGGAGTGGCATCGACGCGGCTGGTGGCCGAGTCCGGCTGCTGGATCTCTTGGAACGCCTTCTTCGCTGGGTGGCCCGATTCCGCGGTGGTGTCTCTCGCGGGGGTGGCGACCGGGGCAGCGGCGGCATGGACCCGGCCGGCGACTTCCGTGGGTGCCGTCGTGCCGCTACCGGCGGGTTTGGCAGTGGCCGGCTGATCGCCGGTGTCGCTGACCTCCGCGTCGTTCCCCTGACCGGCGGTTGCGTCGAGAATCGCGCCAACCGCCTGATCGACGGACCCGCTCAGCTCGGCGACGTTCGCCTTGTCGTCCGCATCTTCACGGGCGGGGGTGGTCGTGCGGCCGGTGAGGGTCGGTGTGTCCTCGAGGGTTTCCGGGCGGGTGTGGCCCGTGGCCGGGATCTCGCCGGTGTCGCGGCGGGGGGCGGCGATCGGGATGCGGGCGTTCGCCGACATGTTGCGGTTGCCGGGCTGGGTGGGTGTGAACTTGCCGGCGTTGCGGCGGGCGGCCTCGGCGAGGCGGGCGGCGGCCCGGGCTTCGGTCTGGCGGGCGCGTTCGGGCGCGGTCGCGGCCACCCAGGCGCCGACCGCTGTGGCCTGGAACTGCGGCAGATCAGCGGCGGTGGGGCGGCGCTCGCCGCGGCGGGACGGGACGGTGCCGGGCTGCAGTCCGGCGATGGCCGGGGTGTCGCCGAGCAGGTTGAGCGGCTGGCCCGGGGCCGGAGTGTGCGCACCTGCCGGTCCGGCGGGGGCCGAGCCTCCAGCGAAGGCGGCGGCCGAGCCTCCAGCGAGCGCGGCAGCAGAGCCTCCGGTGAGGGCGGCGGCCGAGCCTCCGGTGAAGGCCGAACCCGCGGCGAACCCGGCGGCCGCACCCACGCGACCGGCAGCGGAACCGGCTGGACCCGCGGAACCGGTAGGACCCACGGAACCGACAGGACCCGCGGCGGAACCCGCGGAAGCCCCAACAGAACCCGCGGGAGCCCCAACGGAATCGGCGGGACTGGCGGAAGCGGCCGGGCTCGCGAGCGAACCGGGGGAACCGGCAGGACCGGGAAAACCGGAGGCGGCGATCGCGGCGGATCCGCTGGCGGCCGGGGAACCGGACACCGGCCCGGCGGAGACGCCGTCGGCCGCATGGGTCAGGGTCGCGGCCCGGGCGGGTGTCGCGTCGAACGGGACGTCGGTGGGCGTACCGCTGGGAAGGGGGTTGGTGAGGGTTGCGGCGTTGAGCGGGACCGCCCGGCCGGAAGGGAGCTCCGGCGCGTTGGGTGGCCAGGCGAACTGCGGCAGCGCCGGAGGCCGGGGGCGGGAGTCGGCGAGGGTTCGGGGGCGGTGTGCGCCACCGGAGCGGCCGCCCGCGAAGTAGGCGAGGCCGCCGGGGAGCGGGAGCGGGGCGCCGATGGCGTGCATGAGTTCGGGGACCTGGCTGGGTTCGACGACGTAGACGACCTCGCGGCGGCGGCCGGGCCAGACCAGTACGGTCACGCCGAGCATGACCAGCAGGGTGCCGAGGGTGAGCAGCCCCCAGGTGCTGGGGCCGAGCCAGCCGGGGCGGATCTCGGCGATGGTGGCGAGGCGCATGACGGGGCCGCCGTCAGCATTCATCAATACCAGGCT
Organism: Actinoplanes italicus; assembly: GCF_003001815.1. GTDB lineage: Bacteria > Actinomycetota > Actinomycetes > Mycobacteriales > Micromonosporaceae > Actinoplanes > Actinoplanes italicus. The sequence continues at coordinate 188,705 of NZ_PVMZ01000001.1, forward strand.
GTACGGGCGATCGCCCAGCTCAGCGGGGGTGAGGCTGATCTGGCCGACGCCGCTGGCGGTCCAGAATCCCTGTTGTCCGGGTGGTCCGGCGGGCGCCTGGCGTCCACCAGCACGGGTCGTGGTGACGGGCAGGGCGCCGGTGCCGATGTCGACGGCGTCGATCTGGCTGAACGGGACCCCGGTCAGGTAACGCGCGACCTCGTCGGAGGGGGCGAGGCCGAGGAAGGCCCGGCCCTCGACGGTGGCGGCGGAGAGCCGCAGCTGAGTGTCGCCGATACGGGCGAACGGCACGTCGTCGCGCAGCAACTGGTCGATGTCGGGGACGATCACGGCGTACCCGGGGACGGTGAGCCGTTGCAGCTCGCCACTGAACGCGCCGCCGGGATCGCGGTGCTGCATGACCGCCCAGAGGCCGCCACCGGCCAGCAGTGCCGGCAGTCCGGTGGTCAGTAACAACATGCCGAGGATCGTGCGGAACACCCGCATCTGTGTCTCCCCCTTCCCGGGCGGTACTGCGGAGACCATACAGATGCAAATAACCCCAAAGTGGTCAAATGGGCACGCGTGCCCCCGATAGATATGAAACGCGGTCGTACGTCAGGAGATCTTGGCGGTCATGGTCAGGTTGCTCTGATCGATCTCGGTCGTCCGGGCGGTGAACTTGAACGTCCACTCCCCCGCCTGCGGCAGCGCGATGTCACCGATGGCGTGGAAGTCGGTGATCCGCAGCAGCGGGATCTCGATCGCCTCGATGCCCTTGGCCGGCAGCGACGCGGTCGCCTTCCACTCGACGACCGGCAGCGGCTTGCTGTCGAGCGTGTAGGCGTACAGATGAATCGAATTGTTTCCGACCTTGGCCGGGAAGACGCTGACCTGCAGCGACATGTTCTGGCTGGTGAGCGTCTCGGAGATCGTGCTCGGGGTGCTGGTGCCGACCTCGGCGGCCTGCACGGTCCTCGGCGGCGGCTCCTGGACCAGGAACGACGTCACCCCGAGGATCACCGCGATGATCGCCAGCTCGGCCATCACGATCTTGCGCAGCGGGCCGGGCGAATCCTCGGCCGCACGCGAGTTGACCAGCTTGCGGGAGAAGGCCGCGATGCCGATCACCACGGCCGCGAGACCGATCTTGGCGAGGATCATCCGGCCGTACGTGCTGTTGATCAGGCCATCGATGTTGGACACCTCGATCAGCGACTGCACCACGCCCGCGAAGATCAGCGCGCCGACCGCGGCCATCGCCCAGCGCGACCAGATCGGCAGGATCGCGCCGAGTTCGCGGCCGTTGGCGCGGGGCAGCAGGAAGCCGAGCAGCATCACCAGACCACCCACCCAGACGGCCACCGCGCCCAGGTGCAGGGCATCGATCACGACCGACACCCCGGCCACCGGGGAGGCCGTCGGGTGACCGGTCAGCGGCCACGTCGCCAGGGCCGCCACGCCCAGCACGCCGAGCAGCGCCAGGTCGAGCCGTGACTCGCCGCCGCCGGGACCGGTGAGCAGCGGGCGCAGCAGGAAGGCGGCGGCCGTGACCACGCCGAGACGGACCAGCATGACCGCCCCGAAGGTGCTGCCGAGCACCGTCCGGATGTCGTCCACGGTCACGTCGAACAGGCCGGAGCCGAGCGTGTACGGCGCCTGCAGCCACAGCCCGAGCAGGGTGCTGCCGACGACCAGTCCGATGCCGGTCCAGATCAGCCGGCCGGGTCCGCGCCGGTCCAGCCGGTGCGGCCACAGCAGCGCCAGGACCAGCACCGGGCCGACCAGGAGGATGAGTCCGGCGTACCCCAGATATTTTCCGACCGGGATCAGCGCCTTGACCACCGGGTCGACCGTGACGTCGGCCTCGGAGTCCGCCGACGGCGGCGTCGACGCCGCACCGACCGAGTACGTGATCGTGCCGGCCACCGGGTGGCTGTCCGCCGAGGTGACCCGGTAGCTGACCAGGTAGGTCCCGCGACCGCCGCCGGTGCGCAGCGGGATCGTCACCTCGGAGCCGCTGACCGTCGGCTCGCCCTGATCGGCACGGGAGCCGTCGGGCGCCAGCACGCGAATCTTGCCGGCGATGAGCTGGACCGACTCGCTGAAGGTCAGGGTCACCCGGTTCGGGGCGTCCGGCACCACCGAGCCGTTGGCCGGGTCGCTGGCCGTCAGGGCGGCGTGTGCACTGGCAGGAGCCGAGGTCAGCAGCGACCCGAAAACTCCGAACAGCAGCGCGACCAGCACAGTTGTCACCCGGCGGCGGTCCACGGTCATGACTGGCATCCCGCCATGGTTCCAGATCCTCGATCGAGGCGGCTGAGCGCGTACCATAACGCCTCGTGACGGCAGGTGACGGAGAAACGGACGAGACCACCGCACTGGCCTTGGCGGCCCGCGACGGTGACCGGGCGGCACAGGCCGCGTTCGTGCGCGCCACCCAGACGGAGGTCTGGCGGTTCACCGCCGCGCTGGTCGACCCGGGCGCTGCCGACGACCTGACCCAGGAGACCTTCCTGCGGGCGTTCCGGGCACTCGACACCTTCGCGGGACGCTCGAGCGTACGCACCTGGCTGCTCGGCATCGCCCGTCGCACCTGCGCCGACCACCTGCGCTCGGTGGTGCGCCGCCGGCGGCTCGACACCCGGCTCGCCGTGCAGGCCCTCACCGAGGCGCCCGTTCCCGATCCGGCACATCGGCTCAGCAGCGCCGACCTGCTCGGCCGGCTCAGTGAGGAGCGGCGCACCGCGTTCCTGCTGACCCAGGTGCTCGGGCTGTCTTACGCGGAGGCCGCCGAGGTCGAGGAGGTCCCGGTCGGCACGATCCGCTCCCGGGTGGCCCGTGCCCGCGACGAACTCATCACCGCGGTGGCACAGGCCCGGGCGAGTTAGGACTTCCGGCCCTTTCCTCCTCACACCCACGAGTCAGAATTGTCGGGAACCGGAACACGACGGACGCCGACCAACAAGGTGTGACCATGGAAACCGCACGGCAGAGCCGGATGCCGGCCGCCTGGCCGTGGATCTCCACGGTGGCCCGGCTCGGCCTGGCCGCGGTCTGGCTGATCGCCGGCGGCCTCAAGGTCGGTGACCTCGCCGCGTCAGCCCGCGCCGTCAACGCCTATCAGCTGATGTCCTACGACACCGCCAAGGTCGTCGGGGCCGTTCAGCCGTTCCTGGAGATCGCGATCGGACTGCTCCTGCTGTCCGGCCTCGCGACCCGGCTGACCGCCGCCATCTCCGCGATCCTCATGGTGATCTTCATCGCCGGCATCTCCTGGGCGTGGGCCGAGGGACTGCGGATCGACTGCGGCTGCTTCAGCGACGGCGGCGAACTGGGCGCCGGCGAGACCACCGCGTACGGCGTCGACATCCTGCGTGACGTGGTGTTCGTGGCACTCTCCGGACTCCTGGTGTGGCGGCCCCGGACCCGGTTCTCACTCGACGGTCTTCTCCTGGGGGAACGATGAGCAAGGGCAAGGACCGCGCCGCCCTGGCGCGGCAGGTCGTCGCCGACCAGAAGGCGGCCGAACGGCGCCGCGCCGTGACGCTGTGGACCTCCGTGGCGGTGGTCCTGGTCCTCTTCGTGGCCGGCCTGATCGGCTACACCACCCTTACCGGGCAGGACGAGGGCGAACTCGTCGTCCCGAGCGCGGCCGTCGACGACGGCTCAGCGTTCGCCGTCGGCAGCGGACCGGTCACGGTCGACGTCTACGAGGACTTCATGTGCCCGGCGTGCGGCAACTTCGAGCAGACCACCGGGCCTGCCCTCAAGCAGCTCGCCGGCGAGGGCCGGATCACCCTACGATTCCATCCCGTGGCGATCCTGGACCGGTTCTCGAAGGGCGCCGAGTACTCCACCCGGGCCGCCGCCGCATCCGCGGCCGCCGGACAGGCCGGCAAGTTCACCGAGTTCCACGACGCCCTCTACGCCAACCGGCCCGAGGAGAACACCACCGGCCTCACCGACGCGAAGATGATCGAGCTGGCCGCCTCGGCCGGGCTGACCGACGCCACTTTCGTCGACGCGGTCAACGAGGGAACGTACAAGGCATGGGCGACACAGGTCACCGAGAAGTTCTCCGCGAAGGGCTTCAGCGGCACACCGACCATCACGGTGAACGGCGAGCAGGTCACCGATCCCACGGCCGAGACCGTCACCCAGGCCATCGAAAAGGCCACCGGGTGAGACGGCTCCTCAACGCGCTCCTCGCGGTGGCCGGCGCGATCCTCGTGCCGGCCACCCCCGCGTTCGCGCACGCCGGGGACACCACCTCGGTCAGCGACTACCGGGTTACCGTCACCGGGCTAAGCAACCCGATGGACGGCGTCACCGTCCGGGTCGTCGAGGGCGGCGCGCGCCTCGAACTGCGCAACGACAGCGGACGGGCCGTCGAGATCCTCGGCTACTCCGGCGAGCCCTATCTCGAGGTACGTCCGGACGGCACCTACGAGAACACCGCCTCGCCCGCGACGTACCTCAATGAGACCCTGACCGGCGAGGCCACCGTCCCACCCGCCGCCGATCCGACCACCGCGCCCACCTGGCGCAAGATCTCCGGCGACACCGGGGTCCGCTGGCACGACCAGCGCACCCGATGGACCGAGGCCGCCCTGCCCGCCGAAGTCACCGCCGCACCCGACCGGCCGCACCGCCTCCGCGAATGGAGCGTGCCGCTGCGCGACCAGGTGCGCACGTTCGAGATCCAGGGCACGCTCGACTACGAGCCGCCCCCGGCGGCCTGGGCCTGGTGGTCCGGCGCGGCGCTGCTGGGCCTCGCCGTCGTCTTTCTCGCACGGCGGTGGTCCCGGTCGGCCGGTCCGCTCGCGCTCTTCGGCGGCCTCATGACCATGGCGTACGTGGTGACGAGCGCCCTGGACGGCGCGGGCTGGGCCGGCGTCCCGATTCTGGCGGCGCTGCTCGCCTGCGCGGCCGCCTGGCGCCACCCGCCGTTCTATCTGACGCTGGCCGGGTTCGTGCTGGCCGCCTTCGCCGGATTCGGAGGCGCCGACGTGTTCTTCGCCTCCGTGGTCCCCTCCGCCGGCCCCGGATGGTTCCCCCGGGCCGCGGTCGCGGTCGCCGTCGGAGTGGGCAGCGGCCTGGCGGTCACCGGAGTTCTCCGGCTCCGCGCCGCCCTGCCCGACCCCGTTCCGGCCTGAAATTCTCTTCAGACTCCCGCGATGTCGTCCACGTTCACGTTGACGGCCAGCACGTTCAGGCCGTAACCCTGAAGGGCCGCGGTGACCGCCTGCTGGACCGCGGCGGTGACCTCGGCCACCACCCGGCCGGCCTCCAGGACCAGCACCACGCTGACCGTCACATCGCTGCCGGTCACCTTCGCCGACACGCCGCGGCTCGCGTCGCCGACCGTGTCGAGGCCGACCTTGTCGAGAACGCTGTTGAAGAAGCGGGCCACGTCACCGCCCAGCTCCGCGACACCCGGCACGGCCTTCGCTGCCGCAACGGTGATCTTCTCGACGACCTCGCTGGAGACGGTGGTGGTGCCCGCCTGGGTCGTGGGGTCCGTAGCCTCGCTCATCGCGCTGATCTCCACTCTCGACGCCTGTGCCGCGCAGCGTACTTCCGCACGGTGCGACCGTGCCATCCCGGTCCGGGCCGGGAGAATCACGCGGAGGCTGGTACTCGGTGCGCAGAACGTCCTGCCGAATGGTGCCGTTTCCGTTCCCGACCGGCATTCCGGGATTCACTTCCGCCCCACCGGAATGGCCACGGAAACGGATTCCACAGGTGTCAATAATTGGCACAGCCGACCCCGGCCACGCATCGTCACCAATTGCTAACGTTCAGTCATTGCAATTGTTCGAGGAGGAGCGATGGACCATTACGGCGACGAACTCACCCTCCGGCTCTCCGGGATAGCCGACACCAGGCTCCTCGACGACGACGCCGCCCTCACCCGCTTCATGCGCGACCTGGTCACCCGCATCGGCATGACCGTCATCGCCGGGCCCCTGGTCGCCACCGAGCACGGCCCGCCCCAGAAAGCGGGGAAATCCGCCGTCGTCATCCTCGCCGAATCGCACGCCGCCATGCACACGTACCCACACCTACGGGAGATCTTCGTCAACATCTTCTCCTGCAAACCGTTCCGCGAAGAGGACGTGCTCAGCGAATTCCACCGCCTCGTCGGCGACTACGAGATCACCGAACGCACCTTCACCAGGCGCGGCGAGGAATGGCCCCGCGACCTCACCGCGGCACGACGCCTGTGGAGCGCGCAACGGATTCCCGGCTGATCCGCACTAGGGTCGGTTCCATGACAGACAACGTGCGTCTCAGCGCCGGCGACGCCGCGCCCGACTTCACCCTGCCCACCGACACCGGCGACAGCCTCACCCTCTCCGACCTGCGCGGGCGCAAGGTCGTGCTGTACGCATACCCGGCCGCCATGACGCCCGGCTGCACCAAGCAGGCCTGCGACTTCCGCGACTCGCTCGCCTCACTGCAGGCCGCCGGATACGAGGTCGTCGGCATCTCCCCCGACAAGCCGGCCAAGCTCGCCAAGTTCCGCGAGCACGACGCCATCACGTTCCCGCTGGTCAGCGACGAGGACAAGAGCACACTCACGACCTACGGCGCCTTCGGCGAGAAGCAGCTGTACGGCAAGACCGTCACCGGCGTGATCCGCTCCACCTTCGTCATCGACGAGAAGGGCGTCATCGAGCGCGCCCTCTACAACGTCAAGGCCACCGGGCACGTCGCCAAACTGCGCCGCGACCTCGGTCTCGACTGAGTTCCCGTCCCGCTGATCGGAAAAGTCAGCGGAAAAGCCCTAACTCCGGGCGACACCGGCCGATGGTGAGGACGATTCGCAATCCTTTCCGGCCCGGCGAATCCCGGATCTCACGGCGGCCGTCATGCGGTACCAACCCGCAAGGCGGCCGCCGTGCACGGTTTCCGGCTCTCCTTGCGCACACCCGCAACCCGGCAGGGGCAATCGACGGCCACCGAGAGACCATCAAAGGCACCGACCGTTTAGACTGCTGCCAACGAGTTGCCCCGACGGGCAAACGGGCGGAAGTGGCGTAACGGCAGCCGCGCCGGGTTTAGGTCCCGGTGTCCGAGAGGGCGTAGGGGTTCGAATCCCCTCTTCCGCACCACACTCTTCACCCTCGAGCGTGGTGACTTGCGGCCCGCATACGGGCACAGATCACCACATCCAGCGGGGCGCACTCTTGCGTGGCGACCTACGCCCACCCGCGAACCGCAACTCACCACACGCAGGCGCGAACCCGGCTGCGTGGCGACCTACGCCCACCCACGAACCGCAACTCACCACACGCAGGCGCGAACCCGGCTGCGTGGCGACCTACACCCACCCGCGAACCGCAACTCACCACACGCAGGCGCGAACCCGGCTGCGTGGCGACCTACACCCATCCGCGAACCGCAACTCACCACACGCAGGCGCGAACCCGCCTACGTGGTGACCTACGCCAACCCACGAACCGCAACTCACCACACGCGATGGCGGGTCGGCGTCAGCAGGAGGGGGCGGCCGGTTCGGCGGCGGCCAGGTCGACGGCAGGCTGATCGGCCGGGGTGTCGGCGGTGGCCGCGGTGGTCGACTCGGTCAGTGGGGCCGCCGTGGAGGCCGAGGGGGACGGCGCGGAGGGCTTGGCCTTGGCGGCGGCAGAGGTGCTGGGCTTGGCGGCGGGGTTCTTGGCCTTCTGGGTGGTGGTGACGGTCGTGGAGCCGCCGGTCATGCGGGTGCCGGTCTTCTGGACGGTGCCGGGGGACATCTTGATGCCGGTGACGGTGGTCGTGTTGCCGTACACATCGGTGATTTTGATCTTGTAAGGTCCCGGGCCCGCACCGGCGTCGATGAGCCAGTAGTTGTAGTCGGTGCGGTTGGCGGTCTTGAAGCTGCCGCTGCCGCTGGCCACCTTCACGGAGGAGAGCAGGTTCGCGTGGTTGTCGATGCGGGCCGCGAACCAGTACCGCGACGCGCCCTCCTTGATGCGCACGCTGATGGGCGCGGGGGTGGCGGGGTTGGTGACCAGCTTGTACTTGATCGGGATGATGCCGTCGATCTCGTTGCCGATCTTCTTGAACGCGGTACGGCTCAGATCGAGGTGGCCGGCGGGGCATTCGGGGCAGGAGTCGAAGACCTTGACGCGGACCTTGCCCTTGGGGCCGGTGACGTCGAGGTAGGCGCCGCAGGAAGCGCCTGACGAGTACTGCGACGGGCCGAGGGCGACGTAGAGGTCGTCGGCGGGAACCTCGAACGAGCAGTTGCCGGAAGTTCCGGCCAGGTCGTAGAAGGTGGCCTTGCCGGTTTTCTGGGTGGTGCTCGGTGGCGCGGCGCAGGCCGCCCCGCTGTCGTGCAGGAGCATGGCGACGCCGAGGATGCCGGCGATGACGGCGGCGCCGCCGGCGGCGAGCCATCGGACACTGAAGCGGGGTCGATGAGCACTCACGACCTGGCATCCTGCTCGCCGGGGGTCGCCGGGGGCAAATCTTCTAAGACACTCCTAAGGCGCTGTCACTCCTGCGTGTGGTCCAGGAGGGTGACGGGGTCGTCGATGCGGATGCGGGCGTTCTGGCCGGCGGGCAGTTCGGGGAGCAGGTTGACGGCGAACAGGAGCTTGTTGCCGATTCGGCGGTGACGGCCGAGGACGTGCAGCGGCTGGCGGCCGGTCTCGCCGGTCTCCTGGTCGATGGTGGTGACGAGGCATCGGCCGCAGGGCTGGGCGACGTGGAAGGTGACGTCGCCGATGCGGAGGCGGTGGCCGAGCCAGTCGTCCTCGGCCCAGGCGGGTGCGCCGGTGAGGACGAGGTTGGGGCGGAAGCGGTGGATGGGTACGGGTTCGTCGCCGCTTTCGGCGAGCCAGTCGTTGACGGCGTCGAGGGAGGCGGCGCCGGCGAGGGAGACCGGGTAGCCGTCGGCGAGGTTGCCGCCGTCGTCGGGCCGCCGGGTTCCGCTGATGGGGCGGGTGGTGGGATCGGGCTGCCAGATCAGGCGTGCGTCGCGGCCGAGGAGGGCGGACACCCAGGCGGTGTCGGCGATGCGGACGGGCAACGGTCCGAAGGAGCGGAAGATCCGTACCTGGATCTCGGGGCCGTCTACCGGCTCGGGCAGATCTATCTCGGACATTCCCGGGGCGCTGAGGCGGAGGCCACCGGGGCGTGGCCGGGCGGTGAGGCGGGTGAGTCCGGTGGCTTCGCGCTGGGTGATGCCGATGCCGTCGGAGTCGACGATCATCCAGCGGCGGTCGCCGGTGAGGCCCCACGGCTCGACCGTGACCTCGCTGTGGTCGAGGCGGTGGCAGCCCTTGACCGGGTAGGTGTGCAGCGAGGTGATCCGCATCCGGTAAGCGTTGCACACGGGGTATCGGCTGGCACTGACGATCGACTACGCTCACGCCCTCCACTTGATCAATTGCGCTCCTCAGGAGAGTTCATATGACCCAGACGGCCCACGGCGTGGCCCTGAAGCAGACCGGCGTCACCTATCTGCTGTGGTTCTTCTTCGGCTGGCTGGGCGTGCACCAGTTCTACCTGGGCAAGACCGGCCGCGGCATTCTGTACCTGCTGACGGTCGGCGTGTTCGGCATCGGCGTGCTGATCGACCTGTTCACCATTCCGGCGCAGGTACGCGCGGTGAACGCGCAGCGCGTGGCCGGCGTGGCCTGATTCCACAGCCGACTTCCCGACGGCCCGGACCTCTTTGGTCCGGGCCGTCTGCTGTGTACGGACCTAGCCTGGACGGATGATCGCGAGGATGTGGCGAGGCTGGGTGGCGACCGATCGGGTCGCGGAGTACGTGGCGTACATCGAGCGGACGGGGCTGGCCGGTTACCGGGCGACGCCGGGGAACCTGGGTGCGCAGATGTGGACCCGGGATCTGGGTGACGGCCGGGCCGAGGTGACGACTCTGAGCTGGTGGGAATCGCTGGAGGTGATTCGCGGTTTCGCCGGTGACGACATCGGGCGGGCGGTGTTCTATCCGGAGGACGACGATTTCCTGCTCGACCGGGAGACTACGGTGACCCATCACGAGGTGGTGGCCCGATAGCCCGCAGAGATGGCATGCTGGCTTTCTGAAAGATTTTATGCATAAGCTGCTGTAGTGAATGACGGAGCGGTCAAAGCGGCCGGCCACGTCCTGGATCTCTTTCAGGGCGCGCGCCTCACCCCCACGCAGCGGCGCATCGCGCACAGCCTGGTCGAACACGCGGCGAAGGCGGCCTATCTGTCCGCCGCCGAGGTGGCCGAGCTGGCGGGGGTGAGCCAGCCGTCGGTGACGCGGTTCGCGATGGCGCTCGGCTACGCGGGCTATCCGGCGCTGCGGCGGGAGCTGCGGGCGCTCACCGCGGACGCGCCGGCCGAGCCGGCCGAACAGAACGCGATGCAGAGTGCGGTGCACGGTGAAACGGAGCACCTGCGGCGCCTCGAGGATCAACTTCAAGATCTTGATGCGGTACGCCGGGCCGCCGCGCTGTTGAGCGGCGGTCGCCCGCTTCCGGTCCTGGGCCTGCGCGCCGCGGCTCCGCTCGCGGCGTACTTCGGGTATTTCGCCGCCAAGGTGTTCCCGGACGTGCGGGTGCTCGACGGTGGCGGGACGAGTCTGCTGGACCGGCTCGATCAGGCCCACGCGGACGGCGCCGGTGCGATGCTGGCCATCGTGCTCCCCCGTTATCCGCGCGAGTCGGTGGAGGCCGTCCGCGAGGCGAAGGCGGCCGGCCTGTCGGTGGTCGCGATCACCGACTCGGCGGTCAGCCCGGTGGCCGAGCACGCCGACGTGGTGCTGCCCGCCGCGGTGGGTACACAGCTCGTCTTCGACCTGCACACCGGCCCGATGGCGATGGCCATGGTGCTGCTGCAGGCGATGTGTGACGCGGCCCCGGAACCGGTGCAGCGGCGTCTCGAGGAGTTCGAGGCCACCGCCGCCCGCCGGCACATTTTCATGGCCTGAGGGAGGAACGATGTCGGAGATCCGGGCGCCGCGCGGTACGGCGTACACCGCGAAGGGGTGGCCGCAGGAGGCCGCCAAGCGGATGCTGATGAACAACCTGGACCCGGACGTGGCCGAGCGGCCGCAGGACCTGGTGGTCTACGGCGGGACGGGCAAGGCGGCGCGGGACTGGCGGTCGTTCCACGCGATCGTGCGCGAGCTGGACGAGCTGAAGGACGACGAGACGCTGCTGGTGCAGTCCGGCAAGCCGGTCGGTGTGCTGCGCACCCACGAGTGGGCGCCGCGCGTGCTGATCGCTAACTCGAACCTGGTCGGCGACTGGGCGACCTGGCCGGAGTTCCGGCGGCTGGAGCAGCTGGGACTGACCATGTACGGCCAGATGACGGCCGGTTCGTGGATCTACATCGGCACGCAGGGCATCCTGCAGGGCACCTACGAGACGTTCGCCGCGGTGGCCGCGAAGAAGTACGGCGGTGACCTGGCCGGAACCCTGACTCTGACCGGCGGCTGCGGCGGCATGGGCGGCGCGCAGCCGCTGGCTGTGACGATGAACGGCGGCGTCTGCCTGATCGTGGACGTGGACCGGACCCGGCTGCAGCGCCGCGTCGACACCCGCTACCTCGACGTGATCGCCGCCGACCTCGACGACGCCGTCGCGCGGGCGCTCCAGGCGAAGTCCGACCGGTCGGCGATCTCCATCGGTGTGGTCGGCAACGCGGCCGAGGTCTTCCCGGAGCTGCTGCGCCGCGGCGTCGCGATCGACATCGTCACCGACCAGACCAGCGCGCACGACCCGCTCAGCTACCTGCCGGTCGGCGTCGAACTGGACGACATGGCCGAGTACGCGCGGACCAAGCCGGAGGAGTTCACCGACCGGTCCCGCGACAGCATGGCCCGGCAGGTCGAGGCGATGGTCGGGTTCCAGGACGCGGGCGCCGAGGTGTTCGACTACGGCAATTCGATCCGTGGCGAGGCGAAACTGGCCGGCTACGAGCGGGCGTTCGACTTCCCGGGGTTCGTCCCGGCGTACATCCGCCCTCTCTTCGCCGAAGGCAAGGGCCCGTTCCGGTGGGCCGCGCTCTCCGGTGATCCGGCCGACATCGCCGCCACCGACCGGGCCGTGCTCGACCTGTTCCCGGAGAACGAGCCGCTGGCCCGGTGGATCCGGATGGCCGGGGAGCGGGTCGCGTTCCAGGGCCTGCCGTCGCGGATCTGCTGGCTCGGGTACGGCGAGCGGGACAAGGCCGGGGTCCGGTTCAACGACATGGTGGCGCGTGGGGAGGTGTCCGCGCCGATCGTGATCGGCCGGGACCATCTGGACGCCGGTTCGGTGGCGTCGCCGTACCGGGAGACCGAGGCGATGCTCGACGGCTCCGATGCGATCGCCGACTGGCCGCTGCTGAACGCGCTGGTCAACACCGCGTCCGGGGCGAGCTGGGTGTCGATCCACCACGGTGGCGGGGTGGGCATCGGGCGCAGCATCCACGCCGGCCAGGTGTGTGTGGCCGACGGGACGGCGCTGGCCGGGCAGAAGATCGAGCGGGTGCTCACCAACGACCCGGCGATGGGTGTGCTGCGGCACGTCGACGCCGGGTACGAGTCGCACTCGGCCGGCGGCGTCCAGATCCCGATGAACCGATGACTCTCGATGCGGGCATGACCGAGTTCGCCAAGCTGTGGGCCGAGATCGCACCGATCGGGCGGGCGGACAGCGGGGGCTACCTGCGGTTCGCCCTGACCGAGCCGGAGCTGACGCTGCGGGACTGGTTCCGGGCGCAGGCGTCGGCGCGGGACATGCTCGTGACCGAGGACGGCAACGGCAACCTGTTCGCTTGGCGGGGTGAGCCGTGGGCGCCGGGGACCGTGCTGACCGGGTCGCATTTCGACTCAGTGCCGCACGGGGGCGGTTACGACGGGCCGCTGGGCATCGTGAGTGCCTTTCTGGCGGCGGATCGTCTTGAGAAAAGCCGGAGGATCGGTATCGCGGCCTTCGTTGAGGAAGAGGGCGGTCGTTTCGGCGTACCCTGCCTCGGATCCAGGCTTTTGACCGGTTTCATCAAGCCAGACCAGGCCGCCGCGCTCAGGGACCGGGACGGGATCTCGTTCGAGGAAGCACTGGGTGCGCGGCCGGCCGGCCCCGAGCCGCGAATCGAACAAATCGCCGCGCTCGTGGAGCTGCATATCGAGCAGGGCCGCGCACTGGAGACGCCGGTCGGGGTGGCGAGCGCGATCTGGCCGCACGGCCGCTGGCGGATGGACTTCACCGGCGTCGGCGACCACGCGGGCACGACCCGGATGACCGACCGGCGTGACCCGATGCTGACGTTCGCGTTCACCGTGCTGGCCGCCAACAAGGAGGCCCGGCTGAGCGGCGCGCACGCCACCATGGGACGCGTCCAGGTCGAGCCGAACGCCACCAACGCCATCCCGTCGCTGGTCCGCGGCTGGCTCGACGCGCGGGCGGCGGACACCGCCACCCTCGATCGGGTCGTCGACGAGATCGTGCGTAAATCCACCGAGCGAGCCGGCCGCGACGGCACCGCGCTGGCCGTGACCGCCGAGTCGGTGACCGGGGAGGTCGCCTTCCACGAGGAGCTGGCCCGGCGGATCTCGAGCCTGCTCGGTGACGCGCCGATCCTGCCGACCGGGGCCGGTCACGACGCGGGGGTGATGTCCGCGCACGTGCCGACCGCGATGCTGTTCGTCCGCAACCCGACCGGCGTCTCGCACTCCCCCGCCGAGCACGCCTCCGACGCCGACTGCGAGGCCGGGATCGAAGCCCTGGCCAAGGTGCTGGAGGACCTCACATGAGGTCCGTCTTCCACGCGCGGCACGCCTGGCTCTCCTCTTCTCCCGGCTCTCCCGGCTCTCCCGGCTCTCCCGGCGTGACCGCTTCCTCCGGCGAAATCGCCGAGAATGTTCGGATCGAGATCGAGAACGGGCGGTTCGCGGCGATCATTCCGGATGCTCCGGCCGACGGCGAGTCGCTGCCGGGGCTGGTGCTGCCCGGACTGGCGAACGCGCACTCGCACGCCTTCCACCGGGCGCTGCGCGGCCGTACGCACAGCGGGCGGGGCAGCTTCTGGACGTGGCGCGACCAGATGTACGAAAAAGCGGCGACCCTCGACCCCGACGGGTACCAGGCGCTGGCGCGGGCCGTCTACGCCGAGATGGCGCTGGCCGGGATCACCTGCGTCGGCGAGTTCCACTACCTGCACCACGCGCCCGGCGGCGTCCGGTACGACGACCCGAACGCGATGGGCGCGGCGCTCATCCAGGCCGCCGACGAGGCCGGTATCCGCATCACGCTGCTGGACGCGGTCTACCTGACCGCCGGCGTCGACGGGGCACCGCTGCAGGGCGTGCAGGAACGGTTCGGTGACGGCGACGTGCTGCGCTGGGCCGACCGGGTGGCGTCGCTGCGCGCGGCACCGCACGCCGTAGTAGGAGCTGCCATTCATTCGGTACGCGCGGTGCCCGCCGGCCAGCTCGCGGCGCTGGCCGGCCGTGACCCGCTGCACGTACACCTCTCGGAACAGCGCGCCGAGAACGAGCAGTGCCGGGCCGTGCACGGCTGCACCCCTGCCGAGCTGCTCGAACGACACGGCATTCTCGGGCCCGGCACGACCGCCGTACACGCCACCCACCTCACCGACGGTGACGTGAAACTGCTCGGCGACAGCCGTACCGGGGTGTGCTTCTGCCCGACCACCGAACGCGACCTGGCCGACGGCATCGGACCGGCCCGGCGGCTCGCCGACGCGGGCTCCCCGCTCAGCCTGGGCAGCGACAGCAACGCGGTGATCGACCCGTTCGAGGAACTCCGCGGCCTGGAGATGAACGAGCGGCTGGCCAGCGAGACCCGCGGCCACTTCCCGGCCGCCTCGCTCGTCGCGGCGGCGGCCAACCACGCCGCCCTGGGCTGGGACGACGCCGGTGCGATCGCCGTCGGCAAGCGCGCCGACCTGGTCGCGGTGTCGCTCTCCAGCGTGCGGACCATCGGCGTACACCCCGGCCAGGCCGTTTTCGCGGCCACCGGCGCCGACGTCACACATGTCATCTCCGGCGGCCGGCGGATCGTCGCCGACGGCCGGCACACCCTGGTCGACGTTCCCCGCGAACTGGCGAAGGTCCTGTCATGAGCCTCCTTGTCACCAACATCGGTGAGCTGTTCACGAACGATCCCGGACTCGGGATCGTGCACGACGTGGCGCTCGTCGTCGACGACGACCGGATCGCCTGGATCGGGCCCGCCTCGACCGCGCCCGACGCCGACTCGCTGCTCGACGCCGACGGGGCGGCCGTGCTGCCCGGCTTCGTCGACAGCCACGCCCACCTGATCTTCGCGGGCGACCGGGCGGCCGAGTTCGGGGCGCGGATGGCCGGTCAGCCCTACACGGGCGGCGGCATCCGGACCACGGTCGCCGCGACGCGGGCCGCCTCCGACGAGGAGCTGCGCCGCAATGCGCGGCGCCTGGTGGGCGAGGCGCTGCGGCAGGGCACGACCACGATCGAGATCAAATCGGGGTACGGCCTGAGCGTCGCCGAAGAGGCCCGGTCCCTGCGGATCGCCGCCGAGATCGTCGAGGAGACCACCTTCCTCGGGGCGCACGTCGTGCCCGGCGAGTATTCGGATCGGCCCGACGACTACGTGGACCTGGTCTGCGGCGAGATGCTGGAGGCCGCCGCCCCGCACGCCCGATGGGTCGACGTGTTCTGTGAACGCGGCGCCTTCGACGGCGAGCAGGCCCGCGCCATCCTCACGGCCGGCGCCAAGCGCGGGCTCGGTCTGCGGTTGCACGCCAACCAGCTCGGTCACGGGCCCGGCGTGCGGCTCGCGGTCGAACTCGGTGCGGCCAGCGCCGACCACTGCACCCACCTCGACGACGCCGACGTGGACGCGCTCGCCTCGTCCGACACCGTCGCCACGCTCCTGCCCGGCGCCGAGTTCTCCACCCGGTCGCCGTATCCGGACGCGCGGCGGCTCCTGGACGCCGGAGTCAGCGTGGCGCTCGCCACCGACTGCAACCCGGGGTCGTCGTACACGTCGTCCATGCCGTTCTGTATCGCGCTGGCCGTACGCGAGATGGGTCTGACCCCGAGCGAAGCGGTCGCGGCAGCGACCGTGGGGGGCGCGACCGCCCTGCGCCGCACCGACCTGGGCCGGGTCTCGATCGGCGCCCGCGCCGACCTGATCGTCCTCGACGCGCCTTCCCACCTGCACCTGGCCTACCGGCCGGGCGTCCCCCTGATCCGTTCCGTCCTGCACAACGGGGTGCTGCAATGATCGTCACCGTCCAATCCACAGGTATCTCCGCCGCGGACGTGATCGCCGTCGCCCGCGCCGACGCTCACGTCGAGATCTCCCCCGAGGCGCTGGAGGCGATGGCCACGAGCCGGGCCATCGTCGACGGCATCGAGGCGTCCGGCCGGCCCGTTTACGGCGTGTCCACCGGCTTCGGTGCGCTCGCCAACACGTCGATCGAGCCGTCGCGCCGGGCCGAACTCCAGCACGCACTGATCCGCTCGCACGCCGCCGGCATCGGTGCGCCCATGCCGCGGGAGGTGGTGCGGGCAATGATGCTGCTGCGGGTCCGGTCGCTGGCGCTGGGCCGCTCCGGGGTCCGGCCGATCCTGGCCCAGGGCCTGGTCGACCTGCTCAACCACGACATCACGCCGTGGGTGCCGGAACACGGCTCGCTCGGCGCCTCCGGCGACCTGGCACCGCTGGCACACTGCGCGCTCGTGCTGCTCGGCGAAGGCTGGGTGCTCGCCAAGGACGGCTCCCGGATCGCCGGGTCCGAGGCGCTGCGCGGGGCTGGGCTGCGGCCGCTCGAACTGGCCGCCAAGGAGGGCCTCGCCCTGATCAACGGCACCGATGGCATGCTCGGCATGCTGCTGCTCGCGATCGCCGACGCCGGGCACCTGTTCGCCATGGCCGACGTGACCGCGGCCCTCGCCATCGAGGCGATGCTCGGCTCCGAACGGCCGTTCCTGCCCGAACTGCACGACATCCGCCCGCACCCCGGCCAGGCCGCGTCGGCCGCCAACATCCATCGGCTCCTGCAGAACTCGGCGGTCATGGACTCGCATCGGGACGACCTGGCCCACGCGGTGCAGGACGCCTACTCGATGCGTTGCGCCCCGCAGGTCGCCGGCGCCGCCCGGGACACCCTCGACTTCGTCGTCACCGTCTCCGGCCGGGAGCTCGTCTCGGTCGTCGACAACCCGGTCGTGCTGCCGGACGGCCGCGTCGAGTCGACCGGCAACTTCCACGGGGCGCCCCTCGGATTCGCCGCCGATTACCTCGCCATCGCGGCCGCCGAGGTGGGGGCGATCGCTGAACGCCGTGTCGACCGTCTGCTCGACGTGACCCGCTCCCGCGAGCTGCCGCCGTTCCTGTCGCCCGACGCCGGCGTCAACTCGGGCCTGATGATCGCCCAATACACGGCCGCCGGAATCGTCGCCGAGAACCGCCGGCTGGCCTCGCCGGCGTCGGTCGACTCGCTGCCCACCAGCGGCATGCAGGAGGACCACGTATCGATGGGCTGGGCCGCCGCCAAGAAGCTGCGCATCGTCCTGGACAACCTGACCAGCCTCCTCGCCGTCGAACTGCTCTCCGCCGTCCGGGGCCTGCAGCTGCGTGCTCCGCTCGTGCCGTCCCCGGCGGGCCGGGCGGCGGTGGCCGCCGTCGAACCGTTCGCCGGGGCACCGGGCCCGGACCTGTTCCTGGCCCCGGTCCTGGAGCAGGCTCGCTCGGTGGTCGCCGGCCCCTCGCTGCGAGCCGAGATCGAGAAAGCGGTGGGTCCGCTGCGCTGACGGCCCCAGCCCCGCTCCGCCAAGGGCCACTCCCCTCGTTCGTGCTGGCTGAACCAGCCGTCCGGTACGGCGGCGTGGCCCGACCGAGGGATCAGGGATGGCCAGCCGAAGCCGGCGGATCAGAGCAGGCGGCCCGGCCAGGCTGACTAGGCCGGGCCGGACAGGGCAGAGCAGGTCAGGCTGACTAGGCCAGGCCGGGCCGGGCCGGGCCGGGCAGGCAGGGCCGGGCAGGCAGGGCCGGGCAGGCAGGGCCGGGCAGGGCCGGGCAGAGCAGGTCAGGCTGACTAGGCCAGGCCAGGCCAGGCCGGGCCGGGCAGGCAGGGCCGGGCAGGGCAGGCAGGGCCGGGCAGGGCAGGCAGGGCCGGGCAGGGCAGGCAGGGCCGGGCAGGGCAGGGCAGGCAGGGCCGGGCAGGCATTCCGCCAACCTCAGCAGATCGGCAGGTGTGCGCCCTCGTCGCCCTTGGCCACCGCGCACCCGCCGCCAAACCGAAGAGCCGACGGCGATCTTGGGAGGTTATGGTCGCTGGGGCGGCGTAACCGCACAAGATCCCCCGCCGCTTCGCCGCTTCGCCTTCTTGGCAGCAGATCTAGTGAGATTCAGGGCGGGATGGCGGCCGAACCCCACAACATCCGCCGCACATAAGCGTCGGCGGGCGACGGCGCGGCGTGGCGACGGGCCACCGGCCAGCGACCCTCACAGATCTTGTGAGGTTTGGGCGGGACGCTTCGCCCAAACCTCACAAGATCTGTCGCTTCGGACGCGAACAGCGGGACTAACCGAGGCGAAATCCAATAAGTCTCTCTGCGACGAGCATCCGTGACGCAAGACTCCGAGAATGCCCCGTAGCCCGCCCGGGACAGCGGGGCCAGCTCGCGAGGGTATCGAGACAGACTCGGAGAGCGCCAAACCAACTCACCGAGCGCCAAGCCCAGCCGAGAGAGCGACGAGACCAGCTCGAGAAGCGTTGAGAGCAGCTCAAGAGGCGTTGAGACCAGCTCAAGAGGCGTTGAGACCAGCTCGAGAAGCCTTGAGACCAGCCCGAAAAGCGGCGAGACCAGCCCGAAAAGCGGCGAGACCAGCCCGAAAAGCGGCGAGACCCAGCTCGGGAAGCCGCGAGACCAGCGCGGAGAGCGCCAAGATGAGCCAGCAGCGCGTCGAGACCAGCGCGGAGCGCGTCGAGTGCCGACCATCTCAGGCGGGTCGGCGGCACTCGGGCTGCCTCCGCAGACAGAGTCACCAGCACATACCGCGAACCGCGAGGAATCAGGTGGCTTCCAGCGTGCGCAGCGCTGGGGACACTCGCAGCACCGCCGCTACCACCGCCACCGTGAGCAGGCCGCCACGATGATCACCGGGCGTGGACCGATCAGGGCGCCCGCGATGCCGTGGAGCAGGTTCGCTAGTTGTGGGCCGCCGAACAGCACCACCGTGAGTACCCCTTGGACGCGGCCACGGACGGCGTCGTCGGTGTGTGCCTGGGTGATCGCGTTGCGATGAGTGCTCAGGACGAAGTTGACGGCACCGCCCAGCACCAACGCCGTCAGCGCCAACGCGATGTGACTCGCCAAGCCGAGCAGGACCACCGCGAACCCCCAGGCGATCGCCGCCGCGGCCATCGTCCGGCCAGGATGGCGAGCCCGGGTGAAGGTGCCGGAGAAGAAGCCGGCCAGGAACACCCCGACCGGGTAGGCGGCGTAGAGCAGCCCGAGCATCGGACCACCACCGGCCGCGTCGCCGTAGGTGTGCCGGGCCAGCTCCGGAAAGAGCGCCACCGGCATACCGAACACCATGGCCGCTAGATCCACCGCCAGCACCGCCACCAACAGCGGACTCGCCGACAGGTAACGGAACCCGCCTACGCGCAACGCCGGACTCCGGGCTAGGCCCGACGACGCCGGATCGACAGCCCTCGGTCCTGCAGAAGCCGCCCGAGACCGGGATTTTGCAGAATCCCCGACCGGGACGACGAGTTTCACCGGGCTCCCGGCCAGAACGCTGGATTCCGCCGGACCCCCGACCGGGGCGAGGGGCTTCGTCGGACTCCCTACCGGAACGCCAGGTTCCACCACACCCACGACCGACTCAACAGATTGCGCTGGACCCCTGACCAGAACGCCAGGTTCCGCCACACCCTCGACCAAGCCGACGGGTCGCGCTGGACCCCTGACCAGGACGCTGGACTCCGCCGGACCGTCGGCTGGGGTGTGGGAACCTGGCGGCACCGCCGGCAGGCGGAACACCGCCCACAGGACCGCGAGCAGGGCGACCGCGTCGCAGAGGTAGAGCGTCTCCACGCCGGCCACCGGGATGAGCAAGCCGGCCAGGATCGGGCCGAGGATCGAGCCTCCGTAGCGGACCAGTGAGTTGAGACTGTTCGCGGCGGCCAGCAGCGAGGCTGGGACCAGGCGGGGCAGGACCGCTCCGGTGACGGTCGAGATCGCACCGAAGGTGAGGCCCTGGCCGGCCACCAGCAGTAACAGCACCGCAAGGGGACCGCCGACGGTCGCGTGCGCCCACAGGCCCAGATAAACGGCGGCCAAGGCAAGCTGGGCAGCCAGCAGGACACCACGCCGGTCACGCCGGTCGGCGAGGGCACCCGCACTGAGGGCGCCGGTGATCAGGCCGGCGAACGACGCCACGGCCGACCAGCCGATCGCGGCCGAGGAGCCGGTCGTCGCATACAGCTGGGCGGGAACCGCGACCACGCTGAGCGAGCCGCCGACCGCGGTCACCAGCGATGCAACCCACCAGCGGCGATAGGCGGGGATGCGCAGCGGGCGACGGTCGGCGAGTGCCGCCCTCACGCCGGCACCACGTCGGCCACCACCGCGGCGACGTTGTCGTCCGCCCCGGCGGCGTAGGCCAGGGCGATCAGCTCGTCGAGCACCTGCCTCGGGTCATCCGGTCCGGACAGCACCGACCACAGGTCGCCTGCCGACACGGCCGCCGCCAGGCCGTCGGAGCAGAGCAGGTAGCGGTCTCCGGCCGCCGCCTCGTGGAGGGACAGGTCGGGCTCGGCCGTCTCGGCTCCGGTCAGTGCCCGGACCAGCAGGGACCGCTGGGGATGGGCCACCGCCTCGTCCTCGGTCAGCTGCCCCTGCTCGACGAGCGACCGCACGTAGGTGTGGTCGGCGGTGATCTGACTCAGCATGCCGTCGCGCAACCGGTATGCCCGGGTGTCGCCGATGTGCGCCAGCGCCAGGCGAGAACCCGACCAGTAGAGCGCCGTCAGGGTGGTGGCCGCCTCGCCGCCCTCGATTTCACCGACCGCCCGGCCCGCGTCGCGCACCGCCTCGGCCAGGGCGCCGAGCAGGTCCTCGGCCGGCACCGGCACCGTCTCCAGTGGTTTGAGCGCCTCGACCGCGGCCGCGCTGGCCAGGTCACCGGCCCCGCCCCGCACCCCGTCGGCCACTGCCATCAGCCGTGGACCCGCATAGGCCGTGTCCTCGTTGCTGTCACGCACCGGCCCGGCCTCGGACCGTGCCGCGAACCGGATCCCCAGAGTCCCCATTGCGCTGCCCCTGCCTGAGAGATAGTCGACGAGGAAGGTGGCCAGTCGGCCGCGCTCCGCGGTCTCCGCCAGCACCCGATCCCAGTAGGCGCCGATCTGGGCCGCCTGCTCGGCCGCCGGCAGCTCGCAGACCCGCCGGATCTCGGCCAGTGGCATGCCGAGCCGACGCAACCAGGCGATCAGCCGGGCCTGTTCGAGTTGCTCCGGCGCGTAGAGGCGGTAACCGGAGGCGTCCTCGACCACGGCCGGTCTGAGCAGCCCGAGCTCGTCGTAGAGCCGCAGTGCCTTCGGCGACAGCCGGGCCGCCCGGGCGAACGCCCCGATCGTCAGCAGTGGCCGCACCGTATCTCCTCGTCCTTGTAACCGACGATGTCCCTGGAATCGACGATGTCCCTGGAACCGACGATGTCCCTGGAATCGACGATGTCCCTGGAACCGACGATCCCCCGAACCCGACGATGCCCCTGGAATCGACGATGCCCATCGGTCCCCGTGACCAGTACCGACGATGCTGGGCCTTCCCCCAGGGGCAAGGTCAACCCATCCCACCGACCGGTACGGCACGCATCCGGTAACCGAACGGCAGGGTGGTGGATCCGGTGTAGAGGACGACGCCCGCGATCAGGTCGTCGCCGAGCGGGTCGGCGATCCGGCGGATCCCGGAGAAGTAAGGCGTTCGTTCGCGACGGGTGTGCTTTCGACATGCGGCGCGGCGGGCTTACGCGAACCGAGCGGTGTCGATACGGGAGGCTGGGCTGATGATCCGACGTCACTCCGGGCTCGTCTTCGTCGAGCACTCGTTGTCCGTACCGCTGAATCATGATTTTCCGCAAGGACCGCACATCGAGATCTTCGCGCGGGAGGTGAGGGAGAACGATCCATCGGCCGAAGGCCGTCCGTTTCTGCTCTATCTGCAGGGTGGGCCGGGTAACCGGTCGCCGCGCGACCTGCCGGTGTGGCTGCGCCGGGCGACGCGGGACTATCGCGTGGTACTGCTCGACCAGCGCGGCACCGGGCTCAGCAGCCCGCTCTCCCGGCAGACCCTGGCCCGGGTAGCCGATCCGGCCGGGCACCTCACGCATTTCCGGGCCGACAGCATCGTCGCCGACGCCGAACTGCTGCGCGCGCACCTGGCCGGCGATCGGCCGTGGAGTGTGCTGGGGCAGAGCTTCGGCGGGTTCTGCGCGGTCACGTACCTCAGTTTCGCGCCGCACGGGCTCCGCGAGGTGATCATCACGGGTGGGCTGCCCGGGCTGACCGCGACGGCCGACGACGTCTACCGGGCGGCCTATCCGCGGGTGCTGGCGCACAACGAGCGGTACTTCGCGCGCTATCCGGACGACGAGGCGCTCGCCCGGCGGGTCGTCGACGCGCTGCGTGAGCAGGACGCCCGGTTGCCCGCCGGCGACCGGCTCACTCCGCGGCGGTTCCAGACGCTCGGCATCCATCTCGGCTCGAACGCCCGCTTCGATCTGTTGCACCATCTGCTCGAGGAGGCGTTCGTCGGGGACGAATTGTCGGAGATCTTCCTGCGCCGGGTGGACGCCGCGATCTCGTTCGCCGAACAGCCACTGTTCGCGGTCGTGCACGAGGCGATCTACGGGCAGGGCGCGGCCACCGGGTGGGCGGCGCACCGGGTCCGTGACGAGTTCCCGGCCTTCGACCTGGACTCCGGAGGTCCGGTCCGGTTCACCGGGGAGATGATCTATCCCTGGCTGTTCGAGGAGGATCCGGCCCTGATTCCGCTCGCCGCGGCGGCCGACCGGCTGGCCACCAAGAGCGATTGGAAGCCGTTGTACGACCCGGAGCGGCTCGCCGCCAACGAGGTGCCGGTGGCCGCCGCGATCTATTTCGGCGACATGTACGTGGACCGGGACATGTCGCTGGCCACCGCGGCCGCGATCGGCAACGTGCGGCCGTGGGTGACCAGCGAGTACGCCCACGACGGCCTGGGACGCGAGGAACGAGTCCTGGACCGTCTCCTGACGATGGTGCGGGACTAGCGGGGCAGTTCCTTGGCGATCACCTTGGCCAGCTCGCGGAACGCCTTGCCGCGGTGGCTGATGGCGTCCTTCTCGGAGGGGCTGAGCTCGGCGTTCGTACGATCTTGGCCGTCCCCGACGAAGATCGGGTCGTAACCGAAACCGCCCTCACCGCGCCGGTTGCGCAGCACCCGGCCGGTCTGACGGCCCTCGACCAGGTGCTCACGCCCGTTCGGCAGCACGAGAGCCGCCGCGCAGACGAACGCCGCACCACGGTGCTCGTCGGCCACGTCGGAGATCTGCGCCAGCATCAGGTCAAGATTGGCGTCGTCCTTGTCGTCGCCGGTCGTGCCGGACCAGCGGGCGCTGAACACGCCGGGCATGCCGTTCAGCGCGTTCACCGCGAGGCCGGAGTCGTCGGCAACCGTCGGCAGACCGGTCCGTTTGGCACCCTCACGGGCTTTGATCAGCGCGTTCTCACCGAAGGTGAGGCCGGTCTCGGGCACGTCCGGGTAACCCGGGAAGTCACCGAGGCCGACCAGCTCGATCTGGGCCACACCGAGGGCCGCGTCGAGAATGCGCTGCAGTTCGACCAACTTCTTCTTGTTGCCGGTGGCGAGAAGGAGACGGGCGCTCACGCGGCGAGGGCCTTCTGCTGCAGAGTGGCCAGTTCGGCGCATCCGAGCACACCCAGGTCGAGCATCGCGTCCAGCTGGGCCCGGCGGAACACGCCATTTTCGCCGGTGCCCTGCACCTCGACGAAGTCGCCCGCGCCGGTGCAGACCACGTTCATGTCGACCTCGGCGGTGACGTCCTCGTCGTAGTCGAGATCCAGCCGCGCCTCACCGCCGATCATGCCGACGCTGATCGCCTGGATCGAGGTGTGCAGCACCTTGTCGATCTTGCCGGCGAGCGCCTTGCGGTCGGCCAGCCAGGTGACCGCGTCGTGCAGCGCCACATAGGCACCGGTGATCGCGGCCGTGCGGGTGCCGCCGTCGGCCTGCAGGACATCACAGTCCAGGACGATCGAGTTCTCCCCGAGCGCCTTCAGGTCGATGCAGGCACGCAGGCTGCGCCCGATCAACCGGGAGATCTCCTGGGTACGCCCACCGACCTTGCCTTTGACACTCTCGCGGTCACCACGGGTGTTCGTGGCGCGCGGAAGCATCGCGTACTCGGCGGTGAGCCAGCCCAGCCCGGAGCCCTTGCGCCAGCGTGGCACCCCCTCGGTGACGCTCGCGGTGCAGAGCACGCGGGTGTTTCCGAACTCCACCAGCACCGAACCTTCGGGGTGCATGCTCCAGCGCCGGGTCAGCGTCACCGGTCGCAGCTGGTCGGCCGTACGGCCGTCGGGTCGCGCCATGCTACGTACCTTATGCGTAGCGTGCCGCGCCCGCTTCGTCCGCCCCGGATTCCCGTGCCGGGAAAGCGGTCCGCCGAGGCGCGGGCAATCCGTTGAGATACGCCGTGGACGGCACCGCCGGCCTGATCAGACCGGCGGCCGGAGCCGGATGCGCCTCGTGGGCCTGCAGGAAGCCGTCGACCGATTTCGGCCATCCATACTGCTCGGCCTGGGCTCGCGCGGAGGCCCTGCGCTCCACCCGGGGCCGTTCCAGCAGGCCGCTGACCGCGTCGGCGAACGCCTCGGGGGTGCCGGGCACGGCCACGCCACCGTTGCCGACCACCTCGGGCAGGGCGCTCTGCTCGTTCACCACCACGGGTGTACCGCAGGCCATCGCCTCCAGTGTGGCCAGGCCGAAAGTCTCGACCGGGCCCGGCGACAGTACGACGTCGGCGCTGGCCAGCAGCGCGGCGACGGCCGGCCGCTCGGAGATGTGCCCGGCGAACCGGACCGGCAGACGGGCCGCGCGGTACGCCAGCGCGGTACGCCGGGTGCCGTCACCGGCCATCACCAGTACCGCCGGCACCTTGCCGTTGCGCAGCGACGCCACCGTGTCCACGGCCAGCTCGGGCCGCTTGGCCGCGGAGAGCCGGCTGCAGTAGACCAGCAGCAGCTCGTCGGGACGCGCATACCGCGCCCGGACCGCCACGTCCATCTTGTTCGGGTTGAAGAGCTCGAGGTCGACGCCGAGCGGCACCTCGACCAGGTTCGGCGCGCCGATCCGGCGGAATTCCTCGGCGGCGAACGCGGTGGTGCAGACGATCGTGTCGAACGCCTCCGCGGTGCGCCGGTTGAACCGGTCGGCGAGGGCGTCACGTTTCGGCATGCCCCAGACGCCGAGCAGGCCGGCCAGGCTCTCGTGCGACACCATCATCGACCGGACGCCACGCTGCCTGGCCCAGTCACCGGTCCAGCGCAGAGTGGTGCGGTCGGAGACTTCGATCCGGTCGGGCTCCAGGCTGTCCAGCAGCTTGATCAGCTCGCGGCGGCCGGCGAGGACGCGGTATCCGCCGGTCCGTGGAAGCGGAGCGCTGGGCAGCGTGATGACACGGCCCTGCCTGGTCATCTTGTCCGAGTAGCGGCGGCCCGGGATGACGAGCACGGCCTCATGACCCGCGTCCTGGTAGCCGCGGCCGATGTGTCGCAGCGCGGTTCGCAGGCCACCGGTGTGAACCGTGACGAAGTTGGCCAGGCGAACGATACGCATGCAACAACTCCAAGGTCACGACTGCCGGTCTTGGCCCCCCGTACCGACTTATAGATCGTAACTGGCACCGGGGCGCACGACTTCCACCGGTCCCGCATAGGCAGCCGTGGCCGCCTCCACAATAGACGCTTCACTGGCCCAGGCAGGCACCAGATGGGTAAGGAGCAGTTTGCCGACGTCGGCTTTCGTCGCCGCTTCGCCGGCCTCACCGCCGGTCAGGTGCAGATCGGGCGGATTGACCACTCCGTCCTGATAACTGGCCTCGCACAGGAACATGTCGGCGCCGGCGGCCAGTCGCAGCAGCGCCTCGCACGGTGCGGTGTCCGACGAGTAGGCGAGCACGCGGCCGTTGTGCTCGACGCGTACGCCGTACGTCTCGACAGGATGGTTGACGCGGTCGACCGTGACCTGCAGCGGACCGATCGGGAACGTGCTCGGCTGAAGGCCGTAGAAGGTGTAGACGTCGTCGACCGGTTCGCCCTCGGTGCTGTAGGCGGCGGCGATGCGCTCGGCCGCACCGAGCGGGGCGTAGACCGGCACGGCCGGGAGCGGGCCGGCGGGGTCGTAACGGCGCACCACCACATAGGTGCACGCGTCCAGCATGTGGTCGCAGTGCAGGTGGGTGAGGAGGATGGCGTCGACGCGCCGCATGTCCGAGTAGCGCTGCAGAGCGGAGAGCGACCCGGAACCGAAGTCGATCAGGAGCCGGAATCCGTCGGCTTCCACGAGGTAGGCCGAACACGCCGACTCGGGGCCGGGGAAACTGCCGGCACAACCGAGAACGGTTAGTCGCATCCGGATCCCTTTGGCTCACACCGGGTTGCCCCACCCGACCGGCCTGCGCCCGACCTGAACCTCGTAGTACCGGACTTCGTAGACCAGTCAATCACGGAGCGAAGCGTACGCCGGGACCAGCGCTCGACGTTAACAACTGATCGATTTGTCGCTAAATCGACAACGCACATCACAGCACCCGTGACCTCGCTCATCACCTTTGCACCGTCACGTCCGGTGATCCACCCGCGTTGCTCAGGGTGAACGCTTCGGAAGATCATCCGCTGGAGGCGACGTGACCGCGGTCGACCAGAGTCGCACCACCCGTGTCGTGGTGCCCGCACAGCCGAATTCCGGGGTGTGGACCGCCGAAGAACCGGCGATCTTCCGCTTCCCGGCTCCCGACGACCCGCCGCCCGGCTCGGGGCGAATGCTCGCGATCGCCGTCTACGGCACCGTGCTCGGGCTCTGCGGTGTGGGTGTCGGGCTTTACGCGGTGATGGCGGTCTTCAGCGGGGCGCCCGCGTGGTACCTGCCGCTGCTGGCAGTGCTCACGATGCTGAGCGTGGCGCCGGTGGTGGCCGCGTTCCTTGCCATCCACCAGCGCACCCTGCCCTGGTTCCTGCTGCTCGGCGGGGCTCCGCCGATGGCGGTGGCCGTCTCGGTGGCCCTCGCGTACTAGCTCTCTAGGCCCAGAGCTGGCCCTCGAGGGCCTCCTCGGCCTCGTTCAGTGTGCCGCCGTAGGCACCGGTCGACAGGTATTTCCAGCCGGCGTCCGGCACCACGAAGGCCACGTCGGCGCGGTTGCCCGCCTTGACCGCCTCGTGCGCCACCGCAAGGGCGGCGTGCAGCACCGCCCCGGTGGAGAAGCCCGCGAAGATGCCTTCGACTTCGATCATTTGGCGGGTACGCAGAACCGCATCCCGAGTGCCCACGGAGAAACGCCGGGTCAGCACCGAGGCGTCATACAGCTCCGGAACGTAGCCCTCGTCGATGTTGCGCAGGCCGTAGACGAGTTCGCCGTACCGCGGCTCGGCGGCGATGATCTGGATGCCGTCGACCTTCTCCCGCAGGAACCGCCCGGTGCCCATGAGCGTGCCGGTGGTGCCCAGCCCGGCCACGAAGTGCGTGATCGTGGGCAGGTCGTGCAGCAGCTCCGGACCGGTCGTCTCGTAGTGCGCGCGGGCGTTCGCCGGGTTGCCGTACTGGAACAGCATCTTCCAGTCGGGGTGCTCGGCCGCGATCTGCTTGGCAGTCGCGACGGCCTGGTTCGACCCGCCGGCGGCCGGCGAGAAAATGATCTCCGCGCCGTACATCCGGAGGATCTGGGTCCGCTCGGCCGACACGTTCTCCGGCATCACGCAGACCAGCCGGTAACCCCGCAGCTTCGCCACCATGGCCAGGGCGATCCCGGTGTTGCCGCTGGTCGGCTCGAGGATGGTGTCGCCCGGGCGCAGGTGCCCGGACTCCTCGGCCTCGCGCACCATGAAGAGCGCGGCACGGTCCTTGATGCTGCCGGTCGGGTTGCGGTCCTCCAGCTTGGCCCAGAGCCGCACCGGCGGCGCCCCCTCGGGCACCGCCGGGGAGAGGCGGGGCAGGCCGACGAGCGGCGTGCCCCCGCACGCGTCCAGCAGGCTCTCGTAACGAGCCATCGGAGACAGCCTTCAGTCCGCTTTAGGGGCGGGGGCCGGGGTGGTCGGACGGGACAGACCGCCGAGCAGCGCCGCGGCCGCAGCGAAGCCGAGAGCGCCACCGGCCACTGCCGGGAGGATGGTGATCGAGTCGCCGTCCTTGACCTTGGCGTCGAGCGCGCCGAGGAAGCGGACGTCCTCGTCGTTGACGTAGATGTTCACGAACCGGTGCAGGCCACCCTCGGGCGTGATCAGCCGGCCCTTGAGGCCGTTGAACTTGGCGTCCAGGTCGTCGATCAGCTCGGTGAGGGTGTCACCGGCGCCCTCGACGATCTTGGCGCCGCCGGTGTAGCTGCGCAGGATGGTGGGAACGCGAACTTCGATAGCCATGGCTGTATCTCTCCTAGAGGAGTCGGACTTGAAAGGGCGAAAGGGTCGGTCGGGACGCTGTCAACGACAGCGACACTCATAGAAGACCGACGCCGGGCTCTGCCCGAACATGAACGACTGCACCGCTGCGGAAATCACGCCTTCACCGTCGCATCCACGATGTTGACCTCTTCTTCGGTCACCACACCGTCCACGATACGGAACGACCGAATCTCCTCGGAGTCCGGCTCGCGGGTCGAGACCAGGAGGTAGTGCGCGTTCGGCTCACCGGCGAACGACACGTCGGTCCGCGATGGGTATGCCTCTGTGGCGGTGTGCGAGTGGTAGATCACCACCGGCTCCTCGTCGAGGTCGTCCATCTCGCGCCAGACCC
Source organism: Actinoplanes italicus (assembly GCF_003001815.1). GTDB lineage: Bacteria > Actinomycetota > Actinomycetes > Mycobacteriales > Micromonosporaceae > Actinoplanes > Actinoplanes italicus. Next base: position 217,713 of record NZ_PVMZ01000001.1, read on the forward strand.
GGAGGTGCTCCATCGAGTCGAACTCGTAGAACGTCATCGAGCGCGCGGCGTTGTCCATCGGGATGTGCCGGGTGGGCACGTCACTGCCGATCGGGCCCGCGACGACGCCACAGGCCTCGTCGGGGTGGTCCCGGCGGGCGTGGGCGACGATCGCTTCGACGATCGCACGGTCGATGGTCAGCACGGTGTTCACATTACCGTGAGATTTCCCCGAACCCAGCGTGGCGGTTCCCACACCCGCCGACGCTCAGTCGATCTCCGGCAGCGCGTTCAGCAGGGATTCCTGCAGGTAGCCGAGGTACGCGTACACCGAGAGCTGGAACACCCGGCTCGAGCCGGCGTCCTCCAGCACGGCCTGGTCCAGCTCGTCGCTCAGATCGGTGTCGGCCTGGATCTCCAGCCGGGTGCCCATGGCGAGCCGGGCGTCGTTGATCGCGCGCAGCCAGGCCTCGGCGGCCTCGCCGTCCAGCCGGACCTCGCCCTCGCCCTCGTCCGGCAGGGCGGCCAGGATCGCGCCCGCCTGGTCGATCTTGCTGCTCTTGAGATCGCCCTCGGTGTAGAGGCGGAACTCCTGCGAGTCCTCCGGGAGATCGGGATAGATGTCCGGGAAGAGGCGGGACACCACCGGATCGGTGTGGTCCATCCCATCGGTCAGCAGGCCGACCACCTCAGCGGCCACCTTGCGCAGGACCCGCACCTCGTCGTGCGCGAACGTGGCGACACAGTGGCCGCCGCTGCGTCGGAACATCTTTCTACCCCACCCGCTTGTCGGGACCGGTCATCTCCTCAACCCCGGTCGACCGTGGCCCAGAGACCGTATCCGTGCAGTTGGTTGGCGTCCATCTCCATGCGCTCGCGCGCGCCGATCGAGACCACCGCCTTGCCCTTCGTGTGCACATCCATCATCAGCCTCTCGGCCTTTTCCTTGCTGTAGCCGAAGAGCTTCTGGAAGACCCAGGTCACATACGACATGAGATTGACCGGGTCGTCCCAGACGATGGTCACCCACGGCCGGTCCTCGGCCGGTACTTCCTGGATCTCCGGCGTCTCGACGGGAGCAACCTGAGGCAACGCCATGCCCACCATGGTGCCACCGGATCCGGCGAACCGGTGAACCAGGCATCCAACCGCTGCTCAACGGCCGCGTCGCGCCCCCTGCTCTCCCCCACAGGGGACAGCGGGGCCACGGGCGCAATAGGGTGGGACCCGTGGAGACGATCGCGCCGGCCCTGATGACCGATCAGTACGAGCTGACCATGGTCAGCGCCGCGCTGCGCGACGGCACAGCCGACCGGCAGTGCGTCTTCGAGGTGTTCGCGCGCCGGCTTCCCACCGGACGGCGCTACGGCGTGGTCGCCGGCACCGGCCGCCTCATCGAGCTCATCCGCGACTTCCGGTTCGAGCCGGGCGAGGTCGAATTCCTGCGTACGGCCGGAATTGTCGACGACACGGCGGCGAAATGGCTCGCCGACTACCGGTTCACCGGTGACATCGAGGGCTACAGCGAGGGTGAGCTGTTCTTCCCCGGATCGCCGATCCTGACCGTTTCCGGCAAGTTCGCCGAGTGCGTGGTGCTGGAGACGCTGATCCTCTCGGTGCTCAACCACGACTGCGCGATCGCGGCCGCAGCGGCCCGCATGGTCACCGCCGCCCGCGGGCGCCCGATCATCGAGATGGGCTCCCGGCGCACCCACGAGCACGCCGCCGTGGCCGCCGCCCGGGCCGCCTACCTGGCCGGGTTCGCCTCGACGTCGAACCTCGCGGCGGGTCGCGCCTACGGCATCCCCACCACGGGCACCTCGGCGCACGCGTTCACGCTCCTGCACGACGACGAGCCGGCCGCGTTCGCGTCGCAGGTGGCCGCTCTGGGCAAGAACACCACGCTGCTCGTGGACACGTACGACATCAGCCAGGGTATTCGCAACGCGATCGCGGTCGCCGGTCCCGATCTGCGAGCCGTCCGCATCGACTCCGGTGACCTGTCCGTACTGGCACAGCAGTCCCGGGAACTCCTCGATTCACTGGGCGCCACCGAGACGAAGATCATCGTTTCCGGCGACATGGACGAGTACTCGATCGCCACCCTGGCCGCCGAGCCGGTCGACATCTACGGCGCCGGCACGGCCGTGGTCACCGGTTCCGGCGCGCCCACCGCCAGCCTGGTCTACAAGCTCGTCGAAGTCGACGGCCGCCCGGTGGTCAAGCGCTCCGAGAACAAGGCGACCGTCGGCGGCCGCAAGACCGCGATCCGCCGGCACAAGCCCACCGGCACCGCCACCGAGGAGATCATCTACTCCCAGGGCGTGCCCGACCACCAGGCCAACGACCGGCTGCTGCAACGCACCTACGTCGAGGCCGGCGAGGTGCTCGACGCACCAGGTCTGCCGGAGGCGCGCGACCATCTCCGGCAGAATCTGATCTCCATCCCGTGGGAGGGTCTCAAGCTCTCCGCGGGTGACCCGGCCATCCCGGTCGTCATCGTTCCCACCGCCTAGGGGGTCACCGTGTCACGCGCTTTGATCATCGTGGACGTGCAGAACGACTTCTGCGAGGGCGGCTCCCTGCCTGTCGGCGGGGGCGCGGCCGTCGCCAAGGGCATCTCGCTGGTGCTCGACAAGGCCGGCGACCGCTGGGACCACGTCGTCGCCACGAAGGACTACCACATCGACCCGGGCTCGCACTTCAGCGAGCACCCCGACTACGCCGACACCTGGCCGGTCCACTGCGTCGCCGGCTCCACCGGCTCCGACTTCCACCCGGAGCTGGACACCGGACGCATCGAGGCGATCTTCCACAAGGGTGCGCACAAGGCCGCGTACTCGGGCTTCGAGGGCGCCACGGAAGCCGGCGAAACCCTCGCCGGGTGGCTGCGGGGCAAAGGGGTCACCGAGGTCGAGGTGGTCGGCATCGCAACAGACCATTGCGTACGGGCGACCGCGCTCGACGCCGCAGCGGAGGGTTTCGCCACCACCGTCCTGCTGGAACTCACCGCCGGAGTGGCCCGGGCCAGCACTGACGCCGCCCTCGAACAGTTCCGTGCCGCGTCCGTCGCGACGACCGGGAGCGCGATCGTTGACGCCTGAGATCCGGCCGATCGCCGACGCCGACTGGCCGGCGGTGTGGAAGATCGTCCACGAGGTGATCCAGGCCGAGGAGACGTTCCCGTTCGACCCGGCGATGCCCGAGACCGTGGCGCGGGAGGTGTGGGTCGAGAAGCCACCCGGCCTGACCGTCGTCGCCACCGACGGGCCTGAGGTCCTGGGCACCGCCAAGATGGGCACCAACCGGCCGGGGCCCGGCGCGCACGTGTCCACCGCCAGCTTCATGGTCGCGGCGTCGGCGCGCGGACGCGGCGTCGGTACCGCCCTGTGCCGCTACGCCGTGGACTGGGCGCGGCAGCGGGGCTACGCGGGCATGCAGTTCAACGCCGTCGTGGAATCCAACACGTCGGCAGTCGCGCTCTACCGCCGTGAGGGCTTCGAGGTCATCGGCACCGTCTCGAGGTCCTTCCAGCACCCGGTCCACGGCCGGGTCGGCCTGCACGTCATGTACCTCGAGTTCGATCCACCGGCATGAGTTTCCTGCTGCTGCACGGGTGGCAGAACCGGCGTCCGCCGGGTCACTGGCATCACTGGCTGGCCGCCGAACTCGCCGCGGCCGGACACGACGTCACCTATCCGCAGCTGCCCGAGCCCGACGAGCCGGTCCTTGCCGACTGGCTGGCCGAATTGCGTACCCACGTCGCCGCCATGCCCGGCGACGACCGGACCGTGGTGTGCCACAGCCTCGGCTGCCTGTTGTGGCTGCACGCCGCGGCCGCCGGTGAGGTGCCGCTGCTCGTCGACCGTGTCCTGCTGGTCGCACCGCCCGGACCGGACGTCGTCGCCGGTATCCCGGAGATCGCCGGCTTCCTCCCACCCTCGATGCCCGCCGGACGGCTCGACGCGGCGGCCCGCCACACCCGCCTGGTCTGCTCCGACAACGACCCCTACTGCCCGGCAGGGGCGTCGGCTGACTTCGGCGTACCCCTCGGCATCCCCACGATGGTCCTGCCCGGTGCCGCCCACCTGGACATGGAGGCCGGGTACGGCTCGTGGCCCTCGATCCGCGACTGGTGCCTGAGCGGCTCCCCCGACACACCGATCACCCGGCGGCCGGACTGACCCCGCGATAGTCGTTGATCGATACCATGGCCTGATGCTGAGACGAGGCCGGTGGTCCGACAGTCGCTACCGGTTGTCGTACCTGTACGCGGGAATCGGCGTCCTGCTGCTCGTCGCCGCCTTCGCGCTGCTCTACCCGGTACGCCACACCGAGGGGTTCGCGACCGAACTGCGAGTGGGCATCGGGGCCAACCTGATCGACCTGACGCTCGCGGTGCTCGTCCTTCAGCCGCTCGTCCTCTATCTGAGCCGCAACGCCGTGCGGTGGCGCAACCGGCTCGACTACCGGGGCGTCATCCGCCGGATCGAACGCGCCGACGACCGAGTCGACCTGTGGAAACACTGGACCGGCCTGCTGGAGCCACCCCACGAGGCCCGCTTCACCGCAGCGGTCCGGGCCGCCCTCGACCGCGACGTCCGCTTTCGGATCATGCTGACCGACCCGTCGTCACCCGACGCCGCCGCACGCGCCCGCCAGGTCGCACCGACCGACGCCATCGGGGCGATCAGGCAGAACATCGAACGCCTGGAACGGTTCGTCACCGAACTCCCGGCCCGGCACCGTTCGCACTTCGAGGTCCGGATCAGCGCGGCCGGCCCGGCGCACGCGTTCTACCGGGTGGACGACTGGCTGTCGTACGGCGTCTTCCGCGACCGCAGGGTCAGCGAGAGTTCCCAGCGCGAGGTCCGGGTGCACGGTGACCTGGGGGAGCTGGCACTGGAGGCGTTCGAGAACCGCTGGAACGGCACCGGACTGCTGAGCATCGCCGAGCACTACCGCATGCGCCTGCGGCTCACCGTGAACGAGACCACCGAGGAGTACGACCTCCCCTACGTCCTGCACGACGGCGCCCAGTGGGTGAACGTCAATCCGGCCGCGCTCCCCCACGCCTTCCACCCCGACCACCGGGTGTCGATACCGGGCGAAGGCCCGGACCGTTACGTGCTGGCAGCCGCCACCCAGGAGACCGTGGACCGGATAGCAGCCCTGTACACGGCGAAGTACGGCCCCGGAGACGGCCCCGTCCTCCTCCGTCTGACGGCCCACTGACCCGGCCACCTCCGCGGGCCGGCTCTCGCGCACCGGCTCACCGCCCGATCGCCATGCTGAAGCGGCGACGTGACAGCCGCCCGGGATCACCGGCGGTAGATGGTCTCCTGCTCACACGACGGGATCAGCATCCAGCGTCCCTCGTTGGAGCGGGTCATGGTGCTCTCTATTGATTCCGCTGGCATTGACCTACTCAGCTCCGGCTCGCGGGCCCGGCGGACACCGGCAATCCTGATGGAATCAGGGCCTCTGGAATCAGGTCGCGCCTTCCGCAGCGGTCACGTCGGGCAGGGAAGCCGCATGCCCGCTATTCGATCGGCCATCCATGCCTCGCGCACCCTTCACTGCCCGGAAGCAGCCGTAGAACACAGCCCGCCTCCGCCTCCGCCTCCGATCTTGTGGCGTTCGGCCGCCAATTCGACCCGAACCTCACAAGATCTGGTGGTCGCTGAGGCAACCTGCAGCGACCACCAGAGTCCCGGGTCCGCGGCGTCGGCGGAGGCTGGACAACCGCTGGCGCCGGGGCCCGTGATCGCGGCACAAGATCTGAAGCCGCGACGCCTGCCGCAAAATCAACTCCAGCGGCGGCATGCGATGCACAGGATCCAGCGAGATCAGAGAGCTTCCGAGGCAGGAGAGGCCGGAACGGACGAAGGCCCAGCCCCCGAGGCAGACGAGACCGGATCGGACGAGGGCTCGGCCTTCGAGGCAGACGAGACCGGAACTGACGAGGGCTCGGCCCCCGAGGCAGACAAGAGCGGATCGGACGAGGGCTCGGCCTTCGAGGCAGACGAGACCGGAACTGACGAGGACTCGGCCCCCGAGGCAGACGAGACCGAAACGGACGAGGACTCGGCCCCCGAGGCAGACGAGGCCCGGCGGCGGTGACGCAATTCGGTGGGGAGGACCAGTAGTGCCACCACGACGCCGACCGCGCCGACGGCGACGAACCCCCACTCCGGGCCCCACCGGTCGATGGCCAGGCCGGCCAGTGGGGCTCCGCAGGCGACGCCGACGGTCAGGGCCGAGTTGTGCAGGCCCATGGCTTCGCCTCGGGCGCCTGCGGGGATCATGCGGCTGATGGCGTCGCTGCTGGCGGTGATGGTCGGGGCGCAGAGGGAGCCCGCCGGGATCAGCAGGAGGGCGAGCAGGGCCCAGTGGTCGCCGCCGAGGCCGACCGGGATGGTGAGGATGGCCATCGGCGTGAAGAGCAGCAGGATCGGCAGGCCGCGGCGGACCAGGCCGTAGGCGAAGCCGCCGATCAGCGAGAAGAGTGCCCACAACGACAGGACCAGGCCGGCCCACTGGGTCTGGCCGGAGTCTCGCAGAATGGCGACGACGGCCACGTCGGTGCCCGACAGCACCAGGGTGGCGGCCATCGTGACGGCGAGGATGGCGACGAATCGGGGCTTGAGCCAAGTACGCCGGGGCACCCGCGCGGCGGAACCGGAGACCGGCGCCTCGTGGGCGGCACGGACCGGTGGGTCGAGCAGCCACAGCCCGATGCCTGCCAGCAGGATGCCGACCGCCAGGGAGAGCATTGCGGGCCGGGAGCCGGCGGTGGTGACGATCAGGACGCCGAGTGCGGGACCGGCCATGAACGACAACTCGGTGGTCATCGAGTCGAGCGCGAAAGCCGGCAGGCGATGCGACTCGGGAGTCAGCGCGGCGATCGCCTGGCGGGCAACCGAGAAGGCGGGCAGGGCCAGGAAACCGCCGACGGCGGCGACCGGAAGCAGAACCCAATACGGCAGGGCCTGTGCCACCAGCCAGTAGATGACCTCGGCGACCGTGGTGAGGACGAGAACGGGTCGCAGGCCCCACCGGTCGATCAGCCGGCCCATGACGGGCGCGCCGACCGAGCCACCGATCGTGGAGGCCGCTCCGACCAGGCCCGCCGCACCATATGACAGGTGAAGCCCTTCGACGACGTGCAGGGTGAGCACCACGGTGGCCGCCGCGATCGGGACGCGTGCGAGGGTGGCGACCACCAGCAGCGAGACGATCTTCGGCAGCGCGAGTGTTTCGCGGTAAGGCGTGAGTGACATGTTGGATCCTGACCTCCACCGCTCATCCTGCCGTGGGGGTACGACACAACGCCAACCCGTTATCGGCTGGATCCGCAGCTCAAGTCCCCGATGTGACGAGAGACGCACCCGGAACGGCGAACGGCCCGTACTCCGAGGAGTACGGGCCGTTCAGCGGAGGATCAACGGTCGGTCGACACGTCTTCCTGGTAGGTCGCACCGCCGTCGGACTCGGAGGTCAGCGGCCGGGCGCCGCCCTCGGGCGGGCCGGCGAGCGAGTGGCCGGCCGCCAGCTCCGGGAACTTCAGGTCGAAGGCGGGCCGCTCGGAGCGGATCCGCGGCATCCGGTCGAAGTTGCGCAGCGGGGGCGGGCTGCTGGTGGCCCACTCGAGCGAGTTGCCGTGGCCCCACGGGTCGTCGACGTTCACGACCTGGCCGACCTTGTACGACTTCCACACGTTGTAGATGAACGGCAGCGTCGACAGGCCGAGGATGAACGAGCCGATCGTGGAGAAGGTGTTCAGGAACGCGAACCCGTCTTCCGGCAGGTAGTCGGCGTACCGCCGGGGCATGCCCTTGGTGCCGAGCCAGTGCTGCACCAGGAACGTGCCGTGGAAGCCGATCATCGTGAGCCAGAAGTGGATCCGGCCCAGCTTCTCGTCGAGCATCCGGCCGAACATCTTCGGGAACCAGAAGTAGATGCCGGCGAACACCGCGAACACGATCGTGCCGAACAGCACGTAGTGGAAGTGCGCGATCACGAAGTACGAGTCGGAGACGTGGAAGTCGATCGGCGGCGAGGCGAGCAGGACGCCGGAGAGACCACCGAAGAGGAACGTCACCATGAAGCCGATCGCGAAGAGCATCGGCGACTCGAAGCTGATCTGGCCGCGCCACATGGTGCCGATCCAGACGAAGAACTTCATGCCGGTCGGGACCGCGATCAGGAAGCTCAGGAAGCTGAAGAACGGCAGCAGCACCTGGCCGGTGGCGAACATGTGGTGCGCCCACACGCTCATCGACAGCGCGCCGATCAGCAGGGTCGCGGCCACCAGACCCTTGTAGCCGAAGACCGGCTTGCGGCTGAAGACCGGGATGACCTCGGTGATGATGCCGAAGAACGGCAGCGCGATGATGTAGACCTCGGGGTGGCCGAAGAACCAGAACAGGTGCTGCCACAGCATCGGGCCGCCGGTCTCCACGTCGAAGACGTGGGCGCCGAGGACACGGTCGGCGGCGAGAGCGAACAGCGCGGCCGCCAGGAACGGGAAGACCATGACCGCTAGCAGCGCGGTGACCAGCATGTTCCACGTCATGATCGGCATCCGGAACATGGTCATGCCCGGGGCGCGCAGGGTCAGGATCGTGGTGATCAGGTTGACCGAGCCGAGGATCGTGCCGAGACCCGAGATCGCCAGGCCGACGACCCACATGTTGCCGCCGACGCCCGGCGAGTGCAGCGAGTTGCTCAGCGGGGTGTAGGCGAACCAGCCGAAGTCGGCGGCGCCACCCGGCGTCAGGAACCCGCCGATGGTGATCAGGCCACCGAACAGGTAGAGCCAGTACGCGAACGAGTTCAGCCGGGGGAACGCTACGTCCGGCGCCCCGATCTGGATCGGCACCACGAAGTTGCCGAACGCGAACACGATCGGCGTCGCGAAGAACAGCAGCATGATCGTGCCGTGCATGGTGAACAGCTGGTTGAACTGCTCGGGCGAGAGCATCTGCATGCCCGGCCGGGCCAGCTCGGCGCGCATCAGGAGTGCCATCAGGCCACCCAGCAGGAAGAACACGAAGGACGTGATCATGTACATGATCCCGATCTGCTTCGCGTCCGTCGTGCGCAGGATCCGAGCAAATGCCGAACCCTTGACCTGCCGCCGCACCGGGTATGGTCGGGTCGCGATCGGCGACGGCGCAACGGTCGTCACGAATTGCCTCCGTTGTCTCGTTCGTCCCTCTCGGGTTTCCCCGATGATCGGGCGTACCTCGGTGGCAGAATAGTCCCCCGTGGTCGTTCGGCCGTCGCGGGGTGACCAAACGTCAGACCGGTGACACCAATGCCCGATAGTGATCGGTGAACATGCGGGTGCCACGACGGCGGAGCATCGGGTCGCGCAGGGCCGGAGGGACGTCCCGGGCACGGTCGCGTTCCCGGGTGCGCTCGCGGACCTCCACACAGCGCGGCCGGCGACGATCCTCGTAGGCGCGCAGGGCCGCCGGGATGTCCTCTGCCGAGGCCCGCAACTCCTGACCGAGCACCCAGCCGTCCTCGAAGGACAGGGCGGCACCCTGCGCCAGGGTCGGCGCGGTCGCGTGCGCGGCATCGCCGACCAGCACGACCGGGCCGCGGGACCAGGACGGCAGGACGACCTCGTCGGTACGGGCGACCTGCACCTTCTCGATCTTGTCGAGGATCGCGGGGACGGGGCCGCCCCAGTCCCCGAACAGCTCCCGCAGCCGTTTCCCGGGATCCTCCGGGTTCGGTGCGTCCGGCGCGGTCTCGTCGGCGTGGCAATACAGCTTGCGCCCGCCCATCGGCATGACCACGAAGGACGAACGCCGGCCGAGCACCGCGGTCCAGTCGGTGAGCGGAGGGCCGCCGCTGACGACCGAGCGGTAGACGATCTGTCCGGTCGGCACGGCCGGACCACCGAGCCCGGCCTTGTCGCGGATCATCGAGCGGCGGCCGTCGGCACCGACGACCAGGTCGTATTCCGCGATGGCTCCGGTGGCGAACTCGACCTTGGCGGCACCCTCGACGATCTGGAGATCGCGCACCTCGGTCTCGAACCGCACCTCGCCACCGACACCGGTGAGCAGGACCTGCTGGAGGTCGGCGCGGGACAGTGCACGCGACTCGCCGACGCCGGCCCAGAGGGCGGCGACGTCCATCTCGAACAGATCGCGGCCCCGGGTGTCGAGGAAGGCCTGCCGGAAGATCAGATCGCCGAGAGGACGCAGCGGGATGTCGAGGCCGAGCAGTCGCAGCGCCCGCGAGGCGTTGCCGGGCAGATAGATGCCGGCACCCGGGACGACGCTGGCGGGCAGAGCCTCCACCACCTCCGGCCGGAAACCGGCGACGCGCAGCCCTCGGGCCGCAGCCAGGCCGGCGATGCCGGCACCCACCACGAGGATGCGCAAGCTCATCACACCAACGCTTTCTTGTCGATCTTGTCGATGGATACGCGTGGGAGCCAGAACATTACCGCCCGCAACCGCCTCGGGGAACACCTGCGACTAGGACGGGGTCCAGAATGGGCGCGTCGTCAGGTTGCGCGTCCTGTGGGGACAGCGCTGCGAAGGCACGACCCGCCCTGGCCAGGGCAACGGCACGGCGACGACGGTAGAAGCGGTGCACGGCACGCGGCGGGCGGTTCATGGCGACACCCAACCACCGGGGTACGACACTTTCGGTTGACCCGGCGAATCACATCGGTGTATTTCTCCCGGGCGCCGGGCAGACAATGGGGTATGACCGACCGCCTCGACGAGTACCGGCGCAAGCGGGACGCCCGCCGCACCCCCGAGCCGGTCCCGCGGACGTGGCGGCCGAGCACCGGACAGCGGTTCGTCATCCAGCAGCACCACGCCAGCAGCCTCCACTGGGACGTCCGGCTGGAACGCGACGGTGTGCTCGTGTCGTTCGCCGTCCCCCGCGGCCTGCCCCGCGATCGGGCCCGCAACCACCTGGCCAAGCACACCGAGGACCACCCGCTGGAATACCTCACCTTCGCCGGCGAGATCCCGGCAGGCGAGTACGGCGGCGGCCGGATGACGATCTTCGACACCGGTACGTACGAGGCCGACAAATGGCGTGACGACGAGATCGGCGTCACCTTCCACGGGGAGCGCACCAACGGACGCTATGTCTTCTTCCAGACCGGCGGACAGGACTGGATGGTGCGCCGGATGGATCCGGCCGAGCCCGGATGGGAGCCCATGCCCGAGGTGGCCGCGCCGATGCAGGCGACCGCGGCAGCGGGACTTCCCGCCGATGACGAGGACTGGGGATATGAGATGTCGTGGGGCGGGCGCCGCGTCCTCGCGTACGTCTCAGGAGGAAGATTGCGTCTCATCGACGGTGACGGAACCGACGTGACCAGATGGTTTCCGGAGATCCGGCCGTTGGGGCCGGCGCTCGCGCCGGTCGAGGCCGTGCTCGACGGTGAGATCGTCGCCTTCGACGGCATCCGTCCGGACCCGGATCTGCTGGCCCGGCGTGACGCGCCGAAGGATCCGGCGGCGGCGAGACGTGCCGCGGAGCGCACGCCGGTGCACCTTCTGCTGTACGACCTGCTGTGGCTGGAGGGTCACTCGACGGTCGAGTTCGTCCGTTACGCCGAGCGCCGCGAGCTGCTGGACGGGCTGTCGCAGGCCGGCCCCAACTGGCAGACACCGCCGTTCTTCTCCGGGGGCGGCGAGTTCGCCCTGGAGGCCGCCCGCGCCCAGGGCCTGCCGGGTGTCGTCGCGAAACGCCTGGACTCGCCCTATCTGCCGGGCCGCCGAAGCAGGCTGTGGCGCACTGTCCGAGCGTGAGCCCACCCCCGGTTGCCGGGGCGAACGGCGGCGGCGCAAAATGCGTGCGCCCGCTTTTCTGGAGTCCGGCACACACCGGCCGATGAGCCGGGCGGCCCAGTGAAAGGCGCGTTGTCAGCATGCACCCGGACCCGTCCCCGACCGCGCCCGTCGTGCGTGAGATGAGCGCCGAACTGTGGCGCTCGGCCGTCCGCGTGCTCGACACGAACTGGACGGGCGGGCACACCGTGCCGTCACGGACCCTCAACCCGCATCAGTGGAGCTGGGACACCGCGTTCACGGCGATCGGGCTGGCCTATGTGAACCCGGCACGCGCCTGGCGTGATCTGCGCACGCTGTTCCAGACGCAGTGGCCGGACGGCCGGGTGCCGCACATCGTCTTCGACCCGGACGTTCCGGAGGACGCCTACTTCCCCGGCCCGGCGTTCTGGAACATGCCGGCCTACGCCGGTCGGCCGGCTCAGGGCAGCACCGCGCTCGTCCAGCCACCGGTGCACGCGCTCGCCGCGTGGGAGGTGTACCGGCATGCGGCCGCGCACGGCGCCGACGCGGTGCAGCAGGCCCGTACCGAGCTGGGATGGCTCTATCCGCGTCTGGTGGCGCAGCAGGAATACCTCGGCGACCGGCGGGACGCCGGCGGTGGCGGGCTCGCCTCGATCGTGCACCCGTGGGAGTCGGGCATGGGCAACAGCCCGGCCTGGGACGACGCGCTGTCGGCAGCGCCGGCCGACCTCACGTTGCTGCCCGCCGGCCGCCGCGACCCGAACCTCTCGGACGAGGAGTACGCCCGGTATCTGGGCCTGGTCCGCGACTACCGGGACGGCGGCTGGTCGGACACCGACCTGATCGGGCGGCACCTGTTCGTCGTCGAGTGCCCGGGTTTCAACGCGATCCTCGCCACCGCCGAGCTGGCCCTGGCACAGATCGCCGGGGTGCTGGGCCGCTCCGGCGAGGCGAGCCGGCACCGCAAACGCGCGCAGGTCATCACGGCCGCCATCACGGACCGGCTCTGGGATCCGGACACCGGTTTCTTTCATGCCAGGGATGTACGGACCGGACGGCTCAGCCCGGCCCGCAGCGTCAGCGGCCTGTTGCCGCTGATGCTGCCCGACCTGGCGGCGCCGCAGGTGGCGGCCCTGCTGGAGGAGCTGTCCTCGCCCCGGTTCGGACTGCCGGCGCCCAGTTACGAGAGGACCGGGCCGGCCTTCGACACCCGTGGGTACTGGCGCGGCCCGGTCTGGATCAACGTCAACTGGCTGCTGCGCCGTGGCCTGCTGGTGCACGGCCGGCGACGCGAGGCCGAGGAGCTGAGCCGGCGGCTGGTCCGTCTCGTGCACCACCACGGCCACTACGAGAACTTCCAGCCGGAGGACGGCAGCGGCCTCGGCTCACCGGCCTTCAGCTGGACTGCCGCCCTCTGTCTGGATCTGCTGGCGGACCGGTCGGCACCGGCCTACGCCCGCGGAAGCCGCGGCTAGAAGATCACCACAGAGCGCAGCACGTCGCCGGTGTGCATCTTGGCGAACGCCTGCTCGACCTCGTCCAGCGCGATCTCCTCGGTGACGAACGCGTCCAGGTCGAGCCGGCCCTGCTTGTAGAGCTCGGTGAGCAGCGGGAAGTCACGCGTGGGCAGGCAGTCGCCGTACCAGCTGGACTTCAGGGCGCCACCGCGGCCGAAGACGTCGAGCAGCGGCAGCTCGATGGTCATCTCGGGCGTGGGCACGCCGACCAGCACCACGGTGCCGGCCAGGTCGCGGGCGTAGAAGGCCTGCCGGTACGTCTCCGGCCGGCCCACCGCCTCGATCACCACGTCGGCGCCGTTGCCGCCGGTCAGCTCGCGGACCGCCTCGATCACGTCGGACTCGCGGGCGTTGATCGTGTGGGTCGCGCCAAAGCCGCGCGCCCATTCAAGTTTCCGCTCGTCGGTGTCGATCGCGATGATCGTGGTGGCCCCGGCCAGGGCCGCACCGGCCACCGCGCCGTCACCCACACCACCGCAACCGATCACCGCGACCGAGTCGCCGCGGGTCACGCCGCCGGTGTTGATCGCCGCGCCGATGCCGGCCATCACGCCGCAGCCGAGCAGGCCGACCGCGGCCGCGCGCGCCGACGGGTCGACCTTGGTGCACTGCCCCGCGTGGACCAGCGTCTTCTCGACGAACGCGCCGATACCGAGCGCCGGTGACAGCTCGGTGCCGTCCTCCAGCGTCATCTTCTGCGCGGCGTTGTGGGTGGCGAAGCAGTACCACGGCTTGCCCTTGTTGCAGGCCCGGCAGTTGCCGCAGACGGCCCGCCAGTTCAGCACCACGAAGTCGCCGGGCGCCACGTCGGTGACGCCGTCGCCGACCGCCTCGACCACCCCGGCCGCCTCGTGCCCGAGCAGGAACGGGAAGTCGTCGTTGATCCCGCCCTCGCGATAGTGCAGGTCGGTGTGGCAGACCCCGCAGGCCTGCACCTTGACCACCGCCTCACCCGGTCCTGGGTCGGGGACCACGACGGTGGTCACCTCGACCGGTTTGCCCTTGCCCCGGGCGATGACGCCCCGAACCCGCTGACTCATCCCGCACGCACCTTCGACGTTGACTGGTCCGATCAGGACAGCCTTCCAGATCTCACCGGGAAACGGGACGGCTTCGCACCTCGAGCGGGCTCTCCAGCAACGCCTCGGCGACCTTGGCGAGCTGGCGCATCTGAGCCGTGCTCAACCGGTCGAAGATGAGCTGGTGGACGGCCTCGGCGTGGCCGGGCGCCGATGTCACGACCTTGTCCCAGCCCTCGTCGGTGAGCACGGCGATCTGCACCCGGCCGTCATCGGTGTCCCGTTCGCGGCGCACCCAGCCCTTCTCCTCCAGGCGGGCCACCACGTGGGAGAGCCGGGAGAGTGACGCGCTGGCCCGCTTGGCCAGCTTGCTCATGGCCAGACGCCGGTCGGGTCGCTCGGAGAGGGTCATCAGGACGAGGTAGCCCATGTGGGTCAGACCGGCGTCGCGCTGCAGTTGCGCGTCGAGCGCGGCGGGGACCCGTACGAGCACTTCGACGACCTGCCGCCACGCGCGTTGTTGCTCATCGGTCAACCAGCGAGGCTCGTCCATGGTGGCAGGTTAGTGGCGTTCGAACGTTACGGTAGTGCCCGGACAGCCGAGATCCAGCCAAGGCGTTACGGATGGCCCATCGATTCGATCGACTTCCGTGAACTTTGGCGGGTAGGCTGTCCGGGGACTTTAACCCCGACACGGCGCCGGAACCGGCTGGCTGGGGGGCCTCGGCCGGTTCCGGCGTCGTGTACCTAGGGCCTCATTCGGTGGGCGGTTCGTCCTTGCCCGCCTCCTCGAGAGCGTCCGCCTCTTCCTTGGTCTTGTGCACGGCGCCGTCAGCGTGCTCCGGCGGGCCGTAAACGGTGTACAGGACCAGCGGGTTGGGGCCCTCGTTGAGGAAGTTGTGCTTGCGGCCGGCCGGCACCACGACGAGGTCACCCTGCGCGACCTTGCGGGTCTCGCCGGAGATGACGGCCTTGCCGACACCGCTGACGAAGGTGAGGATCTGGTCCACCTCGTGGACCTCCTCACCGATCTCGCCGCCCGGCGGGACGGTCATGATGACGAGTTGCGTGTGTTTCCCGGTCCAGAGCACGCGGCGGAAGTCGGGGCTCTGCTCAGCGACGGTGGCGATCGTGAAGTGCTCCATGCCGCTGACGTTACCCGCGTCAGGTCCTCCGCAATCGGCCCGGAATCACCGGCGCCGGGCGTCCGATCAGATACCCCTGCACGTAGTCGACGCCCAGTTCACGCAGCATCCGCAGGGTGGCCTCGTCCTGCACGAACTCGGCGACGGTGTGTATGCCGTACGCCTGGCAGACCTGCACCAGCGCCCGCACCAGCACCTGGTCCTGTGGATTGTCGACCAGATCGACGACGTACTCCCCGTCGATCTTGACCAGGTCGATCGGGAAGAGCCGCAGGTAGCGGAAGGACGCATAGCCCGACCCGAAGTCGTCGAGAGCCAGGCCGCAGCCCAGGTCACGGACCCGGTCGGCGAACCGGCGGGCCTCGCTGAGGTTGCCGATCAGCGCGGTCTCGGTGATCTCGAAGGTGAGCTGCGCCGGGTCGACCCGGTAGCGGTCCAGCAGCTTCTCCACCTCGTTGGTGAGGCGGGGATCACCGACCGAGCGGCCGGAGAGGTTGACCTGCAGGCACAGTCCAGGCTGCTCGGCGGCAAGGCGCATGGCCCGCTCCACCACCCACAGGTCGATGTCGAAAATCGCGTCGAGCCGTTCGGCGGTGTCCAGCACCTGGATCGGCGACTGCGGGCCGTCGGTCTCGTCGAGCACGCGTAACAGCAGCTCGTGGCGGGTGACCTTGTTGCTCTGCAGCTCCAGGATCGGCTGCGAATAGAGCGTGAACCGGTCGGTGCCGAGCGCGTCGGCGACCCTGGTGCGGTAGGAGCCCTGCCGGTCGCGGACCGGCACCGGGTGCGCGACCAGGGTGAGCGCGCGGTCCGCCTCCCGGGACTGCCGCCAGGCCTGCTCGGCGTCGATCAGCAGGCCGTGGCTGCCGGCTTCGGCGTCGCGCTCGAACCTGACCAGACCGCCCCAGCAGTGGGCCTGCTCACCCAGCGCCGCGACCAGATCGCGCGCCTGCTCGCGGGCGGCGCGCCAGGTGGTACGGGCGAGCAGCACGGCGATCTCGTTCGGCCCGACCCGCCCGACCAGGTGCTCGGGGCGCGCCTTCTCCTCGACCAGCCGGGCCGCGCGGTGCAGCAGGTCGGCGTTGTGGTCGGGGCGGACCCCCTCGGCGGTGTCACCGGACTGGACCCGGACCACCAGCAGGGCCCCGCCTGCGCCGCGCAGCGCCCGGTCGACCTCGTCGGCGAACCGGGCCCGGATCAGCAGGCCGGTCGCCGGGTCGGGCTCGACCAGGGAGGCCTGCACGGTCTCGCCTCGCCGGGTGAGCCGGGCCGACTCGCGGCGGGCCCGCTCGCGCGCCGAGACGTCGCGGACCGTGCCGCGGATCCCGCGGACCGCGCCGTCCGGGCCGGCCATCGGCTCGATGCTGCAGTCGACGTCGAACCAGCCTCCGTCCGCACGCATCAGCCGTACCGTGGTGTGCACGGTGTTCTGGCTGGTCCAGGCCTCGGTGATGGCGCCGAGCGCCTTGGCGTGGTCGTCGCGGTGCACATGGCGGGCGAGGATCTGCCGGGTCTTGCCCTTCTCGGCGGGCAGGCGGCCGACCATCGCGGAGAACGCGGGCGACCAGACGAGCTGATCACCGGCCGCGGTGTAGGTGAACCACGCCGTCCGTTCGTCGGCGGGCTGCCGGGGCTCCGGGAGTGCGTGCGGCGGCGCGGGAGTCAGGCGCTCCCGTTCTTCGGGCACCGTCATATGCCGCCACCTCCCCCCTTGCGCACGGTCGCTCCCCCCGCCACCAGACCCCTCACCTATTACGACCTGTCACCGGGCCGTAGTAACAGTGGACGCAAGCGTCAAACTTTTGCCGAATCCGTAAGCAAGGCCAGGAGCTGCGAATTATCGCCCATCCAGAGGGACGAAACAACCGAATGGACGACCTCGTTCCCTTACATTTCCGTCGAAATACCCTTCGTTGCTCCATGACAGACAGTCACTACGTGTATTTGCGGTGGAACCTTACGCATTTCCCTACCCCGTTGCCACCGTCCACATGCACTCAACGCATCCGTCGATGCGCTTTGCGTGACGCTCCGACCGGCTAGACGGGAGTGATCTCCAGCTCATCGAGCCGCTGCCAGACCGGGCGCATCGCCACCTCCGGCTCCCGGGCGAAGACGCTGCCCCGGATGCGCACGAACACGCAGTTGCCGACCCGCTCCAGCACCGACTGCCGTCGCATGTCACTCTCCCACTGTTCCGGGCCCTGGTAGGCGTCGCCGTCGCACTCGATCGCGAGCCGCCGGCCGTCCGGTGCGTTCAGCACGAAATCGATGCGATATCCGCCGATCCGAAACTGCGGAACCGGCCGATAACCCCGGCCCACCAGCAACTTCAAAACCTCACGCTCGAAGTCGCTCTCGCAATGCGCGGAGGGATCGGTCGCCGCGGTCTCGGCGGGCAGATCTATGGCGTACGAGAGAAGCCGCCCCCTGGCATCATCGGCGAGAAGCGCCCCCGGCCGGACCGAGTGGAAGATCCAGAGCTGGTCGCGGGCACGGGACGCCGCCACGTTGATCCGCCGGTGGTAGTCGCGCTTGGTGAACGCCGCGATCCGCGGATCGTTCTCCGACACGACCATCGACACCAGCACCACGTCGCGCTCGTCACCCTGGAACGTGTACGCGTCACCGACCCGCAGCCGGCGGGCCTGGATCTCGTCCTCGCCGATCGCCTCCCGCAGCTGCTCCAGCAGCCACCCGGCCTGCCCGCTGCTGCTCAGCAGACTGATCACGCCAAGCGTCCGCCCGTCGTACCGGGGATCCGCCACGATCTTGGTGACCCGCTCGACCAGGGCGGCGGCCTCCTCCAGGTTCACGTCGCCGTACCCGGCCAGCGGCTTGCGCACGCCGTCCGCGCAGTGCACGGTCTGGATCGGGGGCAGCGCCGGCCGGTCCGCCCGCAACGGCCGGATCTTGCCGTCGTAGTAGTGCCGCGACGAGAACTCGATGATCTGCGGCACGCACCGGAAGTGCTCGGTCAGCAGGATCCGCTCGGGCGAACGGCGGACCGCGTGGTCGTACAGCGACGACTCCGGGTCGAAGTGCTCGGCCGACGGTACGCCGGTCAGATGCCGCTTGATCAGCCCGTTGACCGCGCCCACGAAGCCAAGCTGCGGGCCGATCTGCTGGTCGTCGCCGACCACCACGGCCCGTTCGGCCAGCGACAGCACCGGCAGAGCGAACAGGTCCGCCTGCGACGCCTCATCGACGATCACCACGTCGAACCGGGCGCCACCGGCGAACTGCTCGATCGCCCGGTCCACCGACATGACCCAGACCGGCACCGCGGTGACCGCCGACTCCATCGCCCGCTGCGCGTGGGCCTGCCAGGTCGCCGCGTTCCGCCCGGTCCCCTTGCCGATCTTGCGCAGAGCCGTGGTCCAGTCGGCCAGCGCGGCCCGCCGCCGGTCGTCGAGCGCCCGGGACACCTCCAGCCACGCCGAGGCCACCACCAGTTCGCTGGTCAGCCGGCGGATCCGATCACGTGCCCGCTCGACCCGGCGGGCCAGCACGGCCGGGTCGACGTCACCGACGACCCCGTCGAACCAGGTCTGTGCGCGCCGCCACTCCCACGCCTCGAGGCACGCCTGACCTGACACCACCGGGTGCTCGCCACCGCCGATCTGCGCGGCCCACTCCGGCGCCGCCACGGCCAGCCGACGGAAGGCCGCGTCGAATCGCATCACGTCCGGTTGCAGCAGCACCAGCCGGCGGACCTCGGCGATCGCGGCGTCCCAGTCGTCGAGCGTCTTCCACGCCTCGGCCAGGTGCGGCCACGCGGCCACCCGATCGGCGACCGCCTTCTCCACGGCCACCGTCTTCTCCAGGCCGAACACCTCGGCCACCGCCTCCAGCACCTCGGCCACCCCGGCCAGGCGTTCGGCGTCCACCGTCAGCTCCCGCTGCGGCATCAGCACCGAGATCCGGCGGGCCAGCGGCGGCCAGCGGTTCAGGTCGAAGTCGAGCGACTGGTTGGCGTCGGCGAGCAGGGTGCCCGCCCAGATCTCCGGGTCACCCCAGCCTCCGGCGGGCTCGGGTACGGCCAGCCGCTGCACCCACTCGAACCAGGCCTCGCCCAGCCGTTGACGGGCCTGCGCACGGCGTACCGCCTTCTGTGCCACATCGACGTCGGCGACGGTGCGCAGCGGCTCTCCGTCCACCCGCACCTCGTCGGCCATCCGGTACAGCCCGGCCTGCAGGATCCGATTCAGACCGCGGCCCGCCTCGAACCGCTGACGGATCTCGGCCAGCCGGGTGAGCAGCAGCTTCGGCTCGGCCAGGATCGGCTCCGGCACCACGATCCGATGCCCGGACACCTCCCTGGTCAGGGCGGCCAGCTCGGCGAACAGCGTCTCGGTGACGACCACCTGGTCGTTCCAGAGCGTGCGCCAATGCCCGTCGTCGAGCAGCCGGCCCAGCCGGTCGGTCCAGGTGCCCTCGCGCCGACGCAGCCACGACACGGCCTCGCGGAGCTCATTGAGCAGGCTCGCCATGCCGGCACGGCCCTCTACCCGTACCGCCGCCATGTCGACGCCCTGATCCGCCAACCGGGACAGGCTCTCCTCGGTCCGGGCCATCCTCTCCCGCCCTGCCGCCGCCGTGGCGGCATCCGGAAGATCGGAGATCTCCGGGAGGGGCCGCATCGCCGCGGCCCGATCCTCCGGCGCCAGCCGGGAGGCCAGTTTCAGAAGGGTCGCGAACTCCTCGATGGTCAGCGGCGCCGGGCTTGCGATCGGGTCCGGAATGCCACCGTGGGCCGCCGCGCGCTCCCGCAACCAGGCGCCGACCTCGGCGGGAAGAAGGGCAACCCCACCTATCTGGTACGTCTGAGCTTCGCTTTCGGCGATCAGCCGCAGTCCCGCCATCGCGGCGGTCAGCTCGCGCTCCGCCTCCTCGAGGTTGCGGGTGAGCCGGTCCACCCGGCGCTCCTCGGCGTCGGCGTCCAGCGTCGCCGCCCGGTCGGAGAGCTCACGTGCCGCCAGCTGCAGCTGCACCAGCTGGTCCGTGGTCCGTCCGAGCACCGCGAGACAGAGCGGCTGCACCTCCTCGGGCAGGCCGTCGCGCAGCACCCGGAGCGGCTCCTCCTTCTGCGCGACCACCAGCACCCGCTTGCCGTTCGCCATCAGATGGCAGATCAGGTTGCGGATCGTGTGCGTCTTGCCGGTGCCGGGCGGGCCCTGCACGGCCACGTTGCGGTGGTGCGCCAGACGCCGGGCGATCGACTCCTGCGCCTCGTTGGTCGGCAGCGGCATGAGCAGTCGCTCGCCCACCCGCTCCCAGGTCTCCGGCTTGTCGTCGGGCATCAGCAGGCGACTCGGCTCGTGCGCCACGATCGCGGCCAGCGAGCCGACACCGCCGAGCTCGCCGCCGTTCAGCCGGTCACGCATGCTCTCCAGGAAGCCACGCAGCTGGCGCTGCCGGGGGCGGGCGAAGAGGACCGCGACATCCCTGATGAACGTCTCGGCGACCGGCTTCCCGGCGGCCGCCTGCCCGGTGCCCGGCTTCTCAGCGCCCGCCTTCTCAGCGCCCGGCTTCTCGGTGCCCGGCTTCTCGGTGCCCGGCTTCTCGTCATCGGCGGCGATCACGTTCCGGTCGAAACCGAGCCGGGTCAGGGCACGCTCGAACAGCTCACGGCGGTCGACGTCGTTCCACAGATCGACCTCGACCGAGCCACCCGGACCGGTCAGCGCGGACAACTGGGCGAGATGACGCTCGTCCAGCCCGGCGAGCGCCTCGGCCTGCAGCCGGGACGGACCGGCCGGGGAGACCGAGATCAGCGCGCGGTCGGCGTCGTACTCGATCAGCACCGGGGTCGCGACCAGGGGATACCGGACGCGGACGCCGTCGATCGACGTCTCCAGGATCCCGTGCCCCCAGACCAGCTCCGTCGTGGCGGCGGCCATGTCGATCTGGTGCATCCGGTCGAAGAGCCGTCGGTGCAGCTCGCGGGTCTGCTCGGTGACAGTGCTCAGCCGCGACCAGGGCCGCCAGACCTCGTCCCGCCAGGTCGCGAAGTCCTCCCCCGTCTCACTCCCCGCCTCGGCCTCCGGCTGCGGCTCCGCGTCGGCCGTCACCTCGCCGCGCAGGCGGCGGCGCAGAGCGGCGGGCACCGGCGCCGGGCCGGGCATCTCCGGCCGGCCGACCCGCAACCAGGACGAGCCGTCGGCACCCGGACCGGCCTGGCAGTCCGGATGTGCGGGCAGCGCATGCAGCCAGTGGGCGTCGGCGGGCACGACGCGGGCCGGGCGCTCCATCTGGGCCCGGACGGCGAGCAGATAGTCGGCGACCGCCACGGCCCGGTCCCGGATCGTCGTGGGCGATTCCCGCTGCTCGGCCATCTTCCGGAGTGTAGGGCCTGTCTCGTCGATCTCGTGCAGGCCAGGCGTGGTCCGGACGTCCTCTCCGCTCGGGGCGGCGCATCCGCCCGGGATACCGCTATGGTGTCGCCGCTGATCTTGCATCGATGATCCTGGGGCTATACGTGACACAAGGCTGGGCGGAGATGGACGGAAACGGGAACTACTGGCCCGCGCAGCCACCGGGACTGCCGCCGGCGTTCTATCCCACGCCGGCTGATCCGCTGGTCAGCCCGGACTTCGCGGGATGGTGGCGGCGATCCTTCGCGCTGGTCCGGCGCATCTGGAAACCCGCGCTGACCCTGCAGGCGATCCTCGTCGTGCCGATGGCCGCCCTGCTCATCCCCTCCCAGCTGATGCTCGCCGAACAGCAGGAGAACCTGCAGGAGGCGGCCGTCGCGCGGCCCGGCGACATCGCGCCCCTGGCCGACGCGCTGACGGTCGGGTTCGCCTCCCTCGGCATGACCTTCGCCGTGCTCCTCATCTCCACGGTCGCCACCTCGATCACCGCCCGGATGGTCGTGCGCGCCGCCACCGGTCAGCCGGTCGGCCTCAAGGCCGCCGCCGCGTCGGCGCTGCGCCGGGTCCACGCCGTGATCGGCTGGCAGATCGTCGGCCTTCTCCTGGCCGGCCTCTCCGTACTGGCCTGTGTGCTGCCGGTGATCTACGTCGCCGCGGTGATCGCGATCCTCCCGGTCGTGGCCACCCTGGAACGCGGCACCGGGGTCGGGCGGTGCTTCGCCCTCTTCAACGCCGACCTGGGTACGTCAGTGTCCCGCGTCGCCACGATCCTCGGCCTCAACATCGGTGCCTCCCTGGCACTCGGCGTCGTCAGCGTCGCCCTGGAGATCATCGTCGGCGGAACCGCCGGCAACGTGGCGGGGAGCGTGCTCAACGCCCTGTACTACCTTCCGGCAGGGGTGATCCTCCCGCCACTGCTCGTCACCGCCTACGCCGACATGCGTGCCCGGCGCGAACCCTTCTCCACCGCCTACCTCGCCCCGGCCCCTGCCCCGACCCCTCAGCAGACCTGAAACCGCCCCTGCCCGACCCCTCAGCAGGCCCGGCCCGCCCCGAACCCCTCAGCAGGCCCGGCCCGCCCCCAACCCTCAGCAGGCCCGGCCCGCCCCCAACCCTCAGCAGGCCCGGCCCGCCCCCAACCCTCAGCCGGCCCGGCCCGCCCCCAACCCGACGCCTCAGCAGGCCTGATCCGCCCCCAACCCGACGCCTCAGCAGGCCTGATCCGCCCCCGCCCCCAACGCCTCAGCAGGCCCGGTCCTGCCCCGACGCCTCAGCAGGCCTGATCCGCCCCCGCCCCCAACGCCTCAGCAGGTTCGATCCGTCCCCGCCCCCTCAGCAGGCCCAATCCGGCCCCGGCCTTGGTCCCAGCCGCCCGGAAAATCCGGGGCCGGAGCGCAAGTTCGTCACCAGCACCACAACCACGGAATTCCACCGCGACCACCTGGTTCAGGCACGGCTCGCGAATCTGGTCCAGGAGCGCCTCCGGGGCCAGGTTCCCGGCTACCTAAGTGCCTCCACTCGCACACACCCACAGATCTCGGACGATCGTCGCCGCCAGCCAGATCTTGTGAGGTTGTGGTCGCTGGAACGGCGTAACCGCACAAGATCGCCCGCCGCTTCGCCGCTCCGCCTTCTTGGCGGCAGATCTAGTGAGGTTCAGGTCGAGATGGCGGCCGAACCCCACAAGATCTGCCCCACCGATGGCGGCCCGGCGCGGGGCGGCCCGGCGCGGGGCGGCCCGGCGCGGGGCGGCCCGGCGCGGGGCGGCCCGGCGCGGGGCGGCGGGGTGGCAGGTCGGGTCGGGGGCGGGCACCCGGCCACCCCGCGCCGCAACCATTTGACAGCGACCCACACAGATCTCGTGCGCGGCTCGTCGCCCTCTTCGGTTCTCCAGCCAGCCTCCCCGGCGACCATCAGCATCCAAGGTCCGCGGCGGCATCGCAGTAGGCCAGCCCTTTGGCGCGTCGCCGCACACCACGAGCGCCGCCACGCGGAAGGGCACCACCTCCTGGCACGCCGCCACACCATGGGCGCCGCCACGCCGGAGGACACCACCCCTTGGCACGCCGCCACACCATGGGCGCCGCCACGCCGGAGGACACCACCCCTTGGCACGCCGCCACACCACGAGCGCCGCCACGCCGGAGGACACCACCCCTTGGCACGCCGCCACACCACGAGCGCCGCCACGCCGCCGAAGGGCACCGCTTCCTGGCGCGCCGGCGGCCCCTCGACAGCACCATGCCCGCTCGCGCCGTTGCGAGCGGGCATGGTGCTGTCGAGGGCTTCCCGGCCTGCGGCCACTCAGGGAAGTCGAGCGTCTTCCTGCCAGCCGGTTCTCACGGGAACTGCATGCGACGCGGGCGCGGGATCACCGGCGGCGGCAGCGGCAGGTCGTCCAGATGACTCCAGCTCAGCGTGCCGTTGTCAGTGGACTTGATCTCTCCGAGGCAGGCGCGGAGCAGGCCCAGGTTGGGCGCACCCGCGTAGCCCGCGATGATCACCTCGGGTTTCGGTGCGATTCTCGCGACGGCGGCGCAGATCTTGGCGACCTCCCGCTCGTCGACCGCGTCCAGGGGCAGCGGCGCCTCCACCGGGGAGCGGCGCCACGGCGGCCCGAACCGGCGCAGCAACTCGCGGGCGAGACGGCCGAACGAGCGGCCGACCTCGGCGTCGCGCATGGAGACCCGGGCGGACTGGCCGTAACACCAGGGCACCACCACATGGCCGTTGATCAGAACCAGCTGATAGACCGACCGCGGAACGCTGATGATCTCGGCGCCCGGGAGCGTACCCAGGAAGAGCACGAGCTCCTCGTATGGAAGTGCCCACCGGGGATTCGCCAGTACCCGCTCCATGGTCTGGGTCATGGCCGGATGAGCGTGAACTTCACGGTCGATCGCCGTGCTCAACGCCTCCGGCACCCGTGTCCACAGTTCGTCGGCGACCTTGTCGCCGAACTGCTCGATAAGCCAATCACTCGGACCGACGAGAACGTCTGGACGCATTCCCCACCACCACCGTCCGTGATGCCGACGTCACTGCTGGCTAGAAGAGTTGCACTTCCAATGATCGACTGGAAGAGGGAAGAACGAGATCACAACAACAACCATGAATGAAATCGAACATGTCGATCAATGCGCAGCCACAACGGCGGAGCAGCGGGGCAGCGAGAGCCAAAAGATGCAACTTGCGCGCCCGGCCACAGGCGCAACTTGCACGACCGATTCGCTATTCGCGGGTACTCCATATTGAAGCCGAGAGTTATTTCCAAGTGGTGACAGGCGGGCAAACAACGCTTCACAGACCGTGATCAAATACCACGTCACCTGCGGCTCCGGCTGTCGCCGGGGCGACTCTCAGAGGGCCTGGCGTCACATGAGAGAGCTGAAATGAATTACAGTACGCGCGTCCCTTTTCATCTCCGCGACCCAAGAGGGCCTCCGCACGAGGACCTGACCCCACAGAGACGCCAGTCAAGTGTCAGATACCCGTCAGATCAATCCGAGAGATGCCGAGGTCGTCAGGCAAACGCTCTCCTGGGAGGAGGCTGAGGGTGGACTCTTCAGGACTAATCGGATCCGACGGTTTTTGCCTGCTTTGGTGGTATTCACGCTGGCTTCCCAATCTGGAGCGTTTCAAACCTCGCGTGGGGTAGATTTTCGGCCGCCTCAAGAATCAGAGGATCGATTTCGGCCGCACTATTTGACGCGTCGCCAATTAAGGTTGAAATGGCAACCACATCTGCTGATCCTCGGCGTAGGGCGTGATGTTCTCCGGAAACCACACCGGGCCCTTACCGCCTTCAGCGACGCCGAGCAGGAAGTCGTAACCGCGCACGAGCGCGACCGGCACCGGCGACGCCCGGGCCAGCTCGGTGAACAGTGTTCGAGCTTCGGCCAGCTGTCTCCCGCGGTCACCGATGGTGATGCCCAGGTCGAGCACCAGCGGGAAGACGTCGAGGAAGGACGGCTCGCCGGGACCGGCCAGTTCGTTGGCGCGCAGCTCCCCGCCTACCGCCCCGCCGCCCGGCAGCGGCCGGGACAGGAAGGTCTCACCCCGCCCGCCCCGGATGACCGCCATGCCGATCGCCGGAGCGATCGCGGCGGCGAACTCAGGCGGACTGTGCCGGGAATGGAAGTAGACGTGTTCTTGAGTGGACATCAGACATTGATCCTCTCCGCTGGGGCGCCTGTGCCGAAGTGGGGTTAGGGGCAAAGTGCTCCAGGCGTCGTCCGACCGAACGCCGTCTGGACTCGAAGCAAGGCAGCGCACGCCGGCTGAGCTCGTCCGGCACGTGAGCGGCTGGGATCGGAGTGAGGCAAGGACCGGGCGTCGTCCGGCCTCACCCGCCTGGACCACGTCCGTCCGCGGCTCGGCTGGACCACGTCCCTCCGGCCGCACCCGGCTGGACCACATCCGTCTGGCCGCACCCGGCTGGACCACATCCGTCTGGCCGCACCCGGCTGGACCACATCCGTCCGGCCGCGTCCCGGCTGGGCCACGCCGGCGCCCCGTCTACCACAGCGATGCAGAAACTAGCGATGCACCACGTCGTTCCGCCGCCGGGCCTGAAGCAGACCCGCCAGCCTCTCGCTCCTTGCCAGCAGCTGCCGCAGGCTGCTGATGAGGGCCTTCAACCATCGACTGATCCGAGCCGCCCAGAAGGCGCAGAGCGTCGCGACCCGCACCACCACCGCGGGAGCGCCCACGCCGCCCGTGGCGACCAGTTCGGCGGCACTCGTGATCAACCGGCCCACCACCGTTTCGACGGCGTCACGGATCATCAGCCGCACCGCGCCGGCCAGTCCGCCGCCCTCCTCGGTGATGGAGGCCGACGTACCGGCGGCGACACCGAGGGTCCGCAGCTCGCCGGTCCGGCGAGCGATCCACGCCCGGTACGCCTCCTCGGCCACCCCGTTCCAGCCGGGCACCTCCGCACCGACGGCCCGGGCCAGTTCCTCGGCCTCGGCCGAGAGCCGGCCGGCCACGTCACGCAGGCTCCAAGCGTGGGCGGCGATCCCGGCCGGGTCGCCGGCCAGCCAGTCGAGCGGCTCGGAAAGCGGCCGGACGTGCTCGATCAACCAGTCCACGCCGAGTCGCCCCAGGTCGCCGAGCGGGTCAGCCGTCAAGGACAGTCCGTCGAGCGCACCGGCCGCGTCGGCCAGCGCGCCGTCGATCCACTCGCGCCCCCGCACGCCGTCGGCGATCCCGCCCACATCCCCCGCGATCGCGATCTCGGCCCAGGCCTCCGAGATCATGGCGAGTCCCGACCGGCCCAAGAGGCGGCGGTGAGGCCGTCCCGTAAGACGGCGGTCCGGCCGTCGTCGGCGGTCTGGAAGGCGGCAGCACGTCGTTCGTCGGCGGCACGGTAGTCCCGGGCGGTCGTCCGCAGGCGGTCCCCGGTGTCGTACAGCCCCTCCGCGGCGGCGACGATGCCGGCGGCCAATGCGTCCTGGAGGTCACCGAGCCCTGGCGGAACCATCGAGCAGAGCCGGCCGTAGGCTCCCGGCCCGGCACGGACGGCCTGACCCCGCCTGCCCGCGGCGGCCACCCGGCCGGCGATCTCGTCGACGGTCCGGGCGTGTGCCGTCAGCTCGGCGTGATCGACCCGGACGACCTCAGACACGGCCGTCACCACCCGGGGCCAGGCGGTCGGTGAACGACTCGACGACCGCTCGGCCGGTGGCCGTGCCCGGCCCCATCGCCTCGGTGGTCGCGGCCGTCACCGCGGTGAGCAGAGCGCCACGCGCGATCCGCACGGTGGCCAGGATCTCCCGTGCGGTGACCGCGGCGGGCCGCTGCCGCACGGCTTCGGCGAGGTCGAGTCCGGTCAGGTCGCCACGCGCCCCGACCGTGACGGTGACCAGCCCGTCGGGGCTGCGGGCGGTCTCGCTGAGCCGTGCCAGCCGTGACTCCAGGGCGCGTGCCCGGGCGGCTCGCTCCTCGATCGCGCCACGCCACTCGTCGATCAGCCGCTCGGCGTCGCCCAGGCTTCCTCCGTCGAACATGCCCGCCTCCTCCATCCACCGTGATGACTTCGCGGCAGACGGTAGCGAGAACGACGGCAGCCTGGGGAAGGCCTGTGGATAACTACTCTCCGTGTACGCCCAACGTGTCCCAGGAGGAGCGGAAACGGTCCGGCGGCAGGTGCCATTCCCGCAGCACAGCAAGCAGTTCGGCCTCGTCGGCAGCCAGTGCGCGACGAAGGCGTACCGCTCCCAGATCGTGATCGTGGCCTTCCAAGCGGTCGGCTTCGAACTCCCAGTGCGCCACCACGAATCCGGCTCCTCCGGGGACGATGTGCACGAACGACCAGCGGTCGGGGCGAGAAGCCGGGACGCGTACGCCCAGCCGCCGGCCCACCCGGAGCGCGGTCAGCTCCGCGACCGGCCAATCCCATTCGCGCTCGCCCATGATTCCACCGACGCTACCGTCCGCGGTGTCGGAACGGATTCGGTCAGGGGCGGGCGCTACCGTGCCGGGGTGAGTTCCCACGCGCTCGTCAGCCCGGCCGAGGAGGCCGCGACCGTCATCGCCGCCGTCCTCCACGACCTCACCCACGGTGATCATCGCGGGGTGGTGGTCGATTCACCGCCCGGCGCGGGCAAGTCGACGCTGGTGGTACGCGCTGCCGGCGAACTGGCCGCCACCGGCGAGCCGCTGATGATCGTGGCGCAAACCAACGAGCAGGTGGACGACCTGATCGAGCGCCTGGGCACGCGCTCACCGGAGATCGGGGTGGGCCGGCTGTCGGCCGTCGACTACGAGCCGACGCCGCGGGTCCGGGCGCATCCGGCGTGCCGGGTGGCGGCCAAGGTCGCCGATCTGGGATCACCCCCCGTCACCATCGGTACGGCGGCCAAGTGGGCCACGGTCACCGAGGGCACCTGGCCGTGGGCGATCGTCGACGAGGCGTACCAGATGAGGTCCGATGCCCTGTTGCGTGTCGCCCCGCGCTTCGCGCGCGCCCTGTTCGTCGGTGATCCCGGCCAGCTGGATCCGTTCTCCACCGTGGAGGTCGAGCGGTGGATCGGGCTGTCCTGGGATCCGATGCTGAGCGCGGTGGCGGTGCTGTTGCGGCACAACCCGGAGCTGCCGGTGCACCGGCTGCCGGTGTCCTGGCGGCTGCCCGCGTCGGCGGCTCCCGTGGTGGCCGCGGCGTTCTACCCGTTCACCGGGTTCCGGTCCGGCACCGGCCCGGGCGACCGGACGCTGGCCTTCGAGCGGCCGGCGCGCGACGCGTTCGACGCCGTCCTGGACACCGCCGCCGCCACCGGCTGGGGTCTGCACGAGCTGGCGGAGCGGTTCACCGTACGGACCGACGCGGAGGCCGCCGCGGCCTGCGCCACCCTGGCCGCCCGCGCGCTGACCAGGGACGGAACAGCCGTCTCGGAAGCCGGGACCGGACCGCTCACCGCGGATCGGATCGCCATCGGCGCCGCGCACCGGGATCAGGTCGCGGTGATCCGCTCGATGCTGCCACCGGAGGCCGCCGATGTCACCGTGGACACCGCCAACCGGCTGCAGGGCCGGGAGTACGACCTGACCGTGGTGCTGCACCCGCTCTCCGGCCGCCGCGACGCGACCGCCTTCCACCTGGAGTCGGGCCGGCTCTGCGTGCTGACCTCCCGCCACCGGCACTCCTGTGTGGTGGTGGCGCGAGCCGGGATCGCCGACTTGCTGGACGCGCACCCGTCCACCGAGCCGGTGCACCTCAACGTGCCGGTGAAGTTCCCGGACGGCTGGGAGGCGAATCAATCGATGCTCGCCCATTTATACCGACAGTGACGTTACCGTTGACGGATGATGCGCGGCCGGGTCTACCACCCGATCCTGCGGCCCCGGCGGGGCGAGTTCACCGCACTGGCACACCTGTCGGCCGACGAGGCCGATCGGGTCACGCCCATTGTGGAGCTGGAGGCGGACGGCGTCGTCCTCCCGCTGGTCCGTGAGCTCCGGCCGCGGGTACGCGCGCTCGCCGTCGACTTCGGAGAGGTGCCCGAGGCGGGCCCCGATCCGGAACCGCTCGCCGAGCGGCTGGCCACACTCGGCCTCGGCATGGTCCCGGTGTTGCGGGCTCACGAGAGCGGCCCGAGGCTGGCCGCACACGGGCGGGCGGCCCGCCTGCAGCGGCACCGTGCCGTGCTGCGTATCCGGCCGCACGCGGACGCCGGGAACCCCGCCGAGGCGGACGCCGTCACCGAGCGGGTGTTGCGCGCCTCGGCCCTCGAGCCGGGCGAGATCGACCTGCTGATCGACCTCGCCGAGACGGCGTGCCTGGCACATGCCGCCGAGGTGGAGGACCGGGCCCGCCGGGTGCTGCGCTGGGCCCGGGGCACGCCGTGGCACTCGGTGAGCGTGGCGTCCGGCGCGATGCCGCCCAACCTGGACGACCTGCCGACCGACCGTCCCATCCCGGTGGGCCGGCTCGACGCCCGGATGTGGGAACGGCTCGGCGAACCCGGCGTGGGGTACGCGGACTACGGCGTCACATCCCCGGTCCGGCGCCGCGGCGTGCAGTACCACCGTCAGCTGCCGACGCTGCGCTACACCACCGAGCGGGAGTGGTGGATCTACCGCTGGGCGCGGCGGGGCGGCCGGAGCGACGACCGGTGTCACGACCTCTGCCGGACCCTGGTCACGTCGCCGCAGTGGCCGGCCGCCGGTGCCCGGTTCTCCTGGGGTGACGCCGAGATCGCCAAACGGGCCCGGACCGCACGAGGAGCGGGGAGCTCGGCCAGCTGGATCGCATGGAGCACCTCGCACCACATCTCGCATGTGCTCCGGACATGGCCCGGGGAGGGCTGATTGTCGTACGGTTGTTCTAATGTCGCTGACGACCGCCCTGGCGTACGCCCGGCACGGCATCCCCGTCCTGCCGGTGCACACGCCTGACCGGGGTGGAGCCTGTTCCTGCGACAAAGGAGCGCGATGCGATCGTTCCGGCAAGCATCCACGCCTGCGGCACGGCCTGAGCGAGGCCTCGACCGATCCCCATCAGATCCGGTTGTGGTGGGGATTCTGGCCGCACGCGAACGTGGGCCTGCGCACCGGCGTGATCATGGACGTGGCCGACGTCGACTCGGCCGAGGGCTGGCACGGGCTTCGCCGTCTGCTCGGCGGCTACGTCCCGGCCGGACCGCAGGTGCGCACCGGCTCCGGCGGCCGCCATCTCTGGTTCCGCCCGACGGGTTACGGCAACCGGGTCCGGCTGCTGCCCGGGCTGGACTGGCGCGGCTCCGGCGGTTACGTGCTGGCCCCGCCGTCCCGGCATGCGAGCGGCGGCGACTACCGCTGGATCCGCCGGCCCGCGGTAGCACTGCCCGCCGGCCCGGCCGCGCTGGTGGAGCTGATCGCCGGGCCGCCCGCGGCTCCGGTGTCCTGGCGCCCGGTCGCTCACCCGGACCGGTATGCGGAGGCCGCTCTCGACGCGGAGGTCAGCCGGGTCGCCGACGCCGTGACCGGCACCCGCAACGACACATTGAACCGGGCGGCCTTCGCCCTGGGCCGTCTGGTCGGGGCGGGCCTGCTCGACGAGTCACAGGTGCGGTGGGAACTGACGGCCGCGGCCCGGCGCGCCGGATTGGGGCGGGCGGAGATCCGCGCCACGATCCGCTCCGGGCTGACCGCCGGACGGCGCCAGCCGTTCGAAAACCGGCCGCCACACGCGGCCTGACGGCACCGGCCAAGCCGGAGAAACCGGCCGCCAAACGCGGCCTGACGGCACCGGCACCGCTGGAGAGGCCGGCCGCCACACACGGCCTGACGGCACCGGCACCGCTGGAGAGGCCGGCCGCCACACACGGCCCGACGGCACCGGCACCGCTGGAGAAACCGGCCGCCACACACGGCCCGACAGGACCGACGGGCCCGAGGCCGGGTGGCCGTCCCGCAACACCGGGGGCGTGTCCCCCGTTCGGGTGGGCCGAAACGGATGATCGGGTCACCGCGGGAGGGGCCCGCTCCCAGCCGCCCCCGGTAACCTGGCGGTCGAGACCGCGGGGGGCGATGGTGCTTCAGTGGGACCTGATCGGTGACGCCGAGCTCGGTGTGCTCGCCGATCCGCCGCGCCTGCGGTCGGTACGCCGGATCACCGGCGGCCCGGAGCCGGACGCCGCGTTCGACGTACCGGACGCCGCGTTCGACCGGGTCGCGATGCTGATCCACAAGCTGGTGGACGCCCCGATGGGCGCGGTCTGCCTGATCGACGAGGAGCACCAGTTCCTGGCCGGTCAGGTCGGTGTGCCGGAGCCACTGGCCTCGGCACGGCGGATGCCGCTGACCCACTCGTTCAGCCGGCACGTGGTCGTGGCCGGGGAGATGCTGGTCGTGACGGACGTTCGGGACGACCCGCGGATGCGGGACAACCCGATGATCTCCGAGATCGGCGCGATCGCGTACGCGGGGGCACCGATCACCGACCCGGACGGCCTCATCGTCGGCGCCCTCTGTGCCATCGACAACGAGCCACGCGTCTGGACCCCGAGCGAGGTGGCCTTGATCGGCGAGCTGGCCGAGGTCTGCTCGTCGGAGGTGCGCCTGCGCATCGCCCGCTCCGCGGAGGAGGAGGCCCGCCGTGCCGCCGAGTCCGCGCACCACCAGCTGGAGCTGCTGGCCGAGCTGACCGAGTCGCTGGCCGGCACGATGGACGTGGACGAGGGGATGCGCAGGCTCGGCGACATCGTCACGGCGACCCTCGCGGACTGGTGCGTGGTCGCGGTCGCCGACGATCCGGGCGGGCCGGCGCAGGTCTTCGCGGCACACTGTGATCCGGATCGTGCGGCCGACATGACGCGGCTCACCGAGCTGGCCGCCGGAGCCCGGTCCGACCTGCGGGCGTTGCTGATGGCCGTCCGAGGCCGGGGCCGGCCGGTACGCACGGCGGACGGTGCCACCGAGCTGCGGGACCGGATCATCGACACCGAACTGGCCGAGATCGCCACCCGGGCCGGATTCGGCGGCTCCCTGATCGTGCCGGTGGTGTCCTCGGTGCGCCGCCGCGCGCTGGGTGCGATCCTGCTGGTCAACCGCCCGGACAGGCCCGCTTTCACGGCCGCCGAGGAGTGGACCGCCGCCGAGATCGGCCGCCGTGCCGGTCTCGCCGTCGAGAACAGCCGGCTCTATCGGGAGCAGCGGCACATGGCCGAGGTGCTGCAGCGCAGCCTGCTCACCGAGCTGCCCGAGATACCGGGTGTCGAGCTGCACGCGCGTTACCTTCCCGCGCAGGACGGCGCGGCAGTCGGCGGCGACTGGTACGACGCTTTCGCTCAGCCCGACGACAGCGTGATGGTCGCGGTCGGTGACGTCTCTGGTCATGACATCGAGGCGGCCGCGACGATGGGGCAGTTGCGCAATCTGGTCCGCGGTGACGCGTACGGCCGCGATGAGGAGCCCGGCGTGCTGCTCACCGCTCTCGACCAGACCCTGCACGGGCTCCGGGTCCCGGCCTCGGCGACCGCGGTGCTGGCCAGGGTGCGCAAGTCCTGGTCCGGTTACCAGGTCGGGTTCGCCAACGCGGGTCATCCGCCGCCACTGCTGCTCCTGCCGGACGGCAACGTCCAGGTGTGGTGGGTGCCGCCGGAGCCACTGCTCGGCCTGCCGCCGCGGGAGCCGCGCACCACGGCCCGGCGGTTCGTTCCGGCCGGTTCGACGCTAGTGCTCTACACCGACGGCCTGGTCGAGGACCGTGACCAGCTGATTGACGACGGCATCGCGCGGCTGTCGGCGGTCCTACGGGAGTACGCCGCCAGGCCCGCCGACGAGCTGTGCGCCCGGCTGCTGGAGGTCGCCCCGCACCGCAGCGACGACATAGCCCTGCTGCTGGTCCGGCTGACCTGAGCCCCGCAGGTCAGAAGAGCCGGGGCCCTGGGCGGATGAGCCGAGCCCATCCTGGCGGCCGGGTGAGCCTGAGCCCTGCAGGTCGGATGAGCCGGAGCCCTCCGGTCGGCCTGTTGGCGGGCCTGGGTCGGTGTATACCGGCGGGCCGCCGTGGGTCCATGGTGTCTCGGACGCGTCCGGCAGGGCGCCGCCCGGGCGGTACGCCTCGCTGAGCGTCGTGAGGACCAGCCGCTCCCCCACCGTGGGGACGCTGCCGGGCTCGGCGACCAGTTTCCGGCCCATCCCGCCGGAGAGCTCCAGCAGGACGTCGCTCCCGTCGCCGGCCGGGCTGATCGAGACGACCCGTGCCTTCTGGGCGGGCCGGGCCGGCGAGGTCAGCGAGGTCCCGGGCTCGACCCGGACCGGCTCGGTGGTGTGCACCATGATCCGCGGACGCAGCACCGGCCGACGGCCGCTGTCGTCGACCCGATCCGGGTTGGCGAGAGTCACGACACCGGCGAAGGCGGCTCCGCTCAGCCGGTACTCGGCCAGCACCAACGGGTCGTCGAAGGCCCGCTGGACGGCGTAGCGGGCGGCCGCGTTCTCCAGCCGCTGCAGGCGGGCCGCCGCGGCGACCGCCCCGTCGCGGCGGGGCTGCGGCGGGCCGCCCTCGGCGAGGTTCTGCACGAAGGAGGTGAAGGCGTCCCGGTCGAGATCCCAGCGCAGTGAGACCCGCTCGCCCACCGGCATCCGGCGCAGCAGCGCGAGGGTCCGCCACATCCGCTCCCACGTGGGCAGAAGCAGGTCCTGCAGCACCTGTGGCAGCTCCGGAGCCTGTCGCTCGATCAGCGGCGCCAACACGCGGTTGTCGAACTCGGGGTCGGTGGCCGGTCCGGCGACGGGGCCGTTCTCGGCCGCCCGGGCCGCGGCCGCGCCCGACTCGATCCAGGCGAGCTGCACGCCGAACTGGGCGTCCTCGGCGCTGCTCTGCCCGGTCGCCCAGTGCAGGCCGAGCGACTGCACCGCGTTGACCAGCAGCGACGACCCGGGTACCTCGGCCGTGTTCGC
This sequence comes from Actinoplanes italicus, assembly GCF_003001815.1. GTDB lineage: Bacteria > Actinomycetota > Actinomycetes > Mycobacteriales > Micromonosporaceae > Actinoplanes > Actinoplanes italicus. Next base: position 252,442 of record NZ_PVMZ01000001.1, read on the forward strand.
GAAGAAGGTCAGCCAGCGTCCCAGCAGTGGCACGGCGGGCGGTACGGCGTACTCGCCCTCGGTCTTGAGGAATCGCGTGGAACGCCCGAACAGGCGCAGGAAGTCGACGCCGGCCGGGTTGGGGACCCAGATCTGGGGTGCGTCGACATACCGCTGGCGGACGTCTTTGCCGCGATCGACGGCGACGTCCTCGGTGTCGGTGGTGAACGAGCCTGCGTACTCGACGAGGATCTCGGCCAGGTCGGCGGCGAAGGCGAACCGCTCGTCGCGGTTGCGGGGCTGCGCGACGGCGAGCAGCCGCGGCCGGCCGGGGTCGGTGCCGATCATCGCGGCCAGCGGCGCGTTCGCCTCGCCGGCCATGACCAGCGGGATCAGCACCAGCGGGTGGTCGTGGACGTGCATGTGCCGCACGGTGGCGATGGGCTGTGCCCGGCCGGTCGCGGCGGCCTGGGCACGCGCGAGAGCGGTGAGGGTACTCAAGAAGCGGCCCCGGGAGCACCAGGAGCACCAGGAGGAACGACAGAAACCGCCACGGGAGCACCGGCCGGAAGGTCCCCGGCGCCGGGAGGAACGGGAGACAGCGCCTCGGACCGCAACCGCAGCGCGGCCTGGAGCATCGCGGCAGCCTCGGCCTGGTCCTCGGCGGGTTCGCGGCGGCCCTCGGCCAGAGCGAGCACCTCCCCGACGGACGCGATGCCGCCGAGCGACTCCCGGACCGACCGGCCCAGGGCTGCCGTGCTCCCGCCCGCCTCGCTGCGGCAGTAGACGGAGAGCTCGCAGGCGGAGAGGCACTCCGGCGCGTAGCGGGCCTCGACATGGGAGAGCGCGGCGGCCAGGTCGGCCGGTTCGAGCGCCGTGTCGAAGGTGAGCCCGGCCGGCAGTTCGTCGATCAGGTCGGTGACCGAGGCGAGCCGGGACAGTTGCCGCCGCAGGGTGGAGAGCTGCTTGCGGACGTCGAGGACGACCGCGGTGGGGCGCATGCTGAAGCCGGCCGGGCAGACCAGCACGACCTCGTGACTGACCAGCGATGGGTCCTGGCCGAGGCGTTCCAGCAGATCACGCAGGGCGAGCACGTAGACGGCGGCCTGGACGGCGGCACCGGACACCTTGGCGCTCTCCGCCTGCCCGTCGATGATCGCGAACGACTTGATCTCCACGACCTGGAGGCGGCCGTGGTGGGCGTACGCGATGAGGTCCGGTTCGAGATAGACGGTCTGGCCGGCCACCTCGAGGGTGAGCAGCGGGTGGTCGATGAGCGCCGAGCGGGCGTCGGCGAGCACCTTGACGGTCCGTTGGTGCCGGTCACCCAGGGAGTCGGCGCCCAGGTCCTGGTAGTCGAGGCCGGCGTCGGCGGCGAGCACCTCGCGCAACAGGGCGCAGTCATCGGACTTGAGCATGGCCTCGAAGGCGTTGCCGCGGGAGAGCGCGAAGCGGGACTGACCGAAACTGCCGGGGAAGCCGACCCGTTCGGCGAGTTTCTGCTTGTCGATGCCGGCCGCGTCGAGGACGGCCCGCCGGTTGCAGCCCGGGTTGCCGGTGAGCGCGGCGATGGTGCGCGCGTTGTGGCGCTTGGCGCGACCGGAACCGCGCAATTCGTCCAGTCTGGTGCTGTGCCCCATGGGAAGCTCCATAAGGAGATTGACTCTAGATCTTCAACCGGGTCGCGGCAATTCACCCACGAGAGGTGAATAAATCGCACATATCAGACACAAACCCGCCCACGCGCTACGTTCGGGACATGCCGAAGGCCATCTGGAACGACGAAGTGATCGCCGAGAGCGACGACACGGTGGTACTCGAGGGCAACCACTACTTCCCCCTCGCCAGCGTCCGCGAGGACGTGCTCATCCCCTCGGACACCCACACCGTCTGCCCGTGGAAGGGCAGGGCCTCCTACTACTCGCTCCGGGCGGACGGGCAGACGGCCGCGGACGCCGCCTGGTTCTACCCCGACCCGAAGCCGGACGCCAAGGCCGTACGCGATCGGGTCGCGTTCCGAAGAGACGTCCTGATCCAGGCCTGACAAGCGTCCCGAACGAGACTTGAACTCCGGGGGCCCGCTCACGTGATCCGTGGGTGGGCCTCCTCGATCTTCGTGACCTCCAGATAGTCCAGCATGTCCCGCTGCTCCTCCGGGGTGAGCGCACCGAACGCCGCGTACGCCTCCTCGCGGGCGTGCGTCGTCTCGGCTGCCAGCAGCGCGATGATCGCCGACCAGGCCAGTGACACCCGGTCGAACAGCCGCGCCCGGCGCAGTGAGGTCAGACGCGACAGCATCGCCACCTTGGTGGCCGCGTCGTCGTCGAGCGCGATCCGGTCGCAGAGCTCGAAGAGGGCCTTCCCCCGATAGGGGTGCTCGGACTCGATCAGCCGCGCCAGCTCGGCGTTGTCCATCCGATCCACCGGCGGGGCCGGGCCACGCCTCGGCAGCGAGGGGCTTGGTTCACCGTGCACGACTATCGCGTCCGCTCTCGAATCCGTTGCCAGGGGCCTGGTGCGGCAACGTCGGTGTGTGATGAAAGGTCGGGAACGACGGCGCCGGCATCACCGGCTCGTCGACATCGACCGGGAAACCGTCCGGCATCGCGTCCCCGCCGGCGCGTGGGCCGCCGTCCTCGGCGACCCGCTCTCCATCAAGCACGTTATAGCCCTCCGTTACCGACTTACCGTGATGAAAACCCATGAGATCACGCTCGCGCAAACCCGGCGAGCACTCTCCTTGGTGACTTCCCCTGGTCACTCGACCCGACGACCGTTGTAACGCCACCGCAACGCATCGATTGACCCCGGAGTTCCTCACTCAAAGTGACCCGAAGAACTCAACCGCGCCCGGCGCAAACCGATCTGACTCGCCGGAGGTGGATCGTGGGTCGCAATGCTCTCTGGGACCGGGTTCGTGTCGTCGTCGACGACACGGTGGTGGTCGCGTCGCTGGTACTGCTCGCCTGGCCGGTGGCCGATCCCGCGCAGCCCGGTGGGCTGGCGGGTCGCGTCATGCCGCTCCTCGCGGCGCTCTGCCTGGGCCTCGCCGTGCTGCTGCTGGACGGCCGTCGCGGCGTTCTGCGGCATGCCACGGTGGCGGCCTCGCTGGCCGTCGCGGGCATCCGGCACGTCACCGGTGATCTTCCCCCGGCGGCGACCTGGCTGGTCCTGGCGGTGGCGGGCGCCGGCGTGCTGAAGCAGTTCCTCGGCAACCGGATCGATCCGGACCGGAACCGGCAGCAGACACTGCTCGCCCAGCAGGCCTTCCGGGACCCGCTGACCGGGCTGGGCAACCGGCGGATGTTCCTCGAGTACGCCGAGGAGGTCCTGGCCGAGCCGTCCCGCACCAAGACCGCGGTGATCGTGGTCGACCTCGACGGCATGAAGGATGTCAACGAGGTCCTCGGGCACGCGGCCGGCGACGATCTGCTGCGCGCCGCGGCCGACCGTCTCGCCGTGAACGTCCGCGCCAACGACACGGTTGCCCGCCTCGACGGCGACGAGTTCGTGGTGTTGCTGCCCGGGCTGGAGGACGAGCACGCCGCGGTCGCGGTGGCCGACCGCGTCCTCACCGAGCTCCACCGTCCGCTGCAGGTGGGCGGGGTGGCACTGAGCATCCGGGCCAGCGCCGGCGTGGCGATCACCGACGGGCTCGACGGCCTGGACGGGGTGCTGCGCCGTGCCGACCAGGCTCTGCTGCGGGCCAAGCGGGACGGCGGCGGGGTGGCCCGCCGGTTCGATCCGGTCCTGTTCGCCAAGGCCGAGCAGCGCCGCATCGCCGAGCAGGATCTGATGCGCGGTCTGGAGGCCGGCGAGTTCGAGGTGCACTACCAGCCGATCGTGGACCTGGACAACGGTGGCATCACGGTCGGGGTGGAGGCGCTGGTCCGCTGGCGTCACCCGGAGAAGGGCCTGGTTCCGCCCGCGCTGTTCCTGGATCTGGCCGAGCAGCTCGGCCAGGTGCCCAAGCTGGGTGGCTGGGTGCTGGAGGAGGCCTGCCGGCAGGCGATGGACTGGCAGAACCGGTTCCCCGGCTTCGAGATGAACGTCAACCTGTCCGCCTCTCAGCTCACCAACCCGCGTCTCGTGGACGAGGTGCGCGAGGTGCTGGCCCGGACCGGCCTGCCGCCGCAGGACCTGGTGCTGGAGCTGACCGAGTCGGTGGCGCTGACCGACCTGGTCGAGTCGGCCCGGGTGCTCAGCGCACTCAAGGAGCTGGGTGTCCGGATCGCGCTGGACGACTTCGGCACCGGCTTCTCCTCGCTCAGCCACCTCAGCACCCTGCCGGTGGACGTGGTCAAGATTGACCGCTCATTCGTGCAGGCGATGCCGGAGACGGGCGGCGCGTCGGTGGCCGAGGCGGTGCTGCACATCGCCCGTACCTTCAATCTCTCCCCGGTGGCCGAGGGCGTCGAGGACGCCGGGCAGGCGGAACGGCTCAAGGACCTGGGCGCGGGTCGGGCCCAGGGTTACCACTTCGCCAGGCCGATGCCGGCGCTCGGCGTGACCGAGCTGCTGGACAAGCAGTCCGTCGAGGTCGTCACGGCCGAACAGCTGTGAGCTCGTCGACGGCCGGCAGGTGCTTGCCGGCATAGAGCATGAGGCTCAGGACCGCACCGAGGATGGCCAGCCCGCCGGCCACGTACCAGGCCATGGTGTAGTTGCCGAACTGGTCGCGGACGAGACCGGCGGCGGTGGCGGCGGCCGCCGCGCCGAACTGGTGCGAGGCGAAGACCCAGCCGAAGACGATCGCTCCCGACTCGCCGAAGTACTCCCGGCAGAGCGTGACGGTCGGCGGCACGGTCGCCACCCAGTCCAGCCCGTAGAAGAGGATGAAGATCAGCATGCTGGGGTGCGCGGTCGCCGCGAACAGCGACGGCAGGGCCAGCAGCGACAGCCCGCGCAGCGCGTAGTAGGCGCCGAGCAGGATCCGGCTGTCCACCCGGTCGGTCAGCCAGCCGGACGCGATGGTGCCGGCGATGTCGAAGAGCCCGACCAGCGCGAGCAGCCCGGCCGCCGTGGTCTGCGGCATCCCGTGGTCGTGCGCGGCCGGGATGAAGTGCGTGCCGACCAGTCCGTTGGTGGTCGCCCCACAGATCGCGAAACCACCGGCGAGCAGCCAGAACGGTCGCGTCTTCGCGGCGTCACGGAGGGCGCGGAGCGCGTTGCCGGCGGCGCCTCCGGCCGGCTTCGCCGGCATCACGATCTCGGTGGCTCCGAGGGCGGGCATGTTCAGGTCCGCGGGGTGGTCCCGGAGACGCCAGAAGATGAGCGGTACGACGAGAAGCGCGGCCACCGACACGGTCAGCGCCGCCGTGCGCCAGCCGTCCGACTCGACGATCCGCGACAGCACCGGCAGGAAGATCAGGTTGCCGGTCGCGCCGGCGGCGGTGAGCACCCCGATGACGATCCCGCGGTGCCGGACGAACCAGCGGTTGGCGATGGTGGCCACGAACCCGAGAGCCAGCGACCCGGTGCCGAGCCCGACCAGGACGCCCCAGCACAGCATCAACTGCCAGCTCTGGGTCATCCACAGCGTCAGGCCGGAGCCGGCCGAGACGAGCAGCAGCGCGGCCATCGCCACCCGCCGGATGCCGAATCTGTTCATCAGTGCCGCGGCGAACGGCGCGGTCAGGCCGTAGAGCAGCAGGTTCACCGAGACGGCGGCCGAGATGGTGCCGAGGGACCAGCCGAACTCGTCGTGCAGCGGCTGCAGCATGACGGACGGGGTGGCCCGGAACCCGGCGGCACCGAGCAGGGCGACGAAGGTGACCGCGGCGACCGCCCAGGCGGGATGGAAACGTCTCACGACACCGATCCTTCTGCTTTCCGGGCCTTCGGACGAGTGGCCGGAGAGCCATGATGCGCAAGAATCGAGCCATGAAACACCGGATTGCGGTCCTGATCCTCGACGGCCTCGTCCCCTTCGACCTGGGCACGGCCACGCAGGTGTTCCTCTCGGCCAGGGACGAGAACCTCAAGCGGCTGTACGACGTACGCGTCTGCGGCGCCGGCCCGGTCACCACTGAGGTGGGTTTCACCGTCGTCCCCGACCACGGGCTGGACCTGCTCGAGGTCGCCGACACGGTGATCGTCCCAGGAATCCACCAGGGCGGCCCGGTCACCGACGGATCCCTGCCCGCCGACGTCCGTGAGGCGTTGATCGCCGCCGCGGCCCGGGGCGCCCGGATCGTGTCGATCTGCACCGGCGCCTCGGTGCTCGCCGCGGCCGGCCTGCTCGACGGCCGCCCGGCCGCCACCCACTGGGCCTGGGCAGAACGGATCGGCGGCCTCTATCCACAGGTCGCGTGGGACTTCGACGTGCTTTTCGTGGACGACGGGAACGTGCTGACCTCGGCCGGTGTCGGTGCCGGGGTCGACCTGTGCCTGCACATGATCCGTGGCGATCACGGGGCCTCGGTCGCCAACCGGGCGGCCCGCCGCTGCGTGGTGCCACCCTGGCGGGACGGCGGACAGGCGCAGTACATCGAGCGTCCGATCCCGGTTGCCAACGGGGTCGGCACCGATCAGACCCGGGCCTGGGTGCTGGATCGACTGGCCGAGCCGGTCACGCTGGAGGAGATGGCCGGGCACGCCCGGATGAGCGTCCGCACGTTCACCCGCCGGTTCCGGGACGAGACCGGGCTCAGTCCCCGGCAGTGGCTGCTCCGTCAGCGCGTCGAGCACGCTCGCATCCTGCTGGAGTCGACCGACCTGGCGGTCGACGCGGTGGCCCGCCGCTCCGGGCTCGGCAGCGCGACCGCCCTGCGCCAGCATCTGCACGCCACGATCGGGGTGGCGCCTTCGGCGTACCGTCGCACCTTCCGTCATTGATCTTCTTTCCATTGATCTGTCGCCTCAGTTCGGCGGGAAAGTGTCCGACTGGTTTCTTGAGCCCTCTTCTCCACCCCGGCCGAGGAACCAATGGATCAAACCTTCCGCCCGCTGCTCGACGCTCTCAAACAGATCGGTGTCGACCCCGACGCGGTGGACCGGGCCGCGGCGGAGGCACAACGTAGCGGTCGGCCGGTCCGTGCCGTCCTGATCAACGACCAGGTCGTCACCGAGGAGCAGCTGACCCAGGCGGCCGCCGCCGCGTTCGGCATCAACACCCTGGACCTGGTCGGCTTCACCCCCGATCCGCAGGCACTGAAGCGGATCCCGCTGCCGGTCGTGCTGCGGCACCGGGTACTCGGCCTGGCGATCAACGACGGCGAGCTGGTCGTCGGTGTGACCGACCCGGCCGACGTGGTGGCCCTCGACGACGTTCGCGCCGCCACCGGCATGACGATCCGTCCCGTGGTGGTGGCCCGCAGCGAGGTGCGGCGGATCATCGAGAAGCTCCAGCGTGAGGGCGCCGACCTGGCCGATCTGGCCGACGCCGGGCTGGACGACCAGGCCGGCATGTCCGCGCAGGCGACCAGCACCGACGACGCGCCGATCGTCCGCTACGTGAACAGCCTGATCGAGCAGGCCGTCATGAACCGTGCCTCCGACCTGCACCTGGAGCCGACCGAGGACGACATGCGGGTCCGGTACCGCATCGACGGCGTGCTGCACGAGGTGGACCTGGTGCCCCGTGGCGTGATGAACGCGCTCATCTCCCGAATCAAGATCATGTCCGGGGTGGACATCACCGAGAAGCGGATCCCACAGAACGGCCGCATCTCCGCGCAGATCCGCGACCGGGTGGTCGACCTACGTACCGCCACGCTGCCCACGGTCTGGGGCGAGAAGATCGTGCTCCGCGTGCTCGACACCGGCGGCATCGACCTGGACCTGGCAAAACTCGGCTTCACCCAGCACAACCTGGATCGCTTCAGCGCCTCCTTCACCAAGCCGCACGGCATGGTGCTGGTGACCGGGCCGACCGGTTCCGGCAAATCGACGACGCTGTACGCCACACTCGGCAAGATCAGCCGGCCGGAGGTCAATGTGATCACGGTCGAGGATCCGGTGGAGTACCGGCTGCGCGGCATCAATCAGGTACAGGTCAACGCGAAGGCCGGGCTCACCTTCACGGCGGTGCTGCCTGCGATTCTGCGTACCGACCCCGATGTGGTCCTGATCGGTGAGATCAGGGACGGGCACACCGCGCAGATCGCCGTCGAGGCCGCCCTCACCGGTCACCTTCTCCTCTCCACTCTGCACACCAACGACGCCCCCGGCGCGGTCACCCGTCTCACCGAGATGGGGATCGAGCCGTTCCTGGTCGGCTCCTCGCTGGACTGCGTGCTCGCCCAGCGCCTGGCCCGGCGCATCTGCGACTGGTGCAAGGAGCCGTACGCGCCGACCGAGGAGGAGGTGCTCGGCGCCCGCTGGCCCCTGGAGGACCTGCCCTTCCCCCAGGTGCTGTACAAGCCGATCGGCTGCCGGAACTGCGCGAACACCGGGTACAAGGGCCGGATCGCGATCCACGAGGTGATGCCGGTGAGCGCCGAGATCGAGTCGCTGACCATCCGGCGGGCCCCGGCAGGCGAGATCCGCGACGTCGCGGTGAGCCAAGGGATGTACGACCTGCGCGCCGACGGGCTGGCCAAGGCGGCCGGCGGACTGACCTCGATCAGAGAGATCTCCCGGGTAGCCGTATAGCACCGGTTTCGCTACTAAACCAGGTCCCGGTGGTGCCGATTCAACAGGCGTCGGACACACCGAGCACGGACCTGGGAGAACAGATGGACACGCTCCAGCACGACGCACGCCAGGCGGGTTCCGCCGCCGCGTCAGCGGACGACCTGGACGTGCTCGACTCGATGCTCATCACCCTGGTCGAGTCGGGCGGCTCCGACCTGCACCTGACGGTCGGCTCCCCGCCGATGATGCGGGTGCACGGCTCGCTCCGGCCGGTCCCCGGCTACGGCAAGCTGAACACCGCGGACACCGAGCTTCTGGCCCGCGCGGCCGTCTCCCCCGCCCAGTGGGAGACGTTCCTCGCCGATCAGGAGATGGACTTCGCGCACAGCATCGTCGGGGTCTCCCGTTTCCGGGGCAACCTGTACCGCCAGCGGACCTCGTGCGGCGCGGTCTTCCGGGCCATCCCGCACAAGATCAAGCCGCTGGACGAGCTCGGCATGCCGGAGTCGGTGGCCCGCTTCGCCCACCTGCCGCGTGGCCTGGTCCTGGTGACCGGCCCCACCGGCTCGGGCAAGACGACCACCCTGGCGTCGCTGCTGGACCTGGCCAACCGCAGCCGGGCCGACCACATCATCACCATCGAGGACCCGATCGAGTTCCTGCACCCGCACAAGCGGTCCGTGGTGAACCAGCGGGAGGTCGGCACCGACACCGACACCTTCGCCTCGGCGCTCAAGCACGCGCTGCGCCAGGACCCGGACATCATCCTGGTCGGTGAGCTGCGTGACCTGACCACCACCTCCACGGCGCTGACCGCCGCGGAGACCGGTCACCTCGTGATGGCGACCCTGCACACGCAGAGCGCCACGCAGACCATCGACCGTGTCATCGACATCTTCCCTCCGCATCAGCAGCTGCAGATCCGTGCCCAGCTGGCGGCAAGTCTCCAGGGCGTGATCACTCAAGCCCTGGCGCCGACTGCCGATGGAAAGGGCCGGGCCGTGATCTGCGAGATCCTCACCGCCACCCCGGCCATCCGCAGCCTGATCCGGGAGGGCAAGACGCACCAGATCCCGTCCTTCATGCAGGCCGGTGGGGCCGACGGCATGCTCGCCTTCGACCAGCACCTGGCCGAGAAGATCCGGGAGGGCAAGGTCGCCATGCAGGCCGCGCTGGAGATCTGCCACTCCCCCGAGGAGCTCAAACGGCTCGTGGGAAAGGGCTGATCGATGCCGGCCACCAAGACGTTCACCTATCACGCGATCGACGCCAGCGGCAAAAAGGCCAAGGGCACGATCGAGGCGCCCACCGAGGCGGCCGCCACGCACATGCTGCGCCAGCGCGGCGAGGTTCCGCTCGACCTGATCGAGGCGGGTCAGGGTCTCCAGAAGGACCTGAAGATCCCCGGCCTGGGCAACAAGGTCAAGCTCAAGGACCTCGCGGTCTTCGCACGGCAGTTCGCCACCATGACCGCGTCCGGCATGTCGCTGCTGCGGTCGCTGTCGATCCTCGAGGAGCAGACCTCCTCGCTGCCGCTGAAGAAGGCGATCGGCGAGGTACGCACCGACGTGGCCACCGGCGCGGGTCTGTCCGCGTCGATGGCCAAGCACGACCGCGCCTTCCCGCGCCTGATGATCGCCATGATCCGGGCCGGCGAGACCGGCGGCATGATCGACAAGGCTCTCGAGCAGATCGCCGACAGCCTTGAGAAGGACACCGCGCTCCGCGGCAAGATCAAGGCCGCGCTGACCTATCCGGCGATCGTGCTCGGCTTCACGTTCGTGATGATCGCCGGCGTCCTGATCTTCATCGTCCCGATCTTCGAGGCGATGTTCAAAAGCCTCGGCGGCGAACTGCCGGCGATCACCCAGTTCCTGGTCACCGCCAGCCACAACATGGGCTGGATCGGGCCGCTGGTCCTGGGTCTGATGTTCGGCACGAGCTTCTTCTACAAGCGGCAGATGCGTAGCAGCGAGGAATTCCGCCTCAAGGTCGACACGATCAAGATCAAGCTCCCGGTCTTCGGCCCGCTGCTGCGCAAGCTCGCCATGAGCCGCTTCTCACGCAACCTCGGCCTGCTCCTGAACGTCGGCGTTCCGGTCATGCAGGCGCTCGCGGTGGTCGGCGAGACCACCGGCAACGAGGTGATCAATGCCGCGATGAAGGACGTGCAGTCGACCGTTCGTGACGGTCAGCCCATGTCCTCGGCGCTGCGGCATCATCCGATCTTCCCCGAGATGGTCACCCAGATGATCGAAGTCGGAGAAGAGAGCGGTCAGATCAGTCAGATGCTCGACAAGATTGCCGACTTCTACGACCGCGAGGTCGATGAGGCCGCGGAATCACTGACCGCATCGATCGAACCCATCATGGTGCTCGTCATGGGCACCGTGGTCGGCGGCATGGTGATCTGCCTCTACCTGCCGATGTTCACGATCTACCAGAACATCCAGAACTGACGGCGGACGCAAGGAAGCGTCCTGCCGCATCCCCGGCCGACTCCCGACGGCCGAAGCAGCACCCGGGCACCCGAGCCCGGTCACCCCTTCCCCGCACCACCCCATGCCCTGGAGGCACCCCGAAATGAAGCTTCACGACGTCATCACCCGTCTCCGTGCCGGCAAGAAGAACGACGAGGGCTTCACCCTCATCGAACTCCTGGTCGTCGTGGTGATCATCGGTGTCCTCGTCGCGATCGCCGTCCCGGTCTACCTGAACTACCGCCAGGGTGCCGCCGACAAGTCGGCCCAGTCCGACGTGCGTGGCGCGATCTCCGCGATCGAGCAGTTCTACACCGAGAACGGCAACAAGTACCCGACCGGCACCCTCACCGAGAACAACGTCGACGGTGACAAGCCCTCGCTGAAGATGTCGACCGCCACCGACGCCAAGGTGATCACGCTGTCCGACAAGACCCGCCTCACCTACGTCAACGGCGGCACCGCGAGCCCCGGCACCTACAAGATCTGCGCCACCAACTCCGGCGGCAGCGGCAAGGTGTACCTGTACGACAGCCAGGCCGGTGGATCGGTCAAGGAGGCCCCGACCGGTGTGACGGTCGTCGCCTGCGCGTGACGCACTGAATCCGGGTGGCGCCGACAACGGCGCCACCCGGAGCACCATCCCCGACGACGAGCCCGAGGAGGACACCGTGCCCGGGACCCTGCTGTTCGGCATCGTGGCCCTGTTCGGGCTCGCCATCGGTTCGTTCCTGAACGTCGTGATCCACCGGGTGCCCCGCGACGAGTCGCTGGTCCACCCGGCCTCGCACTGCCCGCAGTGCGGCAACCCGGTCCGGGCGCGGCACAACGTACCGGTGCTCGGCTGGCTGATGCTCCGCGGTAGGTGCGCGGACTGCGGTCTGCGGATCAGCGCCCGTTACCCGCTGGTCGAGGCCGGCACGGCGGCCCTGTTCGTCGCGGTCGCCGCCCGGTTCGGCTGGTCCTGGGAACTACCCGCCTACCTCTACCTCGCCGCCGTCGCGGTCGCTCTCACGATGATCGACCTCGACGTGATGCGACTCCCCGACAAGATCGTGCTCCCCTCGTACGGCGTCGCGGTCGCCCTTCTCACCCCGGTCTCGATCGCCGCGGGTGACCCGGGCGCTCTGCTCCGCGGCGGCATCGCGGCGATCGTCCTCTACGTGCTCTACCGGGTGCTCGCCACCTTCGGCATGGGCGGCGGTGACGTGAAACTGGCACCGCTGCTCGGCTTCTACCTCGGCTGGCTCGGCTGGGGCGCGGTCGCGGTCGGCGCCTTCGCCGGGTTCCTGCTCGGAGGCCTGGTCGGCGGCACGCTGATGACGCTGAAGCTGGCCTCCCGCAAGACCCGGATCCCGTTCGGCCCGTACATGCTGGCCGGTGCCTTCCTCGCGGTCTTCGCGGCGGCCCCGCTCGCCGGCTGGTACACGAACCTGCTCCTCCCCGCCGCCTGACCCACCCCGCCGCCTGACCCACCCCGCTGAGAAGGAAGGAAGACCGATGGCTGGCTCAACACCGATCGGGCTTGACATCGGCTCGACCTCCATCCGGGCCGTGGAAGTCCGTCGCAACAAGGACGACTACACGCTCATCAACTTCGGCCAGTTCCCGCTGGACCCGGGCACCGTCTCGGCCGGCGTGGTGCAGGACCCCGGCACGGTCACCGCCGCCCTCAAGCAGCTCTGGGCCGCCAGCAAGTTCGCCACCAAGAAGGTCACCCTCGCGGTCACCAACCCGCAGCTGGTGGTCCGCGAGACCTCGGTGGCCAACCTGCCGCAGAGCCAGATGCGTCAGGCGCTGCCGTTCCAGGTCAAGGAGCAGTTGCCGCTCGCGGTCGAGCGCTCGCTGCTGGACTTCTACCCCCTCGAGCAGCCCGGCGAGAACCCGACCGTGCGCGGCCTGCTGATCGCCATGCCCAAGGACGCGGTCCTCACCATGGTCCAGGCGGTGCAGAAGGCCGGCCTCAAGGTGACCGGTGTCGACCTCGCCTCGTTCGCCATGCTGCGCTCCGCCTCGCGGCTCGACGCCCAGGTCGAGGCCATCGTGGACATCGGCGCCAACATCACCAGCGTGGTGGTCCATGCGGACGGCGAGCCGCTGTTCGTCCGTACCCTCCCGCGCGGTGGCGCCGAGATCACCGAGAACATCGGCACCCGGCTGGGCCTGCCGACCGTCGAGGCCGAGGCGCTGAAGTGCCGGTACGGCCTGCACGGCGACGGCAACCCGGACACCGTGGCCGCCCTCGTCGACGCGGTCCGCCCGCTCTCCAGCGAGCTGCGCAGCTCGTTCACCTACCTCGCCTCTGGCGAACGCCAGAAGCAGGTCACCCGGATCGCGCTCTGCGGGGGCAGCGCCCTCATGCCCGGCCTCGCCGAGCATCTCCAGGAGCAGCTCGGCGTCCCGGTGATGTACGCCGACAACGCGTCCCGCCTCCGCGACACCCGCAAGGCCCGGGAGCGCGGGTTCGACAGTTTCGTGCCGTCGGCTGCGGTGTCGATCGGCCTCACCCTCGGAGCGAGCCGATGACCACCACCGCACTGATGCCCGTGGACCCCTCGGTCTCGCCGCAGCAGGCGGCCCGGGTCCTCACCATCCGCGCCGACCTGATGCCCCCGGAGATCCGGGACGGCCGGCGATCCCGGAAGGTCCGCTCGCTGATCGTGTTCGTGGTCCTCCTCGTCGTGGCCGGCCTCGGCGCCTGGTACTGGCAGGCGACTCTCGCCAAGCAGACCGCCGACGACGAGTACGAGCAGATGTTCCAGAGCCTCACCACGACCCGTGCGGCGCAGAAGACCGACGAGTTCAGGACGCTCGTCGAATACCAGGACGGCGGTGAGACGCTCGGCAAGGAGCTGAGCGCCGTGCTGGCCAAGGACCTCTCCTGGACCAACCTGATCAATCTGATCGGCGACACGGCGTACGACGAGAAGGTGGCCGTCACCGAGATCAACGGTGGCCTGGCCGACATCGACAGCGAGTCGGCGGCCTCCACCGGGACGATCGGATCGCTGGACATCGCCGGCGCGGCCCTGGACAAGCGCCGCGTAGCCGACTTCGTCAACAAGCTCGGCACCCTCGAACACGTGACGAACCCGTTCGTCACGAGCGTCACGTGGGAGAAGGACAAGAAGATCTACTCCTTCTCGATCACGGTGACCGTGACCGACAAGGCGCTCTGCGGCCGTTTCACCGCCAAGTGCCCGAGCGGAGGTAAGTGATGACCGCACGCCGTATGGATCAGATCTGGCTCTTCGGCGGCCTGGCCCTGACCATCCTGCTCGTCGCCGGTGGCTGGTTCATGATGATCAAGCCGCAGTACAACGCACGGGACACCGTCCACGGCGACACCGCCACCACCCAGACCCAGCTCATCACCGAGCAGAAGCGCCTGGCCGAGCTCAAGACGGAGCTCAAGAAGATCAACCAGTACAAGAAGACCCTGGTCACCGCGCAGCAGGCCATCCCGCACGACAACACGACCAACCGGATCCCGGAGTTCCTGAAGCAGCTGCAGACCCTCGGCGCCAAGTACGACGTCGAGGTCAGCGGCTACGGCGCGACCGGTGAGGAACTGTCCAAGACGACCAGCACCGTGACCCTGCTGCCGATCACCCTCAACATCGAGGCCGTCAAGGTCGAGAACATCCTGAAGCTCGTGAAGCACCTGCAGACCGAACAGCCGCGGGCCCTGCTCATCGAGACCGCGAAGCTCGGTGAGGGCGACATGGGCTGGGAGCTGTCACTCACGCTCAAGGCCTTCATCACCTCGACGGAGACCGCGACCGTCAAGTCCTGACCGGAACACCGAAAGCCCCTGCTTCCCCACGGAACAGGGGCTTTCGTCGCACCCGGACCGCAACCGAACAAACCTCGCCGGCCATCCGGCCCGGCCGATCAGGCAGGTGCAGACCCAGGAGGGAATCCCCGCATGAACCAGAACCTGATCCTGATCGCCGACGACGACTCCGACGCCCGCGATCTGCTCACCGTGACCCTCGAGTCGGCGGGGTACCGCGCGCTCGGCGCCAAGGACGGGAACACCGCGGCCCGCATCCTCACCGTCGCCAAGCCGGTCGGCATGATCACCGACGTACGGATGCCGGCCATGAACGGCATGGAGCTGTGCCAGCTTGCCCGCAGCACCCCGGCGACCCGCGACATGGCGATCCTGATGGTCTCCGGCAACAACCACGCCTACGACGTGAAGGCCGGCCTGAGCGCGGGCGCCGACGGCTACCTGTCGAAGCCGATCACCCCGCGCGATCTGGTGGCGCAGCTGCAGGCCCTGATCAGCCGCCGCCACCTGGGCGCCTGACGCCGGCCGGACCCTCTCGACGAAAAGCGCTTTCCTGTGCGATTCCTCTAGATCGCCAACAAACCCTCGCTTCTGTCCGAAAAGACGGTTATCGTTACGCCCGGCCCGTGCCGTTCCCCCCGTAACGGCACGGGTCCCAAGCCTCGTGCACGGCCGCCGAGCGCGCCCGTCGTACACAATCGGCACTCAAACCCGGCCCACCTAATGCCGAACCCAGAACACAAACCGCGACAACACCCGGGCTAAGCGAAACAGCCGGGTCGGCGAAACCTGCTCGCACACCGCGACAACCAAGGTGGGGTAAGCCGAACCTAAACGCACACGGCGACCACAGCCGGGGTAGGCCGAACCAGAACACACACGGCGACCACAACCGGGGTAAGCCGAACCAGAACACACACGGCGACCACAACCGGGGTAAGCGGAGCGAGAACGCCTACAGAGCCCACCGTGACGCGGGGTTTCCGGGGGCTCGGCCCACGGAGTAGATATGACGAGGGCGACCCGGTTCGCGCTTTCCGCGAACACAGATCGCCCATCGCTCTCGTGGAGCTGAGGGGACTCGAACCCCTCACCCATCGAGCCGTTGACCTGCGCAAAGTCTATCGCCGCTGCTCAGCCTATGTCTATGCGTGCTTCATTGTGTCTCTTGATGTACCTCTGTGACTCACGCTGCTACCTGGGTAACGGCCGAATCTCCGGGGCGAGATGATGATCCCGAGCGCTAACGTCTCCAGCGTGTCGACGTCTGAACTGTGGCGGCCGCTGTCCGCTCGCCGAAGCGGGAACCAGCAGTGGCACCCGAGAGTCTCTCCCGCCCTGGCCGCTGAGCTACGGCAGTGGATCATCCTTGCTGGCCGAGACATCAACAGCCGGGACCTCGATCGCGTTCCCGTACGTTTGGCCATCCGGCTGGAATGGGATCCCGAAAAAGACGGCGACGACGAGTTCCTGGAACCGCTCGACCATCATGACTGGGTCCGCTACGCGCTGGCCAACTCGGTGCCCGACAGGGGACTGCCTGACGTGGTCGACGCTTTCCTGGACCTGCTCCCGGTCCTCGGCCCGGGTCCGAATCGTGCCGACCCGCTCCCGATCCAGATGATCGCTGCGATGAACGCAGTGAAGCGCGATCACCGGAGAGACCTACAACAGCACCTCGACGACGCCAGGCTGATCTACCGCATCTCCGAGGACGGACGCCGTCTCGTACGCCGTACAGAGCCGGCCAGCGAGATCGCGCTCACGGATGCAAGCACTGCCGTCGACCAGATGCCCGCGTCCGGATCGGCCTCGGACTTCCTGCTCTCGGCGTGGGCCGCCCTGAACGGACTGCATCCGGACGCACCGCGGGCGTACAGCGACGCCATCAAGGCCGTCGAGGCGGCAGCGCACTCAATCGTTCAGCCCAACCATGGCACGGCCACCCTCGGCTCCATGCTCGGTGAGTTCCGGAACGCACCGCATCGATTCACGGCCAGCATCGGAGACCCCGGAACCTCCGCTGGCGTCGAGACGGCCTTCGCCATGATGACCGTGCTGTGGAAAGGGCAGACCTCGCGGCACGGAGGGCAACTTCCCACCCGGCTAGAGACGGAGGCCGAAGCACGCGCCGCGGTTCACCTCGCCACCACACTGGTCGCATGGTTCGCGACGGGTATCGTCCAGCGCCAACCCTGATATCGCGTGCACGCCGAAGGGCGGCCGGCATACCGCCGACCGCCCTTCTCTGCTACTTATGTGCTCTAGAACAGCCCGGGATGCGGCTGCTCCGCGAGCTCCAGTACCTCTTCCTCTCCGCGGGTCTCTCGCTCCCACCACTCGGCGAACATCCGCCGATGGCACCAGCCGTCCGGCTTCGAGAGGTCGCAGAAGCAGAGCAGGACCAGGCGGTCAGCCCCCGCTCTGTCCGAGATCTCCAGCAGCTCGTCCTCGATGGCGTCGAGGCCTCGCGCGTCGAGCATCCCCATGTACTGCTCCCGGTAGAACGCCTCGTTACCGAGCCTCACCATCTGCCAGGTCGGGGAGATCAGCTGTGCGTGCCCAGCCAGCTCGTACGCCAGCTTGAACTGGGGAAACCCGACCGTGGTGCGGACCGGTGCCCCCTGACTGGGCCGGAATCGCTGGTAGCGGCTCGTGTAGAGGATCATTCGCCCTCCCGTGGGGCGGAGGTGGGTTCGCCGGCGTGCTGCCGGAAGAAGCCCACGATGCCCGGCATGACCTCAGCGAGGTAGTCGCCGAGCCGGTCGACGGCCGCGGCGACGACCGCTGGTGGGCCGCTGACGTAGAGCAGGTCGAGTTCCACCGGGTCGCCGCCGGCCCGCAGCGGCGGCAGGGGCAGCACGGCCCGGGCTGTGACTCGGGGGGCAATGACGAACTCGCCGTCGCCACCAACATCGACGAACTGGGTCGTCACCTGTTTCTCCTTTCGATGCGGTGGCGGGGCTGCCACCGGCGTCGGCACACCATCCTGATTCGCTGCACCCGCAGCCTCCGTGCCGTGTCGACGTCCGCGGTTCGGCGGGCAGCGCGCCGCTTCACCGGCCGCCTCCAGCCCACGGGGCCGGCCACTTCGGCCGGCTCATGCGGTGCCCGCCCGGCGTTCGACGCGTACCCGCCCGGCGACAAGCTCGGACGCGTCGGGCAGCGGCACGATGTCGGGCGCTTCCAGCGGGACGACCTCGATGCCGAGCCACGTGCGGGCGTTGTGCATCAGCAGCTGCTGCTGCTGCGCGCGGACGTGCTGGATGCCGTCGAGGTACGTGCGGTGTACAGCGAGTCTGCCGAGGGCGTCGGAGTCGGTCCGGCCGAGCAGCGGGGCGATGACTCGCTGCTGGATGGCCTGGGCCGCCTCGTCGGCTTCGCGAAGCGCGTGGTCGACGCCGCGGAGCCGGGCCGGGTGATCAATCGCGTCGACCACGGCCATGGCGAGGGCCCGGACCGCGGTGGGGCTCAGGTGCGCCCCGATCTCGACGCCGACGCGGGCGAGCGCCGCGGTGGCGAGGGCGCGGGTCTGGTCGTAGCTGGGCAGCTGCGCCCGGATCCAGCCGACTTCAGCTTCTTGCTGTTCGGTCACCGGCTTCCGTCCTCCTGTGGTGTATGCCGCAGCCATGCGACTGCGACCCTACATCTCGTGGCCACTGTGGGCCTCCTTCCGTTGGTGCATCTCCACGGACACCGCGCGCCGTTAGTCAGACCGTCAGAGCACCGCTTGCGCGGGGACCGCGCCCCGTCCGGCCACTTCGCGACTGATGCAGCACAGGTGTATACACTTATTCTACAGATTGATGCGTCGCCAAGCAAATGAGACCCTACATGTCAAGCGCCTGCAGAAACGCGCGTTGAGCCGAGGCACGTCAGGTGGTGATCGATGTACCGCTGGCCTCGATACCGGGCCAAGTCATCGCCGGCCAGCCGCTGCGCGCGCCATCGGCCTCGCTGCCGCATCACCTGGATAATCCCGGCCGGATGCGGCTCGCCGTCCAGGACCAGGTGCCGCCATGGTCCGGAGCTGATGAACAACACTGGCTCCCCACAGCCGCACTTGCTGCGTTGTGGCTTCTCAAACACGCTTCCCCCTTTCACAGGTTCAGCGCCCGACGCTGCTCGTCGGTGAGGGCTGCACGCGCCTTGTCGACGAGCGGGCCGCCGTCACAGGCGAGGCAGAGCAGAACCGGCACTCCGCCCTCACCCCGACGCACACGCACCGTCGACCGCCGGCATACCCCACAGTCCGGCAACCCGTCGGCACCCTCGACCCGGTTCACGACGGGCGCCTGGCATTCACGCGCCTCACGCTGAGGCACGCTACTACACAATGGCATTGCGGCCCTACACCTCAGACCGCACAAACGGGCGGCGCCCCGCACCAGTCTGGTGCGGGGCGCCGCGTCAGATCATCAGACGGTCTCGGGCACCGGCGTCAGGTCGACCAGCTCGGTGGGGACCTCGACGACGATCGCCTCAGGGTTCAGGTCCACGGTCACAGCGGCCGCCAGCGCCTTGGCCCTACGCAGGTTGGTGCTCAGCTTGCGGGCCGCGCCCGTGAGGTGCGCGATGCGCTGCTCGTAGGCGCCGATGCCTCCCTCGGCGCCGGCGAGCAGGCGCGCGAGGTCCTCCACCTCCATCGCGCCGAGTTCCTGCAAGATTTCGCCGGCCTTGGCCAGCTGGTCGATCTTGCCGACCACCTTCTTGCGTTCGGTGCGGATCTTCTCCTGCTCCTCCTCGGAGTGAGCCGACTCGTCCAGCTCGAAGAAGGACTCCTGCATCTCGACCTCCCTGCAGGCTTTCGCGTACGCCTCAGCGTCGCTGGCGCTGGAGAAGTCGCCGCGGGCGAACTTCTTCAGGAACACGCGCTGCTGGTCCGGCGAGAGCCGGTGCACGTACCAGGCCGCGTTGACACCCAGCTGCCCCTTGGCGACCAGCTCCTGCAGCTCAGGCACCAAGCCGAGCAGGTCGATCCGCCACCCGACGTACGGGGCGCTCTTGCCGTAGAGCTCCGCGATGTCGACGACCTCCCAGCCCTTCTCCTTGAGGCGGGCGTAGGCCTTGGCTTCCTCCATGTGGTTCATGTCGACGCGGTTCACGTTCTCGGCGACCTGCGCGACGAATGCGGCGTCCGCGTCCAGGTCCCACACCATCGCGTGCAGTTCAGCGAGTGTCGGCGCCAAGTCCTCGGCCGGGATCTTGGTCAGGCGCGTGATGTCCTCGTCGGGCATCTGGGAGGCACGCCACCGGCGCTCACCGACGACGACCATGTAATGGCCGGACCGGTCCGTCTTGCGCACCGCGATGGGCTGGAGCTGGCCGTTCTTCCGCATCGACACGGCCAGTTCGGCCAGCTTCAGCTCGTCGAACTCCTCGCGCGGCTGGTCCGGGTCCCGCTCGATGCGGGCGACCGGGATGGTGCGCAGGACCGGCTTCTTGACTGCCATTTCTCGTTCCTCCACGTGAGCTGTACGGAGCATTTCGTACAACTTCATTCTATGAGAGAAACGATCTTGCGTCTATATTTTATATACAGTAGCGACGCATTTTAGCTGGCCAGAGCCGAGGCGATTGTGCCCACCGGACTTAGCACAGTGGACACTTGGTGTACGACAGCACCTACCGCCATCGCGGTGGGCGCCACCAGGCGGACAACTGGGCCCAGCCCGGCGCACAACACTTCCGCGACCTCCTTCAACTGCTCGTCACTCATCTCGACCTCATCCACTGATCCTGACTCCACCTCGGCGGCAATGCGGCGCGAGAGGTTGAGCACCTCGATTTCCCGATCCCGATCCCGTCCCACTACGGCAACTCCCGGCTGCTGCGCATTCCCCCGCGCGTGCGTGCTCGATGATCGTACAGAAGCATTGCGACCCCACACTCCCCATAGAGAGGGCCGCCCACACATCTTGACTGAATCCAGACTGCAAGATCGTCTAGCAAACCGGACGGGTACGGCAATCGGCCCAGTCGGTCACGATCCCGACACAAACAGACGGTTGCGCCGCCAGGGCCGAATCCGCTAACAGGTAGCGCCTTTCCGGGTACTTAGCGCTATTTCCACACGAATTCCAGCCGGTCCTTGTCCAGGCCGCTCGACCCGCGCACAGAGGCAGGTTTCACGATCACCTTGTCCAGGACCAGACCGATCAAATCACGACGGCGTTCCAGCGGGGCGTCGACCCACCACTCCGCGAGGCCGTCCGCCGTCGTCGCCGGCAACTCCTTGAGCCGCCTCTGCTGCTCCAGCTGTTCATTGAGCTGTTGGATCTCCGTATTCGCGCGGTTCTCGATGGCCTTGAGGGTGGCCATACTGATGCCGCGCGTCACGTACTCCTCGCGGGCCTCGCTCACGCGGCCCTTGATGGCCGTGATGGCCTCCTCCACGCTTTCCTTGCCGCCGGCAGCCACACCCACGGCCGTAGCCAGGCGTTCCCGGACCTTCGGCGAAGCGAGGCGTGCGAGCACCCGCGTGGTCACTTCCTCCTCCAGAGGGCCGGCCGCGATCCGCAGCCGCCCGCACCCGTAGCTCGGGCTGGCCTTGCGGCACACATATCCGCGGGTCCCCGCGGAACTGGGCTGGGTGTAGAGGGTCTTCCCACAAAGGTGCGTTCCATCGCCGTCCGAATCAGGCAGCTCGCGCCCACACGCAAGTTTGCCGCCGGACAGCAGATACTTCGGATCCTTCGAGCTGGGCCCCTGCTTACGGCTTGGATCGTCCAGCAGAGCGACCAGTGCCTCGTGATCGGCGATGTCGAGGATCGGCTTCCACGGAGCCGGCACCACCTCTCCGCGTTGGATCTTTCGTCCGGCCAGCCGCGGGTTCACCATGATCCGCTTCATCGAATTCTGGGTCCATTGATTGCCGGCCGAGGTCAGCACGCCTCGGTCGCGTAGGTCGGCCACGCAGGACCGCATGCTCTCCTTCTCCTGAAGCAGGCGGCGCGCGAGTTCACGAATAATCGCCGCCTCCTCGTCAACGATCTCGTCTTCTTTGTCATATCCGTAAGGACGCACCCTTGTTCTCCACGTTCAACTGTTCCGACTCCCATGCACATGCACGTGCACCCGACCCCAACAGGCGCGAGCTATACGGTAACAGTCCTCTACTGTTTCCCTCTACATACAGCGACGTGTGCGCGACCGGCACAGTTGTGCCATCCCGCGATGTGGACCCCACAGCACAATGAGCACGTTCCCACAAGTGGAAAAGAACCTTCACAGACCAGATCGCCGCGCCGCGGGGGTCTCGGCGAGCTCCCGAACGTGACGAAAACGCCATACCAGCAGGCAACGCGCACACGTTTGCCAGATGACAACCAAAGTCATGAATGCAAGCGAGGGCTCAAGGTGCCCCCCTTCGGCACCTTGAGCCCTCGTTCTGTGCGCGCTGCGGCGCACAGCGGCGGACCGGCCAGTGAGCGTCCCCCGACAGCCACCGGACCATGTCCTGCACAGGACACCGATCGTGCCCTGTGCGGTCTCATTGAAGCATTGCGACCCCCTATGCCGCCAGCGGGTGCTGCGGCATTGCTAAATTCGCAGCCCGTGACTGGCGGTTACGACACGCCCGATAGGACACGTCCTCGAACTGTTGTACGAACTTCGCTTAGCCGGTCTCGCCCCCATCGCTCGCCCCGCTCGCATTGGGCCCCCAGTTCAGCCCCGGTAAGAGGGTGTCCGGCCGCGTCCGCTGCAAGGGCTATGCGATAGGCGCGCTCGAAGCGACGGCGCGTCTCATCGGGAAATCGGTCTAGTCCAGCCGCAAGGGCGTCCGGCAGCGGGGCATCCGACTTCCACGGCAACGGCAACGGCAACGGCACCGGGTCCGGCATCGCCGGCAACGGCACCGGGTCGGCATCCGCCGGCACTGCCGCTGCCGCTTCCGGCAACGGCACCGGCCCGGCATCCCCCGGCACTGCCGCTGCCGCTTCCCGCGCCGGGTCAACCGCCGCCTCCGGCGGCAACGGCACTGGATCCGGCTGTGGCATTGCCGAGACAGCGAGCGGCATCGGCATCGGCGCTGGCCGTGCCGCCTCCTCGGCAGCCATTGCCGCACGCCGTTCGTACGCCAAGGCCATCAAGCTCACCGACGCCACGAGGATGAGCCCGTCCGCGGACAGCGGCAGCGTGCTCGCCGTCAGCCAGTCCTCCCCCGCCTGGAGCGCCAGGCCGCGCATGTGGCGGTAGCTTGCCGTTGCGGCAACACCGGCAACGATGGCGGTGCCCAGGTAGCGGGCCCAGGCGAGCACCCAGAACCGCGGCCGCGGCGTGTGAGCCAGGACCTCGACGACCAGCAGCAGCGCCACCGGCGCCCACCCGGCGATCGTTCTGCCGGCCACCGTGGGGGTGGCGTGTGCGACGTTTGCCGCCAGCGAGGCGGCAATGCCGATCACCATCGCCGTCCAGGCAACGACCCAGGACAGAGTGGTCGGGCGCTGTGGCGTTTCCGGCAACGATGTCTTCTCCACGTGAACGTTCACCATTGCCTACTTCGTTGCCGCAGCCGCGGCCGCGTTGGTCGGTTCTGGCCCATGGGCCGGTTCGGGTCCGGCCGAGCCGACCAGGGCTGGACGCACCGGCCGGTTGCCGGCCGATGCGATGTCGAACAGAGTTTTCACCTGGTTTCCTCTCGTACTGTCATGGAACAGCGGCCCACCGGCTGGCCCGGTGGGCCGCTGGAACGCAACTGCGTAGTCCGCTGAGCTGGTCACCCGCCTTCAGACCGCGCCACTTCCGGGGAAGCGTCGGGCCTCCAGCTCTGCCGCTTCGGCATCGAGCCAGCGCGTTTGCCGTTGGCGCCGCGGGGACCTCACCGGCCGCGCCGTACCCGGCTCCTTCACCGGCCGCGCGAGTCGGCCGTCCGGCGAGGTGCGCTCCGCGCTGCATGAGCCGCACCGGATCGTCAGCCACACCAGCCCGCGGCCCCGGTCGACCGAGCCCCACAGCGCACCAGCGCAGGCGCATGTGCCGACCGGTCGGCCGTCACGTACCGCCGCGGTGAACAGCGCGATGTCCAGACGCCCGTCATGCATCAGGTCCTGGTCCACGAGCATCAGCCGCTCCCCCGGACGGGGCGCGGGGCCGGGCACACGCCGGCCCCGCGCCGTCCATCAGTGCTCAGCCGCCGGCAACGCCAGCAGGTCCGGCAGGGTAAGGACGCCTTCGCGGTATGCCGCTGCCACCCGATCGCGGCCTGCCGTCTTGAACGTCAGCGTCGTTCCGCCCGGCCCAGGCGGAGTCACCGTCACGAACTCCAGGACCACCCCGGTCCGCGGATCGGCCGCCTTGCCGTCGACGACCTCGAGACGGCCCAGCAGTGCCTTCCGGAACGCCGGGCGCACCGACTCCACGGTCTCGACCTCCGTCGGATACTCCCGTTTGCAGTACGCGAGCAGCTGCCGCTCGTCGACGTCGACCTTCTGCTTGCTCTGCGACTGGGTGAGCTGCGCAATCGTGTCGCCGGTCGGCAGCTTCAGCTCAACGGTGGCCACACCCAGCGAGCCGTTCAGGTCGGCCAGCTCACCGTCCGCCTCGGCTCGCGCCTCTTCGTAGGCGCCCTTCACCAGCTCGGCGAGCACCTTGAGCACCGCCGCGCGCACGCCGGCCTGCTGCACGTTGCTCATGCAGCACCAGCCTGCACGCGGGCCTCGTCTGCGCTGGAGCTGTCGAGCGGCACCGTCTCCAGAGAACGCGCCGCTGCGATCTCGGCGCCACGCGCATTGAACGCCGAGCGCATCCTCTGCGTTTTGCCGAGCCGTTGTGCCCGCTGCCAGAGAATCGCGAGGTCCTCCCGCGACGACGCCGCAGCCAGAGCCTTGTCCCAGTCGACTTCCCTTGGCGGCTCGCCGTTCTCCAGCCAGTCCGTGATCTCGCCGGCCAGTTCGTACCCCGGCTTGTGGAACACCCGGTCGGCGAGCCCGTCACACCGTGACTTCGTGACCCGCAAGTAGTGCTCCATGTCGATGTCGCCGACCAGGTCGAATTCAAACTCAAGGCCGTCGCGTTGGTCGGGCTGCATCCCGAGCTTGGCCACCTTCGATCGCCCGTCGCTGCCTTCCACCAGCTCGTATCGCTGCTTGGAGCGCATGCACACCACGACATGGCCAGGGAACGCCATCAAGGCCTCGATGTAAGCCCGTTCGACCGGACGGGCATCCCTCCAGCCATCCATCGAGCGACCGCCGTGCAGGCGCGCGAACTGGTCGACGAGCTCCAACATGCCGCCCGGCCCGAACCAGTAGTGCGAGAGGCTGTCCACCATCAGCGCCGGGAACCCGCCGTCGGCGGCCTCGTCGATGAATTCGACCAGCTGCCGAGGGTCGTACTTCACCGGGGAGACCTTCGCGAATCCGTAGCCACCGGCCTCGTCGGGGGTCATTTCGCCGACGCCGGGCAAGCCGAGGTTGGCGGCGTACTTGTCCGCCGAGTCCCGCTCGGTGTCGATGAAGGCAATGCGCTGCATGCCGTCAGCGACGGTCACGGCGCCGGTGAGGGCGTACAGCAGCTTCAACCCGGTCAAGGTCTTGCCCGCACCGGACGGCCCGGCCAGGGCGATCCTGGCTTTCGCCTTGGTGCGGGTTGCTGGCATGAATCGTGTCTTCAACTTTCGTCCCTTTCCACGTGAACGATACGCATTGCTGGGCGGTCGCAGTTAGCGACTGAGACCGCACATGTCACGGGCAAAAGAAGACGCCCGTGCACTGCCCGCAGGCGAGGCACCCAACGGCGGCCGGAAGGCCACAATGGACACAGTGAACGGGTACCCATAGGTCGGTGCATCCCGTGTCGTCCTGGTGCCTCCAGTCGTCTCCAGCGGGCTTCAGGAGGCCGCCGCAGTTCTCGCACTGTGCGATCTCCGGTTGTGCTGCGGCAGTCATCCCGCTCCCCTCCTTTCCTGGTTCGGCACGGCCGCGAGGTGCCGGTCGTGCAGCGGGGCGCTTTTGGTGCAGCCGGGCCGCGCGCAGGTCCCGTTGGGCCCTTCGATGTACGGGTGACCGATCCGGCTGGAGCGGCCAACACCGTTTTCTTGTTCTCTGTATGGTCTGCGTCCGGTTGGCGGACCAACTCGGTCCGGGAGGCGGACCAGTTCTAGTTCGGCAGTCGGACCATCCCAGTCACTTTCTGGTCCGCGTCCCGGACCAGAAATCACGGCCCCTGCCCTAGCTGGTCCGCGCGTCGGACCAGCCGGCCGCTTCGAGTCGCGGCGCGCTGGTCCGGCTGCCGGACTAGCGGTGCCGTCCGCGATCATCCGCTCGAGCACATCGGGCGGCACCTGCATCTGGTAGACGGTGCGCGACTTCTTCCGGCGCGCATCGGTCACGGTGGGCCGCTTCCGCACGACCCACCGGTCCTCCAGCTTGTTCAGCCAGTCAGCGATCGTGGAGCGGGCCAGCCCGGTCGCCCCCTGGAGGGCGGTGAGGCTGGGGGTGTACCGCTCGGGGATCTTGGCGGTGTCGTGATCCGTCCAGGTGAGCAGGGTCAGCACCAACTGGCGGCCGGGTGGTTCGAGGCCACAGTCCTCTCGTTTGACGGCACGCTCGACTGTCCATCGGTCGACCATCCACGGCGACCTTCCTGTGTACCGCCGCAGGGCACCACACGCCGTGCTGGCGTACGATGGCCCGGCGACCCTGATTCCGATTGGGCGCGTCTCCACCGGCCCCGCCAGATGACCGCCTGGCGGGGCCGAGACGTATCTCGGCACCCTACACCCGAGATGAGGGGTCGCAATGGTTGTCTGTGACCGCATAGCTATGAGTCAGCCTCCACTGGGGCCTCGTCCGCGTCCTCGACTGCCGCGACCCCACTGCCGCCCTCGGCCTCGCCGGACGGCGCGTAGAGACCCCAGGGGTCCCAGACGATCGTCCGGCCGGTGTCCTCGGCGAATTGGTAGATCGTCGGGAGCCGCCAGGCCGGGTTGCCACTCAGCGGCGCATCCGCCTCCGGCAACACCCCGCGGTTCTTCCACTGGTAGGGCGTGTGTCCCGCCGCACCGAACATTCGGCCGATCTCCTTGAGACCGACGGTGGGCGACATCGTCAGCGGCTCGTCACCGATCAGCTGCTCCGCAACCTCGCGTGCCTTCGCCTTCAACTGCGCTCTCGTCACCTTCAACGTTCCAATCCCTTCCCCGCGGCACTGTCGAGAAACAATCTACAGTCAGCGCCGCAGGGAAGATCAGACCGCGGCTTCCGCCGCCAGCTCCGGCATCAGGTCCAACAGCCCGGACGCGTAGGCGATCAGATCGCCGCGAGCGTCCCGCAGATCCACGGCCCCCTCATGGTCGAGCCCCCGGGCCGGGCGGGGCGGCAGCTCATCGGCCAGCGGCGCCGTGAAGTCGCCGGCCAGCAGCTGGGCCCAGTGATCGCCACACGTCCGGGGCACAACCACGAATCCGACCTGCTCGATCCGCAACTGCTCCAGCATCAGGCGCGTCGCGGCCAGGTTCCGGGTCACGTCGGCCACGACGAGCACCACATCGCATCGCCGGGCGGCGGCCAGCCGCATGGGGTCCAGGTCCCGGCCGAAGTCGATGATCACGACGTCAGCCGCGACCTCGTCCATCGCGGTCGCCAGAGACGCCCCGCTGAACTCCAACTCGGCCCGGTCCAGGACCTTCAGGCGGTCCGGCCGCTGGCGGGTGTAGCCCTCCTTGATCCGCTTGGCGATCCCGGCACTGAGCCGGTCGCCGTCGAGCAGCAGGGTCGGCCGGCCGGACAACGCCGCAGCTCCGGCTAGCGACACTGCGAGCGTCGTGGTCCCGGCACCGCCGTGCCCGCCGACCACGCCGACCCGCAGCGCCGTACGGGGGCCAGCGTCGCGGGCCTGTTCCGCGAACTCCCTGAGCAGCTCCGCGTGGTGCGGGAGCTCCAGGACAGTGACGTGCTCATATCGCCACGCCAGCCGCTCGCGGGTCTTGATGGCGTTGAGCCCGAGCAGGCCGACCGTCACCAGGTACGTGTCCCGACGCGCCGGCATCCGCTTCATCAGCTCCTCGGCGCGCCCATCGACGACGACCATCGCGGCCTCTTCCCAGACTCGGGCGTCCGGGTAGTCAATCACCGTGATGTCGGCATCGCGAAGGTCCCCCAGAACCTCCATGACGTCCTCCACGAAGGTGGGCACATGCGGCACCACCAGAATCCTTCCCATGCATCCTCCCAGCTAGAGCGCACGTTGTGTGTACATTTATTCTACGGTTGATCCAACCAGAGTGTCAAAGTTTTATATACAGTCCTGCTGCTGTTGGCTGGCCATCACGCAGGCCGCTATCCTGGGGTCGTTCATTCCACGTGAACGCAGAACGGCCCCGGACTCCGGTCCGGGGCCGCGCTGTATCTACACGCCCGTCATGCCACAACCGCCAGCCACTGCACCGGCACCGCCGACCAAGCAGCACTCGCCGTGCCCGTCAGGTGCAGATTGAAGCCGGTCGCCGTCACCGCAACCGCCCGCGACGACCAGCCTGCTGCTGGCGTCGTCGACGCGATGTTCGTGAAGACCCGCGGAGCAGCGGCGAACGGCTTCGGGAAGTTCACGCCCAGCGTGAAGTTCGTCGCCGCGGCGAACGTCACCGTGGCTGTTCCGCTCATCCCGAACAGGGCCGCTGGCGCACCAGCTCCCGCAGTTCGGCCGCCTACCCACCCGACGATGTGGCTTCCCGACGGCGGTGTCGTCACGATCATCACCCGCTCACCGGCGGCGACCGGACCCACCATCGACACCACCCGAACCGCCGCGGTATCACCGTCGAGCCGAGCACGGATCGTCCCCGTTGGCTCGACCTGGGTGACCGTCGCCGGCCTGAGCCGCCATCGCAGGCCCAGCCGGTCCAGCTGGCCATACACAGCCAGAGCGAACGCTTTCACCTGCTCCAGATCGGGGCCGTCCATCACGACTCGCCCTCGGCGCCCGGGTAGGCCCGGCGCAGTGTGTGCCGCATCTCGCCGCCAGGCGTCAACGGCATCTCCCAGCCGATCTCCAGCCACAGCTGCCCGTTCCAGCGAATCACGTCGTAGCCGTCATGGCGGGGGTCCGGGACCGTGGACAGCTCGACCATCTCGTAGACAGCCGCCTGCAACCCGAATGTCCGCGCATACAACTGCGCCTGCCGTGCGGTCGGCACCTGCACCTCGATCACTTTCGGTAGCACGACCCCGCGACGGCTGATGCTGTGCGGCGCTGTCGCCGGCACATCCCACCGGCCAACCACCGCGGCGGTGCCGCCATCGCCGAGATCGTTGGAGATCACCACGAACCGATTCGGCGCGTTGAGAATCTCCGACGAGCGCGACAACGAGCTCCGCAGCACTCGACCGGTCACGTCGAGGTCGATCGTGGGCGCCCGGGCCGCCGGGTCGAACGCCTGCACCACCCGGAGCCGACCCCGGTGGTCGAACCACGGTTTCAGGTAGCCGCCCAGGGTCGCCAGGTCCGCGAGGGCGCTCCCGCGCGAGGTGCCGGCCGTCCAGGAGTTGCTGCTGACTTCCGTCGTCGCCTCGATCATGACGTCGCCGATCGGTAGCCCTTCGAGAAGGCTGCCGATCGCCAGGTCGACGGGCCGGCCGCCGGCGTCGATCCCGGTCTCCAGTTCCTGGTCGACCACGAACATCTCGTCGAACAGCGTGAGTGTGGTGGTGCCGCCGCTCGTCGTTTCCGCCACAGGGTCGTCGACGACGAGGTACCGGCCGAGCGGGTATGTCGTGTGCGTGCGGCCGCCGACGATCATCGCGATTTCGATCCGGTCGACGAGGGGATCAAGGTTCACCGCGTCGTCCGCGTCGATGACGAGGCCGTTCACTCGCCGCGAGATGATCGAGGTGGTGTCATGGGCCAGCGTCGGCGCCGACGAACGCAGCGGCGACAGCCGGCCCTTCCGCCGGCCGGTGAGCCCGTTCACGACCTCGAACGTGTACGTCAACGCCCGCTGGCCGAGCCAGCCCGGAAGGTCGAGCGGGTCAGCCGGCGCAGATGCCACGACCATCGACCTTCCACTCGTATCCCAGCGCATCGACGAACTGCGTCGTTCCGGGAGGCTGCGCTTCAAAGTCGGGGCTGATCAGCACCGGCCCGTCAACCCCGCCGAGCAACTCCGCCCGCATGAGGGTGACCGGCCCGGACAGCGTGATGCCGAACTCGCCCCAGTCAGATGCGGGCGGTTCCGCGTCGTCGGTCACTGTGCGCATCAGCTCCCAGGTGACCCCGTCGGTCGACCGGTACAGGTCGGCGCGGCTTTGCCCAGCGACATCGCTTTTGGTGCGGTGGACCCAGCGCAGCCATTGACGCTGGCCAGTGACGACTTTGAGGTCTGCCGTCGGTACCTCCCAGTAGAAGTAGTTGGTGTCGTAGACGTCTGCGCGGACCTGGTCGGAGCCGACGTTCAGCCACCAACCCGACGACGACATGTTCGTGCCGTAGGTTCCGTAGTGGCGGAACGAGAACCACCACGGGTCGTCACCGGTGGGTCTGAACTGCAACCGCAAGTCCAGTTCCGCCGGGCTCCTGAACACCTCGAAGGTGTCCACCTCGAAAGCGAGCGCGGAGTTCGTCGTATTGGCGTCTGGCGGGCCGGCGGCCACCCCAACGCGGCCAGCTGCCGGGAACGCCGTATCGATCACGGTGCCCAACGTCTGGTAGGGCCGGTGTCCGTCGAGCCACGCACCGACCTGCAGAACGTCACCGACGGCGCGGACCTGAAGCCAGTACCAGGTGCCTACGGTCCAGTTGACGGGTTCGTACCCGTTCGCTCCATACACCTTGACCGGGACTTCTGTGGTGCTCATCGTGACTGTCGCGTTGACGATCCGCTCCAGGTTCACCTTCAACATTCCGTCGGTCGCGAAGGTCAGGTTGCCGCGGTAGTAGTTGGATCCGTCGACGCGCCGGAAGAACAGGCCGACCTTCTGGTTCGTGCCGGCCGGCGCCGCGGTGATCCTGGCCTTCACACGAACCGCCACATCAGCGGAACCGACGGGATTCGCCGTCACCATCCGGATCTCGCCGGTCTGCGGGCTGATGTATGCCTCGTCGACGTAGAGCAGATGCGTCACGGGCGGCGTGCCCGTCATCGCCACGTTGACGGAGGCCCGGGCCGCGTTGGCGGGAGCTGCGGCGGCGGTGGAGAGCCGGGTCCAGGTGTTCGCAGCCAGCGTCACCGCCGAGGCCGTCGCCGTCGACAGGTACACATTCGCGGCGTCGAACCAGTTGATGCTGATCGTGACGGTGCGCGCGACAGGGCAGCGCACTCGGGCCGCGGCCCGCCACGAGTCGCCCGGCGACACACCCGTCGCGTAGTCGCTTTCCATCCGGGTGGTCGCGGTCACCCCGTCTGGGGTGAGCAGAGCGGCGCCGAAACCCTCGAACACCTGAGCCTGCTGCCAGCCGAGTGTGGCGCCGAAGGGCGTCCACGAGGCGGCATTCGCGTTGAACATCGGGTTGGCGTTCCGCCAGTCGGCGATCACCATGCGGCCCACGGATCCGGTCACGTTGGCCCGCTCGGCGCGGCCCGCCGTCCGCTGCCACGCCAACGCCGGCGACTCCATCGACCCCCACCCGTCGGCGACGACCCGCGTGAACGTGTCCTGGGCGATCACCGTCTGAAACGTTGACGGGCGGGCCGGCGCCACAGCTTCCACCTGGACAGCGCGTCCTTCCGGCCGAAGTCCTTCGCACGGCGGATCACCCCCGGCCACCGGGGCCGGCGTCCCGGTCGTCTCGACCACCGTCATCTGGGCCAGCTGCAACTGGCCGCCGGACGGTCTCCGCCGGACGGTGCCGGACGGCACCACGATCGCCGAAAGCCAACGGCTGGCCAGTTCGTCGCGCACACACACGTACGGCACCGTGTCCCAGGCAAGATCCCGCAGCGCACCGAACCCGCGGTCGAGCGCTTTCGGCGCGACGGCGACAGCGTTGACCAGGACAGTCCGGGTGAACTCAACACCGCCGCGCTCGAGTGGCCGGTGCGCAGTTCGGAAGTCTCGGCCAAACATGTCGCGCCATTCGACCTGGCTCGCTTCACCGAACGTGAATTCCTCGACCGGGTCGCCTCCCCACGACATGACGTAGGCGGCGTTCGCGTCCGGGTCGTGGTTGCTCGTCAGGATCAGTACGCCGGCGTCGCCCGACACTCCAGTGACGCCCGGGGCGGGGATCTCCACTGGGGCTGCCGTGGTCCATGGCCCGGCGAGACCCGCGCGGTGCACCGTCCGCACCCGGTAGCGGGTGGGCACTCCGACGCGGGCTTCGTAGTCGTCGATCGTGGTCACCTGTGGCCACCGGATCGCCGCGATCGTCTCCCACTCGTCGGAGGACATCGTGTCGTCCTGCCGCTGCACCTCGTAGTGGCCCCACCCGGAGACCATCTCGGAGTTGATCGGCTCCCACTCCAGCCGGTGGAAGAGGATGCCGGTCGGTACCGTCCCGGTCGGGCGCCCGCATGCCTCGTCCACCACCGCCAACTCTTGGACAGCGGGAGTCACGGTCAGGCCGGATACCAGGTCCATGTCCCGCAGCAGCATCACCGTCAGGTCGGAAGACAGGTCGATGACGTTCGGCTTCCCATATCCTGTTTCTCCCTGGTAGGTGGCCAGATTCGCGGCGGCCGTGGCCACCGAGAGCACGTTCTGGTCAGCGCCGAGGATGTGCCATGCGGCCTCCGCCCCGGCCATCGACTTGAATGCGATTTCGACCGGATTCCCGCTGCCCGTGAGCTGCACCGGAGCGTTGAGCCGGACCAGGACTTCCCGCCAGCCGTTGCCGAGGTCCGGTAGCTCATGGAACTCGTCGACGCTCACCTCGCCGAACTCCGCCCATAGGACGTCCGTAGCTCCGGTAGGGGTGATGCGGCCGACTCGCAGCGGATCCCGTGTCGTCTCCTGGCAGCGGGCGTAGAACTTCACCCAGGGGTAGGTGCCGGCGTCGGTGTCGATGATCCGCTGAAGGACCGCGGCCAGCCCCAACGAGCTGTGGGCGTTACCGACCGCCCTCGACCGGTAGACGTGCGAACCGGGGTCAACCTGGTTGCCCACACGCATCAAAGCGATCGGCGGCATCATCTCCGTGCGCTCCAGCGTCGGTGCCGCCCCGGGCCGGAGAGTCTTACGGACCACGACACCTTCGAGACCGCGGAACGGTTCGGTCGAGCCCAGCCGGTCGAGCGCAACCGGCACAGGGGACGCCACCGACAGGGAACCCGAATAGGCCTGCCCGATGGTGACCGCGTAGGGCGAGCCGGGTGTCAGCCCCGGCAGGTAACCGAGGTTGTACTCCACCTGAATGAGCGGGATGTCGAGATAGCTGGTGCCGTCTGGCAGGAGCCCGATGCCACCGGAGATGTCCAAGCCGCCAGCACCGACCCGGTTCTCCTGACCGTAGGTCACTTCCAAGGCCACGTAGTGGATCTGGAATACCGTCCCGGCAGGTACGGACGCCGACGTTCCGATCCGCACGTTGATGTTCGTGCCGCCGCTGGCCGACATGGAGTCCAGGCCGGCCATCGGGGTCGGTGACCACGTCCGGCTATCCGCGGACCACGGAAACCGCCATGCGGTCTGCGCTGGCGTCTGAGTCGGTGACCACCACGGGTTCAGCTCACCCAGCCGGGCCCGCCGGATGACGGTGCCCGCAGCTTGCGATGCCGGGCCGGTCACCGTGTCGTCCATGACCCAGTTCACGTTCGCGGATGGCCGTTCCAAGCCGATCGTGACGGCCCCGGGGTACTGGTCGAACGGCCCGGAGATCGCGTACACCACGGAAACGTCGAGGATCCGCTGGTAGTCGAGCTTCGTCTGAACTTCTGCCGCGGCCGTCCCGAACCAGAACCGAATGGCAGCGTTCGGGCCGGTGATGATGACGTGGCCGGCGTCGGACGGGTTCACGACCGCGTCTTTGAAGGTGGCCGCGCCGCCGCCGGCCGTCGCGCCAGCAACTGCCGTGCTGGTTGTGCACGGGATCAGCAGAGTCCGGGCCGGGCCGATCAACGCCGGTTCGCCGTCCGAATACACCTGCGCGGTCAGCTGCTTACGGGTCGGCTGACCTGGTGTTGCTTGAAGGAACAGCTGCACTGACCGCAGATCCAAGTCGTCCGGGTTGTGTCCGGAA
Organism: Actinoplanes italicus; assembly: GCF_003001815.1. Taxonomy (GTDB): domain Bacteria; phylum Actinomycetota; class Actinomycetes; order Mycobacteriales; family Micromonosporaceae; genus Actinoplanes; species Actinoplanes italicus. The sequence continues at coordinate 286,387 of NZ_PVMZ01000001.1, forward strand.
CGGAACCGGTAGCCGACCTCGATCGAAGGGTCCAGGAGCACCTGGTCGGCCAGCAGTGGAGGCCACTGCTGGCCGACAACGTACGGCCGGTCAGGGTTGTAGGTGTCCACTTAGATCGTCCTCACGGTTGTTGCGACACTGCGGCGTGCCAGCGCCCGCTGCACGCCCTCACCGACCGAGCGGCCCGTCTGCACAGCTTCGGCGCGGGTCGGCACGACTCCTTGGAACACGACCTGGATCGAGCCGGGCCCGAAGACAACGGACCCGCCGCCGTCGCCGAGCAACCGGCTCAGGCCGGACTGCTCAGCCAACTGCCGGGCTCGCCGGGGTCGGGTCAACGGGATCACCACCTCGTCGCCTGCCTCACCACCGACCATCAGCGTCGGGCGGCGCAGGATCGCGCCGTTGGCGAGCATCGGGATCCGCGGAAGGCTGCCCGGCAGCACGTTGTCGATGTTCGCGATTCCGGAGTTGATTGCCCCGATGATCCTGTTCAGCTGCGACTTGATGGTGCTGGCGATCGCCGTCGCGATCTTGCCGAGCGACGGCACCTTGCCGAGGCCGTCGACCAGCTTCTTGATCAGCGCCTTGCCGGCGTCGAGGAACCTGCCCGCGTAGCCGGTGATCTTTCTCGGAATGCCACCGATGTGCGACAGGATCGAGTTGAACCCGGACACGGCCGCATTCCTGCCGGCCGTCACCGCGTTCCGGAAGGTCGTCGATAGGCGGCTGCCCAAGCTGGACAGCGCGGCCACGGTCCGACCCGCTAGGCCTTGGGCGTACGAGACCACTGCCGTCACGCCGCTGCTGAAGACTTGCTTCGCCCCGGTGATGGCACGCGACACCAGATCACGCAGCATCCCCGGCAGGTTCTGCGCTGCGGTGACGACCTGGCCGGGCAGCTGGGTCACGGCGTAGATGATCAAGCCGATCGCGACGCCGAGCGCCTGCAGCGCCAGCTTCCCGGCCGACGTGAACAGCTGCCACAGCTGCTGAGGCAGGCCGGCCAGGAATGAGCCGATCTTCCCGGGCAGCTCGGCGAACCAGCGGCCCAACGTCAAGAAGAAATTCGACACGGCGGTCCAAGCCGACGAGAACGCGCCGCCGATGGCAGAACCGACGCCGGCCCAGTTGATGCTGCTCAGCCAGCCTGCCACCTTGGCCAGCCAGCCGGCCGCCGACGCCAGCGGGGTCACCAGGAACGTGATGACGTTGGCGATGCCCCGAATCAGGGGGGCGACCGTCTTCGCGATGAGCAGGCCCGTCACCCCGGCCCCGAACCGGATCAGTGGTGCTGCGACACCGACCAGCGCGGTGGCGAGCTGCACGGCGATTTGGTTCAGCGGCGCCAATGCTGTCACCACCTCGAGGACGGGGCCGAGCAGTGAGATGAGCACCGGCACCAGCGGCATCACCGCCTCGACGAGCTTGGCGACCAGCGGCCCGGCAGCGGCCAGTGCGGGGGCGAGCGACGCGCCCAGGGCTGCGGCGATCTGCCCCAGCGGGGGGCCTAGCTGCGTGAACAGCTGGACGAGTAGCTGGGCGACCGGCGCGAGCACCGCGCTCAGGGTCTGCGCGATCTGGCTCAGGATGGGAGCCAGCGCGGACACCAGCGGGGCGAGCAGCGGGCCGAGGGCGGCGAGCACCTGGGTCAGCGGGCCGGCCAGCGCCGCGACCAGCTGGCCTACTACCGGGAGCAGGGGCGCCAGGGCGGACAGGATCGAGCTGATCACGCCGCCGAGGGGACCGAGAGCAGGGGCGATGGCCTGCACGCCCTGCGAGAGGCCCTGGACCACGGCGACTAGGCCGGGGCCGAGGGCGGCGATCGCCGGGCCGAGGTTTGACGCGACGGCCTGCAACGCGGGCACGACGGCCTGAGCGATAGGCATCAGCGCTGGGGCCAGCTGCCCCGCCGTGGTGAGCAGCGTCCCGAACACGCCGCCGACGCCGGATGCGACGGTGCCCAGCGCGGTGAACACGCTGGTCAGAGCCGCGCTGCCCTCGGCGGACTCGAAGAACGCGCGGAGCTGGTCCGTCACCCGGACCAGCCCACCGAGTAGGCCACCCCCGACGGACGTGGCCGCCGCCTGGAAGACGCTGGACAGGATGCCGCCGACGTTCTGCGCGATGTCGCCGAGCTGCCGCAGCACCGCGACGGCGTTGCTCAGCCACGCTGCGGCCTGCCCAGACTGGGCGACCTTGCTCAGCCACTCACCGAACTTCGTGGCCGCGTTCCCGGCGCCGACGCCGAGTTGCGTCATCAGCGGCAAGCCGATGCCGGTGATGTCGCGGAGCCCGGTAAGGACGGGCCCGGTCGCCGCAGCGAGGCCGGCCACACTGGTTCGAGTCGCCGCGAACACCTGGTTCAGGACGCCAACCGTCGCGGATTCGCGGGCGAACTCCAAGGCGCGGCGGGCAGCGTTTCCGTACTCGGTGGCGATCCCGGCGAGGCCGACGCGCAGCGGGCCGGCGAGTACGGTCGCCGTCGACTGAATCTGGCCGACCAGCTGCCCGGTGAAGGCGTCCTGCGCCGCCGTCTTGATGCTTTGCAGCGCGGGCGCGACCTTCTGCACCTCGCGGGCGAGGCTCTGGGCCTTCGGGGACAGGCCCTCCATCGCCTTCTCCAAGGCCTTCGCGTCCCCGCTGGCCGCGGCGGTCATGGCCTCGCCCAGCCCGGCGGTGGCCAGCCGGGCTGCGCCGGTCGCGGCCGCGTAGACGCCGATCGCGGCGGGAAGGGCTACTGCAGCGCCGCCGACTTGAGCCAGGGAGCCGGCCAAGCCGATCAGCTGGGTGGAGGCGCCTGCGGCGATCGCGCCGACGCCGGAGATCTTGAAAGCGCTGGTCAGGCCACGGGCGAGGTCCGGTGCAAACTTCCGGACATCACCGACGATTTCGATGTACGCGCGTCCCAGTGCCACATGATCAGCGTAGGCCAAGATGCGGGGTAACTATATTTCACAGTAACCCTACATTTCATGGGCCGGGAGCTGCGCGAATGCAACGGGGAACCTCGGTGACGCCCCGAGGTCCCCCGTCATCCCTTTTCAGCCCGACCCGTCCCGCACACCAGATCAGAAGCTCAGCGTAACCGGACAAGCACTTGCGTCAATGCACCTGCTCATATCATCGGCAGCGCCACGTAGGTACGCTCGGCAGTAGTGCCAATCCGGCACTGTTCCAGCCAAGGAAGAGGACAACTTGAGCAGCAGCCCGCTCGTGCGGCGCCTCCGCCTCGGCGCCGCCCTCCGGGACCTCCGCAAGGCGGCAGGCAACATCTCCGCCGAGGAGCTCGGCAAACGGCTCGGGTGGAGCCGCATCATCGTCACCCGGCTGGAGAGCGACGACGAGCGCAAACCCGATGTCGGCAAGGTGATGTCCTACCTCGAAGCCTGCGGCGTCGACGAAGCCGACGAGCGGTATCGCACCCTCGTACGCGTCGCCCGCGACGCCGCCGAGACAGGCTGGTGGGAGACGCGGCCCTACGCGCGCATGGGCGCCCGGCTGGCACGCATCGCGAACCTGGAGACCGGAGCGAAGGAGATCCGCGAATTCCAGCTCGTCATGTTCCCCGGCCTCGTGCAGACGCCGGCGATGGCCCGGTACCTCGCAGAGGTAGCCATCGCCGAAGGTGACGCCATCGACCTGGAAACCAACCTGGCAGCCCGCAAACGCCGCCAGGGCATCATCACCGACCCCGACGGGGCGGACTATGAACTCATCGTCGAGGAACAGGCCATCCGGCGGCTCATCGCACCGGCGAACATCATGGCCGAGCAGCTGGCACACGTCCTGACCCTCGCCGAGAGACCGAACGTCACCGTACGAGTGATGCCGGTTGACGCCCGGCTCGAAGGTCTTCCGCCTCGTACTCCGTTCGGTGTGTACTCCTACGCCGATCCGGGCGACCCCACAGTCGTCGCGGTCGACACGGTGACCGAGGACCTTCTCATCACCGAGCCTGGCCCGGCGGACCGGTATGTGCGGCTGTGGAAGCGGCTGCACGACGCCGCACTATCCCCCAAGGAGAGCGCGGAGTTCATCTCCACGGTGGCCTCATCCCTGCCCACCGAAGCCCGACCCTGAAAGGCACACCAACATGATCGACCCAGAAGCTCTGGTCGAGAACCAGGTTGCTCTGGCCGCTGCGTACGGCGACGTCGTTGGCGTCAAGTCGTCGCGGAGCGCTGGAGACTCCAACTGCGTCGAGGTCGGCACGGCCGCCGACGGCACCCGCATCCTCACCGACTCGAAGCTCGGCACCAACTCGCCGCGCCTGGCGTTCACCCCGAGCGAGTGGGTGGCGTTCCGCGAGGGCGTCCGAAACGGAGAGTTCGACTAGGACGCGCACAGCACTACCAACCGAGGGGCCATCCGCGATGCGGGTGGCCCCTCGCCCGTTTTGGTGACACCTGATCCGCGGATTCCACTTGTGATCTTCACCCGAACGGTGCCATCCTGGCACTGTTCCACAGCGGATCAGCTCCATAGCTGATTCGTTCCCGTCAGGATCTGTTCCCCGGGGGAGGGCAACGATGAGCACCGACGACCCGAAACGCGACATCCTCGCGTACGCCGGCGTCTCGCAGCTCGCCGCCGGCGTGCAGACGTACGAGGCCCATCGGCCCGGCCCCGACGGGTGTGTCTGCGGCAAACAGGCATGCCGGTCCCGCCTCCACGCCACCAAGCTGCTCAACGCTCTCGGCGTGGACGTCACAGCACTCACACCCGCCCACGCCGCGCAGAGTCCATGGCGTGGGCCCCGGGTAGCCACCGTCGGCGGGTCCCCAGCCCCGGCGTCGGCTGGCTCGCCGAAGTCCGGTCGTGGCGGATTCGTGGTCGTGGCGCCCGACGATTGGTCGGCGCGGGCCGGGAACGGAAGCGCACAACGCGATGGTTCGCCCGCTCCGTTCCCGGCCCACCCTCGGACAGGAGACGTTCGATGACGACAGCCGCAGCAGAGACCGCCACGGTGACGCTGCCTGCGAACGCCGTCCCGTCCATCGACCCGTACCTCATGCGGGGGTTGCTGTGGTGCGCGCACTGCACCACGCTCATGGCCCCGGGCGATCCGATCTTGGACACGTCCAAGGGGTCGCCGGTCTGGCGGCTGGCGTACACGTGCGGCGGCTGCGACCGCAAGGCCGACGCCGGGATCGTCGACGAGACCGTATGGCGCCGGGTCATCGCCCGCGCCAACGTCAGGAGCCTCGCCCCGCAGTACCGCCAGTGGATCGTCCGGCAGATGCTCGCCAAGGTGAACCTCACCATCGACGGCAGAAACCTTCAGTTCCTCTGGTCCATGTAGGCCCCCGCCGGTCGTCCGAGGTCCCGCACCCTAGGCGGCCGGTGGGCTTGAACCACGCCACTCCCCAACACACGGGCAGGGTGACGTGAACCGGCCGGTGCCCGCCCCGCCACGGCGATGGGGCACCGGCCGGCCCAAGCACCCGGGTAGGACGGCCCGGGTGGGCGGGCGCATCGACCTCCTTCACGCCCCAAACGATGCGCCCGCCACACCAATCCGGGTGTGCTCTCTTCGCGTTCGCCCGCTACCGTGATCACGTCTCCCCCGACAGCCACCGGCATCCGTGATGGCTGTCGGGAGGCACCGTGACACTGGACATCATCAGCCGCGCCGAATGGGGCGCCCGCGCACCTCGGGGTCGGGACACCGTCTCCTGGTCACAGCGGACCGGCTTCATGGGGCACTACAGCGCCGCATCGGCGAGCCAGTCCGTCCGCGAGATCCAGAACTTCCACATGGACACGCGCGGCTGGTCAGACATCGGCTACAACTTCCTGATCAACTCGATCACCGGCAAGGTGTACGAGGGCCGAGGCTGGACCACAGTCGGCGCTCACTGCGCCGGCTACAACACCGAGAACATCGGTGTGTGCATCATCGGCAAGGACAAGGCCGGGGTGCAGGACGTCTCCGACGCGGCCCGCCGCAACTTCAAGCTGCTCTACGAAGAGGCCGAACGGCGTAAGGGCGGCAACCTGGTCCTCCGCGGCCACCGGGACCGCGGCTCCACCACCTGCCCCGGCGACGAGATCTACAGCTGGCTGAAGGCCGGCCTGCCGATCGTCGGCGGCACCCCCACCCCACCGAAGCCGGCCCCAGGGAAACCCGCCCCCGGCCCGGCCGTCGCGTTCCCGCTGCCCGACGGCTACTACTTCGGTCCGGCGTCCGGCGGCGACCGGTCCGTGTCCGGCCAGCACCAGCGGCGATTCGTCGGCAAAACCGACCGGCAGTGGCTCCAGGAGTTCGGGCGGCAGCTGACCCGGCGCGGCTGGTCCATCGGTAAGGGCCACACCTACCTTGCCGGCGCCGGTAACGACGGCATCTACGGGTCCGAGTACACGGCGCTGATCCGGGCGTTCCAGAAGGACCAGAGCCTCGGCGTCGACGGCCGGCTCGGCAAGAAGACGTGGGACGCCGCCTACCGCAACCCGGTCGGTTAGGGGACGCCCATGGACCCGGCCCAGATCGCCGCCCTCATCGGGGGCGGCTCGGCCGCCGGCATCGTCGTCGACCGACTCATCACCTGGCTCCTCAGCCGCAGCCAGCGGGAAGTGACCCTCGCCGACCTGAGCACCCAGATCGCCGAGCGTCAGCTCAACCGCATGGAGGCGCAGATCGCCGGCGCCGAGAAACAGGTCGCCACCGCCAACATCACCATCGCGGAGCTGCGCGCCGAAGTGGCACAGCTCCGCGCCGAACTCGCCGCCCGGGCCAATGTCACCGCCGAGCGGGACCGGCTCCAGGTCGAGAACACCGCGCTACGCGCGCAAATCCTGCAACTCACGGGAGGCACAGCATGAGCACCACCAGCCCATCGGTTCCGAACCCCACCACGACCGGCGTGGTCGTCTCCGTCACCATCAAGGCGGTCCTCCTGGCACTCGCCGCGCTCGGCTGGGTTCCGATCGCCGACGAGGCCATCGCCGAGGTCACGCTCGCCATCGCCGCAGTCGCTGACCTGCTCGTGTACTTCGGCCTGATCAAGCCGAAGGTCAACGAGCTCCAGGCCGCGGCCGCCACCGGCACAGGCACCAGGTAACACCGGATCAGCACGAGGGGCGCCCACCAAGCAGGTGGGCGCCCCTCGTCGTGCTACTACGCCGGCCGGACCGCCATCGCCGCGGCGAACGACCGGTCAGTTTCATCGTCCGACCACTCGGGCCGGTCCTCCAGATCGGCTGACGCCGGCGGTGCGGCCAGCGCCTGCTGGAACTTCGCCACATCCTTCTCGTCGCCGCCTTCCACCCACCAGGCGTAGATGACGTCGAGCAGCGACGGCAGCGGCAGATGCAGCGGCTCCCGGCCGGTCCGCATCAGATAGGTGCCGTGGAACTCGGACCAACGGTGGACCGCGAGGGTCAGGAGCCGCTGCCCGACCCAGTAGGGCGGCCGGACCACTCCTCGCACACGTACTCGAAGATCTCCATCGCCTGACTGAAGTCGAAGCCGTCGCTGCTGTCGAGCAGCCTCCGCCGGAACACCCTCTTACTTTCGTCCTCCAGGACCTGCTCGAAGAAGTCGAGCACAGCCGCCACCTGGTCCTCGGCGGATCGGCTCGACGACGCCGCGGCCAGCAGGTAGGCCAGCTGCGCTTCCTTCGGCGCCCGGCACGTCATCGTCACGCCGTCCAACGTGAACGGCACATCCGGTAGCGCCCCGTCGGCTCGCTGGGCGGTCTTCGCCGCGGTGGTGAACTCACGCATGGGTGTCCTTCCCTATCGAACGATGCGGAACCCGGCCGGGACCGCAACCTCTTCCATCGCTTCGCGCAGCCACGGCTGCGCCCGCGTGCCCGGGTGGTGCACGACCGTCGTGAACACCACCCCTCCGCCCTTCTCGAAGCGGAGAACACCACCCGCCCGGCGGGGCCGGATGGTGTGCGGGCCTGTGCCGTCGTGCACGTACTGCGCGTACTCGACATCAGTGGTGACGAACCCGTAGACGGCGCCGAGCCGCACCCCGACCTCCTCGCGGTGCGACGACCGCAGCCGGCCGGTGTCGACGGGGCACTTGAGTACCGCCCGCGTCCGGACCCGGCGGGCCACACCGCGCACGAACGTCACTACCGGCCCGGTCGGCCCCTGCAGCAGGTTCCGCACCTCGCTGTTGTTCAGGTCCAGCCGGGCCTTCACCCGCACGGTCACGGCCGGGACTTCCGCCGGGCGGAAGCAGCGACCGGCGGGCCTGCAGCTCCCTCGGCCGGTATCGGATCCGGGCCCGGGTGCGGGGCGGGCGCCGGCTCGTCCTCGGGCTGCGGTTCCTGAGGCGGCTGCGGCGCCGGCACCGTCAGCTCCGGCTTCACCGACATCACCTCGACCAGTTCGTACCGGCCGAGCTGCACCAGCAGCGCCACGTTCGGACCCCACTCCACGATCAGCACCTGGCCGCGTGCCTGGCCTGGCATCGCCACCAGCACCCGCACCGACACGGCCGTCCCGAACGTGATGTCCTGCTCCATCGCTACTCCTCTCCGCACACGCACGCGCGGGTCAGTACCGTCACCAGCAGTTCCTGGCCGACACAGCCGCCGGACGGGCCGACGTTCGTCTGCTCCCCGATCGCCACCTCGTCCACCTCCTCGAGGCCAGGCAGCCCGCACAGCACTGCCCGCCGGATCCGCCCGGCGTCGTCGGCCAACGCGAACGCCGATGCCTCCAACTCGGCACCGGTCGGCGGAACACCGGCGTCGTCCTCGCTCGGCGCGCACCGGGCACTGCCCACGCCGAGTTCGACCGCCCAGTACAGGCCGCCGAGACAGCCGTCAGCGGTGACCGCGGCGGTCCGCGCGTTCGGGAACTCGCCGGGATCGCTCGGGAAGACCCGCACGATCCGCACCCACGCCAGACCGGCACAGCAGTCGTCGATCGCCACGTCCCGGCCCGGCACCACGGCCACGGTCGCCGGCGGCCCGCCGACCGCGCCGGCCAGCTCGCCGCCGATCAGGTTCCGCACCGCGACGGCGACCGGCCACGCCACCTCATCGGCGGATGCCATCACCTGAGTCACGATGTCCGCCCGCGCGGGTACGTCATGTCCGGGGACCACACCACCGAATCGCGCGGCAACCGGTGCGGGTTCACCGCCGCCAGCCACTGGTCCACCTCGGGCAGGCCCGTCATGCCGTCGCGGGCCAGCTGCGCTGGGTCGAGGAAGGTGCGCTGCACGCCCTGCCGCACCACGGACTGCACCCGGCGCGGCAGCCGGCATTCACGGTCCGCGGTCATCGCCTTCCCGAGCTCGCACGCCATCTGCCCGGCCGCCCATTGTCCGCCCGGCGGCACCGGCACTCCCCGCCGGTAGGACACGACGAACGCGCCTGGCTCGTCGTCGGCGACGGTCAGGTCCTGGCATTCCGGCCAGCACGCGCCGTCGATCCGGACCAGCCACCGGCGGTCGTGCACCACGTACGCGCTCGACGGGATCGGAAGCCCATCGACGGCGACCGCGGTGATCTCATGCACCGGCCCTGCCAGGCCGACCTCGCACAGTTGAGGCGTGCACGAGCAGCCTCGCCGCGAGCAGCCACACCAGGAGCGGGCCGCCCACCCGAACGGCAGACTCGGCAGCAGCGGCTCCAGCCGCCAGAAGTCGGCGCCGCTGGGAGACGAACGGCGGCACGGCCTTACCGTCAGCGTGGTGAGCCCGAACCGCCGCCCGGACAGGATCCACAGCAGCTCCCCGGCGACCGCGGTCGCGGCGGTCCGAATCTGCTCAGGTAGGGCATCCCAGCCGGTGCAGCCGCTCAGGTTCAGCGGCCACTCCGCTGGGCCGATCTGCACCGGCACAGCTCTGTCCCCCCGGCCTACGCGAACGGCACCACGGCGGACTTGTACCGGGTGACCCCGGTGGTTCCGTCCGTGATCGTCACCAGGTAGGTGCCGGCCGCCGCGTACTTGTGCGAGACGTTCCCCGCTTGGGCGGGGCCCGGCGACACCGCGCCGTCGCCCCAGTCGACTGTGTACGTGTTGCCCGGCGCGGCCGGCACGAACGACGGGGTGAACCGCACCGTCATCCCGGTAGCGTCGGTGGGGTCCTCGACGAGCGGCCCGTCGGCGGGGCGCGCTGCGATCCCCGGCGACGGGGCCGGCGGCGGCAGCATCGTCCAGTCCACGTGCAGCAGGTCCCGGTCCCCGATCGGGTCGGTCAGCTTCACCACGCCGGCCGCGCGCAGGTACACGTCGTACGGACCTTCTCCCCAGCCGCCGCCGTCGATGGCCTTGCCGGACAGGGTGAAGTTGGCTGCGCCGTTCTCGATCGTGAAGTCGGTGACCTGCCCATCGATCACGTTCGGCAGCAGGAAGTACCCGAACCGGGGGCGCTGCACCGCCGAGCCGGGCGCGCACTTCTTCTGTGCGGTGCCGGACCACAGCTCGAACGCCACCGCGCTGTCCAGGTTCAGTTCGCTGGTGACACGCATGCCGGTGGCGACGCCGTTCTCGTCGAGGACCAACGGCATGTTGGACCACAACCCGAACAGCTCGGGGTCGACACCGCACACGGTGATCGTGACGTTGTAGAACTTCACCCGGCGGCGGCCCGGCTCGTATACGCAGGCGTCGCCGTCGGCGTTCTTCTGTTCGATCTCGTCGCCATCGTCGAACTCCGGCTCGTACTCGACGGACACGAACCCTTTGCTGATGACGTGGACCGGCCAGCCGTTCACCAGCACCGGGTTGCCGCACACGTCGAGCTGCGTAAGCCGCAGCATCTTCCCCTTGACCGGGGTGTCCCTCACCGCAGACATCGGAACATCCTCAACACGCTCAGGTGGGATGCCCGGCCCGCAGCCAGCGGCGTTACCCGCTCAGCGTAGCCCAGTGGTCGCCAACGAGGATGGGGCCGCACTGGTGCAGTGCGGCCCCATCGGGATGCCGGGCTCAGCCCGGCCGGACTACGTGGTGCCGGTCAGTGCGCGGACGTGCGCCGCAACCGCGTTGAGCAGGGCGACCGTCGCCCGTGACTCGTCCTCCGAGCCGGGGTCACGGCCGATGTCCACGGCTCCGGCATGGTCCCAGGCCGGGTGCCCGAACTCCGTCTCGGCGGATGTCTCCACCAGCTCCCGGCCCTCGATCCGGAAGTACGAGCGGTGACGACCGAACCCGATCATCGCGTAGACGCGATCGTCGGTGTCACGGCCGCAGCCGCGGTCGCCGCTCCAGGATCCGGACGTCACAGGGACACGGGTGGCCGCCACCACCTCCTCGATGTCGTAGTGGTCGTCGTGGTTCCACAGCTCGAATGTCTCGCCGGCAGCGAACTGTGTCGCTAGCTCATCGAGCAGCTCCGCCACCCGGGCCGCGTCCGGCTGCTCATGCAGCGGATTGGGCGTCAGGCACAGCTCCGTCTTCTCGTCGCGGACGTCGTACGACGGACCACCGGCCTTGCCCTCCCAGTTGCTGCGGAGAATCACGAAGGCCCGGCCTCGGACGGTCACCACTTCGACGGGTACTTCCGGAGCGCTCATAGTTCGGCCCTCACCGCTTCTTCGAGTCGGGTGATGCAGGGCCCGCAGGTCAAGGTGCGGGGCACACCCTTGGCGATGTTCCACAAGCCCTTCTCCACGGTCTTGCAGGAGATGCAGCGCAGCTCGTACTCACGCGGCATCACCAGGCCCTCCACCTGGTCGGAGACCGCCAGGTTGACGGAGATCTCCTCGCCGATCGGCTGGCCGCCGAGCATGAGCCGTGCGGTGAGTGCCCCGGCGTCCTCGGCGCCGGGAAACAGACGCCACGACACGACCACCAGGTGCAGTCCGAAGGCTCGCACCTGGTCGTCCTTCTCCAGCGCTGTCGGCGGGTACGTCTGGTTGTGGTCGTCTCTCATGCCGCCGCCTCGAGCGCCCACTGCCGCCGCACCTCGATGTCAGCCGACATCCGCGGGTTCGCGGCCGCCAGTACGGCCGGCACGAAGGTGGCGACGTGATGCCACCGTCCGTGCGCGGCAGCGTAGACGTGCAGGGACTCAGCCTGGCTGTCCCACAGGTAGGCCCACAGGGCGCCACTGTCGGGTTCATCCGTCAGCTCGTAGCGCCTGGCACCGTGGGCGTTGCTCAGGCTGTGTGCTGTGCCCACCTCGCACACGAACACGTACTTCCGCCGGTCGAGGTCGGCGGCGTACCGAGTCCAGTGAATGTTCGTCACGATCGCCGCCCAGTCGTAGTCGAGCAGCAGCTCGATGAGCTCCTGCCGCAACTCCGAGTCGGCCTCGTGGACCAGGTGCTGCAACTGGCCGACCATCCAAGTGGGCTGGCCGTTGGCGTCGACGGGACGCGCCCGGAAGGCACGCCCGCCGAGCAGGAACTGCCCGACGATCGCGCGCATCACCAGGTACCCCGCATCCGGGCCTCACGCAGTGCGGCCCGGTCGCCGCCGGTCAGGTCGGACAGGTAGTAGGGGCCGCCGTGCGGGTCGAGGCCGAGAAGCGAGACTTCGTCTGCTTCCAGCTCTTCCCAGATGTTTGCGATCTCTGCCCGCGGGATGCCGTATCGCTCAGCGATGATCGCCGCGTACCGAGCCTCTGCTGACTGTTCGCGCTGGCGCTGGTAGCCGCGTTTCTGCACTTCCAGCACCTCGGCGCGGGGCAGGGACGGCAGGTCGGTGATCGGCCAGCAGGCCCAGGGTTCCCACACCTGGCCACCTTTCAGCAGGTCCACCCCCAGGTAGACGTGCAGTCGGCGGCCTCCGAACAGGTACGCCCACTCCCGGTCCCAGACCTGCCCGTCGCCGATTGCGGCAGTGGCGGCTGGGTAGGTCGCGAGGTTCGGGCTCGGGATGAGCGTGATCTTGGCCGGCCGGTTCGCGGTGCCGGTGTGCAAGTGGATACGTTCCCACGCGCAGCCCAGCAGCTCCTCGACGGCGATCTGGTCGTCGCCTCCGCAGACCTGGAAGACCAGGTGGCTGAGTGCCGGCACGATGACGTCCGGGCAGCCGTCGTAGTGAACGGGCCTGGCTTTGTAGCGCCCGTCGGCGCCCTCGACGCCGATCAATGCTCGAAGACCCATGATTACCTCCACGTGAACTTGGGTCTACCGACGAACACCTGGACGGTCCCTTTTGAAAAATGTAACCGCCCAGGTGGAAGCTCTGCGAGCTCCGTACCGGAGCCGGACGAGCCCGGCCCCGCCTACGCAACTAGCAGGTCTGGCCGTGCGGGCATCCCGGCAGGCACGGATCGGCGAAGTGCTCGCCGCAGTGACGGCAGGTGTCGCGGATGGTGATGCAGCCGTAGGCGCGGGCGCACGGCGGCTCGACCACCGCGGCGCTCACGATCTCCTTGTGCCCGCTGTAGAACCAGCGGATCTCCAGCTCCTTGCCGTCCGCGCTCGGGTCGAAGGCGAGAACTTCGGCCGACGCCGGGCCGCCCTCAGCGCGGGGCCTGCGAATCAGGACAGTGGCGCCAGCGTCGAACGTCGGGTTTCTCATGACACTCCTACTGCTTAAATAGACTTAATGTATACATTTATTATACGTTACGAGCGGCCGCCTGTACATATTTTATATACAGGTGGCCGCGGTGCGGCCGCACGTCAGAACAGCCGACCCTGGCTGTAGGCGGCCTCGGCATCGAAGGTGTGTGACGCCGGCGGGGGCGGCGGCTTCGGCATTCGCGCCTCGGCATCCGCCAGGTGCCGCATCAACGGACTCTTCGGCAACGGCAACCCGAGCAATTCCCGGACCAGCGCGAACTTGCGGGCCATCTCCCACAGCCCGGTCACCTCGTCGATCGCCGCCTGCCGCGACTTCAGGGCCTCGTCCATCCAGTCGAGAAGCAGCCCGTCACCGCAGCCGACGATGACCCGTGGACCCATCCCCCACAGGTGCATGTTCACGGCACAGCAGGCGGCCGCCGCCCAGTCGATGTCGTTGGCCCACCACTCGCTCACGGCCGGGTCGACGCCGCGCCGGCGCATCGACCGGGCGGCGCCGAGCAGCATGGTCCCCGTGCCGGCGCACGGGTCGAGGATCCGGCTGCCTGGCTTGGCGTCGGGCGCGAGCATGGCCTCGCTGAGGGTGGCTGCCTCTTCGGCGCCTTCCGTGTCGCCGAGGTCGCCAACCCGGGACATTTCCCCGATCATGTCGGTGACGTCGACCGGCGTGAGGAACTGGCCGAGCCCGTTCCGTGCACTCTTGGACCGCAGGATCTGCAGGAGCATGCCCAGCAAATCGGCATCGTGTCGTCGCCACTCGACGCCAGTGAGCTCCAGCAACCCTTTGCGCAGGGCAGCATGCCCGACCGCTTGCGCGGCCTTCAGCCGGTGCTCGTCGCGATCGTCTTCGAGCCACTTCCACAGCGGCTTAACCCTGGGCAGTAGGTCCGGCCGCAGGATCGCGAAGCGGCTCCACAGCTCCAGGAGCAGCGCTGCGAAGCCGTCGGGGTCGAGGTTCATCGCGAGCTCAGCGGGGTCCGGGCCGTCCGGGTCGGCGCGGCCAACGAGGGCCAAGCCGGCCACCACACCGAGCGGCACCTCGATCCGGCTTCCGCCGAAGTTGTTGTGCCAGGCCTCGTCGACCGCTTCGCCAATGACCCGGGCGTGTTCTCTCGTGTTGCTCGGGATGGCCAGGCGCGTCTTTGTCGCCACAGGGCGACACCTCCTTCAGGAATGGCGGCGCCCCCGCCGCCTGGCAGGCGACGGGGGCGCGGGAGGGACGCGTCAAGCCGTGGTGGGCGCGTCTCGGACGGGCAGGGGCTCCAGCTCGACGGCGGCGGCATCACCGGTGAGGGCGGCGACCGCCGGGTCCGGCTCGATCGACGGCGACCGGCCGAGCGACTGCCGGGACCGGTGCAGCGCCCAGTCGAGGCCGCATTCGCAGCGGCACGGCTGCTGCATGTGCTGTCGGAGGCAGGTGCCGTGGTCGCCGGCCGCGCATCGCACGCACGAGCCGTAGCGACTGAACAGGTCGGCGATCCGCTCGGCGATGCGCGGATGGACCTCCCACAGTCCTGCTGTCTCGTCGGCCAGCACGATCTGGTCGTTGATGGACAGCAGCATCACCGTCGGCACCACGAAGTTGTTGCCGCCGACCACGACGAAGCCGAGGCGGATGCCGACCATCTCCAGCGTGATGCGCTCCAGCTGGTCGTCGACGCCGACGACCTCGCCGTAACTCGCCATGGAGTCGACGAGCGTGGCCATCCGGACTCGATGCTCGCTGGTCACGACCAGGGTGGCCGACCTTTCCATGTTCTCCACGTGAACCTCCTGCATCCAGTTCACAGCGCCTTGCTGTATACATTTATTCTACGTGGAGATCGGCCGAGCGTACATATTTTGTATACAGCACGAGGCCGTGTAACAGGCCACACAACGCACTGCGCCGCCCCACCGGCTGGGAAGGAGACCGGCGAGACGGCGCAGCTGATCCGACGCCAGACGCGCTACGAGCCGCCGCCCGCCCGCGCCCGCGACGCCTTCGCCGGGCGCCTACTTCCGCCTCCAACGTCCGCATCGGACCCACCGGCCTCCGCCTCGGCCGGAGCCTCACCGGGCCGCACCACCGCACGCCCCTCCACCTGCTCACCGGTGCCGAGCACCGCATCAGCCAGGTCATCCGGAACCTCGTACGCGATACCGAGCGCCCCCTGCGTCACCGTGGCCACCTCGCCATGCCGCTCCGGTCCCGCTGCATCGAGCAGCGCCCGCGCCAACGTCCGCGCATCGTCACGGTCTGCCGGAAAGATCGTCGCCACCATCTCTTGCCTCCTCCAGCCGGCCTACGCCGACAGCTGTACCTGCACGGCGGCGGCACCGCCGCTCCACCCGACTGTGTAGAAACGCTCCACGATCGCGAACACGCTGTTTGTGGTCCGGTCGTGCGCCTGCTCCAGGCGCGGGCCGACGATCGCGGACCGCCGCACCATCACCGGCCCGGTCGCGTACAACCAAGCCGTACCGGCCGCCGGGGCGGCACCGGTCGGTCCCACCCCGGTCGTATGCGCGAAAATCACCGGGTCGCCGAGCGGGGCAATCAGCCGGGCCGAGTCCGGCCGTACCAACGATCGCTCCGTCAGAACTCCGGCCATATGCCGGGGAGCCCAGATCACGCCGAGCACGCCGGTCTTGTCGGAGATCCATTCCTCCAGCAGTCCGATGCCGTGCGCGAGTGGCACCGCTGCCCCACCGAGGACCTGCGTCGCCGCGTCTGCCAGCCGCGGACGGTTACCGGCGGCGCCGGTCCAGGCGTACTGCTCCAACGACTGCTGCTCAACCAGCCCGAGTCGGGCCCGGGCCCGCTCCACATGATCGTCGCGGCCCACCAGGTCCGCTTGGATGCCCGTATAAAGCCGCACCACCGGACCGGCCTGCGCCACCGCCACACCTTCGGGCAGCGTCTTCGCCGGCCGAGCCGGATCAGACGCCGCAGTGGTCGTCGCCGACGCGGGCGCGTCGACCAGGTTCGGCTCCCACAGCACGCCGGCGTTGAACTCCCGCTGGTCCGCCGGATCGACCAACGCGGCGGCCGAAAACAAGCCGTGCCGGTACGGAGTCGTCGCCGGCGCCGGCACAGTGACGAAGGGCTGAGTCACCCGTCACCTCCTCCAAGGCCGGAGGCCGCGCCAGTCACCGGCGCGACCTCACACGGGTGGATCAGGCCGCCGCCGCGCAGTCGAACGTCACCGTGGAACCGGTGACGCCCGTCGGGCACAGCGGGATCGACAGCTTGTAGCTGGCGTAGCAGCGCTTCACCAGCAGACTCGCCTGCTCCGAGAACACGGCGATGTACTCGTTGTCCCGCAGCCGGGTGCTGTCGTAGACGGCAGACAAGTCGATGATCGGCTTCTCGCCCTTGACCCAGGTGCCCGGCGCGTACAGGAGCACGTCCACGGTCGCCGGCCACTGACCGACAGGGGTGGCACCGCCGAACCCGGCCCCGGCCTGGCTGGTGTAGCCGTCCTGCCAGTCGTACACCCACTGGACCCGCAGGCCGCGGCGGCTGAACCAGGCGTTGATCTGCTCGTCGGTGATGTCGAAGTAGTTCACCCCGGCACGGCGGGACATGTCCGCGCGGATCCAGTCGAGCAGCCACAGCGGCGCCGGCATCTCCAGGATGCCCTTGCGGCGCATCCGGTACCGGTACCGATAGTCCGCAGCCGCGAGGCTGATCCCGCCGAGCACGCCGGAAGTAGTCCGGTCGCCGTCGATGTCGGAGCCCAGGGTCAGCGTGAACGCGGTCGTGTTCGCCGGAGCCGTCGCCATCTTCGCCAGGTAGCGAGCGTTCATCTTGTGCTCATGGGCAGCCATCGCCCGCCGGACCACGTCCCGGGTGAGCTCCGGCCACACCGCGTTCTGCACGATGTCGTGCTCGATCTGCACCCCATCGACCTCGAGGCGGGTCTCCGCGAACGACGGCACCGGCACCCGGTACGACGGCTTGTCCGTCCCGGCCAGGCTGTCGGCCTCTGTCTGCACGAACCCCACCGCCGAGTACAGATCACGGAAGTCCAGGTTGTTCGGGTACTTCACGCCACCGGCACGCGGCACCGAGATCGCGGGCAGGTCGACCAGGCCCTCGTTCGTTTCCAGGCCCTCACACAGCTCCCAGATCGTTTCGCTCGGTGCGCCCCACCCACCAGCAGCGACAAGGTTGCCGCCGTTGAGCCGCTGCTCGCTGGCCGCCTTCTCCACCACGTCGAAGTCGTTGAGGCCCGCGCCGGCCACCAGCGACTCGCTCTGGGGCAGCTCGACCCGGACGACGGTCTGCTTGATCCGGGTTTGCACGGCGGACCCGAACGACGGGAATCCCGCGAACTTGTCGTCGAACGCGGAAGCGATCTCGTCGACGCTGCTGAACCGGTGCCCGTGGGGAACGTTCGGGACGTCCGCTGCGGCCCGGAAGACTGCGTGCCGGCCGGCGCCGGCCACCTTCGGCTTCGGCTGCCGCCGGGCCGCCCGGCGGGCGAGCGACGCCACCACCGCGGGAGCAGGCTCGACCGGCTCGGCCTCGGGCTGCACCTCGCCCGGGTCAGCGGCATCGCCGTCCGGATCTCCGGCAGACTCGAGCACCTCATCGTTCTCGGGCTGCTCGTCGTCTGCGCCGTGAACCGCGGCGGCCAGGCCATCGAGTTCGGCGACGACCTGCGCGGCCGCGTGCTCGATCCGACCTCGCTCGGCGCGGACCTCCTGCACGAACGTGGCGAGACCACGCAGCCGGACCAGGCCCTCACTGCTCAGTTCAGGGTCATCGCGCAGCGAGTCGAACGCCTCCACGGCGTCCTGCTCCAACTGCGTCAGGGTCTCCAGGTCGAGGCCGTCAAGGCTCTCCAGGATCTCGAATGCCACCGGTGGCTCCTCAGCACGGAAGGGATCTCTCCCGACCGGCCCGCAGCCAGCATCGGCGTAACAGGCCCAGAGTAACCCAGACCCGCGCGCGCATGATCCCGGCGACCAGTGACCGGTGATTCACACCAGGCCGCCCGCACGGCCCGATTGGCACCTTTTGCTCCGCTTGGTTCCAGTGCCGTCCCAAAATCCCTGTACTTTTCTCGGGGCGCCCTGATTGCACCCCCGACATCTCGGGGGTGCGCCGTCCGGCCTCTTCTGGGTTTTGGCGTCACATGGATGTCTCACGTTGTCTCGCATCCAGCATCGCATGGCTTCCCATAATGGCACCTGGGAGCGCATCAGTAGCCACTTCTGATCGCAGCAGTAGGCGACGGGGTGAGCTAGGGTTTCGACCCATGAGCAACCCGTTCGAAGGCATCAAAGACGAAGATCCACTTGACGGTCCCGCCACCCGCACGCGATTCCTCGACAGCGCCAAGCGCGGCTTCGCCCCGCTGCGCAAGATTTTCATCCAGCAGCCGGATACCGAGGAGAACCGGGCGTCGGTGCTGGCCAAGATGGTCACGGCTCGCCAGGAGAACGCGCTGGACGCGCTTCTGCTGCTCCACGCGCTTGAGCCCGTCCTCGACCGGGACAGGCCGCTGCCCCTCGCCACCTGGGCACGGATGCTGAGTTCCGAGGGGAACCGCTGGAGCACGCAAAACGTCGGCCGTGCCTTCGAGGCTCTGGAGAAGCGGAACTTGGTGGCCAGGGAAGCCAAAGGCCGCGGCCTTCTTGTTCTCCCCCGGCTGGAGGATGGGTCAGACAAGGAATGGACCCGGCCGGGTTCGGACAGCACCACCATCGGCAAGGGCTACCTGACCATTCCGTACACGTACTGGACTAGCGGGCTGGCGGACCGGCTCGCCATGCCCGGCAAGGCCATGTTCCTGATCTTGCTCTCGGAAACGACGCAGAAGCCCAACTTCGCGATGGCCGTCGCCCGGGCCCAGTCCTGGTACGGCATCTCGGAGCGGACAGCCGAGCGGGGCTACGACGAGCTCCGGAAGCAGAAGGTCGACGACGGGATGCCGCTGCTGCTCGAGCACACCCAATGGGTCGCTGACCACCGCTCTCCGACAGGAAAGCGCGAGGTTCGCCATCGGGCGCTTTCCGAGCCCTACAGCCAGGCTGCTCGTGCCGAACTCCAGCGAGCCACCGCAACCGCGGCACGCCGCGGGTCCAAAACTCAGTCCGACACTCCGCCGAAGCGGAAGCGGCTGAAAAGGAAGCTCACCGGCAACAAGGCCGGCGGGAAGAAAGCGGAGACGGTCTCCGCGTGACAGAAAGGAGAGGCACCGTGTGTATTCGCGGGGGGCCGGAAGAGGAGCCTGCACCAGGTGACCACTGCATGTGGTCGGCGGTGCAGGCTGCCATCGCCGGCGGATGGTCGACAACCGTCCGCTTCATCGCGATCATGACGGTTCCAGCCGTCCCGATCGCCATGCTGGGAGCCGGGCCAGACACCCCGCTCACAGCTGTGATGCGTTTCTTCTTCTAGCAACAGTACGACGGCGGATGCCGGCAGTCCAGACGACTGCCGGCATCCAGCCGGGCACAGCAACGCCACGAGCAGGCCATTCGTGCCCGCATTCACCTACCGCTGCACGGGCCGGACAGTTCCTCCGCCCCCGGCGCGCGCGTTCGCCACGTCGGCGTCGGTCCTCGTGGCGTGCTCACTCGATGCGCGGCCGGAGCCGTCCTCGAACGAGAGCACGTACACCGTGGTCCTCCGCTTCTGCCCACAGCCGCAACCCATGTGCTTCCTCCTACTCCGTGCCGTGAACCGTGGCGACAAGCTGAGCTACCAGGCTGCTTTTGTCCCGCCCGATCCGGGCGGCGATCATCTCGACGGCGGCCGCGGTTCGGCTCCGCTCCCGTTCGGCGGCGAACTCGGAAGCGACGGCCCGGCTCACCGCGGCGCTGATCGCCGAAGCGGACAGGCCTGGCGCGTCAGCGACCTGGCCGGCCGACGGCCGCCACCCGGCCCAACCGGACGCGACCATCGAATAGGCGCGCTGCCCCGACGCGCGGCCCCGCACCACCGGGAAACCACCGACGTTGACGCACAGCGCGGCCACGAGCTGACGGGCGCCGCCGATCCACCGCCAGTCACCGGACAGGGGCGAGCGACGCAGCATCTGCACCTGCTGCTCAGTCGCCTCCGGCACGAGGGAGCCGGACACCCAGATGCCATACGCATCCCGGCCCGCTCGAACCACGGCGACCTGCGCGCCGGTGTGGTCGTAGTGCTCGATCGCCCGGGCTGCTGACGCGGCCAGGTCGGCGTGGCCGATGCTGGCCGTGATGTGGCCGACCGCGATCAGCTCACCCTCAGCCGTCTTGATCTCCGGCCGGTGGAACCAGTCGAAGCCGCCTTCGGCCGGCGGCAGTACGCACTGGCCGCCGGTCAGGAACGACAGGTGGCAGTCGTTGTCCGCGAGGTGCCCGTACACGCGCCCTTCGGCGGTCACGGTGATCGGGGTCAGCTCGGCCAGGCCGGGATCGTCGAACCAGATGCGCGGCGGGTACAGCGGGCCGGCCTGTTGTCGGGCCGCGGCGGCCAGCACCGGCGCCTTCTCCACCTCCTTCTCTGTCGACGGCTCCTCGTCCTCCTCGTCGTCGGCGGGGTCGTCGGCGAGTTCCAGACGGGCCTCCATGAACGCCTGTGTGCCGACGAGCGTGACCGCCATGACCCGGCCTTTCGTCACCGTCACGTACGGTTCATCGCCGGACTCCATGAAGGTGTCCCACTCGTCGTCGGACATCTCCTCGATCGGCTTGCCGTCGCCATCGGTGTACTGGAACTCGAAGTCGTCCAGGTCCACGCTCGGGAACAGCACACCGGCGCGCAGCAACTCCAGCGCCTCGGCAAGCTCCGGCACGGCGTCGATGAAGTCACCGGATCCGACCAGCTTCGACTTCTGGACCTCCGCCTTCATGATCCGGCCGATCGTCACCGCACCTTCGTGGCCGGGCGCGTCGGCGCGTGCCCATCGCAGCGGCAACGGCAGCTCACGGAACGACCATTCGCCGTCCGGCGAGAAGATCCGCCGATCCCCCGATCGGGCACCCAGTGGCGCCAGCGTCCCCTTCCAGCTCGCCATGCTCGTGCCCCCACCCTTCGCGGCCGCGGCCGCTGTCACCGTGATGTCGAAACCCATGGCCCGGTTACGGTGGGGCCATGGGTGCTCAGCGACCGAGGGCAGCGGCTCATTCGCCGGCACCTCGATCATCGTGCAGCGGCAGTTCACGACCTGCCCGGCCGGTCCTGCCGGGTCGCCGGGGAACCGCATCGGCTGTCCACCGACCATGAACACTCCGTCGAGCGCGACCCGCTGCCCGTCGGCATCACGATGGTCGTGCCGAGTCCGCTGGTCGTGGGTGGACACCCACACCTTGTCCAGCCGTTCGTCCAGGGCCTGCTCTGCGGTCAGCCACGCCGTCAACGTGCCGGCGTTGTACGCGCCGATCGTCTCCGTGCGGGCGATAGTCACCGCCCGGTCGGTCCAGGCGCGCTCGCCGAGGAGCGCCTCGATCGCGTCGCGGATGACCGGTATGCTCGCGCCCTCCCCGGACAGCTGCGCCACCGTGTCGGTGACCTGCTGCCACGCCGAGTCCGGCACGCCGACGAGCCGGTTCGGCAGCTGCGCCAGGTATTCGTCCTTCAGCTGCTCCACTCGGATCAGGTCGATGTTCCCGCCGGCGTCGACGACGCCCGCCTCGTACACCTGCCCGGCGGCCGGCATCAGGTGGATCGTCATCTCTTCCAGCCACGCCTGCCCGGCGCCGGCCAGCGCCGACGGGTCCGGCTGCAGCGCCCCCGCCGCGGTGACCGTAGGCAGGGTGACCGCGCGGGCCCGGCGCAGGAACGCACGAAGCGCGGCCCGGGCCGCGCGTTCCATGCTCTTCTCGGCGGCCAGCACCCGCGCCTCGTGGTCGAGACGCAGAGGCAGCCACGGGTCGTCAGCCACCGCCGCCCCCGAAGATCCGCCGACGCCGGTCCACGTCGGCCGGTTCGCACACGTGAGCCAAGGTCAGCAGGTCGGGCTGGCCGTCAACGAGCGCCGACGTCCAGCCGCACGCCTCGCAGCGCATCCACCGAACCGGGTAGCAGCCGCGGCCCCGGCCGGACCGGATGCACGCGTGCCCGGCCATCTCGACGAGTTCCGGCTCGATCCCCGTCGGCGCGGTCATGCTGGCATCAGCTCCCCAACTGCCCGGCCGGACAGGTGCTCGCGCAGCTGGTCGACGTCGTGCCTCGCACCGGCGATGAGTAGACCGCCGACGTACGCAGTCAGCACCATCGTCAGATGCTGCGCGTCGACACCGAGCCGCTCCGCAACGTGCGGCACCGTCGCGAACGCGCCGGTGAGCAGCTTGCCGAGCTGCGACTTCGCGGCGGGCCTGACCGTGTGCAGCTCCCACGGCTCCAGCGCCGAATGCTGGTAGCGGGCCCGGCCGAGGTGCCGCTTCCCGGCGGTCTCCAGGGCACGCAGCACCAGCGCCTCGCACGCGGCGATCAACGCTTCCGTCCGGGCCGGTTCGCTGGCTGCGGTGACGGCGGCCTCGGGCGGGCCACGGTCCTCGGTGTCGCCAGACGATGGCTCTTCCAGCGCGGGCTGATCGTCGGCGGCTGGCTCCACCGGTCCGGGCTCCGGGTCCGCGGTCCGGGCCAGGATCTCCGGGTCCAGGGTGATGTCGATTCCGGCGACCTGCAGAAGCCGCGGGATGAGGTGCGGGCCGGACGCCGGCACGGCCCGGATGATGTCGAGCAAACGTCGCAACTCGCGCTCCGCGTCCGTCGGGGCGTCTTCGTTGCCGAATCCGGTCTCGCGGCGCAGTGCTTCGCCGCTGATCTCACCGAGCCCGTACAGGTCTTTCGCGTCGCCGCCCTTGTCCGGGGTTTGCGTCAGCTCGGACGTGTCGTACCAAACCACCCAGAGGCGCGGGTCGTCAACGACGCCCTCCAGAGCCGGCCACAGCATCTGTTGGGTGAGCGCCGCACAGACCAGTTCCAGCTTGCTCTCGACGTGGTACTTGATCGTCGCTTCGTCCGTCATCCACGCCGACCAGTGGTTGGCCTGGCTCATACCGAGCAGCATCTCCGGCGGAGCGTCAAGGCCAAGGGCGAGACGGCGGATCGCGCCGTCCAGCATCGACGGCACTGACGCGCTTAGCTCGGTGGCGAAGCTGAGCAGCCGCGCCTTCTCCAGATGCTCGGCGGGGCCCTGCACGACGATCGGCACGAGCGCGGCCACCGAGTCCCGATCTTTCACCGCGGTTGTCATCGCCTCCGTCAGCGCAGCCAGGAACGTCGACACTCCGTCTTCCGGGTTGGCCTCCGACTCCGGCGCTGCGAAGGTCAACTCGTTTGGGATCATCAGGATGCCCGCGCCGGCGAGCCGCGAGTCAATCTGGCTCTGCACGTACTGCGTCAGCCGCTCGATCAGGCGCAGCACACGGAGGTTCGCCTGCGCCTGCGATCGCGGCAGAGCGTGCTTGCGTGGGTTCGGTACCCAAATCCGCACGATGACTGTCTCGTCCGGCACCAGCTCGCGTGGGCCGTCGCCAGGGTCGATGACGTAGACGCCCTGCCGTTCCTGGAGCTCGTCGACCGATGCGATCAGCCACGTCTCGCGGTCAGTCGGGGTGCCGTCCGGGCTGCGTTCCACCTCACCGATCAGGTAGCACTCGCCGGGCACCCCGAGTTGGATACCGATTTCCTTAAGTAATTCGGCCTGCTTCGACGGGCCGCCCAGCAGGCTGTCATTCACGCCCTCCGGCGCTTCGTCGGGTGACTCGACGGGCCGGCCATCGTCGTTAACCTGCGTGACGTACAGGCGTGCGCGGCTCATCGCCTTCGCGATTAGATCCACTACGAAGCTGAACTCGCCGCACTCCTCATAGTGTCCCCACGCCTCTTCTTGCCACGCCTGCTTCGTGATCCTCCGGAGTGTGGACCCGGAGTCGTAGCGCAGCCGGGCCGCGGAGGCGACCACCGCGGTTGCCCGCCCGATGTCCGTGGCGACGTTCGGCTTGCTTCCCCACCAGGCCATATGTTCAGTCCTCCGGCTCGGCGCGCACGAGCAGGCCGGTGACGTGCGAGAGCGCGAGAGCGACGGTGGGCACGTCCAACCACCACCAGCCGGACCATCGGGGTAGCGACGACGCCGCCCACCAGGCTGCGGCCATCGGCACGGCGGTCCAGATCGACATGCACCATCGGCAGAACAGCAGGTAGAGCAGCAGACTCTGGTCAGGCAGGCGGCGCGCTGCCGCCATTCGGAGCGGCTCGGTGATCTTGTCCGCGCAGATCAGCCGAGTGAGGCGGGCAGCAGCAAGTGGCACCACGGCGAGTTCGATCAAGAGCAGCACACATGTAATCATAACAATGTCATTGTGACCGTACAGGCGATCGAGTCTCTCGCACTCCACGATTCCGCTCAATCTGCAACGTGGACCTGCCGCGCTATAGCCCATGAACCCTGCATGGGCCCACGTGTGCTTCGACATCACGCCGGGGCATGAGCTGAGTCTGATGGCCCAAGATCGAGCGCAGCATCCCTTAGCGGAGATACATGGACCCGGTTAAATAGCACCGACTGCCGTCGCGGGTGCTCGTTCATCTTGGTTGAAGGTTGCATGATCCGCGTTGGGGCGCCCGGTCACCGCTGCTCGGTCTTCTCTCTGATGGAGTGGGATTTTGGGATGACTTTGCCGCGTCCAGCGGCGGATGACATGCTGGGGGCATGACGTCAGTTCCCGCTCCGGTTGGTGACATCTTCACGATGTGCCTGATCGCAGTGACGGGCCTGGCGGTCGATGACCGGCTCTGTATGCGCGGCGTCGCCTGCGATTGAGCGGTATGTGTTCGCTCTCGCGTGGAGGCGCCTTCAGGGCCCTTGTCGAGCGTGAGTCGAGGAAGTGTCGTCGATGCGTACGGTTTCCGTTGTTTCTTCTGTCAGCGCGTCTCCGGTTGCCGGTGCGCCAGGGCGGACTGACTCTCGTCTGGTAGCTCGGTGGACGGCGGTGTGGCGAACCGCGGTGGTGGCGGTCCGGGCAGCTCACCGGGCATCCGTACCGTTCTGAATCCTGTTCGCGAGCGCAGGTAATCCCACCTGTCGCGTTGGCGGCGGACGTGGATGCCGCCGATCAGGTCTGCGGTGAGGGCCTGGCTGCGCATGATGTGGGCACAGGCCGTCACCGTCACGCCCGCGGCGAGCAGGTGGCGGACGGTGTCGGCGTGCGGGCTGATGGCGGCAACTGCTCCCTGGCATGGCCCGAGGGGTGTGGTCTCGCCGAGTTCGGCATGCAGGTGGCGATGTTGCACAATATGGCTTGCTGGTTGGCGGGATCGGCGTCGTTGAGGTGGATCACGACGCAGGGCCCGGCTGGGTCGGTGCTGTCCCTTACGGACTCTTGCTGTCAGGCGCGGCCGCGCAGCATGAGATTCCAGTACAGTGCCGGCAGGCCGTAGCGCTTGAGGTACCACATGTCTTTGCGTTCGCGGGTGGTGTCGATGAACGGGATGCTCGGTGCGGGTTGCAAGGTGTAGTCGAACTCGGCGAGCAGCATCTTGTCGCGGGCGGTGGTCAGCGGGCACGACGCGTACCCGTCGTAGGAGGCGGGCAGCGGGCGGCCTTTGATGGTGGCGGTGAGGTTGCGCGCGACGACGGGGGCCTGTTTGCGGATGGCGGCGCCGGTTTTGGAGTTCGGGGTGTTGCCGGCGTCGCCGAGGGCGTACACGTTCGGGTAGCGGGTGTGCTGCATCGTGTGTTTGTCGACCTGGACGTACCCGGCTGGGTTGCCGGGGTCGGCGAGGCTGGTGGCTTTGAGCCAGTCGGGGGCCGATTGCGGCGGTACGACGTGCATCAGGTCGTAGCCGATGGCTTGTTTGCTGTCGTCGCTGTGGTCGACCACGATGGCTTGGCGGCCGGCGCCGTCGACTTCGACGAGTTCGCTGTTCTTGTGGACTTCGATGCCGTAGCGGGCGACGACGCGTTCGAGTTCGTCGGCGAAGACTTTGACGCCGAACATGCCGGGGGTGGGCAGGACCATGACGACCCGGATGTCGTTCAGGACGCCTTGCTGGCGCCAGTAGTCGGCGGCGAGGTAGGCGATCTTCTGTGGGGCGCCGGCGCATTTGATCGGCCCGGCGGGCATGGTGAACACGGCGGTGCCGGAGCGCAGGTTACGGATCAGCTCCCAGGTTTTCGGGGCGGTGGCGTAGGTGTAGTTGCTGGACACCGCCGGGGTGTCCATGCTGCCGGCCATACCGGGGATCTTGTCCCAGTCGAGTTGGATGCCGGGGCACACGACCAGGTGGTCGTAGCTGATCCGGGCGCCGGTGCCGGTGGTGACGATCTGATTGTCGGCGTCGATGGACGCGGCGGAGTCCTTGATCCAGGCCACGCCTTTGGGCATCACGGAGGCCTGCGGGCGGGCGCTTTCCTTCGCGGGGGCGCAGCCGCCGCCGACCAGTGTCCACAGCGGCTGGTAGTAGTGGGTGTCGGCGGCATCCAGCAGGGCGACGTCGGGTGCCTGCGCGTGGCGTAGCCGGGCGGCGACGTCGATGCCGGCGCTGCCGCCGCCGATGATCAGGATCCGGTGGTGGATGGTGGATGTGGGCATGACGGTGCCTCCGTTGGGGTGAGGTCGTCGGCGGACACGATCCGTCGGCGTGATCGGTGTGGGGCGGTCAGGACTCAGCCGGTGGCCTGGCCGGTTTTCACGGCGGTGGCGTACTCGTCGTCGATGAGGACGACGTCGTGGCCGGCGCGGTCGAGCACGCTCGCGGCGATGCTGGCGCGGAAGCCGCTGGCGCAGTGCACCCACAACGGCCCGGACGGCACCTCGTCGAGGTGATGCAGCAGCGAGTGCAGCGGCAGGTGGGCCGAGCCGGGCACCGAGCCGTGGGCGCGTTCGTCGTCGCGGCGCACGTCCAGGACGGTGACCGGGTCACCGGCCTGCTGCGCGGCGGCGAGCTCGGCGAACGTGGCGCGGCGGTAGCCGCGGGTCTCGTGGCCGTCCGCGAGTTGCTGCAGGGTGCCGACGGCGCTGCCGTCGGGGCGGTCGATGCCGATGCGCACGAGCTGGCGCTGGGCGTCGGTGATCTGCTCGGCACTCTCGCCGATCAGGGTCAGGGAAGTGCCCCACGGGATCAGCCAGCCCAAATACGTGGCGAACTGCTGGCCCAGGGCGATCCCGACGGTCCCGCCCAGATGCTCCGCGGCGTAGGCGGTGCGGTCACGCAGGTCGACAACCCACTCGCCGGCGCTGATCCGCTTGCTCAGCTCAGCCGGGCTGACCTGCTGCGGCGCGGACAGGTCGACCGGGCCGGCGCCTTCGCGGTTGCGGGCGCCCATGTGGGCGTAGTAGGCGGGGTAGGCGGTCAGCCCGGCCACCAGTTTCGCGACGAAGGTGTCCTCGTCGGTGGTCAGCGCGTCGTTGCGGGTCTTCTCCTGGCCCATGGTGCTGTCCGCGCCGCCGGCGGCGGACCCGGAGGAGCAGAAACTGCCGAACCCGTGGGTGGGGAAGATCCGCGCGTCGTCGTCGACGAGCCGGGCGAGGTGGTGCGCGGAGCGGTACTGCGCGCGGGTGAGTTCCTCGGTGCGGGCGGGGTCGACCAGGTCGGTGCGCCCGACGCTGCCGTAGAGCACCGATCCGCCGGTGAACACCGCCGCCGGGCCGTCCGGTCCGGTGACCACATAGCTCAGGTGGGTGTCGGTGTGCCCGGGGGTGGCGACCACCAGCACCTGCATGTCGCCGACGGTCAGCCGGTCACCGTCGGTGACGGCTTGGCGGTCGAAGGCGACCTTGTCGGCGCTGTTGACCGCGTATGGGGCGTGGTGCTGGTGGGCCAGTTGCAGGCCGCCGGAGACGTAGTCGTTGTGTACGTGCGTCTCCACCACCATCGCGCAGCGCAGCCCGTGTTCGTCCAGTACCGCCTGCAAACGGTCCAGGTCACGCTGTGGGTCGATGACGATCGCGACCTGCCCGTCGTGGGCGATGTAGCTGCGGTCGCCGAGCTCGTTGGTCTGTACCACTGCGACGTCCACCACGACGAAACCCCCACCTTGCCATTGAGTCCGAATGTCCGTACATTACGTGGTGTCAGCGTGAACGGCAAGACGAGCGACGAATCGAGGGCCGATGGCAGCCACCGCACACGGGCCGCAGCCGGTGGACCGGGCCAGCGCGATGCCGCTGTGGGCCCAGCTCCACGCCGACCTGCGACGCCGCGTCGACACCGGCGAGTTCACCACCGCGTTCCCGGGCGAGCTGGCGTTGATCGAGCAGTACGCGGTCAGCCGGCACACCGTCCGCGAGGCCCTGCGCCGGCTGCGTGACGAGGGTGTGGTGGTCGCCGAACGTGGCCGCCAGCCGCGCCTGGCCGGCACCCCGGAGATCGAACAGCCGCTCGGCGCCCTGTACAGCCTGTTCGCCGCTGTCGAAGCCGCCGGTCAGGACCAGCACAGCATCGTGCGTCGCCTCGACATCCGCGCCGACGGTGTCGTCGCCGTGCGCCTCGGCCTGGAGGAGTCCACCCCGCTGCTGTACCTCGAGCGGCTGCGGCTGTCCGACGGTGAACCGCTCGCCGTGGACCGGGTGTGGCTGCCCGCCCACGTCGCCGCGCCACTGCTCGACGCGGATTTCAGCCATACCGCCCTGTACACCGAACTCGCCGCGCGCTGCGGGATTAGGCTGACCGGTGGCCGGGAGAACATCCGCGCGGTCGTGCCGACCCGCGCCGAACGCGCGCAGCTGGGTATCGACGACACCGTCGCCGCGTTCGCCATCGAGCGGCTGTCGGAACATCACGGACAGCCCCTGGAATGGCGCACCACCCTCGTGCGCGGTGACCGGTTCAGTGTGACCGCCGCGTTCACCGCCCGCACCGGCTACCGCCTCGACGTCACCGGCCCGGCGCCCCGCCAGCGCCGCCGGCCGCACGCAGCCACCCTCACGGAGACCAGATGAGCGCCCCTGACAGCCCCGAGGTCGACGCCGCCACCGCCGAGAAACTCGTCCGCGACGGCAGTGCCGTCCTCGTCGACGTCCGCGAACCCGACGAATGGGCTGCCGGGCACGCCCCGCACGCCCGGCACCTGCCCCTCGGCGTGCTGAACCCGGCCGACGTGCCCGGCGACCGGCCGGTCATCGCGGTCTGCCGTTCCGGGAAACGCTCCGCCGTCGCCACCGGCAGACTGCGTGACGCCGGCCTGGACGCCCGCAACCTCACCGGCGGCATGAACGCCTGGGCGCAGGCCGGCCTGCCGGTGGTCACCGACGACGACCGCCCGGGGACCGTGGCATGAGTCTGCTCGCCGCCGCCGGCCTCGGCCTGCTCATCGGAGCGGTCCTGGGCGCGCTCGGCGGCGGCGGCGCCATCCTCACCGTCCCCGCCCTGGTCTACCTGCTCGGGCAAACCCCGCAGGACGCCACCACCAGCAGCCTGATCATCGTCGGGCTCACCGCCGTGGTCGGCGCGATCGGGCACGCCCGGTCCGGGCAGGTGCGCTGGCGCACCGGCACCGCGTTCGGCGTCGCCGGGATCGCCGCCGCCGTCGCGGGCACCGCCGCCAACCGGCACGTCGACCCGCAGGTGCTGCTGCTCGGCTTCGCCGCGCTGATGACCGTCGCCGCGATCGGCATGCTCGCCCGCTCCCGCCACGAACCCGACCACCAGGACCCGCCACCGCAGCCGCCCGCGCCGGCCGGCCACCGCGGGGCCGGCACCGCGCAGCTCACCCGGCCCGCCCCGGCCCCCGCGCGGGCCCGCACCATGACCGCCGTCAAGATCGTCGTCGCGGGGGTCGCCGTCGGGTTCCTCACCGGTTTCCTCGGTGTCGGCGGTGGCTTCATCATCGTGCCCGCCCTCGTGCTGGTCCTCGGCCTGCCCATGCCGATCGCCGTCGGCACCTCGCTGCTGATCATCGCGATCAACTCCGGCGCGTCGCTGGCCGCCCGCAGCGGCACCGCCCACTTCGACTGGCAGATCATCATCCCGTTCACCCTGGCCGCGATGGCCGCCAGCCTCGCCGGCAAGAAGATCGCCGACCGGCTCCCGCAAACCGTCACCACCCGCGCGTTCGCCGTGCTCATCCTCGCGGTCGCCGCCTACACCGCCGGGCACACCCTGCTGGCGACCTGAACTCATCTGATCGAAGGAGAACTTGTGACCACCTCGACCCCGGACCGCGTCGACGTCGCCGGACTGCGCCAACGCCTCACCGGCACGGCCCCGGCCAGCGTCATCGACGTCCGCACCCCGGCCGAGTACGAGACCGCCCACATCGACGGCGCGATCAACGTGCCCCTGGCCGTCATCGAAAGCCACGCACCGCAGGTAGCTGGCCGCCTCGACGGTCAGGTCGTGCTGATGTGCCAGTCCGGCACCCGCGCCGAACAGGCCCGCCGCCGACTGGCCGCCGCCGGCGCCGACGGCCTGCACGTTCTGGACGGCAATGTCGAGCAGTACGCCGCCACCGGCGGCGACGTCGTCCGCGGACGGGCCCGCTGGTCGCTGGAGCGGCAGGTCCGGCTGGTCGCAGGAACCCTCGTGCTGGCCGGTATCACCGCCGGGCTGCGGGTCCCGAAAGCCCGCTGGCTCGCTGCGGGTATCGGCGCCGGGCTGACCGTCTCCGCGCTCACCGACACCTGCACCATGGGCCGTATCCTGTCCGCCCTGCCCTACAACAGTGGCCCCCGCGACCGCACCGCGGACGAGATCATCGACCGGCTCCCCGCCACGACCGCCTGACCTGCGCGCCGTAGCCGTGGAAACCGAGATCCGCCCGGCCGGCGACTTCCGGGCGCAGATCATCGCCTGGAGTTTCGTCGCCGCCCAGCTGCTGCTCATCCTCGCCGTCGCCGCCGCGCCCACCGGACCGCGCTGGTCGGTACCCGGGCCGGTGCGGCTGCTGGGCGTGGCTGTCGCCGTCGCCGGTGTGGTCCTGGCGGCGGTGGCCGCGGCCGGGCTCGGCCGCGGTCTGACCGCCTCCCCGCTGCCCAACGGCGCCGCGCGTCTGCGCACCACCGGGTTCTACCGGCAGGTGCGGCATCCCGTCTACAGCGGGCTGCTGCTGGCCGCAACGGGCTGGGTCGTGGCCTCCGGCAGCCTTCCCCGCACGCTGGCGGCGCTCGTGCTGGCCGTGCTGCTCACTATCAAGGCCCGCTGGGAGGAAACCCAGCTCACCGCCCGGTTCCCGGACTATCCGGCCTACGCCGCCCGGACGCCGCGGCTGCTGCCCCATCTCGGGTCGCGGTCACGCCAGCGCCAGCACCCGCAGCAGTAGCCGCGCCGCCTCACCACCGCCGTCCACCGCCGCCTCGATCGCCCGCGGAACATCGAGATCGGCCAGTAGGGCCGCGGTGACCGCAGCCGTGGCGTCGGCGTCACCGAGACGGCCGGCTGCCGCGTACAGCTGCTCGAGCCGGGCCGCCGCAGTGTCCAGATCGGCGGGGCGGTACTCCCACGCCGACCGCCACGGCCGGTCGAGCAGCAGCAGCCGCACCGCCGCCGGAGAATGCGCACCCAGCAGGTCCGCGACCAACGTCAGATTGCCGGTCGACTTGGCCATCTTGGCGCCGTCCTGGTGCACCGCGCCGACCTGCAGACGTGCCCGCGCGAACGGTGCCACCCCAGTTACCGCCTCGGCCATCGCCGCCTGATAGGCGTGGTGCGGGAAGACCAGGTCCTCCCCGCCGGCGAGCACGTCCACACTCGCGCCGAACACCGACAGGGCCATCGCCGCGCATTCCGCGTGCCACCCCGGCCGGCCCGGACCCCACGGGCTCGGCCACGCCGGCTCACCGGCACCCGACGGCCGCCACACCGCCACGTCGAACGGATCATCACGACGAGGGTCCTGCGGGTCGTCGCCGTACTCGGCGCACCGCGCGAGCGCCTCCTCACGCGACAACCCGGACCGGGCCGCGACCTCGGCACCCCGGAAGTACACGAAACCGTCCCGCAGATACCCGGCACCGCCGGCCAGCAACGCCGCAGCGAGCTGCTGCACCGCTTCGACGTGATGCCGGGCTCGTGGCTCGTGCGCCGGACGGCGCACGAGCAACGCCGTCATGTCCTTGTCGAACAAGAACTCCTGCTGCAACGCGAACTGATCGACGTCACTACCGCGCGCCCCCGCCGCCCTGGTCAGCACATCATCGACATCGGTGACGTTACGGCTAGCGACCGTGACGACCCCGCACAGCCGCCACACCGACGCCAGCAGATCCGACCACACGAACGTCGCCGCGTGCCCCAGATGCGTCACGTCGTACGGCGTGATCCCGCACGTGTACACCCGCGCCGTACCAACCACCGGCACCGCCACACCCGCCAGCCGCAACACCGCCCCCTCACCCTCACCTCGGGCGAGACCGAACGACGAAACCGGGGCAGCCACGCTGTACGACGTCATGGCCCCATCATGCATCCACCGACGCGGCCTGTGCTGTCACACCAGCTTCGTCCGCCACCAGGGCCGGCGGCCGAGCCGGGCCCAGCCTGGCTCAAAGGCGTGAGCGTCGTGGGCTCGCCGCCCGTCCTCTCGGACACCCGGCGCACGCACCAGGAACTACTTCGTTCTCATCGGCCGGTGCCCGCTTCGCTGCTGTGGTTATCCTCGGCGGGCAGCGCCGCCGGCGGATCGGTCGCCGGTCGCCCAGACTGGCGGGAGGCGATCAGGAAAGCCACCGCGGTGAGAAACACGATGATCGAGGTCCACACGTTGAGCCGCAGACCCAGGATGTGGTTGACGTCGTCGACCCGCAACGACTCCACCCAGACCCGTCCCAGGGTGTAGGCGGCAATGTAGAGCGCGAAGACCCGGCTGCCGGTGAGCCGGAATCGTTTCTCGGCCCAGATGAGCAGGAAGAAGATCCCCACGCACCACAGCGACTCGTACAGAAAGGTGGGGTGGTAGAGGGCGACGTCGGGGGTGCCGGCGGGACGGTTGCCGGGATCGATGAGCAGCGCCCAGGGCACGGTGGTGGGGCCGCCGAAGAGCTCCTGGTTGAAGTAGTTGCCCCATCTGCCGATCGCTTGGGCGAGGACCAGCCCGGGGGCCACCGCACCGGCGAACGCGGCCAGCGAGATGCCGCGCCGGCGGCAGCCGATCCAGGTACCGACGGCACCGAGCGCAACGGCCCCCCAGATCCCGAGGCCCCCTTGCCAGACGTACAGGGCCGCGATCGGGTTCCGGCCTGGCGCGAAGTACAGCTGCGGATCGGTGATCACGTGGTACAAGCGCCCACCGATGATGCCGAACGGTACGGCCCACACCGCGACGTCGATGACGTCCTCGGCCCTACCCGACCGCGCAACCCAGCGTCGCTGAGTGATCACGACCGCCACGACGATACCCAGAAGGATGCACAGCGCATACGCCCGCACCGGGAACGGGCCCAGGTGCCACACCCCCTGCGACGGACTGGGCAGGTAGGCGAGACTCATCGATTCCTCCACCCGCGTTCGCGGTATCTGCCGGTCCCGCCACCGGGAGCGATCACCGCCCAGTATCGACGGCGGCCCCCTCAACACAGCGTCCGGGTCCGGCCAGGCGCAAGAGCCTCGCGACGACCGATGGAACAGCCGCGGCCGGGTGACACGGCAACGACAGGCGAGGCCGATCGGGCGTCACACGCGGAGGCCGCCGCACGATCCCGAAGCCGGTGGGCGTTGCGGTAGCAGCGATAGCGACCTGCTCGTGAGAGCCGCCACCGCGCCGGTTGCCGTCCTCCTCCGGTCGCTGCTCAAAGCTCCCATTGCCTCCACAAGCAGCCGAGAGCGGGCAGCCGCAACGGGACCGTGAGAATCGACGGTCGCCGTTCGGGCATGGCCTTGGCCGGCATCGCACCTCGGCTGCCGCCGCCCCGCTGGCCGTCTACCTGCTCGCCCGCGCCCCGCGCCGTCCGTCCGCAGCGGTGACGCGACGGCACGTCTGGCGGTGACGGGTCAGACCGCGGCGGGCGCGGCCGTGAGCTGCCAGGCGGCGTAGCCGCCGAGCAGGTCGGAGGTGTCCGGGTGGCCGGTGGTGCGCAGCAGGCTCGCGGCGACCGACGAGCGGTAGCCGCCTGCGCAGTGCACGACGACCGGCCGGTCGTCGGGAATCTCGGTGAGGCGGCGGGGCAGTTCGGCCAGGGGGATGTGTGCCGAGCCGTCGATCGCGCCGTTCTCGCGTTCGCCGGCGGTCCGGACGTCGAGGATCACGGGTGGCTGCGGGCTGTCGAGGGCGGTGCGCAGGTCGGCGGCGGTGACCCGGCTGGCGCGGGTGAGGTCGGATGCCATCTGCGGCAGGGCGGTCTCGGGTTCGCCCAGGTAGCCGAGAACCCGGTCGAAGCCGATGCGGGCCAGGCGGATGACGATCTCCTCAGCACGGTCCGGGTCGGCGACCACGAGCAGCGTGTCGCCGGGCTGGGCGACGGTGCCGGCGGTCTCGGCGAACCGGCCGTCGGCCGGGATGTTCAGCGCACCCTTGAGGTGTCCGGCGGCGTAGTCGTGCGGGTCGCGGGCGTCGATGACGATGGCGCCCGCCGCGCGGGCGGCGGCGAAGTCGGTGACGTTCAGCGCCTGCGGGCCGGTGGTGTGGTCGAACAGGTCGCGGGCCTGGCGGTTGAGGGCGGCGTCGAAGGCGAAGTAGCCGGGGGCGGTGGGCTGTCCGGCGGTGACCAGGGTGAGGAACTGCTCGACGCTCATCGGGGCGCAGGCGTAGTTGGTGCGGCGCTGTTCGCCGATGGTGGACTGTCGTTCGGTGGACAGGTTCTTGCCGCAGGCGGATCCGGCGCCGTGGGCGGGGAACACCCGCACCTCGTCCGGCAGAGCCATGAGTTTGCGCTGCACGCTGTCGTAGAGCATCCGGCCGAGTTCGTCGGCGGTCACTCCGGTGGAGGCGAGCAGGTCGGGCCGGCCGACGTCGCCGATGAACAGGGCGTCGCCGGTCAGCACGCCGTGCGGCACGGTGTCAGTGGCGTGTTCGTAGACGAGCACGCTGATCGACTCCGGGGTGTGGCCGGGGGTTTCCAGGATCTGCAGGGTGACGTCGCCGAGGCTGATGCGCTCGCCGTCGGCGAGTTTGCGGATCTCGTATTCGGTGTCGGCGCGCTGGCCGTAGCCGATCCAGGCGCCGGTGGCCGCGGCGACTTCGAGGTGACCGGCGAGGAAGTCGGCGTGGAAGTGGGTGTTGATGACCCCGACGATGCTCAGCCCGTGGGTGCGGGCGTCGGCGAGGTATTCGCCGATGTCGCGGCGCGGGTCGACGAGCACCGCCTGGCCGGTGGTCTCGTCGGCGATCAGGTACGACGCCTGCGACAGGCAGTCGAGGTAGTACTGCGTGAACAGCATGGTCAACTCCGGTGGTCGGTGGGGTGGGGTCTCGGGGTGGGTCAGGCGAGCCGGCCGGGGCGGCCGCCCTTGGCCTGCAGCGGCATCCCGGCGCTGGTCCAGGCGCGCAGGCCGCCGGTGAGGTCGTGGACCTGCCGGCCGTCGCGGGCGAGCAGGGCGGCGGCCTGCCGGGAGCGGGCCCCGGACCGGCAGACGGTGATCACGGGCCGGTCGGCCGGCACGTCGGCGAGGCGGGAGGCGACCTGGCCGAGCGGGATGTGCCGGGCCCGCGGGGCGTGCCCGGCGTGCCACTCCGCGGGTTCGCGGACGTCGAGCAGCACTGCCCCGTCGGCGATCAGCGCGGCGGCCTGCTGCGGGTCCACGGACCGGTACGGCTTGCGGAACAGCTTGGTGAGCAGCGCGGCTACGGGCATCGGAATCCCCTTGGGTCTTTGAGTGGAGTGGCAGGTGCGGGCCTGGCACCTTTCCTATCGGATACCCCTGGGGGTATCTGAGGAAGACAGTTGTGGTGTGCGCCGCAACGCGGGGAAGCGCGGGTCAGGCCGTGACGGGGTTGATGATCGCCTGGATGGCGACGAACGCGGCGATGGCGATGACGAGCCAGGCGAAGGCGCGTTGCAGCCGCCGGGTGGGCAGCCGGCCGGCGATCCGGCCGGCCGCGAGGGAGCCGGTGACGGCGGCGAGGGTGAACGCCGCGGCGATGCGGTAGTCGATGGCCGTGTCGCCGGCGTGTGCGGCGAATCCGGCGGCCGAGTTGACGACGATGATGACCAGCGAGGTGGCGACGGCGGCCGACATGCTCAGACCGAGCAGCAGCACCAGGGCGGGAATGATGAGGAAGCCGCCTCCGACGCCGAACAGGCCGGTGAGGAAGCCGACGCCCAGGCCCGCGGCGATGGACTTGGGGAGGCAGCCACGCCAGTTGATACCGCCGCCGGGCAGGGCGCAGTCGCCGCCGGAGTCGTCGGTGCCGCCCAACATCCGCCACCCGGCGACCACCATCAGCACGGCGAAACCGGCCAAAACCAGCCGCGGGTCGAGCAGCCGGTTGACGGCGGCACCGGCGAACGCCGCGGCGGCGCCGGTGCCGCCGACGATCCCGGCGATGCGCCACTGCACCAACCCGGCCCTCAAGCGCGGGAGCAGGGCGGTGGCCGACGAGATGCCGACCACCAGCAGCGAGGTGGGCACGGCCGCGGCAAGGCTCAGGCCGGCGCCGTAGACCAGGGCGGGTACGGCGAGGATCGAGCCGCCGCCGCCGAGCAGGCCCAGCAGGACCCCGATCAGGGCACCGAACCCGACCGCCGCGATCATGTAGGCCCATCCGCTTGCGGCCGACCCGAAGCAGGCCGCAAGCGGATGGCGCGGAGACCCGGCATCGGATTACCGCCGGTCGCCGGTCAGGGCGGTGACGACCTGGTCGAGGTCGGTGCGGGGGCCACGGTTGTACGGCAGCTTGGACAGCAGCATGCCCATGGCGCAGGTGTTGCTCAGCGCCGCGAACGTCAGGCCGGCGCCGATGAATGCGGCCACCCACTTCACCGGCTCGAACAAGGTGCTGGCCAGCACCGCGAGCAGGACGATGCTGCCGGCGACCAGACGGACCTGCCGTTCCAAATCCCAGCGGGGTGTGCCGGTGGTGACCGGCGCCTGGGCGGCCTGCCAGGCGGCGATGCCGCCGGTGAGCACCCGCAGGTTCGGCAGACCCGCCCCGGCGAGGGCCTGCTCGGCCTGGCCGGCGCGTTGCCCGGAGCGGCAGACCAGCACGACCTGCTCGTCGAGGTGATTGCGCAGTTCGTCGCGGTGCTCGCGTAGCAGGTCGAGCGGCACGTTGTAGGAGCCGGGGATGTGCGCGGTCTCGAACTCGGCCGGGGTGCGCACGTCGATCAGCCGCGGCGTGTGGCCGGTGGCGAGCAGGTGCTGCAGGGCGGGGACGTCGAGGGCGGCGGGGGTACTGGTGGGCGTGGTCATCGGGTGCGGTGCTCCTGTTTCAGTTTCCGGGGACAATGGGCAGGCCGGCGTCGGCGGCGGTCGGGTAGGCGTCGTCGATGTGCACGACTCGGTGGCCGGCCCGTTGCAGCAGGCTGGTGGCGGCCGCCGCGCGGTAGCCGGAGCCGCAGTGCACCCAGACGGTGCCGGCGGGCACATCAGCGAGCCGGTGCGGCAGGTCGGGCAGCGGGATGTGGACGGCGCCGTCGATGTGGTCGGTACGCCACTCGTTGCTCATCCGCACGTCGAGCAGCACGTCGACGCCCGGCAGACCGTGCGGCGGGGTGCCGGCGCGGGCGGCGGCCAGGTCGGCGAAGGTGGCCGTGGTGAGCTGAGTCAGGCGGGTGTCGTCGCCGCCGGCCCACTGCTCGGGGCTGCCGGTGGCCGCGGCGGCGGGCCGGTCGATGCCAATGCGGGCCAGTTCGCGCTGGGCGTCGGCGACCTGCTGCTCGCTGTCGCCGAGCAGGGTGATCGGTGCACCCCACGGGGCCATCCAGCCGAGCCAGGTCGACATCGGCCCGTCCAGACCGAAACTCAGGGTTCCGGCCAGATGCCGGTCCGTGAACGCCTTGCGCGAGCGCAGGTCGACCACCCACTCGCCGTCCGCGATCCGGGTCGCGAGTTCCGCCGGGTCGGCGGCGGCGATCGGGGTGAGGTCGATCAGGTCCGCGCCGGCGGTGTTGCGGGCGCCCATGTGCGCGTAGTACGCCGGGTAGGCGTCCAGCCCGGCCAGGGTCTGGCCGACGAAGTCGTCGGTCTCCAGGCGCAGCGCCGGGTTGGCGGTGCGTTCCCGGCCGATCGTCGACTCCGGCGCGTCGGACTGGGTGGCGGAGCAGAAACTGCCGAAGCCGTGGGTCGGCCACACCTGCGCGCCGTCGGGCAGCAGGTCGGCCAGCCGCCGCACCGAGCTGTGCTGGTGCTCGGCGAGGGTGTGGGCGTGCTGTTTGCCGAGCAGGTCGGTGCGCCCGGTGGTGCCGAACAGCAGCGATCCGCCGGTGAACACCCCGACCGGCCCGTCGGTGTCGTCCAGGATGTACGACAGGTGGTGGAAGGTGTGCCCGGGCGTGGCCACCACCCGCAGCCCCATCCCTGCCGACACGCTGACCTCGTCACCGTCGGCCACCGGCCGCCGCTCGAAGCCGACCTCGTCATTTGCTGCGACCAGGTAGGTGGCGCCGGTCAGCTGGGCGAGGGCCAGGCCACCGGAGACGTAGTCGTTGTGCAAGTGCGTCTCGGCGACGTGGGTGATCCGCACGCCGAGCCGGCCGGCCAGGGCCAGGATCCGGTCTATGTCACGTTGCGGGTCCACCACGATCGCGACCTGCCCGTCGTGGGCCAGGTAGCTGCGGTCACCCAGGGACGAGGTCTGCACGACCTCCACACTCAGCTCAGTCACGTGTTCTCATCTCCTCGTTCGA
The DNA here is from genome assembly GCF_003001815.1 of Actinoplanes italicus. Taxonomy (GTDB): domain Bacteria; phylum Actinomycetota; class Actinomycetes; order Mycobacteriales; family Micromonosporaceae; genus Actinoplanes; species Actinoplanes italicus. Next base: position 325,491 of record NZ_PVMZ01000001.1, read on the forward strand.
AGGCGGATCGGGTTCAGCGGCCGGTCTCGACCGGGTGCCCGGCCCGCTGCCAGGCCTCGGTGCCACCGGCGAGGGACTGCACCCGGGCACCGGCCGCATCCAGCAGCTGCGCGGCGGTCAGGCTGCGGGCCCCGGACTGGCACACCGTCACCACGTCCTGGCCGGCATACCGGGCGGCGACCGCGTCCAACTGGTCGAGGGGCACGTTCACCGCGCCCGGGAGGTGACCATCGGCGTACTCGCCGGGGCCGCGGACATCCAGCAGCACCCCGCCGGTGCCGTCGCGGCGCAACTCTTCCACCTGAATCTGTCGCACAGTCATGTCGCCACTCCCGTCAGTGCATACCCCAGGGGGTATGCGAAAGGCGTAATACGGTCAAGGTCTCGCCGAGCCCACCGCCCTTTGCGGGGCGATCACCTCGGGTGGATCAGGAGAGCGACAGGAACAGCTTCTCCAGCTCTTCCTCGCTCATCGGCGGCTCCTCGCCGCGCCCGCGGGCGGCCTGGCACTCCCGCATACCCGTGGCGATGATTTTGAAGCCTGCCCGGTCGACGGCGCTGGACACCGCGGACAACTGGGTGAGCACCCGCTTGCAGTCCTCACCGTTCTCGATCATCGAGATTACCGCGCCGAGCTGCCCCTGCGCCCGCTTCAGCCGGGTCAACGCGTCCTTGAGCAGGACCGGACTCATCTCCACGAGTACCCACCTCCACAACCCAATATACCCCCAGGGGTATCAGTTCGGGCCGGGCGGTGACCCGCATCGCACCCCAGGACCTCTGCTCGACGCCCTCGGCACCGTGACCAGACGCTCGCGGCCTACCGCCACGACGCGTCAGCGGACCGCGGAAGCATGATCGGCCGGCATCGGTTCGGGCCTGCGGGTGCGTGCCGGCATTGTCCGGCGTGAAGCGTGCGATGCGGCCTCGCCGGCGGGCTCACGCGAGCCTTGTTGTCGCCTGCGACGCGGCCGCCAACCCGCGACGAGAGCCGCCGCGAGCAGCAGCTCGGCGATGTCGCCGCCGTAGTACATCAGGGTGCCCCCGCCCTGCCGCTGCACCGCCGGCACCGGCAAATCGACGTAGGCGCCGGCGTACATCAGTTGCGACAGCACCGCGTGAAACGCGATGGCCACGCCGAGCACGACCAGCCGCGCCGGCACCGACGGCCGCCGCGGCGCCGGATCAGGACCAGCCACCACCCAGGCGAACAGATACCCGGCCAGCAGGAAATGCACATGCACCAGCAGATGCAGTCCCGGATCCCGCACCGTCGCCACATACAACGGCGTGAAATACAGGACCGCGAGCCCGCCCAGATTCAGTATCAACGCCGTCACCGGATGGGCGACTACATGCATGACCCGCGTGCGCAGCAACCGGCCGACCGTCCGGCCCACCGGCCGCGGCAGCGTGCGCAGCAGCAGGGTCACCGGGGCGCCGAGGACCAGCGCTAGCGGTGCCAGCATGCCGACAAGCAGATGCTGCACCATGTGGGTGCGAAAGTCACCAGCCGGCCACGGCCACCCGGCGGGGGTGAGCCCCGCGACGAGCAGGGCGCAACCGCTGAGGAACAGCGCGGTGCGCCACCAGGGCCAGGGCCGGCGGCTCACCGTCGCCAGCACGTCGTAGCCGACCGCGGCGACCACGACGAGCAACAACAGCAGGCCGCCGTCGGGGCTGTGCGCGTGGTTCACACCTGGTCGGCGTGGTCGTGGGCGGGGGCGCCGCGCTGCAGCAGCCAACCACCGGCGACGAGCACCGCACCGAGGGCGAGGAAGCCCAGATCCCACCACAGCTGGTACGGGCCGCCGTGCACGTGGTGGATGCCGAGGATGTGATGGTCGACCACACCCTCGACCAGGTTGAACAGGCCCCAGCCGACCAGGATCCAGCCCCACAACGCGCGTGACGCCCACAGCCGGGCACGGCCGGTGGTGATCCGCGAATAAAGCAGGCCCAGCCCGATCAGCACGGACAGCCAGGTAGCGGTATGGAACAGCCCGTCCCAGACGGTGTTCATCTGCAACCCCGGCACCGTATCCGCCGAGTAGTACTTGATCCCCACGCGATCGGTGTCCGTGCTGGTCAGCATGTGATGCCACTGCAACAGCTGATGCAACAGAATCCCGTCGAGGAAACCACCGAGGCCGACACCCAGGATGACGCCAGGCAGACCGATCCCGCCCCTCTTACGCTCCGCAGGCTGATGCGACCGACTGAACCAGCTTGAGGCTGGCGCCCTGTTCGTGCCGCCATGATCGACTCTGCCCGCAGTCTCACCGGACGTAGTTGCAGCCATCAGATAACCCCCTCTCGGCGACGCGGCGCACCGCCATCACGCTGGATACCCCCTCCAGTTCCCGCCATGCCGCACGCTCCCCGCGTTCCATATGCCGCAACCATGGGCGGGCGGGGCTTCAGAGAAGTGGCCGCAGGGACGGCACGCTCGTGACTGAGCTGCCGTATTGGCCCTCCCGGGCGTCGTTGGCGTTCAGGCCGCGGCGACCCTGCCGGTAGTACACCGCGGCGGGTAGCTCTTCAATACGTGTGAGGCGTGCGGTGACCTGCGAGTGGAGCCGTCGATCAGCATGGCTGCGATGTGGCCGCCAGGCGCCCTCATCGCAGCAGCACGGGAACCGCACGAGCACGACGCGAGGTCGCCTGGGAGGGAGCCGCCGCGGGTGCCGCGAGCGGCGCATGTCGGGTCACAACTCGACACAGCCGCATGGACCGGAAACCTCGCTGGCTCGGCATTCGAGCACTTCGCGCGGGTGCCGTTGCCACGGAGCCGCACACGCAGATCACCCGGCTGGGAATGCGGAGCGAGGCGTTGAGGGCACTCATTATTCGAGATATCCACGCGTGTTCCAAGGTTGCATCCCCTTCCGCCTTCGCCTGGCAGGTCCCACCGGCTGGCATTAGGCGGGAGCAGGGGCAGAGAGATTCACCCGTTTGAGCGGCCGCCTACCTGCATAGATGGTCTCCATCGCTCGTGTCGGCGAAATTACCTTCCCGCACTGCCTTGTGATCTTCGCCATTACGGTGCCAGTCTGGCACTGTTCCAGATTTAGGAACAGTGCCAGAAGCGATCTGTATGTAACTTGCACGGTACCGAACAAGATCTGTACCGAACCGGGACGGCTACCGGAGGCAGCAATGGCTTTTCCCAGCGCTAAGGCGGCACGGTGCAGTCGCCGCCAGCAGCAGAACCTCTCTCGCGCCTCTCTTCTGAGGGGCCGGCCGTGAAGGCCCTCATCGCACCTACTAGACCGAGGCTGGCATGGCCGGAAGGTCACCCCGCAGAACGGCCGTCTTGGCGTTGCCGCGCCTGCAACGTGCCGTGGCCATGCCAGCCCGCAGTCGTGGGCTTGGCTGTCGAGCTCGGATCGGGCTCGGCGTTCGACGTCCGGTGCTGGTCCTACTACGACCTCGCCGTGGCCGATCTGGGCTACTCCGATGGGCCGTCGATAATCCGACGGTTCATCCACGACCCGCGGGCCGCCCTTCCGGCCGAACTCGGGTCGTGACCATGCCGCCGCTGCGTCCGCTCACCAAGCCGGAGTCGGCGGAGGCAATGCGGCAGACCCGACAGAATCTTGCTGCCACCGAGCAGTGGCCAGAGGGCACCCTGGATAACTGCGACAAGCTCGCGCTGCGGTTCCCCGGCTGGCTGATCTGGTTCCAGAGCGAGCGGACCGTAGGTGGCCGCTGCCACGCCGCGGTCTACGTGGCGTCCCGCTGGACAGTGCACGACGGCCACCGCCAGTTCCAGGCGTCCGACCCCGACGGCTTGACCGCGCTGATCGAGGCACACGACTACCCTCCGCCGCCCGCATCGTAGGCGCGGGCCCAGGAATTCCCGCCTCGTGTTCCCCCGTGCACGAGGCGGGCCCACCCCTCGAAGGAGGTCTCCCGGTGTTCCAGGCGATCATCAGCCCGCAGGAGGACCAGTTCGTCGCCGTACGACCTGGCCATGACGCAGCAATGCAACTGCCCGCGGCCTTCTACGCCGCGCTCGCCGACCTCGCCGATGAGGACGGCGCCGTTCCAGACTGGTTCGCGGACGCTGCCGCTCAGGCGTGGGCGATGGACTTCCGGGATCGGCCGGTTCGAGACGTGCTCATGGTTCGGGAACCCTCCACGCTGCCGGTGACATACAGCCGGGCGTCGTGGGAGATCAACCTCGGCTGCAACTTCTCCTGCGAGCACTGCTATCTGGAGCAGCGACCGTTCGCCGGCATGACGCTGGACCAGAAGCTCCAGACGCTGGCCGTGCTCCGCGACATGGGCGTCCTGTGGTTCCAGATCACCGGCGGCGAGCCGTTGATCGACCCGCACTTCGCCGAGTCGTACCGGGCAGCCCACGACGCCGGGATGATGGTCGAGGTTCTGACCAACGGCTCCCGACTGGCTCGACCCGACATCCTCGACATCTTCGTGGGCCGCCGACCCCACAAGATCGTCGTCTCGCTGTACGGGGCGAGCGCCGAGACCGCCGCCGCGCTGACCAATACCAAGAACGCGTTCCAGCTGACGTACAAGGGTCTCGTCGCGGCCGCAGCAGCCGGCTTGCCTGTCGAGGTCACGATCATCATCACCAAGCACAACATCGCCGAGCTGGACGAGATGCGCGTCCTGGTGCGGGACCTTGGTTTCCCCGCCAACGAGTTCGGGTCGATCTCACCGACCTACACCGGTAGCGGCTCCACGCTGGACGCGCAGACTCCCGGATACCTGGACAAGTCCTCGATCTTCCAGGGCTGCCCGGCCGGTCACACCAGCTTCCACGTCGATCCGCACGGCAACGCCACGATGTGCAAGGTCGGTCGGGAGAACCCGATCAACCTCGTTGCCGAAGGCCCCGAGGGGCTGCTGCGTCTGCCCGCGATCGCAGACGCCCAGATGCTTCGCACAGGCGGATGTACGGGCTGCAAGCTCTCATCCACCTGCCGGGTATGCCGCCCCATGGCGAAGGTGTACCAGGAGGCGGAGGCTCCACTCAGTTACTACTGCCAGCACGGGAACTAGGAGGACACCATGAGCGCAGTTCAGGTTCAGATCACCCGCCGCGAGCCGGCCGCGGCCCCGACCGTCGCCTCGCCCAAGTCGCGCACGGCGGAGCCGGCCGGGATCGTCATCACCACGGTCGATCAGATCTCCGCGGGCAACCAGCGCGGCTGCGGCGACGACAACCCGTACAACTGACCATCCGCCAGCACTAGCTGAGCGTCCCGGACCGCCATCGCGCCATGGGCGTGGCGGCCCGGGGCGCTCCCCGCCGTTGAGGACCCCAACCTTGTCTCACACCCGCATCGACTACTGGCAACTCCCACGCACCGTCCGCAACCGCGTAGCGGACGCGATCGGTGCCGTCTCCTCTGCCGAATCGGCCAGCGAAGGGCTGAACAGTGCCGTTGCCGCGGTACTGCGGACTGCCACCCGCCGGTACTTCATCAAGGCACTGCCGACCGAGCACCGCTGGGTTTGGACCCAGGCGCGAGAGGCTGAGGTCGCACCGTTCGTGGCGGACGTCGGTGCCCCACTGATCGCCCGCATCGTCGAGGACGGCTGGGACGTTCTGCTCTTCGACGCTCTGCACGGCCATCAAGCCGACTACGCGCCCGACTCGATCGACCTGCCTCATGTCGCTCGACTCGTCGCGCGGATCGGTGAGATTCCGTGCCCGGACATCGAACTACGGCAGGCGGAACAGCGGCTGTCCGCATTCACCGACGAAGCAAATCTGCACTACTTCGGTGGCAACACCCTGCTGCACACCGACCTCAACCCGGCCAACGTGATCGTGGGCGGCTCTGGGGCTCGAATCGTCGACTGGGGGTGGGCGACCAGGGGCGCCGACTGGCTCAACCCCGCCTACTTGGTGACGTGGCTCATCGTCGCCGGCCACGAGCCGAAGGAGGCCGAGTGGTGGGCGGAGCAAGTGCCCGCCTGGCAGACGGCGCCGGTAGCGGGCGTCACGGCTTTCGCGGCAGCGAACGCCGTGATGTGGGCTACGCACGGTGGCACTGATCCTGATCCGTGGACGAAGCAGCTGGTTGACGCGTCCGCCCGCTGGAGCTCCTACCGCGGGATGCCGCCATCCGCCGCCGGACCACGCAGCGCATGAGCACAGCGTCACAGCCCGGTGGCGAGTCGGACCGGATCGCGGTCTGGGAGGGCTCCACGGTCATCGGTTACGTCAGCTCCGGCACCATCGACGGGGTGACCAGGTGGCATAGCTGGCGGGACCGCACGGACACTGTCGGCTGCGGTGCACACCAGGATCAGGTTCAGGCTGAGCGGTACCTGCTCACTCTGGCCGGAGGGACCCCCGCTGCCACACCGAGCTCGGCTGACGCAGCGACTTCGTCAGCCGGTTCCGGCAAGAAGCCCGTCAAGAAGGTCAGCCAGCGCGGGGTGTGAACAGCTCCATCTGGCCGCGGGTCTCCGGTCTCCGCGCTGGTCGGGCCAGCACCTTCTTCAAGCACGTCGGGCCGTATCCGGTGTACCGGGACGTCACCGAGTGCAGGGCACGTCCGCACCCGCCTTGGCACCAGACCGTGCCGTCGTCCTCTTCCCGGCTCACGCCGCGGTGGTTCCGGTGACGAGGCCAGCCCGGTCGAACCGGACGCCGGGCCCGACGATCACGGCGCCCAGGGCTTCGACGGCTCGGGCCCGGGCGGACACCTGCTGCGGGGTTGGGCCGAGCGCGTCGACGGCGTGCACGGCCACCACGTCGGCGTGCGCGGCGCGCAGGTCCTCGAGGACGGCCTGCCAGCACAGTTCGGCGTGCCCGGCCGTGCCGTACTCGGCAACGACGATCAGTCCCCGCCTGGTGCACCAGCCGCGCAGGTGTGCGGCGGCGCCTTCGGTGGTGGCGCGGCCGCCGGAGCGGGGCCGGCCGTAGAGGACAGCGCGACGCTGTCTCCAGGTGCGGTTCTGCGAGTTCCAGATGGCCTGCTCGCGGAGCCGGCCGAGGTCGGGGCCGGAGCCTGGCACGTCGGAGTTGCACCGCACCCACGCCTCGGTGGCCGGGTCCCAGGTGATGTGCCAGCCGAAGTCTCGGCACTCGTCATGGCCTGGCCACCGGCCGTCCCACGTGGCGTTTCCGCAGTCGTGGTCGAGCGGCGGGGCGTGCTCGCTGTGGCAGCTGGCTCGGGGCATCCCGGTGTGGAGGCATTCGACGGTCAGGCAGGTTTGCGTGTGGGTCTCGCCTCGGGTGACACCGCAGTCGGGGCAGGTTGCTCGGAGCAGTCTCGGCGTCGTCACGACGAACCTCCTAGACGGTCGCAGTGTCATTGCGTCGCATCAAGCCTCGATCATGCCGTAAACGCCGGCGGCGCGGCACCCCGGGCAGGGGAACCGCGCCGCACGTCGACCAGCGTCAGCCGCTCACTCCTCCTCGTCGAAGTCGTCCTCGTCGTCGAAGTCCTCGTCCTCGTCGACGCCTTCATCGGCGGCGATCGCCGCCGCCACAGCCGGGTCGATAGCGTCAACCGCCGGCGCTTCCTCGCGCGCCTTCTCGGCCGCGGCACGCCGCGCCTTCTCCGCGTCGTCGTTCTCCACCCATTTGACGAGCCGTTCGCGCGCCTCGGTCTCCACCTCGGCCAAGCCGTACCCGTTGGCGAGCAACCTGTCGAGGAACGCAAGCGCCCGACGCTTGTCGTTGCCGTATCGGCCGTTGATGGCGTCGGCAAGGTTGTCGGCCTCGGCGGCGAGCCACATCGCGATGAGGATGCGGTTGAGCCGGTCCGCCCCAGCGCCGTTGACGTCGAGGATGTCGCCGCCGGCAAGCCCTCGGATCAGCTCCTCGTCACCACGCCGGAGCGCATCCGGCTTCGCCACCGTTTGGCGTAGCGCCTCCACGAGCAGCGGCTTAGTCGACTTCGCGTTGCCCCACGTGCGGATGATGAACTGGTCGCGGAGTTCCTGGGCATCGGTGATCCTCTGCTCAAGCTCCCCGTGCAGGCGCTGCTTCTCCTGCGCCTCCGCCAACTGCTCCGCGGTCTTGTAGTTGGTGCTGCCGCGCCGTTTGTATCCATGCGCCTCCGGGTCGAGGCAGACGATGATCGCGGCGGCCGAGGAGCCGTCCTTGTCGACGAACCCGGCGAAGCCGGGTTGAGCCTTCACTTCGTTGACATCGATCGGCTCGTCGTCGGCGGTCCGCAGCGACGAGACTGAGGCGGCCTTGCAGTCGTACGGCCAGCCCTTGGGCCGTCTGATGACGTTGACGCCGGCAGCGGCCAACTCCTTGTACAGCCGCTGCTCATCCTGCCGAACCCTTGCCCGGCGCTCCTCCTCGTCCAGCTGATGACGCAGCGACCACGAATTGCCGATCTTCCGGATGAGCCGGTCCATCGCATCCGGGTCGGAGTCGAACTGCCTCATCCGGTGGGCGTCCCGCAGATCCAGCTCACCGTTGTCGGCAGCCTTCAGTGCGGCGTCACCGAGCCTGACGAGCTTGAGGCTCGCCTGCACCGTTTCAACCTTCCGGCCGACGCGCTTGGCGATCATGCTCGGGTCGAGCCCGAACAACTCCAGCTGCGCGTACGCCTTGGCCCGCTCGGTGGGCGTCAGGTCCACGCGCTGGTCGTTCTCGACCAGCATCGACACCATTTGGTCGAGCTCGCCGCCGGCGGCGTCGGGGTCAACGAGGCAGGGCACGGCTTCCCGCTTGCCGGCCGGCCAGTTCCCGTCGTCGAGGACCTGCGCGGCCGCATTGGCTCGGCGCCATCCGGCCAGGATGCGGTAGCCGCTCGCGTCGGGAAACACGGTGAGGGCCTGGACGACGCCGACCGAAGCGATCGACGCCTTCAGTTCGGTGAGGTCACCGAGGTTCTTGCGCGGGTTGTTCGGGTGCGACAGCAGGTCGCGCGGGTCGATCCAGGCCAGGTAGGGCCCGCCGCCTTCCGGGGCGGCGCTCGACTGCTCGGCCGAGGTGGTGACGTGGGGCTCCCGGACGGCGGGAACCGCAGCTTCCTCGGCGGTCTCGCCGGGGCGCTCAATGGTGGCTGCGTCAGCCATGGTATTGCTCCTTCTCCACGTGAACAGCAGTTTGCTGTATACATTCATTCTACATTTAAGATCACCTATGCGCCAGTCGATTCCAGCCGCTTGAGCTGCCAAGACGCTTATTTCACCTAGGTCTGTTTCACCTAGTACACTTAAGGCATGACACGACAGCCGGAGCGGATAACCGCTCCTTTCCTCGATGTCGTGCAGGCGTTCCTCGACGCAGGAGATGACGAGCTGCACGGCTGGGCGATCATCAGCACCACCGGCCGGGCCGGACCGACCGTCTACAAGATCCTGGAGCGCCTCACCGACATGGGCTGGGTCACCGCCCGGTGGGACGACCGCCCCGCCGAGCCCAACAAACCGCGACGCCGGTACTACCGGCTCACCGGCGAGGCGGTTCCCAGCGCCCGCGCCCTGATCGCCGAGCGGCGCACGCCGCAGACCCGCGCCACGCTGCGGCCGGCCTTCGGCGGAGGACTCGCGTGAACCAGATCTGGCTCATCGTCGTGATCCCCGTGGTCCTCAGCCTGCTCGTCAACGAGTTCTGCGACCTCTCCCCGTGGCTCGCGAAGAAGCTGATCCCCCGGGCTGCCAGGCTCTGGTCGCTCGGCGATCTGGATACGGCCGAAATCCTCGCTGAGGAATGGGCGGCCGTCATCGATGACGTGCCCGGCAAGCTGACCAAGCTGGGCCAGGCCGTCCGCTTCATGGGCGGCGCCACGTGGCGCTACCAACGCTGGCAACTCACGACCAAGTACACCCAGCTACTCGTGGGGCTTTCCAATTTCCTGAGTCGGGTCATCAGCTGGAACGAGAAAAAATCGGCGTTCTTCCTGAACGACCTTGCCGAGATGCGCGCACGCAGCAAGAACCAGGGAGCCGTCCCGGCGCCAGACACGGTGAAAGCCAAGGTGATTATTCCGCTGGCAGTACAGGTCAAGGGCCAGGGCAATGTCAGCGCCGAGGCTGCGCTCTTCCACGGCGATCCGGGTCAGATCCCGCCAATCGTCTCGTCGAACGGCGATTCCTGAGCCCGTCACCGCGGGCCCGCCCTTCCGACGGGGCGGGCCCGGGCCAGGGGCGACGCCACGGTGGCCCGGCGAGATTCCTTCGACCGCAGGTAGGTGACGCCGTGCACCAGCGCGTCCAGGCGGTCCGGCGAGTCCCCGGACTCCGGAGTCCACGTGGTCAGCTGGTCCTCCATCTGCGGGAACGCGCCGACGTGGTGCACGCGGGGCGGCTCGACTTCGTACCGCGCGGCAACTGGTTCGGCGCGCACCCGCTTGCTGACGCGGGCCTGCACCACATCCAGCGGCGGGTCACCGCCGGGTAGCAGGCCTTCCTTCTGCATCATGGCCCAGGCGTCGACGAGGATGTCCCGCATCCACGCCGACGAGCCTTCGTAGATCACGAGGTCCGCGTCGACGTCGAGGTAGCACTGCCAGATCCGCCGGGCCGCGGCCATACCGGCGATCCGCATCGACCGGTCCGCGAGCACGTAGTGGTCGCCGTCCTCGCCTCGACCGACCGCGACGATGCCGGTCTCGTCGCTCGTCTCCGACACGGTGTCCGCCGGGTCGACCGACACCACGGTCCGGACCAGCTTCGGCACGTCGTCCTTGTCGACGCGGCCGGCTTCGATCCACGCGTTCTTCCACAGCGCGCCCTCGACGTCGTCGAGCATTTCGGCGTTCAGCTCTTGCCGGCCGAGCCGGGTGCCGGCGTACTGCTCCATCAGCTCTTCGAGTGCTTCGGCGGAGAGGTTCGCCGCGTTGTCCAGGGTCCGGCCGCGGGTGATCACGACGCGGGGTCGGGTCTTTCGTGCCGCCTGCTTCGCTGCGCGGGTGAGCAGCTTCTTCACGTGCGGCAGCGGCTTCGGGGTCGTCGAGATGACCATGTGCGGGTCCTGTGCCTCGCGGAGGCAGAACCAGGTCATGTCGAACACGCCCTGCGCGGACTGGACCGGCCATGCCGCGTACTCGTCGAGCCAGGCACCGTCGAAGTCGTAGCCGCGCAGGGTGTCCGGGTCCTGTGCGCCGAACCCGCGGATGATCGCCCCGTTGGTCAGCTCCAGGTACGGCTCGCTCTTGTTGAACGTCCGCACGAGCCTCGGCGGGATCACGGCGAGCAGGCCGGCCCGGCGCGCGTTGAAGCAGACGTTGAACACTTCGCGGTGGGTCTTCGCGATCACCGCGTAGTGGCCGCCGGGTCGACCCTCGGCCCACTTGCGTACCGTCTCGGCGCCCGTGCGGGTCTTCCCGAAGCCGCGGCCCGCGAGCAGCATCCAGATGCGGTAGGCGCGGTGCGGTTCCAGCTGCTCGAGCCGGGCGTGCCGCGGCCAGTCGAAGCGCAGCTGTTCCATCGCGTCGGTCGCCGCCTGGAGGTAGGCGGCGAGCTCCGCATCCGTCATCAGCCGCGGGTCCGGGTACGCGAGCGTCACGGTTCAGAGCCCCAGCTGCATTGGGCCGGCGCCGTCCGGGGCAGGCCCGGCGGCCGTCTCCTTGACGTCTCCGACGGCGACCAGGACGAGACCGGCGAGGACCACCGCCAGGATCAGCGGCAGGCAGATCGAGGCCGGGCCGAGCATCCGCCACCCCTGCACGGCGACCACGCCGGTTACGGCCGCCCAGCTGCCGCACAACACCGACCACCAGAAGGCGTGCTTCCAGGTGCGGCGGCGCACGTCGTGCGGCTGCCACGCCTGCCGGCACGTCCAGCACCGGCACGGGTAGTCGCCGCCGCCGAGCGGTGTCGGCGGGTGGGACGCGACGGGGGCAGGCAGCGCCACCATTTCCTCGAGGACCGGGCGTGCCGGCACGGCTGCGGTGGCAACGAATCGGCCGGGCGCGGCCGGGCGGCGGTGCCGGAACGTGGCCCGGCGGGTGCGGGGGCCTCTACGGACTCGGCGGCTCATCGGGTTCCTCCTCGTCGTCGTCGCCGGACTCGCGGCCGTTGTGCACGCCGGCGCGCTGCTGCGCTTCGGCGACCAGCGCGCGGAAGAAGGCGGCGCGGGCGTCTTCGGGCATCTCGGCGACTTCGGCTTGGATGGGGCCGCCGTCGGGGCCGGTGTGCGCGGTCGTCGAGTCGGGCAGGCCCAAGGCGAGGCGTTCGACCCGGGTGGCGACTTCCAGCCACCGCGCGATGTCGCTGGGGGTGAGCTTCTGCGCGTCGAGGGACTGGAGGCGGGCGACGATCTTCCCCTGCAGCGCCGCGGCGATCCGCGCGTGCCGTTCGGCCATGTCCTTGCGGCGTTCGCCGAGGAGTTCGCCGTACAGCCGGTCCTGTTCGGTGTCGAACGCGCGGGCACGGTGCACCCACCTCCACTGGCTGGCCAGCTTGTGGAGGTAATCCCGGGACTTGTGGACCTCGGTGGCGACCTTCGCGACGGTGCGGGTTCGGCCCATGTCGCGGTAGATCGCGAAGTACGAGTAGGCCCGATCAGACTCTTTCGGCTGCCTGTCCCAGGGAAGCAGTGCTGGTTCGTCCACAATCACCCCCTCCAGCGAACCAGAGTTGGACGAACGTAGCCCCAGCCGTAGAATGAGGAGCACGGTGGCTTCTGCGCCACCGGTTTCTCCTGTCGCATGTCGGCCACGCACGACGCGGTGACACAGAGGGACAAGGCGATCGTCACGCAGATTCCCACCACCGTGCTGCATCCAATCCGGTGGTCGCGTGGGATCCGCCGAGATTGTGGGCAAGCACCATGAGCCGTGACTACATGGCCAAGAGAGTGGCGAAACGTAAGGGAATCAGCTATGCCAAGGCATTGCATCTCCTGCGTCCAGCCGGTGCCGATGAGTGGGAACCCTCGCAGGACGACCTCCTTAATGAGGCAATCCAGGCAGCATGCGAGGAGCTCACCGGCAGAAGGGCCGGTAGCCGTACCTTCGACTTCGGCGAGATCGGCAGGCCTGGCTTCTGGGCTGAAGACGTAACGATCGACGTGGCTGACCCCGATCTTGATTCGGTAACTACTGACGGTTCGGGTGGCTCGGACGGGTGGCTCTACGTCAACGTGCGATTCAGCTTCCTCGGTTATGTGCACAAGAGCGACGTGCACAACTACAGCGCCAAGGTCGTCGAGTTCGACTGGAACGATCGCTACTCCCAGGTGGCGTTCACTCCCGATCAGGCGTGGACCTTGCGCTGGAATTGCCACATCCTTCCTCTTCAGCCTTACGTGCAGCCGGAACTGACTTTCGACTGTGTGCTGGAGCCAGTGATCGAACCGTTCTCCTTCGGCGGTTGAGCCAAGAGGTGCCCGCTGTTGCGTCGAGAGCGTGAAGGCAGGCACCTCTCACTCCGTCTGGCAGTGGGCGGCGAGCAGTTCCAGGGCACGCCACCGCTGGTCCGCTGGAACGTCGCCATCGCGGACGAGCTTGTCGACGGCACGGGTGACAACGGCGGCCGCGTCGGCTGGCATGGTGCGAGTGCCGAGCATCGTTTCGATCGGGACGAGCCGGTGCGCGTTGCCGATCGGTTCGGTGGTCTCGGGGTCGTACCAGACGCCCTCGCGTAGCTCGTCCAGGTGCCGCTCGAACACGGCGAGGATCAGACCGAGGGCGGTGGCGACGTTGCCGACGTTCGCCGCGGCGTGCGCGGTGCCGAGCGCGTCGAGGGTCGGCTCGTAGTCGCGGTAGGCCGCCATCCACCGTGCGTCGGCCTGCACCAGCTTCTTCGCCTCGTCGAAAGAGGCGCGTGCTGCGTCCAGTTCGAGTGGCAGGAAGGTGAGCATCACCGTGGCGAAGTCGAGGTTCGCTTCGGACAGGCCTTCGAGGTCCACCTTGGCGAGCAGGTCGAGTTGCTTGTCGTCGAGGCCGGAGTAGGCCCGCCAGTCGACGTCGTCCAGTTCCTCGTACAGCGCCTTGAGCGTGGCCGGGTCGTCCTCGCCTTCGATGGCGTTGTGGGACAGCTGCAACGCCACCTGCCGGGCCCGGGTGAGTTCCTGATCGACGAAGATCGCCGGAACTTCCGGGAGGCCGGCTTCAATGGCGGCCATGGTGCGGTGGTTACCGGAGAGGACCACCCTGCGGTCTCTGGCGGTGTCGTCCCACACCAGTACCGCCGAGGTGAGCGCCCCGTCGCTGCGGACGTTCGCCACGAGCCGGTCGAAGGTCTCCTTGCGCATGAACCGGGCATTGACCTCCAGCAGGGTCAGAGTGCGCGGGTCGACCATCCCGTACCGCAGGTTGAGCGGCTCCTGGGCGTCGGTCATCGGGCGTCCTTTCCGTGGCGGCGCTTCCACTCGGCGAGCGCCTCGTTGAGGGTCCAGCCGCCGAGCGGGCCGCCGTATTGGAGCTGGAACCGGTGGATTTTGTCGGCCGCTGGCTCGGTGCGCTTCTGCAGGCGCACCCCGGGGATGCCGCGGCCGTACTTCGCCGAGTTCGGGTTGTTGGTGAACGCCGTGGTGGACCAGCCGGTGAGCCGCTTCGACAGCGACCGCTGGAGCAGTAGTTGCGCTTCTCGGGAGGCGGCGGCCATCACGATCAGCTTCGCGAGGCGCCGGTACCGGCTCCAGGAAACCGGGAAGTCACTCATCAGGTAGGCGGTACTCGGGTCGAACTTCGGTGGCAGGTAGGCGAACGCGCCGACGAGCTTGCCGGCCACGCTGACCCCGCAGGCGAGCAGCGGCGAGCCGGGCAGGATCGTCTTCGACATGAACTGGGACCGGATCCCGGAGAACTGACCGCCGGTGAGCACGTGGATCGCCATTGTGTCGCCGAGTTCGTCGGTGGGCCCGATCTTCGGCATGAAGATCGGGGCGACCTGCTGGACGGGGGCGACGATCCGGCGGGCGCCCGAGCTGGCGTACACGTAGATCGGCAGGCCACGGTTGCTGGTCTGCACGACACCACGCAGCCACGGCCGCAGCTCGTCGCGGGCGATGTGCAGCCCGAGGATCCAGTGTGGCCGGTCGAGCACCGCCCCGATGATCTGCTCCTTGCCGTCCTCGTCGAGCGTGTCGTATTCCGGCGCCGGCCAGTCGAAGAAGTCGTCGATGCTGGCGAACTGCTGCTCGTAGTCGCCGGCGTAGAACGGCGGGAACATCGCCACGGGCGCGTCGGCCGGGACGACGGTCTCCAGGTACTCGCGGACGTCGCCGCAGTAGTAAGAGGCGAGCCGGGTCGTCAGGGCTTCGAGCTTGCCGACGGTCCTGGCGTGCATCGTCGGGAACTGGCCGATCGTCGCCCGCATCATCCGCTCGTAGTAGACGCCGGA
Source organism: Actinoplanes italicus (assembly GCF_003001815.1). GTDB lineage: Bacteria > Actinomycetota > Actinomycetes > Mycobacteriales > Micromonosporaceae > Actinoplanes > Actinoplanes italicus. The sequence continues at coordinate 340,734 of NZ_PVMZ01000001.1, forward strand.
CCGGCCGACGTACTGGAGGAACCGGGTTCCGAGCATCAGGCTGGCCAGCAGGTCGGTGTCAGTGCGGAGGTACGGCTCCAGCCAGGCCAGGTGCTCGCCGCCGGCGTCGTTGAGCGTGTAAGGCAGTGGTTGACCGGCGAGCCACCAGCCGAGGGCGCTCGAGTACGACTGGACGTCGTTGCCGTGGATCGGGCGCTGTTCGCCGGGACGGCTGTGCAGCACCCGCTCGATGGTGAAGTTGCCGGAGCAACCGACATACAGGTCCGTGGCGGGCCAGCCGTCGGCGTGCTCGTAGATGATCGACCGCAGGTCGCTGGGGATTGACCCGTGGAACACCCGCACCACCTCTCGTGTGGCCGGGCTGTGGAGCGCCGGCCAGGGATCGAACCTGGGCCTCCGCCGTGGTACGGCGGTGTGCCACCAGCAGCACTTCCAGCGCGCAAACATGTATGTGAGCAGTGTCCATAGTAACCGCACAGGCGAACGACACAATAGCTGGCCAATGGCTTGTGTCGGGGCGTACCGCTGCGTGCCGCGCTGTATTAAAGTGAGGTCACAGTTACATTGCACGACATACATGACGGGGAGCGCCGTGGAGCAGAAGTACACGTACGCCGAGGCCGCCGCCAAACTGGGCATCGCCGACACGACGCTGCGGCACTGGGTCTCCAGGGGGCGCATCTCGCACCAGAAGCTCGGTCGGTTCGTGCGCTTCACCGACGACGACCTCGCCAGCGCCTACCAGTCCGTCCCGGCATTGGTCGGCACACCGAACGGCCGACGGCGACGCTAGTGGCTGGCTCGACGCACCACCGACGGCACGCCTATCAACGCCGGCCACAACTCAAGTAGCCGCCAAGCCCAGAGGGCTACAGACCTTGTCGCCTTTTGAACATCGCGCTTCAAGCCCTCCAGCGATGGGCTCCTTAAACAGGTAACTATCATGAGATTTACTGATCTTGACAGCGCAGTAGTCCACGGGCCAAAGTAGGGAGGCGCTTGCGTTGTCGAAAACTAAAGTCCATCATGCTTGAGGCGCGACCAGCGCTGAAGTTGGGACTTGGGGGTTAGGTTGTCATCTTGGGTGGACGACTGCTTTGGACAGCTGGCAGATGGCTTGCGCAAGGGGGTTGCACTCGGCCTCTCCGTCTCCAACGAGGAGGCGGCGAACGAGTTCGCGGCTAGCAAGTTCAAGAAGCCGCCGGTCTACGGCACGGCTCGCTACTACTACGGGCTGGACGCGGTTGCTTACGCGCTGAGGACTTCTCTCGGCGCTTCCGTCGTGTCCTTCTACGGGCGGCCATACGCGATGGTCGACGGTCGGTTGATCTACCCGTGGTGCTTCGGGAACGCCGCTACGGTCCACCACCATGATGTTCCGGTGAAAGTTGTGTCCCAGTTCAGGCAAGATCTCTTCGCGGCGCGAACCGCGAGCAGGGATCGCGCCCAAATGTGGATCGACTTCGCATCTCAGGGTGAAGACGGGGGTCCCGCCATCAAGGGCCCTACTCCAGAAGAGCTGCTTTCCACCGACCCCAAAGCGGTGCTGGTTGCCTACGCCTCCAATCCGCGTGCCGGCCTCCTGAAAGTGATTCTGGGCGACGTTGAGCTGTACCCGGACGGGCACATGCATTGGAATCATGAAGAGGAGATCATTCTTGAGAACGCCCTAGCGGGAGATCTTAGTCTCACTCGGAACGCAATAGCCGAGAGCCTCCAGAGCTTCGATTCTCGCCCTGAGCCGGACGTCGACCTCAACCTGCATGAGGAAGACGCCGATGCGGGGGAAAATATAAAGGAAACATACTATGAAGACCCCGAGCGACCGGACGACGAAGAAGGTAACGAATCTTCCAACGCTGTTTGATGAAAAAATCGCCAATCAAGCCGGACTCTCAAGTGAGATGTTCGACGGAGCGCGGTTGACTCAGGCTCGCCAGTTGGCTGCCCTCACAAAGAGGGCGCTTGCCGACAGGGTCGGGGTTTCTGCTGCCGCGATTGGCCAATACGAGTCGGGAACCATTAAGCCTCGGCCAGACCTCGTTATGAGGCTGGCCGAGGTACTTGCCGTTCCCGTCCGCTTCTTTGCGTTCCGAAGTGGGCGCCCCCGAGCCATCCTTGACGTTTCCATGGCACACTTTCGGAGCTTGCGCTCGACACGATCCTACGAACGTGAGCGTGCCGCAGCCTTCGCTGCTCAAATCTGGGAGGCGACGCACGCTCTAGAACAGTGGGTCCGGCTTCCCGCCCCCGACCTTCCGGGATGGCTGGGCGGCGAGGTGGTGCCCGACGTGCCAGAGGACCCCGCTGCGGCGGCGCGGGCAGTCCGGCGTCGATGGGGCTTGGGCACTGAACCAGTGCCGCATATGGTTCGCCTGCTGGAATCCAGGGGGATCGTTGTCGCCGTCATGCCTTTCTCGGAGGCCGAGCGAGTCAAGGCTTTCTCAACCTCGCGGTTACAGCGGCCAGTCGTGGTGCTGTCGTCCGACAAAGACGACGTATATCATCACCGATTCTCTGCTGCGCACGAGCTGGGACACCTAGTGATGCACGGTGAGGCGCAGCCGGGGGACCCAGAGCATGAGCGTGTGGCGAACGCTTTCGCTGCCGAGTTCCTAATGCCAACCGCTTCAATCTCGGCGAGCCTGCCGACTAGGGTCGACTTCAGTCAGTACGCGCGATTGCAAACTTTGTGGGGGGTTTCTGTAGACGCATTACTGTATCGAAGCAGGGAACTCGGCCTGCTTCGTGATGTACCATATCGCCGCGCTTGGCAAAAGCTAGCCGATCTTCGCTCAGCAGGAATCATCCAGACCGAACCAGTTTCTCGCTACAGCGGGGAGCAGCCGGTTCTACTGAAGCGGGCGCTGGAGCTAGCAAGGAAGAAGGGCTTGACCCTCGAAACGCTAGCCGAAGAGATCGACTTCAGCGTTGAGATGATAAGTCTTTACGTCGGTGTCGACGAAACTCCAGACTTGCCCCTAGTCAATGTGGTGGATCTGGAGCATGAGCGAATGACACGCCGCCGAGGAACGGTTAGCACCCCGGCGAAGTCGTGATGGCAGCTTGGCGCCCACGTGCGGCCGCAGGATGTTGTTCGGGTCCTGAAACCAAGCCCTAGACCGAACCGTGTTACTTGACGGGCGGCGAGCATGACGCTCGCCGCCCGTTTCCGTTCGGCGCTAGGCAGCCGTACGGGATGAAGGCAGTAGGGTGCCGATCGTTGTGGCGACAGCTGCCACTGAGGCCGCGTGGGGTAGATGTACTTGTCGTAGAGCGTCTTCACGCTTTCGTGCTCGGCAATGTGCTGCATGGCCTTCGGGTCGACGCTTTGGCTGGCCAGCATCGTCAGGGGACGGTGCGGCGTCCAGGCCGCGCTCCTGCGACGCTTACGCAGCGCTTCGCTTAACCAGTCGTCCTGCACAGATTCACCCTCCCTGAGTCAGTACGAAGGACTAGAGCGACGTACATGACCCTACGAACCACACATTTGGGCAGTAAAGAAGGCCTCAACCAGTCAACGTGACCGTATGGCGCTCGCCGGTGCGATGGCTTTTGACGCCTGTCGCCGTCAGCTGGACTGTTGCGCCCGCACAGCAGATCTCGTCCGGCACGGTGACAGCTGTGACTGCAAGCGTCCCGTTAGCGTCGGCAACCGGAGCGGCAAGGAGGTACGGCCCATCGAACTTCCGCAGGTTGCCGCCTGCGAATAGCTCGACTCTGACCTCCTCTCCACTGATATACCCAGACCCCTGCACGTTCAGCGTCGAACCCGGCGCCGCGTCTGTCACTGAAATGGTGACTTGTGCCGATGGACGGGTAGTCACCGCCGGCTCTGAGCTAACCAAAGTCGGCGCCGGTTTCGTGACGCTTGTCGAGCTAGTTGGTTCCGCTGTGCCGTTCGAAGGCTTACTGCTTTCGGCGTAGGCAACGACCAGCAGGAGGACGGCTGCTGGGATCAGCGCGCACATAGCCGTGGCGTAGGGCTCTCGGACGGCCCAACGGCGGGTCTTGCTGGCTTTCGGGCTCGACCGGGGCATTGCCCCAAGGGCCAAGGTGCACGTCGCAGCAAGGGCAGCGAGCCAGATCGACGACTCGAGGCCCTCCCGCTGCCAGAGAGCCGTTGAGATAACGACTCCGATGAAAATCCCAATGAGGATGGCCATTACAGCGCGTACCGAGAGCATCTTCACCGGCTCGTCCTTGGGCGGTGTCAGTTTCGCAAGCACTTCTGATGGGGTCAGCGGCGTCCAAGCCTCGCGGGCGGCGGTGATCCGGGCGCGGGCGGCCAGATACCGAAACTTCGGCGTGTCCGGGTAGAGAAGAACGAGCTGTTCCAGTTCGGCCACGGCGGCCGGGGTACCTCGTTCGGCGAGCGTCATCAGTAAGCGATCACGTATATCACCGATTCTTTCCCGCAAACTCACGATGTGCGCCCCGCTGACATTTGGATCATCTGCGGAGGGAAACAACTCCTCGACCACTTGCCAGAACTCCACCTGCTGCTTCTCGTCCAGCATCGCTAGATCGAGTGATGCATCCTCGGCGAGACTTTCGACGATCTCCTTTGCAAGGGCTGGACTCTTGACCATGGCGTCTCGTAGCGGCGGCCACGCTCGTGCGCCGAGAATGTGGATGGCCGACGAGGCGAGGCGCCCTGCCTTCAGGGAGTTGGCCTCGGCGAGGCCCAGTTGCTCGCCGAATAGCGCAAGCGCCGCTTCCGAGTCGAGTTTCGCTAGGACTTCATACGCGACAGCCGCGGAGGCGGTGTCAGTTACATCGCTGGTGATTAGCTGACCAAGCCACGCACCATCCTGAGCCGTCAGAAGGGGAGCGACTCGACGGAGCACGACCTGCCCCGCTCCAGGACGGCCGGCGACCTCGGTAAGAATCGCCGCGAGCAGGGAGTCATGGGCTCTGTCGTTCACCCACTTCATCGGGATCTGTAGCGGTTCCTCGTCAGGGCCGAAGAACGGTCCCCCGACTAAGGCAGGTACCCAGAACTGCCAACGGCTGGTCTCTAGATCCGGGGTCTTACCCAGGTCGGCGAGCAGCACCATTGCCTGCACGCCGGTATAGGCACCCCGGTTAGACCTTCCGGTCCCTAGAAGATTCTGCCCGTTCTCTGTCGCGACTTGGAGGTAGCCCTTGGCGGCCGCCACAGCTGCCGCTTGCTGCTCGGCGGATAGCAGGGACCACCCGCGCAAGTCGGTTATCCGCACCTGAGGCAGCTTCGGTGGCTGGCCGGCTTCTCCAATGTGCCGTATGTAGTGGCAGAAGATGAGGAAGGCCCTCTCCTGCGGAAGCTGCAGACCATCGAGGAGATTCGTTAGTAGCTGTGAGTCCGTCGGCGGTGACTCCGCCTCGTCATCGGACTCGAGATCAAGATCTTCCGGGACTGGCTTTACTGGGCGAAGCAAGGGCCGTGCTATCAGCTCAGCGAATGGGGTGTTTCCCGGGACCGCAGCTAGAACCGAGCGGTGTTCCGGCCGCTCGCGGTCGAAGAGCATAAGGGTCCAGGGGCGCCAGCGTTCAGCATCCTCGCTGGTGGCGGCCATTGCTCCATTCATTACGACCCAGGGGAGGTCTTCGGCGTCAAGCAGACCAACACCCCTGAAGGCCCAGGTCGCTGAGCCATCCAAGCGATTGTGTAGCACGGCAACAAGGTCACGGCGGGACTGACGTGACAGCTCGGGCAACACGGCATTTCGGGAGTCAAAGAGTCGGTGGCGGTGTTCGAGCCGGGCAACGACAACGTTTATGACCGCTGCGAACATCTCCGGCTCTTGCAGACGGGACAGGCCAGTGATCAAGATCTCGTCACGGAGTTCCTCCGTCTGTCCCGCAAGACCACGGAGGGGTGGCATGCCCGGCGACATGCGGACGGTTACGTCCTCTACCCAGTTCAGCGACTCGCGGAGTTCCTCCGTGCTCAACGTGCTCTCACGGAGGATATCCGGGAGGTCCAGCCGCAAGAACGTTGAATAGCTGCCGACCAGGTCAGCGTTTCGCTCATCACGTAGGCGCCACAGCACGTCCTGCAGCGGAGCGCCGCCTCGCCGCAAGGCGCGAAGTCCAAGCCCAAACAGCTCGTCATCCTCATCGGCTTCGGCCGGCACGTCGAGAAGCCTCGTCAGCGCGGCAACATCTAGCGGATCGGCAAAGTCTAAGACGCCGTACCCAGCGGCCACCCGAACCGATGTCGGCTGAGAAGCATCCACCGACAGGGACGCCAGAGTGGCGCTTAGGCCGTACCGGTTGTTACGCCGGGCGATGAGTACCGCTAGAACCCGAGCATCGGTGCCGCTTGTTTGGTTGGACCAAACGTCTTGGAGCCGACGGTCGATGCCGTCGTAGGTGAGTCCGCCAAGTTCGTGCGTCGAGTATTGAAGGAACTCGCTTCGGCCAGCCAGCCTAAGGAGGCTGTCGACCAGGACTTGCCGGTACCCCGGGTCGATCAGTTCGACACGGCTACGGATAAATGCGGCCGGATCGCGCTCGATGAGAGCACCGAACCGCTCCGGTGCCAGCGCGGCCAACCAGGCAGCGATTGCCTGCACCTGAGGAGCCAGAAGACCTTGCTCGCCACCAAGAAGCTCGTTGACGCAATCCAGGGTGATGCCCGTACTGACGATGTGGTTCGCAGCGAGGTACTCGGCGAGCATCTGGTGCTCGAACCTCATCAGCTGGGGGCCGGCGCCGTCGAACAACCGGGTGGCCAAGACCTCGGTGAAATGCTGCTGCGGCGATTGAGGCAAGCAATCATCTGCTGTTAGGTCCTCGGGACCGCCCTCACCTTCGAGTACGAACGTCGAACAGCCGCTAAACAGAGCAACAAGTGCCAACACGCCTGCGTCGGCGAGGTAGCGCCGTTCTTCGTGTGGCAGCAGAGGGTTCCGTCTGAGTTCGTTCGGCTCTCGTACTCGCCGTCGGCAGACCGCACCATAGAGCTCGGCCTGGGAGCCGGGGAGCGAAGGAGGATCCGCCGAGGACGCGGCGAACTCCTCGACTAGAAATACAAGCTCCACGGGATTGCGGGCAAGATCCACAATGCCGGATCGCCGCAGTTCGTCCAGAAAGTAGCGCCCGTCGACTCCAGCGGACCGTGCGAACTCCTCGATGTCGGTGTCCACTAAAGGGACAAGATCGTAGATCTCGACAAGGTCGAACTGTTGCCGCAAAACGAGTTCGACCCCAGGCAGCCATCCAGCGCTTCGACAGCTGACTGCCACGTGAACGTCGGACGGCAGACCTTCCAGGGCCTCTTCGATCGCCCCAGCGAGAACCCTCGGGATGAGCGGCGACTCATCGGTGGCGTCCAGTGCAAGAAGTCGGGGTTCAGGGGCGCTCTGCTTCCCCAGCGCTTTCGCGATCCTGCCCCGCAAACCGTCCTCGGTGCTGCTACGACCGACCTCAACAAGCGCGGCGTTCGCACCCCAGGTGGAAACCAGAGCCTTCAGTTCGGTGGTCTTCCCGCCACCGGGCGGGCCGAGGAGCACTACGCATCTGTGACGTACAACGTCGGGAAGTCGGACAACTCCCGCGATATCAGCACGGTCATAGGCCAGCGCGGCGTCGACATCGATCTGCGGGCCATCGTGACGCCGACTTCGCCAATAGCGGGGAGCCCGGTGAGGGCGGGTCGGCATCACGACGGCATTGTAGGAGATAGAAGGTCTACATCTGCCCGCTCATCAAGCGAGATCGGGTATCGCCGGGCTACGCGGCCGTGTAGAACGTCGGCAAAAGGGTGCCGATGGCTGCGGCGGCAGCCTGCCGCTGGGCCTGCGTGGGGTGGATGTAGTTGTCGTACAGCGTCTTCACGCTCTCGTGCCCGGCCATGTGCTGCATGACCTTCGGGTCGACGCCTTGGTCAGCCAGCATCGTCAGGAGGCTGTGTCGGAGGCAGTGCGGCGTGATGTGCTTCGCCAGGCCGCGCCCCTGGGCCTTGGCGAGCACGGGCAGGTAGACCCGCTCACGGAACTTCGCGTGATCCCACGGGCCGCCGCCGGGCCGAGTGAACACCAGGTCGTCGAGACGCTTGCCGGCGACGAGGCGACGCAGCATCTCGACGATCGCGGGCGGGATTGGGATGCACCGGTCGTCACCCGCGATGCTCTTGGTGTAAGACCGCAGTTCCCACGTGTCGCCGTTCTCGGAACCCCGGGCGAGGACCTGCGACGGCCGAAGCTCAGCGGCGGCGAGGTCGATGTCGCGCACCCGCAGCCCGGCCAGCTCGCCCCAGCGCATCGCCGTCGCCATGCCGAGCATGAGCAGATCGGCGCCGATCGGATGCACCTCGTAGGCGCAGCTCAAATACAGCTGGATATCGGCCTCGGTCGTGATGACGTCACGCTTCTTCTTTCGGCCCTTCGGCAGCTCCAGTCCGTCCATCGGGTTGCCAGCGATCAGTGGCGGTTTGCGGCCCGGCTGCATGGCGCACGCCGCCTTGAACGTCGGGACGATCACGCCGCCCCGGATGTTCGCGATCGTCTTGCGGCTGAGGCCCTTAGCTTCCATCGCGTCCTGCCACGCCTCCATGTGCTCGTACTCGATCACGTCCACACGCATGTGGCCGAAGTACGGGACGACGTGGTTCGCCAGGTTGGACCGGTAGCGGCGTTTCGTGTAGCCCTCGACACCGCGCTTCCTGGCGATCTGCTTCTCCGCGTACTCGGCGAAGGTCGGCATCTCATCGACGGCGGGCGCCGGCGGCCGCGGCTCCTCGGGCGCACCGGCCGGTTGGGGCGCCGACGAGTCCGATGCCACCGTAAGCGGCATGTGCTTCGCCAGCCACTCGACCTTTCGCTCGATGAGGTCCGCGAACCCGTAGCGCGTGAGCTCCTCATCGGCGGGCCAGCACTCACCGCATGCTTCGACCAACCCCTGAAGTCTCTTCGCCTCGGTGTGGTAGTCGAGCGTCACCGGTACCTGTTTGCCGTCCTGACGCCACACGACTCGCCATCGGACCGTCCGACCCTTGTTGGTCGGTCGTTTCTGAATCGACGCCACTCGTCCTCCACGTGAACGGGCGGCCCCTCGCTGGAGGCCCGCGGGCGCACCCATGTATGCGCCGCAATGCGATTGCAACCGTACCGGTGATTGAGCGGCATGATCAAGCCGCGTTACCTGGGTGCTACCTGCGGGGTGGGATTCCCCTAAGCAAAAAGAGCCGCTGACCAGTAAACTTCCTGGTCAACGACTCTTTGTTAAAGGGTGGAGCTGAGGGGACTCGAACCCCTGACCCCCACACTGCCAGTGTGGTGCGCTACCAGCTGCGCCACAGCCCCTTGCCACTACTCACTACATCCCCGGCGGTTTCCCCCGGGCACGCTGGAAATATTACACACCCCGCGAGGGCCCCCCGAAGCACCCCCCTCAGTTGAGGGAGACATCCGGCGGGAAATGGGCGACCGCTGCGAGGATGTCGCCCTGACGGCGCAGGACCATGGCCCAGAGGTCGTCGGGGCGTTCGACGAAGGGGTCGCCGGGCAGGGCGTCGAAGACGAACCAGGAGCCGGAGGCGATCTCGTCCTCCAGTTGGCCGGCCGACCATCCGGAGTATCCGGCGAAGACCCGGATGCCGGCCACGCTCTCGCGCATCCGCTCCGGGTCGGCGGAGAGGTCCAGGGTGCCGAGTGCGCCGCTGACAGGATGGAAGCCGGAGAGCCGCTTCTTGAACTCGGGCTTGGTCCTGGCCAGGCAGATCGCCGACTCCGGCTGGACCGGGCCGCCCTCGAAGAGGACCGCGGGGTCACCTGCGAGATCGCCCCAGTTGCCGAGGACCTCGGCGACCGGGACCTCGGTCGCGCGGTTGAGCACGACCCCCAGCGCGCCGCCCGTCTCGTGGGCCACCAGTAGTACGACCGTCCGGTCGAAGTTGGGGTCCTTGAGGGTGGGCGTGGCGACGAGCAGCTGACCGGTCATCGACTCCACCGACCGGCCTCCGATCCGCTGCTGCTCACCGAACACGTGTTTACCGCCGTCCAGTCGACGTAGCCATGTCTCGCACATTAGCTTGCGATTCCGGCCGCAGATAAGGTCTGGACATGAACCCGCCACCTACGGCAGCAGAGATCGGCGTCATCGGCGGATCGGGGCTTTACGCGCTCCTCGACAACGCCACCGAACACGAGGTCGACACCCCGTACGGCCCGCCGTCGGACCGGATCACGGTGGCCGAGGTGGGCGGCCGCCGGGTGGCGTTCCTGCCCCGGCACGGCCGTGACCATCGGTTTCCCCCGCACCGCATTCCCTACCGGGCCAATCTGTGGGCGCTGCGTTCGCTCGGCGTACGCCAGATCATCGCGCCCTGCGCGGTCGGTGGCCTGCGGCCGGAGCTGGGTCCGGGCACTTTCGTGGTGCCGGATCAGCTGATCGACCGGACGAGTGGGCGCGAGCAGACGTTCTACGACTCGGGCGCGGTGCACGTGTCGTTCGCCGATCCGTACTGTCCGGTGGGTCGCTCCGCGGTGCTGGATTCCGCCGAGCGGGTGAGTGCCGTCGACGGCGGCACCATGATCGTCGTGGAGGGTCCGCGTTTCTCGACGCGTGCCGAGTCGCGCTGGTTCACCTCGATCGGCGGCACGATCGTCAACATGACGGGTCACCCGGAAGCGGTGCTGGCTCGCGAGCTGGCGCTCTGTTACACGGCGATCGCCCTGGTCACCGATCTGGACGCGGGCGTGGAGGGTGAGCACGGCGTCACCCAGGACGAGGTCTTCTCGGTCTTCGCGGAGAACACGGCACGTCTGCGCGACGTCCTTCTCGATGCGGTGGTCAAGCTTCCAGCGACGCGCTCATGTCCCTGCAAGGACGCCCTGGCGGGCATCAAACTGCCTTTCGAGCTTCCTTGATCGTACGGCTACGCGCACCGGGCCGGAGCTGAGTCCGAGGTGGGGAACCCGGTCTCAGCCCCGATGCTCGTCAGACGACGGCGCAGTTCGCGCCGTTGAGTGTGAACGCGGTGGGCTTGGCGGCACTGCCGGTGTGGGTGGCCTGGAAGCCGAAGGTCTGCGACCCGCCGGCCCCGATCGTGCCGTTGTAGGAGACGTTCGCGGCGCCGACCGCCCCACTGGACGGGCTGACCACGGCGTTCCACGCGTTGGTCACGGTCTGCCCGGTGGGCAGGGTGAACCGCAGCGTCCAGCCGTTGACCGTGGTGGTGCCGGTGTTGGTGACGGTGACCGACGCGGTGAAGCCGGTGCTCCACGAGTTGACCGCGTACCCGACCCGGCAGCCACCGGCCGGTGCGGGCGACGACGGAGCCGGTGAGGACGGGGCGGGCGAGGACGGGGCCGGTGACGAGGGTGCCGGCGACGACGGTGACGGCGTGGTGGTGTCGAGTCCCAGGAAGTGCACGGCGGCCGCCGCGTCGACCGGGAGGTTGTGGCTGACGCCGTTCATGCTGATGGCCTCGACCGGGGCGGTGTCACCCGTGCCGCCGTACCGCGTGCGGGTGTTTCCGCCCTGCGTGACGGTGGACGACGGGGTCTGGGTGAGCCCGTGGACGTTGGTCCACTGGTCGATCTGTTCACCGAAGTTGGGGTAGCGCAGGATCTCGTCGTTGGTGCCGTGCCAGGTCTGCATGCGCGGCCGGCGGCCGGTGTAACCCGGGTACGCGTTGCGGACCAGGTCACCCCACTGCTGCGGGGTCTTGGTGACGAGACCGTTCGCGCAGTCACTGTTCCATTCGGACCCGTTGGTCGTCGCGAAGCAGCCGAACGGCACCCCGGCGAACGCCGAGCCGGCGCTGAACACGTCGGGGTAGAGGCCCAGCAGCACGTTGGTCATCATGGCGCCGCTGGAGACGCCGGTCGCGACGATGCGGTCCGGGTCGACGGGGTAGCGGGCCCGCACGTAGTCGATCATCGACTTGATGCCGACCGGGTCGCTGCCGCCGCCGCGGGTCAGCGCCTGGGGGGAGGCGACGTCGAAGCACTGGCTGCTCCGGGTCACCGACGGGTAGATGACGATGTAGCCGTAGCGGTCGGCGAGCGAGGCGAACTGCGATCCGCTGTAGAACGCCGGCCCGGTTCCCGTGCAGTAGTGGACGGCCACGAGCAGACCCGGCCGGGGCGCCAGGTTGTCGGGCACGTAGACGTACATCCGAAGGTTGCTGGGGTTGGTTCCGAAGCCGGTGACCTCGGTGAGCGCGGCCGCGGCGGCCGGCTGGGGCATGCTGACCGCGGCGAGGGCCGCCATCAGCGAGGTGACGATCGCTGCGAGCAGGATCTTGAGTCTCGGTCTCATGGGGGATTCCTTGCGGGGATTCGTGGGGACGAGGCGCTTGCGCGCGGGAGGTCTGCTCCCCACGTCATCCCCCCGACGCAAAGCATCGACAAGTATGTATCGATCCCGGCGGGCGCGCCAGCGGCGTCCCAGCCCCGTATGATCCCTCCCACTTCTCCGCACAGCGATGGGCCGGTGGAACGTCGTACTCCGGCGAGGACGATCCATGGCCGTCGAAGGGACCCCCGGTGATACGACCACAACTCCTCAAATCCGTCGGCGCGCGCGTCGCGGCGGTGGCTCTGCTGCTGGCCGGGGTGGCCGGTGGCGTCCAACTGGCGCGACACGGCGGAGACGACGGGCCGGGCACAGCCTCCAAGGAGGCGGTGGCCGCCGCCGAGCAGGCCGCGATCCAGCGTGAGGCGAAGCACGCCGCCGACCGCGCGGCGCGGGCCGAGTCGGAGCGCACCGCCGCGCTGAAGGCGTCCAGCATGGCCAAGCGGGCCGCCGCCGATGCCCGCTCCCTGGAGGCGGCGCAGAAGAAGGCGACCGCCGAGAAGAAGGCCGCCGCCCAGCGGGCCGCGCAGACAGGCCCGGTGCCCTACACCGGCACGATTCCGGCCGCATGCAAGACCTTCAGCGGCAGCCGTGAGATCGGGTGCGCTCTGATGATCAAGGCCGGGTTCGGGTTCGGCGAGTTCTCCTGCCTGAACAAGCTGTGGGACCACGAGAGCGGCTGGAATTACAAAGCCACCAACCCGGGGTCGGGCGCGTACGGCATTCCGCAGGCCTATCCCGGTGACAAGATGTCCTCGGCCGGCTCCGACTGGAAGATCAGCCCGGCGACCCAGATCAAGTGGGGTCTCGGCTACATCAAGGGCCGGTACGACTCGCCGTGCGGCGCCTGGAACCACTTCCAGAACAACGGCTCCTACTGACAGGGGTACGCCCCGGGCTCCAGCCGAGCCCGGGGCGTTCCGTGACCGCCGGCGGCGTCAGCCGAGGGTCACGTCGACCCGCTTCGCGCCGGAGGCCGGGACGGCGACCCTGGTCGCGGCGCTCTGGTCGGACGCGTGGTCGTACCAACCCCTCTTGACGATGTTGCCCTCACCCGTCGCCAGCCAGCTGATCTTCACCTGCTGGCTGCCGATCACCGGCATGCGGTACGTCCCGCCGGGCCCTTGGGCGTAACTGTCGAATTCGGCCATCTGGTCACCGGTCACCGCGTTGATCGCGGTCAGCCGCCAGCCGTCCGCCGGCAGCCCGGCCGGGATGGTGACCTTGCCGGTCAGCGCCGCTCCACGACTCAATTTGATGTTGTACGTCGCCGATGCGCCCGCCTTGACCGGAATGTGTACGGCCTTGAACCGGTTGCCGACGTTGCCCGACCACTGCCGCGGATGTCCGTTCGCACTGAACGAGAGCGGCCACGCGTACGGCCCGAGTTTGCCGAGCGTGTACCGTCCCCGGCTGTCGGTGCTGACGTCGTGAATGGGCCCGGAGCCGAAACTCCACGCGGTGAACGAGACGTTGGCGTCCTCGATCGGCGTGCCGTCCGAGCCCTTCACCACACCGGTGATCGATCCGGCCTGATCGAGCCGCGCGGCCGGCGCCGTCACGGTCCGGTCGGCCGTGACCACGATCCGGGCCGCCGCCCGCTGGTCACCGGTGCCGCCCGCCGGCCCCACCCACTGATGGCCGTAGGTGCCCGGCGCGACAGCGAAGGCCGCGTAGGTCCCCGGCGCCAGAGCGGCGGTGGTCACCCCGCCCCTGGAGCCGGTGCAGTCGTCGTAGCCGTCCGGCAGGCCGCCCCGGCCGGCCGTCATCAGGACGAAGCAGGTCTCCCCCACCGCAGCGCCGGTCTTGCGGTCGGCGGCGGTGAGCGACACCTTGCCGCCCTTGGCCAGCGGCACCGTGATCGTGGCCGTCTGACCGCTGACCAACGTGACCGGGTTGTCGTCGTCCCGCAGGAAGTAGGTCGCCTCGCCCGGCAGGACGTCGACGACACCGGCGCCCGGAGACAGATCGGCCACGGTGGCCGTACCGCCGGTGGCGCAGCCCTGGTCGTACCCGCCATCGGCCTCGACCTGCACACAGAAGTCGGTGACCGGAGCACCGGTCACCTCGTCGACCGCCTTGACGGCAAGCGTCGCGCCGGTCAGCCAGGTCTCGTCCACGGTGACCGAGGCCCCACCGTCGACGGTGATCACCGCGGCGTCGTCACGGCTGGTCTTGCCGTACGCCCATTGCGTGCGCGAATACGCCGGGTTGGTGAACGAGATCTGGTATTCACCCGGGTAGACGTCGTCGACGCGCCAGGTGCCGTCCGGCCCGGTCGTGGCGCCGTAACCGCGCTGGTCATCGGTGGACGTCACGTTCACCTCGAAGCCCGCCTTGGGTGTGCCGTCCGCCCCGGCCAGTCGCCCCGACACCGACGCCGGCTTGAGCACCGAGTCGTCAGCGACCACGGTCTGCCCGGCCACGACGGTGAACACCGTCGCCTTCGAGCGGTCGACCGCCCCCGGAATGTACTGATCGGGCCCGTTGAGATCGGCCTGGAACCCGACGACGTACTCGCCCGGCAGAGCAGGGAACGAGTAGTCGCCCTGGTCGTCGGTGTAGCCGCCGTACATCTGACGGTCACCCTCGAACAACTGCACCTGGGCCGAGACCAGCGGACCGCCGTCGGCAGTGGTCAGCCGCCCACGGACCGTCCCGGTCGCGAGCAGCGTCTCGTCCAGCTGAACAGACGCCCCCGCCGCCACGCTGTAGGTGTCGGCGTCCCCCTCACGAACCGCCTGCGGCGCCCACTGCCGGGCCGAGTCCGGCCCGAAACCGACACGATGGTCCCCCGCCCAGACGGTCACCGCATACCGCCCGGCGTCGTCGGCGTAGGTGTAGGCGTACGAGTCGTGCGTGAGATCGTGCACGTTGACCTGAACCCAGGACGCCGGCCCGCCGTCGGCCCCGGTCACCGTGCCCGAGACGACACCCGCGGGCAGCCGCCGCTCGTCGACGGTGAGCGTCCCGTCCGCCGGCACCTGATAGAGCCGCCCCGCCTCCTGGTTCAGCTCCCCCGGCGCCCACTGAATCAGCGACTCGGTCTGGAACGACAGGCGGACCGCGCCTTCCGGCACCCCCGCCAGCAGATAGTGCCCCTGGGCATCGGTGGACGCCCCGGCGAGATAGGAGCCGTCCTCGTCCCAGGCCACCACGAAGGCATCCAGAATCGGTGCCCCCGCATGGTCCAGATAGACGCCGTCGACGTTGCCCGCTGCGGCGGCCGCCGCAGCGGGAACGGATATACCACCAACCATCAGCAGCCCGGCGGCGACCACGCCACCGAGCCGAACCAGAAGTGATCTGTTCACCAGAGCCCCCATGACAAAAGCGACAGGCGACCAAGACAGGTATCGATCGATCGCCACCCGCCGCAGCATAGGCCGACTCACGCCCTGTCAGACACCCGGCGCGAAACAAGCTGTACAAATAAGAAATGGGGCAACCGGAACACAGCCCCTCAGCTCAGCCATCGCCTCAGCTAACCGGTTCACGACGCTTTGCCGGATAATTGCACTGAACACGTCGAATAATCAGTATTGGCCCGTGCCCCGGCACCACACCCACGGCCAGCCACCGTCAGGCGACAACCTGGTCGCCGGTCCGGCAGATCGGCCACCCGACATCCCGAGCCGCTTTCTCGACGCTCCGCCCGCCGACCTACCTGCCCGGCGGCCATACGCGTCCCTCTGCCGGCTCGCCTGACGGGATCTGTCCGCCCACTTGACCACCCGAGATCACGTGCCGACAGGCGTCGGCGAATCTTGTGCAACATTCGTCGGCCCACCGTCGCAATTCGCTCTGCATCGGTCGGCGCCGGTAAACCTTGACCCCTATTTCCGGGCAGGACGACCTCGAGCGGGGACGACGAATTGCACCCAAGATCCACAGTGAACGGTTGGAGTGCTCAAGATCCGCGAGCAGGCAATAGCGCAGCCGGAGAGGCACCAGCACACAAGGCCCGCGCGAGACGAGACGCGCGAGCCGATGGAAGGCTTCCACTGTCGAGGTCCGGCCCGCCAGCCGTATCTGAACCCGAAAGCCCCGGTGCTATCACGTGGCCCGCATACGGGCCGTCGGGCGTCGGTCCCATCCTCAAAAGCTCGCTGGACACCTTCGTGGATCAAAATCTGAACGAGCGGTGGCCGACCCGACGCGACCGGCCGTCGTCTCCCGTCCGCCCGCCATCGAATGACCTGGTTGCGATGATCGGGCGGCACTGGTCACAGAGGGCCGGGCCAGGGCCGGAGCCGCAGCCGATCCTTGGAGTCACGTCGTTCGCCAGGCACGGCGGGCCCGGGCGCTCACTAAAGCTGATGTCGGACCAGACCGGACTCGCACAGATCCTGCCGTCGTCCCATTCCCGGAGCTCCCCGTGGGTGCGGAGGGGAAGGCCCAGCGCCTGCGCGGCCGGCCGGACGGTCTGGATCGCGCGCCGGTACGGGCTCGACCAAACGGCCGCCGGACGCGGCTCGGTCAACCGCGTGACCAGGTCGAGCGCCTGCTGGAGGCCCTCAGTGGTCAGCGGCCGGCTGACCTCGTCCGGACCGTCCGCGGTCGGCGGCACGGACCGGGCATGACGAACCAGAACGACATCGGTGTGCACCGCCGAACCTCCGATCGCGAAGTGATCAGTCGAGGCGGCCCTGCGGGTCGTGCGGATTCCGTGGCGCCCGTCGCCGCCCTCATCGAGCCGCCAGGCAAAGACGACGCCTGCAGCGCCCCGCCACCACGGATGTGATCCGCGCTACAGCAGGGAGAGCGCCCACACGATTCGAATGGTCTCATGCTGCCCGCTGACGGACATGTGCACACCGATTGGTCGTGGGACTGCGAGCCCGGCGACATGGAGGCCAGCTGCGCTCAGGCGTTGAGGCTGGGTTTACCGGCCGTCGCCTTCACCGAACATCTGGACTTCACTGTCTGGACCAACGTGGAACCGGCGCCGGACGCCCCCGCAAAGGTGACCGGCCTGATCACCGAGGACGGGACACTGACCCCGCCACCACTCGACGTCGACGGCTACCTGTCCTGCATCCAGCGCTGTCGCGAGAGATTCCCCGACCTGCTGATCCTTACCGGGGTGGAGGCGGGCGAGCCGCACTGGTACCGGGACCGGTTCGCCACGGTCCTCCAGGCCGGACAATTCGACCGTGTACTCGCCTCCGTGCACACCATTCCGCTGGGCAAAGGACTCAACGAGCCGGGTGAGCATTTCGCGCAGCGCCCGGCCGCGGATGCGGTCCGCGACTACCTGACCGAGATACCACGGCTGGTGGCCGGCTTCGCCGGCTTCGAGGCCCTCGCCCACATCGACTTCGTCAGCCGGTACTGGCCGGCGTCCGCGGGCCCCTTCAACCCCGTGGACTTCGAGGAGGAGTTCCGGCACGCGCTGACAGCGCTCGCGTCCACCGACCGGGCATTGGAAGTCAACACCAACCGCAAGCCGTTCCCGGAGATCGTCCGATGGTGGCGCGAGGTGGGAGGCAAGGTGATCACCTTCGGCAGCGACGCGCACGACCCGGCCTTCGTCGGCCACGGTTTCGGTGAAGCGGTCGCATTGGTCGAGACGTTGGGCTTCCGCGCAGGCCGCCACCCGTATGACAGGTGGTACGCCTGACGCAAGAGAACCACGTGGAGGTCCAAGGCTCGCCCCCTGAGCAGGAGAACGAAACGGCCCCTGGTTCGCCTTGAGCCTCAGCAAACTCAGTCGCGAACAAGGGCCGTCAGCTGTGGAGGTGGCACTCGCCTACTTGAACCGGGACGGTCCAGACCGAGCAACTACGCGCAACCTTGATCAGTAGTGATATCTGGCCTGCACGATGATCAAATTGTCGCCGCGAACCGTGTAGACGAGCCGATGCTCGTCAGTGATCCGCCGGGACCAGTAGCCACTGAGGTTCTCGGTCAGGCGCTCCGGCTTCCCGATCCCCTGTCCAGGGTCACGCAAAGCCTCTTCGATCATCCGATTGATCCGACGAAGCGTCTTCGGCTCGCCTGCCCAAGACGTGTAGTCCTCCCAGCCCGTCTTGTCGAGGGCGACGTTCACGACGCCTGACGCCCCGGCTCCTCGGTACCGGGGATCAAATCCCGCCGCTCGAATTCACCGGCCTCCACCCTGGCCACGCTATCCATCAGTCGCCTGGCGTTCGCCGGCGACCTGAGCAGATACCGCGTTTCCACCATTGATCGCCACAGATTTTCGGGCACGAGGAAGGCAGTGCCCGACTTCGAGACGATCTCCACCGCCTCCTGGTCGGCGGCATCGCGGGTGCCGGTAAGAGCGGCATTCTCAACGTCATCATCGGCAACCTGGTCGCCTGCCCCGACGTCGTGCTCTGGGGCATCGACCTCAAGGGCGGCATGGAGCTGGGTCCCTGGGCACCCTGCCTCGCCCGGCTGGCAACCACCCCGGCCGAGGCAGAGACGATGCTGCGGGACGCGGTACGGGTGCTCGAAGCACGTGCCCGCGCGATGGCCGAGTCGTCGTCGCGGCTCTGGATACCGACCGAGAGCACGCCCGCGCTTGTCATCGTGGTGGACGAGTACGCGGAGCTTGCTGAGCAGTCCCCCGCCGCCGTCGAGTACGCGGACTCGATCGCTCGTCGTGGCCGCGCAGTCGCCGAGACCCTGCTCGCGGCAACCCAGCGTCCGACCCAGCAGGCCATGGGTAGGGGCGCCATCCGTTCACAGATGGACGTGCGGGTATGCCTGCGCGTCCGTGAGCGCCGGGACACCGACCTCATCCTCGGTCAGGGCATGGTGGCGGCCGGCTGGCACGCACACGACCTGGACGCACCCGGAAAGTTCCTCGTCTCCGCCGAGGGCTTCAACCATCCGCGTCGTGCTCGCGCCTACCTGGTGACCGACGACGACGTCCGGGCCACCGTCGAGCGGTACGCAACCGATCGCCCGGACCTGGACTGCCTGTCGGCCGATGCACTGGCTGAAGAGGCCTACGACGGCGTGATCGTCGATGAGACCGACCCCGGATCGGTCCTCTGGGCGGCACTCAACGAGGCCCCCGAGCACGGCCTATCCGTCCCCGAACTCATGCGAATGACTGGAATGAGGCGCACATGGATCTACGACCGACTCCAAGCTCACGCCACGCAGGTACGCCGAGGGCGTTGGCGGATGCCAAGGGACGAGTCCGATGGATAGTCCGCGCGGACGTCCGTCTCCGCGCACGCGTCTGCGCAGCAACAGGCGCGGACGGACGACGGACGGATGAATGGACGCGAGCCCCGCCCGAAGCGGCGACGTCGGCCCGTACGTGAGATTCGCATCGATCCTGAAGTCCTCGCGCGAGTGCTCGTCACGATCGCCGAGGAGATCAACCGAGGAGGAACCCGAGATGGCGCAGACTCAGCGCCACCACGACCGGCCGGCGAGCACGAACAAGCGCGCGTTCAGCTATCTGCGTGTCTCGTCGGCCGGGCAGGTCAACACCGACTACGACCCTGAGGGCATCTCGCTGCCCGCACAGCGCACGGCAATCCAGCGCCGCGCAGCGGAGTTGGGCGCCGAGATCGTTGCCGAGTTCGTCGAGCCCGGCCGCTCCGCGACGACCGTGGACGGCCGGCCGGTGTTCCGGGAGATGATGGCCCGGCTCAAAGCCGAGAAGAACGTCGACTACGTACTCGTCTACGCCCGGTCCCGGCTGCACCGGAACAGCATCGATGCGGCGATCACCAAGCGGGATCTCCGCAGTGCGGGCGCCACGCTGATCTCGGTTATGGACTACACCGAGGACTCGGCGATCGGCGACCTGGTCGCCACGGTGCTCGACGGGGTCAACGAGTACCAGTCCCGCGCGTCGGGTGCGGACATCGCGTACAAGATGGGTCAGAAGATCATCCGAGGTGGGTCGGTGGGCCGCGCGCCGATCGGCTACCTCAACGTGAGAGAGACGTTCGAGGGTCGCGAGGTCCGCACGGTCGCGGTCGACCCGGTCCGCGGTCCGTTGGTTCGGATGGCATTCGAGCTGTACGCCACCGGCACCTACGGCTTCCACGCCTTGATCGAGGCTCTGACCGACGCCGGCCTCCGGACCAAGCCGACCAAGCGCTTCCCCGCCGGAACCCCGATCTCCCTCAACTCACTCGGCAACCTGCTACGGGACCGGTACTACCTCGGGTACGTCGCTTACCGCGGAGTCGAGTACCAAGGTCGACACGAGCCGCTGGTCACGCCGGAGCTCTTTGATCGGGTGCAACACATGCTGGAGACCCGTCGGGCCGGCGGTGTTCGCGAGCGCACCCACAACCACTACCTCAAGGGCGTCGTCTGGTGTCACCGGTGCCAGCGTCGCCTGATGATCATGAGGGGCAAGAGCCACACCGGCGATCTCCACTTCTACTACTTCTGCCGCGGGCGCCAGCAGCACGCCTGCGACCTGCCCTACCTGCCGGTCGCCCGAGTCGAGACCGCCGTGGTCGACAACTACGCGACGATCATGCTGCCCGCGGACCTCCGGGCTCAGCTCACGTCACGTATCGGCGAAGTGCTGTCCGAGTCAGCCGGGACCAGCGCCGAGCTGCGCAGCCGGATCAAAGATCAGCTCAAGACACTCGACCACCAGGAGGATCGGTTCCTCGACCTCGTCGGCAATCCCGACTGGCCGCAGGACAAGATCGGGGCGCGGCTGAGAAAGATCCGCGACGAACGGGACCGGTTGGCCCGGCAGCTCGACGACTCGGATACTCCGCGGCTCGATGCGGCCGGCGAGACGATGCTCTACCTACTCGACCTGCTCGCTGACCCTCAAGAGCTGTACCGCCGGGCTGAGCAGCAAGGAAGGCGCGTACTCAATCAGGCGTTCTTCGCCAAGGTCTATTTCGACGCCGACGAGGCAGGGCCGTACGTCGCGGCCGACGAACTGTCGGACCTGGTGTTGCCGCTGGTCAACGAGGCGAGAAACGAAAGCGGCGGCACCGATGGTGCCGCCGCTTCGAGCGAACTCTCCCCCGCTGTCGCGGGTTCAAGTAAGCCCTCTCTCGTGGAGGTGCCGGGAATCGAACCCGGGTCCTTCGTTGCTTTGTCAGGGCTTCTCCGAGCGCAGCTCACTATGCCTCTACTCGGCCCTCCGACTCACGTGAGCAAGTTCGGATGACGGGCCCAGTCACTGATTGATCTCGCCGCCGGGTCCCCGTGACCGGGACCCATTGGCCAGCCTCCTAGCTGATGCCGGTAGCTGGGACGGAGGCGCTCCCAGACCGACAGACCACGCTACTTGCCTCAGGCGGCGAGAGCGTACTGGTCAGCGTCAAACTTATCGTTGGCGCTTATAGTTTTCCGACGACCGATTCTCGAGACGACGTCGGCTTCCTCGGCTCGCTTCCCCTGTCTCCACGTACGAAGTCGAAACCAGTCACCCCCATGTCTGTGTCACAGCCTGGCAATCTTAGCTCATCCGACAGGCGCCGCCACCGACGGCGCACGAGATCGGATTCACCGCGCCACCGACGTCCTTCGAGCCCTGGAAACCGGCGGTGATCGAGGCTCCGGCGGCCAGCGAGTTGCCTCGTAGCGTGATCGTGCCGCCGCCGGCGCTGACCGAGGCGTTCCAGCCGCCGCGGACCTCGACGTCGGCGTTCGACGGGTAGGTCAGGGTGACGGTCCACTCGCGGGCGGCCGGGCCGTTGTTGACGACCCTGACCGCCGCGATGAAGCCGTCGCGCCATACGGCACTGGTGGAGTAGGTGACGGCCAGGGTGTTCGCGGCCGGCGAGGGTGACGGTGACCTGCTGGGCGTACGGCTGGGGCTCTTTGAAGGTTTGGGCCTGCCCGACGCCGAGGACGACACCGACGCCGAGGGGGACGGCGAGGAGGAGGCGGAGCTGCTGACCGAGGCCGAGGGGGTGAGCGAGGGCGTCGTCGAGGCGGCCTCGGTGGTCGGCACGGCGGAGGGCAGCGATTCGCCGGCGGCCTGCAGGGCGGCGCTCGGCTGGACCAGCAGCGGCTGACCGGCTGTGCCCGACCCGCCGGCGACCACGGCGATCCAGACGACGAGGGAGAGGAGCACCGCGGCGGCGGAGCCGAGGACGAGTCGAGCCAGGATGAACTGGCGGGAGGCGTGCTTCGCCAACGGGTAATTCTCCCTCGCGACAGCAGGACGAGCGACAGCAGGACGAGCGACGGCAGCGGGTCAGGTCCGGATCATGGGACCTGGCGGGCGAGGATACCCCGTCAGTCCATGCCCTTGGCACGGCGGCCCATTGCCCGGTTGATCTCCCGCTGGGCGTCCCGGCTGGCCATGTCCTGCCTCTTGTCGTAGCTCTTCTTGCCCTTCGCGACGCCGATCTCGACCTTGGCGTACCCGTTCTGGAAGTAGACCGAGAGCGGGACCAGCGTGACGCCGTCGTCGCGCAGCTTCCCCAGCATCTTGTGGATTTCTTCGCGATGCAGCAGGAGTTTGCGCGGGCGGCGGGGCTCGTGGTTGGTCCAGGTGCCCTGCGTGTACTCCGGGATGTGCATCCCGTGCAGGTAGATCTCGCCGTTCTGCTCGTGACCGAACGCGTCGACGAGCGAGGAGCGTCCGGCACGCAGCGACTTCACCTCGGTGCCGGTGAGGACCATGCCGGCCTCGTAGGTGTCCAGGATGGTGTAGTCGTGGTACGCCTTGCGGTTGGAGGCGACCAGCTTGCGACCCTGTTCACGTGGCATGAGGGAGAAGACTACCCGCGGATCAGCAGAGACAACCGGGCAGGTAATTCAAGGGATTCCTGGGTACGCCGCCGAACCGCGTCTCGAAGTGCAGGTGTGCCCCGGTGGAGGCGCCGGTGCTGCCGACCCGGCCGATCACCTCGCCCCGCCGGACGTACTCGCCGACGTGCACGTGGATCCGGGACTGGTGGGCGTAGCAGGTCGTGAATCCGCTTCCGCTGAGCCGGCCGTGGTTGATGCACGTGTACCGGCCGTAACCACCGTTCCAGCCGGCCTGGATGACCCGTCCGGATGCGGCGGCCCGGATGGGACTGCCTGATCCGGCCGCGAAGTCGGTACCGGCGTGTAACTGCCAGACCCGGTAGTACGGGTCGAACCGACTGCCGTAGTCACTGCTCTTCCACCCGCGTACCGGCATGAGGAGGTTGCCGCCGGGATATCGGCTCCCGACGCCACCCCGGTTCTCCCATCCGCGCATCGCCGACCTGGTGCGCTGCTCGTTGCGTACCGCAGCCCGGTATTGAGCCAGAACGGTGGAACGCTGTGCTTCGGCGGCCCGTAGCGCGGCCTGCCGGGCGATCACCAGGTCGTCGAGCTTGTGCCGGGCGCGGATCGCGGCGGCCTGGGCGGACTGCGCGGCGCGGAGCTTGTCGACGGCGGCGCGCTCGGCGGTCTCCGCGGCGCGTTTCGCGGCGCCGGCCCGGTCCTGCGCGATGCGGGCCTCCCTGCGGGCGGCGAAGAGGGTACGGACCTCCTCCTGCTCCCGGCTCACGATGTGTTCGACGATCCCGAGACGGTCCATCAGGTCCTGTGGCCCGGAGGCCCGGGCCAGCAGGTTGAACCTGGTGAGCCGGCTGCCCATGTAGCTGGTGCTGGCGATCTCGTCGACCCTCTCGCGGGCCTCGTCGAGCCGGCCGGCCGCGGCCGTGTAGTTGTCGGCGACCCGCTGGTACTCGCCGCGGGTGGCGTCCGCGTTGCGCCGGGCGAGGTCGGCCTGTACCCGGGTGGCGACGACCACGCCGCGGGTGGTGGCCACCCGGTTCTGCGCTGCCGGGAGTGCGGCGGTGGCCCGGGCCAGGTTGGTCGCGGCGGTACGGGCGGCGGCGCTCGCGTTCTCCAGAAGGGCCTCGGCGCGGCGGACGGCACGCGAGGCCTCGTCGTTGCGATCCGTGGCCGAGGCGGGCCGGGGTCCGGTCAGGACGATGCCCGCCATCGCCACGATCCCGAGGAGACAGAGGCAGGCGGCGATCAGGCGATCAAGTCGGCGATACCTCACCGGGCCACGCTACCGCGACCAATCGTCCGCAAAGCCCCAAATCGCCCGATGGCCGCAACCCTGTCCGGGTTGCGGCCATCGGCGTACTCACGATCGGGTCGGCTGAGGCGCGCCCGCGTCAGACCTTCAGGTAGAAGCGCAGGGTGACCCAGGCGGTGACCGCACTGACCAGCGCCCCGACGCCGGCCAGCAACGGCAGCATGAGGACCACATTGCCGTTCGGGATCGGTGTGAGGATGGTGGCGAGCGCCTGGAGCTTGCCGTCCAGCAGCACGATCTTGGAGATGAAGAGCGCCACGAAGCCCAGGATCGCGCCGATCAGACCGGCGACCACCGCCTCGAGCACGAACGGCGCCTGGATGAACCAGTTGGACGCGCCGACGAGTTTCATGACCGCGACTTCTCGTCGTTTGCTGTAAGCGGCGACCTGGATGGTGTTACCCACCAGGAGCAAGGCGGCCACCGCCATGAAGCCCGCCACGATCAGCGATGCCAGCTGGATCGAGTTGAAGATGTCGAAGACCTCTTCGAGGATGTCGCTCTGATCGATGATCTGCTTGATGCCCGGCAGCTTCTCGATCTCCTTGGCGAACGACTCGTAGTTCTCCGGGTTCTTGAGGCGAACCCGGTACGACTCCGGCAGGCTCTCCGCGTTGATCGCGTTCACGAAGTCCGGCGAGTCGGCCCAGAGCGTCTGGAAGCGCTTGAGAGCGTCCTCCTTGGTCTCGAAGGCCTTGTCGGCGACCAGGCTGCTGTTGGTGATCGCCTGATCGATGGCCTGTTTCTCACCGTCGGTGATGCCGTCGTTCAAGAAGATCGAGACCTGGATGTTCCCGTAGTAGGCCTCCTTCATCAGGTCGACCTGCATGTAGAGAAGCACGCTGGCACCCAGCATGGTCAACGAGACCGACATCGTGATGATCATGGCGATCGTCATGGTGACGTTTCGCCACAGGCCCACGAGGACCTCGTTGAGTACGTACTTCACGCGCATCGGGGGGATCCTTCCAGGACTCCGCGTGTCACAGCTTCAGCTTTCTTTACGAGGGCGGAGCCGGGCCTAACCGTAGACACCGCGCGCCTGGTCCCGGACGATCCGTCCGCTCTCGATCTCGATGACCCGGCGGCGCATCTGGTTGACGATGTTGGAGTCGTGCGTGACCATCACGACCGTGGTGCCGGTCCGGTTGATCCGGTCCAGCAGGCGCATGATCTCGATCGAGGTGTCCGGGTCGAGGTTACCTGTGGGCTCGTCAGCCAGCAGGATCAGCGGACGGTTCACGAACGCCCGGGCCACCGCGACACGCTGCTGCTCACCACCGGAGAGCTCGTGCGGGTAGCGGTGCTCCTTGCCGCCGAGGCCGACCAGCTCGAGAACCTCGGGCACGACGCGACGGGCGACGGCCTTGGTCTTGCCGATCACCTCGAGGGCGAAGGCGACGTTCTCGTACGCGGTCCGGTTCGGCAGGAGCCGGAAGTCCTGGAACACGCAGCCGATCGAGCGGCGGAAGTGCGGAACCTTCCACGACCGCAGAGTGGTCACATCCTTGGCGTTCACCACCACCTTGCCACGGGTCGGGGAGACCTCGTGGAGCAGCAGCTTGATGATCGTCGACTTACCTGAACCGGAGGGGCCGATGAAGAAGACGAACTCACCCTTCTCGATCCCGACGCTGACATTGTCCAACGACGGCCGAGACGCCTTCGGATACGTCTTCGTCACGTTCTCGAGCTGAATCACGGGACTGGAGTCTACGCGGTGTAACGAAATCGCCAACCCCGCCGGGGTCGGGAATATTCACGACCTGCAGTAACGGTACATACGTGCGCAACCCCGCCTGACTTACCGTTCAGGCAAGGTTGCGCTCGGTCACCGCTCGCGTCAGGAGGCAACCTGATTCTGCTTGCGCCAACGGATACCCGCCTCGATGAACCCGTCCACATCGCCGTCGAAGACCGACGAAGGGTTACCGGTCTCGAACTCAGTGCGCAAATCCTTCACCATCTGGTACGGGTGGAGGACGTACGAACGCATCTGGTCGCCCCACGATCCGGTGGTGTCCTGCCGCAGATCATTCATCTTGGCCTGCTCCTCCTGGCGTTTGCGCTCCAGGAGCCGGGCCTGGAGGACGCGCAGGGCGGCCGCCTTGTTCTGCAGCTGCGACTTCTCGTTCTGACACGAGGCCACGATGCCGGTCGGGATGTGGGTCAGCCGGACCGCCGAGTCGGTGGTGTTGACGCTCTGCCCACCGGGACCCGACGAGCGGTAGACGTCGGTACGGATCTCGTTCTCGGGGATTTCGATGCTGTCGGTCTGCTCGACCACGGGCATCACCTCGACACTGGCGAAGCTGGTCTGCCGGCGGCCCTGGTTGTCGAACGGGCTGATCCGCACCAGGCGGTGGGTGCCGGACTCGACGCCGAGGGTGCCGTAGGCGTACGGCACCTTGACCGTGAAGGTCGCCGACTTGAGGCCGGCCTCCTCCGCATACGACGTGTCGTAGACCTCGGTCGGGTAGCCGTGCCGCTCGGCCCACCGCAGATACATCCGCATCAGCATCTCGGCGAAGTCGGCCGCGTCCACGCCGCCGGCTCCCGCACGGATCGCGACCAGGGCCTCGCGGGAGTCGTACTCCCCGGAGAGGAGGGTGCGGACCTCCATCTCCTCGACCGCCTTGGCCAGGGTGACCAGCTCCTCGCCCACCTCGGCGACCGAGTCGGCGTCACCCTCGGCCTCGGCCATCTCGAGCAGGATGCCGGCGTCGTCGAGGCGGGAGCGCAGGCGCTCCAGCTTGGAGATCTCTCCGGAGACGTACGCCAGGCGGCTGTTCACTTCCTGGGCACGGGCCTGGTCGTCCCAGAGGTCCGGCGCGGAGGCCTGCTCCTCGAGGTCCGACTTGTCCCGGCGCAGCTTGTCGACGTCCAGGACGTTCTCGATGTTGCGCAGGGTCGCGTCGAGGGACTTCAGTTGCTCGGGAAAATCGGCAGCGCTCACGACAATCAAGACTACGCCGCCCGGCCAGATTGCTGGCCGGGGCGGTCCGTTCAACTCGTGGGAACTGCCTTGAGCCAGCTGAGAGCGGCCTTGTGATAGGCGACCGCGAACTCCAGCGCCGCCGCGCCGAACGGGTCACCGTTCTTCTTCGCCTCCTTGGCCTGCTCCTTCGCCATCGCCATGGCCTCAGCGTGGTACTGGTTGGCGTTCGAGTAGAGCGACTGCAACTGCTCCCCGGAATGCTGCTGGCCGAAGGCGACCCGGAGAGCGACCGGGTTGCGCAGCGCGTCCCGGCCCGGGCTCTCGGCGAGCCAGCGGGTGAAGGCACGTTTCCCGGACGCGGTGATGGCGTAGGGCTGACTGGATCGAGGGCCCGGCTTTCCGAGGCGGACGTACCCCATTTCGGCGAGTACGGGTAGTTCGCGGTAGACCTGGCTCCGCGTCATCGACCAGTAGGGCCCGAGGCGGCGTTCGGCAGCCGCCATCAGCTGACCGCCGGTCATAGCCCCCTCATGGAGGAGGCCGAGAAGGGCAGCCGCCGTCGGATTGATTTGGAAGTCGGGCATGCCTAATAAGCTGCCACTTTGTCGCGCCGCCGTCCAGGATTTAGCCCGATCCGTCCAGTTTGCGCCTCCACAAACGACTGTCCCGCACAGACAGTCCGACAACGAGGGTGCGCTTCGGGCGTTTCGCCGTTGTAAACCGCGTTGACCAGGTAATATGGCGCAGGCAAACGGTCAGACAACACGTTGCGGGCAGGAAATGCGCGAAAACCCGCGATTCGCCGTGCGAAACCAGACATTCGTTGCCTTCCGCCCCACCACTCACGGCGTGTGCAAATGGCGTCGTCCCGCGGGGCTCCTCACGGGACGGCCAGGCGGGTGCGTACGGGCCGGGCGGTTACCCTGAGCCCCATGAGTGACCGCCAGACCGCCCCGGAGATCGTCGAGGAGTCCCGGCTCACCGTGGCGCTGATCGCGGTGGCATCCGTCGCCTGGACCGCCGCGATGCTGTGGTCGGCCCGGGCCAGCATCACCAGCCGGGCGGACGCGGCGATGGAGGTGACCTCCACGGCGTACGCACTGCCCGGTGCCGTCTCGGCCGTCCTGGTCGCCGGCGCGGCCGTGGCGCTGCTCGTGCTCACGCTTGTCAGCGGCCGACGGCCGCTCGGCCCGACCGTCCGCTTCGCCGTGGCCACCGGCTCCGGTCTGCTCGTCGGCCTGGCCGCCGCGATTCCGATCTTCACGATCAACACGCTCGGCACGATCTACGCGGCGGTCGGTGGCACCCTCGCTGCGGCGGCGACCATCGGCGGCGCACTCGCGGGGCTGCGGATCCCCCGGGTCGTCGCGGCCGTGGCTGCGGCGTCGGTCGGGGTCTTCCTCATCGGATTCGTGCTCAACCTGTTCCAGGAACCGGTGCTCGACGCTTTCGGGGCCGGCGACACCGAGTCGTCCGCCAACGCGGCGCAGTGGTTCTCGTACAGCCAGGCCGCCCTCAGCGGACTGGCGGCCGGGATCATCTCCTACCTGCTGCTGCGGCGGGCCGGCGAGGGTGTCCGCTGGCCGATGTACGCACTCGCCGGAGCCGGCCCCGGCCTGCTGCTCGTGATCGGCGAGCTGCTGTCGCGCACCGCCGGCGCGGAGGTGCTGGAGCTGGCCGGCAAGGTGAGCGAGCTGGAGAAGACGGTCCAGGAGCTGCTCAGCACGGCGCGCCTCAACAACGCGCTGATCGTCGTCTTCGCCGGCGCTCTGACCGCGATCGTCGCGGTGGGCCGGACACTCGGCCCGGCCGCGGATTCAGCCGAGCCCGAGGCCGCCAAGCCCCAAGCTGCGAAGCCCCAAGCTGCGAAGCCCCAAGCTGCGAAGCCCGAAGCCGCGAAGCCCGAAGCTGCGAAGCCCGAGGCCGAAGAGGAGCCTCAGAGCAGTTCGTCCAGCTCGGAGACGGCGTACCACTCCAACTCGTGATCCTCGGCGCCGTCGACGGTGAACTGCGCGTCCGGGTCGCCCGCCAGAGCCTCCTCGACCACCTCGGCGGCGGCCGCGACCGACTCCTCGGCCTCGGCGCCGTCGACGTGGATGCTGGCCAGCTCGGCCAGGCCGACCGCCTGCGGTAACCGGACGGTGCTCGATCCGAGCTCGGTGTCCTCGCGGACCAGGCTCGCGGCCGGCACGTCGGCCGAGAGCACCACCCGGCGGCGCGGCGCGGCCGGGTCGTGGCGGAGCAGCTGCAGGGCGCCCTGGGCGGCACGGGTGAAGGCGACGTACTCGAGCTCCTCCTCGTCGCCCTCCGCGTACCACTCGCGGAGCGCCGGCGTCACCGCGTGCGCGATCGCCGCCTGATCGCCGAGCCGTCCGTCGGCCCGCAGCGAAGCGAGCATCGGCAGCGTGGCCGGCACGTAAACCCGGACCAGATCGGTGATCGGCACGTCTTTCCTCCTGCACACGGCACGTTCTGCGGTCCCGGACAGTACACCGTCATCGCGGCCGGGGAACGCACCGTTCCACCGGGCGTCTCCGGATCGTGGCGGCGACGAGCCCGGCGCAAGCATGCCACAGTAAACGGTGGCAAACTGAGGCTGTCGATAGGAGGGTGTCGTGCCGGAGCCCCGCTTCCTGCTGCTGTCCGACGTGGCGGCCGAGCTCAACGTGTCCGACTCGCAGGTCTATCACATGGTCCGCGGCGGCGAGCTGCCGGCAATCAAGATCGGCGGCCGTGGTCAGTGGCGTGTGGAGCGCGCCAAGCTGGAGGAATACATCGCGGGCAAGTATGCGGAGACCGCGGCCTGGGTTCGCGACAACCCGCTGTCGGACCGCGAGACGGATTGACCGGGTCGGCGGCTTTTGCGCCTCTTCCCGGATCGATGACCACCGCTTGTCGCCTCGTCCGACGCTGAGCCAGACTCGAAGCTATCGGAAGCAAACGTAGGCAAACGCAAGGATTGGCGGTGGCGATGCGCTCGACCCTCGAGGCCGCACCCACCGGGCCCCGGGCGGCGATCCGCCTGCGCCCGGTTCCCCGGTTCGAACCCCCCTACGACGACGAGACGACGTCACAGCCCTGGGCCACGACGTCCCGGCAGCTCGCTCTGAACTGGCCGGCCGACGAGGGGCGGGAGCCGCCGGAGCCACCGGCGACCGCGTCACCCGTCGTCGCCGGGGCCTCCGGTGACGCGAAACTGGCGGTCCGGCGATTCGTGCGTCTCTGCGTCGAGGTCCTCAACGGATTCCGGCCCGCCGCCCACCTCCGCCGGATGGCGCTGCCCGCCGGAGCGGCCGAAGTGGTGACCCAAGGGCTCGCGGGGGCGCGCCGAGCCGCCTCCCTCCGTGGCGGCATGAGCCGGGCCGGTGCTCGTCACCAGCGCCGGCCCACCCCGGTCGGCGTGATCGGCGTGAAGATCTGCGAGCCCCGATCCGGCGCTGTGGAGGTGGCGGTCACCCTTGTCACCGGTGACCGGACGTGGGCCATGGCGTTCCGGCTGGAGCTGCACCAGCAGACCTGGGCCGCCACGGCGCTGCTGATCATCTGAGACTCCCGGGGCGGCCGGCAGCGAACCAGGCGGCGGCCGTCCCGGGCACAATCACTGAGCGGCGGCCTGGGCCGCGTGGCCGCGTTCGCCGTAGCCCAGGCCCGCCGCAGCCCAGACAAGAGACCCGGCCCGGAAAGAGACCCGGGGCCCGGAAAGAGACCCGCGGCCCGAAAAGGGACCCGCGGCCCGGACAAGGCCCCGCGGCCCGGAAAGAGACCCGCGGCCCGGACAAGGCCCCGCGGCCCGGACAAGGCCCCGCGGCCCCGACAAGGCCCCGCGCCCCGGGAACGAAACGGCCCGCGCGATCCGGCCGGAGCCGGGCCGCGCGGGCCGTGACGAGAGAGGGGATCAGACCGCCCCAGGTGCTCCGTGGCAGCGCTTGTACTTCTTGCCCGAGCCGCAGTAGCACGGCGCGTTACGCGACGGGCCGTTCGACTCCGACTGACCGGCGGACCGGTTCGACCGGGAGCCGGCACCGGTGTGGGCCGGGTTCGCCGGGATGGGCGAGCCGCCCGGGCCGATCGCGACCGGCGCCGAACCCTGCTGCTGGACCTGCGGGCCGCCGCTGCCGGCCTCACCGTCGATGGTCGGGGCGGTGTACTGCAGGTTCTGCGGGCGGCTCGGCGTGTTGAGGCCCTTGGCGTGCACCTCGACGCGCTCCGGCTCGTCGTCCGGCACCTCGCCGACCTTGGGCAGCTCGAAGGCCTGGCTCGGGTCCAGCGTGACGGTGGGCGCCTCCTCGACCTGGACCTCCAGGTTGAAGACGAGACCGACGGCCTCCTCCTTGATGCCCTCCATCATCTGGTTGAACATGTCGAAGCCCTCGCGCTGGTACTCGACCACCGGGTCGCGCTGCGCGTAGGCCCGCAGGGAGATGCCCTCCTGGAGGTAGTCCATCTCGTAGAGGTGCTCACGCCATTTGCGGTCGATGACCGACAGCAGAACCTGACGCTCCAGCTCACGCAGCGCCTCGGCGCCGAGCTCCTCCTCACGGGCCTGGTAGGCGGCCTGCGCGTCCTGCTTCAGCTGCTCCAGCAGGAACTCCTGGTCCACCGAGTTCCGCTCACCGCCGGACTCCTCGACGATGTCGTCGATGGTGAGGGTCAGCGGGAAGAGGCGCTTGAGGTTGGTCCACAGGTCGTCGAGGTCCCAGTCCTCGGCGAAGCCGTCGGCGGTCGCGGCCTGCACGTAGTCGGCCACCACGTCGTCGATCATGCTGGTGATCTGGTCGTGCATGTCCTCGCCGTCGAGCACGCGCTTGCGCTCGGCGTAGACGACCTGCCGCTGCTTGTTCATGACCTCGTCGTACTTGAGGACGTTCTTGCGGATCTCCGCGTTCTGCGCCTCGATCTGGGTCTGCGCGTTGCGGATCTGCTTGCTCACCATCTTTGACTCGATGGGAACGTCCTCGGGGATGTTGAACCGCTCCATGACGGCCTCGACGGCGCCCGCCCGGAACCGCTTCATCAGGTCGTCCTGCAGCGACAGGTAGAACCGGGACTCACCCGGGTCGCCCTGCCGGCCGGAGCGGCCGCGGAGCTGGTTGTCGATGCGGCGGGAGTCGTGCCGCTCGGTGCCGAGCACGTAGAGACCACCGGCGGCCGTGACCTCGGCGGCCTCCTGCTCGGTGGCCTCCTTGACCTGCGGGAGGATCTCCTCGAGAGCCTTCGCGTACTCCTCCGGGCTCTCGACCGGGTCGAGGCCGCGCTGGTGCAGCTCGGCCGCGGCGGTGAAGTCCGGGTTGCCGCCGAGCAGGATGTCGGTGCCACGACCGGCCATGTTGGTCGCGACGGTGACCGCACCCTTCCGGCCGGCCTGGGCGATGATCGTCGCCTCCTGCGCGTGGAACTTCGCGTTCAGCACGCTGTGCGGGATGCCACGACGGCGCAGCAGCGTGGAGAGGATCTCCGAGTTCTCCACCGAGACCGTGCCGACGAGGACCGGCTGGCCGGTCGCGTGCCGCTCGGCGATGTCCTCGATGACGGCGTTGAACTTGGCCTGCTCGGTCTTGTAGATGACGTCCGGGTGGTCGATCCGGATCATCGGGCGGTGCGTCGGGATGCTCACGACGCCGACCTTGTAGACGCTGTTGAACTCGCCGGCCTCGGTCTGCGCGGTACCGGTCATGCCGCCGAGCTTCTCGTAGAGGCGGAAGTAGTTCTGCAGGGTGACGGTCGCCAGGGTCTGGTTCTCCTGCTTGACCTCCACCCCCTCCTTCGCCTCGATGGCCTGGTGCATGCCCTCGTTGTACCGGCGGCCGTGCAGGATGCGGCCGGTGAACTCGTCGACGATCAGGACCTCGCCCTCGGGGCTGACGATGTAGTCCTTGTCGCGCTTGTACAGCTCCTTGGCCTTGATGGCGTTGTTCAGGTAGCCGACCAGCGGGGTGTTCACCGACTCGTACAGGTTGTCGATGCCGATCCGGTCCTCGACCTTGCCGACGCCGCGCTCGGTGACCGCGATGGTCCGCTTGGCGACGTCGACCTCGTAGTCGCCCTCGCCGTCCTTGCCGGGCTGCAGGCGGGCCACGATCTGGGCGAACTCGCCATACCACCGCTGGGAGTGCTCGGCCGGGCCGGAGATGATCAGCGGGGTCCGCGCCTCGTCGATGAGGATCGAGTCCACCTCGTCGACGATCGCGAAGTTGTGCCCGCGCTGCACCAGCTCGGTCTTCGACCAGGCCATGTTGTCGCGCAGGTAGTCGAAGCCGAACTCGTTGTTCGTCCCGTACGTGATGTCGCACTGATACGCGGCGCGGTGCTCGGCGGCCGGCCGGTTCGGCAGGATCACGCCGACGGTCAGGCCGAGGAACACGTGCACCCGGCCGACCCACTCCGCGTCACGCTGGGCGAGGTAGTCGTTGACCGTGATGATGTGCACGCCCTTGCCGCTCAACGCGTTGAGGTAGGCCGGGAACACACCGGTCAGGGTCTTGCCCTCACCGGTCTTCATCTCCGGGATGTTGCCGAAGTGCAGGGCGGCACCACCCATCAGCTGAACGTCGTACGCCCGCTGGCCGAGGACCCGCTTCGCGCCCTCGCGAGCCACCGCGAAGGCCTCGGGGAGCAGCGAGTCGAGAGTCTCGCCCTCCTCGTAGCGTTCCTTGAACTGCTGGGTGCACTCGCGCAACTCGTCATCGGTCAGGTCGACGTAGTCGTCCTCGATCGAGTTGACCGCGTCCGCGATCGCCTTCAGGCGTCGCACCATGCGGCCTTCGCCGGCGCGGAGGATCTTTTCCAAAATCGACACGGGTCAACGCTCCCCTAGACAGTCTGCCGAACCATCGTAGGCACCTCCCCCCGGCACCTGTGACCCTGGCCTCCGGTGAAACTCGCAAACAGAGCGAAAGGCACCGCAAAATTCGCTGAGAGCGCAGCGCTTCGCCGCGTTCGAAACCTGTTTGGCGGCCGGGCGCGTCCCGGCGAGGATGGCCGTGTGGATCAGAAACCCGAAATCCGGCTCGAGGACGCGGGTCCCGGCTCCCGCACCATCGTCGACGAGACCGGCGCCGTTCTCGGCGGCCTCACACTGACCGGCGAGCGGCTCGAGTTCCGGGTGGAGCCGTGGGCCCGGCGACGCGGTGTGGCCACCGCCGCGGTCCGCGAGTTCAGCCGGTCCGCCCTGGCGGGCGGCCTGGAGCGGCTCGAGCTGCTGGTCCCGTGGGACGTGCCGGCCGCCCAGCGGGTCGCGCTGTCGGCCGGTTTCACCCGCGAAGGCGTGCGCCGGGGCGACCCGGAGTTGCTCGTCTACTCCCGTCTGTCGGGCGACCCGGAGGGGCCGTCTCTGCGGCTGCTGCCGGATCTGCCCGGCGGCGAGCTGTCGGACGGGGTGATCACGCTGCGCCCGCTCGGCGCGCAGGACGTCGACTTCTACACCGAGCTGCACAACGTGCCGGACGTGATCGCCACCTCCGTGCCACCCGAGCCGAAACAGGCCGTCGAAATACACCGCCGCTGTGTCCGGGCGGAGGCGCACTGGCTGGCCGGCAACCGGGCCGACCTGGTCATCGTCGAGACCGCGTCCGGGGAACGCGCCGGTGAGATCGATCTGTACTACCAGGAGCCGCCCACCGGTCAGGCGATGATCGGGTACAGCATGCTCCCGGCGTACCGTAAAAGGGGTTTCACCTCGCGCGCCGCGCAGCTGCTCGCCCTCTGGGTCTTCGCCGAGACGGGCATCGCCCGCCTGATCGCCGGCACCCTTCCGACCAATGTCGGCTCGCAGCGAGTGTTGGAGAGCGCGGGCTTCACACGCGAGGCGTACCTCAAATCGCGGCTTCCCGGCCCGGCCGGCAGACGCCTCGACGACGTGCAGTTCGTGCTCCTCGCCGAAGACCTGCTCGCGCAGGCCTCCGGCTGGGAGACCGACTCACATGCCTAGGCTGAGAATGCCGTAGTCGTAGCCACGACGGCGATA
The DNA here is from genome assembly GCF_003001815.1 of Actinoplanes italicus. GTDB lineage: Bacteria > Actinomycetota > Actinomycetes > Mycobacteriales > Micromonosporaceae > Actinoplanes > Actinoplanes italicus. Next base: position 375,909 of record NZ_PVMZ01000001.1, read on the forward strand.
GACCACGCTGGGCCGGCCGCTCTCCTTGTCATGGAACAGGTAGAAGTCGTGGCCGACGAGCTCCATCTGGAAGAGAGCGTCGTCGACGGTCATCGGCTCGGCCGAGTGCTCCTTCTCCCGCACGATGCGCCACGGCTGGTCCTCGTCGTGCTCGGTCGGCTCGGTGTCGAGGGCCGGTTCGGTCAGCGTGGCTGTCCGACCGTGCGTCAGATCGGTGGGGAGATTCGCGGTGGCTGCGGCGACGGAGACCGGCGCGTGCCGTCCGCGGTGCACTCGGCGCCGGTCGGCGGAGCGGCGCAGCCGGGCGTCCAGTTTGTTGATGGCGCAGTCCAGGGCTGCGTAGAAATCCTGTGCCTGGGCCTCGGCGCGTACCACCGGCCCCTTGGTCATGACCGTGATCTCGACACGCTGGCAGGTGTCGGACTGTCGCGGGTTGCGTTCGTGGAAGAGCTCCACGTCCGCCCTCATCAGCTTCTGGTCGTAACGCTCGACCTTGCTCAGCTTGTCGGCGACATGCTCTCGATAGTGGTCGGGAACCTCTACGTTGCGGCCCTTGACGACAATGTCCACTCGTGACCTCCCCCAACGATGTGCGCTTCCGGACGCCGATTCGCGGCGCGGCCGGGCTACCTGGGTGAAAACGCCGCATCAAGATCAACTACCGGATGCGGTCTATGGGAGTGAGACGACTCCTTTCCGGTGAGGCGGAATGCTCCCGGCGGCGGATAAGCCTGCGCGCTTACCCTCGTCACCTAGACGCTAACCCGCCTATGCCCGCCAGTCACCCCTCGTTCGGGATACCGGAAGGCTGACCTTCGGCCCTATCGGCGGACCGGGGCACGATCACAGTCAAATGCGGCGGCTGATCTTGCGCAGTTCTGTCGCTGCGAGCACCGCGGCACCTGTGACCTGCATGTCCGCCTCCTCAAGCCGGCGTGCCACCGCCGCCAACGTGGCGCCGGTGGTGACGATGTCGTCCGCCACCACAAGCGTGCCTCGGGATCCGCCGTCGCGTTGCAGAACGCCGATTCGGGCCGTCATTCGCAGCGAATTGACAGCTACAGTCGCTCGTTCGGATGTCTCCAATGACGTTGAGTCAGGCCGGGGCAGCGCACGAAGCGGCTGTACGACGTTCACCCGGTATCCCGCGGCCCGCAACCGGCGGGCCGCGTGATCGGCCAGACGCGCCATGTGATCGCCGTACCGCTCCCGCCGGGCCGCCGCGGTCGACGGAACCGGCACCAGGGTCACCGGACGGTCCGGCGGCGCGAGGGCGGCGACCGCACCGGCCAGCAGCGCGCCGAGCGGTCCGGCGAGGCGATGACGACCTTTCTCCTTGTACGCCAGAAGCGCGCCCCGCAACGGTCCCGAGTACGGTCCGACCGCCACACAGGCCGGGAACCCGGCCGGCGGCGGAGTCGGCGAGGCGACCCGCGGCCGCAACGTCTCCAGCGCCACCACACAGGTCACACAGGTTCCGTACGTGAGCCGCACCCGCTCCGCCCCGCACCCCGCGCAGGCGCCGGGCAGCACCAGGTCGGCGAGCTCCGCGAGAACCATGTCAGTTCAGGTAGAACGGCGCCTGGGGCACCACGTCGGGGCGCGGCTCGCCCACCTGTCCGGCCAGTTCCTTCGCCAGTATCTGCACCGGCGAGGAGAGCGCCTCCCATGCGTTGGGCCCGGTCGAGTAGAGCACCGTGCCGACGTTGTTGCGCCGGGTGATCGGGTTGGCCGGGTAGGTGGTGAGGTAGGTGACCTTCTCCTCCTTGCCCATGTCCTCCAGCACCGGTGACTTCAGCGCCGCGTCGATCGACAGGTAGGTGATCGAGATCAGCTGATCGGGGGGCAGCACACCGGCCACCGCCAGCCAGCCCTCGCCGCTGAAGTCCACGGCGGTGACCGTCGAGAACGGCGAGAAGATCTGCTCCAGGGCGGTGAGTGCCATCCCGTCGCCGCTGACGTTGAGCACCGCCCGGTAGAGCCGCCCGCCGACCACCAGGGCCACCCGGCGTCCGTCCGGGGCCACCGTGATCGCGGTGATCGCCCCGGACGGGCTCGACCACGCGACCTCCTGGGCCGGGCCGCCCTTCGCGCTGAAACGCCAGAGCCGGCCACCCGCGATGATCAGTCCGAACGCCCTCTCGGCGCCCGCGGCCGGGGTGACGGCCCAGACCGGGTTGCCCATGCCTGCGGGCAGGCCGGGGATCTCGGCCGGCTTGGTCTGCGAACCGAGCGGGGTGTTGCCGACCCGGAGCCGTTCGTTCTTGCCGGAGCCGGTCACCAGGGCCACGAAGACGTGTGTGTCGGACGTGCCGAGAGCCGCCCGCGAGACGTCCTTGTTGGCCTCGGGCGCGAGGCCGGGCACCAGGTCCGAGCTGGGCCGGGTGGATTCGACCAGCCGGCGGACGGTGCGGTCGTAGATCACATACCGCTCCGGGGTGGGCACCAGACGGGCGGCCGGGTTGCTGGCGAGGAAGTCGTCACCGGAGTAGGTACGGGGTTCCTGGTGGCCGACCACGAGTTCCAGGAACTCCGGCAGACGGGTCCGCAGCGACCACTGGAGCTGCTTGCGGAGCCGTTCCATGGCCTCGTCGGCACCCTCGGTCGGTACGGCCTGCGCGCTCAACCTGATCTCGAGCCGATCGTCACGGATCGCGGGCACCTTGTTCTCGAGCTTGGTGTCTTCCGGCAGGGGCTCGACAGCGTCCTGCAGCCACGGGGCGGGACCACCGATCAGCCAGTTCAGGATGATCGTCGGCTCCTGCTCGATCGGCACGTCGCTGAGCAGGTAGCGGACGTCCGGCACCAGGCCGGTGCGCTCGGAGTTCCAGAAGTAGATCGTGCGCTCGTCGTAGAAACTGTCCAGCGCCGTGTCGCTGAGCAGGAGGTACGGTGGCGCCTGGCGTACGTAGAGGCCGTCGTCGGCGGCCTCTTCGAGCTGCAGTTCGAACGTGCCTGTCTCGGGCTCCGTCGACGGCTCCATGAGGCCGTTCTTACCGAGCGTGCCGAGCATCTGGTACGGGATCCGGACGGTGTCCCGGCCGGGTTCGACCGCCACCTTCCCGGTCAGCCGGATCACGCGCGGCGCGGCCGGCGGTTTGAAGCCCTCCTGCGCGTCCTTCGACATGAACTGCTTGACTCGCTCGACGGCGCTGTCGTAATCGCCCGCGGCGACGCTGAGGTAGTTGTTGACGAACTCGGCACGGTCGTTGGTCGAGTCCCGGGTGATCCGGCTGCGCAGGCCGCTACCGCCCGACGAGGTACCGGTGGACGGGCCAGGCCCGACCACGGTGACGTCCGAGTTGTCGGGGATCCCGCAGCCGCCCAGCAGCAGCACGGCGACGGTGACGCCCGCCATTGCGCGACGACCCATCAACTCACCTCCGCGGTCCGGTCCCGGGGAATCAACGGCAGCGGCGCCGCCACCAGCCGGTCGCCCGCCCGCACCGGCAGGGTGAGCCGGAACTGGGCGCCCTCGCCGGGCGAGCCCCACGCCTCCAGCCAGCCGCCGTGCAATCGCGCGTCCTCCACACTGATCGAGAGGCCGAGGCCGGTGCCGCCGGTCTGCCGGGCCCGGGACGGGTCGGCCCGCCAGAACCGGTTGAACACCAGGCGCTCCTCACCGGGTTTCAAGCCGATCCCGTGATCGCGCACGGTGATCGCCACCGCCGCGTCGTCGGTCGCCATGGTGATCTGCACCGGTTTCGCCTCGGCGTGCTCGACGGCGTTACCGACCAGGTTACGCAGGACCCGCTCCACCCGCCGTGGGTCGACCTCGGCGATCACCGGCGTGTCCGGCAGGTTGAGCTCCAGCTCGACCCCGGCCCGCTCGGCCAGCCCGGTGAGCCGCTCGGTCACCCGCTCGAGGATCGGCACCAGGTCGGTGTGCTCGGCGTCGAGCGCGGCGAAGCCGGCGTCGAACCTGCTGATCTCCAACAGGTCGGTGAGGAGCTCCTCGAAGCGGTCCAGCTCGGCCTGCAACAGCTCGGCGCTGCGGGCCACCGCCGGGTCGAACTCCTCCCGCTCGGAGAAGATCAGGTCCGCGGCCATCCGTACGGTGGTCAGTGGTGTCCTCAGCTCGTGCGACACGTCCGAGGTGAACCGTCGCTGCAGGCGGGACATCTCCTCGAGCCGGACGATCTGCCGCTGCAGGTTGGCGGCCATCTGGTTGAAGGCGGCCGCCAGCAGGGCCAGGTCGTCCTCGCCGTTCACCTTCATGCGCTGGTCGAGCAGGCCGGCCGAGAGCCGCTGGGCGGTCCGGGCGGCGACCCGGACCGGGGTGACGACCAGCCGGGTCACCAGGGCGGCCACCACGCCGAGCAGGATCACGAGGGCCAGGCCGGTGGCCAGCACGGTGGTCCGCATCAGGTTGGCGTCCTGGTCCTCGCTGGTCAGCGGCACCATGTAGTACAGCTCGACCTGCCCGAACCTGGTGGGCACCGGTGATCCGTACACCAGATATTTGGTGGTCTGTCCGTTGATCTCGGCGGTCCGGATCTGTTGCCTGACGCCGCCGCCGTCGCCGGAGACCGCCCGGATCATCTCCGGAGTGATCAGGTCACGGGTGTCCACGGTCGGTGGCACGGCGACGGCCGAGAGATCGGGGTAGCCGTCCGCGCGGATCGAGATCACCGTGTCGCCGCGGGACGACGACTCGCCGTCGAACAGCTCGTTGACCAGGTCCTTGAGCGCGCTCGGCAGCTCCGGGTCACGGCCCTGCGGATAGAGGGTGAGCTGGTCCTGGGCGTATCTCACCTTGGTGGTGAGCGCTGCCCGGGCCTCGTCATCGGCCCGTTTCAGCAGGATCTCGGCGCTGCGGTCGGCGATGAAGCCGCCGAATGTGCCGACCAGCAGGCTGGAGGCGACCAGGGTGATCGCCACCACACGCAGCTGGAGTGAACGGCGCCAGGCCCTGCGGGCCGGCGCCGTGTATCGCGTCAGATGCCGGGCGAGCACGCGCCACCAGCGGCGCACCAGTCGAAGGGCACGGCGCAGGGGCATCGGAAGCCAGGCAGGAGCACGCATCTCGCGGCAAGGTTAGCCGCTCCCGGGGATCAGCCGGTGCCCGCCTTGTAGCCGACACCACGCACCGTCAGGATGATCTCCGGCCGCTCCGGATCCGGTTCGATCTTGGCGCGCAGCCGCTGCACGTGGACGTTGACCAGGCGGGTGTCGGCGGCGTGCCGGTAACCCCAGACCTGCTCCAGCAGCACCTCGCGGGTGAAGACCTGACGCGGCTTGCGGGCGAGCGCGACCAGCAGATCGAACTCGAGCGGCGTCAGTTTCACCTCCTCGCCGTCCCGGGACACGGTGTGCGCCGGCACGTCGATGGTGATCTGGTTGCCGGGCGGCCCTATGGTCAGTGTCTCCGGGGCGGCGTCCTCACCACGGCGCAGCCGGGCCCGCATCCGGGCGACCAGTTCCTTGGGCTTGAACGGCTTCACCACGTAGTCGTCGGCCCCGGACTCCAGGCCGAGCACCACGTCGACGGTGTCGCTCTTGGCGGTCAGCATGACTATCGGGACACCGGACTCGGCCCGGATCGCCCTGGCCACGTCGATCCCGCTCATCCCCGGAAGCATCAGGTCGAGCAGCACTATGTCGGGGCGGTTCTCCCGGAAGGCGGCCAGCGCCCGTTCACCGTCCGCCACGAATGATGGCAGGAAGCCTTCGCTTCGCAGGACGATGCCGAGCATCTCGGCCAACGCTGGGTCGTCATCGACGACCAGTACCCGGGCTCTCATGCGGTCCAATATTGCACTGTCCTCCCCGTCTTCGCGTTACCTGGGGGCCGATCTTGCCGGGGAGCCTACTCCTGGACGTAGAAAAACGGGCGGTCCCGGTCCGGGACCGCCCGTGGCGCGGGGTCGATTACGCGCCGGGCCGGTCGAACTCGCCTGCACGGACTCCGGCGAGGAAGCCGGTCCAGTCCGGTGCTTCGAATGTGAGCACCGGACCTGTGATGTCCTTCGAGTCGCGCACCAGCACCGCCGATGGCGCCCCGGCGACTTCGACGCAGTGCCCGGCGGCGCCACTACGGCTACTCTTGCGCCAGGTCAGCATGGTGTCCTGCATGATCATCTTCCTTCCGTGGAATTCCTTTCCATTGGACCCCACGGCGAGGAGTCAACGGCCGATCCGATCCCTCGTCTCAGCGATGGCCGTTCGGCTCTCTTCTGGCGACAATGAGCGTTCCTGCAGGTCATCAAAGGCATCCCGATACACGTCGATCTCCTCCGGCTTCACCCGGAAGAGGCCGCCGGTCAGCCCTTCGATGTGCACCACCGGTGACCTGGTCCCGGGCGCGAACTCGAGCACCATGAAGGACTCGATCAGTCCGGCGTGCGCTCCGGCGTGGAACGGCAGGATCAACAACTCGACGCCGGGGCGGCTGCTCGCCTCGTGGAGCCGGTTCAACTGGCGGCGCTGCACGTCCGGCCCGCCGATCTCGCGCAGCAGGACTCCCTCGTCGATGACGATCCGCAGCTCGGGCGGCGGGACCCGGCTCAGCGTGTTCTGCCGGCCCATCCGCAGGGCGAGCCGGCGCTGGATGATCGCCGAGTCGTCGATGTCCGCGCCCGTCTCGATCACCGCCCGGGCGTACTCGTCGGTCTGCAGCAGGCCCGGCACCACCTGGGCCTCCCACTCGAAGATCCGGACCGCCTCGGACTCCAGGGTCAGATATTCGTCGTACGGATCCGGAACCGACGACCGGTACGGCGTCCACCAGGCCCGCGCCCGCCCGCGATGAGCCAGGTCACGCAGCCGTCCACGATCCTCCACCGCGACGCCGTACAGGGTGAGCAGCCGGTCCAGGTCGGGCTCGCTGATGCCGGTGTGCGCCGTCTCGATCCGGCTGAGCTTCGACTCCGACCAGCCCAGTGCCGTCGCCACGTCGACAGCACGGCGCTCACCGCGGAGCCGGCGCAGTTCACCACCCAGCTCCCGGCGCGCTGTCGATGTCGGCCTCGCCACGCGACCAACCATATCTTTTGCAAGTTGCACAGAGGTCTATGCACTTGCAAGGTCTTTTAGTACCGGTAGTGCTCCGCCTTGTACGGCCCCTCGACCGCGATACCCAGGTATGCGGCCTGCTCTTTGCTGAGTTCGGTGAGCTTCACCCCGAGGGCGTCGAGGTGCAGCCGGGCCACCTTCTCGTCCAGCTTCTTGGGCAGCACGTACACCCCGACGGGGTACTCGTCGGTCTTCGTGAACAGCTCGATCTGCGCGATCGTCTGGTTCGAGAAGCTGTTGCTCATCACGAACGAGGGGTGTCCGGTCGCGTTGCCCAGGTTCAGCAGGCGGCCCTCGGAGAGCACGATGATCGAGTGCCCGTCGGCGAACCGCCACTCGTCGACCTGCGGCTTGATGGTGATCCGCTCGACGTCCGGGCGCTTCTGCAGCCCCGCCATGTCGATCTCGTTGTCGAAGTGCCCGATGTTGCCGACGATCGCCTGGTGCTTCATCCGGGCCATGTGCTCGTGGGTGATCACGTTGAAGCAGCCGGTGGCGGTCACGAAGATGTCGGCGGTGGCGACCACGTCGTCGATCGTCGCCACCTGGTAACCGTCCATCGCGGCCTGCAGCGCGCAGATCGGGTCCACCTCGGTCACGATCACCCGCGCGCCCTGCCCGCGCAGCGACTCGGCACAGCCCTTGCCCACGTCGCCGTACCCGAAGACGACCGCCACCTTGCCGCCGATCAGCACGTCGGTGGCCCGGTTGATGCCGTCGATGAGCGAGTGCCGGCAGCCGTACTTGTTGTCGAACTTCGACTTCGTCACCGAGTCGTTCACGTTGATCGCCGGGAACAGCAGTGTCCCGGCCTGCTGCATCTCGTACAGCCGGTGCACGCCCGTGGTGGTCTCCTCGGTGACCCCCTTGACGCCGGCCGCGGTCCGGGTCCACCGCTTGCCGTCCTCGGTGAGGCTCCGGCCGAGCAGCTTCAGGATCACCGCGTACTCCTCGGAGTCCGCCGTCTCCGGCGACGGCACCACGCCGGCCCGCTCGAACTCGGCGCCCTTGTGCACCAGCAGGGTCGCGTCACCGCCGTCGTCGAGGATCATGTTGGGCGCCTCGCCGTCCGGCCAGAGCAGCACCTTCTCGGTGCACCACCAGTACTCCTCGAGCGTCTCGCCCTTCCACGCGTACACCGGAACCCCGCGCGGCTGCTCCGGCGTGCCGTCGCGCCCCACCACGATCGCCGCCGCCGCGTGATCCTGGGTCGAGAAGATGTTGCAGGACGCCCAGCGCACCTGCGCGCCCAGCGCGGTCAGTGTCTCGATCAGCACCGCCGTCTGGATCGTCATGTGCAGCGAGCCGGTGATCCGCGCTCCGCGCAGCGGCTGCTTCGCCCCGAACTCCTCGCGGAGCGCCATCAGGCCGGGCATCTCGTGCTCGGCCAGCTCGATCTCCTTACGGCCGAACGCGGCCAGAGACAGGTCCGCGACCTTGAAATCGCCCTCGGCGAGCATGGCGGTCATGGCAGATCTCCTGGGTTCTCGGCATCCGAAGCAGCGGTTCACTCTAAGCCGATCAAAGGCCGCAAAACCCTTCTTTCGTACGACCTGAGCGGCCCCTCCGAACGCACCACCGCCATGCCCACCGCTCCGCGTGGTGACCCGCGGCTCACCGGCGGACGTAAATCACCACACTGCCGGGCCCACCGCCCCGCGTGGTGACCCGCGGCTCACCGGCGGACGTAAATCACCACACTGCCGGGCCCACCGCCCCGCGTGGTGACCCGCGGCTCACCGGCGGGCGTAAATCACCACACCGCCGGGCCTGTGCGCCCGCGTGGTGATTCGGGGCGCGGACCGGGCCGCGAATAGCGAACGGGGCGACAGGTCGAAACCCGCCGCCCCGTTCATCCCCCCGGTTTGGTACCGCGCGCGTCCGTGGGACCCCCCGATCACCAATGACGCTGCGTGCTCTTAGATTCACACTCCGCAACCATCATGTCAAGTTATTTGCAGAAATTTCGGGCACGGATGCTCGACAAACGGTTACGGGGTGCCACCGTTCCGGACTACCCCTGAACGGTGGGTACCGCCGCCACGAAGAGCCGCCCGGTCCCCGCGACCTTGATCGCCCCGGCGGCGGCCGGCACATAGGCGGCCGCGCCCGGACCGAGCTCGACCGGTGTGCCGTCCTCACTCTGGCCGGCGAACACGGTGCCCTCGGTGCACAGGACGATGCGCGGACCGCGGGTGGGCACCTCGATCGGCGGCCGGGTGCCGTCCAGCTCGATCCGGTGCAGGACGAAGTCACCGACCGGGACCGTCCAGGTGTCCACGCCCGGCTCGACCGGGGTGGCCGGCAGCAGCGGATCCTCAAGCACCTCGAAGCGCAGCACCCGCATCAGTTCGTCGACATCCACGCGCTTCGGGGTGAGCCCGCCACGCAGCACGTTGTCGCTGGCCGCCATCAGCTCGACGCCGAGACCGCTCAGGTACGCGTGCAGGTTGCCGGCCGGCATCCAGATCGCCTCGCCGGGCGCAAGCCGGACCAGGTTGAGCAGCAGGGCGACCAGCACGCCCGGGTCACCGGGATAGTGGTCGGCCACATCGGTGGCGAGGCGGAACGAGTCGGCGTGCTCGTGGCCGTCCGGGATCGCCCGGGCCGCGGCCACCACGTCGTCGACCAGGGCGGCACGGTCGCCGACGGGCCAGGTGAGCAGCAGCCGGACCGCCTCGGCCAGGTCGCCGGCGTGCAGGGCGGTCACCACCGGTTCGAGCCGGGGCAGCTGGAACCCGCTGATCACCGCGGCCGCGACGGCGGGACTGCGGAAGCCGCAGAGCGCCTCGAACGGCGTGAGCGCCACCAGCATCTCCGGCTTGTGGTGCGCGTCGGTGTAGTTCTTCGGCGCGGCCGGATCGGCCTCCTGACGGGCGTACGCCTGCTTCGCGTACTCCGCATCGGGGTGGGCCTGCAGAGAGAGGGGGGCGGCGGCGGCAAGGACCTTCATGAGGTACGGCAATCGCGTCCCGAAGGTGCTCACGACATCGTCGCCGAGCTGCCCCGCCGGGTCGTCGCCGATCAGTCTGATCAGGTCGACCGGCCCATCCGGGCCCGGCACGGTGGACGGGTCGCCGGGATGCGCGCCGAGCCACAGTTCCGCTTCCGGCCCCTCGGTGGGGGCGGGACGGCCCTGCAGCTCGGCGATCGCGGTCCGGGAACCCCAGGCATACGGCCGGATGACTCCGGTCAACGGATACACGGTCATACCCGGCAAATTAGCAGTTGTCAGGCACCCTCGGGGTTACTGGCGGCTCTCCGGGATCGGGTTGGAGAGCTCCTTCATCTCGCTGATCGCCGGTACGGCCATCGGGTCGAGACCGTGCGCGAGCGCGAGGTAGAGCGAGGCGTAGTCGGGCACCGCGACCAGCGACGCGAGCCGCTCCAGCGACGAACCGCCCTCCGCCGTGAGTACGTCGCAGCGCACGCCGCGCCGTTCGGCGAGCGTCTGGATGGCGTCGGCACGCCGCTCCTCCACGGCCACCGGCTCGTCCGCGTCGTCCTCGGGGTTCAGACCGCCGTCGCGGAACACCACGAGCCGCAGCCGGGTCAGCTCCTCATCGGCGTCGTCGTCCGGGTCGGCGAAGATGTCTCGTGACGTCTCGGCCAGGCCGCCGAAGACGCCGTCGAGCAGACCCACCCGGCCCCGGCCGGCCTCGCCGAGCGCACCGGCCATCACCGGGTAGCGGGCGTTGGCGGCCAGCGTGTCGGCGAAGCGCCGGGCCGCGACCGTGGCCAGCGGCGAGGAACCCCAGACGATCGGCACCGAGCCGGCCAGCCCGAGGGCGAGCTCCTTGGCCGGGTTGACGAACGAGTCGGCACCGGCACGGCACCGCTCGGCGTCGGCGTCCAGGCGGGTGGCGGTCTCGGCGATGTCGGCCTCGGCCAGCTTGGCCAGGCCCAGCGCACGGCCGGCGAACAGCACCGGGATGGTCAGGCCCCAGAGCGTGGCCCGGGCCGGGGCCCGCCGGGGCACGCCGATGAACGGGGCGCGGGCCCGCTCGGCCAGCGCCTCCAGGTCGGAGCCCGGATTGCCGATGGCGACCAGGCGTGCACCGCGACGGGCGGCGGCCTCGGCGGCCGCCAGGGCCTCCGGGCTGCGCCCCGAGGCGGAGACGGCGATCACCACGTCGGCGGCACCGACCCAGCCGGGCACGCCGGCGCTGCGGTGGCCGATGATCGGTACCGGACAGCGGGGCCCGGCCACGGTGGACAGGATGCTGCCGGTGAGCCCGGCCGTGCCGATACCGGCGACGACGACGGCACGCGGGCGGCCCTCGTCGGCGAGCATGCTGAGGTCGACCTCGGCGGCCAGCGCCGCGGACTCGCGGACCTGGGCGCCGGCCGAAGCCGTGGCCCGCAGCATGCCGCCCGGGTCGTTGTCGAGCATCGACTTCTCGTCGTTGAGCAGCGACTCGTCGGCGATGCGGTGTCCGTTGACCCCCGCGGAGCCGTTCCGTGGGCCGGCCATCACTTGCCCTCCTCAACAGCCGAGTCCGAGCCCGAGCCCGAGGCGGAGCCGGAGCCCGAGGCGGAGCCGGAGCCCGAGGCGGAGCCGGAGCCCGAGGCGGAGCCCGAGGCGGAGCCCGAGGCGGAGCCGGAGCCGGAGTCCGAGGCGGAGCCGGAGTCCGAGGCGGAGCCGGAGTCCGAGGCGGAGCCGGAGTCCGAGGCGGAGCCGGAGTCCGAGTCGGCCGGCTTCTCCACCGACCCGTTGCCGAGCGGCCCGGCCGAGGGCGACGAAGCGCCGGCCGGGGCCGCCGAGGTGGCGGCGGCCGGGGCGGCGGCCGGGGCGGTGTCGGCCGTGGCGGCCGCCGAGCCGGGCTCGCGCGCCTCGTCGAGGAGCAGGATCGGGATGTCGTCCCGGATCTCGAAGATCCGGCCGCACTCGGTGCACGTCAGCGTCTGCGCGCCCGCGTCGTACTCGAGAGGCGCGTGATGCGTGTCCGGGCAGGCCAGAATCTCCAGCAACTGCTGATCGAGCGCCACCGACGTACTCCTAATCGCCGCGAAAGAACTGGGTCGACGCGATCCTATCCACGAACGATGGCCAGAACCTCGTCACGCAGTTCCGCCATCCGATCCGCGTCGGGAGCCTCCACGTTGAGGCGCAGCAACGGCTCCGTGTTGGACGCACGCAGGTTGAACCACGCACCGCCGCCGACCTGCACGGTCATGCCGTCCAGCTCGTCCACCGCGGCGCCCGGGAACGCGTCCCGGACCGCGGCGATCTTCGCGGGCACGTCGGTCACCGTGGAATTGATCTCACCGGAGGCGGAGTAACGCTCGTACTCGGCGGCGAACTCGGACAGCGGCAGCGGCTGCCCGCCGAACGCGGCGAGCACGTGCATGGCGGCGAGCATGCCGGTGTCGGCGAACCAGAAGTCACGGAAGTAGTAGTGCGCCGAGTGCTCGCCGCCGAAGACCGCGTTGGTCGACGCCATCTCGGCCTTGATGAACGAGTGGCCGACCCGGCTGCGTACCGGCTTGCCCCCGTTCTCGGTGATGATCTCGGGCACCGCGGCCGAGGTGATCAGGTTGTGAATGATCGTGCTGCCCGGGAACTTCGCCAGCTCGCGGGTCGCGACCAGCGCGGTGATCGCGGACGGCGAGACCGGGTCTCCGTTCTCGTCGATCACGAAGCAGCGGTCGGCGTCGCCGTCGAAGGCCAGGCCGATGTCGGCTCCCTGCTCGCGGACGGCCTTCTGCAGGTCGACCAGGTTCGCCGGGTCCAGCGGGTTGGCCTCGTGGTTGGGGAACGAGCCGTCCAGCTCGAAGAAGAGCGGCGTGATGGTCAGCGGCAGGGCCGGGAGCACCTGGTCGCCGAGAACGGCCGGGACGGTGTAGCCGCCCATGCCGTTGCCCGCGTCCACGATGACCCGCAGCGGCCGGATGCCGGACAGGTCGACCAGCGACCGCAGGTGGGCCGCGTAGTCCTTGAGGACGTCACGCTGCTCGACCCGGACCGGGCCGTCGGCCTCCGCGTTCAGGTCGGCGAGCAGCTGCTGGGCGCGCTGCCGGACCACGACCAGGCCACTGTCCTGGCCCACCGGGCGGGCGCCGGCGCGGCACAGCTTGATGCCGTTGTACTGGGCGGGATTGTGGCTCGCGGTGAACATCGCGCCGGGCAGGTTCAGCGCGCCGGAGGCGTAGTAGAGCTGATCGGTCGAGGCGAGCCCGATGTTGATCACGGCGGTGCCGGCCGCGTTCACCCCGCGGGCGAAGGCGGCGGCCAGGCCGGGACCGGACTCGCGCATGTCGTGGCCGATCACGATCTGATCCGGCTGGTCGCCGGACTCGCGCAGCATCTCGACGAACGCCGTGCCGATCGCCCGGGCCACCGTCTCGTTGAACTGGTCCGGGACGGTTCCCCGTACGTCGTACGCCTTGATGATCTGCGACAGATCAGACACTGCTCACCCCTGAAAGAAAGTCCCCTTTGGCCCGAGGGTAACGGAGTGTCGGGTACCCCCAGGTTTCAACCGCGGGACCGGTCCGTCATCTCAGCCCATCCCTGCACAGACGGTCCGCGGCCCTCGTCGTCTCGGGCAGCCGATAGCGCGGGGCCAGCCGGAGTGTCAGCTCACAGGCCGGTTCCAGGCCGATCCGGTGCCCCACCGAGACGAAGACCGGCTTCACCCCGGCCTGGGTACGCAGGACGGCTCCGACCGTCTCCCCCGCGTCGACCAGAGCCGAGCGGGCACCCCGCGGCTCGCCGACCGGCTCCCAGTCTCCCACCAGCCGGGTCTTCCCGACGCCGAACGCCGGGAGATCGGTCAGCACGCCCAGATGCGCGGCGAGACCGAACCGGCGCGGGTGCGCCAGCCCGTGCCCGTCACAGATCAGCACATCGGGGCGCACGGTCAGCCGATCGAGGGCGTCCATCAGCGCGGGCACCTCACGGAAGGCGAACAGGCCGGGGATGTACGGGAACGCGGGCCGCCCGCGGACCACGGCGGTGTCGGCGACCGAGAGGTCGGCGGTGTTCAGCACCACGACCGCGGCGGCGAGCCGGTCGTCGTCCTCCGAGTAGGCCACGTCCAGCCCCGCCACGGTCGCCGGAGCCAGGGGGCCGTTCCCGGAGACGACACGGGACCGGAGATCGTCCTGGACGGCAAGGGCTTCTTCCTCGGTACGGGGCCACGGCTGCACGCCCGAACAATAGTTACTGTTGTCTCTTGCGGTGACGCGGGTCACGATGGGGCAGGAGGTGCTGCCGGTGAACCCGTGGCTTGCTCTGACCCCTGGAGACGATCCGGCCGAACGGATCCGTCAGGTCGGCCGCGCCCACGAGAGATTCCTGGCCGGCGAGCGCAGGCCCGGACACATGCGCTCCGTCGTCGCCGACTCCTGGCTCCGCTCGGCGGCCTTCGTCAAGGCCGACGACACCCCGCCGATCGAGCTGGCCGACGACGACCTGGAGGCCTACCGGTCGGCGCACCCGCTCGCTCAGGTCATGCCGATCTTCCGTGACCTGCTCGGCGGACTGGCCGAGGACGGCGACCACATGATGGCGGTCTGCGACGCGCACGGGCGCCTGCTCTGGGTCGAGGGGCACCCTGCCACGCTGCGCGGCGCCGCCTCGATGAACTTCGTGCCGGGTGCGCGCTGGGACGAGTCGCACGCCGGGACGAACGCGCCCGGCACCGCGCTCGCCGTCGACCACGCGCTGCAGATCTTCGCGACCGAGCACTTCAGCCATCCGGTGCAGCGGTGGACGTGCGCGGCGGCCCCGGTGCACGATCCGGGCACCGGACGGCTGCTCGGGGCCATCGACGTCACCGGTGGCGATCACCTCGCCAACCCTCACAGCCTGGCCCTGGTCCGCGCGACCGCGCTCGCCGCGGAGGCGTACCTGCGTGGGGTCGTGAAGGTCCCCCGGAAACCGCACGTCGCGGCACTCGGCCGGGACGAGGCCGTGCTCGCGTTCGACGGCCGCAGCATCCGGCTCGGCCGGCGGCACTCGGAGCTGCTCGTGCTGCTCACCGTGCATCCGGAGGGGCGCACCGGCGACCAGCTCGGCTTCGACCTGTACGGCGACGACGTGAACCCGGTTACGGTTCGCGCCGAACTGTCCCGCCTGCGCCGCATCCTCGGCCCGGAACTGCTCGACTCCCGGCCCTACCGGCTGCGCGCCGACGTGGAGGTGGACGCGGGCCTGGTGGGCCGGCTGCTGGAGCAGGGGCGCACGGCGGACGCGCTCACCGCGTACCCGGGAGGGTTGTTGCCCGGATCGGACGCCCCCGGGATCGCGCGGCTGCGCCGCCGCCTGGACGACCGCCTGCGCGCCGCCGTGCTCGCCGAAGGCGACCGGAGTCTGCTGCAGACGTGGCTGAACCGGCCGTGGGGCGCCGACGACCTGGAGATGTGGGAGGCCTACGCGGCGCTCGCCCCGGCCGACCCGGTCGCGGCACGCCGGGTCGCCGCACTGACCCGCGAATACGCGTGCAACGTTCCTGCAACGTGGGCGTAACTAGGGTCCGCCTCAAATGAGGAGGCGAGACCGTGACCATCTACACCCCGCCCGGTTCTGAAGGCTCGATCGTCAGCTACCAGTCCCGTTACGACCACTACATCGGTGGCGAATACGTCCCGCCGGCCAAGGGCCAGTACTTCACCAACCCGTCCCCGGTCACCGGTCAGATCTTCACCGAGGTCGCCCGCGGCACGGCCGAGGACGTGGAGAAGGCCCTGGACGCGGCACACGCCGCCGCACCCGGCTGGGGCCGCACCTCGCCCACCGAGCGCGCCAACATCCTCAACCGGATCGCCGACCGGATGGAGCAGAACCTCGAGAAGCTCGCCGTCGCCGAGGCCTGGGAGAACGGCAAGGCGGTACGGGAGACGCTCGCGGCCGACATCCCGCTCGCGATCGACCACTTCCGCTACTTCGCCGGCGCCATCCGCGCGCAGGAGGGCACCGCGGGCGAGCTGGACGAGGACACCGTCGCCTACCACTTCCACGAGCCGCTCGGCGTGGTCGCGCAGATCATCCCGTGGAACTTCCCGATCCTGATGGCGGTCTGGAAGCTGGCACCCGCGCTGGCCGCCGGCAACGCGGTCGTGCTCAAGCCGGCCGAGCAGACCCCGGCCTCGATCCACTACCTGTTCTCGCTGATCGGCGACCTGATCCCGGCCGGTGTCGTCAACATCGTCAACGGCTTCGGCGTCGAGGCCGGCAAGCCGCTGGCCAGCTCGAACCGGGTGGCCAAGGTCGCGTTCACCGGCGAGACCACCACCGGTCGCCTGATCATGCAGTACGCCTCCGAGAACCTGATCCCGGTCACCCTGGAGCTCGGCGGCAAGAGCCCGAACATCTTCTTCGAGGACGTCAGCCGGGCCGACGACGACTTCTTCGACAAGGCGCTCGAGGGCTTCGCGATGTTTGCGCTCAACCAGGGCGAGGTGTGCACCTGCCCGTCCCGTGCGCTGATCCAGCAGGGCCACTACTCGGACTTCCTGGCCGCCGGCGTGAAGCGGGTGGAGAACCTGAAGCAGGGCAACCCGCTCGACACCGACACCCAGGTGGGCGCGCAGGCCTCCAACGACCAGCTAGAGAAGATCCTCTCGTACCTCGACATCGGCCGGCAGGAGGGCGCGCGGGCCCTGGTCGGCGGCGCCAAGGCGGAGATGCCCGGCGACCTGGCCGGTGGGTACTACGTGCAGCCGACGATCTTCGAGGGCCGCAACAACATGCGGATCTTCCAGGAGGAGATCTTCGGGCCGGTGGTCTCGGTGACGCCGTTCGGCGACTTCGACGACGCCATCAAGATCGCAAACGACACGCTGTACGGGCTGGGCGCCGGCGTATGGACGCGGGACGGCAACCAGGCGTACCGGGCCGGACGCGCGATCAAGGCGGGCCGGGTGTGGACGAACTGCTACCACCTCTACCCGGCGCATGCCGCGTTCGGTGGCTACAAGCAGTCCGGCATCGGCCGGGAGAACCACCGGATGATGCTCGACCACTACCAGCAGACGAAGAACCTCCTGGTCAGCTACTCCCCCAAGGCTCTCGGCTTCTTCTAGACATGGCCGCCACCCGAGTCGACGTGACCCCTGCGGCTGCCGACATGATGCGGCAGCTGCGGGGACAGCACGGCCCACTGATGTTCCACCAGTCCGGCGGCTGCTGCGACGGCAGCTCGCCGATGTGTTACCTCGAAGGCGAGTTCCGTACCGGCGGATCCGACGTGCTCTTGCAGTCTCTGGCGATCGAGGGGGTGCCGGAGCCCATCACGTTCTGGATGTCGGCCTCGCAGTTCGCATTGTGGAAGCACACACATTTGACGGTGGACGTGGTCCCCGGTCGCGGCTCCGGCTTCTCGCTGGAGGCGCCCGAGGGCGTCCGGTTCCTCATCCGCTCCCGCCTCCTCACCGAGGCTGAGCTGGCAGAACTGGGCTAATCCGTTCGAGGGGCGGGGTCATGCCGACCCCGCCCCTGGCCGTGTAGACCTTTCGGACATTTACCCCCTTGACCGCACCCCATCGGTGACGAGCGATCGGCTTCGGGCGAAACTTGACGCATTACCGGTTTCGCGCCAATCAACCACATCGATTAGCGATCAGCGACGATCCGAGGCATCCTCGGCACTCGCACATCGACCCCGGGGAGGTCTCCTTGATACGGCTGTCGCATACCCGGAAGGCTCTCGCGATCAGCGTCGTACTGATCATGACGGGTCTCATCGGCCAGGCGACCGCGGCAACCACCACCGCGCAGCCGCAGGCCTCCTCGGTCCCACCCTCACCCAGCGCGCCGGTCTCCGCCGCCGCCTCCGCGCCGGCATCGGCGCCGACCGCCAAGCCGTCCCCGTCGCCGACGACGCCACGCACCGAGAACACGTCGATCGCCCAGATCAGCACCAAGCCGAAGGGCCGGACCGGACCGGCC
This sequence comes from Actinoplanes italicus, assembly GCF_003001815.1. Lineage (GTDB taxonomy): Bacteria > Actinomycetota > Actinomycetes > Mycobacteriales > Micromonosporaceae > Actinoplanes > Actinoplanes italicus. The sequence goes on from NZ_PVMZ01000001.1 coordinate 393,817, forward strand.
GGGAGCTTGCTGGTGACCGGCACCAAGGGCGTCGCCCTGACCTTCGACGACGGGCCCGACCCCGACCTCACGCCGAAGCTGCTCAAGCTCCTCGCCAAGGAGAAGGTGAAGGCCACGTTCTGCCTGGTCGGCACCGAGGCGCGGCGGCACCCCGAGCTGGTCAAGGCGATCGCCTCGGGTGGGCACAGCTTCTGCAACCACTCCTGGAACCACGACCTCAAGCTCGGCAAGCGGTCGAACCACGCGATCCGCGCCGACCTGGAGCGGTGCAACGCCGCCATCCGGGCCGCCGTGCCGAACGCCAAGATCCGCTACATGCGGGCCCCCGGCGGCAACTTCACGCCGAGGATGGTCAAGATCTCCGCCGAGCTCGGCATGCACTCGATCTACTGGAAGGTCGACCCGCGCGACTGGGAGCAGGCTCCCGGCGTCTCCCGCGAGGCCCACAAAAACAAGATCATCCGGATCGTCAAGAAGCACACCGGGCCCGGCGCGATCGTCCTCTCCCACGACTACGCCCAGCCGGCCACCATCGACGCCTACCGGGTCCTGCTGCCGTACCTGCGCAAGCGCTTCCAACTGGTCGCCCTCGTCTGACACTCCTGGCGTGGCGGCCTACGGCGCATCCCCGATCGCGGGGGTCACGCCACCGCCGCCCAAACCCGCTTGCGTGGTGACCTACGCCCACCGGCGCGCCGCAACTCACCACACAGCCCCCACCTCGACGCGACGTGGTGACCTGCGCCCACCGGCGCGCCACAAGTCACCACACAGCCCCCACCTCGACGCGACGTGGTGACCTGCGCCCACCGGCGCGCCGCAACTCACCACACAGCCCTCACTCCGACGCGACGTGGTGACCTGCGCCCACCGGCGCGCCACAAGTCACCACACAGCCCTCACTCCGACGCGACGTGGTGACCTGCGCCCACCGGCGCGCCGCAACTCACCACACAGCCCCCACCCCGACGCGACGTGGTGACCTGCGCCCACCGGCGCGCCACAAGTCGCCACGCAAGAACCGGCCACGCCCGGCGTCGGTCGCCATGGCCGCGAGGGTGTGCGGGTGCGGCTGGAAACGCGTCGGCCGTACCGCAGCGAGGGGTTGAGACGACGCGAACCGCAAGCCCGCCGCAAACCGTGAGCCGACGCGAAGGTGGGGGTGCGGGCGGCTGCCGAGACAGTGGTGAGACCCAGTTGCCGGGCCTCAGTGGGAGGGCGGAATCACCCGGAGGTGGCCTCGCCGGCCGGTCTGGTGTCCCGGAGTGTGGTCGGTCTCGTCCGGGCGCGGGGTGAGTGGACGGGCGGCCTCGCGGACGGCCTCGGCGAGGGCGACGAGATCGTCGGTGGTGGGGGGTGGGGGTGCGAAGTCGCCGTCGTGGCGGACCAGTTCCCAGCCTCGCGGGGCGGTGAGGCTGCGGGCGTGCGTTTCGCACAGGTCGTACGTGTGGGGTTCGGCGAACGCGGCGAGGGGGCCGACGACCGCCGTGGAGTCGCCGTAGACGTAGGTCAGCGTGGCGACCGCCTGTCGGGGACAGCCGTTCCGGGAGCAGCGCCGTGGTGACCTCACGGCGGCAACTTATCTCCCCGTTCGCGATTCTGGGTCGTGTTGCCTCGCGACACGCCGACCGGGGCGTATCACGATTCGGCGATGTTCGTTGAACACGCCGCCTCGTCGGAGGGAATTAACGGCGCGGACACACGATGAGAACGGGCTGACCACGTCTGTCGCCCCGGTGGGGATACGCTGGCCGCGTGACCACCAGCCCCGAACGCCGCCGCACGGACGGCAAGGCGACGCGCAAGCCCGGTCCGGGGCATCCCGCGCGCCGGGACCGGCACGGGCGCGGCCTGCGTGGCCGTCTGGTGCCGGCGACCGTGCCGCTGGCCCGCACGAAGGCGGAGATCTTCGACGACCTGGTGCTGGACACCGTCGAGAGCCTGGAACGCCGCTATGCCAAAGAACTGGCCGGCGTGGAGTTCGCGGTCGAGGATGTGCCGCCGGAGCTGAACGTCTACGACTCGGACGTGCTCGAGGACGGCGAGGTACCCCTGGCCCGGCTGCTGCCGGGCCGTCCGGGGCGGCATGAGCTGCCGCCGCGGATCGTGCTGTACCGGCGCCCGCTGGAGTTCCGGGCGATGGATCGGGAGGACCTCGCCGACCTCGTCCACGATGTGATCATCGAGCAGGTTGCCAACCTGCTCGGAGTGGATCCCGACGAGTTGGCTTAGGCGACCCGCCGCTTCAACTTGCGACGTTCACGTTCGGACAGTCCACCCCAGATGCCGAAACGTTCGTCATGGCCGAGTGCGTACTCCAGACAGTCGGCCTTCACATCACAGCGGCCGCAGATGCGCTTCGCCTCGCGCGTCGAACCACCTTTTTCAGGGAAGAACGCTTCGGGATCGGTCTGTGAACACAGTGCCCGTTCCTGCCACTCGGGCGCGTCCCCGAGCAGGTCTACCCCTTCAACCTGCGTCGTTTCCATCGGCGTGCCTCCAAATTCCGCGCCGGCATGAAGCCAGCGCTGACCCCCCACGCACGCGGCGTGTTTTTGTGGGTACGACGCCTTTGTGCCACATCGTCCCCACAACCCCACCAAAATTACACGCGTGTAAGACGTGCGTCGTCAAGCCGAACCTGCTAAATGGCCCCGTTTACCGCACGTGTGAGAACGGATCACGGGGCCGTTGCAGCCCTATCGCTTCAAGCCACCGGAAGGTAACGCGAAGCCCTGCCTTCGCGTCCAATTTAACCCGTTTTGTAATCTAGCGGCACCGGGTCCCCCGACCCGGGTCCGCCGAATGGATCATGCCCGGGGTGATCTCCCGTCAACCCGCCCACCACAGTGAATGAAGATCGTCAGCGTCGTCCGTACACCGTGGTCCGTTCCACAGCCGGACGTCCCGCGGCCGCCGCCAGCTCTTTCAACTCCGCGACCGTCCTGGCGGACCCGTGTTCGGAACCAGCCATCCGCGAAATCGTTTCCTCCATAAGGGTGCCCCCGAGGTCGTTGCAACCACCGTTGAGCATCACTCGCGTTCCCTCGTCGCCGAGTTTCACCCAGGAGCACTGGATGTTGTCGATCCGGCCGTGCAGCAGCACCCGGGCCATCGCGTGCACGACCCGGTTCTCCCTCCAGGTCGGACCCGGCCGGGCGATGCCGGCCAGATAGATCGGCGCGTTGGTGTGGACGAACGGAAGCCCCACGAACTCGGTGAACCCGCCGGTCACGTCCTGGATGCCGGCGAGCACCCGGAAGTGGCCCAGCCATTGACGCGGGTGGTCGACATGGCCGTACATCATGGTCGAACTTGATCTGATCCCGACCTGATGGGCCGTGGTCACCACGTCGACCCAGGCGGACGCCGGCAGCTTGCCCTTGGTGAGCACCCAGCGCACGTCGTCGTCGAGGATCTCGGCCGCGGTGCCGGGGATGGTGCCGAGCCCCGCCTCCTTGAGCTCGGTCAGCCACTCCCGCAACGAGACACCGGCCTTCGCCGAGGCGGTGACGATCTCCATCGGGGAGTACGCGTGGACGTGCATCCCGGGCACGCGTCGCTTCACGGCACGAACCAGATCGGCGTACGCCGTGACGGGCATCTTGGGGTCGATGCCACCCTGCATGCAGACCTCGGATGCGCCGTCCCGCCACGCCTCCTCGGCCCGGTCGGCGACCTGCTCGACGGAGAGCCGGTACGCGTCGGCGTCCTTCTCACGCTGGGCGAACGCGCAGAACCGGCAGCCGACGTAGCAGACGTTCGAGAAGTTGATGTTGCGGTTCACCACGTACGTGATGTCGTCGCCGTTGACCGACTTCCGCAGGTCGTCGGCGATCCGGGCAAGCTCGTCGAGGGCCGGGCCGTCAGCGTTGAACAACGCCATCGTCTTGTCCTCGTTCTTCTCCAGCAGAAGCGCGCCGGGGTCCTCGGAGGCCAGCTTGAGCGCGGCGACGACATCGGTCGGCATGCTCGCCGGAGCGCTCTTGACGTGCGCGGCCACCTCGTCCCAGTCGCCGTAGACGTGATCGAAGTCGGACCGGCGGTCCTCGGTGCGGCCCTCGGTGTCGATGCTCGCGTGCAGGTCGGTGCGGCCGGTGCCGAACGCGTCGTCCGGCTCCTGCCAGGGCAGGCCGGTGGGTAGCACATCGGCGCCGAGCCCGTCGGCGGTGGAGAGCGCGGACACGTGAGCTTTCAGCCGGGGGTCGAGCCAGCCCTCGTCACCCCGCCGGACGTACTCCGGATAAATCGTGAGTCTTTCCCGGAGCTCGAACCCTTCCCTGGCCGACATTTCGGACAACAGATCGATCTGCGGCCACGGGCGCTCGGGATTCACGTGATCGGGTGTCACCGGGGATACGCCGCCCCAATCGTCGATCCCGGCCCGCAGGAGCAGCGAGAACTCGTCGTCGATGAGGTTCGGCGGGGCCTGGATCCGGGCTCGCGGTCCCATGATGATGCGCGCCACGGCAACCGTGGCGGCCAGCTCGCGCAGCTCCGCGTCGGGCATCCCGCGCATCGCCGTGTCCGGCTTGGCGCGGAAGTTCTGCACGATCACCTCTTGGATGTGCCCGAACTCACGGCTCACCCGCCGGATCGCGAACAGCGAGTCGACCCGCTCGGTCAGGTTCTCCCCGATGCCGATCAGGATGCCGGTGGTGAACGGCACACCGACCCGGCCGGCGTCGTCGAGGACCCGCAGCCGGACCGCGGGCTCCTTGTCGGGCGAGCCGTAGTGCGGTCCGCCCTTCTCCGACCACAGCCGGGTGGCGGTGGTCTCGAGCATCATGCCCATGCTGGGCGCCACCGGCTTGAGCCGCTGCAGCTCGGCCCAGCTCATCACGCCCGGGTTGAGGTGCGGCAGCAGGCCGGTCTCCTCGAGCACGGCAATGGCGCAGGCGCGCACGTAGTCGAGGGTGGAGTCGTACCCCCGCTCGTCGAGCCACTGCCGGGCGGCGGGCCAGCGCTCCTCCGGCCGGTCGCCGAGAGTGAACAGCGCCTCCTTGCAGCCCTGGGCAGCACCCTGACGGGCGATCTCCAGGACCTCGTCACGCTCGAGGAACGGCGCCGGCAGCTTGTGCGGCACGGTGGCGAACGTGCAGTAGTGGCATCGATCCCGGCAGAGCCGGGTCAGGGGAATGAAAACCTTGCGGGAGTACGTGACCACGCCCGGCCGCCCGGCCTCGCGCAGTCCGGCGTCCCGGATGCCGCCGGCGATCGCCAGCAGCTCGTCGAATTGTTCGCCGCTCGCCGCGAGCAGCGCGGTCGCCTCGTCGACGTCGATCGCTTTTCCGTCAGCGGCGCGGCGCAGTGCGCGGCGGATGCTCGCCTCGGTCGGTACCGGTTCCACGTTGACCTCTACCACGCAAAGCAGCCTAGGCCGGAATCGTTTCGGCTGCTGCTATGGTCACGGGCCCGGAATCGTGTCACATGACACGTTCCGGGCCCGGGCGGGTCAGCTGCGGGGCGGATCCTGATCGGCCGGGCCGAACCCGGGCCGGTCCTCGGGCAGCACCTCGGTGCGGTCGGCGGGCGGCGGCGGCACCGGCTGTGTCGGCTCGGCGAACGGAACGGCCGGCGGCGCGGACGAGGGCGGCGGAGGCGGCGTAGCACCCCAGCCGGGCGGCGGCGGAGGCGTCGGAACGGCGGGGTAGTGCCCGTACGGCGAGGCAGAGCCCTGCCCATAGGTCGCGGGAGGCGCACTGAACGGCTGCGTGGCGACCGGCGGCGGCATCGGGGTGCCCGGGGGTACCGGACCCGGCGGCGGGGCGCCATAGGGCTGCTGCTGGCCGTAGCCGGGCGGTGGGCCGTACTGGTACGGCTGCGGCTGCGGCTGGCCGTAGACGCCCGGCTGCTGGGCCGGACGGGGGTAGACCCCGAGCCAGACCTGCAGCACCGCGTACGCCGCCAGGCCGAGCACCGCCAGCCAGGCGACCCGGACGAGCAGCGCGTTGAACGCCGCCGCCGCGTCGATGGCCGCGATCCCGCTCACCCCGAAGAGCAGGCCGAAGATCACTCCGAAGAAGGACGCCACGGCGTACTCCCCCAGCGCGACCATGGTGATGAGCTTCGCCTTCGGGTGCACCGGCTTGACACCGAGCGCCAGGATCACGGCGGCGAGCGGGAAGAAAATCGTCTCCGTGCTGACGAAGGAGCCGAAGCTGCTTCGCGTCCGCGCGGTGAAATCCTCCCCGAAGAGGCTGATCACAGCCACGAAGAGGAACACGGCCGGCGCCGCGATCAGGGCGTAGGCGGCCAGGTCGCGCAGAGGCCGCAGGTACTGCCCGATGGGCTTCTCAGCGGCCGGCTGAGGCTGCGATGGTGTGGTCACGGTTGCTCCCGGTGCGGTTCGTTCGCCAGACGGCTCTTCGTTTCGCCGGACGGCTCTTCGTTCTGTTCGTTCGCCAGACGGCTCAGAGTAAACCGGTACCCGGCAACCGTCCCTGCGGCGCGGGTGCGCGAGGATGAGGGAATGCGGATCGTGGTCCTGACCGGGGGCATCGGCGGTGCCCGTTTCCTCGTCGGCGTGCGCGCGCACGCCCGCTCCATCGGTGCCGACGTCACGGCGATCGTCAATGTCGGCGACGACGTGCGCATGCACGGCCTTCAGATCTGTCCCGACCTGGACAGCGTCATGTACACGCTGGGCGGCGCCGCCGACCCGGAACGCGGCTGGGGGCGGGTCGGCGAGACCTGGGTCGTCAAGGAGGAGCTGGCGAAGTACGGCGTGGAGCCGTCCTGGTTCGGACTCGGCGACTCCGACACCGCCACCCACCTGGTGCGCACCACCATGCTGAACGCCGGCTACCCGCTCTCCGCGGTCACCGCGGCCCTCTGCGAGCGCTGGCAGCCCGGCATCACGATGCTGCCGGCCACCGACGACCGGCTGGAGACGCACGTCGTGGTGGACGTCGACGGCGAGCGGAAGGCCATCCACTTCCAGGAGTGGTGGGTCCGCCACCGCGGCGAGGTGCCGACGCACAACTTCGTCTTCCGCGGCGCCGACGCCGCAAAGCCGGCGGCCGGTGTCCTCGACGCGATCGCGGGGGCTGACGTGGTCCTGGTCGCCCCGAGCAACCCGGTGGTCAGCATCGCGCCGATCCTGGCCGTCCCGGCGCTGAGGGAGGCCGTGACGGCCGGTCCGGCGCCCGTGGTGGGTGTGTCACCGATCATCGGCGGCTCACCGGTCCGCGGCATGGCCGACAAGTGCCTGGCCACCCTGGAGGTCGAGGTGAGCGCCGGCGGCGTCGGCCGCATGTACGGCCCACGCGCCGAGGGCGGTCTGCTGGACGCCTGGCTGGTCGACACCTCCGACGAGGGAGCCGAGGTGCCCGGTGTCCGCACCCGGGCGGTCCCGCTGTGGATGCGCGACGAGGCCGCCACAGCCCGGATGGTGGCCGACGCGCTGGAGCTGGCCCGATGATCGACGGCCTGGAGATCCTCCCGGTCCGCGGGATCGGCGACATCACGGCCGGCGACGACCTGGCCCGGCTGATCGTCAACGCGGCGCCCTGGATCACCGACGGTGACGTGCTCGTAGTGACCAGCAAGATCGTCTCGAAGGCGGAGGGGCGGCTCGTCGAGGTCCCCGCCGGCGGTCCCGAGCGCGAGGAGGCCCGTCAGCGCGTGCTGGCCTCCGAGACCGCCCGGGTGGTGGCCCGCCGCGGCCCCACAGCGATCGTGCAGACCCACCACGGTTTCGTGATGGCCGCGGCCGGCATCGACGCATCGAACGTCGACAAGACCCATCTGGTGCTACTGCCCGAGGACCCGGACGCGTCGGCCCGGCGACTCCGTGCCGACCTGCGGGTACACGGTCTGGACGTCGCCGTGATCATCTCGGACACGATGGGCCGCGCGTGGCGCAACGGGCTCACCGATGTGGCGCTCGGCGCCGCGGGCATCGACGCGCTGCTCGATCATCGGGGGCAGCTCGACCCGTACGGCAATGAATTGAGCCTCACCCAGATGGCCGTGATCGACGAGCTCTCCGCCGCGGCGGAGCTGGTGAAGGGCAAATGCGACCGCGTACCGGTCGCGGTGGTCCGTGGTCACACCCGCCTGATCACGGACGACGGGCCCGGCGCCAAGGTCCTGATCCGCGATTCCGCGGAAGACATGTTCGGATTGGGTACGGCTGAAGCGCGCGCCGAAGGCCTTCGTGCCGCAGCGTCGCTCCCGGAACTCCCACCTACCGGCGCCCACAGCCCGGCGGGCCCTCCTCCCACCCGCATGGCGACGCCGCCGGCCGCAGACCCGCCGGCCGCACCCCCAACAGCCGACCCGGGTGCCATCCCCGCGGCGGCCGACCCGGCTACCGCACCCCCAGCGGCCGACCCGCGTGCCATCCGCGCGGCGACCGACCCGGCTACCGCGCACCCAGCCGTCCACCCGGCTACCGGCCTCCCAGCGGTCGACCCGGGCACCGCACTCCCTGCGGTCGACCCGGCTGGCGGCCTGCCGGCGGCCGGCCTGGCTGCCGTGACCCGCGCGCTACTCACCCTCGGTGATCTGCTTACATCGAACCTCCGCCTCGACGACGGCATCCGCCTGACCCCCGCCCTCGACGGTCCCGCCGCCCTCATCCGCACCGGCACCGAGGCCCACCGACTGCGTGCCGCGCTCGCCGCCGAGGGCGTCCCCACCGAGGCCGTGATCGACGACGAGGGCGTCACCCTGATCTACCTGGCTGGAGCATCGGAATGACCGCCCTGTACGAGAACGCCGTCGACGTCCTCTCCACCTGGACCGCCACCTCCGACGAGGCTGAGCTGGCCCGCAAGCGCACCCTCGGCCTGCTGGCCGACGGCCCGGCCGCGATGACGCGCGGCCACCGGGCCGGTCACGTCACCGCCAGCGCCCTGGTCGTCGGCGACGACGGCCGGGTCCTGCTCTGCCTGCACGGCCGGCTCGGCCTGTGGATGCAGCTCGGCGGGCACTGCGAGGCCGGTGACGAGACGCTGGCCGCGGCCGCCTTCCGCGAGGCGACCGAGGAGTCCGGCATCCCCGGTCTGCTCCTCGACCCGACCCCGATCGACATCGACGTCCACGAGGTGCGCTGCGGCGCCGCCGACGGCGCACCCGCCGAGCCGTCGGTGCACTACGACGTCCGCTTCCTGCTGCGTGCCCCGGCCGGGAGCGTGGAGCAGATCAGCGAGGAGTCGGCGGAGTTGGCGTGGTTCCACGCCGACGCGCTGCCGTCACCGCTGGCCTCGGGAACGGTCCGGCAGATCGCGCCGGCACTGGCCCGCCTGCAGTAGCCGACCCCGCCTCGCTGTCCCGCCTCGCCCTCTGCCGCCGGGTCCCACCGCACCCGCTTCCACCGCACCCGGATTCACCGCACCCGGATTCACCGCACCCGGATTCACCGCACCCGCTTCCGCACCCGGTTCACCGCACCCGGTTCCGCACCCGGTTCACCGCACCCGGTTCCGCTCCCGGTTCACCGCACCCGGGTTCACCGCACCCGGGTTCACCGCACCCGGTTCCGCGTCCTCTCCCGCTCCTGTTTCCGTTCCCGACCCCAGCCCCAGCCCCAGCCCCAGCCCCGACCCTTGCCCAGTCGGGGCCCCGGCCCCGTTACTGCCCCGGGTCCGTTTCCGTTCCCGTTTCCGCTCCAGCTCCCATTCCGCTCCAGCTCCAGCTCCAGTTCCCGTTCCGCGATCTTGTGGGCTTCCGCCGCGCGGACAGCCGTAAGTCCACAAGATCGCGGGAAGCTCCGGAAGGAAACGCGGCAGGCGGCGAAACCGACGGCATGGGCTGTGAAATGGGCGGCGCGGGAGGCCGAACGGACGGCGCGGGAGACGCGACGCCGGCTCCCGGGCAGATCTTGCGAGCTTCGCCGCCGGACTAACCCACAACCCCACAAGATCTGTATGAGGTGCGGAAAAGCGCGGCGGAGGCGACCGAAGCGGAGCGCGACGCCCAGCGCGCGGCGCAGGCGACGCAACGCGTCCACCCCTTCACAAATCTTGTGAGCTTCCGCCGCCCGGACAACCACAAACCCACAAGAACGCGGAAAGCTCCGGCAGAAAGCGCAGCGCGAGGGAAGACGAGCGGCGCAGGCGGCGCAAGCGGCGCGCCACCCGCTTCCCCCGCAGATCTAGCGACCTACCGCCGCCCGGACAACCACAAACCCACAAGAACGCGGAAAGCTCCGGCAGAAAGCGCAGCGCGAGGGAAGACGAGCGGCGCAGGCGGCGCAAGCGGCGCGCCACCCGCTTCCCCCGCAGATCTAGCGACCTACCGCCGCCCGGACAACCACAAACCCACAAGAACGCGGAAAGCTCCGGCAGAAAGCGCAGCGCGAGGGAAGACGAGCGGCGCAGGCGGCGCAAGCGGCGCGCCACCCGCTTCCCCCGCAGATCTTGCGAGCTTCCGCCGCCCGGACAACCGCAAACCCACAAGATCTGGGAGGGGTGCGAAGTAAGCGCGGCGGAGGCGACGCTGGGCGGGAGGCGACGGGACGCGACGCCACGCACGGCAGGACGCAACGCCACGCACGGGGCCACGCACGGCAGGACGCAACGCCACGCACGGCGGGACGCGGGGCGGGGGCGCTAGATGTAGCCGTGCTGGCCGAGCTCCTTCAGGTGGTCGACCAGCTGCTTGACCTCCTGGGCACGCTCGCGCGGGCAGACCAGGACGGCGTCCGGCGTGTCGACGATGACCAGGTTGCGCACACCCATCGCGGCGACCAGCCGGCCCGAGGACGGGACGACGACGAGGCCCTCGGCCTCCCGCAGCAGGACGTTGGGCAGGTCGACGGAGCTGTCGCGCCCCACCACCACGTTGCCTGCCTGGTCGGCGGTCAGTACCTCGCCGAGGGTGTGGAAGTCGCCGACGTCGTTCCAGCCGAAGTCGCCCGGAACCGTGCCGACCCGGCCGACCGCGGCCGCGCCCTCCATCACCGCGTAGTCGACGGAGATCTTCGGCAGCGTCGGCCAGACGTCGCCCATGACCTCCTCCTGCTCGGCTGTGCCCCAGGCCTGGGCGATCCGGCTGACACCGGCCGCGAGCTGGGGCTGCTGACGGTGCAGCTCGGCCAGGAAGGTGTCGACCCGCCAGACGAACATGCCGGCGTTCCACAGGTAGGTGCCGGACTTCACGTAGCTCTCGGCCACGTCGTACGACGGCTTCTCCTTGAATTCCTCGACCTTCAGCAGCGGGCCGTCGCCGACCGCGGCACCGCACTGCAGGTAGCCGTACCCGGTCTCGGGTCTGGTCGGGGTGATGCCGAGGGTCATCAGCAGGCCCTGGGCGGCCCCTTCCATGGCCTGCCGGATCACCTCGGAGAACGCCGCCTTGTCGGCGATCAGGTGGTCGGAGGCGAACGAGCCCATGATCGCTTCCGGGTCGCGACGGGCGATCACTGCGGCGGCCAGGGCGATCGCGGCGCAGGAGTCCCGCGGGGACGGCTCGACGAGCACGTTCTCCTCGGGCATCGCGGACAGCTGACGGGAGACGGCAGCGGCGTGCGCCACACCGGTCACCACGAACACCCGATCGGGGGACGTCAGATCGTCCAGCCGATCCACGGTGGCTTGCAGAAGGGAGGCCTCGGTGCCGGTCAGCGGGTGAAGAAACTTCGGATGACCGGCACGGGACAGCGGCCAGAGACGGGTTCCGGTGCCCCCGGCCAGCACGACTCCGTACAGCACTGCCTGTTGGTCGCTCATGCGCGGAGAGTTTAGTAGATGATCAAGATGCGACCCGGTTCCACGTTGTCACATGTACCTCCGCGCTGGACTCCCAGGTGAACTCTTTCGCCCGATCGAAGCCGGCCTTGGCGAGGGTCCGGCGGCGGTCCTCGTCGTGCAGCAGGTCGGCCAGGTCTTCGGCGATCCGGTCGGGCGCCTCGGTCGTGTAGGCGACCGCGTCACCGCCGACCTCCGGCAGCGAGAGGCGGGGCGTGGTGAGCACCGGGGTGCCGCAGGCCATCGCCTCGAGGATCGGCAGGCCGAAGCCCTCACCGAACGACGGGTAGCAGGCGACGAGGGCGCCGCCGAGGAAGCCGGGCAGGTCCGCGTACCGCAGATAGCCTGGTCGAAGCAGCCGCAGGTGGGGTGGGACCTCTGCCACCGCACGATCGATGTCGTCGTCGTGCCCCTGACCACCGGCGATGACCAGGGCCGGCGGACGCGGCCAGTCGGTGACCGCCCGGGCCCAGCCGCGGATCAGGTTGGGCACGTTCTTGCGGGGCTCCTTGGCACCGAGGAACGCGACGTAGCCGGAGTCGCCCAGGCCGAGGCGGGCGCGGACACGGGCCTTCTCGTCGTCGGTCGGAGCGTGGAAGGCCGTGTGGTCGACGCCGTGGTACGCCACGTCGATCCGGGTCGGGTCGGCGTCGAGCAGCCGGATCAGCTCGTCACGGGTGGCCTTGCTGGGCACGATCACCCGGGCGGCCCGGCGCAGTGACGTCTTGATCGCGCTGCGGAAGAAGGTACGGCGGGTGCTGTCGTAATGTTCCGGCTCGGTGAAGAAGGTCGCATCGTGCACCGTGACGGTGACCGGGCATCCCACCCGCAGCGGGCACGTGTAGAACGGCGAGTGCAGCACGTCGGCGCCGACCTGCTGGGCGAGCAGCGGCAACCCGGTCTGCTCCCACGCCAGACGGGCGGGCCGGTGCACGATCGCGGCCGGACCGGGGATCACCTCGGCACCGGGAAGCATGCGGCGGTAACGCTCCGCATCCGATCGTTGGGACACGACGGCGAGGTCGACGCGGCCGGGGCTCTGCTGCCCCAGCGCACCGAGCAGCCCGTCGACGTATCTGCCGACACCACCCCGGTCGGCGGGGACACTGGTGGCGTCGACGAGCACTCGCGGGGGGCGACCGGGGGTCACGAGGCATCTCCTTGGCGTCTCTGACGTACCGATGCGGTGGTTCTGAACTACCTCTACGGCCGTGGAACCACCAACGGTTCGAGGGTACGCCGGGAACGCTTCAGGGAGGTGTCCGCGACACCTCCATCGTTGCGGACCTTCTGTGGCCGCTACTTTCCGTTATCGGCCTACGCTGTGGGGCGATGAAGACGACGATCCCCCAGGTGTTCGGCGACGCGATCCGGCGTGATCCGGCCGCACCGCTGCTGACCTGGTACGACGATGCCACCGGCGACCGGACCGAACTGTCCGGGGCAACGCTGGACAACTGGGTGGCGAAGACCGCGAACCTGCTGGTCGACGGTGTGGGCCTGGGCCACGGCGACGCGGTGGCCCTGCTGCTGCCGCCGCACTGGCAGACCGCGGCGCTGCTGCTCGGCGTGTCGGCGGCCGGGCTGGCGGCCGACCTGGGCGGCGACCCGCAGCCGGTGGAGGCACTCTTCACCACCCCGGACCTGGTCGAGAGGGCGGCCGGCTGGTCCACCCTCGACCGGTACGCGACCGGGTTGCTCCCGCTGGCCATGCCGCTGCGTACCCCGCCCGACGGGTACATCGACTACGTCACCGAGGTCCGCAACCACGGCGACCACTTCCGCGGCGCGCCGGTCGACCCCGCCGACCGCGCCCTGGCCGGCCCGATCGAGCTGAGCCACCACGACGCCCTGGCCGAGGCCGCCGACCGTGCCGCTCAGCTCGGCATCACGGCCGGCGCACGGGTGCTGATCGACACCGCGGCCCATCCGGAGGCCACGGACTGGCTGCTGGCCCCGCTGGTGGTGGGCGCCTCGATCGTTCTGTGTGCCAACCTGGACCCGTCGAAGACGGAGGCGCGCGCCGCCACCGAGAAGGTCACGCTGACGCTGGTCTGACCCGCTCGGCGTACAGCGTGGCGAAGGCGTTCAAGGAGTCGGGGTTGGCCAGGGCGCCCTTGGCCGCCGCCGACTCCACCGGGGTGCCGGTGAGGATCCGCTTCACGGGCACCTCCAGCTTCTTGCCGGAGAGGGTGCGCGGCAGAGCGCGTACCTGGTGGGCGGCGTCGGGCACGTGCCGGGGCGAGAGCGAACCGCGCAACGCAACCGCGATGCGCCCGCGCAGCGCGTCGTCGAGTTCCAGGCCCTCGGCGAGCACCACGAAGAGCAGCAGTTCGCCGTTCGGGTCGTCGGGCTTGTCCAGGTGTACGACCAGCGAGTCGGCGACCTCCGGCAGTCCCTCGACCACGGAGTAGAACTCGGCCGTGCCGAGGCGTACCCCGCCCCGGTTGAGGGTGGCGTCGGAGCGGCCGGTGATCACGCAGCCGCCGTCCGCGTCGATGGTGATCCAGTCGCCGTGCCGCCAGACGCCGGGGAAGATGTCGAAGTAGGCCTCGCGGTAGCGGGAGCCGTCGTGGTCGTTCCAGAACCCGACCGGCATGCTCGGCATCGGAGCCGTGATCACCAGCTCGCCGAGTTCGCCGACGACCGGCTTGCCCTCCGGGTCGTACGCCTCGACCCGGGCGCCGAGGCTGCGGCAGCCGATCACCCCGGCCCGGACCGGCAGCAGCGGGGCGCCGCCGACGAAGCCGGTGCACACGTCGGTGCCGCCGGACAGCGAGGTCAGCTGGACGTCCGGGCTGACCGCCTCGTACACCCAGCCCCAGCCCTCGGTGGGCAGCGGCGCGCCGGTCGAGCCGAGGCCCTTGAGCGCGACCCGCGGCGTGATCCCGGCCTTGCGGCAGGCCAGCAGGAACGGGGCCGAGGTACCGAAGTAGGTGATCCCGGCGGTGTCGACCAGCTCCCACAGCGTGTTCAGCGAGGGCCAGCCCGGGTTGCCGTCGAAGAGCACGATCGCCGCGCCCACGGCCGGTCCGCTGGCCAGGTAGTTCCACATCATCCAGCCGGTGGTGGTGAACCAGAAGAACCGGTCGCCGGGCCCGAGGTCGTGGTGCAGCGCGAGGATCTTGAGGTGTTCCAGGAGGATGCCACCGTGTCCGTGAACGATCGGCTTGGGCAGGCCGGTGGTGCCGGAGCTGTAGAGGACGTAGAGCGGATGGTCGAACGGCACCGGTTCGTACTCGAGCGGGTCGTCGCCCGAGAGCGAGTCCCAGTCGCCGCCGCCGTGCAGGTATCCGATGGTGATCACGTGCTCGATCGACGGGATGGCCTCCCGGATCGCGGCGATCTCGCCGCTCCGGTCGATGTCCTTGTCGCCGTAGCGGTAGCCGTCCGTCGCGACCAGGACCTTCGGCTCGATCTGGCTCCACCGGTCGATCACGCTGCGGGTGCCGAACTCCGGCGCGCACGACGAGAAGATCGCGCCGAGACTCGCGGTGGCGAGCATCAGCACATAGGTCTCCGGGATGTTCGGCGCGTAGGCGGCGACCCGGTCACCCTTCGCCACTCCCCGGGCCTTCAGCCCGGCACGAACTCTCCGGACCTCGGCGCGCAGGTCACCGGCGGTCAGGGTGAGAGGTTCACGACTTTGGCTGTACGAGAGAACGACCGTCTCGTCCTCGGCGATGCCGGGCATCCGCAGCACGTTCTCGGCGTAGTTGAGAGTGGCTCCGGGGAACCATCGCGCTCCCGGCATGGCGGTGTCGGCGAGGACGGCGGCCGGCGGCTCGTGCGCGACCACCTCGAAGTAGTCCCAGATCGCGCCCCAGAAGCCGGTCAGGTCGGTGACGGACCACTCCCACAGTTCCGGATAGCCGGCGAAGGAGAGACCGCGCTCGGACTCCAGCCACGTCAGAAAACGCCCGATCCGGGAGGTGTCCCGGATGTCCGCCGGCGGTTCCCACAGAACTGTGCCCGCCGTCACCTCACCTGTCGTCATCACCACACCTTAACGACGGATCAGCCGCCTGACCGCTGGTGGTCGGCGCGTGCCTTCTGGATTGCCGCGCGGCGTGCCAGGCGGTGGTCGCGGCGGATCATCGCCTCGGTGAACCGGCGCTTGTCCTCGTCGTCGGCGGGCAGCACCGGGGGCACCCGGCGCGGGTTGCCGGCCGAGTCCACACCCACGAAGACCAGGTATGCCGTGGCCACCGGCAGCGGCTCCGGGACCACCTCGTCCCAGCGCTCGGCGGCCAGCTTCACCCCGATCTCCATCGAGGTGCTGCCGGTCCAGTTGACCTGGGCGTACGCGTGCACGAGGTCACCCACACGAACCGGCTCCAGGAAGACGATCTCGTCGATCGCCGCGGTCACCACGGTCCCGCCGCTGTGCCGGGCCGCCGCCGCACCGGCCACGTCGTCGACGAACTTCATCAGCACGCCGCCGTGCACGGTCCCGTAGAGGTTCACGTCGACCGCGGTCATGATCCGGCTCAGGGTGACCCGGGACAGGTCGGTCGGCCGGCCGGGATGTAGATCTTCCATAGCCGGTACGGTAGTTCTTGCCGGTGCCGAGTACCGTGCCGGATCATGCGTCACCTCAGGTCGATCTTTTACGCACTGGTGCTGGCACCGTGCATCTGGGTGCTGCTCGCCGTGGGTTTCACCGACGACCTGAGCAGCCGTGGCAGAGACTTCTTCGCCGCCGAGTCGATCAGCGGGCTCCTGCTGCTGATCTTCTCCGGCATCCTCTTCTCGATCCTCGCCGCGGGACCGGTCTCACCGGCCGGTCCGGTGCTGGCCGGCGCCGCCTATCTCGGCGTGACCGTCTGGGCGTTCAACGCCCCCGCGTCGTATGCGTCCCTGTGGGCGCCGGAGGTCGCCAAGGAGGGCTTCGACCTCAGCCGGCCCGGCTACGGTCTGGCCGCCGTGCTGGCGGTCCCGCTGCTCGGCACGGCGCTGAGTGCCCGCCGCTGGGCCCGCTACGAGCCGCCGGTGCTGCCGATCATCGGTGAGATCGGCCGGTTCCGGGGCGCGGCGAAGGTGGCCGGCACCACGGTCGCCGCCGAGCAGACCACCGTGATCCGCACCGGGGTGCCCGCGGATCGGGCCGTCCCCCTGGGCACAGGGCTCGCCGACGACCGGACCGTAGCGATCAACAGCGGCGCGGCCCCCGCCGATCGCACCGCCGTCGTGCCGAACGCCGACCGGACCGAGCCGCTGGGCCGCAACGACCGCACCGAGGTCGTCACGAACAACGACCGCACGGTCTTCGTGACCCAGCCGCAGTCCCCCGCCGCTCCGGCCACCCCCCGCACGGCTCCTCCCGCTCCTCCGGCTGCGCCGAGGACGCCGCCGGTGCCGGTCAGCGAGTCGGAGCCGACCACGGTGCTGGCGCTCGGCGCCGACGAGCCCACCGTCGTCAGTGGCCTCGGCCTGGCCGCGCCCAAGCCCGCCGCACCCCAGCCCGCCACGCCCAAACCCGTCGCACCCCAGCCCGCCGATCCGGACATGACCCGCCCCCTTCTGATCCCGGCAAAGGCCACGGCCAAGGCGGCGAAGCCAGCGCCGGCCGACGAGAAGACCGTGCCCGCCGGAGTCACCGAGCAGACCGACGAGAAGACCGTGCCCGCCGGAGTCACCGAGTCGGCGGACGAGAAGACGACCGCGCTGAACCTGCCGACCGAACCGACCGCGGTGATCCCGGCACAGCGACGCCCACCGTCGATCGAGTCCTGAGAACGCGACGGGGGCGGGCGCCACACGGCGCCCGCCCCCGTCAGCCTTCCGGTTCTAGTTGAGGTTCCACTTCTGGTTGGCGCCGGTGGTGCAGGTCCAGATCTGCAGGCGGGCGCCGTCGGCGGAGCTGTTGCCGGTCACGTCGAGGCATTTCCCGGAGTACGTGTTGACGAGCCGCTGCGAGCTGTCGAGCGTCCACTTCTGGGAGGTGCCGGTGTGGCAGTCCCAGAGGTGCGCGGCCGTGCCGTCGGCGTTGCTCGGGCCGCTGATGTCGAGGCATTTGCCCAGCGAGCGCAGCGTTCCGTCACCCGGGCGGCTCCACTGCTGCGCGGCGGTGCCGTTGCACCCGTACAGCTGAATGGCCGTGCCGTTGGTGTTGACCGCCCCCGCCACGTCGACGCATTTGCCGCCCAGGCCGGTGATGGTCCCGCCGGGGGTCGGTGCTGACGTTCCGGACCAGGTGAAGGTCGCTGTGGTTCGGGCCGGCAGCGTGTACACGAAGGACTGACCGCCCCAGTTGACCCGCACCGACTGACTGCCGGTGCCTCCGTTGTGCGCGATCAGCGCCTTGGAGCCGTCCGGGTTGCGCCAGGCGACGTTCTGCACCGCGGTGTTGTTGGAGGCGATCCGCACCGCGCCCGGCTTGACGAACTTGGTGAGGTGGCCGGTCGTGTAGTACTCGACGGTGTAGTCGACCTGCCCGGCCCGGGAGCCGCCCTCCTGCACGGTGATCAGTCCGGTGCAGGTGCCGCAGCCGCCGTTGTGCGGTCCCATGTTCTGGTTCAGCGCCAGGCTCCACTTGACCAGGCTGCTGCTGTAGTTCCGGGCGTAGTTGACGATGTCGGCCATGTCCTCGTTGTGCTGGTTCGAGATCCAGGTGCCGCCCGAGTGCTCGGTGCTGAACTGTTTCACCGACGGGTACACGTCGTGGACCTGGGTGCCGACGACCGGGTCACCGAAGTAGCCGTGCCAGGCGATGCCACCGAACAGCGGGTCGTTGCGCACCCCGGCATCGGCGAGGATGGCCGCCCCGAAGTTCGCGTAGTCGCCGTAGTTCCAGTCGTGGATCAGCACCTTGGTGTTGATGCCGGCCGCGCGGAACGCCGGGTAGACGAAGTTCTTGGTGAACTCGACCAGGCCGGACGGGTTCCAGCTCATGCCGGGGTAGTTCATGGCGGTCGGGTTGGCGGCCTGGCAGCAGTTCGGCTCGTTCTGCACCGAGATGTAGTTGATCGGCACACCGGCGGCCTGGTAGCTCTGGACGTATTTGACCAGGTACTGGGCGTACGTGGGGTAGTGCTCCCACTTGAGCCAGCCCATCTGGTCCATCCGGCCGTTGTCCTTCATCCAGCCGGGCGCGCTCCACGGCACACCCTTGACCCGCAGTGCCGGGTTCAGCTGCCGGGCCTGCTGGGTGAGCAGGCGGACGTTGGTGTCGTAGCCGTTGGTGTTGAAGTCGTTGAGGTCGCAGCAGGTGTCGTCGAGCGAGATGTTGCCGGGCCGGGACAGGTCGGAGGCGCCGATCGGGTTGCGGACGAACGAGAGGCCGATGCCGTTGGTGGGGCTGAACAGTTTCGACATCACGGCGTCGCGGGTGGCGGCGCTGATCGGGCCGCCGCGCAGCAGGTAGGCGGTGGTGTCGGTGATCGACGCGCCCCCACCCTCGAAGACCTGGTACGTGGTGCCCTCGTCGACGTTGATGGTCTGGTTGGCGCTGCCGCCGGCCGGGCCGAAGGCGATGTTCGCCTGTTGCTGCAGGCCACGGGTCACGGTCCGGCCGCCGCTGTCCGATGTGGTGGTGAGGTAGACGTTGACGGTCTCTCCGGCGGCGTAGGCCGGTGCGCTCAGCGAGGCGGCGCCGATGACGGCCGCCGCGAGCAACGCGGTCTTTCTCATGTGGGGCTCCTGCTACGCGGGGGACAGGTAACAGGAAGGAAACCTTTAACAATTTGTACGGGTCAATGCGCTGAGGTTCCGGACTGCCGTGTTCCGGTTCCGGAACCGTGAAACACGTCAGGCTTTCGCCAGTCCGGTCGACTCCCGGACCACCAGCTCGGTGGCGAGTTCCAGATGAAGCGCGTCGAGACGGTGCCCGCCGAGCATCCGCAGCAGCAGGTGCACCGCCATCCGGCCCATCTCCTCGAGCGGCTGCCGGACCGTGGTCAGCATCGGACGGCAGGCCTGACCCAGCTCGATGTCGTCGAACCCGGCCACCGACAGATCATCCGGCACCCGCAGTCCCCGCTCGGCGGCCGCCCGCAGCGCCCCGATCGCCATCTTGTCGTTGAACGCCACCAGCGCGGTCGGCCGGTCCGGCAGGTCCAGCAGCTCGACGGCGGCGCGGTAGCCCAGCTCGGTGGTGGGCTCGGCAACGAACCGGATCAGCTCCGGCGCGGGTAGCACGCGCGCGTCGGCCAGCGGCGACAGGTAGCCGGCGAACCGGTTCTCGGAGGCCAGCCAGTCACGCGGCCCACCGATGATGCCGATCCGCCGATGTCCGAGTTCGACCAGGTGGGCGGTGAGCTGACGGGCACCGGCGAAGTGCGCCGCGGAGACCGCGGCAAGATTCCGGGGCGGAGGAGTACGGGGATCGAGCACCACGAACGGGAAGCCGCGATCACGCAGCCGGGCCAGTTCGGCGCCGGGCTCGGGCGGCAGGATCAGCACCGCCCCGGTCACGTCCCGCCGGCCGGTCAGTGTGGTGAGCACGTGCTCGCGCTGGGCGGCCACCCCGGCGTTGAGGATCACCTGCAGGCCGTGCGGTTCGAGGGCCTCGGCCACCGCGGAGACGATCAGCCCGAAGTAGTCGGTGAGCACGTAGGGGCAGCGCACGTAGATCCCGGTGGCCCGCTCACCACGCCGCCGGGGCGCCTTCTGACCCAGCTCCCCCATCGCGGCGAGAACCCGCTCGCGGGTGTGCGCCGCGACGTTGGCCCGGCCGTTCAGCACCCGCGAGATCGTCGCGATGGACAGGCCGGTGCGGGCGGCGACGTCCCGTACCGTCACTCTTGTTTCATCGCCGTGTTTCATGGCCGGAGGATACGGGCTCGCGTGTGCGCCAGCGAACCACTGACCCGTAGAGGAACATCGCCGCGAGCACGCCGGGCCCGCAGTGCACGGCCAGCACGCCGATCAGGCTTGGCCCGCCCCAGTCGCCGGAGTAGGTGGCGGGGTCAGTCATGTCGATGACGAACGGCTCGGCCACCGCACGGACGATGAAATACAGCGCGACGATCACGCCGAGCACTCTGAGCAGCAGCTTCATGCTTCGACGTTAGGAAGCGGAGGAACCGGGCCGCATCGGGATGATCCCCGATACGGCCCGTAATCCATGTGCCGGATTCAGCTGTGCCAGGTTCAGTTGCTGGCGTCGGCCAGGCCCGTGATCGACACGGCGGCCTTGATGTAGGGATTGCGCCCCAGATCTCCGATGGTCTTCACGTCGAACGCCTTGGCAAGCGCCTCGGCGTCAGCCCGGCTCACTCCGGCCAGTGCGTCGACCGGTGCGTTCGGCAGCGCGTGCAGATCCAGATCCTCGAACTTCTTGTCGAGGAGCTTGTCGAGATTCGCTGTGACGGCCATTCGGGTACCCCTTCTTCGCATCGTTGCGGTGGTTCCGGCCCGGCAGGGCCTCCCCACGTCCCTGTCGGCCGTTTCGCCCGCACCCTTACCCTCATCGGGATGCGAATCCGGTTGATCATGCTTGCCGCCGCCGCGGGCTTCCTGGTCGCCGCCCTGGCGATCCGGGCGGTGGCGCCACTCGGCAGCTGGGTGGAACAGTCCTCCGGAACCGCCCTGTACGCCTCGATGACCTGGGCCGGGGTGCGTGTCCTCGCGCCACGGCTCGCCCCGCTCGCGGTCGGCGCGATCGCCCTGACCTGGTGCTGGGGCGCAGAACTCTTCCAGCTCACCGGCATCCCGGCGGCGCTCTCCGCGGACAGCCTCCTGGCCCGGCTCGTGCTCGGCACCGCATTCGATCCGATCGACATGATCTGGTACCCGATCGGCATCGTCCCGCTGGTCGCGCTGCACCACTGGAAACACCGGTCACAGTAGTTCCGTGAAAACCGTCGGAGCCGGAATACGCATCAGGGTCCTGATAGCGTGGCCGCAGGTCTGGGGAGGTGGGCCGGCCGGGGAAGGCGAAACGTGCGGACGACTACGCGACTTCCGGTCGACCAGCGGCTGGGCAACCTGGTCAAGCGTGCCGAGCAGGTGGTCGTCGCCGGTAAGACGGCTGTCCTCCGTGACCTCGACCTGACCGTCCCGCAGTACAGCGCTCTCCTGGTGCTCGGCGAGCATCCCGGGATCTCCGGCGCCAACCTCGCCCGGCGCTGCATGGTCACGCCACAGACGATGGCCACGATGCTGGCCAACCTGGAGACGCGCGGGCTCGTGGAGCGCCGTCGCTCGGAGGACCACGGTCAGGTTCTGGTCTCCCGGCTCACCCGATCCGGGCAGGCGCTGCTGCGCAAGGCCGACGAGCGGGCCGTCGAGCTCGAGCGGCGCATCGCCGACGCCTTCACTGACACGGAACGGGACGACCTCCGGCGGTACGTGGAACGCCTGATCGCCGCAGTCGAGCCCTCCGCCCGCTGACCGTCCGTGTTCACCGACAGATCTTGTGAGGTTCGGCAGTCATCTCGACCCGAACCTCACAAGATCTGCGGCTGGTGACCTGTGGATCAGCTACCGGAGATGGTGAACTGGGAGCCCGGCTGGATGACGATGTTGCCGTCGGCCGAGTTGGTTATCTGGACGTTGGACAGGACCGCGTTTCCTCGGGCGCCGCTCATCGCCAGGATGCCGGCGCCGTTGTTGGACCTGTCGATGCGTACGTTCGTGATGGCGACGTTGGGCATGTTGCCGCCACCGTTCTTGAACTGGATGCCGTCGAAGGTCGAATCGATGATGTCGGTGTCGCGGATCGTGACGCCGGTGATGTCCTTCGTGGACGGGAACAGGGTGATCGCGCCGAACTCCTGGTCCTCGTTCCAGAACGCGCCGCCGGTGCGGTACAACCCGTTGTTGGCCAGCAGCGTGGTGCCGGAGAACGGCAGGGGGCTGTGGTCGGTGGCCAGCATGATGCCCGGGTAGTTCGCCGTGTCGTACACGAGATTGTTCTGTGCGCTGTTGTTGTATCCGCCGTAGATGGCGATGCCGTTCGCGCGCCACGGCAGCTGGACGGTGTTGTTCAGGAAGTGGTCGTTGTTGTTGATGTCGACGTTCTGGTCCTTGACGTACGGGTTGGCCCAGATCGCCAGCGCGTCGTCGCCGGTGGTCCGGAACGAGGAGTTGAACACCCGCGAGTTACGCGTGCCGTTGGAGAAGTTGATGCCGTCGGCGAACGTGTTGCGGATCCGCATCCCGGTGAACTCGAGGCCGTCGCCCGGGTTCCAGTAGGCGGGCGTGTCCGAGTAGTCGCGGCCGACCCAGGCACCGACGTTGACGTGCTCGATCCAGACGTTGCTGATCTTCGTGTTCTTGCCGAACCGGCCGTTGAGGCCGTGACCGCGGTTGGCCCGGTTCTGCGTGTTGCCGAAGATCGCGATGTCGGAGATCTGGGTGTTGTCGTCGATGTCGAAGCCGACGTTGCCCTCGTGCGGGTGGTTGATGTTGCCGCTCACCTGGTGGGGCTGGGTGTTCGTGTAGAGCTGGGAGTGCCACATGCCGGCGCCGCGGATCACGACGTTGCGGATGCCCTTCTGGTTCCACTGTCCACGGGTCGGGTCCGGCGAGAGGATCTTCTGCTCCTGGCGCCACTGACCGGCCGGGATCCAGACGCAGGGGATCACGCCGTTCTCGTCGTCGGTCACGGCACGCTGGATGGCGGCCGTGTCGTCGAGCCCGTCGTTGGCCACCGCGCCGTAGTTGGTGATCGAGACGCAGCCGGACGGCTGGCTCGACGGCCCCGCGACCTGCTCCAGGTCGATCGTGTCGATGATGTAGAAGCCCGCCGAGTCGCCCGAGTCGCGCTGCAGCTTGAACCTGGTGCCCGCCGGGTACGACTGGCCGAGCAGCGCGTTCGACTCGTCGAAGAGGCGGCGCGCGTCGGCCATCGGGCTGTTCGACAGCGACTCGGTGTCGTCGCTGGTGCCGTACAGCCAGCTGTTGCGCGAGCTGAGCGTCAGCTTCCGGTTGAAGACGTCGTTGACGTACAGACTGATGGTCCAGTCCTGACCGCCACCGCTCGCCGAGTCCGGCACCGAGTTGCGTACGACAATCGAATTGGCCTGGTTCGTCGAGGTGAACTCCACGAACTGACCGGTGCTGTTCAGGCGGACCGACTGCCGGCCGGAGGACTCGGTGGCGAAGTTGGTGTGCCCGAACGTGCGCAGCGGGTCGGCCTGCAGCAGGGTGCCCTGGTAACGAGCAGCCTCCGCCTCGTAGGAGACGTACGGCACCGCGGCGCCGCGTCCGACCACGATGGACCGGGACAGCGTGTTGTTGTTCTCGTTCGTCTCGGTGATCACGCCGGCCGAGTCGGCGGTCGCGACGGCGGTGGCTCCGCCGCTGGTCGCCGTCCAGGTGCCGCCGATCGTCACGGTCGTGGTGGCGCCGGCCGCGATCGCCGGGGTCGCCCCGGTCAGCGTGGCCGAACCGACCGACACCCGGGTGGTGCTGGCGCCCGCGGCGCTGATCCCCCGGTTCTGCACGGCGACCGTGAAGCTGACCGCCGCACCGACCGCCGGGTTCGCCGGGGTCATGTTGATCGCGGTGACCTGCAGGTCCGGACCGGGCGCCTGACCCACCACGAGAGCTGAACTCGCGGTGAAGGTGTTGTTGTCGTTGTTCGACTCGGCAACGGTGTTCGCCGGGTCGACGGTCGTCGAGACGGTGTAGCTGCCCTGCGCCCAGGCACCGGCGTTACCGGTCACGGTGGCCGAGGCTCCGGCGGCGAGCGCGGGGACATCCGCGCTTGCCACGACGGTGCCGCCGAGCTTGAAGTCCACCTTGGTCGCAGCCGCGGCCACGGTGCCGGCGTTACGGACGGCGGCGGTCAGGGTGATCGCCGACGTCTCGTCCGGCGTCGCCGGGCTCCACGTCGTCGAGGTGACGACCAGGTCCGGCGCCGGCGCCCAGGCGCCGATCACCTGAAGCTCGGCGACCTGGCCACCGGGCGCGCCGTTGTTCGAGAAGATCTGCAGCCGTACGTCCGAAGCCCGCCCGCTGACCGGAATGGTCACCGAGTTCTGGTTGCCGGACGGGCTGAAGCCGTAGTCGGCGCGGGCCTTCAGCTCGGAGAATCCGGTGGCTGACCCGGCCCGTCCCTGGACCTGGATGTTCTGCGTCCGCGGACCCCACGCCGAGTCCGGGTTCAGCTTGACCACGACGCCGGTGACGTTCGCGTCGGCGCCGAGCTTCACGGTCAGCGTCGACGGGAAGCCGGCCGACTCCCAGTAGCTGTTCAGGTTGCCGTCGTTGGCGTTGGTCGCCACGAAGTTGAACGTTGTCGACGACGCCTCGATCGCCTTGCCACCGGCCAGGTTCGTGCCGGTCGGCGGATCCGGGTCGGGATCCGGGTCGGGGTCGACCGGACCGGCCACGCCGTAGATCTCCAGCTCCGAGAGCTGTCCGGCCGGCCAGCCGGTGTTCGCGGTGATGTGCACCCGCACGTACCGGACCGTCGCGGCGGTGAAGTCGATGGTGACCGTGTTGCCGGTGGCCGGGTTGAAGACGCGGCCGGTGGAGGCCGAGAGGGTGCTGAACGTCGAGCCGTTGGTGCTGCCCTGCACGCTCAGGGTCTGCGTGCGGGTGGCCCACGCAGACGCCGGCGGCAGCTTCAGCTTGACCTGGTCGATCGCGACACTGCTGCCGAGGTCGACCTGGACCCACTGCGGGAAGACGTTGTTCGGGCTCTCCCAGTAGGAGTTCGCGTTCCCGTCGTTGACGGCGGACGCCGGCTGTGCCCCGAGGGCGCCGCTGGCGGTGACCGCCTTCCCTATCGCGAGGTTGGGGCCGCCGGCCGCGTGCGCGGCCACCGGCGAGAGGCCGAAGACGGCCAGCCCGGCCGCGAGGGCCACGCTGACCAGCCTTCGGCTGAGGATTGTCGGCTTCATTGGAGTCCGTCCTGTTCGGACCGGCGCGAGGACGCACGCCGAGGGGGAGCGGGAGGGGGGAAGGTGACTAATTCCGGCTCGCTCATGCAAAATTTCGTAACGCTGCCAAGTTTTTGCGAGCCAAGGCATTCAATGTTTCAGATATGTCATTGGTTCGTCAACGTTGTGCGTCCAGAACATGCAGGGCAGCTAGCGGCGCCCCTCGCCCGACCCGGCCGGCGCCCGCGTCGGGTAGCAGACCGGTGAATGCGGACCGGCACGGCGAACCAGAACATCGATGCCGGCGTACGCGCGCGTTGTGGCGATCGTCGCCGTGACGGCCGGCCGGATGACGACCGGTTGCACCGATACCGGCGTCGGCGAGGTCCTCGCGGCCGGCCAAAGTCTCACCCGAAATGGGCCCAGCACCGGCTCTGACGATTGGCTGCCCAGTTCGAAGCCAGGGCGGCTCCGATCGAAGCGCGGCCTGAGATCGTATCGCTGACAATACTTCTCTCGGAGGTAGTATCTTTGGCGATACCATCACACGCTATAACGGAGAGAGACCTTGGTCGCGTTCGTTGGCAGAGAGCAACAGCTCGCCATGCTCAACACCCTGTTGGCGGATGTCGAGCCCCGTGATCATGATCCCTCTCCCGGTCAGTGCCTTCTCGTCCGAGGACGGCGCCGGATCGGCAAATCCAGTCTGGTGGAGGCGTTCGTCGACCGCGCCGGCGTGCCCGCGGTCTTCTTCACCGCGTCCGGGGCGTCCGCCGACATCGAGCTGGAGGCGTTCACCGAGGCGGTCCGCTCATCCGGACTGCCGGAACGAGCGGTGTTCGACGACGCGACCCCCGGCAACTGGAGCGCCGCACTACGTCAGCTCGCCGGTATTCTGCCCGACGATCAGCCGAGTGTCGTGGTGATCGACGAGGTGCCTTATCTGATCGATCGGGTGGACGCCTTCGAGGGCATCCTCCAGCGCTCCTGGGACCGTGAGCTGAGCCGCAAACCGGTCCTGCTCGTGCTGATCGGATCCGACCTGTCGATGATGGAGGCCCTCGGCTCCTACGGCAGACCGTTCCACCAGCGTGGCAAAGAGATGATCCTCGGCCCGCTGAACCCGGCGGAGGTCGGCGAGATGCTCCGGTTGGAGCCGGCCGAGGCTTTCGACGCGGCGCTGGTCACCGGCGGCCTCCCGCTGATCTGTGCCGGCTGGCGACCGGGCGCCGATCTCTGGCAGTTCCTCGCCGCCGAACTGGCCAATCCGGTCTCGCCACTTCTGGTGTCGGCCGAGCGGTCTCTGGCCGCGGAATTCCCCGACTCCGCGATGGGCCGAACGGTCCTGTCCGCGATCGGAAGCGGCGAGCGGACGTTCACGAACATCGCCCGGGCCGCCGGAGGCATTTCCCATTCGACGTTGACGCGAGCCGCCCAGGTGCTCGTGGACAAGCGCATCGTCGCCGCAGAGCTGCCGATCTCCACCACGGCCTCGAAGGAACGACGCTATCGGGTCACCGACCCGTACCTACGTTTCTGGCTGACCTTCGTGGCACCCCACCTGGCCGAGATCGAACGCCTGCGGGGCGATCTCACCCTGAACCGCGTCAAGGCCGGATGGACCACATGGCGCGGGCGGGCGGTGGAGCCACTGATCAGGGAGTCTCTGGCCCGCCTGCTACCGGACACCGCCCTGCCCGCAGCACCGGCGATCGGCTCCTACTGGACGCGATCCAACAGCGTAGAGATCGACATCGTCGGCGCCGACCGCGAACCCGTGGCAAAGCGCCTGCTCTTCCTCGGCTCGATCAAATGGCTGGAGAACTCGGCTTTCGACGATCACGATCTGGTGGCCCTGCAGAGGCACCGCACGGCCATCACCGACGACCCGATCCCGCTGGTCGCCGTGAGCCGCAGTGGCGTGTCGGCGTCCGGCCTGAGCGCCACCTACGGCCCCGCCGAACTCCTGCAGGCCTGGCAGGAACGGCAGCGGGGCTGACCATTGATGGTCAACCCCGCCGTGAGCTGCTCAAGTGTGCGCCGTCAGCCCTTCAGGAGCTGGCGCGCCATCACGATGCGCTGCACCTGGTTCGTACCCTCGTAGATCTGGGTGATCTTGGCGTCCCGCATCATGCGCTCGACCGGGTAGTCGCGGGTGTAGCCGTACCCGCCGAGGATCTGGACCGCGTCGGTGGTGATCTCCATGGCGACGTCGGAGGCGAAGCACTTCGCGGCCGCGCCGAAGTAGGTCAGGTCGGCGTCGCCGCGTTCGCTCTTGCCGGCCGCCGCGTAGGTGAGCTGGCGGGCCGCCTCCAGCTTCATGCCCATGTCGGCGAGCATGAACTGCAGGCCCTGGAAGTCGGCGATCGCCTTGCCGAACTGCTTGCGCTCCTTGGCGTACCCCAGGGCGAAGTCGAGCGCGCCCTGCGCGATGCCGATGGCCTGGGCGGCGATGGTGACCCGGGTGTGGTCGAGGGTCTTCATGGCGGTGGCGAAGCCGGTGCCCTCCTCGCCGATGATGCGGTCGGCGGGGATGCGTACGTTGTCGAAGTACACCTCGCGCGTCGGCGAGCCCTTGATGCCGAGCTTCTTCTCCGGCGCGCCGAAGCTGACGCCCTCGTCGGACTTCTCCACCACGAAGGCGGAGATGCCGCGTGAGCGGGCCGACGGGTCGGTGACGGCGAAGACGGTGTAGTACTCCGAGACGCCGGCGTTGGTGATCCAGCGCTTCACGCCGTTGAGCACCCAGTGGTCGCCGTCGCGGACCGCGCGGGTGGTCATCGAGGCGGCGTCGGAACCGGCCTCGGGCTCGGAGAGGCAGTAGGAGAACATGCCCTCACCCGCGGCGACCTTGGTCAGATAGCGCTGCTTGAGGTCCTCGGAGGCCGCGATGATGAGCGGCATCGTGCCGAGCTTGTTGACCGCGGGGATCAGCGACGAGGACGCGCAAGCCCGGGCCACCTCCTCGATCACGATCGCGGTGGCGAGGGCGTCGGCACCTGCGCCCCCGTACTCCACCGGGATGTGCGGGGCGTGGAAGTCCGCGGAGCGTAGGGCGTCGTACGACGCCTTGGGGAACTCTCCCGTCTCGTCGGCCTCGGCGGCGTGCGGGGCGACCCGCGCGTCGCAGATCTCGCGCACGGCGGCGCGGATCGTGTCGTGGTCCTCCGGAAGACGGTAGACGTCGAAGTCAGCCATGCCCTTAACCTTCCCTAAGGTCGTCCCGGGGCAATGTTACCGGTGCGTAGCGTTCCGCGGGCAACACTCCCGCCTGTGCCGAATATCGCGGCCCTATCGAGGGCATGCTGGGAAACCGCCGGGTTCGGGGTCGTTTCCACAGATCTCCACCCGCTTGAGACTGTTCTAATGAGGTGTCTGAACGGCATGCTCTAACTACAGAGAGCGGCCGGTGGTCGAGGAGGTCCTGTGGCGCAGGCTGACGAGCCCGACGACTACGTTGACGAACAGTTGGCTCGCATCGACGCCTCCATAGCGGAACTGAAGATTCGTGACATGCAGGCCGCCGGCGAGCGGACCAAGATCGCGAGCAAACTGCAGGCCGCGCTGTTCCAACGCGACATCCTCGCGCACGCTCAGAAACAGCAGCGCCAGAAGGGCGCCAAGACCCGCCGCACCACCACCCGCCGCCGGCCCCCGGAGGACTTCCCGCCGCCACCACGGGCCGGTGCGTCACAGGCCGACCAGCCGGAGGAACGGCGGCCACCGAGGCGGCAGGCGCCTCCGCCCGACTGGGCCGAACCCGGCACCGCACACACCGGGCCGCCCGGCGTCGCGACCGACGGCGTGGCCGTGCTGGTCGACGATCCACCCCCGACGGAGCGGGTCGAGCGACCCACTCCACCGCCGCGCCGCCCGCCGCTGGCCACCATGGAGCACCCGCCGGAAGCCTCCACCCAGTCGGTGCAGAACATCCTGCTCGTCCTGGGCGCGCTGCTGCTCGGGGTGGCCGCCGTCGTCTTCGCCACGGTGGCCGTCACCAACCCGTTCGGACGGGCACTGATCCTGGCACTGTGCACCGGGATCGCCCTGTCGGCGGCCCCCGGGGTGGCCAAACGCGGACTGAGCTCGACCGGTGAGGCGATCGCCGCGATCGGGCTGATCATGCTGCCGATCACGCTGTACGCGCTCGAGGGCAGCCCTCTGACCGGCGGGGACGTGCCCACCTCGCTGTATCTCGGCATCACCTTCGCGCTGACCGCGGTGGCCGCCTTCGTCTACGCCGGAGTGACACGCCTCACCGCACCGCGGTACGCGACGGTCATCGCCACACAGCCGGTCGCGCCGCTCCTGGCGTACCCGATGATCCAGAGCCCGGCCGGCTGGGGCCTCGCCCTGACCGTCGTGGCCGTGCTCGACCTCCTGCTCCTCACCCGGGTCATCCGGGCCGGACGGCTCGTGCCGAAGTGGCCGCTGGGACGCCCGGTCGGTGCCGACCGGACGTCGCTCGCCGAGGCGGACGCCGACGCCGAGCGCTTCGCCCGGCGCGAGGGCGCGCCCGACCCGGCGGATCCGGCGGCGTACGCGGCCGACGCACCGCCCCGCCCGGAGTCCCATCCGGAAGAGCCCGACCTGATCATTCCCGGACTGAACCGGCCACGCCGCCGCTGGCTGCCGACCCGGATCTTCCCCGGTCCCCGACCGGCCGGCGCCCCGCCCGCCGGTTCGATGCCGCTGGCGCCCCCGGCCACCCCGCCGTCCGCCGACTGGCTGCGCGAGCTCACCTTCGCCCTGCTCTGCCTCGCGTGCGCGGGCGCGCTGCTCTACTCGTCGGTGGCCCTGCTGCAGGCGCAGGTTCTGGGCGACGCGCTGCGGTCCGGCCTGGTCCTGATCGCCGCGGCACTCACCGGTGTGGCCGCCGCCCGCCTGCTCAAGCAGCCGACCGCGATGAACGTGGCCGGGGCCGTGCTCACCCTCGCGGTGATCGGCGCGATGGCGCGGATCGCCGGTGTCGTGTCGCCGAACTGGAGCGTGGTGGCCGCCGCCGCGACCGTGGCGGTGGCGGGCGCGGTGATCGGCATGCTGGCGGAGAACGTGCGGCGCGGCCCGCAGTACGCCTCGACCGCCGCGCTGGTGCTGCTCGGCCTGGTCGTCGGCGTCGACGCGCTCCGCGCGGCGATCGCCCCGGTCGCCGCGGCCCGGCCGATCTGGGACGCGGACACCGCGGCGTACGCCCAGAAGCTCGCCGAGGCGGTCGGCCCGTCCGGCTGGCTGCTGGCGTTCAGCGCGCTGCTCATGACGATCGCCGCAGCGCTGGCGCTGCCCACGTCGATCCGGCACGAGGGCGCGGTGGCCGGCATCGCCCTGACCGCCCTCGCCGTGCCGGCCTCCCTGGGTCTGCCCTGGTCCGAGGCACCGTGGCCGCTGGTGCTGGCGGCCATCGGGCTCGGCGCCGCCGGCCTGTGGGCGAACACGCGGCGGACCGCGGCGGCGCACGTGGCCGCGGCCGGAGTGGTCGGCCTGTTCGGCGCCGGTGCCGCGCTCAGTGCCTCCTGGCTGACCGCGGCCGTGCTGACGGCGCTGGCCGGAGCCGGGGTGATGGTCGCGATCGCGGCCCGGCAGATCCCGGTCCGGCTGTTCGCATGGGTGATCGGCGACTGGGCCTCGGGCGCCGCGGCGCTGGCCATCCCGGGTGCCGCCGTGACCGCGGCGCTGGCCGTCTCCGACCCGGGTGGCGGCCCGCCGCCGAACGCCGGTTCCACCGTTCCGGCGCTGGCCGCCGGGTTCCTCGCGGTCGCCGGCACGCTCAGCTACGCGGCCGTCTTCCAGGTGGCCCGCCGCGAGATCAGCCTGCCGATGACCGTCGGCACCGGGCTCGGCGCGGTCGCGATGGCGCTGGCCGCGCTCTTCGCACCGGGCGCGACCGCCCCGGACGTCTGGGTCGGCGCGCTCCTGCTCGGTGCGGCGGCACTGCTCTTCTTCGCCAAATCCATCGACAACCGGGGGCGTACGGACCGCGTGCTGGACGGTCCGGACATCGCCGCAGCGGCCGCCACCGTGGCGATCTGCGGCGCCCTGGCACGTGTCGCCGCGCTCGCCTTCCCGGACGCACCGCTCGCCGTCGCCGGTGTGATGGTGCTGCTCGTCGGCATGGGCGTCACCCTCCTGCCGGACGACTGGCGCCCCGGACCGGCCCGCGGTCTCGGGATCGCCGCGCTCGTGGTGGGCGTGATCGCCGGCTGGATGGCGCTGGTCGGTGGGCTCAAGGTGCTCTCGCTGCCCGGCCGGTTGTGGGAGGCGGACCTGACCGCCTACCCGGCCGCTCCGGAGGCCGGTGCCTGGCAGGCCCCGTTCGCGCTGGTCATGGTGGCGATCACGGCCGGCATCGCGATGCCCCGGCCCTGGTCGCCGTACGCTTCCGGGCTGGCCGCGGCACTCGCCACGATCGGTACGCCGTACGCGCTCGGCATGCCCTGGTGGTCCCCGCTGGTGGTCGGCGCCGCGGTCGCGGTCGCCTACGCGCTGGGTGCCGTCGCCGCGGCCGATCCGCACGCCGCGCGGGCCCGGGCCGGTGTCGCCGCGGTGGTGATGCTGCACGCCACCTCGGCAGGCACGGCCCGACCGTGGTCGACCGCGCTCGCGCTGCTGACGATCGTCCTGCTCGGGCTGCTGGTGGCGGCCGCCGCCCGGATCCCGGTGAAGGCGCCGCCCACCACGTTCGAGGACACCGCCGAACTGGAGGAGACCCCGGACCAGGCTCCGGACGGCCTGCTGCCGGCGCACCGCGCCCAGATCGGAGGAGCCGCCGCCGCGTCGGTGCTGCTGGCTCTGCCCGGCTTCCTGGCCGCGCTCGCCGCGAATCAGGGTCACGGTCTCGAGGTGATCCTGACCGCCGCGCTGGCCGGTTCCACGCTGGGTCTCGCCGTTCTCGCCGCGGTCGGCCGCTTCCTGCCGCAGTACCTTCCCTGGGCGACCATCGGTGTGGTCCTGGGCGCCTCGATCACCGCGGTGGCCTGCATCCCGACCCACTACCCGACGGCACTGTACGCGGCCGCCGCCGCCCTGGTCGGGGTACTCGCCGAGATGCTGCGCGGCGCGGTTCCGCCACCACCGTCGCCGGTTCCGAGGGTCGCGCCGTTCGACGACAGCCCCGCCGCGAGCCGGTACATGCGCATCCGCCGCTCCGGCTGGGGTGAACGCTGGCTCGCCGACCCGGCCGCCGGTGCCGCCATGCTGGCCCTGCTGCCCACCGTGCTCGCACTGTTCTCGCTGGCACCCGCCCTGCGTGCGGCTCTGGTGGACCCGCTCGGGCAGTTGCGGGCCATCTGGGAGGGACCGATCCCGGCCCTGGTCGACCCGGCCACCGGCAACGTGGACGGCACCAGCGCGCTGGCCGCGATCCTGCTCACCGGGGCGGCCGCGCTCGCCGCCGTCGGGTTCGGCGGCAAGACCTCCGAGGCGGTCCCGGTCATCCTGCCGGGGCTCGCGCTGACCCTGCTGATCACACCGATCGCCCTGCACGCCGGGTTCCCGGCGGCCACCGGGGCGGCGCTCGTGGTGTTCACCATCTCGATGCTCGGGCTGGCGCTGACCCCTCCCCCGGTCGCGCATCGGGCGCCGCTGCTGCGCGGCACCCGCGGGATCGTCTTCGCGATCGGTCTGCTGGCCGGTGGCGCGGGGCTCGCCGGCAGCCTGGCACTGGAGTCGCTGACGCTGTTCACCCTGGGCAGCGCGGTGGGAGTCGGCCTCGTGGCGGCGCTTGCCGGGCGTACCCAATCGGCTCGGTTGTTGGGCTGGCTCTTCGCGGCGGTGATGGGCCAGATGTTCGTGATGGCGGTGGCCATCTCGGCGGGCCTGGAACGGCACTGGGCGTCGTTCGGAGTGCTGGCGGTGGGCGCGATCCTGCTGTCGCTGGAGGCGGCGCTGCCACGGCTGGGCCTGCCGCAGTACCGCGCCGAGGCGATCACCGTCGAATGGAGCGGGTACGCGTCGGCGGCCGTCGCCGGTGTGCTGGCCATCCACTCCCCCGCCCACCTGGCCGCGTTGCTCGCCGCGTGGGGCGCGGTGCTGGGCCTGACGGCGTCGCGGCCGGACCGCACCCCGAGTCAGCGGCGCACGATGTTCTGGGTCGCCGTCGGTTTCGAGATCGCCGGCTGGTGGCTGTTCATCTCGCTGGCCGAGGTGGGGCTGCCGGAGGCGTACACGCTGCCGTTCGCGGCCCTGGCCCTGGCCGTCGGCGTGGTCGAGGCGCATCACCGGCCCGATCTGAGCAGCTGGGCGGCGTACGGTCCGGCGCTGCTGGCCGCGTTCGTCCCGACGATCGGCATCGTGCTCGCCGGCAACGGCGGCGACCTGCGGGCGGTGCTGCTCCTGCTCGGGGCGGTGGCCACGCTGCTCATCGGCTCGCGCAGCCGGCAGCAGGCGCCGGTCGTGGTCGGCACGGTCGCCACCGTGGTCGCGGCGCTGGCGTTCGCGTTCACTCTGGGCGGCCCGTGGCTGATGCTGATCCCGGTCGGGGTGGTCCTGCTGTTCCTGGGCGCGTCGAGCGAGAACCGTCGGCGCACCCAGGAGTTCCGCGAGGTCCTCTCCAAGATGCGCTGAGCTCCGGCCGGGCCGCCTCTTGATCGTGAACCGGATCCGGCGGCGCTGCGTCCATACCCTTCGTGGAAGTGGAGACGAACGGGGACGACGCGGCACTGCGCCGGATAGCGGCCGGTGATCGTGCCGCGTTCCAGTCGTTCTACCGCGTGCACGCGCCGTGGCTGTCGGCGCGGCTGCGCCGGCGCTGCCACGACGCGGATCTGGCCGCTGAGCTGCTGCAGGAGACGTTCCTGGCGGTGTGGCGGGTGGCGGCCGGCTACCGGGGTGGCGCGGACGCGGC
Source organism: Actinoplanes italicus (assembly GCF_003001815.1). Lineage (GTDB taxonomy): Bacteria > Actinomycetota > Actinomycetes > Mycobacteriales > Micromonosporaceae > Actinoplanes > Actinoplanes italicus. Next base: position 428,127 of record NZ_PVMZ01000001.1, read on the forward strand.
CGGCTGGCTCTGGTCGATCGCGATCAGCCGGCTGATCGACTCCCAGCGGCGGGCCGCGGTCCGGCCACGCACCGTCGAGGCGGTCGGCGACGTGGTGCACGGCCGGCATCCGTCGGCCGAGGACGAGGCGCTCACCCGGGTCTGGGACACCGCGGTGATCGACGCGCTGCGCAGCCTCTCCCCCGAGTTGCGCGCGGTGCTGCAGGCCACGGTGCTGGACGGGTTGAGCGTCCGGGAGACCGCGGTGCTGCTCGGTGTGCCCGAGGGCACGGTCAAGACCCGCGCGATGCGGGCCAGGCGTCTGCTGAGGGAGGCCCTCTCATGAGTTCCCACGTGTCCGACGCGGACCTGCGGGCCTGGTCGGAGGATCGGCTCGCGGAGCCGGCGGCCTGGTCGCTCGAGGCGCATCTGGACCAGTGCCGGGCGTGCCGGGGCCGGGTCCCGGCCGATCTGCCACCGCCGCCGGTCGATCTGCCACCACAGGGCCGGGTCCGACCACCCAGCCGGGCCCGCCGGATCCGGATGCTGATCGGGGCCGGCCCGCAGGCGCGGGTCGCCTGGTTCTCGGCGGTGGCGGTGACGGTCGTGCTGACCCTCGTGGTGGCGATTCAGCCGGGCACCGTGGTGCCGCAGTGGGTGCTGCTGCTGGCCGCCCCGGCGCTACCGGTGCTGGGTACGGCCGCGTCCTACGGACGGCACACCGATCCGCTGTACGAGATGGTCGCGTCCAGCGCGTACGGCGGTCTCCGGATCGTTCTGTGGCGGACCCTGTCCGTGCTGGCCGTCTCGCTGCCGGTGTCGGCCGCTGCCGGGTCCGCCTCGGGCCTCGGTGCTCCGGCCGTCTGGCTGCTGCCCTCGCTGGCCCTGACCGCACTCACTCTGGCCCTGGCCGCCCGGACGGGTCCGGCGGTCGCCGCCTCGATCGTTGCCGCCGTCTGGGCGGTGCTGGTGCTCGGCACGCTGTGGAGCCCGGCGAACGGCGCCCAGCTGGTCGACGCCCCGTCGGCCCCGGCCTGGCTCGCGGTTCTCGCGGCCGCGGCCGTCGTCACGCTCACCCGACGATTCCAGGAGGCACCGCGATGACGGTCGACATCGAGAAGATTCGCATCCGGTACGGCCGCCGCGTCGTACTCGACGATCTGGACCTGGCCCTGGACACCGGCGTGCACGGACTGCTCGGGCCGAACGGTGCGGGCAAGACGACCCTGATGCGGGTGCTGGCCACGGTGGCCCGCCCGGACGCCGGTGCGGTACGCCTGCTGGGCACCCCGATCGGTGATGCGAAGGCCCTGCGCCGCGTGCGTCGCCAGCTCGGCTATCTGCCGCAGAGTTTCGGGTTCTATCCCCGGTTCACGGTCCGCGAGTTCGTGGAGTATTTCGCCTGGCTCAAGGAGATGCCCGCCGAGCGGATCCCGGTGGCCGTCGACCGAGCCCTGGAGCGGGTCGGTCTGCTCGACCGTGCCGACGACCGGATGCGCACCCTCTCCGGTGGCATGCAGCGCCGGGCCGGCATCGCGCAGGCGATCGTCAACGACCCGCGGCTGCTGCTGCTCGACGAGCCGACCGCGGGGCTCGACCCGGAGCAGCGGGTCGAGTTCCGGGCCCTGCTGCGCGAGCTCGGCGTGGACGCGTGCGTGCTGGTCAGCACACATCTGGTGGAGGACGTCGCGGTGGCGTGCGAGCGGGTCAGCCTGGTCGACGGGGGCAGGCTGATCTTCAGCGGCACGCCGGAGCAGCTGGCCGCGGCCGGTGGTGACGGTGATGCCGGTGACTCGGCGATCGAACGCGGGTACACCGCCGTGCTGAGGGCGGTCCGCGCATGATCGGCCGGGTTCTCCGCTCCGACCTGCGGCACGGCACCCCGCCGCTGGTCGCGCTGCTCACCGCGATCGCGATGACGTGGATGCTGGCGGTGCATCCGGATGCCTGGGCCGGGCAGTGGACGGGGCTTTCCACGTACCTCCGCGTCTCGCTCTTGATCTTGGTTCCCCTTCTGGTCGCGGGCGGCGCCTGGCGGATCGGGCGGGAACGCCGCGCACAGCTCGACGAGCTGCTCGCCACCACACCGCGCCCGGATTGGCAACCCATGCTGGCCGCGTGGGCGGCGGTGACACTGGGCGGTCTGGCCGGTGCCGCGCTGCCACTCGCTGTGGCGATGATCCTTATCGGTCCGCAGGCCACCCATGTCGGCGCGGGCTGGTGGTGGACCGGCCTCGTCGGGCTGCTCGCTCTCGCCACCGCGGCCGCGCTCGGTGTCCTGCTCGGGCGGTTCGTGCCGCTGCGGCTGGTGGCCCCGGTCGCCGGGATAACCGTCTACCTGGGGCTCGCTGTGCCGATCTATCTGCACGAGTCGCCGTGGACGCGACTCTCGCCGGTGATCGGCCACGCCGGTCCGGCGGACGTCTGGCCGGTCGGGTATCACGCCTGGCAGGCTGCCTGGCTGCTGGCGCTCGGCGCCGTCCTGCTCGCGCTGGCGTCCCGGCGCTGGGTGGCCACCACGGTCCCGGCCCTGATCGCTGTCGGACTCCTGGTCGTGCCGGCGCGGGCCGGGGCGGACTTCGGCGAAGCCGGTACCGACGCCGGGGCGGTGGCGCTGGTCTGCACCGACCGGGTGCCTCAGGTCTGTGTGACCCGGGTGCACGGGTTCCTGCTGGACGACGTGGCGGCCGTCCTCGAACCACAGCTGCGCCGGCTGGACGGGGTGCCCGGCGCTCCGGTCCGGGCGGTGGACGCGCTCGCCGGTGATGAACGCGCCGACACGCTGCGGGTGTCGCTGACGCAACAGGCCGGCCTCTTCGGGAAGCCCGCCAACCCCGACTGGCTGCGAGCGGAGATCACCTCGATGCTGTACGACAACGACTGCCCACCAGTGCCGGACAAGGCCGACGACGCAGACGCAGCCGGCGGCGTCGACCCCGCCACCTCGGCCGGCCCCGCCGCCTCAGCCGACCCGGCCGACCAGACTCTGGGCCAGGCCTGGAACTGGTTGCAGGAACTGCCGGCTGACGGTCTCGCGGCCCTCCCCGGCGACCGGCAGAAGGAGTGGATCGGCCGGGTCCTCGCCGCCGCTCGAGCCTGCGACCGGGACGAACTGCGGAAACTGGCGCTGTCGTGATCCGGCTGCACCTGCGGGCGCGCGGTGTCCCACTCTTCGCGCTCGGGCTGCTGGTCGTCACGGTCCTCGCCGCCGCGGCCACCCAATGGCTGACCACCCGGCCGTACTTCGACCCGGTCCAGGCGCGCACCCCGGTGATCGCGGTCGCTCCGCTGCTGGCGGCGCTCCTGCTCGGCCCGACCCTGGCGGGCGCCGACGAACTGCTGGAACGTGGCACGCCGACACCCTGGCAACTGATCCGAACCGGTCACCTGGCCGCCGCGGTGATCGGCATCGGCACCCTGTTGGCCCTGGCCGGCCGATCCGACGCGCTGGCCCGCAACACGCTCGGCTGTGTCGGCCTGGTCGCCGGTGCGGCCGCTCTGATCGGCGTCCGCCTCGCCTGGTTGCCGGTGTTCGCCTACGTCTGTGCCGTCTACGCCTCGGCACCGGCCCTCGACGACCGCTGGGCGCAGATCTGGGCGTGGCCGGTCCAGCCGTCCACCGCGCATCTCTCCTGGTGGCCGGTGCTGGCCGCGTTCACGGCCGGCACCGGCGTCTACATCCTCCGCGGTGCCCGGACGACCTAACCCATCAGGCGGTCACGCAGCGCCGCGTCCTTCTCGGCGACCAGTTTCTCCAGCCCGGCCTGGAACTCGACCATCCGCTGCCTTATCTCCGGGTGTGACGCCCCGAGGATCCGGACGGCGAGCAGGCCGGCGTTGCGCGCCCCGCCGATCGACACGGTCGCCACCGGTACACCGGCCGGCATCTGCACGATCGACAGCAGCGAGTCCATGCCGTCGAGGTGCTTGAGCGGCACCGGGACGCCGATCACCGGCAGCGGGGTCAGCGCGGCCACCATGCCCGGCAGGTGCGCGGCACCGCCCGCGCCCGCGATGATCGCCCGGATGCCGCGGTCGGCCGCCGACTCGGCGTAGTCGACCATCTTCTTCACGGTCCGGTGCGCGGAGACCACACCGACCTCGAACGGGATGTCGAACTCGGCGAGCGCGACCGCGGCCGCCTCCATGGTGGGCCAGTCCGAGTCACTGCCCATGATGATGCCGACGACCGGGTTCATCTACACGCCTTCCTGAAGCCACTTGGCGGCGCGAACCGCCCGCGCCCGCACCTCGGACAGATCGTCGCCGAGCACCGTGACATGACCGATCTTGCGGCCCGGACGGACCTGCTTGCCGTAGAGGTGCACCCGGGCACCCGGGTCGGCGGCGAACAGGTGGTGCAGTCGCTCGTCGATGGAGATGCCGCCCGGCTCGCCGCCGAGCACGTTCGCCATCACGACGAACGGGGCGGTCAGCGCGGTCGAACCCATCGGATAGTCCAAGACGGCCCGCAGGTGCTGCTCGAACTGCGACGTCCGGGCGCCCTCGATCGTCCAGTGGCCGGAGTTGTGCGGACGCATGGCCAGCTCGTTCACCACGATGCCGGCGTCGGTCTCGAACAGCTCGACAGCGAGCAGGCCGACCACGCCGAGCGACGTCGCCAGGTCGATGGCCAGCTGCTGCGCCTCCAGCGCGCGTTCCTCGGACAGGCCAGGCGCGGGGGCGATCACCTCGACGCAGATGCCGTCCTGCTGCACGGTCTCCACCACCGGATAGGCCGCGACCTGCCCGAACGGCGAGCGCGCCACCAGGGCGGCCAGCTCGCGCCGCAGCGCCACCTTCTCCTCGACGATCAGCGGGACGCCGGTCGACACCAGGTCGTCGGCGGCCTCGCGGGAGCCGACCATCCAGACGCCGCGTCCGTCGTACCCCCCGCGGGTCGCCTTGGCCACGACGGGCCAGGACCCGTCCGCGAAGGCCTCGATCTCCTCGGCCGTGGTGACCCGCGCCCAACGCGGCACCGGGGCTCCCAACGAAGCCAGACGCTCCCGCATCATGCCCTTGTCCTGGGCGAAGACCAGCGCTTTCGACCCCGGGAAGATCTTCACCCCCTCGGCCTCGAGCACCTCGATGTGCCCGGTCGGCACATGCTCGTGGTCGAAGGTGACGGCGTCGCACCCCTTCGCGAACTCACGCAGAGCAGCGAGATCGGTGTGCGTACCGATCGGAACGTCAGCCGCGACCAGCGCGGCGCTGTCATCAGGCTTCTCACTGAGCACGCGCAGTGACTGGCCGAGGGAAATGGCGGCCTGATGGGTCATACGGGCCAGCTGCCCGCCTCCCACCATGCCGACTACAGGCAGACCGGTTCGGGTATCCATCGCGACGCCAGCCTAGCGACGCCGCAGATCAACCCCCAAATCAACCCCATTCCGCGGGTACGGCTCCGTCTCCCGGCACTACGACGGCCCGTCCGGCCGTCCCGTCCTGCAGCCCAACCCCGGCTGTGTCACACCGCTGTCCCGACGCCTCCGAGACAGCGGTAAGCCACAGCCGGATCTTCGCGGCTGTGTCGTACCGCTGTCCCAAACGCGGCTGGAACAGCGGTATGACGCAGCCGGGCTTTCAGGAACGGAGGCGGGCGAGCAGGTCGTCCGGGGTGGTGACCGGGCGCTCGCAGACGAACCCGCGACAGACGTAGGCGGTAGCCGCCCCATCGGTCAGCGGACGGTCGGCCAGCAGCGGCACACCGGGCTGATCCGGGGTGCCGACGACGATCACCGAACCGCCCGGCGCGTGCCGGAAAGCAGCCTCCACCAGTAGATCCGCCGGGTCCGAGGTGGCAACCGCGATCTCGTAAGGCCCGGTCAGCGCCGCCTCCCCGACGGCAGCCGCATAGCCGGCGAACCGCGGATGCCCCTCGATCAGCGGCCCGAGCGTGGCCAGCGCCGCGTCGGCCGCCTCCCGATAGGACGTCTCCCCGGTCAGCGCCGCGAACGTGACCAGCGCCGCACAGATCGCCGACGCCCCCGAGGGTGTGGCGTTGTCGGTCGGGTCGGCGGGCCGCGCGACCAGCTTCTCCGCGTCGTCAGCGGTGTCGTGGAAGCCGCCCGCACCGTTGCCGAACCGGGCCAGCGCCACGTCGAGCAACTGCCGGGCGTGGTCGAGCCAGCGCGGATCGGCGGTCAGCTGGTACACGGCCAGGAACGCCTCGGCGACACAGCCGTAGTCCTCGAGCACACCGGCCGGCTCCCCTGCCACGCCGTCGCGGGAGACCCGGCGCAGACGGCCGTCGACCAGGTGCCGGTCGGCCAGCACTTCGGCGAGCCGGATCGCGGCCGTCCGGGAGCCCGCTGAACCGTGCTCGGCCAGCGCGGTGATCGCCAGGCCGTTCCAGGAGGCGACCACCTTGTCATCACGGGCCGGCTGCGGGCGCTCGTCACGGGCGGCGAGCAGCCGCTGCCGCACGTCGTGCCAGCGCTCCACCAGCGACGGGTCGGCCTCGTCGATGTCGCGGGCCAGCACCAGGACGCTCCTGCCGTGCTCGAACGTGCCGGCGGTGGTGACCCGGAACAGGTCGGCGGCCCAGACTCCGTCGTCCTGACCGAGGACACCGACCAGCTCGGCGGGCGTCCACGCGTACGTCAGGCCCTCGACGCCTTCCGTATCGGCGTCCAGCGCCGATGCCAGACCACCCCGCGGGGTGCCGAGGTCGCGGAGCAGGAACGCGGCCGTCTCGTCGGCGATCCGGCGGGCGAGCGCGTCCCCGGTCACACGTGCCAGCTGGGTGTACACCCGGAGCAGCAACGCGTTGTCGTAGAGCATCTTCTCGAAGTGCGGCACGGTCCAGGTGGCGTCCACCGAGTACCGCGCGAATCCGCCGGCCAGCTGGTCGTAGATGCCGCCACGGGCCATCTGCTCACAGGTGTGCCGGACGATCTCCAGCGCCTCCGCCGAACCGGTCCGCTCATGGTGCCGCAGCAGGAACAGCAGGTTCATGTGCGGCGGGAACTTGGGGGCGCCACCGAACCCACCGTGGAGAGCGTCCTGCTCCCGAGCGAGACCGGAGGCCGAGGCCGCCAGAAGTGTCGCGGAGATCGGTGCGGTCGGCCCGCCTGCCAGCTGTGCCCCGCCGACCGCCTGGACCACGGCGGCGCCCTGCTTGATCACGTCGTCCCGCTGGTCCCGCCAGGCCGTCGTCACCGAGTCGAGCAGCTGGCCGAAGTGCTGTTTCGGAAAGTAGGTGCCGCAGAAGAACGGCTCACCGTCCGGGGTCGCGAAGACGGTCATCGGCCAGCCGCCCTGCCCGGTCATGGCCTGAGTGGCGGTCATGTAGACGGCGTCGACGTCGGGCCGTTCCTCCCGGTCCACCTTGACCGCCACGAACCCGTCGTTGAGCCGCGCCGCGATCGCGTCGTCCTCGAAGGACTCGTGCGCCATGACGTGACACCAGTGGCAGGCCGCATACCCGACGGAGATCAGCACCGGCACATCCCGCCGCCGGGCCTCAGCGAACGCCTCCGGCGACCACGGCCACCAGTCGACCGGGTTGTCCTTGTGCTGGAGCAGGTACGGGGAGGTCGAGCCCTCGAGACGGTTGGCCATTACCTCACCCTTTCACGACTGATGAGGACCGTACGCTGGTCGACCGACCCTGTTCGAGGGATGTGCGCCGAGAATTCGTCGTACCCGATAGGTCCCCTGACTCTCATCGAGTGGTGAGAACATCCGCTATGCGCTGCGTAAGGAAATGAACCCCCGGCCGGCCACATCCGCGATCGAGGGATGCTTGATTCTCCTGTCGCACGAACTGGTCCGCGGTGCGGTCAAGTCCGGTTCGAAGTACGAGCTCACGGACGCGCCGGCTATCCGGCGCTGCCGTCGGCGCGCAATTGGGTGACGTTGGCGGGGGCGCTGCGGGCCAGCTGGGTCAGGGCCTGCACGATCTTGTCGGCCGGCATCGGCCTGCAGAAGTGGTAGCCCTGCGCGGCCGGGCAGCCCAGGGCGATCAGCGCGGCCCGCTGCTCGATCGTCTCGATGCCCTCGGCGACCACGCGGAGGCCCAGCCGGACGCCGAGTTCGACCGCTGCCCGTACGACGGCGCCGGCCGCCGCCGAGTCGATCATCTCGTCCACGAACGACCGGTCGATCTTGATCTCGTCGACCGGCATCCGGGTGACCGAGGCCAGCGACGAGAAGCCGGTGCCGAAGTCGTCCAGCGACACCTGCACACCGGAGGACCGCAGCCGGGCCAGCACCTCGTCGACGATCTCCTGCTCGCTGACCGCCACCGACTCGGTGATCTCCAGGACCAGCCGGGACGGCGGGGTCCGGTGCCGCCGCAGCGCCTCCGTGACCTGGGCCGGGAACGTCGGGTCGGTGAGGCTGCGGGCCGACACGTTCACCGAGACCGGCACGTGGATGCCGTTGGCGGTCCAGTCGGCGGCCGCGGCCAGGGCCAGGTCGAGAACCCGCCGGGTGAACGGGATGAGCAGCTCGCTGCGCTCGACCGCGGGCAGGAACTCGGCCGGGGACAGATATCCGCGCCTCGGGTGGCGCCAGCGGACCAGGGCCTCCACCCCGGTCGGCGCGGCCGTCACCAGGTCGACCTCGGGCTGCAGGTGCAGCAGGATCTGGTCGTCGGCGGCGAACGCGTCCTGCAGGTCGGCGAGCAGTGCCAGCCGGTCGGTGCTGCTGACGTCCTGGCCACTGTCGTATGTGCCGATGGTCAGGCCCAGCTCTCTGGCCCGGCCGACCGCGATCGACGCGCGGCGCAGCAGCTCACCCACTCCGGTCTCGCCGGCCGCGCCCACCCCCACCCCCACGGTCACCTCGACGGACAGCCGGACGCCGGCCACCTCGAGCGGCAGGCGGAGCTGTTCGACGAGTTCCCGGGCCCGGCGCAGGGTCCCCGGAAGCGCCAACGTGGTCACCGGCAACAACAGGGCGAATTCATCATCTCCGGTACGGGCCACGAGCTCGGATTCCCGGGCGAGCGTGCTGATCCGCGCCCCGGTGAGCCGGAGCACCTCGTCGCCGCCGTCGTGGCCGAGCGTGCTGTTGATCTCGCGGAAGCCGACGATGTCGAGCAGCAGGAGGGCCACCTGCCGGCCCCGGTCGAGCGAGCGCAGCATCGGGTCGCCCTCGCCGGCCAGCGCGATCCGGTTGCCCAGCCCGGTGAGCGGATCGTGCAGGCGCTCGTGGACGGCGTGCGCGTCGAGCTCGGTGATGCGCTGGTGCGCGGCCGCGTCGTGCAGGGCTCCGGCCAGCGCCTCCCCGTAGGCCGCGATGGCCGCCTCGTCGCGCGGGCCCGGCAGCCCGGCGTCACCGAGCCACACGGTCAGCTCGCCGACCTGCCGGCCCGCGACGACCATGGTGCGGGTGACGGCGGGGCCGGACCGGGTGGCGGCGTGGCCCTCGAGTCCGGGGCCGTCCTGGGCGTACCGGCGGTGGCCGTGTCCAGTGCTGACCTCCAGCTCGGCCCGCTGGGCGCCGAACACGTCCAGGGCCCCGCGCAGACCGGCACGGGCCACCTCGGCCTCACCCGCGCCGGGCAGCCGGGCGGTGGCGGCGGCGAAGGCCTCCCACATCCGGCGTTCCTCGGCGGCGCGCAGGTGGAAGCGGTAGGTGCGGTGCAGCAGCCAGAGCACCGGCCCGAAGGCGAGCAGCCACAGCGGCTCGCGGATCAGCGCGTAGACCGCGGCGACGCCGACGATGACGTTGCCGATCGACATCGGCAGCTTGGCGTAGAGCACCCGGGCCGCGACCTGGCCGGGCTGGGCGTCCCGGTGCAGCATCAGGGTGAGCACGACCAGGCCGAACGTGATGACGAGGTAGGTACCGGCGCCGGCGATCAGAGCGAGCGGCAACCGGGGGCTGAGCACCGGCACGTCACCGGCCAGCAGCGAGGTGACCAGGGCCGCGCCGGCCACGCCGAGGGTCATCGAGGCCACCAGGTGCACTATCTCGGCGATGTTGCGCAGTCCGGTGAGCCAGGCGAGCAACAGCCAGGCGGCGCCGGTGCCGGCCAGGGTGGCCGCCGGCAGCCAACCGGCCGGTGCGACCACGAAGCCGACCACCACGGCCGCCTCGGCCCAGCTGACCGAGACCGCGTCCGGTCCGAGCCGGAACCGCAGACCGGCGAGCTGCGCGATGGCGGCGAGGATCGCGGCCACGCAGACGCCGTTGATCGGGGACAGCGGACGGCCGTCAGCCGTCGGGACCGGTTGGAGGGCTCCGAGGATCACGGCGGCGGCCGCGGCGATCACGACGACGGCGGTGAGGATCCGCACCGGGCGGGAGCGGCCGACCGCGCTCGTCGCGCTGGTCCTCCAGTTGCGGACTGTTCTCACGGCGACATCCGCGGGCGCACGCCACGATGCACGTGCAGATCGGTTACGGAGAGTCGGCGCCGGACAAGTGGCATGTCGGCGCCCCCTTCCGCGCAGGGTCCCAGAGGCCGAACGGCCCCCGGCGGAAGGCTAAATCAATCCCGATGAACGCAACAGGGCTTGACGAGATCGAGACGGGCACACTCGGCGCCGCGAGGGTGAAAACACCCGGGCGGGCCGAATGAGGCGATGATCAGGCGCGGGCCGCGTCACCGCGCGGGCCGGCCCCGTCCTGCTCGTCGCGCACGCCCGCCACCTCGGCATCCTCGGCGTCGGCTGCCGCCACCGATCGATCTGGCTCGACCTCGGCGGCCGGCGCTGCGCCGGATCGCCCGGCCTCGGTGTCGGCTCGGGCGATCTCTGACACACCATCGCGCTCTCCCGCAACAGGAAAACTGTCGGGAAGCCGACGGATCCGCTTGTTCATGTTGCGGATCAACAGGACCGTCACCACGCACATGAGGACGATGAGGAACAGCCCCATCGGGCCGGCCAGTCCGCCCGACCGAGTGTCACCGAAGTTGTTGACCGCTACGACGAAGTCCACGCCCTCAGCGTACTGCTTCAGTGGGTGACGACCTTCTCCCGGATGCCCGCGAACAGGTCGGACTCGGGCTGCGGGCTGTCGACGAGCGATCGGGCCAGCTCGAAGTCCTCGGTCGGCCACACCTTCTGCTGCATCTCCAGCGGGATGTGGAACCAGAACCCGTCCGGGTCGACCTGGGTCGCGTGCGCTCGCAGAGCGTCGTCACGGATCCCGAAGTACTCCCCGCACTCGACCCGGGTGGTGATCTTGTCGCCCCGGTCGTCCCGGTCGGCCCACTTCTCCAGCCACTCCGCGTACGGCGACTCGAGCCCCGCCGCCAGCATGCCCTCGTGCAGTGCCAGCATCCGGGCGCGCGTCCAGCCGGAGTTGTAATACAGCTTCAGCGGCTGCCACGGCTCGCCCAGCTCCGGGTAGAGCTCCGGGTCACCGGCCTGGTCGAAGGCCACGACCGAGATCTTGTGGCACATGATGTGGTCGGGGTGCGGGTAGCCACCGTTCTCGTCATAGGTCGTCATGACGTGCGGGCGGAACTCGCGGATCAGCTTGATCAGCGGTTTCGCCGCCTCCTGCGGGTCCTGCAGGCCGAAGCAGCCCTCGGGCAGCGGGGGCAGCGGGTCACCCTCGGGCAGGCCCGAGTCGACGAATCCGAGCCAGGCCTGGTCGACACCGAGGATCTCGCGCGCCTTGTCCATCTCGGCGCGGCGGATGTTGGTGATGTCGGCCAGCACCTCGGGCCGGTCCATCTTGGGGTTCAGGACACTGCCGCGCTCCCCACCGGTACAGGTGGCGACGACTACCTGGACGCCCTCGGCGACATATTTCGCCATGGTGGCGGCGCCCTTGCTCGACTCGTCGTCGGGGTGCGCGTGCACGGTCATGAGACGCAATTGCTCGGCCACGGTTGTTGAGATCCTCTCGACCAGGCCTGCGATCAGCGGGCCGGGATCGGCTGCGAAGATGGAACCCTGCCATTCTGGCCGATCCCCCCGACAACAAACGCACGAGAGGTCGTCAGGTGAGCGAGACGCACGCCACAGCCCCCGTCTTCCCGCCCGGCCGGTACGGCCGGCGCCGTGAGGGCGGACGCCGCCGGCTCGTGCCGATCGTCGCCACGCTGGTGTTCGGGCTGGGCCTGGCCGGCGTCACCTATGCCTACTACGACAAGTTCGGTCAGACCGACTACACCGCCGACATCATCGGCTGGGACGACCCGTCCGACACCGAGATGGTGGTCGAGTTCCGGGTGCGGGTGCCGGAGAACGGCGCCGCGATGTGCATGGTGCGGGCCCGCGACTACGACGGTTTCGAGGTCGGCCGGAAGTCGGTGACGATCCAGGCCCCGGACGGCGGTGGCTCGGTCGAGGTGCGCGAGTCGGTCCCGACCGAACGGCGGGGCTCCGTCGGTGACGTCATGGGCTGCCGCGCCGCCTAGATCCGACAACATTTCATCTTCCGGGCGGCGCGCCTACCGCTGGTAAGCTTTGTAATTCGCTGCGTTCAGATGCCGCCTCCGGGCGGCATGTTTTCGACACCCCGATCCGGCGTAATCTGCCCAGTTCCAGCAAGGAGATCGACCGTGTCCAGTTCCGAGGCGCCGAAGACCTGGCTCTCCCAGGACGCTTACGACCGGCTGCAGGCCGAGCTCGACGAGTTGATCGCCAACCGGCCCGCCATAGCGGCGGAGATCAACGCCCGGCGTGAGGAAGGCGACCTCCGCGAGAACGGCGGCTACCACGCGGCGCGTGAGGAGCAGAGTCGTCAGGAAGGCCGGATCCTGTATTTGAAGGAGTTCCTGCGCAACTCCGAGGTCGGCGAGATCAAGGCCGCCGACTCGGTGGGCCCCGGCTCGGTCGTGACGATCTACTTCGACGACGACCAGAGCGACACCGAGACGTTCCTGCTCGGTTCGCGGGAGATCTCCTCGACCACCAAGCTCAAGGTCTACAGCCCGGAGTCGGCGCTGGGCCAGGCCATCCTCGGCTCGCGCCCCGGCCAGACGGTCACCTATGCGGCCCCCAGCGGCGCCGACATCAAGGTCACCGTGGTCGAGTTCGGGCCGTTCGAGGGCTGATCCGTGTGAGCAGGCCCGCGGCGTCCCCCGCCGCGGGCCTCTTGCGTTTTCCGCCTGTGTCGGGGTCCTCAGGGCGTCGTGTCGGCCAGGATCGCCACCCGGTAACCCGCGTCCCGCAGCGCCTTGATCAGGGCCGACGAGTGGGCCGGGCCCCGGGTCTCGACCGACAGCGCGACCTCCACCTCGCCGAAGCTGAGCCGCGGGCTCTGCCGGGAGTGGTTCACGTCGACGATGTTGGCCCGCTGCTCGGCGATCTCCCGCAGCAGCCGGGCCAGCTGACCCGGCCGGTCCGTGCACCGCACAGCGAGCCGCAGGAAACGGCCCGCCGAGGCGAGCCCGTGCTCGATCACCCGCAGCAGCAGCATCGGGTCGATGTTGCCGCCGGACAGGATCGCCACGACCGGTCCGGCGTGTGGCGCGTACGCCCCGGTCATCAGCGCCGCCACGGCCGCCGCACCGGCCGGCTCGACCACCGACTTGTGCCTCTCGAGAAGCACCAGCAACGCGGCTGACAGGTCCTCGTCGTTCACCGTGACGACCTCGTCGACCAGCTTCGCGACGTGCGCGAAGGTCAGGTCACCGGGCCGCAGGACGGCGATGCCGTCCGCGATCGTCGCGCACGAGTCCAGCTTGGTCGGGGTGCCGGCGGCCAGCGAGACCGGGTACGCGGCAGCGCCGCTGGCCTGCACGCCCACGATGCGGATGTCCGGCCGCAGGGCTTTGGCAGCGACCGCCAGCCCGGAGATGAGGCCACCGCCGCCGACGGCGGTCACGATCGTCGTCGCCTCCGGGCACTGGGCCAGGATCTCCAGCGCCACGGTGCCCTGCCCGGCGATCACGTCCGGGTGGTCGAACGGATGGATCAAAATCGCTCCGGTCGTACGGGCGAAGTCGTTCGCCGCCTCCAACGCGTCATCCACGCTGGTCCCGGCATACTCGACCGCCGCGCCGTACCCCTTGGTCGCCGAGACCTTGGGCAGCGGCGCGCCCTCCGGCATGAAGACGGTGGCCCGCGCACCGAGCAGACCGGCCGCCAGTGCCACACCCTGGGCGTGGTTGCCGGCGCTGGCCGCGACCACGCCACGGGCCCGCTCGGCCGGCGACAGACGCGAGATCCGGGTGTAGGCCCCACGCACCTTGTACGAGCCGGCACGCTGCTGGTTCTCGCACTTGAGCCAGACCGGCACTCCGGTGATCTCGCTGAGCGGCCGGGAGGGGATCAGCGGCGTCTCCTTCACCACCCCGGCCAGCAGGTCGCGGGCGGCCTCGACGTCGGCGAGGGTGAGCAGATCGAGTGGGGGTGTCCCAGCGGCGGTCATGAACAGCAATCGTGCCACCCACTCCGATCGGCGCGCGCCATGCCAGGCGCCACGAGGAGGCCCGGCTCTCACACCAGTGCGTGGCGCTGCCAGGGATTCGCGACCTCGAACTGACCGGCTACCGAGAGCATCAGCAACTCGGATCCGGGCGGGCCGACCAGCTGCACGGCGAGCGGCAGACCGTCCGGACGGAAGCCGACCGGGATCACGATCGCGGGCAGCCCCGCGTAGTTCCACGGCGCCGCGTAGGGCGCGTACGACGCGTTGGCCCACATGTTCTTGCGCCAGGCCGACGCGGAGTACTGCACGGCCGGCGGCGGCGCGGTGGCCAGCGCCGGAGTCAGCAGCAGGTCGATCGACCGGTCGGCGAAGAACTGGATGGACCGTTCCCGCCAGGTCGCCCGCTGCTTCTCCCGCACCAGCCCGGCCCGGGTCATGGCCCGCCCGAGCGCGATGTGCCGGCGGGTGCGCGGCTGCAACTGCTCCAACGGCAGACCTTCGGAGTTCTTGTACGCCCCGGCGAACCAGGTCGCCAGCACACCGAGAGCCACGCCCGTCGGATAGGAAGGATCCGCGGTCACGGTGTCGTGCCCCGCCTCGACCAGCAGTTTCGACGCCGTGGAGACCGCCGAGACGTTCGGCTCGTCCGGCTTCACACCGGCGGCCGGGGAGCGCAGCGAAACACCGATCCGCAGTTTCGACGGCTCGATGAGTTTCGGCAGGGTCATCCCCGCCAGCACCGAGAACCCGAGCACGGCGTCGGCCACCGTGGTGGTGAGCACGCCGTTCTCCACCAGGCCGAACCAGTCCTTGTCCCCGAAGTCGACCGGCACCACGCCACGGCCCGGCTTGAGCCCGACCAGGCCGCAGCAGGCCGCCGGGATCCGGATCGAGCCGAGCCCGTCGTTGCCCTGCGCGATCGGCACCAGACCGGCCGCCACCGCGGCGGCCGAACCACCCGACGAACCGCCCGGGGTCCGTTCCAGGTCCCACGGGTTGCGCGTCGGGCCGTTCTCGTCGTCGGTGACGGCCCACAGGCCCATCTCCGGCATCTTCGTCACCCCGACGACCACCGCGCCGGCGCCCCGCAGCCGCCGGACCACCTCGTGGTCCTCCTCGGCGACCTCGGGGGTACGCGCGGCGGCCGAGCCGTGCCATGTCGGCAGCCCGGCCACCGCGGTGTTCTCCTTCACCGCCACCGGCACGCCGGCCAGCGGAAGGTTCGCCAGATCCTCCTGGTCGTCGACCTTCTCGGCCTCGGTGATCGCCTCGACGCCGCGGATCACCCGGAACGCGCCGAGCGCCGGGTCGGAGATGGCGATCTGTTCCAGGTGATCGGCCACGACCTGGGTGGCGGTCGCGTCACCGCGTCGCACCGCACGGGAGATCTGTTTGGCGGTGGCGCCCACCCAGGTCGTCGAGTCCATCGTGCGATATCTCCAGCGTCGGTCTTATCCGAGGGCCTGCTCGAGGTCGGCGAGCAGATCGTCAACGGTTTCGATGCCGACAGACAGTCTCACGAGATCGGCGGGAACCTCAAGCGCTGAGCCCGCAGCCGACAGATGTGTCATCTGCCCCGGGTGCTCGATCAGCGATTCGACGCCACCGAGCGACTCGGCGAGCACGAAGAGCTTCGCCCGGTTGCAGATGGCGATCGCCGCCTCCGGGCCGCCCGCCGCGCGGAACGACACCATGCCACCGAAGCGGCTCATCTGCTTGGCCGCGACCTCGTGACCCGGGTGGGTGTCCAGCCCCGGGTAGAGCACGCTCGCCACGGCCGGGTGCTCGCTCAGGTAGCCGACGATCCGCTCGGCGTTGTCACAGTGCCGCTCCATCCGTACGCCCAAGGTCTTGATCCCCCGGAGGGTCAGCCACGCGTCGAAGGGACCGTTGACACCGCCCATCGCGTTCTGATGGAAGGCCAGCTCGTCGCCGAACCCGTCGTCCGCGGTGATCAGCGCACCGCCGACCACGTCGGAGTGGCCGCCCAGGTACTTGGTGGTCGAGTGGATCACCACGTCGGCCCCGAGGGCGATCGGCTGCTGCAGGTACGGAGAGGCGAACGTGTTGTCCACCGCGAGCATCGCGTCGTACTCGTGGGCCAGACCGGCCAGCTGCGCGATGTCGTTCACGTTGAGCAGCGGGTTCGTCGGCGTCTCGGACCAGATCAGCCGCGTGTGACCGGGCCGGAAGGCGGCCCGCACCGCGTCGATGTCCTGCAGCGGGGCGGCCGTCCAGTCCAGGCCCCAGCGCTCGGCCACCTTGCTGAACAGGCGGAACGTGCCGCCGTACGCGTCATTCGGGATGACCACGTGATCGCCGGGCCGGCACACCGTACGCAGAAGGGTGTCCTCGGCCGCGAGGCCGCTGGCGAAGGCCAGCCCACGCCGCCCGCCCTCGATCGCCGCCAGGCACTCCTGCAGCGAATCCCGGGTCGGGTTGCCGGACCGGCTGTACTCGTAACCCAGGCGGGGGGCGCCGACGGCGTCCTGGGCATAGGTGCTCGTCTGATAGATGGGCGGCACCACGGCGCCGGTCCGCGGATCCGGCTCCTGGCCGGCGTGGATGGCGAGGGTGTCGAACCCGTAGCTGTTAGCCGTCATGTTGCGCAAGGCTAGTCTCACTAGATGGCGGACTGCGTGTTCTGCGGCATCGTTTCGGGTTCCGTTCCGGCATTCACGGTGGCCACGTCCCCGGCCGGCATCGCCTTCCTCGACATCCGCCCGGTGTTCAAGGGCCACGTCCTGGTGATCCCGCGCCCGCACATCGTCACCCTGCCGTCTCTTCCGGTGGAGGACGTGGCCTCCTACTTCGAGTTCGTCCGCCTCCTCGCCGCCGCCGTGCCCGCCGCGCTGGGAGCCCAGGGCACGTTCGTGGCGATGAACAACGTCGTCTCCCAGTCGGTGCCACACCTGCACACCCACGTCGTGCCCCGCACCAAGGGCGACGGCCTGCGCGGATTCTTCTGGCCACGCCGCAAGTACGACAGCGACGAGGAGGCAGCGTCGTTCGCCGACACCATCGGTAAGGAATACCTCCGTCTCAGCGTTGAGGATGGTGGACGAAGGGAGTGACCGTGTTCCTGCGGCACAAGAAGTTCGACCTGCCCACCGACACCCATACCGTTCTCGGCACACCGCTGAAGGGCCCCTGGCCGGCCGGTCTCGAGGTGGCGGTCTTCGGGATGGGCTGCTTCTGGGGCGCGGAGCGGATCTTCTGGCGACTGCCCGGGGTCCACTCGACCTCGGTCGGCTACGCAGGCGGTTTCACCGCGAACCCCACCTACGAGGAGACCTGCTCGGGGATGACCGGGCACGCCGAGGTGGTACAGGTCGTCCACGACCCGGCCAGGATCGCCTACGAGGATCTGTTGAAGGCGTTCTGGGAGAACCACGACCCCACCCAGGGCATGCGCCAGGGCAACGACGTGGGCACGCAGTACCGCTCAGCGATCTACACCACCACCGCCGCCCAGGCGGCCACCGCGGCAGCCTCCCGCGACACCTTCCAGCCGATCGTGACGGCCGCCGGCCACGGCACCATCACCACCGAGATCAAGCCGCTCACGGCCTACTACTACGCCGAGGACCACCACCAGCAGTACCTGTCCGACGCGAAGAATCCGCGTGGTTACTGCAACCACGGCCCGAACGGCATGACCTGCCCCATCGGGGTCGCGCGCACCAACTGACCGGCACCACGGGACGGGCACCTCTGCGGGAGCCCTTCCCGTGTGACGATGGTGGGAAGGAGGTGGCCTGAGATGCGCCGGTACGCCAAACCGATCGTCGTTGCGGACGATCTCAACCTGCTGCGCGGGCAGACGACGGGAGTCGTCACCCTGCCGCGTCACCTCGACTGGTCCGGCGCGGCCGACTATGACCTCGACAGTCCCGGCCGGATCGTCGATCTTTACCGCACGGTCCTGATCGAGGCCACCAAACCCGACGATCTCCACAGCTTTCTCGACCGGACGGTCCTGACAAGGCTGTGGCCGTCGATCTGGCTCCCGCCGGAACTACGCCGTACGTGGGAACAGCGCTTCCCAGAGCTTCGGCGGACCGTGCCGGAGGTCCCTGCCGCGTAAGGTCGCCGGCATGGATCCCCGTCACCGCGAGCTGGCCGAGATCGCCCTTCGCGCGGCCGGCGGCGACTATGGACTCGCGCTCGCTGGCGGCTACGCCGTTCGGGAGCACGGGATGGGTGATCGGCCGAGCGGTGACGTCGATCTGTTCACCGACTGGCAGCGCCGCGCAGACTTCCCCGCATCGACACGGAATCCCTTCGAGAGCTTCGCCAACGATTCACCGAGTGGCAGAAGCAACTACGTCACGAATGAAACGCCGGTCCGACCCGAACAGTTGCCACCAGCAGTACCTGTCCGACGCGAAGAATCCGCGTGGTTACTGCAACCACGGCCCGAACGGCATGACCTGCCCGATCGGCGTCGCCGGGAACTGAACTGCCGTCTATGCCCGTACGAGCTCGGCGCGCTGGAGCAGGCGCAGCCAGGCGTCGGTGAGTTCGCCCTTGTCGCGGCCCTTACGGATGCGGTGCTCCAACAGGCCGGGCCCGAGCACGAGGGAGACCAGCTCCGGGTAGCGCGGCCCGAAAACCCAATCGGCGAAGAACGTCACCGCGTCGGGTGCGATCGGGTGGTGTACCTCCTCGACGGCCTCCCAGTCGATGTTCTCCTGGAACCACATCCAGTCCTCGACGTAGTACACGTCACCCTTGATCGGGTCGAGGCTGACGGTCTCACCGCCGCGTACGCCGAGACGGCCCTCCGTCACCGATCGCCACGACCACATCTCCCAGCCGAGATCGATCGGCGCGGGCAGGAGCATCTCCATGCCGGGCCGGGCCTGCCACCCCTCGGCCGAACGCAGCTCGTCGGGGCAGTCGAACCGGAAGAGTGGGCCGTCGACCCATTCGAACAGCCGGAACGCGGCCACGGCGGCCGGTGGCGCGTCCTCCGGCGCCTCGTGCAAAGCGAGCGGCGGCCCGATCTCGACCGCGAGACCCGACTCGGCCGCGACGGCGCGGCACCGCTCGACTCTGCTTCGCAACTCCTCCAGCATTCCGATCATTATCGCCGATCACGGTGGCCGGCCTCGTCCGCGAGGTTGATCAGGCCGGGCCGCGGGTGGCAAGTGGACAACCCAGATTTCACGCTGCCGATCGAAAAAAATCGACATGTCCGGAAATCCCGCTCAGACTCGAAATCGAGCCAGCGGGAGGTGCACGATGTCCCCGATCTACCACCACAACGACGAGGAGCGGGCCGCCTGGGATCTCGCCGAGACCCTGCTCCAGCAGGCCCGCGCAATGATGCGCGAGGCCGAGACAGCCCTCGACATGTGGCGGACCGGCAAGGAGATGAACCGGCTGCGCTGCGCACGCCGCGGCATCAGCACCACCGATGCCGAGATCCGCTGGTCCGCGTCGGCCAACGCGAAGAACCATCTGACCAACAACAATTTTCACGTCGGCCTCGCCACGATGTACTACAACGCGGCGACCGCGAATTACGCCCGCGCCCTCTATCTCCACACCCGCGACGACGCGCGCCTCTAGACCTTGAGAGGTTGAGCCGTCACACCAACCCAAACATCACAAGATCCGCCGCGGGGAGAAGCGGCGAGACGCCAGGCGGGCGGGGTGCGGGAAGGGGCTAGCTTTCCGGCGCGTCCTCGGACTGGGTCGTAGACGGCGGCCGGGGTGGGTCGGCCTGCGCCGGAGACGCAGGCACCGCGAGTGCCAGACCGAGAACCGCACCCGCGCCGATGAGGCGCAGGCCGGCGAGTGAGGCGGCGAGTGGGATCTGGCGGCGTTCGGACTTCTCCATGCAGCACTCCATTCACTGGCCGGGTCACCATGATGACGCCGGCCGGGTCACCACGATGACAGCCGAACCTGAGACACCGCTGTGCACGGGGCCTCTCAGCAGGCACCATGTACAGGGTGGAGATCGCCACCGAGACCGAGCGCAAATACGACGTCCCCGCGACGTTCGAGCTTCCTGACCTGGTCGGGGCCGGAGCAATCGCCGGCGTCGACGGTGCCGAGATCCATGATCTCGACGCCACGTACTTCGACACCGAGGACCTCCGCTTGATGAGAAATCGGCGGACACTTCGGCAACGCAGCGGCGGCAACGACGCGGGCTGGCATCTGAAGACGCCGGGTGACGGTTCCGGTCGCACCGAGCACCGGCTGCCCGCCGAGGGTGACACGGTTCCGGACGAGCTGGTGGCCGTGGTGCGGGCGATCGTGCGGCGCCGTCCGCTGGCGGCGGTGGCCCGATTGCGGACGCATCGGGTGGAGACGCCGCTGCGCGATGCCGACGGCCGGACCCTCGCGCTGGTCGCGCAGGATCAGGTGCGGGCCGAGTCGGAGGGCGTGGAGACCACCTGGCAGGAGGTCGAGGTCGAGCTGGTCGACGGGGACGCCACGGTGCTCGACGAGGTGGAGCAGCGGTTGTTCGAGGCCGGCGCCCGCCCGGCAGAGGGCCCGTCAAAGGTGGCGCGCGCGCTCGCCGACCGGCTCGAGTCACTGAACAAGCGCAAGAAGATCAAGGGCAAGGTCAACCCCGTTCTGCGGTACGCCCGTGAGCAGCGCGACGCCATCGTCGGCTGGGACCCGGCGGCCCGTCGTGGCGAGCCGCGGGCCGTGCATCAGATGCGGGTCGCGACCCGGCGGTTGCGGAGCACCCTGAAGACGTACAAGCAATGGTTCCCCGAATCTGATCTGCGGGATGAGCTGCGGTGGCTGGCCGCCGTGCTGGGTGCGGTCCGCGACCCGCAGGTGCTGGAGGAGAAGCTGCTCGGCCTGGTCAGTGACGCGGGCGACGAGTTCGCCCCGGCCTCGATGCGGATTCGCGAGCATCTGGAGCACCGGATCGAGACGGGTCGTGCCGAGCTGGTCACGGCTCTCGACTCGGACCGCTACCTGAACCTTCTCGACCGCATCGACGAGCTGGTCGACACGCGCAAGCTGGAGATCCCGGATCCGGTCGAGCGGGCCCGGCGGGTCCTGGCGAAGGCCGACCTGAAACTGGACGAGGCGCTGGACAGCGGAGTCGAGGAGGAGATCCATGACTCGCGGAAGGGCTTCAAGCAGGCGCGCTACGCGATCGAGCTGATCGAACCGGATTGCGGTAAGCCCGCGAAACGCCTGGTCAAGGCACTGACCGCGCTGCAGGACGGTCTGGGCGCCTACCAGGACTCGAACATCGCCCGTGAGGTGCTGCGCGAGCTGGGCCAGGACAGTTTCCATTTCGGGGTGCTCTACGGCCGTCAGGAGCAGGTCGGCCGGGAGACGCTCGCCGAGGTCCCGGCTCTGGCAAGGGCGGCGCGGCGGCGAAAAGTTCGGCGAGTGTTCTGATCAAGCGGGTTGTGGTCTTGGCGTTCGCGGGTATGAATCGGGGTCATGCAATCCGAGTTCGACCTCGCCAGCACTGAGCCCTACGCCGGCCCGATCGCCGAGCTGTCGGGCTTCCGGGTCGTCGACGACGAGGACGACGACCCCCGCCTGCTCAATCCCGATGGCCATCCGGTCGACACCTGGCGCGAGGACTACCCGTACGACGAGCGCCTCGAACGTCACGAGTACGACCACGACAAGCGCCTGCTCCAGATCGAGCTGCTGAAGCTGCAGAACTGGTGCAAGGACACCGGTGAGCGTCTGCTGATCCTGTTCGAGGGCCGGGACGCGGCCGGCAAGGGCGGCACGATCAAGCGGTTCATGGAGCACCTGAACCCGCGCGGCGCCCGCGTCGTCGCCCTGGAGAAGCCGAACCAGCGCGAGAGCACCCAGTGGTATTTCCAGCGCTACATCAAGCACCTGCCGGCCGCCGGCGAGATCGTGCTGTTCGACCGATCCTGGTACAACCGGGCCGGCGTCGAGCGCGTGATGGGCTTCTGTGACCGCAAGGAGTACCTGGAGTTCCTCCGGGAGGCCCCGGAACTGGAGCGGATGCTGGTCCGGTCCGGGATCCGCCTGGTCAAATTCTGGTTCTCGGTCACCAGCGGCGAGCAGCGGACCCGGTTCGCGATCCGTCAGGTGGACCCGGTCCGGCAGTGGAAGCTCTCGCCGATGGACCTGAAGTCCCTGGACAAGTGGGACGACTACACCGAGGCCAAGGAGGCGATGTTCTTCTGGACCGACACGGCGGACGCCCCGTGGACGGTGGTGAAGAGCAACGACAAGAAGCGGGCCCGGCTGGGTGCGATGCGGCACGTGCTGAACCGCTTCAAGTACGACGGCAAGGACCTGGAGGTCGTCGGGATCCCTGATCCGCAGATCGTCGGACCGGCATCGCTGCTGGTGGAGAGCACCAACGACTCGCCGTCGATATTCCCGCGCCTGTAGTGATTCAAAATCATTGGCGCTGCCTCCGCCTGCTCGATAACGTGGCCGTACACGTGAAGGGAGGTGGTCCGAAGTTGTATAGCAACGGGACTCGTGAGGTGGCTGTCCGCTAGCCGCTGTCCTTGACAGCTCGTTTGTGTAGCACGTCGAGACCGTGTGGCAGCGGCCGCGGCGAATATCAGACAGCCACCCGACCCCTGGGGATCCGGCCTTGTCCGACCGGACCGCGTTCGTACGCGAGCGCGGAAGTCCCCAGGGGTCGCTTCATATCCAGGGGGAGTCCGGTGACGCGCGAGCTGGTGGTGCTCGGTTCGGCGAGCCAGGTGCCGACCCGGCACCGCAACCACAACGGTTACCTGCTCCGCTGGGACGACGAGGTGATCCTCTTCGACCCGGGCGAGGGCACCCAGCGCCAGCTGCTGATGGCCGGCCAGCCGGTCACCCCCATCCGCCGGATCTGCATCACGCACTTCCACGGCGACCACAGCCTCGGCCTGCCCGGCGTCCTGCAGCGCATCTCACTCGACAAGGTGCCGCACCCGGTGCACGTCCACTACCCGGCCGGAGGGCAGGAGTTCTACGACCGTCTGCGGCACGCCACGAGCTACTGGGACAACGCGGAGATCGTTCCGGGACCGGTGGGCGCCGGCTTCGCGGTGGAGACGTCCGCGGGCCGTCTCACCGCTCTTCCCCTGCGACACCCCATCGAGACGTACGGCTATCGCCTCGTCGAGCCGGACTCCAGGCGGATCGTGCCCGCGCTGCTGGCCGAGCACGGCATCGGCGGCCCGGTCGTCGGCGAGCTGCAGCGCACCGGCCGTCTCGGCGACATCACCCTCGAACAGGTCAGCGTGCCCCGGCCCGGTCAGAGTTTCGCCTTCGTGATGGACACCGGCCTGTGCGACAGCGTGTACGAGCTGGCCAGTGGCGTGGACATGCTGGTGATCGAGTCGACGTTCCTGTCCGAGGACGCGGAGCTGGCCGCCCAGGTCGGGCATCTGACCGCCGGTCAGGCCGCTGCTGTGGCGCGCGAGTGTGGCGTACGACAGCTTGTCCTGACGCATTTCTCGCAGCGATATCCGGATCCGGACCGCTTCCTGGAGGAGGCGCGCATGGAGTTCGACGGCCCGGTGGTGATCGCCGAGGATCTGGCGCGCGTGAAGGTACCGTCCCGCCGTGGTTTTCTGGTGCCATGACCGTTTCGCTACGTCCCGTCGAGGACGCCGACCTGTTCGCGGTGGGCGCGCTGCATCATCGTTCGCGCGCCGCCGCCTACGCGGATCTGCTGCCGCCCGAGACGTTCGCCGCACGCGGGCCGGACGCGTTGGGTGCCTGGTGGGAGGAGCGCTGGAAGTGGGAGCGGGACACACACCGGATGACCGTCGCCGAGTCGGACGGTGAGCTGGCCGGGTTCACCTATGTCGGCCCGAGCGAGACGGCCGGCGCCGCCGAGCTGTACGCGATCCACCTGGAACCCGGCCGGGTCGGCACCGGCATCGGCCGGCTCCTGATGATGAACGCATTGGAGCAGCTGACCGGCTTCGACGCCGAACGGGCCGTGCTGTGGGTGCTCGCCGACAACCCGGTGGCCCGCCACTTCTATGAGAAGGGCGGCTGGACGCCGGACGGCGAGACCCGGGTGGCCCCGATCAACGACCAGCCGTTCGAGCAGCTGCGCTACACGTATCCGCTGGCTCGCTAGAACCGGCTGTCGCTCACCGCTGTCTCGACGTCCATGACACAGCGGTGAGCGACAGATGAACGCTCGCCGCGGGGTGCGCGACGAGCGTTCGGCGTTACCTGCTGGTTGGGCGGGAGCACGTGATCGAGTGAATGCGGGGGAACCTGTGATCACGTGCTCCCGCCCACCGCCCCGCCCGAAC
The DNA here is from genome assembly GCF_003001815.1 of Actinoplanes italicus. Taxonomy (GTDB): domain Bacteria; phylum Actinomycetota; class Actinomycetes; order Mycobacteriales; family Micromonosporaceae; genus Actinoplanes; species Actinoplanes italicus. The sequence continues at coordinate 452,651 of NZ_PVMZ01000001.1, forward strand.
CGGATGCGCCTGGCCGGAGGCGCTCGATCAGCGGAGGCGTGCCGATCTGGGATCCAGTTCAAGGACGGGTCTGGGCGCGGGATACCGGTGCGCTGGCGGGGCGCCTCGGTGTCACCGCTGGTCGACGTCGACCGGGCCGGGAAGCCGTACTTGCCGGGGGACGGTCAAGCGTGTCGGCGACGTCGTGGTCGTCGGGTCAGGCCTGATACCTCCGGTGGTCGTCGTTGCGGTGGTGCGTTCCGGCCCCGGAGTACCGGGTTCCGATCTCGTCCACACCGGCTCGTTTGCCGGGCAGGGCACGCATGCTGTTCAGGTCGTGCCGCAGCGTCCAGGCCTCGCGCCAGGGCCGCCGGGCGACCGCGTCGGCACGTTCGGCCAGGCGGCGGGCCGAGCACGGCCAGCGCCATCCGCACCAGGCACATGTGCCGTCGGCGCCGGCCGCCACATGGCGGCCGAGCATGTGCTGCGCGTCCCGCCACAGCAGGCGGTCCACGATGTCGGCGGGCGCCGCCTCGTCGACGTCGACCATTCCCTACCCCTCCGTCCGGGAGTGGCTCATAGCTCCGTCACGACACATACAACCCCAGGCGGCCATCAGTCGATCGGACTGTCTGTGCGATTGCGGCAACTATCCGTGACGATCCATGTACGTTGCCGGGACGGTTCCCGCGCAGTACGGTCCGATCGTGATCTTCAAGAGGCGGCGGAAGCCCGACCCGGCAGCCGCGATCGGGGCCTTCTGGGCATGGTGGGCGACCGCTCGGCCGCGCGCCGAGAAGCTGATCGGCGGCGCTCCGGACGACGGTCTCATCGACGAGATCGCCGGCCTGGTCTCGGCGATCCACCCCGACCTGCACTGGGAGTTCGCCGCCGGCACGTCGACCCGGCACCTGCTGGTGGTCAGCTCGGGCGGTTCGGCGGAGCTGCGCTCCCTCGCCGAACGCTGGCGACGGGCAGGGCCGCCACCGGACGAGACCTTCGGGTACGCGGCCGCCCGCCAGGGCCGCCCCGACGCGCTGGACTCCGCTCGGCTCTCCATCGGCGGTCACGACCTCGACCTGGCCGACCTGAGGTTCGGCGCCGAGCACGACGAGGACCGGGACTGCGTGGACGTGGAGGTCTGGCACCCCGCGTTCGCCGGGATGCCGGAGAACGCCGGCGGGCAGGTCGCCTTCCTCGCCCTCGACTGGCTGCTCGGCGAGGACACCGTCGAGGTGTGGATCGGTGCGATCGAGGCGGTCACCGCACCCGGCCCCTCGCTGACCGGCCCGCAGCTGACCGCCCTGGTCACCGCCGTGCAGCCGGCCGACGGCGAGCCGCGCTGGCGCAACATGTCAGGTGTCCGGTCCGGCAGGCCGATCCTCGCGATGGCACAGACCCGGCTCCGGCCGGCTCGCTGGCCGGGACACGACCTGCACATCCGCATGGACGTGCCGTACCGGGACCGGGACGACAACGGGTTCCCGACCCGCGAGGCGATGGCCGGCCTGCACGCCCTCGAGGACCACGTCGCGGGGCACGCCGACGGCACGGTCGTGGTCGCCCACGAGACCACCGACGGCGTACGCACCACGCACCTCTACGCCGACAGCCCGCTCGCCGCCGACGTGCTGAAGCCCCTGATCGCGGGCTGGCGGGACGGGCGTGTCCGGATAACCGTCACGCCCGACCCCGACTGGGGCCAGGTGGCACACCTGGCCCCCTGAAGCCGTCAGCTCAGATGCGCCAGCAGATCCTGACGGGTGAGCACGCCGGCGGGCTTGCCGTCGACCAGGACCATCGCGGCGTCCGACTTCTCCAGCAGCGCGACGGCCTCGGCCACCGGCTCGCCGCCACCGATCATCGGCAGCGGGGCCAGCATGTGCCGCTCGATCGTGTCGTGGAGGTGGGCCTGTCCGGTGAAGAGCGCGTCCAGCAGCGCCTTCTCCGAGATGGAACCGGCCACCTCGCCGGTCACCACGGGCGGCTCGGCCTTGAGGACCGGGAGCTGGCTCACGCCGTACTCCCGCATGTAGTCGATGGCGTCGCGCACCGTCTCGGTCGGGTGCACATGGATCAGCGGCGGGATCTCGGCACCCTTGCCGGCCAGGGCGTCGGCCACGCTCGGCGTGCCCTCCTGGGTACGCAGGAAGCCGTACCGCGCCATCCATTTGTCGTTGAAGATCTTCGACAGGTAGCCACGGCCGCCGTCCGGCAGGAGCACCACGACCACGTCGTCCGGACCGGCCTTGCGGGCGACCTCGAGCGCGGCCACCACAGCCATCCCGCACGAGCCGCCGACGAGCAGGCCCTCCTCACGGGCCAGCCGGCGGGTCATCTCGAACGAGTCCGAGTCGCTCACCTCGATCACCTCGTCGGTGACCTCCCGGTCGTACGCCGTGGGCCAGAAGTCCTCGCCCACGCCCTCGACCAGGTACGGACGACCGGTGCCGCCCGAGTAGACCGAGCCCTCCGGGTCCGCGCCGATGACGCGTACCGCACCCTGCTCTTTCAGATATCGCCCGACGCCGCTGATCGTGCCGCCGGTGCCGACACCCGCCACGAAGTGGGTGATCTTGCCGCCGGTCTGATCCCACAACTCGGGCCCGGTGTCCTCGTAGTGGGAACGAGGGTTCGCCGGGTTGCTGTACTGATCGGGTTTCCAGGCGCCCGGGATGTCCCGGGTCAGCTGGTCGGAGACGTTGTAGTAGGAACGCGGGTCCTCCGGCGCGACGGCGGTCGGGCAGACCACCACCTCGGCGCCGTACGCCCGAAGCACGTTCTGCTTGTCCTCGCTGACCTTGTCGGGGCACACGAAGACGCACTTGTAACCGCGTTGCTGGGCCACCAGGGCCAGCCCGACGCCGGTGTTGCCGCTGGTCGGCTCGACGATCGTGCCGCCCGGCTTGAGCAGGCCCGCCTTCTCGGCGTCCTGCACCATCCGCAGCGCGATCCGGTCCTTGACCGAGCCGCCGGGGTTCAAGTACTCGACCTTGGCCAGCACGGTGGCGCTGATGCCTTCGGTCACGCTGTTCAATCGGACCAGCGGGGTGTTGCCGATGATCTCGACCACGTTGTCGTAATAGCGCACGCTTTACTTTACGACCACGATGGGCCGCGTCCTCTCCCACTCCAGGAACCGCTCGGTCTCGGCCAGCACGGCGCCGGCCAGCCAGGTGACCGCCACGGCGTCGTCGACGAGCCCGAACACCCACAGGAACGCTTCCGGTACGGCGTCGATCGGGGACACCACGTACGCCGTGGCGGCCGCCATCAGCGCGAGACGCATGCCGCCGTCGTACTCCCCCCTGGAACTCGCCTTGATCATCCGAGGCAGCGCACCGAGTCGCTGGGCGACGGTCGGCCCGCCCCGGCTGCCCGCAGACAGCGCCCGGGCGAGCGCGGTGAACGCCGCAGCACGTTTCAACGTTTTGGCCATCTCTGTTCCCCTCTCCGCCACTCAAGCATGACGTGGGTGCGCCATGATTGCCTCTCGCCATCGCGAGTTAGCCTCGAATTCCGACCCCACCCGCCGATCATGGCCGATCCGGATGGTTCCTTCGAGCGACAGCGAGGGAGACTATGAGCAGCATCGATGTAGCCGACGTCCGGTGGCGGTGGGTCAAGACCGCCGGCCGGATCACCGGAGCAGCCGCTGGGTTGACCGCCGTCTCCGCCGGGCTGCTGTGGCATCAGGCCTCCGAGGCGCGCCGGGTGATCCCGATGGCCGAGGCGCCACCGCCGCGTGGCGACGGTCTCTACGGCGCGAAGTTCGGTGGCAAACCACTCAGCCTGGTCATCCTGGGCGACTCGACGGCCGCCGGGTACGGCGTGCACCGGCCTCGCGAGACACTCGGCGCGCTGTTCGCCACCGGCATCTCGCGCCGCCTGCGCCGCCCGGTCCGCCTGCACCGGCTGGCCGTGGTCGGCAGCGTCTCGGCCGGGCTGCCCTACCAGGTGGACGCCGCCTTCGAGTACGAACCGGACCTGGCGATCATCCTGATCGGCGGCAACGACGTCACCCACGTCTCGGCGCGGGACGCGGCCGTCCGTCATCTCGGCGACGCGGTACGCCGGCTGCGTGCCGCCGACTGCCGGGTGGTGGTCGGCACCTGCCCCGACCTCGGTGCGATCCAGCCGATCAAGCCGCCCCTGCGCTGGCTGGCCCGGCGCTGGAGCCGCCAGCTGGCCGCGGCGCAGACCGTCGCGGTGGTCGAGGCCGGCGGGCGTACGGTCTCCCTCGGCAACCTGCTCGGCCCGATGTTCGAGGCCCACCCGGCACGGATGTACAGCGAGGATCGTTTCCACCCCTCCGCCGAGGGGTACGCCAGAGCTGCGGCCGTGATGATGCCGACCGTGATGGCCGTGCTGGGCACGGACGACCGGGCGGCACTGCCGGTCGCTGAGGACGTCCGTGACCTGGCCGAGGCGGCAGACGAGGCGGTCCGCGCGCCGGGCACCGAGGTCGCTCCGGCAGGGCGGTGGGCTCGGATGCGGCGCTACCGCTGGTTCAGCACTCGCCCGGCGGCTGCGGCCCCCGTTCCCACCGGTGACCCCAGCGGCGGGGTCGTAGGGTATACACCAGAGGATCACCAGGTCGGTTGATCATCACCAGGTCGGTTGATGGCGGGGAGGCGGACATGGCCGGGTCGCCGTCACCAGGTCGGCGGATGGCGGTCGGGCAGGACATGACCGGATCGCCGTCACCAGGTCGGCGGATTCAGGGAGGCGGGACATGGCCGGGCTGCCGGAACGACTGACCAGGGCCGCGGCCACGAGCCTGCTGGCCGGGGCGGTGGGCGGAGTCGCCCTGATCGCCGGGGAGATGCTGGCCGCGAAGGCCAGGCGCTACGCGAAGCCCACCATGGGCCTGGCACTGCGCACGTCGATGGGCCCGCAGAGCGCGCCGCAGCTGCGCCTGGTGCTGCTCGGCGACTCGGCCGCGGTCGGCGTCGGCGTGGAGTGGCTGTCCGACACCGTCGGCGGCCAGCTGGCGCGCCTGCTGGCCGACGGCTCACCGGACACCGGGCAGCGGCACGTGCTGCTGTCCAGCGTCGGCGTGGCCGGCTCCCGATCCACCGACCTCGCCACGCAGGTGGCCCGGGCGCTGCTCGGCGACCGTCCCGACGTGGCGGTAATTCTGATCGGCTCCTACGACGCGGCCTCCGGGCGTGGCGTGGACGACTCGGCCGGGCACCTAGGTCAGGCGGTCCGCCGGCTGCGCTCGGCCGGCGTCCAGGTCGTCGTCGGGACCTGTCCCGACCTGGGTGCCGCCCGCTCGATGGCGCCTCCGCTGCGGCAGATCGCCGGGCTGGTCGGCCGCCGGCTGGCGAAAGCGCAGGCCAAGGCGGTGACCGACGCCGGCGGTGTGGTGGTAGATCTGGCCGCTGAGACGGGCGCGGTGTTCCGGGCCGACGCCGGGACCCTCTGCTACGACGGCTTCCACCCGTCCGCCGACGGTTACCGGGTCTGGGCCCACGCGCTCTATCCGGCGGTGGCGAAAGCGGCGATGACCGGTGTGGGAGGCTCCTGACCGGCTGCGTTTCATTGCCGGAGGGTATTTTCACGGCGTGTGACAAATTCGCGCTTCCGACCATGTTACTGATGAGTAAACTGGCGGTATGCCGGAAGCTGTCATCGTCGCCACTGCCCGCTCCCCGATCGGCCGCGCCCACAAGGGCTCGCTCAAGGATCTGCGTCCCGACGACCTCGCCACCACGATCGTCGACGCCGCCCTGAACAAGGTGCCGCAGCTCGACCGCACCCTCATCGAGGACCTCTACCTCGGCTGCGGTCTGCCCGGCGGCGAACAGGGCTTCAACATGGCCCGTGTGGTCGCCACCAAGCTCGGGCTGGACGGCCTGCCCGGCGCCACCGTCACGCGGTACTGCTCGTCGTCCCTGCAGACCACGCGGATGGCCTTCCACGCCATCAAGGCCGGCGAGGGCGACATCTTCATCTCGGCCGGTGTCGAGACCGTGTCCCGCTTCGCTCGCGGCAGCTCCGACGGTCTGCCGTCCGCCGCGCAGGACCTCGTCGGCTCCTGGCACAACCCGGCCTTCGCCGACGCCGAGGCCCGTACGATCGCCGCCGCCAAGAACCGCACCACCTGGCACGACCCTCGCGAGGACGGCCTGCTGCCCGACATCTACATCGGGATGGGCTACACCGCCGAGAACCTCGCCCAGGTCAAGAACGTCTCCCGCGAGGAGATGGACGAATTCGGCGTACGCAGCCAGAACCTCGCCGAGAAGGCCATCGCCAACGGCTTCTGGGAGCGTGAGATCACTCCCGTGACCCTGCCCGACGGCACGGTCGTGTCGAAGGACGACGGCCCCCGCGCCGGCGTAACCGTCGACGCGGTCTCCCAGCTCAAGCCGGTCTTCCGGGAGGACGGCCGGGTCACCGCCGGCAACTGCTGCCCGCTGAACGACGGCGCCGCCGCCCTGGTGATCATGAGTGACACCAAGGCCCGTGAGCTCGGCATCACCCCGCTCGCCCGGATCATCTCCACCGGCGTCACCGCCCTGTCGCCGGAGATCATGGGGCTCGGACCGGTCGAGGCGTCCAAGCAGGCCCTCAAGCGCGCCGGCATGAGCATCGGCGACGTCGACCTGGTCGAGATCAACGAGGCGTTCGCCGCCCAGGTGATCCCGTCGTACAAGGACCTCGGCATCCCGCTGGAGAAGCTGAACGTGAACGGCGGCGCCATCGCGGTCGGCCACCCGTTCGGCATGACCGGTGCCAGGATCACCGGGACCCTGCTTAACTCGCTCGACTGGCACGACAAGTCGATCGGCCTGGAGACGATGTGCGTCGGCGGCGGCCAGGGCATGGCCCTGATCGTCGAGCGCCTCAGCTGATCTCCCCACCGGTACGGGCCTGGCACGTTCGCACCACGTGCCGGGCCCGATCCGTCGTGCCCTACGGCACCACAGGTCACCACGCGAGCCCGCCCGGCACCACACCGTGGTGACCCGCGCCCACCAGCGCACCGCAACTCACCACGCGAGCCGGCCGGCACCACACCGTGGTAACCCGCGCCCACCAGCGCACCGCAACTCACCACGCAGGCGCGGCCGGCACCACAACGTGGTAACCCGCGCCCACCAGCACACCGCAACTCACCACACAGGCCAGGCCGGCACTACACCGTGGTGACCTGCGCCCACCAGCAGACCGCAACTCACCACGCAGCACGGTCCCAGGGGCAGGCGTGGTGAGTTGGGGCCCATCAGCGCGCCCGCGACTGGGCAGCAGCGCGGTTCGGCTATCGCCTGGATCGGCACCACTGGCGCATCGCAATTCACCGCGAGCGGAGCAGCATCGTGATTCGGCGCGCGGTGGCGAGCGAGTCCCGGGCCGGTGATCGAGGGCCGGGAGCGGGGCGGAGCAGTAACGGTGGACATCGCACAAGCCCGGCGGTCGCGCTATGGCCCGGTGTGGCAGCCCCGTCGCGGTGTAGTCCGGGACGGGGTGGTTCGGCGGTACTGTTACTTACGTACCAAAGAGGGGTCTTAAAGGATTTTTCGCGCCTCTTCGACCGCTGTGGTGGCGCGGTCGAGAACGTCGGCCGGCGGGGCTGCGGCCAGGAGATCGTCGGCGAGGACGCGGATCTGATCGCGAAGCACCAGGTCGTGGATGTGCGGGACCGGGCGGGCCGGACGTTTCTCGGCCTCGGCGCCCAGGTCTTCCAGCTGCTGCACGAGTCTCCGGACCTGCTGCGAGCGGGGTGCTGCCGCGTTCAGGGCCGAAGCATGCCATCGGCGCTCGTCCCAGTAGTGAATCTGGGTCAGCAGCCGCTCGATGGAGGTGGCGAAGTCGGGCACCCGGCGACGATACCCGGCCGTCGGAGCGCCGGATCCGTCCAGGCGTGGAAGGCGCGCGCGAAAGCTGTCAACGACCGCCGGAGCGCTAGATCCGCCCCGCGTGCGAGGAGCGCGAGGAAGCCGGGAACAGCCGTCGGAGCGCCGGATCCGGCCAGGTGTGGAAGGCGCGCGAGAGGAGGCCGGGAAACGGCGAACCCGCCCGGCGCGGGAGGCGCCGGACGGGCTCGCACTTCAGGTCGGGGACAACGCCCGGTCCGTGGGGAGACGGGCCGGGCGTTGCATGGCGACGGCGGACGAATCGTCAGTCGTCGCCCTGGAAGTAGCTCAGCAGGCGGAGGATCTCGATGTAGAGCCAGATGAGACTGACCAGGATGCCGAACGCCGCGGTCCAGGAGTAGCGGCGCGGCAGACCCATCCGCACGCCCTCCTCGATCTCGTGGAAGCTCAGGATGAAGCTCAGCGAGGCGACCACGATGCAGATGATGCTGAAGCCGATGCCCAGCGCGCCGTTGGACCGCAGACCGGTCTCGACGTTGAAGAGCGCCAGCACGAAGTTGATCAGCATGACCGCGAACAGGCCGGCCATGACGGCGATCATGCCGCGCACGAACTTCGGTGTCGCCCTGATCACGCGAGCCTTGTAGAGGCCCGCCATCACGAAGAAGACACCGAACGTGGCGATCACGGCCTGCAGGACGATGCCCTGGTAGCCCATGATGTCGTTGAAGAACTTGCTGATCATGCCGACGAACACGCCCTCGACGACCGCATACGCGATCACGAGAGCCGGGTTGGCCACCCGCATGAACGAGATGACCAGGCCGAGAACCAGGCCGGTGAGCGCCGCACCGATCCAGGCCGGGCCGATCAGGGCGTCCGGGATGAGGGTCCACGCGGCGGCCGCGGAGGCGCCGGTGAGGCCGAGCAGCGTGACCGTCTTGACGACCACGTCGTCGACCGTCATCGGCGCGACGGCCGGAGGAGCGGAGGGGTAGCCCGTCGCCGTGGGGTAGGGATCGCCGTAGGCCGGCTGACCGTAACCCGGCTGCGCGGCCGGCCCGTATGGCCCGTACCCGGCCGCTCGCTCCCGCTCGGCCGCCTGGCCGAGGCGCGAGAGCACCGGGTTAGATGTCTTCACTGTTTCCAGCCTCCCTTGGAATGGCGACGCTATGCCGCCTGTGCTCAAGGGTAAGCCGTCGACGCCGTCCGCGCCGTACCACGAAGCTGTGAGCAGGCTGAAAATGGGACCTTTCAGCGCAGCTCAGGGGGCATGTGAATGTGATCACGGTCGCGACGGAGTCGCCGCGACCGTGGGCACCGGTGCCCGGGGCGGGTCTCGAACCCGCACGCCTTTTGGGCAGCCGCTTTTAAGGCGGCCGTGTCTGCCATTCCACCACCCGGGCGGCCTGCGAACACCGTAACCGGTGACGCCCAGGCAGTGGAAACGGCATCGACCCGATCAGCGGGACCCGGCGCCGACCTTCTTCTCGGCGGGCAGGTCCACAGCGGGGGTCACCTCGGTGAACTCCTCACGTGGGTGGTGCAGCTGGCCGAGGGCGACGGTCTCCCGCTTGAACATGAACGCGAGCACCCAGTCGGCGACCACGCGGACCTTGCGGTTGAACGACGGGATCCGGCTGACGTGGTAGAAGCGGTGCATCAGCCAGGCCGGGTAGCCCTTGACCTTGACGCCGTAGACGTGTGCCACACCCTTGTTGATGCCGAGACCCGCGACACCGCCGACGTGCTTGTGGCGGTAGTCCTTCGGAGCGCCGCCGAGGACCACCTGGGCGATGTTGTCGGCGAGCACCTTGGCCTGCCGGACGGCGTGCTGGGCGCTCGGCGAGCACCAGGCGCCCGGGTTGGTCAGGTCGGGGACCTGGGCGCAGTCACCCGCGGACCAGGCGCCATCCCACGCCTCACCGGTCTCGTTGTCAGCCACCTGCAGGGTGGGCAGGCAGTTGACGTGCCCCTTCGGCCCCAGCGGCAGGTCGGTGTTGGCCAGCATCGGCGACGGCTTGACGCCGGCCGTCCAGACGAGCGTCTCGGCACGGAACGTGTCGCCGTCGGACAGCACGACCCGGCCGTCGACGCAGGACTGCAGGAAGGTGCTCAGGCGCAGATCGACACCCCGGCCGGCGAGCTGACGGGCGGTGTAGGCGCCCATCTCGGGGCCGACCTCCGGCAGGATCCGGTTGCTGGCCTCGACCAGGATGAAGTGGACCTCCTTGGGGTCCAGCTCCGGGTAGTACTTCAGCGCGTCCGCGACGACGTCCTGCATCTCGGCGAGCGCCTCGATACCGGCGAAGCCACCACCGACGAAAACGAAGTTCAGTGAGGCCTTGCGCACCTCCTCGTCGGGCGTCGCGGCGGCGACGTCCAGCCGGTCGAGGATGTGGTTGCGCAGGTAGATGGCCTCACCGATGGTCTTGAGGCCGATGCCCCGATCTTTGAGGCCGGGGATGGGCAGAGTGCGCGAGACCGAGCCCGGCGCCACGATGATGTGGTCGTACTCCATCTCGTAGGAGGGGCCGTCGATCGGCTGGATCACGACGGTCTTGCGAGCGTGCTCGACCCGGGTGACCTCACCGGAGACGATCCGGCACTTCTTCAGCGCCCGACGCAGCGGCACCACGGCGTGTCGCGGCGAAATGTTACCGGCCGCTGCCTCAGGCAGGAATGGCTGGTAAGTCATGTGAGGAACAGGGTCGATGACGACGATCTCGGCCCGATTGCGGTTCAGCTTCTTGGACAGGCGGAGGGCGGCGTAAAGCCCGACGTGACCTGCTCCTACGACGACTATGCGCGGCGGATTCACCGCTCTATTGTCGCGCGCGGAAGGCATTTCATGCGCCGTTCTGTGACGATCACAACGGCTGAAGTCAAGTGACGAAACACTCAGATTTCACTCGCGATGGGCGATACGGGCTAGGACCATTGTCACAGCCGTTGCCGCCACCAATCCGACGAGCGTGGCCAACTGGAATGCGTCGCCGCCCAGGTCGGCGGTCAGGCCGAGCGCCAGGACGATGACGACCGCCGAGATCAGCACGACCAGCAGGGCGCGGCCCAGCCAGAGGGCCGGGACTTCGAAACTGACCATGGCGTCGTACGGCAGGACAGCCGCCAGAGCGGTCAGGGTGTGAGCCAGGTAGAGCAGCGCGGCCAGCGCCAGCACCCGCCACAGCTCGACCGGCGAGCCGTACCCGGTGGTGTCGATCAGCCAGCCGGCGATCGCCGTGAGCGCCGCGGCGGTACCACCCCGGCCCCGCGGTGCCAGCGCCGGCCAGATCACCAGGCCCAGCGCCACCGACATGAACCGCGGGCTCGCCAGCAGCTCGGCGGGCCAGGCCACCCCGAGCGCGAGCAGGCCGGTGAACAGGATGCCGCAGCGGATGGTGAACGGCACCGCGGTGGCCCGGCCGGCCGCCTTGCGCCACCGCTCGACGCGTCCGCTCAGTCCGGTCAGCATGTCATCGCCCCCTCGGAGCAGAGGCCAGCCGGGCCACGTCGCGCAGCACCAGGTCGAGGCTGCCCGCCCCGGCCCAGGCCACCACGGGTACACCGTGCTCGCGCAGGCGGCCCAGCACGTTCTCCCGCTCGATCCGCCACAGCCGGGTGGCCAGCGGCGTCCACTGGTTCTTCACCGGCGGAGCGACGGCCGCCGGAAGCGTGTCGACCGCGACCACGTAGCGGCCCGACTGGGTGAGCTGGGCCAGCATGTCCGCGGCCCGCGGGTCGACCAGCGGGGTCAGCACCACGACCAGCGCCGACGAGGAGACCTGGTGTGCACCGAGGACGTGTTCGTACTGTTCGGTGGCTGCCGGGTCCGGACGGACGTCGAGCAGCCACTCCAGCACGGTCAGGTACTGGCGGCGTCCGGACGCGGGGCGCAGCCGGCGGGCGCTGGCGCCGTACTCCAGCAGCGAGACCCGGTCACCCCGGTGCAGGTAGTGCTCGGAGATCGCGGCCGCCGCCCGGACCGTGGTGTCCAGCACCGACGAGCCGCCGTGGACCCCGCCGGACAGGCCGATCTCGCCCAGCACGTCGAGCAGGAGCAGCACCTCGGCGTCACGGTCCGACAGGGTGGAAGCGACGTGCAGGTCACGAGTCCGCAGGGAGACCCGCCAGTCGATCCGGCGGAGCCGGTCACCGGGGGCGAACTGCCGGACACCGGCCAGCTCGCCGCCCTCCCCGGGCCGCCGGGAGCGGTGCGCGCCGACCAGGCCGGCCGCGGCAGGCATCGCCTCGACGGCGTTGAACGGCTCGGTGACCGGATAGACGCGGACACCCTGTGCCGGGGTGACGATCGGCCGGCAGGCCAGCAGCCCACCGCACGCCGCGGCGCGGGCCGCGGCCGGTCCGACGTCCTGCCGGCCCCAGCGCAGCGCCTCACCGGGCAGATCGATCGTGGCCCAGCCGTCGGCCGCCACGGTCAGCGCGAAGGGCCGATCCGAGTGCTCGAGGCGCAGCCAGGAGGAGGTCCGGGTCCGGACCACCACCAGGTCGTAGTCGATCCCGTCCGGGTTGGCGACGGTCAGACCGGCCGCCACCTCGCCGCCCTCGACCAGGTGCGACTCGTCGGCACTGATGGTGATCTCGGGTGAGGCGGACGGGGTGCGGCGCAGGTTGATCGCGGCGCCGATCGCGAACGGAGCCGCGAGCAGCACCAGGTCGACCCGGCCCAGCGCCACGCCGAGCAGCAGGAGCAGACCGGTGAGCAGCACCGACCGGCCGAGCGCACGGGTCGGCGCCCAGACCGGGCCGGACGATGCCTCGGCCGTGCCCTCGGCGGGCACGGCCGGGCGCAGGCGCAGCAGGTCAGTCATGCCGGGCGTACGTCGGGAGCGCCCCGCTGGCCGGGGCGGGCACCGCGGTGAGCACCTCCTGGACCACGAAGGACGGATTGACCTGGCGCAGCCACATCTCCGGCCGCAGCGTTATCCGGTGCGCCAGGGCGGGGATCGCCACGTCCTTCACGTCCTCGGGCACCACGTAGTCCCGGCCGGCCATCGCGGCCCGGGCCCGGGCCAGCAGCAGCAGCGCGAGCGAGCCACGCGGCGACGAGCCGACCAGAACCGCGCCGTGCTCCCGGGTGGCCGAGGCGAGCGCCACGATGTAGCGGCCGATCGAGTCCTCGACCGCGACCGACTCCAGAGCGGTCTGCATCAGCTGCAGCGTGCGGGCGTCGACCACCGGGGAGAGCGTGGCCTCCTCCTGACGGCGCGACATCCGGCGCTGCAGGACCGACCACTCCTCCTCGGCCGTCGGGTAGCCGAACGACACCCGCAGCATGAAGCGGTCCAGCTGCGCCTCGGGCAGGGGGTACGTCCCCTCGTACTCGATCGGGTTGGCCGTCGCGATCACGTGGAACGGCGGATCCAGCCGGTACGTGACACCCTCGACCGACACCTGCTTCTCCTGCATCGCCTCGAGCAGGGCGGCCTGGGTCTTCGGCGGCGTCCGGTTGATCTCGTCGGCCAGCAGCATGTTGGTGAACACCGGGCCGGCCCGGAAGGCGAAGTCGCCCTTGCGCTGGTCGTACAGGAACGAGCCGGTCACGTCGGCGGGAAGCAGGTCGGGGGTGAATTGGAGCCGGCGGAAGTCGAGCCCCAGCGCCTGCGCGAAGCACCGGGCGGTCAGCGTCTTACCCAGCCCCGGCATATCCTCCAGCAGCACGTGACCGCCGGCCAGGATGCCGGCCAGCACCAGTTCCAGCGAGTCCCGCTTGCCCACCACGATCGAGCCGACCGAGTCGAGGACCGCCCCGGCCAGCCGCCCGACCTCGTACGGGGGAAGAGCCTGCGTCACCGGCGCACCTTTCTCACAGTCGTTCTCTCACAGTCGTTCCATCGCGTCGAGATAAGTCTCGACGTCGCGGGCCTTGAGCGCCCGCCGGCCCGGTCCGGACAGCGCCGACCACAGGTCGTCGCCGAGGACTTCCCGGGCCCGGCGCGGGTCACTGGCCCGGGTGATGCCGTGCCGCAGGCGCAGCCGTTCATCGGTCAGCTCCGCGAGCACCGGCAGAACGTTACGCGCATACAGATCGGGATCCGAGTGCGCCCGGTCCAGGTTCTGTTCCCAGCGGCGCACGGCGGCCCGCAGCGCGTCGGCGGCCTGTGGGGTCCCCGACCCGATCCGCGAGCGCAACTTCGGCGCGGGTGGTGGCGCCACCGCCTTGACGGCGTGGATGAGCAGCCGCAGACCGATCAGCAGGGAGACCAGCAGGAGCAGCGAGATGCTGGTGTCCAGCGCGCGCAACCCGGCCGTGATGACCACCGCGGCAAGACCGATGACGAGCGCGTTGCCGGCCAGCGTGATGGCGATCGAGCGCCGCTTGACCTCGGCTTCCGGCTCCTCGGTCCGCTGCTGGACCTCGGCGACGCCGAAGAGGTCGTCGAGTCCGCCGTCGCTCATGTCGGTGCTCCGGTCCGGGTGGCGCCCAGGTCGGCGCGCAGCCGTTGCAGGGCGGATCGGGCCTGCTGCCGCATCTGGTCGTCGACGGTGTGCGTCGCATACCGCGCCTCGCGGTAGACGGCCAGCAGGGCGGCGAGCACTCCGGCGTCGACCCGCTGCTCGGCGAGCAGCCGTCCGACGTAGTCGGTGGGGCTGTCACCGGGATGCCGCGGCGTGCCGGCCGCGGCGGCCGCGTCCTCCAGCCGCACCCAGCAGGCGATCACGGCCCGGCGCGGGTCACGGTCGGTGTCGGACAGCTCCTCGAGGCCCGCGTCGAGTGCCGCGACCAGATCGTCGGCGGTCCGCACAGCGCGTCGGGGCTGATGCCGGCCGGTGCGGGCCGGACGGCGGCGCAGGTAGTCGCGCACCAGCGCCCAGGTCAGACCGGCCACCATCAGCACCGCGCCGACGATGAGCACCACGAGCGTGGCGGTGCCCACCCAGTCGGGCAGACCCTGTGCCGGCTCCGGGATCGAATCCTCGAATGTGGGCTGGACGGACGGCCTCGGTGGCAGCAGGGGCGGCCGGGTCGTCGGGGTCGCATCCGGCTCGATCTGGTCCAGCTGGGGCGCGGATCTGGTGGCGGCCAGCGAGATCACGAAGAGCAGTCCGAGGACGGCGGCCATCGGCCACCATCGGCGCAGTGCTGCGAGGTCCATTGCGGGCTCAGATCCGTGACTCGGGGATTGTCGGCGCTCGCATCATGCCAGGCCCGCCAAAACCTTCGCACGGCCGAACACCTCGTCGAGCATCGCCGGGGTCAGCCGGCCGGTGAAGGTGTTCTGCTGGCTGACGTGGAAACACCCCAGCAGAACGGGCGCGCCGGGCACGCTGACCTGGGCGCTGTGCCCGAATTTCGGACGCGGCACCGGAGGCCTGATCCCGTAGGCGGCGGTCATCGCCGGCCACCAGGCGGCCCAGGCGAACGCGCCGAGCGCGACGACGACCCGCAGCGTCGGCCGGATCAGCTGGAGCTCACGCTGGAACCAGGGCGCGCACGTGTCGCGTTCCTCGGGCAGGGGCTTGTTGTCCGGTGGGGCGCAGCGCACCGCGGCGAAGATCCGGGTGTGCCGCAGGGCCAGGCCGTCGTCGGCGGAGACGCTGGTCGGCTGGTTCGCCAGCCCGGCCCGGTACAGGGCTGCGAAGAGCACGTCACCGGAGCGGTCGCCCGTGAAGATCCGCCCGGTGCGGTTGCCGCCGTGTGCGGCCGGCGCCAGGCCGAGGATCGCGATCGAGGCATCGGGTGGCCCCATGCCGGGCAGGGGACGGCCCCAGTACTCCTGGTCCCGGAACGAGGCGCGTTTCACCTCGGCGATGCTGGTGCGCCACTCGACCAGTCGTGGGCAGGCGAAACAATCCGCGATCCGGGCGTCGAGCACGCTCAGCGAGGCCGTCTCGGCCGCCTGGGCGACAACTTCCCCGGGGGTACGCGGTGAGCTGTCGGACGGTTGCACGGGTCCAGCACATCACCCCGTGTCATCCGCCGCTCGGCGAGGCCCTCCGAAAGTGATCCGTTCTGGACGACGCCGCGGAGTCTCGTCACCCGCGACGGCGACCTCGCGGAGCACCGTTCCCACGACAGCGACGTCGCGGAGCGCTGTCCCGGCAACGTCGACGTCGCGGAGCACTGTTTCCCGGGACGGCGTCGTCGCGGAGCACTGTTCCCCGGGACGGCGTCGTCGCGGAGCCCCCCGTCCCCCCGCGACGACGTCCGAGTGGGTCAGCCGCCCTAAGCCGGCGGTGTGGTCGGGGCCGGACGCTTCTCGCTATCGCCCGCCGAGCCTGTGGACGAACCTGTGGACGGCTCGCCCGACGGAGCCCCGGACGGCTCGCCGGATGGGGCCGCGGTCGGCTCGGCCGACTGGAACGGCGCCTGCACCGGGCAATACGGATAACCCGGATTCGCGATCGGCACCTCGTTGCCGTGCGCGTCCCAGCAGATCGCCTCCCCGAGCCGGATCGGCTGCCCGTTCTGGTCGTAGAGCTGCACGCCGACCTGGAGCCTGCCCTGGCCGTCGTAGACGTAGACGTCGCGGATGTCGGAGTACGGGTTACCGGGTCCGGGGGTGTAGCTCACCTGGTCGTAGTAACTGTCCCGCTGGGCGGCCGAGTCGACCTCGAAGAAACCCACCACCGCGAAGATGACCAGGAAGGCCGTGCCGAACCGGAACAGCCGTCGCGGCCAGCGTGCGGCCGGCTGCCCCCGCCGGCCCAGCCAGATCGAGCCGAGGATCCCGAGAGTGAGCAGGAACACGGCCGTGAAGTCGTCGCCGCCCGCCCGTGGCAGCAGGCCCAGCGGACTGCTGTGGTCGTGCAGCATGAACGCGACCGCCATGGCCGCCAGATAGCCCCGCAGGACCCACCAGGCGGGCCGCAGCAGCGTCAGGAACTCGCTGGCGCGCGGGTAGCCCAGAACCGGGCCGACCCGCTCGTCGGCGCGGCGCAGTGCCCGGTCGATCCGGGCACGGTGCCGTGCGGCGGTCGCCGCGATGCGCGACTGGTCGCCCGGTGGCTCGATGGGCGTGCCGAGGACGAAGCCGGCGCTGGCGCTCAGCTCGGCAGCATAGGCGTCCGGTGGGCCGAGACGCTCGTGGAGCGAGCCGCCGCCCTCGGCGAGGACCTCGGCCAGGTGCTCGGGCAGGTCTTCGAGAAGCTCGTCCCGGACCGTGGCCGGGAGGCCTGCGAGCGCCTGCCGGACCCCCTCGACGTAGACGGCGATCTCATCCTGTGCCGTGAGGTTCACGCCTTCCCCCGCTCGCGAAGCAGATCTTCCATGATCGATGCGAACCCGTGCCACACCTTGCCGGAGCGTTGCAGCTCGGCGCGACCGGCCTCATTGAGTGCGTAGTACTTCCGATGCGGGCCCTCATCGCTGGGCACCACGTAGCTGTTCAGCAGGCCGCCGTTGAAGAGCCGGCGCAGCGTGCCGTAGACCGAGGCGTCGCCGACGTCCTCGAGACCGGCCGCACGCAGGCGGCGCAGGATGTCGTAGCCGTAGCCGTCCTCCTCGCGCAGCACGGCGAGGACAGCGAGGTCGAGCACCCCTTTGAGCAGTTGCGTCGCATCCACGCGGAGCACACTACTGTGCAATCCGAAGTACCGTCAACAGCACACTACCCGGAGGGCTGTCTGAGGGAGTCAGGCCAGCCCGAAGGCCATGCCGTCGAGGATGTCGTGCTCGGACGCGATGACGAAGTCGTGGCCCGAGCGCTCGCTGATGATCTTCATGATCAGGGCACCCGCGCCGATCACGTCGGCCCGGCCCGGATGCATCACCGGCAGGGCCAGCCGCTCGGCGACGGTCATCGCCAGCAGCTCGTCGGTCACCCGGGCGACGGTCGCCGTGTCGACCCGGCTGTGGTGGATGCGCGCGGAGTCGTACACCTCGAGGTCATGAGCGAGAGCAGCGACCGTGGTGACCGTCCCGGCAAGGCCGACCAGCGTCTTCGCGGATCTGCCGGACACGGCCGCCAGGGCCGTGTCGACGGCCTCGACGATGTCCGCGGTAGCTTTCGCCAGCTCCGCCGCGGTCGGCGGGTCGGAGTGCAGATGACGCTCGGTCATCCGGACGCAGCCGATGTCCATCGAGATGGCCTGCTCGACCGTGGACGTGCCGGTGACGAACTCGGTGGAGCCGCCGCCCAGGTCGTAGACCAGATACGGACCCTCAGCGTCCAGACCGCGGACGGCGCCGTCGAAGGAGAGCTGCGCCTCCTGTGCGCCGGTGATCACCTCGGGGTCGACACCGAGCACGCCGCGGACCATGTCACGGAAGTCCTGCGCGTTGGAGGCGTCCCGGCTGGCCGAGGTGGCGCACATCCGCACCCTGGTCACACCCAGTTCGGCGATCTCGGCGGCGTAACCGAGCAGCGCCTTGCGGGTGCGCTCGATCGCGGCGGGAGCGAGCATCCCGGTCCGGTCGACGCCCTCACCGAGACGGACGATCTCCATCCGGCGGCACACGTCGACCAGTTTGTCGCCGTCGACGTCGGCGATCAGCAGGCGGATCGCGTTCGTGCCGCAGTCGATGGCGGCGACACGGACACTCATAGATGCAGCAGCATTCTCGTGTTCCCCAGCGTGTTCGGTTTGACCCGCTCCAGGTCGAGGAATTCGGCGACACCCTCGTCGTACGACCGGAGCAGTTGCTCGTAGACGCCGTGCGGCACGGCAGCCCCGTCGATCTCGGTGAACCCGAACGCCCCGAAGAACCGGGTCTCGAAGGTGAGGCAGAAGACCCGGCGTACACCCAGCTCACGGGCCTGATCGAGAAGCGCGGCGACGATCTTGTGGCCGATCTTCTGACCGCGCAGGCCCGGATCGACGGCGACCGTGCGGATCTCCGCGAGGTCCTCCCACATCACGTGCAGAGCACCACAGCCGACCACGCGGCCGTCCTCGGACTCGGCCACCCAGAACTCCTGCACCTGCTCGTACAGCGTGACGGTGGCCTTGCTGAGCAGCCGGCGATCGGTGGTGTACGTGTCCACCAGGGACCGGATCGCCCGGATGTCCCCGGTCCTCGCGCGACGGATCCTCACTCGTCGGCCGCGATCCGGACGCAGGGACCGCCCGACCAGTACGGCTCGATCGCGTCGCGCACCTCGTCACCGAACGGGTTGACGCCCCGCCCGGCGGCCAGCGCGTGCCCGAGATGGACGTGCAGGCACTTCACCCTGTCCGGCATGCCACCGGCGGAGACCTCTTTGATCTCCGGCACGTCCTCGATCGTGGTGCGCCGGTCCAGATAGTCCTGGTGGGCGGCGGCGTACTTCTTCGCCAGCTCAGGGTCGGTGCTCAGACGCTCCTGCATGTCGCGCATCACACCGGCCGACTCCAGCCGGCTGCACGCGGCCGTGGCGTGCGGGCAGGTCAGATAGAACAGGGTCGGGAACGGCGTGCCGTCGTCCAGTCGCGGTGAGGTCTCCACCACGTCGGGGTTGCCGCAGGGGCAGCGGTGCGCGATCGCCCGGGTACCGCGGGGACGTCGGCCGAGCTGGGCCGCCACGATGTCGAGGTCGGCGGATGTGGGCTCTTCCATCGCTTAAGGATCAGTCCTGGGGTTCGGCGTTGGCGGTGTCTGCGTCAGCGGCTCGGACGCTGCTCCACAGCGTGTCGTACCACCGGTCGGGAGGCGCCGCCGGGGTCTGCTCGGCGGACGCGGCCTGGTCGCCCTCGTCGGGCACCACGGTGAGGGGCGTCTCGCCCGGACGCACGTAGTTGAATCGCTCCCGGGCCTGAATGCGCAGGTACTCCGGGTCCTTCCACTTCTCGAGCTTCTTGGCCGACTCGGCGATCTTCTCCCGCTGGGCGGTCAGTGCCGCCTCCATCTCGGCGATCTGGGACTCCTGCTCCAGATACACCCGGAGGGGGTACGTGTAAGCGAGCGCCAGCACGACGACGAGGGCGATGAGAACGGTCGCCCGGCTGGTCAGGGCACGAGGGCGGGGCGCGTCGGTGCGCTCGGCGGCCGCACTTCCGCCGGCTCCCGAGGAACCGCGCCGGGTGGTCCTGGTGCGGGACGGCTCGGTCCGCTTGCGGGGCGGGGTGGCGCGATTGTCACGGCCGGTGCGGCGACGGGCCGGACCCTGGCCGCTCGGTGTGCGGCGCTCCGTCATCTCCGCCCTCCCCCGCTAGCCGTCATCCATGACACCCGCCCCGAGAAACCTATGCCTCCCGGGGCGGGTGTCACAAACTCGATGATCCGCTGCCGGGCTGTCAGCCGACGCGGTAACGCGGGAACGCGCCCGCTCCGGCGTACCGGGCGGCGCTCTCCAGCTGCTCCTCGATGCGCAGGAGCTGGTTGTACTTCGCGACCCGGTCGGACCGGGCCGGGGCACCGGTCTTGATCTGGCCGGAGCCGACCGCGACGGCCAGGTCGGCGATGGTGACGTCCTCGGTCTCGCCCGAGCGGTGCGACATCATCGTCTTGAAGCCTGCCCGGTGGGCCAGATCCACGGCGTCCAGCGTCTCGGTGAGCGAGCCGATCTGGTTGACCTTGACCAGCAGCGCGTTCGCCGACTTCTCGGCGATGCCACGGGCCAGGCGCTGCGGGTTGGTGACGAACAGGTCGTCCCCGACGATCTGGATCTTGTCACCGAGCTCGGCGGTGAGCGCGGTCCAGCCGGCCCAGTCGTCCTCGCCCAGCGGGTCCTCGATCGAGACGATCGGGAAGTCGGCGGCCAGCTTCGCGTAGTACGCGATCATCTCGTCGGTCGACTTCGGGGTGCCCTCGAAGACGTACGCCCCGTCCTTGTGGAACTCGGTGGCCGCGACGTCCATGGCCAGGACGATGTCGCTGCCCAGGTTGTAGCCGGCGGCCTGCACGGCCTCGGCGATCAGCTCCAGGGCCGCGACGTTCGCCGCCAGGCTCGGCGCGAAGCCACCCTCGTCACCGAGGCCGGTCGACAGGCCCTTCTTCTTCAGCACCGACTTGAGCGCGTGGTAGACCTCCGCGCCGCTGCGCACGGCCTCACGGAAGGTCGGCGCGCCGATCGGAGCGATCATGAACTCCTGCACGTCGACGTTCGAGTCGGCGTGCGCGCCACCGTTGAGGATGTTCATCATCGGCACCGGCAGCAGCGACGCGTTCGGGCCACCGAGGTAGCGGAACAGCGGCAGCTCGGCGGAGGCGGCGGCCGCCTTCGCCACGGCGAGCGAGACGCCGAGGATGGCGTTGGCACCGAGGGAGGACTTGGTGTCCGTACCGTCGATGTCGATCATCTTCTGGTCGATCAGGCGCTGGTCCGAGGCCTCGTAACCGACGAGCTCCTCGACGATGTGCTCCTCGATGTTGGCGACCGCCTTCTCGACACCCTTGCCGAGGTAGCGGCCCTTGTCGCCGTCGCGGAGCTCGAGCGCCTCGAACGCGCCGGTGGAGGCGCCGGACGGAACCGCCGCGCGACCGACCGAGCCGTCGTCCAGGCCGACCTCGACCTCAACGGTCGGGTTGCCCCGGGAATCGAGGATCTCGCGGGCGACGATTGCTTCAATGGTGGCCATTGGTCGTGTCGCTCCCTAACGTTTGTACGAATACAGTTTCGGTCCGCGACCCTGCGGGCCGACCACACGCCAGAGCGTATCGAGTCCGGCCATGACGCGTTCGCGCGGCCGGTGAACTGCCCCGGCGGATCGCCTCAAACCTGCGGCGATCCTGCCGAACCAGTGGGCACTATGACCAGTAGCCTGTTTCCCGCCGACGGGTCGCGTGTCGAGTTGGACAACGGGGGCCGAGAGCTCCCGGATGTCCGCGTGGTCCGGGTCACCGAGACCACCGTGACGCTGTCCCTCGCCCTGTCCGACGTCGCTCTCACGGCCGGCTCCGTGGTGACCCTGCGCTGGCCGGCCGGACCTCGCGGCCGCTATTCGCAGACCGGAACCGTGCTGAAGGTCGACGAGAACCGGATCGAGATCACCTTCCTCGGCGAACCGGAGATCGAGCAGCTGCGCAACTACGTTCGCGGCGGCGGGGGCGAGAGCATCCTGCTCGTACGCGCGGGCGAGCCGCAGCGCATCGGACAGGTGCACGATTTGAGCGAACGCTCGGTGCGTGCCCACTTCAGCGACGTCGACCTGCGGCCCGGCGAGGAGATGCTGCTCCGGCTGCAGCTCGGTGACGAGGTCGTCGAGTTCCCGGCGATCGCCTACCGGGTGGCCCAGATCCGCCAGCAGGTGCCGGTCCGCGGTCCCCTGGTCACCGAGATGGTCGCCATCTTCGAGCAGGACGAACGACAGGCGAAGGTCATCCGGCGGTACGTCCTGCGCCTCCAGTCGCAGGCCCGGCGCGAGGCGGTCGCGGCCGACGCGCTCGCCGAGGAGGCCCTGGCCGAGGCCGCCGCGTCGGCCGCTCGATAACCGAGGCGGGAATCGCATTTCCGATACCGGCCGGAGGACTCCGTGAATGGAGGGCCACCGGCCGGTTAATTGTCATGCCATTGGATCTCCAATCATCGACACGGATCCGCGGATACTCGATTGCGCGGGGTTGCGTGGGTACGCCAGGGTGGTCTCCGTGCCCGCCACCCCGCGCCGCATGACCCCCCACCCGGCCGCCCACCCACCCGGTCGAAGCCCGCACACCCGACGGCTTCCACGCCGGGCACGCCCACTCGGCCGCCGGCTCTTACGCTGGGCCACCACGCTCGGCCGCCGGCTCTTACGCTGGGCCACCACGCTCGGCCGGCGTTCGCATGCCCGCCGGAATCCGCGCCGGGTTAAGTCGCTGATGGCGCTGCTGCTCGTGGTGGCCGTCGCCGGCACCGCCGCCTGCACCGACCTCGACCAGGCCAATGCTGCCGGGGCCGCCGACGAAGGCCTGATCTCCCAAACCGCCGACCGCGTAGCGGCAGCCGACGGACTGAGCTGGACCGCCACGTACCGGCTAGCCGGCGGTGAGGCCGCCCGGGTGGCACGCGCCCAGAAACCGTCCCGGATCGCCTACACGTTCCCGTCCGGCCTCGTGATCATCACGCCGGACACCGTGACCCGCTGCGCCCGGGCCACCGAGAAGATGGACTGCACCGACGGCGACCGGCGCGACGGCGAGGAGGGGCCACCGGCCTCGACCGGACTGGTCGCACCCGCCGCGATCCTGGACATGCTCGAGTCCGCCGCGATCGACCCGGACCTCGCGGTCACACCGCGGGAGACCACGATCGCGGGCCGGCACGCCTCCTGCCTCAAGCTGACCGGCGTCGACCAGTCCGCCGCATCCAACTTCGAGGTGTGTGTGACGGTCGAGGGCACGGTGGCCGCCTTCGCCGGAATGGTCGCCGGCAGCCCGGTCGAGATGACACTGACCGACTACCGCACCGGCATCGACGAGACCGACTTCACCGTCCCGTCGAAGACCGCCCCCGACCGCGGCACTACCGGCCCCGGCACACCAGACCACGGCACTCCCGGCCCCGGCACTCCCGGCCCGAGCCACACATCACCACGCAGCGCCGGGCCTACGCCTTCGCGGTGACCTACGGCTCCCGCCCTGCGGCGCCAACCACCGCTGCGTGGTGACCAGTGGTCGACCGGCGGGCACCGCCCACCACACAACCCCACCGACGCACTCGCGTGGTGACCAGTGGTCGACCAGCAGGCACCGCCCACCACACAACCCCACCGACGCACTCGCGTGGTGACCAGTGGTCGACCAGCAGGCACCGCCCACCACACAACCCCACCGACGCACTCGCGTGGTGACCAGTGGTCGACCAGCAGGCACCGCCCACCACACAACCCCACCGACGCACTCGCGTGGTGACCAGCGGCCGACCAGCAGGCACCACCCACCACGCACCGCTGGGCGCTTCCGCGTAGCGGCGGTAAGGAGCGGGAAAGGCGGGCCAGATGCCGCTGGCGCTTCGGCGCGCGGCGGGCCGCAAGAGGCGGGGAAGGGCGGCGGTCAGACACCGCTGACACCTGGGCGCCTGGCGAGTGACGAGAAGCGGAAAGGGTGGTGGTCAGGCGCCGCCGGCATGTCGGCGAACGGCGAGAGCCAAGAAGCGGAAAGGGCGGCGGTCAGACACCGCTGGCTGCGGCATGCGGCTGGCGACAAAAGGAGCGGGGAAGGCGGAGACCAGACACCGCTAGCTCCGGCAGACGACGGAGGAGCAGGAAGACGGAGGTCAGACGCCGAGGAGGGTTCGTAGGTGGCGGGGTGGGGGTGAGCCGTGCGCCAGCATGGCGTCGTGCCAGGCCTTTGGAGTGGCGCCGAACGGGCGGGCCGCGGCGATCCCGGCCACCTCGGTGTAGCCGACGAAGTAGGTGGACAGCTGCGTTGACGTGAGCAGGGCGCGCCGCCACTTGCCGGCCGCCTCGCCCTCCTCCTGGAAGCCTCGGCCTGTCATCAGGTCCATGGCGTCGGCCTCGGTCAGGTCCTCGCAGTGCGTCAGCTGGTCGATGATCGCGTTGAGGCTCATCCGTAGCTGCATCTTGAGCTGCTGCACGCGTACCGGGAGGCCGCCGAAACCGTAACCGGCCATCAGCTCCTCGGCGTAGACTGCCCAGCCCTCGACGAACGGGCCGGACCAGCCGAGCGCACGCACCCGGGTCGCGGCGCGGAAGCGCCGGGAGTGGGCGATCTGCAGGAAGTGGCCGGGCATCGCCTCGTGGACGGTGAGATTGCGCAGCATCTCGTCGTTGTACTCGCGGTAGAAGCTGGCGATCCGCTCGGCCGGCCAGTCGGCGGGGGCCGGCGCGATGCAGTAGAAGGTGGGCACGTCGGCGGTCTCGAGCGGGCCGGGCGGGTCGCAGTAGGCGACGGCCACGCCGCGGGCGAACTCCGGCATCTCCTCGATCACGCACGGGTCGTCCACGAGGGACATCAGGTCGTGCTGCCGGACGAAGTCGGTCGCCTCGTCCATCGTGACCTTGGCCAGCCCCACGATGGTGGTGTCGTCGGGGTGCCTTGCGGCGATCTCGTCGAGGGCGCGGCGGACGGTCTCGTCGTCGGCCGGGCCGCCGGTCAGCTCGGCCGCCGTGGCCCGCAGTGCGGCACTGACCCGGTCGAGGTTGGCCCAGGCCCGGCTGAGGATCTCGGCGGCGGGCAGCTCGGTGTCGAGGGTATGCCAGAGCCGGGCCTCCCACAGGCGGCGGCCGAGACGCGGGTCGCGGCCGGTGTCCTCGCCTTCCAGCCGGGTACGCAGCCAGCCGTCGAACTCGCCGAGCGCGGTCAGGGCCGCGGCGGCCGCCGGCTCGGCGGTCGAACGCATGCCGGGCTCGCGGGAGAGCAGCACGGGCAACTCGTCGCGGATCAGGCGGGCCGTGCCGGTGAACTGGCCGACCGCCGTCTCGGCGTGGATGCGGGGCACGTCGCGCAGCACGGCACGGGCGGTGGCCAGCGCGTCCGGTATCGCGGCGAGCCGGCCGGACAGGCTGGTCAGGCGCTCGTCGAGGGGCGCGAACGGCCGGGCCATCAGCCCGTGCAGCAGCGGGCCGGGGTTGTGGTCGAGCGGGTTCCACTCGTGCTCTCGGACCTCGGTCAGCTCGAACAGGGCCCGCTCGACCCGGGCCGTGAGGATCGCGTGGTCGACCTGGTCCTCGGCGTCGAGGCCGTCGGGGTCGACGCCGCTGAGTGCGTCACCGGCGTCGCGCAGCATGGCGGCCCGGGCGCTCACACCGGCGGCCGAGTGATCGGGCAGGCGGTCGTCGAACCGATGGTCACCGGCGTAGGAGGCGGTGGCGGGGTCGCTCTCCAGAAGGGCGTCGACGATGCGCTCGGCAAGCGGTACGAACTCCGGCATGCCGTGAAACCTACTCGGAAGGACTGACATTTTCCGCCGCACGCACCGCGACGGCAGAACATGGCGAGCCCTACCCGGCGCCGCCGGCCTACTCCGCCGCACGCACCCGCCACGGCGCAGTGTGCCCGAGCCCTACCCGGCGCCGCCGGCCTTCTCCGCCGCACGCACCGCGTCGGCGTAGGTCAGTGCGGCCTCGCGCAGTGCGGCCTCCGCGTCGAGACCGGCGGCCCGGGCCTCGGCGACCGCCCGCAGCAGCAGACCGCCCAGGTCGCCGCCGTCCGGCAGGGGCACGTCGATCCCGCCGCGCTCCACCCGGTGCAGGATCTTCGCGGCCAGGGACAGGGCCGGCTGGCTGAGCGCGATCCCGTCGAGCACCGAGTCGCGGGCCTTCTCCTCGCGCTTGATCCGCTCCCAGTTGGCGGTGATCTCCTCGATGTCGGTGACCTGCTCGCCGGCGAAGACGTGCGGGTTGCGCCGGATCATCTTGTCGACCAGGTCACCGGCCACGTCGTCGATGCTCCACCGGTCGCTCTCGGCGCGATTCTCGGCGAGCCGGGCGTGCAGCACCACCTGGAGCAGGACGTCGCCGAGTTCCTCGCGCAGTGCGTCCAGGTCGCCGGCGACGATCGCGTCGTACGCCTCGTAGCTCTCCTCCAGCAGGTACGGCGCGAGCGTCTGGTGGCTCTGCTCGCGCTTCCACGGGTCGCCGCCGGGCGAGGCGAGCCGGTCCATCACCTCGACGGCGTCCAGCAGCCGCGCGCCGGGCGGGTCCCACGAGCCGTACATCTGCTCGAGCTCGGCCAGCCCGGGCTCGCGGACGAGCCGCAACCCGAGCTGCCGGGCGAACGACATGTCACCGTGCGGCCCGGCGAGCCAGACCGCGGCCTTCTGCCCGGCGATCGCGTCCAGGAATCCCTGGGCGTCGGTGTCCAGGACGGTGACCGGCACACCGGCCACTCGCAGGGCCGCCGCCTGGGCGCTCTCGGCGCCGGTGTAGACGGGGTACGCCCGGACGGTGTCCCACGCCTCTGCGGTCAGGAGTCCGGCCGGCAGCCGGGGCGAGGTGACCAGCAGGACGATCCGGATGCTCAAGAGACGTCTTTCACCGGCAGCGGCTCGTAGTCGCCGAAGTCGGTGCTGAGCAGGTCGCGCTTGACGGTCTCGGTGTCGATCCGCAGCACGGACACCTGGAAGGGCGCGTAACGCGGGTTGACGGTGATGTCCAGGTCGGTGGCGACGGCCTGGATCTGGTCACGGACCTTGGCCACACCGGCGACCAGCTGCTGGTCCTCGGCGGGCAGCGCGGTCTTCCAGGCGGCGAAGTCCTGTCCGGGCTGGACGCCGCCGACCTCGACGAGCTGGTCGTAGATGGACTTCAGGTCGCCGTCGTCCGGCGTGCCGCCGGTCCCGAGCGAGCGCAGCAGCAGGCTGTGCAGGACGAGGATCTCCACCTTGATGCGCGCGTAGTCGGTGCCGACGGGCAGTTTCTGCTCGGCGGCGATGTCGTCGATCGCCAGGCCGGCGGGCATGGTGACCCCGCGCTGGTCGGCGACCCGGTCGTAGAGGTCTCGCGTGACCAGGGCGTGCACGACGTCGACCCGGCTGAACGGCATCTGCACCGGCGGCGCCGTGATGGTCGGCGCCGGGGTGACCTTCTCACCCTTGTCCTTGAGCTGCTGCTCCTTGGCCCGCTGGGCCTCCTCCGCCTCGGCGGCCTGGGCGCGCGCCTGCTCGGTCAGGCGGTCGTGCCCGTCGTCCCAGATCTCCTGGACCTGCTCCTCGGAGATCTTCTCGGTGTCACCGAGATAGGCCGCCACGGACGACTCGGTACGGCAGGCGGAGAGCCCACCCACGGCGAGGGACGCGGCGACAACGGCGGAGGCGAGCCGGCGAGCACGAGACATGGTCAACACTCTCTCACGCGCATTGTGATTTACGTCGCCCGCCCCGTCCCGGTTTTGACCGGCCCGATCGTTACCGGCTCACCCAGGACGTCCTTGAGCAGCTGAGCACACCACTCGAGCAGCGCCTGGTCGCGCAGGAGCTCGCCACCGATCCGCCGGGTGCTCGGCCGCGGGACGCTGACCTGGTCGGCGCCGGGCTTGTAGACCGAGTCCGGGTGGTACCGCTTGAGTCGCAGCTGCTTGGAGTCGGGCAGGGCCAACGGTGAGAACCGGATGTGCTTGCCCTGCATGGTGACGTCGGTCAGGCCGTACGACCGGGCCCGCTGACGGAACCGGGCCACCGCGATCAGGTTGACCACGGGAGCGGGCGGTTCGCCGTACCGGTCCTTCATCTCGCCGACCACCTCGTCCAGGCGGGCCTCGTCACGGGCCTCGGCGAGTTTGCGGTACATCTCGAGGCGCAGGCGCTCGACCGAGATGTATTCGGTGGGCAGGTGCGCGTCGATCGGCAGGTCGATCTTGACCTCCGGCTCCTCCTCCTGGCGCTCGCCCTTGAACTGGGCCACCGCCTCGCCGACCATCCGTACGTAGAGGTCGAAGCCGACACCCTCGATGTGGCCGGACTGCTCGCCGCCGAGCAGGTTGCCGGCGCCGCGGATCTCCAGGTCCTTCATCGCGACGTACATGCCGGCGCCGAGCTCCGTGTGCTGGGCGATGGTGGCCAGCCGCTCGTGGGCGTGCTCGGTGAGCGGCTTCTCCCGCGGGTAGAGGAAGTACGCGTACGCCCGCTCACGCCCCCGGCCGACGCGGCCACGGATCTGGTGCAACTGGGCGAGGCCGAGCAGGTCGGCGCGTTCCAGGATGAGCGTGTTGGCGTTCGGGATGTCGATGCCGGACTCGACGATCGTGGTGCAGACCAGGACGTCGAACTCCTTCTCCCAGAACCCGACCATCACTTTCTCGAGCTGTTCCTCGCTCATCTGGCCGTGTGCGATCGCGACCCGCGCCTCGGGCACCAGCTCGCGGAGTTTGCGGGCCGCCCGGTCGATCGACTCGACCCGGTTGTGCAGGTAGAAGACCTGACCGTCGCGGAGCAACTCGCGGTGGACGGCCGCGGCGACCTGCTTCTCGTCGTAGGCGCCGACGTAGGTGAGGACCGGGTGCCGTTCCTCGGGCGGGGTGGCGATGGTCGACATCTCGCGGATGCCGGTGATCGCCATCTCCAGGGTCCGCGGGATCGGCGTGGCTGACATGGTGAGCACGTCCACCGACGCGCGCAGGGCCTTGAGCTGTTCCTTGTGCTCGACGCCGAACCGCTGTTCCTCGTCCACGATGATCAGGCCGAGGTTGGAGAACCGGGTCGACTTGGCGAGCAGCCGGTGCGTACCGATGATGATGTCGACCGTGCCGTTGGCGGCACCCTCCAGGGTGAGGGTGGTCTCCTTCGGCGTCTGGAACCGGGACAGCTGCTTGATCTGCACCGGGAACTGACTCATCCGCTCGGTGAACGTGTTGAAGTGCTGCTGGGCGAGCAGTGTCGTGGGCACGAGCACGGCCACCTGCTTGCCGTCCTGCACGGCTTTGAACGCCGCGCGTACCGCGATCTCGGTCTTGCCGTAACCGACGTCGCCGCAGATCAGCCGGTCCATCGGGACCTGCAGTTCCATGTCGTGCTTGACCTCGACGATCGCGGCCATCTGGTCGGGCGTCTCGGTGTACGGGAACGCGTCCTCCAGCTCACGCTGCCAGGGTGTGTCCGGGCCGAACGCGTGTCCCGAGGAGGCCTGCCGGGCCGCGTACAGCTGGATGAGCTGCGCGGCGATCTCCTTGACCGCCTTCTTGGCTCGCGCCTTGCTCTTCTGCCAGTCGGCGCCGCCCATCTTGTGCAGGGTGGGCGACTCGCCGCCGACATAGCGGGAGAGCTGGTCGAGCTGGTCGGTGGGGACGAACAGCCGGTCGCCGGGCTGGCCCCGCTTCGACGGCGCGTACTCGATCACGAGGTATTCGCGCTCGGCGCCGTTGACCGCGCGCTGCACCAGCTCGATGTAGCGGCCGATGCCGTGCTGCTCGTGCACCACGAAGTCGCCGGTCTTGAGTTCCAGCGGGTCGATCGTGTTGCGCCGGCGGGCCGGCATCTTGCGCATGTCCTTCGTGGACGCGCCACGGCCGCCGGAGATGTCGTTGCCGGTGATCACCGCGAGCCGGGACGCCTCGTCGACGAAGCCGTGGTTGAGCCCGCCGCAGGTGATCAGCAGTTGACCGTCGCCGATCGCGGCCGGGATGGAGTCGACCGTCGTGACGCCCAGACCGGCGTCGCGCAGCAGCTCGGCGGCCCTCTGCGCGGTGCCCTTGCCCTCGAATACCAGCGCGACGGCCCAGCCCTGGCCGGCCCATCCGGCGAGGTCAGCGGCGAGCCGGGCGGTCTCGCCGTGGTAGAGCGGGACGGGCTGCGCGGCCAGCGCGATGGCGTCGCCGAGGTCCGGAGCGACCTCCACCCGCGGAGTTTCGAGCCAAGGCGTGTCGGATTCCGGCGAGTCCGCCGTGGCCAGGCCGAAGGGCGAGAGGGTCCACCAGGGTTGGCTGAGAACGGCCGCGTGTGCCCGTACATCCGCAAGGCTCTTGAATGCGACCGCGCCCACATCGATCGGAGCCTGACCGCCCACCGCGGCCGCCGCCCAGGAGGCCTCAAGGAATTCATCCGATGTACGGGTGAGGTCGTGTGCCCGGGTCCGGATGCGCTCCGGGTCGCAGAGAAGTACGTGAGTGCCGGCCGGCATGCAGTCGATCAGCAGCTCCATGTTGTCGGTGCCGCTCAGCAGGGCGGGCGCCAGCGACTCCATGCCCTCGACCGGGATGCCCTCGGACAGTTTGTCGAGGATCTCGGCGAGTTCGGGGTGCTCGGCCGCGAGAGAAGCCGCCTTGGCGCGTACGGAAGGGGTGAGCAGCAGCTCCCGGCAGGGCGGCGCCCACAGGTGCGGGACCTGGTCGATGGTGCGCTGGTCGGCGACCGCGAACGTGCGGATCTCCTCCACCTCGTCGCCCCAGAACTCGACCCGGGACGGGTGCTCGTCGGTGGGCGGGAAAACGTCCAGGATGCCGCCGCGCACCGCGAACTCGCCGCGCTTGGTGACCAGGTCGACCCGCGCGTACGCCATGTCGGAGAGCCGCCGGGCGACCTCCTCCAGCTCGGCCTCGCGACCGGCGACCAGCTCCACCGGCTCCAGGTCGCCGAGCCCCTTGAGCTGCGGCTGCAACAGTGATCGGACCGGGGCGACGACCACCCGCAACGGGTCGTCGCCGGGGTGGGCGAGACGGCGCAGCACGGCCAGGCGGCGGCCGACCGTGTCCGAGCGCGGCGACAGGCGCTCGTGCGGCAGTGTCTCCCAGGACGGGTAGACGGCGACCAGGTTCGGGTCGATCAGGCAGCCGAGCGCGTCGGCCAGGTCGTCGGCCTCGCGCGAGGTGGCGGTGACGGCCAGGACCGGGCGCTGGGCGCCGCCGAGGTCGGCCGGCCCGGCGACGGTCGCCACCACGAACGGCCGGAGCGAGACCGGTGCCGTGAGGTCGAGCGAGTCCGAGTCGACGAAGCCTTTGGCGGCCAGGTCGCGCGCGCGGGAAAGCCCTCGATCGCGCAGGGCGGCAGGAATCAGACCGGACAGTTGCATGACGAGTGACCCCCCGAGGGCACGACGAACAGCCCCGCTCCAGGTGGAGGACGGGGGTGTGCACCCCAGCTTAGTCCGACACCCTGACAGATCCCGCACCCTGCGTCGTATCGCACAGCATGTCCGACATATGGGCGGAACGCCCGTGGAACAGTGCCCGGACGTTCGCACGATTAAGGGGGAGGCAAACGTGCGGATCTTGCTTCTCTGCTCAGCTTTCAACGGCCTGAGCCAACGCGTCCAGTGCGCTCTGCGCGACGCCGGACACCAGGTCGGAGTGCTGCTGGCGACGAGCGAGCGGGACATCACCGACGGGGTACGGGCGGCCGGCCCGGACCTGATCATCGCTCCGTATCTGACCGATCGTGTGCCGGCCGCGGTGTGGCGCCACTGGCGGACGATCATCGTGCACCCGGGCCCGGTCGGTGACCGCGGACCGTCCTCGCTGGACTGGGCGATCAGCGACGGCATGCGCGCCTGGGGCGTGACCGCGCTGCAGGCCGTGGAGGAGTTCGACGCCGGTCCGATCTGGGCCACCCGGACGTTCCCGATGCCGGCCCAGCCGCCGCGCAAGTCGGCGCTCTACAGCGGCCCGGTCGCCGACGCGGCACTGGAGTGCGTCTTCGAGGTGGTCGCGAAGGCCGCCGACCCGAACTTCGTCCCGGTGCCGGCCGACAACGCGCCGACCGAGACCCTCGGCGCGCGGCCACGGCCACCGATGCGGCAGGCCGATCGGGCCTTCGACTGGTCGGAGCCGACCGGGACCGTCCTGCGCCGGATCCGTGCCGCGGACGGCTCCCCCGGTGTTCGCACCGAGGTGGGCGGACTCGACGTGTACGCCTACGACGCGCACCCCGGCCTGGCGCGCGGTCACCGGCCGGGCACGGTCGTGGGCCGCCGGCAGGGTGCCGTGCTGGTGGCCACCGGTGACGGCAGCCTGTGGATCGG
Source organism: Actinoplanes italicus (assembly GCF_003001815.1). Taxonomy (GTDB): domain Bacteria; phylum Actinomycetota; class Actinomycetes; order Mycobacteriales; family Micromonosporaceae; genus Actinoplanes; species Actinoplanes italicus. Next base: position 484,669 of record NZ_PVMZ01000001.1, read on the forward strand.
GCACCTGCGCCCGGCGGCCCCCGGCGGGATCAAGCTGCCCGCGACCACCGTGCTCGGCGACCGGCTGCGCGGTGTGCCGCACTCGGCGGCCCCGGCCGACGTCGACCCGGAGGTGCCGGGCGTGTTCCGGCAGGTCCGCTACCGGCGCACCGGGGCGGTCGGCTGGCTGCACTTCGACTTCTACAACGGGGCGATGTCGCCGGGCCATTCACGGCGGCTGCTGACCGCTCTGCGGCACGCGATCGGGCAGGACACCCGGGTGCTGGTGCTGCGCGGCGGCACCGAGTCGTTCAGCAACGGCATCCACCTCGGCGCGATCGAGGCGGCGTCCGATCCGCAGGCGGCCGCGTGGGCCGGGATCCGGGCGATCAACGACGTGTGCCGGGAGATCATCCTGTGCACCCGGCAGGTCGTGGTGGCCGCCTACGCGGGCAGTGCGGGGGCCGGTGGGGTGATGCTCGGGCTGGGTGCGGACATCGTCGCCGCCCGGGACGGGATCGTGCTCAATCCGTACTACGACATGGGGTTGTTCGGCAGTGAGCTGCACACCTGGTCGCTGCCGCGCCGGGTCGGAGCCGACCTCGCGCAGCGGCTGATCGACGACAAACTGCCGCTGAGCAGCGCGACCGCGGCTCGGATCGGACTGGTCGACGAGGTCGGGCCGCGGCACCCGGAGGCGTACGGCCGATGGCTCACCGCCCTGGCCGAACGCCACGGTGACGTGACCGCCGCGCGCCGCCGCCGAGCCGCGAAGGCGAAGCGGCTGGCCGCCGAACGGATCCCGCTGGACGTGTACGAGACCCGCGAACTGGCCGAGATGAGCCGTGACATCTTCACCGACCGTTCCGGGTTCGCGGCCGCCCGCCGCGCGTTCGTCCACAAGCTACGGCCGGGCCGGACGCCGAGACATCTGCTGCTCGCCGCGAATGCCGGACCGGTCGTGACCACCCGGCAGCGCCCGGCCAACAGCGGGCCGATCAGTGCCCCTCTGCGTCCCGCCGTCCCGGTGACGGCCTGACCGATGAGCATCCTGCACACCCCCGACCCGGGGGCCACTCAGCCTGTCCCGCTCATCGCCAAGGTTCCGCCGCAGCGCCCGCCGACCGGCCGCACCCCGATGCCGAGCGACGAGATGAACAGCACCCATCTGCTGCCCCGGCAGTCCGCCTACAGCGCCTACAGCGTGTTGGCCGGACCGGCTCGGGAGGCGCCCGCCGACGGGGAGGCGTACCGGGTCGGCATGCGGCGCCTGGACCGCAGCCGTCCGATCCGGACGCTGCTGATCACACTGTTCGCCTTCGCCTTCGAGAGCACCTTCTTCGGCTGGCTGATCACCTCGATCGAGATGCCCGACCAGCGGCTGCACACGATCCTCTACCTGGCCACCGGCTTCATGATCGTGGCGACCGCGGCGATCGAGCTGTTTCGCCTGGTCAACGTGGTGACGCTGTGTCTGGCCACGCTCTGGGCGCGGGATCCGCAGCCGGTCGTGCCGGACACGTCGCTGCGGGTCGCGTTCCTCACCACGATCGTGCCCGGCAAGGAGCCGGTGGAGATGGTGGAGCGGACCCTGCGGGCGGCACGTCAGGTGCGCTACGACGGGCCGTACGACGTGTGGCTGCTCGACGAGGGCGACGACCCGGTGGTCAAGCTGATGTGCCGGCGGCTCGGCGTGCGGCACTTCACCCGCCGCGGTGTCGAGGCGTTCAACACCCCGAGCGGCCGGTACAAGGCGAAGACCAAGCACGGCAACTACAACTCGTGGCTGACCGCGCACGGCGGCGACTACGACGTCTTCGTCTCGGTCGACCCCGACCACGTCCCGGCGCCGAACTTCTGCGAGCGGCTGCTCGGCTACTTCCGGGACCCGGATGTGGCGTTCGTGGTGGGGCCGCAGATCTACGGCAACTACGACAACCGGGTGACCCGCTGGGCCGAGTCCCAGCAGTACCTTTTCCACTCGCTGCTGCAGCGGGCCGGGAACCGGCGTGGCATGGCCATGCTGGTCGGCACCAACAACGCGGTGCGCATCTCGGCGATCGAGCAGATCGGCGGCCTGCAGGACTCGATCACCGAGGACATGGCCACCAGCCTGGAGATGCACGCCACGCGCAACCCGGTCACCGGCAGGCGCTGGAGTTCGGTCTACACCCCGGACGTGCTCGCGGTCGGCGAGGGGCCGTCCTCGTGGACCGACTACTTCACCCAGCAGCACCGCTGGTCGCGGGGCACCGACGAGGTGGTCGTGCGCCGGTTCGCCACGATGCTCCTGCGGCTCGGACCGGCGCGGGCGCTGCACTACGGGCTGCTCATGTCGTACTACCCGCTGACCGCGGCGGCGTGGCTGCTCGGGGCGCTGAACGCGGCCTGCTTCCTGCTGCTGGGCGCGAAGGGCGTACAGGTGCCGGGTGAGGTCTGGCTGATGCTCTATGTGGACGCCGCGCTCTTCCAGGTCGGCCTGTACCTGTTCAACCGGCGGCACAACGTCAGCCCGCACGAGACGTCCGGATCGTCGGGGCTGGCCGGGATGCTGGCGTCGACGCTGTGCACGCCGATCTACGTGTCGTCGCTGATGTCGGCGCTGCTGCGTCGTACGACCGGATTCGTGGTGACCCCGAAGGGCGACTCGACCAGCCCGGACCGGTTCGCCACGTTCGCGTCCGGCCTGCGCTGGGCGCTGCTCTACACCGTTCTGCTGGCCGTCTCGCCGTTCGTCGACCACGTCGATCCGGCCATGTACGCCTGGCCCGCTCTCAACCTCGCCATCTGCCTCACCCCGGTGACGCTGTGGCTGATCTCCCGGAGGAAAACGGCATGAAGCCCCGCACGCGTCCCTCACTCGCCCGCCGGACGGTGAGCGGGCTGGTCACGCTGGTGGTGCTGGCCGTCGTGGCGATCGCGAACCGCCCGATGGTCGCCGTCGCCGGTGAGGCCCTGCACACGTACCAGATCAATCGTCAGTCCTACAAGGAACGTCACGGGCACTGGGCGCGGCTGCCGGTGCCGCACGACTTCAAGGTCAACGCGATCCATGCGGCGCTGCTGCACACCGGCAAGGTGCTGATCATCGCGGGCAGCGGCAACAACAGGGACGCGTTCGAGGAGAAGTCGTTCCGGACCGTGCTCTACGACCCCCGCAAGGACGAGTTCACCGACGTGCCCACGCCGACCGACGTGTTCTGCGCGGGCCACACCTTCCTGCCGGACGGCAAGCTGCTGGTGGCCGGGGGCACGAAGTCGTACGAGGTGCTCGAGGAGGACGTGGAGCACGCCGCCGGGGTCATGAAGATCAAGAACGAGTCGCCGGGCGGTCCGCGGGTCTTCCCGAAGAACACCAGGCTGCTGTCGGCGACCGGTGAGGCGTACCGGACGCGCGCCAAACTGACCGTCCCGGCCGCCCGGAAGATGAGCCACGGTCCACACGCGACGCTGCACGCCGGCGAGGCGGAGGTCTGGGTCGACGCCGAGGCGAAGGGCGACCGGCCTGTGGTGAAGGCCCCCGCCCAGTACTCGATCGAGGGCCTGACCGGCGCAGACGTCCGCAACCTCTACGGCATCGCCGAAAAGATCACCAGAGAGAAGCAGGAGTACGGCGGAGACCGCACCTCCTACGAGTTCGACCCGCTGACCGAACGCTACGTGCGGACCGGCAACATGCGCGACCACCGGTGGTACCCGACCCTGATCGGCCTGACCGGCGGTGACGTGATCGCGGTCTCCGGGCTCGACCAATTCGGCCGGATCCTGCCCGGACGCAACGAGCGCTACCTGCCGGCGCAGCGCCGCTGGGTGGCCGCGCCCGAGCTGAAGCGCTACTTCCCCACGTACCCCGGCCTGCACCTGACAGCCGACGGGCGGGTCTTCTACTCCGGCTCCAACTCCGGATACGGCTCGGACACCGAGGGCCGGACCCCCGGGCTGTGGAACGTCGAGCGCAACACCTTCCAGGTCGTACCCGGCCTGCGCGACCCGCAGATGAACGAGACCAGTTCGTCGGTCCTGCTGCCACCGGCCCAGGACCAGCGGGTGATGATCCTCGGTGGCGGTGGGGTCGGCGAGTCGGAGGAGTCGACCGCGCGCACCGACATCGCCGACCTGGACGAGACGAGCCCGCGGTACCGGCCCGGCCCGGACCTGCCGAAACCGGCCCGCTACCTGTCGACCGTGGTGCTGCCGGACGACACGGTGCTCACCACCGGCGGCTCGTCCGGTTACCGGGGCGGGTCCTATCGGGGTGAGCCGCGCAGCGACCTGTTCAACGCGCAGATCTACCACCCGCGGCGCAACGCGTTCGAGACGGCCGCCGAGTCGACGGTCGGCCGCAACTACCACTCCGAGGCGATCCTGCTGCCCGACGGCCGGGTGATCACCATGGGTGGCGACCCGCTCTACGACAGGACCGGCAAGAACGCCGGCACCTTCGAGCAGCGGATCGAGATCTTCAGCCCGCCCTATCTTTTCAAGGGCGAGCGTCCGGAGATCACCGACGGTCCGGTCACGGTCGATCGAGGATCAACTGCCTTCTTCGGTACGCCGGACGCGTCGCGCATCGCGACGGCCCGGCTGGTCCGTCCCAGTGCGGTCACCCACGTCACGGACGTCGACCAGCGGTCCGTCGCGCTCGGTGTGCAGCGGTCGGCGAGCGGGCTCCAGGTGACAGTGCCGGAAAAGTCCGGTCTCGTGCCGTCTGGGTGGTACATGCTGTTTCTTGTGGACGACAAGGGAATCCCGTCGACGGCCCGCTGGGTCCGGGTGCGCTGAACCGATGGCACCCCCGACGGCACAGTACCGAGCACTGCTGATCTCAGCTCTGCTCGGCGCCACGCTGGGCGGCGCGGCGCCGGCCTCGGCGCTCTCCTCCGACCTCTACGTCGACCCGGGCGGGCTGGCCGCGCGATACGTACGCAACCTGCAGGTCTCCGGACGGCACGCGGAGGCCTCGGCCCTGCGGCGCATCGCCGACCAGCCGGCCGCGACGTGGTTCACCGACGCGCGGCCCGGGTTCGCCGACCGGGCCCGGAAGCTGGTCGGCGGGGCACGGGCGGCCGGGCGGACGGCCGTCGTGACGCTGTACTTCATCCCGCACCGGGACTGCCGGCAGTACTCGGCGGGCGGGGCGCGCAACGCGCGGACGTACCGTAATTGGATCTCTTCGATGGCTCTCGCCCTGCGCGGCCACCGAACCCTGGTGATCCTTGAACCGGACGCCGTGGCCCACGCCGTCCAGGGCTGCGTGGGCCCGCGCGCCACCACCCTCCGATACGCCCTGCTGGCACACGCCGTGGACACTCTGCGAGCGCAACCGGGCGTCGCGGTCTACCTGGACGCCGGGCACCCCGGCTGGATCTCCGCCGAACGGATGGCCCCGGCGCTGCGGCGCGCCGGCGGCACCCGCGCCCGAGGCTTCTCGCTCAATGTCGCCAACTTCCGGACCACCTCCGAGAACCTGAGGTACGGGACAGCGCTGTCCCGCCTCCTCAGCGGCCGGCACTTCGTCGTCGACACGAGTCGCAACGGCAACGGGCCGGCCCGGCGGAGCAAGGGCGACCGGCACTGGTGCAACCCGCCCGGACGCCGGCTCGGAGCCGCTCCGACGCTGCGCACCGGACATGCGCTCGTCGATGCGTACCTGTGGGTGAAACGCCCCGGAGAGTCCGACGGCACCTGCGGCGCGGGAGCCCCGCCCGCAGGTCAGTGGTACCCGGCCTATGCACGGAGTCTCGTCGGGTCATGAGACTCTTGACTCATTTCACCCCCTGACCGGGGTCCGCCGATAACATCGGCGAAGTCGGGACAGCGCCGTCCTGGAGCCATCCGAGCGAAGGAGCGCCCCGATGACAGAGCAGCCTGCCCTCGACGAGCGAGAGGGATCCGACGCCGCACTACGTGCCGACATCCGCCGGATCGGCACGTTGCTCGGTCAGACGCTGGCCCGGCAGGAGGGTCGTCCTCTTCTCGACCTGGTCGAGGAGGTCCGTGCCCTGGTTCGCCAGGACGCCGTGGCCGCCGCCGACCGGCTCGCGTCGATGGACATCACCACCGGCACCAAGCTGGCCCGCGCGTTCTCCACCTACTTCCACCTGGCCAACATCACCGAGCAGGTGCACCGGGCCCGCGACCTGCGGCGCCGCCGGGCGAAGAACGGCGGCTGGCTCGACCAGGCCGCCAAGCGGATCGCCGAGAAGGGTGTGCCGGCCGACGAGATCGCCGCCGCCGCCCGCCGGCTCGCCATCCGCCCGGTCTTCACCGCGCACCCCACCGAGGCCGCCCGCCGCTCGATCCTGTCGAAGCTGCGCCAGGTCGCCGACTCGCTCGACGCCGAGTCCGCTGCCGCCGCCCTCTACGGCGCCACCGACACCACCGCCTCCACCAGGCGGTTCGCCGAGCTCATCGACCTGCTCTGGCAGACCGACGAGCTGCGTCTCGACCGGCCGGACCCGACCGACGAGGCCCGCAACGCGGTCTACTACCTCAAGGACCTGTACGCCGACGCGGCGCCGCAGGTGCTCGACGACCTGGCCGACACGCTGCGCCGCCTCGGCGTCGAGACCGCGCCGACGTCCCGGCCGCTCACCTTCGGCTCGTGGATCGGCGGCGACCGTGACGGCAACCCGTTCGTCACGCCCAAGGTCACCAGCGAGGTCCTGCTCATCCAGCATGAGCACGGCATCCAGGCCACCGAGAAGGCGATGGACAAGCTGATCGACGAGCTGTCCGTCTCCCGGCGGCTGCGCGGCGTGTCGCTCGACCTGTCCGCCAGCCTCGCCCAGGACCTCGACAACCTGCCCGAGGTCGCGTCCCGCTTCCGCCGGGTCAACGCCGAGGAGCCGTACCGCCTCAAGGTCCGCGCCATCAAGGCGAAGCTCGCCAACACCCGGGGCCGGCTCGTCAACGGCACCCCGCACGTGCCCGGCCGCGACTACCTCGGCAGCGACGAGCTGATCAGCGACCTGGAGCTGATGCGCGCCTCGCTGGCCCGCAACTCCGGCCAGCTGTCCGCCGTCGGTGTCGTGTCCACCGCCATCCGCAACGCGTCCGCCTTCGGCCTGCAGCTGGCCACCCTGGACGTACGCGAGCACGCCGAGAAGCACCACGAGGTGCTCCTGCAGATGTACGCGCAGGTCGGCGAGGTGGACGACTACGCCACCCTGGATCGCGTGTCGCGTACCAAGCTGCTCGCCGCCGAACTGACCGGGCGCCGGCCGCTGTCGAACGCCGACACCCCGCTCACCGACTCGGCCCGCAAGACGTTCGACGTGTTCCACACGATCCGCAAGGCGCAGGAACGCTTCGGGCCGGACGTCATCGAGTCGTACATCATCTCGATGACCCTCGGTGTCGACGACGTGCTCGCCGCGGCCGTGCTGGCCCGCGAGGCAGGCCTCGTCGACATCCACACCGGGCGCGCCCAGGTCGACATCATCCCGCTGCTGGAGACCCCCGCCGAGTTGGACGCCGGCGGCGACCTGCTCGACGAGATGCTCTCCATCCCGGCCTACCGGGAGATCGTCCGCGCTCGCGGCGACCTGCAGGAGGTCATGCTCGGCTACTCGGACTCCAACAAGGAGGCCGGTATCACCACCAGCCAGTGGCGGATCCACAAGGCGCAGCGCTCCCTGCGCGACGTGGCGGCCCGGCACGGCGTCCGGCTCCGGCTCTTCCACGGCCGCGGCGGCACCGTCGGCCGTGGTGGTGGCCCCACCCACGAGGCGATCCTGGCGCAGCCGTACGGCACGCTCGACGGCGCCATCAAGGTGACCGAGCAGGGTGAGGTCATCTCCGACAAGTACACGGTGCCCGCCCTGGCCCGGGAGAACCTGGAACTCACCGTCGCCGCGGTCCTGCAGGCCACCCTGCTGCACACCAGCATCTCGGTCGACCCGGTCCGCCTGGACGTGTGGGACTCGGTCATGGACACCGCCTCCGACGCGGCGTTCACCCAGTACCGTTCGCTCGTCGAGGACCCGGACCTGGCCGCCTACTTCTGGGCCGCCACCCCCACGGAGCTGCTCGGGGCCCTCAACATCGGCTCCCGTCCCGCCAAGCGCCCCAACGCGGACGCCGGCCTCAGCGGCCTGCGCGCCATCCCGTGGGTGTTCGGCTGGACCCAGACCCGCCAGATCGTCCCCGGCTGGTTCGGCGTAGGCACCGGCCTGGCCGCCGTCCGCGCCGCCGGCCTGGGCGACGAACTCGACGCCATGAACAAGAACTGGCAGTTCTTCCGCACGTTCCTGTCGAACGTCGAGATGATGCTCGCCAAGACCGACCTGTCGATCGCCCGCCGCTACGTGGAGACCCTGGTCCCCGAGGAGCTGCGCCCCATCTTCACCAAGATCGAGCAGGAGTACGCCCTGACCGTCCAGGAGGTCCTGGCGATCACCGGCGGCACCGAGATCCTGTCCTTGCAACCGGAGCTGTCCCGCACCCTCAGCGTCCGCGACACCTACCTGGAGCCGCTGCACCACCTGCAGGTGGCCTTGCTCCGCCAGTACCGCGACCTGGGCGAGGCCGGCCGCCAGATGCCGACCGCACCGGGCGCCCGCCGCGGCCCGTCCGACTCCACGGCCCTGGAGAGGGCCCTGCTGACGACGGTCAACGGTATTGCGGCCGGCATGCGCAACACAGGCTGACATCGGCCGCTGACCGATACGAGGGCCCCCGCGATCGCGGGGGCCCTCGTTCTCGTTGCACACGGGCCGGGTTCGTCGGTACGCGGATGCTCGGTCCAGCGGCCCCCGCCGTTCGCGCAACGTCTTCGTTTCTCGCCTTCCCTTCCTGCCTTCCCTCACCCTCCTGCCCTTCGCCTCCCACCGGCGCCATCCCGACGGTCTATTCCGGTCTCGCCCTCCCAACCTGTTCTCCCCCCGCCCTGCCTTCCCGGCCTCACCCTCCCTGCCCTTCGTCTTCCCCACCCGCCAACCCCGGTCACCTTCCTCACCCGCTATCCCGGCGTCGCCTTCCTTTCGCGGTTTTCCCCTATTCGTCGCTTTGTCCGGCACCGCCATCCCCGGCGCCCGCCTTCCACAGCCTCACCCTCTTGCACGCCCACCTTCCCGGCACCGCCATCCTTGGCCCGCCCTCTCCCACCCCACCTTCCCGGCACCGCTTTCCTCGGCGCCCGCCTTCCACAGCCCCGCCCTCTCCCACGCCCACCTTCCCAGCACCGCCATCCTCAGCGCCCCGCCTTCCACAGCCCCGCCCTCTCCCACGCCCACCTTCCCGGCACCGCCATCCTCGGCGCCCGCCTTCCACAGCCCGCCATCCTCGGCGCCGGCCTTTCCCGCCCTGCCTTCCCGGCCGCCATCTATGAGCCCGCCTTTCCCGCCCTGCCCTCCACGGTGCCGTTTACCTACCCCGCCATCCCGGCATGACGTCCGCAGAATCGTTCAGACCATCGTCTTGCGGATTGGCATGATCGACTGCTTACAATTCGGCGCGGTTGCGCGGAAGAATTCATTTATGGGGCAGGCTTCATTGTTCGGCAGGGCGCAGATATCGGCGATGCGCGATCGGACTGCGGCTCGTAATTACTCTCCCGCTCGGGAGGAATTCCGCCGTGAGCATGAAAGGCATCGTGCGTGGGGGTTGCGGCGCCGCCATGCTGAGAAGCTTGGCCGTCTCCGGCAGGCCGAGCCCGCGTTCGGCCACAACTCCTCAAGGCCCGCTCCGGGGGTTACGAGTCCGACCGACCGGTGCGGGGCTCCCTCATCGGCGCCGCACTCATCGTCTACATCGGCGAAGCCGACGTCAGCCGGTCACACGTCAGCAGGCCAGGCACCAGCACCTTCCCCGGCCAAGCCGACCACCGCCCGCCCGGTGTCAGCACCTCCCACGGCCAAGCCGACCACCGCCCGCCCGGTGTCAGCACCTCCCGCGACCATCGCCTGCCAGGTGTCAGCACCTCCCGCGACGAAACCGACCACCGCAGCCCGCCAGGGGCCGACTGGCCCGCAGTCCGCATCCACACAGGCGCAACGCGCAACACTCGAGCAGGCCTTGGCCCATCCGCAAGCAGCGCCCGCGCCTGGGCAGTCGGCAAAGCTCGGGCAGGCACCAACCCGCAGTTGGTCCGCACCCACATCGACGCATCCAGCAACACCCGGCCCGACGACAGTCCCTCTGAACCCAGAACAATCGATGATGCTCCTGGCAGCTGTCGCCCTCGCCACGACGCAGCCGCAGTCAGCACCCCTGCCGGCGCGGCAAGCAGGAGCCGGTCCGGCGGCGGCCCGCCGGTATTCCGCGCTCGTGTCGGCGCAGCCAGCGGTACTCGATCTGAGGCGAGCCCGCCTGCGGGTGACGGCTGCACTGAGGCAGCCTCCAGGTCCTTGCCTGCGGGCGGCTCGCTCACGAGGTATTACACCGCCTGATCTCAGGCGGTATGCGGTAGCCCACGCATTTCCCCGGCGAATACGAAATAGATGGCGGAGGCTTCGTTTACGACCAGGATATTTGGCGTGGCGGCTGGATTGCTCGCCGCGCCGATCGACTCACTCTTGGCATCTATTGATTATTTCGGTTACCGCAGGATGGCGACTAAGGCCACACTCGGCAATCTTGGATACGGCCGGGTTCGGGACTATCACCGAGCGGTGGCCGAGGTTAGATCGGACGACACTTTTTAACAAGCTTGATGCTTTGTTGTTTTGAGGCTCCTGGCTCCCATGGGGCGAAGCCCTGAATAGGTGGGTGGTCAGCTGTGGCCCTCCTCGCGGTGGCGGTTTGGTGGTGATCATTTCTGGTCGCTGCCTAATCGGTGCTGCTCAGGTCGGCCCTTCGGGGATGTTCTGCTCCTGTTCGGAAGCGCCGGGAGCACCATCGCCCCGGCGGCCCCAGCAGCCTGATCGTCCCGACGTTCCCGGTAGCCCTGATCGTCCGACGTTCCCGGATGCCTAATCTTCGCGACGTTCCCGGTAGCCCTGATCGTCGCGACGTTCCCGGTAGCCCCAATTGTCCCGGCAACCCCGATCGCCACGATGGTCCCGGTGACCCAAGTGCCCGGCAGCCCTACCCGTCCCGACGCTCCCGGTAGCCCAACCGGAAACAAACCATGGCCGGAGCTTCGTGGCGGCCGGAGTCGAAAGCAAGGGCCCGGCCGGGGATTAAACAGAGGGGGCGCGATGGTGATCAACCGTTGAGAAGGCTGGGTGTCTTGCCATGCGGATGAAGCCCGCCGCCCGCGGATGGGAGCGCGGACGGCGGGCGGGTATTGCAGGGCCAGTAGTGCAGAGCCGGTGATACAAGGCCGGTGGTACCAAGCCCGTGACGCAAGGCCGGCGATGCAAGACCCTTGCTGCAAGGCCAGCGGTGCAGGGCCGGTGATGCAAGGCCGGTGATGCAAGACCCTTGGTGCAAGGCCGGTAATGCAGAGCCCTCGGTGCAAGGCCGGTAATGCAGAGCCCTCGGTGCAAGGCCGGTAATGCAGAGCCCTCGGTGCAAGGCCGGTGATGCAAGACCCTTGCTGCAGGGCCGGTGGTACAAGCCCCGGTAGTCCGGTCGTGCAGGGCCGGGGAATCGGGGCCGGTGGTTCGGGGAGTCGTCAGCTCGTTTCGCCGGCCAGGCTGAAAGAGCCCAGGCGGTTGATGGCGGCTACGGTGCCCAGAACCGTGAAGATTGCGCTCATGACGATTGCCGTGGTCAGGCCGATCGTGGACTCCAGGATGGCGGTCGGGGCGATCTTGTCGGCGATGGTGATGACGTACTGGCCGATGGCCAGGTTCTTCGTGCCGCTGACGAAGTTTCCGAGCAGGCCCTCCCAGACCAGGATGTAGACCAGGCCGACCAGGACCGGGCGACGGCTCACCAGGCTGAAAAGCAGGAACAACGCCGAATATGCCAGCGCGCCCACGACGGCGGCCACGGCCAGGGCCGCGCCCAGTTTCACCGAGCCGGCCAGCACGCCGGTGACGAACAGGGGCACGGCCGAGACCACGGCGGTCACCGAGGCGGCCACCGCGTACTTCGCCAGGATGATCTCGCGGCGGGCCAGGGGCTTGGTGAGAATGTGGACGATCGTGCCGTCGTCGATCTCCGAGCCCAGGACGCCGGTGCCTACGATCAGGGCCACCACGGGGAGCACCACGACTAGGCCCAGGCCGACGATGACCGCCTGGCCCCACATGTCGGGCGACACGTCGTACGCCCGGCAGATCGCGGCCAGGCCGATCAGCAGGAGGGGCAGCGGCAGGAGCAGCAGTGCCCGGCGGCGGCCGAAGAGGCCGCGCGCGGTGATGAAAGCGACCGTGGACATCAGCCCTCCAGCAGGTAGGAGAAGACGCTCTCCAGGGACTCGTCGGACGGCACCACCTGGCGCAGCCGGATGCCCTGGTCGAGCGCGATACGGGGCAGCGCGCGGGTGAAGCTGCCGTAGTCGGAGGCCCGCACGGTCAGGCCGGTGGCCTCGATCTCGATGCCGGCGACCGACTTCTCGGCGATCAGCGAGACGGCAAGGCGGCGGTCGTCGGAGCTGCGCACGGCGAAGACGTGCGGCCGGTTCGTCATGAGGCGGCGGATCTTGCGGTAGTCGCCGGAGGCGGCCAGGCGGCCGGCGACGATCACCTGGACCAGGCCAGCGACCTGCTCGACCTCCTCCAGGATGTGCGAGCTGAACAGGATGGTGTGGCCGTTGTCGCCGAGGCGGTGCAGCAGCTCCATCATGTGCATCCGCTGACGCGGGTCCATGCCGTTGAACGGCTCGTCGAGCAGCAGCACCCGCGGCTCGTGCACCAGTGCGGCGGCGACCCGCGTGCGCTGGCGCATGCCCTTGGAGAAAGTCTCGATACGACGCTCGGCGGCGTCGGTCATCTCGACGAGTTCGAGGGCGCGCTGGGCGGCGCCGGCGGGGTCCCGCAGTTTCTGCATCTTGGCGCAGGCGGTCACGAACTGGCGTGCCGTCAGGTAGCCGTGGACCGACTCCCGCTCGGTGACCAGGCCGAGGTCACGGTAGACGGCCGGGTTGCGCCAGGTGGGCTTGCCGTCGATGGTGACGGTGCCGCGCGAAGGGGCGAGGAACCCCGCCATCATGTGCAGCACGGTGGTCTTGCCGGCGCCGTTCGGGCCGAGCAGGCCGGTCACGCCGGGGTGCAGCGACATGGAGATGTCGTTGACCGCGACCACGTTGCCGTACCACCGGGAGACGGTGGACAGCTCGACCACGCCGGTCGTGGTGGGCGTCTCGGCCGGGAGCGTCTGGGTGGTCACAGCGAGGCCACCTTCCGGTAGCGGGCCAGCAGGATGAGGAGGCAGGCGACGATCAGGGAGACCGCCTCGATGCCGTAGACCGGGCCGAAGCGGCCCAGCTCGATCTCGAAGTCGCCACCCATCCACTGCCCGACCGCGATGAGCAGGAACGGCGGGCTGGCCAGGAAGGCCAGCTGGTTGGCGGTGGTGGACGGCAGGGAGCTGAGCACACCCACGATCGGTGTGGTCACCAGGAACACCGCGACGATGCCACCGGCCGCGAACGCCTGCTTGCCGGTCAGGGAGGCGACCAGCAGGCTGATACCGGCGAACATCAGGGCGCAGAGGAGGCTGAAACCCCAGCCCGGCAGCAGGTCGCCGAGCTCGTTCCACACGCCCTTGAAGCCGTCCTTGGTGGTGAACGCCCCGCCGAGGAACATGATGAACTGCGGTACGCCGAGGAGCAGCCACACCGCGCTCACCATGGCCGCGTACTTGGCGATGACGTAGTCGGCGGCGCGCAAGGGCCGGCTGAAGTAGAGCGGAAGCGTGCCGGCCCGCAGATCACGGGAGACCAGCTGCGGTGCGACGATCGCCGCGAAGAAGATGATCAGGAAGTTCATCTGCACGGTGAACTGCGTGTAGGTGAGGATCGTCTCCCCGATGACGGAGCGGACCGCGGCCGCGATCACCGCGACCAGGAGCATGATGCCGAAGACCAGCCAGGGGAAGATCTTCGCCTTGGCGGATCGGCCCAGCCCGAACGCCGCGCGCAGCCCGTGCACGTAGAGCGCCTGCTGCATCGCGAACCGGCCCAGCCGCGGGCCCTCGTATCGCTGGTATCCGATGTCATGGATGACGCCGGCCTCAGACATCGGCCGTCTCCTTCGTGGTGAAGAGCTCGGCGACGCGGTGCCGACGCTGGTCGAGGCGGTGCAGGTTGAGGTCGAGGTCGGTGACGGCGTGCAGGATCCGGTCGTAGGCCTCGTCCGACTCCAGAGGCACGAGGAGCATGCGGCCGTCCCGGGTGACCACCAGACCGCGCTGCTCGAGTGCGGCGGCCAGCTCGTCGGTGCCGTCGGCGACCTCGACCGCGAGGATGTCGGACGCCTCGGTCATGGAGGAGATCCGGTCGGCGCGCAGGAGGCGGCCGCCCTCGATGGCGATGAGGGAGTCGCAGATCCGCTCGACCTCGCCGAGCAGGTGCGAGCAGACGACCACGGAGATGCCGAACTCGTTGCCGATCCGGTGGATCAGGCTGAGCATCGCGTCGCGGCCGGCCGGGTCGAGGCCGTTGGTCGGCTCGTCGAGCAGCAGCAGGTCGGGGTCGTGCACGAGTGCCTGGGCCAGCTTGACCCGCTGCTTCATGCCGGTGGAGTAGCCACCGATCTGCCGATACCGCTCCTCGTAGAGGCCGACGTGCCGCAGAGCCTCGGAGGCGCGCTCGCGGGCCGTGGTCTTCGGCAGCCCGCTCATCCGGCCCAGATGGGTCACGAATTCGGCGGCCGAGACGTCCGGCGGCAGGCAGTCGTTCTCCGGCATGTAGCCGACGCGGGCGCGGACCTGGTCGGTCTGGGTGACCGGGTCGAGGTTGAAGACCCGGACGCTGCCGCCGCTGGGCGCCAGCAGTCCGAGCATGATCTTGATGAAGGTGCTCTTGCCGGCGCCGTTGGCGCCGACCAAGCCGATGACGCCGGCATCGACGGCGACGGTCAGGTCCGCGAGGGCGGTCACCCCGCCGCCGTACGTCTTGGTCAGCCCGTCCGTAACGATGATGGTCACGCGCTCAGCCTAGAAAGCCGCCGCACTCAATCGGATCCGGATTACCCCTGAGGCTCTCTCAGGGTCTCTCAGCCTCCTCTCAGCTGACGCTCACCGAGGAAGGGAGGGAGGCGACAGACAGGCAGGCGGGAGGAAGGCAGGTAGACGGGCAGGCGGGCAGGCGGGCATCAGCTGACGCTCACCTGGAACACCGGCAGCTTGCCGAGGCGGCGGTACTCGCGTAGCGCGTCCGGCGTGCTGTCCACCGACGAGTCCTGCCCCTTGTGGTTGGCCGGGGTCTCGAAGTGGACCATCGCCTTGATCTTGGGGAACCGGCCGATCTGGTCGCCCACCTCGCGGTAGAACTCGGCCATGTGGTCCGGGTTGCGCTTGGAGAACCAGACGCCCCATTCGGCGACCATGAGCGGTTTGCCCGGATGCCGCCGGGTCACCCAGTTGTAGAAGCCCGGCCAGTTCGGCTTGCTCGCCGACCGGCGGTTGAGCAGCTCGTCGAAGTCGCCGTGGCCGTAACCGGGGTCGCTGTAGGAGTAGGTGTCGAAGCCGATCCAGTCGACCACGTCGTTGCCCGGGTACATGTGCTGGAACCAGCTCTTGGTCGTGTGCGGCACATACGCCATGTGAACCAGGACGGTCACCACGTTGTGGGCGCCCTTGGCCCGCAGCCGCTTCACCACGTGCCGGAACATCGCGGCGTAGTCGCGGGCGGTGTAGCCGGAGCCGGCCCTCTCGCGCACCTGGTCCTCGGCCTCGTGGTGGATCGCGAAGAAGAACTTCTCCCGGTAGTTCTGCCTGATGTGCGAGGCGAGCCGGTCGAGGAACTCATCGGTACGCCGGTCACCGCGGGCGATCTGGGCCCAGGTGGCGCTCTCCGGTTTCCAGTTGAGCAGCAGGATCCGCTTGCGGCCGGGTTCGCGGGAGATGGCGATCTCCTGCTCGGTGGGGAAGAGCTGCCGGATCCCGCGGTGGTAGGCGTGGAACACCGCCTGGTGGCGGCCGGTCTTGCGCTCGAACTCGGCGAGCGCCTGTACTCCACGGGCCTCGGTGCGCGCGCCGGGCGCCACTCCCCAGAGCACGCCACAGGTCGGGACGAGCTTGGAGCCGGTACGGCAGCGCCGCTCCCCGGACTCCTGCGGATGACTGATCAGCCGGTCGACCCCGGCTCCGGTGGCCATGGGCAGCGGGGTCCAGCCCGGGGTGGCGCCGGGCCGGGGCGCGAGCCCGTCGGGCAGCGGGGCCGGGGCGAACGTCCCGACCGGCGGTGCGGGTGGCGTCACGGCCGGGTCGGTGAAGCCGGTCGGGACGGCTCGGCCGGGCCGATCGGCCGGGTCGGCGGGGGCAGGGGGATCGACGAAAGCGGGTGGGCCGTACGGAACCCCGAGCTGGTCGACGCCTCCGGTCCACGCCCAGGAGAGCGTGGTTGTCACGGACATGGCGAACGCCGTGGTCAGCGCGGCGATGCGCAGGCTCTTTCTCACAATGGCCGAGTATCAAAGGATCATGCCCGAATGTCCAGTAACACCATGATTTAAACCCAAATAGGTATTTCGTGGCTTTCATCCAGACTGGGGAAAGATCACGATTCGATCGACAGCCCGACTCGACCCACTCGATCGGGCCTGGAAAACTGTCCCCCAAACAGCAGCAGGGGGATTCGAAGTGAATGGTTCGGTACTTCCCGAGGACGTTCTCCGTGACGCTCCCTCCTTCACGCCGCGCCCCTATGAGCTGGCGGATCTCGAGCTGCTGCTCTCCGGCGCGTATGCGCCGCTCACCGGCTTCCTCGGGCGCGCCGACCTGGCCGCCCTGTCCCGCACCGGCCGCCTCGCCGACGGCACGCCGTGGCCGGTCCCGGTGACCTGCGAGGTGCCCGGTGAGGTGGCGTCCGTGCTGGACCCGTCCGACCCGGGCCGCCGCGCCCTGGTGCTCACCGACATGGAGGGTGCCCCGGTCGCCGCGATCGAGGTGACCGACGTCTGGCAGACCGGCGAGAACCGGTTCGGCATCGGTGGCCCGGTCCGCCGGATGGGTGACGGCGGGCACGGCCCGTTCCAGCGGCTGCGCCGCACGCCGGAGGAGGTCCGGGCGCTGATGCCACCGGGCCGGGTGCTCGGCGTGATCGCCGACCGGCCGCTGCACCGGCCGCAACTGGCGCAGATCGCGCACGCCGCCCGTACCCTCGCGGCTCATCTCTTGATCTTGATCCCGGTCAGCGGACCGGGACCGGACGGCCTGCCTCCGGAGGCGCTGGTCCGCTCGATCTTCGCGGCTCGCGACCGGATGCCCCCGGCAACCGTGGTGGCCGTGCCGCTGCTCACCCGTGGCGACGAGATGCGTGACGCGCTCCTGCGCGCCCGGGTCGCCGGCGCGTACGGCGTGACCCACGTGCTGTCCACCGGCGACACCCTCTCCGGGGCGGGTCTGCGCGTGCTGGTCCCGCGTGAGCTCGCCTACGACAACCGGGACGGTCAGTGGCGCTGGCGCGACGACATCCCTCCGCGCAACCGCCGCCTGGCGATGCCCCCGGCCGAGATCGACGACCTGCTCGACCGGGGTTTCCCGCTGCCCGAGTGGCACACCCCGCCGGCCGTCGCCAAGGAACTGTCCCGGGTACGCCCGCCGCGCCGGCACCGTGGTCTCGTGGTGTTCTTCACCGGCCTGTCCGGTTCCGGCAAGTCGACGGTCGCCCGCAACCTGGCCGACGCCATGCGGGAGAACGGGGATCGCACCATCACCCTGCTCGACGGTGACGTGGTGCGTCGCGAGCTGACCGCCGGCCTCGGCTTCAGCAAGGCCGACCGGGACCGCAACGTGCGCCGGATCGGCTGGGTGGCCGCCGAGGTGGGCCGCCATCGGGGCATGGCGGTGGCCTGTCCGATCGCGCCCTACGACGCGGCACGGCGGGCGGCACGGCGGATGGCGGTCGAGGCGGGGGCCGGGTTCATCCTGATCCATGTGGCGACGCCGCTCGAGGTCTGCGAGAGCCGGGATCGCAAGGGGTTGTACGCCCGGGCGCGCGCCGGCCAGCTGCGTGGCATGACCGGAATCGACGACCCGTACGAGGAGCCGGCCGACGCCCAGCTGACGCTGGACACCACGACGATGACCGTTCCCGAGGCGGTCGAGATGGTGCTCGGTTACCTGGTCGAGAACGGGTGGGTGGAGCCCAAACTGACCTGACCCCATCACTCCCGGCGGGTTCGGGACGTTAGCCCTCTGGGGCGAAACGCCCAAACCGACACACCTTTCCCGGAAGGTCGCCGAAGACTGATGGAACCGTCCCGCCCCTCGTCCGATCTCTCGCACTACCTCGGTGCGTTCCGCCGGCACTGGTGGATCGCCCTGGTGGCCACGGGTGCCGGCCTGGGTGGCGGCGCGGTCCTGACCCAGGCCATGCCGAAGGTCTACGAGTCGTCCGCCTCGGTGCTCGTCGAATCGGTCGGCCAGGACACCAACGCCGAGGGTGGCCGGACCAAGGGCACCGTCAACCTGGACACCGAGGCCCAGCTGGTCGGCTCCGGGGCGGTCGCGGTCAAGGCGGCCACCCTGCTGCGCAGCGACGTGTCGCCGATCGAACTGGCCAAGTCGGTGTCGGTACAGGTGCCGGCGAACACCACCGTCCTGGTGATCACCTTCAAGGCGGACGATCCGCGGGAGGCGCAGGCCGGTTCGCACGCGTTCGCCGAGGCGTACCTGCGCAACCGAGAGGAGACCGCCCGTGCCCAGCTGGACAAGCGGATCCGCTCGCTCAACCTCAAGGTCCGGCAGCTGACCACGGTCCTGACCGGGATCAACGCGAAACTGGCCGTCGCGGCCAAGGGCAGCTCCACCGAGAGCAACCTGCAGAGCCTGCGCAACAACTCGCAGAACCAGCTCAACTCGCTGACCGGACGCCTCAACGAGCTGACCACCACGATGGTCGGTGGCGGCAGCATCATCAGCGACTCCCGACTGCCCGAGGAACCGACCAGCCCGAACGCGTGGCTCAACATCGGCACCGGCGGCATGCTCGGCCTGTTGCTCGGGCTCGGACTGGCCTACCTGCGGGAACGCTTCGACCGGCGGCTCGTCACCCCGAACGACGTCCGCGACCGGGGCCGGGTTGCGGTGCTGGCCGCGCTGGACGAACGCAGCACCCCGCACTTCGACGACGTGCTGCAGCCGTACGGGCCGGGCGGGCGGGTGTTCAACCGGCTGCGCAACGAGGTGCTCGCGGCACTGCGCGACGACGACCGGATCATCGTGGTCACCGGCACCAGCCGCGGCTCGGCGAGCACGCTGGTCGCTGCGAACCTGGCGGCGGCGCTGGCCCGTACCGGAAGTGATGTCGTCCTGATCGGCGCCCACCTGCCGGACAGCGTCATCGACGCGGCGCCGCTGGCCCGGATGTTCGGGGTCTCGGCGATGCCCGGCCTCTCCGACCTGCTGGCCGGACGGGTGAGCCTGACCCGCGCCCTGCAGCGCACCCCGCGTATCCCTTCGCTGCGCGTGGTCACCACCGGCGGTGCGGCCACCGCGGCCGGGCTGATGCAGTCGCAGCGACTCAAGGACACCCTGCAGACGCTGCGCCAGCAGGGTGGATACGTGGTCATCGAGGCGCCGTCGACCAGCAGCAGCGCGGACGCGCAGAGCCTGGCCAGCCTCGCCGACGCGGCGATCCTCGCGGTCGAGCTGCGCCGGTCCCGGCGGCCGGCCCTGGTCGACGCCACCGAGCAGCTGCAGCGGGTCGGCACGCGCCTGCTCGGCGCCGTGGTGCTGCCGCGGCTCGCCGAGATGCGCCCGGCCGATCCGATCGTGCCCGCGATCACCCTGCCCGCCCCGATCGAGGATGACGCGGACGCGGACGGCGCGGCCGCGGGCGAGGGCCCGACCCAGCAGCTCTCGTTCGCCGGCAGGCAGCGTCCGGGCGGTCAGGACGGCGGCGACGCCACCGCGGTCATCGACCTCACCAGCGCCGGCACCGCGGACGGCGACGACAAGTGACCGCGGTCGCGGCGGTGGCGCACGCCGAGCCCGCACCGCGAACCACCAAGAACCGGGCGCTGCCCGCCTGGCCGGTCGCCGGCGTCCTGCTGTTCTACCCGCTCTGGTGGGCGCTCGGCCTGGGCGTGCTGATCTTCCCGATGGCGGCCGCGGTGATGCTGTTCCTGCTGATCCGGCGGCGTGCGGCCGGACGGGCACTGCGGCTGCCACCGGGCTTCGCCTGGTGGGCGATCTTCCTGATCGCGGTCGTGGCCAGCATCGCGGCGCTGGGCGCGGACCCGGCGGGCACGGTCGCCGAACGCGCGAGCGACCGGCTGGTCGCCGTGGTCTACAAGCTTTCGATGTACGTCTCGCTGACCGTCCTGCTGATCTACGCCGGCAACCTGACCGAGGCGGAACTGTCCCGCCGCCGGCTCGTACGGCTGCTCGGCGGCATGTTCGTGCTGACCGTGGCGGGCGGGCTGCTCGGCATGGTGGCCGGGAACTTCGAGTTCACCGCGCCGATCGAGTGGCTGCTGCCGTCCGGAGTTCGCAACAAGGGCTTCGTGCGGTCGCTCGTGCATCCGTACGCCGCGCAGATCATGGACATCGTCGGCGACGCCAAACCGCGCCCGGCCGCCCCGTGGGGCTACACCAACACCTGGGGCAACAACTTCTGCCTGCTCGCACCGTGGCTCGTGGTGGCCGCCTGGTGGAGCCGCAGTTCCGGAAAGAAGTTCCTGGCCGTGCTCTGCCTGGCCGTCTCGGTGGTCCCGGCGGTCGCCTCGCTGAACCGCGGGCTGTGGATCGGTGTCGGCCTGCTGGTGCTCTACGTGGCGTTCCGCTACGTGATGGCCGGCCGGCTCTGGATCCTCGCGTTGCTGCCGATGATGGCGGGCGGTCTGACGCTGGCCATGATCGCCACGCCGCTCGGCGACACGGTGGAGGCCCGGCTCGACAACGGCAAGTCCAACGGCGTCCGCTCGTTCCTGATCGACAAGGCGCTCGACGGATTCACCAGCTCACCGGTGATCGGATACGGCGGCACCCGCAACACCCTCGGCGGGCGCAACTCGATCACCGTGGGCGAGAGCGCGGGCTGTGAGCGCTGCGGCAACTTCACGGTCGGCGGCAACGGGCAGCTCTGGCAGTTGATCTATGCGCACGGTGCGGCCGGCACCGTGGGCTATCTGGGCTTCTTCGCGTACGGCCTGTGGCGGTTCCGCCGCGACCGGAGCCCCATCGGCATCGCCGGCAGCGCGGCGCTCGTGACGTCGTTCTCCGCGATGCTCTGGTACAACTCGCTGGTCACCCCTCTGGCCTTCATGGTTCTGGCATATGCGCTGCTCTGGCGCAACTGGACAGATGGGGAGAACACTTGAGCCCGGTTAAGACCGCCCCCGCGGAACTGACCGCCGGAGACGCCGCCCTCCGGACCCAGTACCTGACCGAGGTGCTCGCACTGCTCTATCCACGGCCGTGCCGGACCGACGGCACAGCCGGCCCGCTCGTGACCGAGTACCTCGTGGTCCCGAACGCGCACCGGCCACGCCTGCTGGTGCCGACGCTCTCGCCCGCGGTCGCCGCCGCGGCGGTACGCAGGTACGCCGAACCGCAGTCCCGGATGGCCCGGCTCAAACGGGACGCCGTGGTGGCGGCCGTGCGCACCCGCGCCACCGGCTTGCTGTTCCGCGACCGGATCCGCGTGACCGGCCCGGTGTCGGCCGGCATCGACGGCTACCTGAGTGACGCCCTGCGCCGCGACCTCGCGGTGAGCATCCACATCGGTCCGGCCCGGGCCAACCGCAAGCCGGTGCTCCAGCTGCTCAGCCCCGATGGCGACACGTTCGCCTTCGGCAAGATCGGAACCGGCCCGCTGACCCGCAGCCTGGTCAAGGCCGAGACCGCGGCCCTGATCGCGCTCGCGAACAGCGGCCTGCGCAAGCTGACCGTTCCCCGGGTGCTGCACGCCGGCCAGTGGCGGAACATGCAGGTGCTGGTCCAGTCGGCGCTGCCGGTCTGGCTGCCCCGCGCGCCGCTGACCCAGCGCCGGCTCACCGCCGCGATGCTCGACATCGCCGGCTGCTGCGGGCACACCACCGGGCCGCTGACCGGCAGCGGGTACTGGCACGAGCTGAAGTCCCGGCTGGCCGCGGTCGCCGACCGGCCGGAGGGCGCCGGGCTGGCCGCCGCCGTGGACGTGCTGGCCGCGCACAGCGGGGAGACCACGCTGCGGTACGGCGCGTGGCACGGCGACTGGGCCCCCTGGAACATGGCGAACCTCGCCGACACGCTGCTCGTCTGGGACTGGGAGCGGTTCGCCACCGGTGTGCCGCTCGGCTTCGACGCCATCCACCACGAGCTGCAGAAACGTATCCAGTCCACCGGTGACGCCCGGGCCGCGGTCGAGGCGACCGTGCACCGGGCCGACGAGCTGCTCGCCCCGTTCGGGGTGGCGCCGGTGGCCCGCGAGATCACCGCCCTGCTCTACCTGGTCGACCTCGCGGTCCGTTACCTGACCGACAAACAGGCCGAGGCCGGCGCCCGGCTCGGCGTGCTCGGGACCTGGCTGCTGCCGGTGCTGATCCGGCGTGTGGAGGAGCTCTAGATCATGCGTGTACGCAATCTGCCGGCCCCGGTGAAGCGGGTCGTGCACCTGGGCTCGCGCTCGTACGGACGGCTCACCGCAGAGAGCCGGATGCTGCCGTCTTTCCTGATCTGCGGCGGGCAGCGCTGCGGCACCACCTCGCTGTACCGCGCGCTTGCGGCACATCCGGTGGTGCTCAAGGCGGTGCTGCACAAGGGCGTGCACTACTTCGACACGTCGTACGACCGGGGTGCGGGCTGGTATCGCGGTCACTTCCCGACGCTGCGCAGCGCGGAACGGATCGGCGAGAAGTACGGGGTCCGCGCGCAGACGTTCGAGTCGAGTCCGTACTACATGTACCACCCGCAGGCCGCCGCCCGGATCGCGCGCGATCTTCCGTACGCCAAACTCGTGGTCCTGGTCCGTGACCCGGTGGAACGCGCCTACTCGCAGCACCACCACGAGGTGGCCCGTGCCTACGAGTCGGAGCAGGACTTCGGGGCGGCGCTGACCCTGGAGCCGGCCCGGCTGCACCGCCAGGAGGAACGGCTCGCGCTCGACCCCACCTATTACAGCTTCGCCCACCAGCATCACGCGTACCGGGCCCGTGGCGAATACGCCCGATACCTGAGCGTGATGGCCCAGCATGTCGGCCGCGAGCGGATCCACGTGGTGGAGAGCGAGCGGTTCTTCAGCGAGCCGGAGGCCGTGTACGACGAGGTGTGCGGGTTCCTCGGGCTGCCCGTGGGACTCGACCACCCGGCGTTCGAACGGCACAACGCCCGTCCGCGGCAGGCGGAGATGGACCCCGGGCTGCGTCGTGACCTGAGCGAGTACTACCGGCCGCACGACGAGGCGCTGGCCGGCTGGCTGGGGCACACCCCGGTGTGGCGCCGCGGGTGACGGCGACTGCTGCACCGCTGGACCCGGCTCGCGAGACCCGGGGTGCGGCCCGCGGCGGACTGGCCAACATGGCCGGTTCGGTGCTGGCCGGCGGCACCGGGATCGCGGTCACCTGGATCGTGGCGCGAGCGCTCGGACCGGAGGAGGCGGGTGCCTTCTTCGCCGCGACGGCCGCGTTCGTGCTGGTCGGCGGCTTGGCGAAGCTGGGCACCGCTACCGGGCTGGTCTACTGGCCGGCCCGGCTGCGTGCCACCGGACAGGACCGTCTGCTGGGCGCCTGCCTGCGTGCCGGTATCCCTCCGGTGGTGGTGTTCTCGCTGGTGCTGGCGGTCGTAATGTGGCTGGCCGCGCCGTGGATCGCCCAGCTGACGGCCGGTGAGTCGCCGCACGTGATCGGCCGGCACACCACCGGCCTCCGGGTGCTTGCCGTCTTCGTCCCGTTGCAGGCGCTGACCGACGTGCTGCTCACGGTGACCCGTGGCTACCGGAGTATGCGGCCGACCGTGCTGCTGGACCGGGTGCTGCGCAGCGGGCTGCAGCTGCTGGCGGTCGGCGCGGCCGGGGTCGCCGCGATGTGGGCCACGGCCTCCCTGCCGGTGTTCGCGCTGGCCTGGGCCGCCCCGTACCTGCCCGTCGTGGTGCTCGCCGCCTTCGCGACGCGGAGGGCGTACCGCACCGGGTTGGATCCCTCCGCGACCACCCGGAGCGAACGACGGCGGGTGAGCCGGGATTTCTGGGTCTTCACCGCCCCGAGGGCGGTCGCCGCGGTCGCCCAGCTGGCGCTGCAGCGGGTGGACGTGCTGCTCGTGGCAGCTCTGGGCGGACTGGCGCCGGCCGCGGTCTACGCGGTGGGCGGCCGGTTCGTGGTGCTGATCCAGTTCGCCAACCAGGGCCTGTCGCAGTCGGTGCAGCCGCGGCTCGCCGAGGCGCTCAGCACCGGCGACCATGCGGCCGCCAAGCGGCTCTACCAGACCGCGACAGGCTGGCTGGTGCTGGTGACCTGGCCGATCTGCCTGCTGGTGATCGCGTTCGCGCCGCGCTATCTGGCCCTGTTCGGCGAGGGCTACGCCGCCGGGGCGCCGGTGGTGCTGGTGCTGGCCGCCGCGATGCTGCTGGCGACCGGATGCGGGATGGTCGACATGGTGCTGGCGATGGCCGGCCGCACCTCGGCGAACCTCGGCAACGTGCTGACCGCCCTGGTCGTCACGATCGGGCTGGACGTGCTGCTGATCCCGCGGTGGGGCGCGCTCGGCGCCGCGATCGGGCTGGCCGGGGCGATGGTGGTGAACAACCTGCTGCCGCTGGCGCAGGTCTACCGGAGCACCCGCCTGCACCCATTCGGACGCGGCACCCTGCTGGGTGCGCTGCTGGCGGTGGCCTGTTTCGGATTTGTCGTTGTTTTTCCGGCCGCGCTGGTGGTCGCCGTCCCGGCCTATGCCGCCGGCGTCTGGCTGCTGCGCGGACCGCTGACGCTCGGCGCATTTAGGAGGAAGTCTTGACCAGCGATTACACCGAGGTGTTCCAGGACACCGAGGCGGTCGAGAAGTACGAGACCGTGACGTACGCCCCGGACAGCTACGCGTCGCGGATCAACGACCGGCAACGGGAGTACCTGCGGTCCCTGGTGCGCCGCGAGTTCACCGAGAACCCGCCGGTGCACCACGACTTCGCCTGCGGCACCGGACGGGCGATCCGCGCGCTGCACGGCCTGGTCCGGGAGGCTCACGGATACGACACGTCGGCCGAGATGATGGCGAAGGCGGCCGAGGTCGGATCCCGCGCGTACTGGCACCGGGTGGCCGGGGAGGGTCCCGTGCCGCAGCCGGTGGCCGCCGGCTTCCCGGCCGTCGTCACGATCTTCCGGCTTCTGCTCAACGTGGACGACAGCATCCGCGACCGGGCGCTCGCGTTCGCCGCCAAGGTGCTGCCGCACCGCGGATCCGGGGTGCTCGTGGTGGAGAACCACGGCAACGCCGGCTCGGTGCGGCACCTGCGGGCACGACGGCACGACGGCGAGCGCTGGTTCGCCGAGCTCTCCCACGAGCAGGTCGAGAAGCTGCTGGCCCGGCACGGTTTCGAAATCGTGGAGCGGCGCGGTTTCTCGATGCTCACCCCGTCGCTGCACGACAGCCGGGTGGCGCGGATCGCCGACGCGGCGGCCCGCAGGCTGCCCGGCAGCGACGGGTACGCGGTGAACGTCCTCTACACCGCCCGGCGCGTCCATGCGTAGGTTCCTGCCGGCGCTCCTCGCGGCGCTTCTTCTGGCCGGCTGCTGGTCGAACGACCGCGACGAACCGGCACCGCAGCCGTCGCCCGACCTGTCCGCTCCACCGCGCGCGGTGGCGATCAACCCGGGACCGTTCGAGGCGGGGCCGTACCAGCCGCCCAAGCGCGGTGCGCTCTTCGGCGCCTGGATCAAGCCCGAGGAGCTGACCCATGTGGGACGGCTCACCGCGGTCGCGGCGCTGGAACAGTCGATGGACCGCAAGCTCGACTTCATCAACACGTACCGCCGGTTCGAGCAGATGATGGGCACGCCCTCGGACGAGGCGTTCCTGGCCGACGGCGCGTCCCTGATGATCAGTTGGGCGACCGGCGACAACCGGTCCATCCTGGCCGGTGAGCATGACGATCTGATCCGTAAGCAGGCGGTCGCGATCCGGAAGATCAAGAAGCCGGTGCTGCTGCGGATGCGCTGGGAGATGGACCGGCCCAACCTGCAGGCCACCATGTGGTCCGGCGAGGACTACATCGCCGCCTGGCGGTACGTCCGCAAGATCTTCCAGCAGGAGAAGACCGAGAACGTGTCCTGGGTGTGGTGTCCCACCGCCGAGGGCTTCATCCGTGGCGACGCTCCGGCGTTCTACCCCGGCGACGACCAGGTCGACTGGACCTGCGTGGACGTCTACGCCGGGTTCGAGTTCAAGCCGATCGGGCAGCTGATGGGACCGTTCCTGGAGTGGGCCGCGCAGCGACCGAAACCGATCGTGATCGGCGAGTTCGGCGTGGCCAAGGCGTGGGGTTCGGAGTCGCGGGCCGCCTGGATCAAGGACGCCGAGCGGACCTTCAAGGCGAACAAGCAGATCAAGGCGGTCGCCTACTTCGAGTCGGACCCGGAGGGCAACGGGCCCAATCAGCAGTTCCAGCTGACCGGCGACAAGCGTGCGTTCCGGGCCTTCCAGCGGCTGGTCAAGGACCCGTACTTCAACCGCTGAGCCGGCTCTTCAACTTTCGCCGTCAGGCGCTGAGCCGGCTCTTCAACTTTCGGCCGTCAGGCGCTGAGCCGGCTCTTCAGCTTTCGCCGTCAGGCGCTGAGCCGGCTCTTCAGCTTTCGGCCGTCAGCCGCTGAGGCGCTCGAGGAACTCCAGGCGGTTGCCATGGCCGTCGGCCGAGTAGAGCCGCCGGTGGCCCGGGAAGTGGGGATCCCACACGACCGGGTGGCCGGCGGCCTCGAGCGTGGCCGCCAGCGCGTCGAGGTCGCTGATCAGCACGCCGGGGTGCGACTTGCGAGCCGGGACGAAGTCGGGGACCGGCGACAGGTGCACCTCCCAGCCGCCCGCGCGGAACCAGCAGCCACCACGGGCGGCCAGCACCGGCGGCTTGACGATCTCGGCCATGCCGAGCACACCGCTGTAGAAGGCCCGGGCCGCACCTTCCCCGCCCGGCGGGATCAGCAGTTGCACATGGTGCAGGTCATCGATTCGAAACCCCATGCCAAAACTTTAACAGTACGATCGTACGGTTAGCCAGGCTCCGAAAATTGTCGTACGTGTGTTCCATAGTGAGCTCAGTCAGCCAGGCGGAGCCCAACGGGGGTGTCACGATGTCCTACCTCGACGACTTCTTCGACGAGCAGAGCGAGATCATCGAAAAGTTCGGCTGGGCCGTCGTGCACGTGGTCCCGACCGAGGACGACCCTCCCGACACGGTTCCGTTCGCCTACACGGTCGGCCTGACCGGGTACGGCTTTCCCGAGCTGGTCATCGCCGGGCTGCCACCGGAGACCGGGCACGTGCTGCTCAACGAGATGGCCGGGCGGGTCTGTGACGAGGGGCTGCTGCTGCGGCACGGGCACCGGATCCGCGGGCTGCTCGAGGGGCAGGACGTGCGGGTGGTCGGCGGCGAGATCTCCGAGGTGCTGTTCCCTGGCGCGGCGCTGATGCGTTACGGGGACGGGCGGGTCCGGCTGCTGCAGCTCACCTGGCCCGACCCGAAGGATCGGTTCCCGTGGCAGAGCGGCTACGACTCGGGCGACTACCCGCAGCCGACCATCGGGGCGATGCTCGTGCGGACCGGTCTGCGGTGCACGACGTTCCGCGGCGTCCCGGGCCCTCGATCGCGGCGGACCCGCGCCCGCGGCAGTTCCGGCTCCAGCTTTGGCGGCTCCGGCTTTGGCGGCTCCGGCTTTAGGGACTCCGGGGGCCCGGGTGACTCCAGCAGCTCCGGCGGCCCAGGTGGCTTCGGCGGCTTCGGTGACTCCGGCGACTCGGGCGACTTCGGCGGCCCAGGTGGCTTCGGCGGCTTCGGTGACTCCGGCGACTCGGGCGACTTCGGCGGCCCAGGTGGCTTCGGCGGCTTCGGTGACTCCGGCGACTCGGGCGACTTCGGCGGCCCAGGTGGCTTCGGCGGCTTCGGTGACTCCGGCGACTCGGGCGACTTCGGCGGCCCAGGTGGCTTCGGCGGCTTCGGTGACTCCGGCGACTCGGGCGACTTCGGCGGCCCAGGTGGCTTCGGCGGTGAGGGCGGTCAGCCTTGAGCCGGCCCCGCTTCAGCGGCGGCGGGCGCGGGCCAGCAGGCGCAGGGCGTATGGGGCGTCGTGCCGCAGGTAGCGCCCGGCCAGGCGACGGGGCTCGACGCCGAGGCGGTGCGCCCATTCCAGGCCGGTGCGCTGCATCCAGCGTGGGGCCCGCTCGATGTCGCCGGCGACGAAGTTGACGGCGGCACCGCAACCGACGAACCATGCGCCGGGCAGATAGGGCCGCAGACGCTCGATGACCAACTCCTGCTTGGGGAAGCCGAGCCCCACGAAGACCATGTCCGGTTCGGCGGCGACGACCTCGTCGCAGAGGGCACCGTATGCGCCCTCGTCCTCCTCGAAGCCGAACGGCGGACTGAGCGTGCCCGCGATCCGCAGTCCGGGACATTCTCTGGCCAGCCGGGTGGCGGCCCTCATCGCACCGTCCCGGATGCCCTTGACCCCACCCACCTTCACCGTGCCGCCGCTCCGCCCGGCCGCGCCACCTCCGACCCCGGCCGTGGCGCCTCCGACCCCGGCCGCGGCGCCTCCGACCCCGGCCGTCGCGCTCTTGATCCCGGCCGCGGCACTCTTGGTCCCGGCCGTCCTGACCGTGCCGCGTCCGGCTTCGGCCGTCCGGATCGCAGCGCTCTTGGCCCCCTTCAACGCGCCGCTCGCGATCGGGGTTCCGCCGATCACGAAGATGGAGCGGGCGTCGCGGCCGAGACCCTCCGAGAGCGACCAGATCAGGCTGCTGCCGGCAACCCGCTCGGGCAGCGGCGCACCCCCGAGACGGCTGGCCCAGATCAGCGGCATGCCGTCGGCGACGATCAGATCGGCGTCGTCGAGGTGCCGCCGGACCGAGGGGTCGGCGGAGGCCCGGCGCAGGATGTCGACGTTGGGGGTGATGATCCGGCCACCCCGGCCATAGGCCAGCGACTCCCGGACCACGGCCACGACCTCGTCCTCGGTGATGCGGTCGATACCGGTCCCATCCAGGTCTACACGGTCGAAAGCCTCGATAGTCACCTAACGCCTCCTTCTGCCTGCTTCACTCGTTACCAGAGCGAAACGAGCGAAGGCGAGCCAAAGTGGCACAAGTGCTTTTTCTGGGTGGATTAGGACGAAGTGGAACAACGCTCGTCGAACGCCTGCTCGGTGAGCTCCCCGGGATGTGCGCGCTCGGCGAGGTCGTCCACCTGTGGCAACGCGATGTCCGCGACGACGAGCGATGCGGCTGCGGCTCGCGGTTCTCCGGCTGCACCTTCTGGCGCCGGGTCGGTGACCTGGCCTTCAACGGCTGGACGAACGTCGATGTGGACCGGGTGCACGCCCTGCGCGACACGGTCGAACGGACCCGGCACATCCCCCGCCTCGCCACCGCCGGTTCCGCACCGGCCGAGGTGCGTGAATACGCCTCCTACTACGCCCGGGTCTACGCCGCGGCCGCCGAGGTGGCCGGCGCCCGGGTGGTGATCGACTCCTCCAAGCACTCGGCCCTCGCCCACGTGCTGCGCTGGGCCGACGACATCGACCTCCGGGTCGTGCACGTGGTGCGGGACGCCCGCGGCGTGGCGTACTCGTGGACCAAGAAGGTCACCCGCCCGGAGACCGACGGCACCGACGAGATGACCCGCTACTCCCCCGGCCGCTCGGCATTGCTCTGGAACGCGCACAACGCCGCCTTCGGCCTGCTCGCCCGGTGCGGCGTGCCGGTCCGGCGGATCCGCTACGAGGAGTTCCTCACAGACCCGCGGGTCGGCCTCATCCGGCTCGCCGACTTCGCGGGCGTCAAGCTGCACCCCGAGGATCTCGAGTTCCTCCGCAACGGGCACGCCGACCTGCGTGTCGGGCACAGCGCGGCCGGCAACCCTATGCGCTTCACGGTCGGCCGGCTACCGCTGCGCCGCGACGACGCCTGGGTCCGGGCCCTGCCCAGCGCACAACGCCGGCTGGTCGGCGCGGTCTGCGGGCCGATGCTCCGGGCGTACGGCTATCCGCTCAACGTCGCTCCGGAACCGCTCTACGTCACATCGGACCCGCTCAACGTCCCATCGGACGCGCTCAACAACCCACCGGACCCGCTCAACGTCACATCGGACGCGCTCAACAACCCACCGGACCCGCTCAACATCGCACCGGACCCGCTCAACGTCACATCGGACCCGCTCAACATCGCATCGGAGGCGTGATGAACTGGCCGTCCGTCGGGGTCGTCATCCCCACCCGGAACCGCCCGGAACTGGTCCGCCGGGCGATCGCCGCGGTACGCGAGCAGCGTTACCCGGGTGAACTGAAGGTCGTGGTGGTCTACGACCAGACCGAGCCCGACTACCTGCTCGCCTCGACTGACGGCGTGCCGGTGCTGGTGCTCACCAACTGGCGGTCCTCAGGCCTGGCCGGCGCGCGCAACACCGGCCTGCTCGCGCTCGACACCGAACTGATGGCGTTCTGCGACGACGACGACCAGTGGCTTCCCGACAAGCTGCGCCGCCAGGTCGCCGCGCTGCTGGCCGAGCCGGAGGCCGAGTTCGCCACGTGCGCGATCGAGGTCGAGTACGAGGGCCGCTGCACCCCGAGACTGGCCGGGCGCCCCCGGGTGACCGTCGCCGACCTGGCCCGTTCCCGGATGTCGATGCTGCACTCCTCGTCGTTCCTGATCCGCCGGGAGGCGCTGGACCCGGAGCGGATCGGCCTGGTCGCCGAGGACGCGCCCGGTAGTCAGAACGAGGATTGGGATCTTCTGCTCAGGGCGGCCCGCCGCGCGCCGATCGTTCATCTGGACGAGCCACTGGTCCGGGTGCTCTGGGGACGGACCTCGCACTACGCGTACGAGTACGCCACCAAGATCTCGTCGCTGCGCTGGATGATGCAGCGGCACCCGGAGATCAGCGGCTGCCGGCCGGGCGCGGCCCGGGTCTACGGCCAGCTCGCGTGCTGGTCGGCGGCGTCCGGCAACCGGAGCGCGGCCTGGCGTTACACCCGGGAGGCGGTTCGGGCGAACTGGCGCGAACCGCGCACCGCGATCGCGCTGGCGGCGATGACGGGGGCCGTGAAGGTGGAGAACGTTCTTTCAGCGCTGCACAAACGCGGCCGGGGTATCTGAACTCACCCTTTCAAACCGACCCGATCACAGGGTACCGTTCGGATGTGTTCGAATTAGTGCGGTATAACGACTTGGGCCGGCTCATCGACCTGGACCGGCACAGCTGATGCTGGCACAGCAGAGACAGGCCGCGATCCTCGACCGGGTCCGTGCCGCCGGAGGTGTCCGGGTCACCGAGCTCGCCACCGAGTTCGCCGTCTCCGACATGACCATCCGCCGCGATCTGGAGGCGCTCGCCGAACGCGGCCTGCTGGCGAAGGTACATGGCGGCGCGACCACCGTCAGTCCCGGATCGGCGCACGAGCCGGGTTTCACCGCCAAGTCGGTGCGCGAGCGCGGGGAGAAGGCGGCCATCGCGATGCGCGCCGCGGCCCTGGTCTCGCCCGGCGACGCCATCGCGCTCTCAGCCGGCACCACCACCGCCGAGCTGGCCCAGCGCCTCGTCGACGTCCCGGCGCTGACCGTGGTGACGAACTCGATACCGGTCGCCGACGTGTTCTACCGGGGCGGACGGGCCGACCAGACCGTGGTGCTGACCGGCGGTACCCGTACACCCTCCGATGCCCTCGTCGGCCCCGTGGCGGTCGCCGCCATCGGCACGTTGCACCTGGACATGCTCTTCCTCGGGGTGCACGGGATGAGTGAGCGGGCCGGTTACACCACGCCGAATCTGATGGAGGCCGACGTCAACCGGGCCCTGGTGGAGGCGGCCGAGCGTCTCGTCGTGCTCGCCGACCACACCAAGTGGGGCACCGTCGGCATCTCCTCGATCGTGCCGCTGTCCCGCGCCCACGTCCTGATCACCGATGACGGGCTGGACGACGACGCGCGCGAACTCCTCTCGGAAACCGTTCCTGAACTCGTGGTGGTGAACTCGCAGTGACCCCGACCCGGTCGGCTGTCCGTCTCTCCGACGGCCGTGAGCTGATCTATTTCGACGAATCCCCGGGTAGCGGCCGCGCGGGCTTCCCCGACACCCGGCAGCTGCCGCCGCCACCGCCGGCCTCCCAGCTGCGCCACGACCCGCTGACCGACGAGTGGATCGCGGTCGCCGCCCACCGCAACACCCGCACGTTCCTGCCGCCGTCGGACGCGTGCCCGCTCTGCCCGACCAGCGAGCGGTTCGCCAGCGAGATCCCGGCGCCCGGCTACGACGTCGTGGTCTTCGAGAACCAGTTCCCGTCGTTCAGCGACCGGATCGTGCCGGACGAGATCACCCAGGTCACCGACCTGGTGCCGGTGCGACCGGGCCTCGGCCGGTGCGAGGTCGTCTGCTTCACCAGCGATCACGACGCCGCCTTCGGCTCACTTCCGCCGTCGCGTGTGCGTACCGTCGTCGATGCACTTGCCGACCGCACCGCGGAACTCTCCGGCCTGCCCGGTGTCGCGCAGGTCTTCCCGTTCGAGAACCGGGGCGTCGAGATCGGCGTGACGCTGCACCACCCGCACGGGCAGATCTACGCGTACCCGACAGTGACGCCGAAGACGGCGGCCTACCTGCGCGCCGCCGCGCGGCACGCCGAGAAGACCGGTGGGCGCAACCTCTACGCCGACGTCCTCGCGGCCGAGCAGGAGGCGAAGGTACGGGTGATCGCCGCCAACGAGCACTGGACGGCGTATGTGCCGGCCGCCGCCCGCTGGCCGTTCGAGGTCCACGTGGCGCCGCACCGGCAGGTGCCCGACCTGCCCGCGCTGTCCGACGCGGAACGCGACGCGTTCGGCCCGCTCTACCTCGATGTGCTGCGCCGCTTCGACGGGCTGTTCGGCAAGCCGATGCCGTACATCTCGGCCTGGCACCAGGCGGTCGTCGGTGAGGGCCGCGAGCTGGGCTACCTGCATCTGCAGCTGTTCAGCATCCGCCGCGCCGCGGACAAGCTGAAGTACCTGGCCGGGTCGGAGTCGGCGATGGGCGCCTTCGTCAACGACATCGTCCCGGAGGCCGCGGCGCAGCGGCTGCGCGACATCTGAGAACGACGACAGGGCCGGTTCTCGGCCGGCCCTGTCGTCGTGTAGCTCTCGCTACAGCTGCTGCTCGTCGACGGTCAGGGTCTCGCCCTCGACGACCGTGTAGACCTGTGCCTCGGCCCTGTCGAGCGTGCGGGGCGACCACTGGCCGCCGGTGTGGACGTCGAACGCGAGAAGGTACCCGCCGCTCGGCAGGCTGACTTCGTAGTGGCCGGTGGTGTCCGTCCACAGATGGGTCCAGACGTCGCTGCCGTCGCCGACCCACACACTGATCATGGAATCCGCGACCGGTGCGCCGGTGACTGTGGTGAAGGTGCCCTCCAGGACGCCGGTGCCGGACGCGGCCGCGGGCGCGGCGAGCGATCCGGCGGCGAGCAGTCCGGTGGCCGCGGCCAGGGCGAGACGCCCGAGAAGTGATCTGGTCATGATTTCCCCCGTGGAAATAGATTGATCAATCCACAGAGGATCATAGACGCAGATGCATCGAGGGGGAGCCCGGGACAGGGCTCCCCCTCGACTGTCGAACGAATCACCTGGTCCGCGGGTTACGACCCGTAGTAGGCGTTCCTCATGATCCGCTTCATGTCCTCGAGCATCGGCATCCGCGGGTTGGCCGGCGCGCACTGGTCGAGGTAGGCGTTCATCGCCTGCTGCGGCAGTGCCTCGATGAACTCCTGCTCCTCCACGCCGGCGCCCTTGAACGACGACGGGATCCCGGCCGCCTCCCTCAATTTCTCCACAGCCTGGGCGTACGATTCGACGCCCTGCTCGGGGGTCTCGGCGGGCAGGCCCAGATGCCGTGCGATCTCCTGGAACCGCTCCGGCGCGATGTACCGCTCGTACTTCGGCCAGCTGTTCAGCTTCGCCGGAACGGTGCCGTTGTGCCGGATCACGTGCGGCAGCAGAATCGCGTTGGTCCGGCCGTGCGCCACGTGGAAGGTGGCCCCCAGGGTGTGTGCCATGGCGTGCACGATGCCGAGGAACGCGTTGCCGAACGACATACCGGCGATCGTCCCGGCGTTGTGCATCTTCTCCCTGGCGATCGGGTCGTCGGCGCCCTGTTTCACCGCCCGTTCCAGGTTCTCGAAGATCAGCTTGATCGCGTGGAGGGCCAGGCCGTCGGTGAAGTCGCTCGCGTAGACCGAGACGTACGCCTCGGTGGCGTGGGTCAGCGCGTCGAAGCCACTGTCCGCGGTAACCACCGGCGGCAGGTCCTTGGTCAGGTGCGGGTCGATGATCGCCACGCTCGGGGTGAGCGCGTAGTCGGCCAGCGGGTACTTCTGACCGGTCGCCGTGTCGGTGATCACCGCGAACGGGGTGACCTCGGCGCCGGTGCCCGACGTCGTCGGCACGCAGACCAGCTGTGCCAGGTTGCCCAGCGTCGGGAATTTGAAGGCGCGTTTGCGTACGTCGAAGAACTTCTCCTTCATGTCCGCGAAGTCGACGTCCGGGTGCTCGTAGAGCAGCCACATCACCTTCGCGGCGTCCATCGGCGAACCACCGCCGAGCGCGATGATGGTGTCCGGGCCGAACGAGCGCATCAGCTCGGCGCCACCACGCACCGTCTCGATGCTGGGCTCCGGCTCCACCCCGTCGATGATCTGGATGGTCACCGGCTCCGGGCGCTCGCGCAGCACGTTGCTGATCCTGTCCACGTACCCGAGCTTGGTCATGGTGTGGTCGGTGACGATGGTGACCCGCTTGACGCCCGGCATGTCCCGGAAGTAGCGGATGGCGTGCGGCTCGAAGTACATCTTCGCGGGCACCTTGAACCACTGCATGTTGTTCGTCCTACGGCCGATGCGCTTGATGTTGAGCAGGTTGAGGGCCGACACGTTGTCGGACACCGAGGTGTGCCCGTAACTGCCGCACCCCAGCGTGAGGGACGGCCGGAACCCGTTGTAGATGTCGCCGATGCCACCCTGCGAGGCCGGCGCGTTCCAGATGATCCGGACCGCCTTCATCCGCTTGCCGAAGCGCTCGGAGAGCTCGGCGTCCCTGGCGTGCACGACCGCGCTGTGGCCGAGACCGTGGAATTCCACCATCTGCTCGGCGTACCGGATGCCCTGCTCCTCGTCGTCGGCCTTGATGACGGCAAGAACCGGGCAGAGCTTCTCCCGGCTCAGCGGCTCGGCCGGGCCGACCTCGCCGATCTCGGCCAGCAGGATCGAGGTGTCCTCGGGCACGCTGAAACCGGCCTGCTCGGCGATCCAGGCCGGCGACTGGCCGACCACCGCGGCATTGAGCTTCTCGCCCACGCAGTCCTTGCCCTCGCCGTCCGGCGGGAAGATGAAGTCCTGCAGGAGCTTCTTCTCCTTGGCCGTCACCACGTAGGCGTGCAGGCGCTTGAACTCCTTCAGCGCCTGGGACGCGATCTTCCGGTCCAGGATGACGGCCTGCTCGGAGGCGCAGATCATGCCGTTGTCGAACGTCTTCGAGAGCACGATGTCGTGAGCGGCGCGGACCACATCGGCGGACGGGTGGACGTACGCTGGAACGTTGCCGGCGCCGACACCGAGCGCCGGCTTGCCGGTCGAGTAGGCGGCCCGGACCATCGCGTTCCCGCCGGTGGCCAGGATCGTGGCGACACCCGGGTGGTTCATCAGAGCGGCGGTCGCATCGAGTGAGGGCTGCTCGATCCACTGGACGCAGTTCGCCGGGGCGCCGGCCGCGATCGCCGCGTCGCGCACCACCCGGGCCGCGGCCGAGCTGCACTGCTGGGCGTTCGGGTGGAAGGCGAAGACAATCGGGTTACGGGTCTTCAGCGCCAGCAACGCCTTGAAGATCGTGGTGGAGGTCGGATTGGTGACCGGGGTGACCGCGCAGACCACACCGACCGGGTCGGCGATCTCGGTGATGCCATTGACGTCGTCGCGGTGGATCACGCCGACCGTCTTCATCCCGGCCATGCTGTTCGTGACGTGCTCACAGGCGAAGATGTTCTTGACGGCCTTGTCCTCGAAGACCCCGCGTCCGGTCTCCTCGACCGCCAGCCTGGCCAGTTCGCCGTGCTTGTCGAGCGCGGCCACCGATGCTTTCCCGACGATGTAGTCGATCTGTTCCTGGGTGAAGTCGGCGTAGGCGTTCAAAGCCCTCTGCGCGTTCTGCACCAGCAGGCCGATCGTCGCTTCCAGCTCGCCCACGGTTCGTACCTCCTCATTTCGATCCGCGGTGATCCCGCAATCTCAGTCTTCGTCAGACGACGGACCGCGCTTACCGCGTAAAGACACCGGTACTCGGGACCAAGGTCCCGAAGCGGGCGATCCGCGGTGATCGAAAGGAGTGAAACGCCAGAACCCGCCGGCTGAGAGCCGGCGGGTTCTGGGGTAAGACGGATCAGGCGCCGAGCTTGCGCGCCAGGTTCTCGTCGAGCGCGTTCATGAACTCGTCGGTCGACAGCCACGGGGCGTCCCGGCCGATGAGCAGCGCGAGGTCCTTGGTCATCTGACCGCCCTCGACGGTCTCGATGCAGACCCGCTCCAGCTTCTCGGCGAACTCGGTCACCTCGGGGGTGCCGTCCAGCTTGCCGCGGTGCTTGAGGCCACCGGTCCAGGCGAAGATCGAGGCGATCGGGTTGGTGCTGGTCTTCTCGCCCTTCTGCCACTGCCGGTAGTGCCGGGTGACCGTGCCGTGGGCGGCCTCGGCCTCGACGGTCTGGCCGTCCGGGGTCATCAGGACCGAGGTCATCAGGCCGAGCGAGCCGAAGCCCTGCGCCACGGTGTCGGACTGCACGTCACCGTCGTAGTTCTTGCAGGCCCAGACGTAGCCACCCTCCCACTTGAGCGCGGCGGCGACCATGTCGTCGATCAGCCGGTGCTCGTAGGTGATGCCGGCCGACTTGAACTGGTCGGCGAACTCGGTCTCGAAGATCTCGGCGAACAGATCCTTGAACCGGCCGTCGTACGCCTTCAGGATCGTGTTCTTGGTCGAGAGGTAGACCGGGTAGTTGCGGGCCAGGCCGTACCGGAACGAGGCGCGCGCGAAGTCGCGGATCGACTCGTCGAAGTTGTACATCGCCATGCCGACGCCACCGGCCGGGAAGTCCGCGACGTGGAACTCCAGCGGCTCGGAGCCGTCCTCCGGCGTGAAGGTGACGGTGAACTTGCCGGCCTTCGGCGCGACGAAGTCGGTCGCCTTGTACTGGTCACCGTGGGCGTGCCGGCCGATGATGATCGGCTTGGTCCAGCCCGGTACCAGGCGGGGTACGTTCTTCATGATGATCGGCTCGCGGAACACCACGCCGCCGAGGATGTTGCGGATGGTGCCGTTCGGCGACCGCCACATCTTCTTCAGGCCGAACTCGTCGACCCGCGCCTCGTCCGGCGTGATCGTGGCGCACTTGACGCCCACACCGTGCCGCTTGATGGCGTTGGCCGAGTCGATCGTCACCTGGTCGTCGGTCTCGTCCCGGTACTGGATCGACAGGTCGTAGTACTCGAGGTTCACATCGAGGTACGGCAGGATCAGCTGCTCACGAATCTGCTTCCAGATGATCCGGGTCATCTCGTCGCCGTCGATCTCAACGACCGGGTTCTTGACCTTGATTTTCGCCATCGGCCGGCGCTCCTCTCCCGAAACACACGCTTAGCAGTACGAGCGTACTGCCCACCCACCGAAGATCGCCGGGCGGCCCCGTACGACTGGCCGCCCTCTACCATCCCAGGGAATGAAGATCCGGCGCGCGGATAAGCACTA
Organism: Actinoplanes italicus; assembly: GCF_003001815.1. Taxonomy (GTDB): domain Bacteria; phylum Actinomycetota; class Actinomycetes; order Mycobacteriales; family Micromonosporaceae; genus Actinoplanes; species Actinoplanes italicus. Next base: position 522,580 of record NZ_PVMZ01000001.1, read on the forward strand.
CGAACCCCGCCACGGCGGTACGGGAGATCGACTCGCCGGTGTCGCTCCTGTTGCCGTCGTCACCATCGGTATCGCCGTGTCACTCGTCACCAGCTTCCTTTTCCGGGACGACGTCGCCCTCGCCGCCGAACACGTCGTCGGCGACCGACCGGCGGCTCTCGTCCTGGCCGGCTGGTCCTTCGTCGCCGTCACCGTCATCGTCATCGTCGTTTCGGTCGTCTCGCTGGCCGTCGTCCTCACCTTCGGCGGCGTTCCCTGACATCCTCGCCTTCGGCGGCGTTCCCTGACACCCTCGCCTTTTGGCGGCGTTCCCTGACACCCTCGCCTTTTGGCGGCGTTCCCTGACACCCTCGCCTTTTGGCGGCGTCCCTGGCACCCTCGCCTTTTGGCGGCGTTCCCTAACATCGAGCGATGGTCACCAATCGCTCCCGTCGCCGGCAGCCGGCGCGCACGGGGAACCAGCGCGGCGGCAAGTCGAAAGCCCGCCGGGCACCGGTCATACGCCCGGTCGCTCCGCCGCCGCGTCCGGCCGAGCCCTCGTCGCGCGCGACGGCACTGGGATTCCTGCTCGTGGCCGTCGGCGGCACGGCGTACTTCGTGCTGTTCGCCTACCAGGAGTCCTCGGCACGCGGCTGGGTCGACGGCATGCGCGCGCTCACCGGCGGCCGGTCGTGGGCCATGACGATCGCCGGGTGGCTGACCATCATCGCCATCTTCGGCCTCGCCTGGGCACTGATCCTGCTCCGCAAGCGGATCCACCGGAACTGGCTGTGGGCCATCGGCGTGGTGATCGCCGCCCTGTTGCCCACGGTTCTGGCGCTCATCCCCTACCAGGGGCACTACATCGTGCACCTGATCAGCGGGCCGGGCGGTGGCGCGTTCGTCACCGGGATGCGCTGGGCGAGCGCGGCCGGGTTCATCCCGTTCGTCGTGGTGCCGTTTGTGGTGCTCAACGAAAATCTCAAACGCCGATTCGGTACGGAGGAACTGCGCGGCAAGACAGCCGCCCTCGTCGTCCTCTTCGCGATCGTCACCCTGATCTCCGCCCTCGTGTCAGCGTGACCGTCGCCCTTTTGCGGCCCTCTTGCCGGCCTCTTGTGCCGGGCCCCTTGCGCCAGCCATCGTGCTAGCCCCTTGCGCCGGTCCCTTGCGCCGGTCCTTTGCGCCGGTCCTTTTGCCGGCCGCCCTGCACCGGCTCTCCTGCCGGCATGTCCGCCGGACTTCTGCGGGCATGAAGACGGCCGGGGCAGCGTGCCCCGGCCGTCTTCGACGAAACGGGATCAGAGACCCGCGACGTCCGCCTGCTTGGCGCGGACCGCCTCGGCGGCCTCCTTCAAACCGGCCAGCTCGGAGTCGGTGAGCTTGTCCTCGACGACCTTGCGGATACCGGTCGCACCCAGCTCGGCCTCGACGCCCAGGTAGACACCGGAGATGCCGTACTCGCCGTCGACCCACGCGCAGACCGGGACGACCTCGCCCGAGTCCTCGGCCACGGCCTTCGCCATGCGGGCGGCGGCAGCCGACGGGGCGTAGTACGCCGAACCCGTCTTCAGCAGCGCGACCACCTCGGCGCCACCGTTGCGGGTCCGAACCACCAGCTCCTCGATCTTGTCGGCCGGGAGCAGGTCGGACAGCGGCTTGCCGTCGACCGTGCAGCGCGACGGGACCGGAACCATGGTGTCGCCGTGCGAGCCCAGGGTCAGCGCCTTCACACTCTTGACCGGGACGTTCAGCTCCTCGGCGATGAAGTTGGTGAAGCGGGCGGTGTCGAGCACACCGGCCTGGCCGAACACCTGGTTCTTCGGGAACTGGGTGGCGAGCTGTGCCAGCGCGGTCATCTCGTCCACCGGGTTCGAGACCACGATGACGACGGCGTTCGGCGCGTACTTCTTGATGTTCTCCGCCACCTGGCGAACGATCTTGGCGTTGACCTCGAGCAGGTCCATCCGGCTCATGCCCGGCTTACGCGGCAGACCGGCGGTCACCACGACCACGTCGGAGCCCTCGATGGCCTCGTAGCCCTCGCCGTTCGGCCCGGTGCTCGCGCCGATGACCTTGGTCTCGTAGCCCTCGATCGCACGGGCCTGGTTGAGGTCGAGCGCCAGGCCGGCGGGCTTGCCCTCGATGATGTCGGTGAGAACCACCGTCTCGAAGATGTCGTACTCGGCGAGACGCTGCGCGGTCGTGGACCCGTAGAAACCGGCGCCTACGACGGTTACCTTCTTGCCCATAGCTCTGCTCTCCCAGTGTCCGGGCGATTTTTCGCGACCGTATCAGCCGGTTAACGCACGATTACCGGCCGGTCCGTTGAACGGGACCTAAGCCACTGAAGCCGACCTCAATGATCATGACGGATGGCGCCCCTCAACCACAGCCGCTTCCCCATTCAGCCTCACCCGATAACCACTCCACCCCATCCTCAACCCCCACGCCCCTCCCCAGCCAGCCCCACCTCCAGCCCCCTTCCCCACCCCACGCACCCATCCCCAGCCAGCCCAGACACCCAGCCCTGGCCCGCGCACCCATCCCGACGCAACTCGATCGGCCAGCCCTGCCCCGCGCACCTGTCCACAGCCAACCCGATCACCCAGCCCCGGCCCGCGCACCTCTCCCCAGGTAGTCGATCGGTGCGCCCCGGCCCGCGCACCCTTCTCCAGGCGACTCGATCGCCCAGCCCCAGCCCGCACACCCTTCTGCGCCTGGGAAGCAGCCATTCCCCAGAGCCCGCCTCCAAAAAGCGGCCTAGATGATCGTCCAGCTCAGCGATAGCGCGGTTTCCTCGCAGCACGGCTGCGGCAACACCGTTCGGCCGGCTTGTCAAGCTTGTCCACACCAGCGCTCTGTCCACAGGCACATCGGCTCGCGGCCGCGATCCGAACCATGCTGAGCCGATGCCGCGCCCACCGACGATCCCCACGCCACTCCGCAACCAGCCGTTCCACGGCTCGACCGCAATCCGGGACGGCCTGATCACCAGAGCGATGCTCCGCAGCCCGATCTGGCAACGACTGATGCACGACGTGTATGCACACCGCGACACCGACATGGATCACCTGGCCTGGTGTCGAGCCGTCGCACTGATCCTGCCGCCGGGCGCGGCGATCGGAGGCCTCAGCGCGGCACGTCTGTGGGGCGTCGAAACGGAGGGGACGCAGGTGTCAGTGGCTCTGCCCCGTGATCGCTGGCTACGCGAGGACGACCGGCTGCAAACACATCACACGACTCTCACACCGGACGACGTGACGACCGTCGACGGCATCCCGGTGACCACACCGGAGCGCACCGCCTTCGACACCGGCCGACGCCTGCGGCGCGCGGACGCACTGGTCGTCCTGGATGCGATGCTCCACCGCCATCTGCTCCACCGAGAACGGCTCCAGCCAATGATCGTGCAACGTTTCTCCTGGCCAGGCATCACGCAGCTGACGGCCCTGACCCGCTTGGCGGACCCGCGCGCCGAGTCTCCGATGGAGTCCCACATTCGTCTGCTGCTCCACGATGCCCGCCTGCCACCTCCGGTGCCTCAGTTCGAGATCCGGGACACCGCCGATCGCTTCCTGGGCCGCGCCGATCTGGCCTGGCCGGACTCCGCACTGGTCGTCGAGTACGACGGCGACCACCATCGCGACCGGCAACAGTTCCGCCGTGACGTGGCCAGGCTGAACGCCTTCCGAATGGCCGGCTGGACGGTGCTCCGTTTCACCGCCGACGACGTGTTCCGAAACGCGGAACGAGTCGCCGCCACCGTCTCAGCCGCCCTGACCGAGGCATCCAACGATCACCGTCAGCCACCCCGAAAGACGCCGGCCAAGGCACCCGATCCTCGTCGGCAGATGCAATGAAAGATGCTGGAACGCACAGCGGCGGCCGACCGCCCGCAGGCTGCCGACCGCCGCTGAACGCGAACGGATCAGTGGTAGAAGTGGCGAGTCCCGGTCAGGTAGACGGTCAGGCCGGCCGCCGCCGCGGCCTCGATGACCTGTTCGTCGCGGATCGAACCGCCCGGCTGGACGACGGCCTTCACGCCGGCCTCGATCAGCACCTGCAGCCCGTCCGGGAACGGGAAGAACGCGTCGGACGCCGCCACGCTGCCGGCCGCCCGCTCGGCGCCGGCCCGGTTGACGGCGAGGTGCGCCGAGTCGACCCGGTTGACCTGGCCCATGCCGACACCGACGGTTGCGCCGTCGCGAGCGAGCAGGATGGCGTTGCTCTTGACCCCCCGCACGGCACGCCAGGCGAAGACGAGGTCGGCCAGGTCGGCGCCGGAGAGCGCCTCGCCGGTGGCCAGCGTCCAGTTGGCCGGGTCGTCACCGGTCGCGTCGACCCGGTCCGCGGTCTGCACCAGCACACCACCGCTGACCTGCTTGATCTCGGTGGCGGGCGGGTTCCACGCGGGGGCGGCGAGCACCCGGAGCTTCTTCTTCGCCCGGAAGACCTCCAGCGCCTCGGGGGCGTAGGAGGGCGCCACGATCGCCTCGGTGAGGATGCCGTCGAGCTGCTTGGCCAGGTCGAGCGTCACCTCCTGGTTGACCGCGATCACGCCGCCGTACGCGGAGAGCGGGTCGCAGGCGTGGGCCTTGCGGTGTGCCTCGGCGACGTCGGCGCCGATCGCGATGCCGCACGGATTGGCGTGCTTGATGATCGCCACACACGGCTCGGTGAAGTCGTTGGCGCTGCGCCAGGCGGCGTCCGCGTCGACGTAGTTGTTGAACGACAGCTCGCCACCGTGCAGCAGCTCGGCCTGGGCCAGGCCGGCGGGCGCGTCCTGGTCGAGGTAGAGCGCTGCCTTCTGGTGCGGGTTCTCGCCGTACCGCAGGGTGTTCTCGAGGCGCAGCGCGAGCCCGTCGAACTCCGGCCATTCGGGTGCCGACGAGGCCAGCGCGGTCGCGGTCCAGCGGGCGACGGCCACGTCGTACTCCGCGATGTCCGCGAAGGCCCGGGCGGCCAGCGCGCGCCGCTGGGCCAGCGAGAATCCGCCTTCGGCAAGGGCGGAGACGATCAGCGGGTACGCCGAGACGGCCGTGACGACCGCAACGGACGCGTGGTTCTTGGCAGCGGAGCGGACCATGGCCGGCCCACCGATGTCGATCTTCGCGATGCAGTCCTCGACACCCGCGCCCGAGGCGACCGTCTCGGTGAACGGGTAGAGGTTGCTGACCAGCAGGTCGAACGGCTCGATGCCCAGCTCGGCGAGCTCCTCGACGTGGCTGTCCAGCCGCAGGTCGGCGAGCAGACCGGCGTGCACCTTCGGGTGCAGCGTCTTGACCCGGTCACTGAGGATCTCGGGGAAGCCGGTCAGGTCCTCGACCCGGGTCACCGGCACGCCGGCCTTCTCCACGGTCGACGCGGTCGAACCGGTGGAGACGATCTGCACGCCGGCCGCGTGCAGCGCCTGCGCCAGCTCGACGATGCCGTCCTTGTACCAGACGCTCAGCAGCGCCCGCTTGATCGGGCGGCGCCCCTCGGCAGCGGAACTCACGGAATCCGTACCTTTCTGTCCTCGATGGTCCAGCCGTCCCGGACCAGGCGGCCGACGTACTCGACCAGCTGTGCCCGCTCGGCCACCTTGATGCGCTCGGTGAGGGTCTCCTCCGTGTCGTCGTCGAGCACGGAAACCACGGTCTGCGCGATGATCGGCCCGGTGTCGACACCGGCGTCCACGAAGAAGAGCGTCGCTCCGGCGACCTTGACGCCGTACGCCAGTGCGTCGCGCGGCCCGTGGATGCCGGGGAAGGCGGGAAGCAGCGCATTGTGCGTGTTGATGTAGCGATCGCCGAACGCGTCCAGGAACTGTTTGCCGACGAGCTTCAGGAATCCGGCCGAGATCACCAGATCGGGCCTGTGCTCGGCGACGTGCTCGGTGAGCGCGGCGTCCCAGTCGTCGCGGGTCGGGTAGGCCTTCACCGAGTCGACGAACGTGGGGATTCCGGCGGCCGTGGCGTGGTCCAGTCCGGCGATCCCGTCCCGGTCGGCGCCGACGGCGACCACGACGGCCCCGTACGCCGGATCGGCGGTCGCTTCGAGAAGTGCCTGCAGGTTGCTGCCCGATCCGGAGATGAGGACGACCAGGCGGGCGGGCGCGGGGTCAGTCACCTGTGCACCCTATCCGGGCGTTTACCCGCCCGGACACGGCGGGGCTCAGCCCTGGCGGAAAGCTCACGCGGCAGAGCTGGGCCGCGGCGGATGTCCCGGAAACGGTGGACGCAACCCCGGAGGAAAGGCGAAGACACGGCGCGGTGGACGAAGCACCGCGGTGTGAAAGGCGAAGACACCGCGCGGTAGGCGAAGCACCGCGGCGTGAAAGGCGAAGACACCGCGCGGTAGACGAAGCACCGCGGCGTGAAAGGCGAAGACACCGCGCGGTAGACGAAGCACCGCGGCGTGAAAGGCGAAGACGCCGCGGGCCGGCGCTCAGCCGCGGCGGAAAGCGCGCGTCGCCGCCGCACCCAGGCTGACGGAGACCGCGACCACGATCGCCGCCACGATGCCGGTCTGCAGCGGGTCGGGGCCGATGTCGGACAGCCGGCCGGAGCCCAGCGCGCCGCCGGAGGCCCACGCGAGCACGGCCATCAGCAGGCCGGCCACCGGGCCTGCGAACAGGCTCGACGTCACCACCAGCAGCCAGGACGGCTCCGGGTCGGCAGCCGCGTTCTTGCCCTTGCGGCGGGTGGCCCGCCAGGCGCTGTCGCGGCCGAAACGCAACCGCTGGGTGAGCGTCCACCCGGCCACCGCACCGGCGATCACCGGCAGGGCGAGCAGGGTCGTGCCGGCGGCGCCCATCGGGCCTTCGGGCAAGCCCGCGATCAACGGCAGCATGGGCGGCGCTCCGAGGGTGACCTCGGTCAGCCGGACGATCGTGTCGACGCCCAGCGCGAACCCCGGCCCGAGCAGGTAGGCCGCCACCCAGATCGAGGCGTTCACCGCGTACCCGATGCTGATCAGGGTGATGCCGGCCTGGCCCGCCACGCCGGTCTGGTAGTTGGCGATGATCTCCGCGGCCTGTGCGCCGCCGAGCGCGACCGCGAGGCCACCGATCACCGCGCCGGCGCCGACGATCAGGAACGCGGCGACGAGCCCCGTCCGGATGCCGTGCCGCAGGAACGGTGGCGTCCGCCGGGCGATGGTGGCGACGGCACCGGTGCCACGCAGGGCGCCGACCAGGGCTCCGAGGACCCCGAGGACGAAGAAGTGCGACGCGGCGCGTCCGGTGGAGATCTCGGTGCCGCGGCCATCGGTCAGCTCCGCGGCGAGAACCCCGACCAGGGTGTACGCCGAACCGACCGCCACAGCGGCGAGGAGCGCCCGCGGGACCGACCCGGAGTGCCGGGCCCCGATGGCACGGGTGACGTGCAGTCCGGCCCGGTTGAGCCGCCAGACGATCAGCACCGTGAGCAGGAGTGGCGCCAGCGCGAGCGGCCCGATCGAGGTGCCGATCGGCACGCCGTGGCCGAGCAGCCAGCCGGCCAGCCCGGCGTGCGCGGCGCCGGTCAGGCCCCCGGCGCCCTCGAGTGTGCGTGCCAGGCCTATCACGGCGGCCACCGGCAGATAGGTCAGCAGGGTCGCCCACACGGTGGCGAACAGTGCCGCCACCAGCAGCGGAGCGCGCTTCACCTGCGGCGGGCGGCGCTGCGTGGGCACCCGGACGGTCTCGCGCCGGCCGAGCATCGCGTCATCGACGACGACGGTGTCGCGCCGGTCTTCCTCGGGTGGGGTGTCCCGGTCCTGCTCGTCGGGGCGAATGGCCTCGGTGTGCTGCCCCTCGGGGGCCTCGGCCGGTCTCTGCCGCTCGACGGCGGCGGTGTCACGCACCACGGACTGCAGCGACTCGGCGACCGCGAACGGGTCCTCCGAGCCGCCGGTACGGTCGGTTGTGCGGGACATCGCGCCTACTTTTCCATGCCGTGGCCACTGCGGCGAGGCAGATAGGACGGCGCGCCGCCGATCGGGTCGCTCCCCGATCGGCGGCGCGCCGTACTCACAGCGGTGCTCAGCTCAAGATGTCGCGCATGAGCTGGGCGGTCTCGGACGGCGTCTTGCCGACCTTGACGCCGGCCGCCTCGAGCGCGACCTTCTTGGCGTCGGCGGTGCCGGCCGAGCCGGAGATGATGGCGCCGGCGTGGCCCATCGTCTTTCCGGGCGGCGCGGTGAAGCCGGCGATGTAGCCGACCACCGGCTTGGTGACGTTGGCCTTGATGAACTCGGCGGCCCGCTCCTCGGCGTCACCACCGATCTCACCGATCATGACGATCGCGTCGGTCTCCGGGTCCTCCTGGAAGGCCTTCAGCGCGTCGATGTGGGTGGTGCCGATGATCGGGTCACCGCCGATGCCGACCGCGGTGGAGAAGCCGAACTCGCGCAGCTCGTACATGAGCTGGTAGGTCAGGGTGCCGCTCTTGCTGACCAGGCCGATCCGGCCCTGCGGGGTGATGTCGGCCGGGATGATGCCGGCGTTGGAGGCGCCGGGCGACGCGATGCCGGGGCAGTTCGGACCGATGATCCGGGTCTTCTCGCCCTTGGCCACGTTGTACGCCCAGAACGCCGCCGAGTCCTGCACCGGCACGCCCTCGGTGATCACCACGGCGAGCGGGATCTCGGCGTCGATCGCCTCGACGACCGCGGCCTTGGTGAACGCCGGCGGCACGAAGATGACCGACACGTCGGCGCCGGTCTCGGCGATAGCCTCGGCGACGGTGGCGAAGACAGGCAGCTCGGTGCCGTCGAAGTCCACCTTGGTGCCGGCCTTGCGCGGGTTGACACCGCCTACTACCTGGGTGCCCGCGGCGAGCATCCGCTTGGTGTGCTTGGAGCCCTCACCACCGGTGATGCCCTGGACGATGACCTTGGAGTCCTTGGTGAGCCAGATCGCCATTAGTTCACTTCCCCGCAGCCGCGAGCTCGGCGGCACGCTGGGCCGCTCCGTCCATCGTGTCCACCCGCTCGACCAGCGGGTTGTTCGCTCCGTCGAGGATGGCACGGCCGGCCTCGGCGTTGTTGCCGTCGAGGCGGACCACGAGCGGCTTGGTGACGGTCTCGCCGCGCTGGGTGAGCAGCTCCAGGGCCTGGATGATGCCGTTCGCCACCGCGTCGCAGGCGGTGATGCCGCCGAAGACGTTGACGAAAACGGACTTCACGGCCGGGTCGCCGAGGACGATCTCCAGGCCGTTCGCCATCACCTGGGCGCTGGCGCCACCACCGATGTCGAGGAAGTTGGCCGGCTTGACGCCGCCGTGGCTCTCACCCGCGTACGCCACCACGTCCAGGGTCGACATGACCAGACCGGCGCCGTTACCGATGATGCCGACCTCACCGTCGAGCTTGACGTAGTTGAGGCCCTTCTCCTTGGCTGCCTGCTCCAGCGGGTCGACCGCGGACTTGTCCTCGAGCGCCTCGTGGTCGGGGTGCCGGAAGCCGGCGTTCTCGTCCAGCGTGACCTTCGCGTCGAGCGCCAGCACGCGGCCGTCGCCCACCTTGGCCAGCGGGTTGACCTCGACCAGCGTGGCGTCCTCGGCGACGAACGCCGCCCACAGCTTGACGGCGATGTCGACGACCTGGTCGGCGACCTCGGCCGGGAACTTGGCGGCGGTCACGATCTCGCGCGCCTTGGCCTCGTCGACGCCCTTGCTCGCGTCGATCGCGATCTTGGCGACCCGGTCCGGGTCCTCCTCGGCGACCGTCTCGATCTCCATACCACCGGCGACGCTGGCGATGCAGAGGAACGTACGGTTGGCCCGGTCCAGCAGGTAGGAGAAGTAGTACTCCTCCACGATGTCGGCCGTCTCGGCCAGCATCACCTTGTGGACCGTGTGGCCCTTGATGTCCATGCCCAGGATGTCGGTCGCGCGGGCCTCGGCCTCGTCCGCGCCGTCGGCCAGCTTGACGCCGCCGGCCTTACCGCGGCCACCGACCTTGACCTGCGCCTTGACGACGACCTTGCCACCGAGGCGCTCGGCGATCGCCCGGGCCTCCTGCGGGGTCTCGGCGACACCGCCGCCCAGCACGGGCAGCCCGTGCCGTTCGAACAGGTCGCGCCCCTGATACTCGAACAGGTCCACGTGTCTCCTTTCGCTCGCGACGCCAAGCGCCGGCAAGCCGCACCATTGCGTCCCGACCTGTGTGCGCGGGGCAGCGCGGCGCGCCGCCAGCGTGAGGATCGTCCGGCCTTTCACATGTGCGAAACGGCCTTCATCCGCAGAGTAGCGACCTGAACGGCCTCGGTGAGCGCGCGGGTGCACGGTGTGCAAGACCACACACTGGAGTGACGAAACCGCAGGTCCGGGACGGTTGAGACGACTGAGCGACGTGTGACCACAGAGAACTCACTTCAACGTCGGGTGGCGATGTGGTGGCGCATGTCGCTCTCCGCCGCCGGTACGGAAAAAGTCACACGAGCGCGCGTAACCCGTCCGCGGGGGTGTCGTTGAGTGTGGTGTCGGAGCGCTACGGCGCCTCGCAAGGAAGACGGCCGATGCCCTGTCGGTCGAGGGGTGGCGGCGGGGCATCGCGCATAGAGGGGCCGGACGTGTGAGGGGTGCGTCCGGCCTCTCCCCTTGCGCCGTCAAGATCGAACCCGGCTGTGTCGTACCGCTGTCTCAGCGGCGCTGAGACAGCGGTACGACACAGCCGGTATGACCTGGGATTCAGGCGACCGGCGCCGCCACATTGGCGCGTACCCATTCGACGACGGATTCGAGTGACGTACCGGGTGTGAATAGAGCGGCTACCCCGAGTGATTGCAATTCCGTGATGTCGTCCTCCGGAATGATGCCGCCGCCGAATACGACGATGTCCGAGGCGTCACGCTCCGCCAACAGTTCCAACACCCTCCGGAAGAGTGTCATGTGCGCACCGGAGAGGACGGACAGGCCGATGCCGTCGGCGTCCTCCTGAATGGCGGTCTCGACGATCTGCTCGGGCGTCTGGTGCAGGCCCGTGTAGATCACCTCCATGCCGGCGTCGCGCAGCGCCCGCGCGATCACCTTGGCCCCGCGGTCATGTCCGTCCAGCCCAGGCTTGGCGACGACCACCCTGATCCGTGCTTGCATGCTGACCCCTTCGGGCTCTCCGACCCCGGCGTCCGGTCGCCATACCCGCCGGCCTCCGCGGTCACCTTAACGAACGGTAACCTGCCGCGCCGGACCGTGGTAGCCAGCGGTTCAAGTCGCCTGGCACAGTGAATAGTCTTCTACGTCACATTACTTAGCGCTTCTCAGTCAATTACAGAGGGTCGCTACTTCCCCGTTTGCGAAAGCCCATCAATTCGGACAATAGCTGATCAATGCTGACCAGGAACTGTCACGAAATTGGCGCTGCGACTTGTGACCCGGCGGCCGTTTCGTTACCGTGGCGACGGCTGTCACGCAGGTTCCCCCCGATAGCGACAGCCCGGTCACCCACTGTTCAACCCATTTTCCCGGGGTTCGAGCATGGAAAGCCGCCGTAATGCCACCGACGGAGGGTCCTTCGTGCGCCAGCGCTTGTCGTCTGAGCCCGATCGCTATCGCGGCCGGCGCCGCGTTCCGACCCCACCGCGCAGCCGTTACGCCGTCGTCGTCACCTCCGCCTTCGTCGGAGCCGGTGTGGTCGCCCTGGGCGCCGCGTCGAACCTCCCGGACAACAAGGCCGTCGACCCCGACGTTCTGCAGAGCCTCTCGAAGTCCTCGTCGATCACGACCGACGCCCTCGAGAACCGCACCGGCGACAAGGCCGCCTCCCGTGGTGAAAACCGCGAGGCCAACACCCAGCTCAGCGCCGAAGAGGCCGCGAAGGATCTCTACCTTCTACCCCTCGACGAGTACGAATTCACCTCCCCGTTCGGTGTCCGGTTCGGCAAGCTGCACGCCGGCATTGACCTGGCCGCCCCGGACGGCACGCCCTACAAGGCCGTGCACGGGGGTACGGTGACCGCCGCCGGTTACGCGGGTGGCTACGGCTACTCGATCACGGTCCGGCAGGACGACGGCACCGAGATCATCTACGCCCACTCCCGGCGGCTGCTGGTGCAGAAGGGCGACAAGGTCAAGGCCGGTCAGGTGATCGGCGAGGTGGGCAACACCGGTTATTCGTACGGCACTCACCTCCACCTCGAGGTGCACGTCAAGGGCACGCCGATCGACCCGATCACCTTCCTCGACGAGCGTGGCGTCAGCATCAAGCTCCAGCTCGAGTCGGTGTACGCGGGCGTCCCCGCCGACGGCGCCTCCTGACCCTTCCCGGCCACCGTGGTTGCAGGTGGGTTGAACTACCGCCAGACCCTCTCAGTGGCCCTGCCCTCGCACCGACAGACACGTGACAGCACGACGTCACGGCAGTCGGGAGGGACATCCGCGTGGGGCAGCATTCGTCATCCGGTCGAGGTGGACGTCACCGGCAGGAGAACCTGCACCGGCATCGCGCCCCGGCCTTCCCCGCGCTGTTCGCCACCCGTAGTCGTTCCGCGCTCTCGGTCACCGCGCTGAGCGCCACCCTGGCAGCAGGTGTCGGCGCCGCGAGCCTGGCCGCCTCGGCCACCCCGATGGGTGGCATGGGGACAGCGAGTGGCCTGCCCACCGCCGCACACGCTCCCGCGGCCCTGCCGATCGTGCCCCCGCCCGGTGACGAGGCCCCCGCCAAGACCCACCCCCGCTTCGAACCCGCCCCGGAGAAGGCCGGAACGGAGGAGCGTGCCGGAACGGAGAAGCGTGCCGGGACAAAAGAGACGGCCGGAACAGCGAATGCCACCACGCGAAGCGCCGAGCCGGAGAGCGTCACCCCCGGGAAGTTCGGACCGCAGAGCGCCCCGATACGCCGGAAGACCCGCCCACTGCCCAAGTCGAACTGGGTGCATCCGCTCGCGTCCGCCGAGGTCACCTCATGCTTCGGGCAGCGCTGGGGCCGCCTGCACGCCGGTGTCGACCTGGCCGCGCCGCACGGCAGCCCGGTCGTGGCGGCCGGAGCCGGTGTGGTGGTCACGGCCGGCGCGAACGGCGGTTACGGCAACGCGATCCTGATCGACCACGGCGACGGCTGGCTCACCCACTACGGGCACCTGTCGGCGATCGCCGTCGAGGTGGGTCAGGCGGTCAAGGCCGGTGAGCACATCGGCGACGAGGGTTCGACCGGGCACTCGACAGGACCCCACCTGCACTTCGAGGTGCATCGGGGACACTTCCAGAACCCGGTCGAACCGACGGCGTGGATGCACGGGCACGGGGTGGACATCCCCGGATGCTCCGATTAGGTCAGAGCTTCTCGATCGGCGCGTGCCGCAGGATCAGCCACATCGTCTGGTCACCGAAGTCGATCTGGACCCGGGTGCCCGGACCCTGACCTTCCACCGCCAGTACGCGGCCGAGGCCGTACCGCTGATGGTTGACCCTGTCTCCGGGATCCACCTTCGGTGTCTGCTTCAGATCACTGGCGGTGGCGAGTTTACTGGCGTCGATGCCGAGCCGTTCGGCGATGCGTTGCGCCTTGGGCGTACCTCCGGAGAAGCCACCGCCGCGCTGGCGGTCACCGGCGCCGTAACCGCCGCCGCGGCCGCCCACCCCGCCACCGGTCCCGGACCACGAGGTGTACGACCCACCGGTCCGCTCCCAGCGCACCAGCTCGGCCGGCAGCTCGTCGGTGAACCGCGACGGCGGGTTGTACTGAGGCTGACCCCACGCCGACCGGGTCACCGCCCGGGACAGGTAGAGCCGCTGCCGGGCACGGGTGATGCCGACGTACGCCAGACGACGCTCCTCCTCCAGCTCGGTGTTGTCGCCGAGCGCCCGCATGTGCGGGAACACGCCGTCCTCCAGGCCGGTCAGGAACACCACTGGGAACTCCAGACCCTTGGCGGTGTGCAGGGTCATCAGCGTGACCACACCCTGGTTCTCCGGGTCGTCGTCGGGAAGCTGGTCGGCGTCGGCGACGAGTGCCACCTGCTCGAGGAACCCGGCCAGCGTGGCGACCTGCTCGGCTCCGGGGTCGTCCGAGGAGTCGACGGAGGCGGCGAGAGACTCGACGCGCTCGGTGTACTCGCGGGCGACGCTCACGAGCTCCTGAAGGTTCTCCACGCGTCCCTGGTCCTGCGGGTCGAGGCTCTCCTCCAGCTCACTGAGCAGGCCGGACCGCTGCAGAACCGCCTCCAGCACCTCTTCCGGCGGGGCGGCCAGCGCGAGAACCCGCAGGTCGTCGAGGAGCTGAACAAACTCGTTGATGCTGTTCACCGCGCGGGTGGAGATGCCTGGCGCGTCCTTGGCCCGGCGCAGCGCCTGACCGAAAGAGACCCGGTCGCGCGACGACAGCGCCTCGACGCACGCCTCGGCACGGTCACCGATCCCTCGTTTCGGGGTGTTCAGCACCCGCCGGATGCTGACGGTGTCGTCGTCGTTCACGATGGCGCGCAGGTAACCCAGCGCGTCGCGGACCTCCTTGCGCTCGTAGAAGCGCACCCCGCCGACCACCTTGTAGGGCAGGCCGACCCGGATGAACACCTCCTCGAACACCCGGGACTGCGCGTTCGTGCGGTAGAAGACGGCCACGTCACCGGGGCGTACGTCATGGTTGTCGGTAAGCCGGTCGATCTCACGGGCCACCCAGTCGGCCTCGGCGTGCTCGGTGTCGGCCACGTAGCCGACGATCTGCTCACCCTGACCCTGGTCGCTCCAGAGCCGCTTGGGCTTGCGCGAGGTGTTCCGGTCGATCACGGCGTTCGCCGCGGTCAGGATGGTCTGGGTGGACCGGTAGTTCTGTTCCAGCAGGATCGTGCGGGCCTGTGGATAGTCCCGCTCGAACTCGAGGATGTTGCGGATGGTGGCGCCGCGGAACGCATAGATCGACTGGTCGGCGTCACCGACCACGCAGAGCTCGCTCGGTTCGACATCCCCTGAGGAGACACCGACCAGCTCGCGGACCAGGGTGTACTGCGCGTGGTTGGTGTCCTGATACTCGTCGACCATGACGTGCCGGAACCTGCGGCGGTACGCCTCCGCGACCAGCGGGTGCGACTGGAAGAGGTGCACAACGGACATGATGATGTCGTCGAAGTCCAGCGCGTGTGCCTCGCGCAGCCGTCGCTGGTACAGCGTGTAGGCCTCCGCGAGGGCGCGTTCGTTGGGGCCTTTCGCGCCTTTCGCGAACTCCTCCGGCTCGATCAGCTCGTTCTTCAGGTTCGACACCTGGGCGGCGAGGCTGCGAGCGGTGTAGCGCTTGGGGTCGAGGTCGAGTTCACGCGACACCAGCGTCATGAGGCGGCGCGAGTCGTCGGCGTCGTAGATCGAGAAGGTGCTCTTCAGCCCGGCATGCTCGTGTTCGGCGCGCAGGATGCGTACGCAGGCCGAATGGAACGTCGAGACCCACATCAGCCGGGCGCGCGGGCCGACCAGATGGGCGACCCGCTCCTTCATCTCACCGGCGGCCTTGTTGGTGAACGTGATCGCCATGATCTCGCCGGGATGCACGTTGCGCTCGGCCAGGAGATAGGCGATCCGGTGTGTCAGCACCCGGGTCTTGCCCGAACCGGCGCCGGCCACGATGAGCAGCGGCCCGCCGGAGTGTGTCACGGCGTCGCGCTGAGGGCCGTTCAGCCCGGTCAGCAGCGCCTCCGGGTCGAGCCGTGCGGCCGCCGGCCGGGGCGCGGGCCGGGGCGCCTCCGGAGTCCGCACCGCGGGCAGGGAGAACAGGGCGTCGGAAGGTTCTGAGGTAGGTCGCATCGCGGGAGCAAGTGTATGCCGCCCCACCGACACGAATTCCACGGTGACCGGCCCGGATATCAAGGCCCGACTATGAATCCACACCTTAGGCTGACCGGGTTGGTGAAAAAGTCTCTCCGATCGGGGGATCGATCCCATGCCACTTCCTCAACGGCGTCACCTCGCCGCACCGATAGCCCTGCTGGCCGCCGCAGCCGTGCTCACCGCGATCCCGGGCACGCAGACCGCGGCCGCCGCGCCGCCACCCGAGTTCGCCCCGGTCTCCGTCTCGTACGGCCAGGCCAAGGGCACCACGGTCAAGGGCCAGTTCCTCAGCTACAACGACTTCCACGGCGCGATCGACCCACCGACCGGCAGCGGTGCGGTGGTCAACGCCGGAGGCACCAGCACCCCGGCCGGCGGTGTGGAGTACCTCGCGACATATCTCAAGAGGCTGCGCGCCGAGGCGACGGCCGAGGGCCGCTCCACGATCACCGCCGGCGCCGGCGACCTGATCGGCGCGACCCCGCTGGTCAGCGCCGCGTTCCACGACGAGCCGACGATCGAGCTGATGAACCAGGTCGGGTTGCAGGTGAGCTCGGTCGGCAACCACGAGTTCGACGAGGGCGTCAACGAGCTGATCCGGATCCAGCGGGGCGGCTGCCACCCGGTCGACGGATGCCAGGACGGCGACCCGTACCGGGGCGCGAAGTTCACGTACCTGGCGGCCAACACGATCAGCAAGAAGACGAGGCTGCCGATCCTGCCGCCGATCGACATCCGGTACGTGAACGGCGTACCGGTCGGGTTCATCGGCATGACGCTGGAGGGCACGCCGAGCATCGTGAACCCGGCAGGCATCAAGGACGTCACCTTCACCGACGAGGTGGTGACCGCCAACCGGTGGAGCACGGTGCTGAAGCTGTTCGGTGTGAAGGCACAGGTGCTGCTGTTGCACGAGGGCGGTTCACAGGCCTCGGTCACGCCGACGCCGGGTGTCTCCGACTGCAACGGCTTCACCGGTCCGCTGGTGCCGATCGTGGCCGGTCTCAACCCGGAGATCAGCGTCGTCATCTCCGGCCACACCCACCGCTTCTATTCGTGCAAGCTCCCGAACAGCAAGGGTGCCGACACCGTCGTGACCAGCGCCGGCAGCAACGGTCAGCTGATCACTGACATCGACTACACACTGGACAGACGGTCCGGGAAGTTCACCGAGATCACCGCGAAGAACGTGATCGTGGAGAACGGTGTGCCGGACGGCAACGGCGGCTGGAAGCGAGACGCCGCCGGGGCATTCCTGAAGAACCCGGACACCGTCGACGCCGACGCCAAGAAGGTGGCCGACAAGTACCGCACCGCGGTCGCCCCGATCGCGAACCGGCTGGTCGGCAGCATCAGTACGGACATCGTCCGTACCGCGACGCCGGCCGGGGAGAGTCCACTCGGTGACGTGATCGCTGACGCCCAGCTGGCCTACACGCAGTCGGCCGGTGCGCAGATCGCCCTGATGAACCCGGGCGGTGTCCGCGCCGACCTGGACGCCGACCAGTCCAGCGGCGGCGAGCCCTACGGCCAGGTCACCTACGGCGAAGCGTTCACCGTCCAGCCGTTCAACAACCTGGTCGTCACGCAGACCTTCACCGGCGCCGAGATCAAGGACGTGCTGGAGCAGCAGTTCGTCGGCGCGTTCGGGCAGACCACCCAGCGGATCCTGCAGGTGTCGGCGGGCCTGACCTACACCTGGAGCGCGTCGGCCGCACCCGGCTCGAAGATCAGCAACCTGTCGCTGAACGGGACGCCGATCGACCCGGCCGCGAACTACCTGGTCACCACGAACGACTTCCTGGCCAACGGCGGTGACGGGTTCTCCAACCTCAACCAGGGTCCGGACGGGCGGGTCACCGCACCGGGCTTCGACGTGGACGCGCTCGTGGCGTACCTGGCCACCGGGCCGATCGCGCCGGGACCGGCCAACCGCATTTCGGTGACCGCCTGATCAGCGCAAACTTTCGTCCCAACACTCGGGCGGTTTCCTTGCGGGACCGTCCGAGACGGGGGCATACTCGGCTCGTGATCCAGCAGGCGCGATTCTTTACCTATGGCACCGGACGCCCGGCAGCCGTAGGTCGCTCCTGAACCCCAGACCTACATCAAGCCCCGGGCCGTCCAGCCCGGGGCTTGATGCTGTCCGGGCCGGATTGGCCGGGACGTCAGTACCCGAGGAGCAGGACATGACCGCCGACGTGATGGACCAGGCGACAGGCGCGGGCGAGGACGCGGCCGCCGAGAAGATCCGTGGCATCCGCGAGCGCATCAACGAGATCGACAAGACGATCATCGAGCTGTGGCAGGAACGTGCGGCCCTGTCGCAGGAGGTCGGCAAGACCCGGATGGCCAGCGGTGGTACCCGCCTGGTGCTGGCACGGGAGCGCGAGATCATCGAGCACTTCCGCGAGGCGCTCGGCCCGGACGGTACCCAGGTGGCGCTGCTTCTGCTGCGTTCCGGCCGCGGCCCGCTGTAGTCGGTGCGACGCGGGACGGGCCAGAGGAGCCCGTCCCGCGTACCGTCAATGAATTCTGTTGATCTCGGCGAAGTGGCAGGCGCTCGGGTGGGGCGACCGCTCCCGGATCTGCAGGACCGGCTCCTGCTCGGCGCAGACGGGCTGCGCCTTCCAGCAGCGGGTCCGGAAACGGCAGCCGGACGGCGGGTCGGCCGGTGACGGGACGTCGCCCTCCAGGACGATCTGCCGGCGGTGGCCACGCAGGCGAGGGTCCGGCACCGGCACGGCGGAGAGAAGCGCCTGGGTGTACGGGTGGGTCGGCTGGTTGTAGATCGCCACGTCGTGACCCTGCTCGACGATCTTGCCGAGGTACATGACGGCGACCCGGTCGGAGATGTGCCGTACCACGGAGAGATCGTGGGCGATGAAGATGTACGACAGCCCGAAGTCGTCCTGCAGCCGCTCCAGCAGGTTGATCACCTGGGCCTGGATGGACACGTCGAGCGCCGACACCGGCTCGTCGCAGACGATGATCTCCGGCCGGAGCGCGAGCGCCCGGGCGATGCCGATGCGCTGCCGCTGACCACCGGAGAACTGGTGCGGGTATCGGTTGATGTGGTCGGGGTTGAGACCGACCGTGTCCAGCAGGTCCTGCACGGCCTGCTGCCGCTTGCCGCGCGGCACCACATCCGAGTGGATCTCGAACGGCTCACCGATGATGTCGCCGACCGTCATCCGCGGATTGAGCGAGGTGTACGGGTCCTGCAGCACCATCTGGATGTTGCGGCGGGCGCGGCGCATCTCACCACCACGCAGCCGGGTCATGTCCTGCCCGCGAACCATGACCGATCCGGAGGTCGGCGTCTCCAGCCCGACCAGCAGCTTGGCCAGTGTCGACTTGCCGCATCCGGACTCGCCGACGACACCGAGCGTCTCGCCGCGGCGCAACTGCAGGTCGATCCCGTCGACCGCCCGGATTCCGCCCTTGAAGTGCTTGACCAGGTCCCTGGTCTCGAGGACGACGTCAGTCACCGAGGACCTCCCGGAAGAAATGGCATCGGGCGGTACGGCGCGGCGCGATCGCGTAGGCCGGCGGCGCCGGATCCTGACGGCACGGCTCCTTGGCGTACCCGCATCGGGGGTTGAAGGCGCAGCCTTGTGGGATGTCGGTGAGCGCCGGTGGGAGTCCGCGGATCGCGGTGAGCTGCTGGCCCTTCAGGTCGAGGCGGGGGATCGATTCGAGAAGGGCACGGGTGTACGGGTGACCCGGCGCGGCATAGATGTCGTAGACCGGCGCCTCCTCGACGACACGGCCGGCGTACATCACGGAGATCCGGTCGGCCACGTCGGCGACCACACCCATGTCATGGGTGATCAGGATGAGGCCCATGTTCCGCTGCCGCTGCAGTTCCGCCAGCAGGCCCATGATCTGCGCCTGGACCGTGACGTCGAGCGCCGTGGTGGGCTCGTCGGCGATCAGCACCTCGGGGTCGAGCGCCAGCGCCATGGCGATCATGACCCGCTGCCGCATACCGCCGGAGAACTGGTGCGGATAGTCGTTGACCCGGGACCGCGCGCCCGGAATATGGACCTGGTCGAGCAGCTCGATCGCCCTGTTCTTGGCGTCTCCCCGGGACATGCCCCGGTGCGC
Source organism: Actinoplanes italicus (assembly GCF_003001815.1). Taxonomy (GTDB): domain Bacteria; phylum Actinomycetota; class Actinomycetes; order Mycobacteriales; family Micromonosporaceae; genus Actinoplanes; species Actinoplanes italicus. Next base: position 542,388 of record NZ_PVMZ01000001.1, read on the forward strand.
CCGGAACAGTTCGGCGAGCTGGAAACCAACCGTGTAGACCGGGTTCAGTGCGGACAGCGCGTCCTGGAAGATCATCGCGATCTTGTTGGCCCGGACCCGCCGGCGCTCGTCCTCCCGCAGTTTGAGCAGGTCGACACCGCGGTAACGGACCTCACCACGGGTGATGTGCCCGGGTGGGGATTCGAGAATGCCCATGATCGCCTGAGCGGTCACCGACTTGCCGCAGCCCGACTCGCCCAGAATGGCGAGTGTCTCGCCGGGGTTCAGCCAGAAACTCGCCCCGTTCACGGCCTTGGCGACGCCGTCCCGGGTACGGAACTCGACGTGCAGGTCGTTGATCTGGAGCAGGGGTGCGCGGGGATCCAGTCCGGGTAGGACGTCCACCTGCGCCTTGATGTCGGTCACACCGGTCACCTTTTCGTCACCGCAGCTTCGGGTCGAAGGCGTCGCGGATGGCGTCGCCCAGCATGATGAAGGCCAGCACCGTGGCGGCGAGGAACGCCGACGGCCAGACCAGCGGCGCCGCCGCCACCCGGGCCTGGCGCCGCGCCTCGGAGATCTGCAGACCCCAGCTCATCGCGTCGCCCTTGAGACCCACTCCCAGATAGGAGAGCGTCGCCTCGGCCGCGATGTTGGCGCCCAGCAGCAGCGTGAGCACCACCATGAACGGGGCGATCGCGTTCGGCAGGATGTGGCGGAACATCAACCGGCCCGGACCCGCGCCGAGCATCCGGGCAGCCGAGACGTAGTCCTGGCCCTTCGCCGCCACCACCGACGACCGCATCACCCGGGCCGCGGAGGTCCAGGTGAGCAGGCCGAGCGTGACGGTCACGGCGGTGACGCCGTCGTCGCCCGGCCCGGACAGGCGCGCGGACAGGATCACCGCGGCCAGCAGGAGCGGGATGCCGAGGACGATGTCGATGCCGCGGGACAGCACAGCGTCGATCGCGCCACCGTAGTAGCCGGCGGCGAGCCCGAAGAGCAGTCCGATCAGCCCGGCGGCCAGGGTGGAGAAGAGGCCGACCTGAATCGAGTCGCCCGCGCCGTACACCGTCCGGGCGAACACGTCACAGCCCTGGGAGTCGAATCCGAAGAGCGCCGCGCCGGTCGGGCCCTTGTGCTTGTTCGCCAGCGCACAGGAGGTGGGGTCGGCCGAGGTGAACAACGACGGCAGGAGCGCCATCAGCAGGATCACCAGCACCAGCACCGCCGATGCCCAAAAGATCTTGTTGCGGCGCAGATCGCTCCAGGCGTCGCCGGCGAGGCTGCGCGGCCGCTCGTCGACGGTGGCGAGCATGGTCGGGTCACTCATAGCGGATCCTGGGGTCGAGGGCGGCGTAGAGCAGGTCGACGACGAGGTTCATGACCAGGAAGAAGATCACCAGCACGCTGACGAAGCCGACGACCAGAGGTCCGTCCTCGGTCCGGACACCCTGGGCGAGTTTGGAGCCGACGCCCGGGATGTTGAAGACGTCCTCGGTGACGATCGCGCCGGACATCAGCACCCCGAGGTCGACACCGATCAGCGTGATGACCGGGATCAGCGAGTTGCGCAGCACATGCACCCAGACGACGCGGCGCGGTGCCAGGCCCTTGGCTCGGGCGGTCCGCACGTAGTCGGCACGCAGGTTCTCGACAACCGAGGTACGGGTGACCCGCAACTGGGTCGCGACGACCGTGCAGGCCAGGACGATGGCCGGTAGCAGCAGAGCGTAGAAGGTCGCGTTGCGTGACGCCGTCGCCGGGAACCAGCCGAGCTCCATACCGAAGATCCACTGAGCGACCGGAGCGAGGACGACGACAGGCATGGCCAGCAGCAGCAGCGTGAACATCAGCGTGCCGTTGTCGAAGAGGCCACCGCGCCGGATCGCGGACCAGACGCCCGCGGCGATCGCGATGACCGCGGCGATGACGATCGCCATGAGCGCCAGCCGCACGGTCACCGGCCACGAGCTCGACAGCATCTCGGAGATCTCCCGGCCGGTCAGGGAGTCACCGAGGTCACCGGTGAGCAGATTGCTCATGTAGTGCCAGTACTGACTGAGAAAGCCGTCGTCGAGGTGATAACGCTCCGTCAGCTCAGCGCGCAGAGTGTCACTGATCGGCTTCTCGCCCACCAACGCCTGGATGGGGTCGTCCTGGTTGGCGAACATCAGCGCGAATACCACGAAGGTGGCCCCGAAGAACGTCAGGATCATCTGTAGTAGGCGCCGCACGATGTAGCGGAACATACGGGTTCGAACTTCTTCCGCGGAGGGAGCGCCGGCCTCGTGAGCCGGCGACGGGAAAGGTCGGTTCACACAGTAGTGGCGTCACGGTCGCATACCCTCCGTGACGCCACTACGGTCGATCGGTCAGATCAGGCGATCGTTTCGATCTCGTACAGGTTCACCTTGCTGAACAGGTCCATTTCGACGTTCGCGACCCGCTCCGAGTGACCGAAGACGTTCTGGCCGTAGCGCAGCGGAATGACCGGCATCTCCTCGGCGAGGATGTTCTCCGCCTGCTGCCACTTCTTGATCGACTGCTCCGGCGTGGCGGCCTGCGAGCCCTGCTTCACCAGGGAGTCGAAGGTGGTGTTCGACCAGCCGTAGTAGTTCGAGCCGCCGTTGGTGCCGTACAGCGGGTTGAGGTAGTTCTCCATCAGCGGGTAGTCCATGATCCAGCCGAGGCGGATCAGGCCGATGTCCTGCTTGGCCTGCAGCTTGTCCTGCATGACCGCGAACTTCGGCTCCTGCTCACCGATGCACTTGACCTGGAGCGCCGCGCGGATCTGGTTGCAGGTCGCGTCGACCCACGACTTGTGACCACCGTCGACGTTGTACGTGATCTTGATTTCCGCCGGGCCCTTCGCCTCGCGGTACAGATCGCGCGCCTTGGTCGGGTTGTAGTCGCAGGCCTCGCCACAGCTGCCCTCGCGATAGCCGCTCACCACCGGAGAGACGAAAGACTTGGCGGCGGTACGGGACCCGAGGAACACCTGCGACGCGATCTCATCGCGGTTGATCGCCATCGAGATCGCCTTACGGACGTCGGCGCTCTTGTACTGCTCGAGGAAGGTCGGGAAGCCGATGAACTCGAAGACCGAGTTCTCGCTCTTCAGGTACCGCTCACCGAGGTCGGCCGGTGCGTTGGCCAGCGCGTCGGTCGGGATGGTGGTCTGCACGTCGAGGTTGCCGCTGACCAGGTCGGCGTAGGCGGCCATCTGGTCGCCGTAGATCTTCCAGGTCACGCCGTCGATCTTCGGGACCACGCCCTTGAAGTCGCTGTACTTCTCCACGACGATCTTGTCGTCGTGCTCCCACTTGCCCTTCATCTTGAAGGGGCCGTTACCGATCAGCTTCTCCTCGAAGCCCTTGGCGATCACGCCGGGGGACGAGAACGCCGCGTTGGGCAGCGGGTGGAAGACCGAGTACGCGATCACCGACTTGAAACTGGCGAACGGGGCGGAGAGCGTCACCGTGAAGGTCAGGTCGTCGACCTTCTTCAAACCTGACAACACGTTGGTCGTCGGCTTGGGCGCTTTCTCCGGGCCGTCCTTGTCGGGGTCGATCGGGTTCAGATCGGCGTAGCCCTCGATGCGATCGAAGAAGTAGCCACCACTCTGGGCGTTCGGACCATAAGCGCCGTAGTTCCACGCGTCGATGTAGTTCTGCGCGGTGACCGGCTCGCCGTTGTGGAAGGTGAAGCCGGGCTTGATCTTGATCGTCCAGACCTTGTTGCCCTTGGCGACCGAGATCTTCTCGGCGGCCACCTCGACCGGCTTCTTCTCCGCGTCGAAGCTCACCAGCGGGTAGAACAGAGAAGACAGCACCTGCGCGCTGCTGCTGTCTGTGGCGTTCGTGGGGAGAAGGTGCTGCGGCTCAGCAATGCTGATCACCACGGCGTTGGCGGACAGTGCCGGATCTTCCGAGTCACTGCCGGCACAACCGGCGACCAACAAGGAGATGGCGGCCGTTGCGGCCGCCATCTTCCATGGGCGTTTCCCAAGCATGGGAGAGCCTCCTTCAGGGGCGCTCACGAGGGGTGTGTGAGTGAGTGCCACTGTGACACAGAGGCACGAAAACCCGGAGCGCCGTTATCAAGCCGATATTAGCCGTCTACGTCCCGAGATGACCTCATGAGCAACCGTTTAGGAGGTTCCAACCGCCCTGAACAGGGAATACTCCATGCGGCTTCCGGGGCAGCACGGAGCGCAGCCTATATGAAAAACACTCAAGAAACCTGCCCGGAACGGCTCAGACAAGCCGACGATCGGCTGCCCATCGTGACAGTTCGTAACGGTTGCTCATCTGCAATTTACGCAGAACGTTCGAAACGTGCGTCTCGACAGTCTTGATCGAGATGAACAGCTCCTTGGCGATCTCCTTGTACGCGTAACCCCGCGCGAGCAGCCGCAGCACCTCGCGCTCCCGGTTGGTCAACTGATCCAGTTCGGGGTCGGCCACCGGCACGTCAGGCCGGGAGGCGAACGCGTCGAGCACGAAACCGGCCAGCCGCGGGCTGAACACCGCGTCGCCGTCGGCCACCCGGCGCACCGCCGCGGCCAGCTCGTCCGGTGAGATCGTCTTCGTCACGTAACCCCGCGCACCCGCCCGGATCAGCCCGATCACGTCCTCCGCGGCATCCGACACCGACAGTGCCAGGAACCGGACCTGCGGGTGGCTGCGGCGCACCGACTCCAGCACGGCACGCCCACCGCCGTCCGGCATGTGCACGTCGAGCAGGACCACGTCGGGCTGCACCGCGGCGATCCGGTTGATCGCCTCACCGACCGTGCTCGCCTCGCCCACCACGTCGACATGCTGGCCCAGCTCGGCACGCACGCCGGCTCTGAACATCGCATGGTCGTCGACCAGGAAGACATTGAGACGCCGGGTTTCCGGCTCGATCACGGGCTCGGTCATCTCACAGTCTCCTTACCAGCGGTCACACTCTCCCGCGACACGGGAAGCATGAGCCGCACCTCCGTACCGTCTCCGGGGGCGCTCCGGATCTCGGCCCGCCCACCATGACGCTGCATGCGCCCGATGATCGACCCTCGTACGCCGTGCCGGGTGTCCGCCACGCCGCCGAGATCGAAGCCGGCGCCGCGGTCCCGGACGAAGACGCTGAGCTCATCCTCCTCCACCTCGGCGTAGAGCGAAACCGTCTGCACACCCGCGTGCCGGGCAGCGTTGACGAGCGCCTCACGCCCCGCCGCGACCAGTGCGGCGACCCGGTCGTCGCACTGGGTGTCGCCGACCACCACGGTCTCCACCGTGATCGCGAAGGTGTCCTCGACCTCGGCAGCGGCCTGCTCGAGAGCGGCGGCGAACCGCTCGGTCGGCGAGCCGGTCGGCCGGTAGAGCCAGTTGCGGAGGCTGCGCTCCTGCCCACGGGCCAGGCGCTGCACCTCCTTGATGTCGGTGGAGTTGCGCTGGATCAGGGCGAGGGTGTGCAGCACCTGGTCGTGGATCATCGCGGCGAGCTCGGCGCGCTCCTGCTCACGAATGCGGCCCTCACGCTCGGCGCGCAACTGGCCGAAGGTGCGCCAGACCAGCGGGGCGACCACCACGCCGACACCCAGCAGGCCGACGAACGCGAAGATCACACCGTTGAAGACGGCCGAGAACGAGTCGGTCGGCGAGTAGACGGCGACCACGCCGATGATGCCGACCGCGACCAGGATGCCGCCGCCCAGGAAACGGAACAGGAACGCCCGCCGGTCGTTCTCCGAGACCATCGCCGCGAACCACGGGGTGGAGGCGAGGTTCTCCGAGTTGAACTCACGGCGGCTCGGGTCGGACTGGTGCCAGATCACACCGGCGCCGACCGCGATCACCGCGATCATCCAGCCGGCCGTGGTGGCCACCTGGTCCTCGAAGATCTGCGCCTGCAGCAGGACCACACCCATGCCGATCGCCGCGAACGGCAGCAGTGCGCCCAGGTCACGACGGGTCGGCTCCTCGCCGCTGCGGGCCTCCTGCGGGAGCACCGCCCAGTAGGCGGCGTAGAGCAGCAGGCCGAGGGCGTTGAAACCGAGCAGGACCACGAGCGTGATGCGGACGGCCAGAACCGGCAAGCCGAGATGGCGCGCCAGCCCGGCGGCGACCCCGGCGACGATACGCTGGTCGCGCGGACGGTACAGCCGGCGCGGCTGGTTCGCGGTTGCGGTACTCACCCTCCGATCGTCACATGCGGCGCAAGGCCCGGCCACGGGGAACATCCCCGGTAACCGGCCCGGATATCTCAGGGTGGCCTCAGGGTCACCTCCGGAAGCGCCTCGGGTCACCCCACGAGCAGGATCGGAGCATGACCGACGAACCGTCCGGTGCCGGGCCTGTGAAGGGTGACCAGGCACCTTCCGACCAGCCCGGAGGCTTCCCGCCCGGCGCCAACGTGCCGCCCTGGGTCTCCACCGCCTCCGCGGCCTGGGCCCGTCAGCAACTGGTCCGGCCCCTGCAGGGCCGATACGTGGCCGGCGTCTGCGGCGCCGTGGCACGGGCGACCAACACCGACCCGGTGCTCTGGCGGGTGCTGCTCGCCGTGCTCGGCGTCCTGGGCGGCACCGGCGTGCTGCTCTACCTCATCGGCTGGCTGATCATCCCGTCCGAGGGCGACACCGCCTCCCCGATCGAGTCGCTGCTCGGCAAGGGCCGGTCCGGCATGGCGCCGCTCTCGGTGGTGCTGCTCGGCGGCGCCGCCCTGCTGACCTTCGCCTTCATCGTCAACTCCGGCGCACGGGCCAGCATGCTCGCCGCCGCCGTTGTCCTCGGCGCGTTCCTGCTGATCAAGAGGGGCGGCACGGCCTCGTTTCCGGGTGCTCCGCCGACTGCCCCGCCGGGTGCTCCTCCTCACGCCGGCCCGTCTCCGACAGCTTCATCGCCGGCTGCAGCCGCCTCGCCGTACGCCACTGCCTCGCCGTACGCCAGTGCCTCGCCGTACGCCACAGCTTCACCGCATGCCGCTGCCGCGTCGCACGCCACCGCTGCACCGCAAGCCGCCGCCTCGTCTCAGGCCACTGAGGAGCCGACGGTTCCGTTCGTGGCGGCGCCCGCGGCCACACCGGCCGCTGAACCGGTGACCCCGCCCCCGGCGTACACCCCGCCCCCGCCGCCGGCCGGAGGCTTCCGCCCGCCGTTCGCGCCGCACGGGCCGTTCGCCGGGTACACCCCGCCTCCCCCGGCGCCGCCGGCCCCGCCCCGGCCACCGAAGCCGCCGAAGGAGCGCTCGATCCTCGGCCGGCTGACCTTCTTCGCCGTGATCATGGTGACCGGTCTGATCGGCGCCATCGACATGAGCGGCGTGGACGTGGACGTGTCCGCCTACTTCGCGGCGGCGCTGGTCACCACGGCGCTCGGCCTGATCGTCGGCGCCTGGTTCGGCCGGGCCCGCGGCCTGATCGCCCTCGCCGTGGTGCTGAGCTTCGCGCTGGGCCTTGCGTCCGGCCTCGAGGGCCTCGGCCGGGAGTGGACGCCGAGCGTCTACCGGCCCGCCACGGCCGCCGGGCTCGCCGACCAGTACGACTTCAACGTCGGCAACGTGACCCTGGACCTGCGCCAGGTCGACTTCTCCGGGCAGACCCAGCTCACCAAGATCAACATGAAGCTGGGCCAGGTGAAGGTGCTGCTCCCGGAGAAGGTCGACACCTCGGTCGAAGCCGGCGTCGAGGGCGGCCGACTGGTGCTCTTCGGCGAGGAGTTCGCCGACGGTACCTACCAGGAGCGAAGCGACCTCGGCACGGACGGCGCCGGTGGTGGCAACCTGACCCTGAACATCCGACTCGAAGCCGGAAACGTGGAGGTGGTCCGATGAAGCCGCACCGCATGGACGGGGTCTCCCTCAGCTTCGGCCTGATCTTCCTGCTGATCGCGCTCTGGTGGGCGCTCGCCCAGGTGATCACGCTCCAGCTGCCCGCGGTGGGCTGGATCGTGGCCGGTGGCCTGATCTTCTTCGGAGTGGTCGGCCTGCTCGGGGCGATCCGCTCGGGCCGCCGCGAGGTGCCCGCACCGGTTCCGGCGACCGCCTCGGTCGAGACGCCGGGCGATCTGCCGCCCGAGGTGCACGCCTCGATCGTCCGCGAACTGCTCGACGATCCGGCCGACAAGTTCGCCCGCGAGCACCACACCGACGGGCGCTCGCACGAAAGCCGCGACCACAACGCCGGCGAGCACCCGCAGGAGAGCCGCGACCACAACGCCGGTGAGCACCCGCACGAGAGCCGCGACCACAACGCCGGCGAGCGCCCGCAGGAAAGTCGGGAGCACCACGCCGGCGAGCGCCCGCGGGAGAGCCGCGACCAGCCGTCCGGCGACGGTCCGCGGGAGAGTTGAGCCACCCGATGCCCCGCCCGAGGGACGACCGTCCCCGGGCGGGGCAATATGCTCGCGTAATGACCGCGTTTCCGACCGTTTCCGTGGCGCCCGTCCCCGGCGTGGGTGACCGGGCCGCCCGAGCCCTGACCGCCGAGTTCGCCCGGCAGAACGCGGCCACGTCCGCGCTGCTGGTCGGCGCCGACCATGCCTCGGCCGTGGTGGCCGCCGCCGTCGAGGCTCTGCTCCCCGACGACACGCTCACCCTGGTTCCCGGTGTCAACAGCAGCACCGACCTGCTCCGTGGCCACATCACCGGCCTCGGCAGCTGGGTCGCCGACCGGGTGAAGGTCGTCGAGTCCCTCGACGAGGCCCAGCCGGCCGACGTGCTGATCGTGGGCGAGCCCCTGACCGGCACCGCCGAGGAGGCCCGCACCCTGATCGACCAGCTCGCGAAGTACCTCGCCGACGGCGCGGTCCTCTCGGTGGCCGTTCCGGCGGGCCCCGGCCGCACCCAGGGTGCCGCCGCCGAGCTGTTCCGTCAGGGCGCGCTCTTCGGCGTCGGCTCTGACCTCGTGATCCGCAACCAGCCGCCGCTGCGCGTGCACAAGCTACGGTTCAGCCCGGCCGAGGTGTCGACCGCCGCCAGGCTCGCCCCGGCCTTCCGCACCTCGAGCGTGCCGGTGACCCGCAGCATGCACATCGACTCGAACGGCGTCGCCGCCGCCGGCATCGCGCTCGGCCTGGCCGCGCTGGCCCGCCGGGCCCGGCCGCAGTCCAGGCTGTGGCTGATCCCGGCACTCGCCGCCGCCCCGGTCGCCGCGTTCTTCCGCGACCCGGAACGGGACGTCCCCACCGACCCGTCGGCGGTGATCTCGGCGGCGGACGGCAAGGTGCTCTCTGTCGAGCGGATGCGTGACGAGCGCTTCGGCCCCGACGAGTTCCTGCGGATCGCCGTCTTCCTGTCGGTCTTCGACGTGCACGTCAACCGGGCGCCGGTGGCCGGCCGGGTCGCCGACTACTTCGTCGAGGAGGGCGGTTACGCCAACGCGGCGACCGCGGCGGCCGAGCACAACGTCGCCGCCTACACCGTGCTCGACACCGACCACGGCACGGTCGCGGTGGCGCAGCGGACCGGGCTGATCGCCCGGCGCATCGTGCAGCGGGCGCCGGTCGGCACGCTGCTGGCCAAGGGCGAGCGGTACGGCCTGATCCGCTTCGGCTCGCGCACCGACGTCTACCTGCCCGCCGACAAGGCGGAGGCGCTGGTGACGGTCGGCGAGCGCGTCGTCGGCGGCTCGACGGTCATCGCCCGATTCAAGAGCTGATCTTCCGGTACGCCCCGGCGGGCGGCCGCCTTCAGCCGCCCGCCGGGGCGTGGTGACCCACGCCCACCAGCGCCCACCCGCAACGTGGTGACCTGCGCCCACCCGCGGACCGCACCTCACCACGCAACACCGGCACACCCACAGCGTGGTGACCTGCGCCCACCCGCGCACCACGCACACCCCACGCCCGCAACGTGGTGACCTGCGCCCACCCGCGGACCGCACCTCACCACGCAACACCGGCACGCCCACAGCGTGGCGACCTGCGCCCACCCGCGCACCACGCACACCCCACGCCCACAGCGTGGTGACCTGCGCCCACCCGCGCACCACAGATCACCACGCAACACCGGCACACCCGCAACGTGGTGACCTGCGCCCACCCGCGCACCACAGATCACCACGCAACACCGGCACACCCGCAACGTGGTGACCTACGCCCACCCGCGCACCACAGATCACCACGCAACACCGGCACACCCGCAACGTGGTCACCTACGCCCACCCGCGCACCACAGATCACCACGCAACACCGGCACACCCGCAACGTGGTCACCTGCGCCCACCCGCGTCGGCAGGCAACGCAAAAGGCCGCCCCCGAAGGGGCGGCCTTTTCAGTGCGTCTGTCAGGCGCGCTTGGCGCGCATCCACAGGACCGGGCCGCTGACCAGGTAGGTCGCGACGATCAGGACGAACGTCATGCGGGCGTCGATCAGGGCGCCCACGATCGGCAGCAGCCACAGCCACGGCGGCAGCTTCATCAGGCGGGCGAGCTTCGCGTACGGAAAGCTGGAGACCATCGCGAACGCCAGCAGCGTGACCCCACCGAGCAGGACCATACCGGGCAACGGCAGCCCGATCAGCACGGTGAGCGCCAGCACCGCGGCGGCCATCGTGGTGGGCACGCCGCAGAAGAACCGGCCGTCCTTCGGCGAGACGTTGAAGCGGGCCAGCCGGATGGCGGCGCAACCCGCCACCAGGGCGGTCGCGATCGCGGCGGCGGCCGCCGGCACCTCGTCGGCCAGGGAGGCGTAGACCACCACCGGCGCGGCGAGACCGAACGAGCACATGTCGGCGAGCGAGTCCATCTGCGCGCCGAACGGGCTGGCCACTCCGAGCTTGCGGGCGAGAGCGCCGTCCAGACCGTCGAAGATCACGCACGCCACAAGGAAGGCTGCGGCGATCCGGACCTGACCGTCCATGGCCAGGAAGATCGCCATCAGACCGAGGGCGAGGCTGGCCAGGGTGCAGGCGTTGACGAGCGCGAAGCTCGCACGGCGGGACATGGTGCGCTCACCTGGCAGCAGGGGGATGGAAGCCGGCGCCGGGTCTGGCCCGGCGACGGAAACATCCACAGGAACCCCCGGCGCGGGAATCGTAAAAGTCCGCACCGGATCGGAACCGATGTGCAGCACCTCGGCCCGGGTCGCGGTCGCGGCCCGCCCGGTATCGGCTGAGCGGCGGCCCACCCGAACCATCAGGGCCTGCCGGGCGAGAGATCCGCCGCGGCGCAGCCGGCCAGCCCAACGACGCCCAGCGGGACGGGGACTATCCGTCGTACGACGCCGGCGCCAAGGGGTACTCGGCACGTGCTTCCTCCATGGAGTTCGGTTGTTCCGCCGGGTACTCGCTAGCCCGGCGAAATTGCGGGTTACACCATCGCACAGCCGGACGGCCTTGGCGAGAGGCGAACGATCAAAGGAGTGCAACCACCAGAGCCGACCGTTTCATTCCCTGCGCGGTTTCATTCCCTGCACCGACCGACGGAACCTTCTTCGACCTTCTGTTCCCCTATTTTAGCCCGAACGGCTCAAAGCATCCCGGGCCAGCTCGGTGAGGGGCAGGTCGCCGGCCTGTTCGGGCGTGAACCAGGCGGCCTCCGCGGTGGATCCGCCGGCCGCCTCGGTGACCGCCGCGACGGTCGGTTCGCCGACCGTGACGTGGTAGACGACGCGGATGGTGTGCCAGTCGAGCGGCACCCCTTCGGGCCCGAGCGCGGACGGGTCGTACCGGTGGGAGACGCCGATCAGACCGGTGATCCGGCCACGCTGGGAGGTCTCCTCGTAGAGCTCACGGGCTAGCGCCTGCTCCGGTGTCTCGCCGAAGTCGGTGCCGCCGCCCGCAAGGTGCCACATCCCGCCGCCGGGGTATCCGGCGGCGATCCGGGTCAGCAGGATCCGGCCGTCCGGGTCGGTGGCGTGGGCGTACGCTCCGAACCGTTGAACACGTCCGGGTCTCTCCGGCGTCGGGGCGGCGTCGAAGGCGAGCCCGGCGCTGTCGAAGGCGAGCCCGGCGCTGTCGAACGCGGCATCGAAGGCGACGCCGAGAGCGCCGGCCGTGAAAGGCAGCAGCGGGCGTGCCGCCACGTCCGCCGGTGTCACCCATTCAGCGAGGTCGCTCGTGCCGACGGCCTCGTGGCGCAGCGTGCCGCCGGTCACCTCGACGTCGTACAGGATCCGGTCGGTGTGCTCGATCGAGTCGTCGGGCAGGCGGGCCAGATCGGCGAGCACGGTCCGCACCCCGGTGATCCGCACGGCGTGGCCGGTCTCCTCGGCGAACTCCCGGACCACGGTGTCGTCCGGGTGCTCGCCATGGTCGATGCCGCCGCCGGGCAGGGACCACACTCCGGGGAACGCGCCGGCGTCGGATCCGCGGGTGAGCAGCACACTGCCGTCGGCGGAGCGGCACACCCCGTACGCCGCCGCCCGTCTTCTGATCTTCACCGGCTCCAGACTAGCCAGACCGCACCTAGATCAGCCTCGCCGCCCGCAAGGCATCGGCCGTCACCTCGGTGATCAGGTCGGCACCGAGCTCGGCGACCTCCTTGAGCGGCATCCAGCGGGCCTCCGCGGTGGAGCCGCCCACGTCGTGGATGGTCACCTCGGTCGGGCGGTCGACGACGACCCGGTAGAACGCCCGGACACCGTGCCAGTCGATCGGGTAGCCCTCGGGGCCGAGCGAGGCGGCGTCCCGGTGGCTGGCCACGCCGAGCAGCTCGACGATGCGGCCCTCCTGCCCGGTCTCCTCGACGAGCTCGCGAAGCAGGGCGGTGCCGGGCTGCTCCCCGTAGTCGGTGCCGCCGCCGGGCAGGTGCCAGCAGCCGCCGCCCGGGTAGCCGTCGGAGATCCGGGTGAGCAGGAGATTCTCGTACGGGTCGGTGGCGATCGCGTAGGCCGCGAACCGCTGCGCCCGGTGCAGCCCGTCCGGCCCCTCGTAGGCATAGAAGGACGGGAAGACCGGCGCCTCCTCGGGCCGCAGGTCTCCGGCATTGGCGGAGAGCCCGAGCGCGGCCGCCGTGAACGGCCGGAGTTTCAGCTTCTCGGCCTCTTCGAGGGTGTGCCAGCGGGCCAGGTCGGTGGGGTGGCCGACCCGGTCGATGAGGTTGCCACCGCGCACCGACACCGAGTAGACGAGCCGGTCCGTGTGGATGGTGACACCGCGGTGCGGCATGGAGCGCATGTCGGCCAGGACGTCATGCAGCCCGGTGACGGTGACGGAGAGCCCGGTCTCCGCCGCTGTCTCGCGGACGACGGTGTGGTTGGGGTCTTCGCCGTGATCGACGGCGCCACCGGGCAGCGACCAGACTCCGGGGGTACCGGATTTGGACGAGGCCCGGACCAGGAGGACGCGGCCCTCGCCGTCGCGGGCGACGGCGTAGGCGGCGATCCGGCGGAGCGGTTCCAGTGCGGGGGTCACGGGCCGCAATTCTGCCCGGAATATGTTACCTCTCAAGAACTTCTGTCAAATTCCTGACAGTGGGATAGCGGTGAGTAATCGCAGCTCAGGGCGGGTTACACCGCCCTGGGCGATTGATCCACTACTGACCGTTACTCCCACTCGATGGTGCCCGGCGGCTTGCTCGTGACGTCCAGCACGACCCTGTTGATCTCACGGACCTCGTTGGTGATCCGGTTCGAGATCTTCGCGATCAGGTCGTACGGGAGTCGCGACCAGTCCGCCGTCATGGCGTCCTCGGAGGAGACCGGACGCAGCACGACCGGGTGGCCGTAGGTGCGGCCGTCGCCCTGCACACCCACACTGCGCACGTCGGCGAGCAGCACGACCGGGAACTGCCAGACCTCACGGTCGAGCCCGGAGGCCGCCAGTTCCTCACGCGCGATCAGATCGGCGGCACGCAGGATGTCGAGACGCTCACGGTCGACCGCCCCGATGATCCGGATCGCGAGGCCTGGGCCGGGGAACGGGTGCCGCTGCACCATCTCCTCGGGCAGGCCCAGTGCAGAGCCGAGCGCACGCACCTCGTCCTTGAACAGGGTGCGCAGCGGCTCGATGAGCGCGAACTGGAGGTCGTCAGGAAGGCCGCCGACGTTGTGGTGCGACTTGATGTTCGCGGTGCCGGTGCCGCCGCCCGACTCCACCACGTCCGGGTAGAGGGTGCCCTGCACCAGGAACTCGATGTGCCGCTCGGCGTCGAGTTCGCGAGCCGCCTGCTCGAACGTCCGGATGAACTCACGCCCGATGATCTTGCGCTTCTGCTCCGGGTCGGTGACACCGGCCAGGTGTCCCAGGAACTGCTCCGAAGCGTCGACGACCTTCAGACGGATGCCGGTCGCGGCGACGTAGTCCTTCTCGACCTGCTCAGCCTCTCCCGCACGAAGCAGGCCGTGGTCGACGAAGATGCAGGTCAGCTGGTCGCCGACCGCCTTGTGGACGAGAGCCGCAGCGACCGCCGAGTCGACGCCACCGGAGAGACCGCAAATGACCTGCTTATCGCCCACGACGGAGCGGATGGCCGCGACCTGGTCCTCGATGATGTTCCCGGGAGTCCAGGTGGGTGAAATGCCGGCGATGTCGTACAGGAAGCGCTTGAGCATCTCCTGGCCCTGCTCGGTGTGCGCCACCTCGGGGTGGAACTGCACACCGGCACGCTTCGTGGCCAGGTCCTCGAAGGCGGCGACGGGAGCGCCGGGCGTGGAGGCGGTGACCGTGAATCCGTCGGGCGCGACCGCGACGCTGTCGCCGTGGCTCATCCACACCGGCAGGTCGGCCGGAAGCTCGCGGAGCAGGGTGCCGCCGCGACTCTCGAGCAGCGTGCGGCCGTACTCCCGGGAGCCGGTGTGCGCCACCGTGCCGCCGAGGGCCTGGGCCATCGCCTGGAAGCCGTAGCAGATGCCGAAGACCGGCACGTCATGAGCGAACAGACCGGCGTCGAGCGTGGGGGCCCCCGGCTCGTACACGCTGGAGGGGCCGCCGGAGAGGATGATCGCGGCGGGATTCTTCGCCAGCATCTCGGCCACCGGCATCGAGTGCGGGACGATCTCGGAGTAGACACGGGCCTCGCGGACCCGGCGGGCGATCAACTGAGCGTACTGGGCGCCGAAGTCGACGACGAGGACGGGACGCGGGGTACTCACCCGGCGAGGATACCGGCGGGTGAGCACCCCGAACTTGTCAGGCCCGGTAGTACGTGCGGATCGTCGTGTACCTCACGTTGCCCGCCTTGTCGTAAGCGCGGACCCGTACCTTCATGGTCTTGCTCTGGCTGGACACCTTGAAGCTGAGCACGTAGCCCGCCTTGGTGTCGGTCGCCACCACCTTGCCGTTCACGAGCAGCTGGACCTTGCTGATCCCGGACTTGTCACTCGCTTTGGCGTACACCTTCACTGTGCCCTTGACCTTGGCCTTGTTGGCCGGAGCCTTGGTCACCGAGACGGCCGGGATGATGTTGTCGGCCGTGTACCAGCGGGCGGGCAGCCAGATGTTGTTGCCGGCCTTGTCGTACACCCGCAGCTGGACCTTGACCGGCCCGTTGCGGCCGTTGGTCCGCAGGGTCGGCGCGAACGGGGCGACGTAGTCCCAGCCGTGCCACTTGCCGTCGACGTAGATGTCGACGTTGCGGATCCCGGACCAGCCGTCGGCCAGACCCGTCGGGGTGACCGCGACGTTGCCGCGCACCTTCGCGTTCGCCGCCGGCGTGTATCCGGTGGCGGTCGGCAGGCCCGTGTCGTTGCCCTTGTTCAGCGCCGCGGCCGCGTCGACCGTGCCGAACATCGTCCAGGTGTTGTCCTTGCGGGCCGAGTACGTGAGCGCGTACCGCAGCCCCCAGCCCTGGTAGGTGGGCCGCCGCGAGGCGACAAGCGCCGCGACGCCGGAGACCAGCGGTGCCGCGAACGACGTGCCCTGCACGTGGTACCCGTACAACCGGTCCCAGCACTCGTCGCCCGCGGACGCGTTGTCGAAGCAGTAGGTCCCGTTGCGGGTCATGGCTGCCGTGATGCCCGGCGCGGAGACGTCCACCCAGTTGCCGAAGCTGGAGAAGCCGGCCCGGGCGGTGGTCCCGCCGCTACGCGTGTTGGACGCACCGACCGCCAGCACGTCGGGGTACGCGGCGGGGTACTGCCACGTCGAGGTCCCCTCGTTGCCGGCCGCCGCGACGACCAGCGCGCCCTTGGCGTTGGCCCAGGCCACCGCGTCCTTCATCACCGGCGAGGAAGCCGGGCCGCCGAGCGACAGGTTGATCACCTTGGCGCCCTGACCGGCCGCCCAGATGACGCCCTCGGCGATGTCGGAGTGCCAGCCGCTGCCGCTGCTGTCGAGCACCTTGACCGGCAGGATCTCGCACTGCGCGCAGACACCGGCCATGCCCGTGCCGTTGTTCGGCGTCGCGGCGATCAGCGAGGCCACCATGGTGCCGTGGCCCTCGTCGTCGGAGGGGTCGGAGTCGCCGCTCTCGACGAAGTCGTAGCCCGGCAGAACCTTGCCGGTCAGATCACCGACCTCGCTCACGCCGGTGTCGACGACCGCGACCTTGACCTTGGCGCCGGTCGTGGTGTCCCAGGCGGCCGGGACCCGCAACTGAGCGAGTTCCGGCTGCCGGCCCTGGACGAACAGCGGGTCGTCCGGGGCCACGTCCATCTTCTTGACCTGCGGATCGACCTGGACGTACGAGACGTTCGGGTCGAGCTTGAGGGCCGCCGTCAGGGCTGCCGCGCGACTGCTCGGCACCTGGATCGACTTGGCCCGGATCTCACTGAGCAGGCGGCGTGCGGTGCTGCCGCCGGCACTGTCGGCCTGGGCCAGGCCGAACCGGCTCAGGGTGGGAAGTGTGACATCCGCCTCGACGCCCGGCCGCAGGCCGACCAGGAGACGGACGGGAAGCTCGCGGCCGGCACCCGTGACCGAGGCGCCCGCGACCGGCGCGAGAACGCTGCCCGTGACGAGCGCAGTGGTGGCGACGAGACCGACGACGATCCGTCGGCGAGTGGATTTCATTCTTGGATTGCCTCCCCGTGGGGCGATCCGCCGCGGACCGGCGAATCGCCGCGCCAGCGTACCGGTGATCTTCAATCTGGCAATAGCCCGCGGCATTGAGCGTCACCGGCTTCTCATTTACTGTTCGCGCTATGCGGAATAGCAAGATCACCTGGTCGATCGTGGCCGGCACTGCCGTGGCCCTGGTCGCCGGAGTGGGCGTCGCCATCGCGGTCAGCCGGGACTCGTCCGGGCCCGCCGCCGCGCCGGGAGCGTCCACGAGCGCCGCGCCGGCCGTCAGCAGCACCCCGAGCGCCTCTCCCGCGCCGTCCCCCGGCGCTGACATCAAAGGGCCGCTCGACCTGGTACTGATCGGTGTGGACACCCGGGTGAGCATCCCCGGCTACGAGCCGCACGCCGACACGATCATGCTGCTCCACGTGGAGGCCGATCTGCAGTCGGGCTACTTGTACTCTTTGCCGCGAGATCTCCGGGTCGACATTCCGGCGTACAAGAAGTCCGGATTCCGTGGCGGACGACACAAGATCACCGAAGCGATGAGCCGGGGATCCCGAATGCCCGGTTCTAACAAGAAAAGCGTCGAGCAGGGTTACGAACTGCTCACGAAAGCTCTCAGTGCGTATACCGGCATCAAGACTTTCCACGGCGGGGCGATCCTCAATTTCCAGGGCCTCGACAAGCTCGTCGACGAGCTTGGCGGCATCGATCTGGTGGTCGACCAGAAGGTGAAGTCGCGGCACCGCAGGCCGGACGGCAAGATGCGGCCGTCCTCCGGCAGCAACTACTACGGGCCGCAGGCGACCTACCTGCCGGGCCGGCGGCACCTGACCGGCTGGCAGGCGCTCGACTACGGGCGCCAGCGGTACGGGCTGCCCAATGGCGACTACGACCGGCAGCGGCACCACCGGCAGCTGGTCGAGGCGATTCTCGACAAGGGACTGTCGCAGGGGCTCGAGGACCCGGCCAAGCTCCGCTCGGTCATGGACGCCCTCGGCCAGTCACTCGTCTACGTGGGCGGTCGTACCCCCTTCGAGTACGCCTACGCGCTCCGCGATCTCGACGCTTCGAAGATCACCACGGTGTCGCTGCCCGGCGAGGGCGTCGGCAGCGGCGGCGGATACCTGGGTGAGCAGCTCAAGGCGGAGGGACGCGGGTTCGTCAACGCGGTGGCCAAGGGTGATCACGTCGCGTACCTGAGGTCGCACCCGAAACTCGTCGACAAGGGCTAGACGTACCCTCGGAGTCATGAAGCTACGGGTGGGCGGGCTGGTCGTGCTGTTGGCACTCTGCGGGTGCTCGCCCGTCGAGGACGACCCGGCGCCCACCCCCACGACGAGCGCCCCCGGTTTCCGGCCAGGGGCGGACGGCGCGGGCGACCCCTACTTCCCGAAGTACGGCAACGGCGGCTACGACGTCGGCGGCTACGACCTGGCCCTGCGCTACGACCCGTCGTCCGGCCGCCTGGAGGGCACCGCGACGCTCACCGCGACCGCGACCCACGACCTGTCCCGGTTCAACCTCGATCTGGCCGGTCTGAGCGCCACCGAGGTCACCGTCGACGGGGCCGCCGCGAAGGCCACGGCCGAGGGCGCCGAGCTGATCGTCACCCCCGCCGCCGGCATTCCGTCCGGCCGCGGGTTCACCGTCGTCGTCACCTACGGCGGCACCCCCACGCCCACCAAGAACGACACCCTCGGCACCAGCGGCTGGCTCCGCGACGGCAGCTCGGGCGCGATCGCGCTGGGTCAGCCCGAGTCGGCGAGCACCTGGTTCCCGGTCAACGACCATCCGTCGGACAAGGCGACCCTCAAACTGGCGATGACCGTGCCGGACGGGGTCGAGGCGATCGCGAACGGCGTGCCCGGCAAGCACGACACCAAGGACGGCTGGACCACCTGGCGCTGGACCGAGGAGTCGCCGATGGCGAGCTATCTCTCCACCGTGGTGATCGGCCAGTACCGGATCACCGAGTCCGTCCACGCCGGACGGCCGATGGTCATCGCGGTCCCCCAGTCGATGCCAGCCTCCGACCCGGCCGTGAAGTCGCTGGCCAAGACCGGTGAGATCACCGACTTCCTGGAGACGCAGTTCGGGCCGTACCCGTTCAAGGCCAACGGCGGCGTGGTCGTCGAGGAGGAGAAGATCCGGTACGCGCTGGAGACCCAGTCGCGGCCGGTCTACGGCAACCTGTTCTTCTTCGGCGGCGAGAACACCGGGGTGGTCGCGCACGAGCTGGCCCACCAGTGGTTCGGCGACAGCGTCGCACTCGCCCGCTGGCAGGACATCTGGCTCAACGAGGGCTTCGCCACCTACGCCGAGTGGCTGTGGTCCGAGCACGACGGCGACGACACCGCGCAGGAGATCTTCGACCGCACGTACGCGAGCTTCAACTGGAACGAAGCGCCCGGCGACCCGACTCCGCGCCGGCTGTTCGGCTCGGCCGTCTACCAGCGCGGCGGCATGACGGTCCACGCGCTACGCAAGACCATGGGCGATGACGCGTTCTTCAAGCTGGTCAAATCCTGGACGGCCGAACATCGCGACGGCAACGTGACTACGGACCAGTTCATCACGGCGGCCTCATCCGCGGCGGGGCGTGACCTTGCGCCCTTCTTCAAGGCCTGGTTGACAGACCCGACAAAACCCCCAAAGCCCTAATATCGTACGGCTACGCGGAGCACCCGCCTCCGAAGCGACGTGATCCCGGCGCAAGGCCCCAACGCCGCCGCCGGGCTGTTGCCCGCGCACCCTCACCCCGGCCCTGTGACCTTCCGCCGCCCCAGCCACCCCAACCTCACAAGATCGTCGCGAGCGGGCCTGGCGGCGCGGAAGGCACGGGCCGCACGGAAGGCACGGGCGGCTCGGGGAATGAGAACGGCGAGCCCCTAGCGGGGCTCGCCGTTCGCGGGTTCGGGCGATCAGGCCCTGTCGAGCACCAGCGCGACCTTCTGGAACTCCTTGACGTCGCGGTAGCCACACTTGGCCATCGCGCGCTTCAGGCCGCCGAAGAGGTTGAGCTGGCCGTTGGGACTGTTCGCCGGGCCGTAGAGGACCTCCTCCAGCGTGCCGTCCGGCTCACCGGCGATGCAGAAGCCCCCGCGCGGAAGAGCCGGGTGCGAAGCGGCCGAGTGCCACCACGCGCCGCCGGCGGGAGCGCCCTCGGCCAGCGACAGCGGCTCGCCGAGCATGACGGCGTCGGCTCCGCAGGCGATGGCCTTGGCGATGTCGCCGCTCGTGGCGATACCGCCGTCGGCGATCAGGTGGACGTACCGGCCGCCGGTCTCGTCGAGGTAGTCACGGCGGGCGGCCGCCGCGTCGGCGATCGCGGTGGCCATCGGCACCCGGATGCCGAGGACGGTGTCCGTCGTGGACCACTCGTCGGCGCCGATACCGACGATGACGCCGGCCGCGCCGGTGCGCATCAGGTGCAGGGCCGTCTTGTAGTCGGTGCAGCCGCCGACGATGACCGGCAGGTCGAGGTCGGCGATGAACTCCTTGAGGTTCAGCGGTTCGTCCGTCGTGGACACGTGTTCGGCCGAGACCAGGGTGCCCTGGATGACCAGCAGGTCGACGCCGGCGTCCAGCACCACCGGGGCGAGCGCCAGGGTGTGCTGCGGTGACACCCGGACGGCCGCGGTGACGCCGGCCGCACGGATCTCGCGGACCCGCTCGGTGATCAGCTCCGGCTTGATCGGCTCGGCGTAGACCTCCTGCAGGCGCCGGGTGGCGTCCGCGTCCTCGTCGAGCGAGGCCAGCTCCTCGAGGATCTTGGTCGGGTTCTCGTAACGCGTCCAGAGGCCCTCGGCGTTGAGCACCCCCAGGCCACCGAGGCGGCCCAGGGCGATCACCGACTCGGGGCTCTGGGTGGCGTCCGACGGGTGCGCGACGCAGGGGATCTTGAAGGGGTACGCGTCGAGCTTCCACTCGGTCGACACGTCGTCCACGTCGCGGGTGCGACGGCTCGGAACGATGGCGATGTCGTCCAGGTGGTAGCCGCGCTGGGCGGTCTTACCGAGGCCGATCTCCACGACGTCACGCATGGCCCGGTTGTCCTATCTAGGGGAGGTCTAACGGGAGTGGTAGTTGGGGGCTTCGACGGTCATCTGGATGTCGTGCGGGTGGCTCTCCTTGAGGCCGGCCGCCGTGATCCGGATGAGCTGACCCCGCTCCTGCAGATCGATGATGGTCTCCGCACCGGCGTAACCCATCGCGAGCCGGACGCCGCCGACCAGCTGGCCGACCACTCGGGACAGCGGGCCGCGGTAGGGAACCTGGCCCTCGACGCCCTCCGGAACCAGCTTCTCCTCCGGCACGTCGTGCTGGAAGTAGCGGTCCTTGGAGTACGACTTGGCCTGGCCGCGGGACTGCATGGCACCGAGCGAGCCCATGCCGCGGTAGGACTTGAACTGCTTGCCGTTCACGAAGATCAGCTCACCGGGGCTCTCCTCGGAGCCGGCCAGCAGACCGCCGAGCATCACCGCGTTGGCACCGGCCACCAGGGCCTTGGCGATGTCGCCGCTGTACTGGATACCGCCGTCACCGATCACCGGGACGCCGGCCGGCTTGCAGGCACGGGCCGCCTCCATGATCGCCGTGATCTGCGGCACACCGACGCCCGCGACGATCCGGGTGGTGCAGATCGCGCCGGGGCCGACACCGACCTTGACCGCGTCGGCACCCGCCTCGACCATCGCCTTGGCGCCCGCGTAGGTCGCCACGTTGCCGCCGACGATGTCGGTGACGGTGTCCTTCTTGAGCCGGGCGATCATGTCGAGCACCTGGCGCTGATGACCGTGCGAGGTGTCCACGATGATCACGTCGACACCGGCGTCGATCAGGCCGCGGGCCCGCTTGTAGGAGTCGTCGCCGACACCGACGGCGGCAGCCACCCGCAGACGGCCCTGCTCGTCCTTGGTCGCGTCCGGGTACTGCTCGGATTTGGTGAAGTCCTTCACGGTGATGAGACCGCGGAGCCGGCCCGTCTCATCGACCAGCGGCAGCTTCTCCACCTTGTGGCGGCGCAGCAGGTCGAGCGCGTCCGCCTTGCTCACCCCGACCGGCGCGGTGATCAGCGGAGACTTGGTCATCACGTCGCGCACCTTGACGCTCGCGTCGGTGACGAAGCGCATGTCACGGTTGGTCACTATCCCGACGAGCTTGCCCTCGCCGTCGACCACCGGGACGCCGGAGATCCGATACTTCGCGCAAAGCGCGTCGACCTGGCCCAGGGTGTCCTCGGGGCTGCAGGTGATCGGGTTGGTGATCATGCCGGACTCGGAACGCTTCACCAGGTCGACCTGGGCCGCCTGATCCTCCGCGGAGAGATTGCGGTGCAGCACGCCGATGCCGCCCTCGCGCGCCATGGCGATCGCCATGCGCGCCTCGGTCACCGTGTCCATCGCCGCGGAGAGCAGCGGGATCGTGAGCTCGACGTTGCGGGTCAGACGCGTGACCGTGTTGACCCGGCTCGGAACGACGTCCGACTCGCCTGGCTGCAACAGCACATCGTCGAACGTGAGGCCGAGAGGAACGGTGCGAGCGCTGTCAGTTTCCACAGATCATTCCCTAGAGAAGAGGCGGAGTTCATCATCCTACCCATCCCGGACGGGGCACCCGGGCGGCGGACAGAACGTGCGGGCCAGCACACTCGCTCGGGAGGTGAGTACGGTATGGGGGTGCAAGATGAGCCCATCGACCCGTTCAACGGCGACCCGACCGACCCGGCCGCCGAGCTCGACGACCTCAACGAGGACGCCGAGTCCGAACCGCTGACCGAGGAAGAGCGGCAGGACGTCCTGGAGGACCTCTCCGACCTGGAGATCTACCAGGCGCTGCTCAGCCCGACGGGCATCCGCGGGCTGGTGATCGAGTGCGAGGACTGCCACGAGCCGCACTACTTCGACTGGGACCTGCTCAGGGGCAATCTGCGCCACCTGCTGAGCAGCGGCCGCCCACGGGTCCACGAGCCGGCCTACGACCCCGACCCCGACCACTACGTCACCTGGGAGTACGCCCGAGGCTACGCCGACGGAGTACACGACACCCTCACAGAGGGCTCAGACGACGAAACCCCCTGAAAACAAGAGGCCAAAGGCAAAGGCCGAAACCTAAGGGCTGACCCAGGCGTACGCAGTCACGCCGCCCCGCGCAGGTACCCGTACTTTTTCAGTGCGCACGGAGCCACGTAACCACCCGCAAAATGCCGCCGGTGATGAGGCAGTCGATTTGCCGACGCCCAGCGGGGTTTGCCGGGTGGCGGGAAATCGCCTGCCTCATCACCGGTTACAAGGCATTTTGCCGCTGAGCGAAGCGGAGCAATCAAGCACAGCTCGGTGACCAAGCCGCCAACCGGGCCCACCGGCCGAGCGTCCCAACACCCCCTCAGCCCCCGAGGTGACCTGCCCGGCTCACCTCCAGCACCGAGGTGACCCGGGCGCCGCCCGGTCGACCCCGCCCGCCAGTCGCTAAGCCACCAGCCCAGCCCGGAACCCCGCAGCCACGGCATGTGCCCGGTCCCGGGCCCCAAGCTTCCGGAACAGCCTCCGAGCATGTGTCTTGACGGTGTCCTCGGAGACGAACAGCTCCCGCCCGATCTCCGCGTTGCTCTTCCCGTCCGCCATCCCCCGCAGCACCTGGAGCTCGCGTTCGGTGAGCGTGAGCCGCCGCCCCGCCGGCTGCGCGTCGGCCATACCGACACCGCCTTCGTTGCCCGGCCAGGCCACCATCGGCCGCCCGGTGGCCGGGTCGATCGGTGCGTCGCCACGCTGCGACGGAACCATCGGCGCGTTGGGGCCGAGCATCGCCGGCACCGCGGCCGCGTTGTGTACACCGATGCCGCCAGGCCCCTGCTGGTACTGACCCCGGGCCGCTGGGGAGTTGTTGTTGCGCACGCCGCCGGCCACGGTGGCCGGTTGCGCGTTGGCGCCGTTGATCGGCATGCCCTGCGGGCGTACCGGCAACAGCAGCAGGAGCAGCGCCTTCGCCACGACGCTGACCAGGTCGTGCTCGACGCCGCGGATCACGCCGCGGGCACCGGCGGCGACCGCCGCCGCGGCGACCCGCGGATCTTCAGCCCCGAAGAGCACCACCTGTGCCTGCGGGGCGCGGGCTAGTACGCGCCGGGTGAAACCGACGCTGTCGGGCCGGGTCACGGCGGTGTCGGCCAGGACCACTTCGGCGGGCCGTTCCGCCAGTCGGATCATGGCCTCGGTCTCGCTGACCGCGGTCCGGACGACGCCGGTCATGCCGAGCCGGGCCGCGGTCGACGCGACGGTTTGGGCCGCCAGCGGGGTTCGGACGCACACGAGGACGGTACGCACAGTGATCCTCCTTCTCTCTCAGAGGAGATCACGCGAGGGCCGCAGCATTACGCGCTTTAGATGGAAAAAACGGGAAAGAAAGGTATGACTTGCCACCCCTTTGCCATACCGCTCGCGAAGACATCGACATGGTGCGTGTGAGCCGGGGGTTGCTTGGGTACACCGGCGAAAGGCCGTTTCCAGGCCCCTCACGACGAACGCTCCGCGGTGCCGCGCGGGAGGAGGGTGTTGATGTCGAACGTTCGCAGGCTGCCCGGTCCCATCGCCGATCTCTGGGATTGGCAGAGACTGGGCCTCTGCCGGGGCCGGGACAGTGCACAGTTCTTCCACCCCGACGGCGAGCGCGGGTCGTCCCGCAATCGCCGCGAGTCCAAGGCGAAGTCCATGTGCGGCGTCTGCCCGGTCCGGGCGGAGTGTGCCGCGCACGCCCTCGCCGTTCGCGAGCCGTACGGCGTGTGGGGAGGTTTCAGCGAATCGGAGCGGCTGCGGCTGCTCGCGGTCGGCTGGGAGGACCTTGCCGATCGTCACGGACGGGTCGACCTGCTACGGCTCGAGGCACGCCTCGGCCGGCCCCACAAGACGGCGGTACCGGCGCAACGGCAGGCGCCTGCTGCCTGACGCCGTCCGGCACGCGGCATCACCACACGGCTTCCGGCACGGTCCTCCGAAGAGGGCCGTGTCGAGTGGTTCAGCGGTTCTTCAACCGCATTGGTGGACATGCAAGCCACCGTATGAGCGACTTGCATCCGCGAGTCGGACCGAAAGTGCGGCTTTCAACTAGCCGACGTCGACTGTCACCTGGTGCAGCCCGGTGGCGCCGTCCGGCGCCGGTGGTACCTCCAGAGGTGTCTGCGTCACCCCATCGAGATCGGTCGCACGTACCCGAAGGGTGTGCCGCCCGGCGGAGGCGGCCCAGGTCAGACTCCACTGCCGCCAGGTGTCCGCGGAGACCGCCGGAGCAAGGTCCGCGGTCTGCCACGGACCGTCGTCCACCTGCACCTCGACCTTGGCGATCCCCCGATGTGTCGCCCATGCGACTCCGGCGACCGTGACCGTGCCGGCCGGCTTCCGGGCACCGTCGCGCGGGGTGTCGATCCGGGACTGGGTCTTCACCGGGGCCTGCGCCGACCAACCGCGCGGCACCCAGTAGGCGTCGAAGTCGGAGAACCGGGTCAGCTCGATCTCGGTGATCCACTTACAGGCGGAGACGTAGCCGTACAGTCCGGGAACGACCATCCGGGCCGGGAAGCCGTGCGCGACCGGCAGTGGCTCACCGTTCATCCCGATCGCGAGCAGCGCGTCCCGTCCGTCACGCAGTACCGCGGTCGGCGTGCCGCACGTCCAGCCGTCCGACGAGCGCTGCACCGCCTGATCCGCTTCGGGCAGCGGGCCGGCCTCGTCGAGCAGGGCCTTGATCGGGGTGCCCAGCCAGAGCGCGTTGCCGATCAGGTCACCGCCCACCTCGTTCGAGACGCAGGCGAGAGTCACATACCGCTCGACCATCGGTCGTTTCAGCAGCTCGGCCCAGGTGATCGTGATCGGGTTGCGAACCATCCCGTGGATCCGCAGAGTCCACGAGTCCGGGTCCACCTGCGGCGTGACCAGGGCCGTGTCGATCCGGTAGAAGCGTCGGTTGGGCGTCACGTAGGGCACCGCGCCGGGCGCGTTCACCGCGGGCGGCAGCGGCGGCGCCGACTCGGTGGCGGGCGGCAGGACGATGTCGGCGCGGGCCGTGGTCACCGTGCGGCGTGAGGCGAGCATCCGGCCACCGATCCCGGCGGCTGCCGTGGCCGCGGCAACGATCCCGAGGTCACGGACGAAACGGCGACGACCTTCCTCCATCTCGTACGTCTCCGTGCCGCTCCCGTCGATTTCGGCCGCGACCGCCCGGTCGCGCAGGTGCCGCAGCACCGCCACGGCCACCAGGGCCCCGGCGACCGACGGAACCACCGAGGCCGCCCCCGCTCCCGGACGGGTCACCGCCGCCAGCGCGCCGACCAGCCCGAACAGTGCGATCCCGCCGACCGCCAGTGCCCATCGCCGCCGGGCCAGCACGCCGACCACGTAGGCGTAGGCGGCGAGCAGCACGGCCGTACCGATGATCAGGGCGGTTTTGTCGTGCACCCCGAAGACGGCTATGCCGAAGTCCTTCACGGGAGCCGGCACATGGTCGACCACCACGCCGCCGACCGCCACGAGGGGAGCCGACCGCGCACCGGTCACGACGGCGAACAGCTCGGCGACGCCGAGCGCCACCGCGGCCGCCGCAACCCCGGCCAACCCGGGTCTGATCGTTGCCTTCACCCCACCATCGTGCACGCTTCTCAGCGTCCTCTGATCCGCCGGAACACCCGGGACAGCGCCGATCCGCTCCCCGTGTCCGTCGTGGACGCCGGTGGGCGGGGTATCCGTTCCGGATCGCGGGGCGGCATCGTGACCCGCAACTCCGGCCGGACCCGGGCGTCCAGCGCCACCACCACGGCGTGCCCGTCCGGGTAGAGGGCCGGTTCGACCCGTACCTGCACCGCGTCGTTCCCGATGAAGATCCGGCCGCCGTCCGGCCAGGCCAGGACCGCCGCACACTCGTCGAAGAGCACGGTGACGGCCGAGTTCATCCGAGTCATGCTGAGGCCCTTCTCACCGGCGGTCAGCCGCGGGGCCGAGTCGCCGATCGACCGGTAGACGATGCCGTCCACCAGGTTCTCGGACTCCGACGGCGCCTCGGCGAACCCGGCCCAGTCGGCCTCGTTGTCACCGGGGGTCATCAGCAGCCCGTCGGCGCAGGCGTCGGCGGCGATCGCGGCGACGTCACCGCGGGTGACCGCGTCCAGCTCGGCCAGCGCCTCCTCGAGACTCTGCAGCGGTCGGCCGTCGAGCAGGTTGAACGCCTGGCCCGGCAGCCGGCCACCGGCCGCGTCGGCGTGCCTCATCTCGTCCCGGCGCTGGTTGACGACCGCGGTCACCTCGGACTCGTCGATCATGCCGAGCCGGGCCGCGGCCAGCACGTCGACAAAACCGCCGAGCACGGCGTCCTGCTTCTCGGGCAGCGCGTCGGCGACCGCCATGATCACGGCCCGGCCGTCGGCGCGGGGCGTGTAGTCGGTCAGAACGTTGTACGACAGGCCGCCCTCCTGACGCAGCGAGCGGAACATCATCCGTTTCAGCACGTCGGCGAAGACCGCGGCGGCGGCACCGCGCTTCACCACGGCGTCCCAGGCGACGACGTTCGAGTCACCGGTGAAGTACGCAGGGCGTACCGGAAGAGTGGAAGAAGGAGCCGGGACCACCTGGCGCGTACCGTCCGGCAGATCGAGCCGGAGACCGGCGGGCACGCCGGGTCCGGCGATCCAGAGCACCGCGTTGCCCCGGTTGAAGTAGCGGGCAACCCAGGAGCGCAGGTCGTCGGGGGTGAGGCCGTGGAGCCCCCACTCCGGGTAACCGGGCATGCCGTGGTCGCGGGCGCCGTGCCGCCACAGGGCCAGGCGCTCGGCCGGCGACTCGCCGCGGCTGCTCTCCTCGGTGCGCAGGATCTCCTTCTCGACCGGCAGCCGGTGCATCGGCAGGTCACGAAGCCCGGAGCAGACCCCGTTGAGGAAGGCGACGATGTCGGCCTCGGCGCCCTGCATGTGGAAGTAGGTGTGCTCGACGCCGGTGGCACCGTTGTAGTGGTAGTCGGCCACACCGAACGAGTACAGCGCCAGATGCTCGATGAGGTGCGTGATCCCGCGCCGGGCCAGTGGCTCGTCGGCGAACCCGACCCGGAACGCCAGGCCGGCGTGCATCGGTCCGTTGGTCGGCGCGATCAGCGCGGGGATGCCGTCGACCTCCTGCCGAATGATCATGACTCTCCCTCGTACGCCCACGCGCGGGCCTGGAGGACCTGGACCGGCACGTCGGCCCCGACCTGGTTCCACGGGTACTCGTCGGCCAGGTCGCCGAGCGCGGTGAACACGGTGGCGGCGGACCGCCGGTCGTCGAGCATCGTGAAGATCAGGGCGAACGCGTTGAGCGCCTGGAGCCAGCCGTGGTCGCGCCGGAACTCCGGATGCCAGACCGACCGGTGTGCCGCCTCGTAGATCTCGGCCCGGATCGCGTCGTTCGACAGATAGCGGAAGACGTCGGTCCCGTCGTCGCCGAAAATGTGCTCGATGTGCGCGTGGACGACCAGCAACCCGTGCGGCGAGCCCGGCGGTGCGGCGGCCGCGGCGTCGCGGGCGAACCCGTGAACGAGGTCCCAGGTGCCGCCCCACTTCGGGCAGGCGCTCTGCAGGAACTGCAGCTGAGCGGGCAGATGGTTCGGCTGGGCGGCCAGCGCCCGGTCGAGCCGGCGCCGGGTCTCGGCCAGGCCCAGTTCCAGCCCACGCGCGGTGAGCAGTCGGGCGGTCCAGATCGCCGGGTCCCCCGGGTGCCGGGCGGCGCCGTCGATCAGGAGCAGTTCGGCCCTGCGGAGCCGGTCGCGGAACTGCTGGGCCTGGCCGCGGCTCACGTGCTCGGCGGCGTAGCCGGTGCGGATCCGCCAGCCCAGCTTGATCAGATGGTGGCCGAGCAGCGCGGTCGCGGCCGGATCCGCCGGATCGGCGTTCAGCACGCCGCGCAGGAACGGTTCGGCGTCCTGCTCGTCACCGCACTCGAGCAGCGCCGCGCTGCGGGCAGACGGCTCCAATCGGTCGATCAGCGCCCGGCAGGCCGGCCAGTCACGGCGCCGCAGCGCCGCCCGGAGTCCGGCGATCTCCGGGTACGCGGCGGCCCGGTCGAGCACCACGTCGGTGGATCCGATCATGGCGCGCACTATAGATGGCCGTCACCCGTGGTGCGGGCCCTTTCTCAGGGACCCGAGATCGCGCGCGGCGATCCAGCAGTACCGGGCGCAGAAGGCCCCGAACGCCAGGCTGCCGGCCAGCGCCAGCGCGTCCTCACGTGTGTCGCCGAGGCCGGTGAGCAGCCGGATGAGCGCCCAGACGGCGCCCGCGACGAAGAACAGTACGAACAGTCCGCTGACGGTCAGCGTGGCGTAGAGGCGCCCGGCTCCTGTCCGGGGCGCGGGCTCCGGCCGCGGGATGCGATCGCGGTCGCGGGGTGGCATCTCGATCCGCAGGCGTTGCGGTACGCGGGCGTCGGCCTCGCGCACCACCCGGTCGGCGCCACGGAAGAGAGACGGCTCGATCCGGGCCACCACGGCGTCCTCGCCGATCAGGTGCCGGGCGCCGTCCGGCCAGGCCAGCATCGCGACGCACGACTCCCAGCCGACCGAGGCCACCACGTCCGGGCCGGTCACGCTGACGCCCTCGTCGCCGCTGATCAGGCGGATCGTCCGGTTCCCGCGGCCGCGGTGCGTCCGGCCCGCCAGCACGGTCTCCGACATGGCGGGGGCAGCGGCGTACCCGGCCCAGCCCGCGGTGCCGCCGGGCGGGGTCATCAGAAGCCCGGAGTCGTACGCCTCACTCGCGACCACCGCCACGTCGGCGACGGTGACCGCGCGCACCTCGGCCAGTGCCTCCTCGAGGCTCTGCACCTCCCGCCCGGCCAGCAGACTGAACGCCTGACCGGGCAGGCGGGCGCCGCGCGACTCGGACTCGCGCAGGCCCGTACAGGTCAGCTTGACCACGGCCGCCACCTCGTCGGGGTCGATGCGCCCGGCCCGCACGGCGGCCAGCACGTCGACCAGCCCGCCGAGTGCCGCCTCCTGCTGATCCGGCGGCACCTCGGCCACCGCGGCGATCCGGGCCGTGCCGTCGCAGCGGATCACGTACTCGGTGCGGGCCCGCCCGGTGCCGCCCAGCTCGTCGAGCATGCGGCGTTCCAGGACGTTGGCGAAAACCGCGGCGTGCGGCCCACGGCGTACCACCGTGTCCCAGGCGACCACGCCGGGTGTCTCGCCCGGGAAGAAGGCCGGCGTGACGGGCAGCGTCGTGGCAGCCGCCGGAGCGGGTCGCCGCTCACCGGACGGCAGATCCAGCGCGAGGCCCTCGGGCACCTCGTCGCCGGCCACCCAGAGCGCCGCGTTCTCCCTGGTGAAGTAGCGGGTGATCCACTCACGCAGATCGTCCTCGGTGAGACCGGGCAGGGCCCATTCGGGATAGCTGGCCGCACCGAAGCCCCGGGCACCGTGCCGCCACATGGGCAGGGGGTCGCGTTCGGCACGGCCGGCCCGCTCGCGGGCGGCGGCCAGCCGTTGCGTCGGCGGATCGCGCAGCGCCTCGCACACCCCGGCCAGATACTCGGTGATCGCGGCGGCCGAGCCCTGCACGTGGAAGTAGGTGTGCTCGGGTCCGACCAATCCGCCACGACCGTTGGTCACCAGGCGTTCGACCAGCCGCGTGATACCGCGCCGGGCCAATGGCTCGTCCGCGGTGCCGACCCGGAAGACCAGGCCGGCGTGGGTCGGGCCGCTCACCGGGGCGAGCACCGCCGGCAGACCGTCGACCTCCAGCCGCCTCATGTGCCGCCTCCCCCCGCGCGTTTCCGGTACTTCACGATCGTCGGACCCGGATCGCCGAGGTAGTCCCACGGGCGGTCGGAGCCGAGATCGCCCAGCGCCGTGAACAGCGCGGCAGCCGCCGGACGGTCGTCGAGAAGGGCGAACGCCATCGCGAAGGTGCTCGTCACCCGTACCCATCCATGAGTCCGCCGGAAGGCGGGGTGCCGCACCGAACGGTCGGCGGCCTCGTTCAGCTCGTCGCGGACCGGGCCGGCGCTCAGGTAGCGGCGGCCCGCTGCGGCACTGCGCCCGTGCTCCTCCAGCCAGTGCTCGAGGTGCGCCTCGGCGACCAGGACCGGGTCGAACGATCCGGGCGGCGCGGCCGCGGCGGTCTCCCCGGCGAAGGTGTGCGCGAGCGCCCAGACACCCCCGGACTTGGGGCACAGCTGCTGCAGGAACTGCCACTGGCCGGGCAGGTGGTGCGGATCGATCGCGGCGAGCCGGTCGTAACGGCGGCGCGCCTCGGACCGGCCCAGCCGCAGGCCGCGGGCGGTGATCAGGCGGGCCGTCCAGATGGCCGGGTCGTGCGGGCTGCGAGCGGCGGCGTCGACGAGCAGCCGTTCGGCCACTTCGAGGCCTTCGGTGAAAGCGGCGAGGCGCTCGCGACTGACCTGTTCGGACCGGGCGGCGGTACGGATACGCCAGGCCGCTCCGATCAGATGCTGACCGAGCAGGGCACCTGCAGCGCCGTCACCGGGATCCCCGGTCAGCACACCGCGCAGGAACGTCTCCAGGCCCGTCTCACCGAAAGCGATCATCGTCAGCTCGGTGCGCTCCACCGGCTCGGCGGCGTCGAGAACCGACCGGCACTCCGGCCAGTCCCCGGAGTCCAGGGCGGTCCGCAGTGCGTTGATTCTCGGGTACGCCGCGGCCGGGTCCAGGACCGGTTGACGCGGGGGCATGGCGGGCAGCATAGATCTTCGCCCTCAACGCCCAATCACGACGGTCGCGATGTGGCCTCTGATCAGGACACGAGCGGATCGTCGAGCAGATTCTCGAAGGCGAGTTCGGCGGCACCGATCAGGGCCGCGTCGGCACCGAGCTCCGGGGTGCGCAGGCGGACGTGCTCCCGGCAGGCGGGCAGTCCCACCGCGTTGAGCCGGCTGCGGATCTGCGCCGCGGCACCGAGGTAGACGTCGCGCAGCGTACCGCCGAAGATCACGACCTCCGGGTTGAAGATGTTGACCAGGTTGCCGACGCCGAACCCGATCCAGTCGCCGACCTGCCGCAACGCGTGCTGGGCGGAGCTGTCCCCGCGCATCGCGGCGTCCACTACGGCGAGGACGGCCTCGCCACCGCTGCGATCGGCACGGCCGGCCAGGCGCAGCAGCGCGTGCTCGCCGATCTCGGTCTCCCAGCAGCCTCGCGAGCCACAGCTGCACGGGCGTCCGTACGGGTTGACGACCATGTGGCCGACCTCGCCGCCGTAACCGCCGTGCCCGTGCACCCGGCGGCCGCCGGCCACGATGCCGGCACCCACGCCGACGTCGCCGTACAGGTAGATGACGTTGTCCGAGCCCACCGCGGCGCCGCGGGCGTGCTCGGCGAGGGCGCACACGTCGGCGTGATTGCCGACACTGAGCGGGCCGAACTCGTCGAGCTCGGACCGCAGCGACTCACCGATCGGCTCGTCCACCCAGCCGATCGTCGGGGACAACCGGATCAGCCCGTCCTCGCGGCGCACCATGCCGGCCACGGCGACGGCGCTGCCCACGCACCGGCCGTCGTCGGGCACGCCGGAGCGCATCGTGCGGACGAAGCGGGCCAGCGGGCGGACCGCCTCGCCGGCGTTCATGCCGCGGGGGCGCTCGGTCTCGTACTGCTCCAGGATGCGGCCGCCGAGTCCGACCCTGGCGGCCCGCAGGCGGTCCACCTCGATGCTGAGCGCGTAGGCGTACACCCGTCCCGACTCGGGCCGGACGACCAGTGACGGTCGTCCGGCCCGGCCGGTTTCGCGTGGTGCCGCCTCGCTGACGAGGCCCGCGCCGATCAGGTCGGCGGTGAGCGCGCCGATGGTGCTGCGGTTGAGGCCGAGCCGGGTGGTCAGCTCAGCCCGGGACGTCGCGCCGTGCATGTGGACGTAGCGCAACAGCGTCCCGAGGTTGTGCTTACGTACCTCTTCCTGACTCGGGCCGGCCCGCATCAGCGTCCCGTCCCCCGCCTGGTCGGCAGTCTCATCGCGTTCCGGCTACCGGTTCCCGGTCGCCGCCGCGCGGCGCCGGGCCAGTGCGTCGACGCCGGCGGCGATCAGCAGGATCACACCGGTGAACATGTAACGGGTACCGGACGAGAAGTCCATGAGGAACATGCCGTTGTCGATGACCGCGATCACCGCGCCACCGATCACGGCGTGGATGATCTTGCCCTTGCCGCCGAAGAGGCTGGTACCGCCGATGACCGCGGCTCCGACCGCGTACAGCAGGGTGCTGCTGCCACCGGTGTTCGGGTCGACCGAGCCGGCCCGGCTGACCAGCATGACGCCGCCGACCGCGGCCATGAACGAGCCGATCACGAAGACCGAGATGCGGATCCGGTCGACCGGGATACCGGCCCGGCGGGAGGCCTCGGCGTTGCCGCCGACCGCGTAGACGTGCCGGCCGTACGAGGTGCGGCTGAGCACGAAGGTCCAGAGCACCAGGAAGCCGCCGATCACCGGCGCCGCGATCGGGACACCCTTCAGCGAGGCGATCACGGGGTTGATGGCCCGCTCCTGGGTCAGGATCGCGGTCGAGATCAGGATCAGCGCGGCGAGGCCGCCGACCCGGAGCAGGATGATGCCGATCGGCTCGTTGACCAGATTGCGCTTGGCCCGGCCGCGGTACCGCATGAACTGGACCAGCGCGAAGATCACCACCGCCGCGATCGCCAGGACCCAGCTCCAGGTGACCGAGAGGCTGTCCTTGTTGAGCGACTTGATGAAGCCGTCCGGGATGGAGATGTTCTTGCCCTCACCCAGGATGTTCAGCAGAACACCCTGGAAGGCGAGGAAGGCGGCCAGCGTCACGACGAAGGACGGGATGCCGACCTTGGAGACCAGGAAGCCGAGCAGCAGACCGATCACGACGCCCGAGCCGAGGGCGGCGGCGAGCGCGACCGGCTCGGAGTAGCCCTTCTCGGTCAGCAGGATCGCCATGACCGCACCGCAGACGCCGGCGGCGAAACCGGCGGAGAGGTCGATCTCGCCCAGCAGCAGGACGAAGATCAGGCCCATCGCGATCATCGTGACGCCGGCGGCCTGGTTGAACAGGTTGGCGAAGTTGCCGGCGCTGAAGAACGTGTCACTCCGGGCCGAGCCGAAGATCAGGACGAGGATGACCAGGCCCAGGACGGCGGGCAGGGCACCGAGGTCACCGCCGCGGATCCGGCCGATGTAGTCCCGGATGTGGCTGGCGACGGTCGGCTTGACGACCTTGACGCCACCGGCGGTCTCGAGGGTCGTGGTGCTCACTTCTGGACTCCCGGCGTGATGTCGACGAAGTCGGTGGGCTTCTCCGGCGGGAGGCCCAGGTTGCCGCTGCGACCGCCGGTGATCAGCTCGACGACCTGCGCGTGGGTGACGTCGCTCGCCTTCACCTGCGCGGCCATCCGGCCCAGGTAGAGCGCGGCGATCCGGTCGGACACCGCGAAGACGTCGTTCATGTTGTGCGAGATGAGCACCACGCCGAGACCGTTGTCAGCCAGCCGGCGGACCAGCTCCAGCACCTGGGCGGTCTGTGCCACACCCAGCGCGGCGGTCGGCTCGTCGAGGACGACCACGCGGCTGTTCCAGAGCACGGCCTTGGCGATCGCCACGGTCTGCCGCTGGCCGCCGGAGAGGCTGGCGACGAGCTGGCGCAGCGACTTGACGGTCCGCACGGAGAGGCTGGCCAGGGTCTCGCCGGCCATCTGCTCCATGGTCGGCTCGTCGAGCACGATGCCGCTCTTCTTCTCGCGACCGAGGAACATGTTCTGGACGATGTCCAGGTTGTCGCAGAGCGCGAGGTCCTGGTAGACGACCTCGATGCCGAGCTCGGAAGCGTCCCGCGGGCTGTGGATCGCGACCTGCTTGCCGTCGAAGGTCACCGTGCCCGCGTCGATCGTGTAGATGCCACTGATGCACTTGACCAGGGTCGACTTACCGGCACCGTTGTCACCGACCAGCGCGGTGACCTCTCCGGGGTAGACGCTGAGGCCGACATCGTGCAGCACCTGGACGGGACCGAAGCTCTTGTCGATCCCGCGCAGTTCCAGTAGGGGTGTCGCGGCCACGGATGTTTCTCCTTCGTTCGGTGACCGACCGTTTCGGGCCGTTGAATCGACTCCGGCGCCGCCCACGAGGTGACGTGAGCGGCGCCGTCGCCGGATTCAACGGTGTTGCTGAGGGATCAGCTGATGCCCGCTTCGGTGCAGGCCTTCTCGAACGCGGCGGTGCAGAGCTCGGCCTTGGTCACGAAGCCGTCGTCGACGACCGTCTTGACGTTCGCCTTGGTGATGGCCTCCGGCTTGAGCAGCACCGACTGGACCGGCTGCTTCGACTCCGGGTCGGTCACGGTCTGGGTGGCCGTGGTCGGCTTCTCACCCTTCGCCAGCGCGATGGCCAGCTCGGCGGCCGCGTTGGCCTCCTTCTTGATCGCCTTGTAGACGGTCATGCACTGGTCGCCGGCGAGGATGTTCTGCAGGCCCTGAACGGTGGCGTCCTGGCCGGTGACCGGGACGGTGCCGTTGAGCTTGTTGGTCTTCAGGACCTCGATGGCCGCGTTGCCGAGGCCGTCGTTGGCCGCGAGAACACCGGTGATCTTCTTGTCCTTGGTGAGCTGCTGCTCGAAGATCGTGCCGCCCTTGGCGTTGTCCCAGTCCGGCACCGAGTCGTCCGGGCCCTTGATGAATTCCTGGGAGTCGAACTTCGGCTTGAGGACCGAGTCGTAGCCCTCCTTGAACAGGGTGGCGTTGTTGTCGGTCGGCGAGCCGTTGAGGTAGGAGATGACCGGCTTGGTCACCTTCTTCTCGGCCAGGCAGTCGATCAGGCCCTGACCCTGGAGCTTGCCCACCTCGACGTTGTCGAAGGAGACGTAGTAGTTCGCGCCGCCGTTCAGCGTGAGACGGTCGTAGTCGATCGTCGCGATACCGGCCTTCTTGGCGTTGTCCAGCACGTTCTTGCCGGTGCCCGAGTCCAGGTTGACGATCATCAGGACCTTGACGCCGCTCTGGATCATGCCGTCGGCGATGGTCTGGAACGAGGCCTTGTCGCCCTGCGCGTTCTTGATCTCCGCCTCGACGCCCGCGGCCTTGAAGGCCTCGGTCAGGTACTTCAGGTCCGCCGTCTCCCA
This sequence comes from Actinoplanes italicus, assembly GCF_003001815.1. Classification (GTDB taxonomy): domain Bacteria; phylum Actinomycetota; class Actinomycetes; order Mycobacteriales; family Micromonosporaceae; genus Actinoplanes; species Actinoplanes italicus. The sequence continues at coordinate 578,346 of NZ_PVMZ01000001.1, forward strand.
GCGGGCCGAGCTCTTGGTGTCGGGCAGGATCACGCCGACCTTGCCGACCGAGGACTTGCCCGAGCCGGTGTCGCCGGAGCCGCTGTCGCTCTCGGTGCCACAGGCCGCCATGGTTCCGGTGGCCAGAAGGCCGGCCGCGGCAAGGGCGAACATTCCCTTACGCATCGCTTATGTCCTTTCGGGGGGTAATCCGGAGCCTTATTCGGATTAATCAGGACAGCAGTGTCTGGGAGAACCGCTGCTGCCCGTGGTGCCGATGGATCAGGAACCGGTTTGTTGTGCCCGGCAACGTATTCCCATGGTGGCCGAGAACACAAGCGGCAACGATGGTCTATCTCGTAACGAGGGATAACAATCCGGCAACACGGCCGTTCCCCCAGGTCGCCGCAAGGCGACGCGGGATGGCCCGACGATGTCCATGAAGTAACGCTAAGTAGTCCGGGCGCCGAAAGTGGGCGGAAACCCGAAGAACAGACTTTTATCCGCCTGTACTAGGATGCGGCCGCACGGATCGGCGCGACGATCGCACTGGTCAGCCTGATCAGATCGGCCGGGGCGAGCGACACCTGGAGACCACGGCGGCCCGCTGATACGTACATCCGATCGAGCCCGGAGGCGGAGTCGTCGATCACGGTGGGGAGTCGCCTGCGCTGTCCCAGCGGGCTGATCCCGCCCCGCACGTAACCGCTGCTGCGCTCGGCCGCGGCGCGGTCGGCCAGCGCGGCCCGCTTGCCCCCGGCAGCGGACGCCAGCGCCTTCAGGTCGAGGTCGCCGGTGACCGGCACGACGCCCACCACGAGGCTGCCGTCCACCTCGGCCACGAGGGTCTTGAACAGCCGCTCGGGCGCGACACCCAGCGCCTCGGCAACCAGCGCCCCGTAGTTGGGGGAGTCCGGGGACACCTCGTACGGATGCAGGGCGTGCGCCACCCGCTCCGTGTTCAGCAAGACGGTGGCCGGCGTACCGGCCGCTTTCTTGGCCATGCGCGCAAACTACATCGCCGAGGTGGTCAGCAACGCGACCGGTGCCCCCTCGACACGCGTCAGCACGAGCCCCGCCGTGTTCGGACCGGACAGCCGCAGGTCCTTGCGGAGCTGATCGGGCACCAGCGCGGAACCCCGTTTACGGATCTCCAGCACCCCGACGCCGCGCTCGCGCAGCAGGGCCCGCAACCGTTTCAGCGAGAACGGGAGGACCTCGGTCACACCGAGTCGCCGGGCGAACGGCGTATCCACCGGGTCGTCGGTGTAGACGTAGGCGATCTGCGGATCGGCCAGCCGCCCGCCGACCGACTCGGCGAACTCGGCCACCAGATGGGACCGGACCACCGCCGGATCGGGGTCGTAGATCCACGCCCCGACCGGCCCGACCCCAGCCGATTTGTTGCCGGCCCCGGTTAAAACCGAGTTCGGACCCAGCAGTACGGCCCGTCGTGGCACCTCCGCAAGCGGGCCGCACCAGAAGGCCGCCTCGACCAGGTCGCCGCCGACACTCACCCACTCCCCCTCGGCGCCCGGCGGCAGCAGCCCGTGGTCGATGCCGGGCGCGAGCTTCAGCACCGTGCGCGGCACCCGCCGGGGCAGGGCGGCGATGAAGTCCCACGGCGGCGAGTACGCCTTCGGGTCGAACACCCGGCCACGACCGGCCTGACGCCGGGCCGGGTCGGCGAAGACCGCGTCGTAGCGCTCCACGGGCACCGTCGTGGCATCGGCGCACTCGACCGTGATCCGATCGGCGAGACCGGCCGCCTCGGCGTTCGCCGCGGCCATCGCGGCGGTGGTGGGATCGGCGTCCACGGCGTGCACCGCGATGCCGTGCCGGGCCGCGGCCAGCGCGTCGGCGCCCAGGCCGCACCCGAGGTCCGCGAGCGTCCGGACGCCGGCCGCGGCGAGCCGGGCCGCACGCCGGTCGGCGACCACGGCACGGGTCGCCTGCTCCAGACCGGCACGGGTGAAGAACATCCCGGCGGCTACCTGGCCGAACTTCATCGCGGCGCGTTCCCGCAAACTAGCCTGGGTCAAGGCGGCCGCGGCGAGTTCCGCGCCGAAGCCCCCGGCCCGCAGGGCCGAGGCCGCGGCGAGCGGCTCCCCGCCGGCCACCTCGGCCGCCGCGGCCAGGGCTTTCATCCCCTCGGGGGTACGCAGAAGTCGCAGCAACTCAGGTGTCACGTGAGGCATTCTCCCTGGCGTGACAGGTTGGCACTCTGGTTGACGGAGTGCTAGTTCCGGAATAGTCTCGGCGTTAGCACTCTCAACATGAGGGTGCCAGCCGCCCGGGTCCTCCGTGGCGGTTAGGCACCAGGCGGACCGGCACCCGCGACGACGGCCCCGCCCGGTGGCATGAGGCATTGACCGGCCTGGTTCAAGGCCGGCGAAACCTGTACCCAGGAGGGTATGCCCGTGACTACCGCGACCAAGGTTGCGATCAAGCCGCTCGAGGACCGCATCGTGGTCCAGGCGAACGAGGCTGAGACCACGACTGCTTCCGGCATCGTGATCCCCGACACCGCCAAGGAGAAGCCCCAGGAGGGCACCGTCCTCGCCGTCGGCCCCGGCCGGATCGACGACAAGGGCAACCGCGTTCCGCTCGACGTGAAGGTCGGCGACGTCGTCCTCTACTCGAAGTACGGCGGCACCGAGGTCAAGTACGCCGGCGAGGAGTACCTGGTGCTCTCCGCCCGCGACGTCCTCGCGGTCATCGAGAAGTAAGACCTAACTGATTGCGCTTGCGCCCTGTTCCGATAGCTCGGGGCAGGGCGCTGGTGCGTGAAGGGACCATTCATGGCGAAGATCCTCAGCTTCTCAGACAACGCCCGGCACCTCTTGGAGCACGGCGTCAACACCCTCGCCGACACGGTCAAGGTCACCCTCGGTCCGCGCGGTCGCAACGTCGTCCTGGACAAGAAGTTCGGCGCGCCCACGATCACCAACGACGGCGTCACCATCGCCAAGGAGATCGAGCTCACCGACCCGTACGAGAACCTTGGCGCCCAGCTCGTCAAGGAGGTGGCGACCAAGACCAACGACGTCGCCGGTGACGGGACCACCACGGCGACCGTGCTCGCGCAGGCGCTGGTCCGCGAGGGCCTGCGCAACGTGACCGCGGGCGCCAACCCGATCGGCCTCAAGCGCGGCATGGACAAGGCCGCCGAGGTCGTCTCCAAGGCGCTGCTGGCCAAGGCCGTCGAGGTCGCGGACCACAAGGCGATCGCGAACGTGGCCACCATCTCGGCCCAGGACGCCACCATCGGCGAGCTGATCGCCGAGGCGATGGACCGGGTCGGTCGCGACGGTGTCATCACCGTCGAGGAGGGCTCGGCGCTGCAGACCGAGCTCGACGTGACCGAGGGTCTCCAGTTCGACAAGGGCTTCATCTCGCCGAACTTCGTGACCGACGCCGAGGCGCAGGAGGCGGTGCTGGAGGACGCTCACATCCTCCTCACCACGCAGAAGATCTCCAGCATCGAGGAGCTGCTCCCGCTGCTGGAGAAGGTGCTGCAGACCAGCAAGCCGCTGCTGATCGTCGCGGAGGACGTCGACGGTCAGGCCCTGTCCACCCTGGTGGTCAACTCGCTGCGCAAGACCATCAAGGTCGTCGCGGTGAAGGCGCCCGGTTTCGGTGACCGCCGCAAGGCGATCCTGCAGGACCTGGCGATCGCCACCGGCGGCGAGCTGATCGCTCCCGAGCTCGGTTACAAGCTCGACCAGGTCGGCCTCGAGTCGCTGGGCAGCGCCCGGCGCATCGTCGTCGACAAGGAGAACACCACCATCGTCGACGGTGGCGGTAACTCCTCCGACGTCGCCGACCGGGTCTCCCAGATCCGCAAGGAGATCGAGGCGTCCGACTCCGACTGGGACCGCGAGAAGCTTCAGGAGCGGCTGGCCAAGCTCTCCGGCGGCATCGCGGTGATCAAGGTCGGCGCGGCCACCGAGGTCGAGATGAAGGAGCGCAAGCACCGCATCGAGGACGCCATCGCGGCGACCAAGGCGGCCGTGCAGGAAGGCACCGTCCCCGGTGGCGGCGCCGCCCTCGCGCAGATCGTCTCGGAGCTCGACGGCAACCTGGGCCTGACCGGCGAGGAGGCGCTCGGCGTCGGCATCGTCCGCAAGGCGCTCGTCGAGCCGCTGCGCTGGATCGCGCAGAACGCCGGCCACGACGGCTACGTCGTGGTGGGCAAGGTCGCCGAGCTGGGCTGGGGCCACGGCCTCAACGCCGCCACCGACGAGTACGTCGACCTGGCCGCGGCCGGCATCATCGACCCGGTGAAGGTGACCCGCAACGCGGTCTCCAACGCCGTCTCGATCGCCGGGCTCCTGCTGACCACCGAGAGCCTCGTGGTGGAGAAGCCGGCCGAGGCCGCTCCGGCCGCCGGCGGTGGACACGGCCACAGCCACGGCCACGGGCACGGCCACCAGCACGGTCCGGGCTTCTGACCGGAGAACGGCTAGGGAAAGGGCGCGCCTTCCGGGCGCGCCTTTTTCGTGGCACCGCCCTGCCACGAGTTCCACAGCCGCGCGTACGCGCCACCCGCCGCCACCAGCTCGTCGTGTGACCCCAGTTCGACGATCCGGCCGTCGGCCATCACCGCCACCCGGTCGGCGTCGTGCGCCGAGAACAGCCGGTGCGCGATCGCGACCACGGTCCGCCCGCTGACCACCGCCGCGAGCGACCGCTCCAGATCGCGGGCGGCCCGCGGGTCGAGCATCGCGGTCGCCTCGTCGAGCACCAGCGTGTGCGGGTCGGCGATCACCAGCCGGGCCAGCGCCACCTGCTGCGCCTGCGCCGGCGACAGCAGGTACCCGCCGGTGCCCACCAGCGTGTCCAGGCCGTCCGGCAGGGCGTCCACCCAAGCGAGAGCCTGCACCGCGGTGAGCGCGGCCCTGATCTCGCCCTCCTGCGCGTTCGGCCGGACCATGGCGAGGTTGTCGCGCAGCGTACCGATGAAGACATGGTGTTCCTGGGTGACCAGGGCGACCTCGGCGCGCAGCCGGTCCGGCGGCAGGTCGGCCAGCGGGACGCCGCCGACCGTGACATCGCCCGAGGTCGGCCGGTGCACGCCGGCAAGCAGGCGGCCTAGCGTCGACTTGCCGGCCCCGGAGACCCCGACGACGGCGAGCCGCTCGCCCGGTTCGAGAACGAGGTCGATGCCGTGCAGCACCTCGCGCCCGGGCTCGTAGGCGAACCGCACGTCGCGGACCTCGATCCGGTCGTCCCGTGGCCGGGAGACCTCATCGGTCGCCGGGACCGGATCCGCGGTGACGCCGAGGAGGCGGGCCAGCGCCGCCGCCCCCACCTCCAGCTCGTCGAGCCAGCCCACCAGCCGGTCGAGCGGGTCGACCAGCTGCTGCACGTAGATCACGGCCGCCGTGAGGGCGCCCAGCGTCACCCGGTCGTGCAGATAGAGCCAGCCACCGGCCAGGAGCGTGAGCACCATCGGCATCACGTAGCTGATCTCGATCACCGGCCACCAGACGGTCCGGAGGTGGAGCGTGAACCGCTCGGCACGCCAGGATCGCCGCAGGTCGATGTCGGTACGGTCGATCCGCTGCCGCTGCCGGCCCAGCGCCTCGACGGTCCGGGCACTCTCCACCGTCTCGGTCAGTCCCTCGGTCACGTCCGAGTAGGCGGCGTTCTGCCGCAGATAGCCGGCCGGCGCGTGCCGCAGGTACCAGCGTGTCCCGGCCGTCATGATCGGTACCCCGATCAGCAGCGGCACCGCGAACACCGGGCTGACCAGCATCAGAGCGCCCACCACGAGACAGAGTGTGATGACCGCGATAAGAGTCTCCGGAACCGCGAAACGGACGCATTTGGACAGTGCGTCGACATCGCGCGTGGCCCGGGTGAGCAGATCGCCGGATCCGGCAGCCTCCACCCTGGACAGTGGCAGCGCCAGCACCCGGGTGACGAACTCCTCCCGCAGCCGGGCCAGCACTCGCTCCCCCAGCCGGGCCGACGCCAGATGCGCGAACCGGATCAGCACCGCCTGGATCAGCACGAACCCGGCGATCGTCAGCGCGAGCCGGTCCAATGACGACATCGGCACGCCGTCGTGGACGCCCTGAACCAGGTCGCCGAGCAGCCGCGGACCGGCCAGACCGGCCACCGCCGCGGCCACGTGCAGGAAGATCGTGGCCCGGAACAGGGCCGGGTACCGGCGGATCAGATCGCGTGCGTAGCGGCGGGCCTGCGCGGCGCTCGCGACCGGTAGCAACCGGCTCACGACCGCTCCTCGCCGGCTTCCTCGCGCTTCTTCTCCGGCGGCTCGCTGCCGCGCAGCACCAGCCGGGCATAACCGGGTTCGGTGCGCAGCAGCCCGGTGTGCGGACCGGCCGCCACCACCCGGCCGTCCTCGACGAAGCAGACGAGGTCGGCCCGGCTGAGCAGCAGTGGACTGGTGGTGCAGATCACCGTGGTCCGCCCGGCGCGTGCCACCCGCAGCCGCTCGGCGATCCGCGCCTCGGTGTAGGCGTCCACCGCGTTCGTCGGCTCCACCAGGACCAGAACCTCCGGGTCGGCGATCAGCGCACGAGCCAGGCGCAGCCGCTGCTGCTGGCCGCCGGAGAACGACCGGCCGCGATCGGGCACCACGGTCTCGGCGCCGGACGGCAGCGCGTCCACCGCCTCGGTGGCCGCGGCGACGACGAGTGCCTCCTCGAGAGTTCCGCGGCCGTCCGGGTCCAGGTCGGAACGCAGCCGGCCGGAGAACAGACCCGCCTCGTTGTCGGCCACGAGAATCCGCTCGCGTACGTCGGACATCGCCGCCGCCGTCAGCGGGACACCGCCCAGCGTGGCGCCGTCGGCGTACCGGCCGAGACGATCGGCTATCCGGGCCGCGGCGGCGGGAGTCGTGGCGGCTATCGCGGTGAGGCAGCCGGGCGTCACCCGTACCCCCGAATCGGGATCCACCAGCTCGCCTTCCGGAAGCGGAATCGGATCCGGAGGATCCGGAAGATCACTGCGCTCACGCAGCATCGCCACCACCCGGCGGCTCGACACGTGCCCACGGGTGATCTTGTCGATCGCCTCGGTGAGCTGTCGCAGCGGCGCGACCAGGAACGCGGCATAGGCGTAGAACGCCACCAGCTGACCGACCGTGATCCTGCCGTCCGCCGCGAACCGTGCACCGAGCCAGGTGACCAGCACGAGAAAGGATCCCGGCAGCAGCGCCTGCGCCCCCTCCAGCAGCGACTCGACACGCGCGGTGTGGACACCGGCCTCACCCAGCGCACGCGACTCGGCCCGGTAGCGCGCCGCCATCACCGCCTCGCCGCCCACCCCACGGAGCACGCGCAGCCCGCCGACCAGATCAGCGGCACGCCCGGTCAGCCGGCCCTGGCTCTCCCGGTAGGCCCTCTGCCGCCGGTGCAACGGCGGGATCAGAACCCCGACGACCAACATCAGCATGGGTACGCCCAGAAGCACCACCAGCCCCAGCGGAACCGAGGCGTGCAGCAACAGGACGGTGACCGTGATCACGGCCAGCAGCGAGCCGATGCCCCGCGAGGTGATGTCGACGGCACCGCCGATGTGGGTGATGTCCGAGGTACCGATCGCGACGACCTCGCCGGCGTTCAGTCGCCTCGGCAGTGTCGAGCCGAGCCGGTTCGCCTGCCGGACCACCACCTGCACCGTCCGGAACGCGGCCGCCAGCCAGTTGGTGACCGCGAACCGGTGCCGGGCGATGCCGGTGAGAGCCTGTAGCACACCCACGCCGAACAGCACCGACGCCCAGGTCACCAGGGCCGGCCCGTCGCGCGCCACGGCGGCGTCCACGGCTCGGCCGACGACGGCGGGCACCAGCGACTGGCATCCCATCCAGGCGATCGCCAGCAGGGCCGCTGCCGCGACCGTCAGGCGGGAACGCCGGATCAGCCAGAGCAGATAACGGGTGGCGGACCGGGAGTCGGGCGTACCGGGATCGGTCACGGGCAGTCTTCGCATCAGGCCCCGACGGTAAGGGCCCAGCTGCGCCGATGCGACCGCTCAGCGATCGACGGGGTTGAAATCCCAGACGTGCGGAGCGCGTGCCACCAGGTTCTCCGGCGGGGTGCGCATGTTCTCCGGGGAGTTGCGCCATTTGGTGATGACGACGATGCGATGATCGGTGGACGAATAGACGTCACTCGACACATGTTGTGGCAGTACCTCCAGGGCAGGCACCGCCGTGTCGCAGACCCAGGCCAGCAGCTCGTCGAAGCCACTACGCGAGGCCCGCACCTCCCACATCCGCGCGATCATGAAGGCTTCCTACCCTGGCACACTGACCTCGGTCAAACGCATCGCGGAATCCGCCGGGAGATCCAGGCGGCTCGGTGCCACCCCGGCCGCGACCAGATGCGAGCCGAGTGCGGCCACCATGGCGCCGTTGTCGGTGCAGAGACCCGGCCGGGGTACGCGGACCGTGATCCCGTGTTTCGCGGCACGCTCCTCGGCCAGCACCCGCAGCCGCGAATTCGCCGCCACGCCGCCACCGATGACCAGGGTTCCCACCCCGTTCGACCGGCAGGCGTCGATCGCCTTCGCGGTCAGCACGTCGCAGACCGCCTCCTGGAAGCTCGCCGACACGTCGGCCACCGGCACCGGCTCCCCGGCCCGTTCCCGGCTCTCCACCCAGCGGGCCACCGCCGTCTTGAGCCCGGAGAACGAGAAGTCGAACCGATGCGCGACGAGATCCTTCGGCGCGGTCAGCCCCCGTGGGAAGGCGATCGATCCGGGATCGCCCTCGCGCGCCGACCGGTCGATGATCGGCCCGCCCGGGAAGCCCAGGCCCAGCAGCCGGGCCACCTTGTCGAAAGCCTCGCCGGCCGCGTCGTCGATGGTCGCGCCGAGCGGGGTGACACCGGCCGTCAGGTCGTCGACGAGCAGCAGCGACGAGTGCCCGCCGGAGACCAGCATCGCCACCGCGGGCTCGGGCAGCGGGCCGTGCTCCAACGTGTCCACCGCCACGTGCGCGGCCAGGTGGTTGACGCCGTAGATCGGCTTCTCCGCGGCCAGCGCGTAACCTTTCGCGGCCGCCACTCCCACCAGCAGTGCCCCGGCCAGGCCGGGTCCGCTCGTCACCGCGATCGCGTCGACGTCGGCGAGTGTCACACCGGCCTCGTCGAGGGCCCGCTGCATGGTCGGGACCAGCGCCTCCAGGTGCGCCCGGCTGGCCACCTCGGGCACCACACCACCGAACCGGGCGTGCTGGTCCACACTGGACGCCAGCGCGTCGGCGAGCAGGGTGTGCCCGCGCACGATGCCGACACCGGTCTCGTCGCAGGAGGTCTCGATCCCGAGGACCAGGGGTTCGTCACGCATTGCGCATCATCACCAGAGCGTCCGTGTTGCTGGGCTGGTAGTAGCCGCGCCGGATGCCGACGGGCTCGAAGTCGTAACTCGCATACAACTGCTGCGCCGGCGCGTTGTCGACGGCCACCTCGAGCAGTGTCTTCCGGGTGCCGCGGCGGGCCGCCTCGGCGAGCAGCGCCTCCAGCAGCACCCGGCCCAGACCGCGGCGCTGGGCGTCCCGGCGGACCGCGATGTTCTGCACCCACGACTCGTGTTCGTCCACGACGGACAGACCGGCGTAGCCGATCACACTGCCGTCACCGTCCCGCGTCACCAGGTAGAACTGGCCGGTCGCCAGCTCGTTCCAGAACATCGCGGCGGACCACTTCTCCGGACCGAAGAGGTCCTCCTCGATCGGCAGCACCTCCTCGATGTGCCACCAGCGGAAGCGCTCCGGGGTCATCAGGTCAGCACCGGTTTGCGGCCCGACGGCTCCACCGCGTCCGGGCGGCGCAGGTAGAGGGGAGTCAGCACCTCGCCCGGCGCGCCCTGGCGGATCCGGTCGGCCGCGAACGCGACGAGAGCGGCACCGGGCGGATAAAGCAGGTGCTCCTCGACCGGCACGGCGAAGACATCGCCGTACTTCAAGGCGCCCTCACCCGCCGCCCGGTCGACCGACGCTCGCAACAGCGCAGCCACATCGCCGGGCTTGGCCACCTCCGGGCCGGTCACCCGTTCCCCGTCGAGATAGGTCGCGAAGTAGACCTCACGCCGCCGGGCGTCGGTGGCGATCAGCACCCGGCCCGGACCCGCCGCACGTCCCAGAGCGTCCAGCGAACACACCCCGTACGTCGGGATGCCCAGCGCCTGCCCCATGCTCGCCGCGGTGGCCAGCCCGACCCGCAGGCCGGTGAACGGCCCCGGCCCGAGACCCGCGACGATCGCGGCGAGGTCGCGCGGACGGTGGCCGGCGTCGGCGAGGACCGCCGCGATCTCGGGGGCGAGTTTCTCCCCGTGGGCGCGCGGGTCGACGGTGCGCCGCTCGGCCACACCGGTCAGCCCGTCCGCGGTCACCTCGACGAGCGCGGCCGTCGACGCGGGTGTAGCGGTGTCCAGAGCGAGTACCAGCACAGCGAAACCCTAGACCGTGGCCTTCGGGTCCCAGTCGATGACCGGCCGGCCGCCGTCGGCGAGAGCCTTGTTGGCCGCGCTGAACGGGCGGCTGCCGAGGAAACCGACCCGGTTCAGAGGGCTCGGGTGGCCGGCTTCGAGGATCGCGTGCACCGGGTTGGTGACCAGCGCCGCCTTCTTCTTCGCGTAGCTGCCCCAGAGCATGAAGACGATCCGCTCGTCACGCTCGTTGAGCGCCTTGATGGTGGCGTCGGTGAACGCCTCCCAGCCTTTGTTGCCGTGCGAACCGGCCTTGCCCGCCCGGACCGTCAGCACCGCGTTGAGCAGCAGCACGCCCTGTTTCGCCCACCCGGTCAGATCGCCGCCCGCCGGCTTCGGGACGTTGAGGTCCTCGTTGAGCTCCTTGAAGATGTTGCTCAGCGACGGTGGACGACGCACACCGTCACGGACGCTGAAGCTCAGACCGTGCGCCTGGCCGGGGCCGTGGTAGGGGTCCTGTCCGAGGATCAGCACCCGGGTCTGGCCCGGGGAGCACAGCCGGTACGCCGCGAACAGGTCCTCCACGGGCGGGTAGACGGTCTGTGTCGCATACTCCTCGGCCACCCACTCCCCCAGAGCGGTGGTCGCGGCGGCGTCGAGGTGGGGGGACAGCTCGGCTCGCCACTCGGCCGGCAGCTGCTCGGTCAGGTTCACATGGTCTCCAGTCGGTGTGCCCAGTCGCCGCCGTGCGGCAGCAACTCCACGGTGCGGGTGTCGTCGTCCAGCCGATCCAGACGGATCTGCAGGTATTCGTCGTTGAGTCGTTCCACGAGACCGGCGCCCCACTCGACGACGGTGACCGCGTCGTCGGCCGAGGCGTCCAGGTCGAGGTCGTCGATCTCGGCGCGCGGGTCCGGCCGGTCGCCGAGGCGGTAGGCGTCGGCGTGCACCAGCGGCACCGGACCCCGGTGCACCCGGGCGATCACGAACGTCGGTGAGGTGATCGGCCCCTGCACGCCCAGACCGGCGCCGATGCCCTGGGTGAGGGCCGTCTTCCCGGCGCCGAGCGGCCCGGTGAGCAGCACCAGGTCGCCGGGGCGCAGCACACCCGCGAGGCGCCGCCCGAACTCACGGGTGTCCTCGACGGTCTTCAGCTTCACGTCAGTTTCTCCAGGAAGGGAATCAGCGCGGCGTTGACCTGATCGGCCTTCTCCAGCATCACCACATGACCGCTGTTCTCGATCTTGACCAGCTCGGCCTCGGGCAGATTCTCGATGATCTGCTCGGAGTGGGTCACCGGGGTGAGGTAGTCCCGGTCACCGACGACGACCAGCACCGGGACGCCACGCAGCGCGGACAGCGCCGGGATGCGGTTGTGCGTGTAGAGGGTCTGGAGGTATTTCGTCAAGGTCTCGGCCGACGTCTTCGAGTTCATGCTCTCCACGAACGTGACCAGCGACGGGCTGGGCTTCGTCTCACCGAAGCCGTAACGCCGGGTCAGCAGCCAGGCCAGGTCCGACGAGGCGACCCGGGCCCGGTCGATGGTGCCGCCGCCGAGCTGGGCCGCCTTGTCCCAGAGCGGGAAGAACGGGGCGCTCACCCGGGCCACCACGTTCGTGATGCCGAGCTTGGCCTTGTCGAAGAGCCCTGCCGAGGTGGACATCAGCACCACACCGGTCACCCGGTTGCCGAACCAGGCCGGGAACTGCTCGGCGAACGCCATGATCGTCATGCCACCCATCGAGTGGCCGACCAGGATGATCCGGCCCTCGGGAACGGCCTCGGTCAACACCGCGGCCAGCGAGCGCCCGAGCGCGGCCAGGTCGTACGTGCCGGATTTCAGCTTGCTGGACCGGCCGTGTCCCGGCTGGTCGTAGAAGACCATCCGGTGCGAACCCCGCTCGGCCAGCTCCTTGCGCTGGAAGTAGAAGGTGCCCATGTCCAGGGCGAACCCGTGCACGAAGACGATGGTCGGCTCGTCGGGCGCGCCCTCCGGCTCGATGATCTCGACGTGCAGATCGGTGCCGTCGGCCGCGGTGACTGTCAGCTCCCGGTCGAAGGGCTGGTCGCCGAACGGCTCCTCGACGAAGGGGTCGCCGGGCGCGTTGACCGAGCGGCGGACCAGCGCCCGCTCCACGGCGAACGCGGTGGCCAGACCGGCCGCGGCCACACCGACCACGGCCCCGAATATGCCGGCGTTCTTGACGACCCGCGATCGTTTCTTCACCGGGCGGCCTCCCGCGACATCTGTTTTCTTCACCGGGTGGACTCCCCGACGTAGTTGCGCGGCACGCGGCTGCTGCCGAACCGGGTGACGATCTCATAGTTGATCGTGCCGGTGGCGGCCGCCCAGTCGTCGGCGGTCGGCTCGCCGTCGTCGCCCGGACCGAACAGCGTGACCACGTCGCCAGCGCTCACCGGCTCGTCGCCCACGTCGACGACCAGCTGATCCATGCAGACCCGCCCGGCGATGCGGGCCGTCGTGCCGCCCACCCGGACCGGGCCGGCGCTGGACGCGTGCCGCGGGACCCCGTCGCCGTAGCCCAGCGGCACCACCGCGAGCGTCGTCTCCCGGCTCGTCGTGTAGGTGAGCCCGTAGGACACGCCCTGCCCGGCCGGCACCCGTTTGGCCAGCATCACCCGGGCCCGGGCCGTCATGGCGGGCCGCAGGCCGTAGGTCTCCCCCGCGATCGGCGACAGGCCGTAGGCCGCGATGCCGGCCCGGACCAGGTCGAAATGCGCGTCCGGCCTGGTCAGCAGCGCGGCCGAGTTGGCGATGTGCCGGTATCGCGGCTCGATCCCGTAGGACTCGGCCAGAGCCAGACCCTCGTGGAAGGCGGCCAGCTGACGGTCGATCGACTCGTGCCCCGGCTCATCGGCGCAGGCGAAGTGGCTCCACACGCCGACCGCCTCCAGATCGCCGGTGGCCTGTGCCTTCGCGGCGGCCTCCAGCAGGGCGGGCCACTCGGCGGCGACCGCACCGCCGCGGGACAGACCGGTGTCGAGCTTGAGATGGGCCCGGGCCGGGCGACCTGCCCGGCGGGCGGCGGTCACCAGCTCGTCGATCATGTCACTGCTCGCGGCGCCCAGGTCGATCCCGGCCCCGACCGCGTCGTGCAGGGGCAGACCGGGAGTGAGCAGCCAGGCCAGGACCGGTGCCTCGACACCCGATCGGCGCAGCGTCAGCGCCTCGTCGAGGGTGGCGACGCCGAGCCAGGTGGCGCCACCGGCCACCGCGGCCCGCCCGGCCGGCACCAGGCCGTGCCCGTAGCCGTCGGCCTTGACCGCCACCAGCACCTCGGCGGAGGTGCGGGCACGCAGCATCGCGACGTTGTCCCTGATCGCGTCCAGATCGACGCGGACTTCGGCCTGCCACATGCCTCCACCCTACTGAGGCGTATGACAATTTCGTTCGGTCAGCCCGTTCGTCAGCCCAGCAGATCGCCCACGGCCGGGCGCAGCGCGGCCGCCACGTCCGCCGCCGTCACCGGCCCGTCCCAGGCCGCCCGGCGACCGGCGAGTCCGTGCACGTAGGCGGCGGCCACCGCGGCGCGCACGGCCGGCACCCCGGCCGCCAGCAGCGACCCGAGCAGACCGGCCAGAACGTCCCCGCTCCCCGCCGTGGCCAGAGCGGGGCTGCCGGTCGGATTGGCCCAGATCTCACCCCCCGGGGTGGCGACGATGGTCCGGTCGCCCTTCAGCAGCACCACCGCGTTGGTCCATGCGGCCAGCCGGGCCGCCGCACCGGCCCGGTCAGCGCCGGGCGCCTCGCCGGCCAGCCGCTTGAACTCCCCGTCATGCGGGGTCAGCACGAGCGGGGCGTCGCGGCGCAGATCCTCCGCGTGCTCGCCGCCGACCAGCAGATTGATCGCGTCCGCGTCGAGCAGGACCGGCAGCGGGGTGGCCAGCACACTGCGCAGCTCGGTCCGTGCCTCCTCGCCGGTGCCGAGACCGGAGCCGCAGACCCAGGCCTGCACCCGGCCGGCTTCGGCGACCCGATCGGCGACGACGACCGACGGGTGGGCGCGGACGACCTCACGGTGCGCGCTGCCGGCGTACCGCACCATGCCTGTCGGCCCGGCCAGAGCGCCCGCGGTGGAGAGCAGCGCGGCGCCCGGGTAGTAGGCCGAGCCGGTGGCCAGGCCGACCACGCCGCGGGTGTACTTGTCCGAGGTCGCGCCGGGCCGCGGCCACCAGGAGGCGATGTCGGCCGCGTCCGGGACGCGGACCGCGGGATCGCCTGTCAGGGCCGGACCGAGGCCGATGTCCACCAGGTCCACCTGGCCGCAGCGCAGGGTGGCCGGACCCAGCACGTGCGCCGCCTTGAGGCAGCCGAAGGTGACCGTGACGTCGGCGGTGACCGCCTCGCCGGGCACGTCGCCGGTGTCCACGGAGACGCCGCTCGGCACGTCGACCGCCACCACCGTGGCCCGCTCACCGGTCCGGCCACGCAGGCCGCCCAGTTCCCGGACGATCGCCGCGGCTTCGGCGCGCAGTCCGCCGCTCGCTCCGATCCCGACGATGCCGTCCAGCACCAGATCGGCACGTGCCGGCAGGTCACGGGTGGTGAAGCCGCCCGCCTGGCGAAGCGCGGCCAGTCCGGCCAGGTGCACCCGTTCCGGGGTCAGCAGCAGTGCCCGGACCTGGGCTCCCCGCCGTGCCAGCGTGGCGCCGGCGTAGAGCGCGTCACCGCCGTTGTCGCCGCTGCCCACCAGCAGCAGGACACGGGCGCCGTAGACACCGCCGGCCTCCTCCAGCAACAGGGCGCAGCGCCGGGCCAGCCCGGCCGCCGCCCGCTGCATCAGTGCGCCCTCGGGAAGGCCCGCCATCAGGTTCTTCTCGGCCGCCCGTACATCGGCGACCCGCCATGCCTGCCGCATGAATCCTCCCGCTCACTCGCCCGCTTCGGCGACCACCATCGCGGAGGCGATCCCGCCGTCGTGCGACAGCGACAGATGCCACCGGGCGATGCCCCGCTCGGTCGCCGCGGCGGCGACCGTACCTGAAACGGTCAACCACGGACGCCCGTCCGGATCCGTGACGATCTCGCAGTCGTGCCAGCGCATGCCGTTCGGCGCTCCGAGCGCCTTGGCGACGGCCTCCTTGGCCGCGAACCGGGCGGCCAGCGACTCGGCCGACCGCGGGCTGCCGGAGTTGGTGTGCCGCTCGGCCTCGGTGAACAGCCGGTCGGAGAGCATCGGGGTCCGCTCCAGCGCACGGGCGAAGCGTTCCACCAGGACGACGTCGATGCCGACAGACACGATCACACCGGTCACCATATCGGCGCATCCGGTCACTTTCCCGGGCCCGCCCGTCTATCAGGACGCCACTGCGCGCGCAAGGCCTGTGGACGGTCGTCCACAGGCCCGCCCCACGGCCCCGATCCGGCCTCTAACGTCGGCGCATCCCTCGTCCCCCATGGAGGTCCGCCCGATGAATCCCGACTTCGAGGTCGATGCCGAAAGCCTTCTTCAGGACGCCACGGCGGTCACCGGGTTCGCCGGCCGGGTCGTCGGCACGGCCGCCCGGGTGCCGGTCGCCGACCCGTCCCCGCACTGGGCCGCCACCGGTGCCGCCGACCTCACGGCCGACTCGGCCCGGCGGCTGGTCGGCCTGCTCGGCCGGGACGTCGAGGAGACGGCCGAGCGGATCAGAGCCGCCGCCACGGCGTACAGGGAGGCCGACAACCGTGCCGCTGCCCGGCTCCGGACGGCCCGATGAACGCCGTCGACGCCTCCGCCGTCACCTACGCCAAGCTCCGGGCCACCGATCCGGCGCGCTGGCGGGCCACCGCTCTGGCCTGGCGGCGATGGGCCGCCCTGGCCGGGGCGCTGTGCGCCGAGTTCGGCCCACTGGTGGACCGTCTGCGGGAGTCGTGGTCCGGTTCGGCGGCCGAGGCCGCGACGGCCCGGCTCCACGCGCTGCGCGGCCGCCTGGCCTTCTTCCGGGTGCTGTGCTGGCGGGCCGACCAGGTGCTCAGCGAGTTCGCCGCAGCCCTCGGCCGGGCCCGCACGCTCCTCGATCGGGCACGCGCGGCAGCCGGGCGTTCCGGCCTGGTCATCGATGATCACGGTACGGTCCACGGCCGCCCCGAGGCGGGACCGGCGGTCAGATCCGTCGCCGCCGATCTGGGAGCCGCGCTGGCCGTGGCCGCGGAGGCCGACGCCACCGCGGCCGCCGGGCTCGGCCCGCTCGCCGACGTGCCGCCCACTCCGGTCGCCGGGTCCTACCCCGCGTGCGGAGCACCGCCCGCGGAGGTCCGGCGCTGGTGGGAGCGATGGAGTCCGGCCGAGCGGAACTGGTTGCTGGTCACCGATCCGGCCGCGCTCGCCGGCGTGGACGGCATCCCGATCGCCGACCGTGACATCGCCAACCGTCTCCTGCTCGACGACCACCGCCGGCAGCTGGACCGGCTGCGGACGGCCGGGACCGATCCCGATCGCGTACGGGACCTGCGCACCGGGCTGGACAGGTTGACCGCGCGCCTCGAGGAGGAGGGTGCGCCCCGGGCGTACCTGGTGGATCTGGGTCTGGACGGCGAGGGCCGGGCCGTGGTGGCGCTCGGCGACCCGGACCGGGCCGCCCACGTCCTGACCCACGTGCCGGGCATGACCTCCGACCTCAAGTCACTGGGTGGCGAGCTGAGCAGGGCGGAGCGGGTCGCGGTCCGGGCCGGTGAGCTGGGGCCGGGCCGGGCGACGAGCGCCGTGCTGTGGCTCGACTACGACGCGCCGGATTTCGTGCCGGAGGCCTCCTCGGCTCGTCAGGCGCGCGACGCGGCGCCGTATCTGACCCGGTTTCAGGAGGCCCTGCGGGTCACGCACGAGGGTGAGCCGGCACATCAGACGGTCCTCGGGCACAGCTACGGCTCGCTGGTGGTGGGCCGGGCCGCGTCGGCGGGAGGCCTGCCCGCCGACGCCGTGGTCTTCGTCGGCTCGCCCGGTGTGGGTGTCGACTCGGCGGCACAGCTCAGGTTCCCGGCTGAGCAGGTGTGGGCGACCACGTCGGCGACCGATCCGATCCGGGTGGCGGCCGCGCCGAAGGAGCTGTTGCTGCCGGACCTCCCCGGCAGCAAGCGGCACCTGTGGTTCGGGCGCGACCCGAGCCAGCCCGGATTCGGCGCCCGCGTCTTCCCCAGCCAGTTCGACGCGGGTCACCTGGGTTATTGGGACCAGGGCGAGCCGGCCCTCGACGCCATCACCCGGATCACGCTGGGCGGAACGCCGTGAGCCGGCGGCTCAACCCGCGATCACTCGACGGTGACCGACTTGGCCAGGTTGCGGGGCTGGTCGACGTCGTAACCGCGGGCCGAGGCGATCTCGCAGGCGAGGATCTGCAGCGGCACCGTGGTCATCAGCGGGGCGAGCAGGGTCGGCGTGTGCGGTACGTAGATCAGGTGGTCGGCGAACTGCCGGACGTCCTCGTCGCCCTCCTCGGCGATCACGATGGTGCGGGCGCCGCGGGCGCGCACCTCCTGGATGTTCGAGACCACCTTGTCGCGCATCACACCGCGCCCCTGCGGGGACGGCACCACGCAGATCACCGGAGTGCCCTGGTCGATCAGCGCGATCGGGCCGTGCTTGAGCTCACCGGCGGCGAAGCCCTCGGCGTGGATGTACGCGAGCTCCTTGAGCTTGAGCGCACCCTCAAGCGCCACCGGGAAGCCGACGTGCCGGCCGATGAAGAGCATCGTCGAGGCGGTCTTGAGATCCCGGCCCAGGGCCCGCACCTCCTCCATGCGGCCGAGCAGGTCACGCAGGTTGTCCGGGGTCCGGCGCAGTCGCGACACCACGGCGGCGACCTCGTCGGCGTACATCACGCCGCGGATCTGGGCCAGGTGCAGGCCGATCAGGTAACAGGCGACCAGCATGGTGAGGAACGCCTTGGTGGACGCGACCGCGATCTCCGGACCGCCGTGGGTGTAAAGGACGGCGTCCGACTCTCGCGGAATGGTGGAGCCGTTGGTGTTGCAGATGGCGAGAACCCGGGCCTTCTGCTCCTTGGCGTGCCGGATCGCCATCAGGGTGTCCATGGTCTCGCCGGACTGACTGATCGCGATGACCAGCGTGGACCGGTCGAGGATCGGGTCACGGTAACGGAACTCGCTGGCCAGCTCCACCTCGCACGGGATGCGCACCCAGTGTTCGATGGCGTATTTGGCGACCATGCCGGCGTGGTACGCGGTACCGCAGGCGACGATGAAGACCTTGTCGACGTCCCGCAGGTCCTGGTCGGTCAGGCGGACCTCGTCGAGGATGATCTCGCCACGCTCGGAAAGCCGGCCGAGCAGGGTCTCCGCGATCGCCTGTGGCTGCTCGGCGATCTCCTTGAGCATGAAGTACTCGTAGCCCCCCTTCTCGGCAGCAGAGGCGTCCCAGTCGATGTGGAACTCGGTGCCGGTGGCCGGGGTCCCGTCGAAACCGGTGAT
The DNA here is from genome assembly GCF_003001815.1 of Actinoplanes italicus. Classification (GTDB taxonomy): domain Bacteria; phylum Actinomycetota; class Actinomycetes; order Mycobacteriales; family Micromonosporaceae; genus Actinoplanes; species Actinoplanes italicus. Next base: position 597,157 of record NZ_PVMZ01000001.1, read on the forward strand.
CTCGATGCCGGACGGGGTGATCAGGACCACCTGGTCCTGTCCCAGCTCGATCGCCTCCCGGGTGTGCTCGATGAAGGCGGAGACGTCGCTGGCGAGGAAGTTCTCGCCGTTGCCGCGGCCGACGACGAGCGGCGAGTTGCGCCGGGCCGCGACGACCGCGTCGGGCACGTCCACGTCGACGGCGAGCAGGGTGAAGGCGCCCTCGAGCCGCTTGGCCACACGGCGCATGCCCTCGGCGAGCAGGGCCGGGCCGTCCTCGGCACCGGACTCGCGCAGCGTGCGCATCTCGGCGGCGAGCAGGTGGGCCGCGCACTCGGTGTCGGTGTCGCTGCGGAACTCGACGCCGGTCGCCTCGAGCTCGGCGCGCAGGCGGGCGAAGTTCTCGATGATGCCGTTGTGGATGACGGCGACCCGGCCGTCGACGGAGACGTGCGGGTGGGCGTTACGGTCGGTGGGGCCGCCGTGGGTGGCCCAGCGGGTGTGCCCGATGCCGGTGACGCCGGCCTCGATGCCGTCGCCGACGCGTTCGGCGAGCGCCTTCTCCAGGTTGGCGAGCTTGCCCGCCTTCTTCTCGGTCTTGACCAGGCCGCTGTCGATGATGGCGACGCCCGCGGAGTCGTAACCGCGGTACTCAAGGCGGCGCAGCCCGTCGATGACGATACTCAACGCCGGACGATTACCTACGTAACCCACGATCCCACACATGACGGGCAGCGTAACCGACTTTCGCTCAGCCGTCATGCTCGGGAAGCGCAGTTATGAGCATCGCAGTTGATCGGAACCTTAGTCCAACCACGTCGGCAGCTCTCTCGCCCATACGGGTGGATGATCCCCACCGTGCGTCGCTGGCGTACCGTCGGAAAGCGGTGCCCCCACCGGGAGGAAAGATGAGCGATCCGAGCGAGCCCCGGCAACCGCCCAGGCCACCCCAGTTCACGCCACCGCCGGACTACCCGCCGACCGCTCAGTTCCCGACGGTCGACCCCAACGCCGGATACCAGCCGCCACCGCCGGGCTACGGCACTCCGCCCGGCTACGGTCCTCCTCCGCCGCCGCCCGACTACGGGCCCCCGCCTCCCGAGTACGGCCCCCCGCCTCCGGGTTATGAGCCCCGCCCGCCTCGCCGGAGCAACGCGCCGCTGATCGCCCTGGTTCTGGCCGTCACCCTGCTGCTCTGCGGCGGCGTGGTGACCGCCTCAGTGATCATGGCGAGGCAGGCGGCCGAGAAGGCCGAGGAGATCGCCGAGCCGATTCTCAACCCGACGCTGCCCGAGATCCTCCCGACCGAGGCGCCGGATCTTCCCGGCCTGCCCACCGACTTCCCGGACCTGCCGGCCGTGCCCACCGACATCCCCGGGCTCGGCGAGGGCAAGGAGATCAGCGTGACCTATGAGGTCACCGGAGACGGCACGGCCGAGATCCTCTACATGGAGAAGCTGGACGGCACACCGAAGCGGGTCGGCAACGCCAAACTCCCGTGGAAGATCACGACCACGATGAAGAGCCCGGCCGTGGTCTCGGTCATCGCCGTGCGCACCGGCATCGACAACGGTTCGATCAGCTGCAAGGCCACCGTCGACGGGGAGCAGGTCGCTCAGCAGAACGCGGAGGGCACCCTGGCGACGGCCAACTGCTACAAGATCATCATCAATTAGAGGGAGTACGGTGATCACGTCCAGCCCGGCGGACCCGCTCGTCGCACGGATGCGCCCGTTCGGCACCACGATCTTCGCCGAGATGTCGGCTCTCGCGGTCCGGACCGGGGCGGTGAACCTCGGGCAGGGCTTCCCCGACACCGACGGGCCGCCGGAGATGCTGGCCGCGGCCGCCGAGGCGCTGGCCAGCGGAGCCAACCAGTACCCACCCCTGGCCGGCATCCCCGCGCTGCGTGCCGCGATCGCCGCCCACGAACAGCGGTTCTGGGGCCTGGAACGGGATCCCGACGCCGAGGTCGCGGTCACCGCGGGGGCCACCGAGGCGGTCGCGGCGGCGATCCTGGCGCTGTGCGAGCCGGGTGACGAGGTCGTCTGCTTCGAGCCGTACTACGACTCGTACGCCGCCTCGATCACCCTGGCCGGTGCGGTCCGGCGGCCGGTCACGCTGCGGCCGGGACCCTCCGGGCGGTACGAGTTCGACCCCGACGAGCTGCGGGCGGCGTTCGGCGGGCGTACCCGTCTGGTGCTGCTCAACTCGCCGCACAACCCGACCGGCAAGGTCTTCACCCCGGCCGAGCTGGAGACGATTGCCGGCCTGTGCCGGGAGTTCGACGTCTTCGCCGTCACCGACGAGGTGTACGAGCACCTGGTCTTCCCCGACGCCGCGGCACCGCACCTGCCGCTCGCCTCGCTGCCCGGCATGCGCGAGCGCACGCTGCGCATCTCCTCGGCCGGCAAGACGTTCTCGTGCACCGGCTGGAAGGTCGGCTGGGCCACCGGCCCGGTCCGGCTGATCTCGGCGCTGCTGCGCGTCAAGCAGTTCCTGACCTTCGTCAACGGCGCGCCGCTGCAGCCCGCCGTGGCCGTGGCCCTGAACCTTCCGGACTCCTACTTCACCGGATTCACCGCCGGCCTGCGGGAGCGCCGGGACCGTCTGGTCGCCGGGCTCACCGAGGCCGGCCTGGCCGTCCTGCCGTCCGAGGGCACCTATTTCGTGACCGCCGACATCCGGCCGGCCGGCGGCACCGACGGCGCCGAGTTCTGTCGTGGGCTACCGGCCAGGTCCGGTGTGGTGGCGGTGCCGACCCAGGTCTTCTATGACCATCAGGAAGCGGGCCGGCACCTCATCCGTTTCGCCTTCTGCAAACGCCTCGAAGTCATCGACGAGGCGGTCCGGAGGCTGAAGGGCTAGAGCGCGCCTACGCTGCGGGGCTGGCGGCACGCACCTCGTCGGCGATCCGCTCGGCCACGCTGCGCGCCTGCTCCTCGGTGGCGGCCTCGACCATCACGCGGACCAGCAGCTCGGTGCCGGACGGCCGCAGGAGCACGCGCCCGGTCTCGCCGAGCTCGTTCTCGGCCAGCGCGACGGCGGCCTGCACGGTCGGAGCGGCGGCACCCGCGTCGCGGTCGCCGACCCGTACGTTGATCAGCACCTGCGGCAGCTTGTGCACGACCGCAGCCAGATCGGCCAGCGACTTGCCGGTCGCCGCGATCTGCGCCATCAGGTGCAGGCCGGTCAGCACACCGTCACCGGTGGTCGCGAACGCCGGCATGACGATGTGGCCGCTCTGCTCGCCGCCCAGTGCGAGGCCGCCGCTCGCCAGCTCCTCGAGCACGTAACGGTCGCCGACCTTGGTCTCCAGCAGCCGGATGCCGGACTGCTTCATGGCGATGCGGAGGCCGAGGTTGCTCATCACGGTGGCGACAAGGGTGTCGTCGGTGAGAGTGCCGGCGTCGCGCATGGCCAGGGCCAGGATCGCCATGATCTGGTCGCCGTCGACGACCTCGCCCGTGGCGGTGACCGCGAGGCAGCGGTCGGCGTCGCCGTCGTGGGCGAGCCCCAGGTCGGCGCCCTCCCGCAGGACCGCCTCGATGACCTTGTCGAGGTGCGTCGAGCCGCACTCCTCGTTGATGTTGAGACCGTCCGGGTCCGCGTGGATGGCGATGACCTCGGCGCCGGCCTCCCGGTAGGCCACCGGGCCGACCTCGCTGGCCGCCCCGTTGGCGCAGTCGACGACGACCTTGATCCCGTCCAGCCGGTGCGGGAGCGACTCGATCAGGTGCTTGATGTAGTACTCGGCGCCGTCGAGCAGGTCGTTGACCCGGCCGATCCCGGCGCCGGTGGGCCGCCCGATCAGGCCGTGGCCGTCCTCGACCGCCTTCTCGATGCGCTCCTCGAGCTCGTCCGGCAGCTTGGTGCCGCCGGCCGCGAACAGCTTGATGCCGTTGTCCGGCATGGGGTTGTGCGACGCGGAGAGCATCACTCCCAGGTCGGCGTTGGTCTGCCCGACCAGGTACGCCACAGCGGGCGTCGGGAGAACGCCGACCCGGACCACGTGAGCCCCGGCACTGGTCAGCCCCGCGACGACGGCGGCCTCCAGCATCTCACCGCTGGCTCGGGGGTCACGCCCCACGATGGCCAGCGGCGGATGGCTGCCGTCCGACTCGACCAGCACGCGTGCGGCCGCGACTGCGACCGACAGTGCCAGTTCCGGGGTGAGTAGATCGCCGTTCGCGAGGCCGCGAACGCCGTCCGTGCCGAAGAGTCGCCCCATGGCGGCTTCCTTTCGCCGGTAAATGCGACCTCAAGCCTGCATCAGCGTTCGGCTGGTCACGAGTACCGGAACGGCTAGTTGGGGAGGGTGTGAGTGCAAACATCGACGGCCGAGCACATCCCTCGCGTGAGGGACGTGCTCGGCCGTCGATAAAGACCGAGGCGCAAAATCAGCGCTTCGAGTACTGCGGAGCCTTACGAGCCTTCTTGAGACCGTACTTCTTGCTCTCCTTGACCCGGGCGTCACGGGTCAGGAAGCCGGCCTTCTTGAGGGCGGGACGGTCGTCCGGGTCGTTCTCGATGAGCGCGCGGGCGATCCCGAGGCGGAGGGCGCCGGCCTGGCCGGTGATGCCACCACCACGAAGGTTCGCGATCACGTCGAACTGCTCGGTGCGCTCGGCGGTCACGAGCGGCTCGCGGATCAGCTGCTGGTTGACCTTGCTGGGGAAGTAGTTCTCCAGGTCACGGCCGTTGCAGGTGATCTTGCCGTTGCCGGGCACGAGGCGCACCCGGACGATGGCCTCCTTGCGGCGGCCGACGGTCTGGATCGGGCGACCACCGGGGCGCGGGGCGCGGACCGGGGCCGGCGCGGCCGTCTCGACGACGACCGTCTCAGCGGGCTCCTCGACGGCCTCGACGGTCTCGACGACCTCGGGCTCGATGATGTCGGACATGCTGCTGCCTTCTCCCACGCTCACTGCGCGATCTGCTTGATTTCGAACGGCTGGGGCTGCTGAGCGGCGTGCGGGTGCTCAGCGCCCGGGTAGACCTTCAGCTTCTTGATGATCTGCCGCGCGAGCTTGTTGTGCGGGAGCATGCCCTTGACGGCCAGCTCGATCGCCTTCTCGGGGCGCTTGGTGAGCAGCTCCTCGTAGCCGACCTGCTTCAGACCACCCGGGTAGCCGGAGTGGCGGTAGGCGACCTTGGTCTGCCGCTTGTTGCCGGTCAGGGCGACCTTGCCGGCGTTGATGATCACAACGAAGTCGCCGGTGTCGACGTGCGGGGCGAACGTGGGCTTGTGCTTGCCACGCAGCAGGTTCGCGGTGTGGGTGGCCAGGCGACCCAGAACGACGTCAGAAGCGTCGATAATGTGCCACTGACGCTCGATCTCACCCGGCTTCGGGCTGTACGTACGCACAGAATTACCTTGTCTCGTCGTCGGTCCGGGGGCGCGCGCTGGTCGCATCAGGAAGATGCGTCAAGCAACCCCACATAGGGACCACTCGCATCAGTCGCACAACAGCAGGCAACAATACCCGGCTGCGCGGCGCGTGGTCAAAACAGGTGGTGTTCAAGGCACCAGGAACCCGGCGAAGGTTCTGGTTGCAAACCCTCAGCCCTAGTGGTACGCCAAACGAACCCAGCATACTCCGCGCGGCGGCAGTGTCCGCAGCGGGTCACCCCCGCATCATGCCCGACTTAGCAGGCTCGAAACAAACGGGACGTCCGTCCGAAATTCCCTCCCGGCACGCTTCAGGCCATGGCCAACGGTGCGCAACTCCGGACGACTCCGCCCGGTATTGACCGAGGGCGCACCATGGAGAGACCACCGTCAGGGTTGAGGACGGACCTGACGGTGTTCACCGAGCCGGCTCGCCGGTTCGGTGGGGAGGAGTCGCGGCGTGCCCCGGACGGAGGCATGGCGAGGACCGCAAGCGTGACGTGGGAGCGGGTCTACGCTGAGGACGGCGGGCTTCGAGCGTGCCCTTCGGTGGACCGTTCGGCCACGCCGCGACTTCTCGACCCGGGGATCGGATGACCGACCGGGCCCCCGGCTCCCGGCGGGCGATGCTGACGGCGGCCGCGCTCGCCGAGCCGACCGCCGTGCTGTCCGGCTACACCGTCGGCGTGACCGCCGATCGCCGTAAGGACGAACTGGCCACCCTGCTCGAGGCGCGCGGCGCCCGCGTCGTGCTGGCCCCCGCGCTGCGTATCGTTCCCATCGCCGACGACGCCGAGTTGCGCGCCGCCACCCGTGCCTGCCTCGACAACCCGCCCGACATCGTGCTGGTCAACACCGGTATCGGCATGCGGGGCTGGCTGGAGGCCGCGGAGAACTGGGGTCTGGGTGAGCCGCTGCGCGAGGTCATCTCGCGTGCCTACCTGGTCGCCCGCGGACCCAAGGCACGCGCCGCGGTCCGGTCCGCCGGCCTGCAGGATCAGTGGTCCCCCGACGGCGAGGGCTACGAGGAGGTGGTCGAGCATCTGAGCGCCCGGGGCGTGGCGGGCCTCACCGTCGCGATGCAGTTGCACGGGGAGAGCCAGCCCGAATACACCGAGGCCCTGGAGTCCGCCGGGGCCCGGGTCATCGAGCTTCCGGTCTACCGCTGGGCGCCGCCGGTCGACCCGGCACCACTGCACCGGCTGACCGATCTGATCACCGGTCGTCTCGTCGACGCCGTGACGTTCACCTCCGCGGCGGCGGTCCAGGCCGTCCTGCGCGCCGCGGGCACCGGGGCCGACGCGCTGCTCGATGCACTGCGCGACGATGTCATGGCCGCGTGCGTGGGGCCGGTCACCTCGGCTCCGCTGCGCCGGCGGGACGTGCCGGTCGTCACGCCCGGCCGTGCCAGGTTGAGCGCGCTCGTCCGTACGATCGTCGATGAATTGCCCAAGCGGGCGGTGAGTTTCCACATCGCCGGACACTCGATCACGTTGCGCGGCCACGCCGCGGTGGTCGACGGCGTGCTGCGACCGCTCGCGCCCGCGCCGATGGCGGTCCTACGGGCGCTGGCCGGATCGCCGGGCCGGGTCCTCTCGCGGGCCGCCCTGCTGCAGGCACTGCCACGAGGGGCCGACGAGCACGCCGTCGAGATGGCGGTGGCCCGGCTCCGGGCCGGACTGGCCGTGCCCGGAGTCGTGCAGACCGTCGTGAAACGCGGTTACCGCATCCCGGTCTGAGGCGTGCCTCAGCCGACCGGCGTGGCCCGCTCCTGCTCGGTCACCAGGGTCGCCATGGCGTGCTCGACCACGCCGATCAGCACGGTCTTGACCGAATCCCGGTGTCGTGCGTCACACATGATCAGCGGAACCCGGGCCGGGATGGCGAGCGCCTCCCGGACCTCCTCCGGCTCGTAGCGGGGCGCGCCGTCGAAGCAGTTGACCGCCACGAGGTACGGCAGATGCCGGTTCTCGAAGTAGTCGAGCGGCGCGAACGCGTCCGTGAGCCGTCGGGTGTCGACCAGCACGGCCGCACCGACCGCACCGCGGATCAGCTCGTCCCACATGAACCAGAACCGGGTCTGCCCCGGCGTACCGAAGAGGTAAAGAATCAGATCGTCGGCCATGGTGATCCGGCCGAAGTCCATGGCGACCGTGGTGCTGCCCTTCTCCGGCACCTTGGACGCGTCGTCGATCCCCTGGCCGGCCACCGTCATCACCGCTTCGGTGGTGAGTGGCTCGATCTCGGAGACAGCCCCGACGAGAGTCGTCTTGCCCACGCCGAAACCACCCGCGACCACGATCTTCGCGGAGGTGATCTCGGTGGGATGCGGTCGCGTCCGCTCCTCAGAGCTTGCGAAGTCCACCCAACACCCTTCCCAGCAGGTCCATCCGCTCCGTGAAGCCGGTCTTGGGAGCGGCACTGTGCAGCTGAAGCAATCCGTCGGCGACCATGTCGGCGACGAGCACCCGGGTTACCCCCAGTGGTAACCGGGTGTGCGCGGCGAGCTCGGCGAGCGATATGGCTTTCGGCTCACACAGGACTGCCATGCGGTACTTGTCGTGCCCGGCGAATCGCGCTTCCTGCACGGCCGCCGGACTCGCGACCAGGAGCGCCTCGATCGGGATGTCCCGAATCGGTTCGGTCCGGCCACGCGTGACCGCGTACGGCCGCACCAGGTTGCCCCGGGGATCGTGCGGCTGTGTCATGTCGCGGTCACCTCGTCTCCGCCGGGGCGATGAGCCCCGGCGTCTAGTGGCTGACGGCCTCGCGTGGCGCCGGCGAGAGGGCCGCGCCGACGCGTTCCACCAGCAGGGCCATCTCGTAGCCGACCTGACCGACATCGCAGTTGCGAGCCGCCAGGACGGCCATCGACGAACCGTCGCTGATGGACATCAGAAAAAGATAGCCGCTGTCCATTTCGATGATGGTCTGTTGGACCTGTCCGGCATTGAACATCCGCGACGCGCCGTCCGTGAGGCTCACCACGCCGGAGGTGATCGCGGCGAGTTGCTCGGCACGGTCGGTCGGCAGATCTCGCGACTGGGCCAGCAGCAGCCCGTCGGCGGAGACCGCGATCACGTGCGCGATGCCGGCGACGCTGTCGGCGAAGTTGCTGAGCAGCCAGCCCATGTCGTGCATGGTTGGGGGCCTGGTCACTGTTCCTTCTCCTTCGGAGCCTGTGTTACCGCGGCGGCGGTCTCGGCAACGCCGTCCGTCCGCCCTCGTTGCACTCCCCGGTGATACGCGGAAAGCAGCCCGCGAACCTCATCCGCATTGCGACGATGTTGCTGCCGCGGGGCCGTCTCCACCCCGCCGGGGACGAGCTGGGCCTGCGGGGTCCGTTTGGGCAGCCCGGATCGGGTGGTCTCGGTGATCTTCGGGTCGGAGGCCTCCATCGCGCGCTGCCAGCCCTCGTCCGCCGCGCTCCGCCAGCGTTCGTCGCCACTGGGGCGTGGCTTCGGAACGACCGGAGCAGGCTGAACGGGTTGGGCAGGCTGGGCAGCAACGGTCACCGGGGTCGGCGGTGGCGCGTATCCCGCGGTCGGCATTCCATGACTGTCCACCGGCTCGTTCTCCTCCGAGAACCAGCTGTGCTGCATCTCCAACTGGATCGGCGCAGCCTGAGGCAAGGACGGAGTCGGGGGCGGGGGCGGAGGCGACGTCGGTTCGTTGTCCACCGGCTTGGGAACCCGCGTCGGCAACGGTGGGCGGTCCGGCGTCGGCTTCAAATCCAATTCGGACATGGGTACGCCCACCTGCGGCGCCCTGACAGGCGGAGGAGCCGGAGCCGGGGCGGTACGGACAGCCGGTCGCGCGTCGATGCTGCGCGGCGTGCCCAGCGGCAACTGGGGCGGCGGCCCGGGCCGGGTCCAGCTGGCCGCGCGGGACGGCGGAGCACTCGGCGCACCCGGCATGACGACGATGTCGGCGGGCAGTACGACCTCGGCGACGATGCCGCCGTCCGGGCCGGGCCGTAGCTCGACGCGGATGCCGTGCCGGGACGCCAGCCGCCCGACGACCGCGACGCCCATCAGCCGGAACGCGGACGCGTCCACATCGGCCGGTTCGCTGAGTTTCCGGTTCAGCGTCTCCAGTTGCTCGGCCGAGATGCCGAGACCGCGGTCCTCGATCTGGACGACGGCGTGAGCTCCGTTACGTCCGCCGTGCGCCATCACGACGGTGTCCGGGGCGGAGAAGCGGGTGGCGTTGTCGAGCAACTCGGCGATCAGCCGGACCACGTCGTTGACGGCGGCCGAGGAGATCAGCACGTCGGTTTCGATGGTGCCGAACTCGATCCGGTGATAGAGCTCGACCTCGGACTGGGCGGCCCGGAGGGCGTCGATCAGCAGAGCGTCCTCGCGGCGTGGAGTGCCCACCTCGGCACCGGCCAGCACCAGCAGGTTCTCGTCGTTGCGGCGCATCCGGGTGGCGAGGTGGTCGAGTTCGAAGAGGCGGGCCAGCCGCTTCGGGTCCTCCTCCATCCGCTCGATCTGGTCGAGTTCGCCGATCATCCGGTCGACCAGCGACTGGCTGCGCCGGGCCAGGCTGAGGAACATGGTGGAGAGGCTGATCCGCAGTGCCGCCTGCTCGGCCGCGACCCGGATCGCCTCACGGTGCACCATGTTGAAGGCCTCGGCCACCTCGCCGAACTCGTCACGGTCGGCGACCTCGATCGGATCCCGGCTGTGCGCGACGATCCGGTCGACGCCGCCTTCGCCCAGGCTCTCCACGTCCTGCAGCAGGCTCACCGCTTCGGGCAGGTCCCGGCTGGCCACCGCCAGGGCGCCCTCCCGCAGGCGGCGTACCGAGAGCAACAGTGAGCGGCCCAGGTAGAAGGCGATGGTGACGGTCGCGATCAGGACCACGAGAACCGTGATGAACTCGATCGTGGCCAGGCGAGTGGTGGTGGTCCGCTCCTCCTCGGCGATCGAGACGGCCTGGAACTCCAGCTGCCGCTCGGCGCCGCGGAGCAGGACCGCCACGTCGGCGAACGCCTTGGCGAGGTCGGCCGGGTCGGCCGCGGACCGGTCGGACAGCCCGGCGGTCAACTGGTCGGCACGGGCCACCGCCTGGTCGGCCATGACCGAGTCGACCAGCGCGATCTGGTCGCGCGTGGCCACCTCACGGAAGTCGGCCAGTGCGCGGGCCCGGGTGGTCTGGGTGGCGATCAGCTCGCGCTGGCGGTCCGCGCTGAGGTCGTTGCCCGCCCGGGCGACGTACGCCAGAGCCGCCTGCTCCGAGGCCGCACTCTCCAACTCGGAGAAGGCAGCGACGGCACGCAGGCCGTCGGCGACCTCGCCCCGTTCGGCGACCTGGCTGACCAGCTCCTCGTAACCGGTCATGCCGGCCAGCAGGACGCTGTACCGCTTGGCCGTGTCGGGCAGCCCGGGACCGCTGCGCGCCCCGACCGTGGTCCGCAGGTCACCCAGCCCGTCCAGCTGACCGTCGACGGCGGTGAGGCGGGTTTCGACCCGCTCGGGTATCGAGGTGATCTCGGCGCGCGCGGCTCGGTACCGCTCCACCTGGGCGTCCACCGCCTTGGACGCCTCCCGGAAGGCGGTGTTCGGAGAATCCGGGGTGGCCAGGAACGCGATGGCGGCCATGCGCTCGTCGTGCAGCAGCCGGCTCAGGTTCGAGATGTCGGCGCCGAGTTCGGCGAGTCGTGCGACCTGTTCAGCGTCACTCATCTGCCGCCCGACCTGGAGCAGCCGCATCGAGGACACCCCGGCCACCGCGATCAGGGGAAGAACCAGCATGCCGGCGAGCCGCGAGCGGAGCCGGGCCTTCCGTGGACTCCGGAAGCCGCCACGTCGCGCAGCCAGGCCCGAGGATCCCGTGCTCACGACATCTCCTTCGCGGTCGTCCCCGCTCCGCGCCACCGCTGGAGCCGGCCGAATGAACCTTTTCCAACCCGGCATCGAGCCCGGCTTCCGATCAGGCGACCGGCCTCACGACCTGGAAAAGGCTGCGGTCCGGCCCCGTCCGGTGCCCGCAGCAGAGCCCGCGCCGTTTCCGGCACGGCGGCGATTTCATCAGAACGCCGGGTCATTTGGGAAGTCTGGATCCTCCCGCAAATGGCTCCGCTGTCCGGGTGATAACCGCGCGCGAGTGCGCCCCGTGATCGCGCTCCCGGCGTTGACGTGCACGAATACGTCACCCACAACCGTCCGTGAGGTCGCGATCACCGGGCAACATCGAGATTCCAACCACTATGTGGGAGTTCCGTCCCGCGACCTCGATGAACACGGTGGCAAGGTTTGGCGCGAAACGACGGACACGTTGTCCGTGCGCGACAGTGTCCACTCTGGACTCTCACTCTGGCAAGTAGCCCAGAGGTCGCTCGGGAGTCACCGTACGTGACCAATTATGAATCGACGGACGTCGATCATAGATGAACACGACTTTAGGCTGCCTTAAGAAGGGGACCCCGGACTGGCGCACCATGCGGAACATTCCGTAACGTGCGCGGCATGGCAATTCGGAGCTGGCTGAAGCTGCTGGCCACCACCACCACGGCCGCCGCGGTCGTCGGTGCAGGTCAACTCGGCATCGCCTACGGGCTCGGCATGGTGCGGCTGGACCAGACGCTGGAGATCACTCAGCGTGACCAATGGACAGCACAACTGGCCTGGGTCGCCTGGATCACCATGACGGCAGCCGCGATCGGCTCCGTGGTCGCGACCGGCCTGCGCCCCCGCTGGTCCCCCCGCCCGGTCGGCCCCGGAGGCGCGTTCGCGATGGGTCTGGCCGCCGGCCTGGGCGCCTTGGCCGTCCTGCCGCTCACCATGCAGCCCGCACGATCGGCCCTGGTCGCCGGAGTGCAGCCGGTCCTGGTCATCGGCATCTGCGCGGGTCTCGGCGCCGCCGCCGGCATCTTCGCCGGATGGGCCGCGGCCGCCCGCGCCGTCGCCCGCTGGAGCCTCTCCACCTTGACGGTCGCGGTGTGGGCGGTGGCGCTGATCTCGGTGGCGCCCTCTCTACTGCCAGGCAAGACCCCCGCTGCGGTACGGCTGGGAGTCCTCGAGGGTGGCCTGATCCCGGCGGCCGCCGTCGAGCACACCCAGTTCGCCACCATGCCCGTGATCGCCCTGCTCGCCGGCCTGATCGTGGGCTGGGTCGCCCGCGGCCGGAAGAAGCCGGCCCTGGCCATCGCGCTGAGCGGCCTGGCCGGCCCGGCCCTTCTCACCGTGGCCTACCTGATCGCCGGCCCCGGCGCGACGTCCGGCTTCGAGCTCAACCCGTACTGGGCGGCGATGACCGCCACCGGCGCCGGGGTGCTCGGCTCGGTGCTGGCCACGATCGTGCGCGGCGGCACACCTGAGACGGCCCCCGCACCCGCGCCCGAGGCGCCCACCACCGACTCCCCCGACGACGCCCAGCCCGAACCACCTGCTCCCGTCACGGCATCCGGCCGCGCCACGCTGCCCCGCCGCGACGTACCCGTGCAGTCGGCGATCGCCCAGGCCGCGGCCGTCGCGGCCCGGCGCCCGGAGAACGAGCTGCGCCCCTCGGATACCGGCGTCTTCGCCGTAGCGGTGGCCGACCGGCCGCACCCTCTGCAGGACCTGGCCGCGGCGGCCACCCCGCCGGCACCCGTGGCCCCGAAAGCCCAGGCGCAGGCCCCGGTCGAGCCGCGGTTCTCCGGACAGCAGCAGGCGCCCAAGACCGGCGGCTTGCGACGCGGATGGCGTACCCGCAAGTCGGCTCCTGAGCCCCAGCCCGCCGCACCGTCGCCCGCACTGACCGGCGACACCGGCTCGTTCAACGGTTTCGCGGCCGCCCAGCCCAGCCCACGCACCGGCATCGACACAGCCGAGCACCCGCGGATCAACCCCCGGGCCCCGCTCACGCCGGAGCCGACGCCGATCAGCGCCCCGCTGCCGCAGCCGACCCCGGTCGCCCCGCCACCCACCGCTCCCCCCGCCCAGAACCAGAGGCCGGCCCGCGAGGACGACTACGTCAACTGGGTCAACGGCCTGGGCAAGTAGTCACCCTTCTTCCCGCTCCTCAACCCACGTTAAGCATCGGCGAACACCGATGGAATGATGCGGTCGGGAGGTACCGCCATCGGTACCGAGCAGTAACGATGATCGATGTCCGGGTACATCCCCACCCTCGACATCGGGAGTCCGATCATGATCACCCGCATCGGCCGGCTCTTCTCCGGCCTGACCCTGATCCTCGCCCTGGCCGGCACCGCCCTCGTAGCCCCCGCGATCGTGGCGCCGACAACGACCGACGCGGCCCAGGCGGCCGTATACAACAGCTGCACGATCAGCCGCTGCTCCGCGGCCCGAACCGCGTTCAGCGGCTGGCAGTCTCTCGGCTGGCCCACCACCGCCGGCTGGTACGCCTGGCCCTACGGCAACTACAACTACACCGGCGGCCGCTTCTACAACCGCGAGGGCCAGCTCCCCTCCGCGACCTACAGCGAATACGACGTCTACTCCCGCAACCGCGGCGCCGCCCGCGACGCGTACCGCATCGTCGTCAACCGCAGCACCCGAGTCGCCTACTTCACCCCCGACCACTACGTCACTTTCTACAAGCTCTAAACCCATTTCCTCGTACGAGCGGCGGCCGTCCCACGACGGCCGCCGCGCCGCGTTTCGACCCCGAAAAGCGTCGCCACCCGCCTGCGGCAACCGTCCGGCACCCCCCTAGCACCAGGTTCGGTCTCAGGTTGAGTAATCCCGAAACTGCCTCAAGAAATCGGCCCGGTAGCTCTTAGCTGCCCCGCACCCCGACCGAACACTCATGGCGTAACCGAAACGCGAACGAGCGCCGCTCGGCCGTAAAACGCAAACCCGGTGCGAGCCGGGGACGCAAAGCCACAGGGCCCACGAGGCCGGCTGGGCTACCGACCAAGGGGAGACACATATGCGCAACATGATCCAGCTTCTGGGCGGCGTCGCCGTCGCCGGCGTCGTCGCCGCCGGTTCGACCGCCTTCACCGCGGGATCAGGGCTCACGGCTACTCCTGCCACAGCCGTCGTGGGTGGTACCGCGTCAGTTGCGGTCAGCGGTGCGAATATCGGTGCCTTGACATTTGTCCACGATGCAGACCCCAACAGCGCCGAGATCACCCTGATTCACTTGACCCTCAAGAAGGACGATGGTTCCACCGCCATCACCACCGGCACCCTTACGCTGGCTGTGACTGCGGGCGCTGGAACCGCCGCACCGACTTGTGCCTACTCCTCGGGCAACACTCGCTGGGAATGCACCCCGAGCGCCGACTGGACCACGATCACCCAGCTCGCCTTCAAGTACCTGGAGGCCTGATTCGTATCGTGACCTAAGCTCGAATGGGCTGGCCGGCGAGGTACCGCCGTGGTGGCACAGCCGACACTCATTCAGCGAGGTCGCGATCTCCAAGGCTCGACGTTTCGTGATGGCCGCCATCCTCGTGATGGCGGCCATCGGCGCGTGGGCGATCAGCACCCAACGCGTCTCCTACGTCGTCACGTATGGCGTCAGCATGCTTCCCACGTACCACCCCGACGACCTTGTCATCCTCATCAAGTCTGATTCCTACGAGACAGGGCAGATCGCCGCATATCATGGTTCGCGTGGCCGGGTGGAGGTCCTGCACCGGATCATCGGTGGTGATGGCCGGACTGGCTTTGTTTTCAAGGGCGACAACAACAAGTCGCTCGATCCAGACAAACCTGTCGCCAACGACCTGATCGGCAAAGCCTTAATACACATTCCGAAGGGCGGCGTCTGGCTGCGACCGCTCCTTAGTCCTACTGGACTGGGAATGCTTGGCTTCCTCTTCGTCGGGAGCACTGCGGCGGGCATCAAAAACCGTCGAGACATCCCACGCGGGCACCGGAAGAAGAAGGTGAGGGGCATGTCTGGCGGAGGCGGCTCCTGGGCTACTGCGGCGGCTGTATTCAAGGCGGTCAGCCGACTGCATCCAGTCCTTCGGGTGCTTGCCGTAGGGACCGCCGTCTGCGGAATCGTTGGACTCGTCTTTGGTGTGCTGGGTTGGATGAAGCCGACGACTGAAACCGTGAGTCGCGCCGGCAAAGCCGGGGAATCCATGACGTTCGCCTACTCCGCCGAGGTCCCTCGCTCGGCCGCCTATGACGGCACGACGGTCTACTCGCCGGATCCGATCTTCCGGAAGCTGGCTGACGTCGTAGACCTGCACATGAACTACCGAGGCGAACCGGGTCGCGTCGAGGTGTCCGCTCGCCTCTCGTCGCAGAACGGCTGGCACAAGACTTTGAATCTGTCCCAGCCGAGGCAGTTCACCAGTGACCGATACACCGGCAAGATCCAATTGAACCTGCCTTCATTCGATCAACTCATCGCTGAGGCCGGCAAGGCGATCGGCGCCGACATGGGTCCGACCACCCTCGCGATCACCGCCCGGGTTCGCCACGGCGACGGCACCGCGTTCGAGCCCCAGGTCTCCTTCAACCTCGCTCCCCTCCAGCTCACCCTCGCAGGTGGCTCGGAGTCCCTGGTGGTGGACCAGTCCAGCGTCTCCGCGGGCAGCTCAATTCAAGATCGACGTATCGGTGGCTTCGGCTACTACCCCCTCACCGCTGCCGAGGCCCGGAAGTACGCCGTCTATCTCCTCCTCATGGCCTTGATCGGAGCGGGCATCGTCGCGTGGATGGCCCTCGGCCATGTGCCACTGCGAACCCGCACCCAGATCCAGCGCCGCTACCCGCACCTGATCGTGCCGGTTGAACCGATGGCCAGTCCGCCCGGCAAGCCCGTCGTCATCGTCGACACCTTCCCCGCCCTGGTGAAGCTCGCCGAGAAGTACGGGCAGATGATCCTCACCTGGACCCGTCCGGATGGCGCCGACGACTTCGTGGTCCGGGACGAGGGCATCCTCTACCGCTATCGGATCGACCCGAACGTCCCCTCTCCGCAGGCCACGCCACCCGGTCCCACGCCCGATCCGACTCCGGTCGGCCGCTCGCGAAGAGCCGATTCGGCTCCCGCAACCACGCCGCCCATGGAGCCGTCCACCCCTGAGACGACGCCGGTCATGGGCCTTCCGCCGGCCCCCGAGCTCCCGTCCGAATCCGGCACGGATAGCGCCGACGACCCGACGACAGGTGCCGGGGCCGAACCCACGGAATCGCAGCCGCCCGTAAAGAAGACGACTCCACGGAAACGAGCCACCAAGACCGCGGCGACCAAGACCGCGGCAGCGAAGGCCGCAGCCAAGACCACCGGTACCAGAACCCCCGCCAAGCGAACCCGAGCCGCCGCGAAGCCGCCCCGAACTCCCGAACCCGAGACCGAAGCGCACGTCGAGCCCGCGGTTGCGGCAACCGAAGCGGATCTCGAACCCACAGCTGAAACCCACCTCGAGCCCACAGCTCCCGCAGACCGCGAGCCCTCGGCTTCCGCGAGCGAGGCCCATTCCGGGTCCTCGGCGGCCGACACCGAGAACCAGCCCGATCAGCCGGCCATAGAGACAGAACAGCAGGCCATAGAGACAGAACGTTCGACCTCGGCCGAGACACTCCTAACGGTCGACCCACAGAACAAGCCCTCAGCCGGTACGGACCAGCAGCTGCCCGGCGCCCCAACCCCGAAGACCACAACCGCCGATTCGCACGCGCCGGACGAAGAAGTCGCCGACCACAACGTGACCGCCGAACTTTCACCTGACCCCAGCGAGACGGCAGCGTCCGCAGAGACCGTAGTGCCGGACGAGACCGCAGCGGCCGACGAGACCACTGCCGTAACACTGGCTGCAGCAGAACAGGATCGGCCCGCCGATCCCGCGCCGGAATTGATCAACGAGTCGACCACGTCCGCGGAAGCCAACGGCCGCCCCGAGACACCCGAGCCTGAACCCGTGATGACCGACGAGACGGAGCCACCAGCCGTTACGGCTGAAGCCAAGCCGGACGAAGCCCTCCGGCCCGAGCCCGATCACGTTCACGCGGAAACCGAACCGCCTTCTCCAGAGGCCGCCGAGCCCGAGAAGTCCCCGTCAGCCAGGGGCCAGGAGAAGACGGCCAGGAATCAGGAGAAGACTCCCAGGAATCAGAAGCGTTCCAACCGCCGCAAGTCCCGGTCGAGGCGCACCCCGCAACCGACAGTCGACGAGCCGCAGCCCGCACCGGAGCCGATCTCCCCCACAGACGAGGCCCGCAACGCGATGAAGGACTTGGCCGAACGCAACACCCCGATGACGCCGCCGGAGCCTGGCGCGGCCCGAGATTCCCAGGCCGAACCGGTCCCGTGGCCCGGGGAACCCTCAGCACCCGCGGTACACAACGAGGAACCGATCTACGACTTCCTGCCGGCGGCCAAACGTCACCCCGCCGCGATGGACGACCTCGACGAACCGGACGCCTGAGGCTTGCTGCCGAGCTCCGAGCGACAGCCGATCGATGGAACCACCCGTTGGAGCCGATCGCGTGCCCCCAACGCCGCAACCGGCAACGCCAGGAGTCCGCGTTGCCGGTTCGTGGTCGTAAGGCGTCGTGATGGAGTCTTCTGCAAGGCTGATCGCGGCTCGCCGTCAAGCAACCGGTCGGGTGAACGCCGCAGACGGGTGCAGAGACGCGGCTTTCAGATGAATGCCCCTCCCGTGAAGTGCCCGCCGCCCGCCTCACCAACCGATTCATCCCGCTTTGCCCGGTAACGCATCGAGATCTTGTGGACTTCGGGTTGAATCCCGGGCGGAAACTCACAACATCGGCGCGGCACTCGGTCACGCCGACGAGGGATTGCACCTGCTCGCCAGCAAAGCGGAAGACTCGATGGCGACGATCGACGCACACGCATCCGTTGTGTGTGCCCGCACCGCTCCCGCCGGCCCGGCGGGAGCGGTGCTGCCCGTCTCCGGTGCCACCGGCGAGGCCGGGCCGGAAGCAGGGCCCTGACGCGATCCTGCGAACCCAACGAACAACGCACAGCGGATCCGCAAGATCGCGAAAGACCCAGGATGCCTGAGCGGAAAGCCCAGGATGCCTAAGCGGTAGGCGTGACCGGCAGATAGACGCGCCCACCGGCGTCGACGAACTCACTCGACTTGGCCTTCATGCCGGCCGCCCGGATCTCGTGACTGATCTTCATGGAGCAGAACTTCGGCCCGCACATGGAGCAGAAATGCGCCGTCTTGGCAGGCGCCGCCGGCAGGGTCTCATCGTGATAGGACCGAGCCGTCTCCGGATCGAGGGCCAGCTCGAACTGGTCCTCCCACCGGAAGTCGAACCGGGCCCGAGACAGCGCGTCATCCCACTCCTGAGCCCCCGGATGCCCCTTGGCGATGTCGGCGGCGTGTGCGGCGATCTTGTAAGCGATCATGCCCGCCTTGACGTCCTCCTTGTTGGGCAGCCCGAGGTGTTCCTTGGGCGTCACATAGCAGAGCATCGCGGTTCCGAACCAGCCGATCATGGCGGCCCCGATCGCGGACGTGATGTGGTCGTACGCGGGTGCGATGTCGGTGGCGAGCGGCCCGAGCGTGTAGAAGGGCGCCCCGCCGCAGAGCTCTACCTGCAGATCCACGTTCTCTTTGATCTTGTGCATCGGCACGTGACCGGGTCCTTCGACCATGACCTGGACGTCGTACTCCCAAGCGATGTGGGTCAGTTCGCCGAGCGTACGCAACTCCGCGAACTGGGCCTCGTCGTTGGCGTCGGCGATCGAACCGGGGCGCAGCCCGTCGCCGAGGGAGAACGTGATGTCGTACTGCCGGAAGATCTCGCACAGCTCCCGGAAGTGGGTGTAGAGGAAGTTCTCCCGGTGCTCGGCAAGGCACCAGGCGGCCATGATCGACCCCCCTCGGGAGACGATGCCGGTGACGCGTTCCGCGGCCATCGGCACGTACTCCAGGAGCACACCGGCGTGGATCGTCATGTAGTCGACGCCCTGCTCGGCCTGCTCGATGACGGTCTCGCGGAAGATCTCCCAGGACAGTTTGAGCGGGTCACCCTTGACCTTCTCGAGCGCCTGGTACAGCGGCACCGTGCCGATGGGGACGGGCGAGTTCCGTACGATCGCCTCGCGGGTCTCATGAATGTGCGGCCCGGTGGAGAGGTCCATGACCGTGTCGGCACCCCATCGGGTCGCCCAGGTGAGTTTCTCCACCTCCTCGTCGATCGACGACGTCACCGCCGAGGTTCCGATGTTGGCGTTGACCTTCACGAGGAAGCGCGAGCCGATGATCATCGGCTCGGACTCGGGGTGGTTGACGTTGGCCGGGAGCACGGCCCGGCCCGCGGCGATCTCGTCGCGCACGAGGGTGGCCGGCACGCCCTCCCGGACGGCGACGTACTCCATCTCCGGCGTGATGATCCCGGCCCGCGCGGAGGCGAGCTGGGTCTGTCCGGTCTGCCACGGTTTCCGTAGCGGGGGCAGCCCGGCGGAGGGTTCGCTGCCGGGACCGGACGTGTCGTAGAGGCGCACCGGCGGGTTGTCGCCGGTGAGCACGACCTCGGTGAACGGCACCTGGATGTCGGGGCGGGGCCCTTCGACGTAGACCTTGCGACGCACGATCAATACCTCCCCAAAGTTGTACAAAACCGGCGGCGTACGGCAGCACGGAGCCCCCGGACGATGCGCCGGAGATCTAGACGGACCAGCCGAAGTGGTCCAGCGGCCCGGGTCCGGCGCCCAGCTCCCAGCCACTGCCGCCGCGCAGGCCCCGGTTCACGTAGTCCTTCGCCGCCGCCACCGCGTCCGGCACCGGGTCACCGGCGGCCAGCCGCACCGCGATCGCCGACGAGAACGTGCAGCCCGATCCGTGGTTGTTCCGCGTCGCCACCGGCTCGCCGCGCAGCAGTGTCGTCTCGCCCTCGAAGTGCAGTACGTCGACCGCGAGCTCGCTGCCGGTCACCACGACGGCGCGCGGCCCGAGGTCCGCGAGCTCGGCTGCCGCCGAGACCATCTCCTCGAGGGTCTCCACTCGCCGTCCCAGGAGGGCTCCGGCCTCGTGCCGGTTGGGGGTGACGACGCAGGGGTACGCAAGGAGCACTCCCACCACCGCCGCCTCGCCCAACCGGCTGCCCGCGGTCGCCACGAGAACCGGGTCGACGACGAGGTTGGGCAGGTCGTCCACGCGTGACGCGAGAACCTTGGCGACGGCCGGATCCGAGATCATCCCGACCTTGACCGCGGTCACCGGCAGATCCGACAGCACCGCGTCGAGCTGAGCGGCGACGATGTCGGCCGGGACCGGATGAATGGCCGTGACCCCGAGCGTGTTCTGCGCCGTGATGGCGGTGATCACCGACGTACCGAACGCGCCGAGCGCCGCGAACGTCTTGAGATCCGCCTGGATCCCCGCGCCCCCGCCGGAGTCCGAGCCGGCGATCGTCAGCACCACAGGCGGAGTCATCGCACCCTCTCGGTCAGGAACGCTTCGGACAGCTCTCGAGCAGTTCGCTCCGGGTCTGGTGAGCGCATCACGGCACCCATCACCGCGATCCCGGACGCACCGCCGGCACCGCACTCGGCGGCCCGCTCCGGGGTGTCGACACCGCCGAGAGCCAGCCAGGGCACGGGCGCACGCATGTCGGCGGCCCCCGTGACCCCGAGCGCGGGCCCGTACCCCGGCTTGGACGACGTCGGGTAGACCGGCGAAACCGTGACGTAGTCCACTCCCGACAGATCCTCGGTTCCGTGCCACGAACGTCCGACCAGCGCTACCCCGGACGGCAACGAATCCGCGCCGGCCAGGTGCACGGCCGATCCGCCCAGAGGGTCCGGACCGGAAACGATCAGATGAGCCGGCGGTACGACCGATCGCAGTTCGCGTGCCAGGGCCGCGCGTTCGGCGTACCGCAGATCTCTCTCGCGAAGGATGACCCAGGCGGCGCCGCCGCGGACCGCCTGCTGAACCACCTCGACCAGGGACCCGGCGGCGGACCGCCGATCGGTGAGCACGACGAGCCCGCCCGGTGTCACCATTGCGGGATGCCTTCGTCCTGAGTGGACGCGACCGCGTGGAACCGCCGTGGGATACGGCCCGCCGAGCGGGCCAGGCGGCCGGCGGCGACCGCGTGCCGCATCGCCGTGGCCATCGCCGTCGGGTCGTCCGCCCTGGTGATGGCACTGGCGATGAGCACCGCGTCGCAGCCGAGCTCCATGGCTAGCGCGGCGTCCGAGGCGGTGCCGATCCCGGCGTCGAGGACCACCGGCACGTCGACGTTCTGCACGATCAACTCGATGTGGTGCGGGTTGGAGATGCCGAGACCGGAACCGATCGGCGATCCGGCAGGCATCACCGCGGCGCAGCCGGCGTCGGCGAGCCGCCGGGCCAGGATCGGATCATCACTGGTGTACGGCAGAACGGTGAACCCGTCCGCGACGAGCGTCTCGGCCGCGCGCAGCAGCTCGATCCCGTCCGGCAGCAGTGTCCGCTCATCACCGATGACCTCGAGTTTGATCAGATCCGTCTCGAACGCCTCGCGGGCCATCTGTGCCGTCTTGACCGCGTCACCGGCGGTGTAGCAGCCGGCCGTGTTCGGCAGCACCCGCACCCCGAGCCGGTCGAGCATCGGCAACAGGCCCGGCCCGGCCGCGTCGACCCGGCGCAGCGCCACGGTGACCAGCGTCGTCTCGGACGCCTCGACGGCCTCCTCGAGCGCGGCCAGGCTGTTCGCCCCGCCGGTGCCGAGGATCAGTCCGTTCTCCGGGAGGAACGTCACGTCAGCCGCCCTGCGCGGCGGTGAGGACCTCCACCCGGTCGCCGTCCGCGAGATCCACCTCCGACCAGGTCGAACGCGGCACCACGGTGCCGTTGACCGCGACCGCCACCCCGCGCTGGGCGGCGATGATCTCGGCGACCAGGGTTGCGACGGAACAGGTGCCGGTCCGGCTCTGGGCCTGACCGTTGATCGTCAGCTTCATCGGAACCTCCCGGGGGCGAACGGGTCGAGAATCGGATCCGCCGAACCGGTGAGCACCAGGTCGGCGACGAGTCGTGCGGTGATCGGGGCGAGCAGGATCCCGTTGCGGAAGTGGCCTGCCGCCACCACGACGCGGCGGTCGTCGTCGAGGAATCCGAGGATGGGGGCGTTGTCCGGGGTGCCCGGCCGGTGCCCGACGGTGACCTCGGTGAGTTCGTGCTCGGCGAGGCCGGGCACCAGATCGAGGGCGGCGCGCAGCAGATCGTGCACTCCTCCGGCGGTCGGCATCCGGTCGGCGCGTTCCTCCTGGGTGGCGCCGACGACGACCTCACCGTCCGCACGCGGGACCAGGTAGACGTGCCGGCCGTCGGCCACGCCGTCGATCACGTGCTTGAACAGGCCGGGTTCGCCGCGCAGGCGGAGGACCTGGCCTTTCACCGGCCGGATCGGAAGTCCGGTGAGCGCTGCCGTGCCGCAGCCCGCCGCGACCACGATCACGTCCGCGTTCAATTCAGACAGGTCGGAAATGCGGCGTGCAACACTCCGGCCCTGGAGATGAGCGCGCAGCGCCGCCACGATCTTGCGCGGGTCGGCCTGATGCTCTGAGCTCGCCAACGCTCCGGCCCGGACCCGCGGCGAGATCGCCGGCTCGAGATCACGCACCTGAGACCCGGTGAGCGGCGCCAGCTTCTGGTGCCTCCACTCCCGCGCCGCCTCGGCGACGTCATCGGCGGTCAACGCCAGCGAGAGCGTCCCCGTCCGGTCGTAACCGACGTCACCGAACCCGGCCACGAAGTCCGGCCACAACTCGTGCCCCGCCTCCAGCAGCCGGGTGAGGTGCGGATACTCGAAGGCCGACTCACCACCCGGCGCGAGCATCCCGGCCGCGACGTGCCAGGCCCCGTCCGTGCCCTCGGGCGAGGGATCGTGGACGGTGACGTCCGCCCCACGACCCAGCAGCTCGGCAGCGACGGCGAGTCCGATGATCCCGCCGCCCACGACAGCGACGCGTGTCATGGCAGGACCGCCAGGAACTCCGCGACCGCTCCCTTCGGATCCGCCGCGAAGGCGGACACA
The DNA here is from genome assembly GCF_003001815.1 of Actinoplanes italicus. GTDB lineage: Bacteria > Actinomycetota > Actinomycetes > Mycobacteriales > Micromonosporaceae > Actinoplanes > Actinoplanes italicus. The sequence goes on from NZ_PVMZ01000001.1 coordinate 620,449, forward strand.
GCGGCGATACCGTGCACCGCGAGCTGCGGCACCCGTTCCGCGGTGATGCCACCGATCGCCAGGACCGGCGTGCCGGGCACCGACTCGGCGACAGCCGCGATGGCGGCCGGCCCGAGCGGTGGTGGCAGTCCGTCCTTCGTGGACGTGGGGAAGGCGGGACCCACCCCGAGGTAGGTCGCCCCGTCGGCAACGGCCGCACGTGCCGCCTCGGGAGCACGGCAGGTCGCGCCGATGATCAGCGAGGGCCTGCTCACCCGTCGCGCCGCGGCGACCGGCAGATCGTCGGCTCCGAGGTGGACACCGTCGGCACCGGCCGCCAAGGCGACTCCGAGCGAGTCGTTGACCAGCACCGTCGTACCCACCGGACGACAGATCTGCACCGCGGCGACAGCCAGGGCGTAGGCCGCCGCCTCGGTGGACTTGACCCGGATCTGCACCGCGACACCGGCCAGGCCGGCGACACCGCGTACGACATCGATGTCGTCGGTTATGACGTGGATGCGAGGAAACGATGTGTGCACGAGGCACTCCTCCCTGCGCCGGCATTATCCGGATCAGGTTCGACGGTCGGGGGCCGCATCAGCCCCCCTCTCAGCCCGGTGCCCGGACTCCCGTGGGGTTGTTTGTAATCGGACCCTAACCGGTCCGTGACGAGAAAACTAGCGGACGTCCCAAACCGGCTCCGGCACCTCGACCACCTCACCGTCGCTTCCGAACAGCACGAACCGGTCGAAGGACCTGGTGAACCAGCGGTCGTGGGTGACCGCGATCACCGTGCCCTCGAACGCCTTCAGCCCCTCCTCCAGCGCCTCGGCCGACGCCAGGTCGAGGTTGTCGGTCGGCTCGTCGAGCAGCAGCATGGTCGCGCCCGACAGTTCGAGCAGAAGCACCAGGAAGCGGGCCTGCTGCCCACCGGACAGCGTGCCGAACCGCTGGTCACCCTGGGCCGCGAGCTCATAGCGGTTCAGCGCCTTCATGGCCCCGGCACGGTCCATCCCGGACCGGTGCTCGTCACCCCGCCAGAGGATCTCGACCAGCGTCTTCTCGACCAGCTCGGGCCGGTCGTGGGTCTGCGAGAAGTGACCGGGCCGCACCCGCGCCCCGAGCCGGGCCTTGCCGTCGTGGGCCACGTGCGCGAGCGGCGCGCCGTCGACCGGCTTGTGCTCCACGTCGGGGTCGGTGCCACCGGCCGCGAGCAGGCGCAGGAAGTGGGACTTGCCGGTGCCGTTCGCGCCGAGGACGGCCACGCGATCGCCGTACCAGACCTCGAGATCGAACGGGAACGTCAGGTTCTCCAGTTCGAGCTGCTCACAGATGACCGAGCGCTTGCCGGTGCGGCCACCGCGCAGGTTCATCTTCACGGCCTGGTCCTTCGGCGGCAGCGGCGGTGGGCCGACCTCCTCGAACTTGCGGAGCCGGGTCTGCGCGGCCTGATAGCGCGAGGCCAGGCCGTCGTTGTAGGCGGCCTTGTTCTTGAGCATGAAGACCAGTTCCTTGATCTTCTCGTGCTCCTCGTCCCAGCGGCGGCGCAACTCCTCCATCCGCTCGTGCCGGTTCGACCGGGCCTCGTGCCAGGAGGCGAACCCGCCCGGATGGGTCCACGCGCTGCCGCCCTCGACAGCCACCACCCTGTCCGCGGTCTCGGCCAGCAGCTCACGGTCGTGCGAAACGTAGAGCACCGACTTGTTCGACTCGCGGAGCCGCTGCTCGAGCCAGCGTTTGGCGGGCACGTCGAGGAAGTTGTCCGGCTCGTCGAGCAGCAGCACCTCGTCGTTCCCGCGGAGCAGCAGGTCGAGGGCGAACCGTTTCTGCTCCCCGCCGGAGAGGGTCCGCACGACGCGGCTCTTGGCCTCCTCCCACGGCTTGCCCAGGATGGACACCGCCACCGTGTCGAACAGCACCTCGGCGTCGTACCCACCGACCTCGCCCCAGTTGGCGATCGCGTTGGCGTAGGCGATCTGGCTCTTCTCGGTCTCGTCGAGGGCGGCGGTGGCCTTTCGCAGACGCTCACCGGAAGCTCGCAGCGGCGGGGAGACCAGGGACAATGCAAGATCCTCGAGGGTACGGTCGTCGCCGATCATGCCGATGAACTGGCGCATCACCCCGAGCCCACCGGATCTGGCGACGGTCCCGTCCTGCATCGGCAGGTCGCCCGCGACCATGCGCATGAGCGTGGTCTTGCCCGCTCCGTTCGGCCCGACGAGCGCGACCTTCGCTCCCTCGCCGACGCGGAACGACACGTCGGAGAAGAGCTCCCTACCGTCCGGGAGCACGAATCCTGCGCCGGCGACATCCACGTAACCCATGGCGGCATCCTCCCTGTGACGAGGTGGTTCAGTCAGCCGATTTTCCGGTGACCCGCAGAACCCGGAAACCCTTCTGGCTCGCCATCCGCTCCACGGTCCAGCCCAGCCCGACGAGCCAGGTGTGCAGAGAATCACCCCCGAGGTTCCGGTTGATCACCAGCCAGGCCGTGCCTCCGGGAGCCAGCCGGGGCAGCCAGCGCTCCAGCAGGGCGTGCAGCTCCGCCTTGCCGATGTGGGTGGGCGGGTTGCTCCAGATCTCCGTGAAGGTGACCTCCCCGGGCACGTCGTCGGGCGCCCGGACCAGGACCCGCTGTCCCAGACCGAGTCGTTCGGCGTTCTCCGCGGCCAGATCACGGGCCCGGGCGTTGACGTCGACCGCGTACACCGTGGTCCGCGGCGCCTCACTGGCCAGCACGCAGGCGATCGGGCCGTATCCGCAGCCCAGGTCCAGGAAGGTGCCCTCGGCGCCGTCACCGGGCAGCCCGGCCTTGCGCAGCAGGACGGCGGTGCCCGGGTCGAGACGGCCGGCCGAGAAGACCCCGGAGGCGACGGCCAGCCGGTAGTCCCGGCCGGCGACGGTGAACTCGATCTCGCCGCGCCGCAGGGGCGCGTCGGGCTCGGCAGTGAAGTAGTGGTCGGCGGTCACCCGCCAAGTCTCCCGCCGAAGGGTGACCGGATCCACGCCGGGGTGGCGGACACCGTGTGCGTTCATTGATCAGTGTCCCCGCCTAGCTTGGGCGAATGCGGTACGCCAGCCCTCTCACCCTGCCGCGATCACCCACCCGAGGCCAGCACCGCCGTCCGGCGCACCGGCACCTGCGCCGCGAGCCCCTGTCGACGACCCAGCTGTTCACCCACGGCCTGGCCGGCCTGATCGTGCTCGGCATCGTGATCATGCTGGGGGTGCTCATCGTGGCCGACGAGCGCCGCGCACCGACCCGCCTGGCGTCCGCGGAGATCGACGCGCGCATCGCCTCGCGTGCGGTGGATCCGGCGCCGCTCACCGAGGCCGAGGTCTTTCCCGGCGGCTCCGCAGCCTTCGCGGTGACCGGGACCGACCTCACCGCCGACTGCTCCCTCGCGGCAGGCGGCGCCCTGCGCACGACCCTGCTGCGTCACGGATGCACGCAGGCGGTCCGGGCCGCCCTCACGGTTCCGTACGCCGACTACCGGATCACCGCCGGGATGCTGAACCTGCCCGACACGAACAGTGCGACCGCTGTCGGCGACCAGGTCCGCTACCTGGTCGAGACGGGCGACGGCAGCTTCGCCGACATGGCCGGAACCGAGACCGGGCCGGGCACGCCGATCCTGTGGCGCACCCGCGGCCACTACGTCATGTACTGCGTGATCACCGGCCCGTCCGGCGAGCCGGTCGCCGCCGACGCCCCGGCGGTCCAGCAGCTGACCAGCGAAGTCCTCGACACCCACCTGCACGACACGGTCCTGATCCGCCGAGCCTCCTGATCGCGGCTGTGCCGGATGTTCAGGCGCGGAGGCGGCGGGTGGCATCGGCGCGAGCGGCGTACTCCGTCTCCTCCGGATAACCGACCGCCACCAGGGTCAGGCCGTGCGCCGGAGCGACAGTCACCTCACTGGAGCGCTCCCGCAGCGTGAGCAGCTTGGCCGGCCATTCCGGCTCGCGCCGCCCGTCACCGACCGTCAGCATCGCCCCGACCAGGCTGCGCACCATCGCCTGGCAGAACGCGTCGGCCTGCACGGTCGCCACACACACCCCGTCGGGGTCGCGCCGCCAGTCCAGCCGGTTGATCGCCCGGATCGTGGTCGCGTGCTCCTTGCGCTTGCAGAACGCGGCGAAGTCGTGCTCGCCCAGCAGCCCGGCCGCGGCGGCGTTCAGCCGGTCGAGGTCGAGCGGCCGCATCCAGCCGAGAGTGTCGTGCCGGCGCAGCGGCTCCGGGCCCCACGGGCGGTCCACGACCCGATACTCGTAACGCCGGAACGTCGCCGAGAACCGCGCGTCGAAACTGTCCGGCACCGGAGTCACGGCACGCACCCGGGCGTCCGGCGGCATCAGCGCCGCGAGCCGCCGCAGCAGCGAGCCCTCGAGCTCGGTCCAGCGCTCGACGGGCAGTTCGACGTGGCAGACCTGCCCCGTGGCGTGCACTCCGGCGTCGGTCCGGCCGGCCACGGTGAGCCCCAGCGGCGTCTCGGCACCGATGAGGCGGGCGAAGGCTTCGATCAAGACCCCGGCGACGGTACGGCGGGCAGGCTGAGCAGCCCACCCGGAGAAGTCGGCGCCGTCGTACGACACGTCAAGGCGAAGCCGAATGGTGTCCGTCATCCGCATGCTCTCTCCAGATGAGTGAGGCCCGGCACCCCGAAGGATGCCGGGCCCCGCCCGATGTGAATTCCAGCCGTGAGGATCAGGCCTTGTCGGTGTCTTCGCCCTCGGCCTTGTCGCCGGGCTTGTCACCGGAAGCGCTGACCGGAGCCTCGGCGTCCTGGTCGTCCTTGACGTCGTCCGCGACGGTGCTGCTCGCGGGGGCGTCGTCCTCGGGCGCCAGAGCCTCGACCTTGGCCTGCTGCGCGGCGGCCTTGCGGGCCTCCTTGGACGGGCCGGTGGTGGCCGCGACCTGCAGCTCCTCGACCAGCTCGATGACGGCCATCGGAGCGGCGTCACCCTTGCGCGGGCCGATCTTGGTGATCCGGGTGTAACCGCCGGGACGGTTCGCGAACCGCGGAGCGATCTGCTCGAACAGGGCGTACACGACGTCCTTGTCCTTCACGGTGGCCAGCACCCGGCGACGGGCGTGCAGGTCGCCGCGCTTGGCCTTCGTGACGAGCTGCTCAGCCAGCGGGCGCAGCCGCTTGGCCTTCGACTCGGTGGTCTTGATCTTCCCGTGCCGGAAGAGCTCGGTGGCCAGGTTGGCCAGGATGAGCTTCTCGTGAGCCGGGCTGCCGCCGAGGCGGGCACCCTTCGTGGGCGTGGGCATTTCAGATGCTCCTAGATTAAAGGCGCAGCCGAGCTCTTAGAGCTGCTCGGTCTCGCGGTAGTCGTCGGTGTCGTAGTCCACGTCGCCGAACGAGTCGACCACGTGCGCGGGGTCGAAGGACGGCGCGCTGTCCTTCAGGCCCAGGCCCATTCCGGCGAGCTTCATCTTGACCTCGTCGATCGACTTCTGGCCGAAGTTCCGGATGTCCAGAAGGTCGGCCTCCGTACGCCCTATCAACTCGCCCACGCTGTTGATGCCCTCGCGCTTGAGGCAGTTGTACGACCGGACGGTGAGGTCCAGCTCCTCGATCGGCAGGGCCAGGTCGGCAGCGAGCTGCGCGTCCTGCGGCGACGGGCCGATGTCGATGCCCTCGGCGGTCTCGTCCAGCTCACGGCAGAGGCCGAAGAGTTCGACGAGGGTCGAGCCGGCCGAGGCCAGCGCGGTCCGCGGGGAGATCGACGCCTTCGACTCGACGTCGATGATCAGGCGGTCGAAGTCGGTGCGCTGCTCGACACGGGTCGCCTCGACGCGGTAGGTGACCTTGAGCACCGGCGAGTAGATCGAGTCGACCGGGATACGGCCGATCTCGGCGCCGGCGTTCTTGTTCTGCGCCGCGGTGACGTAGCCACGACCGCGCTCGACGGTCAGCTCCATGTCCAGACGGCCCTTGCTGTTCAGGGTCGCCAGCTTCAGATCCGGGTTGTGCACCGAGACACCGGCCGGGGGCTGGATGTCTCCGGCGGTCACGTCGCCGGGGCCCTGCTTGCGCAGGTACATGCTGACCGGCTCGTCGTGCTCCGAGCTGACGGTCAGTTCCTTGACGTTCATGACCAGCTCGACCACGTCCTCCTTGACACCGGGGATCGTGGTGAACTCGTGCAGCACGCCGTCGATCTTGATGCTGGTGACCGCCGCGCCCGGGATGGACGACAGCAGGGTCCGCCGCAGTGAGTTACCGAGGGTGTAGCCGAAGCCCGGCTCCAAGGGCTCGATGGTGAACCTGGAGCGGGTCTCGCTGAGCGACTCCTCCGAGAGGGTCGGCCGCTGACTGATGAGCACGCTGTTCTTCTTTCTGTCGGGCCACCCGCTATTTGATGGCCGTCTCTGTTCTGCTTCGAGGCGCCGGCCAGAAGGCCGGCACCTCGAAAGAGCCGCTACTTGGAGTAGAGCTCGACGATCAGCTGCTCCTGGACCTGCGTGTCGATGACAGCGCGGGCCGGGAGCGAGTGGATCAGGATCTTCATCTCGCTGGGGATGGGCTCCAGCCACGCCGGAACCGGCTTGGAGCCGGCCTGCGCCTGGGCGACGACGAAGGGCGTGAGCTCCTTCGACTTCTCCCGGAGCGTGACGATGTCCTTGTCCTTGACGCGGTACGACGGGATGTCGACCTTGACGCCGTTCACCAGGAAGTGGCCGTGCTTGACCAGCTGGCGGGCGGCGTCACGGGACGCGGCGTAGCCGGCCCGGTAGACGACGTTGTCGAGACGCGACTCGAGGATCTGCAGCAGCACCTCACCGGTCTTGCCGGGCTTGGTGACAGCCTCCTCGTAGTAACCGCGGAACTGCTTCTCGAGCACGCCGTACACGCGGCGGGCCTTCTGCTTCTCGCGGTGCTGGAGCAGGTACTCGGTCTCCTTGGTCCGACCGCGGCCGTGCTGGCCGGGCGGGAAGGGACGCGACTCGAACGGGCACTTCGGCCCATCGCACTTGCTGCCCTTGAGGAACAGCTTCATCTTCTCGCGGCGGCAGCGCTTGCAGTCCGCACCTGTGTAACGAGCCATCTCTGTATCCCCCTCAGACCCGGCGACGCTTCGGCGGACGGCAGCCGTTGTGCGGCTGGGGCGTCACGTCGGAGATCTGGCCGACCTCGAGGCCGGCGGCCTGCAGCGAACGGATGGCGGTCTCGCGGCCGGAGCCCGGACCCTTCACGAACACGTCGACCTTGCGCATGCCGTGCTCCATGGCACGACGGGCGGCCGCCTCGGCAGCGAGCTGCGCGGCGAACGGGGTCGACTTGCGGGAGCCCTTGAAGCCCACCTGGCCGGAAGAGGCCCAGGAGATGACAGCACCGGTCGGGTCGGTGATCGACACGATGGTGTTGTTGAAGGTGCTCTTGATGTGCGCCTGCCCGTGGGCGACGTTCTTGCGTTCCTTGCGCCGGACCTTCTTTACTGCGGCCCCAGCGCGTGCCTTCGGTGGCATAAGTCAGTGCGCTCCTATTACTTCCGACCGGGCTTCTTCTTACCGGCGACCGTCCGCTTCGGACCCTTACGGGTACGAGCGTTGGTCCGGGTCCGCTGTCCACGCACGGGCAGGCCCTTGCGGTGGCGGATACCGGCGTAGCAACCGATCTCAACCTTGCGGCGGATGTCCGCAGCGACCTCGCGGCGCAGGTCGCCCTCAACCTTGAAGTTGGCCTCGATGTAGTCGCGGAGCTGGACCAGCTCCTCTTCCGTGAGGTCCTTGGCGCGCTTGTTCAGGTCAATCGCGGTAGCAGTCAATGTCTCCACGGCACGGGTACGCCCGATGCCGAAGATGTAGGTGAGCGCGATCTCCAACCGCTTCTCGCGGGGGAGATCGACGCCGACGAGACGAGCCATTACTGGCGGTACTCCTCGTTCGTGATCCCGGAGGTCTGTGCCCGTCCCATCCCGCCTTCAGCAGCGGGCCCCGGCCTCCGACCGGGGGTGCAGCCGCGGTTACCCGCGGCCGGGACGAGCTTGTTCAGTGGTGCGGATCCTTGCGCTGGACTCAGCCCTGGCGCTGCTTGTGGCGCGGGTCGGTCGAGCAGATGACCATGACCCGGCCGTGCCGCCGGATGACCCGGCAGTTGTTGCAGATCCGCTTGACGCTCGGCTTGACCTTCACGGTTTGCCTTAACTCTCAGTCAGACGGGATTGGTGGTTCCCCGCGACCCGCTTACTTGTAGCGGTAGACGATTCGCCCACGGGTCAGGTCGTACGGCGAGAGTTCGACGACGACCCTGTCCTCGGGAAGGATACGGATGTAGTGCTGACGCATCTTCCCGGAGATGTGTGCCAGGACCCTGTGACCATTGGCGAGCTCCACGCGGAACATTGCGTTCGGCAGGGGCTCGATCACTCGGCCTTCGATCTCGATGGCTCCGTCTTTCTTAGGCATGTCCTCCGCTACCTGACATCGGGTTCTTGGGGCAGGCTTGCACATCGTCACATCCAGGCCCACGATGGGGCCCGAACCAGCCGCGGCTCCCCCGGTCCTCGAAGCGCTTGAGGACACGAAGGAGTGGACGCTATGCGCCAGCGAGCCAGTCTACGCGCCCGTAACAGCGACGCCAAACCGAGGGTTCCGTAACCCGCTGTCGGGCGTGTTCTGGCCGGGCAACTCGACCATATCCGTCTCAGTGGCCACGTTTACCCCTGTCGCGGAAGTGGGCCACAAGAGCCCACACCACCGGGATCAACACCCAGCCCGGCCAGAAATAGTCCGCGCCGCTCATCGCCCAGATCACGACGCAGACCAGGAACACTCCAAGGATGCCGGGAAACCCCGATCGGCCCGCTCCGTGGCCGTGACCGTGCCCATGCCTCGGCTCCGCTTTCGCGACCGGCTGATGCGGTTCGATCTGAGCGTTCTCCACGGGGATCGTGCCGGGCAGGTCGTCGAGCAGACCCTTGAGATCGCCATAGGTCTTCGCCGAGTACGCCCGCTGAACGCGCTCGTCGTACTCACTCAGATCCAGACGCCCCTGATCCAGCGCCTCACGCAGCTGTTCCGCGACCTTCTGGCGGTCACCGTCACCGGCCCGCATCCCCTCGTGCGCCATGCGTGCCAGCATGCCAGGAGCACGCCATCGCCATCTATGGCTGCCGGGCGGTGACCAGTTCGCCCAGACGTGCCCGGCCACCGTCGGGGGCCGTGGTCACCCACACGCCGTCCGCCATCAGCGCCATGGTGTGCTCCACGTGGGCGGCCCTCGAACCGTCGCGGGTCACCACGGTCCAGCCGTCCTCGAGCTCCTCGGTGCGCGGAGAGCCCATGGTGATCATCGGCTCGATCGCCAGCGCCAGGCCGACCTCCAGCTTGATGCCGCGGCCCGGCTTGCCGTGGTTGAGCACGTGCGGATCCTGGTGCATCTCGGTGCCGATGCCGTGGCCGCCGTAACCGTCGACGATGCCGTACCGTCCGGCCTTCCGGATCACCTTCTCGATGTTGAACGAGATGTCGGTCAGCCGGCCGCGTCCGTTCGCCACACCCCGTGCCGCGGCGGCGATCCCGGCCCACATCGCGTCCTCGGCCACCTCGGCCATCTTCAGCAGGGCCGGATCGGTCTCCCCCACCCCGACCGTGATCGCCGAGTCCCCGTGCCAGCCGTCCAGGATGGCGCCGCAGTCCAGCGAGATCAGATCGCCCTCCCGGAGAACCTGCTCGGCGCTCGGAATGCCGTGCACCACCTGCTCGTTCACCGAGGCGCAGATCGACGCCGGGAAGCCGTGGTAGCCCTTGAAGGACGGGATTGCGCCCGAGTCCCGGATCACCTTCTCGGCGACGGCGTCGAGATCGGCGGTGGAGACCCCCGGCGCGACCGCCGCGCGCATCGCGTCGAGTGCGGCGGCGACGACCAGGCCGGCCGCCCGCATCTTCTCGATCTGCTCGGGAGTCTTCAGCTGAATCTTCAGCTCGTGGCGGCGCATGGCGGTGAGCCTAACTCTCTCGGTCTCGACATGCCGCCGCCCCGGGGTCACCCGGGGCGGCGTCGGTCAATCGGTGCTGGGGCGGTCTCAGCCGCCGTACGACCGCAGAGCGTCGATCGCGCGGACCGTGACGTCCTCCACGGGGCCGGTGGCGTCGATGCCCACCAGCTTGCCCTGAGCGCCGTAGAAGTCCACCAGCGGCGCGGTCTTGTCCGCGTACTCCACCAGGCGGTTGCCGATCGTCTCGGCCTTGTCGTCGTCACGCTGGAACAGCTCGCTGCCGCAGCGGTCGCAGATGTCCGGCTTGCTCGTCGGGTCGAACTCGACGTGCCAGATCTTGCCGCAGCCACGGCAGGTACGACGGCCGGAGAGCCGGCGGATGACCTCGTCGTCGTCGACCACGAGTTCCATCACCAGGTCCAGCGCCGTGCCCAGGTCAGCCAGGAGCTTGTCCAGGGCCGAGGCCTGCGGCACGGTACGCGGGAACCCGTCGAGCAGGAAACCGTCACCGGCGTCCGGTTCGGCGAGCCGGTCCCGGACCATGTTGATGGTGACCTCGTCGGGGACGAGCTGCCCGGCGTCCATGTAGCGCTTGGCCTCGACACCGAGCGGCGTGCCCTGCGACACGTTCGCCCGGAAGATGTCACCGGTCGAGATCTTCGGTACGGCGAGATGGGCGGCGATGAACTCAGCCTGGGTCCCCTTGCCGGCCCCCGGAGGGCCCACCAGTACCAGCCGCACCTACATCGCCTCGCTTCGGTCCTGAGAAACCACGCCCACCGTCGACGCCAGAGCCACCCGGCCCCGCGTACCCACTACCGGAGGAACCCTTCGTAGTTCCGCTGCATGAGTTGGCTCTCGATCTGCTTCACCGTCTCCAGGCCCACACCGACCATGATCAGAACCGCGACACCACCGAACGGGAAGTTCTGGTAGGAGCTCTGGTCGAGCCAGATGAAGAAGAAGTTCGGCATGACCGAGATCAGGCCAAGGTACAGCGCGCCCGGGAGCGTGATCCGGCTGAGGATGAAGTCCAGGTAGTCGGCGGTCGGCTTGCCCGGGCGGATACCCGGAACGAAACCACCGTACTTCTTCATGTTGTCCGCGACCTCGGTCGGGTTGAACGTGATGGACACGTAGAAGTACGTGAAGAAGATGATCAAGAGGAACATCGTGCCGATGTACATGGGGCTGACCGGGTCGGCCAGGTGGTTCTGGATCCACACCTGGTAGTCGGTCAGGTTGTTCTTGTCGAAGAACTGCAGGTACAGCTGAGGCAGGTAGAGCAGCGACGAGGCGAAGATGACCGGGACGACACCCGCCTGGTTGACCTTCAGCGGGATGTAGGTGGAGGTCCCGCCGTACATCCGCCGGCCGATCATGCGCTTCGCGTACTGGACCGGGACTCGGCGCTGCGCCTGCTCGATGAAGACCACCAGCGCGATGATGACCACGACCAGCCCGATCACCAGCATGAACTTGCCGGTGCTCGTCGACTCCTTGATGCTCCAGCCCTCACCGGGGAGGCGGGCCGCGATCGAGGTGAAGATCAGGACCGACATGCCGTTGCCGACGCCGCGGTCGGTGATCAGCTCGCCGAGCCACATGACCACGCCGGTGCCGGCGGTCATCGTCATCACCAGGATGGTCAGGGTGAGCCAGACCGGGATGCCGGTGTTCTCGGGGATGATCTGGTAGGTCGGGTCGTTCTGGTCGCACAGACCGTTGAAGAGCTGCCCGGTGCGGGCCAGCGCCACGAACGCCGAGGCCTGCAGGACCGCGAGGCCGAGCGTCAGGTAACGCGTGTACTGCGTGATCTTCGCCTGGCCGGACTGGCCCTCCTTGCGGAGCTGCTCGAGACGCGGGATGACCACGGTGAGCAGCTGCAGGATGATCGACGCCGTGATGTACGGCATGATGCCCAGCGCGAAGACGGAGAGCTGCAGCAGCGCACCGCCCGAGAACAGGTTGAGCAGATTGAGAAGGTCGTTGTTGGCCGACTCGGTCAACTTGAGACATGCCCGTACGTTGGCGTAGGAGACGCCAGGACTGGGCAATGTGGCGCCGAGACGATAGATCCCAACGATCGCTACCGTGAAGAGTAGCTTCTTCCGCAGGTCAGGCGTCCGAAGCGCGCTCGTGAAGGCGGACAACAACTGATCCTCCTGCGTGGTCGCCACACTCTGGTTGCGGTATCCCCGAAAATCGGGCACACATCATTGGACAGCCATAGAGGCCGCCAGCGGAGCACTGTATCAGCAAGGCCGAGAGCGCAACCACCGGCATCGCATGGGCCGATGTCCCAGTACAACACAACTGTCCCGCTTCGTGGCTGAACCGGTTGGTTGCGCGTCGATCGGAATGCCTGTCCCACCCTACGTCACGGCGTGGAACACAGCCTGCATCCATCGAGGAGAACCACTCTCCTCGCCCGCCCGGCCACGTCAAGGCCCCTGAGACGGCCGTCACCGCGTTTTGCCGCCATTCCCTGACTCACTAGCGTCCGCAGCGCGATCAAGGCCTCACGCGGCGCACAGGGCCGTTTCCGTAACCCGGACAACGGAAGAGGCCGCGGCCCCGGGGAACACCCGGCGCCGCGGCCTCGAACCGCGTCAGGTACTACAGCTCGGTGGCGGAACCACCGGCGGCAGCGATCTTCTCCTTGGCCGACTCGCTGAAGGCGTGCGCCGAGATGGTCAGCGCGACGCCGCCCAGCTCGCCGGAGCCCAGCACCTTGACCGGCTGACCCTTGCGGACCGCGCCGGCCTGGACCAGCTCGGCCGGGCCGATCTCGCCGCCGTTGGGGAACAGCTCGGCGAGACGGTCCAGGTTGACGACCTGGAAGACGACCTTGTTGCGGGGCCGGTTGCCCAGACCCTTCACCTTCGGCAGGCGCATGTGGATGGGCATCTGCCCACCCTCGAACGACGCCGGGGTGTTCTTCCGGGCGCCGGTGCCCTTGGTACCGCGACCGGCAGTCTTGCCCTTGGAGCCCTCACCGCGACCCACACGGGTCTTCGCGGTCTTCGCACCGGGCGCCGGGCGCAGGTGGTGAACCTTGATCGCCATTTACTCGACCTCCTCGACAGTGACGAGGTGGTTCACCGCGAAGATCATGCCCCGAATCTCGGGGCGGTCCTCCTTGACCACCACATCGTTGATCCGCTTCAGGCCGAGCGACCGCAGGGAGTCCCGCTGGTTCTGCTTACGGCCGATCCCGGACCGGATCTGGGTGACCTTCAAGCGCGCCATCAGTGCACCGCCGCTTCCGCACGCGCTGCCAGCATGGCGGCCGGCGCCACATCCTCGACCGGCAGGCCGCGACGCTTCGCGACCATCTCCGGCGACTCGAGGCCCTTCAGAGCGGCCACGGTCGCGTGCACGATGTTGATCGGGTTCGACGAGCCGAGGCTCTTCGACAGGATGTCGTGGATACCCGCGCACTCGAGCACGGCACGCACCGGGCCACCGGCGATGACGCCGGTACCGGCGGAGGCCGGCTTGAGCAGGACGACACCGGCCGCCGCCTCACCCGTGATGGGGTGCGGGATGGTCGCGCCGATCCGCGGAACCTTGAAGAAGTGCTTCTTGGCCTCCTCGACGCCCTTGGCGATCGCCGCGGGCACCTCCTTGGCCTTTCCGTAGCCGATACCGACGGTGCCGTCACCGTCGCCGACGATCACCAGGGCGGTGAAGCTGAAGCGACGACCACCCTTGACGACCTTCGCGACACGGTTGATCGCGACGACCCGCTCCAGGTGCGGGGTCTTCTCGACGGGCGCGTTTCCGCGGCCGCCCTCGCGACGGTTGTCCCTGCGGTTGCCACCCTCGGTGTTACCGCCGGACCCGCCGCCTCGGCGCTGCTGACCAGGCATTGGTCAATTCCTCCTAGAACTCGAGTCCGGCTTCGCGAGCGGCGTCCGCAAGCGCGGCGATCCGGCCCGCGTACTTGTTGCCACCCCGGTCGAAGACGACCTTGGAAATCCCCGCGGCCTTCGCCCGCTCGCCGAGCAGAGCGCCGACCTTGCCGGCCTGGGCGCTCTTGTCGCCCTCGCCACCCCGGATCGAGGAGTCGAGAGTCGAGGCGGAAGCCAGCGTGTGACCCTTGAGGTCGTCGATGATCTGCGCGGTGATGTTCCGCGCGGACCGGGTGACGACCAGGCGGGGACGCTCGGCCGTACCACGGACGTTCTTGCGGACCCGGAAGTGCCGACGCGCCTTGCCGACGGCACGCTTGGCGGCAACCCCGCCGCCGTTGCGGCGCTTGAGCAGCGTGGCGGTCACTTCTTACCTGCCTTTCCAGCCTTGCGGCGGATGACCTCGCCCTGGTACTTGACACCCTTGCCCTTGTAGGGCTCCGGCGGACGGATCTTGCGAATGTTCGCGGAGATCTCACCCACCAGCTGCTTGTCGATGCCGGCGACCGAGAACACGGTCGGCTTCTCGACGGAGAAGGTGATGCCCGCGGGGGCCGGAACCAGAACCGGGTGCGAGAAGCCGAGGGCGAACTCGAGGTCCTTGCCCTTGGCGGTCACGCGGTAACCGGTGCCGTTGATCTCGAGCGTCTTCTTGTAGCCCTCGGTCACGCCGATGATCATGTTGGCGACCAGGGTACGAGAAAGGCCGTGCAGTTCCTTGGCCTTGCGCTCGTCGTTGGGTCGGTTGACGACCAGCTCGCCACCATCCTTCGAGACCGTGATCGGCTCGGCGACGGTGTGCGAGAGCTCGCCCTTGGGGCCCTTGACCTTGACGGTCTGGCCCGTGATGGTGACGTCGACGCCGGCCGGGACCGGGATCGACTTACGTCCGATTCGCGACATGTCTAAGTCTCCAGTTACCAGACGAAGGCGAGGACTTCCCCGCCCACGCTCCGCTTGCGGGCCTGCTTGTCGGTCAGCAGTCCCTGGGACGTCGAAATGATCGCGACACCGAGACCACCGAGCACGCGGGGCAGCTCGTCGGACTTGGCGTAAACCCGCAGGCCGGGCTTCGAGACGCGCTTGATGCCGGCGAGGCTGCGCTCGCGGTTCTGGCCGTACTTGAGCTCAACGACCAGACGCTTGCCGACCGCGCCCTCCTCGGGCTCCTCAGACGTCCACGACGCGATGTAACCCTCGGCCTTGAGGACCTCGGCGATGTTCGCCTTGATCTTCGAGTACGGCATGGTCACCTTGTCGTGGTACGCCTGGTTGGCGTTGCGCAGACGCGTCAGCATGTCTGCGATCGGGTCCGTCATCGTCATGGGTATTCGTCAACCTTTCTCGCCGGGGTTCCCGAGCTGGGCTCAGGCCTACGGCGAAGCGGCATTACATTCGGGTCCGCCTGATGGCCCGCCGCTGCGGGCGGGCCGGGGCGGAAGTTACCAGGAGGCCTTGGACACGCCGGGAAGCTCACCGCGGTGGGCCATGTCCCGCACGCAGACGCGGCACAGGCCGAACTTGCGGTAGACCGAGTGCGGACGTCCACACTTCTGGCAGCGGGTGTAGGCACGCACCGCGAACTTGGGCTTCGCGGCAGCCTTGAGGATCAGCGCCTTCTTCGCCATTCTCAGTTCTCCTTGAACGGGAAGCCCAGGAGCTTCAGCAGCGCCCGGCCCTCGTCGTCGGTGGTGGCGGTGGTGACCACGGTGATGTCCATGCCCCGCGGCCGATCGATCCGGTCCTGGTCGATCTCGTGGAACACCGACTGCTCGGTCAGGCCGAAGGTGTAGTTACCGTGACCGTCGAGCTTCCGGCCGTCCAGACCGCGGAAGTCGCGGATACGGGGCAGCGAGATCGACAGCAGCCGGTCCAGGAACTCCCACATCCGGTCGCCGCGGAGGGTGACCTTCGCGCCGATCGGCATGCCCTCACGCAGCTTGAACTGCGCGATGGACTTGGTGGCCCGGCGGACCAGCGGCTTCTGACCGGTGATCGTGGTCAGGTCACGGACCGCGCCGTCGATGAGCTTGGCGTCGCGGGCAGCCTCGCCGACACCCATGTTGACCACGATCTTGACAAGACCGGGGGTCTGCATCGGGTTGCCGTACTTGAACTGCTCACGGATGGCCGGCACGACCTCGGAGCGGTACTTCTGCTTGAGACGCGGCAGCGTCTTTGCCTCGGTGGCGGCAGTCATGACAGTTCCTTACCGGTCGTACGCGCGATCCGGACCTTGTTGCCGTTCTCGTCGATCTTGTAGCCGATCCGAGTCGGCTTGCCCTCGCCGTCCACGACCTGCACGTTCGAGATGTGGATCGGGGCTTCCTGAGTGACGATGCCGCCGGTCTTCGAACCGCGCTGGTTCGTACGGATGCGCTCGTGCTTCTTGACTCGGTTGACGCCCTCGACGAGGACCTTGTCCCGCGTCGGGTAGGCCGCGATGACCTTACCCTTGGCGCCCTTGTCCTTACCGGCGATGACGACGACCGTGTCGCCCTTCTTGATCTTCACGGTCAGAGCACCTCCGGCGCCAGGCTGATGATCTTCATGAACCGCTTGTCGCGCAGCTCGCGCCCGACCGGGCCGAAGATGCGGGTTCCGCGGGGGTCCCCGCCGTCCTTGATGATGACGGCAGCGTTCTCGTCGAAACGGATGTACGAGCCGTCCGGACGGCGCCGCTCCTTGCTGGTGCGGACGACGACCGCCTTGACGACGTCACCCTTCTTCACACCGGCGCCGGGGATGGCGTCCTTGACCGTGGCCACGATGACGTCGCCGATGCTCGCGTAACGGCGACCGGAACCGCCGAGTACGCGGATGCACAGGATCTCCCGGGCACCCGTGTTGTCGGCGACGCGCAGTCGCGACTCCTGCTGGATCACGTCTGTCTCCTATGTCTGCCAGTTCTCCGGGCCGCAGGCCCGAAGCTTGGCGGAACGTTCACCCTGCCTTGTTCCGCTTTACGGGCGGGTGGCGGGGTGGTTGACGGGCCGCTGGGCCGGCGTGAGCCGGCCCAGCGCACTCACTTGGCCTTTTCGAGGATCTCCACGATGCGCCACCGCTTGGTGGCGGAGAGCGGACGGGTCTCCATGATCGAAACCCGGTCGCCGACGCCCGCAGCATTCTGCTCGTCGTGCACCTTCAGCTTCCGCGTACGGCGGATGACCTTGCCGTACAGGGCGTGCTTGACGCGGTCCTCGACCTCGACAACGACGGTCTTGTCCATCTTGTCGCTGACCACGAGACCGTCACGCACCTTGCGCTGCGCGCGCGGAGTGGTGGTGTTCTCACTCATGCCGTCACCTCATCCGGCGCGACCGAGAGACCGAGCTCCCGCTCACGCATGATCGTGTAGATCTTCGCGATGTCCTTGCGGACGACCTGGAGCCGACGGTGATTGTCGAGCTGCCCGGTCGCACGCTGCACACGAAGGTTGAACAGCTCCGCCTTGGCCTCCTTGAGCTTCGCGACCAGTTCCTCTTCAGGAAGCTCGCGGAGCTCAGCGGCCTTAACGCCGGCTGCCATCAGCTTTCACCCACTTCGCGCGTCACGATGCGGCACTTCATCGGGAGCTTGTGGATCGCGCGGCGCATCGCCTCACGCGCGACCGTCTCGTTCGGGAACGACATCTCGAAGAGAATGCGTCCCGGCTTGACGTTCGCCACCCACCACTCGGGAGAACCCTTACCGGAACCCATGCGGGTTTCGGCCGGCTTCTTGGTCAGCGCCTGGTCCGGGAAGATCGAGATCCAGACCTTGCCGCCACGCTTGATGTGACGGGTCATGGCGATACGCGCCGACTCGATCTGCCGGTTGGTCACGTACGCCGGCTCCAGAGCCTGGATACCGAACTCGCCGAAGACGACCCGGTTGCCACCCTTGGACGCGCCGCTGCGGTCCGGGTGATGCGGCTTACGGAAGCCCTTTGGGGGCTTACGCGGCATCAGCATGTGTCAGCCCTCCTGCTGCGTCTCGGCCGGAGCCGGAGCCGCGGCAACCGCGGCGTCGTTCACGTTGTCGCCGTCGCCACCACGAGCCGAGGCAGCGGCACGGCCGGCCTCGGTTCCACCCGCGGTCGTGCCGGACGAACCGGAACGGCCACGACGCGGACGCTCGGGACGGTCGGCGCGGTCCCGGCGCGGACGCGCGGGCGCCTCAGCGACGGCCTCGCGACCCGGAACGGCGTCGCCCTTGTAGATCCAGACCTTCACGCCGATGCGGCCGAACGTGGTACGGGCCTCGAAGAAGCCGTACTCGATGTTGGCCCGCAGCGTGTGCAGCGGAACGCGACCCTCACGGTAGAACTCCGTGCGGCTCATCTCCGCGCCGCCGAGACGGCCGGAGACCTGCACCCGGATGCCCTTGCAGATCGGGTTCTTCATGGCCGACTGCATGGCCTTGCGCATGGCCCGACGGAAGCTGACCCGGGAGGACAGCTGCTCGGCGACACCCTGCGCGACCAGCTGAGCGTCCGACTCGGGGCTCTTCACCTCGAGGATGTTCAGCTGGACCTGCTTGCCGGTGAGCTTCTCGAGCTCGCCACGGATCCGGTCGGCCTCCGCACCCTTACGGCCGATGACGATGCCCGGCCGGGCGGTGTGGATGTCGACACGTACCCGGTCACGGGTCCGCTCGATGTCCACCTTGGAGATGCCGGCGCGCTCGAGGCCCTTGGACATCATGCGGCGGATCTTGACGTCCTCGCCGATGTAGTCCTTGTAGAGCTTGTCCGCGAACCAGCGGCTCTTCCAGTCGGTGGAGATGCCGAGGCGGAACCCGGTGGGGTGAACCTTCTGACCCATTACTCGGCACCCTCCGTGCTCTGGGACTCGGCCTTCGGCGCCGCCTTCTTGGCGGAAGCCTTCTTCGCCGGGCGGGCCGTCTGGACCGCCTCGACCGCGATAGTGATGTGGCTGGTGCGCTTGCGGATCCGGTACGCCCGGCCCTGCGCCCGCGGACGGAACCGCTTGAGCGTGGGGCCCTCGTCGACGAACGCCTCGCTCACGAGCAGGGCGTCGGGGTCGAGCCGCTCGTTGTTCTCCGCGTTCGCGATGGCGCTGGCAAGCACCTTGTAAACCGGCTCGCTGGCGGCCTGCGGCGCGAACTGCAGGACGACCAGCGCCTCCTTCGCGGGCAGACCACGAACGAGGTTGATCACCCGGCGCGCCTTGTTCGGCGAGATGCGCACGTGCCGCGCAACCGCCCGCGCGCCCGGAAGCACCGGAGCGTCGCCCTTAACTGGCATCGCTGTAGCTCCTAAATCCTCTGATCCGTGAATCTGCTTAGCGACGACGGCTCTTGCGGTCGTCCTTCTCGTGACCCTTGAACGTACGGGTCAGAGCGAACTCGCCGAGCTTGTGCCCGACCATCGCCTCGGTGACGAAGACCGGGACGTGCTTGCGGCCGTCGTGCACGGCGATCGTGTGCCCGAGCATGTCCGGGATGATCGTCGAGCGGCGCGACCAGGTCTTGATGACGTTCTTCGAGTTCTTCTCGTTCTGGACTTCCACCTTCTTGAGCAGGTGGTCGTCGACGAACGGGCCCTTCTTCAGGCTGCGAGGCATCTTTTAACTCCCGTTACCCGCGCTTGCGGGTGGCGTAGCGGCGGCGAACGATCAGCTTGTCGCTCTCCTGGCCCTTGCGGCGGGTACGGCCCTCCGGCTTACCAGCCGGGTTGACCGGGTGACGACCACCGGAGGTCTTACCCTCACCACCACCGTGCGGGTGGTCGACAGGGTTCATGGCGACACCACGGACGGTCGGGCGCTTGCCCTTCCACCGCATACGGCCGGCTTTACCCCAGTTGATGTTCGACTGCTCGGCGTTACCGATCTCGCCGACCGTCGCGCGGCAGCGGATGTCGACGCGACGGATCTCACCGGACGGCATACGCAGCGTGGCGTACGCACCCTCACGGCCGAGCAGCTGGATGCCGACGCCGGCCGAGCGGGCCAGCTTGGCGCCACCGCCGGGACGAAGCTCCACACCGTGGACCGTCGTACCGACCGGGATGTTGCGCAGGGGAAGGTTGTTCCCCGGCTTGATGTCCGCGCCCACGCCCGACTCGACGCGGTCGCCCTGCTTCAGGTCCTTCGGCGCGAGGATGTAGCGCTTCTCACCGTCGGCGTAGTGCAGCAGAGCGATGCGGGAGGTGCGGTTGGGGTCGTACTCGATGTGAGCGACCTTGGCCGGCACGCCGTCCTTGTCGTTCCGCTTGAAGTCGATGAGCCGGTACTGCCGCTTGTGGCCGCCGCCCTGGTGCCGCGTGGTGATGCGGCCGTGGACGTTGCGACCACCCTTCTTGGGCAGCGGAACCAGCAGAGACTTCTCCGGCGTCGACCGGGTGATCTCGGCGAAGTCGGCGACGCTCGAGCCGCGACGGCCCGGCGTGGTCGGCTTGTACTTACGGATTGCCATGATTCACAAACCCCTTAGCTGACCGGGCCGCCGAAGGCCTCGATACGGTCACCGTCAGCCAGCTTCACCATCGCGCGCTTGGTGGCCTTGCGCTGCCCCCAGCCGCTGCGGGTGCGCTTGCGCTTGCCCTCGCGGTTCGCCGTGTTCACGGTCAGCACGCGGACGTTGAAGATCTGCTGGATCGCGATCTTGATCTGGGTCTTGTTCGCGTCCGGACGGACCTCGAACGTGTACCAGTTCTGGTCGAGAACGCTGTAGCTCTTCTCGGAGACCACCGGGGCGACGATGATGTCGCGCGGGTCGGCGATCGTGCTCACTTGTCGCCCTCCTCGGACTTCTCAGAGCCGCCCAGGAACTCGTCGAACGCGGCCTTGGTGAAGACCACCTCGTCGGCGACCAGCACGTCGTAGGTGTTGAGCTGGCCGGCCTCGATGAGGTGGACCGTCGGCTCGTTGCGCAGCGACACCCAGTTCAGCTCGTCCTGGCTGTCCAGAACGACGAGGACCTTGGTGGTCTGTGCGACCTTGCGCAGCGTCGCCACGGCGGCCTTGGTCGACGGCTTGTCGCCGCTGACGAAAGCCTCGACGACGAACAGGCGGCCGTCGCGGGCCCGGTCGGAGAGGGCGCAACGCAGAGCGGCGGCCTTCATCTTCTTGGGGGTCCGCTGGCTGTAGTCGCGCGGCACGGGACCGTGCACGACGCCACCGCCGGTGAACTGCGGCGCGCGGATCGAGCCCTGACGGGCGCGACCGGTGCCCTTCTGCTTGTACGGCTTCTTGCCGCCGCCGGCGACCTCGCCGCGCGTCTTGGCCTTGTGCGTGCCCTGACGGGCCGCGGCCAGCTGCGCCACGACGACCTGGTGCATCAGCGGGATGTTCGCCTGGACGTCGAAGACGTTGGCGGGCAGGTCGACCGAGCCGGCCTTGGCGCCCTCGGCGTTGATCACGTCAACCGTGCTCACTTGGCACCGCCCTTCGCGGTCTTCTTCGCCGCGGTACGGACCAGGATCAGCGCGCCCTTGGGACCGGGCACCGCGCCGCGGACCAGGATCAGGTTGCGCTCGGCGTCGACGGCCTGGATGACCAGGTTCTGCACGGTGAAGCGCTTGCCACCCATGCGACCGGCCATCTTGACGCCCTTGAAGACGCGACCCGGGGTCGCGCAGGCGCCGATCGAACCGGGCGAGCGGTGCTTGCGCTCGACACCGTGGCTGGCACGGAGACCGTGGAAGCCGTGCCGCTTCATGACGCCGGCGTAGCCCTTGCCCTTGGTCTTACCGGTCACGTCGATCGGCTGGCCGGCCGCGAACGTGTCGACGGTGACTTCCTGGCCGAGCTCGTACTCGCTCGCGTCGACGGTGCGCAGCTCCACGATGTGGCGGCGCGGCGAAACGCCGGCCTTGGCGAACTGGCCGCTCTCCGGCTTGTTCACCTTCCGCGGGTCGATCGCGCCGTACGCCAGCTGGACAGCCGCGTAGCCGTCCTTCTCATCGGTACGGACCTGGGTCACGACGCAAGGGCCGGCCTGCACCACGGTTACCGGGACGACCTTGTTGTTGTCCCAGACCTGGGTCATGCCGAGCTTGGCGCCCAGGATCCCCTTAACTTGCCTGTCCATTGTCCGGTCCCTACAGCTTGATCTCGATGTCGACGCCAGCCGGAAGGTCGAGACGCATGAGCGAGTCGACCGTCTTCGGGGTCGGGTCGATGATGTCGATCAGACGCTTGTGCGTGCGCATCTCGAAGTGCTCGCGCGAGTCCTTGTACTTGTGCGGCGAACGGATCACGCAGAAACGGTTGATCTCCGTGGGCAGCGGCACCGGGCCCGCGACCTGCGCCCCGGTACGCGTCACCGTCTCGACGATCTTCCGCGCCGAGGAGTCGACGACCTCGTGGTCATAGGCCTTGAGCCGGATGCGGATCTTCTGTCCCGCCATGGTGGCTTCTGTTTCCTTCTCTCGATGCCGCTACCTGCGGAAGCGGGTAACCTCCGCATGCCCGCAGGACGGTTGATCCTGCGTTGTCCGACCCCCGCGGTCGGGCGTGTCGCGCCTCCGGGCCGATGGAGCCCAGGCAGAGCGCTATGCACTCCAGTCGATCACGGGGATCTGTGGTGTCGGGCGGCAAACGGAACACACCCGGACACCCGGCGAGGGTGGGTAACCGTAAGCGGCTACCCACCCCGCGCGGACGCAACCTGACTAGTATGCCGGATTGAATCCGACATTGCTAATCGGGGTCACCTGAGGGCCGAAACCCTCATTCACTTAGTGATCTTCGTGACCGTTCCGGCGCCGACGGTGCGGCCACCCTCACGGATCGCGAACTTCAGACCCTGGTCCATGGCGATCGGCTGGATCAGCTTCACGGACATGGAGGTGGAGTCGCCGGGCATGACCATCTCGGTGCCCTCGGGCAGCGTGACGACGCCGGTGACGTCCGTGGTACGGAAGTAGAACTGCGGCCGGTAGTTCTGGAAGAACGGGGTGTGCCGGCCACCCTCCTCCTTCGAGAGGATGTAGACCTGGCCCTCGAACTCCGTGTGCGGAGTGGAGGTGCCCGGCTTCACGACGACCATGCCGCGCTCGACGTCCTCGCGCTTGATGCCGCGGAGCAGCAGACCGACGTTCTCACCCGCGCGGGCCTCGTCGAGCAGCTTGCGGAACATCTCGATGCCGGTGCAAACGGTCTTGGTCGACTTCTCGCGGATACCGACGATCTCGACCTCCTCGTTCGGCTTGAGGATGCCGCGCTCGGCGCGACCGGTCACCACGGTGCCACGGCCGGTGATCGTGAAGACGTCCTCGATCGGCATGAGGAACGGCTTCTCGGTCTCACGCTCGGGCTGCGGGATCGCGGTGTCGACCGCGTTCATCAGCTCGAGGAGCTTGCCGGTCCACTCCGGGTCGCCCTCGAGCGCCTTGAGCGCCGACACGCGAACGACCGGCAGGTCGTCGCCCGGGAACTCGTAGGTGCTGAGCAGCTCGCGGACCTCGAGCTCGACGAGCTCCAGGAGCTCCTCGTCCTCGACCATGTCGCTCTTGTTCAGGGCGACGACGATGTACGGAACGCCGACCTGGCGGGCCAGGAGGACGTGCTCCTTGGTCTGCGGCATCGGGCCGTCGGTGGCGGCCACGACCAGGATCGCGCCGTCCATCTGGGCGGCACCGGTGATCATGTTCTTGATGTAGTCGGCGTGGCCGGGGCAGTCCACGTGCGCGTAGTGACGCGCCGCGGTCTGGTACTCGACGTGCGCGATCGAGATCGTGATGCCGCGGGCCTTCTCCTCCGGCGCCTTGTCGATCTCGTCGAACGGGGTGTACGGGTTCAGGTCCGGGAACTCGTCGTGCAGGACCTTCGTGATGGCCGCAGTCAGCGTCGTCTTACCGTGGTCGATGTGACCAATGGTGCCGATGTTGACGTGCGGCTTAGTCCGCTCGAACTTCGCCTTCGCCACTGGTGTCCTCCTGTGGACTGTGTCATTACTTGTCGCCCGGCACGCCGATAAGGCGCTCAGGACTCTGTCGACTGCCAGTGCACGTGCGGTCCTCGACGGACCGCACGTGCCTCAACGCATCAGGCGCCGGTGGCCTTAGCGATGATCTCCTTAGCCACGTTCTGAGGAACCTCGGCGTAGGAGTCGAACAGCATGCTGTAGCTAGCCCGGCCCGCAGTCTTCGACCGGAGGTCGCCGACGTAGCCGAACATCTCCGAGAGCGGGACCAGAGCCTTGACGACGCGGGCGCCGTGGCGCTCCTCCATCGACTGGATCATGCCACGCCGGGAGTTGAGGTCGCCGATGACGTCACCCATATTGTCCTCAGGGGTGGTGACCTCAACGGCCATCATGGGCTCGAGGAGAGCCGGGTCGGCCTTGCGGGCCACTTCCTTCATCGCCATGGAGCCGGCGATCTTGAACGCCATCTCGGAGGAGTCGACCTCGTGGTACTGACCGTCGACCAGCGTGAACTTCACGCCGACCAGCGGGTAACCGGCGAGGACGCCGTACTGCAGGGAGTCCTGCGCACCCGCGTCCACCGAGGGGATGAACTCCTTGGGGATGCGTCCACCGGTAACCGCGTTCACGAACTCGTACGTGGGGCCGTCCGCGTCGAGCGGCAGCGGCTCGACGTTGACGATGACCTTCGCGTACTGGCCCGAGCCACCGGTCTGCTTCTTGTGGACGTACGTGTGCTTCTCGACGGTGCCGCGGATCGTCTCGCGGTAGGCCACCTGCGGCTTACCGATGTTCGCCTCGACACTGAACTCGCGGCGCATGCGGTCCACCAGGATGTCCAGGTGGAGCTCGCCCATGCCGGCGATGATCGTCTGACCGGTCTCCTCGTCGTTGAAGACCCGGAACGTCGGGTCCTCCTCGGCGAGACGCTGGATCGCAGTGCCCAGCTTCTCCTGGTCCGACTTGGTCTTCGGCTCGATGGCGACCTGGATGACCGGCTCCGGGAAGGTCATCGACTCGAGGATGACCGGCTTGGCCGGGTCGCTGAGCGTGTCACCGGTGGTGGTCTGCTTCAGACCCTGGACGGCGATGATGTCGCCGGCCTGCGCGGTGGCGCGCTCCTCACGCTTGTTCGCGTGCATCTGGTAGATCTTGCCGATCCGCTCTTTCCGGTCCTTGGTGGAGTTGATCACCTGAGTACCGGTCTCGAGCGTTCCGGAGTAGACCCGGACGTACGTGAGCTTGCCGAGGTGCTTGTCGGTCTGGATCTTGAAGGCCAGCGCCGAGAAGGGCTCGTCGTTCGACGGCTTCCGCAGGATCACGGTCTCGCCGTCGGTCGCGGTGCCCTCGATGGCCGGGATGTCCAGCGGCGACGGCAGGAACTCGACAACGGCGTCCAGCATCGGCTGCACACCCTTGTTCTTGAACGCCGAACCGCAGAGCACCGGGTTGGCCTTGCTGGCGATCGTGGCGCGCCGGATGGCGGCCCTGATCTCCTCGACCGAGACCTCTTCGCCCTCGAGGTACTTCTCCATCACGGCGTCGTCGACGTCCGCGAGGGTCTCGATGAGCTTCTCGCGCCACTCGGCGGCCTGGTCGGCGAGGTCGGCCGGGATCTCCTCGACCGCGTAGTCCTCACCCTTCTGGGTCTCCCCACGCCAGGTGAGCGCGCGCATCTCGATCAGGTCGACGACACCGATGTGGTCGCCCTCGAGCCCGATCGGGATCTGGAGGACCAGCGGGGTGGCGTTGAGCCGGTCGATCATCATCTGCACGCAGCGGAAGAAGTCGGCACCGGTCCGGTCGAGCTTGTTGACGAAGCACATCCGGGGGACGTTGTACTTGTCCGCCTGACGCCAGACGTTCTCGGTCTGGGGCTCCACGCCGGCCACACCGTCGTACACAGCGACAGCACCGTCGAGCACACGCAGCGACCGCTCGACCTCGACCGTGAAGTCGACGTGGCCGGGCGTGTCGATGATCTGGATCGTGTGACCCTTCCACTCGCACTTGGTGGCGGCGGAAGTGATGGTGATACCGCGCTCCTGCTCCTGCTCCATCCAGTCCATGACGGCGGCGCCCTCGTGGACTTCACCGATCTTGTACGTGATGCCGGTGTAGAACAGGATCCGCTCGGTCGTCGTGGTCTTACCAGCGTCGATGTGCGCCATGATGCCGATGTTGCGTACCTTGGCGAGCGCGTCTGCGGCGGCCACTTCCATCCCTACTTTTCTTCGTCGTCGTCTCTAGGACCGGTACGACTGCCGTGGCCCGGCGGATTGCCGGGCCCGCAGCAGGGTCTTACCAGCGGTAGTGCGCGAAGGCCTTGTTGGACTCCGCCATCTTGTGAGTGTCCTCGCGACGCTTCACAGCGGCACCGAGGCCGTTGCTGGCGTCGAGCAGCTCGTTCTGCAGCCGCTCGATCATGGTCTTCTCGCGGCGGGCCTTGGAGTACTGGACCAGCCAGCGCAGACCGAGGGTGGTCTGACGCGGGGTGCGGACCTCGACCGGCACCTGGTAGGTCGCGCCACCGACACGGCGGCTGCGAACCTCGAGGGTCGGCTTCACGTTGTCCATCGCGCGCTTGAGGATGACCACCGGGTCGGTGCCACTCTTCTCGCGGGCACCCTCGAGGGCTCCGTACACGATGCGCTCGGCGAGCTGACGCTTGCCGGCGACGAGGATCTTGTTGACCAGCTGAGTCACCAGCGGGGAGTTGTACACCGGGTCAGCGACCACAGGGTGGCGCGGAGCGGGTCCCTTACGCGGCATATCAGCTCTTCTCCTTCTTCGCGCCGTAACGGCTGCGGGCCTGCTTGCGGTTGCGGACACCCTGGGTGTCGAGCGAACCGCGAACGATCTTGTAGCGGACGCCCGGGAGGTCCTTAACACGACCGCCACGCACGAGCACGATGGAGTGCTCCTGCAGGTTGTGGCCGACGCCCGGGATGTACGCCGTCACCTCGATCTGGCTGCTCAGCTTCACACGAGCGACCTTGCGCAGCGCAGAGTTGGGCTTCTTGGGGGTAGTGGTGTACACGCGCGTGCACACGCCGCGCCGCTGAGGGCTTCCCTTCAGCGCCGGCGTCTTCGTCTTGCTCGTCTTCGCCTGGCGGCCCTTGCGGACCAGCTGCTGGATCGTGGGCACCGGGTTTCTCCGCTCCCTTCGGCCGCTTCCTGTTTACGGCCGCACCGTGTATTTCTGCCTCTGTGTGCGGGCTCTCCCCGGTGGGGAGTGTCCCGCACCCGCGGTCGGGCGTGTCGTCCGGCTCACGGTCCCATCGCACGTGAAGGTTCACGTGCTCCGGATGTTGTCTGTGTGAACAAAGCCCTTCACGGCTTTGCTCGTCGTGGTGCTGTAACCCGTCGCACGTTCCGAAACGGGTGCACGCACGAGTTGCCCGGGCGAGCCCGGGCACGAGGGGAAAGACTACCCACCCTGCGCACCCAGGTCAAAATGAGCCCAGGCTCCCACGATGGACATCTCCGTATACCAGTGTACCGGGTACTCCTGCGTGCCATCCTCGCGGTGCCAGATCTCCGGTCCGGACACCCCGCCCGAGCCTCTGCGGCTCACGACAACTGCAACGCCAGTCCCAGTCCTAGTCCCACCAACGCCAGGGCAGCACCGGCGATTCCGCAGATGATTCCGCCGAGGGCCAGCCCTCGGCCGGTGAAGCGCACCCGGCCCGGCTCCGGGGCTCGCGAGATCTGCCGGCGGCCGATCAGCCCGGCCGTCACCGCCCCGGCACACGCCAGGACGCTGAGCAGGGTGAACGCGCCGGCGATCCAACCGCCCCATCCCTCCTCCGCGCCGGTGAGACCGAAACAGAAAGCCGCCAGCGCGACCAGGATCGCTCCGATGCCGGCGATCAGTGAACCGACCGCCGGACCCGATGTGATCGGCGGCACCTGCAGGTGCACCAGACCGAACCCCGTGCCGGTCACCTGATCGACCCGGTCCGGCTGCCAGCCGGCGGTGGGCGGCGGCGGTGGCGGTGCGGGCACGTAGCCGTAGGGCGGCGGAGCGCCGTACGGGACCGGGGACGGGCCGTACGGCGGCGGGTACGGCGAACGCGGGGGTTGCGTCATACGAAAAGCATGTCACCCGTACGGGCTCCGCTGCAGCCCGCCCCGGCGGCCGCCTCGACCGCCTCAGTCCGTGCCGGGGGCGAAGTCCTGCCCGGGCGCCGCGGCCAGGTGCAGAAGACCGGCGATCAGGAGCACCACCAGCGCGCCGATCGCCAGCACGAGACCGGCCCACGCGAGCCCCCGGCCCCTCCGGATCAAGGCCGACCCCGACAGGTAACCACCCGCCGCATAGGCCTCACGGGCCGACTGACGGGCCAGGAGCAGGGCCAGCGTGGCCGGGATCACCCCACCGACCAGCGGACCGGTGAGCAACCCCACGAGGCCGAGCGCGAAGACGGCACGCGCCTTCGACGACGGCACCGGTTCCGGATCCATCGGGTGGCGGGTGGGAACGGCGGGAAGAGTCACCAACCCATCTTAGGAACGCCCATGGGGCGGCCGCGCCCAGCGCGACCGCCCCATGTGGAGAAAACCCTTAGCGGTACGACCCGAAGTCGAAGTCGTCCAGCGGCACAGCCTGCCCGCTGGCCGGCCCGAAGCCGTAGTCGGTCTCGGGGTACCCGGTCATCGAGTACACCTTGGCCTTGGCCTCCTCGGTCGGCTCGACCCGGATGTTGCGGTACTTGGAGATACCGGTACCCGCCGGGATGAGCTTACCGATGATGACGTTCTCCTTGAGGCCCACCAGCGAGTCGCTGCGCGAGTTGATCGCAGCGTCGGTGAGCACCCGGGTGGTCTCCTGGAAGGAGGCCGCCGAGAGCCAGGAGTCGGTCGCCAGCGAGGCCTTGGTGATACCCATCAGCACCGGACGACCGGCGGCGGGCTCGCCACCCTCGCCGACGAGCCGGCGGTTCTCCGACTCGAAGAGCGCCCGGTCGACCAGGATTCCCGGAAGGAACTCGGTCGCACCGGAGTCGATGACCGTCACCCGCTTGAGCATCTGGCGGATGATGATCTCGATGTGCTTGTCGTGGATGAGCACACCCTGCGAGCGATAGACCTCCTGGACCTCACTGGTCAGGTGGACCTGGACCGCGCGCGGGCCCATGATGCGCAGCAGCTCGTGCGGGTCGATGGTGCCCTCGGTGAGCTTCTCGCCGACGCCGACGTGGCCGCCGTCCGGGATGCGCAGCTTGACGCGCTTGGAGATCTTGTCGTACACGATCTCCTCGCTGCCGTCGTCCGGCACCACGATGATCTTGCGCGAGCGCTCGCCGTCCTCGATGCGGACGCGACCGGGGGTGTCGGCGATGGGCGCCTTACCCTTCGGCACACGGGCCTCGAAGATCTCCTGGACACGCGGCAGACCCTGGGTGATGTCCTCACCCGCGACACCACCGGTGTGGAAGGTACGCATCGTCAGCTGCGTGCCGGGCTCACCGATCGACTGGGCCGCGATGATGCCGACCGCCTCGCCGATGTCGACCGCCTTGCCGGTCGGCAGCGAACGGCCATAGCAGGCCGCGCACACACCGAGCTTCGACTCACAGGTCAGGACGCTGCGCACCCGGACCGTCTCGACGCCGGCCGCGACGAGCGCGTCCACCATGATCGAGTTGAGGTCGTCACCACGCGACACCACGCGGTTGCCGTTGGCGTCGTCGATGTTGTCGGCAAGCGTCCGGGCGTGTACGCCGGTCTCGGCGTGCACGTGGACGACCAGCTTGCCGTCGACCCGCTCGGGGTCGGTGACCGCCATCGGGATCGCGCGCTCGGTGCCGCAGTCCTCCTCGCGGATGATGACGTCCTGCGAGACGTCCACCAGACGACGGGTCAGGTAACCCGAGTCGGCGGTACGCAGCGCGGTGTCGGCCAGACCCTTACGGGCACCGTGCGTGGAGATGAAGTACTCCAGAACGGTCAGACCCTCGCGGTACGACGAGGTGATCGGCCGCGGGATGATCTCACCCTTGGGGTTGGCCACCAGACCACGGATCGCGGCGATCTGCCGGAGCTGGAGGAGGTTACCGCGGGCGCCGGAGTTGATCATGACCCAGAGCGGGTTCTCCTGCGGCAGCGCGGTCTCCATCTCCTTGGAGATCTCGTTGGTCGCCTTGGTCCAGATGTCGATGAGCTCGCTACGGCGCTCCTCGGACGTGATCAGACCGCGCTGGTACTGCTTGTCGATCTGGTCGGCCTCGCCCTGGTAGCGCTGCAGGATCTCCGGCTTGCGCGGCGGGGCGATGACGTCGCCCATACCGATCGTCACACCGGACCAGGTGGCCCAGTGGAAGCCGGCCTCCTTGAGCGCGTCCAGGGTCGCGGCCAGGGCGACCTTCGGGAAACGCTCGGCGAGGTCGTTGACGATCGCCGACAGCTGACCCTTGCGGATCTCGTAGTTGACGTACCGGTAGCCCGGGGGCAGCGTCTCGTTGAAGATGACCCGGCCCAGGGTGGTCTCGACCAGCACCGGGTCACCCTCGACCCAGTCCTCGGCCGGCACCCAGGTCTCGCCCTTGGCACCGTTGTCGACGCCGATGACCTCACGCAGCCGGATCTTCACCGGAGCCTGCAGGTGCAGTTCGCCGGCGTCGAACGCCATCCGCGCCTCGGCGTCCGAGCTGAACACCCGGCCCTCGCCCTTGGCACCGGGCGTCATGTGGGTCAGGTAGTACAGACCGATGACCATGTCCTGGGTGGGCATGGTGACCGGCTTGCCGTCGGCCGGCTTGAGGATGTTGTTCGACGACAGCATCAGGATCCGGGCCTCGGCCTGCGCCTCGGCCGACAGCGGCACGTGGACCGCCATCTGGTCACCGTCGAAGTCCGCGTTGAACGCGGTGCAGACGAGCGGGTGGATCTGGATGGCCTTGCCCTCGACCAGCTGCGGCTCGAAGGCCTGGATGCCGAGGCGGTGCAGGGTCGGAGCACGGTTCAGCAGAACCGGGTGCTCGGAGATGACCTCTTCGAGGACGTCCCACACGACCGGGCGCTGACGCTCGACCATCCGCTTGGCCGACTTGATGTTCTGCGCGTGGTTCAGGTCGACCAGGCGCTTCATCACGAACGGCTTGAACAGCTCCAGCGCCATCTGCTTCGGCAGGCCGCACTGGTGCAGCTTGAGCCGGGGGCCGACGACGATGACGGAACGACCGGAGTAGTCGACCCGCTTGCCGAGCAGGTTCTGACGGAACCGGCCCTGCTTGCCCTTGAGCATGTCGGAGAGCGACTTCAGCGGGCGGTTACCCGGACCGGTGACCGGCCGGCCACGACGGCCGTTGTCGAACAGCGCGTCGACGGCCTCCTGGAGCATCCGCTTCTCGTTGTTCACGATGATCTCGGGCGCGCCGAGGTCGATCAGACGCTTGAGGCGGTTGTTCCGGTTGATGACCCGGCGGTACAGGTCGTTCAGGTCGGAGGTCGCGAAACGGCCACCGTCGAGCTGCACCATCGGGCGCAGGTCCGGCGGGATGACCGGGACGCAGTCCAGGACCATGCCGAGGGGCGAGTTGCGGGTGTTCAGGAACGCCGCGACGACCTTGAGTCGCTTGAGCGCCCGGATCTTCCGCTGGCCCTTACCGGTGCGGATGATCTCCCGGAGGTTCTCCGCCTCGGCGTCCAGGTCCATGTTCTGCAGCAGGGCCTTGATGGCCTCGGCGCCCATGCCACCGGTGAAGTACTCACCGAAGCGGTCGCGCAGCTCGCGGTAGAGCAGCTCGTCGGTGACCAGCTGCTTGGAGTCGAGCTTGCGGAAGGTGTCGAGCACCTCGTCGAGGCGGTCGATCTCGCGCTGCGCCTTGTCCCGGATCTGGCGCATCTCGCGCTCGCCGGCTTCCTTGACCTTGCGACGCACGTCGGCCTTGGCACCCTCGGCCTCGAGCTCGGCGAGGTCCTGCTCCAGCTTCGCGGCCCGCTTCTCGATCTCCGAGTCACGGCCGTTCTCCGACTGGCGCTTCTCGGCGAAGATCTCGTTCTCGATCGTGGACATGTCACGGTGACGCGACTCGGCGTCAACGCTCGTGATCACGTACGAGGCGAAGTAGATGATCTTCTCGAGGTCCTTGGGAGCCAGGTCGAGCAGATAGCCCAGCCGGCTCGGGACGCCCTTGAAGTACCAGATGTGCGTGACGGAAGCGGCCAGCTCGATGTGGCCCATGCGCTCACGCCGGACCTTGGAGCGGGTCACCTCGACGCCACAGCGCTCACAGATGATGCCCTTGAACCGGACGCGCTTGTACTTACCGCAGTAGCACTCCCAGTCCCGCTGCGGACCGAAGATCTTCTCGCAGAAGAGTCCGTCCTTCTCGGGCTTGAGGGTGCGGTAGTTGATCGTCTCGGGCTTCTTGACCTCGCCGTGCGACCACTGCCGGATGTCGTCAGCGGTAGCAAGGCCGATGCGCAACTCGTCGAAGAAGTTGACGTCGAGCACTTGGACTATCCCTCGTGTTTCGTTGCTCGGGTGAATTCAAGGCCGGCGGGTGCGGCCCCGGTGTGCCACTCGCGTGGGTCCCCGGGGCCGCTTCCGTCAGATCTCTTCGACGCTGCTGACGCCCTCGTTCGGGCGCCGGGACAGGTCGATACCGAGTTCCTCCGCGGCCCGGAAGACCTCGTCGTCGGTCTCACGCATCTCGAGGGCAACACCGTCGCTGGAAAGCACCTCGACGTTCAGGCACAGCGACTGGAGCTCCTTGAGAAGCACCTTGAACGACTCCGGGATTCCCGGCTCCGGGATGTTCTCGCCCTTGACGATGGCCTCGTAGACCTTCACTCGGCCGAGGACGTCGTCGGACTTGATGGTGAGCAGCTCCTGCAGCGCGTAAGCGGCGCCGTAGGCCTGCATGGCCCAGCACTCCATCTCGCCGAACCGCTGACCACCGAACTGCGCCTTACCACCCAGCGGCTGCTGCGTGATCATCGAGTACGGGCCGGTCGACCGAGCGTGGATCTTGTCGTCGACCAGGTGGTTCAGCTTCAGGATGTAGACGTAGCCGACCGAGATCGGGTCCGGCAGCGGCTCACCGGAGCGGCCGTCGAACAGCTGCGCCTTGCCGTCGCCGTTGACCAGCCGCTTACCGTCGCGGTTGACCAGCGTCGACTCGAGCAGACCCTTGATCTCCTCCTCCTGGGCACCGTCGAAGACCGGGGTCGCGACGTTGCTGTCGGCGGGGGACTCGTGGGCGTCGATCGAGCGGAGCTGACGCTTCCAGGCCTCGTCCTCGCCGTCGACCGACCAGCCGGTCTTGGCGATCCACCCGAGGTGGGTCTCCAGCACCTGGCCGATGTTCATACGCGACGGCACACCCAGCGGGTTGAGCACGATGTCGACCGGGGTGCCGTCCTCGAGGAACGGCATGTCCTCGACCGGCAGGATCTTGGAGATGACGCCCTTGTTGCCGTGACGGCCGGCGAGCTTGTCACCGTCCTGGATCTTCCGCTTCTGGGCGACGTACACCCGGACCAGCTCGTTCACGCCGGGGGGCAGCTCGTCGCCGTCCTCGCGGGAGAACGTCCGGACACCGATGACGGTGCCGGTCTCGCCGTGCGGAACCTTCAGCGAGGTGTCCCGGACCTCCCGGGCCTTCTCACCGAAGATCGCGCGGAGCAGGCGCTCCTCCGGGGTCAGCTCGGTCTCGCCCTTGGGCGTGACCTTGCCGACCAGGATGTCGCCGGGGACGACCTCGGCGCCGATCCGGATGATGCCGCGCTCGTCCAGGTCGGCCAGCATCTCTTCGCTGACGTTCGGGATGTCGCGGGTGATCTCTTCCGGGCCGAGCTTGGTGTCACGGGCGTCGACCTCGTGCTCCTCGATGTGGATCGAGGTGAGGACGTCCTGCTGCACGAGGCGCTGCGACAGGATGATCGCGTCCTCGTAGTTGTGGCCTTCCCAGCACATGAACGCGACGAGCAGGTTGCGCCCGAGCGCCATCTCGCCCTCGTCGGTGCAGGGACCGTCGGCGATGACCTGGCCGGCCTCGACGCGGTCACCCTCGAAGACGACCGGCTTCTGGTTGACGCAGGAGCCGGCGTTGCTGCGGCGGAACTTGTGCAGCAGGTAGGTCCGGCGGTGGCCGTCGTCCTGGTGCACCGTCACATAGTCGGCGCACAGGTCCTCGACCACACCGGAGACCTCGGCGACGACCACGTCACCGGCGTCGACCGCGGCGCGGTACTCCATGCCGGTACCGACGAGCGGCGACTCGGCCTTGACCAGCGGCACGGCCTGACGCTGCATGTTCGCGCCCATGAGGGCACGGTTGGCGTCGTCGTGCTCGAGGAAGGGGATCATCGCGGTCGCGACGGAGGTCATCTGCCGCGGCGAGACGTCCATGTAGTCGACCTCGGTGCCGGGCACGTAGTCGACCTCACCGCCCTTACGGCGGACCAGGACGCGGTCCTCGGCGAAGGTGTTGTCACTCGACAGCACGGCGTTCGCCTGGGCCTTGATGAACCGGTCTTCCTCGTCGGCGGTGAGGTAGTGCACCTCGTCGCTGACGACACCGTCGACGACCTTCCGGTACGGCGTCTCGATGAAGCCGAACGGGTTGACCCGCGCGAACGTCGAGAGCGCGCCGATCAGGCCGATGTTCGGGCCTTCAGGAGTCTCGATCGGGCACATCCGGCCGTAGTGGGACGGGTGCACGTCACGAACCTCGAAGCCGGCCCGCTCACGGCTCAGACCACCCGGGCCGAGCGCCGAGAGACGGCGCCGGTGGGTCAGACCCGCGAGCGGGTTGGTCTGGTCCATGAACTGCGACAGCTGCGAGGTACCGAAGAACTCCTTGATCGCGGCCACGACGGGCCGAATGTTGATCAGGGTCTGCGGCGTGATCGCCTCGACGTCCTGGGTCGTCATGCGCTCCCGGACGACGCGCTCCATCCGGGACAGGCCGACGCGGACCTGGTTCTGGATGAGCTCGCCGACCGTACGCAGACGCCGGTTGCCGAAGTGGTCGATGTCGTCCGCTTCGTAACCGTCCTCACCGGCGTGCAGCCGGCAGAGGTAGTCGACGGTCTTGACGATGTCTTCCTCGGAGAGCGTGCCCCGGACGATCGGGACGTCGATCTCGAGCTTCTTGTTGAACTTGTAACGACCGACCTTGGCGACGTCATACCGCTTCGGGTTGAAGAAGAGGTTGTCGAGCAGGGTCTGGGCGTTCTCGCGCGTCGGCGGCTCGCCAGGGCGCAGCTTGCGGTAGATGTCCAACAGGGCCTCGTCCTGCCCCGCGATGTGGTCCTTCTCCAGCGTCGTCATGAGCAGCTCGGACCAGCCGAACCGCTCACGGATCTGGTCGGCGGACCAACCGATGGCCTTGAGCAGGACCGTGACGGCCTGCCGGCGCTTGCGGTCGATGCGGACGCCGACCGTGTCGCGCTTGTCGATGTCGAACTCCAGCCAGGCACCCCGGCTCGGGATGACCTTGACGCTGGTGAGGTCGCGGTCGGAGGTCTTGTCCGGCTCCTTGGTGAAGTACACGCCCGGCGAACGGACGAGCTGACTCACCACGACCCGCTCGGTGCCGTTGATGACGAACGTCCCCTTGGGGGTCATCATCGGGAAGTCACCCATGAACACGGTCTGGCTCTTGATCTCGCCAGTGGTGTTGTTGGTGAACTCCGCGGTCACGAACAGCGGGGCACAGTAGGTCAGGTCCTTCTCCTTGCACTCCTCGATCGAGGCCTTGACCTCGTCGAAGCGCGGAGATGAGAAGGACAGCGACATGGTGCCGGAGAAGTCCTCAATGGGACTGATCTCTTCGAGGATCTCTGCGAGGCCCGAGTGGGCGTGCGGGTCGTCCGTCGTCCGGGCCTGCCAAGCCTCGTTGCCGACCAGCCAGTCGAACGACTCCGTCTGGAGGGCGAGGAGGTTGGGGACCTCTAGCTGCTCGGTGATCCGGCCGAAAGAGACCCGGCGGGGTGCGTAAGCGCTCGACGTACGGCTGGTCTTCGCAGGGCGGGAAGCTGCCAAGATGCGTCCTTCCGAGGACCGGTGCTGCTATGCGGCTGAGTTGCTGATGCAACTGGTCTGCGTGCACTCCAATGAGCCCCCAAGAGAGTTATCCACATGGATATCTCAGTCGAAGGCAAGGCAGAAGGCAGCGCAAACTAGCAGTGTAGCCGCTCGGCTAACCGCTGTCCAGCCCCGCACCCGAGGTTGCCTGCGGAACGTGTCCCCACCTCCCCTGACCTGCGCATCCGCGGTCAGGATGGTGACGGGACCGCTCAGAAACGCGGCGATCTCCTCTGGTGCCGGTCCGACGGGTATCGGTGGTGAACCCCCGTTACCCATAGGGCGGCTGTCGCAAGCGCGGAAACTTGCTGATGTCAGCGTGCCTGTCCGCCGACACACAGTCAAGGGCTGTGCCGCGGGTCGGACTGCTGCGGTCATCCGCCCGGCGCACCAAACGGACCTTAGCGTACGGTTCGCGAGCTTTGGCACCCTTTGCCGAGCAGGGCGGCAACCCTCCACGAGGGAGCCTGTGAGCTGCCGGGACAACATCAGGAACGACGATGGCGGAGACCCGTTACGGGTCTCCGCCATCGAAGCAGAACGCTGTGGAGCGTCAGATCACTTGAGGGTGACCTTCGCGCCCTCGCCCTCGAGCTTGGCCTTGGCGGCCTCGGCCTTCTCCTTGTTGACACCCTCGAGGATCGCCTTGGGTGCGGACTCGACGGCGTCCTTGGCCTCCTTGAGGCCCAGGCCGGTCAGCTCACGCACGACCTTGATGACCTGGATCTTCTTGCCACCGTCGCCCTCGAGGACAACGTCGAACGAGTCCTTCTCGGCCTCGGGCTCAGCGGCAGCGGCAGCGGGGCCGGCAACGGCGACCGGAGCGGCAGCCTTGACGTCGAAGACGTTCTCGAACTCCTTCACGAACTCGGAGAGCTCGATGAGGGTCATCTCCTTGAAGGCCTCGAGCAGGTCTTCGGTGCTGATCTTCGCCATGTTGGCAACCTTTCCTAAGAACTTTGACGTTTAACGGTTCACGCGAGGCCTCAGGCCTCGGCGGAACCGGCCTGCTCGCGCTGCGCCCGCAGAGCCTCGACCGTGCGCACCGTCTTGGTGAGGGGCGCCTGGAACGTGGCAGCGGCCTTGCTGAGGTTCGCCTTCATGGCGCCGGCCAGCTTGGCCAGCAGCACCTCACGGGACTCGAGGTCAGCAAGCTTGTTGACCTCGTCCGCCGTGATGGCCTTGCCCTCGAAGACACCGCCCTTGATGACGAGAACGGGGTGGGCCTTGGCGAAGGCGCGAAGGCCCTTGGCCGCCTCGACCACGTCACCGTTCACGAAGGCGAGCGCGGTAGGACCGGTGAACAGCGCGTCGAGACCTTCGATACCCGCGTCGGCCGCGGCACGCTTCGCGAGCGTGTTCTTGGCGACGGTGTACTTGTTCTCTCCGCCCAGCGACCGCCGGAGCTCAGTGAGCTCCTTAACGGTGAGGCCGCGGTATTCGGTCAACACGGTGGCTCCCGAAGCACGGAAGTTGTCCGTGAGTTCGGCAACAGCCGAAGCCTTGTCGGCCCGGACCGGCTTGTCCGCCATGTCCCTCCTCTCTCAGTGCTTCAGCCACTGGTCGAGAGGGTCCGCAAAGAAAAAGCAAAACGCCCCGGCGCAGAGGCACGGGGCGGATTTGAACACACGCGCACGGACGCGGTCTTAAATCACGATCCGTTCTCCCCTGCACGGGTCGCCCGCTTTCAGCGGGACCTTCGGCCGCGGCATTCGTCGTGAGGACGATTGCTGCGGCGACCAGCGGTCTATGGGTGGAACTTCGAGATGCCAGCGTACGCGGACAAGCTGTCGAAGCCAAATCGGCCCCGTCTCGTCCGTTCCGCGTGGTCAGGCCCGCCCTCGGCGCAGGCGGGCGTAAACGGTCAGGACCACCGCGCACCACAGCACCGTCCACGCGGTGAGCAGTGCCAATGTGCCCGTCGTCGGTGCCGTCCGTCCGCCCAGCGCACGGGCCGTCGCCATCACCGGCGGCACCAGCCACGGCGCGATCGAGCCGCTTAGCCCGAACACGATCGCCAGGATGGATCCGCTCACCAGGACCGTCAGCCCGGGCAGTATCCGGCGGGTCACCACGCGGGCGGCCACGGCGCCGAGAGCGACGGCGGCGAGCGCCGACAGGATGTGGGCAAGAACACCGAGGAGCACTCCGGCGGCCAGGCTCGGTGCCGGTGAACCGGGCTCCGGCGCCTCGATCGCGCGGAACAGCCAGGGTGTCAGCATCGCCGCCACGCAGACCGCGGCCGCGACGACGATGGCCGCGAGCAGGCCGGCGACGGCCTCGCGGACCGGGCCGACAGCCAGGCGCGCCAGCCTGCGCTGGGCGTCGGGCTCGGTGTCCAGCAGCAGCTTCGTCAGCCAGGCCAGGATCGGGAAGAGGCAGACGGCGGAGTACCCGTAGGCGGACGAGGCCGAGGAACGGCCGCCGCCGTAGATGACGGACAGCACCGCCATCAACGTGATCAGCGGGGCGACGGCACGGCCGCCGCGCACGAAGCCGGTCAGGCGCATACGGATCAGCGCGATCAAAACCCCTCCCCCTTCTCGGGTACGCGAGACGCGCTCTCTGCCAGGGCGGCGCGCTCCTCCCGTACCGCATCGGGCTGGGGCTCCCGGACCCCGGTGACACGGTGACCGGCCGCACGCAGCCGGTCCACCGCGGCGGCCGCCTCATGCCGCCGCACCGCCACCTCGATCACCACCTCGTCCTCGCCGGTCCCGCTTCCGGCGCCAGCCTCTCCCCCGGTGATGGAGGACGGCGGATCCGCCGGGAAGGTATGCCGGGCGTCCGTGGCCTGATCGGGCGCGGAGGCGTGCAGGGTGCCGCCGGCGACCGTCCAGTGCAGCGCGCCGGGCAGGTTGGCGATCTCGCCACGATGGTCGCTGACCAGGACCGCTCCCCCGGCGGCGGTCACCTCGGCGACGATCTGCGGGATCAGGACCCGGGACGAGGCGTCGAGGCCCTCCCACGGCTCGTCGAGGACCAGCAGACCGGGTGGGGTTAGCAGCGCCTGGGCGAGGCCGACCTTCTGCGCCGTGCCCTTGGAGAGCTCCGGGAGCGGGGTGTCCGCGTGCCCGGTCAGGCCCAGTCGTTCGATCCAGGGATCGGCGGCGCCGGCGGGCAGGCCGCGGATCTCGGCCATCGAGCGCAGGTAGCCCAGTGTGGTGAACGGCTGGGTCGCCGGGAAGCGCTCCGGAACCCAGCCGAGGACAGCCGGGCGGTCACGGATCGCACCCTCGGTCGGCCTGAGCACGCCCGCTGCCAGCTGGAGCAGCGTGGACTTACCGGCTCCGTTACGGCCCAGCACCACGATCGTGCGGCCGGGCTCGACGGTGGCGTCGACGTCGTGCAGCGTCCAGGGAGCGCGACGGGCGTACCGGAACCGGACCTTGTCGAAACGCACGGCCGACAGCCTGCCACAGACCACGGCCGCGACACAGGCCCGGAAATGCGACGAGCCCCCGGGGAGAGATCCCCGGGGGCTCGTCGGACGCTATGTCAGGCGCCGGCCTCGCCGCGCAGGTTCTTCTGCACGTTCGGGTCGATCTGGATGCCGGGGCCCATCGTGGTGGCGACGGTGACCTTCTTCAGGTACTTGCCCTTGGCCGCCGACGGCTTGGCACGAAGGATCTCGTCCAGCACGGCGGCGTAGTTGTCGATCAGCTGCTCCGGGCCGAAGGACGCCTTGCCGATGATCACGTGGAGGTTGGAGTGCTTGTCCACGCGGAAGGTGATCTTGCCACCCTTGATCTCGTTGACGGCCTTGGTCACGTCCATGGTGACGGTGCCGGTCTTCGGGTTCGGCATGAGGCCACGCGGGCCGAGGATCCGGGCGATCCGGCCGATCTTGGCCATCTGGTCCGGCGTCGCGATCGCGGCGTCGAAGTCCAGCCAGCCACCCTGGATCCGGGCGACGAGCTCGTCGGTGCCCACCTCGTCGGCGCCGGCCGCGACGGCCTCCTCAGCCTTCGCACCCTGGGCGAACACGATGACGCGGGCGGTCTTACCGGTGCCGTGCGGCAGGTTGACCGTGCCACGGACCATCTGGTCGGCCTTACGGGGGTCGACACCGAGACGCATCGCGACCTCGACGGTGGCGTCGAACTTGACCGGGCTGGTCTCCTTGACCAGGGCGATCGCGTCCTTCGGCTCGTAGAGCTTCGCGATGTCGATCTTCTCGACGGCGGCGCGGTACGCCTTGCTGCGCTGTGCCATTTCTCTTTACTCCTGTGGTAGCTGGCGGGGCCGCCCTGTGCGCTTCGAGCGCGAGGCCCCTCCCACTGATATCGCCGGGGTCCCGGCGATCAGATCTTGGTGACCTGGTTGAAGTTGAGCTCGACCGGCGTCTCCCGGCCGAAGATCGACACCAGGACCTTGAGCTTCTGCTGGTCGGCGTTGATCTCGCTGATCGAGGCCGGCAGCGACGCGAACGCGCCGTCGGTGACCGTGACCGAGTCGCCCACCTCGAAGTCGAGCACCTTGATCTCGGGCTTCGACTTCTTCTCCTCGGCCTGCACGGCCGGGGCGAGCCACTTCAGCACCTCGTCGAGGGAGAGCGGCGCCGGCCGGTCGACCCGGTCGGTGGCGCCCACGAAACCGGTCACGCCGGGCGTGTTGCGCACGCAGGAGTAGGACTCCGGGGTCAGATCCATCCGGACGAGGATGTAACCGGGGAAGACCTTGGCCTGCACCTGGTTGCGCTTGCCGTTCTTGACCTCGACCTCTTCGCGGGTCGGCACCTCGACCTGGAAGATGAACTCCTCCATGTCGAGGCTCGTGATCCGGGTCTCGAGGTTGGTCTTGACCTTGTTCTCGTAACCCGCGTAGGAGTGCACCACGTACCAGTCGCCGGGCGCGTACCGCAGCTTCTGCCGCAGCTCCTTGACGGGGTCGTAGTCCTCGTCAGCCTCGGGCGCCTGGGCCACGGCCAGAACGGCCGCCTCTACCGACTCGTCGGTGTCCAGCGACGACTGCTCGTCAGCAGACTGCGCGGTCTCGTCGTCGTACTCAGGCACGCTCGCTCACTTCCAAATAAAGTCTCTTCGGTTCGGGACGCCGGGCCTCAGCCGCGCGGGACTCAGCCCAGCGCCCAGAGGATCGCCTTACCGAATCCGTAGTCCAGACCGGCCACCAGAGACGTCATGATCACCACGAAGACGATGACAACGCCGGTGTAGGTCAGGAGCTCCTTGCGTGTCGGCCAGATGACCTTGCGGAGCTCACTGGTGACCTCACGGAAGAAGCCGCCGATCCGGCCGAGCGGACCGCGGCCGGACTTGCGAGGCCTGGGGCTCTCGTCCTTGGTGCGCTCCGCAAGGGCGGTCCCGCCGCCGGCACCCACCCGCGCGTCGTCGTCATCCGGAACGTCGTCACCGGCGGCAGCGTCGGCGAGCAGCTCGTCGTCGCCCGGGACGTCGTCACCGGGCCGGTCCTTCTCGGCCACTTCGCCCTACTTCCGTCGTCGGTGGTTCTCCGATGTTCCTTTTCAGAACCCGACCGGAAGCGGAAGCTGTGCGGACCGCGCACCGGCCGGGCACGTCGAGGAGGGTTGCGCAGGGGTGACAGGACTTGAACCTGCAGCCTGCGGTTTTGGAGACCGCTGCTCTGCCAATTGAGCTACACCCCTTTGCGGGAACTGTCGCCTCGCGACTTCAGTGCCCCACGGCGCACCAGTGTACGGGTACGCCCGGCGTTATCCCAACCCGGGCCTACCGCTTCCTGACAAGCGCCTGCGCCATGGACAGTACCTTGTCCCCGTTGCATGTCGCAGTCAGGCTCAGCCGAGTGTGCCCCTCCTCGGTGACCTCCTTGACCGCCGCGGTCACCACCACCTCGGTGCCCTCGTCGGTGTCGGGCACCGGAACGGGGCGGCTGAACCGCACGCTGAACTCGACCACGGCGTCCGCGGCACCGGCCCACGCGGTGACCGCGCGGCCCACCAGAGCCATCGTGTACATGCCGTGTGCGATGACGCCGGGCAGGCCGACGGCGTTCGCGGTGCGCTCACTCCAGTGGATCGGGTTGAAGTCGCCCGAGGCGCCCGCGTAGCGGACCAGGTCGGCCCGCGTCACCCGGAAGGTCTGCGGCTCCAGCTGTGCGGTCATCAGCCCTCTCCTCGCACGACGAGTTTCGACCAGACGGTCACGACCGGCTCGCCGGCCTCGGTGGTGACGTCGGTGCGGGTGGTGAGGAAGTCGTGCCCGCCCCGGCTGGTGATGTCCTCGACCGTGTTGACACAGACCAGCGCGTCGCCGGCGACCACCGGACGGGTGTAGGCGAACCGCTGGTCGCCGTGGACCACCCGGCTGTAGTCGACCCCCAGCGCGGGGTCGGCGACGACCTCACGGCTGGCCGGCATCGTGATCGCGACCGGGAAGGTGGGCGGGGCCACCACATCGGTGTATCCGAGGGCCCGGGCGGCTTCGGGATCGTGGTACTCAGCGTCGGTGGCGCCGATCGCCCGGGCGAACTCCCGGATCTTCTCGCGGCCGACCAGGTAGGGCTCGGTGGGCGGCCAGCTGCGGCCGACGAAGGACTGGTCAAGAGGCATGTCCACAAACTACCGGTCCGGGCCGCCGCAGTAATAGCACTATCAGTGCAGAAATATTTCCGCGTGTGTGGAGACGGCAAAACGCCGCCCGGATGCCGGGCGGCGTTTTGAGGAGCTTGTGTTACGAGAGCTCAGCGCGTCTCGCGGTGCAGGGTGTGCTTCCCGTCGCGCGGGCAGAACTTCTTCAGCTCAACGCGGTCGGGGTCGTTACGCCGGTTCTTCTTGGTGATGTAGTTCCGGTCCTTGCACTCCGTGCACGCCAAAGTGATCTTCGGACGGACGTCGGTCGCCTTGGCCACGGCGGGGTGCCTTCCTGCTAACGGTTTCTATCTGACGACGAACCAGCGTAGACGCTCGGTCCGCCGCTTCGCAAAGTGGGCCCCGGGTGAGGTCCACAGGAAAGAAGTAGCGGTGGCCGGACTTGAACCGGCGACACAGCGATTATGAGCCGCTTGCTCTGCCATCTGAGCTACACCGCCGAGCCAGGTTTACTGTCCAGCGCCAGGCAGGCGGAACGAACCCGGTAGAGCCCCCTTACGGAATCGAACCGTAGACCTTCTCCTTACCATGGAGACGCTCTGCCGACTGAGCTAAGGGGGCTTGCTTGCGATCACTCGCTCGCTTGCAGGAGTAAGACTACACGGCCCCTGACCGGGGGTGAAATCAGTACCCCCCTTCCCGGAGAATCCCAGGTCAGATCACGGCTCGGAGCCGGCGGATCTCTCCGGTGGGAGTGGATTCGGGCTCGGTCTGAGCGCTCAGCCAGGCCTCCAGACGCTCGTACGGCAACGGCCGGCTGAACAGGTAACCCTGGCCCAGCTCGCAGCCCATCTCCTCGAGCAGCTCCAGCGTGAGTTCGCTCTCCACACCCTCGGCCACGACCGTGAGCCCGAACTCACGGGAGAGCCCGATCACGGCTCGGACGATCGCGAGATCACCGGAGTCGGTCGCCATGCCCTGCACGAAGCTGTCGTCGATCTTGACCTCGTGCACCGGCCACTGCCGCAGATAGGCCAGTGAGGAGGCGCCGGTGCCGAAGTCGTCGACGCTCAGGCGGACACCCAGATCACGCAGCCGGTAGAGCGACGGCAGGACCCGTTCGATGTCACTGAGCATGCCGGGCTCGGAGATCTCGAAGGTGACCAGGCCGGGATCGACACCGTGCTCGTCGAGGAGCTCCCGGACCAGTTCGGGGAAGCGGGAGTCGAGCAGGATCCGCGCCGACAGGTTCACCGCGATGGCGAACGGCCGGTCGGCGTCGGCCCAGGCCCGGCAGCGGCGCAGGCCCGCCACCAGCACCGACTCGGTGAGCTGGGCCAGCTGGCCGGTGTGCTCGGCGACCGCCACGAAGTCCTCCGGG
Source organism: Actinoplanes italicus (assembly GCF_003001815.1). Lineage (GTDB taxonomy): Bacteria > Actinomycetota > Actinomycetes > Mycobacteriales > Micromonosporaceae > Actinoplanes > Actinoplanes italicus. The sequence continues at coordinate 664,125 of NZ_PVMZ01000001.1, forward strand.
GCGACCTCGCCGTGCGCCGGGTGCACCCAGCGGGCCAGGCACTCGACGCCGACCACGTGCCGGTCGGCGAGCGTCACCTTGGGCTGGAAGTAGACCTCCAGCTGGTCGTTCTCGAGGGCCCGGCGCAGGTCGGCGGCGATGCCCAGGCGGCGGACCGCACGCGACTCCAGGGCCGGGTGGAAGGGCTGGACGCCGTACGGCAGGACCTTGGCGGCGTTGGCGGCCAGCTCGGCCCGCTGCAGCAGGGTCTCCGGGTCACCGCCGTGGTCGGGGTAGACCGAGACGCCGACGGCGGTGTTCACGTCCAGCGTCAGGGAACCCACCGCCATCGGGCCGCGCAACCGCTCTCTCATCCGGGTCGCGATCTCGATGGTGGCGTCGATGCTCGGCGCCCGCAGCGTGACCACGAACTCGTCGCCGCCGATCCGGCCGACCAGGGCGCCCGGGTCGGCGATGCCGCGGATCCGGTCGGCGGTCTCGACCAGCAGCTTGTCACCGGCCGCGTGGCCCATCGACTCGTTGACGTTGCGCTGGCCGTCGACGTCGAAGAGCATGATCGCGACGACCTCGTCCTCGGCGCGGACCGTCACCGACTCGGCCAGCGCGTCGACCACCCTGCGGCGGTTCGGCAGGCCGGTAAGCCGGTCGTGATAGGCGTCGTAGCGAAGCCGGTCGACCAGGCGGGAGTTCTCCACCGCGACCGCGGCGTGCGCCGCGATCGTCTCGAGAACCTGGACGTCGGCCTCGCGGAAGGTGCGGTTGTCGCCGAGCCGGTTGGCCACCTCGAGTGTGCCGATGGTCGCCTGACCCGACCGCAGCGGTACGACGATCACGTCCTTGAGCTTGGCCGCTCGCAGACCGGATCGCAGATCCTGGGTAACGACGAAACGGCCGCCGACCGCGGTGGCGGCTTGCTTCTCCAGCGCATACGCCCGCACCTCTTCCGGTATCGGTGAGATGTCGAGCAGACCGCGGTGCTCGACCCGGGCGGTGAGCAGGACCTCCGGATGCCGGCCCTGCGGGGCGAGCCAGAGGGTCGCGTATTCGGACTGCATGAGCGACCGCACCCGGCCGAGCAGGACGTCGGGAAGGCCGCTGCGCCCGCCCTCGTCGCGCATCGCTTGCGTGAGTTCGTAGACGTCGGCCAGTGTCTTGTGCCTGCGGAAGAACTCCGCATAGGAGCGCAGGATCATGACCAGGGCCGCGACCAGGATCGCCAGGAGCAGCGCGGTCCAGGCGGTGGCCTCCAGCGCGACCAGGAAGACCAGGCCGACCACGATGTTGATACCGGTGACGACCAGTGCCGACAGTCCGGCGCGCAGCGCGTCACGGCCGGTCCGCAGACCCTGAACGAGACTGAGCACGCCGACCAGGCTGAGAAGCTCGACGACCGCCACGGTCGTGGCACCGAGCGCGAGAATTCCCCAGGTGCCCGGTCCGGCGCCCCGCACATCCGGCAGGGCGGCGATGACCAGCAGTGCCGCGCAGTTGGCGGCGGCCGATTTAGCGGTGTTGAAGCACATCTTCGCCGGCTGAGCCCGCAACCAGAGTTGCTGGGCCAGGATGGCGACGCCCACCACCAGGACGACCATCACCGGCGGAAGATAGAAAAGCGCCAGTACCAGTGGGACGTCGGTGATCGCGACGGTGAAGGTACTGCGCCAGATGACGATATTGAAGAGATCGCGATAAGCGAGCAGGTATATGACCAGGAAGAGGAGTCCGGCCGGCCACTTCTTGTACCACTCGGGTTCGTCCAGCCAGAACGAGATCAGGCAGATGGTCGCAAAGACGGCCAGCGGGTTGGTGATAAGCCAGGCCCGCTGCGTGGTGGACCGCCTTACCAGGGGACGCATGACCATCGAGCTCCCTCTTCAGCCTGCAGGGTCCGCCTGGCGCGTCAGCACAACCCAGGAATCAATGCCATTCGAAGTTCAGTGTGTTCATGACCGCGGCGGTCACCTCATCCGCCGCGAAGGCCCCGGTGCTCACGCCACCGACAACGGCGGCAAGCACGAAAACCAAGCCAGCGAGGCGACTCAGCTTCCTTGCGGACATAGCTCGCTCCTCATGAAGGGGAATCTCGTAGCAGATGGGGGTCACATGATGGTGCCACACCAGGTGTGCGACAGGGAGCGTTCATCGGCGGGTCGTGGCGGCGCTCCGTCAAATCCTGGCCGAACGGTTGAGCGGACCATCAGGTCAGCCCCTGAAAAATTGATGGCTTTATGAGCGATTTAGGCGGAGATGTGAGGCGAATTCGCGACAGAACCGTCAGGCATTCTTGACGTCAAGATGTCCTGACGAAACACTGATCGCATGACCTCGCCGGACGAGTTGGAGCAGCGGCACACACTCACCACGGCGACGAACCGCTACGACGCGCTCCGCATGCGCGACGCCCTCGCCGCCATGGACCCGGAGAAGGAGCCCGCCCTCTCCACCGACGAGACCCTCGAGATGCTCGCGCTCAGCGAGGTGATCATTCGGAAGGCGGGGTACGGGCGGCAGTCGATGATCCGGTCGGCGCGGGCCTCGGGCGCCTCCTGGACCCGGATCGGTACCGCTCTGGGCACCACCAAGCAGGCCGCCTGGGAATCACATCAGCGATGGATCGACGACCAGGGCGGACGGCCCGACTAAATCAGTCGCCGACGGCCGCGGGGCGGTCCGTGTGGCTGTACTGCGACCAGGAGCCGGGGAACAGGCGGCCGGCGCCCAGGCCGGCGTGCTCCAGGGCGATCAGGTTGTGGCAGGCGGTCACACCCGAGCCGCAGTACGAGATGACGTCGGCGGAGCCGTCCACGCCGACCTCGGCGAACCGGTCCCGCAGCTCTGCCACCGGCAGGAAACGGCCGTCGGCGTCCAGGTTGCCCCGGCACGGCAGGTTGCGGGCGCCGGGGATGTGCCCCGCTCGCGGATCCACCGGCTCGGAATCACCACGGAACCGGGTCGCGTCGCGCGCGTCCAGCACCACCCCGGGGGCGTCGGCCGCCTCCGTCAGCGTGGCCAGCCGGTCGGCCGGCCAGGGGCGGGCGGTGAACGAGGCGGCCGGGCGGCCGGGGACGTCTGTCGTCAACTCCCCCGGCCAGGCGGTCAGTCCCCCGTCCAGCAGGGCGGCATCGTGTCCCGTCGCACGGAGCATCCAGACCAGTCTCGACGCCACCACTCCGCCCGCGTCGTCGTACGCAATGATCTGATCTTGATCGTTGATGCCCGCCGCCGACATGGCCGCCGCGAAGATCTCCGGATCCGGGAGTGGATGGCGGCCCTCGGCCGGCGACGCCGGACCGGCCAGCGCGGTGTCGAGATCGATGAAGACCGCACCGGGCAGGTGTCCCCGCTCGTAGGCCTCCCGGCCCGAACGCCCGTCCAGATACCACCGGACGTCGGCGAGCACCACGGGCCGGTCCCGGATCCAGGAGACGTCCACCACCGGGTCGATCACCAAAGCCCCCTACCTGCTGGACAGACCCGGCCGCACGCCGAACAGCGCGCCGGGCCGCCTGCGCCGTCGTGATCAGCATGCTCCAGAACGTCGCCGCATCGCGCAACCCGGCGCGGGTCCATCCAGGATCGCGAGTCACTCCCGGCGGCCGGCCGACGCACGCGGCCGGAACCACACTCCCGCCGCTGCCACCAGTCCGATGGAAAGTACCGTCGCGGCCATCGCCGCCACATCCGGCAACCAGGTCCCCGCCGCGAACATCAACACGGCCACACCGGACAGCAGGTGATAGCCGCCCGCCTCACGAGGCGAGCGGAACGAACGCGCCAACAGGGCGGGAACGCGGCCGGTGACCAGCATCCGCACCCCGAACACCGCCAGCACCAGCCCGACCAGGGCCGCCGCCGTGCTCATCGGCCCAGTGTGCGCCACGGGTGGCGTCTCCCGGGCCGAAACCGTCGGTGCCGGCCCCGGGGGACCAGGCCCGGACCACGTTCTCGATCGGGACCTGCTCGTGCCGTGGCTGCCTCCCCGCCCGGCGTGACCGCTGCGGGAAGGCCTCTAGCGGTAGTTGTTGAACTGCAGCGCGACGCCGAAGTCCTCCGCCTTGAGGAGCGCGATCACGGCCTGCAGGTCATCCCGCTTCTTGCCGGTCACCCGCAACTGGTCACCCTGGATCTGCGCCTGCACACCCTTCGGACCCTCGTCACGGATCTTCTTGCTGATCGCCTTGGCCTTGTCGGCCTCGATACCCTCGACGACCTTGAGATCGATCTTGTACGTCTTGCCGGACTGCCGAGGCTCGCCGGCGTCGAGCGACTTGAGCGAGATGCTCCGCTTCACGAGCTTCTCCTTGAAGACGTCCAGAGCGGCCGTCGCCCGCTCCTCCGTCTCCGAGGTGATCGTGAACGCCTCCCCCGACTTGGCGAGCGTCGTGCCCGTACCCCGGAAGTCGAACCGGGTGCTGAGCTCCTTCTCCGCCTGGTTGAAAGCGTTGTCGACCTCCTGCCGGTCGACCTTGCTCACGATGTCGAACGACGGGCTGGCTGCCATGATCAGACTCCTGCGGCTGGATGCTTGTCGATGCTTACAGCGGGCACTTGCGGGCCCGCGACATGCCGACCGTACCCGGTTGTTGATGCGGTCCGCGCTACGGCTATTCTTATGTCCGCCGCCGCGGGGAACTGCGGTGGTTGCCCAGGCGGGTTGCCCGAGCGGCCAATGGGAGCGGACTGTAAATCCGTCGCGAAAGCTACAGAGGTTCGAATCCTCTACCCGCCACAGGCAAGTAGAACGGCCCTGGTACCAGCGGAAACGCGGTCCGGGGCCGTTCTTGTTGTGATCTGGGGAGTCCGGCAAGATCCGGCCGTCTACGACGGTCCACGGGGAATATCGCGGGAACACACTCTCCTACTTGTCCCCCGGTTGGGTCGGGCTCAGGCCGTCCTTCACCCAGTCCGCCGGAAGCTCGTGAAGCGACAGCGAACCTCATCCCGTGTGTCGGTGGAAGCGACGCTGTTGAGGTAGGCAGTAAGTAGGTGAAGCGCGCGGGCGCGCCGTCGGACTCGACGTGTGCATTGGGGCGTTCAGGTGGCATGGTCACCGCCTCTGCCAGTCTCCTCACGCTTTCCAGGGCCGCCGTGCCGCATGGGGTGCCGTACCGTGGGCGGAAGCATCTTCTTGTGAGCCGCTGCTGGGGGTGACGTCGTCGATGAGCGTGGGAGTGGTTGACCACGTCGGTCCATGGACTGAGGACGAGTACTTTGCGCTCGGCGAGACGACGGACCGAATCGAGCTCATCGACGGGAGCCTGGTGGTGAGCCCCGCGCCGAGCATGAGCCATCAGCGCCTCTCCCGCCGTCTGGCGAACGCGCTGGAAGACGGCGCCGAGCCGGCCGGACTCTTCGTCTATGAGGCGATCAACGTCCGGCTGCACACCGGTCGCATCGTGATTCCCGACCTGGCCGTCGTGGACGTGGACGAGGAAGACGTCACGGCTGACGCCTCTCGGGTGCTCCTGATCGGTGAGATCGTCTCGCCGAGCAACGCCGCTATGGATCGCGTGCTCAAGATGCAGCTCTACGCTGCTGCCGGCATCGGCTGGTATCTCCTGGTCGAGCACGAGGGACCGGACTCGCTGACACTGCGGCTCAACCGCCTCGACGGTCAGCACTACGTCGAGGAAGCGGTCGTGAAGACTGGTGCGAGCCTGACCTCCGAGCACCCGTTCCGGTTCGAGCTTGACACCCGGACCCTCGTACGTCGCTGAGAGACGCTGTCACCGACAGCGCCAGGCACCTGCCGACACCACCCATTCGGTGGCAAGCCGCGAAGCGGCGCGGCAGCAACTAAGCCTCAGCCGGGGACCACCCGCATTCGACCTCGCTGCCTCAACGGACGGCGAACGGGCCGTAAGGTCTCCGCCGAGCGGGGGCCGTCGATGACGGTCCTGGGTCGAACTTCCCGGTACACCTCAGCTCAGGTGATGGCGGTCGCGTGCGACCTGATGGTGGACCACGCCCCGTAGTAGTCCTGGGCCCGCATCTCAGCCTGATTCCCTCGTGTAGCTGCTCGATCCGGCTCAAGAGATCGGCCGGTGCGCCGGCCGATGCCGGGCGGAGCCCGCCAGCAGGCCGAGCGCGTCCGGCCAGCGCCGCGCTTGCGCGGCGCCTTGACGCGATCGACGACGACCCGGACGCGGAGCCCGCGCACCCGGTCCGGTTCGGCGCCCAGGTCAAGGCCAAAGGGGTCGACCCCGGCACCCGCGATGCCGAGCGGACCATCGGCTACATCACCAAGTACGTGACCAAGTCCGCCACCGACTGCCACCAGGCCACCAGCGACCCGCAGCGTGCTCACTTGGACCGGCTCTGGCACGAACTCCGCGTCACCCCCTGCTCCGAGCGGTACTCGAAATGGCTGCTCTACGGCGTCCAACCCAAGAAGGCCCACGGACGCCTCCAACCCGGCCACTGCAAAGGACGCGTGCACCAGAAGACCACCCTCGGCATCGGCGGCCGACGCGTGCTCGTCTCCCGCGACTGGTCCGGCAAGACCCTCACCGACCACCGCACGGGGAGGAACTGATCGATGGATGAGCTGCTGACCGTTCCGGAAGTGCTCGCGAAGTTTCGGGTGCCCCGGTCGACCTGGTACCAGTGGCGGCAGACCGGCCGGGCTCCGCGGGTGTTCAAGCTGCCCAACGGTGAACTTCGGGTCCGGCGGTCGGTCTTCGAGGACTGGCTGACCGGCCTCGAAAGTGAGGCGGCGTGAAGAGCTACCAGGTACGAGTCTGGGACATCGGCAAGCGCACGATCCGCGGAAGCTCTGGTACCGGGTCCGTTGGTCCGTGGAGGGTGCGGCCCGTCTTCGGCTGCCTCTACTACGCAGGCACCCGGCCGTCCGAAGCCGCTGACCTGAAGCATCCCGACTGCGAGCTACCTGGCCGCTGCCTCGACTGCGACACCGACCTGCACGACGTGACCGCGGCTCCGACCGGGCCCTGCCACCACAGCAAGATCGAATACGGCTGGGGCCGGATCACGCTGGCCGGAACCCGCGCCCAGATCGGGGTCGGCCTGGACCGATTACGGCAAGCCGCACGAGCGGCGCGGACTCAAACACCGGGCGCGCAACGACACCCGGCCCGTGGCTGCTCCGCCGCAGCTCGTCGCCCTGCTGCCTCACCACATCACGGAGTACGCCACTGCGCCCGTCGGTCGTCTGTTCCGCGGCCTCCACGGCGGCCCTCTCTCCGAGTCGGTGTACGACCGGTGGTGGAAGCTGGCCCGTTCGGCAGTGCTCACCCTTGCCCAGGTCGCCTCTCCCCTGGCGAAGCGTCCCTACGGCCTGCGGCAATCCGCCGCGTCCCTCTGGCTCAACGCCGGTGTTCCGGCAGCCGAGGTCGCCCGCCGACTCGGGCACAGCGTCGCGGTCCTCCTGCGTGTCTACGCCAACTGCCTCGATGGCGGCGACGCCGGAGTGAACGACCGCATCGAAGGCGTCCTGAAGTGAACGCTGGATTGACCCGTCATGTTTTGCTCTACTAGCAATGCCCTCATGGCCCTCTCCTTAGGAGTTGCAGGCCAGAGGGAAACCACCCCGTACCCCAATAGTCGGGAAGGCCGAACTTTTATGACCGAGCGCGGCGAGATCATTCGGTACGCATATTGGTCCGAGCGTCGCGTCAAAGCCCTGGCTCTCGACCTGGAAATCGACCTCGAACCCAGGCAGAAGACCAAGTTCACGCTCTTCAAGTTGCCGTTCATTTCGACCAGCCTCGACCTAGAGCGTGCTCCGCGCACGCTGTACCGCAACGAGGTTTCAGCTCTGATCGAGCGTGCCGTCGGCGACCTCGCAGTCGAGGACTTCGTTACTCCACCTAAAGTTCAATTCGCGAAGGGAACTGGCGCCGTCCAGTTTTCTCACTTCATTTCACCCCAACGGGACAGGGTCGTCCTCACGGTAAGGACCAAGGCGTCCGACGGCACGGACGTAGTTGTATGCCTTTTCGGAAGCAAGGACAACCTTCCAGGATTTGTAGGGTCCGACGATCCGAGCCCTGGCGGGTGGAGTTCCTCTGCGATGTGGAGCATCGAGCATTGGCTAGCGGGCAGATGCGCAGAAAGCGGACTACCGCACGACGACGCCGAATCGATCTCCGTCGAGGCACTGAAGATCGCAACAGAGCAGGGGAATAATCCTGACTTTAAAGACAATCCGGATAAGCCATGGACCCGTGGCTACACCTTTGGGGACGCGCCTGAGGCAGAGTGGTTCGCCGAAATCTATAGCGATGTTGTCCTAGACCAGGATCGATGGTCGCTAGACGACCCGGTAGATCGGATCTTGGTCGGCGCGCCGGTCTGGGTCCGAACCCCCAAGACCCGCTTTCGCCGATTCCGCGATCTTCGCCGCGGCTTCAACCAACAAGCGATCGAGGCCCCGAGACGGGAACCTCAGAGACGGGAGGTTCTCGCTACAGGAACATGACGGAACACCAGCCGCCGTACCGCATCGATCAAAGAGAAACGCCTAATAGATAGCGGTTGATCAAGCCGAGTCGAGCGCTCCCTGTGAATCCGTCGCGAAAGCTACAGAGGCTCGAATCCTCTAGCCGCCTCAGGCAGACAGAACGGCCCCGGTACCAGCGGAAACGCGGACCGGGGCCGTTCTCGTTGTGATCTAGGGAGTCCGGCAAGATCCGGCTGCCTACGGCCCTCCACGGGAACATTGCGGGAACACGCCGAGATCCTTTCAGGCCGCCCAGCACCCCTCTCCTGACCGCCCGCTCGATCTTGACCAGGCTCAACTCTCTCCCAAAGCCTGTGACCGGTTGAACCGAAACAGGCCTGGGCCGGTATTGGAGAACAACGCTGGTCGCATCGATGGCGGCTCCAGGTCTCCACTTGCCTGACCAAGTTGGTAACCCTCGAATTCAGGTGGTCACCGGAGAGGACGGCCGTGGACAGTCCGAGACTTGATATTCAGCGCAGCGCCGGCAAGTTGGCGCTCTTCCTCGCCGGGGTCTATCTGCTGGTGCTGGTCGGCGTCGTGGTCTCCACCGTGTCGGGCAGTCCCATTCCGCTCCTCGGTTGGCCGATCCTGCTCCTACCAGCAGCCGCGTTCACCTATTCGATCATCGACGCGGTCAGACTGCACCGGACCAGCGACATCGCCGAGACCACGCGACTCTGGCGGCGGAGCTTGCTCCTCGCGGTCGTCGGAACGGGCCTGATGGTTCTGGCGGTCGTCATCACGAACAGGATCACACCGCTATGACCTTCAGAGTTGATCCCTTTCAGGTACGGGAGTACGCGCGCAAGCTCGGCGATGTCGAACGGGTCGCCGAGGAGGCCGGCCGGTACGTCTCGGCCCACGGCAGCTTCACGATCCTCGACCAAGGTCTGATGGGCTTCGTCGCTCCCGGCCATCGGCAGCTGATGGGCCAGCTGCATGACCTCTTCGCCAGGCTCGGGGATCTCGGTGCCGGTTCTCGGACGGCCCTGCGGGCTGCCGCCGACACCTACGTCTACACAGACGAACGCTCGGCTTCTGCACTGGATGCGTCCTATCCACCGGTGCACCGCAATGCGCTGTTCCGTGGCTGATCGTCGATGAGAGGGCTGGGCCGTGACTGATCCGGGTACTCACCTCGTCTCGCCCACTCTGCCGGACGAGAGCATGACCAACGGGTTCGTGAACCCGATCGACGTCCTGAACTACGCCAGCCCGACGGCGTGGATCAACAAGGGTATCGAGGCAGCAACCGGCTTCGACGTCATCGGCTCCTTCATGGAAGCAGTCAGCGGGGACTGGGAAGCGATCTGGAAGTTCAGTGAGGCGATGGGTCACCTCGCCGACTGCATGGCAGAACTCGGCATCGACGTTCAGCAGGGGATTCTCCAGCTCGACGACAGCTGGGACGGCAACGCCGCCGATGCGGCATACCTCTACTTCTCCAACCTCGCCACCGGCATCAGCGGGTCGCAGTACGACTTCCGCCAGATCCAGGAGGACTACCAGCAGGCGGCACTCGGTGCATGGCAGTTGGCCAACCAGCTCGGCAACATCCTTCAGGCGATCGTCGACGCCTGGCTCATAGGCCTTGCCGCCGCGGGCGCTGGCGCAGCTGTCTCGGCAACCGGCGTCGGAGCATTCGCCGGCTACGCCCTGGCCGGTGTACAGGCAGCTCGGATAGCCAAGCTCATCAACGATGCCTCACTCAAAATCAACACCGCTGGAACCGCCATCATGGGCATCTTCGCCACCCCCGTGACCCTGGCCAACCGCGGCGGTGACCTGTCAGACATCAAACTGCCTACCGCCGCGTACACCACTCCGGGGGCCTGAGTTGAGTGACGACCCGGTAGATCATGAACTGGAGCGGATGGCCGGAAACCGCCAAGCTGCCGCTGAAGTGAAGCGGCATCTGATCGCGCTGCGTGATGGCGCCGCCGGACCCGAACTGGCGGAGATGGCCCGAGACGTGCTCGACGGGCGGATCAGCTTCCGGGACGTCGCACGCAGCTCCGCCTACGCCGAACCGCTGATGAACGCCCAAGAGGCCTTCTTGCGCTGGCAGTCACAGGTCGAGGAGGAAGAGCACGCCAGGCTGGTGGCCGAGACGCAGGAACGCCTCTATGGCGACCAGGACTCCTGAACCGACAGCTGCCCCGGACGAAGCTCGTTACCGCATCCCGTGAGTGGAGTCCGCCTGTGGTGACCACTCGATCCGAGGGCAAGCCGCGAAGCGGTGCGGCAGCGATCGCCGGAAGCAACGACGGTGGCTGACCACGGAAGCAATCGTGACGGCCTGGAGCAGAATCAAAAACCGGCCGGAACAGGCGGATTCGGAAGTAAGAACACGCGCACCGACACCAAGATCATCCAGCGCAGCGATGTTGCGGTTGTTGCGACCCTGGCCCGCACACGCACCGGCAGATGTCGTGATCAGCCACGAACGCGCACAGACGCTGATCGGAAGGTGACCAGATCGCGGCCTGTCTGACCGCTCATGGTCTCGACGGTCACGTCACCGCGATCGTCGACCGGGCGCAGGCGCAGCCTCGGTGGATGGAGCCGATCCGGAGCCGAGGCTGGAGGCGGCATGCGTTCTCGGGGCCGATCCGGGACCTGTGGATGGTGGGCGAGTCGTTCTCCGGCGTCGCGGCCGCGCACGCTGCCGGGGTCGCCGCTGTGATTCTGCGAACCGGGAATGAAGGCCGGCGTGGTTCGGGACGTCGATGAGGGACGTTGTCTAGGTGCTGGGAAGTTCATACTCGGATCATGGACACCGATTACTCCGGGCTGCCCGTGTCCGGGCTCGACGAGTTCTTCGCCGGGCAGCGGGTGATGGTCATCCTGCGTGGGCTGGGATCGAGTGGCGCCGCCGTCGAGGCCGCCCATCGGGCGTGGGACGCCGGTGTCGAGCTCGTCGAGGTGCCCATCGGGCAGCCGGGGGACGCCGAGATTCTGGCGGCCGTCGTCGATGCCGGGCTCGGGCGGGGGAAGGCCGTCGGTGCGGGGACTGTCATCGCGGCCGATCGGGTTCGGGCCGCGGTCGAGGCCGGAGCCCGGTACACCGTCGCTCCGGGGTTCGACCCTCAGGTCATGGGGCTCAGCCGGGACGCCGGCCTGCCCCATCTTCCCGGGGTAGCCACGCCCAGCGAAGTGCAGCTTGCCTGGTCGGCGGGCTGCCGGTGGGTGAAGGTCTTCCCGGCCGGCACGCTGGGGCCGGAGTGGTTCTCGGCGATCCGGGGGCCGTTTCCGGACGTGAGCTTCCTGGCTACCGGCGGTGTCACCCTCGGTGCGGCGCGGGACTACCTCGGCGCGGGGGCGAGCATCGTCGCGTTCGGTGCGTCGGCCGTTGCGCCACGCCGGGTCGAGGCTCTGGCGGAACTGGTGCGGGAGCGGCTCGGGAGTCAGTAGCCGGGGACGCCGGTCGAGGCTCTGGCGGAACTGGTGCGGGAGCGGCTCGGGGGTCAGTGACCGCGGGCGCCGCCCGCTGCCTCACGGGCCTCAGCCTCGGCCGGGGTGTCGGCGTAGCCGGGGTAGGCGACTCCGGCGGTCTGGAAGTAGTAGCCGCTCTCCTCCTCCGGGTCGTCGTCGGCGAAGGGGCGCCACAACGCCAGGAACAGGTCGTTCGCCGCGTAGGAGCTGCCTTCCTCGTACTCGATCAGTGGGGTGTGGCTGTTGATCTTCTCGAGGACCTCGGCGGCCGGGAGGTTGAAGACGTCGATCCCTCGGAAGTGGACTCGGTCGTGTTCGCAGGAGCGCCAGACCTCGATGCCGTCGACCCGCTGGCGGGTGGGTCCGGCCACGCCGAAGCTGAGGCTGATGCGCAGGCCGTTCGGCATGGTCATGGCCACCTCGCCGAGAGCGGTCTGCTCCAGCGGGCCCAGAGTCTCGAGGGCCGCCCTGGCCTCGTCCGCGGTCATCCCGAGTCGTACGGGGCCGACGCCCTTGCCGGGTTCCAGTTCCAGGTCCATCGAGCGATCATCGCAGGCCGGGTCAGCCTGCGGTGTTGGCCAGTCGCTTCTCGATCTCGGTCCGCATCTTCGGCGGAAGTGCGTCGGCCACCAGCAGGCGGGCCAGGTGCTCCGGGGCGTGCATGTAGATGTTGAACGCCTCGGACACGGTCAGGCCGTGGCCGGGGCGTTCCAGCACCTCGATGCGGTCGCCGGAGCTGATCTCGCCCTCCTGCAGGATGCGCAGGTAGGCGCCGGTGCGGTTGGAGGCGGAGAAGCGCTTGATCCAGCGGGGCTCGGCCATCCGGTGCTGGAACGTGGCGCACGGGATGCGGCCGAAGGTGATCTCCAGGATCACCTGCTCGCCGATCTGCCAGCGCTCGCCGATCAGCGCGTCGTAGAGGTCCAGGCCCTGGGTGGTCAGGTTCTCACCGAACAGGCCGTGTGCCAGGTCACGGCCCAGTTCGGCCGACCACCAGGCGTAATCCTCGGCGGCGTACGCGTAGACCGCCTGGTCGTCGCCGCCGTGGTGCTTCACGTCGCCGATGAAGTCCCCGACCACGCCGCTGTGCAGGCCGGTCGTCTTCGGGCCGGGGCGGCGGACCGTCACCGGGTGGTCGACCGGAACCTTGCCGATGCCGGTGTCCAGGCCGGATCCCTTGGCCGGGTTCGGCTCGGCGCGGCCCACGTTGAGGGAGAGAACGACACCGCTGGTCATCGGGAGAATTCCACCACCGCTCGGTCTTCGATCGGCCGGTAACCCAGCCGTGGGTACAGGGCGTTACTGGTCGGGTTCGCCAGGTCGGTGAAGAGGACCACGTCCGTCGCGCCCGCGTCCAACGCATTTCGGGTCGCGGCGGCGGTCGCGGCGCCGCCGAAGCCCTGCCTTCGGTGCTCGGGTGGGGTCCAGACGTACTGGACACGGACCATCCCGGCCACCGGACGGGTATGGACGGCCATCGACACCGGGACACCGCCGGACTCCCAGAGGACGACGCCGCCGTGGGCCATCCGGTCGTCGACAAGCTCGTCCAGGATGTCCGACTTCTCGCCGATGTATTCGTGGAAGTCGCGGAACCAGCTGATCAGAGTCGGACGGTCAGCGACGGTGGCGCGGCGGTCGGTGCCGGGTGGGAGCGGGTCCGGCGGGGTGAGCGTCGCCAGCTGGTACAGGCGCGTGCGCATGCCGTGCTCGGCGGTGCCGCCATGCTTCGCCGTCCACGCCTCGGTGAACGCGTCGACGTCGCCGGCCAGCACGTTCGCTGCGCCCATCGGGTGCGTGCCCAGGGCTTCGACCAGCTCGGGCACGGCTTCCGGTGGCACCTGGGTCAGCGTCAGCGGGTAGGGCGGCGTCTGCACCAGGGCACCGGTGACCTCACCGGAGTCGCTCGTCCACCAACCTAGAATCGGATCATTCGCGCCGTACGCATGAAGCCCTCTCGACCGCAAGGTGCCGACCACCGTGAGCAGCGTGGTGTGCCGGACCGGGGACGAACGCAGGAATTCGCCGGCGGTCTCGGCGAAGGCCGAGACGTCGGAGGTGATGTGCCAGCTCATCGGGCCCACGCCTTCGCGATGAGGGCGAGGCTGTCGACACGGGTGGCCGGGTCGTGGACCGCTCCGGCCAGCATCAGCTCGTCTGCGCCGGTGCGGGCGGCGAGGGCGTCCAGAGCAGCGACGACCTCGTCGGCGGTGCCCGCGTACTGAGTGCCGGGCAGCGACTCCAGCACTGCACGATCCAAATCGGACAGCTCGCGCTGAGCGGCCGTCTCGGGCGACACGATCGGGCCGAGGCGGCCGGTGCGCAGGCTGAGGGCCATGACGCGGCTGGGCCCGGCCAGGAACTGCGCCTCGTCGGTCGTCGTGGCGGCCAGCACCGAGGCGCTGACCATCACCCACGGCCGCGGATAGCGTGGCGACGGCTGGAAGCTCTCCCGGTAGAGGCGCAGCGCGCCGTCCACATCGGAGCTCATGGCGAAGTGGTACGCGAAGCAGAACGGCAGTCCGAGAGCGGCCGCGATCTGCGCGCCGTAGGTGGACGAGCCGAGTATCCACACCTCGGGGAACGACTCCGCAGCCGGCGTGGCGCTCAGCCGATCGGCCGGGACGCGCTCATCACCGAGCAGGCCGAGCAGCGTCTTCAGATGCTCCGGGAACATCTCGACCGTGAGGTACGGCGAGACGCCGCGCAGCGCGGCCGCGGTCGCCTGATCGGTGCCCGGCGCCCGGCCGATACCGAGGTCGACGCGACCCGGATAGAGGGCCTCCAGCAGGGCGAACTGCTCGGCCACCACGAACGGCATGTGATTCGGCAGCATCACACCGCCCGAGCCGACCCGGATGTCACGGGTGTGCGCCGCGACCGCGCCGATCAGCACCGGCGGGGCGGTCGACGCGACGGCCGGCATGTTGTGGTGCTCGGCCACCCAGAACCGGGAGTAGCCCAGTTGGTCGGCGGCCCGGGCGATCTCGATCGTGCCGCGCAGCGCATCGGCGCTGGTGTGCCCCTCGCTGACGGTGGCCAGGTCGAGCACGGAGAGCGGGACGCGGTTCGGTGCGGTCATGCTGTGCCTCCCTGAGCATGCCCTCCCGGCCCTCGCCCGCGGCGATGCCGGCCCGGTGCCGCGGGCTGCCGCTCGGTGCAGTCGGTCATGTCTCTTCCCGGTTCTGGTTGCGAATCTTCTGCACGCCCACCGTCACGGCGCCGAGCGCGGCGCCCGGCACCAGCAGCCAGATCGGCCACGGGTGGACGAGCTCACCCATCGAGAGCGTGACCAGGACGTAGATCACGACGTTGACCGCCGCGATCGCGCCCCAGATGGTCCAGAGAACGATCAGGGCCGTCGGCAGTCGCGGTCGCTCACCGGGACGCAGCCGGGGGCGGGGCAGATCGTGAACGAGAACGCGGAGCTCGGCGTGGGTGCGGGCGGCGTAGGCGGCGGCGACGCGTTCGTCGTACTCGTGGAGGGACAAGCGGCCCTCGTCGAGTGCGAACTTCAGCCGGTCGGCGATCCGCTGGCGGTCCGAGTCCGCCGCACGCATGCTCTCGACCTCTTTGGACATCGCCGCCCCCTCGACTACACGCTTGAAGTCAGGCTATCGCGGGAGAGGCTCAGACGAGTTCAGCCGCGAGGCGCTCCCCGGCGTGCCGGTCGGCGCGGGCCATCGAGCCCTCCGGGATCGCGGCGACCGCGGCGGCCACCATCAGCACGCCGGACGCGAAGACGAACGCCCACGGCAGGCCGCCCGGCTGGTCGACGATCACGCCGGCCAGGGCGCCGCCGGCGGCGCTGCCGGCGACCGAGACGGTGACCATCCACGTGTACGCCTCGTTCAGCATGCCGGCCGGGGCGATCCGCCCGACCAGGCTGTTCTCCACGGTCAGTGCCGGCGCGATCGTCGCGCCGCCGAGCACCAACGCGGCGCCCAGCCACAGTGGGCCCGGCATGAACGCCAGCACCAGGAAACTCGTCGACACCGCGGCCAGCAGCCAGGCGAACTGCCGGGTCAGTGCCATCGCCGGGCGGCGGGTGCCGAACCAGATGCCGCCGATCGCGCTGCCGATGCCCCAGACACCCAGCAGCACGCCGCCGAGCGCCTCGCCGCCGCCGTGCTGGGACGCGTAGGCGGGGACGATCACGCCGGCCGCGCCGAACGCGGTGCCGAGCGCGGTGACGCAGAGCAGCAATGCCGGGAAGCCGCCCGCACGCAGCGGGCCCAGGCCCTTGGCGGCGGACTCCGGGTCGTGGTCGCCGTGGCCGCGCATCACCGGGAGCCGGGAGATCCACGCCGTGCCGGCGAAGGTCACCACGGCGGCGAAGATCACCGCTGCGGACGGGCTGGTGGCGATCACCAGGAACGCCGCGACCAGCATCGGGCCGAGCACGAAGACCAGCTCGAACAGCGAGGTCTCGGCGGCGATCGCGGCCGAACGCAACTCGTGCCGGCCGGTGCCCGGCGCGGTCATGTCAGTCCACGCGCGACGGATCGCGGCGGTCAGCGGCGGGTAGGTGGCGCCGGCCGCCGCAGACGCCATGAAGATCCACTCAAGGGCGTCCGCGCCGCCGCGAGCCGCCAGCAGCAGACCGGCCAGCGCGAGCGGGTGCAGCACCGAGGTGGCCAGCAGGATCGGGCCGGCGCCGATGCGGTCCGCGAGCCGGCCGGCGATCGGGCTCACAGCCGCGCCGGCCAGCGCGTACACACCACCGGCCAGACCGGCGGCCGCGTAGCGCCCGGTGGCCTGCTCGACCAGCAGGAGCAGGGCCAGCGGGGTCATGCCGATACCCAGGCGGGCCAGGATCCCGATGACCAGCAGCACCTTCGCACCCGGCAGATGCCACACGCCCAGGTACTGACGTAATGCGGTCACGAGAGGGCCTCCGGCTGCCGGTTCGGTAACGAGCGAAACGCTCACCGAGGCTAACGCCGGCAGCCGGATGGCTCATCTCATATACGGGCCGGTGTCAGCGAGGTCACCGGTGCCGGGTCAATGCCGCCTGCTCGTGCAGACGGCGGACCCGCTCCCGCATCGGCGGGTGCGTGGAGAACAGCGCGGCCAGGCCGCCGCCCGCGAACGGGTTGGCGATCATCAGGTGGGCGGCGCTGGTCAGGCGGCCGTCGGCCGGCAGGGGCGCTCTGGCCGTACCGTAATGGATCTTCTCCAAGGCACTCGCCAGGGCGAGCGGATCGCCGGTCAGGGTCGCGCCGGAAGCATCCGCCTGGAACTCCCGGTTCCGGCTGATCGCCAGCTGGATGATCGACGCGGCCAGCGGGCCGAGAATCATCATGAGCAGCAGGCCGGCCGGGTTCGGGCCGTCCTCGTCGTCGCCGCCGAACGGCAGGAAGAACGCCAGGTTCGCGAGCATCGTGATGATGCCGGCCAGGCCCGCGGCGACACTGGAGATCAGGATGTCGCGGTTGTAGACATGGGACAGTTCGTGCCCGATCACCGCCCGCATCTCGCGCGGCTCCAGCATGTTCAGGATGCCGGTGGTCACGGCGACGGCGGCGTGCTCGGGGTTACGGCCGGTCGCGAACGCGTTCGGCTGCATCGCCGGTGAGACGTAGAGCCGCGGCATCGGCTGACCGGCCGTGGTCGCGAGCTCACGCACGATCGCGTGGAGGCCGGGCAGCTCGGCCTCGGTCACCGGGCGCGCACCCATCGCGCGCAGGGCGATCTTGTCGGAATAGAAGTAGCTGACGGCGTTCACCGCGAGCGAGACGAAGACGGCGAGCACCAGGCCGGCGCCGCCTCCCAACCAGTAACCCACGGCCAGGATGAGGCCGGTGAGCAGACCCAGCAGGGCGGCCGTTTTGAGGCCGTTGTGGTGGCTGGACAACTTTCACTCCTTCGGCTTGCGGGGTTCGTGGCCCGCAATCCAAAGAACATCGGCATCCTTCGTGTTCATCCGGGTGCTCGCTGTGACTTCGCTGAACCCCATTTCTTCGGTACGCGCTCCGCAGCGCGACGAAACGCACCACGGGTAACGGGCCTACGGCGCGACGTTTGCCGGGATCCGGGCCGCAACGCGACCGCCGGGGCTGAGGCGGTGGGTCACCGGCTGTGACGCACCGCTGTCCCCGGGGCCCGGGAGACAGCGGTGAGCGACAGCCGGGGTCAGGGCAGGGCGTTGAAGAGGAGCTGGGGGAGGAAGCCGAGAACGACCGCAACCGCGGTGGTGGCCAGGAGGACGGCGGTGATCGGGCGGGCCACCCGGTGGCGGGGGTGGGTGGCGTCGTAGACCAGGCCGGGGTCGGCCACCGGGATGCCGGGGTGGCTCGGGACGGTGTAGAACAGGGCCGCTACGCGGACGTAGTAGGCCAGCGCGATCACGGCGTTGACGACCACCACGGCAGCCAGCCAGATCCAGCCCTCGCCGACCAGGGCCTCCACCACCGAGACCTTGGCGAACAGACCGGCCAGTCCCGGGGGCAGGCCGGCCAGACCAGCCATGGCCAGCACGAACGCGGCACCCAGCCAGGGGTGGCGGCGGGCCGCGCCGCGGTAGTCGTCGAGGGTCCCGCCGTCCACGTCGGCGAGAGTCGACGGGACGGAAGCCGCGACAGTGGCGGCACCGGGGGCGCCGGGAGCGGAAGCGGGGCCGGCGGCTACGGGGGCTGCGGGAGCAGGTACGGGGGCCGGGGCTATGGGCTGGGCTGGACGCAGGGCCACGACGACGGCGAAGGCGATCAGTTCGAGGACCACGAAGAAGGCGGCATAGGCGAGGGCCGCGGCGACGCCGGCAGCGCCCATCGCCAGGGCGGCCAGGATGTAGCCGGCCTGGGCGACCGAGGACCACGCGAGCAGGCGGACCATGCGGATCTGCCGGAGGGCGACCAGGTTGCCGACGGTCATCGTGAGGACGGCCAGGGCAGACATCACCGCTCCGGCGTCCAGGCGGGCGACCACGGCGGCCAGGGCCAGGACGCCGCCCAGCTTGGACGCGGTGGACAGGTAGGCGGCGATCGGGATCGGCGCTCCGTCGTACGTGGCCGGGGCCCAGGCGTGCAGCGGGACGGCGGCGACCTTGAAGGCCAGGCCGACAACCAGGAGCGCGGCACCCACGTTCGCCAGGGCGGTGAACGGGGCGGGAGCGGGGCCGAGCAGGCTCAGGTGCAGGATTCCGGTGGCGGCATGGTTCAGGGCTATGCCGAGCAGGGCGATCGCCGTGGAGACGACGCTGATCAGGAAGAACGTGACCGCTGACTGGGCCGGCCGGCTGGACGGGGTCTCCGAGGGCGCGAACCGGCGGAGGCCGACCAGGACGTACAGCGGGAGGGTGAGGGTTTCCAAGCCGACGATCAGGGTCAGCAGGTCACCGGCGTAGGCGACGGTCACGCCGCCGGTCATCGAACAGGCCAGCAGGAAGCAGAACTCGCCGGCCGGTGCCGTTCCGATCCGCAGCGACGGCTCGGACAGGGCCAGGACGCCGGCGGTCAGTCCGGCGAAGAGCGCGGCGGCCACCGCGGCCGGCCAGGTCGGCACCCAGGAACAGCCGCCGATGGCGCAGAACGTCGGATCCCACGGGCCGACGGCGAGCGCGCAGACCCCGGTGGCCAGGGCGCCGAGCGCTGTCGCCCAGACGGTCACCGCCCGGCGGCCGACGAACAGGTCGGCCAGCAGAGCAAGGACGGCGGTGCCGGCGGCCGCGTAGAGCGGCAGCAGGGCGATGTGGTCGACGGCCTGGCTTCTCATGCCTGGCCTCCCCGTTGATCGGCGGACCGGCTCGGGAACGCTGTGGTCACGGCTGCACTCCCACTCCCAGCAGAGTGATCAAGGGCTGGATGGTGTCGCCCAGGACCAGGGACGGCGCAACGCCTACGGCGAGGGTCAGCAGCACCAGCGGAGCCCAGGCCAGCCATTGAATGCCGGTCACGGCCGGTGGCAGGGTGTGCGCCTCGGGAGTGGCGGGGCCGTGGGTGACGCGGCGCAGCAGGCGGAGGAAGTACGCGGCGGTCAGCGCGCCGCCGATCGCGGCGACGACCGCCAGGGTCAGCCAGAGCGGGCCACCGCGCTGGACCGCTGCGACGACCGCGAACGCCTCGCCCCAGAAACCGGCCAGGCCGGGCAGTCCGAGAGAGGCGATCGCGGCGAAACCGAGCAGACCGGCCAGGCGCGGCGCGGTCTCCCGGAGACCGCTCAGCTGGTTGAGCGAACCGGTCCCGGCGCTGTCCTTGATCGCGCCGACCAGGAAGAACAGCAGGCCGGTGATCAGTCCGTGTGCGATGTTGCCGACCAGCGCGGCCTGGATTCCGGTGACCGACAGGGTGGCGACACCCAGTAGGACGAAGCCCATGTGACCGACGCTGGAATATGCGATCAGCCGTTTCAGCTCGGTCTGTCGCAGGCAGATCAGCGCGCCCGCGATGATCGCGACGGTGGCGAGGATGCCGAGGACCGGAGAGGCCCAGGCCGCGCCGTCAGGAGCGACGCCGACCGCGACACGGATCAGGCCGTACGTGCCCATCTTCAGCAGCACGCCGGCCAGGATCACCGAGCCGACGGTCGGTGCCTCGGTGTGCGCGTCGGGCAGCCAGGTGTGCAGCGGCCAGAGCGGTGCCTTCACCGCGAACGCGAGGGCCAGCAGGGCGAACGCGATGCACTGGGTGGTCAGGGGCAGTTCGCTGGGGCCGGTCAGGGTGACCAGGTCGCCGGTGCCGGCCTCGGTCACCACGACCAGGACGCCGAGCAGCAGCAGGACCGAGCCGGCCAGGGTGTAGAGGACGAACTTCCGGGCCGCGGCCCGCCGGTTCGCGCCGCCCCAGCCCGCGATCACCGCGTACATCGGAAGAAGCACGACCTCGAAGAACAGGAAGAAGAGGATCAGATCCAGCGCCAGGAAGGTACCGAGCACACCCACTTCCAGGACCAGGAGCAGTGCGGCAAGACCCTTCTTCTTCGTGTACGCGCAGCAGAGCAGAGTGAGCAGGCCGGTGAGCACGATCAGCGGGTAGGACACCCCGTCGACGCCGAGGTGGAACTCGAGCCGCAGGGAGGTCACCCACGGCAGGTCGAGCTCGATCCACGGCAGCATCGGCGGACCGTCGCCGGGATCGTAGGCGAACCAGCTGAACTCGTCCGGCCGCGCCAGCACCGGGAGGACCGACAACACGAACGTGACCGCGGCGAAGGCGGTGGCGACGAGCCGGGTCCGTGCGGCGGGGAGCAGCGCGACCAGGAGCGCGCCCAGCGCGGGCACGACGAGCAGGGCGATGAGCAGGATCTGCGGGGCGGACCAGGCCGGCTCCACGTAGTCGCGGTACATCAGGCTCCCCACCAGGCGATGGCGCCGAGAAGCAGGGCGGCCGCGCAGACGGCGACCGCGGCGGCGGGCAGTGGCAGCCGGTGCGCCTCCTTGAGCGCGTCACCGGCACGTGACGTCCCGGTTCCGGTGCCCATGACGGCGGCGTCGACGATCCGGGTGTCTCCGGCGGTGGCGAGCCGGGCCAGTGCCTCGGCGGGACGGACCACGAGACGGTTCTGCACGTCGTCGAGGCGGAATCCGGCGGCCAGGAACGGTCCGGCGCGGCCCAGCGCGAGGGCCGGATCGGCGCCGGGCACCGCCCACCACAGCCAGAACGCGGTACCGGCACCGGTCGCGAGCAGGAGCATCGGCAGGGCGACGGCGACGCCGAGGTGCGGGTCGTCGAGTTCCAGGGATGTCCGGAAACCGGGGGCGAACGCGGCCAGGCCGAGCAGGGCGGCCGGGATCGCGAGCAGGAGGAGCGGCCAGCGCATCGGGCCGGGCGGGTCGTGCGGGGAGTCCGGAACCTCGTAGCGGGCGTCGTCGAAGCCGACCGCCCACGCCGGGCCGTGCGGGCCGTGGGCGCGGGACGGGCCGAAGAACGCGCGCAGGAACAGGCGGGTCGCGTACCAGGCGGTGATCCCGACGGAGAGCAGCGCGGCGAGCCAGACCAGCCAGCCGGCCCAGACGGGCGCGGTCTCGCCGCCCTCGGTGGCGTGCGCGGCCGCGGTCAGCACGTTCTCCTTGGACCAGAAGCCGGACAGCGGTGGCAGGCCGGCGAGCGCGCCGAGGCCGATCGCGAACGACCAGAAGGTGACCGGCATGTGCGGGCGCAGGCCACCCATCCGGGACAGCAGGTTGGTGCCGACGGCGTGGATCACCGCGCCCGCCGCGAGGAACAGCAGCGCCTTGAACGCGGCGTGGGTGAGCAGGTGGAACAGGGCGGCGGCGGGCGAGCCGACGGCCAGGGCACCGGTCATGTAGCCGATCTGCGAGACGGTCGACCAGGCCAGGACCCGCTTCAGGTCGTCCTGGGCGGTCGCCGACAGGGCACCGATCAGGATGGTGATCGAGGCCATGACGGCGAGTACGGCCAGCGCGACGGGCGACTGGTCGTAGAGGCCGTACAGCCGGAAGACCACGTAGACGCCGGCCGCGACCATGGTGGCCGCGTGGATCAGCGCGGAGATCGGGGTGGGGCCGGCCATCGCGTCCGGCAGCCAGGTGTGCAGCGGGAACTGGGCGCTCTTGCCGGCCACCCCGGCCAGGATCAGCAGCAGCGCGGCGGTCAGAGTGCCGGCCGAGTAGTCGTGGGCGAGCACGGTCCCGAGGTAGGTGCTGTTCGCGTCGGCGATCAGGACGGCGATGCCGAGCAGGAAGCCGATGTCGCCGATCCGGGTGACCAGGAACGCCTTCACCGCGGCGGCGGGCGCCTCGGGCAGCCGCCGGTCGTGGCCGATCAGCAGGTACGAGCAGGCGCCCATCACCTCCCAGCCGATCAGCATGAAGATCAGGTCGCTGCTACTGACGACCAGGAGCATCGCGCCGGTGAAGAGGCTGACCTGAGCGGCGTAGGGGGCGTAGCGCTTGTCGTCGTGCAGGTAGGTGATCGAGTAGATCTGCACGCACAGGGCGACCACGGTGACGGCGAGCGCCACGTAGGCGGCCGCCGCGTCGACCAACGTGCTGAACCGGATCTCCAGGTCGCCGAAGATCGCGACGGTGAGGCCACCGTTCCAGGGGTCGTTCGCCGGATCGGCGGATGGCTGCGCCGGGTCGAGGACCAGGCGGAACGCGAGCAGCAGAGCGAACGCGGCCCCGGCGACCCCGAGGCCCGCGGCGATCCGCCTGCGCGTCGCGTCACCATCGCCCGGCGGCAGGAAAAGACCGATCAAACCCGCGATCAGCGGTACGAGGGGAAGCAGCGGCCCGGCAACGTCGATGCTCACCCGGCCACCCGCTCCTCGTCGTCGTCCAGCCGCACCTCGTCGACCACGACCGCCTTACGCATCCGGTAGTACTGCAGGATGATCGCCAGCCCGACGCCCACCTCGGCGGCGGCCAGCACGATCACGAAGAGCGCCAGGACGCCGCCGCTGCCGGGGGTGGCCGCACCGGGCCGGGCCCACGACTCGACGACCACGCCGGTGAGCGCCGACCGCAGCGAGACGTCCGCGGTGACCAGGATCAGGTTGACCGCGTTCAGCATCAGCTCGACGGCCATCAGCACCAGGATCGCGTTGCGCCGGCGCAGGACGCCGTAGACACCGAGACCGAAGAGCAGAGCACCGACGACGTACGGGATGACGACGTGCATCAGGCCGGCACCTCCGGCTCGCCCGCCGGCGTGTCGACCCGGGCGCCGATGTCGGGCCGGGACAGCACGATCGCACCGACCAGGGCGGACAGCAGCAGGATCGAGATCACCTCGAACGGCAGAACCCAGGCGCCGAAGATCTGCTCGCCGACCCGCTCGGCGGTGCCCGGCTCCGGTGCGGCGTAGCGAACCCAGCGGAACGCGTCGGCGAACAGGGCGGCCAGGCCCAGTCCCGCTCCCCCGCCGATCAGGGCTGCCGGCAGGGCCGGGCGGTCCAGGTCGGCGGACGGGCCGATGGGGGCGCGGGTCAGCATCACCGCGAACAGCAGCAGCACGACCACCGCGCCGACGTAGACCAGGATCTGCACCCAGGCGACGAGCTCGGCGCCGAGGACCAGGTAGAGGCCGGCGATCGCACCCAGGCTCACGACCAGGTAGAGGCCGGAGCGGACCAGGTGCGAGCTGGTCACGACCAGTGCGCCCGACCCGACGGCCAGGGCGCCGAGCGCCAGCAGGAGCACGTCGGCGACGGTCACGACTCAGCCTCGGGGGTGGGTGCCGGCTTCGGGCGTACGACAGCAGGTCTTGCGGTCTTGGCGGCAGTGGCCGCACCCGGACCGGCTGCCTTGCGCGCCGCGGTGGCCTCCTCCTTGGAAGGCTCGCCGAGCACGTCGTGCGCCGGTGGCGGAGGGACCGTGCGCATCCACTCGCCCAGCCGGTTCTTGTCGTGCAGCAGGGAGAGGACGTCGGTCTCGGCGTATTCGAACTCGGGCGTCCAGTGCAGCGCGTCGAACGGGCACACCTCGATGCAGATCCCGCAGTACATGCAGAGGGAGAAGTCGATGTCGAACTTGTCCAGCACGTTGCGCTGGCGGGCGCGCGCGGCGCCCGGGACGACGACCTCCTCCTTGTGCGAGTCGATGTAGATGCACCAGTCGGGGCACTCGCGGGCGCAGAGCATGCAGACCGTGCAGTTCTCCTCGGACAGCGCGATCACACCGCGGGAGCGCGGTGGCAGATCGGGCTGCACGTCGGGGTACTGCTGGGTGGTGGTTCGCCGCGTCAGGGTCTTCAGCGTTACGGCGAGCCCGTCGAGCAGGCCCTTGCCGGGCATCTGGCGCTCACCGTTCTCACTCACAAGGGAACATCCTGCCCGTTTGAGGGGGTCGGCGCGACCTCACCCCCAGCGAGTTCTCCGGTTCGGTGAAACTCGACGAGCCGTGGGGGATCGACATCCCGCTTGCGCGTCTGCGCCCACGCCACCTCTAAAGCAGGGATTTCACGGCGACGGTCAGGACCAGCTGGGCCAGGGAGACGGGGACCAGGATCAACCAGCAGAGGCGCTGGAGCTGGTCCTCGCGCATGCGGGGGTACGTCACTCGCAGCCAGATGATCACGAAGGACAGGGCGCCGATCTTCAGCAGCGTCCACAGCCAGCCGAGCTGATCCTCCATCGGGCCGTGCCAGCCGCCCAGGAACAGGACCGTGGTCAGGGCCGCGATCACGACGATGCCGACGTATTCGGCGAGCAGGAAGAACGCGAACCTCAGGCCGGTGTACTCGGTCATGTAGCCGAAGACCAGCTCGGAGTCGGCGATCGGCATGTCGAACGGCGGGCGGCGGATCTCGGCCAGGCCCGCGATGAAGAAGACCAGCGCGGCGGGCGCCTGCCAGATCAGCCACCACGGCTGCCACGCCTCGACGATGCCGGGCAGGCTCAGCGTGCCGGCCGCCATGGCGACGCTCGCCGCAGCCAGGACCAGGGGCAACTCGTAACCGAGCAGCTGGGCGGCACCGCGGACACCGCCGAGCAGGCTGTACTTGTTGGCCGACGCCCAAGCCGACATCAGGACCGCGATCACGCCGATGCCGAGGACGGCCAGGACCAGGAACAGGCCGATGTCCAGGCTCTGTGCGACCAGGCCGGGGCCGAGCGGGATGGTCAGGATGACCACGAGATAGGGGAACAGCGCGACCATCGGGGCCAGCCGGAAGACCGTCCGGTCAGCGTCGCGCGGCGTCACGTCCTCCTTCTGGACGAACTTCACGCCGTCGGCGACGAGCTGCGCCCAGCCGTGGAAGGCGCCGGCGTACATCGGACCGACCCGGCCCTGCATGTGCGCCATCACCTTGTGCTCGGCCTGGCCGATGACGAGCGGCAGCACCAGGAAGGCCGCCATCACCGCGGCGACCCGGATGAGGAGGTCAAGCCAGAGCGGCATCAGGAGGTCTCCTCCTCGGTCCGGGGCTGACGCGGCGGACGCACCGGGCGCTCACCCCGCGCGGGACGGGCCGGGGTCTCCGGTGGGGCCACCTGACCCTTGAGCGGGCCCCACTCGTTCGGGTCGGGGACGCCGGGCGGGCGGATGGGGGCGCGTTTGGACGTACCCCCCTCTGATTCGCCTGGTTCTTTGGCCCCCGGCCACGGTTTCGCCACGCGGGCGGCCAGCACGAAGTCCTTGCGCAGCGGATGCCCCTCGAACTCGGGTGGCAGCAGCAACGGGCGCAGATCGGGGTGGCGGGCGAACGTGATGCCGAACATCTCGAACGTCTCTCGCTCGTGCCACGCCGCACCGGGATAGAGGTCCACCAGCGACTCCACCTCGGGCTCCTCGCGCGACACCCGGGTCCGCAGCAGGACACCGTGCCGGCGGCGGGTCGACCAGAGGTGGGCGATCACCGAGAACCCGCCGTCCAGCTCGTCCACCGCGGAGAGCCAGTCGAAGAAGTCGCAGCCCAGAGCACCGGCGTCGCGGGCCGCCTCGGCGGCGAACCACCAGCGGGCGACCGGCACGTCGACCACGGCACGGGCGTGGCCGGGACCGCCGCCGGAAACCTCGGCGGTCACGGTGCCCTTCTCCGGATCGTCGGTCGCCATCAGGTGGACCAGGCGTTCACCGACCTCTTCGGGCGTCATGCAGGCCATCCTATGGTTTACGGCCGCGGTGCAACGTTCCGCCGGGCAGCCGCGTGTAGTGCTCGTGACCGCCATAGCCACACCGGAGACGCCCATCACGGACGATGCCGCTCCACCCACCTTCGACGAGGTGTACGCCGCGAGCTACACGGACCTCGCCGTGCAGTTGTACGCCTACTTCGGCGATCGTCAGGAAGCTCAGGACGTCGCCCAGGAGGCGTTCTGCCGCGCCCTGGTCCGGTGGAACACCATCGCCCGGTACGACGATCCGGTCGCCTGGATCCGCCGGGTCGCCTGGAACCTGGCCGTGAGCCGGTGGCGCCGGGCCCGTACCGCCATGAACTTCCTTCGCAAGCAGCGGCCCGCCGAACCGAGCATCGAAGGGCCCAGCCCGGAGCGGGTCGCCCTGATCGCCGCGCTCGGCACGCTGCCACCGGCCCAGCGCCGGGCCATCGTGCTGCACTACCTGGCCGATCTGCCGGTCGCCGAGATCGCCCGGCGGGAACGCGTCGCCGAGGTGACCGTCCGGTCCCACCTTCATCGCGGGCGGGCCGCGCTCGCCGTACAGCTGCACGGGGGTGCGTCGTGACCACGGACCAGTTGAAAGACCTCTTCGAAGAGCTGCGCGAGGAGGCGGTGCCGACGATCCGCCCGCCGGGCCCCGCGGCCGCCCGCCGGACCGTGCGACGACGCCGGACCACTACGGCCGTGCTCTCGGCGGCCGCCTCGGTCCTGGTCATCGCGGGCGGTGTGGCGGTACTTCATCGGCAGCCCGATCCTCCGCCGGTGATCTCCGCGTCTCCCCCTCCGGCCAGCGCCCCCGTGGCCACCGGCCCGGAGGGCCTCGCCAAGATCGCCCAGGGCAAGCTCACCGGCGAGAACCCCGCGGTCGACGTCGCCCTGCCGGTCCAGGCCGGTTACCGCGAGGAACACGGCAACTTCCTGGGTGACCTGACCCTGCAGGCGGCCTGCGCCGGGCCTGGACGGTTCGAGCTGACCGTCGACGGCCAGACGACCCGGGCGACCGAGTGGCGGCTGGTGCGCAAGATGTGGGTGACGTGCTCGGCCGACCCCATCCCGGTGAGCACCACGTTCGCCATGACCGCGCCGTACGCGTACTACCGGTTCCGGCTGGCCAACGTCGCCACGAATGCGGTCGACAACGCTAAGTCCGGGTTCGCCTACCGGATCACGAGCAACACCGGCGTGCCGATCCGCGGCGACCTCACCTACCTAGAGATCTTCAACGCCGACCGCAGACTCGTCATCAGCGGACGTGACGTGAAGAGTGCCTCGACCCAGCGGGTCCGGCGCTCGAAACCGCAGTTCAACATGTCGCCGCGGATGGCCACAGGCCAGTACAGCCTCGTGGCCAGGTGCGCCGGGACCGGCACCGCCCTCTTCGTGGTGCGCCAGGCCGGGAAGATCGTCAAGAACGTCGAGGTGCCCTGCGCGTGGCCGGGCGGTACGCAGATGGAGACACCGCTGGGGCTGCTCGACCGGACGGCGACGATCGCCATCGGTTACGAGTCGAGCACCCCGGCGGACGCTCTGGTGGCGTGGGCCCTCGTCAAGGACGGTTAGCCCTCACAGGCCGGGGAGGCGGCCGTTGCGGAAGACGTCGACGAAGTCCTGGTGGTCCTCGCGGGCCTGGGCACCGTACTTGTGTGCGAACTCGACCAGGTGCTGGACGAACCCGGCCTCGTCCTTGTCGACGACCGCGACGATCGCCTCCTCGGTGGAGAAGTCGACCAGGTCGTGGCTGGACTCGTCATCGGCGACCGAATGCATCCGGGCCACCGCACGGCCCAGGTCGGCGACCACCCCGGACAGCTCCTCCCGCTCGTTCACGTCGGACCAGTCGAGATCCTCGGCGTACGGCGACACCTCCGCCACCAGCTGCCCCACCCCGTTCAGCTCGGTGAATCCCAGCCACGGGTCGGCGTGCGCCTGGAGCGCCCGCTGCGACTCGGCGGTCCGGTGGCCCTGGTGCTTGAAGTAGCCGCGGACCCGCTCGTCGTCGATCCACCGCGCCACGGCCGGGACCTGCGCCTGCTTCATGTAGATGACGACGTCGTTCTCCAGGGCCTCGGTGTGGCCCTCGAGCAACAGGTTGTACGACGGCAGACCGGCCGAACCGATGCCGACGCCCTTGCGCAACTTGATGTCCTTGATGTGCAGCGAGATCGGCCGGGACGCCTGCGGCAGCGTGCCGAGGTAACGGTCGAACGCCTCGCGTACCTGCGCGTGGGTGTCGGCGTCGACGTCGTAGACACCGTCGCCGAGTGAGAACCGGCGCTCGTAGTCGTCGATCGTGGTCTGCTGGCTGAGCAGGTCGACCCGGGTGTTGAGCCGCGCCTCCTGCAGCACCCGGCGCAGTACACCCGTGGCGTTCTCCAGGGTGATCGACCCGATCGCGTCGTCGCCGCCGTGTGCGATCGCCCGCAACTCGGTCAGATACGACTGCGCGAACTCGGTCACCAGCGAGGTGATCACATCGTCGGACAACGCCTTCGAGTAGCCGATCAGCGCCACACTCGCCGAGAACCTTTTCAGATCCCAGCTGTACGGGCCGACGTACGCCTCGTCGAAGTCGTTGACGTTGAAGACCAGATGCCCCGACGAGTTCATGTAGGTGCCGAAGTTCTCGGCATGCAGGTCACCGTGGATCCAGACCCGGCTGGTCCGCTCGTCTAGGAAGTCCTCGTCGCGGTAGTCGCCGCTCAGATCGGCGTAGAAGAGCGAGGCACTGCCCCGGTAGAAGGCGAACGGCGACGCCGCCATCTTCCGGAACTTGCGGCGGAACGCGGCCGGGTCGAGCGCCATCAGCTCGCCGAACTCGCGGGTCAGTACCTCGATGATGAAGTCAGCCCTCATGCCGGTCACGGTACTCAGCCTGAGCATGTCTGCGGTTACCCTTTCCGCTATGTCGGCTTCACGCTTGCTGCGTATCGGCACCCGCTCCTCCCCCATGGCGTTGGCCCAGGTCGAACGGGTCCGCCGGATGCTCACCGAGCGCCGGCCAGAGGTGACCGTCGAGGTCGTGCCCCTGACCACCAGCGGAGACCGCTGGCAGGGCTCGCTGTCCGAGCTCGGCGGCAAGGGCGCGTTCACCAAGGAGGTGGACCAGGCGCTGCTCGACGGCCGGGCCGACCTGGCCGTGCACTGCGTCAAGGACGTGCCCGGCGACCGGCCGGCCCCGGCCGGGACCGTGTTCGCCGCCTACCTGACCCGCGACGACGTCCGCGACTGCCTGGTGGACCCGGCGGGGCGGCGGATCGAGGACCTGCCGGCCGGCACGAAGGTGGGCACGTCGGCCGTACGCCGGAAGGCCCAGCTCGCCCTGCACCATCCGCACCTGACCGCCGTGCCGATCCGTGGGAATGCCAACTCCCGCCTGGCCAAACTCGACGCCGGAGAGTACGACGTGCTGCTGCTCGCCGTCTCCGGCCTGCACCGGATCGGGATGCCGGAGCGGATCACCCACCCGATCGGCGTGGACGCGTTCGTGCCGGCGGTCGGCTCCGGGACGCTGGTGCTGCAGTGCCGGCAGGACGACGAGCCGGCTCTCGAGGTCGCCGAAGCGCTCGCCGACCACCGCGCCGGACGGGAGACCGAGGCGGAGCGCACGATGCTGCACATCCTGCAGGGCAGCTGCCATTCGCCGATCGGCGGTTACGCGCGCACCGAACCCGACGGGCGGATCAGCCTGCGTGCCCGGGTGATCAGTCTGGACGGCAAGACGGTGCTGGACGCGCATGAGTGGGCGTCCGACCCCGTCGTCCTCGGCACCTCGGTGGCGGCGTCCCTGCTCCGCCAGGGTGCCCGGGAGATCCTTACGCCGTAGGCGGCTTGACGCTTACGGCGCAGGCGGCCTGACGCTTATGTCACGGGCGGCCTGACGCTTATGTCGCAGGCGGCCTGACGCTTATGTCGCAGGCGGCTTGACCAGTGGAGCGGTCAGTGTCAGCGGGTCGGGCCGGTTCACGCCGCCGAGGCCGGACTGCTCGGCGGCGATCTTCTCCTGCAGCCGCAGGATGCCGTGCAGCAGCGCCTCCGGGCGGGGAGGGCAGCCCGGCACGTAGACGTCGACCGGGATGATTTGGTCGACGCCCTTGGTGACCGAATATGAATCCCAGTAGGGGCCGCCGCAGTTCGAGCAGGAGCCGAACGAGATCACATACTTCGGTTCGGGCATCTGGTCGTACAGCCGTTTGATCGCCGGAGCCATCTTGTCGGTGACCGTGCCGGAGACGACCATGAGGTCGGCCTGGCGTGGCCCGTGCGCGAACGGGATGACCCCGAGACGCATGAAGTCGTGACGGGCCATGCTGGACGCGATGAACTCGATGGCACAGCACGCCAGTCCGAAGTTGAACACCCAGAGGGAATAGCGGCGCCCCCAGTTCAGCACGAACCGGATGGGTTCCCCGAGCACACCTGGCAGACTGGCCATCCGGTCAACCTAACGCATCCGGGTACGGCTCGGTCAGAGTCACCGGCTTGCGGGCCACCTCCAGGATCCGCTCCGGGAAGTTCGGCCCCTCGATGTAGTAGCGGGCCCGAGTCCGGCCGACCGACTCCAGAAGCCCGGCAGCGACTAGGTCGCGCAGGTCTCGTTGGGCCTGCTGCAGGCTCAAGCCCTCGGCCTGCTCATAGCGGACCCTTCGCACCCGCTCATGCACCGCCACGTCATGAAGGGCGGAGACCATCCGTTCATCCAGCCCTTTGGCGGCCACGAACGAGAGGAGTAACTCCCACACCTCGGCTGATCGCGTCGCCTCGGCCTGCACCGCCTGTGCCTGCTGGTGATAGGCGGTCAGATTGAACCGGATCCAGCTCGATACGTCCTGATCCGGCCGGTAGGTGGGACCGCGGCGCTTGAGCTCCTGGTAGTAACTCCAGGTATTCAATGACCGGCCGAGCCATGCCTCGATCGACGAGAATTCGGGAGCAAGCACACCTTCCCGGGCGATCATCAGGGTCTGCAGTGACCGCGACATGCGGCCGTTGCCGTCTGGCCACGGGTGGATGGACACCAGGTGCAGGTGCGCCATCGCAGCACGGATCAACGGGTGGTCCGTGTAGTCGGCATTCAGCCAATCCACCAGGTCGTCCATCAGCGCCGGGAGCTCAGTGGCCTCAGGAGCTGTGTAAGCGACGATCCTCTGACTCCCGGCATCGGTGACGTAGACCGGGCCACGTCGCCATTGGCCGGCGACCTTGTTCCGGGTGTGTCGATGACCCTGGAGCATCCAGTGCAGTGCGTTGAGCAGGCCCTTGCTGTATTCGAAATCGGGGGCGTCGTGCAACGTCTGCACGTAGGTCATCATCCGCTGATAGGCGAGGGTCTCCTCCCGGTTCTCGTCGGAGACGTCGACGTCCTTCTCCCCCGCCATCAGGTCCTGGACGTCAACGGTGGACACGCGGAACCCCTCGATGGAGTTCGAGGCGGCCACCGCGTCCGCGGTCAGGAACTTCCGAAGGCCGAGGACCCACTTCGCCGGGTTGGCCTGCACCTGATGACGGAGGGCCTCACGCATCTCATCGACGCGGCCGAGGACCTCGTAGTCGACGGCGGTCGGTTCGGGGGTCGGATACAGCATAGGAACAATCATATGACGCAATCATTCCTTCACAACGTCATCTGATTGCAGAGTCATCTGATCGCAGAGCGTTCCAGGCACCGCCGGCGCGGGCACGGGTGTCACGCGAAGGGCGCGGCCGGCCGCTGGAGGAAGCTCAGGAAGCCGGCCAGGAGGGCCTCGCGCAGGGCCGGTGGGGCGGCGTTCAGGATCGAGTTGACGGTGGCCATCTGAGTGAAGTCGCCACCGGCCAAGCCCAGACCCTCGGCCAGGGAGGCGATCAGCTCCGGGGTGATCATCTCGGGCGTCAGGGGTGGCAGCGGGGGTACCTCGACCGGCCCTCGGGCCTTCGCCGCCGCGACCGCGTCGGCCAGGTCGGCGGCGAAGTCGGGGGCGGTCGCGTGAACGGCGGCGGTCACCGTGAGGTGGATGGTGGGTGGCATGTCACCGAACGCCATCTGCGGCTGGGTGTGCCAGCCGCGGGCGGCCAGCTCGTCGGCCAGGACGAAGAGGTCGGCGCCAGTGTCGGCACCGCCAGTGTCGGCACCGTCAGCGTCGGCACCGTCAGCGTCGGCACCGCCAGCGTCGGCGCCGTCGTCGGTGTCGGTGTCGGTGTCGGCGGTGTCGGAGGCCAGGCAGACCACGCTCGTGCCGGCAGGGGCGTAGAGCCGCACCCCGTCGGTCGCCTCGACCGCGGCGGCCAGCACCGCGACCGACTCGCGGGTCTTGCGGGCCAGCTCGAGGTAGCCGGTGTCGCCGATGGAACGCAACGTGGCGTAGGCGGCGGCGATCGGGCCGCCCGAGCGGGTCGACGAGATCACCGGGTTGATCATGGTGTAGCCGGGCCAGCCGGCGTAGGCGAAATACTGCGGGCGGCGCAGTTCCTCGGAGGCGTGCAGCAGGATCGAGACGCCCTTCGGCGCATACGCGTATTTGTGCAGGTCGACCGAGATGCTGGTGACGCCGGGCACGGAGAGGTCGAAGCCGGGCAGGTCGGCGCCGAGGCGTCGCAGGTAGGGCAGGATCCAGCCGCCGAAGCAGGCGTCGACGTGGAACCGGATGCCGTGCTCGGCGGCGATCACGGCGATCTCGGGGATCGGGTCGACGACACCGTGCGCATAACTCGGGGCGGACGCCGCGATCAGCACGGTGTCCGGCGTGATCGCCGCGGCCATCGCCTCCGCATCGGCCGTCAGACCGTGGACGGGCACGGTGTCCAGCTCGACCCGCAGGTAGTGCGCCGCTTTCGCGAACGCCGCGTGCGCGGTGGCCGGCACGACCAGCCGTGGCGAGCGGATCGCCGGATGGGCGTCACGGGCCGCCTTGACGGCCAGGATCAGGGACTCGGTGCCGCCGCTGGTGACGCTGCCGACCGTCTCCGGACCGCCGCCGAGCAGTTTGGCGGCCGCGCCGACCAGAGCGTTCTCCATCGCCAGCAGGGACGGGAAGGCCGTCGGGTCGAGGCCGTTGACGTGGGCGGAGAGCGCGTGGGCGGCGCGAGCCAGGTCGTCGAGACCGTCGAGGGCGGGGTCGTAGACGTAGGCGAAAAGGCGCCCACCGTGGGTCGGCAGGTCACCCGCCCGCAGCTCACGCAGCTCGGCGAGGATCTGCTCGCCCGGGACGCCTTTCTCCGGCAGCGCATCGATCATGCGGGGGACGCTACCCCTTCTCCGGGGCCGGGTTCCCGGTTGTCCACAGCGGCGAGTTATCCACAGGGCCACCGGCGGCGGGCGGCCGGTCGTCGTAACGTCGCAGCGCCAGCACGGCCGCTCCGACCAGCAGAGCCGGGACGACCGTGAAACCGAGCAACACCCCGAGTCGTGCGGTGTCACTCTGCACGGCCGACTCGCCGGTGGCCGACGAGACATAGCCGAAGACCTGGAGGAGCAATGCGTAGATACCGGGGCCGAGTGCCAGGCCGAGGGTCTCCCCCGCGGTCCACAGGCCGGTGAAGACGCCGGCCTGGCGGCGGCCGGTGCGTTCGGTGTCGTGTGCGATGCAGTCCGGCAGCATCGCCATGGCGAACACCTGCTGACCGGCGTAACCGGCACCGACCAGGGCGACGATCAGGTACACCGCCACCGCCGGCAACACCGGGGCGGTGAGCAGTGCCAGGGCGCCGGCCGTGAACAGCAGCGAGGCGGCGATCAGGGAGAAGAGCTTTCCCTGGCGCCGGCCGACGGCCGTCCACAGCGGCATCACCAGCAGGGCCGGGCCGACGAACGCGGCGAACAGGAAGGTCGCGCCGGACTTCTGGACCAGGACGTGGTCGGCGAAGTATTTGACGCCGGCCAGCATGGTGCCGATGCCGGCGGCCTGCACGACCCAGCAGATGAGCAGGGCCTTGAACGGCGCGTTGCCGCCGGCCACGCGCAGTTGCGCTCGGAGGGACGGCTCGGATTCACCGGCAACACGGGAGTGTGCTTTGCGCGTACCGAAGAAGGTGGCGAGGGTGCCCACGACGATGAGTGCGCCGACGAAGGCGCCGGACCACCGGTGTCCTTCGCGACCACCGCCGGTGAGCTCGACGACCAGCGGCGCCAGGGCACCGGAGACCAGGATGGCCAGGGCGAGGACGGCGACCCGCCAGGTCATCAGCCGTGTGCGTTCGGCGTAGCCGTCGGTGAGTTCGGCGGGCATCGCGACGTAGGGCACCTGGAAGAACGCGAACGCGGTGGCGGCGGCGAGGAAGGCGACCGCTACGTACGCACCGGAGGCCGCACCGCTCGGGAAGGGGGCCGCGAAGATCGCCGCGAAGAGCACGCCGAGGAACAGCCCGGCGACCAACAGGAACGGCCGTCGTGAACCGCGGCGGTCGGAGATCCGGCCGGCCACCGGATTGACCAGAACGTCCCATGCCTTCGGTAGGAGAACTAGCAAACCGGCCACTCCGGCGGCTACACCCAGCGTGTCGGTCAGATAAGGCAGAAGCAGCAAACCGGGCACCGTGCCGAAAGCTCCGGTGACCAACGAGCCAAGCGCATATCCAGCCAAAACGCCGCGCGGGAGAACACTCGTCGGGGTTACCACGGGAAGGGGACCACTGGTCGTCATCGACGCGCATCGTAACCATGATCGGGCTGCTCCGCCTACGCTCGGCCGCATGAAAAGCGTTGCGGCCGGCGTCGCCGCCAGTCATCCGGCGACGGCTCGCACCGGGCTACGAATTCTGCAGGCCGGAGGCACCGCGGCCGACGCGGCGGTGGGCGCCGTACTCGCCTGCTGCGTCGCCGAGACCGTGTACACCGGGCTCGGTGGTGGCGGCTTCGCCACCTATTTCGACGCCGGTACCCGAGAGGTCACCTGTCTCGACTTCTTCGTCGCGGTGCCGGGGCTCGACGGTGATCGGAAACCGGCACCCATGGTGTCGGTGGACGTGTTCTTCGGTGGCCTGCCACAGGTCTACTCAATCGGCGGGGCAAGTGTGGCGGTGCCCGGGGTGCCGGCCGGGCTCGGGGAGGTGCATCGCCGGTGGGGAAGACTGCCCTGGCCGCAGGTGGTGGCACCGGCTGCCGGCCTGGCCCGGACCGGGGTGCTGCTGCCGGTGGCGCACGCCCGCACGCTGGAGTCGTGTGCGCCGGCACTCGCCTACGGTGACGGCGCCGGCCCGTACCAGCCTGGCGGGCGGTTGCTGCAGGGCGACGAGCTGCTCTACCACCCGGGGCTGGCCGCCGCGATGGACACGCTGGCCGAGGAGGGCCCGTCGGTCTTCTACACGGGTGCGTACGGGAAGCTGCTGGTCGACACGGTACGGGCGGCCGGCGGGACGATCGGGCCGGTGGACCTGCGCTCGTATCGGGTCGAGTCGGTTCCGGTGGATCAGGCGCCCCTGGCCGGTTATCGGGTGCACGCCCGGCACGATCTGAACCGGACAGTCGACACGATCGGCGGGCTGCCCACCGAGCTGGCCCGGCCGGTGCGCGCTCCCGGGGTGGCCTCGGCGCTGCTCAACCGGGGTCAGCAGCGGCTCGGGGACACCACCAATGTCTCGGTGGTGGACAGCGAGGGCAACGCTTGCGTGATCACCACGACGCTCGGGCTGGGGTCGGGGGTGTGGCTGCCGGGGCTCGGCATCAACCTGAACTCGATGCTCGGCGAGGGTGAGCTGCTCACCGACGACCTGGTGCCGGGGCAGCGGATGTCGTCCTACATGTGCCCGCTCGTGGTGACCGCCCCGGACGGTGGCCTGGCCGTCGCGGCGGGGTCGGCCGGCGCCTCCCGGATCCGGACCGCGCTGGTCGACACGCTGCTCGGGGTGATTGTCGACGGGCTGAGTGTGCCGGAGGCGATCGCCCGGCCGCGCTTCCACGTGGTGGAGGACACCGTGCACGCCGAGCCCGGGTATCCGCCCGCCGAGTTGGCCGAGCTCGCGGCCGCCGGGTGGCAGATCGTCGAATGGCCGGAGATCACGCACTACTTCGGTGGGGTCACCGCCGTGGGCCGGGCCGGTGCGGCCGGCGACCCACGGCGCGGCGGCGTGGGACTGCTGCTGTGAAACCGGGTCACATGGTGCGGGCGGCGGTCGCCGCGGCGGAGGCAGCGGTCTCGCGCAGCGGCACCTCCAGGTCAGTGGCGGTGAGGCCGAAGGTGCGCTCGGTCAGCGACGAGTCGAGGACGAACGGGGCGTAGAACTGGTAATCCATCTCGGCCATCTCACGGGCCATCGGCACCACCACACCGGCCGCGCGCATCACGAACCGGGGCATGCTGCGGACCTTGAGGTGAGGCTGGCCGGTCAGGTCGCAGTAGCGGTCGGCCAGCTCGCGGATCGAGATCGGCGCCGGTGACGGCACGTGCCAGGCATGGCCCCAGGCGCGCTCGTCACGGGCCAGCTCGACCAGGGTGCGGGCCATGTCGCCGGTGTAGGTGAAGGTGTGCGGGGCGTCGATGTCAGCGGGTCCCCAGGCGGTGCGGCCCTTCTCCAGAGCGGGCAGCAGCACGCTGGAGAAGACGCCGACGGCTCCGGCGCCCAGGTAGTCGGAGGCTCGGGCCTCGATCGTGCGCACGCCACTGGCCAGGGCGTCCTCCCACATCCGGATGCGGACGCGGCCCTTGCGGCCGGTCGCGGCGAGCGGGGTGCTCTCGGTCATCAGGCCGCCGGGCTGGGGGCCGTACCCGTACAGGTTGCCGGTGATGGCGTAGACCGCGCCGGCCGACTTGGCGGCGGCGATCATCGCGTTGTTCATCGGGAACCACTTCTCGGTCCACTCGGTGTACCTCGGGTTCGCGCAGTTGTAGACGACCTCGGCGCCCTGGGCGAGTTCCGTGAGGCGCCGGGCGTCGGCGGCGTCGCCGGTGACCCGTTCGATCAGCGGATGCTCGGGGCCACTGCCGCTGCGTGTGACGATCCGGACCCGCTCGCCGCGCTCGGCGAGCAGGTTGGCGACGGTGGAGCCGATCGGGCCGGAACCGATGACCAGGTGCATGACGTTCTCCTTGCTCGCATTCGAGAGCACCGCTCTCCGTTGAGAACAACGATCGCATAGACGCTCGCGAGAAAGCAAGAGCACTGCTCTCTTTATGGCACACTGGTCCGCATGAGCGCCGCTAACCTGCGAGCCCGCGTGCGGGCCGAGATGACCGAAGAGATCAAGACGGTGGCGAAACGGCACCTGGCCACTGATGGGGCGAACCTCTCGCTACGGGCCGTCGCCCGTGACCTCGGGATGGCGTCGTCTGCGGTCTACCGGTACTTCGCCAGCCGCGACGAGCTGCTCACGGCGCTGATCATCGACGCGTACGACGCGGTCGGGGAGGCCGCCGAGCGGGCCTCCGCCGAGCAGTCGACGCCTCTGGAGAAGTGGCTGGCCGCGGGGCACGCGGCACGGGACTGGGCGCTGGCCAGCCCGCACGAGTGGGCGCTCATCTACGGCAGTCCGGTGCCGGGGTACCAGGCTCCGGAGGACACCATCGTCCCGGCCACGCGAGTGATGCTGCTGCTGGGGGCGACACTGACGGAGGCGTACACCTCGGGGGTCCTGGTCTATCGCGAACCGATCACCGGGAGGTTCATCGAAGAGCTCGCCCCGATCGCCGCCTCGATCCTCCCCGACCTGCCGGCCCGGCTGGTGGCCGACACGATCGCCGCGTTCTTCCAGATCTGCGGCGCCATCAGTGCGGAACTGTTCGGGCAGCTCAACAAGTCGGTCGAGGAGGATCGGAGAGGTTTCTTCGACTATCAGCTGCGGGCCGCGGCCGCGCACGCCGGGCTCACCGGGTAGGCATCCAGCCAGCCTCGGCCATCAGCACCCGGTCACCGCGCATCGGCACGCCCTCGGCCAGCAGCAACGCCTTGGCCCGGGCCTCGTGACCGGGTGGGAGCCGTCCGCCGCCGCTGCACACCCGGTGCCAGGGGACGCCGCCGCCGTGCAGGGACATGATCCGGCCGACCTGCCGGGGCGAGTTGCGGCCGGACCGGTCGGCCAGGGCGTCGGCAATCGAGCCGTACGACATCACACGCCCCGCCGGGATGCTCTCCACCAGGGTCAGGACCTCTTCGACGTACTCCTGCGGTGTCACAACCCGCCACGATATGGGATGTGGCAAGGATCGACACCGGCCTGCCGAGCACAATGGGCCAGGTGCGGGAAGTGGTGACCGGTGCGCGCCGGATCGTGGTCAAGGTGGGATCGTCCTCGCTGACGACCGCGGCGGGCGGCATCGACGAGCAACGGGTCGACGCCCTGGTCGATGTGCTGGGCGCGCTGGCGACCGGCGGGCGTGAGGTCGTTCTGGTGTCCAGCGGCGCGATCGCCGCCGGACTCGCACCGCTCCAGTTGCGCCGCCGGCCACGCGACCTGGCCACCCAGCAGGCCGCCGCCTCGGTCGGCCAGGGCCTGCTGATCGGGCGGTATGCGGCCGGCTTCGCCCGCCACGGGCTGACGGTCGGCCAGGTACTGCTCACCGTCGACGACGTCACCCGGCGGGCCCACTACCGCAACGCATACCGCACGCTGCGCAAACTCCTCGACCTGGGCGCGCTGCCGATCGTCAACGAGAACGACACGGTCGCCACCGAGGAGATCCGGTTCGGCGACAACGACCGGCTGGCCGCGCTCGTGGCCGCGCTCGCCGACGCCGATCTGCTCGTGCTGCTCTCCGATGTGGATGCCCTCTACACCGGCAATCCGTCCGACCCCGCGTCGGTGAAGATCCCGCTGGTCCGCGAGGACACCGACCTCTCCGCTGTCGAGATCGGCAAGACCGGCAAGGCGGGCCTCGGCACCGGCGGCATGGTCACCAAGGTCGAGGCGGCCCGGATAGCGACCGGGTTCGGCATTCCGGTCGTGCTGACCGCGGCCCCGCTGGCCGGTGCGGCGCTCGCCGGCGAGGAGGTCGGCACGCTCTTCGAGGCAGCCGGATCCCGGCCCGCGGCGCGGCTCTTCTGGCTTGCCCACGCCACCTCCCCGCGCGGCCGCCTGCATCTCGACGAGGGCGCGGTCGCGGCCGTGGTG
Source organism: Actinoplanes italicus (assembly GCF_003001815.1). Taxonomy (GTDB): domain Bacteria; phylum Actinomycetota; class Actinomycetes; order Mycobacteriales; family Micromonosporaceae; genus Actinoplanes; species Actinoplanes italicus. Next base: position 703,559 of record NZ_PVMZ01000001.1, read on the forward strand.
GCCCGGCGCAAGTCACTGCTGCCGGCCGGCATCACGGCGGTCGACGGTTCCTTCGCCGCCGGCGATCCGGTGGATCTGGTCGAAGCCGGATCAGGTACGCCCGTCGCGCGCGGCCTGGTCAACTACGACGCGGTCGAACTGCCGGCGCTGCTCGGGCGGTCCACCCCGGAGTTGGCCGCGGCACTCGGGCCGGGATATGAACGTGAGGTCGTCCACCGTGACGACCTGGTGCTCCTCTAGAGAGGTTTCGTCATGAGTGTGCTGGAGCAGGCGGCCGCCGCCCGGGTCGCCTCGTTCGACCTGGCCTCGGCGACGCGGGCCGAGAAGGACGCGGCCCTGCTGCTGATGGCCGACCGTCTCGTCGAGCGGACGGACGACATCGTCCACGCGAACGGTGTCGACGTCGCCAACGCCCGGGAGAACGGCACGTCCGAGGCCATGATCGACCGGCTGACCCTGACGCCGGAGCGGGTCGCCGCCATGTCCGACGGCCTGCGCCAGCTCGCCGCCCTGCCCGACCCGATCGGTGACGTGGTGCGCGGCTCCACCCTGGCCAACGGCCTGGAGCTGCGGCAGGTCCGGGTGCCGTTCGGTGTGGTCGGCATGATCTACGAGGGCCGGCCCAACGTCACCGTCGACGCCGCCGGCATCTGCCTCAAGAGCGGCAACGCGGCCCTGCTGCGCGGTTCCGGGTCGGCGTTCTCGTCGAACGCCGCGATCGTCTCGGTGCTGCGCAAGGCGGTCGCCGACGCGGGCCTGCCGGCCAACACGATCCAGCTGCTCGACGCCACCACCCGCGACTCGGTCAAGGAGCTGATGCGCGCCCGCGGCCTGGTCGACGTGCTGATCCCGCGCGGCGGCGCCTCGCTGATCAAGACGGTGGTCGAGCAGTCCACCGTGCCGGTGATCGAGACCGGGGTCGGCAACTGCCACGTCTACGTGGACGCCGCGGCCGACCTGGAGAAGGCGCTGGCCGTCACGGTCAACTCGAAGACGCAGCGCTTCTCCACCTGCAACACGGCCGAGTCCCTGTTGGTGCACGCCGAAATCGCGGACACGTTCCTGCCCCTCGTGCTTCCGGAGCTGCAGGAACGCGGCGTCACGGTGCACGGCGACGCCCGCGTGGCGAGTTACGGCGATGCGGTGGTCGCGGCTACCGACGAGGATTGGGGTACGGAGTACCTGTCCCCCGACATCGCGGTGGCCGTCGTCGACTCCCTGGAGGACGCCCTCGACCACATCCGTCAGTGGGGCACCGGTCACACCGAGGCCATCGTCAGCGAGTCGACGACCGCGACCCGGCGGTTCGTGGCCGGGGTGGACGCCGCCGCCGTGATGGTGAACGCGTCGACCCGGTTCACCGACGGTGGCGAGTTCGGTTTCGGTGCGGAGATCGGCATCAGCACGCAGAAACTGCACGCGCGCGGTCCGATGGGCCTGCCCGAGCTGACCTCTACCAAGTACGTCGTCACCGGTAACGGCCACACCCGCTAGCCGCTGGAGGTGTTGTGAGTTTCCGGCTGTCGCCGTGACTCTCACCGTTCTTTTCTCCACTACGCGCCCTTGCTGATCACCCCGCCTAACCGCGTGGTGATTTGCGGTCTGCTCCACGCCACACCCCCTCGATGGCGTGGTGACCTACGCCCACCCGCAAGCCGCAAATCACCACGTGGCGCCCGGCCGCCCGCAGCGTGGTGACCTACGCCCACCCACAAGCCGCAAATCACCACACGGGAGCGCTCGGCAGGCACCGTGGTGACCTACGCCCACCGGCGAGCCGCAAGTCACCACACGGGAGCGCTCGGCAGGCACCGTGGTGACCTACGCCCACCCGCAAGCCGCAAATCACCACACGGGAGCGCTCGGCAGGCACCGTGGTGACCTACGCCCACCCGCGAGCCGCAAGTCACCACGCGGGTGGAGGTGGCTGGTCGCATCGGGCGGCACGACTCCGGGGACCGGGTCGCTGCCGGCTGTCGGCGGCTGGAATGGCGAGACCAGCGACATCCGGAGCGCAAGGGAGCTGGCAGGGGTCAGCGGAAGGCGCGTAGAGCCGTCAGCGTCGTGTTGACGTCGAACAGCGGGCCCTCGTTGCTGTCCCAGCCGCCGTCGACGCGCTGGGTCTCGCCGAGCCGCTTCCAAGCGCTGCGCAGCAGCCAGTCGTCACCGAGGTTGACCCGCCGCAGTGCCGCCGCCATCGACGCCACATCGGCCGGCGACATGTCCGGCAGGCGGTCGCCGAGAACCTGCTGCACCCGGGCCGACTCGTAGAAGAACTGCTGCTGGTGCAGCAGACCGGCGGCATGCCAACCGGCGGCCAGGAACGACGGCCAGGTCCCGTCCGGACGGATCTGGGTGACCACCCAGCCCGCCGCGGACCGCAGCACCTCGCTCCACGGGGTCCGGGTCTGGTACGGGTCGATCGCGACGGCCGCCGCGGTGAGCCAGAAACCCGCGACCGAGGTCTGGTAGAGGGTTGCCTCGGGATCGCCGGGAAGCGCCCAGGCCGGGGCCTCACCGGCCAGCGACTCGTGCTCCTGCCAGGTGCCGTCGCCACGCTGCGCGCTCGCCAGCCACTGCAGGGCCTGGACGGCCACCGGGCTGTTCAGCTCACCGATGCCGTCGAGCTCGGCGAGCCGGAAGCAGGTGGCGTCGATCGAGGGGATGGCGCCCTCGGCGGACGCGGACCAACCACCCTCTTCCATCTGCCCGGCAGCGATCCGCTCGACGGCCTCGGACGGGGCGGGCTGCCCGGTCCGGAGGTGCGACAATCGCGCCCGCTCGACCGGATCACCATGGGCGACCACGTAGCCAATCGCGGCGTCTATATCGATCACGGTGACGACGGTACCCGCCCGGAGGCGCGTCCCGCAGGTTCGTTCCATCCAGGGAGTCACCCGAAGGTGACTCCCTGGATCAAAAGGGTCAGTACGACGGCAGGGACGGATCGATCGTGTTGACCCACGACACAATGCCGCCCTGGACGTGAACGGCGTCCTTGAATCCGGCCGCCTTGAGCGCGGCGAGAGCCTCGGCCGAGCGCACGCCCGACTTGCAGTGCAGGACGATCTGCTTGTCCTGGGGGAACTTCGACAGCGCCTCGCCGGAGAGGATCTCGCCCTTCGGGATCAGCACCGCGCCCGGGATCCGGTTGATCTCCCACTCGGCCGGCTCGCGGACATCGGCCAGGAAGATGTCCTTGCCGCTGTCCTGCCAGTCCTTGAGCTCACGAACGGTGATCGTGGAGCCGTGCACCGCCTCCTGCGCCTCGTCGGAGACCGCGCCGCAGAAGTCCTCGTAGTCCTCGAGCAGGTCGGTGACCGTCGGGTTCTCACCGCAGAGCGCGCAGTTCGGGTCCTTCCGGACCTTGATCTTGCGGTACTCCATCTCCAGGGCGTCGTAGACCATCAGGCGCCCCACCAGCGGCTCACCGATGCCGGTGATCAGCTTGATCGCCTCGTTGACCTGGATCGAGCCGATCGACGCGCAGAGCACGCCGAGCACGCCGCCCTCGGCGCAGCTCGGGACCATGCCGGGCGGCGGGGGCTCCGGGTAGAGGCAGCGGTAGCAGGGACCGTGCTCCTCCCAGAAGACCGAGGCCTGGCCGTCGAAACGGTAGATCGAGCCCCAGACGTACGGCTTGCCGAGCAGCACCGCGGCGTCGTTGACCATGTAACGGGTCGCGAAGTTGTCGGTGCCGTCGACGATCAGGTCGTACTGGCTGAAGATCTCCTTGACGTTGTCCCGGTCCAGTGCGGTGTTGTGGATGACCACGTTCACCAGCGGGTTGACCTCGGCGATGCTGCGGGCCGCGGACTCGGCCTTGGGCGTGCCGACGTCCGAGACGCCGTGGATGATCTGACGCTGGAGGTTGGACTCGTCGACGGTGTCGAAGTCGATGATGCCGAGCGTGCCGACACCGGCCGCGGCCAGGTAGAGCAGGGTCGGCGAGCCGAGACCGCCCGCGCCGACGGCGAGCACCTTCGCGTTCTTGAGCCGCTTCTGCCCGTCCATCCCGACGTCGGGGATGATCAGGTGACGCGAATAGCGGCGGATCTCATCGACGCTCAGCTCAGCGGCCGGCTCGACGAGCGGGGGCAGAGCCACAGTTCACTCCCCGGGTTCGGTGGTTTCGTTGGTGTTGGAACGCCGCCCATTGTCGCTCGATTCGCGCACGAGCACCCATGACGTTGGCCACGGGCCCGACATGCGGGATCGCGGAATAATTCACGCCACCGGCTCACCGGCGTAACGCTTACCGTCCAGATAGGGCCACGCGTTCGGCGTACAACCCTTGAGCCCGAAGGTCTGTTGCTGCATCACCGGGGCCTTCTCGCCCTTGCCGGGGCACGCCTCGTGCCCGTGGCCGAGCTCGTGGCCCACCTCGTGGTTGATCGTGTATCGCCGGTACATCTCGAGTTCGCCGTCGTAGTCGGGCACCGCATCGGCCCAGCGATCGGCGTTGATGATCACCTGGCCGGGCACCCGGCACGAGGTGTAGCCCTCGGTGTCGAGGCCGCCGCTCGCGCACATGCGCTCCGACGTCTTCGCCGAGGCCAGATAGACGGTGAAGTCGAAATCCCCGGTCTTCGGCACCCGGCGCAACCGCAGCCGCCCGCCGTTGACCCAGCTCCGCTCATCACCCAGGGTCTCGTCGATGACCTCGGCGAACTCACCGGGCGACGTGTCCTCGACGACCTTCTCGACCGCCACCCGGAAGCGGTACAGGCGGCCGCCGTCGCCGAGCGCGGGGCCGCGGCCCTTCGCGTACCCGAACTCGCCCGTCTTTCCCTTCGCCGCGGGCTCGTCCGCGTCCGCGGCGCCGGTCTTCTGCGGCTCGGCGATCGTCGTCTGCGGTGCCTGCGGCACCGGTCCGGCCGCCGGGCCCACCTCGGCCGGTTCGGCGGCGCGTTGCGCGGCCTCCCGCCCCGGAGCGAGTGGTTGCTCGTCGTTGCGCAGCTCATGACCGACGATCAAAACCAGGACCACCACGAGGATGTACGCCACGAGCACCGCGCGCCTGCGTCGCCGGACGCGCCGGGCGCCGACCGTCTCGGAGACGGCGTGCCGTGCCTGACCACCGGTGGGCCGGGCGGACCGCGCGTGGGCCGGGACGTAGTCGTGATCCGCGTGGGTCAGCACCGCCGGCAGGAAGTCGGGCTCCGGTTCGTACTCCGGCAGAACCGTCTCCGCAGCCGGCTCCCTCTCGGGTTCGGGCTCGGGTGTGTGCGCGGGCGCCGGCGGTTCCTCGACCCGAGGCGGCACCGGCGCCGGGACGTAGATGTTCTCGGTGAGGTTGCGCTCCAGCATCGACTTCGGCGGCCACAGGTTGTCCGGCAGCTCGGCCGGCAGGCGCACGCTCGGCGGCAGCCCGATGTAGGGCCGGTTCCTGGTCAGCGGGTATTCGTCCTGCGGCCCGATCTCCGGTTCCGGGACGGCCGGCACGGGCTCGTCGACCGGTGTGCCGAGCCAGCCGTTCTCCGCCGACAGCCCGTCCCAGTGGTCCTGCTCGGGACGTGCCACCTCGGGCGGACGACCACCGGATCGGTGGGACCGCCGTCCTCCGGCGGCACGCGGGTTCACATAGGAGCCCGGTGCGGCCAGCGGGTCGCCGTCGGCCGGGGCGGCCGGTTCTGGATCCACCGTCCGAGGCGTCGAGGCGGCCAGACGTTCAGCGGCCAGCTCGAAGATGCCCCGGGTCATCGGGAGTGCCCGGAGCGGCGGTTCGGGGTTCTCCGGCTCACTCAGGGCGGGTACGAAGGGTTTCGGATCCGATTCGGGACGGCGCGTACGTGATCCGGTCGTCCGCCTGGCCACGGTCCCGTCGGCCGGCGCGGTCCGTGCCGTGCTCCGCCGCCGGGCCGGGGGCTCCTCCGGAACCGTCTCCATCGGCGCGGTGGCGGTCTTCCGGGCCGGGGCGCGCCCGGTGGAGGTCCGCGCGGACGTCGACTTGACCGCGGCCGGCTTCGCCGGTGGCTCTGCGCTTCCCGCGGCCGGTGTGGACTTCTTCCCTGCCGGTTTGCGGGCCGGCTCCTCGGTGGAGGCCGTCTTGCGGGTCGCCCGGCGGGCCGGCTCGGCCGGAGCGGTCACCGGGGCCCGTCCCGTGGTGGCGGTCGCCGCGACGGTGCGCCGCCGGGGCGACGTGGCCGCGGGGGTGCCGGTAGGGGCCGCGGGCGCGGCGTCGGCGCGGGAGCGCTCGGCTCGGCCGCGCCGGTCGGTGGCGGCGTCCGGGTCTACGGGGCCATTTGTCGCGTTTGCCATAGCAAGCGCAAGCCTGCCATGACTCCTCGCGTGTCACAGGACTTTCGCATTTCCGTACCGGATGAGCGGAAAGCGGAGGTCAGAGCCGTGGTCCGGACAGATCGCGGCCGTTGTGCCGCGGCCAGGAGAACGGGACGCAGCCACGCAGGGTCAGCGTCTGCTGCACCATCACCGGCGCCGGCCCGCCGGCTTTCGGGCAGCCCTCGTGCCGGTGCCCGAGCTCGTGCCCGACCTCGTGATTGATCACGTACTGGCGGTAGGCGGCGAGCCCGACTCCGGCCTCCAGGTAGGGCCGGGCCGACCCGCGCCAACGGTCGAGGTTGATGATGGCCTTGCCGACGGCCCGGCACGACGTGAACGGCACCCCGTTGATCCGGATGCTGGTGCCGCCCATCTCGCACATCCGGCCCGCGGTCTCCCGGGTCGCCAGATAGACGGTGAAGTCGGCCCGATCGGCGGCGGCCACCATCTGCATCCGGACGTTCCCGCCGCCGATCCAGCTCCGCTCGTCGGAGAGGATGGCCCGGACCTGCGCGGCGAACGCGGCGACGTCCTCACCGCTGCCCTTCTCCACGGCGACCTTGAACCGGCGGATTGTGCCCCGGCTGCCGGCGACCGGGCCGCGCTCGTTCGCGAAGTCGAACCCGCCGGAACCCTTGACCGGGAAGTTTCCGTCGAGCCGCAGCACGCCCTCGGCCGGGAACGGCGAGGTCGGCGTGGGGCTGGGCGAAGCGGTCGCCGGAGCGGCCAGCGCAGTGGTGGCGACCGGGGACGGCACCGGGGCCGACGACGGCGAGGCCGCGGCGGCCGCGTTGCCGGGCGGGCCGGCCTGCGGCTCGAACGGCCGTCCGACGGCGACCACCGTGAACAGCACCACGGTCGCCGCCAGGACGACCAGCCAAGCCTGACGCCACCGGTCTCCCGAGGAGAGGGATCGCGGCTCGGCCGGGGGGTGCGGCGAGGGGTTCATGGGTCTTATGTCGCGCCGACCTCGTCGAGCAGGCCGACGACGGCCCGGGCCACCAGCCGGGGGACCTCCATCTGGGCGACGTGGCCGACGCCCGGGAGGATGAGCAGGCGGCTGTCCGGGATCACCCGGGCGACCTGGGCCGGCACCCGCGGATCGACGAGCCGGTCGTTGAGACCGCCGATGACCAGCGTGGGCGCCTCGATCCGGGAGGCCAGTCGCCACTGCGAGTTGACACCGGGCAGGTAGGCCCGGAGGAAGCTGCCGACCAGGCCGCGCAACGTGCCGAGATATGCCTTCGGGTAGTGGGCGACCGTGTAGCGGAGCTGGATCTCCTCCATCGCCTCGGCACGGCGCTGCGGATGCACCTTCGTGGTGTCGCCGAAGCAGGCGGCCAGCACCTGCTCGGCCATCTGCTCGGCGGTGATCCGGGTCAGTGCCCACGCCATCAGCCGCTCGGCGCCGGGCATCGCGAGCAACGGCAGGACCGGGCCCTGCGCGGTGCGGCGCGGATCGAGGAACGGCATGGCCGGCGAGATCAGCGTGAGAGTCCGGACAAGGTCGGGGCGCAGCGCCGCCACCCGCACCGAGATCGAGCCGCCCAGCGAGTTGCCGATCAGGTGGACCGGGCCGCGGCCGGCGTGATCCAGGTAGTCGGTCAGGGTGGCCGCGAACGCCGCGATCGAATACCGCGGGCTGGGATCGCTGTACCCGAAACCGGGCAGGTCGACGGCCTGACCGTCGAGGCGGTCGGCGAGCAGGCCGGCCAGATCGGTGAAGTTCTGCGAGGAGCCGCCGAGACCGTGCACGTAGACCGCGGGCTCGGCGGCAGGGCTCTGGCCCGGCGTGTCCCGCACATGCAACATCGCACCGCTGACCGTGACCTGCCGTGCCGGCCACGGTGGCGGAACCTCACCCTCCGGCAACAGCGAACTGTCGTCGGCCAGAATCGCGCCCTTCATCAGGCCAAGAGTGCCTCAAGCCGTCGATTGACCGCGGAGAGTGTGGCGCGCACCATGGCGTGCCGGTCGTCACCCGTCACCACCGCGGAGCCTGCCAGCTGCTCGACCCAGCCACCGCCGCACGAGAGCAGCAGCACGACCACGGCGACCTGCATCGAGCCGAAGGAGACCGAGGCCGCGTGCTCGACGAAGCACCGGGCCGGGCCGTCCTGGTGCTGCGAGGTGGAGAGCAGCTCGTCGACGGCTCCGGCGGTGGCCGCCGCGCACAGGCGCAACAGGTAGCCGTCGACGGCCGGTCCGGTCGCGACGCCGGAGGCGCTGCGACCGCCGGCACGTAGGCGGACCTCCACCGTGGCGTCCGCGCCGAACGTGTTGACGTGCACGTTCTCGATGATCACGCGAGGACCGGGGGTGTCGCCGGGGTCCAGCGGGCGTGGCTTGGAGGCGTCCGCCGGAACGAGCGCGGCACCGGCGTTGACCATCTGCGGCCGGGGTTCGGCCGGGGCCGGCGCGACGGGCTGCGGAACCGCGGACACCGGCGCCACCGAGACCGGGGCGGGCGCGGGGGCCGCGGACACCGGCGCCGGGGCGACCGGGCTGGAGACCGGGGCGACCGGCACCGCGGCCCGGGCCGGGCGGGTCGGCTGGCTGGGCAGCAGCGGCGTGCTGCCACGAGGCGACGAGACCGGGGCGCCGGACGGCCGGAAAGCGGACGGCCCGTCACCGGGCATCGCCGCGTCCAGGCCCATCCGCTCCTGCAGCAGGCGGGCCACCTGACGGCTCACCTCGGCCGCGTCGGCACCGTCGGCGAGGTCGAGTCGCAGACTGTGCGCGCCGGCCGGGGTGGCCCGCAGCGAGGCGTCCCGCACACCGGGCACCTCTCGGACCGCGGCCAGGATGTCCTGGACGTCGAAGCCCTCCTGGCGCTCCTGGGCGGGGACGACGTCACCGCGGCGCAGGTGCGTCGCGATGCGGGCCAGAGCTGGCGCTTCGGCCGACGGTTCCACGGAGGGCGGCTCCGGAACTCTCGGGACGTCCGGCTGAGCCGGGACGCGCTGCGGCAGTGTCCCGCTCGGTTCGCCGTCGGTCTCGGCTTCGCCGGCGGCCGGGCCGGGGAAGCCGGGGCCCGCGACGGGCGGGGCGTAGGTCGGTGGGGCTTCGGGCACCGGGTCGTACGGCCGGCGTCCGAATCCCGGAGGATCGTACGCCGAAGCCTCGCCCATCGGCCCGTCCAGCTGCGGCAGGCCCTGCGCCAGGGTGTCGGTGACCAGTGCGTGCCGGGAGCGGCCGGGCTCCCCGGAGACCGGTGCGACCGGGGGCGGGCCCTGAACCGGTTCGGGCACCCAGTCGGGCCGGGGCGCCGGCACCACGGGCCGCTGCGGGTAGGCGTCATCGAGGTCGCCCTCGTACGGATACGGCGGGGCGCTGCTCGGCGCCTGGGTCGTCGGGGGACGGCGGTGGCTGCCGAGGATGTCGGCGAGCCTGCTCCGCTCGGCGGACCACGCCTCGGGTGACCCGGACGGGGGAATCTCGGAGCCGGGCGCCGGTGCGGGAACCCCGGATGCGGGTGCGGCCCCGAAGGGACGTTCCGCCGGAACCTGCTGCCGGCCGAAGGTGCGTCCGTCGGACGGCCGCCGCCAAGGTGGCGTGTCCACTCCCTGCTCCAATGCCGCTCCCGTGTTGGGCCACCGGCTGTCGTCGTTCGCCCAGCCGTTCACCCGTGTGCGGTCCTGCGAATCGGCCCCGTTGCCACCCGCTGAGGCTCCCGTGTCTCCGGAATGCCCTGATTCATCCACCGCGTGCTCCTCGCTCGCCCCCGCTGAGGCTACCGTGTCGTTGCAGTGGCGATAAGTTGCAGCGTCGCGACAATTGCCCGCACGACCGCGACATGCGCCGATCCGGGCAAACCGAGACGACAAACCGCGGGGACCCGACCCCCCTGGAGGTTCACAGAAATGACCGCTGCGTCCGGCGGGCCACAGACCGCACGACCCACCCGCCTGCCCCGTTCGGCGCGACGCAAGCAGTTGCTGGCCGCCGCGCAGCAGATCTTCGTCGCACACGGCTATCACGCCGCGGCGATGGATGACATCGCGGAACGGGCGGGCGTCTCCAAGCCCGTTCTCTACCAGCACTTCCCCGGCAAGCTGGAGCTGTACCTGGCCCTGCTGGACACGCACTGCGACGCGATAATCGCCAAGGTGCGCGGGGCCATGCAGGCGTCTCCCGACAACAAGGAGCGTGTGAAGGGCGCCGTACGGGCGTACTTCGACTTCATGGATCACGAGAGCGAGGCGTTCCGGCTCGTCTTCGAGTCGGACCTGCGTAACGATCCTCAGGTCCGCCAGCGGGTGGAACGGGTCGAGCAGGGCTGCATCGCCGCTGTGACCGACACCATCATCTCGGACACCGGGCTGCGTCCGGACCAGGCCGAGCTGCTCGCCTCCGGCCTGGCAGGGGCGGCCGGACAGGCAGCACAGTTCTGGCTCGCCAACGGACGTCGTACGCCCAAAGCTGAAGCCGAAGCGCTCGTAGCTGCGCTGATCTGGCGCGGGATCGCCAGCTTCCCGCTACAGGGCGGCTCAACGGCCGGAATGGCACCGGAAATCGGATAACCTTTCGGTCGGGTAGACGGATCTTTTTAGGAGGGACTCCGTGGAGGTCAAGATCGGCGTGCAGCAGTCGCCGCGTGAGCTTGTGCTCGAGAGCGCTCAGACCCCGGCGGAGGTCGAGCAGGCCGTGACGGATGCTCTGGCCAAGGACGGCGTCCTGACACTCACCGACGAGAAGGGCCGCAAGGTGATCATCCCGATCGCCAAGGTGGCCTACGTGGAGATCGCCGAGGCGTCGCACCGCCCGTTCGGCTTCACCACGCGCTGAGGTTCCGGCGAGCTTCGTTTCGCAACGGGAGGGCGTCCTGGTCTCAGGGCTCCCTCCCGTAACTCTCTCCGGGCGCGTCTGCTACCAGGTCAGGTACAGTGGCCTGTGTCGTCGTCGATCTGTCAAGTCGACGACCCCGCGTGTGGCCCGCTTTCGAGCGTGCGGCCCGCGCCTATACGAGACCGCGCCCAAAGACATCCGACGGGCGCACCACGAGAGGGCACCCGTAAAACTTCATGACCGACAATGAGCAAGCTCTAGTACCCGTAACCACACGCGCTCCGGTTCGTCCCGACAGCCCCACGTTCGCCGAGCTGGGCGTCCGGGCCGAAACCGTCGAAGCCCTGGCCAAGGCCGGCATCACGCACGCCTTCGCGATCCAGGAGTACGCCCTGCCCATCGCGCTGCGGGGCACCGACCTGATCGGCCAGGCGCCGACCGGCACCGGCAAGACCCTCGGTTTCGGCCTCCCCCTGCTGGAGCGCGTCCTGGCTCCCAGCGAGGGCGCCGACGGCCAGCCGCAGGCCCTGATCGTCGTCCCGACCCGTGAGCTGGGCCTGCAGGTGGCCCGCGACCTCGCCGCCGCGGGCAGCACCCGGGGCGTCCGCGTCCTGCCGATCTACGGCGGCGTGGCGTACGAACCGCAGGTAGAGACCCTCAAGAAGGGCGTCGAGATCCTGGTCGGCACCCCCGGCCGCCTGCTCGACCTCTGCAAGCAGAAGCAGCTCAAGCTGGGCTCGGTCCGCGCCCTGGTGCTCGACGAGGCCGACCGGATGCTCGACCTGGGCTTCCTGGAGGACGTCGAGAAGATCCTGGCGATGATCCCCGAGCAGCGGCAGACGATGCTGTTCTCGGCCACCATGCCGGACCCGATCGTCGCCCTGTCCCGGCGGTTCCTGCGCAACCCGGTCACGATCCACGCCGGGCACACCACCGAGAGCGGCCCGTCCCCGCTGACCAAGCAGGTCGTCTACCGCACCCACCCGATGAACAAGGTGGAGATGGTGGCACGCATCCTGCAGGCCAAGGACCGCAGCCTCACGATGATCTTCACCCGCACCAAGCGGGCCGCCGACCGGGTCGCCGAGGACCTCGACTTCCGCGGGTTCGCGGTCGCGGCCGTGCACGGCGACCTGGGCCAGGGTGCCCGCGAGCGTGCGCTCCGGGCGTTCCGCAGCGGCAAGATCGACGTGCTGGTGGCGACCGACGTCGCAGCCCGTGGTCTGGACGTCTCCGGCGTCACGCACGTGATCAACTACGACTGCCCGGAAGATCCCGAGACCTACACGCACCGCATCGGCCGCACCGGCCGGGCCGGTGCCACCGGTTCCGCGATCACGTTCGTGGACTGGGAGGACATGCCGCGCTGGGTGCTGATCGACAAGTCGCTCGGCCTCAGCATGCCGGAGCCGCCGGAGACGTACCACACGAGTCCAGCGCTCTACGCCGACCTGGACATCCCCTCCGACATCTCGGGGACCCTGCCGACCGCCTCACGCAGCCGGGCCGGGCTCTCCGCGGAGATCGAGGAGGATCTGGGCAGCACCGGGCGACGTGGTCGTGGCAGCCGTGACCGGGGAGACCGGGGCGGCCGTGGTCGCAGCCGCGGCGGGGACTCCGGTCCGTCGTCCGGCTCCACCTCGCCCGGCTCCAGCTCGCCCGGCTCCACCTCGCCCGGCTCCAGCTCGCCCGATTCCACTTCGCCCGGCGAGGCGACCGAGCGGCCCCAGCGGCAGCGTCGCCGGCGCCGGGTCGTCGAGGACGGCACGGGCACACCCGACACCGCGGTACCGGTGTCTGCGGAGCCTTCGGACGTACCCTCGCCGGAAGAAGCCTCAACAGTCGCACCGCGTGCACGGACCCGCCGTCGCCGGACCACCGCGGCCTCTCTCGTCTTCTCGGAAGAGGCCGCTCCCGCGGCTGAGGAGGCCCCGGCAGCCCTGGCACCCGCGTCCGACTCCGCCGGGCCCGACTCCGCCGTGTCCGACTCCGCCGCACCCGAGGAGGCGACAGCCGCTCCTCGTCGCCGCCGTCGCCGCGCCACCACGCGCTCGGCCGATGCGGACCTGTCCGGCGGTTCCGAGGCCGGTGTGGGCACCACGGCTGACGCCTGATCCACGTCGCCGGCAACGCGGGACCGGAGGACCGGTCCCGCGTTGCCCGTCAGGTCCAGTTGTCCCGGAGCTCCGCGAGCAGGTCCAGGTTCAGCCGATACGCGGTGGCGACCTCGGCGAGGAACGCGTCCTGCTGCCGCCGGGCCCACGGGGCGCTGTTGAGCCGATCCCGGTACCGCGCCCGGAACAGCGGCGGATCTATCCCCTCGAAGACGAAGAACCGGAAGCCGTCCCGGCGGAATCCGTACGCCTCCACGACCGCCTGCCTCAGCCATTGCCCGCCGGACAGATCCGCGAGGTAGCGCGTGCAGTGATGCGCCACGTATTCGGTGGCCCGGCCGAAGGCCGCACTGCGGATCCGGGTGCAGTACGTGGTGGTGGCCGGCAGCGCGTGGATCCGGCTCTGCCAGCGGGGCCCGAAGAGGAACCGCAGGTCCGTCTCGAGCGCCGGTACCCGGAACAGCTCCGGGAAGACGAAGGGCCGGGCCATCGGATCGTCGGCCATCGCGGTCGACGCCAGCTCCAGCGACTCGTAGATGAACCAGTACTGGCCGAGCAGTTCGGCGTATGCGGCCAGCGGCAACCGGCCGGACGCGAGGCTGGCGATGAATGGAATGGGGCGCGCCCCTGCACGCTCGTCCCGGGTGGCCTCCCGCAAACGGTCGGAGAGCTGTGTGGACATCGCGGGGGCACCTCGTCTTCGCTACGGCACCGATCAACTTAACCGCGCAAGGCGCGATACACAGCCCCTCGGGGCCAACCAGCCCGCCGGGCAGAATGGGACCATGCCAGAACCGCTCGACTCAGTCCTCGCCGAGGTGCGGGAGCTTCTGCTCGCACCGGGCCTCACCCGGGCCGTCGCGGCCGGCCGGCGTCGTGGGCACGTCCCGTCGGTGACGCGCGCGCAGCTACGCCCGGTGACGTTGAAGCAGGGCCAGCGGTTGCAGATCGTCACTGATGACGGCGCCCGGCCGTTCACCCGCAACGTCGACGGCGCCGATGCCGCGCAGGCCGTCGACGCGCTGCTGGCCGAGCCGTTCGGCAACTGGCACGTGGAGACCGACTCGGCGACCGTGCAGGTCCGGGTGACCAAGAAGGGCGACGCCCAGGTGCACCGCTCGTCCGCGGTCGCCGCGCCGAGAAACCCGGAGACACACGACCGTGCCAAGCAGTGGCTGCTCGACCCGGGTGACCCGCTGTTCACGGTGGTCGGTGGCACGGCGGCGAAACGCCGTCAGATCGACGCGTTCCTGCGGGCGCTCGCCGCGACCCTGCCGGACGAGCTTCCGACGCCGCTGCGCGTCGTCGACCTGGGCTGCGGCAACGCGTACCTCACCTTCGCCGCCTATCGATACCTGGCCGGGCGGGGCGTTCCGGTCCAGGTGGTGGGGGTCGACGTCCGAGAGGATCAGCGGGTACGCAACAGCGCGGTCGCCGCCGAACTCGGGTGCTCGGCCGACGTGACCTTCGTGGCCGGCACCATCGAGGCGGCGGAGCTGCCGTTCGAGCCCGACCTGGTGCTCGCGCTGCACGCCTGCGACACGGCCACCGACCAGGCCCTGGCCCGGGCGGTCGAGTGGGAGGCCGACTGGGTGCTGGCCGCGCCCTGCTGCCACCACGACATCGCGGCTCAGCTCAAGAACCGTGGCGCGCCCTCGCCGTACGCGGAGGTGACCCGGCACGCGATCCTGCGGGAACGCTTCGCCGATGTGCTCACCGACTCGCTGCGGGCCGCCCTGCTGCGCCTGCACGGGTACCGGGTGGACGTGGTCGAGTTCATCGACTCGGCGCACACGCCGCGCAACCTGATGCTGCGCGCCCGGCGGACCGGGGCCCGGCCCACCGACGAGCAGCGGGCCGAGTACGACTCCCTCAGCGGCCAGTGGGGCGTCACCCCGGCACTCGCGACGATGCTGACCCGATGACAGTGCTGACCAGATGACGATGCTGACCAGATGATGCTCAGCTGACGACGACCGTCCAGGCCGCCGTGGACACCTTCCCGGCGACCTGGAAGTCGAAGAACATCCGGTAGGTGCCCCGGCTGGGGGCGGCCAGCCAGAACTTGACCTTGCCGTCGACGGGTTGCACTTCGGGATGGACGTGGACGTAGCCGAGGTCACCCTGCCGGAGAACCACCAGGTGGCCGTAGGCACCAAGGTAGGGCTCGGGTGTCACCGGCCGTCCGGCGGCGTCGGTGACGGTCATCAGCAAGGGCTGGGTCGACTCGGTGGCGGGCGTGCCCTCGTACCCCACCGTGTAACCGTCAGCGGTCGCGGCCCGGACCGGATCGGGCACGGTGACCGGCGTGTAGGCCCCCGCGACCGTCAGGTCGTGCCCCAGCGTGGTGGTGATCTCGACGCCGCCGACCAGCGCGGTGAAGTCGGCGAACATCCGGTGGACGCCCGGCTCGGCCAGCGTGAGATCGACACTCCACGTTCCGTCGGGCGCCATCACCGGGTGTAGATGCTGGAACCCGGTCAGATCACGGCGCGCGACGATCAGATGCAGCTGCTTCTCGTGCACCACCGCATACGTGGTGATCGGCGCGCCGCCCGGCCCGCTGATCGTGAACTCGAGCCGCTGTGGCTTGCCCGCCTCGAAGAGCGTGGTGAGCGGGGTCAGGGTGAGACCTCCGCCACTGAGGGAGAGTCCGCCGACCGGAGCACCGGTGCCGCTCGCGCCTGCCGGAGCGGTCGTGCCGTGCGTGTGCGGCTGACTCTCGTCGAACGGGCTCGACGACGGGCTGGCCTGCGCCTGCGGTGTCGCGGCTGCCGGAGCGCCGGTGCCGTTGTTGAGCCGGCCGAGGCCGTACCCCGCGAAGAGGACGACGATCAGCAGGGCGCCGATCGCGGCGAACCGGAAGCCTGGTGTCGCGTTCGTGGTGTTCGTCCTCGAAAGGCCGAACTGCGGCTCGTCCTGCGGCTCGTCAGGCATCCGCTTCGCCGGGGCGGACTCCGGCTCGTCAGGCATCCGCCTCGCCGGGACGGACTCCGGCTCGTCAGGCATCCGCAAGCTCGTAGCCGGCCTCGTCGACCGCCGCACGCACCGCCTCGTCGGACACTGGGGCGTCACTGGCCACCGTCACCCCGCCGGAGGCGAGATCAACCTGCACATCGGTGACGCCGGGCAGGGCGGAGAGCTCCTGGGTGACCGACTGGACGCAGTGCGAGCAGGTCATGCCCTTCACGGTGAAAGTGCTGGTCACAGCCACAATGAGATCCTTTCGACCCGGTCTGACTCATTGGTGAGCCTACTCGCAGCCGTCCGGCCCGCTCCGGGATGTCATACCTCGCGGTTAGCGTGCGGGGGTGAGCCGATACGAGATCCATCTGACGGTGTCCGCCGATGCCTCCGACGACCGGCTCCGGTCCTGGGCGGCGGATCGCGGCGTGAAATACACCCGGATCGTGCTCGACAGGGGTTCGCACGCCAGTCAGCCGATGCTGAGCTGGCTCTCCGACGGCACCCCGGCCACCGCCGAGGCGGATGCCCGGCGCACCGCCTCCGAGCTGCGGTCGTCCGGATTTCCGGTCACGCGGCTCAAGGTCGAGGCCGCGGCGTCCGGGCGGGAGGCTCCGACGAACGCGGCCGAGGCCTCCGATCTCTACTTCGAGCATCACGTCAAGCTGCTGCTTTCCGCCGAGACAGACATTGATCTGGTACGGACGATCGCCGCCCGGCACGGCGCGCATCTGTCCCGCAATGCCCGCCGGGTGCGGGCGGACGGCGTTCAGGAGCGGTTCGTCACGCAGCGCTGTTATCGGATGGGGCGAGCTGAGGCGGCCGGGTTGCTGGCAGGTCTGCTCGACGCTTTGGCTTCTTCGGGGGTCCCTGCTCCCTCTGCATTTTCGGAAGCCTCCCCCGATGTCCCCTCCTCCGCTTCTGTGGATGCCTCCGCCGACGTCCCCACCTCCGCTTCTTCGGAGGCTTCCCCCGGCTCGGCCTTGGCGGGCGTTTCTTCCGGTGGGTGGCTCGTTGCCGAGGTCGAGGAGGAATGGGTGCTGGTCGACGACAATCCGGGGCTGGACGCCGGCTGGTTCGCATGAGCGCTCACCGGGCCGCCCTCGACCATGTGCTGACGCTGGTCGCCGAGTCCCCGTTCGCGGAGTGGCTCGTGCTGCGCGGCAGCATGACGATGCCGGCCTGGGTCGGCGACGCGGCCCGGCCACCCGGCGACCTCGACTGGATGGCCCGGCCACCTGCGCTGACCCCGCTGGACGACCTCCACCCGTACCCGTACCTCGACCGTCTCGCCCCCGTGCAGCAGTGGCCGGAGGCTGTACACGGTGCGGCCCGTAACGAGATCTGGGAGTTCGAGGAGTTCGACACCGGCGGCCGGCCGGCTCACCTGCCGCCGGAGGGCCTCAACTGGATCCCAGCTGCCGGCCTCGACAGCTTCGACGAAGAACTGTGGGACTACGAGTTCACGAATCTGCTCAGCCGAAACCCGCGGACCCTCGACGGCATCCAGTTCGACACCGAGTCGATCGACATGCGCCAGGACTGGGACTACGCGGACTACGAGCCCGGCGGTGAGAACGGTCGCCTCCGCCTCGAGCTGCCCTGGCAGTCTCCGACCGGCGAGGAGGGAACGGTCCAGGTCGACCTGTCCTTCGGCGAGCCCATGCCGGACGCTCCGGTGTGCACCGCCGTACCCCGAGCCGGCGGTCTGCCACCTCTCGGCTTGTGGACGGCCAGTGCCCAGCTCTCGCTGGCCTGGAAACTGCACTGGCTCGCCGCCGACCAGCAGACACACGGGGTGTCGGCGATGAAGGACGTCTACGACGCGGTGCTTCTGGCCGAGCTGGACGGCATGTGCCTGCGCCCCCGGCTGCGCCGCCTGGCCCTCGGGGCGGACCACTCCCTGCTGCAATCGCCGTCCGCGCCGCCACACCAGCAGCCGTCACCCCGTTCTCCCGCCCCGGCGCGTCAGCCGGGCTCCCTGGATCCGGCACTTGCGCCCCGCTTCGCAGCTCCGGCGCTTCCTTTCACACGGCTGCTGGAGCCGTCCGAGATCCGCCGGTGGAGGGTCTCCGGCACCCTTCCGGGCGTCGACGATCCGGCGTCCTGGCTGTCCCGCCTGGCCGTTGCGGTCACTGGTCTCCTGTAACTCGTGCGCTGCCATCCCACCAGCTGAACCTGCCCGAAAACCCGGACCTGCCGCTGTGACACCATGCGACCGGCCCCTTGCGGATATCTGACGAAGGAGCAGCTGATGGAAGACCTGGAACGCAATGGGTACGTGCTGACCGCGGACCCGAAACGCGTCGACTTCTCCAAGGTGCACGGGTGGCTCGCCGAGGAGTCCTACTGGGCGGCCGGCCGGTCCTACGACCTGGTGGCCCGGTCGATTGATGGCTCGCTCCCCTACTCGGTCTTCACCGCCGACGGCTCCGAACAGGTGGCCTTCGCCCGCGCGGTAACCGACGGCGCCACCTTCGCCTGGATCTGCGACGTCTTCGTGGATCAGGACCACCGTGGTCGTGGCCTGGGTAGGTGGGTGGTCGACACCATCGTCGCGGACCTCTCCGATCGCGGGATCCTGCGTTTTCTGCTGGCCACTCGAGACGCTCACGAGGTCTACCGCCGTTCCGGCTTCGAGAACCTGGCCGGCGCCCACCGCTTCATGGAGATCGACCGCCGCCCCACCAGGAACGCCATCCTCGGCAAGCCCTGAATCCACCTCCCTCCCGAGATCAGGAGAACACCGCCGGTTTCGATTTACCGCACGCGGCCACAGCGCCTTCTCGGGTCGCCCCGCCGCTTCAGATCACCCCGCTGCCAGGCCACCGCTTCGCACTGGCCCTCCGGCCAGACCTCCGAACCAGCGCCGTCCCTCCGGCCAGGCCTCCGTTTCGGATCCAGCGCCGTCCGTCCGGCCAGGCCTCCGTTTCGCATCGTCCCCTCAGGCCAGGCTTCGGATCCAGCGCCGTCCGTCCGGCCAGGCCTCCGTTTCGCATCGTCCCCTCCGGCCAGGCCTTCGAACCAACGCCGCCCCTCCGGCCAGGCCTCCGTTTCGGATCAGCCGGCGACGGCCAGGGTGAGCGGTAGGACGGCTGGGGCGCCGGCCCGGCGTAGTGCGCGGCCCGCCAGCGCCACCGTCCAACCGGAGTCGGTCAGGTCGTCGACCAGCAGGACCGGGCCGGCCAGCTGGGACAACTCGGCGGCCAGATGCGGCGGGACGACGAAGGCGTCATGCAGGGCACGGACCCGCTGGGCGCTGTTGCCGCGATGAGTGCTGGACGCGGTGCCGTCCAGATGGTCGGCGAGCTCCAGAGTGCCGAGCATCGGAAGCCGTCCGACAGTGGCGATGCGCTCGGCGAGGCTGTGGATAAGTTGTGGATGACGCTGTGAATAAACTGCCGCGACGGCAGCGGGGCGGTCTTTCCAGGCGTCGTCTCCCCTGGCCCAGGCCTTGAGGACCTCAATGACCGCGGCCGCCAGGTCATCAGGGATCGGGGCGTCGGGAGAGTCCGGTGAGACCGCGGCACGCAGGCGGTTACCCCAGCCGAGGTCGGAGAGACGGCCGACGGCCCGGCCCGGCTCGACCTGCTCGGTCTGCGCGATGCGGCCCTTGAGGGTGAGCCCGACAGCGGCCAGACCGGTGGGCCACATCTTCTTCGGCGCGATCTCCGTCCCGGGACGGCCCAGGAAGGCGTCTGCCGCGGCCAGTGAGACCGAGGACACCTCGGCGTCGAACAGCGGCTCGGCGCAGTTGTCACATCGGCCGCACGGGGCGGCCTCCGGGTCGTCGAGGCACCGGCGGAGGAACTCCATCCGGCAGGTCGGCGTCACCGCGTACTCGATCATGGTTTTCTGCTCGGCCTCACGAGCCTCGGCGACGCGCCGGAGCCGGGCCTCGTCATAGGTCCACGGCTCCCCGGTTGCAAGCCAGCCACCACGTGTGCGGCGCACCGCGCCGTCGACGTCGAGGACCTTGAGCATCAACTCCAGCCTCGTGCGACGGAGATCCACCAGGGGCTCCAGGGCCTGTGTGGACATCGGCTGGTCCGGGGAGAGCCGGGACAGCACCGCCCGGACCTGGTCCTCCGGCGGGAAGGCCAGGGAGGCGAAGTATCGCCAGATCGCGGCATCCTCTGGGCCGGGCAGCAGAACCACCTCGGCGTGCTCGACCGCGCGGCCGGCCCGGCCGACCTGCTGGTAGTAGGCGATCGGCGACGGCGGTGCGCCGAGATGGACGACGAAGCCGAGGTCCGGCTTGTCGAACCCCATGCCGAGCGCCGAAGTCGCGACCAGCGCCTTGATCTTGTTGGTCAGCAGGTCCTGCTCGGCGGCGCGACGCTCGGCGTCCTCCACCTGGCCGGTGTACGAGGCGACCTCGAAACCGCGGGAGCGGAGGAAGTCAGCGGTCTCGGTGGCCGCGGCGACGGTCAGGGTGTAGACGATGCCGGATCCCGGCAGCCGCTCCAGATTGTCGGCCAGCCAAGCGAGGCGGTGGGCCGGATTCTCGAGGCGCAGGGCCGCCAGACGCAGCGAGTCTCGCTCGAGCGAACCGCGCAGGACCAGGGCGTCACCGAGCTGATCGGCGACATCGGCGGTCACGCGGGCGTTGGCGGTGGCGGTGGTCGCGAGCACCGGCGTCCGCCCGGGAAGTCCCGCCAGGAACGTGCGCAGCCGCCGGTAGTCGGGGCGGAAGTCGTGGCCCCAGTCGGAGACACAGTGCGCCTCGTCGACCACGAGCAGTCCGGTGCTCCCTGCCAGGCCTGGCAGCACGTTGTCGCGGAAGTCGGGGTTGTTGAGCCGCTCGGGACTGATCAGCAGGACATCGACCTCGCCGGCCCGGATCTCCTGCTCGATCAGGGACCACTCGTCCAGGTTCGCCGAGTTGATGGTGCGGGCCTGGATCCCCGCGCGAGCGGCTGAGTCGACCTGGTTGCGCATGAGGGCCAGCAGCGGCGACACGATGACCGTCGGGCCCGCCGGTGGATCACCGGGCTCGGACGTGGCCCCGGATCGAAGCAGAGCCGTGGCCACGAAGTAGACCGCTGACTTGCCCCAGCCGGTGCGCTGCACACAGAGCACCCGCCGTCGGTCGACGGTCAGGGCCTCGATCGCCCGCCACTGGTCCTCCCGGAGAACGGCGTGCTCGCCGGCGAGCCGCCGGAGCACCTCCTCGGCCCGCTCCCGCACCACCGCTCGGTCGGCTGTCGTTCGCGTCGTATCAGTCACCCGGCATGTCTATCAGCCCGCGAGGGTGTGCCCGGAGTTATCCACAACCGGAAGTTATCCACAGGCCGGCGACTCGATTCGAGCGGCGCCCGGCCCGGATCGGCCATGCTGCCTCCGTCCAGCGGGATCGGAGTCCGGGAGGGTCGAAATGCAAGCGTCATGCAGGTGGACGGCTCGGCGGTCCGGGCCGCGGACCGGTGGGAGGGCGGCCGCACGCATCGTTCCCGCACGGAACGGTGTCAAGCCTGCGGAGGCCGGGCCACGGCCACCACCATGCGGGCCGGTCGCTGACCGGCCCGTCCCACAGCGGCTGCGCCTCCATTGACGGGCGTCAGCCGCACCCCGGATCGGTGGCACCCCGGTCCGGTGGCAGTCGCCACCCGGACGGGTGGCAGCCGGGCGGGTGCCACCCCGGCCGGGCGGCAACCCGGCAACCGGGGTGGCACTCGGGGCTGCTGTACGTCGTCTGCCGGAAGCACCGAGGTGGGAGCCTTCGGTGAACCCGGCGAACTACCACCACGTGGATGGAAACCTCAGAGACATGACCAAGACGATCGCCGAGAAGCTGCTGATCAAGCCGAACACCACCGTGTGGCTGAACGAACCGGCGCGGCTCCCGCTGCTCACGCCGATGCCGGAGGGGGTAAGGGAGACCGGCACCCTGGCCACCGCGAGCACAGCCGTGGTGTTCGTCGAGGACTCGGCCGGCGTACGCGAGCAGCTCGAACAGCTTCGCGCCGACCTCGACAAGCCCGGGGCGTTCTGGATCGCCTACCCCAAGGGCAACAAGGCCGACATCAACCGTGATTCACTCTGGCCGATCGTCGCCGACTTCGACATGCGCCCATGCGGGCAGGTCGCGATCGACGAGCGCTGGTCGGGTCTGCGGTTCCGCACCAACCGGCCGGGCGAGGGCCGCTTCACCGGTGATGCGGAGTAAGCCGGCCCAGGCCGATATGAGCCGGCTCTCCCGATCTGAGTCCGGCCGGTTGGTACAGCTTCTTCACCGGCCAAGAACGGAGCCGCCATTGACGTTGATGATCTGGCCGGTCACGAATCCACCGCCCGGCCCGATCAGCCACCGGACTGCCTCCGCGATGTCGTCCGGAGTGCCGGCGCGCTTGAGCACACTGGCGTCGACGCGCTTCTGATGTCCTTCGGGGGTCATCCGGCCGTTGAAGAACTCGCTGTCAGTGACGTATCCGGGGGCGATGACGTTCGCCGTGATGCCCTCGGGCCCCAGTGACGTGGCCAGGTCGAGTCCGTATCCGTGCAGGGCCGCCTTGGCCGCGGAGTACGGCCCGCCGCCACCGCGCTGGGCCGCGATCGAGCTGGTCAGGATGATCTTGCCGCCGGGACGACGCAGATGCGGAAGGAGGGCTGTGGTCATGAGAACCGCGGAGAGGACGTTCGAGTCGAGATTGGCCCGCCAGCGGTCGGCCACCTGGACGAGGGTGGCGTCATCACCACCGATGAACGCTCCCGCGTTGTTGACCAGAACGTCGAGTGGCCGTCCCGCAACGGCTTCCACCACGGCCGGCACCTGGGCCGGGTCGGTCGCATCGGCGGTCACCGCGGTGGCCTGCGGGCCGATCCACTTCACCGCGTCGGCAAGCACGTCGGCGCGACGACCCACGATGATCACGTCGAAGCCCTCGCCGGCGAGCATGCCGGCCGTCGCCTTGCCGATCCCGGTGCCACCACCGGTCACCACTGCGAGTCTTGTCATGGTCTCGACCCTATCGATGGAAGCCACCCCGGTACGCCAAGTCGTCCCGGGTCGCGTGGACTACGGCCCTTCACATGACCAGTCACATGGCCAGTGAAAAGCGGCTGGAGCCGGACAGCCGCTGGCGTTTGCGGGACGGTCCACTCCGGCGGCCTTCCTCGGTGGCGGCGGCGTCAACCGACCTGTCACCGGATCGCCCCTGGTCACGACCACGAGCCGGACCCGGCGGCCCGTCCGCCTGGTTGGAGTCGGCGCCCGCGGGGCTCTCGGGCGCGGTGCCTGACCGGCCGCCGCTCGACGAGTCGGCGTCGGTGGCTGGAGGGCGGTCATACCCGCCTCCGGTCGTACTGCCCAGGACTTGGGCTCGGCAGGGCAGGCCGTTCAGGGCGAAGGCGAGAGGAAGGGGGTTCCTGTCGCGGTAACCGCCGTGCAAGGTCACCGCGTGGGAGCGGCCACGACCGTTCACCACGACGTTGCGGCCCCGCTGGGCTACCGCTCTGGGGGTGGCGGCGAGGCGCTGCGTACCGGGGTAGGTGAATTCGACCTGCCAGTCCGAGGTCTCGGAGGTCTTCACGCTGAGCCGGGCCTCGAAGTCCGAGCCGGTGTCCCGACGGACCTGGTATCGGACGGTGCAGCGAGCCCGGTCGGGGGCTGCGGCTGCTGGGGCTCCGGCCCCGACACCGGCGTCGGCCACCGTGGTGCCGATCTGATCGGCGCCGGCGGTGCGGCGCTCGGTGTTCCAGTTCACGGCGGTCGCGGTGAGGAGCGTCAGGGTGGCTAGAGCTGCGATGGCGGGCATCCGGGTGCGGGCGCCCTGCAGGTGGTACGGGGAGAGCACGTCACGTCGGCGGCGGCCGGCTACGAACAGGCCGCCGCCCAGTGGACGGACACCGCCCAGGCGCAGGGCGGATCCGAGGCGCAGGCCGGCTCGCAGGCGCACGGTCGTGAGGGCGTTCGCGGGGCGGCCCAGGCAGGCGCGCACCACCCGTCGTACGCCCTCGCTCCGCCCGCGGGCGGCCGGAATCGGAGCCACTGCCCGGGCCGCCGGCACTGCCGGGCGCTCGCCGAGCCGTAGCGGCGGGATGATCGGCCGCACGCCGACAGTCGCGGCAAGGGCCCGGGCCATCTCGGCGGCCGTGGGCCGGTCGGACGGCCGTTTCGCCAGGCATCGCAGGCACAGGTCGGCGATGGCGGCCGGCATTCCGGGGAGTTCCGGGATCGGGTCGGGGTCGGCGTACAGATGGGCGCGCAGGGCTTCGGCGGTGTTC
The DNA here is from genome assembly GCF_003001815.1 of Actinoplanes italicus. Lineage (GTDB taxonomy): Bacteria > Actinomycetota > Actinomycetes > Mycobacteriales > Micromonosporaceae > Actinoplanes > Actinoplanes italicus. Next base: position 727,933 of record NZ_PVMZ01000001.1, read on the forward strand.
CCGGCGGGCCACGGCATCCGGCCGGTGAAGGCGCGGTAGAGGAGCAGGCCCAAGCCGTACACGTCGGTGGCCGGTGAGACGACGGCGCCGCCGAGGCGTTCCGGCGCCAGGTATGCGGGGGTGCCGAGCAGGCTGCCGTCGGCGGCGGCGTCTCGCTGGCCAACGACGGCGGAGATCCCGAAGTCGACGATCTTGGCGCCGGAGCCGGTGAGCATCACGTTCGCCGGGGTGACGTCGCGATGCACCAGACCGCGGGCGTGAGCCGTGGCCAGAGCGGAGGCGACCTCGGCGGCGATCGTGACGGCCTCCCGCCAGTCAAGCGAACCCTGTCTGCCGAGGCGCGCGCCTACCGACTCGCCGTCGTTCAGTTCCATCACGACGTACGGGACGGTCAGCCGCTCGGAGATCGGGGCCTCGCCGAAGTCGTGGATGCCGGTGATGTGCGGGTGGCAGAGGCGGGCGGCGGCCAGCGCCTCCTGGCGGAGCCGGTCCCGGAAGGTGCGGTCCTCGGCCAGCCGGGGCGAGAGAACCTTCACGGCGACGTCCCGGCCGAGGATCTCGTCGTAGCCGCGCCATACGACCGACATGCCGCCGGTGCCGAGCTTCTCGACCAGGCGGTACCGGCCGGCTAGACGGAGCGAGCCAGTCTGACCGTTTCGCTCCGTACGCCCCATGCGCCGATTCTCGCCCGACGGGCTCACCGCCGGTTGCCGCACTCCGAAACCCATCACAAACCGCTTCAGCGCTTCCGCCCGCCACCCCCAGTTCTTGTGAGGTCAGGGCTGCCCATCCGGCGCAAACTCACAAGATCGACTTAGAGAAGCGGCGACGACAGGCAACCGAGCTAGCGGCAGGCAGGCGCGCGAGCGGCAGGCAGGCGCGCGAGCGGCAGGCAGGCGCGCGAGCGGCAGGCAGGCGCGCGAGCGGCATGCAGGCGGTGTGGGTGGTGGTCAGCCGGCGAGGAGCTGGTCGACGGGGGCGTAGTCGTCGGTGAGTACGCGGGCGTCGTCGATGAAGGTGGCCAGCTCCGCGTCGGCGAGCAGGGTCGCCGGGGACTTGAGCGCCGCCAGCTTCGGCCGGACCGCGTCGAGGGGCAGCGGGGCCTGAGAGGCGAGGATGACGAAATTGGAGCCTCGATCGCCCGCGATGGCGTCGGGCGGGGCGATCAGCGCCACGTGGGGGAAGGCGGCGGCGACGGTTGCGAGCTCGGCACGGATGAAACGGTTCGGCGGATAGTCGATCACGTTCTGGGTGTAGACGCCGGTGGGGCGCAGGACCCGGGCGACGTCCTCGGCCATCTCACGGGTGGCCAGGTGCCAGGGCACCACCAGGTGGCCGAAGGCGTCGCCGACGATCAGGTCCGCGGAGTCCGCCGGGCGGGCGGCGAGCCGGACCCGGGCGTCGCCGACCTCGACCCGCAGGTCGGGGCCGGTCTCGAGGCCCAGGCTCCGACGGTCCAGGTCGACCAGGCCACCGTCCAGCTCCAGGACCAGCTGGTCGCTGCCGGGCCTGGTGGCGCGCAGATAGTTCGGGACGGTGAAGCCGCCGCCACCCACGTGCACGGCGTCGATCGGGCTCGCGGCAGGGGCCAGCACGTCGGCGACGGCGCCGATCCACTGGGCGTACTCGAACTCCAGGTAGGTGGGATCTTTCAGGTCGACGTACGAGTGTCGCGCCGAGTTCAGCACCAGGGTGCGGCCGCCCTCCCGCGCAGGGTCGGCCACGACACTGGCGCAGTGGTAGGCGGTTTCCACGTCACAGGGGGTGGGTGACGCCGCGCCGAGTCCGGCGCCGACCAGCCCGGCCACCGCCAGGGACGCCCGGACCCGGGACGTGCCGGGCAGTTCGCGGCGCAGCCACCAGCCGAGCGCGCCGCCCGCGAGCGCCAGCAGCACCGCCAGGCTCAGGATGATCACACTGCTCGGCATGGCCGCGACGAACACGAAACCGGTCACCAGGGTGGCGGTGATCGCGCCGAGAGTGCCGATGCTGGACAGCCGGCCGACCACGGTGCCGGCCTGCCGCAGGTCGGCGAGCTGCAGTTTCACGACCATCGGCGGGATCGTGGACAGCACCAGCGCGGGCAGGAAGATGGCGAGGGCTGCCAGCAGAAGCACGGCCGGAGCGGCGCCGCCACGCAGCAGTTCGCCACCCCAGCGGACCAGCGGCAGGGTCACTGCGGTGCCGATGGCACCGAGAATCAGTGCGGGCGCGAGGAGCGTGCGCGCGTCGAAACGGTCGGCGAGGCGGCCGCCGATCCACGCGCCGTAGGCGATGGCGGCCAGCGCGACGCCGATGACCGAGCTGCTGACCTGCAGGGTGACACCGACGTACGGACCGACAAGGCGGAGCGCGACGATCTCCAGGACGAGGACCGCCCCGCTGGCTCCGAAGGCCAGGGCGGTGGCCAGGGCCGATGGCAGGGCGCGCGGCTTCGTCTCCACGCCGGGGAATGTTACCGGCGGGGAGCTGCGAGGTAGCTGAGGCTCCAGAGCCGGGCCGGCACCAAAGCGGAACGGGAGGCAGCTGAGGCTCCAGAGACGAGCCGACAACACAGCGCACCGGAGGCAGCTGAGGCTCCAGAAACGGACCGGCACCACAGCGGAACCGGAGGCAACTTAGGCTCCGAGCCGAAAGGAGCTCTAGACACCTTTCGCAGTCGGGGTTCCCGGCCCGTCAGCCGCATCCGACTGAGCCGTGGTGGCGCCCGGTCGGCTGACGGCCTGGCGTCACCGTCGTGGGCTCCGGGCTCGCGGGGTCGGTTACCGCCGCGACCCGGTGCTGGACGATCAACTAGGGCCGTTTTCGGAGCCGGGCTCCGGGATATCGCTGCCTCCGGCCCGGTAAAGGGTTCGCCGCCCACGGCTGGGCGATCAAGCGGCCCGGGGAAGGGTTCGCCGGGCATGGCTGGGCGATCAACAGCCCGGGGAAGGGTTCACCGGCCACGGCTGGGCGATCAAGCGGCCCGGGACAGGACTGTCCCCACCAGCCCCAACCAGACCCTGACCGTAAAGGGTGTCTAGAGCATGGAGAGGTGCACGTGGTTGGTGTGCACCGCCGCCGGCCCACCACTGGCGCTGTAGGCGCGCCAGCCGGTGCTCGGCTGCCAGATCTGGCGGTACCAGATCACGTACATCACGCCCAGTTCGTCCGCGTTCTTGACGTAGAAGGCGGCGAGCCGGTCGCCGTAGGTCTTGTCGCCGCCGGTCGCCGCGGAGTTCTCGAACCCGCCCGCCGCCGCCGAGTGGTCGCAGGCCCGGCCCTTCGGATGCTCGCCGGAGGCACGCTGGCTGAAGCAGACCGTGTACCGCTTGAAGCCGGCCGCCTCCGCCTGCTGATAGGCGTGCAGCGTCCGCGGGGTGATGCAGCCGTCCGACGTCGGGTCCTTGACGGTGCACGACTCCTTCGGCCAGGAACCGTCGGAGTTGCGTGGCGCCGGTTTGGCCGCGGCCGAGTTCGGGTCGACGAAGCCGCCGGCCGCGCCGCCGCCGACCTCGGCGAGGGCCAGTTCGGCTTCCCGCTTCTTCTTCGCCATCACGTTGACCTGGCGTTGCTGCTCCTGGATCTCGGCTTCCAGGGCGGTCTTGGCCTTCTTGCTGGTTTCGATCTGCTCGCGGTAGTCGGCGAGCGTGCCGCTGTCCATCCTGGCCAGCGCGTCGAGGCTCTGCAGGCGCTCCATGAAGTTGTTCGGCGAAGCGCTGCTGAGCAGCAGGCTGACGGTGTTGACCCGGCCCATCTGGTAGACCCGGCCGGCCACCTCGTTGACCTGGGTGGTCAGTGCGGTGGCGTTCGTCTCGGACTGCTTGAGCGCGTCGGTGAGCTGTTTCTGCCGCTTCTTGGAGTTCGCCAGCTTGGTTTTCGCCGTGTCGTACCCCTTTGCGGCACTTTCCAACGCCGCGCGTAGCTTCTTGCTACCGCCCTCGGGATCGGCGGAGGCCGGGGACGCGGGCGCGACGAGCACCAGCGCGAAGGCTGCGGCGAGAAACGCGAGCAGGGCGGTGCACCGGCGCGGGAGACTGGCCGCCACAGATAACCTCCAAGTCGTGAGCGCCGGTACTTTACCGTGTCCGAGCAGGCGAAAGGGAGATCGATCAGGTGGCCGAGTATCCACCGTCGACGAAGAGTGTCTGTCCGGTGACCGCCTGACTAGCATTGCTCGCCAAAAAGACGACACAGCCGGCGAAATCCGCCGGGATACCGTTGCGACCGATCATCGTACGTCCCGCATGGGCCGCCACTTTCGTGGGATCGGCGAAAACGGGCTCGGTGAGGGGCGTGTGCACGACTCCGGGGGCGATCGCGTTGCTGGTCACACCGTCGCGCGACCAGGCCTCGGCCTGTGAGCGCGTGAGCCCGACCAGTCCGGCCTTGGCCGCGCCGTACGCGCCACTGTTGCCGTAGGCACGGAACGCCTGCTGTGAGACGACGTTGACGATCCGGCCCCAGCCGCGCCGGGCCATCGCCGGGCCGAACGCCTGGCCGAGCAGGAACGGGGCAGTCAGATTGGCGGCGAGGGTCACGTCCCAGACCTCGTCGGTGAGCTCACCCAGTGGCGGGCGCAGGTTGACGGCTGCCGAGTTGATCAGGATGTCCGGTTCGCCGTACCCATCAATGATCTTGCTGATGACCCCCTTGACGGCCTCGCGCCCGGCGAGATCCGCCGAGATCGCGTCCGCCTCCGCACCGTGTCCGCGCAGCTCGGCGACCACCTCGGCCATCGGCGCCTCACGCCGGGCCACCACCACGACCCGTGCTCCGGCACGCCCCAGTGCGAGCGCCATCGCGCGGCCGATGCCGGAGCTGCCGCCGGTCACCACCGCGAGCCGGCCACTCAACCCGAAGAGATCATCGAGGTACGACGCCATGCCCGCACCCTAGCGCCGGGGTGTGACAAACGATCACCCGGCGTCGGGCTGGAGGCAGGCACGGGCTGGAGGCAGGCACGGACTGAAGGCAGGCACGGACTGAAGGCAGGCACGGACTGAAGGCCGGCACGGACTGAAGGCAGGCACGGGCTGGAGGCCGGCTAAAGGCCGGCGTCGGGCGCCCCGGACGGGAAGAGTGTGGAGTGAACGGTGTGCCAGATGTCCTCGTTCGCGGCGGCCAGCAGTCCCCGCTGGTGCCCGTGCGGCCGGTGCTCGGCACCGTCGAGGTGACGCACCACCCCACCGGCCTCACGCACGATCAGGGCGCCCGGCACGTGGTCCCACGGCAGGATCCGCCAGAACATCGCGAACTGCTGCTCGTCGATCGCGACGGCCGGGTATTCGTATCCCGCGCAGTGCCGCCCGGCGGAGTAACCACCGAGCCGGCCGGCGTTCGCGTGCACCTGTTCGCGCATCTCGTCCGGGAAGTATTTGTGGGCGATCACGCCGCGCAGACCGGCCGCGCCGGGATCGTCGGTGCGAGCCTTGACCCGCGAACCGTCCCGGTAGACGCCGGCGCCCAGCTCGGCGACCGTGAGTTGGTCGGCGACCACGTCGAGGACCCAGGACGCGGTCGTCTCACCGTCACGGACCAGGGCGACCATCACACAGAAGGGGGTACGCCCGGACGCGAAATTGTTCGTGCCGTCGACCGGGTCGACCACCCAGACCGAACCGCTGCCACCGAGCCGATCGCGCACGCTGGGGTCGGCCGCCACGGCCTCCTCGCCGACGACGACGGAACCGGGCAGCAGCGCGGTCAGGCCGCGGGTCAGCGCGCGCTCGGACTCCTGGTCGGCGATGGTGACCAGGTCACCCGGCGACTTCTGGTGCACCTCGTCGGCGCTCAGGCGACGGAACCTCGGCAGCACGACGGCGTGTGCCACCTCACGGACCAGCTCGGCCACCTGATCAAGAACCCGATCAGGCACGCGGCGGCAGCTTCACGACGCTGACGAAGAACTCGTCGATCTGCCGGATCACGGCGATGAACCGCTCGAAGTCGACCGGCTTGGTCACGTACGCGTTGGCGTGCAGCTGGTAGCTGCGCAGGATGTCCTCGTCAGCGGACGACGTGGTGAGCACCACGACCGGGATCCGGCCCAGGTCGGCGTCCTTCTTGATCTCGGCGAGCACCTCGCGGCCGTCACGTTTCGGCAGGTTGAGGTCGAGCAGGATCAGGTCGGGCCGGACCGCCTCCGAGTACTGCCCTTCACGCCGCAGGTAGGACAGCGCCTCGGCACCGTCGGAGACGACGTTGAGCCGGTTGCGGACCTTGTGCTCCTCGAACGCCTCCTGGGTCATCAGCACGTCGCCGGGATCGTCCTCGACGAGCAACACCTCGATCGGGGTGCCGTTCTCCCGTTCCACGCTCACGCTGTGACCTCCTCAACCTCGGCGGAATCCGGCTCCTCAGCGCCCGGTAGCACCGGCAGGGTGAACCAGATCGACGCGCCCTCGGGCACATCGACGTCCAGCCAGATCCGACCGCCATGGTATTCGACGATCTTCTTGACGATCGCCAGTCCGATGCCGGTCCCCTCATAGGCGTCACGCGCGTGCAGGCGCTGGAAGATCACGAAGACCTTGTCGGCGAACTCGGCCTCGATACCGATGCCGTTGTCGCGTACGTTGATCCGCCATTCCTCTTGAGAACGGGAGGCGGTGATCGTGATGACCGGCGGCACGTCGGGGCGGCGGAACTTGAGCGAGTTGCCGACCAGGTTCACGAACAGTGTGGTGAGCAGCGGCTCCTCGCCCTCCACCGTGGGCACTCCGGACCAGGTGATCTCGGCTTCCTCGCCGGCCCGGGCCTCCAGCTGCGACTTCACGTCGCCGAGCACCTTGTTCAGGTCGACGTCGGTGAACCCGCTGGTGAGCCGGCCGATCCGGGAGAACGCCAGCAGGTCGTTGATCAGCCGCTGCATGCGCTGGGCGCCGTCGACCGCGAACCCGATGTACTGGTCGGCACGGTCGTCCAGCTGGCCGGCGTAACGGCGTTGCAGCAGCTGGCAGAAGCTGGCCACCTTGCGCAGCGGCTCCTGCAGGTCGTGCGAGGCGACGTAGGCGAACTGCTCGAGGTCGCGATTGGACCGGGTCAGTTCCTCGGCCTGGGACTGGAGCTGCTGGTTGATCCACTCGACCTGTTGACGGGCGGCGCGTACCTCGCTCAGCTCGCTCGCGATCTGCTGGCGCATCCGGTCCACGTCCTCGGCCAGCCCGATCAGATCCGGCGAACCGTACGAGGCGGTGTCGATGTGCCGGTCGTAGTCACCGGCCGCCACCTGCCGCACCTGACCGGCGAGGTGGGTGATCGGACGGCTGACCAGCCGGTCCAGCAGGATCAGCAGTATCACGCCGGTGACCAGGATGACGATCGCCGCGGCGATCTCGACGGCCACCAGGTTGCCGCTGGAGTCGCGGGCCACCGCCGCGGAGGTGTCGCGCAAGATCTGGATCTCGAGCTGGAGGGTGTCGACCGCGGCCCGGATCCGGTCGAAATCGCGGGTGTCGATCGCCTCCACCCGCTGCTGGGCCGCCTCGGTGCCCTGGGTCCGGACCGTCCGCACGAGCGGCTCGGCCACCTCGGTCCGCCATTTGGCGGCGAGCTGCTCGACCTGATCGAGGGACGCGCGGATCTTCCGGTCGCCGGGCTTCAGGAGCTTCCTGATGTCGGCGATCCGCGCCTGCGCGTCGGTGACGCCACTCTCGTACGGTTCCAGGCTCTTGGCCTGGCCGCTGATCGCATAGCCGCGGACGCCGGTCTCCTGGTCGACCAGGGCCGTGCTCAGGTTCTGACCGGCCACGCGCATCGGGCCGACCCGGTCGAGCACGACGTCCACCGCGTTGTTCGCGCCGGCCGCCGCGAACGCCGCGGCCAACCCGAGCCCGCCGAGCAGCAGACCGGCGGCCAGGCAGAGCGCGAAGATCCGGGCGCGCAGCGTCCAGCCGCTGATGCCGAACCGGCTCACCGGCCACCGCCCCGGGAGATCAGCAGCATCGCCACGTCGTCGGCGAGCGGGCCGCCGTTGTCCCGGTCCGCACGCGACACGAGCCACCCGGGCAGCTCCGGCAGCGGCAGGCCGCGGGCGTCCGGCTCGTGGAGCAGGTTGCACAGGCCGTCGACATCGAGTCGTTCCTCGCCCACGCCGGTCCGGCCCTCGATCAGTCCGTCCGTGTACATCAGCAGGGACCAGTCATGTCCGTCGAACTCCAACTCGGTCGCCGGGGTGGGAGTGGGACGTACCCCGAGCACGATCCCGGTACGCACGGCGACCGGCGCGGCCCGGCCGGCCGAGAGGACGATCGGCGGCGGATGGCCGGCCACCCGGACGGTCGCCCGGTTCGCCGGAAGGTCGACGACCGCCGAGGCGACCGTGGCGAACACCTCGCGGGCCTTGCGCTCCGACATCAGGACCTGCTCGAGCGAGGGCAGCACCTGCTCCTCGGGCACCCCGGCCAGCACCAGCGCACGCCAGGCGACCCGGAGCTCGACCCCGAGGGCCGCCTCGTCCACGCCATGGCCGCACACGTCACCGACGATCACGTGCAGCCGGTCGTCGCCGACCTGCACCACGTCGTAGAAGTCACCGCCGAGCAGGCCCATGGCCCGGCCGGACCGGTAGAACGGCTCCACCGACAGACCGAAGTCGTCCCGCTTGAGCGGTTTGGGCAGCAGACCGCGTTCGAGACGGGCCGACTCGGCTTCGCGCAGCTCCGCCTCACGCAGCCGGCGGGCGTTCTCGTCGGCGCGTTTCCGCTCGACCGCGTACCGCAGGGAACGGATCAGCAGGACTCCGTCGACCTGGCCCTTGACCAGGTAGTCCTGGGCGCCCTCGGCGACCGCCTGCACGCCGAGGTGCTCGTCGGAGCGGCCGGTCAGCACGCAGACCGCGGCGGTGCCGGCGAGCGAGAGGAGCTTGCGGAGACCGTCGATGCCCTCGGCGTCCGGCAGGCCCAGGTCGAGGAGCACGCACTCGACGCCGGTGAGCAGGCCGCGTGCCTCGCGCAGGCTGGTGGCGACGGTCAGATCGAAGGGAGCACCAGCCTCGGTGAGCAGCTCACGGACGAGGAAGGCGTCGCCCTCGTCGTCCTCGACGAGCAGAATCCGCAACCGTTCCAGCTGCTCCGTCGCGTATCTGCGGGGCGCGAGCGACCGCTCCGTCATTCCGATTCCCCACTCGACGCATAGGTGACCCGCAAATCGTGGACTACAAGGCCCGCCTGCACAACTTCTGCTGGCTGAGCTGGAACGTCATGCTCTCCCGGCTCTTGCTTCGCTGTGGTGCAGTCGATCATGACGGGGAGTCGTCATCCGCGGCGGCCACCCGCCGCGCGTGCTCGGCGATGACCTGTCCGAGGATGCCGTGCAGCTGCCCGCAGTCCCGGCAGTGCAGGTTCTCGTCGAGGTGCCGGCCACCGCAGTTGCTGCAGTTTCCGCGGTCCTCCGGGTCCCGATAGGACTCCAGCGCCCGGCACATCGCCCGGATGACATGGTCACTGAGGGTGAAGACGTCTTCGCCGAGCGCTGTGCGCACGCCGATGACGGCAACGGGAGCGACGTCCGGGTGCGGGTTGTACGGCGACACCCGGTCGATGAACTCCGCGATGACGGCGGCTGGGTCAAGCGGCGTAGTCACCCGGACAACGCTATTGCACGACCCAATGGATCTTCGGGGTACCCGCCGGGCGTGCCCGGACTGTTAGATGTCCCCATGCGTGACTCAGCTCTCGTCCGGCCGGCCCGTCGCGGTCTCGCGGCGGCCGCTGTCCTGGCCGTTCTGGTACTGGCCGGGCTCGCCGGGATCCGGTCGATCCTGCCGCCCGCAGCGCGTGCGGACACGGCGCCGGCGAGCGAGTTCAGTGCCGAAAGGGCATTTCAGACGGTACGCACCATCGCGTCCAGCCCGCACCCGGCGGGAAGCGCGGCCAACGATCGGGTACGCGAGCACCTGATCGCGACCCTGACCGCCCTGGGCCTGTCGCCCGAGGTGCAGGACGTGGTGTCCGAGCAGGGCGCCGGCCTGTCCTCGTCGGCGGGCGGCGCCGGCCTGGCGCGGGTTCGCAACGTGGTCGCGGTGGTTCCCGGCACCGCCTCGACCGGCCGCGTCTTCCTGGTCGCCCACTACGACTCGGCACAGGTCGCGCCGGGCGCCAACGACGACGGCGCGGGCACGTCGACGATCCTGGAGACGGCCCGGGCGCTGACCTCCGGGGAGCGGCCACGCAACGACGTCGTGCTGGTGCTGACCGACGCCGAGGAGGCCTGCCTGTGCGGGGCGAAGGCGTTCGTCGAGCAGCATCCGCTGGCCCGCGACGGCGGCGTGGTGCTGAACCTGGAGGCCCGTGGCAGCAGCGGCCCGGCGATCATGTTCGAGACGTCGACCGGCAACGCCCGGCTGGTGGAGACGTACGCGAAGGTGCCGTACCCGGTCGGTACGTCGTTCGCGGTCGAGATCTACCGGTTGCTTCCGAACGACACCGACTTCACCCCGTTCCGGGAGACCGACTCCTTCCAGGGACTGAACACCGCCTACATCGACGGGGCGGCCGTCTACCACGCGCCGACCGACAAGCCCGAGACGATGGACCGCGACAGCCTGCAGCATCACGGGGACAACGCGCTGGCCCTGGCCCGGGAGTTCGGTGCTCTCGACCTGGGCGCGCTGGAGCGCGGCGGCGACGCCACCTATTTCCCCGTGCCCGGTCTCCTGGTGCGCTACCCCGGTGAGCTGGTGTGGCCGCTGGCCGCGCTCGCGCTGGTGGCGGTGGCCGCGCTGGGCTGGGTGGTGCGCCGGCGCCTGATCGCCGGCATCGGCCTGGCCCTGCTGCCGATCGTGGTGGCGCCGTTGCTGGCGCAGGGCCTGTGGGCGTTGCTGGTGCTGGTCCGGCCGGAGTACGGCGGGTTGCCGATCGACCCGTACCGTCCGATGTGGTATCGCCTCGCGGTGATCACCCTGGCCGCCGCCGTGGTCCTGATCTGGTACGCCCTGCTGCGCCGCCGGATCGGCCCGGCCGCCCTGGCCGTGGGCGGCCTGACGTGGCTCGCCGTGTTCGGGATCGTGCTGGCCGCGTTCACCCCCGGCGGCTCCTACCTGGCCGCGCTGCCGGCCCTGGCCGTCGCGGTCTCCGCCCTGATCGCGACCCGTGCCCGTCCCGGGATCGCCGCCGCCGTCCTGATCGCCGGTGCCGTGGTTCCGGTCGTCATCCTGCTGCCGACCGTGCTGATGCTGTTCCCGGCGCTGGGAATGCCGATGGCCGGGGTCGGCGCGTTCCTGACAGTGCTGCTGGGCCTGTCACTGCTGCCGGTGATCGACCTGATCCACCCGGCGCCCGATGGCGCCCGCGGCATGGAGGCGCTGCGGGCCCGTCGTCTCGGCGCCCTGCCCGGCCTGGTCGCCGTGGTCGCGGCGATCGCGTGCACGGCGACCGGACTGGCCGTCGACCGGTTCGACGAGGAACACCCGGCGCTCACCCATCTGATGTACGCGCTCGACGCCGACAACGGCACGGCCCGCTGGCTGAGCGAGGAGGTCGAACCGCACGAGTGGACGGCCGGCTACGTCTCCGGGACGCCGACGACGGTCACCGACACCCTGCCGGCGTTCGGCGCCGAGGAGTTGCTCACCGGTCCGGCGCAGGCCGCGACGCTGCCGGCCCCGGCGCTGACCCTGCAGTCCGAGACGGCCAGCGGCGATCAGCGGACCATGCGGCTGCTGCTCGACCCGCAGCGGACGGCCCGGTTCACCACGCTGCACGTGTCGGCCGAGGTCGTCTCGGCCACGGTCGGCGGTCGTACGCTCGTGGGCGGTCCGGCGGGATGGGGTCTGGTCTTCCACGCGCCGCCGGAGACCGGCGTGGAGATCACCCTCACCGTCCGCCAGACCGGCAAGGTCACCTTCCGGGCAATGGACGGCAGTGACGATCTGTCCGCGCTGCCGGGTTTCCGGCCTCGGCCGGCCGGGGTGGGCGTCCTCGGTTCGCACAGCAGCGAGCTGGTCGCGGTCGCCAAGACCTACAACCTCTGAAGCCGCAAACCTCTGACGGCGTACGCCTACCGGCCGCGAGCGCGTCCACGGCCGGTAGGTGTGTTGAACCGGAAGTGGATGAAGAGCCGGCCCCAGTTGTCGCCGTCCTTCTCCACCCGGTGGTAGAGCTGCTTGATCTCTTTCTGATCCAGGAAGCGCAGGACCTTCTTCTTGAGAGCCCCGCTGCCCTTACCGGGGATGATCTCGACGAGGGTCGCCTTCTTCGCGATCGCCTCGTCGATGATCCCCCGCAGGGCGCGGTCGATCTCGTGACCCTTGTTGAAGATGTCGTGCAGGTCCAGCTTCAGTTTCACGATCCGAACCCTACGCCGCGCTGTTCTTGCCGAGCCACGTCTCGACCCGGCGCAGCGCCTCCTGGTAGTCGGTCTGCGTCTTCATGGCGGCGGCCAGCCGCAGGTGCGGCAGCGCCTCACGAAAACGGCCGGCCCTCTCCAGGGTCCGGCCGAGCACGTGGTGTGCGTAGTGATCCGAGGGATCATGCTCGATCAGTACCCTGAGCTGGGCTTCCGCCCCATTCAGCTGCGCCGAGTTGAAGTAGGCCCGGGCCAGCAACTGTCGTACCGCGGTGTTGTGCGGCTCGGCCTCGACGATCGGCTCCAGCAGCTTGGCGGCGCCGAGCGGATCGCCCGACTCGAAGAAGAAGGTGGCCCTGCGGTAGTCCTCGAGAAGATCCACGTGCACGCTCCTCACGCTCGCGCCGCGACTTTGACCAACGCTTGCACAACATCGGCCGGACATCGAGTGTTCCGCGGATCGAGGTTGCTCGACAAACGGGTGAAGATCCCCCCGGGGCTCAGCGGCGGAGCAGGAGCAGAGCCAGGCCGCCCGTCAGCAGGTAGCCGCCGATCGCGGCGAGCAGCATCGGGCTCAATCCGGCTCCGGGCAGTTCGTGCGGGCCGGCGGCGCTCTCGGGCCTGCCCGGCTCGGATCGGTCGCCCCGCACCGACGACGCGGCGGGGAGTATCAATGACAGGACGAGCGCGGCGAACACCGCCACGAGTCGGCGCCCAAGAACCATAAGTGCAGTATGTCGCTTTTGTCAGTACGGTTGCCCGCGCCACTCCGTCCGCCGGGATCCTCATGGATCTCATTCACCGTGCCGAAGACCATGACGTCCGGTCATCTGCGGAGCCCGTGACCCAGCTGTGTCGTACCGCTGTCTCAGACGGCGTCGAGACAGCGGTACGACACAGCCGGGAATGACCTTCGGGTCACAGCTGGTACACAGGAAACGGAAAGCCGGCGCTGAGCGTCAGGCACCACAGTGGGGGCATGACGATGGCGAACGCAGAACCCGGCACCGAGCTCCGGCGGCCCGACGGCACCCCGGTCCGGGTGCTCGTGGTGGACGACGAACCCACACTGGCCGAACTGCTCTCGATGGCCCTGCGCTACGAGGGGTGGGACGTGCGCAGCGCCGGCGACGGCATGACCGCCGTCCGGACCGCGCGCGACTTCCGCCCCGACGCCGTCGTCCTCGACATGATGCTGCCCGACATCGACGGCCTCGAGGTGCTGCGCCGGCTGCGCGGCGAGTCCCCCGAGGTGCCGGTCCTGTTCCTCACCGCCAAGGACTCGGTCGAGGACCGGATCACCGGACTCACCGCGGGCGGCGACGACTACGTGACCAAGCCGTTCAGCCTGGAAGAGGTGGTGGCCCGCCTGCGCGGTCTGATGCGGCGGATGGGGCATGCGCCGATGCGTACCGAGTCGCAGCTCGTCGTCGGTGACCTGACCCTCGACGAGGACTCGCACGAGGTGCGCCGCAGCGGTGACCTGATCACGCTGACCGCGACCGAGTTCGAGCTGCTCCGCTACCTCATGCGCAACCCGCGGCGGGTGCTCAGCAAGCCGCAGATCCTGGACCGCGTCTGGAACTACGACTTCGGAGGGCAGGCGAACGTGGTCGAGCTGTACATCTCGTACCTGCGCAAGAAGATCGACGCCGGCCGCGCGCCGATGATCCACACCATGCGGGGTGCCGGCTATGTCCTGAAGCCGGCCGACTGACTCATGCGTTCCGCCGCCACGACCCGACCCCAGCGTCCCGCTCGCTGGCGCAGCCCCGCGAGCTGGCCGCTGCGCACCCGGATCGTCGCCATCATGATCAGCCTGCTCACCGTACTGGGCCTGGTCGTCGGCGGCACTGCCGAGCTTTACCTCTACAAATCGCTGCACCAGCAGATCGACGCCGATCTGGTGGAACTGTCGAACAGGTTGCGGGGATTCGGAGGCAAGGGATACCCCCCGCTCGACAAGCCCGACAACATCCCGAACGGCAACAGCTCGAACGGCAACAAGCCGCCGAGCAGCCTCCGCGAGAACTCGATCATGATCTCGGTGACCGGTGACGGCACCATCACGGGCTTCCGGGTGGTGGGAACGCAGGGCTCGCCGGACAACGACTTCGAAGGACTCACCGCCACCGCCATCGAGGCGATACGCAGCGAGGTACCGAAGAACGGCGCCGCGGCCGACGTCAACCTCGGCGGCGATCTCCCCCAGTACCGGGTGATGGCCACGATGAAGTCCGACGGCGGCATCCAGTACATCGGGCTCCCGCTGGACGAGGTCAACTCCACGCTGGTCACGGTGGCGGCGTTCACCGGGTGCGTGATCGTCGGGTCTCTGCTGATCGCGGGTTGGGGTGGAGCGCTCATCGTCCGCCGTACGCTCAAGCCTCTCGATCGGGTCGCGGCGACCGCGACGCGGGTGTCCGAGCTGAAGCTCGACGCCGGGGAGGTCCGGCTCGCGCAGCGGGTACCCGAGTCCGACACCGACCCGCGCACCGAGGTCGGCCAGGTCGGCGCCGCCCTGAACCGGATGCTCGACCACGTCGGCAACGCTCTGGAGGCCCGGCACGCGTCCGAGATGCAGGTACGCCAGTTCGTCGCGGACGCCAGCCACGAGCTGCGCACCCCTCTGGCCGCGATTCGCGGGTACGCCGAGCTCAGTCGCCGCAGCCGTCAGCCCGTACCGGATGAGATCTCGCATGTCCTGAACCGGGTCGAGTCGGAAGCCAAGCGGATGACCGCTCTGGTCGAGGACCTGCTGCTGCTGGCCCGCCTGGACGCCGGCCGCCCCCTCGCCCAGGACCCGGTCGACCTCACGATGCTCGCCGTCGACGCCACCAGTGACGCGCACGCCGCCGGACCGGGCCACTACTGGCAGCTGGATCTGCCGGACGAGCCGGTCACCGTGATCGGCGACGGCGCCCGCCTGCATCAGGTGGTGGCGAACCTGCTGGCCAACGCGCGGACCCACACCCCGGAGGGTTCGACCGTGACGGTCAAGGTGGGTGCCGTGCCGAACGCCGCGGTGATCCAGGTGATCGACAACGGTCCGGGCATCCAGCCGGACGTGGTGCCGCGGATCTTCGAGCGTTTCTCCCGTGGGGACAGCTCCCGTTCGCGGGCGGCCGGCAGCACCGGTCTCGGACTGTCGATCGTGCACGCCGTCGTCACGTCACACCGCGGCAAGGTGGGCGTGCAGAGCCGTCCCGGCCAGACCGTTTTCACCGTGATGCTCCCCCTCGGCCCGCCGCCCGTCGTCCCAACAGCTGAACAGCGGCCGCAGATGCTGCATCCGGTCGGCTGAAGTCGCTATGCTGGCGGGCATGTCTCCGTCTTGGTCGTTCTATTGGTTTACGAGGCCGGCTCCCGCCGGTGCCTCGGCCATGACCGCATGACCTGAGACACCCGCCAGAGCCGGCTGAGGCAGCGACGACGTCGCTGCCTTTTTGTTTGCCCCGAGCAAACCGGCTCTGACCCAGGGCCGGTCGAAGGAGAGAAATCGCCATGACCGCCCCAGAGGTGCAGCGCGTCCGTGACCAGCGGATCGAGAAGGTCGTACCGCTGATGAGCCCGGCCCTGCTCCACCACGAGCTGCCCCTGACCTCCGAATTGCACGACACCGTGCTGGCCGGCCGTAAGCAGGTCGAGGACGTGCTGAACGGCCGAGATCAGCGCCTGATCGTGGTCGTCGGACCGTGTTCCGTGCACGATCCCGAGGCCGCCGGTGAATACGCCGACCGCCTGAAACTCGAGGCCGAACGGCTCAGCGAGGACCTGCTGATCGTGATGCGGGTGTACTTCGAGAAGCCGCGCTCCACGGTCGGCTGGAAGGGCCTGATCATGGACCCGGCCCTGGACGGCTCGGGTGACGTCGGCACCGGCCTGCGGATCGCCCGCAAGCTGCTGCTCGAGGTCGTCCAGCGGGGCCTGCCGGTGGCCGTGGAGTTCCTCGACCCGATCACCCCGCAGTACATCGCCGACACGGTGGCCTGGGGCGCGATCGGTGCCCGGACCGTCGAGTCGCAGGTCCACCGTCAGCTGTCGTCCGGCCTGTCGATGCCGATCGGCATGAAGAACCGCCCCGACGGCAGCGTCGCGACCGCGGTCGACGCCATCCAGGCCGCCGAGGCGAAACACGTCTTCCCCGGCATCGACTACTCGGGCACCCCGGCGATCCTGCACACGGCCGGCAACCCGGACTGCCACCTGGTGCTGCGCGGCGGCGGCGGCAAGCCGAACTACAGCGCCGAGGAAGTCGAGTCGTCGCTGGCGCTGCTGCGCAAGGCGGGCCTGCCCGAGCGTCTGGTGATCGACTGCTCGCACGGCAACAGCAGCAAGGACCACAACCGGCAGCCGATCGTGGCCGAGGACATCGCGCAGCAGATGGAGTCCGGCAACCGGGCGATCAGTGGCGTGATGCTGGAGAGTTTCCTGGAGCCGGGCCGGCAGGATCTGGGCGGCGAGCTGACGTACGGCCAGTCGGTCACCGATGCCTGCATGGGCTGGGACGCGACGGTGAGCGTCTTGGAGAGGCTGGCCGCGGCCGCCGCCAAGCGCCGCGCCGTGTAGAGACGGGCCGCCCTGTGGGTCCGATTCGGACCCACAGGGCCCGCACCAATTTGCAACCCTGAGCTACCGAATCGCTACTTCATGTAGCGCCGTCATCGCTGATCAACCGATCCGTTGTACCCCATGTCGAGGGATTTCTACAGGTCTTGGTGTCCGGAACGGAACGGACCGAAAAATCGGCACACAGGGCTGTATCACAGCGGCAACCCAGCGGTAACAATGGGGACTGTGATCGAGATCGCTCTCGATCACTGCTTCACCGGCGAGGCGGACCGGAAGGTGGCGGACATGCTCAGCAAAGAGGACACCCGGCGGCTTGCTCAGCTCGAACGCCAGCTCAGGCGCGACGACCCCGACTTCGCGGCCCGCATGGGCGGCGGAAACTTCAGCGTGTCACCGACCGGTCGCCCTCCGCTGCCACTGTTCATCCTCGCTGCTGTGATAACTGTCACCGCTGTCGTTCTCGGTGTGGTCGGCTGGTGGATCGCCACCTCGATCGTCGCGACCTGGGCCGTGATCACGCTGTCCACAGCCGTCTACCGGTTGCGCCGGCAGCGGGCTGAGCGCGCTTACCGTCACTCCTGAGGCCCTCATCCTCCACGTGTTTCGTCCGATGGGACAGCTCGGTAGATCCGGCGTCCTCAGGAGGAGACACCAGTGGCGACCCTGCTGTACCGGCTGGGCCGGTTCTCGTTCCGGCGCCGCCGGTTCACCCTCGCGATCTGGATGACCGTTCTGGCCCTGCTCGGCGTGGGGTCGGCGACCCTGTCCGGGCCGACCACGGGCGAGTTCACGATTCCGGGCAGCGAGTCCTCGCGGGCGCTCGATGTTCTCGCCGAGAAGTTCGGCAGCGGGTCCGGCGGCGCCGAGGCCAAGGTGGTCTTCACCAGCGGTACGGCCATGACAGCGGACGGCCTGGCCGGTGTTGTCGCCGAGCTGAAGAGGATCCCGCAGGTCGCCGCCGTGGCGGATCCGGTGTTCTCGGCCGATCAGCGGACCGCGTACGCGGCGGTCTCCTACTCGGTCGCGGCCGGCGACGTCACGACCGCCTCCCGCGACGCCCTGCTCGCGGTCGAGGCCGGCGAGGGTGTCGGTGTCGCGTTCTCCGGTGAGGCGACCCGGAACAACGAGGAGAGTCACGCCGCCGAGACGATCGGCATCGCGGTCGCCGCCCTGGTCCTGGTGATCACCTTCGGCTCCCTGGTCGCGGCCGGCCTGCCGCTGCTCACCGCCATGATCGGCGTGGGCGCCGGGATGCTCGCCATCCAGATCGCGACCGGTTTCTTCGACCTGTCCTCGTCGACGTCGGCGCTGGCCACCATGCTGGGCCTGGCGGTCGGGATCGACTACGCGCTGTTCGTGGTCTCGCGCTACCGGCACGAGCTGGCCGAGCACGACGACGAGGAGGCCGCCGGTCGCGCGGTCGGCACGGCCGGGTCGGCGGTTGTGTTCGCCGGGCTGACCGTGGTCATCGCGCTGGCCGCCCTGTCGGTCACCGGCATCCCGTTCCTGACCGCCATGGGCCTGGCCGCGGCCGGCACGGTCGCCGTCGCGGTGCTGGTGACACTCACTTTCGTGCCCGCCGTTCTCGGTTTCGCCGGTCGGCGGCTGTACCCCCGGCCCGCGCGCAAGCCGGGGGCTCCGTTCGGCGAGCGCTGGGCGCGAGGTGTGCTGCGGCACCGCTGGGTGGCCCTGGTCGTCTCGCTCGGCGTGATCGGCGCGGTCGCGATCCCCGCCACGGATCTTCGCCTCGCCCTGCCGGACGACAGCACCGCCGCCGTCGATTCGACGCAGCGCAGGGCGTACGACCAACTCGCCCTTGGTTTTGGTCCGGGTTTCAACGGACCGCTGATCCTGGTCGCCGACGCCGGTGTGGCCGCCGCCGCCCAGCAGGCCGTGAGCGGGCTCTCCGACGTCGTCATGGTCACGCCGCCGGTGGTCGCACCCTCGGGGGACACCGCGATGCTGACCGTCATCCCGGCCAGCGCGCCGACCAGTGAGGCGACCAAGCAGCTCGTGCACGACATCCGTGCGCTCGGTATCGCGTCGCTCGCCGTCACCGGCACCACGGCTATCAACATCGATGTGTCCGACAGGCTCACCTCGGCCCTGATCCCGTACCTGGCGATCGTCGTCGGCCTCGCGTTCGTCCTGCTCATGCTCGTGTTCCGCAGCATCCTGGTACCGATCAAGGCGACCGTCGGATTTCTGCTCTCGGTGGCCGCGGCCTTCGGCGCGCTGGTCGCGGTGTTCCAGAACGGGCACCTCGCGGGACTGATCGGACTGGAGTCGACCGGGCCGATCGTGAGCATCATGCCGATCTTCCTGATCGGGATCCTGTTCGGCCTCGCCATGGACTACGAGGTCTTCCTCGTCACCCGCACCCGCGAGGAGTTCGTCCACGGCGCCGAACCGAACCCCGCCATCATCAGCGGCATGCGCCACGGTGCCCGGGTGGTCACCGCCGCCGCCCTCATCATGATGAGCGTCTTCGCCGGATTCATCCTCGCCGACGACACCATCATCAAGAGCCTCGGCTTCGCCCTGGCCTTCGGCGTCGCCGTCGACGCCTTCCTCGTCCGCATGACCATCGTCCCGGCCGTGCTCAGCCTGCTCGGACGATCCGCCTGGTGGCTGCCCCGCTGGCTCGACCGGCTGCTGCCGGACGTGGACGTCGAGGGTTCGTCGCTGACCATCCGCCAGGAGGAGCCGCCGGCGGAGGTTCAGGAGCTGGCCGCGGCCTGAGACTCGAACCGGCGGACGATCCCTGCCAGGGCGCGGACCTGACGCAGGACCGCGTCCGGCTCGGTGGAGCGGTGCTGCTCACGACCGATGTCGACGATCGCGTCGGGGCGGACCCCGACCTTGTGGAGCGGGCGGCGGTACAGCGGCTGCTGGGTCGTCGCCCACTCGACGAACGACCACGACGGCTGCGGCAGGTAGACGATCCAGGCCGTGCCGGTCGCGCCGGTGCCCGGCCGGCGGAAGTCGAAGACCACGAACTCCAGGTCGTCGAGGAAACCACGCAGCACCGCGTACGCCGGCTGGCCGGCGTCGAAGTCGGGATTGTCGCCCCAGTCGGCGAGCAGGCCGGGGTCGACGTCGAGGAACCGCCAGCCGTGCCGCCGGGCCAGTTCGATCCGGTCTCCGACCCCGGTCGCCGGACGGACCGAGCGGTCGGCGAAGAACAGCAGCCACGCGGCGGCCGCGGCCAGCAGACCGCCGAGGACGATCCCGGGCAGCGCGGCCGGGTGGGTGCTCTGTTCACCGATCGCGCGAGTGACACCACCACCATCACCGTAGGTCACACACTGATTGCCCGCGCGCACCTCAGTGGCACCACACCCGGTGTCAGCACTGACAAAAAGGACCAAACCGAGAACGAGAACCGCGAGTCCGACGAAGAAAACAATCCAAGTAGATCGATTCGGCCGAGCGTCCATACGTCCTCCCCGCGGTCCGCCGGTGATCAAGATACCGGTTACACCACGTAGTACGGCCGACGCGCGGGCGCCGGCCGTATTACTGACCGAAACGTTATCCGGCAATCAGTGCGCGGGCGTTGCGGAGCGTGTTGCGGGCCACGTCCTTGCCGAGTTCGATACCGGCCTCGTCCGCGGCACGGGTGTGGATGCCGGACCAGACGCGGGCGTCCACGTTCTCCAGACTCGGCACCTTCCAGTCGGTGTAGGTGCGCGTCACACCGGGGGCGCTCGGGCTGGGAATGGTGTACGGGCTACGCGCTCTCGGTCCGAACAGCGCGGTCAGGATCTGCTCGGCCGAACCGGAGTAGGTGTTGTGCCCGCTCGGGTAGTCCGGGTGCGCCGGGGTGGTGTGCAGCGGCAGCCAGTCCGCGTCGCCGCCGGCCCGGATCGCCGTCACCGGACGCCACAACTGGTAGGCGTACTTGGCATCGGACGTGGCGATCTGAGTGTCCACCGAGGCCACATGGAACAGGGCGACGAGCCGGACCCGATCGGCCAGCGAGCCGCGCGACTGCTCGACGGCGGCCCGCAGGATCGGGGTGTAGAGCACGAACGACGAGCCGAGCCAGAACGTGGCGGTGTCGGTCTGCGCCTGGGTGCGGACCGTGCTGGTCGCGGCGCCGTACGCCTTGACCTCGGCGAGGTCGCGCTGCTGACGGGCCGAACCGAGGGCCGGCGGCGGAGCCGGACGGAACTGGCCGGCGCTGCGCAGGGCGAACGGCCGGGCCACACGGTTGCCGTACTGGGTTGCGGGCGCGAACGCGGGCGGGGTGGGCTGCCAGATGCCGGGCGCAGCGGCCGGGACCGGGTACGGCGTGTTCACCGAGGCCGTGTCGAGGCCGTCGCCGGTCCGCTCGGCGAGCAGGCGGGTCGCCGCCTCACGGCCGGCGACCAGACCCCGGGCCTTGGCGTGCCCGTCCGGGATGCCGGCCAGGTCGTTGGCGAGCGCGGTGTCGACGGCGCCGGCCTGGGACGGGGTCAGCGCGATCAGGGTCTGGTGGACCGCGCCGGCGAGGGCGGCGCGCTGGTAGGCGGCGTTCCGGGAGCCGTTCTGCGCCCGGGCGGCGGCGAGCCAGCCGATCGCCCAGGTGCGGCTGTTGGTCACCTGGGTGGCCGCTCCACCGGCGGCGACCGCGGCGGCCGTGGTGTCGTACCAGGCCAGCACGGAGTTGGTGGCGGTGACGGCCGCGGCGGGCGCGGCCGTGCCGATCGCGGTCACGGCGACGGCGCTGAGCAGCGCCGCACCGGCTCTCTTGGCGAGCATCGCATACCCTTCAGATCTATGGGAGATGTATGCGATACCCTCGCTTGCCACGAGCGGGTGAGTCAACGTACGTCAATGGATTGTATTGATCTGAACACACACGAAAGGGCCCCCGCCGGACGGCGAGGGCCCCTCCTAGCTGCTGTTGTTACCTGGTGACGCGGGCGATGTGCACCCGGACCTTGGAGTCGTTGCCGACCTTGTCCTCAGCCCAGTAGCTGATCTGCAGCTTGCCCTTCTCGACACCGGTCAGGGCGATGCTCCAGCCGCCCTTGGCGTCCGGCGCGCCGCTGAGCACCGCGGCCTTGGCCTCGGCGTCCCGCTCCGAGCTCGCCTTGGTCCACTTGCCGGCGGCGTAGTAGTACCACTTGCCGCTCCGCTCCTGGACGACCTTGGCCTTCGCGGCGTCGACACCGACACCCAGGTCGAACGCCGAGCCGGTCAGCGTCTTCCACGCCGAGGCGTACTCCTCGTCACGCGGCTCGTTCAGCCGGATCTCCGGAGCGATGCAGTCCGGCACCACGACGACGTAGCCGACGGCGACCGTCTTACCGGCGCCCGCCGGGTTCGACGGGGTGACCTTGACCTGGAAGATCCCCGCCTTGGTGTAGACGTGCGACACCGACCCGGTCGCCGGGGCCTCGACAGAGGTGCCGTCGCCCCAGTTCACCGTCAGCTCGGTGGCGCCGGTGACGCCGGCCGGGGTGAGGGCGACCGACTGCGACGCCCAGATCGCGTTCTTGTCCAGCCGGTAAGTGCCGGCCTGCGCCGCCACCACGACCGTGGACGCCCCGTCGAAGGCTGCCGCACCGCTGTTGCCGACCTCGTCGGTCAGCGTGACGGTCACCTTGAAGCTGCCCGCCGCGGCGTAGGTGTGCGTCGCGGAGGTCGTACCGGCCGCCAGTGTCTGTGCGGCGCTGCCGTCACCCCAGTTGACGACCCGGACGATCTTCGCGTTGTCGCTGACGTCGTCGTCGAGTGCGGACTCGGTCAGCGTCACCGCCTGGCCCGGCCAGATCGCGGCCGTGTTCAGGGCGTAGGTGCCCGTCGGGGCGGCGGCGTCCAGCTTGCCCGCGGTGGCCCGCGGCGCCGGGTCGGCGGTGATCGGGGTGTTCTGGGCGAAGTAGTTCACCAGCATGGTCAGGTCGTTGTCACCGGTGGTGACCACGCCGATCTTGCTGACCAGCGACGGGAAGTTGTCCCCGCCACCGGCGAGGAACGAGTTCGTCGTCACCCGGTATGTGCCGTCCGGGTCGATGACGACCCCGTTCAGCTTGATCGACGACGGGATGATGCGGCTGCCCTGCGGCTGGCTCGCGTCGAAGGAGTAGGTGAAACCCTTCGAGACGCCCAGGTGCAGGTACGGCCGCGCCGCACCGGCCGGCTGCCACTGCTCCTCCAGCGCGCCCTTGATCTGCTTGCCGGTCAGGGTCCGCGTCACCACGTCGTTGGAGAACGGCTGGACCGCGAAGGCCTGCGAGTAGGTGACCGTACCGTCGGTGCCGTACTTGATGTCGGCCCGCAGACCACCCGGGTTCATGAAGGCGATCTGAGCGCCGCCACGACCCGCGTCCTTGGTCTGGTCCAGCTGCGCGTCGGCGATGAAGTTGCCGAGGACCGACTCGGCGCCACGGTTCTCGGCGCCGGTGCTGGTGTACGCCCGCAGAATGTCCGCGGTGACCTTGCCGAGCTCGGCCTTGCCCAGCTCGGTGGCGTTGGCCTTGGCAGCGGCCACGATGCCGGCGACGGCGGTGTTCGACGGATGACCGGCGACCGTGAGCAGCTCGGCGGTGGAGGCGGTGACCTCACCGGTGGCCGGGTCGTAGGTCAGGCCGATCTTGCCGAGCTTTTCGCCGTAGTCCTCTGCCTGGACGACCGGGCGGGTCTTGCCGGGCACACCGGGAACCGGGACCTGGAAGGCGTACGGCTGGTGGGTGTGACCGCTGACGATGGCGTCGATCTCGGCGCTCACCTTGGTGAACGGCCCGAAGACCGGGTCCGCCTGCAGCGCCTCGGCCGAGGTGATGTTGTCGCTGGCGGCACCCTCGTGGGCGAGGAGCACCAGCACGTCGGCCTCGCCGTTGGCGGTGTTGCCGTCGGAGAGCTGTGCGGCCAGGGTGTTCGCCTCGGCGATCGGGTCGCGGAACTCGATCTCGCGGACGCCGTCCGGGTTGACCAGCGACTTGGTCTGCTCGGTGACGACACCGATGTAGCCGACCTTGACGCCGCCCAGCGTCTGCACGTGGAAGGCGGGCAGCGCACGCTGACCGTCCGTCTTGTAGACGTTCGCACCCAGCAACGGGAAGTCCGCCCGCTCGGTGACCCGGCCGGCCAGGTCGGCGTAGCCCAGGTCGAACTCGTGGTTGCCGACCGCGGAGACGGCCAGGCCACCCGCGTTCAGCGCGTCGATCGTCGGGTTGTCCTTGTCGATCGCTGAGATGAACGTGGAGGCGCCGATGTTGTCACCGGCCGAGATCCAGGCGGTGTTCGGGTTCGCGGCCCGCAGCTGGTCGACCAGCCCGACGAGCTGAGCGGCGCCACCGACGGCCTGGCCGTTGACGGTGGACGGCGACTCGAGCCGGCCGTGGAAGTCGTTGATGTTGAGCAGCTGCAGGTTCACCGGGCCGCCCAGCCCGGTCTCCAGGCCCACGACGACCGGGTCGTGGTCGCTGGAACGGAACGGGCCGTCCTCGTAGAACGGCGCGAAGCCGTCGTACTCGAAGGCGAACGACTCGACCGAGTTGATGTTCCAGATGTCGACACCGGTGATCCGCTTCGCGAACTCGCCGGTGACCAGGGCGTGGTCCAGCGAGCCGGACTCGCCGCCGAAGACGTACGAGGACTTGTCCGGCGCGAACGTGTTGTGCGCGTCGCTGTAGCCCTTGTCGTAGAGGACCTTGAGCGGGTCCTCCTGGCCGTACGCGTTGAAGTCGCCCAGCAGGATCACCTTGTCGGTGCCGAGGCCCTCGACGAAGGTCGCCAGCGAGTTCGCCTGCCGGATCCGGTCGCCGTTGTAGGCACCCTGCCCGTCACCGGTGTCGACGTTGTCGCCGGTCGGGGTGACCGAGGCGCTCTTCGACTTGAAGTGGTTCGCCACCACGGTGAAGTCGATGCTGCCCGAGGTGAAGGTCTGCGCGATCGGCTCGCGGGCGTTGCCCCAGACCGTCTCGTCGTTGATCGACTTCGACGCGCCCTTCGGCGTGGCCGCGGCCGGCTTGTAGATGATCGCGCTGGTGATGACGTCCTGCTGCTCCGGAGCCGGCAGCTCGGCGGGCGAGCGGACGTAGTCCCAGGTGCCCGCGCCGTCGACCGCGTTGAGCTCGCCGACCAGCGTCTTGAGCGCCAGCTGGGTCTCGACGGCCTCGAAGCGGACCGAGTTCTCGATCTCCATGAGCGCGACGACGTCGGCGTCCAGGGCGCTGATCGCCGAGACGATCTTCGCTTCCTGCTTCTCCTTGGCGGCCTCGTCGGTCGCGCCGCGCGCCTCGCCACCGAAGTGGACGAAGTAGTTCAACACGTTGAAGCTGGCGACCTTGATGTCACCGCCGACGTTCGCCGGCGCGGCGGTCCGCGCGTTGGTGGCCTTGAACGTGGTGCGCGAGATCGCCGGGGTGGTCGCGTCGACCGGGGCCGACGGCTGCAGGCGCCACTCGCTGAAGCCGTAGCTCAGCACGCTCGCGCCGAACTTCTCCACGGTGTCGCCGACCCGCGTGGGCTCGGCCTTGGAGATGTACGGCGGGGCGATGCCGGCCGACGCCAGGTTGGTGGTCTTGCCGTCGTCGAG
Organism: Actinoplanes italicus; assembly: GCF_003001815.1. Taxonomy (GTDB): domain Bacteria; phylum Actinomycetota; class Actinomycetes; order Mycobacteriales; family Micromonosporaceae; genus Actinoplanes; species Actinoplanes italicus. The sequence continues at coordinate 753,302 of NZ_PVMZ01000001.1, forward strand.
CAGGATCCGGCCGGCCTTGTTGGCGGCCTTCAGCTGCAGGGCCGCGTCACTGCCGGGCCGAGCCACGTCGGTCGGGATCCGGGCCGGGGCGCTGCCTGCGGCCAGGATGATCTCGCCGTACCGGTTGGTGTTGTAGACGTCCGAGACGGTGAATGTGCCGACCGGGGCGACCAGCATGCCCTCGGCGGCCTCCCGCGCCTCGTCGCTCAGCGGCAGGGCCAGCGGCACCGGGGCGGGCAGGGTCGTTCCGGTCGAGCAGACCTGGACGTCGGCCTTCGCACCGATGGTGATCTGGGTGAGCGCGTTGAACTCGCTGACCGTGCCGGTGACCCGGATCGTGTCTCCGACCGCCACCACCGGGTGGTTCGCGGTGTTCGAGGTCAGGTAGACGAAGATGCCGTCCGACGCGGTGCCCGCGGTGACCGGGCGGTCGCCGCCGCTGCCGGCCGTCTGGATGTAGACGCCGTTGTAACCGCCGGTGCGGTGGTCTGCGGTGACGACGCCCTCGACGGTGACGATCGAGCCGGCCAGGCCGGTCGCCGTGCCGGTGCCCTGCACCTGGGCGATCGTGTGGGTCACCGCGGTGGTGCAGCCGGTACCGGGCTCCGGCTCCTCGGGCTCCTCCGGGGTGGTAGCGCTGTTCAGCGTGCCGAAGGTGCTCGCCTTCGGCGCCTGCCAGACGCCGTCGACCTTCTGCAGCGACTGACCGGCCGGAGTGGTGTCCGGCTCGGACACTCCGATGTCGACGCTCGTGGCGCCGGCCGCGGGGCCGTTGGTCGCGGTGAACGCGCCCTCGTAGCTGAGGAACTCGGCGACCGTACCGTCCGGCTTCACCAGGGCGAGGCCGTCCGGCGCGCCGTTCTGCAGGCCGCTGATGGCGTACGTCTGCACACCGGATGCCGAGACGACACCGCTGAGCGTGGTGATCGGCGTGTAGGTGGCGCCGCCGTTGCCGTTGTAGAGGTAGAGCTGCCAGCCGCTCAGGTCGTACCCGACCGGGGCCTCGATCTCAACGGCCTCGCCGCTGTCAGTGCCCGTGTTGTCGTAGTGGATCTCGCTGATGAACGGGACGTCCGTCGCAGCGGAGACGGGGCCGGTGAGGCTGAGACCGAGCGTGGTCGCCAGGACGGCAGCACCCAGCGCACGGAGAACCGCAGGGGTTCTCGGTACGGGGAGGAGGCGTCCGGCGTCATCCACGCTGCGTATGTAAGAACGCATCGAGGTTGACCCTCCGAAGGAAGTTGATCCGCCGCAGCGTAGATATCGCCGGTGACGAATGATTCTCAGTAAGGTAACGGAAAGGCAATGGCGGATGGTCGGGTTCGCGGCTTTCTCCGTAGCGCATTGTTCGCTTTTGTACGGTCGCGAATCGCGCAGATGCCCTGCGACCAGCAGTCCTGTTAAGAAAGTCCGTCTTGTGACCCATACTGCGGAAGCGACGTAAAGCCTGAATTGCGACCGCGGTCAATGTTTCGGGAACATTTCGCAGCACCCGACGGGGATTCGATTCCGAAGCAAGTGGCACACCGACCCTATGTGCGTTTTGTCTGATTAGCCGGATTTAAGGAAAGTATAAGGGCATCCCTGACGATCACCGGATGGGCGATGCCGCAAGATGTCAGGATGCAGAGTTCCAAGGTACGGGCCGCGGTGATCTTCGGAGGCCGGAGCTCGGAGCACGAGGTGTCGTGCCGCTCGGCCGCGTCCGTGTTCCGATTCCTCGACCGGTCCCGTTACGAGGTCGTACCGATCCGCATCGCACGGGACGGCCGCTGGCAGGTCGGATCGGACACCGGCCCGGAGACCGCCGACGCCATCGTCTCGGGTGCCGGCCTGGTCGACGAGGACGTCTCGCCGCTGGTCAGCATCTCGGCCGCGCTCGACGTGCTGAAGTCCGTCGACGTCACCTTCCCCTGTCTGCACGGGCCGTATGGCGAGGACGGAACCATCCAGGCGCTGCTCGACCTGGCCGGTGTCCCGTACGTCGGCAGTGGCGTGCTGGCCAGCGCCGCGTCGATGGACAAGGAGTTCACCAAGAAGCTCGTCGCCGCCGAGGGCATCGCGGTGGCCGACGGCGTGGTGCTGCGCGACGGTGAGAGTGAGGTCTCCCCCGCCGACCGCGACCGCCTCGGCCTCCCGGTGTTCGTGAAGCCGGTGCGCAGCGGCTCCAGCGTCGGCGTCTCCCGGGTCGACGACTGGGACGACCTGCCCCGCGCGGTCGCCCACGCCAAGGAGCACGACAGCAAGGTACTGGTGGAGGCCGCGATCGTGGGTCGCGAGATCGACCTGGCGGTGCTGCAGCGCCCGGACGGCGAGGTCGAGGTCGGCCCGGCCCTGGAGATCAACCTCAAGGGCTCCGAGGGCTTCTTCGACTTCGACGCCAAGTACACCTCCGGCCTGGCCCAGTTCACCATCCCCGCCGAGATCGCGGACGAGCATCGCGACCAGCTCGCCGACGCCGCGCGGCGGATCTTCGGGATCCTGGGCTGTGCCGGTCTGCTGCGGGTCGACTTCTTCCTGGCCGAGGTCGACGGTACGGCCGTCCCGGTGCTGAACGAGGTCAACACGATGCCCGGGTTCACCGAGCTGTCCCAGTTCCCGCAGATGTGGCGGGTGGCCGGCCTCAGCTATTCGCAGCTGCTCGACCGGTTGCTGGAAACCGCACTGACCCGCGCGAATCGGTCGTGACGTCGGCGGCCATGACCCGGGCGCTGATCGATCTCGACGCGATCGGGCACAACACCCGGCTCCTGGCCCGCGCCGCGGCGGGCGCGGGGCTGATGGCCGTGGTCAAGGCCGACGGCTTCGGCCACGGTGCGGTCCAGGTCGCCGGGGCGACCCTCGCCCACGGCGCGTCCTGGCTCGGCGTCACGTCCCTGCAGGAGGCGCTGGAGCTGCGGTCGGCAGGGATCACGGCGCCGATCCTGATGTGGCTGTACGCCCCGTTCGAGACGATGGACGAGGCGCTGCTCGCCGACGTCGACGTGTCGGCCTCCTCGATCGCGGCGCTGGAGACCCTCGGCCGGGCCGCGAAACGCGTCGGCCGGCCGGCATCGGTGCACCTCAAGGCCGACACCGGTCTCTCACGCGGTGGCGCCACCGAGGCGGAGTGGCCCGAGATGATCGAGACAGCCGTACGCCTCCGCGCCGCCGGCCTGATCGAGATCCGAGCCGTCTGGTCCCACCTCGCGAACGCCGAGGACCCGTCGGACCCGGGCCTGCACCGGCAGCTGGAGACGTTCGCCCGGATCCGCGCCAAGTCCCGTTCCGCGGACATCGACCCGCCCCTGATCCACATGGCCAACTCAGCGGCGGCGCTGCAGGTCCCCGCGGCTCATTTCGATCTGGTGCGCCCGGGCATCGCGATCTACGGCGTCGAGCCGGTGCCGGGCCGGGTCTTCGGCCTGCGTCCCGCCATGACGCTGGAGTCGACGGTCATCCTGACCAAGCGGGTCGGCCCCGGCACCGGGGTGTCCTACGGCCCCGAGCACGTCACCGACCGGGACACCACACTGGCCCTGGTCCCGGCCGGCTATGCCGACGGTGTCCCGCGGCGCACCGGCGGGCGGGGCTGGGTCTCGATCGGCGGGTTGCGCTGCCCGATCGTGGGCCGCGTCGCCATGGACCAGGTCGTGGTCGATGCCGGTGACCACCCGGTGGTGGCCGGCGACCGCGTGGTGATCTTCGGGTCCGGTGAGAACGGTGAACCGACGGTCGCCGAATGGGCCGAGTGGGCCGAGACGAACCCGCACGAGATCCTCACCGGGATCGGCACGCGGGTGCCGCGGATCCACTACTCGGTGGAGTCGCCGAAGGAGACCTCGACCCGCAGCCCGTCCCTGCCGGTGGAGTGCGCGGAGATGACCCCGTCGTGAGCCCGCGTGATCGCCCGGACGATGGCGAGGCCCAGGCCCGCGCCACCGCTGTGGTCGATCCGCGTTCCGGAGAGGCGGCGGAACGGCTCGAAGAGTCCGACCACCGCCTCCTTCGGGACGTCGTCGCCGGTGTTGACCACGGTCAGCGCCGGCCGCGCCCCGACCGTCACCTCGATCGTGCCGCCCGGCCGGTTGTACTTGACGGCGTTCTGGACCAGGTTGGTGACCAGGCGTTCGAGCAGCACCCGTTCACCGCGGACCACGCGCGGCTCGAGCGTGCGGGTGATCGTCACCTCGGCCTCGGCGGCCCGCGCCTCGTAATCGTCCAGGATCGTGTCCACGATGGTGTCGAGCCGTAACGGCACTCGGGCGGTCAGGCCGCGGTCGCACTCGCTGAGCACGAGCAGTCCCTCGATGAGGCGTTCGTTGCGCTCGTTGGTCTGCAGCAGCTGCGCGGTGACGAGGTCGAGTTTGTCCGGTGTGGTGGCTCGCCCGAGTCCGACTTCGATCAGGGTGCGCTGCACGGCCAGCGGGGTACGCAACTCGTGCGCCGCGTTGGCCGCGAAGTGCCGCTGCGACTCGTACCCCATCGCGATCCGGTCCATCATCGTGTCGATGGCGCGAGACAGCACGACGATCTCCTCGTCACCGTCGCCCGCGTTGATCCGGTAACCGAGGTTCTGCGGCCCGACGCTGGTGATCGCCGGCACCAGCTGGCGGAACGGCTGGAGCATCCACCGGGCCGCGAGCCGGGCCACCCCGAGCAGCGCGAGGAAGGTCACGACGAGCGCCGCCAGGAGTTGCCAGCCGTCGTGCCGGGCAACCGCCTCGCAGGCCGCGAACCGGTCGCCGGGGGGCCCGCACACCACCGCCCCGGCGGTCCGCAGCCAGCGCAACAGCATCTCCAGGATGCCGGGTGCCGTGACACCGGCCAGGAAGGCGATCACACAGACGACCATCGCCCGCCGGCTCGGGGCGAGCACGCGTCACCGCCCCAGCCGGTAACCCACGCGCGGCACGGTGTGGATGACCGGCGGCTCGCCCAGTTTCTTGCGCAACGTCATGATCGTGACGCGGACCGAGTTGGTGAACGGGTCGGCGTTCTCGTCCCAGGCCTGTTCGAGCAGTTCCTCGGCGCTGACGACCTGGCCGCCGGCGCGCAGGAGCACCCGCAGCACGGCGAACTCCTTCGGAGTGAGGTTGAGGGTCAGCCCGTCCCGCGACGCGAAGTGCCGGGTGGTGTCGAGCAGGACGCCGTCCTGTTCCAGCACCGGCTTGAGCGGCGCGGCCGAGCGCCGGGCCAGCGCCTGCACCCGGGCCACCAGTTCGGCGAAGGCGAACGGCTTGGTCAGATAATCGTCAGCGCCGAGGCCGAGGCCCTCCACCCGGTCCCGGATCCCGGCCGCGGCGGTCAGCAGGAGCAGGCGCGTCTCCATCCCCGAGTCGACGACCCGGGTGCACACCTCGTCGCCCGTGACGCCCGGCATATCCCGATCCAGGATAGCCACGTCGTAGCGATGAACGCTCATGCGCTGTAACGCGCTGTCACCGTCGTAGACGACGTCCACCGCCATCGCGAACTGTCGCAGCCCGTCGGCGACGGTGTCGGCCAGGATCCGCTCGTCGTCTGCCACCAGCACCCGCACGTTGTGTAACCCCCCGTCGATGGCAGCAACGATAACTACTCGGGGGCAACCCGACGCTATCCATCAGGTGGCCCCGATCACCGAAGTCTCGTTTTCTTGACTCATTCCAGAAAAGCAGGGCAGACTGCACGCCGACTGATCGCTCTTCACCCGGAGGAATTCGTGGCAGACGAACTCGCCGCCCAAGGAAAGTGCCCCGTCGCGCACGGCGGCTCCGGCTCCCACGGTGGCCGGACCAACCGGGACTGGTGGCCCAACCAGCTGGACCTGAGCGTGCTGCACGCCAACTCGCCGGCCGGCAACCCGCTCGGCGGCGACTTCGACTACACCGCGGCGTTCAACAGCCTCGACCTGGCAGCCGTCAAGGCGGACATCGCCGCGCTGCTGACCGACTCGCAGGACTGGTGGCCGGCCGACTTCGGGCACTACGGCCCGCTCATGATCCGGATGGCGTGGCACAGCGCCGGCACCTACCGGACCTTCGACGGCCGCGGTGGCGGCGGCTCCGGCGAGCAGCGCTTCGCGCCGCTGAACAGCTGGCCGGACAACGGCAACCTGGACAAGGCCCGCCTGCTGCTCTGGCCGGTCAAGAAGAAGTACGGCAAGAACATCTCGTGGGCCGACCTGATGATCCTGGCAGGCAACGTGGCCCTGGAGAGCATGGGCTTCGAGACGTACGGCTTCGGCGGCGGCCGCCCCGACGTCTTCGAGCCCTCGGAGGTCAACTGGGGCACCGAGGACACCTGGCTGGACGACAACCGGTACAGCGGCGACCGCGAGCTGTCCAAGCCCCTCGGCGCCGTGCAGATGGGCCTCATCTACGTCAACCCGGAGGGCCCGAACGGCAACCCGGACCCGCTGGCCTCGGCCCGGGACATCCGTGACACGTTCGGCCGGATGGGCATGAACGACGAGGAGACCGTGGCGCTGATCGCCGGCGGTCACACCTTCGGCAAGACCCACGGCGCCGGCCCGGCCGATCACGTCGGCCCCGAGCCCGAGGCCGCCCCGATCGAGGCGCAGGGCCAGGGCTGGAAGAGCAGCTTCGGCACCGGCGTCGGCGCCGACGCGATCACCAGCGGTCTGGAGGTCACCTGGACCTACCACCCGACCCGCTGGGACAACGAGTTCTTCCACATCCTCTTCGCGTACGACTGGGAGCTCACCGAGTCGCCGGCCGGTGCGCACCAGTGGCGCCCGAAGAACGGCGCCGGCTCGGACCTCGTACCGCACGCGTTCGACCCGGCGAAGCGGCAGGAGCCGCGGATGCTGACCTCGGACCTCGCGCTGCGGTTCGACCCGATCTACGGACCGATCTCGAAGCGGTTCCACGAGAACCCGGAGGAGTTCGGCAAGGCCTTCGCCAAGGCGTGGTTCAAGCTGACCCACCGTGACATGGGCCCCATTGCCCGCTACCTCGGCCCGGAGGTCCCGTCCGAGCCGCTGATCTGGCAGGACCCACTGCCGGCCGTCGACCACGAGCTGGTCGGCGCGACTGAGATCGCCGAGCTGAAGGCCAAGGTGCTGGACTCCGGCCTGACCGTCTCCGAGCTGGTCGCGACGGCGTGGGCGTCGGCCTCGACGTTCCGTGGCACCGACAAGCGCGGCGGCGCGAACGGCGCCCGCGTCCGGTTGGCCCCGCAGAACCAGTGGGAGGCCAACGACCCGGCGCAGCTGCGCAAGGTCCTGGGCGTGCTGGAGGGCGTCCGGGCCGAGTTCAACGCGGCCGGTGGCGCCACGAAGATCTCCCTGGCCGACCTGATCGTGCTGGCCGGCTCGGCCGCCGTGGAGAAGGCCGCCAAGGACGCCGGATTCGACGTCGAGGTGCCGTTCACCCCGGGTCGTACCGACGCGACCGAGGAGCAGACCGACGCCGACTCGTTCGCGGTGCTGGAGCCCACCCACGACGGCTTCCGCAACTACCTCGCGAAGGGCCACAACCGCCCCACCGAGGCGCTGCTGGTCGACCGGGCTCAGCTGCTCACCCTGACCGCGCCGGAGCTGACCGTGCTGGTCGGCGGCCTGCGCGTGCTGGGCGCCAACACCGGCGGCTCGCAGCACGGCGTCTTCACCGAGACCCCGGGCGTGCTGACGAACGACTTCTTCGTCAACCTGCTCGACTTCGGCACCAACTGGTCGGCCACCGACTCCGACGGCGAGACCTTCGAGGGCCGCGACCGCCGGACCGGTGAGGTCAGGTGGACCGCCACCCGCGCAGACCTGATCTTCGGGTCGAACTCGGTGCTGCGTGCCCAGGCCGAGGTCTACGCCAGCGACGACGCCAAGGAGAAGCTGGTCACCGACTTCGTCGACGCGTGGGTCAAGGTAGCGAACCTGGACCGTTTCGACCTGGCCTGATCCAGCGGCCGTTATCGCCGAGCCCGGGTCGGCCGCGCCGATCCGGGCTCCCGCGGCTGGTACCCTCAGCAACGTCGGGCTCGTAGCTCAGTGGATAGAGCAACCGCCTCCTAAGCGGTAGGTCGCGCGTTCAAATCGCGCCGGGCCCACTTCTAAACCTTCAATCGCTGCCCCACCCGCAGGTGGTGTGGGCTGTTCAGGACGTTCGCGTTCGCCCGGTACAACGCTCTCCAGCCGCCCCGGACATCGTGCCGGGCCGCGATCCGCGCCAGCGTGTCGCCTCGCCGCACCACGTAGGTACCGGTTGCCCGGTGCGTCGACGCCTTGCGCACGCCGCCGCGAGACGCCGCGGTGAAGGCGTGCCGCCGCCCGCACGTCGGCCACGCGCCGATGCCCTGCCCGCGCATCACCCGCTCGGCGATGCGGATCTGCTCGGACTTCGAGGCCTGGTTGGCCGTCGACGCGTACTTCGTGCCGCCGTAGGCACGCCACGTGCTCCTGCTGAACTGAAGGCCCCCGTAGTAACCGTTTCCGGTGTTGATGCTCCAGTTGCCCCCGGATTCGCAGCGCGCGATGGCATCCCAGTTGATGTCGGCGTGCGCCGGTCCGGCCAGGACCACACTTCCGGCGAGACCCGCGGCCACCATGCCGACCGCGCGACGAACTCGTCTTCCGATCTGAACCATGAGCTTTCCCTCCACGCCTACGAGGTCAGCTGTCGGGTTCGGGCAGAGGTGCCCGGCCGCAGTTTCGCGGCTTCACCCCGAGGCGCCGTAGCGCCGAGGAACTCTTGGGTCCCCCGCTCCATGCCTTGGGTTTCGTCGAACCGTGGTCGGCGGCTGGACTCGGCGTCTCCGGCCACGGTGCCCGCCTTCTCGCGGGCTTCCGTCCTGCCGCGCTCTGAGGTAACGCGAGACGCGGCAATGGAGTTGTAAGTCACAAATTAGCGGCTTTGATCTTCCTTTGTGTGGATATCCCGCTTCATTCGGCGCGGCGCACCGGGTGTTCAACCCTCCACGGAGGGTGCACAATCGGCAGCCATGAGCGATCAAGAGCGCGAGTTCGACATGGTTGTCTACGGGGCTTCAGGGTTCGTGGGCGCGCTCGTCGCGCGGCACCTCACCGGACACGCGCCGGAGGGCACGCGGATCGCGCTGGCCGGTCGCGACACGGCGAAACTGGAGCGTCTGGGCCTGAACCTGCCCATCGTGGTCGCCGACGCGAACGACGAGGAAGCGCTGACCACGATGGCCGGCCGTACACGCGTCATGGTGACCACCGTCGGTCCGTACGCGAAGTACGGCACGCCGCTGGCCCGCGCGTGTGCCGCAACCGGTACCGACTACGTGGACCTCACCGGCGAGGTGCTGTTCGCACGGGACAGCATCGACGAGAACCACGAGACGGCACGGCGCACCGGAGCCCGGATCATCCACTCGTGCGGCTTCGACTCGATCCCGTCCGACATCGGCGTGCACGTCCTGCATGCGCAGGTGGCCGCGGACGGCGAGGGCGAACTCACCGACACCACACTGGTCGTCGCCAGCATGCGCGGCGGTGTCAGCGGCGGCACCATCGACTCGATGCGCCACCAGGTCGACGTGATGAAGAAGGACACCCGGCTGCGGCGGGTCGGCGCCAGTCCGTACTCGCTCAGCCCCGACCGTGAATCCGAGCCGGACCTCGGCCGCCAACCCGACATGCTCAGCATGCCGGGATCCGACGTGGACACGAGCATCCGCGGACACCTCGCGCCGTTCGTGATGGCGTCCTACAACACGCGGGTCGTCCGGCGCAGCAACGCGCTGCGCGGCTGGGCGTACGGCCGCAGGTTCCGCTACCGCGAGGTGTTGCGGGTGAAGAGCAGGTTCGCGGCCACCACCGTGAAGACCGCGCTGAGCGGCCTCGTCATCGGATTCGCGGTGCCGCCGCTGCGATTCGTGCTCGACCGCGTGCTGCCCGCACCCGGTGCCGGGCCCAGCGAGGAGGTCCAGCGCAGCGGGCACTTCACCATGGACATCTTCACGACCACCACCTCCGGGGCCCGCTACCGGGCACGATTCAAGGCCAAAGGCGATCCGGGGTACGCCGCGACGGCCGTCATGCTGGGCGAAGCCGCACTCGCGCTCGTGCACGACAGGGACCGGCTCCCGGATCTCGGGGGCGGCGTGCTGACCCCGGCGACCGGAATCGGTGACGCCCTGGTCGACCGGCTGCGCGCCGCCGGGCTGGAGATCACCGCCCAGCGAATCTAGAGAGCTCGCGGACTCGGGGGCGGGCCTTCCCGCAACGGTCACGTCGTCGGACAGGGAGGCCGCATGCCCGCTGTTCGATCGGCGAGCCGTGCCTCGCGCGCCCTTCCCTGCCCGGAAGCAGCCCATAGGGCGTAGCCGGCTTTCTAGACACCTTTACGGTGAGGGTCTGTTTGGGGCCGGTGGGGACAATCCTGTCCCGGGCCGCCTGATCACCCAGCCATGCCCAGCGAACCCTTCCCCAGACCGCCTGATCACCCAGCCATGCCCAGCGAACCCTTCCCCAGACCGCCTGATCACCCAGCCATGCCCAGCGAACCCTTCCCCAGACCGCCTGATCACCCAGCCATGCCCAGCGAACCCTTCCCCAGACCGCCTGATCACCCAGCCATGCCCAGCGAACCCTTCCCCAGACCGCCTGATCACCCAGCCATGCCCAGCGAACCCTTCCCCAGGCCGCCTGATCACCCAGCCATGCCCGGCGAATCCTTTAACGGGCCGGAGGCAGCGATATCCCGGAGCCCGGCGCCGAAAACGGCCGTAGTTGATCGTCCAGCACCGGGTCGCGGCGGTAACCGACCCCCGCGGCCCCGGAGCCCACGACGGTGACGCCAGGCCGTCAGCCGGCCGAGCGCCGCCGACGGCTCAGTCGGATGCGGCTGACGGGCCGGGAACCCCGACTGCGAAAGGTGTCTAGAACCGGCCAAGATGATCGTCCAGCACAGCGATGCTGCGGTTTTCGAGACCCGGACTCGTCCCTGAATCGGCGAACGTCGGGATCGGCCACGGCTCGGGCAGAACCTGATCGGCAAGTTGTGCAGAGATCCTTCGCCGTCCAGGTCCAGCTCGCCGGCAGTAGCTGAGCCATGAATCCCCAGTGCACGGATCTTGGATCCCCCTGACCGTCTCGACCGCCTCGTCTTCGGACGTCTCCACGTCCGCTGCGTGGTGACCTACGCCCGCACATGCACCGCAGATCACCACGCAGACCGCAGTCCCCAGCAGCGTGGTGATCTACGCCCACGCACGCACCGCAAAACACCACGCAGACCGCGCTCCCCAGCAACGTGGTTACCTACGCCCGCATGTGAACCACTAATCACCACGCAGACCGCGGCCCCCCAGCAACGTGGTGACCTACGCCCACGCACACACCGCAAAACACCACGCAGACCGCGCTCCCCAGCAACGTGGTTACCTACGCCCGTATGTGGACCACGAATCACCACGCAACCGGGGAGGGGTGGCCTACCCACGCGAGCGGTTGAACCGTGATGGCCAAAACCCGGCACGCGACCGCGATGATCAAGGCTGAGGCGAGGGTTCGTCGTGTCGCTGCGCCTCGGGCTTGCGGACCGGCGGCGGGCGGCTGGCGGCTGGCGGACTGACGGCTGGCGGCTGACGGCGGGCGGACTGACGGCGGGCGGACTGACGGCGGGCGGACTGACGGCGGGCGGACTGGCGGCGGGCGGACTGACGGCTGGCGGGCTGGCGGCTCTAGGCCGACCTGGCCACGACGTGGAAGACGTGCCAGTGCTTGGGGCCGCTGAAAGCCTGGCCAGGCGCGTCCTCCACGGCCCAGTACTCGATCTCCAGGCCGTCGAACAGGGCACGCACCTCGGGCTCGCTGAAGAACGTCATGTCCGGCTGGCCGGCCCAGCTGTCGTGGTCGCCGAAGAGGTCGACCGCGATCCGGCCGCCGGGATGCAGCGACCGGCGGATCAGTGTCCACAGGCGATCGAAGGAGTCGCGCGGCTGGAACGGGAGCGAGTAACCCGCAAAGACCAGATCGGTGCCGGGTAGATCGTACAAATTATGGAACTTTGTGATCTTGATTGTTAATGCCCTGTGGCGGCCGCCGATGGTGCGCAGTAGCCGCGCTTCGGTTCCCGGCTCGCCGTCCACGGCCAGGACCCGCCAGCCGGCTTCGAGGAACTCCCTCGTCTCGCGGCCGGCGCCGCATCCCAGGTCCACGGCGACGCGGCCGGCGGCCGGGCCCGCGATCGCGATCACCCGGCGGCACAGGTCCCGGATCGGCCGCGCCGCCTGGCGTGAGTTGTACGTGGCCCAGTGCTCGTCGGAGCGCATCGGTGTCGACATGATGCCGATCATGCATCTTGCAGGGTGTCCGTGATCCGACCGGTGATCGGTAAGGAATTCTGCACGGGGTAGCACCAAAGACGGTCTTACCGGCACGATTGGACAGGTGACCGTCAGCCCGCTGCCCTACCCGCTGAGGCTGGCGGGCACCGGCGTCGTGCTGCGGGAATGGCGTGGGGAAGATCTCGACGATCTGGTCGCGCTGCTCGACGAGCCGGACATCGCCCGCTGGACGCTGATGCCCTCCCCGTTCGACGTCGAGGCCGGGCTCGCCTATCTGCGGCGGGCGCATCAGGGCCGCATCGGCGGCAGCCGCATCCAGCTGGCGATCACCGCCGACGGTGGCCGGCCGCTCGGTGAGGTGCTGCTCTTCAACGTCAGCTCCGAGCTGCACGAGGCCGAACTGGGTTATCTGGTCGGCCGGCCCTTTCGGCGCCGCGGTCTCGCGACGGCGGCGCTGTCGCTGCTCACCGGCTACGCCTTCGACACCCTGCGACTGCGGCGACTGCTTCTGCGGATCGACCGGGGCAACTCGGCGAGCACCTCGGTGGCCCGGCGATGCGGTTACCGTCCGGCGGCCGAGCCGCCCATTCAGCAGGACGGGCCGTACGGGCCGGCCACGCTGGACACCTGGGAGTACGTGGAGAGCCGCTCCGACCCGCAGGATGATCGCCGCAAAAACGTCGCCGCCCGGCGGTACGGTCGGCGATAGTGCGCTGAGCACGGAGGGAGTGCCGATGATCGACGTGGATCGTGCGCGCGTGATGGCGTACCGGATCGCCGCCCAGGGCCTGGCCGATCGCACCGGCGACCGGCCCGCCGACCTGCCCCTGCTCGATCTCGGCGTGCAGGAGTACACCCCCGACTCGACACGGGTCGCGCTCGCCGCCCGTACCACCGCTGAGCCGGATGACGAGCGGCTGATCACCGTGTGGGCCGCCCGCGGCGCGCCGCACCTGCATCGCCGCGCCGACCTCGCGGATCTCACCGGGCAGCTGTGGCCGGTGAGCGACGACGACGCCGCGGCGCGGGTCAGGAGCGGGCAGATCCCCGACGCCGCGCGGCTCGGGGTCCGGGCTTTCACCGCGACCGCCGAGGCGTTCCGCGAGGTTCTCACCGGGCCGATGCCGCGCGGCGAGGCGAGCACACAGGTCAGCCGGCGGGTGCCGGCCGAGCTGACGTACGACTGCAGGTCCTGCGCGGCCCGCCACGTCGCCGGGAACGTGTGGCAGCACGCCGGTCTGGCAGGCGGCGTCGAGGTGCTGTCCCGCGGGAAGGACGCGGCGCTCGGCCCGCTGCCGGATCCACCGCCGATCCCGGCCGTCAACCGCGGCGTCGACCGGTTGATCGCGACCTACCTGCGGTTTCTCGGTCCGGCCGGACCGGCGGAGGTGGCGAAATACCTGGGCAGCACGACCACGGTGATCAAGTCGGTGTGGCCGCCCGCCGGTCTGGCCGAGGTCCGGGTGGACGGGCGCCGGGCCTGGCTGCCCGAGGCGTCGGTCGACCTGCTGACGTCCGCTCCGGCTCCGCGCGGTGTGCGCTGGCTGCCGCCGATGGATCCGCTGCTGCAGGCCCGTGACCGTGACCTGCTGGTGCCTGGCCGGGAGCGGCAGAAGGAGGTGTGGCGGATCCTCGGCAACCCGGGTGTCCTGCTGGTCGACGGCGAGATTGCCGGGGTGTGGCGGGCGAAGATGGCCGGGCGTAAACGGGTCGACCTCACGGTGACCGCGTTCGAGAAGACGGCCGTGGACCGGGTCGAGCAGGAGGCCGCTCACGTGGCCCGGGCCCGGGGTGTTCCGGAGGCGAGGGTGATCCACGAGTGACCGTGATCGGGTTCCTGCACACGGCCGAGGTGCACGTCGCGACGTTCCGGGAGCTGTTCGCCGAGCTGGCCCCGCCCGGCCTGGACGATCTCCATCTGGTGGACGAGAGCCTGCTCGCCGATGCTCGCCGGACCGGCTCGGCTCCGGGTCTCGCGGGGCGGCTGAAGGAGCTGGTCGCCGCCGGGGCGGACCTGATCGTCTGTACCTGCTCGACGATCGGGGCCGACGCCGAGGCGATGTCCGGCGAGGTGGCGGTGCTGCGTCTCGATCGTCCGATGGCCGAGGCAGCGGTCGCGGCGGGCGACCGGATCGCCGTGGTCGCGACCGTCGAGTCCACGATGGAGCCGACGCTGGCTCTGCTGAGGGAGACGGCCGGGCGGCCGGTCACGCTGATCCCGTCGCCCTGTTACACCGCCTGGCGGCACTTCGAGGCCGGTGACCTGGGCGCCTATGACGAGGAGATCGCGGCACACGTCCGGGCGGTCGCCGCGGACGCTGACGTCTTCGTGCTGGCGCAGGCCAGCATGGCGGGGGCGGCCGCGCTGCTGCCGGGCCTGACGGTGCTGTCCAGCCCGCGGGCCGCGGTGGCCGAGGCGGTAAAGAGGGGCGGTAAAGAGGGGCCGCGGCATGGCCACCGCAGCCCCTCTTCTTTACCCCCCGAATAAGGTCAGGCACTGACCGTAGGAGCGCTCCCAAATCAAGTCAAGCCTGGTCACACGGTTGAAAATTTCTTGAAGTCGCGAGCAACCTTCTCGCGACCCGCGACCACCTATGCGATGTCTCCCCGACTTGTATAGGTGGTCGCATGTCCATCCCGTCACACCGCCGCCCCGCTTCCCGCAAGCGCCGCAGGGCACTGGCGGCCGGTCTCGCCTCGGCGGCGGTGCTGGGCGGCGCGGGTCTGCTCGGCTTCGGTCAGCCGTGGGCGAACGCGGCCGCGAACGTCAGCTTCGACACCGGCACCGGGCTGGCATTCACGATCAACGGCACCAACGGCGACATGACCTCGCTGAAGCACAACGGCACCGAGCTGGCCGCGTCCGGTCAGGCCGCCGGGCAGTTCCAGTCCGGCTGGTCGTCGGCGACCGTGACCGGCAAGACCTTCAACAGCGGCAGCTCGATCCTGGTGAGCGTGGCGAACACGTCGATCGGCGTGACCCAGTACTACTTCGCCCGCAAGAACGACAACACCGTCTACATGGCGACCGGCATCACCAAGGCGCTGAACCCCGGTGAGGCCCGCTTCATCTCCCGGCTCAAGCCGTCGGTGCTGACGACCTCACCGGCCGCGGCCAGGACCGGCGGCTTCAGCACGACGGTCGAGGGCTCGGACGTCTTCGCGAACTCCGCGGGTCGGACCGCGTCGAAGTTCTACAGTTCGCAACGGCTCATCGCGCAGCAGCCTTTCGGCGCCAGCGGCAACGGCCACGGCGCGTTCATCCTGCCCGCGTACACCGACATGTCCTCAGGTGGCCCGTTCTTCCGGGACATCGAGGTCAACGACACGGGCAGCGCGGTCAACATCACGCACTACATGTTCAGCGGGCACCAGCAGACGGAGGCGCTGCGGCTGGGGCTGCACGGTCCGTACGCGCTGGCCCTCACCGACGGCGGGGCACCGGCCGCCCGCAGCATGGACTTCCTGGCGTCGTTCATCCCCGGGATGCTCTCCAACGCGCAGCGCGGCGGGGTCAGCGGCACCGCGGCGGGCACCTGGAACGGCCTCAAGGCGACGGTCGCCCTGGCCGGCCCGAACGGTCAGTACTGGGGCCCGGTGAAGGGCGGCAAGTTCGTGATCGGCCACATCAGGCCCGGCACCTACTCGGCCACCCTCTACGCCGGTGAGCTGGCCGTCGGCGCCACCAGGTCGATCACCGTGACGGCCGGCGCGACGACCACGCTGGCGATGACCGGCAACGTCCCAGCCGCCGGCACCCTGTTCCAGCTCGGCACGTTCGACGGCACACCGGCCGGCTTCCTGAACGCCGACAGGATCGAGACGATGCACCCGTCGGACAGCCGGATGTCGGCATGGAAGTCGGGCTCCTACAGCGTCGCGAACGGTGCCGCGACGTTCCCGATGGCCGAATTCAAGTCGGTCAACTCGCCGGCCGCGCTGACCTTCGACCTGGCCTCGGTCCCGGCGAACGGCGTCAGGCTGCGCATCGCCACCACGTCGAACTTCGCCGGTGGCCGCCCGGCCGTCGCGATCGGGAGCTACACCTCACCGGCATCGGCGTCGCCCACACCGGCGAACCTGAACTCGCGCGGCGTCACCCGCGGCACCTGGCGCGGCAACAACACCACGTACACCTTCACGATCCCGGCAAGCGCCTTGAAGACTGGCAGCAATGCCCTGTCGATCTCCGTGGTGAGCGGCAGCAGCGGCGAGACGTTCCTCAGCCCCAACTTCGTCTTCGACGCCCTGGCCCTCGACCCGGTCTGATCGGCTCCGGATCTTCCGTGCCGTCCCGCCAGGCAGCACGGGGGAATCCGGTCCAATGGAAGGCGGGCCGGTCACCATGACCGGCCCGCCTTTCTCAACCCCGATGTCGTACGCCCGGAGCACTCACTTGGTGTAGGTGAAGTACGTCCGAGCGCCGTAGGTGCGGGCGTTCACGTTGTCGCCGCTCCCGCTCCAGATGTACTCGGAACGGACCCTCCACTTCGTGCCCGCCTTGTAGGTGCCGGTGAACCGCACGGTCGACGATCCGGTGCTGTCGATGACCGGCGTTCCGATCACAGGCGGCTCGATGCCGGTGTCCCACTCCTCCCTGCGGGTGACCTCCAGCGTGTGGCCGATCGGCAGGCTGTTCGCGGTTCCGGAGAGGGTCACCGGACGGCCGTTGACGACCGAGGCGGGCGCGGTCACGGATGCTATCGACCAGCTCGGGTCGGCATCGTCGCTAGGTCTCGGATCGACGCCTAGAGATCGAACTCGCCGTCGTTCACACCGCCGGTGAAGGCGTCCCACTCGGCCCGGGTGAAGAACAGGATCGTGTCCGGGTCGTTCGAGTTGCGCATGGCGACACCGCCGTCGGGCAGCCGGGCGATCTCCACGTACTCGCCACCCGGTTCACCCGACCGCATCCACTCGGCGGCCCCGGCGTCGAACGTGTCGGCGTAGGTCTTCTCGCTCATGTTCCCCAATAAACCGCAGCCCCCCCGGGTTCGGGGAGGCCACATCCAGGTGACGACACGGTCGAGCACATCGGGGGTACGGCCCTCCGGCCGTACCCCCGATGCTGTGGCCTGGTCTTTTACCGGCTGATGTAGAGGTACTGGTACGGCGTGTATGTCGTGTAGTTGACGTTGTCGCCGGAGGTGCCGTAGCGGTAGGCGGCCCGGACCCGGAACTTGTAGCCGGCCCAGCCCCGGGTGTCCATCCGGATGACGCTGCGCCCGTACCGGTCCTGGCCGACATAGCCGTCGCCCCAGGACCGCCACTTGCCCTGGTAGTAGATGTCGACCCGCACGTACGCGGCGCGGTTCGGGTACTTCGGCAGCGTCACCGTGAAGACCGGGTACGTCTTCTTCTTGTAGTGCCGGTAGGTGGTCTTGCCGATCTTGGCGGTCTTGTAGTGCTTGGTCAGCTTCAGACTGGCCGGGACCTTGGTGTACACGGTCGCGGTGACCGTGCGCGGCGACATCCGGCTGTCACCGGTGAAGACCGCCTGGACCGCGGTGTTCCGGTACACCTTCACCGACGTGTACAGATACCCCTTGCCGTCGACCGTGGCCTTCTTCAGCAGCCGCCGGCCCTGGTCGCCGCCCCACGGGTCGGCGTAGACCTCCACCACCCGGTTCTTGTAGGTGACACCCAGGTAGGCCGAGAAGTAGGCGGTGGCGCCGTAGTTGTAGACCCGGCCGTTGTTGTTCAGGCCCAGCGACGGGGTGGACCGGGCGACGTCGACCGCGTGTGTGGCGCTGACCGCCGATCGGGTCTCGTCACCGGCGTAGGCGACCCGATAGGTGACCCGTCCGCCGGACTGCGGGGTGTCGGTGAACGAGAAGTTGCCCGACGCGTCGGTCGTACGGCCGGCGAGCGTGACACCGGCCGGGGACTCGGCGTCGGTCCGGGTGACGGTCACCGGCGTACCGGCCGGCAGGGTGAGCGACGACTTGAGGTTGCCGCTCACGGTGAGCGCCTTGGCCCGGGCCGAGGACTGCGGGCCGGTCAGGGTCAGCGTGGGCTGCGACTTCCGCGGCTCGTCGAAGACCCGCAGGCTGTAGACGCCCTTGGTGTTGACGGAGATCGCGAAGAGCCGGCCACCGCCGGACTCCCAGGCCAGCGAGTTCTCGGCGATCGAATCGCCACCGCTGATCCAGTCGTCGGTGTCGCCCAGCTCGATTTCCCGGACCGTGGTGCTCGACCCGTTGGGGAAGACGAAGATGTCCGGGTCGTAGGTGCCGCCGGTGCCGGCAGCCACCGTGCCGTCCGCCGCGATGTCGACCGCGGTGGTGCCTCCCTCGATCGGCAGGACCCGCGTCATGTCCAGATCGGAGGTTCGCCGGATCCTGACCTGGTTCTCGCCCCAGACCGTGGTGGCCATGAACTCGCCGTCCGGCGACAGCGCGACGTCCTGCTTCTCGGAGCTGCTGCTGTTGCCGCCGGTCACGGCCACCTGCTTCAGCGTGCCGTCCGAGATTTCGAAGACCGCGTCCTGCTGCACGCCGGCGGCGACGATACGCGTGGTGTCGGTGGCGGCGGACGCGAGACGAGGCGCCTTGTCGTACCACGGGTCGTCCCACTTGTCGTCGCCCTGCTTGAGGGCGACCACCGGGGCGTCACCGGCCAGGTCGAGCGAGCCGATGTTCTCCTTGCCGGAGCCCCAGGGGTCAGCCGGCCGCTCGCTGTAGCTGAACCAGATCTTGCCGCCACCCGTGGTCAGGTAGTACGGCTTGATCTTCTCGCCGACCGGGTACTCGGCGACGAGGTCCAGGGTCTCGGCGTCCAGTGCCACGATCTTGAACTGGTCCGGGACCGCCGCGTACAGGCGGGCCGCGTCGCGGGTCAGGATGAGGTCGGAGACACCCGGCAGCGCGTAGGTGTCGGCCACGTCGCCGTCGTAGCCGAGGGCCACGACACCGGTCGTCCTGTCGCTGAGGAACAGCCGCTCACGGGTGCCGTCGGCGATCAGGTTGTCGGCCGCTTTGATGGGCAGGATCCTGGTCGAGTCGGCCGACGCCGGAGAGGCGGCGAGCACGACAGAGCCCAGGACCGCGGCCGCCGAGACGGCCGCGATCGTCTTTCGCATGTGGACTGTCCCCCGTTACTTGCTGATGTAGAAGTACTGGTAAGGCGTGTAGGTGGTGTAGTTGACGCTGTCGCCGGAGCCGCCCTTGCGGTACGCGCCACGCACCCGGAACTTGTAGCCGGCCACGCCGGAGCTCTCCATGGCGATGAAGGACCGGCCGTACCGGTCCTGGCCGACGTAGGCGTCACCGAAGGCGCGCCACTTGCCCTTGTAGTGGATGTCGACGCGCAGGTAGGCGGCCCGGTACGGGTACTTCGGGATGGTCACGGTGAAGAGCGGGTCGACCTTCTTCTTGTAGTACCGGTAGGTCGTACCGCTGATCTTGCCGGTCTTGTAGTGCTTGCCGAGCTTCAGCGAGACCTTCGTCTTCGCGTAGACCGTGGACGTCACGACCCGGTTCGAGTACTGGCCGTCGCCGGTGAACACGGCCTGGACCGACGTGTTGCGGTACAGCTTCAGGGACGTGTAGACGTAGCCCTTGCTGTTGACCGTGGCCTTCTTCAGCAGCCGCCGGGGCTGGTCGCCGCCGTACGGGTCGGCCCAGACCTCGACGGTCCGGTTCTTGTACGTCTTACCGAGGTACGCGGAGAAGTAGGCGGTCGCGCCGTAGTTGTAGACCTTGCCGTTGTTGTTCAGCCCCAGCGACGTGGCGTTCCGGGAGACCTCGACGACCTTGGTGGTGGACGCCGGGTAGTGGGTGGCGTCCCCGGCATAGCTGACCCGGTAGGTCACCCGGCCGCCGACGGTCGGGGTGTCGGTGAAGGTGAAGCCACCGGTCGCGTTGATCGTCCGGGTGCCGAGCGAGCGGCCCGTCGGCGACTCGATGTCGGTCCGGGTGACGGTGACCGGGGTGCCGGCCGGCAGTGCCACCGACGCCTTCAGCGTGCCGCTGATGGTCAGCGCCTTCGCCCGCGGCGCCGAGGCCGGGCCGGTCAGGGTCAGCGTGGGCCGGTTGCTCCGCGGCTCGGTGTAGACCCGCAGCGAGTACTGGTACTCCGAGTTCACCGAGATCGCGAAGAGCCGGTTCCCGCCCGGTTCCCAGGCCAGTGCCTGGGCGTCCATGCCGTCGCCGCCGCTGTTGTAGCCGGTGTTCGGGAAGTCGTACTCCCGGATCTTCTCGTTCGTCCCCGGCGAGAAGGTCGCGAGGTCAGGACCATAAGCGCTGTCCGATCCGGCGGCAACGGTCCCGTCCTCGGCGATGTCGACCGCCTCGGCGTAGTGGTCCACGCCCAGGGTCCGCACCACGGTCTGGTCGGAGACCTGCCGGACAGTCAGGATCGCGCGGGTGTCGACGGTCACGTACCTCTCGCCGTCGGCGGTGATCGCCACGTCGTACGGGGCGTCGTCGTCCTGCTCGTACCGGGACAGCGGGACCGGGGTGCCGTCGCTGATGTCGAACGAGGCGTACTGGCCGCGGGCGGTGGCGACCAGGCGGCCGTTGGTGGAGGCCGCCAGCCGCGGCGCCCGGAACAGCCAGTCACCAGCCTCGGTCGCGAGCGTGGCCGTCGGCGTCTCACCGGACAGGTCGAGCGAGCCGATCTCACCGGTCCAGCCGTCGGTGTGTCCGAACCAGACCTTCTGGCCGACCACCGCGAGATAGTACGGCGCGATGGTCTCGCCGAGCTTGTACTCCTCCATGAGCTCGAGCGTGACCGGGTTCAGTGCCACGATCTTGTTGGAGACCGGGACCGCCGCGTAGAGCGCCGACGAGTCCGGGGCCAGCGCGATGTCGGTGAGGGCGGGCAGGGAGTATTTGCCGAGCAGGGCACCGTCGTAGCCGATGGCCACGATCTCCCCGCTCTTCTGGTCGTAGAAGAAGAGCCGCTTGTTCACGCCGTCGGCGACCAGGTCGGTCGCCGACTTGACGGACAGCGTCGCGGCCGAGTCGGCGCGAGCCGGCGAGGCGCCGGACACGAGCACGACCGAGCCGAGCATCGCGGCCGCGGTGGCGGCCGCAATTCTGGTGCGCATGGAGTCTTTCCCCCGTTGAGTGCGATCACTCGGTGACGCATGGAGATGCTTCACATCGACTTGGGCAGATGGCTGCTCGGGCAGCTTAAGGGAAAAGTAAGGAAGGTTGATCAACCGAAAGGATGAGTCGCACCCGGAACGTCGCAACGGAATCGGCACGACGCGAAAGGGCCGGCCCACAGTGGAGCCGGCCCTCGTCGTAGTGGGGGTTACTTGGTGAACGTCCAGTACCTCCACGCCCCGTAGGTCGTGTAGTTGAAGTTGTCGCGGCCGTACGCCCCCGGGATGTACTCCGACCGGACCCGGAATCGCTGACCGGCCTTGAAGGTGCCCTCGAAGATCAGCTCCGACTTGCCGTTGACCAGCTCGAAGTAGCCCGAGGAGTAGTTACGCCACTTGCCGCCCGAGTACTTCTGGATGACCGTGCGCTCGATCCGCCGCGGATAGTGGGTCATCGTGTGGGTGAACTCGGGGTCCCGCTTGGTCCGGTAGACGTAGTAGCTCGTCGAGCCGATCTTCTTCGTCTTGTAGTGCTTGAACATCCGGGTGCTTACGTTGACCTTGGTGTACGCCGTCGCGGTCACCGTGCGCGGGGCGTACTGGGCGTCGCCCTTGAAGACCACGGCCAGCTTCGTGTTGTAGGTCAGCCGGTAGGAGACCGACAGCTTGCCGGCGCTGTTGACCGTGCCCTTCTTGATCAGCGAGTTCCCCTGCCAGGGACTGGCCGGATCGGCGAAGATCTCGACGACGCGGTTCTTGTACGTCTTGCCCAGCGTCACCGTGAAGGTGACCGTCGACCCGTACGCGTTGACGCTGTTGCCCTTGTCGATCACCAGGCCGGGGGTGGCCCGGGAGACCTCGAGGAACGTCCAGTTCACCAGGGCCGGGTACTGCACGGATCCGGCGTAGCGGACGCCGTACGTGACCGTGCCGCCGGCCGTCGGCACGTCGGTGAAACTCCAGGAACCGTTCTCACCGGTCTTTGCCGTGCCCACGACCTTGTCCCGGGCGTCCATGTCGGATCGCTCGATGACGACCTCGGTCCCCACGGGTGTCGACGGGGGCAGGGTGAGCGACCCGGTCAGCGTGAGCGGCTTCCCTCGGGTGGCGGTGGCCGGAGCCGAGATGAGCAGCGACGGCTCGCTCGGCTGGGTGGTGGTGGGGTTGCCCGGTGTCGGACTCGCGGGCGACGGGCTGGTCGTCGACGGAGTCGGGTCCGGCTCGACCGCATCCGGGTCGTTCAGCGTGTAGAGCCAGAACGTGTCGCCGTCGCCATCGCCGATCACGAAGAGCCGCGAGCCGCCGGGTTCCCAGGCCAGGCTGCGGCCGATCGCCTCGGGCCGGTTGTAGCTGCCCGAGACCGCCGGCAGCTTGAAGGTGAGTTCCGGCGTAGCCGCACCGGGCTGGAAGACCTGCACGTCAGCGAAGCCGTTGAAGGAAGTGCCACGGATGGCGAGCGCGACCCTGCCGTCCGAGGCCACCTCGACCCCACCGAAGTTGTCCAGGTTCGTGTAGGCCTCCTCCTTGGCCCCGTCGGCGAGCGCGATGCGGTTGGAGCCGTTGTAACCCACCTGGATGAGGTGGCCGCCGTTGCCGGAGATGGCGACGTCCGACGTGAAGGTGCCGAACACCCTGGTCTCGAGCTTGAGATCGGCGGCACCCGACGAGACGTCGTAGACGACGCTCTCACCGCTGGTCGTGTCGGTGTCGGTCAGGACGATGAGGCCGGGAGCGCCGGCGCCGGTGGAGATGGCCGGGATCGCGTAGAGGTCGACGCCGTCGGCGGACGCGTCGTGGACCGCGATCTCGGAGGTGGCCAGATCCACCGAGCCGATGGTGCCGGTCCGGCTGTTCTGGGTGGAGAACCAGAGCTTGCCGTTGATCGGACCGACGACGTCCGAGACGAACCCATTCTCGCCGACCGGATAGGAGGCCGACTCGGTGAGCGTTTCGGTGGTCAGCGCGACGACCTTGCGGGCTCCGCTCACCGCGGCGTAGAGCGTGCTCGAGTCGGCGGAGAGCTGAAGCCCTCGGACGCCGGTGAGCCCGGTCACCTCTACGGTCTCGTGACCCTGGTAGTTCATCGCGACGATCTTCCCGGCGGCGGGGTCGCTGACGAACACACGCTTGTGCACCGCGTCGACGGCGATGTCGCCGAACGACTTGATCGGCAGCTTCTCGTCGGTGTCGGCAGAGGCCGTGCCGACGGACAGTCCGAAGCCCATGGCGGAGGCACCGGCCAGGACGGTGGCCGCCAGCGCGACCCGGGATATACGCATGTCGTCCCCGTATTGATCAAGGCGGAGAAGTCCGCCAACGGATCGTAGAGACAAGATCAACGCATGGACATCCACCGAAAGTACGGGTCCGTAGCGACGCGACGTGAAGCTTCGGTGACGCTGAATGTTCACGGGTAGAGCTGTGAGATTCCTGGGTATGCGTGAACCACATCACGCATATGGAGGTGCGTCCATGGTGCAAGCCGCCCCGGCCTCCGGTTCGGAGAACTCGGGAACCATCCGCAGTCTCATACCGGCTCGTATCGACCGGCTCAGGTGGTCACCGTTCCACACCCGCATCGTCATGGCCCTCGGAACCGCCTGGGTTCTCGACGGGCTCGAGATCACCGTGGCCAGCGCGGTCGGCCCGGTACTGGCCGAGCAGGAGACGCTCGCGCTGAGTTCCACGCAGGTCGGCCTGATCGCGACCGTCTATCTGCTCGGTGAGGTGTTCGGAGCGCTGTTCTTCGGCCGGCTGTCCGACGCGCTCGGCCGCCGGAACCTGTTCATCGTCACCCTGGCCGTCTATCTCGGCGGCAACGCGCTTACCGCCCTGACCTGGGGTAACGGTCCGGCCGCACTGGTCTTCCTGTATCTCACGAGGTTCATCGCGGGAGCCGGTATCGGTGGCGAGTATGCCGCGATCAACTCGGCGATCGACGAGATGATGCCGGCGCGATATCGCGGACGTGTGGACATCGGGGTGAACGGCACCTACTGGGGTGGCGCCATCATCGGCACGCTCGGGACATACGTCTTGCTCAACAACGTCGAGCTGAACTGGGCCTGGCGGATCGCGTTCCTGCTCGGCCCGATCATCGGTCTGGCGATCTGGGGTCTGCGGCGGCACCTGCCGGAGAGCCCGCGCTGGCTGGTCATGCACGGCCGGGAGGCGGAGGCCGAGGAGAACATCGCCCGGATCGAGCGGGCCGCCGAAGCCTCCGGTCAGACGCTCGAGCCGCTGGACGAGTCGAAGGCGATCGAGATCCGGCCCACGAAGCCGCACGGTTACCTGTCGCTGCTGAAGGTGCTGTTCCGGCTCTACCCGGCCCGGTCGACGCTGGGCGCGACCCTCATGATCACGCAGTCGTTCCTGTACAACGCGATCTTCTTCACCTACACGCTGGTGCTCACCAAGTTCTTCGGCGTGGACGAGAAGGCCGCGCCGCTGTACCTGGTGGCGTTCGCGGTCGGCAACCTGATCGGCCCGCTCACCATCGGCCGCCTCTTCGACACCGTCGGACGCCGGAGGATGATCTCCGGCACCTATCTGCTCTCCGGTGCCCTGCTGGCGATCACCGCGGTGCTCTTCCATCAGGGTGTGCTCAACGCGATCACCCAGACGATCGCATGGAGCGTGATCTTCTTCTTCGCGTCGGCGGGGGCCAGCTCGGCGTACCTGACCGTCAGCGAGATCTTCCCGCTGGAGATCCGGGCCCAGGCGATCGCGGTGTTCTTCGCGATCGCCCAGTGCTTCGGCGCGATCGGGCCGGTCTTCTACGGCTGGCTCATCGGCGAGGGCGAGGACCCGGGCAAGCTGTTCATCGGCTTCCTGATCGGCGCCGCCGTGATGGCGGTCGGTGGCATCGTCGAGTGGTTCCTCGGCATCGACGCCGAGGGCAAGTCCCTGGAGGACGTGGCCACGCCGCTGTCCGCGGTGACGAGCCGGCCGCGCGCCACCGGCTGAGTGCGCCGGCGGCGCCGGCCTCTCAGACGAGGCCGGCGCTGCCGGCCACCGCTGCGGCCTCGGTACGGCTGGAGACGTGCAGCTTGCGCAGCAGTGCGGCGGTCAGGCGCTTGACCGTACGGTCGGAGACGTGCAGCAGACCGGCGATCTCGCTGGTCGACGAACCGGTCGCGATCAGGCGCAGCAGCCGCCGATCGTTGTCGTCGAGCACCGACGCCGGGGTCTGTGCGATCTGCGGGCCGGGCCGTTCCACCAGCGAGGCGAGCAGCGGAACGGGCACCACGGCCCAGCCCTCCAGGGCGGCGACGAGCGGCGGAACCACCTCGTCGCCGCGTGGGAGCACGCCGGACGCTCCCGCGCGCAGCGCTTCCAGCACGGCCGCCGGATCGCCGTCGGCCAGGGCCAGGACCCGTGCGTGTGGCGCCACGGCGCGGGCCGTCGTGACCGCGGCGACGCCGGCTGGGTGTACCAGGTCGACGAGAACCACATCCGGATCGGATCCACGCAGCAGCTCCGCGACGTCCGAGCCGTCACCCGTGCCGGCGACGGCGGCGTGGCCACCGGTCGCCTCGGGAATGCTCCGCTCCAGGCCACGCACCAGAGGCGCGTGGCCGGACACTACGACGATTTTGATCCCGTTGCGCATGGCCCCCGCATGCCCTTCCTGCGGCGATTCATGCCTCGAGTCCGGAAGCCACGTGGACTATCAGCGGGACTGGGCCGCGATGAACTCGGCGATGTACTCGTCGAGCCGCTTCTCGGCGTGCCAGCCCAGGCTGTTGGCCTTGGCGGTGTCGGCCTGACCGCGGACCCGCTCACCGCGCCGCTCCGGGATCAGCACGAACTCGGTCCCGAACATCTCGGCCACCTTGGCCAGCGGCCACTCGCAGCCGGTGCCGAGCAGGTATCCGTCGCCGGAGCCGCTCCGGGCGACCAGAACGAGCCCACGGACGATGTCGTCGATGTGGGTGAAATCTCGGGTCTGGGTGCCGGGCGAGACCACGGTGAGCGGCTCACCGGCCAGGAACTGACGCTCGAAGATGCCGATCACGGTGGCGTACTTGCCCTGGGTGATCTGGCCCGGGCCGTAGACGTTGTAGAAGTACGCGATGGCGTAGTCCAGGCCGTACCAGTTCGAGTAGTTCTTGATGTACTCGATGTTCTTGGCCTTGGTCCACGCATACGGGTTGAGGTTCTCGTCCTCGCCGTCGTTGCCGAACTTCGAGCTGGATCCGGCGTAGATCAGCTTCGCACCGTGGCCGGCCGTGAACTTGACCACCTCCTTGGTGCCGAGGAGGTTGAAGTCCCAGGTCAGGTCGTGGTCCTCGAACGACTGCGGAATGCGTGAGTACTCACCGAGGTGGAAGACAAGCTCCGGGCCCGGCAGCCCACGGTCCGCCCAGGTCTTGGCGATGTCGGTCGTCGACCCGTCGATGTAGGTGACGCGCGGGTCGTTGACGTGGTTCGCCGGGGTGCCGGTGAAGTAGTTGTCCAGCGAGACCACGGCGGCGTCCGGGAAGTCGTTCAGGAGCGAACGGATCAAGGCGCTACCGACGAATCCGGCACCACCGGTGACCAACAGGGTTCGGCTCAACGTACTTCCCATCTTCGCAGTCCTCGCAGCGCCGACCAGGCTACCCAAGCCTCGCTCCCGGCAACCAACCGCGCGCACCGTATTACCCGCAGCGGCCGTGGCGACACTCTGTGGTCGCCACGGCCGGGTGAAAGCGGATTCAGGTCACCACTCGGACGGGGCGGGCGGCGGGACGACCGGCGGGCGGTCGTCACAGGTGATGGTGTTCGGGACGAACGGGGCGAGCCATCCGCCGTCGTTGCCGCCGAGGTCGGTGAGGCCGAACTCGGAGCCGGTCGCCGGGAAGCCGAAGCGTCCGCAGTTGTTGACGCCGGCCGCGCCGACGTTGCGGGCGTCAACGTTCTCGAAGGACGCGGAACCCCCGGCGCGGGCGCTCAGGACGCTCGTACCCGTACCGTCGACTCTGATGTCCCTGAACTTGATCCCGTCGATCGAGTAGAGGTCCTTCACGCCCCACTCGGCGACCAGCATGATCGCGTTGTAGGTGCTGTCCAGGTAGTGGTCGCCGGTGACCCGGATGTCGTTGTCGAAGCTGCCCTGCAGCGAGTAGAACCAGATCGCGCCGAGACCGATCCGCCAGTTCAGCTCGAAGGTGCCGGACCGGGCCGTGGTGTTGTTCGTGAACCGCAGGAAACCGGTGAACGGCTCGGCGCCGAAGCGGGTACCGGCGTGCAGGGCGCTGCCCTCGCGGACCGGGTCGGCGATCAGGTTGTTCGACACCGTGGTGTCCCTGCCGCCGTAGATCGCGATGCCGTTCGCCAGGGTCGGCGACTGCACCGTGTTGCGGTCGAAGGTGTTGCCGCTGTTCGTGGTCTTCTCCGCCCACATGGCCAGCGCGTCGTCGCCGGTGTTGCGGACGAAGTTGTTGCGGACCAGCGAGTTCACGACCCCGGTGTGGAAGTTCAGGCCGTCGGCGATCTGGTCCACGATGATGTTGTTCGTCACCTTCGTGTTCGACATCGGGCCGTCGAACCAGAGCCCCACCTTGGTGTGCTGGATGTACAAGCCGTCGATGGTCGAGTCGCTCATCGCGCCGCCGACCCCGTTGACCTGATCGGTGTCGATCCGCTCACGCACGTCGCCCTGGATCGCGAACCCGGACAGGTGCACGTTGCGGCTACCGCCCGCGGACGCGTCCTTGCCGTAGAAGCCGACCCCGGTGTGCACCGAGCCGTCCGGCGCGGGCGTGTCCAGCGCGACCTCGCGGCCCTTGATGATCGTGTACCAGTTGCCGGCCCCGGTGATCGTCACGTCGTCGACGACGATGTGACGGTTGACCTGGAAGACGCCCGGCGGGATGTAGACCTTACGACCGACCTTCTTGGCGTACGCGATCGCGCGCTCGATGGCCGGCGCAGAGTCCCTCCGCCCGGTCGGGTCGGCGCCGAACAGCAGCGGGTTGATGCCGCTCAGGTCGACCTTCGGCAGTCCGACGAGTTCCGAGTCGAGGAGGTCGACGGTGGTCGGCACGTTCCGGGCGGTGAGCCGGATCCTGTCGCCGGCCCGGTACGTGTGCCCGAGGAGCATCCGCTGCTCGTCGTAGAAGCGGGCCGGCCGGAACGGCTTGGTGATCACCGGAGCCGGGGTGGTGGCGGCCGGCACGCACTGGCACTCGGTGATCCACCAGTCCGGGTGCAGGAGGTCTGCCTGCGGGTCGTTGGTGAACTGGTACTGGTTGTAGAGCCAGGAGTACTGCGAGGTCAGGGTCATGGTGCGGTTGCCGTGCCGGGTGCCGACGGTCAGCGGCGCGGTGATCCCGCCACCGTTCGGCGCGTCCGGGATGCTGTACCGCACGGTGATGGCGTTGGCCGCACTGGGCAGGATGAACTCGACCCACTCGCCGGGATCGAGGGTGACCGCGGAGCGTCCGGACGCCTCGGCGGGCAGCGTGTAGGCGGTGCGGTCCGGCCCGATGACGGTTCCGTTGGTGGCGGCGTGCTCGGCCTCCTGCTCGAGGAAGGCGACGGCGGCGCCCCGACCGGCGACCAGAGCCGGGTCGAGCGCGGCCCGGGTGACCTTGGTGGCCGTGACCTTGGTGGCCGTGGGAGCGGCCTGGGCGACGTGCGGGATGCCGGTGGCGCCGAGCACCACACCGAGAAGAAGGACGGACCAGCGCGGTGGAACGCCGGTCCGCCTCTCGTCAGAGGACATCGAAGGCTCTTTTCTGGAGAGGAAGGTGAGCCGACGATAGATGCACGGAGATCTAACTCACAATGCTTCGTTCATGTTTTTCGTGAATCTGCCGTCTTCTTGCAACCACTGGCAAGACTAGAGCGTGAACCGGTCCACGATCCGTCGGAGGTCACCGGACATCCCGGCCAGGTCCGTGGCGGCGCGGTCGGTCTGGGCCACGCCTGCCGTCGTCTGCCGCACCGACGACGCCACCTCGGTGATCGTGTCGGCGACCCGGGCCCCGGCATCGGCCGCCTCGGTGACGTTGCGGCTCATCTCGTTGGTGGTGACGGTCTGCTCCTCGACCGCGGACGCGATCGTGGTCTGGAAGTCGTTCATCCGCGCGATGATCTCGCTGATCTCCGCGATCGCCGCGACCGCGCCCGCGGTGTCGGCCTGGATGGCGGCCACCCGCTGACCGATGTCCTCGGTCGCCCGGGCGGTCTCCTGGGACAGCTCCTTGACCTCGCTCGCCACCACGGCGAAGCCCTTGCCCAGCTCCCCGGCACGCGCCGCCTCGATGGTGGCGTTGAGCGCCAGCAGGTTCGTCTGCTCGGCGATGGCGGTGATCGTCTTCACCACGCTGTCGATCTCCGACGAGGACTCGCCCAGCTTGGCCATCACGGAGCTGGTGTTCGCGGTGATGTCCACAGCGCGCGACGCCACCTGGGCGGCCTGGGTGGCGCTCTCGCTGATCTCGCGGATCGAGGCGCCCATCTCCTCGGCGCCGGCGGCGACCGTGTGGATGTTCGACGACATGACGGCGGCCGAGTCGGCGACCGCGGCCGCCTGACGTGAGCCCTGGTCGGCGCTGGCCGAGCTGGTGCGGCTGGTCCGGGCGAGGCCGTCGGACTCCTCGGCGAGCTTCAGCGAGTGCGCGGTCAGGTCGGTGACCGTCTGCCGCAGCGTCGCGCTGGCCCGGCGCAGCGCACTCGCCATCTGCCCGACCTCGTCGCGCTGTTCCACCTGCGGATCACCGGAGAGGTCACCGGCGGCCACCTGGTCGAGGACCCTGCCGACCCGGCGCAGCGGCTGCACGATCAGGCGGGACACGTAGAGGGCGGCGACGATCGCGGCCAGCAGCACCCCGGCCAGCACGGCGATGATCGTGGTACGGCTCCGCGCCGCCTTGGCGTCGAACTCACGACCCTGCAGCAACGCCGCGTCCGCGTAGGCGATCTCCTCGTCGAGCAGGACCTCGTAGGTCTTGCGCAGGTCCCGGTTCTCGCCGAGGGCCAGTGCGATCGCCGCCTCGGGCCGGGTCCGGTAGAGCGTGAACTCCGACTCCAGCGCGCTGAACCAGTTGTCGACGGCGGCCTGGATCGCGTCGACGCGGGCCGCGGACTCGGGCGAGTCAGCGACCGCACGGGCCGCGGCGAGCGCGGCGTCGACCTTCTCCTTCCGGCCGCGCGCGTCCTCGGCGAAACTGGCCTTGCCCTGCAGCAGGTAACCGCGCTCGTCGTTGGCCGCGGACTTCGCCGTCACGGCGGCGCCGTTGAGCTGGGTGCTGTACGGCAGCCTCGAGGCGATCTCGGAGTTCCGGTCGGTCTGGAGCTGGTTGATGCCGACGACGCTCAGCACGCCGATCGTCGCGGTCCCGGCGATCGCCACGCCGGCGACCGCGAGCACCTTGGTGGAGACCTTACGGTTGCGGCACCACTGCCCGAGCCCACCGGCCATGTCGCTGTCCTTCTCTCGTTCTCGCAACTACCGGTCCATCGGTGCCTTCGAGGCGGGAATGAGTTAAGGAAAAGTGAACAGCTTCAGAACGCTGCGGGTGGCACGTTGAAAGGCGTGATGACCTGCACCGCCGACGGGTGGGAGCGGATCGGGCCGGGCAGCACTCCCTGGGCCCGCAGGATCGCCCGGCAGGCGTGCCGCACGTCGGCCCGCAGATCCTGGTGCAGGACCGCGGAGATCCGGTGCTCCCGCAGCAGGGCGGCGTTCTCCCGGTCCAGCCCGTGCGCCACGAAGACGTCGTACTTGCGGCGCTCGGCCGCGAAGGCCGCGACCACGGCCGCGTTCCCGCAGGTCCCGGCGGAGTAGACGGCCCGGATCGTGGGGTTGGCGGCGAGGATCGCCCGCAGCGGAGCGGTGTCCGAACTCTGCGCGGTGAGCAGCCGCCGGGACGGCAGCACCGAACGGAACCCCTCCTCCCGCTCGCCCCTGCCGTTGATCAGCAACACGTCACCGGCCCGGTCCGCGAGGAGCCGCTCGACCAGGTACGCCGCCGTCGCACCGGATTCGAAGCCGTCCACCCCGACGTGCGCGATGCGTTTGCCGGCCGGCAGGTCGTGGTTGAGGGTGACGACCGGGACGCTCAGCCTGGCCACCGCGTCGGCGACCTCCGGCGTGGGCGGGGCCAGCACGATGAGACCGTGCGAACGGGATCGGCCGAGGCGTTCGAGGATCGTGGCCGGGTCGTCGGTGACGTGCGGCCGGACACGGATGGCAACCGGGGCGAACTCGGGCGTCTCGGCTTCGCAGGCGGCCCGGACCGCCGCGCTGAACCGGCGGGACGTCTGCAGCACCACGTCGATCACGAACGGGCGGCCGGACTGTGTCTGCTCCTGCCGGTCCAGATCGGCGATCGCCTGGTGCACCGCGCGGGCGGTGCTCTCCCGCACCCCGCCGCGATGGTGCAGCACACGGTCCACGGTGGCCTGGCTCAGCCCGGCGCGCGTGGCTATCTCCCGAACCCGATACGGGTGCTTCACGCCGTACAGAATGATGGTTTTCTGAGGTTCTATGGAAGGTTCTTGATGTTTTCTCGCCCCTTCGCGTGACGCTTCGAACCCGCGTTAGGCTGCCCGCGTGCGCGTGTTCTCCCGCAAGCTGGACAACGTCGTCGAGGTCTACGACACCAACCTCGATCTGGTACGCACGTTCGCCGTCCCGTCCCGGAGCACCTTCAAGGAGCCGGGCAGCGAGGGTCACGCGGTCACCAGATCCCGCGACCGGCTGATCTACGCGACCGACACCGCCGTGTTGAAGGTCGACCCGGACGGTCGCGAGGAGTGGCGTTTCGACCTGGGTGAGCGCGGGCCGAGGTGCGGCGTCTCCTTCACCGACGTCGAGCTGTCCGCCGACGACTCGCTGGTCTGGGTCTACGCGCCGAACGCGATGGCCGACCGTGACCGCGAGGACGAGTGGATCGTCCTGGACGCCGCCACCGGCGAGCTGCGTGAGCGGCACGTGCTGCCGACCGTCGGGCACGGCGGCGATCAGTACCCGCTGTCCGACGGCCGGATGTTGCTGGAGGTCGGCGAGGGGCAGGACGGCATCCAGATCTACCTGGGTACGCCGGGCGCCGCTCCGCACGACTACGGCTGGGGCGACCGCTCGCTGCACGGCGTCTCGCCGGACGAGACCCGGTTCGTCACGGTGGGTCACGACGCCGAGGACCTGGCCGTGCACGGGTTCCCCCGCGGCGAGGTCCTGTTCCGGTGCACGCTGTCGGCTTTCGGCTACCGGGACGACGAAGAGGACGTGTTCGTCGAGTGGAGTCCCGGATTCCTCGACGACGACACCGTCGTCGCGGTGGTCTCGGGGATCGACGACGAGGAGGACACCGAGTGGTGGCGGCACTTCCGGGTCGACGCCCGCACCGGCGAGGTCCTCGGTGAGCTCGAGATCACGACCCTGAACCAATACGACATGGATGTGCTCGGTGACGGAACGTATGTGATTACGGACACCGACGGAACACTCCGGCGGATGTGATCTTGCCGGGCGGGGGTTAAAGTGGTTTCCGGCTCTGCCGAGAGGCGCTGCAACGGACCCCTGAGGTCCGCCACGCTCGGCCGGGTTTCTTGACGCAAGGGCGCCTCCTGAGAGGGAGGAGCCCTCTTTTCATGAGCGACAAACTTCGATCCGTCAACGGTCTCGACTTCGCCGTGGCCGACCTGTCGCTGGCCGAGGCCGGCCGTCACCAGCTGCGTCTCGCCGAGCACGAGATGCCCGGCCTGATGTCGCTGCGCAAGGAGTTCGGCGAGAGCAAGCCGCTGCGCGGTGCCCGGATCGCCGGCTCGCTGCACATGACCGTGCAGACCGCCGTCCTGATCGAGACCCTGGTCGCGCTCGGCGCCGAGGTCCGCTGGGTGTCCTGCAACATCTTCTCCACCCAGGACGAGGCGGCCGCCGCCACCGTCGTGGGCCCGAACGGGACGGTCGACGCCCCCGCCGGTGTGCCGGTCTTCGCCTGGAAGGGCGAGACGCTGGAGGAGTACTGGTGGGCCACCATGCGCCTGTTCGAGTTCAGCGACGGCCAGGGCCCGAACATGATCCTGGACGACGGCGGTGACGCCACCCTGCTGGTGCACAAGGGCGTCGAGTTCGAGGCGGCCGGCGCCGTGCCGCAGACCACCGCGGACGACAACCACGAGTACTCGATCATCCTGGAGACCCTGCGCGGCAGCCTGGCCGCCGACAAGCAGCGGTTCACCAAGATCGCGGCCGAGATCAAGGGTGTCACCGAGGAGACCACCACCGGTGTGGCCCGGCTCTACAAGCTGGCCAAGGAGGGCACGCTCCTCTTCCCGGCGATCAACGTCAACGACGCGGTCACCAAGAGCAAGTTCGACAACAAGTACGGCATCCGGCACTCGCTGGTCGACGGCCTCAACCGCGCGACCGACGTGATGCTCGGCGGCAAGCTGGCCGTGGTCTGCGGTTACGGCGACGTCGGCAAGGGCTCGGCGGAGACGCTGCGCGGCCAGGGCGCCCGCGTCGTCGTCACCGAGGTCGACCCGATCTGCGCGCTGCAGGCGGCGATGGACGGCATGCAGGTCGTCCGGCTCGAGGACGTGGTCGGTGAAGCGGACATCTTCATCACCACCACCGGTGGCACCGACATCATCACCGTCGAGCACCTGTCGGCGATGAAGCACAACGCGATCGTCGGCAACGTCGGCCACTTCGACGACGAGATCGACATGGCCGGCCTGGCCAAGGTCGACGGCATCGAGAAGATCGAGATCAAGCCGCAGGTGCACGAGTGGCGCTTCCCGGACGGTCACGCGGTCATCGTGCTGTCCGAGGGCCGTCTCATGAACCTCGGCAACGCGACCGGTCACCCGAGCTTCGTGATGTCGAACTCGTTCACCAACCAGGTGATGGCCCAGATCGAGCTCTGGACCCGCCCGGAGGCGTACGAGAAGCAGGTCTACGTCCTGCCGAAGCACCTGGACGAGAAGGTGGCCCGGCTGCACCTGGACGCCCTGGGCGTCCGCCTCACCACTCTCACCAAGAAGCAGGCCGAGTACCTGGGCGTCGACATCGAGGGCCCGTACAAGCCGGAGCACTACCGCTACTGATCACCGTCACCGGTCGTCGAGGAACGCCGCGAGCGCGGTGTTGACGTCGAGGGGCCGCTCCATGTTCGGCATGTGGGCGGCCCCTTCCACCGGCAGCAACCGGCACCCGCGGATCCCCTCCGAGACGCGCTCGACCATCGCGAGGTGGTCGGGCGCGTCCAGCGTTCCGTAGAACGCGAGCGCCGGCACCCGGATCTCA
The DNA here is from genome assembly GCF_003001815.1 of Actinoplanes italicus. Classification (GTDB taxonomy): domain Bacteria; phylum Actinomycetota; class Actinomycetes; order Mycobacteriales; family Micromonosporaceae; genus Actinoplanes; species Actinoplanes italicus. The sequence continues at coordinate 787,834 of NZ_PVMZ01000001.1, forward strand.
CGCAGCCGGTCCCAGGCCCCGTCGACCCAGCTCGGCGGCACCGCGCCCGGATGCGCGTGGTTGCGGACCGTGTCGGTGGCCATCTCCCGGCAGCGGTCCAGCACCGCGCGATCGACCTCGGCCGGTCCCCGGTAGGGCCCGACCACCCCCATCAGCAGAAACTCCTCCACCCAGTCGGCCACGTCGGCGCGCTCCTGGGCGGCCGCCATCCGCCGCATCACGTCCAGCATCCACGGGTCCTCGAACGTCGGCGTCCCGGTGCCGGAACCCATCACCACCAGGCTGCGCACCAGCTCCGGGTATTCGAGCGCGGTGTCGATCGCGGCGCTGCCGCCCATCGACAGCCCGACGAGATGGGCCCGCCGCACACCGAGAGCACCCAGCAATGCGGCCACGTCGTCGCACTGCCGGAACGGCTCGGTGCCGGTCGGCGAGCGGCCGTGCCCGCGGGCGTCGAACCGGATCACCCGGCGCCGCGGCGCCAGGAACGGCACCTGCTCGTCCCACATCCGCAGGTCGAGAGTTCCGCCGTGCAGCAGCAGCACCGTATCGGCACCGCCGCCCGTCTCCTCGTGATGCAGATCGGTCCCCATCCCTCATGGTGCCGTGCACCGTTCGGGGCGGCTCACGAAGTGTCCGGCTTATCCCACTTATGCTGCGATCATGTCATTCCGTCACAAGCTTTTTACTTTGAGTATGGCGGCCGTCGCGGCCCTCAGCGCCGGGCCGGCGGCAGCCGCACCGGCGGCGCCCGCGGCCACTCGCCACGCCGTCGCGGCGGCCCGCCCGGCCAGCCCCGAGGCCGAGTTCCTGATCGCCGTGCACCAGGGCAACCTGGCCCAGATCGCGGCCGGCAGGCTGGCCGCCCGCAAGAGCGAAAACCGCGTCGTCCGCAAGCTCGGCAAGCGGTTCGCGACCTATCACCGGAAGCTGGATGCCCAGGTCACGCAGGCTGCGCAGACCCTCGGCGTGAACCTGCCGACCGAGCCGAACTCCGAGCAGAAGGACCTCGCCGGGCAGTACCGGGCCGCGTCCGGAGCCGAGTTCGACGCCCTCTTCCTCAGTACTCAGTTGTCCGGTTACGAGCGCGCCGCCAAGCTCGCCCAGGTCATCCTGCAGGTCAGCACGGACCCCGCGATCCACGAGATCGTCGAGGGCGCCGGCCCCAAGATCGAGGCGAATCGGATCGCATTGTCGTCAGCCCGCGACCAACTGCTCAAGGAGCAGCCGCGACAATGATCGTATGAGCTACGAGGAGATCCTGCTGTTCGCGCTGGGAGCAGTCGCGGTGATCATCGTGGTCCACTGGGTCACGGAGAGAACCGGCCTTCCCGCCGCTGTCCTGCTGACGGTCGTCGGCATCGTCTACTCGTACCTGCCGGGGGAGAATCTGCCCCTGGAGGAGGACATCATCCTGATGTTCATCCTTCCTCCGCTGCTCTACAACGCGGCGCTCGATTCATCACTGCTCGACATACGACGCAACATGCGTACGGTGATCAGCCTCTCGGTGGTGCTGGTGCTGATCACCGCGCTCCTCATCGGTTACGGCTTCTCCCTCTGGGTGACCGGGGCGACCCTGGCGACCGGCATCGCGCTCGGTGCGGCGGTCGCCCCACCGGACCCGGTCGCGGCGCTCGCGGTCGGCCGCAAGGCCGGGCTGCCGGGCAAGCTGATCACCCTTATCCAGGGTGAGGGCCTGCTCAACGACGCGACCGCGCTCACCCTGCTCACCGTCGCGATCGCCACCTACAACAACGTCGACAGCTTCTCGTACGAGAACGCGGTCGGCAGGTTCGTCATCTCGGCGGCCGGTGGCGTGCTGATCGGTGTGATGACCGCCTACGTCGTGCGGTTCCTGAAACCGTTGCGGGCCGACCCGCTGAGCGCCAACGCACTGTCGATCATCACGCCGCTCGCCGCGTTCACCTTCGCCGAGCACTACCACCTCTCCGGTGTGCTGGCGGTCGTGGTGGCCGGTCTGATGGTCGGCCACGACACCCCGCGCTACACCACCGGGGCGAGCCGTCTGCAGACCGCCGCGGTCTGGCGATTGATCGACTTCCTGCTGGAGGGCGTCGTCTTCCTGCTGATCGGTATGCAGGTCAAGAGGGTTCTGAGCTCGCTCGACGAGTACTCATGGAGCCAGATCGCCATCGCCCTCGGCATCACGCTCGGTGTCGTGCTGCTGGTCCGCCCGTTCTGGCTGATCGTCACCCAGTTGCTGCCGCGTCAGCTCCACCTGCGTCTGGGTGGTCAGCAGGACGACGACATGGACATCCCGGAGGGCCGGACGAAGGAGGAGCCGCTCTCCGGGCGGGAGGTCACCGCGCTGAGCTGGGCCGGCACCCGCGGCGTGATCACGCTGGCGGCGGTCTTCATCATCCCGGAGAACGTCCCGAACCACGACCTGATGGTTCTCTGTGCTCTGGTGGTCGTGCTGGTGACGCTGGTGGGGCAGGGACTCACCTTCGCGCCGCTGGTGCGCTGGCTGGGCCTGCGCGCCAACAAGAAGGACCTGGCCCGGCTGCGCAACGAGGCTCGCTCGGCCGCCGTCCAGGCCGCTCTGCACCGGCTCGACGACATCCAGGAGGAGCAGCACGACGAACTCGAGGACGAGGCCATCGAGACGATGCGCAAGCAGCTCGAGATCCGCCTGGACCGTTACCGCCGCCGACTCGACCTGCTGGAGCAGGTCGAGTCGTACGAGGTGCCGCAGTCGCCGCAGTACGAGGCGGCCCTGATGGTCCGCCAGGCCGTCATCGACGCCGAACGCGAGGAGCTGCTGCGCTGGCGCGACGCGGGCCGCCTCGCCGACGACAGCCTGCGGGTCCTCAACCGCGAGCTGGACCACGAGGAACTGGTCCTGCCGAAACGGCCGAAGGACTAGCCCGGGACGTCCCGGCGGCGCAGGGCGAGCAGTCCGGCGCCGCCGAGGGCGGCCGCGATCAGGGTCAGATTCATCAGCGGTACGGCGGACAGGCTCGCGGCCGGCAGGTGCGGGACGTGGGTGAACGGTGACAGGTCGAGCACCCACTGGTCGAACTCCAGCAACGGCCCGACCAGCATGAGCAGCAGCACCACGGCGACACCCGCCCAGGCTGCGGCCGCCGCTCGCGGCGCCACCCCGATCAGCAGCATCGCCAGCCCGGCCAGCACCCAGACCGCGGGCAGCTGCACGAGCGCGACCTTGACCATCAACGCGACGTCGCCGTGCACCAGTCCGGTGAACAGACCCTCGGCGAGCAGCGCCACCGCCGGCCCGGCGAGCGCGAACAGCAGGTGGCTGCCGGCCCAGGCGACCCGGCTGACGTCGGTGCTGAGAATCGCCTCGGCGTGCCCGGTCTGCTCCTCGTCGCGGATCCGCAGGGCAGCCTGGATCGCGTAGCAGGCGGCCATGATCCCGCAGATCGGCGCGACGGTGCCGAAGTAGCCGTCCAGCACCCCGTCGGACCCGCCGATCCGGGCGAACATCTCGCCGACCCCGGCGGAGTCCTCCGCGAGCGCCACCACGCTGGCGGCCACCGCGCCGAAGATCAGGCCGAGCGCGGCGAACCCGCCGACCCAACCGAACAGCAGGCCGCGGTGCAGCCGCCAGGCGAGCGCCACCGGTGAGCGCAGTGACGCGGCCGCGGCGGCCGGTCCGAGTCGTCCGGCGAGGAGGCCTCCGCCGAGATCACGGCGGGTCAGCAGGTACGCCGAGACGACCACCGTGGCCAGCGTGACCACGACCGCCAGCACCGCCGGCCACCAGTCGTCCGCCCCGAACGGGAAGACCCGGTGCACCCAGCCGATCGGCGACAGCCACGACAGCCACGACAGGCTGCCGTCCCCGGTCGCCGAGATGTCACCGGCGAGCCGCAGCACCCAGACCACCCCGAGCACCAGCACCCCGATCGCCCGTGCTCCACGAGCAGTGCCGCTGAGCTGGGCCGCGAGCGCACCGACTCCGGCGAACATCCACACACTGATCGCGAACACCGCTCCGAGCGCCACCGAGCCACCGGCGGGAAGTCCCTGTCCGATCAGGGTGACCGTCACGATCACACCCATCACCAGGCCGGCCGCAGCGGTCGTGAGCAGGGCCGCGGCCATCGGCGCGAACCGGCCGACCACGGTGGCCCGGATCAGCTCGGTGCGGCCGGCCTCCTCGTCGGCCCGAGTGTGCCGGATCACGGTGAGCAGGGCCGCCAGGCCGACCAGCACCGGCGAGAACCCGCCACGCCACACCACCAGCTCACCGATGCTGTCGCCGTGCAACGGGCCGTAGAGGCCCACGAAACCGGCGTTGGCGGCGCTGATCCGGGCGTACTGGATGCGCTCCTGCACGGTGGCGAAAAGGGTGTCGAAGCCGGTCACGTAGATGTACGGCAGCAGGCCGAGGCCGAGCACCCAGAACGGCAGGACGAACCGGTCGCGCCGCAGCACCAGCCGGAGCAGCCGCAGTGTCCCGGTCATCAGGCCGCGTCCCGGGTGTAGTGCCGCAGGAAGAGCTCCTCCAGCGACGGCGGCTGGCTGACGAGACTACGCACCCCGGCGGCGACCAGCTGTTTCAACGCCGGGTCGAGGGCGTCCGCGTCGACGTCGAAGGTCACCCGCCCGTCCTCGGTGGTCAGGTCGTGCACACCGGCGATGCCGGCCAGCCCGTTGACCGGCCCGATCAGCTCGGCACGGATCGTGGTGCGGGTCAGGTGGCGCAGGTCGTCGAGGGTGCCGCTCTCCACCGAACGGCCGGCCCGGATGATGGTCAGCCGGTCACAGAGCGCCTCGACCTCGGACAGGATGTGGCTGGACAGCAGGACCGTACGATCGCCGCGTCTCTTCTCCTGAAGGATCACCTCCCGGAAGACCTCCTCCATCAGGGGGTCCAGCCCGGAGGTCGGCTCGTCGAGGATGAGCAGCTCCACATCGGAGGCCAGCGCGGCGACGAGCGCCACCTTCTGCCGGTTGCCCTTGGAGTAGGCCCGGCCCTTCTTGCGCGGATCGAGCTCGAACCGCTCGATCAGGTCGTCGCGGCGTTTCCGGTCGAGGCCGCCGCGCAGCCGCCCGAGCAGGTCGATCACCTCGCCGCCGGTCAGGTTGGGCCAGAACGTGACGTCGCCCGGCACGTATGCCAGCCGGCGGTGCAGTGCTGTGGCGTCGGCCCAGGGGTCACCGCCGAGCAGCCGCGCCGCCCCGCCGTCGGTCCGCATCAGCCCGAGCAGCACGCGGATCGTGGTGGTCTTGCCCGCCCCGTTCGGCCCGAGGAAGCCGTGCACCTCGCCGGTCCGGACCCGCAGGTCCAGACCGTCCAGAGCGGTGACCGCCCCGAACCGTTTGATCAGTCCTTCTGCCTCGATGGCATCCGCCATGGCTCCTTCTCTCCCTGGGAGGAATCCTTCAGCCGATCCAAGGCCTTCATCGCCTCGTCGGCCTGCTCAGGAGTGAGAAGTGGCTGGCTGAAGATCTCCAGGGACGCCCGGATCATGCGCAGGTAACCGGGCAGCACGCCGACGTCCTCGCCGAGCGCCGCGGTCAGCTGGTCGCGCATGAGGAACATGCCCATCTTCAGGGCGCCGAGCACAGCGACGAAGGCGCGCGGGTCGCTGCTCTCCAGTTTCGTCCCGGCGAACCAGCGCTCGCCGTGCTGCACCGCGGCCTCGAACATCGCGGAGCCGCGGGGCGAGCCGTCCATCAGGGAACGGACCATGTACTGCTGGAGGGCCAGCGCGTCGGGGGCCAGCGCGCCGCCGAGCGACTGCGACTCGGTGAAGGCCATCTGCAGCTGGGCGATCCGGGCCATCGCGAACTCGTCGCAGGCGTCGCGCAGCCCCTCCTTGGAGCCGAAGTGGTGCCGCAGCAGGCCCGAGGAGACGCCGGCGGCCTCGGCGATGTCCCGGATCGTGGCACCGGCGATGCCGCGCTCGGTGAAGAGCGCGATCGCGGCGTCCCGGATCCGGGCGCGGGCCGTCAGGTCGCTGTCACTACTCACGCGTGTAGCCTACTACACGCGTGTGTAGTAAAGATACCGCCTTCTATCCCGCGTTGATGGTCGCGGCCTTCACCCCGCTCGCCGACAGCTCCCAGCGGGCCAGCAGGTCGTTGTAGACGCCGGAGTCGATCAGCCGCTGCAGGGCGTCGCGCAGGCAGTCCCGCAGGTCGTCGTTGTCCCGGTCCACGGCGATGCCGAAGTGCCCGGGCTCGTACTGATGGTCCGAGGCGAGCTGGAAGAAGGCGCTGGTCCGCTGGTCGGTGGTGACGAAGGCGGCGGGCGGGTAGTCCTGGAGCACCGCGGCGACCCGGCCGGACCGCAGCTCGACCATGGCGTCGGCGTTGGTCGGCAGGCTGTGGATGGTCAGCTTCCGGGAGCCGCACTCCTTGCGGAGCCGGACCAGCATCCCCTCGTGGTAAGTGCCCTTCTCGGTGGCGGCGGCCTGGCCGCAGATGTCCTGGAGATCGGCGATGCCGTGCGGGTTGCCGCGCTGCACCAGGATCGACGTACCGGTGTAGAAGTAGTTGACGAAGTCGACCTTCTTGCGCCGCTCGGCGGTGTCGGTCATCGAGGAGAGCACCCCGTCGTACGTGCCGGCGTTGACCTCGTCCACGGCCGTGCTGAACGCGCCCACCACCATCTCGACCCGGATGCCGAGGACCTGACCGATCGCGGCCGCGAGATCCGGCTCGAAGCCGATGATCGTGCGCCCGTCCGCGGCGAAGTACTCCATCGGCGCGTAGCTGGCGTCGGTCACCAGTCGGATGAAGCCACGGGCCTTGACGTCGTCGGGCAGCAGCGCGTGCAGCGCCTCGTCCCTGGTGACGGCGGCGACCTCGTCCAACTGACCGGCCTCGGTGGTCAATGCGGCGGTGGAACAGCCGCCCGTCGCGAGGACGGCGGTGATACCGAGGACGGCGATGCCGCGGCGAATAAGCCTCATCGGACGAACCCTTCTGAGTAGTCGATCACGGGTAGGGAGAAATCCGGTTCCACCTGCGGCCACGGGACCGGACGCCCGATCAGATAGCCCTGTGCCTCGTCGCAGCCGGCCTCGATGAGCCAGCGGTACACCTCGGCCGTCTCCACGCCCTCGGCGGTGACGCGGCTGCCCAGGCCGTGCGCCAGCTCGATCACCGAGCGGACGATGGCCCGGCTCTGCGGATCGTGCGCCACGTCCTTGACGAACGCCCGATCGATCTTGATCTCCGCGACCGGCATCCCGCGCAGGTGGGAGAGACTGGTATAACCGGCGCCGAAGTCGTCGACCGAGATGCCGACACCGAGCGCCGACAGTTCCGCGATGGCCCGCTGCACGGTGTCCGTGTCACCGGCCAGAGCCGTCTCGGTCACCTCCAGCATCAGCCAGTGCGGTGCCGTACGGTGCTCGGCCAGCAGGCCGGCGACCAGGCCCGGGAAGCCGGGCACCTCCAGGTTGCGGGCCGACACGTTGACTGAGACGACCCACCGTTTCCCGGCGGCGGTCCAGCCGAGCTGGTCGGTCAGGGCCCGGCGCAGCACCCACTCGGTGAGCGGGACGATCAGGCCGGAGTGCTCGGCGGCAGGCAGGAAGTCACCCGGCGGCACCAGTCCGCGCTCCGGGTGCTGCCAGCGGACCAGCGCCTCGACCGCGCGGACCGTACCGTCGCTGACCCCCACCTTGGGCTGATAGTGCAGGATCAGTTCGTCGCGCTCCAGGGCGTGCCGCAGCTCAGCCTGTACGACCAGCCACTGGTGCGGCTGCGCGGCCTGCTCGCCCGAGTAGACGACGATGTCCATGGTGCCGCGCTTGCCCTGGTACATCGCGGCGTCGGCACGCTGCTTCAGCTCCTCCATGTGGTGGCCGTGCTCCGGGTAGAGCGCGATGCCGAAACTGGCCTCGATGCTGAGTGGCACGCCGTCCAGCACCATCTCCTCGGTGAGCCGGGCCCGGGCCTGCTCCAGCAGGGCCACAGCGTCGGTGCGGTCCCGGCCGGGAAGCAGCAGCGCGAACTCGTCACCGCCCAGCCGGGCCAGGATGTCGTCCGGGCCGAGCGAGTCCCGGAACCGGACCGACACCTCGCGCAGCAACTCGTCACCGGCGTGGTGGCCGAGCGTGTCGTTGACCTCCTTGAACCGGTTGAGGTCGACCAGCACCATGGCCCCGTGACCACCGTCGCGGGTGGCACGGTCCAGCCGCTCCTCGACCCAGGTGCGGAACGCGGTGCGGTTCGGCAGGCCGGTCAGGGCGTCGTGCAGGGCGTTGTACCGCTGGTCGGCCGCGTACCGGCGCAACGAGCGGGTGGTCAGCCAGGCCAGCAGCGCCAGCAACACGTACAGCACGGCGAGACCGCCGCCGATGCGCCAGAAGGTGTGCGACACCTGCTGCTCCAGCCGGTCGGCGATCTCCTGGTACGGCAGGTAGACCTCGACCACGCCGACCGACTGGCCGGTCGCACCGGCGAACATCGGCTGCATCACGCGGATCGTCCTGGTCCGGCCCATGATCACCCGGGCGCGTGGCTCACCGTTCGAGGCGGCCTGGAAGTCGGGGTCCGAGACGGGTACGCCGCTGCTGCTCGACCCGTCGTCGGAGAAGATCACCCGGCCGCTGAAGCCGCGCAGGCGCAGGTGCTGGACCGACCCGTTGAACACGGCCAGCCGGGTGGCCTCGCGCATCCGGTCGTGCTGGTCGGCGGTCAGACCCCGGCGGCTCAGGTCGTCGCCGCCCAGCGTGGGCGTGTCGCCACTGTTCAGTGCCGGTGCGACGACCATCTGTGTGATGACGTCGGCCTGCGCGAGGCCCTGGGCACGACCCTGCTCGGCCGCGTCCCGGGTGTAGTCCTGAAGCACGAGCGCGCCCAGGGCCACCACGGGCACGAGACTCGCCACCGCGAAGGTCGCGAACAGGCGGGAGGTACTCCGCACTCGCGGCCGTACCCGGCGTTTCCACATGTGGGCCTGATCGGTCGCAGGCCGTGGAGGGTTGAGGAATTCAGTCCGGCGGCGGCATGGCACCTGTCATGATGGCGACCGCGTCCGACATCGAGTGCGAACCCGGCGTGATCACCGCGATCCGGCGGCCCAGCCGCTGGATGTGGATCCGGTCCGCGATCTCGAAGACGTGCGGCATGTTGTGGCTGATCAGGATGACCGGCAGGCCACGATCGCGGACGTCGCGGATCAGCTGGAGCACCCGGTTACCCTCCTTGACCCCGAGCGCGGCGGTCGGCTCGTCGAGGATCACCACCTTGCTCCCGAAGGCGGCCGACCGGGCCACCGCGACGGCCTGGCGCTGACCGCCGGAGAGCGACTCGACCGCCTGGCCGATGTTCTGCAGGGTGGCCACGCCCAGCTCGCTCATGTGCCGAGTGGCCTCCGCCCGCATCTTCTTGCGGTCCAGCATCCGCAGGACCGACCCGAGCGGTCCGGGCCGTCGCTGCTCCCGGCCGAGGAACAGGTTGTCGGCGATGTCCAGGCCCGGTGCCACGGCGAGCGTCTGGTAGACGGTCTCGATCCCGGCGGTCCGGGCCTCCATCGGGTTGCGGAAGTGAACCGGCTCGCCGTCGAGCAGGATCTCGCCGCTGTCCGGGACGAGCGCACCGGACAGCGCCTTGATCAGGCTGGACTTGCCGGCACCGTTGTCGCCGATCACCGCGAGGATCTCGCCGGGGAGCAGTTCGAGGTCGCTGCCGTCGATCGCGACGACCCGTCCGTACCGCTTGGTGAGGCCCTTTGCCTGAAGAACCGGTGTCGTCACGATTTGACCTTCCTGATCCACTGGTCGATCGACACCGCGATCAGAACCAGGAGGCCGATCGCGAAGCCCTGCCAGACCACCTCGACGCCGGCCAGTTGCAGGCCGTTGCGGAAGACCCCGACGATCAGCGCGCCGATCAGGGTGCCGATCACCCCGCCGCGACCACCGAAGAGGCTGGTGCCACCCAGCACGACCGCGGTGATCGAGTCGAGGTTGTACTCGGTGCCGACGTTCGGGCTGGCCGAGGCGAGCCGGCCGATCAGGATCCACCCGGCGACCGCGTAGAGCAGACCCGCCGTGGTGTAGACCGAGAACAGCACCCGGCCGGTCCGGATGCCCGCGAGCCGGGCCGCCTCCGGGTCGTCCCCGGTCGCGTAGACGTGCTTGCCCCAGGCCGTCCAGCTCAGCGCGTACGCGAAGAACCCGAACAGCAGCAGCATGATGATCGACCCGTAGCTGAGCCGGAAGTCCCCGATCGGGATCGCCTCCCCGGTCCACGTCATCAGCCCCGGCATGTCCGCGCCGCGGACCGTCTCGCTGTTGCTGACCACCGCGTTCAGCGAGAAGAAGATCGTCAGGGTCCCGAGCGTGACGATGAACGGCGGCAGCTTGATCCGGGTCACCAGGAACCCGTTCAGCGCGCCCATCGCCGTACCGCAGGCGAAGCCGAGCAGCAGCGCGAGCGGCGCCGGCACCCCCGCATCGGTGGCGAAGAGCGCCATCAGGATCGAGGAGAACACCGCGATCGCGCCGGCGGACAGATCGATCCCTGCGGTCAGGATGATGAGTGTCTGCCCGAGTGCGAGTGTCGCGATGACGGTGACCTGCAACAACACCAGTGACAGGTTCGCCGCCGAGAAGAAGCGGGGGTTGACGATCGAGAACGCCACGATCGCCACGAGGAGCACGGCGAGCGGCCCGAGGACCGGGTTGCCGTGCAACAGGTGCTGAACACGCAGGCCGAACGAGTCGTGGCGTCGCGTCTCGAAGTCAGCGGCGGTGGTCGACATCGCAGTCACCCCCAGCAGTTCTGCTTGCCCCACGCGGAGTCCTTCGCCTCCACGCCGGCCTGCGGTTGGTCGGTGATCAGTTGCACGCCGGTGTCGACGAAGTCCTTACCGGCGGTGTTCTGCGGCTTGGCGCCGGTCTTCGCGTACTCCGCGATCGCCGCGACACCCAGCTCGGCCATCTTGATCGGGAACTGCATCGAGGTGGCACCGATGACTCCGCCGGCCACGTTGTCTACGCCCGGACAACCGCCGTCGACCGAGACGATGGTGACCTCGCGCTCCCGGCCGGCCGCCTTGATCGCCTCGTACGCCCCGGCCGCCGCGGGTTCGTTGATCGTGTAGACCAGATTTATCGAAGGGTCTTTCTGGAGCAGGTTCTCCATCGCGGTGCGACCGCCCTCCTCGTTGCCATCGGTGACGTCGTGCCCCGCGATTCGCGGATCGTTCTCATCGCCGATGCGCCCCTTGTCGGCGACATCAACCCCGAAACCCTCAAGAAAACCCTGATCACGCTGTACGTCCACGCTGACCTGATTGGCGTTGAGATCGAGCATCGCTATCCGCGCGTCCTTGCCCTCGGTCTCGAACTTCGCCTTGGCCCACTGCCCGATCAGGCGCCCGGCCTCGTAGTTGTCGGTGGCGAAGGTCGCGTCGGCCGCGTCGGCCGGCTCGACCGGGGTGTCGAGCGCGATGACCAGCATCCCGGCCTCGTGCGCCCGGTCGATGGCGGGCACGATCGCCTTCGAGTCGTTCGGGGTGATCAGGAACCCCTTGGCGCCGAACGAGATCAGGTTCTCGATGGCGAGCACCTGCGCCTCGTTGTCGCCGTCCACCCGCCCGGCGAACGTCTGCAGGTCGACACCGGCGGTGCCGGCCGAACTCTGTGCCCCCTTCTTCATGGTCACGAAAAAGGGGTTGGTATCGGTCTTGGTGATCAGGCCTACAACGGGCTCGCCGGTGCCGCGATTGCACGCGGCACCGGCGAGGACCAGTATCAGACCACTCGCGGCCACGACGAACCTGCGCATTCCTCCTCCAATACATCGAGAGGAACCGTTGTCTTGGAGTAGACGCTCAGGTCATCGGGCTGTCAACCGGAGAAGGCCTCGGTCAGGGGAAGTTGACGACATAGGACGGAACGGTCGCGGTTCCCTGCGCCGGGCCGCCCGTGGTGTTGACGACGTTGTCGATCACGCCGTTGCCGCCGAGCGAGACGGTCAGCAGGTTGTGGAGGCGGACGCCGGACTTGACCGGTACCTCGAAGCCCCGGTCCGCGTGGATCGACGGATTGACGTTGAAGTAGCAGTAGCTGCCCATCGCCCACGCCTCGTGCGTGTTCACCGAGTCGGCCACCTTGTACGCGGCGTACCCCTCGGCTCCGGTCCGCCACGCCGCCTGGGTCGGCGGGTCGTACGGCATCTCGTTCTGGAAGAAGTACGTCCGGCCGCCGTTGCCGTTCCAGATCACCTGGTACTTCTGGTAATGCTCGACGAACAGGCCGTACGCCGTGACGTCATTGCCGTTGACGATCAGACCGTGGTCGCCGATCGCCGTGTCCCAGTTGTACGTGCCCGCGTTGCCGTGGTCGGCGCGCCAGGCCCAGATGTGGTCGATGATCACGTTGTTGCTGTTCACGAGCAGGCTGTTGGTGGCCTTGCCGGCGATGTAACCACCGACCCGCAGGAACACGTCCTGCACCGACGACGGGTTCGCGGCGTGGTTCGCCGAGGAGCCGGGCTGGCCCATCACCAGCAGGTTCGGCGAGAGGGTCGTACCCGCGTCGAAGAGGATGCCGGCGACCTTCACACCGTCCACATCGGCCACCTGCATCGCGGTGACACCGTTCTCCGGGATGACCGTCGCGTAGCCGAGTCCGAGAACCACGGTGTTCGCCCGGTTCACGTTGATCGTCTGGTTGATCCGGTAGATGCCCGGCTGGAAGATCAGGTTGAGGCCCGAGGCGAGGGCCGCGTTGATCGTCGCCGCGCTGTCGCCCGGCTTCGCCACGAAGAACTGGCTCAGCGGGATGCTCGTGCCGGGCGTGTTGCCGTTCGCCCAGCTGATGCCGGTGCTGTCGGTGCGCAGGCTCGGCACGAAGACCGCGTAGTCGGAACCGGTGTGGTACAGGTACGGCTTCTCCCGTACGACCGGGGTGTTCGGGATGTTGGTGTAAGGCGGATTCGGGAAACCCGCACCCGACGGCGCACCCTGGACCCCGACGAACGCCTGGTTCCACACCGCGTTGGTGTTCGAGGCGATCGTGCTGTTGCGGGTGAGCCACTGCTGCTGCGAGTACTGGCCCAGCGAGCCGCTGATCCGCGAGTCGGCGACGTAACCGCCGGAGGCCCAGCCGTATCCGTTCGGCGCCAGGTTCAGGTTGCCGTGGATGTCCATCCGCCGGAACGGCGCTGCCTGCGAGACCGCCCAGCGGTTGGTGCCGTTCACCGGGTACACGGAGAGGTTCTCGGTGGACCGCCAGAAGTTCTGGGTGGCGTTGCCCTGGAACCAGCCGGCGTCGACCGTGATGTCACCGTTGATCCGCACGTCCTGCGGGTTCTGGCCGAGACCGACCACCGAGGTGTAGAAGCCGACCTGGATGTTCAGGTTGTTGTAGGTGCCGGGCCGGAACGCCAGGACGTAGCGCCCGGTGCCGAACTGCGCCGTCTCCTGCTCCGCGAAGATCTGGTCGGCACGGGCCTGAATGCTGGCCGACGACATCGACGGGTCGAAGACGACCACGTTCGCGCCCAGGCTGCCGCCACCCGGAATGCTCGGGCCGCCGGACTCGCCGTAGACCTTGAACTCGAACAGCGAATAGCCGTAGCCGGTCGTTCGCTGGGTGCCGTACATCCGCACGTACCGGCCGGTGCCGCTGACCGTCAGCGACTGGTTCCCACCCGCCGACGTGGTCGTCGAGTACACCGTGTTCCAGCTGGACGCGTTGTCGGAGATCTGGATCTGGAACGCCTTGGCGGCAGCGGTCTCCCAGTTCAGTTCGACCCGGCTGATCGCCTGCGAACTGCCCAGGTCCACCTGCAGCCACTGCGGGTCGGAGAAGGCCGAGGACCACCGGGTGCCGGGGTTGCCGTCGACCGCCTCGGCGGCGGCGTATGCCCCGGCGGCCTCGGTCGAGGAGGCGGTCGCGGGCTTGCCCTGCGACAGCAGTACTTCGGCGGCCGAGGCGCCGGTCGACGTGACAGCGACGTGGCCGGCGGCGAGGACGGCGACGACGCCGCCTATCACGCCGCTCCGCCAGCGGGAGCGTCTCATGGGGAACTCCTAGTGGGACGGGGAGGGAAACATGATCTTGGGAGAGCGCTCACCCGTTCCCGACGCTAAGAGTTGTCACCGATCTATGTCCAGAATGTTGCGAGGTTCCGGAACCGCACGCCGCTTTCTCCCCCGAACCCCACCTTCTGCAAGGTTTCGGCAGCTAGAACACTTCGGGACCGACATTCCTCAGCCTTCATAACCCTTTTCTGAAACCGGTTCCGGCATCGCCCGCAAGAACACCCAGGCGAACACCCACCGGACAATTAGGATCGATTGCATGCGGCTCGTCATGATCAGCGACACGCACATCCCCAAACGCGCCCGCGATCTTCCCGCCACCCTGTGGGCGGCGATCGAGACGGCGGACGTGGTCATCCACGCCGGCGACTGGGTCGACATCGGCCTGCTGAACCGGCTCGAGACCAGGGCGGCCCGCCTGATCGCCTGCTACGGCAACAACGACGGCCCGGCGTTGCGGGCTCGTCTGCCGGAGATCGCCCACGCCACCCTCGACGGGGTCCGGCTCGCCGTGATCCACGAGACCGGCCAGGCCACCGGTAGGGAGAAGCGGTGCGCGGCCATGTTCCCCGACACCGACGTACTGGTCTTCGGCCACTCCCACATCCCGTGGGACACCACCGCGCCGACCGGTTTGCGGCTGCTCAATCCAGGCTCACCCACCGACCGGAGGCGCCAGCCCGACCACACCTGGATGAGCGCCGACATCACCGCCGGAGCCCTGCACGACGTGACCCTCCACCGGCTGCCACCACGCACGGCATGACCGTTTCCGCCCACCTGCGACGCCCGCAGGGGATTCTGGGAAAACGCTCTCCAAATCTCCGGCGTACGATCTGGCGTGCTCGGCCAACCGAACGCCGCGGTCTCCGCCGAGCCCTCCCGTACGCCATGATCGTCCGGTGACCTCGATCAGCGGCCGTCTCACCGACCTCGCGCACCGCCTGTCCCGCATCGTCGACGTCCCGGCGGACGACGAGCTCGAAGGCGTGCTGATCGCCGCGGGCTGGGAGCCGTCGACGCGCCGGGACCACCGCGTCTTCCAGCTCGACGAGATGCTCGCCTACACCCGGTCGCATCACGGTGGCGCGGAGATCATCGTCGACATCCGCGACTTCGGCGACCCCCAGGACCTGGACCGCGAGGAGTACGCGGACAGCGACCACGAAACGATCAGCGCCCAGCTGTACGCCGACGCCGAAGCGCTCGCCGACAGCATCGCCGACGAACTCGACCTCCCACCGGCGGGCCCGTTCGACATCGACCCGCTCGAGGGCTGGCACTTCGACCCGTACCTGTTCCGGGCCGGGCACTGGGTCCTCGCCCTGGCCGACGTCCAGCAGGACTCCGACCTGCCCCTCATCGTCGAAGCCCACTTCGCCTGGGGCGCGGACCTCGAGGGCCGTCTCACCGCCCTCGTCGCGCCCCCGGCCCACCCACCCGCAGTCGACTGGACCACGATCACGCGGCTGCTGCCCACCGACTATCGCTGGCTCGTCGACACGTATGGCCCCGGCCCGCTGGGCGGCTACCTGGACCTGGCCGCCCCGGATCAGCTGCTCCCCACCCCCGACGTCGGCCGGCTCGTCTGGCCGGAACGCCTGACGGCGGCCACCACCGACGACGGCACCACGATCTCCTGGCTCACGCAGTCGAACCGCCCATGGGAGAACGACCCGCAAGAGCAGGTGAACAGCTGGAACCTGCTGCTCTCCCGACCCGGCCACGACCGTGAATACCACTGCTGCCTGCTGCGTTTCCTCGTGCTGGCCCTGACCGGCGCACTCCCCGAAGCGCTACCTCGCCGGCCCCGCCCCGGCCCGCTGCTCCCGAACTCCTCTGATGTCCCGCCCCGGCTCGCGCCCTGAGGAATTCCCGGAAAGCACGAACCCGCCGTGACCGACTGACGGTCGAGCGGCGGGTTCGTCGTTTCTTCCAGCTGTGTCTTACCGCTGTCTCAACACGCTGAGACAGCGGCAAGAGCCAGCCGGGTGCTGCGGCGGGTCAGGCCAGGCTGACCGACGGGTAGAGCGGGAACGGAGCGAGCAGCTCAGAAGCCTGCTTGCTGATCCGGTCGGCGAGCGCCGGGTCAAGGTTGAACTTCGCCTTCGAACCCTCGGCCGGACTGGTGTTCGCCAGAACGGTGTGGATCAGCTCGGCGATCTGGTCCATCTCGCCGACACCGAGGCCACGGCTGGTCAGAGCCGGGGTGCCGACGCGGATGCCGGAGGTGTACCAGGCACCGTTCGGGTCGTTCGGGATCGCGTTACGGTTCGTCACAATGCCGCTGTCGAGCAGAGCCTGCTCGGCCTGCCGACCGGTGATACCGAACGGGTGCACGTCGAGCAGCACCAGGTGGTTGTCGGTGCCGCCGGAGACGAGCTGCACGCCCCGCCTGAGTAGGCCCTCGGCCAGCGCCTGGCTGTTAGTGACGATCTGCTGCGCGTAGGACGCGAACTCCGGCCGGCGGGCCTCCGCGAACGCGATCGCCTTGGCCGCCATCACGTGCGGCAACGGGCCACCGAGCACCATCGGGCAGCCACGATCCACCTGGGACGCGAGCTCCGGCTGGCAGAGCACGGCACCACCGCGCGGGCCGCGCAGGCTCTTGTGGGTGGTGGTGGTCACGATGTGCGCGTGCGGAATCGGGTTGTAGTCGCCGGTGAACACCCCACCCGCGACCAGACCGGCGAAGTGCGCCATGTCGACCATGAAGGTGGCACCCACCTCGTCGGCGATCTCGCGCATCTTCGCGAAGTTCACCTTCCGGGGGTACGCCGAATAGCCGCCCACGATCACCGCGGGCTTGAACTCCTTGGCGCTCTCCCGCAGGGCCGCGTAGTCGATCTGACCGGTGGCCGGGTCCACACCGTAGCTGCGCTGGTCGAACATCTTGCCGGAGATGTTCGGGCGGAAGCCGTGGGTGAGGTGACCGCCGGCGTCCAGAGACATGCCGAGCAGCCGCTGGTTGCCGAAGGCCTGGCGCAGCTCGGCCCACTCGGCGTCGGTGAGGTCGTTGATCTGCCGCTTCTCGAACTTCTTCAGATACGGCACCTCGACCCGGTCAGCCAGGATGGCCCAGTAGGCGACGAGGTTGGCGTCGATGCCGGAGTGCGGCTGGACATAAGCGTAAGGCGCGTTGAACAGCGCCTTGGCGTGCTCAGCGGCCACCGACTCGACGGTGTCGACGTTCTGGCAGCCGGCGTAGAACCGGCGGCCGACAGTGCCCTCCGCATACTTGTCGGAGAGCCAGTTACCCATGGCGAGCAGGACCGCCGGGGAAGCGTAGTTCTCACTCGCGATCAGCTTCAGCGACTCACGCTGGTCGGCCAGCTCCTGCGCGATCGCGTCGGCGATGCGCGGCTCGACGGACCGAACCACCTCGAGGGCGGAGCGGAAAGCGATGGACTCGGCGTTCAACTCTGACATGGGACCTCCCTATCACGTAGCGAAGAGGCCCAGGCGCACGGCAGGTCGTCGTCTCGACGGGGCCGCTCCACGATGGTCAGCCCATCCGAACGCGCCAGTCACGGCCCGGCACCAGCATACCGGCTCCCCGGATGTGCCGCTGCCGTCCAGTCCTCTGCACGCCCCCGTCACGGCACAGAACTCGACGACAGCGGCCGTCCCGGTTGGTAACCCCGGTTGCGGCCGCCGGCCTTTTCGGGCGCGGAATTTCTCAGGCGCAAGAAGATCACCAAATAGAGAAAGGCCCACCCCGTGTGGGGTGGGCCTTTCATAACGTTGAGTCCGGCGGCGTCCTACTCTCCCACACCCTCCCGAGTGCAGTACCATCGGCGCTGGAGGGCTTAGCTACCGGGTTCGGAATGTAACCGGGCGTT
>NZ_PVMZ01000002.1 GCF_003001815.1 Actinoplanes italicus
ACCCCGATTCCTGCACACCTACAATCACCACCGCCACCACACCGCCATCGGCGGACCACCCGCCAACCGCGTTCCCAACCTCTCTGGGCAGAACATCTAGAGGCGCATCCGGGCCCCGGTCACGGCCTGCGTGGTGATCCGCGGCGCGATTCGGACCTCAGGTCACCACGCTGGCGGCCGGAACACTTCCGCGTGGTGATGTGCGGTGCGGAAACGGACCGCACATCACCACGCGGGTTGAGCGGGGGCGGCAGTTCAGCTGCGCAGGCCGTCGAGCATGCGGCCGAGCGCCTGGACGCACTCGTCGGTGGCGGTGCCGGGGTCGTCGGAGGCGGCCACGTATCGGGCGGCCTCGTTGAGCGCGCCGAGCAGCAACCGGGCCAGCGGTGCGGCCGGTTGCGGGGTCAGCGCGCCGGCGTCGACGAGGCTCCGCACGGCGGTCTGGATCAGGCCGAGGCCGTACCGCTCGTTGAGTTCCTGCCAGCGGGTCGGGCCGAGGGCGGCCGGCGCGTCCCGCAGCAGCACCCGGTCGATTCCGGGGTCGGCGCACGCCGAGAGGAAGACCCGGGCGCCGCGCAGCAGTCCGGCCACCGGGTCGGCGGCCGGCTCGGTCAGGGCGGCGGTCACCTCGGCGACGATCTCCGTCTCGATCGCCTCCACCACGGCGCCGAACAGTTCGGCCTTGTCTCGGAACTGGTGATAGAGCGCGCCGCGGGTGACCCCGGCCGTGTGAACGATCTCCTCGGTGCCGACGGCGGCGAATCCTCGCTGCTCGAACAGCGTCCGAGCGACCGTGATCAGCCGTTCCCGGGTCGCGGCGGACCGCAGATCGTGCTTCGTCTTCCGCTCCATCGAACCCCTGTCCTTGATTGCGTACAGCTTGTATGTAATTTTACATACAGCCTGTATGTATTTTGGGGAGCATCGCATGCCGTACGCCACTCTGCCCGCCGGCACCCTCCACTACCGCGACACCGGCACCGGCCGGCCCTTGGTCTTCCTGCACGGTCTCCTGCAGGACGGCCGGGTCTGGAACGACGTCGTAGACCGGCTTTCCGGTGATGTCCGGTGCATCGTTCCCGACCTTCCGCTCGGCGCGCACCGGACCGCGATGAGCCCGGCGGCCGACCTGAGCGTCACCGGGGTCGCCGGCGTGGTGGCCGGCCTGATCGAACACCTCGGCCTGCGTGACGTCACCCTGGTCGGCAACGACACCGGCGGCGCCGTCGCGCAGCTGGTCGTCGCGACCCGGCCCGACCTGCTGGGACGGCTAGTGCTGACCGATTGCGAGGCGTTCGGCAACGTCCCGCCTGTGATCTTCCGGCCGCTGACGGTCGCGGCCCGGCTCGGGCTCCTGCCGGTGGTGCTGTCGGCGCTGCGAATCCGCGCGTTGCGCGCCCTGCCGACCGGATACGGCTGGTTGACCGGCGGCCCGCTGCCGCACAGCCTGATCGACGACTGGATCGCCGCCTACTACCGGGATGCGGGAGTACGCCGGGACACCCGCCGATTCGTCGCCTCGCTGGGCGACCGGAGTCTGCTCACCCGGGTCGCCGGTGAAATGGCCGGGTTTCCCGGCCCCTCCCTCATCGTGTGGGGAGCCGATGACAGATTGTTCCCGCCCGCTCACGCGGATCGGCTGGGCCGTCTTCTTCACGACGCGCGTGTCGAGATGGTGGCGAGCTCGCGAACCTGGGTCATGGTCGACCAGCCGGACCGCACCGCCGACCTGATCCGGCGATTCGTCCGGGAATGACCGAGGGCCGCCGCTGGAAGGCGACGGCCCTGACGGGAGTGGAGCCCCCGGTCGGAATCGAACCGACGACCTCGCGTTTACAAGACGCGTGCTCTAGCCAACTGAGCTACAAGGGCGATGAGCCTCATCATAACGTCCTGTGATGCGGTCGCCATCTTGGCAGGTCGGAAGAAAACAAATACGGTGGCGGGGCTGTTCCTTCTACTCGGATCGTCCGGCACGTTCCTGCCGGTGGAAAGGAAGTCGATTCACCATGGCTACCGTCACCTATGACAAAGCCTCCCGGATCTACCCGGGTTCCGAGCGCCCCGCGGTCAACGAGCTGAACCTCGAGATCGGCGACGGAGAGTTCCTCGTTCTGGTCGGCCCCTCCGGTTGTGGTAAGTCCACCAGCCTGCGCATGCTCGCCGGCCTGGAGGATGTGGACCGCGGCCGCATCCTGATCAACGAGAAGGACGTCACGCACCTGCCGCCGAAGTCCCGTGACATCGCGATGGTGTTCCAGAACTACGCTCTCTACCCGCACATGACGGTGTACGAGAACATGGCGTTCGCCCTGAAGCTGCGCAAGACCCCGAAGTCGGAGATCGACCGCGCCGTCAAGGAGGCCGCGGCCCTGCTCCAGCTGGAGGAATACCTCGCGCGTAAGCCGAAGGCGCTCTCCGGTGGTCAGCGTCAGCGTGTCGCCATGGGCCGCGCGATCGTGCGTCAGCCGCAGGTGTTCCTCATGGACGAGCCGCTGTCGAACCTCGACGCCAAGCTCCGTGTCCAGACCCGTTCGCAGATCGCCTCGCTGCAGGCGAAGCTCGGCGTCACCACCGTCTACGTGACCCACGACCAGGTCGAGGCCATGACCATGGGCCACCGGGTGGCGGTCATGCTGGACGGCGTGCTCCAGCAGGTGGACACCCCGCGGGCGCTGTACGACACTCCCGGCAACGTCTTCGTGGCGGGCTTCATGGGCTCCCCGGCCATGAACATCAAGACGGTCGCGCTGAACGAGAACGGCGCCCACTTCGGCACGCTGAGCATTCCGCTCACCCGCGAGCAGGTCGCCGCGGCCCGCGAGGGTGGCGACGGCAAGGTGACCATCGGTTTCCGTCCCGAGGCCGCCGAAGTCGTCGGTGAGTCGCCGGACGCGCTGCCGATCGTGGTGGACCTGGTCGAGGACCTCGGCTCGGACGCCAACGTCTACGGTCACTCGGAGGTCGGCGGCGGCCAGGAGCGGTTCGTCGTCCGGACCGAGCGTCGCTACATGCCGCAGATGGGCGAGACGGTCTACATCCGTCCGCAGACCAGCGCGCTGCACGTCTTCAACGCGGGCACCGGCTTCCGTATCTGAAGCATCTGAGCAGTGATGAAGGCGGTCTCCCGGACGGGAGGCCGCCTTTTCGCCGCCTCGGTCAGTCCGCGAACGAGTAGACGACGTACTTCTCCTCGGCCACGCAGGCCAGCACCGAGGTGTTCCAGGAGCAGCTGTCCGACCGTACGTCCAGGATCTGGCCGAGCTCGTTGATCTGGCCGGGCTCGTCGCCGACGTGGAAGCCGGAGAGCGTACGGTCGCTCACCGAGCTGGTCAGGTTGTCGGAGAACCGCAGCACGTTGCCGGCGTCGAGCCGGACCGCGAGGGTCGAGTCCGACCAGACCTGCTTACCGTCGGCGATCAGCGTGGTGCCGTCGTCGCTGATCGCCAGCACCGCGGTGTCACCGACCGGCACCAGACGTTCCGCCTTCGGCACCGTCCGGTTCCACGCGCCCTCACCGCCGACCGCGATGACCTTGGCCTGCGCCGATTCGTAGCCCGGGTTCTGGATGAGGCACAGCAGTTTCCCGCATGCTCCCATCCACTTGACGTCGTCCTTGGCGTCGACGGTGTGCACGATCCGCGGCTGTCCGGCGAGGTCGGCCAGGTCGTACTGGAGGACGCGTTTCGAGGTGCCGGTCTCCAGCACGTACAGGCGTCCGTCGTACACCGAAGTCTTGTCGGTGTTGGAAGCGATGTTCTCCCGCGTCTGAACGCCGTCGCCCGAGTCCACCTCGCGGACCGTCACCCTGCGGTCCGCGTCGAACTGGACGAAACGCCCGTCGTCGGCGAGGTCGGGTGCGAACGGCCGTCCGGTGGTGCCGGCCGGCCCGGTCAGGTCCTTCGGCGTCAGTACCGGGGCGATCGTCGTCGAATCCGGATCGGCCTGTGTCCACTTCTTGCTGCCATCGGTCAGGCCGAGGCCGATCAGCTGCTTGCCCTCGCGATCGGAGACCACCAGCGTCTCCTCGCCGGGGATGACGTCGTCGTAGTAGCCGAGCTGCCGCTCCCAGAGCAGCTTGCCGTCGTCGGGGTTCAGCACGACCATCCGGCTGGTGCTGGTCGCCGAGTTGATCCCGGAGAAGAGCAGCAGGGCCGACGGCGTCGCGACGATCCGGTCCCAGGTGGTGGCCTGCCCGGCGGCGTCGCTCTCCCAGAGCGGCCTGTTGCCGGAGCCGGTGTCGGCCGCGACCACGTGCAGCCGGCCGTCGCTGCCGGCGCCGGCGAAGTACGCCCGGTCGCCGAGCACCTCGGAGTCGGCGAAGGACGAGGCGATCGGCACGCTCGGAGTGATCTCCTTGACCAGGTCGACGCGGTGGTAGTCGAGGGCCGGGTAGCCGGGCCAGAAGTACACGGTGGCCGCGACGGCGACCGCGGCGACCGTGGTGGCCGCTCCACCGATCAGCAGCCATCTGTTCCGGCTCGGCCGGGCCTCCGCCGCGGCGGTGGGTGCGCCGCCCTGGACGGTCCAGGTGGACGAGGGCGGCGGGTGCGGGGTCAAACCGGCGGGCTGCCCGCCCGCGGCGATCGCGGCGGCCTCGGCGGCGGCCCACGGGTCGACCGGATCCGCATAGTCGATCTGCGGATGGGGGTCGACCGGTGTCGCCGGGTTCTCCGCGATGGTGGCCGGGGTCGGCGTCGGCGTGGCCGCCTCGGACAGTCCGGTCGCATAGCGGACACCCGGCGGCGGGCTCACCGGCTGAGTCGCCTCCGGCTCCGCAGGCTGCGTCGCGTCGTCCCCCGGACCCGCCATGTTCCCGCCCTTCTCCACCGCATCGGCAGGTCATGGTACCCAGCCCGGTATCGATGATCAGTCCGGCGAGCGGCCGATGCCCGGGTCGAAAACGACTGCTGAGTCGTGATTGATCCGTGGCTATCGTGGCGTCATGCGCATCGAACGAGTAACCGCCGAGGCCGACGTCCACTCCGCCGCGGATCTCTTCGACACGGCCCCGATCGAGTCCGTGACCAGGCGTTTCCTCAACGACCCGACGCATCACCTGCTGCTCGCCTACGACGACGCGGACCGTCCGGTCGGCATGATCACCGGTGTCGAGACGACCCACCCCGACAAGGGCACCGAGATGCTGATCTACGAGCTTGGTGTCGCGCCGGTCGCCCGCCTCCAGGGTGTCGGTACGGCGCTGGTCGACGCGATGGCCGCGCTGGCCCGTGAGAAGGGCTGCTATGGCATGTGGGTGGCGACGGAGAACGACAACAAGGCGGCGCTGGCCACCTATCGCCGCGCGGGCGCCGACGAGGAGATGACGTTCACGCTGCTTAGCTGGGATCTCACGAAGTGAGGCGCGTCAGCTGGGACCTCACGAAGTGATCAGGGTCGGCGGGCGTCCCGAGGCCGGCCAGACGTACGGCAGATCGTAGCGGACCAGGGCCTCCTCGTAGCCGGGCCGGACCAGGCCGCGCAGCACCTGGATCGCGGATTTGGGCGGACGCGAGGAAGCCCGGAAGCGGCAGGAAGGTCTGTATCCCTCGAATCAACTCCGGTAGATCGCGTCGGTCCCGTTGTTGGTGAGATGGCCGTCGTAGGGGCCGATCCGGCTGATCGCCCGGCCGTCGCGGAACACGAGCTGCAGGCCGTGCTCCACCTCCCAGGAACATTCACACTCGACCGACAGATAGACCCGGCCGTCCTCGCGTTCGATCCGCACGTCCGGCCCGAAGGTGACGTGCTCCCAGATCCGGGACACATCGGGGACCCGGGTGTACGGGTAACCCTCGGCCTCGAAGAAGTCGGTGACGTCCCGGTAGTACTCGTAGGCGTCCGGTGCGGCCGCGGCCAGCGCCGACCCGTCCAGGTCGAGGAACGCGGCGACGGCACGGTGCACCGCCTCGGGTTCGGTCGCGTAGCCGTCCGGGTCGGCCACGGTGAAGACGCACGACCTGCCGAAGATCGGAACCGGAACGGGTTCGCTGCTGTGCTCGCCCTCCTCGTCGAGGGTGAGCGGGCCGAGACGGGGGATCTCCATGCCCGGAACCCTACGGCCGGACGCGCGAGAGCGCGCGCCGCGTGGACGTCGCGGCACGCGCTCCTCGCAGTGAGTGACGCCTACTTCTTGTCGCGAGCGACGAAGCCGTCGACCGGCTCCTCGGTGAGCCGCGGGTCGTCGATGGCCGGGTCACCCGCGGACTTCGGCATCTCCCCCGTGCCGAAGCCGGCCGGAGTGGTCGGCTGCACCGGGGCGCTGGTGGCGGCGATACCGGCCGAGGCGCTCGGCGCGACCGTGGTCGGCGTGACTGCCGGAGTGGTGCCGTCGTCCGGAGTGGTGCCGTCGTCCGGGGTGGTGCCGGCGGACCGTGCCGTCCCCAGCGGCGCGCCGCCCATCGGCAGGCCGGTGAAGCCGGTCTGGAAGTCCACGATGTCCTCGGACAGGGCGCGGACCGGCAGTCCGCCGCCGAGCCCGCCGAGCAGCGGGAAGTCCGACTGCGCACGCTCGAGGCGCCGGCCCTCGGCGATCGGGCGCTCGTCGGGAGCGGCCGTGCGGGTGCCGGCCGGCGCCGCCGGCACGCCGGCCGGGGTCAGACCGCCGAAGCCGCCGAGGGCGCGACCGACGAGACCGTCCACCGGCATGTTGGCGACGTGCAGGTTCTGACCGGACAACGGCATCGGGACGCCCTGTACCGGCAGGCCGCCGAGCGGTCCGGAGCCCGTCTGCCCGGCCTGCGGCAGGGTGCGGAGCACGTCTGCGGAGGGGACGAGCCGGCCGTTGGAGCGCTTGACGTTCCGGTTCTTCGCGGGCTTGGTGTCCTCCAGCCGCTTGACGCCGTCACTGCCCGGCAGCTGCACCAGCTTGCGGCCGGGGCCGGGCTCGAGCTGGACCAGCGGCTGGCCGCTGAGCGGGTCCGACGCGAGCGGGCTGCCGAGGCGCCAGTTGTTCGTCGGTTCCAACGCGTATCCGAGGGCGGTGCTCACGGCTCCCTGAGCGGAGCCTGAAGGGGCGGTTGGTTCGTCGGCCCATGCGGGAGCCGCTCCGAGGAGGAGCATTCCGCTGGCGATCGCTCCGGCACACCACAGCTTGCGCACTGATCTTCTCCTGGCCACATCGGACGATGGGTTCGGGTGATACCCACCAAGTCGGACATTAGGTGTCGGATGGGGCAACGAGCGTCCCCACGAGCCGGTTCCGGCTGACTACGATTCGTGAACGTGAGTGCCGTGCCGACCGAAAAGATCCACAACCGTTCCGAGTCCGATGAGGACAATCGGCCTCACCTGGTGCTCTGTGGCGCCGACGCGCTGGTCTACACACTGGCCGAGGAGCTCGCCAACTCGCGGCACCGGATCCGGCTCACGGTGATCACTCCGCACCGGATGCGGCCGGACGTCCCCGACCTCGCCCAGCTCGCCGACCGCGGCGTGGAGTGGCTCAAGGCCGACCGGCTGGACGAGCGGACCTTCCGTGACGCCGGCCTGACCGAGGCCACGGCGCTCGCCCTGGTCATGCCGGACGACATGGTCAACCTGCACGCCGCGCTCTGCGCCCGCGAGGTCGAGGCCGACCTGCGCGTGGTGGTGCGGATGTTCAACACCGGTCTCGGGCAGAGCGTGGTCAGGCTCTTCCCCGACTGCGCGGTGCTGTCCGACGCCGAGATGGCGGCGCCCGCCTTCGTCGCGGCGGCGCTCGGGGAGGTCGCTCCGACCCATTTCAAACGCGCCGGTCGTACGCTCTACGTCGCGCATCGCCAGGACGTGTCGGATCGCTCGGTGGTCCTGACTCTGACCAGCACCGACGGTGGTGTCCTGCCGGCCGAACCCGGGCGGGGCCGGGCGCTGCCCGACGATCTGGTGCTGGCCGAGGCCGTCGGCCGCCCGGCCAGGGAGGACGTCACCCGCAAGTTGCTGCGCCGGGCCGGGCGCCGTCGTCGTCCCGGCCACGTCATCGGCCGTGCCCTGCGTGCCGCGCTCAGCCGCAAGCTCGGCATCGCCGTCCTCATCACGCTGGCCACCACGCTGGTCGCCGGACTGGTGCTGGCGAGGTTCGACAAGGAGAAGCACGGCGTCTGGGAGTCGATCTACATGACGCTGCTGACCGCGGTCGGCGCGTCCGATGTGGAGATCGGCCGCGATCCGGTGGCGCAGGCCGCGCAACTCGTGCTCACCATCGCGGGACTGGCGATCATCCCCCTGATCACGGCCGCCGTGGTCGACGGCATGGTGAACGCCAGGCTCGCACTGAACCAAGGCAGGATCGCCGGTACGCTCAGCGACCACATCGTGCTGGTCGGGCTCGGCAACGTCGGCACCCACGTGCTGCGCCAGCTCACCGACCTGGGACTGCGCGTGGTGGCGATCGACCGGTCCGCGGACGCCCGTGGTGTGAAGAGCGCCCGGCGCCGCGGCGTGCCGGTGATCATCGGCGACGCCTCCGCCGAGGCCACCCTACGGGCCGCCTCGATCGACACCTGCCAGGCGCTGGTCGTCCTCTCCACCGACGACACGGTCAATCTCCAGGCCGCCCTGCAGTCCCGGGTCGCGCGGCCGGACCTGCGCGTGGTGCTGCGGCTGTTCGACGACGACTTCGCGCAGCGGGTCGAGTCGGCGTTCCAGATCAACACGTCCCGCAGCGTGTCCCGGATCTGCGCACCGGTCTTCGCGGCCGCCCTGCTCGAACGCGACGTGCACGCCACGATCCCGGTCGACCGGCACTCGGTGCTGGTCGCCACGGTCACCGTGGCGGCGATGTCCCCTCTGGACGGAGCGCCGCTGGAGCACGCCGACCACCCGGGCGAGGCACGGGTGATCGGTATGTCCGCGGCGGGCCAGCAGTGGGTCGACTGGGTGCCGGACCGGCGCCGGGTGCTCGCCGAGGGCGACCAGGTGCTGGTGGTCGCCCGCCGCGGTGGCCTGCGGGCACTCGTCGAACTGGCCAGCCCGCCGTTACAGCGTGCCGCTGAGTGACTCCGCCTCGACGCCCAGCACAGCCTGCTCGTCCGGCTTGTTGACCAGGACGTCGGCGAGGTAGCCCTGCACCGCGGGAGCCATGCCGACGTCGCGTCCGGCCTTCTCGGAGAGCAGCCACTTGTGCTGGATGATCTGCGAGAACACCTCCTGCGGCTCCAGCTTGCGGCGCAGGCTCACCGGCACCGCGCGGACCACCGGCTCGAACACCTCGGTCAGCCAGCGGTGTGCCGCCTGCTGCTCGTCGGTGAGGTGGCTCTCCGCGCGGTAGGCGTCGAGGTCGTTGAGCAGCTGCCGGGCCTGGTTCTCCTCGGCGTCCAGGCCGGTCAGGCGCATCAGGCGGCGGGCGTGGTGGCCGGCGTCGACGACCTTCGGCCGGACCAGATAGCCGCCGTCCACCGTGGACATCGACACCTCGGCGATGTCGAAGCCCATCTCGTTGAGTCGCCGGATGCGCCGCTCGATGTGGTGCCGGTTGTCCTTCGACACCTCCTGCTCGTAGGTCACCTCGTGCCACAGCCGCTCGTAGCGCGCGACGATGTCGTCGACCACGGCCAGCGGGTCGATCGACTCGTGCAGCAGTTCGGCGGCCTGCAGGTCGAGGCACTCGCCGAAGATGTTCAGCCGGAGGATCTCGATGTCCTCGCTGCGCTGCCCCTCGGACAGTTTCGGGTACAGATTGCCGGTCTCGGCATCGACCAGGTAGGCCGCGAAAGCGCCCGCGTCCCGCCGGAACAGGGTGTTGGACAGCGAGCAGTCACCCCAGGAGAAACCGGTCAGATGCATGCGTACGACCAGCGCGGCCAGGGCGTCGAGCAGACGGTTCATCGTGTCCGGCCGCAACACCCGGGAGAACAGCGCACGGTACGGCAGCGAGAACTGCAGATGCCGGGTCACCAGGACGGTCTCCAGCGGCTCGCCGTCCCGGGTCTGCCGGTCGGTGGCGATGGCGACCGCCTGCACGGCGGGGAAGTCGATCCGCTCCAGAGCACGGAGCAGGTCGTACTCCTTCTCGGCGATCCGTTCCCGGGTCTCCTTCATGGCGTACACGACGTCGTTCAGCTTCACGAACCGGACGATGTGCCGCGAGATGCCCTGAGGTAGCGCTACCAGGTGATCGGCGGGCCATTCCTCCAGCGGAATGTGCCACGGCAGATCCAGCAGTGCGGGGTCGATGAGGGCGGAGGTGATGCGCACGGCTCCAAGTGTGCCGCTTCACGCGGCGCGTCGTGCCCGCACGTGGCTCGTTACACAGGTGCGAAACGGCCCACGGATGTACGGGAGTGGCATGCGACGCAGAACAGGCATCGTCATCGGAACGTGCGCCGCCATGGCGCTGGCCGGGGTGGCCGGTGTGGTGGTCTCGGCGCCCGGCGGCACCTCATCGGCCGGAACCTGGCAGCAGATTCGGGAGACTCCGGCCGAGGTGCGCACTCCGGTGGCGGAGCACGCGATCGCATCCGCCCCGGCAGTCCCACGAGCACCACGAACCACGGCGTCGTCGTCGATGTCGCCGAGCGCCCCCGCACCCTCCGAATCGGACAAAGCACCCAACAGGAAGGTGCAGGACCGGCGTCTCGAGTCGGCGCAGGCCCCGGACACCGGACGGGAGAGGATCGGGCGGCTGATCGAGGTCGACCGCCTGCTCGGCTATCTGGCCGGCCCGCAGCGGCAGGAGTTCGCCTACCCCGGCGCCTCCTACGTGAAGCTGCACTTCGGCAAGCTGACCATGCTGCCCGGCGACTACGTGACCGTGTCGAACCCGGCCGGTACCGAGTCGTACCGCTACGAGAGCGACGCCGACGGCCGCTGGGCCATGTCGATCACCGGCGACACCGCGATCGTCGAGGTGCACCGGAAGGTCAACCCGCTCGGCCTCGGCGACGTGCTGGGTGGCCTCAGCGTCGGCGTCGACCGGGTGGCCCGCGGCGACGAGCGCCGGAAGGCCCCCGCCGGCCCGGGCCGGGAGGAGTCGGTCTGCGGCACGGACACGTCGACCGACGCGGTCTGCTACCAGTCGAAGGACCCGGTCGCCTACACCAAGTCGAAGGCGATCGCCCGGCTGCTGATCAACGGCACCGAGCTGTGCACCGGCTGGCGGGTCGGCGCCAAGAACCGCATGATCACCAACAACCACTGCCTGACCACCTCGGCCGAGGCGTACGACACCGAGGTGTGGTTCAACTACCAGTGCGCCAAGTGCGGCGGTTTCGACGTGTTCAAGCCGACGAAGGTCTGGGGCGATCAGGTCCTGGCCACCGACAAGACGTACGACTACACGCTCTTCACCGTCGACGGCTTCGAGTCCGTGCAGAAGTTCGGGTACCTCACCCTGGACACCGCCCGGCCGAAGAAGGGCCAGCAGCTGTACGTGCCGCAGCACCCCGCCGGGGAGCCGGCACGGATCGCCGGCAGCCAGGGCGAGGCGGCCGGCAACTGTGAGGTCGACAACCCCGACTACACCGGGTACGCCCCGCGTTCCGACGTCTCGTACTTCTGCGACACCGCCGGTGGCTCGTCCGGTTCGCCGGTCATCTCCCGTGCCACGAACAAGGTGGTGGCCCTGCACCACTTCGGTGGATGCCCCAACTCCGGGGTCCGCGGCGATCTGCTGGCGGGACGGTTGCGTACGTACCTCTAGGTTGGTAGGGGTGACCGACAAGATCACCCGGAGCTGGTGGCCCGATCTGCTGGCGATCGCCGCGTTCACGGCCCTGAGCGTCGCCCTGGCCCGTGGCCACCTGCTGGACTTCGACCAGCGGGTGGCCGACTGGGCGTTCGCGCAGCACGGTCAGCGACAGGTGTACTGGACCACCCGGACGTTCAACTACCTGGGGCAGGGCGCGCAGGTCCTGATGCCGGTGGCGGCGATCCTGACACTCCTGTGGTGGCGCCGGACCCGCTCGATCCGGGCGGCACTGCCGTTCGTCGCGGCATTCGTCCTGACGTACTTCACGATCGGCCCGGCGAAGATCTGGTTCGACCGGGCCGCCCCGAAGTTTCCGCTGGAGAACAGGACGATCCTCTTCAATCCGGACGCCTCCGGAAACCTGTCGGTGAGCTATCCGTCCGGGCACGTGGCGAACGCACTGGTCTGGTACGCCGTCATCGCGATCCTGCTGGCCGGGCTGCTGGGGCGCGGCCTCACCCGGCGCGAGACGTTCCTGATCCGGGTCCTACCGGTGACGATCGTGTTCTTCACCACGGTCTACACCGGGTTCCACTGGATCACCGACTCGATCGCGGCCCTGTTCCTCGGCCTGGTGCTGGGCCGCCTGATCGAACGCATCCCCTGGGACCGGGTCCCGCTGGGCCCGCTAGACCGATTCGCCGGCGCGGATCACCGACTTGAGGGTCAGGTCGGGCGACAGGACGACTAGGTCGGCGCGCAAACCCGGGACCAGGGCGCCCAGGCGGTCCGAGAGACCCAGCAGGCGGGCAGGGGTGGTCGACGCCATCGCGGCCGCGTCCACCAGCGGCAGACCCGCCGCCACGGCGTTGCGCAGGGCCACGTCCATGGTCAGGGTGCTGCCGGCGATCGAGCCGTTCGAGGCCAGGCGGGCCACCCGATCGGCGACCACCACCTCCTGTCCGCCCAGCTCGTACTGCCCGTCGGGCATGCCGGTGGCGTCCATCGCGTCGGTGACCAGCACGGACCGGTCCGGGCCGGCGTCGCGCGCGGCGAAGGCCAGCATGCCGGGGTGCAGATGGATGTTGTCGGCGATCAGTTCGACCGCCACGGTCGAGGAGAGCAGGCCCACCACGGGGCCGGGCTCGCGGTGGTGCGGCGGGCGCATGCCGTTGAACAGATGGGTGGCCACGGTCGCGCCGGCTGCCACTCCGGCATGGGTCTGGTCGTACGTGGCATCGGTGTGCCCGATCGCGGCGAGAACCCCGTTGCCGGCCAGATGACTGATCGCCTCGAGGGCACCGGGGAGCTCGGGGGCGACGGTCATCATCCGTACCGCACCCTCTCCGATCTTGATCATCTCGGTGATCTCCGCCATGGCCGGGTCGCGCAGGTGATCGGGATTCTGCGCACCGCACCGCACCGCGGACAAGTACGGCCCCTCGAAGTGGATCCCGGCGATCACACCCTCGTCGACCAGCGGCCGGTAGGCCAGAACCGCCGAGCGCATCAGCTCGAACGGCGAGCTGACCAGACTGGCCAGGATCGTCGTGGTGCCGTGCCGGAGGTGGAAGCCGGCCGCGCCGCGGGCCGCGTCCGCCGAGCCGGTGGTGAACGTGTGCCCGCCGCCGCCGTGGCAGTGCAGGTCCACGAAGCCGGGCACGATCACGTCGTCGCCCGCCGAGTCGTCCGGCACGATCGCGGTGATCAGGTCGCCGTCGAGGTCGAGATGGCCGCGGACGACGGCGTCGGGAGTGACGATCCGGCCGGAGATACGGGTCACTGTTCGCCTTTCAGACTGTCCGGCTCGCTTCTCAGACTGTCCGGCTCGCTTCTCAGACTGTCCAGCTCGCTTCTCAGACTGTCCAGCGCGAGCAGGGCGGAACCCAGGCAGCCGGCGGTGTCGCCGAGCTCGGCCCGGACGATCTCGGGGGATCGGTGGAAGGTGACCCGCTCCGCGACCGCGGCACGGACCGGTTCGAGCAGGTCGTCGCCGGCCTCGGCCAGCCCGCCGCCGAGCACCACCACACCGACGTCGTAGAGCGCCTGCGCGGTCAGCAGCCCGTCGGCGAGCGCCTCCACGGCGTCCTGCCAGACCCGGCGGGCCAGTTCGTCACCGCCCGCCGCGCGGGTCGCCACGTCGAACGCGGTCGCGCCGGCCTCGCCGGACAGATGCGCGTACTTGCGCCCGATCGACTTGGCCGAGGCCTCCGCCTCCAGGCAGCCGCGCAACCCGCAACCGCACGGGCTGCCACCCGGCCGGACCACGACGTGCCCCAGCTCGCCGGCCGCGCCGTGCGCGCCCGGATAGCCGCGGCCGTCGATGACCAGGCCACCGGCGATACCCGTGCCGATCGCCACGAACAGCACGTGCCGCCGTCCGCGCCCGGCACCGAGGCGGGCCTCGGCCAGGGCGCCGACCCGGACGTCGTGCCCGAGAGCGGCCGGAATCCCCAGACGTTCAACGGCGAGATCCCGCAGCGGTACGTCACGGAAGCCGACATTCGCCGACCAGACCGCGACGCCGTTCAGCTCGTCGACGACACCCGGCACCGCGATACCGGTCGCGATCGGGGTGAACCCGTCGGCGCGGGCCCGGTCGGCCAGCGCTCCGGCGATCGTCAGGATCGTCTCGGTGACCGCCTCGGGGCCGCGCTCGGCCAGTGTCGGGTGCCGCTCCTCGTGGTGCACCGTGCCGTCCGGGCGTACCAGGGCACACTTCATTCCCGTGCCGCCCACGTCGAGGGCGACGACTATTCCGTCGCTCACGTCAGGACTACGGAACGGCTGAGGTTGCGTGGGTGGTCCGGGTCCAGGCCCTGCGTGGTGGCCAGGGACAGGGCGACCCGCTGGGCCAGGATGAGGTCGGCCATCGGGTCGAGCGGGGCGCGCCCGCCGACCCAGCGGCCGATCGAGCCGTACCCGCCGTGGTGCCTGCTGTGCACGAACGCCGCGCCGGTCCGCTCGACCTCCTCGGCCAGACCGGACGGGACGTCACCGAACGCCCACACCACGCGGCGCGGGCCGGCGATCGAGATGGGGCCGTGCCGGTAGTCCATGGCCGGGTACGACTCGGTCCAGAAGCCGGCGGTCTCGCGGCACTTGAGCGCGGCCTCCTCGGCCAGTCCGACGGTCCAGCCCCGGCCCAGGAAGGTGATCTGGTCGACGAGTGACGGGTGCACCGGCAGCGGCAGCCGGATGGCGACCTCGGCGTCGGCTGCCGCGGCCTCGATGTCGTGGCCGAGGTGGGCGCGGAGGACGGCCAGCACGCTGGTGGCGAAGCGGGTCTGCACGACCGACTTCTCGTCGGCGAAGTCCAGCACGACGGAGTGGCCGGCGATCCTGGCGGCGTCCTCGGTGGCGTCGGCGGTGAAGACGGTCACCGGGGTGTGCTCACCCACGGCACGCATCACGTCGAGGGTCTCGGTCGTGGTGCCCGATCGGGTGATCGCCACAAGCCGGTCATAACGACGGGCGTACGGGAAGTCGGAGGCCTGGAAAGCGTCGGTCTCGCCGTGTTCCAGCTGCTCCCGGAGCACCGCGTAGGACTTGGCCATGAACCAGGACGTGCCGCAGCCGACGACTGCGACGCGCTCCCCACGTGCCGGAAGACCGGGTGACGCGGCAAGCTTCGCTGCCTGCCGCCAGCACTCGGGTTGTGTGGCGATCTCCGCTTTGACATGGCTCATGGGCTGTTCCTCACCGGTAGATGCTGCGCATTCGCGCTCGGTTCCCGGGTCTTTCGCGCGTTATTCTGCTCAGAGTGGTGCCACGGGGGCAAGTTCCAAAGGTCCTTCGCGCATCAGGTGGCTTTGCTTCCGGGCCTTTCGCGCACTAATGTGCACACACTTATCATGGAACGTGCATCGGGGAGTGGTGGGTGGACCGGTACGCGCGGTGGAATGCCCTGCTCGAGCTACTGACGGAGAGCGGGCGGGTGACCGTCGAGGAGGCTTCCGAGCGGCTCGACGTGTCCCAGGCGACCATCCGTCGCGACTTCGATCAGCTCGCTCAGCAGCAGATGATCACCCGTACCCGGGGTGGCGCGGTCGCCAACGGCGTCTCGTACGACCTGCCGCTGCGCTACAAGAGCGCCAAGCACTCCGCCGAGAAACAGCGCATCGGTGAGGCCGCGGCCCGCCTCGTCACCCCCGGCACGGTGGTCGGCCTCAACGGCGGCACCACGATCACCGAGGTAGCCCGGGCACTGGCGGTCCGCCCCGACCTCAACGCCGGCGGCGAGGGCTCCCAGCTGACCGTGGTCACCAACGCCCTCAACATCGCCAACGAGCTGCTGCTGCGATCCCGGATGAAGATCGTGGTGGCCGGAGGCGTGGTGCGCCCGCAGTCCTTCGAGGTGGTCGGCCCGCTCGGCGGGGCGCTGCTCAAGGAGGTCACCCTCGACATCGTGCTGCTCGGCGTCGACGCGCTCGACGTCGAGCTGGGCGCGGCCTCCCACCACGAGGGCGAGGCGTCGATGAACAGCCTGATGGTGGCTCGCGCGAAACGGGTCGTGGTGATCGCCGACTCGTCCAAACTCGGTGGCCACGCGTTCGCCAGGATCTGCCCGATCAGCAAGATCGAGACGCTGGTCACCGACTCGGGCGCGCCCGCCGCGACGATCGCCGCGTTCCAGGACGCCGGAGTGGACGTCATCACCGCCTGATTCCCTCAGAGCGGGCTCGCGTTAGCCGATCGGGTGGCCGCTATGTGGACGGTCCGTAGTCGAATCGTCGCCTGAGGTAGCGTCTGCGAGGATCTTCAGTGCGTCCTATGCTGAGGATCCCTCGAATCCGTGGTCACCGATGCCGTCTGGGAGCGCCATGCAGCCCGCCGCCGAACCGACCGGTGAGCAGCCGGTCGAGGAGCAGCAGCACATCCCCGCCCCCCGTGTGGCGGAGCCCACCGAGACGCTGCCACCCACCGCACTCCCCGCCGAGGCGTCGCCCACCGGACTCCCGGCTGAGGCGCCGCCCACCAGGCTCCCCGCCGAGGCGCCGCCCACCGGACTCCCCGCGGGAGTGTCGCCCGCCACACTCCCGGCCGAGGCGCAGCACAGCGCGCTCTCTGCCGGGGCGCCACCCACAGCGCTCCCCGCCGATCCGCCTGCTGCGGCGCCGGTGAAGCTCACCGATCGGGAGCTGGAGATCCTCGCCTTCGAGGCCAAGTGGTGGAAACACGCCGGCGCCAAGGAGCAGGCCATCCGGGACACCTTCGCCCTCTCCTCCACCCGCTACTACCAGCTACTCAACGCCCTGCTCGACAATCCCGCGGCCCTCGAGAGGGACCCCGTCCTGGTAGGCCGCCTCCGCCGCCTCCGCTCAGCCCGAGCCCGAACCCGCCGCCGCTAACCGCCCCCGGCCGCCCCGCGTCGTCACCCACTTTCCGGCGTCACCGCTTTCCGGCGTCTCTCGTTGACCGGCGTCCCCCGCTTTCCGGTGCCATCCGTGTTTCGGCGCAACCCGTGTTCTGTTGCAACGCGTGTTCCGGCGTCACTGGTGTTCTGTTGCAACGCGTGTTCCGGCGTCACTGGTGTTCTGTTGCAACGCGTGTTCCGGCGTCACCGGTGTTCTGTTGCAACGCGTGTTCCGGCGTCACCGGTGTTCCGCTGCCATCCGTGTTCCGGCGTCACCCGTGTTCCGCTGCCATCCGTGTTCCGCTGCTGGCTGCCGGCCGCCTTCTGCCTCTGGTTACGGTGATCCCGCTCGCCTTCCGCGGCTTGCCATCTGCCGCTGGCTACGGCTGGCCTCGCGCCGATCGTCGCCGCTGGCTCTCCGCTGCGGGCTCTCCTCCGCTGGTCGTCCGCCGGTCGTCGCCGCTGGCTGCGGCCGGCTTTTCATTGCTGCCCGGCTGCCCGGTTGCCCGGTTGCCCGGCTGCCCGGCTGCCCGGCTGCCCGGCCGATCTTGTGAGGTAGCGCCGCCTCCGCAACCCGAACCTCACAAGATCGGCGGAAGGCGGGGAGACAGGTGTCGATCTTGTGAGGTTGCGCCGTCTGAGCAGCCGGAACCTCACAAGATCCGCGGCGGCGGGGTGCGGAGGGTGAGCGGGGAGGGCGCGAGGGGTGCGGAGGGCAGTGCGGCGGAAGCGCGGTGGTGCCGGATGGCCGTGCGGGGAGGGCATGGTGCTGCGGGAGGGCCGCGTGGCGAGAGCGCGGAGGTGCCGGAGGGCCGCGGGAGGGCGTGAGGGGGTGCGGAGGGCCGCGGGGAAGGCGCGAGGGGGTGCGGAGGGCCGCGCGGGGAGGGCGCGGTGGCGGGAGGGCCGCGGGGAGGGCGCGAGGCTGCGGGAGGGGTGCGCGGGGAGGGCGCGGCGGTGCGGGAGGGCCACGGTGAGGGCACGGTGGATGGGTGGAGGCGGGTGGTGGAGGCTAGGGCTGGTGGAAGCTAGGGCTGGTGGGTCTCGGCGTAGGCGGCCAGCCAGGCGACCTGGGCCGGGTCGAGGGAGGCGCGTACGCGGGAGCGGGCCGTCGCCACGTTGGCCGCGGTCACCGTTGTGGCCTCCAGGGAGTCGCGCATCGCGGCCAGGGCCGACTCGCGGATCAGTGCGGCGCAGTCGGCCGCGGAGAAGCCTTCGAGATCGGCGCCGAGGGCGACCAGGTCGACCGCTTCGTCCAGCGGTACGGCCTTGGACGACGCGCGCAGGATCGCGGTCCGGGCCTCGGCGTCCGGCGGTGGCACGAACACCAGCCGCTCCAGGCGGCCGGGGCGTAGCAGGGCCGGGTCGATCAGGTCGGGCCGGTTGGTCGCGCCGATCACCACGACGTTGCGCAAGTCCTCGACACCGTCCAACTCGGTCAGGAGGGCGGCGACCACCCGATCGGTGACGCCGCCGTCGGTGCCCTGGCCGCGGGCCGGGGCAAGGGCGTCCACCTCGTCCAGGAAGACGAGCGTCGGCGCGGCCTCCCGGGCTCGGCGGAACAGCTCCCGGACGGACCGCTCACTGTCGCCGACCCACTTGCTGAGCAGCTCGGCGCCCTTGACTGAAAGGACGTTCGCCTTACCCGTACCCGCGATGGCTTTGACCAGGTATGTCTTGCCGCAACCGGGCGGGCCGTAGAGCAGCACACCGCGCGGTGGGGAGACCCCGAGCCGGGCGAACGTGTCCGGATAGGTGAGCGGCCACAGCACCGATTCGGTGAGCACCTGCTTGACCTCGGCCATGTCTCCGACGTCGTCCAGGGTGACGGCGGCGACCTCCAGCGTGGACTCGGCCATCGAGGTCGGCCGGACGACCTCCAGCGCGGCCTCGAAGTCGGCCATGGTGACGACCGCCGAGGTCTCGTGATCTTCCGCGGCGGCGGTGTCCCCGGCGCCCACGACGCGGAGGGCGGCGCGGACCCCGGCCTCCCGAGCCAGGGCGCCGAGGTCGGCGGCGACGAATCCGGGGGTACGCCCGGCGACGTCGTCCAACCGCACGTCCTCGGCCAGTGGCATCCCGCGGGTGAGCGCGCCGAGCTGCTCACGCCGCATGGCCTGATCCGGGAGCGGCACCGTGAGCTGGACGGACAGCAGTTCCGGGGCGCGCAGGGCCGGGTCGACCGACTCGAGCTTGCTGGTGGTGCAGACGACCGCGATCCCGTCGGCGAGCGTGTCGGCCAGCACCTGGCGGAACACCGTGGAGATCGGCCCGGGTTCCTCGCGTGGGGTCAGCGCCTCGACGTCGGAGATGAGGAGCACGGCCGGGCGCTTCTTCCGTACGTCCGAGGAAAGCTCCCGCAACCGTGCCGCCGCCGCATTGTTGGTGAGGGCGGCCAGCTCCGGTCCCCAGACGGTGCGCACCTCGGCACCGACCGCCGCTCCCACCGCGCGGACCAGCGCGGACTTGCCGGAGCCGGACGGGCCGGAGATCAGTACGCCGAGCGTCACCCGGGTGCCCAGCTTGGCCAGCACCTCGCCGTGGTGGAAGCCGAGGTCGAGCAGTTCCTCCAGTTCCTTGGCCTGGGCGCGGAGCCCGGGAAGGTCGTCGAGGCTGAGCGGCGGCACGTCCGGGTCGGTCGAGGCGGGTGCGCTCGGGGAGACCGCCGGCCGGGCCGTGCGGGCGGCCGCCGACGGGCCGCCCTGCCAGGCCACGACGGTGTCCATGGTGACCAGGGAGGCGTCCCCGCCGGTCACCTCGACCACGCTGAGCAGGGTGCTGGTCCAGGCGTACCCGACCCGGTTGGCGAGGCTGCGCCGGGCGGCCTCGACGAGCGGGCGGTTCCCGGCGTCCGGAAGCACGTCCTGCGGCAGCAGGGACACGTCGTCGCCGGTGCTCACGACCTTGCCCAGCAGAGCCAGGCGCAGCATCTCGGGGGAGACCACGGCGACCACCTCGGCCGGCCCGGCGAGCGTCACCCGGGTCGCCTGCGTCACCGGGATCGGCGTGACCGTGACCTGGCCGCCGTCACGCATGCCGAGGTTGCCCAGGGTCAGGTCGTCGGCGTACAGCAGCCCGCGCCCGGCCGTCGACTCGGCCTTGGCCACGATCCCGGCCGTCGTGCGCGACCCGGCCAGCCGCACGGGGTCGCCGGGGCGCAGCGCGAGCGCGGCCATCACCTCCGGGTGCAGCCTCACGATGCCGCGTCGCGCGTCCAGCGCCGCCGGCCGCAGGGTCACGGTCAGCGTGAGATCATCAGCCACCGGGCGTGCCTTTCCGAAAAGAGGTCCGAGGCGTCCACGCTATCCGCCCATGGGTAGCGGAGTCGGCTGAGAGGATTCACAGCAGCCGCTCAGCCGGATCGGGCTAGCGTGTGCGCCATGCCTGACCTGACCGCCGGACTGCGCCGTGCGCTCTCCCGGCTCCCTCGGCGCCGGGTCCTTCCCGCGGCCGCCGCCCTCGTGGTGCTGGCCGGCGCCGCCGTCTGGGCGGTCCGCCCCACACCTGACGCGTGGACGACCGAGGACCTCCGGATCACCGGTGCCGACGTCGAGCTGGACGCCCGGTTCTATCTGCCCGCGGACCGTGACGGCAAGGTGCCGGCCGTGCTGCTCGCCCACGGGTTCGGCGGCAGCAAGGACTCGGTCCGCGAGGACGCCGAGTCGCTGGCCGGGCGCGGTTACGCGGTTCTCGCCTGGACGGCCCGGGGATTCGGGCGCAGCACCGGGCAGATCCACCTGGACAGCCCCGACCACGAGGTCAAGGACGCCCAGCGCCTGCTCGACTGGCTGGCCGAGCGGCCCGAGGTGAGCACCGACGGCCCCGGCGACCCGAAGGTCGCGGCGGTCGGCGGGTCCTACGGCGGGGCGCTCGCCCTGATGCTGGCCGGTCAGGACCAGCGGGTCGACGCGATCGTGCCGCAGATCACGTGGAACGACCTGTCCCAGGCACTGGTTCCGGGCGGCGTCTTCAAGAAGGCCTGGGCGGGCTACTTCTTCGGCAACGGCGGTGCTTCGGCGCTGGGCCTGCTGGGCGGCGGTGACGGTCCGGGCCGCGGGGGTGAGATCCCGGCGACGGATCCCGCCTGCGGCCGGTTCGCCGAGGACGTCTGCAAGGCGTACCTGCAGATGGCCACGACCGGCGTCCCCGACGAGACGACACTGGCCCTGCTGCGCAAGTCCAGCCCGGCCACGATCCTCGACAAGATCAAGGCGCCGACCCTGCTCATCCAGGGTGCGGTCGACACACTCTTCCCGCTGTCGGAGGCGGACGCCAACGCGCGGGGCATCGCCGCGACCGGCACCCCGGTCAAGGTCGCCTGGTTCACCGGCGGCCACGACGGCGGCGAGGGCCCGACCAGCGACTCCGACCGGCTCAAGTTCCTCACGGTCCAGTGGCTCGACCACTACCTGAAGGGCGAGGGCTCGGCACCGAGCGACGACTTCACGTTCTCCCGGGTGGCCGGGTTCAGCGCGCTCGACCGCGGGCTCGTCACCAACGGCTACTCGACCGACACCTACCCCGGCCTG
Source organism: Actinoplanes italicus (assembly GCF_003001815.1). Lineage (GTDB taxonomy): Bacteria > Actinomycetota > Actinomycetes > Mycobacteriales > Micromonosporaceae > Actinoplanes > Actinoplanes italicus. The sequence continues at coordinate 21,488 of NZ_PVMZ01000002.1, forward strand.
TCCGGCTCCGGCAGCACCGAGGTCACCGTGGAGGGCACGGCACAGCCGATCGCCAACCCGCCGAACGGCAACCCCGGCGCCATCTCGTCGATGCCCGGCCTCACCGGCCGGCTCAGCTCGGTGCTCAGCGGCGGCGTCGCCCTCGACGTGCCCGGCCAGCACGCGAACTTCGAGTCGGCCCCGCTGACCGGGGCGGTCGAGGTGGCCGGCTCGCCCACGGTGCGGCTCCGGGTGGCCTCGCCGACGGGTGAGGCGATCCTCTTCGTCAAACTCTTCGACGTCGATCAGAACGGCGCCGCGACGCTCAGCGCCGGCCTGGTGGCCCCGATCCGGCTCACCGGCCTGCCGGCCGATATCGCGCAGGCCCAGCCGGTCAGCGTGACGCTTCCGGCGATCGTCCGGCAGATCGATGCGGGACATGCGGTACGGATCACGGTCGCCACATCCGACCAGGCGTTCCTGACGCCCGCCCAGCCGGCCACGTACACCGTCGCGGTGGAGCCCGCACTGACCCTGCCGACCCTGACCGGCAAGCCGATCGCCGACCCGGGCGCGCTGTGGTGGTACGCCCTGGCCGGTGTCGTCGGCGTGATCCTGCTCGGCCTGCTCGCGCTGCTCGCGGTGAGCCGGATCCGGCACCGCCGGCGGGACGTGGCGGTCGTCGAGGAGCACGCGAACACCCCGCTCGTGGTGAACGGGCTGCGCAAGGCGTACGGCGACGGTTTCGTGGCGGTGCAGGAGATCGGCTTCACGGTCGCGCGCGGCCAGGTCGTCGGACTGCTGGGCCCGAACGGCGCCGGCAAGACGACCACGCTGCGGGTGCTGATGGGCCTGACCCAGCCGACCGCCGGCGAGATCTTCGTCTTCGGTCATCGGCTGGTGCCCGGCGCGCCGATCCTGTCCCGGGTCGGTTCACTCGTCGAGGGGCCCGGCTTCCTGCCGCACCTGACCGGCGAGGAGAACCTGAGGGCGTACTGGCAGGCCACCGGCCGCCCGTGGGAGGACGCGAAGTTCTCCGAGGCGCTCGAGATCGCCGGCCTGGGTGACTCGGTGCACCGTAAGACCCGCAAGTACAGCCACGGCATGCGGCAGCGGCTCGCCATCGCGCAGGCCATGCTCGGCCTGCCCGAGCTGCTGGTCCTCGACGAGCCGACGGACGGCCTCGACCCGCCGCAGATCGCCGAGATGCGCCGGGTGCTGCAGCGGTACGCCACCGACGGCCGGGCCGTGCTGGTCTCCAGCCACCTGCTCGCCGAGGTGGAGCAGACCTGCACCCACGCCGTGGTCGTCAACAAGGGCCGGATCGTCGCGTCCGGCCCGGTCAGCGACATCGTCGGCGACTCGCCATCGGTGCAGCTCGACGTGTCGGACGTCCCGGCCGCCACCCGGATCCTCGAAGACCTGGGGGTCCGCTCGGTGAAGACCGAGGGCACCTCCAGCCTGATCGTGGACATGAACGGGGCGGCCCGCTCCGAAGTGGTCGCCTCCCTGGTGGGGGCGGGTATCGGGGTGGACCGGCTGGTGCCGCGCCGACGGCTCGAAGACGCCTTCCTCTCCCTGGTCGGCGACAACTCGCGAGGAAGTGGAGACCGATGAGCACGGTGGAGGCCGCGGTCGGATACAAGGCGTCGGGCACCCTGCCGATCTGGGCCGAGGTGCGTCGCCAGGCATCCCGGCGGCGCACCCAGATGGCGCTCGGCTTCATGGTTCTGCTGCCGGTGATCGTCTGGGCGGCGTTCGAGTTCGGCAACAGCAGCCGTGGCGACGATGACGGCGACGGTGGCGGTTCGTTCAGTAGCATCGCCGACCTGGCCACCTCGGGCGGGCTCAACTTCGCCCTGTTCTGTCTGGCCGTTTCAGCCGGATTCCTGCTGGTCGTGGTGGTGGCGCTGTTCTTCGGCGACACCGTGGCGAGTGAGGCCAGCTGGGGCAGCCTGCGCTACCTGCTGGCGATCCCGGTGCCCCGGGCCCGGCTGCTCGGCGTCAAGCTGATCGTCGCCGGGCTGTACTCGCTGCTGGCCCTGTTCCTGCTCGTCGGCACGGCCCTGCTGATCGGCACGGTCCGGTACGGCTGGTCCCCGATGGGCAGCACCATCGCCGCCGAGATCCCACCGGCCGAGGGCCTGGCCCGGCTGCTCGGCATCGTCGCCTACCTGGCGGTGACCCTGCTGGTGGTGGCCGGACTGGCGTTCCTGCTCTCGGTCCTCACTGACGCGGCGCTGGGTGCGGTGGGCGGCGCCGTGATGCTCTGGATCCTCTCCAGCATCCTGAATCAGATCGAGGCCCTCGGTGACCTGCGCAAGGTCCTCCCGACGTACTACACCGAGGCCTGGAGGGGCATGCTGTCCACTCCGATCCAGTCGGACGAGCTGGCCAAGGGCGCGATCTCGGCGGTCATCTACGCCACGCTCTTCTGGGGGCTGGCCTTCTACCGCTTCACCCGGAAGGACGTCACTTCTTAGATTTCGTACGGGACGCGCGGGGCTCCGTGGCTCCGGGCGATATCGGTTGACGGCCGTGGTGGTCGCGCGGTGGCATGACGGCCGTGACCGCTTACTCCTCCATCCGCCCCGCCCGGTCTGACGACGCCGCAGCCCTGGTCGCGCTCCGTTGTTCGGTCTATCCGTATCTGGTTCGCGGCGAGGAGACCACCCGTCGCATGATCCTCTCGCCGCCGCCGGGCGAGGATCGGATCTTCCGGGTGGCCGAACGGGACGGCGAGACTGTCGGCTGCGTCTCGGCCTTCCGCGATCCACGCTCGGCGGATGCCGGTTTCGGACGGATCGCGCTTCACGTGCATCCGAGCCATCGCGGCCGGGGCATCGGCACCGCCCTGCTGGCCGAAGCCGCCGCACACCTGCGGTCCGCCGGGGTCCGCCAGGCCAGCGTCTGGGCGTTGCCGGAGTCGGTCGAGTTCGCCCGTGCCCGCGGTTTCGACGTGTCCCGTGAGCTTCGTTTCTCGGCGCTCGACCTGGCCGGGTTCGACGCCGGCCCGGCCGCCGGGTTCGAGGCGGGCCCGGCTGCTGGGTTCGACGCGGGCCCGGCTGCTGGGTTCGATGCCGGCCCGGCCGCCGGGTTCGGGGCGGGCCCGGCCGCCGGGACCGACGGCATCCGGCTGCTTCCGCTGCGGGAGGTCGACGGGCAGGCACTCTACGAGGCGGACGTGGCCGCGGCGACCGACGAGCCCGGCGATGTGCCGTCCCAGCCGACCCCCTACCCGACATGGCGGTACGAGATCTGGGAGGAGCCCGGCCTGGACCGGGACGCGAGCACCGTGGCGTTGGCCGACGGTGTGATCGTGTCGTTCTCGCTGCTGCTGCGGGACGGCGATCGAGCCTGGTCGGACATGACCGCCACGGTTCCGGAGCACCGCGGTCGCGGCCTGGCCCGCCTGGTGAAGACCGCGACGCTGCGCCGGGCCGCCGCGAGCGGGATCCGCGTTGCCTACACCAGCAACGACGAGTCGAACGCTCCGATGCTCGCGGTCAACGCGCGCCTCGGCTATCGCCAGATCGCCACCCAGTTCTCCTGCCTGACGACCCTCACCGATTAGCCCCGCCACCGTCCGTGCCGCGCTGCCCGTCGAGCGGGGTGGGAGCCCGTGTGGTGATTTGTGGTGCGCGGGTGGGCGTGGGTCGCCACGCGACGTGGGGTGGGAGCTCGTGTGGTGATTTGTGGTGCGCTGGTGGGCGTGGGTCGCCACGGGACGTGGGGTGGGGGCCGTGTGGTGAGTTGTGGTGCGCTGGTGGGCGTGGGTCGCCACGGGACGTGGGGTGGGGGCCGTGTGGTGAGTTGTGGTGCGCTGGTGGGCGTAGGTCGCCACGGGACGTGGGGTGGGAGCTCGTGTGGTGATTTGTGGTGCGCGGGTGGGCGTGGGTCACCACGCGACGTGGGCGTGGCGCGCGTTGGACGTACCAGCAAAGGGGTTTTGGGGGTTTTGGAACTTTTGGGGGAGGCAGGGTAAGGAGGTCGCTCACACCTCGGGAACTCCGGGTGGTGTTGACGGAATCTCGTCGTAAGGTGTGGGAAACAACTGAATACCTCATCCAGAGGGGCAGAGGGATACGGCCCGACGAAGCCCCGGCAACCACCGCGCAGTGATTCTCGATGACGAGCCTCGCGTGGCAGGTGCTAATTCCGTCCCCGTTTCGGCAGGTCGCCGCGGGGAAAGATGAGAGGAAACTCATATGACGTCTGTCGTCAACGCACCCTCTGCCACCTCCGCCTCGCCCGCCCGCGGCCTGATCTGTCGCGCGTGTGGAGCGGAGTACCCTCTCGCCGCGCAGCACGCCTGTTACGAATGTTTCGGCCCGCTCGAGGTCGCCTACGACGAGGCGGCGCTCGCGCGGGTGACCCGGGCCCAGATCGAGGCGGGCCCGCAGAACATCTGGCGTTACGCGGCCCTGCTGCCGGCCGGCCAGGACCCGGCTACCCGGGTGACGCTCGACCCGGGCCTGACCCCGCTGGTGGCCGCCCCGCAGCTGGCCGCCGCGATCGGCCTGAACGCGCCGCTCTGGGTGAAGGACGACTCGCAGAACCCGACCCACTCGTTCAAGGACCGGGTCGTCTCGGTGGCGCTGACGGCGGCGAAGGAGCTGGGCTTCAACCGGTTCTCGTGCGCCTCGACCGGCAACCTGGCCAACTCGGTGGCGGCCCACGCGGCCCGGGCCGGCGTGCCGAGCATCGTCTTCATCCCCTCCGATCTGGAGCAGGGCAAGATCATCACCACCGCGGTGTACGGCGGCGAGCTGGTGGCCATCGAGGGCTCCTACGACGACGTGAACCGGCTCTGCAGTGAACTGGTGGAGACCGACGAGTTCGAGGACACCGCGTTCGTGAACGTGAACGTGCGGCCGTTCTACGCCGAGGGCTCGAAGACCCTGGGCTACGAGGTGGCCGAGCAGCTGGGCTGGCGCATTCCGGCCCAGGTGGTCATCCCGATGGCGTCCGGCGAGCTGCTCACCAAGATCGACAAGGCGTTCACCGAGCTGGTCGAGATCGGACTCGTGGAGGCCCCGGAGGGCGGCTGGACAGTCTTCGGCGCCCAGTCCGAGGGCTGCAACCCGATCGCGGTGGCCCTGCACGCCGACACCGACGTGATCACCCCCGTGAAGCCGACCGGCATCGCCAAGTCGCTGAACATCGGCGACCCGGCCGCCGGGCCGTACGCGATCGAGGCCGTCAAGCGCACCGGCGGCTGGATGGACTACGCGAACGACGACGAGATCCGTGAGGGCATCCGGCTGCTCGCGGAGACGACCGGCGTCTTCGCCGAGACCGCCGGCGGCACCACTGTGGCGGTGCTCAAGAAGCTGGTGGCGAGCGGCAGGCTCGACCCTGCGAAGGAGACGGTCGTCTACAACACCGGTGAGGGCCTGAAGACGCTCGACGCGGTGGCCGGCCAGGTTGGACCGACCCACACGATCAAGCCTTCGCTGAAGGGCGCGCGCGAGGCCGGTCTGCTCGGGTAGGTCACCATTTCGTGATCTTCTCTCACTGTCGGTAATCGGCGATCAGCCGGTTGTCGAGAATTACCTCCCCCGAGGACTTGCACTCCGATCTCCGGATCGGCAATATGCTCTCTGCGGGAGGATGCGACGCCGTACGTGGCCCCTCACCTGGACATTGGCGACAATCTCCGAGGGTCCCAACGATCCCAGCGCTGACCCACTTGGCTACGTGCCCGGAGGTGCTGTGCGTCCTTCCTCCCGACCAAAAATCTTGAGCACCCACGGCCTCAGTGGCAGCTCTTCCGGGTAGTGCCCGTCGGCCAGGCCCGCGTTCTTCTCGAACCAGTTGCGCACGCCGTACGACGTCGTGAGCGCGATCGACCAGCCACATGCGACCCAGTAGGCGGGCCAGAACAGCGGGCCCAGGAACGCGTACTGGGCGGCGTGGCGGCACTCGTGGGTGAAGAGCCGGGCCCGTTGCTCGGCCAGCAGCCACTCGGCGCTCCGGTTCGTGATGATCACCGAGCCGACCGTGAAGCAACTGCCGGCCGGCATCCGGAAGCGGAAGTTCTCGGCGATCAGCACACCGTGACGGCCCCGGCGGACCCTGGTGCCGGTGGCGGCCGCCAGCAGCAGCCCCACGAGGGTCGTCCCGTTCACGGCGGTCAGCGTCGTCCGCGTCACGTGCCACCCACGCCCGGCCATCTCACACCGGCCGGCGCATCTGCAGCTCGGTGAGCTCCCGGACGGTCGGGTGCGGCATGCGTACCCCGGTGTCGACGAAACCGAGCTTCTCGTACGCCCGGACGGCCCTGAAGTTCCCGCAGACCACCTCGAGCATCAGCTCGTCACGCCCGGCCGCCACGGACCAGTCGGCGACCGCCTCGACGAGCTGGGCGAGCAGTTTGCCGCCCCGGCAGGCCGGGGTCAGGTAGACCGCGAAGATCACCGTGCAGCCGGGCTCACCGGGGACCGTGGTGCCGCCGGCGTGCCCGACCAGCGGTCCGCCCGGATCGGCGATGAACTGGGCCGTCTCGAAGCCGGCGGACGACTGCCGGATGCGCTGCCGGTAACTCTCGTGCGGCCGGGCAGCGGCCTGGGCCAGGGTCTCCAGGAACGCGAGTGGACTGTCCGCCAGCATCTCCAGCCGCAGCGCCCGCACGCGCCCCGCGTCCTCCGGGGTGACCCGGCGTACGTCCCAGTTGTCCATGACTCATCCCTACCGCCGTCGTACCCGGTCGGCAACCAGGTTGTCGTGAAGCCGAGTGGCGGCCCTGGGCGATGATTCGACGATGAACGATGAGTTCCCCCGGCCGTACGCGGATGAGCCCTCTCCGGTCGCCGAGTCGCTTTCGGGTTTCCGGCTTCTGCGCGTGCGTCCGTGGGCGGTTCTCGCCACCGTCGTGCTGACCACCGCGTTGCTGGCCGCTGAGTGGTGGAGGTGGATGAACTCGTTCCTGCCGTACGACCCGACGGATCCGCTGATCGTCGAGGTGGGCCACACGCTCCTGGACGAGCTCCCGCTGGCGGTGCCGCTGGTCGTCATCGCCGCGCTGTCGAGACGCCGGGTGCGGCCGCTCCAGGTGCTGGCGCTGGTGGGCGTCATGGGGGCTCTCGCGATGGTGAGCCTGGAACTGACTGACGTGGTCTGGGACGACATCGGCCCGGAGTACGGCGTCCGCGTCACCGGCGTGGACGTCACCACCTACCTCGTCAACGCGATCAACGCGATCGTGCTGATCCTCATCGGCCTGGCCGCCCGGTTCCTCCTGCCGGCGCCCGGCCACCGGGCGATGCGGAGCGGCCGCGGCATGCTGGCCCTCGTCGTGGCGTCGGTCCTCTGGAGTGTGGTGACGCTGCAGTGGATGGAGCCGCTGCGGCTGTCCTTGTGGGAGACGGCGGCGCTGGCGTCGGCGATGTGGGCGACCCTGACCGTCGTCTGGTCGATTGCGGCGCTCGTCACGTCGCCCCGGGCGGTGTCCGAGTGGACCGGCGACCCCGCTGAGCTGCAGCGTCAAGATCCTTAGCCGAAACGGCGGCCACTCCGGAGGATTCGCGAGAAGATGGGGTTTCTTGCACTCGCCATCGGAGAGTGCTAAACAAGTGATTGGCACTCGCCGCGCGTGAGTGCCAGCAGGTCGGGACGGTGGGGTTCCGGTCACGCTGCCGCCATCGGCATCGGGGCACGGAGCCGGTCGTCGCGGGCTATCCGGCTCGGCCTGAGGACGTCACATCGCCAGGTGGTGACGTCCACAGACTTCCTCAACGTGCGGAGAGCGGGGCCGACGAGGCCCGGCACCGCGGATGTCCGGGAGGACAACGCCGTATGGCCAAGATCATCGCATTCGACGAGGAGGCTCGTCGGGGCCTCGAGCGTGGTATGAACCAGCTCGCTGACGCGGTCAAGGTGACCCTCGGTCCCAAGGGCCGCAACGTGGTACTCGAGAAGAAGTGGGGCGCCCCCACGATCACCAACGATGGTGTATCCATCGCCAAGGAGATCGAGCTCGAGGACACCTTCGAGAAGATCGGCGCGGAGCTGGTCAAGGAGGTCGCCAAGAAGACCGACGACGTCGCCGGTGACGGCACGACGACCGCGACCGTCCTCGCCCAGGCTCTGGTCCGTGAGGGCCTCCGCAACGTGGCCGCCGGTGCTAACCCGCTGGGCCTGAAGCGGGGCATCGAGGCTGCCGTCGCCAGCGTTTCCGAGGCGCTCTCGCAGCTCGCCAAGGACGTGGAGACCAAGGAGCAGATCGCCTCCACCGCCTCCATCTCGGCCGGTGACTCCACGGTCGGCGAGATCATCGCCGAGGCCATGGACAAGGTCGGCAAGGAAGGCGTCATCACCGTCGAGGAGAGCAACACCTTCGGCCTCGAGCTCGAGCTCACCGAGGGTATGCGCTTCGACAAGGGCTACATCTCGGCCTACTTCATGACCGACGCGGAGCGTATGGAGGCCGTCTTCGACGACCCGTACATCCTCATCGCGAACAGCAAGATCTCCGCGGTGAAGGACCTGCTCCCGGTCCTGGAGAAGGTCATGCAGGGCGGCAAGCCGCTCATCATCATCGCCGAGGACGTCGAGGGCGAGGCCCTAGCCACCCTGGTCGTCAACAAGGTCCGTGGCACCTTCAAGTCGGTCGCCGTCAAGGCCCCCGGCTTCGGTGACCGCCGCAAGGCCATGCTGGAGGACATCGCCATCCTCACCGGTGGCGCCGTCATCAGCGAGGAGGTCGGCCTCAAGCTGGACGCCGCCGACCTGTCCCTGCTGGGCCAGGCCCGCAAGGTCGTCATCACCAAGGACGAGACCACCATCGTCGACGGTGCCGGCAACGCCGAGCAGATCCAGGGCCGGGTCAACCAGATCCGCGCCGAGATCGAGCGCTCGGACTCCGACTACGACCGCGAGAAGCTGCAGGAGCGCCTGGCCAAGCTGGCCGGCGGTGTTGCGGTGATCAAGGTCGGCGCGGCCACCGAGGTCGAGCTCAAGGAGCGCAAGCACCGCATCGAGGACGCCGTTCGCAACGCGAAGGCGGCCGTCGAGGAGGGCATCGTCCCGGGTGGTGGCGTCGCGCTGGTGCAGGCCGGCAAGACCGCGTTCGACAAGCTGGACCTGGTCGGCGACGAGGCCACCGGTGCCCAGATCGTCAAGGTCGCGCTCGACGCCCCGCTGCGTCAGATCGCCGTGAACGCCGGCCTCGAGGGCGGCGTCGTGGTCGAGAAGGTGCGCAACCTCGAGGCGGGTCACGGCCTGAACGCCGCGACCGGCGAGTACGTCGACCTGCTGGCCGCGGGCATCATCGACCCGGCCAAGGTCACCCGCTCGGCGCTGCAGAACGCCGCGTCGATCGCCGCGCTGTTCCTCACCACCGAGGCCGTCGTGGCCGACAAGCCCGAGAAGAACCCGGCTCCGGCCGGTGCCCCGGGCGGCGGTGACATGGACTTCTGAGTCCAGTCTCAAGAACGGGCGGGCCGCGTCAGCGGTCCGCCCGTTCTGCTTTCCGGCCGCGGGGCCGCAGGGCCGCGGGTCATGGTCTGCGGTGCCGGCCCGGCTTCGGCGGTGGTGCCGCCGACCAGCGAAGAACAATCCCGGTGAGTACGACCAGAGCGCCCACCCGTGCCACCGAGGTGCTGTCCGGGCCGCTCGTCGGAAGTTCGGGCGGTCTCCGCGGCGGCGGGCCCTCACCCTCCGCGGTGACGTGGACGACGATGGTCCCGGTGGCGATGCCGCCCCGCCCGTCGGTGACCGTGTAGGTGAACTCGTCCGAGCCGCTGAACCCCGGTGACGGTGTGTAGGTGATGGATCCCGCCGCTCCACTGCCCCGGAGGACGGGCAGGCCCGCGGCGCGGACCGTGCCGTGCGCCGGCCACCCCACGTCGATGAGCACGACCGGATCGCCGTCCGGGTCGGAGTCGTTGGCCGTCGGCTGGAACGTGACGTTCTCTCCCGCACTTACCGCAGCGAGGTCACCGGCCACCAGCGGAGGCCGGTTGGGGCCGGTCGGCGTGGGCCGTGGCGTGGGCGTCCGGGTCGGCCGGACCGTCGGCGAGGGTGACGAGGTCGGCGGGGCCGACACCGGCGGAGTCGGAGTGGGAGTCGGTGACGGACCGGGTGACGGGCCTCGTGACGGGCTCGCCGACGGTCGCCCCGGCGGGGGTGGAGAGATCGGCGGCGAAACCGATGGCGAGAGCGAGGGCTGGGCCGTGGCCGACGGTGACGGCGCGGGCGGTCCGGGCCGGGCGAGCCGCACCGTCACGGTCGCTGTGTCGGTACGGCCCAGATCGTCGCTGACCACGTAGGTGAACGAGTCGCTCCCGGTCGCCGCGCCCGGAGCCAGATAGGCCACCGCCCCGCCCGGGTCCACCGCGGCCGTCCCCTTCCCGGCCGGGGTGAGCGAGGTGATCACGAGTCGCTGCCCGGTGTTCGGATCGTGGTCGTTGGCCAGCACGGGAAGCAGCGTGGGCACCCCCGGCTCGGCGGTCAGGTCGTCGTCGACCGCGACCGGAGGCGCGTTGCGCACGATCACCGTGAGCACCGCCGAACCGGACGCCCCGGCCGGATCCTCGACCGTGTAGGCGAGCGTGTCGATGCCGTGGAACCCACGGGCCGGTGTGTAGGTGAGGGTGCCGCCCGCGTTCCGGATCACCGTCCCGAATCCGGCCGCCGCCACACCCGTGACGGTGACCTGGTCACCGTTCGGATCGTCGTCGTTGGCGAGCACGTCGACGGTGGCCGCCGTGTCGGTGTCGGTGGCAGCGGTGTCGGGGCGGGCGACCGGCGGCGTGTTGATCACACCGATCGTCACGGTGGCCGTGGACGTGCCGATGCCGTCGCCGAGGGTGTAGTCGAACCGGTCGGCGCCCCGATACCCCGGCGCGGGACGGTAGGTGAGCGCCCGGCCCGGCCCGGCGGTCACCGAGCCGTGCAGGGGAGGGGTCGTCACGGTGGTGGCCACCGGGTCGCCGTTGGGATCGCCGTCGTCGTTGGCGGCCACGTCGATCGCGAGCGGGATTCCGGCCTGCACGGTCACCGACTCGGGCCGGGCCACCGGCAGCCCGTTCGCCACGGTCACCGCGATCCGGCCGGTGCCGGTCCCGCCGTGGCCGTCGTCGATCGTGTAGTCGAACCACTCCGTACCCCGGAAGGTGGAAGGGGGTTGGTAGCGGATCCGTCCGTTGGCCTGGATCACCGCGGTGCCACCGGCGGAAAGGACGGTCGTTCCGGCAACCTGGAGCGTGTCCCCGTTGGGGTCGGTGGCACCGGTCAGCACGTCGATGGTGAGCGGCTGCCCCGAGCCGGTGGCGAGCGTCTGGCCGGGAGCGACCGGGTCGGCATTCGCCACGGTCACCGTGAGGACCGCGCCCGCGGTGGCGTTGCCGGTGTCCCGGACCCGGTACGGGATGTCGACGGTCCCGCGGAAGCCGTACGGCGGGGTGTAGCGGATCCGCCCCGTCTCGGCCGTCGCGACACCCACCGCCGGAACCGGCGCGCCGACCGTGTCGAGCGTCAGGAGGTCCCGGTCCGAGTCGGTGTCGTTGGCGAGCACGTCGAACAGCGCCGACGTGTGGTGCGCGACTCCGAACGCGTCATCAGCCGGGGTCGGAACGGTGTTGTTGACGTCCACCCAGACGTTTCCGCTGGTCCGGCCTCCGTGACTGTCCTCGGCGGTGTACGTGAAACGCGTCTGCCCGGTGTAGCCGGGGGCCGGCGTGAACAGGAGGGTCGTATCGCCCGGAGCGATCGTGACCGTGCCCTCGAGGACGGGCGGAGCACCAACCGCGACGACCTTGAGCGGGTCGCCGTCGTTGAGGTCCGAGTCGTTGGCGAGGACCGGGATCGACACCGGGACACCGGTCGAGGTGCTGCTCAGATCGTCGTTCACGATCGGCGGGGCGTTCGGGGTGGTCACCGTGACGGTCCCGGTGGCGGTGCCGCCCTGGCCGTCGTCGAGCCGGTACGTGAACGTGTCGACCCCGGTCCAGCCCGTGTCCGGGGTGTACGTGACGACGCCGTTCCCGTCGACGCCGACCGTGCCGTGAGCCGGGGCGGTGGCCTGCGACACGACGAGCCCGGCGACCGGATCGTCCGGGTCGCTGTCGTTGAGGCGCACGTCGACGGCGACCGGCGTGTGGTGGCCGGTGGTGGCGGTGTCGCCGGTCGCCGTGGGCGGTGAGTTAACCCGGAGCGTGGCGATGGCGGTGTCGTCGGCGGCCTGGGTGTCGCGACCGTCACCGGCGATGGTCAGGGTGGCGGTCGCGGTCGTGGCCGCGGTGGCTCCAACCTGGGTCGGGACCGTCACGCTCGCCTGATGCCCGGCCAGCAGCGGCCCGACCGGGCAGGTGACGTCGGCACCGGTCTGGGTGCAGCCGGACGGCAGCGGACCGGCGGTGACCCCGGCGGGCAGGGCGAGCCGGATCCGGGCTGCCGGTTCCGGGTCCGGGCCGGTGTTGGTGACGGTGGCGGTCCACGACACCGGCTGCGGCAGGGCCGGTCGCTGCACCCGGCCGGGGCCGACGGTCAGCGTGGCGGCCAGGCCGGCCGCGGGCTGGAGCACGGTGCTCGCCACGGCGCCGCCCGACGAGGTGACGTTCACGCTGGTGGTCCGCCCGGTGTAGGCGGCGTTCACCAGGTTGGTGATCGGGTGCCCGGCCGGTGCGCCCAGCGCCACGCGCACGCGGAAGGTCACCCAGGTCGTGCCCTGGTACGGGATGCTGCCCAGCCGGAACACGGCGGACCCGCCGGCGAGCTCGGCGGCGTCGCCGTCGGCCGCGTCGCTGGCCGGCGCTCCGGCGATCGTCAGCGAGCCGGGCACGTAGGCGGTGTGGACCGGCACGGCGTCGGACAGGATCACCCCGTCGGCGTAGTCGTTGCCGTCGTTGCGTACCGCTATCCGATATTCGATCTCGTCGCCCGGCACCAGCACACCGCCGTTGACGTCGGTCGCCGTCGACGTCGTGACGATCTTCGGGGCGTACAGGTCGATCGCGATCGTGATGACACCCGGATAGTAGGTCTCCCCGCCCGGACTGGCCGTCGTCATCGTCAGCGTGGCGCTGGTGACCGCGTTGCCCAGCACCCCGTTCGCGTCGAGCTGGTCGATGTCGACGCCGAACAGGTTGGTGAAGGCGGGGCTCCGGGCTCCGGGCCCGGCCGAGCTGTCGAACACGTTGTTCGCCGGGTTGCCCAGCGCCTGCCCGTCGAGGGCCAGGCCGTCCCCGGTCTTGCCGGCGTCACCCTCGTACGCCACGGCGCCCACCTCGGCGTGCACCGTCCCGCTGTGCGGCGTCTCGAACCCGGTCACCGGGATGGAGACCCTGTTGTCCGTGGCGGTGATCGTGCCGAACCCGTCGTAGACGCGCAGGCTGCGATAGTCCTCGGCGGGGTTGCGGTAGGCGATCACCAGTGACCAGCCGGCATACCGGTCCTTGCCGCGGGCGGCCTGGATGTTCGCCACCGCGTACACGCCGTCCCCGGCACCGGACACCAGCGAGGTCACGTCGGCGAAGCCCTGGTAGGGGCCGGGCGTGGCGATCGCGTACGTGCTGGTGGAGTTGATCGTGTTCCAAGTGGCGGCCGACGGCGTACGGAACAGGACCCGGCCCTTGATCGTCGCGTCGGGCGGGCCGGTGCCGCCGGAGGGCGCGAGGGTGTTGGCGCCCCAGTAGAGCCCGGCGAAGAGCACGGTGCTGCCGGCCGGCATGGTCACCGTGGCCGAACTGTCGTTGAAGGTCGCCGCGTCGCCGTCCGCGTCGGTGAAGACCATCACGTGGCCGTTGTTGTTCGGCGCCTCACCGGCGAGCGGCGGGATCCGGTCCCGGGCGTCGTCACAGTCGTCGGCCCCGGCCGTGCAGGTCAGGTTGGCGTTGCCGCGCAGGATCACGGCACCGTTGGTGTTCACGTCGAAGCGGGAGGTGAACGCCGTGGTGATGGCGGCCTCGACCCGGTTCTGCGGCACCGTCGTCAGCAGTACGGCAAGGACCAGGCACAGGATGCCGAGCAGCCGTCCCCGCACCCACCTCACGCTAGCCGCCGGGATTTCCCTCGCCGGGGTGAACGGCCGAAGCGCTAACGTGGGACGGGTGCGTGATCCCTCCGTCTCCCGTAATTCGGCCGGCCGGCTCTCTCCGATCCGTCGCACCGCCGATCTGCGGCGGTTGCGTGACGAACAGTTCGACGTGCTGGTGATCGGTGGCGGCGTCACCGGCGCCGGTGCCGCGGTCGACGCCGCGTCCCGAGGCCTCAAGGTGGCCCTGGTCGAGGCCCGTGACTTCGCCGCGGGCACGTCCAGCCGGTCCAGCAAGCTGATCCACGGCGGCCTGCGCTACCTGGAGCAGCTCGAGTTGCATCTGGTGCACGAGGCGCTGACCGAGCGCGGGCTGCTGGCCACCCGGCTCGCGCCGCACCTGGTGCGCCCGGTGCCGATCCTGGTCCCGCTGCCCAGTGCCGGCCTGCCCAAACGGGCCTGGCAGCGCGGCTACTACGGGCTCGGCGTGGCGGCGTACGACGTCTTCGCCGGAATCTTCGGCTCCGGCCGGGGCATGCCGCTGCACCGGCACCTGACCCGCGACGGCGCCCGCCATCTCTTCCCCAGCCTGCGCGCCGAAGGGATCGCCGGCGCCATCCGGTACTTCGACGGTCAGGTCGACGACGCCCGGCTGGTGGTCAACCTGGCCCGGACCGCGGCGAGCCTGGGCGCGGCCGTCGCCACCAGCGCCCGCGTGGTCGGTTTCGTCCGCGAGGCGCGGCAGGTGGTCGGCGTCCGCGTGCGTGACCTGGAGCGTCCGGACGAAGAGCCTTTCGAGGTACGCGCACACACCGTGGTCGCCGCGACCGGGGTGTGGAGCGACGACATGTCGCAGATGCTCAACGACGTCGGTGTGCGACCGGGCTTCCGGGTCCGCGCCTCCAAAGGCGTGCACCTGGTGGTGCCGCGCTCGGCCATCACCGGTGAGGCCGGGCTGATCCTGCGGACCGCGACCAGCGTGCTGTTCGTCATCCCGTGGGGCGGCCACTGGATCATCGGCACCACCGACACCGACTGGCAGCTCGACCGCGCCCACCCGGCCGCCTCGGCCCGCGACATCCGCTACCTGCTGGATCAGGTCAACACGGTGCTGGACCGGCCGCTCACCACCGACGACATCGAGGGCGTCTACGCCGGGCTGCGCCCGCTGCTCTCCGGCGAGGCCGACTCGACGTCGAAACTGTCCCGCGAGCACGCGGTGGTCGAGCCGATGCTCGGGCTCATGCTGGTGGCCGGCGGCAAGTACACGACGTATCGGGTGATGGCGGCCGACGTCATCGACCGGGCGGTCCGCCGTCTCGGTGGTGCTGCCCGGCCGTCGCGCACCGACGAGCTGCCGCTTCTCGGCGCGGACGGCTTCGCCGCCGCGTGGCGCGACCGGCAGGACATCGCCCGGCGTCACGGCGTCACGGCGGGCGTCGTCGAACACCTCCTGGAGCGGTACGGCACGCTGACGGTCCACCTGCTGGCGATGATGGCCGCCCAGCCCGAGCTGGCGGTACCGCTCGCCGGAGCCCCGGAATACCTCGCGGCCGAGGTGGCGTACGCGGCGCTCGCCGAGGGTGCCCTGCACCTCGACGACGTGCTCACCCGGCGTACCCGGATCTCGATCGAGACCGTGCACCGGGGCGCCGAGTCGGCCGAGCACGCCGCCGAGATCATGGGCGAGGCCCTCGGCTGGGACGCGACGGTCCGGCAGAAGGAGGTCGAGCACTACCTCGCACGGGTCACCGCCGAGCGCCAGTCGCAGACCATGCCGGACGACGCCACGGCCGACGCCGCCCGGATCGGGGTGCCGGACGTCCGCGGACTGGCCGCCGACCGGCGGCTGCCGCTGCTCGACATCGACCTCTGATCCCGCTTTGATACTCGTCGACGAGCCTCGCTGGCCGGGGCGTGGCCGCCTGTGGTCGCACCTGGTCAGCGACGTCTCCTACGCCGAGCTGCACGCCTTCGCCGAGATGCTGGGCGTGCCGCGCCGGGGTTTCGACCGGGACCACTACGACATCCCGGAGTCCCGCTTCCCCAGCGCGGTGTGGCTCGGCGCAACCCTGCTGCCGTCCCGCGATCTCGCGGCCCGGCTGCGCGCGTCAGGCCTGCGCCGGCCCAAGCACCTGGTCCCTAGGCAAGCAGCTCCAGCTCGGCCGTGAGGTTGGCGCGCGCCCGCTCCTCCCACTCCGCGTGGATCGGGGCGAGCCGGTAGATCGACGGCAGTTTCAGCAGCTCGGTGAGGACCCGGGAGCGACCGGCCCGGAACGCGTCGTCGGGCACGTGGGCGTACTCGCGGCGGATCGCGTCCGTGTAGGCGGCGTAACGCTCCTCGTCGGCGGCCAGGATCGACAGGTCCGCGTCGCAGAGCAGCTCGCCGTCCGGGTCGTCCTCCTCGGTGGCGTGGCCGGCGGTCAGGTTGACCAGGCGGGCCACCTCGGCGGCGACCTCGTCGGGGGCGCCCAGGCCGTTCAGCATGACAGCCGCGAACTCGGCGCTGTCCCGCTCGTTGGCGTCGCCCAGGGCCCGCGGGTCGTACACCGCGTCGTGCAGCCAGGCCGCCAGGCGTACCCGATCCGGGTTGGGGGTCAGGTGAGCGAAGCGATCGATCACCTCGAGCACCGCCGCGAGGTGGGACACGTCGTGGTAGTGGCGTTGCGGCTCGGTCCAGCGGCCGATCAGGTACTGCGCGGCGGCGTCAAGGTCCGCGTCGTCCGCGGTGGCGCCGGCGCCGCGGGCGGCGGACCGGAAAGCATCGGGCAGAGATGTCACCCCCGCATCCTGGCACGTACCTTGAGGTCATGATCCGGGTGACCGCCGCGCTGTCGCGGGCCAGGGCCGGTCTGATGCTGGCGTTGCAGGCCGGTCTGGCCGCCGGGCTCGCCTGGTTCGTGGCACACGACCTGTTCGGCCGTCCGATGCCGTTCTTCGCTCCGATCGCGGCGGTGATCGCGCTCGGCTCCTCGGTCGGCCAGCGGTTGCGGCGCACCACCGAGCTGGTGATCGGGGTGGCCGCCGGGATCGGCCTGGGCGACGGGATCATCCTGCTGATCGGTGCCGGACCGGTCCAGATCGGCGTGATCGTGCTGCTCGCCGTGCTCCTGGCGACCGCGGCCGGTGGCGGGGCGGCGCTGATCGTGCAGTCCGCCTCGTCGGCGGTCCTCGTCGCCACCCTGACGTCGACGACCGGACAGCCCTGGACCCGGTTCCTGGACGCGATCGTCGGCGGCGGGATCGCCCTCGTGGTGATGACGGTCCTGCTGCCGCTCAACCCGCTCACCGTGGTCCGCCGGGCCGCGGACCCGGCGCTGCGAGCCTTCACCGGCGGCCTGCACGACGCGGCACGCGGGCTGGCCGATGCCGACGCCGGTGAGGTGCGGGCGGCGGTGGAGCGGCTGCGGGCGGCCGAGGGCACCTTCGCGGCGTTCAGCGCGGCCATCGACGCGGCCCGGGAGAACGTGGCGTTCGCGCCCGCCCGATGGCGGGCCCGCGGCGCCCTCGCCCAGTACGTGGACGGTGCGGCCCAGCTCACCTACGCGCTGCGCAACGTGCGGGTGCTGCTGCGCCGCGCCGAGACCGCGCTGAACGACCGGGAGCCGATCCCGGGGGTGCTGCCGGTCTCGGTACGGCACCTCGGCGACGCCGTCGAGCTGCTGCGACAGGAGTGGGACCGCGGCGTGGAACCGCTGGCAGCCCGGGAGCGGGCGCTGCGGGCGGTGGCCGAGTCGGGCCGCGCCTACCGGGAGGGTGTGGGGTATTCCGGCGGCGTGGTGGTGGCGCAGACCCGTACCGCGGTGGCCGATCTGCTGCGTGCGACCGGGGTGGAGTACGCGGAGGCGACCCGCCGGGTGCGCCAGGCGATCGGCTGGACGGCGCGGCCGCACAAGGCCCGCCGGCGGTCGGGACGGCCGGGTTCGATGCCTTCTTGATCCGTTTCGGGCTCCTCGGGCCGGTCGGGTGCGGATTCGATGACTACGCTGGCGGTCATGGCCGATGTCTCGCCGAGCGGATCGCCCGAACCCGCCGACCGTCCGCAGTCCGCTCCTCCGGCTGCCCCCGAGGCTCCGGCCCCACTGACCTTCGAAGCGCCGGTCTTCGGGGAGCCGCCCGTGTCGCCGGCGGCGCCCTCCGTGGTGCGACCGGCCTCGCCGGCCGCTCCGCCGTCCTCGGCGCTACCGCTCGTCTCCCCGTCCTCGGCTCCGCCGCAATACACCCCGGTGGTGCTCGCGCCCGGTCCGGCGCCCGTTCCGCCGTACCCCGGGATGACCGATCCGGCGAAGGTCGCGGTACCGGGCCGTCGCACCGGCTGGCCTCGCTGGCTGCTGATGACCATCGCGATCGCGGGGATCGCCCTGGCGGCCATCGCCCTGCTCACCTACTTCGGCTACAACCTGGGCATCACCGGCCTGGTGATCGGCCTGACCGCGGCCATCCTTCCGGTGCCGTTGCTGGCCAGCAGCTTCATCTGGCTGGACCGCTACGAGCCGGAGCCGGCCAGATACCTCGTGTTCTGCTTCGCCTGGGGCGCCGCGATCGCGACCCTGGTCGCCCTCGGGGTGAACACCGGCTCGGCTTGGCTGCTGGACCGGGTCGGCCTGCCGGACGCCCTGGTCGCGGTACTGGTCGCGCCCTTCATCGAGGAGTCGATGAAGTTCCTCGGCCCGCTGCTGCTCTTCTGGCTGCGACGCTCCGAGTGGTCCGGCATGACCGACGGCATCGTCTACTGCGGCCTGTCCGCGCTCGGCTTCGCCATGGTGGAGAACGTGCTTTACCTGGGCGGACACGGTTACGCGGCCGGTGAGGCGGAGTACGGGCCGGCCACCGGCCTGCAGAACGTCTTCCTGATCTTCATCGTGCGGATCCTGTTCACCGGCTTCGCGCACCCGCTCTTCACCTCGATGGCCGGCCTCGGCCTGGGCATCGCGGCGCGCTCCGGGAACAAGACGGTCCGGGTGCTCGCCCCGATCGCCGGCCTGCTCCTGGCGATGATCCTGCACGGCATCTTCAACCTGCTGCCGACACTGGCCGCCGCAACCGGCGAGACCCTGATCATGCTGTACGGCTACCTCGGCTTCATGGTGCCGTTCTTCTTCGCGGTCGTGGGCCTGGCCATCGCCCTGCGCAGCTGGGAGGGTCGCCTGGCCGAGCGGGTGCTGTACCCGTACGCGGACGCCGGCTGGTTCGCCCCGTCCGAGGTGGCCGCGCTCGGCACGCTGGGCCGCCGGCACGCCGCCCGGGAGTGGGCACGCCGGGTGGCCGGGCCGGTCGGGAAGCGGGCCATGCGGGAGTTCCAGTTCGCCGCGACCCGGCTCGCGCTGCTGCGTGACGGGCTCGAGCGTGGCCTGGCGAGAACACCGATGGAACTGGACCGGACCCTGCACGACGAGCGGGAGCTGCTGGTCGCCATCACCAACTACCGGTCGGCGTTCGCCGGGCGCGACCCGCAGACGCCGCCGTCATGGTGGGACGGGCGCCACTACCGGATCACCTTCCCGGACGGCGAAGTGCGTACCGTCGCGCCACCGCCGGAGCCGGTCATGCCGGTGCCGATCGTCCTGCCGTCACTGCCACCGCCGCCGTCCTACGGGAGCCCGTACGGCTACGGCAGCCCGTACGGTCACGGCGGCCCGCCGCCGTACGCCCCGATGCCGCCTCAGAGGTAGAGGCCGGTGCCGTCCGACTCGACCCGGGTGGCCGCGACCGCGTGCACGTCGCGCTCGCGCAGCAGGACGTAACCCCTGCCGTGCAGCTCCACCTCGGAGCGGTCGTCCGGGTCGAACAGGACCCGGTCGCCCACCACGATGGAGCGGACGTTGGGACCCACCCCGACTGCGGTCGCCCAGGACAGGCGCCGTCCCATCGAGGCGGTGGCCGGGATCACGATGCCGGCGGTGGACCGGCGTTCCCCCTCCCCGCCGTCCTGGCGGACGAGGACGCGGTCGTGCAGCATCCGGATCGGCAGTCCGGTCTCGGTACGGGTGTCGGCACTCACGTTGCAGACGGTACGCCGCGACTGGTTCGCCCGATCGCCGGGTAAGGCGATCCACGCATCTGGGTACTAGCGTGGACCCGGCGCATCGGAACAGGTCGAGGGGGTTATGCGGTTGAACCGCTTTCAGCGGGTCCGGGACAACCTGAGGAAGGCCTACGACAGCGGGCGGGACTCGGTGCGGCAAGCCCGGGCCGAGCGCCCGGCGCCGGAGCCGGACCACTACGACGAGTTCTATCCCGCGGCGGAAGATCCGGAGATCGTGCACCACTCGACGGCCAGCCGGGACGACGCCGACGTGCCGCAGACACTGCGGATCGCCGCGGCCTGGAGCTGGCGGCTGATCGTGGTCGGCGTGATCGGCTGGGCGCTGCTGCGACTGATCGGCATGGTCAGCATCGTGGTGGTCCCGCTGGCCATCGCTCTTCTGCTGTCCGCCCTGTTCGGACCGGCGGTGGGCTGGCTGCTGCGGTTGCGCGCGCCCCGCTCACTGGCCACGTTCCTGGTGCTGGTCAGCGGCATCGGCGCGCTCGTTCTCACGCTGACCCTGGTGGTGAACGAGTTCATCGCGGGCGTGCCGAAACTGACCGAGAACGCGGCCGCCGGTGTCAACCAGATCCAGAAGTGGGCCGAGACCGGGCCTCTGCACCTCTCCGACAACCAGGTGAACCAGGGCATCGCCGCGGCCGAGGAGTGGATCAACGCGAACACGGCGTCGCTGACCTCCACCGGTATCGCCACCGTCGCGACGATCGCCGAGTTGGTCACCGGGATGCTCCTGGTGATCTTCGCGACGTTCTTCTTCCTGCGCGACGGCCGGGCCATCTGGCGATTCATCGTCCGCCTGTTCCCGGTGAACGCGCGCTGGTCGTTGGCCGACGCCGGGGACGCGGCCTGGGCCACGCTCGGTTCCTACGTCCGGGCCACCGTGCTGGTCGCCTTCATCGACGCCGTCGGCATCGGCCTGGCGCTGGTGGTGCTGGAGGTGGAGTTCGCGTTCCCGCTGGCCGCGCTGGTGTTCCTGGGCGCGTTCGTGCCGATCGTCGGCGCCAGCGTGTCGGGTGCGGTCGCCGCGCTGGTGGCCCTGGTCGACGAGGGCTGGGTGGTCGCCCTGATCACGCTGGGCGCGGTCATCCTGGTGCAGCAGATCGAGGGGCACGTGCTCCAGCCGCTGATCATGGGCCGGGCCGTCGCGGTGCACCCGCTTGCGGTGATCATCGGCATCGCCTGCGGTGTGGTGCTCGCCGGGATCATCGGGGCGCTCGTGGCCGTGCCTCTCATCGCCGTCCTCAACACGGCCGTGCGCCGTCTGTCCCGCCGACGCCCGGAGATCCCGCCGCACGCCGAGGTCGTCACCACCGGCGGAGCCTGAACCCCGGCACAGCCGGGAAAAACGAGCCGGCTCCCACCGTTGCCTCAGGAGACCTGAGACAGCGGTGAGAGCCGGCCGAACAGAGCGTGGGGTCAGGCGGTGGCCACGTTCAGCGCGATCTCGTTGACGCCGCGGGCGGCGTCGACGGCGAGCTCGCCGTTGCCGTGCCGGCTCAGCGCGCGGACGGTCCACGAGCCGGGCGCGGCGAAGAACCGGAAGACACCCTCGGGCGACGAGACCACCTCGGCGGTGAACTCACCGGAGCCGTCGAGCAGACGCACGTACGCGCCACCGACGACCTCACCCTCCGCGTTGCGGACGATGCCCGTGATGACCGTCTCCTTGGCCAGGTCCACGCTGCTGGGGAGGGGCGCGGACTGGTCGGGGGCGGCGCAGCCGGCCGCGACGTTGGCGACGTTCGTTGCGGGAGAAGTCATGGTGATCAGGCCTTTCCGGGTTCGTCGCCGAGGGCGATCGGCACACCGATGAGCGAGCCGTACTCGGTCCAGGAACCGTCGTAGTTCTTCACGTTCTCGTGGCCGAGGATCTCCTTGAGCACGAACCAGGTGTGCGAGGAGCGCTCGCCGATACGGCAGTACGCGATGGTGTCCTTGCTGCCGTCGAGGCCGGCCTCGCCGTAGATCTTGGCGAGCTCCTCGTCCGACTTGAAGGTGCCGTCCTCGTTGGCGGCCTTGCTCCACGGCACGCTGATCGCGGTCGGGATGTGGCCACCCCGCTGCGACTGCTCCTGCGGCAGGTGCGCCGGGGCGAGCAGACGGCCGGCGAACTCGTCGGGGCTGCGCACGTCGACCAGGTTCTTCACACCGATGGCCTGGACGACCTCGTCACGGAACGCCCGGATCTCCAGGTTCGGAGCCTTGGCGGTGTAGGAGGTCTTCTCGCGGACCGGCACGTCCTTGGTGTAGACGCGGGCGTCCAGCTCCCACTTCTTGCGGCCGCCGTCGATCAGGCGGACCTGCTCGTGGCCGTACAGCTTGAAGTACCAGTACGCGTAGGCGGCGAACCAGTTGTTGTTGCCGCCGTACAGGATCACGGTGTCGTCGTTGGAGATGCCGCGCTCGGACAGCAGGGCCTCGAACTGCTCCTGGTTGACGAAGTCACGCCGGACCGGGTCCTGCAGGTCCTTCTTCCAGTCCAGCTTGATGGCGCCGGGGATGTGACCGCCGTCGTAGGCGGTGGTGTCCTCGTCGACCTCGACGAAGACGAGGCCCGGGGTCTCCAGGTTCTGCTCGGCCCACTCGGCCGAGACGAGTGCGGTGTCGCGACTCATCGGTTCACTCCCTGTGGAAGGTGGGTGGAGGGAGAGTCAGCGCACGGAGAGAGCTTTGTTGTCGCACTCCGCGCGGACCCATCGGTGGGGTGGGATCACGGGCTGCTGTGCGACGGCGCCACTGCCGGGCTGGAAGTTGCCCTGGACTTAGCTAGAGCAGAAGAGGGTGCTCAGCGCTGAATGGCCCCGTCAGTTGACAGGGCGACACAGGCACGCGGCCACGCGACACAGGTCGATCGCGCGCCTTTTCGTGAGCAACAGGCTCATGAGAACCGACCTTACCAGCGGGCCCAACTCTCGGAACAGGACCGACCACGATCCGGGATCGGACGGTGGTCACACCCCGCCCGCGGCAAGGGGGACATCGGTCGCCCCGAGGGTGACGCGCAGGCCGTCCGGCAGCGGCGTCAGCTCCTGGATGACCAGGTTCAACGGCAGCTTCGGCACGTCGAGCTCGAATGCCATCCGCTCGACGAACGAGTTGACCTGGGTCCGTACCAGCGGGTTGTCCGGCACGCCCTGAGCCGTCACGTCGGAGAAACGCACCTGCACCCTGCCGTCGACGACCTTCAGTTCCGCCGCGGCCGACAGCGGGATCTCCTGGGTCTGCGAGATCTTCACGACTCCCGAGCCGACCAGCTTGCCGTCTTTCTCGGCCAGTTGCAGGCCCTGCTGGCCGGTCGCGTCGGCGAGCAGCCCGTAGTCGAGGGTGCCGGTTCCGGTCACCGTGCCGGCCCGGACCTCGCCCTGACCCGAGCGCAGCGCGCTCAGCGGGGCGGTCACCTGGCGGGCGCGGATGTCCAGCACGTCCATCCGGACGGTCTCTCCGGTGCCGGTCTGCGCCTTGAAGTCGGGCAGCTCGATCCGGATCTCCTCGTACTTCCCGGCGAGTACCTGGGTGAGGAACGGGACGCCGGCGATGGTGACCACCGGGCGGCTGCTCTCCGCCTTCTGGTTCGCGACCTCCTCGGTCACCTTGTCGGCGATGACATTCTCGGCGTACGAGTTGCTGAAACGGTCCAGTACCACCAGCCCGATGAGCAGGATGACCAGCAGCGTCAGGAGGACGAACAGCAGTTTGCGTCCCCGGCGACGGCGGGGACGTTCCGTTCCGTACACCTCGGCCACTGTTCCTCCCGAATCACCAGTTGCCCTGGGGAACGTACATGCCCGCGTCGAGGGTTCGATGAAACCGGTGGGTCAGCTGAGATACCAGTGCACCGCGGCGTAGGCGGCGACCGCGGTGAGGGCGAATCCGCCGAGAGGGCCCTGCATGTGCCGGGCCAGCCAGAAGGTCGGCGCCTCGCCGGCCAGCCGTCGTCCCGCCTCGCCGAAGTTGACGGCCAGATCGACCAGGTGCGCGGCCACCGCGGCGACCAGGCCGAGAACCGCACCCTTGGTCGGGTCGAACGGGAACACCAGGTAACTGCCGAGCACGGCCGAGACGAGTGTGCCGAGCATGGCGCCGAGGACGATGCCGGCCCCGCCGCGCGGCACCTGGGCGGCGATCCGCGGTTTCGGGAAGACCGCGTCGGTGAGCCGGGCGACCAGCAGTGCCACCCCGGCGCCGGTGCAGCAGACCAGGATCGCGGGTGCGCCGAGCGGCTCCCGGACCAGCGTGATCAGGACGGCGTAGGCGGTGGCTCCGGACACGATCAGCAGCGTGGTCCGCCACGAGTCCTTGGCCCGTTGCCGGTCCTCGGCCCGGATCACCTGGGCGATCAGCGTGGCCGCGAACCCGCCGAGGCCGACCCAGAGCAGTGGCAGCAGCGCACCGGGTTCGCCGGTCACCGCCAGGTAGTCGGCGGTGCCGGCCGTCAGCGCGATGATCGCCGCGGTCGCTCCGGCCGCCGGTGGGCGCAACGCCATGGTCCAGGCCAGCAGGCCCAACAACTGAACACCGAAGAGCACGATGGCGTACGAGACACGCGCGCCGGGTCCGGTCGCGTGTCCCGCGACGATCAGTGCGGTGGCGAGCAGAACCGCGAACCCGCCGATGGCGGCCGACAGTTTCGGCCGTACCGGAAGGATCTCGATCTCCTCGAAATCCTCCTCGCCCTCGGAATCGGAGGAGGGTGTGTTCTCCTCGTCCTCCTCCGGGACGGCGCCGTAGAACCCGGCCTTGGGCCGCCCCGGGTTCATGCGGGCGACCTGCTGAGAGGCCTCGGCGTCCCAGGGGTCGTCGTTCGGCATAGAGGGAAACACGACTGCGATCGTGCCAGACCCGTGACCGTGGTCCCAATCGCTGCCGCGGTGACCTCACCTCTCAGGTAAAAGGCTGGTTACGAATCCACCGTTCGGCTGCCTGAATGGCGTTTTCTACATCACTTGCACGTGCGACCGGGGTAAACGGGCTGATGCATCGGTTAAGGTGAGCGCAACCCACCCGTCGGTGACGCCGGGCCCCATTCTCCGGTGGCGAAGCCCCCCAAGCTCTCGCAGACCGGGTCACCCGAGCGGCTCCAAGCCGCAAGGACGGAGGTGAGTGTGGAGATCCTTCTGCTGGTCACGGCACGTGCCGGTGAGCCCTCTGCCGTACTGCCCGCTCTGGACCTTCTGCCCCACTCGGTTCGCACCGCCCCCCGCGACGTTCGCACCCTGGTTTCCGGGCCCAGCCCCGACGCCGTTCTGGTCGACGCCCGCTCCGAGCTCTCCGAGGCTCGTGCCACCTGCCGCATGCTGCACGCCACGGGTATCGGTGTCCCGCTGATCGCTGTCGTCACCGAGGCCGGCCTGATCGCGCTGAACGCCGACTGGGGCGTCGACGACGTCATTCTGGCCAGCGCGGGCCCGGCCGAGGTCGAGGCCCGGCTGCGCCTGTCGGTCGGCCGTCTCAACAACGCGACCGCCGGCGCCGGCGGCTCGATCCGCGCGGGCGAGCTCAACATCGACCCGGACACCTATGCCGCGAAGCTCAAGGGGCGTCCGCTCGACCTCACCTACAAGGAGTTCGAGCTGCTCAAGTTCCTCGCTCAGCACCCGGGCCGGGTCTTCACCCGCGACCAGCTGCTGCGCGAGGTCTGGGGCTACGACTATTTCGGCGGCACCCGGACGGTCGACGTGCACGTGCGTCGTCTGCGCGCCAAGCTCGGCTCGGAGTACGAGTCGATGATCGGTACCGTCCGCCAGGTGGGCTACAAGTTCGTGGTCCCGCCGTCCGGCCGTCAGCTGCCGGACAACGAGCCGGTCTCCCTTCCGGTCTGAGCTGGAGTTCCTTTCATGACGAGTCGACAGCCGGTCCGTGCCACGGACCGGCTGTCGCCGTCCGAGGCCGACGACGTTCTGGCCCTGGCCGCGGCCGCGGGGCACCTCGACGGCGTCTACCCGCTCTCCGAGGACGTCGTGCTGCGGGTTCGCGGCGACGTGCCCAACCAGGGACGGCATCTGCTGGCGTACGCCGGTGACCGGCTGGCCGGCTACGCCTTCCTGGAGGACTCCTCCGGCGAGCTGATCGTCCATCCCGACTTCCGTCGCGCGGGTGTCGGCACCGAGTTGCTGACCGCCGCCGGTCCGGGCCCGATGCGGTTCTGGGCCCACGGCGACGATCCCGGGGCGGCCGCCTTCGCCTCGCGGAACGGCTTCGACCGGGCTCGTGTGCTGTGGCAGATGCGCCGCTCGCTGCTCGAGCCGCTGCCCCACATCCCGCTGCCCGACGGTGTGACCGTCCGCAGTTTCCGCCCCGGCTCCGACGAGGACGCCTGGATCGGTGTCAACGCGCGGGCCTTCGCCGACCATCCGGAGCAGGGCCGCTGGGTTCTCGCCGACCTGCTGACCCGGGAGGCGGAGCCGTGGTTCGACCCGGCCGGCTTTCTGCTGGCCGTCGACATCACCGACAAGCTGCTCGGCTTTCACTGGACCAAGGTGCATCCGGCGTCGGGTGACGAGCCGGCGGTCGGTGAGATCTATGTGCTCGGTGTCGACCCGTCCGGGCACCGGCGTGGGCTGGGTGCCGCGCTGAGTGTGGCCGGTCTCAAGCATCTGGCGGAGACCGGGCTCACCGTCGCCGGACTCTATGTGGACGAGTCGAACACCGCCGCCGTGAAGCTGTACCGGGGGCTCGGGTTCGAGGTTTTCAAGACGGACGTGAACTACCGCCGATAACGGCCCGGTCAAGCGAATGTCTCGCTCCGGTCACGACTGTACGTAAATAACCGACATATCGGGTAGCTGGAGCGCAGTTCACTTAACGGACAACTGTATTCCGGGGGATGGCTACCTTCCGGCGCGGACCTGTTCACTCCCAGTTCATTTACGACCGGGGATCCGGTCACTTCGCCTTCCTAGCTTTTCGGGTGTGAGCCGGTGAGAGACCGGCTGCAGAACCCGAAGGGACAACCGTGAAGCTCCAGCGGTCCGGTTTCGTGGCCGGCATTGCTTTGACTGCGACGATCGCGCTCACCGCGTGCGGCTCGGACAATGTCGAGCCGACGACGGGCGGCACTTCCGCTGCTCCCGGTGACTGCGTCAGCGGCAGCCTGACGGCGCAGGGCTCCACTGCTCAGAAGAACGCCATGGACGAGTGGATCAAGGCGTACCAGACCAAGTGCGGCGCCGACGCCAAGGTTGACTACCAGGGCACCGGTTCCGGTGCGGGCATCGAGGCCTTCATCGCCGGCACCGCCGACTTCGCCGGTTCCGACTCGGCCCTGAAGGAGGAGGAGCAGCCGCAGGCCGACGCCAAGTGCGCCGGTGGCAAGGCCCTCAACCTCCCGATGGTCATCGGCCCGATCGCCGTCGTCTACAACGTCGAGGGCGCCGACGGTCTGCAGTTCTCGTCCTCCACCCTGGCGAAGATCTTCGCGGGCAAGATCACGAAGTGGGACGACCCGGCCATCGCCGCCGAGAACTCCGGCGCGAAGCTCCCGGCCGCCAACATCGAGACGGTGCACCGTGCGGACGAGTCCGGCACGAGCGACAACTTCACCAAGTTCCTGAGCAAGACCGCCGAGGCCGACTGGACCTACGGCAACGCGAAGGCGTGGAAGGCTCCGGGCGGCACCGCCGTCTCCAAGTCGGACGGCATCGCCACCAAGGTCAAGGGCACCGCGAACACCATCTCCTACATCGAGATGTCGTTCGCCGAGAACCAGAGCCTGCAGACCGCGAAGATCAAGAACGGTGCCGGCGAGTACGTGGCGCTGTCCGCCGAGAGCGCCGGCAAGACCTTCGAGAACGCCGAGATCAAGGGCAAGGACGGCGACCTGGCCCTGTCCCTCGACTACGCCACCAAGACCGCGGGCGCGTACCCGATCGTGCTGGTGACCTACGAGATCGCCTGCAGCAAGGGCAGCGGCAAGGCCAAGGAGATCCAGTCCTTCCTGAAGTTCGCCTCGAGCGCCGAAGGCCAGAAGGAGCTCTCCGAGCTGGGTTACGCCCCGCTGCCGGAGACCCTGCGCGCCAAGGTCGCCGAGTCGGTCGCCTCGATCGCCTGATCAGCCAGACCATCCCTCCGAGACGACAGCGAGCGCGCAGATGGGTGACTACCCTTCCCGCTCGGTGAACGCCACCGCCGGCGACCTGGGCGTGACTCCGCGTCACGCCCAGGGCGCCGGCTACGGCTCTTCCCCGAGTAATCACGACGAGCCCCCGCTCGGTGGCGGTGGCGCACTGCCCAAGAAGGCCCGATTCTCGATCGAGGCGGGCTTCCGCGGCCTGTCCACGGCCTCCGGGGCGATGGTGCTGGTCATCATCGTCGCCATCGCCGTCTTCCTGATCTCCAAAGCGGTCCCTGCGTTGCAGGCCAACACCGGCGACTTCTTCACCCAGTTCGAATGGGCGCCGAACGAGGCCAACCCCTCCTTCGGTATCGCGGCACTGGCCTTCGGCACCGTCCTCAGCTCGGTCATCGCGCTGATCGTCGCGGTGCCGATCGCCCTGGGGATCGCGCTGTTCCTGTCGCACTACGCGCCCAAGCGGCTCGCCACCCCGCTGGGCTTCGTGATCGACCTGCTCGCGGCCGTACCCAGCGTCGTCTTCGGTCTGTGGGGCCGGGACGTCTTCCAGGAGCCGGTACGTGACTTCTCGATCTGGCTCAACAAGTACTTCAGCTGGATCCCGCTCTTCGGCGGCGACGGACCGTTCGGTCAGTCGATCATGCTCGGCGGCCTGGTGCTGGCGATCATGGTGCTGCCGATCGTCACCTCGCTCTCCCGCGAGGTCTTCCAGCAGACCCCCGGCATGAACGAGGAGGCCGCGCTCGCGCTCGGCGCCACCCGCTGGGAGATGATCCGGACCGCGGTGCTGCCGTACGGCAAGCCCGGCGTGATCGCCGCCGTCATGCTCGGCCTCGGTCGTGCTCTCGGTGAGACCATCGCCCTGGCCCTGACCCTCAGCGTCGC
This sequence comes from Actinoplanes italicus, assembly GCF_003001815.1. Classification (GTDB taxonomy): domain Bacteria; phylum Actinomycetota; class Actinomycetes; order Mycobacteriales; family Micromonosporaceae; genus Actinoplanes; species Actinoplanes italicus. The sequence goes on from NZ_PVMZ01000002.1 coordinate 50,441, forward strand.
CTTCGACATCTCGTTCAACCTGATCGAGAACGGCGGCAACTCGGTCGCCGCCAACATCGCGAACTCCTTCGCGGAGGCCAACGACACCGGCCGCGGCGCACTGATCGCCTCCGGTCTGGTGCTCTTCGCGATCACGCTCGTGGTCAACATGACGGCGCGGGCGATCATCTACCGCCGCCGCGAGTTCCGGGACAGTGCCGCATGAGTCTTCTTGAGCAGCAGAGCCCCGGCGTCGTCATGACGCCGGACAACATCCGGACCCGGAAGCTCCCCGTGGTGACGAACGTCCTCGTCGCGGTGGCCGCGTTCGTGGTCGCCGCCGCGGTCGTGCTCGTACCCGGCATCGGCAACTGGGTCCTGGTCGTCGTGCTCGGCTGGGTCTTCTACCTGATCGGGCTCTCCGTCGTGGCGGGCCGGATCGAGGGCAGGCGGGCCGCCCGCAACCGGACCATGAAGTCGCTCATCTACTCCGCCTGCATCCTGGCCATCCTGCCGCTCGCCTCGGTGGTCTGGACGCTGGTCTCCAAGGGCGTCGCGCGCCTCGACGGCAATTTCTTCGGCACCTCGATGAACAACATCGGTGCCCGCGACCCCGAGGGCGGCGCCTACCACGCCATCATCGGCACCCTGGAGCAGGTCGGCATCGCCACGCTGATGGCCGTCCCGCTGGGTGTGCTCGGCGCGATCTACCTGGTCGAGTACGGCCGCGGCAAGTTCGCCGGCACGGTCCGGTTCTTCGTCGACGTCATGACCGGCATCCCGTCGATCGTGGCCGGTCTGTTCATCCTGTCGTTCTGGGTGCTCATCGTCAGCCCCTGGTTCAACAACGGGCAGCCGCGCTTCTCCGGCTTCGCGGCCTCACTGGCGCTCGCGGTGCTGATGCTCCCGACGATCGTCCGCTCCACCGAGGAGATGCTCCGGCTCGTGCCGGGGCCTCTGCGCGAGGGCTCGTACGCGCTCGGCGTACCCCAGTGGAAGACGATCCTCAGCGTGGTCCTGCCGACCGCCCTGCCCGGCATCGTCACCGGCGTGATGCTCGCCGTGGCCCGCGCGGCCGGCGAGACCGCACCGGTCCTGCTGGTCGCCGGCGGCGCCGCGGCGATCAACTTCGACCCGTTCGCCGGAAACCAGCAGTCCCTCTCGCTCTTCGTGTACCAGCAGGCCGGGGACGCCTCCCGCTATGCGCCGGACCGTGCCTGGACCGCCGCGCTCACCCTGGTGGCGCTGGTCCTGGTCCTGACCGTCGCCGCCAAGCTGCTCGCCCGTCGCAACAAACTGTCCCGGTAAAGAAGGTGCCCTCCATGGCCAAGCGCATCGAGGCGAGCAACGTCTCCTCCTACTACGGCGCGTTCAAGGCGATCGACAGCGTCTCGATGACGGTCGAGCCGAAGACGATCACCGCTCTGATCGGTCCGTCCGGTTGCGGCAAGTCGACGTTCCTGCGGTCGATCAACCGCATGCACGAGGTGCTGCCGAACGCCCGCATCGAGGGCAGCCTGACCATCGACGACCAGAACATCTACGACCCGGACGTGGACGTCACGGCCGTACGTCGCATGATCGGCATGGTCTTCCAGCGGCCCAACCCGTTCCCGACGATGTCGATCTACGAGAACGCGGTCGCCGGTCTCAAGCTCAACGGTGTCAAGAAGAAGTCGCTGCTCGACGAGGCGGCCGAGAAGTCGCTGCGCTCGGCGAACCTGTGGGACGAGGTCAAGGACCGCCTCGATCGTCCCGGTGCCGGCCTGTCCGGCGGTCAGCAGCAGCGTCTCTGCATCGCCCGCACCATCGCGGTCGAGCCCCAGGTCGTGCTGATGGACGAGCCGTGTTCGGCGCTCGACCCGATCTCGACGCTGGCGATCGAGGACCTGATGTTCAAGCTGAAGGACCGCTTCACGATCATCATCGTCACGCACAACATGCAGCAGGCCGCCCGCGTCAGCGACAAGACGGGCTTCTTCTCGATCGACAAGACCGGCGACCCCGGCCGCCTCATCGAGTACGACGACACCCAGAAGATCTTCAGCAACCCGACGCAGAAGAAGACCGAGGACTACATCACCGGCCGCTTCGGCTGATCCTCGGCCGGCCATCGCCTGGCCTTCGGCCGATCAGAACCGCGTTGGAGCGCCGGTCCCGCAATGCGAGGGCCGGCGTTCTTCCTGATTTGGTACGGGCTACCACTCCCGCCGAATCCCGCGCGTCCCCACCTACAGCGCGACGAAGGCGGGCCCGAGCGGTCCCAGCGCGCCTCACGGGCTGAGGCGACACCTAACGGAACCTCCGGCTCCGGCGGCGACGACGCGCCACCGTCCGGCCGACGCCTGCACCCAGTCCCCAGGCGTCCGCCCTACGAACACGGACATGCACACCCACCGCAGCCCGGCGACGCCAAGCGCGCACGCAGGGCGGTTCGGTGGGCGGTGGGCGGTGGGCGTGCCATGGCTCGGCGGCGGTAGGCGCGCATGTAGGGCGCTCGGCGGCGGTAGGCGCGCACGCACGACGACTGTGCGACCCCAGCGTTGTCCCGGCAACCACCCGTGAACACGCAATGCCAGCGTGTGGCCCCACCGCCGCCGGCAGCAACTGTCCGCGCACACGTACCCCGCCTACGTGCGGCCCGCTTACATCGGCCCAGCCGTCCCGCGCCGCGCCGTCCCGCGCCGCGCCGTCCCGCGCCGGCCCGCGCCGCGCCGCGCCGTCCCGTCCCGCGCCGTGCCGTCCCGCGCCGCGCCGTCCCGCGCCGTCCCGCGCCGCCCGTCCCGCGCGGGAGCGGCTGCGGGGCGGGCGCATCGGCCGGCATGGTCAGCGCTGAGTAGGTGGTTTGAGATGGTCGGTGACCCGCGGAGTCAGCCCGAAAGTGGCGCTGGATGCGGGAGTGGGCAGCCACGTCGCTTCGTAGGTGGTTACGCCCCGATTCGGCGAGGAGGGGTGTAGCCCGTACAAAATGATCTAGAAGTTGGGAAGGTGGACGGTGACCTGGCCGTCCTGGCCGACCTCGATGCGGGGGTTGAGGGGCGTCGCGGCGTCGCGGTGGGCCGAGGCGGCGACCACGTCCGGAATCGTGCCGGAGGCGGCGATCTCGTCGAGGGTCCGCCGGGTGGGCGGCAGCATCGGCAGGTCACCGACGGTGGGGGAGATCCACGCGGTGCCGTCGGCCTCGCCGGAGACGTCGCGGGCGGACTGCGCCTCGGGAAGCAGCGCCACGAAGAACCAGGTGTCGTAGCGTCGTGGCTCGAAGTCGGGTGTGATCCAGCGGGCCCAGGGGAGCAGCAGGTCGTCGCGGAGACGCAGGCCGCGGCGGGCGAGCAGGTCGGTCATGGAGAGCTCGCGGCGCTGGACGGCGGCCCTGTCGGCCTCCCAGTCCGGCGTGCCGGTGGCGGGGACGGTGCGGTCCGGCTCGGTCAGTGGGCCGGCCAGCAGGATGCCGGCCTCCTCGAAGAGCTCTCGGGCGGCGGCACCGACGACGGCGCGGGCCTGTTCATCGGGCACGCCGAGGCGCTCGGACCAGTCCGCGCGGATGGTCGACGGCTGGTCGGTGGGGTCGACGACGCCTCCGGGGAAGGCGTAGACGCCGCCGAAGACCATCGTGGAGGCTCGGCGCAGGACGTACACCTGGAAGCCGTCGTCGTCGGGCCGCAGCAGGACCACGGTCGCCGCCGGGCGGGCCGGCGCGGGCGTCCCGGTGAACTCGCGGGCGCGCTGTGACATGGCGGGTGGAAGCTGCATCGAGTCGGTCACCGTTCGATCCTGGCACCCCGGGCAGGTCAGGTCACGGACGATCGTGCCACCGGGCGCGGCCCGGACGATACGGTATCGATCATGACCGGAGAGAAGGTGCGCTGGGGGATTCTGGGCCCCGGCGGGATCGCCAGCACATTCGCAGCGGATCTGCCCCTGGTGGAGGGTGCCGAGCTCGCCGCTGTGGGCTCGCGCAATCTGGCGAGCGCCGAGGCGTTCGCCGAGCGGTACGGGTTCGCGCGAGCCCACGGTTCCTACGCCGACCTGGCCGCCGACGACGGTGTCGACGTGGTCTACGTCGCGACGCCACACGCCTTCCACCTGGAGGCCGCGATGCTCTGCATCGCGGCCGGCAAGGCGGTCCTCGTGGAGAAGCCGATCACCCTGGACCTGCCGTCGGCCGCACGCATCGTGGAGGCGGCCCGCGAGCGCGGGGTGTTCCTGATGGAGGCCATGTGGATGCGCTGCAACCCGGCCATCCGCAAGATCGCCGAGCTTGTCGCCGGCGGCGCGATCGGTGACGTCAGCGCGGTCCACGCCGACTTCGGGCTGCAGGGCCCGTTCGAGGCGTCGCACCGGCTGCGTGACCCGAAACTGGGCGGCGGCGCGCTGCTCGACCTCGGCGTCTACCCGATCCACCTGGCGCACCTGATCCTGGGCACGCCGGCGTCGGCACAGGCCTGGTCGCACCTGACCCCGGAGCGGGTGGACGAGAACACCGGTGTCCTGCTGGGCTACGAGTCCGGGGCGGTCGCGGCCCTGACCTGCAGCATCAACGGGGCCAGTCGGAATGCGGCCTCGATCACGGGCACGGCGGGGCGGATCGACCTGCCGGTGGGCTTCTTCGTGCCGCGCTCGTTCACGCTGACCCGGCCTGACCGGGCACCGGAGACGTTCGAGTTCCCGTTCGAGGGCAGCGGTTACCAGTTCGAGGCGGCCGAGGTGCAGCGCGCGCTGCTCGCCGGCGAACTGGAGAGCCCGATCGTCTCGCACACCACCACCCTCGAGGTGATGGCGCTGCTGGACGCCCTGCGCGACCAGGCCGGGGTCGTCTACGAGTAGGTCAGGCGAACAGCGGCCGCACGACGAAGTAGAAGAGGCAGGCGAAGAACGCGGCGGCGGGGAACGTCGTGATCCATGCGATCACGATGTTGCCCGCCACGTTCCAGCGCACCGCGCTGAGCCGTTTCGTCGCGCCCACGCCCATGATCGCCGACGTGATGGTGTGGGTCGTGGAGATCGGCGCGTGCAGCACCAGGGCGTTGAAGTAGAGGACCGAGCTGGCCACGGTCTCGGCGGCGAACCCCTCGGCGGGGCCCAGATCAATGATCTTGCGACCGAGGGTACGGATGATCCGCCATCCACCGGCGTAGGTGCCGGCGGCCAGCACCGCGGCCGACGTCCAGTACACCCATTCCGGGATGTGCGTCGGGCTGCTCTGGAATCCACCTGTGTAGAGGGCCAGCACCACGATGCCCATGGTCTTCGCCGCGTCCTGCATGCCGTGCCCGATGGACATCGCCGCCGCCGACGCGGTCTGCGCCCACCGGAAGCCGCGGTTGAGCCGTCCCGGGTGCCCGCGCCGGAAGATCCACATGATCGCGACCATCATCACGAAGCCGAGCGCCAGGCCGACGAACGGCGACACCACCATCGGGATCAGCACCTTGTTGATGATGTTGTCCCACTGGACGCTGCCGACCGTCGCGAACAGGGTGGCGCCGACCAGACCGCCGAAGAGCGCGTGCGACGAACTGGACGGCAGTCCGAAATACCAGGTGATCAGGTTCCAGGTGATGGCGCCGAGCACGCCGGCGAAGACGATGCCCAGGCTGGGCACACCGATCGGGAGGTCGACCAGGCCGTCACCGACCGTCTTGGCCACCTCGGTGCCCAGGTGCGCGCCGATGAAGTTGCCGACCGCGGCCATGGCGAGCGCGACCCGTGGGGTGAGCGCGCGGGTGCTGACGCTCGTGGCGATGGCGTTGGCGGCGTCGTGGAAACCGTTCGTGTAGTCGAACGCCATCGCGGCGATGATCACCGCCAGGACGGCGATGAGTTCGGCATCCACGCTCTAGGACTCCTTGACCGCGATGGTCTCGACCGTGTTCGCCACGTGCTCGAACGCGTCACAGGCCGCTTCGAGCTCGTCGACGACCTCTTTCATCTTGAGGACGGTGAGCGCGTCGTACTCGCCGGAGAAGAGACGGACCAGCAACATCCGGTACGCGCGGTCGCCGTCGTTCTCCAGGCGGTTGATCTCGATCCAGTACTCCTCGAGACCCTTCATCGCGCGCAGCCGCGGCATCGCCTCGGCCGTGATCTTCGCCTGCTGGTCGAGCACGGTGACCAGCTCGTGCATCTCCCGCGGCAGCGACGGCAGGTCGGTCAGGCCGTACAGGTAGAGAAGGTTGCCGGCCGCCTCGAGGTGGTCCATCACGTCGTCCAGCTGGGAGCCGAGCGAGTAGATGTCCTCACGGTCGAACGGAGTGATGAAGGTGGAGTTGATCTTCTTGTAGAGCTCGTGGGTGATCGAGTCGCTGTCGTGTTCCACATCGCTCAGCCGGTCGGCGACCGACTGGACGTCCACACCGGGCAGCGCGAGCTCGTTCAGCAGTTCGGTTCCCTTGACCAGGTTGTACGCGGCCTTGGTGAACAGTTCGTAGAAGGCCCCCTCGACGGGGCGGAATGAGAACTTCACGGCGCGGACCTCGATCGACGGGCTTTATGAATGGATCTCCGGTGGCATGCTATCGGTCCGTGGAGGATCACCTATCGCGACGGCCCTAAACCGTTTCGTGACGTCCAACCGTTCTGGGCGCGTTCGGCCGCGGTGCGGAGCGGCGAACGGCCCTGGTCGGGAGGTGCGGCCGGGGCGCGCCGGTGACCGGGTGCCGCCGCAGGTGACGCGCCAGTCCGGTCAGGTCGGTGTCGGCGATCACGTCCACACCGGCCGAACCGAGCTCGGTCCAGATCGCGGCTCGTGCCTTGCGGCTGCCGTCCGGCAGCCCGGAGATCCGGACCGCGCGCCCGTCGTCGTGTGCGGCCCGGATCAGCGCGTGCAGCTGGTGCCGTTCCTCGGCGGTGATCGGCTCCTGCCCGTCCCAGCCGAACCGGCGCGACCACGGCTCACTGATCATCGGAACCAGCGACGGCGGGGCGAACCGGGAACCGAGGTCGTCGAAGCTGCCGTCGGCGAATGCGCAGCGCTCGGCCCGGGCGGCGAGCAGTTCCCGGACGTCTATGACGCCGGTCACCGTCACGGTTACCGCGCCCGGGGTGAGCAGCTCGCCGTGGCAGCGGCTCAGCAGACTCGCGTGGTCCTGGAGCTGCCGGTCCAGCACGCGAAAGGCGCGCAGCAGCGCCTGCGGGTCACGGCTGGTTCCACCGAACTCGATCACCAGGCGGAACGGCACCCGCTGGTCGGGCCAGAGCCGGCCACCGCCGGCGGCGGCACGGGCGAACAGCGGGGCCAGCACGAGGCGGCGCAGGGTGCGGCCCGGCTGCGGCCCGCCCGGGCCGAGGTAGAGCTCGCCGTGCGGACCGGGCGCCGCCCGGACGGTCATCCCGGCCAGCCCCAGCTTGAGGACGGTGGGCAGCGGGTCTGCCGTGTCCGGGCAGGTCAGCGCGTGCCCGGCGGGGAGGTGGGGACGGGATCGGCGCAGAATCGCGACCGAGACCGCGCCGCCGGCACCGGCGAGACCCGCCAGGCCTCCCGCGATAGTCGCCATGTCTTGCACCGCGTGCACCATCCGATTCGTACTTTATGGGTGTTTTATACTGTGGCACAGCCGATACCCGCAGACCGGCAATGTCGCGCAGAATTTGTTTCATGCCGTCACCGTCCGCGGTCGAGTTCGAGGCCCAGCGTTCCTACCTGACAGCCGTCGCCTATCGGATGCTCGGCAGCCGTGCCGAAGCCGAGGACGCGGTCCAGGAGGCCTGGCTGCGCTACGCGCAGCAGACCCAGGAGATCCACGATGTGCGGGGGTGGCTCACCACGGTCACCGCACGGATCTGCCTGGACCAGCTCAATTCCGCTCGGGTACGCAGAACCGCGTACCCCGGTGAGTGGCTGCCCGTCTATGTGGTGAAACCGGACGCCGACCCGGCCGACCGCGCCGAACTCGCCGACCAGATCAGCATCGCCCTGCTCGTGGTGCTCGAGAAGCTCACCGCCGAGCAGCGGGTGGCGTTCGTGCTGCACGACGCGTTCGGGGTGCCGTTCGACGAGGTGGCGACGGTGCTCGACAGCACGCCGGCGGCCGCTCGGCAGCACGCGTCCCGGGCACGTAAAGCGGTCGCCGACGGTCAGGTCCGGCACACCGCGGGGCTGGCCGAACAGCGGCGGGTGCTCAACGCCTTCCTCGCCGCGGCACAGGACGGCGACATGCGTACGCTCGCCGCCGTTCTCGCCCCCGACGTGGTCGCCATCGGCGACGGCGGCGGAGTGGTCCGCACCGCCCTGCGCCCGGTCCTCGGCGCCGACAAGGTCGCCCGGTTCTTCACCGGCCTGCTCACGTACCGGCTGGCCGAGGTCACCGACATCAAGGTCGACCCGGTCGTCGTCAACGGCTCGGCCGGGATGATGCTGCGCGGCACGTGGCCGGACGGCAGCCCGCTGCTGGTGGTGAGCGTGGTCGCGGTCGCCGACGGCCGGATCACCGGCATCTACAACCAGCAGAACCCGGACAAGCTGGTGCTGGGAAGCGCCTTCTAGTCCTGGGGGGTGACTTCGAGCAGGTGCTTGCGGTAGTGCGAGGCGAACGGCTCGGTGCCGTCGCCCAGCGCCGTGAGCAGCTGCCGGGACGCCGCGTACGCGTGCTCCACGAGGTCGTCGGAGTAACCGAACGCCACCCGGTGCTCGGCGAACTCGTCCTCGTCGCGGAGCTCGACCAGGCCCGTCTCGCGGCGCCGTACCGCGTCCAGGTCGAGGTCGATGATGTGAACCGTGTCACCCTCCCAGCGGGCCGGGGTGGTGATGTCGCAGTAGACCTCACTGGTCCGCGGGGGCGGGTTGAACATGCCCGTCCACCAGGCGTGATGCGGGATGAGCAGGACGAACGGGATCTGCTCGACGGATGGTCGGCCGTGGTAGACCGAGGCGGTGCCGCGGGTCACGCCGACCCAGATGCCGAGATCGTCCTCGGCCAGGCGGCGGGCCGGGTAGTCACGATGCGCCGATCCGTCGTACTTCGTGTAGATCACCCGGACCATCTCGCTCGGCATGGCTTGCACCCTAGCGGTGACCCGGATATGTCGGTGGTGGCGGGTACGGTTCCTCCGTGCCCGCAACCGGTAAGAAGAAGGCCACCGCAGAGCAGGTCCTCGCCGCCGCCGTCGGGGCGGTCCCGGGAGGATCCGCCCGGCCCGGCCAGCAGGCCATGGTCGAGGCGATCGCCAAGGCCGTCAAGAACAAGGAGCACCTGCTCGTCCAGGCCGGCACGGGCACCGGCAAGAGCCTCGGCTACCTCGCTCCCGCCCTGCTCGTCGACGGTCCGGTGGTCGTCTCCACCGCCACCCTGGCCCTGCAGAACCAGCTGATCGCGCACGACCTGCCCCGGCTCGCCGAGGCGGTCCAGCCGGTGCTCGGGCGCAAACCCACGTTCGCCGTGCTCAAGGGCCGGCACCACTACCTGTGCGCGGCGAAGATGGAACACGCCGACGAGGAGGGGCCCACCGACACCCTCTTCGACGCAGCCCCGGCGCCCAAGGCCGGGCAGTGGCTCGGTGAAGGCGCACGACTCGGCAAGCAGATCATGCGGATCCGGAAATGGTCGGAGAAGACCCAGACCGGTGATCGCGACGAACTCGACCCCGGCGTCGAGGACCTCGCCTGGCGGCAGGTGTCCATGCCGGCCCGCGACTGCGTCGGGGCGGGCCGCTGTCCGTACGGCGCGGAGTGCTTCGCCGAGGCGTCCCGCGCCCGGGCCCGCGAGGCCGACATCGTCGTCACCAACCACAGCCTGCTCGCCGTCGACATGATCGCCGACCGCCAGATCGTGCCGCCGCACAAGCTGCTGATCGTCGACGAGGCGCACGAGCTGGCCGACCGGGTCTCCTCCGCCGCGCAGGCCGAGATCACCCCCGAGGCCGTCGAGCGCGCCGCCCGCCGGGCCCGCACCCTGATCACCCCGGCCGCCGCGGAGGCGCTGGCCGAGGCCGCTGACGCGCTCACCGTCGGCCTGGCCGACCTGCCCGCCGGACGGCTCACCGACGGTCTGCCCGAGCGGCTGCGGATGGCCGTCGCGACGCTCGAGTCGGCCACCCGCGCGGGGCTCACCGCGATCGGTGAGATCAAGTCCGACGATCCCGACCCGGTCGGCAAGCAGCAGGCCAAGGCGGTCCTCGACGAGCTGTCCACGACCGCGCAGCGGCTGCTCGAGGAGAACGCCTACGACGTCGCCTGGGTGGAGAAATCCGACCTGGGCAGCGGACGGCGGGCCCTCGTGGTGGCACCGCTGTCGGTCGCCGGCACGCTTTCGGAGAACCTGTATTCCGACCGGACCGTGGTGGTCACCTCGGCCACGCTCACCCTCGGCGGACGGTTCGACACGGTCGCCCGCTCGCTCGGCCTGCCCGTGGCCGCGGCCGGTCCCGAAGGGCAGCCCTCGTCCGGCGACGGGTGGTCGTCACTCGACGTCGGCTCGCCGTTCGATTACCCCAAACAGGGCATTCTGTACGTTGCGGCGCACCTCCCGCGGCCCGCGCAGTCCGGCCTGCCCGACGCGGCCGGGGCCGAACTGCTCCGGCTCGTGGAGGCGCTCGGTGGGCGTACGCTCGGGCTCTTCTCCTCCCGGAAGGCCGCCACCCAGGCCGCCGAGCTGCTGCGGGCCAAGACCGACCTGACGATCCTGCTGCAGGGCGAGGAGACGCTGCCGATCCTGGTCCGCAAGTTCAAGGAGGACCAGAACAGCTGCCTGTTCGGGGTGATGTCACTCTGGCAGGGCGTCGACGTGCCCGGCGACGCGTGCCAGCTGGTCGTCATCGACCGGCTGCCGTTCCCCCGCCCCGACGAGCCCCTCGCCGCGGCCAGGGCGGCAGCGGTCGACGCGTCCGGCGGCTCCGGCTTCACCGCGGTCAGCGTCCCGATCGCGGCCGTCCGCCTGGCCCAGGGCGTCGGCCGGCTGATCCGCTCGACCGGTGACAAGGGCGTGGTCGCGGTCCTCGACTCCCGCCTCGAGACGGCCCGCGGCTACGGCGCCTTCCTGCGCAGGTCACTGCCGCCGTTCTGGTACACGACAAAGCCGGATGTCGCCGAGGGCGCGCTACGCCGCCTGGCCAACTCCTGAAGGGATTCCCGTGATCCACGTCGCCTGCACGTTCCTGGTCGACCGCAGCGGATCGCTGTTGCTGCAGTTGCGAGACGACAAGGCCCCCTACTACCCGAACGTGTGGGGCCTGCCAGGGGGAGCGATCGAGGCCGGCGAGACACCGGTGGAGGGCGCGGTCCGCGAGTTGTGGGAGGAGACCCGCCTGCGCCCTGACGGCGAGTTGCGCCTGTTCGCCCAGCAGGAGCTTCCCGAGCAGAACCGAGTCAAGAACTACTTCTACGGTACGACCAGCGCCCGCCAGGAGGACGTGGTGCTCGGCGAGGGCGCCGCGATGGTCTTCATCCCACCGGCCGAGGTGCTGGACCGTCCCTTCACGCCGGGCAGCGCCGAGACGATCGAGCGCTTCCTGGCCTCCCCGCAGTACGCCTCCCTGTTCTGACCTCGCCACACTCCGGTCCCGCCACCACCCCGTGCCGGGCGGTCCTGTCATCCGTGCCGGGCGGTCCTGTCATCCGTGCCGGGCGGTCCTGTCATCCGTGCCGGGCGGTCCTGTCATCCGTGCCGGGCGGTCCCGTCATCCGTGCCGGGCGGTCCCGTCATCCGTGCCGGGCGGTCCCGTCATCCGTGCCGGGCGGTCCCGCCGTCACCTGCGCGTCGTCACCTGCGCCCGGCAATCCCCGTCGGCCGCCGCCGTGTCGACAAGGGCGTGCTCTGGAACAAGCAGGCGGTGTCCCCTCGCGGGGGTCCGTGCAGCTGGCTATGAGCCACCCCAGAAACCGCGGAACGCCCGAACGTCCGCCGTGTTCAGGGGTCGTTGACCGCGCGCCGTTCGCCGTGCATTCGCTGGCGCGCCGACGTGCGCATTCAGTCGGCGCGCCGACGTGCGCATTCAGTCGGCGGGGCGACGATCGGGGAGCACGCCGCTGTGGTCACGGTGGTCCCTCGTGTCACCATGGCTGCCGTGACGGGGCTGGGGTTTGCGGAGCCACCGCCGGAAGCTGCGCGGCGGCGGGGGCGGTGGCTGCGGATCGTGTCCGGGGTCTGGGCCGCGATGCTGCTGGCGGCCGTGTTCTGGTCGGTGCGTAGCGATCCGCCGACCGTTCCCGAGCAGCGAGACATAGCGCGGGCGCTGGCCGGCTTGAGGACCGCGTCGGGTGCCGTGGTGGCCGCCGCCCAGGATGAGCGGTGGGTGCTGAGCCTGGGCGAGCTGCGGCTTGAGGACTGTTCGATCAACCCCGCGTGGGACGGCCTGGTCGCGACTCGGGAGGTGGTGCTCTACGTGCCGGAGGGCGACGCGTGGACGGCTCTCGGCGGCATCGCCGACGGCCTGCCCGCGAACTATGCGGCCGGCATGAACGCCTCGCGCGGGGCGACGCGCCTGTCGCTGTTCGCCGATGCGGGGGAGCACGTGGGGATCGAGGCTGAGGCGCACTCCTCGGACCAGGTGCTGACCGTGCGTGTCTTCACCGGCTGCCGGCCGGACGTGCCCGGGCTCGACCCGGCCGACCCCGCTGCCGGCTCGATGCCCGACCTGCTGCGATCCACGGTGGCGGGGGTCACCGGGTCCGGTGGCGGTGCCGTGGAGGCCATCGCGAGCCGGGCGGTGGTCTGCCCCGACGGGGGCACTCTCGCGGCGTTCGTGGCGGATGCGGGCCCGGCCACGCCGGACAGCGGTCCCCGTGGCGTGCCGGAGGGCGCGCTCCCCGTCTGGACGGACGCGAGCGGCTGGGCGTACCGCATGGGCTCCGAATCGGTGGTGATCACCACCGACCGTGACCGTTTCCGCGTGACCGTGACCACCGCCTGCCGCCCCACCTGAACCCCACTGCAGCGTGGTGATCTGTGCCCACCGGCGGCCCGTAAGCCACCACGGCGTCGGGCGCGCCCCGTTGTGTGGTGATCTGTGCCCGCGGGTGGACCGTTGGTCACCACGGCGTCGGGTGTGAGCCGTTGTGTGGTGATCTGTGCCCGCCAGCGGCCCGTAAGTCACCACGGCGTCGGGTGTGAGCCGTTGTGGGGCGATCTGTGCCTACGGGTGGACCGTAAGTCACCACGCCGTCGGGTGTGAGCCGTTGTGTGGTGATCTGTGCCTACGGGTGGACCGTAAGTCACCACGGCGTCGGGTGTGAGCCGTTGTGTGGTGATCTGTGCCTGCGGGTGGACCGTAAGTCGCCACGGCGTTGGGCGCGCCCCGTTGTGTGGTGATCTGTGCCTGCGGGTGGACCGTAAGTCACCACAGTGCCCTGAGCGCACCCGATCTCTGCCCGCGGGCGGACCGTAAGTCACCACAGCGCCCTGAGCGCACCCGTCTGCGCCTGCGGGCGAACGCCACCCCGGTTGTCAGTAGACGAGCGCCTGCGCGCCCTCCGACATGATCTCCTCGACGAAGACGGCGGCGCCGGCGATCCGGATGCCGGGGATGACGTCGGCCGGGCCGATGTCGCGGCGGGCCGCGCACTGTGTGCAGGCCGTGATCCGGCCGGCCTCGAGCAGCACCTCGATCAGGTCGGGCAGCGGGGCGGCGTGCGGCAGCGCGAACTCGGCCGCTCGGCCCGGCAGGGCGAACCAGGTGGACTCGCCGGTCAGCCACAGCGACACGTCGAGGCCCGCCGTGGCGGCGGTCGAGGCGACGTTGAAGGCCTGGTTGCAGCGTTCCGGTGCGTCCGCGCCGGCGGTGGCCTTGACGACCAGCAAACGTGCCATACCGGCCAGCATAAGATGGGCCGGTCATGGTTACGGAGATCGGGTTCGTGAGCCTGCTGGTGGCCGCCCTGGGTGGGCTGGCCGGCGGCTTCGGCTATCTGGCAATGCGCATTTCGAGGGGACGCTGGTGAGCAACGAGACGGAAAACCCGCTGGGCCCACCGCCGTGGCTCAACGCTCCGCCGGTCGACGGGTATCCCTATGAGGACACTCACGACCTGCGGTCCGGTCCGGATCTGCACCCGTCGCTGCTCGGCCTGCTGCCGTTCGTCGGGTTGTGGCGTGGCCGGGGCCAGGGTGGCTTCCCCAACGAGGACGACTACAACTTCGCGCAGGAGATCAGGATCAGCCACGACGGCCGGTCGTTCCTGCGATATGAGTCGCGGGCGTGGCTGCTCGACGACGAGTCGAAGCCGCTCGGGCAATCGCTCGTGGAGTCCGGGTTCTGGCGGCCGATCCTGGTCGACGGGCGTCCGGGTGACGAGATGGAGGCCACGATGATCCGCCCGGACGGGGTGGCCGAGCTCTACCTGGGCAAGGCGGCCACGACCCGGCTGGAGATGACGGCGGACGCGGTGGCGTACACGCCGTCGGGCCTTCACGTGACCGGCGGACAGCGGCTGTTCGGCATCGTCGAGGGTGCTCTGCTGTACGCCCACGAGATCGCGGTCGACAACAGCGGCCTGAAGCCGCACATGTCGGCCCGCCTGCTCCGAATCGGCGGCTGACCTCCCGCCGCGAGACTCGCCGCGATCTTGTGAGGTTGCGCCCGGAAAGCAGCCGCAACCTCACAAGATCGCGAAGAAGCCCAGGAGTGCGAGCAGACGCGACGTCCACGGGGAGCGCGGACGCGGCGCCCCGTCCAGCTCGATCACCTCGGCCAGCCCTCGCAGCGAAGACGCCAGCCAGATCGCGTCGGCGGACGCCAGCTCGTCGAGTGTGATCATGCGCTCGACCGGGGCCAGTCCGACCGACGGCGCCAGTGACAGCAGGTGCGCCGCGGTGATACCGGACAGGATGCCGGCCTCGGCGGGCGGGACCGTGCAGAGTTCGTTGCCGGTCAGCCAGACCACCGACGCGGTGGGTGCCTCCAGCACGTACCCCTCGGTGGAGAGCCAGACGAGATCGTCGGCGCCCTGCCGTACCGCCCATCGTCGTGCCGAGAAGTTCTCCCCGTACGACAGTGATTTGGCCGCGGTGATGGACCACGGCGGACGTCGCCGTACCGAAATGCCCTGGTCCGCACTGAGGACCCGGACCCCGTCGCGCCGCTCGCGCAGCACCTGCGCCGGGATCGGACCGACTGAGACGTCCAGCACGTTCCGCGTGTAGATGATCCGCATGGCACCGGACTCCGGGAGGTCCGTCAGCGGCGGCAACGGGGGCGCCGGCAGGTCGAGGATCGCGGCCGACCGGGACAGCCGGGCCAGATGTTCGTCGAGCAGCCACGGGCCGGACGGCCGCAGGTGCACGGTCTCGAAGACGCCGTCACCGAGCAGGTCGCCGGGCGCGACAAGGATCCTGTCGTTCACCCGAACTATGCTCGTCACGTGTCCGCCACATCGCTAGCCGCCATGCTCCGCGAGCGGGGCCTGCGACTCACGCCACAGCGCCAGCTGATCCTCGAAGCAGTGCACGAACTCGGTCATGCGACACCCGAGTCGGTGCACAACGCTGTCCGTGAGCGCGCCGCCGGTGTGAACATCACCACCGTCTACCGGACCCTGGAGCTTCTCGAGGAGCTGGGCCTGGTCAACCACACGCATCTGTCGCACGGCTCGCCGACCTATCACGCGGCCGGTGAGGACCAGCACGTCCATCTGGTGTGCCGGTCGTGCGGCTCGATCGCCGAGGTGGACCCGGCGGTGATGGATCCGGTCACCGATCGCCTGCTGGGCGAACGCGACTTCCGGGTCGATGTGGGACACGTCTCCCTGTTCGGGGTGTGCGGCGATTGCAAGGAGGCCGAGTGACCATCGTCATGGTCGAGGACCTGGAGCCGGGTTCGGCGGATGCCGGGGTGCCGGCCCACTACGGCGACCCGATGCGCGAGCAGCGGCTGCTGGAGACCGGTGTCGGGCTGGTCGACCGGTCGAACCGCGAGGTGATCGCGGTTCCCGGCGTCGAGCGGGCGAGCTGGCTGCACACGCTGACCACCCAGCACCTGTCCGCCCTGAGGGCGCACGAGGGCAGTGAGCTGCTGGTCCTCTCACCGAACGGGCACATCGAGCAGCACGCCTTCGTCACCGAGGACGGGACGACGGCGTGGCTGGACACCGAGCCGGGCGCCGGTGCGGGCCTCCTGAAATACCTCGAGATGATGCGCTTCTTCACCCAGGTCGAGCCACGCGAGGCGAGCGCCGAGATCGCCGTGTTGTCGCTGGTCGGACCCGGTGCGGCCGCGCTCTTCCCGGACCTCGCGGCCCCTCGGGTGCACCCGGTGCCGGAGACCCGGTTCGCCGCCGGGTCCGTTCCTTCACAGGCAACTTCCCTCTATTCGGTACGGGCATTCGAAGGCGGCCTGGCCCGTCGCGTACCGCTCGGAGTCGACCTGCTCGTGCCACGTTCCGCCAAGGACGCGGTCATCGAGAAGCTGGGCGTGGCTCCGGCCGGGCTCTGGGCCTACGAGGCGGCGCGGGTCGCGGCCCGTATTCCGCGTCTGGGCTGGGAGACCGACCACCGCACCATCCCGGCCGAGGTCGAGCTCATGGCGACGAGCGTGCACATGGAGAAGGGCTGCTACCGCGGCCAGGAGACCGTCGCCCGGGTCCACAACCTGGGCCGTCCGCCCCGCCGTCAGGTCCTGCTCCACCTCGACGGGGTGGCCACCGATCACCCGCCGGCCCACGGGACGGCGGTGGAGCTGGACGGCCGGGCGGTCGGTTTTGTCGGCACCGCCGTGCGCCACCACGAGCTGGGCATGATCGCCTTGGCCGTTCTGAAGCGCAACGTGCCCGACGACGCCCGCCTCACCGTCGGCGAGTCAGCCGCCGCAATCGACGCCGAGTAGGGTTCTGACCCGGCCAGGTAGGCCGGGCCGTCCCGTCAGAACTCGCCGCGCTTGATGCCGTTGATGAAAGCGGTCCACTGAGCGCGCGTGAATGTGAGAGTGCCGCCGTCCGGGTCCTTGCTGTCCCGAACCGCAACGACGGTCGGAAGGCTGTCCGCTACCTCGACGCAGTCACCTTGCGCATTGGACCGGCTGCTCTTACGCCATGTCACGTCGTAGCTGGTCACGATGATGTATCCCCTAGATCTTTCAAGAGCGCAGTGATCATCTCTTTCGAGTCTCTCTCATCGAGAGCCAAGTTTTCCAGGTCCGCCCACACCTGCTCATAGATGATGATCTCGCGAGGGTGATCGAGGTAAAGCGCGCCGGTGACATTCTCGCTGTAGACCGTCGGCGGTTCGGTATTAGCGCGGTCGTTCGCTGGGAAGGTAAGAATCGTGAAATTTCCGGCACTGGCGGCAGAGCATGGCCCCATGGAGGGCAGGACTCGGACCTTCACGTGCGGCAACTCTTCTGACGCCTTGAGCAGATGCCAAAGTTGTTGCTGCATCGCACCGGCGACATCGACTCGTGCCCGTACCGCCGCCTCGGCGAGGATGACATCGAGCTGAGGCGGCGGCGGAAAGTTGCGGGTTAGCAGGCCTTGGCGTTCCTTTCGGACCTGGATTCGTCGCTCGATCTCACCAGTGGGAATCTTGGGCCACGTGCTTGTCATGACCTTCTCTATGTAGGCGTGGGCCTGCAAGAGACCTGGGATGAGCGTGGCCTGATAGGTCCGTAACCGACTTGCGGCGCCCTCCAGCCCGACATATAGCTCGAACCATTCTGGGATCACGTCGCCGTACGCGTGCCACCAGCCTTTGACCTTGGTTTCCTTGGACAGGCTGACCAGGGCCTCCTTGACGTCGTCGGGGACCCCGTAGAAGTCGCAGAGCAGCTTCACCTCGGTGGATTTGACGACGACGTTCGGGTCGCCCTTCTCCAGGCGCCAGATCTTCTGTTGTGAGCATTCGATGTGCTCGTACGCATCCTTGATCGTTTTCCCGGCCGCATCTCGATATTGCCGCAGGAACCGGCCGAGTTGCCGCCGAGGGACCGTCGAGCCCGAACCGGGGATCGCTTCGACCACGGGCATCGTCCTTTCCTGGAATACTCCGTGCGCCTTCCTGGAATAGGTACACGCAGATCTTGCAGAAACCAAGGCATTGATGAGGATTTCATTCTTTGGATTGTTGCGAAGACTTTCCCGCCAGGCCACGATCGGAGCATCTTCCCTGGTCAGAGTCGCAATCAAGGGGGCCTGCGCATGCGCACTGGAAGGGCCGGGCACGACCCGGCGCGAATGCTCGACTGGGACTGTCTCGCCTGCGACAAACCCTGGCCGTGTGATCCGGCGCGTGAGGAGCTGCTGGCCACGCACGATGCGGTGCAATTGCGGATCACGATGTGGAGCGCCCTCGAGGAGGCCGTGCACATTCTGCCGCCGACACCGGCTTCGGAGCTGTTCGAGCGGTTCCTGCGCTGGACGGATCGGAGGGTGGCCGGATGAGTGGCGAGCTTGCGCTGATGGGGGTCACCGAGATTCACCGGCGGATCGGCGGGTCCCGCGGACGCGTACGACATCTGGTCTTGCGAAAGGATTTTCCGCAGCCTGTCGTGGTGCTCCGCCAAGGGCGGGTGTGGCTGGAGCCCGAGGTCGAGGCCTGGATCCGGGCACTCCCGGCCGGGGAGATCACACCGTCCCGCATGGCAGGATGACCGCCATGACCGGGACTGTGATCACCGTCGCCCCGACCGGCGCGGAGAGCAAGAAGGTGGACGTACCGGCCCTGCCAGTGACCCTGGCCGAGCTGGTCGCCACCGCCAAGGAGTGCGAGGCGCTGGGCGCTTCGATCATCCATGTCCACATCCGTGACGACGACGCCAGTCCGACCCTCGATCAGGGCCGGCTGCGCGACACCGTCGCCGGATTGCGGGAGTCCACCGGCCTGATCGTGCAGCTGTCCTCGGGCGGCTCGGTGCACGATCCGGAGGCGGACCGTCTCGCCGTGCTCGACGCGGCGCCGGAGATGGCGTCGTGCACGATGGGCACCGTCAACTTCGGCGACGACGTGTTCCTGAACCGCTGGGAGTTCATCGTCGACCTGCACACCCGCATGCAGGAGCGCGGGATCGTGCCGGAGTACGAGATCTTCGACCTGGGTCAGCTCACCAGCCTGCAGCGCCTGCTCGGCAAGCACGGCCTGCCGTTCGGCGGTCACGTGCACGTCGACCTCGTGATGGGCGTGCCGGGCGGGATGCCCGGGACGGCAGCCGCCCTCGTCGCGTGCGAGCAGGCGATCAGGGACCTGCCCGAGGGCACCACGTTCTCGGCGACCGGCATCGGCCGCGGCACTCTGCCGGTGATGCTCGCGTCGCTGGCGACCGGCGGGCACCTGCGCGTCGGGATGGAGGACACGCTGACGTACGCCAAAGGCCGTCCCGTCGAGTCGAACATGCAGCTCGTGGCCCGTGCCGTCGGCTTCGCCCAGCTCGCGCAGCGCCCGCCGCTGACCGCTGCTCAGGCCCGTGAGCTGCTCGGGGTCCCCGCCCGATGATCGTCGCCGAGGTAGTCCGCTCCGGCTTCGTGGAGAGCGTCCACCACGGGATCGTCGCCATCGTCGGTGGCCCCGGCATCGGCGATGTGGAGACGCCGTTCTTCCCCCGATCGTCGAACAAACCACTGCAGACCGTCGGCCTGCTGAACGCCGGGTTCGTGCCGCGCGAGGAGGCCGACCTCGCCCTGGTCAGCGCCAGTCACGACGGCGAACCGTTCCACGTGGAACGTGTCCGCGCCATCCTGGCCGCGGCCGGCATCGGTCCGTCGTCCCTGGGCTGCCCGGCGGACCTGCCGCTCGGTGAGACGGCCCGGCGTGCCTGGCTGCGCGGCGGCGGCGAGCCGGAGCGGATCCTGATGAACTGCTCGGGCAAGCACGCCGGTTTCCTCGCCACCTGTGTGATCAACGGGTGGCCGCTGGAGTCCTACCTGGAGGTCGACCACCCACTGCAGAAGGCGCTCGCCGACGCGGTGAGCCGGCTGTCCGGCGAGCCGATCGCGGCGCTCGGTGTCGACGGCTGCGGCGCGCCGATCTTCGCGATCTCCCCGCTCGGCCTCGCACGGGCCTTCCTGCGGCTGGTCGAGGCTTCACCTGGAACTCCGGAGCGCCGGGTGGCCGACGCCATGCGGGCCAACCCATCGTTGGTCGCGGGCACCGGTTCAGAGGACACCGTGCTCATGGAAGCCATCCCCGGCCTGATCGTGAAGCGGGGCGCCGACGGCGTGTCCGCGGCCGCGATCGCCGGTGCCGGGGCGGTCGCGCTGAAGATCTCGGACGGCGCGAGCCGGGCTCGTGTGCCGGTGCTGCTGGCCGCGCTGCGCCGGCTGGGTGTCGAGGTTCCGGACATCGTCGAGCCCGTTCTGGGTGGTGGACGTCCGGTCGGCGAGGTTCGCGCGGTCATCTGACGACCCCTACGGGTGACTCGGTTCACGCTAGCTGTTGCAAGCGTTTTGCTTGCAACAGCTAGCACTGCGGGCTACCTTCGAATGCATGGCCACGCCAAAGGACCTGCCTGAGGACATCGGGACCTTCATCCGAGACCTGCGGCAGACCGCGAAGATCTCGCTCCGGCAGCTCGCCGACAAGGCCGGGGTGAGCAACCCCTACCTGAGCCAGATCGAGCGTGGCCTGCGAAAGCCGAGCGCCGAGGTGCTGCAACAGATCGCCAGCGCCTTGCGAGTGTCGACGCCCGCGATGTACCTGCGGGCCGGGCTGCTCGATGGCGAGGGCCAGCAGGGCGTGCTGGCCGCCATCGCGGTCGACCCGGAGCTCACGATCGCGCAGAAGCAGTCCCTGTCGCAGATCTACGAGACATTCCGCAACGAGAACGCGCGCAATGCCCCGCCCGCAGAAGACCCGCCCGCAGAAGACGCTGAGGAGCAGAAGAGATGACCGAGCAGACCAAGACCAAGATCCCCGCCCCGCTGTACGCCGCCGCCGGCGCCGGTGACGTGGCCTACGAGCAGCTCCGCAAGCTGCCCGCCGTGCTGAACGAGCTCAGCGACCGGGCCGCCGCCTCCCTGCGCGTCTACAACGAGCAGGCCGGCACCAAGGCCGCCGAGCTGCGTGGCAAGGCGCAGGAGGCCGACTTCGTGGCCCTGCGTGACAGCGCGACCACCGCCGCCGTCACCTTCGCGCAGACCGCCCAGGAGCGCGCCATCGCCGTCTACAACGAGCTGGTCGCCCGCGGCGAGCGCGTCGTCGGCACCGGTGTCGTCGAGGCCGCCGACGTGGTCAACTCCGACATCGAGGCCACCGAGCAGCCGAAGGCCGTCGAGGCCGCGGTCGAGGACGCCAAGGCCGTCGAGGCCGCGCCGAAGCCGCGCAAGCGCGCCAAGCCGGCCGCGTCCGCCGAGTGAGCTGACGCTTACGCGACATGATCCGTGGGCCCCGGCACTGCCGGGGCCCACGGCATAGACTCTCTCTCATGGCCACATCAGCGCCGATCTTCTTCGACGATGTCCGCTACTACCTGGACGTCACCCTGCTCATCGTCTCAGTGGTGGTGCAGGCCGTTGCCCTCATCCACTGCCTGACGCAGCGCGGCGCCGGATTCCAGGCCATCGGCACCCTGCCCAAGGGTGCCTGGGCCGGCATCATCGGCATCTGCCTGGCACTGACGATGGTGACCTACGGTTACATGCTGATCAGCATGATCGGGATCGCCGCCGCTCTCGTCTACATGCTCGACGTCCGCCCCGGCCTCAAGGACCTGTCGGACGGCAAGGGCTTCTGGTGATCCGGGTGCGTGCGTGAGGGGTCGATTCGGCCCGCCTCCGCCGGACGGCGGGCCCCGCACGCAACGTGTCGACCGGACCGGGCCGCGGACGGGGCGCCCGACGCTGCCGGGTCCGGCCACCGAGCTGGTCACCCTTCCCTCCGGCGTACGCGTCGAGCACCTGACCACCGGTGCCGGCGATCCGATCACGGTCTTCGCGCACGGGCTGGCCGGTGACATCTCCGGAACCCGGCCGCTGGGCAGCGCGGTCGTCGGCCGCCGGGTGTTCTTCCACTTCCGCGGGCACGGCAGATCCGACGTCCCGGCCGGCCCGTGGTCCTTCGACGACCTGGCCGGTGAGCTGCGGGCCGTTGCCGATCTGACCGGTGCCACCCGGGCGGTCGGCGTGAGCATGGGCGCGGCCGCGCTCTGCCGTCTGGTCGCCGCCGCACCCGACCGGTTCGAGCGGATCGTCCTCTATCTGCCCGCTCCGCTGGACGGTTCCCGCGCCGCCGCGTCGGCCCAGCGTCTCGGGCGGTTGCTGGCATCGGTCGAGTCCGGTGAGGCCGCGATGATCGCCGACGCGGTCGAGCAGGAGATGCCCCCGTCGGTGCGCAACACCCCGGCCGGCTGGAGCTTCCTGCGGCAGCGGGTGGAGCAGTTGCAGCGCGACGGGCTCGCGCCGGAGATCGAGTCGATCTGGTCGGCCCCCGCGCTGGCCGACGAGTGGTTGCTCAAGGAGTTCCGGGGCCGGGCGCTGGTGATCGGCTGCCAGGGCGACGAGACGCATCCGGTGAGCTGGGCCGAGCGGCTCGCCGGCCTGCTGCCCGGCGCCGACCTCGAGGTGTACGACCGCCCGGCGGTTCTCTGGAACAGCCGGGCCGCACTGCGCGACCGCATCTCCACGTTCCTCAACGGCTGAGCTCCCGCGTTCCGGTCGCGGCTTCCGCCCGTACCGAAAGGTCCACCCTGGTTTGCCGGCCCGCGTTCTGGTTTGCCGGCCCGTTCTGGTTTGCTGCGCCGTCCTGGCTCGCCACCCCGTGCTTACCTGCTGTTTCCGGGCCTGCGGGCCGTCCTCGCGTCTGTTGACTGCTGAGGCAAATGTCCGAAAGCCGTAACTTTTCCGGCCCTGGACCGGTGAGTGGTACGTGCGCTTGTCCCCCAAATCCGTCTTTTTCGCTTTGGTGGCTATCGGGCTGCCGTTCGCGGTAGTCACCGGCTGGGCGCTCGGAGCTCCCGCCGACCGTCAGACCACCCTCGGCGCTGCCGACATCGACGGTCCCTTCTACGGCGACGGCGGCCTCGGCTCCGCCCCCGGCGGAACGGACCCCGCCCGGACCGGCTCGGACGGCTACACTGCCCGCCCGCCCCGGGCCACCGCGGATCCCGCCGCCTCCCAGCCGGTCCCCGCGAGCGGGCCGAGCACGGTCACCACTGTCGTGACCGTCACCCGGACCGCGGTGCCGTCATCGCCCGTACAGTCGACCGACCCGCAGTTGACCAACCCGCCGGTGCCCACACCGACGCAGGTGAGCAGCCCGCCCGACCCGTCCGAGACGCCACCGGTGCCCACACCCACCCAGAACCCGTCCGCTTCGGACCCCACCTTCGCCCCTGGCCTGGAGCGCTTGATCCGTTCCGGCTACCGCCCCTGGAAATGATCTCCCCGGCTGTGAGCTACTGCTGTCTCAGCGGGCTCGTGACAGCGGTGTGTCACAGCCGCGAAGATCCGGCCGTGGGTTACTGCCGTCTCAGCGGGCTCGATACAGCGGTGTGTCACAGCCGCGAAGATCCGGTCGGGACACGCCCGGTGGTATACGGGCTGGTGTCCGGGTTCTAAGCTCCCGGAACGTGAGCGGTGATCTGAGTGAAACCCGGCCGGTGACGGCCTTCCGTGAGTTCGCGACCGGCGCCGGGTTGCTCGGGCGCGGGCTGGGCCTGGTTCTGCGCAGTCCCCGGCTGCTCCTGCTCGGACTGCTGCCCGCCCTGCTCTCCGGCATCCTCTACACCGTCGCTCTGGTCCTGCTGGTCCGCTACCTGCCGAACCTGGCCGCCGACGCCACCTGGTTCGCCGACGACTGGACCGGCTGGGCCCGCGGAACCATGCGGTTCTTCGGTGGCGTCGCGGTGCTCGGACTGGGCCTGCTGCTGGCCGTGCTCACCTTCACCGCCGTCACCCTGGTCATCGGCGACCCGTTCTACGAGAAGCTGTCCGAGCTGGTGGAGGACCGCTTCGGCGGTGTGCCCGATGCGGTCGACGTCGGTTTCTGGCGAGCACTGCGTCGCAATGTCACCGACGCGCTCAAGCTGGTCGGCATCTCGATCCTGGCCGCCGTCCCGCTCTTCCTGCTGGGACTCGTGCCGGTCGTCGGCCAGACGGTGGTTCCGGTCCTGGCCGGCGCTGTCGGCGGCTGGTTGCTGGCGCTCGAACTGACGGGCGTCCCATTCCAGCGGCGCGGCCAGCGTCTGCGTGACCGCCGGACGGTCCTGGCCCGCAACAGGCCCCTGGCACTCGGTTTCGGCAGCGCGGTCTTCGCCACCTTCCTGATCCCGCTCGGCGCGGTCCTGCTGATGCCGGCGGCGATCGCCGGCGCGACCCTGCTGGCCCGCCGTTCCCTGGGCAAGCCCATCGCGATAACGAATACCGCGTCCTTGTAGGGGTCGATACGGTCTGTTCGTGGAAATCGAGCTGATCGAAGGCGACATCACCACCCAGCACGTCGACGTGATCGTCAACGCGGCCAACTCCTCCCTGCTCGGCGGCGGGGGCGTGGACGGCGCGATCCATCGCAAGGGCGGCCCGGACATCCTGGCCGAGACCCGGATGCTGCGAGCCTCGAAGTACGGCCGGGGCCTACCGGTCGGCCAGGCGGTCGCGACCACCGCGGGGCGCTTGCCGGCCCGCTGGGTGGTGCACACCGTGGGACCGGTCCACAGCACCGGCGAGGACCGATCCGAGCTGCTGCGTGCCTGCTACGAGAACTCGCTGCGGGTAGCCGACGAGCTCGGTGCCACTTCGGTGGCCTTCCCACTGATCTCGGCGGGCATCTACGGCTGGCCGGTGGATGACGCGGTCCGGCAGGCGCTCACAGTGCTGAGGGTCGCCGAGCCGATCAACATCCAAAAGACAACCCTCATCCTGTACGGGTCAGACACCGCCACCACAGCCCGCCGCGTAGCCGCCACCCTCTGAAGCCCGCTCCCCTCAGCCCTCGCGTAGCGCGCACCCACCGATCTCGTGCGCCTGTGACCCGTCCCGCGCGCAGATCTTGTGAGGTTGTGGTCGCTGGAGCGGCGTAACCGCACAAGATCGCCCGCCGCTTCGCCGCGTCGCCTTCTTGGCGGCAGATCTTTGTGAGATTCGGGTCGAGATGGCGGCCGAACCTCACAAGATCCGCCGCACTGATGGGCGGCGAGGCGGCGGCGGCGAGGCGGCGGCGGAGCGGCGGCGGGCCGTGGAAGGCTGGCGGCGGGCCGGGGACGGTTGGTGATGGCGGGATGATTGGCCGGAAGTCCGGCCGAGGCGCGAGGGCGGACGAGCGGTCTACGCCGCCGGCGTGGTGATCGTGGACGGCCGCGGGTGAGAAGCCGCCGGAGTGACGTCGGTCATGCGGACGCCCGGACGATCAGCTCGGTGGGCAGGACTATCGCGGGCTCGACGTCGGGGTCGCCGGCGATCAGGCGCAGCATCTGGCGGGCCATCACGCGTCCGGCCTCGGCGATCGGCTGGCGGACCGTGGTGAGCGGCGGATCGCTGTACCGGCTGATCTCGAAATCGTCGAAGCCGATGATGGCGACGTCGTCGGGCACGCGGCGGCCGGCGTTGCGCAGGGCCTGCAGCGCGCCGTGGGCCATCAGATCGGAAGCGGCGAAGACGGCGTCCAGGTTCGGGTCCTGTTCGAGCAGCGAGCGCATCGCGGCGACCCCGGAGTCGCGGGTGAAGTCACCGGCCGCGACCAGTTCCGGCAGGCCGGCCTCGCGGAGGGTCTCGTGGTATCCGGTGAGGCGTTCGAGGCCGGCGACCATGTCCTGCGGGCCGGCTATCGTCGCTATCCGCCGGCGGCCGGAGGTGATCAGGAGCTGGAGGGCCGCGGCGACACCGCCGGCGTGGTCGACGTCGACGTATGGCACCGGCGGGTCGGCGAGCATCGGGCGGCCGCTGCAGATGACCGGGATACCGCGCCGGGCGAGGAGGCCGGGTAGCGGGTCGGCGCCGTGGATGGAGGCGAACATGACGCCGTCGACGTGACCGGCGACGGCGTAGCGTTCGACCCGGTGGTATCCGGCGGCGGAACCGGCCATCATGAGCACCAGCTGCTTGTCGGCGGTCTCGAGCTCGGAGCCGACGCCGCGGATGATCGCCGGGAAGAAGAGGTCGTCGGAGAAGACCCGGTTGGCGGTCTCGGGCAGGATCAGCGCGATCGAGTCGGTCTGCCGGGTGACGAGGCTGCGGGCCGCCTGGTTCGGTACGTATCCGAGTTCGTCGACGGCCCGGTTGACGGCCTCTCGGATGGCCGCGGCGACCGTGGTGGAACCGTTGACCACACGGGACACGGTCGCACGGGAGACCCCGGCACGACGGGCAACCGCTTCGAGGGTCGGCCGTTCCCGCGTCGTCACAAGCCGTCCCCCTGACATGAGCGATATTCGCGACGATGGAGATCTCGCACCCTACCCTGAGCCGCGTCCGGCCGAGGGTAGGGTGCGAATCGCGACTCACTCCAGGCCGTTACGCCGGATCACCTCGCGGTACCACTTCGCGCTGTCCTTGAGCACACGCTGCTGCGTCGTGTAGTCGACGTGCACCATACCGAAGCGCTTCGCGTACCCCTCGGCCCATTCGAAGTTGTCCATCAAGGACCAGGCGAAATAGCCGCGGAGGTCGACCCCGGCGGCCAGTGCGTCGTGGCAGGCGCGCAGGTGGGCGTCGACGTACTCGATGCGCAGGGGGTCGTGGACGCCCTCGGGGTAGGCCGCCCCGTTCTCGGTGATCATCAGCGGGGTGCCGGGGTAGTCCCGGTGGATGCGGGTGAGCAGCCGGGTCAGCGACGCCGGCTCGATCTGCCAGCCCATGTCGGTGACGGGGCCGACCGGCTTGCGGAAGGCGATGCCCTCGCTGCCCGGGTAGTCGAGCGCGCCGGGGTGCCCGGGCTTCGCGGAGACGTACGACGGCGTGTAGAAGTTGATCCCCAGCACGTCGATCGGCGCGTTGATGATCGTCTCGTCGCCGTCCTTGATGAAGGACAGGTCGGTGATCCGCGAGATGTGCTCGAGCACGTCGGCGGGGTACCGGCCACGCAGGATCGGGTCGAAGAAGATCCGGTTGGCGACGCCGTCGATGATCCGCGCGGCCTCGATGTCGGCCGGGTTGGCCGGGTCGAGCGGGGAGACCTCGCACGGGTTGAGCGTGATGCTGATGTTGCGCGCACCGGCCGAGCGCAGTGCCCGGGCGGCGAGGCCGTGGGCGAGGTTGAGGTGGTGCGCGGCGGCCAGCGAGCCGGCCGGGTCCTGCCGGCCGGGGGCGTGGATGCCGTTGCCGTAACCCAGGTACGCCGAGCACCACGGCTCGTTCAGCGTGGTCCAGGTGCCGACCCGGTCGCCGAGGCGGCCGTAGACGACCTGCGCGTACTCGGCGAAGGCCTCGGCGGTCTCCCGCACGGTCCAGCCGCCGCGATCCTCGAGCGTCTGCGGGAGGTCCCAGTGGTACAGCGTGACGACCGGGTCGATGCCTTTGCCGAGCAGCTCGTCGGTGAGCCGGTCGTAGAAGTCGAGACCGCGGGTGTTGACCGGGCCGGTGCCGTCCGGGCGGACGCGCGGCCAGGCGACTGAGAAGCGGTACGCCCCGAGACCGAGATCGCCCATCAGGGCGACGTCCTCGACGTACCGGTGGTAGTGGTCGCACGCGACGTCGCCGGTGTGGCCCGCGTGGACCCTCCCCGGCGTATGGCTGAAGGTGTCCCAGATGGACGGGCCGCGACCGTCCTCCCTCGCGGCGCCCTCGATCTGGTACGAGGCCGTGGCCGTCCCCCAGACGAAGCCTTCGGGGAAGGTGATCCCCGCGGGGGCCGGCTGCGCCGACGTGGACGTGACGGTTGCCGTCATGTCATCTGCTCCTGATGATCCGCCGAACTTAACCGGTTCATCTTACGGCCTGAGAGCGCTCTAACAAGGGCGTCGGGCCGGAAGTTCAGCCGGTACGGAGTGCCTGGAAGAGGCGAGGGTCCCCGGTGAGGGCGAGCTGGTCGGCCCGTTTGCGACCCATCAGCGCCAACTGTAGGTCGCTCACACTGCCCGTGGCCTTCGCTCTGGCGTGATGATCATCGCTGTCAAGGATCGTTCCGGTGTCGAGCAGCGCGATCCCGGCGCCGCGCAACCGGACGAACCACTCCTGCCCGGCGTCCGTGCCGACCAGGTGCACCACGCCGTGCAGGTCGGTCGGGCCACCGCGCCTTCCGGCCGGCAACCAGGTGTCGAGGATCTCGCCGATCCCGTCGGTGGCCAGCTTCGTCTCGATCGGGGTGGCCCGGCCGGCGGCCGACTCGGCGTCCCACCGGTGCAGCGAGATCTCGTGTGCCATCCGCCGTTGC
Source organism: Actinoplanes italicus (assembly GCF_003001815.1). GTDB lineage: Bacteria > Actinomycetota > Actinomycetes > Mycobacteriales > Micromonosporaceae > Actinoplanes > Actinoplanes italicus. The sequence continues at coordinate 78,570 of NZ_PVMZ01000002.1, forward strand.
CAGAAGCTCGCCCGTTTCGGCTGCGGCGCCCAGTTCCACGCCGGGAAGTCCGGGTCGAGCGCCTCCAGCGTCTCGATCGTGCCGGTCAGCTCACGCCGCAGGTGGTCGAGCGTCTCGTTCCAGTCCGAGGACGGATCCGGCGCCTCGCCGTCCGGGCGGTCGGTCACACCGCGGGCGACGTGGGTCCGGACCCAGTAGAGGGTCCCGGTGACGTGGTGGGCGAGATCGGCGACGGTCCAGTCCGGGCAGCCGGGTACGGCCGGGTCCGGCCCGCACTCGGCGACGGCCTCCCAGAATGCCGGGCCGTCGGCACGCAGCGCCGCGAGCCAGAAATCCTTCGTCGCGTGCAACCTGTTCATCGCAGTCGTCTCCCCGCTCAGCCGGACCGCCGGTGAAAGCCTCCCTCGGATGGACCTTAGGGTTGGCGTCGTGACTGATACCCCTTCGGCCCCGGAGAGATTCCTGTCGGCGTACACGACGCTACGCCTTGGCGGGCCCGCAAGCACAGTGACCACCGCGGTCCATACGGACGAGGCAGTCGAAACCGTGCGCGCGGCGGCCGCTGCCGGGCGGCGTCTGCTGGTGCTGGCCGGGGGCAGCAACGTGGTGATCGGCGATGACGGCTTCGACGGCGAGGTGCTGCTGCTGCGCACCCGCGGCATCGAGGAGACCGGGGAGGACGGTTCCGGGGTCCTGGTCCGGGTCGCGGCCGGCGAGTCCTGGGACGATTTCGTGTCGTACGCGGTGACGAGCGGCCTGTCCGGTGTCGAGTGCCTGTCCGGCATCCCGGGCGCCGCGGGTTCCACCCCCATCCAGAACGTCGGGGCGTACGGCCAGGAGGTGGCGCACACCATCGAGGCGGTGCACGCCTACGACCGTCAGGCCGGCGAGATCCGGGTGATGACCCCTGCCGAGTGCCGCTTCGGCTACCGGACCAGCGTCTTCAAGCACGACGACCGTTTCCTGGTGACCGCGGTCGACTTCCGGCTGGCCCGCTCCGGCGAGTCGGCACCGATCCGATATGCGGAACTGGCCCGCTCGCTCGGTGCCGAGGCCGGTGACCGGGTGCCGCTGCACCAGGCCCGGGAGACCGTCCTCAAACTGCGCGCGGGCAAGGGCATGGTGCTCGATCCGGAGGACCGGGACACCTGGTCGGTGGGCTCGTTCTTCACCAACCCGGTCGTCGACGCCGCCTTCTTCGCGACGCTCGGCGAGATGCCGCACTGGCCGGGTGCGGACGGCACGGTGAAGATCCCGGCCGCCTGGCTGATCGAGCACGCGGGCTTCCCGAAGGGGTTCGCCGGTGACGGGGTGGCCATCTCCGGCAAGCACACGCTGGCGCTGACCAACCGCGGAACGGGTAGCACCGCCGCGCTGCTGGACCTGGCCCGGACCATCCGGGACGGCGTCCGGTCGCGGTTCGGTGTCGAGCTGCATCCCGAGCCGGTCCTGGTCGGCTGCGAGCTCTGACCCGCCCGGCCAGGAAAAAGGCGGGCTACTCCCAGCCGAACACCTGCGTGTAGTACGGGGTGCCGTCCGCGGCGAAGGCGACGCCCGCGCCGAACGACTTCGCCTTGCAGTTGAGGATGTTCTTGCGGTGTCCCGGGCTGCCCATCCAGGCGTTCACCACGTCCGGCGCGGTGCGGTATCCCCAGGCGATGTTCTCTCCGGCCGGCTGCTGGTAGCCGGCCGCCTCGCTGCGGTCGACGAAGGTCGAGCCGTCGCGCCAGACGTGACTGAAGAGCCTGGTCCGGGCCATGTAGTTGGACTGTCGCAGGGAGGCCGTGACGAGCTGGCCGTCGACCGCCAGGGCCGGACAGCCGGCCTGTCTGCGTTCGTCGTTGGTCAGCCGGACCACCTGCACCATCACGGCGCGGGCCCGGACCTGGGCCGGGTTGAGGGTGGGGGCGGGTGCGGTCGTGGCGGCGGGTGCCGTGGTGACAGGCTTGGGCGGGATCGGCTTGGGCGGGATCGGCTTGGCCGGTGCCGGGGTGGCGGGAGCGGGCGCCGTGGTGACGGCCGGTGGTGACGGGCTCTCCGGCGGGCGGGGCGGCGTGATCGGTCCGTGGGCCAGCGCGGGTGCGGAGAGCGCGAACAGCGCGGGTGCCGCCGCCAGCGCGGCGACACGTCGTACCACCAGGTCGAACACGGGTGCCTCCCGGAGCGCAGATACGGGCGCGGATCGCCCGTCACGGCTATCGCACCCCGTTGCACGCGGCGTGTCACATCTTTCGCGGAAAGGGCGATAAGCCGTACGAGAAATGTCAGGCTGTAGGGATGTCCCGATCGGGCCCCTGGATGACTCCCCTTGATAACGGCCGCAGTGGATCCTCGCGGACCGGCTCGGAGTCCGGCACCCGACGCTAGACTGTCACTGTCCGTAAATAGACGGTGACATCACGCTATTTGGTGGTTTACGTCTGCGGACTCTCCCGCTCGCGGTCGCGCGGGCGGTGCCAGGCAAAAGCTGATCCTCGGCAACACGTCCGCGTGCCCGGAGTTCAGCCGTGCCCGAACAGGGCGCGAGCACGGGTTGGGGGCAGGGTGAGCAAACGATGAGTCGCCTTCTCGTGGTCGAGGACGACCCGGACATCGCACTCGCTCTCCGGCTGTTGTTCAGTCGGGCCGGTTATGAGGTGGCGCATGCCGCCGACGGCAGGTCCGGGCTGAAGGAGGCCTACGCCGAGCACCCCGACCTGGTGGTGCTGGACGTCGGTCTGCCGGAGATGGACGGCTGGCAGGTGCTGGAGCGGCTGCGTGACGTCTCGGACGTCCCGGTGCTGGTTCTCACCGCCCACGGCCAGGAGGCGGAGAAGGTACGCGGCCTGCGCGGCGGCGCGGACGACTACCTGACCAAGCCGTTCGCCAACAACGAACTGCTGGCCCGGGTGGAGGCGCTGCTGCGGCGCTCGTCCTCCGGGCAGAACAGCTGGGCCAGCCAGGTCTACGACGACGGCCTGGTGCATCTCGACCCGACCAAGCGCCGGGTCTACGTCAAGGGCGAGGAGAAACGTCTCACCCCGACGGAGTTCCGCCTGCTCAACGCGCTGGTGCGGCATGCCGGTGCGGTCCTCTCGCCGAACCAGCTGCTCACACAGGCCTGGGACGACCCGACCGGCATCGGTCAGGAACGGGTCAAGTTCGCGGTCCTGCGTCTGCGGCGAAAGCTCGGCTGGTCCGATCCCGACGAGTCGCCGATCGAATCGGTCCGAGGTTTCGGCTATCGCTACCGCCGTCCCGGCGGGGAGTCCTGATCATTCCGGCGTACCGGGCGATCTTCTCAGTTGGTGCCCCGAGGGGTCGATGAGGGCAGTGAAGCCGCGAGCAGGAGGTAGCAAGTCGTGGAAGACCTTGGCGAGATCGTTGGCGAATTCCTCATGGAGAGCCACGAGAACCTGGACCAGATCGACCGGGACCTCGTCAGCCTCGAGCAGGAGCCGGGATCGCGTGATCTGATCTCCCGCATCTTCCGGGCGATCCACACCATCAAGGGCACCAGCGGGTTCCTCGCGTTCTCCCGCTTGGAGAAGCTGGCGCACGCCGGTGAGTCGCTGCTCTCGCGGCTTCGTGACGGTGTCCAGCCGGTCACCCCGGAGACCATCACCGTCCTGCTGCTCTGCATCGACGGTGTGCGGTCGATCCTCTCCTCCATCGAGGAGAACGGGTCCGAGGCCGAGGTCGACATCGAGAGCATGATTGTCAAGATCCAGGCGCAGATGAACGCGCCCACGGACGCCGCACCCGCCGCCGCACCGGCTGCGGAGGCTCCGGCGGCCGAGGCGGAGACCCCGGTGACCGTCGAGCAGGAGGCTTCGGCCGCCCGCCCGTCACCCGAGCCGGTCGCCGACCAGCGCCAGCCGCTCGGCCAGATGCTGGTCGACGCGGGCGCGGCCCAGCCCTCCGACGTGGCCTCGGCGCTGCAGCAGCAGATCGAGGGCGACGAGCGCAAACTCGGCACGATCCTGCTCGACGAGGGCAAGGCGCAGCCGGCCGCGGTCAGTGAGGCACTGCAGTCGCAGGCGCCGAAGCGGAGCATCGCGGACAGCGCGATCCGGGTCGACGTCGACCTGCTGGACACCCTCATGAACATGGTCGGTGAGCTGGTCCTGGCCCGGAACCAGCTGGTCCGCGGCGTGATGGAGATCGGTGACTCCGGTCTGGTCCGCAGCGCCCAGCGGCTCGGCATGATCACCAGTGAGCTGCAAGAGGGCATCATGAAGACCCGCATGCAGCCCATCGAGCACATCTGGTCCAAGCTTCCCCGAGTCATCCGGGACCTGAGCAACTCGCTCGGCAAGCAGGTCGCGCTGGTGATGGAGGGCAAGGAGACCGAGCTCGACCGAAGCCTGCTGGAGGCGGTCAAGGACCCGCTGACCCACCTCGTACGCAACGCGGTCGACCACGGCATCGAGGACCCGGAGCGGCGGATCGCCAGCGGCAAGGGGCCGGAGGGCACGCTCACCCTCCGCGCGTACCACGAGGGTGGTCACGTCGCCGTCGAGGTCGCCGACGACGGTGCCGGCCTCAACGTCGAGCGGATCGCGCAGAAGGCCGTGGAGAACGGTCTGCTCCGGCCGGAGCAGGTGCCGAACATGGACAAGCGCGACATCATGGCGATGGTCTTCCAGCCCGGCTTCTCCACCGCCGCGAAGGTCACCAACGTCTCCGGCCGAGGTGTCGGCATGGACGTGGTCAAGACCAACATCGAGAACATCGGCGGTGCGGTCAGCGTCGACTCGACGCCCGGCGAAGGCACGGTCTGGCGGCTCACCATTCCGCTGACGCTGGCGATCATCCAGGCGCTGACGGTCGACTGCGGCGAGCAGCGCTACGTCGTGCCCCAGGTCGCGGTGCTCGAACTGGTCTTCATCGACGGCAATACCACCAAGGTCGAGTACGCCTCGGGCGCGCCCGTCTACCGGCTGCGCGGCAAGCTGCTCCCACTCGTACGGCTGGATCGTGCTCTCGGTCTTGAAGTCGGTGGTGACCAGGGCGTCTACATCATGGTGCTGCAGGCCGACGGCCGTCGGTTCGGACTGGTCGTGGACCGCGTCCTGAACACCGAAGAGGTCGTCGTCAAGGCCCTCAACACCAGATTCAAGGACATCGGGTTGTACGCCGGAGCGACGATCCTGGGTGACGGCAAGGTCGGTCTGATCCTGGACGTGTCCTCGCTGGCCCGCCGCTCGCATCTGGCCGTCGACTCCGAGCGCGAGAACGTGGCCGAGAAGCGTGGCCAGGGCGGTGGAGGCACCGAGCGCCTGCTCGTCACCGCGGTCGGCGAACGCCGGGTGGCGATCCCGCTGGACACGGTCACACGGCTGGAGGAGTTCCCGCGCGATCGGATCGAGCACGCCGGCTCACGCGAGGTCGTCCAGTACCGCGGTCAGATCCTGCCCCTGGTGCGGCTGTCGCACCTGCTCGGGGCGTACGGCGAGGAGCTTGAGGGCGACACCGTGTCGGTGGTCGTCTACAGCGAGGGCGGAAAGAGCGTGGCACTGGTGGTGGATCGGATCGTCGACATCGCCGAGAACTCGACGACCGCACGCCGCGACGCGGAGGAGGACGGCCTGGTCGGCACCGCGGTGATCCAGCAACGGGTCACCGAGCTGCTCGACGTGCGCCGGGCCATCCTCGCCGCCGACCCGAACTTCTACAGCGATGCGATGGACGACATGCTGGTGGAGGCCTGACATGGCGAGTCGTCAGTTCGCCACCTTCGAGGTGGACGGCCAGCTCTTCGGCGTCGAGGTGCACACGGTGCAGGAGGTGCTCTCGTACAACGAGTACACCCCCGTGCCGCTCGCCCCGCCCGCCGTCGGTGGCCTGTTCAACCTCCGCGGTCAGGTGATCGCCGCAGTGGATCTGCGGGTGCAGCTGGGCCTTGCCCGGCAGGCCCTGCAGGGTCCGGTCATGAACGTCATCCTGCGCGGTGACGGTGAACCGGTGTCACTGCTGGTGGACAAGATCGGCGAGGTGGTCGATCTCGACGACGAGACGTTCGAGCCGCCACCGGACACGCTGAGCGGACCGACACGGGAGCTGGTGGTGGGCACGTTCAAGCTGGACGGACGGTTGATGCTGGCTCTCGACGTCAATCAGGCCGTCGATACCTACCGCGCCACCATCTGATGTACAGCCTGGTCAGCGCCCCCGTTCTGGGCTTCGATCTGACCCGCCTGGAGGGCGGGCCGGCCGTGGCCGAGGTCATGCTGCGCGCGTTGCGTCTGCAGAGCGGGGACCTGTCGGTGCTCGCCGAGCGGCTGCCGGACGAGAACGTCCGGGGGCCGCTGTGGGTCGAGGTGGAGAGCGCCGCCCGGCGGATGCCCACCCTCAAGGGGATGTCGAAGGACGACCCGGCCGGAAACCTCGCACTGGTCGAACGCGCGCCGATCGGTTCGGTCGACGCGTTGCTGACCTGCCTGCGCTACGACGTGATGTCGTGGACTTGGGAGGGGGCCGGACGGGACGCGAGGCAGAGCGAGGACGCCGCGGCCGCGACCGCGCTGCTCTGCGACGCGGCGGTGGCCAGCTACCTGCGAGAGGTGCTGGACTCCGACATCCGGCGCCGGCTCGGCGCCGGATGGGTGTCGGCGGTACGGAAACTGCCGGCCGGCGCCCCGATCGACCTGGGCCCGCACCACTACACGGTGTCGGCTCTACTGGACCGCTTGCGGACGCTGCGGACGGAGGATCGGCTACGGGTCTCCACCGCGGCCGACGACGCCCGGCGCAACACCGCCGGTTGGTCGCCCGCCGTGCATTCGGCGTCGTGGGCGGCGTACCTCTCGGACCGGGTCCGCACCGCGGCCGCGGCGCAGATGCTGCTCGTACAGGCGGTCGACACGGCCGGTATTCCGCTGGCAGATCGTGCCGGAGGGGTCTGGAACATGCTCAGCGGCGCCGTTCAGGCGCTGGTGGTGCGCGACTTGCTGGACACCGCCACGGCTCACCGGCTGCTCGCACCGGTGGTCGCGGCGCTCGGCCCGGCCTGGCTCGGTTGAAGGGAGTGGTCGAATGATCTCGGTTCTCGTCGTCGACGATTCCGTGGTGGTCCGTCGGCTGATCGTCGATGCACTCGGCGAGGCGCCGGGCATCCAGGTCGTCGGCACCGCGGCGAACGGTCTGCTCGCACAGGCGAAGATCGATCAGCTCAAGCCCGACGTGATCACCATGGACATCGAGATGCCCCAGATGGACGGCATCGAGGCGGTTCGCGAGCTGCGCAAGCGGCACAGCACCCCGGTGATCATGTTCAGCACGCTGTCGGCGGCGGGAGCGACCGCCACGCTGGAGGCGCTGGCCGCGGGCGCCACCGACTACGTCACCAAGCCGAGCAACGTCGGCTCGGTGCAGGAATCGATGATGGCGGTACGCGAGCAGCTCGTACCGAAGATCCAGGCTCTCGGTGGTCGCCGTCGTCCCCCCGCCGGATCGCCCAGCCGGAGTTCCGCACCGGCCGGGCTGCGTCCCGGCGGTCCCGCGCCGCTGCGTCCCGGCGCACCGGGACGTCCGGGCGCCACCGGCCCGGCCCCGGCCCGTCCCGCGGCCAAACGGGCACCCGGCGGCAAGATCGAGATCCTGGCGATCGGCTCGTCCACGGGCGGCCCCGACGCGCTCACCAAGGTGCTGCTCGGGCTGCCGGCGGACCTTCCCGTGCCGATCGTGATCACCCAGCACATGCCGCCCGTCTTCACCAAGATGTTCGCCGAGCGGCTCGACCGCAGCACCCCGCTGAAGGTCGTCGAGGCCGGCGATGCCATGGAACTCACGGCCGGAACGGTCTACATCGCCCCCGGGGACCGGCACCTGATCTTCCAGCGCCGCGGGGTCTCGACCCTGACGCAGCTGAGCAACGCGCCGCAGGAGAACTCCTGCCGCCCGGCCGTGGACGTGATGTTCCGGTCGGTGGCGGGTCTGTACGGCGGGTCGTGCTTCGCGACCATCCTCACCGGCATGGGACAAGACGGACGGAGTGGTGCGAAAGTGCTACGAGACTCGGGCGCCGAGGTGCTGGCGCAGGACGAGGCGACCTCGGTGGTCTGGGGTATGCCCGGCGCCGTGGTCGCCGCCGGCCTGGCCGACGAGGTGCTGCCGCTGGACCGGATCGCGGGAGCCCTGCTCAACCGTGTCCGGGTGGGCCGGTCACCGGCGGTGGCGCGATGACCCTTTCCCAGGGGGAGTTCACCTTCATCTCCAACCTGGTGCGCAAGGAGGCCTCGATCGTCCTGGCTCCGGGAAAGGAGTACCTGGTCGAGGCCCGGCTGATCCCCGTCGCCCGGGCGGTCGGCGCCGCCAACGTCAACGACTTCATCGGTGACCTGCAGAAGCGGCCGAATCCCACGCACCAGCGCAAGATCATCGACGCTCTCACCACCAACGAGACGTCGTTCTTCCGGGACCGGGAGCCGTTCTCGGCGCTCACCGACGTGGTGCTTCCCGAACTGATCAAATCCCGCGCGACCGTGCGCAAGCTGCGCTTCTGGTCCGCCGCCAGCTCCAGCGGGCAGGAGGCGTACAGCCTGGCCATCACGCTGCAGGAGACCCTGCCGGCCGGGTGGACGTACGAGATCGTCGGCACCGACATCTCGACCGCGATGGTGGAGCGGGCGCAGAAGGCCGAGTACAGCCAGGTCGAGGTGAACCGCGGCCTGGCGGCGACCCAGCTCGTGCAGTACTTCGAGCGGGCCGGTGCGCATTGGCGGATCATCCCGGCGCTGCGCAAGAACGTCTCGTTCAAGCACATGAGCCTCACCGCGCCGTTCCCGCCGATGCAGCCGTTCGACGTGATCTTCCTGCGCAACGTCCTCATCTACTTCGACGTGGCCACCAAGCGCCAGGTGCTGCAGAACGCCGCCAAGATCCTGCGCCCGGACGGCCTGCTCTTCCTCGGTGCGGCCGAGACCACGATCGGGATCGACGACAACTACGAGCGGGTGGCCGCCGGCCGAACCTCCGCCTACCGGACTCGCACCGCGGCGCCCGCCGGTGCCGTGAGAAGGGGATGACGCCGATGCGCGCCATGGTGATCGACGACTCGCGTGCGATGCGCATGATCCTCAAGCGCATTGTCACGAAGCTCAACTTCGAGGCGGTGGAGGCGGGGGACGGCAAGGAGGCCATGGATCTCCTCGCCGACATGACGGAGGTGCCGGAGCTGGCCCTAATCGACTGGAACATGCCCAACATGAACGGGCTCGAGTTCGTCACCAAGGTCCGGGCCGATCCACGGCTGCGGGAGATGACCCTCGTCATGGTCACCACCGAGAGCGAACAGAGCCAGATCGTACGGGCGCTCGCCGCGGGTGCCCACGAATACGTGATCAAGCCCTTCACCGAGGGCGCCATGATCGAAAAGCTGGCCCTGCTGGGCCTCGTCCCGACCGGAGCGAACTCATGAGCGTCGAAGTCGAGGTCGACGAGAGCGACCTCGCCGAGATGGTGGAACAGGTGTGGGAGTCGTACCTGGATCCCGAGGGCGTGAGCCCGTTGATCCCGACGTACGACGAGAATCAGCCGTCCGAGGTGCATTCCTCGGTCTCCATCACCGGTTCCTGGACCGGGCATGTCGTTTACGCGTCCTCCCGTGCCGCCGCCCAGCGCGCCGCGGCCGCCTTCCTCGCCATGGAGCTTGAGGAAGTGAGTGAGGAGGACATCTCCGACACGCTCGGCGAACTCGCAAACATCGTCGGAGGCAACGTCAAAGCGATGTTGCCTCCCGGGGCGCAGTTGTCGCTCCCGCAAGTCAATCTCTCGCCGGAGGCTTCGGCGCGGTTCCCGAACACCCAGCGCATCAGCGGGGTGTACGGGGTGTGGGAGGGCGAACCCGTGTCCATTTCGATGTGGCAGAGCAGCACCGACAACAAGGAGGAGGGTGCATGAAGATCCTCATCGCCGACGACAGCCGGGTGATGCGGCAGATCGTCGTCCGGACCCTGCGGCAGGCCGGGTTCGGAGATCACGATCTGATCGAGGCGGCGGACGGCAAGGAAGCCCTGGACATGGCCACCGCGCAGAAGCCGGATCTGGTCATCTCGGACTGGAACATGCCGCACCTGACCGGTATCGAGGTTCTCCGGCAGCTCCGTGCGGCCGGCAACAACGTCAAGTTCGGCTTCGTCACCTCGGAGTGCACGCCGGAGATGAAGACGGCGGCCGAAGCGTCCGGATCCGCGTTCTTCATCGTCAAACCCTTCACCGCTGAGCGATTCGATGAAGTGTTCGCTCCTATTTTGGGATGATTAAGACATGTCAGACGTCTCGGTTCTTCCCGGCTCTCTAGCCGTACGCAACCTGTTCGAGGACCTCCTCGGGCGAGAGGTGACCGTCAGTCCCGGCGACCCCATCGGTGCGCCGGAGGTGCCTCTCACGACGAGCGCGATCTTCACCGACAACGGTCAGAAGATCTACGCGGTCATGGGCATGACGCTCAGCCTCGCCGCCAACGCCGGGGCTGCGCTCGGTCTGCTGCCGGCCGGCGCTGCTGAGGACAGCATCGACGAGAAGCAGCTCTTCCCGAACCTGGCGGAGAACGTCTTCGAGTTGTGCAACGTCTTCACCAGCCTCCTCAACCGTGAGGGCGCCCCGCACGTGAAGCTGTACCAGGTGATCTACCCGAACCAGGAGCTGCCGGCCGACGCTCGCGCCGTCCTGCTCGCCCTGGGGCGCCGCCTGGACCTGAGCGTCGAGGTCAACCGTTACGGAAAGGGCAAGCTCAGCCTGTCCCTCGCACCCTGACCCTTCAGACCTATAGGCGTACAAAATTGAAGATCTCCCGTTGCGGGCCCGCCGGTCATCCGGCGGGCCCGCAAATTTGTGCCTAAGCAAAACTCGGGCCGGGCCGAAGCTTAGGTTGAGCCTGCTACGGGACAGGAGAAGTCGATGACCTCACCGATGTCCGGACCAACCGGAGCCGATGCGGCCAAGGCCTTGGCCGCGGCCAAAGCCTCTGAAGCGAAAAGCAAGTCGCTCGGCGACAAGGACACCTTCATGAAGCTCCTTGTCGCACAGCTGAAGTATCAGGACCCCACGAAGCCCGCCGACTCGACCGCGTTCCTGGCGCAGACCGCGCAGTTCACGCAGGTCGAGAAGCTCGAGGCCATGATCGACATGCTGCAGTCGCAGCGGATGATCGGGGCCAGCTCGCTGGTCGGAAAGACGGTCACGTATCAGGACGCCACCGGCGCTCTGCAGACCGGCGTGATCAGTTCGGCGAAGCTCAATGGAGACAGCGAACCGACGCTCAAGGTCGGGAACACGGATGTGCAGCTGTCCAAGGTCACGGAGATCTCGACGACCGAGAACAAGACCGCCTGATTCCCGGTTCGCCCTCCTACCGCTAAGGACCTTTCTCAATGCTGCGTTCTCTTTACTCGGGCATCAGTGGCCTCAACGCCCACCAGCGGATGATCGACGTCACCGGTAACAACATCGCGAACGTCAACACCACCGGCTACAAGTCGTCGCAGGTGCAGTTCAACGACACGATGAGCCAGATGCTGGGCGCCGGCGGATCGCCGCAGAACGGGATGGCCGGCACCAACCCGGCCCAGGTCGGCCTCGGCGTGCGGGTCGGTGGCATCACCGCCAACTTCAGCCAGGGTTCGGCACAGACCACCGGCAAGTCCGGCGACATGATGATCCAGGGTGACGGCTTCTTCATCACCCGCAGCGGCAACGAGAACCTCTACACGCGTGCGGGCTCGTTCTTCTTCGACGCGAACGGCGTGCTGGCCACGGCCACCGGTGAGCCCGTGCAGGGCTGGACCGCGGACTCGGAAGGCATCGTGAACTCGGGTGTGCAGCCGGGCGACATCAAGATGCCCCTCGGCGCGACCATCCCGCCGAAGCAGACCACCGAGATCACCATGAAGGGCAACCTGACCAGCGACTACCCGGCCGACCCGCTGGCACTCAACGACATCGTCACCATCCCGGTCAAGGTGTTCGACGACAAGGGCGCCACCCGCACGGTCACCGCCGTGTTCACCCGTGGCGTGCCGGACCGGACGACCGTCGTGACCGACTGGACCGTCGACCTGTACGAGCACTACGACCCCAGCGGCCTCACTCCGAACGTCGCGGTCAACGGCACCAGCCAGATGACCCTCGACATGTCGAAGGGCAAGCCGACCGTCGAGGCTACCGACAGCCCGACACCCGGAAACCTCGACTCCGACGGCAACATGGTCTTCCGGCCGGCGGACCCCTCCGCCACCCCGCCGGACCCGGGTCTGAAGATCAACCTGAAGGACCTGACCATGTACTCGGGTCTCACCGACGCACGGGTGTTCAACGTCGACGGCCAGACGGCCGGCGCGCTCACCTCGCTCTCCTACACCGTCTCCGACAGCGGCGAGATCATCGGCGTCTACAGCAACGGCCTCAAGCAAACGCTGGGTCAGGTCGCCATGGCGACCTTCAAGAACGTCGCCGGCCTGGAGAAGGTGGGCAACTCCCTCTTCAGGACCACGGTCAACTCCGGGTACGCCCAGGTCGGCGAACCCGGCAGTGCCGGCATGGGTCAGGTCATCTCCGGCGCGCTGGAGATGTCCAACGTCGACCTCGCGCAGGAGTTCACCAACCTGGTCGTCGCCCAGCGCGGCTTCCAGGCCAACAGCCGCATCATCACGACCTCCGACGAGATCCTCCAGGAGCTCGTCAGCATGAAGCGCTAGCACCAGTAGCACCCGGGCGGCCGGGACGGGCACACGTGCCCGTCCCGGCCGTTCGTGCGATCCGGCCGGGCGAGTCATTCGCACCCGGATGGCGACCGCCTCGATCTCATCGGCAACCGGGATCGGGCCGAAGTTACAGGCGAAGGGCCACGGACGGCCCCCACCAGCCAAGGACGACCCAAGGACGGAACTGTCTTGATCCTCGTAACTCGTATCAACGGTGCCGTGTTCGCACTGAACCCGGACCTGGTCGAGCGCGTCGACTGCACGCCCGACACGGTCGTCTCCCTGGTGGACGGCACCAAGTACATCATCGCCGAGTCCGTGCCCGAGTTCATCGACTCGGTGCGTCACTACCGCGCCTCGCTGATCGCCCAGGCGAGTCGTATGGAGCCCGAGCCCTCGGCCCTCGCCACCTCCTCGTCCTCCTCGGAGAACGAGCTCGACGCCAAGGTGCTCCCGCTGCACCGGAAGGAACGCTGATGGACCTCGCTACCATTATCGGTGTCGTCGCCGGCCTCGCCGTTGTCTTCACCGTCCAGCTCGTGGAGGGCGGCTCGCCCACCTCCATCATGCTGTGGCCGTCGATGCTCCTGGTCTTCGGTGGCGGCTTCTTCGCCGCCATGGCGGGTGGCGTCATGAAGGACACCAAGGCCTTCACCACACAGCTCAAGAAGGGCTTCACCCAGAAGGTGGTTCCGGCCGCCGAGCTGCTCGACAGTGTCGTGAAGCTGGCCGAGCGGGCCCGCCGCGAGGGCCTCCTGGCCCTCGAGGACGCGGTCAAGACGGTCGAGCACCCCTTCCTCAAGCGGGGTCTGCAGCTGGCCATCGACGGCACCGACCCGGACGAGCTGCACGACATCCTGCACGCCGAGGTCGCGGCCAAGAAGAAGTCCGACAAGGCGGGCGTGAAGTTCTTCGAGTCCTGGGGCGGTTACGCGCCCACGATCGGCATCATCGGCACGGTCATGGGTCTGGTGCTCGTCATGGAGAACCTGGACAAGCCCGAGACGCTCGGTCACTCGATCGCCGCGGCCTTCTGCGCCACCCTCTGGGGCGTGCTCAGCGCCAACATGATCCTGCTGCCGATGGGCGCCCGGCTGGCCCGTCTGAGCGCGGTCGAGGCGGAGGAGATGGAGCTGGTGATCGACGGTGTCCTGGCCATCCAGGCCGGCTCGAACCCGCGTCTGGTCGCCCAGAAGCTGCGCAGCCTGCTGCCGCCCGACGAGATGAAGAAGGCCGAAGCTGCGGCCTCGAGCAAGAAGGCGGCCTGACCTAGATGAGTTCCGGCGGGGGAAAGCGTAAGCAGAAGCACGAGGAGCACGAGGAGCACGCCAACCACGAGCGCTGGCTCGTGTCGTATGCCGACATGATGACCCTGCTGTTCGTACTCTTCGTAGTCCTCTTCTCCATGAGCGACGTCAACAACAAGAAGTTCGCCCAGCTGGCGGCCGGTCTCTCGGCCGGGTTCGGAGCTCCCAGTGCAGCCTTCCAGGGCAACACGGCACCGCTCGACGGCTCGGCCAACAACGCCCAGGTGGTGCAGATCGATCCGGGTTCCAACCCGGGCGACGGTTCGTCCGGCACCGAGGGTCTGAACAAGAAGCAGAAGGAAGCGGTCGAGCGGGCCATCAAGGCCGAGGACCGCAAGAAGGCATCGGCCAACGCGGAGAAAGCCGCCAAGGAGGTCGAGGACCTGAAGGCCATCGAGCGCAAGATCGCTGACGCGCTGCTGGCGCAGAAGATGCTCAACAGCGCCAAGTTCACGATCGACCAGCGCGGCCTGGTGGTCACCATCGTCACCAACGAGGTCGTCTTCGCCGGCAACCGGGCGGAACTCCAGGAAGGCGGCGAGAAGATCCTCAAGGCGATCTCACCGACCCTGGCCGGCCTGCCGAACAACATCGAGGTCGACGGTCACACCAACCAGCTCAAGGCCAGGACCACGTACTACCCGAGCGGCTGGGAACTGTCCGCGGCGCGTGCCTCGACCACGGTCCGGTTCTTCACCGACCACGGTCTGCCGAAGAAGCGGCTCAGCGCGGTGGGCTTCTCCGACACCAAGCCGCTGATCGACCCGAAGGACCCGCGTTCGGTCCAGATGAACCGCCGGGTGGACGTCGTCGTCCTGACCCAGCTCACCGCGGACCAGGCGGCCCTGCTGCCCTCCGCGGCCGGCAAGGACGGGCAGTTGCACACCGGTCAGACCACGGCCCAGTACCAGGCCGAGCAGAAGACCGCGGCCACCACGCCGAGCACCACCACGCCGAGCACCACCACGCCGGGCTCGAGCACCACGACCAAGACCACCACCAGCACCACACACCACGACTGAACTGAGGGGGAGTTCTGATGGCTGACGAGAAGGACACGGCTGCCGAGGCGCCGAAGAAGTCGAACAAGATGCTCATGGTCGTCATCGCGATGGCACTCGTCATCCTCGGTGGCGGTGGTGCGGGGGCGTTCTTCATGCTCCGCGGCGACTCGGCCTCCGCGGCCGAGGAGAAGCCGGTCAAGGGCGCGGTCGTCGCGATCGACAGCGCACTGACGGTCAACCTCGCGGACGGGCACTACCTGAAGTTCGGGTTCGCCCTGCAGATGACCGAGGCGGCCGGCCACGAGGAGATCGACACCTCGCAGGCGCTGAACCTGGCGATCGAGCAGTACACCGGCCGCCCGATCGCTGAGCTCTCCACCGAGGAAGGCCGCAACAAGCTCAAGGCCGAGCTGCTCGAGAAGATCGAGAAGGCCTACGAGGTGGAAGAGAAGCAGATGGTCATGGACCTCTACTTCACCTCCTTCGTGACGCAGTAAGACACCATCGCCGGGCGGGTCTCCTCACGGGGATCCGCCCATAGGCGCGAGAACTGGATGAAAACGCCGCCATGGCTCAGCGGTTCGGTAACTGAGCCGATGAGGACGACGTGACCACCGCTCAGCGATCCCCCGGCAGGATGTCACGTCGCGGCCAAGGCGGAGGCCCGACCGCGTACGACTTCCGGCGCCCCATCAAGCTCTCCCGCGAGCACGTCCGTACGTTGCAGATGGTCTTCGAGTCGTACGCACGGAGTTGCGGCACCCTTCTGACCACCCGGCTCCGGGTGGTCAGCAACGTTTCCCTGATCTCCATCGAGCAGCTGAACTACGACGAGTACGTCGCCGCGCTCGCCAACCCGACGATCATCGGTGTGGTCACCCTGGACCCGTTGCCCGGAACGGTCCTGCTGGAGATCGCCCAGTCGGCGGTGATGACCGCGATAGATCATATGCTCGGCGGGCCCGGCGGTGCCCAGCCGGAGCGGCCGCTGACCGAGGTGGAGATGCCGCTGCTGCGCGGCCTGATCGAGCGGATGCTTGGCGAGCTGCGCTACGGCTTCGAGAGCATGGTGGACCTCACGCCGAAGCTCAAGGAGATCGAATACAACGCGCAGTTCCTGCGTGCGCACGCGCCCGGCGACGCGGTAGTGGTGGCCTCGTTCGAGACCAAGATCGGCGCCGAGGAGTGCATCTCCACGATCTGCCTGCCTTTCAACACGATCCTGCCGGTGCTGTCGCGCACCGAGGCGATCGTGCTGAGCGCGGCCGAGCGGCAGGTGAAGGACACCGCTCTGCGGAACCTGACCGCCGGACTTTCCGCCGCTCCGATCGACGTAGCAGTGCGATTCCAGCCCATTCGGATGCGCACCGATGACATCGTGGATCTACGCCCCGGTGACGTCGTCCCGCTCGGACATATGACCAGCCGGCCGCTCGAGGTGACCGTAAACGACATCGTTTTCGCTCATGCAGTTCCCGGTAATCAAGGCGCCCGGCTCGCGTGTCTCGTCGTGCCGTCGCCCAACGAGAGCTCGTCCAAGGAGTCTGGCCGCCCATGACCGCGCCCACCATGACCGCGCCTCAGCTGGCGCTAGCCCGGAACGCGGCCGAGGCCGCGCTGGCCGTTCTGCCCACCAGCCATGCCCTGGTGGCCGCCGACCCGGTCATACCGGACGCGGGGACGGTGATCGAGGGACAGGCGATCACGGCGCGGTTCACCGGCGCGGCCTCCGGCGAGGTCCTCGTGGTGGTCGGGCAGGACCTGGCGGACGCCCTCCGGGAGAGCCCGCTCGGCGAGCTGGACATCACGGCCGCGGTCCGGCCGGCTCTGGAGGCGGCGGCACGGGTCTTCGGCCCGGTGGTGCTCGACCCCGGCCAGCTGATGGAACCGGAGGTCGCCCTCAGCGCGCTGGCCGCCAAGGAGGGCGCGGTCGCGGTTCCGCTCCGCGACGAGTCGGAGGTACGGGCCGTCCTGGCGCTCGCCCTGAGCCAGTGGCCCGGTGACGACCCGGGGGCGGTGAACATCTCTCAGCGGGCGGCTCCCGCGCGTTCCGGGGGACGGGGCGGACTGGACATGCTGCACGACGTCGAGATGGAGGTCTCGGCCGAGCTCGGCCGGACCCGGATGAGCGTGCGGGAACTGCTGTCGCTCACCCCCGGCGCGATCGTCGAACTGGACCGGGCCGCCGGCAGCCCCGCCGACCTGCTCGTCAACGGCCGCCTGATCGCCCGCGGCGAGGTCGTCGTGGTGGACGAGAACTTCGGCATCCGGATCACCGAGATCGTCTCGCCCGGAGGGGAGTAGCGGTCTTGATCCCGCTCGTGCTCCGGGTGACCTTCGCCCTGCTGGTCGTGCTGCTGCTGATGTGGCTGCTGGCCAGGGCGGTGCGTCGGCCGTACCTCATGCGCCGTACCGGCCCGCTGACCGTGCTGGACCGCCAGCAGCTGGGCCGTGGCTCGTCCGTGGCCGTGGTCCGGGTGGCCGACCGGGCGCTCGTGCTCGGGGTCACCGACCAGCAGGTCAACTTACTCGGCGAGGCCGACGTCGACGCGTTCGAGACCGAGCCGGAGGAACACCGCGACCACCTCGAGGTGGAGCCGGACGGCCTGCACGCCAAACTGCCCGGCCGCCATCCGCTGAGTCTCGGCGGCCGGCTGGACGGTTCCCTGCTCTCCCCACGTACCTGGAGCTCCACACTGGAGTTCCTGCGCGACCGGACCACGAGGCGGTGACGTCATGAGGCGCGCGATTCCGTTGCTCATGCTGGCGGCCACCATGGTGCTGCTGCCGGCGGCCGCCGACGCGGCTCCCGCGCCTCCCTCGCCACCCAGCATCGACATCCAGATCAACGGTACGAATCCGGACGGCAGCCGCCCGGCCTCGTCCCTCGTGATCGTCCTCGGACTGACGCTGCTCTCGGTGGCGCCCGCCCTGCTGCTGCTCTGCACCTGCTTCACCAAGGTGTTCATGGTGCTCGGTATCACGCGCAACGCGCTCGGCCTGACCAGCATGCCGCCCAACCAGGTGCTCGCCGGCCTGGCGCTGTTCCTGAGCCTGTTCATCATGGGCCCGACCGTGTCGCAGGTGAACGAGCAGGGCGTACAGCCCTATCTCAAAGGGGACAAGACCCAGTCCCAGGCGTTCAAGGACGGCGTCGAGCCGCTCAGGAAGTTCATGTACGAGGTGACGCGTGAGGACGAGCTGGCCCTGCTGATCAAAGTGTCCGGTGAGGAGCGGCCCGCCAACATCGAGTCGGTTCCGCTGACCACGCTGATCCCGGCGTTCGTGCTCTCCGAGCTGCGGGCCGCGTTCATCATCGGGTTCGTCATCTTCATCCCGTTCCTGATCATCGACCTCGTGGTGTCCGCGTCGCTGATGTCGCTGGGCATGATGATGCTGCCGCCCGTCACGGTGGCGCTCCCGTTCAAGTTGCTGCTGTTCGTGCTGGTCAACGGCTGGGCTCTGATCATCACGGCACTGGTCGGCTCGTACTGACGCGATGAACTTCGACATCGCCATCGCGGAGTTCCTGGCGATCATGCTGGGAGCGGTCCGTACCGGCGCGTGGCTGATGCTGTGCCCGCCACTCAACTCGCGGCTCATCCCGGGACAGGTGAAGGCGCTGCTCTCGGTGGGACTGACCCTCCCGATGGCGCCCTATCTGACCAGCACGGTCCCGTCGCTGGAGACCAAGGACCTGATCGCCACCGCCGCGTTGCAGGTGCTCGTCGGGGCGGCGCTCGGGTTCTTCACGGCGTTGCTGTTCTCGGCCCTGCAGGCGGCCGGTGACCTGCTCGACCTGTTCAGCGGTTTCACGCTGGCGGCGACGTACGACCCGTTCTCGCAGAGCAGTGCCTCGATCTTCGGGCGGTTCTACAACCTGGTGGCGCTCACCCTGCTCTTCGCCAGCGACGGGCACCAGATGATCCTGCGCGGGTTTCTGCAGAGCTTCCGTACGATGCCGCTCGACGCCTCGTTCTCGATGGAGACCTTCAGCCGGCTGCTGCTGAAGGGCATCGGCGAGATGTTCCTGGCCGCGATCCAGATCGCCGGGCCGCTGATCGCCGTGCTGTTCCTGGCCGACGTGGCGCTGGGTCTGCTGAACCGGGTGGCGCCCGCGCTCAACGCGTTCCAGCTCGGCTTCCCCATCAAGATCTTCCTGGTGGTGGCCCTCTCCGGGATCGCCATCGCCATGCTGCCGACCATCCTCGACACGCTCGTGGAGAAGGCGGTAACGGCGGTGGTCCGGCTCAGCGGTGGTTGAACTACGCCGAAAAACGTGAGGTAGGGCGCGAGCGCGAGGAGGTGAGAGATGTCCGGCGAGAAGACCGAAGAACCCACTCAACAGAAACTCAAGAAGGCCCGCCAGGAGGGCCAGATCGGCCGGAGCCAGGACATCGGTGCCTGGGTCGGCATGCTCGCCGCGAGCATCATGCTGCCGCGCACCCTCGGCAAGACCATGGATCACGCCCAGGAGCTGATGGAGAAGATCCCGGACCAGATCGCTGATCCGGACGTCGGCAAAGCACTGGCGATCTTCCGGGAGGCGCTGCTCAGTGCCGCCTGGGCGGTTCTGCCGCTGGCGCTGACCATGATGGCGGTCGGCATCGTCGCGGCGGGCGCGCAGGGTGGCATCCGCGTCGCCACCAAGCTGTTCATCCCCAAGTTCAGCAGGCTCAACCCGTTCAGCGGCTTCAAGCGCATGTTCGGCCCGCAGGCGCTGTGGGAGGGCTTCAAGGCACTCTTCAAGACGATCGTGCTGGGCGTCGTCCTGTACCTCACGATGCAGGACATCGTGCCGGTGCTGATGACCGCCGGGCAGCTGCCGCTCGCCTCCCTGCTCGGTGTGGTCAACGACGCGGCGATCCAGCTCATCCGGGCCGCCGCGGTGGCCGGCATCGTGATGGCGGCGGCCGACTACTTCGTGGTGCGCCGTCGTACTCAGAAGCAGCTGCGGATGAGCAAGGAGGAGGTCAAGCAGGAGCACAAGAACACCGAGGGCGACCCGCTGATCAAGGCCCAGATCCGGGCCAAGCAGCACGCCATGGCACGGAACCGGCAGATGGCGGACGTGCCTACCGCGGACGTCGTGGTGGTCAACCCGGTGCACGTCGCCGTCGCGCTGCGGTACGAGCCGGAGAAGGGCGCGCCGCGGATCGTGGCGAAGGGCAAGGGCCCGATGGCCGCGAAGATCCGCGAGCTGGCCACCGAGAACCGGATCCCGATGGTGCAGGACATCGCGCTGGCCCGGGCGCTGAACCAGAACTGCGAGGTCGGCCAGGAGATCCCGGCCGAGTTCTACGCCGCGGTGGCCAAGGTGCTGGCGTTCGTCATGAGTCTGAAGGCACGTGGTGCGGCGGCCGGTTTCCACCGCAACCCGAACCCGACCCCAGCCATGGCATAACCACCGATTCCGGAGATTTCCTCACAACGCGGGGCAAGAGCAGGGAAGATCGAGACGTGGCGGTGCCACAGCGGCCTCAGTGACGGCGACGGAACGCCGAACAGAACAACGCCAGGACGGCGACGGCTGGGCTCGGATGGCCATCGGACTGCCCATGCTCGGAAGGTGCCGTGAAGAACCGAAACCTAGGCAGGTTCGCCGTACCCATAGGGGTCGTCGGCATCATCCTCATGATGGTCGTCCCCCTCCCGACCTTCCTGCTGGACATGTTGATCGCCGTGAACATCACGGCGGCGCTCCTGGTCCTGTTGATCTCCATGTTCGTCCAGAGGCCGCTCGACTTCGCGGTCTTCCCAGCGTTGTTGCTGGTCATGACACTATTCCGGCTGGCCCTCAACATCAGTGCGACACGCCTGGTGCTTCGGGACGGCGATGCCGGCAAGGTGATCCACGCGTTCGGCAGCTTCGTGGTCGGCGGCAACCTGGTCATCGGTCTGGTGATCTTCTCGATCCTGGTGATCGTCCAGATGATCGTGGTAACCAAGGGTGCCGAGCGTGTCGCCGAGGTCGGCGCCCGCTTCACCCTCGACGCCATGCCCGGCAAGCAGATGGCGATCGACGCCGACCTCAACGCCGGCCTGATCGACGAGGCCGAGGCGAAGAAGCGCCGCGCCGATGTGTCCGCCGAGGCCGACTTCTACGGCGCCATGGACGGTGGCTCCAAGTTCGTCAAGGGCGACGCCATCGCGGCCATCATCATCACGCTGATCAACCTGGTCGGCGGTTTCGCGATCGGGGTCGCCCAGGCCGGGATGGCCCCGGTCGATGCGATGAACCACTACAGCCTGCTGAGTATCGGCGACGGCCTCGTCTCACAGATCCCCGCGTTGCTGCTGTCGGTCGCCACCGGTCTGATCGTGACCCGCTCGGCCACGTCCGGCGACATGGGCCAGAGCGTCACCACCCAGCTCAGCCAGAACAAACTCGCGCTGCGCATCGGCGGCGGTGCGGCCATGGCCCTCTGCGTCATCCCCGGCCTGCCGCCACTGCCGTTCCTGATCGTCGGCGCGACCGTCCTGTTGATCGCCCAGCGGGTCAAGGAACCGGTACCCGAACCGATCGAGAAGGCCGGCGCCGCCGCCGAGGCGGTCGACCTGCCCGCGCCGGACTCGCCGGAACAGCTGCTCGGCGAGATGCGTATCGACCCCCTCGAACTCGCGCTCGCCCCGGACCTGGTCGACCTGGTCGACGCCAGCAGCGGCGACCTGCTCGACCGGGTGCGCGCCCTGCGTCGCAAGATGGCCATGGAACTCGGCGTGATCATGCCGCCGGTCCGCACCCGGGACGACCTGGATCTGCCGCTCTCCTCGTACGCCATCCGGATCTCCGGTGTCGACGCCGGCACCGGTCAGGCACCGCCCGGCACCGTCCTCGCCATCGGTGAGGGACTGCAGGCACTCCCCGGCCGGGCCGGGGTCGAACCGGTCTTCGGGCTCGCCGGCAAGTGGGTGCCCGCCGAGATGCATTACCAGGCCGAGATCTCCGGCGCGACCGTCGTCGACCGGGCCTCGGTGATCATCACGCACCTGGCCGAGATCGTCCGGACCAACGCGAGCCGCCTGCTCGGCCGCGAGGACGTCCGTGCCCTCAGCGAGATGGTCAAACGCACCCACCCCGTCGTGGTGGAGGAACTGACCCCGGCCCTGCTCAGCCTGGGCCAGGTCCAGAAAGTGCTGCAGGCCCTGCTCGACGAGGGCGTGCCGATCCGCGACCTGGTCCGGATCTTCGAGGCGCTGTCCCTGCGGGCCAAGGTCTCGGTCGACCCCGACGGCCTGGTCGAGGCGGCACGCAGCGCCCTCGGCCCGGCCATCGCCGCCCAGTACACGACCGCCGGCCGGCTCACCGTGATCACGCTCGACCCGATGCTCGAGCAGAGCCTGCTCGAATCACTGCGGCCCAGCGACACCGGCGCCTTCATGGCGATCGACGGCATGCGTGCCGAGGCGATCGTCAGCGAGGCGAGCCGGCTCTCCGAGGCCGCCGAGCAGCAGGGACTCAATCCGGTCCTGGCCTGCTCACCACAGCTGCGGCTGCCACTGATGCGACTGCTGCGAGCCGGCTCCCGCCGGGTTCAGGTGCTGTCGTACAGCGAAATCTCTGGTTCCACCGCACAGATCGAGACGATAGGGGTGGTGAACGGTGCCTACGCGGGTGCTGCTTGAGGGACCGGCCATCGAGCCGCTGCTGGCTCAGGTACATGACGAGTACGGCTCAGGCGTCCGGATCATCTCCGCCGACAAAGTACGAAGCGGTGGTATCGGGGGCTTCTTCGCGAAGCAGCACTACGAGCTCTCCGTCGAGGTACCGGATTCAACCGAGGAAAGTGACGACATGGCGCAACAGACCGTCGCCGGCAACGGCACACACAACTTCGACCGGCTGCTCGAGCAGGCCGAGGCACAGGACCGGGTGACCGCGGATCGCCCGGCCGCCCCGGAACGGCGAACACGCCAGGAGGGCCGGCAGGCCGGCATCGGTGACACCGGAGCGGCGTTCGCCGAGCTGATGGCCGGACTGGATGTCGCCGGTCACCTCGGCGAGGGCCGTGCCCCGGGCCGGTCCCGGTCGTCCGAGCCTCGTGAGGAGTCGCCTACCGTGCGGCCGTTCCGACCGGCGACCGCCACCGGGTCGCCGGTCAACGCGGGCCAGCGGCCACTGCCGGCCGCACTGCCGACGATGCCGAGTTTCGGCGAGCGGCCGGCCACCTCCGACGAGCGGCCCGCGGCCTCCGGCGATCGGCGGGCCACCTTCGGAGATCGGCAGGCAGCCAAGGAACGTGAGGCTCCGGTGCCACGTGAGACCATGACACCGATCCGGGCCGCCACGGCCATGCCCCGGTCGGTCTCTCCGGCTCCGCTGCGGACCGCCGAGCCCACCCCGGCTCCGCCGCGTGCCGCCTTCGTCCAGGCGCCCGCTCCGGCTCCGATGAGGTCCGCGGCAGAGGTGTACGGGCTCGACGAGTCGATCCCGGTCTCCCCCGCCCCGGTGACCCCGGCTCCGGCGCCCGCGCTGCGCTCCGGTGATCTGGACCCGGTGCAGCGCAACCTGATCACGGTCGGCATGCCCGAATCGATGGCCCGCAAGATCACTGGCGGTGACACGTACGCCGGTGTTCTGAGCGTGCTGGCGGCCCGCCCCGCGGCCCCCGGCATCCCGGACGGCCCCGGCGAGATCCTGGTGCTGGCCGGCGAGGTGCACACCGCGGTGCCGATCGCCAAGCAGATCCTGGAACAGCTGCACGTCGACCAGACCCATCTGCTGCTCGCCGGCCCGTCCACGGCCGGTACCGGGCTGCACTCGTCCCGGCTCATCTCCAGCCGCACCTCGGCCGAGTCACGGGCCGAGAAGCTGCAGAGCTCAGAGCACCCGTGGGTCGTCGTGATCGACGCGCCGGTCGGCGGCACCGACCCGTTCTGGGTCAACGACATGTGTGACGCGCTTGGCGCCACCGCGCTGTGGGCCGTCGTCGACGCCACCCGCAAGACCGCGGACACCGCCCGTCACCTGCGCGGCCTCGGCGACGTCGAGGCGCTCGTGGTGCACAGCGTGGAACTCACCGCGGACCCGGCGTCGGTCCTCGGCCTGGACGTCCCGATCTTCTCGCTGGACAGCAAGCCGGCCACACCGCACGCCTGGGCCGCGATGCTGTGCGCCCGGATCGCGGCCGAGGTCATGCCGTCGGCGGTGGTACCGCGCCGGGTGACCCGCTCCGGCCGGCGCTGACCCCACCAGCCGATGATCAAGCCATCGGTTCTGCTGTTCGCGCTGCTGATGAGCGCGCCGGCGTGGTACCGCCTGCTCCACGACGAGGTCGACCTGATCCAGGTGCTGATCCGCTTCCTCGTTGCGGTGCCGATCGCCGCCGTGCTGCTGGCCGGGCTCCGATTCATCCTGGCCGGATACCGTAAGGCCGACGAGGAGCCACCGCCGCCCGCGGTGGTGCCCGAGCCGTACGAGAGCGCCCCGGAGCCCGGCAAATCGACCTGATCGGCGCCGGCCCCGCACGTTGCGGGAGCCGGCGCCGATTCCGTCGTCTCAGGCGTGGATGTCCAGCCGGCCGGAACCCGGATCGACCCGGCGGGTGGTGGCCGGGGCGGGTTCGGCGCCCACGTCCGGTCCACCGCGGTTCCCGCCGTCGGCCCGCCGGCCCGGAACGTCGCCGAACTGCTGACGGCCCTGCTGCTGGGCGTTGCCCTGGCGCAGATCGAGCGAGCAGTTGCCGAAGCCGGAACCCTCCAGCTCCCGCCGCAGGTCGTCGAGGCCCTGCCGGAGTGCCTCGGTGCCGGCCTCGGTGCCACCGGTCAGCTGCACGCTGATGTCACCGTTGCGGATCTCGGCCACCACCTGGACCGGGCCGAGGTCGGCCGGGTGCAGGTTCACCGTCAGCCGGTGCACGCCGTCGGCGTCCAGCCGCAGCGGGACGATCCGGGTGGCGAGCTGAGCCGCCGGAGGAGCCGGTGTGGCCGGTGCCGGCGGTGGTGCGGGCTGAGCGTCGGCGACCGGCGCGGCCGGTGCCGCGGCCTGCGGTGCGGTCACCCCGGCGAGCCCGGCCGCGGCCGGAGGAGCCGGAATGCCGGTCTCGGCCGCTCCGGTGGCCTGGGGAAGACCTGCGGAGAACGCGGTGGCGCTCTCCGGCGTGGCCCGTCCCGCGCCGGCCGGCAGGTCTGTGCCGGTACCGGATTCACCCTGGCCGGACGGGTTGCCCTGCTCCGAGCCCGAGCCCGAGCCCGAGCCCGAGCTGGAGCCCGAGCCCGAGCCCGGCGCGGCGTCGCCGGCCTGGGGTGTACCGGTGGACTGGTCGGGTGTGGTGACGGTTCCGGTGGGCTCGGTTGCCGTCGGGGCCGTCGTCTCCACCGGGGCTGCGGTGCCGCGCAGACTCTCCGGGCGTAGCGCGGCGGCGACCTCGGTGGTGAGCGCCGGTCCCTGCGCCGTGCCGGGCGTGGCCGGTGCGGTGACCGACGACGCTCCGGGCGTCTGGCCCTGTGCCGTGACCTGAGCTGATGCCTGCGCCGGGGTGGCTGCGGCCGGCGCGGCGGGCGTGGTGGCCGTCGCCGCCTGGCCGGTCGCCTCCGGCGCGCCGGTGGCGGTGGCGGTGGCAGCGCCGGCGGCGGTGGTGGTGGTGGTGGCCGGCGTGGTGGCCGGCTGCGCGGTGGTCGCCGATGAGGTGGCGGACTGGTCGGGGCTCTGCGCCGTGGTGGCCGGCGCGGCAGTGGCGTCGGCCGGAACCGCCGGGGTGGCAGGGGGCTGAACCTGCGTCTGGGCCGTGGCACCCGCAACGGCACCGGTATCGGTGCCGGCCTGCGGAGCCGCGCCCGTGATCGCCGCTGTGGCAGTGCCGGTGTCCGGGCCGGCGTCCGTCGGGAGCGGTGCCACCGGCACGGCGGTCATCACACCGCCGAGGGCGATGACGGTCGAGTCGGCCGGTGTCTGCTCCTGCTCCCGGACGTCCTCCGACACCGTCTCGGCCACGGCGCCGGCCGTGTCCTTCACGGGTGCGGCCGTCTGGTCCCGGACCCCGGCGGGTGCCGCGGCTGGGCGCGGGACAGCGGTTCCGGACGCCGTGATCGGGCGCCTCGCCGGACGCGTTGCCTCGTCCCGGACGGCGTCGTCCCGCCCGGTTGCGGCCCGGTCCGGCGACGGCCGGTCCGCGGGCCGCTTGGCGTCGCGTCCGGCGCGCCGCTCCAGAGCCACCCGGTCGGCGCGCTGGTCGGCCCGCGCGGCGGTGGCCTGCCGATCCGCATGATCGGCAGCCCGGTCGGCTTTGTCGGCGATCCGGTCGGCTCGGTCGGCTTTGTCGGCGATCCGGTCGGCCTTGTCGGCGGCCCGGAAGGAGGCGGACCGGGCAGCACGGTGCGATTCAGCGCGGTGCGATTCGGCGCGGCCGGAATCAGGACGGCCGGCGTCGGGGCGGGCTGAGTCCGGCCGGGCTGGGTCGGTCCGGGCGGTGCCGGCCCGTCCGGTGGCCGCACGTGAGATCGCGGCCCGTTCGGCGGCGGCCCGTGACGCGGCATCGCGTGACGCGGCGGCCCGTGACGCGGCTTCGCGTGACGCGGCTTCGCGTGACGCGGCTTCGCGCCCGGTCGTGCTTCTGGTGGCAGCGGTGCCGTGGCCGTCGGCGGACGCGCGGTCGCCGGTACGCCGGTCGCGTTCGTCCTCACCGGCCGGCGGGCCGACCTCGGCGGAGAGCGCCGATCCGAAGTTCGATCCGCCCTCCTCGCGTCGCCCGCCCGGTCGCTTGGCCGTCTCGTTGCCCGGCCGCCGGTCCGGACCCGTCACTGAACCCGACATGGTCATGCGGTCTCCCCCTGCTCTCCGACTGTCGATCCGGATCAACCTCAGCCGCCGAGCGCGGCCAGGGCCTTCTGCACCTTCGGGACGTACGCCTGGGTCTCGGCGAACGGCGGAATGCCGTCGTACTTGTGCACGGCCCCGCCGCCCGCGTTGTAGGCGGCCAGAGCCAGCGGCACGGACTTGAACTCGCGCAGGTGGGAGGCGAGCAGCTTCGCCGCGCCGTTGACCGCCTGTGCCGGGTCGAACGCGTTGTTCACACCGAGACCGCGGGCGGTCGCCGGCATGAGCTGCATGAGGCCCTGGGCGCCGGCCTTGCTGACGGCCCGCGGGTCGTACCCGGACTCGACCTTCGCGACCGCCGCGAGCAGCTTCGGCGAGACGCCGTGCTTGGCGCCGGCCTGCTCGAACAGGTTCGCGTAGGGCACACCGGCCAGCGCGCCGGAGGTGCCGCGCAGACCGGCCGGACGCAGCGACGACATGTCCTGCACGGCGGCCGTCGGCACGGTGTCGAGGACCCGGCGGATGGCGCTGGGCGTCTCGTAGACGCTCTGGATCTTGACGTGGTCGCCCGGCTTCGGCGCCGCGATCATCTTGTTGTCACCGAGGTAGATCGCCACGTGGTCGACCGGCGAGTTGAACGCGAGGATGTCGCCCGGCTTGGCGTCGGCCAGGCTCGTGACCGGACGGCCCGCCTTGGCCTGCTGCCACGAGTTGCGCGGCAGCTCCACGCCGAGATCGCGGTACGCCCGCTGGACCAGGGCCGAGCAGTCCAGACCCTTGGCCGGGTCGTCACCGCCGAAGACGTACGGCGTACCCAGATATTTCTTGGCCGCCTTGACGACGTCGCCGCCGGACGGCCCGGCCGTGGTGGCGCCGCTGGCCTTGCCGGTTACGCCGGCGAGCGCCGACGCGAACTTCGCGCCGGACGTACCGCCGGTGGCCGCCGGGGCCGGGTTGAGGCCGAGCTGATCCTGCAGTTCGGCGACGCGGGACAGGACTCCGGTGACACCCAGCATCATGCTTCGCTCCGCTTCGGGTCGTTGACGGTTCCGGCGGCGTTCCGCGCCTTGGCGGTGACCGCGAGTTCGTCGAGGGCGGCCTGATCGGTACGCAGGTCGTGGGCCTTGACGGTGACGGCGTGACGTTCGGCCATCATCTCCACGGCCCGGCGCCGCTTGGCGGCGTCGGCGAGGACGGCGAGTTTCTCCTGCTCGATCTGCTCGGCACCGGTCACCATCCGCTGGGCGTCGAAGAGTCCCGCGGCGAGCGACTGGCGGGCGACCAGCGCCGCGACCATGGCCCGGGCCGAACCCTCGGACGGCGCGTCCGCACCGACGAGGTCCAGCTTGCGACGCTTGACGAGGGCCTCGGCCTCACGGATCTCGGCGCGGGACTGGATCACGGCGCCGCGGGCGGCGTCCTCCTGTGCCTTGCGGGCGCGCAGCACGGGTGCCAGTCGGAACAGGCGGTTCAACGTTGGCCTCCTAGCGGGGCCGGTGGGCCCTCACCTAGCCGCTTCGGTCCGCCCGCCGAACCCCTGAGGCCCTGCACCGACTTCGCTACTGAGCTGCCAGGACGGGTTCCCTCAAGGCCGCCGTTCGCTGCCGTCCACTGCTTTCCCGGCGTCACCTGCGGCGTTGCGCGACGGCTGGGCGGGGTGCGAGGTCCGGCCCCGCGCCGCCGGTAACGAACGACGGTGGGCGGGGTGCGAGGTCCGGTCGCGGTCTGCCGGAATCGCGCCGGGGAGTGCGGCCTTCGCGGTTGGTCACGCGACTTTTGTCGTACAGAACAAATAGCATCGAACCGCACCAGGATCGCACCGCCTTCGCGCTCGTGAGGTGTGCGGGAGGCAAGGCCGAAACGCGGCCGCCGGGCGTATGCGGTGGAGACCGGCTGTGTCGTGTCGCTGTCTCACAGGCCCCGAGGCAGCGGTGCGACACCGCCGGTCAGCAGGTCGCTATCAGGGCGCGCAGCGCGGCCCAGGCCGAATCGGCGGTCGTACGGTCGTCGAGGTCCTGGCGGAGGAAAGCGTTGATCTGGGACCAGGCCGCGTTGGCGCGGTCGGCGTCGTGGTTCGTGCCGGGTACGTAAGCGCCGATCTCGACGAGTTCTCGCACGTCGCGGTGCGCGGCCATCAGGCGGCGCAGTTCGGTGGCGTCGGCCCGCTGCTGCGGTGTGATGATCTTGTTGGCTACCCGGGAGATCGAGTCGAGTGCCTGGATCGCCGGGAAGTGGCCGGCGGTGGCGAGTTTGCGGTCCAGCACGATGTGACCGTCCAGGATGGATCGTGCCGCGTCGGCGATGGGCTCGTTGTGGTCATCGCCCTCGACCAGCACCGTGTAGAGGCCGGTGATGCTGCCGCGCGCGCCGGGCCCGGCCCGTTCGAGCAGTGAGGCGAGCATCGCGAAGACCGACGGCGGGTAGCCCCGGGTGGCCGGTGGCTCGCCGACCGACAGACCGACCTCACGCTGCGCCATCGCCGCACGGGTCACGCTGTCCATCATCAGCAGAACGTCGGCGCCCTCGTCCCGGTAGTACTCGGCGATCCGGGTGGCCACCGCACCGGCCCGGAGCCGGACCAGCGGCGGGGTGTCCGAGGTGGCGATCACCAGCACCGACCGGGCCAGGCCTTCGGGCCCGAGGTCGTGCTCGATGAACTCGCGCACCTCACGGCCGCGTTCGCCGACCAGGGCGACGACGTTCAGTTCGGCGGCGGTGCCCCGGGTGATCTGGCTCATCAGGGTCGACTTGCCGACGCCGGAGCCGGCGAAGATGCCGATGCGCTGGCCCTTGCCGCACGGGACGAGGGTGTCGAGAACGCGTACCCCGAGGGACATCTGCGTGCCCACGAGCTGCCGTTCCATGGCCGAGGGCGGTGCCGCGTCGATCGGGACCATCTGGCCGCGCAGTGGCGGGCCGCCGTCCATCGGACGGCCCAGGCCGTCCAGGATGCGTCCGCGTAGATCGGGGCCCACGGCGACGCGCAGCGGGCCACCGGTGCTGAACGCGGGAGTGCCGGTCCCCAGGCCGGCAATAGGGCCGAGCGGCATGCAGGACAGCCGGTCGCCGTCGAGCGCGGCGACCTCGGCCAGGACGGTGTCCGGCCCGGTGCCGATCCGCAGCAGGTCGCCGACGTTGGCCTCCAGGCCGCTCACCGACACGCGGAGCCCGACAGCACCGGTGACCCGCCCGCTGACCAGCGGACGGGCTGCCTCCATGGCGCTCTGCAGACGATGCTGGAAGAGATCGGTCACAAGCGCAGCGCCTCACGGGCCCGCTCCACCGCTGCGGCGATGGTCGCGTCGACGGTCGCGGTGCCGGTCTCGGCCACCGCGTCACCGGGCCGGAGCCCGGGGTCGGGGCGCAGCATGATCTTGCGGCCATCGAAGTCGAAGTTCTCGCCGGAGCCCTCGCCGACCAGGTTGCGGAAGTCCTCCGGGTGCAGACTGACCACCACGTCACCATGCTCCGGCGCTGCGGTCACAGCCCGGCGCAGGGCGTCCGCACCGCGCTCCGGGTCGTCGCGCAGGTGGCGGCCGATGATCGCCTCGGCCAGGTCCCACGCGCTCGCCAGAACGACCTCCTGCAGCTCGGTGAAGGTCGGCATGAGCTGGTCCTCCAGGCCGGTCACCGCACGGCCGAGGGCGTTGACGGCGCTGGCCAGGCCGGCTGCGCGGCGCTGTTCGTACGCCTTCTCGGCGGCGACGGCACGTGCCGCGGCAGCCTGGTTGGCCTCCGCGGCGTCGCGCTTGCCCTGCGCCCATCCCTCGGCGTACCCGGTGGTCCGGGCCTGTTGCCGGGCCCGTTCCACGACCTCCTCGTCGACCGGGGTCTCCTGTCGCAGGTCGATGCCGAACCGCGCGGCGACGATGTTCTCCGCCGCCACCCCGCGGATCACCCGATCAGGCGATGAGCTCATCGGCCTCGCCGCCCCGCTGGATCTCGATCTGTCCGGAGTCCTCCAGGGTGCGGATGACACTGACGATCTTGGCCTGGGACTCCTCGACCATCTTGACCTTGACCGGGCCGAGCAGGTCCATCTCCTCGAGCAGGTTCTCCCGGCCGCGCTCGGACAGGTTCTTGGTGACCTTGTCCCGTACGCCCTCCGGCACGCCCTTGAGAGCAGTGGCCAGGTCGGCCGGCTCCACCTGGCGCAGGATGAGCTGCACCGCGCGGTCCTCGAGGTTGATGATGTCCTCGAACATGAACATCCGGCGGCGGATCTCCTCGGCCAGCTCCGGGCTGCGCGCGTCGAGCGCCTCCAGGATGAGCCGCTCGGTGGTGCGGTCCGCGCGGTTGATGATGTCGACCAGCGGCTGCAGACCGCCGACCGTGGAGAGCTCGTCCGGCTGGAGCACGCTGGACAGCTTGCGCTGCAGGGCGCTCTCCACCTGCCGGATGATGTCCGGCGAGGTGCGGTCCATGATCGCGATACGGTGCGCGACCTCGGTCTGCACCTCCAGCGGCAGCCCGGCCAGGATCGACGAGGCCAGTCCGGAAGGGATGTGGGCCAGCACCAGCGCGATCGTCTGCGGGTGCTCGTACTGGACGTAGGAGAGCAGCTGCCGTGGATCGGCGTGACTGAGGAAGTTGAACGGGATGTCGTTCATCGACGCCTCGAGCCGCTCCAGGATGAGCGCCGCTCGCTCCTTGCCGAGCGACGCCTCCAACAGCTCGCGGGCGTAGTCCATGCCACCCGACCCGGCGTATCGGGTGGTGGCCATGGCGTAGAACTCGTCCATCACGTCGTCGACCTGGACGGGATCGAGTTTGCCCAGCCGGGCCACCTCGGCGGAGACCTGCTCGACCTCTTTGTCGGTCATGTTCGCCATGACCTGGGCCGCGTGTTCCCTACCGAACTGGACCAGCATGATCGCGGCCTTGCGCACTCCGGTCATGGAGAGCGTGGTGAGCGCCGGTGTAGTCAACTGTTGCTCCTGTGGTTCAGCGGTTGCTCTCGTCGGCGGAGATCCAGCTGCGGATCAGGGACGCCGTCTCGTCCGGCTTCTCCCGGACCAGGTCCTCGATCTCACGATGACGCTCCTCCCGCGCTTCGTCCGTCGTATCGGCGACTTCGGGAAGCTCCAGCATGTGTGCCGTGGTGACGTCGATCTCAGCCGCGCGCTGCGCCTCCAGCGCTGCCTGCATCTCCTCCAGGTGCCGCCGCTCCTCCTCGGTGAGCTGCTGCTGACGCTTCTTGGCGCGGCGGTTGGCCCGCCAGGCCAGCAGGATCAGCATCAGCACCACGAACAGCAGGGCCGCGGTCTGGATCAGCTTGGTCTGTTTCGCCGACTTCTCCGCGGCGGCGGCCGCCGCGAGTTCGTCCTTGACGGCCTGTGCGGCCGAGTTGTCGAACGGCATGGACGCGACCGCGATGGTGTCGCCCCGGGTCGGGTCGATGCCCGCCGCTGCGCTGAGCACCTGCTGGATCTCGTTCGGGTTGATCGAGCCGGCCACCGCGCTGTTCAGCATGACCGCGACGTTGAGCCGCTCGATGCTGCCCGGCGCGTTGCGGCGCACCTCCTCGGACTCGTTGAGGGTGCGTTGCCGCTGCTCCTGCTTCTGTACGTACTGTCCGGTCCCGGAGCCGTTGGGCACCTGGATGTTGTCCGGGCCGAGCACACCGCCGCCGGGGGCGCCGCTGCCGGTGTAGGTCTCGGTGCTCAGGCTCTCCGACTGGGCCGGCGTGGCCGGGTCGGCGCTGTACTTCTTGTTCCGCGACTCGACCTGGTCGAAGTCCAGCGTGGCGGAGGTGGTGACCACCGCCTGGCCCGGACCGACGAGGCTGTCGAGCATCTTCTGCAGCGAGGCGTTGAGACGGTTCTGGAACGCGACGGTCTGCTGCTCGGCACCGCTGTCCGCGCCGGCCGCGCCGATCGCGTTGCCGCCGCCGGCGGAGAGCATCCGGCCGTTGGAGTCGGCGACCGTGACCTGCGTCGGGTCGAGACCCTCGACGCTCGACGCCACCAGGTGCACGATCGACTGCACCTGGGCGGTTTCGAGCGGGTTGTTCGCCTTCGAGGCGACCAGCACCGACGCGGTCGGCTTGGACTGGTCGTCGGTGAAGACGTCCTCCTTCGGCATGACGAGGTGCACCGTCGCCGCCTCGACACCGTCGATCGACTTGATCGTCTTCGACAGCTCGCCCTCCAGCGCCCGCTGGTAGTTCGCGTGCTGCATGAAGTCGCTGGTGGTGATGCCCTGCTGGTCGAGCAGCGAGTAACCGGTGCCCTCGTCGTTCGGCAGGCCCTCGCTGGACAGCTGGAGCCGGAGCTGATTCACCTGCTCGCGGGGGACCAGGATGGTTTGACCGTCGTTGGCCAGCTCGTACGGCGTACCCGCCTTGGAGAGCGACTCGACGATCGCGCCGGCGTCCTTGGTGGACAGATTGTTGAAGAGGATCTGGTACGACGGCTTGGCCGCCCAGGTGGCGAAGAAGTAGCCACCGACAGCGAGTGCGAGGACCGCGAAGATCGTGACAGCCTTCTGTCCCGGCGTGAAGGACTTGAAGGTGTCCGTTATGCGGCGTACCGGAGCGGGAAGGCGGTCGGTCATGTCAGGCCTGCATCCTCATGATCTCCTGGAAGGCCTCGACGGCCTTGTTGCGGATCGCCATGGTCAGCTGCAGTCCGAGGGCAGCCTCGGTGGAGGCCATCGTGTACTGCGCCGGGTCGGACAGGCGGCCGTCGGCCACCTGCACGGCCAGGTCGGCCGCCTTCGTCTGGTTGGCCTGGACGTTCTCGATGCCCTTGGCGAGCATCCCGGCGAAGTCGGAGTTCGGGCCCTGCGGCCCGGCGGGCTCGGACGTGCCGAGCGCGTTGCCGAGGCCGCTGAGGCCACCCAGTCCGCCGCCGCTGAGTCCGCTGATGGCGGAGAAGGCGCCGATGGGGCTGATCGGTGAGGTCAAGGTGATCACTTCCCGAGGTTGATCGCGGCGGTGTACGACTCGCGGGCGCGGTCCACGACCGAGAGGTTCGCCTGGTAGGAACGCTGCGCCATCATGAGCTGGGCCATCTGGTCGCCCATGTCGATGTCCGGCCGGCGGACGTAGCCCTCGGCGTCGGCGAGGGGGTTGTCCGGCTCGTGCGCCAGGATCCCCTCGGCGCTGCCGTAGTGGATGCCGGCGACCTCGGCGCCGTTGCCGTCCTGCGCCGCGCGGGCCGCGACGTAACGGGCCTGGAATGCGTTCTCGCTGGTCCGCGTCGTGGTGTTGATGTTGGCGATGTTGTCGGACACCGCGTCCAGCCACTTGCGGTAGACGGTGACGCCGCTGCCCGCGACGCCGATCGCGTTGAAGATACTCATCCTCAGGCCCCCTTGATGGCTTCGCGCAGCAGGCTGTACTTGCCGTCCATCGCCCGGATGGCGAGGTTGTAGCGCATCGTGGTGTCGATGTGCGACAGCGTCTCCTGGTCGAGGTTGACGTTGTTGCCGTTGAGCCGGGTCGGCTCCAGCGACGTCAGCACACTCGGGGTGACCCCGGCCGGTGAGCGGCCCTGGGTGACGGCGCTCTGCAGCGCCTCCTCGAACTTGACCTTACGGGCCCGGTAGCCGGGGGTCTCGATGTTCGCGATGTTGTTGGCGATGGCCGTCTGGCGGGCGGCGAGGCCCGAAATGGCTACGCGCAGTGAAGACGACGAGCGGTCGTCGAACAAGGTTGTCTCCTCGGTTCGATCCGTTCCTGTCGCCGATCCTTGGCTTGGGGAAGATGAGCAATCCGTGCTCGTACCCTGCAGTTCGGCGAGCTCGCCGATCCGCTGAGTCCCAAGCGGTTGCCGGAAGGTTGCACGCGAAAAGGTCCCGGACCCCGTGCGGGGTCCGGGACCTTCGAAGTCCGGGACTACATGGCGCAATCCAGATATACGGGACGCTTTACCGCCTCGCCGGTCTCGATCCGGGAGGTCACCGCCATCTGCTGGCGATTCGCGGTGAGCCGCCGGGCGATCTCCTCGGCCACCGCCAGCTGGCGGGTGAGGATCCCGTCGGCCCGCGGCTTGAGGTCCAGCGGCAGCGCGCCCAGCTCGGTGGGAGGCCGCCACAGGTTCGACGGCGGCGTCTCGGCCATCCGTCGCTCGTCGGCGAGCATCGTCTCGACCGCGAGGACGTCCATCTCCAGGTCGTCGAGCGCCGCGGTCCAGGCGGCCCGCCAGTCGATCGCGTTCGACGTGGCAGTACTCATGTCGAGGCCGAGGCGGCGTCGCGCCACGCGTCGCGCAGCGGCTCCAGCAGCGTCCGGCAGGAGGCCACACGGTCGGCGTCCCGCTTGATGTTCGCACCGATCAGCTCGGTCAGGATGAAGCCGTACAGACTCGCCAGGCCGGGAGCACCCTCCCAGGCGTCCACGTCGAGAGTGACCCGCAGCTCGAGGACGATCTCCTGCGCGTGGGTGATCTTCTCGTTGGCGAGGACCCGGTCCTCGTTGCGGAGCGCCTCCTCACCGTGCATGAGGTCGAGGATCAGGCGGTCGTACAGCATGATCAGCAGTCGCGCCGGCGAGGCCGTGTTGATCGAGTCCTGAAGATAGCGGTCGCGGAGGTTCGGTGCGCTCATGGAAGTCCCTCGGTCGATGGCGGGCGGTTGACGGCGGGTGAAGGTCGTCAGCCCAGGCTCGCAATCTGGCCCGAGAGCCAGCTCGACTGGTTGTTCAATTTGCCGAGCGAGGTCTCGAGCGCCGCGTACTGCCGCTGCAGAGCCTCGCGCCGGGACAGCAGACGGACATCCCAGTTGCTGATCTGGCCGTTCAGTGACTCGATCTCGCTCTTGCGGCCGGTGATGACGTCGGTGACGGTTCCCGATTGCTTGTTGGTGAGAATCTTCAGGTTGCCGCCGAAGGTGATGCCGGCTTCCTGCGCCAGGGCGGGGTCCTCAGCGAAGGTCTCGCGGAACTTGGATTCCTTGTACTGCAGCAGGCCGTCCTGATCGAGGCTGATTCCGAGCCGGCTGAGCGATGGGCCGTTCGTGCCGAAGTCGAACGGTTCGGTCACCACCTTGCCGTCGGCGTCGAGCGTCCTCTTGACGGTCAGACCGTTGCTGATCTCGCCGAGCAGGTTGCCGACCATCTGCCGGATGGTGAAGTCGCCGGTCAGCGGCGAGCCTTTTCGGGTCTCCGGGTCGAACGCGGTCTGGGTCTTGATCTCTTTGAGCGCCTCGTTGGTGGAATCGACGAAGGCCTGGAACTTGGCGGAGATCGCGGCCACGTCGACCGTCGAGTCGACGGTGACGTCGTCCTCCACCTTCGAGACCGTGAGTGCGACGCCGGGCATGACCCCGTTGAAGGTGTTGGTGCTGCTCGTGACCTTGTAGGCGGTGGCGCCGCTGTCCGGGTTGACCTCGATCACGGCGTCGGTGGCGACGGTGGTGGCCGGATCGGTGGCCACGCCGCTATCCGGGTCGGTCAGCCCCAGGCCGTTGAACCCGACCAGCTCGAACCCGTTCTCAGCGCCCGCCTTCGATCCGGTGAGTTGAAGGATGCCCTCGTTGCCGTTGGTCTTGACGACATAGGCGCGGACGCCGATGTCCTTGCTGTTGATCGCCGCGGCCAGGTTCTCGGCTGTGGGAGCCGGCGGCGGTGTCCCGTCGAGCGTGATGGTGTGGGTGGCCGTGGGCGAGGCGACGCCGGTGCCGTCGTTACTTCCGATCCTGATGTCGAACGACGAGGGCAGTACGTTGTCGGCGGCGGTGTCGACCCGCAGAATCGTGGACTGGGCGCGGGCCACCGACTTCACGTCGAAGGTGATGCTGCCGGCCATGCCGTTGAAGCCGCTGCCGCCCGTGGCCTTCACCGACTCGGAGCTCGACTCGGCCTTCATCGTGCGCCAGGTGTCGAGCCGGCCGAGGCTGTCGGCGGCCGACTTGGCGGCCTTGAGCTTGGTGTTGATCGTCTGGTAGGCGGAGACGGCGGTCTGGGCGGTCTCGACCTTGGTTTTGAGTTTCGTCTGCGGGGCGGCCTCGACCTGCATCATCTGCTGGATCATCGAGGAGGTGCTGAGACCGCTGACGAGACCGTCGACAGAGCTGGCCACGGGAACCTACTTTCCTACCGAGGATCACTACGGAATGGGGGTAGCCGGCTGGGCGTGCCGGCTACCCCCACCTCTTCGGTCGTTGGTGCTCAGGATTCAGTTGCTGTGAGTCGCTATTCGGTTGTTCAGCGGAGCAGCGACAGCACGTTCTGCGAGGCCTGGTTCGCCTGCGACAGCATCGAGGTGCCGGCCTGGGTGAGGATCTGGTTGCGGGTGAACCCGACCATCTCCTGCGCCATGTCGGTGTCGCGGATACGCGACTCCGACGCGGACAGGTTCTCGACCGCCACGTTGAGGTTGTTGATGGTGTGCTCGAAGCGGTTCTGGTGGGCACCCAGCTTGGCCCGGGTGTCCGAGACCGACTGGATGGCGACGTCGAGCGCCTCCATCGCCTCCGCGGCGCCGGTCTTTCCGCCGTTGTTCGCGGCGGTCTTGGTCAGGTCCAGGTTGCTCAGGCCGAGCGTCTTCGAGTCGATCTTGCCGAGGCCGACGTTCAGGGTCTCACCGGAGTTGGCACCGATCTGGAACGCCCCCGGCGTCGCGTTCCCCTTGGGGTCCGACGGGCCGGAGATGCCGAGGTCGCTGGCGGTGAGTTCGAAGTCGGCCGTGCCGGAGGCCGTGAAGGTGGTCTCGCCGGTCGACGCGTTGAACTCGGCCGTGAGTTCGACCGTCAGGTCGAGGCCCTCATTCTTGATGGCTGTGGAGATGGCGCTGTTGACCTGCGACGCGAGTGCCTGCGGGCTGAGCGCCTTGTTGTTGGCGTCCACGGTGGAGACGTCCGCGAGGGTGAGCGTCGTCGTGCTGCCGTCCTTCCCGGTGACCGCGAGCGTCATGCCGGTCAGCGGCGTAGTCAGGCCCCCGACGCCGGAGACGGCCGGGGTGGGCGGGGTGCCGGTGGTGGCCGCGGTGCCCGCGAGGGTGCCGGACTTCTCGGCCACCATGCCGAAGGACCCGTCGAGCAGCTTCGACTTACCGAACGAGGT
The DNA here is from genome assembly GCF_003001815.1 of Actinoplanes italicus. GTDB lineage: Bacteria > Actinomycetota > Actinomycetes > Mycobacteriales > Micromonosporaceae > Actinoplanes > Actinoplanes italicus. Next base: position 116,324 of record NZ_PVMZ01000002.1, read on the forward strand.
GGTCTCGCTGACTCGGTCGATCTCCGAGGCGAGCTGCGAGAACTCGGCGTTCGCAGCCTTCTTCGCGCTCTCGTCGAGGGACGCGTTGTTGGACTGCACGGCCAGGTCGCGCATGCGCTGGAGCATGCTGGTGACCTCGTTGAGCGCACCCTCGGAGGTCTGCACGACGCTGATCGCGTCCTGAGCGTTGCGGACCGCGACCTTGAGGCCGCCGGTCTGCGCACGCAGGCCCTCGGAGATCGAGAGGCCGGCCGCGTCGTCTGCCGCCCGGTTGATGCGGAAACCGCTGGAGAGCTTCTCGAGCGACTTCGACATCTGGTTGTCGGTGACCGACAGGTTCCGGTAGGCGTTCTGCGCAGCGATGTTCTGGTTGATGCGGAGACCCATGGGTGATTCCTCCTTGACTGGGGTCTTTTGCCGGCCCGTCCATGAGCCGTGGTCGTACGCCACATCCCATCGGCGGGTCGCCGAGAGGCCATGAGAATTCTCCGAGATTTTTTCGGGCTTTTAGGGCGAACCGGAGAAGTGCTGATCGGGGGAAACCGCTCAGCGGCACGGCGGATGTGCCGACCTGTCCGAATGAGCGGGTCCGCCGAGGGGGTGAGCCCGACGAGCTGTACGACGGAGGACCGGGTGAGCCTGACCGACCTGGCCAGTGTCCTCTGGCGCTCACGCGAGCTGCTGGAGATGCTGCTGTTCAAGCTTGAGGAGGAGCAATTGCTCCTCGCGTCCAACCGGTCCCGCTGGCTCAGCCACGCCACCCGTGAGGTGGAGGTGGTCCTGGATCAGATCAGGCAGACGGAGGTCATCCGCGCGGCGTACTCCCAGGAGGTCGCCATCGAGCTGGGCCTGTCGGCCGACGCGTCGCTCGGCGAGCTGGCCGACGCCGCGCCGGACCCCTGGTCGGAGCTGTTGCACCAGCACCGCAAAGCCTTCCTGATGTTGACGTCGGAGATCCGGGCCCTGGCCGACGTCAATCGCGACCTGCTCACCGCGGGACAGCGCGCGGCTCGCGAAACCATGCTCGCGTTCGCTGAGACTGTGGAAACGTACGGACCGCAGGGCCAGACCGTCAGCGGCGCCGTGCGGCGCCCCACCCTGGTTGATGAGGCGATCTGATGGGCAGCACATTCGGCGGACTCAACACGGCACTCACGTCTCTGTACGCGCAGCGCAGGGGCCTGGACGTCACGGGCCAGAACATCGCGAACGCCAACACCGAGGGGTACACCCGGCAGCGCGTCGTGATGCATGCGCAGAACGCCAACCTGGTGCCCGGCATCTACGCGACCACCGACGCGGTCGGCAGCGGGGTCACCGTCTCCTCGGTCGAGCGGCTGCGCAACTCGGCGCTCGACCATCGGAGCTACACCGAGCACGCGAACTCGGCCTATCACAACGAGCGGGCCGGGGCGCACGCGCTGATCGAGGACGTCTTCGGGGAACCGAGCGACACCGCCCTGCAGGCCCGGCTCCAGGACATGTGGGACGGCTGGAACGCGGTCGCCGCCAACCCGTCGCAGAAAGCGCCGAAGGCGGCTCTGCTGGAGCAGGCGACCACGGTCGCGGCCTCCCTCAACGACGCGGCCGGTGCTCTGAACAGTCAGTACGAGTCGACCAGGGCCGGGTTGGAGACCTATGTCGGCGAGGTCAACAAGACGGCTGCCTCGATCGCCCGGCTGAACCAGGAGATCGTGGTGGCCACCCAGGCCGGCCTGCAGGCGAACGAGCTGATGGATCAGCGGGGCATGCAGATCCAGAAACTCGCCGAGCTGGCCGGTGCCACGGCCACGGAAATGCCGAACGGCGCCACCAGCGTCTACATCGGAAGCGCCCAGGTGGTCGCCGAGTTCAACTCCCGGACGATCGCCATCGCTCAGCCGGCCGCGAACCGGATCGAGGATCTGGCCAACTACAACGTCAGTCTACGGTGGACGGATCTTCCGCCCGAGGTGTCGGTGGACGTCGGCGGAACCATGGGTTCGCAGGTGGAGCTGCTCGCGAGGGACGGCACTCTGGCCGGCTGGTCGAAGCGGCTGGACGACGTGGCCACGACACTGGCGACGACGGTCAACAGCGTGCACAACGGCACGGCTCTGGACGCCGACGGCAACCCGATGCCCGCCTACGGGGTGGACGGTAGCTCCGGCCTCGACTTCTTCGTGGAACGCAACGGCCGCGTGGACGCCGACGGCCGTCCGGTGATCAACGCCGCGACCATCACCGTCAATCAGGACCTGTTGAACAACGTCGACAAGCTCGCGGTCTCGTCGGGTGACCCGACCGGTCAGGCTCCACCGGGACTCAAGGTGCTGGACGGCAACCGCGCGGACGCCCTGGCCGACCTGGCCGACTCCCGTACCGGGGCCGACGCGACGTACCAGCAGCTGATCGGCGACCTCGGGGTGGCGTCGCAGTCCTCGATCCGTCGCCGTGACATCCAGAACGCCGTGACCGATCAGGTCGACGCCGCGCGGGACGCCGAATCCGGGGTCAACCTCGACGAGGAGATGACCAACCTGCTGACCTACCAGCGTGGATACGAGGCGGCCTCCCGCGTGCTGACGACGATCGACTCGATGCTCGACCAGCTCATCAACCGCACCGGTCTGGTCGGCAGGTAAGGGGGAGACCTGATGAGTATGAGCCCGCGAGTCACCGAGAGCAGTACTCGCACCCGGACGATGGCCAGTCTGCAACGGAACCTGGGCCGGACGCAGGAGGCGATGGACCAGATCTCCAGCGGCAAGCAGCTGCGCCGGCCGTCGGATTCACCGACCGGCACGGTGACCGCGCTGCAGTTGCGCGGCGAGGTGCGTGCGAACAAGAAGTACTCGGTCAACGCCGACGACGCAATGGGCCGGCTCGGCACGGTGCAGGACACCCTGCAGAGCGTCACGGACCGCCTCCAGAAGGTGCGTCAGCTGACCCTCGAGGCGTCGAGCAGCGGCGGGCAGAGCACTCCGGAGGCGAACCGGGCCCGGGCGGTGGAGATCGAACAGATCAAAGGAACTCTCGTTCAGTACGCGAACACAAAGTACCTGGATCGGCCCGTGTTCGGTGGGTCCACTCCGGACGCGACGGCGTACACCACGGGAGGCACGTACGAGGGCGAGATAGCCGGCGAGACGCTACGTGCCATCGGTCCCAACGCCAAGGTGCGAGTCGAGGTCCGTGGGCCGGAGGTGTTCGGCGAGGAAGTCGTGCAGGACGAGAACGGCAACGACGTCACGAACGAGGCACAACTCTTCCGAGTCCTGGACCGGCTCTCGACGGCCATGCGCGAAGGAGATTACAAGACCATCCAGACTGGCCTGGAAAACCTCGATAAAGCCACTGAAATTGTGAAGTCAACCCTTTCCGACGTTGGCGCCCGATACAATCGGGTTACACAGATGAAGCAGTCCGCAGAGGATCGCTTGATGTCCGTGTCGTCGCAGCTGTCCGATATCGAGGATGTCGACCTGCCCAAGGCGATCATGGAATTGCAACTCCAGCAGACCTCGTATCAGGCCGCCCTGGCCGCCACGGCCAAGGTGATCCAGCCCTCGCTCATCGATTTCCTGAGGTGACCATGACTACTCGCACCGCGTCCCGACCGATTGAGGCCACCATGACCGACCCGTCGCTGGGGTTGCCGACCATCTCGATGGCGGTGCCCATGCCGGGTTTCCCGGGGCACCGGGAATTCGTTCTGGTGCGGCTCAACGACGACGGTCTGCTGTACGCGTTCACGTCCATCGAGAACCCGGAGCTCCGCTTCCTGGTGGCCCCGCCGGAGCCGTTCTTCCCGGACTACGCCCCGGAGATCGAGAACGCGGTGTTCGCGGCCCTGAACACGAAGGACCCGGACCGGCTGCTGCTGCTCACGGTCATCACGGCGAGCGAGAACGAGACCACGGCCAACCTGCTCGCACCGATCGTGGTGGACCGCGACAGCATGCGTGCCATGCAGGTCGTCCTCTCCGGGTCGGGCTACCCGGTCCGGGCGATCATGAACCGGCACTTCTGACCCTCCCTCGGCGGGCGCGGTCGCGTTAACCTCGCGGCCGCGCCTTTGCTGTGGCGTTCCATGGATGGAGGAGGGCACCGATGCTTGTGCTGACCCGCCGGGCCGGCGAGAGCGTGATGATCGGCGACGACGTCGTCATCACGGTGCTCGAGGCGCGTGGTGACGTCATCCGGTTGGGCATCCAGGCTCCGCGGGACGTGCAGGTGCACCGCGAGGAGGTCTACCGCGAACTGCAGGAGGCCAACCGGGCGGCCGCGTCACCCACCGAGGACGCCGTCCACGCGCTCACCAGGATGCTCGAGAAGCCGGATACGCCGGACTGACGAAGACGAGGACAAACGCCCGCCGCGATCATCGCGGCGGGCGTTTCTAGCTCCTGAGCTGCACCGGCCGCTGACCCCGGAGACAACGTCCGGGCCGCACTCTCATCATCGGCGGGAGAGACCCGTCCCTGTCAGCCGGGGAGAGAGTGTGGGCGCAGAGCGCGAATCAGTGATCGGTGGCGGTGCGGTCGGCACGGCCTGCGCACTGGATCTGGCGGTGGACGCGCACGTGCACACCGGGTTCGCGGCCGGCCGGGATGCCGTCGGTGTGGTGGTCTCGGCCGCGGACCAGGTTGGCCTGACGGCACTGACCTTCGCCGACCAGGCCGGCCCGGAGACCACGTGGCTGTCGGCGTACGCCGACGCCGTGCGCCGGGCCCGGCACCGTACCGAGATGACCCTGCGGGTCGCCGCCGAGGTGGAGGTGGTCCGCCCGGACGGCTGGCTGGCGCTGCCGCCGGACCTGGCCCCGCTGGACGCGCTCTCGGTGGCGGTCTCCGGCCTGCCGGTCGAGGGCGAGCTGTTCACCCCGCGCGAGGTGCGCGACCGTCTGGACACCGGCCGGCTCGTCCCGGCGCAGGTGGCGGAACTGCTGGTGGCGGCGACCGTGAAGGGCCTGGAGCGGGCGTCCCGGTACGTGCCGGCGCAGCTGGCCCGCCCGCTGACACTGCTGGGTCAGGCCGGTCTGGACGACTCCGCTGTCACGCCCGAGCTGATCGCCGAGCTGGCCTCCGCGTGCCGGACCACGGGATCGGTGGTCGAGGTCAGCGAGGCCTGGCGCAGCCCGTCCCCGCGAGTGGTGGAGATGCTGCTCGACGCGGGTGTCCCGGTGGTGCCGGCGAGCGACGCCCGGTACGCCGTCGAGGTGGGTCGCTGGCACTACCTGCGACGTGTCTGAGTAGAACAGCGAAACCGAACACGATTGGCACTCGTCTCCGTACTCTCTGTCATGCCAGCACTTCAGCATGGGAGAGTTGCGATGAGCATGGTTCAGCAGGCTATCGAGGTCAGTGCCCCCGTCCACACGGTGTATGAGCAGCTCGCGGCGTTCGAGAACTACCCCCGTTTCATGACCGGTGTGCGGCAGGTGACGTCGATCGGTGCCGACCAGACCCACTGGATCATGGACGTCGACGGGAAGCGCCGCGAGTTCGACGCTCAGATCATCGAACGGTCGCCGGACGAACGGGTCTCCTGGTCGACCATGGAGGGCCCGCTGCTCGCGGAGACGATCACGCTGCGCCCGATGGGTGAGACGAAGACCCAGGTCGTCGCCCAGCTGGAAGCGGACATCGCCTTCCTCATGCCCAGCGACCGGCACGGCCAGGAATCCCTGAACCGCCGCCTCAAGGCCGACCTGACGACGTTCAAGGGTCTGGTGGAGAGCGGCGTGTTGGGCGGCCGGCCGATCCCGCACAGCGGCGTGAGCACCAGGCCCCTGTCCGGGCGGCAGCACACCCTGATCCCCGGCGTCGGTACGGACACCCCGTCGCCCGCCGCGGTGGCCGCGCGCATCCGCAACCGCAACGCCGGTTCCGGCCCGGGGGCCGGCTGGGACAACGGCGCTGTCGGCACCGCCAGGATGGGCGGCCACAGCACCGGCACCGACATGTGGGGCAACGGCGTGATCAACGAGGAAGAGCGCGGTTGAGTGAGCTGTATCTGACTGCTTCGCGGGCCCGGTGACGTTCACGTCGCCGGGTCTCTTCGTTCAGCTGGCGGCGGCCTCGAGGGTGACCACCATGCGGGCTCCGCGCGGTTCGGCATGCTCGTAGCGGACCGACCCGCCGTTCGCCTCGACCAGGTGCCGCGCGATGAACAGGCCGAGCCCGGCGCCCCGGATGAAACGCCCGAACAGATTGGGCAGCACGTCGGCCGGGATGCCGGCGCCGCTGTCCTGCACCGCGAGGCGTACCGTCCCGCCGTTCTCCCGGCCGGCCTCGATGTGGATCGGCGGCGCCCCGTGGGTGAGAGCGTTCTTCAGCAGGTTCTCCACCACGACGGTGAGGTGGCCGCGGTCGGCGAGCGCCGCCACCTCCTCGTCGATGACGATCTCGACGTCGCCGCTGCCACTGGTGTCCCCGCAGACCGTCTCGACCACCTCGAGCAGGGGCACCGGCACGCGCCGGGCGGTGACCGTCCCGGTGTCCAGGCGGAAGAGCAGCTGGAGGTCGTTCATCATCTTGATGAGCCGCCGGGTGTTCTTGTCGATCTTCGTGGCCAGCTCGAGCCGGATGTCCTCGGGCAGGTCGGCCCAGTCGGCGCAGAGCAGTTCGGCGAGGCTGGCGATCGAGCTGATCGGCTGCGCCACGTCGTGGGTCAGCATCGAGGTCAGGTCGTTCTTGAAGGCCAGGGCCGCGGCCAGCTCTGCGTTGCCGCGCTCCAGCTCGGCGGCGTGCTCGGTGAGCGCCTCTTCGGCCTGTTTGCGCTCGGCGATGTCGATGTAGGTGGCCACGTACCCGCGTGGGGTGCCGGCCGCGTCCGGGATGGCCGCCATGGTGGCGAGCACCGGGACGCCGGTGCCGTCGGCGCGGGGCAGCAGCCAGTCGCCGCCGGTGCCGGGTGGCGGGAGCGGCGGCGCGTCCTCGGGCGGGTGGTCGTGGCCGGTCAGCTCGCGCCAGCGGCGGTTCACGTCGATGACCCGGTAATTGGCGTCGAGGACCATGACGGCCTCGTTCATCGACTGCAGCAGGGTCTGTGCGAAGTCCTGCCGCTCCTTCAGCTCGGCCACGAGGTGCCGTTGACGCTGGTCGGCGTCGTCCAGAGTGCGGACGAGATAGGCGAGCAGGGCGAGCAGCGCGAGGGCGGCGAGGATCACGCCGGTGCTCACTGCGGCCACCGGGCGGCTTGAACCGGTCCGCGCGGCGAACGCGCTGACCAGGGCGGCGACGATGGGAGCGGCGATCAGGGCGGGCGCCAGCCGACGGACGGCGGCGCGCGGCCCGGTGTCGTCGAGGGTGTGCAGCGGTCCCGTCTCGGGCCGGGCCAGGATGGTGCCCGTGGCCAGGCAGAGCAGCGCTCCGGCCAGGTAGGGCGGCATGACGCTGTCCGGTCCGCGGCCGGGTGGGAAGGCCGGTTCGAAGAGTCGGGGCACCAGGGCGACCAGCGCGATGATGGCGGCGCCCAGCAGTAGTGGGTCGGCGACCCGGAATGCGATCCCGCCGCCCTGCCGGGGCACGCGCAGATCCAGGCAGGCCAGGGCCAGCCCGGATAGGGCGGTGGCCACCGCCGCGGCGGGATGGGTGTCGAGGGCGGCGGCGCCCGCGCCGGTGGCGGCAAGCGCGAGCAGCGCCGCCGCCACGGCACGTAGCCGACCGGCACGAACGCCGGTCACCGGGATCACCTGGAGCATCAGGGCGATTCCGGCCGGAATCAGGGCCGGCGCGGGCCCGGTGCCGGACGTGTGCAGGGCGCCGAAAACGGCGACCGTGACTCCGGCGCACCCGGCGGTCAGCCGGGACAGCCTGCCCACGTCACGCGCCGCGATATGCACAAATACCCCCAAGACGTGAGGGAAAGAGCATAACGCGGGCCACCCGGGTGAGCGGTTACTTGCCCGCCCAGTCGAAACCGTCCTCCAGGCGGATCTTGCTGGCCACCTTGGCGATGTCGGCGCGGTGACGGTTGGCGTGGTGCCCGCAGAAGGCCAGGTCCCCACCGCTGGTCAGCACGACCTCCAGCTTGGCGGCCGCCCCACAACGATCGCAGCGCTCGGTCATCTCACCGACGGTGTCGATCTCGGGCGACAGCAGTGCGGTCATATCGCTCTCCTTGCTCGGTAGCGGTAGTCGGTAGCGGTGCAGCGGTGCTGACAGCGAGAAGTTCGGCCCTCCGCACGGTCGGCTTAGAGGTTCGAGGTGTGATCCGGCCGCCGGAATCGTGCAACCGGGCCACAACTCACACGAACCCGAGGGCGCTACCGGCCCTCTCCAACATTGCCCTCAGCTGCTTTCGGCATGCCCCCCAGGCCGGAATGAAAAGACGACCTGAGAACACGACCGAGAGGACCCACTTCATATGTTCGGTAACGACGCCCGCCGCCTGTCCATCCGACTGACCGTTGCCGCGAGCGCCGCCACCGTCACCCTCTGGGGTCTGACCGGGCCGGCCGTCGCCGCGCCGGTCGCGCCCGCAGTGGGAACCATCGCCGGGGCCGGCGTGGAGGGCGCCATCCCGGGTAGCTACATCGTCGTCCTGAAGCCCGGCTCCGAGGCTTCGAGCGAGCTGGTCCGCAAGTACGGCGGCAAGGTCGCCGACGACTACCGGTCCGCCGTGCGCGGCTTCCACCTGGAGGCCACCGCCGGCCAGGCACGCCGCCTGGCCGCGGACCCGTCCGTCGAGTTCGTCGAGCAGGACGCCACCATCACCACCACGGCCGTGAAGGCCACCCAGGCCAAGAAGCTCACCTGGGGTCTGGACCGCCTCGACCAGCGCAAGCTCCCGCTGTCGAAGTCCTACACCTACAAGTCCGCGTCCGCGGTCACCGCGTACGTGATCGACACCGGCGTCCGGGTCGGCCACAAGGAGTTCGGTGGCCGGGCCGGCAACGGGTGGGACTTCGTCGACGGCGACGCGGTCGCCAACGACTGCCACGGGCACGGCACGCACGTCGCCGGCACGATCGGCGGCGCCACCTACGGCGTGGCCAAGGACGTCAAGATCGTCGCCCTGCGGGTGCTCGGCTGTGACGGCTCCGGCTCGTTCTCCGACTTCGTCGCGGCCGTCGACTGGGTGACCAAGAACGCCAACCGCCCCGCCGTGGCGAACATGAGCCTGGGCGGTCCGGTCAGCAAGGCGCTCGACGCGGCCGTCAAGCGTTCCGTCGACAGCGGTGTCACCTACGCGGTCGCCGCCGGCAACGAGAGCAAGAACGCCTGCAAGGGCTCGCCCGCCGCGGCTCCGGACGCGATCACGGTCGGCGCGGTGGACTCGGCCGACGCCCGGCCCGCCTTCTCCAACTACGGCAAGTGCCTGGACATCTTCGCTCCCGGCGTGGACATCAAGTCGGCCGGCAAGGCCTCGGACACTGCGGTGCAGACGATGAGCGGCACCTCGATGGCGTCGCCGCACGTGGCCGGCGCGGCCGCCCTCGCCCTCGCCGCGCACCCGGACTGGACGCCCCGTCAGGTTCGTGACGACCTGGTCGCCAACGCCGGTTCGGGCCTGGTCCGCAACCCGGGCAAGGGCTCGCCGAACCGCCTGCTCTACACCGGTCACCTCAACACCAACTGAAACCCGGCTGTGTCGCACCGCTGTCTCAGCGCCGCTGAGACAGCGGTGGCGCACAGCCACGAAACGCCGTACGCCGGGCCACCCGGGCGGATAGCGTGAGAGCGACCCCAGCCCGAGGAGGACCCAGATGTCCGAGGCGCCGGTCGCCGAGAGGCCGACAGTCCTGGTCGTCGACGACGAGGAGGATCTGCGCGACATCATGCGCCGCATGCTGGAGCGGCGCGGGTACACCACGTCGGCTGCCGGCGATCAGGACGAGGCCATCTCGATCTGCCGCGATCATCCCGGCAAGATCGACGCGTTGATCACCGATCTGACCCTGCCCGGTGCTTCCGGGGGCGACCTGGCGAAGACCATCCGGGACCTGCGTCCCGGCATCGGCGTGGTCTTCGTCTCCGGACTGCCCAAGGACATCGCGGTCAGTAAGGGCGAGATCGGCGAGGACGACGTGCTGGTGAAGAAGCCGTTCACCGCCGACGCCCTGCTCGAGGCGCTGAAGTCGGCGATCGGCGGCGACTAGGCCGACGGGACGGGCCAGGGGAGCGTCAGCTCGCCGAGCCGCCACCGGGCCGGACCGTCGAGCACCGGCCAGCCCTCGGCGCGCATCCGCCGGACCGTGGCCTGCCAGCGCTGCCTCGGCCCGAACGGCGTCGCCTCGGTCTCCCACGCCCGGCTCAGCGCCCGCAGCAACTCGTGCACCGGATGACCGGGCACGTTGTGGTGGATCAGAGCCTTCGGCAGCCGTTCGGCGAAGACCGCCGGATGCTCGAACGCCGGCAGCCGCGCCGACAGGGTCAGCGTCGACGGGACACCGTCCTCGACGACCGTCCAGGTGGCGATCCTGCCCAGCTCGTCGCAGGTGCCCTCGACCAGCAGCGCGCCGGTGGCGGTCATCGTCCGCCACGCCGCGGCCACCTCGTCCTCGGCGTACTGACGCAGCACGTTGAACGCCCGCACCACCACCGGCGTGAGCCCGGCCAGCTCGAACCCGCCGCGCCGGAACTCCAGCCACGGCGGGTCCGCGAACGGCAGCGCGTCGCTCACCCGTACCGGATCGATCTCCAGACCGACCACCGCGACGTCGGCGCGCACCGAGGCGGCGAGACGGTCCCGCAGCTCCACCGCCGTCACCGGGGTGGCGCCATAGCCCAGATCGACCACGAGCGGCTGCGCCGCTTCCTTCAAGAGCCCACCGCATCGGTACGAGATGAAGTTGTCCACCCGCCGGAGCCGGTTCGGGTTGGTCGTGCCCCGGGTGATCGCACCGATCGGCCTGACCACCGTTACTGCTCCCGGTGCACCTTGTGCTGCGCGGCCTGGGCGATCGGCCGGACCACGAGCCGGTCGACGTTGACGTGCTGCGGGCGGGTGGCGGCCCAGGCGATGCAGTCGGCGATGTCGTCGGCGACCAGCGGCTCGCTCACCCCGGCGTAGACGGAGTCGGCGCGCCCCTGATCGCCGCCGAAGCGGTTGAGTGCGAACTCGTCGGTGCGCACCATGCCGGGGTCGATCTCGATCACCCGGACGGGCCGGCCGCAGAGTTCCAGCCGCAGTGTCCCGACGAGGGCGGTCTCGGCGTGCTTGGCCGCGACGTAACCGCCACCGCCCTCGTACGGCGTGAAGGCCGCCGTGGACCCGACCGTCACGATCGTGCCGCGGCCGCTCGCCTCCAATGCCGGCAGCAGAGCCTTGGTGACCCGCAGGGTGCCGAGCACGTTCACGTCGTACATCCATTGCCAGTCGTCGACCGACCCGGACTCCACCGGGTCGGCGCCGCGGGCGCCACCGGCGTTGTTGACCAGGAGGGTGACCGGAGCGCCGAGCCCGGCGACCGCGGTGGCGAGATCGGCCACCGAATCGTCGGAGGTGACGTCGCACTCGATCGCGGTGGCGTTCGCGCCGATCTCCTTGACCAGCGCTTCCAGCCGGTCGGCGCGCCGTGCCGCGACCACGACGTGGTATCCCTCCCCGGCCAGACGGCGTGCCGTCGCCGCTCCGATCCCGCTCGATGCCCCGGTGACCACTGCGATGTTCTGCATATCCCGATTCTCGTCCATGAGGAGATTCCCGCCGCGCGATCAATGACCTGGATCACCCCGGGTCGGCTGTGTGGTGGTTCGCGGTGGGCCGATGGGGAAGATGAACCTTGGCGTAACAACAATTCTGTATATCCGACACACGAGGGAGTCAGCGTGGCTGAGCTACGGGCCGGCGGCGGATGGCCGACTCCCCGCCGGATCGCCACCCTCTCCGTGCACACCTCGCCCCTGGAACAACCGGGCACCGGTGACGCGGGCGGCATGAACGTCTACATCGTGGAGATCACCAAGCGGCTCGCCGAGCGCGGCGTCGAGGTGGAGATCTTCACCCGCGCCACCGCCGGTGACCTGCCGCCGGTCGTCGAGATGGCGCCGGGTGTGCACGTGCGTCACGTCACCGCGGGGCCGTACGAGGGCCTGGCCAAGGAGGAGCTGCCGGCTCAGCTGTGCGCCTTCACCAACGGCGTGCTGCAGGCCGAGGCCGCGCACCCGCCGGGCCACTACGACCTGATCCACTCGCACTACTGGCTGTCCGGGCAGGTCGGCTGGCTGGCGCGGGAGCGCTGGGGCGTGCCGCACGTGCACACCGCGCACACCCTCGCCAAGGTCAAGAACAGGTTCATCGCGACCGGTGACCGGCCCGAGCCGAAGGCCCGGGTGATCGGCGAGGAGCAGGTGGTCGCGGCGTCCGACCGGCTTGTGGCCAACACCGGCTTCGAGGCGCAGGACCTGATCACCCACTACGAGGCCGACCCGTCCCTGGTCAGTGTCGTGGAGCCGGGCGTGGACCTGCGGCGGTTCCGGCCGGGCGCGGCGGACCGGGCCCGGTTCGGTCTGCCCGAGCGCGGCCGGATCATCGCCTTCGTGGGTCGCATCCAGCCGCTCAAGGCGCCGGACGTGCTGATCGCCGCGCTGGCCGAGATGCGGGCCTCCGGCTCCGACGCCACCCTGGTGATCTGCGGCGGCCCGAGTGGCAGCGGCCTGGACCGGCCGTCCTCGCTGATCGAGCTGGCCGCGACGCTCGGCGTGACCGGATCGGTGGTGTTCCTGCCCCCGCAGACCGGCGACGACCTCGCCGCCCTCTACCGGGCCGCCGATCTGGTCGCGGTGCCGTCCTACAACGAGTCGTTCGGCCTGGTGGCGCTCGAGGCACAGGCCTGCGGTACGCCGGTGGTGGCGGCCGCGGTCGGCGGTCTGGTCACCGCGGTGCGCGACGGGGTCAGCGGCGTGCTCATCGACGGTCACGACCCGAGGGACTGGGCGAAGGTGCTGGACCGGCTGCTCGACGCGCCGGCCCATCGGCACCGTCTGGCCGCCGGCGCGGTCGTCCACGCGTCGCAGTTCTCCTGGAATCGCACGGCCGACACTCTGCTACAGGTCTACCGTGACGCGGTGGCACAGCATCGGGCGCTGATCACGGCGCGACTCGAAAGGGCGTCCTGCGCATGGTGACCGAACTGATCGAACGGGCCCTGTCCGAGCGGGAGCTCGACTGGGAGGCGACCGGCGACGGGTCCTATGTGGTCACGCTCCCCGGCACGCACAAGCTGAAGACCGCCTGCAACCTGATCGTCGGCGAGCACTCGCTGCGGATCGAGGCGTTCGTCATGCGGCGGCCCGACGAGCGGCACGAGGACCTGTGGGCCTGGCTGCTGCGCCGTAACGCCCGGATGTACGGCGTCGCGTTCTCTATCGACACGGCCGGTGACGTCTACCTGACCGGACGGGTGTCGCTGAAGGGCCTGGACGCCGACGAGCTGGACCGGTTGCTCGGATCGGTGCTCACCTATGCCGACGAGTCGTTCGACACCATGCTGGAGATCGGCTTCGGTACGTCGATCCGCCGTGAATGGGACTGGCGCGTCAAACGGGGTGAGTCGACGGCGAACCTGCAGGCGTTCCGGCATCTGATGGAGGACGCCGACTGACCCGCGGCGACGCTTTCTGATCATCAAGAGCCGTCTATCCGTACCGCCCGGTCCATTGTGGTGTTGCGGTGGGTAATCGCGATCCGATCGTGTTCTTCACCGATCGTGTCCGTCGCCGATGTGTGGATCGCGAGCGCCCTGGGTACTGCCAGTCTCCTGGCGATGTCCTGAGGATTCCCTGGAGCTCTGGGAGTCTGGTTCGACGGCCGTCTAGACTCGTGCGCCCATTTGCCGCTGCCGGGTTACTGAACGGTAGTTGTCGTGATTTCTTCCCATCCGAGAGAACCCGGAAGAGTGATTGGGTACTCGTCCGATCGGTTGGTAGTTGGTGAATGTGACGGTTGAGACAGATGTCGACACGAAATCGGCTTGTGAGGGTTGCACGCCCCAACTAGCGTGGTCGATGGACGCCGAGCCGTTAGTTCGGGGAACGGGTCGATCAGCAATGATCGCCGCGGATCGGCGTTTGGGGACGGGTGGCATGAGCCGTTGGGGGACGGCGCGACCCGAGACCGGCGGTAAGTGCGGGCGGCGCCTATGGGGATGGGTGTCGCCCGCCGCCGCCGGCGCTTTTGTTTCCGGCTTGTTTCTGCCGTTCACTTATTGGTCATGCTCGGATCGCTTTCTGTCGATGCACCCCGGCTAATGGGCACGACGACTGCAGAAATCCGCTTTCCCGCCAAGGCGACACAGCCGGGGTTGATCTTCAGGCGATGGCCTCCGCGCGAGCGGACTCCTCCTCCTGCGCGATCCGCAGCCGCATCGCCCGCCGGGCCCTGGCCGGACCGGCCGTCAGGTGACCCGCCGCGACCACGACGCACAGGACGAAGCAACCGCCCCAGAGCACGGCGCCACCGGCCTTCTGCAGGACCAGGCCGCCCAGGATCGGGGCCAGCGCGGTGCCGGCGGACCAGGCGAGCGAGTTGAGGCCCTGGTACCGGCCGCGCAGGCTGGGCGGGGCCAGGGCTGCCACGGTGGCCGCGTTGCTGGGGGACTGCAGCATCTCGCCCAGCGTCCAGATGATCACTGTCAAGGCGTACATGATGGGGGTCTCGGCAAGAGCGACCAGCCCGAAACCGGAACCCATCAGCAGTGCCGCGACCGCCAGGACCTTGGCGCTGTCCCGGCCCTCGATCAGTTTCGGGACGAAGAGCTGACCGGAGACGATCAGAACGCCGTTCACCGCGATGACCGTGCCGTATGTGGCGGCGGTGTGCCCGTCGGCCAGCATGCTGATCGGCAGTGTCGACAGGTGCTGCAGGACGACCAGCACCACGATGAAGGTGAGCAGCAGGTAGACCGCGTAGTTGCCGTCGCGCAGCGCCGTGCCGAGGCCGCCGGGCTCCGCCTTGCGCCCCGGGCTCCGGGCCGGACGTGTCTCAGCCAGGAAGATCGCGGTGATGGTCGCGGTGATCAGCGTGGTGGCCGCGTCGCCGGCGAAGAGCAGCAGGTAGTCGACCTTCGCGGCGAAGCCCGCGATGACGGCCGCGAGGGCGAAACCCAGGTTGATCGCCCAGTAGTTCAGCGAGAACGCCCGGACCCGGTCCCGTTCCGGCACGATGTCGATCATCATGGCCGAGAAGGCCGGCCGGACCGCCTCGGAGAAGAGGCCGAGGAGGAAGGTCGCCACGGCGATCTGCGGGTACGTCTGCGCGAACCCCAGGGCCAGCATCAGCGCGGCCGCGCCGAACTGTGCGATCAGCATGGTCGGGCGACGTCCCCAGCGGTCGGCCAGGACGCCGCCGCCGAGCGTGCCGATGGCGCCGCCGACACCGTAGAAGCCCAGGATCAGGCCGGCCTGGCTCTGCGAGAACCCGCGCTCGGCGGTCAGGTAGATACTCAGGAAGAGCACCGCGAACGATCCGACCCGGTTGATCAGGGTGCCGGTCCACAGGAACCAGAACTGCCGGGGCAGTCCACCGGCGGCCTGCCGTAACCAACCTCGCACGATCGTCTCCCCGTAAGTAGTCGGCGCCGTTTATTCCCTTACATCCGACGTTGCGGCGCAAGCGGGTTTCGGTGTGGTGGCGGACACGTACCGGGTGGCCCGCACAGGCGGCCACGGCTCGGGGGAAGATGTGGTCATGACTGGAACACTGGTGCTGCTGCGGCACGGCAACAGCGAGTGGAACGCCAAGAACCTCTTCACCGGCTGGGTCGACGTGGACCTGGACGCCAAGGGTGAGGGTGAGGCCCGGCGTGGCGGCGAGCTTCTCAAGGAGCAGGGGGTGCTGCCCGACGTGGTGCACACCAGCCTTCTTCGGCGTGCGATCCGGACCAGTGAGATCGCGCTGCACATCGCGGACCGGCACTGGATCCCGGTGAAGCGTCACTGGCGCCTCAACGAGCGCCACTACGGCGCCCTGCAGGGCAAGGACAAGAAGCAGACTTTGGAGACGTACGGCGAGGAGCAGTTCATGCTCTGGCGCCGGTCGTACGACGTCCCGCCGCCGCCGATCGAGGCGGACTCGGAGTACTCCCAGGGCGGCGACCCGCGTTACGCCGACCTCGCCCCGGAGACCCTGCCGAAGGCGGAGTGCCTGAAGGATGTGCTGGTGCGGGCCCTGCCCTACTGGTACGACGCGATCGTCCCCGACCTGCGTGCCGGCAAGACGGTCCTGGTCGCGGCGCACGGCAACTCGCTGCGCGCGATTGTGAAGCACCTCGACGACATCTCCGACGAGGCGATCGCCGGCCTCAACATCCCGACCGGCATCCCGCTGCGCTACGACCTGGACGACAACCTGCGCCCCATCACCAAGGGCGGCACCTACCTCGACCCGGTAGCCGCCAAGGAGGCCGCCGCGGCGGTGGCCAACCAGGGCAAGAAGTAACAACGACGGGAGCCGGGACACCCCCGTGGTGCCCCGGCTCCCGGATCTCCGGGCTCGCGCCCGAGATCGACCTCAGTCCTCGCTGACCACCGTCTCGCCCGTGACCAGGTAGATCAGGTGCTCGCCGATGTTGACGGCGTGGTCGGCGTAGCGCTCGTAGAAGCGGCCCAGCAGGGCGCCGTCGATCGCGGTCTCCGCGCCGTACGGCCAGTCGTCGGCCAGCATGATCTTGAAGAGGGCGCGCTCGAGGTCGTCCATCGCGTCGTCGTCGGACTCGAGCTGGGCCGCGCCCTCGGCGTTCGGCTTGGCGATCAGTGTGGTGATCTTCTCGGCCATCTGGTCGGCGACCTCGGCCATCCCCTTGAACGTGGGCCGCAGCTCGGCCGGCACGGCCGGTGACGGGTGACGCCGGGCGGCGGTCTTCGCCACGTGTTCGGCCAGGTCGCCCATCCGCTCCAGGTCGGCGCCGATGTGCAGCGCCGTGATGACGCGTCGCAGGTCGGACGCGACCGGCGCCTGCCGGGCGATGGTGTCCGCGACCTTCAGCTCGACCTGCTCGTAGATCGCGTCGACCTCGGAGTCGCGTTCGATGACCGACTGGGCGGCCTTCAGGTCGGCGGTCAGCAGCGCCGACGTCGCCTTGCGCAGCGCCGCGCGGACCGACTCCGCCATCGTCACCAGCAGGCGGCTCACCTCGACCAGATCGGCCTGGTACTCCTCGCGCATGTCCTCAAGTCCTCTTTCCCTGGCGGCGGCCGTTGTGCCGCGACCCAGGCTATGGGCGTGGGACAGCCGCAACATGAACACCGGTGAACGAGGGCGGGCCTGGTGGTGAACATTATTCGACGTGCGCCCGATTTGCCGTAATGGCCCTGTGGTTCAGGTAAACAATGACCCTACGATCGCGGGGTGGAGTGGGAATACGCCGTCGGCATGGTTTCTGCCGCGCTCGCCGTCGGTGTGGGAGCGGGGCTGGTCCTTGCCCGGATTCGCCGACCGGGTGGATCGGTCCTGGGCGGGTCCCCGGAGGGGAGAACCGCCATCGAACCGGACGACGACCGCCCGGCGGGCAAACACGGCCTGAAAGGGCTCGGCCGCAAGAGTCTCGACTCGCTACGGGTGGGTGTCGTCGTCCTCGACGCGGACGACCATCCGGTGCTGGTCAACCCGGCCGCCCGTGCGATGGGGCTGCTCCGTTCCGGCGGGGCTCCCGGCACCATCGCGGCCCATCCGATCCTGCGCACCCTGGCCGGTCAGGTCCGGCGCACCGGTGTACGCCGGGAGGTCGAGCTCGATCTTCCGCGGGGCCGGGCCGGCGGCGGGCACGCCCCGCTCGGGTTGCACCTGCGGGCCGTGGCGCTGAACGCGACCCACGTCGCGGTCGAGGCCGCGGACGTGACCGAGGCGCACCGGCTGGCCCGGGTCCGCCGTGACTTCGTGGCGAACGTGAGTCACGAGCTCAAGACTCCGATCGGCGCGCTCCAGCTGCTGGCCGAGGCGCTGCTCGACGCCACGCAACTGCCCGAGGCGGCTCTTGAGTCGCAGTCCGAGGACCTGCTGGCGGCGCGGCGCTTCGCCGAGCGCATCCATCACGAGTCCGCCCGGATGGGGCGTCTGGTGAACGAGTTGCTCGAGCTGACCCGGCTGCAGGGTGCGGAGCCGCTGCCGAACCCGGAGCCGGTCTCGCTGGACTGGGTGATCGCCGAGGTGGTCGACCGCACCCGGACGACGTCGTCGGCGAAGGGCATCGAGATCACGTACGACGGGGCCAAGGGCACCATGGCGTACGGCAACGACAGCCAGATCGCCACCGCCGTCACCAACCTGGTCGAGAACGCCATCGCGTACTCGGGCGAGGACACCAAGGTCTCGATCACCATGCGTAACAGCGACGACTGGATCGAGATCGACGTCACGGACCAGGGCATCGGTATCGCCCCGCAGGACGTCGAGCGCGTCTTCGAACGGTTCTACCGCGCTGATCAGGCCCGTTCCCGGTCCACCGGCGGCACCGGCCTGGGCCTCGCCATCGTCAAGCACATCGCCACCAACCACGGCGGCCGCGTCGACGTGACCAGTTCACTCGGTGACGGTTCTACGTTCACCCTGCGCCTACCGGCGCGACCCCCGGAAGCCCCCTCGTCGTCACCGACGGCGATTGAGATCGAGTCCGGTGTGGCCGGGCGCTGAGCCCATCCACCGACGACGGAAGGAACTTCATTGGCCCGCGTGCTCGTGGTCGAAGACGAGGAGTCGTTCTCCGACGCCCTGTCGTACATGCTGCGCAAAGAGGGTTTCGAGGTGTCGGTCGCAGCGACCGGGACCTCCGCCCTGACGCAGTTCGACCGGACCGGCGCCGACATCGTGCTGCTCGACCTCATGCTGCCGGAGATGTCCGGTACCGAGGTGTGCCGGCAGTTGCGGCAGCGTTCGGCGGTACCGATCATCATGGTGACCGCCCGGGACAGCGAGATCGACAAGGTCGTCGGTCTGGAGATCGGTGCGGACGACTACGTCACCAAGCCGTACTCGCCTCGTGAGCTGGTCGCCCGGATCCGTGCGGTGCTCCGCCGGCAGGGCACCGAGGCTGCCGAGGTCACCACGCCGACCCTGGCGGCCGGCCCGGTCCGGATGGATGTCGAACGCCACGTCGTGACGGTCGACGGCGGTGGGGTGCAGCTGCCGCTGAAGGAGTTCGAGCTGCTCGAACTGCTGCTGCGCAACGCCGGCCGGGTGCTCACCCGCGGCCAGCTGATCGACCGGGTGTGGGGCGCCGACTACGTCGGTGACACCAAGACCCTGGACGTGCACGTCAAGCGGTTGCGTTCCAAGGTGGAGCCGGAGCCGTCGGCGCCGCGTTACATCGTCACCGTTCGAGGACTCGGCTACAAATTCGAACCGTGATCAATCCTTGCCTGTTGACATCCTGTCATGGGACTATGGAGTGGTCGGGTGGCCCGCCCGTGATCGGGTCACCCGACGCTTCTCGGCGCTTGCCGGGTGGATGGCGACCAGGCCGGCCCTGAGCCGGTTCGCGCAGAGCTCGGCCAGCTTCTCGTAAGCCGCCACCCCGACGAGCTCGGTCAGCTCCGGGCCGTAGGTGACATACATCGGCTCGGTCCCCACGTGAGCGTCCGGCGACGATGTGCACCACCAGGCCAGATCGTGGCCGCCCGGCCCCCAGCCGCGCCGGTCGAACTCACTCAACGTGGACTGCAGCAGCTTCGTGCCGTCCGGGCGGGTGATCCAGTCCTGCTCGCGGCGGACGGGGAGCTGCCAGCAGACGTCCGGCTTGTACTTGAGCGGATGCACACCGTCCCGCAGCGCCTGCGCGTGCAGGGCGCAGCCACCGCCGCCCTCGAAGCCGGCCTCGTTGAGGAACACGCAGGGGCCGTCGGCGGAGCGGGTGGCCGTACGTCGCGCGGGTTTGCTGCCGTCGACGGTGTCCACCTCGGTGTAATTCTTGAACCCGCGACGGTAGTGCTGCCAGGTCTGCGGCGTGAGTTTCGCTGCCGCCGCCTTCACCCGGTTCTCGTCGTCCGCGTCGGTGAAGAACGCCCCGTGCGAGCAGCAGCCGTCCTCGGCGCGGCCCGGCAGGATGCCCCGGCACGCGGAGCCGAACACGCAGGTCCAGCGGGAGAGGAGCCACGTCAGGTCGGCCCGGACCAGGTGCTGCTCGTCGGCGGGATCGAGGAACTCGATCCACTCGCGAGGGAAGTCGAGCGGTACTTCCCGGCGTGGTGTCGCGCGGCTCATCCGGCTCAGCGTACGCCCACCGGTGGATCATGACCGTTTAGAGCTGATATATCCGGCCCTGTTGCACGCGGCTACGCTTGGGGGCGTGACTTCCCGCGTACCCGTGCTTCTCTCCAGCTCCTCGGTCTTCCCGGAGCCGACCGCGGCGGCGTTCGAGATGGCGGCCACGGTCGGCTACGACGGTCTCGAGGTCATGGTGTGGACCGACGCCGTCAGCCAGGACGCCGGCGCCCTCAAGGGGCTGGCCGACCACTACGACGTGCCGGTCCTCTCGGTGCACGCCCCCTGCCTGCTCGTGACCCAGCGGGTGTGGAGCTCCGACCCGTGGGAGCGGCTGTCCCGCGCCGCCCAGCTCGCCGAGACGCTCGGCGCGCCGACCGTGGTCGTGCACCCGCCGTTCCGCTGGCAGGGTGATTACGCGCGCAACTTCGCCGAGGGCCTGATGAGGGTCCGTGGCCGGCACCCGGATCTGACCTTCGCGGTGGAGAACATGTTCCCGGTCAAGATGGCCGGCCGCTGGGTGGTGCCCTACAACCCCGGCTGGGACCCGACCGAGACCGGCTTCGACGCCTACACGCTCGATCTCTCGCACTGTGCCGCCAGCCGCATCGACGCGCTGGAGATGGCCGACAGGATGGGCGCCGGCATGCGGCACGTGCACCTCGGCGACGGGACCGGCGAGGGCCGCGACGAGCACCTGGTGCCGGGCCGGGGCAATCAGCCCTGTGCCGAACTGCTGCGATCGCTGGCCGGCCGCGGGTTCACCGGCTCGGTGGCGCTCGAGATCAACACGCGCAAGGCGGCGAGCCGGCCGGCCCGTGAGGCTGACCTGCGTGAGGCGCTGGAGTTCGCCCGGCTGCACCTCGAGCCGAGCAAAGCGGTCACGCAGGGGTGAGGTTCTCCGCGGCGCGCTTGCGGGCGCGGTGCGCCGCCACGTGCGACCGGGTCGCGCAGCGCTCCGAGCAGAAGCGGCGGCAGTTGTTGGACGACGTGTCGAGATAGACGTTGCCGCAGCGTTCGTCGGCGCAGATGCCGAACCGGGCGCTGCCGTACTCGCAGAGCCAGACCGACAGGCCCCAGACGGCGCCCGCGAGGTACTCGGCGCTGACCGAGGAACCGCGGCTGGTCACGTGCATGTGCCAGTCGCTCGCGTCGTGACCGGAGATGCGTGGCTGCACCGGGTACGCCTCGAGGAGGCCGTTCAACTCGCGCACGGCCTCGTTGTCCTGTCCGGTGGTGCCGAACTCGAAGACCTCACGCAGCCGGCGCTGGGCGCGGCGGAACGTCACCAGGTCCTTCTCGGCGACCTGGTCGCGCATGTATGCCTGCTCGCCGGAGAACAGGGCCCGCAACCCGGCGAGATCGTCCAGGCCCGCGTTGACGAGGTCGATCGCGGTCCGGGCGTACGCATCGAAGTTCACCCGACAACGGTAGCCGCACCGGGCCCGATGGGGCACGTATGTGTTGCCCGGCGTCCGGACCAGGTCCGAAGGTTACGCTCGGCGCATGCTCCGTTCCCTGTTTCTCGCCGCGGCCGGCTCCGCCCGGATCGGGCGCCTTGTCGAGTCCGCCCCGGTCAGCCGCGGCATCGTGCAGCGCTTCGTCGCCGGGCAGAGCACCGACGAGGTTCTGCAGGTCAGTCGCGAGTTGGCCGACGACGGCCTGACCGTCAGTCTCGATCATCTGGGTGAGGACACCCGGACCATAGAGCAGGCGGTGGCCGCCCGCGACGAGTACCTCTCGGTCCTCGGACGGCTCAAGGGCGCCGGACTCACTCCGGCGGTCGAGGTCAGCGTGAAGCTCTCGGCCCTCGGCCAGAGGATCGACGAGAAATTGGCGTACGAGCACGCGCGCGCCGTCTGTGCCGCGGCGGCGGAGGCCGGCACCACCGTCACGCTGGACGCCGAGGATCACGTCTCCACGGACGCCACCCTGGAGACCCTCGTCGAGCTGCGCCGCGACTACCCGTCGACCGGCGCCGCTCTGCAGGCGCACCTGCGCCGGACCGAGGGGGACTGCCGGGAACTGTCCACGGCCGGCTCGCGGGTGCGGTTGTGCAAGGGCGCCTACGCGGAGCCGGAGTCGGTGGCGTTCCAGTCCGCGCTCGACGTGGACAAGTCGTTCGTGCGCTGCCTGAACATCCTGATGTCGGGGGAGTGCTACCCGATGGTGGCGACCCACGACCCGCGGCTGATCGCGATCGCCGAGGACCGGGCCCGCTGGTTCGACCGTTCCCCCGCGGAGTACGAGTTCCAGATGCTCTACGGCGTCCGCCCCGAGGAGCAGTCCCGGCTGCTGGGCAACGGCCACACGGTGCGGATCTACCTGCCGTACGGCGCCGAGTGGTACGGCTACCTGATGCGCCGTCTCGCCGACCGCCCGGCGAACGTGGGCTTCCTGGCACGCGCGGTGACGTCTCGGAAATAAAGGTCCATACCACCACGTATCCGGCGTGTCGGGCTTGACTTTTTCTGGGCATTTCACGGAACGTATCGCGTTGGTCACAGCCGTATCGATACCGTTCTGATGACACGCACGTCGTCCCCGCGGCGTCCGGGAGCCACCGGCCGCGGCGGATCGTGCCAGTGAGAGGATCGGTGCGACGAGATGACGGGTCCAGCCCAGACCGAGGAACGACTCTCGGAGGTACGGTTTCTGACCGTGGCCGAGGTGGCCGCGCTGATGCGGGTTTCCAAGATGACCGTCTACCGGCTCGTGCACGGCGGTGACCTCACCGCTGTCCGGGTCGGACGTTCGTTCCGGGTGCCCGAGCACGCGGTGCACGAGTATCTTCGCGGCGCCTTCTCGCAAAGCGCCTGACGACCGGGGTCGTGTTGGCCCGACGGGAACGTGCCGGTACGCTGGACCGGTTGGTTCCCGGGTCTACGCGCGCCGTGCACATGGCGCCGCTGCTCCGGGCGCCGTCCCAGTCCGGGGCCGGCCGTGCGCCGGGCCCACCCAACATGGTTTCTCGAGAGGCTTTTCGTATGGGCTCCGTGGTCAAGAAGCGCCGCAAGCGTATGGCGAAGAAGAAGCACCGCAAGCTGCTGCGCAAGACCCGCGTCCAGCGTCGCCGTCTCGGCAAGTGACCGCCGGCCGGGTTGAATTCCCGGCTGTCGGCGGCACTTGCCGTCTGTTAGAGGCCGCGCATCGAAGGGTGCACCCGTGGTGACCTCACCGCCCAGCGTCGTCGTGGTCACCGGAGTCAGCCGTTTTCTCGGCGCTCGGGTGGCCGCCCGCCTCGCCGCGGATCCTCGTATCGACCGTGTCGTCGGTCTGGATCCGCACGACCCGCCTGCACGCCTTCTGGGCCTGCTCGAGGGGGTCGAGCGGATCCGGGCCGACGCACGTGCGGCCACCGAGGCCATCGCCGATCTCGGCGCCGAAGCCGTCGTGCACCTGGCAGTGACCAGCGTGCCCGACGCGAAGCACGGCGGCCGCGCGGCGATGAAAGAACAGAACGTCATCGGCACCATGCAGGTGCTGGCCGCGGCCCAGGGTGCGCCCGGGCTGCGCAAACTCGTGGTGCGTTCGTCCACCGCCGCCTACGGCGCCTCGTTCCGCGACCCGGCGGTCTTCACCGAGGACACCGAGCCGCGCGCCGTGCCGCGTGGCGCGTTCGCCCGAGACATCCTCGACATCGAGGGGTACGTCCGCGGATTCCGCCGGCGCCGGTCCGAGGTCGCGGCGACCGTCCTGCGCTTCGCCCCCATGATCAGCTCGTCCGCTGAGACGTCGCTGACCCGCTACTTCGCACAGCCCGTCGTGCCGACCGTGCTCGGCCGCGACGCTCGGCTGCAGTTCGTGCACGTCGAGGACGCGCTGGAGATCCTGCACCGCGCGGTGACCGAGGACCACCCGGGCACCTTCAACGTCGCCGGCTCCGGTGTCCTGATGCTCTCCCAGGCCGTGCGCCGGGCCGGCCGGATCTCGCTGCCGCTGCCCGAGCCGGCCCTCTCCACCGGCGCGGCCATGCTCCGCAACCTCGGCGTCGAGCAGATCGGCATGGACCAGATCGACCTCTTCGTCCACGGCCGGGTGGTCGACACGACCCGCCTGGTCCGGGAGTTCGGCTTCACCCCGCGTACCACGGTCGAGGCGTTCGAGGAGTTCATCAAGACACACGCGGACGGTTCCACGCTGACCGCGGACCGGCTGGCCGCGGCCGAGAACGCGATCCTGGACGGCATCCGCCGGGTCCGGGCCGCGGCGGCCGAGACCTCCCCGGCTGCGGGACGGGAGACGCCGTGAGCCAGGACGAGTACCGCGACATGCTGCCCGGCCACACCGAGTTCAAGCTGCCCGAGCCACCACCGGTGCAGCGGGTCAACGGCCGGCGTCCGATTCCCGAGAAGGGCGAGCCGATGCCGCAGGCGCCGGAGCCCACCACCGCTGCGGCCACCCTGGACGTCTGGGACCAGCGGATCGCCGACGGCCTGGCCTTTCTGCGGCGGCGACTGGCCGGGGCGTACGAGGTGGACGAGTTCGGCTTCGATCCGGAGCTGACCGATGCCCTCTTCCACCCGCTGCTGAAGATCCTTTACCGCGACTGGTTCCGGACCGAGGTGTTCGGCATCGAGAACGTGCCGGCTGACGGCAGTGCGCTGGTGGTGGGCAATCACTCCGGCACGATCGCGCTGGACGCCCTGATGCTCACCGTCGCCATCCGCGACAAGCACCCGGACAACCGGCACCTGCGCCTGCTCGGTGCCGACCTGGTCTTCCGGATGCCGGTGATGAGCGAGATGGCCCGGGCGGCCGGTGCGACCGTCGCCTGCAACCCGGACGCCGAGCGCCTGATGAACTCGGGTCAGCTGGTCGGCGTCTTCCCGGAGGGCTTCAAGGGCATCGGTAAGCACTTCTCCGAGCGTTACAAGCTGCAGCGCTTCGGCCGCGGCGGGTTCGTGTCGGCGGCTCTGCGCACCGGTACCCCGATCGTGCCGGTCGCGATCGTCGGTGCCGAGGAGATCTATCCGATCCTGGCCGACCTCAAGCCGCTGGCCCGCCTGCTCGGTATTCCGTACTTCCCCGTCACCCCGACCTTCCCCATGCTGGGGCCGCTGGGCATGGTCCCGCTGCCGAGCAAGTGGCTGATCGAGTTCTGCCCGCCGATCCCGACCGCGCACCTCACCGAGTTCGCGGACGATCCGCTGGTCGTCTACAACCTCGCCGATCAGGTACGCGAGACGATCCAGGCGACCCTGCACGAGTTGCTGGAGAAGCGGCCGGACCCCTTCGGGCCGTGAACGTGAGTGAGTGCCAATCTTCTGGAGCCGCCCACCCGTCCGTCCTATAGTGACGGTTGAGGGGCGGCCCCGGAGTGTTGAGCTCCGGCACCGCCCCTCGCCACGTTCTCGAGCAGGCCGTTCCTGATCAGAAAAGGTCGCCGAGCAGTCCGCCCAGGACTCCCTCGTCCTCTTCGCTCTTCGGTTTGTCGGTCGTGCCGAAGGGCTCGGCCGGTGCCTGGGTGTCGGTGCCGTCCGTGGCGGTCGGCGTCGCACCCGGGGCGGTGGACTTGCCCGGCACGACGGTCTGACCGGTCGTTCCCGGGTCCGCCGTGGCGCCCGACTTGGTCGGCTTCGGCGTCGTGGCCTGGCCGTTCTGCCGGTTGCCGGTCTTGCTGTGACCACCCTGCGGTGACGTCGCCGCGGTGTCACCGTCATCGGTGGCCGGGCAGTCGCGCAGCTTGGGCCCGAGCGCGTCGGAACCGGCCGTGGTGACCTTGTCGCAGCCCAGTCCGGATCGCAGGGCCTCGGCACGGTCGACGACGTCCTTCAGCAGGCCCAGCGACACGGTCGCCCGCTCGCGGTTGGCCGCGGAGAGCTTCTCCAGGGCCGGCGCGAACGTACCGCGCTGGTCACCGACGAAGTCGTCCAGTGTTGCCAGCGGCTTGCCGTTGCGCTGGGACACCGCCGACGTGGTGAGCAGCCGGACTCCCTTGCGGGTGTCGGCGTCCATGTCGTCCAGCACCAGCGCGAACTCCGGCTCGTCACCGGCCATCGCGACCGCCTCGGAGAGCCGGGTCCGAGCGAAGTCCAGCGACAGCTGCCCCCGCGTCACGTCGGATCCGGCGATCGCCAGCTGGGCGCGCTCGGTCTGGCGTTTGACGCTGTAGAGGGCGTCGCCTGGCGACGCGCTCTCGCTCGCCGCGGAGATCCCCGACACGGCCATCGCACCGGCGGCGACACCGATGACGATCGCCCCGCGGGCCCGGATCCGGCGGCCGAACAGTGAACGGCGGCCGGCGGGTTCGACGACGGGTTCGGGATCGGCTTCGGCGGCGGTCCGCCCGATGCCGTCCCGCTCGGCCGTGGCGACCAGCATGGCGCGCAGGCCGACGCGGAACTCGGAGTCGACCGGTGCGCCGGGCCCGGCAGTGGAGAGCCGGTTGCTTATGGCGACCAGCCGGTTGATCTCCTCGTCGGCCTGCCCACGACTGTGGTGCCGACGGGCGCCACCGGCGTCGTCGATAAGTTCCGCGAAGCGCTCGGCACTCCGGGAGTTCGGGAATGCGAACTTCACCGTGGGCACCTCCCCTCGCTCGTGACTGTCTCGCCGGCCTGCGGGCCGGCGTCGGCGACCGGACCGTGTGCCACGGTCCCGGGTCGCATCCGGACAAACGCGCGACACGCGGCCCCGGTTACGGGTGCGAGGCG
The DNA here is from genome assembly GCF_003001815.1 of Actinoplanes italicus. Classification (GTDB taxonomy): domain Bacteria; phylum Actinomycetota; class Actinomycetes; order Mycobacteriales; family Micromonosporaceae; genus Actinoplanes; species Actinoplanes italicus. Next base: position 143,104 of record NZ_PVMZ01000002.1, read on the forward strand.
TTGCCATCGGGTATCGGAGATCGACATCTTCGGGTGTGCGATCAAGATTGGAACCCGTCGGGCAGGAGCCGGTTCAGGGCGCGGACCGCCCGGTACTGCAGGGCCTTGATGGCACCCTCGTTCTTGCCCATGGTCTGCGCGGTCTCGGCGACCGAGAAGCCCTGCAGGAACCGGAGCACGATGCATTCCTGCTGCTCCGGGTTGAGCTGCTTGACCGCGGTGAGCAGGGCGACGTTGGTGATGTGGTCGACCACCGCGGACTCCGGGCTGCCCTCCGGGCCCCGGTCCTCGCGGTCGGCGTCGAGCACGTCGCCGGTCGTCACCTCGAGGCGGTAACGGCCTGACTTGAAGTGGTCGGCGACCAGGTTCCGGGCGATGGTGACGAGCCAGGCGCCGAGGTCGCGGCCCTGCCAGGTGAAGCTGCCGATGCGCTTGAGCGCACGCAGGAACGTGTCCGAGGTGAGATCCTCGGCGAGCTGCCGGTTGCCCACGCGGAAATAGACGAACCGGAAGACCGTGTCGACGTAACGGTCGTAGATCAGGCCGAAAGCCTCGGCCTCGCCGGCCTGGGCGCGTTCGACCAGGGCCCACACCTCGGCCGCGGGGTCGCCCCGGTCGGGCCTGGCCTTGGGTGGCGCGGACTCGGTCGGCGGGCCGGTGGTGCTCTGGGTCGGGAGGACCACGGTGTGGTCGCCGGCGACGGTCTCGCCCTCACCGATGTTGGAGCGCTGGCCCGCGGTGGGCTGCGCCGGTGGCCGTGGTGCGCCGGCCCGGCCGCCTCCGTTGCCCTTGCCGGCGTGCGGTGACGCGACGGCGGGCGGTCCGTTCAACGGGCGCCGGCTGCCGGTCTGCTTGGAGCTGTCGCCCCGGATGGCGTTGACGATCATCCCTCCTGAATCCCGCAGGGCGTTCAGGCCCTCGGTCAGCGCGTGCCGGGCCGCGATGACATCGCGGTGGTACGAGTCGTCCGCGTACACATGAGTCACTGCGCCTCCTCAGCCCGGCGGGCCTCCGGCGACAGTGAATCCGTCCCGCCAGACGTGAATTCACCGTAATTCCGTGCTTTGTAGGGCACAGCGGCCTCCTCGGGATGAGGGTCGGTCACTCAGAACAAAGTGGTCAATCACAACAAAATGGGTGAGCAACCGGCAAGAGTGCCAGCCTGCTTCACCCGTTGGTGTGTATTCCGTTACACAGAGCGGAAGTATTGCCGACTTCGGACACGAGGAGTCGCACACCGTGTGCGCTGAGCGCAAAGCCGCGAAACGCGCAGATCACGGCAACCCTCGTCAAGGTCACCATGGCGGAACAAGCCGCATCCCGGACGGACCGCCTGTCCGACACCCCGGTCGGGAGCCGTTTGTGCCAGACTCGGGCCTCGTGGAGGAACCCGCCCGTGACCCGGTCGCCGAGGCCGCCGGACGTCGCCCCGACCGGCTCGCACTGATCGCCGGCGACACCGTCGTCACCTGGGCGGAACTGGACACCCGGGTGTCCGCTGCCGCCCGCTGGATCGCTTCCCGCACCGCCCCCGGCGATCGAGTGGCGTTGCTGCTCGGCAACACCGTCGAGTTCGTCGTCGTCTATTTCGGAACGTTGCGCGCCGGCCGTGTCGCGGTGCCCCTCAACCCCGGCTACACCGCCGACGAGCGCGAGCACGCGATCACCGACTCCGGCGCCGCACTGATCGTGGACGGACCGCCGGACACCGCGGGAACGGGCGACACGCCAGCTGTACCGAAAAGTAATGATCTTGCGGTTTTGCTCTACACCTCGGGCACCAGCGGGCGTCCGAAGGGCGCGATGCTCACCCACGCCGCACTCGCCGCCAACCATGACCAGCTGGATCGCATCGATCCACCGGTGGTCGGCCCGGACGACGTGGTACTGCTCGCCGTGCCGTTCTTCCATGCCTACGGGCTGAACACCGGGCTCGGCAGCGTCGCACACCACGCGGCGACCGGCGTGCTCGCCGAGCGTTTCGACCCGGCGGACTCCCTCGAACTGATCGCACGGCACTCGGTGACCGTCGCGGTCGGGGTGCCGGGGATGTATCAGGCCTGGCTCGGGCGGCCCGGAGCAGCCGAGGCGCTGCGTGGTGTGCGGACAGCGGTGTGCGGCGCGGCGCCGCTGGACACCGGCGTCGCGACGCGCTTCCGCGAACTGACCGGCAGGGCCATCCTGATCGGGTACGGCCTGACCGAGACCGCCCCGGTGCTGACCACGACCGCGGTGAGCGACCGGGACAAGCGGGGCTCGATCGGCCGGCCGCTGCCCGGCGTCGAACTGCTGCTGCGGACGAGCTCCGGATCCGAGCTGTGGCGCGACGGCACCGCCTCGGTCGACGAGGACCTGGAGGTCGCCGGGTCGGCCGGCACCGACCCCGGCGAGATCGTGGTGCGCGGCCCCAACCTGTTCCTCGGGTACTGGCCGGACGGTCGCGAGGGCCCCGGGCCGGACGGCTGGTGGCCCACCGGGGACGTGGCGTACGCCGACGGCGACGGCGACCTGGTGCTGGTCGATCGGATCGGCGAGCTGATCCTGGTGAACGGCTTCAACGTCTACCCGGCGGAGATCGAACGGGTGCTGATGGCGCATCCGCGGGTGACCGGGGTGGCCGTGGTCGGGGTGCCGGACACCGTGACCGGGCAGCGGCCGCACGCGTACGTCACCGTCATCGGTGACCCCGCGCCCACCCCGACCGAGCTGCAGGTGTACTGCGCAACCCGGCTGGCCCGGTTCAAGCTGCCCGGTGTCGAGCTGGTGGACGGGTTGCCGCGAACGGTGATCGGCAAGGTACGGAAGAGGGACCTGTGAGACTGACTCTGATCAGCCGGGTGGGCTGCCACCTGTGCGAGGTTGCCGAGCAGACGCTGGACCGGATCGCGCCCGGTGGGTGGCGCAAGGTCGACGTGGACTCCGACATCGAACTCGAGCGTGAGTACGGCGATCGCGTGCCCGTGCTGCTGCTGGACGGCAAGGAGCACGGCTACTGGCGGATCGAGGAGGAGCGCCTGCTCCGGGATTTGGCTCGACAGCCCGGTGAGCCCCGCCTGTAGGTTCTGGCGGGTGACTGAAAAGCATCTCGTCTGGGACTGGAACGGAACCCTTCTCGACGATCTTCATCTGGTCGTGTCGTCGAGCAACGTCGCCTTCGCCTCGGCCGGCGGCCGTGATGTGGACGCGGACGAGCACCGGCGGGCCTTCCGGCGTCCGGTCGCCGACTTCTACGCGGAGATGCTCGGCCGGGCGATCGACGAGGAGGAGTTCGGCCGTCTGGACCAGATCTTCCACGACGCGTACCGCGTGGGACTGACCGACGTCTCACTGGCCGCCGACGCGCAGGCCGCCATCAAGGCCTGGCCGGGCAGCCAGTCGCTGCTGTCCATGTGGTTCCACCACGAGCTGGTCCCGGCGGTCGACAGCTACGGGCTGAGCGGCCTGTTCGCCCGGATCGACGGGCTGCAGGCCGAGCTGGGCGGCGGGTTCAAGGCCGCACACCTAGCCGCCCACCTGGCCGAGCTCGGCGTGGCCGGCGCCGACGTGGTGATGATCGGCGATTCGCTCGACGACGCCGACGCGGCCGAGTCGGTCGGGGGCCGGGCGGTGCTCTACGCCGGCGGGTTCACCGATCCCGCACGGTTGCGTGAATCCGGCCGTCCGGTCGCCGACACGCTGGTAGAGGCGGTAAAGATGGCCATGTCACTCTGAGCTGAGTGGCCCTGGCGGGGTAGGAGCGGTAATACTCGACAGGTCGGCCCGACTAACACAGCCGGGTCGATCTTGTCCAATTGTCCCGACAAGATCGCGATTTGTGCACGCCTTCACAAGCGCCTACTCTGTGACTCCGACGAGCCCCGCTACCACAGCCACCCCACGAGGGTTTCACCGGTATCGCACAGACAGGGCTCACCGCAGGTTCGCCTCGTCGGCACGGAGTCAGATGAGCCAGCAGCGTCACGGAAGCACGCCCGGCGGAGCCGATGGCGTCCCGGCCTTCCCGGATCTCCCGGAGGCGACCATCGCGCGACTTCCGGAGTACCTGCGCGCCCTCCATCACCTCGCCGAGACGGGCGCCGAGACGGTCTCCAGCGAGGGACTCGCCGCGGCCGCCGGGGTCAACTCGGCCAAGCTCCGCAAGGATCTTTCGCACCTGGGGTCGTACGGCACTCGCGGCGTCGGATATGACGTCGCGCTGCTCATCGACCAGATCGAGTACATCCTGGGTCTCGACAAGAACCGTGCGGTCTGCCTGGTCGGCGTCGGCAACCTCGGTCACGCGCTGGCCGGCTACGCCGGATTCGCCAGCCGCGGCTTCCGGGTGGTGGCGCTCTTCGACGCCGACCCGAAGAAGGTGGGCGAGGAGATAAACGGCCTCGCCGTGCGGCACATCGACGATCTGGAGCGGGTCGCGGTGGAGGAGTCCATCGCGATCGGTGTGATAGCCACTCCGCCCGGCACCGCCCAGGCGGTCGCCGACGCGCTGGTCGCGGCAGGTGTGACAAGCATCCTCAACTTCGCCCCGGGGGTTTTGTCGGTGCCGTCCAACGTCGATGTCCGTAAGGTGGATCTCGCCATCGAGCTGCAGATCCTTTCTTTTCACGAGCACCGCAAAGCGTCCTTGACCGCGCTGCCCGGCGGCCGGGCACCCGCAGTGGCCAACGGCGATCAGGAGGCGGTCGGTTCGTGAATCTCCTCAGCATCGGCGCGTCCTACCGCACGGCTGACGTCGCGGTCCTGGAACGCCTCGCCATTCCCGAGTCCGGCGTCCCCGAGCTGCTGCAGCGTCTCGTCGCGCAGCCGTACGTGGGTGAGGCGGTCGTCGTCTCCACCTGCAACCGGGTCGAGGTCTACGCGGCGGTCAGCGGTTTCCACGGCGGCCTCGGCGACATCTGCAACGTGCTGTCCGAGCACTCCGGCATCCCGGCCAGCGAGCTCGCCGGCCACCTGTACGTGCACTACGGCGAGGCGGCGGTCCGCCACTCGTTCCGGGTGTCGTCCGGCCTCGACTCGATGGTCGTCGGCGAGGCGCAGATCCTCGGGCAGCTTCGCGACGCGTACCACTCCGCCACCGAGGTCGACTCGGCCGGCCGCCTGCTGCACGAGCTGATGCAGCAGGCGCTGCGGGTCGGCAAGCGGGCACACGCCGAGACCGGCATCGACAAGGCGGGCCAGAGCGTCGTGACGGCCGCCCTCGATGTCGCCGCCGAGCACCTGGGTGGCGACCTCACCGGCCGTTCCGCGCTGGTCGTGGGCGCCGGCGCCATGGGCGCGCTGTCGGTCGCCACGCTGACCCGCAGTGGCGTCGGTCCGCTACGGATCACCAACCGCAGCCACGAGCGGGCCGACCGGCTCGCCGAGGCCTACGGCGCGATCGCGGTCCCGATCGAGCAGCTCGACGAGGTGCTGCGCGAGGTCGACATCGTGGTGTGCGCGACCGCCTCCACCGAGCCCGTGCTGACCCGGGCACGCCTGGAACGCGCCGGCAAGGAGCTGGTCGTCCTCGACCTGGCCGTGCCCCGCGACGTGGCGCCCGACGCCGTCGGCCTGCCCGGCGTGCTCATCGTCGACATCGACAGCCTGGCCAACAGCCGCCGCAGCAACCCGGCGGCCGCCGAGACCGCGGCGGTCGAGCAGATCGTCGCCGTCGAGGTCGACAACTTCCTCGGCTGGCTGCGCGGCGCCGAGATCGCCCCCACCGTGGCCGCTCTGCGGACCCGGGCCGAGGAGGTCGTCTCCGCCGAGATGCGCAAGCTGATGTCCCGGCGGCCGGAATTCACCGAGGAGCAGCGGGCCGACGTTTCCCGTACCCTGCACCGGGTCGTCCAGCAGCTGCTGCACTCGCCGACCGTGCGGGTCCGTCAGCTCGCCGCCGAACCCGGCGGTGACCAGTACGCGGCCCTGCTCCGCGAGCTGTTCGACCTCGATGTCCCGCTCGCCACGCACGCGGACGCCGTACCCGAGATCGGAGGCCGCTCATGACCGCGCTTCGCCTTGGCACCCGGGGCAGCGCCCTGGCGCTCACCCAGTCCCAGATGGTGGCCGACGCCCTGACCGCCGCGACCGGCCGCCAGGTCGAGCTGGTCCGGATCGTCACACCGGGCGACCGGTCCAGTGCCCCGATCGCCCGCATCGGCGTCGGTGTGTTCGTGTCCGCGCTGCGTGACGCGCTGCTGGCCGACGAGATCGACTTCGCCGTCCATTCGTACAAGGACCTGCCCACGGCCGCGCATCCGCAGCTGCACATCGCCGCGATCCCGCCGCGTGAGGACCCCCGTGACGCCCTGATCGCCCGCGACGGTCTGACGCTGGCGGAGCTGCCGCCGGGATCGTCCATCGGTACCGGTGCGGTGCGCCGAATCGCGCAACTGCACGCCTTGGGCCTAGAGTTGCAGGTCACGCCGATCCGAGGGAACGTCGACTCGCGCATCGCCCGGGTACTCGGACCCGAGGCCGACCTCGATGCCGTCGTTCTCGCCCGGGCCGGTGTGGCGCGCCTCGGCCGATCGGCGGAGATCACCGAGACGCTCGACCCGATGCTCATGCTGCCCGCCCCGGCTCAGGGTGCGCTGGCCGTGGAGTGCCGGGCCGACGACACCGACCTGATCGAGTTGCTGTCCGCTCTCGATCACGCACCGACCCGTGCCGCCGTGCTGGCGGAACGGTCGATGCTTGCCACGCTCGAGGCCGGGTGCTCCGCCCCGGTCGCGGCACACGCCGAGATCGCCGAAGGCGATGACGGTGACGAGATTTACCTGCGCGGTGCGGTGATCAGCCCGGATGGTGTCCGAGCCGTCCGACTGTCGCGCACCGGAACGCCCGCCGGCGCGGCGGAGATCGGCAAGGCGCTTGCCATCGATCTCCTCGACGCCGGAGCCGATACCCTGATGGGGAGCACAGAATGACCACCCGCACCGCCCGTAAGCCAGCCGGACGCATCGCGTTCATCGGCGCCGGACCCGGCGACCCGGAGCTGCTGACCCGCCGCGCGTACGCGGCGCTGACCGATGCCGACCAGGTGGTCTACGACCGCGGCGTGCCCGATTCCCTGCTCAGCGCGATCCGCTCCGACGCCAAGGAGGACGCGCAGTTCAGCCCGGCCGAGGGCGCCCCCGGCGACGTCGCCAAGGTGCTGCTCTCCGCGGCCAAGTCCGGCCTGTCGGCAGTGCACCTGGTCGCCGGTGACCCGTTCGGCCACGACTCGGTGGTCAAGGAGGTGCAGGCGGTCGCGCGGACCGCCGTGCACTTCGAGGTCATCCCCGGTATCGGTCAGGCCGAGGGCGTCGCCGCCTACGCCGGGGTGCCGCTGCCCGGCGTGCGCATCTCCGCCGACGTCGACGACGTCACCAACCTGGACTTCGACGCGCTCGCCGCGGCCGCCCAGAAGGGCTCCTTCGCGGTGGCCGTGGACGCCGGTGACCTCGCCGCCGTCCGCGACGGCCTGCTCGCCGCGGGTGTCGAGCCGGGTGTCCCGGTCGGCGTGACCGGCGACGGCACCGGCGAGACGCAGTACACCACCACCTCGACCGTGGACAGCTTCGTCGCTGCCGCGCTCGGCTTCACCGGCCGGGTCGTCCTCACCGTCGGCTCCGACGTCGCCGAGCGCGACTCGCTGAGCTGGTGGGAGAACCGGCCGCTGTACGGCTGGAAGGTGCTCGTCCCGCGGACCAAGGAGCAGGCCGGCGCCATGTCCGCCCGGCTCCGTGCCTACGGCGCCATCCCGTGCGAGGTGCCGACCATCGCGGTCGAGCCGCCGCGCACCCCGGCCCAGATGGAGCGGGCCGTCAAGGGCCTGGTCGACGGCCGGTACGCCTGGGTGATCTTCACCTCGGTCAACGCGGTCCGCGCGGTCTGGGAGAAGTTCGGCGAGCACGGCCTCGACGCCCGTCACTTCGGCGGTGTGAAGATCGCCTGCATCGGTGAGGCGACCGCCGACGCGGTGCGCGCGTTCGGCATCCAGCCGGAGCTGATCCCGTCCGGGGAGCAGTCCTCCGACGGTCTGCTGGCCGAGTTCTCGCCGCACGACGAGATCCTCGACCCGGTCGGCCGGGTGCTGCTGCCGCGCGCCGACATCGCGACCGAGACGCTCGCGGCCGGTCTCATCGAGCGCGGCTGGGAGGTGGACGACGTCACGGCGTACCGGACCGTCCGCGCCGCCCCGCCGCCCGCCGAGATCCGGGACGCGATCAAGTCCGGCGGTTTCGACGCGGTGCTGTTCACCTCGTCCTCGACCGTGCGGAACCTGGTCGGCATCGCCGGCAAGCCGCACGCTCGTACGGTCGTCGCGGTGATCGGCCCGAAGACCGCCGAGACCGCTGTCGAGTTCGGCCTGCGGGTCGACACCCAGCCGCAGAACGCCTCGGTTCCGGACCTGGTCGAGGCGCTCGCCGAGTACGCCCTCGAGCTGCGCGAGAAGCTGGCCGCCATGCCGGCCAAGCAGCGCCGCGGTTCCAAGGTGCAGGGCCCGACGGCTCTCCGCTTCCGCTGATGTTCCGGCGAAGCGCGCCGACGTGCGAGTCGGCGCGCTTCGCCGTTTCTGCTTCGCTTTCTTAGGAGCGCTCGATGTCCTTCCCTGACATCCGCCCGCGCCGCCTGCGGCGTACACCCGCCATCCGCCGCCTGGTCGAGGAGACGCGCGTCGCCCCGTCCGAGCTGATCCTGCCGATGTTCCTCAAGGAGGGACTGACCGAGCCGAAGCCGATCAGCTCGCTGCCCGGCGTCGTCCAGCACAGCCGCGAGTCCCTGCGCAAAGCCGCGGCTGAGGCGGTCAGCGCGGGCATCGGCGGTCTCATGCTGTTCGGCGTGCCGGACAACGGCAACAAGGACGAGACCGGCTCGGCCGGCCTCGACCCGGACGGCATCCTCAACGTCGGCATCCGTGACCTCCGGGCCGAACTGGGCGACAGCACGGTCATCATGAGCGACCTATGCCTGGACGAGTTCACCTCGCACGGCCACTGTGGTGTGCTCGCCGCCGACGGCTCGGTCGACAACGACGCCACCCTCGCGATCTACGGGGAGATGGCGGTCGCGCAGGCCGACGCCGGCGCCCACATGGTCGGTCCGTCCGGCATGATGGACGGTCAGATCGGCGTGATCCGCAAGGCCCTCGACGCGGCCGGACATCAGGACGTCGCGATCCTCGCCTACTCGGCGAAGTACGCCGGAGCGTTCTATGGCCCGTTCCGCGAGGCCGTCGAGTCAACGCTGCAGGGTGACCGCCGCCAGTACCAGCAGGACCCGCCGAACCTCCGTGAGGCGCTGCGTGAGGTCGACCTGGACGTGGCCGAGGGCGCCGACATCGTCATGGTCAAGCCGGCGCTGCCGTACCTGGACGTCATCGCCGCCATCCGGGACCGGGTGACCGTTCCGGTCGCCGCCTACCAGGTGTCCGGCGAGTACGCGATGGTCGAGGCGGCCGCCGCGAACGGCTGGATCGACCGGGAGCGGGTCATCCTCGAGTCGCTGACGTCGATCAAGCGGGCCGGCGCCCAGATGACGCTGACGTACTGGGCCACCGAGGCGGCCCGGCTGCTGCGCTAGCCGACTCCGCTTCGCTCCGCCGCAAACGCCTTGTAACCGGTGACGAGGCAGGCGATTTCCCGCCACCGCCAACGCCGCGGTGTCGACAAATCGCTTGCCTCGTCACCGGCGGCGTTTGCGGCTGATTCGACTCTGTTGGGGTTCGATCGTTTCAGTCCTTGGGCTCTAGGAACTGGACCAGCTGCGTGACGTCGGCGATGTACTCGAACCAGTCGCGGTCGGACTGGTAGCCCAGCTCGGCGTTGACCTTGAGCATCGACTCGTTGTGCTGAGCGTTCCAGGTCTGCACCTGACACAGCGTCGGCTCGGCGGAGCGCAGCTCGAACAGCATCCGCGCCTTGATCGCCCGGTCGATGCCGTAGCCGCGGTGCTCCCGGGCGACGATCGTGTCGTACTGGTCGGCACGCTCGGGATGCTGCGCCGGGACGACCACCTCGGTCAGCCCGGCCACCTCACCGCTCGCCTCGTGGATGGCGAGGACGATGAACGGCTTCAGGCCACGTTTGTGCAGCGTGTCGATGGACTCCCGCAGGCGCTGCGGGTCGGACGAGCGCGGCGCCAGGTCCAGGTCGTCGTCGTCGCGCTGCGCCTCGGCCTTCGCCTGCGCGTAGGCGGCGAGCAGATGGTCCGGTGGGCCGCCCGGGTGGTACTCGACCCGGTAGCCGGTGCTGATTCCGCTGGCCATGCTGCCGAGCGCCAACCAGTCCACGGTGTCCAGATTGAGGACACTGCGCGTCTCCACATACTCCCGCTCGAACCGGAGCGACTCGTAGAACGGGATCGCCGCGGTGCCGCCTATCGCCTCGACCCCGATCGACGAGAAACCCTCCAGATAGGCTCGGCGTGCCGCCACCGCGACCAGCTGCCGGCCGAGCCCGCGACGGCGCAGTTCAGGCCGGACCAGCACCTCGAGCACCCCGATGTCGCCGAGCAGCAGGATGTTGACGTGCCCGAAGATCTTGCTCTCACCCTCGGGAAGACGATCGTCCTCAGCCACCCAGGTGATCCGCCGCTCGCCGGGCATGGTCTCGGCGAGGTACTCCCTGACCTGCACATCCCGCCAGGGTGGATCATCCGGAAGATCGGCCGCCAGGACCGCGTTCACCGTCTCCACGAGCGAGTTGATCTCGGTCGCGGACGCGGAGCGGGGATCCCATTCACGCACCCTCACGGGTACATCGTGCCGTTTGTGAGAACTCTAGGGAAGTGCTGGCCACGCAAAAGTACATCTGCGCTCACGCAGCGTCGCGACAAGCGCCGATGTCCCGGCGGTCCTGATCAGGCCCGGCTCCGCTTCCCGTAGTCGTCGGCAGTGCTGAAAACCTTCTCGGCGTACGGGCGGACGGCGTTGTACGACAGGATCGCGTCCCACCAGGCGTCGGCCTTGGACAGGTCGCGCCCGCCCTTGCAGAGGTAGGTCGCCGCGGTCAGCGCCGCGTCGTCGATGTCGTTCGGGTTCGCCACACCGTCGCGGTCGGCGTCGACCGCCGTCGCCGTCCACGTCGCCGGGATGAACTGCATCGGCCCGATCGCCCGGTCATAGGTGGTGTCCTTGTCGAGCACACCGCGGTCGGTGTCGGCGATCAGCTGCCGGCCGCCCTGCCCGTCCAGCGGCAGTCCCAGGATCGTCGGCTGGGCCACTCCGTCCGCGCCGAGAACCGCGCCGTTGTAGCTGCCGTGCGACGACTCCACCTTGCCGATCGCGGCCAGTGTGGTCCAGCTCAGCCGGCAGGCAGGTGTGGTCTGTGCGGCGACCAGCTCGGCATAGCCGTAGGCCTGCACCGCCACCACGGGAATCCCGACCCGGGTGCCGATCTGCTCGGCCCAGCCCGCCAGAGCGTCGGCCGGGCGGGCCGCGTTCACAGTGGCCGGAGGGACGCCCGGCAGCCCGGTTGCACCGGGCAGTCCCGTGGCGCCCGGCAGGCCGGTAGCGCCCGGCAGCCCTGTGGCGCCCGGCAGGCCGGTGGCACCCGGAAGACCGGTGGTCGCGCCGGGCAGGCCGCCCGGGGACGACCACACCGGCGGCGGAATCGAACCCTGAACACCCTCGCCGAATGCCGGAGTGGCACTGGGCGTGGGCTTCACCTCCAGCGCCTTGGGCACCAGGTAGGCACCCGAGGTGACGGCCAGCGTGACGAGCCCCGCGACCACCACGCCGGGAACGACCACGCGCCCGCTGGGCCCACGGGTCCAGGTGGCGACACCGCGCGCCGCGCGGCCGGTCGCGTGCAACGGCCGGAACCGCCGCTTCGCCTTCGCCTTCCCCGCCCCCACCGCGGCATCGCCGTCGGCCGCCTTGCCATCCGTGCCCGGGGCTGACTTACCACCCTCGCCGGACGCCGCCTTACCGTCTCCGGTCGCTGTGTCGCCCTCGGCCTTGCCGCCGTCAGCCTTCTTGGCGTCACCGGCCGTCTTGCCGTCCGCGACCGCTGTGGTACTCACGGCCGTCTTGGCGTCTGCGCCTGTCTTGACGTCCCCAGCCGCTTTGGCGTCTCCGGCCGTCCCGGCGTCTCCGGCCTTCTCGTCGGCTGCGGCTGTTCCGCCGTCTCCGAGCGTGGCGGCTTCGCGGTCCTCTGGTGCGGGCGACTTGTCCGCTGTGGTCTTTTTGTCAACGCCGGGCTTGGCAACGGACACCGAGGTTGCCGGGCCGCCCTCGCTCACGGCGGACGCTGACGTTGCCGGGCCACCGTCAGCCTTCGAATCCGTCGCGGAGGGCTTCGCGTCGGGCTTGCCCGTGGAAGTCGCCTCACCCGCCGCTTGAAGCTTGGGCTCGGGGTCGGAACCGGCTGGCTTCGTCGGTGCCGCGCCGCCGGACTTCGCCTCGGCGGCAGTCTGAGGCCCTGACTCGGAGTCGGTGCCGGTCGGCTTCGTGCCCGTCTCGGCGGCGGATCTCGCCTCGCCCTCGCTCCCGGCTCCAGCTTCGGCCGCATCACCGGCGGCCGGTGCCGCCCCGACGCGGGGCCCGGCGCCGATTTCGGGCCCGGCTCCAACCTTCGGAACTCCGGCACCTGAGGCGCTGCCGGCACCTGAGGCGCTGCCGGCACCTGAGGCGCCGCCCGAGGCCGAGGATCCGGCCGCGGGAGAGACGCCGTCCGCCCCCGAGACGCCGACCCGCGAGGCATCGCCGGACGCACTGCCCGGGCGGGACGAGCCGACAGTGCCGGAGGAGGGCTGCGCCTGGCTGGGAACGGGCGGAACCGGCGGCAGCGGCGAGGCGGTGCGCGGAACACCCGGAGCCGCACCGGAACTGGCCAGCGGCCCGCCCTGATGCGGCGCCGCGGCCCGCAGCTCCGGCTGCTCTGCTGGGTTCTTCTGTGCCTCCGCCACGGCTAGACCCTACCCGCCGGAAACCACTAACGGGGAGGTCGAACAGGGCCTGTGGACAACTAACGGGGAGGTCGAACAGGGCCTGTGGACAACTACCCGGCAACGACTCGGGAACTCCTCGTGCGCCGCCGCCCGTACGGGTCCTACGCTGGTCGGATGCCGCGTTATGAGTTCCGGTGCCGCGCGTGTGGCGCCACCTTCGAGGTCAGTCGCCCGATGCGGGAGGCGTCCGCCCCGGCGTCCTGCCCGCAGGGTCACGGCGACACCGTCAAGCTGCTGTCCACTGTCGCCGTGACGGGTCGTGGCGGCGCGGCCTCGCCGGCGCCCTCCGCCGGCGGCGGTGGCTGCTGCGGCGGAGGTTGTGGCTGTTGATCGCCGGATGATCAGTGTCGACTTCGGCCGGTGACGCTCTCCTCGCTGCCGGTGCCGATTTCATTGCCCCGTACGGGTACACCCGTTCGTCCCAGCGGTTTTGGCCGACCGCGGCGTTTCCGCGTTCGATCTCTTTCGTTACGAGACGCGTAGTCCCGTATGCCTCCGGTCGATGTGGCGATCAGGATGTCCTCCGTAAGGGGTCGGCCATGGCGGGCACATGATTACCGTCCGTTTCTACGATGGGCGGTGACGCAGAGGTACGGCAGCATGAGTCGCGACTTCCCAAAGGGGGCGGAGGTTCCACCGTGTCGGCACGGATCGAGCTACCCAGTGGCCTGGTGACCTTTATGTTCACCGACATCGAGGGCTCGACACGGCTCGCCCGGATGCTCGGTGACGCGTACCGGAATGTTCTCGGAGCGCACCGGGCGGTGCTACGCCACGTGTTTGATGACTTCGGTGGTGTCGAGCTCCTCACGGAGGGTGACTCATTCTTCGTCGCCTTCTCGAACGCCGACGCGGCGGTCGCGGCGTGTGTCGAGGCACAGCGCCGCCTGTCCGCTCACGACTGGCCGCGCCGGGACGCGGTCCCACGGGTCCGGATGGGACTCCATACAGGCCGGGCCGTTCCGGTCGGCCAGGAGTACGCCAGCGCCGAAGTGCACCGCGCGGCCCGGGTGTCCGCCGCCGCCCATGGTGGGCAGGTGCTCTGCTCGGAGGCGACCGCCCTGGCGGTGACCGCCACTTACGCCGCCACGACCGGCGGGACGACCGGCACCGCGGCCGCGGCCACGCTGGCCACCGTGGATCTGCTCGACCTGGGCGCCTTCCGGCTGCGCGGCTTCGACGACGACGAGCGGCTGTTCCAGGTGATGGCCCCGGGCCTGGATCGCGACTTCCCCCGTCCGCGGACCGCCGAGGCGCCGCGGCACAACCTTCCGGCCGAGCACACCCCGTTCGTCGGCCGCCGTGCCGAGATGACCGAGCTGGCCGAGCTGATCAGCCGGAACCGTCTGGTCACGGTCGTCGGCCCGGGCGGCTCGGGCAAGACGCGACTCACGCACGCCGTGGCCGATCAGCTGCTTCCGGCGTACCCCGGTGGAGTCTGGACGATCGATGCGGCGAGCGCCGCGCAAGGCCTGCCGACCGCTCTCGCCGCGGCCCTGGGTCTGCGGCCGGAGCCGGGCCGGCCGATGATCGACACGGTGGTCGAGCAGTGTGCCGAGCGCCGCATGCTGGTGCTTCTGCAGACGTGCGACGCGGCGCCGGCGTTGACCGTGGCGCTGGTGCACCGGCTTCTCAGCCGCTGCCGCCGTCTCGACGTGATGGCCACCGGCCGGGCGCCGATCGCGCTCGCCGGGGAGACCGTGTGGCGGATTCCGCCGCTGGTGCCGGCCGACGCGTTCGCCCTGCTCCGGGACCGGGCGGCGGCCGCGCAGGGCGGGCACCCGGGTGACGGTGACCCGCAGCTGGCGAAGCTGGCGGCCCGGCTGGAAGGTTCGCCGCTGGCAATCCAGCTCGCCGCGGCCCGGCTGCGTCTGCTGCCGGCCGAGCAGCTGGCCCGGCGTCTCGACGACCCGCTCGGCGCCCTCGACAACGACGCTGCCGGTGACGGCCGGCACGCCAGCCTCACCAATAATCTGACCTGGTCGTATCGCACCCTCGGCAGCCGTGCCGCCGACCTGCTGCGCCGTCTGGCCGTCTTCACCGGGCCGGTGGATCTCGCGACCGTCGAATGGTGCGACCCGGAGGGGCTGAGCGCGCTCTCCGAACTCGCCGACAAGTCGCTGGTCGAGGTGACGCCGGGCCCGCGGTACCGGTTGTCCGACCAGGTCCGGGCGTACGCGCTGCGCCGGCTGACCGCGACCGGCGACGAACCGGCGGTCCGTGACCGTCATCTGACCTGGTCACTGCACGTGCTCGACCGAGTCACCGTCGACCTCGACGATCAGGTCCGCACAACCTCTCTGGCCGAGCTGAGCCCGTACGTCGCCGAGTGGCAGGCCGCGCTGCGCTGGACGTCGGCCACCGGCAGGGTGGCGGCCGGGCTGCGGCTCGCGGTCGCCCTCGACCCGTGGTGGCGTGAGCACGGCGACGTCGAGGAGGGCCGTGAGCTGCTGGCCGAGCTGTTCCGGCATCTGCCCGAGGATGCGGCGGTGACGGTTCCGGCGTCGGATCTCGCGGCAGCCTGTCTGGTGTGGGCGGGGCTCACCGCCGACCGGTCCGAACGGGAGCGTCTGCTGGCCCGTGGCCGGGCCGCGGCGGAGCACTCCGGTGACCCGGCGCTGCTGATCCGGGCCCAGGCCGCCGGTCTGGCGCTGCCCGGCGACGACCCGGTCGCCGCCGAGCGGGCCTGCCGTGACGTGATCGGCCTGGCGGAGCGGTCCGGTGTCCCGAACGCCGGGTTCCCCGCCGTGCTGGCCCTGGCCGAGCTGCTCTGGCGGCGCGAGGCGCTGACCGAGGCGGCCGAGGTGCTCGGCGCGGCCCGTCATCTGGAGGCGGCCCGTCCCGAGGACCGGGGCCGCCGGGCCGTCGACTGGCTGCTCGGCATGGTCGCGCTCCGGCGCGGTGACCTGGTGGCGGCACACGACCATCTGGTGGTGGCACTGCGCTCGCGGCTGCGGCACGGGTTCCGGGGCGCGGCGGCCGACGCGGTCGCGGCGATCGCGGTCCGATGTGTGCTCGGTGGTGACCCGGCGACCGCGACGGTGCTCTTCGGCGGGGCGGAGGCGGCGCGCGGCGCGCGGCGTACCGAGTCGTTCGGCGCCTTCTGGTCGGCGCATCAGACGTCGCTGCGCGAGGCGCTCGGCGATGCGGCCTTCGACGCGGCGTACGCCGACGGGGCCGGGCTCGGTTTCGACCGGATAGTGGCGATGGCACTGGCGGTGGAGCACCCGGACCTCGAGGACGGCGCCGCCCGGTTCGCGCAGATCGTACGATGAATCAGGCTTTGACCAGCAACCGGACCGCCTCGTAGTAGGTGAAGGCGATGCTGTTGCAGAACGGCTGCGCCATCAGCGCGCGACCGTCGCACACGCGGCGCAGATCAGCCCGGAAGACCTCGTCGAGGCGGTCCTTGTGGCGAGCGAGGTCGCCGCGGTAGTTGCGGTAGCCGAAGTCGTGGTGCCGGCAGGCGTTCCCGAAGTCGAAGCCGATCGGGGTGTCCGGGGCCCGCGTGCAGAGGTCGCTGGACCAGTCGAACCGGTGTTCCGCCCAGCGCGCCCGGTCGAGCCGCGCGGCGTTCCAGGCCGCCGTGCTGGCCGCCGTAGGCTGGGTCCAGCTCGACAGGAGAGCCTGCCGGTCCATCGACGACGCCCGTGCCGGCGCGGCCGGTGTCAGGGTGAGGAACAGCAGCGCGGCGACCGCGGCATTACGCATGTGGGACCTCCGACGTTCAGCCGGTGACGGATGTGATGTCCTGGGACACGTCGTCAAGCTTGACCGTTAAGGTGATCGCGTGCGGGCGGTTCCATGATTCATCTACCTAGGGTCCGTCAGGGACCTCTGGCAGCCCTCGGGCTCCGGATGCTGGCGGCGTGCGCCCTGGTCCTGGCGGCGGTCACGGTGGTCTACCTCGACCGGGACGGCTATCGGGACAACTACGATGAGACCCTGACCCTGCTCGACTGCTTCTACTACGCGGTCGTCTCGCTCTCCACCACCGGCTACGGCGACATCACGCCGGTGACCCAGCCCGCCCGTCTGGTGAACGTCCTTTTCATCACCCCGGCGCGGGTCCTCTTCCTGATCATCCTGGTCGGCACCACACTGGAGGTGCTTACCGACCAGTACCGCAAGGGCCTGCGGGTCAGCCGGTGGAGGCGCAAGTTGAAGGACCATGTGATCATCTGCGGTTACGGCACCAAGGGCCGGGCCGCGGTCGCCGCACTCCTCGAGACCGGGTACGACAAGTCCCGGATCGTCATCGTGGAGAATCGGGAGGTCGGCGTACGCCAAGCCGCAGCCAGCGGTTTCGTCGTCATCGAGGGCGATGCCACCCGATCGGCGGTGCTCAACGACGCCGACGTGAAGAACGCCAAGTCGGTGATCATCGCGACCGACCGGGACGAGTCCTCGGTGCTGATCACGCTGACCGTCCGCCAGCTGACGGCCGGACAGGTCCGGATCATCGCGGCGGTCCGCGAGCAGGAGAACGCCGCCCTGCTCAAGCAGAGCGGCGCCCACCACGTCATCGTGTCGTCGTCCACGGCCGGCCGGCTGCTCGGCCTGACCACCACCGCGCCGCCGTTGATCGACGTGGTGGAGGACCTTCTCACCCCGGGCCAGGGCATGGCGCTGGCGATGCGGTCGGCGGAGCGGTCCGAGGTGGGCCGCAACCCACGCGAGCTGCTGACCCTGGTGGTGGCCCTGATCCGGCGCGGCAAGGTGCTGCCGCTCGGTGGCGAGCAGGCCGTCACGATCGAGACCGGCGACCTGCTCGTCTACATCCGCGACGACGAGTCGGTTTCCAACGGGGTGTCCGTCTAGAGGATCGTCCAGGTGTCACCGGCGTTGAGGAGACCGTCGAGCATCTCCTCGGGCGTGCCGGTGGCCTGCGCCTTGGCGTCGAGCACCTGCTTGCGGACGATCTCGTCGTAGGACGGCCGCTTGACGCTGCGGAACACCCCGATCGGTGTGGTGCTCAGGTCCGACCCGGAGAGCCGGCTGAGCGCGAACGCGTACGCCGGGTCGTCCACGGTGGCGTCGTGGATGAGCGGCGTGCCGCCCTCCTGCACCTTCAGGCCGAAGCTGCCCTCGGGGTGCACCACGTTGAGGTTGCCGACGGTGATCGGCTCGCCCTGCTCCAGGCGGATCAGGTGCGCGTCCCTCGTGGTGGAGTCCTTGATCAGGTCGAAGGCGCCGTCGTTGAAGATGTTGCAGTTCTGGTAGATCTCGACGAACGCCGAACCCTCGTGCTCAGCCGCCGCCCGCAGCACCGACTGCAGGTGCTTGGCGTCGGAGTCGATGGTCCGGGCCACGAAGGTGGCCTCGGCGCCCAGCGCCAGCGAGAGCGGGTTGAACGGCGTGTCCGCCGAGCCGGTCGGCGTCGACTTGGTGATCTTGCCGATTTCCGAGGTCGGGGAGTACTGACCCTTGGTGAGCCCGTAGATCCGGTTGTTGAACAGCAGGATCTTCAGGTTCACGTTGCGGCGCAGCGCGTGGATCAGGTGGTTGCCGCCGATCGACAGCGCGTCGCCGTCACCGGTCACCACCCAGACGTTCAGGTCGGGGCGGGACGCGGACAGCCCGGTCGCGATCGCCGGGGCACGGCCGTGGATCGAGTGCATCCCGTACGTGTTCATGTAGTACGGGAAGCGGGACGAGCACCCGATGCCGGAGACGAACACGATCTTCTCGCGCGGGATGCCCAGCTCCGGCATGAACCGTTGCATGGCCGCGAGGATCGAGTAGTCCCCGCAGCCGGGGCACCAGCGGACCTCCTGATCGGACTTGAAGTCCTTGGCGGTCAGTTTCAGAGCGACCGTCTCAGCCATTCTTGACCACGTCCTCCAGCATGCTCTCCAGCGTCGCGGCGGTGAACGGCAGGCCGCTGATCTGGTTGAACGGAACCGCGTCGACCAGGTATCGCGACCGGATCACGGCGGCGAGCTGACCCAGGTTCATCTCCGGGACGACCACCTTGTCGTACGCCCGGAGCACCTCACCGAGGTTGGCCGGCAGGGGTGAGAGGTGCCGCAGATGTGCCTGCGCGATGGTGAGGCCGCGCTGGCGCAGCGCACGGCAGGCCGCGCCGATCGGACCGTAGGTCGAGCCCCAGCCGAGCACCAGCACCCTCGCGGCCTCGGACGGGTCCTCGACGTCGACGTCGGGCACCGGGATCGCGTCGATGCGGGCTTGCCGGGTGCGCACCATGAACTCGTGGTTCGCCGGGTCGTACGAGATGTCCCCGGTCTTGTCGGCCTTCTCCAGACCGCCGATCCGGTGCTCCAGGCCGGGCGTCCCGGGCACGGCCCACGGCCGGGCCATGGTCTCCGGATCACGCAGGTACGGCAGGAACTTCCCGTCGTCGGTGTTGGGTGCCGTCGCGAAGTCCACCCGCAGGTCGGGCAGCTCGCTGACGGACGGCAGCAGCCACGGCTCCGAACCGTTGGCCACGTAGTTGTCGGACAGCAGGATGACCGGGGTGCGGTAGGTCAGCGCGATCCGGGCCGCCTCCAGCGCCGCGTGGAAGCAGTCGGACGGCGACTTCGGGGCGATCACCGCGAGCGGTGCCTCCCCGTGCCGGCCGAACAGCGCCATGTTGAGGTCGGCCTGCTCGGTCTTGGTCGGCATGCCGGTCGACGGGCCGGCCCGCTGCACGTCCACGATCACCAGCGGCAGCTCGAGAGCGATGGCGAGCGAGATGGTCTCGCCCTTGAGCGCCACGCCCGGCCCCGAGGTGGTGGTGACGCCCAGTGCACCGCCGTAGGCCGCGCCGAGCGCCGCGCCGATGGCCGCGATCTCGTCCTCGGCCTGCATCGTGGTGACGCCGAACCGCTTGTGCTTGGAGAGCTCGTGCAGGATGTCCGAGGCCGGCGTGATCGGGTAGGCGCCGAGGAACACCGGCAGCCCCGACCGGACCGCGGAGGCCACCAGCCCGAGCGCGAGCGCCTGGTTGCCGGTGATGTTGCGGTACGTGCCGGGTGGCATCTTCGCCGGTTTGATCTCGTAGCGGACCGAGAACGCCTCGGTCGTCTCGCCGTAGTTCCATCCGGCCTGGAACGCCGTCTTGTTCGCCGCGACCAGGTCGGGCCGTTTGGCGAACTTGCGCTCCAGGAACCGCAGCGTCGACTCGAACGGCCGCGAGTACATCCAGCTGAGCAGACCCAGCGCGAACATGTTCTTGGCGCGCTCGCCGTCCTTCTTCGAGACGCCGCTCTCGGCCAGCGCGCCTAGGGTCAGGGAGGTGAGTGCCACCGGGTGGATCGCGAACTCGTCGAGCGAGCCGTCCTCCAGGGGACTGACGGCGTAACCGACCTTGGCGAGGTTGCGGCGCGTGAACTCGTCGGTGTTGACGATGATGTCGGCACCGGCCGGCAGGTCGGCCACGTTGGCCTTGAGCGCCGCGGGGTTCATGGCGACGAGCACGTTGGGCGCGTCACCGGGGGTCAGGATGTCGTAGTCGGCGAAGTGGACCTGGAAACTCGAGACGCCTGGCAGGGTCCCCGCTGGGGCGCGGATCTCCGCCGGAAAGTTGGGAAGCGTCGAGATGTCGTTGCCGAGCTGGGCTGTCTCCGACGTGAACCGGTCACCGGTGAGCTGCATACCGTCGCCGGAGTCGCCGGCGAAACGGATGACTACCCGGTCCAGTCGTTCGACGCGCTTCGCGGGAGCGGCCACGATTCAACCTCCAAAAGGCGCGGTCCGGCGGCTTCATGACTGTCGATGAGCCGGCCCGCAAATCGTCACTTCCACACTACGTCGCCGCTCCTTACGAAGGGGCCGCGGACCGTCGCCTACGGTAGCGATCCGGTGCACTGATCAGCTAGTGCTCTTGGGTAGGCTGCACGATCGTGGAGGGATATCTGGGCTCCTATGCCGTCCTCGGGCTCGTGCTGGCCGCCGGGGTGCTGCTGTTCGTGGCCGCGTTCGGGGCGAACCGGCTGCTCAGTCCGGCCCGTCCGGCGGAGCCGTCCGGAAAGCGGATCTCCTACGAGAGCGGCATCGACCCGGTCGGCGGCGACTGGGCGCAGGCGCAGATCAGGTACTACGTCTACGCGTACCTATATGTACTTTTCGCCGTTGAAGCCGTATTTCTCTTCCCATGGGCGTTGATCTTCGATCGTCCCGGTTTCGGTGGTCTTGCCATCGCGGAGATGGGCATCTTCGTGGCCGTCCTGGCACTCGGCATCCTCTACGCCTGGCGTAAGAAGATCCTCAACTGGACGTGAGGCCGGCGAGTCCGGACGGGTGGCGGGCTCGCCACCGGAAAGCGGACATGTCAACATCGTGCGCATGGGTCAGCTTCTGCTCTTCATTGTCGTGGCGCTCGTCGTCGCGACGATCGTCTTCGGCGTGACCGTCCTACTGAGCGGGAGCGACCCCGGCCTGACCCCGGTCGAGCCCGACGGCCGTGCGGTGCCGCTGCCCAGCGACCGCCCGCTCGGCGAGGACGACATCAGCGCCACCAGGTTCGACACCGTCTGGCGGGGCTACCGGATGGCGCAGGTCGACCAGGCGCTGCAGCGCGCGGCGTACGACATCGGCTACAAGAGCGAGCTGATCGGCGTGCTCGAGGCGGAGGTCGTCGCGCTGCGCGAGGGCCGCACCGAGGACGCCGACGCGCTGCGCAAGGCCCGTGAGGCGGCGCTCGTCCCGGCCGCGCAGGTTCCGCCGGCTCCCGAGACGCCGGTCATCCCGATGGCGCCCTCGCCGGACGAGAACGTGCCCGCGGACGATCCCGAGCCGGTGGAGAAACGATGAGCAACGACTCGGAGGCGGGCCCAGGTTCGCAAGCGGGCCCCGGGGAGTTCACCGCCACGGTGATCGTCAACGCGCCCGCGCCGAAGGTCTTCACCGCCTTCCTGAACTGGGAGAAGCAGTCCGACTGGATCCCGTTCACCCGGGTCCGGGTCGTCGAGGGCGACGGTGGCGAGGGCAGTCTGGTCGAGGCCGTCACCACGATCGGCCCGGCGGTCCTCCGCGACGAATTGCGGGTGATCAAGGTCAACGCGCCGTACGAGGTCCGCGTCGTGCACTGCGGCAAGGTGCTCAAGGGTCCCGGCGCCATGCGCTGCACCGCGATGTCCGGCGACCGGACCCAGATCGTGCTGCACGAGTGGTTCCACCTCCCGGCCGGCCCGGTCGGGAAGATCGCCTGGCCGGTCCTCTGGCCGGGTTCGAAGCTCGGCTTCACCGGCGCGCTCAAGCGGTTCGCACGGCTGGTCGAGCAGGGCCGCCTGCCGTGACCGACACCGGGATCGTGATCGGCGCCGACGGGCGCCCACGGTGCTTCTGGGGCGGCAGCACGCCCGACTATGCGACCTACCACGACGACGAGTGGGGCAAGCCGGTCCGCGGTGACGATGCGCTCTTCGAGCGGCTCACTCTGGAGGCCTTCCAGTCCGGCCTGTCGTGGATCACGATCCTGCGCAAGCGGCCGGCGTTCCGGACCGCCTTCGCCGGATTCTCGATCGAGAAGGTCGCCGAGTTCACCGAGGCCGACGCCGAGCGCCTGATGGCCGACCCCGGCATCGTCCGGAACCGGATGAAGGTCGACGCTGCCCTGCACAACGCCCGGGTGGCCGTCGAGCTGGACCTGACCGAGCTGCTCTGGTCGTTCGCCCCGGTACCGCGGTCCCGGCCGAAGACGCGTGCCGACGTCCCGGCGGTCACGCCGGAGTCCACCGCCATGGCCAAGGCGCTCAAGAAGCGCGGCTTCAAATTCGTCGGACCGACCACGGCGTACGCGTTGATGCAGGCCACCGGCATGGTCGACGACCACCTCACGGACTGCTGGGTGCCCGTGGTGAGATGACACCATGGCTCAGTTCGTGGTGATCATTCCGGAAGGGCAGTGGGCGACCGAGCGGTTGTTCCAGCACGATGCGGTGACCGTTCCGGCCTCCGTCGCGGCCGAGGTCGGCGACGAGGTCCTGCTGGTGGCCGAGGAACAGGTCGTGGCGCTGGCCCGGGTGGAGAAGGCGGACGGCGAGCTCGCCCTGGCCTACCTGCGTCGCGCTTTCGACGAGCCGGTTCCCGTCGCTCTCTCCGAGGGCCCGGTCGACGAGGCGACGTTCCGGCGGTTCGCCGAGCGGCTCGGCGCCCCCGCCGACAGAAAGCCCTGGCTGGTCAGCGTGGCGATGCCGATCGAGGCGGCGAACCCGGCCGAGGCCGTGCGCCAGTTCTGGTCGCACGTGCTGGAGCTCGGCCCCGCCGAGCTGCCGACGTACGTCTGGCCGTCCGGTGACGAGCTGGCCATGCAGGCCTTCGTCCTCGGGGCCGAGGCGAACCAGGACCCCGAGGAGGAGGACGAGGACGAGTAGTCCTCAGCGGCCCTGGTAGGTCGGCTTCTGCTTGTTCAGGAAGGCGGTCACGGCGGCCTGGTGGTCGGCGGTCGCACCGCAGATCGACTGGGCCTGCGCCTCGGCCGCCAGGGCGTCCGACAGGGTGCCGGCGTCACCGATGGACAGCTCGCGCTTGATCGCGCCGTAGGCGATCGTCGGACCCGCGGCCAGCCGTGCGGCGAGCTCCTGGGCCCGTGGCAGCACCTGCTCGTCGTCCTCCAGCAGTTCGGTGAGCATCCCGATCCGGGACGCCTCGTCCGACTTGACCGGGCGGGCCAGCAGCAGCAGCTCGACCGCCCGGGCGTGGCCCACGATCCGCGGCAGCGACCAGGAGATGCCGCTGTCGCCGGCCAGGCCCACGTTGGCGAACGCCATCAGGAAGGTGGTCTTCGGGCCGCCGATCCGGAAGTCGGCGAGAAGGGACAGCGAGGCGCCCGCTCCGGCGGCCATCCCGCGAACTGCGGCGACCACCGGCTTCGGCATGCTCGCGAGCCGCTGGGCGATCGGGTTGTAGTGCGCCTGCACGGTGTTCAGGTCGGTGGAGCCGGCCTCGAGCAGGGCCGCGTGCTCCTTGAGGTCCTGGCCGCCGCTGAAGTTGCCGCCGGCGCCGGCGAGCACGATCGCCCGGCAGGATCGGTCGCTCTCCAGCTGGGCGAGGGTGTCCCGCAGCGCCTCCTTGAGGTCGACGGTGAACGAGTTCATCGCCTCGGGGCGGTTGAGGGTCAGGGTGACGACCGCGTCAGTGCGGTCGACGATTAGGGAATCCGCCCTTAGTCCGTTCATGGGTGGTGGGTGGGGCGGTTGGATGGCGGTCATGGTTCTGAGAATCCCACACGTCATCCACGCGCGGCGGTTGCAGGCAACGTTCCACGTGCCGGTCCGCGGCCGGGCGCAGCCTGGTCGCGTACTTGTCGAAGAACGTCGCGGCCTTCACACCGGGCCAGCCGGGAGGCAGCAGCGCGGACGGCAGCTGGGGGTCGTGGAAGAGGAACGAGCGCCACGCGTGCACCAGGCGGAACCGGGCCGCGTACGCCTCCTCGTCGGTGCTACGTGGAGTGATCGCCTTGACGACGGGCTGTAGCTCGTCGACGAACTGCTCGTACGACTGCCCGATCCGGCCGAGGTCCCAGGCCCGGGTGACGATGTCCGAGCCGGCGGTGTGGCTGGCGCTGAACCGTGCGTGATCAATGTCGCCGAGCACCGACTCGACCTCCTCGGAGGCCCTCGGTGCCACCCACACCTGATCGCTGAGCGTTCCGTAGCCCAGATAGGTGAGCCGCAGCGCGTCCTGCCGCGGGATCGGCTCGTGCAACAGGATCATGTCGAAGCGGCCGTCCCAGCCGCCGCGACCGGTCCGGTACACCCGGGCGGCCGCCTCGTCGAGCCGTCGCGCGGCTTTCGGGGTGAGCAGATAACCCGGTCCGGAGGCCAGACGTAGCGGATTCAACCATCCCTGTCGCACCATTCGCGACACTGCGGTACGGACCGCCGGGGCCGCGATGTCGAGCGGAGCGAGCAGCCTCACCAGGGCCGCGACCGGCGCTCGGGAGCCGCGAGCGCGCAGGTAGTCGCCGTACAGGTCGAAGAGTGCGGACCGCGCCTGCATGACCGCACATTGTGACAGCCCGAAAGACGATATGCTAGACGCTGTCACATCCGCCCGGGCTGGGTTTGGGTTCGCCGGTGTTCATCAGGGAAAATGTTTGATCGGCACGGTGGGTCGCGACGCGTGAACACGCGAAAACGGCCTGAGCGGGCCGCCGGTCGGAAACGAGCACCGCGTCGCGTGGGGCTGAGCACGTGACGAGGCTGCTGGCATTCCAGGAGCAAGTGGCTGTGGGGCAACCCACCGACCCTGACGTAGGTCTGAGGGGAGACAAGATGGCGGCGATGAAGCCGCGGACGGGCGATGGTCCGCTGGAGGTCACCAAGGAGGGTCGTGGCATCGTCATGCGCGTCCCGCTGGAAGGTGGTGGCCGTCTCGTCGTTGAGATGACTCCGGACGAGGCCAACGCGCTGGGTGACGCGTTGAAGTCGATCGCCGGCTGACGTTTCACGCGAGCCCGCCGGTACGGTACCGCCCGTACCGGCGGGCTTTCCACGTCTTACGGAAAGGTCATCCTCCCGTGTTCGACATCCGATTGACGGACGTCTCCGACGACACGTCCACCCGGCTCGTCCCGGTGGGACCGGAACTGGACGCCGAGGCGTCCGCGCTGGCCGCCGCCACCGAGGAGGCCGGTGCCGCGGGGCGGATCACGGCGTTCCCGCGTCCGTTGCGGCAGCCGTCCCGGGTTCTGCTCGTCGGCATCGGCGATGGCGGTGAGGCAGACTGGCGTGCCGCCGGCGCCGCGGCGATCCGGGAGGTGGCCGACGACGAGGCGCTCGAGGTCCACCTGCCGGCCGGCACCGCGGCCTCGTCGGTGCGCGGTCTCGCCGAGGGCCTCTGGCTGGGCGGCTACCGATACCGTGACGCGCCTCGAGAACCACGAACCCGAGAGGTCCGGATCTTCGGTTCCTCACACGCTGAAAGCCTCACCGAGGCGCGGATCACGGCCCGGGCGGCCTGGCTCGCCCGTGATCTCACCAACACCCCGTCGTCGGTGAAGAACCCGGAGTGGTTCGCGGCCCAGGTCGTGGCCGAGGCGGCGACCCGCCCGGGCCTGACCGTGACCGTGCGGGCCGGGGACGAGCTCGAGCGCTTCGGCGGCCTGCGAGCGGTCGGCGCCGGCTCGGTGTCACCACCCCGGTTCGTCGAGGTGTCCTGGCAGCCGCCCGGAGCGACCACCCACGTGGTACTGGTCGGCAAGGGCATCACCTTCGACACCGGCGGCATCTCGATCAAGCCGCGCGACGCGATGAAGCTGATGAAGAAGGACATGGGCGGGGCCGCTGCCGTGGTCGGCGCCGTGCTCGGCGTCGCGGACCTGGGCCTCGGCCTGCGGGTGACCGCGCTCGTGCCGCTCGCGGAGAACGCGGTCAGCGGATCGGCCTTCCGGCCCGGCGACGTGATCACCCACTACGACGGCTCGACCAGCGAGAACACCAACTCCGACGCGGAGGGCCGGATCGTGCTGGCCGACGCGCTCGCGTACGCAGCCGACGTGCTGCACCCCGATCTGGTGCTCAACCTGGCGACCCTGACCGGTGCCAACGCCGTCGCGCTGGGCAAACGCACGGCCGCCCTCTTCAGCCCGTGGGACGACCTGGCCGAGGCGCTGGCCGAGGCGGGCACGGCGACGGGGGAGCGGATGTGGCGGCTGCCGCTCTGCGACGACTACGTCGACAACCTGCGCAGCGACATCGCCGACCGGATCAGCGCACCGGCCGGGCCGGGCTCGGTGATGGCCGCCCTGTTCCTACGTGACTTCTTCGGCGACGCCCGCTGGGCCCACCTGGACATGTCGGCGCCCAGCTGGTCGGAGTCGCACGAACTCGAGCTGACCAAGGGCGCCACCGGCTGGGGCGCCCGGATGCTGCTCGGTTACCTCTCAGCGCTTGACCGCGGTCAGCAGGCCGGCACCTGACGGGATCACCGCCGGGATCCAGTCCTCCGACTCGCGGATCGCCTTCACGGTCTCCCGGATCGTGAGGGTGTCCACGTCGCGGGCGGACGGGTCGTTGATCCGGCCACCGGCGTGCGCCCCGTTGACGATCAGCACGCCGCCGGTCCGCAGCAGGCGCAGGGCGGCCTCGGTGCAGGCGGCGAATTCGGTGGTGTCGGCGTCGACGAAGATCAGGTCGTACGCGCCGTCGGCGAGCCGGGGAAGCACGTCCAGGGCGCGGCCGCTGATGATCCGGGTACGCGACGGGGCGTACCCCGCCTCCAGGAAGACCCGTCGGGCGATCCGCTGGTGCTCGTGCTCGACGTCGATCGTGGTGAGGACCCCGTCCGGGCGCATCCCACGCAGCAGCCAGATGCCGCTGACGCCCGTGCCGGTGCCGATCTCGACCACAGCCTTGGCGCTGCCCGCGGCGGCCAGCAGGCGCAGCACGGAGCCGGCGCCGGGGGAGACACAGGGCAGGCCGAGCTCGTGCGCGAGGGCACGCGCGGTCTGCAGAACCGGGTCCTCGGTGGCGTAGGTCTCGGCGAACGGCATTGACTGCGCCGCCGGCTGACCGAATGAACGAGCGGGACCGATGATGACGACCTCCGTACGGCAGTGGATGCCGCGGCGAACCGCGCACATCGGATAAGAGAGTAGAGCGATGTTCTCCGGTGATGCACTGCGCCGTCGATGGATAAACAGCCCACTCGGCGCACGTGCGGACCCGTGGCAAGGTGTGAACCGGTGGATCCGTGTCATCCTGGATGCGCGGAGCCGGTCGAGCGGAGTGGAGGCACCGACGTGACCGACGGCTGGAACTGGAGCCGCCCGCCGGCGCAACCTGCCCCCGGCGAGCCGCCACAGCCGCCGCACCCGTCGGCCTGGTGGTCCGGTGGGCAGACGGACCCGTGGCGCGATCCCTACGCCCCGGCGGCCATCGTGCTGCCGTCCTCACCCGCGGCCGAGGGCCCCCGGCTCGAGACGCCGCCCGACCCCGACGCGCCGCGCCGCCGGATCGCCCCGATCCTGCTGATCTGCCTGCTCACAGCCCTGATGGCAGGTGGGGTCGGCGGCACTCTCGGGTTCGTCTTCGCGGTCAAGGGTGGGTACGCCTCGAACGCCGGCACCCAGCTCGGAGCCCCCGGGCCGAACACTCCGGAGTCGGCCAAGCGCGCGCCCGAGTCGCTCGCCGGGGTCGCCGAGCGCGTCCAGCCGAGCGTCGTCACGGTCCGGGTGAGCGGGGCGATCGGCTCCGGTTTCGTGGTCTCCGCCAACGGCTACGTGATCACCAACGACCACGTGGTGGAGGGGGCCGACGACACCCTCTCGGTCGCCTTCCACGACGGCTCCACGGCCGCGGCGACGCTCGTCGGACGCGACCCGGAGTCCGACCTCGCAGTGATCAAAGTCGCAAAGGAGGGCCTGATTCCGGTCACCCTCGGAAACTCCGACGAGATTGCCGTCGGTGACCCGGTGCTTGCTTTCGGTTCACCCTTGGCGCTGGTCAACACCGTGACCGCCGGCATCGTGAGCGCCCTCGACCGGACCATCCAGGCGGGCGAGGAGACCGGGACCACCCGCTACTACGCGGCCATCCAGACCGACGCCGCGGTCAACCAGGGCAACTCGGGCGGCCCGCTGGTGGACGCGTCCGGTCAGGTCGTCGGGGTCAACTCGGTGATCCGTTCGGTCGGTGGCAGCACCACCGAGGCCGGCAACATCGGCCTCGCCTTCGCCATCCCGATCAACCAGGCCAAGCGGATCGCCGAGGACATCATCGACACCGGCAAGGCCCGGCGCACCGTGATCGGCGCCGAGGTGATGACCGGGGAGTCGGCCTCCGGAGCCCGGCTGCGCAGCGTCCAGCCGGCCGGTCCGGCCGCGACCGCGGGCCTGCGCGCCGGCGACGTGGTCATCAAACTGGACGGGCATCCCCTGGAGGACGGCACCAGCCTGATCGCCATGGTCCGCAAGTACGCTCCGGGTTCGGTCGTCGCCGTCGAGTACCGCCGCGGCACCAAGGCCGCGTCGGCCTCCGTGACGCTTGCCGCGGACACGAATTGATGGTCCGGGTGGGCTGCGGCCGCACAGCGAGCGTGCGTACCCTTGGCGCGGGAAGCTTGGGAGGCCGGACGTGTTCGAGAATCTGAACTGGTGGGAGATCGGCGCGCTGCTCATGCTGGCGCTGCTGATCTTCGGGGAGCGGCTCCCCAAGGTGATCGGTGACGGCCTCCGCATGCTGCGTGGCCTGCGCAGCATGGCTCAGAACGCGACCAGCGACCTGAGCCGCGAGCTCGGCACCGACATCCAGCTCGAAGACCTGCACCCGAAGGCGTTCATCCGCAAGCATCTGCTCAGCGAGGAGGACGAGGCAGCGATCCGCAAGCCGCTGCAGAGCCTTCTCGACGACGTGAAGCAGGACCTCAACGGCGTCAAGACCGAGCTTTCCGACGTCGCCAAGGCCGCCGACCTCAAGAGCGCCACACAGACGACCGCGCCGGCCGAGGCTCCTCGACCGGCGCAGCGTTTCGACCTCGACGCTACGTAGACCTCAGCCGCGCTTGGCGGTGACCATGAGGCCCAGCGGCTTGCCGACCAGGGACTCCCGGCGGATCGCCAGCTTGTCGGCCACGCCGTCCAGGGCCTTCGCGGCCGGGGCGTCCGGCTCGGCCAGCACGATCGGCGTGCCGCCGTCGCCGGCCTCACGGACCCGGGTGTCCAGCGGGATCTGACCGAGCAGTTCGACCCGGGCGCCGATGGTGGTGCTCAGCGAGTCGGCCACGGTCTGGCCGCCGCCCGCGCCGAAGACCTCCATGCGTGAACCGTCCGGCAGCTCCAGCCACGACATGTTCTCCACCACACCGACCAGGCGCTGGTGGGTCTGCAGGGCGATCGCCCCGGCTCGCTCGGCGACCTCGGCGGCTGCCATCTGCGGGGTGGTGACGACCAGGATCTCCGCGTTCGGCAGCAGCTGGGCCAGGGAGATGGCCACGTCACCGGTGCCCGGAGGCAGGTCGAGCAGCAGCACGTCCAGGTCGCCCCAGTAGACGTCGGCGAGGAACTGCTGGAGCGCCCGGTGCAGCATCGGGCCACGCCAGACCACCGCGGCGTTGCCGGCCGTGAACATGCCGATCGAGATCACCTTCACGCCGTGCGACTGCGGCGGCATGATCATTTCCTCGACGCGGGTGGGCCGGCCCTCGACGCCGAGCATCCGCGGCACCGAGTGGCCGTAGATGTCCGCGTCGATCACGCCGACCGACAGGCCCCGCTTGGCGAGAGCCGCGGCCAGGTTCACGGTGACGCTCGACTTGCCGACGCCGCCCTTGCCGCTGGCCACCGCGTACACCCTGGTCCGGGAACCCGGCTGGGCGAACGGGATGACCGGTTCTGCGGACTCGCCACCCCCGCGCAGGGTGGTCTGCAGCGCCTTGCGCTGCTCGTCGGTCATCACGCCGAAGTTGATCTCGACCCGGTCGATGCCGGGGATCTTCGTGACGGCGGCGGTGATGTCGTTGTTCAGCTTGTCCCGCAGCGGGCAGCCGGCAACGGTGAGCAGCAGGTCGACCTTGACCAGGCCGTCGCTCACGGTGAAGCCCGAGACCATGCCGAGGTCGGTGATCGGGCGGCGGATCTCGGGGTCGTCCACGGTCGCCAGAGCGGCCTGGATGGCGTCCTCGAGCGTGGGTGCAGGAGCGGACATGCAGCCCATGCTACGTCGAGGTCAGGAGTGCTCCTCGTCCCAGTCGCTACGCGCCCGCTTCTCGCGCCTCAACGCCGCCTCATCCAGCTCGTCGGCGAGACGGGACAGCTCCGAGCGCAGGAAGTCCCTGGTGGCGACCTCGCCGAGCGCGATCCGCAGGGCGGCGATCTCCCGGGTCAGGAACTCGGTGTCCGCCTTCTGCATCGCCGCGCGACGACGATCCTCGTCCATGGCGAGACGGTCCCGGTCCGTCTGCCGATTCTGGGCCAGAAGGATCAACGGGGCGGCGTACGACGCTTGCAGCGACAGGATCAGGGTGAGGAACGTGAAGGTGTACGGGTCGAACCGCATGTTCTTCGGAGCGAGGGTGTTCCACGCGAACCAGGCGGCGATCACCACCGTCATGTAGACGATGAACTTCGCCGTGCCCATGTACCGCGCGATCCCCTCCGACCAGCGGCCGAACGCCTCCGGGTCGAATTTGGGAAGTTGCACCCGGCCCGGGTCGCGGGGCTGGTCCAGACGGTCTCTGCGTTGATCGTTCACGCGGCCCCCTCGTCCTGGGCGTCCCGGTCACGCCAGTCCCGCGGCAGCGAGTGGTCGAGCACGTCGTCGACGGTGACCGCACCCAGGAGCCGGTTCGTCGAGTCCACCACCGGCATCGCCACCAGGTCGTACGTCGCCATGCGCCGGGTTATCTCGAGCAGCCCCGTATCGGTCCGCAGCGGGTCGATCCCGCTGTCCACCAGCGCGCCGACCATCGAGGCCGGCGGCTCCCGCAGCAACCGCTGGAAATGCACCATGCCCAGGTACCTACCCGTCGGCGTGGCATTCGGCGCACGGGCCACGAAGACCTGCGCGGCGATCACCGGTGACAGCTCCGCGTTCCGGATCCGGGCCAGCGCCTCGGCAACCGTGGCGTCCGGGGTGAGGATCACCGGCTCGGAGGTCATCACACTGCCGGCGGTGCCCGGCCGATAGCTCATCAGCTGCCGCACCGGGGCCGCCTCCTCCGGCTCCATCAGGTCGAGCAGCACCGCCTGCTCGGTCTTCGGGAGCTCGGCCAGCAGGTCGGCGGCGTCGTCCGGGTCCATCCGCTCCAGCACGTCGGCGGCCCGTTCCCGTTCCAGCGCCACCAGGATCTCCACCTGGTCGTGCTCGGGCAGTTCCTCCAGCACGTCGGCCAGGCGCCGGTCGTTCATGGCGGCGGCCACCTCGTTACGCCGGGCGTCCGGAAGGTCCTGCAGCGCGTTGGCGACGTCGGCCGGCCGCATCTGGTCCAGCAGCGCGATCAGATTGGCGGTGCCCTGGGCGTCGGCCGGGCCGACCAGGCCGCGGACCCGGTCGTACTCCGCCTGGTAGACGTGCCCACGCCGGGTCAGCCGCCCGGTGTGCTCCCGGACCGCCACCCGCGTGATGATCCACTCGGTGTTCCGGTTCAGCTCCATGCCGAGGTCCAGCACGGTCGCGGAATGCTCCGGCCCGTCGCCCTGCTCCGGCTGCACGGTCACCCGGCGATCCAGCAGGTCCTCCAGGATCAGCAGCTCGTTCGGCCGTTTCTCGAACCGGCGCAGGTTCAGCGAGCCGGTCGCGAGCACGACCGCCTCGGCGTCCATGCTCGTGATCCGCCCGATCGGCAGGAAGATCCGGCGCCGCAGGGCCATCTCGGCGACCAGACCGACGACCTGCGGCGGGCGATTCGTGGTGCGCAGCCGGACCACCGCGTCCCGGACCCGCCCGACACGATCGCCGTTGGGGTCGAACACCGGCAGGCCGGCGAGGCGCGCCAGATAAACCCTCGTCCCCATGGTCACGCCCTCAGACTAGGTTAGGGTCCGGACATGTCAGGAGTGGCGTACGAGATCGTCGACGTGTTCACGGATCGGCCGTTCGCCGGCAATCCGCTGGCCGTGGTGTTCGGCGGCGCGAAACTGGCCACCGATCAGATGCAGGCGCTGGCCGCCGAGTTCAACCTTTCGGAGACGGTGTTCCTGCTCCCGCCGTCCACGGCCGAGGCCACGTACCGGGTCCGGATCTTCACCCCGACCCTGGAACTGCCGTTCGCCGGGCACCCGAGCGTCGGTGCGGCGGTCACCGCGATGCGCCGCGGCCTCTTCGACGCCGGTCCGGTGATCCAGGAGTGCGGTGCCGGTCTGCTGCCGATCACCGTCACCGCCGGGGGTGCGGCCACGCTGACCGGCGCCACGCCCCGGCTCGGCGATCCCCTGGATCCGGCGCCGTTGCTCGCCGCGGCAGGCCTGACGGCCGCCGATTTCGCGGGCGATCCTCCGGGCGGTGTGGCTGCCGCGCGTTCGGCGGGCTGTGGTCTCGATTGGATCTTTCTTCCGGTACGCGGGGAGGCGCTCGCCCGGGTCCGGGTGAACCCCCGGGCCGCCGAGGAGGCGGGCTGTGCCGATCTGAGCGTGTTCGCGTGGTCGGGCACCGAGGCGCACGCCCGCGTCTTCTCCTCCACCTGGACCGTCGACGAGGACCCGGCCACCGGCTCGGCCGCTCTGGGCCTCGGCGTGTGGCTGGTGGCCGCCGGTCGGCTGCCGGGCGACGGCACCTCGACGTATCGCATCCACCAGGGCGTCGAGATGAAGCGCCCGTCCCGCCTCGAATGCACGGTGACCGCCTCGGCCGGAGTGGCCACCTCCGTAACCGTCACCGGCCACGTCCATCCCGTGGCCGCCGGCCAGATCGCCGTCCCGCCGTTCATAGGCTGACGGCCGCAACCTGCTGTGTCATACCGCTGTCTCAGGCGC
Source organism: Actinoplanes italicus (assembly GCF_003001815.1). GTDB lineage: Bacteria > Actinomycetota > Actinomycetes > Mycobacteriales > Micromonosporaceae > Actinoplanes > Actinoplanes italicus. The sequence continues at coordinate 176,372 of NZ_PVMZ01000002.1, forward strand.
TGTGAGACTGCGGTGAGGCCCAGCCGGAGAGAGGTGAGGTCAGCGCCTGGTGACCCGGTGGAGGCGGAAGGGCTTGCGGGTCTCGACCCTGGCCGGAGTGTCGCGGGGCGGTTCGGCGTGCGAGTCGGCCGGGAGATCGGCGGTGCCCGACGCGGTCTCCGTCGCGGGGGTGAGCAGCACGACCGCGCAGTCGTCGGCCGCCCAGCGCGCGACGACCTCGTCGGCGCCGCCACTGGCGTTGAGGCGCTTGCCGGCGAGCTGGGGGGCCACCTCGGTCCATTGGTCGGAACCGGGGATGATCCGGGTCACCGTGGCCTCGGTGACCACGATGAGGCCGCCGTGATCACCGCGCAGCCGGACGGTGGCCCGCTGAGCCTCGGCCAGCCCCGGTGCGAACTGCTCACCGGGACCGCTGACGACCGCCAGCGACGCCTCCACCGGCATGCACCAGAGGGCGTAGGCCGGGCCGTCCGCCACGGAGATCCAGGCGACGGCGGCCTTCTTGATCGCCTCTTCCAGCACTCCAGCACTCACCGGGCCATCCTCCCACGTGCGCCCCTACAGGAGCGCCGGAACCGGGTCGACCAAGGCCAGCACCTCGGTGAGCGAGCGGACCGTACGCCCGGCGAAGTTGGTGTCGGCATCGAAGACCAGGTGATTGGCGAGATCGGGAGCCGCCAGCCGGACCGGGGTCATGCCGACGGCAGCGGCGCCGGTGAGTTCGTAACTGCCACCGTCGCCGACGTAGAGGCAGTCCTGCGGAGCGACGCCGAGGCGATCACAAGCGGCCAGATAGATCTCCGGGTCCGGTTTGCAGACGCCCAGTTCGACCGAGTAGATCTGAGCGTCGAGCAGTGGTGCCACGGCGAGTCCGGGCAGGAAGGCCGGGAGTTCGTGGGTGCAGTCACTGACCACCGCGGTGCGTATGCCCCGGCTCCGGATAGCGGTGAGAGCACTGACCGCTTCCGGTCGTAACTGGGTGTCCGCCCGCAGCGCGTCCACCCTGGCCGGCATGGCCGCCCGGATCGCGCCGGGGCGTGGGCGGCCACCGGCCTGCTCGATCACCCAGCGTAGGGTGGCCTCCGCAGAGCCGTACCGGCCACAGGCCCGGGCACGGAAGGTTCGGTCGAGGACGCCGGTCACGGCCTCCGGGTCGGCACCGAGCGACCGGGCGATGTCGGCGTGTTGCGGACCACGCTGCACAGATCGGGTCAAGGTGCCGAAAAAGTCAAACACGACCGCACGGTACGCGGGCATGCAGATCGTCCTCCTGGACATCGAAGGGTGGAAACCGTCAGTGAGCCGTCGGTGACTGTAGCGAGTCCGTCACTGTCCGCCAATAGACAGTTACCAACTGTCCGGTATCACCCCGCAAGAAGCGATGGCCGGGGATGAATGTGCGCTCATCAGGTCAAGTGGCGGCCCCGACGATCCTGGCGTTGACCGTCGCGGTGCTGGCCGTCTCGTCGTCTGCGCCGCTCATCGCGTTCGCGGCCGCGCCCGCGTTGGCCATCGCGTTCTGGCGCAACAGCCTCGCCACGCTGGTGCTGACCCCGATCGCGCTGGGCCCGCGCCGCGACGAGGTCCGCCGGGCGTCGCGTGGCCGGGCCGGAATGTTCTGTGTGCTGGCTGGGCTGACCCTGTCCCTGCACTTCGCCACCTGGATGCCGAGCGTGCAGCTCGGGTCGGTGGCCACCGCGACCGCGCTCGTCGCCACCCAGCCGGTGTGGCAGGGCCTGATCGCGGCGGCGCAGGGCCGGCGGCCGTCGGGGGCCCAGTGGCTGGGCATCGGACTCGCGGTGGCCGGGGCGGCCTGGGCGACCGGCGTCGACCTCGGAGTCTCGGCGCAGGCCGTGTTCGCCGACGTGCTGGCCCTGCTCGGGGCGCTCGCGGCGGCGGTCTACACGGCGTTCGGCGAGCGGGCCCGGGCCGAGCTGAGCACCACCACCTACACCTGGATCTGCTACGGCACGTGCGGGATCGTGCTGCTCGGGGTGTGCCTGACGTTCGGCGTGCCGCTCGGCGGTTACGACGGCCGTACCTGGGCCGCGATCCTGGCACTCGTAGCCGGTGCCCAGTTGCTCGGCCACTCGATGTTCAACTACGCCCTGCAGCACACCTCGGCGACCACGGTGAGCGTGCTGATCCTGCTCGAGGTGCCGGGAGCGGCGTTCCTCGCCTGGTGGTGGCTGGGGCAGGTGCCGCGGGCCGAGTCGCTGCCGGGGTTGTTCCTACTGGTGGCGGGGGTGGCCGTCGTCATCCTGGGTCAGGCCTCTTTCAAGCTAATTCGTCGCTGATGTGATCAATTCTCCCGGTCGAGGGCGAAACGTCGACACTTGCCGCTCGTTGTCCCGGGCGGGTATTGAAGGGGGATGCCATGCATCGCGAACGAGTGGTCCGGCTGCTGCTCGCCGGGGCGCTCGTCATGACGGCTCCCGGCTGCGGCGAGGACACCGGCGGCGAGACCGGCCGGCGGACCGGGCTGACCGGCGGCTGGCGGACGGCCGGCTGCGAGTTCAGCCGGCCGGCGCAGTACACGACGGTCGGTGCGCGGCGCATGACGGTCACACCGCCGCGGCTCGCCGCCGCGATGGAACGGATCGACCGGGGCGGGCGTGAGCGTTTCGCCGCCAGCTTCGCGGGTCTCGAGGTCGATCAGACTCGGGTACGCGCCATCGTGTACCGGGTTCCTTCGGCGGCCTTCGACGACTTCATCCGGGCTGGTGCGGAGGACTCGTGCATCGTGGTGCGTGACGCCGCCCACGGAGTGGCCGAGCTCACCACCTGGCACGACCGGGTGGTCGCCGACCTGTCGTACTGGGTCGGGCAGGGCATCGAGATCAGCACCGTGGGCAGCCGGCACGACGGCGCCGGCGTCGAGATCGGCACCCCCGACATCGAGGCCACCCGCGGCGCTCTGCTGGCCCGCTACGGTGACGAGGCACCGCTGATCTTCGTCGAGGAGGGCCCGGTACGCCCGCTGTCCGCGGGCTGATCACACCACCTGCCGGGAGCCGGATTTCACGGTGTCGGATAGCGGTCGCCGGGAACGCCACAGTGACACGATGTTTGCCCCGGCTTGCCGGACCAGGCAGGATCGCCGCATGGTCTTCGACGCCCGTTCCACCGGGGGTAGCCCGTCCCGGCGCGACACCACACGCCCCGCCGCCGGACGACCACCACGCTCCGGCACGCCCGGCTCCGATCCGGATCGCCCGTCCGGCAATGACATGCAGGACCTCGTCGAGGCCGAGCTCGTTGAGGTGTCCGGCGACGCGCCGGTGACCCTGCGCCTGGACGGCAAGGTCGCCCTGGTGACCGGCGCGGGCAGCCCGGACGGCATCGGTTACGCGACCGCCCGCCGCCTGCGTGACCTCGGTGCACGGGTGGCGATCGTCTCCACCACCCGCCGCATCCACGACCGTGCCTCCGAGCTCGGCGTCACCGGCTTCGTGGCCGACCTCACCGACGAGTCCGAGGTCGGCGCCCTCGCCGACGCGATCTCGGATCAGCTCGGCGACGTCGAGGTGCTGGTCAACAACGCCGGTCTGGCGAGCCGGGCCAGCCCCGAGGTGCTCCGCCCGGTGGCTCAGCTCACCTACGACGAGTGGAAGGCCGAGATCGACCGGAACCTGAGCACCGCGTTCCTGTGCAGCCGCGCCTTCTGCGGCAGCATGTCGGAGCAGGGCTGGGGCCGGATCGTCAACCTGGCCGCCACCGCCGGACCGGTGAACGCGCTGCCCACCGAGGCTGCCTACGCCGCGGCGAAAGCGGGCGTGGTCGGCCTGACCCGGGCGCTGGCGATGGAATTGGTCGCCGACGGCATCAACGTCAACTGTGTGGCACCCGGCACGATCTACACGGCCGCTTCCACGGTGACCGAGATCAAGCAGGGCCTGGGTACGCCGATCGGCCGTCCCGGAACGCCCGACGAGGTCGCCGCCGCGGTGGCGTTCCTCTGCTCGCCGGCAGCCTCGTACATCACCGGCCAGATGCTGGTCGTCGACGGGGGCAACAGCGTCCGCGAGGCCCAGTTCCGCTGAGACGACACGGGTGGACCGGCCCCTGTCCGGGACCGGTCCACCCGTCGTGTCAGAACGTGGAGGAGTTCGCGGCCCCGGAGCCGATCGCCGCGATGATCACGACCACGTAGAAGATGATGCCCAGCAGGCCGAGCGCGCTCAGAATGTAGCCGACCCAGAGGCCGGCCGTGGCCAGGCCGTCGCCGTCCTCGCCGGTCTCCCGGATCTGCTTCTTGGCGACGTGCCCGAGCACCACGCCGACCGGCGCGCTGATGCAGGTCAGTACTCCGGCGACGGAACAGATCAGGGAAGCGATGGCCAGGCCGTTGGTGCGCTGTGCCGCGCCGTAGGGCGGGTACGGTACGCCGTAGGCGGGCGGCGGCTGGCCGAACGGGGACTTGTCGGGCGGCGGGTAGCCGGGCGGCGGACCGTAGGCCGGTGGCGGCTGGCCGTACGCCGGTGGCTGCTGCCCGTAGGCCGGCGGCGGGCCGTAACCGGGCGGCGGCGGGTACGCGCCGGAGCCGCTCGACGGTGCCGGACTCGACGGCGTGTAGGGCGGCGGGTACGGCAGCGTCGGGTCGTGTGGCGGCGGTTGCACCGGCTGATAGGGATCCGGCGGCCCGCTGGCCGGGGGATAGGTCATGGAACGTCCTCCTCGAGTCCTCGCACCGTACATGCGGTAGAGGACGCAGACAGCGTACGAGTGCGTGTCACCGTGAGACGACGGCTTTTCGACCGCTTTCCATACCCGGATCAGGACAGCCGGGTGTGCCGGCCGACCGCGCGTTCGACGGCGATGCACCGGTCCTCGACGTAGTCGATGCCGGCCTCCTCGGCGATCCGCCGTGCCTCGGCCGAGACGATGCCGCTCTGCAGCCACACCGCCGGCGCCTTCACGGTCACCGCCTGCCGCACCACCTCCACGGCGTCGCGCGACGGCCGGAAGATGTTCACCAGGTCGACGGGCTCGTCGAGGTCGGCCAGCGTCGGCACCGTGGGGATGCCGAACACCTCGTCCACGAAGGGGTTGACCGGGATGACCCGCCACCCGTGCCGGACCAGTTGCAGCGGCACGGTGTGCGCCGCCTTGAGGGGGTCGCGGGACGCTCCGACGACCGCGATGACCTGTGCCTCTGCCAGGATCTGCTGAGCACTCCGCATCCGTCGACTCTATGTCGTGACGCGGTTGGGTGGCTTCCCGTGCACGTCTCTCGCCATCCGGGCCCACCCCCTCACCGCACGTTCAGCGGGCCGCTTCGCCGTACGTTCAACGCGCCGCTTCACCGCACGTTCAACGCGCCGCTTCACAGCATGTCCAGCCGGTCGCTTCACAGCAGACTCAGCTGGTCGCCACGGGATGGCCGGGGACCTGGTCCGGCGGCCACCTCGCGGGCCGTGACCGGCGACGGCCGGTGCAGCCCGTGCCTGCGGGCCGCCATCCGGACCCGGGCGTTGATCTCGTCCTGGTAGGCCCGTGGAAGGTACGAGCCGTTGCCGAAGAGTTCCCGGTACCGCGGCCGCAGTTGTGGGTGCTCGCGACCGATCCACGCTGCGTACCACTCGCGGGCACCGGGGCGCAGATGCAGCGGAAGCGGGGTGACGCCGGTCGCGCCGGCCGCGGCGATCCCGGCCACGGTCTCGTCGATCGACTCCTCGGTGTCGGTGAGGCCGGGCAGGATCGGAGCCATCAGCACGCCGACCCGGAAGCCGGCGTCGGTGAGCCGGCGGATCGCCTCGAGCCGCCGGTGCGGGCTCGGTGTGCCGGGCTCGGCCGACCGCCAGACCGTCTCGTCCACGAAGCCGACCGAGAAGGACAGGCCCACCCGGGTCACCTCGGCCGCCTGGCGCAGCAGGTCGAGGTCGCGCAGGATCAGCGTGCCCTTGGTGAGGATCGAGAACGGGTTGGCGTGGTCGCGCAGCGCCGCCAGGATCTCCGGCATCAGCCGGTAACGTCCCTCGGCCCGCTGGTAGACGTCGACATTGGTGCCCATCGCGATCGGCGCACCGGACCACCGCGGTGCGGCCAGCTCGCGGCGGATGAGCTCACCGGCGTTCACCTTCACCACGACGCGGGTGTCGAAGTCGTGTCCGGCGTCGAGGTCGAGGTAGGTGTGCGTGTTGCGGGCGAAGCAGTTGTGACTGACCACGCCGTCGGCGATGAAGTCACCGGTGCCGGTCGAGATGTCGAACAGCGGCAGGGTCAGCCCGAGTTCCTCGATGTCGGCCACCGCCAGCCGCCGCTCCCGGCGCACACCCACCCCGGAGGCGTCCAGCGGCCGCATCGATGCCCCGGTCAGGTGCCGGAAGCGCAGGGCGGCCTCGAGGTGGCGCTCGGTCTCCACCCGGCCGGCACAGCCGGGGCGGACCCGGCCCGGACCGCGGGCGGCCAGACCGAGACAGGTCAGCGCCTCGGCCACCCGGCGAAGGTAGGCCGCGTCGCCGCTCTCGAACACCACGGCCAGCCGGTCGGTGCGGCCCACCGCGCCGAAGGCTCCGGCCAGGAACCCACGGAACCAGTCACCGGTGGGCATCTCCGGCCAGCGCACCGCCTCGGTGAGGGAGACGTCGTCGAGGTAGCCGTCCGCCCGGATCCAGGCGTCGCTCTCGACGGCCGTCCCGGCGTCGGCCGCGTCGCCGCGGACCAGGCCGCAGACGAAACCGGCCTGATAGTCGGGGGACTCCTTGGGCGGGTCGGCGAAGCGGCCCACACCGAACATCAGGTCACCGACGGCCAGTGCCGGCTGGTGCGGCTCGGCGGGGCTGACGTGCCGCCAGCCGCGGTCGGTCAGGAATCGGTGATCGCCGCTGGACACCAGGCGGGTGCCGTCGGCCAGGGTGACCCGGAACGCGGGCTTGGTGGTCTGCCAGTGGTCGAGCACGGTGGTCGGCACATAGCGGCGGTGCGCCCCGGCTCCCATGGTGCCCATCACCGAGTCACCCGGCCGGATCTCGGCGAGCGGCCGGGTGGAGCCGTCCGCGAGCAGGATCGGGGTGTCACCGGCGAGGCAGTAGGTGCATGCGTGGGAGCAACCGCGATAGGGGTTGACGGTCCACTCGAACGGCACGCTCGACGTACCTGGAACCCGGTTGATCAGGGATTTCGCGCGAACCTCGTAGAAGGTCATGCCCGCGAAGCCGGGTGTGTCGAAGGTGCGGACGGTCGCGTCGGGCAGCGCCAGCGGCAGGGGTGGAGCCGCTGGCACTGCCCTGTCCGGGAGCGAGCCGTCGTCGGGCCGAGCCGACAGGTTGGACCATCGCATGGCCGCTATTCGAACACATGTTCTAGATCGTGTCCATGACCTTCCTCGAACAGGTGTACAAACAGGAGCGTACGACGAAGGCCCGCGGATCGGGTGATCCGCGGGCCTTTCGTTCAGACTTTCGTCAGCTGCGCGCCGTGGCCGGCTCGTCCTTGGCCGGTGCCTTGGCAACCTCTGCGGGAGCCTTGGTGGCCTCGGCCGGAGCCTTGGTGGCCTCGGCGGGCTCGCTGTGCGCGCCCTTGCGGTGTGCGGCCATCTGCTCGCGCACCTCGTCCATGTCCAGCTCCTCGACCTTCTCGATCAGGCTCTCGAGGGCCGGCTCGGGGAGCGCGCCAGGCTGGGCGAAGACCACGACACCGTCGCGGACAGCCATGATCGTGGGGATGGAGCGGATGCCGAACTTCTCCGCGAGCAGCTGCTCGGCCTCGGTGTCGACCTTGCCGAAGGTGATCTCCGGGTGCTTCTCCGAGGAGCGCTCGTAGGTCGGCGCGAAGCGGACGCAGGGCCCGCACCAGCTGGCCCAGAAGTCGACCAGGACGATGCCGTCCTTGTTGGTGACCTCGTCGAAGTTCGCTGCGGTCAGCGTAACCGTCGCCATGATGCCTCCGTCTGCGGGAATCGCTTTCGTCGGGTGAAACTCCGGGTACCCACTCATCATTCCCGTCCCGAGCGTCCCGACACGTGTCGTGCGGCACCTCTCGGGCGTGACCCGGGTCCGTACCCGCAATCGACACGGGCGCCTCATCGTAACTGAAAGTAGGCGCTTGGTGTCTGGTTGCTGACACGATCGAGTTGGTGTTTCCGTCCATGATCGTGTGATCTAGGTGATTTGCCCAGGCCGTGCCGCGACTATGGGAGCGATCCCGACGGGAGTCTAAAACAGTTAACTAACCTAAAAGTGAGCTGGCTCACAATTGAAAGTCCTTCACATGGATACGCACGGTAAGGCAAACTCTTTCCCAACAGAGCGTGGGCGGCGGGTGCCGGGGAGGGCCCCGCCGCTCATTGCGTCTCCTGCCGAATTCTCCGGCGCCTGTTCCCGTGTCGTCTCCGGGTGCGTCTCCCGTTGTCGATCACCTCGCGATGACCTCCGGACGAATCGGTAGCCTAACGCCCCATGACCACGGGCGAGGACCAATTCACCGAGGTCGGCGTGGGCCCGTGGGAGGGCGAGCCGCCGACCGGCGACCACTGGGATCCCGAGCTGCTGGCTCACGGGGACCGGCGCAATGTGGTGGACCGGTACCGCTACTGGACCCGCGAGGCCGTGGTGGCCGATCTCGACACGCGCCGTCACGGGTTCCATGTGGCGATCGAGAACTGGCAGCACGACTTCAACATCGGCACGGTCGTACGGAACGCGAACGCCTTCCTGGCCGCGGAGGTCCACATCGTCGGCCAACGGCGGTGGAACCGGCGCGGCGCCATGGTCACCGACCGGTACCAGCACGTGCGGCACCACCCTTCGATCGAGGACTTCGTGGCGTGGGCCGCCGACGCCGACCTGCCGATCATCGGCATCGACAACCTGCCCGGCTCCCGCCCGATGGAGACGACCGTGCTGCCGGCGCGCTGCGTGCTGCTGTTCGGTCAGGAGGGGCCAGGCCTCTCCGATCCGGCGAGGAAGGCCTGCGCCGAGCTCTTCTCCATCGCCCAGTACGGCTCGACCCGCTCGATCAACGCCGGTGTGGCCAGCGGCATCGCCATGCACGCCTGGATCCGGGCACACGCCGGCCCACCTCCCGGGTGACCCGGATCGGCCTGTCTTCGGCCGATTCGCTTGACGCCGCGCCGCGCGACCAGCACGGTATGGAGTGTGGGTGTCACGGTGAGTTGCCCTAGATGCGCTGCTCAGGTCCGGAAGCCGGATCTGATGCACAGCAGCTGGCGGTGCGACAACTGTGGCGACGTTCCGCCGTTCCACGTAGCCGAGCACATCAGCGCGGAGATAGTCGGAACGGTGCTGCGGGAGTCGGCGTCGAGCGCGGAGCGGATACCGCTCTGGTGTCCCTGGCCGCTGCCGTCCGGGTGGATGGTCACCGGGGCGGGGTGGTCGGGTGATGACCGCTTCGGGGTCCGGGCGACGGTCCTCGCGTGTAGCGGTCCGGAGCCGCTCGGCGGCGGGCCGGCAGACCTGGTCCTGATCGCTGAGCAGCCCGGTGTCGGCCTGGGTACGCGATTCGCCGGGATACCCGGGATCGATCCCGGACACCTGCTCTCCGAGGCTCTGGCCGACCGTGGTTCACACGCCGGTCCACATGCGAAGATCAAGGCGGCTGGGCATCCCACTCCACTGTGGTGTGTCAAGTCACCCGAGGATCGCAGCGCCTACGTGAGTGAGGCAAAAGGAATGTGGCTCTATGCGGTAGCGTGGCCCGCGAGCGCGGGCTATCTTCTCGCGGAGCACGTCGTCCTGCACGACCTCTCCGAGGGCGTGCCGCCTGAGCTCGTGTTCGGAGCGCCGTCGCCCTACCTGCATGGCCGCGCCTAATCCCTAGGTGGTGACCTGCAGCTATGGCAATCGACTTTCTGGCCACTTTGTTCACACCAAGCGACGAAGCTGATACCGTCAGTATTGCCGCGGCGCTGAACGCAACCCGCACCGGAGGAGAAGGCCCGCCATGATCAAGAAGGTTCTCACCTGGCTTGGCATTGCATTCTTGATCTTCTTCATCGCCTTCAACCCGAGCTCGGCCGCGGCGGTGTTCGAGTCACTCGGAGGCACGATCGCCGACATCGCCGAGGGCTTCGGCACTTTCTTCACCGACCTCGTCGCATAGCATCTCTACATGGATCCTGGTGAGCCGCGCGACCCGCGAGGTGAGGGTGCACGTCGCCCTCAGGACGACGATGAGAGCTACGGGTGGAGAGACCCCGCTCTGGACGACGATCCTGATTTCACGGACGCCGATCCCTATGCGGACGATCCGGCGTATGCGCGGCGCCGCCGCTCGCCCGACGACGTCTTCGACGAGACGGACGAGTACGAGGCGCCCAGCTTCACCGCCGAGGAACTCGAAGGGCTCGACCGCGGCGGTGGGCCACGGCGCTTCCTCCCGCTGGAGGACGAGCCGACCACACTGGTCGCCCGCTACCTGTTCCCCACCGAGCGCTATCGCGGCGAGTGGAAACGGCACTGGATCCACCTCGCCAAGCCGATCGGCATCGGTGCCGGGGCCACACTTCTTCTCGGCTACCTCGCCGGCTTCCTGACCAAGCAGGACATCAACGGTCTGGTGACCGTCGCCGTCCTCATCTGGCTCGGGGTGATCAGCTGGGTGGCCTGGGAGGTCTTCGACTGGTACTTCGACAGGTTCATCCTCACCAACAAGCGCGTGATGGTGGTCAACGGGATCATCACCCGCAAGGTGGCGATGATGCCCCTCCTGCGGGTGACCGACATGAAGTACGAGCAGTCCGCTCTGGGCCGCATGCTCAGCTACGGGACGTTCGTGCTGGAGTCGGCCGGTCAGGACCAGGCACTGCGCGAGGTCAAGCACCTGCCCAACCCCAACGAGCTCTACCTGCGCGTGGTCGAGGAGATGTACGAACCGCAGGCTGTCGAGGCGCGGCTCGGCAAGGACGACGAGGGCGACGACGCCTGAGTCGGTGGTGCCGCCATCACGGGTGACGGCCGGCGGTAGCGTGACGGTGATGACCAGTATCGACCTGCACTGTCACTCGACCGCCAGCGACGGCACGCTCACCCCGGCCGGACTGGTCCGGGCGGGGGTCGCCGCCGGGCTGGACGTCATGGCGATCACCGACCACGACACCACCGGCGGCTGGGCCGAGGCCGCCGCGGCCCGGCCCGAGGGCATGCGGCTGGTGCGCGGCGCCGAACTGTCCTGCCGATGGCACGGTGTGGAGCCGGGGATCCCTCTGCACCTGCTCGCCTACCTCTTCGACCCGGCCGAGCCGGTGCTCGCCGGTGAGCTGGCCCGGCTGCGCGAGGACCGGGAGCAGCGCGCCGAGAAGATCGTCATCAAGCTGCGCGCCGACGGGGTGCCGATCACCTGGGAAGAGGTGTACGGATACGCGGCCGGTGGCTCGGTGGGGCGGCCGCACATCGCGCAGGCGCTGATCAGAGCCGGTCTCGTCACCACCACCAGCGAGGCTTTCGCGTCGGCGTGGCTGGGCGCGCGTTACTTCGTACCCAAATCTGATCTTGATGTTTTCGATGCCGTGCGGGCCGTGCGGGAGGCCGGTGGGGTAGCCGTGTTCGCGCATCCCCGGGCCTCGAAACGCGGGCGGGTCGTGCCGGACGAGCTGATCGTCGAGCTGGCCGAGGCCGGTCTGTTCGGCCTGGAGGCCGATCATGAGGACCACTCACCCGCCGAGCGGGCCCAGGTGCGGGCGCTGGCGGAACGGCTCGGCCTGGTCGTCACGGGATCGTCCGATTTCCACGGTACGCACAAGACGGTCCAGCTCGGTGCTTTTCAGACACGGCCCGAGGCGTACGAGAAGATCGTCTCCGCCGCGACCGGCGTGCCGGTCCTCGGGTGACGCTCGCCGCACCGGCCTACGTCGTTGCGGTGACGACCCCTAACCTGCTCGGGTGAACCTCAAGCTGTTCGGCGAATTCTTCGTGACGCTGCTGGTCATCGTCGACCCGCCCGGCATGGTCCCGGTCTTCCTCGCGCTGACCGGCTCCCTGCCCGCGAAAGCCCGCAACCGGGCCGGCACCCAGGCCGTGCTGCTCGCCCTCGGCGTGATCATCGGCTTCGCCGTCGCCGGACAGACGCTGCTCGACTACCTGCACGTCCAGCTTCCCGCCCTGCAGGCCGCCGGTGGTCTGCTGCTCGTTCTGGTTGCGTTGCAGCTGCTCACCGGCAAGACCGACGAGCCGGCGGAACAGGCCGGCACCAGCAATGTGGCCCTCGTGCCGATCGGCACCCCGCTGCTGGCCGGGCCGGGCGCCATCGTCGCCACCATGCTCTTCGTGCAGCGGGCCGAGGGCCCCGACGAGTACCTGGTCCTGGCCGCCGCGATCCTCGCCGTGATGGCCTGCGTCTGGCTGGTGCTGCGCTTCTCCGGTGTCATCGTCCGGCTGCTGCGTCCGGCCGGGATCGAGGTTCTCACGCGCATCGCCGGGCTGCTTCTCGCCGCCATCGCGGTTCAGCTGATCGCCGACGCTGTGTTCGCCTTCGTCAAGACGTACTCCGCCCTGCCCTGAGACTTGTTCTTCGCCCTGCTTTTCTTGTTCTTCCTCCGCCTCCGCCCTGCGCCTTCTGCCTCCGGCCTTCGTCAACTTTTGTTCCCCGCTTCCCGTCACCCTCCCTCCGGTGTTTTGTCCTTTTCGTTCCTTGGGTCGGCAGGGCGGTCGTGCGGTTTTGTCAGGGGGTGCTGGCAGGATGGTCGCGTGCCCCCCACTCGTTCCCGTGCCACCAGGTCAGCGGTTCCCGAGCAGCTCGGCTTCGCCGGCATGCCCGAGCGGCTCTTCGTCTGCACGCCGAGCAAGCTCGGGGCGTATACGGACTGCCCACGGCGATACCGATACTCGTACATCGACCGGCCGGTCCCGCCGAAGGGCCCACCCTGGGCGCACAACTCCCTCGGCGCCAGCGTGCACACCGCGCTGAAGAACTGGTACTCCTTGCCCGCGGAGCGCCGCGCGGCCGAGGCGCTGCCCACCCTGCTCAAGGCGACCTGGGTGCGTGAGGGTTACCGCGACGTTGACCAGGAGCGGGCCGTCTACCGCCGGGCGCTCGACTGGCTGGAGAGCTATGTGGCGACCCTCGACCCGGAGGACGAGCCACTCGGGGTCGAGCGCGTCGTCGCCGCCAAGACCGCGGTCCTGGCACTGAACGGCCGCGCCGACCGGATCGACACCCGGGTCGGTGAGGCCGGGCCCGAATCCGTGATCGTCGACTACAAGACCGGCCGCTCCGGGCTCTCCGCCGACGACGCTCGCGGATCACAGGCGCTCGCGCTGTACGCGTTCGCCGCCGAGCGGATGTTCCGGCGACCGTGCCGTCGCGTCGAGCTGCACCACCTTCCGACCGGCACGGTGGTGGCCCACGAGCACACGGAGGAGTCCCTGGCCCGGCAGGTCCGGCGGGCCGAGGAGACGGCACAGGACATCATGGCCGCCGAGAAGGCCGTGGCGGCGGGTGCCGATCCGGACACGGAGTTCCCCGTCAATCCGGGTTCACTGTGCGGGTGGTGCGACTTCCGCAAGGTGTGCCCGGCCGGAGCCGAGGCCGCGGCCAAGGACCCATGGACGGCCGTCGAGCACCTGAGCCCGGCGCCGGGCGTGGGCGGGCAGGCCGGCTAGCGCGGCGACCACCAGCCTTCGCCGGGGCAGCCCGGGGCAGAAACCTGGACCGATACGCGACCGCCAACCCGGTCGACGTTCATGGCCATCGCACCAGCTTCCTGTGGCGGGGCAGGCTCAGCCCTCACCTTGTGGCGGGGCCGGCACCCTTGCCGGCCCTCGCGCCGGCCCGGAAACGTATGCGGTGCTTGTTCGAACCGGCTCGCCTCTCAGGTCAGTCCGGCTCGTTCCATGGCTTCCCGGCGTAGCGGAGCCATCTGGTACTGCTTCGGGAGCGTCGCCATGACCGTGGCGATCAGGGCTCGCAGGCCGCGGACCGATAGAGCGGCGGCCAGGTCGGTGGTCGGCCACCCGAGACCGCCGTAAATCTTGCGGGCCCAGCCCGGCAGCAGGCCGATCGCCGTGCCGGCGACGCCGAGATAGGCCCAGCGGGCCGGGCCCAGGCTCAGGCCGAGGCGCAGGGGTAGCCCACCCCAATGCTCGGGCACCGGTGGCACGGTCAGGAACAGGGCCGTCTCCGCGCTGTCCCGGGTGAGGCTCAGCTCCGGGCGCATCGCCTCGAAGTACGCCGCGACCTCGGCGGCGGTGGAGGGGACGGTCGCCGGGTCCAGGCCCACCAGCTCGGCGGAGCGCAGCTGTTCGGTGTAGTAGCCGTCCACCTCGTCGGCGGTCAGCCGTACCCCGGCTCGTACCGCTGTCGTCAGGAACGACTCCACCTCGGCGACATGCACCCAACGCAGGAGGTCGGGCTCGTCGATCCGGAACCGTTCACCGGTCGCCGGGTCGACCGCCGACATCCCGGCGTGCAGCCGCCGCAGCCGGCTCGCGGCCAGCTCCACCTCGTCGGTACTGCCGTAGATGACCGTGCCGACGTAGTTGGAGGTGCGCAGCAGCCGCCCCCAGGGGTCGGCGCGGTACCCGGAGTTCTGCGATATGCCGGCCACCGCCCGTGGGTGCAGGGCCTGCAGATAGAGCGACCGTAGGCCGCCGAGCATCAGGATTGGCTCCCGGTGCAACTTCCACGTGACCGAGTCCGGTCCGAACAGCCCGATGTCTCCTGACATGCCATCCAGCGTGCCACGGCCGGCGCCGAAGGTCAGGATCCAGTCGTCGCCCGTCGTACCTCGCCCATGGTCCGTTGGTCCTCGGCGCGTTCGTCGGCCCTCGCGTTTCCGTTCGGCCCCGGCCCTCGCCGCGTTCGTCGGTCTTCGTCCGTCGACGCCCGGTCAGGAAGCCAGGTCGGCGGTGCGGCGGGCTTTGCAGGCCGGGCACAGGCCCCAGAAGGTGATCTCGGCCTCGTCGAGGTCGAAGCCGTGCAGCTCGGAGGGCAACAGGCACGGTCGCTCGCCGACCGCGCAGTCGACGTCGGTGATCGCGCCACAGCCGCGGCAGACGATGTGGTGGTGATTGTCGCCGGCCCGCGACTCGTATCGCGCGGGGCTGCCGGCCGGTTCGATGCGCCTGGCCAGACCGGCCCGGGTCAGTGCGCCGAGAACGTCATAGATCGCCTGGGTGGAGACCGAGTCGATCCGGGACCTCACCTGCTGGGCGATCTCGTCGACCTCCAGATGGCCGCCGCCGGTCAGAACCTCGAGCACGGCGAGGCGTGGACGGGTGACACGCAACCCGTGTTCACGCAGCAGTTCCTCACCGGTCGACATGCGTCCATGACAACACGTCACCTCCGATTCACCAACCCGGATGGTGGTCACATCGATCGGCGCTCCGTACAGCGCGTTTCGATCACGACTTGCTCAGGGGATAGTTGCGCCGTCAGACGACTCCTAAGCTTGCCTTCACCCGGATCGCCACCGCCCGGATCGAGGAGGAATGGTGCTAGACCAGGTCAACGGTTTGCCAGTACATGTCCTTGTGCTGCACGCCGCAGTCATCTTCGTGCCCCTGCTCGGTCTGGGCGCCGTCGTCTACGGCTTCTTCGCCGCTCTGCGACCCAGAATCGGCTGGGCGGTGGCACTGCTGGCCATCGTCGCGCCGGTCGCC
Organism: Actinoplanes italicus; assembly: GCF_003001815.1. Lineage (GTDB taxonomy): Bacteria > Actinomycetota > Actinomycetes > Mycobacteriales > Micromonosporaceae > Actinoplanes > Actinoplanes italicus. The sequence continues at coordinate 191,932 of NZ_PVMZ01000002.1, forward strand.
GCCTTGATCACCAAGCTGTCCGGGACCGAGTTCTACAACCGCCTGCTCAGCGAGGAACGCGTCTCCCCGGCGGGCAAGGTGATCCTCGACGGGCACATGGAGAACGGAACAATCACGCTCTGGCTCACGCTCGCGCTGGGCGTGGTCAGCCTGGTCCTGTTCGCTCTGACCGCCCGCAACCCGCGCGCCCTGCCGAAGATCGCCGACATCGCGTTCGGCGTGGTCCTGCTGGTGCTGGCCGGCTTGAGCGCCTGGTACCTCTTCGAGACCGGCGATTCCGGCGCGACGGCCGTATGGGGCACCTACTGACCGTTCGTCTCGGCCTTGGTTACTGCGTCTGGGCCTCGGCTGCTTGATCTCGGCCCTGGCAGCTGCGGCGGGGTCTCGGCTGCTTGGTCTCGGCCTTTGCCGTAGGGGCCGTGACGGCTCATTCCGGCTCCCGGTCAGCTCTGCCCCGCTCCTGACCGGGAGTTCCGGAGCAGCCCGCCCAGCACGCGGTGCCCCGCGCCCGCCGCGCGGGGGCGGGCTCATGTTCCCCAGGCCGAGGCGATACGGCTCGCCGGACCGGCGACCTCAGGCGCGTGTGGTGCCTCGGCGTGGGCCAGACGCCGGACCGGTTGTGTCGTTCCGGATCCGAACGGCCCGTGGGCATGTGTGTCGCCCGGGCGCGGGTCGGTCACCCGGCGGGTGTCGTCTCGGCGTGGTTGTCAAAAGACGACGCGGGCGCAGAGCAGGCAGACGACGATCAGCGCAATCGCTCCGGCCACCAGGCCGACGCCGTAGGTGACGGTGCGCGCCGAGCCCTCCGCCTCGTCCAGCGCCTCGAAATCTTGAGGCGGCATGCGGCGGGGCGGTGGAGGGTGCGCGATGGTCGGCGGCCGCCACCCGGCCGGGGGTGGATCGGCGCGCGGCGGCCCCGGGTAGTCGGCGGGCCGGGCCGTCGGCGGGGTCTCACTCCGCCTGGGCGGCTCTGCGGCCGGATCGGGGCGCTGCCAGTACGCGTCATCGTCCGGGACGCTGGTGGGGGAACTCACGTTCACCGACGGTACAACCGGAGGGGGACGACGGCTGCGCCGCTGTCGGCTTACCCTCGTAGTCGTGGACATCCTGGATGACCCTGAGCGTGACAACGACGCGGAGCGCGAGGTCGACTTCGAGTCCGAAGAAGCTCCGGTGCTGCCCGAACAGACCCGTGACGACACCGAGCGAGGCTGGGGTGAGCAGTCCTGGTCGAACGACGACCGTCTGCTCGAAGACCGTCCGCCGCACTGGGGCTGATCACGCCTGACTCCCACACCCGTCCGGCGGCTCCACCCGTCCGGCGACCCTTCGTCGTGGCTGTGGCAGCCTTTCGACGGCTCCGCCCGTCCGGCGTCTCCGACCGGCCATCGATTTCGTCGCGTGAGGGCCGTCCGGCGTCTCTGACCGCCAGCGATTTCGTCGCGTGGGGGCCGTCCGGCGTCTCTGACCGGCCAGCGATTTCGTCGTCGCTGTGGGGGCCGGTCGGCGGCTTGGTCGGTCGGCGACCTCGTCCTGCATGCGTAGGCCGTCCGGTGGGACTGGTTCTCAGCGGCCGGGTTTGGGCCTGGCAGGACGTCAGCCGGGACGGATCACGATCGCGAAACCCCGGCCCGTGGCGGACACCGCGCGTTGAGCCTCGTCGGGGCCGAGCGCGAGGAGCAGCCCGCCGGTCGCTGGGTCGTCGGCGCCGGTCACCTCCAGGACCAGTGCGGCGCTCGCCACCGCCACGGTCCGGTCGCGGTCGCGGTCGCGGTCGCCGTCGATCCGGAGCAGGTCCACCCGATTTCCGGGACGGACCACGGTCAGGGCCGTGGGGTCGGCCAGCCGCACCGGGACCCCGACGCTTCCCGCCGGGATCGCCCGCGTGTTCCCCGCGGAGCCGGACGCCGGCGTGACCGGTGTGGCCGCGCTCGAGGACCGGGGTGCCGTCACGGGGGCGACGCAGGTCGTCGGTTGCAGCCACAGCACCGCTGCTGCTGTGAACAGCAACACGGCGGCCGAGAACAGCCGGAGTAGCGTGCCGCGGCCTGGCCGGCGCCAGCGCACCGGGTCGAGACGTTCATCGGCCGGTGCCGGGTCCTTGCGGGGCATCAGAACTCCAGAATCTCGCTACACCTGCTCCGGGACCGCCGGCGGCCGCGTGACGCCTTCTCGCAGCGTTCGGCCAGCGGTTGTGGCGACGTTAGGCCGACCGGGGCAGGTGCTGCCGAGCTCCCTGTGGACAACCGCGGATTGTGGATAACTCCGCTCCGCGCCGAAGAGGGTGTTAAACCTGTTTCCCGAGGGGCTGATGGAGTGTCGAGCCGCCAGGAGCCTCATTGGCCGCGGCCTACTCGTGCCCTTGAGAAACGGGCTTGGACACCAGCCCTCGACTGAGGTGGAGGCTTCGGCTGGGAGACGGCTGCGGCGCCGTGGCCGGGCTAGCAAGGCCGTGGCCGGGCTAGCAATGTGGTGCGGCCGAGTGGGCAGAACGGCCGGCGAGCAAAGAGGTGGGCTGGTGAGGAATCGCGTGAGCCGGGGAGACGTGTTCCGGGATTGCTGTTGCCGGGTGAGCGACCGGCCAGGGGGGCGACGTGGTTCCCGTGAAGTTGAAGGAGTCCTGGGATCGAAGGCCCGGGTGAGCGAATGGCCCCGGGGAGCGAGGCGGCCGGGGAGCGAGGCGGCCGGGGAGCGAGGAGGCCGGGATGAAGAAGGGCTGCGCGGGCATGAGGCGGGCCGACGAGGGAGCGCGGGAGCGACATGGCTCAGGGGAGCGACGCGACCGGGTGAGCCGGATGGGAGCGACGCGACCGGGTGAGCCGGATGGGAGCGACGCAACCGGCTGAGGTGGTGGGCCGCAGGGCATGAGGGCGCGGACTGGAGGCGCTGGAAAGGCCGCGCGCCGGACCGGAGAACCGGCCCGGCGCGAGCGGTGGAACGGTGAGCGGCGTAGCTCAGGAGGCCGCGGCCGCCTTGCTGCCGCTGCTGCCCGAAGACGAGGACGAGGACGAACTCGTGCTGCTGCTCGACGAGGAGGACGACGAGGACGTCGAGCTCGAGGACGACGTCGATGTGGTCGAGGTCTCCGGCTTCTTGGCTGCGGCGTCACCGGAGCCGCTGGCACTGCCGCTGGCCGACTTCTCGGCGCTCACGTTTCCGGAGCGGGAGTCGTTGCGGTAGAAGCCCGAGCCCTTGAAGACGATGCCGACCGAGTTGAAGACCTTGCGCAGTTTGCCCTGGCAGTTCGGGCACTCGGTGAGTGCCGGGTCGGAGAAGGACTGCACGGCTTCAAGCTGTTCACCGCACTCGGTGCAGGCGTACTGGTAGGTGGGCACGGCTCCTCCGGATCAATCGGCTGCTGGCACTCGCCAACTCCGAGTGCCAATGTTGCGGCATCGGAGGTCAATTCGTCCACTCGGCGCCCGGCCTGAGGCCGAAGCATGGCGTGGGCGATGTCACATCGGCCGGTGATCGAGGGCGCTGGTAGGCAGGTGGAAGGCCGGTGGAAGAGGTCGGTGGGAGAGGCCGCCGGTGGGGGTGATCACGGCGTTCACGCGGCGGTCGTGGGGTTCGGCGGGCACGTCGTCGACGTCCTCACCGTCATGCAGGAGGGCTACGGTCAGCGGGCCGTACCGAGGCAGGTGCGCCACGGTCTGAGAGTCCGGCTGTGGCGAGCCGGACCTGGCCGGTGGGTCCGGCTGTGGCGAGCGGTACGCGGTCTGAGGGTCCGGCTGTGGCGAGCGAGACCTGACCGGTGGGTCCGGCTGTGGCGAGCGGGACGCGGTCTGGGGGTTCGGCTGTGGCGAGCGGGACGCGGTCAGGGCGTCCGGCTGGGGCAAGCGGGCCAGGGCCCGGTCGTAGGAGCCGCCGCCCCGGCCCATCCGGGTGCCGTCGCGTCCGACCGCGAGCGCCGGCACGAGCAGCAGGTCGACCGTGCGGACCGCGTTGACGCCGAACCGCGGGCCGGACGGTTCGAGGAGTCCGCGTGGGCCCGCGACCAGTGTGGCGGTCGGCGTCAGCTCCGCCCAGTCCAGGTCGTTGTCGGGCAGCAGGACGGGCAGCAGCAGCCGTCCGCCGGGCGGGAGCGCGGCCAGCAGGCGGGCCGGAAGGTCGGGTCCGCCCGGTTCGGAGCCGATCGGCACGTAGGCGGCAATCGAACGGGCGCGCGTAGCCCGTACCAGAGCATGGGTTTGATCTTGAATCTCTGCCGCTGCGGCCGCCCTGGCGGTGACCGGAAGTGATCGACGCGCCGTGAGCAGTTGAGTGCGTAGCGCGATCTTGATTTGTGATGATTTTTCGGCGGCAGGGGTTAAATCCGACATGCAACACCCCCTGTTGGAAACCGGCAAACGGCACACACTATGTCAGCATCGCTGAAAAGAGGGCCACCTCCAGGAGGATGCGTGACACTACGTGGCCGGCTGACCAGCGCATTCTTGGTGGTCGTGCTCGGTCCGGTCCTGCTCGGGTCGATCTTCGTCGCTGTCACCGTCGGGGCCGTGAACCGGGAACGGACCACCGAGCGCCTCGACCACGCGGCGACCACCGTCAGTGTCGCGGTCGGCGCGATCTGCCGCCAGCTGCAAGCTTCGGCGGACGCGGTCGCCGTGGTTCCGGCAGAGAGCCGGCGTGCGGTCGCCGACCAGCTGGTCGCCCGGGGGTTGGCCACCGAGATTCTGGTGACCGATCCGGAACAGCCGAATCTGGGACGTTCCGCGACGACCGGCGACCCCGGTGGGGCGGGCCGGGATTGCGCCGATCCGGGTGCAGGCGAACCGAGCCGGGTGAGCGCGTCGGCGTACGCCCAGGATGTCACCGTGATCGCCGCCCAGCGGATCGACGCCGCATTGCTGGACCGGCTGGGTGAGGCCGCGGGTGTCGCCGTCACGCTCGGCGCCGATGTGCCGGGAGCCGCCGGGACCGCGCGTCGTGACCTGCGCGCCGAGCCCGGCCGCCCGGTGCCGCTCACGCTGACCGTGCCCACCGGCGAACCCACCTTCCGATACCTGGCGCTGCTGCTGATCGTGCTGGTCACCGCGGCCGTCGCGGTGCTGGCCGCCCGATGGCTGGCGCGTTCGACGACCCGGCCGCTCGGTGATCTGGCCTGGGCGGCCGACCGGGTCGCCAACGGTGACCTGGACACACGTGTGCCGATTCCGCGGCCGGACGAGCTGGGACGGCTGGCCGGGACGTTCAACCGGATGACGCGGGAGTTGCAGTCGTACGTGCAGGCGCTGACCGCCAGCCGGGACCAGTTGCGGCGGCATCTGGCGATCCTCGGCGACACCCTGTCCAGCACCCACGACCTGGACCGGATCCTGCCGGTGATCCTGCGCACCGCGATGACCGCGACCAGCGCGCGGGCCGGGCTGATCCTGCTCACCGATCCGGCCGACGGGCGGCTGGCGGCACGCTGCGGATTCGGGCTGGCCGGCGACTGGGACATGCCCGGTGCCGAACTGCCGCACCGGGCCGTGCTCGGCACGGTGGCGGCCACCGGGTCACCCTTGCGGGGTAACACGGGCCAGCCGGCGTGTGAGTCGTATCTCGCTGTGCCGATCTGTGCGCCGCCGGACGAGGAGGCCGGTCCGGAGGAGGGCACGCTGGGCGTGCTGGCGCTCTTCGACCGCCTGGGCGGCGCTTCCTTCGAGGACACCGACCTGCGTACGCTGCGCACCTTCGCCGGGCAGGCGGGGGTGGCGGTGCACAACGTGCGTGTCCACGAGGAGGCACAACGTCTCTCGTTGACCGATCCGCTGACCGGACTCTGGAACTACCGTTATCTGCGCGAGGTGCTGCGCCGCGAGGTGGAGCGGGCGAGCCGGTTCGGCCGGATGCTCACCGTCCTGGTCCTCGACCTGGACCACTTCAAGGAGGTGAACGACACGTACGGCCACACGGCGGGCGATCAGGTGCTGGGCGAGTTCGCCCGGCGGATCCGGATCGGCCTGCGCGAGGTCGACGTGGCGTTCCGGCAGGGTGGGGAGGAGTTCGTGGTGCTGCTGCCGGAGACGGACGCGTACGGCGGGGTGATAGTCGCCGAGCGGCTGGGCGCCGCAGTCCGCGACCGGCCGGTGCTGGTGGAACCCCGGCGGCCCGGCCTGCCCGACCGCATCCCGATCAGCGTCTCGATCGGCATCGCGGTCTTCCCCGAACACGGCGCGACGGCCCAGGAGGTGCTGGACGCCGCCGACGAGGCGCTGTACGCGGCGAAGAACGCCGGGCGGGACACGTATCGGCTCGCCGTTCGGGTTTCCCGGGGTGGGACGGAGGGGCATCTGGATCCAGCGACCGCCGTCACCGGAGGGCCGCAGCCGCCGCGACATGGCCGTGGCCGATAGTCTCGCGGCATGCCAGGGCCACTCGCGGCATGCCAGGGGCACGAACCAGCGAAGGTGAAGTGACTGAATGACGACGAAGCGCGCCGTCAAGGCGGTGATCCCGGCCGCCGGACTCGCCACCCGATTCCTGCCGGCCACGAAGGCCGTGCCCAAGGAACTGCTGCCGGTCGTCGACCGGCCGGTTCTGCAGTACATCGTCGAGGAGGCCGCGGCCGCCGGCATCACCGACGTGCTGCTGGTCACCGGGCGGGGCAAGACCGCGATGGTGGACCACTTCGACAGGCGTCCCGACGTGGAGGCCCGGCTCGAGGAGAAGGGCGACAAGGAGCGTCTCGCCGCGGTCCGCCGGTCCAGCGAACTCGCCGACATCTACACCGTGCGCCAGGGCGAGCCGCTCGGTCTCGGCCACGCGGTCGGCACGGCCGCCTCGCACGTCGGCGACAACCCGTTCGCGGTGCTGCTCGGCGACGAGTTCGTCGAGGAGGACAAGCCGCTGCTGCCGGCCATGCTCGACCTGCAGGCGAAGACCGGCGGCATCGTGCTCGCCTTCATGGAGGTCGCGCCGCACGAGACCTCGCGGTACGGCATCGCCTCCATCCGTGAGAGCGATCTGGGCGAGGACGTCGTCGAGGTCACCGGCCTGGTCGAGAAGCCGTCGCCCGAGGAGGCCCCGAGCAACCTGGCGGTGCTAGGCCGCTACGTGCTGCCCGGCAAGATCTTCGGCGTGATCGCCGACACCAAGCCCGGTAACGGCGGCGAGATCCAGCTCACCGACGCGATGGCGACGATGCTCGCCGACGGCGTGCCGGTGCACGGCATCGTCTACCGCGGCCACCGGTACGACACCGGCATGCCGCTCGGCTACCTCCAGGCCGTCGTCCAGCTCGCGGTGCAGCGGCCCGATCTGGGCGAGGAGTTCCGGGCCTGGCTTACCGAATTCATCGGCGGCCGGAAGGGATGACCGCCACGGCCGATCGCGAGGCGGCCGCTTCCAACGAGCTGATGCCTCTAGCCGAGTACCTGGGCAGCGTGCTGCGCAGGCTCCGCGCGCTGCCTCCGCTCGACCTCGATCTCACCCAGGCGCACGGGAACGTGCTCGCGGCCGACGTGGTCGCGCCGCACCCGTTCCCGGCGTTCGACCAGGCCGCGATCGACGGGTACGCGGCCCGATGGGAAGACCTGGCCGGTGCCGGGCGCATCGGGTCGCACCCGTCGTTCGGGCAGTTCGAGAACACCGCCCGCACGGTCCGGCTGAACGTGGTCGGCGACATGGGCGCGGCGCACTGGCGACCGGTCCGGCTAACCCCGGGCACCTGCTTCTCGGTGGCCGCCGGTGCACCGCTGCCGCTCGGCGCCGACGTGGTCGTCCCGATCCACTGGACCGACCAGGGCATGGCGGCCGTGGAGATCCTGCACGCGCCGAAACGGGGCTCCGGCGTACGGCGGGCCGGTGAGGAGATCGCCGTCGGGCAGCTCCTCGCCGCCGCCGGTTCGTACGTGACCCCGCCCATGGTGGCGGTCTTCGCCGCCTCCGGCATCGGGCACGTCATGGTCCGGCCCAGCCCGCGGGTCGTCGTCGTGGCGACCGGCGACGAACTCGTCGACGTGGGCCGGCCCAGCCAGCCCGGACAGGTCGTCGACGCCAACTCGCACGCGCTCACGGCGGCCGCGGTGGAGGCGGGCGCGATGGCGTACCGGATCGGCATCTGCGACGACGACCCGGAAGGCCTGCGCGGCCTGCTGGAGGACCAGACGTTGCGCGCCGACCTGATCATCACGACCGGCGGCACCGGCACCGGACCGGGCGACATGCTGCGCCGGGTGCTGTCGCGTCCCGGCCCGGGGCGCGGCAACGTCGAGTTCACCGACGTCGCGCTCTGCCCCGGCACCGCGCTCGGATTCGGCACGGTCGGCGGCGAGGAGGTCCCGGTGGTGTGCCTGCCGGGTGAGCCGGGCGCCGCGCTGATCGGCTTCGAGGTGCTGGCCCGGCCGGTGATCCAGCTGCTCGCCGGTGCGGAGCCGGTGTTCCGGCCCGGGATCAAGGCACACCTGCTGGAGACGGTCTCCTCGCCCGGCGGGCTGCGCGAGTTCCGGCCGGCGCACGTGGCGGAACGGCGGGGCGGTGGTTACACGGTGCAGCCGCTCGCCGGTGGGCCGTACACTCTCTCCGGTCTGGCCGAGGCGAACGGCCTGCTGGTACTCGGCGAACGGGTCACCACAGCTGCCGCGGGCTCGACCGTCGACGTTCTGCTGCTCGACCGGAGGCGATGAATGCTGGGGGCCACCACGCCCGGATGGCCCGCTGTACTGGCGGACGGGGCCGTGCTGCTGCGGCCGTACAAACGTAGTGACGCCCGCGACTGGTCCGAGGTCCGTGTCGCCAACCAGACCTGGCTGGCTCCCTGGGAGTCGGCGCCGCCCGGCCCGTGGGCGGAGATGAACTCGCCGCGCGCTTTCGGATACGTCTACCGCGACATGAAACGGGCCGCCCGTAACGGCGACAGCATGCCGTTCGCCGTCTGCCTGGTCGAGGACGGCCGGGAACGTCTCGTCGGGCACGTCAACCTGGGAAACATCGTGCGGCGGGCGTTCGCGTCGGCGTACGCCGGCTACTGGGTCGATCATCGGGTCGCCGGCCGCGGTGTCATACCGACCGCGCTCGCCCTGGCCGTCGACCACGCCTTCGGGCCGGGCGGACTGCACCGCATAGAGGTCAACATCCGGCCGGAGAACGGGCCGAGCCGCCGGGTCGTCGAGAAACTGGGCTTCCGAGAAGAGGCTTACCACCAGCGCTACATGCACATCGACGGTGGTTGGCGCGATCACCTCGGTTACGCCATGACCAGCGAGGAGATCGCCGCCGAGGGCGGCCTGCTGGCACGCTGGCGACGGGTACGCACGTCGAACTGATCTTGAACGTCAGAACGCTACCGGCGCGGCGCGCGAGATATCACCGCTACCGCCCGTAACCTCACGTTCGTCGTGTCATTTCACGTGTCATTCGTCGTGGCGGATCGGAGAGGTCACGGTGCCGACCTCGGTGCTCCTCGCCGTCCTCGCCGCGGCAGGCCTGCTCGCCCTCGCCCCGGCCCTCGTCCGCCGGTACGACGCCACCGAGCGCCTCGCCGCGGAGCGGGCGTCGTCGACGGCGCGGGTGCTGCAGCGCCGGCGCCGGATCCGCACCGTGCCCGGACGCCGACCGATCAACCCCGCGCGCGAGGTCACGGTTACGGTTCCCGCCCCAACGGGTGATCCCGCTCCCGCCCCCGAGCGGCGTCTCCGCCTGGTCACCGGCAAGCGTCCACCCCGGCGCGTCCCGGAACGCCGGGGCACCCCCGCGGTCGTCCGCCGCCGTCGCGTCTTCGCCGCGCTTGTCCTGCTCAACGCCATCGAACTGGTCGGTGTCGTCGCGGTCGGACCCGGCTTCTGGATCAGCTTCGCGGTCACCGGCAGTCTGCTCGCGCTCTATCTCGTACACCTGCGCAACCGCGCCATCGCCGACCGCCGTCGCCGTCGCGTCCAGGCCCGCGAGGCCGCCTGGCTCGCCGCCCGCCAGGCCGAGGTCCGCCGCGAACAGGCCCGCCGCGCCGCCGCCCGCCGCGAGGCCCAGCGGCGTCTGGCCGCCCAGCGCGAAGCCGTCCGGCGTGCGGCGATGGGCCTCGACCGGGAACCGTCCGACCTTCCGGTCGCCGCCAACGGCGGCTCGGTCTCCTATCGCCGGCGGGGCGGTCTGCGAGGTCGTGCCTACGAGGCGGGTGGGCGGCACCACAACGCCTCATGATCATTTTGTACGGAAGGGAGCGCCGGTCAAACGCAGCCGACCCCGTCCCGTGCCTCCCCGGCGACGCGGGCGGGACTCACGCTCCCAGGGCCGCCATCCGGGCTGTTGCCCTCCCGGGCGTCGCCGGTGTCGCCGGGCCGATCTTGTGCGTTTGTGGTGGGTCGGGCGGCGCAACCTAACAAGATCTGCTTGGAACCGGGTGGCGGCGCACCGCCGCTGCGAAGATCCACCCGGCCGGACGTGTCGGGGTGGGGTGGTTCGCGGGGTGCTTCGTGGACCTGTTAACCTTTCAACGGTTCCAAGGTGACGACGTCACCAGACGACCAGGGGGCTGTGGCGCAGTCTGGTAGCGCACCTCGTTCGCATCGAGGGGGTCTGGGGTTCAAATCCCCACAGCTCCACCCCTTTCAACGCCTGGACTTCGGTCCAGGCGTTTTTGTGTTTGAAACTCCGCTCGCTTGTCGTTCAGTTTCTGCCCCTGTTCAAATAAAATGAACGGCGTGCAAAACCGAACAGGCGTTGGCTTCGACGAAGTGGAGCGTCGGCTTGAGCTCGCTCAGGCGCGCCTGCAGGAGTTCGGCGTGAGGCTGTCGAGAGAGCCCGATCACGCCCGGCCGGACAGCGGCGCGGATGCGGTCATCACCCTGTCGCGGGGCGACGCCAGGAGCGTTTACGCGGTTCAGGTGAAGTCGTCGATGACGCTGACCGCCCTCGCCCACGGCAGATACATGGGGACTGATCCTCTGCTGGTGATCGGGGACCGGATCACTCGCCGGAGCGCCGAGGCCTTCCGTGAGGCGAACATCCAGTTCGTCGATGCGGCAGGCAATGCTTTCGTCGCCTTCGATGGCGTGTTCGTCGATGTGCGCGGCCGTGTCGATCCGGTCGCGCACGACCGTGATAACCGATCCCTGGTCGCCGGCGTGCAGGAGCCGAACCTCTTCAGCCGGAGCCGCGCCCAGGTGATCATGGCGCTTCTCGCCTGGCCGGAGCTCATCGGCGGGCAGCGCCGGGAGATCGCCGCCGTTGCGGGAACCTCCCTGGGACAGACGCACGATGTGCTCAAGCACCTGACTGCCGCGGGTTACCTGTCGGGGAGTTCGAAGAAGCCGGCCCGATTCGGCGAGTTGCTCGACCTGTGGACCGCCGCCTACTCGACCGGCCTCGGTCCGCGCCTTCACCTCGCCCGGTTCTCCGGTGATCCCGGTCGGCCGATGACGACGGAGCAGCCCGCCTATCTGAGTGGTGAGTCGGCCGACGGTGTCGACATCGCTCGTCCGGCGACGTTGACCGTCTACCTGAGCTCCTGGGATCCGAAACTCGCGATCGTCAATCGCTGGAGCACGAACCCGGATCGGGTGCCCAACGTCTTCGTTCGCCGGAAGTTCTGGGTTTCGCCGCGCCCGTCCGACGAGGACGTTACGGCGGGGCCGCAGAACGCGCCCTGGCCATTGATCTACGCCGACCTGATGGCGGCCGGAGATCCCCGTCTCACCGAGGTGGCCAAGACATGGAGGGCCCGATTTGCTCGACCTGACTGGAGTTGATCCGACGTTCCTCGACGTGGTCGACAGGGTGACGACGGAGCTTATGGCGAAGTCGGAGCGGCTGAAATCCGGCGAGGTTTTGCTGGTGGGAGCCCACTGCCGCGACATCCTGCAGAGCGCCTTCGGGTTCGAGTTCCCCCTGCGGGTCACGTCCGACATCGACCTCGGGCTTGCGGTCGCAAACTGGGCGGCCTACGACGAGCTGGTCACGAAGCTTCGACCGGCCGGTAACACCGGCATCCGGTTCCAGGTCGGGCAGACGATCGCTGATCTGATGCCCTTCGGTTCGGTGGAGGACCCACCCGGCACGGTGGCGCCCACAACCCGCCGCGCGCCGATCAGTGTGTGGGGCTTCACCGAGGTCTTCGCGGCCGCCCTTGAGTTGCGGCTGCCGAACGCGGGAACCATCCGAATGCCGACCGCCGCCGGCTACGCCGCACTGAAGCTGGCAGCCTGGCTTGATCGCAGCGCATACGGCGAGTACAAGGACGCATCCGATATCGCTACGGTCGTCTACTGGTATTCCAGGTCGCCCGCTGTGGCGACCCGTCTCTACGAGACCGTGCAGGGCCAGGAGCTACTGGTCGAGGAAGACCTGGACGACTCCGCGACGGCGGCCCGCCTTCTCGGCGTGGACATCGCCGACCTCATCGGCGCCGAGCGGCTGTCCGAGATCGTCGAGCGCTGGCCCGCCTCGCCCAGAGGGCTGTTGATTCACCACATGAACGTGACGAACGCGGCGGACTGGCCGGATTCGCCGGAACGGCGGCAGGTGTTGCTCCGGGCTGTCGAGCGCGGCTTGCGGCTCGGCCCTGAGGCGGCGGCCTGGTGAAGCCGGATCGGCACGGTGACGGCGGAGCAGAACCCGCGGACCTGCACGCCCGGTCGTGGCTACAGCGCCATCGATCTGCGGGTGGACACGGACAGTTCGGGGCACGCGGTGGACGTGTCGTCGATCGGGGACGCCAACGGTGCGGTCGCCTTTGCGATCCTGCGCCGGTGAACGGGAACGGCCCCCGCCCCTGCAGGGGCGGGGGCCGTGTCGAGAGTTCTTACCAGTTGCCGAGCACGAGGCGGCCGGCCACGTTGTTCAGGTTGTACGAGCCGCTGTTGTACCAGACCCGGGCGGCGTAGTTGCCGTTGCGCCAGACGTAGTAGGAGAAGGTGCCGTCGGCCTGCTGGTACGCCATGACGATGTCGTCCTTGCCGTCGCCGTCGACGTCGGCGGCCGCCATCCGGTTGCCGACGTTGCTGAGGCGGAACGAGCCGGAGTCGTAGTCGCTGGTGCGGTTGAACGAGTCGCCGTCGGAGAGCCAGCGGTACGTCCGCATGGTGCCGTCGCCCTGGTCGTACGCCATCGCGGGTTCGGCTTTGCCGTCGCCGTTGAAGTCGCCGAGCACCAGTCGGCCGGCCACCCTGGCGAAGTTGTACGAGCCGCTGTCGTACCAGACGCTGGCGGCGGAGTTGCCGTTGCGCCACACGTAGTAGGAGAACGTGCCGTCCGGCTGCTGGTACGCCATGACGATGTCGTCCTTGCCGTCGCCGTTGACGTCGCCGGAGGCCATGCGATCGCCGACGTTGCTCAGCTGGAAGGAGCCGGAGTCGTAGTCGCTGGTGCGGTTGAACGAGTTGCCGTCGGAGAGCCAGCGGTAGATGCGCATGGTGCCGTCGCCCTGGTCGTACGCCATGGCGGGTTCGGCCTTCTTGTCGCCGTTGAAGTCGCCGAGCACGAGGCGGCCGCCGACCCGGCCGAGGCCGAAGGATCCGCTGGTGTACCAGACGCTGGCGGCGGAGTTGCCGTTGCGCCACACGTAGAACGAGAAGGTGCCGTCGGCCTGCTGGTAGGCCATGACCACGTCGTCCTTGCCGTCGCCGTTGACGTCGCCGGAGGCCATCCGGTCGCCGACGTTGCTGAGGCGGAAGGAGCCGGAGTCGTAGTCGCTGGTGCGGTTGAACGAGTTGCCGTCGGAGAGCCAGCGGTAGATGCGCATGGTGCCGTCGCCCTGGTCGTACGCCATCGCCGGCTCGGAGCCGGTTGCCGGCTTCGGCGGGGCCGGCTGCGTGGGGGAGGCCGCGATCTTCGTGTACCGCCGCGCCACGTAGCTGGTGGCCCGGTGGCTGTCGATGGTGCCGGAGTCGATCGACGCCGTCCGGATCTTCACCGGGGTCGACCCGAAGGTGTAGTAGGTGAAGTGCCGGCGGTCTGTCTTCCAGCTCTTGAAGAGGACCACGTGCTTCGCGGCGATGTTGAGGATGTCGCCGGGCTGCAGGTCCGACTTGCTGATCTGGTTCGAATAGTTGTGCAGTGTCCGCGTGCTGGGGTCGGCGTTGAGGTGCCAGGCCATACCCACGTAGCCGGAGCAGTCGCGCCGGTACTTGCGGGTGTGTGTGGGGTCCCACGCGAACGCCTTCTGGCTGTACGGGCCGGGCTGGTTGTCGACCCAGCCCTGGGCGCGCCGCATGATCTCGGCCCGGGTGATCGGCCCGCCGACCGAGGAGGCCGCGAGTGCGGAGACCTTGCCGCTGTCGGAACTCTGGGTGGCTGCGGGTTCCTCGTCCTCCCCCGGATCGTCGTCGGGGAGGTCTTCGCCCGGGTCGTTGATCTGGCAGCCTTCGAGCTGTGCCGCGAGGTCGGTGGGCACGGTCTCGTCGCAGACTCCGCCGGAGCCGACGTTGAGCGGCTTCCAGCGCAGCGCGGCGTCCTCGTAGCGGAACAGCACGAACGACGCGTCGTACTCGCCTTCCGCCGGAACGACTGCGGTGACCCAGGGCAGGGCGCAACTCACGCTCTCCAGTACGGCCGGATTGCCGGCCGCCTCGTCGAGGAGCGGATCGGCCCGTAGGTCGGTGAGCAGGGTGCCCGCGGTGGGGCACCCCGGAGCCGCCGCGGCCGCCTGGGCCGGGATCCCGCCCGGAATCGTGAGGGCACCCGCCAACGCGAGCGCCGTCATGAGCGTGAGTCTGTTTGTCTTGAGCATGGCCGTCCTCCCCGTTAATCGATCAATGTCGATCTGCGAACGCGGACGCCGCCCCGGATCGGATCGATCTGTGGCTGCGTCAGGTGGAGGTTATGTAGCGGGGTGAATCCCGTGCGCGTCCAGAATCAAGAATTCGATGGTCAGCCGAGCGCGCGGACGGCCACGGTCTCGCCGTCGACGACCTCGCCGGTGGGGCGGAAGCCGAGCTTGGCGTAGAACGCGGCCGGGCCACCCTCGCGTGCGTGGTAGGTGACGTACGCCTCGGTGCCACCGCGGGCGCGGATCTCGGCGCAGACGGCCTCGACGGCGAAGGAGCCGTAACCGCGGCCCTGCTGTGCGGCGGCGATGTTGAGGCGCCAGAGGCCGGAGCGCCGGTCGGTGTCGTCCGGGTCGGTCCACGGGATGTCGAGGAACGCCATCACGAAACCGACGAGCTGGTCGTCGTCGTAGACGAGGCGTGGCCAGGCCTGTTCGCCGTAGACGTACGCCTCGGCCAGGGATTTGACGACGGGTGCGACGAGGTCGGCCTGATCGGGGCGGACCGACAGCTCCAGGGCCGCCTCGTAGTTGCGTGGATCGATCGTCCGCAGTTCCATGGCGGGAAGGTTAGCGGTGGAGGTGGAACGAGGCGATCTCCTCCACCCGGGTACGCGTGATGCCGGCGAGCTGTTCCACGGCGAGCGGATGCCCGGTCGGTTCGAGTTCGATGTACGGCAACTGCCCGACGGCCCTGGTGTGCACGTTGGTCCGCAGGTTGAGCGTCGGAGGGTCGTACCCGGCGATGATGTTGGAAAGCCAGCCGAAGTAGGGCGGTTCCTTCTCCCGGCCGGGTTGCTCCCACACGTCGACCGCCCTGGTGAAGCTGGGCCGGCTCAGCGAGACCCACATGCTGTAGGTGAAGATGTCACCGGTGTCCCACACCGGCAGTTCGATCAGGCCGCGGATGAAGAACTGCTCCCCGGATATGACGCACAGGTCGCCGTCGAGCAGGCAACCTTCCTGATCCGCCATCTCCGGCCGCCAGTAGTCGGGGGCCGGTGCGGCGAAGCTGAGCGGCGGGCCGTCGTGGGTGGCGCCGCACGTTCCGCAGACGAACTGCTCGGTGCTCATGGGCGCGAAGCATAACCGCTCGTCAGGAGCCTGCGCTGAGCTGCCAGTTCCGGGAGAAATGCGAGAATTGCTACTTTTGGGTGGTACCTCTGAAGCAAGTCTCGGAGGTGACGCCACATGAAAGCACCACTGCCCGACAACGAGATCGAGCGGCTGGCCGCACTCTACTCACTCGACATCCTCGACAGCCCGCCGGAGAAGGACTTCGACGACATCGTCGCGCTCGCCGCCGGCGTGTGCGAGACACCGACGGCAGCAGTCAGCCTGGTCGACGCGGACCGTCAGTGGGCCAAGGCCAGCACGGGGGTGGAGCTGGCGGAGACTTCGCGGGACGTGTCGTTCTGCGCCCACGCCATCCTCGGCCGCGACCTGATGGTGGTCCCGGACGCCCGCGAGGACGCCCGGTTCGCCGACAACCCGCTGGTGACGGCCACGAACGGGATCCGCTTCTACGCGGGGGCGCCGCTGCTCACCACCGACGGATTCGCGCTCGGCACGCTGTGCGTGATGGACACCGTGCCACGCCGGCTGGACGTCGAGCAGCAGCAGGCGCTGCGCGCGCTTGCCCGGCAGGTCACCGCCCAGCTGGAACTGCGCCGGTACGCGTTCGCGCTGGCCAACACCACGGCACGGCTGCAGGAGCTGGAACGCCGCAAGGACGATCTGGCCGGGCTGGTCGGCGGGGAGCTACGGTCGTCGCTGCGGCTGATGTCGGCGTATCTGGACCGGCTCGGCGACACCGGTTATCACGACATGGAGATGGCCGATCTGGTCGGCCGGGCCACGGCGGCGCACGTGCGTGGGTTCCGTGAGCTGATCGACCACCTGACCACGATGGCCGACGCCGGGCTGGGCGGGGACAGCCTGCACATGCGGCAGTGCGATCTGACCAGGGTCACCCAGCGGGCGGTGGAGGCGGTCCGGCCGATCGCTGCCAGCAAGCACATCTGGATCCTCAACCAGGCCGGTGGTCCGTCGCTGCCGATTATCGCCGACCCGGTGCGCCTCGAACAGGTGCTGACGCACCTGCTCTTCGCGGCGGTGAAATACACACCGGAGGGCGGCCGGGTCCGGGTGGGTACGGAGATGGAGTCGGGCCCGACGGTACGGCTCGACGACATGGACCTGCCCGACGGAATGCGCCCCGACCTGTTCCCGCATCTGTACTACGGCGCCATCGCGAACCCGGCGGACGTTCCGGGACCGGACCGTGGGCTGGCGGTGGCGAAACGGATCCTCGACGCGCACCACGCCACGGTGGCGCTGTCCGACCGCCCGGGGGACGGCACCTCGCTGCACGTCGTCTTCCCGTACGCGGAGATGTCGCCGTCCGAGCTGATCCGGGACCTGGCGGTCGCCTGAACCGCGGAACCCGCCCCCGATCGGCTGCAGTTCGATCGGGGGCGGGCCGGCCTCAGAGCCGTTCCCGCACGTCGTCCGGCACGACCTGGGACGGCACCGGCGGGGCGACCGCCCGCCCGACGGGACCCCGGTACGGGTCGTCACCGACCGGTGGCCAGGTCTCCACCACGGGAGCCACCGAAGGCTCGGCCGAATACGGCGGCGTGGGCGGAGGTGAGGGTGCCGGCGGAGGTGGGGGTGCCGTGGACCGGGGCGCCAGGCCGGTGCGGTTGAGCTTGTGCCAGCGCAGTCGTCCGCCGGTGAGAGCCGTAGTGGCCGACTGCAGCAGCACGAGGTACATCAGCTGCCGGTAGGCGAATTGCTGCAAAGGCAGCTTGAGCAGCGGCTTGAGCGACTCCCGGTCCATCCGGAACGCGACCGCCGCGGTGAACAGCTGCAGGGCCAGCATGCCGAACCAGGCGGTGACGGTCTCGTGCAGCTCCCAGAAGACCAGGCCGTACACGAGCATGATGTCGACCACCGGGGCGAGCATCGGCAACGCCAGCCCGAACAGCGCCAGGAACGGCAGCCCCACCCGGCCGAACCGTCCGGACGGCCCGGAGTCGAACATCGCCTTGCGGTGCTTCCACATCGCCTGCATGGTCCCGTAGCTCCACCGGTACCGCTGCCGGTAGAGCTGTTCCATCGTGGTCGGCGCCTCGGTCCAGGCCCGGGCGTTCTCCTCGTAGACGACGCGCCAGCCGGCCCGGCAGAACGCCATGGTGACGTCGGTGTCCTCGGCCAGGGTCTCGTCGCTGACGCCGCCGACCTGGTTGAGCGCCTGCCGCCGGAACGCGCCGATCGCGCCCGGGACGGTGGGCATGCAGTTCATCACCTCGTAGAGGCGGCGGTCCAGGTTGAAGCCGATGACGTACTCGATGTGCTGCCAGAGGGCGACCGTGGTCTCCCGGTTGCCGACCTTGACGTTGCCGGCGACCGCGCCGACCGTGGGGTCGGCGAACGGCTGGACCAGCAGGCGCAGCGAGTCCTCCTCGAAGACGGTGTCGCCGTCGACCATGACGATCAGGTCGTGCCGGGCCAGGGCCACACCGGTGTTGAGGGCGTTCGGCTTGCCGCCGTTGGGCACCCGGACCACGCGCACGTTGGGGAGGGCCATCCGTTCGACCAGATCGGCGGTGCCGTCGGTGGACCCGTCATCGACGACGACCACCTCGATCTCGGTGTGGTCGCCGCCGGCCAGCGATCGGACGGCGGCCTCGATGCCCTCCTTCTCGTTGTAGGCGGGCACGATCACCGAGACCGGCTCGGTCACCGGTGGACCCCATGCCCAGTCCGGTCTGCGGCGCTGCCGGGCGTGCCGGGTGGCGAGGACCAGCAGCAGGAGCGTACGGCCGATGGTGAGCGACCCGACCACGAGGAAGAGGGCGCCGATCACGGTGACCAGGCCGTCGGCGAGGCCCACGGTCCAGAGCAGGGCCGTGCCCCGCAACCGGTCGCCGTCCGGCGCCGGCGGGTTGAGTGGCAGCGGCGCCGCCGTCTTCTCCCGGATGCCGAGGTTGAGGCCCTCGGTGACGGTGGTGAAGCGGTAGCCGCGGGCCTTCATCCGCGGGATGAACTCGTCGAGGGCCGCGACGGTCTGCGCGCGGTCGCCACCGGAGTCGTGGAACAGGATGACCGCCGACTGCCCGTCGGGCGGTGTGGCGTTCTCGATGATCTTCTGCGGACCGGGGCGCCGCCAGTCGTTGCTGTCCGTGTCGTTGACCACGACCAGGTAGCCGAGGGCGCCCGCTTCCTTGATCAGTTTCCAGTTGGTCTCGTCGATCGCGGCGTTCTTCGAGGAGTACGGGAACCGGGCCAGGTTGGTCCGTACGCCGGTGGCCTTGGCGATCGCCATCTGGTTCTGGGACAGCTCGAGCTCCCGCCGCCACGGGGCGAGCCGTTGCATGTTCGGGTGGGTGAAGGTGTGCAGGCCGATCTCGTTGCCGTCCTCGACGACCCGCCGGGCCAGGTCCGGATGCCGGGCGACCTGGGATCCGACCATGAAGAAGGTGCCCTGTGCGTCGTGCCTGCGCAGTACCTCGAGCACCTTCGCCGTCCAGGCCGGGTCGGGCCCGTCGTCGAAGGTGAGGGCGATGGTGCGGTCCGGCAGCCGGGTGGTGCTCTCCTGACCGCCGGTCGTGTTGATGATCGGTCCGCCGCGCAGCACGGCGGCCGGCACTCCGGCCTGGTCGCCGACCTCGGTCTCGACGTGATCGCCGGCGAACTCGGCGTTGATGTAGGCCTGGACGATCAGTACGGCCACGAACGACCCGGCGAGCAGGGAGCCGAGGAGCACCCGCGGCCGGGGCAGGATGCGCCGGCGGCCGGCCGGGCGGGCCCGGTGGCCGGGACCGGCGCTCACGGCGCGGCCCGGGTGCTCGGCACGGCCGCGTCCGCGGGGTCGTGGTCGGCGGCCGGCCGCGACGGGGTGGGCGTGTCGGTGGGCGCGGTGGTGACGGTGGTGACCGGGCCGCTGGTCTCCGGTACGGGTCCGCCGCCGCCGGTGCCGCCGCTGTCCGGGTTCTGCACGACCGGCGGCGGGACCGGCTCGACCGGTGTGCCGGAGCCGGGGCCGGGCTCGGGCTCCTGGCTCACGGATCCGGACTCGACCGGTTTGGTGACCGGCCCGGCCGGCGAGCGGGACGGCGACGGACTGGGGCTCGGTGACTTCGTCGTTTTCCCGGATGTCCGCGGTGTCGCGGAGGGGGACGGGCGCGTGCCGGTGGCGTTGCGGTGCGTCGACTCGACGACCGGCCGTGCCGTGGTGGCGCTCGGCGACGGCGGCGGTGTGCGGGTGGGCCGCGGGGCCGGCTCGTCGTCGTCGGACTCCTCGTCGAAGACGGGGAACGGCAGCACGGCGCTCGAGCTGACCGGGCCGCCGGCGAGACTGACGCTGACCAGGCCACCGTAGGCGACCAGGAGGACGCCGAAGGCCAGGGCGACGCCACGGAGGACTCGGCTGCGTCGTCCGGTGGAGTCCACGAACACCGGCGCGGGCTCCGGTACGGCGATCACTTCCGTGTCGGGGAAGTGAGGGTCGACGTTGTGCGGGGTCTTGGGCTCCTGCGAAGTCACGCGGCGAAGCTTAAGAACATTTATTGCGATCTTGGCACAGATCACTCACAAGGGTGACAGGCCGCTGATTACATGAAATGGGACGAAATGGTGGTGCGTCAGGTTTGGCCCGGTGGGGACGGGTGTGCCGGCCCGGTCCGCCATTTCGCTGAGCTGCGGTGCGGTGCGAAAACAAATGAGGTTACGCGGTTTTGCTCGCCAATTTGTTGTCGCATTCCCGACTGTTTTAACGAGCAGATCTCACAAAGAGATAAGGACCTTAAGCGAGATTAGAGCGTATTGTCCGAATCTCTGGGATGGTGGGAGCACCGCCACAATCTCGGGCCGGCACCCGTTGTGCGCGACATCTCCGCTCGTTAAGCTCTTCTTGCGCGCCCCAATCGCCCGCTTCCCCCGTGGCAGGCGATCGGGGCGCGCCCTTTCGTTTTCCGGCGAGTCCGACCGGATCCGGGCGGGCCCGGCTAGATCCAGCGGCCGCCCAGCCACATCCGCACCGACCAATCGTCGTACGGCATGAGCGTGCCCACAAAAACCGGGTAGAAGTAGGCGAAACAAAGCGCAACCAGGACGACGTACGTGGACACGACGACCGTGCCCACCAGTTGCCGGTCGGTCCGCGCCGCGCCGGTCGCCATCCCCTCCGTCGGCGTCATGATCGCCCCGAGGACGTAGACCACCGCGAGGATCAGGAACGGCAGCGCCGGCATCGCGTAGAAGGCGAACATGGTCCGGCCGTCCTTGACCGCGAAGTAGAACCACGGCAGCAGCCCGGCGGCGACCCCGGTCATGATCGCGTAGGCCCGCCAGTCGCGCCGCGCGACGCCGAACCAGGCCAGCGCGCCCAGCGCCGGCAGGAACGACCACCACAGGATCGGCGTGCCGACCAGCAGGATCTCGGCCGCGCAGCTCGCCGCCCCGCAGGTGCCGGCGGACGACCAGTAGAACGCCACCGGCCGCCCGAGCAGCAGCCACTGCCACGGCCACGACTGGTAGGTGTGCTTCTGCGTCAGTCCGGTGTGGAACTTGAACGCTTCCTTGTGGTAGTGGATCAGGTTGAGCAGGTCACCGATGACCGGCGGCTCGCTCCAGCCGTTGTCGGCCCGGTAGTGCCGGTAGTAGCCGTTGTCGGTGACGAACCAGCCGGTCCAGCTGGCCAGGTAGACCACGATCGACAGGACGAAGGTGAGCGCGAGCCAGCCGATGTCGCCGAGGATCCCGGCGATGATCGGGCCGCGGACCCCGGCGGACCGGCGGGCCTGCGAGCGCCAGACGAGGACCAGCGCCGCGAAGAACGGGGCGAAGAACAGGGCACTCCACTTGACACTGCACGCCATCCCGAAGCAGATGCCGGAGACGAGCAGCCACCACGGGATGAACCGGGGGATGTGCGGTGTGGCCGACGGGTCGTATCCGCGCTCCAGCGCCCGCTGCCAGTTGCGCCGGTAGTGGTCGCGGTCGAGCACCAGCGCGGCGAACGTCATCAGGATGAACAGGCCGATGAAGATGTCCAGCAGCGAGGTGCGCGACAGGACCAGCTGGAAACCGTCCAGCGCCATCAGCAGACCCGCGATCCCGGCCAGCACGATCGAGTGGAACAGCCGGTAGGCGACCCGGATCAGGATCATCACCATCAGCGTGCCGGCGACCGCGGTGGAGAACCGCCAGCCCATCTCGGTGTTGCCGTAGATCATCTCGCCGAGCGCGATCAGCCACTTGCCCAGCGGCGGGTGCACCACGTAGGCGGCGCCGTTGGTCTTCTCGTCCCACTCGATGCCGTGCTGCAGCATGTCCCAGGCGTCGGTCGGGTAGTACACCTCGTCGAAGATGTAGCCCTTCGGCTTGTCCACCCCGGCGAACCGCAGGACCCCGGCGACCACCGTGATGATCACGGTGACCAGCCACGAGTACGGGTCGAACCGGCGGTCCAGCGTCGACAGGCGCCGCCGGACCACCGCTGGGAGGACGCGCACGCCCGGGGACGACTCCGCCCCGGTGGGGGAGTCCGCGGTGGTGAGTTCTGTCTCAGCTGTCGCCGCCGTCGTCACCCCGCGATCGTAGGCCCAGGCGCTGAGAACCGACGCCCGCCGTCGGCGCGTCCTGACATGTGATGGACTTTTCCGATGCCTGATGCAGAAGAACCCGGCGGCAGGGTCGTCCTGGCGGGCGCGCCGCTGGGCAACACCGGCGACGCCTCGACCCGGTTGCGCGAGGTCCTGGCCTCGGCGGACGTCGTCGCCGCGGAGGACACCCGGCGCCTGGCCCGGCTCGCCAAGGATCTCGGCGTGACGGTGCGCGGGCGGGTGGTCTCCTACTTCGAGGGCAACGACGAACGGCGTACCCCCGAATTGGTCGAAGCCCTTCGATCCGGTGCCGTCGTCGCCGTGGTGACCGACGGTGGCATGCCGAGTGTCTCCGACCCCGGCTACCGCCTGGTCCGTGCCGCGCTCGACGCTGGATTCCCGGTGACCGCGGCGCCGGGCCCCAGCGCCGTGACCACCGCACTGGCACTGTCCGGCCTGCCCAGCGACCGTTTCGTTTTCGAGGGCTTCCTGCCACGCTCCGGCTCCGGTCGCCGGTCCCGGCTGCGCGAGCTCGCCGCCGAGCCGCGCACGCTGGTCTTCTTCGAGGCCCCGCATCGGATCAAGGGCGCGCTGGAGGATCTGGCGGCGACCTTCGGCGCGGACCGCCCGGCCGCGATCTGCCGGGAGCTGACCAAGACGTACGAGGAGATCCGCCGCGACACCCTGGGCGCTCTGGCCGAGGGCGCGGCCCAGGATCCGCCGCGCGGCGAGATCACGCTGGTGGTGGCTGGTGCGCCGGCCGGTCCGCCGGCCGCGCCCGGCGACGATGAGCTACGGGAGGCGGTGGCCCGGCGCGAGGCCGGCGGGGAGAGCCGCCGGGACGCGATCCAGGCCGTCGCCGACGCCTACGGTCTGCGTAGGCGCGCGGTCTACGCCCTGGTCCATGAAAAGCCCTGACCTTCTAGTACGCGGAGACGAGTTCTAGTACGCGGAGACGAGGAACCCACCGAGCAGGAGCAGCGGCCCGAGGAAACTGGCGATCGTCGCGGACCGCCGGGTCGGCCGGGTCGGCAGCCGCCGTGCGCCGGTGGCCTCCGCGATGCCGTAACCACAGATCAGCACGAGCAGGAAGCCGAGTCCCCAGCGCAGGTGCATGAGCGGCCCGGCCGGTGCGGTGTAGACCTGGCCGCTGTCCGGGCTCACCATCCGGGCCGGGGAGACCGCGCCCGGGTGCCGCCGGTCGCCGTCGATGCCGAGCAGGGTGACCTGCGACACCGTGGAGCCGCCGTCGGCGGTGGCGAACCGTCCGGTGCAGCGCTGGGTCAGCCCGTCGCCCTGGCAGAGCGTCGTCGTCGCGTACCCCCGGTCGCCGTGCCCGACCGCCAGCCAGAACGGCTCCGCGCTGACCCAGCCGAAGAAGGCCGCCACCAGGCTCAGCACGACCAGGCAGAACAGCGCGGTCAGCGGGTTGTGGGCCGGTGGGCGCCGGCGCCTGCCGGGTGGCCGGTCGTGGCCGGCGGCCTCGGCGGCGGCCCGCTGCTCCTCGGTGAGCCAGAACGGCGAGTTCTCCATCCGTTCCAGCCGGGCCTCGACCTCGGGTTCGCCGAGCACCTCGGGCAGCGGCGTGACGCCCGGCCGGGCGACCCGCTCCGGCTCGATGATCATCAGCTCCCCGGCGGTGGCGAGTCGTGATCCGCCCGGGGGCTCGGCGGGTGGCGGTTCGGCCAGGTGCCGGGTGAGGTCAC
The DNA here is from genome assembly GCF_003001815.1 of Actinoplanes italicus. Classification (GTDB taxonomy): domain Bacteria; phylum Actinomycetota; class Actinomycetes; order Mycobacteriales; family Micromonosporaceae; genus Actinoplanes; species Actinoplanes italicus. Next base: position 215,931 of record NZ_PVMZ01000002.1, read on the forward strand.
GGACCCCGGCGGCGTGCGCCGCGGCGACGGGCGGGCCGGCGTCGGCCTCGTCCGGGCCGGCCTCCGCGTGCCACCAGGCGTCCTCGGCATCGGACAGGGTCCACGGGTTGCCCTGATCGCTGGGCGTTTCCCCTGGTTGTGGAACGTTTCCGGTCACCTGCCCATTGAACGCCGGAGGCCTGCGGTGAGCACGTCAATGATCGGGCGTGTCGGGACAAATCGGCACAGCGGCGCGGCGGGCGGCAATCCGTTCGCGGGCCGCCGCGAGCGGTCACTACGCTTGTACGTCATGAGTCACGTTCTCGCCGCGGTCGCCTGGCCCTACGCCAACGGCCCGCGCCACATCGGTCATGTCTCCGGCTTCGGGGTGCCCTCCGACGTTTTCAGCCGGTACATGCGGATGGCCGGCCACGACGTGCTCATGGTGTCCGGCACCGACGAGCACGGCACCCCGATCCAGGTGCAGGCCGACGCCGACGGGGTGACCCCGCGGCAGCTCGCCGACCGCTACAACCGGGTGATCGTGGAGGACCTGCACGGCCTGGGCCTGTCCTACGACCTGTTCACCCGCACCACCACCCGCAACCACTACGCCGTCGTGCAGGAGCTGTTCGAGGGGCTGCACCACAACGGCTACATCGTCGCCCGCACCACGCTCGGCGCGATCTCCCCGTCCACCGGCCGCACCCTGCCCGACCGCTACATCGAGGGCACCTGCCCGATCTGCGGTTACGAGGGCGCCCGCGGCGACCAGTGCGACAACTGCGGCAACCAGCTCGACCCGGAGCAGCTGGTCAACCCGCGCTCGCGGATCAACGGCGAAACCCCGCAGTTCGTCGAGACCGAGCACTTCTTCCTCGACCTGCCGGCGTTCGCCGAGGCGATCGGGGCCTGGCTGGACCGCCGGGAGAACTGGCGGCCCAACGTCCTCAAGTTCTCCCGCAACCTGCTCGACGACCTGCAGCCCCGGGCCATCACCCGTGACCTCGAGTGGGGCGTGCCGATCCCGCTGGACGGCTGGCGCGACCGCAACGACAAGCGCATCTACGTCTGGTTCGACGCGGTCATCGGCTACCTGTCGGCGTCCATCGAGTGGGCGCGGCGCACCGGCGACCCGGAGGCGTGGCGGCAGTGGTGGTCGGCCGACGCGCAGGGCAAGGACGCGCTCGGCTACTACTTCATGGGCAAGGACAACATCGTCTTCCACTCGGTGATCTGGCCGGCGTTGCTGCTCGGCTACTCCGGTGAGGGCGACAAGGCGGGCGACGCCGGATCGCTGGGCAGGCTCAACCTGCCGACCGAGGTCGTCTCCAGCGAGTATCTGACGATGGAGGGCAAGAAGTTCTCCTCCTCGCGCCGCGTGGTCATCTACGTGCGCGACTTCCTGGAGCGCTACGACGCCGACGCCCTGCGCTACTTCATCGCGGCCGCCGGACCGGAGTCCAACGACACCGACTTCACCTGGGCCGAGTTCGTCCGGCGCAACAACGACGAGCTGGTCGCCGGCTGGGGCAACCTGGTCAACAGGTCGGTCTCGATGGCCGCGAAGAACTTCGGTGAGATCCCGGCCGCCGGTGAGCTGACCGCCGAGGACCGTGCCGTGCTGGAGGTGTCCAGGGCCGGTTTCGCCACGGTCGGCGAGCTGATCGGCAAGCACCGGCAGAAAGCGGCGATCGGCGAGGCGATGCGGGTCGTGGCCGAGGCCAACAAGTACCTCTCCGAGCAGGCCCCGTGGAAGCTGAAGTCCGACGAGGACAAGCCGCGGCAGGCCACCGTGCTGCACGTGGCGCTGCAGGTGATCAGTGACGCGAACACGCTGCTCACCCCGTTCCTGCCGCACTCCGCGCAGAAGGTGTTCGAGCTGCTCGGCGGCGAGGGCGTGCACGCGCCGATGCCGCGTATCGAGGAGGTCGAGGACCTCGACGGCGGCCCCGGCTACCCGATCCTGACCGGCGACTACACGACCGGCGCCCGCTGGGAGTCGGTGCCGATCACCGCGGGCACTCCGCTGGCCGCCCCGAAACCGGTGTTCCGCAAGCTCGACCCGTCAGTCGTCGAGGAGGAGCTGGCCCGCCTCGGCAACGACGAATCCTGACCGGACCGCACATGCGATGCCCGCCGGGACGGCGTTCCCGGCGGGCATCGGCGTTGTGAGACAACCGTCAGAACTGGTAGGCGATGTCCGCGATGTGATGCTCGGTCAGCTCGTCGACCGGCGCCCACGCCTCGTAGATACCCCGCTCGTAGCACCGGGCGCCGACCGCGTTGACCGTGTCGGCGTCCGGGCGCAGCAGCCGCAGCCGGGCCCACGTCTCGTCACGCTGCAGCACCCAGCACGGCACCCCGCGCCACCGTGCCTGCTCGGCACGCCGCGACAGCGTCTGCACCGGATACCGGGCGGCCCGGGTCAGCGCCCGCACCCGGAACTCACCGGGTGGGTCGGCGACCGCCTCGTACTCGTTGTCGTCGATCCGCCCGACCAGCCGTGCCGAAGCCGTCGCGCTGCACGGCACGTACTCCCGGTCCGGGCTTCCGCCGGGGATCCCGGACAGCAGCCCACGCCATCGCGGCCCGGCCAGCCGCAGCCATCCGTGCTGCTCCGGCTGATACGTGTACAGCACCACCTCGTCGCCGCCCGGCAGGTACGCCAGCAACTGCGCGTTCGCCGACAGCGGCAGGTCCGCGAAACCGGCCGTCACGTACTCCGGGATCAGATCGTCGGTGCTCGGTGTGAACCCGGTGCCGAGCACCATCGCCCCGATCCGTGAATGCGCCGGCAGCGCCGGCAGCCCCGGCTGCGACGGCCCGGCCGGCACCTCGTAGTCGAGCGGGTCCACGGCCCGCCAGCGCAGCGCGAACGTGACATTGTCGTCGGACATGCCGTCGGTGCGCAGCAGCCCCAGCTGCCCCGGCTCGGTCAGGTGGGCGATGTCGCACGAGCGGTAACAGAACCCATACGGCAACCAGCCGCCGAGATGCCCGGCGACCTGCGCGGGAGAGAGAATCTTCGTCATCCGCGTGCCCCGCCGCACCGCCGCGGTCGCCCGGATCCGGCGCATCTCGGCATCGTCCCGGTAAGCGACGGACTGGCTCATCGACTGCACCTGCTGCCAGTCGAGGCCACGACGCAGCGGCGCCATCAGAGGCGGGTCGAGCGGGTCGGTGCCCAGCTCACTGTCCTCACCTGTCACGGTCACGGCCCGCAACCTAAGTGATCCCGGTGGATATCGGATGAACACGAGGTTGCCGGAAATGTCGACGTGCACAATGTCTCACATGCCTTCGTCACCCTCCGGTCAGTCTCCTTCAGACCGCCGCCGCGCCAAGGAGTCCCGCCGAGCAGGCGAGTTCCCGCCGGCCCCGGAACCGCTCGCGGTCCCGGTCTTCGACAGCCACACCCACCTCGACCTCACCGTGCAGGAAGCCGGTGTCCCCGGAGAGGGTGACCCGATCGAGGTGCTGATCGCCGCCGCGGCCAAGAGCGGCGTCGACCGGCTGGTCCAGGTTGGAGTCGACGTCGCCTCGTCCCGCTGGGGCGCCGACCTGGCCGACGCACACGGTCAGGTGCTGGCCGCGGTCGCGCTGCACCCCAACGAGGCGCCGCGTCTCTCCGACCTGGACGAGGCGCTGCGGCAGATCGAGGCACTGGCCGCCCGCCCCCGCGTCCGCGGCGTCGGCGAGACCGGGCTCGACACCTTCCGTACCGGCGAGGACGGCCGCGCCGCGCAGGAGGAGAGCTTCCGTGCCCACATCGCCATCGCCAAGCGCCACGACAAGGCACTGATCATCCACGACCGGGACGCGCACGCCGACGTCCTGCGCGTCCTCGACGACGAGGGCGCCCCCGACCGGGTCGTCCTGCACTGCTTCTCCGGCGACGCGGAATTCGCGGCCGAATGCGTCCGCCGCGGCTACTACCTCAGCTTCGCCGGAACCGTCACCTTCGCCAGCGCCGCGGCCCTCCGCGAGGCAGCCGCTATCACTCCGCCCGGGCAGATGATGGTCGAGACCGACGCTCCGTACCTCACCCCCACCCCCTACCGGGGACGACCCAACGCCTCCTACCTCATCCCGATCACCATGCGGGCCCTCGCCGACGCCTCCGGCACCGACCTCGACACCCTCTGCGCCACCGTCTCCGCGAACGGCACCGAGGTCTTCGGCTCCTGGACCTGAAAACCCCTTCGTGTGTACGACCTGAGCGAACCGTGCGAGGCCGGGTCGTCGGTCGGTGTCCAAGGGCCCGGACCGCTCACCGTAGGCTCTGGCGCATGGCGGAGACACTTCTCGGCCCGGCGGAGATCCGGGACCTGGCCGCGCGCCTGGGCGTGGCGCCGACCAAGAAGCTCGGCCAGAACTTCCTGCACGACCCCAACACCATCCGGCGCATCGTCGCCGCGGCCGCCCTGCGCCCCGGCGACGTCGCCCTGGAGGTCGGCCCCGGCCTCGGTTCCCTCACCCTCGGCCTGGTCGGCGCGGTACGCCACGTGCACGCCGTCGAGATCGACCCCACCCTGGCGGAAGCCCTGCCCGAGACCGTCACCGCGCCGCATCTGACCGTCCACCGGGCCGACGCCCTCAGGATCACCGGCGACCGCTTCGACCCCGCCCCCACCATGCTGGTGGCGAACCTGCCCTACAACGTCGCCGTCCCGGTCGTCCTGCACCTGCTCGCCGAACTGCCCTCCCTCCGCGGCGGTCTCGTCATGGTGCAGAAGGAGGTCGCCGACCGGCTCACCGCCGGACCCGGCTCCAAGGTCTACGGCGTGCCCTCGGTCAAACTCGCCTGGTACGCCGAGGCGAAACCGGCCGGCAAGGTGCCGCCCGCCGTCTTCTGGCCCGTGCCCAACGTGGACTCCGGCCTGGTCGCGTTCACCCTCCGCCAACCACCGGCCGGAGCCACCCGCGCCGATGTGTTCGCGGTCGTCGACGCCGCCTTCGCCCAGCGCCGCAAGACGCTGCGCGCCGCCCTGGCCGGCTGGGCCGGCGGCCCCGGCCGGGCCGAAGCCGTTCTGCGCGCGGCCGGGATCAGCCCGCAGGCCCGCGGCGAGGCCCTCACCGTCGGCGAGTTCGCCGCGATCGCGGCAGCGGCGAAACAGGCGGCTCCCGGCGGTAAGCTCGGCCCGTCCGACGCGCAGCCCGAGGAGACGAACTGATGACGGAGGCGTGGGGACCGGACGACGACGAGCCCCGTCCGCATCGCGGACCGGTCAAGGTCCGCGTCCCGGCGAAGATCAACCTCCACCTCGGGGTCGGCCCCCTGCGGCCCGACGGCTACCACGAGCTGAACACCGTCTACCACGCGATCAGCCTCTTCGACGAGCTCACCGCTCGCCGCGGCGACACCCTCAGCCTCACCATGGAGGGCGAGGGCACCGGCGAACTCGAACTCGACGAGAGCAACCTGATCATCCGCGCCGCCCGGGCCCTCGCCGCCCGCGCCCGCGTCCCCGCCTACGCCCGTCTGCACCTGCGCAAGAGCATCCCGCTCGCTGGTGGCCTGGCCGGCGGCAGCGCCGACGCCGCCGCCACCCTCATCGCCTGCGACCTGCTCTGGGGCCTCGGCATGTCCCGCGACGACCTCGCCGAGGTCGGCGCCCAGCTCGGCTCCGACATCCCGTTCCTGCTGCATGGCGGCACCGCCCTCGGCACCGGCCACGGCGAGGCCGTCAGCCCCATCCTCGCCCGTCCCACCATCTGGCACTGGGCCGTCGCCGTCGCCGACGGCGGACTCTCCACCCCCGCCGTCTACCGCGAACTCGACCGGCTCCGCGCCGCCGACCGGCCCCTGCCGCCCACCCCGCTCGGCAGCCCCGACCAGCTGATGGCCGCCATGCGCCAGCGCGACCCCGAAGTCCTCGGCGCGGCCCTCGGCAACGACCTCCAGGCCGCCGCCCTCTCCCTGCGACCCCAGCTCGCCGACGTGCTCAAAGCCGGCCACGAGGCGGGCGCCATCACCGGACTCGTCTCCGGCTCCGGCCCCACCTGCGTCTTCCTGGCTGCCGACGCCGCACACGCCCAGGAGATCGCCGCCGGCCTCACCGCGTCGAAGACCTGCCGCACGGCGGTCACCGCGCGCGGACCCCAGCCCGGCGCGCGGGTAATCTAGACGCATCGTGGCCAACATCATCAACCTGGACCGGGTCAGCAAAGGTTACGGCGCCGCCGGCCAACTGCTCACCGACGTGTCGCTCGGCCTGGACGACGACGCCCGCATCGGCATCGTCGGCCTCAACGGCGCCGGCAAATCAACCCTTCTCCGCATGCTCGCCAAGAGCGAGGAACCCGACTCCGGGCGCGTCACCCACCGCCGTGATCTGAGGGTCGCGACGCTGCCGCAGACCCTCAACCTGGCCGGTGACCTCACCGTCCGCGACGTCGTCCTCGGCACCGCCTGGCTGCCGCAGAGCATGGGCGCCGAGCACGAGTGGGCCGGCGACGCCGGTGTCCGTACCATCCTCGACGGCCTCGGCATGGGCCACCTCGGCCTCGACACTCCCGTCGGCCCGATGTCCGGCGGCGAGCGCCGCCGCGTCGCCCTCGCCGCCCTCCTCGTCCGCGACAGCGACCTGCTCATCCTCGACGAGCCCACCAACCACCTCGACGTCGCCGGCGTCGACTGGCTCGCCAAGCACCTGCTCACCCGCAAGGGCGCCCTGCTCGTCGTCACGCACGACCGCTGGTTCCTCGACGCCGTCTGCACCATGACGTGGGAGGTCGTCGACGAGCAGGTGCACACCTATGAGGGCGGTTACGCCGCCTGGGTGCTGACCCGCGCCGAACGCCAGCGCATCGCCGCCACCGTCGAGGCCCGCCGGCAGAACCTGCTCCGCAAGGAGATCGCCTGGCTGCGCCGCGGCCCGCCGGCCCGCACCTCCAAGCCGAAATTCCGGATCGACGCCGCCAACGCCCTGATCGCCGACGTCCCACCCGTCCGCGACAACGTCAGCCTCCAGCGACTGGCCACCACCCGGCTCGGCAAGCAGGTCTACGACCTGGAAAACGTCTCACTCGACGCCGGCCCCAAACCGATCTTCCGCGACCTCACCTGGCAGGTCGGCCCCGGCGACCGCATCGCCATCCTGGGCGCCAACGGAGCCGGCAAGACCACCCTGTTGCGCCTGCTCGCCGGCGTCACCACACCCGACGGCGGCCGGCTCGTCACCGGCAGCACGGTCCGGCCCGCGTTCCTCTCCCAGGAACTCAAGGAACTCCCCGGACACCTGCGCCTGCTCGAAGCCGTCGAGGAGGTCGCCAAACGCGTCAAACTCGGCGACCGCGAACTCTCCGCCGGCCAGCTCGCCGAAGTGTTCGGATTCACCGACAAGCGGATCTGGACACCCGTCAGCGACCTCTCCGGCGGCGAACGCCGGCGCCTGCAGATGCTGCGGCTGCTCGCCACCGAGCCCAACGTGCTGCTGCTCGACGAACCCACCAACGACCTCGACACCGACACCCTCGCGTCGCTCGAGGACCTGCTCGACTCCTGGCCCGGCACCATGATCGTCGCCAGCCACGACCGCTACCTCGTTGAACGCGTCACCGACACCGTCTACGGCATGTTCGGCGACGGACGGCTCGTGCACCTGCCCGGCGGCATCGACGAATACCTCGCCCGAGTAGCCACTCCGGGTGCTCCGGGCGTACCCGCCAAGGGTGTCTCCGAAGCGTCACCCGCCGCAAGCGGCCTCTCCTCCGGTGAGCTCCGCCAGGCCCGCAAAGACCTGGCCCGTCTGGAACGCCAGATGGACAAGCTCACCGAGAAAGAAGCCAAGATCAACGAAAGCCTGGCGGAGTACGGCAGCGACTACGACAAACTCGTCGAGCTCGAAGCCCAGCTCAAAGCCGTCCAGCAGGAGAAGGCCGAAGCCGAGGAGGCATGGCTGCTCCTGGCCGAACAGGTCGGCGACAGCTGATCCGCAGCGGGCGAAATGCCATCCGGGGGGTGTGCCTGCGCCGCTTGTCGGGGATACGCGAGAATCTGCACGGAAGACACCCGACCTTGGAGACGGAACCATGGCGCACACCCCGGTCAATCACCCGCTACGGCCGATCTACCGGATCGTCGGCTTCATCGTCGGCGCCTACCTCGTCGCCTACGGCGTCATCGGCCTCATCGCCACGTCCGGTGAGGCATTCACCGGCCCCGGCATCCGCGTCCTCGGACAGGGCAGCAACATGCTCTGGTCCATCGTCTCCCTCGCCGTCGGCGCCCTCGTCCTGCTCGGCACCGTCGTCGGCAAGAACATCGACGTCGTCGTCGACCAGTACCTCGGCTGGGGCCTTCTCGTCCTCGGCAGCTACGAACTCTGCGTGCTCCGCACCGACGACGTGAACTTCTTCGGCTTCACCATGTCCACCGTCGTCGTCACCTACCTCGCCGGCCTGCTGCTGATCACCGTCAGCCTCTACAGCAAGTCCGCGCCCCAGTCCCAGGCAGGCGCGCCCCGCCAGGTCCGCGAAGGCCGCACCGCCTGACCCGTCCCGCGCCGGGTCCGCTCAGCGGGCCCGGCGGGTCTCTCTTAGCGGACCCGGCGAGTCGTCAAACCCGGCTTCGCCTCCAGATGCGACAACCCGTTCCACGCCAGATTCACCAGATGCGCGGCCACCATCTCCTTCTTCGGCTTCCGCGCCTCCCGCCACCACTGCCCCACCAGCGCAACCATCCCCACCAGCGCCTGTGAATACAACTCCGCGAACCGCGGATCCAGGCCACGGCTCTTGAACTCCGCGCCCAGGATGTGCTCCACCTGATGCGCCACGTCGTTCATCACGCTGGAGAAACTCCCCGACGCCGACAACAACGGTGAATTGCGGACCAGCACCTGAAAACCGTGCGGCTCCTCATCGATGTAATCCAGCAGAGCCAACGCCGCCTGCTCCAGCAACTCCCGCGGATGCCCCGCCGTCAACGCGGCCGCTATCCGATCGAGCAGAGCCCGCACCTCACGGTCCACCACCACCGCATACAGGCCCTCCTTGCCGCCGAAGTGCTCATAGACCACCGGCTTCGACACCTTCGCCCGCGCCGCCACCTCTTCCACGCTGGTCGCGTCGTACCCCCGCTCGGCGAACAACTGCCGGCCGATCGTGATCAGCTGCTCGCGCCGCTGAGCGGCCGGCATCCGAACCCGCGGCCGCTGCTTCTCGCCGCCGTCACCCTGCTCTGTCACCCGGGTCATCCTGCCAGCAACGGCCCACCCATCATGTCTGTCCGATTCGTCGCCTTCCGCGCCGTTCTGCCTTGCCCTCCCGCTTCTTTGCCGGTCCCGCCTTTCCCTCCTGTTTCTCCGTCCCTTCTGCTTTCTCCTACCGGCCCGCCCGTCCCGCCTCCCGCTCCGTCCTTGCCGGCGGTTTTGCTCTGTCGTTCTGCCCGTCCTGCCTTCAGCTCCGTCCTTGCCGTCGGTTTTGCTCTGTCGTTCTGCTCGTCCGGCCTTCCGCTCCGTCCTTGCCGTCGGTTCGCTTTGCCGCTTTGCCGCTTTGCGGATTTGCCGCATTGCTGCACTGCCGCGCTGCCCGTCCCGCCCTCCCGTTCCGCTTCTCCGCCGGTCCTGCCTCGCCGCCGGTCCTGCCTTCCCCGCCCGCTTCTCCGCCCCGTCCTGCCTTCCCCGACCCCCTTTCCGCCGACCCCGCTTCCCCTCCCGCCTCAACTTGCGTGGTGACTTGTGGTTTGCCGGTGGGCGCGGGTCACCACGGTGCCGACTGGTGTGATGCGCGTGGTGACTTGTGGTTTGCGGGTGGGTGTAGATCACCACGCGGGGGTGTGGGCGGCCTTGCGTGGTGACTTGTGGTTTGCCGGTGGGCGCGGGTCACCACGGTGCCGACTGGTGTGATGCGCGTGGTGACTTGTGGTTTGCGGGTGGGCGTAGGTCACCACGCGGGGGTGTGGGGGGCCGTGCGTGGTGACTGTGGTTTGCGGGTGGGCGTAGATCACCACGCTGCCGGGCGGAATGCTCGGCGTGGGGTTGAGCGGACCGCGGATCACCCTGCGCTTTGAGGGCGGTGATCCGCGGTCTGGGGCGTCGCGGAGTTCGGAAATGGCGAAACTCGAGGCGTCCTAAGCGCATGCGTGGAGATCTGAGCGCAAGTGGGAGCGGCGGCGGTGGCGGTGGCGGTGGGTTGCGGGTCGGTAGTTGGCGTGAGTAATGTTGTCGCATGCAAGCTGCCAGTGCGCCTAGTAGTTCAGGGACAAGCGCCCGCAAGCGGCAGGCCGCTGCCGAGCTGCGCATGGCCGGATGGTCGATCAATGACATCGCGGTTCGGATGGGAATCGCCAAGTCGACTGCGTTCGCCTGGGTACGCCATGTGCCGTCCGATCCCGCCAGCGCGCGAGCTCAACAAAGACGTGAGCTGGCGAGGCAGCGCATCGCGGACCGCTGGGACCGTTTTCGTGAGGAACGTGAGCGGCATCAGGCCGGGGTTCGTGCCGTGGCAGCTGCGGCGGTCGGTGGTGTGTCCGAGCGGGACGTGCTGCTCCTCGGCGCCATCGCCTATCGGTGTGCGAACGGGAGGGCGCGGACGGACCGTTTCGTCTTCGTCAGTGATGACCCCGGCCCGCTGCTTCTGGTTCTGAGGTTCTTGCGACTGCACGGGTACGACCCGGGCGATCTGACGTATCGGGTGAGCGTCCGCAGTGCGGCCGACGCGGAGGCGGCCGTCGACTGGTGGGCCCGTGTCCTGTCGATCCCCCGTGAGTGCTTCCGGAAAGCGGCGGTCAGGAAGCGTGTGCCCAGCGGCGACCGGCACGGTTGCTTGGCCGTCATGGCTCCGAGGAGCCGCGAACTCTGCTGGCGGGCGGAGGGTGTCGTTCGCGCGGTCGTGGGTGAGGCCTCGTCCGCTTATCGCGATCGTCTGGACGACCGCTAGGCTGTCGGGAGAACCATTCGGCCGTGGTGTAATTGGCAACACTCTTGGTTTTGGTCCAAGCTTTCCGGGTTCGAGTCCTGGCGGCCGAGCAACTTCTGTGGTAAAGCGAACCGGATGGTCAAGGGGTGACGGGACGTCGCCCCTTGTACGCCACCGCCAATCAATGGAGTTGCGCGTGAGCCAGGCCCCCAGCCGTACCGTTGTCGTCCTCGCCGCCGGTGAGGGGAAGCGGATGAAGTCCGCGACACCCAAGGTTCTGCAGCCTCTGCTGGGCCGCACCCTGCTCGGCCATGTGCTGGCCGTCGCGCAGGCGATCCACACCGACCGGACCGTGGTGGTCGTCGGGCACAAGGCGGACGAGGTCGGCGCGTTCCTGGCCGAGGCCGCGCCGGAGGCGACGCCGGTGCTGCAGGCGGAGCAGAACGGCACGGGTCACGCGGTGCGGATCGCTCTGGACGCGACGCCCGATCTGACCGGCACCGTGGTGGTGCTCAGTGGTGATGTGCCGCTGTTGCGCCCGGAGACGGTGGAGGCGCTGCTGGCCACGCATGAGCGGGCGGGCGCGGCGGCGACGGTGCTGAGCGCCGAGGTGGATGTGCCGGGTGGTCTGGGCCGGATCGTGCGTGGTGTGGACGGCAATCTGGAGCGGATCGTCGAGGCGAAGGACGCGAGTGACGCGGAGCGCCGGATCCGGGAGATCAATTCGGGGATCTACGCGTTCGACGCGGTGTTGCTGCGGGAGGCGCTGGGCAAGCTGTCGACGGACAACGCGCAGGGCGAGGAGTACCTGACCGACGTCTTCGGGATTCTGGCGTCGCAGGGTCATCCGGTGGCGATCGAGGTGGCGGAGTTCGCCTTCGAGACGCTGGGCTGCAACGACCGCGCGGAGTTGTCGAAGCTGCGGGTGCTGATGCGCGATCGGGTGAACGAGACGTGGATGCGGTCGGGTGTGCTGCTGCTGGATCCGGCGACGACGTGGATCGATGTGACGGCGACGCTGGAGCCGGACGCGGTCGTCGATCAGAATTCGCAGATCCTGGGGTCGAGTTCGGTGGCGACGGGCGCGGTGGTCGGTCCGGACACGACGTTGATCGACACTGCGGTGGCCGAGGGCGCGACGGTTCTGCGGACGCATTCGATCGGTGCGGTGATCGGTCCTGAGGCGTCGGTGGGGCCGTATTCGTTCCTGCGTCCGGGGACGCGGCTGGCGCGTAAGGCGAAGATCGGCGGGTTCGTCGAGGCGAAGAACGCCGAGCTGGGTGAGGGCGCGAAGGTGCCGCATCTGACCTATGTGGGTGACGCGTCGATCGGCGCGCGGGCGAACATCGGTGCGGGCACGATCTTCGCGAACTATGACGGCGTGAGGAAGAGCCGGACGACGGTGGGGGAGGCGGCGTTCGTCGGTTCGGACACGGTCCTGATCGCTCCGGTGGAGATCGGTCCGGGTGCATATGTGGCGGCCGGCAGCGCGGTGGCGAAGGATGTTCCGGCGGGGAATCTGGGTGTGACACGGGCGCAGCAGCGCAACATCGAGGGCTGGACGGCCCGGAAACGGCCGGGCACAGTGTCGGCGGCTGCGGCGGAGGCTGCGAATATCACCTCTGAGCAGGAGTGATCCAGCTGGGGTGAGGCATGCCACGCGAGGGCCTCGAAACGTGGCGGTTACGTTGCCGCAAGGGATACTTGACTGCGAACCCCACCCCCTATCCACGGGAGCAGCGAGTCGATGGGCAGCATCGTCGCCGAGAACCGTAAGAGTCTGATGCTTTTCTCCGGTCGGGGTTTCCCCGAGCTGGCGGAGGAGATCGGCCAGGTGCTCGGCGTGGCGCCGACGCCGTCTGATTCGTATGAGTTCGCCAACGGAGAGATTTTCGTCCGGTTCAAGGAGTCGGTGCGCGGCTCGGATGCCTTCGTGGTGCAGTCGGTCACCGAGGGGGTGAACCGCTGGGTCATGGAGACCCTGATCATGATCGACGCGTTGAAGCGTGGGTCGGCGAAGCGGATCACCGTGGTGTTGCCGTTCTACCCGTATTCGCGTCAGGACAAGAAGCACCGTGGCCGGGAGCCGATCTCGGCTCGTCTGGTGGCTGACCTGCTGAAGACGGCGGGGGCCAACCGGATTCTGACCGTCGATCTGCACACGGCACAGATCCAGGGGTTCTTCGACGGTCCGGTGGATCACCTGTTCGCGATGGACACGCTGGCCGACTACGTGCAGAAGAAGTACGCGGGCCGGCCGATGACCGTGGTGGCGCCGGATTCGGGCCGGGTGCGGGTGGCGGAGCGGTGGACGGACCGGCTGGGTGGTTGCCCGCTGGCGTTCATCCACAAGACGCGTGACCCGTTGAAGCCGAATCAGGTGGTGGCGAACCGGGTGGTCGGTGAGGTCGAGGGCCGGGTGTGCCTGATCGTCGACGACATGATCGACACTGGTGGCACGATCGCGAAGGCCGCGGACATCCTGTTCCAGGAGGGTGCGGCGGATGTGATCGTGGCGTCGACGCACGCGCTGTTGTCGGATCCGGCGACGGAGCGGCTGAAGAACAGCAAGATCAGTGAGTTGGTGGTGACGAACACGTTGCCGCTGTCGCCGGAGAAGCGGCTCGACAAGATCACTGTGTTGTCGATCGCGCCGTTGTTGGCGCGGGCGATCCGTGAGGTGTTCGACGACGGATCGGTCACCACTTTGTTCGGTGGTCTCAGCTAGCAGGACTCACGGAGGGGCGCCTGCCGGGCGGCGGGCGCCTTTATCGTCTGGTGCAACTTGCACCAGGAGGTTGGTTTTTTCGCAGGCGTCGTCAGCGGGGCGGACCCGCTGACCGATGCACGATCGTGGCAGGTAAGCTAGTGCGGTTGCCACGGCGAGGGTGCTTCGTGGGCTGTTGAGGTTCGCAGCCTGCTCGAGGCGCCGTCATCGACGCGGTGCTCCGGGCCTGTGCCCAGCGCGCCCTCTTGCCCGGCAGCGCCGAAACACCGTTACCTCTGACGGCCCGCACCGCCAGAGGTCGCCACCGCAGCACTGCCGGATACCGCAGCCGCAGACTTAGACGCAGCCCGCATCGAAGAGTTTCAGGAGTTTCCCCGTGTCCGAGGTAAAGATCAGCGCCGAGCCCCGCACCGAGTTCGGCAAGGGTGGTGCTCGCCGCACGCGCCGGGCCGGCCTCGTGCCTGCCGTGCTGTACGGCCACGGCGAGAAGCCGCAGCACATCGCCCTTCCGGCCCGTGAGTTCGCCGCCGCCATTCGTCATGGCGGCATCAACCAGATCTTCACGATCGACATCGCCGGCAACTCGGGCGCCACGCTCGCGCTGCCGAAGGCGATCCAGCGTGACCCGATTCGTGACACGTTCGAGCACGTGGACCTGCTCATCGTGAAGCGCGGCGAGAAGATCCAGGTCGACGTTCAGGTCACCCTGACCGGTGAGGCCGCCAAGAACACCCTGATCGTGCACGAGTCGAACACGGTCGCCGTGGTCGCCGACGCGTTGCACCTGCCGTCCGAGCTGGAGGCCTCGATCGACGGCCTCGAGGCGGGCTCGCACATCACCGCTGGTGACGTGAAGCTGCCGAAGGGCGTCGAGCTCGCCGTCGACGCCGAGACGGTGCTCGCGATCATCAACGCGGCCCAGTCGAACGAGGAGGCTCCGGCCGAGGACGAGGCTCCGGCCGAGGGCGACAGCGCGGAGTAAGTCCGTCTCGCAGCAGCGGTAAGCCAGTGATCAGGGAAAGTGCCGGACGGCACTTTCCCTGATGTGTATGTGGAGGCTTTTGTGGTGGACGAGGCGCCGTGGCTGGTCGTCGGTCTGGGTAACCCGGGCCGGGAGTACGCCGGTAACCGGCACAACGTGGGTTTCATGGTGGCAGATCTGCTGGCGTCGCGGGTGGGCGCGAAGTTCGGCCGGGCGAAGCGCGCGCAGACCGAGGTCGCCGAGGGGCGGCTCGGGTTCGGTGGGCCGAAGCTGGTGCTGTTGAAGCCGCTGACGTACATGAACCTGTCGGGGACGCCGGTGGTGTCGCTCGCGCAGTTCTTCAAAGTGCCGGTGGCGAATGTGATCGCGGTGCATGATGAGCTGGATGTGCCGTTCGGGCAGATTAGGGCGAAACGAGGCGGAGGCGAAGGCGGTCACAACGGGCTCCGCTCGATGTCGAAGTCGCTCGCGAGCAAGGAGTACGCGCGGGTGCGTTTCGGGATCGGCCGGCCTCCGGGGCGGCAGGATCCGGCGGACTACGTGCTCTCCGACTTCTCCGCGGTGGAGCGCAAGGAGCTGGACTTCCTGGTGGACCGGGCGGCCGATGTGGCGGAGGCGATCGTCGTCGAGGGCGTCGAGTGGGCGCAGAACCGGTATCACGGGACTTGATCTCCATCTGACGATGCCGTGACGCTGCCCGCGGTCGTCCGTTGGTCACTCGGACGCACGATTTTCGGTGCGGGGCCGATGTGACGGGAGGGTTCGAGGGATGTCGCAGAACGTGTCCGAGGACCGGGCGGACGCGTTGACGGAACCCACGGTTGCGCTGCCGCAGGTGTCGCCGCCGCCGGGTTACGGAGCGGCGAATCATCCGCCCGGCAATCAGGGCCCGCAACGGCCGGCGGTACGGCGCGGCAGCCGTAACCGCCGGATTCCGGGCCCGGCGGCGGGTGTGGAGAACGCACCGCCGCGTGTGGTGAGCGGGGAGCCGGATCCCGCCCGCAACCAGGCGATGGACCGGCTGATGCGTGGTGGCCGCAACCGGTCGGTGGCGGCGCGCCCGGCGAGCCGGCCGTTCGTGCGGACGCGGGGCCGGCACGCGGCGATGTCGCGGCGGCAGGACTGGGAGCGCCGCTATGTGCGGGCCCTGGTGCTGGCCGATCTGACTGCCGGTGTGGTGGCGGGGGCGGCGACGTTCAGTGCCCGGTTCGGGTACTCGGTCACCGACTGGAACCGCACCTACCTGATCTGGTCGGCGCTCATGCCGGTGGCACTGCTGCTGGTGCTGGTGGCGGCCCGGGCGTACGAGCGGCGGTACCTGTTCGTCGGCTCGGACGAGTACCAGCGGGTGCTGCGTGGTGGGGCGGGTCTGATCGGTGGTGCGGCCGTCGTGTCGTACGCCCTCAATCTTGATCTTGCCCGGTCGTATGTCCTGGTGGCGTTTCCGCTGGCGATAGCCGCGATCGTGGTGCTGCGTTTCGTGCTGCGTAAGCGGCTGCACTGGGCCCGGGCGCGGGGGGAGAACCTCCGCCGGGTGATCGTGGTCGGTCACGAGCTGTCGGTCATCGGGATCACCCGGCAGTTGCGCCGCGAGCGGTATCACGGTCTGGAGGTGGTGGGCGCCTGCCTGCCGCCGGGTGCGGACGGTATCGGGGTGACCGATCTGCCGGTGTACGGGTCGTTCGACGACGTGGCGAGCGCGGTGTGCCGGGCGGACGCGGACACCGTGGTGGTGTTGAGCTGCCCGGAGCTGGACGGGGCGGCGGTGCGCCGGCTGGCGTGGCGGCTGGAGCGCGACGAGGTCGATCTCGTGGTGGCCAGCACGCTGGTGGACGTGGCCGGGGCGCGGACCACGATCCGGCCGTTCGACGGCCTGCCGATGCTGCATGTCGAGCATCCCCGGCTGCACGGGGGGTCACGGCTGGTGAAAGAGCTGGTCGACCGGGTCGGCGCCCTGCTTCTGCTGATCCTTCTCGGTCCTGTGCTCCTGAGCGTGGCGCTCTGCGTGGGCCTTACGTCCCGTGGCCCGGTACTCTTTCGCCAGGTGCGCGTGGGACGTGACGGCCGTTTGTTCCGGATCTTCAAGTTCCGCAGCATGTACGTCGATGCCGAGGCACGGCTTGCCGAGCTGAGGCACCTCAACGAGCACGACGGTGTGCTCTTCAAAATCCGCGACGACCCGCGTGTCACCCCGGTCGGGCGGTGGTTGCGCAGGTTCTCGCTGGACGAGCTGCCGCAGCTGCTGAACGTCCTGTCGGGGCGCATGTCGCTGGTCGGTCCGAGGCCGCCGCTGCCGACCGAGGCAGCCGCGTACGCCGACGACGTGCGGCGCCGGCTTGCCGTCAAGCCGGGGATGACCGGTCTCTGGCAGGTGTCGGGCCGGTCGGACCTCTCCTGGGAGGAGGCGGTCCGGCTGGATCTGCGCTATGTCGAGAACTGGTCGCTGAGCCTGGATCTGGTGATCCTGCTCAGGACGGTGACCGCCGTGGTGCGGTCGTCGGGAGCGTACTGACAGGCGCGTACTGGAGTGAGGAGCGAGAGATGAGCGAGCAGACGAAGGCGTCGGCACGCATAACGGTGGCACGAGACGCCGGTGAGGGCGGTACTCCACCGGTCAACGACTCCGCCTTCGCTCGCTGGCTCGCCGACCGTGCCGGACAGCTTCTGCTCCAGGTCCGTGCGGAGGTCGGTCACGAGGACGGCAAGGCTCTCAAGGCCGCCGGTGACCAGGCCGCCCATGAACTGCTGCGGGCCGAGCTGGCCCGCTGGCGCCCGGCCGACGCGGTGTTGTCCGAGGAGGACGAGCAGTCGCGTGTCGCCTGGACCGAGGGCAACCGCCCGGACCGGCTGGGCAGCAACCGGGTCTGGATCGTGGATCCGCTGGACGGCACCCGCGAGTTCTCCGAGGAGGGCCGCGACGACTGGGCCGTGCACGTGGCGCTGTGGACGGCCGACTCGTCGGCTCCGGCCCGGCTGACCGCGGGCGCGGTGGCGATGCCGGCCCGGCACTGCACGCTCGCCACCGATCAGCCGCCGGCGTACCCGCCGATGCCGCTGGAGTCGGCGACGGGTGGTTCGATCCGGATCGCGGCGAGCCGGACCCGGCCGCCGGCGTTCGTGACGGCGCTGGCCGAAGGTCTGGGTGCCGAGCTGGTGCCGATGGGCTCGGCCGGGGTGAAGATCGCCGCGGTGATCAACGGAGAGGCGGACGCGTACGTGCACGCCGGCGGGCAGTACGAGTGGGACTCGGCCGCACCGGTCGCTGTGGCATTGGCCACGGGGTTGCATGCGTCACGTGTCGACGGCAGCCCTCTGGCCTATAACCAGGCGGATCCGAAGTTGCCCGACCTGGTCGTCTGTCGCAAGGATCTCGCTCCTCGGTTGCTTGCTGCGTTGCAGAGGCATCTTCCGTAACAATGACGTCTGCCCTGCCGGCCGACACCGGAGAAAGGTCTGGGGACAGAAACCCATGAGCCAGACGAAGCCCTATCGCGTCTCGCATCTGGATGCGCTCGAAGCCGAGAGCATCTTCATCATGCGGGAGGTCATGGCCGAGTTCGAGCGCCCCGCGCTGCTCTTCTCCGGCGGCAAGGACTCGATCGTGATGCTGCGCCTCGCGGAGAAGGCGTTCGCGCCGGCGCGCGTCCCGTTCCCGGTCATGCACATCGACACCGGTCACAACTTCGCCGAGGTGCTGGAGTACCGCGACTCCCGGGTCGCCACCCTCGGACTGAACCTGGTGGTCGCCAGCGTCCAGGAGGCGATCGACACCGGCCTGGTCCGCGAGCTGCCGGACGGCACCCGCAACCGGATCCAGACGCCGGTGCTGCTCGCCGCCCAGGAGAAATACCGGTTCGACGCTCTCTTCGGCGGCGCCCGCCGCGACGAGGAGAAGGCCCGCGCCAAGGAGCGGATGTTCAGCTTCCGTGACGAGTTCGGCCAGTGGGACCCGAAGAACCAGCGGCCCGAGCTGTGGGCGCTGTACAACGGGCGGCACCACCCGGGCGAGTCGATCCGGGTGTTCCCGCTGTCCAACTGGACCGAGCTGGACGTCTGGCACTACATCGCCAAGGAGAACATCCCACTGCCGAGCATCTACTACGCCCACGACCGTGAGGTCGTCGAGCGCAACGGGATGTTCTACGCGGTCAACGAGTTCATCCGGCTGCGTGACGGTGAGACGTCCGAGGTCCGCCGTGTGCGGTACCGGACGGTCGGCGACGCGTCGCAGACCGCGGCCGTGCTGTCGGAGGCCGACACCGTCGAGAAGGTGATCGACGAGGTCGCTGCGACCCGGATCACCGAGCGTGGCGCGACCCGTGGCGACGACAAGGTCAGCGAAGCCGCGATGGAAGACCGTAAGCGAGAGGGTTACTTCTGATGAGCCAGGCAGTTCTCGAGCCTGACGCCGCCGCCTCGCGCGGCATGGACCTGCTGCGGTTCGCCACCGCCGGCAGCGTCGACGACGGCAAGTCCACCCTCATCGGCCGGCTGCTGTACGACACCAAGACGATCTTCGAGGACCAGCTCGAGGCCGTGGAGAGCGCCAGCGCGTCCCGCGGCGACGAGTACACGAACCTCGCGCTGCTCACCGACGGCCTGCGCGCCGAGCGGGAGCAGGGCATCACGATCGACGTGGCGTACCGGTACTTCGCGACGCCGCGGCGCAAGTTCATCATCGCCGACACCCCGGGCCACATTCAGTACACCCGGAACATGGTGACCGGCGCGTCCACCGCCGACCTGGCGCTGATCCTGGTCGACGCCCGTAAGGGCCTGGTCGAGCAGTCCCGCCGGCACGCCTTCCTGACGAGCCTGCTGCGGGTGCCGCACCTGGTCCTCTGCGTCAACAAGATGGACCTGGTCGACTGGGACCAGAAGGTGTTCGAGCGGATCGCCGACGAGTTCACCTCGTTCGCCGCGAAACTCGACGCCCCGGACCTCACGATCATCCCGATCTCCGCGCTGAACGGCGACAACATCGCCAGCCGCTCGGAGAACTCGCCGTGGTACGAGGGCCCTTCGCTGCTGCACCACCTGGAGCACGTGCACATCGCCAGTGACCGCAACCTGGTCGACGTGCGGTTCCCGGTGCAGTACGTGATCCGCCCGCAGTCGACCACGGTCACCGACTACCGCGGCTACGCCGGTCAGGTCGCCTCCGGCATCCTCAAGCCCGGTGACGACGTGATGGTCCTGCCCTCCGGTCTGACCAGCACCATCGCGGCGATCGAGACCGCCGACGGCCCGGTCGACGAGGCGTTCCCGCCGATGTCGGTGACGGTTCGCCTCAACGACGAGATCGACATCTCGCGCGGTGACATGATCTGCCGCCCGCACAACGCGCCGGCCGCCGCCCAGGACATCGAGGCGATGATCTGCTGGATGGACGAGACGGCCCCGCTGAGGGTCGGCGGCAAGTACGCGATCAAGCACACCACCCGCAGCGCCCGCGCCGTGGTCCGCGGTCTGCAGTACCGCCTGGATGTGAACACTCTGCACCGCGACGAGAGCGCCGGTGAGCTGAGCCTCAACGAGATCGGCCGGGTCAAGCTGCGCACGACCGTGCCGCTGCTCGCCGACGAGTACCGGCGCAACCGCACCACGGGCGGCTTCATCCTGATCGACGAGGGCACTCACCGCACGGTCGGCGCCGGAATCATCATCGAGGCGCGCTAGCGCGCTAGCGCGCCCCCATCGAGAACAGCGCGTTGGACAGGATCGTCGCCCAGACGACCTTTCCGCTCTCGATGGGGACGGCGCCCCACCGGGACGCGGTCTGCTGGACCGTCCGCAGTCCGCGGCCCCGCTCGTCGAGCGGCAGGTCCGGGCGCGGACGGGACACCGGCACCATCCGCGGCAGCCGCGGGTCGCCGTCGGTCACCGACAGGTGCAGCCCGGAGCCGCGGCGATGCACGGCCACCCGGATCTCCGTACCCGCGTGTTCGAGAGCGTTGGTCACGAGTTCCGACATGACGAGCCGGCAGCGATGCAGCAGGTGAGTCAAACCCCAGCCCAGGCACGCGTCGCTGACCAGGTTGCGGGCCAGGCTCGGCGCCTCCGGGTCGGGCTGCAGAGTCGCCGTGAGCCGCTGTTCGCCGGGTATCCGGCCGGCCAGCGCCACCCGGGCCTGTCCCACCTTGGCGTAGACGGGCAGGTAACGGCCCACGCCGAGGGACTGCATGCGATCGGCGAGCGGCAGATCGGGCGGCACGCACAGGGCCAGGTGAATCGGGGGTTCCAGACCGGCGGCGACCTGCCGGGCGGTCGTCCACACGGGCGCGCTCTCGCTGTGCGGGTCGTGCAGCCCGGACAGATCCACGATCAGGCCGTCGGGCTGTTCGGTGAAGCACCGCCGCAGGGTCACGGCCGCGTCGAGGCACAGTTGGGCATCCCACTGGCCGTGGACCGTGAGCAGTGGGACGGCGACATCCTCGGAGGTGTCGACGACGACGCCGGAACCTCGCACGGTGTCATCGTGAAGATACGGTGGGCTGACCCCCATGCTGGACACCATAACCGCTGGCCCGCCCGTTGAGCCTCTGGTCTCGCTCCTGCGGGTGATCAGGTGAACGGCTGACCGGGACCCCTCAGATGAGGTGGCCCCGGCGGTCCGTCCGATCATCGTCAGAGGCGGGTCGCGCCCGGTCCGGCGGTCGCCACCCAGCTGGTGGGGGCGGTGAAACCCTTCTGCTCGTACGCCTCCGCGACCGCGGCCGCCGTCGTGTCGGCCCGGTCGGCGTCGATCAGGGCCAGTACACAGCCGCCGAAACCGCCGCCGGTCATCCGCGCTCCGTACGCGCCGGCCGTGAGCGCCGACTCGACCGCCACGTCCACCTGGTCCACGGTGATCTCGAAGTCGTCGCGCATCGACGCGTGCGACGCCGTCAGCAGCGGGCCGATCTCGCGGACCCGGCCGGAGCGCAGCAGCGACACGGTGTCGAGGACGCGCTGGTTCTCGGTGACGATGTGCCTGGCGCGGCGGCGCAGCACGTCGTCGTCCAGCCGTTCCAGCGCCTGTGGCAGGTCGGCCGTGGAAACGTCGCGCAGGGCCGCCACGCCGAGGGTGGCGGCGGCCGCCTCGCAGCTCTTGCGGCGTTCGCCGTACTCGCCGTCGACGTGCTGGTGCGGCGCGTTGCTGTTGATCACCAGGATGGCCAGGCCCTCGGCGGCCAGGTCGAACGGGATCTGGTCGATCTCGTAGCTGCGGCAGTCCAGGAACAGGGCCCGGCCCTCACGGCAGCGGATCGACGCGGACTGGTCGAGGATGCCGGTGGGTGCCCCGACGTACACGTTCTCGGCCCGCTGCGCGATGGCCGGTCGGCGCTCCAGCGGCACGTCAAGGCCGCCGAGGTCGATCAGAGCGGTCAGTACAGCCGACTCCAGGGCCGCCGAAGACGAAAGACCCGACCCCAGCGGTACGTCCGACGCGATCGCGATCCGTGCCGGCGGCACCTCGAACCCGGCGTCGCGCAGCGCCCACACCACTCCGGCGACGTACGCGCCCCAGCCCGTCACGTCACCCGGCTCGGTGACACCGAACGTGATCGGTTCGGTCGCCAGGGTCGAACACACCGACCAGCGACCGTCCGGGGCCGGTCCGGCGGCCGCGACCGTGCGCTGCGGCAGCGCGAAGGGCAGCACGAACCCGTCGTTGTAGTCGGTGTGCTCGCCGATCAGGTTGACCCGGCCGGGCGCCGCCCACAGCCCGGCCGGCTCTGTCCCGTACGCCTCGATGAAGGTTTTGAGGGCCGTCTCGGAAATGCCACTCATGCCACGTGCTTCCGGTAGAAGGTCCAAGCGTCGCCGATCATGTCCTGCAGCGTGTTCTTCGCGGGTGTCCAGCCCAGGTCCTCGCGGGCCCGCGCCGACGAGGCGACCAGGGTGGCCGGATCGCCGTCACGCCGCGCCGCGATCTCGACCGGGATCTCGGCGCCGGTGACCGCACGCGCGGCCTCGACGACCTGCCGGTTGGAGAAGCCGTTGCCGTTGCCCAGGTTGTAGATCCGGTGCTCACCGGCGACCGTCGCGTCCAGGGCCAGCAGGTGCGCACGGGCCAGGTCCTCGACGTGGATGTAGTCGCGCACACAGGTGCCGTCGGCGGTGGGGTAGTCGTCGCCGAACAGCTGCAGTTTCTCCCGCTTGCCGGCGGCCACCTGCAGGGTGATCGGGATCAGGTGCGTCTCCGGGTCGTGCCGCTCGCCGATCTCGTGACCGTCGCTGATGTACGCGCCGGCCACGTTGAAGTACCGCAGCGACACCGCGGCCAGGCCGTGTGCGAACGTCTCGGACGTCAGAGCCAGGTCGAAGGTCAGCTTCGTCGACCCGTACGTGCTGGTGGGGGCTTTGATCGCGGTCTCGGTGATCGGCAGCTCGACCGGGTTGCCGTAGACCGCGGCCGTGGAGGAGAAGATGATCCGCGGTACCTTCGCGGCACGCACCGCGTCGAGCAGCGCCAGCGACTTGACCACGTTCTCGTGCCAGTACAGCTCCGGCTTGGCCATCGACTCACCGGCCGCGATCAGTCCGGCGAAGTGCAGGACGGCGTCGAAGCCGGCGTCCGGCGTCAGCACCTGAGCGGCGTCGGCGATGTCCGCCTCCACGAATGTGGCATCGGGGGCGACCGCCTCGCGGAAGCCGGTGCGCAGGCTGTCCAGGACGACGACCTCGTGGCCCGCGTCCAGCAGCAGCCTGCTGGTCACGCTGCCGACGTAGCCGGCGCCTCCGGTGACGAGCAGTTTCACGACTCGGCCCTTTCTCTGGGTAGGACAGACCTAGAATTCCCCATAATCGATCAAAGGTCAACAGGTTCGAACATTGCCGCGGCCGGGTAGGGGATTCGCGATTCCCGGGCCGGGACTGACACAATGGCGGCCATGTCCGACGTTGCCCGCCGCCCGCGAGTGCTCTCCGGCATCCAGCCGACCGCCGACTCCTTCCACCTCGGCAACTACCTGGGCGCGGTGCGCAACTGGGTGGCGATGCAGGATACGCACGACGCGTTCTACTGCGTGGTGGACCTGCACGCCATCACCATGGGACATGATCCGGAAGCTCTCCGTAACCGTAGCCGGATTTCCGCCGCCCAGCTGCTGGCACTCGGGCTCGACCCGGAGCGCTGCACCCTGTTCGTGCAGTCCCACGTGCCCGAGCACGCGCAGCTCGGCTGGGTGCTCAGCTGCATCACCGGGTTCGGCGAGGCCGGCCGGATGGTCCAGTTCAAGGACAAGTCCACCAAGGCCGGTCAGGACAGCACCAGCGTCGGGCTCTTCACCTACCCGATCCTGCAGGCCGCCGACATCCTGCTCTACCAGGCCGACCAGGTCCCGGTCGGCGAGGACCAGCGCCAGCACCTCGAGCTGACCCGCGACCTGGCCCAGCGGTTCAACACCCGGTTCGGCAAGACGTTCACCGTGCCCTCGCCGTACATCGTGAAGGACACCGCGAAGATCCTCGACCTGCAGGATCCGGCGATCAAGATGTCGAAGTCGGCCTCCTCGCCGAACGGCATCATCGAGCTGCTCGACGACCCGGCCCGCTCGGCCAAGAAGATCAAGTCCGCGGTCACCGACACCGGGCGTGAGATCCTCTACGACGAGGAGAACAAGCCCGGCGTCAGCAACCTGCTGACCATCTACGCGGCGCTCACCGGCCGGGCCATCGACGAGCTTCTCGAGGCGTACGACGGACGCGGTTACGGCGACCTAAAGAAGGACCTCGCCGAGGTGCTGCTCGAGTTCGTCAAGCCGATCCAGGAGCGCACCCGGCTCTACCTGGACGACCCCGGTCAGCTCGACAAGGTGCTCGCGGTCGGCGCCGAGAAGGCACGGGCGGTCGCCGCGACCACCCTCGCCTCGGCGTACCGGAACGTGGGTTTCCTCAGCCCCGCCCGCGAAGCCTGAACCGGATGTCCGAGCTCGGAAGGCTCACCCGCATCGGGGTGGCGATCAACATCCCGGAGCCGTGGGGCTCGGCCCTCACCCGGCGGCGCGCCGAGGCGGGCGACCCGCAGGCCGCCTGGATCCCGGCGCACGTCACGCTCCTCGGCCCCACCGAGGTGGCCGAGGACGCATTGCCGGCCGTGGAGAAACACCTGGAGGCGGCCGCGTCCGCGCAGCGGCCGTTCACCATCCACCTGCGCGGGACGGGAACGTTCCGGCCGGTCACCGAGGTGGTTTTCGTGACGCTGGCCCAGGGCATCAGCGAGTGTGAGTTGCTGGCGGAGGCGATCACCCGCTCGGACGACATCAACCGGGACACCCGCTTCCCGTACCACCCGCATGTCACCGTGGCCCAGGACGTGCCGCCGCCGGCACTGGACGCGGTCTTCGAGGACCTGGCCGGATTCTCGTGCCGGTTCGAGGTGGCCTCGTTCACCCTGTTCTCGCACGGCGGCGAAGGACCCTGGCGGCCACGCCGGGACTTCCCGCTCGGCAGCTGAAGTGTCCGATACGGTCGGCCCGTGAATCCGATCGACCGGGCCTATGACGCGACCGCGGCCCGGATCCTGGCGGTGCGCTACCGGTCGCCGTACTTCGACCACTTCTGCCGGGCCATCCTGCGCTATGAGGACGTTCAGGGTGGCCGGCTCGCCGCCGCGATCGCCTACTACGGATTCTTCGCGGTCTTCGCGCTGCTGCTGATCGGTTACTCGGTCTTCGGCTGGCTGCTCACCGCAAACGTCCAGCTGCTCGGCCTGGTGCGCGACTTCCTCCACCAGAACCTGCCGTTCCTCGACATCCAGGCGATCCTGGAGAGCAAGGGCAGCGTCGGCATCGTCGGCATCCTCGGGCTGACCTTCACCGGTATCGGCTGGGTCGAGGCGATCCGCTCCTCGCAGCGACTGATCTGGCAGTTGCGGGAGCAACCCGGCTACTTCGGGGTGCGCCAGGTCGTGGACCTGGTCGTGCTGATCGGGCTCCTGCTCCTGCTGGCCCTGTCCCAGCTCGCCGTCTACGGGCTGGAGCGCCTGCTGCACTGGCTCGCCGGCGGCGGCTTCTCGGCCGTGCTGTCCGTGGTCAGCTGGGTGCTCACCCTCGGCGTCAACATGATGCTGGCGGCGGCTCTGCTCGCTGCCGTGCCCCGGTTGCGGATGACCGCCCGGCGGATGGCACCGCCGGTGCTGCAGGTCGGCATCGGGCTCCTGCTGCTCAACACGATCGGCAAGACGTTCGTCGAGATCGTCCAGCGCAATCCGGCGTACGGCCTGGTCGGTTCCGCCGTCGGCGCGCTGGTCTATCTCTACGTCTTCAACCAGCTGCTGTTGTTCGGCGCGGCCTGGGCAGCGACCAGCCCGCACGGCCGGGTGGTCGATCTGTCAGCTGACGACAAGACCGCCCCCGTGGGGCAAAACACCTGGATTCGGCACGACCGCCCGCGATGATGGGCCGATGGGCACCCTCGTGACGTTGCACCTGCCACCCGGCTCGCCGATCGCCGAGCAGCCATGGGTCATCACCATCGGCTCCCTGGACGACCTGGAGGAGTGGGAGCCGATCGTCTGCGGGCCCTACGAGCACCAGCACGCACTCGCCCTGGCCCGCGCCGTGGTCTCCGACGACGACCTGATGGCCGTGGTCGAGCCGATGCTCCCGCTGGACGGTGTCGACGCGATCCGCAGGGAGATCGATCTGGCCCGGGCCGCGGCCGAGGGCACAGCCGCAGAGGATCCAGCCGCCGAGGACTTTGCGAAGCTGACCCCGCAGGAGTATCCCGGCGCCCCGCCCGAGCCCGCCGAGGTGCACTCCGGCTGGCGGCGGATAGCCGGGAAACTGACCGCCTGAGCGCGCTGGGATACTGATCCCCGTGTTGATCAACAAGCGCTGGGCGGCGTTCCTGATCGCGGTGGGCGTCTGGACATGGGTCATCTGGCCCCGCTTCGGGCTCGCCATCTGGAACGACGACCGCTCCTTCGACGGCGGGACACCCACCGCGTTCCTCTGGGTGCACGCCCTCCTGATCACCGCCTCACTGGCGATCGGCACGACGGTCGGCGTCCTCGGTGTCAAGGCATGGCGGCGCGCTGAACGTTAACTCAGTGTTTCGTGTCATGGGCGCAATTCACTCCTGAACCAGCCGAAAGCGACGTGCCATCAGCAGGGTGATTGCGGCGGTATAACGGTGCGCCAACAGTCCGTACCGATGTCCGGTCTCCGTACTGGCCCGGGGATACGCTCCCGACCTGAGATTCACCCGAGTAACAGGACCTCGGTGTGCAGCGGAAGGAGGGCGTCTTGCGCCCAGTACGTGGGAAGCGGATCGTGGCGATTCTCGCGGCAGGTGGGCTGACGCTCGCTGCCGCCGCATGTGGTGAGGCGCCGAAGGAGACCACTCCCGGCGCCGGCTCCAGCAGCGCCGCGGCCGCTTACAAGGCCTGCATGGTCACCGACCTCGGTGGCATCGACGACAAGTCGTTCAACGCGTCGGCCTGGGCCGGCCTGCAGGCTGCCCAGAAGGAGTCCCCGAACGTCGACCCGAAGTACGTGGCGTCCTCCTCCGAGGCCGACTACGAGCCCGGCCTGCGCGGCTACGTCACGCAGAGCTGCAACTTCATCCTCGCCGTCGGCGGTCTGATGGGCGAGGTGACCACCAAGGTCGCCAAGGAGAGCGCGAGCTCCCAGTTCGGCATCGTCGACAGCGTCAGCGGCAACAGCAACGTCTACCCGATGCAGTTCGCGACCCACCAGGCCGCGTTCCTCGCCGGCTACCTGGCCGCGGGCTACTCGAAGTCCGGCAAGGTAGCCACCTACGGCGGTCTGAAGATCGCCCCGGTGACCATCTTCATGGACGGCTTCGCCGACGGCGTCGCCCACTACAACCAGGTCAAGGGCAAGAAGATCGAGGTCCTGGGCTGGAACAAGGCAACCCAGAACGGCAGCTTCGCCGAGAGCTTCATCGACCAGAACAAGGGCAAGAGCGTCACCCAGACCCTGGTCGGCCAGGGTGCTGACGTGGTCATGCCGGTCGCCGGCGGCACCGGCCTGGGCACCGCCCAGGTCGCCAAGGACTCCGGCGGCAAGGTCTCGGTCATCTGGGTCGACCAGGACGGCTGCACCAGCGCCGCGCAGTACTGCGACGTCTTCCTGAGCACCGTCGTCAAGAACATCGAGGACGCGGTGAAGCAGGCCGTCGTCAAGGGCGCCAAGGGTGAGGCCCTCGCGGCTGCCCCCGGTTACCTGGGCACGCTGGAGAACGAAGGCGTCTCGCTCGCCCCGTTCAACAGCTTCGACAGCAAGGTCGACCCCACCCTGAAGACCGAGCTCGAGAAGCTGAAGGCCGACATCATCGCCGGCACCGTCAAGGTCGAGTCGGTCAGCGCGCCGAAGTGACCCTCGGGTAGGTAACATCTGGCCGCCGCCCGGCCGCGGGTCAACACCCGCAGCCGAGCGGCGGCTCGCGTTCCACCGTCCACCAGGCCAGTCACGAAGTCGGGAGATTCCGCTGAAACTGGAACTGCGCGGCATCACCAAGCGCTTCGGCGACCTGGTGGCCAACGACCACATCGACATCACCGTCGAACCCGGCGAGGTGCACGCTCTGCTCGGCGAGAACGGCGCCGGCAAGTCGACGCTGATGAATCAGCTGTACGGCCTGTTGCAGCCGGACGAGGGCCAGATCGTCGTCAACGACGAACCCCGTGTCTTCAAGAGCCCTCGCGACGCCATCTCCGCCGGCATCGGCATGGTGCACCAGCACTTCATGCTGGTCCCGGTCTTCACCGTGGCGGAGAACATCGCGCTCGGCGCCGAGGAGGTGCGTGGCGGGCCGCTCGGCTGGCTCGACCGGCGCCGCTCCCGGCAGGACGTCATCGAGACCTCCCGCAAGTACGGCCTCCCGGTCGACCCCGACGCGCTGGTCGAGGACCTTCCCGTCGGCGCACAGCAGCGCGTCGAGATCGTCAAGGCACTGACCCGCGAGGTCGACCTGCTGATCCTCGACGAGCCGACCGCCGTGCTCACGCCGCAGGAGACCGAGGAACTGCTCGCGGTGATGCGCTCGCTCACCGCCATGGGCAAGTCCATCGTCTTCATCACGCACAAGCTCAAAGAGGTCAAGGCGATCGCCGACCGGATCACCGTGGTGCGCCGCGGCAAGATCGTCGGCACCGCCAGCCCCGACACCAGCGAGGACGAGCTGGCCGCCCTGATGGTCGGCCGTGCCGTGAGCCTCGAGGTGCAGAAGACCCCGGCCGAGCCCGGCCGCACCGTCCTCAAGGTCACCGGCCTGGTCGCCGACGACGACCGCGGCATCCGCGCGGTGGACGGCGTCGACCTGGAGGTCCGCGCCGGTGAGGTGCTGGGCATCGCCGGCGTGCAGGGCAACGGCCAGACCGAGCTGGTCGAGGCCGTGATGGGCCTGCGCGAGGTACGGGCCGGCACGATCCGTCTCGAGGACGACGACCTGGTCGGGATGAGCACCAAGAAGGTGCTGCGGTCCGGTGTCGGCTACATCCCCGAGGACCGCAGCCACGACGGCGTCGTCAAGGAGTTCTCCGTCGCGGAGAACCTGGTCCTGGACATGTACGACCACGCGCCCTACGGCAACGCGTTCAGCATCGACCTGAGCAGGGTGGGCGCCAACGCCCAGGAGCGGATCGAGCAGTTCGACATCCGCTGCCAGTCGTCGTCCACCCCCGTCGGCACCCTGTCCGGCGGCAACCAGCAGAAGGTCGTGGTGGCCCGGGAGATGTCCCGGCCGCTGCGGCTGTTCATCGCGTCCCAGCCCACCCGTGGTGTGGACGTCGGCTCGATCGAGTTCATCCACAGCCGGATCATCCACGAGCGCGACCAGGGCACCGCGGTGCTGGTGGTCTCCAGCGAACTGGACGAGGTGGTCGGCCTCGCGGACCGGATCGCGGTCATGTACCGCGGCCGGATCCTGGCCATCGTCTCGCCGGACACGCCGCGCGAGGAGATCGGTCTGCTCATGGCCGGCATCACCGGCGACACGCCGGAGGGGGAGAAGTGACCGGGTTCCTGCGGAGACTCTGGTCCGCGAACAACGTCACGCTGACGTTCCTGTCGATGATCCTGGCCGTGATCATCGGCGCGGTCCTGATCATCATCTCGGACGCGGACGTGCTGGCGAAGTTCGGCTACTTCACCGCCCGTCCGAGTGACGCCCTGAACGCGAGCTGGCTGCTGGTCGCCACCGCGTACGGCGACCTGCTCAAAGGTGCCCTCGGCGACCCGGCGGTGTTCTCCGCCTGGTTCGCCGGCACCGCCACCTGGCAGCAGGCCCTCACCCCGCTGTCGGAGACGCTGACGTACGCGGCGCCACTGGTCTTCACCGGCCTGTCGGTCGCCCTCGCATTCCGCGGCGGCCTGTTCAACATCGGCGCCCAGGGCCAGGCCGTCCTCGGCTGCCTCGCCGCCGGTGTCGCCGGCTTCACCTTCGGCCTGCCGATCGTGCTGAACCTGATCGTCGCGCTGGTCGCCGGCGTCGTCGGTGGCGCTCTGTGGGGCTTCATCCCGGGCTTCCTCAAGGCCCGGACCGGCGCCCACGAGGTGATCACCACGATCATGCTCAACTACACGGCCGGTCTGTTCCTGTCCTGGCTGGTCATCCAGAAGGGTGTCCAGGCGCCGGGCCGCACCGACGCGATCAGCAAGTCGGTCGCCGAGTCGGCGATGCTGCCGTCGCCCGGCGGGGTGCTCCGGGTCCACCTCGGCATCATCCTCGCGGTGCTGGTCACGGTCGGGGTCGCCTGGCTGCTGAACCGGTCGGCGTTCGGCTTCGAGCTGCGCGCCGTGGGGTCCAACCCGCACGCCGCGAAGACCGCCGGCATCAGCGTCAGCAAGACGTACGTGCTGCTCATGGCGATCGCCGGTGGCCTGGCCGGTCTCGGCGGCGCCGTTCAGGTGCTGGGCACCGCACACGCGCTGACCCCCGCGGTGGCCGGCAACATCGGCTTCGACGGCCTCCTCGTCGCCCTGCTGGGGCGTAACCGGCCGTGGAGCACGTTCTTCGCCGCGCTGCTGTTCGGCGCCCTACGGGCCGGCGGCAACCGGATGCAGTCCTTCTCCGGGATCTCGCTGGAGCTGGTCACCGTGCTCCAGGCCCTCATCGTCATCTTCATCGCCGCCCCCGCCCTGGTGAAAGCGATCTTCCGACTGCGTGCCGCCCGTGCTGCCGGGCTCGGCGCCTCCCTGGCGAAGGGCTGAGGACATGTCGACCGCGACTGTGGAGAACCTGCCCGAGGTCGTCGCGCCGGAGCCGTTCTGGACCCGGCAGCGCCGACTCGGCCTGGCCCTCATCCTGATCGGCGGCCTGGCCGCCGTGCTGTTCGGCTCGCTGGCGCCGGGCGAGGACGCCCGTTTCACGCTCAGCGAGGACTCCGAGGGCGCCGCGCTCTCGATCGACGGTCAGTTCGGCGCGATCCTCTTCGGGCTGCTCGCCGCGGCCGCCGGTGGCGTGCTCTTCGCCGGCCTGGCCAAACGCTGGTCCAACGCCCTGCTCAGCGCCGGCATCCTGGCCTTCGTGCTCTCCTTCCTCTGTTGGCAGGTGGCGGGCGAGTTCATGCCTCTGGTGGACACCACCGACGGCACGCTCCAGCTGGCCCTGCCCCTGATCCTGGGCGCGCTCGCCGGCGTGCTCGGTGAGCGGTCGGGTGTGGTCAACGTGGCCATCGAGGGCCAGTTCCTGATGGGCGCCTTCGGCGGAGCCCTGATCGGCACCATGGCCGGCAGCGTCTGGGCCGGCCTGATCAGCGCGGCGATCGGCGGCGTGATCATCGCGGCGATCCTGGCCGTCCTGTCGATCCGCTACCTGGTCGACCAGACCGTCGTCGGCATGGTGCTGAACCTGTTCGCCCTCGGCATCACCGGCTTCCTCTACGAGCGGCTGATGCAGCCCGACGCGCAGACCTACAACCAGCCGCCGCAGATGCCGGAGTGGCGCATCCCCGGGCTGGCCGACATCCCGGTCATCGGCCCGGTGCTCTTCGAGGCGAACCTGCTGGTCTGGATCGCGCTCGCCCTCGTCGTGCTGATCCACTTCGGGCTCAGCCGGACCCGGTGGGGCCTGCGGACCCGGGCGGTCGGCGAGCACCCGACCGCAGCCGACACGGTCGGCATCCGGGTGCGTGGCCTGCGATACCTGAACGTGCTGCTCGGCGGCGTGGTCGCGGGGATCGGCGGGGCGTACTTCACACTGGTGGCGACCGGCAGCTTCACCAAGAACATGACCGCGGGCGCGGGCTTCATCGCTCTGGCCGCGCTCATCTTCGGCCGGTTCACCCCGGTCGGGGCGTTCGGGGCGGCGCTGTTCTTCGGGTTCGCCCAGAAGCTGGCCACGTACCTGGGCGCGATCGAGAGCCCGGTGCCGAGCCAGTTCCTGAACATGCTGCCCTATCTCGCGACGCTCATCGCCGTGGCGGGACTGGTCGGCCGGGTCCGCGCTCCGGCAGCGGACGGTCTGCCGTACGTCAAGGGCTGAAAAGGTGCCGAGGTAAAAGCGTCCCGTCCGTACGGCAGAATCGGCTTCATGGAGATCGACTGGGCGGCCCTGCGGGCTGCCGCCATCGAGACGATGCGGCGGGCCTACACGCCGGTGTCCGACTTCCCGGTCGGTGTCGCCGGCCTGGTCGACGACGGCCGGGTGATCGTCGGCTGCAACGTGGAGAACGCGTCCCTCGGGATGACCCTGTGCGCCGAGTGCGGCCTGGTCAGCTCGCTGCACGCGACCGGCGGCGGCCGGCTCGTGGCGATCTCGTGCGTGGACGCCACCGGCGCCCCGCTGATGCCGTGCGGTCGCTGCCGCCAGCTGCTCTGGGAGCACGGCGGCCCGGAACTGCTGGTCGAGGCGCTGCCCCGGCCGCTGCGGATGACCGAGCTGCTGCCGCACGCGTTCGGCTACGAGGACATGGAACGGGTCACCGGCCCGGTCGGCGCCGCCGACGTACCGGCTGAGCTGGCCAAGTGGCGCGGACGCGGCACCGTCTTCGTCCACCCGGACCTTTCCGGCGGCGCGACGATCTGGACGGGCTACTGGGAGCGGTCGTCCGGCGAGCCCGGAACGGCCGAGGAGAAGGGCATCCTGGAGGAGGCGCCGAACCTGCCCACCGCGGCCGCCGCGGTGGCCTGGGGGCTGGTACGCACTCCACGGGTCGTGGTGGTCGATGCCGAGGGCGGCCTGTCCTGGGCGGGTGAGGGAGAAGCCCCCGAGGGCATCCCGCAGCGTTGGGAAGAACAGCAATGAGCGAGCTTGCGAGCGAATCATCGGGCTCAGTCCCTGACTCATGGCGGCGCCGGAGCGCAGCGGAGGTGACGGCATGAGCGCTACTACAGCGGTGGACGTCATCCGGGCCAAGCGGGACGGCCAGGTGCTGACCGACGCCCAGATCGACTGGGTGGTCGACGCATACACCAGGGGTGTCGTCGCCGACGAGCAGATGTCGGCGCTGGCCATGGCGATCCTGCTGCGCGGCATGACGCCCGCCGAGATCGCCCGCTGGACCGCCGCGATGATCGCCAGCGGCGAACGGCTCGATCTCTCCACGGTGTCCCGGCCCACCGCCGACAAGCACTCCACCGGCGGTGTCGGTGACAAGATCACCCTGCCGCTCACCCCGCTGGTCGCGGCCTGCGGCGTCGCGGTGCCCCAGCTGTCCGGCCGCGGCCTCGGCCACACCGGCGGCACCCTGGACAAACTCGAGTCGATCGCCGGCTGGCAGGCCCGCATCTCCAATGACCAGTTCAAGAGCCAGCTGCAGGACATCGGCGCGGTCATCTGCGCCGCGGGCGAGGGCCTGGCCCCCGCCGACCGCAAGCTGTACGCCCTCCGCGACGTCACCGGCACCGTCGAGGCCATCCCGCTGATCGCCAGCTCCATCATGAGCAAGAAGATCGCCGAGGGCACCGGCGCGCTGGTGCTGGACGTCAAGGTCGGCACCGGCGCGTTCATGAAGGACCTGGCGACCGCCCGCGAGCTCGCCCGCACCATGGTCCAGCTCGGCAAGGACAGCGGCGTCACCACGGTCGCCCTCCTCACCGACATGAGCACCCCGCTCGGCCTCGCGATCGGCAACGCCAACGAGGTCGCCGAGTCGGTGGAGGTGCTCGCCGGAGGCGGGCCGTCCGATGTGGTGGATCTCACCCTCGCCCTGGCCCGGGAGATGCTGGCCGCCGCCGGGGTCGACGCCGACCCGGAGAAGGCGCTCGCCTCCGGAGCCGCGATGGACACGTGGCGGGCCATGATCCGTGCACAGGGCGGCGACCCGGACGCACCGCTGCCCACCGCCGCGCACACCGAGGTGCTCCGGGCCGACTCCGACGGTGTCGTGACCTCGATCGACGCGTACGGCGTCGGCATCGCCGCCTGGCGTCTCGGCGCCGGACGCGCCCGTAAGGAGGACCCGGTGAGCTTCGGCGCCGGGGTCCAGCTGCGGGTCCGCCCGGGCGACCGGGTCCGGGCCGGCGACGTGTTGCTGGAGCTCCGCGCTGATGACGAGTCGCGGATCCCGGCGGCCCGGGACGACGCGGCCGGTGCGATCGTCCTCGGCACCGAGCCGCCGGCCCCTTCCCCGCTCCTGCTCGACCGCATAGCCTGAGCCGCCATGCAGAAGGCCGTCCCCGACCCCCGCGCGGTCCGCGAGGCGAGTCTCGACGAACTGGCGCGCCTCGGCCTGCCTCTGCCCCCGCTGGCGTTCCCGCTCGTCTGGGAGGCGGGTGACACCGTCGAGCTGCGCCCCACCGCGGAACTGGAGGCCCGGGCCGCGGTGCTGCACGTCGTCGTCGCCCGCTGCTTCGGCATGCCCACCGAGGCGGCGATGAGCTGGCTGCTCGGCTCGCACCTGGTCGAGCAGGTCACACCGCCGGAGTGGCAGTTCGTGATCGGGGCGAAGGGCGACCACCGCTCGTTCGTGCTGCACCACGACGCGGTCTTCGCGCTGGCCTGGCTGCTCGGCCTGAGCCGGCACCTGGATCCCACGGTGCCGCCGGACGACCGGATGATGGCCCAGATGCCGGACCTGCCGGCCGGGGAGACCTTCGCCAGCTGGCGGTCCCGGTCGCTGGTCGCGCTCCGGGACCCGGCCGAGGCGGCGGTCCTGCTGGATCTCTACTACTGCCTGGACTGGGCCTTCCAGGAGGCCGAGCAGAACGGCCGGCCACTGCCCGGCGAGGTCGACAGCAACGCCATCGGCCAGCGCCGGTGGGCACTGGAGTGGGCGGTGATCCTCAAAGGTCCGTACCACGACGACCCGCCGGAGTGGGAAGAGGTCGATCTCTCCGTCTGACCGGACCCTTTCAACGTGGCCGCCACACCGCCACGTCGACGGCGGCCGTCACCGTCAGGTCACGGGTCGGCAGGTCCTCCACCGGCACGTGGCGGGCGCTCGGGGTCATCCCGATCAGCGTGCGCGCCTCGGCCGCGGTCAGCTTGAGCTCGCGCCGCAGCGTCGTGCCCGCCTCGAGCGCGAAGTGATCACCCAGGCTGCCGCTGACCCGGGCCGCCTTGTCCGGGTCCACCTGGATCAGGCCGTGCGCGGTCACCAGTTCGGACAGATGGTCGGCGGCCGGGGTGACCACCAGCAGCAACCCGTCGGACCGGAGCACCCGGTAGAACTCCGGCCCGTTGCGCGGGGAGAAGACGTTCACGATCACGCTCGCGGCCGCGTCCGCGACCGGCAGCGGCCGCCAAAGGTCGGTCAGCACCGCCGCGGCCCGCGGATGCGCCCGTGCGGCCCGCCGCAGGGCCGGTTTGGACACGTCCAGCCCGATCCCGACGGCCTCCGGCGAGTCCTCCAGGAAACGGCTCAGGTAGTCGCCGGTGCCGGTGCCCGCGTCGAGCACGAGCCCGCCGGTCCGGTGCCGGGCCAGAGCCGCTGCGATGAACGAGTAGTGCCCGGCGGCCAGGAAACCGGCGCGGTCGGCCACCATCTGGGCGCTGTCGCCGGTGTGCGGCAGACGCCCGGCGCTCAGGTCGACGTACCCCTGGCGGGCCATGTCGAAGCTGTGCCGGCGCGGGCAGCGCAGCGACCGGTCCTCGCGGGCGAGTGGCTCCCGGCACACCGGGCACCGCAGATGCGGAATTGCTCCGTCGATCATCAAGGGCTTCCTACTAGGCTCTTCTGATGGCTGGCATCGCACATTCCGACATCATCAAGGCGCCGAAGGTTCTGCTGCACGACCATCTGGACGGCGGCCTGCGGCCGGCCACCATCGTCGAACTGGCCGGGGCGGTCGGTCACCAGCTGCCGTCCACCGATCCGGAACGCCTCGGCGAGTGGTTCGTCGCGGCCGCCGACTCCGGCTCGCTGGAACGGTACCTGGAGACCTTCGCCCACACGGTGGCCGTGATGCAGACCGAGGAGGGCCTGCACCGGGTCGCCAAGGAGTGCGCCCTCGACCTGTCCGCCGACGGCGTCGTCTACGCCGAGATCCGGTATGCCCCCGAGCAGCACCTGGAGCGCGGTCTCACGCTGGACCGGGTGGTCGAGGCCGTGCATGCCGGCTTCCGTGAGGGTTGCGCCGAGGCCGCGGCGAACGGCCGGCCCATCCGGATTGGCACGCTGCTGACGGCCATGCGGCACGCCGCCCGATCGCAGGAGATCGCCGAGCTGGCGGTTCGGTACCGGGACACCGGTGTGGTCGGTTTCGACATCGCCGGCGCCGAGGCCGGGTTCCCTCCCACCCGGCACCTGGACGCCTTCGAGTACCTGCAGCGGGAGAACTTCCACTTCACCATCCACGCCGGCGAGGCGTTCGGCCTCCCGTCGATCTGGCAGGCCATCCAGTGGTGCGGCGCGGACCGGCTCGGTCACGGTGTACGCCTGGTCGACGACATCACCCCCACCACGGCCGGCCCGAGTGCCCCGTCGATGACCGGCGGTACCCATTCGGCCCCGCCGGTGCTGGGTCGTCTCGCGTCGTACGTGCGCGACAAGCGGATCCCGCTGGAGATGTGCCCGTCGTCGAACGTCCAGACCGGCGCCGCCCCGTCGATCGCCGAGCACCCGATCAAACTGCTGCACGATCTCCGGTTCCGGGTCACGGTCAACACCGACAACCGGCTGATGAGCGGTACGTCGATGTCACGGGAGATGACCCTGCTGACGGAGGCGTTCGGTTGGGGCTGGATGGAACTGCAGTGGTTGACCATCAATGCCATGAAGAGCGCGTTCATCCCGTACGACGAACGCCTGGTCCTGATCAACGAGGTGATCAAGCCGGCGTACGCCAAATTGCTGGCATGAGATCCCGCCATATCAGGTCATAACCGGATCTGAATGAACGTACGTCAAAAGAAATCGGCCGTCCGACTCTGGAGCCCCGCCGTTCGGCTAGACTGCCGCCTGCAAAGTCGGCATACTCTGGCACCTCGCCTTGCCGATCGCGGGGAACCGAGTCATCGTCACTTCTATCGCGATCGACTACGATCGGGACCCGGTCGGCGTGCACCCACCCCCCAATGCTGCGCCGACCGAGTAAGTGACCTTGAGAGATGTGCGGCTCCACAGGCAGTGATATTGAGACCGGCGATGTCCAACTACGAGGTTGCAACATCGCGTCACACAACCGGTCCGTGTCCGCCTGCTCTTTCTCTTTGACACTTGTCGTGATGGAATCTCGGGGGCCCGACGTCGGCGAGTCGGCCGTGTGCGGTGCCTGGCGAGCCGAATGCCGGGCCCGAATCAGGAGGACGGTGACGTGAGCAAGCGCCCTAACAGCGCGAATGGCGTCATGTCGCGTCTCAGTCGACCCGCGGGTCGACTCCGAGACCTACCCATCTGGTCCAAACTTGGGCTGATCATGCTGGTGCCGACGGTGGCAACGATCGTCGTCGGTGTCAACGGCCTCGTGGAGCAGATCGACGAAGCCAGTAACGCGGACCGGGCACGCACTCTCTCGGTGCTCTCCGAGGCTGCCGGTGGTCTGGTGGACCAGCTGCAGGCCGAGCGGACCTACGGCATCATGATCGCGGTCAGCGACAAGAACACCGACCCGTTCAAGAATGCGGTCAAGCTCTACAACCAGGAGCACCCCGAGACCGACAAGGCCAAGACTCCGTACCTTCAGCAGAACACCGCGCTCGAGGACGTTCCCGACAACGTCGGCACTCTGCTGCTCCGGCTGGACCGCAACCTGGAGGACCTGCCGGTCTTCCGGAGCCGCGCCGCCAAGGGCGACGAGGACCTCGGCAACGTCAAGAAGACGTACGACTCCCTCATCGAGGACCTGCTCAAGGTCCGCGACATCTCCGCGCAGCTGGCCTTCGACCAGGAGCTGAGCGATCACCTGCGGGTCGTCGCCTCGGTCGCCCGGGCCAAGGACTTCATCGCCCAGCAGCGTTTCATCGGCCAGCAGATCGTCGACGCTCAGAAGTTCGACAACGAGCTGCGCCGGGACATGCTGCAGACCAAGACCGGTTACGGGCTGGCGATCGAGACTCTCAACTCGGTCGGCACGCCGGAGGAGATCGCATACTTCGGCAACACGGTCACCGGTGTGAAGCGCCAGGCCGCGGAGAACTACGCCGACCCGCTGGAGTACCGGCCGGCCCAGGCCACCGGCGACCTCGCGTTCAACTCGGCCCAGTGGGAAGAAGCCCTGGCCGGCTACAACGAGCTGTTCCGTCAGGTCGAGATCCAGTTCGACAAGCAGATCGTGAACGACGCCACGGCGCTGCGCGACGAGACGAACCAGGACGTCTTCCTGCGGACCAGTCTCCTGCTCAGCATGCTCCTGCTGGCCATCCTCTTCGCGTGGTTGGTCGCCCGATCGATGGCCCGATCGCTGCGTGAGCTGCGCCAGGGTGCCCTCGCGGTCGCCCAGTTCGGTCTGCCGCACGCGGTGAGCCGGCTGCGTGACCCGGCGCTCTCCGCGTCGCTCACCCCGGCCCAGGTCGCAGACCAGATCGCCGAGCCACTCCCGGTGCGCAGCCGGGACGAGTTCGGGCAGGTGACCGAGGCGTTCAACGCGGTTCACCTCGAGGCGGTCCGCACCGCGGCCGAGCAGGCCGCACTCCGTGCCTCCGTCGCGACGATGTTCGTCAACCTCGCCCGCCGTTCGCAGATCCTGGTCGACCGGCTCATCGGTCACCTGGACCGTCTGGAGCGCGGCGAGGAGGACCCGGACCGTCTGGCCGAGCTCTTCCAGCTCGACCACCTGGCCACCCGAATGCGTCGTAACGACGAGAACCTTCTGGTTCTCGCGGGCGCCGACTCGACCCGTGTGCAGCGCGAGCCCGCCGCTCTGATCGACGTGCTCCGCGCCGCTCAGTCCGAGGTCGAGCACTACACCCGCATCGAGTTCGGCATGATCGACCGGGACATCGAGGTGGCGGCGCACGCCGTCAACGACATGGTCCACCTGGTCGCCGAGCTCTTCGACAACGCGACCGCGTTCTCCCCGCCGAACTCCAACGTCCTGGTCGAGGCCCGGCGCATCGGTGAGAACGCCGTGCTGACCGTCGAGGACCACGGCATCGGCATCAGCCGGGAGCAGCTCCGCGATCTCAACGAGCGGCTGGCGAACCCGCCGACCGTGGACGTCGCGGTCTCCCGGATGATGGGCCTCGTCGTGGTCGCCCGGCTGGCGAACCGGCACGCGGTGCGTGTCGAGCTCCGGCCGGCGGATCGCGAGCGTGGCACCGTCGCCGAGGTGGGTCTGCCCGTGTCGGTCCTGGCCGCGGCGGCCACCGCCCAGGTTCAGGGTCGCAGCCCGTACGACAATGGCCCCGGCTCCGGCCTTCCGGGCTTCGGCGAGCCGCTGGCCCTCGAGAGCGGCTACCCCGGTCCCAACGGGAACAACGGATCCAACGGATCGGTCCCGGCCTGGTCGGACCTCACCGGAGCGGCTCCGGCCGGCTTCGGCGGGTTCAACGCCGGTGGCTACAACGGCAACGGCAACGGCTCGGCCAACGGATTCCACGGCCCGCGCAGCAACGAGGTCATCCCGCCGCTACCGTCGGGCCCTCAGGGCTTCGCCGGTCTGGACGAGCTGGCCCAGCGCCGCAACGGTGGTGACTTCCGTCCCGACGGTGACACCAACGGCTACGGGGCGACCATCCCTCGCCAGCTGCCGTCCAACCCGAACGCGTTCATGCCGCCGGTGTCAGCACCCCCGGTTCCGCCGATCTCGGCGCCTCCGGTCTCGTCGGCCCCGCCGGTGTCGGCCGCTCCGATCTCCCCGGGCCCGTCCGCGCCGACCTCGGCCTCCCCGATCTCCGGATCGCCGGCCGACCCGCGTGGGCATTACGCCTCGGCGCCTCCGGCCTGGCCGCCGGTCGCCGCCGAACGTGAGCTCGCCACCCCGCACGTGCCGGAGAACCTGGCCGCCGCGCTCGACATGACCGCCGAGATCCCGCGGTACCGCCCGGAGAACTTCGAGCCCCAGCCGCAGGTGGCACGCCCGACCAACCCGCAGACGGCGCCGGTCTCCCCGTCGCCCGTACTGCCGCCCGTGCCGGACCCGGCGGAGGCCCAGGCCACCGCAGCCGCGCAGATGGCATCGGCCCGTGAGGGCGCGGTCCCGTTCGCGGACGAGACCATGGAGCTGCCGATCTTCCGGGAGCTGGAGTCGGCGTGGTTCACCACGACGCCCGGCGCGGAACCGGCGCGCCCCAAGGTCTCCGGTGTCGGCGAGGAATCGGTCGTCTCCCAGCGCATCCCGACCGGCGAGCCCACCCGCACCACGGGTGTGCCCCAGCAGGCGGCGTCTCCGGAGTCCCGCAACCTCGATCCGGCTACTGTTGGCGCACCGGCCGCGGCGGCGGCCGGCTACACCAACGGGGGCGCCCCCGCGGCGAACCCGTGGCGGACCGCTGCCGACGACGGTTGGCAGGCTGCCCGGATGGCAGCCGAGGCGCCGATCGACACCACGACAACGGCGGGCCTGCCTAAGCGCACGCCGATGGCTCAACTCGTCCCCGGCGGTGTCGACCGGGGCGGTACCTCCGTCCAGCGCCGTACTCCCGAGGGGGTTCGCGGGCTACTCTCCGCTTACCACCGCGGTGTGCAGCGCGGTCGCACCAAGGAACAATCGACCAACCTGGAGGACACTCCGGGAGGGCAGCAGCCCTCGCAGGCTGGCAAGGAGCATGAGGCATGACATCTACGCAGGATCTTGGTTGGCTTCTCGCCAACTTCGCTGACCGCGTTCCCGGGGTCGCGCACGCGATCGCGGTCTCCGCCGATGGGCTGCTCCTGGCGTCCTCGCGGGACCTTCCCCGGGACCGCGCCGACCAGTTGGCGGCCATCGCGTCCGGCCTGGTGAGCCTGACGCAGGGCGCCGCGCGATGCTTTGAGGGTGGCGCCGTCCTCCAGACGGTCGTCGAGATGGACAACGGTTTCCTGTTCCTGATGTCCATCTCCGACGGCTCGTCGTTCGCGGTTCTCGCGGCGCGCAGCTGTGATGTCGGTCAGGTCGGCTACGAGATGGCCCTCCTGGTCGACCGGGTCGGCGAGGCTCTCACTCCCGCGCCGCGCTCGGCGGCCGGGGTGCTGGGCTGAACCGATAGTGGGCCGGCAGCATTCACGGGTTTGCCTGGGGTTTTCCGCCACGGGTACGCTCAGCCGGCTACTGGTAAAAGCTTTGATAACCAATACACTTCGAGGGGCCGAGGGAGGGGTTGACGGTGACGATGCCTGAACGCGATGAGCCGACTGGCGCGCTGGTCAGGCCGTACGCCATGACCCGCGGTCGGACCCGGCCGAAGCTTGAGATAGCGCTGGAAGCGCTGGTCGAGACAACCGTGCGCGGCCGTTCTGGGATCAGTCGCGGCGGACAGGGTGGAAGCGAGCATCAGTACATCGCGGCGATGTGCGACGGCGGCAGAGTTCAGTCGCTCGCCGAGATCGCCGCACGCATGCAACTGCCGCTCGGTGTGGCACGTGTGATCGTCGCGGACATGGCCTCTGACGGTCTGGTCGCGGTTTACGAGCCCACCTCGCTCGAAGACGAGACTGACGCGGTAGGCACGGAACTGCTGGAAAGGGTGCTGAGTGGACTTCGCAGGCTCTGACATGTCGCACCGTCCCGCTGCGGGACGCGTGACATCGGCGAAGATTGTCATCGCCGGTGGCTTCGGCGTCGGTAAGACGACGCTGGTGGGGTCGGTCTCCGAGATCACCCCGCTCACCACTGAGGCGATCATGACCTCGGCCGGTGTGGGTGTCGACGACAACCGGCAGGTGCCGGGCAAGATGACCACCACCGTGGCCATGGACTTCGGCCGGATCAGCATCGACCGAGACCTGATCCTCTACCTCTTCGGAACACCTGGCCAGACGCGGTTCTGGTTCATGTGGGACGAGCTGGTCCGGGGTGCCATCGGAGCGGTCGTCATGGTGGACACGCGTCGGCTCGCCGACTGCTTCGCCGCCATCGACTTCTTCGAGCACCGCCGGTTGCCGTACCTTGTGGCGATCAACTGCTTCGACGGCATGCAGTACCACAACGCGCAGGACGTGCGGGACGCTTTGGCGGTCTCGAGCGACGTGCCCGTCGTGAGCTGCGACGCCCGTAACCGTGAGTCGACGAAGAACGTCCTCATCTCGCTGGTCGAGTATGTGTTGACGATGCGTCGCACCCGCGCAACGGCACCTGCCTGAGCAGCAGCTTCACCCGACTCGGTCAGCACAGCGCCCGTCTGACTAAGCGGTCGGAAGCCCCGCTCCGCCAGCTGGAACACTCCACCGGCCGGAGCGGGGCTTTCGCGCGCTTTCCGGCCGTTCGCCATCGTATATGAGTGATCACCCGTTGTCATGGTTCGATCCCAGCAGACGGATCAACCCGGCCAGGTCGTCGATGCGATGTTCCGGCAGGTACGAGTCCGGGTCGGTCCGCAGCGCGGCCACCGCCGGATGGGCCGCGTTCGTCACGAGCACCGGCCGCATGCCGGCCCGGCGGGCGCCGTCGTGCTCACGGCTGCCGCCGTCACCCACGAACCAGCACTCAGCGGCCGGCACACCCAGTCGGGCGGCGGCCGTGGCGTACAACCGGGGGTCGGGTTTGCGGTGGCCCTCTCGCCAGGAGAACACCGGTGCGTCGATGCGCGACGCGTAGACGGTCTGCGGCCACGCCTCGCAGAGCTCACTGGAACAATCGCTGAGGAGCCCCAGACGGTAGCCGTCCGCCCGGAGGTGGTCGAGTACCCCGATGGCCTCCGGACGCGGCGTGCGGACCCGCTCAGCGCCCGCATGATGGGTCGCCACCGCCCGGTCCAGGGTCTCGTCGTCCGGATCGACGCCACAGAGCCGGGCCATCGCGAGGAGCGTCGCCCGGGTCCCGCCGTAGGCGCCGATGATCCGCTCCGGGAAGCTGCCGCTCATGACGGCCCAGAAGTGTTCCGGCGGCACTCCGAGCGCCTGCGCGGTGGCCGTGAACGTCTCCCTCCGCAGGCTCTCGGCCGAGGGGTCGGTGAGCGTGCCGAAGAAGTCGAAGATGATCGCCCGCATCCCGACATCATCAGCTGTACGCATACCACTTCAACGACCGACCGGCGCCGGGCCGCCTCACACGGTGTCCGTGCTCCGGAAATGGCGGAAGGCCGCGCCCGATGGGTCGCGGCCTTCCGTTTTCCTGTCCGAGGGGGCGGTCAGCGTCCGCCGTACCCCGCGTTGTTGTTCCGGTATTCGTCGGCGGGCTGCCCGTCGCGGCTGAAGTCCCAGCCGCCGGCGGCCTCCCGGCCCGGCCGTCCACCCATCGCGAACCCGCCGATCTCCTGACCGCGCCGCCAGCCACGGAAGTAGCCGGTGGTGTGGGCGGCGATCGACGCGGCGTCGCGGACGATCCGCAGCGGACGCTCCTCGCGCAGCGGCGAACCGGGCACCAGGTTGGCCTGGGGCACCCGCTTCGGCAGACCGGCCGAGGTCTCGGCGGCGACGGCCGGGGTGGCCGCCTTCTGCGCCGCGCGCCAGCCGCTGTCGTTCGGGTTGGACCAGTTGACGTCGCTCTCGCCGGAGTCGTCGTGACCGGTGAACCAGGCCGAGCGGGCGGCCGCGAAGATCAGCAGGTCGCCGTCGCTGCTGTCGGCGGGAACCGGCGGCGCGCTGCTGCGGTCCAGGGCTGTGATCCTGGGCGCCCGCTCACCGTCGGCGTTCCGCATCGGCGGGGTGCCGCCGATCTGGTCGAGTCCGGGGAGACGAGCCCGGCCGGTGCCGTTCCTCGCCTGGTCGACGAGGCGCAGCGCGGGCTCTTTCGGCATCTGGAGCGGGGCCGGCTCGTCCGGCATGTCCTGCCAGGGCGGACGGACCCGGCCACCGGACGGCGAGCTGACCGGCGCGGCCGACGGTGACGGGCGCGACGAGGTCGGCCGGGACGGCAGGTCTGACCGCGACGGCAGGTCCGAACGCGACGGCAGGTCTGACCGCGACGGCAGGTCCGAACGCGACGACAGGTCCGAACGTGACGAGGCCGGACGCGACGAGGCGGGACGGGACGAGGTCGGCCGGGACGGCAGGTCCGAGCGGGACGGCGGCGTCGCCCGCGACGGCAGATCCGGGCGGGTGGCTTCGTCCTTCTCCGTGTTCAAAAGAGGCCAGTTGGCCCGCGAACCGGGCTCGGCCGGCTCCGCGCCGGGCCGCTGCGACTGCATCGGCAGGCTGAAGTCGGTGGGGCCGGCGGACGAGCCGTTGGCGGCCGGCTGCCGGGTGGACGGGCGCGGCGGGATGACCGTGCGCTGACGTTCG
The DNA here is from genome assembly GCF_003001815.1 of Actinoplanes italicus. Lineage (GTDB taxonomy): Bacteria > Actinomycetota > Actinomycetes > Mycobacteriales > Micromonosporaceae > Actinoplanes > Actinoplanes italicus. The sequence goes on from NZ_PVMZ01000002.1 coordinate 260,118, forward strand.
GCCCGGGCCCGGGTGAGCTCGGCGTTGCTCAGGGTCGCGCGGAACGGCTCGCCGGCGTCGGCCGGTGTGGATCCGCCGATCGGCGGCACCGACGACGGAGTTGCGGGGTTGCGCGCGCCCGGAACCGGCCGGGAACCCGGAGTGATCGGGGTCATGCCCGGCGGAGGCGGCGGAACCGACACGGGCCGGTTCATCGGGTTGCTGGAACGACCGGGCAGGCCGTTCGCCGCGGCCGGGGCGATCGGCGGCGGCGCGATCGGGTCGGGTGCGACCGGCGGAGGGGTCATCGGCTGCGGAAGCGCGGGGCCGGCGCCGGTGGAGGCGGGCTCGGGGCGGCCACGGCGGGCGAACCGGGAGCCGTTGTCGGCACTCGGCACGGGCTGCAGTGGCGCGGGCTCGGTGCCGCGGCGGGCACTGCGGCGGCCGACGCCGGGGTTGCCCACCGGCGGAGTGGCCCGGGCGGCGAGGGTGCCGACCAGGGCGGAGCAGGCGGCGTCACAGGAGCGGATCGCCGAGATCGACTGGCGGACCGCCTCGGCGGCGGCCGGGGCGAGGGACTTGTTGACGCCACCGCGGCGCGGCGACTCGCTGATTGCCACGTGCAGGGCGGTGACGGCGGCGACCATCTCGTTCTCGCTGCCGACGCCGGCGCGGGCCAGCTCGGCCGCGATCTCGCGGATGTTGTGCGTCGGGTCACCGGCCCGGCCGGTCAGACGGCCGGGCTCGGGGACCGCGTCGAGGACGGCGAGAGCCACCGGGTGTGCCGGGTCCGGGTACGCCCGGAGGGCGGCCGGGTACAGCTCGCGCAGGACCTCGCGAAGTGCGACGGCGGAGGCGTTCCGCCCGTTCAGCATGGCCACGTGCGCCGCCAGGACGGGCTTGTAACTGACCAGCTCGCGCGGTGCCGGAAGGGTCACCGCGGCGATGGCGCCGGCCTGCAGGGCCCGGGCCAGGCCGACCGCCCGGCGGGCGGCCAGCGGCGCGGAGATCTCCTCGGGGGAGTCGTCGTCGGAGAAACGCTCGGCGAAGTCGTCGGCGTCGTCGTCGTCGACCACCACCAGTGGTCGGCCGGCCGCGGTGAGCAGCGAGGTGACGACGTGGTCGTCGCTGTCGGCGGCGACCGCCGCGTCGCTGAAGCCCGTCGTCCGTTCCACGAGCAGCGTCCCCAGGTGGGCATAGCCCGTCGGGTCGTCGCTGATCTCGTGGACGCCGAGCAGCCGGCCTGCGTCGTCCACCACGGCGATGGTCAGCGGCGCGGCCGAAGCCGAACGCACCGAATCATCAGCCGACGCCAGACCGCAGTACACGCGCACGAGCGCCACGGCGTCGTCCTCCTCCCCGGGGGTGCTTCTCTGTGGCCAAGAATTGATGTTCCCTGGTAATCGGTCAGTCACGCCAGTCCACAGCGGCAGAGATCTTGCCGATCACCGAACGCCAACCGAGACTCGCCTGCTGCGCACCGATCTTCTTCAACCGGCGGCGCCCGAAGAATCCACCCATACCGCCCTTCTCCGCGGTCCGGAGGGATTCGTCCAGGTCGTCCAGCGGCGAACCGGGCGCCAATGCCAGGATCACCGGTTTGATGCGGAGTGCGTAACCCAGGTCGCGGGCCACTTCGCCGGCGTTGATGAGCAGCGGCAGATCCCACGTGTCGTGACCGCCGCGCAGGTTCTCCACGACGAGGTCGAGCTCGTAGCGGTTCTCCGGCAGCGGGTCGATGTCGCTCGACTGTACCCGGTCGGCCAGGTCACCCCAGGTGTCCAATTGTGCGAGATCGTGGGGAGCACCCGAACGAAGGAAGGAGACGAGCGATTCGGTGCTCTTGAAAGCGAGCAGTCGGCCCTTGTGGCTGAGGAACATGGGTACTTCCTCGTCAGCCTCCTGGGCCGGGGCCTCGTCCTCGAAGTCGGCCGGGTCCGGCTCCTCGGCGGACTCGGACTTCTTGTCGTCGTCCTCGGCGAGGAGTGCCTGGTACTCCTCGTCGACGATGAGCTCCTCCTCTTCCGCCTCCGCCTCGGCACGCCGCTTGCGGGCCTCGAAAGGATCATCCTCGTCGACCACGACCTCGGTGGGCTCGAGCTCGGACGCCTTCCGGTACGCGCGGAGGGTCAGACCGACCCCGCCCGGCAGGGCGATCTCCACCGGCTCGACGCGGACTTGTTCCCAAAGCTCCCGCCCGGAGGTCCCCTCGGACGAGGGCTTCTCGGCCACCGGCGCGGACGCCTCGGGCTCGTCGGACTGGCTGGTCACGGTGACCTCCGGGTGATCTGGGGGTGGTACGGACGGGTGACTCTGGGCACACACCCTAGTCGGCAACGCTGTGTGACAACCGCCCCGGTGGGCTCAGTAGCCCTTCGGATGCCACACGGTCTTCGTCTCCAGTAGCGCCGTCATCGGCCGCAGGCCCGGATCGGCGGTGAAGTCGATCGCTGCCTGTGGCCGGATCACCCTCTTCAGACTGCCTGCGGCGGCCCGTTCGAGTTCGGCGGCCAGCTCCTCGTGCTCCACCCCGGTGAGATCGAGGGCGTTCACGTCGTCGTGCGCGGCGAGCCACGGCGCGGTCTCGGCATACCGCCCGGTGAGCAGGTTCACCACGCCGCCGGGCACGTCGGAGGTGGCCAGCACCTCGGCCAGGGAGATGGCGATCTGCGGGCCGGCGGCCAGAACGACCACGGTGTTCCCGGTCACGATCGCCGGGGCGATCACACTCACCAGCCCGAGCAGGGAGCCCGGCGCGACCACGGCGACGACGCCGGTCGGCTCCGGCGCGGAGATGTTGAAGAACGGCCCGGCCACCGGATTCGCTCCACCGGCCACCTGGGCGATCTTGTCGGACCATCCCGCGTACCACACCCAGCGGTCGACGGCCGCGCTCAGCTCGCTGTCGGAGACGCCCAGCGCGGTGAACTCGGCACGGCGCGCCTCCAGCATCTCGGCGATGCGATAAAGGACCTGACCTCGGTTGTACGCCGTGGCGGCGGCCCATTTCGGCTGTGCGGCGCGGGCCGCGAGCACCGCGTCACGGGCGTCCTTGCGCGAGGCGAGGGACACGTTGTCGCCGTCCACCACGAAGGTCCGTCCTGACTCGCTGCGCGGGAACTTGCCGCCGATGTAGAGCTTGTACGTCTTGCGCACCGTGAGCCGGCCGGGCTCGGGAGCGGGAGACTTGACTGACTTAGGCAAGGTACGCCTCCAGGCCGTGCCGGCCACCCTCGCGGCCGTAGCCGGACTCCTTGTAGCCGCCGAACGGCGACGCCGGGTCGAACTTGTTGAACGTGTTGGCCCAGACCACCCCGGCCCGGAGTTTGTCGGCGACGGCGAGGATCCGCGAGCCCTTCTCGGTCCAGATGCCGGCGGACAGGCCGTACGGCGTGTTGTTGGCCTTGGCGACAGCCTCGTCGGGAGTCCGGAAGGTGAGCACCGACAGCACCGGCCCGAAGATCTCCTCGCGCGCGATCCGATGCGCCTGCGTGACACCCGTGAAGATCGTCGGCGCGAACCAGAACCCCCGGTCCGGCAGCGGACACTCCGGCGACCAGCGCTCAGCGCCTTCCGCCGCCCCGATGTCCGACAACTCCTTGATGCGGGCGAGCTGCGCCGCCGAGTTGATCGCGCCGATGTCGGTGTTCTTGTCGAGCGGGTCACCGACGCGCAGCGTGGCCATGCGCCGTTTCAGGGACGTGAGCAATTCCTCGGCGATGGACTCCTGCACCAGCAGCCGCGAGCCTGCGCAGCAGACGTGCCCCTGGTTGAAGAAGATGCCGTTCACGATGCCCTCGACGGCCTGATCGATCGGGGCGTCGTCGAACACGATGTTCGCCGCCTTGCCGCCGAGTTCCAGGGTGAGGCGCTTGCCGGTGCCCGCCACCGAGCGGGCGATCTCCCGGCCCACCTCGGTCGAGCCGGTGAAGGCGACCTTGCTCACATCGGGGTGCTCGACGAGGTAGGCACCCGTGTCGCCGGCCCCGGTGACGATGTTGACCACGCCCGGCGGCAGCTCGGCCTGACGGCAGACGTCGGCGAAGAACAGCGCCGACAGCGGGGTGGTCTCGGCCGGCTTGAGCACCACGGTGTTGCCGGTGGCGAGCGCGGGCGCGATCTTCCAGGCCAGCATGAGCAGCGGGAAGTTCCACGGGATGACCTGCCCGGCCACACCCAGCGGCTTCGGGTCGGGGCCGAAACCCGCGTACGCCAGCTTGTCGGCCCAGCCCGCGTAGTAGAAGAAGTGCGCCGCCACGAGCGGCAGGTCGACGTCGCGGGACTCCCGGATCGGCTTGCCGTTGTCCAGCGACTCCAGGACGGCCAGCTCGCGGGACCGCTCCTGGATGATCCGGGCGATCCGGAAGAGATACTTGGCGCGTTCCGCCCCGGGCAGCGCCGACCAGGTGCCGAAGGCGCGGCGGGCGGCCGCGACGGCCCGGTCGATGTCCTCGGGCCCGGCGACGGAGATCTCGGCCAGCACCTCCTCGGTGGCCGGGTTGACCGTCTTGAGGACGTTGCCGTCCTTGCCGCCGTCGAACTCACCGTCGATGAACAGACCGTAGGACCCGGCGATGTCGACTACGGAACGGGATTCCGGTGCGGGCGCGTATTCGAACATGGGGCCTTCCCAATGCGGTTCGGGTGTTGCTGCGGAGCCACCTGACGGCAGCTCAGTCCAGGGTGAAGTAGTCCGGGCCGGCGTAGTGGCCGGTCGTCAGCTTGGTGCGCTGCATGAGCAGGTCGTTGAGCAGCGAGGAGGCGCCGAACCGGAACCGGTCGGGGTCGAGCCACTCGTCGCCGACGGTCTCGTTGATCAGCACGAGGTACTTGATGGCGTCCTTGGTGGTCTTGATGCCTCCGGCCGGTTTGACGCCGATGATCCGGCCGTGCCGCTCCCGGAAGTCGCGGACCGCCTCGAGCATCACCAGCGTGATCGGCAGGGTGGCGTTGACCGCCACCTTGCCGGTCGAGGTCTTGATGAAGTCGGCACCGGCCAGCATGGCGAGCCAGGAAGCACGACGGATGTTGTCGTACGTCCCCAGCTCGCCGGTCTCCAGGATGACCTTGAGGTGGGCCCCGCCGCACGCCTCCTTGACCGCCACGATCTCGTCGAAGACGTGCCGGTAGTCGCCGGCCAGGAACGCCCCCCGGCTGATCACCATGTCGATCTCGTCGGCGCCCGCGGCCACCGCGTCACGGGTGTCGGCCAGCTTGACCTCGAGCGGCGCCTGCCCGGACGGGAAGGCGGTCGCCACGCTGGCCAGATGCACGCCCGAACCGGCCAGCGCCTCGGCCGCGACCTTGACCATCGCCGGGTAGACGCAGATCGCCGCGACCGGCGGGCAGGAGGCGTCGGCCGGGTCGGGCCGTCTCGCCTTGGCGCACAGCGCACGCACCTTGCCGGGCGTGTCGGCGCCCTCGAGCGTGGTCAGGTCGACCATGCGGATCGCCAGGTCGATGGCCTTCGCCTTGGAGCTCGTCTTGATCGACCGGGTGGCGAGCGCCGCCGCCCGCGCCTCGACGCCCACCTTGTCGACCCCCGGGAGGCCGTGCAGGAATGAGCGGAGATCGGACAGTCCGGCGGACGCTGTCACAGTCATGAAAGCGATTCTACGCAACCCTGTGACAGTTGATCTTGGTTGAGCGATAGGTTGTCAGCCGTGGACGTCCTTGTCGTAGATCATCCCCTGGCCCAGACCCGGCTCACCGCGATGCGCCGCACCGAGACCGAATCCGGTGTCTTCCGCGCGTCCCTGCACGAGCTCACCACCATGGTGGTCTACGAGGCGGCCCGTCTCTTCGCCGTCGAGAAGTACCCCATCGAGACGCCGGTCGCGCCCACCGAGGGCACCCGCCTGGCCAACCCGCCGCTGATCGTCCCGGTCCTCCGCGCCGGTCTCGGCATGGCCGACGCCGCGCTGGCGCTGCTCCCCGAGTCGTCGATGGGCTTCGTCGGCCTGGCCCGCGACGAGGAGACCCACGAGCCGCGCGCCTACATGGAGTCGCTGCCCACCGACCTGACCGGCCAGCCGGTGCTCGTCCTCGACCCGATGCTGGCCACCGGCGGCTCCCTGCTGCACTGCTGCCGCCTGCTCGCCGAACGCGGCTGCACCGACATCATCATCTGCTGCGTCCTGGCCGCCCCCGAGGGCGTCAAGCGCCTGGCCGACTCCGGTCTCCCACTGCGCCTGATCACCGCGTCGATCGACCAGGGTCTCAACGAGAAGGCCTACATCGTGCCCGGCCTCGGCGACGCCGGCGACCGTCAGTTCGGCGGCATGCGCCGCTTCTGACCAACCCATCCGGTACGGCCACACCCGCCCCACCAGCCCCGTGTGGTGAGCTGTGCCCGCGGGTGAGCCGCAGTTCACCACGCGGTCCGCTCCCGCCGCTTGTGTGGTGAGCTGTGCCCGCGGGTGAGCCGTAGTTCACCACGCGGTCCGCTCCCGCCGCTTGTGTGGTGAGCTGTGCCCGCGGGTGAGCCGCAGTTCACCACGCGGTCCGCGTTCGCCCGTGGGGTCACGGGGAGCGCAGGGGTGGCCGTACCGCTAGAGGGTGGTGAAGTCCCAGCTCACGGCCTTACCGGCGGTGAAAGGCATGACGCCGTGGAAGACCTGGGGTGTCGTGGCGAAGACGAGTGGCAGGAAGTGGCGGTCGGACTCCCACATCGGGTGCTTGCCGGCCAGGATCTCCTCGACCGGCATCCAGTGGAGGCTGCCCTCGTCGTTCGACGTGTGCGGGTCACCGGTCCACTCGGTGACGCGGAAGAGGAAGCCGAACCAGTTCTCGCCGTTGCGGCCGAAACCGGGCCACGAGACGGTGCCGGCCAGCTCGATGCCGGTGCAGTCGAGCCCGGCCTCCTCGTGGATCTCGCGGCGCAGGCCGGCCACCACGTCCTCGCCGGGTTCGAGCTTGCCGCCCAGGCCGTTGTAGTAGCCGTAGTGGATGTCGTCCGGCCGCGCGTCGCGCCGGATCATCAGCACCTGCTGCCGGTCGGGGGAGAGGACGTAACCGAGCGTGGCCAGGATCGCTTGCACCGCAGCACCCTAACCGGCGGCGGGGTCGTCCCCCGCCACCGGTCCCGATGTCAGCGGTCGAGCAGCGCGAACAGCGCTTCCCACCGGGCGACGATGCTGTCGGGGGTGAAGCGCTGCACCGACTCACGGCCCGCGGCGCCGAGGCGGCCGCGCAGCTCGCGGTCGGTGATCAGCCGGTCGAGGCCGGCCGCGAAACCGGGCACGTTACCGGCGGTGACGACGAGGCCGCCGCTGACCTCGTCGTGGATCAGTTCGCGGATGCCGGGGGCGCAGTCGAACGCGACGGTCGGCAGGCCGTACGCCATCGCCTCCATCACCGCGATCGGGAAACCCTCCTCGCGCGACGGCAACGCGTAGACCGAGGCAGAGCTGAGGGCACCGTCGATGTCGCTGGTCTTGCCCTGGAACAGCTCCTGGTCGTCGAGGCCGAGACCGCGCGCCTGGGTGCGCAGCGCCTGTTCGTCCGGCCCGGCGCCGAAGATCTTCAGCTTCCAGTCGGGGTGCCGCGGGCCGACGACCGCCCACGCCTCGAGCAGCATGTCGATGCCCTTGTCGTGGGAGAGCCGGCGCAGCGTGACCACGGTCTTCTCGTCGAGCGTGGGCAGCGTCTTCGGCACGGTCATCAGCGGGTTCGGCATGGCGCCGACGTTGGACATGCCGGCCCGGGCCCACGCGTCGGCGTCGGCGTCGGTGAGCGAGAGGTGGATGTCCATGTCGGCGTAGAACTTGAGCACCCGGTTGTAGCGGCTGCTGTTCTTGCACGCCTCGAACGACTCGTGCGACATGCCGATGACCTGCATGCCCTTGGTGTCGGCGGCGGCCACCCACTCACCGGCCCACACCTGGGAGGCGATCACCACGGCGCCGGGCCCGGAGGCGGTGCGCAGGATCTCGTTGAGACGGGCCACACCGCCCTCGAAGATCTGCTGCCGCTTGCGCGCCTGCAACGCCCGGCTCGGGTTGAGCGCGGCCGCACCGGACACCTTGCGGCGGCGCGGCAGCTGCTCGGCGTGCAGGGTGAACGTCTCGTACGGCAGGTCGGAGCCGAAGTCGCGGTAGTCGCTGGCCGGTTCCATGCCGATCAGCCGGACCCGGTGCCCCCGCGCGGTGAACAGCCGCGAGATGTCGTGCACCCACTGGGTCAGGCCGCCCAGCTCGTTGATGCTGTTGCAGACGACGAAGATGTCCCGGTGCTCAGCCACGACGGTCACCGGTCCGGAAGAAGCGGTCGACGACTGCCTTGGCGGCCTGCCCGGTGTCGAACTCGCCGAACTCGGCGACGAATTCGCGACGTTTGCCGGCGAAGGCGTCGGCGTTGCCGTCCAGGTCTGCGATGGCGGCGATCAGTTCCTCCGATGTACGGGTGAGCGGACCGGGCGCGGTCGAGTCGAGATCGAAGTACGATCCGCGGCTGCTGCCCACGTAGTCGTCGTAGTCCGGCACGTGGAAGATCATCGGCCGGTCGAGCAGCGAGTAGTCGAACATCAGTGACGAGTAGTCGGTGATCAGCGCGTCGGAGATCTGCATCAGCGGGGTCACGTCGTGCACGTTCGCCACGTTACGGACCGAGTGGCCGTACGCCGGAGGCAGCGCGAACGACACCAGGTAGTGCGGGCGCACCAGCAGGATCGTGTCGTCGCCGAACCGATGGACGAACTCGTCGAGGTCGAACGGCAGTTCGAGCCCGGAGCGCCGGTTGACCTCCTCCGGCCGGAACGTCGGCGCGTAGAGCACCACCCGTCGGCCGTCGGTGATGCCGAGCTTCTTGCGCAGCTTGGCGAGCTCGGAGTCGTTGCCGCCGTTGACCAGCGCGTCGTTACGCGGGTAGCCGCTGCGCAGCAGCTCGGCGCCGACCCGCATGCCCTTGGTCAGGGTGCGCACGTCGTGCTCCGAGCGGACCAGGAAGTAGTCGAACCGGTCGATCGCCGCCTGCCACTTGTTCTGCTGCGTCTCGGTCTGCGCCTTGATGGTCGCCTCGTCGAAGCCCATCCGCTTGAACGCCGAGCCGTGCCACGTCTGGATGTAGGTGGTCTCCGGGCGCTTGCGCAGGTCGTGCGGGAAGCCCTGGTTGTCGATCCAGAACTCGGCCTGACCGAGCGCCTGCAGGTAGCTCCACGAGTTGCGGCGCACCAGTTTCGCGTCCGACGGGAAACCGGTCGGGTGTTCGGCGTACGCCCAGATGGGGGTGAACTTGATGCCCTGCCGGCGCATCTCCTCGTAGATGGCGCGCGGGCTGTCCGAGAACTGCTTGCCCATGTGGCTCTCGAAGACCACGGTGCCCTTCTTGACGGGCATCTTGAGGAACACGTTCTCGTACCAGGCGAGCTTCGTCGCCCGGTTGTTGCGGCGCTGTCGCAGCGAACGCTGCAGGTCGGCGGCGCGCTGCCAGGCCCGGCTGCCGAAGCTGGTGTTGCGGACTCCGGCGATCGCGGCCGAGCCCACCTTGGCGGCGCTGCCGTCGGCCTCCTGGCGCAGGGCCACGTTGCCGCTGTCGGTCTGGTAACCCTGCAGCAGGTCGGAGGTGAGGCGGCTGAGTTTCGGGCGGGTCGGCAGCCGCAGCGCCTCGACCACGTCCTCCTCGGCGAAGAGGGCCAGGTCGGCGCCCTCACCGCCGACCGAGACGTGCAGCCGCAGGGAGTACGTCGGGTCGATGAGCCCGATCGGGCGGAGCAGTTTCTCGGGCGTGAACGTGACGCTCCAGCCGACCCGCTGCTCGTCGACGGCCAGCTGCGCCTTGGTCTTGAACACCCGCCGCTTGCTGCGCCGCTCCTCGAAGACGAGCTGTGCCTTCGGCGCCGACTCGACGGTGATCCGGCCGACCGGGTTGGTGAACGAGCCGGTCAGGGTGACCACGTCGCCGTCGCGGTGCACGCTGTCGATGCGGGCGCCGATGCGCAGCTTGCCGAGCGGGCCGTCCTGGAATCCCATCTCCGTGACGTCGAGGACCTCGCGGCCCAGCGGGTCGTCCAGGTGCCGGTCGCCCCAGTAGACCCGGCCGTCCCGGACGACCAGGTCGACGGTCAGATGCGGCTGGATCGGCCGCGGCGCCATGTAGTCGTGCACCGCGGCGACACCGTGGTAGTCGCCCTCCCGGACCAGGTAGGCCGCCATCGCAGGCAGTGGCTTGGCCTGCCGGAACGCCTCCTCCTGAATGGTCTGCAGGTAGGGGCGGGCGGCGTCGACCAGGGCCCGCTGGTTCTCCTCGGGCAGGGCGCTCAGCTTGGAGAGGTGGACGCGCAGGTCGTTCTCGATGAACCGGACGTCCTTCTGCAGCCGCAGGTCACCGGCGGCGTGCGCCTCGAGCAGGTCGTCGATCTTGCGGGTGACGATGATCCGGTCGGTGATGTTGCGGATGTCGGCGGCGCGGCGGGTGATCGAGAGGTTCGCGGCCTTGCGCTCGATGTTCCACGTGTAGATCCGCTGCGGGATGACCGCGATCTTCTTCGCGGCGAGGTAGGCGTGCGCCGAGAACAGGTTGTCCTCGTAGAGCCGATCCTCCAGGAAGACCAGGTTCTCCCGGGTCAGGAAGTCGTGCCGGTAGAGCTTGTTGGTCGACAGCACGTCGTAGAGCAGCTCGGGCTGGTCGCGCAGGCTCTCGTAGACCACCTTGCTCTGTACCAGCCAGGGCATCCACGACGTCTCCTTGCCGGTGGCCACGTCGTGCCGCACGCACCGGCCGATGACCATGTCGGCCTCGCTCTGCTCGGCCATCGCCACCATGTTGCGGCAGGCGTGCGGGTCGAGCACGTCGTCGCTGTCCAGGAACATGATGAACCGGCCGCGCGCGGCCGCGATGCCCGCGTTGCGGGGGGCGCCGCAGTGACCCGAGTTGGCCGGGAGGCGGATGAACTTGACGACGTCAGGGTGTTGCGCGACCAGCCGCTCGACCACCTCCGGGGTGCCGTCGGTGCTGTGGTCGTCGACCACGATGATCTCGTGGCTGCGCAACGACTGATCAAGAACCGACTGAACAGCGGTGGCGACCCGCCCGGCGTCGTTGTAAACAATGACCACGACTGTGACGTCAGGAGGCCTGGGCTGGGACGAGGTCACGGTTGACGTGGTCCTTTCTACAAAGCTGTCGGCCACTCGCATCACCGGCGCAACCGATGCTGGGCAGGGGGTGTGCCTGAGGGCGGTCAGCATCATAGGTTACAGCCCGTTGTCTCACGTCCTGCCGACGATCAAGGCGTCGGTGAATGTCCGGCCGATCGGTGACGCCATGTGGTACGACCGGCGTAGGGCCACCGGGGTTGCCCGGGACCGTCATCCGAGTCGGCTAGCCTGTCACGGATTTTCGTGACCAGGGAGGACGTTCGTGAAGGTTCTGATCGCGGGTGGTGCGGGTTTCATCGGCAGCACAATCGCGTCCTGTCTGCTCGATGCCGGCCACGAGCCGGTCATCCTGGACAATCTGGTCACCGGCCGCCGTGAGTTCTGTGAGGGCCGGTCGTTCTACCTGGGTGATATCGCCGACAGTGCGGTCCTCGACCGGATCTTCGAGGACCACCCGGACATCAGCGCGGTCGTGCACTGCGCGGCGCTGATCGTCGTGCCCGAGTCGGTGGAGCGCCCGATCCACTACTACCGGGAGAACGTCGCCAAGACCCTGGAATTCGTCGACCACCTGATCGCCAAGGGCGTCACCCGGCTGCTGTTCAGCTCGTCGGCGTCGATCTACCAGCCCGGCGAGGACTTCACCGTCGACGAGGGTTCGAACCTCACGGCGCTCAGCCCGTACGCGCGGACCAAGCTGATCGTCGAGCAGATGCTCTCCGACATCACCGCGGCCACTCCGCTGAACGTCCTGTCACTGCGCTACTTCAACCCGATCGGCTCCGACCCGAAGATGCGGACCGGCCTGCAACTGCGGTCGCCCAGCCACGCGCTCGGCAAGCTGATCGAGGTCTACCGGGAGGGGCAGCCGTTCCCGGTGACCGGCGTCGACTACCCGACCCGCGACGGCTCCGGCATCCGCGACTACGTGCACGTCTGGGATCTGGCCGGCGCCCACCTGCGGGCGCTCGAGGAGTTCGACGAGCTGCCCTTCGAGCAGGGCTCCCTGGCGATCAACCTGGGCACCGGCACGGGCACCACGGTGCTGGAGTTCGTCGAGGCGTTCAACCAGGTCGCCGACCGCCCGGTGGAGATCGAGCGGGCCCCGCGCCGCCCCGGAGACTCGGCCGGCGCGTACACCCGCAGCACCCGCGCGGCCGATCTGCTGGGGTGGCGGGCCGAGCACTCGGTGGCCGACGGCATCCGTGATTCGCTGGCCTGGTTCGCTCAGCGCGAAAGAATCCTGCCGGATCTCGCCCGTTAGTTCCTCAACCCGTGGCAACGGCTGAGTGCGCCCGGATCGTAGGACCGTCCCGGATCTGACCGACCTGGGGATCGGACCGGATGACCCGGGCCACTATCGTTGCCATACATGACCCCCATCCCGCTCGCCGAGGAACTTCTGCTCCTCGCGTATGACGACCAGACCGGAAAGGCCACGGGCTCCCGCATCGGGCTCGATCTGGGCATGGCCGCCGCGGTGCTGATCGACCTGGCGTTGGCCAACCGGATCGCCTACGCGGCCGACGGCCACCTGACGGTCGTCGACGCCACCCCGCTCGGTGACCCGGTCGCCGACGCGGTGCTGAAGAAGGTGGCGACCGAGGAGCCGCACACGCCCGCCCAGTGGCTGCAGCGACTCCGGCACCGGCTGCGCACGCGGGTCCTGGAGGACCTGTGTGCCCGGGGCGTCGTGCAGGACGTGGACGAGACCCAGCTCGGTGTCATCCACGTGCACCGCTACCCGACCACGGACCCGGCCTACGAAGCCGAGATCCGGGCCCGGCTTGCCGCCGCGCTGATCGGCAACACCCTGCCCGACGAGCGGACGGCCGCGCTGGCCACGCTGCTCGTCGCGGCGCGGATGGAGCCGGCTCTGAAGCTCCCGGCCGACGAGGTCGACCGGGCGCACGAGCGGCTCGCCGAGATCGCCAGCAACGCCGGCTTCGTCGGTGACGTGACCCTGGAGGACTCCATCGTGCGGCCGAGCGTCGCGCTGGTGGTGGCCACCCTGGGCAAGGCGATCCAGGCCGCGCTGGGCGCTCCCAAGCCGATCTGATCCGTCTCCCGGGGCTTCCTCACGAAGCCCCGGGACGATTCACGACACGCCTCGCCACACGCCTCACTACACGCCGAGCGTTGCCGCGATCTCGGTGCGCAGTCCTTTCAGATCCGATGCTGCGCGGGTACGGCCGGTCGCCGGGTCACCTTCGACGACCACCTCGAGGTACGCCTTGAGTTTCGGCTCGGTACCCGACGGCCGGATGACGACCCGGGCCGTGGCGGTGCGGAAGGTCAGCACGTCGTTCTCGGGCAGCAGGTCCGCCACCTCGGTGACCGGTGCTCCGAGAAGCGTGACGGGCGGGTTGCTCCGGGCCCGTGACATCGCCAGGCCGATCTCGGCCAGGTCGTCCACCCGGACCGACAGCTGATCGGTGGCGTGCAGCCCGAACTCGGCGGCCAGCTCGTCCAGCCGGTTGGCGAGGGTGCGCCCCTCCGCCTTGAGCCCGGCGGCCAGCTCGGCGACCGTCAGCGCGGCCGTCACCCCGTCCTTGTCGCGGACCAGCGCCGGGGCCACGCAGTACCCGAGCGCCTCCTCGTAGCCGAACGCCAGATCCTCGGCGGCGCGCACGATCCACTTGAAGCCGGTCAGCGTCTCCGCATAGGGCACGCCACGAGCCGCGCACAGGCGGCCCAGCAGCGACGACGAGACGATCGTGGTGGCGTACAGGCCGGGGACGCCACGGCGGATCAGATGGTCCGCCAGCAGGACACCCAGCTCGTCACCGCGCAGCGGGCGCCAGCCGTCGCCGGCCGGGATCGCCACGGCGCAGCGGTCGGCGTCCGGGTCGTTGGCGACGGCCAGGTCCGCGCCCGTGTCCGCGGCCAGCGCCAGGAGCAGGTCCATCGCTCCCGGTTCCTCCGGGTTCGGGAACGCCACGGTCGGGAACTCGGGATCGGGTTCGGCCTGTTCGGCGACGACCGCGGGCGGCGGGAACCCGGCGGCGGCGAACGCCGCGGTCGTGGTCGACGCGCCCACGCCGTGCATCGGGGTGTACGCGATGGCCAGGTCACGCGGGCCGTCCTCGGACAGGACCGCGGCGGCGCTCCGGACGTACCCCTGAAGGATCTCGTCGCCGAGGACCGTGCCCGGACCGCCCAGCGGGACCGCGTCGGCGCTCGCCACCGCCCGGATGGCCGCCTCGATGCCGGCGTCGGCCGGTGGCACGATCTGCGCCCCGGCGCCCGCCGGACCACCCAGGCCGGTGCCCAGATAGACCTTGTATCCGTTGTCCTGCGGCGGATTGTGGCTGGCCGTGACCATCACACCGGCGACCGCGCCGAGCGCGCGCACCGCGTAGGCCAGCACCGGCGTCGGCAGCGGCCCCGGCAGCAGCAGCGCCTCCCGGCCGGCCCCGGTGGCGACCTCGGCGGTCCGCTCGGCGAACTGCCGGGAGCCGTGGCGCGCGTCGTATCCGATGACGAGCGGCCCCTCGCCGCCCTGCGCCGCGAGCCAGCCGATCAGACCGGCCGCGGCACGCGTGACCACGGCGAGGTTCATGCCGTTCGGCCCGGCGCGCAACCGGCCGCGCAGGCCCGCCGTCCCGAACGTGAGCGGTCCGGAGAACCGGTCGCTCAGCTCGGCGGCGGTGCCCGGCAGGCCGTCGAGGACCGCGCGTAACTCGGCCCGGCTCACCGGATCGGGATCGTCGGCGAGCCACGCTTCGGCCCGTGCGATCAGGTCAACATCAACTTGTGGTGCCATCAGGGATTGATAGCACAGCCGCGTCACAGGCTCAGCTGGAACGTCTCCGCCATGACGTCGTAGTACTTCTTGTACTCGGCGAACTTCGCGTCCGTCGTGGTCAGGTAGAACGAGTACATCTTGTTGTTGACCAGGGTCATCCGCCAGATGCCGTGACGCATCTGGTCACCCTCGCCACAGGTGTACTCGAACTCGGCGCCCGGGTTGCCGGCGACCGTCACCTCCTGGTTGGCGACCGGCTGGAACGGGTCGGGGCAGGTCTTGCCCTTCTTCAGCCCCGCCGGCGCGGTCTGGGTGACGAACTTGGTCGGCGTGACCTTGCCCGGCTCGACGAGGATGCGCACCTTGGTGGTCTTGTCGTCGGGATGGATGTACTCGACGTAGACGCCGCCCGCGGCCCGCGTCCAGCCGGCCGGCACCTTCACGCTGACGGCTTCGTTGCCCTTGTAGTCCTGCGTCGGGAAGTCGACGGCGGCCGTGGTCGGCTGCGGCGCCGCGGTCACCGGCGGCGTCTTGGTCTCGTCCGAGCCACTCATGGCGAAGACCAGGACCAGGACCAGGACCACGGCGGCGGCCGCGCCACCGGAGATCAGCTGCTTGTTGCGCGGCCACGACTTGAAGGTGGCGACGGCACGCCCGCTGGTCTCCTTCGCGGTGCCGACCACCTTGTCGATCGCGGCACGGCGCTTGGCGGCCGGGCTCGTCACCACGGTGCCCGGACGGGCGCCGCCGGCCTGCTGCTGGCTCCAGGCACCCTGCGGCGGGACGACTGCGGTCGTGTCACCGCCGGCACGACGGCCGTTGTCGGGCAGCTTGTGGGCCGGCATCGCGCCGGTCGGCATGATCGCGCCCGGACCCTGCTGCGGGACGGGCGGCTCGGGGGCGCGGCGCCGGCCCCCGCCGGAGTTCTGCTGCTCCAGTTTCGCCAGGTGATCGGTGAGCGACTCACCGGGAGCCAGCATCGCGCGGCCGCCGATCTGGCCGCTCGGCTGCGGCGGGATCGGCTGGGTCGCGGCCGGAGCCGGGCTGGTCGGTCGCGGCGACGGCACCACCGAGTAGGGGTCGGTCATCATGTGCGGCGGGTTCTTGCTGGCCAGCGGGCCGGCCAGCTGCTGCCGCAGGATGGTGCGGGCGGTCTGCACGTCCATCCGCTGAGCCGGGTTCTTCTCCAGCAGGCCCATCAGTACCGGGGCCAGCGAACCGGCCCGGACCACCGGGGCGGGCGGGTCCTCGACGACCGAGTGCATGGTCTCGATCGGGTCGCCCTTGTCGAACGGCGGACGGCCCTCGATCGCGGTGTAGAGCGTGACACCCAGCGAGAACAGGTCGCTCGGCGGGCCGAAGTCGTGGCCCATGGCCCGCTCCGGCGAGATGAAGTGCGGCGAGCCCAGCACCATGCCCGGCGTGGTCAGCTGCACGTCGGTGGGCATCCGGGCGACACCGAAGTCGGTCAGCACGCAGCGGCCGTCACCGCAGATCAGCACGTTGGCCGGCTTGACGTCGCGGTGCAGCACACCGTGCGCGTGGGCCACCTCGAGCGCGCCGAGCAGGGCGATGCCGATCTTGGCGACGACGCGCGGGGAGACCGGGCCGTCCTCGATCACCATGTCGGCGAGGCTGCGAGCGTCCAGCAGCTCCATCACGATCCACGGCCGGCCGTTCTCGTGCACGACGTCGTAGACCTGCACCACGGCCGGGTGCTGCAGCGCGGCCGCGGCCCGGGCCTCGCGCATGGTCCGCTCATACATCGCGTCCCGGTCGCTCGGCGCCAGACCGGGCGGCAGGATGACCTCCTTGATGGCCACGTCGCGGCGCAGCAGCGTGTCAGCCGCGCGCCACACCGTTCCCATGCCGCCGTGACCCACCGCGGCGCGCAGCGTGTATCGCCCGCCGATGAGGGTGCCCGGGGCGGCCCGTCCGCTGGGGGGAGCCGCGTTACCGCCGCTCCACGTCGGAGATTGAGTCACTGAGGATGCCGCCCGGGGGGTATAGGGGCTGTCGACCAACCCCGCTATCTTGCCTGCCGTCACCCCCCGAATGAAAGTCGCGGCGCCACTGTTCACGACACTTCGACCCTCTGTGATGGCCGAGTGGCCGAGGGTTGACGACCGTGGGACGCAGGGTGGCAAATTCCTCACGGTCGGACGCCTTAACGAGTCTTAGGATTCGTCGTGTGAATGCAGAGTCGGGGTTCCCCATCAAGCCGGTGTACGGCCCTGCCGACGTGCCCGCGGGCGCCGGAGCCGAAGAGCCCGGCGAGTACCCGTACACCCGTGGCGTCTATCCGACGATGTACACCAAACGGCCGTGGACCATGCGGCAGTACGCCGGTTTCGGCACCGCCGCCGAGTCGAACGCCCGCTACCACCAGCTGCTCGCGGCCGGGACCATGGGCCTTTCGGTCGCCTTCGATCTGCCCACCCAGATGGGTTACGACTCGGACGACACGATCGCGCACGGCGAGGTCGGCAAGGTGGGCGTGGCGATCGACTCGATCGACGACATGCGGCTGCTCTTCAAGGACATCCCACTGGACCGGGTGTCCACCTCGATGACGATCAACGCGCCCGGCTCGGTGCTGCTGCTGCTCTACCAGCTGGTCGCCGAGGAGCAGGGTGTCCCCGGATCGGCTCTGCAGGGCACGATCCAGAACGACATCCTCAAGGAGTACATCGCCCGCGGGACGTACATCTTCCCGCCGAAACCGTCGCTGCGGCTGGTGGCCGACACCTTCGCGTACTGCCGGGCCGAGATCCCGAAGTGGAACACCATCTCGATCTCCGGCTACCACATGGCCGAGGCCGGCGCCTCACCCGCGCAGGAGATCGCGTTCACCCTGGCCAACGGCATTGAGTACGTCCGCGCCGCGATCGCTGCGGGCCTGGCCGTCGACGACTTCGCGCCCCGGCTGTCGTTCTTCTTCGTGGCCCGGACCACCCTGCTCGAGGAGATCGCCAAGTTCCGGGCGGCGCGGCGGATGTGGGCGCGGATCATGCGCGACGAGTTCGGTGCCAAGGACCCGAAGTCGCTGATGCTGCGCTTCCACACGCAGACCGCCGGCGTGCAGCTCACCGCCCAGCAGCCCGAGGTCAACCTCATCCGGGTGGCGATCCAGGCGCTCGGCGCGATCGCCGGCGGCACCCAGTCGCTGCACACCAACTCGTACGACGAGGCGCTCGCCCTGCCCACCGAGAAGTCCGCCCGGCTCGCGCTGCGGACCCAGCAGGTGCTCGCCTACGAGAGCGGGCTGACCGGGACCGTGGACCCGTTCGCCGGCTCCTACGCGGTCGAGGCGCTGACCGACGCCGTCGAGCGGGAGGCCACCGCGCTTATCGACCGGGTCTTCGAGTACGGCTCCGCCGTCGACGCGATCGAGCAGGGCTTCCAGAAGGGCGAGATCGAGGCGTCCGCGTACCGGATCGCCACCGAGATCGACTCCGGGGAGCGCGTGGTCGTGGGCGTGAACCGGTTCGCCGCCGAGTCGGAGGAGAAGTACGAGCCGCTGCGCGTCGACCCCGCGATCGAGGCCGCTCAGGTCGCCCGGCTCGCAAGGCTCCGGGCCGAGCGCGACGGCGACGCTGTCCAGGACGCATTGAAAGATCTGGCGAAGGCCGCCGCCGGAACGGTGAACGTCCTACCGTTGATGAAAGAGGCCTTGCGTCTGCGTGCCACGGTGGGGGAGGTGTGTCACACCCTCCGCGGGGTATGGGGCGTGCACCGCCCCGTCGAGCGGTTCTGAGCTGCTCGACGTACCAGTAGTGTGTCGCGTCACCTCCGCGATCCACTACCCGTTGAGGGGTTGGCGGGCCGGGACGATCTCCCGTGTGCCCGCCTGACCTCGGTCGGGGCGTGAGCACCTCTTTACGTGACCGTTACACAGCGTCACCACAATCGGGACTAAGCTGTCGCGCGTTGCGTAAACCGACGAAATTCGAGAGTGATACGGAAGCCGACGTGACTGCAGCTCTGGAGGCGCCCGAGGGCGTCGATACGGCGTGGCCCGGGCAACTGCCCGGCACCGACCCCCTTCCCGGCCGGCTCGACCGCTGGCTCGCCGCGAGGGGCGCCGAGCTCGTAGCCATTCGCCGGCACATTCACGCGCATCCCGAGCCGTCACACTCCGAATTCGAGACCGCCGCCCTGATCGCCCGGGAGCTCTCGGTCGCCGGCCTCAGCCCGCGGATGATGCCGCGCGGCAACGGTGTCATCTGCGACATCGGCACCGGTGAGCGGACCATCGCGTTCCGGGCCGACATCGACTCGCTGCCGCTGCGGGACCTCAAGGACGTTCCGTACCGCAGCACCGTCGACGGGCAGGCGCACGCCTGCGGCCACGACGTGCACACCACCATCGTGCTCGGCCTCGGCATGGCCCTGGCCCAGCTGGACGAGCAGGGGCTGCTGCCCGGCCGGGTCCGGCTGATCTTCCAGCCGGCCGAGGAGGCGATGCCGTCCGGCGCGCCCGAGGTGATCGCCGCCGGTGGGCTCAAGGACGTCGACGCGATCTACGCGCTGCACTGCTACCCGCAGCTGCCGGCCGGCCTGGTCGGCGTGCGTTCCGGGCCGTTCACCGCGGCCGCCGACGCCGTCGAGGTCAGGCTCAGCGGACCGGGCGGGCACACCGCGCGGCCGCACCTCACCGCCGATCTGGTGAACGCGCTCGGCCGGATCATCGTGGACGTCCCGTCGCTGCTCAGCCGCCGGATGGACCCGCGGGCCGGGCTGTCGCTGGTCTGGGGCGCGGTCCACGCCGGGCAGGCGTTCAACGCCATCCCCGGCGCGGGCGAGGTCCGCGGCACGGTCCGGGTGCTCAGCCTGGAGGCGTGGCGGGAGGCGCCCGACCTGATCACCAAGCTGATCCGGGACGTGGTCGCGCCTACCGGTGCCGAGGTCGACATCAACTACATCCGCGGGGTCCCGCCGGTGATCAACGACCGGATGGCGTCGGCGGTCATCGCGGGTGCGGCCGGTGCCGCTCTCGGCGCCGACCGGGTGGTGGAGGCCGAGCTCAGCATGGGCGGCGAGGACTTCGCGTTCTATCTGGAGCACGTGCCCGGCGCGATGATCCGGCTCGGCACCGCCCGGCCCGGCTCCGACGTCCGCCACGACCTGCACCAGGGCGACTTCGACGTCGACGAGAGCTGCATCGGCCACGGCGTGCGGGTGATGGCCCACACGGCGCTGGCGGCCCTGTCCACGGGCGCTTTCTAAACCTTTCATCGGGTACGTCCGGAGCCGCGAACCCAGGTTCGCGGCTCCGGACGTACACCCACTCAGTTGGTCGAAGTCGGCGCCTCGGCAGCCACCGGCACCACCGCCGCGGGGGCGGGACGACGGCGGTTACGGCGCAGGAAGTGGATGATCGCCCACGCCGGGACGCCCAGCGCGATGATCCACGGCAGCAGCGCGCCGAGCAGGGTGAGCAGCACGCCGAGTGAGGCGACCAGGGCGTTCCAGCCGCCCGAGAGTCCGGCCAGGAAGCCCGGCGGCTCGTCGTTGTCGTCGGCCGGGGTGGCCTGCGGGTCGAGCAGGACCACCGTGATCGTGGAGAGCGCCGTGAGGTCGGACAGGCGGCGCTTCTTGCCCTCGAGCGCGGCCAGGTCGGACTCCCGGGAGGCCACCTCGCGCTCCAGCATCACCAGGTCTTCCAGCGTCTTGGCCTGGGCGAGCAGACGCTTGCCGCTCTCCAGCCGGGCCTTCTGCACCTCGATCCGGGCGTCCAGGTCGACGACCTGCTCGGTGACGTCCTCGGTGTTGATCCCGCGGTTCTCCTCCTCGCCGAGGCCGGCCAGCTGGTCGACCACCGCGGTGAACTTGTCGGCCGGGATGCGCAGCTTGATCGTCGCGGTGTCCGAGCCGGAACCACCGCTGTGCCGTTCGTCACCGCCGACGAATCCGCCGGAGCCCGCCGCGATGCCGGTGACCTTGGCGGCGGCCGCGTTGACGTCGTCCACCCGGATCGTGATCGACCCGGTGTAGATGATCGACCGCTGATCGATCCGCAGGTCGGGCGCCTGCGCCGTGGTGTCCTTGCCCTCAGCCGGTGCGGCGTCCGCCATCGCGCCGTTCTTCTGCTCGGCGGCCCCGCCGCCCTCGGCGTTCGCCTGTGCCGGTTCACGGGCCGCCGGTGCGCCCCCGCTGCTGGTCTGGTCGTATGAGTCAGCGCCGCAGCCGGCGAGCAGAAGGCCCACCAGCGACACCGCGAAGATTCCCCGTTTTCTCATGGCAGCTCCGATCTCATGTCTTCACTGACCGGTGGGACGTGCGGCATGCACCTCCCGGTTCCGGCAGACTGCGAGGTGAACGGTTACAAGTCAGTAGCGGAGGGGTCCCGTGCGCGTCACGAAGTTCACGCATTCCTGCCTGCGCGTCGAAGGCGCCGGCGTGCTCGTCGTAGATCCTGGTGAATTCTCCGAAGCGTCCGCATTGGACGGCGCGGACGCGGTGCTCATCACCCACGAGCACTTCGATCACGTGGACGTCGCGGCCGTGACGGCGGCCGTCGCCCGCCGGCCGGAGCTGCGGATCTTCGCGCACGAGGCGGTGACGGCGCTGCTCGGCGAGGTGGCCGGCGCGACCACCGCGGTCGAGCAGGGGCAGGAGTTCGAGGCCGCCGGTTACCGCGTGCGGGCCTTCGGCGGGCAGCACGCGATCATCCATCCGTACGTGCCGGTCTTCGCGAACCTGGGGTTCCTGATCGACGACGGCGGGTCCAACCTCTACCACCCGGGTGACTCCTTCGTGGCGCCGGACGTCGAGGTGCAGACGCTCTTCGTACCGCTGAACGCGCCGTGGGCGACGATCGCCGAGTCCCTGGAGTTCGTCCGCGGCGTCCGGCCCGAGCGCGCCTTCGCCCTGCACGACGGGCTGGTCAACGAGCGTGGCGCGGCCGTCTACGGCAAACACCTGGAGAGCTTCTCCGAGACGAGGTTCCAGCAGGTCGCGCCGGGCAGTGTGCTGGACTGACGTACGTGCTGACCGTCGATGTCGTGGTCCGGCGCCTCTACGAGGACTCGCCGGAGGGTTTCGTCGCGGCCCGTGCCGCCGCGATCGAGGACGCCCGCAAGGCAGGTGACCGCGAGGCCGCCAAGCGGCTCGCCGCGCTGAAGAAACCCACCGTCGCGGCATGGGTGGTCAACCTGGTGGCGCTGCGCCGGCCCGAGCTGCTCGACGAGCTGGTCGGGCTCTCGACGGCGCTGCGGGCCGCTCAGCGCGAGCTGCAGGGCGACCAGTTGCGGGAACTGTCGACCCAGCGGCGGAAGTTCGTCTCGTCGCTGGTCGGCGCCGCCCGCAAGCTGGCCGTCGAGTCCGGTTCCGCGGCCGGGAAGCTGCCGCTCGGCGATGTGGAGGCGACGTTCACGGCGGCGCTGGCCGATCCGGAGATCGCCGAGCAGGTGCGGTCGGGCCGGCTGATCCGGGCCGTCAGCTACGCCGGTTTCGGAGAGGTGCCGAAACCGCGGCTGCGCCTGGTGACGGACGACGACCCGGTTCCGGAAGCCGAGCCGGCGCCCGCTCCGGTGGCGGCCCCGGAGATCGACCACCGGCGCCGCGAGCTCGAACGACGACGGCGCGAGCTGGACCGTGAGCTCGGCGCCGCGATGGCCGACGAACGCCGTGCCGACATCCGGCTGGAACGCGCCGAGGAGGCCGAGCGCGACGCCGGTCACCTGGTCGAGGACCTCGACGCGGAACTGGCCGAGCTGGAACGCCGCCGCACCGAGGCGGTGGCCGACGTGGCGCGTCGCAAGGCGGCCCGCCGCGCCGCCGAGCGGGAGTCGGCCGCGGCCCGCCGCCGGGTGGGCGACGTGCAGGCAGCGCTCGACGACCTGACCTGACCCCGTTCGCGGGGAGCGTTCTCTTTGGACTGTCCGGGAGATTTTCTTTAGACGGTCAGGGGGAGCAGAATCGGGCGGTGACCCCCGAACAGGCCGCCGCCAACGCTCGCACGGGACTCGCCTCGATCCTCCGGGCGTTCTCGGAGTCACCGCGGACGCTGCAGGGCGCGCGGCTGCTCGGCCTCTCCGGCTGGGCGTACCACGTCTCCGCCCGGGCCGGGGCGCTCGGCGAGGTCAGGTCCGAGACGGTGGCCGCGGTGCTGGCCTTCATAGCGCCGGAGGCGGTCACCGACGGCTGGGAGGCGGCGGTCAAGGCGTCCGCCCCGAGCGAGGTCGCCAAGTGGCATCTGGGCGAGCTGTGCAAGTGGGGCGCCGACCAGCTCGGCGGGTTTCCCCGGCTGGTGCGCCTGCTCGACCTGGCCGGCCGGGTGACCGACCGGGTGGACACCGCGGGGCTGCCGCTGTTCGCGGCCTGGCGGGCGATGCCCGTGCCCGACGTCACGCCCGGCGCGCGGGCCGCCGTGCTGCTGCATCTGCTGCACGAGCACCGGCTGGGCGTGCACGTCATGGCGGTCCGGGCCAGCGGGCTCACCCCGCTCGAGGCGATCATCGCGGGTCCCGAGGGCGAGACCGGTGCGGTGGCCCTCGGCTGGCAGGCGCCCTACCCGCCGGCCGGGCCGCTGATCCGTCGGCTGATCTGGGCCGAGGCGGTGGCCGATTCGCTGGCCGGGCAGGCGTACGCGGCCCTTGATCAGGCCGAACGCGTCGAGTTCACCGGGCTGCTGGAGTCGCTGGGCCATCGGCTGGCTCGCTGAAATCGGTTGAGGGACGAACCGTAGTCGTGTTGCGATGCCCGGATGACGGAACTTCCCCTCGGCTGGACGACGCGCCGGCCCACCCTTGACGACGTGCCCGCGATTCTCGAGCTGGTGCACGCCAGTGACATCGCCGCGGTGGGGGAGCCCGACTTCACCAGCGACGAGGTCCGCGAGGAGCTCACCACCCCCAACACCGACATGTCCCGTGACTGCTGGCTCGCGCTCGACGACGCCGGCAAGGTCGTCGGCTGGGCCTATCCCGGCAACTCGACCGGCGGCACCCGCGACTTCGCCAACGTGTACTTCTGGCCCGGCAGTGGTCTTCCCGCCCTGAAACCGCTGCTCGAGCTTCTGATGGCCCGGATGGTGGAGCGGGCCGCCGAGCTGGGCCATCAGACCTATGAGGTACGTTCCGGCGCGATCCCGGGCGAGACCGAGCTGATCGAGACCCTGACTGAGGCGGGCTTCGTCTTCCTCAAGCAGTTCGCCCGCATGCAGATGTCGCTCGACGGGGTGTCCCCGGTCGCGCCCGAGCCGCCGGCCGGCATCACCGTGCGCCCGGTCCGTCACGACGACGAGGACGAGCTGCGGGCCTTCCACGCGGTGATCGAGGAGGCCTTCGTCGACTCCGATCACCGGGCCATGCCGTTCGACGGCTGGCGTGAGCAGATCTCCAAGCCCGGCACCCCGTTCGACGAGTGGTTCGTCGCCGAGGCGGACGGGCGGATCGTCGGCTCGCTGCAGTCCACCGACGGCGGCGGGGACAGCGACGAGGGCTGGGTGAAGCACCTGGCCGTGCTCCGGACGCAGCGGAAGCAGGGTGTCGGCGAGGCGCTGCTGCGCCGGGCCTTCGCGGCGTACGCCGCGAAGGGCCGCCCGAAGGCGGGGCTCGGCGTCGATCTGGCGAACCCGACCGACGCCGCGAGCCTCTACTTCAAGGTCGGCATGGAAGCGCTGTACCGGGCCAACATCTACCGCACCACGGTGGAGGCGACCGGCGCCTGAGATGGCGTCTGCGTCTCCGGAGCGGTCCGCGGGGCCGGTGGCAGTGCTCTGCCGCCGGTCTCGCCGCTGCGGTCGAGCCAGCGCTTCGGCGTGTGCTTGCGCCACCACTTCTCGGCCGGCTCCTCCACGAACGTGAAGAGCGCCCAGCAGATCGCGTTGATCACCAGGGCCATGCCGATCAGCGTGAAGATCACCGCGTTGTTGTCCGGCATCCGGCCGAACTCGTACGTCGCCAGCCGGCTGATCGAGTGATGGACCAGATAGAAGCTGTACGACCACAGGCCGAGCATGATCAGCAGCTTGTTGTTCAGGACCCCGCGATGTCCCTTGATCTCCCGCTGCACGAACGACAGCATGATCAGGGCGGACAGGACGCCCACGATCGGGCGCATCGCGAACTCCATCTGGTGCTCGACGAAGTTCGAGAAGTCCCAGCGCTCCTGGAAGTACAGGTACGTCCAGCCGCCCAGCAGCGCGATCGGGACGATCGGGCGCAGCGGCAGGCGCCAGCCGCGCTGCACGGCCAGCGCGACGGTCATGCCGAGCAGGAACTCCGGCAGGTACACGAGCGGGTGACGCATCACCCAGCGGGCCATCGCCGGTTCCAGGTTCGCGTCGGCGATCCAGTTCACCGCGTACATCCCGAAGAGGGCGAGGCCGGTCGTCAGGGCCAGCCAGCGGGTCCGCATCCGGACGGCGATCCGGGCGGCCAGCGGGAACAGCGCGTAGAAGAGCAGCTCGACGCTGAGGGTCCAGGTCACCGGGTTGCCCGGCAGGGTCGGTTCGACGCCGGGGAACCAGGCCTGCACCAGGAACACCGACGCGATCACACTGGGCCAGTCGATGTCCTGCTTCGCCGCGATGTAGAACGCGTAGATGGCGAGCGGCAGCACGACCAGGTGGACCGGCCAGATCCGGCCGATGCGGCGCCAGTAGAAGACCATGGGGTGCTCACGGGGCTTGAAGACCCACATCATCAGAAACCCGGACAGCACGAAGAAGAACGTGACACCGTGCCCGCCGATCCCCGAGAACGGGAACAGCGCCGGTGACCGCCCGAATCCGGTCTTGCCGCCGAGGCCGGTGAAGTGGTGAGCGAACACTGCGAAGGCCGCGAAGAACCGCAGGCTCGTCAACGAGTCCAGGCGCTTCGGAATCGCGGCGCCCGCGGTGGCCCGGAGGCCGTTCATGAGCATAGGTATGTGATCGACTTCTGCGAGATGGCGGAAGGGTGACGGAAGTGCGAACACTAGTACAACCGTCGATCGAGTGGTAGGCGAGAACGTCTCGCCTGCTCAACCGCCTAGACCTCGGGAGAAGCCGTTCCGGTGGGCCGGCCGCGCAGATCGGCGACGTAGTCGTCCGGCGCACCCGCCTTCTCTGCGGCGTTCGCGATCTCCGACAGGTACCAGGCGGTCGGAAGACCGCCCTCGTAACCGGCGAAGACGTACACCCATGCGGGTACGTCACCGTCGAGCGTCGATACACGCACGGTTACCTTCTGGTACGCCCCCGCAGTCACGCCCTCGACTTCGTCGAGCTGTGCGGCGTCCCAGGGGTGGACGTCGTAGAGGGAGACGAAGACCCTGTCGCCTGGCGACTCCACGATCGTCGTGACCGCCCCCTCCCAGCCGATTTCTCCCTCACCGGCGAAGGTGAGGCGCCAGCCTTCCACCCACCCCACGCCGACCATCGGCGAGTGTGGGCAGTAGGCCAGCATGCGGGCCGGATCCATGTTCGAGCCATACGCGGCGTAGTGACGCACGGCGACGACGATAGTCGTAGCGAGCGGTGGTGAGAATATGAAGAGTGCGTGTCGGCACGTCTAATGGTTTTTGGAGGTCGGTTTGTCGTGAGTCGGATCGTGATCATCGGTGGCGGACCAGGCGGATATGAGGCGGCTCTGGTCGCGGCACAGCTCGGGGCGGACGTCACGCTCGTCGAGGCGGAGGGCCCGGGCGGTGCGTGCGTCCTCACCGACTGCGTGCCGTCCAAGACCTTCATCGCGAGTTCCGAGGTGATGACCGGTTACCGCCACGAGGAGCGGTTCGGGATCCGCTCCTCCGGCCTGTCCGGCGTGAGCGTTGACGCCAAGGCGGTCAACGAGCGGGTCAAGAAGCTCGCCCTCGCCCAGTCCGGTGACATCCAGACCAAACTGATCAAAGCCGGGGTCAATGTCGTACGGGGCCGGGCGCGACTCGGAGAGGACCGGCTCGGTCACACCCATGAGGTCCTGATCACCCCGGACGGTGGGGACACCTACCCGGTCGAGGCGAGCACCGTCCTGCTGGCCACCGGCGCCACCCCGCGGGTGCTGCCCACGGCACGGCCGGACGGCGAGCGGATCCTCGACTGGCGGCAGGTGTGGGACCTGGAGGAGCTGCCCAGTCACCTCATCGTCATCGGCTCCGGCGTGACCGGCGCCGAGTTCGCCAGCGCCTACCTGGCGATGGGCGTGAAGGTGACGCTCATCTCCAGCCGGGAACGGGTCATGCCGCACGAGGACGCCGACGCCGCGATGGCGATCGAGCGGGTCTTCCGCGAGCGAGGCATGACGATCCACAGCCAGTCCCGCGGCGACTCGGTCGTCAACACCGGCGACGGCGTGCTGGTGACCCTCTCCGACGGGCGGACCGTCGAGGGGTCGCACTGCCTCATGGCCGTCGGGGCCATCCCCAACACGGCCGAGCTGGGGCTGCGGGAGTACGGCGTGGACGTCTCCGAGGGCGGCTACGTGACCGTCGACCGCGTGTCGCGTACCAACGTCCCGGGAATCTATGCCGCCGGTGACTGCACCGGTGTCCTGCCGCTCGCCAGCGTGGCGGCCATGCAGGGCCGGATCGCGATCTGGCACGCCATGGGCGAGGCCGTGGCCCCGCTGCGTCTGCGGACCGTCTCGGCGAACGTCTTCACCGACCCCGAGCTGGCCAACGTCGGCGTCTCGCAGAACGAGGTCGACTCCGGGCGGTTCCCGGCCCGTCAGGTGATGCTGCCGCTCACCGGCAACGCACGGGCCAAGATGTCCGGGCTGCAGGACGGGTTCGTGAAACTGTTCTGCCGTCCTGGTACCGGCCAGATCGTCGGCGGTGTCGTGGTGGCACCGAAGGCGAGCGAGCTGATCCTGCCGATCACCATGGCGATCGAGAACAACCTGACCGTCGATCAGCTGGCGCACACCATCACGATCTACCCGTCACTTTCGGGGTCTATCGCGGAGGCGGCGCGGCAGCTGATGCAGCACGAGATCCAGTAACGGACTCACCGCCGCCGGCGGCGGGCTCTCTGTCGCCGGCGCCGGGCCCGCTGCCTCCGAAACCGGGCTCGCTGCCTTTGAAACCGGGCTCTCTGTCGCCGGAACCGGACTCTCTGCCTCCGAAGAGGGCGAGGATCCAGCCGGCTGTGCCGAAGATCACTGCGGCGATGGCGGCCAGGGCGAAGACCTGCCAGGCGGACTGGGTGATCGCGGTACCCCCGAGGTGCCCGACCAGTCCGCCGTAGGCGGCCCAGCCCAGCGCTGCCGCGCCGTCGTACCCGACGAAACTGCGGATCGGGTAGCCGGTGCGGCCCGCGTTGTAGCCGGAGGCCATCCGGCCGCCGGGGACGAACCGGCAGAGCAGCATCACCAGCGGTCCCGGCCGGCGCAGCCCACGGGTGAAGCGCTCGGCCGCCCGTCTGGTCCGGGACTCGTGTTCCTCGCCACGCAGCCCGAAGCGGGCCGCCAGCGAGCCGAACCGGTCGCCGGTCGAGCGGCCAAGCACGAAGGCGATGCCGTCACCGGCGAACATGCCGATCGTGCCGACGGCGATCACCAGGCCCAGGTCGAGGGCGCCGTAAACGGTCAGGGCCCCGGACGTGATCATGATGGCCTGGGTGGGTACCACCGGCACCAACGCGTCGATCGCCAGGAACGCGAACAGGGCGAGGTAGGCCCATGCCGGGTTCGCCAGCATGCTCAGCAGTTCGGTCATCGTGCGGCCACCTCGCGACTTCAGGACTCCCGGCATTCTGCTTCAGGCGGGCTGAGAGAGCGCTGTGTTCCACCGCCCGCACTCAGTGGCGCCCGTGGCGGCAGGCACTCGGAGGGCTCCACTTTTCGCCGGGCGCCGGTGCCCGGCGTACGGTTGGACCGGCCCGCGCCGGACCACCGGCGTGCGGCCGCGGGCCGTCGGTAGGTCCCGTATCGACGGCCCGCACCTCGTGACATCTCGTGCCATGAAGAACGCCCGGGGATGACCCCGGGCGTCGGCTCTTCACACGATCAGTTGATCTCGCCTCAGTTGATCTCGCAGAGGACCGTCCCGGCGGTGACCGTGGCCCCCGGCTCGACGGACAGGCCCGCCACCGTGCCGGCCTTGTGCGCCTGAATCGGCTGCTCCATCTTCATCGCCTCGATCACCACGATGGTGTCCCCCTCGGCGACCTCGTCACCGTTCTGCACCGCGACCTTGACGATCGTGCCCTGCATCGGTGCGGTCAGACCGCCCGTGGTCACCTTGCTCTGCGCCTTGCCTCCAGCGCGGGCCGGACTCCGCCTGGGGGTGGAGCTCGTAGCCGTACCGGAAGAAAGGTTTTTGGGAAGTCGCACCTCGATGCGTCGCCCGCCGACCTCGACCACGACGGTCTCGCGTTCTTCCTTCTCGCCGTCAGGCGCCGCGGGCGCCGCGAACGGCGGCACCTCGTTGGCCCACTCCGTCTCGATCCACCGGGTGTGCACGGTGAACGGCTCCCCGGTGAACGCCTCGTCGCGGATCACCGCCCGGTGGAACGGCAGCACCGTCGCGATGCCCTCGATGACCGTCTCGTCGAGCACCCGCCGCGACCGCTCCAGAGCCTCCGCCCGGGTCGCGCCCGTCACGATGATCTTGGCGAGCATCGAGTCGAAGTTCCCGCCGATCACGCTGCCGCTCTCGACACCCGAATCGACCCGCACGCCCGGCCCCGACGGCCAGGACAACGCGGTGACCGTGCCCGGCGCCGGCAGGAAGTTACGCCCCGCGTCCTCGCCGTTGATCCGGAACTCGATCGCGTGCCCGCGCGGCTCCGGATCCTCGGTGAACCGCAGTTCCTCCCCCTCCGCGATCCGGAACTGCTCACGCACCAGGTCGACACCGGTCGTCTCCTCGCTGACCGGGTGCTCCACCTGCAGGCGCGTGTTCACCTCGAGAAACGAGATCGTCCCGTCCTGGCCGACCAGATACTCGACGGTCCCGGCGCCGTGGTAGCCGGCCTCCCGGCAGATCGCCTTGGCGCTCTCGTGGATCTTCTTGCGCTGCTCGTCACTCAAGAACGGTGCCGGAGCCTCCTCAACCAGCTTCTGGTGCCGGCGCTGCAACGAACAGTCACGTGTGCCGACGACCACCACGTTGCCGTGCGTGTCCGCCAGGACCTGAGCCTCCACATGCCGGGGCCGATCCAGGTAGCGCTCCACGAAGCACTCGCCACGCCCGAACGCGGCCACCGCCTCCCGCGTGGCGCTCTCGAACAGCGCCGGGATCTCCTCGATCGTCCGCGCCACCTTCAGACCGCGGCCACCACCGCCGAACGCGGCCTTGATCGCCACCGGCAGCCCGTGCTCCTCGGCGAACGCCACGATCTCGGCCGCGTCCGCCGCCGGATCGGCCGTCCCCGGAACCAGCGGCGCACCCGCACGCTGCGCGATGTGCCGCGCCGTGACCTTGTCGCCGAGATCGCGGATCGCCTG
The DNA here is from genome assembly GCF_003001815.1 of Actinoplanes italicus. Lineage (GTDB taxonomy): Bacteria > Actinomycetota > Actinomycetes > Mycobacteriales > Micromonosporaceae > Actinoplanes > Actinoplanes italicus. The sequence goes on from NZ_PVMZ01000002.1 coordinate 290,318, forward strand.
CGGCGTCGGTCCGATCCAGGTCAGATCCGCATCGAGTACGGCCTGCGCGAACTCGGCGTTCTCCGACAGGAAGCCGTAGCCCGGATGAACCCCGTCGGCCCCGCTCCGCGCCGCGACGTCGAGCAGCTTGTCGATGCGGAGATAGGTCTCGGCGGCGGTCTCACCGTCCAGCGCGTAAGCCTCATCGGCCAGGCGCGCATGCAGCGCGTCCCGGTCACTGTCGGCGTAGACGGCGACGCTCGTGAGGCCGGCGTCCTTGCAGGCCCGGATGACCCGGAGGGCGATCTCGCCACGGTTGGCGATCAATATCTTCCGCACGGCTATGAGCCTAACGGTTCCTCAGGTCGTTCCGGACCGATGAATCCCCACAGTTCCGGATCGTTCCCCGCTCTCGGCCCCTTGAGCGGCAAGTTAATCCTGGTTCGTCGATTTTGGCCGCCCAGACCGTGCGAAGTTTCACTCTGCCGTATCCGTCACTCCGGCCGCCCATGGCCTGCCTGTCATCCCGCGTCGGCCTGTGGCCCGCGTCAGCCTGCCGCCGTTTCCTCGGCCCGACGCCGTTCCGTCGGCTGTCCTGCTGCCTGTGGCCCGCGCTGGTCCGCCTGTCGGCTGTCCTGCTGCCTGTGGCCCACGCCGGTTCCCCGCCGGCGTCCCGTCGGCGGCAGTCTTACTGCCTGTGGCCCGCGCCCTCCCGTCAGCCGTCCCGCCAGGCGTCATTTCGGCGCGTCGTTGCCTCGGGCTCGCGATGTTTATCGTTCGTAGTTCCCGGCTGATCGATCGGCATTGGCTTGCGCCCCTTTCCCGGCGTGGGAAGCGGCCATATCTCAATGCCCGGCTCAAAACCCAGGCACGATGATCATCCAGCCCAGGGATGTTGTTGTTCCGGCTCGTCACAACTCGAGTCCACGGACGGCGGCCGTCGTCGTTCCCATGCCGGCCCAGCACCATGGCTGGTTCATCGCATGGATCGATCAGCGCCTACTGACCGAGGCTGCAGGTGCGTGCTCCGGCCTACGCGACAGGAGCCGTACTCCGTGTCGTGGTTCAGCGCCGCCAGAGAGAGGTGATCGGAATGTTCATGTCGGCGAGCAGTCGTCGCAGCAGCGGCAGCGATAGCCCGATGACGTTCCCCGGGTCCCCTTCGATCCGCTCGACGAACGCGCCGCCCCGGCCGTCCAGCGTGAACGCCCCGGCCACCTGAAGGGGCTCACCGGACGCGACATAGGCCTCGATCTCGGCGTCGGTGACGTCAGCGAAGTGCACCGTGGTGGTACCGACGGCCTCTGCCTGAAGCCCACTGACCAGCCCGGTCAGGTGATGTCCGGTGTGCAGCACACCCGACTTCCCGCGCATGGCAGTCCAGCGCTTGACCGCCTCGTCCGCGTCGGCCGGCTTGCCGAACACCTCACCCTCGAACGCCAGCACCGAATCACACCCGAGCACCAGAGCCGCCGGATCGGCCGGCAGCTCAGCCGCAACGGTCCGCGCTTTCATCCGAGCCAGTGCCAGGCTGGTCGTGTACGCATCCTCGGTGTCGACGACGCTCTCATCCACACCACTGACGATGACCTCGGCGTCGATCCCGGCCCCGGTGAGCAGCGCCCGCCGGGCAGGGCTGGCCGAAGCAAGAATCAGGCGGTACGCGATGTCGGTCTGCACGACAAACGAGCCTACAAGCCCCACGGATATAAAACCGTGAGCAAGCAGCGTGTTTCAGCCCCGATCTCCACTAAACCGCCGACCTTCCCCAGACAGGCCCCAGCGCAGCCGGCAGCGACCTTCACACCGCTCCTACCTGCTCAGCCACCTTGCTAGGTGTTCCGACCCCCGGCCAATTTCGCTCAAGTTCTGGCCTTCGGGCCGTACTGCACATGTGCAGAATCCGGTCCCTCCTGCCGCACGTCCGGCCGGAAGGGGAAGCCCTCGACAGCGTGCGCCGGGGTTCGAACGCTGCCTAAGCGAGTGGCGGCGACGTCTCGGATCGCCTCCGTCGGCGCACCAGAAGAGCGAGAACCGCTCCCAGAGCGATAACCGCAGCCCCAATTCCCGCGAGCACAGGAACGGCCGAACTGGAAGACTCAGTCGAAGGCGAAGCCCCAGCCGACGGCTCGCTTCCGGTCGGTGCTGATGCTCCCGCCGACACCGAGCCACCCACGGTTGGAGCGGCAGAACCCGACCCGGCGCCAGCCGACGGATCCAGCGGGGGAACCTCAGCGGTCAGCGCTTTGACGATGTCGAGCACCCCGTATCCGCACTGGTCATCCCGCCCAGGCGGTCCGTTGTCCTTGGCCGTAGCAGTAAGGCGATGAATAACCTCAGGAGCCGAAAGCTCGGGAAACTTGGCCCGCACAAGAGCGGCCGCCCCTGAAACAATCGCCGTCGCCTGGGAAGTTCCCTGCCCCTTGGCGTATTTGTCGTGTAGATCCGTTGTGACCATATCGACCCCAGGAGCACAGATTCCGACCTTGGGATCTGTGATTGAGAACTTTGCAACATCGCCATTGCGGTCGATCGCGCCGACGGCCAGGACGTCGGGTAATGCGGCGGGGAAAGCCATGTTCAGATCTTCTGATTTATTGCCTGCTGCGGCTACCACAACGGAATCAACTCGAGCCGCAGCGTCAATAGAGGCATTAAGCTCCCTGGAGCGAGGAACGGATCCGGATACGCTAATCACGTCCGCGCCCGATGACGCTGCCCATTTGATGCCGGCCGGAACGCCAAGACCATTAGGTTCTTTACCGGCAGCTCGAACTGGGATCAATGAAGCGTCCGGGGCTACGCCAACCGCGCCGCTATTTCCTGCACGTCCGTGTGCAGCGACGAGGCCAGCCATGCGAGTGCCGTGACCATTCGCATCAGACTGCCCAGTGCCGTCACCTCCGGGACTGGTATCGGTTCCTTGCTTAAGGTTCCTGGCAAGATCTCGATGTGGAGAAATGCCGGTGTCGACAATGGCGACGGAAACGCCGGTGCCCCTGGTGATCTGATGCGCTTGGTCGAGACTTAGATACTCAATGAACCATTGGGCATCCCGCACTTCATCCGCAGATGCAGGGAGCGCAGGATATAGGACGCATAAGGCAGCAGTTGCGGCGGCCGCCATCAATTTTCTGCCAGCGAACACCTATCGGCCACCGATGGTCGGACCAGGGTCGATTCGCTGCTCGGATGCTGGGAGTAGCACCGGATCCATCCCACTTCCAGTTTCCCAGGGGTTATCCGGATCCCATCGCTGAGATTCATTGTCATCGCTCCGTCTTGAGGTCGAGCGCTGCCCGGGGCGGGACATAGCCTCTTGGCCGATCATGCCGCCAATCGGGTTAATCCTCTGTCCGCCGCGAGTGGATGCCCCTAGCTGCCCACCGCGGGTAGACGGTGATCCCCCCATGGGCGGAGTCCCACCGATCAGTCCGCCATGCAGCGGTGACGTTCCTCGCGTTCCGGCTGTGGGCGGAACTGTGCCGAACGGAGCGCTATTTGTGGTGGGAGTGCGAGGGAGTGTGGTTGATGACGGAGGGCTTTGCGGCGGCGGGTAGCCCAGTGAGTCGGGGGCGTTGATACTCGGTGTGAACGTGTTGGGTCCAGGTGGCGGACCGATGGCCGGTAAAGGTGCCGGTGTTTGCTTCGTGCCGCCGAGGACTGGGCCTTCGACCGGCTTCCTTCCGGGTGTTGAAGGATCGGTCTTCCCGTTGTTTCGCTCAGTCGGAGTTCCTTTGACTCCAGTTCCTGAAGAGCGCGGCCTTGACATCTGGGCAGAAGTGGTCGTGCGCCCTGACGACGGCATGCCGCCTGGAAGTAGTGGACTGATCCCGCCGGGATTGAAAGCCTCGTTCGCATCGTCGCGAATAAGATTTGGGTTATAAGGACGGGGAGCGGTGAGGGACATCTGGGCGGTGGCGAGTTCAGCGCTGAGCCCCGTCATCAAGCCCGCCGCCTGGAGGCGCAGCTGTTCCTGTCTGCCATCCGCAACCGGGGACGGCGGGGGAGGAGGCGCTACTGCCTTCCCGTAGGCGCGTGGCCTATCCCGCATCTCTTCCGCGTACTTTGTGAGGGCGTCAGCGTTGGCGTCGTGTTCCCTCTTAAGGGACTCAAGGCGCCGCTTGGCGTCGTCGACCGCGGCGATGGCGGTCGAGTAAGCGGTGTAGTTGGCGATCGCCGCCTCGAACGTCTCGTTGAGGCTCTCGATCAGGTGGTCGAGGCGTTCGACGTAGGCCCGCGCGGCCTTGCTGCGCTCCGGCGGCCACGCCGTGATCAGCTTTTCCTTGTACTTCTCGACCTGGGCCTTGTGCATGAGGACCAGTTCGTATGACTGCCGCCACCCTTGGAGCGCCTGCTGGTGCGGGGCGCTGTCGTGGTACTGGAGCATGTCCCACATGTTGGGGACGTCCATGAAGTAGAAGCGGTCCTTGCTGTCGCCGGCCCCGCCGCCGTCGTAGAGGGGCATCAGGCGTCACCATTTCCCTCGAAAGCGGCCTGCACGTCGGACAGCTTGGCCCGGGCGAAGGCGTCAGCGCCGCGGTACTTGGCGCTGATCTCCTCGGCGGAGGTGGCGAACTGGTAGGTGCCCGCGACGTAGCCGTCCACGTTCCGGAAGGTCGCGTCCTGGACCTGCTGGTGAGCGCCCAGGAACAGGAACAGCTCGTAGAACTCACCGCCGTTCGGGAGTTCGGCCAGCATGTTCTCGGCGACCTGGTTGGCGTGTGGGACGTAGTTCTCTTCCAGGTCGGCCTTCAGGCCGGCCGCGAACTCCTCCATCGCCGCGATGTCCGCCTCGATGCCTTCGATGTCGCTGAGGTCGTAGTTGTCGACCGTGCTCTTCGGCACAGGTTCGTTGTCTACAGGCATCGGCGAGCCTCCCATCGACGACCGGCGAATAACCTCTGAGAGGTTAGCGAATCCTCGCGCCCGCTACCGCCCCCTGTGGATGACGCCTAGCGGGGGAGGCCGGAGGTCTGCCAGTTGCGCGGACCGGCTCCGGGGCGGGACGATCGGATCCAGTCTGAGATGGGTTGCGTCGGTGTGGCGTAATTGACCGAAGTGGATCGAGATGCCAGGATGGCGACGAGCGCCGCGACCTCATGATCGTCTAGTCTTCCTCGTACGACGCTGACCAGCGGTTCCTCATTCATCAACCGAGCGTACGACGGCTACCCGGAGATCCGGTGACACGTGTCCCACACTCGGCTGATCAATTCGCGGCCGCTCGACAGAACCAGGTATTTTCTGCGTGATGTCTTCTTCTCCCCCACTCGTTGTCGCTGATCGGTACCGGCTCGTCGCGCCGCTCGGTCAGGGCGGGATGGGACGTGTCTGGCGCGCGACCGATGTCGTCCTGCACCGAGAAGTGGCGATCAAGGAGCTCGTGCCGCCGCCGGGGCTGACTCCGGCCGAGCGGCAGGAGATGCGCGAGCGCTCCCTTCGCGAGGCGCGCGCCATCGCCCGGCTCAACAACATCAACGTGGTGCGCGTCTTCGACGTGCTCAGCACGGATGCCGACCCGTGGATCGTGATGGAGTACGTTCCGTCGCGTTCCCTCCAGGACACCCTGGCGCAGGACGGGCCGTTCAACGCGCTGCGCTCGGCGGAGATCGGCCTCGGCGTGCTGAACGCGCTGCGGGCCGCCCACCGCAACGGCGTCGTGCACCGTGACGTCAAGCCCGGCAACGTCCTGCTCGGCGCTGACGGCCGTGTGGTGCTGACCGATTTCGGTCTCGCCACGGTGCCGGGCGACCCGAACGTGACTCGCACCGGCCTGGTGCTGGGCTCGCCCGCCTACATCGCTCCGGAGCGTGCCCGCGACGGCACGGCCGGTCCTGCCGCCGACCTCTGGTCGCTCGGCGCGACGCTCTACGCGGCGGTCGAGGGCCAGTCTCCGTTCGCGCGCCCGTCGGCGATCGCCACGCTGGCCGCGCTGGCGACGGAGAACGTGCCGGTCGCGCGGAACGCGGGCCCGCTCAAGCCGGTGCTGAACGGCCTGCTGCGCAAGGATCCGGCGCACCGCATCAACGCCGAGGAGGCGGAGCGGCTGCTGTCACGGGCGGCCGGTCGGCGCTCCAAGATCACGTTCCCGATGAGTCCGTCGATGCGCCGGCCCGGTGTGGGTCGGGAGCGCCCGTCGTTGCCCACCGGCCCGGGTGGACCGCCGGTGCTGCCCGGTTCGGGGTGGGCTACCGCTACGGGTTCGGCTCCGGTCGTACCCAATCCTCGCCCTCCTGTCGTCCAGCCTCCCGCAGCCGATGGGCGTCCGCCGCATTTCGCGGCGGGCAAGGCGCCGGTCAGCCAGCCGCCGGAGACCCCGCGACGCGGTGCGAAACCTCTGGACCCGACGCGCCTCGACACGGCGCCGGTCCGAGACGATCAAAATCCTTTCTCCGGTACGGGTAAAGCGCCCGCTTCCGGTGCCGCGCAGTCACACCGTCCCGGCCAGGCGCAGGTCCCGCCACGCCCACCGGCGTCGGGAACCACCCCACCCGCCTCGGGGACTGCCCGGCCCGGTTTCGGAGCCGCACCGCCGGCGTCGGGCACCGCCCGGCCGAGGCCGGGAAGCAGCATGCCGACCGGGACCACCTCGGGAAGTAACACGCCGACCGGGACCACGTCAGGAAGCAGCACGCCGGACGGGACCGCTGCGAAGCCGCCGACGGTGGGTAGCAGTTCCGCGCCGACCAACGCGCTGCGCACCGGTTTCACGGCTGCCGATGTGGCCGCCAACCGTCGTAAGAAGGCCGCGCCCGAGCACGAGCATTCGCTGGCGCAGGCGACGTCCGGCTATCCGGTGGTGACGCCGCGTAATGCTCAGTCCGCCGAGCCGGAAGTACCGTCCGACTCGGAGAAGGCCCCGGACGAGGACCTTCAAAAGGTCCACGACGAGGGTCAGCCGGACACGCAGGGCAAAGACGGGGACGCGGGGACCGGTCAGGAGCAGTCGTCCGCCGAGGACGAATCGCAGGCGGAGACCGTCGCGGAGCCCACCGCGAGCGGCGACGCCACCACCGGCGAGGCCACCACTGACGAGGCCGCGACCGACGAGGCGCAGGACGTGGCGGACAGCGAGACGGCGACGTCCGCGGACGCCGCCGATGCTGTGACCGACGTCACTGAGACCGCAGAGCCGGAAGAATCGTCCGAGACGACGGCAGCCGAGACGACGGCCGCCGAGACGACGGCAGCCGAGCCCGAGGCGGCCGAGAAGCCGGCCGCCGAGGACAAGACATCCGTCGTCGCCGTGCCGGCGCAGGCTGAGGAGAAGACCTCGCTGCTGCTTCCGGCAGCGCGCCCGCAGCTGCCCGCCGAGGACAAGACGTCGGTGCTGAAGCCGCCCGCCGAGGATCGGACGTCGGTGCTCAAGCCGGCCGACGACGACCGCACCTCGGTGGTCAGCATGCCGCCGCGCCGGCGGATCATCACGGCCACCGAGCCGGCGACGCAGGTCGTCGGCGACGTCGAGTCGGATCCCGGGTTCGCCCGGCCGAGCCGTCCGGCGTGGACGCCGATGCAGATGCGCCCGGTGGAGCGCCGCGGCGGGATCACGATCCTCGGCACCACGCTGACCCGCAGGCAGGCCGCGATCGGTTTCGGCATCGTGCTGACGTTCCTGCTGCTCGTAGGCATCATCGTGGTGCAGGCGTTCGGCGACGAGGGCACGGGCGACCAGGATGTGAAGAAGGCCGGCACGGTTCCCGGCGCGTCCGTCCCGGCCCAGACCGGCGGCAAGCCGGCTGACCCCGGCACGAAGGACCCCGCGCAGGGGCAGTCGAGCGCTCCCGCGTCGCCTAGTTCGCCGCCCGCCTCCAGCGCTCCGGCGACCGGTGGCGTTCCGGCCGGCTGGCGCCTGCACAAGGGTTCCGGCTACAGCTTCCCGGTTCCGGACAATGCCCGGAACAGCGGCGGCGGCGACGCCACCCTCGAGTGGGGCAAGGGTCGGCAGATGCGTGTGGACGTCGTGTCCGGAAAGAACGATCCGGTCGACTACCTGAGCCGGGACAGCACCATCGGCTACAACCGCGTCGGACCCACGCCGCTGGAGTTCCACGGCAAGGCGGCCGACATGCAGTACTACCGCAACACCGGCGGCAACACCCAGCAGCGCGTGGTGCGGCGGGTCATCAGCACGAACACCACGACGTACGTGCTGACCTGGTACACCGAGGCCGACGACTGGGAAGCGGCCAAGGCCGACCTCGAGAAGATCTACCAGGGGTTCTCCCTCAAGTAGACGGCGTGGTGTCACCTCCATGCGTGAGATCCGGTTGGCTGGGTAGTTATCCAGCATCACGGATGGAGGTGCATCATGAACTGCCGACGGCACGGCAGTAAGCCCACGATCGCCCTGTGGATGCTGGTGGCAGCGGCTGACGTCGCGATCATCATGGCGTCCACCGGCCTGCTCGTCGCGCTGCTGCTCCTGACCGCACTCACGGTGATCATCGGCGGCGGTGTGTACGCGGCGCGCTCGATCGGCGTCCGCGAGCCGCAGCCCGCGAAGGCAGTGGTCAGGCGACGGGCGTAGCCGGATCGGCTACAGTCCCCGGGGTGTTGTCGATCGACGGTGTGACAGATCTCTGGGATCAACTGCTCGGTGCACAGCCCGATCCCCCCGGGATGCTGGTGCTGGTCACCGCTGTGGCCGGGTTCCTCGCGGTGGCGATCCGGCCGGTGTGGCGGGTGGCCCGCAACGCCGTCACGATCGCGCACGAGGGCGGGCACGCCCTGTTCGCCCTGCTGACCGGGCGCAAGCTACGTGGTATCCGTCTCGAGTTCGACACGTCCGGCCTGACCCTGTCGGCCGGCCGTCCGACCGGCTTCGGCATGATCCTCACCCTGCTCGGTGGCTACATCGCCCCGTCGCTGGTGGGTGTGCTGGGCGCCTGGCTGCTCGGCGGCAACCGGATCACGCTGCTGCTCTGGCTCGCGGTGGTGCTGCTGCTCCTCATGCTGATCAACATCAGGAACTTCTTCGGCGTGGTGTCGCTGCTGGTAACGGGTGCCATCGTGTTCGCGGTGTCGTGGTACGCGGCGCCGGAGACCCAGGCCGCTTTCGCGTACGCCGGAGTCTGGTTCCTGCTCTTCGGCGGTGTCCGCCCGGTCTTCGAGCTGCAGAGCCTGCGCAGCCGCGGCCGGATGCGCGACTCGGACGCCGACCAGCTGTCCAGGTTGACCCACCTGCCGGCCCTGTTCTGGGTGGGCGTCTTCCTCATCGTCAACCTGGTCGCCCTGCTGGCCGGCGCCTTCCTGCTAGCCGGCCAGTGGCTCCCCGACACCCTCCCCACCACATAACTCGTGGACGCAAAACGCCGCCGGTGTCGAGGCAAGTGATTTGCCGACGCCCAGCGGGGTTTGCTGGGTGGCGGGAAATCGCCTGCCTCGACACCGGTTACAAGGCGTTTTGCCGCGGAGCGAAGCGGAGCCAGCCGGCTCAGCTTTGCCGCGGAGCGACGCGGAGCCAGCCGGCTCAGCTTTGCCGCGGAGCGACGCGGAGCCGGCCGGCTCAGTTACAGCGGGATGTTGCCGTGCTTCTTCGGGGGCAGGGTCTCTCGCTTGGTGCGCAGCATCCGCAGGGCCCGGGTGACCTGGGCGCGGGTCTGTGACGGCTGGATGACCGCGTCGACGTAACCGCGCTCGGCCGCGATGTACGGGTTGGCGAGCGTGTCCTCGTACTCCTGGATGAGTTCGGTGCGCCGCTGCGCCGGGTCCTCGGCCGACGCGAGTTCACCCCGGTACAGGATGTTGACCGCGCCCTGGGCGCCCATCACGGCGATCTGCGCGGTGGGCCACGCGAAGTTGACGTCGGCTCCGAGGTGCTTGGAGCCCATCACGTCGTACGCCCCGCCGTACGCCTTACGGGTGATGACCGTGACCTTCGGGACGGTCGCCTCCGCGTACGCGTAGATGAGCTTCGCGCCACGCCGGATGATGCCGTCCCATTCCTGGCCGGTGCCGGGCAGGAAGCCGGGTACGTCGACGAAGGTCAGCACCGGGATGTTGAACGCGTCACACGTACGCACGAATCGGGCTGCTTTTTCCGATGCGGCGATGTCGAGCGTGCCCGCGAGGCTCATCGGCTGGTTGGCGACCACGCCGACCGGCCGGCCCTCGACCCGTCCGAAGCCGACCACGATGTTCTGCGCGTAGAGCGGCTGGACCTCGAGGAACTCGTCGACGACGGTCTCGACGACCTTCTTGATGTCGTACGGCTGGTTCGGCGAGTCCGGGATGAGGGTGTCGAGGGAGTGGTCGTCGGGGGTCTCGCCGGCGGAGTCGAAGGCGAGGGGCTCGTCGAGGTTGTTGCTGGGCAGGTAGGAGAGCAGCGCACGGACGTACTCGATCGCGTCCTCTTCGTCGCTGGCCAGGTAGTGCGCGTTGCCGCTGCGGGTGTTGTGGGTGCGGGCCCCGCCCAGTTCCTCCATGCCGACCTCTTCACCGGTGACCGTCTTGATGACGTCGGGTCCGGTGATGAACATGTGCGAGGTCTGGTCGACCATGACGGTGAAGTCGGTGATCGCGGGGGAGTAGACGGCGCCGCCCGCGCACGGGCCCATGATCAGCGAGATCTGCGGGATGACGCCACTGGCCCGGACGTTGCGGAAGAAGATGTCGGCGTACAGGCCGAGCGCGACCACGCCCTCCTGGATGCGGGCGCCGCCGGAGTCGTTGATCCCGATGATCGGGCAGCCGATCTTCATGGCCAGGTCGAGCACCTTGACGATCTTCTCGCCGAAGACCTCGCCGAGGGAGCCGCCGAAGACCGTGAAGTCCTGGGAGAAGACGCACACCTGCCGGCCGTCGATGGTGCCGTGACCGGTGACCACGCCGTCGCCGTACGGCCGGTTCTTCTCCAGGCCGAAGGCCGTGGACCGGTGCCTGGCGAGTTCGTCGAGCTCCACGAAGGAGTCCTTGTCGAGCAGGAGCTCGATGCGTTCGCGGGCCGTCTTCTTGCCGCGGGCGTGCTGTTTCTCGATGGCACGCTCGGAGCCGGCGTGCACGGCTTCCTCGCTGCGGCGGGTGAGATCGGCGAGCTTACCGGCGGTGGTGTGGATGTCGGGCTCTGTGGTCACGAAGGTCTCCACGCTCTTCAGGCGGCCTAACACTCGTTAAGGCAACGATCAGCATCGTAACCGGGAGGCGTCGCACACGGAGGGCGTCGAGACGCGTGCGTTTCATACCCAATGCCCCATTCGTTACTCCCGGCGTGACGAACTGGATGACCGCGGCCGGGCTCGCCTTCATCGCAGGCGGCCTCGCCACACTGATCAGCTTCCGCGCCGTGATTTTCGGTGGTGGTGCTCGTCGGGCGAACCGGGCCGGCTCATCCCCTCGCCGCCGGCGGTCGGAAGCCGTCGCGAGGTCCGCACCGGGACCTCGCGTGACGATGGACGCCGCCGCGGCCGAGGGTGACGAGCCCCGGGCCAGGCGGCGAAGGCTGGCCGCCGCCTTCAGCGGGCGGCCCGCCGAGGGTGTCGGCGGGCAGACCCCCGAGGGCGAGGCGAGCGCCAGCGGACTGGCGTCGATCGGGCTTGCCGACGAGGACGAGGACGATTTGCGACGGTACGGCTACGACGACTACGACCCGGGCGAGGACGACGACCGCGACCCGGAACCGGACTCGGCGTACGACGGTGACGAGCGCCTGGGCTACGAGGACGGCTACCTCGAGGACGCCTCGTGGCCGCCGCGCCGCCGTCGCCGCGACCCCGAACCGGACGGCCCGGCCTGGGCCCGGCGGGACGTCGAGAGTCCCGGCGGATACGCCGGCCGGCTCGGCGACGCGGACGACCGGCCGCTGCCCGACTGGGACTGGCCGCGCTACAGCGACGTCGACGACAGCCCGCCGGCCGGCGACTACTGGACCCCGGTGCCGGACCTGTACGCGCCGCCCGAGCTGGACGCGCTGCCGCCGGTGCCCGACTACGAGCCCGCCACCGGCTTCGACCTGCCCGCGGGGCCGGCCGAACCGCTCGGCCCGGTCCCGGAGTGGCCGCCGCGCGAGCGACGCGTGCGGCTGCCCCTATCGTGGGCCGAGCGCGACGAGCAGGAGGGCGCGGAGAACCGTCCGAGCCCCCGGCCCCGCCCGGCTCCGCCGTACGCGGGAAGGCACAGCGCCGGCCCGAACTAAGCTCATCCGATGGGCTACACCGAACTCGACCGGCCGCCGTTGTCCGCGCGGGCACTGACACGCGCTCTCGTCGTACCGGGTGGGTTGTGGTCGAAGTTCGACGTGCGGGACGAGACCGGCTCGACGAACGCCGATGCCGCGGCCGCCGCCGCGGCCGGCGCGCCGGAAGGGCTCGTGGTGGTGGCCGAGAGCCAGCTGGCCGGGCGCGGGCGGCGGGATCGGCAGTGGACGTCACCGCCGCGGGCCGGTCTCACCGTCAGCGTGCTGCTCCGGCCCGGCTCGACCGGCCGTACCGAGCGAAGCGAGGGCCGGGAGGGCATGCCCGAGCCGCACGGGCCCGGGGTGCCGCCGTCCGCTTACGGCTGGTTGCCGCTGCTCGCCGGGGTGGCGCTGGTCGAGGCGGTGGCCCGGATCGGCGAGGTGGAGTCCGCACTGAAGTGGCCCAACGACCTGCTGATCGACGAACGCAAGTGCGCCGGCATCCTGGCGGAGGTCGCCGGTGACGCGGTCGTGATCGGGATCGGGGTGAACGTCAGCACCCGGGCCGACGAGCTGCCCGAGACGACCGGCGTGCCGGCCACCTCCCTGCTGGTGGCGGGCGCTGCCAGCACCGATCGCAGCCCGTTGCTGCGGGCCCTGCTGAGAAGCATGGCGCGGTGGTACGAAGGCTGGCGCGAGGCCGGTGGCGACGCCGAGATGTGCGGGCTGCTCGCCGCCTACCAGCGGCACTGCGCGACGATCGGCCGCCGGGTTCGGGTGCTGCTGCCGGGCGGCGCCGAGCGGACCGGCGAGGCGGTCACCGTGGACTCCGACGGTCAGCTGGTGATCCGTACGGAGGAAGGTGTCGAATTCCGCGTCTCGGCGGGGGACGTCCTGCACGTACGCTGACTTGCGTGGCGTTCCCGGAGGATGTGCTCGCGGACGAGGAGGAGATCGTCCTCCACCTGCGTCCGCACTGGAAGGCGGCGGTGGCCCCGACCGTGGTGCTGCTGCTTGCCCTGACCGGCCTGATCATGGGCTGGGTGATGCTGCCCGCGACCGAGGGCGGCCGGATCGGCCTGGGCCTGGTCGCCGCCATCATGCTGTACTACGGCGGCCGTTACGGGGCCTACCCGTGGCTTGCGTGGCGCTGCACGGAGTACGTGCTGACCGGCGAACGGCTGCTGATGCAGTGGGGCGTGGTCGACCGGCAGCGGCGTGACCTGCCGCTGAACCGGGTGAACGACCACTCGCTGACCCAGTCCCTGCTGGACCGTGTGCTCGGCAGCGGGACCCTGACCGTCGACTCCATCGGGGACCAGCGGGTGGTGCTGGCCGGGGTGCCCGCCGCGCAGCTGGTGCAGACCACCCTCTACGAGCTGATCGAGCTCGCGCCGGCGGACGAGGAGGAGGAAGCGGAAGAGCAGCCTCAGCGTGGATCGAGTTCGGGCCGCAGCTCGAGGTGAGCCACGCTGCCCGGCTCGTCGATCGCGCTGAGCTCGGCGAACCCGGCGGTCGCGTCCATGTCGGTGATGGCGCCCTCGTGGCCGTCGACCGGCGGCTTGAGGAAGACGAACGTCCGGTACGCCCAGAAGCGGAAGATCGTGCCGATCACGATGCCGATCGTCGTCATGCCGAGCAGCTGCAGCTTGTCGTCGTGCTCGGAGAGGCCGAAGCCGTACTTGCCGAGCGCCGTCATGCCGGACTGGATGACCATGCCGATCAGGTTGAACCCGAAGAACAGGGTGTACTCCCGGCGCAGCGCGGTCCGGGTGTGGTGCCGGTAGGTCCAGTAGCGGTTCGCCACGTAAGCCAGCGTGGTCGTGATGACGGTCGCGAGAACGCTGGCCTTGACCGGGCCGATCCCCATGGCCACCCAGCAGATCGCCAGGTAGAGCAGGGTGTTTCCGGCGCCGATGATGCCGAAGGCGATGGCTTCGGGAGCGAGGCGGCGGAGGCGTTCCGTCAGCATGCTGGCTGAAGGCATTGGGCAACCTTACGCGAATGGGGGCGATTACGCCGAGTCACTGTGAGACTGACGACGGCGCCGTCACGCTTCCGGTGGCCGGGGCGTCGGTGACCCGGAAGACGAATCGGCGGTAGGACCAGAAGCGGAACATCGTACCCAGTACGGTGCCCACGCCTACGCCGGCGATGTTGTCGGCGAGTGGGCTCTGCAGTGCCGGCCAGATCTGGCCCAGGCCGTAGTGGCTGATGGCCAGGCATGCCAGGGCGATACCCAGTCCGATCAGGTTCAGTACGAAGAAGGTCGTGTACTGGCGTGCCATGTTCGTGTGCTCGCCGTCGCGCCAGGTCCAGAAACGGTTGCCGAAGAACGCGACCGTGGTGGCCACCACGGTGGAGCACGTCTTGGCGGTCAGCGACTCGAGGCCCGACGACAGCAGGACGTTGAAGAGCACCAGGTCGATGGTGAAAGCCGTCCCGCCGACGATTCCGAATTTGCCCAACTCGTGGACGAGTCCCGTGATCCGGGTGCGCAGGTCGGTCGCCTGGGGAGGTTTCGGGGGCACGGGTCCGAGGGTACCGGGGCAGGTCACGCTCCGCCGTTCTCGTTGCCGGGTCTTAACCGGACGTCTCGGCATGGTGACGCTGACGATACGGAGCGTTACGGAAGCTGTCGATTTCGCGGATCTCGGCGAGCCGGTCGCGGCAGTCGGAGCACCAGCCGAGATGGGTACGCATGCGATGCGCGTCCCGTGCGGCGAGCCGTCCGCGCACCTGTCCGCCCAGCCGCTCGCCGGCCCACCGGCACTCCGGATGCTCGGCCGCGGCCACGTGCTGCTGCAGATAGAGGCTGCGCAGTCCCTCCCGTGCTCGGTGAGCCAGGACCGCGACCGCGTTCGGGGTCAGGCCCATCCGCGGGGCCAGCTCCGCCGGGGTGCTGCCCTCCACCTCGGTCTGCCACAGCACGTCGCGCCAGCGTTCCGGGAGCTGACGGAACGCGGCGGCCGCGAAGGTGCGTTCCAGCCGGTCCAGGGCCGGGTCGGTGAACGGTTCGCCCGCGTCGTACCGGGTCAGGTCGTCGGTGAACTCCAGTCGCCGGTCCGAGCGGGCCCGCTGGTAACAGAGGTGCCGCATCGTGGTGTGCAGGTAGGCGCGGAACGCGACCAGCGGCCCGCGACCGGCGCGCAGCGTCGCGAAGACCTTGGCAAAGGTCTCGGCCACCAGGTCGTCGACGTCGGCGGGGTCGTGAACCAGTCCGTAGGCGAACTTGCGGGCTGCCGTGTGGTGCCGCTCGTAGAGCGTCCCGTACGCGGCGGTGTCGCCGGCCCGGACGGCGGCGAGCAGGCCGGTGTCCGAGTCCGCGTCGTTGCCCGGGATCGTCATTCCGCCTCCTGTGGCCGGAACTGCGAGGAAAGCCCGATTACGCGAAAGTCTAAGCCGTTAAGTCCTTTTTGTGAAAGTTGTCGAGAGTGACGGTGTGGCTCGGCCCGAACGGGGCGGCTTGCGCACAGTTGCGCTTTGCGGCGAAGAATCGCTCGTCTGCGCGCAAAGCCACCAAAGATTGTGCGGTTGTCCACAGGATTAGCCGATGAACTCAATGCTCAGTCGGGCTTACGCTGACGTGACTCCCCCATGACAGACCGGATTGCCCGGTTGGTCAGTCATAGGTCAGTGCCGACCGAAGGAGCTTCACCTTGACTCAGCCCCCTACCTCGCACCCGCGTCTACTCGCGTGGATCGACGAGGTCGCCGCCCTGACCACGCCCGACCGCATCGTCTGGTGTGACGGTTCCGAGGCCGAGTGGACCCGTCTCACCGACGAGCTCGTCGAGACCGGCGCGCTGGTACGCCTCGACGACAGGAAGAAGCCGAACTCGTTCTGGGCGCGCACCGACCCGTCCGACGTGGCTCGGGTCGAGGAGCGCACCTTCATCTGCTCGGCCGACGAGGCCGACGCCGGTCCCACCAACAACTGGATGGCGCCGGCCGAGATGAAGCAGCTGATGACGGGGCTCTACAAGGGCTGCATGACGGGCCGGACGATGTACGTCGTCCCGTTCTGCATGGGCCCGCTCGACGCGGCTGAGCCGATGTTCGGCGTCGAGCTCACCGACAGCCCGTACGTCGTGGCCAGCATGCGGATCATGACCCGGATGGGCGCCGAGGTCCTCAAGGTGATGGGCGACGACGCGGACTTCGTGCCGGCACTGCACTCGATCGGCGCGCCGCTGTCACCGGGCGAGGAGGACGTCGCCTGGCCGTGCAACGAGACCAAGTACATCTCCCACTTCCCGGAGACCCGGGAGATCTGGTCGTTCGGCTCGGGTTACGGGGGCAACTCGCTGCTGGGCAAGAAGTGCTTCGCGCTCCGGATCGCCAGCGTGGCCGCCCGCGACGAGGGCTGGCTCGCCGAGCACATGCTGATCATGAAGGTGACCTCGCCGGAGGGCGTCGTCCGGTACATCGCCGGCGCGTTCCCGTCCGCCTGCGGCAAGACCAACCTCGCGATGCTGGACCCGACTCTCGACGGGTGGAAGGTCGAGACCATCGGTGACGACATCGCGTGGATGCGGTTCGGTTCCGACGGGCGGCTCTGGGCCACCAACCCCGAGTTCGGACTGTTCGGCGTCGCGCCCGGCACCGACTTCCACACCAACCCGAACGCGATGCGCACGCTGGCCAAGGGCAACTCGGTCTTCACCAACGTGGCGCTCACCGACGACGGCGACATCTGGTGGGAGGGCATGGGCGAGCCGCCCGCGCACCTGACCGACTGGAAGGGCCAGGACTGGACGCCCGACTCGGACGCCGTCTCCAGCCACCCGAACAGCCGCTTCTGCACCCCGATCGAGCAGTGCCCGATCCTCGCCGACGAGTATCACGACCCGCGCGGCGTGCCGATCGACGCGATTCTCTTCGGCGGCCGCCGCAAGACCACCGTCCCGCTCGTCAGCGAGGCCCGCGACTGGGTGCACGGCGTCTATCTCGGCGCGACCCTGTCGTCGGAGACCACCGCGGCCGCGGTCGGTCAGGTCGGCGTGGTCCGCCGCGACCCGATGGCGATGCTGCCGTTCATCGGCTACCACGCCGGTGACTACTTCCAGCACTGGATCGACATGGCCAAGGGCGCGTCCGGCGACGCCGCCAAGCTGCCGAAGGTGTTCTACGTCAACTGGTTCCGCCGCGGTGACCAGGGCCAGTTCCTGTGGCCGGGCTTCGGCGAGAACAGCCGTGTCCTCAAGTGGGTGTGCGAGCGCCTCGACGGCAAGGCCGACGCCGTGGAGACGCCGATCGGTCACGTGCCCACGCCCGAGGCCCTCGACCTGACCGGCCTCGACATCGACCCGGCCGACCTGGCGGCGGCGCTGCGGGTCGACACCGAGGAGTGGCAGGCGGAGATCCCGCAGGTCACCGAGTGGTTCAACAGGTTCGGCGACAAGCTCCCGGCCGTTCTCTGGGCCGAGCTCGACGCGCTGAAGGCGCGGCTCGCCGACGCATGACTCCGCGTTGGTCCCCGCCACGGCAACGGCGCCGCGGCGGGGGCCGGCCGGTCATCCGGTCGGCCGATGCGTTCGATGCACGATCGGGCGCATCACGGCCGAATATGGTCCCACGGCGGGCCGCCCCGCTTGAGCCTCTGGCGCGGGTGGCTACGCTTTGGGGTGATGAGTCTGCGTTCTCTGGTCTACACCTTTTACGAGCGGCGGCTGGCGGGGAAGCTGGCCGGTAAACCCGTGCCCAAACACATCGGCGTGATGTGCGACGGCAACCGCCGGTGGGCCCGGGAGATGGGCTTCGTCGACCCGAACGACGGCCATCGTGTCGGCGCGACGCGTGTCAAGGAGCTGCTGACCTGGTGTGACCAGGCCGGAATCGAGCACGTGACGCTCTATCTGCTGGCCACCGACAACCTGCGCCGCCCGGCGTCGGAGCTGGACCCCCTCGTGAAGATCATCGAGGATCTGGCCACCGAGCTGGCCGAGGAGGGCAACCCCTGGCGGCTGCGCATGGTCGGCGCCCTCGACATCCTGCCCGCGCCGACGGCGGCGACGCTGAAGGCCGCCCAGGAGAAGACCCGCGACCGCTGCGACGGCGTCGAGGTCAACATGGCCGTGGGTTACGGCGGCCGCCGCGAGATCACCGACGCGGTCCGCTCACTGCTCTACGAACACGCCGCGACCGGCGGCACCATCGAGGAGCTCGCCGAGATCCTCGACGTCGAGCACATCGCCGAACACCTCTACACCCGCGGCCAGCCCGACCCCGATCTGGTCATCCGCACGAGCGGCGAACAGCGCCTGTCCGGCTTCCTGCTCTGGCAGTCGGCGCACTCGGAGTTCTACTTCCACGACGCCAACTGGCCCGACTTCCGCCGCATCGACTTCCTGCGAGCGTTGCGCTCCTACGCCAGCCGCCAGCGACGCTACGGAGCCTGACCGCCGGTCGGTGCGGCTGGGCGGTCATCTCCCGCTTCTTAAAAACACCCATATCGTACGAGCTACCGAGCCCTCAACCGCACCAGCCACGTCCCGTGGCATCGAAGCGACGTCCGCGGCTGGTCGCGGCCCCCAGCGCCCCTTTCGGGCTGCATCGGTGGTCACCCAACCCCTAGCCCGCGTGGTGAGTTGCGGCTCGCCTGTGGGCGCAGTTCACCACGCGGCCGGTTTCGCGGCGCCGTGTGGTGAGTTGCGGCTCGCCTGCGGGCGTAGTTCACCACGCAGCTGGTTTCGCGGCGCCGTGTGGTGAGTTGCGGTTTGCCTGTGGGCGTAGTTCACCACGCGGCTGGTTTGGTGGCGCCGCGTGGTGAGTTGCGGCTTGTGTGTGGGCGTAAGCGCCCGCACGGGTGGCGGATGCGGTGACCCGACGCCTCAGCCCGAAAGGGGCGCTGAGGCCGCGACCAGCCGCGGACGTCGCTTGGGAGCCCCGGGACGGGGCCGGTGCGGTTGGGCGCGTTCCAGCCGTACCAGAGAAAGGTCTTAGAAGCGCCGTAGGCCCTCGGTGAGGAAGGCCGCCACCGCGTCCGGCGACTCGAGGGTGAGGTCCGCGGCGCTGGACACCTCGGCACCGGTCTCCGGGTTGGCGACCGCGACCGCCATGCCGAAGAAGCCCGGGTCGACTGCCTCCCGGGCGCGCAGCGCGTCGAACGCCTTGATGTCGGACATGTCGTCACCGAAATACCAGGCGCAACCGGCGTTGCGGACGCCCTCGGTGATGACCATGCCCTTGTCCTGATCGACCGGCGGCTTGAGCTCGACCACCATGCGACCCCGCTGGGTGCGCAGCCCGAGGCGTTCGGCCTGCTCGTGGGCCCAGCGCTCGACGACGGGCGCGTGCTCGGGGGCGGTGCGGTAGTGCAGGGCCACGGAGAGCCGCTTGTATTCCACGAGGGTCTCGGCGGGCAGCTCGGCACGGGCCTGGTCGGCCAGGGAGGCCATCGCCGGCACGAAGTCGAGGGCGGCCGGCTCGGTGACGACCTGGCCGTCGTGCCAGACCTCGAGGCCGTAGAGGCCGTGCAGGTCGACGTTTCCGAGCGTCTCGAAGCGGGACCGCAGGAAACTGACCGGACGGGCGGAGACGATCGCCACACGGGCGACCGACTCGGCCAGACGCTCGAGCACGCCCAGGACGGACGGCACCGGCTGTGAGGCGTCCGGGTCGTCGGTGACCGGCGAAAGGACACCGTCGAAGTCGAAGAAGAAGGTGGTCGCGGAGGCTCGTGAAGCCGTGAACGCCCACGCCTCGTCGGTGGTCAGCGGATGTGTCGGACGTGCGCTCTCTGCCACGGAAGTCAGATTACCCGCGGAAGGTCGCCTTTTAAGCCCGCCGATCCAAGGGTGCGGCCGTCATCACCCCCACGGGATGGATATTGCGCTCTACCGCGGGACGTAGTTGACCGCTAGCGTTTGAGTCATGGCGCGGGGTCGTCCCGGGCCAGCCGGTCGGCCCGGACCTGCGACGACTGCGCCACGGGGACCGCAATCCGACTCCGTGCAGAGGGCCGGCGACCGGTAGGTGGCGGACCGCGGGCGGACCGGGTTGCACGCCCGCTGGAGCAGGCCTGTGACATCTCGCCGTACCGATGCCGGGGTCGATGCGAACCCGGCCGACAAGGTCTCCAGCCGTGCCACGACGGGTCGCCGTAAGACCCGGGACCGGCACGCCGACGCGGAACCCGCCACTGCCGGCAGGGTCTTCGTCCTGGACACCTCGGTCCTGCTGTCCGACCCGGCGGCGTTCCGCCGGTTCACCGACCACGAGGTGGTCGTGCCGCTCGTGGTCATCTCCGAGCTGGAGGGGAAACGTCACCACCCCGAACTGGGCTGGTTCGCGCGGCAGGCGCTGCGCATGCTCGACGAGCTGCGGATCAAGTTCGGCCGCCTGGATCAGCCGGTGCTCTGCAACGACGAGGGCGGCACGCTGCGGGTCGAGCTGAACCACGCCGATCAGAGCGTGCTGCCGCAGGGCTTCCGCAACGACTCGAACGACACCCGCATCCTGTCGGTGGCGCTCGGGCTGGCCGCGGAGGGCCGTGAGGTCACGCTGGTCAGCAAGGACATGCCGCTGCGGGTGAAGGCCGCCTCGGTGGGTCTGACCGCCGACGAGTACCGGCACGGCCAGGCCAGCGACCCCACCTGGACCGGCATGGCCGATCTGCAGCTCTCCGAGGAGCAGGTGACCTCCCTCTACTCCGGTGAGGAGCTGGAGGTCGAGGATGCGGAGAACCTGCCCTGCCACACCGGCCTGGTGATCCACTCGCCGCGCGGCTCGGCCCTGGCCAGGGTCAACCCCGACAAGACCATCAGGTTGGTACGCGGTGACCGTGACGCGTTCGGTCTGCGCGGGCGTTCGGCGGAGCAGCGGGTGGCGCTGGACATCCTGCTCGACGAGCAGATCGGCATCGTCTCGCTCGGTGGCCGGGCCGGCACCGGCAAGTCGGCGCTGGCCCTGTGCGCGGGCCTGGAGGCGACGATGGAGCGCAACCGCCACAAGAAGGTGGTGGTGTTCCGTCCGCTCTACGCGGTCGGCGGCCAGGAGCTCGGCTACCTGCCCGGCAGCGAGGCGGAGAAGATGTCGCCGTGGGCGCAGGCGGTCTTCGACACGCTCGGCGCGGTGGTGCACGGCAACGTGGTCGACGAGGTGCTGGCCCGCGGCATGCTCGAGGTGCTGCCGCTGACTCACATCCGCGGCCGGAGCCTGCACGACGCGTTCGTGATCGTCGACGAGGCGCAGTCGCTGGAACGCAACGTGCTGCTGACCGTGCTCTCCCGGATCGGGCAGAACTCGCGGGTCGTGCTGACCCACGACGTCGCCCAGCGGGACAACCTGAGGGTGGGCCGGCACGACGGCGTCACCGCGGTGATCGAGGCGCTGAAGGGGCACCCCATCTTCGCCCACGTAACCCTCACGCGGTCGGAGCGTTCGCCGATTGCTGAGGTAGTGACGGACCTCTTGGAGGAAATCCCGCTGTAGTGAATCTTTAGAACGCCAGCGTGGTGATTTAGTGCCGGATTCACCCGGTAAGTCTTGTGACTAAAGTCACATCACCGCGCTGGCGTTTCACATCCACTTCACGTTGCGCCATGGTGTTCGGCGTGCAACTCGCGGCGCGGTCCGCCCTTTCCGGGCGATGACGCGCCGCTTCCTTGCCCCCGACGAAGGGACTCTTCGTGAAGCGGCTGTGGAGCCGGATGGGTGTCCGTGCGGCCTCGGTCGGTCTGCTCGTGCTGGGTCTCACCGGCGGGGTGTACCTCGGGCAGAACCGGGACGTCCAGCAGCAGACCGTCGAAGCTCAGCTCGTCGTGCAGGCCAACGAGGACGAGATGCGGCTGCTCAAGGAGCGCCAGGCTGATCACGCCGCCGCGCGGGCGCACCGCGTGGTCGCCGAGCAGGCCGCCGCCGCCAAGGCCGCCACCGAGGTGAAGGCCGCCGCGTCCAAGGCCCGGACGCTGGAGAAGGAAGTCATCGAGGCCAAGGAAGAGGAGAAGGCCAAGAAGGCTGAGGAGGCCGGCGGTCCGGTCGCCTACACCGGCGAGATCCCCGAGTCCTGCAACGAGTACAGCGGCAGCCGCAAGGTCGGTTGCGCCCTGATGCTCGACGAGGGCTTCGGTCTCGACCAGTTCCCCTGCCTGGACAAGCTGTGGAAGAAGGAGAGTGGCTGGAACTACAAGGCCCTCAACAACAGCTCCGGAGCGTACGGGATCCCGCAGGCTCTGCCGGGTGACAAGATGGCCTCGGCGGGCTCGGACTGGAAGACGAACCCGGCCACCCAGATCGAGTGGGGCCTCGGCTACATCAAGGGCCGCTACGGCACTCCCTGCAAGGCCTGGAGCCACTCGCAGAACGTCGGCTGGTACTGATACACCCGGCTGGTGCTGACAGAACGTCGGACGGGGCTGCGCGGCGATCCGCGCGGCCCCGTTTTGCTGTGATCAAATGTCGGTATGGTCCGGAAAGTGGCGCTATGTCTGTTGGTGGTTGCGCTCTCGGGAACGACTGAAGCACCGGCACGGGCCGACACCGGATGGACACCGGTACGCGAGGTGGTCGGCGGGAAGGTCGCCGGCGACGGCAGATTCCCCTGGGCGGTCCGGCTCTCGATGGGCTGCGGCGGAGCCTTGACCGCGCCGCGGGTCGTGCTCACTGCCGGGCACTGTGTCGGACCGACCGGACCCAACGACCGGATCACCGTGACCGCCGGATCCATCGACCTCGACTCCCGTACCGCTGTGTCGGTCAAATCGGTCGAGGTGTACCGCTCGCCCGATTTCATCACCGAGACCCGCGGCGACGACTGGGCCGTCGTCCGGCTGGAACGCGAGCTGCCGCTGCCCACCCTGCCGCTCACTCCCGACGACGTCGACACCGGCACGTTCACCGTGATGGGCTGGGGGCAGACCCGGGAGGCGTCGCCGCAGCAGGAACGCCGCCTGCACTACGCGACCGTGCCGACGATCCCCGACGCCGAGTGCACGGCCGCGTACCGCCGGGCCGGCGTGGAACTGGTCCAGGACGAATCCATCTGCGCCGGGCGGCGCGGCGTCGACACCTGCCAGGGCGACTCGGGAGGCCCGATGGTCCGCCGCGACCGGCTCGGACGCTGGGTGCAGGTCGGCATCGTCAGCTGGGGGCTGGGCTGCGCCCGCGACGGGTACTTCGGTGTCTACACGCAGATCGCGAAGTTCCGTACCGAGATCGAGGACGCTGTCCGCCGGATGAGCTGACAACTCGACTGGCCGCTCTGGCCCGCTCCTGCGACCATCGATGCATGGGATACGGGTGGGCGGCGGGTGCGAGCACGGACGAGGCCGGACGGTTCGGCACCGATGGTTTCTACGCGGCGCTGGGCCGCGCGTTCGTGACCATGTGCGCGGTGGTCCCGGCCCTGTTCCTGATCGAGGTGATCGACGTCGCGCTCGGGCCCGGCACCCTCGACGTGGCCGGCGGCATCATCCCGCACTCGATCGAGGGCATCGACGGCATCCTGTTCAGCCCGTTCCTGCACGACGGGTGGGAACACCTCTACGGCAACGCCGTCCCGCTCATCCTGCTCGGCACGTTCGTCCTGGCCGGCGGGGTACGCCGGTTCATCTGGTCGACCGTGCTGATCATGCTGGTGGCCGGCATCGGCGTCTGGTTCATCGGCGAATCCGGCACCGTGGTGGTCGGCGCCAGCGGCGTCATCTTCGGCTACCTCGGCCTGCTGCTGGCCCGCGGTCTGGTCGAGCGCAGCTGGTGGAACTTCGCGGTGGCCCTGTTCATCGGCCTTCTCTACTGGTACCAGCTGTTCAACGTGCTCCCCACCGACCAGCGGATCTCCTGGCAGGGGCACCTGCTGGGCCTGGTCGGCGGCGTCCTCGCAGCGATCTTCTTCCGCCGCCGCTAGCCGCCCCGCTACGCGCGCCCTTTCCTCTTCGCGATCTTGTGAGGTTCGGGTGGGACGTCCCACCCGAACCTCACAAGATCTGCGGAAGGTTGGGCCTAGGCCAGCGGAACCGTCGGCAGGTGGCCGTCGAAGTCGACGGCGGAGTACAGCGCCAGCTTCTCCAGCCGGTGGTACGAGTCGATGACCCGGATCGTGCCGCTCTTGGACCGCATCACGATCGACTGCGTGTGCGCGCCGCCGGAGCGGTAGCGGACACCCTTGAGCAGGTCACCGCTGGTGACGCCGGTGGCCACGAAGAAGCAGTTGTCACCGGTGACCAGGTCGTCGGTGGTGAGCACACGGTCGAGGTCGTGACCCGCGGCGAGCGCCTTCTCGCGCTCGGCGTCGTCGAGCGGCCACAGCTTCGCCTGGATCATGCCGCCGAGACACTTGAGTGCACACGCTGCGGTGATTCCCTCGGGGGTGCCGCCGATGCCCATGAGCACGTCGACGTCGGACTCCGAACGGGCCGCCGAGATGGCGCCCGCGATGTCGCCGTCCGAGATGAACTTGATGTTGGCGCCCGCCTGCCGTACCTCCTCGACGAGCTTGGCGTGCCGGGGGCGGTCCAGGATGCACACCGTGACGTCGGAGACGCTGGAACGCTTGGCCTTCGCGATGCGGCGCAGGTTCTCCGTCACGCCGGCGTCGATGTCGACGACGTCGGCGCAGTCCGGCCCGACGGCGATCTTGTCCATGTAGAAGACGGCACTCGGGTCGAACATGGCGCCGCGCTCGGCGACCGCGAGCACCGCGATGGAACCGGGCATGCCCTTGCTCATCAGCGTGGTGCCGTCGATCGGGTCGACCGCGACGTCCACCTCCGGGCCGGTGCCGTCGCCGACCTGCTCGCCGTTGAAGAGCATGGGCGCTTCGTCCTTCTCGCCCTCGCCGATGACGACGACGCCGCGCATCTGGATCGAGTTGATGAGCTTGCGCATGGCGTCGACGGCGGCGCCGTCACCGCCGTTCTTGTCGCCTCGCCCGACCCATCGACCGGCGGCCATGGCGGCCGCTTCGGTGACGCGGACGAGGTCGAGGGCGATGTTGCGGTCGAGATCCTGAGGGACTCGGGCGGGCACGGCGGCCTCCTCGCGACGTTGCGGGGTTGACTCTGTCCCGCGGGTCCCGCACGGCTGCGGGATCCGCGGGACGGAACCACGGTGATTACCCGATCCTGGCATCCGAGGACGTGCCAAGTCTTGCTTCAGCGACGTGGTTAACAATGGGGTTCGTGGAACCCGCCCCCGAATCGCCCGCCCCGCGCCTGTCAGCCCGGGAGGGACGCCGCCCCCGCGACATGATCATCTCGCTGGTGGTGCTGCTGGTGCCGATCGCCCTGATCCTGACGTTCTACCGGGTCGTGCTGGAGGGCGACCGGCCGTTGTCGAAGGACCCGACCTCGGCGATCGAGCTGGCGAGCCGTGAGTTCCCGGTCCTAGTGCCGTCCGGTCTCGGCGAGGACTGGCACCTCACGTCGGCGAACTTCCAGCGCGTGGACGGTGGGGCGACCCTGCGGATCGGTTACGTCGATCCGGACAAGAAGCCGATCCTGCTGATCCAGAGCAGCGTCGACTCGGCCACCCTGGTCCCGGCCGAGGTCGGCGCCGAGGGTACGCGGATCGGCACCTACCGCACCGCGAACAGCACCTGGATGCAGTACACCGGCCGTCCGGGCGAGTCCGCGCTGATCCAGACACAGCCGGACCGCACCATCCTGATCATCGGACCGGAAAGCGCCACCGGCAGCATCGAGAAGCTGGCCTCCTCGACCTCCTGACCCGTCACTCGTCGGCGCGGGCGGCGCGAGCCGCCTCGATGCGTTCCCGGGCGCCGTCGAGCCAGCGCTGGCAGATGTCGGCCAGCCGCTCCCCGCGCTCCCACAGGGCCAGCGACTCCTCCAGGGTGCCGCCGCCCTGTTCCAGGCGCTCGACCACGCCGGCCAGCTCGGTGCGGGCCTGCTCGTAGGACAGTTTCTCGTCGGTCATCAGCTCTCCATCACTGCCGCTCGCAGCTCGCCCTCGGCGAGCCGGATCCGAAGAAGGTCGTCCGCGCCCACCTCGTCCGCGGCGCGGACCACCTGGCCGTCGGGACGTTGCACGATCGCGTAGCCGCGCTCCAGCGTCTTGGCCGGTGACAGGGCACGCAGCCGGGCCACCGTGTGCTCCAGCGCGTCGTCGGCCCGGCGCAGCCGGTGGTCGAGACTGCGTACGGCCCGGTCACGCAGGCCGGTCACGTCGGCGGCCCGCTGGTCGATCAGCACCTCGGGCCGGGCCAGCACCGGCCGGGACCGCCACGCGTCGATCCGGTGCCGCTCCCGGTCGATCATGGTTGCGACCGCCCGGTCGAGACGCCCGCGGGCCTGCCCGATCATCCGCTGCTCGTCGGCCAGGTCGGGCACGATCCGCTTCGCGGCGTCGGTCGGCGTGGAGGCGCGCAGGTCGGCGACGTAGTCGAGCAGCGGCGCGTCGGTCTCGTGGCCGATCGCGC
This sequence comes from Actinoplanes italicus, assembly GCF_003001815.1. GTDB lineage: Bacteria > Actinomycetota > Actinomycetes > Mycobacteriales > Micromonosporaceae > Actinoplanes > Actinoplanes italicus. The sequence goes on from NZ_PVMZ01000002.1 coordinate 316,789, forward strand.
TGACCACCGGGGTGCGCGCGGCGAACACGGCCCGGCACAGCGCCTCGTCGGAGAACGGCAGCAGGTCCTCCACACTGCCGCCGCCCCGGGCGATCACGATCACGTCGACGGTGTCGTCGCCGTCGAGGACCTTCAGCGCGTCGAGGATCTGCGCCACCGCGGTCGGCCCCTGCACCGGCACGTTGATCACCCGGAAGTCGACCGACGGCCACCGGCGCCGCGAATTCATCAGCACGTCCCGCTCGGCGGCGCTGGCCCGGCCCGTGATCAACCCGATCCGGCCGGGCAGGAACGGCAGCCGCCGCTTGCGTTCGCGGGCGAACAGACCCTCGGCGGCGAGCAGGCGTTTCAGTTTCTCCAGCCGGGCCAGCAGCTCACCGACGCCGACCTGGCGAACCTCGTCGGCGCGCAGGCTCAGGGTGCCGCGGCCGGGATAGAACTCCGGTTTCGCGTGCAGGGTGACCCGGGCGCCCTCGGCCAGGTCGGGAGCACCGGCGTGGATCACGTCGTGGCTGGTGGTGACGGTCAGGCTGAGGTCGGCCGACGGGTCACGCAGGGTCAGGAAGACCACGTTGGAGCCGGGACGGCGGTTGATCTGCGCCACCTGCCCGTCGACCCAGACCCAGCCGAGCCGGCTGATCCAGGCGGTGATCTTCTGGCTGACCACGCGGACCGGCCACGGCTCGTCGGCGGAGCTGCGCGGCGTGCTCTCGGGCTCGTTCACCCGGCCAGATTACGTAAGCCCACCGACATTCTCGCCGGTGCGATCCGGGGTGGCGGACATCGCGCCGGGTTCGGCGTGACCCGCGTACCGGCTCAGATCGACCGCCGTGCGGCGTTCCGGCAGTCGTCGTTCGACCAGAGCGAGGATCACCACGGCCAGCAGACCGGCGCACGCCCAGAAGATCAGGTCGGCGGCCAGATACAGCGGTTCGACGTGGAGGCCGCCGCCGGTGCCGAGGAACGGGAACGGGTAGCCGTGCCGCCCCGAGTCACCGGCCATGCAGCATCCGGACGAGTCGGGCACGGTCGTCACCACGATCCCCGCCGCCACCAGCGCGGCCGCGACGAGGTGACCGGCACGCCCCGGGAAGGGCCGGTGCCGCAACAACAGCAGCACACCACCGATCGCGATCATCACGTGGAACACCAGATAGGCGGAGGTCAGGCCGCCGTCGATCTCGACCGCCAGGTTCAGCAGGCCGATCCCGAGCAGGAACCAGCCGGTCATCACGCGGAGCACGGCCGGGATCGATGGCCACAGCTCCGCACTCATGAAAAGAAGTATCTCGCCCGATTCGTCGGATCCGGACCGAAACGGACTACGCGGGCCGCTCCCGGTTACGGCGTGTCACCAGACCGATCAAAACCACCAACACCAATCCGGCGTACGCCCACAAGCTCACATCCACGACGAGCCGGAGCAGGTCGTACCCCCACCCGTCGGCGACCGCCTGCCGCCGTGCCTGCTCGAAGTCGTCCGCCACGGAGCCGCGCCCCACCCACTCGAACGGCCAGCCCCGGCCCTCGGACCAGGCGAACATCCCGCCCGTGGAGACCGACCGCGCGGCCAGCCCGGCCGCCGTTCCGACGAGCCCGGCCACCACCGAGACCACGACGACCAGCCGGACGGGCAGCTCGATCCGCCGCCACAGCAGCATGACCAGCCCGCCGCCGGCGAGCGCCGACCCCACGAACACGTCCCTCACGTTCGCCGAGCTGAAGGTCATGAACAGCCACAACAGGCCGACCGTGAGGCTGATCTGACCCACGGTGATGCGGAGTATCCGTACCGGGCTGACGTTCATGACCGCGCAGTATGCACCGCCTGTGCCACTCGTCTCGTCAGAGGCGGGTGCGAGCCGGGCCACGTACCATGGTCGGGTGACTGAAGCTCGTAAGCGGGTGTTGCTCGCCAAGCCGCGTGGCTACTGCGCCGGCGTCGACCGCGCCGTGCAGACCGTCGAGGAGGCGCTGAAGCTCTACGGCGCCCCGGTCTACGTGCGCAAGCAGATCGTGCACAACAAGCACGTGGTCAACACGCTCGAGGCCCGCGGCGCGATCTTCGTGGAGGAGAACTACGAGGTCCCCGAGGGGGCGACCGTCGTCTTCTCCGCCCACGGCGTGGCGCCCGAGGTCCACGATCAGGCCCGCGAGCGCAACCTCAAGGCCATCGACGCCACGTGCCCCCTGGTCACCAAGGTGCACCACGAGGCCCGCCGGTTCGCCTCCGAGGACTACGACATCCTGCTCATCGGTCACGAGGGCCACGAGGAGGTCATCGGCACCGCCGGTGAGGCGCCCGCCCACATCCAGCTCGTCGACGGCCCCGACGACGTCGACAACGTCGTCGTCCGCGACCCGTCCAAGGTCGTCTGGCTGTCCCAGACGACCCTGTCGGTCGACGAGACCATGGAGACCGTGGCCCGCCTCAAGACCCGGCTGCCGCTGCTCCAGTCGCCGCCCAGCGACGACATCTGCTACGCGACCTCCAACCGCCAGCACGTGATCAAGGAGATCGCACCGGAGTGCGACGTCGTCATCGTCGTCGGCTCCACCAACTCGTCGAACTCGGTGCGGCTCGTCGAGGTCGCCCTCGGCGCGGGCGCCAGGGCCGGCCACCTGGTCGACTACGCCTCCGAGATCAAGGACGAGTGGCTGACCGGCGCCACCACGGTCGGTGTCTCCTCCGGCGCCAGCGTCCCCGACGAACTCGTCATGGAGGTGCTCGCCCACCTGGCCGAACGCGGCTTCGGCGAGGTCACCGAGTTCACGACCGCCGAGGAGCGGCTCACCTTCTCCCTCCCGCAGGAGCTGCGGCGCGACATGAAGGCCGCGGCTGCCGCCGCTGCCGCCGCCGGCTGAACCCGGGCGCCCGCGGCTGTTCCTTTCCCGGCCGCTTCACTTCCTCCCGGCTAGCTGAATTCGGGCGCCTGTGGCTGACGAGGGGCGATCTCCACCTGCACCGGTGTGAGCAACTCCTCGTCGGACACGCCCATCTCGGCCAGTTTGCGGGCGCTGACCAGCACCCGTGACTCCAGCGAACCGACCGCCCGGTTGTACGCGGTGACCGCGCCCGCCAGCGACGTCCCCAGCTTGTCCACATGGTCGCCCAGCGTGGACAGCCGGCCGTAGAGCTCCCGGGCCAGGCCGTGCACCGCCGCGGCGTTGCGGGTCAGTGCCTCCTGCCGCCACGAGTAGGCGACCGTCCGCAGCATCGCGATCAGCGTCGCGGGGGTGGCCAGCACGATACTGCGCCGGAACGCGTGCTCCATCAGGGACGGATCCCGCTGCAGCGCCGCGTCCAGGAACGGGTCGGCCGGCACGAACAGCACCACGAAGTCGGGTGTCGACTCGAACGCCGACCAGTACTTCTTCCCGGACAGCGCGTCCACGTGCGCCCGCAGATGCCGGGCGTGCTGGTCGAGATGGCCGTCGCGGGTGTGCTCGTCACGAGCCTCCATCGCGGACAGATAGCCCTCCAGCGGAGCCTTCGCGTCGACCACCACGGTCCGGCCGCCGTGCAGACGCACCAGCAGGTCCGGGCGTACTCCCTGATCGTCGGTCGAAGCCGTCACCTGCTCGGCGAAATCGCAGTGCTCCAGCAGTCCCGCCGCCTCCACGATCCGGCGCAGCTGATGCTCACCCCACCGGCCACGCACCTGCGGAGCCCGCAGCGCGGCCACCAGCTGCCGCGTCTCGGTGCGCAGCTCACCGGAGACCGCGCCCATCGCCCGCACCTGTTCACGCAGCTCGGCGTAGGCGTCGATGCGGTCGTGCTCCAGCTGGGCGACGCGCTGCTCGTACCGCCGGAGGGTGTCGTGCAGCGGCGCCACCGCCCGGGCCACCGCCTCCTGGGACTGGGCGGTCGCCTCATAGGACAGTGCCCGCAGCGACTGCTCCAGCCGCTGTTCACCGTCGCGCGCCGCGGCCAGTGTCGCCTCCAGCCGGGCTATGTCGGTCGCCGCCCGGGCCCGCGCGGCGAGCCAGCCGATCGCACCCCCGGCAGCGAGACAGACGAATACGACGGCGAGTGTCGAGAAGGTCACTACAGCAGGTTGCCAGAAAGCGGGGGTAGCTTGGAAAACATGATGAGCGTGTTGCTGATCTTGGCGATCGTCGCGTTGGCAGTCCTCGCGATCGCCGCACTACAGCGCGGTGGCGAAACCCGGCGGCAGACACAGCTCGACGACGCCCGGGCCGACGCCCAACGATGGTACGAGCGCCTCGGCGGTCAGGTGATGAACCTCAGCTCCGACGACCCGGCAGCCCGGCAGGCACTGGCCGACGCAGGCGAACGCTACAACGCGGCCGGCGGCCAGTTGCAGACCGCCAACACGGTCCGCCAGTTCGAGCTGGCCCGCGAATCGGCGCTGGAGGGCCTCACCTACGTACGGGCGGCCCGCGTCGCCATGGGCATCGACCCCGGCCCCGACCTCCCACCGCTCAGCGCCGCCCACGACACCGGCCGCCTCACCCGCGACCGCGAGGTGACCGTCGAGGGCCACTCCTACCGGGCGGGCCCCATGCCCGGCCGCGACACCCCCTACTACTACCCGGGCGGCCGCGTGCAGGGCCGCCCCGTCCCGGCGGGCTGGTACTCCACACCGGTGTGGAAGACGGCACTCGGCGCCGGGGCCGGAGTCCTCGGCGGCATGCTCATCTTCGACGCCCTGTTCTCGCCCGAGTTCGGCGACGTCGGCGGCTTCGGAGACACCGACTTCGCCGGCGGCGACCCCGGCGACCTCGGCGGCGATTTCGGAGCCGGCGACTTCGGCGGCTTCGACTTCTAGGCAGCTCTCGGATCCGGGGTCAGGCCTTCCGCGTAATCCCGGGTCTGCCGGACGATCACGACGGGCGGTTCCGCTTGCCGCCTCCCTCCGCCCGCCCGCAAGTGGCGGGACGCACGCCTGGCCTTGCTTGTCTGCCTGGATTGCGCGTGGATCTTGTGCGGATGCGGTTGTTGCCGTGGATCCCGTGCAGCACTTGTCGCCCCGTCGAGGCGCCCTGGCCGAGTCGCGCCGTCGAGTCGCCCTGCCGAGTCGCTCCGTCGAGTCGCCCTGGCGAGTCGCCCCGTCGAGTCGCCCTGGGGATGAAAAGCGCTCACCATCAGCAGGTCGTTGTAGACCTTGGGGATTTGTGGTCGCCTGGACGGCCCATTCGCGCAAGATCGCCGCGACCGGAGGCGAGGACGCGGGCAACAGGCGGCCTCGGTCCCGATAGCTCTCTAACGCCGCAGGTGCCGGTTGATCTGGCGACGCAGCGCGCGCGGGCTGGGCCAGATCTGGGTGAGGTCCGCAGTGAAAGCCGGACCACGTGGCGTATCAGTCAACGCCGGGCCACCCGCGTCGCCCTCCTGCACCGGATGGACGCTGTCCAGATCCGCCGGCACCACATCCAGAACCGTTCGCAGACCGTCCCGGCGAATCACCACAGCCGCGATGTCCGCCCAGTCCAGCAGGATCGGATCGGACGCCTGCGCGGCCAGCTCCAACCCTCCGGACGACACCCGCACCCAGGTCGTGAGGGCAGCCCGCGCCGACAACGCGTACGCCCCCGCCACCGCGCCGCCGACCAGCACGGCCTGCGCGGCGGTCACCCACCAGGGGTCACCGCTGTCCCCGGCGATCCACCCCACGATGGGAGAGACCGCCAGATAGGCGACCATCAGCACGGCGAACACCATGACGAAGGTCCGGACCGGCGACGACCGGAACAACACCGCGTCCCGGGCCGGGGCCCGGACCTCCTCAGGCGCGATCGACATGCCTCCTATGGTGGCCGCCCGCCTCAGAACGCGCAGGCGATCACCAGTTCCGGAGTCCGGTCCCGGAGCAGGTCCAGCTTGCCGATCCGGGCCGCCGCCCGGAAATCACCGTCGATCGACTCGAGCCGGTCCAGCAGATCCGCCGGGCCGAGCGCCTCCGCCAGCGGAATCTCCGTCTTCATCGACACCTTCCGGTCCGACTTGGCCCGCCGGACCTGCCGCAGCGCCTCACCGGCAAGATCCAGCAGCGAAGGATCACTCTCCGGAGCAACCCGGGTCAGCTCGTACTTCGTCGGCCAGGTCGCCCGGTGCACCGAGCCGTACCGCCACCAGGACCAGATCTCCTCGGCGACGAACGGCAGGAACGGCGCGAACAGCCGCAACAGCACCGACAAGCCGGAAGCGAGCGCCGCCCGCGCCGAGTCACCGGCCGGCCCCGGTGCGTACGCCCGGTTCTTGATCAGCTCGATGTAGTCGTCACAGAACGTCCAGAAGAACGTCTCCGTCGCCTGCAACGCGTCGGTGTGCTGATACTCCTCGAACGCCGTCGTCGCCGTGACGAGGACCTCGGCCAGCCGGCCGAGCATCGCCCGGTCCAGCGGCTCGGTGACCGGATGCCGCAGCGCGTCCGCCGCGCCGAGGCCCAACGCGAACCTCGACGCGTTCAGCAGCTTCGTCGCGAGCCGCCGTCCGACCTTCAGCTGGGCCGGCTCGAACGCGAGATCCGCGCCCGGACGGCCGCTCGCCGCCCAGTAACGGACCGCGTCCGACCCGTACTGCTCAAGCAGTTGAATCGGTGTCTCGACGGCGTTGCCCAGTGATTTGGAGATCTTCTTGTGGTCCGGGTCGAGGATCCAGCCGGACAGGACCGCCCGCCGCCACGGCAACGAGTCACCCAGCTGCCCGGCCCGCAGGACCGACGAGAACAGCCAGGTCCGGATGATCTCCTGACCCTGTGGGCGCAGATCCATCGGATAGGTACGGGCGTGCAGATCCGGGTCGGTGCTCCAGCCCGTGACGATGTGCGGTGTCAACGACGACGTCGCCCACGTGTCCATGACGTCCGGATCGGCCGTGAACCCGCCCGGAACGTCCCGCTGCTCCTCGGTGAATCCGGGCGGGCAGTCCGACGACGGATCGACCGGCAGCGCCTCATCGGCCGGAACCAGCAACCGGTCGTAGACCGGCTCACCGGAGGCGTCCAGCGGATACCAGACCGGGATCGGGACACCGAAGAACCGCTGCCGGCTGATCAGCCAATCACCGGTCAGTCCGCCGACCCAGTGGTCGTACCGATGACGCATGTTCTCCGGAACCCAGCGCAATTCCCGGCCCCGGGCCAGCAGCTCCTCCCGCAGCTCGGCGTCACGGCTGCCGTTGCGGATGAACCACTGCCGGCTCGTGACGATCTCCAGCGGCCGATCGCCGCGCTCGTAGAACTTGACCGGATGCGTGATCGGCCTCGGCTCCCCGAGCAGATCGCCGGACTCCCGCAGGAGCCGGACGACCTCCGCCCGGGCGGCGTTCACCGTCAGGCCGGCCAGACCCTGGTAGGCCGCGACGGGGACACCCGCCGGCGCGTCCGGCAGGAACCGGCCGTCGCGCCCCAGGACGACCCGGGTGTCCAGGGCCAGATCGCGCCACCACGTGACATCGGCCAGGTCGCCGAAGGTGCAGACCATCGCTATGCCCGTACCCTTGTCGGCTGCTGCAAGCGGATGCGCCCGAACCGGGACCTCGACGTCGAAGAACGGGGTGCGGACCGACGTGACACCCGCGAAGCGGGGGTCGCCGGGATGATGGACCAGCGCGACACACGCGGGCAGCAGCTCCGGCCGGGTCGTGTCGATCTCGATCGGCCCGTCCGGTCCGTGGAAACGCAGCCGATGGTACGCACCGGGACGTTCCCGATCCTCCAGCTCGGCCTGCGCGACCGCGGTCCGGAAGCCGATGTCCCACAGCGTCGGCGCCTCCGCCGTGTACGCCTGTCCCGCCGCCAGATTCGCGAGGAACGCCCGCTGCGAGACGGCCCGCGCCGTGTCACCGATCGTCGTGTACGTCAGTCCCCAGTCGACGGACAGCCCCAGCCGCCGCCACAGCTCCTCGAACCCCTTCTCGTCCTCGACGGTCAGCCGCCCGCACAGCTCGACGAAATTGCGCCGTGAGATCGAGACCGGCTCCTTCGGCGCCGTGACCGGCGGCTCCCACGAAGGGTCGTACGGCAGCGACGGATCGCACCGGACCCCGAACAGGTGCTGAACCCGGCGTTCGGTCGGCAGCCCGTTGTCGTCGAAGCCCATCGGGTAGAAGACCGCCTTGCCGCGCATCCGCTGGAACCGCGCGACCGTGTCGGTGTGCGTGTACGAGAAGACGTGCCCGACATGCAGCGAGCCGGATACGGTCGGCGGAGGTGTGTCGATCGCATACACGTCGGCCCGCTCCTTGGAACGGTCGAACGCGTACGTACCCTCCTCCTGCCAGCGCGGCGCCCACTTCGCCTCGAGCCCGTCCAGAGACGGCCGCTCGGGGAGACCGTGGCGCCCGGTTCCCGTATCAGTCATGCCGGTCAGCGTAGGACCGGCACCCGCGGGCCGCCACGCGATTAGGCATCGGCCGACTCATGCCGCAGCAGCCACTCCTTGACGTGCAGGCCCCAGCGGTAGCCGCCGAGCGACCCGTCGGTCCGCAGCACCCGATGACACGGCGTGAACAGCGCGACCGGATTGCGGGCACACGCGGCCGCGGCCGCACGAATCGCCGCCGGACGGCCGGACAGATCCGCGAAGCCCGTGTACGTCACAGGGGAACCCGGTTTGATGTCACGCATCACCCGCCAAGCGTGTGCCATGAACTCACCGGCGGTGTGCTGCTCCACCCGGACCGCGTCGATCGCCGTCAGGTCACCGTCGAGGTAGGCGCGGACAGCCGTGCCCACCCCGCCCGGATCACCCGGCTCCACAGGCTCGAGCAACACCGGATGCACCAGTTTCATCAGCTCCGCCACGTCGGTGGTGAAGCCCGCCGCGCGCACCGCGCCGGCCCTGCTGACCACCATCGTGAACGGGCCGACCGGGGTGTCCAAAGTCGAATGAAGCAACATCGTTTCCTCCTGGGTCGAGGTCTTGGAGCATGGCCGGTTCGCGCGGCCTGCGGGGTGCCGAACACCCGGGCTGTGGATAACCGCGAGGGCACTTTCAGCAATGTGGACAACGGCCACCCGGGGCGAGCGGCGGGTATGTTCGGTCAGGCGGCACGCCACAGGCGGATCAACGCGTAAGACCGCCAGGGACGCCAGCGTTCGGCGTGTGTGGCCAGGGCCTTCGCCGTGCCGGGGAGGCCGACGGCCTCGGCGCCGCGCCGGGCCGCCAGGTCGGTGGGCAGGAAGACGTCGGGGTCGCCGATCGCGCGCATGGTGACGTAACCGGCGGTCCACGGGCCGATGCCGGGCAGCTCGGTGAGACGGGCGACGGTCTCTGCTCGGTCGGCACCCGGGTCGAGGTCGAGTTTGCCGTCGGCCACGGCCTCGGCGAGGGCTCGGATCGTGGCGCGGCGTGCGGCCGGCATGCCGAACGCGGAGTCGGGTAACGCGGCGATGGCGCTCGCCGCCGGGAAACCGGTGAGCTGTCCGGTCGCGGTGGTTTGGGGGATGGGGGTGGGCTCCCCCAGAGCAGGCGACCCACCACCGACCGCCCGGATCATCCGCCCCAGCGTCGTCCGAGCCCCAGCAACACTCACCTGTTGCCCCACCACCGCCCGAACGGCCATCTCGAACCCGTCCACAGCCCGAGGCACCCGCACCCCCGGCTCCGCCGCAATCGCCGCCCCGAGCGCAGGATCCGCCCCCAGCAGCCCGTCCACCGCCACCGGATCAGCGTCCAGATCGAACAGCCGCCGGCACCGAGCCACCGCTGGCGCGAGATCCCGCACATCCCCGAGTCGGAGGGTCGCATGCACCCAGCGTTCTCCCGGCGTGAGCACCACTTCAGCGTTCCCGTGGGGAAGAACCAGCCCTCGGCGGTACGCCCCGTCGACCACCTCGTCGACGCCGGGCAGCGTCCGGCCCGCGAAGAACTCGAGCAGCGAGCCGGCATGCAACGGCGGCCGGTACGCGAGTCGCAGGCTGACGACACCGGCCTCGCCCCGATCGCTGGCGGACTGCTTCTCCCGCATCTGGCTGGGCGACCGTGCGTACACCTCGAGCATCGTGTCGTTGAACTGCCGCACGCTGCCGAACCCGGCGGCGAACGCGATGTCGGCGAGCCCGAGCCGGGTCGTCTCGACGAGGATCCGCGCCGTCTGCGCCCGTTGTGCGCGGGCGAGGGCGAGCGGCCCGGCGCCGAGTTCGGTGGTGAGCATCCGGTTGAGGTGTCGTTCGGTGTATCCGAGCCGTGCCGCGAGCCCGGGCACGCCCTCCCGGTCGACGACCCCGTCACCGATGAGGCGCATGGCCCGCCCGACGGTGTCGGCGCGGGTGTCCCACTCGGGGGAGCCGGGCGCGGCGTCGGGGCGGCATCGCCGGCAGGCGCGGAATCCGCCGCGCTGGGCGGCCGCCGCGCTGACGTAGAACGTGACGTTCTCCCGTTTCGGGGTGACCGCCGGGCACGACGGCCGGCAGTAGATGCCGGTGGTCCGTACGGCCGTGTAGAAGCATCCGTCGAACCGCGGGTCGCGGCTGTCGACGGCCCGGTAACAGTGTTCGAAGTCCAGCTCCATGCCATCGAGTCTGCTCTCGCGTGACGCCGATGGCTGGCGGGATTCGGACACGACCGTGAGGGCGGTGGGTTGAGCCGCACCCATTGCGACATCAGCCCTGTGCTGGGTGATCATCTCGGCTGTCTCTGAGGCGCGAGCCCCGGCGTGTGGCTCCTTCTCGGGCAGGGAGAGGTGCTCATGTCACTGCCGGCCGATCAATCTGGCCGAGGTGGGGTGCTCGTATCACTGCTGACCGATCAGCTTGGTGTGGAAGAGGTCCGGAGTCGGCAGGTGTCAACCGAGGTTGACGATGGTCGAGTCTGTCAACTACGGTTGACGGCATGATGGCGCAAGCGGCAAGGACGGACATCCGGTGGCGTGCCCTCGGCGGCGGCCCCAAGGTCGTGCTCCTGCACGGCGGCATGCAGACCTCGGACAACTTCGGGAAACTCGCCCGGTCGCTCGCGGCCACGTTCACCGTCTACGTGCCTGATCGGCGCGGCCGGGGCCTCAGCGGTCCGGCGAAACACGGGCACGGGCTCCGGGCCGAGATCGACGACCTTGCGGCGGTGCTCGAGGAGACCGGGGCGCGCAACGTCTTCGGCCTCAGCTCCGGCGCGGTCATCGCGCTGCGTGCGGCCATGGAGCTGCCGATCGAACGCCTCGCGCTCTACGAGCCACCGCTCAAGCACGGCGATCACGATCCGCTCGCCTGGCTGCCGAGATACGAGAAGGAGCTCTCCCGGGGCCGGCGGGCCGCCGCGTTCGTCACGGTCTCCAAAGGCACAGGCGGTTTGCGGTACGTTCCACGCGCGGCCATGATCCCGCTGCTGGGACTCGTGATCCGTGCCGGCGAGGGTAAACGGATCGGCGACCTGATCCCGACGATGCGCCTGGACGCCGCCGTCGTCGAGGAGGCGGCCGGACCGCTCGGCACGTATGCGGCGGTCACCGCGGACACGCTCCTGCTGGGTGGGGACCGCTCCCCGGCGTACCTCACCGGGGTCTTGAACGGCCTGGAACCCGTCCTGCCGAGAGTGCGCCGGGTGACCCTGACCGGGGTCGGGCACCTCGCCGCCGACGACAGCGGCAAGCCGGAGCTGGTCGCGGCCGAGCTGCGGAAGTTCTTCCGCTGAACGGGTCGCGGATGGGCACTGCGTAGACTGGCGTTCCGTGAGCCTCACCATCGGAATCGTCGGCCTGCCCAACGTCGGCAAGAGCACCCTGTTCAACGCCCTCACCAAGAACGACGTGCTCGCCGCGAACTACCCGTTCGCGACGATCGAGCCCAACGTCGGCGTGGTGGGGCTGCCCGACGAGCGGCTGGGCAAGCTGGCCGAGATGTTCGGCAGCGAGAAGATCCTGCCGGCGCCGGTGAGCTTCGTCGACATCGCGGGCCTGGTCCGTGGTGCGTCCAAGGGCCAGGGCCGGGGCAACGCGTTCCTCGCGAACATCCGCGACGCGTCCGCGATCTGCCAGGTGGTGCGGGCCTTCTCCGACCCGAACGTGCTGCACGTCGACGGCAAGGTGTCGCCGTCCGACGACATCGAGACGATCAACACCGAGCTGATCCTCGCCGACCTGCAGACCGTCGAGAAGGCGCTGCCGCGTCTGCAGAAAGAAGCGAAGCTCAAGAAGGAGAAGGCCGCCACGGTGGCTGCCGCCGAGGGCGCGTTCAAGCTGCTCAACGACGGCATCACGCTCTACCAGGGCGCCGCTGCCGCCGGCGTCGAGCTGGACCTGCTGGCCGAGCTGCACCTGCTCACCACCAAGCCTTTCCTGTACGTGTTCAACGTCGACGAGGCCGAGCTGGGCAACGAGACGTTCCTCGACGAGCTGCGCGCCCTCGTCGCGCCGGCCGAGGCCGTCTTCATGGACGCGAAGATCGAGTCCGAGCTGATCGAGTTGGACGAGGCCGACGCCCTGGAGCTGCTCCAGTCCACTGGCCAGTCCGAGCCCGGCCTGAACCGGCTGATCCGTGTCGGCTTCGACACTCTCGGCCTGCAGACCTACCTGACGGCCGGCCCGAAGGAGGCCCGCGCCTGGACGGTCCCGGTCGGCGCGACCGCTCCCGAGGCTGCCGGAGTCATCCACTCCGACTTCCAGCGCGGCTTCATCAAGGCCGAGATCGTCAGCTACGACGACCTGGTCGCCGCCGGCTCCATGTCCGCGGCGAAGGCCGCCGGCAAGGTCCGCATGGAGGGCAAGGACTACATCATGAAGGACGGCGACGTCGTCGAGTTCCGCTTCAACGTCTGACTTCGCCACGGCCCTGCATGGCGCCGGAGAGGTGGATCGAGGGTTCGACGAAGGAGTGTGCCCGACGCAGTGCCGGCCTGATGAAAGCGGCGACGCTGCACGGGCACAACTACGCAGGGTTCGGGTCATCGGGCTGTAGCCGGCCCGCGGTAATTGTCTGAGGACCGGGCGGCTGGTCGGCTACATTCCGGCGCATGGCCGAGATCTATGTGAGTACGGACGTCGAGGCGGACGGCCCGATCCCGGGTCGTAACTCGATGCTGAGTTTCGCGTCCGCCGCCTTCGACGCCGACGGCACGATGGTCGGCACGTTCACCGCGAACCTGGACACCCTTCCCGGGGCGGTCGCGGACCCGGGCACGATGGCCTGGTGGGGCCGGAACCCGGAGGCGTGGCAGGCCTGCCGGGCCGAGCTGCGGGAGCCCGGCGAGGCGATGGCCGACTATCGCGCCTGGCTGGAGGCGCTGCCGGGCAAGCCGGTGTTCGTGGGCTACCCGGCGGCGTTCGACTTCATGTTCGTCTACTGGTACCTCATCCGGTTCACCGGCGTCAGCCCGTTCTCCCACTCGGCGCTCGACATGAAATCGTTCGCGATGGCGGTGCTCGGCACCGAGTTCCGCGGCACGGTCAAACGCACCATGCCGCGCGCCTGGTTCGGCCCCGGCCGGCACACCCACGTGGCCCTCGACGACGCGATCGAGCAGGGCGAACTGTGGATCGCCATGCGCCGCGCCGCCCGCTCGCGCTGACGGGGCGCCGGTCAGCAGAACTGCGTCCGCACGACCCGGTCGCCGTCGTCCAGCCAAGCGTGCACGACACCATCGAGCGGGCGCAGCGGGTGGTCGCCCCGGACCAGCCGGAGCCGGGCTCGTGAGATCCCGTCCGACTCCAGTTCGGCGGCGGTCCGTCCCGCGCTGACGCGGGCCAGCCAGGCCGCGTCACGGCTCAGTCTCCGCCGGAGCAGGGCGATGTGCCGTACGCCGAGGTCGTCGATCCGGAACGGGAACCCGCGGTGTCTCTCGGCGAGCCAGCCGCATCTCCACATGCCGTGATCGGTGCTCCACCAGTCGACGCTGTGCTCGGACTCCGTACCGGGAAAGGGGTGGGGGTTGGCGTCTTCTCCGGCGCCGGCCAGGGCGGCGTCGCGCCCGTCACAGAACTCGCAGGTCTCGTCGGCGTTGTGCATGGCGCTCATCTCACCGTTGAGGGCGAGACCGAGGTGCGTTTCGCGGGTACGCAGCCATTTGCGGACGTCGGCGGCCTGCTGGGCGTCCTCTTTGGAGCTGTACATCGGCAGGCCGCTGCCGCCGTTCAGGGGCTGGCCCATGGCGGCGTAGACCGCCGGACTCCAGACCGGTCTGACCCGGTAGTTGACCAGGCGATCGGTGTTCATCACGAGCCGGATCAGGCTCCGGCCTCCGCTTCTGCGGCGCGTGCCGACCACATGGCGCTGGTCACCACCATCACCCCAGACGATCGGCAAGACCCAGACCTTTGCCCCGGGTACGAAGTGACGTGTGCCCGGTCGCTTCGTGTCCGTCTGCTGGCGGGTGAACGTCTCCCGGCTCACATTCGCGACGACACCCCAGGTCAGCGGCTCAACCGATGCAGGTCTCTCGATCACCCCGCGATTGAATCAGTGCGCTCACGAGCGTCGGGGGACAAGACCGTCACGCTCGGCCTCATCGGCTTTGAAGCGTCCGGTCGGGTTCGAAGGGTGCCGTGATCACCACGACGTCCGGCTCGGGACGGTTGCGCTCGTCGAGCCGTACCGTCATCGCGCGTTCCACTTCGAAGCGCTGTCATGCGACTAGGTTAGCGAATCGGGACCGCGAGGAGCCGTTCGTAGCAGACCGACACATCCGAGCCGGTGTACGGGCCGAACAGGGGGATCTCGTGGTATCCCTCGCGTTCGTAGAAGCGCATCGCGTCCGGCTGGGCCGGGCCGGTCTCGAGTCTGATCGTGGTCCAGCCCCGCTCGACGGCAGCCGACTCCAGGGCTCGGAGGATCGCTGTGGAGACGCCGGAGCCGCGGCTGTCCGGAGTGACGTACATACGCTTGACCTCAGCGGACGTTGGATCGAGGCGCCGCAGGGCGCCGCAGCCGACCGCCGTTCCGGACGAGTTGGTGGCGACCAGGAACAGGTCGATGTCGGCGGCGGAAGGCGGCGTGCCCGGCTCGTGGTCGTCGCTTCCGTAGCGGGCGTCGAGCTCGGTGCGCTGGGCGGTGCGCAGTGCGGCGCCGGCGGGGTCGTCCCACGGGCGGGCTTCGATGGTCCAGGTCATGACATCCTCCATTCGGAACAGGTGTTACGGTAACAGGCGTTACGGATCGAGGAGGGTGCGACGCGTGTCACGTACGGCTGATCGGTCCGCGCAGGGCGAAGCCCTGTCCCGGGCGGTGTGGAGCGTGCTCGCCGGACAGGGTCTGGAACGGCTCACCGTCCGGGCCGTCGCGACGGCCGCCGGATGCACGACAGGTCTGGTCATGCACCGGTTCCCGAACCGGCAGGCGCTGTTGCTGCACGCCCGGCAACTGCTGCACGAGATGACCCGTGCCCGGGTCGAGGCCCTGGAGGCGGAGGCGGCGACACCTCGGGTGGCGTTGCGGGCGGTCCTGCACCAGGGCATGGCCCTCGACGAGCAGACCCGCCAGGAGGCGATCGTCTGGATGGGCTTCCTCGCCGCAGCCGTCGCCGACGACCAGCTGATCGAGGAGCATCGCCGCAACAACCGAGCCTGGCGGGAACGGGTCGAGCGCCTGACCGCGGCGGCCGCTCCGGAGTGGACGGCCGCCCGGGTCTCCGCGGTCGCCCTGGCGCTGATCACCATGGCGGAGGGGGTGGCCGTCTACGCGGCCGCCGACCCTGCCGCCTTCCCTCCCGCAGACCAGGAAAGCATGCTCGACGCCGCCCTCGTCGCCTTCGAGCTCGCCGACGGGGATGGGGAGGGCTAGACACCTTCTACGGTCAGAGTCTGAGGCTGGTGGGGATAGCCATGTCCCGGACCACCTGATCGCCCAGCCGTGCCCGGCGACCCCTTCCGCGGGCTGTTGATCGCGCAGCCGTGGGCGGCGACCCCTTCCCCGGGCTGTTGATCGCGCAGCCGTGCCCGGCGACCCCTTCCCCGGGCTGTTGATCGCGCAGCCGTGCCCGGCGACCCCTTCCCCGGGCTGTTGATCGCCCAGCCGTGCCCGGCGAACCCTTCCCCGGGCTGTTGATCGCCCAGCCGTGGCCGGTGAACCCTTCCCCGGACCGCTTGATCGCCCAGCCGTGGGCGGCGAATCCTTTACCGGGCCAGAGGCAGCGATATCCCGGAGCCGGGCTCCGAAAACGGCCGTAGTTGATCGTCCAGCACCGGGTCGCGGCGGTAACCGACTCCCGGAGCCACGACGGGGACGCCAGGCCATCAGCCGACCGAACGCCACCACGGCTCAGACGGATGCGGCTGACGGGCCGGGAACCCCGACCGCGAAAGCTCTTTAGAGCCGGACTAGAGCAGGGCCGGAAAGACCGTTCCGGCGATCAGTGCGCCGACCATGGCGCCGACGATCACCTGGGCCGGTGTGTGCGCGGTCAGCCGGACCCGGGCCCAGCAGCCGAGCAGCACCAGCGGCACGCCGAGCAGCACGACCGGGCCGTAGACGACGGTCAGCGCGGCCACCGTGCCGGACGCGACACCCGCGTGGATGGACATCTTCCACCAGTGCGTGACCAGGGCGAACACCGCGAGCCCGACGCCGCCGGTGGTGAGCAGCGCGAGCACCTCGCCGGGGGCGCCGAGGGCGAGCAGCAGGAGCAGGCCGGCGACCAGTGAGGCGGTGCCGAAGAGCAGGGGGATGCGGCGGTCGGCGCGTTCCGGGATGTGATGGTTGGTGAGGCGGCCCTTGCGTACGCCGTGCAGCACGTAGCCGAGCGGAATGACCGCGGCGAACAGTGCGCCGGGCAGACCCCACCAGCGGGAGACGCCGGGTGTCTCGCCGGCGTGCCATCCCACGGTGAGCAGCAGTACGGCCACGAGCACGGCCGGTGCGAGTACTTCCGAGACGACGACCGCGATCCGGTCGAGCACGCCCGGCGCACGGGTCCGGACGTCATCGGCAGCAGCGTTGATCACCGTTGCATCATCCCAAGCCGAACACGCCGGTGAGGCGACGCGAAACGCCGCCGATCAGGTGTCGGCGGGTGCCGCGTGGCCGAGGGTGGAGCAAGGCGGTCAGGTGTCGGCGGGTGCCGCGTGGCCGAGGGTGGAGCAAGGCGGTCAGGTGTCGGCGGCCATCGCGGCGAACGCGTCGGCCAGGCGGCGCAGGTCGAGGCCCTCGAGGTGGTCGAAGATGTGCCGGCGGACGCTGGCCAGGTGCGTCGGCCAGGCCTCCCGCAGCCGGGCCATCCCCTTCTCGGTGAGGACCGCGTTGGCGCCGCGGGCGTCCTCCTCGCAGCGGATGCGGCGCAGGTAGCCGCCGGACTCGAGCTTGGCGGCGAGGCGTGTCATGCCGCTCAGTGACATGTCGCACGCCGTAGCGAGTTCGCTCATTCGCATGAGCTGGCCGGGAGTTTCGGAGAGATGGCGCAAAACCGTGTACTCACTGGCGGACATGCGTTGCTCGCGAACCAGATCGGCGTCGAGGGCACGTGGCATGACCTGCAGGAATCGGCCGAGTGCGCGCATCATGGCCTCTTCGTCGGGACTGAGTGGCGCGAGTGCGTGCATGGTCCCGATCGTACGGCGACGGCGCATCCCGGCCGGCCCGGCGACTCTGCGCCTCGCCGGGGTAACGCGTGAGCCTGGTCTCGGGGCGCGGGCGTCAGCATTTCGGGTGACGCTTGTCGGCTTGCCTGCGGGCCGGAGAAAGTCACAATGCTTTGGTGCAAAACCAGACAACTAGTGACTCTTTGCAGCAACTGCTCGAAATGCCACGAAAGTCTTGGTGGGCCCGGCTGCCGTTCGGTGTCCGGATGGCCGCGGGCGCGAGTGCGATGTTCGTGGTCGTCGGCGGTGGCGTGGCCGGCGCGGTATCCACCATGACCAGTCCAGGATCGGAGAGCGTCAGCACCACGGCCCGTGCGGCCGAGGCCGACCTCGGCGCCCCGATGCTGGAGGAGAGCCCGGAGGTGGTCAGCCGGGCGGCGGCCGCGGCCGAACCGTTGCCCGAGCGGCCCGGCGAGACGCCACCGGTAGCCACCACGACCCCGGCTCCGGCGCGGACCGCCGCGCCGGCCGATCACCTGAGCCGTGTCCGGGTGGCCGACCAGCGGGCCGACCGGACCGGGCCGCGTGCTGCCCGTACGCTCGCCCAGGCCCCATCGCGACGGAAGGCGGCGGCCGAGCCGATCGTCACCACCCGGACGGACGTGGAGACCCGGGTCGTCCCGTTCGACACGCAGGTGGTGCGGGACTCCTCGCTGCCCCGCGGCGTCCGTCAGGTGCGGGTCGCCGGATCGCCCGGCGAGCAGACGCTGCGCTACCTGGTCACGACGACCGACGGACGGCCGACCGCGCGCAGGCTGCTGAGCAGCTCGGTCACCCGCAAGCCGCAGAACCGTGTGGTGGCGCTCGGCGCGGCCCGCAAGCCGGCCCCGGAACCGGTGTGTGATCAGGCGCTGGGCCTGTGCCTGCCGTTCGGGCGCACCGCGGTCTGCCCGTCCGACGGTTCGGCCGCGGGCGTGTCCCCCCTGCCGCCGGCCGCGGGCGCTCTGCCGCCCGAGGAGACCGGCGAGATCCTGATCGCCGAGGAGGACCTGGAACTGCTGGGTCCGGAGGGTCTGGACGCGGTACGCCTGGAACCCGCGACACTGTGTTGACGGTCACCCACGATTGCGTCCGGGCCGGTCGGGGGACACGGTAACGGCATGGCTCTGACCGACACCGGCCTGGCCGATCTGGCCCAGCGGCTGCTCACCGTGCCCGGCGTCGTCGGGGTGGTCCTCGGCGGCAGCCGGGCCCGGGGCACGCACACCGAGGACTCCGACTACGACCTGGGCCTCTACTACCGGGCGCCGCTGGACACCGGCCGGCTCGGCGAGCTGGCCGAGGAGGTCGCCGGGCGGGGCAGCGGGGTGACCGCGACCGGCGGCTGGGGTCCGTGGGTGGACGGCGGCGGCTGGCTGCGGATCGACGGTCACCACGTGGACTGGATCTACCGTGACCTGGACCGGGTCGAGCGCTGCTGGGCCGAGGCGGAGCAGGGACGATACGCCTTCCACGTGCAGGCCGGTCATCCACTCGGGGTGGCCGACTTCTCGTACCCCGGTGAATTGGCTCTGGCCCGGGTCCTCGCCGATCCGACCGGAGATCTCGAGACCCTGCGTGGCCGCGTCCGGGTCTATCCGCGGGCGCTCTCGAAGGCCCTGGTGGCAGGGCTGTGGGAGGCCGACTTCCTGCTCGGCGTGTCGCGCAAGGCGGTGTCCCGTGGCGACAGCGCCTATGTGGCCGGTTGTCTGTTCCGGGTGGCCGGGGTGTGTGCCCACGCGCTGCACGGGGCGGCCGGACGCTGGCTGATCAACGAGAAGGGCGCGATCGCAGCGGCCGGGGCGCTGCCGGACGCTCCGGAGCGCTTCAAGGCGCGGGCCGACGCGGTCTTCGCGGCGGTCGACGGCGATCCGGTGCACCTCAGCACCGCGATCGATCTGATGGCGGATCTCGTCCTGGAGACCACCGACGCGTGCGCGATGATGCTGCGGTGACCGCTGACGTACCCACCATCCTTGCCACCAGCGCCTCCTTCCGTCCGGGCCGGCACGGCCTGCTCGACATGCGGCCCGGCCCGATCCACCACCTCGCCGCCGAACTGGCCGGTGCGCCGAAGACGCCGAAGATCTGCTTCCTGGCCCAGGCCACCGGCGATCCGCAGGAACGCATCGGAGCCTTCTACTCGGCGTTCGCGGGCACCGGATTCACCGCGTCGCACCTGCAGCTGTTCCCGATGCCGAACATCGCCGACATGCGTGCGCACCTGCTCGCCCAGGACGTCATCTGGGTCGGCGGCGGCAGCGTCGCGAACCTGTGCGCGGTCTGGCGGGTGCACGGCCTCGACGAGATCCTGCACGAGGCCTGGCAGGCCGGGGTGGTGCTCAGCGGCGTCTCGGCCGGCTCGATCTGCTGGCACACCGGCGGCAGCACCGACAGCTTCGGGTACGACCTGCGCGGCTTCACCGACGGGCTGGGCTTCCTGCCGTACAGCAACGGCGTCCACTACGACGCCGAGGAGCAGCGGCGGCCCAAGATGCACGAGCTCATCGGCAAGGCGATCCTGCCGGACGGCTACGCCACCGACGACGGTGCGGGGCTGATCTACCGGGGCACGTCACTGTCCGAGGCGGTCGCCGACCATGAGGGGCCTTTGGCGTACGAGTTGAAGCGTGCCGCCGACGGCACGGTGACCGAGACGCCCTTGCCGACCCGCGTCCTCACCTAGGCTGGAGGCGTTGGGACTTCGGAGTCCACCCGTTTTGTTTGAGGAGAGCCATGTCCGACCGGACCGGTAAGGGCGGCGAAGGCGGTAGCTGACGCTCGTGGTTTCGCCGCGGCGACCGGTCGTCAGTGCAGGGCGACCGTGGCGAGACCCACCAGCACCGCCGACAGCAGCATCGCGACCGCGAAGATGGCGTTGTGACCGATCAGGAGGCGCCGTCGCGGCTGGCCACCCTCGCCTCCGTGCGTGATGCCGACCGGATCGAGGTTGTGGCCGAACATCTCGGCCCGGTACCTCCGGGTCAACGGCCTCTGCAGGTGGGTCAGCACCGGTGATCGCCTCCGGGGGGAATGAGGATCGATTCTGGTGGAACTCCCGGTAGCATGCGGCGGGCAGGAAACCGGGAGCAACGGTTACCAGCCAGTAACCGTCGCGGGTGGTCCGGAGTGGCATGGTCAGTGGGCTGATCGGACAAGGGATATCGGGCGAACAGCCGTCCCTGCCCGTGCCTAGTCACTCTTTATGAGGATTTGTCGGTAAGGATCGTTTCGACATCATTGGGACGATGCCGGAGACTCCGACGATCTCTCACACCCTGTTCAGGGGCACCCTGAACGTCTCGGTCGTGCTCATCGGCCTGACGTCGGGTATCGCGCAGCTCACCGAGATACCCACCCGGATCGCCCAGTGGGCCCTCACCGCCGTCTTCCTGGCCTGCCTGCTCTACTTCGTGGTCCGTCTGTGGCAGCTGGCCTTCGTCGTCAAGATCCGTGAGCTGAAGGCCGACCTGCAGGACGCCACCGGCCTGCTCGCGATCCAGCAGGCCGGCCATCAGCACTACCTGGACGCCATCCAGCGGATCAGCGAGCGGGAGAAGCCGCTGTTCTCGGAGACCCTCGAGGTTCTGGTCTCGATCGGTGTCGACCACGACAGCGACCGCATCGTGGAGAAGCGGATCACCACCCCGGAACCGCTGGTCACGCACCGGACCATGCGCCCGATCGTGCCGACCGACACCGACCGGCTGACCCGGCTCGACGAGATCTCGTTCAAGACGCTGCGGCCGGTCGGCGGCACCATCACCGCGCTGCCGCTGGAGCAGAGCCGCCTGCTGCGTGTCTGGCTGATCTTCGATCCCGCGATGACGACGCCTACCGAGTGGCAGGTCGAATACCTGCCGCGCGGACTGTGGAACCCGCTGCGCGAACGTGGCTGGGACCAGCTCGTCTGGGAGGACCGGCTGCCCACCGCCAGTGGAACACCTTCGGCGTTCACCCGGTTCCAGGTCACCTTCAGCTTCCCGGACAGCGATCAGCCGCCGAGCGTCAAGGAGCGGCAAGGGTACGGCTGGATCAGCGAACCGGAACGCGACGCGCGCGGCCGGTGGGAGGTGGTCTGGCTCGACGAGAAGCCCGCCGGCCGCCGGTACGTCTGGGATCTCACGCAGGCGGTCGGCGGGCGCTGATCAGGTTCAGGAGGCCTGGCTGAGGATCAGGTTGTGCACGTGGTGCGCCTTGTCCGACCCGCGGAACTCGATCTCGTAACTGGCCGTGCCGACCGTGATGGCGATGGTGCCCGAGGAGAAGAACTGGCCGGCCCAGCTCTTGTTGCTCACCACGCTGACGCTGCTGACCTTGGAGTAGGGAATGCTGGTGATCGCGAACCGCTTCCCCACGTAAGACTGGTCCTGGATGATGATCCGGCGGTTCGTGAGGCCGATGAAGCCGGTCCCGGCACCGATCGCGTCATAGACGGCGATGATCTGCTCGCCCTCCAGCAGGCCGCTCTGGATCTGCTCGAGCTGACCCTTGTTGTCGTACACCACGTCAGTCATGCGGCGCAGCGTAGTCCTCTTGATCTCAGGGCCTCTCGACGACCGTACGGTAGAAATCCTCGATCCGGGCCGCGAGGGTCACCTCACCGTCGGTGATGGTGCCGCCGTCCTGCGGACCGAGACTGATCTGAGTGTGACCGTTATATCGCCGGATGGTCGGACGTATGTGAAGGGTGTCGGCGGCCACCTTGATACGTTCCGTCAAGGCGGCGTGCTGACTGTCGTCACACGCCAGATCGCGGCGCAGCTGAACGCCGTCCCGGGTCCAGCCACTCAGCAACGCGAGCGCGTCACTGAGATAGTCCGAGCCGGTGTCTCGGCGTCTTCTCGCCCGCACTACCGCACCCCCTTAGCGTCGTTGCCGGCTTGTGGCCGAACTGTCGCCGTGTCGTCATGGTCGGTGCCCCACAGTTTCGTCCGTCCGGGCCATGGTGTCCACGCCCACATATCCGTGTTTGCGTGACGATCGGGGCACCAGCGGGCAACCTGAACGGTCAACTTTCATGAGATCTTGGAACGCATGCGGGCCGAACAATACGTCAAGCCGACGTCATCACCCAGGGTGATCGTGGCGGCTGTGATCATCACCGCGGGCCGGGTCCTGGCCTGCGAGCGCAGCTCACCGCCGGAAGCCGCCGGCCGGTGGGAGTTCCCCGGCGGCAAGGTCGAGCCGGGCGAGACCGACGCGCAGGCGCTGGCCCGGGAATGCGCCGAGGAGCTGGGTGTACGGGTCGAGGTCGGCGCCCGGGTGGGGCCGGACGTGCCGCTGGCCCACGGTCGCGCCGTGCTCCGGGTCTACGCCGTCGAGTTGCTCGGCGGAGACGTGCCGGAGGCGCTGGAGCACCGCTCCATGCGCTGGCTGACCGTGGACCAGCTGGACAGCGTCCCGTGGCTGCCCGCCGACGTCCCGATCGTCGCCGAGCTGCCACCACTGCTGCAGGGCTAGCTGTACTGCTTGCGCAGCTCCCGCTTGAGGACCTTCATGCTCGGGCCGAGCGGCAGCGACTCGGCGAACCGGACCTGACGCGGGTACTTGTGCTTGCCCAGGTGCTCCTTCGACCACTCGATCAGCTCGTCCGCGGTGAGGCCCTGCTGCTCGAGCACCACCACGGCGCAGATCTCCTCGCCGAGGGTCTCGTCGGCCACCCCGATCACCGCGACCTGCTGGATCGACGGGTGCCGGGCCAGGACCTCCTCCACCTCACGCGGGTAGACGTTGAAGCCGCCGCGGATGATCAGGTCCTTGGTCCGGTCGACGATGCTGATGAAGCCCTGCTCGTCCTTCACACCCAGGTCGCCGGTCCGGAACCAGCCGTCGACCAGCGCCTCCGCGGTCGCCTCGGGACGGTTCAGGTAGCCGGCGAACACGTTGTGGCCGCGGATCACGATCTCACCGAGCTCGCCGTCCGGCAGGAACTCGATGCTCTCCGGCACCTCCGGGCGGGCGATCTCCACCTCGACACCCCAGATGGGGTGCCCGACCGTGCCCGGCTTGGCGCCGAACGAGGGCTGGTTGGTGGTCGCCGTGGGGGAGGTCTCGCTCAGGCCGTACCCCTCCCAGATGTGCGAACCGAAAGCCGCCGCGAACTTCTCCAGGACCGCGACCGGAAGTGACGCACCGCCGGAGACGCACAGCTTCAGCTGCGGCAGGCGGTCGGCCTTGGCCGCCGCCTCGAGAAGTCCGATGTACATGGTCGGTACGCCGTGGAAGATCGTGACGTTCTCCTTGAGCATCAGCTCGATGGCCGCCTCGCCGGTGAACCGGGGGAGCAGCACGAGCGTCCCGCCGAGCCGGAACGTCGCGTTCATCCCGACCGTCTGTCCGAACGTGTGGAACAGCGGCAGGCAGCCCATCACCACGTCGTCGCCGGTCAGCGGGTGCACGTCGAAGACGTTGACGGCCGCGTTCATCACCAGGTTCAAGTGTGTGAGCAGTGCGCCCTTCGGCTTGCCGGTCGTGCCGCTCGTGTAGAGGATCACCGCGACGTCCTCGGCCTCGCGCGTGACGTATGTCCGCAGCGGCTCGAGTCCCGCCGAGATGTGGTCCAGGCGCGGCGGGTACTGCGGCAGGCCCTCGGGCAGCGGGCCGACATTGGCCAGCGGTGTCTGGGTCGCGGCTGCCGCCCCGGCGCCGACCTGCAGGAAGGCAGAGTGCGTGACCAACAGCTTCGCGCCGCTGTCGGCCAGCACGTAGCCGACCTCCTCGGCGTTGAGCAGCAGGGACACCGGCACGATCCGGGCGCCGACGGCGAGCGCGGCGAAGTAGACCCGCGGGAAGTCGGCCACGTTCGGGATCATGATGGCCACCGTGTCGCCGGGGCCGATGCCCAATTCCCGCAATCCGGCGGCGTACGACCGGGTCTGCGCCCAGAGTTCGGAGTAGGAGATCCGGCCTCCGGCCTCGTCGACGATCGCCACCTTCTCGGGATACCGGCGTGCGGCTTCGGCCAGAACGGTGGCGAGGGAAAGCGTCGTCATTGCTGATCTCCCTTAGTGATGTACGTCGCAGCTGTGCTTAAACTAGCGGCGTAAGTTTTTACACGTCCAGTGTTGATTCCGGTTTTCTCAGGAGGTTCACATGGCGCGGCCCCGGCAGGCGCTGCTCACGAGGGAGCGCATCGTCGAGGCGGCAGCCGCGTTGATCGACGCCGAGGGGCTGGACGCGTGCTCGATGCGGCGCCTCGCCACCGAGCTGGGCGTGCAGGGACCGTCGCTCTACAACCACTTCGCGACGAAGGCGGAGATCGTCGACGCGGTCGCCGAGGCGGTCGTGGCCCAGGTCGACATCTCGGTCTTCCGCGGCAACGACTGGCGCGAAGGGCTACGGCTGTGGGCGAAGTCGTACCACGGCGTGCTCTGCGCCCACCCGAACATCGTTCCGGTGCTGGCCACCGGCCCCGGCCGCCGGCCGGCCGGACTGGCCATGGCCGAGGCCGTCTACGGCGCGCTGATCGAGGCGGGCTGGTCGCGGGCCCGGGCCACCCACATCGGCGCGCTGATGCGCTACCTGATCACCGGCTCCGCGATCGGCTCGTTCGCCCTCGGCTTCGAGGCCGACCCGGAGCTGTACGACCGTTTTCCGCACCTGCACCGGGCCCATGAACTCGCCGCGCATCGCGACGCCGTCGACGAGGGCGCGTTCGAGCTCGGGCTCGACCTGCTGATCAACAGCCTTTCCGACCGATACGACCAGGGGGTACGCCGATGACGTCGGTCTTCCGCGATGAGCACTGGATCGGCGGCGCTTACGTGCCGTCCGGCTCCGGCGAGCGCATCGGAGTCGAGAACCCGTACACCGAAGAGGTGTTCGGACACGTGCCGGCCGGCACAGCCGAGGACGTGGACGCGGCCGTCTCCGCCGCCCGTTCCGCCTTCGACGGCTGGGCCTCGGCGTCGCCGGCCGAACGCGGTGCGGCCCTGAGCCGTCTGCACAGGACCCTCGCCGCCAGGGCGGACGAGATCGCCCGGATCGTCGGCCTCGAGCTCGGCACCCCGCTGAAGATCGCCAAGGCGGTCCAGGCAGGACTTCCGCTGACGGTCCTCGCCGGGTACGCCGAGCTCGCGACCCGCCCGGCGCACGAGGAGACGATCGGGAACTCGCTGGTCGTCCACGAGCCGATCGGCGTGGTCGGCGCGATCACCCCGTGGAACTATCCGCTGCACCAGGTCGTCGCCAAGGTCGGCGCGGCCCTGGCCGCCGGCTGCACGGTGGTCCTCAAGCCGAGCGAGCTGACGCCGCTCACCGCCTACCTGCTGGCCGACGCGTTCGCCGAGGCCGAGCTGCCGCCCGGCGTGTTCAATCTGGTCACCGGCACCGGTCCGGACGTCGGATCGGCCATCGCCGGTCATCCGGGCGTCGACATGGTGTCGTTCACCGGTTCGACCCGGACCGGCGCCGCCATCAGCCGGGCCGCGGCCGACCGCATCGCCAAGGTGTCGCTCGAGCTCGGCGGCAAGTCCGCCAACGTCATCCTCGAAGACGCCGACGTGGCCAAGGCGGTCAAGGTCGGCGTCGGCAATGCCTTCCTCAATTCCGGGCAGACGTGTACGGCGTGGACCCGCATGCTGGTCCACCGCAGCCACTACGACGAGGCCGTCGAACTCGCCGCCAAGACCGCGGCCGGATACACCCTCGGCGACCCGTTCGACGCGGCCACCCGCCTCGGGCCGCTCGCCTCGGCCGCGCAGAGGGAGCGGGTCCGCGGCTTCATCGAACGCGCCGGCGCCCGGCTCGTCGCCGGTGGACTCGACGCGCCCGTCCCCGCGCGGGGCCACTTCGTCGCGCCGACCGTGTTCGCCGACGTCGACCCGGACAGCGAGCTCGCGCAGGAGGAGATCTTCGGCCCGGTGCTGTCGATCATCGGCTTCGGTGACGACGACGAGGCCGTGGCGATCGCCAACAACTCCAAGTACGGCCTGGCCGGCGCGGTCTGGGGCTCCGACGAGCGGGCGCTCGCGGTGGCCCGGCGGCTGCGCACCGGAGCCGTCGACGTCAACGGCGGCTCGTTCAACCCGTTCGCGCCGTTCGGAGGTTACAAGCAGTCCGGTATCGGCCGTGAGCTCGGCGCCTACGGGCTCACCGAGTTCCAGCAGGTGAAGGCGATCCAGCGGTGATCGTCCCCGTCTCCGCCGGCATCCCCGTCCCTTCCCGCGCCACCCCGGAGGTCTCGCGTTGAGTCACTACATGACCGGACTCGTCGTGCGCGACACCGGAACCCCCGCCGAGCTCGTCGAACTCCGGCTGCCCGAGATCGGCCCCGGGCAGGTGCGGGTCAAGGTTCGCGCGGCCGGCGTCTGCCACTCCGACCTGTCCATGGTCAACGGCACGCTGAGGCCGCCGCACCCGCTGATCCTCGGACACGAGGCGGCCGGTGAGGTGGTCGAGGTCGGCCAGAACGTCACCCGCGCGGCGGTCGGCGACCATGTGGTGCTGAACTGGCAGCCGGCCTGCCGCAACTGCTGGTTCTGCGAGCACGGCGAACCCTGGCTGTGCAGCACGTCCCATGGGGTCGCGGCGCTGTCCAACGGCATCACTCTGGACGGCGACCCGGTCCATGTGACGCTCGGCGTGGGGGCGTTCGCCGAGCAGGTCGTCGTGCCGGAGAACGCGGTCATCCCCGTACCCGCGGAACTCGGTTTTGATCTCGCCGCCCTGCTGGGATGTGCCGTCCTGACCGGAACCGGCGCGGTCCGCAACACCGCCCGCGTCCAGCCGGGCGAATCGGTCGTCGTCATCGGTCTCGGCGGCGTCGGGCTGTCGGTCGTGACCGCGGCCCGTGCCGCCGGCGCCGGGCAGGTGATCGCGGTGGACGTCACCGAGGCGAAGAAGGGCCTGGCCGAAGCGGCAGGCGCCACCGATTTCGTGGTCTCGTCGGACGCCCTGTCCAAGGACATCCGGGCACGCACGAACCGGCTCGGCGCCGACCACGCCATCGAATGCGTCGGGCGTGCGTCGACCATCCGCGCCGCCTGGCGGGCCACCCGCTCCGGTGGCCAGGTCACGGTCGTCGGCATGGGCGCCGCCGACGACATGGTGCAGCTGAGCGCGCTGGACATCTTCTCGTCGGCGCGTACGCTGCGCGCCTCGGTGTACGGCCAGGCCGACACCGATCTGGAGATTCCGGCCCTGGCCCGCGACGTCCTCGACGGCAAGCTCGACCTCGATCACCTGATCACCGATCGCATCGGCCTGGCCGACGTCCCGGCCGCCTTCGAACGTATGACCCGCGGCGAGGGAGCCCGCTCGGTGGCCCTGCTCTGACGACTGTGCCCCCACCCCTACCCGCGTGGTGATCTGTGCCCGCCGGCGAGCCGCAGGTCACCACGCGGCCGGCTTCCTGCTCGTGTGTGGTGATCTCTGCCCGCTGGTGGGCCGTAGGTCGCCACGCGGCTGGTTTCTGCTTGTGTGTGGTGATCTGTGCCCGCTGGTGGGCCGTAGGTCGCCACGCGGCTGGTTTCTGCTTGTGTGTGGTGATCTGTGCCCGCCGGCGGGCCGCAGGTCACCACGCGGCGGAGCAGGGCGTGCGGTAGGAAGGGCTGATGCGTCCCGAGCCCGGCCAAGTTCTGCACTTCTCCGAGGACCCGACGATCACGCGGTTCGTGCCGCATGTGGCGGCGACGGCACAGCAGACCGAGGCTTACGTGTGGGCCGTCGACCACGACCGAGCGCCCGACTACTGGTTCCCGCGGCAGTGCCCGCGAGCACTGGCCTGGGTCCGGCCCGGCGTCACCACGGACGAGGACCGCGAACGCATCATCGGGCCCGGCTGCGGCGAACGGGTCCACGTGATCGAATACGCCTGGTGGGAGGCCATGAGCATCACCCGGCTGTACGCGTACCGGCTCCCCGCGGACACGTTCCGCCCGATCGGGGAGCCGGAGTCACACGCACACGTCGCCACCGAGCCGGTCGAGCCGCTCGGCCCGCCTGAACCCGTCGGCGACCTGATCGCGTGCCACGCCGCCGCCGGAATCCAGCTGCGCCTGCTGGACAACCTCTGGCCGTTCTGGGACCGGGTGATCACCAGCACCGTCGCCTTCAGCGGCATCAGGCTTCGGAACGCGGCGCCCCGGCCTCCGGTCTGAGCTCAGGCTTTCGTGCCGGTCGGGCCGATCAGCGCGGTGACCGTGCGGGCCAGCGCGGCCCGTGCCGCGTCGACCGGCAGGCCCATCGCGTCACGCCACGTCGCCCAGGTGGGCCAGAGACTGGTCGCGATCAGGGCGTTGAGGAGCACCTCGTCACTGCCGATCTCGGAGGCGAAGGTGGTGGTCAGCTCATCGCGTACCCGAGAGGTGTGCAGTTTGCGATAGCGCTGCAACCCCGCCGAGAACGGCTCCTTCAGCGCGGAGGCCCGTGCGGCGGGACCGATCTCCTCCAGCAGCCGGGCCCGCTGGTCACAGAACGCGTCGATCCGCTCCGGCAGCGGAAGATCCGCCGGAATCGGACGGTACGACGCGTCCCGCTGCTCCAGCACCCGCTGGCCGCTGGCGGCCATCAGCGCCTCCATGTCGGCGAAGTGGCTCCACAAGGCGCGCAGGGACACCCCGGCCAGCTTGGCCACCCGATCGGCGGTGGGGCGCATGTCCCCCTCGCCGATCAGCTGGAGATGCGCGTCGATGATCGCGTTGCGGGTCCGTTCGGACCGCGCGGTGCGACCGTCGACGCGCGTCGGTGGGTTGGTCACGAACGACTCCGGTAGCGCTTGAGTTCACGGTGGGCCAGCGAACGCTTGTGCACCTCGTCCGGCCCGTCGGCGAGACGCAGCATACGGGCGCTGGCGAACAGCCCGGCGAGCGGGAAGTCCTGGCCGAGACCAGCCGCGCCGTGCGTCTGGATCGCCTTGTCGACGATCCATTCCACGGTCGACGGCACCACGATCTTGATGGACTGGATCTCGGTGTGGGCGCCCTTGTTGCCGACCGTGTCCATCAGCCAGGCCGCTTTCAGGACCAGCAGACGGGCCTGTTCGATGCGGACCCGGGACTCGGCGATCCAGTCCTGGATGACGCCCTGTTCGGCGAGCGGCTTGCCGAACGGCGTGCGGACCAGTGCCCGCGTGCACATCAGCTCGAGCGCCCGCTCGGCCATGCCGATCAGCCGCATGCAGTGGTGGATGCGGCCGGGTCCGAGCCGTGCCTGCGAGATGGCGAATCCGCCGCCCTCCTCGCCGATCAGGTTGGTGGCCGGCACCCGTACGTTCTCGAAGATCACTTCGGCGTGGCCGCCGTGGTCGCCGTCGGTGTAGCCGAGCACCGTCATGCCACGTTTCACCGTCACGCCCGGCGTGTCCCGGGGTACCAGGATCTGGCTCTGCTGCAGGTGTCGCGGGGCGTCGAGGTCGGTCTTGCCCATCACGATGAAGATCTTGCAGTTCGGGTTCATCGCGCCGGTGATGTAGAACTTGTGCCCGTTGACGACGTAGTCGTCGCCGTCGCGTTCGATCCGGGTGCCGATGTTGGTGGCGTCCGAGGAGGCCACCTGCGGCTCGGTCATCGCGAAGGCGGACCGGATCTCGCCGGCCAGCAGCGGTGTGAGCCACCGCTCCTTCTGCTCCGCGGTCCCGAAGTCGGCCAGGACCTCCATGTTGCCGGTGTCCGGGGCGGCGCAGTTCAGCGCGGGCGGTGCGATCGCCGGGCTGCGGCCGGTGATCTCGGCGAGCGGGGCGTACTGCAGGTTCGTCAGGCCGGCGCCGTGCTCACCCGGCAGAAAGAGGTTCCACAGGCCCGCCTCCTTCGCGGCCGCCTTCAGGCCCTCCAGCGCGGCCGGCGGCTCCCAGCTGTCCGAAGCGGTGTGGAACGTCGCCTCGGCCGGGTAGACGTGCTCGTCCATGAAGGCGAGCAGCCGCTTGCGGTAGTCCTCGGTCTTGGCGTCGAACTCGAAGTCCATCAGTGTCCTTCCAGCGCTCGGTGGCCCTGCTCGACGAGTGCGGGAACCATGGCGCCCACCGTGTCGAAGCCGGGGCCGACCGTCTGACCCTTGGTGTATCGGTAGTGCACGCCCTCGAGGATGACGGCGAGCTTGAAAGCGGCGAACCCGACATACCACTGCAGGTCACCGACGTCACGCTTGCTGCGCTCGGCATACCGGGCGGCCATCTCGTCCAATGACGGATGTCCCGGGATCTCGATGGGGGAGATCGGCCGTCCGTCGCGCTCGAGAAGCGGGCGACCGGAGTAGACCAGCATCAGAGCGAGGTCGCTGAGTGGATCGCCCAGCGTGGACATCTCCCAGTCCAGCACGGCGTTCACCGTCAGCTCGTCGCTGATCAGCACGTTGTCGAGGCGGAAGTCGCCGTGCACCACGGCGCCCGGGCCGCCGGCCGGGATGTCGGTGGCGAGGCGCGCGTGCAGTTCGTCGATGCCGGACAGCTCACGGCTGCGCGAGGCGTCGAGCTGCTGCTTCCAGCGGCGGACCTGCCGGGCGTTGAAGCCCTCCGGCTTGCCGAAGTCGCCCAGCCCGATCGCCGCCGGGTCGAGTGAGTGCAGGTCGGCGAGGGTGTCGACCAGCGTGAACGTCAGCTCGCGGAACTGTTCCGGGCCGAGGCCGCCGGCATCCCGGTAGATCTTTCCGTCGACGTGCTGCATCAGGTAGAACGGCGCCCCGAGGACCTCGGTGTCGGTGCACAGCACGACCGGCGCGGGTACCGGGAATCCGGCCCTGGAGAGGGCGGCGAGGACCTTGTGCTCGCGCGCCATGTCATGGGCCGTGGGCAGTACGTGCCCGAGCGGCGGGCGGCGCAGCACCCAGCGGTTCGTGCCGTCGGTGACCGCGTACGTCAGGTTCGACCTACCGCCCGCGAACATCGTCGCCGTCAGGGGCGGGCTGTCCAGATATGCCTGGAGTTTCTCCAGGTCAAGGCCCTTCACTTGGACTCGAATCCGCGCTGGAGTTTGTTCATGCCCCCCAGCCAACGATCCGGATCGCCGGCGCGCAAGCGGTAGTAGTCCTCGACCTCGGGATGCGGGAGGATCAGGAACCCGGTGCCGTCGAGTGACGCGGCGACCAGGTCGGCGACCGACTCGGGTGGCAGCGCGCCCTCGGCGAGCAGTGACGCGGCCCCGCTGCCGCGGTCGTTGCCGCGCGTCAGCATGTCTGTGCGCACACCCTGCGGGCAGAGGGCCTGGACGATCAAACCCCGGTGGGCGTACGTCGCGCGCAGCCATTCCGCGTACGCCAGAGCCGCGTGCTTCGTCACCGAGTAGGTCGCGCTTCCCAGCAGTGTCAGCAGCCCGGCCGCGCTCACCGTGATGAGCAGCCGCTTCGGTTCACCGCTGTCCAGCCAGCGCGGAAGCAGTGCCCGGCTCACGTAGACGTGCGACATCACGTTGACCCCGAAGTCGCGCTGCCACTGCCCGTCCGGCGTCGTCTCGTCGCCGGCCGACAGCACCCCGGCGTTGGAGCAGAACAGGTCGATCCCGCCGAGCTCGGTCCAGGCCGTGTCGACCAGGTGCTGGACGTCCTCCTCGCGGGCCGCGTCGCCGGGCACCGCGATCCCGCCGATGTCGTCGGCGACCGCCCGAGCCGCCTCCGCGTTCAGGTCGTTGACCACGACCTTCGCACCGTCCGCGGCGAACCGGCGGGCCAGCGCCGCCCCGATCCCACCTCCGGCGCCGGTGACCACCACGCGTTTCACCGACGTCCCGGCCGGCTGTTCGGTGCCGCCGGTCTCGGCGCCGGTCTCAGAGCTCACTGCACGGCTCCGGTCAGGGTGAGCCCGCCGTCGATCACGATGGTCTGCCCGGTGATCCAGGACGCCTCCGGCGAGCAGAGGAACGCCACGGTGCCGGCCACGTCATCGGTGTTGCCGAGCCGCTTCAGCGGGTAGGTGGCCGCCACCTCCGCCTCGCGCCCCTCGTAGAGGGCAGAGGCGAACCGCGTCTTCACGACGGCTGGCGCGACCGCGTTGACCCGGATCTTCGGGGCCAGCTCGACCGCGAGCTCTTCGGTGAGGTGGATGAGCGCCGCCTTGGTGGTGCCGTAGAACGCGATCCCCGGTGCCGGGCGGACACCGGAGACCGACGAGATGTTGACGACCGAGCCGCCGTTCTCGGCGAGTCCGCCGCGCAGGGCCTCCTGGATCCAGCCGAGCGTGCCGATCAGGTTGACCTCGGCCATCTTGCGGGCGGCGTTGAGATCCAGAGTGGCCAGCGGCCCGTACGCCGGGTTGATCCCGATGTTGTTGATCAGCGTGGTGACCGGCCCGAACGCGTCGCGCACCGCGTCCACGACGGCGGCCCGGTGCGCCGGGTCGTCGCCCTTGCCGGCCACGCCGATCGCCACGTCGGGGCCGCCGAGTTCCTTCACGGCGGCCGCAAGGGCGTCGGCGTCGCGGCCGGTGACAGCGACCCGGGCCCCCTGGTTCACGAAGCGTTGCGCGATGGCCAACCCGATTCCCCGGCTTGCTCCGGTCACGATTGCTACCTGGTCAGCCATCGCTCAACCTCCTGAGTAGTGTTTTTGCAGTATTAGTGCAGATATTACGCGGCGGGCACGCCGTTCGGCGGGGGTGCCGCGGGCTGACCCTGGTGAGGCGCGACCGGGCCGTCCGCGTCGTCGGTGGTGTACGGCGTACCGAAGAACACCGCCTTGCCTCCTTCGACCTTGGTGAGCTGGGCTCCGGCATATCCCGAGTGGTCCGTCGCCGAGAAGCGCAGCGGAACCAGGCCGGGACCCTGGAAACCGTTCTTCGTCACGGCCTCGAGCAGCTTGTCGCGGTTCACGTCCTTGCCCGCCGCCTGAAGCGCCTGCACGAACAGGTAGCCGACCGACATGCCGTACACGATGTTGTTGTCGAACTCGGCGTTGCCGTTGTGCTCAGCGTTGATCTTCTTGAACAGCTGGATCCACGGGTTCGCCTCGTCGGTGTTCAGCGGCAGGTAGTTGGTCGCCACCACGCCTTCGAGCAGCGGAGCGCCCGCACCGAGCGCTTTGCCGACGGTGGTCGGGTCGGCGCCCACGTTGCTGACGACGAACTGAGGCTTGAAGGCAATCTTCGCCGCCGTACCGATGCTCAGGGCTGTGAAACCGGGCACAGTCGCGAGAACGACCACCTCACAGCCCGCCGCCTTGAGCGCACCCATCTGCGGTCCGACGTTCGGGTTGCTGGTCACGTAGCTCTCCTTGGCCGCGACCGCGCCCAGAACCTTCTCGACGCCGGCCAGGCTGTCCCGGCCGAAGTCGTCGTCCTGCCCGAGGAAGCAGGTCTTCTTCCCGGCCAGGTTCTCCTTGATGTAGGTGCCCAGGATCTTGCCCTCGACCGTGTAGTCCGGGTTGAAGCCGAACGTCCCCGGATACTTGTCGGGCTGGTTCCAGCTGCGGCTGCCGCTCGCCACGAACAGGTCGGGCACCCGGTTGGTCTTGAGGAAGTCGAGCACGCCGGTGTGGGTGGGGGTGCCGAGACCGTTGAGGATCGCGAAGACCTT
Source organism: Actinoplanes italicus (assembly GCF_003001815.1). Lineage (GTDB taxonomy): Bacteria > Actinomycetota > Actinomycetes > Mycobacteriales > Micromonosporaceae > Actinoplanes > Actinoplanes italicus. The sequence goes on from NZ_PVMZ01000002.1 coordinate 350,674, forward strand.
GTCCTGCAGAACCAGCTCACGCACGACGGTCTGAGTGTTCGCCGGGTTGTACCCGTCGTCCTTGATCTTGTAGGTGATCTTGCGACCGTGCACGCCGCCGTTCGCGTTGACGTAGTCGAAGTACGCCTTGGTGGCCGGCGCGATCTTCGAGTAACCACCCGCGGCCGGGCCGGTCAACGGCATGTGCGTGCCGACGACGATCTCCGTGCCGGTCACACCCGGCACGTTCGTGCTGCCGCCCGAGTTGTTGCTGCCTCCGCCGTCGTTCGTGCAGCCGGCGGTCGCCAGCAGCACGACGGACAGGGCCGCCGTCGCAATGCGTTTCATCGGTTCCTCCTGATCAGGCGTGAAATTCGAGATGGGATCGAAGCGAGGCCGCCGGGGGCGGCGAGCATGACGACGACGAGCACGACACCGAAGACGATCAGCGCGAGGTTTCCCTCGAGCCGCTGCGAACCGGCGTGCTCACCGACGGACTGGGACAGGGTGGGAAGCACCACCAGCAGCAACGCGCCCCACAACGCCCCGAAGAGGCTCCCCAGCCCGCCGATCACGATCGCCATGAGCAGGAAGAGGGAGAGCGTCAGCGGGAAGGCGCCCGGCGACACGCTCTGCGCGAGGTAGGCGAACAGGGCGCCGGCGACACCGGCGCAGGCGGCGCTCACCACGAACGCCAGCACCTGGGTACGCGCGATGTTGATCCCGGCGAGCTTGGCCGCGGTCTCGTCGTCCCGGACGGCCCGCAGGTCCCGTCCGAAGCGGCCGCGCACCAGCAGCGCCAGCAACAGCACCACGATCAGCGCCGCCGCCCAGCACAGCCAGGCCTGCCACTGCTCCATCGGGTACTGCTCAGGCGGCGGGTTCAGCATCACCGACAGGCCCTGATCGCTGTTGAACGTCTCGTCGAACGTGCTGGTCACCGACGGCACCACGATCGCCACGGCGAGCGTCAGCCCGGCCAGGTAGGGACCGCGCAGACGGGCAGCGGCCAGGCCGATCACCGCTCCCACCGCCGTTGTCACCAGCACCGCGAGCGCGAAGCTGAGCGGCAGGTTCTCCCACTTGTTCTGCGACAGCGCCAGCGTGTAGGCGCCGGTAGCCATCAACGCGCCGTGGCCCAGCGACAACTGCCCGTTCAGTCCGGTCAGGACGGTCAGGCCCGCCGTCACGCAGAAGTAGGCGCCGACAGTGGCCAGCTGGTAGTTGCGGAACGGTGGCAGCACGTAGGTCAGTGCCACCACCAGCACGGCGCCGACCACGATCACTATCGCTGGATGCACGCGCCGTCTGCGTGGTGCTCCGGGCATGGTCTTCGTGCTCGTTGCGGGCCGAGCCTCGATCGCGGTCATGCCACCCTCGCCTTCGAGCTGGAGAACAGCCCGCCCGGCCTGCCGAGCAGGACGACCACGAGCAGGGCCAGGACGGCCATCGGGGCGACCGTGACGTCGATGTATCCGCTGACGTACGACAGCAGGAGCCCGACGACGAGCCCGCCGACCACCGCGCCGATCGGGCTGTCGAGCCCGCCCACCACCGCGGCCGCGAACGCCGAGATGAACACCACGTCCATCGCCGTCGGGTGCACGCCCAGCTCGGTGGGGACGACGAGCATCCCGGCGAGCGAGCCGACGCCCGCCGCCAGCGCCCAGCCGAGCGTCAACATGCCGCCCACCGAGACGCCGAGCAGCCGTGACACGTCCGGCGCGAAGGCCGCCGCCCGCATGCGCAGGCCGACCGCCGTACGCGTGAAGAGAAGCGTGAGCAGCACGACCACGGTGCCCACCGCCGCGATGACGAACAGGTCGTAGCGGGACAGCATCGCGACCCCGCCGACCTCGAAGGCGTCCCGGCTGAACGGCGTCTCGACCGGGAGGTACTCGTTGCCGTAGATGATGCCGAGGGTGCCCTGGATGATCAGGACCAGACCGAGGGCCACCACCACGCCGTTGAGCGGTGACGAGTGGTCCACGAACCGCATCACCACCCGCTCGACGGTCACGCCCAGCACCAGGCCGGCCAGCAGCGCCACCACGAACCCGAGCCAGTACGACCCGGTCGCGTTCGTGACCGAGTAGGCGACGTAGACCGCGGCCACCGCCATCGCGCCTTGGGCGAAGTTGACGATCCGGGCGGCCCGCCAGATCAGCACCAGGGCCAGCGCGAACGCCGCATAGACGAGACCGCGGCTGAGCCCGTCGAAAGTCAGATAGATGAATTCGCTCATCAGAACCCCAGGTAGGCGTGACGGAGGTCGGCGTCGTCGCGGAGCACCTCGGCCTTGTTGCGCACCACCACCCGGCCCAGCGACAGGACCACGCCCTCGTCGGCGATGGAGAGCGCGCTGCGTACGTTCTGCTCGACCAGCAGAACCGCCAGTCCGGTGCGTTCCCGCAGGTCACGAAGCAGGGTCATGATGTGCCGGGTCACCTTCGGCGCGAGACCGAGCGACGGCTCGTCGAGCAGCAGCAGGCGCGGCCGCGCGACCAGGGCCCGGCCGAGCGCCAGCATCTGCCGCTCGCCGCCGGACAGCTGGTGCCCGGCGAACGTCCGGCGCTGCGCCAGCGGTGGGAACAGCTCGTAGACCTCGTCGAGCGCCTTCTTGGCGTCGGCACGGTCGCGCCGCCACAGGCCGCCCAGCCGCAGGTTCTCGTCGACGGTCAGTTCGGTGACGACGCCGCGGCCCTCCGGTACGTGGGCGATGCCCCGCCGGACCAGGTGCTCCACTTTGGTGCCCGCGAGGTCCTCGCCGTCCAGCAGGACCCGGCCCTGACTGCTGCGGACCAGGCCGGACAGGGTGCGCAGGAGTGTCGTCTTGCCGGCGCCGTTCGCCCCGAGCACGGCGACGATCTCTCCCGGTTGGACGGCGAGGTCCACATCGTGCAGGACCGGGGCCGCGCCGTACCCGGCGGTGAGACCTTCGACCTGCAGCAACGCGCCGCTCACCGGTCGCCTCCCGCCGGTTCCGGGGTACGCGTGATCATCGGCGCTCCTCCTTCGTTCTCGGGTACGCCGAGCCTCGTTCTCCGGGTACGCCGAACCTCGATTTCGGGGTACGCCGAAGGAAGCCGGGTGATCACCGGCTTTCGGATATGTGAGGTCAGGGGCCGGTGAGGGCCCCTGGCGAAGTGCGGTGGTACGGGTCGGGCCGCCGCGCCTCAGAGGCCGGTCCGGCCCTGGTGACGTGCGGTGCCACAGGATTACGGGTCAGGCCGCCGCGCCGAGATAGGCCTCGGTGACCTTGGGGTTCTCGCTGATCTCGGCCGGCGAGCCCAGCGCGATCGGCTTGCCGAAGTCGAGCACCAGGATCTCGTCGCAGACCGACATCACCAGATCCATGTGGTGTTCGACCAGCAGCACGGTGGTGCCGGTCTCCTTGATCAGGCCGCCGAGCCAGGCGATCTCGTCGGAGTCCAGGCCACCGGCCGGTTCGTCGAGCATCAGGATGCGTGGCTTGGCCACCAGGGCGCGAGCCAGCTCGATGCGTTTACGGATCGCGTACGGCAGCGCGCCCGGATAGGCGGCCGCGTAGCGTGCGACGCCGCACCGCTCGAGAGCGGCGAGCGCCTCGGACTCCGCGTGCCGGTGCCGGGCGCCGACCATCACGTTCTCCAGCACCGTCATGCCGCCGAACTGGCCGACACCCTGAAGTGTCCGGGCGATCCCCAGACGGCTCAGGTGGTGTGGTCGGGGTCGCCATGGTTGCCCGTCGAGCGTGAGCGACCCGGAGGTCGGCTGCACGAAACCACAGATGACATTGAAAAGGGTGGTCTTGCCCGCGCCGTTCGGCCCGATGACGCCCACGATCCGCCCCGGCGCCACGCGCAGAGAGACGTTGTCGAGAGCGGTCAGACCGCCGAAGCGGACGCTGATGTCGTGGAGCGCAAGCTCCTTGAGCGGGGGTTCTGTTGACATGGCCGCCTCACCGGACCGGTGAATGTCCTGTGTGGGAGATGGAGCCTCAACTATTTACACTTGGAGTGTAACTTTCTCGGCGGACTCGTCAACCACTTGCAATGCCCCTGTTACCCGCGGGTTTCCGGTCAGGCCACGCCGTGCGGGCGGAACTGCACGCTGACGCGTGGTCCGACCGGTTTCGCGGTCTTCGGCACGGCGTGTTCCCAGGTGCGCTGACAGGAGCCGCCCATCACGATCAGGTCGCCGTGGCCGAGGGGGAATCGCAGCGTCTCGTGCCCGCCGGCGCGTGGTCGGAGCAGGAGGTTGCGGGGCGAGCCGAACGAGACGATGGCGACCATCGTGTCCTCGGTCGCGGACCGGCCGATGGTGTCGCCGTGCCAGGCCACGCTGTCGCGCCCGTCGCGATAGAGGCACATGCCCGCGGTCACGAAATCCTCGCCCAACTCGTCCGCGTAGTGCCGGTTGAGCTCGGCTTTCGCCGCGGTCAGTGCGGGATGTGGCAGCGGCTCCCGTGGGCCGAACCACCGCAGAAGCCGGGGGACGTCGACGACGTCGTCATACATCCGGCGTCGCTCGGCCCGCCAGTCGATGCCGAGCAGGGTCTCGAAGACCGCATCGGAGCCGTGCAGCCATCCGGGAAGCACGTCGACCCAGGCGCCTGCGGTGAGCTGATGCCGGGTGAGGTGGCCGGTCAGTGACTGGACCGCCTCACCCGGCTCGGAGGCCGGGCCGGCCATCAGATCGAGCAATGAAGGCTGGTACGTGCTGGTCATGCCGCGATGTTAGTACTGACGTTCGACTCCGGCGGGCTGGGAGGCCGAATCTGTGGATAACTTCTTCGCTGTTTCGGCTTCTGTGGACAACGGGCCGGCTGCCTCCGGAACCGTGGCAGGCTTCGGGCGCAGCATCGCGGCGGCCAGGATCGCCGCCGCGATGCCACCCGCCACGCCGATGAGAGAGGTGACCGCGATGGCCTCGACGAAAGCGGTCCGTGCCGCGTCCGCCAGCCGCGCGTTCCCGGTCGCGGTCGCCACACCCAGAGCGTCCCCCAGTGAGTCACGCGCCGGGCCGGCCACATCCTCCGGCATCGACGCGCGATAGGCCGTGGTCAGCACGCTGCCGAGCACGGCCACGCTGAGCGCCGTCCCGATCTGCTGCACCGTGTCGTTGACCGCCGACCCGACGCCGGCCCGTTCCGGCGGCAGCGCACCGAGCAGCGTGCCCACCGCGGCCGGCGAGGCCACGCCGCTGCCCATCCCGATGATGACCAGGGCGGTGGCGAGGGTGAGGTAACCGTCGGCCGGGCCCAGCGACGCGAGCACCGCGAAACCGCCCGCGACCAGCAGCAGGCCGGCCGACAGCGCCACCCGTGCGCCGAATCGTTTGTCCACCACCACGCCGACGCCGTTGAACACCATCGTCGTCACGAGCATCGGGATGAAGGCGGCACCTGCCTTGATCGGCTCGTATCCGAGGACGAACTGGAGGTATTGCGTGATCGCCAGCATGACGCCACCAGCCGAGAAGGACAGCAGAACCAGAGACAGGCTGGCGCCGCGGAAATTGCGATCCCGGAAGAGCGACATGGGCAGCATCGGCTCGGCGACGCGGCGCTCCCACACGATGAAACCGGTCAGCGCGATCGCGGCGACGGCGAAGCCGCCACTCGTGCGGAGTGACTCCCAGCCGTGCTCGGGTGCCGAGATCACGCCCCAGACCAGCGCGGTCATCCCGATCGTGGAGAGCAGTGCGCCCACGGTGTCGGGCCGTCCGGCCGGGCCCCGTGACTCCGGGATGATGACCAGCGCGGCCACGATGCCGAGGATGGCGATCGGGATGTTCAGCAGGAAGACCGATCCCCACCAGAAGTGCTCCAGCAGGAGGCCGCCCAGCGTCGGACCGCCCAGGGCGCCGAGCATCAGCACCGAGCTCCAGATCGCGATCGCCTTCTTGCGCTCGTCCTCGGCGAAGACCGTGGTGAGGATGGCGAGCGTGCCCGGCATGAGGAAGGCCGCCCCGAGCCCCATCAGGCCGCGGACCGTGATCAGTTGACCGGGTGTCTGGCAGATGGTGGCCAGGGCTGAGGCTCCGCCGAAGACGGTGAGGCCGATGACGAGGCCGAGGCGCCGGCCATGCCGGTCGGAGAGGCTGCCGGCTGTCAGCAGGGCGCCGGCGAAGACCAGGATGTAAGCGTCGATGATCCACTGAATGTCGGCGGTGCTCGCGCCCAGGTCGCGGATGAGTGCCGGGATCGCGATGTTGAGCACCATGTTGTCCACCACGGCCACCAGCAGGCTCAGGCAGAGCACACCGAGGATCAGCCAGCGGCGTGGATGACGTTCGACCATCGAAATTCCTCTCTCGTACAGTGTTCGGCAGGACTCGAACACCGTACCAGTGGACTCGAACAGTGTGCGATCCCCTTTAGGATGGCTGCATGGCCGACTTCACCGACTCGGTGTGGACCCGCCCCGCGCGTGCCCGTACCGGTCAGCCCACCCTCAGCCGGGAGCAGATCGTGCGTGCGGCGATCGAGCTACTCGACGCCGAGGGCGCGGCCGGACTGAGCATGCGGCGCCTCGGTGCCCGGCTCGGCTCCGGCGCCACCTCGCTCTACTGGCATGTCGCCACCAAGGACGACCTGCTCGAGTTGGCCGTCGACGAGGTGATGGGAGAGGTCTACGTGCCCGAGGTCGGGGACACGCCCTGGCGGATCGGGGTCTCGGTCCTGGCCAATGGGTTGCGGACCATGCTGCTGCGCCACCCATGGGTGATCGGGCAGCTCGGGACCAGGCCGACCATCGGGCCCAACGTGCTGCGGATGAGCAACCGCAGCGTGGCCCTGCTGTCCGCCGCCGGGTTCACCGGGCCGACGCTGTCGCACGTGCACTCGCTGATCACGGCGCACGTGATCGGGGCGGCCACCACGGAGGCCGCGGTCGGCGCCGCCATCCGCAGGTCCGGCAAGAGCGCCGCCGAGCTGCGGAAGTCGCTCGAGCCGTTCATGGAGAAGACCGCCGAGCAGTATCCGGAGTACGCGCGGTGGCGGGAGGAGGACGGCGTCATCGACATGCAGCCGGACCGCGTCTTCGACGAGAGCTTCGTCTTCGGGCTGGACCGCATCCTCGACGGCCTCGACCTGTGGCTGACCGGGCGGCCGCCCGCCACCACCGACGGCGACTGAGCCGCCGCCCTCGCCGCCGATCTGGTGACCTTCGGGCGGGACGTATCGCCCGAAACGCACAAGATCTGCGAGAGAACGGCGGGCGGGTGGCGGCAGAGCGTCAGGCCGCTGGGTCGGAGGCCAGTCGGGCGTGTGCGTGCATGTCGTGCCAGCCGTCCGCGTGGAGGGCCTCGCCCCGCTTGACGCCCTCCGGAAGGTAGCCGCAGCGCTGGGCCACCCGGCACGACGAGAGGTTGGCCGTGGAGTGGCTGAGTTCCAGGCGATGCAGGCCCAGTGTCGCGAACGACCATGTGGTCAGCGCCGTCAGGGACCGCGGGGCGACACGGCGGCCACGGGCCTCGGGTAACACCCAGTAGGAGATGGAGGCCAGCCCCTCGTCGAGGTCGATGCGGCGCAGGCCGATCTGGCCGGCCACCACGCCGTCGTCGATCACCGCCCAGGAGGCGGCGGTCTCCGCCTGCCAGCGTTGCGGCCACTGCCCGATCCAGTCGCCGGCTTCGTCGTCGGTGACGGTCCGGGCGTGCCACTGCTGGATCGCCGGATCGGTGAAGGCCGCCACCACCGCCTCGTGGTCGTCGGCGTGCCAGGGTCGGAGCAGTACGCCGTCGCCGGTGATGTCGGGCTGATCCGTCGAGGCCAGGGAGCCCGCGGGCAGCGCGGGCGTCACGAGGGAGGGCACACCGCGACTGTAGGCCGCCCGGTCCGCCGGGCCGGCGAGCGCATACACGGCAAAGGGCGGAACGCTTCACCCCGTACCACCGAAAAGGGTGAAACGCCCGCCCGGAGAAGCGCCGGAAGGCTAGTGGCCAGCGGGTCGATCGGGGTCCGGGTGGTGGTAGGTGACCTGCTCGGGTGCCATCGGGAAGGTCATGTCATCGCCGAACGGGGACATGCCGCCCTGCTGGGGAGCCAGCAGCTCGGAGACGTCCAGGTGGCCGTCGGGGCCGGTCGGGGCGTTCTCCGGAGGGCGCACGCTGGAGTTCGGGACGCCGCCGGAGGTGCCGGCGACGCCGACCGTCGAGCTGGGGGCCATGTTCTCCAGCTGATCACGGCGGAAGATCTTGCGGCCCAGCCAGACGAGCGGGTCGTACCGCCGGTCGACGACGCGTTCCTTCATCGGGATGATCGCGTTGTCGGTGATCTTGATGTGCTCGGGGCAGACCTCGGTGCAGCACTTGGTGATGTTGCAGAAGCCGAGGCCCTGGCTGGACTGCGCGTACTCCTTGCGGTCCTCGAGCGAGTCGAGCGGGTGCATGTCCAGCTCGGCGGCCCGGATGAAGTAGCGCGGGCCGGAGAAGGCCGGCTTGTTCTCGTCGTGGTCGCGGATCACGTGGCAGGTGTTCTGGCAGAGGAAGCACTCGATGCACTTCCGGAACTCCTGGCTGCGTTCCACGTCGACCTGCTGCATCCGGTACTCGCCGGGGGCGACGCCGGCCGGAGGGGCGAACGCGGGGGTCTCGCGTGCCTTCTCGTAGTTGAAGGAGACGTCGGTGACCAGGTCACGGATCACCGGGAAGGTCCGGATCGGGGTGATCGTGATCGTCTCGTTCTCCTCGAACGTCGACATCCGGGTCATGCAGCCGAGTCGCGGCTTGCCGTTGATCTCCATGGAGCAGGAGCCGCACTTGCCGGCCTTGCAGTTCCACCGGCAGGCCAGGTCAGGTGTCTCGGTGGCCTGCAGCCGGTGGATGATGTCGAGGACGACCTCACCCTCGTTCACCTCGACGTCGAAGTCGCGCAGGTCGCCGCCGGACGCGTCGCCGCGCCAGACACGGAATCGGCGTTTCACTCTGCCTCCACCTCGGCCAGTTCTTCTTCGGTCACGTATTTGGCCAGCTCACTGCGGTCGAACAGGTTGAACAGCTCGTCGCGCATGCGTGGCACCGGCTTGCGTTCCAGGAGCACCTCGCCGGACTCCTCGAGCGAGCAGACGAGGTTGACGCGCCGCCACTCGGGACTCATCTTCGGGAAGTCCTCGCGGGTGTGACCGCCGCGCGACTCCTCCCGCTCGAGGGCCGCCTTGGCCGTGCACTCCGAGACGACCAGCATGTTGCGCAGGTCGATGGCGAGATGCCAGCCAGGGTTGTATCGCCGGCCGCCGGCAGCACCGACGTTCGCGACGCGTACCCGAAGCTCCTGAAGGCGCTTGAGAGCGTCACTCAGTTCACCCTCGCGCCGGATGATGCCGACGAGGTCACCCATCACGGCCTGAAGATCATTCTGCAGCGTGTACGGGTTCTCGCCGCCCTCACGCACGAGAGGAGCGAGTGCCACCTCGACGGCACTCGCGACGTCGACCTTCGAAGGCTTCGGCCGTACGCGCAGCGCGTCCACATAAGCGGCCGCGTGCTCACCCGCCCGCTTACCGAAGACGAGCAGGTCGGAGAGCGAGTTGCCGCCGAGACGGTTCGACCCGTGCATGCCGCCGGACACCTCGCCGGCCGCGAACAGGCCCTGCACCGTGCCGAGTGCCGCGGCCGTGTCGGGTTCGACCTCGACGCCGCCCATCACGTAGTGACAGGTCGGACCGACCTCCATCGGCTCCTTCGTGATGTCGACGTCCGCCAGCTCCTTGAACTGGTGGTGCATCGACGGCAGCCGCCGGATGATCTGCTCGGCCGGCATGCGGCTCGCGATGTCCAGGAAGACACCGCCCGCCGGGCTGCCCCGGCCGGCCTTGACCTCGCTGTTGATGGCCCGTGCCACCTCGTCGCGGGGCAGCAGCTCGGGCGGGCGCCGGTTGTTGTCGGCGTCGGTGTACCAGCGGTCGGCCTCCTCCTCGGTCTCCGCGTACTGCTTGCGGAAGACGTCGGGGACGTAGTCGAACATGAACCGCTTGCCCTCGGAGTTGCGCAGCACCCCGCCGTCGCCGCGGACCGACTCGGTGACCAGGATGCCCTTCACACTGGGCGGCCAGACCATGCCGGTCGGGTGGAACTGCAGGAACTCCATGTTGATCAGGGTCGCCCCGGCGCGCAGGGCCAGCGCGTGGCCGTCGCCGGTGTACTCCCAGGAGTTCGAGGTGACCTTGTAGCTGCGGCCGACACCGCCGGTGGCCAGCACCACGGCCGGCGCCTCGAAGAGGACGAACTCACCGGACTCCCGGTAGTAGCCGAACGCCCCGGCCACCCGGTCGCCGTCGAGCAGCAGCTCGGTGATCGTGGTCTCCTGGAAGACCCGGATCCGGGAGTCGTAGCTGCCGGTCTCGGCGAAGTCCTCCTGCTGCAGCGACACGATCTTCTGCTGCAGGGTCCGGATCAGTTCCAGACCGGTCCGGTCGCCGACGTGCGCGAGACGAGGGTACTCGTGGCCGCCGAAGTTGCGCTGCGAGATCTTGCCGTCCTTGGTCCGGTCGAAGAGCGCGCCGTACGTCTCCAGCTCCCAGATCCGCTCCGGCGCCTCCTTGGCGTGCAGCTCCGCCATCCGGAAGTTGTTCAGGAACTTGCCGCCCCGCATGGTGTCGCGGAAGTGGACCATCCAGTTGTCGTTGCTGTTCACGTTGCCCATGGCGGCTGCTGCGCCGCCCTCGGCCATGACCGTGTGCGCCTTGCCGAACAGCGACTTGGAGATGATCGCCGTGCGCTTGCCGGCCATCCGTGCCTCGATCGCCGCGCGCAGGCCGGCGCCACCGGCACCGATCACGACGACGTCGTACAGGTGTCGTTCGATCTTCGTGCTCATCACGCCGTCCCTCAGTTGATGATGCGCAGGTCGTTGAACCAGTCGGCGGCGAGACCCATGATGTAGAAATCGGTCAGCGCCAGCGTGCCGAGCGTGATCCAGGCCAGCTGCATGTGGCGGGTGTTGAGCTTGGACACGAACGTCCAGAAGCGGTAACGCACCGGGTGCTTGGAGAAGTGCTTGAGTCGGCCCCCGGCGATGTGCCGGCACGAGTGGCAGGACAGCGTGTACGCCCACAGCATGATCACGTTGACCCAGAGGATGATGTTGCCGAGGCCGAGCCCGGTCTTCTGGGCCACCACCGCGTCCCAGGTGTTGATCACCGAGATGATCACGGCGGCGTAGAACGCGTACCGGTGAGCGTTCTGGAAGATCAGCGGGAAGCGGGTCTCACCGGAGTAGCTCTTGTGCCCGTCCGGGACCGCACACGCCGGCGGCGACAGCCAGAACGCCCGGTAGTACGCCTTCCGGTAGTAGTAGCAGGTCAGCCGGAACAGCAGCAGGAACGGCAGCGTGAAAGCCGCCTCCGGGAGCAGGAAGAAGCTCGGCAGCGGGGTGCCGAACATCGCCGCCTCGCCAGTGCACAGGTCGGTGATGCAGGGCGAATAGAACGGGGTCAGATAGTGGTACTCCGGTACGAAGAACCAGTCGTGCATGAACACCCGGACGGTGGCGTAGGTGACCCACGCGCCCAGTCCGATAAAGGTCACCAGAGGCGCGAGCCACCACCGGTCGGTACGCAAGGTTCGCGCCGCGATCGCCGCGCGCGCCTTGCCGCCGCCCGGCGTCGTTGCCGTCGTCGTCATTCCATCTCCCTGACAGTGCCGTGTGCAGGGTCGCGTCCGACGAGGTCAGGGCACAGTGATGCCCCACTCCGCCGTCGCACCGCGACAGTGATGTGGGGCACACGTTACGCCGAAGGTCAGACTCTTTGCGGACTGGGTCACAAAAACATCATCCTGCCGCGTAGAGATCATCGCCAATGGAGTAGTTGATCTATCCCGAGGCGTTCCCGGTGACGTTCCAACCGGCCAGGTGCAGGGCCGGAGCGGCATAGCGGGCACGACCCCACGACTCCGGCAGCAGCACCGTCTCGGAGCCGATCCCGAGCACCTGCCCCGGGCCGAGCGCCCGCGGATAGGACTGGGTGAACCGCACGTTGCTCACCGGCGAGACGATCTCGCCGTCCTCCACCAGCCAGACTCCGTTGCGGGTCAGGCCGGTGATCACCAGCGTCTTCGGGTCGAGCACCCGGGTGTACCAGAGGTCGGTGATCAGGAGCCCCCGGCGCATCCCGGCGACCAGCGGAGCGGCCGAGCCGACGATCACCCCGGTGCCGCCGGTCCCCGGGCCGGAGCCGGGCAACGGGGCCGCCTCCAGGCGTACGTGGGTGGCCCGTGGACCCCACGAGCGGGACACCGGCGAGGCGTGCCCGGTCGACTCGGCGCCGGCCGACGCGGCCGAGGTGCGGTCGTGCGTCACCGCGGTGGTCACCCCGTCGCGGACCAGCACCAGTGTGCGGCGCGGTGTGCCCTCGTCGTCGAACGGCAGGTCGGAGGCCGGCTCGTCGCGGCTGCCGAGCGGCTCGTCCACGATGGTCACCGACGGGTCGAACTGCTCCTTGCCCAGCTCGGCGAAGCTCTGCTTCTGGTGGTGGGCCTTGCCGTCGAAGCCGAAGACCGCCAGGTTCTCCAGGACGTCACGGACCGCGTCCGGCTCGAGCACCACCTCGTAGGCGCCGGGTGGCAGCTCCACCGGTCCGCGGGCTGCCCGCGCCTTCGCGGCCGCCCGGGCACCGAGCACCGCGCCGTCCAGATCGGCCAGCCGGGCGGCGGCCAGCCGGGCCACCCCGTCGGCCCCGTCACAGCGGGCGATGCCGTCCATCGCGGCCTCCGCCGTGCGGCCCTCGACGGCCTGGCCCGCGCTGTTTGCGAAGGCCGCGGACACGTAGACCGTGCGGCAGTATCCGGCCGTCTCCAGCCCGCCGGCCGCCCGCACGAAGTCACCGACCCGCGCGGCGCGCTCGGCCGGATCGGCCCGTGCGGTCGCCTCGTCGAACCCGAACGCCAGCCCGGACCGCTCGCCCGAACCCGGGTGCCCGGCCGACAACCGCAGCGGCACGGGCGGCGCCAGGCCCGCCCACGATCGGTCGACCGGCGAGACCCGCACCGCTGCGAGCGTCCGCTCGACCAGTGTCCGCAGGCCGTCGGCGCTGGTCACCGTGGTCGAGCCGCCGGCCGTGCGGCCGTCTGCGTGCAGCCGCAACCGGACGCCGGTCACCGCCGAGGCCACGTTCTGATGGATCCGCGAGTTCGCGAACCGGGTCAGCGCCTCGGCGTCGTGCCGGACGTTGACCTCGGCCTCCGCCGACCGCCCGGCCAGCTCACGGACGATCTCGATCACCCGGGCGGCCAGCTCCAGCTCGGCACCCGCGCGCCCACCCTCGCCGCTCATGCCGGCACCTCCGCTCCAGAAGAAAGACGGCTTGCAGGAAGAAAGAGAGCCGCCGGAAGCGGACGGTCAACGGGAGGAGGGGGAGCCGCGGGAGCACGGTGGCCGGCAGGAGAAAAGGGAGCCCCCGGAACCGGGCGGTCGGTGGGGACAGCTGAGGGAGCGGGGCGACTCACGGGCGGGAAGAGGGCTGCCGGCGCCAGGCGGTCGGCGGTGGGAGCCGAGGGAGCGGAAGGGACTGCGGGAGGGAAGGGAGCCGCCGGAACCGGGCGGTCAGCGGGAAGGAGGGGAGCCGCGGGGGCGTCATCGGCTGCCGGGAGGAAAGGGACCATGGGGGAACCCGCCGGGCGGCTCATCCGCGCACCCCCACCCGAACGTTCTTGAACCGGGCCGGCGCTGCCGGATGACCGGTGTGGCCGATCTGGCCGGGCTGACCCTTGCCGCAGTTGGGGGTGCCCCACGCGATCGTCTCGCTGGACAGCATGTCCATCGACTGCCAGAACCGTGGCCCGATCCCGGTGTAGGTCGGGTTGCGCAGCATCCGCCCCAGCTTCCCGTTCTTGATCTCGTAGCCGTACTCACAGCCGAACTGGAAGTTGAGCCGCCGGTCGTCGATCGACCAGGACCGGTTGATGTCCATGAATACGCCGTCGTCGGTGGCCGCGACGATCTCGTCGAGCGTGTGTGGCCCCGGCTCCAGGCCGACATTGGTCATCCGCACCATCGGCAGCCGGGACCAGCCGTCCGACCGGACACTGCCCGCGTAGTCGAGCCCGGCGACCGCCGCCGAGTCACGCCCGGCCAGCACCCCCACCCACAGCCCGTCGCGGACCGCGTGCCGTTTCGCCGCCGGTGTGCCCTCGTCGTCGAACCCGAAGCTGCCGAGCGCACCCGGGAACGTCGGGTCGATCGTGATGTTCATCAACTCGGACCCGTAGCGCAGCGAACCGAGCAGACTCAGATCGAGCCAGCTCGTGCCGGCGAACGCGGCCTCCCAGCCGAGGATCCGGTCCAGCTCGATGGCGTGCCCCACCGACTCGTGGATCTGCAGGGCCAGCTGCTCGCCGCCGAGCACCAGATCGGTCTCGCCGGCCGGGCAGAGCGGCGCGGTCAGCAGGGCCCGGGCCTCCTCGGCCATCCGTGGGGCGTTGCCGACCAGGTCGATCTCGTCGACCAGCTCCCAGCCCCGGGTGCCGAACTGGCCACGGTGCGACGGCCAGGACCTCCGCTGCACCTCGCCGTCGCCGATCGCGATCGCCGTGACACCGGCGCCGCACTCGCGGATGTGCTGGTCGATGCGATGGCCCTCGCTGGAGACGAACCACTTGCGGGTGTCCCAGACGGCATAGTTGGCCTCGGCCACGTCGGCGCCCGCGGCCTTCGCCGCGGCGGTCGCCCGGACCAGCAGGTCACCCTTGTCGGAGAGCGGCACGCTCAGCGGATCGATCACGCAGTCGCTGGCCCAGCTCGCGGTCACGGCCCGGGACGGCATCAGATCGGTGGGGGAGCCCGGGACCGCGGCGCTGGCGGCGGCGATCTGGGCGGCGCGCCTCCCGGCCGCACGGGCTGAGGATTCAGAGAGATCAGGCACGGCGTAGAAGCCCCAGCTGGAGCCGACCAGAGCCCGCACTCCCAGCCCGGAACTCTCGTCGAAGCCGAGGTCCTCGACGTCACCGTCACGGGCCGACATGGTCTCGGATCGTCTGATCATCACCCTGGCGTCGGCATAGCGTGCGCCCGCGTCGAGTGCGGCCTGCACTGCCGCCCCCGCCTCATCGAAGTGGGTCATGACCCGACCCTATGCGCCGGGTACGACAGTTTCAGCGAGGCGGCAGCAGATCCGCCGGATCGATGGTCACCGCCACCGGCTCGGTAAGTGTCAGAGGCAAACCGGGAGCACCGGTGGCGTGCTCCACATACTTTCCCTCGACGAGCGCATAGACCTGAAGTGTCGCGGTCCTGGGATCCACCAGCTCGGGCGTTTCGCCGATGGCCAGGAACTCCGACTCGGTCCAGGTCTGCTTGTCGAGGTGGAGGGGGGTCGTCATGGCGTCTCCCGCCTTGTCCATCGGCAGGTGTCTCACGGCATCATGCTCCATGACATCCTACGGGCGACTACCACTCTTTCAGGAAGGTCAGCTCCTCCTCGAGGGTCGCGGCCGGACACGACCGGAAGCCGTCCAGCTCGGCACCGACCAGCAGCACGTCCGGGGAGGACCCGGCCTCGCGCAGCGAGTGGTGCGAATATACGTCCGGGGAGTCGGCCCGGTCACCCAGATAGCGCTCGGCCACCGGCGCCGGAACCTGCGACCAGTCGGTGACCGGCCGGCGGGCCACCGCCCGGTGGAACACCTCCGGCCGGCGCAGCACGGCGAGCGCTGCCAGCCACCCGCCCAGCCCGGCTCCGAGCACCGCCACCCGGCCGAGATCGAGGTCGGGATGCTTGCCGTGCAGCGCCAGCAGGGCGTCGGCGTGGTCCGAGAGCACCACGTCGGCGAGCCGCCGGTGGACCGCCTTCTCGAAGCTGGGCGCCACTCCGGGCGTACCCCGGGAATCGACACTGACCACCGCGAAGCCGGAGTCGGCGAACCGCCGTCGCTCCACCCACGTCCCCGGGTCCGCAAGGACCTGCTGGTGGCCCGGCCCGTCGCCGAGGGTTACCAGCACCGGGAGCCGGGTCCCGCCGACGTGGCCGGTGGGGTAGAGGACCGCTGCCGGAAGCCGGCGATCGGTGACCCGCTCGAACGCGGGCGCGGGCCGGCCGGACGGTCCGGGCCGGTCCGACCGCAGCGTGATGACCCGGTCGCCGTGCCACACCCGGTTCCCGGCGACCATTACGTCACCGCCCACGGTGACCCGGTCGTCGCCGGTCAGCACGGCGACGCGGGTGACCTCCGGCCCGCCGCCACCGAGCGAGGTGCGCACCCGCAGCACCTCGCGGACCGCCGGATCGCCCATGCTGCCCTCGACGATCAGATCCGGCGCCCCGGCCGGACCGCCGGAGCGCGGCAGCGTCCCGGCCACCCGGCGGACGTAGAGACCGGGCGGCGTCAGCAGGCTGCCGTCGGCGAAGAGGCATCGGGCGTCGAAGCCGTCGTGCGCCAGCTCTCCGCCGACCAGCACCCGGCCGTCCGGCAGATGCCGTGGCGTGCCCGGGATCGGCTCCACCCAGCGGGCGTCGGCCAGCTCGGCGTGCACCTGCGTCTCGCCGGTCCGCGGATCGATCGAGAGGACGAGGCCGTGCTGCTGCATCCGGCGCAGCACGGTGATGAGCGGGCCGCCGCCGACCCAGCGGACCTGGGCCAGATGCGGGTATGTCTCCCGGTCCCAGTGCACGTCGACCCAGCCGTAGTCCAGGTCGAGAAGATGCAGGCTGACCGTCCGGGCGCTGCGAACGGCAAGGATCTGCGTGCCGTCCGGCGACCACCACCATCCCCGGGTACGCCCGAACTCGCTCGCGTACGCACCCGGCATCCCCCACGAGATCGTCCCGCCGTGTTCGCGCCACGCGTTGCCCGGCTCGCCGGCCAGCAGCCGGTCGCCCTCCGGCCCGGTGACGTGCAGCGACGCCGCCCCGTCCGGATCGGTGATGTACCCGATGGAGCCGCCGAGCGGATCGGGCCGGGCGTCGAAGGCGGGCCCGGCGGCCGGAACGCCGGTGACGGCGCCGGTGACGAGATCGGCCCGGAACAGCCGCCCGCCCCGGATCACGGCGGCCACCCGGGCGTCGCGGTCGGTCGCGTACGAGCCGACCGGCCCGTCCACCACCCGGCGCTCCACCCCGGCGGGGAGGTCGAGCTGCCAGAGTTCCGACGAGCGGAGGAACACGACTCGGGCACCATCGGCCCCGACGGTCACGGCGTACGGATGCTCCACGGCCCCAGCATCGCCGATCGGGGCGACTCGCGCCGGGCAAACCGCGGGCTGGTGAAGCGAACCTGTCGGTGGTCGCGCGTACAGTATCCGCCGTGACTGAAGAGTTGCCCGCCCGACGCCTGCTGCTGGTTCACGCGCACCCCGACGACGAGGTGATCGGCACCGGCGCGACCATGGCGCACTATGTCTCGTCCGGTGCCCACGTGACCCTGGTGACCTGCACCCTCGGTGAGGAGGGTGAGATCCACGTGCCGGCTCTGGAGCAGCTCGGCGCCGCGCACTCCGACCAGCTCGGCGGTTACCGCCTGGTGGAGTGGGAACGCGCCTGTGCCGCGCTGGGTGTCACCGACCACCGGATGCTCGGCGGCGTCGGCCGCTATCGCGACTCCGGCATGATGGGCCTGCCCACCAACGAGCACCCACGTGCGTTCTGGGGCGCCGATCTGGACGAGGCGGCCGCCCACCTGGTCGAGATCATGCGCGAGATCAAGCCACAGGTGATGATCACGTACGACGAGAACGGCTTCTACGGTCATCCCGACCACATCCAGGCCCACCGGGTCGCGATGCGCGCCGCGGAGCTGGCCGGCGAGGACGGCCCGTCCAAGATCTACTGGACGGCGATGCCGCTGTCCGTGCTGCTCGACGGCATGGAGGCGTTCCGCGATTCGGAGAGCAACCCGTTCGCCGAGGTGGAGAAGGTCGAGGACCTGCCGTTCGGCACGCCCGACGAGGCCATCGCGGCCCGCATCGACGGCACCGACCACTACGCCGAGAAGACCGCGGCGATGCGCGCCCACGCCACCCAGATTCCGGACAACTCCTGGCTGTACGGCATCGCCGGTGACTTCGGCGGCGAGTTCATGGGCGTGGAGTACTACACCCTCGTCAAGGGCGAGCGCGGCGTCGTGTCGGGCCCGTTCGACTGGGAGGACGACCTGTTCAGCGGCCTCGACGTGGCGGAGAGATGACCGGCCCGGAGGCGGCACCCGAGACCGCGCCGGTCCCCGTGCCCTGGCCCGCGACCGGCGGCCCGCAACGGGAGACGTCGACGGCGCTGGACGTCGTCATCCGGGCGGCCGGCGTCAGCATCTCGATCATCGCCACCGTGGTCACCGCGCTGCTCGAGCTGGAGCTGAGCTCGCTGCGGATCGGGGCGATCGGCGCGCTGCTGGACGGCCGCTCGCCGTACGAGGGGAGTGGCGCCGCGCTGCCGCTGGTCGTCCCGCTGACCATCGTGGCGAACTGGGGCATCGCCTGGTTCGCGGTGACCACGACCGGTCGTCGCTGGGCGGCCGGCCCGCCGTGGGCGCTCTGGACGCTGATCATGATGCTCGCCGCGAGCAGCCGGACGTCCGAGGGCGACTACCTGCTCGGCGGGGAGAACTGGGTGGCCCTCGTGACCATCCTGGCCGGGAGTCTGACCTTCGCGGTGTACGTGTACCAGCTGATCCTCAGTCCGTTGAAGAAAAACAGCGAACTCACAGGCAGTGTCTAGGAATCAACGCACACCATCCGCCAAGATGACCGGAGAAATTCACGGTGCTCTTCGGAGGAGAACGAGATGAGGCAGCAGCGCTGGTTCCGGATCGCGGTGCTGGCCGTCGCCCTGTTCCTGGTCAACGTGGTCGCCCGGCTGGTGATCAGGTTCAGCATCGACGACGCCGACAGCGGCACACAGGGACTGGCCTCGATCATCATGTTCGCGGTGATCGCGGTGGTCCTGGGCGTGCTCACCTTCATCCGCGCGCAGCGGGAGAAGCCGGGCGTCTGGCTGCCCGACATCGGGTTCGGCGCGCTCGGCGGCATGGCCCTGACCGTTCTGGTGGGACCGTTCGTCAGCGGCCACGGCCCGTTCGCGAACGGTGCGGGTGACTTCTTCGCGCAGGTCTGGCTCTACTCGGGCTGCGCGATCGCGGGCACGGTGGTCGGCTACTGGATCGCCGTCATGCTCGGTCGCGACTACCGCTCCAAGGCGTTGAAGGCGTACACCGAGGCCCGCAAGGTCCGTCCCCGCCGGGTCGTCGGCCGCTAGGACCCGTCCTGGTCCGGCGCCTGCCTGGTCAGGTAGGTGTGGTGGGTGCTGAACCCGAGCCGGCCGTACAACGCGACGGCCGGCGTGTTCCGTTCCTCCACCTGCAGGTAAGCCCGGCTCGCGCCGCGCTGCGTCGCCCACTGCGCGAGACCTCGTACGACATGCGCGCCCAGGCCGCGCCGGCGTGCCGCCGGAGCGGTCTGCACCAGCGACACGCCGAGCCAGCGATCCGGTCCGCTGACCGCGCCGCGCGCCACCGCGAGCAGTTCGCCGTCGCTGTCGCGCACGTGGGCGAACACGCGGTCCGGCACGCCGTTCAGGATGGTCCGGGCCGCCGCCGGCAGGCCGCCCTTGTGGTCGGCGACCATCGTGTACCAGTCGTCGCCACCGGAGTCGGCCAGATCGACCGGCGGCAGGTCGGTGCGGGCCGGAGCGGCCAGGATCGGGGCCAGCGAGGCGGTCTGCACCAGGGTGAGCGGGCGGCTCGTCCAGCCGCGCTCGTCGAGGGTCGCGTTCACCGGGGCGGCCAGCGGCATCGGCGCGTTGATCAGAGGTCGCTGGCCGCGTTCGCCGTACCACTTGACGACCGCGTCGATGGCCGCGTCGAGCGGGCGGTCCGGATCGCCGACGGCGAGCGCCGAGTTGGCCCGGCCGGTCCAGTTCTCCGCGGCACGCAGCAGCCAGCCGCCCAACCGGCCGCGGACCGGCGCCGGCCACGCCTCGTCGGCGGCGAGTTCGAGAGCGATCACGGCCGCCGCGCTGGGCCGTCGCGCCGGTGGGACCCGCTTGGCCCGGTGCACCTCCCGCAGCGGCACGCGGATGGTGCCCTTGTCGGTGGCGAGTGTGAGATCGGTCTCCGTGAGGTCCACGAGCTCACCGAGCGCATCCGTGAAGAGCGTGCGGTCCCCGGTTACGCCTACAATTCGCCGTACCACCACCCGGTGTCCCACATCCTGCTGTCGGAGCACGCATCACCTCCTTCGGCGGGAATACTAGGCTCTGCAATTCGTCGTCGGCTTCCGGCGTGGCTTTGAAGGGAAAGACCCGTGACCTACATCATCGCTGAGCCCTGCGTCGATGTTCTCGACAAGGCATGTATCGAGGAATGCCCGGTCGACTGCATCTATGAGGGCAACCGGATGCTCTACATCCACCCCGATGAGTGCGTCGACTGCGGGGCCTGTGAGCCGGTCTGCCCGGTGGAGGCGATCTTCTACGAGGACGACGTCCCGGAGCAGTGGAAGGACTACACGAACGCGAACTACGAGTTCTTCGAGGACCTCGGTTCGCCCGGCGGCGCCTCCAAGGTCGGCAAGATCGACAAGGACACGCCGTTCGTGCTCTCCCAGCCCCCGCGTGGGGACGCACACTGAGCGCCCTGTCGTCGGCACTGCCGGACTTCCCCTGGGACCTGCTGGAGCCGGCCAAGGCACTCGCGGCCGCCCACCCGGACGGCATCGTGGACCTGTCGATCGGCACCCCGGTCGACCCGGTCCCCGCGGCCGTCCGGCAGGCCCTCGCGGACGCCTCCGACTCGCCCGGCTACCCACTGACCGCCGGCACGCCGCGGCTGCGTGCCGCGATCGCCGGTTGGCTGGCGCGGGAGTGCCGGGCGAGCGGTGACCTCGGCGTGCTGCCGACGATCGGATCCAAGGAGCTGGTCGCCTGGCTGCCCACGCTGCTCGGCGTGCGCCCCGGCGACGTCGTCGTCATCCCGTCCGTCTGCTACCCGACGTACGAGGCGGGCGCGCGCCTGGCCGGCGCCGAGGTGATCCGGGCGGACTCGCTGACCGCGATCGGCCCCGACCCCCGGGTCAAGCTGATCTGGATCAACTCACCGTCCAATCCGACCGGCAAGGTGCTCCCGGCCGAGCACCTGCGCAAGGTCGTCGACTGGGGCCGCGAGCGCGGCGTCACCGTGGTCAGCGACGAGTGCTACGTGTCGCTCGGCTGGGAGACGACCCCGGTGTCGGTGCTCGCCGACGAGGTGACCGGTGGTGACTACACCGGCGTGCTGGCCGTGCACTCGCTCTCCAAGCGCTCCAACCTGGCCGGTTACCGTGCCGGGTTCGTCGGTGGCGACCCGGCCCTGATCGGCGAGCTGCTCACGGTGCGCAAACACGCCGGCATGATCGTCCCGGCTCCGGTGCAGGCCGCCATGGTGGCCGCGCTGACCGACGAGACGCACGTGGCCGAGCAGCGTGACCGCTATGCGGCCCGCCGCGAGATCCTGCGACCGGCGCTGCTCAAGGCCGGTTTCGAGATCAGCTGGTCGGAGGCGGGTCTCTACCTGTGGGCGACCCGCGACGAGGACTGCTGGGCCACCGTCGACCGGCTCGCCCGGCTCGGCATCCTCGCGGCTCCGGGCGCCTTCTACGGCCCGTCCGCCGCGAAACACGTACGAATCGCCCTGACCGCGACCGACGAGCGGGTGTCGGCCGCGGCCGAGCGCCTCGCCACTTTGTAGAGCTCGTCTCGCTGCAAGAAGGAGTGCCCGCCGTGGACCCCACGATCGTGACCGTCCACGGCGAGGCACGCCGTGACGTCCCACCGGAGCAGGCCGTCTTCTCGGTGACGGTCACCGCCAAGGACCGCGACAAGCCCTCCGTGGTCGCCCGCCTCACCAAGCGGGCCGCGGAGGTCAGCGAGATCCTTGACCGTTACGGCCCGGCCGTCGAGCGCCGGGAGACCGCCGGCCTGCACGTCTACCAGGAGTACCGCCGCCGCGGCGAGCGCAGCGCGATGCATTCGGGCTCCCTCACCACCACCGTGACGGTCCGCGACTTCGACTCGCTCGGCGAACTGCTCGCGCAACTCGCCTCCGGCGACTCCGTCCAGGTCTCCGGTCCCTGGTGGCGGCTTCGTCCGGGCAGCCGGGCCGGAGCCGATGTACGCCGTGAGGCCGTCACCGACGCCCTGGACCGGGCCCGGGAGTACGCCGCCGCGGTCGGTTCCGAGCTGGACCGCATCGTCGAGATCTCGGACGCCGACGCCGCCGGTGGCGGGTACTCGATGGCGATGCGGGTCGGCGCCGCCGGAGCGGGCGCCGAGGGTGACGACAGCGCGGCCTTCGAGCTCGACCCGCGTCAGCAGACGGTCGAGGCCAAGGTCCTGCTGCGGGTCACCATCACGGATCCGACGGTCCTGCGAGCCTGATCCGCCGAAAACGCCGCCGGGCGGCCGGGTGGTCGGCAAGACTCGGCAGCATGCGCAAGGGCCTCGGGCACCTGCTGCTGCGGGTGGCGAACGTGAATCCCCGGAGTGTGGCGACGCACTCGGACCGCGTTCTTTATCGATCGATCGGCGTCTTCATCCTGCTCTACTTCGTCTACGCGACGGTGGGCGGGGCCGCGTTCATCGACGCCAGTTCCGGCTACACCCATCCCTGGTATCAGTGGCTGGTCGGGCCGCTGGTGGCGGTCGGTGTGGTCGCCTACGACCGGGCCGTGGTGGGCCGGGTGACCATCAGCTACGAACGGCTGGAGTCGTCCGATCCGCGGCATCTGCTGCGCCCGCCCACGCTCGGCCTGTACCTGGGCCGGCTCAGCCTGGCGCTGCTGTTCGCGATCGTCATCACCGAACCGCTGATGCTGGCCCGGTACCGCGGCGAGATCGACGCCCACCTGGCCCGGGTGCACAGCGAGCAGCTCAGTGAACTCGACTCGGGTGGTGCGGTCGCCGGATACACCGCCCGCCTCGCGGAACTGCGCGACGAGACGGCCGCCGACGACTCCGCGGTCCGCCGCCTCGTCGACGAGGCCGCCCGCAAACGCGAGGACTCCCGCCTGACGTACCGGCAGGCCCTCGACGACTCGGCCGGCCGCGGTGTAACCCGCAGTCCCGGATGCCCCCGCGGCGGCTACTGCCATCAGCTGGTACGCCGCTCGCGCTCCCTCGACGACCAGGCCGGACGGCTCGAGAAGCAGGCCGCCGCCCTGCAACGCGACCAGCGGGAGGCGCGTGCCGCCCGGGCCGGCGAACAGTCACGGCTCGCCGAGCGGATCAGCGACGAACGCGCCGACAACGCCGAGGTGGTCCGTGGAGACTCCGGCTTCGGTGCCCGTACCGCCGCGATGTGGCATTTGATCCGCACCGACTTCTGGGGTGTCGGCGTCTTCTACCTCGGTATCGCGCTGCTGCTGGTGGCCCTGGACTGTGCGGCCATCGCCCTCAAGCTCGTGTCCCGCGGCAACGCCTACGAGCGGGCCGAGGCCCGGATCGCCCGGCTCCGCGAGCACGAGGCCTCCCTCATGCACGAGCGTGAGATCCACGACGCCCGCACCTACGGAGAGGCCACCGCCAAGGTCATCGCCGACGGCATCGAGGCGGCCAGCCACGACGGAGGCCTGGCCCGGGCCGCCACCGACCGGGCCAGGCACGTCCTGCACGACGCCGTCGTCGTCGACCCGGCGCGGATCGAGCGTCCGATCCCGCGCCACCGCATCAACGCCTGATCCTTCACGGCCGCGAGGCCTGGGCCCGCACCGGAACGGTGAACGTAGCCCCCTGACACGCGGCCGATCCACCGGCCCGCATCGTCAGAGCGCCGTTCAGGATGAACGCCCCCACCGTGTTCCGCGGCACCTCCCACGACACCGGGAACTCGCTCCGGGTGAACTCCACCCGGGGCTCGACACAGCCGGCCTCCCGATGCACCTCGTCGGCGATCACCGGCCCCGGGCCGGGAACGATCGAGGTCAGTTGTACGGAAGCCGCGTGCTGGTTGGTGACGGTGATTGTCAGGTTCCCGGTGGAGCCCGGCCGCAGCGGCCGCCCGGGATCCGAGATGGCGGTCAGGGTGACCTCCACCCGGGAGCCCGCCGCCCACTCGTCCTGAGGTTCCGGGCTGTTGAACCGCCAGTACGCCCAGGCCGCCCCCGCATTGGCCAGCAACGCCGCCACCGCCGCCGCGCCGAGGATCATCCGGGCCCGCCGGTCGAACCGGCGCCGCGGCCCGGGCTGCCGCACCTCCCAGGTCGGCTCCTCATGGTCGGCGGTGTCGAGCTCGAGATGCGACGCCATGCGGCCGTCGCTCTCGGTGAAACCGGGTAGGGTGTCGCGCCGATTCACGAAGCGACCTGGGTCGGGGCCGCCGCGCGGGTTTCGCTCAGGTCGGGCATGCGGCTCGTTCCTCCTCGGAGGCCGGTGGGAAAGATGCCGGGTTCGGCGCTCATATAACGTTCCCCGACGCAGATGTCCGATGTGATCGGTTTTCCGTCCGCCCTTCCAGCGCATAAATCGGACAGGTCTGCCGATACGGCTTACCCCTGCGGGGTGACGCGATCGACCGTACGGCCACGCGGCGCGGATGATCCCTGCCCGCCTGTAACCGGTTAACCCAGCCCCGACGCCCAACGGTCGCCGTCGCACACCCGTCCGGTTCCCGCGACCCTCATCCGGAGGTGCCGCCCCCACAGACGGCTACCGGCTGTATCGCATCGCTGCCGAGATCGTTCGAGCCCTCGGCGCAGCCGCGCCGAGGGCTCGAACAGATCTCGTCTTATTTCTCGGCCGGTGGCTCCGGCGCCTCGCCGCTGCTGGACTCGAACGGCTGTGGCGGAGGACCATCCGACTTCACCGGCTCTGGGGTCGTCGTCTCCGGTTGCTTTTCCGGCGCCTTCGTGCCGTCGGAGGCAGGGGACTTCATGGCCGCCGGCCTGGAACTCGACACGACCGTGGCCGGGCTGCGACTCGAACCCGAAGTCGGCGATGCGGTCGCCGAATCGCCAGGGGTCGCCGACCGGGCCACGGGAGCCACCGGGAAGGCTAGGTTGTGGCTTTTCCCGCTGGCTGCCCCGATCCATTCCTGGAACTTCGGCCTGATCGTCCAGTTCCATGTGCCGCCTGCCAGTTCGGCGCCGGTGAAGGTCACCGACTCGGTCGCGTTCCCGGACGCGACGACGGTTCGTGCGATGTCCGGCTTGGTGGAGGCGCCGGTGTGATGCGCCGTGACCACATAACGATCCATGAGAGATCCCGGCGCGATCTCCTGAGCCGGCCACACGACCACGGCCTGCCCGCTCTGCTTCGCCACGCTCGGCTTGACTCCACGAGGCATCGCTGCGACTCCGGCGGCGAGGGTGGCCTTGTTGTCGGGCAGGATCCATCCGCCCGCGTAGGCGAGAACTGTCCCACCCGTGCCCATGGCGATGACCACGGCGACCATCAGTAGGAACTTCGCGGAGCGCCTCATCGGTTCGTCCGGAGGCCGACACCGTAGATGGTGACAGTGAAGTCTGTTCCGGCGCAGTTGATGGATGCGCCCATCGGCATCGTGATCGGGATCGCTCCCGGCAATTCGGTGCGCCCGGCCGGATGCACGGTGACCGGCAGTCCGCCGCTGTAAGCACCGACTTGGAGGTTCGCGGGCATGGTCGGGCAGTCGTGTCGCGACGAGGAGGACACTTCGGCGGTCACCTGCTCCAACCTCAGGCGCTGGTCGAGCGGGTTCTCCACGGTGATCTTCATGTGCCGTGTCGAGCCGGGGTAGAGGTTCCGGACCGGCTTGCCTCTCAGTTCGAAGTGGACCTCGCCGCTTTGCCGGCCTTCGGATCGGCTGACCATCACCAAGGTGTCCTCGTCCGCGAAGGGGGAAACGACGGTGAGGGTGGCGACGGCACCGCTGAGCACTACCGCTGTCATGACCGCGATCCACCGGTTCTTCGGCATGGCCCTTCCTGATGTGTGTCGATGGAGTGGGGGCGCACCCATTGCCCCCACTCCGAGCGGTGGATCAGGCCTCTGGGAGGCTCTCGGCGGTGAACGAGTAGTTGATCTTGATCGTCTTACCCGCGCATGCCTGCGGGATGCTGCCGATGGTCACGTCACCGGGTACGGGCTTCTCCTCACCGGCGAGGAGGGTTGGCGTGCCGGGGAAGGTGGTGGTGAACATGCCAGCGTCCTTCATGGCGGCAGCGCAGGTGTCGGCGTCGGCTCCAGCCGGAGTAGCGGTCGCGGAGTCCACCTGAATCTGGCCGGTGAGCTGGACGCCGAATTCGTTCGGGTTCTTGATCGTGGAGTCCAGCGGCGACTTCGACCCGGGGTAGAGGTTCTCGGTGAAGGTGGTCGTCGCGGTCAGCTTTTTGACCTGCGCCGCCTTGGCGTTCGCCTTGCCCTCGCCGTCGATGCTCCAGCCGTTGATTGCGGCCCAGGCGGCACCGCCGCTGATGGTGAGAGCGGCGACGCCGGCGATGACTGCGGTGCGCTTGGTGAACTTGCCCATGGAAATGTTCCTCCTGGAACGTGGTAAGCGTGCGGTAACCCCGCGTTAGTCGGTCGCGACTGAAACGGGGATCGCGTCGTTAATCGGATGTCCGCCGGGGCCACAAGGCCACCCGGCGCTGCGACAAAGATGACCGACTCGTCCTGACTCGACGATCGTCCGCAAGGGCTGGCTAGTGCGTGCTGATCGGAGCCGCAGCGCGCCCGTCCCGGCTACCCCGCAGGGGTGAGGCCGCCCCGCAGGTCGATCCGTGGCGGCCGTCGGAAAGATCGACGAAAAGCGCCCGACCAGCGAAGCAGCCGCAGTGCACCGCCGTCGCCGGAGGGCAAGCCTGAGTCGCGTTCGGATTGCCGGAAAGGCCCGGATCCGACCTTCCGCGATGCTTGAAACGTGAAGCAACGCCACCGTTTCGTCGTGAAGCGGAGTGAAAACGGAAAAGGGCTCGGAACTATTTGTTGTCCCGGTACCCGGAAGGATTAGGCCGCCTGGCAGCGGCCATCCCCTGAAAGAAGCTTGCGCCTTATGCCTCTGTCGGCCGCTCGGCCCGGACGAGGAATCGGTGAGAGCGCACCGTGAACCCGCCCCGAGCCCGGATGGTCGCCGACAGGCGGGCGAGCTCACGTTCGTACCGCAGGGGGGTGAAGTCTCTGATCTGCCAGGGCACCGATCGCAGCTGGCGGACCACCGCGGCGATGTCGTGGAAGGACAGGAGCGGGTGCTCCTCGCGCACGTCGGTGACCCGCAACCCGGCCGCCCTCAGGGCCGCCGCCGCCACCTCGGCGTCCCACCTGCGCGGATGCGGGGGTGGGGCGCCGAGGGCGGTGTTCAGCTCGGCCATGTCGTCGCTGCCGACCTGCTGGGTGAGCAGCGTGCCGCCGGGCTTGAGCAGCCGGGCGATGTCGGTGGCCGGGAGCCGTCCGTGCCGGCTCAGGACCAGGTCGAACGCGTTCTCCTCGGAGGGCAGCTCGGTCTGCACGGCGACGCCGAACGGGGCGAGCCGCTCGCGGGCGGCCGGAGTGTTGCGTGCCCAGGTCTCCACCGCGACGGTGTGCGGAGGGAGCGGGGCCAGCTCGGCGAGCAGCTCACCGCCGCCGGTGTCGAGGTCGAGGACGCTGGCGGAGCGGCGCAGCAGGACGCGGGCCTGGTCAAGGTACGACCAGGACGGCTCGGACGCCACGGCCAGGCCGTCCAGCCAGGCGAATTCCCACCCGGTCATGGAGGCGCCGGTAGCCGCGGCGTCGAGTTCCTTCTCCTGCCGGTTGCTGCGCACGCCTGCGAAAGTAACCGGGCGAGGTCTCCACCAGCGACTCGATCCCACGGCCTTTCCAGGACCGGTGCCGGACTGTGGCTGAACGGTTACCAAGCTCTCAATGGCGGACCGGCATGAGTAGCGAGAAACGGGATTCGGCGCCTACCGCGCGCACGATCAACGGCTTCACCGGGCCGTCGAGTTCCAGCTCCAGCTGTCCGGCGGCGCCCGCGTCGAGGGCCTGGAGCAGGAACTCCCGGTTGACCGCGACGTGCGAGTCGGTGTCGGCGGCCCATTCAGCGGCTCCGGCGAAACGGAGGCCGCCCTCGGTGTCGAGGGCGAGCACCGTGACCGGGTAGGGACGGCCCTCGTGCTCCCGGTCGATCACCGGGGCGCCTGCGAGCAGTTCGCGCAGTTCGGCCACGTCGACGGTGACGGCGGGGGAGGCCGGGGGCAGCAGCCGGCGGTAGTCGGGGAAGTCCATGTCGATCGGCTCGCCCTCGACGGTCCGGTCGCCGGCGCGGGCGGTCACCAGTTCGGCGGTCAGGTCGATGGTGATCGCGCCGGTACGGATGTCGTGCAGTTGCTCGGCGAGACCGTACGGCAGGAACAGCCGGGCGGCCGAGCCCTCCACGGTGGCGGGTGCGGTGGCGACGGCGAGCCGGAACCGGTCGGTCGCGACCAGCGTGACGGCGTCGTCGCCGGTTTCGAACAGCACTCCGGCCGGGATCGGGTCGGCGGACCCGGCGGCGGCGAACAGCACGGCGCCGAGGGCAGCTGACAGGTCGGCGGCGGACAGGGTGATACGGGTCATCAGGTTCTCCTCCAGGTCGAGCAGGGTGTGCAGGCGGAGGAGCTCACGTCTGGCATCGGCGAGACCCGACTCCAGCCGAACGAGATGGGCGTCCAGCTTCACCCGTACCGAAGCAGGGTCTTGAAGAAGGTCTTGGACCGCCCCGGCGATCTCGGCGACCGGCATCCCCACCCGCCGTAGCCCGGCGATGAGCCGGGCCGCTCTGATCTGCTCGGCGGTGTACCGGCGATAGCCGGTCGACGGGTCCACCGCGGCCGGGACGAGCACGCCCGCGCTGTCGTAGAACCGCAGCGCGCTGATGCTCAACCCGCTGGCCCGGGCCACCTCGCCGATGCCTCGCATGTCGCTCTCCACGTCCCGGAACTCTGGTGTCTCGACCTTCTCGAGAGTCAAGCTTGCACGATCAGGGTGATGCCGAGACCGGCCATGACCAGCGCGATCGATCCGTCGAGCACCCGCCAGGCGGACGGCCGGGCCAGTAGTGGGGCGAGCCGGCGCGCGCCGACGCCGAGCGAGACGAACCAGGTCAGGCTGGCGGCCGCCGCGCCCAGACCGAAGGCCCAGCGGTCGGCGTGCTGCTGTGCGACCGAGCCGAGCAGCAGAACGGTGTCCAGATAGACGTGCGGGTTGAGGTATGTCAGGGCGAGGCACGTGAGCAGCGTCGCGCGCAAAGTCGCGGGCGCCTTCGACGCCGGGTCGAGGGCCTCCGGACGCAGTGCGCGACGGGCGGCCAGGACCGCGTAACCGAGCAGGAAGATCGCGCCGGACCAGCGGATCACGGTGATCAGCGCGGGCTGAGCGGTGAGGACGGCACCGAGGCCGGCGATGCCCGCGGAGATCAGGGCGAGATCGGAAAGAGCACAGGTCAAGACCACCGGGAGTACGTGTTCCCGACGCAATCCCTGGCGCAGGACGAACGCGTTCTGGGCCCCGATGGCGATGATCAGCACAGCGGACGCGACGAACCCGGCGATGGCGGAGGAGAGCATGCCCCGACGCTACGGCCGGCTCTGACATCACTCCAGCTAATCATTCTGACGATGGATTAGCGTTGCTTAACGTGGACCAGGTGCAGTTGACTACTTTCCAGGCCGTCGTCGAGCAGGGCAGCTTCGAGGCCGCGGCGCGTGCGCTGCACGTCACACCGTCCGCCGTCAGTCAGCGGATCAAGGCGCTCGAGCAGACCGTCGGCCAGGTGCTGATCCGGCGGGCGAAACCGTGCACGGCCACCACGGCCGGCCAGGGACTGCTCCGCTTCGCCAATCAGGTGGCACTCCTGGAGCGGGAGTTCCTGGGCGCCGACAGCGTCCGCATCTCGGTGGTCGTCAACGCGGACTCGCTGGACAGCTGGTTCCTGCGGGTGCTGACGGACGTGCCCGGGGTGCTCTTCGAGATCCACACCGACGACCAGGAGCACACCACCGAGCTGCTGCGATCGGGCACCGCGATGGCGGCGGTCACCTCCGAGCACGTGCCGGTGCAGGGCTGCCGGGTGGAGAAGCTGGGCGTCATGCGTTACCTCGGCGTGGCCGCACCAGGTCTCGACGCGGCGGCGCCGATGCTGGTCTACAACCGCAAGGACCGGCTGCAGCACCGATTCCTCGGTCTGACCCAGGACCCGCCGATCCACTACCTGCCGGCCACGTCCGCCTTCAACCGGGCTCTGCTCATGGGTCTCGGCTGGGGCATGCTCTTCGAGCACGAGGCCCGGCCGCACCTGGACGCCGGCCGTCTCGTCGAGATCCGCCCCGGCCGTCACCTGGACGTGCCGCTGTACTGGCAGTGCTGGCGGCTCTCCTCACCGGCCCTGGACGCACTGACGGCCGCCGTTCGCACGGCGGCCGCCCAGGTCTTGCGATAGAGATCAGTCGTTGGCGTGCAGCGCGCTGTTCAGCTCGATGCCGGTGCCCTTGCGCGACCTGGCCTCCAGAGCACCGGTGACCGAGTTACGCCAGAACAGGAGATTGTTCACACCGGAGAGCTCGATGGCCTTCACCACACGGCCGTCGGTCAGCGTGATCTTGGAGGCCGCGGTGATGTACGTGCCGGCCTCGATCACGCAGTCGTCGCCGAGCGAGATGCCGACGCCCGCGTTCGCGCCGAGCAGGCTGCGCTCACCGATCCGCACCTTGTCCTTGCCGCCGCCGGAGAGCGTGCCCATGATCGACGAACCGCCGCCGATGTCCGAGCCGTCGCCGACCACCACACCCTGCACGATCCGGCCCTCGACCATCGAGGTGCCGAGCGTGCCGGCGTTGAAGTTGACGAACCCCTCGTGCATGACGGTGGTGCCGGAGGCCAGGTACGCGCCGAGGCGGACCCGGTCGGCGTCGGCGATCCGCACCCCGGACGGCACCACGTAATCGGTCATGCGGGGGAACTTGTCCACGCCGTAGACGGCCAGCTGCCGGCCCGCCGCGCGCTCCAGGAAGCGCAGCTCGTCGACCCGCTCCGGCGGGCACGGGCCGGCCGACGTCCACGCCACGTTCGCCAGTCTGCCGAAGATGCCGTCCAGGTTCAGCTCGTTCGGCCGGACCAGCCGGTGCGACAGCAGGTGCAGGCGCAGGTACGCGTCGGACGCGTCGGCGATCGGGTCGGCCAGAGACTTGACCACCACCCGTACCTCGACGGTGCTCAGTCCGGGCAGCAGCTTCGGGCCGGCCTGTCCGGCGGGGAGCACCGGAGCGTCGGCGGGCTCATCGCCCAGGCCCAGGTATCCGGCCGGGAACCAGGTGTCGAGCACCTGTCCCTCGGCGGTCACGGTGGCGAGGCCGATGCCCCAGGCGGGCGAAGTCGAGATCGCGGTTTCCACGGTCCGAACCCTACCGGGACCCCGGTATGGTGCGCTCATGGCCAACCCGCTTACCCCGGACGTGCTGCTCGACCCGGTGGTGCTCACCCGTGCCCTGGTCGACATCGAGTCCGTGTCCCGCGACGAGAAGGCGATCGCCGACTGCGTCGAGGACGTTCTGTCGAAGGCCGGTCACCTGAGTGTCCGCCGCCTGGGCAACACGGTGATGGCCCGTACCCGGCTGGGCCGCGAACAGCGGGTGATCCTCGCCGGGCACCTCGACACCGTCCCGGTGAACGGGAACCTGCCGTCCACCGTGGTCGACGACCTGATCTACGGCTGCGGCACCTCCGACATGAAGAGCGGGGTCGCGCTCGCCCTGCACCTGGCGGTCACCCTGCCCGACCCGCGCTACGACGTGACCTACCTGTTCTACGAGGCGGAGGAGATCGAGTCCGAGTTCAACGGGCTCAACCTGGTCGCCCAGGAGCACCCCAAGTGGCTGCGGGCCGACCTCGCGGTGCTGCTCGAGCCGACGTTCGGCGCGGTCGAGGCCGGCTGTCAGGGCACCGTGCACGCGCTCGTGCGCACGACGGGCCGGCGGGCGCACACCGCCCGGTCCTGGCGCGGGACCAACGCCATCCATGCCGTCGGTGAGGTGCTGCGCCGGCTGGACGACTACCGCGCGCGGACCGTCACGATCGACGGCTGTACGTACCGGGAGGGTCTGAGCGCCGTCCGGATCGCCGGGGGCGTCGCCGGCAACGTGGTGCCCGACGCCTGCGAGGTCGAGGTCAACCTGCGCTTCGCACCGGACCGCTCGGAGAAGGACGCCGCCGAGCACCTGCGCAAGGTGTTCGACGGTTTCGACCTGGAGATCACCGACTCGGCTCCGGGCGCCATGCCCGGCCTCGACGCCGCACCGGCCGCCGAGTTCCTCACCACCATCGGTGTCGAGCCGGCCGCCAAGCTCGGCTGGACCGACGTGGCCCGGTTCGCGGCGCTGGGCATCCCGGCGCTCAATTACGGCCCGGGTGACCCGTCCCTCGCGCACGCTCCCGACGAACACGTCGAGATCGGCAAGATCCGCGACGGCGCGGCCACCCTGTACCGGTGGCTCGCGCCCTAGTACTCAACTGTCACCCGGCCCACCGCGCGCTGCGGTGGCGGGATCTCCATGGTCGCCTCCGGATCCACGGCGGGCTCGGAGTCGCGAGCGGCGAAGGCGGCTCGCCGTTCCTCCAGCACGAGGCGGATCCGGCGCTGCATCCGGAGGCGGTCGTTTCGATTGGTCACGGTGGTCGCTCCTTCGCCGGGAGCCCGGTGATGCCAGGTCGGTAACTGTACAGACGCGTCAGAGCTACTGTCGGTTGCTTCAATCTGGCAAAAAGGTCTGCGGGTCGCAATCCTCTTACCGAAACGCAGCCGGTTATTCACCGGGTACTGGCCGTCCGCACTACCTTTGTGGCATGACGGAGAGCACCAACGGGCGACAGCCGGGGCCGGAGCGTCATCGTGGAGCCGTCACGTTGCGCCGTGACGCGATCCCCCCGAGCACGGCTGATCAGAAGCTTCTCGACTCGCATCACCGTGACGACTGGAAGACCAAGGACGCCTGGCGGGCGCTGCGCATCCTCTCCGAGTTCGTCGAGGGGTTCGACACGCTCGCCGACCTGCCGAGGGCCGTCAGTGTCTTCGGATCGGCCCGCAGCGCGCCCGACAGTTTCGAGTGCGAGCTGGCGGAGAGTCTCGGCGCGGCCCTCGCCGAGGCCGGCTACGCGGTGATCACCGGCGGTGGGCCCGGCGTCATGGAGGCCGCCAACAAGGGCGCCACCGACGCGGGCGGCGTCTCCGTCGGCCTCGGCATCGAGCTGCCCTTCGAGCAGGGTCTCAACGCCTGGGTCGACATCGGCATCGACTTCCGCTACTTCTTCGTACGCAAGACCATGTTCGTGAAGTATGCCCAGGCCTTCGTGGTCCTGCCCGGCGGCTTCGGCACGCTCGACGAGCTGTTCGAGGCGATCACCCTGGTCCAGACGAAGAAGGTCACCAGATTCCCGGTCATCCTGATGGGCACCGAATATTGGGGCGGACTTCTCGACTGGATGAAGCGCCGGATGCTCGACGACGGCAAGATCAGCACCATGGATCTCGATCTCATCCAGGTCACCGACGACGTCGCCGAGGCCGTCCGGATCATCACGGACGCCGACCCCGCACAGGGGCAGCGCTGACGTGGCGGCGATCTGCGTCTTCTGCGCCTCCTCGACCACTCTCGAACAGCACCGGATCGACCTGGCCATCGAGACCGGCCGGGCCGTTGCCGACCGCGGTCACACGCTGGTCTCCGGCGGCGGCTGCGTCGGCATGATGGGCGCCGTCACCGACGGGGCCCGCTCGGCCGGCGGGCACACCCTCGGCATCATTCCGCAGTACCTGGTCGATCTCGAGGTCGCCGACCTGAACTCGGGTGAGCTGGTCATCACCGACGACATGGCTTCCCGCAAGATCGTGATGATCGACCGGTCGGACGCGTTCATCACCCTGCCCGGCGGCCTCGGCACCCTCGACGAGCTCTTCGAGGTCTGGACCACGGCGACCCTCGACGTCCACCGCAAGCCGATCGTGCTGCTGGACCCGGACGGCTTCTACGACGGCCTGGTCGGATGGCTCGGCGGCCTGGTCGACCAGAAGTTCATCCGGCCCGCGGCCATGGAGATGCTGCTGGTCGCCCGGACGATCGGCGAGGCGATCGACATGATCGAGGCGGCTCTGGCGGCACCGCCCCGGTCCACGTCCGGCACGGCGAGCCCGGCAGAACATTAACCCCTTCCTTCGGTACGGCTACGCGTTCACTTCCCGAGCCGGGCTCGGCAGTTCGTCCCGCGGTTCGGGCGGTGCGCCCGTCCGCGGGGCCGGGCTGCGCGCCCGTTTCCCGGTTCGGGCGTTGCGCTCGTTTCGAGGGCCGGGCTACGCCGCTCGCGAATAACGTCATACCGGCGTGCTTCCATTGGTGCCGTGAGCACGCCGGTTTCCCCAGCCCCGGTGCGCCGGCCCACCTATCGCCTGGTCCGCCGCCCCCGCCCGGTGACGCCCGAGCTGCCGGTCGACCCGGTCCAGCGGCGGGTCATCGAGCACGCCTCCGGTCCACTCCTGGTCGTCGGCGGCCCCGGCACGGGCAAGACGTCGCTGCTGGTCGAGTCGGTCGCGGCCCGCATCGCCGAGGGCACCGACCCGGAGCGCATCCTCGTGCTGACCTTCGGCCGGCGCGGCGCCGCGGCCCTGCGCGACCGCATCGAGGCCCGGATCGCCGACGACCCGGGCCGCATCGTCCACGAGCCCCTGGTCCGCACCTTTCACGCCTACGCGTTCGGCCTGCTCCGCCGAGCCGCCGCCGAGCGCGGCGAGCCGTCCCCGCGCCTGCTCACCGGCCCCGAGCAGGACCTGATCATCCGTGAGCTGCTGTCCGTCGTGGCCGACCCGGACGCGCAGGACGAGATCGGCTGGCCGGAGGGCCTGCGCCCGGCCCTGCCCACGAGAGCCTTCGCCCAGCAGCTGCGCGATCTCATGCAACGAGCCGCCGAGCGCGGCATCGGCCCGATCGAGCTGGCCCGCCTCGGCGAGGAGCTGGGCCGCGACGACTGGCCGGCCGCCGCCCGCTTCCTCCGTGAATACGTGGCGGTCCTTGCCCTCCGCGACGTCACCACGCGCGGCTCGGCCGCGTACGACCCGGCCGAGCTGGTCCGCGCCGCGACCGGCCTGCTCGCCGACGAGCCGGATCTGCTGGCGGCCGAACGCCGCCGCCTCTCCTACGTCTACGTCGACGAACTGGCCGAGACCGACCCGGCCCAGGTCGACCTGCTCGCCCAGGTCGCCGGCGGCGGCACCCCACTGGTCGCGTTCGCCGACCCCGACTCGTCGATCTACGGCTTCCGCGGCGCCGACCCGGCCGTGGTCCAGACCTTCCCGGCCCGTTTCCGCGCGGTCTCCGGCGCGCCCGCCGAAACCGTCGGCCTGCACACCAACTACCGCGCCGCCCCACCCCTGCTCACCGCCACGAGCCGCGTCGCCCGCCGCATGCGTGGCCCCATGGGCCACCGTCCCATGTACCCGCCGCCGGCCGCTGACGCATCGCCTCGCGCCGACCTGCCGCCCGGCATCACCCCCACGGCCGCGCCTCCCGCGATCGGCCCTTCATCGTCGCCGCCGGCCACGCCGGACACCTCCGCCGCTCCAGTTCCTCCCGGCGTCCCTCACCCACGCAGTGCCTCTTCCGCGCCGGTTGATTTCGGGGTGGTGCCGGAGGCGGTGGTCCGGACGTTCCGGTCGACGGCCGCCGAGACCGCCTACATAGCGCACGCCCTCCGCGAGGCCCACCTGCTGCATGGGGTGCCGTGGTCGCGGATGGCGGTGCTGATGCGTTCGACGACGTTGCAGCAGCCGTCGGTGCAGCGGGCGCTGGCCGCGGCCGGGGTGCCGACCGTGATCCACGCCGAGGACCTGCCGCTGCACCTGCAACCGGCCGTCGCCCCGTTCCTGCTGTTGCTGCGCTGCGCGGTCGACCCGGAGGCGCTCAACGAGGAGGCCGCCGTCGCGCTGCTGCACTCCCCGCTGGGCGGCGCCGACCCGCTTGCCGAACGGCGGCTGCGGCAGGGCCTGCGGGCGCTGGCGATCAGTGCCGGTGACCGCCGCCCGTCGGGTGAGCTGCTGGTCGACGCGGTTCGGGACCCGGCCGGACTCGACCTGGTCGAGCGCCGCTGGGCCCGCCCCGCGCAGAACGTCGCACGGCTGCTGACCGTCGCCCGCGAGGCGGCCGCCGAGCCGGGCGCCTCGGCCGAGCAGGTGCTCTGGACGGTCTGGCGGGAGAGCGGCCTGCACGACCGGTGGTACGCGATGAGCACCGGCAACGTCCCCATGCCCGATCAGCGCGACTCGGCCCGTGCCCGGGAGTGGCGCTCCGAGGCCGCCGATCGTGACCTGGACGCCATGGTGGTCCTGTTCGACGCCGCGGCCCGGTTCGTCGACCGGTTGCCCGGCGCCGGTGTCTCGGTCTTCCTGGACCACGTCCTCGGCCAGGAGCTGCCGGCCGACTCGATCGCCCCGAGCGCCGACCGCGGCGAGGCCGTCCGGCTGCTCACCGCACACGCCGCGAAGGGCCTGGAGTGGGAGGTCGTGATCCTGGCCGGTGTGCAGGAGGGCATCTGGCCCGACCTGCGGCTCCGCGGCAGCCTGCTCGGCTCCGAACGCCTCGTCGACGTGCTGGCGGGCCGTCCCGCCTCCGGCCCGGAGGCCATCCTCGGCGAGACGTCGGCCCTGCTCGACGAGGAACGCCGGCTCTTCTACGTGGCCGCCACCCGGGCCCGCCGCCGCCTGGTCGTCACCGCGGTGAACTCGGCGAGCGTCGGCGGCTCGGTCGGCGAGGAGCAGCCCAGCCGCTTCCTCACCGAGCTGGCCACCCCGAGCCGGGGCCCGGGCGGAGGACACCCGCCGGACCCCTGGGACACCGGCCCACCGGACCCGCCCCAGGGCCCGGCCGGCCCGCGAGGCCCGCAAGGCCCACCCGGCCCATCGGACACGACACCGGATCCGGCTCCGTCCGACATCCCGCCGGACCCGGGCCCCTCCGGCACACCACCGGACCCGGGTCCGGCGGAACTACCGGGCGACGGCGAGCCGAGCGGCGCGATCGAGGACGAGGCGGAGCTCCCCGTGGGCCGGCCGCCCCGGGCCCTGACACTGGCCTCACTGGTGGCCGAGTTGCGTACCGTCGTGGTGGGAAGTTCCGAAACGCCCAGCCGCCGCCGCGCCGCCGCCGCCGAACTCGCCCGCCTCGCGGCCGCCGGGGTCCACGGCGCCCATCCGGACGAGTGGTGGGGCCTGCGCCCGCTCTCCGATGACCGCCCGCTGGTCGACGAGGGCGAGCCGGTCAAGGTCACCCCTTCGTCGATGGAGAGCGCGCTCCGCTGCAGCCTGCGGTGGCTGCTGGAACGCCACGGCGGCGCCGCCCCGGCCGGACCGGCGCAGGGCATCGGCAACCTGGTCCACAACGCGGCGATGCTGGCCGAGGACGCGAACGCCGACCGGGAGAAGCTGGTCGAGTACGTGGCGGCCCGGTTCGACTCGATCGAGCTGGCCGCGCAGTGGCTGGCCGGGCCGGAGCGGGAGCGGGCCCAGGCCATGGTCGACAAGCTGCTGCGCTGGCTCGCGGTGAATCCGAGGCGGCTGCTCGCGATCGAGCACGAGTTCACCGTCCAGCTGGAGGACGAGCGCAACCCGATCCAGCTGACCGGCCGGGTGGACCGGCTGGAGGTGGACGAGTCGGGCCGGCTCGTGGTGATCGACCTGAAGACCGGCAAGACAACCGCGGTCTCCGCCGAGGTGGCCGAGAACGCACAGCTCGGCGGCTATCAGGCGGCGATCGACGCGGGAGCGTTCGCGGACTACGGCACCGACAGCGGCGGTGCGGCGCTGGTGCAGCTGGGCCCCGGCAAGGACGCCCGGGAGCAGATGCAGGTGCCGCTGGCCGAGGCCACCGACCCGAACTGGGCGGACAGCATGGTGCGCCGGACCGCTGCCGCGATGGCCGCCTCCACCTTCTCGGCGGTGGCGAACAGCCGGTGCCGGGTGTGCCCGGTCCGGACCAGCTGCCCGATCTCCGGCAAGGGCCGGCAGGTCGTCGAGCCGAACGGACCGGACGAGGAGCGATGACCCAGCCGACGCTGTTCGCCGAGGGGCCGCGGCCACGCCGCCGGGCCGCTGCGGGGCCCCGTTTCACGCCGCGTGAGCTGGCCCGTCTGCTGCGCCTGCCGGAGCCGACGGCCGAGCAGGACGCGATCATCTCGGCGCCGGTGGAGCCGCTGCTCGTGGTGGCCGGCGCCGGGTCGGGCAAGACGGAGACGATGGCCTCGCGGGTGGTGTGGCTGGTCGCGAACGGGTACGCCCATCCCGGTGAGATCCTCGGCCTGACCTTCACGCGCAAGGCCGCGGGGGAGCTGTCGCACCGGGTCCGGACCCGGCTGGGCCAGCTGGGCCGCCGCCTGGGCCGGGACGAGGCCCTGGCCGGTGAGCCGACGATCTCGACCTATCACGCGTACGCGGCCCGGGTGGTGACCGAGCACGGCCTGCGGGCCGGGTACGAGCCGTCCGCGCGCCTGCTGACCGAGGCGGCCCGCTGGCAGATCGTCGACTCGCTGGTCCGGACCTACACCGGTGAGATGACCGGGCTGAACCGGGCGCCCGGCACGGTCACCGACGACGTCCTGGCCCTCTCCGGCGAACTGGCCGAGCATCTGGTCGGCCCGGACGACCTGGCGGCCTGGACCGGCCGGTTCTTCGCCGATCTCCAGGAGTACCCGGGCCGGGTCTACAAGGACGTCTCCGAGGTGCTGCGCCGCCAGCAGAACCGGCTCACCCTGCTGCCCCTGGTCCGACTCTACGAGCAGCGTAAACACGACCTGGAGGCGATGGACTTCGGCGACCAGATGGCCCGGGCCGCCCTGGTCGCGCGGGATCATCCGGAGGTCGGCGCGACCGAGCGCGGCCGGTTCCGGATCGTCATGCTCGACGAGTACCAGGACACCAGTCACGCCCAGGTGACGATGCTGAACAACCTGTTCGGCGGCGGGCATCCGGTGACCGCGGTCGGTGACCCCTGCCAGTCGATCTACGGCTGGCGCGGTGCCTCGGCCGGCACGCTGGAACGCTTCCCCGAGGAGTTCCGCGACTCGGCCGCCCATCCGGCCTGGGTGCGGACCCTGACCCGGAGCTGGCGCAACCGGCCGGAGATCCTGCGGGTGGCGAACACCCTCTCGGCGCCGCTGCGGGCCCAGGTGCAGCGGCTGGAGGCCGCCGACCGGACGGCGGAGGCGGTCGGCGGGCGGACCGTGACGTGCGCGCTGCTGCCGACGTACGCCGACGAGGCCGCCTGGATCGCCGACTCGATGCTCACCGCCTGGCGCCTGGCCGCGGGCCTGCCACGGGC
Source organism: Actinoplanes italicus (assembly GCF_003001815.1). Taxonomy (GTDB): domain Bacteria; phylum Actinomycetota; class Actinomycetes; order Mycobacteriales; family Micromonosporaceae; genus Actinoplanes; species Actinoplanes italicus. The sequence continues at coordinate 389,873 of NZ_PVMZ01000002.1, forward strand.
GCCGGCCGGTGAGATCCCGCTGGAACGCCGTCCGACCAGCGCGGTGCTGGTCCGGGTGCGCAGCCAGATCCCGGTGATCGAGGAGGCGCTGCGGTCCCGTGGCCTGCCGGTCGAGGTGGTCGGCCTCGGTGGTCTGCTGGACACCCCGGAGGTCCGGGACGTGGTCTGCACGCTGCGGGTGCTGGCCGACCCGACCGACGGCGCGTCGCTGTTGCGGCTGCTGACGGGGGCCCGCTGGCGGATCGGCCCGCGTGACCTGGTGGCCCTGCACCGGCGCTCGCGGACGATCGCGGCGGCCCGGGTGGCCGCGTCCGGCCGGACGGCCGCCGACCCGGAGCAGGTGAACACCGACCGGCTGGACGACGCGACCCTGGTCGAGGCGATGGCCGACCTCGGTGCCCCCCGCAACTATTCGGCCGAGGGCCACCGCCGCCTCCAGGAGTACGGCCGTGAGCTGGCCGCCCTGCGCCGCCGCCTGGACCAGCCGCTGCCCGACCTGCTCGCCGACATCGAGCGCACCATCGGCCTGGACGTCGAGGTGGCGGTGCGGGGCTGGGCGGCCGGCGACGCCGGTCTGGCCCGCGGTCACCTGGACGCGCTCGGTGAGGCCGCGACCCGCTACATCGGTGAGAACGAGTCGGGCACGGTCGCCGGGTTCCTGGCGTTCCTGGCCGCCGCCGAGGAGGAGGAGCGCGGCCTGGAACCGGGCCAGATCGACGTGGTCGAGGGCGCGGTGCAGATTCTGACCGCGCACGCCGCGAAGGGCCTGGAGTGGGACGTGGTGTCGGTGGCCGGCCTGTGCCGCGGTGTCTGGCCGGGCCTGGCCCGCGCCTCCGACCACTACCTCGGCGGGATCGGGGTGCTGCCGTTCCCGCTGCGCGGCGACGCGTCCGGGCTGCCGGTGCTGGATCTCTCCGACGCCGAGGAGCAGAAGGACGTGGCGGCCGCGGTGACCGCTTTCGGTCGCGCCTGGCGGGAGCACGACGAGCGTGAGGAACGCCGTCTCGCGTACGTGGCGGTGACCCGGCCACGCCGCCTGCTGCTCTGTTCCGGCTACTGGTGGGGCGACGGCGTGAAACGTCCGCGCGGCCCGTCGGTCTTCCTCGACGAGATCCGTGAGACGTGCGCGGCCGGTGCCGGGGTGGTCGACATCTGGACGCCGGAGCCCGCTCCCGGCGACACCAATCCGAGCGACCAGGTGGTGCCGACGGCCGAGTGGCCGGCCGACCCGCTGGGCCTGCGCCGTCCGGCGATGGCGGCCGCGGCCGACCTGATCCGTCGCATGATCGAGCAACCGGACGCCTCCGCGGCGGAGGCGTTCGCGGATCTGGCTGCCGCGGATCCCGAGGTGGCGGCACGGGCGGGCCTGGCGGCCGATCTGGTCGGCCTGGCCGGTCCGGGCGAGGTTCCCGGCCCCCAGGGCTGGTCAACCCCTGGGGCGGTACGGGAGAACGACGCACCCGAAGCCTCACCAGCACCTCCGGCCGCTCCCGCCCCTGACGAGCCGGACCCGGCTGACCTGGAGCGGGCCGGTGTGCCGGAGGAGGCCGGCGGGCCGGACCGGGCTGACCTGGAGCGGGCCGGTGTGCCGGAGGAGGCCGGCGGGCCGGATCGGGCCGGGCTGGTCGCGGCGGTGGAGGCGGCCGACCGTGCCGCCGAGGCCGCGGACCCGGACATCGCCCGCTGGCGCCGCGAGGCGAAACTGCTGCTGGCCGAGCGCTCCGAGCGCGCCCGGCGGGACGGCCCGATCGAGGTGGCAGTGCCCAGCCACCTGTCGGTGTCGCAGCTCGTGGTGCTGCGCAAGGATCCGCAGGCGCTGGCCCGGTCGTTGCGCCGCCCGCTGCCGCACCGCCCGGCGCCGCAGGCCCGCCGCGGCACGGCCTTCCACGCCTGGCTGGAGCAGCGGTTCGGCGCGGTCCGGCTGATCGACATCGACGACCTGCCGGGTGCCGCGGACGAGGGCGCGGCCGACGACGAGGAACTGGCCGCCCTGCAGGAGGCGTTCCTGACCGGTGAGTGGGCCGAGCGGACACCGGTCGAGGTGGAGGTGCCGTTCGCGACGACCGTGGCCGGTGTGGTGGTCCGTGGGCGGATGGACGCCGTCTTCGCCGACCCGGACGGGCGTTTCGACGTGATCGACTGGAAGACCGGCCGCCGGCCGTCCGGTGCGGAGGCCGAGGCCGCGGCGGTTCAGCTCTCGGCGTACCGGATCGCCTGGGCCTCACTGGCCGGGGTGCCGGTCCGGAAGGTCCGTGCCGGCTTCCACTACGTCCGCGAGCAGGTCACTGTCCGCCCCGCCGACCTGATGGAGGCCGCCGAGTTGGCCGCCCTGATCGAGGACATCCCCGTATGACCCCACAGGCAGCGGTACAACACAGCCGGGGTTCTACAGGGCGGCGGCCAGCAGGTGCTGGAGTGCCTGGGCGTACGCGTCCTCGGCGGTTCCGGCTCGGAAGTCCTGCTCGGCGCCGAGCAGCTCCATCCGTACGACATAGGTTTCCCTGTCCTGATGCAGCGACCGGAAGGTGCCGCCGAGCAGCTCGCGAAGCTGATCTTCGCGGGGTAGCCACAGCGCCTCGTCCAGATCGACGTCGTCGAGCGCCCACTCGGTGGTGCCGTTGAAGCCGATGATTCGCCCCTCCGGGCGATCGTGGACCTGGATCGTCATGTTGCTGAGCACGAACAGCTCGTCGTCGAGGTCGCGGTCGGGAACGGTGAAACGGTCTCCCAGCTGTGGCTTCCATGTGAGTCCGGCAGCCTTCAGCTGCCGCGCCACTTCTATGCCGAGCACTTCGCAGCCTCCTTCGCCGTGCTAGGCTCCCCATCGTTGTCAGTTTGGTTCCCAAGTACTCAGGAGCGCCTGTGGGGAAGTCTGCCCCAGGCGCTCTTTGTCGTAACCCGGGTTTCTCCGGTAGGGCGATCAGTACGGCAGCACGAGACCCACAGAATGCGGGTCTTATTACCTCGTTCCCGTCCATAATGGTCGGGAATGATCGATCGTCGAGGAGACGAGCATGGTTACCGGTGTTGTGAAGTGGTTCAACGCGGACAAGGGCTTCGGGTTCATCACCCCGGACGACGGCGGCGCCGACGTCTTCGCCCACTTCTCCGCGATCCAGATGTCGGGCTACCGGGCCCTGGAGGAGAACCAGCGGGTTGAGTTCGAGGTGACCCAGGGTCAGAAGGGCCCGCAGGCCGCCAACATCCGCGCCCTCTGATTCACGTCTGAACTTCGGCCGCCTAGCGCGACCGACAGCGTGTAGAGACAGGTGGGTGAGACCCGGGTTCGCCCGGATCTCACCCACCTGCTGCGTTGTGGGGAGGGCCTGAGGTCAGACCGTGTTGGCGGAGCTGGGCGGCAGCGGCGCGGTGCCGCCGAGGTGCGCCGGCAGCCACCAGCGGTCGTCCGGGCCGGCCGGCTTGTCCGGGTAGGCCTGCTGGACCGCGTCGAGCAGCACGGTGAGCCGCTCCTTCAGCGTCGCGGTGATCGCCTCGGGGGTGGCGTCCGCGGGCACCGGGATCGCCTCGCCGATCCTGATGATGACCGGCACGTGACGCTTGGTCAGCTCCTTCTTGCGGCCCTTGGTCCAGAGCCGGTGCGGACCCCAGACGGCCATCGGGATCAGCGGGACCGAGGCCTCCTGGGCCATCCGGGCGGCACCCGACTTCAGCGCCTTGATGGTGAACGACTCGCTGATCGTGGCCTCCGGGAAGACGCCGACGATCTCACCGCTGCGCAGCGAGTCGATGGCGTGCTTGAAGGCCGCGGTGCCGGCCTTGCGGTCGACCGGGATGTGCCGCATGCCGCGCATCAGCGGGCCGCTGATCTTGTGGTCGAAGACCTGCTTCTTGGCCATGAACCGGACCAGCCGCTTGGCCGGCTGGGCACCGAACCCGCAGTAGATGAAGTCCAGATAGCTCGAGTGGTTACTGGCCAGCACCGCCCCGCCGGTCGTGGGGATGTGCTCGGCGCCCTCGACGGTGATCTTGTTGTCGAGCACGCGGAACATCGTCTTGGCGAGGGTGACGACCGGGGGATACACCAGTTCCATGGCAGCACGGTAGCCGAACAGTCTGGGAACGTCGCGGGTCGGCCGGACATTTCAAACCCGGCTCACCGCCGGTGTGGGACGTCGCGGTAGCCACGGCGTTCGCCGCGGTCGTGGTGTTCACTGGTGTGCATGTCCGAACCCCACCCGCAGGCCTTCGTCCCGGACCGGCCGGGCGGGACGTGGTCGTCGGGGATGGTGACCGCGTACGGCGTACCGCCGCAGAGGTCGCAGCCGCCCGCACCACCGGAACCGCCCCGTCCCGACGGGGCACAGCGGCGCAGGCGGCAGTTGATGATCTTCGGTGGGGTGGCCGGTGCGATCCTCGCGGCCGGGATCACGGTCCTGCTCGTGGTGATCCTCGGCGGGGACGGCGACCCGTTCGGTGACCGGGCCGCACCGCCCGCCGACGTGCGGCCGCCGCTCGCGCAGGCCTGCCCGGCGCCCAGCGTCCTGCCCAGCGAGGCCCCGAGCGCCCCGGCGCCGGCGACCGGGGAACGGACCGTCGATCAGGAAGCCGGGATCTCCTACCGGAAGTACGGCGCGCCGTGGATCCCCTGGAACGAGGTGTGGAACGCCGGCACCCTGCAGGTTCCCTACCGGGTCGGGCAGCACATCGTGACCGAGATCTATCAGGGCGGGCGGTACCACGCCTCGATCCTGTCGGCGGCCGTCCCGGCCGCCGACAACGACGCCTTCACGCTGGATCTGGAGTGCGTCGGCCGGCAGATCGCGGCGGACGTGCGTGCCGAGTACTACCCGCAGCCCAACACCATGCAGCCGCTGCGCGACGAGCTGACGACACTCGGCGGGCGGCCCGCATGGGTGAGCGAGTTCCGGCTGAGCTTCCGACAGACGGGACTGACCGCCACCTCGGAACTCTCCGCGGTGGCGGTCGTCGACGTCGGCAAGCCGACGGCAGCGGTGCTCTACGTCTCGATTCCCAACACCCACGACGAGTACGACCACATCGTGGACGAGGTGCTGGATTCGGTCCGGCCGGTCTAGTTGCCGGTCAGGCCCCAGCGCCGGCGGAGCGCGCCGTCGGCCGCATTGAACAACTGGTCGACCAGGATGCCGATGACCAGGACGACGATGATGTACGCGAGGACCGCGACCGCGTCGTTCAGGTCACGGGCGGTCTGCATGCGGACACCGATCGAGACCGTGCCCGGCACGATGACCAGCAGCTCACCGGCCATCAGGCTGCGCCAGGAGAACGCCCAGCCCTGCTTGAGCCCGGAGACGAACGACGGCAGCGACGCCGGCAGGATCAGGTGCCGGTATTTCGCGATGCCGCTCATGCCCATCACCTGTCCGACCCGCAGCCAGGTCCGCGGCACATAGTCGATGCCGCTGATCAGGCCGTTCGCCACCGACGGCGCGGCACCGATGACGACCACGAACAGGATCGCCTCCTCGCCGAGCTGGAAGAGCAGGATGGCGAGCGGGAACCACATGATCGACGGCATCGTCTGCAAACCGGTGATCAGCGAGCCGATCGCGGCCCGCAGCGGTTTGAACTGGGAGACCAGGGCACCGATCAGGGTGCCGATCGCCACGGCCAGCGCGAAACCGGTGATCGCCCGGGTCATGGTCAGCTGAACGCCGTCCCAGAATCTGGGTTCGGTGATCAGCTCGCCCAGCTCGGCGAAGACCTCGGCCGGTGCCGGGAAGACGTACGCCGGCCGCCATTCGGACAGGTAGACGAGCTGCCAGGCCGTGACGACGATCGCGATCGCCAGCAGCTTCGGCCAGGTGCTCGCCCAGACCCGCTTGCCGACCTTGCCCTTTTCCTTCTTCGGGCCCAGTTCGAGCGCGTCGAGTCCGCTGACCCGGTCGGCCGCGGTCGCCCTTTCCTCGGGCCGGGATCCGGTGAGGGTGTCTCCACCGGTTGGCAGCTCAGTTGGCATGACGGGCGACCTCCGCGCGGAGCCGGTCGGTGATCTCGGCGGCCTGGCCGGAGACCTCGGGGGAGTCGATACGCCGGGGACGCGGGTGGTCGATCTTGAAGTCCTCGATCACCCGGCCGGGCCGGCTGCTCAGCAGGATCACCCGGTCACCGAGGCGGACCGCCTCGCGGACGTTGTGGGTGACGAAGAGAACGGTGAGCTCCTGCTCGCGCCAGATCCGCTCCAGCTCGTCGTGCAGGATGTCGCGGGTCATCGCGTCGAGCGCGCCGAACGGCTCGTCCATCAGCAGGACGTCGGCGTTCTGGGCGAGCGCCCGGGCCAGCGCGACCCGCTGCCGCATGCCGCCGGAGAGTTCGTGCGGCCGCTTGTGACCGAAACCGCTCAGCCGGACGATCTCCAGCAGCTCCTCGGCGCGCTTGCGGCGCTCGGCGCGGCCGACCCCCTGGAGCTTCAGCGGCAGCTCGACGTTGCCGGCCACCGAGAGCCAGGGGAAGAGGGCGGCCTCCTGGAACATCAGCGCGACATGCCGCCCGCCGATGTCCAGGGTGCCGGTAGTGATCTTGTCGAGGCCGGCCACCAGCGAGAGCAAAGTGCTCTTGCCGCACCCGGAGGCGCCCAGGAGGCAGACGAACTCCCCCTTGTCGACCTCGAGCGAGACGTGGTCGAGGGCGAGCAGGGCGCTACTCCCCGAACCGTACTGCTTGGTCACATCGTCGATCCGGACAACCGTGCTCATACTCGCCCTCCTCCCATCAAGGTTGCTGTCAAGTGATCTTCTTGACAGCAACCTTGAGGTTTAGATCTTTTTCAATGGGTAAGCCCGGATCAGGCCGCGGCGTCGCTGACCTCGGCCAGACCCTTGGCCTTCAGCAGCTCGTTCAGCAGGGTCAGGTCGTAGATGCCCTTGAGGTCCACCGGGTCGAGCAGGCCGACCTCCTCGGCGTGCTTGGCGCTGGTGTAGAGCGAGGGCGCGATCGGGTCGTAGGTGAACTTCAGGTTCGCGAACGCGGCCTTGAGGATCTCCTCCTTCAGCGGCTTGCTGGTGAGGGTCTCGATCTGGGCGTTCGCGGCCTTCTGCGCCTCGGCGTCGTTGGCCTTGATGTACTCGACCGAGGCGATGTGGCCCTCGATCAGCTTCTTGACCGTGCCGGGGTACTCCTTGAGGAACTTCTGGCTGACGATCAGGTGGGTGGTGACGAACTCCTGGTTCGGCCACAGCGTCTTCTCGTCGACCAGGACCTTGGCCTTGGACTCGAGGATCAGCTTGCTGTAGTTGGGCTCCGGCACCCAGGCGCCGTCGATGGTGCCCTGCGCGAAGGCCTGGACGGCGGTCGCGTTGTCCTGCGGCAGGATCGAGACGTCGCCGCCGCCGCTGGTGTCGGCGTTGAGGCCGTTCGACTTCAGCCAGGCGCGCAGCGCGACGTCCTGGGTGTTGCCCAGCTGCGGGGTGGCGATCTTCTTGCCCTTGAGGTCGGCCGGGCTGTTGATGCCCTCCTTGACGACCAGGCCGGCGCCGCCCGAGGTGCTGCCGGCGACGATCTTCAGCGCCTCGCCCTTGGACTTGGACCAGCCGTTGATCGCCGGGTTCGGGCCGATGTAGGTGGCGTCGATCGCGCCGGAGAGCAGCGCCTCGATCGCGGCCGGGCCGGCGTTGAAGGTGGTCGCCTCGAGGTTGGTGCTACCCAGCTTCTCCTTGAACAGGCCCTTGTTCACACCGACCAGAGCCGGCGCGTGGGTGATGTTCGGGAAGTAGCCCAGCTTGAGGGTGGTGGCTTCGGGAGCGTTGCCGGAGGCCGCCTCGGCGGCGGTCTTCTCCGGCTCGTCGGAGCCGCAGGCGGCCAGGGCGGTCGAGGTGACCAGGGCGGCCGTGGCGAGGGCGAGCGCACGTATGGTGCGGGAGCTCATGCTCACTCCTAATTTCGTTTCACTGAGATGCTGGAGAGTTCGGCCAGGGTCTTGTGGTCGACGACACCCTCGATGGCGGCCTCGACGGCGACCCACACGTCGTGCAGCGCCGTCGCGGCGCCGTGATACGTCGCCGTGGACGTGGGCAGTCCCCGGACCGTGGTGAGGGCGCCCCCGACGGCGCGGACCACGTCGCCGACGGTGATCTCCTCCGCCGGGCGGGCCAAGGCGTACCCGCCGTCCACTCCGCGATGGCTGTGCAGCAGCCCGGCGCGGCGCAGATCGAGCAGGATTCCCTGCAGAAAACTGAGCGGGATGTCCTGGGCGGCCGCCAGTCCGGCGGCTTTGACCAGGCGTGGGTGCTCGGCGGTGACCGCCAGCATCGCGCGTACGGCGTAGTCCGTTCGAGCCGAGACGTACACGACGCGCTGCCCTCCCGCGGATACTTCCGGTCAATACTTCGGTTAACCTATCTGTTGGATGGGAATACTGGAGCATGTGGGTTTGGTGCGTCAACCCCGGTCCGCCTTCTGGGAATCCGGCATACCGGCGGGCATCGGGGCGATTCTTGCCCGCTGTCCGCCGTCGGAGTGACGGGGGTGACACTCGTCCGATTCGCGGCGGAAGATCGCGAACGGATATTGATGTATTTACTCGCCGTCGCCACTCGACTACGGATGTGTGTCCGCTAGATTCGTACCGTGGCGCCCAAAATCAAGATCCCCGCGACGAAATACCCGGTCGAGCGGTTCACCCTCGGCAATGGTCTGCGCGTGGTCCTCTCCCCGGATCGCAGCGCCCCGGTCGTCGGTGTGGCAGTCGTCTACGACGTCGGCATCCGCAGTGAGCCGGAAGGCCGTACCGGTTTCGCCCACCTCTTCGAGCACCTGATGTTCCAGGGCTCGGAGAACCTGGAGAAACTGGCGCACTTTCGCCACGTGCAGGGCGCCGGCGGCAGTTTCAACGGCTCCACCCACCTCGACTACACCGACTACTTCGAGGTCCTCCCATCCGGCGGCCTGGAGCGCGCGCTGTTCCTCGAGGCCGACCGCATGCGCGGCCCCCGCCTGACCGAGGAGAACCTGCGCAACCAGGTCGACGTGGTCAAGGAGGAGATCCGGGTCAACGTGCTGAACCGGCCGTACGGCGGGTTCCCGTGGCTGAAGCTGCCCCCGGTGATGTTCGAGACGTTCGCCAACGCGCACGACGGCTACGGCTCCTTCGAGGACCTGGAGAGCGCGACCGTCGAGGACGCGCAAGGCTTCTTCGACCGTTACTACGCCTGCGGCAACGCGGTGCTGTCGGTCGCCGGCGACTTCGACGTGGCCGAGGCCACCGCGATGATCGAGCGGCACTTCGGTGACGTCCAGGCGCGGCCCGCCCCCACGCTGCCCGACTTCGACGAGCCCGACCTGACCGCCGAGCGGCGCGAGTCGTACACCGATCGGATCGCCCCGCTCCCGGCCGTGGCCGCCGGATGGCGTGTGCCCGACCCGATCGGCACCTTCGAGGACTATCTGCCGTACGTGGTGCTCGCCGAGGTGCTCACCGACGGTGACGCGTCCCGCCTGGTCGAGCGGCTGGTGCAGCGTGACCGCACCGCCACCACGATGGGCGGCTACCTCGGCTTCATGGGCGACGAATATCTGGTACGCAACCCGACCGCCCTTCTGCTGCAGGCGCACCTCCCACCCGGCGGGGACGCCGACAAGGTGCTCCGGACCATCGACGAGGAGCTCGACCGGCTGGCCACCGACGGCCTCAAGCCCGGTGAGCTGGACCGGACCCAGGCCCGGATGGGAACCCGCGCCCTGCACGGCACCGACGACGTGCTCGGCCGGGCCCAGCCGATGGCCGTCCTGGAACTGCAGCGCGGCCGCCCGGGCCTGCTCAACGACCTGCCCAAGCTGATCAGCGAGGTCCGTCCGGAGCAGATCTCCGCCGCCGCGTCCACCCTGCGGCCGGAGCGCCGCGCATCCGTCGAAGTGATCCCGGGAGCATCCTCGTGACCAAACCCCTGCCCGATCTGGTGCCGGACGCCGAGCTGAACCTGCCGCGGGAGAGCGAGCGCAGACTGCCCAACGGCCTCACCGTGATCGCGATCCGCCGCTCGGCGGTGCCGCTGGTCGAGGTGCGGCTGCGCATCCCGTTCGCGCGGGCCCCGCTGGCCCAGGCCACCCTGCTCTCCCAGGCGCTGTTCACCGGCACCAGCGGTATGAACAGCATCGACATCGCCGCCGAGCTGCAGGCGGTGGGCGGCAGCCTGGCCGCCGGGCTCGACCCGGACCGTCTGCTGATCAGCGGCAACGCGCTCGCCGACGGGCTCGACCGGACGCTGGAGCTGCTCGCCTCGGTGCTGACCGACGCCACGTACCCGGTCGAGGAGGTGTCCACCGAGCGAGACCGGCTCGTCGACCACATCCAGGTCGCCCTGAGCCAGCCGGCGCACCTGGCCCGGGTGGCGCTGCTCAAGCGGATGTACGGCGATCATCCGTACGCCGTCCAGACGCCCGGTCCGGAGGACATCCGCGACCTGACGCCGGACCCGCTGCGCGAGCTGCACGCCTCCCGGGTCCGTCCCGAGGGCGCGGTGCTGGTGCTGGTCGGCGACATCGACCCGGACCAGGCCATCGACACCGCGGAGAAGGTCCTCGGCGGCTGGACCGGCAGTTCCCCGAACGGGAGCCTGCCCGGCACCCCGGCGCTGACGCCCGGTCCGCTGCTCCTCGTCGACCGGCCCGGCGCGGTGCAGTCCTCGCTGCGGATGGCGCTGCCCGCGCTCACCCGCACCGATCCCGACTACGCCGCCCTCAACCTGGCCAACCTGGTGTTCGGCGGCTACTTCTCGTCCCGCTGGACGGAGAACATCCGCGAGGACAAGGGCTACACGTACGGCTCGTACTCGTCGATCGAGCACTACGTCGCGGGCTCCGCCCTGGTCGCCACCGCCGAGGTGGCCACCGAGGTGACCGGCCCGTCGCTGCTCGAGACGGTGTACGAACTGGGCCGCATCGCCAGCCTTCCGCCCGGCGAGGAGGAACTGGAACAGGCCCGGCGCTACGCCCTCGGCACGCTCCGGCTCGGCATGTCGACGCAGGCCGGGCTCGCCGGTCTGGCCAGCGTGTACGCCGGATTCGGGCTGCGGCTCGAACACCTGAGGGAGTACTCGGCCGCGCTGTCGGCGGCCACCCGCGAGGAGGTCGCCGCGGCGGCCTCGAAGTACCTCGCACCGTCCCGGGCCGTGACCGTGGTCCTCGGCGACGCCGAGCGCATCGAGTCGCAGCTCTCCGCCCTGACCCTCGTGGAGCGCAGCGCAGCGTGACCGGCTCCGAACCACCGAGCGCTCCTCCGCTCGCCCGTACCATCCTCGACCGTGCGGCCGAACCACCGAGCGCTCCTCCGCTCGCCCGTACCACCCTCGACCGTGCGGCCGAGCACCGCCGCGACGAGGTCTGGCTCGCCGCCGCCTGGGAACGTGGCCAGGTCCTGATCGTGGACCTGGCCAAGGGCGGCCGTGCCCTGGTCACCGAACGCCCCGACGGCGGCACCGCATTGATCCTGGTGCCGCCGTCGGAGGCGCCGGAGGCCGAGCGCTGGTTCCTCGGGCTGGGTCCGGACGGCACCCCGTACTGGGCCGTCGACGCCCCGCTCGAAGGCGACGGGGAGACCCGGACCGGTGATCTGCGCGCTGTCGGTCACCTGCTCGACGCCCGCGACACCGGTCTGCTGACCACGGCGGTCGCCCTCGGCAACTGGCACCGCAGCCATCTGTTCTCGCCGCGCACCGGGAAGCCGACCACCACCATCGAGGCCGGCTGGGCGCGTGTCGACCCGGACGGCGTGATGATGTGGCCGCGGACCGACCCCGCGATGATCATCCTGGTGCACGACGGTGTGCCCGGCCCGAACGGGCGCTGCCTGCTCGGCCACAACGCGGGCTGGCCCGCCAGGCCGGACGGCAGCCGGCGCTTCTCCTGCCTGGCCGGGTTCGTCGAGGCCGGCGAGTCGGTCGAGGCGGCCGTCGCCCGCGAGGTGCACGAGGAGGTGGGCGTCGATCTTTCCGAGGTCCGGTACGAGGGGAGCCAGTCCTGGCCGTACCCCGGCTCCCTGATGCTCGGATTCTTCGGCGTCGCCGACCCGGCGCAGGCGCTGACCCTGGACCCGGAAGAGATCGACGAGGCGCACTGGTTCACCCGCGAGGAGATCGCGAAGATGTTCTTCGGCGAGGGTTCACAGACGGTGGCGATGAACTCCTCGATCGCGTTCTACCTGATCGAGAAGTGGCTGCTCGAAGATCAAGAAAAAATTTCTGGTTAGGAAGCAACCGATTCGAGGGGCTGCGGCGTCTTCCTCTCAAAGGACGAGAGGGGTACCTGATGACTCAGGTGGAGGCGCCGGCGTGGACGCCGATGACCGCGGAGGAGCGGGAGGCGTTCGACCGCGACGGCTACATCGTCGTGCCGTCGGTGCTGAGTGAGAGCGAGATCGAGGCCGGCCGGGCCGCGATCCTGGGGTACTACGAGAAGCAGAAGTCCGAGGGCAAGCTGAGCGCGACCGGTGCCCTGCACCAGCTGTCGCCGATCGCGCACGTGCCCGAGCTGGCCTTCCTGATCGACCACCCCAAGGCTTTCAAGTACATCTGGTCGCTGCTCGGATGGAACCTGCACATCTACCACTCGCACATCGATGTGCACCCGAAGCTGCACGAGCAGCAGAAGGAGTGGTGGCACTGGCACCAGGACGGTGGCCGCCAGAACCGTGAGATCGAGACCGACCCGCGGCCGATGCTGTCGGTCAAGCTGGCGTACTGGTTCTCCGACGTGAGCGAGACCGGCCGGGGCAACTTCACCGTCCTGCCCGGCAGCCACAAGACCAACTGGCTGCCCGGCCCGCCGAGCCGTGGCGTCCCGTGGCCGCAGCCCGAGGGCGCGACCCAGATCACGGCGAACGCCGGCGACCTGGTCGTCTTCGACCGTCGCATCTGGCACGCCCGGTCGGACAACTACTCCGACATCACCCGTGTCGGCGCCTTCTTCGGTTACACCCCGCGCTGGATCGCCATGCGCGACGAGAACGCCGACCTGCCCAACCGGCCGGAGTGGGCGGGCCTCAACGAGGTGCAGAAGCAGCTGCTCGGCGGCTTTGGCAACGGTGACGGTGACCACCAGTGGGGTCACTACCCGGAGACCACGCCGCTGTACGGCGCGCTCAAGGAGCGGGGCCTGCTCGACTCGAGCATCCCGGCGCTCATTCCGTAGGTGTGTTTATGGGAGGGCCCGACGGCCCTCCCATAAAACTCAGGCCGCGATGGCGGCGAGGTGCTGCTTGACCTGGACGATCGACGGGTTGGTCAGCGCCGAGCCGTCGGCGAACTTCAGGGTGGGGACCGTCTGGTTACCGCCGTTCACGCTGCGCACGAACGCGGCCGAGGCCTCGTCCTGCTCGATGTCGACGACGTCGTAGGCGATGCCCTCCCGGTCGAGCTGCGACTTCAGGCGGTGGCAGTACCCACACCAGGACGTCGAGTACATGGTCAGCATCGGTCAGGGCTCCTTCGATACAGGTCACACGGCGGTGCGGCTGACAAGCACAACACCCCCTCGGGGTGTCATGATTCCCTACCGTGCGGACTGAAGGGGTGCTGACCGGGCTCGACCCGGAACAGCGGACTGCGGTGACCGCGCCCGCCGGTCCGGTGTGCATCCTGGCCGGGGCGGGTACCGGCAAGACGAGGGCGATCACCCACCGGATCGCGTACCGGACGATCTCCGGCGAGATCAGCCCGCGCCACGTGCTCGCGGTCACCTTCACAGCGCGGGCCGCCGCCGAGATGCGCGCCCGGCTCACCTCGCTCGGCGCCGGCGGGGTGCAGGCCCGGACCTTCCACGCGGCCGCTCTGCGCCAGGTGCGTTACTTCGCGCCGCGCCTGCTCGAGGGCCGGCAGATGCCCGAGCTGATGGAGAGCAAGGCGCGCATGGTCGGCCTGGCGGCCGCGCGGGTGGGGGTACGTGCCGACCGTACCGCCGCACGCGACCTGGCGAGCGAGATCGAGTGGGCGAAGTCGTCCCTGGTCGAGCCGGGGGAGTACGTGGTGGCCGCCGCCAAGGCGTTACGCGAGCCGCCGTACGAACCGGCCCGGGTCTCCGAGATCTTCGCCGCCTACGAATCGCTCAAACGCCGGCAGGGCGTGATCGACTTCGAGGACATGCTGCGCGCCGCTGTCTGGGGCATCGAGGAGCACTCCGACGTCGCCGACCAGATCCGCGCCCAGTACCGCCACTTCGTCGTCGACGAGTACCAGGACGTCAACCCGCTCCAGCAGCGGCTGCTCGAGGCCTGGCTGGGCGGCCGGGACGACCTCACCGTGGTGGGCGACGCGAGTCAGACCATCTACTCGTTCACCGGCGCGACCTCGGCGTACCTCATCGATTTCCCGCGGCAGCGCCGTGACGCCGTCGTGGTCCGGCTGGTCCGCGACTACCGCTCCACGCCGCAGGTGGTCGGCCTCGCCAACGCGGTGATCTCGCAGGCCCGCGGCACCGAGGCGAGACTGCGCCTGGCACTGGTCGGCCAGCGGCCGTCCGGACCGGAGCCGGAACTCAAGATCTTCCCGGACGAGCACGGCGAGGCGCTGGCGGTCGCACGGCGGTGCAAGGAGCTGCTGGCCGCCGGCACACCGGCGAGCGAGATAGCGGTCCTCTTCCGGACCAATGCGCAATCCGAGACGTACGAGGAGGCGCTGGCCGACGCCGGGGTGCCCTACGTGGTGCGCGGCGCCGAGCGGTTCTTCGAACGGGCCGAGGTACGCCAGGCGATGATCGCGCTACGCGCCGCGGTCCGGTCCACCCCCGGTGAGACGCCGCTGGTCGAGGCGGTGGTGGAGGCGCTCGCCGCGAGGGGCTGGAGCCGCTCCCAGCCGCCGCCCGGTGGTGCCGCGCGGGAACAGTGGGAGGCGCTGGCCGCCCTGGTGGCCCTGGCCGAGGAGCATGCGGCGTCACCCGAGCTCCTGCCGATCGGCGATGCGGGCCGCGTCCAGCGGGACGTCTCGCTCGCCGCCTTCAACGACGAACTCGCCCGCCGCGCCGAGCAGCAGCACGCGCCGACCATGGCCGGTGTCACCCTGGCCTCGCTGCACTCGGCCAAGGGCCTGGAGTGGGACGCGGTCTTCCTGGTGGGCCTCGCCGACGGCACACTTCCCACGACGTACGCGAAGACGGCCGAGCAGTTGGAGGAGGAGCGCCGGCTGCTCTACGTCGGTGTGACCCGCGCCCGGCAGGTGCTGTGGCTCTCGTACGGCCAGTCCCGCGCCTCCGGTGGCCGTACCCGCCGTCCGTGCCGCTTCCTGCCGCAGCTCACCCGCGACGGGTCGGTACGCGCCTCGGAGACGCGCGTCACGGAACCGGGTCGGAAACCCGACCGTCGTCGTCCCCAGGTGGCGTCTTGCCGAATCTGCGGCGCCACCCTGCTGGCCGGCGCCGACCGCAAGCTGGGCCGCTGCCCGACCTGCCCGTCCGACCTGGACGAGGAGCTCCACGAGCGCCTCCAGAGGTGGCGCGCCAGCACCGCCGCGGAGCTCAAAGTCCCTGCGTACGTCGTATTCACCGACGCCACCCTGGTGGCCGTCGCGGAACGGCGCCCGTCGGACCCCGCACAGCTGCTCGCGATCGCCGGGATCGGCCCCCGGAAGCTGGGCCAGTACGGCGACGCGGTCTTCGCTCTGGTGGCCGGAGCGAGCCCCGATGATCTTGCGTCGAAAAACTTTGAAAACTAGTCCGTTAATTCGTTTGCCCTCCCGTGTAGGGGCGGCATAGCCTCATTGCACACCTAGGCGAGCAGTGGGTTCGGCTGGGTTCGACTACGAGTGCAGTTCAACGGAGGAGGTGGCAAACATGAAGCTCGACATCACGAAGACGGCTCCGTCGATGCCGCTGACCGCTGCCTGCGCTCTGCCCGTTCTGCTGCCCACCAACGTCGCCCCGTTGGCGTGGTCGGCCGCTGAGCGGACCCAGGTCGAGCTTGTCCGGGCACTGCCGAACATGGCGATGTTCGCTCCGGCTCCGCGGGTGCACCAGGTCCAGATCCAGTCCGAGCTGGGCAAGGCCGCTCTGGTGCGCGTCGAAGGAATCAACGGGACCACTGGCTTCAAGGGCAGCAACAGCACCATCTCCAGCAAGCGCTACACGGATGGTGGCAGCGGTGTCCCGCCTCGAGGAAGGCCGGTCTGACAAACAGACCTCCGGCTCACCTCGAGGCCGCGGAACCCCTAACCGGGATCCGCGGCCTCAAATCTTTTTCCGGTCAAACCGGCCGGATGCAAGACCCGAACTGCGATCCAGAAGATCGAGAGAAGAGAGAGGTGACCGGGCTTTATGAGTCTGGCGCTGGCCCCGATCGACATGAACGTCGACCTCGAGGCAAACCTGCCCTGTCGGAAGTTCGACCCGGACCTGTGGTTCTCCGACTCCCCGGCCCAGCTGGAGCTGGCCAAGTCGCTCTGCGGCGACTGCCCGCTGCGCGCTGAGTGCCTGGCCGGTGCGGTCGACCGCGCGGAGCCCTGGGGTGTCTGGGGTGGCGAGATCTTCGAGCGCGGCGCCGTCGTCGCCCGCAAGCGGCCGCGTGGCCGTCCGCGGAAGGTCGACGTCGCTCGTGACGCCGAGCTGGCTGTCGAGGTGGAAGAGCGCCTCGCCGCCAACGGCCTCGAGTCCCGCAACTCGGTTCGACTGGCTGCATGACATGTACACCCTCCCCGTGACCGAGATCGAAAACCGAAAGCCGAGTACCGAGATGACTTCGAACGGAGACACCAAGATGAGACTCATCCAAGAGGCGTTGTCGAGGGCTCGAATGCCTCGGCCTCAGCGTGACCGTGCACCTGAGGCTTACCGCTCCGCCCGCCGCATCACGATGGAGGCCCGCACCCGGACCTCCCGTGAACTCGGCGCCGGACTCTGACAACCACCAACGATGAGAAACGGCCCGTCCGCCGATGCGGACGGGCCGTTCCTTCTGCCGGACCTCAGTTGTACGGCGCCCCGGAAACCGGTGGGTGCCGAGGCCGGTCGAAGTCGCAGTAGACCGTGATTGCGGTTCGATCCAGATCGGCATCGGCCGGTACTCCCGGCTGTCCGGTGTTCGCGCTGGTGACCTCGTGTCGTCCTGGCTCACAGACATAGAGTTCGGGACCGTTGTTCAAAGTTCCACCGACGATCTTGCCGGTATCGGACCGGAACACCATGGCTACACCGCGCGACGTCATCGCCGCACAGTGCGGCGATTCCGCGAGATAGGCCACCGAGCCCAGGCCATCCGATGAACGTTTCCCGCTTCCAGCGACGAGGGTGGCCTTGACCCCGCCCAGCCCGTCTGCACCGTCTCCCGCATCGAGCCACTGACCGATACGGATCGTTACTCTTACTGAGATCCGGCCATCCTGAAACTCCTCGCTCAAAGCGAGCGAATTGCCCACGGCTACGCTGCCGCCCGGCGGGATGACGGGGACCACCTGTGTCTCGGCGACCTCGTGATCAGCCCAGATGACAGCGCGGCCGTCGGCGCCCAGGGCATCAAGCGTCACCTCGGTGCGGTAGGCGACCCGCCCGGTCGTGTTCCGCAGGACGGCGCCCATGCTCACCCACGGAGTCTCACCCACCACGCGGCTGTGTCCCTGTTCGACGACCTCGATTCCCGAGGTGCCACCGACCGGCTCCGCTGATCCGGGTGTGGCGAGCCGGCACGAGGATGTACCGGAAGTCGGTGCCTGGCTGCTCCGAAGCACCAGAACGACACCGGCGACCAGCACGACGACGATCAATCCGGCCAGGAGCCACTTCCTGTGAAGTACGCCGTTCACAGATTCTCTCCCAGTCCGCGATCGGTAGTGACGGTTGTTGCGGTGTGATCAGCCAGCCAGGGCCGCGGGGCGGTGAACATGTCCCTGTTGGAGACCACGATGAGCAGGGACATCGCGAGGCCGTAGGCGATCTCGGTTTCCTTCGCGTGGATCTCCAGGGCCAGCGCGTTGAGCGCCCTCTGCGTCTGATCGACCACCTCGTGGGCGGTGCCGCCGTCGATTGCCAGCTTGGGAGCGTCTTCACGGGGCACGGCTCCCGCGGCCTGCGCCGCAGCGCCGGCCACGGTCAGAGTCAGAGAAGTGGCGGCGGCTGTCGTGGCGATGGCAGCCGCTCCGACGCTGAACACGGAAGCGGCTACGGTGAGAGCGAAGACCTGCATCTTAGGATCGACCTTGCCGGTTCCCTGCATCGCCGTGATTGCCAGGTGGGCGATCTCGTCGACATTCTTACGGGCCTCGGTCCACAGTGCTATCTCGGCCTTCACCGCGCCGGCCAGGACCGCGAGCAACGTGAACTGATTGGCGGCGACCGCGGGCCACGGCTTCAGAAACTTGCTCTTGAACTCCTCGGCCGCGACACCACGCCAATCCTGAAGAGCAGCACCGACCGCGGTCATGCCATTCATGACCTGGTCTTCGATGATCATCGCCCCGGTTGCCGGGTCCATGAGGCCGCCCTTGCCGGTGGATAGCTTGCCCTGTGCCTGCGTCAGCCTCAGATGCAACTCGCGCAGATCGTTCGGGTCCGGGAGCCCGAAGAATGGGGTGAACATCTGCGCGATGCCGGAGTAGCGGCGGTGGGCCGCCGCCACGATCAGGTCGGCACCGTCCTCCGTGCCGAACGGCGGATCCCATCCGCTACCGGATTTCCGGAAACCCTGAGCCTGCAGGGACGCCTGGATGGCGAGTGCCTCGAATGTCACGGAATGCTCGGCGAGCTCGGGATAACTCATCGGGGCTGCTCGCCGCCTGCTCGGCCGGCTACCGCGGCGGATTTAAGCTTCTCGAATTCTCTGGCCGCGACCGCGTCGGTGACGAGGTACTCCTCGGATGCCATGGTCAGCACGTCGGCTGTCGCGTCGAGGTTTTCCGCCGATTCGCGCAGCGCCTGAATCGCGACTTCCGCCACTCGCTCCCAGACATCGCGGACAGGCCCGAAACTGCCACCGAGGCTTTCGTGACGCCAAAGGTGGCTCATCCCGGACTCGGCGCCGGCGATCAGATCGATCACCTGGCGATAGTGGGCAACGAGCGGCTTGAGTTCGTACTCGCCGGCCTTCCACAGATCGACGCAGTCCGCCGCGAGTTCCGTGCCCGTGCTGCCCATGACGCACCCGCCTTCACGACATTGATCAACATCAGTTCATCGTCGTGATGGAATACGCCATCAGTCGCGGCGGCGTTCAGTCAAGCTCCCGACTGGTCGCACCGGCCGGGGACATGCCGCCTGGTCGTGCCGGATGCTGGGGCGAGGGCTTCAGGGACGGGACTTCAGGAGTTGAGGGCTTCGGGGATGGGGGCTTCAGGGGACGGGGGCTTCAGGGGACGGGGGCGAAGCCCGGCAGCCATTTCTCCAGGATCTCGCGGTACGACGCCTCAGCCTCCAGCTGGGACAGCACGCCGATCGACCCGAGCGTCACCCGGTGGATGAGCAGGTAGGACGGTGGCAGGTTGAGTTTGCGGCTCAGGGCGTACGCCGGGCCGCGTGGATTGGCCAGGCGGCCGGCCTCGTTGCGGATCCACGCTCGGGTGAAGCGGAATCGGTCGACCGCGACCGGTTCGATCATCGGCAGGAGGAAGTCGAGCAGGGCCTGGGCGTCCAGGTCGTCGGTGGCCTTGACGAAACCCTCCTCGCGCAGGCCGTCGACGACCGCCTGTGCCTCCCCGTTCAGGGCCAGCCTCACGAGGCGTCCGATCGGCTCCGGATGCCCCTCGGGCAGGCGGGCGACCGCGCCGAAGTCGATGACGCCGAGCCGGCCGTCGGGCAGGATCCGGAAGTTGCCGGGGTGCGGGTCGGCGTGCAGCAGGCCGGCCCGGCTGGGCGCGGAGAAGTGCAGGATCGCCATCAGGCGGCCGGCCTCGTCGCGCTCCTCCCTCGTGCCGTCGGCGATCACGGCGGACAGCGGGGTGCCGTCGACCCACTCGGTGACCAGGATCTGTGGGGCGGAGGCCACCACCCGGGGCACGTAGATCTCCGGGTCGTCCTGGTAGGCGGCGGCGAACGCGCGCTGGGTCTCCGCCTCCATCTCGTAGTCGAGTTCCTCGACGATCCGGTCACGAAGCTCGGCGATCAGCGGCTTCACATCGATGCCGGGCTGGATGATCTTGAACATGCCGGCCAGCCGGGACAGCTGTTTCAGGTCGGCGACCAGGGCGTCGCCTGCGCCCGGATACTGCACCTTGACGGCCACCCGGAGCAGTTTCGGCTTTGCGTTGCGGCGGGCCGGCGGCAGTTTCCAGACGGCCCGGTGCACCTGACCGATGCTGGCCGCGGCAGCCGGGCTGTCGTCGAACTCGGCGAACCTGTCCCGCCAGTCCGGCCCCAGCTGCTCGGCGAGCGCCTTGTGCACGTTCGCCACCGGCATCGGCGGCGCCGCCTCCTGGAGCTTGGTCAGCGCCTGGCGGTACGGCCCGGCCATCTCGTCGGGCAGGGCCGCCTCGAACACCGACAGGGCCTGACCGAATTTCATCGCTCCGCCCTTGAGCTGCCCGAGCACGCTGAAGAGCTGCTCGGCGGTGCGCTGCTGGATGTCGGCGGAGATGACGTCGGAGGCTATGCCGACGGCCCGCTTGCCCAGGCCCAGAGCGGCGCGCCCGGCGAAGCCGAGCGGTAGTGCGGCGAGCTTTGCTGTCCGGGATGCGGCGCGGCGCGGTATGTCCGTCACCAGATCATTGTTACCGACGGCTAGCCCTCATCCGGCCCGCTGCAAGGTGGTTTGGTGGTTATGCGGTGAAGGTCCGGTGAAGGTTGGCCCCCGCCGACGCCTCTGACAGCCGCAAGCGGGATGCGGTGTCCAGGTCCGGCGGCGGAATCGGCCGGGCGCCGAGATCTCCACGGCGGTGCCGAGCGTCTCCGGTGTGGCGCCGTCCAGGAAGGCGAGAGCCTCGCCGGTGGCGTAGGCGGTGGCGGCGAGCAGTGTGGCGACGGCGCAGGGCTCGGCGCCGCCGGGGACCGGTGCCGACATGCCGGCCCAGCCGCCGCCGCGCTCGCGCCGGTGCAGGTGAAGGCAGTTCAGGCAGGGGGCGCCGGTGGCGGGCACCAGCGGGCCGATCACCGCGACGCCGTCGCGGACGGCGGCGGCGAGATGCGGCTGACGCCGCGCGGCGTGTCCGGCGGCGAGAAGGCCGGGCGGCTCGTCGTGGGCCAATTGCACGATCAAGGACGCGGGGGTACGGCGAAGCGGGTGCACCACGGTGCCGGGTGCGGTCCGGAGTATCGCCGCCTCGACGGCGGCCCGCCGTGGTGTGCCGACGTCTTCCGGCTGGAGCGGGGAACCGGTGAGCTCGGCCGCTCCGACAGCACCGGACAGGTCGGGATGCACGTGACCGACGCCGGCCTCGGCGAGGGCGACCGCGATGGTGGCGCCGAGCCTGCCGTGGCCGCTGACAACGACCCGGGCCGCTCGGCGGTGGCGCAGGATGCGCGCCGGCGACGGACCGGTGCGTTCGCGTTTCGGAGGACCCGCCGAGCCGAGGGCCAACGCGGCCGCCTCGCAGGTGAGACGGTGCCGTGTGACGGCAGGCAGGGCGGGCGGCAGCAGAGCCGGGGACGGCAGCACCAGACCCACCGAGTGCAGCAGCTCGAGCAGTGTCAGGGCCTCGGCGGCGGGCATGCCGAACTCGGCGGCCCTGGTCAGGACGGCGCGCTCGGAGTGCCGGCCGTCGAGCAGGTCGAGGACCCCGGCGGCGCGTCTGTCGGGTAACTCGAGGACCACGGCGTGCGCGGGATCGAGCCCTAGTTGCAGCTCGCCGGGACCGCGCCAGAAGCGCGGCAGGCCGGGGATGAGGGTGGGCCGCGGGAGGGGTGTCCGATTCATGAGTGACAGGGTGTCACTGCGAAGATGCGGAACGATGATGTTATCCACAGGCCCCCATCGCCGTGGCGCGGGTTGTCCACAGCTTTGGGGGAGTTATCCACAGGGGCTGGTGGGACTCCCGTTGACTCAACGTGTCTGAGTGAATACGGGTTACGGCTGGGCCGCCGGGGAGGACGACCCGACGGGCCGTCCTCCCCGGATCTTTGTCATGCCTTGGCCTTACCCAGGATCCGGTTCATCGTCGTCCCGCAGACGGGGCACTTGCCCTTTGCCATGTTCATGCCAGTCTTGGAGACGGCAACCTCACCCTGGAAGTCGCGCTTCTCCTTGCACTTGACGCAGTAGCCGTTGTAGGTGTTGTCGGCCACGGTTCCTCCTCGTCGTATCGTCGGCCGCCCGGCCCGGTGCCTCGTTCGCGGCGGCGGGCGCGAACCTCTCTGCGGCGCTGGACCGCTTTGCGGCCACGTGGATGTGGCCACCCGTCCGGGCCGCTCACTTACCCAGGTCAGGGCGGTTCCATGTCAGCGCAGCGTCGGCGCTGTCGCCGACGACGTGAGTGTGCCGGTAGTCCGTCCCTTTTTTGCCAGTTTTGCCGGGACACGCCGACGATTCCCATCGTAAAGGCATAAAACGGACATGAAAGCCGGTTGGTCGCGTGGGTCGACGATGGTCTAGGTTGACGGAAGTCGCCGATGTTGCCGGTGGGCAAAATTTTTTCGGGTATATGCGGGCGAAGTGCGCATATTCCGCGACCGTCATTGTCCGTACTCTTGCGGTGACAGGGGTGCGGCGGATTAGCGTCTCAACGTGAACCCGAATCTGGGCCGCGCGAGCCGGTAATGGCCCGCGTGCGCAAGCCTGTCGTGGAAGTGCGGCGCAGCCAGCGCCGGCGACGGACGGTGTCCGCGTATCGCGACGGCGAGCGAGTCGTGGTGCTCATCCCGGACCGCTTCTCCCGCGCGGAGGAGACGGAGTGGGTCGAGCGCATGCTCGCGCGCTTAGCGGCCCGCGAGGAACGACTGCGGTGCACCGACGCCGAGCTGCTGGCTCGCGCCCGCCGCCTGACCGACCGCTACCTGGCCGATCACGCCGACCGCGTGGTCCCGGCCAGCGTACGGTGGGTGACGAACCAGAACGGGCGCTGGGGCTCCTGCACACCGGACGACGCGACCATCCGGATCTCGCACCGGATCCAGGAGATGCCCGACTGGGTCATCGACTACGTGCTTCTGCACGAACTGGCCCATCTCGTCGTGCCCAGCCACAACGCGCGCTTCTGGGACCTGGTCAACCGCTTCCCCAAGGCCGAACGCGCCCGAGGCTACCTCGAGGGCGTCTCGGCGGCCGGCATGGTGATGGCCGAATAGTAGGCTCGGCCCGTGACTCGGCGGGTCGTTGTGGTGATGCTGGTCCCGGTCCGGTGGAGCCCGCCGGGAGTCGGTCTCGCGGCCTGGCGCGCCGCCATGGCCGAGGACGTGGTCGACCTGCTCGCCCGCCTGGCCCAGGCCGAGGCCGCGATCGCCACGACGCCCGAGGATCGGTCACTGGCCGAGGAGATCGTCTGGCCCGGCACGCGGATCTATGAGGTGCCCGCGCCCACAGTCCTCCCCGTGCTGGCGGCTACCGCGGCCGACGGGTTCGATCAGGCGGCCGTGATCGCGGCCGACGCGCCAGACGTACCCGGAATGACTCTGGGAAAGCTCCTGCGGCCCCTCGAGGGCAAATCCGTGGCCGTGTCGCCCGGAGGACCCTCCGGAGGGCTCTTCGGTGTCGCCACCAGTCTGCCCGCGCCGGAGTGGCTGATCGACCACGACCTGGACACCGCGTCGGCCCAGTCGCTGCGCAAAGCGGCGCCCGCCCCCGGCGAGGTCACCTCGACCCCGCAGTGGCGGCGCCTGCGCGGCCCGGCGGATCTGGCCACGCTGGACCCCGCCCTGGAGGGCTGGGAGAACACCCGAGCCCTCCTCGGCGGATAGGTCAGTCCTCTTTCGGGCCTTCGCCCAGGTTGTCGAGCTCGCTGATGTCCCAGTCCGTACGGGTGCGGGCGAAGACCTCGGGGTCGGCGAAGTCCTCGTCGGTGGGCAGCAGGTCGGGGTGGTCCCACAGCGCGTCCCGGCCCGGAATGCCCCGGTGCTCGGTGACGGCGGTCCACAGCGCGCCGGCCTCGCGCAGGCGGCGTGGCCGCAGCTCCAGGCCGACCAGGGCGGCGAAGGTCTGCTCAGCCGGACCGCCCGCGGCCCGGCGGCGGCGGAACGCCTCACCGAGCGGCACCACCGACGGCAACCGGTCCCCGGCTGCGGCGTCGACCACTTGGCCGACCCAGCCCTCGATCAGCGCGAGCGCCGTCTCCAGCCGGGCCAGACCGGCTTTCTGCTGCGGGGTGTCCTCGGGCGTGAAGATGCCCTCGAGCGCCATCGCCTGCATCGACTCCGGGTCGGTCGGGTCGACGCGGCTCATCGCCTCCTCGATCGCCTCCCGGTTGACCGTGATGCCGTTCGCGTACGCCTCGACCGCGCTCAGCACGTGCGCGCGCAGCCACGGGACGTGGCCGAAGAGTCGCTGGTGGGCCGCCTCGCGCAGAGCCACATACAGCCGGACCTGGTCCTCCGGCAGCTCGAGGCCGGAGCCGTACGCCTTGATGTTGGAGGGGACCAGCGCGGCCGTGCCGGCCGGACCGAGCGGAAGCCCGATGTCGCCGGCCGAGAGCACCTCGGCGGCGAGCTGGCCGAACGCCTGCCCGAGCTGACCGCCGAAGAGCGCGCCGCCGAGCGTGGCGACCATCGACTGCATCGGGCCGAGCTGGAGGCGGGCCTCCTCGGGCACCAGGTCGCCCATGGCGCCGACCATGCGGCCCGCGATCGGCTCGCACAGTTTCTTCCACACGTCGAGCGTGTTGTAGATCCACTCGTTGCGGTTCCACGCGACGGACTTGCGGATACCACTGGGAAGCGCGGTCACCGGGTCGAGCCAGAGGTCGGCGAGGCGCAGCGCCTCCTCGACCTGGTGGCGCTCCAGCATGTTCACCGCTGGGTCGCCTGTCGCCGAGAGCTGGCTGGCGGCGACCTGGCGGGCCAGGTCCCAGTTGACCGGGCCGCTGCCGGGCGCGGCGAACATCTGCTGCAGCTGCGCCATGAACTGCTGCATCTGCTGCGGGTCGGAGGGGTCGGGCGGCTGAGCGCCCGGCAGGGAGAAGCCGAACGGGATATCAGGCACGACCCCAACGGTACGCGCGAAAAGCCCGTAGCGGACGGAGGGAGGTATCAGCTCAGAGAGAACTCAGACGAGGTGGGTACGCTCACGCGCATGAGACGTCGCGGTGTCACCGTCATCCTCGGCGCCCTGATCACCGCCCTGCTGGCAGCCGGTGTCATGGTCGCACCGATGCCCTACGTGGTGCTCAAGCCAGGCCCCACCGTCGACACCCTCGGCACGGAGAACGGCACCGAGGTAATCCAGGTCACCAAGGGCGAGACCTCGAAGTCGGCCGGCCAGCTGCGACTCACCACGGTCAACGTCCAGTCGCAGGTGGAACTGGTGTGGGCGATCCGGGGCTGGCTGAGCGACTCGGACGCGGTGGTGCCCCGCGAACTGATCTATCCACCGGACCGCAGCGAGCAGCAGGTCCAGGAGCAGAACGCACAGGAGTGGAAGGCCTCGCAGACCAGCGCCGAGACGGTCGCGCTGCGGGAGCTGGGCTATCCGGTGCGGGTTTACGTGCGCAAGGTCACGAGCGGCGGCGCCGCCGAGGGCGTGCTCCAGGTCGACGACATCATCACGGCCGTCGACGGGACGCCGATCACCGACCCGGGCCAGATCACCGAGACGATCCGGGCCAAGCCCGCGGGTACGACCCTGACCGTGGCTTACGAGCGGGCCGGCAAGGCCGGCACCGCTCAGATCACCTCGAAGGCCGACGCGAAGGACGGCACTCCGCGGATCGGTATCGAGATCGACACCAAGCAGCCGCATCCGTTCGAGATCGAGATCGACCTCGACAAGATCGGCGGCCCGAGCGCGGGGCTCATGTTCGCGCTCGGCATCATCGACAAGATGCGTCCCGAGGACCTCACCGGCGGAAAGATCATCGCGGGCACCGGCACGATCGACGACGACGGCAAGGTCGGCCCGATCGGAGGCATCCCGCAGAAGCTGGTCGGAGCTCAGAAAGCCGGAGCTCAGCTCTTCCTGGTACCGAAGGACAACTGCGCGGAGGCGCTTCGCAACGCCCGGTCCGGTCTGCCCATGGCAGAGGTGGCCACGGTGGACGACGCGCTCACCGCACTCAAGACGTTCACCGCCGGCGGCACACCGAAGCCATGCTCGGCGTCGTGATGCACGGAGCCGGTAGTGACGGGACAGTTCTCCCGCGTATTGAAGCTGGATGCGACATCGTAAGGTGAAACACCGGCCAGACGAACTGTGGAGCCAACGTTGGTCATGCGTAACAGTCCTCTGCCGAGGATGAGCCGGCGCGGTCGCGTCACCGTCGGCGTCCTGGTCGGGGTCTTCATTCTATTCACGCTGCTGGGTTGGGGTATCGACGCGTACACCGACTACCTGTGGTTCGACGAGGTAAAGAAGACCAGCGTCTTCTCCGGAGTGCTCGTCACCCGGCTCGTCCTGTTCCTCGTGGTCGGTGCGGTGATGACGCTGATCGTCGCCGGAAACCTCTACCTGGCATACCGCCTGCGGCCGCTGCTGCGCCCGCATTCCAATGAACAGGTCACCCTGGAGCGCTACCGGATGATCCTGGCGCCCCGCCTGGGCACCTGGATCACCGTGACCGGTCTCGTCATCGGATTCTTCGCGGGTCTCTCCGCCCAGAGCCGGTGGGGCGACTGGATGCTGTTCCGCAACGGTGGCGACTTCGGGGTCAAGGACCCCGAGTTCAACGTGGATATCTCCTTCTACATCTTCGAGTACCCGCTCTGGCGTTACCTGCTCGGTCTCGCCTTCACCGCCGTGGTGCTGTCGGTGATCGGCTCGCTCGCGGTGCACTACATCTTCGGCGGTGTGCGCCTGCAGGGCGTCGGCGACCGGATGACCACCGCGGCCCGCGCCCACCTGACCACGCTGGTCGCGATCTTCGTGCTGCTCAAGGCGGTCGCATATGTCCTGGACCGGCGGGCGCTGCTGCTGGAGCAGCACGTGTCCCCGGGGCTGTACGGCGCCGGCTACACCGACGTGAACGCCCTGCTCCCGGCCAAGGAGATCCTCGCCTACATCTCCGTGGTGGTGGCGATCGCGATCATCGTGTTCTCCAACGCGGTGATGCGGAACCTGGTCTGGCCGGGCGTCTCGCTGGCACTGCTGGCGATCTCGGCCGTGGCGATCGGCGGCATCTACCCGCTGGCCGTGCAGAACTTCCAGGTCAAGCCGAGCCTCCTGGACAAGGAACAGAAATACATAGAGCGATCGATCGAGAGTACGCGTACGGCGTTCGCGCTGGAGAACACCGAGGTCACGCAACTGCCATCGAGCAGCGGCCGGCCACCGGAGACACTGCCGAGCGACACCAGCGCGCAGAACGTACGGCTGATCGATCCTCAAATCGTCTCTCAGGCGTTCACCCAGTCGCAGCAGTCGAGAGGCTTCTACGACTTCGGTGACAAGCTCGACGTCGACCGGTACACCGTCGACGGAAAGACCCAGGACTACGTGGTCGGCGCCCGGGAGATCGACGACAGCAAGCTGACCGCCCTGCAGCGCAACTGGCTCAACCGGCACACCGTCTACACGCACGGCTACGGCCTGGTGGCGGCGCCGGCCAACGAGTTCTGCGGCACCGGCCTGCCGTACTTCGCCTCTGGTCTGATCGGCAACCAGGGGGCCGAGAACACCGGCGACTGCATCACGCCGACCGCGGCACTCGAGGCGGAGCAGCCACGGATCTACTACGGCGAGAAGTCCACCGAGTACGCGATCGTCGGCCAGGTCGACTCCGGCAAGAACGTCGAGTTCGACCGGCCGCAGGACCAGAGCACCCAGGGCGGCGAGGTCTACTACACGTACTCGGGTGAGGGCGGCGTCGAGATCGGGTCGTTCTTCCGCCGGATGGTCTTCGCCATCAAGAACACCGAGAGCAACTTCCTGCTCTCCGACGCCGTCAACGCGAACTCCAAGCTCATGTACATCCGTGAGCCGCGGGAGCGCGTCGCGAAGGTCGCACCGTTCCTCACCGTCGACGGGGACCCGTACCCGGCCGTCGTCGACGGACGCATCAAGTGGATCCTCGACGGCTACACGACCGCGAAGACGTACCCGTACGCCCAGAGGATCAACCTGGCCACCGAGACCAAGGACGAACTCACCGGCACCGGGTCGTTCGCCCTGGCCCGTGACGACGTCAACTACATGCGCAACTCGGTCAAGGCGACCGTCGACGCCTACGACGGCACCGTGACGCTCTACGAGTTCGACGACAAGGACCCGGTCCTCAAGGCGTGGAACAAGTCCTTCGGCGGCGACCTGATCGTTCCGAAGGACCAGATCCCGCAGTCGCTCGCCGACCACTTCCGCTACCCGGCCGACATGTTCAAGGTGCAGCGCAACCTGCTCACCAGGTTCCACGTCACCGACGCGCGGACGTTCTTCTCCGGCGAGGACTTCTGGCAGGTGCCGAACGCGCCGGACTCACCGCAGAGCGGATACCAGCCGCCGTACTACCTCAACGTCAAGCTGCCCGACCAGAACGAGACCCGGTTCCAGCTCACCGCCGGCGTCACCCCGCTCAACCGGGAGAACATGGCGGCCCTGGTCTCCGGCTCCTACGTCGCCGGACAGCCGCGACTCGAGATCTTCGAGCTACCCGACGGCAAGGTGGTGCCAGGCCCGGTCCAGGTCCATCAACAGATGGTCAACGCCTCCAACATCTCCCAGCAGCTGACACTGCTGAACCGAGGAGGCCAGGCGTCGGTCCTGTACGGCAACCTGATCTCACTGCCACTGGGCGGCGACATCCTGTACGTCGAACCGGTGTACGTGCGGAGCAGCCAGGCCAACGCCGCACCACTGCTGCAGAAGGTCCTGATGTCGTACGGCGACGGCCGTTACGTCGTCCTCGAGGACAACCTGCAGAAGGGCCTGGAAGCCCTGGCCGCTCTCGGCAAGAGCAACGCGCCACCCAACACCGGAACCACCGACCCCGGCGGTACGACCGATCCCGGCCCCACACCCAGTGCGGGCGCCACCACCACACCGCCGGCCAACCAGCCGCCCACCCAGATCACGCCCGAGCTGTCCCAGGCGGCGGCCGCAGTCGACAAGGCGATCGCCGACCTCAAGGCAGCCCAGCAGGCCGGTGACTTCGTCAAGCAGGGCGCGGCACTGAAGGCCCTGGACGACGCGATCAACCGCTTCCAGGCGGCCCAGCAGGCGGCCGGCACGAGTACACCGGCCACCGCCACATCGACAAACCCGTCACCCACTCCAAGCGGGTGACGATCGTCTCCGGGGGTCGTTTCGCGGCCCCCGGAGACGATGCGCTAGGGTTTAGCTACCGACGCGGGGTGGAGCAGCTCGGTAGCTCGCTGGGCTCATAACCCAGAGGTCGCAGGTTCAAATCCTGTCCCCGCTACGAGTGCAGAGGGTCTATGTCCGCGGAGAACGCGGACGTAGGCCCTCTTCGCATTTCTGCCGGGGGCCGAGCCTCCAGACCCCGCGTCACGGTGGTTGCGGTTCGCGGTTCCCTTCCGGTGGGTTGCGCTGGCTGGGGTTTGCGGTCCGCTTTTTGGTCGTTCGGTCGCGGTGTCGGCACTGGCCGCGGTTCGCGGTCCGCTCCTGGCTGGCTCGATCGCGGTGTCGGCACTGGCCGCGGTCCGCTTCCTGGTGGCTCGGTCGCGGTATCGGCGGTGCTTGCGCGGCTGGGGATCCATGGTTCGGTCGCGGTGGTGGCCGTGGCTGGGCCAAACGCTCAGCGCGTGAGCCTTGAGTGCCTGAGCACCTGAGTGCCTGGAGCCCATGGGCTGAGGGCTTTGACATCCGAGGCCCGAGAAGCTGATCAATTCCTGGAGATCTTGGACACTTACTGAGGTGATCTCAGCGACCTTCGGATAGATAGCGATATTCGAATTGTGTGAGGTGGAGTGCGGCTGCGACGACGTCGCCGATTCTTGTCGGGCTGATGGTGCTGTGCCGCAGCGTTTTCCATCGGCCGGTCACCATGGCGTAGCCCCGTTCGTCCTGCCAGCGCAGGCCGCGCAGCAGCCGGTTCACGGTGCGGTTGGCGACAGCGAGGAGCTTGCCGTTGGCCGGCTGCCGGGTCGGGGTTTTGATGCCGAGACCTGCACCTTCGTAGCCCGCGTCGGCCAGCGCGGGCGGTCGAGCTCGGCGGCCGCCCAGTTCAGGGCAGCGGTGACGCCGGCTTCCCGGGCACAGCTCAGGTCGTGCAGATGGCCGGGCATCGCCTCGGCGGTCCAGATCGGAAGGCCAGCCGGATTCATGATCGCCTGGATGTTCGCGCCGAAGCCGCGGTGCTTTCCCGAGTACCAGGCGTCGATCGTTTTCCCTTGATGCTGGCGGTGGTCTCGGCCAGCCGGTCGCAGTCGAACAACTTGCCGTCGAGGATCACGAACGCCCAGCCGTCGTCGGCTGCGCGGCGTAGAGCGTCGTGCAGGTCGGGCCGCTGGGCGGCCAGGACCGCGACGCCTTCGGCGATGTAGCGGTACGCGGTCGCCCGCGAGATCCCGAACCCGGCACCGAGCAGAGCGGTGTCCTGTGCCTTGCGAAACCAGACCAGCACCATCAATGCCTGGTAGTAGCAGGTCAAGGCCCGTGTCCGGCGGCGTGTCCCGAGTAACCGGCGCTGCGCGGCCAGCAGCCGTGCGAGGTGACGCACGAGTTTCCTGGGCACGTCGAGCATGGCTCGATAACCGATCACGTGGAGCCCTCTCGAAGACCTGTTTCTGTCGCAAGGACATGTCTATCGATGGCTCCACGCCTATATCCAGTACTGCCCAGCCTGTCCGGATATGACCGTGTTCATCAGGCCAGGCGCATTCCTCTCGCTGAGATCATCTCACTGTCCGGCTGCATTCCTTGTCTCGGTTCTTACCAGATAGCCGGCCGCCTCGATCTCGCGTAGGGCTGACTGGATGGAGTCGCGCCCGCAGCCATTAGCTTTAGCTATCTGCTCGGTGCGGACTATCCAGTTGTCCGGCTTGCTCAGAATGTAGATGAGAAACTCCGCGAGCTTTGAAACTCAAGCGGTGTCCTCTATCAGCGCATTGCTGATGATAAAGAAGTGCGCCTTCGGCCGTGGTGCCCTGTAAATCATTTCTGCCTCAAATCGCTGTGCTCATCCTCGCCGCCGATTTGAAGTGGGGAGCCGGGGTCTAATCCAGCTCCGCACCTTTAGACCGCACAGCGACGAGGACCTGTTGAGTACTACGGTTTGAGTTCTTGCCGAACCTGCTCTTGCGCGGTTTCACGTGATCATGGATGAATCCGTCGTGCGCCGAGAAGTCGGTGGGGCTACCTCTAACATGGCGGCGCGGCCGTCTCGTTGAAGGAGGTGCGCTGACTATCGTGATGACGGTGAGCAGCGACGCACTTGGTCGATCTGTTCGCGGGATGCGGCGGCATGGAGATCGCTTTCCTTGCGGGCCATCGCCAACACATGCGGGAGGACGAGATGCCCGACCGTCATGTTGGTGGTAGGCGTGCCAGATCCTCAAGCCCAATGGGGACGAGCCGGAGAAGGTGAGCCCGCTCGACAACGAAATCTCCAAGCGCACCGAGTTCGAGGACCACATCAAGCGCACCGTCTACGAGATCGAGCACGACAGGATCGCCCACGGCATCGTCAAGCAGGAGAAGTAGGGGCTCGACACCTTCGGTGTGGTCGTTATCCACCTCATCGCTGGAGAACCACCGTGCCAGGCGTTCTGATCAACGGGTTGCCCGAGATGAAGGCCTTCGACAACAAGGTCTCCAGGTCCGTCCTCAAGGCGGCTTCGTGGAGAAGGTGAACCTGCTCGACATCACCGAGGATGACTGCGTACTCGACGAGTTACACGAGGAGCACCCCAAGCGGGCCGTCTTCGACATCCAGTACGACAGGTTCACCAACGACTTCCTCAAGGTGTGGTTGAGGTTCAAGAACTAACACTGCTTCAGAACGGCCAGAACCCGAAGGACGTAGTCCGAGGCGTTCTGTGCCTTACTGGTTCTCGTAAGAGAACTACTTGTTATCTCAGTGAGGTGATCTCAGCGAGAGGAATGTGCCTGGCCTGATGAACACGGTCATATCCGGACAGGCTGGGCAGTACTGGATATAGGCGTGGAGCCATCGATAGACATGTCCTTGCGACAGAAACAGGTCTTCGAGAGGGCTCCACGTGATCGGTTATCGAGCCATGCTCGACGTGCCCAGGAAACTCGTGCGTCACCTCGCACGGCTGCTGGCCGCGCAGCGCCGGTTACTCGGGACACGCCGCCGGACAAGGGCCTTGATGATAACCGCGCCGGTCGAACTGGTGCACCCGGGCGGACTGCTGAACGTCGTCTTGTTGCCGTCCAACCTCATCGCGGGGGCTGCGGCCCTGCACCCCTCGATGCGGCAGCTCACAATCCCGTTGCCGCAGCCTCCGACGTTTGTTCGCCCTCGCCTGGCGCTTCTTTCCGCAGCGACCCTGCTCGTCCCGGCTCTGATCTTTTTCCAGGGCGCGGCGGGCCGTCCTGGGCGGGGCTGGCTCGCGATCGGGTTGGGCTCTGTTGTATTGATTCTGCTCGTTACCGTACGAATGGTCGGCCTGGTCGGGCGGATCGAAACCCAGGCAGGTCACCTGACAGCGATGGTGCGGCTTGATCCGCTCACCGGTCTGGCCGACCGCCGCAGTCTGGACGAACGGATGGCGGAGGCGATCACCCGCAGCCGGGCGACCGGAGAAGCCCTCTTCGCGGCGCTGATCGACCTGGACCACTTCAAGCGGTACAACGACACCTACGGCCACCAGGCGGGTGACGAGTTGCTGACGGAGGCGGCGGGGGCCTCCTCTCGCGCATAGTCGCCGACCTCGACGACCCTCACCTGCTCGCCGTATTTCTCGCCGAAGAGCGCAATCGCGCCGAGCCGGCGCGCTTGCTGTGGGGAGGTGATGAACGCGTGTACCACAAGGCCTTGCAGGAGAATCTCGTTAACCTGGTGGATCAGGTGGGTCGCCGTGTGCGAACGTGAGATTGCCCGCCGCCGGGTCACATCGATCTCGGCGAAACCGGCCTCACCCGCGCGTACCTCGCCGCGCAGCACCCGCGCCTTGGTGCACGATCAGGCCCGGGATCGGCTGCTGCACGTCCACGGCCTTGAGCTCGGCGCCGCCGACCCGGATCACGCCGGTGTCGGACTGCTGGCCGCCGCCCTCCGCGTAGAACGGGGTGGTGTCGAGCACCAGCTCGACGTAGTCACCCTCACCGGCCACCTCGACGCCGCCGCTGGCGATGAGCGCGCGGACCCTGGACTCGCGGGAGACCTCCTGGTAGCCCGTGAACTCGACCGGGCCTCCAGCGTCCAGCGCCGTACGGTACGCGGACAGGTCGGCGTGACCCGCTTTACGTGCGTTGGCGTCGGCCTTCGCGCGGGTCCGCTGCTCGGCCATCAGCCGCCGGAACCCGCCCTGGTCGATCTGAAGGCCCGCTCCTGCGCGATCTCCAGGGTCAGGTCGATCGGGAAGCCGTACGTGTCGTGCAGCTGGAACGCCTGGCTGCCCGACAGCTGCCTGCCGCCGACCGACTTGGCCTTGGTGATCGCGGTGTCGAGGATGGTCGTGCCTGCCTTGAGCGTGGCGAGGAATACGTTGTTGCCATAGATCACCCAGATCTACGAGGGCCCCAACCAGGTCCAGCGGATCGTGATAGCGCGCCAGCTCCTGAAGGGCTGAAAGTCGCTGTTCTAGCAGCTCAGATGGTGCCGTCAACTCGCCGCCCGCCCTTGGCGATCTCCTGTCCGTCAGAGATGACTGAACGGTGACGCACGGCGGACCAGGGAGCCCGGATGGACGTAGTCGACGCGAAGCAGCTCGAAGACCGGCTGAACAAGCGGGACTACTTCCCCGACGAAGGTCTGGTGGCGGCGGCCGTCCTGGCGCAGCGCCTGCGGAAGCCGGTGTTCCTGGAGGGCGAGCCGGGCGTCGGCAAGTCGACGTTCGCCGAGGCGATGGCCGGCGTCCTGGACCCGGACGCCGTCCTGATCCGGCTGCAGTGTCACAGCGGGCTCGACGCCGGTCAGGCCCTCTACGACTGGGACTTTCCCCGCCAGGTGCTCACGCTGCGCGCCGCCGACCGGGGCGACGCGGTGCCGGTCACCGACCTGTACCGCCCGGAATTCCTGGTGCGGCGACCGGTGCTGGCCGCCTTCGAGAAGCCGTCGGTACTGCTCATCGACGAGATCGACCGCGCCGACGACGAGTTCGAGGCCTGCCTGCTGGAGGTGCTGGACAAGGGCACCATCTCCATCCCGGAGCTGGGTCCGGAGCAGTCCGGCATCACGATGCGGATGCCGTTCATCGTGCTGACCTCCAACGACACCCGGGAGGTGCACGGGGCGCTGAAACGGCGCTGCATTTACCACTGGATCGAGCACCCGAAACCGCCCCGGGAGGCGGAGATCCTCGAGCACAAGATCGACGGCCTGACCGTTGAGCTGGCCGCGGAGATCGCCGAGGCCATGAAACGGCTGAGGGCCGACGGCGTGCTGACCCGGCCGCCGGGTGTCGCGGAGGCGATCGACCTGGCCCGTTCGGTGGTCGCCAGCGGCGCGAAGACGCTGGCCGAGGATGCGGCGATCTCCTGCGCCGGCGCGGTTGCCAAGCACCGCGACGACGTCGATACGGTCCGGCGGGTGCTCGGCGAAGTCGGACGGGACTCTGCGTGATCACGGCCGAGCGGGCACTGGCCGGCGGGCTGACCGCGTTCGCCGAACGGCTGCGGGCGGCGGGCATGGTCGTGGAGTTCTCCCGGCTGCAGGCGGCGGCCGAGGCGCTGATCTCGGCGTCGTTGCTGGAGCTGCCCGGCCCGTACTGGCCGCTGCGTCTGACGCTGTGCGGGCGGCGGTCCGACCTGGCCGTGTTCGACATGGTGTACCGCGACTGGACCGCCCCGCCCGAGCAGCCCGGCGACGAGCCGCTCGTCGAGGTGATCATGCCCGCCGGCACGGTCGCCGCCACCGAGGCCGGCGCGGCGCAGACGATCACGGGAACGTCCGGCTCGTCCTACAGCGCCGAACTCGCCGCCCGCGACATGCGCACCCTCAGCGATACGGAGAAGCAGCAGGTGGCGGCGCTCGTCACCCGGCTCCGGCCGGTCGGCCGGCCCCGGCGGGTGGCGCGGCGGGTCAGCGACGGGTCGGGACGCGTCGACGTGCCCCGGTCGGTCCGGCCGATGCTGCGCAACGGCGGGGAACCGACCCGGCTGCGGTGGTGCCGGCGCGACGTACGGCCGCGCCGCCTGCTGTTCCTGATCGACGTCAGCAAGTCCATGACGCCGTACGTCGACATGTATTTGCTGTTCGCGCACGCGGCGCTGGTCGCCGGGCCGGGCATCACCGAGGTGTTCACGGTCGGCACCTGCGCCACCCAGATCACCGCTCAACTGGCGGCGCCCGATCCGCAGGAGGCGATGAGTCGAGCCACCGAGGTCGAGGCCGACTGGCAGCAGGGCACACGGCTGGGCCATTCGTTGCGGTCGTTCCTGCGCCGCTGGTCGGGTAACCGCCTGCTGCGCTCCTCGGTCGTCGTGATCTGCAGCGACGGCATGGAGGAGGATCGCGACCCCGGTCTGCTGCCGCGCCAGGTCGCGCGGCTCTCCCGGATCGCCCACCGGGTCATCTGGGTCAACCCGGCCAGCCGCCGCAAGAACTTCCGGCCGATGCTGCCATTGCGCGACAGTCTGCGCTACGCCGACCGGGAACTCATCGGTCACACCCTGAACGAGGTGCACGCTTTGGTGGAGGCGATCAAAGGATGAACGAGCCGGGCTACGTGACCCCCGAGGTCCATCGGGTGATCGCCCGCGACGACCTGCTGATGCTGGCCGCGGAGACCGACGAGGTGGTCGGCATCGTCGGCAACCAGGTGTCGCTGGCCAAGCTCAAGAAGGACGACGAGAGCCTGTTCGAGGTCGCTCTCGCCCACTACCTCAAGACCGCCCGCGAGGGCCGCCAGGCGTCGGTGCGCACCAACGCCTGGGACAGCGCCGCGGTGATCGTCCGGTTCGGCGACCTGGTCGGGCTCCGGCCGGCCAGCGCGGGCTCCCCGGAGGAGATGCACGAGAACGCCCTGGCCGAGAATGTGTCGCGCAAGGCCGGATCCCGGCTTGACCGGGCCCTCGCCACCGGGGTGATCAACCGTTACCACGCCGCCCGCAACCTGCGGCTGATCGGCAAGTTCGAGCGGGCGTTGCCGCTGGTCGCGCGGCCCCTGGCCGACCTGATGGGTACCGGCGCCGAGCCGTACATGGCGCACTACCTGTTCGAGCGGGGCGCCGGCCTGCTGGCGCAGGGCCAGGCGGGGCAGGTCGACGACGCGCTCGGCGAGTGGGACGAGTACTGGGAGAAGACGCGCGCCCAGGGCTACTCGACCCGGTACCGGTTCGAGTTCCTGCGGGCGCTGGCCTATTGGGACAGTGACGAGCGCAGCCCGCAGGAGGCGCTCGCCCAGCTCGACTCGTCCCTGGGCCGGCTCCTCGGCGGCGTGCCGGTGCCGGTGCCGATGGCCGACGGCACGTTCCGTCAGTCGGACGACGACCGGGGCGTCCGGGAGATCTCGGTGACCCTGGCCAAGGCCGAGTTGCTGACCGCCTGCGCCACCTCCGACGGCGAACGGGCCGAGGCGGCCGCCCTCGGCCGGCGGGCGCTGGAGATCGCGAACCGGGTCCGCGGGCGGATGCGGGTGATCTCCCGGTCCCGGTCACCGCTGGCCGAGGCCTTCCGGCGGCTGTACGGCGACATCGCGCTGCTGGCCGCCCGGCTGGCCGACGCCGGGACGCCGGGCGCGGCCGAACTCGGCCTGGAGGTGGCGCTGACCGCGAAGCAGACCGGCTTCGCCACCCGGATCCGTGCCGACCGCGGCCTGATGAACGCCAACCTGCAGGGCATCCTCGACCGGATCGTGGAGTTGGAGAACAAGCCGGAGAACGACCTGTTGTTCGCCGACGATCCCGACGCGCGCGACCGCATGCTCGGCGAGCTGCACTTCCAGCTCGGCGACAAAATCTCCGCGATGCTGGCCGAGACCGTTCTGCCCTCCCGGGTCGACCTGGGTCGGGTGACAACCGCGCTGGGCGGGCGGACGGCGCTGGATTACCTCGAACTGCCGGGCTCGGTCGGCGGGCCGCCGTCGCTGTACCGCTCGCTGCTGCGACCGGGACAGCCGATCCTGTTCGAGCGCTTCGAGCCGGACGCCGGGGTGGTGGCGTTCTTCCAGGACCGGCGGGCGACCCGGGACCTGTTCGACTGGGTCGGCCGCTTCGGCCCGGCGCCCGGCAGCGATCCGGCCACGCCGGGCGGCAACCGTGAGGTGGTTCCGCGGAACGCGCGGTCGGTGCCGACCGTCCTGCCGACCTGGGCGGAGATCGCCGGCGTGCTGCCGAAGGCGCTGCGGGCGGACCTGGCCGGCTCGCCGGACGACCCGATGCCGCTGGTGATCTCGGCCCACTCCTGGCTGAGCCTGGTGCCCTGGGTCGCGCTGCCGATCGGCGAGGCCGGGACGCGCCTGGTCGAGCGGGCGGTGGTCACCCAGACACCGGTGCTGACCTGTCTGACCGCGCTGGAGGTGCCCACGGCCGACGGACCGGCCCTGGTCCGGCTCGTCGGCGCGAACAAGGCCGGCCGGGGCGTCAACGTCTCCCGGGAACGCGAGGCCTGGCTGCTTCCGGCGGGAACCGATGAGGTGCGGCTCAGCCGGGCGGTGGTCCGTTCGGACCAGGTTCCCGAGCTCTGCCCCGAGCTCCAACTCGGTGACGTACTCACCAGGGATGCCTCCTGGTCGTTCCTGCACGTCGCGGCGCACGGCGGCCTCGGACCGGAAGAGGAGGCGCAGGGCTCCCACGACGGGCTGCGGCAGGTTCTGGAGATCCCGGAGCAGCGGCTGACCGCCGCCCGGGCGCTCGGCCTGCACTGGCCGGGATCGGTGCTGATGGCCTCCTGCCATGTCGGGCAGGTGGTCAACACGCGTGACGCCGAGCCGCTGAACTTCGTGATGGCCCTGCTCACCGGCGGCGCGCGGTGCGTCGTGGCGGGCATCGCGGGCATCGGCGACGAGGGGACCGGCAACGTCGCCCACGACATCGTGCGGGCGCTTCGGGGCGGGCCGGGCAGCCTCGACCGGGCGCTGCGCTCGGCCCAGCTCGAGGCGATCAAGCGCGACGCCGCGCCGGCCGGCTGGGCGCTGCTCGCGGCGTACGTCAAATGACGCGGTGCCGAAGATCCGGCTGTCCGTCAGATAGCAGCGACCGACGAGCAGCGGGAGGCGACCCATGGGACTGACCACTGAGGAGATCGAAAAGCTGGCGCAGGGGGTCCGGCACCGGAGCCAGCCCATCGACGACGAGCTGACGCGCACCGTCGAGCGGGAGGTCGAGCGGTACCGCGACG
This sequence comes from Actinoplanes italicus, assembly GCF_003001815.1. Classification (GTDB taxonomy): domain Bacteria; phylum Actinomycetota; class Actinomycetes; order Mycobacteriales; family Micromonosporaceae; genus Actinoplanes; species Actinoplanes italicus. Next base: position 428,212 of record NZ_PVMZ01000002.1, read on the forward strand.
TCCTGGAACAGCACCCGAGCCAGCGTCCACCGGCCGAGCTGGCGGGGCCGCAGCGGGCGATCGGCTGGCTGATCTACGAGGCGTCCATGGGGCTGCTGTGGAACATCGCGCCAGCGTTCGAGTCTCTCGAAGGGGCGAAGGGCGAGCAGTCGCGGGCCGACGCCGCCCTGGTCGTCCGGCTGGCCGACGCGGCCCGTGAGCTGCCGTGGCCGGAGTACGCGCCGCGCGCGCTGGGTGCGATCCGGGCGCACGCGCTGGTGGAGTCCAAACGCGACACCGAGCTCGGCTTCGACGCGGCCTACATCTGCCACAAGGAGGCCCGCGACCTGCAGCAGGTTTACCTCGACAGCCACGGCACGGACCCCGACCGCGAGCAGTTCGTCCTCGACCTGGACGAGGTCATGCTGCAGCTCGCGCTGGCTGAGACCGGCACCGCCTGCCGCACCGCCGAACGCGTCCTGGGACTGTGGGCCGAGGAGCTGGAGAAGGACGAGCCGACCTGGACCGCCGACGAGAGCGGCATCTGGACCCAGCGGATGTTCCGCCAGCTCTACGACGGTGTCGCGGTCGGCGAGCACGCCCTGCGGGTGGCCGAGAAGATCGAGGGGGAGCACGGCTTCACGTTCGAGGTGGACGCGGAGCGGCTCGCGATGCCGACCGCGTACCGCAATCCGGCCATCATGACCTGCCGCGCGTTGCTGCTGGTCTACTCAATGTCCCCGGAGATGGAGCAGCTCGGCAACGACCCGATCGACGCCAAGAACTGGACCAAGTTCCGCGATCGGCTGATCGAGCGGTTCGACTGGGCCTTCGAGCACCTGTGCCGGCCGGTGAAGCGGGCCGACGGCACCGAGTGGACCATGCTGTTCGACCACCTTCGCTCGATGGTGCAGCTCTGCCTGCACCTCGGGCTGCTGATTCCCGAGCATGCGCTGGCGCAGGACCTCGTCGTCGACGACACCCTGACCCTGCGCTGCCTGAACGACGAGGCCGTCGAACAGATCTCGAAATGGCTGGCCACGAGGGTGAGCGACGAGAAGGGCGGCGAGAAGCAGCGCGGCGACGCCAACATCATCGGCACCGCCTCGAAGCCGAGCTTCATCACCTCCGTCGAGGCCTGCCGCACTGACACCGGGCCCGCGGCCGAGTACCGGGAATGGCGACGGCGCTGGTTCGAGCTGGACCGGTACGCCGAGTTCACTGGCCGCCGCGAGCGCATCTTCCGGATCCTCGACGCGCGGGACTGACGGAGGACGCGGCACCATGGGAGACATCTACGCGCTTCTGGTCGGTATCAACCAGTACCAGGATCCGAGACTCAATAACCTGGCCGGCTGCGTGAACGACGTCCGTGACGCGGTCGCGTTCCTGAAACAGCACCGGAGGCCGGACACCGGCCTGGACGTCAACGAACTGCTCGACGACGAGGCCACCGGTGAGGCGATCGTCAGCGGCATCCGACAGCACCTCGGGCAGGCCGGCCCCGGCGACGTCGCGTTGTTCTGGTTCAGCGGCCACGGGGCGACCGAGCCCGTCGGTGACTTCTGGTATCTGGAGTCGAACGGCGAGGAACTCCAGACGCTGGTCTGCGCCGACAGCCGTGTCGCCGGCCGCCCCGACCTGCTCGACAAGGAACTCGCGGTGCTGCTGGGCGGAGTGGCCGAACGCGGCTGTCACGTCGTGGCGATCCTCGACAGCTGCCACTCCGGCGGCGCCACCCGCGACGGCGTCACCTACCGCGCCGCCGATCAGGCCACGGAAAAGCCGTCCTACCGGCTCCTGCCGGACCTCGCCGGACATTATGCCGACGGCCCGCCGCCGGTCCGGCACGTGCTGATGGCTGCCTGCCGCCCGGAGGAGAAGGCGGGCGAGGCGTTGGCCGAGGGCGATGTCCGCGGCCGGTTCAGCCATGCCCTGCTGCAGGTCATGGCGGCCGCGCCGGCCGGCACGACGTACCGCGACCTGGTGTTGCTCGCCCGCAACCAGGTCGAGCAGCGCACCGCCACCCAGCGGCCGATCGTCTTCCCGGAGGGGCGAGGACTCGCTGACGCGCCGCTGTTCGGCGGCGGCGCGATCGTCGACCCGCCCACGTTCACCATGCGGCACGGGAAGCGGGGCTGGCAGGGCAACGCGGGCGCGGCACACGGGATCGCGGCCGGACGGACGCGGTTCGCCGTCGAGGGCGCCCGTCCCGCCCTCGAGGTGGACGTGACCGCCGTCGAGACCGGGTTCAGCCTGGTCGCACCGCTCGACTGGGAGCCCGACAAGACGACCGTGTACCGGCTCGTGCTCGCCTGTCCGCCGCACCCGGTTCTGTTCGGCATCCATGCGGCCGATACGGGCGCGCTGCGGGCGGCGTTCGCGGACGACGACCCGTACGTCCGGCTGGTCGGCGTCGAGGACGCGGAACTGATCCTCGAACCGCGCCCGGACGGCGTCCGGCTTCTCGACCGCGGGAACGAGCGGATCGCCAGCTTGGACAGCCTGCACGGCGTCGAGCACCTGCACCACATCGCCCGGTGGTGGCGGGTCCTGACGCTGCACAACGACGACTCGGCGATCGCGTACGGCGTCCTGCTGGAGATCGTCGTTCCCCGGCCCGGCGAGGACAGGCTGTCCCCCCAGGCGGTCGCGACACCGCCCGACGGCGACGGTGTCCTGCGGCTGTCCTATGCGGACGACGGCACGCCGCCCGGCTGCTTCCTGCGCCTGCGCAACACGACCGGCCGGCCGTTGCACTGCGTGCTGCTCGACCTGACCGAACGCTTCGGGATCGACGACGTCTACCTCCCCGACGGCCTCGTCCGGGCGGGCGCGACGGTGGCCGTCTCCGAGGGAGAGGTCATCGACGTCCTGGTGCCCGAAGGGTGGCCGACCGAGTACCACGACTGGCTCGTGCTGATCGTGTCGACTGACGAGATCGACGCCTCCCCCTATCGACTGGCCCGCTTCGATCCGTCCCGCTTCGAACCGTCCCGCGACGTGCACCCCCGTCGCCGGCGGCGCGGAGATTCCGTGCCGGTCGAGGGCGACTGGTGGACCTGCGTGCTTCCCGTTGTCACCACCGGCCCCCGACAAGGAGAAACCCGTTGATGCTGTCGAAAGCGGCCACCCGCCTGCTGCGCGTCGAGGACCGTGACTACGTCCCGCTGGCGCTGCCCACGACCGACCTGCGGCTCTTCGACGTGCTCGCCCGGGCGGGCCGGGTCCTGCGCCGTTACAGCCGGCTCGACGAGGTCCTCACGGTCGAGCCGGCCACGCCGCCGGTGAGCGTCACCGACGACGAGCCCGTGGTCGCCACCAGCGGCTCCGGCCAGGGAACGGCGAAGCTCGGCATCGGGCTCGCCGCGGTGTCGGCCGTCCTGGAGGCGTTCGGCGGCAAGGGTGATTTCACGATCAAGACCGAAAAGGCCAACCGCATCCGGTACGCCTATACGGACGTGACCGCCGACCGCGTCGACCTGGTCTCGCTCGACGCCTGGCTGAACCACGCCGACATGCGGACCGACGTGCGTCGTGTCGCCGACCTGCTCGCCGCGCAGCGCCTTTACGTCGTGGTGGCGACCCTCAAGGCCCGCAGCCTCAAGGTCAGCTTTCTCGACGAGAACTCGGCCGCCGCCGAGATCGACGTGGCGGCCGTGCAGGACATCGCCGGCGGGAACATCACCGTCTCCGGTGACCGCAAGCGCACCTCGGAGCTGGTCTTCACCGGCGCCCGGCCATTGACGGTGGCGGCGAAGGCGGCGCAGCTGAGCATCGACGACCACGGCATCTGGGTCAACGAGCGCTATGGGGGGTTCGGCGAGATCCGGGGGCTCGGCGACGGTCGCGTCTTCTTCGAGCACGACGTGCTCCACCTGGCCTGACCGTGGCCCATCACGCGCTCGTCGTCGGGTGTGACGCGTACCCGTCGATGTCGAATGCCGACCTGGCCGGCGCGGTCGGTGACGCGCTCGCGGTCCAGGACTGGCTGGTCGGTCCCGGCGGCGTTCCGGCCGGTAACGTCGTCCTGCTCGCCTCGCCGGCGGCTCACAGCGCGAGCGTTGCGGCGGGTACGCGGGTGACCGGCGAGGCGAGCAGGCTGGCCTTCGCGCGCGAGGTTGGCCGGCTGGCCGGGCTGACCGACGTGGGCCACGCCGACCGGTTGTACGTGTACTTCGCCGGCCACGGCTGCGGCACCGACCCCGTCAACGCCGCTCTCTCCGACGACGCGCTGGTGTTCTCTGGCTTCTCCGAGGACGACCCGAGCGCCCACGCGATCGCGCTGCGGGACCTGCTGGCCCAGCTCGACCAGGCCCGTTTCGGCGAGGTCGTCATGTTTCTCGACGCCTGCCGGGACTTCCCGTACGGGCGGCCGTTCCGGCCCGGGGGCCTCCGCTTCGACTCGGCCGCCGGTCGCGGCGTCCCGCCCCGGCTCTACCGGCTGCAGTCGACGCTGCCGGGACGCCGGACCTACGGCGGCGCGTTCACAGCGGCGCTCCTGGCCGGCCTGGCCGGTGCTGGCGCGGCGAAGGAGTTCGACGAACGCGCCGACCGGCCTTACGTGGTGCGGTGGTCGACGCTGACCGCGTACCTGGAGTCTGAGATGCGGAACCAGGAGCCGTTCGTCAGCGGCCGCGGTGACCTGGTCCTCGCCGACTTCGCGGACGGGACCTTCGGCGAGGTGGAGCTGACCGTCTCGGTCGCTCCCGTCGCCGGTGACTCCGGGGACGGCTTGGAGATGGCGGTGACCTACCGCGATCCGTCGTCCTTCGAGGAGCCGCGGCTCAAGCGGCCCGGCCCGGCTCCCGCGCGGTTCCGTGTCCCGCCGCGACGTCACCGGGTGACCGCGCGAACACCCTCGACGTGGGGGCACAGCGCGGTCGATGCGTACGCCGACACAGCGGTGGCCGTCACCCTGAGCCGAACGCTTCCGGACGTCGTTTCCGGTGATCGTGACCCGGGATCGGCCCCGGCCGTGATCACGACCGACGACCCGGCGGCCGCGATCATGGTGACCACGCCCGGCGGAGGCACGCTGATGCGCGGCGCGGGATCGGTCGCCGGCACCCTGGCCGACGGCCTTTACACCGTGACTGTCACCGATGCCCTGGGCTGGCGCCATCGCGAAGTGCTCGACGTTCACGAGGGGTCCGGCGGGGAGGTGACGCTCGACCTGCCGAATCCGCCGGGCGGCGCCGAACGCGACGGACCGCTGCGCTGGGTCGGACCCGCGGCGGCATTCGTCTCGAGCACACCGCTGTTCGCCCGGCCGACGGAGCCCGGCCGGCCCGGCCGGTTCGTCTGCGTGGCGACGGACCGGTTCCGGGCCACGGGCCGCACGGCCGGCGGGGCGCTCACCGAACTCCGGGTCGAGTCGGTGGCCGACCGGTGGTGGTGGGTGGCCGCTCCGCCCGAGGCGCAGTGGTTGGAAGTCCGGTTCGGCGATCACCGCCTCGAACTTCCGGCCGCTCCGGGCCTGCGCGCGACGATCGAACTGGCGGCCACCGGGCTGCTGGTCATGTACTTCGACCGGGCCCACCTAGAGGATCAGGCGTCGCTGGTCTTCGTCGAGCGGGCGCAGCGCCTGATGAGCGCCGGCCGCCTCGACGCGGCCGACGTCGTCCTGGGCGCGGACCGGCGGCGGACCGCCCTCGACGGTGTCCTGCTCGGGGCGCACACCCCGTTGCGGCGGCTCGGCCGGACGGCGGTCGCGCCCGGGAACCGGCCCTACCTGCTGCCGGGCAACCAGTGGGGCGTCCTGCTGGACCGTCCACCGCACCCGGACGACCGGTAGCGGCAGCCGTTACTTGGCTGCCTGCGGAGGGCCTTGAGCTGGGTGTGAGCGTCTTTGGCGGCGTCCCGGACCGTCTTGACCTCGGCGCGGATGGCGTCGCCGTCCGGGCCAGGCGTGAAGCCGAGCAGGGTATCGACCTTGCCGTTGAGCCCGGCAGCGACCGCGTCGAGCTTCGCGTCGTCGATGTTCTTGTTGTCGTGCAGCTTGGTCACGGCGGCCAGTTCGGTGTCGATGGCGGCGGTGAGGCGCATCTTGGGACCGGTGAGGATGAAGACGCGGTAGTCGACGATCATCTTCTTGGCGTCGTCCTTGAGGGCGGCGACCGTGGTCTCGGTTCCGACCTTGGTCTTGAGCGCGGTGAGGCCGTCGGTCTGCGACGTGATCCGCAACTCGCGGATCGCGCCTGTCAACCACGCATCGCGCGCCCGCGTGAGAGCGGTGAGCCGGTCTGGCCCTCCGAGGTAGCTACGGATGGAGCCGGTCATCGCGGGTCCGTCGCGGCGGCCTGCTGACCGGCCTGATAGCCAGCCGCTTGGCGCCGACTCCAGTTGGCACTTTCCGTGGCACTCCGTTCGCTGCGTGGTGACCTGCGCCCGTATGCGCGTCGTAGGTCACCACGCAACAGGGAGCGGCGGGCGTGCCTGCATCACCGGGTGGCGCTGTGGCCAACGCCTGGCATGCGAGGACGATTGAGGGCCAGCGCTGGGTACGTTCCGGTAATGCCCCGAAGCCGCGTCACTGCAGTGAAGGGAACGGAGCCGCCAAGTCTGCTGTCGCCACCGTGGAAACGCGATCCGTGACCGCCGTCACTGCAGTGATGGAAACGCGGGTCGCAACGCCGTAGTGACCGTGACCGTGATCGCGAACCGTCACCACCGGGAGCGGAACGCGAATCGCCACCACCGTGACGCGGGGTCCGGGGGCTCGGCCCCCGGGAAATGCGAAGAGGGCCTAGGTCCGCGTTCTCCGCGGACATAGACCCTCTGCACTCGTAGCGGGGACAGGATTTGAACCTGCGACCTCTGGGTTATGAGCCCAGCGAGCTACCGAGCTGCTCCACCCCGCGTCGGTAGGTAAACCCTAGCGCACCTGCTACCGAGGCTGCAAAACGGCCCTCAAGATTGGATCTGGAGGGCCGTCTCACGCATGGTGGGGTCAGCAGTTGGTGTAGCCCCGGCCCGCGGTCGTCCACTTGCAGGTGTCGATCGACTTGCCTTCGGCGGTTCGCAGGGAGGCGGTGTCGCCGCTGTTGTTCCAGACGTGGTTGCTCTTGCCCCAGTAACGGGTCGCCGTGGTGTTGGTGCCCTTGCCGGTGCGGACCACGACGCTCTTGCCGGCTCCCAGGGTGTAGCTGGTGGTGAACCGGTAGAGGTTGCCGGCGGCGTCGCGGACGGTCCAGCCCTTGAGGTTGATCGTCTTGCTCGTCTTGTTCGTCAGCCGGGCGTACTCGCCGTTGATGCTCTTGTTGGTCTTCTTGTCCACGCCGGCCGCGTTGTACTGGATGCGGGTGAACTGGATCGAGCCGACGGCGGGGGTGGTGGACGGCGGCGTCGTCGGCGGCTTGGTGGTCGGCGGGGTGGTGGGGTTGGTGGTGGGCGGCGTGGTGCCGCCGCCTCCGCCGGTGCCGCCGACGTTGACGCTCTGCGTGTACGTGTTGCTGGTGATCAGGTTCTCGGCGGAGGCGTAGGCCGCGTTGCCGGTCTCGGCGATCACGGCTCGGTACGTCTGCTGGCCGCCGGGCTGGTCGGTGACGGTGCCCTGGAACTCGGCGTTGGTGTCGCCGTCGTCGTTGGGCGGGGTGGCGCCACCCTCGCCGGCGGGGCCGTCGGTGACGCCGGCGGCGATCTGGACCCAGCTGCCGCCGCTCTGACGTTCCACCCGGACCGGGAAGTACGGCTGGTCGGGGCTGGTGTGCACGTTGAACGTCACGGAGTTGTTGGCCGACGACGTGATGGTGAACGTGGCGCCGACCTTGAGGGGCGCCTGTACGACCCGCGAGTACTCGCCGCCGGACGAGACGGCCCAGACGAACCCGGAGTCCATGACGCGCCGGATGGTCCAGCGGCCGCTGGCGTTGGCGGTGACCGTGGTCGGCATGTCGCCCTCGAACTGCGTGGCCGGGTCCAGGGCGGCCCCCGAGGTGGCGTCCTTGCCCCACTTGTACGCGGCCTCACGCAACGTGACGCTGGCGTTCGGCGTGGCGGTGCCGGTCAGGGTCACCGTGCCGTAGCCGGTCTGGCTCGGTGGGGTGTCGAAGGTCGGCGCGGCGGCCCAGGCGGGCGCGGTCCCGAACGCTCCGGTGCCGGCAATGAGCACGCCGAGAGCGCCACCCACACCGAAAGACTTTTTCGATGGTCTGTACATGTTGTTGGAAATCCTCCGTAGTGCGGGCAGCAAAAGGGAACCCGCTCCGGCATCGGGCGATGAGGCTATCGAGAATCAATCGGCGAGGTCATCATTCGTCCCGCCCGCGCACCCTACCCGCAAGTGCAGTCTATGCAGGTCGGAGGGGTTTGAAGGGCTGTCGGTAAAGTTGTCTCGAGCGTCGACTGGGAGAATGTAGAAGAAATGATTGAACTAGCCGCCGATTGTTCTCGGTGCGCCGCGTTGTGCTGCGTTGCCCCGGCCTTCGCCAAGTCGTCCGATTTTGCGGTCGACAAACCGGCCGGGCGGCCCTGCCGTAATCTGGGCGACGATTTCCTCTGCACCATTCACGAGGAACTGCCGCAGCGCGGATTCCGGGGCTGTGTGGTGTTCGACTGCTTCGGCGCGGGGCAGCGGATCACGGGCGAGACGTTCGGCGGGCAGGACTGGCGCTCGGCGCCGGAGCTGGCCGGTGACATGTTCGCGTTACTCCCGGTGATGCGTCAGCTGCACGAGCTGATGTGGCTGCTGACCGAGGCGCTGAAGCTGGACGAGGCACGGCGGCTGCACCCGAAACTGCGGGCCGCGCTGGAGGAGACCGACGCGCTGGCCGGCCGGAGCCCGGCCGACCTCCGTGGGATGGACGTCGACCCGTACCGCATGAAGGTTGTCCCGATCTTGCGAAGGGCGAGTGAGATGGCCCGGGCGGGCCGCAGAGGCCCGGACCACAGCGGAGGCCGCCTGATCGGGCGACGGATGCGGGGCGCCGATCTGCGCGGCGCGAGTTTCCGCGGCGCGCTGCTGATCGGTGCGGACCTGCGCGGGGCGGATCTGCGGCGGGCCGACTTCACCGGTGCGGACCTGCGCGGCGCGGATCTGCGGGGAGCGAATCTGGAGGGTGCGATCTTCCTCACCGCGTCGCAGCTGAGGTCGGCAGTGACGGACGCCGATCACCCCTAGGATGTACGAATGCAGCAGGTGTCGGGTGTGGTGTGGGTCCTGACCGTCCTCGGAATCGTCGGTCTCCTACTGTTCGACTTCTTCTTCCACGTCCGTAAGGCCCACGTGCCGAAGCTGCGCGAGGCCGCCCTGTGGACGTCGATCTACGTGTCGATCGCGATCCTGTTCGGGGTCGGTGTCTGGATCTTCGGCGGCTCGACGATGGGCACGGAATACTTCGCCGGCTACGTCACCGAGGAGGCGCTCTCGGTCGACAACCTGTTCGTGTTCCTGCTGCTGCTGAGCAGCTTCAAGGTGCCGCGCGCCGACCAGCAGAAGGTGCTGCTGTTCGGGATCGTGGTGTCGTTGCTGGCCCGGACCGGGTTCATCCTGCTCGGCGCCGCGCTGATCAACTCGTTCGCCTGGATCTTCTACATCTTCGGGCTGATCCTGCTGGTCACCGCCGGCAACCTGCTCAAGGAGAAACACGACGAGGGCGAGGCGCCGGACAACATCGTGATCCGGCTGGCCCGGCGGTTCCTGAGGACCTCGGACACGTACGACGGGGACAAGCTGTTCACCTACCAGGACGGCAAGCGGGTGCTCACGCCGATGCTGCTCGTCATGGTGGCGATCGGCGGCACCGACATCCTGTTCGCGCTGGACTCGATCCCGGCGATCTTCGGGCTCACCCAGAACGTGTACCTGGTCTTCACCGCGACCGCCTTCTCGCTGCTGGGGCTGCGGCAGCTGTACTTCCTCATCGACGGCCTGCTGGATCGTCTGGTCTTCCTGTCGTACGGGCTGGCCGCGATCCTCGGGCTGATCGGTGTGAAACTCGTCCTGCACGCGCTGCACGAGAACAACGTGCCGTTCATCAACGGCGGCGAGCCGGTCGACGTGGTGGAGATCCCGACCACGGCTTCCCTCGGGGCCATCGTCGGTGTCCTGGTGATCACCGTGGTCGCGTCGCTGCTCAGTCCCAAGGGCCGGGCCCGCACGGCGGCGGCCGCGGCCCGCCGGTCGGCGCACGATTTCCTCGACGTCGAGACCGACCCGGAGTACTGCGACGAGATCTACCACCGGCTGCTCGCCGAGGAGGAGAAGCTCAAGCGGCTCCCGGAGAAGCAGCGGGCCATGATCAAGCAGGAGGGGCAGCTCACCGAACTGCTGGCCCGCGCGCACCAGGTGCACGACGAGAGAGTCGCCGCCGGACGCTGTTTCGTCCCGGCCGCCACCTGACCTGAGGACCGGCCGGCGACCCTGACCTCAGGCCCGGCCGGCAACTCTGCCCTCAGGACCGGCCGGCGACCTGATCCTGAGGGCCTGAGCGCTCAGTACTCCCGGTTGAGGTACGCGGAGAGGTTCGTCTGGCCGTCGTCGGGGCCCTGGGAGACCAGGTTCGCCACTCGTTCGGCCAGGCTGGACGCGCGGGAGGCCAGATCCGGCTCGGCCTGCCGGGAGGCCAGCTCGGCACGGTGTGCCTCTTCGGCGCGGAGCGCGTCGGCCTCGAGTCCGGGACGGTCGATCCAGGCGCGCGGAGCGGAGACGGGCTCGTCGAGATCCTTCACTTCGGGAGCGGGTACGGGGACCTCGCCGAGCAGCGTCACGGTCTGGCCCTGCCCGCCCAGGTGGTTGCTGAACTCCGGGCCGATCACGAGCCGGGACAGCATCCGGGCCTGCACGGCCGGCACCCCGATCAGGTCGGCGTTCTCCACCCGGAACCGGGCGATGGCCTGCCGGATCGTGTTGGCCAGGTGATCCGCGGCGCCGACCGTGGACAACTCGCCACCGGCGAACACCAGGGCGGGAAAGGTGCCCTCGGGGCCCTTGCAGACCAGCTGGATCTGGGTGACGGTGCCGTTGCGGCCGGTCTCCCGATTGCCCGGCTGCACACGGAGGTGCTGTGGCCAGAGCCAGAACAGCTCGCCGCTACTCTGCGTTTCGGCCGCATCGAGGACGTAACGCACCCGGCGGTCCGTGACGATGACGTCGGTCTCCTCCGGGAGCGTCCATCGCGGCAGTGAGGACGCCTCGTCGAACGCATACTCGGCCACGGCGCAGCGGCCGCGCCACAGCACGCGCTCACCGCCGTCGAGCGGTCCGAGGTCCGTGCCCGCGGGGGACAGGAAGTGCTGGTGGAACATGGTTGCCTTCCCCGTGCCTGCCGCGATCTCGTGAACAGCGGCCGCAACGATTACAACCGGGTACCGGCGGTGTAGCCAGTCACCGGGCGTTAATCACACCGGAACTCGCGGAATCGACACAGGACGGTGACCAGTGATACACCAACGGCCGATTCTTCGATTACTTACGGTTACCGAAGAGCCCTTCGGGCGGTAGGGGAGAGGGTACCGCCGTGGCGTCCGGAACGGGAGACGCTCCACCGGTGAAACGATCAAGATCGGTCTCGACCCGGCCCGGGAACCAGTCGCCGGCGGCTCGGCGGGACAGTTCGGCGATCGGCGGCGGGGTACGACCGGCGATCACCACGAGATTGCCGAAGCGCCGCCCGCGCAGCACCGCCGAGTCCGCCACCAGACACGCCTCCGGCAGCGCGGCCCGGATCGTGGCCACCTGCGCACGGGCGTGACGCAGCGGCGGCCCGTCGGCCACGTTCGCGATCAGCCGGCCGGCCGGGTCCAGCACCCGGGCCACCTGCTGGGCGAACTCGGCCGACGCCAGATGTGCGGGGGTGCGGGCCCCGGCGAACACGTCCAGGACCACCACGTCGTACCCGGAGTCGCGCATTCCCTCGACCGCGGCACGGGCGTCGGAGACGCGTACCCGGATGTTGCTGTTGTTCGGCAGCGGCAGAGCCTGCCGGACCAGCTCGACCAGCGGGCCGTCGATCTCGACCACCCGCTGCGCGGAGCCGGGCCGGGTGACAGCGACGTACCGCGGCAGGGTCAGCGCGCCGCCGCCGAGATGCAGCACCCGCAGCGGCCGGCCCGCCGGTGCCGCCAGGTCGATCGCCGCGGCCATCCGGCGTACGTACTCGAACTCCAGGTGGGTGGGGTCGGCCAGATCGACGTGCGACTGCGGTGCCCCGTCGAGCAGCAGCGTCCAGGCGGTGTCTCGATCCGGGTCCGGAACCAGCTCGGCCACGCCGGAGGCGACCGTCTCCACCCGTCGCCGGGACGCTCTGCGCTGTGCCATCCGGCCATTATTCGGGTTGCGGATCGGGAGCACCGAACCGCGAGGGTTGCGGATCGGGAGCACCGAACCGCGAGGGTTGCGGATCGGGAGCACCGAACCGCGAACCCGCAAGTGACCCGGGAAACTTCCGACGTTTCTCCCCGTGAGTGCAACAGAGCAGACGATGACGCGGCGCAGCGTCGTGGCCGGGATCGCGGCGGCGGGCGCCGCGGCCGCCCTGACCACCGGTACGCCTGCCGCTGCGGCTGTCGCAGAACGAGCCCTCCTGCCCGCCGACCCCCTGCTGCACCTGCTGCGCCGGGCCACCTTCGGCCCGAGTCCGGCCTCGATCGCCGAGATCCGCCGGCTCGGCGCCACGGCCTGGCTGGACCGGCAGCTCAACCCGTCGGCCATCGCCGACCCGGTGGCCGACGGCGTGGTGGCGCGGCTGCCGCTGGCCCGGCTGTCCATCGCCGAGATCCGGTCCCGGGTCACCGCCGGGACGCTCAAGCAGTACAGCTGGGACCCGATGTGGCAGCTCGGCTTCGCCGCGGTCGCCCGGGCGCTGTGGAGCGAACGGCAGCTGCTCGAGGTGATGACCGACTTCTGGAGCAACCACCTGAACGTGACGTGCCCGCAGGGCGACGTCTGGGACAGCCGGATCGACTACGACACCACGATCCGCAAGTACGCCCTCGGCACGTTCGCCGACCTGCTCAAGGCCTCGGCCCGGCACCCGGCGATGCTGACCTACCTGGACAACCGGTTCTCCGGCAAGGACGCGCCGAACGAGAACTACGGGCGCGAGCTGCTGGAACTGCACACCGTCGGACTGGCCTACACCGAGGCGGACGTGAAGAACGCCGCCCGCCTGCTGACCGGCCTCACCGTGGACACCGCGACCGGGAAGTACCGGTACGACGCCACGCGACACGCCGTCGGCGCGATCCGGGTGCTTGCCTTCCAGCACGCCAACGCGACCGCGGCCGAGGGTGAGACGGCGGTCCTGGCGCTGCTCGACTACCTGGCCATGCACCAGGCGACGGCCCGCCGGATCGTCACCAAACTGTGCGTTCGGTTCGTCGCCGACACCCCGCCCGAGTCGCTGATCACCACGCTGATCAAGGTCTACCTGGACAACCGGACGGCGATCGCGCCGGTGCTGCGGGCCCTGTTCACCTCCGCCGAGTTCGCCGCCTCGATCGGCGACAAGACCCGGACCCCGCTGGAGGACCTGGCCGCGACCGTGCGGACCCTCGGTTACGGGCCGGCGGCCAGCGGCACCAAATTCCTGGAGAGTCTGTACGGGATGGCTCGCGACGCCGGGCACGCCCCGCTGTTCTGGGGGCCGCCCAACGGCTACCCGGACGTGGCGGCCGCCTGGGCCTCGCCGTCCGGGCTGCTGGTGCGGTGGAACCTTCACCTCTCCATCGCGGCCGGGTGGTGGCCGGACACGCTGGTCCGGCCGGCGAACCTGCTGACCGGGATGGTCGGGCCGCTGCCCGCCACCTACGGCGTGTTGATCGAGAAGACCGCGATCCGGCTGGCCGGGATCGCGCCGACTCCGCAACAGACCGCCGCGCTGGCCGAGTTCTACGGCAAGACCCCGGCGTCGCCGCTCAAGGCAGGCGACCCGGCGGCCGGCTGGATGTATCCGTACCTGATGGGGATGATCTTGAACTCCCCGTCCTTCGCATTGAGATGAACGCCGAGGTGACGACGATGAGCGAACAGTGTGGATGCGCCGAGAACGCCCTGCTGAACCGGCGGACGTTGCTGGGCGGTGCTCTCGCCGGGCTGGCCGGTGCGACCCTCGACACGAGCCTCGCCTTCGCGGCCGATCCCACGTACGCCGGGGACGTGCTGGTGCTGCTCTCCCTGCGCGGTGGCTTCGACGGGCTCTCCGCCGTGGTCCCGGCGGGCGACGCCGCCTACTACACGGCCCGGCCGTCGATCGCCGTACCCCAATCGCAGTTGATCGGGGGTGGGTCCTTCTTCGGTCTGCACCCGGCCCTGTCGCCGCTGCTGCCGTATTGGACCGGCGGGCAGCTCGCCGCGATTCAGGCGGTCGGGCAGCCGGCGCCGAACCGGTCGCACTTCTCGGCCATGGAGGATCTGGAGCGTGCCGCGCCCGGCACCTCGATCCGGACCGGATGGCTGAATCGGATGCTCGGTGTCACCGGCTCCACCGACCCGATGGGCGCGGTGGCGATGGGCACCGCGATGCCGGCCCGGGTGCTCGCCGGTCCGGCGCCCTACCTGGGCGTGACCTCGATCGACAAGACGACGCTGACGGGTGAGCAGGCCGGCCGGCCGATCTCCGCGACGATGGCCAAGGTCTACGCCGACGCTCCCGCGGCCCTCAAGCAGACCGCCGGGCAACTGGGCGGCGCCCTGCAACGGACCACGCAGATGCGGGCCGCCGGATACACGCCGGCCAACGGCGCGGTCTACCCGAGCACCGACCTGGGCGCGGCGCTGCGCGACGTGGCCCGGCTGATCAAGTCGGGGAACGGGCTGAGGAGCGCGACTCTCGACTCCGGCGACTGGGACATGCACGAGAACCTCGGTCCCGCGGTCGCCGGCCGGCGGATGTTCGACCAGCTCAAGGCGCTGGCCGGTGCGCTCGCGGCATTCGCCGCCGACCTCGGTCCGGACGGGTTGCGCCGGGTCACGCTGGTCACGATCAGCGAGTTCGGCCGGCGGGTCACGCAGAACGGCTCCGGCGGGCTCGACCACGGTTACGGCAACGCCATGTTCGTGCTCGGCGGGGGAGTCAAGGGCGGCAAGGTGTACGGCCGATGGCCCGGCCTGACCTCCACGCAGCTGCGCGACGGCGACCTGGCGGTGACCACCGACTACCGGGCGGTGATCGGTGAGATCCTGCGCGCCCGGTGCGGTGTGGGCGACCTGGCGACCGTCTTCCCCGGAGTGACCGCCTCGAACCTGGGGGTGGTCTCAGCCCGCTGAGCGCTGGAAGCGGCAATATTCCGTAAAACGCCTATCTGTCCCACGTAGGGCGTTCCACACTGATTCTCATGTCCAGCAACCTGCTCTCCGAGATGATCGGAGCACAGCGACGCCCCGCGCGGACGGATCGGCCACCGTCCGCGCCGCCGCTGCTCATCCGCCGGCACACCTCCGACGAGGGCTCGCCGTTCTGGCGGTGGGACTGCTCCGGATGCGGCGAGTACGGCGGCGGACGGCACCACGACGACGCGGTGAGCCGGGCGCTGCGGCACTGCGCCGAGCACCCGGACCACCGCTCCTCACTGCTGCCGCCGGCCCGCTGCCGGGAGCCGCACACCTACCTGCCGCTGCACCCGATGCTCTACGCGCTCGACGACGACCCGCCGCCGGAACCGCTGGCGATCTGACCCCTCGTCGCTGGATGCCGTCCCGGAAGCCGTGCGGCGAGGATCCCGGCGACGCGGCGGAACAGCGGATCGGCCAGCACCCCGGTCAGATCCGGGCCCAGCGGGATGCGCCAGTTCGGGTACTCGTCGAACGTGCCCGGCAGGTTCGGCTGGCGGCGTTCCAGCAGCACGTCGTGCAGGGACGCGGTGACCAGCCGGCACGGGGTGCGGGCCAGGAACTCGTGCATGGCCACCACGACGTCCTCGTCATCGCCGTCGAGCAGCCCTTCGGCCCGGAGCCTGTCGAGCAGCAGATCACGGTCCTTGCGCCAGGACGCCCTCTCCTGCTCCACCGGCCCGGCCAGCTGGCCCAGCTCGGCGCGCACCTCGACCTGCTCACCGGCCAGGAACCCGGCCGCGGTCGGCAGGTCGTGGGTGGAGATGCTGGCCAGGGCGTTACGGGGATAGCCTGCCGACGGCCGGTAGCCGCCCTCGTCGTCGCGGGTGAACCAGAGCACCGCCGAGCCCATCATGTTGGTCCGCTGCAGGCCCTCGGTCACCACCGGCATGACGGTGCCCAGGTCCTCGCCGATCACCACGGCGTTCGCCCGGTACGCCTCCAGCGCCAGGATGCCCAGCATGGCCTCCGGGTCGTAGTGGACGTACGTGCCGTTCGCCGGGCCCAGGCCGGACGGCACCCACCACAGCCGCCAGAGCCCCGCCACGTGGTCGACCCGCAGGCCGCGGGCGTGCCGGAAGATCCGCCGGAGCATGTCACGGTAGGCGGCGTACCCGGTCTCGATCAGCCGGTCCGGCCGCCACGCCACTCCGCCCCACTCCTGTCCGAGCTGGTTGAACGCGTCCGGCGGGGCGCCGGTGCGCGCCTCCATGGCCAGCACGTCCTGCAGCAGCCAGCCGTCCGCGCCACCCGGATCGACCGCCACCGCCAGGTCGTGCACGATGCCCACCGGCATGTCCCGGGCAGCCTCCCCGGCCGCGTCGAACTGCTCCTCGAGCAGGTCCTGGACCCACACGTGGAACGCCACACGGTCGCCGCGCAGCTCCCGGACCGCCGGGGCGTCCGGCCGGGCCACCCGCTCCGGCCACTGACGCCAGTCCGGGCCGTGCTCCTCGGCCAGCACACAGAACCGGGCGAAGTCGGTCAGCCCGGGATCCCGGTCGAGGTCGACGGCCTCGGCGAGCGGCCAGAGCAGTTCCAGCGCCTCGAGCTTGGCGGCGAACACCGCGTCGTAGTCGATCAGGCCGTCGCCGGTCGCTCCCGGCCGTAGCGCGTCCACCCTCGCGCGCAGTTCCCCGGGGGCCCGACGGTACTCGGCGGTGTCGGCCACCCGCAGGTAGAGCAGGTTCGCGAAACGACGGCTCGACGGCGAGTACGGCGAGGCCGGCACCGGCCGCACCGGGGTGATCGCGTGCAACGGGTTCAGCACCACCAGCCCGGCGCCCGCCGACCCGGCCACGAAGTCGCGCAGGTCACCGAGATCGCCCATGCCCCACGACCCGGCCGAGTGCAGCGTGTACAGCTGCAGCATCCAGCCCCAGGTGTCCGGCGGCTCGGGCAGCTCGGACGGCACCACCACGAGGGTCACCTCCTGGTCGCGGCAGCGCAGGCGGTGCCAGCCGAGCGGCAGATCGGCCGGGAGCCGGTCCACCCGGCGGACCTCCCCGTCCTCGCAGGTGATCTCGGCGGGTGCCGGCAGGGCCCGGCCGGTCCCGTTACGCAACACGATCGTGGCCGGCAGCCGGTCGGCGGAGTCACGTTCCCGGGCCGCCGCCAGCGCGGTCCGGACCGATTCCGGGGTGCTCGCGTCCACACCCAGCATGCCCAGCACGCCGATCACCGATTCCGGGGCGACCTCGGTCTCCTGGCGCTGCCAGTTCTCGTACCGGGTCGCCACTCCGTGAGCCTCGGCCAGGGCCTCCAGATCCGCGTTCATGCCCATCCCTTCCCCCTCGGTACACGATCCCTAACGCGTTGCGTACATCGGTCAGCATGGGGCACATGGGTGACATGATTCGAAAACTTCAGCGATGGTTCGCCGCCGCACTCGCCGGTGTGACACTCGCAGTGCTGATTCCGGCGCAGGCCTGGGCCGCCGACAACGGCACGGCACAGCTGGTGGTCGAGGCGGCCCGCAGGTCCCGGCGCAGCGGTTTCGGCTTCTTCGGCCTGATCTGCTGCCTCGGCGTCGTCGCGATCATCGTGATCGTGGTCCTCCTCATTTCCCGGAACCGCAAGCGTCGCTGAGGCTGCTCGGCCTAGCGTTGACGCATGCGATCTGTGGTGCTGGGCGGGTCGATCGCGGTGGTCCTCTGCGTTCCCCTGGCGATCTCGGTGGCGGCCAGCGCCTCCGACGACGTGGTGCTCACCAGGGGACGTCCGGCGCTCGCGTCGGCCACCGAGAGCGTGGCCTGGGCCGCCTCCGGCGTCACCGACACCGCATCCGGCACGCGGTGGTCCAGCGGGGCGGCCGGCGCCGGCACCCAGTGGGTCGCGATCGATCTCGGTGCGGCCCAGGAGATCCGGCGCGTACGGCTGCACTGGGCCAGGGCGTACGCCGAGGCGTACCGGCTCCAGGTCTCCGACGACGGTGCGACGTGGCGTGAGCTGTTCGCGACCTCGTCCGGCGACGGCGGTGTGGACGACGTCCGCGGCCTCTCCGGAACGGGACGGCACCTGCGTGTCCTGGCCACCCGGCGGGGCACCCCGGAGGGCTTCTCGCTCTGGGACGTGCACGCGTACGGGCCCGGCCGTGCGGCTCCGGAAGCCGAGTCGGCCGCCACCGCCGACATTCCGCCGGCCGCCGCCGGGCTGACCGACGCCACCAAGAAGGAGACCGCGCTCAAGCTGGTCTCCAGTGCGGAGAACTCCACCCTGGAGTGGCGCGACGAGTTCGGCTACATCGAGGACCTGGACGACGGCCGTGGCTACACCGCCGGCATCGTCGGTTTCTGTTCCGGCACCTCGGACATGCTCGCCGTGGTCACCGAGTACACCCGCCGCAAGCCGGACAACGGTCTGGCCGGATATCTGCCGGCACTGCGCGCGGTGGACGGGACGGACTCCCACGACGGCCTCGACCCGGGCTTCCCGGACGCCTGGCGCAACGCCGCCGCCGACCCGGTGTTCCGCAAGGTCCAGGAGGACGCCCGGGACCGGATGTACTTCTCCCCGGCGGTGCGCCTGGCCGAGGCAGACGGGCTGCGGGCGCTCGGGCAGTTCGCCTACTACGACGCGGCGGTGATGCACGGCGTCTCCGGGCTGCGGTCGATCCGGGAACGGGTCGTGGCCGGGCAGCGGACACCGGTGCAGGGCGGCGACGAGATCGCCTACCTGACGGCGTTCCTGGACGCGCGGACCGCCGAGATGCGCACCGAGGTGGCACACAACGACACCAGCCGGGTCGACACGGCGCAACGCGCGCTGCTGCGTGCCGGCAACCTGGACCTGGTCACACCGTTGCGCTGGCGGGTCTACGGCGACGAGTACACGCTGCCGCGCTGATCACACCTTCTGGAACAGGGCGGGCACCAGGTCGGGACGCCAGTCCGGCAGCGACGTGTGCGCCTCCCGGACCCGATAGACGGCCTTGCCATAACCGACGAACTGACCGGCTTTGTACGAGGTGAAGGCCTTCCACGCGGCCGGGGCGGGCACCCGGACCGTCACCTTCATCGAGTCGACGACCATGCCACTCGAGTACCGCCCGCCGGCCGCCAGATTGAGCACGAAGGCGAGTGGCACACCCTTCTCGGTGCGGGTGAACCGGAGCACCTTGCGGCCGTCCAGCGACCAGGTCAGCGTGGTCGGCGTCCAGTCGACGGCGTAGGTGTGGAAATCGTCGGCGCCGACCCGGTCCGAGCCGAGGGTCTCCACGGTACCGGCCGGCACCCGGCCCGACCCGTCGAGCACGCCCAGTGCCTTCCAGGCGCCGTCCGTGCGCCACATCCTGATCCGGGCCTCGGCGCGGCCGTACGCCTGCCCGAAGGTCTTCTCGGTGCGCAGAGCCGAGCCGAGCGCCAGCCGCCCGTCACCGTCCAGCCAGGCGAAACCCCGGCCGCCCTCGGTCGTCCAGACGTCGTCGTCGGGCCCGGCACCACGATCGCCGGAGAAGTCGTCGCTGAGCACGACCCGGCTCACCGTCGCGGCCTCGGCGATGTCGCCCGGCCCGACGGCCAGCGCCGCGGCCGCGACCACCGCGGCCACGGTCAGAGCGCGCGGCAGGCTCCCCTTCATCAACCGTCCCTCACTAAGAAGATCAGGTGGGCACTGTGCTGAACTGGGAGCGCTACCGGCAAGAGATTTTTAGATCGTTTTACGAAAATGTGGCCGGACGGCCATCAGTCGTAGTCCGGAGCGCGGGTCTCGTGCATGGCGAGCTCCTCGGCGCTGGCGCCCCCACCGGCCGCACCGGCGTCCCAGGCGATGCTCTCCGCCTCGTCGTCCAAGCCCGAGCCGCCGTCCGGGGCGACCAGACGGCCCACCGGCCGGGGCGAGTCCCCGTCGAGCTGGCCGTCGTCGTAGAGCGACACCTGGGAGTTCGGGTCCGACGTCGGGCTCGGGCTCCACACGTCGCGGTCGAACTCCCGCTGCTCCGAGTCGTCCACCGTTTCGTCGATCGGATCCCGGCGCGGCGGATCGGCCGGCTCGGCACCGAAGTCCGGCTCCTCCTGCCGCAGCCGGCGGTCCAGCGACTCGCCGCGCAGCTGCTCCTCGGCGGTGTCGCCGAACCGGTTCGAGCCGCCCGGGCCGACCCCGGCGAGCGCGGCAGGGTCCGGTCCGTCGGCCCACCGCGGGCTGTTCACCTCGTCGTAGGCGGTGGAATCGTCGTCAGCGGTGTCCGGCAGCCCTGACGCCTCCGGATCGGTGACCTCGGCCGGGTAGTCGTTGTCTCGCATGCCCGCGAAGTACCCATGATCGGGGTCGATCATGCGGCGGACGAGGCCTCGAGACGGGCCCACACCACCTTGCCGTCATCCAGCGGCAGATGGCCCCAGCGAGCGGCGACAGTGTCGATCAGCAGCAGACCCCGGCCGCCGTACGCCGTCGGCGCCACCGGTCCCGCGAACCGGGGCACCACCGAGGACCCGTCCCGGACCGCCACGCTCATCGAGTCGCCGTGCAGGGCGAGCAGCACCCGCATCGGCGTGCGGACGTGCGCCACCACGTTGTTGACCATCTCGGTCGCCGTGATGCACGCGTCACCGACCAGGTCCGGGCGCTCCCATCGGGCACACGCTTCGGTGATCAGCTCACGGGTGTACCGGGCAGCGCCGGACTCCGGAGCGAGTTCCAGGCTGATCCGGTGCTGTTCCGGGCCGGGCTCGCCGAGCGCGGCGAAGGCGCCGGCCGGGTCCGGCCAGACCGGCCAGCCACTGGGCCGCCACGCGATCGTGTCGGCCGAGCCGCAGAGCGCCAGATGACTGCCCGGCCAGTCCCGGGTCTCCTCGAGCACCTCACGCAGCACCGTGATCGCGGCCGCCTCGATCACACGCAGACCGGCGATGTCGACCACCAGAGCCTCGGGCTGGGCCGCCAGGACACCGAGCAGAGCCGAACGGATCGGGGCGGTCGTGGCGTCGTCGAGCACCCCGGCCAGCCGGACCAGAGGATAGGCCTGGCCGCGGTCCACCCGGTGACGAACCTCGCTCGGCATGATCGCTCCATTGTGCATAGCCCGATGACCGCGCGCATTTCGAGAGAGCGCGGGTACATCGGGTTACCCCGAAGCGGGGTGGTCATGCCCTTCAGGCGCGGCGGGCCAGCGCGGTGAGCACACTCTCGTGCAGCAGGCCGTTGGTACCGATTACCGAGCTCTTGTCGGCGGTCGGCCGGCCGTCCAGATCGGTGATCTTCCCGCCGGCCTCGGTGACGATCGGGATCAGCGCGGCCATGTCCCACAGCGACAACTCCGGCTCGGCCATCGCGTCCAGCGCACCCTCGGCGAGCAGCATGTACCCGTAGAAGTCACCGTAGGCCCGGCTGCGCCACACCCCGAGCAGGATGTCCATCATCTGCTCGAGCCGGCCGTTGTCGGCCCAGCCGTTCAGGCTGGCGTAGCAGAAACTCGCGTCGGTCAGCTTGCGCACCGACGACACGTTGATCCGGGTCGCCGAGTGCTGGTTACGCCCGGCGAACGCGCCCAGGCCGCGACCGGCCCACCAGCGCCGCCCCAGCGCCGGTGCGGAGACCAGGCCGGCAACCGGCGTGTCACCCTCCATCAGCGCGATCAGGGTCGCCCAGATCGGCACCCCGCGGACGAAGTTCTTGGTGCCGTCGATGGGGTCGATCACCCAGTGTCGGTTACCCGGACCGGCGGTCGCGGCGGTCCTGCCGAACTCCTCGCCGAGCACCCCGTCACGTGGCCGCGCCCGGGCCAGCGTCGCCCGGATCGCCTTCTCCACCGCGGTGTCCGCGTCGGACACCGGCGTGAGGTCGGGTTTCGACTCGACCTTCAGGTCCAGTGCGCGGAACCGGGCCATCGAGATGGCGTCGGCCGAGTCGGCGAGAACGTGGGCGAGCGCAAGATCGTCGGCATATCCGGCCATGCCAGAAAGCTAGTCCATCAACCCGGCGTTCCGCTTTCAGACCTCATCCGCGGTGGTGTCCCGCACGTCGCCCTCACCGGCCCGGGAGGACAACAGGCGGCGGTACGACGTCAGACGGCGCTCGTCGGCCTTGCCCTCGGCCACCCACGCGTCCAGGCGGCAGTCGGCGTCGGCGGCGGTGTGCCCGCAGTTCGGCTGATCCTCCAGGGTGCCCTCGACCAGGTCGGGGAACCCGTGCAGCAGGCTCTCGGCGCTCACGTGGGCCAGGCCGAAGCTCCGGATGCCCGGGGTGTCGATGATCCAGCCCGGGTCCTTGCGGGACCGGCCGACCGCCGGCAGCCGCAATGCCACCGCGCTGGTCGAGGTGTGCCGGCCCTTGCCGATCGCGCTCACCACGCCGACCGCGCGCAGAGCGTCCGGCACCAGCCGGTTCACCAGCGTCGACTTGCCTACACCGGAGTGGCCCACCAGCACCGAGATGCGACCGGCCAGGAGGCCGCGCAACTCGTCCAGATCGCTGCCGGGACGGACCAGTACGTGCGGCAGATCCAGTTCGGCGTAATACCCGAGCACCTGTTCCGGGCCGGCCAGATCGGCCTTGGTCAGGCAGAGCAGCGGTTCGATGTCCGCGTCGTACGCCGCGACCAGGCACCGGTCGATGAACCCGGTCCGCGGCGGCGGGTCGGACAGTGCGCTCACGATGACCAGCTGGTCGGCGTTGGCGACGACGACCCGCTCCAGCCGGCCCTCGGGCGTGGTGTCGTCGTCGTCCGCCGTCCGGCGCAGCACCGACGTCCGCTCACTGATCCGCACGATCCTGGCCAGCGTGCCGGCGTCGCCGGACGAGTCGCCGACCAGCGCCACCCGGTCACCGACCACCACCGACTTGCGGCCCAGCTCGCGGGCGCGCATCGCGGTGATCACGTCGTCGCCGGTGCCGTCCTCGCGGACACAGCCGTAGCGGCCCCGGTCCACGGTGATGACCAGGGCGTCGACGGCGTCGTCATGTTTCGGGCGGGTGCGGGTACGCGGGCGGGACGACCTGCCCGGCCGGATGCGGACGTCGTCCTCGTCGTACTCCCGTTTACGCGCTGGCAGGGTCTAGCTCCTCTTCGCCACGAGTCCCGCCCAGAGTTCGGGGAACTCGGGCAACGTCTTCGACGTACAACCTACGTCGGTGAGGTCGACGCCCGGCACGGCGAGTCCGATCACGGCGGCGGCATGGGCCATCCGATGATCCGCATACGTCTCGAAGACCGCCCCGTGCAACGGCCTCGGCTCGATGCGCAGACCGTCGCGGAACTCGGTCACCCCGGCGCCCACCTTGCCCAGCTCGGCCGCGAGAGCCGCGATCCGGTCGGTCTCGTGACCCCGGATGTGCTCCACCCCGCGCAGCTCGGACGGCCCCTCGGCGAGCGCGGCCAGCGCCGACACCACCGGCGTCAGCTCGCTCACCTCGGACAGGTCGGCGGTGATGCCGCGCAGCGTGCCGGTGCCCCGCACGGTCAGGCCCTCGGCCGAGGAGGTGACCTCGGCGCCCAGGCTCCGGAAGATCTCGGCGACCTGGCCGGCCGGCTGCCAGCTGTCGGACGGCCAGCCCGCCAGGGTGACGGCTCCGCCGGTGACCGCCGCCGCCGCGAAGAACGGTGCCGCACCCGACAGGTCCGGCTCGATCGTCCACGTCCGCCCGCGCAGCGTGCCCGGCTCGACCCGCCACACGTCCGGAACGCTCTCGTCCACCTCGGCGCCGGCGGCCCGCAGCATGTGCGTGGTCATCCGCAGATGCGGGGCGGACGGCACCGGCGGACCCTCGTGGCGCAGGGTCAGGCCCTTGGTGAAGCGCGCCGCGGACAGCAGCAGCCCCGAGACGAACTGGCTGGACGCTGACGCGTCGATCACGGCCTCGCCGCCCTCGACGCCGCCCGTGCCGTGCACGGTGAGCGGCAGGCCGCCGGTGGGCGAGGCGTCGAGCGACACTCCGAGCGAGCGCAGCGCCTCGACGATCGGCCCCATGGGCCGGTTGCGGGCGTGCGGATCGCCGTCGAACTCGACCACCCCGTCGGCCAGCGCGGCCGCCGGTGGCAGGAACCGCATGATCGTGCCGGCCAGCCCCACGTCGACCCGGGCCGGCCCGCGGAAGGGGCCGGGCGTGACCACCCAGCGCTCCTCGTCGGTGGTGTCCACCTCGACGCCGAGCGCGCGCAGGCCGGCGGACATCAGCACGGTGTCGCGGGCCCGTAGCGGCGCCTCGATCACCGAGGGACCGTCGGCCAGAGCGGCAAGGATCAGGGCGCGCGCGGTCATCGACTTGGAGCCGGGCAGCCGCACGGTCGCCGTGACCGGGCCGGCGGCGGGCGGGGCGGTCCAGGGGCGGGCTTCAGCAGTCACGCCCGCCATTGTGCCGCCGCCCTGTGACATTCCCCGGCCGCATTCCCGTCCCGCGAGACATCGCCGGCCCCGCACCGCCCGTCCGGGTGAACCCGGCTCTGTCGCACCGCTGTCCCGGGAGCGTCGACGCAGCGGTGGGACCCGGCTGGATCTTCACGGCTGTGCCTCCCCGCTGTGTCACCCGGCCTGAGACAGCGGTGCGACACAGCCGGGTTTCGGGGCGGACGGGGGTGCGGCGGGCGGCGTAACCTCCTGCTCATGTGCGGCCGATACGCGACGACCAAGAGCAACGCCGACCTCAGCAAGCTGTTCGAGGCCGTCGACGTCGCCGAGCCGTTGCGTGCCAGCTGGAACGTCGCCCCCACCGACCCGGTGCCGCTGGTGCGGATGTCGAAGGAGCACGAGGGCCGCGTCCTCGACACCGCCCGCTGGGGCCTGGTGCCGCACTGGGCCAAGGACCTCAAGGGTGGTGCGCGCATGATCAACGCGCGGGCCGAGACGGTCACCGAGCTGCGGTCGTTCGCGCCGTCGTTCGCGAAGCGGCGCTGCCTGGTCCCGGCCGACGGCTGGTTCGAGTGGGTCCGCGACGGCAAGCAGAAACAGGCGTTCTACATGACCCCGGCGGACGGGCAGCCACTGGTCTTCGCCGGTCTGTGGTCGGCCTGGGGCCCGGAGTCGGTGCTCACCTGCAGCGTGATCACGACCGCGGCGCTCGGCGGGCTGAAACGGGTGCACGACCGGATGCCGCTGATCCTGCCGGCCGACCGGTGGGACGACTGGCTGGCCGGCGGCGGCGACCCGGAGGCGTTGCTGCGGCCGCTCTCCGAAGGCGATCTCGAGGCGATCGAGGTGCGCCCGGTCGGAGCCGCCGTCGGCAATGTGCGGAACAACGGACCCGAGCTGATCGAGACGGCTGCCAACGTTACGCTTTTTTGAACTCTCAAAGATCATCAATAATATTTGTCGGGATATGTGGCTATTCTGAATAGGAAACTTTGTTTCAAGATAGACAACCCCCTTGTTCTGATCTTGTAGCCTGCGGTACAAACCAGCGCCGGAGTGGTGCTGGACCGTAAGGTGCGGCCCGGCCGCCACATGCAGTTCCGGTCCCACGGGGGAGGTGGGCTGATGACACGAGCACGCATGCCGCGTCCGCACGAAGTGGCTATCGCGCGACGCGACCCGCGACTGCTCGAGGCGATCGCGCAACGCAGCACTGATGAGGCCTGGCGCACACGCGGCGCCTGCCGGAGCGTGGATCCCGAGACGTTTTTTCCAGCACCGAACGAGCCCTCCGGCGGAGCCGTCGCGCTCTGCGGGACATGTGACGTGCAGGGGCCCTGCCTGGCCTGGGCGCTGCAGGTCGGTGACTGTCACGGGGTCTGGGGCGGCACGACGCCACGGGAGCGCCGGGCGATGCTGGTCGCCTGGCGGGAGCGGATCCAGACCAACGGTGAGGAGGTCGACGACTCGCCGGACGACGAGGATCGCCGTCTCCTGACCCTGACGCCGGTCAGCCGCTGATACAACGGAGCGCGTGACGCGCTCCGAGTTCACCATCGAGACCCCACGCGGCCCCGCCGTCGTGACCGTCACCGATCCGGCCGGTCCGGCGCTCGCCCTGCTCGTCCTCGGCCACGGCGCCGGGGGCGGGGTCGACGCGCCCGACCTGGTCGCGGTGCACGACGCGGCGGTGGCGGCCGGCGTGCGGGTCGCGCTGGTCACACAGCCCTACCGGGTCGCCGGTCGGCGTGCGCCCGCGCCGGCCGGCCATCTCGACGAGGCCTGGGTCACGGTTGTGGGCGCGTTGCGCGTACCCGATGTGCCGTTGATCGTCGGTGGCCGGTCCAGCGGAGCGCGAGTCGCGTGCCGGACCGTGACCGCGCTGGGCGCCGCGGGGGTTCTCGCCCTGGCCTTTCCGCTGCACCCGCCGGGCAGGCCGGAGAAGAGCCGGGCCGGTGAGCTGCCGGACGGCATTCCTACGCTGGTGGTCAGCGGGGATCGTGATCCGTTCGGAGTTCCGGAGGCCCACGGAACTGTCGAGGTGGCTGTTCGGCCAGGCGCGGTGCACGATCTGCGAAAGGATCTTCCCGGCACCGTGGGGATCGTTCTGGGATGGCTTCGCCGCCATTCCTGGGCACGGTGAAATCGGCCGGGAATGAGTGACCCCGTCACCGGCGTTATCCGACTGGACACATCAGCGGAAGGGGTTTGCCAGTGGGTGCCGGTGTCGGAAGCGTCGAGCGCGACGGCCGGAAGGCGGACCGGGTGCGGGACCTTCTGGGTTCCCCCGAGTGGCCCGCGGTGGAGGCTTCGCCCGCGCGGCGGTCGGTGAGCGTGAGCACACCGGCGGTTTTCGAGAGCGTTACAGGGGCACTACCCGTATCCTCGGCGGGGCGGTCGAGGGGAGAGTCCAGGGTGGCCCAGAAGGAACGGACCGAGGAGCGCCGCGCGCGCTTCGAACGTGAGGCGTTGCCGTTCGTCGACCAGCTGTATGCGGCCGGCCTGCGGATGACCCGTAACCCGGCTGATGCCGAGGACCTGGTGCAGGAGACGTTCCTCAAGGCGTTCTCCGCGTTCCACCAGTTCGAGCAGGGGACGAACCTCAAGGCCTGGCTCTACCGGATCCTCACGAACACGTACATCAACTCGTACCGGCGCAAGCAGCGGCAGCCCGTGCAGGCGCCGACCGAAGAGATCACCGACTGGCAGCTCGCGTCGAGCGAGTCGCACACGTCACAGGGTCTGCGGTCGGCCGAGACCGAGGCGCTGGACCGTCTGCCGGACAGCGACATCAAGGAAGCACTGCAGTCCCTGCCGGAGGACTTCCGGCTCGCCGTCTACCTCGCCGATGTCGAGGGTTTCTCGTACAAGGAGATCGCCGACATCATGGGTACGCCCATCGGAACGGTCATGTCCCGGCTGCATCGTGGCCGCCGCAACCTCCGCAAGCTCCTGGAGCAGTACGCGGTGGACCGCGGCATCACCCGGACCGCGACCTCCGAGCCTCAGGGGGCGTGACGACATGGAGCACGAAGAGAACGACTGCAGTTCCGTCCTCAGCGAGGTCTACCTCTACCTCGACCTGGAGTGCTCGGAGGACCGCCGCCAGCTGATCCAGAAGCACCTCGACGAGTGCGCCGGATGCCTGCGCGAGTTCGGCATCGAGCACGAGGTCAAGGCACTGGTCAGCCGTTGCTGCGGCGACGAGCGGGCCCCGGCCGAGCTGCGCGACCGGTTGCGGTCCAAACTCGGCCAGCTCGAGGTTCAGACCGAGACCCGGGAGTTCCTCCCCTGAACAAACCAAAAGGCCCGGCATCCGCCGGGCCTTTTTGTGTTCTAGCTGTTGGGGCGCTTGCCGTGGTTCGCGCCGCTCTTCTTACGGGCCTTCTTCTTACGGGCCTTCTTCGCCATGCCGACACTCCTGTTCGTCGTGCGTGAACTCGATGCCGATCGTAGTGGGCGGGTCAGGACGAGCAGGACTCACCCGCACCCTGGCCGTGATTTGATGACCCTCATGGCGGACGAGATCCGGGCCGAGATGGTCGCGAACGTGGGGAAGGTCGTGACGTCGCCGGGTGCCACCGTCGCCGAGGGCGACACCCTGGTGATCCTCGAGTCGATGAAGATGGAGATCCCGGTGCTCGCCGACTCCGGCGGCACGGTTTCCCAGCTCGCCGTCCACGAGGGCGACGTCGTCCGGGAGGGCGACCTCATCGCGGTGATCTCCTAGTCGCGGCGCCACCGCAGCAGCGACCGGCCCCGGCCGCGCTGGCGCGGAACTGCCGGCACCCGGAGCGTGGCCGCGGCCAGTTCCCGGGTGGGCCGGTCCAGGCCGGGTGCGGCGAGAGCCAGTTCGGCGACCGCGCGGGCGGACGGGCCGGAGGCGGTCTCGGTGAGCCGCGCGGCCACCACCGAGGCGATGTCCTCGCGGGCCTCCGGGTCCACCCATGCGTAGGCGATCAGCGCGAACAGCGCCGCCTGGGTCACCCGGTCCACGTCACCGTCGAGCAGGCCGAGCAGCAGGCGCCGGCGGCTGGACTCGGCCCACGGCTCCTCGGCCCCGTGGTGCAGCAGGCCCAGGCAGGCCCACACCTCCAGGCCGACCGTCTCCGGGTGGGCGAGCAGGGCCAGCAACTCCCAGGGCTCGACCAGGACCAGGCCGAGCGCCCGGTCGTAGGCGCCGGGCGGGTGCGGCCAGGTCTGCCCGGCGACCCGCTGCAGGCGGCGCAGCGCGTCCGCGGACGGTTCCGCGTTGACCGGGGCACGGCCGGCCGGCAGCGGCTGTCCGGCCGGCAGCCCGCCGAGCCACGGCGTGCTGCGGCAGCACTCCTCCAGGTCGGTGTGCTCGTGCGCGTCGTCCGGGTGGTCTCGGATGAAGTCGGCCAGCTCGACCAGGTGGGCGACGTCGCCGTCGGCGCGGTAGCGCAGCCGGTGGGCGGTGTGCACCACGCAGTCGAAGGCCGGGTCGCGTTCGAGGGCGAGCTCGGTCCAGCGCAGTGCCTCGTCGAGCCGGCCCAGGTCGGCCAGGGTGGCCGCGACGTCGGCGTAGACCGAGAGGTCGTCGGGGTCGTAGGCGACGGCCCTGCGGAGGGCGGCGAGCGCCTCGGGCATCCGGCCGGCGCTGCGGTACGCGTACCCGAGCCAGATCTCGCCGAGTTTGGACGGCTGCGCCCGTGCGCCGCGCCCGGCCCACTCGACGGCGAGACGGACCTCGCCGAGCCGGCGGGCCAGCGCCGAGCCGGCACCGAGCAGCATCGCGTGCTCGCCGTGCGCGGTGACGGCGTGCCGGACCACGGCCAGGTAGGGCCGGAGCGGGTTGACGGTGTCCGCCGGGGCCGGGTCGCCGACGGCGGTGCAGAGGCGCATCACGGTCCGTGCCAGCTGGCCGGGGTCGATGCGGGCGCCCAGTGACGGATCGGCGACCCACGGCACACCGGCCCAGTCGAGAGCCGGCGCGTGCCCGCTGGCGGCGGCGAGCAGGGGCAGGCCCTCCTCGGCGCGACCGGCGGCGGCCAGCAGATGTGCCCGGGCGGCGAGCCGGCCGACGGGTGCGTGCGGCTCGGCGGGGAAGAGTTCCAGCCCGCCGCCGGCCTGTGCCGCCAAGCGGCTGAGCAGCTCATGCGTGTCGGGCAGGGTGGGTGCGTGGGCCAGTGCAGCGGCGAGATGCACGGCCGCGGGCGCGGTCTCGCCGGCGTCCAGCGCGGCGCGTGCGCGCGCGAGATCACGGCGGGCCGATGGGCGGGAATCCACGAGTGAAGACCCTAGGGGAAGAGGGCCCGATTGTCAGTCCTCACGTTTGCTCATTCGTGCACGAAACCTTGACCAAGTAAGCTTGTTCTTGCAAGACTGCGCACGGAATGCGCATGGATAGCGCGAGAAGGGGAGGATCACGTGACACAGCGAGGCCAGGGGATGTCGGAGGACATCGCGGAACAACCCGCCGGTTTCGCGCGGCTGCTGGAGGCCGGCTCGTCCGGTGAGATCGCCGCGGTCGCCGCCGAGGTGGCACGCCGGGCGCCCCGCAGCGTCCTCTTCGTCGGCCGCGGCACGTCCGACCACGCGGCCCTGTACGGCGCCTACCTCGCCGAGATCCGGCTCGGCCTGCCGGTGGCCAGCGCCTCCCCGAGCGCGATCACGCTCTACGGCGCCCGCCCCGACCTCACCGGCACCCTCGTCATCGGTGTCAGCCAGAGCGGCGGCTCACCCGACCTCAGCGGTGTGCTCAGCGTCGCCCGGGAGACCGGTGCGCTGACCCTGGCGGTCACCAACAACCCCGACTCGCCGCTGGCCAAGGCGGCCGAGCTCTCCATCGACGTCGTCGCCGGGCACGAGCGGGCGGTGGCGGCCACCAAGACGTACACGGCCGAACTCCTCGCCCTGCTGATGCTGGTCGAGGGCATCCGCGCCGGTGACGGGCACCTGCCCGCCGAGGAGCGCGCCGCCCTCGAGAAGCTGCCGCAGCTGGCCTCCGACGTGCTGGCCGACCGGTCCGCCACCGAGCTGGCCCAGCGCTACCGGTTCGCGTCGAGCCTGGTCACCACCGGGCGCGGGTACGCCTACCCGACCGCCCGGGAGACCGCGCTCAAGCTGATGGAGACCTCGTACCTGCCGGCGCTCGCGTTCTCCGGCGCCGACCTGCTGCACGGGCCGCTCGCCATGGCCGACCCGGACGTGCCGGTCCTCGCCGTGGCCGGTGAGGGCCCCGGCGGGCAGTCGATGCGCGACGTGGTGGCCCGGCTCGGCGAGCGCCGCGCCGACGTGGTGACCATCGGTGCCACCGACGTGCCCGGAGCCTCGGGCCGGCTCGCCGTCCCGGCCGTCGACGAGCGGTATTCGCCGCTGCTCGACATCCTGCCGCTGCAGCAGCTCGCGCTGGCGCTCGCGCTGGCGCGTGGCGAGGACCCCGATGCACCGCGTGGACTCAAGAAGGTCACCACGACTCTTTAGAAACACGGGCATGAAAGGCTGGGGCCGTGTCCACCCTGCGTGATCTCGCCGAAGAACACACCGGCCTCAGCCCCGCCGACATCGACCATCTGCACCGGATCGCCGGCGACTGGCAGCTGCTCTCCGACCTCTCGTTCGCGGACCTGCTGCTCTGGGTGCCGATCAAGGGGGAGCCGCGGCGGCCGCGGGAATTCCTCTGTGTCGCGCAGGTCCGGCCGACCACCGCGCCCACGGCGTACCAGGACGACCAGGTCGGCAAGATCGTCGGCGGGCCGGAGGTGGCGCACCTGGACGTCGCGATCACGCAGGAGCGGATCTGGCGGGAGGGCGATCCGGTCTGGTACGGCGACACCCCGGCAAGACATGAGGCCATTCCGGTACGCCTTCGTGACGCCACCGATCTGGAGGAGGCGCTCAGCGAAGTGATCGCGGTGATCGGCCGTGACACCAACCTGAGCACCGCCCGCACCCCCAGCCAGCTCGAGCTCAACTACCTGACGACCGCCGACGACCTGGCGCAGATGGTGGCCGACGGCACGTTCCCGCCGCCCCGCATCCCCGGCGAGATCACCTCGGCGCCCCGCGTCGGCGACGGCCTGATCCGGCTGGACGCCTCCGGCAAGGTCACCTACGCGAGCCCGAACGCGCAGTCCGCGTACCGCCGGCTCGGTTTCAACGCCCACCTGGTCGGCGAGGAGCTGGCGAAACTGTCCAGCCGGCTCTCCGGCGACCCGCTGGAGGGCAACGACGCCGCCGAACGCATCCTGGCCTCGCTGCGCGGCGAGTTCCCGGCCCGGATGGAGGTGGAGGCCCGCGGCGCGACCGTGCTCACCCGGGCGCTGCCACTGCTGCCGGCCGGAGTTCCGATCGGTGCTCTGGTGCTGGTCCGGGACGTGACCGAGGTGCGCCGCCGCGAGCGGGCGCTGATGACCAAGGACGCCACCATCCGGGAGATCCACCACCGGGTGAAGAACAACCTGCAGACCGTCGCCGCGCTGCTGCGCCTGCAGGCCCGCCGGGTGGACGCACCGGAGGCTCGGATGGCCCTGGAGGAGTCGGTGCGCCGGGTCGCGTCGATCGCCCTGGTGCACGAGACCCTGTCGATGTCGAGCGACGAGGCGGTCGAGTTCGACGGCATCGTGGACCGGGTCGCGTCGGCCGCGACCGAGGTGGCCACCACCGGCTCCCCGGTGAAGATCCGCCGCGAGGGCACCTTCGGCGTGCTGCCGGCCGAGATCGCCACCTCGCTGGTGATGGTGCTGAACGAGCTGCTGATCAACGCGGTCGAGCACGGGTTCCCGGCACCCGACGAGGACGCCGACCCGCAGCCGCCCGAGATCGGCGGCGAGGTCGTGGTCTCGGCGCACCGGTTCCGCAAGCAGCTGCACGTCACGGTCGCCGACAACGGGCGCGGCCTGCCGGAGGGCTTCAAGTTCGAGGGCAGCAACCGGCTGGGCCTGCAGATCGTCAGGGCGCTGGCCACCGGCGAGCTGCGCGGCAGCATCGAGCTGCGCAACCGGGCCGGTGGCGGCACCGAGGCGGTCCTGGTGGTGCCGCTCGGTAAGCGCTGACCGCATGCCCGCCGGCCCGCCGCAACGCCGCCTGCTGCGGCAGCCCCAGGGCCGCGACCAGGACGATCGCGATCAGGGCCCGCAGCCACAGGCCGCGCAGGGCGGCCGCGGCGCAGAGCGTCACGGCCGGCAGGGCGAACAGCACGTACCGTGGATCCCACAGCGGCCCGGTCAGGAACGACGCGCCGACGAGCACGAGCGGTGGCACGGCGGCGAGCACTGCCAGCTCCCGCAGCAGCGCCCGGTCCGGCCACCGGGCGGTCAGGGCGAGCCCGGTCACCAGCAGCCCGGCGGCCGCCGCGCCGAAGAACGCCTCCGGCAGGGCGCCGACCAGATCCCACGGCGTGTCCGGGCGCCAGGCGAACAGCGCGGTGTGCTGCCGCACCCCCAGGGAGATCAACGGCGCCGGGGGTACGAGAGCGAGCACCGTGACCGGGAACCACCAGAAGAGCGCCCGTTCCCGGCTGAGCCGCCACCGGGACCACACCGTGTAGGTGTGCCCGGCCAGCACCAGCAGCGCCGCCGGATGGGCCAGCCCGGCCAGCGCAACCGACGTGCCGTACCCGAGCCAGCGCGCCCACCCCGGTTCGTCCAGCACCAGGTAGAGCATCAGCGTCGCGGCGGTGCCGAAGAGGAACGCGAGCGCCCACGGCTCGGCGGTCCGCGAGGTCCGGCCGACGATCGGCAGGACGGCCAGCAGCAGCCCGCCGCAGAGCCCGGCGCCCGGGGTGAGCACCCGCCGGCCGAGTTCGGCCGCGAGGCCCACGCCGAGGGTGACCGCGATCAGCGACGCGACCCGCAGGTCGACGATCGAGTCACCGGAGAGCTCGGCCCAGAAACGCAGGAACAGCTGGTACGGCACGTGCACGGCGTCGGTGGCCCGCCCGGCCTCCAGGATCCGCGCCGGCCCGAGCGCCGGGTCGGTGAGACCCTCGCGGGGACCGGGTGCCGGACCGCCCAGACCGAACCGCCCCGCGGCGAGTGTGACCGCGGCCGGGATCAGTGACGGCGCCCAGGTCCGGAGCAGACCGCCGCGCCGGCGCTGCCGGGCCGGGCGAGGGCCGGCGAGGGGCCGGGTCGGCGAGTCGTCATGGGCGGTGTCAGCGGGCATGCGCGCCTCCGGCCCGAGTGTCGCAATCCGGAGCCCTGACGTGCCACCCTGTCTCACCGTGCTGGTCTCGTTACCGCACGTGGCGTTACAGCTTAGGGGGAGACTGTTACAAGATGTTGGCGTTGTGCGACTCGGCACACTCCCGAAATCTGGACCGTGCTGGCCGAGAATGCCTGCGCGTGAGAGGCTTTTCCACATGACCGCTGCAGTTGACCGCCGCTTCGTGGCCCGCCGCCACGTCGACTATGGCCGTGTCCGCAGCGCCATGTGTCCGGCTTCCTGACGACGCCCGATTTCCAGTTCGGGCGCGAGACCGCCGGGCCCACTCCTGACACAGATGTCACGAGCCTCCTCAGGGCCGTGAGCGGCATCGCGCGCCCACCAGACCCGGAGGAACGCCGAGATGGCGCCCAGCAACACTCCCGCTGCAAGGCCGACCGCCCGCCCTCGTAAGGCGCGCGGCGAGGGTCAGTGGGCGCTCGGACACCGCGAGCCGCTGAACCCCAACGAACGCAGCAAGAAGGACGACAACCCGCTCAACGTCCGCGCGCGGATCGAGAACATCTATGCGCACGGTGGCTTCTCCTCGATCGACCCGGCCGACCTGCGTGGACGGTTCCGCTGGTGGGGCCTCTACACCCAGCGCAAGGCGGGCATCGACGGCGGCCGCACCGCGGTGCTGGAGCCGGAGGAGCTCGAGGACGAGTACTTCATGCTCCGCGTCCGCATCGACGGCGGCGCACTGAGCCTCGCCCAGCTGCGCGCCATCGCCGGCATCGCCACCGAGTTCGCCCGCGGCAGCGCCGACATCACCGACCGCCAGAACATCCAGATGCACTGGATCCGGGTCGAGGACATGCCGGAGATCTGGCGCCGCCTGGAGGCGGTCGGCCTGCAGACCACCGAGGCGTGCGGCGACTGCCCGCGTGTCGTGCTGGGCAGCCCGGTCGCCGGCATCTCGGTCGACGAGGTGATCGACGGCACGCCGGCGATCGACGAGATCGTCAAGCGGTACGTCGGCAACCCCGCGTACTCGAACCTGCCGCGCAAGTTCAAGTCGCAGATCTCCTGGCTGCCCGACGGTCCCTACCAGGCCAACGACATCTCGTTCGTGGGCGTGGAACACCCCGACCACGGCCCCGGCTTCGACCTGTGGGTCGGCGGTGGCCTGTCGACCAACCCGCGCCTGGCCGAGCGGCTCGGCGTGTGGGTGCCGCTCGCCGAGATCCCGGACGTGTGGGAGGGCGTGGTCGGCATCTTCCGCGACTACGGCTACCGCCGCCTGCGTCACCGGGCCCGCCTCAAGTTCCTGCTCGCCGACTGGGGCGTGGAGAAGTTCCGCGAGGTCCTGGAGAAGGAGTACCTCGGTCGTGCACTGATCGACGGCCCCTCGCCCGACCTGCCGGAGCGGCCGATCGACCACATCGGCGTGCACAAGCAGCGCGACGGACGCAACTACGTGGGCGCGGCGCCGGTCGTCGGGCGGTCGTCGGGGGAGCAGCTGACCAAGCTCGCCGACCTCGTCGAGGCGCACGGCTCCGACCGGGTGCGACTCACGGCGTACCAGAAACTCCTCGTCCTTGATGTTGCCGATGAGCAGGTGGAGAGCCTGGTGACCGGCCTGCGCGCGATCGGGCTGGAGGCACGGCCGTCGGCGTTCCGGCGGGGCACGATGGCCTGCACCGGCATCGAGTACTGCAAGCTCGCCATCGTCGAGACCAAGGCCCGCGGCGAGGAGCTGGTGGCCCGGCTCGAGGACCGGCTCAAGGAGTTCGACGCCGACCTCTCGATCCACATCAACGGCTGCCCGAACGCCTGCGCCCGCACCCAGGTCGCCGACATCGGGCTCAAGGGCCAGCTCGTCATGAACTCCCACGGCGAACAGGTCGAGGGCTTCCAGATCCACCTCGGCGGGGCCCTCGGCATGGCCAAGGGCGAGACGGCCGGCTTCGGGCGCAAGGTCCGCGGTCTCAAGACCACTGCCGAAGAGCTTCCGGAGTACGTGGAACGCGTGGCCAGGCACTACCTGGACGGCCGGGACGAGGGCGAGACGTTCTCGAACTGGGTGCTGCGGGCCGAGGAGGAGCTCCTCAAATGAGCGAGAACCGGCAACCGCCCCTGTACTGCCCCTACTGCGGCGACGAGGACCTGCGACCCAACGAGGCGTCGCATGGAGCCTGGGAGTGCCACTCCTGCGCCCGTGTCTTCTCCGTCAAGTTCATCGGCCTTCTGTCCAAGGGAGTGAGTGCCAAATGAGCGGTCTCCTCAACGCCTCCGGTCTGGGCCTGATCAGTCTGGGCGGGCCCGTTGTCAGCGCCGATTCCGAACGCCGGAAACCCTCCGAGCTCCAGGCCCTCGCCGTCGCCGCGGCCGAGGCACTGGAGGGAGCGCCCGCCGAGGAGATCGCCAAGTGGGCGACCGACACCTTCGGCGAGCGGTTCTGCGTCACCAGCTCGATGGCCGACGCCGTCGTGGCGCACCTGTTCTCCCGTGTCTCGCCCGGCGTGGACGTGGTCTTCCTCGACACCGGTCTGCACTTCCCCGAGACCCTCAAGGTCCGGGACACGGTCGTACGGACGATGAACGTCAACGTGCGCTCGATCCGCCCGCGCCTGACCGTCGGCCAGCAGGACGGCGAGTACGGCCCGCGCCTGTTCGCCCGCAGCCCCGACGAGTGCTGCTTCCTCCGCAAGGTCGAGCCGCTCGAGCGCGCACTCGGTGACTACGACGCCTGGGCCACCGGCCTGCGCCGCGACGAATCGCCGACCCGCGCCAACACTCCGGTCGTCGCGTTCGACGCCAAGAAGGGCAAGGTGAAGGTCAACCCGATCGCCGCCTGGACCGAGGACGACGTCAACGCCTACATCAGCCGGTGGAACGTGCCGGTCAACGAGCTGTTCAAGAAGGGCTACGGGTCGATCGGCTGCTGGCCGTGCACCCGGCGCACCAAGGCCGGCGAGGACCCGCGCGCCGGACGCTGGGCGATGTTCGAGAAGACCGAATGCGGTCTGCACGTCTGATCTCGTCGTCGCGGCCGGCCGTGGTCCTGGTGGCCCACGGCAGCCGTGACCCCCGGGCAGCCGCGTCGACCTCCTCGCTGGCGCGGGCCGTCCAGCGGGCCCGGC
This sequence comes from Actinoplanes italicus, assembly GCF_003001815.1. GTDB lineage: Bacteria > Actinomycetota > Actinomycetes > Mycobacteriales > Micromonosporaceae > Actinoplanes > Actinoplanes italicus. The sequence continues at coordinate 464,997 of NZ_PVMZ01000002.1, forward strand.
CGGAGTGGATGGTCCGGGCGTCGTACCTGGACCACGCCGGACCCCGCCCCCTGGACGTCCTGGCGGCCCTGCCCGGGCCACGTGCGGTTCTCGTGCCGTTGCTGCTCACCGCGGCCTACCACGGGCGGGTCGACCTGCCCGCGGTGATCCGGGAGGCCGCCGCCTCGCTGCCGATCCGGGTCACCGCCACCGATGTGCTCGGCCCCGCCTCGCCGTTGCTGCTCGCCGCCGTCTCCCATCGCCTCCCCGTCCCCGGCGCCTTCGGGCCCGCCTCGAGCCCGAGTGGCCCTTCCGGGCCCGCCTTGGGTACGGCCGGCCTGTCTGGGCACGGTCCGGGTGCGGGCAGCCCGTCTGGGACTGCCTTGGGTGCGGCCCAGTCGTCTGGGTCCGTGTTGGGTGCGGCCGGCTTGTCTGGTTCTGTGTTGGGTGCGGCCGGCCTGTCTGGGTCCGCGTTAGGTGCGGCCGGGTCGTCTGGGGCCGGGGCGTCTGGGGCCGAGTCGTCTAGGGCCGGGTCGTCTGGGGCCGAGTCGTCTAGGGCCGGGTCGTCTGGGGCCGAGTCGTCTAGGGCCGGGTCGTCTGGGGCCGAGTCGGGTGCGGGCGGGTTGGATGCCGTCGTGCTTGCCGCAGCGGGTACCCGGGACGCCGTTGCCCGGCAGACCGTTGCGGACGCCGCTGTGGCCCTCGGAGAGCGCCTGGGACTGCCGTCGGCGGTTTCCTATGCCTCCGGACCCGGTCCGCGGGCCGATGAGGCCGTCAGCGGGTTGCGCAAGGCCGGAGCCCGCCGGGTCGGTATGGCCGCCTACTTCCTGGCGCCCGGTCTCCTCTACGACGCGTCGGTGGACGCGGCCCTCTCGGCCGGTGCGGTGGCGATCGCCGAGCCGCTGGGCGACGCACCGCAACTGGTCCGCCTCATCGGCGCCCGGGTGGACGCGGTCCTCGCCGGTCCACTCGCGACCGCGGCCTGAGCGGTCGTCTCTCTCGCATCGGCTGCCGCACGCCGCTGCCCTCCCTCCTTCCTTCCCTCCCTCCCCTCTCTGCTTCCTCCGCCCTCCTTTCCCCCTCGCTCTCCCTCGTCCTCTCTCCCGTCGATCTTGTGAGGTTGGGGCTGTATCGAGGGCGTATCCGCACAAGATCTATGCGGATTGGTGCCAGGCGGAGGTGAGGGAGTGATCGCAAGCAGCGGCCGCCGCACAACTGCCGCAGATCTTGTGCATTTCGGGTCGCTGTGGCGGCGCAACCTCACAAGATCGGCGGGAGGTCGGTCGGGGAGGCGTGCAGGGACGGTGTGGAGGCCGGGCGGAAGCCCTCGGGGCCGGAGGGGCGCGGGCGGTGGTGGGGCGCGGGCGGTGGTGGGGCGCGGGTGGTGGGGCGTGGGTGGCGCTTGCCGCAGATCTTGTGCATTTCGGGTCGCTGTGGCGGCGCAACCTCACAAGATCGGCGGGAGGTTGGTCGGGGAGGCGTGCAGGGACGGTGTGGAGGCCGGGCGGAAGCCCTCGGGGCCGGAGGGGCGCGGGCGGTGCTGGGGCGCGGGTGGTGGGGCGCGGGTGGCGCTTGCCGCAGATCTTGTGCATTTCGGGTCGCTGTGGCGGCGCAACCTCACAAGATCGGCGGGAGGTCGGTCGGGGAGGCGTGCAGGGACAGTGCGGAGGCCGGGCGGAAGCCCTCAGGACAGGGGAGGCACGGGCGGTGCTGCGGCGCGGGTGGTGTGGGGCCCGGGTGGTGCTGTGGCGTCGGCGGTGCTGTGGCGCGGTGGTGTGGGGCCGGGCGGTGCTGCGGCGGGGGCGGTGCTGTGGCGCGCGGGCTGGTGCTGGGGCGGGGGCGGTAGCCGCTGCTCTTAGGGATCCTGAGAGATGGCTGGCAATATTTGCCGGCTCGTTGCTCTGGGTGACGATCACTCTGCGCTATGCAATATTCGGCGATCATTGGGATGTGGAAGATGATCGTCCATTGCGGAGTGTGCAGGAGTCGCGACGCAAAGCGTCATGGCCGGTATTTCGAGATCATTTCAGCGATCGGCGGAAACGTACCGTGATCGAATTAACGCACAATGGAGTGGGACGCGCTGTGAGGAGTCCGAAACAGCAAGACGCCCCGGTGCCGTACGGCCCGGGGCGTGAATGCTGTGTTGGGGGATTGATTCAAGCGGTGGGAGCGCCGACCCGAAGGCCACCGCGACGCTTGACTGCACGCCGCTCGTCTTCGCTCATACCGCCCCATACGCCGGCGTCCTGTCCAGACTCGAGTGCCCACGAGAGGCATTCCTCGGTCACCGGGCACCGCCGGCACACGGCCTTGGCCTGCTCGACCTGCAGGAGCGCCGGTCCACTCGTCCCGATCGGGAAGAACAGCTCGGGGTCCTCGTCGCGGCAGATCGCATCGTGACGCCAGTCCATGGCGGCAAACTCCTTGTTTCGGATGGGGTAATGAAAACAGTGCTGTTTACCTATATGCGAGCGCAGTGGTTGGCGACGGCTTGTACCCGTACGCTCACCGATGCGTCAGCAAGCTTTTGTGTTCGGTGCTGTTTGGCGCTTCTGGATTAGGAACGCGCACAACCCGCAACCGGTTACTTCTTATCGCTTGTGAATGCTTTCACGAACTCACGCGTTGTCAAGGGTAGCGCTGGAAGTTTCTCCCGGCGGGTGAGCTGGCTCACGCACCCATATGTCCGGTTCGGACGGTCCTGCCAGAGCCGGTTGACGAACGCTCCCATCAATGTAGTACGGTCCTGGCCACTTCGCAGACCTTTTGCCCGTGTTTCTGTAACGGATCGTGAGCACCTGTCCGGAACACGTACCCCGCAGTCAGCAGATCACACGTAGCGCACACGGGACGGACACGAAGTGCACCTTCTGCCGTTCCCCTAGGTAGTCGCCGTCCAGCTGGAACGCCTGGGGCCGGGACGCAACCACGGTGAACTCGGTGACGTCATGACGACGTAACACCTGTTTACCTCGTGGATCTCCGGCCCGCCACGCGAGCTGTGTCACGGTCCGCGCGCTGCTCGGAACGGTCAGCTTCCGTAAGGCGGTCACGTCGAGTCCCCGATCGAACGAGGCGTCCGGATTCAAATGGACAGGACGGTCGCCGACGTACGTCCACGGCGCGGTGTTCTGCACGATCACCGTGCCGAGCTCCGTGTCCGGGGTCTCACCCGGCCACTCCAGGGTCATGGGCGGGTTCTTCCGATCCATCCCTACGAGGAACTGGCCGATCGTCGAGCGCATGTAGAGCGCCGGGGTCGAAGTACGGCCACGCTGGCGGGCCTGCTCGACCCGGCGGATCGTCGCGGCGTCCCAGCCGAGACCCGCCGTGAAGGTGAAGTAGCGATCGTCGGCCCGGCCGAGCCCGATCACCCGGTGCCGGCCGTCGCGCAGACCGTCCAGGATCACGCTCGTGCCGTCGGCCCAGTCGCGGGGCATGCCGAGCGCGCGGGCGAAGACGTTCGTCGAACCACCCGGCACCACGGCCAGTGTCGGAACCCGGTCGGCGATCGAGCCGGGCAGGTCGGCGAGCGCGGCCGGGGCGGTGAGCAGACCGTTCACCGCCTCGTTCACGGTGCCGTCACCGCCGAGCGTGACGACCAGATCGATGCCGCTCTCCGCCGCGTCGCGGGCCAGTTTCGTGGCATGACCGCGTCGCTCGGTGTAGCTCACCGTCAGGTCCACGGCACTGCGCAGCGCCCGCACCAGGACGTCACGACTGCGCTCGCTCGTGGTCGTCGCCCGGGGGTTGACCACCAGCAACGCTCGCATGCGCGGACTGTACCCGCCGGAGCGCCGCGGGACTGTCGGTATGGTGCAGCAGTGACCGGTGAGAATCACGTGACTACCAGCGCCGCCACCCTCGATTGGGGGGTCCGGCTGCTGTACCTGCAAGGCGCCGGGCTGAGCGCGCTCACCGCGTACCTCATCGTCCTTGATCTGACCCGCGACGATGTCGTCGTCGCCATCGCCGCCTCGCTGACGGTGATGTGCGCCCTCGCCGCGGCGGCGGTCTTCCTGATCGCGCGTGCCCTCGGGCGCCGTTCGGTCCGGGCTCGCGGGCCGGCCGTGGTGGTGCAGTTGTTCCTGCTGGCCACCGGTGGATTCCTGATTCAGTACGGCACGGTCTGGATGGGTGTCGGAGCGCTGATTCTGGGTGCGCTGACCGCGGCGCTGATCCTCGTTCCACCGAGCAGTCGAGCGTTGGGCGTCGATTAGTGGGTCTCCGGAAGCGGATCAGGGCCTAACCTGAACGGGTGACCGGATCAACGGTGCGCCCGCCCGCCTATCAGCAGCTCGCGGACGAGTTGCGTGCGGAGATCACATCCGGCCGGCTGCAACCCGGCGAGCGTCTCCCACCCGAACCTGAGCTGTGCGTGAAAATCGGCGTCAGTCGCAGCACCGTGCGAGAGGCGCTGCGCCTGCTCGCGAGCCAGCACCTCATCGTCACGACGCGCGGCGTCACGGGCGGCAGCTTCGTCGCCCACCCCGACGCCGAGCAGCTCGCGGACGGCCTCTCCACGGGGTTCGCGCTGCTCACGCACTCCGCGGCGGTCGGGCTAGCCGACCTGCTGGAGCTGCGGCGCGCCCTGGAGGTGCCGGCTGCCGGGCTGGCCGCGGTACGCCGGGACGAGTCTCACCTCGTCGAGCTGCAAGGTGCCCTCTTCGATCCCGGCATCGACGACCTCGCCACGATGCTGGCCGCCCATGCGGATTTCCATCGGGCGATCGCCAAGGCCACCGGGAACCCGCTGTTCGAACTCGTCGGACGTCCCATCTACCAGGCGGCCTACGGCGAGGAGGTGATCGGCTCGCTACCCGAGGGCTACTGGACTCGCATAGACAGCGACCACCGAGCCATCCTCGACCGCCTGACAGCGCAGGACGCCGAGGGAGCCACCAGAGCAGCAGCAAACCACCTCGACTACATAGCGAGAACTCTGCGCTAGAGACCCTCGAGGCCGAGGTCTCCGGCACGTCGCCGACCACCGGACGCGAACGATCGTGCCGGTTCCGGCGGCCTCCTCAAACCGACCCGCCACTGATGGGTCTCTGCTGCCTCGCGGCTGATACCGGTCACCTAGACAAGGCTTTACGACGCCGAACCGGCCCCATAGTCGACGCGAGGTCGTAGCCACGTCACCGGCGGCGTTTTGCCGCGAAGCGGAGCCAGCAAGCTCAGCTCAGAACTCGGTGCGCCGAGTCAGAAGGCGGATGGTGGCTTGCCGGCCGTTGGCCTCGGCGGCGGCGCTCGTCGTGAGGGCCGTCAGCACCTTCCACGCGAACGACGACTCCGACGGCAGCCGGGCCCCGCGGACCGTGGCGACGGTAACCTCGACGGTGAGCGCGTCGTCGGTGACGGCGAAGCGGCATTCCAACTCGGCATTGCGGGTGGCGATGGCCAGGAGCATGGCGCACGCCTCGTCGACGGCGATGCGCAGGTCCTCGATCTCGTCGAGTGCGAAGTGCAGGCGGGCGGCGAGGCCCGCGGTGGCCGTCCGGAGGACGCCCAGGTAGCCGCCGTCGGCCGGAACCGTCAGCAGTACGACGTCGTCTCCGACGTCCGGCTCCGTGTCCGTCATCTGAGTCACCCGAGCCCTCCTCCCGATGGAGAGACTGTAGCGGCTGAAGGACGCTGCGGGACCACCTGGTGACCGCCTGTTCTTCCCGTGCGGGTGATCCGGTGGAGCAGACGTCGATGGCCGGCACGCGGTAAGGGGCGGGCCGGCCACCTGCTGACCGTCACGGTCAGGCCTGCTTGGTCTCCCAGAAGATCTTGGAGATCTCCTCGATCTTGCCGAGCAGCTGGTCGGCGACAGCCGGGTCGACCTGGCCCTTGGCGCCCGCGGCGCCGGCGAGCTTGGTGGCCTCGTTGAACAGCTGGTGCAGGTGCGGGTACTTCTCGAAGTGCGGGGCCTTGAAGTAGTCGGTCCACAGCACCCACAGGTGGTGCTTGACCAGCTCGGCCCGCTGCTCCTTGATGAGGATGGCCCGAGTGCGGAACTCGGGGTCGGTGTTCGCCTGGTACTTCTCGGCGATCGCCTTGACGGACTCGGCCTCGATCCGTGCCTGGGCCGGGTCGTACACACCGCACGGCAGGTCGCAGTGGGCGCTGACCACGGTGCGCGGGGTGAGGAAACGCGGAAGTCGCATCAGGACTCCTCCATAGAGTTTGCGATGATCCGTGATTGACACTACCCCTTACGCCTTTCGAGTAACGCGACGGAGGCTTGATGCCTTGAGGTGGCAATTACCACTGTTCGCCGTGCTCGTCCGGGGGCCCTCCATGGTCCCGACACTGCGCGCGGGAGACGCCCTGATCGTGCGGCGTGGCGGCCGCATACGCCCTGGTGACATCGTGGTCGCCGAGTTCCGTAACCGACCGGGTCTGCTCGTCGTCAAACGAGCCGTCGCGGAGCGTGACGGAGGGTGGTGGCTTCTCGGCGATAATGAATTCGTGGAGGATGATTCCCGTGCTCACGGCGTCGCCGACGTTCTCGGGCGTGTGATATTTCGGTACTACCCGAGACCGTTCCGGTTAAGTTAGTGTCCTCTGATCCCCAGCGCACACCCGCGCTGGAGGTGGTTGTACCGGGTGATCCCCGCATCGCACCTCGAGTTCCGGCGCATACTCGCGACCGGAATTCCGGCAGGTGCCACGTATCAATGTCGATGCAGTGTGGAGCTTCACCGTGTCATTCTTCAGTTTCGAACTCGATCCCGCCCTGGCCGCCGACCCCGTCTTCGACCTGCACCGCAGGGGCAAGATGACGATGAGCGCGACCGTCCCGCTGACCAGCCGCGACGACCTCTCGCTGGCCTACACGCCGGGGGTCGCCCGGGTCTGTGAGGCGATCGCCGAGGACGAGGATCTCTACTCCGACTACACCTGGGTCTCGAACACGGTCGCCGTGGTCACCGACGGGTCCGCCGTCCTCGGCCTCGGCAACATCGGTCCCAAGGCCGCGATGCCCGTCATGGAGGGCAAGTCGGTCCTGTTCAAGCAGTTCGGCGGCGTGGACTCGATCCCGATCGTCCTCGACACGCAGGACGTCGAGGGCATCATCGCCACGGTCAAGGCCATGGCGCCGTCGTTCGGCGGCATCAACCTCGAGGACATCAGCGCTCCGCGCTGCTTCGAGATCGAGCGCCGCCTCGACGCCGAGCTCGACATCCCGGTCTTCCACGACGACCAGCACGGCACCGCGGTCGTCACGCTTGCCGCCCTGCGCAACGCCGCGAAGCTCCTCGGACGCTCCTTCGGCGACCTGCGCGTGGTGATCAGCGGAGCCGGAGCCGCCGGCGTCGCGATCACGAACACCCTGATCGCGGCCGGCGTCGAGGGCGCCAACATGATCATCGTCGACTCGCGCGGCATCATCCACGGCGAGCGCGCCGATCTCAGCGGGATGAAGGCCGGGATCGCCGCCGCCACGAACGTCTCCGGGCGTACCGGCGGGATCACCGAGGCGCTGATCGGCGCCGACGTGCTCGTCGGCGTCTCCGGCGGCAGTATCCCGGAGGAGGCGCTGGCCGGCATGGCCCCCGGCGCGATCATCTTCGCGTTGGCCAACCCCACGCCGGAGGTCCACCCGACCGTCGCGCACAAGTACGCGGCGATCGTCGCGACCGGCCGCAGTGACTTCCCCAACCAGATCAACAACGTTCTGGCGTTCCCCGGCATCTTCCGCGGCGCGCTCGACGTCAAGGCGAGCACGATCACCGACCGGATGAAGGTGGCGGCCGCCGACGCGATCGCCGCGATCGTCGCCGACGACCTCCGGCCCGAGGCGATCGTGCCGTCGCCGCTGGACCCGCGGGTCGCTCCGGCGGTGGCCGCCGCGGTGGCCGCCGCGGCCATCGAGGACGGGGTCGCCCGGCGTGCGGTCGCTCCGGAACCCGCGCCCGTGCCGGCTTCCGCGCCTGCACCCGCCGCGGAACGCCAGCCCGCCTGATCGAACGCCGACCAGCCTGATCGGACGCCGACCAGCCTGATCGAACGCCGACCAGCCTGATCGTTCGGCGGACCTCGCCGAACGCGGGCCCTGCGGAACGATCGACGAGCATCACGCCGTCCGCGCCTCACCGGTGCGGGCGGCGTGTCGCGTTAACGGTCGCTAAGGTCGGGAGATGCGCGCTGCCTTTGCTTCCGCCATTGACCCGTCTGAGCCGCTCAGCGGCCTGACCGTGGGCGAACTGCCGCTCACCGTCCCGGACGGCTGGGTGCCCGTCGACGTCCGGGCCGCCTCCCTCAACCACCACGACATCTGGTCGCTGCGCGGCGTGGGACTGCCCGCCGACCGGCTGCCGATGATCCTGGGCTGTGACGCCGCCGGCGTGGACCCGGACGGCAACGAGGTGGTCGTCTACCCGGTGGTGGAGGACAAGGCGGACCCACGGGGCTTCTCGCTCTTCTCCGAGCGGCATCCGGGCACGCTCTCCGAGCGCCTCGCCGCTCCCCGGGCGAACCTGATCCCCAAGCCCGCGGGGGTGTCGTTCGCCGAGGCTGCCTGCCTTCCCACGGCCTGGCTCACGGCGTACCACATGTTGGTGACCAGGGGCCGCATCGCGGAAGCCTCGTCGGTCCTGGTCCAAGGGGCCGGTGGTGGTGTCGCGACGGCGGCGGTCGCGATCGCGGCGGCTCTGGGGAAGAGGGTGTACGCCACGAGCCGCGACCCCGGGAAGCGCGAGCGGATCGCGGGGCTGGGCGCGACCGCGGTGGAACCCGGGGCACGACTGCCGGAGCGGGTCGACCTGGTGATCGAGTCGGTCGGCGCGGCCACTTTTGATCACTCGATGAAGTGCTCGGCTCCTGGTGCCCGGATCGTGGTCTGCGGTGCGACCGCCGGCCACCGTGCCGAGGTCGACCTGCGCCGGGTGTTCGCGATGCAGCTGGAGATCCTGGGCAGCAGCATGGGCACCCCGGACGAGCTGGTGGCCCTGCTCGACCTGGTGGCCTCCGGCAAGGTGCGCCCGGTGATCGACTCGACGTACCGGCTCGCGCAGGCAGACGAGGCGTTCGCCAGGCTGGCCGGCGGCGACATCTTCGGCAAGATCGTGATCGAGCCCTGAGGCCGCCCGCGCGGCGGGAAGGCCCGTTGCAGCCGCCCGTGCGGAGGGTGGGCCCGTTGCAGCCGCCCGCGCGGAGGGTGGGCCCGTTGCAGCCGCCCGCGCGGAGGGTGGGCCCGTTGCAGCCGCCTCGTGCGCAGCGAAGGCTGGGGCCGTCCGAAGAGAAAGCCCAGCAGGCCCTAGAAAGCGCTGGTAAGGCCCACGCTCGAAGACATCCGCTGCTTCGCGGCCTGGTCACCGCGCAGGGCCCAGAGCCAGAAGTCCGTGGTGGTGGTGGCCACCACGGCCGGATCGTCGCGGTGCGGGAGGTGGCCGCCGTCCGGGATCTCCAGGAAGCCCTTCGGCCAGGGCACCTCGTTGTACGCGCCGTACGCCTGCTCGTAGGTGACGGTCTCGTCCTGCTTGCCCTGCACGAACAGCAGCGGCACGGGGGTGCCCGCGAACGGGGCCGGCTGTGCCATCTGCCGTCCGGCGATCAGCAGCCCGGCCCTGAGCCGCTCGTCCCGGCTGCCGCTGAGCAGGCCGATCGTGGTGATTGCCCCGGCCGAGTGCCCGGCCGCGGCGACGCGCTGCGGGTCGACGACGCCGGACAGGGCGCTCAGCAGCTCCGTGATCACGAACTGGGCGTCGGCGGGCTGGTTGACGACGTCATCGGCGTTGAAGGCGGCTGACCCGTACCACGTATGCGGGTATTTCGGTCCTGCGACCACGAAACCGGCGTGCGCCCACGCGGCCAGCAGATCGGCGTAGTCGTCCGGCTGGGATGTCAGACCGTGGCTGAAATAGATCAGTGGATGGGGGCCGGGCCCGGCGGGCAGCCACACCTTCGTCGGGAGGGGCCGATCGCCACCGCGGTTGAACTCGAGGTCCCGGGTCGACGGGCGCGCGGCGGCGGACACCGACGGCTCGGGATCCGGAGCGGACGTGCAGGCGCTCAGGCCGGCGACGGCGAACAGGGTGAGGAAGGAACGGCGCAACACCCGGGCCATTGTGCCGTCCGAAGATCAGAAATCCCTGGTAGAGCGGGGTATCGGACATCACACCGGGTTCCGCCGAACAGGTGCCGCGCTTCGCCATCCTTGAAGCGTTTGGTTAGGGTCGTGCCCATGTCCGATAACCAGGTCGACCCCAGTGGCAACACCGAGGCGTTCCGGGCGTTCACCCGGACCACGCCCGACGCCGAGGCGCCGTCGAAACTTCCGCTCGTCATCGGTGGTGTGGTCGCGGCGGTCGTGCTCATCGCCGTGATCGTGTGGCTAGCCCTCTGATCCGATCGCCTTCCGGGCCTCCGACGCGATCTCCAGCTCCTCCTCGGTCGGCACCACGCACACCGTGATCGGTGACCCGTCCGGGGAGATGACCGTGGCGTTTCTCTCGTTGCGCTCCGGGTCCACCGCGATACCCAGAGGCTCCAGCCCGGCCAGCGTGTTCGCCCGGACCTGCCGCGAGTTCTCCCCGACGCCGCCGGTGAAGGTGATCGCGTCCACCCGGCCCAGCACGGCCAGATAGGACCCGGTGTACTCGCGGATCCGCCGGCAGTAGACGTCGAACGCGAGCGTGGCGTCCGGATCGCCGGCCTCGTAACGCTCCTGCACCGACCGCAGATCGTTGTCTCCGGCCAGGCCGAGCAGACCGGAGCGGCGGGTCAGCAGCTCCTCGATCTCGTCGACCGGTAACCCGCCCACCCTGTGCAGGTGGAAGATCAGGCTCGGGTCGATGTCACCCGACCGGGTGCCCATCACCAGGCCGGGCAGTGGCGTCATGCCCATCGAGGTGGCCACGCTGCGGCCGGCGCGCACCGCCGTGGCGCTCGCCCCGTTGCCCAGGTGCAGGGTGATCACGTTCGTCTCAGCGACCGGACGGCCGAGCACCCGGGCGGTCTCGCGGGAGACGTAGGCGTGCGACGTCCCGTGAAAGCCGTACCGCCGGAGTCCCCACTTCTCGGCCACCTTCCGGTCGATGGCCCAGAGCGCGCCCTCCGGCGGGATGGTCGAGTGGAACGCCGTGTCGAAGACGGCCACCTGCGGTACATCGGGCAGCAGGTCACGTGCCACGCGTAGCCCGGTCAACGCGGCCGGGTTGTGCAGCGGGGCGAGCGGGATGAGCTCCTCGATGGTGGACAGCACCTCGTCGTCGACCACCGTCGACGCGGTGAACCGGTCGCCGCCGTGCACCACGCGATGACCGATTGCGGCCAGCCCGGACAGGTCCAGTTCGTCCATCAGCCGCCGCAGGGCCGCCGCGTGGTCGGCGGCATCTCCACCGGGCTCGCCGATCCGCTGGATCAGCCCCTTGGACAGTACGTCCGTGCCGTCGAAGAGCCGGTACCGCAGCGACGAGGAGCCGCTGTTCAGCACGAGTACGCGGGTCATTGAACCTCTTTAGGATGGCGAGGCCCCGCGGGCTCGGAAGCGGACCGTGAACCTTGCCCCGTGGGCTCGAAGTCAAGATGGCGAGGCCCGGCGGGCCCGGAAGCGGACCGTGAACCTTGCCCCGTGGGCTCGAAGTCATGTTGAAAAAGGTTCACAGCGCTCCCGCCTGGATCGCCGTGATGGCGACCGTGTTCACGATGTCCTTGACCGTCGCACCGCGGGACAGGTCGTTGACCGGTGCCCGCAGGGCCTGCATGACCGGACCCACCGCGACCGCGTTCGCCGACCGCTGGACGGCCTTGTAGGTGTTGTTGCCCGTGTTCAGGTCGGGGAACACGAACACGGTGGCCTTGCCGGCGACCGTGCTGCCGGGCAGCTTGGTGGCGGCGACCGCGGGGTCGACGGCCGCGTCGTACTGGATCGGGCCCTCCACCGGAAGGTCCGGCCGGCGTTCGCGGACCAGCGCGGTGGCGGCGGCGACCTTGTCCACATCGGCGCCGGAACCCGAGCTGCCGGTCGAGTAGGAAAGCATCGCCACGCGGGGCTCGATGCCGAAGGCGGCCGCTGTCTGCGCCGAGGAGAGCGCGATGTCGGCGAGCTGAGCGGCGTCCGGGTCGGGGTTGACCGCGCAGTCGCCGTAGACCAGGACCCGGTCGGCGAGCAGCATGAAGAACACACTGGACGCCACCGACACCCCCGGCACCGTCTTGATGATCTCGAAGGCGGGCCGGATGGTCGCGGCCGTGGTGTGCGTCGCGCCGGAGACCATGCCGTCGGCCAGTCCACCGGCGACCATCAGGGTGCCGAAGTAGTTGACGTCGCGGACCACGTCGTACGCCAGGTCGAGGGTCACTCCCCGGTGTCTGCGGATCTCCGCGTAGCGCTCGGCGAACTGCTCCCGCAGCTCCGACGAAGCGGGGTCGACCAGGTGCGCCCCGCCGATCTCGACGCCGATCTCACGGGCCCGCCGCTGGATCTCCGCCGGGTCGCCGAGCAGGGTCAGGTCGGCCACCCCACGGCGCAGCAGCGTCTCGGTGGCACGCAGAATCCGCTCCTCGGTTCCCTCCGGCAGAACCAGGTGCCTCCGGTCGGCGCGGGCCCTGTCGATCAGGTCGTTCTCGAACATCAGCGGTGTCACCCGGCTCGACCGGGCCACATCGAGCAGCACCGACAGCTCGGCGGTGTCGACGTTCTCCTCGAAGACGCCGAGTGCGGCCTCGACCTTGCGAGGGGTACTCAACTGTGCCTTGATCCGGTCGGCGGCGGCGATCGTGTGATAGCTGTCGGCCTTGGTGACCAGCATGGCCAGCCCGGTGTTGAGCCGCTCGATCACCCGGACCGCCCGCTCGTCGGCCGGCTCCCCGAGGGTGAGCACCAGCCCGGCCAGCGTCACGTTGCCGGCCGCGTGCGCGGCGCTCGCGGCCACCAGCAGATCGGCCCGGTCGCCCGCCGTGATCAGCAGGGCCCCGTCGGTCAGCGCGCCCAGCACGGTCGGCACGTGCGCGGCGCCGACGACGTAGTCGAGCACGTCACGATCCAGCGCTCCGGCCGATCCGGCGATCACCGTGGCGTCCAATGCGGCCGCCACCTCGCCCACGGTCGGCGCGGCGATCGACGCCACCTCCGGCACGGCCCAGAACGGGACCGGGAGTCCCTCCTGAACACTTCCGGCGATCCCTTGCGGTACGCGGTTCGCGATCAGGGCGACGACCGTCGCCCCAAGATCGATCAAGGAGTGGTACGCGCTACGCGCCGCCGACGCGAGCGACTCCGAGGACCGCCCCTCACCACTGACCACCGGCACCACGACACTGCCGAACTCGGTCGCGAGACGGGCGTTGAAGGCCAGTTCCCGGGGCAGTTCCTCGCGGCCCTCCTCGGCGTTGTCGGCGAAGTCGCTGCCGATCACCACGACAGCGCTGCTGCGCCGTTCGACCTCGCGGTAGCGCTCGACGATCCGCCCGATCAGTTCCTCGCGCCGGCCGTCGGCGACCAGCGCGGACGCCTCGGCCACCGTGACGCCGGACGACTCCTCGACCCCGACCGGACCGGGATAGCGCTCGCGCAGGACGGTGAGCAGAGGGTCCTGCCCTGATCCGGCGACCAGCGGCCGGAAGACGGCCACCTTCGCGACCTGACGGGATAGCAGCTCGACGATGCCGAGAGCGACGGTCCCCTTGCCGACGGACGGGCCCAGGCCCGCGACGTACACACTCCGTGCCACGCCTTCAACCTACCGGCCCGGAACCTTCCCGGCCGGGCCGAAAGTCCCGACCATCGAGGTTTACTCGTCATCCTCGTCGTCGCGGGCCAGCCAGGTGGCGAAGCGTTCGATCGGGGTCTCGAACTCGGGGTTCATGTCGACGAAGGTACGCAGCTGCTCGCCGATCCACTCCAGGGTCACGGTCTCCTCGCCGCGCCGCTGGACCAGTTCCTCGATGCCACGATCGGTGAAGTACATGCCTGGATGGTAAGAGGGGCCGCTCCGATCCCCGGAACGGCCCCTCTCGTGTCAGTCAGACGGTCACGGACGCGGCAGCGCGGCCTCGACCAGCGCCGACTGCTCGGCGTCGTGCATCTTGGCCGAGCCCACCGCCGGGGCGGCGGCGGCCGGGCGGGAGATCCGGCGCAGGCGGACCCCCTCCAGGTGCTCCAGGAGGTTGAGGGCCACGAACGACCAGGCGCCCTGGTTGGCCGGCTCCTCCTGGACCCAGGCGAAGTCCTCGGCGTTCGGGTACTTCGCCAGCTCGGCCTTCAGCTCCTCGACCGGCAGCGGGTAGATCTGCTCCATCCGGACGATCGCGGTGTCGGTGATGCCCCGCTCGGCCCGCGCCTGGAACAGGTCGTAGTAGACCTTGCCGGAGCAGAACAGCACCCGCTTCACCGCTGCGCCCTCGAGCGGCTGGCCGTTGACCCCGGCGTCGCCGAGCACCGGCTGGAAGGTGCCCTGGGTGAAGTCGTTCACCCCGGAGACCGCCAGCTTGTGGCGCAGCAGCGACTTCGGCGAGAAGACCACGAGCGGCTTGCGCTTGGTCGACAGGCCCTGGCGGCGCAGCAGGTGGAAGTAGTTCGCCGGGGTGGTCGGGTTCGCCACCCGCATGTTGTCCTGCGCGCAGAGCTGCAGGAACCGCTCGGGCCGGCCGGACGAGTGGTCCGGGCCCTGACCCTCCATGCCGTGCGGGAGCAGCAGCACCAGCGACGACTGCTGGCCCCACTTCACCTCGCCCGAGGAGAGGAACTCGTCCACGATCGACTGGGCGCCGTTGACGAAGTCACCGAACTGGGCCTCCCAGAGGACCAGCGCGTCCGGGTTCTCCACGGAGTAGCCGTACTCGAAGCCCATCGCGGCGTACTCACTGAGCAGCGAGTCGTGCACGAAGAACCGGGCGCTGCCGGTGGCCAGCGAGCCGAGCGGCAGGAAGTCCTTGCCGGTCTTCGAGTCGACGATGGCCGCGTGCCGCGAGGTGAAGGTGCCACGACGCGAGTCCTGGCCGGCCAGCCGGACGGTGACGCCCTGGTTGAGCAGTGAACCGAAGGCGATCAGCTCACCGAAGCCCCAGTCGATGCCGCCGTCGGTGGACATCTTGGCCCGCCGGTCGAGCAGCTGCTGGACCCGCTTGTGCGGGGTGAAGCCCTCGGGCAGCTCGATGTGCGCCTGGCCGACGGCCTGGACCACGGACGGGTCGATCGCCGTCTCCACCGCGGGCTCGGGCTCCTCGGCGATGATGTGCGAGCGCGGCGGGCTGCCGGCCGCGTTGCGGGTGGCCTTGAAGACCTCCTCGAGGCGGCCCTGGTAGTCGCGCAGCTGCTCCTCGGCCTCCTGCACGGTGATGTCGCCGCGGCCGATGAGTTCCTCGGTGTAGAGCTTCCGCACGCTGCGCTTGGTGTCGATGATCTGGTACATCCGCGGGTTGGTCATCGACGGGTCGTCGCCCTCGTTGTGACCGCGGCGGCGGTAGCAGATCATGTCGATCACGACGTCCTTGTTGAACGTCTGGCGGTACTCGAAGGCCAGCTTCGCGACCCGGACCACGGCCTCGGGGTCGTCGCCGTTCACGTGGAAGATCGGAGCCTCGACCATCCGGGCCACGTCGGTCGAGTACATCGAGGAGCGGCTGTACTCCGGGGCGGTGGTGAAGCCGACCTGGTTGTTGACGATCACGTGGACCGTGCCGCCGGTGCGGTAACCGCGCAGCTGCGAGAGGTTGAGCGTCTCGGCGACCACACCCTGACCGGCGAACGCGGCGTCGCCGTGCACCAGCACCGGGAGCACCGTGTAGCCGTGCAGACCGAGGTCGAGGCGGTCCTGCTTGGCCCGGACGATGCCCTCCAGGACCGGGTCGACGGCCTCCAGGTGGGACGGGTTGGCCACCACGCTGACGGTCGTCGAGAACTCGCCGTCCGGCGTCGTGTACTTCCCGGTCTGACCCAGGTGGTACTTCACGTCGCCGGAACCGTGCGCGGTCTTCGGGTCCATCTGACCCTCGAACTCGTTGAAGATCTTCTCGTACGGCTTGCCGACGATGTTGGTGAGAACGTTCAGCCGGCCACGGTGGGCCATGCCGATCACCATCTCGTCCAGCCCCGCCTCGGCGGACGACTGGAGAACCGCGTCGAGCAGCGGGATCAGCGACTCGCCACCCTCCAGCGAGAACCGCTTCTGCCCGACGAACTTGGTCTGCAGGAAGGTCTCGAAGGCCTCGCCCGCGTTCAGCCGGTGCAGGATGTGCTTCTGCTCGTCGGCGTCCGGCTTGGCGTACTTGACCTCGATGCGCTCCTGGACCCAGTTGCGCTCCTCCGGGTCCTGGATGTGCATGTACTCGATGCCGATCCGGCGGCAGTAGCTGTCGCGCAGGACCCCGAGCACGTCCCGCAGCTTCATCTTCTGCTTGCCGGCGAAGCCGCCGACCGGGAAGGTGCGGTCCAGGTCCCACAGGGTCAGTCCGTGCTGGAGAACGTCCAGGTCGGGGTGCTTGCGGATGGTGAACTCGAGCGGGTCGGTGTCGGCCATCAGGTGGCCGCGCACGCGGTAGGCGTGGATCAGCTCGACGACCCGGGCCGCCTTGTCGATCTGGCCCTCGGAGGTGCGGGCCACGTCACGTACCCAGCGGACCGGCTCGTACGGGATCCGCAGCGACGTGAAGATCTCGTCGTAGAACCCGTGCTGGCCGAGCAGCAGCTCATGCATCACCTTGAGGAACTCGCCGGACTGGGCGCCCTGGATGACCCGGTGGTCGTAGGTGCTCGTCAGCGTTGTGACCTTGCTCACGCCGTGCTCGGCGAGGGTCTCGTCGCTCATCCCCGAGTACGGCGCCGGGTACTCCATGGCGCCGACGCCGATGATCGCGCTCTGCCCGTTCATCAGCCGCGGGATGGAGTGGACCGTGCCGATGCCGCCGGGGTTGGTCAGCGAGATCGTCGTGCCGGAGTAGTCCTCCATGGTCAGCTCGTTGCGGCGGGCACGCCGGACGACGTCCTCATACGCCTGCCAGAAGCCGCGGAAGTCGAGCGTCTCGCAGTTCTTGATGGACGGCACCACCAGCGTGCGGGAGCCGTCCTTCTTGGCGAGGTCGATCGCGATGCCGAGATTGATGTGTTCCGGCTGCACCAGCGCGGGCTTGCCGTCGATCTGGGCGTAGGAGTTGTTCATCTCCGGGTGCGCGGCGACCGCGCGGACCAGCGCCCAGCCGATCAGATGGGTGAAGCTCACCTTGCCGCCGCGCCCGCGCGACAGGTGGTTGTTGATCACGATGCGGTTGTCGACCATGAGCTTGGCCGGGACCGCCCGCACCGACGTGGCGGTGGGGACCTCCAGTGAGGTCTCCATGTTCTGCACGATCTTGGCGGCCACGCCGCGCAGCGTGGTGGCCTTGGCACCAGCCGGAGCCGCGGTGGCCGCTGCCGGTTTCGCCGCCGGTGCGGCCTTGGCCGGTGCTGCCTTCGCCGCGGGGGCCGGGGCGGGAGCCGGGGTCACCGGCTTGGCCGGTGCGACCGTCGCCGCGGCCGGGGCGTCCGTGCCGGCCTTCGCCGCGGAGGCGGTGGCCATGGCCGCGGTGGCCTCGTCCGGGGTCGCGATCGAGCCCTGGGACGTCGCCGGCTTGTAGTCGGCGAAGAAATCGTGCCAGGCAGGGTCGACGCTGGTCGGGTCGGCCAGGTAGCGCTGGTACATCTCATCGACGATCCACTCGTTGGGACCGAAATCCGCGAGTGGATTGTCCTGCGAAGTCTGCTGCGTCGACACTGCCGCGTTCGCCTCTTTCACCGTTTTTGTCATCACATGACCGCATGCGTCACGCGGGACGGGTAGGATTCGGTGTCCAGGCTACGCCGTGCGCAGGCGCTGTCGGTGCGGACGTCCGCTCTGTGGCCAATCAGACCCCGGGCTGACCGAAATCAAGCCGGGTTCCGAGGCGGGTCAGGCGATGTCGCGGCGCTTGGTGATCAGGGTGCCGATGACCGCGGTCACCGTGGCGTAACCGAAGAGGATCAGGCCGCCCACCCACCGTGGCGGATCGTCGTCCAGCTGCGGCCCGGTGATCAGCAGATCCGAGGCGAGGGTCGGCACCAGCACCCGGAGCTGCATGAACGGCTCCCATACGTACTCGCTGAGCGCGAAGAAGATCAGCGTGAGCACCTGGGTGCCGATGACGTAGAGCACCGACAGCGTGATCACGGTGCCGATCTGGCTGCGGATCAGCACGCCCGCGCCGACGCCGACCAGCGCCCAGAGGACGAAGGCAAGCCCGTTGAGCCCGATCGCCTGCCAGACGAACGACTCCGCCAGGTACGACGGCTTGTTCAGGTTGCCGAGCGCGAGCGGGGCGGCGGCCAGGTTGAGCACGGTGGTGAGCAGCCAGACGCTCACCGCGATGCCCACCGCGACGATCATCTTGGCCACGATCACGCGCTCCCGGCGCGGGGTCGTGAGGAACGTCGACGTCGCGGTCAGGTGGAAGAACTCGCCCGTCACCATGATCGCGCCGAGCAGGACCACGAGCAGGACGCCGGCGGACTGCCCGCTGGTGTAGAGCCCGGAGACGACCGACTCCACGCTGCCGAACCCGGCCAGCTCCCCGTCGCCGCCCTCCGTCCCCAGGGTCACGTTGGCGGCCAGCCAGTTGTAGCCCAGCGCGAGGCCCCAGAGCGGCAGCAGCACGATCGCGAAGATCCACCACAGCGAGGTGGTGAAGAGTTTGAGCAGCTCGGCACGGATGAGGTTCATCGTGCACCCGCCTTTCCGGCCGTGAGGTCGAGGAAGGCGCGTTCCAGGTCGGCGCCCTCACCGGTCAGCTCGTGCAGCTCGACACCGGCCGTGAAGGCGAGGTGCCCCACGCGGGCCGTGTCGGCGCCGGTGACCTGGAGCGTGCCGTCCGCGGTGGCGACGACCTCCAGCTTCTCGTCGCGCAGAGCGGCGGCGAACTGCTCGGCCTGCGGTGTACGGACCCGGACCCGGGCCATGCCGGCGGTCGCGCCGAGCACCTCGGCGACCGGGCCCTGCCGGATCAGGCGGCCGGCCGCGATGATCACCACGTCGTCGGCGAGCTGCTGCATCTCACCGAGCAGGTGGCTGGAGACCAGGACGGTACGGCCCTCGGCGGCGAGCGCCTTGAGCAGGTCGCGCATCCATCGGATGCCCTCCGGGTCGAGGCCGTTGGTCGGCTCGTCCAGGATCAGTACCCGCGGGTCGCCGAGCATGGCCGCGGCGATGCCGAGCCGCTGCTTCATGCCGAGCGAGTAACCCTTGAACTTGCGGGTTCCCACGGTGTTCAGCCCGACCAGGGCGAGCACCTCGTCGGCGCGCTGATCCGGCAGACCGGCCGCCCGGCAGATCACCCGCAGGTGGTTGCGGGCGCTGCGGCCCCGGTGCGCGCTGGACGCCTCCAGGATCGCGCCGACCCGGCGGATCGGATCCGGCATGTCGGTGTAGCGCACGCCGCCGATGGTGGCGGTGCCGGATGTGGGCGTCACCAGGCCCAGGATCATCCGCAGGGCGGTGGTCTTGCCGGCCCCGTTGGGGCCGAGGAAACCGGTGACACGGCCGGCGTTGACCGTGAAGGAGAGGTCGTCGACGGCCCGCACCTTGGCGTACTGCTTGGTGAGGTGCTCGACGCTGATCTCCGCGTAGTTGGGCCGGCTCACGTCGCGGCTCCTTCCCCGTCAGCTCTGGGTGATCAACTTACTGGACCAGCGCCAGCCAGGTGGCCCGTGCGCGTGCCAGTCGCCTGCCGTCCGGTCCGTACACCGTGGAATCGACCGTCGCCTTCCGGCCGTTCACCCCGGACAGCGCGCCGACCACCACGCACTCCGAGCCGGGGGCGGGCAGCTCGCCGACCGTGGCGGCGATCCGGCCCAGCACGAAGGGCCGTCCGGACCCGCCGATCGCGGTCCAGCCGCCCGGGCAGTCCAGCGCGGCCCACATCGTCTCGGCCGACACCTCGTCCGGGACGGTCCACGGCGCCGCGGTCCGGTCGCCGGGCAGCGGGCCGGGGAAGATCCGCAGCCCGTCGCCGGGCGCCCGGTCCGGCCCGCAGACGTAGCAGGTCCGGAACGGATGGTGGGCGAACCCCGGATAGTCCTTCGAAGCCGCGACCGCCTCCTCGAGCGGCACCGGCGGCACGTCCGCGTCCACCTCGCCGACGTGGGCGACCTCGGCGACGAGGGTGTCTCCGGCCCACACAGAGCCGTCGCGGAGCTCGAGGACGGTCTCCAGGGGTGGCGGCACCCGCAGGGTCACCTGGACGCCCTCACCACCGATCCGGGCGCCCGCCGCGGTGGCGAACGCGCCCGCGCACCATCCGCCGTTGCCGGTGCCGGGCGGGCCGTTGAATCGTGCCGGGATTCGCATCCCCCGACCTTCGCACACGCCGTTCACCAACCGGTCACGCATCGCCACCTGGAGCGACACGCCATCGGCGTTCGTCTGCCTTACACAGATCACATGGCTGTTCTCATGACTGCCGCCGCACCCACGGGGACCAGCGGCTACTCGCTCCTCCTCGCCGACGGACCCGGTCTGGTCGAGGCCGCGCAGCGTCTGCGCCACGATGTCTTCGCCGGCGAACTCGGCGCTCGGCTCACCGGCTCCGGCGAGGGCGTCGACGCCGACGAGTTCGACGCGTACTGCGACCACCTGATCGTTCGCGACGACGCGACCGGTGACGTGGTCGGCACCTACCGGATGCTGCCGCCGCGCGCCGCCGAACTGGCCGGCCGCCGCTACGCCGACTCCGAGTTCGACCTGAGCGCGCTGCGCCCGCTGCGCGACCACCTGGTGGAGATCGGCCGCTCCTGTGTGCACCCCGACCACCGCTCCGGCGCCGTGGTCAACCTGATGTGGGCCGGCATCGCCCGTTACCTGCACCTCAACAACCTGCGCTGGCTCGGCGGCTGCGCGTCGGTGCCGCTTGACGACGGCGGGACCCTCGCGGCGGGCGTACGCGAGCGGGTGAACGGCAAGCACCTGTCCCCGCCGGCGCTGCGGGTGAAACCGCGCCGCCCGTGGACCCCGGCGGAGGGCGTCGCGGCCGATCCCAAGGTGCTGCCCCCGCCGCTGCTGCGCGGTTACCTGCGGCTCGGTAGCTGGGTGTGTGGCGAGCCGGCCTACGACCCGGACTTCGACTGCGCCGACTTCTACGTGCTGTTCTCGATGGACCGGTTGGACCCGCGGTACCGCCGGCACTTCCTGGGAGCGTCACGATGACGGCCGCCGTCCCCGGCACGCTGTGGCAGCCCGCTTCGGCGTGCGGCGACCGGTGCCGGGCCGGCGGGACCCGTCGCGGTGACCCGCTGACGACGCTGGTGCGTCTGTGGAGCCTGGTGGTCGTACTCGCGATCGGTCTTCCTCTCGCCGCCCTGGCACGTGGCACCGCGTTGCGGACACTGGCCCGGGCGATCCTCGCGGCCCTCGGGGTCCGTGCGGTGTGGCGCGGCCCGGCTCCGCGGCCGGGGAGCCTGCTGGTCGCCAACCACGTCTCCTGGCTGGACGCGATCGCGCTGGCCGCGGCGCAGCCGGTGCGGATGGTGGCCAAGCACGACGTGCGGGCCTGGCCCGGCATCGGCGGCACCGCGGCGCGGGCCGGCACGATCTTCATCGACCGGACACGTCCACGGGCGCTGCCGGAGACGGTGGCCGAGGTCGCCGACGCGCTGCGGGCCGGGCATTCGGTCACCCTTTTCCCGGAGGGTACGACCTACTGCGGCGCCGAGCACGGTCGCTTCCGGGCCGCGCTGTTCCAGGCGGCGATCGACGCGGGGGCGCCGGTGGTGCCGATCTCGGTCGGCTACGACTCCACCGAGGCCGCGTTCGTCGGCGCGGACACCCTGGGCGGGTCGGTGCTGCGGATTGCTCGCACCCGCCGGATCACACTGACCCTGGTCGCGGCTCCGGCGTTGCGGCCCGCCCCGGGCGCGGACCGGCGCGCCCTGGCCCGTGCCGCACAATCAAGCCTCGCGGGTGGGGGATATCACCTGGCCGCATGATCGTCCGCGGCTCACAGAAAATTTTCAGCGAGTGTGCAGGCGCGGCGCAGCGGCCGGGGAAAGAATGGGCCGCATGGCTACCCAGACCCAGCCCAAGCAGAGCGAGGCGAAGCTGCTCGTCGTCGAGGACGACGCCAACATCCTCGAGCTGCTCTCCGCCAGCCTCCGCTTCGCCGGGTTCGAGGTGACCACCGCGACCAGTGGCAGCGCGGCCGTCAGTTCCGCCCGCAACTCCACCCCCGACCTCGTCGTCCTCGACGTCATGCTGCCCGACCTGGACGGCTTCGAGGTGATCCGTCTGATGCGCGAGGGCGGGCAGCGGACCCCCGTGGTGTTCCTCACCGCCCGCGACGGCACCGACGACAAGATCCGCGGCCTGACCCTGGGCGGCGACGACTACGTGACCAAGCCGTTCAGCCTCGAGGAGCTCACCGCCCGGATCCGGGCGGTGCTGCGCCGCACCAACGCCGGTGACGAACAGCCCTCCCGGCTGGTCTTCGCCGACCTCGAGCTCGACGAGGAGACGCACGAGGTCTACCGGGCCGGCTCGCGGGTGCAGCTGTCGCCGACCGAGTTCAAGCTCCTGCGCTACCTGATGCTCAACGCCAACCGGGTGCTGTCCAAGGCGCAGATCCTGGACCACGTGTGGAAATACGACTTCCGTGGTGACGACAACATCGTCGAGTCGTACATCTCGTATCTTCGTCGCAAGGTCGACAACGTGCAGCCGCGGCTGATCCACACCCTGCGCGGCGTGGGTTACGTGCTCCGCAAACCAGCCGTCTAGGCGCCGGGCGTGACTTTGACCGAGCGGGTCCGCAGCCGGATCCCGCGCAACGGGGGCCTGCGCCGGATCTCGCTGCAGACCAAGCTGGTCGCCTCGGTGCTGGTGCTGGTGTTCGCGGCGCTGACCCTGATCAGCGCGGCCAGCACCTACTTCCTCAGTGACTACATGGTCACGCGGATGGACTCGCAGCTGTGGACCATGGTCGAGGACGCCAAGAACGACGAGACGATCGTGCACGTCCGGCGGATCCACTACTACACCCCGCCGGACTATCTGGTCGCCTTCACCGGCGTCAGCGGCCAGGACGGGATCGGCCGGGCGGGCTTCGGCGTCGACGCGGAGGATCCGCCGTTGCTGCTCAGCGGCGTGGACGCCATCGAGAAGCACGCCGACAAGCCGTACACGGTCAAGGGCCAGAACGGCAAGTACATGTGGCGGATGCTGGTGGTCGTCCTTCCGGACGGCGCGGTCATGCACGTCGGCCAGCGGATGACCGGGGTCGACGACGTGATCGCCCGCCTCGTCCTGGTGGACGTGCTGGTCGGTGTCGGCGTGCTGATCACCCTGGCCACCGTCGGCGCGGCCCTGGTGCGGCAGAGTCTCATCCCGCTGATCCAGGTCGAGCGGACCGCGGCGGCGATCGCGGCCGGTGACCTCACCCGGCGGGTGCCCGACCCGGAGGAGTCCGGCGGCCATCCCACCACCGAGCTGGGCCGGCTCTCCGAGGCGCTGAACGCGATGCTCGCCCAGATCGAGGCGGCCTTCCGGGCCCGGGCGGACTCCGAGAGCGCGGCCCGGTACGCGGCCGACGCGGCCCAGCGGTCCGAGGCGCGGGCGCTCGAGTCGGAGGCCCGCGCGCTGCAGTCGGAGGGCAAGATGCGGCAGTTCGTCGCGGACGCCTCGCACGAGCTGCGCACCCCGCTGACCACCATCCGCGGATTCGCCGAGCTGTACCGGCAGGGTGCCGTCTCCGACCCCGCGCAGGTGGCCCAGCTGGTCCGCCGGATCGAGGACGAGGCCGCCCGGATGGGGCTGCTCGTCGAGGACCTGCTGCTGCTGGCCCGGCTGGACCGGGAGCGCCCGCTCACGCTGGCCCCGGTGGAGCTGCCGGTGCTGGCCCTGGACGCGGTCGAGGCCGCGCAGGCGACGGCTCCGGAACGGGAGATCAATCTTGAGGTACGCGATTCGGCGGAACAGCTGGTGGCGTACGGCGACGACGCCCGGCTACGCCAGGTGATCGGCAACCTGATGACGAACGCGCTGGTGCACACGCCCGCCGGCGCGGCGGTGACACTGCGGCTCTATGCCGGTGAGGGCGACCACGCGGTGGTCGAGGTCTCGGACACGGGCCCCGGCCTGAGCCCGGCACAGACCGAGCGGGTCTTCGAGCGGTTCTACCGGGTGGACGAGGCCCGGACCCGGCGGACCGATCGGGAGGCCACCAGCACCGGGCTCGGGCTGGCGATCGTGGCCGCCATCGTGCGCGCACACGAAGGTTCCGTGCAGGTGATCTCGGAACCGGGCCAGGGAGCGACGTTCCGCGTCTTGTTGCCCACCATAAATCCGGATAAAGGGTTCACAGAAAACGTCCAGGAGTAACACAGTTCGGTACGAGTGCGACAGGGCAGAGTTAGTGACATGAACGAGAACGAGACCAACCCGCGGCCCGCGGACGCCGCCGCTGACAACACCAGCGCGGAGCGGGTGGAGTCTGAGCAGCCGACGCTTGCGCAGCCGCCGGTTGCCCCGCAGTCAGATGCTCCCCAGTCCGCGGCACCCCAGCAGCAGCATCCCTGGGCGGCCCAGCAGTCGCCCTGGCAGCAGCCCGCCACCGGCCAGCCCACCGGCGGCGAGCCGGTGTCAGCCCAGCCGGTCACCGCGCAGCCGGCGAGCGGTGTGCCCTACGGGCACCCGCACTACGCCTACCAGTCCCCGCAGGGTTACGGCCAGCAGGGCGAGTACTCCCAGCAGCACGCGGCCTACCACGCCTGGCACGCGGCCGCCGCCGCGCAGGCCTCCGGAGCCGGCAACGTGCCGCCCGGCTGGCCT
Source organism: Actinoplanes italicus (assembly GCF_003001815.1). Lineage (GTDB taxonomy): Bacteria > Actinomycetota > Actinomycetes > Mycobacteriales > Micromonosporaceae > Actinoplanes > Actinoplanes italicus. The sequence goes on from NZ_PVMZ01000002.1 coordinate 489,737, forward strand.
CCGCAGGCAGGCACCGGCGGACAGAAGCCCCGCGGCGGTGGCCGGAAGGTCCTTGTGGCCGGCGCGGCAGCCCTGGTGATCGCGCTGTTCTCGGGCGGCATCGGCGCCGCCACCGCGGTGGCTCTGAGTGACTCGTCGTCCTCGCCCGCCGCCGTGCAGACCGGCAACTCCTCGGTCACCCGGGTGGTGGACCGGTCGTCGCTGGCCCAGATCGCCGCCGCGGTCCAGGACAGCGTCGTCTCGATCACCACCGGCTCCGGCGAGGGCTCCGGTGTGGTGCTCACCGCCGACGGCTACATCGTCACCAACAACCACGTCGTCTCGACGGCGCAGAACGCGAACGTGACGGTCATCTTCGCCGACGGCACCAAGACCGCGGCCAAGGTCGTCGGCACCGACGAGCGCACCGACCTCGCCGTGATCAAGGCCGACGGGGTCACCGACCTCAAGGCCGCCACCTTCGGTGACAGCGCCCAGATCCAGGTCGGTGACACGGTGCTGGCCCTGGGCAGCCCGCTTGGCCTGGAGGGCTCGGTCACGGCCGGCATCATCAGCGCCAAGGACCGCACCATCAAGTCCAGCAGTGAGGGCCAGGAGCAGCAGAGCCCGTGGGGCAGCCAGCAGCAGCAACAGGCGCCCACCACGATGACCGGCCTGCTGCAGACCGACGCACCGATCAACCCGGGCAACTCCGGCGGCGCGCTGGTCAGCACCAATGGTGAGGTGATCGGCATCAACTCGGCGATCGCCACCTCCGGCTCGAACACCGGCAACATCGGTCTCGGCTTCGCGATCCCGAGCAACAAGGCCAAGCAGGTCGCCGAGGCCCTGATGCAGGGTAAGAAGGTCAGCCACCCGGCGCTCGGCGTGAGCGTGACCAACGGGGAGAACGGCGGCGCCGCGGTCAGCGCGGTGGTGGAGAACAGCGCTGCCGCCAAGGCCCAGCTCCAGCGCGGCGACGTGGTCACCAAGGTCGACGGCAAGGCGATCGAGGACTCGGACGACCTGGTGGCGGCCGTTCAGGCGGGCACCGTCGGCCAGAAGATGACCCTCATCTTCACCCGTAACGGCAGCGAGCAGACGGTCACCGTCACCCTGCAGGAATCCCAGTAGAGACGAACCCTTTCCGCTACGGCGGGTGACGTGACCCGGGGGTGGGCGCGTCACCCGCCGTTCTACCGTCCTCCGCCCCGAACGTGAGTCCGCGGGATTCAGGACCTTTCGGGGTCAAGGGGAAGGATTTACCGCCGAGGACTCGCGTTCACGCAGGCAACCGCCTAATCTCCATTCGCCATCGGCGAAGCCATCGTCCGCCGGTGCGGTCGCGCGGTGTTCGCCACGGCGGAGTGAAAGGCCCCCTGAGTTGACGTACGTCGAGACCCGGACCAACGTCTGGGAAGCCCTGGCCGGACGGGCCCCCGGGGTTCCGTCGGGCCCGGCCGACACCGGGCTCTGGCACACCGTCGCCGACCGGCTCAACCCGGCCAGCGCACGCCCGGTCCTGCGTTCCGGCATCGAGGTCCGGCACCGTACCGCGGTGCGCGGCGGCCGGTACGTCATGCTCCGCTCGCCGGAGGACGGCGGCCGCAGCTCGTACCTGCGGCTCACCCCGGAGGAGTACCAGCTCGCGCTGATGATGGACGGCGACAGCACGGTGGCCCGGCTGGTGGCCGAGTTCGCCCGGATCGCCGGCCGCCTCGCCCCCGACCAGGTCCGCCGGGTGGTCGCCGACCTCGCCGCCAACCGGATGCTCGAAGAGCTCCCGATGGACGCCTTCCGCCCGCTGCGTGAGATGCGCCGCGAGCCGCTGCCCCGGCGGGTCGGCGAGTCGCTGGTGGCCGCGGCGCGCGGGCGTGCGGTGCTGTCCTTCCCCGTGGACGGGGTGGTGACGGCGCTCTACCGCTCGGTGGGGCGGTTCCTGTTCACCCGTCCGGCGGTCTGGATCGGCGCCCTGCTGGCCGCCGCCGGGCTGTTGCTGTTCGCCGCCGCCTGGCAGCAGGGCAGCCGGTCACTCTTCCTGGTCGGTGACTCGTACCTGCTCGGCGCGGTCACCCTCGTCCTGCTCAACGTGTTCGTCCTGGCGGTTCACGAGTTCGGGCACGCGCTGGCCGCGAAACGGGTCGGACGCGAGGTGCCGGCCGCCGGGTTGATGCTCTATTTCGGCGTGCCCTCGGTCTTCGTGGACACCAGTGACGTCTGGATGGCCGGGCGCCGGGCTCGGATCGCGGTCACCGCCGCCGGTCCGGCCACCGCGCTCGGGCTGGCCGGTCTGTTGCAGGTGGCCGGGTTCGCCGTACCGGCCGTCGCGGGTCTCGCCTTCAAACTGGCCTTCCTGTTCTACCTGCACACCTTCTTCAACCTCAGTCCGCTGCTGCCGCTCGACGGCAAGTACCTGCTGATGGACTGGCTGGAGATCCCGGACGTACGCGCCCGCGGGCTGGCCTGGACGGCCGGGCGCCTGCGCTTCCGCGGCCCCCGCTGGCGGATGCTGGACCGGGAGGGCCGGCTCGTCGCCCTCTACGGCGTGCTCAGCGTGCTCTGGCTGGTCAGCGCCGCCGGTCTCGGCTACCGGCTGTGGACCGACCGGATCCGCGGTCTCGCCGTCGGTCTCTGGTACGAGGGTTTCGCCAGCCGCCTGCTGTTGCTGGTGATCGTCCTGGGCGTGGTCGCGCCACCGCTCTACTTTCTGCTCGGCCGCGTCGTGCGGACGTTCGGCCGGGTGCGTCAGCAGGCCGCCGAACGCGACCGCGAGACCGACCTGCCCCGCCGGGTGGCCGCGCTGCGCGCCTCCGAGCTGGGTGGTCTGCCGGAGCCGTCGCTGCAGGCGCTGGCCAGCCGGGCCCGCTGGTTCCGTCCGCCCACCGGTCGTCAGCTGGTGCTCGCCGGGGAGACCCAGGGCGCCGTCTTCGTGGTGGTCGAGGGCGCGATGCACGGCCGTCGCCCCGGCGATCCGGGCGGCACCATCCGCCACCACGTCGGCCCGGGCGGCGTCGTCGGCCTGGCCACGGCGCTCACCGGGCGCAGCGCCCAGCTCGACTGGCACACCGCCGGAGTGACGCTGCTGTCCCTGCCCGCCTCCACGGTCGCGACCGTGATCGGCCCGATGCCCGGCCCGCCGCCGCAGGAGCGCGCCGAGGCCGAGGCCCTGTTCGGCGACACACCGGCGCTGGCCGCGCTGGAGGAGGACCAGCGTCTCGCGCTGATCGCCGCCGCGCACCCGCTCGACCTGGACCCCGGAGCGCCGGTCATCCTGCCCGGCCCGACCCACGCCGTGGTCGTCGAGTCCGGGGTGATCGCCATGCCGGACGGTGTCGAGCTGCGGCGCGGCACCCTGGTCGGCCCGGTCGGTGACGGCAGCCCCGGCATGGTGGCGCAGGCCCGGACCCCGGTGCGGCTCTGGGTCATCCCGGACGCCTCCGACCTTCCTCCGCTGATCGGCATGTACGGCCCCGGCGTCCCGATGCCGGCGCTGCGCCCGAGCACCCCGGCCGTGGCCCGGCCCGGCTCGGCGCACCCGCCGCTCGCGGTTCCGCCCGGCCCGCCGGACGCCGACGAGCAGTACGACGTGGACCGGCACTTCGAACGCCGGATGTGGGGCTTCGTGAGCCTGCTCCTGGTGTTCGCCCTCGGCAGCGTGCTGATCAACGTGAGCAGCGGCCCGGCATGGGCCGAGATGCCCGCCGAGCGGGTGCTGCTGAGCGTGCAGCGGGGCACCGTCAGCGCGAACTCGGGCGGCGGGAAGGTCTCCCTGCCGGCCGGTGACCGCCGCTACCTGGCCGCGGGTGGCGGTGTCGAGGTACCCGGCAAGGGTGTGGCCCTGCTGACCTTCCCCGGTGGCGCGGCCGTGGTGCTCTGCGGCGGCTCGCGGCTGGAGATCGACGCGGTCGGTGTGGAGAACGGCCGCACCTCCACCCCGTCCGGCCGGCTGACCCTGGAGAACGGGCGGCTGCTGGCCGACACGAGTAGTTCGAGCGGGGCGTTCGCTCCGCTGGAGCTGACCGTGCTGCGCAGCCAGGGAGAGGTCGCCAACGACGGACGGGCGTGGTACTCGGTCGACCAGGCCGGAGTCAGCGTGTCGTCGGGAACCGTCACCGTCGGCGGCGCCGAGAACGCCGCCGACGGAGCGGGTCTGAACTGTGGTGACGGCGTGACCGTCAAGCCGCCGTCCGAGGCCGAGCCGAGCGAGTCGCCGGTCGAGGAGCCGTGGCCGTCCGAGGAGTCGGCCCCGGAGTCACCGGAGACCTCGACCTCCCCGGATACGGTGCAGAGTGAGACGCCCGATCCGGACACCGAGACCCCGACCGGCGAGACGACCCGTCCGGCCACGAGGCCCACGACTGCTCCGGCCACGCGGCCCACGACGGCTCCCACCACGAGGCCCACGACGACGCCGCCGACCACGAAGCCGACCACGACGCCACCCACCACGAAGCCGACGACGACGCCGCCGACGACCGATCCCACGACGACGGCCCCGACGACCGACCCGACCACCGATCCCGAGAACCCCGCGGATCCGTCCGTCAGCTGACAGCGGGCGGCCCCGCGACGATAGTGAGGAGTGGCCGCCCATGCTGTGCTGGTTCTGCGCCGAGGGAGCGCGCGCGACGTGCCGGTTCTGCGGCCGGGCCGTGTGCGCCGAGCACGCGCGGTTCGGGCCGTACCTGCTGGAGGTGACCCGGTCGGTGCGACGGGACCGGGCCGAGGCGCTGGTGGTGGAGGACGCCGTGCAGTGCGGCACGTGTCATCCGCGCCCCGCGCCGGTCGCGATGCCCGAGCTGGACTAGCTGTTCACGTACGGGCTGAGGGCGTTGGTCATCGCTTGCCGGAGCATCGACTTCGGCCGGGCGCCGACGATCGTCGAGGTCACGACGCCGCCGGTGAAGAAGAGCAGCGACGGCATGGAGATCACCCGGTACTTCAGGGTGGTCTCCGGGTTGGTGTCCACGTCCAACGTGGCGATCAGGAGCCTGCCCTCGAACTCGGGCGCCAGCTCGCCCAGGACCCGGGTCATCGGGCCGCACGGCGGGCACCACCGCGCCCAGAAGTCGACGAGGACCGGCGTGCCGGCGCCCAGCACTACCTCGGCGAACGTCTCGTCGGTGACGACGGTCAGGGATTCATCTGGCATCTGATCTCCTCCAACTGGGTCCGCAGACGATCCCGGACCACGGTGAGCTGATCGAGATAGCCGTCCACCTCGGCCAGCCGGCGGCGCAGCACCGCGGCCGAGTCCGGGCACACGTGGCCGGCGCTGTTGCCGGCCCGCAGGCAGGCGACGAACGGCTTGATGTCGTCCACGCCGAACCCGTCGGCGAGGAGCGACCGGATCTCGTGCACCAGGCGGAGCTCACCGTCGTCGTACTGCCGGTAGCCGTTGGCGTCCCGGCGTGGGTGGATCAGCCCGTGCTCCTCGTAGTAGCGCAGCGTGCGGGGGCTAGTCCCGGCCCGCTCGGCCAGCTCTCCGATCAGCATGGAGTCGACGGTAGGCCCTGACACCGGCGTCAAGGCAAGCCCGCAAGATCGTGGGAGGATGGACACATGGTCGACGGTCCGGTGGCGTTCGTGCTGGGTGGCGGCGGCGTGCTCGGGGCGGTCGAGGTCGGGATGCTGCGGGCGCTGTTCCGCGCCGGGTTCCGGCCGGACGTGGTGGTCGGCACGTCGATCGGCGCGGTCAACGGCGCCCTGGTCGCCTCGGATCCCACCGAGGGCGTCACCGAGCGCCTGGTCCGTCTCTGGACGTCGCCGGAGGCCGCGGCCGTCTACGGCGACTCGCTCGGCCGTCAGATGCGGCGATTCGCGGCCCGGACCCACCTGCACTCGCCGCGGCCGCTGCGCCGCCTGCTGGAGAGCGAACTGGGCGAGTCGGTCACCTTCGCCGACCTGAAGGTGCCGTTCCACTGCTGCGCGGCCAGCATCGAGCGGGCCGCCGAGCACTGGTTCGACAGTGGACCGCTCGTCGACGCGGTGCTCGCCTCGTCGGCGGTGCCCGGCCTGCTGCCGCCCATGGAGATCGGCGGCGAGCACTATGTGGACGGTGGCATCGTCAACTCGATCCCGATCGGCGAGGCCGTCCGGATCGGGGCCAAACTGATCTTCGTGCTCCAGGTCGGCCGGGTGGAGCGGCAGCTCAGCGTGCCGAAGCGGCCGTGGGAGGTGGCACAGGTGGCGTTCGAGATCGCGAGACGGCACCGGTTCGCCCGGGAGCTTGCGTCACTGCCCGACGATGTACGGGTGCACGTGCTCCCGAGCGGCAACAGCGACGGTGACGGCGGCCGGGACGACTCGCCGTGGGCGTACCGGGACATGGCCGCGGTGGGCCGCCGGATCAGCCGCGCCTACACCGCCTCCCGGCGTTACCTGAGCGCCAACGTCAACCCGCTGCCGGACGGCCGCTGACATGGGACTGCCCCCGGTCTGGGTCCGGCGCCTGGTGATCGCGCCGACCGTGGTGGTGCTGGCGTTCCTGCTGGTCACCACACTGCCGATCTGGCTGCTGCTGGCCCTGGCGGTGTCGCCGCTGGTGCCGGGCCGGCTGCGGGTGCCGCGTCTGGTGTTCCTGCTGATCGTCTACCTGGTGTGGGACGCGATCGCACTGGTGTCGCTGGGCGTGCTCTGGATCGTCTCCGGCTTCGGCTGGAAGATCCGCTCGCCGTGGTTCCAGCGCGCGCACTACGTACTCACTGGGCGGTTCTTGAAGATCTTGTTCTGGTTCGCGCGGTGGTCGCTGCACCTGGAGATCGACGTTGTCGGCACCGATCCGGACACCGCCCAGCCCGGCCGCCCGGAGATCGTGGTGAGCCGGCACGCCGGCCCCGGCGACTCGTTCACCCTGATCCACGGGCTGGTCAACTGGTTCGCCAGGGAGCCGCGGATCGTGCTGAAGGCGGCTCTGCAGTGGGATCCGGCCGTGGACGTGCTGCTCAACCGCCTGCCCAACCGGTTCATCTCGCCCGGCCGCACGGTGACCGCGACGCTCGAGGAACAGATCGGCGAGCTGGCCACCGGCCTGGACGACAACGACGCCTTCGTGATCTTCCCGGAGGGTGGCAACTTCACCCCGCGCCGCAAGGTCAACGCCATCGCCCGGCTCCGCGCCCGCGGCCTGCACGACATGGCGGTCAAGGCGGAGAATCTGCGCAACCTGCTGCCACCGAAGCCGGGCGGCCTGCTGGCCGCGATCGACGCCGCCCCCGACGCCGGTGTGATCTTCGTCGCGCACACCGGCCTGGACCGGATGCTCTCGGTCGCCGACGTGTGGCGTGAGCTGCCGATGGACAAGCGTCTGGTGATGCGTTTCTGGAGCGTGCCGCCGGAGGAGGTGCCCACCGGCGAGCAGGAGCGGACCGAGTGGCTGTACGAGTGGTGGGCCCGCATCGACGCGTGGATCGACGAGCATCAGCCCGACCCTCGGCCCCTGTGGACGCCGCGCGCCCGATAGGGGCCCACCATCACGGTCAGGCCCCGGTGGTGCTGAACGCCTTGAGCATGTCCGCCGGCATCGGCTTCACCTGAGCCGCCGGCGGCGCCTCGACCTCGACCTTGGTGCCGAAGTCGTAGTACTTCGTGGTGATGCTGCTCGCCCCCGCGCCCAGGCCGCTCATGTCGACGACCATCTCGGTGAGACGGCCCTCGCCGTCCACCTTGCCCGTGAACGGCACCGCCGTCGCCTTGGCCCCCAACGCCTTGAGTGACGCGGGGTCGGCGGTCGGCGACTTGGTCATGTCGATCGTGCCGCTGAACGAGTCGCCGTTCCGCTCGACCTGAGTCGCGGCCGAGACCAGGGCCTCCGCGTTGAACATGTTCTCCGGGTTGAGCGTGTTGCCGGGTGAGAGCTTCGACACGTCGACAGACATCCACTCAGGGGCGGCGCCGTACTTCATGAAGAGGGTCTGGTCGATGAGTCGCACCGACATCTTGATCGGCTCCGACCCCATGGCGACGGTCATGGTCATCTCGACCTTGCGGTTCGCGAAGTCGGAGACGCCGGTGGCCTCCATGCCGCCCGGCATCGACATCTTCATCCGCAGCGTCTCACCGGAGAGCTTCTTCGACGCGGCGACGAACTCGTCGAGTGCGCTCACGGCCGGTGCACTCGATGTCGCGGGCGCGGAACCGGTGGAGCCGGAGTCGCCCGTCCCGGAATTGCAGCCGCCGAGCCCGAGTGCGACCGCGGTGAGCGTCACCGTCGTGACAGCCAGCCGTTGGAACTTCATATGTGTCTCCCCGTCTATGTCCGAACGGCGCCCACCATAGCCGCAGGGTCCGACAGGACGCGGCCCGGTTTTCCGGGCGATCATGGGAGAGGCATGATGGTTCTTCAGGTGTCCCGCACGCGTACGTACAGGGGGAGGACCCGTGAGATTCGAGGTCAGCAAGGTCCTCGACGCCATCGAGGCCCGGCTCACCACCGATCCGGCGCTCGCTCGCGCTGTGGTGGATCTGGGAGAGGTTGTCCGTTACGCGGACCTCGACGGCGGCCGCCCGGCCAGTCTGGTCCGCCTCGGTCTGCTGGTGGACGCGCTCGGCCGCTACGTCTCCGAGGAGAACGTCCCGGTTTACGTGGTGACGCCGCGTGGGCTGCTGTCGGACACCGACCTCACCTCGAACGAGCGGATGGTGGTGCGCCGCTGGGCCGACGACGGCAAGGTCGAGGTGGTTCCGGAGGTCGGTGACCGGGTGCTGGAGGTGGCCGAGATGCTCGGCCTGCCGGTGCTCACCCGTGACCGGGAGGACCGGTTCCGCGCCAGCCGCCCGTGGGTGACCGAGCCGGGCCGGCTGCTCGCACTGGTGTCGGCGCAGGGCGGCCCGACGCTCGTGGCCCGGGTGGGCCGCGGCGAGGCGACGCCCCCGGTGCCGCGCTCCCCGCTGGGCGAGCGGCTGCTGGCCCGTGTGTGGCGGTGCCCGTCGCTGAGCTGCAACAGCTACGGCGACGGCGGCGATTCGGACAGCCCGTTCGCGGACATGCGCACCTACACCAGCCCGGTCTCGCAGCCGCCGCCGGCACTGCGTTCCGGCGCGCCGACCTGTCCTCGGCACGGTGAGCGCCTCAGGGACGTCGGTCCTCGCCCGGCGACCGAGGTCTTCTCGGTCCGCATCGACGGCGTGATCCGGCAGCGGTTCGTGGTCTCCGAGGACCGGGCCATGGTGGTCGGCCGGGCGCCCGAGGGCGGATCCGGCGTGATGCTGGGTCAGTGGCTCACCGACGACGCCCGGAAGTGGATCAGCCGTGGGCACGTCCAGTTCACGCTGCGCGGCGGCCAGGTGACGGTGACGGACATCAGCATGAACGGCTCGGGTGTACGCCCGGGCGGCTCGATGGACGATGAGGCGCGGATCACCCTGCGCCGCGACGAGAGCCGGGTCCTGGCCGACGACGACATCGTCGAGCTCTACCACGCGGTGCTCATCGGCCGGTCGAACCTCTGGGCCAGCGGCGGCAACGTCCAGCCCGAGTCGGTGATGGGCGAGGCGCCGACCATGGCGTTCCGGCCGGTCGGCCGCTGAAGGCAAACCCGGCTGTCGCACACCGCAGTCTCAAGCACGCAGAGACAGCGGTGCGCGACAGCCGGAGATCCTGCGTCAGCCGCGCAGCACCTCGGCGAGCTGGGCCAGCGCGTGGTCCAGATCCTCCTCGGTGACCACCAGCGGCGGAGCCAGGCGGATCGTCGAGCCGTGCGTGTCCTTCGCGAGTACACCCCGCTCGGCGAGGCGCTCACAGGCCTGCCGTCCGGTCATCAGCAGTGGGTCGATGTCGACACCGGCCCAGAGCCCGCGTCCGCGTACCGCCACCACGCCTTTGCCGATCAGGGCCTCGAGCCCCGCGTGCATCCGGGCGCCGAGACGGGCCGACCGCTCCTGGAACTCACCGGTCTCCAGCAGGCGGACCACCTCGGTGCCGACCGCGCAGGCCAGCGGGTTCCCGCCGAACGTGGAGCCGTGCTCGCCGGGACGCAGCACGCCGAGCACCGCCCGGTCGGCGGCCACCGCGGAGACCGGCACGATGCCGCCGCCGAGCGCCTTGCCGAGCACGTACATGTCCGGCACGACGTCCTCGTGCTCGATCGCGAAGGTCTTGCCGGTACGCCCCAGACCCGACTGGATCTCGTCGGCGATCATCAGGACGTTGTTCTCGGTGCACAGCTCGCGTACTCCGGCCAGGAAACCGGCCGGCGGCACCAGCACGCCGGCCTCGCCCTGAATCGGCTCCATCAGCACGGCGACCGTGTTCGGGTTGATCGCGGCACGGACCGCGGCCAGATCGCCGTACGGCACCACCACGAAGCCGGGCGTGTACGGCCCGAAGTCGGCCCGCGCGTCCGGGTCGGTGGAGAAGCTGACGATCGTCGTGGTGCGCCCGTGGAAGTTGTCCGCGGCCACGATGATCTCGGCGCGCTCGTCGGCCACGCCCTTGACCCGGTAGCCCCACTTGCGGGCGACCTTGATCGCGGTCTCCACGGCCTCGGCGCCGGTGTTCATCGGCAGCACGAGCTCCTTGCCGCAGAGCTCGGCCAGGCCGTGGCAGAACGCCGCGAACTGGTCGTGCACGAAGGCGCGGCTGGTCAGGGTGACCCGGTCGAGCTGAGCGTGGGCGGCCGCGATCAGGCCGGGGTGCCGGTGCCCGAAGTTCAGCGCCGAGTAGCCGGCCAGGAAGTCCAGGTAGCGGCGGCCGTCGACGTCGGTGACCCAGGCACCCTCGGCCTCGGCCACGACCACCGGCAGCGGGTGGTAGTTGTGCGCGGTCCACTTCTCCGCGTCGGCGAGCGCGCCCGGTGTGCGGAACTCAACGGTCGTCATGAGCTGTGCCTCCCTGTCATGCTCTCCCGGCCCTCGCTTCGCTCGGTGCAGTCGATCATGACCGGACCTCCAGCGTGCAGCACTTGGGACCCCCGCCGGCCTTGCGCAGCTCGGACAGGTCGACCCCGATGGTCTTGTAGCCGGCCGCGCGCAGCGCCTCGGCCAGTTGGGTGGCCTGCTCGGCCAGTACAACCGTCTCACCGTCACTGACCGCATTGAGGCCGAGCACGGCGGCGTCCTCCGCGGTGGCGATGATCGCGTCCGGGAAGAGTTGCCGGAGCACGGCCTGCGACCCCGGCGAGAACGCCTCCGGCAGGTACGCGATGTTGCGCTCGTCCAGCACGCAGAGGGCGGTGTCCAGGTGGTAGTACGCCGGGTCGACCAGCTGCAGTGAGATCACCGGCCGCTGGAGGAACTCCTGGGTCTCGGCGTGCGACGCGTGGGCGGTCCGGAACCCGGTGCCGGCCAGCATCACCTCACCGGCGAGCAGGATGTCGCCCTCGCCCTCGTTGGTGTGCTTGGGCTCGAGCACCTCGAAGCCGCGTTCACGGAACCAGGCGGCGTAGGCGGGGGCCTCGTCGGCCCGTTCGGCGTCGCGGAACTGCACACCCAGCACCCGGCCGTCGACGACGGTGCCGCCGTTCGCCGCGAAGACCATGTCGGGCAGGCCCGGCAGCGGGTCGATCAGCTCGACGGTGTGGCCGAGGCCGAGGAACGTCTGCCGCAGGTTCTCCCACTGGCTGATGGCCAGGGCGTTGTCGTAGGGCGCCGTCGGGTCCATCCACGGATTGATCCGGTACGTGACGGCGAAGTGGGTGGGCCGGCACATCAGGTAGCGGCGCTGAGGGCTCATGAAGAAAAACGGTATGCGGCCTGGACCGACGGACACCCCGGATCAACCATGCGTCCAGCGGTCGATCGTTGCGTGATCTCCGGGAGCCGCGGCGATTCATTGCAAAGGCCCCGGCGGGGCGGCGAACCGCTGCCCATGCCGGGGCCTTGGCAACCTCGGCGAACCGCCGGGGTCATTCGGGGCGGGGCGGCCGTGGCCATCCCGGTTCCGAGGGGTAAGTTGCGCCGACTCATCATCGGCGTTGAATGTCAGATACCCGTCAAATCCGGGTTTCAAACTGTGTGTCAAGCCACGTCCGGAACTCGCTGACGGTTGCGGTGTCGGTGCCCAGCCACCACAGCTGACCGGTCAGGGCCAGCACGCCGACCACGATGGCGGTCAGCGACAGCACGAGCCCGATCACCGCGCCGGTCTTGCCCGCCACGTGCCGCTTGCGGGTCGCGAAGACGCCGGCGAGCGAGAGGACGAGTGCGATCGCGGCGACGCCGATGCCGTAGCCCAGCAGGGGGCCGGAGAGCACCAGCAGGGCGCCGGCGACCGAGAGGACCAGGCCGAGGGTCGCCACGAAGCTCGCCCGGGCACGGGGGCCGGGCGGTGGCGGGACGGCGACCGGGTCGGAGACGGCCTTGGCACGCTCGGTCTCGGAACGGACCGGCGAGGGCGCCGGGCGGAACGTCTCCGGCTTGGCCGGCGGCGGGGTCACGGTGTCCGAACGGACCGGCGGCAGACTGGCGGTGGTCGGTTCGTCACGACGAGGCACCACGGGGGTCCGCTCGGTGTTCGCGTCGTCGACGGTCGTCTGACGGGGGAAGGTAGGGAGCCTCACGTCTGAACCTCCTTGGCAGGTTTGACACGGCTACATACCCCTACGACCCGGAAACGACACGAAGGGCACGCCCGAGGAGGACGTGCCCTTTCGAGAAGGCGGGTCAGACCAGCGAGGACACCGCGTTCACGTCGCTCGCCCGGGAGATCACGTGGTCGACGAGGCCGTAGTCCTTGGCCTGCTGGGCGGTGAACCAGCGGTCACGGTCGGAGTCACGATTGATCTCCTCCGGGGTGTGCCCGCTGTGGAAGGCGATCCGCTCGTTCATCACCTGCTTGATGTGCAGCATGCTCTCGGCCTGGATGGCGATGTCGGCCGCGGTGCCGCCGATGCCGCCGGAGAGCTGGTGCATCATCACCCGGGCGTGGGGGAGCGCATAACGCTTGCCGGGGGTGCCGGCGCAGAGCAGGAACTGCCCCATCGAGGCGGCCATGCCCATCGCGATCGTGGCCACGTCGTTCTTGATGTACTGCATGGTGTCGTAGACCGCCATGCCTGCGCTGATCGAGCCGCCCGGGGAGTTGATGTAGAGCGCGATGTCGCGCTCCGGGTCCTCGGAGGCGAGCAGGAGCATCTGGGCGCAGATGCGGTTGGTGACCTCGTCGTTGACCTCGCTGCCGAGGAAGATGATCCGTTCCCGGAGCAGTCGCTCGAAGACCTGGTCGTCGAAGGTCGCGCCGCCACCACGCATGGTCGTCTCTTTGGTCATGTGAACACTTTCTCCCAGCAGGGCCGCGGATCCCAGCGATTCGCCTCAGGGCGAATCCGCTCACGGCATAATGCCCGGCTACCTTTGGTGCGTGCCGGAGGGACATACCATTCACCGCCTCGCCAGCCGCCACCGTGAGCTCTTCGCCGGGCAGACGGTCTCGGCCGGCAGCCCGCAGGGCCGTTTCGCCGCGGGAGCCGCGCTCATCGACGGACGCGTGCTCCTCGACACCGAGGCGTACGGCAAGCATCTGCTCCACCACTACGAGGGCGAGCGCATCCTGCACGTGCACCTCGGGCTCTACGGCAAGTTCGCCGACGGCCCGCTGCCGGCACCCGCGCCGGTCGGCCAGGTCAGGTTCGCGCTGACCGGTTCCGATCATTGGCTGGAGCTGCGTGGCCCGACCGCCTGCGAGGTCCTCGACCCTGGAACGGCCGACCTGCTGCGATCCCGCCTGGGCGCCGATCCGCTGCGTGACGACGCCGAGCCCGCGGCGGCCTGGGCCCGGATCCGCGCCAGCACCAAACCGCTGCTCGCCCTCCTGATGGACCAGTCGATCGTGGCCGGTTGCGGCCTGATCTACGCGAACGAGACGCTGTTCCGGGCCGGGCTCTCCCCCGAGACACCCGGTGCGACCCTCGACGAGGGCCGGTGGACCGCGCTCTGGGACGACCTGCGGGCGTTGATGAAGGAGGGTGTGCTGCGCGGCCGGATCGACACCGTGCACACCGAGCACACCCCGGAGGCGATGCGGCGGGCACCGCGGGTCGACCGGCACGGCGGCGAGGTGTACGTCTACCGCCGTACCGGACAGCCCTGCCTGGTCTGCGGCACCCCGATCGCGATGGGCACGATGGCGGCCCGCAACGTCTACTGGTGCCCGGCCTGCCAGCCGGTCACGCGGTCGCGGCGTCGCTCGAGGTGACCGGCGGGGCCTCGCTCGGCGTGACCGCGGGCGTCGGCGACGACTCGGTCGGCGTCGGCTCCGGAGTGGCCTCGGCGCCCGGGACCCCGACCTCGAAGTTCGCCACCAGCCACGGGAGCAGCTGCTCGTACGCGCTGGTGGTGTCCGGCTGGTTGAAGTCGTGCGACAGCACGATCGATCCGGGCCGGGTCTCCTTCTTGACCTGGGTCACGATCCGCTTGACGTGCTCCGCGGAGGTCTCGCCCTCCGGGTGCTCCCAGTCGCGCGGGTCGACCTCCCAGTACAGCGAGGTCATGCCGTCGCCGTAGGCCGTCTTGACGAGCCGGTCGGTGAAGTTGCCACCGGGCGCCCGGAAGTAGGGGATCTCGACACCCGGAGCGGCCGCGCGGATGGCCGCGTTCGTCCGTTGTAGATCATTCAGGATCTGGTTCGACTTCTTCGTGCCGATCTTCAGATCGTGGCTCCACGTGTGGTTGCAGAGCACGTGACCGGCCTCGGCGATCTGCCGGACCAGGTCGGGGTGCCGCCGCGCCTGCGTGCCGACGAGGCAGAACACCGCCTTCACCTGATGCTTCTCGAGCAGTGCCAGGATCTTCGGCGTCTCGACCGGGTCGGGGCCGTCGTCGAAGCTCAGCATCACGACGCGGGAGCCGGTGGTGCGCAGCGAGTTGAACGGTCCGTCGCCGACCGGCACCACGACCTGCTGCGAACCGTTCTCGGTCGGCTTGGCGGCCGGCTTGGACTGCTGCGGCGGTCTCGGGTCGGCGGTGGCGGTTTCGGTGGCGGCCGGACGGGCGGGGGCCGCCTCGGGCTTCTTCTCCGGCGCGGGCTTCTTCTTCTCCGGCTTCTTGATCACGCCGACCGCCTCGGCGGCGGCACTCATCACGGTGGTACTGCCGCCGTCCTGCGGGATCGGCACCGCGGTGAGCAGCAGCCCGGCGGCGACGAGAGTGCCGAGCAGCACCTGCGGCCGGTTCTTCGCGACCTCGATGACGGATTCCATCGGAGCCGGCGAGGGCGCGCGGTGTGAGCCGCGGGCGGCGCGGTCCTTTGTGGCCCGGCGAGCGACGGCTGCCCGGGTGGCTCCCCATGAGTCGTTGGTCCCGGCGCGGTGGCGCGCCGATCGGGGAGCCGGCACGGTCGCGCCGCCGGCCTCGACGATCGCGGTCCGGAGTCGGCTGGGTCGCGGCTGCTCGGGGCTCTCCTCCGGAGCTCGGTGCCGCCCGGCCACCGGGCGGTCCTCACGGGACGTCGGCGCTGGTGAGAGCGAGGCGTGCGGCGGCATCCGTCATGCCTACCGTGCCGCAAGATCGAGCGCGATACCGAATCGGTCACCACGTGCTCACGTAGTGACATATGTGCTGTTCACCGCGGGTGATTCGGGGAGCGGCAATCTGTGACTGTGATATCCGAATGAGACCGGCTAATCCCACTGATCGGACATAAGCCCACTGTCAGATGATGTCCGTCAAGCGGCTGTGGCTCACTGTTGTCTCAACGTCGTTGAGACAACAGTGAGCCACAGCCGGTGTTTCTAGGCGCCGCGCGTGGTGCGGGCCAGCCAGTCGACGACGTCCTCGACCGAGCCGCCCTGCGCCAGCAGCGCCCGCTGCCGGGCCGCCCCGGTGCCGTGTTCGCGCAACCGTCCCATCAGGAGGGTCGCGGTGGCGAGGTCACCGTGTCGCTCCAACTCCGGGCGTACGTAGTCGAACAGCTGCCGCAGCAGCCGCCAGGCCGGCCGCGTCTCCCGCGTGGCCATGTCGATGTTCAGGCCCTCGAGCCCGTCGTGAGCGGCTCGCCAGTGCGCCGCCATCAGCAGCGGGTGCTCGACGTCCGGCGCCTCGATCCCCGCCTGCGCCTCGCGCAGCAGGGACGCGACCAGGGCGCGGGTCAGGGCCGCGAGCAGCACCGCGTCGTCGGCGCTCGGCATGACGTCGCCCATCCGGATCTCCACGGTGGGGTAGTTCGCGGAGAGGCGGGCGTACCAGTAGAGCATCCCCGAGTCGAGCATCGCGCCGCTCGCCTCGAGGTCTGCCATGAGCGTCAGGTAGTGCTCGTGCGACCGCAGATACGGCGTCGGGCCGACGGTGGGCCAGCGCTCCCACATCATCGAGCGCCAGCTGGCGTAGCCGGTGTCGCGCCCGGCGAACAGCGGCGAGTTGGCGGTGGCCGCCTGCAGCACCGGCAGCCAGGGGCGCAGGTGGTTGAGGACGAGCACACCGGTCTCCGGGTCCGGGATGCTGACGTGCACGTGGGTGCCGCACATGCCCTGACCGGGGGAGAGGTCGCCGAAGCGTTCCCGCATCCGGTAATAGCGTTCGTTCTCCACGATCCGGGCATTGTGGCCTGCCGCGGGCCCGGTGCCGACCGCGACGAGCCGGGCGCCGGCCCGCTCCGCCGCGGCCGCGACCTCCGAGCGCAGTCCGCTCAGGGCCTCGGCGAGCTTGCCCAGTTCGAGTTGCGGCGGACTCGCCACCTCGATCTGGGTCCGGTAGTACTCGTGCTGCACGCCGTCCCGCAAAGCGTCGGGTAGTTCGGCGAAGACTTCCTCGACGGCCTCGACGGCCCGCGGTTCGTCCGCGTCGACGAGCAGATACTCCTCCTCGACGCCGAGAGTGAGCAGGTCATCACGTTCCGCCCGTGCGGCGAGTGCGGGGGAGATCGCCGTATCCATGCCGCCGCATTACCCGGTCGGATCATCCGGAAAACGATCGGCGTTGTTCCATATTGACAAGCCCCGGAAACAAGCGTGCAATCGCTGAGAGCGCTCTCTCAACTCCCCCACGAAAGGCGCGACCCCATGCGAATCCCCCGCAGACTGCTGGCCGTGGCCACCGCGATGCTGGCCGTCGGCGCCTCGGTGACCTTCGTCGCCACCGCCGACGCCGCGGTCCCGCCGCCGCCCTCCGGCATGTCCCTGGTCTTCAGCGACGACTTCACCGGCGCCTCGGGCACCGGGCTCAACCGCACCAACTGGCTCTACTCCACCGGCACGGGATACCCCGGCGGTGCCGCCAACTGGGGCACCGGCGAGATCGAGACGATGACCGACTCGACCGCCAACGTCTACCAGGACGGCGCCGGCAACCTGGTCATCAAGCCGCTGCGCGACTCCGCCGGCCGCTGGACGTCCGGCCGGGTCGAGACCCAGCGCACCGACTTCGCCGCCCCGGCCGGCGGGAAGATGCGGATGGAGGCCCGCATCGCCCAGCCCAACGTGACCGGCGCGGCCGCCGCGGGCTACTGGCCGGCGTTCTGGGCGCTCGGCGCCGCGGCCCGCCCGGTCGGCGCCACCAACTGGCCGAGCATCGGCGAGATCGACATCCTGGAGAACATCAACGGCCGGTCCAGCGTGTTCTCGGCCCTGCACTGCGGCAGCAACCCCGGCGGGCCGTGCAACGAGACCACCGGCCTGACCAGTGGCGAGCGCGCCTGCAGCGGCTGTCTCGGCAGCTTCCACACGTACGCCATGGAGTACGACCGGAGCGTCTCGCCGGAGCAGCTGCGCTTCTACCTCGACGGCAACAACTACTTCACCCTCACGTCCAACGCGGTCGACTCGACCACCTGGAACAACGCCCTGCACCACGGGTTCTTCATGATCCTCAACGTGGCGATCGGCGGCGGGTTCCCGGCGGCGTTCGGGGGCGGACCGACCTCGGCCACCCAGCCGGGCGTGCCGATGCTGATCGACTACGTGGCCGTCTACCAGTCCGGCGGCGGCACCACGCCGACCACGCCGCCGACCACCACGCCGCCGCCGTCCGGCAGTCGCGACGCGTACTCCCGGATCGAGGCCGAGTCGTACAACGCCTCCGCCGGGGTGCAGGTCGAGACCGCCTCGGAGGGTGGCCAGAACGTCAGTCACATCGCGAACGGCGACTGGGTGCAGTTCAACAACGTCAACTTCGGGACCGGCGGGGTGAAGGACTTCGTGGGCCGGGTGGCCTCCGGTGCGGGCACCGCGGTGAGCGGCCTGGTCGAGGTACGCCTGGACAGCCGCAGCAACGCCCCGATCGGGAGTTTCGCCCTCGCCAACACCGGCGGCTGGCAGAACTGGGTCTCGATCCCGGCCAACGTGTCGAACGTGACCGGAACCCACACCGTCTATCTGACCTTCACCAGCGGCCAGCCGGCCGACTTCGTGAACGTCAACTGGATCCAGTTCCGGAAGTAGCAGTGTCGTGTGCGCGGGCGGCGGCGCGCTGCCGCCGCTTGCGCACCTTCTTCACCACCCACGACCCGATGGCGATCGCGAAGAACGCCCAGATCGCGTAATCGAACCACTGGGCGTACATCTCCAGGTCCTTCCACCGGGAGCCGAGCGCATAGCCGCCACCGATGAAGAGGGCGTTCCAGAAGCCGCTGCCGATCGTGGTGAAGAGCATGAACTGGCCCATCGGCATGTGATTGGCGCCCGCCGGGATGGAGACCAGGCTGCGGACCACCGGCGCGCAGCGGCCGAAGAGCACGGCGGCCCGCTCGTGTTTCTCGAACCAGCGGTCGGCCTTGTTCAGATCGTCCGCGTCGACCAGCGGGATGCGGTCGAGCCAGTGCTTGAGCCGCTCCTCGCCGAGGCCCCGGCCCAGCCAGTAGAGGGCGATCGCGCCGGCCAGCGCGCCGAGCGTGGCGGTGAACCAGACCAGCACCAGGTTGACCCGGCCCTGGCTGGCCAGATAGCCGGCCATCGAGAGGACGATCTCACTCGGGATCGGCGGGATCAGGTTCTCCAGCGCGACCAGCAGCCCGACGCCGACCTCGCCGAGCGAGTCGATCACCGAGGCGACCCAGCCGGTCAGTCCGCCGAGATTGCCGAGATCACCGTCGGCCATGTGCCCGCCTTTCGAAAGTCGTCCAGAAAGCTCCCCACACACTGTGCAGGCGGTTGCTGAGAGTTACCCGAGAACGGGCTGATGAACCCTTGCCGCATATATCGCTGATCGGTATATGCTTCCGCCATGACTGAGTCGCCGATGCGGGAGCCGACGTTTCTCGTGCTCACCGCCCTGGCCGAGGAGCCACGCCACGGTTATGCCGTGATCGAGGACGTGGCCACCATGACCGGCGGGCGGGTGCGGCTGCGGGCCGGCACTCTCTACGCCGCTCTCGACCGGCTGCGCGCCGAGGGCCTGATCGAGGTCGAACGGGAGGAGGTGGTGCAGTCCCGGCTGCGGCGCTACTACCGCCTCACCGGGGCCGGCGAGCGGAGTCTCGCCACCGAGACCGCCCGCCTGCGCAGCCAGGCCACCATCGCCGAGAGCCGCCTGAGGCTGCGCGGCACACAGTTCGGGGGAGCGACCGCATGACGATCCTGGAGACGCGCTACCGGCGCCTGCTGCGGGCCTACCCGGCCGGACACCGGGCCGCCTACGGCGAGGAGATGATCGGCGTGCTGATGTCCGGCGCCGAGGAAGGCCGGCGCTTCCCCTCCCCGGCCGACGCGTTCGACCTGGTGCGTGCGGGCCTCGCGGTCCGTCTCGGCCGGGCCTTCCATGCCCCCGCGGGTACGGGCTGGCGCGACGCCGCCGCGGTCACCGGTCTGTTCTCCGCGCTGGCGCTGGCCGCCGTCGCCGTCGGCAGGCTGGTGACCGGCCTGTCCCTGTGGGGCGGCGGAGATCCGATGCGTGCCCTCGGCGTCGACGGTCTGATGCTGGCCGATCCGGCGGCGCGCACGGTGATCTGGCTGCTGGTCGTCGCTGCTGCGGTGCTGGGCCTGCGTCGGACGGCGGTGGTGCTCGCGACCGCCGGCGTGCTGGTGCAGGCCGGAGTGATCCTGCTGTGGTCCGCGATCACGCCGGTGTGGGCGATGTTCCTGCTGTGGCAGTTCGGCCTCGCGATCGTGGTGACCGGTCTGTTCGCGGTCTCCGACCGTCCCGTCCGGGCCGCTCTGGGCGCCGCGGTGCGGGCCACCGGGCGACAGGTGCGGGGCCGTGTCGTGGTGCTGTCAGCCGTGGTCCTGATGATCGGCTACGCGCTGCAGGCGCTGGACCTGGTGGTGACCGAGTGGCGCATGCTCGGGCCGACGGCCGGTGGCGTCCTGTCGGCCGCGGCGCTGCTGATGTCACCGTTCGTGGTGTTCGGCGGTGGCGTGCTGCTGCTGGGCGTCTGGGAACGTTTGGTCGGCCGGGGCCACGGACATGTAAGGGCGCATGAGTGACCGCTGGTACTCGCAGGCCGTCGTCTACTGCCTCGACATCGACTCGTTCGCCGATTCCGACGGTGACGGCTGCGGTGACATCCGCGGTCTGATCGGACGGCTCGACTATCTGGCCCGGCTGGGTGTGACCTGCCTCTGGCTCAACCCGATCCACCCGTCGCCGGGCAAGGACGACGGCTACGACGTGTCCGACTTCTACAACGTCGACCCCCGGTTCGGCACGCTCGGTGACTTCGCGGAGTTGTTGCACCAGGCGGCCAACCGGGGCATCAAGGTCATCATCGACCTGGTGGTGAACCACACCTCGGACCAGCACCCGTGGTTCCAGTCGGCACGATCGTCGCCCGATTCGCCGTACCGCGATTGGTATGTCTGGAGCGAGACCGCGCCGTCCGACCGCAACCAGGGGATGGTCTTCCCCGGCGAGCAGGACGAGACGTGGACCTACGACCGGACCGCGAAGCTCTGGTACTACCACCGGTTCTACAAGTTCCAGCCCGACCTGAACATCAAGAACCCCGAGGTCCGGGCCGAGATCAAGAAGATCTGCGCGTTCTGGCTGCAGCTCGGCGTCTCCGGTTTCCGGATGGACGCCGTGCCGTTCATCATCGAGCGCACCGAACCCGGCGACCCGACCGCGCCGATGGACTTCGGGTTCCTCAGCGAACTGCGCCAGCACGTGCAGTGGCGCCGGGGCGACGCGGTCCTGCTCGCCGAGGCCAATGTGGAACCCGAGATGCTGCCCGGCTACTTCGGCGACGACGGCGGCTCCGGCAACCGCATCCACATGCTGTTCGACTTCATGCTCAACGCCAAACTGGTGCTCGCCCTGGCCCGGCAGGACACCGAGCCGATCATCGACGCGCTGCGTGACACGCCGAAACTGCCGGACGGCGGGCAGTGGGCCACGTTCCTGCGTAACCACGACGAGATCGACCTGTCCCGCCTCACCGCCGAGCAGCGCAAGGACGTCTTCGAGAAATTCGGGCCGGAAGAGCGCATGCAGCTGTACGGCCGGGGCATCCGCCGGCGGCTGGCTCCGATGCTCGGCAACGACCGGAAGCGCCTCGAACTCGCCTACTCGCTGCAGTTCAGCCTGCGCGGCACCCCGGTGCTGCGCTACGGCGAGGAGATCGGAATGGGCGACGACCTCTCGCTCGACGGGCGCAACGCGATCCGTACCCCCATGCAGTGGTCCCAGCTGCCGAACGGCGGATTCTCCAGTGCCGACCCGAAGGACCTTGTCCGGCCGGTGATCTCCGGCGGCGAGTTCGGGTTCGAGCAGGTCAACGCGACCCGGCAACGGCACGACTCGTCGTCGCTGCTGTCGTGGTTCGAGCGCATGATCCGTACGCTCAAGGAATCCCCCGAGATCGGCAGCGGCTCCTGCACCCACGTGGACGTGCCGGCCCCTCGGGGCATCCTGGTGCACCGTGCCGACGCCGCCACCGGGGCCATGCTGTTCGTGCACAACCTCAGCGCGAAGGCCGGTGAGGTGGACCTGAGCAGCCTGGCCGAGGACGCCGAGTTCCCGAACGACGTGCTGGCCGACCAGGACTACCCGGACCCGGACAAACTCGACAGCATCAAGGTCGGCGGATACGGATACCGGTGGATCCGGATGCGCAGAACCGCCTGACCCGGTTTAGCATCGGCTTCCAGCAGCGTGGATCACCACCGGAGGCCGCAATGTCGCAGTCCGTACCTCGTGTCGCTGTCGTCACCGGAGCCGCTCGCGGCATCGGCGCGGCGGTCGCGCGGAAGCTCGCCGCCGACGGGATGGCCGTCGCGGTCGTCGACCTGGACGAGAAGTCCGGGGCCGAGACCGTCGACGCGATCGTCTCGGCCGGCGGCTCCGCGATCGCGATCGGGGCCGACGTGTCCGACAAAGCCCAGGTGGCGTCCGCCGTCGAGCGGACCGTCGCCGAGCTCGGCGCGCCGACCGTGCTGGTCAACAACGCCGGGGTGCTGCGTGACAACCTGCTCTTCAAGATGTCCGAGGACGACTGGGACACGGTGATGGCCGTCCACCTGCGGGGTGCCTTCCTGTTCAGCAAGGCTGTGCAGAAGCACATGGTCGACGCCGGATACGGCCGGATCGTCAGCCTGTCCAGCACGTCCGCTCTCGGCAACCGCGGCCAGGCCAACTACGCCGCGGCCAAGGCCGGTCTGCAGGGCTTCACCAAGACGCTCGCGATCGAGCTCGGCAAGTTCGGCATCACCGCGAACGCGGTCGCGCCCGGCTTCATCGTGACCGACATGACCCGGGCCACGGCGGCCCGCATCGGTGTGGACTTCGACGACTTCGAGAAGGCGACCGTGAGCCAGATTCCCGTCGCACGAGCGGGACGCCCCGAGGACGTCGCCAACACGGTGTCGTTCCTGGTCAGCGAAGGTGCCGGATTCGTGTCCGGTCAGGTCGTCTATGTGGCGGGCGGGCCGAGAGACTGAGAGAGTAACGGTTACTGGCAACTTGCTGAGAAGAGTTACAAAGAAATCATGAACCGACGCATGAGTTCCCGAGCCGTGTCGCTGACCAGCACCTTCCTCCTGCTGGCCGCGGGCGGAACGGCCGCGTGCGACAACGATGAATACGTCGACGAGGGCTTCTACTGCGCCGACGCCAACGGAGTGATCGTCGACGAGGACTACTGCGACGACGACGGCGGTGGTGGTGGCGGCGGTGGAGGCTTCTTCATCTGGCACTCGTCGGGCTACCGCAGCGGCTACCCGATCGGCTCGAAACTGCCGGCCGGCGGCAGCAAGTTCGCCTACAACGACGCGGCCTCACGTTCCAAGTTCGGCCTGCCCTCCAGCGGTAAGGTCGGCAACGGCACGATCAAGACCAGCGTCGTCGGCAAGGGCGGCAGCGGTTCGCGTTCCTCGGGGGGCTGACATTTGCGGAGGGTTCCGCACGGGCCGGTGCGCGACGGGTGGCGGCTCACCAACTACAGCCTCGGGCTGACGTACAACGACGATGTCCTGCCCGACGGGACGACGTATTCGTACTGGCAGGAGGGGACGTACTACGAGTTCCCCGCGGCCGAGATCGAGGAGTTGGAGACCGCCACCGCGACCCTCTACGCCATGTGCCTGGAGGCCGGTGACTGGATGGTGCGGCAGTGCCCCAGGCGGACCGCCGAGGGCCGCAGGGAGGGCTACTTCACCTCGATCTGCAACGCCGACTCGTGCTTCCTGGCCCGCATCGGCATCCCCGAGTACACCCACGAGCAGATCATCCGCACCTGGTTCGACGGCGACGCGGAGACGTGGACGCACCGCGACAAGGACCCTGACGGCCGCCTGCCGACGCAGACCCCGGACTGGTCGCCGACCGTTTATGGTCGCTTCGACCTCTGGTACAACGGCGCCGGGACCGTCCCGCGGCTGCTCGAGTTCAACGCGCAGACGCCCACGTCGCTGATCGAGGCGGCGGTCATCCAGTGGCACTGGATGGACCAGACCGGCGTCACCGAGCACCCGTGGCGGCAGTGGAACTCGATCCACGAGCGCCTGGTCGGCTGGGAGGACGCCCCGGGCGAACCGGGCGACCCCGGTGCCTGGCGGCGCAACATCGGCAAACTGCGCGAGGCCCGGCCCTGGCTCCCGGAGAAACCCAAGATCTTCTTCGCGTACGAGACGTCGGAGACCTCTGGTGAGGACCGGATGAACGTCGCGTACCTGATGGCCACCGCCGAGGAGGCCGGCTTCCCGGTCGAGCTGATCGCGATGAGCCAGATCGGCTGGGACGTCGCCGGCGACCGGGTGTTCTTCGTTCCCTCGCCGGGTCAGGAGCACAAGGCCGAGCCGATCGACGTCATCTTCATGCTCTACCCGTGGGAGTGGTTCTGGCACGAGGAGGGCGGCAAGGCGTTCTTCCGCAACATGGCCGACCCGCAGAAGCGTGGCACGGTGTGGATGGAGCCGCCGTACAAGGCCGCCCTGCTCGGCAACAAGGCTCTGCTGCCGGTTCTGTGGAAGCTCTTCGGCGACGACCCCGAACGCGGGAAGTACCTGCTCCCGTCGTACTTCGCCGAGTCGTCCAGTGCCGCGAGCCTGAAGTCGTACGCGAAGAAGCCCGTCTGGGGCCGTGAGGGCGGCTCGGTCACCCTGGTCCGCGACGGGGCCCCGATCACCGAAACCCCTTCGGAGTACGGCTCGGACGGCCGTTACGTCGTCCAGGAGTTGTGTGAGCTGCCCTCCTTCGAGGGACTGGAGGGCACGGTCCACCCGGTGATCGGCGCCTGGCTGATCGACGGCGAACCTGCCGGCATGGGCATCCGCGAGGGCCTCGGCACAGCCGGCCTGATCACCAACAACATGTGTAACTTCGTTCCTCATGTTGTTGTCTGAACCTGATTGCTTCGCTTCGCTCCGCGGCAAAACGTCTTGTAACCGGTGACGAGGCAGGCGATTTCCCGCCACCCAGAAAACGCTGGGCGTCGGCAAACCGACTGCCTCGTCACCGGCGGCGTTTTGCGGTCGCTCTGCGGCTAGGGGTGCACTGGGAAACTACGCGGTTGAACCATTCGGTGGGCGCGGTCAACCCGCGTGGCGACTTACGGCTTGCTGGTGGGCGCAGGTCACCACGCTGCCCGGGGTGACGGTGTTGCGTGGTGAACTGCGGTTTGATTCGCGCCACGCATCACCACGTTGGATGTGTCCCGGGGTTGTTCGGGTGCTGCCAGCGCGCGCACTGGGGCCATTTGTGTGCTCGTGACGTCGTGGACCGCTGTGAACAGCGACGAGGCGCGCACCCGTTGCGGATCCGTGGGTGCGGATCGTCGTGATGGCGGCGGGCGCAGCACACGTAGCTATTGCGTGTGCTGCGGTTGCGGCTGCGTGTGCTGCGGCGGCTGCGTGTGCGGCGGCGGTTGGGTGTGCGGCCGCTGGGGTCTATGGGGTGGGGCGGTGGCGGTAGATCCACCACAGACCCACGAAGGGCAGCACCAAGGGGACGTAGCCGTAGCCGCTGCCGAAGTTCGACCAGACGGTGGCGTCGGGGAAGTCACCTGTGTCGATGATGCTCAGGGTGCCGATCACCAGGACGCCGACCAGTTCGATGGTGCAGCTGATCAAGGCGAGCATCCGGCCGCGCGGGCCGCCTCGGGCCAGTCCGACCGTGGCGGCGATGTAGACGAGGCCGGCCAGGGCGGAGAGCAGATAGGCGAGCGGCGCCTCGGAGAAATGGGTGCTGATCTGCACGAGGGCGCGGGCGCTCGCCGAGAGCGCGAAGACGCCGTAGACGAGCAGCAGGACGCGGCCGACGCCGGAGCTGAGGGCGGCGTCGGCGGGGCGGGCGGTGGTCCCTGCGGAAGGCTGGTCAGACACCGGTCACCGACGCGATCTGCTGCAGGCGCAGCACGAGGACGGGCAGGACGAGGCAGGCGATGCCGAGGATCAGGTTTCCCCAGCGGGTCGGTTCCATCCTGGCGAGGATCAGCGCCGTCGGGGCCAGGCCGATCGTCGTGACCAGATAGCCGGCGAAGGTGCCGGTGTCGGCGGGCCGGCTGCCGTCGAGGAGCCCGACGACGGCGACCAGGACGAGGACGGCGACCAGCGCGCCGAGGACGACGACGGCGATCAGGTCGATGCGGCCGGGCGCCCGGTCGAGGGCCGTCCGCAACAGGTACCAGACCGCCAGGGCGAGGGCGGCGACAATCGTCGCCGTCGACAGGGCACCGTTCACCCGGCCAGGTTACTGAGACCCTCGGGGCCTGGTAACTTCCGCCCTGGAGATCAACAACCGAATGGTGGGACGATCCAGTGCGCTTCGGACTTTTCGGTACGGGACCATGGGCTCATTTCGCGCACGCACCGGCGCTGGCCGCACACTCCGGCGTGGAGTTCGCCGGCGTCTGGGGCCGTGACCCGGAGAAGGCCGCCGCTCTCGCCGGCCGTTACGACGTTCCGGCGTACTCCGATGTCGACGCTCTGATCGACCAGGTCGACGCGGTCGCGATCGCTCTCCCACCGGACGTGCAGGCCCCGATCGCGCTGCGGGCGGCCCGCGCCGGGCGGCACCTGCTCCTGGACAAGCCGATCGCGTTGCGCGCCCAGGACGCCGAGGAACTGGCCGCCGCTGCCACGGACGTGGCCTCTGTGGTCTTCTTCACCCGCCGGTTCACGCCGGAGCTGGACGGCTTCCTGACCGAGGCCGTGGCGACCGGCGGCTGGAGTGAGGCGCGCGTCGACCACCTCGGTTCGATCTTCGTGCCGGACAACCCGTTCGGCGCCTCGCCGTGGCGGCGTGAGCGCGGCGGCCTGTGGGACGTCGGCCCGCACGCGCTGGCCCTGGTGCTGCCCGTGCTGGGCCCGGTCACCGAGGTGACCGGGGTCGCCGGTGACCGGGATCTGTCTCATCTGCTGCTCAAGCACGCGAGTGGTGCGGTCAGCCGGCTCACTCTCGCGGTGGACGCGCCGCCGGCAGCGGCGCGCGAGGAGGCGGTTCTCGCCGGTGACGCGGGTCTGCTGACGGTTCCGCGTGGTGAGTGGGCACCGGCCGAGGCGTTCGGACGCGCCGTCGACCAGTTACTGGCGGCGGCCGCGGGCGGACCGGCGTCGGCGTGCGACGTGCGTTTCGGCGCTCAGGTGACCGTGATTCTGGCCGCCGCCGAGCGGGCGATCGCCGAGGGTCGAACGATCACTCTGCCGTCCTGACGGCGATTCGCATCTCCGGCCGCCTACTCGCCGTGATCGTCTAGAGGGCCCGTCCAGTCGAACTGAGCGCTAACTGGACAGAACCTGCGCGTTACGGATGGACGCATAGTAGCGAGCCGAATACATTTTCGCCTTGTCACGTACACCGGGGGCCGAACCGCCCGGCGGTGGCCGTCGCGGGCCCGCGACGGCTGCCGGGTACGTGTCGGGGTGAGGGGATGCACTGCATGACCGATCGCATTGCAGAAAGTTCACCGGGCGTGAATCGGCCGGACACGCGTGGGGGAGCGCCGGCGTGACCGGCGCATGGGATGCCGAGCGTGCCGCCTCCGAGGCGGCGCAGGCGCTGGCCGGCCTGGCCGCCCTGCTGCGGGCGGAGGAACCCGCCGACCCCCGCGTGTTGCGGAGCCTGGCCGAGAACGGCGGCGCCGCCGCGGAGCGCGTCGTCGCGTACCTCCGCAGTCGGTGCGCCGCCGGGGACGGTGAGATGGCCGCCGTGCCACCACGTCTGGCGCCGTGGCGGGAGTGGGTGCCGCCGCGAGGTCACCTGTTCGGGACCACCGATTCCGGTCATCGCACCGATGGTGTGCCGCAGCCGAGGCGCTGCGGTGACCCGGGTGAGTGACCCCCGTTCAGGTGGTCGTCCGCAGGGTCTCCGACGGTGACTCTCCGAAGCGCTTGCGATAGGCGGACGCGAACCGGCCGAGGTGCGCGAACCCCCATCGGTGTGCCACGTCGGCGACGGTGAGCTCCGACGAGTCGCCGTTGCGCAGCGTCTCGTGCGCCCGGGTGAGCCGGATCTGCTGCAGGTGCGCCATCGGCGCGCTCCCGATGTGCCGGCGGAACCCGGACTGCAGCGAGCGGATGCTCGTCCCGGCGACGGCTGCCAGCTCGCCCACGGTGAAGGGGTGCTCCGGCTCGTCGCTGATCGCCTCCAGGACCCGTCGGATGGACCGTGGTGGCCCGCCGGTGACCGGTGCGACGAGCTCGTCGTGGAAGCGGTGCGAGACGCTGAGCAGCAGTCCGCTGAGAACGCTGGCGCACAGCTGCTCGGCGATCAGCGGCTGGTAGATCAGGCTGCTCTCGTGTTCCAGCTCGTCGCTCAGCAGCCGGATGAGCCGGCTCCAGCTGTGTGCCGGCCCCTCGGTGAGGTCGAGGACGGGGGACAGGTCGATGGTTCCCTCGACCGGGTGACCGAGCAGCGCGGCCAGCTCCGCCTCGAGCGCCCAGCTCTCGATCCGTACGTCCAGCTCCGCGGAGTTGGGCTCGTGCCGTAGCTGGACCCGGTCGCCAGGGCGGAAAACGAGCGCGGTGGCCGGCGTGGCGGTCAGCTCGCGGCCGTCCAGGCGGGCCAGGACGCGGCCGGCCGTGGGCAACGTGACGTGGTACGCGGCCGGCACCGGCAGGTCCAGAGTTGCGCTACGCGCGAACGTGAGGTGACCGACGGTGAGGGGTCCGAGTTGGATCACCTCGACGCCGAGCTTCAGGTCCCCCTCGGCTGAGACAGGGTGGTAAAAACGATTCAGGACATCGCGGGCCTGATCGCCGTCGACGCTGTCGAAGTAGACGGTGTCCGGCGCCGACGTGGCGCGCGGTTGGGCGTCAACCATTCCGCCCGGCGCTCCAACGCATACGGTGAGTATTCGGTCAAAGCCAGTGGACAGTCAACGTAGGCGCCACGCGCTGACCGTTCCAGCACATTCCGGCCATATGAACTACTCTGGCGTTCCGCGCCTACGTGGCGTAACTTGCAGACCAGCGGATTGTTGTAGGAACGCGGGTTCCGGTCGGCGTCCCCCAGCGAACGCCGCTCAGCGCATGACCCTTCTTCTCCGGTCGGCGCCACCGTGTCTCGCGGCAAATCGGCGTCGGTTCGAACGAGCTGGACGCCAGGAAGAGGGCAGCTGTGTATCTGCCGATCACGACCCGCCAGCTGGCCGACGGCACCGTCGAGATCGCCCCCAGCGGCGAGATCGATCTGGACAACGCTCACGTCATGCGGGACGCGGTCAATGACGTCCTGACCGGCATGGCACCGAGCCGGATCTGTCTGGACCTTCAACGGGTCATGCTGATCGACAGCATCGGGATCGGCATCCTGGTCGCCTGCTTCCACACGGCCGCCGCGAGCGGCGTGAAGCTGGTGGTCAGCCATCCCAGTGCCACGGTCTACCGGCAGCTCTGGGTGTCCGGGCTGGTCGGCCTCCTCGGCTGCGCCGAGCCGCCGGCCCCGCGCACCTCGGTGGGCCTGCGTCCGTCCTGACCACTATCACCCGTCCGGGGAGGGCCGGCCGACCGATTACGACCGATCGGCCAGCCGTCCCCTGAGGGTCAGTGCAGGGCACTCTCCTGCTTGAGGCGTTCGTCTCCGGAGAGGGTGGAGAGCGGCTTCTCCTTGATGAAGACGACCGCGATCACGGCCAGGAACGCGATTGGCGCACCGACCAGGAACAGGTCGGCGGTGGCCGTACCGTAGATCTCCTTGATGACGGCGAGCACCTCCGGCGGCAATGTCGTCAGGTCGGGGACCTCGCCGCCACCGGAGGCCGCGGCGCCGAACTTCTCGGTGAACAGCGTGGTGACCCGGTGCGTGAGCACCGCGCCGAGCGCGCTGACCCCGATCGAACCGCCCATGCTGCGGAAGAACGTCAGCGCCGAGGTGGTGGCACCGAGTTCAGCCGCGGGCACGTCGTTCTGTGCGGCCAGCACCAGGTTCTGCATGAGCAGGCCGACGCCGACGCCGAGCACGGCCATGTACACCGAGATGACCGGCACACCGGTGTGCGCGTCGATCGTGCTGAGCAGCAGCATGCCGACGGTCATCACGATCGCGCCGGACACCAGGTACGCCTTCCACTTACCGAATTTGGTGATCAGCGCGCCTGCCACGGTCGAGGAGATCAGCAGACCGAAGACCATCGGGAGCCCCATCAGGCCTGCGACGGTCGGCGTCTTGCCGAGCGAGACCTGGAAGTACTGCGACAGGAAGACGGTCCCGCCGAACATTGCGACGCCGACCAGCACGCTCGCGACGATGGCGAGGGTGACCGTGCGGTGCCGGAAGATGCCGAGCGGGATGATCGGCTCCTTGGCCTTCGACTCGACCAGGACGGCCAGAGCCAGGACCACCACACCACCGGTGACCAGTGCGGCGGTCTGCCAGGAGGCCCAGTCGAACTTGTCGCCGGCCAGGGTCGACCAGATCAGCAGGGTGCTGACGCCACCGGTGATCAGCAGCGCGCCCAGCCAGTCGATGCTGACCTGCTTGCGGACCACCGGCAGGTGCAGCGTCTTCTGCAGCAGCGCGATGGCGATCAGGCTGAACGGCACGCCGATCAGGAAGCACCAGCGCCAGCCGAGCCACGAGGTGTCCACCAGGACGCCACCGATCAGCGGGCCGGCGATGGTGGCGACGCCGAAGACCGCGCCGAACATGCCGGAGTAGCGGCCCAGTTCGCGCGGCGGGATCATGGCGGCCATCACGATCATCGCGAGCGCGGTCATGCCGCCCGCTCCGACGCCCTGGATGATCCGGCTGACCAGAAGCACCTCGACGTTCGGGGTGAAGCCGGCGATCAGCGAGCCGATGACGAACAGGCCGAGCGAGAGCTGGATCAGCAGCTTCTTGCTGTAGAGGTCGGCCATCTTGCCCCAGAGCGGGACGGTGGCCGTCATGGCGAGCAGCTCGGTGGTGACGATCCACGTGTAGACGGACTGGCTGCCGTTCAGGTCGGCGATGATCCGGGGCAGTGCGTTGGCGACCACGGTGGAGGCCAGGATGCTCACGAACATGCCGAGCATCAGGCCGGACAGGGCCTGCACCACCTCGCGGTGGGACATCCGGCCGCTGGTCTCGGCTATGTCAGGTTCTACGGCTGTCATCGACTTCTTTCAGATGGTGGAAGGCTTCACGGACGTGTTCGATCAGCGGGCGGGAGTCACCGGATTCGGCCCAGCGCACGACGGCGACCCGGACGGCCGCGTTGGCCACCGCGGCGGCGACCTGCGGGCGGGGATGGTCCGGGGCGAGGCCGGTCTGGTCGGCGATCGCCTGTGCCAGTCGCTGCTCGGCGGAGGCGGCCGCGGCGATGAGCAGCGGGAGCAGCTGCGGGTTGGCCGAAATCACCCGCATCCGGAGCAGCCAGAGGTCGCGATCGCCCTGGATCTGCTCGAAGGCCGGCGCCAGCGCGTCGAGCAGCGCGTCCAGCAGCGGCAGCGGCTTGAGGACGGGGGCGGGACAGTCCTCCAGCGGGTCGCCGACGAGGGCGTGCTCCTTGGTGGCGAAATAGTTGAAGAACGTGCGCGGCGAGACCTCGGCGGCCGCGCTGATCTCCTCGGTGGTCACCCGGTCCACGCCGCGCTCGTCGGCGAGGCGTAGCGCGGCGGTGATCAGGGCCAGGCGGGTCTGCCTGCGCTTGATCTCCCGCCGGCCGGGCATGGGTTCGGTCTCCGGGTGCACCCGGAGAGGTTAGAACCAAACTTGCAGTTTCTGCAAAAAGATTTAGTCGTTGAGCTGGGACCGCTCGATCTCGGCGAGCGCGGCCGTCCACCAGGGCTCGATCGGGCGATCCACGAGCAGATCGGCCAGCAGCACGGCGGCGTTACGTGCGAGCGCGTCCGGTTTCGGAGCGGGCGAGCCGTCCTCCTCGAGCACACCCAGCGCTCCGGCCAGCAACCAGAGCACCACCTGCGGATCGGCATCCGGCCACGACCGGACCGCACTCGCCAGGGCGGTGCGCACGTCGTCCGCACCCAGCCCGTCCGGGTGGCCGTCCTCCAGCAGCAGCCGGACGGTCGTGCCCAGCACCAGGCCGGTCTGCGCCGGGTCGAGGGCGGCCAGGCGGCCGGCCGCCTCGTCGAGGGCCTCGGCGTCCGCGGCACGGACCGCGGTGACCGCGTCGGTGGCCGCGGCGGCGATCGGGCGGGCCGGTGCGGGCAGGTGCCGTCGGTTCTCGGTCATGGTGGCGACCCTAAGCCCGTCGCCTCGAGCCGGCGAGATCGCCCCGGAATGGAATGTGAATGTGAAACGTGAATGGCATTGGAGTGGTGTTCGGATGTGCGAATCGGCGAGCATTTCGGCAAACTGCGTCGAGTGGATGCGGAGCGGAAACTCGGCGGAAGGTACCGGCTGGAGAACGAACTCGGCCGTGGCGGCATGGCGGTGGTCTGGCGTGCCCTGGACGAGGTGCTGAATCGCCCGGTCGCGGTGAAGGTACTGGCCGGTCGCTTCGCCGGCGACGACCGGTTCCGGGCCCGGATCCTGCACGAGGCGAGGTCGGCGGCCACCCTGTCGCATCCGAACATCGCGCAGATCTACGACTTCGGGGAATCCGACGAGAATGGGCGGCCGGTCCCGTACGTGGTCATGGAATTGATCAATGGGCCGACGCTCCAGCAACGGATCTCCCGTGGCCGGATCCCACCGCGCACGATTTTCCGGATCTGCGGCGAGGTCGCCACGGCACTGGCCGTCGCGCACGCCGACGGACTCGTGCACCGCGACATCAAACTCGCCAACATCATGGTCACCGGGGGTGGCGCCAAGGTCGTCGACTTCGGCATCGCCGCCGTCGCCGGGCCCGCCTCACCCGAGGACGCCCTGCTCGGCACCCCTGCCTACCTCGCGCCGGAACGGCTCACCGGCGGTGCCATCGAACCGGCCTCCGACGTCTACGCGCTCGGCGTGCTGCTCTACCGCCTGCTGGCCGGGACGGCGCCGTGGAGCGTGGAGACCACCACCCAGATGCTCTCGGCGCACGTCTACCAGGAGCCGAATCCGCTGCCCGATCTACCCGGAGTGCCCGGCGAGATCATCGATCTGGTCACCCGCTGCCTGGACAAGGACCCGGGAGAGCGGCCGGACGCGGCGGAGGTGGCGGGCCTGCTGGGCGACGCCGCCGAGGCTGCGGGCATGACCAAACCTGATCTGGTACGGCCGGAAGCACCCGGATCCGGCGGCTACGACGAGGAGACCCTGCCGGTGACCGGTCCCGCTCCAGGGTGGCGGCCTGCCGCACCCGGCGTGATTCCGGCACGCGTAGCCGTACCGAATAGATGGAAGAAGTCCCGGCTGCTGGCCGGAGCCGTCGCGGCAACCCTGCTCATCGCCCTGCCGTTGTCTTTGACCTCGGGAGACGGTGACGCGCCCGGTGACCTCGCCGCCCCGCCCGCAACGTCACCGAAGGTGACCAGAAGTGTGCCCGGACCGGGGGCCGACCGCCCCGCGGAGGCCACGAGCCGCCCCGAACGCGTCCCCGCGATCAGCTCGGACTCCGGAAACGTCTGGCCCGGCGCGCCGCTCGCACCTGCCGGATCGGCGTCGGCCTCCGGCGGTGCACCGCAACCCAGCGTGACCGTCTCCGTCCCGCCGTCCGGCTCGGCGGCACCACCGCGAGGCACCCTGCTGGAGTCGGCGGGCGGGACGGTCCTGGCTCGCTGCGTGACCGCCGGGACCGAACTGCTGGACTGGGATCCACGCCCCGGTTTCGTCGTGGAGCGGGCCGACCCGGGCCCGGCGCTCACCGCGGTGGTGGTGTTCGCCGGTGCCCTCGCGCGCTACCGGATGACCGTGACCTGCGTGGGCGGCCGTCCGTCCGCCGTGGTCCTCCCGCTGTAGCGACGGTCCGTCCGCTCGATGCCCGGGCGCGTCGGATGTCCGACTAAACTGCGGCGGCACGCTGCGAAGGGACATCGATGACGGCGAACGCACCTGACGATTGGCTCGCCCGTTTCAGGGGTGCGCTCCGCCGTACCCCGCAGACGCCGCAGCCCCAACCCGAGCCGCTTCAGCCGGCCGGCGGTGAACTGGCCGCCGACCCCGGGTTCCGGGACGGCCCGGAGAACGTCGACATGCCCGCGACCGTCACGGCCGAGCGGGTCGAGGTGCCGGGCCGAGCCGGGGTGTACGGCCTCGGCGTGACCGTCTCCGGCGGTGACACCGGGATCGCTCCGCCCATTCAGCCGCTGGCGCCCGGTGTCACCTACCGTGCGGACGTCTCGATCTTCCTGGCCGAGCCGCTGAGCGTGCCGACCCTGCGGATCGTCCCGGAGTGGGTCGCCGACGAGCCCGCCGACCGCCCGTCGGTCCGGTCGATGCCGGCCCGCAACGAATACGGCCACCACCGGATCAGCCTGACCTTCACGGTCCCGGCGGGCGCCCGCGACGCCCTGGTCCGGCTTCATTCGGGCGAGGGCACCACCATCTGGTACGACTACTCGCTCACCGCCGTCGTCGCGCCCGATGTGACCGTCATTCCCGACGGCGACGACCCTCTGGCGGCCGCGCGGGCCGCTCTCGCCGCGGGTGACCTCCCGGTGGCCGTAACCGCGCTGCGGCAGGTGGTCAAGGCCGGCGACCCCGACGGCGACGCCGCCTGGGAACTGGGCCGGATCGCGCTCACCGAACAGCGCTGGTCCGCCGCCGAGCAGCTGCTGCGCGGCGCCGCGGCGAAACGGCCGGAGGCGTTCGAGCGTGGGTACGCCCTGGCACTGGCCTACGACCGGCTCAAGCGCCGCGACGACAGTCGCAGGGCCTCGGCCGCGGCCCTGGTGTACGACACCAAACTGCCGTTCGACGGGCCGGCCCTGCTCGACTCCGACGTGACGTCCTTCGGCGCCCGCCGCGAGGTGGGAATCTTCCTCGCCGAACACCTGACACAGATCCGCACCCAGGCAGAACAGCGCCTTGCCCGGCCCGTGGACAGCACCTTCGACCAGCCGATCTTCGTCTACTGGGCGCAGGGCTTCGACTCCGCGCCGCCGGTCGTACGGGCCTGCCTGGCCGCGCTCAAGGCGAACAACCCGGATTCCCGCGTGCACGAGTTGTCGCTGGACGGCATCGGCGACTACGTCGACGTTCCGGAGGATCTGGTGGCCTCCCTGGCGGGCGACCACTACCACTTCTCGGATCTGCTGCGGATGCTGCTGCTGGAGAAGTTCGGCGGTGTCTGGCTGGACGCCACCTGCCTGGTCACCGAGCCGCTGCGCCCACACGTCGACCGGGCGCTGGCCAAGGGCAGCGTGTTCGCCTTCAACTACACCGGCCCGTACCTGGTCAACTGGTTCCTGGCGAGCCGCCCCGACAGCTACGTCATGCACCTGTGGCGGGCCGCGTCGTTCCTGTGGTGGGAGAAGCGCGGCGAGATCGTCGACCTCCTCCTGCACCACCACATCTTCGAGATGCTGCACCGGCTCGACGACCGTTTCCGCGCCGAGTGGGACGCCGGCCTGCGGCTCAACGCGACACCGCCGCACGCCCTGCAGTCGGTGCTGCTCAAGCCGTACGAGCCGGAGATGTTCCAGACGATCATGGAGAGCGCGTTCGTCCACAAACTCCGTCACCACGCCCTCAACGAAGCCCCGAACAGCGAGTCCTACCTGTCCCGCATCATTCGCCGCGACTACTGACGGCCGGCTCCGCGCCCACGCGGGCCTCACAGGGCAACTCCCAACCAGCCCACCACCGCCCGCCCCCGCCCCCGCCCCCGCACCTCGCGTGGCGAGTTGCGGTTCGCGGGTGGGTTATCGCGGGTGGGCGTAGGTCACCACGCTGTCAGGCGGCCGGCTGGCCGTGCGTGGTGAGTTGCGGTCCGTGGCTGGGCGTGGGTGGTCACGTTGGTGGGCGGGCTGGCTGGCCGTGCGTGGTGAGTTGCGGTCCGTGGCTGGGCGTGGGTGGTCACGTTGGTGGGCGGGCTGGCCGTGCGTGGTGAGTTGCGGTCCGCGGGTGGGCGTGGGTAGTCACGTTGGTGGGCGGGCTGGCCATGCGTGGTGAGTTGCGGTCCGCGGGTGGGCGTGGGTAGTCACGTTGGCGGGCGGGCTGGCCATGCGTGGTGAGTTGCGGTCCGCGGGTGGGCGTAGGTCACCACGCTGGCAGGCGGCCCTGGTGCGTGGTGAGTTGCGGTCCGCGGGTGGGCGCCGGGGGCGTGGGTCACCCCATCGCGGGGCGGCTGGCGTGTGCGTGGTGATCTGCGGTCTGTGGCTGGGCGTGGGTGGCCACGTTGGTGGGCGACTGGCCGTGCGTGGTGAGTTGCGGTCCGTGGGTGGGCGTAGGTCACCACGCTGCCAGGAGGTCGGCGTGTGCGTGGTGAGGTGTGGTCCGTGGGTGGGCGTGGGTCACCACGTTGGTGGGCGGCCGGCCGTGCGTGGTGAGGTGTGGCTCGGACCGGGCCACTGGTCTCCACGCAGCGGGTCTCTACGCAGCGGGTCTCTACGCAGCGGGTCTCCACGCAGCGGGTCTGCCGTGGACGCCACAATGGCGAAAAAGCGCACCTGAAAACGTACGAGCAAATGCAATTAAGCCGACGACCAACCGCAAGGAACCCGCAAACGCGGAGCCAGTAACGCGGGGTCTGGGGGCTCGGCCCCCAGGCAAGTAAAAAGAAAAGCGCCCAAGTCCGAGCATTCCGCGGACAGGGCGCTACCAAAGCTTGTGCCCCCGGCAGGATTCGAACCTGCGCTTTCGCCTCCGGAGGGCGACGCTCTATCCCCTGAGCTACGGGGGCTCAGTGGTTAGAAGCCTAGCAGGTGCCTCCACGGCGGGGCCAACGGGTATGACGGCGAGCCGCAGCCGCAGGTGAGGGCGAGATTCCAGTGACGAACGGGCCCGGCAACCATCGGTCGCCGGGCCCGCCGCTTCGGTCTGCGGCTCGCTCAGGAAGTCTGCATCCGGGCGAGCGGATCGGTCAGGCGGCCTGCACCTGGGCGAGCAGATCCGTCATCGCGGTGATCTCGTACTGCTGCGATTCC
Source organism: Actinoplanes italicus (assembly GCF_003001815.1). GTDB lineage: Bacteria > Actinomycetota > Actinomycetes > Mycobacteriales > Micromonosporaceae > Actinoplanes > Actinoplanes italicus. The sequence goes on from NZ_PVMZ01000002.1 coordinate 526,408, forward strand.
ATGATGTTTTTCGCGATGCCGGTCACATTCTCGTTGTCCGACATCTCGAGAATCTCCTGCGCCATGTGGATGCCACCGAGGTGGTGCTGGCGCATCAGCGTCAGGTAGAGGATGTCCACCTGCTTGCCCTGGGCCTGACGCAATTCCTCCATCTGCTGCTGGGTGGCCATGCCCGGCATGAGGCCGTTCTGCATCGAGGCCTGACCGTCGGGCATCCAGGCCATGGGGGGCTGGGTGCCGTTCAGGTTGAGGCCCCACTCACCCAGCCAGGTCTGCATGATGTTGACCTGGCCGTGCTGGGTGAGTGCGGTGTCCAGGCCCATTGAGCGGACCTCGGCGTTCGTGGCCTTCGCGTACGCGATCGTGCCCATGTCGACGGCCTGGGCGTGGTGGGCCGCCATGTCGCGCAGGAAGCCCGCCTCCGGCGAGTCGTCGGCCGGGTGGTCGGGGGACGCTATGGCCAGTCCCGCCGCCAGTCCGGCCCCCGCGCCCACGAGGAGGATCAGTACCGCCAGCAGCACCCGCAGGGCCAGGCCGGCGCGCCGGTGGTCCGGCGCGTCGAGTTCTACGGCCTCATCGGTCGACATGGTCGATCGCACTCGTTCCCGCCTAGCCGTCGAGCGGCGTGGTGCCGGTCTGGGTCAGGCCACCGGAGCAGGGGATACCCGGCTCGATCGTCGCGTTCTGGCTCAGGGCCCGGATGAAGTCGTCGATGCGGGGGTCGTCGGCCGTGGCGACCTTGAGCTGGTAACCCCACGCCTGGAGCGAGATGTTCTCGGTCAGGCCCTCGACCGGGCTCATCATGGTGAACGGCTTGCCCTTCACCTTCGACTCGAGCGCGGTGATCTGGTCGGCGGCGAGGCCGGGCTTGTAGGCGACCCAGACGGCACCGTGCTCCAGGCTGTGCACGGCGTGCTCGTTGGCGACCGGGGCGTTGTAGACGTCACCCATGCAGTTCTGCCAGCGGGCGTTGTGCGCGCCACCGACCGGCGGGGTCAGCTTGTAGGTCAGCGGGCCGGTCTTGTGGTCCCGCGCGGTGAGCGTCTTGTCCGGGTCGTTCCGGTAGTTGACGATGCCGGAGATCGCGTTGGCGCGTTCCTCCCACGGCGTCGCTTTCTCCTTGTCGGACTGCATCGCGGCGACGACACCCCAGCCGATGATGCCGACCGCGATGAGCACGACGGCGCCGGCGACAAGGATCGGGCCCCAGGGGCGGCTCCCGGCTACCTTGACCGGGGTGACCGGTTTGCGACCCTTGCCGCCCTTTCCGCCCTTTCCGGCGGGCCGGGTGCCACCCGGACGGTTGGCGCCGGACTTGCCCGCGGGGGGCTTGCCCTGGCCGGTGGTCTTGTCGACCTTGACGGTGGACGGAACCCGGTCGGGACCCGGGGAACTGATACTCATCGTGCCTCGTCGATTCGTCAGCAGAGGGAAGGGGCGGGGCGCGGGTGGCCGCCGAACGCCGAAGTCTACCCCCGATAGCATGGCCGGGTGACTCCCGCCAACCTTGCTGACACCGTTCTCTCAGCCGCTCGTGCCGTATTCGAGACGCGCGGACTCGACGTCACGCTGCTGCCCGCCGCGACGACGGTGGAGCGGCCGCGCAACCCCGAGCACGGCGACTACGCCTCGAACCTCGCACTGCAACTGGGCAAGAAGGCCGGTGTCGCGCCGCGCGAGCTCGCCACGGCGCTCGCCGAGGAACTCGCCGGCCGGGACGGGATCAAGTCGGTGGAGATCGCCGGCCCGGGCTTCCTGAACATCCGGTTGGACGCGGCCGCGACCGGCGCGATCGCCAAACTGGTGGTCGAGGCAGGCCCAGCCTACGGCCGGAACACCGCCCTGGCCGGGCAGAAGGTGAACCTCGAGTTCGTCTCGGCGAACCCGACCGGCCCGATCCACCTGGGCCACACCCGCTGGGCCGCCGTCGGCGACTCGCTGCGCCGGGTGCTGTCGGCCGCCGGAGCCGAGGTGAGCAGTGAGTACTACATCAACGACGCGGGCGCCCAGGTGGACCGCTTCGCCCGCTCGCTGTTCGCGGCCGCCAACGGCGAGCCCACCCCGGAGGACGGCTACGTCGGCGACTACATCACCGAGATCGCCAAGGTGATCACCGACGCCGACCCCGGCCTGGTCGGACAGCCCGCCGAGACCGCCCTGCCGATCTTCCTGGCCCGCGGTTACGAGCTGATGCTGAAGGAGATCCGGGAGAGCCTGGAGCGCTTCGGCGTGCACTTCGACGTCTGGTTCTCCGAGCAGACGCTGCACAACGGCGGCGCGGTCGAGCACGCCATCGAGGAGCTGCGCAAGCAGGGGCACATCTTCGAGGACGGCGGCGCGATCTGGCTGCGGACCACCGACTTCACCGACGACAAGGACCGGGTGCTGATCCGGTCGAACGGTGAGAAGACCTACTTCGCGGCCGACGCGGCGTATTACATCAACAAGCGGGAGCGCGGTTTCGACCGCTGCATCTACCTGCTCGGCGCCGACCACCACGGCTACATCGGCCGGCTCAAGGCGATCGCGGCGTGCGCCGGCGACGACCCGGCGGAGAACATCGAGATCCTGATCGGACAGCTGGTCAACCTGGTCCGCGGCGGGCAGCCGGTGCGGCTGTCGAAGCGGGCCGGCAACATCATCACGCTGGACGAGCTGGTCGAGGCGGTCGGCTCGGACGCCGCCCGGTACTCGCTGGCCCGCTCCTCGACCGACTCCACGCTGACGCTGGACATCGAGGAGATCACCAAGAACTCGAGCGACAATCCGGTCTTCTACGTGCAGTACGCCCACGCGCGGATCTGCTCGCTGCTGCGCAACGCCGAGGACAAGAAGATCAGCCGCGGTGACGACTACGATCCCGCGCTGCTCTCCCACGAGCGTGAGAAGAACCTGCTCAAGACGCTGAACCAGTTCCCGGAGGTGGTCGCCACCGCCGCCGAGCTGCGCGAGCCGCACCGGATCGCGGTGTACCTCGAGGAGCGGGTGGCCACCGACTACCACCGCTTCTACGACGCGTGCCAGGTGCTGCCGAAGGGCGACGAACCGGTCTCCGAGTTCGCGCAGTCGCGGCTCTGGCTGGTCGAGGCCACCCGAACGGTGCTCGCGAACGGTTTGGACCTCCTCGGGGTCTCCGCTCCGGAGAGGATGTAAATCATGCGCGCACACGAGGCCGGGGCCCTGCACGGCGACCTCGGCAGCCGCGGGCCGGCCTGGCTCCGCAACCCCGAGGACGTCAACGCCCTGGTGCCGCAGCTGTGGCCGCGGACCGTGGTCCGTACCGAATCCGGAAGTCTCGAGATCGGTGGCGTGAGCGTCGCCGACCTGGCGGCCGACTACGGCACACCCGCCTACCTGCTCGACGAGGACGACCTGCGTGCCCGGTGCCGGGACTTCGCGGCCGCGTTCGGCGAGGCCGACGTCTACTACGCCGGCAAGTCGTTCATCTGCAAGGCCGTCGTCCGGGTGATCGACGAGGAGGGGCTCTTCCTCGACGTCTGCTCCGGCGGCGAGCTGGCGGTGGCACTCGCGGCCGGGTTCCCGCCCGAGCGGATCGGGTTCCACGGCAACAACAAATCCGAGAGCGAGCTGCGCCGGGCGCTGGAGGCCGGGGTCGGCCGGATCATCGTCGACTCGTTCCACGAGATCGCCCGGCTGACCGCGCTCGCCACCGAGCTGAACAAGCGGCCCGGTGTGCTGGTCCGTGTCACGGTGGGTGTCGAGGCTCACACCCACGAGTTCATCGCGACCGCGCACGAGGACCAGAAGTTCGGGTTCTCGCTGGCCGGCGGGGCGGCGTTCGCGGCCGCGGCGCAGATCATCGACGAGGGCGTGCTCGACCTGCGCGGCCTGCACTCGCACATCGGCTCGCAGATCTTCGACACGAGCGGGTTCGAGGTGGCCGCCCGGCGCATCCTGGAGCTGCAGGCGCAGATCCGTGACGCCCGCGGGGTGGAGCTGCCGGAGCTCGACCTCGGCGGTGGTTTCGGCATCGCGTACACCACCCAGGACGACCCGTCGACGCCCGGTGATCTGGCCAAGCGGATCAACAAGATCGTCGAGTCGGAGTGCGAGCTGGCCTCGCTGCGCAAGCCGCACCTCTCGATCGAGCCGGGCCGGGCCATCGTCGGCCCGTCGGTCTTCACGCTGTACGAGGTCGGGACCGTCAAGGACGTCGACGGCATCCGCACCTACGTGAGCGTCGACGGCGGGATGAGCGACAACATCCGCACCGCCCTTTACGACGCCTCCTACTCGGCGACCATGGCGAACCGGCGTAGCGACGCGGAGCCGATGCTCGCCCGAGTGGTGGGAAAACATTGTGAGTCCGGGGACATCGTCGTGAAGGATGAATTCCTGCCCAGCGACGTGCAGCCCGGAGATCTTATCGCCGTGCCCGGCACGGGGGCGTATTGCCGCAGCATGGCCAGCAACTACAACCACGTTCCTCGGCCACCGGTGGTGGCGGTCCGCGACGGCGCCGCCCGCGTGATCGTGCGCCGGGAGACCGAGGACGACCTGCTTGCATTGGATGTTGGATGAGCTCAGCGAAATCGGTCCGGCTGGCCCTGCTCGGCTGCGGCACCGTCGGTACTGAAGTGGTCCGTCTGCTGCACGAGCAGGCCGAGGACCTGACCGCCCGGATCGGCGCCCCCCTCGAGCTCGTCGGTATCGCTGTGCGGCGCATGGGCCGCGAGCGCGGCGACCTGCCGGTCGACCCGTCGCTGTTCACCACGGACGCGCTGGGTCTGGTCAAGCGGGACGACGTGGACGTGGTGATCGAGGTCGTCGGCGGGATCGAGCCCGCCAGGACCTGGCTGACCGAGGCGCTGCGGGCAGGCAAGAGCGTGGTCACCGCCAACAAGGCGCTGCTCGCCGAGGACGGCGGCACCCTGCACGACGCCGCGGCCGAGGGCGGTGCCGACCTCTACTACGAGGCCTCGGTCGCCGGCGCGATCCCGCTGCTGCGGCCGCTGCGCGAGTCGCTGCACGGCGACCGCGTCACGGCGGTCACCGGCATCGTGAACGGCACCACCAACTTCATCCTCTCCTCGATGGCGGCGACCGGCGCGGGCTTCAACGAGGCCTTGGAGGAGGCGACCGAGCTGGGGTACGCGGAAGCCGACCCCACGGCCGACGTGGAGGGCTTCGACGCCGCCGCGAAGGCCGCCATCCTCGCCTCGCTGGCGTTCCACACCCGGGTCACCGCCGCCGACGTGTTCCGTGAGGGCATGACCGGCGTGACCGCCGGCGACATGGCCAGCGCCAAGGAGATGGGCTGCACGATCAAGCTGCTCTGCATCGCGCAGCGCACGAGCGATCCCGCGGGGGGCAGCGCGGTCAGCGTCCGCGTGCACCCGGCGATGATCCCGCTGACCCACCCGCTGGCGAGCGTCGGCGACGCGTTCAACGCGGTGTTCGTCGAGGCCGAGGCGGCCGGTCCGCTGATGTTCTACGGCCGGGGCGCCGGTGGCCGCCCGACCGCCAGCGCGGTGCTCGGCGACATCGTCGCGGCGGCCCGCAACAAGCTCACCGGCACCCGGGCGCCGAGCGAGAGCAATTACGCCCAGCTGCCGGTCCGCCCGATCGGTGAGTCGCTGACGAGGTACCACATCAGTCTCGACGTGGCCGAGAAGCCGGGCGTGCTGGCCACCGTGGCCGGGGTGTTCGCCCACCACGAGGTGTCGATCGCGACGGTCCGTCAGTCGGGTCGCGCGGACGACGCGAAGCTGGTCATCGTCACCCACAGCGCGCCGGACTCGGCACTGGCCGCTACCGTCGAGGCGTTGTCGCGACTGGACATCGTCCGTTCCATCGCAAGTGTGCTGCGCGTCGAGGGCGGGGCCGGCTAGGCCCGCGTCCTAAATATTGGTCATCCGGTCCCAAAGATCGGGTGAGTCCGGCACCCTGGGCCGGAACTTCCCAGCATGAGTGAGGAGTACGGCCATGTGGCGGGGCTTGATCGAGGCGTACCGGGACCGGCTGCCGGTCACCGACGCCACTCCGGTGGTCTCGTTGCACGAGGGGAACACTCCGCTGGTGCCGGCGCCGGTCCTGTCGTCGCGGGTGAACGCCGACGTCTACCTGAAGGTGGAGGGCGCCAATCCCACCGGGTCCTTCAAGGACCGCGGTATGACGATGGCCGTCTCCAAGGCGGTCGAGGAGGGCGCGAAGGCGATCATCTGCGCGTCCACCGGCAACACCAGCGCGTCGGCCGCGGCGTACGCCGCCCGGGCCGGCATCACCTGTGCCGTCCTCGTGCCGCAGGGCAAGATCGCGCTCGGCAAGCTGGCCCAGGCCCTGGTGCACGGCGCCCGGCTGCTCCAGGTCGACGGCAACTTCGACGACTGCCTGGCACTCGCCTCCAAGCTGTCCCAGGACTACCCGGTCTCCCTGGTCAACTCGGTGAACATCTTCCGCCTGCACGGGCAGAAGACGGCGTCCTTCGAGATCGTCGAGGCGCTCGGCGACGCCCCGGACATCCACTGTCTCCCGGTCGGCAACGCGGGCAACATCTCCGCGTACTGGATGGGCTACCAGGAGGACCGCGAGGCCGGGAATTCGACGAGGCTCCCGAAGATGTACGGCTTCCAGGCCTCCGGCGCCGCGCCGATCGTGAACGGCCAGGTCGTCGAGCACCCGTCGACGATCGCCACCGCGATCCGCATCGGCAACCCGGCCAGCTGGACCAAGGCGCTGGACGCGCGGGACTCCTCGAGCGGCCTGATCTCGGCCGTCACCGACCGGGACATCCTCAACGCGTACCGGCTGCTCGCCCGCGAGGTCGGCGTCTTCGTCGAGCTGGGCAGCGCGGCGAGCGTGGCGGGTCTGCTCCAGCAGGCGGCCGCCGGCAAGATTCCGGCCGGTTCCCGGGTGGTCTGCACGGTGACCGGGCACGGCCTGAAGGATCCGGAGTGGGCGATCTCGACTGCCCCGTCCCCGACCGTCATCGCGAACGACGCGCTGCTTGCGGCGAAGGCCCTCGACCTGGCCTAGGTTTCCGAAGTTGTGGTATCGGCCGCGGCGTGGTCTGCAAGACTGGCTGCGGCCTCTTCGGCCGCCTGGCACCCCGCCTCGCGGACCAGCAACTCCATGGCCTGGGCCACGATCGTCAGTTCCTCCGCTGAGAGTCGGCTGAGGAGTTGGCGTTGCTTCGCCACCCCTGCCGTGATGATGCCCTCGATGACTTCGGTGCCCGCCTTCGTGAGTCCGATCCGGCGAACGCGCCGGTCGTTGACGTCCTCCGTGCGTGTCACCAGGTCCTGCACGACCAGACGGTCGATCATCCCGCTGAGAGCGGCGGCGCCCACCCCGAGCATCCGGGCCAGTTCCCCGCCGGCGAGTGTGCCGTGCCGGGACAGCAACAGCATGATCTTCAGCTGCGACATCGTCAGGTGTGACGAGAAGAGCGGGTCGGACCGGTCATCGGCGAACAGGTGCTCGAGCTGGATCGACGCGCCCATGATGTCCGCGATGAGCTTTTCTTCCTGGCTCAGCGCCTGCTCCTTTTGTGGCGTTCGTGTGCACGGGACGTTACCAGTGGGGTTCGTTCGCGACCCACCTTCAGTTCTGCCTCGTGAAGGAAGGCTGCGACATCTCCATCGTCGCGAACGAGTCCCACAGGACCCGGTGGAAAACCATTTGTTCGCGTCATGCAAACTATCAATATCGACCGAACCAATCTCGGGGGAGTGCCAATGTCAGCTCTGACACGGCTCAGCCTTGCCAACCGAGGTCTCGTCGCCCTGATCGCTCTCGTGATCAGCGGCTTCGGGCTCTATGCGATTCCGTCCCTCAAGCAGCAGCTCTTCCCCTCGATCGAGCTGCCCGCCGCGTTCGTGAGCGCGGTGCTGCCCGGAGCCTCGCCCGAAGCGGTCGAGGAACAGGTGACCAAGCCGATCGAGGACGCGGTCAAGGGCATCGACGGCATCGACACGGTGACCTCGACCTCCCGCGAGAACGTGTCCAGCGTCGTGGTGATGTTCGAGTTCGGCACGGACATCGAGTCCGCGGTGAACCAGGTGACCACCTCGCTCAACCGGATCCAGGCCCAGCTGCCGGAGAACGTCGACCCGGCCGTCTTCGCGGGCGGCACCGACGACATCCCGGCGATCGTGCTCGCCGCCTCCGGCGGTTCCGACGAGTCCGACCTGCTCAACCGGCTGAACGAGACCGTCGTACCGGAGCTCAACGCCATCGAGGGCGTCCGTGACGTCCAGGTCACCGGGGCCCGTTCCAAGCAGGTCGTGATCACCCCCGACCTGGCCAAGATGGGCGCGGCCGGGGTCAGCCCCGCCTCGCTCACCACGGTGCTCCAGGCCAACGGCGTCTCCATCCCGGCCGGTGCGGTCGTCGAGGGCGACAAGTCGCTGACCGTCCAGGTCGGCACTCCGATCACCGCGGTCGACCAGCTCAAGGACGTCTACCTCACCGGCTCCCGCGGACCGGTCCGGCTCGGTGACGTGGCCGCGGTGGAGAGCAAGCTGCCGGCCGCCGAGTCGTACACGCGGACCGACGGGGTGGACAGTCTCGGCATCGCGGTGACTGCCCGGCCCGACGGCAACCCGGTCTCCATCTCGCACGAGGTCCGGGACATCCTGGCCGACCTGCAGAACGACTCCGGCGCCACGCTGACCGTGATCACCGACCAGGCGCCCTACGTCGAGAAGTCCATCGAGAGCCTGACCACCGAGGGCCTGCTCGGCCTGCTGATGGCGGTCGTGGTCATCCTGGTCTTCCTGCTCAGCGTCCGCTCGACCCTGGTCACCGCGGTCTCCATCCCGCTCTCGGTGCTGGTCGCCCTGATCGCGCTGTGGATCGGCGACTACACGCTCAACCTGCTCACCCTCGGCGCGCTGACGATCGCGGTCGGCCGGGTGGTGGACGACTCGATCGTGGTGCTGGAGAACATCAAACGCCATCTCGAGTACGGCGAGGAGAAGGTCCAGGCCATCCTCGGCGCCGTTCGTGAGGTGGCCGGCGCGGTCGTCGCGTCGACGCTCACCACGGTCGCCGTGTTCGCTCCGATCGCGCTGGTCGGCGGCCTGGTCGGACAGATCTTCTCGTCCTTCGCGATCACCGTGACGGTGGCCCTGCTGGCCTCGCTCTTCGTGTCGCTGACCATCGTGCCGGTGCTGGCCTACTGGTTCCTCAAGCCGCCGCCCGTGGGCGCCGACAACGAGGCCGTCCGCCGGGCCGCCGAGGAGAAGGAGCTGCGCAGCCCGCTGCAGCGCGGTTACCTGCCGGTCATCCGATTCGCCACCACCAAGCGCTGGACCACGGTGCTGATCGGCATCGTGGTGCTCGTCGGCACGTTCGTCCTCTCCACCCGGCTGGAGACCAACTTCCTCGACGAGTCGGGGCAGGACAGCCTGACCATCAGCCAGGAGCTGCCGGCCGGTACCAGCCTGGCGGCCACCGACGCGGCGGCCAAGAAGGTCGAGGGCGTGCTCGAGGCCCGCGCCGAGATCAAGACCTACCAGGTCACCGTGGGCGGCAACTCCGCCAACCCGTTCGCCGGGGGCGGCGGATCCGGTACTGCCAACTACAACGTGGCCCTCAACGAGGACGCCGACGCCGAGCAGCTCTCCGACGACCTGCGCGACCAGTTCGCCCAGCTGGTCGGGGTCGGCGAGATCAAGATCGGTCAGGAGAGCTCGGGTCTGGGCGGTAGCCAGCTCGCCGTGCAGGTCTCCGCGTCCGACAATGCCGTGCTCGCGAGCACCACCGAGCAGGTCCGGAAAGCGATGGCCGGCATCGAGGGCGTGACCGACGTCGACACCACCCTGGTGGCCAGCGTCCCGCGACTCGACGTGGTGGTGGACCGCAAGGCCGCCGCGGCCGCCGGGCTCACCGAGGCGCAGATCGCCCAGACCGTGGCGGGCATGTTCCGCAGCGCCCCGGCCGGTCAGATCAGCGTCGACGGCAACACCCAGGACGTGGTCGTCTCGTTCGGCAAGGCGCCGGCCGACCCGGCCGCGCTCCGTGCCCTGCCGCTGACCACCCCGCGTGGGTTCGTCCCGCTGGACCAGGTCGCCGACGTCAAGGAGGTCGGCGGTCCGGCCGCGGTCACCCGGGTCGACGGCAACCGCACCGCCACCGTCAGCGGCGTGGTGGTCGGCTCCGACCTCCGCGTGGTCAACGCCGACCTGACGAAGGCGCTGGACGCACTGGAGGAGGCGCCCGGAGCGGAGATCACCGTCGCCGGTGTCGGCGCCGACCAGGCGGAGGCGTTCGAGCAGCTCGGCCTGGCCGTGCTGGCCGCCATCGCGATCGTCTTCATCATCATGGTCGCCACCTTCCGCAGCCTGCTGCAGCCGGTGATCCTGCTGGTGTCGATCCCGTTCGCGGCGACCGGTGCGATCGGTCTGCTGCTGATCACCGGCACCCCGCTCGGCGTTCCGGCGCTGATCGGTGTGCTGATGCTTGTCGGCATCGTGGTCACGAACGCGATCGTGCTGATGGACCTGATCAACCATTACCGGGCCGAGGGGTACGGCGTACGCGAGGCCGTGATCGAGGGCGGCCGGCACCGGCTGCGCCCGATCCTGATGACCGCCATCGCGACGATCTTCGCACTCATCCCGATGGCCCTGGGTCTCACCGGCGAGGGCGGCTTCATCTCCCAGCCGCTGGCCATCGTGGTGATCGGTGGTCTGGTCAGCTCGACGCTGCTGACCCTGGTGCTGGTGCCGACGCTCTACACCATGGTGGAGAACCGCAGGGAGAAGAGCCGGACCAAGCGTCAGGCGAAGCGCCTGCGGAAGGGCCAGGCGGCCGGGCAGCCGAAGCACGCCGCCGACGAGCCCGCCGACGACCTGGTGCCGGCCGGTGTGGCTCCGGACTCCAGCGGCGGGGCGCACGAGGCGCCGGCCGAGACCGGTGGGAAGTCCGCCCTGCGCGGGTTCACCGACCAGTTCGAGGTGCTGAAGATGCCGCGTAAGCCGGTCAATCCGGCTGAATAGCCTCAGATAGACGCTGATGCCCGGCCCAAGTGGCCGGGCATCGGTGTTTACAAGACCGTGACAACGTTAAAGTCGGTACGTGCCAGCGTCGTTTTCGGTCCTTACCCGCAACCGTGACTTCCGCCGCCTCTTCGCGGCCGAGCTGGTGGTCTTCGGCGCCGACTGGTTCGTGATGATTCCGCTGCTCGTGCTGCTTCCCGAGCTCACCGGCAGCGGCACGCTGGGCGCGATGGTGCTGGCCGTGGACACCGGAATCCTGGCCCTGCTGCTCCCGTGGACCGGCACGGTCGCCGACCGGGTGGACCGCCGCAAGATCCTGATCGTCTCGAACGCCGCGGCGTTCCTGTCGGTGCTGCTGCTGTTCGCGGTCCGGTCCGAGGCGACCGCCCCGCTCGCACTCGTCGCGGTCGGCGCCATCGCGGTGTCGAAGGCTTTCTATTCACCGGCCGCGTCGGCCGCGCTGCCGAACCTGGTGGACCCGGCCGACCTGGCCGCGGCCAACACGATCGCCGGCTCTGCGTGGGGCACCATGACGGTGGTGGGCGCCTCGCTCGGTGGCGTGGTGAGCAGCGTCTTCAACCCGTACGTCTGCTTCGCCGTGACCGCCGTGTGCCTGCTGACCGGGAGCCTGATCACCGCCCTGATCCAGCGCCCGATGCAGGCGCCGCGCAGCGGGGGAGCCCCGTCGGTCCGGGCCCTGGCCGCCCTGCTGGAGTCGCTGCGCTGGATCGCCGGCCACCCGCGGGTCCGGGCCCTGGTCACGGTGAAGTCGGCGGTCGGTCTTGGTAACGGCGTGCTGACCGTGTTCCCGTTGATCGCCGCGTCGCACGGCGTCGGCGCGGTGGGCACCGGCCTGCTGTTCGCGCTGCGCGGCGCGGGCGCGCTGATCGGCCCGCTGGTGATGCGCCCGGTGCTGAACCGGCCGGCCTGGCTGCTGCCCGGGCTGGCTCTCTCCATGGGCCTGTACGGTCTCGGCTACCTGGGTGTCGCCGCGGCGCCGTGGTTCCCGCTGGTCCTGGCGCTGGTCTTCGTCGCGCACTTCGCCGGCGGCAGCAACTGGGTGCTGTCGAACTACGCCCTGCAGGGCGAGGTTCCGGACGAACTGCGCGGCCGTGTCTTCGCCACCGACATGATGCTCGCGACGCTCGCGATCGCGGTGAGCCAGCTGGTGGCGGGCGCGGCCATCGACCGCATCGACCAGGAGTGGATCATCGCGGGCTGCGGTTTGATCACCCTCACCTACGCGATCGGATGGCGGCTGGCCACCCGTCGGCTCAAGCCCTCGGCCGAGCCGACATTCGGGATTACCGGGACCGGGGAGCTTCCGTCGAAATGATCACGCCCTAGCATGTGGCGATGGGCTTGACCTTCGTCACCGAACCGGTCTCCGTCAGCACGCCGGCGACCAGCGCCAATCTGGGCCCCGGCTTCGACGCCCTGGGTCTGGCGCTGACGATGTACGACGACCTGACGGCGCGGGTGACCGGCGACGGCTTCGTCGTCACGGTCCGCGGTGAGGGGGCGGGCGACCTGCCGACCGGTGCCGACCATCTGGTGGTGCGGGCGATGCTGGCCACCTTCGACGAGGCCGGTGAGCGTCCGCCGGGTCTGGCCGTGGAGTGCGTCAACCGGATCCCGCAGGCGCGCGGCATGGGCAGTTCGTCGGCTGCGATCGTGGGCGGCGTACAACTGGCCCGTGGTCTGATCAAAGACGGACTCGAGCTGATCGACGACGCCGCCGCCCTGCGCATCGCGGCGCGGCTCGAGGGACATCCGGACAACGTCGCCCCGTGTCTGCTCGGCGGGTTCACCATCGCGTGGACCGGGCCGGACGGAGCACGGGCGGTCAGACTGGCGCCGGCCGACGGCGTACGTCCGACTGTTTTCATCCCCGCCGAACTGGGGTACACCGCCTCCGCGCGGGCGGCGTTGCCGTCCGAGGTGCCGCACCGCGACGCGGCCTTCAACGCCGGACGGGCGGCTCTGTTCACGCACGCACTCACGAGTGACCCGTCCCTGTTGTTCCCGGCCACCGAGGACCGGCTTCACCAGGACTACCGCGCTCCGGGGATGCCGGGTACGGCCTCTCTGGTGGCGGCGCTCCGATCGGTCGGAGTGGCCGCCGTGGTCAGCGGAGCCGGTCCGACCGTGCTGGCGTTGACCGAGGTCCCGGCCGATTTCACGCCGGGCGCGCACTGGCACAGCGAAGTGCTGGGCGTGGATGACGCCGGTGCTCTTGTGAAAGGGGGTATGGTGGAACACGCCGAGCGGGGTCCTGTTGCCGCAGGTCGCACGAGTTGACTACGCTCAAGACCTAGCACAGCCGCGAAGCAAGCGATCTCTGCGGTTCGGCGCACCCCCGAGATTCTGGGCCTTCTGGTCTTTCTCAACTCTCACCAAGGCAAACGCCGGGCAGCAGTCGATAGATTGCTGCACTCGCCGAGACCTACCCGTCGAGCCTCGCCGGGCAGGGATACCGTCGAGCTGCCGTGCTGCAAACTCCCGCGCCGCTGTTGCGAAGCGGGTTCCGAGGGCACCCGGCCCAAAGCTGCAGTTCCGGGTGAACTCGGGCTTTTTCCGACGGAAGGAATCCATTGAGCGACACCACCGACGTGACGTCGGGTGTTTCTGACGTCGCTGACGGCGCAGGCACCACCGCGACCGCTACTAAGCGTCGCCGGGGCGGCACCGGGCTGTCCGCGATGCTGCTGCCCGAGTTGCAGAGCCTCGCCGCCTCCCTCGGCATCTCCGGCACCGCCCGGATGCGCAAGGGCGAGCTGATCGCCGCGATCACCGAGCGTCAGAGCGGAGGCGCCCCCGCCGCCGCGGCCGAGACCGCCCCGCGTCCGCGCACCAACGGCTCCGAGACCGTCGCCCCGGCTCCCGCCCAGGCCGCTACGGTCGAGGCTCCCCAGACCGCATCCGTTCCGGCTGAGACCGCTGCTCCGGCCGAGCGACCGTCCCGTAGCCGCCGTGAGCGCGGTTCCCGGGAGTCGGCGCCGCGTGAGTCGGCGCCGCGTGAGACCGCCGAGGTCGCTCCCGCTGCTGCTCCCGTTGTGGCTCCGGCCGAGGCTCCCGCGCCCGCCGCCGAGACGACCGAGCGCCCGGAGCGGGGTGACCGTCCCGAGCGGGGCGAGCGCAACCGCGACCGGCAGCGCAACCAGCGTGACGGTCAGTCGCGTGACGGTCAGTCGCGTGACGGCCAGTCGCGTGACGGCCAGCGTGACAACCAGCAGCGCGACGACCGCGGCGGCAACGACCGCGGCCAGCGTGCCGACCAGGGTCACGACGACGACGACAACGACGGCGAGGGTGGCCGCCGGAGCCGGCGCAGCCGCTTCCGGGACCGTCGTCGCGGCCGCGACCGTGACGACAACCCGCGCGAGGACCGCGGGGGCCAGCGCGAGGGCCGGGAGCCGCACGTGACCGAGGACGAGGTCCTCGTCCCGGTCGCCGGCATCCTCGATGTGCTGGACAACTACGCGTTCGTCCGGACCACCGGGTACCTCTCCGGCCCGAACGACGTCTACGTGTCGATGTCGCAGGTCAAGAAGTACGGCCTGCGCCGCGGCGACGCGGTCACCGGTGCGGTGCGTTCCGCCCCGCGTGAGGGCGGCAACGACGGGCAGCGGCGGGACAAGTACAACCCGCTGGTCCGCCTCGACACCATCAACGGGATGGAGCCGGACGAGGCCCGTCGCCGTCCCGAGTTCTACAAGCTCACGCCGCTCTACCCGCAGGAGCGCCTGCGGCTGGAGACCGAGCCGCACATCCTCACCACCCGCATCATCGACCTGGTGATGCCGATCGGTAAGGGCCAGCGCGCGCTCATCGTCTCCCCGCCGAAGGCCGGTAAGACGATGGTCCTGCAGGCGCTGGCCAACGCGATCACCCGCAACAACCCCGAGTGCCACCTGATGGTCGTGCTCGTGGACGAGCGGCCCGAAGAGGTCACCGACATGCAGCGCACGGTCAAGGGCGAGGTCATCGCGGCCACGTTCGACCGTCCGCCGCAGGACCACACCACGGTCGCCGAGCTCGCCATCGAGCGGGCCAAGCGGCTGGTCGAGCTGGGCCACGACGTGGTCGTGCTGCTCGACTCGGTCACCCGGCTCGGCCGGTCGTACAACCTGGCCGCTCCGGCTTCCGGCCGGATCATGTCGGGTGGTATCGATTCGACGGCGCTCTACCCGCCGAAGCGCTTCCTCGGCGCCGCGCGCAACATCGAGAACGGTGGCTCGCTCACCATCCTCGCGACCGCGCTGGTCGAGACCGGCTCGATGATGGACACGGTCATCTTCGAGGAGTTCAAGGGCACGGGTAACGCCGAGCTCAAGCTCGACCGGAAGATCGCCGACAAGCGTGTCTTCCCGGCCGTGGACGTCTCCGCCTCCAGCACCCGTAAGGAAGAGATCCTTCTGGGCAAGGAGGAGCTGGCGATCATCCACAAGCTCCGCAAGGTGCTCAGCTCGCTGGAGTCCGGCGCGGCTCTGGACCTCCTGATGGACCGGCTCAAGCAGACCCGGACCAACATCGAGTTCCTGATGCAGATCGCCAAGTCGACGCCAGGCGAATAGATGAGAATTGTTCGCGACTTACCTTGAGATGCAAAACGCGTAATCAGCGCAGGACGCCTCAACCGTCGCGAACAAGTCTCGCAGGACAAAAATGACGCGACCCACCCAATCGGGTGGGTCGCGTCATTTTTGTCGCACAACCTGTCTGATTCCGCCCATCCCGGGTCATGCGAACCTCCGGTATCCCCATCCCACTCATCCGGAGGCGCCCGATGATCGTGCCCGGCTACCGGGACAATCCGGTCGAGCCCTGGGATCCGAGCTCGCCCGTGGATCCCGGCGAGGCCGAGGACTTCCTGCGTGCCTGCTACACCGAGAATCCCCGTCTCGGGCCGGTCGAGCCCCGCCTGGCCATAGTCCGGGCGCAGATCGCGGCGACCGGCACCTACGTGCACACCACCGACGAACTGACCCACGGCGCCCGGATGGCCTGGCGCAACGCGAGCCGCTGCATCGGGCGGCTCTACTGGCGCAGCCTCATGGTGCTGGACCGGCGGCGTGCCCGTACCGCCGACGAGATCTACTCGCTGCTCGTGCAGCACCTGCAGACCGCCGGGAGCGGCCAGATCCGGCCGGTGATCAGCGTCTTCGCTCCCGCGCAGCCCGGTCAGCCGTACGCCCGGGTGTGGAACGAGCAGCTGATCCGGTACGCCGGCTACCGCATCGGGGACGGCGGTACGGTCGGCGACCCGCGCCAGATCGGGCTCACCGAGGCGATCCGCGGCTTCGGCTGGCGGGGCAAGGGTGAGGCGTTCGACGTGCTGCCGCTGGTGATCGAGACACCCACCGAGGGAGTACGCGTCTACGAGCTGCCGGAACGGGCGATCCGCGAGGTGCCGCTCAGCCACCCCGAGTTCGGCTGGTTCGCCGAGCTAGGACTGCGGTGGCACGCCGTGCCCGCGATCTCCGGCATGCGCCTCACCGTCGGTGGCGTGCACTACCCGCTCGCGCCCTTCAACGGCTGGTACCTGGGCTCCGAGATCGGCGCCCGCAACCTCGCCGACGCCGACCGCTACGACCTGCTGCCATTGGTCGCCGAGCGGATGGGCCTGGACACGAGCCGCGAGTCCACGCTCTGGCGCGACCGTGCGCTGGTCGAGCTGAACCGGGCGGTCCTGCACAGTTTCGAGGTGGCCGGCGTCAAGATGAGCGACCACCACACCGAGTCGCAGCGGTTCCTCACCCACCTGCGCAACGAGGAGAAGGCCGGGCGGCGGGTACCCGCGGACTGGAGTTGGATCGTCCCGCCCATCTCCGGCGGCATCACCCCGGTCTTCCACCGGTACTACGAGGAGTTCGACCAGCGGCCCGCCTTCTATCTCGACGACGAGGCCGCGGAGCTGGCCCGGGGCTGCCCTAGGCGAACTCGTTGAGCGCGAAGTCGTCGCGGTGACGCCAGGACGCCTCGGTACGGACGTGGTCGGAGCGCACCCACTTGAGCAGCTTGCGGTCGAACTCGGACGCCGGGATGCGCCCGGCCGCGCGTACCACGTACCCCTCGGATGTCTCGGTGTTTCTTTGAAGTGCCCAGGCGGCCCGCGCCTCCGAGAGGCTCCCGCCGCGGTAGAGGACCGGCACCATCGGAAGCTCCAGGCGGCGGGACCAGTCCACGGTGTCGTCCCACCCGAGCAGCGTGTTCGTCTCGTCCCAGATGCCGAACACCAGGAAGACGCCGGGCAGGTCGGTGTAGGCGACGCTGCGGCGAGCCCACATGGACTCGCCGCAGACGCGCCATCCGTCGGGGATGCGGTACGCCGTCATGGCCCACAACGCCTTCGCCGGCCGGTCCCACGGCTGGGTGCCGGAGTCGAGCGAGCGGGCGTACATGGTGTCGCGGGTGAAGGTGAGGTTCCCGCCGTCCATCTTCTCGGTCACCACGAGCTCGCCGTCCAGCCACGACAGATCCTGCTGGATCCGATCGTCGTCGGTCGCCCCCGGTGAGTCGGGGAGGTGGAACGTCCGCGGGTACTTCACCCTAGAAATCCCCCTCCGCTACCTGGAAGACGGTCAGGCCGAGCTGCCGCCACATACGTACCACCTGCTGACGGTCGTCGAACACCCCGACGATCCGCCAGCGGTCCCGGATCTCCTGGTCGAAGATCTCGCGCTTGACGATCGAGTCCTTGCGGCTGTCGCCCTCCGGCCGCATGAACAACGCCTCGTACGGCACCCCGACGAACAGCTCCAGCCAGGCCTCCGTCTCCGGGCGGCACACGGCGTCGCGGCCGGAGCAGAAGACGATCGCGTGGCCGGCCGCGTGCATCGCCCGGACCGCGGCGATGACCGACGGGTTCGGTTCGTCCTCACCGACCCGGCCCCAGTCGTACGGACTACGCCCGCGCATCAGCGCGACGGTCCCGTCGATGTCCACCAGGACGGCCTCCGGCAGCTCCGGATCCGGCCGGTAGACCACGCCGGGTCCACCCGGGTCGACGAACGGCACCGGCAGCGGCAGGTTCTTGCCGGCCAGGTAGCGCTCGTGCATGCGGCGGATGCCCTCCTCGCCGACCCGCTCGCCCTCGGGCCGGTCGGCGTCGCGCCGGACGCACTCGTCGACCGGCACGTCGGTGAAGTCGTGCACCTCGAACGACGCGTTGAACCGCGCGGCCATCTCGGCCCACTCGCGGACCGTCTTGGCGCGCAGGTTCGTGTCGTCGACGATCACGTTGCCGCGGGCGCGCAGCAGCGCCTCCACGGCGACCCGCTGAGCCTGGGTGACCTGAGCCTCGGCGTGCTGCGTGAACAGTCGCCGGCCGTGCAGCATGAGCCGCAGGTCGTCGCGGTTGACCCGGACGACCTCCGGCTGCAGCTTGCGCGCGAACGTGGTCTTGCCGGAGGCCGGCAGGCCCCGGGTGATGAGAAGTCGTGTCATTTCCTGTCGCTTCCTAACCGGCCGGTCGCACGCGCTGCCACAGGCCGGGACGGTAATCCTTGCCGTCCAGCCGGAGGAAGAGCTCCCCCCGGTAATCGCTGCGCACCGCGCTCGCCGCGAACTCCTTGCGGCCCCAGCCCTCGGGCAGCGCGGCGACGATGCCCGCGTAGGCGTCCTCGACCGCGGCGGCCCGCCCGTCGACCTCGGCCACGAGTCCCTCGGCGATCCCGCGGACCCACACGTGGAACTCGTCGGGCAGCGGCTCGGTGAGCGCGTCCAGGTCGCCGCCGGTGGCGAGGATCTCCCACACGCTTCGCGGTGTGAGACCCGTCACGAGCCGGTGCAGCCGGACGTACTCGGCGTACTTGATCTTGACGAGCTCGCCGGTCTCGTCGACCCGCACGACCATGCCCTCGCGGCCGTCACGCGGCGGAGCCGCCAGAGCCTCGGCGAACGTCGCGTAGGTGAGCGACTCGACGACCGGGCCCGGCCACTCCGGCACCGCGTCGGGACCGAGGACCCGGCCCGTCGCGATCTCGACCGCCCCGAGCAGCACGAGATCGTCGAGGCCCTGGTAGTCCACGACGATCCGGTTGCCCGGGTAGATGATCTCCACGAGTACGGTCAGTCCCGCGGGGGCGGCGAAGGTCCCGTACCGGGTGCGGAGCACCTCGGTGGCGTGCAGGGCCTGGTCGGAGGCGAACGATCCACGGGTGGCGACGGCCCAGTCCGAGCCGTCGTGGTAGATCACACCGAGGCTGCCGTCCAGCTTGTCGGTCACCGTGACCTTCGCGCCCGGATCGAGGACCGGAGCGTGGCTCTCCGAGTGGTTGAAGAACTTGTTCATCGGCCGGGCGGCGATCCGTCCGTCCGCGTCCACGATCAGGCCACGGCAGGCGAGCGTCACCGGCGACCAGGCGCCGCCGTACTGGCAGGCCTCGGTGTAGTTGTAGATGACGAACGGCAGGCTGGGGTGACGCTGTGTCCGGATCAACCCGTTGTCGACCGCGGAGGCCAGTTCGACCGGATCGAGGACGTCGTTCAGGAGCGTCACTTTCGGTGCCTTTCATCGACGGGAATGCCGGCGGGGACGCTCACGTTATCCAGCGTGAAACCAGTTGCACCTCCTGATTTCAGGCCTGTACGGGAGGCATGGCAGACTGGTACATCGGCCAGTAGGGGTTCCGGTTCACGTCATTCCGTCACAGGTTGGCGACCCGGCGACCCGACCATCTGAGAGGGACCGAGAAGACATGAAGAGCGGCATCCACCCGGAGTACACGACCACCGAGGTCATCTGCTCCTGCGGCAGCAGCTTCACCACCCGTAGCACCGCCAAGAGCGGCGAGATCCGCGTCGAGACCTGCAGCGCCTGCCACCCGTTCTACACCGGCAAGCAGCGCGTCCTCGACACCGCGGGCCGGGTCGCGAAGTTCCAGGCGAAGTACGCCAAGGTCACTGCCGCGAAGAAGAAGTAACTGCTTCAACGGCGCCCGTCCCGGAATCCGGGGCGGGCGCCGTTCGCGTGTGAGCCGCTTCTTCCGACCTCTTGGAGAGATTCGATGAGCAACGACCGTTTGAGCACGCTTCTCGCCGAGTACGCGGATCTCGAGAAGCGGATGGAAGACCCTTCGATCCATTCCGACCAGGCTCTGGTACGGCGGGTCGGCCGCCGTTTCGCCGAGCTGGCCCCGCTCTACGCCGCCAACCAGGAGCTGGAGGCCGCACGCGCCGACCTGGCCGCCGCCAAGGAGCTGGCCGCCGAGGACCCGGGGTTCGCCTCCGAGGTCGAGGCGGTCGCCGCGATGCTGCCCGCGCTGGAGGAGAAGCTCGGCGAGATGCTGATCCCGCGCGACCCGAGCGACGCCAAGGACGTGATCGTCGAGATCAAGGCGGGCGAGGGCGGTCAGGAGTCCGCGCTGTTCGCCGGTGACCTGCTGCGCATGTACACCCGGTACGCCGAGCGCCGCGGCTGGGTGGTCGAGGTGATCGACTCGCAGGAGTCGGACCTCGGCGGTGTGAAGGACATCTCGGTCGCGGTCAAGACGCGTGGTGTGCCCGAGGGCGGTCACGGTGTCTGGTCCCGGATGAAGTGGGAGGGCGGCGTGCACCGGGTGCAGCGCGTCCCGGTCACCGAGTCGCAGGGCCGCATCCACACCTCGGCCGCCGGCGTGCTGGTGCTGCCCGAGGCCGAGGAGGTCGACATCGACATCCAGGCCGGTGACCTGCGCATCGACGTGTACCGATCGTCCGGCCCGGGTGGCCAGTCGGTCAACACCACCGACTCCGCGGTCCGCATCACGCACCTGCCCACCGGCACGGTGGTGAGCTGCCAGAACGAGAAGAGCCAGCTCCAGAACAAGGAGTCGGCGATGCGTATCCTGCGGTCCCGGTTGCTGGCCCAGGCGCAGGAGGCGGCCGACGCGGCGGCCGGCGACGCCCGCAAGGCCCAGGTGCGTACGGTCGACCGCTCGGAGCGGGTCCGCACCTACAACTTCCCGCAGAACCGGATCACCGACCACCGGATCGGCTACACCGCGTACAACCTGGACCTGGTCCTCAGTGGTGAGCTGGACGGCGTGCTCGACGCGCTGGCCGCCTCCGACCGGGCGGCCCGGCTGTCCGGCGACCCGGACGACGTCAGCCGACGGCAGTGATCACGAGCCGGCCGCTGTCCAGGCAGGCGAGGTAACGGTCGGCGCCGTCGCAGAATCGGCCCTGGGTGACCCTGATCGCCCCGAACGTGATGGTGCGGCCGGTGGCCGGATCGAGCCGGGACACGGCGTTTCGCTCCGGGTCGGGGTAGAGGCCCCGGAGCAGCATGAGCGAGCCGGTCCCGCGGTCCCGGAAGGTCACATAACCGGGAACCGAGGGCCCGATCTGGCGGCCGGTCGCCACGTGGAGGATCGCCTGGCTCGGAATCGTGTCTCCGGTGCTCATCAACAGCCGGCCCTCGCCGACCGGTATCCCGTTGAACGAGTTGCCCAGGAAATCCCAGCGCTGCTCGCCGGTGGCCGGGTCGACCGCGGAGGTGAAGTTGCCGGACGCGCCCAGGCAGATCAGCGGGCCGCAGGTCTCCGCGTAGGTCCAGCCGGGCATGACCCGCGACCAGAGACGGCGCAGGTCGTCCGGGTGGTAGGCGGTGACCTCGCTCTGCTGCGAGCCGTTGGTGATGACCAGGATCCGGCCACCCGCCGTCGTGAGCTGGCTGCCCTCGCCGCTCGCCGCCGAGACCGGGGTCCACGGCACCCTCCCGGAACTCTGGGGCCGCCCGTCGGAGAAGGCCGACATGGTCAGCTCGCCCTCGTTCGACGCGGTGACCACACGTGACGGCACGCCGGCCTCCGACAGGACCGCGACGTTCTCGGCGAGGGGCGGCGCCGCACGCTCCCAGAGGATCGCTCCGGTCCGTGTGCCGATCAACCGCAGCGTGGTCAACCGGCCGTTCTCGGCCCGCTCGAACAGCAGCAGCGAATCGCCGGTCTCCTCGCCGGTCTGCATGCCGTCGTGCTCCCACAGCTGCTCGCCGGTGACCGGATCCAGCGCGGTCAACCTGCCGCTGTGGACGTAGCTGAGGTAGCCACCATCGGGTAGCTGACGTTCGACGAGTTCCTCACCGGTGGGTAGAAGCAGCACGCCTGCCCGGGGCAGGGTCGTCATCCAGATCGGGTCACCGGGGGTGCGGCGACTCCAGCGTGTCGTCCCGGTCGCGAGATCGTGGGCGGTCAGTTCGGACTCGCCGCCGGGAACCGAGCGGTACAGGAAGACGGAGCCGCCGAGGACCGTCATGGCGTCCATGTCCGAGAACGGGGTCGACCACACCTGATGGAGCACGGGCGGGCCGGGCTGCCCGGAGCCACCGAGCGCCAGGACCGCGACGGCCGCGATCACGCCGCGGATCCAGCGGCCGGCGGCCGCCCGGTCGATTTTCCGGCGCCGGCCGCCGTCCGGATAGTCGTCCGGTCCGGCCGGGGAGTCGCTGACGTCGCCGAGATCGATCACGGCCATGGTCATGTGGGTTTCCTGCTCGCGGCCGCGGCAGCCAGTGCCGCGCTGAGTCCACGCCCGTTGGTGCCGACCTCCGACCAGCCCGAGGCGAGGCCGACCGAGGTCCCCGGCACCAGGGCCTGCCAGTTCTCGGCGGTCGCGGCAGCGCCGATCCGGCGTGACACCTCGGCCGCCTGGTTCGGCCCGGCTCCGGGCAGGACCAGGACGAATTCGTCGCCGGCGAATCGGGCGACGAAGTCACCGCGCCGCATCACCCGGTGCAGCACACCGGCGATCCGTTGCAGCACCAGGTCACCGCAGTGCCGCCCGTGCCGGACGTTGACCGTGGTGAATCCGATCACATCGCAGAGACCGACGGCGGCCCGTTCGCCGCGCGAGAGAAGGGAGTCGACGTACCGCTCGAGCTGACGGCGGTTGGGCAGGCCGGTGAGTGGATCGGTGAGGGTCTCGTCGCCGTACCGGCCCGGATCGCGATGGGTCTCCTGAGCGTCCAGGCGCGCGGCCACCCCGTCCAGGTAACCGTCGCGGAGCTGGTCGATGCGCAGCGCTGCGAGGCGGAACGCGTACCGGTCGGCGGAGTGGGCGGCGGCGTGGTCACCCGCGGCCGCGTGGCACATGCTGCGCAGCCGGGCGGGTTCCGCGGGCCCGAGCACCTCGGCCGAGACCGGCACCGCGGCGAGCATGGCCAGGGCCTGCTGCGGGCGGCCGGCCGCGATCGAGAGACAGACCGAACCGAGATGCCGCAGGTCACGGGTGCGGGCACTGTCGCCTCCGCCGGTCAGCCAGCGGGCCGCCTCGGACACGGTGGGCTCGCCGACCGCGGCACGGCGGGCCAGGGCGTAGCCGTAGACCGTGCGGCTGCCCGGCCGCAGCCGGTCGGTGGCGAGATAGCGGGACAGCTCGGCGTCCATGTCGCGCAGCACCCGCAGACAACCGTCGGTGTCGCCGTGATGGTCGAGGGCGACCGCGTTGCGCAGCCGGATGCCGGGCGCGGCGAACACCTCGGGCGCCAGCCCGGCCGCCGCACCGATCTCCCGGGCCTGCTCGACGGCGGTCAGAGCCTGGCCGTGGAAACCCAGGTAGGAGTAGGCCATGGCGAGGTCGTGCCAGCCCCAGGCCGTCTCCGCGTCCCGGTCGGGCACCGCGGCGAGCGCCCGCGCGGCCTGCACCAGGTGCGTGACGCCGCGGTCCAGGTTGCTCTGCAGATGCGCGGCGAGGGCCGCGAACGCGTGCATCTGGCCGCGCAGGTAGGGGTCGGGCACCTCGCGGACCGCCTCGACGGCCGCCGCCATCGCGGTGGGCAGCTCACCGGCCCGGCCCAGGTTGATCAGCGCACCGAAGCGCTGGACCAGCGCGTACGCCCGGGTGGCCGGATCGGTCCCGGAAGCGAGAACCCCGTCGAGGATCGGGAGGGCGAGCGCCGACTGCCCGTCCTGTTGCAGGCGACCGGCATGACGCAGGTCCTCGACGTGTTCCGCGAGCTGGTCCAACCAACCCACCAGGCGCCTCCCACGGCCTAGGCACGTCCCGCCGACGACCCCCGGCGCGCGACGTCCCATGATTATGCCGTGACACCGCGACACGAACACCCCCGCGAGGACACGGATCGGGCGCGCCTGACCCCGGCGCTGGCAGCGGCCGTCGTCGATCTCGCAAAAGCCGGAGTCGAATCGCCCCGGGTCGATGCCGAGTTGCTGGTGGCACACGTGCTGGGCGTGTCCCGGGGGCGGCTCCTGCTGATCGACTCGATCCGGGCGGGCGAGCTGGCCCGGTTCCGTGACCTGGTGGCCCGGCGCCGCGAGCGGATCCCGTTGCAGCATCTGCTGGGCACGGCCGCGTTCCGGCACGTGGAGCTCGCGGTGGGCGACGGTGTCTTCGTGCCGCGGCCGGAGACCGAGCTGCTGGCCGGGTGGGGCGCCGAGCGGACCGGGACGGGCGCGCTCGTGGTCGACCTGTGCAGCGGCAGTGGCGCCATCGCGATCGCGATCGCCGACGAGACGCGGGCCGGCCGGGTGATCGCCGTGGAACGGTCCGCGGCGGCGCTGCCGTGGCTGCGGCGCAACGCCTCGGCGTACCCGGTGGTCGAGGTCGTCGAAGGCGACGTGACCGATCCGCGACTGCTGTCCGAACTGCACGGTGCGGTCGACGTGCTGCTCTGCAATCCGCCGTACGTCCCGGACGGCACCGCGGTCCCGCCGGAGGTCGCGGAGCACGACCCGGCCGAGGCGGTGTTCGGCGGCGGCGACGGCCTGGAGGTGATCCGGCCGGTGATCGAGCTGGCCGCGGCCCTGCTCAGGCCGGGCGGAGCGCTCGGCATCGAGCACGACGACGTGCACGGCGAGGCGGTTCCGGCGCTGCTGCGCGCCGACGGGCGGTTCGACGAGGTGACCGCGCACGACGACCTCACCGGCCGTCCGCGGTACGCGACGGCCCGCCGCCGGTGGGACGCCGGATAGTCACATGGCACACTGCATCTCGTGATGCTCTACGACTGTGCCACCGTCACGGACCGGGACCGTGGCATCGCCGCCGCTGTCGAGGCGGCCAAGAGTGGCGAGCTCGTGGTGCTCCCCACCGACACCGTCTACGGGGTGGGGGCCGACGCGTTCGCCACCCACGCGATCACCCAGCTGCACCACGCCCGCGGCTCGGACCGCCGGGTGCCGCCGCCGGTGCTGGTCGGCTCCCGCCACACCCTCGACGGCCTGGTCTACTCGCTGCCCCGCGCGGCACGTGACCTGGCCGACGCGTTCTGGCCGGGCGCGCTGACCATCATCGTGGAGCACTCGCCCAGCCTGCAGTGGGACCTCGGCGACACCGGTGGCGTGGTGGCCGTGCGGATGCCGCTGCACCCGGTCGCGCTGGAGGTGCTGCGCGAGGTCGGCCCGATGGCCGTGACCACCGCCAACAAGCTCGGCGCTGCCGCTCCGCTGACCGCCGAGGAAGCCCGCGACCAGCTCGAGTACGCGGTCCGCGTCTATCTGGAGGCGGGTCCCGCCGCCGATCCCGCGCCGAGCACGATCGTCGACGTCACCGGTGACGTGCCGCGGATCCTGCGGGCCGGCGCGATTCCGGTCGAGAAACTTCGTGACGTCGTTCCGGACCTCGTCGACGGGCAGGGCTGACGCGGAGATGTTCACCGTTCTGCACGTCTGCATGGGCAACATCTGCCGGTCCCCGATGGCCGAGCGCCTGCTGGCCCGGGCCGTCCGCGAGCGCGCCGGTGACGCCGACGGCGCTCAGCTGCTGCGCAGTGTCAGCGCAGGCACCGGCGGTTGGCACGAGGGCGAACAGATGAATCCGCCGGCCGCCCGGCTGGTCCGCGCCCGCCGCGGCTCCGACGAGAACTTCCTGGCCCGCAAGCTGCGCGGCGACTTCATCGACGAGGCCGACCTGATCCTCACGGCCACCGCCGACCAGTACGACTACGTGGTGGCGCTGCGTCCCGACGCCGCCGCCCGCACGTTCGTCCTCGGTGAGTTCGGCCGCCTGCTGAGCGCGGTGGACACCGCCGCGCTGCCGCCGGCCGAGCCGAAACCCGACTCGGTCCGGGCCCGCGGCACGGCGATCGTCGAGGCGGTGGCCGTGTTGCGCGGTACCGAGCCGGCGCAGCCCGCCGACGACCTCGACGACCCGTGGGGGCGCGGCGACCAGACGTTCCAGCGGGTGGCCGACGAGATCGAGGACACCACGATGCCGTTCGCCGCGCTCCTGCTGCCGTGAACGTCTACCTGTGGCGCGACCGGATCGTCGCGCCGGACGCCGAGGGGCTGGATCGCGCGGCCGATCTGCTGCGGTCCGGTTCGGTCGTGGCGTTCCCGACCGAGACCGTCTACGGCCTCGGCGCCGACGCCTTCGACGAGAAGGCGGTCGGTGAGATCTACCGGCTGAAGAACCGGCCGACCTGGAACCCGCTGATCGTGCATGTGGTGGATGTCGCGGCGGCCCGTGCCCTCGCCGCCGACTGGCCGGACAAGGCGGAGGAACTGGCCGTCCGATTCTGGCCCGGTCCGCTCACCCTGGTCGTCCGCAGAGCGCGGCACCTGCCGGGAATCGGGGCGTCCAACGACACCGTGGCGGTCCGGGTGCCTGCCCACCCGGTGGCGCTCGACCTGCTGAGGGTCTCCGGACTGCCACTGGCCGCGCCGAGCGCGAACCGCTCCGAGGGCATCTCACCGACCACGGCCGAGCATGTGATCAGCAGCCTGCCGGAAGTCCCGATGGTGCTGGACGGCGGCCCGAGCTCGTGGGGCATCGAGTCGACAGTGCTGGATCTCACCGGTGACGTGCCGCGACTGCTCCGCCCGGGCGCGCTCGCTCTGCGGGTGTTGCGCGACGCGGTCGGCCCGATCGCGCTGCCCGTCGCGGAGACCGAGGACGGCGAGGCCCGGCCGTCTCCGGGCATGAGCCGCCGGCACTACGCGCCGCGTGCCAAGGTCGTCCTCTGCGAGGACGTGCGGGCCGTCGATCGGTCGGATCTCACCGAGCCGATCGCGGTGCTGTCCTACGAGGGGACCGACGGCACCGAAGTGCTGTCCGCCGACCCGCGGGAGTACGCCGCCGATCTGTACGCGGCCCTGCACCGGCTGGACGACCAGGGCTTTCCCACCATCCTCATCCAGCAACCGCCCGCGACCGAGGACTGGCTCGCCGTCCGGGACCGTCTGTCACGGGCCGCCGCCTGACGTCTCCGCGGTCCGGGTGATGTTGCGGGCCATCCCGTTGAAGACGATCCCGTGGAACGGCAGCACCGACGCCCAGTACAGATGCCCTCCCAGCCCGCGTGGCAGGAACACCGCCCGCTGGCGGTAGACGCTGCCGCCGTCGCCGTCGGGTTCGGCGCGCATCTCCAGCCAGGCCCGGCCCGGTACCCGCATCTCGGCGCGCAGCCGCAGCAGCGATCCCGGCTCGATCTCCTCGACCCGCCACCAGTCGAGCGCCTCGCCGACGCGCAGCCGGTGCTTGTCCCGCCGGCCGCGGCGCAGCCCGACCCCGCCGGCCAGCCGGTCCAGCCAGCCGCGCACCGACCAGGCCAGCGGGAACGAATACCAGCCGTTCTCGCCGCCGACGCCCTCGATGACCCGCCACAGCCGGTCGGCCGGCGCGCCCACCGGACGGGTCCGCTCGTCGACGTAGATGCTGCCGCCGGACCAGTCGGGGTCGCTGGGCAGCGGCTCGGCCGACGGGTTCAGGCCGGACGCGGTGGACCAGCGGGTCTCCACGTCGGCGTCGCGGATCTTGCCGAGGGCCAGCCGGACCGCCTCGTCGAAACCCAGCGGCGCGGGGCCGGGGAGCAGTTCGGCCAGGTCGTTCTCGTGTGCCACCGCCTCGTGGATCAGGCTGGCGACCAGCGGACGGGCGATGCTGTTCGGCACCGGGGTGATCAGGCCGACCCAGTGTGCGGAGAGCCACGGGCTGAGCGGGCGAACCGGGATGATGACGCGGCGGGGGAGTCCGGCCACACGGGCGTACCGCTGCATCATCTCCCGATAGGTCAGCACTTCGGCGCCGCCGATGTCGAAACCGCGACTGACCTCGGGTGGAAGGGTCGCCACGCCGATCAGGTAGCGCAGGACGTCGCGTACCGCGATGGGCTGGATCCGGTTGTCGACCCACCGGGGCGTGACCATGGCGGGAAGGCGTTCGGTCAGATAGCGCAGCATCTCGAAGGACGCGGAGCCCGAGCCGATGATCACCGGCGCCCGCAGCACCACCGTCGGCACCCCGCTGTCCAGCAGGATGCGGGCCACCTCGGCCCGGGAACGCAGATGGGCGGAGGGCCGCTCGTGGGCGGGCGGTTCCGGACCGCCGAGATAGACGATCCGATGTACGCCCGCCGCGCGCGCCGCCGCAGCGAAGTTCCGGGCGGCCTCCCGGTCGAGCTGCTCGAAGTCCGGCCGGCCCAGCGAGTGCATCAGGAAGTACGCGACGTCGACGCCCTCGAAAGCGGCCGGGAGGGTGGCCGGATCGGACAGGTCCGCCTCGACGATTTCCGTCCGGCCCGCCCACGGCACGTCCCGCAGACGTGCCGCGCTGCGGGCGAGACATCGAACCTCGTGTCCCGCCTCGAGTAGCCGGGGGGCCAGCCGCCCCCCGATGTAGCCGGTCGCGCCGGTCACCAAGCACCGCATAACACCAGAGTGTGCCCACGGACGGGGGGTCGTAAGCCATATGCTCTTGCACGTGGGCACCTTCTGGGGGCCGGACTTCGCAATGCTGGAGAGCGACGATCCGGAGATCGCGGCCGTGCTCGTCGACGAGGTGGCCCGCCAGCGGGACACGCTCCAGCTGATCGCGAGCGAGAGTTTCACGTCACCGGCGGTGTTGGCGGCGCTCGGCTCCACCCTGGCGAACAAGTACGCCGAGGGATATCCGGGGCAGCGCTACTACGGTGGCTGCGCGAATGTGGACCGGGCCGAGACGCTGGCCGTGGAGCGGGCCAAGGACCTGTTCGCCGCCGAGCACGTCAACGTGCAGCCGCACTCCGGTGCGTGCGCGAACCTGGCGGCGTACGCGGCGCTGGCCGAGCCGGGTGACGTGGTGCTGGCCATGGGCCTGCCGCACGGTGGCCACCTCACCCACGGCAGCCGGGCCAACTTCTCCGGCAAGTGGTTCCACCCGATCGCCTACCGGGTCACCCCGGACACCGAGGAGATCGACTACGACGAGGTACGCGATCTGGCGCTGGCCCATCGGCCCAAGCTGATCATCTGTGGCGCCACGTCGTACCCGCGGCTGATCGACTTCGCCCGCTTCCGCGCGATCGCCGACGAGGTGGGCGCATACCTGCTGGTCGACGCGGCGCACTTCATCGGCCTGGTGGCCGGGCGGGCGGTGCCCTCGCCGGTGCCGCATGCCGACGTGGTCACCGGAACGACGCACAAGGCGCTGCGCGGCCCGCGCGGCGGCATGATCATCTGCCGGGGTGACCTGGCGCAGCGCATCGACAAGGCGGTCTTCCCGTTTGCCCAGGGCGGTCCGATGATGCACACCATCGCGGCCAAGGCGGTCGCGTTCCGGGAGGCCGGCACACCGGCCTTCCGCGGGTACGCGAACCAGACGGTCCGCAACGCGAGGGCGCTCACCGGCGGACTGGCCGGCGAGGGCATGCGCCCGGTCACCGGCGGCACCGACAACCATCTCGCGGTGCTCGACCTCCGCGAGGTCGGCGTCACCGGGCGCGAGGCCGAGGCGCGGTGCGCCCGGGCGGGCATCGCCCTCAACAAGAACCCGGTGCCGTACGACCCGGAGCGTCCCGCCGTGGCCTCGGGTGTCCGGGTCGGCACGCCCAGCGTGACCTCGCAGGGGATGCGCGAGGGCGAGATGCTGCGGATCGCCGGTCTGATCGGCCGGGTGGTACGCGACGGCACACCGACCACGGCCGGGGAGGCGGTGATCCGCGAGGCGGCCGACGAGGTGCGCGAGATCGTCGGCGGCTTCCCGCCCTATCCGCTCGACACGGAATTGCCGGTGGATTCCGCGTTGGCGCGCTGAATCGGGCGGGGATCGAATTCCCGGCGAGATTTCCGGGAACGCGACCTTAACGAGCGCTAACGGTGCGCCGACGTGATTCCGGCGCGTTCCGGGCACGGTGATAGCGTGACGCGCCATCGGCCGCCCGGGCCGGTGATGTCGGTTGTCGGTGAGGGGTGGAGCGGTGAGTGGGGCTCCGGCGGATCCGGTTGCGAAGGATCCGCGCTGGAAGGTCGAACATCTCCCGGTCCTGACCGCGGTCTCGACGGCGTTGTTGCTGTTCGCGGTCTCGGCGGCGTTCTTCGCGGCCGGGCCGCAGGCGGCGGTGGGCGCGGCGGCCGGCGTTCTGATCGTGACGTTCAGTTACACCTTGTCCACATTGGTGATCGCCTGGGCGGATACCGTCCGGCCGGCTTTGCTGATGCCCCTCGGGATGCTCACCTATGTGGTGAAATACACGTTGTTGGGAGTCGTGCTGGCCTTCGGGGTGAGCAGCGACTGGGAGGGCAAGAAGGCGCTCGGGTGGAGCATCGTCGCCGCCGTGGTGGTCTGGACCGGGGTCCAGGCCTGGTGGGTCCACCTGCGCACCACTCGGAAGTGATCTAGGACACCTCGAACCACCTAGTCAACGTTGTGATTTTCGGGCAACCGACCACGATTCGGTGACCTCTCCGCACGTGCCGTGTTCCGATTTGGCGCGACAGGAGTACCGTGTCCAGTCAGTTGCGAGACCCCTGACGCCTGGACAACTACGGTTGTGCGGGGGGTCCCGCTTAGCTTCGTGTTTCCTGCTGATATCGTTCGGGCCGTCATGACCGGCCAGAAACCTCCCCACGATCCCCGCGGTGACAACGGTCAAAACCAGCCGCCTGACACGGGCGCAGGGATGACCGCGTTGTCATATCTCATCGCGGGCATTCTCGTCTGGGGTGGAATCGGCTGGCTTGTCGACTACTTCGTCGGAACCACGGGCATCTTCGCCGGGATCGGCGCGGTCCTCGGGGTCGCCGGTGGTGTGTACCTCATCGTGCGCCGTCTCGGCGCCTGACAGGAAAGGGCCATGGTGATCGGTCAGTCGACGGTCCTCGCGGCGGCGTTCCCGCCCAGCGTCGAGGATTTCTACCTGCCCAGCATCCTGCCGTGGGGCGAGCACAACGCCTACTGGTTCACCAAGATCACGGTCCTGGTCTGGGTGGCGGTTGCAGCGATCATCATCTTCTTCCTGATGTCGTACCGGAAGCCGCAGCTCGTACCCACGAAGAAGCAGTGGCTCGCCGAGAGCATCTACGGTTTCGTGCGGAACAACATCGCGGTCGACATGATCGGCCCGCAGGGTGTGCGCTTCGCGCCGTACCTGACCACGCTCTTCATGTTCATCCTGGTGAACAACTTCTTCGGCATCCTGCCGCTCGTGCAGATCTCGCCCATGTCGCACATCGCCTTCCCGGCCGTGCTCGCGGTGGTCAGCTACGTCATGTTCATCTGGGTCGGCATCCGGAAGCACGGCATCGGCTACTTCAAGATGGCGGTCGTCCCGAACGCCCCGCTGGGCATTCTGCCGCTGCTGGTCCCGATCGAGATCTTCTCGAACTTCCTGGTCCGGCCGTTCTCGCTGGCGGTTCGTCTCTTCGCCAACATGTTCGCGGGCCACATGCTGCTGCTCGTGTTCACACTCGGCGGCTTCGCGATGATCAACGCGAACGTGCTGCTGGCGCCGGTCTCGGTGCTGTCCTGGGTGCTCACCATCGCGATCACGTTCCTCGAGTTCATGGTGATCTGCCTCCAGGCCTACGTCTTCACGGTGCTGACGGCGAGCTACGTCCAGGGCTCGCTCGCCGACGAGCACTGAGTACCACCGCAACTCGTAACACCCCGTTGTCGTCCCGCGTGATAGTCACGCGAGATACCAGGAGGAATTGGTAATGGAGCTTCTGTCCGCCGTTGAGGGCAGCACCGCCGCCATCGGCTACGGCCTCGCCGCCATCGGCCCCGGCATCGGTGTTGGTCTGGTCTTCTCGGCCTACATCCAGGCCACGGCGCGCCAGCCCGAGTCGTCCCGCCTGACCCTGCCGTTCGTCTGGATCGGCTTCGCCGTCATCGAGGCGCTCGCGCTGCTGGGCATCGCGTTCGGTTTCATCTGGGCCGGCTGATAGTCCTTTCCACCTCGTTGGGAGGTCTCCATGCTCACCTATCTCGCTGCTGCTGAGGGCGCGACCGAGCACAACCCGATCGTGCCTGTATGGCAGGAGATCGTGGTCGGGTCCGTCGCGTTCGGTGTGCTCTGCTTCGTGCTGATCAAGTTCGTCTTCCCGCAGATGGAGAAGACGTTCCAGGCGCGGGTGGACGCGATCGAGGGCGGCATCAAGCGCGCCGAGGCCGCACAGGCCGAGGCGAACCAGCTGCTCGAGCAGTACAAGGCTCAGCTCGCCGAGGCTCGGACCGAAGCCGCTCGCATCCGCGACGAGGCCCGGGCCGACGCCGAGGGCATCCGGCAGGACGTGCTGGCGAAGGCCCGCGAGGAGTCGGACCGCATCATCGCGGCCGGCAACGAGCAGCTGTCCGCCCAGCGCGACTCCATCGTGCGGGAGCTCCGCTCCGAGGTCGGCACCATCGCGGTCGACCTGGCCAGCAAGATCGTCGGCGAGGCTCTCGCTGACGAGGCCCGCACCCGTGGCACCGTCGAGCGGTTCATCGCCGACCTCGACACGGCGGGACAGCGCTGATGACGTCGCCGAGCGTAAGCCGCGAGGCCTACGGCGAGGCGTCGGACCGGCTCGTCGCGGACACCGCGTCGGCCACGTCCGCGCAGCTGGCGACGGTTGCCGACGAGATCCTGTCGGTGGCCGGCCTGCTGCGGACGGACCTGCGCCTGCGCCGGGCTCTGACCGACCCGTCCCGGCCCGGTTCCGACCGGGCCGAGCTGATCGGATCACTGCTGTCCGGCAAGGTCTCCCAGGTCACGGTCGACTCGGTGGCCACTCTGGTGGCCGGCCGCTTCGCCCGCCCTGGACAGCTGCTGGACGCCGCGGAGCACCTGGGTGTCGACGCGCTCCTCGCTTCGGCGGAGCGGGACGGCAAATTGGCCGAGGTCGAGGACGAACTGTTCCGGTTCGGCCAGATCGCCACCGGCGACTCCGGCCTGGCCGGTGCGCTGAGCGACGCCAACGTCCCGCTCAGCGTCCGCGTTAAGCTGGTCGAGGACTTGCTGAAGGGCAAGGCTCAGCCGGCCACCGTCCGCCTCGTCGAGGTGGCGTTGACCGGCTTCGGTGGTCGTGGCTTCGCGGCTTCGCTGAACCGGCTGGTCGAGGCGACCGCCGAGAAACGCGACCGGGAGGTGGCCTACGTGACGGTGGCCAAGCCGCTCACCGACGCCGAGGAGCAGTCGCTCGCCGCCAAGCTGTCCGCGTTGTACGGGCGCGATGTGTCGTTGAAGGTGGACGTCGTGCCCGCCGTTCTCGGTGGGGTCAGCGTCCGGGTCGGTTCCGACCTCTACGACGGCACGGTCCTGCGCAAGCTGAACGCGGCCAAGCAGGCGTTCGCCTAATAGCTTTTTCCCCTCGATTCCTTATCGAGAAGCCCCCTCGGCGGCGGTGACGTCCCGAGCTAGACAGAGAAGGCAGAGGATGGCCGAGCTGACCATCTCCTCGGACGAGATCCGTGGGGCGCTAGAGCGCTACGTCTCGTCCGCCACGAGCGACCTCACCCGTGAAGAGGTGGGCGTCGTCTCCGACGCAGGCGACGGCATCGCGCACGTCGAGGGTCTCCCCTCGGTGATGGCGAACGAACTGCTCGAGTTCGCTGACGGCACCCTGGGTGTCGCGTCGAACCTCGACGTCCGCGAGATCGGCGCCGTGATCCTGGGCGACTACGCCGCCATCGAGGAGGGCCAGCCGGTCAAGCGCACCGGCCGCGTCCTCTCGGTACCGGTGGGCGACGCCTTCCTGGGCCGCGTGGTCGACGCCCTGGGCAAGCCGATCGACGGTCTCGGTGAGATCGCGAACGAAGGATTCCGCGAGCTCGAGCTGCAGGCGCCGAACGTGATGGCCCGGCAGCCGGTGAAGCAGCCGCTGCAGACCGGCATCAAGGCGATCGACGCCATGACGCCGATCGGCCGTGGCCAGCGCCAGCTGATCATCGGCGACCGCAAGACCGGTAAGACCACGGTCGCGATCGACACGATCATCAACCAGAAGGCGAACTGGGACTCCGGCGACCCGGAGAAGCAGGTCCGCTGCATCTACGTGGCGATCGGCCAGAAGGCCTCCACCGTCGCCAGCATCCGGGGCACCCTGGAGGCGCAGGGCGCGCTGCAGTACACGACGATCGTCGCGGCTCCGGCGTCCGACCCGGCCGGCTTCAAGTACATCGCCCCGTACACCGGCTCGTCCATCGGACAGCACTGGATGTACAACGGCAAGCACGTCCTGATCGTCTTCGACGACCTGACGAAGCAGGCCGAGGCCTACCGTGCCGTGTCGCTGCTGCTGCGCCGCCCGCCGGGCCGCGAGGCGTACCCGGGTGACGTCTTCTACCTGCACTCCCGCCTGCTGGAGCGTTGCGCCAAGCTCTCCAACGAGCTGGGTGGCGGTTCGATGACCGGCCTGCCGATCATCGAGACCAAGGCCAACGACATCTCGGCCTTCATCCCGACCAACGTGATCTCGATCACCGACGGTCAGATCTTCCTCGAGACCGACCTGTTCGCCTCGGGTGTGCGTCCCGCCATCAACGTCGGCACCTCGGTGTCCCGCGTGGGTGGTTCGGCGCAGGTCAAGGCGATGCGTACCGTCTCCGGCCGCCTCCGTCTCGACCTGGCCCAGTTCCGTGAGCTGGAGGCCTTCTCGGCCTTCGCCTCCGACCTGGACCGCGCGTCGCGTGCTCAGCTCGAGAAGGGCGTCCGCCTGGTCGAGCTGCTCAAGCAGCCGCAGTACTCCCCGTACTCGACCGTCGACCAGGTGATCGTGATCTGGGCCGGCACCACGGGTCAGCTCGACGACATCGCCGTCGCTGACGTGCGCCGCTTCGAGCAGGAGTTCCTGCAGTGGTTCAAGCAGCACAACAGCGACACCTACACCGCGATCGAGTCGACGAACCTGCTGAGCGACGACAACATCGAGAGCCTGAAGTCGGGCGTCGTCGAGTTCAAGAAGTCGTTCCAGGGCGGTAGCTAGGCATGGCCGCCGGTCAGGTATCGGCGCTGCGTCGGCGCATTCGCACCGTCAAGTCGACCAAGAAGATCACCAAGGCCCAGGAGCTGGTCGCCACCAGCCGGATCGCGAAGGCCCAGGAACGGGTCAACGCCTCCCGGCCGTACTCGCTGGCGATCACCAAGGTGCTCGGCGCCCTCGCGTCGAACGCCTCGGTCGACAACCCGCTGCTGACCGCGCGTGAGCGCGTTCAGCGGGCGGGTGTCCTGCTGATCACCAGTGACCGGGGCCTGGCCGGCGCCTACAACGCCAACGCCATCCGCACCGCCGAGCAGCTGATCGCTCAGCTGAAGTCGGAGGGCAAGGAGGTGGCGTTGTACATCGTGGGCCGCAAGGGCGTCGGGTACTACACGTTCCGGGGCCGCGAGGTGGCCGCCAGCTGGACCGGGTTCTCCGAGCGCCCGTCGTTCGCCGACGCCAAGCGCATCGGTGACGGTCTGATCGAGGGCTTCCAGGCGGGTTCGGCGACCGAGGGGACGTTCGGGCCCGAGGGCATCGCGGGTGTGGACGAGCTCCACATCGTGAGCACCGAGTTCAAGTCCCTGATGACGCAGAGCGCCAACGCGAAGCCGCTCGCCCCGGTTCAGGTCGAGGAGCAGGAGGAGGAGAAGAAGTCCTCCGAGCTCAAGGCGGCGTACGAGTTCGAGCCGGACGCCGACGAGCTGCTCGACGCGCTGCTGCCGAAGTACCTCAACACGCGTATCTACGCGGCGTTGCTGGACTCGGCCGCCAGCGAGTCGGCCTCGCGTCGGCGGGCGATGAAGAGCGCGTCGGACAACGCCGACGACCTTCTCAAGCGGTACACGCGCGAGATGAACTCCGCGCGGCAGGCTGCGATCACCCAGGAAATCAGTGAGATCGTCGGCGGCGCCAACGCGCTGGCCGAGGCGGGAAGTGATGTGTGATGACTGCTGTAGCTGAGCCCATTAAGGCGGAGACCGCTGTCGGCCGCGTCGTCCGGGTCATCGGCCCGGTCGTCGACGTCGAGTTTCCCCGTGACGCTATGCCCGCGATCTTCAACGCGCTGAAGGTCGACGTCACCCTCTCCGAGGGCACGAAGACGCTGACCATGGAGGTCGCCCAGCACCTGGGCGGCAACCTGCTCCGTACCATCTCGATGCAGCCGACCGACGGCCTGGTCCGTGGTGCCGCGGTCACCGACACCGGTGCGCCGATCTCGGTGCCGGTCGGTGACGTGACCAAGGGCCACGTGTTCAACGCCCTCGGCGAGGTGCTCAACGTCGACCCGTCGACGCTGAACATCACCGAGCGCTGGTCGATCCACCGCAAGCCCCCGGCGTTCGCGGACCTCGAGCCGAAGACCGAGATGCTGGAGACCGGCATCAAGGTGCTCGACCTGCTCGCGCCGTACGTGCGTGGTGGCAAGATCGGCCTGTTCGGCGGTGCCGGCGTGGGCAAGACGGTGCTCATCCAGGAGATGATCATCCGCGTTGCCCGTAACTTCGGCGGTACCTCCGTGTTCGCCGGCGTCGGCGAGCGCACCCGTGAGGGCAACGACCTCATCCTGGAAATGGACGAGGGTGGCGTTCTGGACAAGACCGCGCTGGTCTTCGGCCAGATGGACGAGCCGCCGGGCACCCGTCTGCGGGTCGCCCTGACCGCTCTGACCATGGCGGAGTACTTCCGGGACGTCCAGAACCAGGAGGTGCTGCTCTTCATCGACAACATCTTCCGGTTCACCCAGGCCGGTTCCGAGGTCTCCACCCTGCTCGGCCGTATGCCGTCGGCCGTGGGTTACCAGCCCACCCTGGCCGATGAGATGGGCGAGCTCCAGGAGCGGATCACCTCGGTCCGTGGCAAGGCGATCACCTCGCTGCAGGCGATCTACGTGCCCGCCGACGACTACACCGACCCGGCGCCGGCCACCACGTTCGCCCACCTGGACGCGACCACGAACCTCGAGCGGTCGATCTCCGACAAGGGCATCTACCCGGCCGTGGACCCGCTGGCCTCCAGCTCGCGGATCCTGGCCCCGGAGTTCGTCGGCGTCGAGCACTACACGGTCGCCCGTGAGGTCCAGCGGATCCTCCAGAAGTACAAGGACCTGCAGGACATCATCGCCATCCTCGGTATGGACGAACTGTCCGAGGAGGACAAGGTCACGGTGCAGCGGGCTCGCCGCATCGAGCGGTTCCTGTCGCAGAACACCTACGCGGCGGAGCAGTTCACCGGCGTCCCCGGCTCGACGGTCCCGCTGAAGGAGACCATCGAGGCGTTCAAGAAGATCGCCGAGGGTGAGTACGACAACTTCCCGGAGCAGGCCTTCTTCATGTGCGGTGGTCTCGAGGACCTCGAGAAGAACGCGCACGAGCTGATGAAGGGCTGACGTTGTAGTCAGTTCCAACACGTGAGCCGCGCCGGTGCGAACCGGCGCGGTTTTCGCGTTCCAGGGTTTCCGCAGCTCAACGCGGGTAGGCTGGTCCGCGCATTCGCTTGAGTGATGGTCGCCCGCCACCTCGGCGGCCCGGCGGAGTTGGGATTCGCGTGCCACAGTCTTCGAGGAAACGTCGCCGCGCGCCCATGTGGGCGAGACTCAGCGCCGCCTTCGGCTGCGTGCTGATGGTCTCGAGCGGGGGTGTCCTGGTCACCGGCCAGGCGCTCATCGCCAGGTACACCGGCTCGGTCGACGCCGCCGGGAGCCTGATCGGCGACCCGGCGTCGGGCTCCGGCCGCGACCGCGCCGACATCAAAGGGCCGCTCAACATCCTGCTGGCCGGCATCGACCCGCGCGACGACTCGCAGGCCCCGCGCTCCGACTCGATCATCGTGGCGCACGTGCCGGCGAGCATGGACCGGGTCTTTCTCTTCAGCGTCCCCCGCGACCTCTACGTGCAGATCCCGGCCTTCGCGAAGACCGGCTTCGCCGGCACCACTGCAAAGATCAATTCCGCTATGTCGTACGGGAGCGACGCCGGCGACGGCACGCATGACGTGAGGCAGGGCTTCCAGCTGCTCGCCGAGACGGTCAGCGGTTTCACGGGCATCGCGGAGTTCGACGCCGGTGCGATCATCAACTTCGGCGGCTTCAAGAAGATCGTCGAAGCCATGGGCGGCGTCACCATGACGATCGACCAGGACGTGAGGTCCGAGCATCTGCAGCCGAACGGCAAGGCGCGGCCCAAGCGCGCGGAGTGTCTCGACGGGGGCTGCGATCACCCGTACACCGGCCCGCAGAAGACCTATGAGAAGGGCACCCACCACCTGCAGGCGTGGGAGGCGCTCGACTACGTCCGGCAGCGTTACGGGCTCCCCAACGGCGACTACGACCGGCAGCGGCACCAGCAGCAGTTCATCAAGGCGATGGCCGAGCAGGCGATGAGCAAAGACGTCGTGACCGACCCCGGCAAGCTGCTCGGTGTGCTCGACGCGGCCGGTGACTCGCTCACCTTCGACGGCGGCGGCAACAGCATCATCGACTGGGGCCTGGCGCTCAAGGACCTCGACACCGACGACATGACGCTCGTCAAGCTGCCGGGTGGTGGCGTCTACGACGGCGGGCGTTACCTCGGTGAGCAGCTCGCCCCCGGCACGGCCGACTTCTTCCGGGCGGTCGCCGAGGATCGGGTCGCGGCGTTCCTGCTCGACAATCCGGAGTACGCCGCGGGGGAGAGCTAGGGTACCCCGTACCACGTCGGCGTTCGCCGCCGATTAGACTTCACCCGTTCGGTTCGTAGCATCTGAGGGATCCGTAGCATCTGAGGGGAACAGCGTGGCCAACCAGCTGCACGTCGAGGTCGTCGCGGTCGAGGAGAAGGTCTGGGCCGGCGAGGCCGAGATGCTCGTCGCGCGCACCACCGAGGGTGAGATCGGTGTGCTGCCCGGTCACTCGCCGCTGCTCGGCCTGCTCAAGGAGCCGTCCCAGGTTCGCGTCAAGCTCGCCGGGGGCGAGCAGCTGACCTACGACGTCGCCGGCGGGTTCCTCTCGATCGACGCGAACGGCGTCACGGTGCTCGCCGAGAGCGCCACGCCCGCCACGCCCGAGTCTCACTGACCCCGGCGATGCGGGTTCTGGAAGTCACCGGAATCTGCGTCGTCGCGCTGCTCGCGCTCCTTTTCGCAATCTTCTTCCGCCGCCGGCTGCTGAGGCTCGGCGGCGGAACCATTCGCCTGCAGGTCCGGATCAGCACCATGGTGCCCGGCCGGGGCTGGTCGACCGGAGTCGGCCAGTTCGTCGGTGACGAGTTGCGCTTCCACCGCATGTTCAGCCTGGCGATCCGGCCGAAACGTGTTCTCGACCGCAGGGCGCTCACCGTCGAGGAACGCCGCCTGCCGTCCGGGCCCGAGAGGCTCACCATGCCCGGTCACTGGGTGGTGCTGCGCTGCCGCACCGGCGCGACCGACCTCGAGATCGCGATGGCCGAGACCACGGTGACCGGCTTCCTGTCCTGGCTCGAGGCGGGTCCGCCCCGAGACCCCGGCAGCCTCCGCGGCCGCCCGGTCTTCGGGCCCCGCCCGATCGAGGGCTGACCGCCTTCGACGGACCGGCTACCCGGTTCTCGGCCCGTGCCCGATCTAGGGCTGACCGCCTTCTACGGACCGGCTACCCGGTTCTCGGCCCGTGCCCGCTCGAGACGGTCGGCGCCGCCTTCTTCGGATTGGCCGTCGTGCGGATTCCCTTGAGTTCGTAACGTCGGCGGTATGCGGATCAGAATCGTCGACGCCTTCACCGACCGTCCGTTCGCCGGTAACCCCGCCGGGGTGGTGGTCCTGGACTCCGGCGCCTTCCCGCCCGGCGCCTTCCCTCCGGACGAGTGGATGCGGAACGTCGCGGCCGAGGTCAACCAGGCCGAGACGGCCTTCGTGCACCGGCTGCCCGCCGGGTCGGACGCGGACTGGGCGCTGCGCTGGTTCACGCCCCTCGTCGAGGTGGCACTCTGCGGGCACGCCACGCTCGCCACGACGCACGTGCTGCATCGGAGTGGGCTCCTCGACGGTCCGGTCCGCTATCAGACGCTCAGCGGTGTCCTGACCGCCTCCGTGGACGCCGGTGGATTGATCACGCTGGACTTCCCGACGGCTCCGCTCAGCCCGATCGAGGCCGATCCGGAGCTGGTCGCCGCCCTCGGTGCGGAGCACCGGTCGGTCGTGCACACCGGTCCCTACACCGACGACCTGCTGTTCGAGGTGGCCGACGAGAAGACGGTCCGGGCCCTCGCTCCCGACCTGCGGGCGGTCGCCCGGCTGACCCGGCGCGGCGTGATCGTCACGGCCGCGGCCGAGGATCCGGCATCCGGG
Organism: Actinoplanes italicus; assembly: GCF_003001815.1. GTDB lineage: Bacteria > Actinomycetota > Actinomycetes > Mycobacteriales > Micromonosporaceae > Actinoplanes > Actinoplanes italicus. The sequence continues at coordinate 566,765 of NZ_PVMZ01000002.1, forward strand.
TACGACTTCGTGTCCCGCTTCTTCGGCCCGGCCGTCGGGGTGGACGAGGACCCGGTCACCGGAAGCGCGCACACCGCCCTGACCCCGTACTGGGCGCGGCGCCTCGGCCGGACCGAGCTGACCGGCTACCAGGCCTCACCGCGCGGTGGCCTGGTCCGGGTGTCCCTGCACGGCGAGCGCACCCACCTGTCCGGCCACGCCGTGACCACCATCGACGGCACCCTGCTGCCCTGACCGCCCCCACCCGCGTGGTGATCTGTGCCCGTATACGAGCCGCAGTTCACCACGCTGACCACCGGATATGCCCCGGCGGTCGCGTTGGGGCCGTGAGGACCGCCTGCGTCGCGGTGTAGTCCGGGAAGTCGTAGTTGCGGTTGGGCGCTGTTCGCCGCGTACAGAATCGGCGGTCAATCGAGGAGGGTCCGCAAAGGGTGACCGAATCGCGGCACCGTCAGGGATCGGCCACCAGTTCGACCTCGTAGCCCCAGGCGTCCTCCAGGTATGCGGCGTAGCAGTCCGGGCCACCGGCGTGCGGGTACCGGTCGGCGAACAGCGGCGACCAGCCGTGTTCCGGGGCGGCCGAAGCGAGCCGGTCCACGGCCGACGGTGGACCGGCGGTGAAGGCCAGGTGGTTGAGCCCGGGCGCGAGCCGGTCGTGGACGGCGCCGGAGAGGGCCGGCGACTGCTCCAGCACGAGGTAGAGGGAGCCGTGCCGCCAGGAGCGACCGGCCGGCCACTCCTGGAACGGCGTCCAGCCGAGCTCGCCGAGCAGCCAGCCCCACGGCCGGAGGGCGCCGGCCAGGTCCGGCACCCACAGCTCGATGTGGTGGATCACCGCGGGTTGACGCCGCCCGGCACCCACTTCACGTCGCCGGACGGGTTGGCCACCCGGGACAGGATGAAGAGCAGGTCGGACAGGCGGTTGAGGTACTTGGCGGGAAGCACGGACGTGCGGTCGGTCTCGAGCTCGTAGAGGGCCCACGCGGTGCGCTCGGCGCGGCGGGCCACCGTGCGCGCGACGTGCAGCAGGGCAGCGCCTGGGGTGCCACCCGGGAGGATGAAACTGTCCAGCGGTGCGAGCCGCTCGTTGAACTCGTCGCACCAGCCTTCGAGCCTGGTCACGTACGCCTCAGTGATCCTCAGCGGCGGGTACGGCGGGTCTTCGCTGAGGGGGTTGCCCAGGTCGGCGCCGAGGTCGAAGAGGTCGTTCTGGATCGCCGCGAGCACCGTACGCACGTCGTCGGGCAGCTCGCCGAGCGCGAGGGCGACACCCAGCGCGGCATTGCACTCGTCGGTGTCCGCGTAGGCGGCGATCCGCGGTGCGGTCTTCGGCGCGACCTCGTTGTTGACCAGTCTGGTCTGGCCGGCGTCGCCGGTCCGGGTGTAGATACGGGTGAGATGCACAGCCATGAGGCCCACCCTACGAGGCGGAGGTGGGCAGGGGACCATACGATGGCCCGCGTGGATGTGATCAGGGTTAAGGGCGGCGCCCGTCTCGCCGGTGACGTCAGGGTCGGCGGGGCGAAGAACTCGGCGCTCAAGCTGATGGCGGTCGCGCTGCTGGCCGAGGGGCGCAGCGTCGTGTCGAACGTCCCCCGGATCACCGACATAGCCATCATGGCCGAGGTGCTGCGGCGACTGGGCTGCGACGTCACGCTCGAGGGCACCGAGGCGATCATCGACGTGCCCGCGGAGCCGGGCAGCGAGGCCGACTACGACCTGGTCCGGCGGCTGCGCGCGTCGATCTGTGTGCTCGGGCCGCTGCTGGCCCGCCGCGGTTACGTTCGGGTGGCGCTGCCCGGCGGCGACATGATCGGCTCCCGTGGCCTGGACATGCACGTGTCCGGCCTGGCCCGGATGGGCGCCGAGATCTCCGGCGAGCACGGTTTCGTGATCGCCTCGGCACCGGCCGGCCTGCGGGGCGCGAAGATCTGGCTGGACTTCCCGAGCGTCGGCGCGACCGAGAACATCCTGATGGCCGCCGTGCTGGCCAAGGGCGTCACCGAGATCGACAACGCGGCCCGCGAGCCGGAGATCGTCGACATCTGCAACATGCTCGTCGAGATGGGCGCGAAGATCGAGGGCGCCGGCTCGTCCACGCTGATCGTCGAGGGTGTGGAGGCGCTGAAGCCGGTTCGCCACGAGACGATCGGCGACCGGATCGTGGGCGGCACCTGGGCGTTCGCCTCGGTGATGACCCGCGGCGACGTGACCGTGCACGGTGTGCGTCCGGAGTTCCTCGACATCGCCCTCGACAAGCTGGTGACGGCGGGCGCGAGGGTCGAGCCGGGCGACAACCGCTTCCGGGTGGTGATGGCCGACCGGCCGCGCGGTGTCGACATCGTGACGCTGCCCTACCCGGGGTTCGCGACCGACCTGCTGCCGATGGCGCTGGGACTGGCCGCGGTCGCCGAGGGCTCCTCGCTGATCACCGAGAACATCTTCGACGGCCGGTTCATGTTCGTGAACGAGATGGTGCGCCTGGGCGCCGACATCCGTACCGACGGGCACCACGCGGTCGTCAACGGCCGTGACCGGCTCTCCGGCGCCCCGGTGCGCGCCACCGACATCCGGGCCGGTGCCGGGCTGGTCATCGCCGGCCTGTGCGCGGACGGGGTGACCGAGGTGGGCGAGGTGCACCACATCGACCGCGGCTACCCGGACTTCGTCTCGGACCTGGAGAACCTGGGTGTCGAGGTGGAGCGGACCGACGTCCCGGAGCCCACGTTCGACTTCTGAGAGAGTCAGAACGACGCCACCAGGCGCCGCGCCTCCTCCACCTCTTCGGAGAAGACCAGCACACTCACCCGGCCGTCACGCCGGATCGCCTTGGTGGCACGGATGCCCGCCTCGGACAGCAGCCGCCTGATCTCGTCGGCGACCTCGGGCTCGTCGGTGACGGCGGCCGGCCAGAGCAGGCCGTAATCGTCCGGTTCGCCGAAGATCGCCAGTCCGTCGGCGGCGGTTTCGGCGCCGGTGGGTTGCAGGCCCATGCGCCAGAAGACGGCGCCGAGAAAGCCGACCAGACCGACGGCGATCAGTGGTCCGATCAGGTACCAGCCGTCGCTCGTGGCCATGGGCACAGTCTGGCACCGTGAGCGCGCGTTTTCCGGCGATTGGCCCCGATCGGGAACCGGGCTGAACTTCCGTTAAGGATCGCCGCTAAACTGACGGCCTCGGACTAAGGAGTGGATCATGGCAGGTCGTCTCGCGGTCATCGGTTCCGGACTGATGGGCTCCGGTATCGCGCAGGTCTCGGCGCAGGCCGGCTGGCAGGTCACCATGCGCGACGTCGACGACGCCTCGCTCGACCGCGGCATGTCCGCGATCAGGGACTCGCTGAACCGGTTCGCGGCCAAGGGCAAGATCGCCGAGACCGACGTGGAGGCGACCCTCGCCCGCATCAACCCGACCACCGATCTGGACGCGGCCGCCGACGCCGACATCGTGGTCGAGGCCATCTACGAGAAGGTGGAAGCCAAGCACGAGGTCTTCAAGGCCCTCGACAAGATCTGCAAGCCCGGCGCGATCCTCGGCACCAACACGTCCGCCATCCCGATCACCCAGATCGCCACGGTCACCAGCCGCCCCGAGTCGGTCGTCGGCATCCACTTCTTCTCGCCCGTTCCGATGATGAAGCTGGTCGAGCTGGTCCGCGGGTACCAAACCTCCGACGAGACCCTCGCGGCCGCCCGCAACTACGCCGAAGAGGTCGGCAAGACCTGTGTAGAGGTCAAGCGCGACGTGGCCGGCTTCGTCTCCAACCGGCTCTTCTCGGCCATCCTCGTCGAGGCCATCAAGCTGGTCGAGTCGGGCGTGGTCTCCGCCGCCGACCTCGACACGGTCATGAAGCTCGGCTTCGGCCACGCCATGGGGCCGCTCGCCACCGTCGACCTGACCGGCCTCGACGTCATGCTCAACGCGGCCGGCAACATCTACCGCGACACCGCCGACGAGAAGTTCTTCCCGCCGGAGCTGCTCCAGCGCATGGTCCAGGCCGGCGACCTCGGCCGGAAGACCGGCAAGGGCTTCTACTCCTACTGATCTCCGGCCGGACGTGGCACGCCGGGTCCCGCATCGCGGTGCCCGGCGTGCCTTTTCCGGTACGCCCTGAGCAGCCCACCGGTCCCGAAGGGCCTCAGCGGGTCGCGGCGAAGGAGAGGGAGAGCAGGGTGGCGGCGAGCATGCCGCCGAGCAGCGTCAGGCCGATGCCGCCGATGTCCATGCGCGCCCGCAGGCGGCGATGGACGAGACAGGCGGCGACAGGCACCCCCGCGGACGGGGCGATCAGGAACGTGAGCCACCCGAGACCGCGGATCAGGAAGCCGCCCCAGGCCGCGTTGTCGCCGAACGTGACCAGCCCGGCGGCGACCAGCCCGGTGACGAAGGCGCTCAGCGCACCGGTCAGCGGCAGCAACGGCAGCGCCCAGCGGGGGACCGCGGCGCCGGCCGGGCGGACGGTGACGTCGATACGGTCGGCGGCCCGGGAGAGCAGCACGCGTGGGGACTGGCGCCCCGCCGGTACCACGTCCTCGCCCGGCTCGGGCCGGCGCTGGAGGGCCACCCGCGGCATTGCTTCGACCGACGCCGGCTCGGGCAGCTCACCGAGAGCGCGGACGCGCAGGCCACGGGCCCGGCGCAGCTGGTCCCAGAGGCGGGCGGCCTCCCGGTCGACGTCGAGCACCTGGGCGGCGGCGGCTCCGGCCCAGCGGTCGGCGGCCAGCGCCTCGCCCTCGGCGCGGGCCAGTTCGCCGGCGGCGCGGGCAGCGCTGTCCTGGTAGGCCTGTTCGGCGTCGTCGAGTTCGGTGTCGCGGCGGCGGGTCACGTCGGCGAGTGCGCTCACCATCAGCTGGTAGTCGCGGCCCAGGGGCTGACGGTCATGTGTGGTCACTGTTCACCTCGTACGGGATGATCACTTCGGGTGTGCGGTGCACCGACCGGTCGAAGAAGAGGGCGCGGCGTGGCCGTGGCCGCCACAGCGGGCCGCCCGGCTGTGGATAGAGGGGTGCCAGTTCGGAGCCGTGCACGTCGAGGGCGACCCACGCGCCGATCGGGTCGAACCGGCCGGCCAGGTCGTCGCGCAGCCGGCTGACCGTCCGCCACCAGCCGAGTACGTGCACCCGCCGGGACGGGCCGCTGTCGAGCAGGGCGCGCAGCGCGGGCCGGTGCGCCGGGCCGGCCGATTCGAGGCCGTAACCGATGAGGTAGCGGGGGATCTCGGAGACGGGCGGGTCGAAGTGGACGTCGGACGCGTCGTACCAGTCGGCCGCCGGCAGCTCGGCGACCAGCCGGGCGGCGGCCCGTTCGGTGTCCGGGTCCAGGCAGACGATGCTGAAGTGTGCCGGACCCTGAGCGGCCAGCGACAGCGCGGCCGCCGCCAGGACGTCGCAGGCCTCGTCGGCGCGGGTGCCGAGGACCGCGAGGTTGCGCCCGGGCATCCGGCCGAGCCGCAGCCGGGCCGGGCGGGCGGACACGTCGATCCGTTCGCCGAGTACGGCGCCGGGTGAGGAGCCGACCGGTGTGTCGGCGGTCGGTACCCGTCCGGACGGCCGGTACGCCGACGGCAGCCGGGGCACCGCGTCCCCGTCGAACAGCCGCGGCTCCTCGCAGCCGAGCGGCCGGGACCGCCACAGCCGCCGCTGGGTGGCCCTCCAGGTGGCCGGGTCGCCGGCGTCGGGAAGCCGCACCACCCGGTTGGCGCCGGCCAGCCCCGACTCGGCGTTCACGACCGCGTGGTGGCGGGGGATGACCGAGGCGGCCAGGTTGTCGTCGGCGAGTACCCGCACGGCCTTGGGCAGGGCGATCCGCAGGGTGAACGGGGCGATCAGGGCGGGGCGGCCCCACAGCGACCGGACGGCGGCGGTGTCCCCGGTGGCGAGGATCAGGTGGATGCCGTGCGAGCGGCCGCGCCGGGCCAGGTCCTCGAGCAGGTCCACGGCCTCGTCGGCGATCGCGTCCCGGCCGTCGAGCAGCACCGGGAACTCGTCGACGACGGCGACGATCCGCGGATGGTCGGCGAGGTCCTCGCCGCGGGCGGTCCGGCCGCGCAGCTCTTCGCCGAGGTGGCGGAGCACGGCCAGGCCGAACTCCCGGTCGTCGCGCACGTTGATCCCGGCCAGCCGGACCTGCGGCAGCCAGCTGGGGTCGCGGGGGCCCGGCGTGTACCGGGCGAACGAGCCGCCGGCCTGGAAGTCGAGCAGGTACAGGGCCAGGTCGGCGGGGCCGTACCGGGTGGCCAGCGAACCGAGCCAGGTGTAGATCAGGTTGGTCTTGCCGGATCCGGGCGGGCCGCCGATCAGCGCGTGCGGCGGATCGTCGCCGAGCCGGAGATCGACGAGCGTGCCGTCGGTGCTGTCGCCGATGGGGGCGGACAGGCCGTACCGGGAGGACTCGTCCCAGAGCCGGGCCGGTTCGAGATCGGCGAGCCGGGCCGGTGGCGGGCCCTGCCGCAGGCGGTCCGCCACGTCCCGGAAGAGTGTGGCCGGCGGCGGAGGGTCGAGCCGCACCTCGATGCGGCCGAGCGAGCCGACCGCGGCGACCCGGTCCCGGACCATGATCCGCTCGACCGCCGGATCGTCCGGCAGGTCCAGGCCGCGAACGACCAGGTGGACCCCGAGGCCCACCCCGGTACGCGCGATCCGGTCCAGTTGCACCCGCTGCACCCGGGTCAGCTCGTCGGCGGTGGTCGGGTCGGCGAGCAGGACGGCGAGCCGCCATTCGTCGCCGGCGGGCCGGCCGAGTTCCTCGAGCAGTGCCCCGAACCCGTCCGGCCCGACGAACCGTGGCCCCAGCTGTCCGAAAGTGCCCAGTCGCTGCGGGTCGTAGACGATCAGTTCCACCTCGCCGGGCCGCGTGCTGCCCAGCGCCCGCAGCAGCAGCCCGGTGATTACGTCGTCGAGGGTCGCGGCGGGCCCGCTCAGGTGCAGGTGGGCGCGGCCGAGCAGGGGGATGAGCGCGGGCAGCGAGGCCGTCTCGTCGAAGCTGATGGTGCCGATGCGCAGCATGCCCGGCGGGCGGCCGGGTTCGGGCTCGCTGGGTGCCCAGAGTCGCCAGGGCGCCCCCGCGGCCCCGGTCGCGCTGATCGTGGCGAGGCCGCGCAGGTGCCCGGCGAGGCGGGTCGCCTCATCCTGGTAGCGCTCCTGGATGTCCTGGCGGGCGGACTCCCGGGCGGTGGCCAGCTGGTTGAGGCAGGTGGCGTAGGCCTCCCGCACCAGCCGCCGCCGGTGCTGTGCCTCGCCCCGGGCCGACTCGGCGGCGGCGAGGACGGCGCGGGCGGTGCCGCGGGCCTCGGCGAGCTCCTGCCGGACCGCGGCGACCAGCGCCTTGCGGTGGCTCATGGTCGGGGATATTAGCCATAAAAGACCATTTTAGGAGGTTTACGTGGTGCGTGTCGTGATCTCGGCCGAGGGCAGCGCGCGGCGCCGGCCCACCACATCGGTCCACAGCTGCTCGGCCACCACGATCGCGGCCTCCCGCTGCCACTGCTTGGCGATGTCCTTCGGCACATACCGTTTGAACCAGTCGACGGCCAGCCGGGCCTCCCGGCTCACCCCGTCCAGTCGGGGGCGGCGGGCGTACGGATCCAGGCCGAGCACACAGCAGAACTGGAGCACGTTGTAGAACCGCCACTCCTCGGTCGTACTGAACGGCCCGGCCGGTCGCAGCCCCGAGACGCACTCCCGCAGGACCGCACGCAGCTCCCGGGCCCGGGCCCGCGGCTGGTCGTCACGTCCCGCGAGCCGCCGCTCCACCGACGGCAGGTCGGTCAGCGGACTGCGCGCCAGCCGGTTCAGGTCACCGAAGTCGACCAGTGCCCTCCGGGTCAGCCGCAGGAACTCGGGCTCGGCGATGGTGTTGAGCCTCCGCTGCTCGCGCCGCCGCAACAGCGCGTCCGCGTTCAGGAACAGCGCCGACCGGTCGGTCCGCAGCGCCTGCTCGTCGGCGAGGGCGACCCGGTCCAGTGCCCGGCGCACCTGGGAACCCAGCCCGGCCAGCGCCGCGCCGGCGGCCAGCACCACGAACTGCAGCAGCGCCACCCCGTCCTCGTCCGGCACCAGGAACATCGTGGCGGCCGTCGGGATGCCGGCCAGTACCAGCACGGCGACCGCGGCGGCCAGCGAGCGCCGCAGATCGGGCCGCAGCCGCTCGCCGGTCTCGGTCGCGTGCGCCACCGCGATCAGGTAGCCGACCACCAGCAGGTTCAGACCGAGCGCCGGCACCGCCGCGATCGCACCGGAGTCGGTGAACACCAGCAGCACCAGAGCGGCCGTGAACAGCAGGGACATCACGGTCAGCGCCGGTGTCAGCATCGTCGGCGTCACCTGTGCCCGCATCCGCCAGAGCAGGCTCAGCCCGCCGACCAGCGGCGCCAGCACGACCAGCCGGCCCGCCTGCGGCAGGAAAATGATCATCAGAAGGAACGCGGCGCCGAGCAGCAGGGCGCCGCGGTCGATCGGTCGCCGCTCGGCCGGCGTCAGCGGCAGCAGCGACACCACCGCGCCGGCCCAGCACAGCGCCGGGATGCAGAGCAGGATCTCGGCGGTCGAGGAACCGGGAGCCACGGCCCAGGCGGCCACTCCGATGGCGTACGACACCAGGGCCGTCGCCGTCCAGCGCAGTGTGGCGCGGGCCGGATCCCGGCCGATCAGGTAGCAGGCGAGCCAGCAGCTGAGGGTGAATGCGGATACGGCGATCGCGGGCACCCCGAGAGTCAACCAAACAGGTGACGGGTCTCGACACTCCCGAGGCGTTCCCTCTTCCGGCGGTTCCGGCGCCGCATCACCCAGATCGCCGCCCACACGAACAGGCCGAGGCCGATCAGAACCAGCACCGGAAGCACGATGGCCAGCACCGACATCACCACGCTGCCGATGTCCTCGGCCGTGCTGGCGACCGGAGCACCGAATCCGGCGGTGGCCGTGTTGACCACAGGGCGGGACGCCGCCTTCACTCCGTGGACCATCAGGGCGATCACGACACCCGAGACGATCGGGACCCACTGGTTCGAGGTGAAGAACGCGCCCGGATCGGAGACCGTCACCGTCTCCGACGCCGAGCCCGCGCCGAACGCCAGCCCGCCCGCGGTCGGCCGGACGAACGTCTGCACCACGTCGTTGAGATGGTCGACGACCGGAACCTTGTCCGCGACCACCTCGATGGCCAGCAGCACCGCGAGAATCGACAGGGTCCAGCCGTTCGCCAGCCAGGTCGACGAGGACGGCAGCTCGATGGCCTCGGTGTAGCGGGCCAGCAGCCCCATGGTCAGCAGCGGGATGTAGGCGTTCAGTCCGGCGGAGGCAGCGAGACCGGTACCGGTCAATACTTCGAACACGCTACGAGCATGGCACCGTCACGCACGTGGCGCCCGCCGGGCCCGCGCGACGCGTCAGGTACCGTCGTGCGGTGCGTCTGGTCATCGCGAAGTGCTCCGTGGACTATGTCGGCAAACTCTCCGCCCATCTGCCCCCGGCGGTGCGGCTGCTGATGGTCAAAGCCGACGGGTCGGTGTCGATCCATGCCGACGACCGTGCCTACAAGCCTCTCAACTGGATGAGCCCACCCTGCAGGCTGCAGGAGGCCCCCGGCGTCTGGAAGGTGATCAACAAGGCCGGCGAGGAGCTGCGGATCACCCTCGAGGAGGTCTTCCAGGACTACTCGTACGAGCTGGGCGTCGACCCCGGCCTGGTCAAGGACGGCGTCGAGGCGCACCTGCAGGAGCTGCTCGCCAAGCACCCGGAGACCTTCGGCGAGGGCTACACCCTGGTCCGCCGCGAGTACATGACCGCCATCGGCCCGGTCGACCTGCTGCTGAAGGACGCCGGCGGCGGCTCGGTGGCCGTCGAGGTGAAGCGCCGAGGCGAGATCGACGGCGTCGAGCAGTTGACCCGCTACCTCGAACTGATGAACCGCGACCCGCTACTGGCCCCGGTCCAGGGCGTCTTCGCCGCCCAGGAGATCAAGCCCCAGGCACGCGTCCTGGCCACCGACCGCGGCATCCGCTGCGTCGTCGTCGACTACGACGCGCTACGCGGCATGAAACGCGACGAGCTGACCCTTTTCTAGAACCATTATTTCGTACGGCTACGAGGAGCACCCGGGCTCCGCCGGCGACGCAGGCGGTCCCTCCCGGGCCCCAGCGCCCCTGACGGGCTGAGGCCTCCCCTCACCGCCCACCCACCCCTCCGCACGCCTTGGCCGACCTGCCGGCCCTGCCCAGGGTGATGCCCCCTGTCCTGCTCACGCTGATGTACCCGCCCTGTCCGGGCTGATCCACCTGTCCTGCCAGGCCGATTTGTCTGCCCTTCCTTGGTCGATCCGGTCGCTCTGCCTGACCTGATCTACCCCGTCCCGCCCGGTTGATCTGTGCGCCCCGCCCGGCTGATCCACCCCGCGGACCTACTTTGTGGCCCGTTGTCCCCGCTTCGGCTGAGACGGTGACCGAGCCGGCCAGGCTGACTTACCCGGCTGGTCCGGGCCGCTGTCTCCGCTCATCCGGAACCGTGGCCCAAACTGCCCCGACGATCCCTCCCGCGCCGTTGTCGGGCGACCATGCCCCGTCCCCGTCCCCGTCCCCGTCCCCGTCGTCGGGAGATCTTGAGCGCGAGTTGGGTGCGCGAGCGACAGAAGGAAGGAATGGAGAGGCCGCACGTGGGCGGCGGCGTGCGGCCATGCAAGCGGCGGTGTGTGGCCGTGCAAGCGGCGGTGTGTGGCCGTGCAAGCGGCGGTGTGGGGCCGTGCAAGCGGCGGTGTGTGGCCGTGCAAGCGGCGGTGTGTGGCCGTGCAAGCGGCAGGCTGCGGCCGGGCTGCGGGCGTGCGGGCTGCGACAACGTGTTCGGCGAGATCGCTGTCCGGATCGGGTCGCTTGTCGGGCCGCTCGCTCTAGTGAGCCTTCTCCGGTCGAGGTCCAGCCCGCCAGCCGCATCTCAAACCCGGAATCCGAGCTCTATCGCACACCTCGGCCACGGCTCCCCGGCTGCCGGAGGCCCTGACCCCCGAACCTATCTGGCGTTGGTCATGCGGCTCCCCCCTCGCCGTCATCGACAGTTTACCAATGTGTTCATCGTCTCGGTTGGACAATTGGCATGATCCATTGCTGACAGTTCCTGATCGGGTTTAGGGACAATTGATGCATGGGGCAGGCTTCATTGTTCAGTCGAGCGGAAACAGCCGCCATGCGCGATCGCACCGCGTCACGAAATTACTCTGCGAGCCGCGATGAATTCCGCCGTGAGCATGAGCGACGCCGTTCCTGGGGACTGCGGCGCCGGCATGCCGAGAAACTGCGCCGGAACCGCGAGGCAGGGTACTCCGTCACCCCATCATCGCCAGCTCCCGCTGGGAGCCGGTCGGTAACTGCGGGGGCGCCACCCGCCGTGGATCTGCCGGCAGCTGGACCGCAGTCATCGGTTTCCGCATCCGCCGTTGCCGGCTCTACTCCCTCTGTTTCGGTCTTACCCTCCGCATCCGCCTCTGCCCACGTTTCCCCTGCTACATCCGTTTCGGTGTCATCATCTGCATCCGTATCCCCTGTTACCTGCGTTTCGGTTTCCGCATCCGCCACTGCCCACGCATCCCCTGCTACCTCCGCCTCGCCCTCGTCCCTCGCATCCGTCTCTGCCTCCGTTTCGGCCTCGCCCGTCCGCTCTGTCTTCCCTTCTGCCTCTGCCTCGCCCTCCCCTTCTACCTCGACCTCTACCTCCGCCCCTGCCTGCCGTTCTGCCTGTCGTTCTGCTTTCCCTTCTGCCTCTACCTCTACCTCTACCTCTGCCTGTACCTCTGCCTCTACCTCTGCCGCTGGCTGTCGTTCTGCTTTCCCTTCTGCCTCGGCCGCCGCTTCCTCGTCTGTTCCTGCCCCCGACTCTGCTTCCTCCTCTACGGTCGTTTCGCTGCGGCGGAGTTCGGCGGCTCGGACGGCTGCCCCGTCAGGGCCGATCCCAGCATCGGATGCAGTACAGGCAGTCCACTCGGAACGGGTGGCACGGAGCGGGCCGTTTCGACAGGCGCGGAGCGCGGGGCGATCGGCGGCAGACAGTTCGGTCACACGAGGTGCCTCACTTCGCACGCAGCGGTCGTTGCCTACGGCCCGGCGACTTGATCATGGTGTGGGGCCGGCCTTGCTGTCCGTGTCTCGACCGGCTCTATATGGAATTTCATTGCTTGGGGGTGGTTCCCGCAGGACGGAGGTCGCGGTAACGGGTCCCGGTGATTTCCTTCCCGGCCGCACCGATGGGGTTCGCCCAGCGACGGTTACCGCAGACAGAACCTGCATATGCGTGCACTCTCCGTCTTCCTCGCCACTGGCGAGAGCGGCTGGCCTGAAGCGCGTTCGTAGAATCTTCAGGGATTCACGGAAGAGTCAGGTTCAAACTGTCTCGTCGAAGGCCGCTATTTTGTTACGGCCCCGAAAGAGGACGAGCGCCCATTCCGTCAGTGGCGGGCAATGCCGGCCAAACCAATGCCTTCCACCAAGCCCGGCAACGGCCCCACCGTGGACGCACCACCCGCCCAACTCGACCACGTCCCGCCTAGCCAGTCGGGCACACCGCCAATGCAAGCGCCCTCACCCCACTCGCGAGGCCCACCAGACTGGGCGAGGCCCGCCAGACTGGGCGAGGCCTGCCGGGCCAGCACCATCCGCGATGGTCGGCATCATCCGCGAGGTCGGGCACCCTCTGTCGGCGAGAGGCTATTTGCCGGGCGGGAGGCCGTTTGCCAGGCTGGTGCCCTCTGCTAGGTCGGGCGCCTCCTGCCGGGCAGGAGGCTATTTGCCAGGCTGGTGCCCCTGCCAGGCGGGAGGCCGTTTGCCAGGCTGGCGTCCACTGTCGGGCGGGAGGCTATTTGCCGGGCGGGAGGCCGTTTGCCAGGCTGGTGCCCTCTGCTAGGTCGGGCGCCTCCTGCCGGGCGGGAGGCCGTTTGCCAGGCTGGCGTCCACTGGCGGGCGGGAGGCCATCGGCCAGGCCGGGCGCCCTTCGTCAGGGTTGTGTCCTTTGCCAACCTGGCGACGGCTGCGCGGTGTCCTCCAGATCCGAGCGTGTCCGGCAGATCCGAGCGCGTCCGCGGAAGCGAGCACGGCCACCGAAGCCGGCGCTTTCGCCGAGCCCCTACCCTCGGTCTGCAGAGCCTGCGGAGCCAAGGTCCGGGGCGTATCGCGAGCCGCGACCGAGCCACCCTTCGGCAGCCATATTCCGCGGCTGAGCTACGGCCGGCGGGCTCGCACCCTGACCACGGAAGCCCAGAGCGATTCCGGGGTCAAGGTCTCAGTCGGGCCCGCGAGTCGCGTGATGGCACCGGGATCAGGGCCGAGCTACCGCTGGCGGGCTGGACCTCGACTGCGAAAGAGTTGACCACCGCGGCGATCGAGGGGATCCGGCCGGCGAGCCGGTGTCGCCACGGCGTGACTGAAGGTGATCACTTGGACAGGCCGACGCGCTCCGGGTCTGTGGTCCAGGACAGGTAGACCTGTATGCCGAGCCATGCCGTGCTCAGTTGGACGGCGATCATCGTCGGGGTCAGCGGCAGGTCCTGGAGCAGGACGATCACCGTCGGCAGCGTGAGGATCAGCAGGTCGACGCCGGCGAAGGCGTAGACCACGGGGCCGGTCGGGACGGCGCCCATCGGGGTGTCGATGGGGATGAGGTCGTTGCGGACGAAACCGGCCCGTGCGGCCCGCACCGCCGACGCGGCGCCGATCGGGCCGACGGCGAGTCCCAGCAGCCACCACTGGCCGGGTGGCAGGGCGCCGGACAGCTGCAGCAGCGCCAGGGCGGCGGTGGCCCAGGCCGCGCCGAGCACGGCCGGCACCCACAGTCGCTGCCGGACTACCTGACGGGAGGTCAGGCCGAGCAGACGCAGCAGCACCGGGTTGCCGGCGTCGGTCTTCAGTGAGGCGGTGGTGGCGCGGGCCGCGATCACGGTTCCGGCGAGCAGCGCGATGGTCAGGACCCAGCGTGGTGCGCCGGCGAGCAGCAGCGGCATGGCGGTGGAGGCGGCCGTCCACAACAGGCGGGCCGGGCGTCGGCGGGCCAGCAGCAGATCCTGGGCGGTGAGCGGCGGCAGCCGGCGGGACAGCGTCGTCGAACGCAGGCGGCGGCGTGCCCAGTAACGGCGTTCCAGCATCTCGGCCAGGAACGAGGGCTCAATCCCGTACACCGAGTCGGCGAGCGTTCCGGCGGTCTTGGCGGACTCGAGGATCTCGTCGTTCGGTGTGCGCGCGAGGTCCCGTACGCCAAAAAGAAAAGCGATGATTGTGAGGGCGCCGACCACCGGGACCACGACGGACATCGCGACCTCCCCGCCGACCTCCGGTGGCGTCCATCCGGTCGCCTCGGCGACCAGGGCGGCCAGGCCGAGGGCGAGCGCGACGCGGGCGGTGGCATCGGCGAGTGACGCGAGTCTCGGCCGCGATTGCGCGGCAGAAGCCAGAAGCGCCAGGAGTACGCCGAAAAGCGCGCCCGTGACGATCATGAGCAGGGATCCGGACGTAACGGCGTGGCCGAGGACGCCGAACGCGGCGGCCGCTCCGGCCAGGCCGGCACCGAAAGCGGCGGCGTGCAGTGACGGCGACAGCAGCCGCCGGCGGCTCACCGGTGCCGTGAGCAGGAAGTACGCGGCCGGGCGGGTGACCGAGACCGGTCCGAGCCGGCGCAGCGCGAGGAACAGCAGGCCCGCGCAGACGGTCGCGGCGGCGAGCGCACCCACGTCGCTGAGGTGTGGCACGAGTGGGCTGAAGACGGCTTTCAGGGTGTCCTGGGCCATCACCGCGATCACGGCGATCGAGAAGACGACCGTGTAGACGGTGCCGAGCAGCTCGCCGCGGTCGCGATGCGAGGCCTGTGCGCGGCGGATCCAGCGCCGGACCGGCCGGAGCGCGACGACGGCGGTCACGGCTGATCGTCCCGCGCGGTGGGGTCGGGTGCGGTGGGGTCGGGCACGGTGGGATCGGGCACGGAGGGGTCGGGTGCGGTGGGGTCGGGCCCGGTGAGCTGCTCCATGGAGACGATCTCGGCGCCCGAGGCGACCGCGAACTTGTCGTCGTGGCTGGCCAGCAGCAGGGATCCGCCGCCCGCCTGATACTCGGCGAGCATGGCGGCCACCTTGGCGCGGCCGTCCGGGTCGAGGCGCTGCTCCGGCTCGTCGAGGATGAGCAGCGAGCTCGGGCGCAGCAGCACCAGCGCCAGGGTGAGGCGCTGCTTCTGCCCGGAGGACAGCGACGGCGGGATCGCGTCGGCGTGCCCGGCCAGCCCGAACCGTTCGAGGGCCTCGTCGATGCCGGCGTCGTCCGCCGTCTGGCCGTGCGCGCGGCACACCAGTTCGGCGTGCTCGCGGAGGGTCAGGCCGGGGTACCAGGTGGGCGGTTCGACCGTGGTGGCGACGGCCCGCCAGAAGTCAGGGCTGTCGCCGGGCTCGCCGCCGAACACCCGGATGGTGCCCGAGTCGGCCCGCTGAAGGCTGCTCACACAGCGCAGCAGGGTCGACTTGCCGATGCCGTTCTCGCCGGTCACACAGACGCCGGCACCGGCCGGGACGGTCAGTCCCACGTTCACCAGCACCGGCGTCGAGCCGTAGCTCACCTGTAGACCATCGACTTGTACCGCTGGGTGATCGACCACCCAGTCAGACTAGGGCTTGCGGCCGTACAGCAGGCGCAGTGCCTTGACGATCTGCTTGACCTGGGCCGGGGTACGTTCGAACGTCATGGCCGGCAGCAGCGACGGGCCGCGGCGGACCGTGATCGCCTTGGCGCGGGCGAACTCGCGCAGCCCGTCCTCGCCGTGGATGCGCCCGAACCCGGACTCGCCTACGCCACCGAACGGCAGGTTGCCCATGCCGACGAAGGTGAGCGTCCCGTTGACGGCGACCATGCCGGAACGCAGCCGCCGGGCGATGCGGATCGCGTTCTTCTTGCCGAAGACCGAGCCGCCCAGGCCGTACGGCGTGTCGTTGGCCTTCTGAATCGCCTCGTCGGCGTCGCGCACCTTGGTGATGGTCAGCGTCGGCCCGAAGGTCTCCTCACGGATCTCCGACGAGTCGTCCGGCACGTCGACCAGCACGGTCGGGGACACATAGGGCGCCTGCACCGCGTCGGCGCCGCCGAGGACCGCCTTACCGCCCTTGGCCAGCGCGTCCTCGATGTGGTCGCGGATGATGTCGAGCTGCTTCGGCATGGTGATCGGGCCGATCTCCTCGCCGGTGCGCAGCTTGCCGGCCTTGGCGACCACGGCCTCGACGAACCGGTCGTAGACCGGCTCGACCGCATAGACCCGCTCGATGCCGATGCAGGTCTGCCCCGCGTTGGTCATCGCGCCCCACACCGCGGCGTCGGCGGCCAGGTTCACGTCCGCGTCCGCGTCGACGATCAGCGCATCCTTGCCGCCGGCCTCCAGCACCACGGGCACCAGGTTCTCGGCACAGGCGGCCATCACCTTCTTGGCGGTGGCGGTGGAGCCGGTGAAGGAGACCTTGTTGACCCCCGAGCGGCACAGTGCCCCGCCGACGTCACCGAGCCCGTGCACCACCTGCAGGACCGGCTGCTCCGGCACCACCTCGGCGAACGTGTCGGCGAGCCACTGGCCGACGACCGGGGTGTACTCGCTGGGCTTGAAGACGATCGCGTTGCCGGCCGCCAGCGCGCCGCTGATCGGGCCGACCGGCGTGACGATCGGGTAGTTCCACGGGCCGATCACACCGACCACGCCGTACGGCTGGTATTCCAGATGCCCGGAGTGCTCGGCGACCAGGATGCGGGTGCGGACCCGGCGCGGGCCGAGGACACGTTTGGCGTTGCGGGCCGCCCAGTCCAGGTGCTCGACCGCGGCGACCGCCTCGATCGTGCCGTCGGCCAGGGGCTTGCCGGACTCGAGGTGGACCAGCTCGGCCAGCTCCTCGATCCGCTGGACGATCAATGAGCGCCAGCGGAGCAGCCTGGTCTTCCGGCCGTCGAAGCCGAGCCCCTGCCACCACACGGCGGCTTCCCGGGCGCGTTCGACCGCCGCGGTCACGGCCTTCTCGTCGGCGACCGGCACGCGGCCGGCCTCCTCGCCGGTGGCCGGATTCGTCGAGATCAGGTGGCCGTCCGCGATCACGGGCAGGCCGGGAACGTGAGTCGCCGTCATGTCCGCGAGTCTAGGGCGATTGTTACCGGCGAGTCACTACGTACGCTTGACTCCGTGAGCCCCCGTCGAAATCACCCCCGCCGTCCGTCGAAGGAAGAGGAACCGTCCGCGGACCGTCCCGGCATCACCGAGCAGCGCGTCCAGCAATGGCAGGACGGCGAGTGGATGGTGCGCTCCATCTTCGGCGCGGCGGCCGTGAAGACCTACCTGTGCCCGGGTTGCGTGCAGGACATCCGGCCGGGTGTGGCGCATGTGGTGGCGTGGCCGGCCGACGACTGGGGCGACATGGCCGACCGGCGGCACTGGCACACCGGCTGCTGGCGCGGCCGTGACCGCCGGGCTCCGGGGGTGGAACGCTCGCGCAACGCCCCGCGCTATGGGCGGTGACCATCCGGCCGCCCCGCCCACCACCCGAAAAACGGAGATGAAAGCCTTCATTCATGACTCAGATCCGTGCGAACTCGATTCTCCCCGCCCACCGCGAGGACATCGAGCTGCACACCGCGGACGGTGTCACTCTCGTGGGTGAGCTGGCACGCCCGCTCGACCGCGATCCGGTGGCCACCCTCGTCTGCCTGCACCCGCTGCCCACCCACGGCGGGATGATGGACAGCCACGTCTACCGCAAGGCCGCCTGGCGTCTGCCCGCGCTGGCCGGTCTCGCCGTGCTGCGCTTCAACTCACGCGGTACGAGCAGCGTGCGCGGCACCAGCGGCGGCAGCTTCTCGCACGCGATCGACGAGCGTTTCGACGTGGCAGCCGCGATCGAGTACGCGGAGTTCGCCGACCTGCCGGACATCTGGCTGGTCGGCTGGTCGTTCGGCACCGACCTGACCCTGATGTACGGCCTGGACCCGGCCGTCACCGGCGCGATCCTGCTCTCCCCGCCGCTGCGGTTCAGCAAGGCGGAGCACCTGGCGGCCTGGGCCGAGGACGGCAAGCCGGTGACCGCGCTGATCCCCGAGTTCGACGACTACCTGCGCCCCACCGAGGCCGCCGAGAGGTTCGCCGCCATCCCGCAGGCCGAGGTGGTGCCGATGGCCGGCGCCAAGCACCTGTGGGTGGGCGACGCCGAGAAGGTCCTCGACGAGATCGTGCGCCGGGTGGCGCCCGGCGTCGCGACCCCGCTGCCGACGACCTGGGACGGCCCGATGGAGACCGGTGACGCCAGTGCGTACGCCGACCGTACGGTCGCGGCCTTCGACAAGAATTAACGCTCGTCGAGGCTGGGGAACGCCACCTCACGCAGGATCAGCTGGATGGCGGCCACCAGCGGGATCGCGATCAGCGCGCCGATCACGCCGAACAGGCCGACCCCGAGCAGGGCCGCCACCAGCGCCGCCACGTCACTGACCCGGACCGACCGCCGCATCACCCGTGGGTAGATCAGATAGTTCTCGATCTGCTGGTAGATCAGGAAGAAGACCAGGCAGACGATCCCGTCGGTCAGTGACGACGCCAGCCCGACCAGGCTGACGATCACGGCGCCGAGGGTGGCGCCGATCTGCGGGATCAGGTCACAGATCGCGACGACCACGGCGAGAGCGAAGGGGAACGCCAGTCCCAGGGCCAGCGCCAGGGCGAACGTGCTCGCCCCGGCCAGCACCGCGATCGCCAGCGCGCCGACCATGTAC
Organism: Actinoplanes italicus; assembly: GCF_003001815.1. Taxonomy (GTDB): domain Bacteria; phylum Actinomycetota; class Actinomycetes; order Mycobacteriales; family Micromonosporaceae; genus Actinoplanes; species Actinoplanes italicus. Next base: position 585,510 of record NZ_PVMZ01000002.1, read on the forward strand.
GCCCCGACCTTGCTCAGGATCTCGTCGGTCAGCAGCGTGACCCGCTCCCGCCGGGAGGCCGGGACCAGGCGGTACCCGGTCGCCTTGATCCGGTCGAACGAGGCCATGAAGTAGATCGTCAGCACCAGCACGGTCAGGATGTTGAAGATCGTGCCGAACAGCAGCCGGGCACCGCCCACCACGCCGCCCAGCGCGTTGGTGATCGTCCCGGCGTTCACCGCGCCCTGCACCCGGTTCGCGATGTCGTAGCGCTGCACCAGCTCGTTGACCGTCTCGCTGCGGCGCAGGCTCTCCACCACGTCCGGAGCGTTGTTGATCAGCTCGGTGGTCTGTGTGACGAGCGGCGGTATCAGCGCCACCAGGCCGCCGATCAGCAGTCCGACCACGCTGAGCGCCACGATCGCGACCGCCGCGCCCCGGCGCAGGCCCCAGCGACGCAGCCGGGTCACCGCCGGATTGAGCCCGATCGCCAGGAACAGCGCGATGAAGATCAGGACGAGCATCGAGGTGGCGTTGCGCACGCCGAGGAACAGCGCATACGCCACGATCACGCCGAGCCCGAACAGGAAGCCGAGCAGGAACGGGTTCCGCTTGTTCAGCGGCGGACCCGGATCACCGTACGGCTTCTCCTCGTCGGGCTCGGCCGGAGGCTGCTCAGGCGCGGGTGGCTCGGCGGACATCGACAGAGGTTATCGCCGCCGGGCCACCCTCGCCAGCGACGTCACTCGGCGTCGGCCGGCACCCGGCTCGCCTGCGGGACCGTGACCTTGGCCGAGGCGGTGACCTTGGCCGGCTGCTTCTCGGCGGGCTGCACCGCGACCGGAGCCGGCTCCACCGGCTTCTCCGCCGCGGGCTGCTCCACCTGCGGCTTCTCGGCCTGGGGCACCGGGGGCTTCTCGGCGTCGGGATCGTCCGGGTCGGCGGCGGCCGCCATGACCGCGGCGGCGGCCAGCTCGGCCACCCGCTTCGCCTCTTTCTGCACCTGACGGCGAACCTCGGCGGCATGCCGCTCGGCGGCCTCACCGGAGCGCTTGGCCTCGGCCACCCGCTTCAGCTCCGCCTCCAGCTGCTGCTGGGTATCGGCGAGCCGCTGGCGGACCCGCTCGGCCTCCTTCTCGGCGGCCTGTGCCTGCTCCTGGGACGCCGCGCGCTGCTTCTCGGCCTTCGCCACCTCGGCGTTGGCGGCCTCCAGATCCCGGCCGGCCTGGGCGATCTTCTCCTGCTGGGCGGCGATCTCCTTGCGTACGGCCGTCGCCTGCTCGTCCGAACGCCGAAGGACCTCCTCGGCGTACTTGTCGGCCTCGCTGCGCAGGTCGGCGCACTGCTTCTCGACGCCGGTCCGCATCTGGGTCAGCTCCTCGATCACCGAGTGCCGGCGCAGTGCCAGCTCGTGCTCGACGGCCGCCTTCAGATCGGCCTGCTCGCGCTCGGCCCCGGCCCGCTGCGCGGCCAGCTCCTGACCGGTCTTCTCGCGCAACGCCTTGAGCTCCTGCTCGGCCTGCATACGGGTGGACTGCACGTAACCGTCCACCTCGGCGCGGGCCCGAGCGGCGTCCTGGGTGGCCTGCTCGACCAGATGCCGGCCCTCGTTACGGGACCGGGCCAGGACCGCCTCGGCCTCCTTACGCATCTGCTCGGCGGACTGCCGGGCGGCCGCCAGCGCCTTCTCGGAGGCGGCCCGCCGGGCGGCGTCGGCCTTCTCCTCCTCGGCCCGGCGTGCGGCCAGGGCGATCTCGAAGTCGCGGATGCCGTTGTGGGCGTGCGCCTCGGCCTCGGCCCGGATCCGCTCCGCCTCGGCCAGCCGGGAGGCGATGTCGTCGGTCGCCGACGCCTTGATCGCCTCGCCCTGCTCCTCGGCGAGCGCCAGGATCTGCTCGACCCGGGGGCCGAGATGCCGGAACGACACCTCACCGCTTATCCCCGAGTCCCGTCGTGCCTGTGCCAGCTCCGCCTGCAGACCCTTTATCTGGGCCGTCATCGCCTGCATCTGCGAGTACGCCTGCTCGCGGTCGGCGAGGAGGGCGGCGATCTCGTTCTCCGCCCGGGCCACGTAACGCTCGACCTGCTTACGTTCGTAACCCCGCAGGGCGGTCTCGAAGCTGGGTTCGGTGGCCGACTCTCCGCCGAGACCGAGAATTTCACCGCCGTGCGACATACTTTCCATCCTCACATACGCATCGTCCCGTGGCGTGTCGATACACACCGGGTTGGTAGAGACGGTGCGGGTAGTTGCGATTCGTCTGACCTCGGCTCGATAAACCCAGGCAAGCGCGAAACGAGTCAGGCCGTACCGGAGAAACTCCGGTACGGCCTGTTTCGTCATTGAACGCCCGGCCGGTGTCAACCGTTGCGCACTCGCGGCGGCTCCGCAACTTCAGCGGAGTGACGTCACGATCAAGAGTTGGTCTTGGCGGCCACCGGCTCGTCGCCGGCCTCCTCCGCCACGGGCTGCTCGGCCTGCTGCTCAGGCTGCTCGGGAGCCCGCTGCACGGGCGCCTCGGCCGGTTTGGCAGCCGCGGCGGCCACCGCTGCGGCGGCGGCCGGAGCCGCGCCACCGACGCCGGGGACCAGGCCGGACAGGCCGGAGAGCATCTGGCCCAGCTGGTTGGTGACGGCGTCCTTCTGCCGGGTGAGGTCCTCGACCTCGCGGCGGGCCGCCTGGGTGGTCAGCTCGGCCTCCTGACGGGCCTCGCTGAGCAGCCGGTGCGCCTCGGAACGGGCCTCGGTGACGGTCTTCTCGGCCAGCGCCCGGGCCTTCTCCACGGTCTCCGTCGAGTGACGCTCGGACTCGACGCGGCGGCTCTCGGCGCGCTGCTCGATCTCCTTGGACCGGTCCTCGGCGGCGCGGGCCCGCTCCTCGGCCTCGGCCACCATCTTCTGGGTGGCGGCGACCTGGGCGGCGTGCCGCTGCGACTCCTCGGACTCGGCCTTCTCCCGGCGCTCGGCGATCTCCAGTGCCAAGGCCTGCAGGTCCTTCTCGCGCTTGTCGCGCGCGTCACTGAGCAGCTTGGTGGCCTCAGCGCGCTTCTCCTCGGCCTCGCGGCCGGTCTTCGCGCGGGCCTGGGTGATCTCCCGCTCGGCGGTGGCGCGCAGCGATGCGACCTCGCGCTCCACGGTCGACTTGAGTTCGGCGACCTCGTGGGCGGTGACCGTGCGCAGCTGCTTGGTCTCCCGGTCCGCGTCCGACCGCAGCGTGTCCGCCTCGCGCCGGGCCTGGACCCGGGTCTCGGCGGCCTCGCGCTCGGCGTGCGTGCGGACCTGGCCGGCCTCCCGCTCGGCGGTCGCCTTCATGGCGGCGGCCTCGGCGCGGGCCTTGTCGGTGATCTCCCGGGCCTCGAGACGGGCCGCGGAGAGAATGCCCTCGGACTCCCGCTTCGCCTCGTTGCGGTGATCGTTCGCCTGTTCCTCGGCGAGCCGAAGGATCTGCTCCACCCGGGTGCCCAGCCCGGAGAGCGTCGGACGGTTGTTCTCCTCCAGCAGCTTGTTGCTGTCGGCCAGCTTCTGCTCGAGCGCGTTCAGCCGCTGCTCGGCCTGTCGCAGGCGACGCTGAGCGTCGTTCATCCGCTGCTCGGCCTCACCGCGGGCCTGCTCGGACTGGTTCAGCGCGGCGAGCAGCCGGCCGATGTGTCCGTCGACCTGGTGACGGTCGTAACCACGCAGGACGACGGTGAAGTCGTGCTGCGAGTTGGCGGTCTCGAAGAAGGCCAGGTTCTGATCCTGCTGCTGGGGCATTGCGCCATCCTGGCGAAGAGGAATCGGACATGCAAGAGCCGATGGGTATCCGCACCGCATCGTAGATCAGCTTTGACCTGGAGCGCAGCCCGCCCCCAGGCCGTTCGGCGAGGACTGCCGACTCACCGGCCGGTCCGGCGTCGTCCCGCCGCCACCTGGCCACTCGGGGCTTCGGGGGATTCCGGGTCCGTCACGGACGTCGTCGGCCCTGCTCAATGGCCCCGATCCTGCCAGGCGGGCGGGTCCGCGTCAGGTCGATTCACCCGACCGGTGTACGCGTCGGCGTCGGCTCAGGCCGGCTCCACCAGCTCCACCAGGACACCTCCGGCGTCCTTGGGGTGCACGAAGTTGATGCGCGAGCCGGCGGTGCCGCGTTTCGGTGTGTCGTAGAGCAGCCGCAGGCCCCGGGCCCGCAGAGCGTCCGCGGCGGCCTCCACGTCGGCCACCGTGTAGGCGAGTTGCTGCAGGCCGGGGCCACTGCGATCGATGAATTTAGCGATCGCCGAGTCGGGTCGTGCCGGGGCCAGCAGCTGAATGCGGGGACCGCTGCCGTCGCCGACCGCGAGCATCGCCTCTCGTACGCCCTGCTCCTCGTTCGTCTCTTGGTGCACACAGTGCAAACCGAAGTTGTCCGCATAGAACTTCAAGGCGGCGTCGAGATCGGGAACCGCGATTCCGACGTGGTCGACGCGCAGCAGGCCCACATCGGTGAATGTGACATTCTCGGCCAGGTCCGCGCTCGGTGTGTCGTCAGTCATGGGGCTAGTCTCTGACCTGACCCATCGTTAAGGCCAGCCCCGGGTGTGCCCCTCCCGGTTCGCGCAGATCGGATCGTGACCGTGACCAGCTCCGTCATCATCAGTGGCGCCCGGACCCCGATGGGGCGCCTCCTCGGAAACCTCAAGCACCTGCCCGCCACCGCCCTCGGCGGGCACGCCATCGCCGCCGCGCTGTCCCGGGCCGGCGTCGATCCCGCCCACGTCCAGTACGTGATCATGGGTCAGGTCCTGCAGGCCGGCTGCGGCCAGATCCCGGCCCGGCAGGCGGCCGTCGCGGCCGGCATCCCGATGACCACACCGGCCCTGACCGTCAACAAGGTGTGTCTCTCCGGCCTGGACGCGATCGCCCTGGCCGACCAGCTGATCCGGGCCGGCGAGTTCGACATCGTGGTGGCCGGCGGCATGGAGTCGATGACCAACGCGCCGCATCTGCTGACCGACCAGCGCGCGGGCCGTAAGTTCGGTGACGTGCTGGTACGAGACCACACCGCGTTCGACGGCCTGATGGACCCGTGGGCCGGCATCTCGATGGGCGAGTCCACCGAGGCGAGTGGCACCGGACTCGGGATCAGCCGTGAGGAGCAGGACGCCTTCGCCGCCCGCAGCCACCAGCGGGCCGCCGCGGCGCAGCGCGAGGGCCGGTTCGCCGAGGAGATCGCACCGGTCCCGGCCGGCGGGCGCAAGGCAACCGGCGCGGTCGACGGCGACGAGGGCGTGCGCCCCGAGGCCACCACCGAGTCGCTGGCCGGGCTGCGGCCCGCCTTCACCCCGGACGGCACCATCACCGCCGCCAGCGCGTCGCCGATCTCCGACGGTGCCGCCGCGGTCGTCGTGATGAGCCGGGCCAAGGCCGAGGAGCTCGGGCTGACCTGGATCGCCGAGATCGTGTCGCACGGCAATGTGGCCGGTCCGGACAGCTCGCTGCAGTCCCAGCCGGCCAACGCCATCAAGCACGCGCTCGGCAAAGCCGGCCTCGTCGTCGAGGACCTGGACCTCATCGAGATCAACGAGGCGTTCGCCCAGGTGGTCATCCAGTCCGCCCGGGAGCTCAAGGTGGACGAGACGATCGTCAACGTGAACGGCGGCGCCATCGCGCTGGGCCATCCGATCGGCATGTCCGGCGCCCGGCTCGTGCTGACCCTGGCGCTCGAGCTGCGGCGGCGCGGCGGCGGTCTCGGCGCGGCCGGCCTGTGCGGCGGTGGCGGCCAGGGCGACGCCCTGATCATCAAGGTGCCATCGGCGTGACGACCGGTGCCGGGCGGCAGCCGTCCGCGGGGTCGATCGGCCGCCGGTCGTGACCGCCCGGCGGTCCCGTGACGTGCCCTCCCTCGTCGCCGGGGCGCGGGAGGGCGACGCCCGGTCCGTGGCGCGGCTGATCAGCCTCGTCGAGAACGGCGACCCGGCCCTGCCCGAGGTGGCCGCCGCGATGGCGCCGCACGCCGGCCGGGCCCAGGTCCTGGGCCTGACCGGCGCTCCCGGTGTCGGCAAGTCGACGACGACGAACGAGCTGGTCCGGGCCCTGCGCGAGGCGGGGAACCGGGTCGGAGTGCTGGCCGTCGACCCGTCCAGCCCGTTCACCGGCGGTGCGATCCTCGGCGACCGGATCCGCATGCAGGACCACACCGCCGACACCGGCGTCTACATCCGCTCGATGTCCAGCCGGGGCCAGCTTGGCGGACTGTCCGCGGCCACCCCCCAGGCGGTGCGGGTGCTCGAGGGCGCGGGCTGCGACGTGATCCTGGTCGAGACGGTCGGCGTCGGGCAGGCCGAGGTGGAGATCGCCTCGCTCGCCGACACCACGCTGGTGCTGCTCGCGCCGGGGATGGGCGACGCCATCCAGGCGGTCAAGGCCGGCGTGCTGGAGATCGCCGACGTCTTCGTGATCAACAAGGCGGACCGGCCGGGCGCCGACGCCACCTACCGCGACATCCAGGGCATGCTCGCCCTCGGCGAGCGCGGCCCGGGGGAGTGGCGGCCCCAGGTCGTACGCGCGGTCGCGGCCAAGGGCGAGGGCGTCGACGACGTCGTGGCCGCGATCGGCAAGCACCGGGACTGGCTGGAGAGCACCGGCAACCTGCAGAAACGTCGCGAGCATCGGGCGTCGGCGGAGATCTCGGCGCTGGCGCTGGGCACCCTGCGCGCCCGGATCGGCGACCTGAGTGGCGGCACCGCGCTGCCGGCCCTGGCCGCCCGAGTCGCCAGCGGTGACCTCGACCCGCACGCCGCCGCCGCCGAGCTCGTCGCCGGTCTCTGACGCCTCCGCCCCCGCCTCCGTTCGTCCGCGATCTTGTGAAGTTCGGGTTGAAATGACGGCCAAACCTCGCAAGATCGCGGCCAAGAGCGGCGTCAGGCGAAGCGGGCGAGTGTCTCCTCGATGAGGGTGCGGTCCCAGGTCAGAGTGCCGTCGCCCAGCTCGGCGACGAGTGCTCGCAGCCACTCGATCTCGGCGCGCAGCATGCCGGCGCGGTACTCGTCCTCGATCAGGAACAGTCTGGGCAGCCCGGGCGGAGCCTGCGAGTCGATGGCCGCCACTCGCTCGGTCAGCGCCTCGACGCGTCGTTGCAGCAGCTCACGGGTCTCGGCCGGCGTCAGCATCGGCAGGAAGGCGAGCGCCACCGGGAACTCCGGGAACTCCCGGGCCGGCTCCGGAAGCATGGCGAGCAGCCAGCGGCGCAGGGTGGCGGCGCCCTCCTCGGTCACCTCGTAGACGGTCCGTTCCGGACGGCCGGCCTCCCGTGCCGTGCCGCCAGGGCGCGCCAGTCCCTCACGTACCAATCGATCGAGGGTTTGATAGACGCTGTTGCGCTGCGCGACGTTGACCAGCTGGTCCTGACCACGCTCTTTGATCATCTGCTGCATGCGGTACGGGTGCATCGGCGCCTCCACGAGCAGTGCCAGCAGAACCATCGCCAGGGGAGACCGCTTCATGCGGGTCAGCTTAGGGGTTGACGGTTCTTAGTCATTTCATCAATAGTCATTGTATGACTAACACTCTCGTCGTGGGTGGCGGCATCGCTGGAACGGCCGCCGCCATCGCCCTCCGCACCGCCGGCCGCACGCCGGTGATCTACGAGTCCGGCCATCCCGGCGACGCCGAGCGCGGCGTCTTCGTGACCATCGCGATCAACGGTGTGAACGCCCTGCGATCCCTCGGCGCGGACCCGGCCGTCGTGCTGTCCCGCGGATTCGCCACCCCACGGCTGGCGATGCGCGGCGCGTCCGGCCGCATGCTCTTCGAGGCGCCGCTCGGCGGCCCTCTGCCGGACGGGACGGTCACCACGACGATCCGGCGCGCGGACCTCTATGCGGCGCTGCGGGCCGAGGCCGAGAGGAGAGGCATCGAGATCGTGTACGGCCACCGGCTCACCACCGCCACGTCCGGCGCGGACGGCGTCACCGCCGAGTTCGCGAACGGCCGGACCGTCACGGGCGACCTGCTGGTCGGGGCGGACGGGCTGAACTCGCGGACCCGTACCGCCCTCGATCCCTCGACGCCCGAGCCGCACTTCCTCGGCCTGCTGGACACCGGTGGTTTCACCGACGACCCGGTCGCCCCCGCGCTGCTGCCACCGCCCGGCGTCATGCAGATGTCGTTCGGTCGCCGCGCGTTCTTCGGCTGGGCCGCGGCGCCGGACGGCCGGGTGTGGTGGTTCGCCAACCCGCCGCGACGGCGCCCGGTCGAGCCCGGCGAGTTCACCGCGGAGACCTGGCGGACCTACCTGCTGGAGCTCTTCGAGGGTGAGCCGGGCGCTGATCTGATCCGGGCCACCGGCGAGATCCGCGGTCCGTGGAGCACCCGTGACCTGCCGCGGGTGCCGGTGTGGCACGGTGACCGGATCGTGCTGATCGGTGACGCCGCCCACGCCGTCGCGCCGTCGTCCGGGCAGGGCGCGTCGATGGCGCTGGAGGACGCCGTGGTCCTCGGGCACAGCCTGCTGGAGCACCGGGATCTACCGGCCGCGCTGTCCGCCTACGAGGCCGCTCGTCGTCCGCGGGTGGAGAAGGTGGTCGCGCACGGGCGGCGGACCAGCGGCACGAAGGTGCTCGGGCCGGTCGGCGCGGCCATGCGGGACGCGATGATGCCGCTGGTGATGCGGATGATGCACCGGCGCGGCGACCCGCAGGCGTGGATCTTCGAGCACCGTGTGCCCGTGCTGACCCCCGCGCGGCGGTGAGCAGTGGGAGCCCCGGCGGCGTTGGCGGGCGCCACCGGGGCCTTCTGGGGAACTGCTTGTCTCCACTCTCGTTCGCGACCGGCCCCGGCGACATTGGGGAAAACCCTTGCAGTGCATTCAACGGCGAGTTCAACCGTGATGTCGTACGGGTCGAAGCCGCCTCCGGAGCCTGCCGGGCGCAAGGGCTGTGACGTCCGATATCGGCGCGCTGGTGGCGACGCGAACGGGCGTGACAGCGTGCGAGACTAGGTAACCATGAGCGACCCACGGACCACTCCGTCGATCTTCACCCGCGGCGCGGTCGATCTCAGCGCGCTGCGTCCCTCGGCGCCGGCCAAACCGGCCGCGCCGAGCCGTCCCGCCGCCCCCGCCGACGCGGGTTCCGGCGCCGGCCCGGGCGCGGTTCCCGGTGCTGTTCCCGGCGCGATTCCGGGCGTCACCCCGGACACGATCATCGACGTCACCGAGGCCGATTTCCAGGCCGTCCTGGAGCGGTCCCTGACCACTCCGATCCTGCTGGACTTCTGGGCCGACTGGTGCGAGCCCTGCAAGAAACTCTCCCCCGTGCTGGAGAAGCTCGCGGTGGAGTACGGCGGGTCCTGGATCCTCGGCAAGGTCAATGTGGATCTCAACCCGCGTCTCGCGCAGGTGTTCCGGGTGCAGGGCATCCCGCAGGTGACCGCCCTGATCGGCGGCCAGCCGGTGGAAGGCTTCAGCGGCGTGCTCGCCGAGGGCCAGGTCCGGCAGTACGTCGACGCGGTGCTGAAGGCCGCCGGGGTCAGCGTGGCCACCCCCGAGGACCCGCGGCTCGACGCCGCCGACGACGCGCTGATGGGCGGCGACCTGGACGCGGCCGAGGCCGCCTACAAGAAGATCCTCGCCGAGTCGCCCGCCGACGCCGCCGCCGAGTCCGGCCTGGCCCAGGTGGAGCTCTACCGGCGGATCAGTGGCGCCGACCCGTCCGAGGTCCTCGCCAAGGCCGAGGCCGACCCGGCCGACGTGCAGGCCCAGCGGCTCGCCGCCGACATCGAGGTGCTCAGCGGCCAGGCCGAGCAGGCGTATGCCCGTCTGGTCGCCCTGATCAAGCTCACCACCGGTGACGACCGCGACGCCGTACGCAAGCACCTGCTGTCGCTGTTCGCCGTGGCCGGCCCCGACGACCCCGCGGTCGCCGGAGCAAGACGTGCGTTGGCCAGCGCACTCTTCTAAGCTGCGGCTTTCGAACGAAGGGGGGCGTCGTGCGCCGCATCGCCGTTCTGGACGCACCGTCCAATCTCGGCCTGCGCCCGCCGACCGCGACGTCGGTCCCGGGTTGCGCCAAGGCACCCGGCGCCCTCCGCGATCAGGGTCTGCTGGCCCGGCTCGGCGCCCGTGACGCGGGCTGCCTGACCCCGCCCCGCTACGACCCCGGCGACTGGCGCCCCGGCGACGGCGTCGCCCACGCCGCCGAGATCTCGGCCTACTCCCGCGCCCTCGCCGACCGGATCGGCGCGATCATCGACGGCGGTGAGTTCCCGGTCGTCCTCGGCGGCGACTGCTCGATACTGATCGGCTCCGGCATCGCCATGCACCGCCTCGGCGACGCCGTCGGCGGCCGCATCGGGCTGGTCTTCGTCGACGGCCACTCCGACTTCCGGCACCCCGGCAACGCCTCGTACGTGGGCGCCGCCGCCGGCGAGGACCTGGCCCTGGTGACCGGCCGGGGCCAGGCCGACCTCGCGGCGATCGAGTCCCGCCGGCCGTACTTCCGCGACATCGACGTGGTGGTCCTCGGCATCCGCGCGCAGGACGAGTACCGCCTCGACCTGCAGGCCGCCGGCATCGTGACCAGGCCGGTTCCCGCCCTGCGCGCCGAGGGCGCGGCCCGCAGCGCCCAGTGGGCCCGCGACCAGCTCGTCGACTGCGCCGGCTACTGGGTGCACGTCGACGTCGACGTCCTCGACCCCGCCGTCATGCCGGCCGTCGACGCCCCCGACCCCGGCGGGATCGCCTTCCCCGAGCTGGAACTGCTGCTGTCCGGCCTGGTCGAGTCACCACACTGCCTGGGCGTGGAGATCACCGTCTTCGACCCCGACTACGACCCGGACGGCCGCTACGCGGCCGAGATCACGTCCGCGGTGGTCAGTGGCCTCTCTCCGGTACGCACCACGACTCCCCGTCCCGACCTGATCGCCGCCCGCCGCGACCTGGCCAGCACGCCCGCCCCGACTATCCCTCCGCTCTCCATGCCTGCTTCCGCTGTGCCTTTCACCGTGGGCCCGGATGCCGCGTCGCTCGTCCCGGAAGCGGACGAGGCATCACCCGCTTCCGCTGCGGGCCCGGACGCCGATTCGCACGTTGCCGGCGCGGCCACTGCGGATGCCACGGCTTCTGTTCCTGAAGGTGCTGTCGTCGCGTCCACTTCGGAACCGGAAGCCACGCCGGCCGCTTCGGTGGAATCTTCTTCCTCGGGCGCGTCCGTCACTTCGGCTGGACCGGCGGCGTCGGATGAACCGTCCCATCCGGCGGCGGACACCCCGATGACCGGTGGCGTTGGGGCGGCCGCCTTCCTGGCTCCGGGATCGGGCGATGCCCTGACCGATGGGGGCGGCAGTCTCCCCGCCGCCGGGTCTGACGCCACGTCTTCAGCTGCGGACCCGGACACCGGTTCCACCGCGACGGAGACGCCCGGTGATCAGACCACCGAAGAGCCGTTGGCGACGGGAGACTCCGACGAGCAACCCGGGGTCGACTCGTTCGCTGGGCCACCGGCGGCCGGCGACGACCGGGCCCAGGCTTCACCTGAGTCGACCGACTTCCAGCCCGGGTTCATGTCCGGCATCACGCCGTTGCCGAACGCGACCGATGTGGACCTCACCAAGCCGGCCGGGACGTCGGCGGCCGAAGCATCCGGGCCTGCCGGATCTCTGCCCAGTGACGCTGAGTTCGTCCTGGCTGCGGCACTCGGCGACACCGCTGCGTCCGACGGCCTCCGCCGGTCCGACGGCCTCCACCTTTCCGACGGCCTTCGCGTGTCCGACAGCCTTCGCCTGTCCGACAGGTTGAAGGCCGGTGACGGATCCGCCGACCATGCCTTAACTGCCGATCTTGACGGCTCTGATGCTGACGGTTCTGCTGGAAACGGCGCATCCGCCGACAGCGACGTATCTGCCGAGCGTGACTTGTCTGCGGAGCGTGACGAATCCGCCAAGCGTGACGTGGCTGCCAGCGGTGAGGTGTCTACCTACGACGAGGTGTCTGCGGACACCGGCTTGCCAACCGACACCGAATCGCTTGCCGACACCAGCTTGCCCACTGACACCGAATCGCTTGCCGACACCAGCTTGCCCACCCACACCGAATCGCTTGCCGACACCAACTCGCTCGCCGACACCAGTGCGCTCGCCGACATCAGCTTGTCCACCGACAGCGACGCCGCGGCCGAGCATGAGGAGTCCGTGGGCCGCGAGGAGCCGAAGAGCCAGGACGAGCACACCGCCGATGACGAAGAGGAAGCCACGAACCAGGACGGCTTCGCCGGACGGACCGCGCAGGAGGAGCCGGCCGGGCCGGACGGCGAAGAGCCCGCGGGCGAACTCGCCGATCCGGAGCGGTCCGCCGACGCCGGCGGGCATCTCGCAGCGGTTTCAGCGGCTGACCAGGAGGAAGCGGCGCGATCCGCCGACGACTGGGACGAGCCGGACTCCGTCGATGACGATCAGCTCGGCGTTGACAGTCACAGTGACGGTCAGCTCGGCGATGGCATCCGCGGTGACGATGAGCTCGGCGTTGACAGTCACAGTGACGGTCAGCTCGGCGATGGCATCCACGGTGACGATGAGCTCGGCGTTGACAGTCACAGTGACGGTCAGCTCGGCGATGGCATCCACGATGACGATGAGCTCGGCGATGGCACCCATGGTGACGATGAGCTCGGCGCTGACAGTCACGGTGACGATGAGTCCGATCGGCGGGCTGACGTGGTGGCCGCAGCCGACGGTGCGGTGGAGCCTCTCCGGGAATACGGTGACACCGCGATCCGCCTGCTGTCCCGGCCGCTCGGGTCGGCACCGCTGCTCGATTCGGAGCCACTGCCCGCCACCCGGCCGGGAATGCTGCGCCCGCGCCCGCCGGCTGATCCACCGACGTCCGGTGGAGTCGGCTCGCCCGCTGCCGGAACAGGGCGGATCAGCGGATTCCCACCCGGAGCTGCCTGAGCCGACCCTGTAGGTGGTGACCTACGGTTGATCCGCACCGGACGTCACCACGCATGAGCCGCATCGATGTCGGCTGGAGTCTCGTGGTGCGGGTCGTGCCGTGATCCACGCGAATCGCCACCGCGTTCCACTGCCCGGGCCGCTGGTTTGACGGCCGGGGCACCTGTGGTGAGTTCGGCGCGTTCGAACCTGGGTTCACCACGCAGAGCTGGTGTCGACGACGGGTGTCGTTCTGCGGCTCGCGCCGCAATTCTCACTACGAGAACCGCTGCAGACTGTGGTGAGTTGCGGCTTGCGGGTGGGCGTGGGTTACCACGGTGGGTGGGTTGGCGGGTTGTGTGGTGAGTTGCGGCTTGCGGGTGGGCGTGGGTTACCACGGCGGGTGGGTTGGCGGGCTGTGCGGTGAGTTGCGGCTTGCGGGTGGGCGTGGGTTACCACGGCGGGTGGGTTGGCGGGCTGTGCGGTGAGTTGCGGCTTGCGGGTGGGCGTGGGTTACCACGGCGGGTGGGTTGGCGGGCTGTGCGGTGAGTTGCGGCTTGCGGGTGGGCGCGGGTCACCACGGCGGGCTGTGTGGTGAATTGCGGCTTGCGGGTGGCCGCGGGTTATCACGGCGGCGGGCGTGGGTTACCACGGCGGGCGGGATGGCGGGTTGGGTGGTGAGTTGCGGTGCGCGGGTGGGCACGGGTCGCCACGCCGCGGTGCGGCGGTGACCGCCGAGTGGGCTGGTGACAGCAGCGAACTGCGGCGCGGTCGCCGTCGGGGCAGGGGGCGGCGGTGAGCTGGGGCGCCCCAGCTCACCGCAGCAGGTGGGTCAGCGGTTCAGGGTGGTCAGGAAGCGGCTCACTGCGGGCACGGCGGCCTCCGAACCCGCGCCGCCTTTCTGGATCATGACGGCGAAGGCCACGTCGCCCTGGTAGCCGATGAACCAGGAGTGGGTGTCGGCCGAGCCGGTCTGGAATTCGGCTGTTCCGGTCTTGCCGTACACGGGCGGGCCGGGGACCTTGCGCAGCGCTGTGCCGGTGCCGGCCGTGATCACCTCGCGCATCATGCCGCGCAGCGCGGTGACCGCGTCCGCGTCGAGTGGTGCGGGAGCGGTGGCGGGAGCAGGGGGCGCCGGGTCGAGGACCAGCTTCGGCGGCTGGAACTGTCCTTTGGCGACGGCCGCGGTGGCGGTGGCCATGGCGAGCGGGCTGACCACGGTGCTGCCCTGGCCGAAGACGGCGGCGGCGAGTTCGGTGGCGGTGCCGCCGTCGGAGACCTGGCCGGCGTACGCGTCGACGCCCACGTTCCAGTCGCCGCCCAGGCCCAGGGCCGCGGACGCCTCCTGCAGACCGGCGGAGCCCAGCTTGGGGGCGAGCGCCGCGAACGCGGTGTTGCACGACTTGGCGAAGTCCACATGGAACTGGACCTTGCCGAGCGCCTGGTTGTGCGAGTTCTTGAACTCGCGACCATCCACGGTGACCGTTTTGGGACAGTCGACGACGGTGTTGGAGGTGACCGCGTCGCGCGCGAGTAGCCCGTACGCCGAAATCATCTTGAAGGTCGACCCGGGCGGGACCTGGCCGGTGAAGGCGGTGTTGACCCCACCGGGGTCGGGGCCGTTGGCGACGGCGAGCACGGCGCCGTCGCTGACCCGGATGGCGACGAGGGAGCTGGGCTGCTTCTCGGCGGCGAGGGCGGTGTCGGCGGCGTTCTGCACCCGGGTGTCGAGCGTCACCTTGATCGGTTTGCCGGCGGCCGGCTTCGCGGTGAAGAGCTCGGTGTCCTCGGTCTTGCCGTCGGTGGCCTGGCGTTCGATCACGACCGAGAGGCCTGACGTGCCGCGCAGCGTGTCGTCGTACTTCTGCTGGACGCCGCCGTGTCCGGCCTGGTCACCGGCGATCAGGACGCCTGGCCGGGCGGCGATGTCCTCCTCTGTGGCCGGGTCGACCGTGCCGAGGAGCGCGCGGGCGAAGGCCCGGGTGGGTCCGAGCTGGCGAACCTCGTCGCGGAAGACGGTGCCGGGCAGCGGCCGGATCTCGTCGCGGATCTTCTCGTAGTCGGTGCGCCGCAGGGAGACGAGGTCGATGAAGGCGCCGGGGTCGGACTTGTCGACCCGGTCCTTGAGGTCGCTCATGTTCAGATCCACATTGATCTTGCGGAGTGATGTGGCGAGCGCCTTCTGCAGCGAGGGCAGGTCGGTGATCTTTTCGGGGCTGACGCCGACGATCACCACCTTCTGCGGGCCGACCAGGAGCTTGCCGGACGCGTCGACGATGCCGCCGCGGGTGGCGGCGACCCGGCGCAGCCGCAGTTTCTCGCCGGCCCCCAGCTCGGGCTGGACGATCGCGGGCTCCCAGACCACGCTCCACCCGTCCTGGCCGGCCTTGGTGCTGCGGACGGTGCTCTGATAGCTCCACTCGACGCCACCGGGCAGGGTCCACTTGACGGTGATCGGCGTGCTGGCGTTGTCGCCGGTCTCTTTGGTGTCACCGGACGCGGTCACGGTGACCGGCTGGCCGGTGAGGTCGCCGTACGTGGCGTTGATCTGGCTCAGCACGTCGGCTGCGGCGATCTTGCCGCCGGCCGCGGTCACAAAGCCGACGTCGTCGACCTTGCCCGCGGTCCAGCCGCTCACGAACGCCTCGACGGTGTCCTCGGCAGGGTCCGAGGAGCAGGCGGTGAGACCGCACGCGGTGGCGAGCAGCAGCGCGGTCAGCCCGGCGGGGGAGCGACGCATGAGGGTCCCTTCGGTGGGTAGCTGAACGAACCGTAATAAACCAATGCCCATTCCGGCTGTCCCGCGGAACGGGCACACCGGGGGTGTAAAGGTTGTCGGAGGCTGGCTCTAGGCTGTCCTCGACACGTTCAAGCCCACAGTGTCGTGGGTGAGGGGAGCGCCGGAACATGGCTGTCGCCGACGAGGCAGTGACCGATTCTGATCAGACTGTGCTCGACGATGTGCCCAACGCCGAGCGGTTGGTGGCACAGGCGGTCGAACAGGCGGGGGACGACCACACGACCGCATCTCTGGTGGGCCGCTTCTGGCGGTTCGCACCCGACGAGGAACTGGTCGGTTACACACCCGACGAGATGTACGCGGCCGCGGTCGAACACCGCGAACTGGCCCGTAACCGGCTGCCGGGTGAGCTGAAACTGGCCATCACCGAGCCGGGGGGCCCGCAGGGGCACAGTGTCCTGCGGATCGTCACGGACGACATGCCGTTCCTGGTCGACTCGGTGATAGCCCTGCTCACGGCACACAACCTACAGGTCGACCTGATGGTGCACCCGCTGATCGTGGTGCGCCGTGAGCCGCTCGGCGCGCTCGCCCAGCTCGAGGCCGACGTCGAGCCGGACGACGCCATCGAGGGCGATCTGGTGGAGAGCTGGATCCGGATCGAGATCGACCCGATCCGCCGGCCGGAGGCCCGGGAGCAGCTGCTCAACGAGGTCCGGCGGGTGCTCACCGATGTCCGCGACGCGGTCGAGGACTGGCCGCGCATGCGTCAGCGGGCCCTGGTCATCTCCGACGAGCTGGCCGCCGCCCGTGGGTCGCACAGGATGCCGGCGCCGGACAAGGACGTCACCGACTCGATCGAGCTGCTCAAGTGGCTCGCGCACGACCACTTCACCTTCCTCGGGTACCGCGAGTACCGGCTGGACGACGGCGTCCTGACCGCGGTTCCGGGCACCGGGCTGGGCATCCTGCGCGGCGCTAGCAAGCCCCGCCGGCTCGCCGCCGAGATGGCTCCCGAGATCTACGAGCGGGCCATGGAGAAACGGCTCCTCGTCATCACCAAGGCGAACTCGCGGGCGACCGTGCACCGCTCGGCCTACCTCGACTACATCGGTGTGAAGCTCTTCGACGACGCCGGCAACGTGGTCGGCGAGCGCCGTTTCCTGGGCCTGTTCTCCAGCTCGGCCTATCGCACCAGCGTGCGCCAGCTGCCGGTGGTCAAGCGCAAGGTGCAGGAGGTGATGGACCGCTCGGGCCTGTCGCCGCGCGGCCACTCCGGCAAGGACCTGCTCCAGATCCTCGAGACGTACCCCCGTGACGAGCTGTTCCAGATCAAGACCGACGACCTGTATGAAGCGGTCATCGGCGTGCTGCGGATGGCCGGGCGCCGGCAGCTGCGGCTCTTCCTGCGGCGCGACGGCTACGGGCGGTTCATCTCCTGCCTGATCTACCTGCCACGGGACCGGTTCACCACCGGGAACCGGCTGCGCATGCAGGAGATCCTGCTGCGTGAGCTGAACGGCGTCGGGGTGGACTACACCACCCGGGTCACCGAGCGGATGCTGGCGCGGGTGCACTTCATCGTGCGCACCGACCCGGCGGCGCCGCCCGGCCACCTGGACCCGAACGAGCTGGCCGAGCTGCTGGCCGACGCCACCCGGATGTGGGACGACGACTTCTCTCTGGTGCTGGAGCGCAAACTCGGCGACGAGCAGGCCCGGCGCCTGTTCCTGCGCTACTCCTCGGCCTATCCGGAGAGCTACAAGAACACCCACACGCCGTACGAAGGCATGCAGGACCTGGCGAAGCTGGAGCTCCTGGAGGAGCCCGGCCAGCTGGCCATGCACCTGTTCCGGCGGCGCAGGCTGGGCGCGGACGGCACTCCCGAGCCGGACGAGCGCGACGTGCGTTTCAAGGTGTACCGCTACGGCGAGCCGATGATGCTGTCGGCGGTGCTCCCGGTGCTCCACTCGCTGGGCGTCCGGGTCACCGACGAACGGCCGTACGAGATCCGCCGTCCCGACGGTGTCATCTACCTCTACGACTTCGGCCTGCTGCCGCCGGCCGGGCACCGTGAGCTGGCCGAGGTCCGCCCGCAGGTGGAGAACGCGTTCGCGGCCGCCTGGCGGGGCGAGGCCGAGGTGGACGGGTTCAACGAGCTGGTGCTGCTGGCCGGGATGACCTGGCGTCAGGTGGTGGTGCTCAGGGCGTACGCCAAATATCTCCGGCAGACCGGGAACCTCTTCTCGGAGCGCTACCTGGAGTCGACGTTCACCTCGTATCCGGAGATCGCCGGACTGCTGGTGAAGCTGTTCGAGATCCGGTTCTCACCACACCTGGAGGTCGGCGAGACCGAGCGGGCCCGGCAGGCCGGAGAGGTCCGTGACCGGATCACCGAGCTGCTCGACAAGGTCGAGAGTCTGGACCAGGACCGGATCCTGCGTTCCTACCTGACCTTGATCGAGGCGACGCTGCGGACCAGCTTCTTCCAGCGCGGGTCGGATGGCCGGCCGAAGTCCTACGTGGCCTTCAAGCTGGACCCGCAGGCCATCCCGGACCTGCCGCAGCCGCGGCCCAAGTTCGAGATCTTCGTCTACTCGCCGCGCTTCGAGGGTGTGCACCTGCGGTTCGGTGCGGTCGCCCGCGGCGGTCTGCGCTGGTCGGACCGGCGCGAGGACTTCCGGACCGAGGTGCTCGGCCTGGTCAAGGCGCAGATGGTGAAGAACGCGGTGATCGTGCCGGTCGGCGCCAAGGGCGGCTTCGTGCTGAAGCAGAAGCCGGGCGACCGGGACGAGGCGGTGGAGTGCTACAAGCGCTTCATCCGGGCGCTGCTCGACGTCACGGACAACATCCAGAGCGGCAAGATCGTCCCGCCGCCCGAAGTGGTCCGGCACGACGGCGACGACCCCTACCTGGTGGTGGCCGCGGACAAGGGCACCGCCACCTTCTCCGACATCGCCAACGAGATCTCGGTCGGCAAGGACTTCTGGATGGGCGACGCGTTCGCCTCCGGAGGCTCGGCCGGCTACGACCACAAGAAGATGGGCATCACCGCCTGCGGCGCCTGGGAATCGGTCAAGAAGCACTTCCGCGACCTGGGCCTCGACACCCAGACCCAGGACTTCACGGTGGTCGGCGTCGGCGACATGTCCGGCGACGTCTTCGGTAACGGCATGCTGCTGTCGGAGCACATCCGGCTGGTGGCGGCGTTCGACCACCGCCACATCTTCCTGGACCCCAACCCAACGGCATCGATTTCGTACGCGGAACGCGCGCGCCTGTTCGACCTGCCCCGCTCCTCGTGGGACGACTACGACAAGTCCCTGATCAGCGAGGGCGGCGGGGTGTACCCGAGGTCCGCGAAGTCGATCCCGGTCAGCCCCCA
The DNA here is from genome assembly GCF_003001815.1 of Actinoplanes italicus. GTDB lineage: Bacteria > Actinomycetota > Actinomycetes > Mycobacteriales > Micromonosporaceae > Actinoplanes > Actinoplanes italicus. Next base: position 604,496 of record NZ_PVMZ01000002.1, read on the forward strand.
GGTCCGGGAGCTGCTGCAGCTGAGCGACGCCGCCGTCGTCAGCCCCGGTGAGCTGATGCGCGCGATCCTGCTGGCGCCGGTCGACCTGTTCTTCAACGGTGGCATCGGCACCTATGTGAAGGCGGCCGGCGAGTCGCACGCCGACGTCGGTGACAAGGGCAACGACGCGATCCGGGTGAACGGCGCCGACCTGCGGGTCCGTGTCGTCGGTGAGGGCGGCAACCTGGGCCTGACCCAGCGCGGCCGCATCGAGTTCGCCCGCAACGGCGGCCGGGTCTTCACCGACTTCATCGACAACTCCGCCGGTGTGGACTGCTCCGACCACGAGGTCAACATCAAGATCCTGCTCGGCGGTGCGGTCGCCGACGGCGAGATGACCATCCCCGAGCGCGACGAACTGCTCGCGGCGATGACCGACGAGGTCGGCGAGATGGTGCTGCGTGACAACTACGAGCAGGCCATGGCGCTCGGTAACGCCCGGGCGCAGGCGCACTCACTGCTGCCGGTGCACCGGCGCATGCTCACCTCGCTCGAGCAGCGCGGTGTGCTGAACCGTGAGCTGGAGGCTCTGCCGACGGACTCCGAGCTCGCCGCCCGCCATGAGAACGGCGAAGGCCTCACTCCGCCGGAATTCGCGGTGCTCCTGGCGTACGTCAAGATCAGTTTGGAACGAGAGGTGCTCGCCGACGAACTCGTCGACGAGGCGTGGACGGCCGAGGTCCTGACCGAGTACTTCCCCACGCCGCTGCGGGAGCGGTTCGCCAAGCGGATGGCCGGGCACCGGCTGCGGCGCGAGATCATCTCCACGTCGCTGGTGAACGAGGTGGTCAACCGCGGTGGTACCTCGTTCGTCCACCGGGCCATGGAGGAGAGCGGCGCGTCCGCGGCCGACGTGATCCGGGCGTACGTGGTGATCCGCGACGTCTACGGCCTGCCGGAGGTCTGGGCGGCCGGTGAGGCGCTCGACAACGAGGTGCCGACGTCCGCGCAGACGCTGGTCTTCCTGGAGACCCGGCGGCTGCTCGACCGTGCGGTGCGCTGGCTGGTCAGCACCCGGCGTTCGCCGATCGACGTGGCCGGCGAAATCGCCAAGCTGCGTCCCGGTGTCGCCGATCTTCTGCCGCGCCTGCCGCAGGTGATCGTCGGAGCCGAGCGCCGGGCACTCGGCGACCGGGTGAACGAGCTGGTCGGCAAGGGGGTCCCGGAGGAGCTGTCCGGTGCGGTGGCCCGGGTGTTCTACGGCTTCGGCCTGCTGGACATCCTGGAGACGGCGTCGTCGGTCGACCGGGATCCGGGCGAGGTGGCGCAGGTCTACTTCGTGCTGTCCGAGCGGTTCGGGGTGGACGCGCTGCTGTCGCACATCTCCAAGCTGCCGCGGGGTGACCGCTGGCAGACCCTGGCCCGGATGGCGCTGCGCTACGACCTGTACGCCGCGCTGGCGGCCCTGACCGCGGAGGTGCTCCAGTCGACGCCGTCCACGGCGGCGCCGGAGGACCGGGTCTCGGAGTGGGAGCAGGTGAACGCGGCGTCGATCGCCCGTGCCTCGAACGCGATGGGCAACGTGGAGGACACTCCGGCCGACCTGGCGGCGCTGTCGGTGCTGCTGCGTCAGATCCGCACGCTGGTGAAGACGTCGGCGGCCTGAGTCCTCATTTTGGTGAGCCGGGCTTTCGGGGGTCTGCTCCCGAAGTCCCGCCGAAGCCCGGCTCACCGTCTGCGTCGCGGTTCGTACTGGTCCCGAGTCGAGTTCCGCGACGTTCCCCAGACCCACCTTCTGGCCATCACGCTAGGTGACGCCCAGTGGGCAGGGAAGCGGAGCGTAGGCGGAATGTCCGTTCGGTTAGCCCGGATCGTCCGGAAGTTTCGCCCATAATCGGACACCGGTGACGGCGGGCACGTGCCCAGTGACTGACTGTTATGTCGGTCGTGTTCTAGCGGGCCAGGCCGAGCGCCTCGGCGGCCGCCCGGCTGTTCGCGAGGCTCGCGCCGTGCGTGACGACGAAGGCCTGTACCCCGGCCGGCCGCCACGACGACGGCCAGCCCATCTCGACCACACCGATCGGCCGGTCGATGGCCAGCTTCTCGACCAGGGTGCGTGCCGCCGGAGAGCTGTGGATGCGACGCCCGACGACCACGATGGGCCGGTCACCGGCACGCTCCGTGATCGACTCCGCGGTGGTCTCGGCGGCCACCACCTCGATCTCCTCGGCGTTCGCCAGGTGCGGGGCCAGTCCCCACGGCACCTTGCCCTCGGCGATCGAGTAGCCGGCCACGAACCTGACCACGAGCGGGTCGCGCAGTTCGTCGTCCGAGCCCTCGAACCGCATGCCCTGGCGGGCTGCCTCCACGCCGAGCGCGAAGTCCGGCCGGCCGGCGGCGTCAACCGGGCGGAGGGTGGCGGCGGCGGCCAGTTCGGCGGTGCGGGCCGCGGCGTCCTCCAGGCGGGCCAGGCTGAGGCGGCCGTCGGTGGTGGCCGCCGCGATCTCGGCGGCGACCGCCTCGACCAGCTCCAGGTCGACCACCGCGCCGATGCAGAGCAGGTCGGCGCCGGCGGCGAGGGCGGCGACCGCGGCCCGCGGGATGCTGCCGGCCGCTCCCGCCGCACCGCGCATCTCCAGCGCGTCGGTGACGATCGCGCCCCGGAAGCCGAGCTCGTCGCGGAGCAGCCCGGCCAGCGCTGCACGGCTGAACGTCGCCGGGCCGGTGCCGGTCAGCTCGGGCACCCGGATGTGGGCGCTCATGATCGCGCGTACCCCGGCCTCGACCGCGGCCGCGAACGGCGGCAGGTCCCTGGTGCGCAGCAGCGACAGCGGCACGTCGACGGTGGGCAGCTCGAGGTGCGAGTCGCTGACCGTGGCCCCGTGCCCGGGGAAGTGTTTGGCGCACGCGGCCACTCCGCCGGACTGGAGTCCGGTGACGGCCGCGGCGGTGTGCAGGGCCACCAGCGACGGGTCGGCGCCGAAGGACCGGGTCCCGATGATCGGGTTCTCGGCCGCGGTGTTTACGTCAACAGTCGGCGCCAGATCGAGGTTGATGCCGACGGCGGCCAGGTCGGCGCCGATCGCGGCGTACACCCGGCGGGTCAGGTCCGGGTCGCCGGCCGCCCCGAGGGCCGCGTTGCCGGGATAGGCGCTGCCGGTCCGGTGGCCGAGCCGGGTGACGTCGCCGCCCTCCTCGTCGATCGCGATCAGCACGTCCGCCCGGGCGTCGCGCAGTTGCGCGGTCAGCCGGGCGACCTGACCGGGATCGACCACGTTGGCCCCGAACAGGGTGTGCCCGGCGAGCCCGTCGAGCAGGAGGTCGCCGGCCCATTGCGGCGCCTCGGCGCCGGGAAATGCGGCGAGGAGGGTGCGGAGGGCCAGTCGGCGGAGGCCGGGGTCGATCGCCATGGTGTCCTTCCGATGACGCAACTCTGGCCGCGAGGGGCCACTAGCTGCCATGATCGCTCGGAGTCGATAGCCACCTTGCGGTTCGGCGACATTGCCTACCGTTACGCTGCGGCTGCGTGTCGTGCGTCGACACTGTAACAGGAAAGAATCCTTTCTATTAGGGGACTACGTTATGGCCGCCACTCGCCTTCCGGGCACACCCCGGTTGCTGCGCGCTCTCAACGACCGCGCCGCGCTGGATCTGCTGCTCAACCGAGGCCCGCTCACCCGGGCTCAGCTCGGCGAGATGACCGGCCTCAGCAAGGTCACCGCATCCCAGCTGGTGGAACGGCTGGAGGAGCGTGGCCTGGTCCGCCGCGTGGGTGAGCAGGCCGGTGGCCGCGGCCCGAACGCGCAGCTCTACGCCGTGACGCCGTCCAGCGCGCACGTGATCGGCGTCGAGGTCGGCCCGGACGGCGTCGTCGCCGCGTGCGCCGACATCACCGGCACCGTGATCAGCCGGGTCGAGCAGAGCACCAAGGACACCGACGACCCGGTCGGTGTGGTGCACAACGCCGTGGTCCAGGCCGCGGGCGAGGCCGGCGCGGACATGTCCTCGGTCCGCCGGGTGGTGCTCGGCACCCCGGGCCTGGTCGACCCGCAGTCCGGCGAGATCTCGTTCGCCCACGATCTGCCCCGCTGGCACCGCGGCCTGCTCGCCGATCTGCGCCGCGACCTGAACATCCCGGTCTTCTTCGGCAACGACGTCAACCTGGCCGCGGTGGCCGAGCTGAGCACCGGCGCCGCCAGCGGGGTGACCGATTTCGCACTGGTCTGGATCGGTCGTGGCGTCGGTCTCGCCACGGTCATCGCCGGCCGTCTCCACCAGGGCGCCACCGGTGCCGCCGGTGAGATCGGCTACCTGCCGGTGGCCGGTGCCGAGGTGCCGCACAACGCGTCCCGGCGCGGTGTGAAGGGCGCCTTCCAGTCGATCGCCGGTGCCGACGCGGTCAAGGCGATCGGCAAGCAGTTCGGCTTCCGCGGCACCGAGGCGGCCGACGTGGTGCGTGCCGCGGTGGCGGCCGGCCCGGCAGGTGAGCCGGTCCTCGACGAGCTGGCCCGGCGGCTGGCGCTCGGTGTCGCCGCCACCTGCGCGGTCCTCGACCCGCCGCTGGTCGTGCTGGCCGGCGAGGTGAGCCGGGCCGGTGGTCCGGCGCTGGCCGACCGGGTGGAACGCGAGGTGGCCGCGATAACGCTGGTGTCGCCCAAGGTCGTGGTGACCACGGTGGCGTCTGAGCCGGTCCTGCACGGCGCCCTGCGCACGGCCCTCGACGCCGTCCGCGACGAGGTGTTCGGCTCGACCACGGACTGACGATCTCCCCGGCTGTGCGTCACCGCTGTCTCAGCGCCGTTGAGACAGCGGTATGCGAGAGCCGCGAAGATCCGGCTGTGCCGCGCCGTTGTCTGGGACGCGTTGAGACAGCGGTATGCGAGAGCCGCGAAGATCCGGCTGTGCCGCACCGTTGTCTGGGACGCGTTGAGGCAGCGGTATGTCACAGCTGCCCGGCACGCCGTCCGGCGTACACGGCCGGGCATGGTTGGATGGACGCGTGCGCGAGGCTGCCGTATCCATTCCGCCCGACGAGGACACCGTCATCGCCTTCGACCGCGTCAACGTGGTCCGCGGCGGGAACTACCTGATCCGCGACCTGTCCTGGCAGGTCGAGCTGGACGAGCGGTGGGTGGTGCTGGGCCCGAACGGCGCCGGCAAGACCACCCTGCTCAACCTGGCGTCCGCCCGGATGCATCCGACACGCGGGACCGCGTATGTGCTCGGCGAGAAGCTGGGCCGGACCGACGTGACCGAGCTGCGGACCCGGGTCGGCATCACCACCGGCCGGTTCGCCGAGCAGGTGCCGCCGTCCGAGCGGGTGCTCGACGTGGTGGTGACCGCCGCCTGGTCGGTGGTCGGCCGCTGGCGCGAGAGCTACGACCCGCAGGACGAGGCCCGCGCCCGTGAGCTGCTCGACCAGCTGGGCATCGCCGGGTTCGCCGATCGTGAGTTCGGCACCCTGTCCGAGGGGGAGCGCAAACGCACCCAGATCGCCCGGGCGCTGATGACCGACCCCGAGCTGATGCTGCTCGACGAGCCGACCGCCGGGCTCGACCTGGGCGGCCGGGAGACCCTCATCGGCCACCTGGCCGAGCTGGCGATGGACCCGGACGCACCGGCCATGGTGCTGGTCACCCACCACGTCGAGGAGATCCCGCCGGGCTTCACCCACGGCCTGCTGCTGCGCGAGGGCACCGTGGTGGCGGCCGGCCTGCTCGGCGAGGTGATGACCGCGGAGAACCTGACGAAGACCTTCGGCCTGCCGCTGATCGTCGACCGCTTCGGCGACCGGTACACCGCCCGGGCCGGCTGATGACCCGGGTCGTCGTCGCGGGCAGCGCGAACATGGACCTGGTCGGGCTGGCGCCGAGCCTGCCCCGGCCGGGTGAGACGGTGCTCGGCGACGACTTCGTGATGACGCCCGGCGGCAAGGGTTCCAACCAGGCCATCGCCGCCGCTCTGGCCGGTGCCGGGACAACCTTCCTGGGAGCCATCGGCTCCGACGCCTTCGGCGTCACCCTCAACGCGCGGTTGGCGGCGGCCGGCGTCGACGTCGATCTGGTACGGACGAGCTACGGCTCGTCCGGTGTCGCGGTGATCATGGTGGACCGCGCCGGCGAGAACTCCATCCTGGTCAGCCCCGGCGCGAACCGCACCTTCGTCGAGCTCACCGACGAGGAGCGGTCCGCGATCGCCGCCGCCGACGTGCTGCTCTGCCAGCAGGAGATCCCGATGGCCACGGTGCTGGCCGCGCTGCGGGCCGGCCGGGCCGCCGGGACCAGGACGATCCTGAACGCCGCCCCCGCCCGTGTGCTGCCGTCCGGCCTGCTCGAGGAGGTGGACCTGCTGGTGGTGAACGAGACCGAGGCGCAGGCCATCACCGGCGGCGACGAGCCGGACGTGAAGGCGCTGCTCGCCCTGGTGCCGCGGGTCGTGCTGACGCTCAGCGGCAACGGTTCCCGCTACGCCGACCGGGACGGCGCGGACGTGCATGTGCCCGCGTTCCGGGTGAAGGTCGCCGACACCACGGCGGCCGGGGACGCCTTCACCGGCGCGCTGGCCGTGGCCTGGGGCGAGGGCCGCGACCTGGTCGACGCGGTGCGCTGGGCCAACGCCGCGGGAGCGGCCTGCGTCCGCCGGGTGGGCGCCAGCAACGCCCTGCCCGCCCGGGCCGACATCGAAGCCCTCTACGCCCAGGCCTGAGGCCCTCCGGCCGGGCCTCAGGCGCGGGCAGCGGTGAGGAACCGCTGGACCTCGGTGCGCAGCACCCCGGCGAGTTCGGTCAGGCCGTTCGCGTCGTGCTCGGTGTCGCCCTCGACGGCCGCCGCGATCCCGTCGATCAGGCCGCTCATCTCACGGATCCGGTCGGTCACCGAGCGGAGGACCCGGACGGCGTCCTCGGAGGCGAGCTGCACCGCGTCGACCTGGTCGATGATCTCGCCGCTGGACTCGCCGGTCTCGTTGGCGAGCGTCTTGACCTCGTTGGCGACCACGCTGAACCCGCGTCCGGCGGCGCCGGCACGGGCCGCCTCGATCGACGCGTTCAGGGAGAGCAGCTGGGTCTGCATCGCCACCCGGTTGATCAGGTCGACGGCGTTGCGGATCTGCCCGGAGGCCCGGCGAAGTTCGCCGACAGTGCCGAGGCCGCGCTCGGCGTCGGTGACCGCGGCCCGCGCGAAGCCGGCCAGCCCGTTCGCGGAGCGGCCCATCTCACCGGCGGCGGTGGCGATCCGCTCGGAGAGGGTCAGCACCGCGCTCTCCAGCTGATCGGCCAGTGTGATCCGGGACGCGGCGGCCGCCGCGATCTCGTCGGCGTTGCGGCTCATCGCGTCACCGGAGCGGCCGATCTCCTCGGCGGCCCGGCGGTACGCCCCGCCCATTCCCTCGGCCAGGAACTTCCGGTAGAAATGCCCGGCGGCGCCGGCCGCGGAGGCGGCTCCGGCCTCCCGGACGAACGCGTCGGTGCGGTCCAGCAGCTCGTTGAGCGCGGACCTCACCTCGTAGGCGGCGTCCGACTCCCCGATCCGGGTCAGGCGCGCCTCGAAGTCCCCCGAGGCGGCCCGCCGGCAGACATCGGCGATCTCGTACAACGCCTGGTCGTCGGTCACCGCCGGCCTCCCGTCGAGATGTCCCATACCAGTTCGTCGTACGTGCGGCCGCGTTCGGCCAGGACCCGTTGCAGGGTGTCGTGGCCGGCGGCGACCGCGTCCTGGGCCCGGTCGTGGCGGCGCTCGGCGGCCCGCAGCACGCCGTACAGGTCGTCGGCGGCGGCGATCGCGGCCCGGGACGGGACCCGCCGGTTGGAGTGGTAGCCGACGACCCGGCCGGTCTCGTCGAAGGAGGGCGTGACGTGCGCGAACACCCAGTAGTGCGCTCCGTCGGCGGCGAGGTTCACCACGTACGCGAAGATCTCCCGTTGTTGTCTGAGGGTGTCCCAGAGCAGTTTGAAGACGGCGCGGGGCATGTCCGGGTGCCGGATGAGGTTGTGTGGCTGCCCGATCGCCTCGTCCTCGTCGAGCGCGGACAGCCGCAGGAAGACGTCGTTGGCATAGGTGAGGATGCCGCGGGGGTCGGTTTTCGTGACGATCAGTTCGTCGGCGCCGAACGTACGTTCCTGACCCGACGGGCGTACCCGAATCAGTTTCATGATGTTTTGATTCTGCGGCCTCGACGGAGCCGGTGTGGCCCTTTCAGGACGCGCGGATGGTACTCACGAAACGGGACACCTCGGCCCGCAGCACCTCGGCGAGCTGCGACAACCCGACGTCCTCAATCTGGTGCCCGCCGTCGACCGCCTGTGCGATGCCTTCGACCAGCACGCTCATCTCGCGGATCCGGTTCGTCACCGCCTCCAGCACGCCGATCGCGTCAGCCGCCGACTGCTGCACGGTGTTGACCTGGCTCATGATCTCCTCGCTGGAGGCGCTCGTCTCGTTCGCCAGGTTCTTCACCTCGTTGGCGACCACGCCGAATCCGCGTCCCGCCGAACCGGCCCGCGCCGCCTCGATCGTCGCGTTGAGTGCCAGCAGCCGCGTCTGTGCCGCCACCTGGTTGATCAGGTCGACCGCGTGCCGGATCTCGTCCGACGACGTGCGCAGTGACGACACCGTGCCCAGACCCCGCTCGGCGTCGGCGACCGCCACCCGGGCGAAGTCGGCGAGCCCGTTCGCCGACCGGCCCATCTCGGTCGCGGCCGTGGCGACCTGCTCGGAGACGGTCAGCACGGCCGACTCCAGCTCGTCGGCGAGCGCCTGCCGGGCCCGGGCGGCGTCCGCGAACTGGGCCGCGGTCCGGCTCATCACCTGATTGGAGTGGGTGATCTGCTCGGCGGCCGCCCGGTACGCCCCGTCCAGCCCCTGGGTGAGGAAACGCCGATGGAACCGGCCCTCGGCGGCGGCGGCCGACGCGGCCCCCGACTCCCGGACGAACGCGTCCACGTGGTCGAGCAGACCGTTGATGGCGATACGGATCCGGGCCGCCCGCTCCGAGCCGCTGATCACCGGCACCCGCGCCTCCAGGTCGCCGTTGCAGGCCCGCTCGCAGACCTCGGTGACGAGCCGGACCGCCTCATCGAGGGCGGCGGCGTCGACGGTCTCCGGACGCGCCTTCATCGTGCGCCGCCGTCGGTGACGTCCCAGACCAGCTCGTCGTAGGTGCGGCCGCGCTCGGCGAGCATCCGCTCCAGGGCGGCCATCCCGGCGGCGACGGCATCGGGGGTACGGCTCTGCCGCCGCTCCTCGTCCAGCAGCCGGGCGTAGACCTCGCGGATCGCGGCGACCGCCGGCTGCGACGGCCGGCGCCGGTTGGAGTGGTAGCCGAGCAACCGGCCGGACCTGTCGAAAGAGGGCGTGACGTGTGCGTACACCCAGTAGTGGGCACCGTCGGAGGCGAGATTCAGGACGTAGGCAAAGATCTCTTTCCGTTGCTCCAGAGTGTCCCAGAGGAGCTTGAAGACGGCCCGCGGCATGTCCGGGTGCCGGATGATGTTGTGCGGGCTACCCAGGGCCTGATCCTCGGACAGCGCCGAGATACGCAGGAAGACGTCATTGGCGTACGTGATGACCCCGCGCGGATCGGTCTTGGACACGATCAGCTCGTTCTCGCCGAAGGTGCGCTCGATGCCGCTGGGTCGTACCTCGGTGGCTCGCATGATGTCCTGATCGTCGCCAATCAGGACGTTTCGCACCGGGGAATGCTCGAATCAGCGGGCGACCCGCCACGCCCACGCGACGAGCGGCACCTGCAGCGGCAGCCGTCCGAACGCGATCGCCCGCTGGGCCGGCGAACCGTGCCGCCAGTCCGCAGCCATCTTCACGTTCGCCGGGAAGACCGCGACGAACAGGGCGGCAGCGGCCAGCCCACCGGCCCGGCGGGTCCGTGGATGCGCGACGGCGGCGGCCACCGCGAGCTCGGCCACCCCGCTGAGGTACGTCCACGTGCGCGGCGAACCCGGCAGCGACCGGGGCACGATGGCGTCGAACGGCTTCGGCGCCACGAAGTGCAGCACGCCCATGCCGCCGAGCAGCGCGGCGAGTCCGGCCGCGTCCCGCCTCACCGCCGGACCGCCGGCTCGAGCGCCCGTTGCAGGGCTCGGTAGATCTGGCCGAACCGCTGCGCGTTGTTCGTGCGCATCAGCAGCACGTCACCGCCGCGGACCCGGCCCCAGATCTCCAGGGTCCGGGTGCCCCGGTCGTACGATCGGTCGACGCGTTCCAGCATCAGGTCGGCGACCGGCACCACGGCCAGGCCGAGCAGGATGCCGCCGACCACCATCGCCGCGGTCGTGCCGATCGAGAGGTCCATCAGGACGGCCAGCAGCACGGCGAGCGCGCCGACCAGAAGCGGTAGCAGGATGGTGAGTCCGAGAGCGCCGCGCCAGGCGATGACACCCCAGGAGCGGGCGCCCTTCGTGTACCACACCTGGATGAGCTCGGGCAGCTGGAACTCGCGGCCGTTCATCCAGACCCTGGACGATGTGATCAGCACTTCCGGATCCCGGTAGTACGTGGTCATCTTCTTCCTCCCCAGGGGACCCAGGTTAGTCGGTACCCGTCGTAGGCTGGCGGCGAAACGACTCGATGACGAGGAGGCTCCGGGTGGGCGGGTTCGTGCGGCTCGAAGTTGCGGACGGCATCGGCACGATCCGGCTCGACCGGCCACCGGTGAACGCGTTGAACGCCGCGCTCCAGGAGGAGCTGCTGGAGGCCGCAAAGGCGGTGACGACCGATCCGGCGGTACGCGCGGTCGTGCTGCACGGCGCCGGGAAGCACTTCGCCGCGGGCGCCGACATCACCGAGTTCACCACCGTGACGTACCAGGAGATGGTCGCTCAGTCCGGCGCGCTGTCCGGTGTCTGTGACGCGCTCGCCCGGATCCCCAAGCCGGTCGTCGCCGCCGTCACCGGATTCGCCCTGGGCGGTGGCTGCGAACTGGCCCTGGCCTGCGACTGGCGGGTGGTCGCCGAGGACGTGAAGCTCGGCCTGCCGGAGATCAAGCTCGGCCTGATCCCGGGCGCCGGCGGCACCCAGCGGCTGGCCCGGCTGATCGGACCGGCCAAGGCCAAGGATCTGATCTTCTCGGGTCGGATGGTCGACAGCACGGAGGCCCTGCGGATCGGTCTGGCCGACCGGGTCGCCCCCGCAGCCGGCGTGTATGACGCCGCGGTGGAGCTGGTCCGGCCGTTCACCACCGGCCCCGCCCTCGCCCTGCGCGCCGCCAAGCAGGCCGTCGACGGCGGCCTGAATCTTGACCTGGCCTCCGGAATCGCCCTGGAGGCGCATCTGTTCGCGGGCCTCTTCGCCACCGACGATCGGGTCGAAGGGACCACCGCGTTCGTCGAGAAGCGGGCCCCGAAGTTCACCGGGAGTTAGTCCCCTGACGCATCGGTGAGTGATCCTCACCGTAGTGAACATGCCTGACCGGATGGACCGGACACGGGCTGTCATTGCCTAGACTGCGGGCATGTCCATCGACCAGGGTGGTCCGAAGCGGTACGCCCTCGGCGTCGACTTCGGCACCTCCAACACCGTCGCCGTGGCGCGATGGCCGGACGGCCGCGCCCGCCCGATCCTGGTCGACGGGTCCCCGCTGCTGCCGTCCGCCGTCTTCGCCGACTCCGAGGGCAACGTGCTCGTCGGCCGTGACGCCGTGCACAGCGCCCGCCTCGACCCGGCGCGCTTCGAGCCCAACCCGAAACGTCGCGTCGACGACGGCCTGGTGCTGCTCGGCGAGCGCGAGTTCGAGGTCGTCGAGCTGATCGCGGCCGTGCTGGCCCGAGTCGCCGAGGAGTGGCACCGGGCCGTCGGGCCGCACCGCCCGGACGTCACCCTCACCTGTCCGGCCAGCTGGGGCGCGACCCGCCGGACCCTGCTGGCCGAGGCCGCCACGCGGGCCGGGCTCGAGGGTGCCCGCCTGGTCGCCGAGCCGGTCGCCGCAGCCACCTACTTCGCCGAGGTGCTCGGCCGTGACGTGCCGATCGGCTCGGTCGTGATGGTCCACGACTTCGGCGCCGGCACCTTCGACACCAGCGTGGTCGCCCGCACCGCCACCGGCTTCGAGGTGCTGGCCGTCGACGGCCGCGACGACCTCGGCGGCCTCGACGTGGATGCCGCGATCGTCGAACACCTGCGCACCGACGACTGGGCGCGGCTGATGGAACCGGCCACCGTCGAGGAGCGCCGCGCCCGCCGCCAGCTCTGGGACGACGTGCGGATCGCGAAGGAACGCCTCTCCCGCGCGCAGGCCGCCGACTTCGTGGTGCCGCTGCTCGACGTCGAGGCGCACCTGACCCGTGAGGAGCTCGAGACGGTCGCGCGGCCGGTGCTCGAGCAGACTGTTCAGATCACGCAAAATCTCCTGCGCTGGGCCGATCTTCCGGACGGCCGGCTGGCCGGCGTCTTCCTGGTCGGCGGCGCCAGCCGGATCCCGCTCGTGGCGACCCTGCTGCATCGTGCGCTCGGCGATCCGCCCGTGGCGATCGAGCAGCCCGAACTGGTCGTCGCCGAGGGCAGCATCCTGGCCGGCGCGGCCCTGCTCGCCACCGAACCGGCCGCGCCCGGCCCGACGGAGCTGCTGCGGCTGCCGTCGAAGTACCTCCCGGCCCGCGCCGAGGACCCGGAGTCCGACGACCGGCCGACCATGGTCGCCGACAAGCCGCTGCCACAGCGCGTCGAGGAGGACCGGCCCACCGCGCTGGTCGACAAACCGGTGCCGCTGCCGGCCACCACCCCGGTCCCGGCCGTCGCCACGAAGCAGGGCCCCGAAGCAGAGCCGACGACCGTCGACGACGAGGCCCCAGCCGAGCCGGCCGCCGTTTCCGCCGAAACCGTGGTGGTGCCCGCCCAGGCGTCGCCGACGGAGTCGAAACCGCTGCCCAAGCGGCCGAGTCGGCCGCCGCAGACCGGCCGGGCGCAGCCGGGGACCCCGCAGCAGACCGGGCGGACACCGCAGGGCACCCCGACGCAGCCGGGCCGGGCACAGGCGGGCCCACCGGCGCACCTGCGGCCGCCGGTCGACCCGTGGCCGCACGCCGCCTCGGTGACCTGGCGTCCCGATCCGGACGCCACGGTCGCCACCAGCCCGCCCGAGCACGAGAGCCGGACACCCGTACCGCCGAGGCAACCCGGACCACCGACGCGCCCGCAGCGGACGCAGCCTCCTCGGGCCCAGCAGCCCGTGGTCGTGCCGTCCCGCCCGGTCTCGCCCGCGGTGGGCTCCGCGCGCCCGGTCTCCCCGCCGCGCGCGACGGCCGCCGTGCCGAAACCGCAGCCCGCGCCGGAACCGGCCCGTGTGCACCGGCCACGACGGCGCGGACGGCTCCGGCGGACGCTGCAGGTGTTGCTCAGCCTGCTGGTGATGGTGACCGTGCCGGTCGTGGCGCTGATCCTGGCCTACGGCTACGGCAGCGACACCACGTTCGAGCAGGACGCCATCGCCGTGTTCAAGGACATCGCACAGCTGATCGGCCTCCGGTGAGCGATCGTGATCGAGGGGCACGGCGGTGAACTCGCGCTGGCGGCCCTGCGGGCGTTCGGCGTCGCCGAGATGTTCACCCTCTCCGGCGGTCACGTCTTCCCGCTCTACGCGGCCGCCCACGAGTCCGGTTTCGGCTTGTACGACGTACGCCACGAACAGTCCGCGGTCTTCGCCGCCGAGGCCGTCGCCAAACTGACCCGGCGCCCCGGCCTGGCCGTCCTGACCGCCGGACCCGGTGTGACCAACGGCATCTCCGCCCTGACCAGCGCACACTTCAACGGCTCGCCGGTCCTGGTGCTCGGCGGCAGGGCGCCCGCCTTCCGCTGGGGTGCCGGCAGCCTGCAGGAGCTCGACCACGTGCCACTGGTCGCCCCGGTCACCAAATACGCCGCCACGGTCAGCGCCACCGCGTCGATCCCCGGTGAGATCGGTGCCGCCCTCACGGCGGCCCTCACTCCGCACCGCGGCCCGGTCTTCCTCGACCTGCCGCTGGACGTCGTCTACGCGACCGGCACCGCCGCGGCGCCGGGCGAGCCGGCAATCACCGTGGAGGAGGCCGACCCCGACGACGTGGCGAGGGCCGCCACGCTGCTGGCCGGCGCGGAGCGGCCGGTCATCGTGGCCGGTTCGGACGTGTGGACCGGTGACGCGGTCGAGCAGCTGCGGGCCGCCGCCGAGGAGCTGCGGGTGCCGGTCTTCACCAACGGGATGGGCCGGGGCGCCCTGCCGCCGGGGCATCCGCTCGCCTTCTCCCGGGCCCGCCGGGCCGCTCTCGGCGGCGCCGACGTGGTCGCGGTCGTCGGTACTCCGCTCGACTTCCGGCTCGGGTTCGGCGACTTCGGCGCGGCCGCCGTGGTGCACGTGGTCGACGCGGTGAGCCGGCGGGCCACGCACGTCACCCCGGCCGTCTCACCGGCCGGTGACCTCGGGCGCATCCTCGCCGCCTTCGCCGCCTGGACCGGGTCGCGGCGCTCCCACGACGACTGGATCGCCTCGCTGCGGACGGCCGAGGACGCCGCGAAGGCGCGGGACGCCGAGGCGATGGCGGCCGGCAGCGACCCGATCAGGCCGGCACGTGTCTACGGCGAACTGCGCCGGGTGCTCGACCCGGACGCCGTGACGATCGGTGACGGCGGTGACTTCGTCTCCTACGCGGGCCGCTTCCTGGAACCCGCACAGCCCGGGCTCTGGCTGGACCCCGGGCCGTACGGCTGTCTCGGCACGGGCCTCGGTTACGCCATGGGCGCCCGGGTCGTCCACCCCGGCCGGCAGGTGTGCGTGCTGATGGGCGACGGGGCGGCCGGATTCTCCCTGATGGACGCGGAGTCCCTGGCCAGGCAGCACCTTCCCGCGGTGATCGTGGTCGGCAACAACGGCATCTGGGGCCTGGAGAAACATCCGATGCGGGCCATGTACGGCTACGACGTCGCCGCCGACCTGTCGCCCGGCCTGCGTTACGACGATGTGGTCCGTGCCCTCGGCGGCGCGGGCGAGACCGTCACGAAGGCGGGCGACCTGGGGCCCGCCCTGCGCCGCGCGTTCGATGCGGGCGTGCCGTACCTGGTCAACGTGCTGACCGACCCGGCCGACGCCTATCCCCGCAGCTCCAGCCTGGCCTAGGCCGAGTCTCGGACCTGCCACGCCGCGGCGCGTCTCCCACTTCGATACAGCCCTAAGGCCTGTCCTGTTGCTCGTCGCGTTGCTCGTCGTCCTGGTGCTGTCCATCGTCGTGCTGCTTGTCGTCGCGGTGCAGCTCGCGTTCCCAGCGGTCGAGCAACTCGCGGTCGCGGCGGGCCTGCTCGCCGCCGGGCGAGGCCGCCGAGCTGTCCATCGAACGCAGGAAGTCGGGATCGTCGTCGGGTGCGGAGGGACGCCGGAACGTCCGCCGGCCGGAGCTGACCGGTCGCCCCCAGACGAAGTAGGCGGTGGGGCCGGCGATCGGGATCAGCAGGATCACCGGGATCCACACGGCTCGCGGCGCGTTGCGGACCCGCTCCGCCGAAAGGGCGCTGATGAGGGCCAGGATCAGCAGCACGAGCGCCGCCCCGGCCAGCAGGATGAACAACCGGACCATGCCGCAATGATGCCCCGCCCGAGCCGGGACGGCGACGATCAGAGCATGACAACCCATCCGCCGAGGACCGCCATGGTCGTTACGAGGAGTGCGTAGGCACGTACCGAGCGCGGCGCCGGCCGGGGGAACCGTGTCCGCAGATCGCGTGCGCGGTGCAGCGAGAGGCCCACGATCCCGGCCCAGGCGACCATCGCGGCCGCCGCGGCGAGCCACTCGGCCGGACCCGCGCCGGGCACGAAGGCGGGCCGGACGGTGAGAAGTCCCACCGCCGCGGCCGACAGGCTGGTCCGCCGCCAGGCGAGCCGGGTCCGCTCGGCCGAGGCGCCCGGATCGCGATGGCGTTCGTCACTCATCTGAGGGCCTGGACGAGTCGGTAGGCCTGGACGAGTCGGTAGGCCTGGACGGGTCGGTAGACCTGGACGAGTCGGTAGACCTGGACGGGTCAGAAGACATGACGAGTCAGAAGACCTGGACGAGGACCGCGACGATGATCACCACGGCGCCGAGGGCCACCGCGATCGCCAGCGCTGCCGGGAAGTGCGACCGTGGCAGATCGGTGCCGAGCCGCATGGCCCGCTCGGTCTGTGCCCAGTGGTGCACCGCCCGCAGCGCCACCAGGGCACCGAGGACGAGCAGCAGGATGGCGATGATCTCGCGCAGGTGGGCGACCGGCAGCGGTGGCAGGAACTGCGCGCAGGCCAGACCGCCGGCGATGAGGGCGAGGCCGGTGCGGATCCAGGCCAGGAAGGTGCGCTCGTTGGCCAGCGAGAACCGGTAGTCGGGTGTGTCGCCCGCGGATGTCGGTTCGAACCATTCCCTCAGACCACCGGCCACGCCGCCGATTATTGACCTATTGGGTCGAGAAGGTGGTGCCAGAGACTGCGGACTTCGTCACTCACGCATGCCTCCCGTGGCCGTCCACACCGGCACCACGGAGAGTCCGGGCCGGAGCGACCGTGGGACTGCGGCTTCAGATCTTCGGGGCGTGGGGGAGTATGGGTCGTGGATGGGCTCATGCCCTCCACGAGTGAGACGTTTTGACCGGACATGTCTGACACCTCCTCATCGCCCACTGTAGCGATGGTGATCGCCACGCGGGTGAGGTGTGTCACTCTGGGTGGCCGGCAACAGTGAAGCTACTGGCGGGTAACCTGGCTGACATGTCCGCCGTCCGGCACCGACACCGGTCGTGGGCAGGTCGATCGCAACGGTGCGTTCAATACAGGAGGGTCGTAGGAGCGCGATGAACATCGTCGTACTGGTTAAGCAGGTACCCGACTCCGGTGCCGAGCGCACCCTGAGCCCGAGCGACAACACCGTCGAACGTGGCCCGGGCAACGTCATCAACGAGATGGACGAGTACGCCATCGAGGAAGCGCTGAAGATCAAAGAGGCGCACGGTGGCGAGGTGACCGTCCTGACCGTCGGCCCGGCGGGTGCAACCGACTCGATCCGCAAGGCCCTGTCCATGGGCCCCGACAAGGCCGTCCACGTGCAGGACGACGCCCTGCACGGTTCCTGCGCGGTCGCCACGTCCAAGGTGCTCGCCGCCGCGCTGCGCACCCTGAACGCCGACCTGATCATCAGTGGTGCCGAGTCCACCGACGGCCGTGTCCAGGTCGTGCCGCACATGCTGGCCGAGCTCCTCGGCGTGGCCGCTCTCACCGGCGCCCGCAAGCTCACCGTGGACGGTTCGCAGCTGACCGTCGAGCGCCAGACCGACGAGGGCTACGAGGTCGTCACCGCCGCGACCCCGGCCGTCGTCAGCGTCTGGGACACCATCAACGAGCCGCGGTACCCCTCCTTCAAGGGCATCATGGCCGCCAAGAAGAAGCCGGTGCAGGCGCTGACTCTCGGTGACCTGGGTATCTCCGGCGACGAGGTCGGCTTTGCCGGCGCCACCAGCCAGGTGCTGGAGTTCACCAAGCGCCCGGCCCGCACCGGCGGCGCCAAGGTCGTCGACGAGGGCAACGGCGGCGAGCAGCTCGTCGCGTACCTCGCCACCGAGAAGTTCGTCTGAGCCGAGGGGATAGAGACATGGCTGAAGTACTCGTCGTCGTCGAGAACGGCGTCAAGAAGGTCACCCTCGAGATGCTGACGATCGCCCGTGGACTCGGGTCCGTCTCGGCGGTCGTGTTCGGGGAGGCCGACACCGCCAAGCTCGGGGAGTTCGGTGCCGAGAAGATCTACGTCGCGTCCGGTGAGGACGTCGACGGCTACCTGGTCGCTCCCAAGGCCACCGTGGTCGCCGAGCTGGTGAAGCAGGTGCAGCCGGCCGCCGTGCTGCTGGCCTCCACCCAGGAGGGCAAGGAGATCGCCGGTCGTCTGGCGATCAAGCTGGACAACGGCCTGCTCACCGACGCGGTCGAGGTCGCCGCAGACGGCACCGCCACCCAGGTGGTCTTTGCCGGCTCCACGATCGTCAAGTCCAAGGTCACCAAGGGCATCCCGATCGTGACCGTCCGCCCCAACTCGGTCACCCCGGCTCCCTCCGCCGCCACCCCGGCCGTCGAGCAGCTGACCGTGGCGGTCACCGACGCCGACAAGCTGACCAAGGTCGTCGAGCGGGTCGCCGAGCAGAAGGGCTCCCGCCCCGAGCTCACCGAGGCCGGCATCGTCGTCTCCGGCGGCCGCGGCGTCGGCAACGCCGACAACTTCAAGCTGGTCGAGGAGCTCGCCGACCTGCTCGGCGGCGCGGTCGGCGCCTCCCGCGCGGCCGTCGACTCGGGCTACTACCCGCACCAGTTCCAGGTCGGGCAGACCGGCAAGACGGTGTCCCCGCAGCTGTACGTCGCGCTCGGCATCTCCGGCGCGATCCAGCACCGGGCCGGCATGCAGACCTCGAAGACGATCGTGGCGGTCAACAAGGACGCCGAGGCCCCGATCTTCGAGCTGGCCGACTACGGCGTCGTCGGCGACCTCTTCAAGGTCGTCCCGCAGGCGGCCGACGAGATTCGCAAGCGCAAGTAGAACCGGCGTCTCGAACGGCCCGGCGGTCCTCCGCCGGGTCGTTCGGCTTTTCCCGCGGTACGCCCTACGCGGATCCCGGGTCCGGTGAGTGGGCAGCAGCCCGGCGGGGGCGCCGCGGAGCGGGAGTGGGCAGCCACGTCGCTGCGGAGCCCGGGTACGCGGGGATTGCGGTCGGAGTGACGTAGCCGTACCGCAGCAGAAGTTTGACGTTGATCTTCCCGGGCGGGCTGGGGGAGCCGGTCGCGGGACGGCCTAAGCTGGAGATGATGGCCTACCTCGATCATGCGGCGACCACGCCGATGCTCCCCGCCGCGCTCGACGCCTACGTCGCGGCGGCGCGTGAGCTTGGGAACCCGTCTTCCCTGCATGCGGCTGGTCGTGGCGCTCGGCGGCTGGTGGAGGAGTCGCGGGAGCGGATCGCCGCCGCACTGGGTGCGCGGCCGTCCGAGGTGGTGTTCACCGGTGGCGGCACCGAGGCGGACAATCTGGCGGCCAAGGGGATCTTCTGGGCGCGCCGGGAGGCCGATCCACGACTGCGCCGGGTGGTCGCCTCGGCGGTCGAGCACCACGCCGTGCTGGACGCGGTCGAGTGGCTCGGCCGGCACGAGGAGGCCGAAGTCACACTGCAGCCGGTGGACGGGTTCGGGCGGGTGGATCCGGACGGATTCGCCGAGCTGATCCGGGCGCACGGTGACGAGATCGCCGTGGTCAGCGTGCAGTGGGCCAACAACGAGGTGGGCACGATTCAGCCGGTGGCCGACCTGGCGGCGATCGCGGCCGCGGCGGGTGTGCCTTTTCACACCGACGCCGTGCAGGCGGTCGGGCAGACACCTGTCGACTTCGCGGCCAGCGGCGCCGCGGCGCTGACGCTGACCGGGCACAAGGTCGGCGGCCCGGTCGGGGTGGGCGCGCTGCTGCTGGGCCGGGACGTGCCGTGCACACCCCTGCTGCACGGCGGCGGCCAGGAACGCGACGTCCGCTCCGGCACGCTGGACACACCGGGCGTGGTCGCGTTCGCCACGGCGGTCGAGGCCGCGGTCGCCGAGCGCGAGGAGTACACCGTGCGGGTCGCGGCGCTGCGTGACGACCTGGTGCAACGGGTGCGGGCCGCGATTCCCGAGGCGATCCTCAACGGTGACCCGGAGAGCCGGCTGCCGGGCAACGCGCACTTCTCCTTCCCGGGCTGCGAGGGCGACGCGCTGCTGCTGCTCCTGGACGCGCAGGGTGTCTACTGCTCGACGGGCTCGGCCTGCTCGGCCGGCGTGGCCCAGCCGAGCCACGTGCTGCTCGCGATGGGGGCCGACGACGGGCGGGCGCGGTCGTCGCTGCGGTTCAGCCTGGGGCACGACAGCACCAAGGCGGATGTGGACGCGCTGATGGTGGCGCTGCCGGGAGCCGTCGAGCGGGCCAGGCGGGCGGGGGCCTGGAAGACTCCCAGATAGGCTTGCTCCATGCGAGTTCTTGCGGCTATGTCGGGCGGTGTCGACTCCGCGGTCGCTGCCGCGCGCGCCCGGGATGCCGGCCATGACGTCACCGGTGTGCACCTGGCTCTTGCGCGTAATCCACAGACGTTCCGGACAGGCGCCCGCGGCTGCTGCACGCTGGAGGACTCGCGCGACGCCCGCCGGGCCGCCGATGTGATCGGCATCCCGTTCTATGTCTGGGACATGGCGGAGGAGTTCCACGACAGCGTGGTCGACGACTTCGTGAACGAGTACGCGGCGGGCCGTACCCCCAACCCGTGCCTGCGCTGCAACGAGAAGATCAAGTTCGCTGCGGTACTGGACCGGGCGGTCGCGCTCGGCTTCGACGCGGTCGTCACCGGCCACCACGCCCGGCTCGGTGCCGACGGCCTGCTGCGCCGCAGTGTCGACCTGCCGAAGGACCAGTCCTACGTGCTGGCGGTGCTGACCCGGCAGCAGCTGGACCGGGCGATCTTCCCGCTGGGCGACTCGACGAAGGAGCGCGTCCGGGCCGAGGCCGCCGAGCGTGGCCTGGCCGTCGCCGACAAGCCCGACTCCCACGACATCTGCTTCATCTCCGACGGCGACACCCGCGGGTTCCTGGAGAGCCGGCTCGGGTCGGCGCCCGGCGACATCGTGGACGGTCGGACCGGCGAGAGACTGGGGACCCACAACGGGGCGTACGGCTTCACGATCGGCCAGCGCAAGGGCCTCGACCTGCGGGTTCCGGCCGCCGACGGCCGCCCGCGCTACGTGCTGTCGATCACGCCGGTGTCCAACACGGTGACCGTGGGGCCCCGCGAGGACCTTCTCGTCGACGTCGTCAGCGCCGACCGGCCGATCTGGCACGACCCGGCTTCCGAGGTCGACTGTGAGGTCCAGCTCAGGGCGCACGGCGAGGTCGTCGGAGCATCCGTGTCGGTCACCGGGGACGCGCTGGTGGCGACCTTGAGATCGCCGGCGCGCGGAGTGGCCGCCGGTCAGGCGATCGTGGCGTACCGGCCCGACCCGGACGGCGACATCGTGCTCGGCTCGGCGACGATCGCCGAAGGCATCAGGTCGGATGCGGGTGCCCTCGTGGCTGAGCAGGCGGCGACGCGTGCCTGACTTCCCGTGGGCCCCGGGCACGGCGACCGGCATCGGGTCGCTGCCGGGTATCGACATCGCCGAGGCCCAGCGGATCGTGCTGGGCGAGCTGCCCGGCCTGCCGCACCTGGCCGAGCTGCCGGAACGCGGCCCGGGCGCCGACATGATCGGGCGGACCGCCGGATTCCTGGTCGAGATGCCGGTCCAGGTCTATGCCGGTCGGTGGCAGATCAGTTCAAAACCGGGCAAGGACCTTCGGCGTACGGCTGACCTGCTGGAACGGGACCTCGATGAGCTGACCGAGCAGGCTGACGGGTACTCGGGCCCGCTGAAGATCCAGGCGGCCGGCCCGTGGACCCTCGCCGCGAACCTGGACCTGCCCATCGGCGGCCGGATGCTGCGCGACCCGGGCGCTGTGCGCGACCTGACCGACTCGCTGGCCGAGGGTCTGCGCCGGCACGTGGCCGAGGTGCGCAAACGGGTGCCGAGGGCGACCGTGCTGCTCCAGCTGGACGAGCCGTCGTTGCCGTCGGTGCTGGCCGGCCGGGTGCCGACCGAGAGCGGGCTGAGCGCGTACCGGGAGGTCGACGGGCCCGACGCGGCCACCCGCCTGCGCGGTCTGGTCGAGGCCGTCGACACGCCGGTGATCGTGCACTGCTGTGCCCCTGAGTTCCCGTTGCAGGTGATCCGCGACGCCCTCGCCTCAGCCGTGGCGTTCGACCTGTCGTTGCTCAAGGATCTGGACCCCCTGGGCGAGGCGATCGAGGCCGGCCTGGGGATCTTCGTGGGTGCCGCGCCGACCCGTCCCGGGACCGGCCGTGGGCCCGACTCGAAGCAGATCGCCGAGCGGGTGAGCACCCTGTGGCGGCGCCTGGGCTTCCCTGCCGCCCGGCTGCCCGAGCAGGTGGTGATCACCCCGGCGTGCGGGCTGGCGGGCGCGCCGATGGGCTACGTTCGCGCGTTGCTCAAGGCGTGCACGGAGGCCGGCCGCCGGATCGCCGAGGTCTGAACGCGGAAAGTGTCAGGGGGTGGGGTTACCGTGCCCCTTAGGTTTCCTGACACGGAGGTTCGGTTCAGTGGCTACACCAGAGGCATCTTCCCGGCATGCCGAGCTGGCCGACGAGATCCGCGAGCATCAGCACCGCTATTACGAGCTCGACGCCCCGACGGTCTCGGATGCCGAGTTCGACCTGCTGCTGCGTGAGCTCGAGGCTCTCGAGACGGAGTTCCCTGAGCTGCGCACGCCCGAGTCGCCGACCCAGATGGTGGGCGGCACGGCCTCCGGTGACTTCCCCAAGGTCGAGCACGCCGAGCGGATGATGTCGCTGGACAACGTGTTCAACCTCGACGAGCTGACGGCGTGGACCGAGCGTGCCGTGCGGGACGCGGGCGGCCCGGTGCGATTCCTCTGCGAGCTCAAGATCGACGGCCTGGCGATCAACCTGACGTATGAGAAGGGCGTGCTGGTCCGTGCCGCCACCCGGGGCACCGGGCGGGTCGGTGACGACGTGACGCCCAACGTGCGGACCATCGCCGACATCCCGGAGCGGCTGACCGGCGACGACGTGCCCGACCTGGTCGAGGTGCGCGGCGAGATCTACTTCCCGGCCGAGGCGTTCGCGGCGCTCAACGCGATGCTGGTCGAGCAGGGCAAACCGACGTATATGAATCCGCGTAACGCGGCGTCCGGCAGCCTGCGGCAGAAGGACCCACGGGTCACCGGGGCGCGTGGGCTCGGCATGGTGGTGCACGGGCTCGGCGCGCGCGAGGGGTTCAGCCCGGCGTCACAGTCGGACGCCTATGCCGCGATGAAGGCGTGGGGCCTGCCGGTCAGCTCGCGGTGGAGGCTGGTCGACGATCTGGCCGGGGTGCGCGAGTTCATCGAGTTCTACGGCAAGAACAGACATTCCGTCGAGCACGACATCGACGGCGTGGTGGTGAAGATCGACGACGTCTCGATCCAGGGCCGGTTGGGTTCGACGAGCCGGGCGCCGCGCTGGGCGATCGCCTTCAAGTATCCGCCCGAGGAGGTCACCACCAAGCTCCTCGACATCGCGGTGAACGTGGGACGGACCGGCCGGGTCACTCCCTACGCCGTGGTGGAGCCGGTCGTGGTGGCCGGGTCGGAGGTCGAGTTCGCCACCCTGCACAACGCGCAGGAGGTCGTCCGTAAGAACGTGCTGATCGGCGACACCGTGGTGCTGCGCAAGGCCGGCGACGTCATCCCGGAGATCCTCGGGCCGGTGCTGGAGCTGCGTCCGGCGGACGCGCGGGCGTTCGTGATGCCCACCGAGTGTCCCGACTGCGGCACGCCGCTGGCCCCGGCGAAAGAGGGCGACATCGACATCCGCTGCCCGAATTCGCAGTATTGCCTGGGCCAGCGTCGCGAGCGGCTGACCTACGTCGGTCATCGCAACGTCCTCGACATCGACGTTCTGGGAGAGAAGTCGGCGCGTGCGCTGATCGACTCGGGTGTGCTGTTCGACGAGGGCGATCTGTTCAGCCTCACCGAGGAGGATCTGCTGCGTGCCCCGTTCTTCGTGAAGAAGGACGGCACCCTCGGCGCCAACGCGGCCAAGATGCTGGCCAGCATCGAGGAGGCGAAGACGCGGCCGCTCGCCCGGGTCCTGCGCGGACTGTCGATCCGGCACGTCGGGCCGGACGCGGCCGGCGCACTGGCGCTGGAGTTCGGCTCGATGGAGGCGTTGGAGGAGATCATCGCCCGAGCCCCGGAGACGCCGGCTCTCGAAGCGCCGGCCGCAGAAGCGCCGGCCCTTCAGTCGCCGGCCGCGGAGGCGGGGGTTGCGGAAGCGGCGGCTGCGGCGCCGGCGATCGGGCAAGCGACGCTTGAGGTGACGACAGCCGCGGGGACGACAGCCGCGGAGGCGTCGGCTGAGGTGGCGACAGCCGCGGAGGTGTCGGCTGAGGTGGCGACAGCCGCGGAGGTGTCGGCTGAGGTGGCGACAGCCGCGGAGGGCAAGGCCGCGGCGAAGCGCAAGGTCAAGGTCGTCGACCCGCTCGCCGCCGTCGACAAGGTGGGGCCGACGATCGCGGAGAGTCTGCGGGAGTGGTTCGCCGTCGACTGGCACCGGGAGATCATCCGGAAATGGCGGGACGCCGGGGTCCGGATGGCCGACGAGCGGGTGGAGACCGGGCCGCGCACGCTCGACGGGCTGACCGTCGTGGTGACCGGGACCCTCGCGGGCTTCACCCGCGACAAGGCGGCCGAGGAGATCACGTCCCGAGGCGGCAAGGTGACCGGCTCGGTGTCGAAGAAGACGGGGTTCGTGGTGGTCGGGGACAACCCTGGCAGCAAGTACGACAAGGCGATGGCCCTGAAGGTGCCCGTGCTCGACGAGGCCGGTTTCGGCGTGCTGCTCACCGAGGGGCCGGAGGCGGCCCGCGCGGTTGCGGAGACCGGGCCGGAGGCGACCAGCGCGGTCGCGGAGGCCGGGCCGGAGGCGACCAGCGCGGTCGCGGAGGCCACCCCGGAAGGGTGAATCATGACGGAAATCACGTTCAGGAGGTTAGAGGCGTCTAACAACGTTTAGGTGCTTTAGGGCAAAAAGCGCCATATGGATCTATGGTGTATGCGATCGGTGATCGAGGCCATCGTGGAGGTCGCATGGATGCCGCTCGCCCTCGGACGGCCGGCCCGCGTCACCGGCGCACGGTGATCGTCTCCACGGTCACCGCCGGAGTCGCCGCCCTCGCGCTGCTGCTCGGACCGGCTGCCGCCCTGCCACCGGCCTTCTGGATGATGGCCCTGCTCGCCATCCTGGTCGACGCCCGGCCCTACGTGGTGCCCGGGCGCCGGGCCAGCGCCGTGATCCTGCCGTCCATCTGCTTCAGCTTCGCCGTCGTGCTGGCCTGGGGCGCGGCCCCGGCCATCGCGGTGCAACTGGCCGCGGTCGTGGTGGCCGGCGCCCGGATGCGGCACTCGCTGCGCCGGACCGTGCACCTCGGCCTGCAGCACACCGCCGCGCTCGGGGCTGCCGCTGCGGTGGCGGGGATGGGCCGGCTGCGGGTCGACGCGAGCCCGGACTGGTGGGACGCCCTGGTCATCTGCGCCGCGGCGGCCGCCTGGATCACCGCCCGGCTCGCGGTCGCGGGTCTGGTCCGGGCTCTGACCTCGGACGGCCGCGTCCCGTCCCGGCGCCGCCGCGGTCACGCCGACCTGCTGGCCACCGCGGCCTTGCTGCTGCTCGGCCCCGTGGTGCTGGTCGCCGCCCTGGTCACCCCGATCCTGCTTCCGCTGGCGTTGCTCGCGCTGCACGCCGTGCATCGGATGGTCCGCTGGGCCGGCGAGTCGGAGCGGGCCACCCGCTTCGACACGCTCACCGGCCTGCCGAACCGGCGTGCCCTGCAGACCGCGATGGCCGAGCGGGCTCCCGACCGCCGTCGTGCCCTGCTGCTGCTCGACCTGGACCGTTTCCGCACCGTCAACGACGCTCTCGGGCACGGCGCCGGCGACCGGCTGCTGACCCGGGTCGCCGACCGGCTGACCGCCGTGGTGCCCGCCCACGACCTGGTGGTCCGGCTCGGTGGCGACGAGTTCGCGGTCCTCGCCACCCGGGTCGAGGACCCGGCCTCGGCGCGTCGGATCGCCCAGCACCTGGCCGAGGCGTTGAGCCGGCCGTTCCCGTTGGACGGCACCCCGGTCGAGCTGAGCGCGTCGATCGGGATCGCCCTGCAGTCCGGCCGCCGGGACGCCAGCACGCTGCTGGTCGAGGCCGAGTCGGCGATGTATGAGGCGAAACAGCGCGGCGACCAGGTCGCGGTGCACGGGCCGGACGCCGCCAAGCACACCCCCGACCGGCTCAGCCTGGTCGCCGACCTGCGGACCGCGCTGCGCCGGGAACCGCCCGACGACGGGATAGTCCTCTACTACCAGCCGCAGATCGCGATCGCGACCGGCGAGGTGGTCGGTGTGGAGGCGCTACTGCGCTGGCGGCACCCGGAGCGGGGCACGGTCGGTCCGGAGGAGTTGCTGCGGGCGGCCGAGCCGACGCCGGTGATGCGCCTGCTCACCGCCCGGGTGCTCGAGGAGGTGGTGGCGCAGCTCGCGGCGTGGCGGGCCGCGCGTACCCCGTTGCGGGCCGCCGTCAACGTGAGCGCCCGTGACCTGCACGCCGGTGACATCGCCGACCGGGTCGGTGCGCTCCTCGAGCGGTACGCGGTGCCGGCCGACCTGCTCCAGCTGGAGATCACCGAGAGCGCGCTGATGGCCGACCCGCACCGGGTCCTGGAGACCACCACCCGGCTCTGCCGGATGGGCGTGGCCATCTCGCTGGACGACTTCGGCACCGGTTACTCGTCGCTGCAGCACCTGCGCCGGCTGCCGCTGTCCGAGGTCAAGATCGACCGCTCGTTCGTGCTCGGCATGGCCACCGATCGCGGCGACGCGGCGATCGTACGATCGGTTATCGGTCTTGCCGAGGCCCTCGGCCTGCGTGCCGTCGCGGAAGGGGTGGAGGACGAGGCGACCTGGCGTCTGCTGGCCGCCGCCGGGTGCCATACCGCGCAGGGCTGGTTCCACGCACGCCCGATGCCGGCCGCCGATCTCGCCGACTGGCTGACGCGGTACCGCCCGGTCCGACCCGGGAAACGCGGCGAAATAGACTCTGCAGGCACATCTACAACGTCAAGCAACGAGGGGGCAGGATGGCCGCCATCTCCCGCGAAGAGGTAGCGCACCTGGCGCGCCTGTCGCGGCTCGCCGTGACCGAGGAGGAGCTGGACCAATTCGCGGGTCAGCTCGACGTGATCCTCCAGTCGGTCGCCCGGGTCGGTGAGGTGGCCGCGGAGGACATTCCGCCGACCTCGCACTCGGTTCCGCTGACCAACGTGTATCGCGAGGACGTCCCCACGCCGAGCCTGGCGCAGGAGGCCGCCCTGTCCGGGGCGCCGGACGCCTATGAGGGCCGGTTCCGCGTGCCGCGGATCCTGGACGAGGAGGACTGACCTGTGAGTGACCTGACCAGGCTCTCCGCCGCTGAACTGGCTTCTCTCGTGGCGAAGCGGGAGGTGTCGGCCGTCGAGGTGGCGACCGCCCACCTGGACCGCATCGACGCCGTCGACGAGCGGGTGCACGCGTTCCTGCACGTCGACCGGGAGGGCGCGCTGGCGGCCGCCGCAGCCGTGGACCGCGGTGAGATCACCGGGCCGCTGGCCGGTGTGCCGATCGCCGTCAAGGACGTGGTGACGACCAAGGGCGTCCCGACCACGGCCGCCTCCAAGATCCTCGAGGGCTGGAAGCCGCCGTACGACGCGACGATCGTCGAACGTCTGAAGGCCGCCGGCATGCCGATCCTCGGCAAGACCAACATGGACGAGTTCGCGATGGGCTCCTCCACCGAGTACAGCGCGTACGGTCCGACGAACAACCCGTGGGACCTGGGCCGCATCCCGGGTGGCTCGGGCGGTGGCTCGGCCGCGGCGCTCGCGGCCTACGAGGCGCCGCTCGCGATCGGCACCGACACCGGTGGCTCGATCCGCCAGCCGGGCGCGGTCACCGGCACGGTCGGCGCCAAGCCGACGTACGGCGGCACGTCCCGCTACGGCCTCATCGCCTTCTCGTCCTCGCTGGACACGCCCGGCCCCTGTGGCCGGACCGTCGAGGACACCGCCCTGCTGCACGCGGTGATCGCCGGGCACGACCCGCGCGACTCCACCTCGATCCCGCAGCCGGTGCCGGACGTCGTGGCCGCGGCCCGTCTCGGCGCGACCGGTGACCTGACCGGCGTCAAGCTGGGTCTGGTCAAGGAGTTCGCCGGCGACGGTTCCGAGCCCGGCGTGGTCGCCGCGTTCCGGGAGTCGCTGGAAGCGCTGGTCAAGCTGGGTGCCGAGGTCGTCGAGGTGTCCTGCCCGAACTTCCAGTACGCGCTTCCCGCGTACTATCTGATCGCCCCGAGTGAATGCTCGTCGAACCTGGCCCGCTTCGACGGTGTGCGGTACGGCCTGCGCTCCGGTGACGACGGCAGCCGTTCGCTCGAGGAGGTCATGTCGCTGACCCGTGACGAGGGCTTCGGCCCCGAGGTGAAGCGGCGCATCATCCTCGGCACCTACGCCCTGTCGTCGGGTTACTACGACGCCTACTACGGCCAGGCGCAGAAGGTCCGCACGCTCATCACCCGGGACTTCCAGGCCGCGTTCGAGCAGGTCGACGTGCTCGTCTCGCCGACCACGCCGTTCGTGGCGTTCCCGTTCGGCTCGCGGACCGGCGACCCGTACCAGATGTACCTCGCCGACCTGTTCACCATCCCGACGAACCTGTACGGCGGACCGGCCATCTCGGTCCCCTGCGGTCTCTCCGAGGGCCTGCCGGTCGGCTTCCAGATCATGGCTCCGACGATGGCCGACGACCGGATGTACCGGGTCGCCGCCGCCCTGGAGTCCGCGGTCGGCACCTTCACGCCGCCGGCGCTCTGAAAAGCTCGGGGGCTCTTCCACAGAGCCCCCGAGCACATCACGCGGGCGTCTTCGGCGAGTCCAGCCAGCTGTCGATCAGTTTCGTGAAGTCCTTACCGGTCTCCGCGTTCACGAACGCGATGAACGCGGCCCGGTCCTGGTTGGTGTTGCGGTTCTTCGCGGCCCACGCCGTCGTCAGGGCGAAGAACTTCTTGTCGCCGAGCGCGTCGTTCAGTTCCTTCAGCATGGCCGCCGGGCAGAGATACACGTTGCTCTCGGCGAAGGTGCCGGCCTTCGGCTTCCCGGGCGGGCCCACCTCGCGGCGCAGCTCGGCGTCGCGCTCACGCAGGTACTTCTCCAGGTACGCCTTGTCGAAGCCGTACAGCCTCATCTCGTACAGATATTGGAAGTAGGTTGCGAAGCCCTCGTTGAGCCACAGATCCGTCCAGGTCTTCGGCGTGACCGAGTTGCCGAACCACTGGTGGGCGTATTCGTGGACCAGGACGGCCTCGAACTGGCGGAGGTCGGCCCTCCGGAACGACTCCCGGCCCATGCTCAGCATCTGCTGCGTCTCCATGGCCGAGAACGAGCCGTTCAACAGGGCACCGGCGCTCGGGTACGGGTACGCCCCGAGCCGCTCCTCCAGCCACTCGAGCAGCTGCGGCGTCTTCTTCAAGGTGCTCAGATAGCGATCGTCGGTCTTCGGCACCACGAAGTTGGTGATCTTCAGCCCGCGCGGCCCGGTCTGCTCGATCCGCTTGTACCTGTCGACCGCCAGGGTCGTCACGTAGGCGGCAACCGGATCGGTGCTGGCGTAGTGGAAGGTGTTGCCGTCCACCTTGCCCGGCGTGCCACTGGCGGCCGCCGTCCAGCCCGGCGGGACCGTCACAGCCATGTCGTAGAGCGCCTCGTCGGACGGGTGCTCGTTGACCGGGTACCAGGTGAGCGCCCCCCACGGCTCCTGCATGGTCCAGAGCACGCCGTCCTTCGACGACCGCATGCCGATGCCCTCGGAGGCGTCCCCCCGGTGCGACGGCATCTCGACCTGCTTCGGCGACCCGTGGTAACTCACGGTCAGCGTCACCGGCCTGTCGGCGACGACCGGCGCCGGCACCACGAGCTTGGCCTTCTCGACGGTCCCCGTGGCCGGCTTCCCGTCGACGGTGACCTCGTCGACGGTCAGGCCGGTGAAGTCCAGCCTGATCTCCGGCGCGGCGGCGACCGGCCGGATCCGCAGCGTGGCGACGCCGGTGAGGACCCGGGCGTCCGGCTTCCAGTCCAGTTTCAGCCCGTAGTGCAGCACGTCCAGACCGGCGTTGCCCTTCTCCGGGTAGAGCGGGTCGGCGATCGGGGTGGAACGGCCGGCCGTCCACACGCTGTAGTCGGTCGTCGGTGCCTTCGAGGTCTCGGCGGGCGGTGCCGCCTTCTCAGGAGAACTCGTGCAGCCGGTAGCGAGAAGCATCGCGGCGACCGCGACGGTGGCGAAGGGGTGACGCATTCGCGGACCGTACACCGAACATCGATCTTCATGGGGTGCAGAACGACTCGGCGGTGCTCATCCCGGAGGCAGACCGCCGTCGAGCATCCGGGCCCGGGCGGCGAGGTCTCCCAGTTCGTGCTCGGTGAGAATGCGGTTGAGTTGGTGCCCGAGCAGGTATCGCGCGGAAGGTTCCGCCCGGCGCTGGAACTCCGCGAAGATCTCGTCCCAACTGTCACCGTCGCTCCCCATCTCGTCCCGGGCACGTCCGGCCAGGTCGTCGCGCAGCGTCTGGAAGATTCGCGCGATCTCCGGCAGCCGGAGAACCTCGTCCGGGTGCTGGCGGAACCACCAGGCGGTGGCCTTCGCCGGATCATCGATCAGGCGACTCAGGTACGTGATCTCGGCTTCCTCGGCCTCCCGTTCCCAGTCCCGGATCGTCTCCTGCCGACGCAGCTCCTCATGCCGCCGGACGACCTCCACGAACCGGGTCGGCGAGGAGACGCCGAGGCAGGTCGCCCAGGCGACGACCCCGGTGGACTCGACCTCCTTCTGTGCGCTCAGGGCGACCTCGAGTTCTCTGCGGACCCGGCTCGTCTCCGTGATCGGATACTGGCGGGTGACCGGACGGGTTCGGCGGTCGATGCCGGCCTGAGCGACCAGAAACGGATCGGGTACCGCAACGCCGTCCGCGATCCAGTAACGGACCGCGAGATGGACCTCGAATGGGAAGTGGTCGTTGCGGCTGACCGGCCGGAGGATGAGATTGGCGGTCGGAGCGGGCGCCTCAGGGGTTGCCGCAGAGTTCTCGGCCTCGTCCGCATAGCGCTGGAACCAGCGGTACATCTAAATGTCCTCCTCCGCGCCGGCCATGGTCGGCAGTATGCCGTCGAGTTGCAGGCGTACTTGCTGGAACAGATCGTCGAGCGGGCCTTCTCCGGCCATGTCCGGGTCGAGGGGGCGGGTGGCGTAGAAGAGCTGACCCACCCGGCGCAGGTCTGATCCCGCCGCGCGACAGAGCACCTGGACGGCCTCGCTTCTGCGGTCCGGGGACGTCCCGGCGAGCCGGAGGTACGACTGAACGAGACCGGCGACCGTCACCGCGGGTAAGCAGTCCAGCGATCTTCGCCAGAAGAGCAGGCCGGCGGTGGCCGACCCGGGACCGGTTCTTGCCACGTCGGCTCCGGACATGGCTCGGGTAGCCGCCTCGGCCGCTACCTCCGCGCGGCGCGGATCGCCGGCGCGGAACCAGTCGGCGAGGTACCGGAGGAACTGCCCGATGTCCATCTCGCCGGACAGGCGTACGACCGCTTCCACCACCGCGGTGATCACCTCGTTCTCGGGACCGCGGGCCAGGTGCTTGAGGCGGGTCATCGCCGCGGCCTGGTGAGAGACGTCCCACCAGCCAACTGCCTCCGCAAGCGCGGCGCGGAACCGTGCCGACTGGCTGCCGTAGTAGGAATGCTCATAGACGCGGTGGCGCATGTCGCGGCCGATGCGCGTGTGGAGGCAGGCGTCGCGGAGCAGGAGCACCGCGGCGGCCCGCCGTGCGGCGTCCGGCCGGGGCGACAGCCGCGTCCAGCGACGGGCCACCTCCACTGCGATCTGTCCGCTGTTGTCGCGGGCCGCCAGGGCGACGACGCGTTGAGTCAGACCGTCGAGATCGTTCACGGTCCGGGCGGCGATGACCGACGGGAGCTGGTTGAGCCATTCGATCAGGACAGGCCGTAGACCGGGGTAGTCACGCCACGCCAGATGCAGAAGTGCCGTCCCGAAGCCGGCCCGGGTGAATCTTGTGGTGTCCGCGTTCAGGGCGGCGCCGCCCACCGCTCGCAGCTCCGTGACGACATCGGTCCGTTCCAGGACGTTGATCGGTTCGACCGGGAATCGGCTCGTTCGCAGCAGCAGGTCCCGTGCCGCCACGATCGTGAGCGGAGCGGAGCCCTCCAGCATCGACACCGCCAGGAGCAGCGCTCGGCTGGCCGCGTCGTGGCACCGGCGCAGCTCCTCCCGAGCCTCCTCCCGCCAATCCGACAGGGCACCGCGAAGGTGCTGCACGATGTCCGCAGCGTCGGTGATGCCGGAATCGTGGGCCTGAACGGCGAGCTTCGCCAATCGGGCGGCTCGTGGCGGCCAGACGTCGTGCAGGCTCTTCCGGACCCATTCGTTCGTCACGAGCACATCGGTCAGGGAGGGGTGGAGTCGGTCCGCGTGGGCACGGAAGACCTGCTCGGCTGATGGTTTCCCCAACCTGTAGGTGCGTCCCGGGAACTGTTTGTGCGCTTCCTCGGCAAGGTCGTCCGGGATCGCCATCACCGCGACACAACCCGCCTCGGGCAGCCGGGCCTCCAGCACCCCGAGTTGCCGCAGGCGGTCGGTTGTTGCGGGACTGCTTCCCTGACCGGCGAAATCGAAGAAGAAGGCGACATCGGCGGCGCTGTTGACCGATTCTTCCAATTCCACCCCCTCGGTCTCCGGCTCCTGGAAGTCCAGGACGGCATGGGGTGCGCCGCGTGTATTGATGCGATCGACGAGATAGGCCGCCGTCGCGCGTTGACCGCAGTGGCGTTCAGCGGCCGGGCAGAGCAGCACCACAACCCGGTCGGTCGCCAGCCGCCACGCCATCTCTTCCAGGCCGTCCGGAGCCTGGAACCGGCGGAGCTGTTCGGCGAGGGTCTTCGCGGTGGTGTGGCGTCTTTTCAAGATCGAGGCCACCGCGTTGTTGATCGTTTGGTAGATCACGTCGCGTCCGGCTTGAACCAGGTCGCCGCTCACTTGCGTCAGGTGCTCGCTCTGGTCCACGTCACGGCCCGCGTGCACCCACGGAGGGACACCGGCCTCGTAGGTGCCGACGTCCGTGTCATCGTCCGGGTCCGGTGCTTCGTCGGGCAGCGGCACGTCGCCGATCACCGGGCATCCCGCCCGATCGTCAGGTTGCGGCCCGCCCGGTACTGATTCCCCTGGACGTTCGTGGTGTGGCTGGACTGGTCGACGTCCCGGCCGGCCACGACCCCGGGACGCGGTGCCTTCCGGCGCTCGCCCGGCGAGGGCTGAACAGCGATGGGTTCCTGGGGGAAGGCGCCGATCAACCCGGTCCGGAGGAGTTCGCCGGAGACAACCGGCACGTGCAGGAACGCGGTCGTCTTGAATGCCTTCCCGGCGATCTCCAGGGGGCACTCGACGAACTGGGAGGACTTGAGCCGCCGGGTGTGCCCGGCCGTGACGACGTCCGTCATGACCCGTTCCGACAGGGCGACGGCGAGCAGGGTCGCGTCGGGGTCGGACCGGTCCAGCAGGACGCGCAGCGGACCGGCGTCGACCAGCCGATGCGTAGTGATCATGGCGGTTCCGACCGGCGAGTCGACGCCGTCCAGCACCCGGGCCGGCCCGAGGTGCACGCTCAGCCGCATCCGGAGCCGCATCTGCCGCGCCCTGAGGCGGTCCGCCTTCTCCGCGAGCACCTTCTGAAGGCTGTCGAAGTACCGGTCGATCAGGCGGGTAAGGAACGCGGGCGGGAAGCCGATGAGATAGCCGTCCCCCGTGCTGTCCGGGAACATCCGCTGTTCCCACAGCTCCTCCAGCCCGCAGCGGTGGCAGGCGTCCTCGAGAACTTCGGGGATGAGGCGGGCCAGTTCGTCCTGCTGGCGGTCGTCATGGCGGCTGAACTTCTCGGCGTCGACCACCAGGATCGCGGTCAGGTCGGGCAGGTCGGCGGTTTCGTCGGGGCGGTATTCCGGCATCGGACTCTCCTCTGAACGCGGTCGCATCGAACAGATCCGATCCTTTGCGGCGGCGGGCGGGGGCGGTGTCCAGATTTGGACGTACGGCCGGTAAAGCGTCGGCCGTCACAGCTCACGACGGATCGCCTCCAGATCGAGGACGGTGATGTGTGATCGGGAGATGGACACCATGTGACGCCGCTTCCAGTCGGCGAGCACGGGCGTGATCGAGCTGCGCGCGAGGCCGAGTCCGCGCGCGATCTCGTCCTGTGACATGGGGACGGTCGGCGGGCCGGGGATCTCGGTGCGGCCGGCGCTGACGACCGTGAGGACGAGTGAGGCCAGCCGTTGCGCGGGCCGGCAGTGGGTCAGCTGCCAGGTGACCCGGGCGGCCTCCCGGGTCTTCGCCAGGATGTATCGGTCGAGGTGGCGGCGGTTCTGATGGAGGGCCGTCCAGGCGGTGAAGCGGGTGTCCGTGACGAGGCTGCCGAGGCAGGGTTCGATGGCGATCACGGAGGCGGACCGGGGCTCGCGGTCGCCGTAGCCGAATTCACCGAGGAGATCGCCGGGTCCCCGGATCGCGAGAAGAACCTCCGAGCCGGTTGCCGCGGTGTAGGTCACCCGTACCCGGCCCTTGATCAAAGCGACTACCCAGCTGCCCTCCTCGCCCTGCCTGAGGAGGTACTGGCCTGGCAGGTAGGTGCGCCGAACGCCACTCTCCACCAGCGCGGCCCAGTCCGAGGGCGACCAGCGTGTCACCTTATGTGGTTCTTCGTGCACGCTAAGTCATAGTTGTCGATGTCCGACGTCCCGACAAGGGGCTTGATCGCCGGGGTGGTGAAACGGTCGTAAACCCGGCGACGGAGTGTCATGGTGGCCGACTAGGCTTGGCCTTTGTCCGTAACGATGTCCTCAAGCCGGAGCCGCCCGCACATGACGACCATCGCGCTGCCGTCCTACGAAGACGCCACCAGCCGTTACGAGCCGGTGATCGGCTTGGAGACACACGTCGAGCTGGGCACGCAGACCAAGATGTTCTGCGGCTGCAAGACCGAGTTCGGCGCCGAGCCGAACACTCAGGTCTGCCCGGTCTGCCTGGCCCTGCCCGGTGCGCTGCCCGCGATGAACGGCGCGGCCATCGAGGCCACCATCAAGATCGGCCTCGCGCTGAACTGCGACATCGCCGAGTGGTGCCGGATGGCCCGGAAGAACTACTTCTACCCGGACATGCCGAAGAACTTCCAGACCTCGCAGTACGACGAGCCGCTCTGCGTGGACGGTTACGTCGACGTCGAAGTGGACGGCAAGACGTACCGGATCGGCATCGAGCGGGTGCACATCGAGGAGGACACCGGCAAGACCCTGCACGTCGGCGGGGCCACCGGTCGCATCCACGGCGCCACCGAGTCGCTCGTCGACTACAACCGGGCCGGCATCCCGCTGGTGGAGATCGTCACGAAGCCGGTCCCCGGCCTCGGTGACCAGGCGCCCGAGATCGCCAAGGCCTACGTCGCCGAGCTGCGCGACATCATCCGCTCCCTCGGCGTCTCCGACGTCCGCATGGAGCAGGGCTCGATGCGCTGTGACGTCAACACCTCGCTGAACAAGCCCGGCGAGGAGTGGGGCACCCGCACCGAGACGAAGAACGTCAACTCGCTGCGTTCGGTCGAGCGTGCCGTCCGGTCCGAGATCATCCGGCAGGCCGGCCTGCTCGACGTCGGCACCCGGATCTTCCAGGAGACCCGGCACTTCCAGGAGACCACCGGCGACACCCGGCCGGGCCGCTCCAAGGAGACCGCGACCGACTACCGCTACTTCCCCGAGCCCGACCTGGTCCCGATCGCGCCCGACCCGGCGTGGGTGGCCCAGCTCAAGAGCGAGCTGCCGGAGCGGCCGAGCGCCAAGCGGGCCCGGCTCCGCGAGGACTGGGGCATCTCCGAGCTCGACATGCAGTCGGTGGCGAACGCCGGCGCGGTGGAGCTGATCGAGGAGACCATCGCCGCGGGCGCGTCCCCGGCCGGCGCCCGCAAGTGGTGGATGGGTGAGCTGGCCCGCCGCGCCAACGAGCTGGACATCGAGCTGTCCACGGTCGGCGCCACCCCGGCCCAGGTCGCGGCCCTGCAGAAGCTCGTCGACGAGGGCAAGCTCAACGACAAGCTGGCCCGCGCGGTGCTCGAGGGTGTCGTCGCCGGCGAGGGCGACCCGGCCGAGGTGATGGCCGCCCGCGGCCTCGAGGTGGTCAACGACACCGGCGCGCTCACCGCGGCCGTCGACGAGGCGATCGCCGCCAACCCCGACATCGCCGCCAAGATCCGTGACGGCAAGGTGGCCGCGGCCGGTGCCTTGGTGGGCGCGGTCATGAAGACCACGCGGGGCCAGGCGGACGCCAAGACCGTGCGTGAGCTCATCCTCTCCCGGCTCGGCGCTTCTTAAGATCTTTCTGCGGTACGTCCGAAGCCCGGTCCCGCCACGGCGGTGCCGGGCTCACGGCATTCCGGGCGGGCGCATGACCGGCGTCCACGTGACGCCGTCGGTGATGGCGTAGGCCCGGTGGACCCGTCGCCGGAGCACCCAGACGGCCAGCAGGAGAACGAGGACGGCGGCGCCGCGCAGGCCGTGCAGGGCGATGTCCAGCTCCTGGATCCGCACCGCGTAGCCGGGCGAGCTCACCTCCAGCGAGGCGAACTCCTGGACGCCGAACGGGACGAGGAGCATCACGAGCCAGACCGGGATCGTCCAGTGCCAGATCGCCTTGGCGGGGTTCGGCACCCGGCCCCGTACGTGATCGACGGTCCGGGTCCGCCAGGCGACGAAGCCGAGCAGGTAACCGAGGATCGCCAGGAACCCGAGAAGGTCGATCCCCTTGTCGTTGGCGAGGCACCATCGCACCACCGCCGGCAGGGTGTCGCCGTCGAGCAGATACTGCCGGACGAACACCGCGTTCACCGCCGTCATGGTGTCGAACACGCATGCCACGACGGCTGTCAGGACCAGTGCGAGTGTGCCGAGTTCCCATCTCCGTGGCGGACGGTTCTCGGGAAAGAAGCGTTCGGTCATGTGGATTCCCCGTGGTCGATGTGCCCGCCGGAGACGTTAGTGGATCTCCCCGCAACCGCGCGCGTGGGTTAAATGCCTTTTTCGAGTCTTTTGTCAGCAATTAGAATAATCTGCCTCGGTGGCAATGCACTCAGTGGCGCTCCGCCGCCGGCGATGGACCGGTGCGGCGCTGGTCGCCGCCTCGTTGACCCTCGCCTTCCCCGCGGCTGCCTCCCCTGCCGCCGCCGTATCGGCAGGTGGCCTTCCCGCGGCCGCCGTGCCGGTCATGGGCGGCGACCGGCTCACCGTCGGCGGGCCCGGTGTGCTGGTCGACCTCAAGGGAGCCGGCAGCGTCACCTTCGACGTCTCAGCCGGCCGGCGTCTGACAGTCCTCGCCCAGCGCCGGACACTCACCGCCGCCGACAACACCGACCTGGTGATCCGGCGCGGCGGCACCCGGGTGGCCGAGGGCACCCTCATCACCACCTGGTCCTCGGTGAGCCTCGACTTCACCGCACCGGCGGCCGGCACCTACACGGTCGACATCCGGCCCCGCGCCGCCGATCGTGGCACCGTGCTGCTGAGCCTCGCCGGGGCGGCCACGGGCAGTCTGAGTCCGCGCGGTCCGGCCCACCTGGTCACCATCGCGCGGCCCGGTGAACGCGCCTTTCTCACTTTCGCCGCGACGTCCGGGCAGCGGCTCACCCTGGTCGCGCGCCGCGGGACGATCTCCCAGGACGAATACACCAACCTGGAGGTCCGGGGCCCGTCCGGTGGGGTGGCCACGGCCGGAGCGGTCGGGTACGAGGCCGACCACCGCACCCTCGACTTCGACGTCACCGAGACCGGCACCCACACCGTCGAGGTGAACCCGGACACCGACCGCACCGGCACGCTGACGCTCCAGCTGGCCGGAACCGTCACCGCCCGTCTCACCCCCGGCCGTCCCACCTCACTCCGGCTCGCCCAGGCCGGCGAACGGGCCTTCGTCACGTTCACGGCCGCCGAGTCCGAGCAGTTTCGCCTGACGATCCGCCGAGGCACCCTGACAACCGCCGAGCCGACCCGTCTCCGGGTGCGTACCCCGATCGGCCTCGATGTCGTCCACGCCGAACTGAACGCGACAAGGCCGTCCGCGGTGCTGGCCTTCAGCGCCTCGGCCGGCACCTACACCGTCGAGATAGATCCCGATGGCCTCGACGCCGGCACCCTGACCCTCGACCTCCGCAAAACCCCTTAGCCGGCTGTGTCGTATGGCCGTGCCGGGCCGACCAGCGGGCCAGGCCCGGCCGGCTGCCGCGGGCCCGCTGTCTCGGATGGTTGGAGACGGCGGTACGACACAGCTGGGGGTCAGCTGGGGGAGGGTGCACCAGCCGGCTGGGAGGACGCCGGCGCCGGGGTCTCCTCCGGTTCGAGGCCGACCACGTTGCGCTGCATCTCCACGTTGGACTCGCCGGTGCCGCCGAGCTGGATGTCGTCGTACGCCTTGAGCTCGCGGTTCTCGTCGAAGTAGAGCACCGACAGGCTCAGCGGGGTCGCCTCCTCCTTCTCCAGGCCGCGCAGGCCGGCGCCGCCCGTGGAGCCCTCCACCATGATCCGCGTGGTCACCGTGGGCTGGGCGGCGACCGGCGGCGCCGGGGCGGGGGAGGCCGAGGCCGACGGGTCGGGGGCGGGCGTCTCGGGAGGTGGCAGGAGGGCGACCGAGCGGCGGTGCTGGTGGCCGGAGAGAACGAGCGGGACCAGCCCGGACAGCGGCTGCGCCATCGCCGGGTCGTGCACCAGGGCGATGTCGACCTTCTTGCCGGAGCCACGGATGGTCTGCGCCAGGCGGTCACCGGCCGCGGACAACAGCTCCGGCCCGGATTCGTCGCCGGCCTCGTTGGACTCGCTCTTGTCCGGGGTGAACTGGGGGTCGCCGATGCCGGCGATGGTCAGTCCGTCGACCTCGGTGAGCCCGTTGTCGAGGACGACCGCGTTGCTCTGCGCGGCGACCGCGTTCTGAATGCCGATCGAGTCGTGGTTGCCGCGGACGAAGATGTAGGGGACCTGGATCGACGGGATGGACGAGACGTACCCGGTCTCGGCGCTGCTGCCCCAGTCGACGATGTCCCCGGTGTCGACGACCGCGTCGATCTCGAAGGTCTCCACGACGGTCCGGATGAGACCCCATGACGCCGGGTTCAGGTGCAGGTCGGAGACGTGCAGGATCCGCGTGGTGTTGCCGGCCGGCTCGTAGACCGGCAGCACCGAGATGGTCGAGTAGACCCGGCTGACGTTGCCGAGGATGGTCTGCAGCTGTTCGGCGTACCGCCCGTAGTTGTCGGCGATGCGCCGCGCGTCACCGACCACCGCGGGCGCGTTGATCAGCAGACCCTCGTAGCGCGGCTCACTGATCGAGTCGGGGCGCAGGGTGCCGGCGGCCAGGCCGAGGCTGCCACCGGTGACCACCAGCGCGGTGATCCCGGCCGCAGCCGTACGGCGGACGTCGCGGAAGACGAGCGCGGCGAGGATCAGCCCGCCGAGCACGGCCAGGCCCATGGTGCGCAACCCGAGGCGAGACACCCCGGCGACCACCTCGTCGACGGCCCGGTCACCGGCCGAGCTGATCGCCGCCGGGTTGTCGATCAGCGCCTCGGTGCGGCTCTGGTCGAGCGAGCCGAGATCCACCCGCAGGTGGATCGGGCCGCGGTGGCTGTCCAGATGCAACGATCCCAGCGGCGGGATGTTGATCTCGGTGCCGCCCTCGACCGAGGGGACGACCGACATCTCGGCGCTGAACGGACCCACATTGATGTCGGCACGAGCGAAGAGCATGACACCGATCAGCGAGCCCGCCACCGCGGTGAGCCCGACCGCGCCGGCCACCCGCACCCGGCGGGTCCATCGGTGCCGGAACACCCGCCCGGTCAGTGCGGCCGCTGATCGCCGACGACTTTGCCACGAGGGCCGGTCTTCCTTCATCGGGGCCTCACCTGCCCCATCGGGCTCGGGACGAAACAGTCATGGCCGTCAACTCCGGCCGGCGCCGCCGTCGGAGAAGACCAGCCGGAGGATGCGGTCGTCCTCGGGAGTCGGGCGGCCCGCCTCCTCCTGGTTGGAGGTGCCCACCCAGAACGACCCGTCCGGTGCGGCGACCAGCGAGCGCAGGCGGCCGTACTCACCGGTCAGCAGCTCCTGCGGACTGCCCAGAACCGTACCCCCGCCGGTGACACTGAGCAGCTGAACACGCTGTCCCAGCACACAGGCGGTGGCGACCATGGTCTCCACGACCCCGACACCCGCGCAGGAGGACGCCTCGGACGGCCAGAAGGCCAGCGGGTTGGTGAACTTCGGGTCGGTGCCGACGCCGTCGGTCTTCGGCCAGCCGTAGTTCTTGCCCTTCGTCACGACGTTGAGCTCGGCCGAGCGTGGCTGGCCGCGATCGGTCGCGTACATCCTCTTGGTCTTGTCCCAGGCGAGTCCCTGGACGTTGCGGTGACCGGAGGACCAGACGGGTGAGGTCTTGACCGGGTTGCCGGAGGCCGGCTTGCCGGCCGTGGTGATCCGCAGGATCTTGCCGCCCAGGCTCTTGGGGTCCTGTGCCTGGCCGCTGTCGGCGCTGCCGTCGCCGGTGCCGGCGTAGAGGAATCCGTCCGGCCCGAAGGCCAGGGCGCCGCCGTTGTGCTCGGCCGAGCGCGGGATGCCGGTCAGGATCGGCTCCAGTTTCCCGTCGCCGGAAAGCTTGCCGATGCGGTTGTCCTCGTCGGTGGAGTAGTAGACGAACAGGGTCTTGTCCGTCGCGTATGCGGGCGAGACGGCGATGCCGAGCAGGCCGCCGTCGCCGGAGGCGCGGACCTCGTCGAGCCGCCGCAGCTCGGCGACCTTGAGACCGCTGGACGTCGACTCGGGCCCGACCTTCAGGATGCGGGCGGTGTCGCGCTCGGTCACCACCGCCGAGCCGTCGGGCAGGAACGCGATGCCCCACGGCACCTCGAGTGTGCGGGCCAGGACGGTGATCGCGACCTCGCGCTCACCGTCGTCACCACCGGCTGTCGGCGCGGCCGACGGGCGTGGCAGGTTGGGCGGGGATCCGGCCTGATCCGGGCCGGGTGGCCCGAAGCTGCACCCCGCGGTCAGCGCCAGCAGAGCCACGGAGACGACCGCGGCTGCACGACCCCGGTGGAAGAGCACACCCGACCCCTTTCGACTATGCCGACCAGGGTAGCCGCGCCGTCTGACAGAACCGGGCCATCAATGCTCGCCCGCACCGACCGCGTGACCGCTTGCCTCCAGCACCAGCGGGAGATTGTCCCTGGTGACGCCGGTCAGACGGATGACGTTGCCGTTGTCGAGAAGGGCGGAGACCCGGCCGCGGGCGTCGGGGGCGAGCTCGGTGATCCGGCCGAACGGCACCCGGCTGCCACCGAAGAGGGCGCGAACGCGCAGCTCGTCGGGGTAGACGTCGGTGCCGGCCCGCCAGGCCCAGACCAGGACGGCGAGCGGGATCAGCAGCACGGGGCTCAGCGCCCAGGAGGAACCGGCGAGCGGGACCGTGCCGACGAGCGCGATCAACGCGGCGACCAGCACGGCGCCGGACTTGCGGACGCGGAGAACGGGACGACTGCTCACCCCCTCATCCTCCCACCCGGCCGGACCGATGGCGGGAGCGGACCCGTCCGTACCCCCGAGGAGTTGACCGTCGTCGCTGGATGGTCGACGATCCGTTCGTGGGATGACGACACGCCGTGCCGTAACCCGATCCGGGGACCGTCGTTGACCCGGTGCAGTTCCCTCTTGCTCCCGCCCCCGCGCTCCGGGCGATCCCGGGGCCCCAAGCAGAGGACTCGTCGATGGTCGCCGTGCTGCTCGCGTGGACGATCGGCTTCGCCGGTCTGAGTGCAGGCGCCGTCCTCATCCGCGCCGCCCTGGCGCTGCATCGTGCCGAGCGGGCGTTCGTCTCCTGTCGCGGCGCCGGTCTCGTCGGCATGGGCGCACTGTTCACCGCGCTCACCGGGCTGGTCCCGTGGTGGGCGCCGGAGCAGGAGTCCGCCTGGCTGACCGCCGGGCTGGCCCTGGCCGCCGCCTGTTTCGTCGCCGGTACCTCGCTGCTGCCCGGTGCGGCCAGCAACTGGGTGGTCCGGCTGCGCCGCGCCTACGACGGGGTGGGTCTCGGTGTGAGTCTGGGCTTCGCGATCTACCTGGTCCCGGCGGCAGCGAGCCGTCCCCGGGCGGTGCCCGCGCTGCTGATCGCGGCCGGTGCGATCGCGATCGTCACGGTGATCGTGCTGCGGGCCCGGCCCCGGCCGCGGGCGGCGGTCTGGTGCGGCGGAGGCACCACCCTCGTGATGCTCAGCCTCAGCGTCCTGGCGTTCGGTTCGGACGGCCCGGCGGCCGTGGTGGCCGGACTCGGTGTGGTGGCCGGGCTGACCGCCTCGGCGATCGGCGGTTCCCGGCGCGACCTGCCGCCCCCGCCGCTGGAGCCGCGACACCCGGATCAGTACCTGGCTAGCTATCCGCTGCTCGCGGTGCCGGCGGCGGTCGGCGTGGTGGCGGCCGTCTGGCACCTGCTGGCCGTCGAGGAGTTCGGCACCGAGGCGATCGTCTTCGGCCTCGTCATGGTGAGCGTGCTGGTCGTCCGGGAGTTGCTCGTGGTCCGCGACATCCGGCGGTACGCGGGCCGGCTGCGGGTCACCGAGGCGCACTTCCGCTCCCTGGTCGCGGGCGCGACCGACCTGACCCTGGTGCTCGACGAGCGTCTGACCGTCCGCTGGCAGTCACCGGCCGCGGCCCGGCTCTTCGGGCTGCGCGACACCGAGGTGATCGGCCGGGAGTTCGCCGAGCTGATCCACCCCGACGACGTGGCCGACGCGCAGGCGGTGATCGGTTCGGTGCTCGCCGGTGAGCACGAGGGCGGGCCGCCCGTGCTGGTCCAGGCCCGGGTACGCGACGGCGCCTGCCTGTGGCGCGACACCGAGTCGACCATCTCCGACCTGCGTCGTGTCCCGGAGGTGGCGGCGCTCGTCGTACACGTACGGGATGTGGGTGAACGCCGTCATCTGGAACGCACCCTGCACCGCCTCTCCTACCTGGACCAGCTGACCGGCCTGGCGAACCGCCGAGCCCTGATGCGGGACCTGCTGGGCATGCGCCGGCAGGCCGGGCAGCGCGGCACCCTGCTGGTGATCGACCTGCACGGGCTCGCCGAGATCAACGACTCGCGGGGCCGGGAGGTCGGCGACGCCGTGCTGATCGAGGTGGCCCGGCGGCTGCGCACCCTGATCGGTGACGAGGACGTCGCGGCGCGGCTGGGTGGCGACGAGTTCGCGGTGCTCACGCCGGCCTCCTCGGTTCCGGCGTACGCCCTGGCGAGCCGGATCGTGGCGGGGCTGGGCGAGCTGTATCCGCTTCCCGGCAACACCGCCGAGCTGCACTTCAGCGTGGGCCTGGCCGAGCTGGCCGGCGCCGCGGACTCCGACGAGGTGCTACGGCACGCCGACCTGGCCCGGCAGCGGGCCCGTCAGCTCGGCCGGGATCGCGTCGAGTGGTACGACCCGGACGTCGAGATCCAGCTGCACCGCCGGATGGAACTGGAGCAGCAGCTGCTCGGCGCGGCCGCCCGCGGTGAGCTGGACCTGGTGTTCCAGCCGGTCGCCGGGCTGACCGACGGCCGTCCGGCCGGGGTGGAGGCGCTGCTGCGCTGGCGGCATCCGCATCTGGGCCCGATACCGCCGCGGGAGCTGCTGCCCATCGCCGCGGCCCTCGGGATCACCGCCGAGCTGGACGAATGGGTCCTCGAAGAGGCGTGCCGCCGGATGACGGGCTGGTCGGTGAGCGACGACTTCTGGCTGTCGGTCAACGTCGGCCCGCGTGAACTGCTCACGGCCCGGTTCCCCGAGCAGGTGGCGACGACCCTGCGGCGGTACGGCCTGGCGCCGGAACGCCTGGTGGTCGAGGTGGCTGAGACATGGATCGCCGAGGACGTGCCGGCGATCGTGGCGGCCCTCACCGGGCTGCGCAGACTCGGCGTCCGCGCGGCTTTGGACGACTTCGGTTCGGGGCAGACGTCGCTGTCGCATCTGCGCCGCCTGCCGGTGGACATGCTGAAGCTGAGCCCGGCGCTGATGGCCGAGAAGTCGGTGGTCGACGTGGTGGTCAGTCTCGGCCGCCGGCTCGGCCTGGACATCGTCGCCAAGGGCCTGGAGACGGACGACGACATCAAGCGCGCCACCGAGGCCGGCTGCCGTTTCGGCCAGGGGTTCGCCCTCGGACATCCGGGCCCGGCCGAGCGCGTCGAGGCGTACCTCGACTCTCATCGAAGTTGATTCAACGCGGAGGCGCGGTACTTCCGCGTGGCGTGAGATGGACGCGGCCGGCTTCGACGTTGCCCACGGTCTTGCCGTCGATGGCGTTGAG
Organism: Actinoplanes italicus; assembly: GCF_003001815.1. Lineage (GTDB taxonomy): Bacteria > Actinomycetota > Actinomycetes > Mycobacteriales > Micromonosporaceae > Actinoplanes > Actinoplanes italicus. The sequence continues at coordinate 648,578 of NZ_PVMZ01000002.1, forward strand.
CAGTTCCAGGGCGGCCTGCGCGCCGTACGCCGAGATGTCCCGGCTCAGCGCGGTGAGCGGCGGGTGCACGAGGCTGCACAGTGGTGAGTCGTCCCAGGCCACGATGGACAGATCGCCCGGGACGGAGAGCCCCATCTCCTGGGCGACGGCCAGTCCGGCGACCGCCATCACGTCGTTGTCGTAGATGATCGCGGTGGGCCGGTCGCCGCCGATCAGCAGCCGCCGGGTGGCCCGGCTGCCCTCCTCGCCGGTGTAGTCGGCCGGAATGGTGATCGCGTTGTCCAGCCCGAGGGCGGCGCAGACGTTCTGGAAGGCCTTGGTCCGGTTCTGCGTGTGCAGCAGATCGGGGACACCGCTGACCCGGGCGATCTTGTGGTGGCCGAGGGCGACCAGGTAGCGGACGGCCTCGGTGATGGCGCCCGCGTCGTCGGACCAGATCTGCGCGATCGGGCCGGTGTCGCCGGGGCCGCCGATGACCACGGCCGGCAGCTGGAGCTGTTGCAGGACCGGGATGCGGATGTCGTCCTCGCGGATGTCGGTGACGATCACGCCGTCGATGCGACGCTCACCCCACCAGCGGCGGTAGACCTCGACCTCCTGCTCGGGAGTGGCCACCACCTGGAGCGTCAACGCATATGACCGGGCACCGAGCTCGGCCTCGAAACCGCTGATCAGGCCCATGAACCAGGGCTCAATCCCGAGGATCCGGGCGGGGCGGCACAGGGTGAGACCGACGGCGCGCGCCCGTGCGCCGGAGAGGGCTCGGGCCGCGCTGTTGGCGTTGAACCCGATCTCTTCGGCGATCGACAGGATGCGTTTGCGGGTCGCCTCGGAGACGCCGGGCTGGCCGTTGAGGGCGTACGACACGGCGCCCTTGGACACGCCGGCCCGCCGTGCGATGTCGGCGATGGTGGGCCGCTTCACTCAGTCTCCTCTGTCCCCACTGCAGCCGAGCTTATCGGGCGCGGGGTGATGGCCGCCGGACTCCCTCGACGTTGGACGCTCGCTTGATCGGTTAAGTGTTACGGCACAGCGCTTGTGATGTAAACCGTCGATTTCCGTGCGTCCGAAAAATCCGGCTTGATACGGGATGGGAGCGCGCCCGTAACCGGGTATTGACAGCGTTGAAAGGTCGGCTTACGGTTCCCACAACTTACCCGGTTCAGTGATGCGGATCTCCTTGCGGAGGAAATGACTATGGAAAAGTTCGGACGCCGTGCCCTGCGCATGGGCGCCGCCGGCCTCGTGGCCGCGCTGGCGATAACCGGTTGTAGCGGCAAGGACCTGGAAGGCGGCAACACCGACAGCGGCAACGCCCAGGTCACGCTGAAGATCAACTTCTGGGGCGACATGGGCCTGGACCAGCTGAAGGCGAAGTACGAGGCGGCCAACCCCAACGTCAAGATCTCGCTGAACACCGGCGAGTACCAGGCGCAGCACCAGGACCTGCAGAAGAAGCTCGTCGCGGGCTCCGGCGCCCCGGACATCTCGGCGGTCGACGAGGGCTTCATCGTCCAGTTCCGCGAGCAGGCCGACCAGTTCGTCAACCTGAACGACAAGGGCGCCGGCGCGCTCGAGTCGAAGTACCTGCCGTGGAAGTGGCAGGCCTCGAAGTCCGCCGCCGGTGCGCAGATCGGCCTCGGCACCGACGTCGGCGGTCTGGCCATGTGCTACCGCACCGACCTGTTCAAGGCGGCCGGCCTGCCCACCGACCGCGCTGAGGTCTCCAAGCTCTGGCCGACGTGGGACGCGTTCCTCGAGACCGGCAAGACCTACACCGACAAGACGAAGAAGAAGTTCATCGACTCGGCCACCAACCTGTTCAACCCGATCCTGTCGCAGCAGCCGGTCGGCTTCTACAACGAGCAGGAGCAGCTCCAGATGGAGGGCGGCCCGAAGGTCGGCTTCGACGTCGCGATGAAGGCGCTCGACTCCGGCATCTCGGCGAACCTCGCCAGCTTCCAGCCGAACTGGGACCAGGGCTTCAAGCAGGACCAGTTCGCGGTCCTGGCCTGCCCGGCCTGGATGCTCGGTCACATCCAGAAGACCGCGCCCGACCAGGCCGGCAAGTGGGACATCGCCGCGATCCCGGGCGGCGGCGGTAACTGGGGCGGTTCCTGGTGGACCATCCCCAAGCAGGGCAAGAACGTCGACGAGGCGTACAAGTTCGTCGAGTGGCTGATCCAGCCGGAGCAGCAGATCGAGGTCTTCAAGACGGTCGGCAACCTGCCGTCGCAGCCGGCGCTCTACAAGGACCCGGCCGTCCTCGACTACAAGAAGGAGTTCTTCACCAACGCCCCGACCGGCCAGATCTTCGCCTCCACCGCGGAGAACCTGAAGCCGCAGTACCTGGGCAAGAAGAACGGTCCGACCCGTCTGGCCGTGGAGAACGTGATCAACCGCGTCGGACAGGGCACGCTGAAGTCCGCTGACGCGTGGGCCGAGGCCGTCAAGGAAGCCGAGAAGGCCGCGAACTCCTGACCCATCCCGAAAAGAGCGGCGGGGCGGCCACGGCCGTCCCGCCGTCCGGCCCTTAGGAGTTACCCGTGGCCCTCACTGATGTGCGACACGCGCGCACCGAGGAGCCGAGGCACGCGCCGCCGAAGCGGCAGCGGTTCTGGCTTCACCGTTTCGACACCAAGACCTTCCCGTACCTGATGATCGCGCCGTTCTTCCTGCTCTTCGCGGTCTTCGGGTTGTTCCCGCTCATCTTCAACGCGGTGGTGTCGCTACGGCACTGGCACCTCATCGACAAGGAGAAGAACGGCTGGGTCGGTCTCGACAACTTCACCAAACTGGCGAGCGACACCGACTTCTGGGACGCGCTGGTCAACACGTTCGGCATCTTCGTCCTCTCCACCGTGCCGCAGCTGCTCCTCGCCCTGATGATCGCGAACCTGCTGAACCGCAAGCTGCGTGGCGCGACCTTCTGGCGGATCGGGATCCTGCTGCCGTACGTCACGCCGGTGGCCGCGTCGTCACTGGTCTTCGCGGTCTTCTTCAGCCGCGACAACGGACTGGCCAACTGGTTCCTGTCCCTGGTCGGGTTCGGTCAGGAGCAGCCGCTCGACTGGCGCGCGGGCACCTGGAGCAGCTGGATCGCCATCGCCGTCATGGTCAACTGGAAGTGGATCGGCTACAACGCGCTGCTCTACCTGTCCGCGATGCAGGCGATCCCGAAGGACGTCTACGAGGCCGCGGCGGTCGACGGCGCGGGCCCGTGGCGCCAGCTGTGGCAGATCACCGTGCCGATGATCCAGCCGGTGGTCCTGTTCACCGTCATCCTCTCCACCATCGGCGGTCTCCAGCTCTTCACCGAGCCGATGCTGTTCGACGAGAACCCGGCGCAGGCCAACGGTGGCTACGACCACCAGTGGCGGACCATCGCGCAGCTGATCTACCGCGTCGGCTGGAGTGACCTCAACCTCGGCTACGCCGCGGCGATGAGCTGGGCACTCTTCTTGATCATTCTGGTCGTGGCCGGCATCAACGCCCTGGTCACCCGGCGCCTGGGAGGCGGAAAGTGAGTAGCCGCCTGTTGAGCCGGGCACCCCAGGACACCCCGGGCACCTGGAAGTCGTACCTCGGGCTGGGCGTGATCCTGCTGGTCTCGGCCTTCCCCGTGTACTGGATGTTCGTCATCGCGACCAGCAGCGACGAGGCAGTGATGTCGTCGCCGCCGGCGCTGATTCCGGGCGATCAGCTGATGGTGAACCTGCGTGAAGTCTTCACCATGCAGGACGTCTTCTTCACCGCCTCGCTGATCAACAGCTTGATCGTGTCCCTCGCGGTGACCGCGTCGACGCTGTTCTTCTGCTCGCTGGCCGGTTTCGCCTTCGCCAAGCTGCGCTTCAAGGGCCACAACGTCCTGATGTTCATCGTCATCCTGACCCTGACGGTGCCGAACCAGCTCGGCGTGGTCGCGCTCTTCATCGTGATGGGCGAGCTCGGCTGGAACGGCACCCTGCTCGCGGTCATCGCCCCGGGCCTGGTCACCGCGTTCGGCGTCTTCTACATGCGCCAGTTCATCGGGCACGCGATCCCGGACGAACTGGTCGAGGCGGCCCGCATCGACGGTGCCCTCACGATGCGCATCTACTGGACGGTCGTCGTCCCGGCGATCCGGCCCGCCCTCGCGGTCCTGGGCCTGCTCACCTTCGTGGCCACCTGGAACGACTTCCAGTGGCCGCTGATCACCCTGAACGGCACCGACTACCCCACGTCGATGGTCGCTCTCTCCGACCTGGCGAGCGGCAACTACGTGGTGTACCGCCGCGTGCTGGCCGGCGCCTTCGTCGCCACGGTTCCCCTGGTCGTCCTGCTGCTCGTCGGCGGTCGCCAGCTGGTCCGCGGCATCATGGAGGGCGCTCTCAAGTAGCGCGGCCGTCCCTGACCGGGCCCGTCCACCAGCTCTCGGTGGGCGGGCCTCGTTCTTTCAGCGAAAGCTCAGCCTGCGCGCAGGCGACCTCAGGCGGACCAACGGTCGGCCCGGCAGGGTGCCCCCTCACGAGCCCCGGTCATCCGGTGGCGTTCGGAGAACCCTGAGGAGTCCGATGAAGAGAAGAATGGGCCGTTGGGCGATCGCCGCGGGGGTGACCGTCACGGTGATCCTGCCTCTCGCCGTGCCGGCGGCCGCCATCGTGGTGAATCCCGGCACCCGGCAGGGCAGCCTGACCCAGGCCGGTCCGCTCGCCGAGCACGGTTTCCCGGCCTGGTACAGGGACAGCAACGGCCTGCGGCTGGAGGCCTGCACGACGCTTGAGGATCCGCTCTGCTCGACCCTGCCGGACGAGGTGCCGAATCCGGACGCGCCCGTCTCGTACCCGGAGAACTTCCCGGGCGAGTTCTTCTACCAGCTGGCCGGCGCTGAGATGACGCTGTCCAACGGGGTGGACTTCGGGATCGGCATGGACCTGGAGGGCGCCTGGGCGGCCGAGGAGGTCCGTGACGGCGACCAGATGGTGTTCGGCCGGGTCCGCATCCGGTTCGACGCCAACGAGGGCGACCGCTTCCGGATCACCCACCCGTACGGCATCGACGACCTGACCGCGACCGACCGTGGCGTCAACATGACCGAGGACATCGGCACCACGCCGGGCGCGTTCGGCGCGGCGATCGCCAGCCGGATCGGCCCGTTCCTCAAGTGGGACCCGGCGGTCGCACCGGCGGCTCCGGCCGGCTACACCGGTGACCCCGGCGTCGATCACCGGGTCGTCGGCAGCCCGTACGCCACGAACTTCGTCCGGGTCGAGCAGTTGAACCCGGCGACCGGCGCGGTGATCGCACAGCTCGGGTTCACCGACCTGTTCAGCGTGCAGGGCCGGTACGCCACCAACGCGGGCGTCGACATCGACCAGGCCACCTACACGGTCGGTGCGGACGGCAACGGTGTCGTCGAGGTCTACGCCAGCAGCGAGCCCGGCCAGTCCATCGAGGTGAGCGCCAACGCGACCCTCGGCTTCCGGACCACCAAGCTGCGTGGCGGCAACGGCCGCTACTACGGCCGGTTCCCGGTCACCGGCCCGGTACCGCCCGGTGCCACCATCGAGGTGGTCAACTCGGGTGACCGCCCGATCGCCAGGAAGAGCCGCAAGGTGGTCGACGTGATCCGGGTCAGCGAGGCCCGGTACGACTCGGACGCCGGCACCCTGACCGTCGTGGCCTCCTCCAGTGACGCCGACTCGACGCCGCCGGCCCTCTCGGTCACCGGCTTCGGCCCCATCAACGGTCCGTTCACCGGTGTGAGCGCCCCGCCCGCGGCGATCACCGTGACCTCGACCGGCGGCGGCTCGACCACGGTTCCGCTGACCGGCACCGGCCAGGTGTTCCTGCCGGACATCCCGGTGGCGAGCGCGGTCGCGACGGCCGGTGCGGTCGCCGGCCAGCGGGTGACGCTGGACGGTTCCGGTTCGACCGGTGCGATCGACTCGTACGCCTGGAGCCAGGTCGGCGGCCCGAACGTCCCACTGGCCGACGCCACGCTGGCGAAAGCGTCGTTCACGCCCACCGCGCCCGGTACCTACTCGTTCCGGCTGGCCGTCTCCGGTCCCGGCGGCGCCGGACTGCCGGCCACCGTGACCGTCGTGATCGCCGGGACCGCCCCGGCCCGGGCCGACGCGGGCGCCGACCAGACCGTGGTCCGCGGCCGTGCCGTCACCCTGGACGGCTCCGCCTCGACCGGTGCCGAGACGTACTCGTGGCGGCAGGTCTCCGGCCCGGCGGTGAACAACCTCGTCGGTGCGACCAGTGCCAAGCCGACGTTCAGCTACCCGGCCCAGGCGATGCCGGCCGTGCCGGGTCCGAACACCGGGTTCGTCTACAACAACGACCCGGTCGTGATGGAACTGACCGTCACCAACCCGGCCGGCACCGGCACGGCGCGGGTGACCGTCCGGCCGCAGGCGGAGGCGCTCGGCGGGCTGACGGTCCGCTACCGCACCGGGAACAACGAGTGGCGGATCTCCGGCACCAGCAACCTGCTCGCCGGGCAGCGGGTCACCGCGGTCCTCGGCAGTACGCTGACCGGCCGGGTCATCGGCAGCCCGGTCACCGTCGACGCGGCGGGCGCGTTCAGCATCCGGGTCACCGGCCCGAACCCCGCCGGGGTGAACACGATCAGCTTCGTCACTTCGACAGGTGCTCAGGTCCTCGGTACTCCGGTGAACGTCACCAACTGACACCACTGAAGATCGGGAACGCGTAGCCGTACTCCCAGAAGGTTTTGAACGACCGCAAAGCAGGCGGCGGGCTCCCAACCGGAGCCCGCCGCTTTCTTGCGTGGTGACCTGTGCCCGCGGGCGGACCGTAAGTCACCACGCACGCCGCGTCTGCCTGTTGCGTGGTGATCTGTGCCCGCGGGCGGACCGTAAGTCACCACGCACGCCGCGCGGGTCAGGAGTCGGCGGCCAGCCGGCGACGCAGGTAACGGGCCGACGCCGCCGAGACCTGCCCGGAAACCGCGGCACTGGTCAGCGAGCTGCGATGCCGGACCCGGCCGTCGTCGTTCTCGGTGAGCAGGTGCGCGTGCACCAGATGGTCCAGACAGGACAGCAGCTCGGGCAGCGGATAGCCGGTGAGAGTCGACAGCTCGGCCACACTCAGCGGCCCGAGGACCGCGCACAGCCGCAGGACCTCCCACGACGGGTCGGGCATCCAGCGGGTGCGCTGCCGGGCGATCTGCATGGCCACCGCATGGGACACCGCGGTGGGCCGCAGCGCGGCTCCGACCAGCGCCGGAATGCCACCGGTCTTCTCCGCCAGCTCCTCGTCGCCGATCTCGGACAGGTCGCGGCTGGTGAGCGGTTCGAGGCGCAGCACCACCGGTGAGCCCAGCCCGGACAGCGGCCGTTCGGCGATCTCCGACGGGTAGCAGTAGGTGAGCACGATCCGCAGCGCCGGGCAGTGCCGGCCCAGCCAGGAGAGCTCGGCGACACTTGCGGCGTCCAGGTCGGCGGCGTCGTCGATGGCCACGAAGATCGGTTCGGTGCCGTCGAACGCCGTGCCGATCAGCTCCAGGTCCGGGCGTAGCAGCGGCTTCTCAGGCCCGGCCGCGTCGACGACCGCCAGCACCTCGGCCGGCGCCTTCAGATCGGTGAGGGCGGCCCGCAGCCAGGCGTGCCGCAGCACACCGACCGAGGACGCGCCGTGCCCGATGCCGACCCGGCCGGGCGCGTGCCGCTCCAGTTCGGCCAGGAACGCGGACTTGCCCGAGCCGGACGGCCCGACGATGTGCACCACCGGCGGCGGGTCCGGTTCCAGCAGCACACGCAGTTCGGTGATCCGGCCCAGGAAGAGTTCCCGGCCCGGGTCCGGCGCCGGGACGGGTGCGCGGCGCGGGGCCGGTTCAGGCAAGACCTCGACCGGGGCGGTACGGGTGGCGAGCACCTCCCGTTTGAGCCGGATGAGCTCGGCGGACGGCGTGACACCGAGTTCCTCGTCGAGCAGCTGACGGCATCGTTCGAAGATGCGCAGCGCGTCGTCCTGCCGGTCCATCGCGATCGCCGCGGTCATGGCCGCCCGGTATCCGGACTCCAGGAACGGGTTGAGCTCGATCGCCTCCTGTGCCAGGCGCAGCGACCGGGCCGGGTCGCCGGACAGCACGCACTCGGACGTCTGCAGGAGCGCGTTCACCGCTGCGACCTGCACCTCGGTCCGGACCGGTTCGGCCCATTCGGCGTACGGGTCCTCCGGGAACGGCAACTGCCGGGCCAGCGTGAGGATGTCCGCGTGCACGCTGAGGCGCTCCGGGCAGGCAGGGGTGAGCGAGTCGAGCCGCCGGACCAACGCCCGCAGGTCGGCCAGGTCGAGCCCGGCGCGGCTGGTGTCGAAGAGGTAGCCGCCGCTGCGGGTGACGATGAACCAGCTCGCCGAGGAGCCGTCCGGCTGAAGCCGCCGCCGGATCACCGACACGTAGTGCTCCAGTGCCGCCACATGGTTTCCCGGCAGGTCGTCGCCCCAGACCGAGTCCGCGAGCGCGTCCTTCGACTGGATCCGGTCGTGCCGTGCGGCCAGCACGGCCAGGACCTGGCGGGCCCGTCTCGGCAGTTCTCCGGCGGGCAGCACCTCGCCGGTGCCGCCGGTGACGGTCAGCTGTCCGAGCACGCTGACGCGCATGTGGCCTCCTCGTGTCCTTCTACGGGAGGACGTTTCGGCGCGCGGCGGGCCCGGGTTGAGGCTTTCCACAGGATTACCAAAGGCCTTCCGCATAGCGTCCGCGACCGACTGATGGATGAAACCTGAGGGAGTTCGATGTCACGGGGAAGTCTGAGCCGGCGGGGTCTGCTCAAGGGCGCGCTGGCACTGGGTGGCGGCGGCATCGTGCTCGCGGCCGGCGGCGGTGCGGTGATCGCCAAGTCGAGCGGGCTGGCCAGGAAGAACACGCCCACGCCGTACACGAGCATGTTCCGCCGTCCTCCGGTGCTCATGCCGTTCGAGGAGGGCGTCGACGACCACGGGCCGTTCCAGAAGTACCGGCTCACCCAGAAGGCGGGGACGGCGAGCATCCTGCCGGGCCTGACCACGCCGATCGCCGGGTACAACGGGATCTTCCCGGGGCCGACCATCCGGGTCCCGCGCGGCACGCGGTCCGAGGTGCGGATCAAGAACTCGCTGACCCTGAACCGGCTCAACGGCCGGCCGTTCAGTACGGTCACCCACCTGCACGGCTCGGCGTCGCTGCCGCAGTACGACGGGTACGCCAACGATCACAGCCACCCGGGCGAGTGCAAGAACTACCGCTACCCGAACTGGCAGCCCGCCCGGACGCTCTGGTACCACGACCACAACCACCGGACCACGGCCGAGAACGCGTACACCGGCCTGGCCGGCATGTACCACCTGACCGACGAGTACGAGGCCGCGCAGCTGCCGCAGGGCCAGTTCGACGTCCCGATCGTGGTCAACGACATGGCGTTCAAGTCCGACGGCACGGTGGCCTTCGACGACGACGACCACGCCGGGTTCATGGGTGACGTGATCCTGGTGAACGGCGTGCCGTGGCCGAAGATGCGGGTCAAGCCGCGGGTCTACCGGTTCCGTTTCCTGGTGGCGTCGATCTCCCGGTCGTACCGGTGGAGGCTGAGCACCGGTGAGCCGTTCCACGTGGTCGCGACCGACGGCGGCATGACGCCGAGGGTGGCCGCCGTGACGTCGTTCCGGCAGGCGCCGGCCGAGCGGTACGAGGTGCTGATCGACTTCCGGAAGTACAAGGTCGGCCAGAAGATCGAGCTGCTGAACCTGAGCAACAAGAACAACGAGGACTTCGACAACACCGGCAAGGTGATGCAGTTCGAGGTCGTCGCCGACTCCGGGGCGCCGGACACGTACGTGATCCCGGCGACCCTTGATGCCGGTCCGGTGCCGTGGGCGAACCGGGGCGCGATCGACGTGATGAAGCTGAAGCCGGAGATGGCCACGGCCCGCCGGACGGTACGGGTGGAGCGCAAGCACGGGCTCTGGACGGTCAACGGGGAGACCTGGGACGACGTCGAGAAGAGCGACTTCAAGCGGGTGCTCGGCAACCCGAAGCCGTACGACGTGGAGATCTGGGACCTGGTGAACGAGTCGGGTGGCTGGTTCCATCCGGTTCACATCCACCTGATCGACGGTCTGCTGCTGTCGCGCAACAACACCCCGGGCAACAAGCCGTACGCCTGGGAGAACGGCCCGAAGGACGTCTTCTACCTCGGCGAGAACGAGACGGCGTCGGTGCTCATGCAGTTCACCACCGGGGACGGCAACGACGGTGGCCGCTACATGTTGCACTGCCACAACCTGGTGCACGAGGACAGCGACATGATGATCCAGTTCGCGGTCGGTGACATGGAGGTCAACGACCCGATCGTCTCCGACCCGGCCTTCCACGACGAGATGCCCGAGCAGTCGTGCGTCTACGCTCCCAGCTACCCGCTGGGCACCTGATGAAGCGGGTCCTGGCCGGGCTGCTCGTCGCGGCCGCAGGTGTGGCCTGGTACGCCCGTCCCGTACCGGAGCCCGCGCCGGTCGCCCACGTCGTCGTCGGCGACGCGGGCGACCGGCTTGCGACCACCACCTTCGACGGCCCGATGGTCCGCAAGCGGGCCGCCATCGCGATCAAGCCGGCGCCGGGTGCCGACCGCGCGTCGATCGCCCGTGAGCTGCGGGCACTGGCCGCCGAGCAGAAGCTGGGCCGGCTGACCGACGCCACCTTCGCGGTCTTCTCCGAGCAGCTGCTGGAGTATCTGGTGCCGGAGATGACCCTGGTCCTCGACGAGGGTGTACGGGTCTACGACGCCGAGGCGCTGATGCGTGATCACCAGCCGGCCAGTGTCGCGTTCTACCTGGTCGAGCCGGTGCTCGTGCACGACGTGACGTTCTGCGTGCTGCCACCTGACGGCGTGACGCCGGAGCAGGTACGGGAGCGTCAGGACGCGGAGGGCGTGCTCGGTGACGCGTTGAACCGGTACGTCACGGACGTGCAGCCCACCGGGGTGACCGTCCGCTACTTCGGGGCGGTGATCAGCGACGAGACGATCACGGCGGTGCGCGAGTCGATGGGACGCGCCGCCGGGGTGCCGGCCGGCCGGGTCCACGTCACGGCGAACCTGCCGGAGCCGGGGGTGGATCTGTCGCACGGCGTACCCGATCTCCGGGACCGGCCACACGGACACTGAATTCTCTGAAGGGCCCCGCTGAGCGGGGCCCTTTCTGTATTCAGGATCACCACAGGTGGACCACACCCCGCTGCCTGAGGATATGCCCGAAATAACCGGACATTCCCTCCCCGGATGAGGTCCCCTTGCGTAGAGTCTGGTCCGCCGCCGCGCTCGGTGCGCTACTCACCACCACCGTCATGGTCGTTCCCGCACAGGCCGCCCCGATCGGTCAGGGATTCACGATCACCGAGGCCGATCTGTCGTACATCCTCAAGCAGATCAAGATCGCTGAGGCGCACGTCGCGAACACCACGAGCGAGACGGGACCCTGCGGGGCCCTGCTCGACGAGCTCGGCAGCCCCATGCTCTCGATGGGCCTGCGGACCGTCGACGGCACCTGCAACCACCTGACCCCCGGCCAGGAGGGCTACGGCGCCGCCGACCGGGAGTTCCCCCGCCTCGTGCCGGCCCAGCACACCGGCGTCTACCAGGGCACCCGCCCGGTCGACGCGCAGCCCCGGCAGATCAGCAACATCATCGCCGACCAGACCGCCGCCAACCCGGCAGCCGTCGCGGTGTCCGGCGGCAAGACCGACGGGACCACGCTGTTCATCCCGAACGTCACCACCGACTTCGGGCTGTCCGCCCCGTACAACTCGTGGTTCACGCTCTTCGGGCAGTTCTTCGACCACGGCATCGACCAGACCGTCAAGGGCAACGACATCGTCATGGTGCCGCTGCGCGCCGACGACCCGCTGATCGCCGGACCGGACCGGATCGCCGGGAACGCCGACGACCCCAGGCCCGGCGACGCGAAGTACGTCCCGCCCGCCATGCGGTTCATGATGCTGACCCGGGCCGCGAACCCGTCGAAGAACACCGACACCCCGTACGTCGACAACTCACAGGTCTACACGTCGCACGCCGCCCACCAGGTGTTCCTGCGCGAGTACACCCCGGCCGCGAAGACCACCGGCAACCTGCTCGGCGGCGCCGCCGGCGGCCTGCCCACCTGGGCCGACGTGAAGCGGCAGGCCCGTGAGGTGCTCGGTCTGTCACTGTCCGACCTGGACGCACTCAACGTGCCGATGGTGCTCGCCGACGCTTACGGCAACTTCGTCCCCGGCCCGGCCCGCGGCCTGCCGCAGTACGTCACGGCAACCGGACTGGTCGAGGGCGACCTCGCGAACCCGGTCGCCGTCCCCGCGAACGTGGTGCACTTCGACACCCCGTTCCTGACCGATGTCGCCCACCACGCGACGCCGTCCGCGAAACTCGTCCCGGACTCGGACGGGGTGGCGAGCGCCGACTTCGCGGCACAGCCGGCCGGCACCTACGACGACGAGATGCTCGCGGCCCACTACATCGCCGGTGACGGCCGGGCCAACGAGAACATCGGCCTCACCGCCGTGCACCAGATCTTCCACTCCGAGCACAACCGGCTCGTCGGCGACATCAACCGGATCATCGCGGGCAACCCCGAGTGGACCGGCGAGCGGATCTTCCAGGCCGCCAAGTTCATCAACGAGATGGAGTACCAGCACCTCGTCTTCGAGGAGTTCGCCCGCAAGATCCAGCCGGCGATCAACCCCTTCCAGCCGGCCGCGTTCACGCAGACCGAGCTCGACCCGGCGATCTACGCCGAGTTCGCGCACGCCGTCTACCGCTTCGGCCACTCGATGCTGAACGAGAGCATCGAGCGGCCCACGGCCGGGAACCTCTCCCTGCTCGACGGCTTCCTCAACCCGCCCGCGTTCACCAACCAGGGCACGCTGTCCCCCGAGGCCGCGGCCGGCGAGATCGTCCTCGGCATGAGCGAGCAGGTCGGCAACGACCTCGACGAGTTCATGACCGACACGCTGCGCAACAACCTGCTCGGCCTGCCGATGGACCTCGGCGCGATCAACATCGCCCGGGGCCGGTCCGAGGGCATCCCGACGCTCAACAACTTCCGGCGGGCGCTGCACGCCAGGAGCAACGACGGCCGGCTGCGGCCCTACGTCAGCTGGATCGACTTCGGTGAGCACCTCAAACATCCAGAATCCTTGGTCAACTTCATTGCGGCGTACGGCAGGCACGCCTCGATCCTGAGCCGAGCCACTGTGGACGAGAAGCGGGCCGCGGCGCGCACCCTGCTCGAGACCGCCGCCGGCGCCGACTTCCTGAACGCCACCGGCTCCTGGACCACGGCCACCTCCGGGCTCGACGACATCGACCTGTGGATCGGCGGTCTCGCCGAGACCACCGAACCGTTCGGCGGGCTGCTCGGCAGCACCTTCGACTACGTCTTCGAGAGCCAGCTGACCGCCCTGCAGAACGGCGACCGGCTGTACTACCTGGCCCGCACCCCCGGCATGAACCTGCGCAGCCAGCTCGAGGGCAACACGTTCGCCGAACTGATCAGCCGCAACACCACGGCCAGCGGCCTGCGCGCCGACGTCTTCGCGACCACCGACTGCAAGTTCGACCTGAACACCCTCAACGGCACCGAGGCCGGGTACGCCCGCGACGGCAACCTGGTCGACGACGACCCCGCCACCGAGTGCAACGAGCGTGCCCTGCTGCTGCGCCACCCGGACGGCACCATCGCGTACCGGGCCCGCAACAGCGTCGACAAGCCCGGCATGAACGCCCAGTCCGTGTTCGTCGGCACCGAGAACCGCGACCGGGTCCGCGCCGGCAACGACAACGACACCATCTGGGGCGCCGAGGGCGACGACGTGCTCGAAGGCGGTGCCGGTGACGACGTCACCGTCGGCGGCGAGGACGACGACGTCCTCACCGACGAGGGCGGCGCCGACTTCTCGATGGGCGGTCCCGGCAACGACGCCGTCGACGCCGGTCCCGGCGTCGACATCATCCTCGGCGGCGACGGACGCGACTTCACCAACGGCGGCGCCAACGCCAACGAGACGTTCGGTGGCGAGGGCGACGACCTGATCGTCGCCGGTGACGGCGAGGACGGCGCGTTCGGTGACTCCGGCGACGACTGGATCGAGGGCGGGGACTCGCCCGACCTGCTCCAGGGCGACAGCGGCAACCTGTTCTTCCGCGACGACTCCAACAAGCCCGGCCACGACGTGCTCCTCGGTCAGGGCGGCGACGACGACTACGACATGGAGGGCGGCGACGACATCGGGGTCCAGGGCCCCGGCATCGAGAAGAACGCCGGCGGTTCCGGCTGGGACTGGTCCATCGCCGGCCCCGTCGCCGAGTCCGTCGACTCCGACCTCGACCTGCCGCTGCTCGGCCTCGACGGCCTCGACACCGGCGTCCGCGACCGCTACGACGAGGTCGAATCCCTCTCCGGCGGGTTCGGCGACGACATCCTCCGCGGCGACGACAGCGTGCCCGCCACCGACGGCGCGATCGGCTGCGACGCCCTCGACGCCACCCACATCGCCCGCATCCGTGGTCTCGACCAGGTGGTCACCGAACTGCCGATGCCCGCGAGCGGCGTCGCCAACCTGACCGGCCGTCCGTGCGACCTCACCGGCGACGTCTGGGGCGAGGGCAACATCCTGCTCGGCGGCGCCGGCGACGACCTCCTCCAGGGCCGCGGCGGCAACGACATCATCGACGGCGACCGCTACCTCTCGGTCCGGCTCAGCGTCCGGGCCGCCGACGGCACCGAGATCCGTTCCGCGCGGAGCCTCACCGAGCTCTACGCCGACGTCTTCGCAGGCAGGATCAACCCCAAGAGCATCTTCGCGGTACGGGAGATCGTGTCGGCCAATTCGGTCGCGGACCGGGACACCGCGCTCTTCAGCGGCGCCCGCTCCGAGTACGCCGTCACCCCGATCTCCGGCGGCGTCCTGGTCTCCGGCCCCGACGGCAACGACCTGGTGCGCAACGCGGAGCTGCTGCAGTTCGACGATCAGACCGTGGACATCAGCGGAATGTCGGCCTTCCTCGGCGTCAGCGCCTTCGCCGGCGACGCCCAGGCCACAGTGCTGATCACCGTGCCGGACGCCACCGGCGGCGAGCCGATCACCGGCCTCACCCTGGAGCGCACCGGCGGCGATGGTGACCCCGTCCTGACCTCGCTGGCCGCGGACACCCGCAGCCTGGTCGTCACCGGCCTCACCAACGGCACCGGCTACACCTTCCGGGTCCGCGCCGACACCGCCGCCGGCCCCGGTACCTTCACCGCACCGTTCGGCCCCATAACCCCCGTGGCGACGGCCCCCGGCGACGACGGCCCGGCCGAGCCCCGCGAAGGCGACGACGACGTACCGCCGGCCCCGCAGCCGACGACCGCCCCGCCGGTCACTCCCACCACCCCGCCCGTCACCCCGACCACCCCGCCGGTGGTTCCCACCACCCCGCCGGTGGTGAACCCGACCACGACCACGCCGACCACCACGCCGACCATCGAACCGACCGTCACCCCGACCCACCCGGTCACCCCGGTGGCCCCGGACGCCCCCGGCATCGGCACCGCGACCGCCGGCCCCGAGAGCGCCGTGGTCCGCTGGACCACCCCACTCAACGACGGCGGCACCCCGATCTACGGCTACGAGATCCAGGCGCTCGACGCGGAGACCGGCATCGTCGTCGGCGTCGACGTGGCCGAGACCGGAGTCACCGAGCTGACCATGACCGGTCTGACCAGCGGTGTCGCTTACGCCTTCTGGGTGCGGGCCGTGAACGCGGCCGGGGCGAGCGCCTTCTCGAGCATCTCCAACACCGTCGTCCCGACGGTCGCGACCGACCCCGGAACGGACCCGGGTACCGGTCCCGGTACCGGCACGGGCACGGGCACCGACCCGGGCACCGGCGACCCCGGCACGGGCAACCCGGGAACGGGTAGCCCTGGCACCGGTAACCCCGGGACGGGTAACCCTGGCACCGGTAACCCCGGGACCGGTAACCCTGGCACCGGTAACCCCGGGACCGGTAACCCTGGAACGGGCAACCCCGGGACCGGCAACCCTGGAACGGGGAACCCGGGCGCCGGTAACCCTGGAACGGGCAACCCGGGCACCGGCAACCCTGGTACCGGTAACCCCGGCCCCACGCCCACTCCCACGATTCCCGGCACGCCGACGCCTCGCCCGACCGTGACCATCACACCGACCCCCGGTGGGACCGCGACCCCCGGCCCGACCGGCACCCCCGGCGGCCCCGGCCCGTCCCCCGACGCCCGGACCGTCCCCGGAGCCGCCCGCATCGGTTCCCCGGCCCCCGCAGCCGGCGCTGCAGTGGTCCGCTGGACCGCCCCCGCCGACAACGGAGGCAGCCCCATCCAGCAGTACGAGATCCAGGTCCTGACCGGAAACAATCACCCGACCGGCAACCTTCGAACGGCCTCCGCCTCGGCCGCCGTCCACACGGTGACCGGCCTGACCAACGGAACCGCGTACCGATTCCGGGTCCGCGCGGTGAACGCCCTGGGCGCGGGCGCCTGGTCCGCCACCAGCACGACGGTGACCCCGCGTACCGCCCCCGGAAAGGTCCGCAACCTGACCGCCAAGCCTGGCGGCAAGGGCGGCAAGAACACGGCGTCGGTCCACTGGACCGCCCCCGCCACCACCGGAGGCGCCACCATCACCGGATACCGGATCACCTGGCAGCGCCTGAACGCCAAGGGCACCCCACTCGGCGCGGCCGTGATCACGACGGTCCCCGGCCCGTCCCGCTCGGCGGCGTTCACCGCCCCCGAGGGGGTACCGGCAGGAACCCGCTACCGGGTGACCGTCCAGGCCGTGAACCAGGCCGGAGCAGCCACCGGAACCACGGTGACCGCCACCGTCCGCTGAACCCGTCACCACCGACGACCGGCGCCGCCGACCCAGCCAGGGCCGGCGGCGCCGCATCGCGTGGCGCATCCCGGCGTCCGGAACACCGCGAAGGCGCTTCAGACGCTCCTCTTCGTGAGCGCCCTTGCCAGCCGGGCTGCGAACGGCCGTTCCACGTGGCGGCTCACCAGGATCGACAGGCCGATCAGGGCCACGATCACGAGGACCAGCAGGGTGACCGGGTCGATCGTCGTGTGTCGGCGGACCAGGTGGACGACCGCGAAGCCCACGACGTAATGCAGCAGGTAGAACGGGTAGGTGGCGGTGCCGAGGGTCTCCAGTGGACGCCAGCGGATCCGGTCGAGGCAGCCCAGCGACAGCAACGCCAGGGCTCCGAAGCAGAGCGTCACCGCGACGCTCGACGGCCGGTAGGACATGCCGTGGACGGCCTGCCAGGGGTTGCCGTCGTAGTAGTGCATCGACAGGGCCCAGCTGAACGCGACGAGCAGCCACAGCTCCGGCCGGGAGCCGTGACGGTGGATCAGGTGGAACGCGACGCCCGCCACGAAGTAGTGGGAGTTGCCGCGCATCACCAGCGCGTCCAGCCATGGTTGCCCGGCCTCGGCGGCCAGCACCGACGCCACACTCCAGAGCAGGCAGAAGGCGACCACATTGCGGTACGTGACACCGATCCACACGACGGCCAGGAACAACAGGTAGAACTTGATCTCGAGCCAGAGTGTCCAGTAGACGTCGTCGACGCGGGGCACGCCCAGCGGGTCGGCGAGCAGGAACATGTTCGCGAGGAAAGCCCGGAACGGGACCGGCGTGAACACTCGTGGATAGGCGGTGGCGACCAGTGTCGTGATCGTCATGCAGACCCACAGGGCCGGGAACAGGCGGACGACCCGGGAGCGCAGGTACTGCTCGGGGGTGCGGTCCCACGCGGTCATGCAGACCACGAAGCCGCTGATCATGAAGAAGAACGGGACGCCGACCCAGCCGTACGACGCGATCCGGTGGAACGAGCCGAAGACCGCTTCGGGCGGGTCGCCCCAGATGCGTACGCCTCCGCTACCGGCGACCGCCACCAGGTGGAAGAGGGCGACGCCGAGTGCCGACACGAACCGGAAGAGGTCCAGCGCCGCCAGGCGCGTGCTCCGGCCGTCCGGCGTGGCGAGGGCCGCCGGTTCGGTGAGCCGGGCCGGTTCGGCGGCCGTCATCGTCACGGGGCCGGCTCCGCCGCCGGACCCGCGGTCAGGGCGCGCAGCATCCGGACCCAGGGCGACCACCGGGCGGGGCGGCGGACCCTGCCGGTGGCGGCGCGTTCGGCGTTGTCCAGCAGGTCGGCGACGAGCGCCTGGTGCGTCCAGCGCATCACCAGCGGCCAGAACAGCAGCATCACGCCGCGCGGGCGGGCCACCAGGATGTGCACCATCTCGGACCGGTCCGCGGCGAGCCCGCGTACCCACAGCTCGTGGAAACCCTCGAAAGGCGAGCCGGCCGGGAATTCGAAGCGGATCCGCAGGCCCGGCTGGTACGCGGTGACGGCGTAACCGAGGTTCCCGTGACCGCCGGTCGCGCCGGCGCCGAGCGGGCGGTCGAGTCGCAGTGGCTCCCAGCCGACCGGCCACAGCGGGTCGCCCGGGCCGGCGAGCCCGTCGAGCAGGTTTCCGAGAACGGTGACCGGCGCGTGGACGACGCGGCGCTGCATGTTGATCATGAGAGACTCCGTCCGGGCATGGCGAAGCGATTCGCCACCGAGAGGTGTGAATGGAGGGGAGCGTGTGAGGTTCTGCGGCTACCGGACCGGGCCGGGCAAGGCCTCACCGAGTTCCGACCAGGTCGCGGGGTCGTCCGGGTCGGCGAGCCGCGTGCCGCGCAGCACCTGGATGAGCTCGGCGTCCGGCTCCGGCGTCGTGGTGGTCGCCTCGATCAGGTACGCGCCGTCGGCCGTGTATCGGAAGCAGCGGCTCTGCCCGGGCGCGCAGAACGGATCGACGAGGGGCGGATGCGCCGAGGGGTTCGACGTCGGCCAGTCCGAGATACCGGTCGGCGGTGCGTAAGACGGCCACATCGACGGATCGAGGGACGGCCCGTAAGACGGGTCGTAGGAGGAAGAGTTCGAGGGCCCGGCGGACGGGTGGACAGCGGTCCCACCGAAGAGGATGGAGAGCTGGTTCTCGCCGTACCACCGTGGAAAGACCTTGATCCGCAGGCTGTCGGCATCCTCGCCGGTCAGCGGCCCGCTCAGCCCCGAGAAGCTCTCCGGCTGCCGGGTGAACCGGGCGTCGCCCCGCTGCACATATGCGCCGGACAGGCTGTCGTCCGCGACGAGACCCATCGAGCTGAGCTGGTAGCCGGCCGGGAGGTAGGTCATCCGCCAGGGCAGTGTCGCGGGACGGCTCGGTCCGATCCGCATCGCCTCGGCCACGTGCACCATGTCGTCCAGGCTCAGGTGGCCGGGGGCGGAGCGGATCACCGCCCAGGCGTCCGGTCCGTACGGCCACGCCAGCATCGTGTTCGAGACGTACCGCCCGGTGGCCTTGCCGATCCGCACCTGCTCACCGCCGCTCACCGCCGCCGGATCGAAGATCCCGTCCCGGTAGACGGTGAGCACCGAGCCGCTGACCTCAACCTGCTCGAAAGTGCCGTCGCCGCGGTCGAGGCGGGTCGTCTCGTCGCCGCGCCGGATGCGGGCCTGCTGGTAGCCGGACGTGACGTTGACCGGGTCGCTGACCTCGATGCCGCGGACCGTGTAGCCGGTCAGGGTGTGGTCGAACGCCGTCGCCGGGTAGCGCATCGGGTCGTTGGCGCTCGCCGGAACGGTCCGGTGCCCGGCGACGACCTGCGGCACGACCGCGACCCCGGCGACCGCCAGCATCATTCCGGCAGCGCCGGCGGCCCAGGCCGCGCGCCGGCGTGCCCGGCGGCTGCGGCCTCCCGCGACGAAGTCGTCGGTGCTGTGTCGCATGGGCGGTTCGCCGGCGTGCGCCGCCTGCAGCAACTCACGCATGTCTGGCATAACGCTCCACCTCGTCTGACTCTGCGGCCGGCAGATCGGCGTCGGCACCCAGAACCTCACGCAGCGTCCGCAATCCGCGGACGGTGTGGCTCTTCACGGTGTTCTCCGGGCAGTTGAGCGCCTCGGCCGTCTCCTGCACGGTCAGGCCTTCGAAATAGCGGAGCACCAGCACGGCCCGGCGGGACACCGGTAGCTGTGCGAGCGCCGCGTGGATGCGCAGGCGCTCGTCGACCTCGTGGGCGCTGTCGTGGACGGCGCGTTCGGGGATGGCGTGGCCGGCCGGCTGCTCGCGGCGCCACCACGGGCGGCGGACCTCGTCGATGGCGGCGCGCACCACCATGCTGCGGGCGTAGCTCTCCGGCCGGTCGACGCGCCGCCACCGGGTGTAGAGCTTCGCCAGGGCGGTGAAGACCGCGTCCTCCGCCAGCTGCCAGTCGCCGCAGGTGAGGTATGCGAGCCTGCGCAACGAGTGCGCCTGCGCATCGACGAAACTTCGATAGTTCGCCTCTTCATCACTGTTCACCAACCGTGGCTCCCGTCTGCCCCAGCACTAGACGGCCGGAACCCCCCGCGTCGGACGCAGCGGGGCCGAACTATTTTCGGAGAGTTTCTGCCCGGGCCCTGCTCGGCCATGGGGTTCGCGCCGGTCCGGTAACCGGCCATTGTGGGTGGTGCCTACGCTGGGCGCGGCGGATGCCGGCTCACGAAAGGGCTGACGGGATGGCGAGTCCCCGGAAACGTTCGCGTATCCACCCCCACCGTCCACCGACCGACATCGATCGAGGAGTCATCCCCGCTCCGCGCGGTCCGGCCGGCCGGACCCCGGCCGGCCCGGTGAACGGCTCCGCCGTGTCACCGCCCGATCCCGCCGCCTCCACGCCACCCGCGCCCGAAGGAGCGCCCGTCGGTGCGCGCGACGAGCAGGCGACGCCCATGGTCACCGCCAGGGAACTGGTGGCGATCGGCTCGGCGCTGCTCCTCCTGCTCTTCCTGATCAAGATCTATGGCGTCGCACGGTACTCGCTCACTACCACGACCGCGCTGCTCGCTGCCACGCCGGTGCAGGTGGCGCTGGGTACGGTGACGATCTACGCCTACTTCGTGCTTCCCGCGATCGCGCTCGGCACCCTGTGGTTCGCGGTACGGTTCCGCGCCCGTATCCAGCCCGCTCTCTGGCCGCTGATTCTGATCATCGCTTCCGTGACGGCGCTCGCGTCGCCGTACAAATATCTGCTTCAAGGTCTTGCAGTGGTTCTCGCCGCTCTCTGTGTCGAGCTCTTCATCCGTCAGGTCCGGCACCGGTGGCGGGACTCGGCCGACGAGCGGCTCGTCCGGCGCTATCACCGGCTGGCCGGCTGGCGGGGGCTGTCGGTCGTCTACCTGGGCGCCGCCTCGCTCGCGTTCCAGTTCATGCACAGCCTCGACGTGCCGTGGGTGTCGGCGCAGGCGTTTCTGCTGAACGGTTCGGCGGTGACGACGACCCAGGACCTGTTCGACGGCGCGAACCGGTTGAAGGTGCGGCCGGAGAGCCGGTTCGTGGGCTATCCCATCGCCGAGACCGAGGAGTGGCTGACGGTGCTGCACGCCGACACCCGGTACGTCATGCGCATCCCGCAATCGGCCGTGGACACCCGCCTGACCTGCCACAACGAGGATGACCAGCTGTCCGGCGACCAGCCTCTGCTGGAGGCTCTGCAGGGCAACACCTACAGCTCGCCGAACCTCGACTGCCGTGAGGTGCTGCGCTACCTGTCTCAGAAGGTCCCGGGCCGGCCACTCCCCACCGGCAACTGACCCCGTCCGTCCTCCCCAGCTGTGCCGTACCGCTGTCTCAGCCCGGCCATGACAGCGGTGAGACCCAGCCGGGGCAGGATCGGTGGCCCTACCGGAAAAGACCGGGGCCGGTGAGTGACCGGCCCCGGATCAGTGCGGTGATGCGGGTTACTCGGGAACGCGCCGGTAAGCGCCGTCACTGGCCGCCGTCGCCATCGAGGCGTAGGCGCGCAGCGCCGCGGAGACCGGCCGCTGGCGGTCGACCGGCGTGTACGGCTTCGGCCGCCGTTCCTGCTCGTGCCGGCGCTGCGCCAGCACGTCGTCGTGGACGTTGAGGGTGATGCTGCGTCCCGGGATGTCGATGGTGATCTCGTCACCGGTCTCGACGAGGGCGATGAGCCCGCCGCCGGCCGCCTCGGGGGAGACGTGGCCGATGGAGAGGCCGGAGGTGCCGCCGGAGAAGCGTCCGTCGGTGATCAGTGCGCACGCTTTGCCGAGGCCGCGGCCCTTGAGGAACGAGGTCGGGTAGAGCATCTCCTGCATGCCGGGACCGCCACGCGGGCCCTCGTACCGGATGATCACGACGTCGCCCTCGACGACCTCCTTGCCGAGGATGCCGGTGACCGCGTCGTCCTGGGACTCGTAGACGCGGGCCGGGCCGGTGAACTTCCAGATCGACTCGTCGACGCCGGCGGTCTTGACGACGCAGCCGTCCGGGGCGAGGTTGCCGAAGAGGATCGCCAGACCACCGTCGACGGTGTAGGCGTGCTCGACCGACCGGATGCAGCCCTCGACCGCGTCGGTGTCCAGTTTCGCCCAGCGGTTCTGTGTGCTGAACGGTTCGACGGTGCGGACGCCGCCGGGAGCGGCGTGGAACAGCTCCAGCGCCTCCGCGGAGGGGGAGCCGCCGCGGATGTCCCACTTGTCCAGCCAGGAGGACAGGTCGGGGGAGTGCACCGCGCGGACGTCGGTCTTGAGAGCGCCACCCCGGTGCAGCTCACCGAGCAGGGCCGGGATGCCGCCGGCCCGATGCACGTCCTCCATGTGGTACTTCGGGCTGTTCGGCGCGACCTTGGACAGGCAGGGCACCCGGCGCGAGATGGCGTCGATGTCGGAGACGCTGAAGTCGAGCTCGGCCTCGCGGGCCGCGGCCAGCAGGTGCAGGATCGTGTTCGTCGAGCCGCCCATGGCCACGTCGAGGGCGACCGCGTTCTCGAAGGCGTCCCGGTTGGCGATCGAGCGCGGCAGCACCGCCTCGTCGTTCTGCTCGTAATACTCCTTGGCGATCTGCACGATCAGCCGGCCGGCCTCGGTGAACAGCGCCTTGCGGGACGCGTGCGTGGCCAGCGTCGAGCCGTTGCCCGGCAGTGACAGGCCGATCGCCTCGGTGAGGCAGTTCATCGAGTTGGCGGTGAACATGCCGGAGCACGAGCCGCAGGTGGGACAGGCCGAGCGCTCGATGGTGTCGAGCTGGGCGTCGGTGACGTTGTCGTTGGCGGCGGCGCTCATCGCGTCGACCAGGTCGAGCTTCTCGTGGACGATGCCCTCGATGGCGATCGTCTTGCCGGCCTCCATCGGGCCGCCGGAGACGAAGACCGTCGGGATGTTGAGCCGCAGCGCGGCGATCAGCATGCCGGGGGTGATCTTGTCGCAGTTCGAGATGCAGACCAGGGCGTCGGCGCAGTGCGCGTTCACCATGTATTCGACGGCGTCGGCGATCAGTTCCCGGCTGGGCAGGCTGTAGAGCATGCCGCCGTGGCCCATCGCGATGCCGTCGTCGACGGCGATCGTGTTGAACTCGCGCCCGATGCCGCCCGCCTCGAAGATCGACTCGGCGACGAGGCCGCCCATGTCCTTGAGATGCACGTGCCCGGGTACGAACTGGGTGTAGCTGTTGGCGATGGCGACGATCGGCTTGCCGAAGTCGTCGTCGGTCATGCCGGTGGCGCGCCACAGGGCGCGCGCGCCGGCCATCGTCCGACCGTGAGTAGAGGTCCGGGAGCGCAGCTCAGGCATGCCACCCATAGTGCCACTGCGCAGGCCGTCGACCACGGCGGACGTCCACAGCTCGGGACGGCCGGGGTGTCGCAATCGGCGAAGATCCGGCAGAGTGTGTCCGTGCACTCACCGTCCGGTATGGAACTGGCGGGCCTCGCGGGCCTGCTCGTCGCCGTACCGGCGGTCGCCTACCTCGGTCAGTCCGGCCGCCGGCACACCGGCGCGGCCCGCCGGGCCCACCTTCTGCTGGCCGCCGGCGGCGCGGTGGCGACCGCCGCGGCGCTGGCCGGACTGGCCACCGCTCTGCTGACCGGGCACCACGACGTTCCGGGCCACAGCCGGGCCCTGGCCACGGCGGTCGCGATCGGCATGGGCCTGGGCACGCTCGCCCTGCTCGCCGGCACGGTCGCGCTGCCCGGTGCCGCCCGCAGCCCGGGCGATGCGGTCCGGCACGTGCTGGACGGCCTGGTCATCGCGGCCGCCATCTGGTTCGTCGGCTGGGTGCTGCTGAGCCGGCCGACCCGCGTGCTGGGCGACGCGACGCCCAACACGTGCCTGGCCATCCTGCTGCCGGCCGTGCTCCTGGTGATCGGGCTCGGTCTGACCGCGGTGCTGGCGCTGCACGCCCACCGGCCGCGGCGGCACACCGTGCGGGTGGCGGCCGGGGTGACCGTGGTGGCCGCCGCGGCGAACGTGCTGGCCATCGGCATCTGCCGGGAGCACGACGGGTACACGCTGGTCAGCGGCCTGCTGCTGACCGCCGGGCTGACGCACGTGGCGTGGGCTGTACGCGCCGCCGACCGGCCGGTCGAGGTGTCCGGCGACGTGCTGGAGCGCGGCGGGGCGTACGTGGTGGTCCCGATGCTCGCCATGGTCGCCGCGCTCGGCTACCACCTGGCCCGGGGCGGGACGATGGACCTGTTCGGCTATCTCGGCGCCACCGTCGAGGGCCTGGCGCTGGTCGGGCGGCAGTATCTGGCTCTCGGCGACGTGCGGCGCTACACGATGCGGCTCCGGCAGAGCGAGGCGCACTTCCGTGAACTGGCGCACACCGACCCGCTGACCGGGCTGGCCAACCGGCGTGGCCTGCAACGTGCACTGCGCTCGGCGCCGGACGGGGCGAAGACCGCCCTCATCGGCATCGACATGGACGGCTTCAAGACCGTCAACGACATGCGCGGGCACGACGTCGGCGACCGGGTGCTGGCCGAGGTCGGCGCCCGGCTGCGGCGGAACCTGCTGGCCGGGGACGTGGCGGCCCGGCTCGGCGGTGACGAGTTCGCGGTGCTGATGCACGGGGGCGCCGACGAGGCCGTGCTGGCGGCGCACCGGCTGCTCGCGGTACTCGGTGAGCCGTACGACGTCGACGGGGGTTCGATCTTCCTCTCCGCCAGTGTGGGTGTGGCCGCCACCGGTGAGCTGCTGCACGACGCCGACCTGGCGCTGCGGTACGCCAAGCAGCGCGGCAAGAACCGGGTCGAGAGCTATCAGGCCGAGTACGACGAACTGCTGCGCCGCCGGGGCACGCTGACCGGTGAGCTCCGTCATGCGATCGACCGTGACCAGCTGCGCCTGGTGTACCAGCCGGTGGTGGCGCTGCCGTCGATGCGCCCGGTGGGTGCCGAGGCGCTGCTGCGCTGGACGCACCCGGACCTGGGCCGGGTCCCGCCGGTGGAGTTCATCCCGGTGGCCGAGGAGTCCGGGCTGATCAACCGGATCGGCGCCTGGGTGCTCGAGGAGGCCTGCAAGCAGCTCGCCGAGTGGCTGGCCAAGGGGCATGACGTGTGGCTGTCGGTGAACCTGTCGCCGAAGGAGCTGCACGACGCCGATTACGCGGGCCGGGTCGCGGACGTGCTGGAGGAGTACGGCGTACCTCCGCAGCGCCTGGTCCTGGAGGTGACCGAGCACGCCGTGGCCACCGACATGGAGGAACTGGTCCGCCGGCTCGCCGAACTGCGGGAGACCGGGGTGCGGATCGCGCTGGACGACTTCGGCGCCGGGTACTCCTCGCTGACCCAGCTGCGCACTCTTCCGGTGGACATCCTGAAGATCGACCACGCGCTGGTGGCCGAGCCGGAGTCGCGGACCGGTACGGCGGCGCCGCTGGTCGACGTGGTGGTGCGGCTCGGGCACCGGCTGGGTCTCGAGGTGCTGGCCGAGGGGATCGGCACCCCGGCGCAGCGGGAGGTGGTCGAGGAGGCCGGCTGCCGGCTGGGCCAGGGCTCGCTGTTCGGCTGGGGAGTGCCCGCCGAGCACCTCGAATCACGGCTGTTGTCATTGCGGTCACCCGGCCCGCGACCGGCTCCGGCACCCCGGTCGACGCCGCAGAACGACGCGCCGGCCCGCAGTCAGGTGGTCCGCCTCGGACCGGGAATGCGGCAGGTCAGAGCGTTGTTGCCGAGCGATCCGGATTTCGTGGCGGCGACCCGTGATCAAAATGTGGGATCAGTTGACTCAGGCCGTGAGATGGGGCAAGGTTAGCCGCATGTGCTTCGCGTCCCGAGTACTTATCTGAGCGCACCGCTCCCACCTTGGGGAGGGTGCGCTAGGTCCCGTGCTTCCGCACGAGGGCCTTTTTTGTTGCTCAAGTGCCGGGACCGCTTACCGAAAAGGTCTGAACTGCCATGACTAGACCCACTCCTGAAACCCTCGCCCACCGAGCCACGCCGGCCACCGTCGCGGCGGCCGTGAACACCGCTCCCACCACCGTGGCCCCGGTAGCCACGACCGGTGCCGGCGCGCTCGTCCGGTCACTCGAGGCACTCGGGGTCGAGGTCGCGTTCGGCATTCCGGGCGGGGCGATCCTTCCGGCGTACGACCCGCTGTTCGACTCGAAGGTGCGGCACATCCTGGTGCGCCACGAGCAGGGCGCCGGTCACGCCGCCACCGGCTACGCGCAGGCCACCGGCAGGGTCGGCGTCTGCATCGCGACCAGTGGGCCGGGCGCCACCAACCTGGTCACGCCGATCGCCGACGCGTACATGGACTCGGTGCCGATCGTCGCGATCACCGGTCAGGTCGGCCGGCCGTACATCGGCACGGACGCCTTCCAGGAGGCGGACATCCAGGGCATCACCCTGCCGATCACCAAGCACAACTTCCTGGTGCAGAACGCCGAGGAGCTGCCCCGGATCCTGGCCGAGGCGTTCCACCTGGCGCTCACCGGCCGTCCCGGCCCGGTCCTGGTCGACATCCCGAAGGACGTGCTGACCTCGCAGACCACGTTCCAGTGGCCGCCCACGCTGGACCTGCCCGGTTACCGCCCGACCCTGCACCCGCACGGCAAGCAGATCCGTGAGGCGGCCCGTCTCATCGCGGCGGCCAAGCGCCCGGTGCTGTACGTGGGTGGCGGCGTCCACAAGGCCGGCGCCACCGACGGGCTGCGCAAGCTGGCCGAGCTCACCGGCATCCCGGTGGTCACCACGCTGATGGGCATCGGCGCGTTCCCCGACTCGCACCCGCAGCACCTGGGCATGCCCGGCATGCACGGCACGGTTCCGGCCGTCTACGCGCTGCAGAAGTCGGACCTGCTGATCACGCTCGGCGCCCGCTTCGACGACCGGGTGACCGGCAAGCTCGACTCGTTCGCGCCGGACGCCAAGATCGTGCACGCGGACATCGACCCGGCCGAGATCGGCAAGAACCGGCACGCGGACGTCCCGATCGTCGGCGACGCCCGGCACGTGATCGACGAGCTGATCGCTGCGGTCTCCGCCACCGCGGGCGGCACCGAGCAGTACGCCGCCTGGTGGGCCACGCTCAACGACATCCGCGAGCGCTACCCGCTGGGCTACGACGAGCCGACCGACGGCACCCTGGCCCCGCAGTACGTGATCGAGCGGCTCGGCGAGATCGTCGGCCCGGACGCGATCTACTGCGCCGGTGTCGGTCAGCACCAGATGTGGGCGTCCCAGTTCATCAAGTACGAGAAGCCGGGCACCTGGCTCAACTCGGGCGGCGCCGGAACGATGGGCTACGCGGTCCCGGCCGCGATGGGCGCCAAGGTCGCGCAGCCGGACACCACGGTCTGGGCGATCGACGGCGACGGCTGCTTCCAGATGACCAACCAGGAGCTGGCCACCTGCGCGCTGGAGGGCATCCCGATCAAGGTGGCCGTCATCAACAACGGCAACCTGGGCATGGTCCGGCAGTGGCAGACGCTGTTCTACGACGGCCGTTACTCCAACACCGAGCTGGGCACGCACAAGCACCGCATCCCGGACTTCGTGAAGCTGGCCGAGGCGCTCGGCTGCATCGGCCTGCGGTGCGAGTCGAAGGACGACGTCGACAAGGTCATCAAGCAGGCCATGGAGATCAACGACGCCCCGGTGGTCATCGACTTCACGGTCGGCAAGGACGCCATGGTGTGGCCGATGGTCCCGGCCGGCACCAGCAACGACGAGATCATGTTCGCCCGGGACGTGCGCCCGACGTTCGAAGAGGACGACCTGTGACCAACAAACACACGCTCTCCGTGCTGGTCGAGAACAAGCCCGGTGTGCTCGCCCGGGTGAGCGGCCTGTTCTCCCGGCGCAGCTTCAACATCGACTCCCTGGCGGTCGGCGAGACGGAGAACCCGGACGTCAGCCGCATCACGATCGTGGTCAACGCGGACTCGTCCCCGTTGGAGCAGGTCACCAAGCAGCTCAACAAGCTGGTCAACGTCCTGAAGATCGTGGAGCTGGACCCGGCCCAGTCGGTCCAGCGCGAGCTCCTGCTGGTCAAGGTGCGTGCCGATCGGGCGCAGCGCGGCCAGGTGCTCGAGACCGTCGAGCTGTTCCGGGCGCGAGTGATCGACGTCGCTCCGGACACCCTGACGATCGAGGCCACCGGTAATCCCGACAAACTGGATGCGTTGCTGCGCGATCTCGAGCCGTACGGCATCAAGGAGATGGTCCAGTCGGGCCTCGTGGCCATCGGCCGCGGATCCCGCTCCATCACCACGGGCCCCGCGCTCCGCGCCGCCTAGTCCATCCGACCGCCCCACCCGCCGCCCGAAAAGCGGACTGAAGGCTCTCCCAGCAAAGCCAGAGAAGAAGGAAGTCATGACCGCGGAAGTGTTCTACGACGGCGACGCCGACCTGTCGATCATCCAGGGCAAGAAGGTCGCCGTGATCGGCTACGGCAGCCAGGGCCACGCGCACTCGCTGTCGCTGCGCGACTCGGGCGTCGAGGTCGTGGTGGGTCTGCAGGAGGGCTCGAAGAGCCGTCCGAAGGCCGAGGAGCAGGGCCTGACCGTGAAGACCCCGGCCGAGGCCTCCGCGTGGGCCGACGTGATCATGGTGCTCGCGCCGGACACCGCGCAGCGCAAGATCTACGCCGAGTCGATCGAGCCGAACCTGACCGCGGGCAAGGCGCTCTTCTTCGGCCACGGCCTGAACATCCGCTTCGAGCTGATCAAGCCGCCGGCCGACGTCACCATCGCCATGGTCGCCCCGAAGGGCCCGGGCCACCTGGTCCGCCGCCAGTACGTGGACGGCAAGGGCGTCCCGGCCCTGATCGCGGTCGAGCAGGACCCGACCGGCGACGGCCAGGCGCTCGCTCTCTCCTACGCGAAGGCGATCGGCGGCACCCGCGCCGGCGTCATCAAGACCACCTTCAAGGAAGAGACCGAGACCGACCTCTTCGGTGAGCAGGCCGTCCTCTGCGGTGGCGCGTCCGCGCTCGTACAGACCGGTTTCGAGGTGCTGACCGAGGCGGGTTACGCCCCCGAGATCGCCTACTTCGAGTGCCTGCACGAGCTCAAGCTGATCGTCGACCTCATGTACGAGGGCGGCATCGCCCGCCAGCGCTACAGCGTCTCGGACACCGCCGAGTTCGGTGACTACGTCTCCGGCCCGCGCGTGATCAACGCGTCGGTCAAGGAGGAGATGAAGAAGATCCTCGCCGACATCCAGTCCGGCGAGTTCACCCGCCGCCTGATCGCGGACGACGACGCCGGCGCGCCGGAGCTCAAGAAGTTCCGCGAGGAGGCCGCCAAGCACCCGATCGAGATCACCGGTGCGAAGCTGCGCGGCATGATGAGCTGGGTGGACCGGCCCATCACCGAGACCGCCTGATCATGAAAAAGGCCTCTAACATCGAGGCCCATGAGTCCAGTAGTGCTCGTCACCGAGGAACTGGCAGCGGCCGCGCTCGACGTGCTGGCCGAGGACTTCGAGGTTAGACGGATCGACGGCACGGATCGGGCAGCGCTCCTCGGAGCGCTGCCCGATGCGCATGCGGTGATCATTCGCAGTGCCACCCGGGTCGACGCCGAGGCCCTCGCGCACGGCACGAGGCTGCGCGTCGTGGCCCGCGCCGGGGTCGGTCTCGACAACGTCGACATCCCCGCCGCCACCGCCCGCGGTGTGCTCGTCGTCAACGCTCCGACCAGCAACATCGTCTCCGCGGCCGAGCAGGCGGTGGCCTTGCTGCTGGCGGTGGCCCGGCACACGGCGGCGGCGAGCGCGGCGCTCAAGGCGGGCGCCTGGCGGCGCTCGGCCTACACCGGGGTCGAGGTGCAGGGCAAAACCGTCGGGGTGGTCGGCCTGGGGCGGATCGGCGTCCTGTTCGCGCAGCGCATGGCGGCCTTCGGCGTACGCCTGATCGCCTACGACCCCTATGTACAGCCGGCCCGCGCGGCCCAGCTGGGTGTGCACCTCGTGGAGCTCCCGGAGCTGCTGCGGGAGAGTGACTTCGTCTCGGTGCACCTTCCCCGTACGCCTGAGACGTTGGGTTTGATCGGGGAGAAGGAACTCGCGCTGGTCAAGCCGGGGCTCCGGATCGTCAACGCGGCCCGCGGCGGGCTCGTCGACGAGCGGGCGCTGGCCGAGGCGCTGATCGACGGCCGGGTGGCGGGCGCCGGGCTGGACGTCTTCGAGACCGAGCCGCTCACCGAGTCACCGCTGTTCGGACTGGACAACGTGGTGGTCACGCCGCATCTGGGCGCCTCGACCGTGGAGGCGCAGGACAAGGCGGGACTGGCCGTGGCCCGCAGCGTGCGGTTGGCGCTGCGTGGCGAGTTCGTCCCGGACGCGGTGAACGTACGGGCCGGAGGCGCCGTCGACGAGGACGTGCGCCCCCTGCTGCCGCTGGCCGAGAAGCTCGGCCGGATCCTCACCGCGGTCGCGGGTGGTGTCGCCGACGGTGTGACGGTCGAGGTGCGCGGCGAGATCGCGGGCCGCGATCTGTCGGTGCTGCCGCTGGCCGCGGCGAAAGGCCTGTTCGCGCCGATCGTGGACGAGCGGGTGACCTATGTGAACGCCACCCAGCTGGCCGCCGACCGCGGTGTCGAGGTCCGGCTGGCCACGGCCGAGGACGCCGGGGAGCACGCGAGCCTCGTGGTGGTGCACGGCGCGTTGCCGGACGGCCGCTCCGTCGTGGTGGCCGGCGCGGTGACCGTCACCGGGACCCGGCTCACCGAGGTCGACGGATTCGATCTGGACCTGCCGGCCGAGGGTGTCCTGGTGTTCCTCTCCTACACCGACCGTCCCGGGGTCGTCGGCGCCATCGGCACGGCGTTCGGCACGGCCGGCATCAACATCGCCGCCATGCGCGTGGCCCGCCGGGCGGCCGGTGGTGAGGCGCTCATGGTGCTGACCGTGGACTCGCCCGTCACGCCGGAGCTGCTGGCCGGGGTGGGCGCGGTGATCGGCGCCTCCCGGGCCGCCGTGGCGGACCTGCGCAACGACTAGAAGGCGCGGTAGACCGAGCCGTCTTGGAGGTCGAGCAGGTCGAGATGGAACTGTGCGGCGTACTTCTCGATCATCTCGAGCACGATGTCGGCACAGTTCTCGTCGAGTTTCATGTGGATGTGGTCGGCCTCGGCATGCAGCGGAGCGGCGGCCCACGGCGAGCCCGGCTCCGCCGCGCCCGGCCCGCGGTCCGGGTAATGGCTGGTCACAGCGTCGTAGAAGGCCACGACACGAGGATCGGCGGCCCGATGCGGATGCTCGCCGCGAGTGCAGCGTGCGTTGGCGTCCCGGACCGCGTCCGGTTCGGCCGTCTGGCCCATGGCCCACACCACTAGGTCGAAACTCACCGGCGCATGGTGCCACTACCGCGGGCGTACGCGACGAACCGGATGCCCGACACGCGGGCGTGCGCCTTGCGCGTCTTTAGTCCGCATCGCTAGCGTTGTCCCCTAGCCGCACGTCTTGACCGGGCCTGTCTTCGGGTGATGGTGCCCGGATCCGGGGCGAGCGGTGTGCATCCCGGCGGGACTTCTCGTCGCTTCAGCCCCCGTGACCGTTTGCCGCGGTCCGGGGGCTGTTCGCATTCCCGTTCCGTCCATTGGATGGGACTGTCCGTCCGATGATCGGGACGGGCGGGTAGCCTGGCCGGGGTTCACCAGAATGGTTGGGGGAGTTGACGTGAGCGTGGCGCGGATCGCGGTTGTCGGCGGTGACGGCATCGGTACCGAGGTGACCGCCCAGGCTCGCAAGGTCATCGACGCCGTCCTCCCCGGAGTGGCCTACAACGAGTACGACCTGGGCGCCCGCCTCTACCACCGCACCGGTGAGGTCCTCCCGCAGTCGGTCGAGGACGAGCTGGCCGGTCACGACGCCATCCTGCTGGGTGCCATCGGCGACCCGAGCGTCCCGCCGGGCGTCCTGGAGCGCGGCCTGCTGCTGAAGCTCCGCTTCGACTTCGACCAGTATGTGAACCTGCGCCCCTCCAAGCTGTGGCCCGGCACCACCAGCCCGCTGGCCGGCGTCAAGCCCGGTGAGATCGACATGGTGGTGGTCCGCGAGGGCACCGAGGGTCTCTACGTCGGCGCCGGCGGCGTCCTGCACAAGAACACGCCCGCCGAGATCGCCACCGAGGAGAGCCTGAACACCCGGCACGGCGTCGAGCGGGTCATCCGCGACGCGTTCGCCCGCGCCCAGCGCCGCGACCGCCGCCACGTCACCCTGGTGCACAAGACCAACGTGCTGACCCACGCCGGCAACCTGTGGTCACGGGCGTTCGCCGCCGTCGCCGCGGAGTTCCCCGAGGTCACCACGGAATATCAGCACATCGACGCGGCCAGCATGTTCATGGTCAGCAACCCGCAGCGTTTCGACGTCGTGGTGACCGACAACCTCTTCGGTGACATCCTCACCGACATCGCCGCTGCCGTGACCGGCGGCATCGGCATGGCGGCCAGCGGTTCCGTCAACCCCGAGCGGATCTACCCGTCGACGTTCGAGCCGGTGCACGGCTCCGCGCCGGACATCGCCGGCAAGGGCATCGCCGACCCGGCGGCCGCCATCCTCTCCGCGGCCCTGCTCCTGGAGCACCTGGGCAAGCTCGACGAGGCCCGGCGAGTAACCGAGGCGGTCGCGGCCGAGGTCGCGTCCCGGGCCCCGGGCGCGCCACTGCGTACCGCCGAAGTCGGCGACCGCGTCGCCGCCGCCGTCTGAGCAGGTCGGTCCGTCACCCAGCCCTACGGGGCTCGTTACCCATGGTCATTATTTTTTAACGACCGTTCGGGGTAAATTCATGGGGCACTACGGGTGCCCCCATGCATGCTTCCAAACTTCTGCGCAGAAAGCAGGTCCACCTGTTATGAGCGGTGGTGACCACCTCGACTTCGAGATCCGTCCGAACCCGGCACCCGTCAGCGACGCGGACCGCGCCGCGCTGCTGGCCAGCCCCGGTTTCGGCCGCATCTTCACCGACCACATGGTCACGGTGCGCTACGCCGACGGCAAGGGCTGGTATGAGCCTCGCGTCGAAGCCCGCGCGCCGATCCCGATGGACCCGGCCAGCGCCGTCCTGCACTACGCGCAGGAGATCTTCGAGGGCCTGAAGGCGTACAAGACGCCCGACGGTGGTGTCGCGATGTTCCGCCCCGACGCCAACGCCAACCGGTTCAACCAGTCAGCGGGCCGGATGGCGATGCCGGCCCTGCCGGTCGAGACGTTCCTCCAGTCCCTGCACGAGATCATCAAGATCGACCGCGACTGGATCCCCGAGGACCCCGAGGGCAGCCTCTACCTGCGCCCCTTCGCGTACGCGAGCGAGGTGTTCCTCGGCGTCCGCCCCGCCAACGAGTACCTCTACCTGGTCATCGCCTCCCCGGTCGGGCCGTACTTCTCCGGCGGCGTCAAGCCGGTCAGCATCTGGGTGACCCCCGACTTCACCCGTGCGGCCCCCGGCGGCACCGGCGCGGCGAAGTGCGGCGGCAACTACGCGGCCGGTCTCTCGGCGCAGGCCGAGGCCTCCGAACACGGCTGCGACCAGGTCGTCTACCTCGACGCGATCGAGCGGAAGTACATCGACGAGCTCGGCGGCATGAACGTCTTCCTCGTCCTCGACGACGGAAGCCTGATCACCCCGCCGCTCACCGGCACGATCCTGCCGGGCATCACCCGCGACTCGGTGATCAAGCTGGCCGAGCGCGCCGGCCGCAAGGTCGAGGAGCGCCCGATCAGCCTGCAGGAGTGGCGCGAGGGCGCGGCGTCCGGCCGGGTCCGCGAGGCCTTCGCCTGCGGCACGGCAGCCGTGATCACCCCGATCGGCACGATCAAGAGCGAGGACGGCGCCTTCACCGTCGCCGACGGCGGCTCGGGCGAGGTCACCATGGCCATCCGCAAGGAGCTGGTCGACATCCAGCGCGGCCGGGCCGAGGACCCCTTCGGCTGGGTCCACCGAGTCCTCTAAAACCTTTCCGCCGGTACGGAAGGAAGCGCCCACAAACGCATTCCACCCCGTCCCGTGATCCACTACGCGAGCGCTGCGGCCCGTCCAGGCCGCAGCGCGCCGTCCCGCGCAAAGCCCGTCCGCCCGGCTGTGCGCCACCGCTGTCTCGGGCGGGTTGAGGCAGCGGTGTGCGACAGCTGGTGGGTTGTGGCTGTGCGTTACCGCTGTCTCGGGCGGCCTGAGTCAGCGGTGTGCGACAGCCGGTCTGGCCTTAAGCGGCTAGTGAGCCGCCCAGGTCCTCGACTCGTTCTGCGACAGCGGCTCGCTGGATCCACTGGTCGAGTTGTTCGAGGTCGGTGCAGGCGTTGATCTTCGCGTGGGCCTCGTCGGAAACCTCGATGCCGCGTGCGGTGAGAACCGTGATGATGGAGCCTGCCCTGCCTTCAGCCATGCCTTCAGCCATGCCTTCGGCGTGCTGCTGGCGGGCCCAGTCGCTGAAGTATCGGTCTTTGGTGGCGCTCACGAGATCCTCCAGGAGCTTGCGGGATGCTGCCGGTAGATTGCCGCGCACAAAGTCATGGTAAATGCCGGCGCGGGGTGAATCGATGACCTCGAGGGCTGCGAACAGCGCCTCGAACAGCGGAATCGGGTCGGAACGGTTCGCGTGGGCGAGGGCAGACAGCACGGTCAGCTCGGGTAGCCGCCGAGCGGTATCCAGGTCGGTCACGAGTGGTGTCTGTTCTGGGCCGAAGGCCAGCGGATGGATGATTGACGGCGAGAGGCTGATGTCGATCGGCTTGGCCGCCCAGTCAGCAACCTTCTGATCAGGGCAGACGATCAGGAGGTCGACCGGGCAGCCCAGGCGGGCGTGCAGGGTCGTGACGTAGGCGGGCCAACTTCGCCGCTTCTTTTGTCGACGCGCCGTTGCACTTCGACGACGACCGCGAAGACGATCTCGCCCATCCGGGTCAGGGTGACGACGGCGTCGGCCCGGTATTCGGTGGGGGCCACGTCGGTCAGGTCGGCGGAGGCCAGGTGGGCCTCGTCGTAGTCGGGGAGGACGTCGTGCAACGGACCGTCCAGGAGTTCCGCGGCCAGGGAAGGGCGGCCGCGGAACATGTCGATGAGTACCTCATGGACCTGTGAGGGCATGGGGTTAGCGTACCGCTAGATGCTCCTTGAAGGGTAGTCGCTTACCATGCTGTCGCACGCCTAGTGCGACTCGGGGGCGGTGAGCAGGTGTGACCGCATCGAGTGCAGTTCGTCGTCGGTGAGGCCGATGTCCTTGGCGTAGGCCTCGACCGAGCCGTGCAGGCCGCGCAGGTCGTCGAGGAACATCTGCATGGCCTCGGCGGGGGAGTGGAACATGTGCTCGTTGCCGCGCAGTGTCTCCGGGCTGGCCTGCATCAGGTACTCGGTGAGCGGGCGCATCGCCTCGGTGGTCAGGGCGTAGTCGGCGGCGATGTCCTCGTCGGACACCCCGAGCAGCGACAGGGTCAGCGCGCAGACCGTGCCGGTGCGGTCCTTTCCGGCCATGCAGTGCACCACGACGGGCGCGGCCACCGGGTCGGCGATCACGCGCAGTGACTCGGCGATGCCCTCGCTGCCGTCCTCGACGAAGTTGAGGTAGCGGTCGGCGAGCCAGCGCGGGTGCAGCGCGTCCACGGGGCGTTCGAGGCCGTCCCACTCGACGTGCCGGATCACCAGGTTGTGGTAGTCGACGCCGTGCTCCTCGGGGACCCGGCCGAACTTCTCCACCTCGAACTCGCGCCGCAGGTCGATCACGGTGCGGATGCCCAGGGCGGCGAAGGCCTCGCCGTCGGCATCGCGCATGCGGTGCAGCGAGTCGGCTCGGAACAGCCGCCGCCAGCGGACCCTCCGCCCGTCGAGACCGGCGTAACCGCCCACGTCACGGAAGTTGTAGGCCTTCGAGAACGGGATGCTTCGTGAATGAGATTCGGCCGCCACGGCTCCAACCTATCCGGCGACGGCGACCCCCTCACCGGTTGATTTCGTCACTCCCGTCGTCCCACTCAGTGGATTTCCGGCTCCTGTCGTCCCATCTCGTGGCATGCTTCGGACCGTGACCCACACCGTGCTGATTATTCGCACCTAGCGCGCCGGCTGACTTCTCGCC
Organism: Actinoplanes italicus; assembly: GCF_003001815.1. Lineage (GTDB taxonomy): Bacteria > Actinomycetota > Actinomycetes > Mycobacteriales > Micromonosporaceae > Actinoplanes > Actinoplanes italicus. The sequence continues at coordinate 684,992 of NZ_PVMZ01000002.1, forward strand.
GACGCGCAGACCTCCCGCATCCGCGGGGGGTCTTTTTGTTGTGGTCGTGGGTGATCGACGGAAAGGACTCCGATGGACTACCAGGTGTTCGACACGACGCTGCGTGACGGCGGGCAGCGTGAGGGAATCAGCTACACGGTCGCCGACAAGCTCGCGGTCGCACGCCTGCTGGACGAGTTCGGTGTGGGTTTCATCGAGGGCGGCTGGCCGGGCGCCATGCCCAAGGACACCGAGTTCTTCGAACGGGCGAAGACCGAACTGGACCTGAAACACGCGGTCCTCGTGGCGTTCGGCGCCACCCGCAAGGCGGGCGTCGACGTTGCCGAGGACCCCCAGGTCAAGGCACTGCTGGATGCCGGGACTCCGGTCGTCTGCGTGGTCGCGAAGTCCGACATCCGGCACGTGGAACGGGCACTGCGCACCACCGGCGACGAGAACCTGGCCATGGTCCGCGACACCGTGCGGCACCTGGTCGCCAACGGCCGCCGGGCGTTCGTCGACTGCGAACACTTCTTCGACGGCTTCCGGTACGACCCGGAGTACACGGCCAGCGTCGTGAAGGCCGCGATCGAGGCAGGCGCCGAACGGGTCGTCATGTGTGACACCAACGGCGGCATGCTTCCGTCGATGGTGACCAAGGCGATCAACGAGGTCGTCGAGCGGACCGGCGTGACCCCGGACCGGCTCGGCATCCACTGCCAGAACGACACTGCCTGCGCCGTCGCGAACACGGTCGCCGCCGTCGAGGCCGGTGTGAAGCACTTCCAGTGCACGGCCAACGGGTACGGCGAGCGCCCCGGCAACGCCGACCTGTTCGCCACGGTCAGCAACCTGCAACTCAAGCTCGGGCTGAAGGTCCTACCGGACGGATGCCTGGAGAAGGCGACGCGGGTCTCCACCGCGCTCGCCGAGATCGCCAACATCGCCCCCGACACCCACCAGGCCTACGTCGGGGCTGCCGCATTCGCTCACAAGGCGGGGCTGCACGCGAGCGCGATCAAAGTGGATCCGCTGCTCTACAACCACGTCGACCCGTCGGTTGTGGGCAACGACATGCGGATCCTGGTAACGGAGATGGCCGGCCGGGCCAGCATCGAGCTCAAGAGCCGTGAGCTCGGACTGGACCTGGCCGGCCACCCGGACACCCTGACCTCCGTGACCCGGAAGGTCAAGGACCTGGAGGCGACCGGTTGGTCGTTCGAGGCCGCTGACGCCTCGTTCGAGCTGCTGGTTCGCAGCGAACTGCCCGGTGCCGATCTGGCACGCCCGTTCACCCTGGAGTCGTACCGGGTGCTCGTCGAGCATCGCGAGGACGGCACGGTCGTCTCCGAGGCGACGGTCAAGGTCCGGGTACGCGGTGAACGTGTGATCGCCACGGCCGAGGGCAACGGCCCGGTCAACGCGCTGGACGAGGCGCTGCGCACCGCGCTGACCGGCCACTACCCGCACCTCAAGTCGTTCGAGCTGACCGACTACAAGGTGCGGATCCTGGAGGGCAGCCACGGCACCAACGCGGTGACCCGGGTGCTGCTGGAGACCAGTGACCACAACCGCGAGTGGACGACCGTCGGCGTGCACGAGAACATCGTCGAGGCCTCCTGGACGGCTCTGGTGGACGCCCTGACCTACGGCTTGGCGCGCACTTCCGCTCCGGCCTGACGCTGATCCCGGGCGGCGGCTCTGATCAGTTCGATCGCCGCCGCCCGTGGCATCGGGTCCAGTTGGCTGCCGTCCCGCAGCCGGAGGGCCACCTCACCTGACGACGCCTCCCGGGCGCCGATCACGGCGATGTAGGGCACCTTGCGGTTGTCGCGGATGCGCGCGCCGACCGAGCCGTCGTGAACCACGTCGACCCGCAGATCGGCGGCCTCCGCGGCGAACGACCGGGCCGCCGCGTCCTGGTCGGCGCCGATCGGCAGCACGGCCAGCTGGACCGGCGCGTACCAGACCGGGAATGCGCCCTCGTGCACCTCGATCAGGTGCCCGAACAGCCGCTCCATCGACCCGGCGAGGCTGCGGTGCACCATCACCGGCCGCTTGCGTTCGCCGCCCGCGTCCACGTACTCCAGCTCGAACCGCTCCGGCTGGTGGTAGTCGATCTGCACGGTCGCGAGGGTCCACTCCCGGCCGGACGGATCGGCGACCTGGATGTCGATCTTCGGGCCGTAGAACGCTGCCTCACCCGGCACCGCCGCGTACTCCACCCCGGCATCGGCCAGGGCTCCACGCAGCAGGGACTCGGCTCGTGCCCAGGAGTCGTCGTCCCCGCCGTACTCCTTTCCCGGCCCGCGCAGCGACAGCTGGTAGGAGACCGGGCCCATGCCGAGCGCGGCGTGCACCCGCCGCATCAGTGCCAGCACGCCGGCCACCTCGGCGCCGGCCTGCTCCTCGGCGCAGAAGATGTGCGCGTCGTTGAGCAGCATCTGGCGCACCCGGGACAGGCCGCCGACCACGCCGGACCGCTCGGCCCGGTACATCGGGCCCAGTTCGGCGATGCGCAACGGCAGTTCACGGTACGACCTGCCGCGCGACCGGAAGATCAACGCGTGATGCGGGCAGAGGCTCGGGCGCAGCACCAGCTCGTCGTCGCCCAGCCGCATCGGCGGGAACATGTCGTCGGCGAAGTTGCGCCAGTGGCCCGACAACTCGTACATCCGGCGTTTGCCGAGCGCCGGCGAGTAGACGTGCCGATAACCGGCCCGCCGCTCGAGATCGTGCAGGTAGGACTCCACCTCGTGACGGGCGGCCGCGCCGGCGGGCAGCCAGAACGGCAGGCCCGCGCCGATCAGCGGGTCGGAGTCGAAGAGGTCCAGCTCGCGGCCGAGCCTGCGGTGATCGATGGACATTTCTGGGTCTCGCTCTCATCGGGGACCCCGGACGACAAAGCCCCGGGCATGTCGCCCGGGGCCGGTCGTCGCTTCTAGCTCAGCATCGACTCGTCGCCGGGACTTCCCGGCGTGGTCGTCATCGCGCTGAGCATCATGCCCACGATGCTAGGGAGCGTCGGTGCGGCGGGCCAGCCAGTTTTCCGACAGGAGCTGGTAGAGGTAGTGGTCCTGCCAGGTGCCCGCGATCTTCAGGTAACCCGGTGCCATCCCGAACCGCTCGAAGCCGGCACGTTCGAGGACGCGCTGCGACCGTACGTTATGAAGCATGGTGCCCGCCTCGACCCGATGAAGGCCATAAGTGAGGAATGCCGCCTCCAGCACCGCCGCGACCGCCGCGGTCGCGACGCCGCGCCCGGCGGCGTCGGCGGCCACCCAGTAACCCAGATTGGCCGACTGGAAGGCGCCGTGCACGACGTTGGAGAGGTTGACCCGGCCGATGATCCGGCCGCCCTCGACGATCGCGTGCGGCAGCGCGTTCCCGGCCCGCAGCGAGTCGGAGATGACCTGCCACTGCCCCTCGGTGGAGTAGTAGCTCTCCTCACGCAACGGATCCCACGGGGCGAGGTGTTCCCGGTTGGCCCTGATCAGGGCCGCCATCTCCTCGGCGTCGACCGGGCTGATCAGACGGATCGTCACGTCGCTCATGCCGCCGGAACCGTCACCCATGCGATCACCGCGCGGTGATCGGAATCCTTCACATCGTGCACCTGGACATCTTTCACGCCGATGCGCTCATCCACCAACACGTGATCGATGGTCACCGGTGGGATCGGATCGGAGTCGTACGGCCCCCAGGTCGCGATCCAGCCCTTGCCGACGGCGTCGGCCGCGTCCCGGTAACCGGTCGCGATCACATCCCGAAACTGCTTGTGGTCGAGGGTCGCGTTGAAGTCACCGAGCAGGATCTTGGGCAGGCCGCCCTCGGCGGGCACCAGGTCGCGCAGGTCGGCCGACCAGCCGGAGATCGTGTCCGGGTGGGACGGCGCGAGCGGGTGCACCGACTCGACGTAGATCGTCCCGGCGCCTGGCACCTGCACCGCCGCGTGCGCCTGCTGGAAACCGCCGTCGTTGCGCTTGGCGGCCTGTTCGGCGAAGTCGTAGCGCGAGTACAGCCCGGAGCCGCTCGCACCGGGTTCCGGGGCGAGCTGCTGGAACGGCAGGATCGCCTCCAGCCCGGCCGCCTTCAGCGCCGCCTGGCTGCCCTCGGTGAACTCCTGGAGGGCCAGCACGTCCACCCGGTTCTCCCGGACCAGCCGGACGACCTCGAACGCGTCGGCGCCGCCGAACAGCACGTTCGCCGTCATCACCCGCAGCTCGACCCCGGTGGACGGGCCCCGGTCGCCGTCAGTGACCAGACGCGGTACCACGGCCGCTCCGAACCCGAACGCGATCAGCACCCCCGCCGCCGCCGTGACCCACCGGCGGGTGATCAGCGCCACGATGGCCGGGAGCAGGGTCGCGGCCGCCACGTACGGCGTGAAGGCCAGGAACTGGACCCAGAGGCCGGCCTGCCAGCCGGACGTGCGGGCCAGCAGCCAGATCGCCGCCGGGACGAGGGACAGCCAGAGCAATACAGTCCAGACGACGCGTCTCCGACGGGCCGGTCGAGCCACGGGCGGTGCGTCGGTGATCGTCATGGCGGCGACGTTATCCGGCCGCCGCCACCCGCCACCGGTGAACGAGGCCCAGGTCACATCATCCAGATATCGCCATATTCGCAGGTGGAGCCGGGTGCACGGCGAACGCCGCACACCCGGTCCGCCCGTCAGATGTCCGAGTCGACCAGCTCGCCGAACTCGCCGAGCTCGTCCCGGATGACCGCCCCGTCACCCTCGACCACCAGGGTCAGGGAGTCCACGGCCAGGTGCTCGGCGGCCGCCTTCGACACCTGCTCGACACTCGCTTCCAGGTATTCGGTGCGCAGCGTCTCGTAGTAGTCGTCCGGCAGACCGTGCACCACCAGCGTGGACAGGGCGCCGGCGATCGCGCCCGGCGTCTGCATCTCCACCGACAGCTGTCCGGCCCGCCACGAACGCGCCACCTCCAGCTCCGCCTCGGTCACGCCCTCGGCCTGGGTGCGGGCGATCTCACCGAGCGTGTCCCGGATCGCCGGAGCGGTCACCGCGGTCTGCACCCCGGCGGCCACCTCGAAACGACCCCAGCGACGGCTCATGGCGTACGACCCACGGATGCCGTACGTGTACCCCTTCACCTCACGGATCAGGTGGTTCAGGCGGGACGTGAACGCGCCACCCAGCACCGTGGCGGCCAGCGTCATCGGCACGTAGTCGGGTGTGGCCCGCTCCGGCGCCCGGTGCCCGAACCGCAGCGTCGACTGCACCGAGTCCGGCCGGTCCACCAGGATCGTGCGCCGTCGCGGCGGCAGCAGCACCGGAAGCGGCCCGGACTGCTCCAGCAGCTCGCCCGAGGTGCCCTCGAACGCCGCCTCGGCCAGTGCCGCCAGATCGAGGGCGTCGAGGTCACCGGCGACCACCAGCACACCCGGGCGGCGCAGCCACGCCTCGTGGAAGGCCAGCACGTCGTCGACGGTCACCGCGGCCACCGAGGTGGGATCGCCGTGCAGCGGACGGCTGTAACGCCCCTCGGCGCCGAACAGGTCGGCACGCAGCGCGGCGTCGGCGCGGGGACCCGGCTGCGCCCAGTCCATCCGCAGGGCGGTCACCTCGTCGTCGCGGACCCGGGCCACATCGGCGGGATCCAATTTCGGCGTACGGGCAGCCTCCGCGGCCAGGCGCACGGCGTCGGCCAGCAGCGGGCCGGGCGCCGACACGCCGACCCGGAACGTGTCCCAGTCCACCGCCGGTGAAAGTTCGGCGCCGAGACTCTCCAGCGCCAGGGCGTACGCCGCCGAATCGCGCTTGCGGGTGCCCTCCTCCAGCGACTTGGCGAGCACGGTGGCCGTACCCTCGCGGCCGTCGGACTCGCGGGCCGCGCCCGCGTCCAGCAGCAGCAGCGCGCTGGCCAGGATCTGTCCCGGCAGGTGCGCGGCGATGATCGTGCCGCCGTGCGCGGTCACCCGGCGGATCACCGGGAACGCGTACGGCCGGGCCGCACCGGTGCCCGGTCGGGTGGTGACGAGGCTCATGAGGGCTCCCCGGGAACGTAGGTGAGGGTGACACGGGACTCCGGACGCAGCACCTGCCTCGCCGCCTCGGTGACGTCGTCCGAGGTGACCGCCAGCCACTTCGGCAGACGGTCCGCGGCCGTGGCCGGGTCACCGAACTGGGTCGCGTACCGCCCCAGCAGGTCGGCACGGCCGCCGACCGTCGAGACGCCCCGCCACCAGGCGGTGGTGAGCAGCGCCTTCGCCCGGTTCAGCTCGTCGTCGGTCACCGGCTCGTCGATCAGGCTCTGCACCACCTCGGCCAGGCCCGCCTCGAGGGTCTCCAGCGAGACGCCGTCCTTCGCGGTGGCCGTGATGATCAGCGGGGCCGGGGCGTGCGCCAGGTCCACCCCGTAGGCGCCGATGTAGTCCGGCTGGGCGATCCGCGCGCCGTCGGCGAGCCGCTGGTAGAGCCGGCTGCCCCGGCCGCTGCCCAGCACCATGGAGAGCACCGTCACAGCGTCGTATCCGGCCGTCCCGAACGGGAACGTCCGGTGAGACAGGTAGATGCGGGCGGCCGGCACCTTCGCGGTGACCGACTCGCGTACCGCCTCGGTCGCCGGACCCGGCAGCGAGCCGTCCGGCGCGGCCGGGATGTCCGGAACCGTGGCGATCGCGCCGAAGTACTTCTCGGCCAGCGCGAACACCTCGGCCGCGCTCGTGTCGCCGACGACCGTCAGGACCGCGTTGTTCGGCGCGTAGTACTGCTGGTGGAACGCCTTGAACGTGTCCAGCGCGGCTCCGTTCAGGTCCTCCATCGACCCGATCGTCGAGTGGTGGTACGGGTGGCCCTCCGGATACAGCAGCGGCAGCAGACGCAGCCAGGCGTCGCCGTAGGGCACGTTCTCGTACCGCTGACGCCTCTCGTTCTTGACCACCTCACGCTGGTTGTCCAGCGTCTCCTGGGTGAGCGCCGGGACGAGGCCGCCCATCCGGTCGGCCTCCAGCCAGAGCGCGAGCTCCAGATGCTCGGACGGCATCGTCTCGAAGTAGTTCGTCCGGTCCGGGTTGGTGGTCGCGTTGAGCGAGCCACCGTTGCCCTGGACCAGCTTCATGTGCTCGGTCTTCTTCACGTGCTGCGAACCCTCGAACATCAGGTGCTCGAAGAGGTGCGCGAACCCGGTCTGACCTGGCGGCTCGTGCCGGGAGCCGACGTCGTACCAGAGGTTGACGCAGACGACTGGCGCCGTCCGGTCCTCACTGACGACGACGCGCAGACCGTTCGCGAGCCGCGTGGTTTCGATGGGCCACGGATACCCGGTCGTGGCGACCGGTGCGGATGGTGACGTCACCCGACCAATCTTGCCCTGTCCGACACGAATCCGGTTTTACTACGTGGCGCGCGATCATGATCGGGTGCGATGCTGGGCGGCGTGCTAGAGGACGTACGGGTGAACGACCGCCTGACCATCCCGGCGGCCGAACTCTCGTGGCGGTTCTCGCGCGCGAGCGGCCCGGGTGGTCAGGGCGTCAACACCACCGATTCGAGGGTCGAGCTGTCGTGGGACGTGCTCGGCTCCGACCTGCTGCCCCCGATGCTGAAGGAACGCGCCGCCGACCGGCTCGGCCCACGGCTCGTCAACGGTGTCATCACGATCACCGCGGCCGAGCACCGTTCGCAGCTGCGCAACCGGGAAGCGGCCGCCGACCGGCTGGCCGGGCTGATCGCCGGAGCCATCGCCGCGCCGCCCCGGGCCCGCCGCGCCACGAAGCCGACCCGTGGCTCCGTCGAGCGCCGCATCGCCGACAAGAAGCGCCGCGCCCAGACCAAACGCAACCGGCGCGGCGACCAGGACTGACCGGATGCGTTTCCGGTTGTACGCCCACCCGGCCCCGGTGATCCTGGCCGGTCGGTCCGTCCCGGCCCCGGACGGTCTGCACGTCGAGGCCGCGGGTGGTTTCCGGCTCCGGTGCACCGCGACCGCGGCGATGTTCGAGCCCCTGCCCGGCAGTGTGCTGCGCGTCCGCTCGGCGGACGGCGTACCGCTGCCCGGCAGCGACCGTCCGGTGACCGGGTTCACCATCGCCAACGAGACCGGCGCCGACCTGGCGATCTGGCTGGAGACGGCCGGCTTCCACTTCGTCCTGCCCGCCGGGGCCACGGTTCCGGCCGCCTGCGTGACGCCGCGGCCGGACGGAGCCGGCACGTGGGACGGCGTGGGCGAGATCGTGTCGGAACCGGGCCTGCTCCAGTTCTTCGAACTCGCCGACGTCAGCTTCGTGCTCGGGATGCCGGACGGGTCCGTGCTGGAGGCCTACCACCCTGCCGATCCACTGATCGCGGCGATGCTCCGGGAACTCGGTTACGAGGCGCGGTCACGGAAACACGGAGGCGCCGAGGGGCGCCCCGAGCACGTCTGCGTCGAGGGCCGCTTCGTCAGCGCTGGTTGAAGGGGGCGACCGCCTCGCGGTTCTGTGCGGCGGCGTCCGGGCCGAGCAGCGCCTCGCAGACGCGGATCAGGCGGCTGCGCAGAGCGGCCGCGCGGCGGGCGAGCTCGCGCTGCCGGGCGACGTACTCCGCCTTGCCCTCCGATGTTTCGATCTTGACCGGGGGGTGGCCGTAGGAGGCCAGATCGTAGGGGCTGGCCTGCATGTCGAGCAGGCGGATCTCGCCGGCCAGGGCGAAGCAGTCCAATGCCAGGGCGCCGGGGACGGCGGGACCGAGTTTCTGCGCCCACTTGTGCACGTCCATGGCGGCATGCAGACAGCCCGGCTGGTCGAGGTCGACCTGGGTGGCGCGGGTCGGCTGCAGCCGGTTGAGGCCGACCGCCTCGGGTGTGAAGAACCGGAACGCGTCGAAGTGGGTGCAGCGGATGGTGTGCTGCTCGACCACCTCGTCGGTGCCGGCCTGGCCGAGGCGCAGCGGCAGCTCGTGGCGGTGCTCGTGGTCGCGGTAGACCATGGCCCACTCGTGCAGGCCGAAGCAGCCGGAGAAGACCGGGCGCGACGCCGTGGCGGTGAGCAGGCCGTGAATGTAGCGGACGCTCTCGGCCCGGGCGTGCATGAACGCGTCCTGATCGAGGGTGACGACACCGTCGGGATAGGACATGTAGAACTTCCACCCGGCGTGCTCGGCCAGGCCGTCGGGCGCCGCGGACAGGCCGGTGCCGACGCCGGGGTGCCAGCGGCGCAGCAGGGACGGGCGGGTGCCGTAGTAGTCGTAGAGGAAGTCCTCGATGGCGTGCTTCTCGCCCGCGGCGCGGCGAGCACGGTGGCCCGCGGTCATCTGGTCGGCGCGCTCCGAGTGCGCCCGGGCGAGGGGAATCCAGGTAACCGAGGGCAGCGTGGTGGTGAGTGCCCTCACCTGCTTGATCCCCATCGCACCAATGTATCTAGCCGAGGCGATCAACACGATCACCGTTTGGCGCGAATGAGTTCCGCCACGGAATTTGGCATGAGAGACGTACGCCGATGTGTAGTAGATGTACTACATCCTTGATAGTGTGCTGGACATGACAGGATCGGTTTTGGCCGCGGGCGACACGGTCGACACGCCGAGGGCGGGCCCGGTCATCGAGGTCCGCGACCTCCGGATGCGTTACGGCGACAAAGAAGTGCTGGTGGGCGTCGACTTCACGGCGGCCGCCGGCGAGGTGGTCGTGTTGCTCGGGCCCAACGGCGCCGGCAAGACGACCACGATCGAGATCCTGGAGGGCTTCCGGGTTCGCTCCGGCGGGCACGTCCTGGTTCTGGGCACCGATCCGGCCGACGGCGACGAGCACTGGCGGTCCCGGCTCGGCGTGGTGCTGCAGTCCTGGCGTGACCACGGCAAGTGGCGGGTTCGCGAGCTGCTGGCCCATCTCGGTGCGTATTACAAGGACTACTCCACTCCCGGCCGGGCACGCCCGTGGCCGGTCGACGAGCTGCTCGAGGTGGTCGGTCTGACCGCCGCGGCGGACACCCGGATCGCCCGGCTCTCCGGTGGCCAGCGTCGCAGGCTCGACGTGGCGATCGGCATCGTGGGGCGGCCCGAGCTGCTCTTCCTCGACGAGCCGACGGTCGGGTTCGACCCGGAGGCCCGGCGCGAGTTCCATGACCTGGTGCACCGGCTGACCGATGTGGACTCGACGACGATCCTGCTGACCACGCACGACCTCGACGAGGCGGAGAAGCTCGCCGACCGCATCCTCATCCTGACCCGCGGGCAGATCGTCGCGAGCGGTTCGGCCGACGAGCTGTCCCGGCAGGTGGCCGGCGAGTCGGAGATCCGGTGGACGTGTGACGGCCAGCGGTTCGTGCATTCGGCCGACGACGCCACCGGGTTCGTTCGCGAGCTGTTCCGTCAGCACGGCGACGCGATCGGTGATCTGGAGGTCCGCCGGTCCAGTCTGGAGGAGACGTACATGAAACTGGTCCGAGCCGCCGAGGGGAGCGCGTGATGACGATGAGGATCGTCCGGCTGGGCCTGTCCCGCGGCCTGGTCGAGATGCGTCAGACACTGACCAACGGCTTCGACGTCTTCGGGTACCTCCTGCCCGCCCTGCTGCTGGTCGGCACGCTGTTGCTGATGCGCGACGACACCATCCCGGGCACCGACTTCAGCCTCGGCGCGCACAGCCTCGTCGGGTCGCTCGGCATGCTCACCGCGATCGGCGGCGTGATGACCACCGCGCAGTACCTCGCGATGGACCGGGAGGACGGCACCCTGCTGCGGGCCAAGGCCACACCGAACGGGATGACCGGCTATCTGATCGGCAAGATCGTCCTGGTCGCCGGGGTCACCGTGATCGGATGCGTGTTCGTCCTGGTGCCGGGGATGTTCCTGGTGGACGGGTTGCGACTCGACATGGCCGGTCTCCTCACCCTGCTCTGGCTGGCGCCGCTGGCCTTCCTCGCGACCATGCCCTTGGGCGCCGTGCTCGGCTCGCTCTTCGACAGTGCCCGGACCGTGTCGGTCCTCATGCTGCCGATCATCGGGGTGACCGCGGTCTCCGGCATCTTCTACCCGATCACGGCCATGCCCGGCTGGTTGCAGGGCGTCGCGCAGATGTTCCCGATGTACTGGCTAGGGTTGGGGCTCCGGTCGGCGCTGCTGCCCGGTTCGCTGGTGGTCGCCGAGCTCGGCGACTCGTGGCGGCATCTGGAGACGTTCGCGGTGCTGGGGGTGTGGTCGGTGATCGGGCTCGCGCTCGCGCCGGGGATCCTGCGGCGGATGGCCCGCAGGGAGTCGGGTTCCGCGGTGGCCGCGCGCCGCGAGCGGGCGCTGTCCCGTGTGACGGTCTGAGGGCGCCTGTGGGTAGCAGTGAGATCACGTACAACCGGATCGCGATGCTGCGCGCCGAGCGTGGCATCACCCGGCGGCAGCTCGCCGACGCTCTCGGGGTGCACTACCAGACGGTGGGCTACCTGGAGCGCGGCGAGTTCAGTCCCAGCCTCCACCTCGCGTTGCGCATCTGTGCCTACTTCGAGGTGCCGGTCGAGGTGGTCTTCGCCCTGGAGCCGTTCCCGCGGCTCGGCGCGGAGACCCGGCCGGCATAGGTCCGGCGGCGCGGCTTGTCTTCCCGCGGCTCCGTGCCGGGATTCGACCGGCATAGGTTGTAGGGGAACGCCCGCACCGCTAGAGATGGGAATACCCCGTGCGCTTCGCCCGCTTTGTCCACCCTGGTGGAGTTTCGTTCGGCGTCGTCGAGGGCGACAGCTCCTCCGGACTGACGGTGGCCGAGATCGACAGCATCCCCTTCAACGAGGTGCGCTTCACCGGCCAGCGCTGGGCACTGGCCGACATCCGGCTGCTCGCCCCGATCTTCTCCAGCAAGGTGATCGGAATCGGCCGCAACTACGCCGACCACGCCGCTGAGATGGGCAACGAGGTCCCCAAGGAACCGCTGATCTTCATCAAGCCGTCCACCTCGGTGATCGGCCCCAACGACGCCATCCGCATCCCTGCCGTCACCGAGCAGGTCGAGGAGGAGGCCGAGCTCGCCGTCGTGATCGGCGCGTCCGGCGCCCGCCGGGTCGACCGGGCCGGCGCCGAGAAGGCGATCTTCGGCTACACGTGTGGCAACGACGTGACCGCCCGTGACCTGCAGCGCAAGGACCCGCAGTGGACCCGGGCCAAGGGCTTCGACTCGTTCTGCCCGATCGGCCCGTGGATCGTCACCGGCCTGGACGTCAGCGACATCGAGGTGCGCTGCGAGGTCGGCCGCGACCCGGAGAACATGGAGGTGCGCCAGATCGGGCGTACCAAGGACATGGTCTTCGACATTCCGAGCCTGATCTCGTACGTGTCACATGTCATGACGCTGCTGCCGGGCGACGTCATCCTGACCGGCACGCCGGCCGGGGTCAGCAGGATCGTGCCGGGAGACACCGTGTCGGTCAGCATCCAGGGCATCGGTGAGCTGCGTAACCCGGTCGTCTCGCTGGACTGAACGTTCTATCCCGTCGAGCAACAGGGCCAGGCCGTAATCGAAAGCGGTCTGGCCCTCGTCGTCGAACCCGCCCGCGTTCCACAGCGCGGTCATCGCCGGGTGGGTCTCGACGTCGAACCAGTCCTCCCAGAACTCGCCGCGCTCCAGCCACCACGCCTCGGTGGACTGCCCGCTGGTACGGCTCAGCCGCGCGTCCTCACCGGCCTGGCGGGCGAACGCGTAGACGTACGTGGTGATCGAAAGTGCCGCCCGGTTGATCCCCTCGCTCGGCAGCCCGGCCGCGGACATCGTGGCGATCATGAACTCCCGCTCCGCCATCGTGCCCGGACCGAGCGGCGGCCGGACCAGTGAGACCTCGGTCAGCCAGGGATGGATCAAGAACATTTCCCGGGTACGCGCGGCGAACAGCACCGCCCTGTCGCGCCAGTCCTCGTCGCCCGCGGTCAGATCGCGCGCCAGCAGCGCGTCGTCGACCATCAGCGCGACAAGATCAGCGCGCGACGGCACGTACGTGTAGATCGTCATCGTCGCGACCCCGAGGCCGGCCGCCACGCGTGCCATCGAGGCCGCCTCCAGGCCGTCCGCGTCGGCGATCCGGATCGCGGCGGCCACCACCGCGTCGACGCTGAGCCGTGGCGGGCGTCCGGCGGCCTTCTTTGCGGGCCGGGTCCGCCGCCAGAGCAGTGGGAAATTCTCCATGATTCCGTATACCCTACGGGAAACAGTTTCCGTAGGGGGTACGAGAATGAGGATCCTGGTAACCGGCGCCACCGGCAACGTCGGCCGGATGGTCGTCGACGAGCTGCTCGCCCTCGGCGCCACCGAGGTGCGGGCCTTCACCGTCGACCCGGCCCGAGCCGCCCTCCCGCCCGAGGTCGAGGTGGTCACCGGCTTCTTCGACCGGCCCGGCACCGTCGCCGCGGCCCTGGACGGCGTCGACAAGCTCTACCTGGCGCCGCACCTCCCCACCGTCGTCGACACCTGCCGGGCCGCCGTCTCCGCCGGGGTGCGCCACATCGTCGACCTGGCCGGCTTCAAGGGTCTGCACTGGCAGGCCGTCGAGGACGCGGTCGAGGACTCCGGCATCCCGTTCACCCACCTCGAGCCGGGCGAGTTCATGTCCAACACCACCAACTGGGCGCCGCAGATCCGGGCCGGCGACGAGATCCGCGACGCCTGGGCCGACTCCGCGAACGCACCCATCGCGCAGGAGGACATCGCCGCCGTCGCCGCCCGGGTGCTGCTCTCCGAGAACCATGAGGGGCTTTCGTACGAGCTGACCGGCCCGGAAACCATCAGCCGCCGGCAGCAGCTGGCCGCCATCGGCGCCGCGCTGGGGCGCGATCTCACCTACGTCGAACTCACCGGCGAGGCCGCGAGCGCCCACTACCGCGAGCTGATGGGCGAGTTCGGCGAGTGGTACCTCGAGGGCCTCGCGCAGATGGCCGCCCACCCCCAGCAGGCCCAGCCGACCGTAGCCGCCCTGCTCAACCGGCCTGCGATGAGTTTCGAGGAGTGGGCACGGCGTCACGCCGATCTATTTAGGTAACCCGATTTGGCGGGCCGGTAGGGCTCGGGTAAAGTTCTCTGCGGCACGGCAAGCCGGGCCAAATGGGGTATGGGGTAATTGGCAGCCCGGCTGATTCTGGTTCAGCTAGTCTAGGTTCGAGTCCTGGTACCCCAGCGCAGTCCTCCCTCTGGGAGGGCAGTGCTGGAGCAAGACAGCACGTTCTGGTCCCGTCGTCTAGCGGCCTAGGACGCCGCCCTCTCAAGGCGGTAGCGAGGGTTCGAATCCCTTCGGGACTACATCGACGAACTGCCCGCATCTTCTGATGCGGGCAGTTCTGCTTTCCGCCACGCGTCGACTTTCCGCCACGCGTCGACGCCATCGCCGACCACCCACCCGGCCGGCCTCCCAGAGCTGTATCCGGTACCTCGAAGCAGCGCCGGATGCCAGCCATGGCGATCACCACGGAAGGGCGGGTCACGAGCCCGTGTCTGACGCATGTTCGTCGGCGGCCGCTGACAGGCCCCTGCGTCGTGGCAGGTCGAGTGACCCGAGATGATCGGCCGGCCGGGGCTCGTGCACCCTATTCCGGCGCGGGAAGCAGCCGTAGGGCACAGCTCGTCTCCGAATCCGAGATGATCGGCCAGCCAGGGCTCGTGCACCCTTCCCGGCGCGGGAAGCAGCCGTAGGACACAGCTCGCCTCCGAAAAAGGCCCAAGATGATCGTCCAGCGCAGCGATGTTGCGGTTATCGAGGCCCCTGACTGTCTATCCCCGTGATCGGTGTCCGCCCGCCCTCGGAGCCGGGTCACTCAACGACGGCGGACGAGATACTGCTGGCCGCGGTCGGTCGGCCGGTCGCGTCAGATCGGCCACGGCTGGTCGCGGCCGGTGGCGTAGACCCTGATTCAGATCGGCCACGGCTGGCGTGGACCGTGATTCAGATCGGCCGCTGCTGACGCAGACGCTGATTCAGATCGGCCGCGGCTGGCATGGACCCTGATTCAGATCGGCCACGGCTGACGCAGACGCTGATTCAGAGAGGGTGTCCAGAGAGTTCTGATGTCGGGGCCTCCGGCAGGCTCGCGAGCCGTAGGTCAGCCGCGTGAGGGCACGGGGATTCCAGGACTGCGATACAGCCGGCGGGTTGGGCCTTGACTGCGAGGACTCTCTCGCGGAACCCCCACCTTGGAACGGGCCCTGGGCGGTTGCCAGGACCGGGGGTGAAGGCCGCTGCCGCGGAACCCCCACCTTGGAACGGGCCCTGGGCGGTTGCCAGGACCGGGGGTGAAGGCCGCTGCTGGAGGCGGCCGGCGGTCGGGTGCAAAGGCTTGGCGGACGGGAACGGTGGCGCTGGTCACGCCGGTTGAGGTGGGTGGATATCCGATTTCGGCTGCGGCCGGGTGGCTGCTACAGTTCAACTCGCCGCCGCACGCTGGTGGTGGAAGGCAAGTTCTGGTCCCGTCGTCTAGCGGCCTAGGACGCCGCCCTCTCAAGGCGGTAGCGAGGGTTCGAATCCCTTCGGGACTACCAGAAAGATCGGCCCGCATCGTCATCGATGCGGGCCGATCTGCATTGTGGATGCGACGTTCTGCTCTGCGAAGATCGGGGCGGGAATCGAGCTCGTCGCGGTGATACTTCAGCGATGACTGACATCACAGTTCGCCGTGTCGACTTCGGGCTGTTCATCCGGCCGGCGGAGGAGACCGGGACCGGGGTGCCGCGGGTGGAGCCGACTCTGGGATACCTGATCGATCACCCGGACGGTCGTCTCCTGGTCGACACCGGCATGGGCAGTCATCCCGAGGTCGACCGGCACTATCAGCCGCGCCGGATTCCGCTGGGTGCGGCGCTCGCCGGGGTCGAGGCGAAGATCGAGGACATCGGGTACGTGGTGAACTGCCACCTCCACTTCGACCACTGTGGTGGCAACCCGCAGCTGGCCGGCGTCCCGGTCTTCACCCAGCGTTCCGAACTGGCTACCGCCCGGACAGTGGTGCACCACACCCTGCCGGATCTGGTCGACCACGCCGGTGCCCACTACGAGGAACTGGACGGGCCTGCCGAGATTCTTCCCGGAGTCCTGATCGTCCCGACCCCGGGTCATACCGCTGGACATCAGTCGGTGGTGGTGACCACTGCGGACGGCACGGTGATCGTGGCCGGGCAGAGTCACGACAACGCCACCGCCTTCACCGGTGACGTCCTCGGCCACCGGGCTGGAGTGGGCGCACCGCCGGAGTGGATCGAGACCCTTCTGGCCTTCGATCCGCGCCGGGTCGTCTTCGCCCACGACAACGCCGTCTGGACTCCTTGACGCCGACGCCGATGTCGCTGATGGCGGCCGACGCCGACGTCGACGTCGCTGATGGCGGCCGATGTCGCTGCTGATGGCGGGGTGTAGCGAAGGGAGACTCCCTGCCCGCAGGGCCGCACGCGCGGACCCTGCCGGACAGTGACCGACGACTACAGGCCGGAGAGGCGCTGGCCGGCCCGGACGACGGCCATCGCGTGCCGCTCGCCGGGGCGGCGGCCGAGACGCTCGATCGGACCGCTTATCGAGATGGACGCGATGACCCGCCCGGTGCGGTCGCGGATCGGGGCGGAGACGCTGGCCACGCCGGGCTCGCGCTCGGCGACGCTCTGCGCCCAGCCTCGGCGGCGGACCTCGGCGAGGGTGCGCCCGGTGAACTTGCAGCGCGGCAGGAGCGGCATCACGGCCTCGGGGGGCTCCCACGCGAGCAGGATCTGTGCGGCCGATCCGGCGACCATCGGCAGCACCGAGCCGACCGGCACGGTGTCGCGAAGACCACTCGCGCGCTCGGCGGCGGCGACGCAGATGCGCTCATCGGCACGGCGCAGGTAAAGCTGAGCGCTCTCGCCGGTGGCGTCCCGAAGTGCGGACAGCAGGGGCTCGGCGGCGGTCAGCAGAACGTCCGGCGCGGCGTTGGCCAGCTCGCCCAATCGCGGTCCTGGGCGCCATCTTCCTTGAGTGTCGCGCACCAGCATCCGATGGATCTCCAGGGCCTGGGCCAGGCGATGTGCGGTCGCCCGCGGCAGCTTGGTGCGTTCGACCAACTCGGCAAGGCTGGCGCCGTCGACACATGCGGCGAGGATGACAACCGCCTTGTCGAGAACGCCTACACCGCTCATACTGTGTCCCACAAGCCGAAACATACATTCCAGAATTTAGGATGTCCAGATGGTGGGAGTCACTCCCCAGAGCGGGAAACCCAGGACCCTGGCCGAAAAGGTCTGGGATGACCACGTGGTGCGCACGGCCGAGGGTGAGCCGGACCTGCTCTTCATCGACCTGCATCTCCTGCACGAGGTCACCAGCCCGCAGGCGTTCGACGGCCTGCGGATGGCCGGGCGGCCGGTACGCCGTACCGACCTCACGCTCGCTACCGAGGACCACAACACCCCGACCGGGTATGCGGACCCCGCGTTCAACACTCGCCGCGGCGATCTGCTCACGATCACCGACACGGTCTCCCGCACGCAGATCGAGACCCTGCGCAAGAACTGCGCCGAGTTCGGTGTCGAGATCCGGCCGCTGGGTGACGTGAATCAGGGCATCGTGCACGTGATCGGCCCGCAGCTCGGTCTCACCCAGCCGGGCATGACGATCGTCTGCGGCGACTCGCACACCGCGACCCACGGCGCGTTCGGCGCGCTGGCCTTCGGCATCGGCACCAGCGAGGTCGAGCACGTGCTCGCCACCCAGACGCTGCCGCAGTCCAAGCCGAAGACGATGGCCGTCACGGTCGTCGGCGAGCTGGGCGAGGGTGTCACCGCGAAGGACCTGATCCTCGCGCTGATCACGCAGACCGGCACCGGCGGCGGCAACGGCCACATCGTGGAGTACCGCGGCGAGGCCATCCGCAAGCTCTCCATGGAGGGCCGGATGACCATCTGCAACATGTCGATCGAGTGGGGCGCCAAGGCCGGCATGATCGCGCCGGACGAGACCACCTTCGCGTACCTGAAGGACCGTAAGCACGCCCCGCAGGGTGAGCAGTGGGACGCCGCGGTCGCGTACTGGAAGACTCTCGCCACCGACTCCGACGCCGAGTACGACACCGAGATCATCCTGGACGCCGCGGCGATCAGCCCGTTCATCACCTGGGGCACCAACCCGGGTCAGGGCGCCGCGCTGAACAGCGTCGTCCCCAGCCCCGAGGACTTCCTCGACGAGGTCGAGCGTGGCGCTGCCCAGCGCGCCCTCGACTACATGGACCTCACCCCCGGCACCCCGTTCCGTGAGGTCCCGGTCGACGTGGTCTTCGTCGGCTCGTGCACCAACGGCCGGCTCGAGGACCTGCGCGCCGCCGCCGACGTCATCCGTGGCCGCAAGGTCGCCGACGGCGTCCGGATGATGATCGTGCCCGGTTCCTACCTGGTCCGCGAGCAGGCTGAGGCCGAGGGCCTGGACAAGGTGTTCACCGAGGCCGGCGCCGAGTGGCGCTTCGCCGGCTGCTCGATGTGTCTGGGCATGAACCCGGACACGCTCAGCCCCGGCCAGCGCGCCGCGTCCACCTCCAACCGCAACTTCGAGGGCCGGCAGGGCAAGGGTGGCCGTACCCACCTGGTCTCGCCGCAGGTCGCCGCCGCCACCGCCGTGGTCGGCCGGCTGGCCGCCCCCGCCGACCTCTGATCAGGGGAACCCGACATGGACAAGTTCGTCACCCACAGCGGCAGGGTCATGCCGCTGCGCCGTTCCGACGTGGACACGGACCAGATCATCCCGGCGGTCTACCTGAAGCGGGTCACCCGCACCGGGTTCGAGGACGGTCTCTTCAACGCCTGGCGTGAGGACCCCGACTTCGTGCTGAACCGTCCGCAGCACGCGGGTGCCACGATCCTGGTCGCCGGGCCGAACTTCGGCACCGGCTCGTCCCGCCAGCACGCCGTCTGGGCGCTGCGCGACTGGGGCTTCAAGGCGGTCATCGCCTCCCGCTTCGGCGACATCTTCCGCGGCAACTCCCTCAAGGAGGGCCTGCTCCCGATCCAGCTCGACCAGAAGATCGTGGAGAGCCTCTGGGACCTGGCCGAGAGCGAGCCGGAGAAGGAGATCACGGTCGACCTGGAGGGCCGAGTGGTCCGCGTCGACGACGCCGCCTACGGATTCCCGATCGACGACTTCAGTCGCTGGCGTCTCATGGAGGGGCTCGACGACATCGGACTGACGCTGCGCCACGAGGAAGCCATTACCGCGTACGAGAAGAGCCGCCCCGCTTTCAAGCCGGTCGTGGTCCTTTAGCCCCGCCCGCCAATTCGCCCCTGCCCGGGTCACCCGGCAGGGGCGAATTCGTTGGGACACAACGGTTTTTTCCCCTGAATGTTTCTGTAACCAGGTCACAGGGCATACCGTGCGCGCAGAATGGCCTTCGACGGGCCAGTTCTCACGTCCGGGAGGAAACCGTGAACAAGGCCGAGCTCATCGAGGCGCTCGCAGTCAAGCTGGGTGACAAGAAGACCGCGACGCTGGCGCTCGACGCGTTCATCAGTGAGGTGCAGAACGCCGTCGCCAAGGGCGATCGGGTCGCACTCACTGGATTCGGAAGCTGGGAGAAGCGGGCCCGCAATGCGCGCACCGCGCGCAATCCGCGAACCGGCGAACCGGTCAAGGTTAAGAAGACGTCGGTCGCGGTGTTCAAGGTCGGCAACACTTTCAAGGATCTGGTCGCGAGCGGAAAGCCGGCCAAGGCCGCCACCGCGGCGAAGAAGACCGCTACCAAGACGGCGGCCACAAAGGCGACCGCTACGAAGGCGACCGCTACCAAGTCGACCGCTACGAAGGCGACAGCTACGAAGGCCGCAGCCACCAAGTCGGCCGCCACGAAGGCCGCAGCCGCCAAGGCGACGGCGACGAAGGCGACGGCGACGGCGACCAAGGCCACCGCGAAGAAGACGACGGCCAAGGCCACACCGGCCAAGACCGCCACCACGGCGGCCGCGAAGAAGACGACGGTGAAGGCCTCGCCGGCGAAGAACACGGCCACCGCGGCCGCCAAGAAGCCCGTGGCGAAGAAGACCACCACAGCGTCGAAGGCGGCACCGGCCAAGCGGACCGCCCGCAAGTCGGCAGCTCCGGCTCCGGCGCCGGCGCGCGCGGCGTCACCCCGACGCAGCCGCTGACCTTTCCACGAAAAGGCGTCCACCCGTACGGTGGACGCCTTTTCGGTGTTCCGGCGCGGCCCGCCCGGCGGTTCTAGCGTCCGCATCATGCAGCGAGGATCGAGGCCACGTGGTCTGACCACCCGGGCGGGCATCGCCGCGGCGCTGTTCGCGGTCGCCGTCGTGCCGGGATGGACACTCGGTGATCTGGCTGAGGAGAGTACCGGCCGGCCTGTGCTGGACTGGCTGATCACCTGTGGGTGGTCCGGTGTCGCGGTGGCCGTGGGCGCACCGTACGGCTCCTACCGGCGCCTGGACGGCTTTGCCGGGGCGGTGCCGCTCTACGGCTGGTACCTGGCCGGTGTGCTCAGCTGGCGGCTCGCGCTGCTGCCCTACCGGGACTGGGAGCCGCGCCGCGACGAGCTGTGGCAGGCCCGCTGGCTCACCGGCGACCTGATCGGGCACTGGCGGGCCGACGCGGCGGCCCGCCGGGCGGTCACAGCCGGGAAGCGCCCAGGAGCTGCTCGCCGGACCAGGTCAGCAACCAGCCGTCGCCCTTCGGCGTCTTGAACGGATGGTGGTCGGAGGTGCCCGACAGGTCCGCGAGCAGGTGCGGCATCAGCTTGCCCTGACTGCACACCACGACCCGCCCGGACCCGCGCAGCTCGGCCAGCCTGGTCCGTGCCGCAGCGACCCGGGCCGGCAGACCTTCCGGACCGGGCGGCTCGGCGAACACGCCGTCGTTCACGATCGGCCGATCACCCAGCGCGGCGGCCAGCGGTTCCAGTGTCTGCGTGCACCGTAGCGGCGTCGCGGCGACGAGCCGGCGCGGCCGCAACGACGTGAGCAGCGCCGCGATCCGGTCCGCCTGCTTGGCGCCGACCGGATCGATCGGCCGCAGTTCGTCCCGGCCGGCCCACCTCTTCCGCTCGCCGGCACGCGCGTGCCGGACCAGCGCGATCACCGCGGTCACCGGCGGCAGCGAGGCCACCTCGGCCAGGACGGCCTTCTCATCGGCGTACGTCAGACGCGCGGCCGCCTCCGGCAGAGGCAGCCAGGCCAGCTCGTCCACCTCGCCGATGTCGCGTACCGGCCCGTCCGAGGCGACCGACATGAGCCAGTACGCCACGTTCTTCGGCCGCCCGTCCGGCATCACGTAGTCGGTGTCGGTCAGCCGCATCTCCGGGATCGCGGCCGCGCCGGTCTCCTCCTCGACCTCCCGCAACGCACCGGCCAGCGGCAGCTCGCCACCGTGCAGTTTGCCCTTGGGCAAGCTCCAGTCGTCGTAGCGCGGCCGGTGCACCAGGCACACCTCGACCCGGTCACCGGACCGGCGGTAGACGACGCCACCGGCCGCGCGTTCCACAGCTGTCATGGGGCCTTGTTTCTCAGGTGTTCTTCTTGCCGATGATCCGCCGCAGCATGGCGGCCTGCAGGTGCACCTGCGGCCGGCCCGGCGCACCCTGGTTGCGGTGCCACACGCCGTCGCCGTCGAGGTCCCAGCCCTCGGTGTGCTCGCCCATCGACAGCTCCAGCACGTGCCGGATCTCCTCGCGAGCGGACGGCACGGTCACCTTGACCAGGGCTTCCACCCGGCGGTCGAGGTTGCGATGCATCAGGTCGGCCGAACCCATCCAGTACTCCGCATCGGCGCCGGGACCGAACCGGAACACCCGCGAGTGTTCCAGGAACCGGCCGACGATCGACCGCACCCGGATGTTCTCCGACATACCCGGTACGCCCGGGCGCAATGCGCACATCCCACGGATGATCAGGTCGACCTTCACGCCGTCCTGCGAGGCCCGGTACAGCGCGTCGATGGTCTTCTCGTCGACCAGCGAGTTCACCTTGAACTGGACGAGCGCCTCACCACCCTCACGCGCGATCCGGGCCTGCTCCTCGACCCGCTCCAGCAGGCCCTTGCGGACACCGTGCGGTGCCACCAGCAGACGCCGGTAGGTGGTCTGCCGGCTGTACCCGGTGAGCACGTTGAACAGGTCGGTGACGTCGGCGCCCACCTCCGGATCGGCGGTGAGCATGCCGAAGTCCTCGTACAACCGGGCGGTCTTGGGGTGGTAGTTGCCCGTGCCGATGTGGCAGTAGCGCCGGATCTGGTTGCCCTCCTGCCGTACGACCAGAGAGGTCTTGCAGTGGGTCTTGAGGCCGACCAGGCCGTAGACGACGTGGCAGCCGGCCCGCTCCAGCGTCCGCGCCCAGGCGATGTTGGCCACCTCGTCGAAGCGGGCCTTCACCTCGACCAGGACCACCACCTGCTTGCCGGCGGCGGCCGCGTCGACCAGCGCGTCCACGATCGGGGAGTCGCCGGAGGTGCGGTAGAGCGTCTGCTTGATGGCCAGCACGTGGGGGTCGGCCGCCGCCTGCTCGATGAACCGCTGCACGCTCGTGGAGAACGAGTGGTACGGGTGGTGGACCAGGATGTCCGACTCGCGCAGCCGGTTGAAGACGCTGCGCGGCACCTCGCCGTCGGACAGGTGCGGGTGGGTCGCCGGGACGAACGGGCGGTCCTTGAGGTCGTCGCGGTCGCACTCGCCGAACACCTGCCACAGCGCCGACAGGTCGAGCAGCCCCGGCACCCGCAGCACGTCCTGACTGTCCATGTCGAGCTCGCGGACCAGCAGGTCGAGCACGTGGTCGCTGATCGAGGCGGCCACCTCGAGACGCACCGGTGGGCCGAACCTGCGCTGCGCCAGCTCCCGCTCCAGCGCCTGCAGCAGGTCCTCGTCGCGGTCCTCGTCGACCTCGAGCTCGGCGTTGCGGGTCACCCGGAACAGGTGCCACTCCAGAATCTGCATGCCCGGGAACAGCTGGTTCAGGTGGACCGCGATCAGTTCCTCGACCGGCAGGAAACGCACCCCGCGATGGTCGTTCTGCACGGTCACGAACCGGGGCACGTTGTTCGGCACCTTGACCCGAGCGAACAGTTCCGGCGAGTCGCCGTCCGGATAACGAAGGGCCACGGCGAGATTCAAGGACTTGCTGGAGATGTACGGGAAAGGGTGCGCCGGGTCCACGGCGAGCGGGGTCAGCACCGGGAAGACCTGCTCCCGGAAGAACGTCCGCAGCCGCCCCTGCTCGGCCGCGTCCAGCTCCTTCCACGACACCAGCTCGATGCTCTCGGCCGCGAGCTTGGGCCGCACCTCGTCGGAGAAGCAGGCCGCGTGCCGGGTGACCAGATCGGTGGTCCGCTCGGTGATCATCTCGATCTGGTGGCGCAGCGGTGACCGGTCGCCACCCCGCATCGGCAGACCGGCGCTGAGCCGCCGCTTCAGACCCGCCACCCGGACCATGTAGAACTCGTCCAGATTGCTCGCGAAGATCGCCAGGAACTTCGCCCGCTCCAGCAGTGGCGTCCCCGGGTCCTCGGCCAGGGCCAGCACCCGGGCGTTGAAGTCCAGCCAGGACAGTTCCCGGTTGAGGAACCGGTCCTCCGGAAGCGTGTAGCCGGGTTCCTCGTAGCCGTCCTCGTCATCGTCGTCATCGGTGTCGTTCAGATCGCCCACCAGCTCGGTGGCGATGAGCTCGGCGGCCTCGCGCTCGGTGAACACCGGCGCCGGCTCCGGATCCGGTTCGAGCGCCGCCTCGGTCGGATCGGGGGCCTCGATCAGCTGCGTCTCTGCCGACTCGGGGCGGGGCAGAAAGCGGCCGTTGGGGCCACGCCGGCGGGTCTCGGGAGTCCGGGGCGGGGTCGTCATGGGTCCATCATTGCCGTTTCCGGAGAAACGTGAAACGAACTACTGGATGATCACATCAAGCCACTCCGGGAATTAACACCCGCCAAACCACGCCAGTCGCGTCAGACTCGACCGTGACGCGCTGGCCGAGGCGGAGAAGCCGCAGGCCGGAGCGGTTGAAGGCGTCCGCGCCGAAGGCCAGCGGAGTGCCGTCGTCGAGCAGCAGCGAACCGCTGCGTGTCTCCGGGTCGAAATTCGCGATCGTCCCCTGCATGGGATGGAACGCTACCCGCTTTCCTCACGCGGCCGGCGCGCACTCCGTGGCACGGCCGAGTTCACGCAACAGCCCGCAGGTCCGCGGGCCGGCGCCGAGAGTCAGCACCGCGTCGAGGTCGGCGGCTGTGTCCACGTCCTGCCGCAGGCCGGGCCAGTCGCCGTGCAGCATGCTCGCGCCGGACTCGGCGTGTGCCGCCGCGGAGGGGCCGCCGAACCGCGGGTCGAGCGCCCAGCCCGCCGGCGCCGCCAGCAGCACCGTCCCGATGGCGGCCGCGTCCGGCACGAAACCGCGTCCGGTAGCCCCGGCCAGCGCCTCGTCCAGTTGCTCCGGCCGCAGGGCGGGCAGATCACCGGCCAGCACCGCGCGGTGCGCCGACAGCCCGGCCACCTCGTCCGCACCGAACCGCATCGCCGCGTTCAGCCCGCCGCCCGGATCCGGCACCACCCGGGCGCCGAGCTCGCGTACCGTCGCCCTGACCTCCGGATCGTCGGTGACCACCAGCAGCCCGGCCACCGAGGAGGCGGCCAGGACCGCGGCCGCGGTGTCCCGCACCATGGCGAGTGCCAGCTCCGGATGACGGTCGGCCGGCACAGCACCGCGCAGGCGCGTCTTCGCCGCGTTCAGCCGCTTCACCGGTATGACAGCCGTCCAATTCCGCACCCGACCATCCTGCCCCAGTGATCCGCGTGACCGTGGCTCCGCGCATCGTGATTCCGGAGACCCCTCCTGGTCCCGGGGGAGGCGAGCGGGCATGATTTCGTCGCAGGTGAACGAGGAGTAGGACGGGGGGACGCCGTGGCACAGCTCAGGCTCGGCTTCTGGCAGCGCGTCGCGGTGATGCTGGTGATCCCGGTCATGACCGTCCTGACGAGCAAGACATGGCTGAAGCAGGACCGCATCCCGGCCACCGGCCCCGTGATCCTCGTGCCCAACCACGTCTCGCACTTCGACCCGCTCGTCGTCGCGCACTACATCTTCCGGTCCGGCCGCTGGCCGCGGTTCCTCGGCAAGGCCAGTGTCTGGAAGGTTCCGATCATCGGGTACCTCCTCGTCAAGACCCGGCAGATCCCGGTCGAACGGGGCAGTGTGGAAGCGGTGAAGTCGCTGGACACCCTGGTCGAGGCGCTGCGGGACGGCGGCGCCGTGGTGATCTACCCGGAGGGCACCACGACCCGGCACCCCGATCTGTGGCCGATGCGCGGCAAGACCGGCGCGGCGCGGCTCGCCCTGCTCACCGGCGCCCCGGTGGTGCCGATCGCCAACTGGGGTCCGCAGGCGATCTTCGACCCGCGCACCAACAAGCTGAAACTGCGCCGCTCACCCGTCACCGTCACCACCGGCGAACCGGTAGACCTCAGCCGCTGGGCCGGCCTCGAGCCGACCCGGGCGGTGCTCGAGGAGATGACCGAGCAGATCATGCTCGGCGTCCGTGATCTGCTCGGCGAGATCCGCGACGGCGAACCGCCGGCGCTCTACGACCGGCCCGCACGACGGGCCACTACCGCGGAGGAAGCGCCATGAAGGCGGCCGTCATCGGATCCGGATCCTGGGGAACCGCGTTCGCGAAGGTGCTCGGCGAGGCCGGCTCGGCGGTGACCATGTGGGCCCGGCGGGAGGCCGTGGCCACCGAGATCCGCGAGAAGCACGGCAACGACGGCTCGCTCCCCGGCGTGCGGCTCTCGGAGCGTGTCACGGCCACCACCGACCTGGCCGAGGCTGTCAGCGGGGCCGAGCTGATCGCCATCGCCGTGCCGTCGCAGACGCTGCGCGGCAACCTCGCCGACTGGGCCGGGCTCTTCCCCTCCGACTCGACGGTGGTGTCCCTGATGAAGGGCATCGAGCTCGGCACCCTCAAACGCATGAGCGAGGTGATCGTCGAGACGGCCGGGGTGGCCCCCGACCGGGTGGTCGTCGTCTCCGGTCCCAACGTGGCCCCCGAGATCGCCGCCGAGCAGCCCACCACGACCGTCGTGGCCTGCTCCGACGAGGGCCGCGCCAAACAGGTCCAGCAGGCCCTCGCCACGCCCTACTTCCGTCCGTACACCAGCGACGACGTGATCGGCTGCGAGCTCGGTGGCGCCTGCAAGAACGTGATCGCGCTGGCGTACGGCATGGCGGTGGCCCTGGGTCTCGGTGACAACACTCGCGCTTCGCTGATCACCCGCGGGCTCGCCGAGACCGCCCGCCTCGGTGTCGCGCTCGGCGCTGACCCGCTGACGTTCGCCGGCCTCGCCGGTCTGGGCGACTTGGTCGCCTCCTGCTCGTCGCCGCTGGCCCGCAACCGCATGTTCGGTGAGCACCTGGGCCGCGGCGAGACCCTGGAACAGGCGCAGATCGCCACCCGGCAGACCGCCGAGGGCGTCAAGAGCTGCCTGTCCATCCGCGACCTGGCCCGGGCGAACGGTGTCGAGATGCCGATCGTCGAGCAGGTCGAGCGGGTGTGCCACGAGGGTGTGGACCCGCGGGTCGCGGTCAAGCTGCTGATGACACGAGAGATGAAACCCGAGTGACCTCGTACTCCTCCTTCTCCGACGGAACCCGGGCAGTCCACGCCGGCTTGCCCGATCCGGAGGTCGGCGAACCTTTCCTGCCTGGGCCGGTGTTCGCCGCGCCCTACCACCTGGACCCGGTCACCGGGCCGGGGGCGAACGGCTACGCGCGTACCGAACATCCCACCAGGCAGGCGCTGGAGTCGGCGATCGGTGCCCTGGAGGGCGCACCGACGCTGGTCTTCTCCAGCGGCCAGGCCGCGATAACCGCGCTTCTCCTCGCGGTTCTGCGGACCGGCGACACCGTGGCGATCCCTTCGGACGGCTATTTCACCGTACGGGCATTCGCCGACGGCTTTCTGCGGGACCTTGGCGTCCGTACCCTGCTGGTGCCGACGGCCGGGCCCTACCCGGACTTCACCGGCGTACGGCTCGTGCTCCTGGAGACGCCGGCCAACCCGGGCCTGGACGTCTGCGACGTGCGCACCCTGTCCGAGGCCGCCCACGCTGCCGGGGCCCTCGTGGCCGTGGACAACACGACGGCGACGCCGCTCGGGCAGAACCCGCTGGCACTCGGCGCCGACCTGGTCGTCGCGTCCGGCACGAAGGCGCTGACCGGGCACTCCGACGTGCTTCTCGGCTACGTGTCGGCGACCGACCCCGAGCTGCTGACCAGAGTGGAGACGTGGCGCAAGCAGACCGGCGCCGTGCCGGGCGCGTTCGACGCGTGGCTGGCGCACCGCTCGATCGCGACGCTCGATCTGCGCCTGGCCCGGCAGACCGCCAACGCGGCGGCCGTCGCCGAACTGCTGCTGTCGCGCTCCGACGTGACCGGGGTGCGGTGGCCCGGCCTGCCGTCCGACCCGTCCTATCCGGTCGCGTCGGCCCAGATGCGGCGGATCCCCGGAGTGGTGTCGTTCGACCTCGGCTCGGCTGAGCGGGTCGGACGGTTCCTGGCGGCGGCGAAGCTCGTGTTCGCGGCCACCTCGTTCGGCGGGGTGCACACCACGGCGGACCGGCGGGCCCAGTGGGGTGACGACACGCCGCCCGGCTTCGTACGGTTCTCCTGTGGCATCGAGGACACCGCCGACCTGCTCGCCGACATCACCGCGGCCCTCTCCTCGTGACCGCGTGGAGCAGCTTCAGCGGTGACGAGGTGGCGGCGCTCACCCAGGGGCCGAGTTTCTTCGCCGACCCGGGCGAGCGTGACTGCCCGTCGTGCGGACAGCGGCGCCTGCGCGCCTATTTCACGGCCCCGGAGAACGCCAGACGCCCCACCCTGGTCAGCTACGTCTGGTGCACCGCGTGCGACAAGTTCGTGGGCACCCGAGCCAAACACCCCGAGGGCCTGATCTTCTCCGACCCCCTGGACACCCTGACCACGTCAGAGCGCCGGGAGCTCGAGCGCAGCGTCACAGGCTTCCTGACCCACCTCGACACCCTCTGGGACACCGGCACCCTGCCCCAGACCTTCACCGCCTGAGGATCACCCCCAACTGTGTCTCACCGTTGTCTCAGCGACGCTGAGACAACGGTGAGACAGAGCTAGTTGTTCGCTACGAAGTCGTGCAGCCAGTCCGGCGTCACTTCGCCGCTGGGGGAGATACGGCGGAGAGCCTCGCCGGGACGGATGCCGAGCAGTGCGAGCGTCATGGTGGCCAGCAGGGTGGAACGGCCGTTGTCGGGCGCCGACTGGGTGACCACGAAACGGCCCGCTCTGACCTCACGGGCGAGCCGGATGGCGAGCGCCACCACGGGCCCGGCCTCCTGCGCCGTCGAATCGGCGGAGGGGAACGGCACGACCTCGATGCCGGCGGTGTCCGGGCCCGGTTCGGCGGACGACACGAGAACCTCGACACCGGCTTTCGCGAGAGCGCCGAGCTCCTGCGGCGTCCACGGCTCGTGCACGGGGTGTGCCATTGTCGCCAGCTGTCCCGGACCGGGGCCCGCGATCACGTGGAGTGCTGGAGCCATTGACGCTTCGTCCTCCGTTTGCCTTGTGCGACCGTCATGACCGCCGTCACGAATCCCATATTCGGCTTACGCAGAGTAGGGTCACCCCCGGCATGCCCGCTAGCTGGAAGGCACGGAGAAGAGTGACGTCCCCTCGCAAGACCCGCGTCGCGATCGTTTTCGGCGGTCGCAGCACTGAGCACGCCATTTCCTGTGTCAGTGCCGGTGCGATCCTGGCCGCTCTGGACCCGGATCAGTACGAGGTGGTCCCGGTCGGAATCACCCGTGAGGGTCGCTGGGTCCTCGCATCGGGTGACGCGTCTCAGCTCGCCATCACCGACCGGAAGCTGCCCGAGGTGACCGAGGCCTGGGGGAGTGCCGTGGTGCTCTCCGCCGACCCGACCTCGACCGATCTGACGGTCCGCGAGCCCGCCGAGGGTGTCTCCGACCTGGCCGGCGTGGACGTGGTGTTCCCGGTGCTGCACGGGGCCTACGGCGAGGACGGCACGATCCAGGGCATGCTCGAGATGGCCGGTATCCCGTACGTGGGCGCGAACGTGTTCGCCTCGGCGGCGGCCATGGACAAGGAGTTCACCAAGAAGCTGGCGGCCGCGGAGGGCATTCCGGTCGGGCCGTACGCGGTGCTCCGCGCCGGGGTGTCGCTGTCCGAGGCCGACAAGGAGCGCCTGGGACTGCCGGTCTTCGTGAAGCCGTCCCGCGCCGGGTCGTCGATCGGCATCTCCAAGGTCACCGACTGGGCGGATCTCGACGACGCCGTCGCCCTGGCCCGGCAGACCGACCCGAAGGTGCTGGTCGAGGCCGCGCTCGTGGGCCGCGAGATCGAGTGCGGGGTGCTCGAGGGGGAGTCCGGCGGGGCGCCGGAGGCGTCGCTGCTCTCCGAGATCCACATGGACGACGTGGAGTGGTACGACTTCGAGACGAAGTACCTGGACGGCAGCCGGTACAGCATTCCGGCCCCGCTGGACGAGGCGACGACCCGGAAGATCCAGGAGTACTCGCTGCGGGCCTTCACGGCCCTGGACTGTGCGGGTCTGGCCCGGGTGGACTTCTTCCTCACCGAGGACGGTCAGATCTTCCTCAACGAGATCAACACGATGCCGGGCATGACGCCGAACTCGATGTTCCCGCGGATGTGGACGGCGACCGGCCTCGAGTACCCCAAGGTGGTGGACCGGCTGATCCGGATCGCACTGCACCGGGGCACCGGCCTGCACTAGCTCATTCGCACCCGCTGGGCATGGTGCCCGGCGCCTTCGACTTGACGGTCTTCACGATCGTGTCGGAGAACTCGTTGGCCCACTGCGCCGGGTTCTCGTACGACGTCGGAACGGTCACCCGCACCGGGACCTCGCGGTCCATCGTGGTGAGGGTGGCCGACCCGGTGCCGGGAGCGCCGTACCAGC
The DNA here is from genome assembly GCF_003001815.1 of Actinoplanes italicus. Taxonomy (GTDB): domain Bacteria; phylum Actinomycetota; class Actinomycetes; order Mycobacteriales; family Micromonosporaceae; genus Actinoplanes; species Actinoplanes italicus. The sequence goes on from NZ_PVMZ01000002.1 coordinate 714,836, forward strand.
AGACGTTGTTCATGAAGAGCAGCTCGGTCTCGAGCGGGACGCAACCCGGGGTGGGGTCCTCGGGGACCTTGCACATCTGGGGCTGTGCGATCCCGCAGGAGACCGTGATCGGCGGCTCGCCGTAGGCCGCGTTCTGCTCCGGGCCGGCCGAGACCGTGCGGCCCGGGAGATCGCGGATCTTAGCCGGGAGCTGGGAGGTCACGGCCAGGCAGACCTGCGTGGCCCGCTCGTCCAGCTGAGCCGCTTCCATCACGACGGGGGTACTCGGGACCGGAGCCGCCGCTTTTTCGCTTTTGTCCGTATTGTCAGGCATTATGGTGAAGAACGCGACGGCGCCGACGATCAGCGTCACCGGTACGGCCACCACGGTCGCCCACAATGCGGCGGCCTTCCGGGCCGGGTCCTTCTCCGGTGCCTGCTTCGGCGCGTCGACGTCCACCATGTCAGAGGTTTACCACGGAGCAGGTGAGCGTCCGCGTGATGCCCGGCACGAACTGGACCTTGCTCACAATGAGGCCGCCGAGCTCGTCGACCGTGTGTGCTTCGGTGAGCACCACCACGTCGTACGGGCCGGTCACCGCATCGACTCGAACGACCCCCGATATCTTCTCGATCGCCGCGGCCACGTCACGGGCCTTACCGACCTCGGTTTGAATGAGGATGTATGCCTGGACCACGATCGACTCCTATCCGCCACCGCGTCGGTGATCCCCGGTCGTGAAACTACCGTACGAAGCGGCCCGGCAGCGGCACGCCACCATCGAAGGACTTAGACGTGAGCATCGCAGAGACCGGTGAATTCGGGCTGATCGGCCGAATCGTTACCCGGCTCGGTACCGGAGAGGCCACCCTGATCGGCCCCGGCGACGACGCGGCGGTGGTCAAGGCCTCCGACGGACGGGTCGTCGCCTCCACCGACGTGCTGGTCGAGGGCCGGCATTTCCGGCGCGACTGGTGCGGGGCCGCTGACATCGGTCACCGGGCGGCCGCCGCCAACCTCGCCGACATCGCGGCCATGGGCGCGGTTCCGACCGCCCTGCTGGTGGCGCTCTGCGTGCCGGTCGGCCTCGACGTCACCTGGGCCGAGGGGCTCGCCGACGGGCTCACCGCCGAGGCGGGGCTGGTCGGCGCGGCGGTCGTCGGCGGTGACACCTCGGCCAGTCCCACGCTCACCATCGCGGTCACTGCCCTCGGTGACCTGCGCGGTGCCGCGCCGGTAACCCGCGACGGCGCCCAACCCGGCGACGTCGTGGCCCTTGCGGGGCGGATCGGTTACGCGGCTGCGGGGCTCACGGTTCTTTCACGAGGATTTCGTACGCCCAAACTGCTCGTGGATGCGTACCGGCGCCCGGCCGTTCCGTACCACGCGGGTCCCGAGGCTGCGCGGCTCGGCGCGACCTCGATGATCGACGTCTCCGACGGGCTGCTCCAGGACCTGGGACACGTCGCCGAGGCCAGCGTCGTCGGCATCGACGTGCACAGTGACGCATTCGACCTGCCCGGCCAGATGCGGGACGCCGCGAAGGCGCTCGGCGTCGACCCGTACCAGTGGCTGCTGGCCGGCGGCGACGACCATCCCCTGGCCGCCACGTTCCCGCCCGGCGTCACGCTGCCGCCGGAGTGGCGTGTGGTGGGCTCGGTGCACGACGGGTCCGGCGTCACGGTCGACCGCAAGCCCTGGACCGGCGGACTGGGCTGGGATCACTTCCGCTGATCTGGCTACGCTGGCCCGGTGCAGGACATCAAGATCAAGTCAGTACGGTTCGACGAGTCCGAGGTACAGAGCCTCGTCGCGGAGAACCTGCGTGACCTCTCCGAACGGTACGGCGGCACCGGTGACGACACCCCCATCACGGCCGACGACTTCGCCGCGCCCAACGGCGACTTCCTCGTGGCGGTCGCCGACGGCGAGCTGATCGCCAGCGCGGGCTGGCGCCGCCACGGCGACGACGCCGAACTCAAACGCATGTTCACCACCCAGACGGCCCGCGGCCGTGGCGTCGCCCGGCGGATGCTCGCCGCGATCGAGGACTCCGCCCGCGACGCCGGCTGCCGCCGGATGATCCTCGAGACCGGTGACCGGCAGCCCGAGGCCATCGCGCTGTACGAGTCGGCCGGCTACGTGCGCGTCGACAACTTCGGCTACTACAAGGACCACCCGGACGTGCTCTCGTACGGCAAGTCCCTACTCCCCGACTTCGCTGGCTGAAAGCCCGAACGCACGCCGCCAGAACGCTCACCCCGAACCCGCGTGGTGATCTGTGCCCACGGGTTGACCGTGGTTCACCACGCGGGTTGTCGGCCGGGTGTGCGTGGTGATCTGCGCCCGCGGGTTGACCGTGGTTCACCACGCGGGGTTGTCGGCCGGGTGTGCGTGGTGATCTGCGCCCGCGGGTTGACCGTGGTTCACCACGCGGGGTTGTCGGCCGGGTGTGTGTGGTGATCTGCGCCCGCGGGTTGACCGTGGTTCACCACGCGGGTTGTCGGCCGGGTGTGTGTGGTGATCTGTGCCCACGGGCTGACCGCGGTTCGTCACGTTGGTGGCGGCCGGGTGTGTGTGGTGATCTGTGCCTGCGGGTTGACCGTGGTTCACCACGCGGGGTTGTCGGCCGGGTGTGCGTGGTGATCTGCGCCCACGGGCTGACCGTAGGTCGCCACGCGGGTTGACGGCGGGAGTTGCGTGGTGATCTGTGCCCACGGGCGGACCGCAGTTCACCACGCGGGGTTGGGGTGGTGTTGGGTGGGGACAGCGAAAAGCCGCCGGACCCTGAGGGCTCGGCGGCTTTCGACTGGGCCTTGGTGGCCTCGCTCAGGCGCGGACGACCTTGCCGGCCTTGATGCACGAGGTGCAGACCTGAAGCTTCTTGGTGGTGCCACCACCGGCCGGGGTACGAACAGACTGGATGTTCGGGTTCCACCGGCGGTTCGTCTTCTTCTTCGACCACGGCACGTTGTGACCGAAGCCGGGTCCCTTGCCACAGACGTCGCACACGCTAGCCACGGGATACTCCTGGGTGTGATTCGAAAGCTGACCTGCTCCAGGATTGCCTGTCGAGGCAGATCCTGAAGGCGCCCAGGGAAGCATCGCCCAGGCAACCCGGCAAGGTTACCCGATCCCTGCCGAGGACAGCCAATCGCCCCCGGTCAGGGCGCGTGCCGGGCGATTGTCGGGGGTGGTTAGTACGATTTTCGCGTGCTGGAGACCCTCGATGCCGCCGCCGTACGCCGCTGGTGCGACGGTGGGCTGGAGGCGCTCCGGGCGCATCAGCGTGAGATCGACGACCTGAACGTCTACCCGGTGCCCGACGGCGACACCGGCACCAACCTCGTCCTCACGCTGACCGCCGCGCGCGAGGCCCTGACCGCCCCGGTGGCCGCTCTGACCAGCCGGCCCGGGGCCCTGACCGCCTTGCCTGAGGCCTTGTCCACCCGGGTGGACGGCCAGACCGCCCGGCCCGAGGCCCTGACCGCCCGGTCCGAGGCCCTGACTGCCCTGCCCGAGGCCCTGACCGCCCGGTCCGAGGCCCTGACCGCCTTGCCTGAGGCCCTGTCCACCCCGGTGGAGGGCCTGAGAACCCCCGCCGAGGGCTCGGGGACACCGGCGGCCGCCGGTGATCCGGGAGAGACGCAGGGTGTGGGCGGGATCATGCGGCGGATGGCCCGCGGGGCGCTGCTCGGGGCCCGTGGCAACTCCGGCGTCATCGTCTCCCAGATCCTGCGCGGCATGGCCGACGCGTTCGCCGGCACCGTTGCGGTGCGCGGGGGTGAGCTGGCTCGCGCGCTGCGTACGGCGACCGACGCCGCGTACGCCGCGGTGGCGCGGCCGGTCGAGGGCACGGTGCTGTCGGTGGTCGCGGCGGCGGCCGAAGGCGCGGGCCGGATCAAGTCCGACAACCTGGTGACCGTGGCGCGGGCGGCCGCGCGTGCCGCCACCGAGGCGCTGGCCCGCACCCCGCAACAGCTTCCCGTGCTGGCCCAAGCCGGCGTGGTCGACGCAGGTGGCCGCGGCCTCTGCCTGCTGCTCGACGCCCTGGTCGACGCCCTCGACGACGACGCCGCTCCGTCGGACCCGTCGAGCGACAGCCGGTCAGCCGCGCTGTCGCTCGACAGTGAGTCGGCCGCGCCGTCGGCCATGGGCGAATCAGCCGGTCCATATCTGCCCGAAGCGGCGGCAACCCGAAGCCGAGCGGCGGCAGATCCCGATCAACCGACCGAATCTGATCAGCAGGCCGATCACTCGTCCCGATTCCGTGATGGCAATCGGCAGGGAGTGGGAGGCGGGGGCTGGTCCGGCGGTGATCGGGCGGAGGCCGGTGTTGCGGGCGGGACCGGCGGGGATCGGGCGGAGGCCGGTGTTGCGGGCGGGACCGGCGGGGATCGGGCGGAGGCTGGTGTTGCGGGCTGGTCCGGCGGGGATCGGGCGGAGGCTGGTGTTGCGGGCTGGTCCGGCGGGGATCGGGCGGAGGCCGGTGTTGCGGGCTGGTCCGGCGGTGATCGGGCGGAGGCCGGTGTTGCGGGCTGGTCCGGCGGCGATCGGGCGGAGGCCGGTGTTGAAGGCGGTGGCCGGGTGGAGGCGGGTGGCGAACGCCCGGTCGGTGGTGGCCGGGTGGAGGCGGGGCACGCGCAGGGGCAGGGCGATCCGGCGGACGGGTGTGCCGGGTTCGGGTATGAGGTTCAGTTCCTTCTGGACGCGACTGCCGAGGCCGTCGACCGGCTGCGTGTCACGCTCGACGGGCTCGGTGACTCGCTGGTCGTCGTGGGTACGGGTGACGGTGACCCGCCGACCTGGAACGTCCACGTGCATGTCACCGAGATCGGCCCGGCCATCGAGGCGGGAATCGGCGCCGGCCGGCCGTACCGGATCAATGTCACGCCCCTGGAGGAACGCCGGACCGGAAGTGATCGCCGAGGCGCCGTGGTCGTCGCCGCCGGTGACGGCCTGACGGCGTTGTTCGAGGCGGAGGGCGCGGTGGTCGTCGACCGCAACCCGTCGACGGCTGAGATGCTGGCCGCGGTGCACGTGACCGGCGCCCGTTCGGTGGTGCTGCTGCCCAACGACGCCAACACACAGGCGGTCGCTCTCTCCGCGGCGCGCGAGGCCGAGGCCACCGGCGCCCGGGTGAGCGTCGTGCCCACCAGATCCCCGGTGCAGGCGCTCGCTGCCCTGGCCGTACGGGACCCTCAGCGGTCGTTCGCCGACGACGTGATCGCGATGGCCGAGGCGGCCGGCGCCTGCCGGTACGGCGAGGTCTGCACCGCCCAGCGCGACGCCTTCACGGTGGCCGGCCAGTGCCGGGCCGGTGACCTGCTCGGCCTGGTCGACGGCGAGGTGCACGTGATCGGCGACGACCTGGCCGAGGTGAGCCGCCGCCTGCTCGACCGGATGCTCGGCGGCGGCGGCGAACTCGTGACCCTGGTGCTCGGCGCGGACGCGCCACCCGATCTCGAGGACCACCTTCGCCGTCACGTGCACCGCACCTGGCCGTTCATCGAACTGCAGAGCTACGCGGGCGGCCAGCCCCGTTACCACCTGTTGGCAGGAGTCGAATGACCACGACCGACACCCCGTTGACCAAAGTGCTCGGCGCGAAGACCGCGAAGGCCCTGGAACAGCATCTCGATCTGCACACCGCGGGCGATCTGATCTATCACTTCCCGCGGCGGTACGACGAGCGCGGCGAGCACACCGACCTGCGCAGTCTGGCGGTCGACGAGCAGGTCACGGTGCTGGCGCAGGTGCAGGGCATGAGTGTGAAGCCGATGCGCCAGCGCCGCGGCAACATGCTGGAGATCACCATCGGGGACGGCTCCGGCGCGACGCTGACCTGCACCTTCTTCAACCAGGCGTGGCGGGAACGGGAACTGCGTAAGGGCGTGTGGGGTCTGTTCGCCGGCAAGGTGACCGAGTTCCGCGGCAAACGCCAGCTCAACGGCCCGGCATATCAGCTGCTCAGTGCGGACGCGAGCAAGGACGACGCGGCCGCCGAGATCGAGGAGTTCGCGGGCGCGCTCATCCCGGTCTACCCGGCCGCGCAGGCGGTGCCGACGTGGGTGATCGCCAAGTGCGTGCGGACCCTTCTGGACACCTTCGAGCCGCCGGCCGATCCGATGCCGGCCGAGGTGCGGGCCAAACGGAACCTGGTCGGCATCGGAACGGCGCTGCGGGAGATCCACCGGCCGAGCTCCGACGCCGCGCTGTACTCGGCCAAGCACCGGCTGAAGTGGGATGAGGCTTTCGCCGTACAGCTGACTCTTGTTCAACGCCGTGCGAAGGCCGCCGCGGCGCCCGGCACCGCCCGGCCCCGCGCAGAGGCCGGGATTCTGGCGAAGTTCGACGCCGGGCTGCCGTATGAGCTGACCGAGGGCCAGCGGCAGGTCGGTGAGGAGATCGCGGCCGACCTGGCGCGGCCCCACCCGATGCACCGGCTGCTGCAGGGCGAGGTCGGTTCGGGCAAGACCCTGGTCTCGGTACGCGCGATGCTGCAGGTGGTCGACGCCGGTGGGCAGGCCGCGCTGCTGGCGCCGACCGAGGTCCTGGCCACCCAGCACTTCCGCGGTATCAGCGCCCAGCTCGGGGCTCTGGGCCGGGCCGGTGAGCTGGACGGCGACCCGGAGGGCACACAGCTCACCCTGGTCACCGGCTCGCTCGGTGCGGTGGCCAGGCGTGCCGCGCTGGCGAAGGCCGCCGACGGGAGCGCCGGGATCGTGGTGGGTACGCACGCCCTGCTGTACGAGGGGGTCGACTTCAAGGATCTGGGACTGGTCGTCGTGGACGAGCAGCACCGGTTCGGGGTCGAGCAGCGTGACGCGTTGCGCGCCAAGGCCGAGAGACCGCCGCACGTGCTGGTGATGACCGCGACGCCGATCCCGCGGACCGTGGCGATGACCGTCTACGGCGACCTGGAGACCTCGGTCCTGTCCCAGCTGCCGCGCGGCCGGTCGCCGATCGCCTCGCACGTCATCCCGGCCCTGGACAAGCCCGCCTACCTGGACCGTGCCTGGGTGCGGATCAAGGAGGAGGTGCGGGCCGGCCACCAGGCCTACGTGGTGTGCCCGCGTATCGGCGAGGACGAGGACACCCCGCCGAAGGACGGCGAGCCCGCCCGCCGCCCGCCGCTGGCCGTCACCGAGGTGCTGCCGCTGCTCAAGGGCGAATATCTCAAGGGCCTGCGGATCGAGATGCTGCACGGCAAGATGCCGCCGGACGAGAAGGACGCGGTGATGCGCCGGTTCGCCGCCGGCGACGTGGACGTGCTGGTGGCGACCACGGTGATCGAGGTCGGCGTGGACGTGCCGAACTCGACGGTGATGCTGATCCTGGACGCCGACCGGTTCGGCGTGTCCCAGCTGCACCAGCTGCGCGGCCGGGTCGGCCGGGGTTCGGCGCCGGGCATCTGCCTGCTGCACACCGAGGCCATGGAGGGCTCGCCGGCGCGGGAGCGGCTGGACGCGGTCGCCTCCACCACCGACGGCTTCAAGCTGTCCGAGATCGACCTGGAGCAGCGCCGGGAGGGTGACGTGCTGGGCGCGTCGCAGTCCGGCAAGCATTCGCACCTGCGGCTGTTGTCGCTGTTGCGCGACGAGAAGCTGATCAAGGAGGCCCGGGCCGAGGCGTCCGAGCTGATCGGCGACGACCCCGATCTCTCCCGTTACCCGGCGCTGGCGGCCTCGGTGGCCGCGCTGGTCGACGAGGACCGTGCCGAGTACCTGGAGAAGGGTTGATCTTTCATCTCTGCCCGCGTGACACGTGGGCCCGTATCGAAGCCGAGGGCTACCTCGAGGAGTCGCCGTTCATCCACTGCTCCCCGCCGGACTGGGTGCATGTCGTGGCGAACCGGATCTTCCGGGGCCGCGACGATCTGGTCCTGCTGGAGATCTCTCCGGCGGAGGTGACGGTGGTCTGGGAGGACGGCGATCCGCCGGAACCGGACGGGCGTCAGTTCCCGCACCTCTACGGCCGGATGCCGAAGGGCGCGGTGGTAGCCGTCACCGACTATCCACCGCGCCCCGATGGGACTTTCCCGCCCGTGGGTTAGGCGGTGAAGTTCACCCGGCGGCGGCGAGCCAGGATGAACAGCACGGCACCGGCCACGAGCAGCAGGAACGCGCCACCCGCGACACCGGCGGCGGCCGAACCGGTCAGCGGCAGCTCGGGGTCGTCGCCCTCACCGGCGGCCGGCGTGGTCGCGACCGGGGTGGTGCTGGTGGGCGTCGTCTCGGACGGCGTCGCCTCCGGCTCGGTGGTGACCGGCGTGGTCGGCGTGTCGCAGTCCTTCGGCTTGGCCCAGGCAGCCTCGCCGTTCAGCACGTCCAGACCACCGGAGACGGCGACCTTCAGGCCCTCGGTGCCCTTGAAGGTGACCTTCTCGGTGGTGCCGGGCTTGACGGTGACGGTCTTGGTCTCGCCCTTGTTCGGGGTGAACGTGGCGGTGACGGGAGCGCCGTTCTCCGGGTTCTTCACCGTGAAGGTGAGACCGTCGCAGTCGCTGGTCACGGTTCCCTCGGGCTTGCCGACCTCGGGAGCCTTGCAGTCCGCGGGCTTGGTCCAGCCGCCCTTGTAGATCTCGACGTTGCGCGAGGTCACCTTGATGTTCTTGGCGTCGGCGGCCGGGACCTTGACGCTGACCGGCTCCTGGCGGACCGCGAGGGTCTCGGTCTTGGAGAAGCCGTTGTCCGCGGTGATCACGAACGGGGCGCTGGAAGTGCTGCGGTTGATCAGCTTGAGGGTGACGTTGCCGTCACAGTCGGAGAGCGCCTCGACGGCGGGCTCGGCCTTGCAGGTGCCGCTGCCACCGTTGTACCAGGCGTGCTTCGGCTGGTTCTTGGCCGGCGTGGACTTCGAGCCCTCGCCCTTGTCGCTGCCGACCTTGCGGTCGTTGTAGAGGTCCTTGTCGCTCTTCAGCGGGTCGATGATCCGGTCACCGAACACGAAGTCGACCTGGGTGAAGCACTCCGGGACCTCGACCTTGAAGTCGAGCTTGCTGCGGGTGAGCTTCTCCGCGCCGGTCGGGGCGGTGAGCTTGTCCGTCGACGATTCGAGGACGTACTGGGGGAGGGCGAACTTCGCCGAGGGGGCGGTGTACGAGACGAGCGAGAAGGCCTGCTCCTCGCCCGCGCACAGAGGCCCGTTGGTGATCTCGACGGAGGCGGTTCCGGCGGGACCGTTGAAGGTGTGCACGTACTTCGCGTCGGCGGCGGTGACGCAGTCGGCTCCGGTGGCGCTCGCGGGCGAGGAGAACCCGGCGAGTCCGGTCAGGCCGACCAGCGCAGCGGCCGTGAGCGCCGCCGCACGGTGGAACTTCTTCATTCGTGCTCCAACATGAGGGGAATGGGCGGAGGGCGCGCCGATCGGAATCGACGCGCCCCCCGGTTGTTGCTGTTGTCGTGGTGCTACTTGCCGTCTATCAGGCGGTGAACTTCACCTTGCGGCGGCGAGCGATGAAGAACATGGCGGCACCGACGGCCAGCAGGCCCGCGGCACCGGCGGCGACGCCACCCGCGGCGGCACCGGTCAGCGGCAGGTCGCCGCCACCCTCACCGTCGTCGCAGCCCTCGGCCGGCTGCTCCCACGGGACGTTGCCGGAGGTGGTGTAGGTCTTGCCCTTGTACTCGACCGTGAAGGTCACGTCGACGGAGAAGCCCTCGGTGGCGCTGAACTTCTCGCCCTTCTTCTCACCGGGCTTGACGACCAGCGTGCGCTCCTCGCCCTTGCTGGTCTTGTACTTCACGGTGAAGGGGGTCTCGTTGCCCAGGGTGTTGTCGACGCCGACCTCGATGGTGTCGCACTCCATGTCGGTGTACGGCTCGGCCTTGACGTCCTTGGGGATCTCGACCGGGACGTCGGGCTCGGTCGGGGTCTCGGGCTCGGTCGGCGTGCTCGGGGCCTCGCAGGCGCCCTCGAACGTGACCGTGTACTTGCCCGGGTCGCTGTCCCTCGCCTCGTTGTTCCACACGGCCTCGACGGCGAGCGTCGCGCTCTTCTCGGTGGCGGGGACCCGCTGCTTGCCCTTGAGCTCGGTGTCGCTCGGGTGCCACTTGCCGTTGACCGCGATGTCCGCGTTGTCGATCTTGTTGGTGGTCGACGAGAAGTCGACCTTGACCCACTTGAACTCGCGGCCCTGCTTGCCGTCGCCGATGGCGTTGACCGTCCAGTCCACGACCCACTCGCCGTTGATGCACTCCGAGGAGCCCTTGACGATGCTGTGGTGGGCCAAGGCCGGGGAAGCGAACGCCACGGCACCGGCGATGCCGATCAGCGAGCCGGCGGCCAGAGCGGCCACACGACGGAGCGGGGACTTGGACACGTTCACGCCATCTCCTGTGTAGGGGGTCGAAGGAGTGCGCGAGGAGATCGCAGAAATCGCTGGTGGATAGAGCGACCTGCGATGACGCCTCCCCGCGTCATCGGCGGGGACGATAGAACGCACCCGCAACGTCGCCCGACCATAGTCACTTCGTGAGATCAAAGAAACGTCTCAGCCGCCGCTAATGGTGTTGTTGCCGATTTGAGATCTTCGTTTTACCGAACGGCACCGTACCGTCGCGCGCAGTGCCTGTGAGGAGGGAAAAGTTAACGCCACCGTGGCCTTGCGTCACTGGTGAAGTAGCGTCCCCTGTGATGACAAGGATTATCGCGGGCGCACACGGGGGTCGACGCCTGTCCGCTCCGCCGGGTGCGCACACGAGGCCCACATCGGACCGTGTCCGGGAGGCCTTCTTCAGCACTCTTGAGACGATGACCGATTTGTCGGACGCGCGGTTCGCTGACCTGTACGCCGGATCCGGCGCGATAGGACTCGAGGCGCTCTCCCGCGGGGCCACCCACGCGCTGCTGGTCGAGGCCGACGGCAAGGCGGCCCGTGCGATCCGGGACAACATCGTCGCGCTCAAGGCCGGCTCGGCCGCCCGCCTGGTGACCGGCAAGGTCCTGCAGGTGCTCGGCGATCCACCGGCCGGTGGACCGTTCGATGTGGTGTTCGCCGATCCGCCGTACGCGCTGGGTGACGACGAGATCACAACCGTGCAGGAGGGGCTGGTGGCCAACGGATGGCTGGCGCCGGACGCCGTCGTGATTTTCGAGCGGTCCACCCGCGGTGAGCCGCTGAGCTGGGTGGACGGTCTGGTCGGCGATCGCACCCGGCGTTACGGCGAGACCACTCTTTGGTACGGTCGCCGATCATGAGACGAGCGGTGTGTCCTGGCTCCTTCGATCCGGTCACCAACGGGCACCTCGACATCATCGGACGGGCCAGCCGGCTCTTCGACGAGGTCATCATCGGAGTCCTGATCAACCAGTCGAAGAGCGGGCTGTTCACCATCGAGGAGCGTCTGGAGATGCTCGGCGAGGCGACGGCTCAGTACCCCAACGTGCGGGTCGCGTCCTTCCACGGACTGCTGGTCGACTTCTGCCGGGACCAGGGCGCCGCGGTCGTGGTCAAGGGCCTCCGCGCGGTCAGTGACTTCGACTACGAGCTGCAGATGGCACAGATGAACATCGGGCTCTCCGGAGTGGAGACGCTGTTCATGCCGACCAACCCGCTCTACTCCTTCCTGTCCTCGAGTCTCGTCAAGGACGTGGTGAAGTGGGGCGGCGACGCCTCGCCGTACCTGCCGGACAATGTGCTGGCTCGCCTCGTGGGCCGGTTGAAGCAGAATTAGGCGGCGGCACAGTAACGTGATCGCACCACGCTGGGTGGCGGTTCGACGACGGGAGTGAGGCACCGGTGGATCCGCTCGACCGTATCGACGAGCTCATTGAGTTGGTCCAGGACGCGCGCTCCGTGCCGATGTCACGGACGAACTTCATGTTCGACCGCGGCGAGATGATCGAGCGCCTCGAGGAGCTCCGCGCCGAGCTGCCCTCGGAGCTGCGCAAGGCGGCCGCCGTCCTCGACGAGCGGGACCGGATCGTCGACGCCGGGCGGCGCGAGGCCGACCGGATCGTCAGCGAGGGTGAGAGTGAACACGCCCGTCTCGTCTCGGTCAACGAGATCACCGTCTCCGCGGAGCACGAGGGCGCCCGGATCATCGCCGAGGCGCGGACCGAGGCTCAGCGGCTGCGTGAGGAGGTCGACGACTACGTCGACACCGCCCTGGCGAACTTCGAGCAGTTCCTGACCCGTGCGCTGTCGTCCATCGAGCGGGGGCGTGACAAGATGCACGCGCTCCGCGAGATCGGCACTTTCCAGGGCGAGGACGCGGAGCGGCCGCTCCCCTTTTAAGAGCCCGATTCGACGACGTACAGCAAGCTCAGGTAATGTTTTCGGTCGGCCTACCCATGGCTGAGGAATCACGATGCCCAAGTCACCACAGAGCCACCTGAACCCCAGGCAACCGCTGGTCGTCGACACGACGAAACTGCCGCGGCAGCCTGGTGCGACGCGTGCCCTGAATCGGGTGGTGCCGGCCCCGGCGGACCTCGGTCTGGAGATGATCTCGGTTCCCGAAGGGTCCGACCTCACGCTCGACATGAGCATGACGTCGGTCTCCGAGGGGGTCTACATCAGCGGCACCGCTACGGGCTCGCTCACCGGCGAGTGCGGGCGTTGCCTCAACGAGATCGACAAGTCGTTCGAGGTCTCGATCGCGGAGCTCTTCGCCTATGCGGACAGCACCACGGAGGAGACGACCGACGAGGACGAGGTCGGCCGGATGCAGGGCGACCTGCTCGACCTGGAGCCGGCGATTCGGGACGCGATCGTCCTGATGCTGCCGACCAACCCGCTCTGCCGCCCGGACTGCCCAGGGTTGTGCCCCGACTGCGGGGTGCACTTCGACGACCTTCCGGCTGATCACAGCCATGAGGAAGTCGATGCCCGCTGGGCCGCTTTGCGCAACCTGTCAAAAAACGAGGAGTAGGAACCGTGGCCGTCCCGAAGCGCAAGATGTCGCGCAGCAACACCCGCTCGCGCCGGGCGAACTGGAAGGCGACCGCGGTGGTTACCGCGGCCTGCTCCCAGTGCAAGTCGCCGAAGCTGCCGCACGCCGCCTGCCCGGTCTGCGGCACCTACAACGGCCGTCAGGTCCTCGAGGTCTGACGACACCGCGTGACGCGCCCGATCATCGGGCGGGTCGTGCCCGAGCGGTGGCGAACCACCGGTGCCACGGTTCCCGGACAGCGGACTGTCGGGGAACCGGGCACCGCGCGGATCGCCGTCGACCTCCTCGGCGGGGACCAGGCTCCCGCCGTCGTGGTTGACGGCGCTCTGCGTGCTTGCAGGGCAGACCCGTTCCTTCAGCTGACGCTCGTCGGCCCGGCCGATGCCGCCGACGCGATCCTGGCCGCCCAGAAACCGGGCGTACGCCGCCGTATCACCACCACGAACACCCCGGCCGACACCGTCGGCGCCGCCGTGCTCGCCGTCGCCGAGGGCCGTGCCGACGCCCTGGTCTCCGCCGGTGACACCCGGGCCACCGTTCTCTCCGCGGCCCGCGAACTGGGCCGCTGGCCCGGCGTCCGCCGTCCCGCCCTGACCGCGGTCCTGCCGACCGCCGCCGGCCGGGTCATCCTGCTCGATGTGGGTTCCAGCGTCGACCCGGACGAGGAGACGCTCGCCTGGCACGCCCGGCTCGGGGCCGCGTACGCCTCGGTCGTCCATCACGTCCCCACCCCGCGCGTGGGACTTCTCACCATCGGCACCGAACCCGGCAAGGGCGACCGCCTGCGCCGTGGTCTGCCGGCCCGCCTGTTCGACCTGCCGCTGCCGGCCGGTGGCCGTTACGCCGGTCTGGTCGAGGGCAGCGACGTCGTCCTGGGCCGGGCCGCCGACGTCGTGGTCACCGACGGTTTCACCGGCAACGTCCTGCTCAAGGGTCTGGAAACGGCGTACGCCCTGACCGGCACCCCGGCGGGCCGAGCCGACCCCCCACCCCGTGCGGCGCTGCTGCTCGGGGTCTCCGGCACGGTCGTCGTCTGCCACGGCGCGGCCACCGGACCGGACATCGCCGCGGGCATCGCGCTCGCGGCCGACCTGCACCGCCGCGCCTCGGTCGCGGCGATCGCCGATCTGCTCAGTGCTCAGCGAGGTATCGCATGATTGACAAGCGCCGCCGTCCGTCCACCGAGCCACTCGAGGAGGCCTTCGGTGTCCCGTTCAAGCCGGAGCTGCTGGAAAGGGCGCTGACCCACCGGTCGTACGCCTACGAGAACGGCGGCCTGCCGACCAACGAGCGCCTGGAGTTCCTCGGCGACTCGGTCCTCGGCGTCGTGATCACCTCCGCGCTCTTCCACAACCACCCGGACCTGCCCGAGGGCCAGCTCGCCAAGCTGCGGGCCAGTGTGGTCAACATGCACGCGCTGGCTGACGTGGCGCGCGGTCTCGGACCCGAGGGTCTCGGCCCGCACCTGCTGCTCGGCAAGGGCGAGGAGACCACCGGCGGCCGGGACAAGGCCAGCATCCTGGCCGACACCCTGGAGGCTCTGCTCGGCGCGATCTATCTGGAGCACGGTCTGGAGATCGCCAGCGAGGTGATCCACCGGTTGTTCGACCCCCTGATGGCCGAGTCGGCGGGGCGCGGTGCCGCGCTGGACTGGAAGACCAGCCTGCAGGAGCTCACGGCGGCGCTCGGCCTGGGTGTGCCGGACTACGAGATCGAGGACTCCGGACCGGACCACGCGAAGACGTTCACCGCCTGGGTGGTCGTCGCCGGTGAGCGGTACGGCGGATCCGAGGGGCGCAGCAAGAAGCAGGCGGAGCAGCGTGCCGCCGCGGCGGCGTGGCGCACCCTGACGGAACAGTCGGAGAAGACCGAGGACCAGCCGGAGAAGATCGAGGAACAGCCGGAGAAGACCGAGGAACAGCCGGAGAAGACCGAGCCGTGACGCTGGTAGAAGAAACGACGAAAAAAGAGTCGCTATGGAATAAGTCGGGCGGGCTGAACGGCCTGCTTACCGCGGTCGGAGTCCTCGCGCTGACCCGCGTCGGCCAGCTCCTCATGATCGCCTGGCTGGACGGTGGCACCGCCGAACCGCGCCCGCTCTTCGAACGCCTGCTCATCTGGGACGCCGGCTGGTTCCTACGGGTCGCCGTCGACGGTTACCCGGAGGGCTACACCTACAGCGCGACCGGCCAGCTCGAAGGCAACGAGCTGGCCTTCTTCCCGGTCTACCCGATGCTGATCCGGCTCGGCGCCGCGATCGGCTTCGAGCCCAGCACCGCCGCCCTCGTCGTGGCGTGGCTCGCCTCCGTGGGCGCCGCGGTGGCCCTGCACCTGCTCGGTACCAGCCTCTACGGCAAGCGGGCCGGCTGGGCGCTGGTCGCGATCTGCTGCTCGGCACCGGCCTCGGTGGTGCTGTCCATGGCGTATTCGGAAAGCCTCTACATCGCCCTCGTCGCCGGCATGTTCGCGGCCGCGCACCGCCGGGTCTGGTGGGCGGCCGGTCTGCTCGGCCTGCTCACCGCGCTGAGCCGCCCGACCGGTGCCGCCGCCGCGCTGGCCCTGGCGGTCGCCGCGATCCTCGCGCTGCGCCACGACGACGGCCAGCCGAAGTGGAAGCCGTTCACCGCAGCCGCGGCCGCGCTCGCCGGGGTGCCGCTCTACCTCGGCTGGGTCGCCTACCGGGTCGGCGACCTCACCGCCTGGTTCAAGATCCAGACCGCGGGCTGGGGCACCTCGTTCGACTACGGCAGCAGCACCGGCAAGTTCCTGTGGACCACACTGCGCTCCGGCGACGGCTGGATCCCGATGAGTGTGGCGCTGATCCTGCTCGTGGCGCTGGCCGCGGCCGGGGTCGCGCTGGCGCAGAAGCCGTGGCTGCCGCTGGCCGTCTACGGCGTCGTCGCGATGATCCTCGTCTACGGGCAGGCCGGCTTCTACCACTCCAAGCCACGGCTGCTGCTGCCCGTACTGTTGACGCTGCTGCCGGCCGTCGTGGCCGCCGCCCGCGCCCGCCCCCGGGTCGCGGTGCTGTCCATCGGCGCGTGGGCGTTGTTCGGTCTCTGGTACGGCGCCTACCTGGTGACAGTTTGGCCGTACACATTGTAAAGGATCTTGAAGTTGCCCGAGCTTCCCGAGGTCGAGACCGTCCGCATGGGTCTGGCGAAGTGGGTGACCGGCCGCACCATCGACACCGCCGAGGTGCTGCACCCCCGAGCCATTCGCCGCCACCTGCCCGGCGACGCCCACTTCGCGGCGGTCCTGGCCGACCGTACCATCCTCGACATCTCCCGCCGCGGCAAGTACCTCTGGCTGCCGCTCGACTCCGGCGACGCGATCATCGGCCACCTGGGCATGTCCGGTCAGCTGCTGACGCAGCCCGCCGACGCCCCCGACGAGAAACACCTGCGGGTCCGTTTCACCTTCACCGACGGTGGCCCACAACTGCGTTTCGTCGACCAGCGCACCTTCGGCGGCCTCTCGGTCTCCGAGGGCGGCGCCGAACTCCCCGACGAGATCTCCCACATCGCCCGCGACCCGATGGACCCGCTCTTCGACGAGGAGGCGTTCGTCGCCCGCATCCGGGGCCGGCACACCGAGGTCAAACGCGCCCTCCTCGACCAGACACTGATCTCCGGAGTGGGCAACATCTATGCCGACGAGGCCCTGTGGCGCGCCAAGCTGCACGGCACCCGGCCCACCGACCAGCTCACCCGCCCGGCTGTGAAACGCCTGCTCGGCCATGTTCGCGACATCCTTGGCGAGGCCATCGTCGCGGGCGGAACCAGCTTCGACGAGCTGTATGTCAACGTCAACGGCGAGAGCGGCTATTTTGACCGGTCGCTGAACGCCTACGGGCGCGAGAGTGAGCCCTGTCACCGGTGCGGAGCCCCTATCCGGCGCGAACAGTTCATGAATCGGTCCAGCTTCAGCTGCCCAAGATGCCAACCCAGACCCCGAGGCTGATGTACGGGGTTCGCGTCGCCCACAAACGCCGCGATCTTGGGCGCTGATCCCCGTCCAGGTGTGTCCGGGTGTCCGATCGTCCATGATCGTCCGCGCGCCAGGGATGTTGAACATCCGTTCACGTCCTGGCGCCTCGCCCTGGTGCCAGCCAGGATCCCGCGTAGCGCAAGCGCCGTCCCCTACCCCGCGTAGCGCAAGCGCCGCCCAAGATCTTGTGTGGTTGTGCCGTTTCAGCAGCCGGAACTTCACAAGATCCGCCGGAGTCGAGCGCCCGCCGGTGGGCGGCGGCCGGGAGGCGGGCGCGTGCCGGAAGTCGGCAGTCGGTGAGGGCGCGTGCCGGTAGTCAGCAGTCGGTGGGCGGGCGTGTGCACGGTAGGCGGTAGTCGACCGGCGATCTTGTGGGGTTGTGCCGTCGGGCCGGCCGGAACTTCACAAGGTCTGCCAGTAGCCCGGCGCGCGCCGGTAGAGGGGGTAGTCGACCGGCGATCTTTGTGGAGTTGTGCCGTCGGGCTGGCCCGAACCCCACAAGATTCGCCGGAAGGCGGGCGCCAGCCGAAAGGCGGGCGTCAGCGGCCGATCTCGCGCGAGGCACAGGCGAGCGCACAAGATCCCATCCGAAGTGTGAACGAGTGCACAAGATCTTGCGCGGCGAAGCGCCGGTCGCGGCCGGTCGAAGCCCGTGCCACAGCAGCCCCCGTGCCGCCGGGCCATCGCGCCGCCGGGCCATCGCGCCGCCGGGCCACCGCGCCGCCGGGCCACCGCGCCCCGGGCCAGCGCCCCCGGGCACCGCGCCGCCCGGCCAGCGCCCGCGGACCGGCGTCATGCCGCGTCGGTGAGCGTGGAGCAAACGCGACTCCGAGCGCGAATCAGCTTGCCGCGCTCGCCCCCACGCGAGGGCCCGCGTCCGTGGCCAGGCCGAACCCCGCGCCGCGGCGGCCCATCAGGCGGCGGGCCGCGGTCAGTAACGGCGCGGGCACCCCGTACACGATGTGGCCGTCGCCCGGTCGTACCCCGTCGCCGTCCCAGCTCTGGTAGGCCGACCACGGCCCCTCGAAGGTGCAGATCCGCACGCCGAGGTCGCGGTAGAGCGGATGCGTCGGCACGCCCGGGTTGAGGACGACGCGGTGCAGGCCGCGGCGGGCGGCGAGCCGGACGGTGAGGGCGACGGGTCCGACGCCGCCGGAGCCGGCGGGCGCCCGGTCGAGGAACAGTCCCTCGACGCCGTCGGCCCGCCACGCGTCGACGTCGGCGAGTACGTCGGCGAGGGAGCGGCTGCCCCAGTCGAGGTCGATGCGGCCGAGCGACTGGTGCAGGGTGCGCCGGTCGCCGGGCTGTTCGCGGACGATCCAGGTTTCGGCGTCCAGCTCCAGCTCGGGCGACGGGTGGGCGTACGGGGGGAACAGGGTCTTCACGGCGTCCTCCGTAGGTCGGCGGCGGTCAGGGCGACGATGAGCAGGCCGGCGAGATGGGTCGCGGCGAGGACCGCGACCGCGGCGGGCAGGAGCCCGGCCGGCGGGGCGGACATGGCGAGCACAGCCGCGGCGAGCGGCGGCAGGGCGGCGAGGGTGGCGGCGATCCCGTGCCGGGAGCGGGCGGCGAGCAGGAACGTGACGGCGAACACTCCGCCGAGAAGCGTGGCGGCGGCCAGGGCGAGGACCGCGTCACGGGCGCCGGGGACACCCGAGAACCCGTACGGCAGCCGGTAGGCCGCGACCAGCAGCCCGCATCCGGCGGCTAGCGGCGGCACCAGCCCGGCCAGGGTGATGGCCGTGACGTTGCGTACATGCCGATCGAATTCCTCGGGTGACTCGGCCGAGTCGAGCCCGGCGTCGAGGCGGTGCGTGTGCCAGCCGATCAGGCCTTCGAGCAGCGGCACGGCGAGCAGCAGCGGCAGCGCGGCGGGCAGCGGCATGACGGCGGGTCCACCGCGCCAGAGGAGAGTGACGGAGAGGGCCTGGGCCGCGCCGATCACCAGATAGGCGACGGCCCGGCGGCGGTCGGCGGCAGTGAGCCGCGGCGGCGGGCCGACCGGGGTGGAGAGCACTGCCGGGAGCACGGCGGGCCGGAACGCGCGGATGGCGACGGCGACGATCACCGCGGGCAGCAGCGTCTGCACCGGTACCAGCGTGGCCTCGGGGATCCCGCCGGCTTCGGCGAGCACCGCGGCGGCGAGCAGCCAGCACGGCACGTACCAGCCGGCGACCGCGCCCTCGGCCCGGGTGACCAGCGCGGCGGTCACACTGGCCAGGGTGATCAGCCCGCCGACGCCGGTGGTGGCGGCCAGCAGACGGTCGGGTCCGAGCAGTGGGTCGGGCGCGACCCAGACGAGCGCGCACCAGAGTCCGATCACCGCGGCGAATCCGGCGCCGACCATCCGGGCGGCCGCGGCGGGCCCACCACGGCGGGCGACGCTCACACCCATGCCGGTCAGGCCCTGTGCCGCGGTCCAGCCGAGCAGCAGGATGACGGCGGGCACCGGCCAGGCGACCCGTCCGAGCGGTTCGGCGGCGGCGATGGCGACGCTGAGCGGCCCGAGGTACAGCCCGCACCGGACCAGCGCGGCGTTCAGATAGGTGTTACGCGGGCGCCGGGCATGCGCGCGTCGGCCGAGGCGACGCCGTCCGGCTTCGCGATCTTTCTCAACCCTTTTGCGGTACGGCTGTCGCGTTCCGGAAATGTCGGAGTCCGCCCCGCCCACCGGCTCGCTGACAGGTTCCCGGGGCGTGGCGGTGACGCCGGCCGGCGAATCGGCGTCGTCGGTCCCGGCACCCGGCACCGCCGAGTCCGCCCACCCCGTTCCACCGGCTGATACGTCCCCATCAACCCAGCCGATGCCGGTCGCGTCAGCCGCGGTCCACCCGGCCGCGCGTCCCGTGCCGTCGCCCCAGGTGCCCGGATGGGCCCGGTCACCCGGATGATCAGAGCCGTGCCGGCTGTCGGTCCACCCGACGGCACCGGCAGCGTCGTCCCAGGAAACGGGCGCTCCGATGCCGGTTGCTCCGGCGTCTGTCCAGGCGCCGGCATGGTTGCCCGGCTGTGGACTGTCGTCCCAGGAAAGGGCCGGTCTGATGCCGGTTGCGGCGGCGTCGGTCCAGGTAGACGGCTCCGCGCCCCGCTCGGCACCGCGGACGGGCTCGAACCAGCCGGTCGTCCCGGCCTGCCCCGACCCGGCGGGTGCCGCGTCCCAGAACACCCGCCCGTCGACCACTCCGGAGGCTTCGAGCGGGTCGGTGATGCTGGCGGGGGCCAGTGCCTGCCCCGCGTTGGTGGCCCACGGGTCCCAGGCGGGCGCGGGGAACTCGACGTCGGTGACGGCCGCGCCGGGCTCCTCGGGGATTACCGGGTCCTCGGCCGCGTGCCGGCCGCCGCGGCGGCGCAGCGGTGGCGCCTCGGCCTGGTTGAGCGCCGCATGCCGCGGTTCGCCCGCGGCGTTCTGCCGCCGGCGGTTGCGGTTGCGGGCGGTACGCGTGGTGGCCGCCCCGCCCGCACCACGCGGGGGAGTGATCGTCATGAGGTGGTCTCCCGAGTCAGCCAGCGCACGGTCGCCGGCGTCGTGGTCCGGGGCGCGGGAACGGTGAGCGCCAGTTCGAAGGCCGTCACCGGGGGCGGCGCGGCGAGGTCGTTGTAGAGAGCGCCGTAGACACGCACCACCCGGTCGACGGTGAAGTGACCGAGGGCGCGCTGGCGGGCGGCGTCGCCGAGGGCTCGGCGCCGGGTCGGTGACCGCAGCAGGCCGACGACGGCGATGGCGAGCTCGGACGGGTCGCCGGGAGGCACCAGCACCCCGGTGTCGCCGAGGGTCTCGGCGGCGGGGCCGACGTCCACCCCGACCACCGCACGGCCCGACATCATGGCTTCGACCAGCCGGTACGGCGGATCGGCAGGGCCCGGCACGTGCGCGACGACCTGGCCGACCGTGTACCGGTCACGCGGGTCGGCGGGCAGCGGGTGGAGCCTTATCGCACGGCCCAGCCCGGTCCGCTCGATCTGCTCGGCGCAGTGTTCCTCGTGTGCCGCCGTGACGCCGACCAGGTGCAGCACCACCCCGGGTACGGCCGCCGCGACCTCGGTGAACGCCTCGAGCACGAGCGCCAGCCCGCTGTCCGGCCCTCCGCTCCCGGCCCACACGACGGTGGGTGCCTCGGCGAGTTCGGCAGCGCCCGGGTACTCGCGCGGGTCGACCCCGGCGGGCACCTGGACGAGCCGGGTGGGCTGGGCGCCGTGGTCGAGCGCCCACCCGTGGTGGTAGGTGCTCAGCGGCGCGATCAGCTCGGCCTCGGTGTAGCCGGTTCGGGCCACCGACGTACGGAACCGGCGCAGCACGGTGCGCACCGCGGCCGACAACCGGTCCTCGGTGGGCCGCTGCCGGGGTACGGCCGCGCGCGCTTCCGTGAGCAGCAGGGGCGTGCCGGTGCGCCAGTGTCCGGCGAGCGCGGCCAGCAGTGGTGTGGTGCCGCCGACACAGTGCACGAGTTCCACCTCGGGCAGCGGCACGGTGAGCGACCGCATGGCGTGCCGCAGCAGGGTGGCCGCCGTCCGGGCGTCGCGGACGCTGAGCCGGGGCAGCGGTGGCCGGTCGCCGGTGACCGCTGCCTGTCGCTGCCGCCACGCCTCGAGCAGTGCCTCGGTGAGCGGCAGGGTGGCGAGCGGGTCGGAGCCGCCGCGCCCGTCGGCGTCCGGTGGCTGGCAGAGCTCGGCGACACGTCGCAGACCGTCGGCGAACTGGGCGGTGACCGGTGTCTCATCGCCGAGCAGACCGCGGCAGAGAAGGGCGGCGGCTTCGGCGGCGCCGTCGGGGACGGGTCCGCGCCGCCGTTCGGCACGGGCCTGGTCTCGGCCCAGCGCGACGGCGTGCGCGGAGCCGACATTGAACGGGAGCGGGTACGCGGGCGCGGACGGCAGTTCACGGTCCGTGACGGTCAGCAACTCGAAGCGGAACCGGCGTAGTCCCTCGACCAGGGTCCGGCACCATCCTCCGAGGGCGTCCCGCCGATACGGGTACCCGCCGCCGGTGAGCAGACAGATGCGCTCGCGCGACGGGGTCGGATTCACGCTGGGGGCAACGACACAGCCCGCCGAAGTTGCTGGAGCATGTCGGCTAGGCGACACAATTACGCACCTTTTACACCGTTTTGTCGGCCGTCTTTGACCGTTTTTGCCCGAAAGGCCACGAGGTGCGCGCCAATTTCTCGCACTCCAAAACGTCGTCCCCTGGCCTCTCGTCGATCCGCCGCCGCCCGCCGCCCGCCGCCGCTGCCCGCCGCCCGCTGCCCGTCGCCCGCCGCTCGCGCCCGCCGCCCGCCGCTCGCCGCGCGCCGCGCGCCGCCCGCTGTCCGTTGCCCGCCGCCTCTCGCCCGCTGCGCGCTGCCTGTCGTCCGCTGTCCGTTGCTCGTTGCCCGTCACTCGCCCACCCGCCGCCCGCAGATCTTGAGAAGTTCGGGTGGCTGACGTCGCACAACTTCACAAGATCGCGGCAGGGGCAGCGGAAGCGGTGGGGGTGGCTGAGGCGGTGGGGAGGTCGCAGCAGGGAGGGGGCGGCAGGAGGGCAGGGGCGGGGCGTGGTTGACGCAGCACAACGTCACAAGATCTGTGGGGGTCGCTGTTGAGCGGTGGAGGCGCGGGGTGACTGGGTGCCTCGCCCGCGGCTCGCCGTCCTGTCGCGCCGCCCCGTCCTGCCGCGCCGCGCCGCTCCGTCCTGCCGCGCCGCGCCGCCCCGTCCTGCCGCGCCGCGCCGCGCCGTCCTGCCGCGCCGCGCTGCCTCGCCGCGCCGCGCTGCCTCGCCGCGCCGCGCTGCCTCGCCGCGCCGCCCATTCATGCGGCAGATCTTGTGAGGTTCGACTGCGATCCCGACCCGAACCTCACAAGATCTGCAGGGGAGGCGTGGCGGGGGCGGCGGCTGCGGTGGAGGAGAAGGGCGGCGGCCGAGGAGGAGGCTGCGGAGGAAGAGGCGGCGGGCGCGGAGGAAGAGGAAGGGGCGGCGGCCTAGGAGGAGGCTGTGGAGGAAGGGGCGGCGGCCGAGGGGGAGGCTGCGGGGGAAGAGGCGGCGGGCGCGGAGGAAGAGGAAGGGGCGGCGGCCCAGGAGGAGGAGGAGGAGGAGGAGGAGGAGGAGGAGGAGGAGCTGGCAAGATCGTGGGGAGGCGGTGGGGGTTGACGGGACGGAAGGGGACGGACCTGCCCGAGTACGCCCGATCTTGCTAATACGGACCGGTCTTGACGAGATCGACATGTCCGCGAAAGATGTATAAGACCTGGTGGGATACCCCTGCAGTCGCCGTGAGGTGCCTTGGTGGCGTGATTCACTTGACTCGCGCACGCAACCGGCACTGCCTCGGCTTGACGGAGGATGGGTATCGGCGGACTATGGAGTTGTCGCCAGTCGCGCCCACTCATGCCTCGGTTTGAGCACTGTCTCGGTTTGACCGCGGCCTGAGGTCCGCACCATAAAGAGCCCCGCAGCTTCACTGGCGGGATTCTGCGCTCACGCGTGCCCGTGAGCATGTGGTGTGTCGGTTCGCATGAGTTTCACTGCGCACTGAACCACTGGGTGCGTGCACAGGGCGCCACGCTGGCCGGCTATTCCGGCAGCGAAAAAAGACAGCGCACCACACAAAAATCGACGCAGCGCGTCACAAGGAGTCACGATGGCGAAGGCCCTCTTTGGCCACGTAGGTGCGGCGCCCGACCGGCGCCTCCTCGACGAGGTCACCCGACTGCGTTCCCGGGTGCAGTCCCTGGAGTTCGAGGTCACCCGCCTCCAGGCGGAGAATGATCGTCTCGCGGCGGCGGCCGTGGAGGCAGACGATTTCGCGCGGCTGACCGAGCCCGCGCTGACCTGAGCCTCAGCGGATGCCGGAGGGTACTCGCGGGGAGACCGTCCGGCGTTCAATCCCCTCGGATCGCAACTGAACAGCACTGAAGACGCAACAAAGACGCACCGAAGAAAAAGCGCGCCTCCACTCCCGTGGCGGCGCGCCGTTTTTTCCGGCCACGTGATTCCGCTGCGGAACAGCACCGGCGGGTAGCCTGCCTCCCAGCAGAAACGTCCCGCAGACCCGACCCTCGGAGATCCGTGCACCTCAAGAGCCTGACGGTCAAGGGCTTCAAGTCCTTCGCCTCCGCCACCACATTGCGGCTGGAGCCGGGCATCACCTGTGTGGTGGGGCCGAACGGTTCCGGCAAGTCCAACGTCGTCGACGCCATCGCCTGGGTTCTCGGCGAGCAGGGCGCCAAGGCGCTGCGTGGCGGCAAGATGGAGGACGTCATCTTCGCCGGTACGGCCGGTCGCGCCCCACTGGGCCGGGCCGAGGTGACGCTCACGATCGACAACAACGACGGTGCCCTGCCGATCGACTACACCGAGGTCTCGATCACCCGGCGGATGTTCCGGGACGGCGCCAGTGAGTACGAGATCAACGGCAACTCCTGCCGCCTGCTCGACATCCAGGAGCTGCTCAGCGACTCCGGCATCGGCCGCGAGATGCACATCATCGTCGGCCAGGGCCGGCTCGACGCCATGCTGCACGCGAAACCCGAGGACCGCCGCTCGTTCATCGAGGAGGCGGCGGGCGTACTCAAGCATCGCAAACGCAAGGAAAAGGCGATCCGCAAGCTGGACGCCATGGGTGTCAACCTGAACCGCCTCGGTGACCTGACCACCGAGCTGCGGCGGCAGCTGAAGCCGCTCGGCCGTCAGGCCGAGGTGGCCCGCCGGGCCGCCGGCATCCAGTCCGACCTGCGTGACGCCCGCCTCCGCCTGCTCGCCGACGACCTGTTCACGCTGCGCACCACGCTCGACCGGGAGATCGCCGACGAGTCGGCGAGCCGTGAGCGCCGCGGTCAGGTGGAGGAGGAGAACCGCGAGGTCCAGCGGATGCTCGCCGACCTGGAGCACGAGCACGCCGAGGACGCGCCGCTGCTGCAGGCCGCCCAGGACGCCTGGTACAAACTGTCCTCCCTGCAGGAGCGGTTCCGTTCGACCGAGCAGCTGGCCACCGAGCGGCTGCGGCACCTGGCCGCCACTCCCGAGGACGAGCGGCCCGGCCGTGACCCGGAGATGCTCGAGGCCGAGGCGGAGAGCGTACGCGAGCAGGAGGAGGAGCTCCGCGAGGCGCTCACCGAGGACCAGATGCGCCTGGCCGAGGCTGTCGAGTACCGCCAGGACCTGGAACGCCAGCTGGCCGCGGCCGAGGGTGAGCTGCGGGCGGCCGCCAAGGCGATCGCCGACCGCCGGGAGGGGCTGGCCAAGCTCACCGGCAACGTGAACGCGGCCCGGGCCCGGACGAACAGCGCGGCCGAGGAGATCGAGCGCCTCGCCGACGCGCACACCGACGCCCTGATGCGGGCCGAGGCCGCGCAGGAGGAGGTCGACCTGGTCGCGGCCGAGTCGACCGAGGCCGACCGGGACAACGCCGACCTGGACGCGCGGCACGACGAGGCGGTGGCCGCGCACGACCGGGCCGCCGCAGTGGTCCGTGAGCTGTCCGACACCGAGCGCGCCGCCGAGAAGGACGCCGCCAGCTGGAAGGCCCGCGAGGAGGCACTCGCGCTCGGCCTCAAGCGCAAGGACGGCGCCGGGGCGCTGCTGGCCAAGGCCGGCCAGGTGCCGGGCCTGCTCGGCAGTCTCGCCTCGATGCTCACCGTCCGGCCCGGTCACGAGGTGGCGCTGGCCGCGGCGCTGGGCGGGCTGGCCGACTCGGTCGCGCTCTCCGGCGTGGACGAGGCGATCGAGGCGATGAGGACCCTCAAGATCGCCGACGCCGGCCGCGCCGATCTGGTCGTCGCCGGAACCGCCGGGCCCGGCATGCAGGGTCCGCTCGCGAACCTGCGCCCGAACCTGCCGGACGGGGCGGTCTGGGCGCCCGAGGTGGTCGACTGTCCGGAACAGATCCGTCCCGCGCTCAACCGGGCACTGCGCGACGTGGTGCTGGTCCCCGATCTGACGGCCGCCGCCGCGCTGGTCGCGGCGAACAGCGAGCTGCGCGCGGTCACGCCCGAGGGCGACGTGCTCGGGGCCTATGCGGCGGCCGGCGGCTCGTCGAAGGCGACCAGCTACATCGAGGTGCAGGCCGCGGTCGACGAGGCCAAGGCGAAGCGGGCGACGGCCGAGCAGACCATCGCCGAGGTCAAGGAACAGCTCGGCGAGGCCCGTGCCCAGGTGGCCGAGCTCAAGCAGGCCGTGAACGTGGCGGCCCAGGCCAAGCGCGCCGCCGAGGGCGAGCGCAACGCGGCCGCTCGCCGGCTGGCCGAGCTCGGTGCCGCGGCCCGGTCCGCGAAGGCGGAGACCGACCGGCTCGGCGCGTCCCTGCAGAAGGCGCAGGCGGCTCGCGAGACCGATCTGATGCGGGTGGCCGAGCTGGAGGAGCGGCTGCGGCTGGCCGAGGACACCCCGCTCGACGAGGAGCCGTCCACCGAGGAACGCGACCGGCTCGGCGCGCTGGTGCCCCAGGCACGGCAGAACGAGATGGAGGTACGACTCGCTGTCCGTACCGCCGAAGAACGGGTTTCCTCCATCGCGGGCCGCGCCGATTCGCTGCTCCGCCAGGCCAACGCCGAGCGCCAGGCCAGGGAACGCGCCGCCGCCCGCCGGGCCGCACGTGCCCGCGGTGCCGAGATCGCCCGTGCCGTCGCGCACGGCGCGGCCGCCGCCCTGGAACGCGTGGCCGTGTCGCTGGCCGCCGCGGCCGAGAACCGTGACCAGATCGCCCAGGCCCGGACCAGCCGGGAGGCCGAGCTGCAGGAGGTGAGGGCACACGCCAAGCGTCTGGTCGCCGAGCTGGAGCGGCTCACCAGCGAGGTGCACCGCGACGAGATGGCCCGCGCCGAGCAGCGGATGCGCATCGAGCAGCTGGAGGCCAAGGCCGCCGAGGACTTCTCGCTCGATGTCGAGACGCTGATCAGCGAGTACGGCCCGGACCAGCTGGTGCCGCCGACCCATGCCGACGTGGCCCAGGCCGAGAAGGACGGCAAGCCCGAACCTCAGCCGGCGCCGTTCCACCGGCCCACCCAGGAGAAGCGGGCCAACAAGGCGGAGCGTGACCTCACCCTGCTCGGCAAGGTCAACCCGCTGGCGCTGGAGGAGTTCGCCGCGCTGGAGGAGCGCTACAAATTCCTCTCCGACCAGCTCGAGGACCTCAAGGCCACCCGCAAGGACCTGCTCACCGTGGTCAAGGACGTCGACGACCGGATCCTGGAGGTCTTCACGTCGGCGTTCGAGGACACCGCCCGCGAGTTCCAGGCCGTGTTCCAGGTGCTGTTCCCCGGCGGTGAGGGCCGGCTGATCCTCACCGACCCGGAGGACATGCTCACGACCGGTGTCGAGGTGGAGGCCCGTCCGCCGGGCAAGAAGATCAAGCGGCTGTCGCTGCTGTCCGGTGGCGAGCGCTCACTGACCGCGGTGGCCATGCTCTGTGCCATCTTCCGGGCCCGGCCCTCGCCCTTCTACATCATGGACGAGGTGGAGGCGGCCCTCGACGACGTCAACCTGGGCCGGTTGATTACCCTCTTCCAGCAGTTGCGGGAGAAGAGCCAGCTGCTCATCATCACGCACCAGAAACGGACGATGGAGGTCGCGGACGCCCTGTACGGCGTCACGATGCGTGCCGGCGTCACCCAGGTGATCAGCCAGCGCCTCGCCCGCGACCCGGAGGAGTAGGGAAGTACATGCGCGACCGCGCCCAGGCCCTGATGATCGACCTGGACGGCGTGCTGCGCCGCTGGGACCCGGCCCCGATGATCGCCGTCGAGATCGAGTACGGCCTCAAGCCGGCCTCACTGCTGGAGACGGCCATGTCGTGGGACATCTACCGGCCCGCGATGGCCGGTGAGATCACCGACGCCGAGTGGATGAGGCTGGTCGCCGACCGGCTGCCGCTCGAGGCCGCGGACGCCGCCACCGCGGTCGCCGCGTGGCAGTCGTACCGCGGCGAGGTGGACCCCGAGGCGCTCGCTTTCGTGCGTGAGGTCCGGGACGGCGGCCGGAAGGTGGCGATCGCGACGAACGCGACCGACCGCCTGCGCCCCGACCTCGAGGCGCTCGGGCTCCTCGGCGAGGTCGACCTGGTCCTCAGCTCGTGGGAGATGAAGATTCACAAGCCGGCCCCGGAGTACTTCCAGCAGGCCTGTTTGCAGCTCGGTGTCCTGCCGAAGCACGTGCTGTTCGTGGACGACGACGACCGGGTGATCCGTGGTGCCCGCTCGGCGGGTCTCGCCGGATACCGGTGGGCCGGGCCGGAACACGTACCGTATCTCCGCAAGGTCCTCGACCTACCGGATTGATGCCGCCCGCGCTGCCGATCGGGCGGCACGGCCACTCGTTCCGCCGAGGATGGGCGTGTGCCGACCGGGCACGCCCAGCGGAGGGAACGTCATGTCCAGGATCGGCGCGGTCATCGCCGGAACCGTCCTCGTCGGCGGCCTCGCCGGCTGCACGTCCACCGATGGCACCGCGCCCATCAACGGGCCGGACCCGGCGGGCCCGTCGCCCTCGTCGGCGGCTACGGCCGGCCCGGGTGCCGACATCCGCGGGAACAGGCAGTTCCTGTTCGCCACCGTGGACGGCGGGAAGGCGCTGACCGTCGACGCGGACGGCCTGCTGACGGTGGCCGGCAAGTCCACCGGCCGCTCGCTGTTCGTGACCACGCCGCTCGCTCCCGGATCCCGCCACCACCTGCTGCAGACCGCGAGGATGACGGTGGGCGACGAGCCGTGGTGCCTGCAGGTGCACGACCCGGGTGGGAGCAGGCCCCTGCAACTCAAGACCGAGGCCTGTGACGCCGCCGAGAAGAATCAGGTGTTCACCTTCCCGACGGCGCCGGACGGCCGGGGACGGCTGATCGAGGTCAACGGCCTCTTCGTCCTGGCCGACACCGGCGACGGCCGGGTCATGATGCAGCAGGGCGGTGAAGGCGACGCGATGAGTTCCTTCACCGTCACCGACAAGGGTGAGTCCACCCTCCCGCATCCGGGCGACTGATTCGTCAGGGGTGGTAGTCCACCCCGGCGACGTTGTGGAGCGTGCCGTCCTTGGTGGTCCCCTCGATCCGGGCGGTGGCGACCTGGCCGTCCAGGCGCAGGGTGCCGACCGCGTTGCCGAAGTACGGCCCGGCCAGCTTCTTCCAGCGCAGTGCCGGCTTGTGCACCGACATGGTCCGGGCGAGTCCGCGCACGGCCTGCACCACGCCCGGCCACCAGGCCACCCGCATCAGCGGGCGCAGCGGCAGCGGCACCTCGTTGTGGATCGGTGAGCAGGTCAGCTGGAAGACCGGGGTCGCCATGGCGTGGCCGAAGTCGGCGCGAGCCACGTACGAGTGATGAACGTCACCCGAGAGAACGCTGATGGAGGCGGGCGCCCGATAGGCCCCGCCCGCGCCGACCCGGTGCCCCGGAGCCTCCGGCCCGCCCTCGCCGAGCCGCCGGAACAGCTCGCCCAGCGCCGCGAACGAACGGCTGAACGCCGCCCAGTGCTCCAGGTCGAACGTCCGGCGTACCTTCTCGCCGAAGGCCGCCGCCCGCGGCCGGTGCGATTCGGACATCCGCTCGTTCCACGCCTCCAGGTAGTGGATGGCGGGCGGCATGAGCCACGGCAGTGACGAACCGACCACCAGATGGTCGTAGTCGCCGTGGGCGCGGTCCACGAACCAGTTCCACTCGGCGGCCGGCAGCATCGCCCGGGCGCCCGGGGTCAGAACCCGGTTGCACCGGTTGTCCAGCACGATGAGCCGGGTCCGGCCCACGTCCAGGGCGAAACTCCACTGGTACGGCACGTCGGTGTTCTCCGCCGACTCCGGCTCGTCGACCTGGAGCCCGAACTCGCGCAACAGGTCGGTGGCGTCCTCGGCTGCGGTCACCTTCTGGAACAGCGGATCGGCGGCCAGGTCGTCGGGGCTCAGGTTGCCCAGGTGCTGATAGATCCAGTACGACGCCAGGCCGCCGGAGATCCGCTCGCGCCACCACGACTCGCGGGCCATGTCGCTGCGCCACGACGACGAGGTGTTCCAGTCGTCGATCAGCTCGTGATCGTCGAAGATCATCACGCTCGGCACGGTGGAGAACAGCCAGCGCACCTCGGGGTCGCGCCACGACTCCAGGTACAGCTTGGTGTACTCCTCGAAGGAGACGACCTGGTCGGTCGGGCCCTCGTGGCCGTTGCGGCGGCGGTGCTTCAAGAAGCGGCGCACCTTGGTCGAGGTCTCGTCCGCGTACACCTGGTCGCCGAGCAGGACCAGCAGGTCGGGACGGGTCTCCGGGTCGGTCATCAGGCGGCGTGAGAACGCGTCCAGCGCGTCCGGCGGCAGCCAGCGCCCGCTCACCTGCGGCGTGCCCTTCCGGCACGAGCCGAAGATCAGGTCCACCGGCTGCTCCCGGTCGTCGGCGGCCCGGGTGCGGATCACCGGCGGCGGATACTCCGAGTCCTGCTCGGGCCACGCCTGCCGGTCGTCGAGGAACAGGCGGTACGGGTTCGCGGAGCCGGGGGCGAGGTCGTCGACCGTGACGATCGCGTAGTGGTGGCCGTACGCCGAGAAGGTCCGTGTGGACCCGGCGCCCGCGCCGTCCACCTCGACCCGTACCTCTGCCGGCGAGCTGGTCTCCAGCCACAGCGTCGCGCGATCACCGACGACCCGGCGCAGCACCGGTCCGATGAGTAGTTGTGCTGTCACCGGCGAGTACCGGGGTTGTGCTGCATGGGGGATCCTCCACGCCGTTTCAAGGGGCGTCCCATCCTCCGCCAATCCGTACCGGAACCGCCAGTCGTACGGCCTCCGCCACGGCCGGACGGCTCATCTGTCAGGATTCGGGCATGGAATACGTGGTCGCCGCAGTGATCCTGCTCGTCGTCCTGATCGTGGGCGCGGTCGGGCTGGTGGTGCCGAAGATGCGCCGCCGCGATCTTCCCCCGCCGCCCACCGCGGGCTCGACCACCACCTTGGAACGGCCGCCCACCGCGCCGGAGGCGCCGGTCGAGGAGGAGCTCCCGCCGCTGATCGAGCGGCCGGAGCCGGCCGCCCCGGTCGTGGTGGAGGAGCCGCCGGCTCCCGTCGTCGAGGAGAAGCCGGCGCTGGAGAGGCCGGAGCCGTCCGCCGGCCGCCTGGTCCGGTTGCGTGCCCGTCTGGCCCGCTCGCAGAGCGCCTTCGGCCGCGGCCTGCTCAGCGTCCTGTCCCGGGACCACCTCGAGGAGGAGGACTGGGAGGAGATCGAGGAGAGCCTGATCACCGCGGACGTCGGGATCGAGGCGACCCAGGTGATCGTTGAGCGGCTGCGTGAGCGGGTCCGCATCCTCGGTACCAAGACCGTCGCCGAGGTTCGTGCGCAGCTGGTCGAGGAACTCGTGGCCGCCCTCGAGCCGGACATGGACCGCAGTCTCAAGACCGCCCCGCACGACGGCCGCCCCGCCGTGGTGCTCGTGGTCGGCGTCAACGGGGCCGGCAAGACCACCACCTGCGGCAAGA
Source organism: Actinoplanes italicus (assembly GCF_003001815.1). Lineage (GTDB taxonomy): Bacteria > Actinomycetota > Actinomycetes > Mycobacteriales > Micromonosporaceae > Actinoplanes > Actinoplanes italicus. Next base: position 746,122 of record NZ_PVMZ01000002.1, read on the forward strand.
TCGGCCGGGTGCTGATCGGGGACGGCGGCACCGTGCTGTTCGGCGCGGCCGACACGTTCCGGGCCGCCGCGGCCGATCAGATCCAGACCTGGGGTGAGCGGGTCGGCGCCGAGACGGTCCGCGGGCCGGAGGGCGGTGACCCGGCCAGCGTGGCGTTCGACGCCGTGAAACGGGGTATCGACACGAACGTGGACACCGTGCTGATCGACACCGCGGGCCGCCTGCAGAACAAGGTCGGCCTGATGGACGAGCTCGGCAAGGTCAAGCGGGTGGTGGAGAAGCACGGCCCGGTCGACGAGACGCTGCTCGTGCTCGACGCCACCACCGGCCAGAACGGCCTGGAGCAGGCCCGGGTGTTCACCGAGGTGGTGGACGTCACGGGTGTGGTGCTGACCAAGCTGGACGGCACCGCGAAGGGCGGCATCGTCATCGCCGTACAGCGCAAACTGGGGATTCCGGTCAAGCTGGTGGGTCTCGGTGAGGGCCCGGACGACATGGCTCCGTTCGAGCCGGCGGCGTTCGTCGAGGCCCTTGTTGGCGGCGACGCGTAGTCTCGGGGGCGAGTAGGAGGCCTTTCCCTCGATTTTACGGGCGGCGGGCGGGGTGGTTGGACGGGAATCCGGGAGGCTGTGAGTGACGCAGGAGCCGCTGCGCGAGATACCGCTGCACGGTGGCAACGTCTCCACGGTCTCCCGGATCGGCGACACGGTCCGGCGCAACGCGGGGCCGTGGACGCCCGCCGTGCACGCTCTCCTTCACCACCTCGAACGGGTCGGGTTCACCGGCTCGCCCAGCGCGCTCGGCATGGACGAGAAGGGCCGCGAGGTCCTCTCCTATCTGGACGGCGAGTGCGGGGAGTACCCCCTGGCGCCGCACTGGGTCACCGAGGAGGCGCTGGTCACCGTGGCGACCATGCTGCGGATGTTCCACGACGCGCAGTACGGGTTCGTCCCGCCGCCCGGCTCGGTCTGGCGCTCGTTCGGGCCGCCTCCACCGGACACCGAGGTGATCTGCCACCACGACGCCGCTCCGCACAACGTGGTGTGGCGTCCGGACGGCACCCTGGCGCTCATCGATTTTGACCTCGCGTCACCGGGCTCACGGCTCTACGACGTGGCGTACGCGGCATGGACCTGGGTCCCGCTGTTCAGCGACCGTGACTCGTACACCCTCGGCTGGAAGCGCCCGAACCGACCGCGCCGGCTGCGCCTGTTCGCCGACGCGTACGGCCTGATCCCACGGGACCGGCACCGGCTCGTGCGGACCATAAGGAAACGGATCGTCGATCACGTCGAGGGCATCCGGCGGATGGCGGCCGCCGGCGATCCGGCTTTCGTTCGGATCGTGCACAAGGGCCATCTGCGCCGTCCGATGCGCGATCTCCGGCTGCTCGACTACGAGCGCCACACCCTGGAGTACGCGCTCCGCTAGAGGTGCCGAGAAGTGCTGCGATCGGTGCGAAAGCGACGATATTGTGGCAGCTCAGGACGCCTACCCTCGCGGACTGTGAGGTTTTCTTCACACGTCGGAAACAACCCGTGACGTCTCGGAAATCGCGCGAAGACCGTGCTCGAAACAGCAGGCCGGAAAGCTTCGCGCCGAACCGGCCGACAGGCGGCGTTGCCCCAGGTCCGGTGTGAGAGGACACCTTAATTCCGAGAGGAGGCAGCGTGGAGATCAACACCGGCAATACCGCCTGGTTGCTCCTGTCGTCTGCGCTCGTTTTGCTCATGACACCGGGTCTGGCGCTGTTCTACGGTGGCCTCAACCGGTCCAAGGGCGTTCTGAACATGATGATGATGAGCTTCTCGTGTCTCGGGCTCATCAGCGTCCTGTGGATCCTGTACGGCTTCAGCCTCGCTTTCGGGGTCAACGAGAGCTCCGGCCTCAACAACATCATCGGCAACTTCGACTACCTCGGCGCCGACGCCGCCAAGATCACTGAGGAGTGGCTGTTCTTCGGGGCCAACACCGGCATCCCGACCTACGCCTTCCTGGTCTTCCAGATGATGTTCGCGATCATCACGGTCGCGCTGATCAGCGGCGCGGTCTCGGACCGCCTGAAGTTCGGCGGCTGGGTGCTCTTCGCTCTCGGCTGGTTCACCCTCGTCTACATCCCGGTCGCCCACATGGTCTGGGGTGGCGGCTTCATCGGCACCACGATCCGGGCCCTCGACTTCGCCGGTGGTACCGCGGTCCACATCAACGCCGGTGCCGCGGCCCTCGCGCTGGTCCTGGTCCTCGGCAAGCGGATCGGCTGGCCGAAGGACAACATGCGGCCGCACAACGTGCCGTTCGTCGCCCTCGGCGCCGGCCTGCTGTGGTTCGGCTGGTTCGGCTTCAACGCCGGCTCCGAGCTGACCGTCGACGGCACCACCGTCATCGCCTTCATCAACACCCAGGTCGCCACCGGCGCCGCGCTCGTCGGCTGGGTCGCCGTCGAGTGGATCCGGGACCGCAAGCCGACCCTGGTCGGTGCCTCCTCCGGTGCTGTCGCCGGTCTGGTCGCCATCACCCCGGCCTGTGGCTTCGTCGAGCCGGTGCCGGCCGTCATCATCGGCCTCGTCGCCGGCGTGCTCTGCGCCCTGGCGGTCGGCCTGAAGTACAAGCTCGGCTACGACGACTCGCTCGACGTGGTCGGCGTCCACTTCGTCGGCGGTTGGATCGGCTCCCTGGCGATCGGTTTCTTCGCCACCGACTCGGTCAACGCCGGTATCACCGACGAGAAGATCCTCAACGCCAGCAACGGTCTCTTCTACGGCGGTGGCGCGACTCAGCTGCTCCGTCAGTTCGAGGGAAGCGCCCTGGTCACGGTCTACTCCTTCGTGGTCGCGGCGATCCTGGCCTTCATCCTCAAGGCAGTCAAGCTCGGCCGGGTCAGCGAGGAGGCCGAGATCGGCGGCATCGACATCTCGGCGCACGGCGAGACCGGCTACGACTTCACCCCGGCCTCCGGGGCGGGCGGTGGCGGCGCGTTCGCCCTGGCCGGTATCGGCACCAAGGAAACCGTGGACGCTGACGGCAAGGCTTCCGTCAGCCAGAAGGTCACCAGCTAGATTCCCCCGATGGCTGCAATGGAAGGACTGAGCATGAAGCTGGTGACCGCGGTCATCAAGCCGTACCAGCTCGACGCGGTGAAGGAGGCTCTGCACGCCCTGGGCGTCGCCGGGCTCACCGTCAGCGAGGTACAGGGCTACGGCCGGCAGAAGGGCCACACCGAGGTGTACCGGGGCGCCGAGTACACCGTCGAGTTCCTGCCGAAGATCAAGGTCGAGGTGCTGACCGACGAGATCGACGTCGAGAAGATCGTCGACGCCATCGTCACCGCCTCGCGGACCGGCAAGATCGGCGACGGAAAGGTCTGGGTGACCTCGATCGACGAGGTCGTCCGGGTCCGGACCGGCGAGCGCGGCCTCGACGCCCTCTGATCCGATGACGAACCCGTTGAGCGAGCCGCCGGCCCCGCCCGCACGTCCGGCAGCGGGCGGCTCGCTCGACGAACTCAAGCACCACATCGGCGCCACCGCCCGCACCGAGCGGGCGGTGGCGCTCGACACGTGGCTCAAGGGCCTCTTCCCGTCCCACCTGCCCGGCGTGAGCCTCGTCGCGGTCGGTGGCCTCGGCCGGCGCGACTGCGCCCCCTACAGCGACCTCGACCTCGTGCTGGTGCACAACGGCACCGCCGGGATCGACCGGATCGCCTCCTCGCTCTGGTACCCGATCTGGGACGCCCGCCTCGGGCTGGACCACTCCGTGCGTACCCTCCCCGAAGCTCTTTCCGTCGCCCACGACGACGTCAAGGTCTCCCTCGGCCTGCTCGACGCCCGGCACGTGGCCGGCGACGCCGCCCTCTCCGCCGAGCTCATCGCCGCGGCAACCGACCAGTGGCGGCGGACCGCGATGCGCCTGATGTCCCAGCTGCGGGAACTCACCACCAGCCGCTGGACCCAGCACGGCGAGCTCGCCTTCCTGCTCGAGGGCGACATCAAGGAGGCCAGCGGCGGGCTCCGCGACGTGACCCTGCTGCGCGGCATCGGACGGACCGGGATCGCCGACACCATGCGGCCCGCCGTCCGGGCCGCCACCCTGCGCCTGCTCGACACCCGCGACGCCCTGCACCTGGCGGTCGGCCGCCGCGTGGACCGGCTCGTCGCCCAGGAGCGCAAGGCCGTCGCCGACCTGCTCGACATCGACGACCCGGACAACCTGCTGCGACGGGTGGCGGGCGACGCCCGTACCGTCGCCCATGCCGTCGACGACGCCTGGCGTGCCGTCGACCGTATGAGGGGCGGACGCCGCCGCGGAGGACCCGCCGGTGTGCCGCATCGTCGCCCGGTCGCCCGCGACGTCGTGGAGCAGGACGGTGAGCTGGTGCTGGCCCGCACCGCCATCGGCCCGGTGCCCGACCCCAGCCTCTCGCTGCGGGTGGCCGCCGCGGCCGCGATCTCCCAGCTGCCCATCGCCCGCGCCACCAGCGAGTGGCTCGCCGCGTTCTGCCCGCCGCTGCCCACCCCGTGGCCGCCCGCGGCCCGCGCCGCGCTGGTCTCGCTGCTGGGCTCCGGGCCCGGCCTGCTGCCCACCTGGGAGACCTGTGACCGGTACGGCCTGATCGACGCCTGGCTGCCCGAGTGGGCCCGGATGCGCAGCCTGCCGCAGCACCACCCGATCCACCGGTACACCCTCGACCGGCACCTGGTGCAGACCGCCTACGAGGCAACCGCGCACACCCGCGAGGTGGACCGCCCCGACCTGCTGCTGATCGGCGCGTTCCTGCACGACGTCGGCAAGGGCCTGCCCGGCGACCACAGCATCGTGGGCGCCCCGATCGCCGCCGAGATCGCGGCCCGGATCGGCCTGCCACCCGCCGACGTGGCCACCATCGAGAAGCTGGTGCTGCTGCACCTGCTCCTGCCGGACGTGGCCACCAGGCGCGACCTGAGCGACCCGAAGACGATCTCCACGGTCGCCGATACGGTCGGTGACACGCACGTCCTGCACCTGCTGCACGCACTGGCCCGTGCCGACTCGCGGGCCACCGGCCCGGCCGCCTGGTCGGACTGGAAGGGCCGGCTGATGGCCGAGCTGGTCGACAAGGTGGACACCGCGCTCGACACCGGCGCGCTGCCCGAGCCGCCGGAACCCGACCCGGAGCTGCTCGAGGGCACGCTGCCGGTGGTGCACCTGGACGGCGACCGGGTGGCGGTGGCCGCGGCCGACCGCCGGGGCCTGCTCGCCGGGGTGGCGGCCTGCCTGGCCATGCACCGGCTCGACGTGGTCGCCGCCGACACGATCACCGTGGACGGGCGGGCCATCGTCGAGTTCTACACCTCGCCGCGGTACGGGTCGCCGTACGACCCGGTCGCCCTCGCCGCCGACCTGCGCCGCGTCGGTGCCGGCGACGTCTCGGTGACCCAGCGGGTCCGGGCCCGCGCGATGAGCGCCCGCGGCGGCACCGCCTCGCCGCGCGTCGTCTGGCAGCGCGACGTGGCCACCGACGCCGTGGTGCTCGAACTGCGCGCCGCCGACTCGCCGGGCCTGCTCTACCGCGTGACGCACGCCCTCGACGAGGCCGGCGCGGAGATCCGCGCGGCACGCATCTCCACCCTCGGCAGCGATGTCGTCGACGCGTTCTACCTGGTCGGCGCGTGGTCCTCGGCGGCCGAACGGGACCGGGTGCAGGCAGCGGTCCTCGCGGCCGTCTAGCGTCACCGGGCCGTCGCCCCGGCGTTGATCCGAAAGGACATTGCCGGGTACGGACGGAGAGTCGATGGCTGAGGCACAGCCGGACGGTGGGGCACCGCCGGTCGCGTTGCTGGACGACCATGTCGCCCTCGCCGGTGCCGGGGCGGAGGTGTCGCTGCCGAACACGGCGATGCGCAACCGTTCGGTGGCCGCGCGCGGGGTGCTGGCACGGGCGGCCGGTATCGGCCTGGACGAGGTCCTGGAGGCGGCCCGTAAGGGCGACACCCGCCGGATCCGCCGTCCCGTCGACCCGGTGCTGCTCGCCGGGCTGGCACAGACCATCGCGCTGCAGGACGAGCTGCCCGGTGACCGCGACGACGCGCTGGCGTTGTACGCGCTGATCCGTACCGCCCGGGGCGCCCGTGCACTGCCCCCGAGCCACCAGGCGCTGCACGCACAGCTCGTCTACGCCTGGCAGGGGCCGGTGAACGCGCGGCAGCTGCTCGGCGCGTACCGGTCGATCCCCGCGGCGGCCCGCGAGTCGCTGGAGATCGATCTCGCCAATCCGTACGCCGGTGGCCTGCCCTCGATTCCCGAGGAGACCTGGCTGGCCCGGTTCGGTGCGCTGTTCCCGGCGCCCGGGCCACTGCTGGCCGCGGCCCCGGAGAAGGTGCCGTTCGACCGGCTCACCGGTTCGGCCGGCCACCTGGTGGAGACCGGTGGTGAGCGTGTCTCGGTGGTCGTCACCGCGTACCGGCCGGGGGAGGGTCTGCTCACCGCCGTCCGATCGATCGCCGCCCAGTCCTGGCCGGACCTGGAGATCATCGTGGTGGACGACGCGTCGCCGCCGGAGTACGACGCGATCCTGGCCGCCGCCGAGGACCTGGACCCCCGGGTGCGGCTGCTCCGGCTCACCGGGAACGGCGGCACCTACGCGGCCCGCAACGCCGGTCTGGCGGCGGCCCGCGGCGACTTCGTCACCTTCCAGGACTCCGACGACTGGTCGCACCCGCGGCGCATCGAGCTCCAGACGCTGCCGATGCTCACGGACCCGGCCGTGGTGGCCACCACCTCGGAGGGCATCAGCGTCACCGACCAGCTCGTGATGACCCGCCCCGGCATCCGGCGCGGCCGGGTCAACGTGTCGTCGCTGCTGTTCCGGCGGGAGGCGGTGACCCGGCGGATCGGCTGGTTCGATCAGGTGCGCAAGGCGGCCGACTCCGAGTTCCTGGAGCGCATCCAAGCCGCCTTCGGCGCGGATTCGGTACGCCGGATCGCGAAACCACTGGCTCTCATCAGGCTCTCCGAGGGTTCCCTGTCGCGGTCGGAGATCCGTGCCTACTGGATGCATCCGGCCCGTACCGCGTACATGTCGGCCTACCGCTGCTGGCACGCCACGACGCGTCCGCTGCACCGGGCGCGGGCCGGGGACGTCCGGCCGTTCGTCGCACCGGCCCACCTCAGCGGCCTGGCCGCGCCCCGGCGTTACGACGTGGTGGTGGCCGCCGACTGGCGGTTCCTCACCGGCGCGCACCGGTCCGCGCTCGCCGAGATCGGAGCGCTGCGCGCGGCCGGTCACGCGGTGGCGATCCTGCACCTGGAAGCGCTGCGCTCGGTGAACCGGCAGCGGCGGTCGCTCAGCCCGGACGTCCAGCGGCTGATCAACATCGGCCGCCTCGAGCAGGTCCTGGAGACCGACGAGGTGTCGGCCGGTGTCCTGCTGGTACGCCAGCCCGAGGTGCTGCAGTTCGCACCGGAGGACGGCTGCCGGATCCGGCCGGGCCGGGTGCTGATCGTGGCCGACCGGGCACCGGCCCGCCGCGACGGCAGTGACCGGCGCTACACCGTGGACACGGTCACCGGGGCCGCGCTGCGGCTGTTCGGGACCGCACCGCTCTGGTGCCCGCAGGACGCCGCCGTCCGGGATCTGCTGGGGCCCGCCGAGCTGACCGATTTCGACCTGCCGATCGTCGCCGAACCGGCCGATGTGGCCCGGCCGCTGCCCGACCCGCGCGGCCCGGCCGTGGCCGGCACCGACCTGTGCGACGTCGGCGAGTGGCCCGGCGACCTGGCCGCCGCGCTCGCCGTGCCGCGCCGCTGCGAGAGCGCCGACGTACGGCTGCGGCTGCCGGAGACTCCGCTGCGTCCGGCCGGGCTGCCCGCCTCCTGGCTGGTGTACGAGCCCGCCGACCTCGACCCGCGGACCTTCGCCGCGCAGCTCGACTTCTACCTGCACTTCCCGCCGGAGCACGCGCCGGAGCTGGTGTCCCGCCCGGCCCTGGAGGCCGCCGCCACCGGCTGCGTGGTCCTGGTGCCGGGCCACCTCGCCGGCGCGTTCGGGGACGCCGCCGTGGCGTGCGCGCCCGCCGACGTACCGGCCATGATCCGGCGCTATCGGACCGATCCCGGCCGATACGCGGCCCAGAGCGCCCGGGCCCGGGCCGCCGTCGTCCGTGACCACCGTCCGTCCTACTTCGCTGAGCGGATCGCCGGCCTTCTCCGCACAGGGGCTCCGGCACCCGCCCAGCGCGTGCCGTAACGAGGCCGGTCCCGGCCCCGTTACCCCGTCGGAACCGCACACGAGGAGCGTCCGCATGAGCAAACTGAGCCGAATCCGCCGGAGGCTGCCGCGCCTCACCGGCCCGCAGTTCGCGGTGATGTCGGCCGCCGGTGTCCTCTGCGCCGGCGCCGCGGCGACCGCGCTCACCGGGTACACCGGGATCGCCACCGCGCTGCTCGCCCTGCTCGGCGGCATCATCCTGGCCGGTCTGATGCTGCTGTACCGGCGACTCGCCCGGGTGCAGAAGACCGGGCTGGCCGCCCAGCGCGACCTGCGTACCACCGTCGAGGAGATGCAGCGCCGCCTGGTCGCCGCCGTCGAACGGGAACGCCTCACCGCCGGCGACCGGCACCTGGAACTCGCCGACGCGATCGCGCGGGTCAAGCAGGTCACCGACCGCAAGGCCGCCGCCAGCCAGCTGCTCGCACTGCCGCGCGAGTTCGAGGCCACCGTGCAGCTCTTCCAGGGCTTCACCCCGCGGGCGCCGATGCCGTCGTCCGGCGATTTCGCGCTCAACCCGACCGACCTGCTGGAGCTGCTGCACCTGATCCGGCTCCGCCAGCCCCGGCTGGTCCTCGAGCTGGGCAGCGGCACGTCCTCGGTGTGGATCGCGTACGCCCTGGAGAAGTCCGGCGGCCGCCTGGTCTCGCTGGACCACGACGCCGGTTACGCGGCGCGGACCCGTGCCGCTCTCGCGGCACACGGCCTTTCCGAGATCGCCGAGGTACGCGACGCGCCGCTCACACCGGTCGGCATCGACGGCCGCGACTTCCCCTGGTACGACCCGGAGGCGCTCGCCGACCTGCACGACATCGACTTCGTGCTGATCGACGGACCGCCCGCGTCGACCGGGGCGGACGCCCGCTACCCGGCCATGCACATGATCGAGAAGCGGCTCGCGGACACCGCCACCCTCGTCTTCGACGACGCGGGACGCCCCGACGAGCAGGCCGCCATGGCCGCCTGGACCGAGCGCTACCAGGGACTGCGCCGCGAGGGCGAACTGCTGGGCCGGCACGCGGTGCTGGCCTTCGCCCGGCCGCCGGCGATGGCTGCCGCCCGCGCCTGATGACGGTCACGCTGCCCCTGCGCCGGCCCCGGCCGGTCCCGCCCGGGACACCGGCGGCCCACCGGGGCGACATCGAGGGGCTGCGTGCCGTCGCGGTGCTGCTCGTGGTTCTGGCCCACGTCGGGGTGCCGGGCCTGTCCGGCGGATTCGTCGGGGTGGACGTCTTCTTCGTCATCTCCGGGTTCCTGATCACCTCGCTGCTGCGCCGGGAGTTCGCCGCGACCGGCCGGATCGATCTGGCCCGCTTCTACGCGCGGCGGGCCGTGCGGCTGCTGCCCGTCGCCACGCTGGTCATCGCCGTGACCCTGGCCGGAGCGTGGTACCTGGCGCCGCCCGTGCGGTTCGCCACGTGGGCCGGCGACGCGCTGGCCGCGGCCACCTGGACCATGAACCTGCGCCTCGACACGGCCGGGACCGACTACTTCGGCGACCCGGTGCCGTCGCCGTTCCAGCACTTCTGGTCGCTGGCCGTCGAGGAGCAGTTCTACCTGGTGTGGCCGCTGCTGGTGGCCCGCGGACGGTTCGCGCCGGTCCTCATGGTGGTGGTCACCGCCGGGTCGTTCGCCTGGAACACCCACGACACGTCGTACTTCGGCACCCCGGGCCGGGCCTGGGAACTCGGCGCCGGGGCAATGCTCGCGCTCGTCGCGATCCGCCGCCGCCGGTGGCTCGGCTGGATCGGCCTGGCCGCCATCGGCGCGGCGGCGGTCCTGTTCGACGAGACGACACCGTTCCCCGGCACCGCGGCCCTGCTGCCGGTCCTCGGCGCCGTCGCCGTCATCGCGGCCGGCGGCAACCGGCTGCTGTCCACCGGGCCGATGCGCTGGGTCGGCCGCATGTCGTACGGCTGGTACCTCTGGCACTGGCCGCTCCTGCTCGTCGCCCCCGCCGGCCTGACCGCCCGGACCGCGGTCGCCGCCGCCGCTCTGGGGCTCGCCGTCGTCAGCCACCACCTGCTGGAGAACCCGGTGCGGCATCATCGCGTCTGGACCGTACGCCCCCGTCGTGGCCTTTTTCTCGGTCTCGGCCTGTCCGCCTCGGCCGCCACCCTGGCCGCCCTCGGCCTGCTCAACCCACCGGAGATCCCGGCACACGGGAATGCGCCCGACGCGAACCGGGCCATCGCCGCCGCGGGTGACCCGGCCACCACCCTCCGCCGCATGCTGACCACCGCGACCACCGCCACCGACCTGCCCCGCAACCTCACGCCCACCTTCGAGGACGCGGCCCGGCAGCGGCTCGCACCCCAGCTGGACGGCTGCCACGTCGGGCTCACCGGCCCGTTCCGGCCCAAGAGCGACTGCTCGTACACCACCGGCCGGCGCACCGTCGTCCTCTTCGGTGACTCGCACGCCCTGCAGTGGTTCCCCGCCATGGAGACGCTGGCCCGCAAGAACGGCTGGCGGCTCTACGCCTTCACCCGCAGCTCGTGCAGTCCCGCCCAGATCGCCCTCGACGAGCGGCGGGCCCGCAGCCGGTACGTGGAGTGCGACAACTGGCGCGCCCAGGTGCTCGGCCGGATCGCCCAGCTGCGGCCCGACCTGCTCGTCGTGTCGTCCAGCGTCAACTATCGCCAGGTCCTCGCGGGCGCGCCCGCCGACCCGGACGCCGTCTGGCAGACCGGCTGGCTGCGCACCCTGATCACCCTGAAGCGTTCCGCCGGGCACGTGGCGGTGCTCGCCGACACCCCGTTCCTCACCGTGGCGCCCGCCGACTGTCTCAGCACCAACGCCACCGCCGTCTCGGTGTGCGCGGCGTCGCGTGTGGACGTGCTGCCCGAACCTCGCTGGCGCGAACTCCAGCGGATCATCGCGGTCGCCTCCGGCGTGCCGGTGATCGACCCGGTGCCGTGGTTGTGCGCCGCGAAGTGCCCGCTGGTCATCGGGGACACGCTCGTCTACCGCGACAGCAACCATCTGACCGAGGCGTACGCCCGCCTGGTCGCCCCGCTGCTGGAACCCCGTCTCCCACAGCCCCGCAGATGAGCCCGGCGGCCGTACCTGAGGCAGGTTTCGAGGGCGTTCGCGGCGCGGACAGCCGTCCTGAGGTGCGGCTGACGGTCTGGTGCCGGGAAGTGAGCGCGCCCCCGCCATGGGGTGTGATGGCGGGGGCGCGCATTTCGCGGTGCGGGGGCACCGCGCGGGCCGGGGAGGGGGTTCCGGCCCGTGCTCGTGTCGTCCCCGTTCTCATCGGCGCCCATCCGCCTGACTCGAATGCCGTCCGGGTGCGGTCCCGTCGTCGTCCGGTTGCCACGTTCAGTGGCGGGCTGCCCGCCGCCCGCCGCCCGCCGCCCGCCGAGATCTTGTGGGGTTCGGGTCGGAGTGGCGGCCGAAGTTCACAAGATTGAGGCGGTGAGCGCGCGGTGGGCACCACGAGCGCCGCACAAGATCGACTCAGCTACGACGTGGCGTTGCTCGAGGTCTGACGGGGACGTGGGTCAGTAACCGGCCAGCGGGAGCGGGGACAGGACCTGGCCGGAAGCGGCGATGATCTCGCCGGTGATCACATCGCCGCTCGACGTGACCGGTGGGAGCAACAGGTCCTCGACCGCTTCCGCGTAGCGGGTGTGCGGGTGCCGCTCCTGGACGAAGGCGAGCCCTCGCTCGCTCTGGGCGAGCAGCTCGGCCGGGTTACGGTGCAGGCCGGTCACGACAGCCGCGACCTCGTCCGGCGTGGCGTAGACGGCCGCCTCGCCGAAGGCCGCCGCGTGGTGGGGTGGCAGGACCGGGATGCAGCCGGCGGCCATCGCGATCAGCACCTCGGGGCAGGTGGCCGGCAGCCGGTCGTCGGCCGGCAGGTGCAGGTAGAAGTCGAGCTGGTGCAGGAAGCCGCGGGTGTCCAGGTCGGACGGGCGGAAGACGAGCCAGCCGTGCGGCACCGCCTGCGCCGGGTCGTTGCGGTCGAGGACCCGTACGTCCAGCGCGGGTGTCGTGGTGGCGCGCAGCCGCTGCCATTCGGCGGGGCCGCCGGTGCAGACGCGGCCGATGACCGGGCGGTCGGCGCGCGGGCCCGAGCGGTGCAGCCGCCAGCGCCGCAGGTTGACGCTGCCGGGCAGGTCGACGGCGGTGAGGCGGGCGCCGAACTGGCCGGCGGTGAGGGTGGCACGGGAGGCGGCGTCGGTCGGCGCCCAGTGCGGTTCGACACCGAACAGGCGGCGGGCCTCGGCGGCGCAGTGCGCGGCGACCGGGATCCAGGCCGGGTCGGCCTCGATGACGACCTGGGAGCCGCGGATCCCGGACGGTGTGCCGGGCGCGAAGCCGAGGACCTCCGCGTCGTGCACCAGGACCAGGTGGGTGTGCACCTCGTCGGAGAGGACGACCTGGTCGATCGCCCCGGTGTTGATCATGTGCTGGAGGGTGGGATCGAGCTTGGCGGGTGACCCGGCGACACTGGCCAGCGAGTCCAGGTGCAGAAGCGCCACCGAGCGGCCGGGCCGGATGAGGGCGCGGACCCGCTCGGCGACCGGCCAGGCGGTGTCGCCGCGCACGTTCCAGTCGCCGGCCAGCACGACGTCGTAGACGATCCGGGGCGGCAGGGGCACGACGTCGCCGCTGAGGGCGGGAAGCAGGGAGGGCAGGGAGGCGGCCAGGGCGCGGGGAGCGGCGAACGGTCGTGAGCGGGGCGAGCGGGTGCGTACGGCGCTCTCGGTGCCCGCGGCCACCCGGGTGTGCCAGGCCTGGAACGCCGACAGGTACGCCCGGCGCGCCGGATGCATCCAGCCGGGCCCGATGTCGGCGCCGGACAGCGACCCGGCGGTGAGCCGGATCAGGGCGAGCGGCTCGCTGCCGAGGTGCCGGACGGCGGAGCGGCCGAAGACGGCCCGGGCCCGTTCCACGTATTCGGCGTCGGCGCCCTTGCGAACCGGGTCGAGGTAGCCGAGCCGGTCGAGGGCGACCTCCCGGCGGATCATCAGCGAGGACAGGTTGTACGACCGGAACTCCGCGAATCCGGGCCGGGTCACCACCAGGTCCTCGGTGACGCGGATCGCCGCCGAGGTGGTCGCGACCACGCCCGCGTCCTCGATGAGCGGGGCGGCCTGCCGTTCCAGGCGCAGCGGGTGCGACCAGTCGTCGGAGTCCTGGAAGGTGACGAAGTCCCCGCCGGCGATGTCCAGAGCGGCGTTACGGGCCCGGTAGGTGCCGCCGTTGACCGGGATCCGGAGGATCCGTACCCGCGGGTCGATGGCCGCGGCCCTGGCCAGGATCGGCTCGTACGCGGGGCCCGAGCCGTCGTCGACGACCAGGATCTCGTGGTTGGTCCAGCTCTGCGCCACCAGTGAGCGGATCGTGGTGATCAGGGCGGGGCCGGGCCGGTACGCGGTGACGATCGTGCTGATCCGGTGCGGTGAACCGTGCCGGGTGACCGGGTTCGCGCGGATCCGGTCGAAGCCGGTCACGTCCGAGGTGGCCAGCGTGAGCCCGGGCTCCGGAAGCAGTCCGGCGAACCGGCCGGGCCACTCGTCCTTGGTGGCCAGGTCGACGACCAGCGCCTCGCGGATCGGCGCGGGCACCGCCGGATAGTCGGCGAGCAGCTTCGCCACGCGGACCGGGTCGCCCGCGGCGAACGCGATCTGCGTGTGCAGTCCCTGGTGGGCGGGCGCCACCCCGGCCGGGCCGAACGTGCGCAGCAGCGAGTCGAACAGGGCCAGCCCGTCGGCCCGGTCGCCGGGATAGAGGTCCTGCAGCGCGACCACCCGGGCCAGTTCACCGAGCGCCCACGGGTCGGCGTCCGGGAAGAGGCGGCCCTCGCGGGCGGCGACTACCAGTTCGTCGGCGGAACGACGGGCCGCCGCGTAGGCGAGCAGGGTCCGGGCCGCGGCCGAACGGGTGTGCAGAGCGGCCGTGGCGGGGCCGGTCGGCGCCACCGCGGTCAGGTGCCGCCAGTGCCGTTCGAGCAGGTCCGTGCCGTACGCGTCGGGTGTCGTGTGCTGCCTGCGCATTGCCCCCCTCAGTTGTCGGGAGGATCAACGCATCGGGGCCGGGGTGCGTGACGCGGGGTGTGCACGGTTCGTTGACCTGACCATGACCGCGACCGTGCACGACGTGGCGATCCTCTCGGACTTCCGCTATCCGGGCGGCACCTCGGCCAGCATCGCCGCGGAGGTGCGCGCGCAGGCCAGGGCCGGGCTGACCACCGTGCTCGTGCACGTGCGGTCCCCGCATCTGAAACGGGACCGGCCGTTCCATCCGCTGATCACCGAACTGATCCGGGACTCCTCGGCGTACCTGGCCGCCGAGGGCGAGGACGTCGCCGCGAGGCTGCTGGTCGTCCGGCAGCCTCGGATCTTCACCGAGGACCTGCCGGTGCGGCCGAAGGTGGCGGCCGGCCGGTCGGTGATGGTCCTCAACCAGGCGCCCGGCGATGCGGGCGACCCGGCCCGCTACTACGACTTCGCCGAGGTCAGGACGCGGGTGGAGAGCCTTTTCGGTGCCGGCATCGAGTGGGCGCCGATCAGTCCGCAGGTCCGTGCCGAGGTGCTGCGCTCCGAGCCGGAGGCGATCCTGACCGGCGTCGACTGGCACGAGGTCATCGACGGTTCGGAGTGGTGGGCCGAGCACGTCCCGCGCGACGGGGCGCCGGTGATCGGGCGGCACGGCCGGGCCGACCCGGTGAAGTGGCCCCGGACCGGCGAGGAACTGCTCCAGGCGTACCCGGATCTCCCCGATGTGAAGGTCCGGATCCTGGGCGGCGGTGAGCTGGCCGTCGAACGGCTCGGCCGGACCCCGGCCAATTGGGAGATCATCGGATTCGGTACGTGTGAGCCGGCCGAATTCCTGCGCGGACTCGACTTCTTCGTCTACTTCCACGACCCCGACCTGATCGAGGCGTTCGGCCGCACGATCATGGAAGCGATGGCGGCCGGGGTGCCGGTGATCGTGGGCGAGCACTTCCGGCCGCTCTTCGGCGACGCGGCGCTCTACACCACTCCGGAGGGCGTGCTCCCGCTGGTCCGCGAGCTGTGGGCGGACCGTGGGCGCTACCGGTCGGTGTGCCTGCGGGGGCGGGAGTTCATCGAGGCCCGGTACGGCTACGGCTCCCACCTGGCCCGGCTCGCCGCCCGCGGGATCCGCCCGGACGCCCCGCCGCCCCCGGCACTGGCCCCGCCGCAGCCGCCCCCACCGCGCGGCGTGCTCCTGGTCAGCGACAACGGTGTCGGGCTCGGCCACCTGTCACGGCTGATGGCGATCGGCCGGCGGCTGCCCGGCGACGCCCCGGCGGTCGTGGCCACCCAGTCGCACGGCGCCATGGTCGCGCACCGGGAGGGGTTCCTCACCGAGTACATCCCGTCCCGCAGCGTGCTCGGCCTGGCCCGGCAGTCCTGGACGGAGTTGCTGCGCAGCCGCCTGGAGCACCTGATCGACCTGCACCGGCCGGCCGTCGTGGCGGTGGACAGCGTCCCGCACGACGGCATCGTCGCGGCGGCCCGCTCGCGGCCCGGCGTGCGATGGGTGTGGGTGCGCCGGCCGATGTGGCGGCGCGGCACCGGAGCCGAGTGGATCGAGCGGCGGCAGGCCTTCCACCACATCCTGGAACCGGGCGAGTTCGCGGCGGCCGCCGACGAGGGCCCGACCGTCGACGACCGGGACGGGGTGCACACGGTCCGGCCGATCACCTACCTGGACGCCGCCGAGCTGATCACCCGTACCGAGGCCCGTACCGCGCTCGAACTGGACCCCGACCGGCCCGCCGCACTGCTGCAGCTCGGCGCCGGGAACATCAACGACATCTCGTCGCCGGCCGCCCGCATCGCCCGGCACCTGCGTGACGCCGATTTCCAGGTGGTGCTGGCCGAGTCCGCGATCGCCTGCGAGCCGATGCCGCCGGTGCCCGGCGCGCACGTGGTCCGGGTCTACCCGATCAGTCGATACCTGCGCGGATTCGACCTGGTGGTGAGTGCTTCGGGTTACAACTCGTTCCATGAGCTGATCGCCTTCGGCATCCCGGCGGTGTTCGTGCCGAACCGGGAGACGGCCCTGGACGATCAGGTCAGCCGGGCCCGGTTCGCCGCGGCCGCCGGCGCCGCGCTGATCGTCGAGGACCCGGACGGCGACGACCTGGACCGGGTGCTGGCCCGGGCGGTGCGGGCCGACGTCCGCGACGCGCTGAGCAGCCGCTGCGCGGAGGTGGCGCCCGGCAACGGGGCCGCCGACGCCGCGGACTGGCTGACCGCTCTCACCGCTCTCACGTGAGGAAGACCATGGCCGACGAAGGCGAAATGCAGTCCCTGGTGGTACGGCTGCGCACGGTCGAGCAGGAGCGGGACGCCTGGCGGTCCCGGTGCGCGGGCCTGGCAGGGGAACGCGACTCGGAACGGGAGACCGCCCAGCGGTTGCGCGGCAGCGGGTCGTACCGGCTGGGCCGTGGCCTGGTGACCCTGGCCCGTGATCCGTTGCGGCTGGTACGCCGGATCCGCCGTGATCAGGTCGTGCCCCGCCGCCGGACCGTCAAGCGGCCGCTGCCGGCCCGCCTGTACGTGGCGATCGGTCTCGACCTGGACCGGCTGCGCGATTTCGTGCAGACGGTCCGGCGCCGGGTGCTCGTCGAACCCGACCACCGGGCCGTGGTGCTCACCGACAACGCAGGGTTCTCGCTGCTGCGCGGCTCGGGGCTGATCCTGGAGTACCTGGCCGACCGGGAGACCTGGGAGCGGCACCGCCCGGACCAGCCGTGGGACGTGGTGCTCTCGGAACGGCTGTCCCGGCTCTACGCCGAGCACGACGCGACGCACGTGTCGTTCGTCGACCCGGAACGTCCGCCGACCCTGCCGGAGCTGCTGGACACAACCCCGCCGGGCCGCACGTCGTTGCAGCAGTCATGACCGCGCAAACGGTGATGATTCCGGCGGCACGGCTGCCCGAGGAACCCGAGACCCCCGAGCGGACCGGACTCTGGGGCCACGTCGCCCGGCGGTGCGTCCTCGTCCCGCTCGTGGTCCTCACCCCGCTGCTGGCCGTCGCGCCGAGCCGCGACCACCGGTTCAACGTGTACTGGCACGGTGGCATGTTCCGCGACGACCCCGGCGCGATCGTGTCCCACACCATCGCCAGCGGCGACGCCTACCTGCGGCTCGGCAACTTCCGTCCGCTCGGCCGGATGCTCGAGAAGAGCCTCGACCTGCTCGCCTTCACCGGCATGCAGCAGCTCGGGCTGTCCGCCACGGTCATGCTGCGGGCCGTCTCCATCCTGGCCGCGATCGCCCTCACCTTCGCCGTGGTGGTCCTCGCCGAGAGTGTGCTCCACCGCGGCCGGCTCCTGGGCGGGACACCGTCGGTGGTGGGGCTGCTCCTGCCGTACGCGGTCGGCGCCGGGTTCGTGGCCGCCGGTCAGGACAGCACCACCGTCCTCTTCGGCGGGCTCTACTACGGCACCGCCACCCTGGTCCTGCTGGTCGCCGCCGCGGCCTGCCGTCTCGACCGGCTGCGCTGGTGGAACGGGGTGCTCGCGGTCACCGCCGGGGCGGCGCTGGCGATCTTCAACGAACCCGCCTGCTTCGCGGTCCCGCTCGCCACCGCCGCGGTGCTGATCCGTGGCCGGTTCGTCCTCGGGCACGGCCCCCGGCGGCTGCTCACCTCGCCCGGCCTGCGGTTCGCCGGACTGCTCTGGGCCGGGTTCCTGCCGGTCTTCGCGACCGTCCGGTGGATCATTCGCGGGTTCTGTGCCGACGGCGGCTGCTACCAGGGTTCCGACCTGGTGGTCGACGCCCGGTCGATCCTGTTGCTGCCGGTCCGGATGACGGCCTGGCTGCCGCCGCTGCAGTGGCGGGCCGCCACCGACGCGACCGCCGGGCCGTGGTTGCGCGGGCTGATCCCGGTGGTGGCGTTCCTGCTGATCGGGGCGCTCGCCCTCCGTACCGCCAAAGTCTTGCCGAAGGCCACCCGCCCGGACCGGACCGCATTGCTGGGCCTCGCCGCCCTCGCCGTCGCCGTCCTCGCCTGCGGCGCCCTGCTCGCCACCCTGAGCGTCGCCGTCCGGGCCGCCATGAGTGGTCACCAGCTGTGGGAACAGGGCTGGCGCGACTCGGCGCTGACCATCCCCGGCGGCATGCTGCTCACCGTCGCGCTGCTGCTGCTCCTCGGCCGTCGCGCCGCCGCCGGGCTCCTCGCCGCCCTGGTCCTCTGCGGCGCCGTCTCGGCCACCGCCAACCGCGCCTACGCCGACACCACCGCCACCCTGCGCGCCGCCCAGCTCGACAACCGGATCGCCGCGGCGATGGGCTCCTTCGAGCGCAGCCGCGCCGGGAACGCCCGCCGATGTGCTCTGCTCGACGAGGCGCTGCAGACCAACCAGCACAAACCGTTCCTGCAGCGCCGCTACGACGACTCGCTCGACGTGGCCGCCCGGACCATCGCCGGCGTCCCCTTCTGCGTACGGGCGCCCCGATGAACGCGCTGATCTCGGTGATCGCGCCGATCTACAACGAGGGTCCCGGCGTGGACCGCTTCGTCGCCCGGCTCACCGAGGTGCTCACCGCCGCGGCCCTCGACTACGAGCTGGTGCTGGTCGACGACGGCTCCGCCGACGACTCCTGGTCGCGCATCGCCCGCCAGACCCTGGTCGACCCGCGGGTCCGCGGCCTGCGGCTGTCCCGCAACTTCGGCAAGGAGGCCGCCCTGCTGGCCGGCCTCGAACACGCCGCCGGCGACGCCGTCGTGATCATCGACTCCGACCTGCAGCACCCGCCGTCCGCCATCCCGGCCATGGTGCGGCGCTGGCAGGACGGCGCCCAGGTGGTCGAGGCCGTCAAACGCAACCGGACCGGCCAGTCGATCGGCAACCGGCTCAGCTCACGGGTCTTCAACCGCACGTTCACCCGATTCACCGGCGTGGACCTGGTCGACGCCACCGACTTCCGGCTCCTCGGCCGCCCCGCCGTCGACGCGCTGCGCCGGATGCCCGAACACTCGTCGTTCTTCCGCGGCACGAGCAGCTGGATCGGCTTCACCCGCGACACCGTCGAGATCGACATCGACCACCGCGAGGGCGGCGCGTCCCGCTGGACCGTCCGCGGCCTGTTCCGGCTGGCCGTCAACGGGCTGACCTCGTTCACCTCGGCCCCGCTGCACATGGTCACCCTGGCCGGGTTCGGCTTCGCTGCCTTCGCCGTGGTCCTCGGCGTGCAGACGCTGGTCCGCTGGATCAGCGGAGGCTCGGTCGCCGGCTTCACCACGGTCATCCTGCTGCTGCTGGTCACCGGCACGTTCGTGCTCATCGGACTGGGCGTGATCGGCGAATACCTGGCCCGCATCCACGAGGAGGTCCGGGGCCGCCCCCGCTACCTGGTCCAGGAGCGGGCCGGATCCACCGTCCCGGACCGCTGGGTGGTCGAACAGCGTGCCGAACGTTGAGGTACGGACCCGTCTGGCCCGCTACGCCGTCAGCGGTGGCCTCAGCGCGCTCACCCACTTCACGGTCGGCCTCGCGGCCACGTGGCTCGGTGCCGCTGCCGTACCCGCCTCCACGATCGGCTTCGCCGCCAGCATCGCCGTCTCGTACCTGTTGCAGCGCGCCTGGGTCTTCCGCTCCGGTGCCGCACACACGGTCACCGGGCCGCGGTTCCTCACCGTCACGGCGGCGGCCTTCAGCCTCAACACCGCGGTCCTCTGGGTGGGGGCTGATCTGCTCGGTGGGCCGTATGCGCTGGTCCAGGCGGTCGCGATCGTCCTGATCCCGGGGCTGAACTACGTCCTCAACTCCCGGTGGACCTTCGCTTGATCTTGTACGGCTGCGCCGTACCGCTGCCTCGGGCGCGTTGAGACAGCGGTATGCCACAGCCGGGAAGATCCGGGTCAGAGGCGGTGGGCCTCACGGACCGTCGTCACGCCCCGGGTGTCGAAGAAGCGCTTCGCGATGCGGGCCAGGTGGTCCGGGTCGTACTCGCGGTGGTTCTGAACGAGGATGACCAGGTCGGCGGAGGCGGCCGCGCCCTCGAGGTCGTCGGTGCGCGAGACCGGCACGCCGTCGAGCTCCCACGTCGTCACGTGCGGGTCGTGGTAGGCCACGGTGGCGCCGAGGGATGCCAGCTGACGGGCCAGCGGCGCGGCCGGGGACTCGCGCTGGTCGGCGATGTTGGCCTTGTACGTGATGCCGAGCAGCAGGACGGTCGCGCCCCGGACGGCCTGGCCGTCGGCGTTCAACAGGTTCTGGGCGCGGCGCGCGACGTACGCCGGCATCGTGGTGTTGATCTCCTGAGCGAGCTCCACGAACCGGAACGGATAACCGAGCTTGCTCCGGACGTTGTGGGAGAGGTAGTTCGGGTCGATCGGGATGCAGTGACCGCCGACGCCGGGCCCGGGGTAGAACGCCTGGAAGCCGAACGGCTTCGTGGACGCCGCGTGGATGACGTCCCACAGGTCGATGTCGAGCTCGTGGCAGAACCGGGCCATCTCGTTGACCAGGGCGATGTTGACGTGCCGGTACGTGTTCTCGAGCAGCTTCGCGGTCTCCGCCTCGCGCGTCGACCGGGTCCGCACGACAGTCTCGACGAACCGGCTGTAGAACACCTCGGCCCGGTCGGTGCACGCCGGGGTGTAGCCGCCGACCACCTTGGGCGTGTTGTGGGCGCCGAACACCTCGTTGCCGGGGTCGATCCGCTCCGGCGAGAAGGCCAGGTGGAAGTCGATGCCGGCGGTGAGCCCGGAGAGCTGCTCGAGCCGTGGGCGCACCTCCTCGTCGGTGGTGCCGGGGTACGTCGTGGACTCCAGCACGACCAGCATGCCGGGGCGCAGGTT
The DNA here is from genome assembly GCF_003001815.1 of Actinoplanes italicus. Classification (GTDB taxonomy): domain Bacteria; phylum Actinomycetota; class Actinomycetes; order Mycobacteriales; family Micromonosporaceae; genus Actinoplanes; species Actinoplanes italicus. Next base: position 767,162 of record NZ_PVMZ01000002.1, read on the forward strand.
GCGGCCGACCGCCGACGTGGCGCCGAGAACCGCCCGCAGGTCGGGCCCGTCGCCCTCGGCGAGCGGCGTGGGCACGCAGATGACCGCGGTCCGCGCCTGCCCGATCAGGGCCTCGTCACTCGTCGGCAGGAAGCCGCCGGCCAGCATCTTCTCCACGTCGGTGCCGCTCAGGTCGTCGACGTGCGAGCGGCCCTCGCCGAGCGAGCGGACCACGTTCTCGTCGATGTCGAAGCCGAGGACCGACATGCCGGCGCGGATCGCCTGTTGCGCCAGTGGCAGGCCGACGTACCCCAGGCCCAGGATGACGACGTCGTAGCTCAAGGAGTCTCCTTCTCACAACAGGGTCAGGCGACGGGCGGGAGGGCCACGTCCGGCGGGACCGGCCGGTCGTCCCGGCCGGGGTTCGGCTTCCGGGGCGCCGCGATCGTGCGGACGTTCCGGTGCTGCAACTCGTACGGGGAGGTGAACGGCAGATAGGCCGGAAGGAACTCGGCGACCAGGGCCTCCTGATCGGCGACGGCGGCGCTGTGCACGTCCACGTCGTTGAGGCAGAACGCGTCGACGTTGCGGCCGCGCAGCAGCCGGGCCAGCCGCAGCGGGGTCGCCGGGCTCGCCAGGTCGGTGTAGAGGTAGCGGATCCGGCCGGGGGCGGCCTTGCCGGTGAGGTACGCGTAGTACTGCTGCAGTGACGACAGCAGCGAGATGTCGTCCGGATGCCGGAACTGGTGCCCGGCCGTGGCCGTCACCTGCTCGGCGAACCGCTCCTCGATCTCGGCGATGACACCGCGCCGCGACGGATGCGGGGTGTGCATCATCTTGCGGGTCAGCATCCGGCCGAACGTCTCCTGGATGAGCCGCCGGTTGTTCTTGGCGGCCGAGTCGGCGGGCCGGTCGGCGGGACCGCGCGGTGCGGTGTCGACCCGGGCCGCCGAGGCGAAGAACTTGGTGAGCCCACCCGGGGTGAAGAACAGGTCGGGGGTGACCGGCCGGCCCAGGATCACGTCGTCGTTGAGATACAGGAAGTGCTCGGCGAGGCCCGGGATGCGGTGCAGCCGGGACTCGATGGCCTGCGAGTTGAACGTCGGCAGCCGGCCGGTGTCGCCGAAGATCTCCCGGTGGCCGACCACGGTGAGCCGCGGATGGGCCCGGTCCAGCCAGGACGGCACCTGGTCGTCGGTGACCAGGAAGACCCGGCGCACCCACGGGGCGAAGCAGTGCAGGGCACGCAGCGAGTAGCGCAGCTCGTCACGGCTGACGTACCGGGAGTCGTTGGCGGCCTGCCCGCTGACGTCGCCCACCCAGGAGTTCTCGGCCATGGCCCGGGCCTTGCGGCGCTGCCAGTCCGGGTCGGAACCGTCCACCCAGGTGTAGACCACGTCGACCGGGAATTCGATCCGGTCCGGGTCCACGGTGGTGAAGACCCGGCGGGTGCGGTACGGCGTCGCGTCGTCCGGTGCGCTGAAGGGGCCGAAGACCGGCTCCGGTGCGGTGGTGACCGGCTCGTCGGCGGCGATCGTGTCGGCCACCGGGTTGCGGCGCGGCGACACCAGACGGCCGCCCTGTTCGCGCCAGAACTCGACCTCGCACGCCAGGTCGTGGCCGAGCAGCAGGGAGGCCCCCGGATCGGTGACCGGCCAGCAGACGCCGACCACGTCGGGATCGCGGCGGCGGCGTCCGGGCCGGATCACGCGCAGCGAGCCGTGGTCCTCGGTGATCAGGTCGCGGAGCAGGCGCAGCACATCGGCGCGGGCGGACTCGCGGACCGCCACGGCGGTGCGGGTCGCGGCGCGCGACGGCACCCGGAACCAGTCGACGCCGGCCTCGTCCAGCGCCCGGACGACCCGGTCCAGGTTGAGCCGGCGGACCTCGACGGGGGCGGCGGCCGGATCGATGCGGGCGGTGAGCACTCCGGCCGGGGTGCGTACCCGCCGGGTGGCGGTCCCCGCGCGACCGATGCGGGCCGGTCCGAGGGGCATCAGGGTGCGGGCGATCCGGAGCCGTCGTTCCGGCGCGACGCGGGGCAGGACACGCGCCTCGACCGTCTCGAAGATCCGCCGCCGGACCGGCCAGGGGGCCATCCGCAGGACCTGCCGCAGGGTCACGCCGTCGTCCTTTCGCCGCACTTCCGCCGAGGGTTCAACGCCGACTCTGAGATGGAAGTTGCGGTCTATATCCCCATTAGGTGCGTTATACGGCTTTGGGGAGACGGGCGTGCCCGGATGTGCCTACTTCACCCTTAGGGGAACGGATGGGGGTCTCAGCCGATGCGGCCCGTTGCGCGGGAAGGGCATGGTGGAAGACGCGACGACGCGACGACGGCGGGAGGCCGGCGATGGGCAAGGCAATCGCAATCCTGGTGGCACTGGCGGCCGTGGGCTGGCTCGCCAGCTCGATCCTCGGCCCTCTGCTCTACTACCTGGTCGTGGGCGCGCTGGTCATCGGCGGCGGCGCCTACGTCTACTCGCGGGTGAAGCGATCGCTTGCGCCCGGCACCCGGACCCAGCGGCGCATCGAGGCCGCGGCCCGGACCTACCGCATGCGGAACCGGTGAGGACGCGACGGTACGGCTAGGCTTGCGGTCGACGCCAACATTCACGACCAACGGGAAGTCTCACCGTGTTTGACACTTTGAGTGACCGCCTCTCCGGGATCTTCGGCAAGCTCCGCGGCAAGGGCAAGCTCACTGATGCCGACATCGACGCCACCGCGCGCGAGATCCGTCTCGCACTGCTGGAGGCCGATGTCGCGCTGCCCGTGGTCAAGGCGTTCATCGCCAACCTGAAGGAGCGGGCGCGCGGCGCCGAGGTCTCCCAGGCGCTGAACCCGGCCCAGCAGATCATCAAGATCGTCAACGAGGAGCTCATCGAGATCCTCGGTGGTGAGGGGCGGCGGCTGCAGTTCGCCAAGCAGCCGCCCACCGTCATCATGCTGGCCGGCCTCCAGGGCTCCGGTAAGACGACACTGGCCGGCAAGCTCTCCCGCTACCTCAAGAACCAGGGGCACCAGCCGCTGCTCGTCGCCTGTGACCTGCAGCGCCCCAACGCGGTCAACCAGCTGCAGGTGCTCGGCCAGCGGGTCGGGGTCGACGTCTACGCCCCGCAGCCGGGCAACGGCGTCGGCGACCCGGTCCAGGTCGCCCGCGACTCGATCGAGCACGCCAAGCGGGCCGCCAAGGACATCGTCATCGTCGACACCGCCGGTCGCCTCGGTATCGACGCCGAGATGATGCAGCAGGCCGCGAACATCCGGGCCGCGGTCGACCCCGACGAGGTCATCTTCGTCATCGACGCCATGGTCGGCCAGGACGCGGTCCGCACCGCCGAGGCCTTCCGTGACGGCGTCGGCATCACCGGCGTGGTCCTCTCCAAGCTCGACGGCGACGCCCGCGGTGGTGCCGCGCTCTCCGTCCGGCACGTCACCGGCCAGCCCATCCTGTTCGCCTCCACCGGCGAGAAGATGGAGGACTTCGACGTCTTCCACCCTGACCGGATGGCCGGCCGGATTCTCGACATGGGCGACCTCCTGACCCTCATCGAGCAGGCCGAGCAGGCCTTCGACGATGACCAGAAGGAGAAGATGGCCAGCAAGCTGCTCGGTGGCGAGCAGTTCACGCTGGAGGACTTCCTGGATCAGCTGATCGCGGTCCGGCGGATGGGCCCGATCGCCAACATCCTCGGCATGATGCCCGGCATGGGTCAGCTCAAGGGCCAGCTCGACGAACTCGACGACAGCCACTTCGACCGGGTCACCGCGATCATCCGGTCGATGACCCCGGGCGAGCGCACCAACCCGAAGATCATCAACGGCTCACGCCGGCTGCGCATCGCGAACGGCTCCGGCGTCACCGTGATGGACGTCAACCAGCTGCTCAACCGCTTCACCGACGCGCAGAAGATGATGAAGCAGATGAGCGGCATGATGGGTCTGCCGGGTGGCCGTCGCAGCGCGACGAAGAGCTCCAAGAACAAGCGCAAGGGCACCAAGGGCGGCAACCGGCCCCGCGTCGGCGGACGTCCCGGTGGCATGCCGGCCGGGTTCCCGGGTGGCTTCCCCGGTGGTGGGATGCCGCAGCTGCCGCCGGGTCTCGACCCGAGTGCGCTCGGTGGGGCGCCGGGCGGCTTCAAGCTGCCGAAGCTCGACTTCAACAAGCTGAGCAAGCCGAAGGACGAAGATCGTTGATCTAGTCGTGGTACTAGTTGAATTGCGCTAACTGTCAAGGGGCAAGTAGCATGGGTGGCGATTCACGTGAGGAGAAGCGCGTGACCGCTGCCCTTGATCTCCCTGCCCTGCGTGACGAGCGGGACTGGACCACTGACGACCTGGCCAGCCTTCCTGAGGGACTCCGTTATGAGTTGATCGACGGAAGGCTGATCTTGCCGTCCCCTAACGGTATTCATCAGAAGCTCGGCTACAAACTCACGCAGGCACTGGAGGAAAACTGTCCGCCGGGCTACGACGCGGTGTCTGACTATTCGCTGGCGGTTGATCGCAGCAACGAACCTCGACCGGACGTCGTCGTGGTGCACGAAAGCGTCATGGCACTGACTCCAGCGCCGATCGAAAAGGCCTTGCTCGTTCTCGAGATCATTTCGCCGACGTCTCACTTTCGGGACATGCATGCGAAAACCAAGTTCTACGCGGCAGCCGGGGTCGACTACTACTGGATCGTTGATCCGACCGGCGACGGCGGTGTGACTCTTACGGTGCTCCACGTCGGCCGGACAGGGGCCTACGAGACCGTCCTGAACACTGACAAGGTGTTCAACACGGATGTTCCGTACCCGATCACCGTCGATCTTCCGGCGCTGACGGCGCTGCGTGACAAATACCTCGCTGCCCAGGAGGGCGCTTGATCCGGTAGGACTTAACCCATGGCGCTTCATGTGCGTGGGACGGTTCTGCCGGACGGCGAGGTCCGGGATCTGTGGCTGGTCGGCGATCGGGTCACCTTCGAGCCGGTGGCCGATGCCCAGACGATCAGTGACGGCGGGTTCATCCTGCCGGGACTCGTCGACGCGCACTGCCACCTGGGGATCGCCTACGGGGCGAAACCGATCGAGAGCGTGGCCGAGGCCCGTGAGCTGGCCGTCGTCGACCGGGACGCGGGCGTGCTGGCGCTGCGTGACGCGGGTTCGCCTTTCCCGTACCCCGAATTGGATGATGAAGCCGGAGTGCCCCGCCTGGCCCGCGCCGGACGCCACGTCGCCGCGCCGCGACGCTATCTGCGGGACATCGGCGTCGAGGTGGCCGGTGACGACGTCGCCGCCGCCGTGACCGAGCAGGCGAAGGCCGGCACCGGCTGGGTGAAGCTGGTCGGCGACTGGATCGACCGTAACGTCGGCGATCTCGCCCCGAGCTGGGACGCCGCCACCATGGCCGCCGCCGTCGACGCCGCGCACGCCGCCGGAGCCCGCGCTGCCGTCCACACGTTCTCCGAGGAGGGTGTGGCGATCATGGTGAGGGCCGGCGTCGACTCGGTCGAGCACGGCACCGGCCTTTCCCTGGACCTGATCGACGAGATGGCGGCCCGGCGGACCGCCCTGGTGCCCACGATGATCAACATCAGGACGTTCGGGAAGATCGCCGACAGCGCGCGCGGCAAGTTCGACGACTACGCCGACCACATGATCGCCATGCGCGACCGTTTCCCATCAGTGGTGCTGGCCGCCCACGAGGCGGGCGTCCCGATCTACGTGGGTACCGACGCGGGTGGCGGCATCCGGCACGGCCTGGCCGCCGAGGAGATGCTCTACCTGCACGAGGCCGGCATCCCGGCGATCGACGTGCTGGCCGCCGCCTCGTGGGGAGCCCGCGAGTGGCTCGGTTTCCCCGGCCTGGTCGAGGGCGGTCTCGCCGATCTGGTCGTTTACGAGACCGACCCGCGCGCCGATCTGCGGGTGGTCCGGGCCCCCCGCCGGATCGTCCTGCGAGGGGCCGTCGTGAAGTGATCAGCGGGTGAGCCGCCAGACCCACAGCTCCCGGCCGGCCGGGCAGGTGAGCAGGTCCTCGTTCCAGTCGCACCGGCCGGAGATCTCCGGGATGACGCCCAGCTTCGCCGCCTGGTAGTCGATGTTGGAGACGCCGCGGACGGTGAACCGGCCGTCCCCGGCGTCCCGGGTCAGGGTCAGCGCGTTCCCGTTGTCGGCGAACCCGCCGATCCCGTCGTCGGAGTACCGCGCCCGCCCGTTCTCGTCGTAGAGCGTGGTCCCCTTCTCACCGGTGCCGCTGGTCAGGATGTGACCGAGCCGCGTCGAGTTGTCGCCGTACCGTGGCACGGCGCCGGTCGTCCGGATCACATCACCGGTGTTCGGATCGATCATGATCAGGCGGGCCTCCTGTTTCGCCCCGTTCGCTTCGCGCCTCTCGAGGACGCAGACCCGTGTCTGCCCGCAGGGGAAGGGATATCCGAACTCCGCCGAGTCATCGGGCTGGTAGAGGACGTGGTCGGGCGTGGTGATGCTCCAGACGCCGTCGATGCGCAAGGTGGCGTAGATCTTCCCCTCGTACGCGAACAGCTCCTCGGCACCCGCCCGGCCCCTCGCGACCGACCGGATCTTGCCGGTGCGGATGTCCCGCACCGTGATCCGGCCGGACTCGCTCAGATCGACCACCCGGTCGTCGGTGAACGGGAAGGCTTTGGCCGCGTCCGGACGGAAGAGGGCCGAGGTGGTTCCGCTGTGCTCCTCGCTGTCGTCCGGCCCGACCCGCATACCGCTGATCAGTTTCGTCGGGTCCCCGTCAGCCGGCTCGGTCCAGAGTCTCCGTCCACCGGCCAGGTCGTACGCCTCGATCGCGCGGGTCTCGTGGACCATCCGGACCAGCACGTCCTCGTGGAGCACGAGCTGGTCGCGGTCGGTGTGCCGCAGCTCCCAGCGCTTCGCGCCGGTGGCCGGGTCGTGGAACAGCAGGAGCCGGTCGGCAGGCTCGTCCAGAGACTCGGATTGCGGCTTGATCTCCCGCAGCAGGATCACCGCCTTGGACGTGGTGGCGACCCCCAGATGGAAGCTCTCCCGGCCGGTCGTCCGCCAGAGCGTCCTCCCGGTCCGGGCATCCACGGCTACGGTCTCCTGGGATCCGTCCCCGGCCCGGATCCAGCCGATCACCCGGTCCCCGGAGATCCGGGCGCCGTTCCACATCCGGCCCTCGCCGGTCCGCAGCGGCTCACCGACCGGCGCCAGCCCGCGGATCCGCGCCGGGGTGGTGGCCGGCAGGATCGGCTCGGCGTCGCTGTGCCGCCGGTCGAGGAGCACGCCGGTTCCGGCGAGGAGCACCAGCACCGCGGCGGCGGCCATCCCGGCTCGGCTGCGGGCGCGGCGCTGCCGGCCGCGACGGCGCACCTGCTCGACCTCCGCGAGCGGCACGGCGTCGGCCTGCCGGCCCAGCGCGGTGAAGAGTTCGTCCAGATCAGCGGGCACGGCGGGCTCCTTCCGGCGCCATGACGGTGGGGTCCTCCAGGGCCGCCGCGAGCAGCGTGCGACCCCGGAAGAGCCAGGACTTGACGGTGTTCTGGGAAGCGCCGGTCTCGGCCGCGATCTCGGCGATCGACCGGTCCAGCAGGTAGTGCAACGCCAGCGCACGGCGCAGTTTGTCCGGCAGCTCACGCATCGCCCGGACCAGCAGCACCAGGTCCTCCGACGGCGGGGCGACCGTCGGCAGCGGCGGTTCGGCCGCGGCCCGCGCCCGGCGCACGCCGATGCGGCGCCACCGGTCCGTGGACAGCCGGTTCACCACGACGCGCAGCCACGCCTCCGGGTCGTCGTACCCGGAGACCCGCCGCCATCGCTGCCAGGCGCGGGCGTACGCCTCCTGCACGAGATCCTGCGCCTCGCCGGGATCCCCGGTGAGGCCGTACGCGTAGCGCAGCAGCCGCCGGGACGTGTCCCGGTAGAAGCCATCGAAATCCATCCGCCACCCCGTCCTTCTCCGATGAGGGACACGGGATGCCCACCCGGCAGGTTGCACCCGGGACGCGACTACGATGCTTCCTCATGGCTCGCGTGCTCACTCCCCGTGCGGAGGACTTCCCCCGCTGGTACCAGGACCTCATCGCCAAGGCGCAGCTCGCCGACAACGGCCCGGTGCGCGGCACGATGGTGATCCGGCCGGTCGGCTACGCCATCTGGGAGCGCATGCAGGCCGACATGGACGCCCGGATCAAGGAGCAGGGCGTCCAGAACGCCTACTTCCCGCTCTTCATCCCGGAGAACTATCTGCGCCGCGAGGCCGACCACGTGGAGGGCTTCTCGCCGGAGCTGGCCGTGGTCACCCACGCCGGGGGCAAGGAGCTGTCCGAGCCCCTGGTCGTGCGCCCCACCAGCGAGACGGTGATCGGCGAGTTCATGGCCAAGTGGGTCGATTCGTACCGTGATCTGCCTCTGCTGCTCAACCAGTGGGCCAACGTGGTCCGGTGGGAGCTGCGCCCGCGCACCTTCCTGCGGACCACCGAGTTCCTCTGGCAGGAGGGCCACACCGCGCACGCGACCGAGGCCGACGCCCGCGAGCACGCCCGTGACATCCACCACAACGTCTACCAGGCGTTCATGGAGGAGATGCTGGCCATCCCGGTGGTGCCGGGTCGCAAGACCAAGGGCGAGCGCTTCGCCGGCGCCACCAACACGATGACCGTCGAGGCCATGATGCGCGACGGCAAGGCGCTGCAGATGGGCACCTCGCACGAGCTCGGTCAGAACTTCGCGAAGGCGTTCGACATCACCTACTCGTCGGCGGAACGCACCGTCGAGCACGCCTGGACCACGTCGTGGGGCACGTCGACCCGCATGCTCGGCGGTCTGATCATGGTGCACGGCGACGACAACGGCCTGCGGCTTCCGCCGCGGCTCGCGCCGATCCAGGTCCAGATCATGGTGGTCAAGGCGGGCGAGGGTGTCGCCGAGGCGGCGGACCAGCTCTTCAAAGACCTCAAGGCCGCTGGTGTACGGGTGAAGCTCGACGACCGGGCGGACATCCCCTTCGGCCGTCGCGCGGTCGACGCGGAACTGCAGGGCATCCCGATCCGGATCGAGGTCGGCCCGCGCGATCTGGCGAACGGCAACGCCGTGGTGGCCCGCCGGGTCGACGGCACCAAGTCGCCGATCCCGCTGGCCGAGGTGACGAACGCGGTGGTGGCCGCGCTCAAGGCCGATCAGCAGCGCCTCTTCGACGACGCCCTGGCTTTCCGGGTGGAGCGCACCGTCGACGTGAAGACGCTCGGCGAGGCGATCGAAGCGTCGCAGACCGGCTGGGCGCGGGTCCCGTGGTCGGCGGTCGGCGAGGCCGGCGAGAAGGAGGCGAACGGCAAGGCCGTCACGGTCCGCTGCCTGACCCGCGAGGACGGCTCGATGCCGGAGTCGGACGAGGAGCCGGACCTGATCGCCTACCTGGGTCGTTCCTACTGAGCGTGAGATTTCAACCGGGTCGCCTGATCCTGCACCGCGACACCCACCACGGCCGGATCGCCTTCGTGCATCCCGGCCGGGTGATCTCGGACGACGACCGTGGGCTGCTCATCTGGGTGGCCCGCGGCTCGACGATCGCCGTCGAGGCGACGCTGGACGGCCGTTTCCCGCGGGACCTGCCGTTCCCGGAGTGGATGGCGGCCGAGCGGGCGCTCCGGATCGCGCAGTGGCGCGGCCCGGGCGTGCTGCGGCTCTTCCCGCCCGGCGCGAACCACTCGGTGTGGTTCTTCCGGGACGACGAGGGCGAGTTCACCGGGTGGTACGTGAACCTGGAGGAGTCCGCGGTCCGCTGGGACGACGGTGACGTCGCCGGGATCGACGTGATCGACCAGGACCTCGACGTCGTGGTCGCCGCCGACCGCACCTGGAGCTGGAAGGACGAGGACGACTTCGCCGAGCGTCTGGCCTTCCCGGAGCTGTACTGGGTGCCCGACGAGGCGGCTGTCCGGGCCGAGGGCCGGCGGCTGATCGAGCGGGTCGAGGCGGGGGAGTTCCCCTTCGACGGCACCTGGACGGATTTCCGTCCCGACCCGTCCTGGCCCACCCCCGCCGAGCTGCCGTCCGGCTGGGACCGGCCGGTGGTGGCCCGGTTGGGAGAGACGGCCGCTCGTCTGGCAGAATGACTTGTTGGTATCCGGCATGCGTCAGGCGCCCTCTAACCCCTGATCGCCACGCCAGTCCATGAGGCATCGGTCCCGCAATCCCCACGTGGGTTCCGTTCGGCTCAACCACGCAGTCATCAGGAGCGAATAAACCGTGGCCGTTAAGATCCGGCTCCTGCGGATGGGCAAGATCCGCAACCCGCAGTACCGCATCGTCGTCGCCGACTCGCGCACCAAGCGCGACGGCCGCGCCATCGAGTACATCGGCATCTACCAGCCGAAGGAACACCCCTCGGTCATCGAGGTGAAGTCCGAGCGCGTTCAGTACTGGCTGTCCGTCGGCGCCCAGCCGTCCGAGCCGGTGCAGCGCATCCTGGAGAAGACCGGCGACTGGCAGAAGTTCAAGGGTCTGCCGGCCCCGCCGCCGCTGCTGGTCGCGCCGAGCAAGCAGAGCAAGGCCGAGGTGTACGAGGCTGAGGCCAAGGCTGCCGCCGGTCTGACCGAGACCACCAAGCCGGCCACCCAGAGCAAGTCGGCCAAGAAGGCCGCCGCTCCGGAGGTCGCCGAGGCCCGCCCGGCCGACACCAAGGCCGCCGACCCGGCTGAGCCGAACCGCGAGGCTGTCGCCGAGACTGCACAGGACCCCGCCGGTGCCGGCGCCGACGCGAGCTGACGGGGCGCTCCGGCCCGCGCTGGAGCACCTCGTCAAGGGCATCGTCGACAACCCGGACGACGTCCGGGTTCGTCTGGTCGACTCGCGTCGCGGCAAGCGGCTCGAGGTCCGTGTGCACCCGGAGGACCTGGGAACGGTCATCGGGCGCGGCGGTCGTACGGCCAAGGCCCTGCGTCAGGTGATCGGGTCGATCGGCGGTCGTGGCATCCGGGTCGACATCGTCGACGCGTACTGATCGATGCTGCTCGTCGTCGGCCAGATCGGTAAACCGCACGGCATCCGGGGCGAGGTCACGGTGGTCGTGCGGACCGACGAGCCCGAGGAACGCTTCACCGCCGGGTCGGTGTTCATCACGGAGGTCCCCAGGGACCGCCGGGTGAGCGCCGGCCCGGCGGCCGCTCCCGGTGCTCAGCCCCCCGCGTCTGAGAAGTTCGAAGTTCCGAAAGAGCTCGTCCTCGAGTCGATCCGCTGGCATCAGGGCCGCGGCATCGCCGTCTTCGAGGGCATCCACGACCGCAACGTCGCCGAGGCGTTGAAGGGTGTCTTTCTCCAGGTGGACAGCGCCGGCCTGGCACCGCCGGAGGACCCGGAGGAGTTCCACGACCACCAGCTCGTCGGGCTGCGCGTGGAGTCCGCGGACGGCACCGAGCACGGCACGGTCCAGCGGATCGAGCACGCTCCGTCGTCGGATCTGATCGTGCTCGCGAAGAAGGGCGGCGGTACCGCCCTGATCCCGTTCGTCACCGTGATGGTCCCGATCGTGGACCTGCGTGGCGGCCGGATCGTCGTCGACCTCCCGGAAGGCCTCCTCGATCTGTGAAGGTTCTCCTGTGAAGGTCGACATCATCTCGATCTTCCCGGACTACTTCGCGCCGCTCGAACTCTCGCTGATCGGCAAGGCGCGGACCACCGGGACACTCGACCTGACCGTGCACGATCTGCGTACCTGGACGTACGACGTGCATCGGACGGTGGACGACAGCCCGTACGGCGGTGGGCCGGGCATGGTGATGCGCCCGGAACCCTGGGGGCAGGCCCTGGACGCCGTCGCCTCGCCGGGTGCGACTCTGGTCGTACCGTCGCCGGTGGGGAAACCCTTCACCCAGGCCGACGCCGCGCGTCTCGCCGACCTCGACCACCTGGTCTTCGCCTGTGGCCGTTATGAGGGCATCGACCAACGGGTGATCGACGACGCCGCGGACCGGATGCCGGTGCTCGAGGTGTCCCTCGGCGACTACGTGCTGTTCGGCGGCGAGGTCGCGGTGATCGTGATCATGGAGGCGGTCACCCGCCTGCTGCCGGGGGTGCTCGGCAACGCCGAGTCGCTGACCGAGGAGTCGCACGCCGCCGGCCTGCTGGAGGCCCCGGTCTACACCAAGCCGCAGTCGTGGCGTGGTCGTGAGGTGCCGGACATCCTGCGATCGGGTGATCACGGCCGGATCGCCCGCTGGCGCCGTGAGCAGAGCCTGCTGCGCACCGCAGACCGCCGTCCCGACATGTATGCCGCCTACCCGCCGGAGAACCTCGACTCCAAGGACCGGAAAGCCCTTGCTGAGGCCGGATTACAGCTCCCGGCTCCGCGTGTGGCAGAGTAGGGAGGTTGCCGTCTCAGTCCTGCGCCGCAGGAACGGGACGAGGGCCTTTTGAAGTCACGAAAGGTCAGAATCACCCATCCGCGTGCCGAACTCCCGGCGCGCCACAGAGTACGAGGATGCAGCGATGAACACGCTGGACGCTCTTGACGCCCAGTCGGTGCGCACCGACCTTCCGGACTTCCGGGCCGGTGACACGGTCAAGGTGCACGCACGGGTCGTCGAAGGTAACCGGTCCCGTGTCCAGGTCTTCCAGGGCGTCGTGATCGCCCGCCAGGGCAGCGGCCTGCGGGAGACCTTCAAGGTCCGCAAGATCAGCTTCGGTGTCGGCGTCGAGCGGACCTACCCGCTCAACAGCCCGGCGATCGACAAGGTCGAGGTCGTCACCCGCGGTGACGTCCGTCGCGCCAAGCTCTACTACCTCCGCGAGCTGCGTGGCAAGAAGGCGAAGATCAAGGAGCTTCGGGAGAAGCAGACCGTCTGATCCACTCGGTTCTGATCCAGTCGGTGCGTCAGGAACCGGCGCGGGCGAACTACGCTTGCGCCAGTGCCTGACGCGCTGTAGGTGAACCTTTCCAGTCCTACCGCTCGTAACTTCCCCTAGCCGGGAATCTCGGGCGGTAGTGCTGTATCCGGGGCCTGGTCGGCGGCGGGAGATGCGAAGCGTGGATCCGATGGAAGGCTATCGGCCGGCACGGCGGCGGTCTGTCATGAGGCGCAAGGAGATGCCGCTGTGGCAGGAGTTGCCGTTGCTGTTGATCGTGGCGTTCTGCCTGGCGGTGCTGATCAGAACGTTTCTGGTCCAGGCCTTCTACATCCCCTCGGGGTCGATGCAGAGCACCCTGGAGATCAAGGACCGGGTGCTGGTCAACAAGGTCGTGTACGACATGCGCGACCCGCTGCGCGGCGAGATCGTGGTGTTCCGCGGCACCGAGGACTGGGCGCCCGAGGTGACCGAGGCGGTGAGCAACACCTTCCTCGCCAAGCTCGGCCGGACCATCGGCGACCTGGTCGGAGTCAGCCGCCCCGGTGAGCGCGACTTCATCAAACGGGTGATCGGTCTTCCGGGTGACAAGGTCGCCTGCTGCGACGCGCAGGGACGGATAACCGTCAACGGCGTCGGCATCGACGAGCCATACATCGCCGAGGGTTTCAACTCTGACCTGAGTCAGCCGCCGATCGCCGGCCAGTGCACCAGTCGCAGATTCGCCGAGGTCACCGTCCCGCCCGGCGAGATGTTCGTGATGGGCGACCACCGTTCGGTCTCGCAGGACGCCCGCTGCCAGGGAACAGTGCCGATCGAGAACATCATCGGCCGGGCCTTCGTGGTGGTCTGGCCGAGTGATCGTTTCACCGGTCTGGATGTGCCCGACGTCTGGAAGCAGTTCGCCCAGCAGTACCCGTCGGCGGCCGCCGCGCATCCCATCCCGGTCCGGGAGGAACGTCCGGCTACCGCCACAAACGTGGTCCCGCTTCTGTTCGGAGTGCTTTTATCCGCGCGTTCCGGCATGTCGTTGTGGGCCAGACGACGTAGGCTCCGAGCGTGATTGACGAGCAGACCGAGAAGCGCCAGGGTTCTTTCTGGCGTGAACTACCCATCTTGCTGGGGGTGGCGATCCTCGTCGCCATCCTTGTGCGCGCCTTCGTGTTGCAGACGTTCTACATCCCGTCGCCCTCGATGCAGCACACCCTCGAGCTGTGGGACAGGGTTCTGGTCAACAAGCTCGTCTACGACTTCCGTGAGCCGCGGCGGGGCGAGATCGTCGTCTTCAAGGCCCCGGGCGTCTGGCAGTCGGGCAACGAGGGCGACGACTTCATCAAGCGCGTCATCGGCCAGCCGGGCGACAACGTCGTCTGCTGCGACACCCAGCGCCGCCTGATGATCAACGGTAAGTCCCTCGACGAGCCGTACATCTACGTCGAGTCCGACGGCACCCGCGACCAGGTCGCCAGTCACGACTTCAACATCACCGTCCCGGAGGGCCGCCTGTGGGTGATGGGCGACCACCGGCAGGCCTCCGGTGACTCGCTCCAGCACTACCGGGACAGTGCCGCCACCGACGACGCGGGCAAGATCAACGAGGCGACCGTCCCGATCGACACGGTGGTCGGCCGGGCCTTCACGATCTTCTGGCCGGTCGGTCGTGCGACGTGGCTCACCGTCCCGGACGAGTTCGACTCCATCCCCGACGCGGGCGAATAGATTCCTTCGCAATAGGCTTGGTCCCGTGACCGAGGTGATTGACCGTCGCGCCGGCCGGATTCTCCTGGTCGATCTGGCCGGCCGCGTTCTGCTGCTGCACGGGGGCGACCCGGGGCGGCCCGGGCTGCGCTGGTGGTTCACCCCCGGCGGCGGGCTCGACGAGGGCGAGACGCCCGTCGAGGCCGCCTGCCGCGAGTTGCTCGAGGAGACCGGCCTGCGGGCGTCCCCTGCCGAGCTCGGCGAGCCCGTCCGCCACGAGGTGACCGAGTTCACCTACGACGGCCGCGACTATCGTCAGGAGCAGGACTTCTACCTGCTCCGGGTGGCCGACTGGCAGGTCGACACGGCCGGGATGGACGAGGAGGAACGGCGCACCATCACCGAACATCGATGGTGGTCGGCCGCCGAGATCGAGGCGAGCAGCGAGGAGATCTTCCCGGTCGACCTGGCCGCGCTGCTGCGGCGGCTCACCGTCGATGCCGTACCCGAAGGTTCTTGAGATGTTGGCCCCACCACGCACCGTCGTCCGCCGCGAGGCCGGCCTCTACGCCCTCGAGCAGGCGTTGCAGCGCCGTGGCTTCCGGCATGTGGCCGGCGCCGACGAGGCCGGGCGCGGAGCCTGTGCCGGACCGCTGGTCGCGGCCGCCGCGATCCTGCCCGAGGGCCGGCGCGGCGAGATCCCCGGCCTGGCCGACTCGAAACTGCTGACCCCCGCCGCCCGCGAGCGCGTCTACGAGCAGGTGGTCGCGAAGGCGCTGGCCTGGTCCGTGATGATCATCCCGCCGACCGAGGTCGATGCCCGTGGCCTGCACGTCTGCAACCTCGCAGCGATGCGCCGGGCACTGGCGTCGCTCACCGTCCGCCCGGAGTACGTGCTGACCGACGGCTTCCCGGTCGACGGCCTGGGCGTTCCCGGCCTCGCGGTGTGGAAGGGCGACCGGGTGGCGGCCTGCGTCGCCGCGGCGAGCGTCCTGGCCAAGGTCACCCGGGACCGGCTCATGGTCGAGCTGGACGAGAAGTTCCCCGCCTACGGGTTCGCGGTGCACAAGGGCTACATCACGGAGGAGCACAGCACCGCGCTCACCACCCACGGACCGTGCTCCGAGCACCGGTTCTCGTATGTGAACGTCGCCGCCGCCTCGGGACGCGGCAACCGTCCGCCACGGGCCCGGCGACCCGCCTCGTCACCGGCGCCGTCTTTGTTCGACGATGTATCCGTTACCGAGCCGCTGCTGATTCTGCAGGCGCCTGAGGGTACCGTCGGCGTGGCGTCGGGCGAGCAGCCTCAGCCGTTGCCGTCGGTGGGGGAAGATAGTGCCATGGAGGGCGAGAAACGATGAGCGCAGAGGATCTCGAGAAGTACGAGACCGAGATGGAGCTGCAGCTCTACCGGGAGTACCGCGACATCGTCCGCCAGTTCTCCTACGTGGTGGAGACCGAGCGCCGGTTCTACCTGGCCAATCAGGTCGACCTGCACGTGCGTAACTCCGACGGCGAGGTGTATTTCGAGGTCGAGATGCACGACGCCTGGGTCTGGGACATGTATCGACCGGCCCGGTTCGTCAAGAACGTCCGCGTCATGACGTTCAAGGACGTCAACGTCGAGGAGCTGGAGAAACCCGACATCTCCCTGCCCGACGACGCCGGCTTCGGCAGCTGACGGCCATCCACAATCCGCGGTCGTCCACAGGGGCGGTCGCCCACCGGGTCGCGGCCCGGCACTCTCGGCGGCATGCCTGCTCTCGCCGCCGTATTGATCCCGCTGCTTCTGCTTCCCCTGCCGCTCGCTGAGCCGCGATATCGCTGGCCGGTCGCCCCACCGCAGGTGCTGCGCCGCTTCGAGCCGCCGCCCCAGCGCTGGCTGCCCGGACACCGCGGTGTCGATCTCGGATCCTCGCCGGGCGCGCGGGTGCGGGCGGCCGGGGACGGCGTCGTCGTCTACGCGCAGGCGCTGGCCGGGCGCGGCGTGATCAGCATCCTGCACGCGGGCGGGCTGCGCACCACCTACGAGCCGGTCACCGCAACCGTGCGGACCGGCGACCGGGTCAGCGCGGGCGGGCCGATCGGTGCTCTCGAGGCCGGACATCCCGGCTGTCCCGTGGCCGCCTGCCTGCACTGGGGACTCCGCCGTGGCGACGTCTACCTCGACCCGCTGGCGTTGCTGGGGCTCGGCCGGGTGCGGCTGCTGCCGCTGCAGACCTACTTCCGGAAGGCCGCGAGCAGTGGCGGCAGGCGCTCGGCCAGCAGGTCGTACTCCTCCGGCCTGTTGTAGACCTGCGCGCTCAACCGGAGCAGACCCCGGCCACCCCAGGCGTTCACCGCCACCTCCGCCGCCAGCTTCTCGGCGATGTGCTGCCGCAACGCCTGCGCCTCCGGAAAGGTCGACGCCAGCCCGCCCGGCAACGGCACCACCCGCATCGCCACCCCCGGTCCGCCGGGATGCGGCAGGTCGGCGGGCGCGAGGTTGAGGGCCTCACCGACAACCCTCTGGCCGTACGAGACGAGCGCCTCGTTGTGCTCGCGGACCAATTCCAGGCCGAGCGTGCGCAGCGCAAAGAGCCCGGCCGGGGCCGCGAGCCACGGGGTGTAGTCGATCGTGCCCTGGAACTCGACGGCCCGCGGGAAGCCCTGCTCGTGCTCCCACGACACCACCAGCGGCTCGATCCGGCGCCGCCAGGCCGGGGCCACGTGCAGCAGGGCGGTGCCGCGCGGTGCCCAGCCCCACTTGTGCAGGTTCCCGACCCAGAAGTCGGCACCGATCACCGACACGTCCACCGGCAGCATGCCCGGCACGTGCGCGGCGTCGACCAGCACCGGGATGTCCTGCTCCCCCGCGGCGGCGACGATCTCGCGTACCGGAAAGAGCGAAGCAGTGGCCGACGCCAGCTGGTCGATGACGAGCAACCGCGTGCGACCCGGCCGCAACGCCGCCCGGACCCGTGCCACCGTCTGCGCCGCGGACAGCCCCAGCGGCACCGCCACCGTCCGTGCGCTCGCCCCCGTCTGCCGGCACCGGTGCCGTACCGCCATCGCCACCGCACCGTAGGCGTGATCGCTGAGCAGCACCTCGTCGTCCGGCCCCAGCCGCATGGACTGCAGCACCAGCGACACCGCCGCCGTCGTGTTCGGCACCAGCGCGCTGCCGTCCGGGTCCGCGCCCAGGAAGGTCGCCAGATGCCGTCGGCTGTGGAGGATCCGGTCCATCAGCCCGGTGCCGTAGAACCGCAGCGGATTGGCCTCCATCTCGTCGCGGAGCCGCTGCTGGGCGCGTTGCACGCTGATCGGGAGCGCCCCGAAGGAGCCGTGGTTGAGATAGGACACCGACGGGTCCAGCGAGAAGAGCAGACGGGCGCCCGGGACCGGCCGGGGCGGATCGATCATGCGTGTTCCGCAGCGCTCATGCCTCGGATCGTACGATGTCAGGCCCGTGGATGCGCCTGATTGAACGCCGCCCGGAGCCGTTCCGTCGACACGTGCGTGTAGATCTGGGTGCTCGCCAGCGAACTGTGCCCCAGCAGCTCCTGCACGGCTCGCAGATCCGCGCCCCCGTCCAGCAGATGGGTGGCCGCCGAGTGCCGCAGGTCGTGCGGGCTGGTGTGCGGCAGCCCCGCGGCCCGCGCCGCGTTCGCCACGATCCGCCGGACCACCGTCGGCTGCAGGCGACCGCCCTTGACACCCAGGAACAGCGCGTCCCGGCTGGGGCGGGCCACCAGCTCCGGTCGACCTCGGCGCAGCCAGGTCTCGAGCGCCCGCTCGGCGGGGTGGCCGAAGGGGACGGCACGCTCCTTGGCACCCTTGCCGAAGACTCGTACTACCTGGCGTGCGTGGTCTATGTCGGCCCGGTTCAGGGAGCAGAGCTCACTTACGCGGATTCCTGTGGCGTAGAGGAGTTCCAGTACCGCTCGGTCGCGGAGGGCCAGCGCGTTGCCGGTCGGCGTGTCCTCCCTACCCAGAACGAACGTTCTGTCTTCGTTCGCTGTCTCCTCCTCCGTCGCGGTGCCGGGCGTTCTGTCGTTGTCCGGGACACCTGTTCTTTCCACGCCGGCGGCGTCGGCGGGACGGCCGGCCGACTCCATCAGCTCGGCGGCCTGGTCGGCGCGGAGCACCGTGGGCAGGCTTCGATGCGCGCGCGGGCTGGCCAGCTGCGCTCCCGGATCTTCCGCCGAGAGCCCGGTCCGGTGTGCCCAGCCGGTGAAGGCCCGTGCCGCCGCGGCCCGCCGCGCCTGCGAGGACCTGGCCGCACCCGATCCCATCCGCGCCGCGAGCCACCCGCGCAGAACCATGATGTCCAGCTCGGCGACGGTCACCCGGCCCTCGTAGGCGGCATGGTCGAGAAGCGACACGACATCCCCGACATAGGCCCGGACCGTGTGCTCCGACCGTCCCTCGACCCCGGCGAGGTGGCGGCCGAAGTCGTCCACCGCCGCCCGGAGGGCCGCCGGCAGCCGCTCGTGCAGTTCCCGAATCCCCATCGCCCCAGACCGTCCATCCCCACCGGGCGTCCGGTCAAGCTCCGGACGCGGCGTTTCTGTCATACCCGGGGTCTAACGTCGTCGGCATGGCACGCTGGGAGGAAATCGAGAAGGACGCCCCGGAGTTCGCGGCCCGTGTGCGGGCACTCTTCGAGGCGGGCACCAACAAGACGATCGCCACGCTGCGCCGGGACGGCTCACCCCGGATCAGCGCGACCGAGGCGCAGTTCACCGACGGCGAGCTCACCCTCGGCTCGATGCCCGGCGCGGTGAAACTGCTGGATCTCCGCCGCGACCCACGCATCGCGATGCACAGCCCCACTCTGGAGCCACCCGCCGACGACCCGGCGAGCGGCCCTGGCGATGCCAAGCTGTCCGGCCGGGCGGTCGAGATGCCGCTCCCACCCGACACCCCACACGCGGACGCGGCCTTCTTCCGCATCGACATCGACGAGGTTGCCCTGACATATGTCGGCACCCCCGCCGACCATCTGGTGATCGAGTCCTGGCACGCGGGCCGAGGCTACCGCCGCCGAACCCGGACCTGACCGGACCGGTTCGCCTTCCCACCCGGTGCCGGGACGCGCGTCCGGCCGCAGCGATGGGACAGCTTTCAGGCCATCCGGGCGCGGGGAGCCGGGTCTGGCCGCAGCGCTGGGAGAGCTCTCAGATGGTTGCCGAGGTGCCGCGCAACGCTGATAGGGCGGCGCCTCGGGGGTCAGGGGAGGGCGAGCTGGTATCGATCCGCGGGGTAGGCGGTCTGTGTGCCGTCCGGCGCGGTCACCACCAGGACGGGAACGCCTTCACGCAGGTTGAACCTCCGGCGTTCCGTATCGGTGGGCATGCGCGCGCCCGCCCGTTCACCACTGCTGAGCACGACGACCTCGACCGGTTCCGAGACACGGACGAACGTCCCGCGCGGCCTGTCCACGGTGACCAGGCCCTCGCTGCGGAGCTGCGCGATGGCCTGCCGCACCGTGGTCCGGCTGATGTGGTGATCCTCGCCCAGTCGCAACTCGCTGGGCAGCGGGTCGCCCGGCGCGAGCTCGCCGCTCTCGATCTGCCCGCGTAGCAGGTCAGCCAACTGGCGGAACACCGCACGGTCCGCCGAAGGATCGATCATAGTAATTATTTTACGTGCCCCGGCGTCCTGTCATGTTGTAACGACATTCCTACATGCCAGCCCCGGACCGCCGCCCCAGTGGCAGGCGGGCCGCTGACGGCCCACGTGACCTGTCCGGAGCGGTGGCTGCGGAGATGGGCATGCCGTGGCACGAGCCGCCGCAGGCCGCGGAGGAGTCCGGCGCGGCACAACTGCCTGCGGCACGGTTCCTCGGTCAGGTACGACGCGAGAACAGCTTGGCTCAGCGCTGGGCCCGTTCCGCGAGACGGTTCCTCCGGTATCGCAGTGACGGAAGGACTGGGGA
The DNA here is from genome assembly GCF_003001815.1 of Actinoplanes italicus. Lineage (GTDB taxonomy): Bacteria > Actinomycetota > Actinomycetes > Mycobacteriales > Micromonosporaceae > Actinoplanes > Actinoplanes italicus. The sequence goes on from NZ_PVMZ01000002.1 coordinate 787,586, forward strand.
CGGCGAGAGGCACCCGGTCCGGCTGCGGCCGGCGAGGACGGGTGGAGGGTGGGCAGCCGTTCAGGTCGACGGGTGGTCCCTGATCCAGGAGAGGAAACGCTCGTACAGGTCCAGCGGCGGGGAGTGGCCGCCCACGGTGAAGTCGTCGAGAGCGTCGTACATCTGGGCGGACAGGTAGATCTTCAGCAGGGACGGATAGGCGCGGTACTCATCGAGAAGGGTCGCCCGGGCGTCGGTACAGGGCCACGGATGCCCGCAGACCCGGCATCGCCAATGAGGACGGTCGTGCAGGTGCTCGTGTTCCGGTGCCGTGGACAAAGAAAATTCCCCCGTCAGTGGGTCGGCCGGTCGGGTGACGAAATGTCAGTGATTGCGGTGCCGTCGCTGGGACGGCTGCCGCGCTCCCTCATTCGCCCGGTGTTCCTGGGCCGGCGTGAGGCGGCCGGCGCGGCCCACGTTCGAGTCCGGATGTGCGGTGCGGGCGGGGATCTCGGTGCTGCCGGAATCCGGTGCGACGCCCGCGCCGGGGCCGGCGGCCCGCGATCGGTAGAGCCCGCCACTGCCCTGTATCCGCTGCTCGGGGGCGATGTAGGTGCGGCGTGGGTAGGGCGGCGGAGGCGATGGTGGGAAACGGTCGATGCAGGGGGCCGGAAGCCCGCAGATGCACCTGCGCCAGAGGGTCCGCCAATCGCGCCGATGGTTCGGGTGGTGGGGAACCGGATCGCTAGTCCGTCGCCTTCTAGTCATAGGACCACCTTAGTTGACCACGGACTAGCTGTCTTCTAACAACTTTGTAAGGGACTAATAGTCTCACGCCTACGGTCGATCATGTGGGAGTGAAGCCGATCCGCCTCATGGGGGCGCACGAAATCCGCATCCGTCTGGGCGGAGTAAGCCGACAGCGGGCGTACCAGATCACGAGCCGTGCCGATTTTCCGAAGCCTGTGGCCGATCTTGCGCAAGGCAAGGTATGGCTGACCGAGGACGTCGAGGCATGGATGAAGGTTCATCGCCGGGACCTGGACGAGTCAGAGGACTGATCCGTCCGGTCACGGCGGTGACCGAAGCCGGCCCTGAGCCGGTCGCCGTTCGTGCGGCGGCCGGCTCACGACGGGCCGGTCACAGTCATGCCCGCAAACTGATGCGGATTGTCCGATCAGTCGGCATCGCGGCCTTTAGTCCTGCTCGGATACCGATGAAGTCTGCCCGGAGACAGGCGATGACCGCTCGGGTACGGCAGAAGTCCGCCTCTCCGCGGGCGGGTCCGGCGGGACCTGCCGGGGAACGAGCGAGACGCCCTCGGCCGTACGCGTAACCAGGCCCGCCACCTCCAGCAGTGACAGGCGCCGCAGGACGGTCCGGAGGTGCAGCCGTGCCTCGGCAGCCAACTGCTCCGGCGTGACCGATCCCTTCCGGGGGAGGGCCTCGAGTACGAGCGCGGTCTCCTCGTCGAGGTGATCGTGCCGGCGCTGCGGCCCGCGTGGCGGTTCGGCGAGGTATTCACCGATGTGGCCGATCTCCTCCAGCACCTCGGCAGCCGAGGTGACCACCCGCGCGAACGGGTTGCTCCGCAGGATCTCGTGGCATCCGACGGACATCGCCGACGTCACAGGTCCGGGTACCACCATCGCGGGCCGTCCCAGCGCCAGCACCCTGCTCATCGTCTGTGTCGCGCCGCTGCGCGCGGCCGCTTCGACGACGACCGTGCCCGCGGTGCTCGCGGCGATCACCCGGTTCCGGATCAGGAACCGGTGCCGCAGTGGCTCGGCGCCGATCGGCCATTCGCTGATCAGCAGCCCGGTCTCGATGATCTGCTCGAACATCGCCGAGTTCCCGATCGGGTACGGGCGATCGACACCGCACGCCAGCACCGCCACGGTCGGGCCACCCGCGGCGAGCGCCCCTCGGTGGGCCGCCGCGTCGATACCGAACGCTCCTCCGGAGAGCACCGTCCACCCGTCGCGGCCGATCGCGTACGCCATCTCGCTGGTGACGTTCACTCCGTAACCGGTGGCGGCCCGCGCGCCGACGATCGCGACCGAACGTTCCAGTGCCTCGCCGAGCGGCCACGCCCCGCGGACCCAGAAGCACAGCGGCGGCCGGATGTCGAAGTTGATCCGGCCGGCGGTATCCAGTTCCAGCCCGGCCAGGTCGGTGACCCGGCGTGGCCATTCCTCGTCCGAGGGCACGACCAGACGGGCGCCGAGACGCTCCGCTCGGCGCAGCGCGATCTCGGCCATCCGGCGTGGATCACCGGCCGCGAGCCGTGCGGAGACCGCGCCGCGCAGGCGGTTGTCCGGGACGTCACCACTGAGCAGCAGCTCCAGGGCGGCCGGTGCGCCGGTCTCCTCGACCAGCGTCCAGACCGCACGGTTGCCGGGCTCCGCCAGCCAGGTGAGCGCCGCCCGGGCGGCGCGGTCCTCAGCACCGCTCATCGCGGTCCTCGCCCGGGCCGGTCCAGCACTGAGAGGTTCACGAGATTCTCCGATCAGAGAAGGCCCCGGAAAGAAGACGGGTGGAGGGTGGCGGAGCTGAGCGGGCCGGTCGGCGGAGACGCCGGAGGAACGGGAGACGGACGAGACAGGGTGGAAGGAGCGGACGGAACGGGTACGCCAGAAGGCAGTCACCGGGAGCCGCGGACATTGGCCTCCCCCATCCGCAGCTGATAGGCCTCGCAGACGTCGCCCTCCGACGGGCGCGAACGGCCGTCGAGATCCGCCACGGTCCAGGCCAATCGCAGGCACCGGTCATAGCCACGCGCCGACAGGACGCCTCGATCGAGCGCACTGTGCAGCACCGCGGTGTCCCGGCCCGGCAGCCGCCACGGCGCCCGCCGCAGGGTCGGCCCCGGCACCTCCGCGTTGGTCCGCCATCCGCCCGGCGCCCACCTCTCGGCCGCCGCGGCCCGCGCCCGGGCGACCCGTGCCGCGACGGTCGCCGACGGCTCGGCCGGTTCGGAGTCGACCAGGAGCTGCGCCGCGCGGACCGGGAGCAGGTTGACCCGCATGTCGATGCGGTCGAGCAGCGGCCCGGAGAGCCGGCCGAGGTAACGCCGTCGCACGGTGGGCCCGCACCGGCAGGCCTGATCTCCTGCCGGTGAGGCGCACGGGCAGGGGTTGGCGGCAACCACGAGCTGGGCCCGTGCCGGGTACTCGACGGTCCCGCGGGCCCGGGACAGGACGACCCGTCCGCTCTCCAGCGGTTGCCGCAGTGCCTGCAAGGTGGCCCGGCCCATCTCGGGCACCTCGTCGAGGAACAGGACTCCGCGGTGGGCCAGCGAGAGCGCGCCCGGCCGGATCAGCCCGGAACCGCCGCCGACCAGGGCGGCGAGGGTGGAGCTGTGATGCGGGGCCTGGAACGGCGGCCTGCGGACGAGCCGCCCGTCCGGTGGCAGGATCCCGGCGATCGACTGCAGCGCTGTCACTTCGAGGGCAGCGTCGTCGTCGAGCTCGGGGAGGATGGTCGGCAGCCGCTCGGCGAGCATCGTCTTGCCGGCGCCGGGCGGGCCGAACAGGGCCAGATGGTGCCCACCGGCCGCGGCGATCTCCAAGGCGTACCGCCCGGTCTCCTGCCCGGCGAGATCGGCCAGGTCCGGACCCGGCGGCAGAGGTGCCGGCGGTACGGCCGGAGGGTCCAGGAGTGTGCCGGCACCCCGGGCGTACTCGATGAGCCGGTGCAGTGTGTCCACGGCACGCACCGTCACCCCGGGGACGACGGTGGCCTCGCACGCGTTGCCCAGCGGCACGATCACCCGGCCGACTCCGGCCCGCGCCGCCGCGGCGACCATCGGCAGCACACCTCGCACCGGCCGGACCGTCCCGTCGAGGCCGAGTTCGCCGATCAGCGCCACCCCGCCGAGCCGTTCCGGTGGTAGGGAACCGGCTCCGACGAGCACCGCGGCGGCGACCGGAAGATCGAATCCGCTGCCGTGCTTCGGCAGGGCCGCGGGCAGCAGGTTCACGGTGATCCGCCGCTGGGGCCAGTCGTGGCCGGAGTTCACGATCGCGGCGCGCACCCGGTCGCGGGCCTCGTTGAGCGAGGTGTCCGGCAGCCCGGTGAGCACCAGGGTGGGCAGGCCGTTGGAGAGGTCGGCCTCCACCTCCACCACGTGGCCGGCGACGCCGACGAGCCCGGCGCAGAGCACCCGTGCGTAGCTCATCAGAACGCGCCCCGGATGTGGACCAGACGGGTGGCGCCGCGGCGTTGCGGCAGGACCTCCATCACGTCGAAACGGATGTGTTCCGCGCGTACCCCCGACTCGGAAAGCCACCTGGAGGCCAGCTGCCGTAACCGGCGCACCTTCCGGTGATCGACGGCCGCCGCCGGTGGGCCGAAGGTCGCCGTGCGCCGGGTCTTCACCTCGCAGAAGACCAGGCCGTCGCCGTCGCGCAGGATGAGGTCGATCTCACCCTCGGAGCAGCGCCAGTTGCGTTGCAGCAGTGTGAGACCGATCTCCTGCAGATACCGGGCGGCCAGCCGCTCGCCGTAGGCGCCGATCGCCCGTCGCTGAGTCGTCATGGCGTGCGACGTTCACAGGAATCCGGTCACGGCGCGCGACGCCCTGTGGATTTCGCGGCGGTGTGGACGAAGGTGTCGCACAGGCCGGGACGTGCTAGACGTGAGGGCGAACCGGAGCGCCCGGTGGCTTGGCGTATGCTTGTCAACGGCGACCGCCCAGGCGGTCGACCTCGCGTGCCCTCCGAACGCCCGCTTCCTGGTCACCCAGCGTAAGCGGACCTCGGCGGCGGCCCTCCCTGGTCCCGATCGTCATCGGGTCCGACCGTGGCCGCCGACAAGGCGCCAGGACGCTCGTCGCCGACGAGTGTGACAACCGGGGAAGATCAGGGAGTAACAACCATGGCCGTAGTGACCATGCGCCAGCTGCTGGAGAGCGGTGTCCACTTCGGGCACCAGACCCGGCGGTGGAACCCGAAGATGAAGCGCTTCATCTTCACCGAGCGCAACGGTATCTACATCATCGACCTGCGCCAGACCCTCGACTACATCGAGAAGGCGTACAGCTTCGTGCGTGACACCGTCGCCGAGGGTGGCCACATCCTCTTCGTCGGTACCAAGAAGCAGGCCCAGGAGGCCATCGCCGAGCAGGCGACGCGGGTCGGCCAGCCGTACGTCAACCACCGCTGGCTCGGTGGCATGCTGACCAACTTCCAGACGGTGTACAAGCGTCTTCAGCGCATGAAGGAGCTCGAGGCCCTGGGTGACCTGACCGGCACCGCCGCGGGTTACACCAAGAAGGAGACCCTCCAGCTCTTCCGCGAGAAGACCAAGCTCACCAAGACCCTCGGTGGTCTGCGTGACATGACCAAGACGCCGTCGGCGATCTGGGTCGTGGACACCAAGAAGGAGCACATCGCGGTCGACGAGGCCCGGAAGCTCAACATCCCGGTCATCGCGGTGCTGGACACCAACTGTGACCCGGACGAGGTCGACTTCCCGATCCCGGGCAACGACGACGCGATCCGTTCCGCCGAGCTGCTGACCAAGGTCATCGCGGCCGCCGTCGCCGATGGTCTGATCGCCCGCTCCGGCCGTGGCCGTGGCGGCAACGCCGACGAGAAGCCCGAGGCCGGTACCGTCGCCGCCGGTGAGCCGCTGCCCGAGTGGGAGCGCGACCTCTACGAGGGCGCCGAGAAGAAGGCCGAGGAGCCGGCTGCCGCTGCTGCTGCTCCCGCTGCCGCTGCTGCTCCTGCCGCTGTCGCCGCTGAGTAAGTCGACCGACTGACATCGAGAGAAGAGTCATGGCTAACTACACCGCCGCGGACGTCAAGAAGCTCCGCGACCTCACCGGTGCCGGCATGATGGACTGCAAGAAGGCGCTCGAGGAGTCCGAGGGCGACTTCGAGAAGGCCGTCGAGTTCCTGCGCATCAAGGGTGCCAAGGACGTCGGCAAGCGGGCCGGCCGTACCGCCGCCAACGGCATCGTCAGCCACTCCGGCAGCGCGCTGCTCGAGCTGAACTGCGAGACCGACTTCGTCGCCAAGACCCCCGACTTCGTGGCCCTGGGCCAGCGCCTGGTCGAGTTCGGCGAGCAGAACAAGGTCGCCGACGCCGCCGCGCTGCTCGCCGCGACGCTCGAGGACGGCAAGACCGTCGCCGACACCGTCGAGGAGTACGCCGCGAAGATCGGCGAGAAGATCGTCGTGAACCGCTTCACGATCGTCGACGGCACCGTCGCGGTCTACCTGCACCGCAAGGCGCAGGACCTGCCGCCGCAGGTCGGCGTCCTGGTGCAGTACTCCGGCAAGAACGACGAGGCGGCCGACTCGGACGCCCGCGGCATCGGCATGCAGATCACCGCGATGCGGCCGAAGTTCCTCAGCCGTGAGGAGGTGCCGGCCGAGGTCGTCGAGACCGAGCGCCGTGTCGCCGAGCAGACCGCTCGTGAGGAGGGCAAGCCCGAGCAGGCTCTGCCCAAGATCATCGAAGGTCGCGTGAACTCCTTCTTCAAGGACTTCGTCCTGCTGGAGCAGGCTTCGGTCGTCGACAACAAGAAGACGGTCAAGCAGATCGCCGCCGAGGCTGGAATCGAGATCACCCGGTTCGTCCGGTTCGAGGTCGGCCAGGAGTAAGGCAGTACCGAAAGCAATGCGTCGGGAGGTCGGGTACGCGATTGAGCGCCCGGCCTCCCGGTCGCATAAGGTCTCTTAGCAGATGGAAAAGGGAAAGGCGGGTCTCATGACGATGGTGACCGAGCAGTCCGCCACGGTTGACGATCAGAACCCGCCGACCATGCGGCCACGGCGGGTCGTCCTCAAACTGTCCGGCGAGGTCTTCGGTGGCGGCGACGTCGGGGTCGAGCCCGATGTGGTGCAGTCACTGGCCAAGCAGATCGCCACGGTCACGCGCCGCGGCATCCAGGTCGCGGTCGTGGTCGGCGGCGGCAACTTCTTCCGTGGCGCCGAGCTGCAGAAACGCGGGATGGACCGCAACCGGGCCGACTACATGGGCATGCTCGGCACGGTGATGAACTGCCTGGCGCTCCAGGACTTCCTGGAGAAGGAGGGCATCGAGACCCGCGTGCAGACCGCCATCACGATGGCCCAGGTCGCCGAGCCCTACCTCCCGCTGCGTGCCATCCGGCACCTGGAGAAGGGCCGTGTCGTCATCTTCGGCGCTGGCGCCGGGATGCCGTATTTCTCCACCGACACCGTCACCGCCCAGCGCGCGCTCGAGATCCGCGCGGACATGGTGCTGATGAGCAAGAACGGTGTGGACGGCGTCTACACCGCCGACCCGCGGGTCGACCCGACCGCCAGCAAGCTGGAATCCATCACCTTCCAGGAGGTCCTCCTGCGCGGGCTGCGGGTCGCCGACCAGGCCGCCTTCAGCCTCTGTCAGGAGAACAAGCTGCCGATGCTGATCTTCGGCGCGGAGGGCGACGACACCATCGTGCGTGCGTGCGCCGGCGAGCGGATCGGCACCCTGATCACCGCCGACTGAAGTCGCGTCCCACGTCCCCACATCCCGCACCACCGAAGACAGCAAGGAGGCGAGAAGAGCCGGTGATCGAGGAAACCCTCTTCGAGGCCGAGGAGAAGATGGAGAGCGCGGTCGAGCACGCCAAGGAGGAGTTCGCCGCCATCCGGACCGGCCGGGCTACTCCCGCGATGTTCTCCAAGATCCTGGTCGACTACTACGGCGCGCCCACGCCGGTGACGCAGATGGCCTCCGTCGGCGTCCCGGAGCCGCGCATGGTCATCGTGAAGCCCTACGACGCGTCCCAGCTGGGCCCGATCGAGCGGGCTATCCGTGACTCGGACCTGGGAGTCAACCCCAACAACGAGGGTACGCAGCTGCGCATCCACCTCCCGCAGATGACCGAGGAACGCCGCCGCGAGATGATCAAGGTGGCCCGGGGCAAGGCCGAGGACGGCCGTGTTGCGATCCGCAACGTGCGCCGCAAGGCCAAGGACCAGCTCGACAAGCTGGTCAAGGACGGCGAGACCGGTGAGGACGACGGCCGTCGCGCCGAGAAGGAGCTCGACGACGTGACGCACCGATACGTCGCCGTCATCGACGAGCTCGTCAAGCACAAGGAAGCCGAGCTCCTCGAGGTCTGAGCATCGTCGGAAGCCCGGGACCCCTCACCTTCAGGGACCGGGCTTCTCCTCTGTCCGGCCAGTACTGGTTCACGGGTGGTTAAATTGCCCGCCACCTCGACAGCTGTTCAGACGTCACCTTTGCAGTACGCTCTGCTCGGCTCCCCGTGGGCGCGACAGCCGCCGCGGGGCACGAGTGGAGATTCCGGCAGGTAGGGGTTCGGCTTTGTCATCGCGTTCGGCGGCCACACCGCCCGGCACCGTGCCCGAGGCCTGATGTCCTACGTCGATCCCCGTGCCCGGCAGATCCCCGGCGACGACACCAGCGTGCCGGCGCCGTTCGCCCATGAGTCAGAGGAACCCCATGCCGCTCTCCGGCACAGCGAGGCCGTCCGTGCGTTCCCCGGAACGGCTTCGATGACCGAGCCGGACGCTCCGGACGCGGAGCCGGGCAAGGGCGGTGCCAGGGGCCGTCGCCGGGCCGGTCGTGGTCGCAAGCCGCAGGGTGGCGGTCGCGCGGGCCGCAACCTGCCCGCCGCCATCGCGGTCGGCGTGAGCCTGGGCCTGATCGTCCTCGCCTCGTTGCTGATCCAGCCGATCGCACTGCTCGCCGTCCTGGTCGCGGCGTCCGGTGTCGGCGCGTGGGAGATGGCCCGCGCACTGTCGACCACCGGCGCCCGCCCGCCGCTCATCCCGCTGATCGCCGGCGGGGTGCTGATGACCGGCCTGGCCTGGTTCGAGGGCGTCGACGCGCTGATCCTGGGCCTGTTCGTCACGGTCGGTGCCGCGGCCCTGTGGCGGCTGGCCGACGGCCCGGCCGCGGTCCGGCGCGACTTCACACCGAGCCTGCTGATCGCCGCCTACGGGCCGTTCCTGCTCAGCTTCGCGGCGCTGCTGGTGCAGATGGACTCCGACGACGGCCACCTGCGGGTGATCTGCACTCTGGTCGCCGTGATCCTCTCCGACACGGGTGGCTACGCGGCGGGGGTCTTCCTCGGCAAGCACCCGATGGCTCCGAGGATCAGTCCCAAGAAGTCGTGGGAGGGCTTCGCCGGGTCGGTGGCGGCCGCCGCGATCGGCAGCGGCGCCCTGCTCTTCTTCCTGTTGGACGTCCCGGTCTACTGGGGCCTGCTGTTCGGTGCGGTCATCTCGGTGGTGGCGGTCCTCGGCGATCTGGCCGAGTCGATGCTCAAGCGCGATCTGAGGGTCAAGGACATGAGCAATCTGCTGCCCGGGCACGGCGGCCTGATGGACCGGCTGGACTCGATCCTGTTCGCCGTCCCGACCGCCTACCTGCTCTTCTCGATCATCACCGCGAGCTAGCTGTGGGCGACCGACTCGGCGGACGTGGGAGACTGGATACGCCATGACGATTCTTCCGGTCATCCCGATCAGTCCCGATCAACCCGACGCGGTGAAGACCCGCCGCCGTCCCAGCATGCCCCCGCGCCATCTCGCCGACCTCGACCTCGCCGGACGCAAGAGCGCCGTCGCGAGTCTGGGTGAGCCGGCGTTCCGCGCCAAGCAGCTCTCCACCCACTACTTCGGCCGCCTCGTGCGCGACGCCGCCGCGATGACCGACCTCCCGGCCGGCTCCCGCGACAAGCTCACCGCCGACCTGCTGCCCACGCTGCTCACCCCGATCCGGGAGCAGGCGTGCGACGACGGGGCGACCCGCAAGACACTGTGGCGGCTGCACGACGGCGCGCTCGTGGAGAGCGTCCTGATGGGTTACCCCGACCGGGTGACGGCCTGTGTCTCGAGCCAGGCCGGTTGCGGCATGGCGTGCCCGTTCTGCGCGACCGGCCAGCAGGGCCTGACCCGCAACCTGTCGGTGGCCGAGATCGTCGATCAGGTGGTCTACCTGGCAGGGGTGGCCGCGTCCGGTGCGGTGACCGGTTCGCCGCCGCGCCTGTCGCGCGTGGTGTTCATGGGGATGGGCGAGCCGCTGGCGAACTATCCACGGGTCATCGAGGCGGTCCGGCGGCTGACGAGCCCGGCCCCGGAGGGTCTGGGGCTCTCGCAACGGCACATCACGGTGTCCACGGTGGGTTTGGTGCCCGCTATGCGCCGGTTGATCGCTGAACAGCTCTCAGTGACTCTTGCGCTGTCACTTCATGCCCCCGATGATGATCTGCGCGATGAGCTTGTGCCCGTCAACCAGCGTTGGAAGGTGGCCGAGGTGCTCGATGCCGCGTTTGATTACGCGGCTCAGACCGGCCGTCGGGTTTCCATCGAATACGCCCTGATCAGGGACGTAAACGATCAGCCCTGGCGTGCCGACCTGCTCGGCCGTCTTCTGAAAGGCAAGCTGGCCCATGTGAATCTCATCCCGCTGAACCCGACGCCGGGCAGTAAGTGGGATGCGAGCCCGAAACCGGTCGAGCGCGAGTTCGTCCGCCGGTTGCAGGAGGCCGGCGTTTCGACGACGGTACGCGATACCCGGGGGCGGGAGATCGACGGCGCGTGCGGCCAGCTGGCCGCGGGTGAGCTGACGGACGCGAGCGCAGGGGGCGCCGCAGCCGACGCGGAGGTGGCACAGTGACTGGGCTCAGGTCCCAGCGAGCGGAGTGGGAGACGTTGTGACGAGTCAGGGGCAGCGTTTCCGAAGGCGTGCGCTGCGGCGTGGCTACAAGGTCGATGAGGTCGACGCTTTCCTGGACCGGGTCGAGGCGACCCTGGCCGGCGAGCAGGTCGGCCCGCCGGTCGGCGCGCAGGAGGTGCACGACGTCGTCTTCCGGGTGCGGTTCGGCGGCTACGACGAGTGGCAGGTCGACCTGCACCTCGACCGGGTCGAGCGGCAGCTCGCCGAGTTCGAGGAGCGGGGCGGGCGTCCCGCACCGGACCCGATGCGCGACTCGATGCGCAGCGGCCTCACCGCGACCCCGGCCTCCGGGCCACCTGCTATGGGCCAGGGCGGCGGACAGGGCTTCGACCGTGGCGGCTTCGACCGCGGCGGCTTCGGACAGGGAGGCCCGGGCGGCCCCGGCGGTCCGGGTGGCATGCCGGGCCAGCCTCAGCAGCCGCAGGGTTACCCGGGTCAGCCGCAGGGCTACCCCGGCCAGCCGCAGGGCATGCCGGGTGGGATGAACCCCGCGGCACGGATGGCGTCGCCGCCGACCGAGCGGCTCCAGGCCCCGATGCGCGACGACCGGATGATGCCGCCCCAGATCCCGCAGCGTCAGCCGCAGCAGCTGCCGCCGGGCCCGGACCCGTACGGCCGCTACGACGAGCCGACCGGCTACGGCCAGCAGCAGCCCCCGCAATTGCCGCAGCGCCCCACCCAGCAGCCCGGCTATGACCCGAGTGGCTACGACCAGGGCGGTTACGACGGCTTCGAGGCCGGCCGGCACGGTAAGGCGGACATGACCGCCGAGATCCGTATGCCCGACCGGGACCCGCGTGGCGGTTACGGCCAGCAGATGCCGGGCGCCCCGATGCCGGGCTCGCCGATGGCCATGCCGGGCTCGCCGATGCCGGGTGCGCCGATGAGCGGCCCGCCCTACGGCGGCGGTGGCGGCTACGGCCAGCAGCAGCAACAACAGCAGCCGCAGCTCGGCCCGCCGCTGGGCGAGCCGGGTGGCGAGCTCTACCGGGTCGACCAGCTCCGCCGGACGTTCCAGCCGCGCCGGTTCGGCAGCGGTTACGATCCGTCGCAGGTGGACCGGCTCTTCGAGGGCATCCTGCAGGCGATGACTGGCCGCGGGCCGATGCCGGTGAACGAGAACGACCTCGACATGCTCCAGTTCGGCCTGGTGCCGAACGGCTACTTCGAGGCCGAGGTCGACGCCGCGCTGCGCGAGGTGAAGGACATCCTGCTTCGTCGCCGATGACCGGGTGGCGAACGCCGCCGGTGATCAGGTGGCGAAAGCCGCCGGTGGCCGGGTGGCGAAAGCCGCCGGTGATCAGCATGCGAAAAGAGGGGGCCGCCGGCCCCCTCTTTTGCTGAGACCGGGTTACTGGTCGTTGGGGCGCAGACCACTGCGGCGCAGCACCGCGTCGCCGATGATGACGGCGACCAGGCCGACCGCGATCACGACGAGCCACACCTTCTCGGTGTTGCCCTGCTGGTTGCCCCAGAAGAAGAGCAGCAGAATCGCGGCCGAGATGATCGCGCCCTTCTGAGCCCGCTTGCGGTTGCCGGGCTTCAGCTGGTCGGGCGCGTAGACCTCCTCGTGGTGTTCTTCCGCAGCCACGGTGGCGACCTCCTAGTCGAATGGTGAATCGTCGAACAGTCTGTCACGGGGCCGACGGGCGGAACCCGGCAACCCGGCTGTAGTTTCGATGCGGTCAAACGGAGTTAGCAGAGGAGCGATCAAGTGCGGATCACGGGCACCGGCCATGCGAGCATGCGGATCGACACCGCTGCCGGCAGCATTCTGTGCGATCCGTGGGTGAACCCGGCGTACTTCGCGTCGTGGTTCCCCTTTCCGGACAACTCCCTGCTGGACTGGGAGACGCTGGGTGACGTCGACTACCTGTACGTCTCACACCTGCACCGGGACCACTTCGACGCGGAGCACCTGAAGAGGTTCATCAGCAAGAAGGCGACCGTCCTTCTGCCGGAGTATCCGACCTCCCAGCTGGAGGACGAGCTGCGCGCGCTGGGCTTCACGAGCTTCCTGCGGACGAAGTCGGACGAGGTGCACGAGCTCGACGGCGGCCTGAAGGTCATGATCCAGGCGCTGATCAGCCCGACCGACGGCCCGATCGGTGACTCGTCGCTCTGGGTCGAGTACGACGGCATCCGCGTGCTGAACCAGAACGACGCCCGCCCCGCCGATCTGACCCGGTTCAACGAGCTGGGCCACGTGCACGCGCACATGCTGCAGTTCTCCGGCGCCATCTGGTATCCGATGGTCTACGAGCTGCCGGAGAACGCGAAGACCGCGTTCGGCAAGCAGAA
>NZ_PVMZ01000003.1 GCF_003001815.1 Actinoplanes italicus
AACGCCCGGTTACATTCCGAACCCGGTAGCTAAGCCCTCCAGCGCCGATGGTACTGCACTCGGGAGGGTGTGGGAGAGTAGGACGCCGCCGGACTCAACGTTAAGAAAGGCCCACCCCACACGGGGTGGGCCTTTCTGCATTTCCGGGCCCGTTATTGTTCCGTTACCGTCAGTGGAGAACTGAAGTGCTGGCGCCGGCATCGCAACATGTATCTGACTGGTTGCGGAGGTGCGGCGATGCGCGGCGTTATCACGGTTCTGATCATGGCTGGCGGAGTCGGCCTGGTCGGCGGCTGTTCGGGCCCGCTGCAGGTGGCGGGTGAGGCAGCGCCTGAGGGCGTCGTCTCTCGCAGTCCCTCGGTGAGAGCCTCCTCCGCTGCGACCGTTCCGACTGCTCCATCGCCCTCGCCGAGTTCGGCACCTTCAGCGTCTCAGCGGACGCCGTCGGTGGGTGAGGACGGTAAAAGCGGCTCCGGACTCGTGCTCGGTCCCACCGGACTCGGTGAGCTGCGGATCGGGATGACCCGCAAGAAGGCCGTGGCGACCGGCGGGCTCGGGGCGGTGTCGGACGGTGACTGCGGATCGGCGAATTTGAAAGCCGCTGAGTCGGGTGCCTATCAGGTGGTCTTCTCCGAAGCTGAGGGCCTGATCTACATTCCGGCCTTCGGTGACGTCGCCACTCCTGAGGGGATCCGGCTGGGTAGTACGCCGACACGGGTGCAGCGGGCCTATCCGGACTTCGCCGCCAGGGACGACGCCAATGGGCTCGACAACCGCACCGGGACCGGATTGGCTTACTCCGGCTTCAACGACGAATTTCCGGACGTCCACTATCGGTTCGGCTTCAAGAACGGCAAGCTCACCGAGCTGGCGATCGTGGGTGAGGGCCACGGCTGCGGCGAGTGAGCGAAGGCTGTTCGCGAAGACCGGCACGTGGGTTCACGAGGCCGCGCCAGGAGGAAGCCGGCACCTGTGGTGAACGGTGAGGCTGAGCCAGGAGGAAGCCAGCACCGTGTGGGTGGTGGACGGTGGGGCTGTGCCAGGAAGAAGCCAGCACCGTGTGTGTGGTGGGCGAGGGCTGTGCCAGGAGGAAACCGGGACCGGTGGGCGAGGGCTGTGCCAGGTGGATGCCGACACGCTTGAGTGGTGAGCGAGGCTGTGCCGGTGGGAGCCAGGACACCGCGGCGTGGGTGCGGTGTGAGGGGTGGTCAGATGCGGGTCTGGGCGGCGGCTCGGATCTCGCGCATCAGGGTGGCCGCCTCGGACTCGGTGCGGTTCGGGAACATGGCCAGGGCCAGGCTGCCGTGGTCGGCCCAGCCGCAGACGGTCATGTCGCCGTCCTCCTGAGATTTGGCCACACCGCACTTCATGGTGCCGCCGAACTCGCCGGGGTCGACCTCCTTCAGGCCGCTCACGGTACTCTGCTCGTCGTTGACCAGCCCGAAAGCGGAATCCAGATCGCTGTCCGGCGACCAGAGCAGCGTGGTGCCGCCGAAGAACAGCACCGACTTCTCGTCGCCGCCGCTGTAGACGGCGCCGACCGCCTTGTCCATCTGGATCTCGGCGTTGAGGGCTGACTGCAGGTAGTCGGCGGTGGAGGTGGCCTGCTCGCTGTCGTCGAGGGTCAGCGCGCCGATCTTCGCGGGCGTGGAGAGGGTGGTCTGGCGCTGCGAGTTCACCTGCCAGCCGAACCAGGCCAGGGCCCCGGCGCCGGCCAGGGCCACCACGAGCAGGCTCGCCAGCACGATGGTGCGGGCCGTCCGGGCCTGCGGAGCGGCGGGGGCCTCCGGCTCGTCGTGGCCGGTGAGGCTGAACGCGCTGTCACCGTCGTCGGTCGCGCTGAGTTCGAACGGGATCTCGGCGCCGGTCGCTATGGGTGAACTCGGATCTGACCCGTCGTGTGCTGCCGGGACGGCGGGTTCCGGCGCCTCCTCCGCTGGGGCGGGTGAGGCGGGAGAAGGCGTGTGCTGACCGCGGTCCGACATCAGGCGAGCGTATCTCGCGGAGGCGACGGGGATACCTCTCCCGTGTGGCGATCACGCGGCCGTGACCTCGGCTGAACCTGGTGAACCGCGGTTGGGTGGTGCGATTTCGGCCTGCCGGGTACAACTCCGTAGACTTGTCGGGTGACCGATGCGACCGAAACCCGTACCCCCGACAGCCGGCCCACCGGTGGCCTCTCCGCCCAGTACCAGCCGGGCGAGGTAGAGCAGCGGCGGTACGAGCGTTGGGTATCGGAGGGTTACTTCACCGCGGACCCGAAGAGTGACAAGCCGCCCTTCACCATCGTGATCCCGCCGCCGAACGTGACGGGGTCGCTGCACGTGGGCCACGCCCTCGACCACACGATCCAGGACACCCTCGTCCGGCTCAAGCGGATGCAGGGTTTCGAGGTGCTGTGGCTGCCCGGCATGGACCACGCCGGCATCGCCACCCAGAACGTGGTGGAGCGGCAGCTCGCCGCGCAGCAGCTGTCCCGGCACGACCTGGGCCGTGAGGCGTTCGTCGAGCGGGTCTGGGAGTGGAAGGCCGAGTCCGGCGGCAAGATCCTCGGGCAGATGCGGCGGCTCGGCGACTCCGTCGACTGGTCCCGCGAGCGGTTCACCATGGACGAGGGCCTCTCCCGGGCCGTGCAGACGATCTTCAAGCGGATGTACGACGACGGGCTGATCTACCGGGCCAACCGGATCATCAACTGGTGCCCGCGCTGTCTGACCGCGCTCAGCGACATCGAGGTGGAGCACACCGAGGACGAGGGCGAGCTCGTCTCGATCCGCTACGGCGAGGGGGAGAACTCGATCGTCGTCGCCACCACGCGTGCCGAGACGATGCTCGGTGACACCGCGGTGGCCGTGCACCCCGACGACGAGCGCTACAAGCACCTGGTCGGCACCGAGGTCGAGCTTCCGCTCACCGGCCGGCGCATCCCGATCGTGGCCGACGAGCACGTCGATCCGTCCTTCGGGACCGGCGCCGTGAAGGTGACACCCGCTCACGACCCCAACGACTTCGAGATCGGCCAGCGGCACGGGCTGCCGAGCCCGGCCATCATGGACGAGCGCGCGATCATCACCGTACCCGGCCCGTTCGAAGGTCTTGATCGTTATGAGGCGCGTCCGGCGATCGTCGCCGCGCTGCGTGAAGAGGGCCGGATCGTCGCTGAGAAGCGGCCCTACCTGCACTCGGTGGGTCACTGCTCGCGGTGCAAGACGACCGTCGAGCCGCGGCTGTCGCTGCAGTGGTTCGTCAACACCAAGCCGCTCGCGCAGGCCGCCGGTGACGCGGTCCGGGACGGCCGGGTCAAGATCGAGCCGGTGGAGCTGTCCAAGCGCTACTTCGCCTGGGTCGACAACATGCACGACTGGTGCATCTCGCGTCAGCTGTGGTGGGGCCACCGGATCCCGGTGTGGTACGGCCCGGCCGGCGAGATCGTCTGCGTCGGGCCGGACGAGCAGCCGCCGTCCGGTGAGGGCTGGACTCAGGACGAGGACGTCCTCGACACCTGGTTCTCCTCGGGCCTGTGGCCGTTCTCCACGCTGGGCTGGCCGGAGCAGACCGCAGACCTGGAGAAGTTCTACCCGACCAGCGTGCTGGTGACCGGTTACGACATCCTGTTCTTCTGGGTCGCCCGGATGATGATGTTCGGCCTGTACGCGATGGACGGCAAGCAGCCGTTCGATGTGGTCAATCTCCACGGCATGGTCCGCGACCAGTTCGGCAAGAAGATGTCGAAGTCGTTCGGTAACGTCGTCGACCCGCTGGACTGGATCGAGCGGTACGGCGCCGACGCCACCCGCTTCACGCTGGCCCGCGGCGCCAACCCCGGCTCCGACGTGCCGATCAGCGAGGAGTGGTGCCAGGGCTCGCGCAACTTCTGCAACAAGCTGTGGAACGCGACCCGGTTCGCCCTGATGAACGGGGCCACCGTCGACGGGCCGCTGCCTGCGCAGTCGGAGCTCTCCGCGATCGACAGGTGGATCCTGTCGCGGCTCCAGCACGTGACGGCCGAGGTCGACGGCTACTTCGCGGCGTACGAGTACGCGAAGGTCTGTGACGCCCTCTACCACTTCGCGTGGGACGACGTCTGCGACTGGTACCTGGAGCTGAGCAAGCCGGTCCTCGCCGAGGGCAGCGCGGCCACACAACGGGTCCTCGGACACGTGCTCGACCAGCTGCTGCGTCTGCTGCACCCGGTCATCCCGTTCGTCACCGAGGAGCTGTGGATCGCGCTCACCGGCGGCGAGACCGTGATGACCGCCCCGTGGCCCACCGTCGACCGGGCGCTGATCGACGACGCCGCCGAGGACGAACTGGCCGCCCTGCAGAAGGTGGTCACCGAGGTGCGCCGGTTCCGTGCCGACCAGGGCCTCAAACCGGGCCAGCGGGTCACCGCCGCGCTGACCGGCCTCGGCAACGTCGGCATCGACGCGCACGAGACGCTGATCCGTTCGCTGGCCCGCCTCGACGCGCCCGGCGCCGACTTCGCCACCACCGCGACCCTCGCGGTGACCGGCGGGATCACCGTCGACCTGGACACCCGCGGCGCCATCGACGTGGCCGCCGAGCGGGCCCGCCTGGAGAAGGACCGGGCCGCCGCCGAGAAGGAGGCCACACAGTGCCGGGCCAAGCTCGGCAACGAGGCCTTCGTCGGCAAGGCTCCGGAGGCCGTGGTCGCGAAGATCAAGGACCGGCTCGCCGCCGCCGAGGCGGATCTGGTCCGGATCGCCGCCGCCCTCGAGGCTCTTCCGGCGTCATGAGCAGCGAATACGCAGAGGTGGAAGCCGCGCTGAACGAGCGCGGCTTCACCCGCATGGTTTTCGACATGCAGAAGATCCGTGATCTGGTGGACGTTCTGGGCAGCCCGCAGCGGGCCTACCCGGCCATCCACCTGACCGGCACGAACGGCAAGACCAGCACGGCCCGGATGATCGACGCGCTGCTGCAGGCGCACGGGCTGCACACCGGCCGCTACACGAGCCCGCACCTGGAGACGGTCCGCGAGCGGATCAGCCTGGACGGCGAGCCGATCTCCGAGGAGCGCTTCGTCGCCACCTACAACGACGTGGCGCCGGTGGCCGAGCTGATCGACGCCCGCAACCCGGAGCCGCTGACCTACTTCGACATGACGACGGCCATGGCGTACGCGGCGTTCGCCGATGCTCCTGTCGACATCGCGGTCGTCGAGGTCGGGCTCGGCGGCGAGGAGGACGCCACCAACGTCATCGAGGCGGGCGTGTGCGTGCTCACCCCGATCGGGCTCGACCACACCGAGTGGCTCGGCGACACGATCGAGGACATCGCCTGGCACAAGGTCGGCATCATTCACCACGGGGCCACCGTGGTCACGGCGCTGCAGACCGAGGAGGCCATGCGGCCGATCCTCGAGCGCTGCGCGGACATGGGCGCCACCCTGGCCCGGGAGGGCAACGAGTTCGGCGTCATCGAGCGTCACCAGGCGGTCGGTGGGCAGCTGCTCAGCCTGCAGGGGCTCGGCGGCGCGTACCACGAGATCTTCCTGCCGCTCTTCGGCGCCCACCAGGCTCAGAACGCCGCGATCGCGCTCGCCGCGGTCGAAGCGTTCCTCGGCGCGGGCCCCGGCAAGCAGCTCGAAGCCGACCTGGTCCGTGAGGGCTTCGCGCGGGTCGACTCGCCCGGCCGGCTCGAACGGATCCGCAGCGCGCCGACCATCCTGCTCGACGGCGCGCACAACCCGCACGGCATGGCCGCCACGGTCGCCGCGCTGGAGGAGGAGTTCACCTTCCGGCACCTGGTGGCGGTGCTGTCCGTGCTCGGCGACAAGGACGTGACCGGCCTGCTCGAACTCCTCGAGCCGGTCGTCGCCCGGATCGTCGTCACTCAGAACAGCTCGCCACGCGCTCTGCCGGCCGTCGAGCTCGGCCGGCTGGCGATCGAGGTCTTCGGCGAGGACCGTGTGACCGTCGCCTCGGACATGCCGGACGCCATCGAGGAGGCGGTCGTCCAGGCCGAGGAGGACTCGTCCGGCGAGCTGAGCGGCGTCGGCGTGCTGATCACCGGGTCGGTGGTCACCGTGGCCGACGCCCGGAAGCTGCTCAAACGATGAGTGCACCGGACGACGACGCGATGCCGGCGGAGGGTGCGCCGGCTGCCGCGCCACGGCCTTCGGGCCTCAAGAACCCTCAGGCTGCGGTACGGGGACTCGGCGCCGGGACATTGGCGCTCGAGGTGATCGTGCTGCTCCTGACGGTCGCTCCGCTGGCCGTGCTGGCGGGCGACCGTCGCGGACCGGCGATCACGGCGGTGCTCGTCGCGACGGTCCTGGCGATCGGGCTGGCCGGGTGCATGAAGCACAGCTGGGCCTGGACCGCCGGCGCGGTGCTCCAGGGACTGCTGATCCTGGGCGGGTTCCTGCACTGGACGGTCGCGGCGGTCGGCGTGATCTTCGGGCTGACGTGGGCGTACGCCATGCACGTCCGCCGCAGCATCCTCGGCTGACGCCACCCACGGCGGCCACACCCGTGGCGGGTCAGTGAATGGCCCGCCACTGGGTGATGGCGATGTTGTGGTTGTCCGGGTCGCGGAACGTGGCCGACCACAGTTCGAGCTTGTCGCCGCGGTTCACCGGGCGGGGGGAGTGGACGAACTTGACGCCCTTCTCCCGTAGTTCCGAGTGGACCGCTTCGATGTCGCCGACCTCCAGGTTCAAATAGATCAGACGGCCCGCCTCGGCCGACAGGTTGTGCACGGTCCGCAGCACCAGGCGGGTGTCGCCCGAGGCCAGGACCGCGCTGCCGTCGCCGCTGTCGATCTCGTGGAAGCCGAGCACGTCCCGGTAGAACTTGGTCGACCGTTCCAGGTCGGTGACGAGCACCGTGATGCCGACGCCGTGGATCGAACCGGCCGCGGCCGGCCGGGCACTCGGGTATCCGGTGATCACGTCGCCCGCGTGCTCGTCGGGCCGGGCGTTCAGGTCGCCCCACGGGCCGGTGCGTTGCTGTTCCTCGCCCGGCGCCGGTACGTCGTCCAGGTGCGAGGTGGGGAAGGCGTCGGGGGATACGGCGGCGCGGCCGACGGCCACCCCGAGGATGCCGTCGCGCAGAGCTGACGGGCGCGGCATCTCCTGCTCGTCCGGCGGCTGCTCATTGCCCGGCCGCGGTTGGCTGGCCGGGCGCTCCCCGGTCGGCCTGGGTTCGTTGACCTGGCGCTGTTCGCTGACCGGTGGGGCGATGATGCCGTCCGCGCGGGCGGCAGCCGCCTGCGGCCGGGTCTCGGGTGCGGGCTCGGGGTTCCCGGCGATCGGCAGGTCGTGGTTGCGTATCTGGAAGTCCGGGCCGAGCGGGATGTCGATCTGGTCGATTCCGGGCCGGGGCGTGGCCGGTTGCGGTGCGGCCGGTGGCGGTGCGCTCGGGAACGGCCGGTCGGATTGCGGTGCGGCCGGTGGCGGTGCGCTCGGGAACGGCCGGTCGGGTCGCGGTGCGGCCGGGGGCGCCGACACCGGTGACGGCGCGGCGGCCGACGACGACGGGGTGCGCTCCGGGCGGGGGCGCGGGTCCTCGGCGATGGTGGGCTCGTCACCCGGTTGCATGAAGAACCGGGTCCGGCTGCCGAGCGGACGGGTCTCCACGTTCGGTGGCACCGCAGCCTGGCCGGTGGGCGGGGCCCAGCGTTCCTCGGCCGACGCGGGCCGGGGCGCTGGCGCCGGCTGGGGCCCTGAGGTGGGTTGGGGCGCTGGTGCCGGGTAGGACGCCGAGGCCTGCCGGGGCGACGGTGCCGACTGGCCGGTCGAGCCTTGCCAGGACTCCGGCGCCGGTTGCGCTGCCGAGGCGGGCCGCGGCGCCGGCTGGTCTGCCGAGGTCGGTCGCGGTGCCGGTGTCGGCTGGTCTGCCGAGGTGGGCCGGGGCGTCGGAGTGGGCTGAGCCGTCGGAGTGGGCTGAGCCGTGGGGGCCGGCGGCGGGGTCGCCTGCGGAGGCCGGGCCCAGATCTGCTGCTCGCGTGTGCCGCTGTCAGCACGGGCCGCGCGGGACGGCGGTGGCGGTGGCGGGGCGGCCGCCTGGCTGGACCGGGCGACCGGTGGCGGTGGCGGCGCCGGCGCGTCGGCGGGGCGGGCGACCGGCGGTGGCGGTGGCGGTGGTCCCGAGACCCGCCCGGTACCCGCCGAGGACCGGCCGGCGGGCGAGACCGGGTCGATCGGTGCGCGGCGGCCGGCGGGCGAGACCGGGTCGATCGGTGCGCGGCGGCCGGCGGGGGAGACGGGGTCGATCGGTGCGCGGCGGGCGGCGGGGGAGACGGGGTCGATCGGTGCGCGGCGGCCGGCGGGGGAGACGGGGTCGGCCGTCGACCGGCGATCAGCGTCGGGTGCGGAGTCCGGCTCTGCGGACGTTGTGCGGCGGTCGTCGGAGGACTGCTGCTCGGAACGGGGGGCGGCCGGGGCCGCGGCGGCCGCTGTCGTCGTTGCTCCGGCTGTGGGGGCCGTGGGTGGGCCGTCCAGGTCCAGGTCCAGGTCGATGTCGGCGGCCGGGTCGGTGCGGAACTCCGGGGGAGTGCGCTGCGCCGGGGGCACCGTGGTGGCGGCGGTGGCGGTGGTGGTGGTTGCGGTCGCGGTCGCGCTCGGTGAGGCTTGGGCCGTACCGGCTGAAGGGTCTGTTTCGAACGTCGCGGTGGCCGAACCGCTTCGCGGGCGTGGGCTTGGACGCGAACCCGGCGGGCGGCCGGCGGCCGAGGCGGACGGGGATCGTGAGCCGCCCGCCGGACCGGGATCCGGGTCTGCCTCCGTCATGACCGCGGTCGGAGCGGGAGCGCTGTGGTTGACCGTCTCCGTGGGACCGCCGAAGGTCTCCGCGGAAGCAGCGCCGTGCGAAGCGGAACCGTGGGGAGCGGGGCTGTGGGGAGCGGAATCGGGCGAACGCCAAGGGGAGCCGGGCGGGTCCTCGTCGTGGTCCGGATCGGGTTCCTGCTGGCCGGACGGCTCGGCGGGCTCCTCCGGGTCGGCGCTGTCCTGGTCGAAGCGGTGGGCGCTGCCGGCCCGGCGGGGCAGCGGAGCGGGTTCCTCGTCGGTGCCGACCACGTGGCCCTCGACGATCGTGCCGGTCGGGGTGTCGCGGACCACGACGGGAGTGGCCGTACGGGCGTATCCGGTCGAGGCGCCGCGGGAGCCGGACGAGGGTGACACCGGCTCGGCCTCGACGTCCCAGTCGTCCTGACGGCCCTGCCAGGGGGCCTCGTCGACGCCGCCGAACACCTCGTCGTCGAGGTCGTCCGCCTCGGCGCGGGCGGCCGGGGGAGGCGGGGGCGGCAGGTCGTCGCCCCCGCGGCTCGACGGGGCGTCGCGCCAGCTGACGCGGACCCGCCGGGTGTCGTCGACGTCGACCGTGATGGGCACGGTGGCGCCGGGCTCGGGCCACTTCTCGACCGGGACGCGGGGCTCACGGACCGTCGTCTCGAAGGCGCCGAGGCCGGGGGCCACCACGATCATCTGGATGGTGGCCCGCCCGTAGGCGCCGGCGACCGGCGGCGGAGTGATCGACCG
Source organism: Actinoplanes italicus (assembly GCF_003001815.1). Classification (GTDB taxonomy): domain Bacteria; phylum Actinomycetota; class Actinomycetes; order Mycobacteriales; family Micromonosporaceae; genus Actinoplanes; species Actinoplanes italicus. The sequence continues at coordinate 9,506 of NZ_PVMZ01000003.1, forward strand.
CACCTCGGCGTTGCCGGCCACGGTGGCCCGGCCACCCCGGCGCTGCACCGGCATGAAGGCCACCGCTATGGCTATTGCCAGGACCGCGAGGCCGAAGAACGCGACCGGTGAACTCGACATGCCGAGACCGAGTGCGATCACGAAGAACGCAATCGTGCCGATGATCCACGCCACCAGCTTTCGCGCCGGGGCGATGGGTCGGCCGGTCTGGTTCGCCACTGTGGACCTCCCGGTAGTCCCCGTCAGGTTATGACCCGGCGGTGCGTCCGCGAAAGTGCGCCGGTCCGGACATCACCGCTCGCCCCGTCAGCGGTACCGATAGGCTGAACTCCCGCGTGTCGGCCTGCCCTGCTGTGTCGGCCGGTAGTCGTTACGGAGGAACTGCGTGTCCAGCACCACCGAGCGTTCGCTCGTCCTGATCAAGCCCGACGCGGTCCGCCGCGGGCTGCTCGGCGAGATTCTGTCCCGTTTCGAGCGTAAGGGCCTGATCGTCGAAGCGCTGGAGTTGCGCACGATGGACGCGTCGCTCGCCGACGCGCACTACGCCGAGCACGTCGACAAGGCGTTCTACCCGCCGCTGAAGGACTTCATGACGAGCGGGCCGCTGGCCGCGCTGGTGCTCTCCGGCGACTCGGTGATCGAGGTGGTCCGCGCGATGATCGGCGCGACCGACGGCCGCAAGGCGGCCGCCGGCACGATCCGCGGTGATCTGGCTCTTTCCAACCGGGAGAACCTGGTGCACGCTTCCGACTCGCCGGAGAGCGCCGAGCGTGAGCTGGCCCTCTGGTTCCCCAAGATCTAGAGAGTGTCGAGGCTGGCCCGGCGACGGGATTCGGCTTCGAAGAACTTGAGCAGGATCGCGGCCACCACCGCGTAAACGGCTCCGACCAGGAGTTCCTGCCCGATCGCCGGCGCGGCCGCATCAAGGCCGCGTCCGGCGGCGAGCATCCGTGCCGCCTCCGCCGCGTGGGTGACGGGCAGACCCTGCCCGACGGTCACCATCCACTGCGGCAGGTTGCCGGGCGGCACGTTCACCCCGGTCAGCAGCAGGAGCAGGGCCACCGCGACGTTCGAGATCACGAAGACGTCGCGGAACCGCAGGCCCAGCGCGCCGAGCGTGAGCCCGAAGAAGCCGCAGGCCAGTGAGCCGGCGGCCATCGCCAGCGCGAGACCGGGCACGGCGGCGAGCGGGATGCGCAGGCCCAGCATCAGCGACGCCACGGTCAGGGTGAAGATCGAGATCAAGAGCCCGTTCCCGGCGTACGGCAGAACGCGCCCCCAGAAGATGGCGGTGCGGCTGCGCGGCGACAGCAGCACGTGCCCCAGGGTGCCGAAGCGTCGTTCGTTGGCGACCGCCATGGTCCCGCCGAACACACGCCAGGGAGGCGGTCAGCACCGCGTTGCCGACCAGGAAGAACTGGTCGTCGCCGACACGCAGCTGCCGTCCCAGGTAGGCGAAGAAGAGCAGCTGGAACAGCGGCCCGATGAACAGGGTGCCGACGAAGAGCGCCGGGCGGGTCCAGTTGAACAGGGCTCGGTAGGCGATCACGCCGCCGACCGTCACCAGTCGCAGCCCGCTCATGCGAGCGCCAGCGTCGCGGTGACACGGGCACGCCGCTCGACCACGGTCAGGGCCGCGGCGCCGAGTCCGAGGCAGATGCCGCTGATCGCCAGGCACATCGCGACCGACGGCCAGACCGGCCCGCCGGCGGTCGCCTCGTGCAGGGCTCGGGCGCCCCAGGTGGTGGGCAGCACGGCGGCGATCGGCCCGGTCCAGGTGGGCAGCACGGTCAGCGGCACGAGCATGCCGGAGACCAGCCACACCGGATACTCCAGGACGTTGGCGAGCGCGTTGGCGTTGCGCATCAGCACGAACGTGGACGCCAGCAGCAGCCCGAACATGCCGAGCGCGACGATGCAGACGACCGCGGCGATCGGGAAGGCGACGGGGTGCGCGAAGTCGAGCCGGATGCCGAACAGGATCCGGCCCCAGATCAGGGTGGCCAGCAGGGAGTAGGTGCCGGTGATCCCGGTGGCGATGGTCAGCGGGAGGATCACCACGACCGGCCGCCGTGGCGCCATCATGATCATTTCGAGGGTGCCCTGCCAGCGCTGGTTCTGGATGGCGCCGCCGGAGCCGAACAGGACCGACGACCACACCCCCATCAGCCCGGCGCCGACCGCGGCCTGCAGCAGGCGGTCCTGCTCTCCGCCGGAGCGGAACAGGTAGACCGCGAGCACGGCCTGCACCACCGGCACGACCAGCGAGATCGCGATCTCGAAGGGGGACCGGCTGAGGTGCTTGGCGTGCATCAGCGTGCCGACCAGGAGCATGCGCAGCGTCCTCATGAGGCGTTCACGATCGTCACGTACGCGTCCTCCAGCGTCGGTTCCCGGCTGTCCACCCGGCCCAGGCGGATCCCGGCCAGCTCGCGCAGCACGTCGCCCTGCACGTCCACGTGCGCGTCCGACTGCACGGTCAGCACCTGCAACGAACCTCTGGTCTCCACGGCCGTCTCCCGTACGCCCGGCAGGTCCCGCAGGGCGGCCAGCGCGGTGTCCGGCACCCCGTACGCCTCCACCTCGACGACCCGGCGCCCGTCGGCCCGGCTCCGCAGCTCGGCCGGGGTGCCGAGCGCCTGGATCCGGCCGTCGGCGATCACCGCGATCCGGTCGCACAGCTCGTCGGCCTCGGCCATGTAGTGCGTGGTCAGCAGGACCGTGGTGCCGGTGGCGGCCAGGTCGGCCACCGTCTGGCGCAGCTCGCGGGCGGCGACCGGGTCGACCCCGATCGACGGCTCGTCGAGGAACAGCACCTCCGGCGAGTGCAGCAGCCCACGGGCGATGTGCAGGCGCTGCCGCATGCCCCGCGAGTAGCCCTCGACCCGTTCCTGTTCCCGGCCGGAGAGCCGGACCAGGTCGAGCAGCTCGGCGATGCGCCTTTTCTGCTCACGCGCCGGGACACCGTACAGCTCGGCGAAGTAACGCAGATTGTCCAGCGCGGAGAGGCGGTCGTAGAGGCCACGGTCGCCGCCGAACACGTACCCGATCCGCCGTCGCACTTCCCGGGTTTGTCCTTCGACGTCGAAACCGCAGATCCGGGCCTTGCCGCCGGTCGGGATGAGCAGGGTGTTGAGCATCTTGATGGTGGTGGTCTTGCCGGCGCCGTTCGGCCCGAGCAGGCCGAACAGCTCACCGCGGCGGACCGTGAAGTCCACTCCGCGGACCGCGTCGACCGTGGTGAGGCGTGGCCGCAGCCAGCCGGTACGGGAGCGGTAGGAGCGGCGCAGACCCTCCGCCTCGATGGCGTAGTCGCTTTCCATGCTCCGGAACCTAGAGAACGCCGCCGATGTCAGGAAACGAATTCGGCGCGGGCCGAATCCTCACCGAGCAGGTTCACGAGAGCCAGACCGGCCGGTTCCAGGCCGTACAGGACCCGGCGCCCGGCTCGCCGCCGGTGCACCACCCCGGCCGCCTGCAGATGGGCCAGGTGCTCGGAGACGGTGCTCATCGCCAGGCCGAGCGTCGCCGCCAGCCCGGTGGTCGTCGACGGCGTGGCCAGCGCGCGCAGCACGGTGGCCCGGCCCCGGCCGATGAGCAGGGCGAGCCGGTCGTCCGGCGCCGGGGCGGGACTGTCGGCGAGCAGCGCCGCCCCGCGGGACTGGTAGGTGACCATCTGCGTGCCGGGATCGTCGGTCGAGCACAGCATCCCGCCGCGCGAGAAGATCAGCGGCACCAGCAGGACCCGGCTGCCGGTCACCGTGAAACCGGCGTCCAGCCGCTTGATCAGGGTCAGGACCGGCCGCTCCCAGATGATCCGCTCGTGCAGCCGGGAGAGCAGCGCGTCCGGGCCGTCGGCGGCCAGCGCCCGGGCCCGGAGCAGCACCTCCTCGTCCAGCGCGGCCCGCATGGCCGGCCAGCGTGGTGCCAGCGCTGCGGCCCACCAGGTGGCGAGGCCGTCGGCGAGCCGGTCGAGTGCCGCCTCCCGGTCGTCACGGAACGGGCGCAGGTGCTCCGGCAGCCGGCCGTCCGGGTGATGGGTGGCGAACTGGCCCTCGATCACCTCGGCCGGGGTCCGCCGCAGCAGCTCCAGCTGCTCCTCGATGGTCGGCGCCGCGCTCGTGGGCATCGGTGCCACGAAGTCCGGCATGCGCCGGGGCAGGTGGAGGTAGAGCTGAGCCGGGGCGGGCAGCGGGATGTCCCGGGCCCGGCGCACCCAGTCGGCGAACGGCCACGGCAACCCGGCCGGATCGCGGGCCACCAGCCAGAGACTGCAGACCGTCTCCAGCAGCGGGCTGATCGCGATCCGGGTACGCGAGAGCGTCGGCTCGTCGAGCTCGATCCGGATCACGGGGTGCAGTGTAGGCGCGCCGTGGTAATGCGGATGAGGGAATCAGGGGGCGGCCGGTATCGTTGACGGCACGCAGGCTTTGAACCGGCCATCACCGGGGAGCCTCCGGAAGAACGGGCGCAAGCCCCAGTAGAACCGGGCGGACACCGGACCGCGCAGGTCATCCGGCGAATGAGCGGGCGGGTCTCCACGAACCGTCAAGCGAGGTGGTACCGCGGGCCCGATCGGGCTCGTCCTCGCAGTCACGTCATGTGAACTGCTTGAGGGGAACACCAGATGGCCTACCCGAAACACACCGACGCCACCGGCGTACCGGCGAGTCCGGACCTGCCGGCGGTCGAGCGTGCCGTCCTCGACCACTGGACGGCCGACAAGACGTTCGAAGCCTCCGTCGAGCTCCGCCCGGCCGGGGAGAACGGCTCGAACGAGTACGTCTTCTACGACGGCCCGCCGTTCGCCAACGGCCTGCCGCACTACGGGCACCTGTTCACCGGTTACGTGAAGGACCTGGTCCCGCGTTACCAGACGATGCGGGGCAAGCGGGTCGAGCGCCGGTTCGGCTGGGACACCCACGGCCTGCCGGCCGAGGTCGAGGCCGAGAAGCAGCTCGGCATCACGTCCAAGGCACAGATCGTCGACCTGGGCATCGACAAGTTCAACGAGGCCTGCCGGACGTCGGTGCTCGCCTACACCAAGGACTGGGAGCGGTACGTCACGCGCCAGGCCCGGTGGGTGGACTTCCAGAACGACTACAAGACCCTCGACCCGGAGTACATGGAGTCGGTCATGTGGGCGTTCAAGACGCTGCATGAGAAGGGCCTGGTGTACGAGGGGTTCCGCGTCCTGGCGTACTGCTTCCGGTGCGAGACCCCGCTGTCCAACACCGAGACCCGGATGGACGACGTGTACCGGGACCGGACCGACCCGGCGCTGACCGTCAAGTTCCGTCTGGAGACGGGCGAGGACATCGCGGTGTGGACGACCACGCCGTGGACCCTGCCGTCGAACCTGGCGCTCGCGGTCGGCCCGGACATCGACTACGCGGTTCTGTCCGATGAGAGCGGACAGAAGCTCCTCGTGGGTGCGGGTCGCGTGGGCGCCTACGCGAAGGAACTGGACGGCTACGAGCAGGTCGGCGTCGTCAAAGGCGCCGACCTGGTCGGGCGCCGCTACACCCCGCTGTTCGACTTCCTGGTCGAGGCCGGTGGGGAGAACGCCTTCCAGGTGCTCGGCGCCGACTTCGTGACCACCGAGGACGGCACCGGCGTCGTCCACATGGCCCCGGCCTTCGGTGAGGACGACCAGAACGCCTGCAACGCGGCCGGGATCCCGACCGTGGTGACCGTCGACGACCACACCCGCTTCACCTCGCTGGTCCCGGATTACCAGGGCCTGCAGGTCTTCGACGCCAACAAGCCGGTGATCGCCACGCTGAAGGAGCGCGGCGTCGTGCTGCGCCACGACGGGTACACGCACTCGTACCCGCACTGCTGGCGCTGCGACACCCCGCTCGTCTACAAGGCGGTGTCGTCCTGGTTCGTCGCGGTGTCGACGTTCCGCGACCGGATGGTCCAGCTCAACCAGCAGATCAACTGGACGCCGGCGCACATCAAGGACGGCTCGTTCGGCAAGTGGCTGGCCAACGCCCGCGACTGGTCGATCTCCCGGAACCGGTTCTGGGGTTCGCCGATCCCGGTGTGGAAGTCGGACGACCCGCAGTACCCGCGCGTAGACGTGTACGGGTCCTACGAGGAGCTGGAGCGCGACTTCGGTGTCAAGGTGACCGACCTGCACCGGCCGTACGTGGATCAGCTGACCCGGCCCAACCCGGACGACCCGACCGGCCAGTCGACCATGCGCCGGGTCCCCGAGGTGCTGGACTGCTGGTTCGAGTCCGGATCGATGCCGTTCGCCCAGGTGCACTACCCGTTCGAGAACAAGGACTGGTTCGAGCACCACTACCCGGGTGACTTCATCGTCGAGTACATCGGGCAGACCCGCGGCTGGTTCTACACCATGCACGTGCTGGCCACGGCGCTGTTCGACCGGCCCGCGTTCCGCAACTGCCTGAGCCACGGCATCCTGCTGGGCGAGGACGGCCGGAAGATGTCGAAGTCGCTGCGTAACTACCCGGACGTGTACCGGGTGTTCGACTCGTACGGGTCGGACGCGATGCGCTGGATGCTGATGTCGTCGCCGGTGCTCCGGGGCGGGGACATGCCGGTCACCGAGCCGGCGATCCGCGACTCGGTGCGCCAGGTGCTGCTGCCGCTGTGGAACGTCTGGTACTTCTTCAGCCTGTACGCGAACGCGTCCGACTATGAAGCCAAGACCCGGACGGACAGCACCCACCTGCTCGACCGCTACGTGCTCGCCAAGACCGGTGAGCTGGTCGCGGACGTGCAGCGGCAGATGGACGACTACGACATCTCGGGTGCCGCGGCCAGCATCAGGTCCTACCTCGACGCACTGACCAACTGGTACGTGCGCCGCTCGCGGGACCGCTTCTGGGCCGGCGACGAGGACGCCTTCGACACCCTGGCCACCGTGCTGGAGACCCTCACCCGGGTGGTGGCGCCACTCGCGCCGCTGACCGCCGAGGAGATCTGGCGCGGCCTGACCGGCGGCCGTTCGGTGCATCTGACCGACTGGCCCTCGGCGGACGCGTTCCCGGCCGACCACGAGCTGGTCGCGTCGATGGACGCGATCCGGGACGTGGCGTCGGCGGCGCTGTCGCTGCGCAAGGCGAAGGGCCTGCGGGTCCGGCTGCCGCTCGCGTCGGCGACGGTTGCCACTCCGCAGGGCGCGGCGCTGGCCGGGCTCGGTGACCTGCTCAAGGACGAGGTCAACGTCAAGGACGTGGTCTTCACCGACGACGTGGCCGCGTACTGCCAGCAGGTCCTCACCGTCGTCCCGCGGGCGCTCGGCCCCCGGGTCGGCAAGCAGGTCCAGCAGGTGATCAAGGCGGTGAAGAGCGGCGACTGGGAGCTCGTCGACGGTGCTCCGGTCGCGGCCGGTGTGACCCTCGCCGAGGGCGAGTACGAGCTGAAGCTGGTCGCGGCCGACGTGGAGAACTCCGCGCCGCTGCCGGCCGGCGGTGGTGTCGTGGTCCTCGACACGGTCGTCACCGGGGAACTGGCCACCGAGGGCCTGGCACGCGACGTGATCCGGGTCGTGCAGCAGGCCCGCCGCGACGCCGACCTGGACGTCAGCGACCGGATCGCGCTCGTCCTGTCGGCCTCGCCGGCGGTCCGGGCGGCGGTCGAGGCGTTCCAGGACTTCGTCGCCGGTGAGACTCTCGCCACTTCGGTGGAGTTCGCCGAGGTGACCGAGGGGTTCGCGGGCGAGGTCGGCGACGGCGAGCAGGTCTCCGTGAGCGTGACGGTCGCCTGATTTCACCCGATCGGCCCGGATGTTCGCCTTCAGTCGGTGAACGTCCGGGCCGGTCCAAGGTCACTGGGTACATCCGGGCCACTGTCAGCTAACCTCACAGCACCACCCGCCCCACGCGTCCCGGAGGACGAGTTGCCCCTGCTCTACTCGATCGCCAAAGCCACGGTCGGCACGGCCCTCAGCATCGGCTGGCGTCCGCACGTCGAAGGCATCGAGCACATCCCGCGCACCGGCGGCGCGATCTTCGCGGGCAACCACCTCTCCGTCGCCGACGAACTCCTCCTCGGCACGGTGGTGCCCCGCCACCTGGCGTTCTGGGCCAAGTCCGACTACTTCACCGGCACCGGCATCAAGGGCTTCCTCAACCGCCAGCTGATGCACGGCCTCGGTGCCATCCGGGTCGAACGCGAAGGCGGCCGGGCCGCGCTCACCGCCTTCGACGCCGCCATCCCGGCGCTGCGCGAGGGCGAGCTCATCGCGGTGTACCCCGAGGGCACCAGGTCGCCCGACGGCCGCCTCTACCGCGGCCGAACCGGAGTCGCCCGGCTCGCGGTCGCTGCCGGGGTCCCGATCATCCCGGTCGGCGTCGCCGGCACCGACAAGGTCCAGCCGATCGGCCGTCTGGTGCCCAAGCTCGAGCGCGGCGTGATCACGGTCAAGTTCGGCAAGCCGATCGAGACGGTCGGGCGCTCGGACGACCGCACCGCTCTGCGCGAGCTCACCGATTACGTGATGGCCGAGATCCAGAAGCTCACCGGGCAGGAGTACATCCCGCGTTACGCCCCTAAACGCGACGAATAAGACCTTTCTTTCGTACGCGCTCCGCCGCGGGACAACCGCAATGGCGTGGTCCCGTGGCTACACCGCGGCGTGGCTGCCCGCTCCCGGCCTTGACGCGGGCGCCGGGGCGTATGCGGTGCCCACCGTGAGCCCTGTTCCGGGCCGGTGATGCGCCCGGTTCCACCCGGCCGGGGATCGCGAGCCGTACGTGGGCGCGCTCATGGTGGTTACCGACCCGGGGTACGGCTGGCGGGCGCCGGCCTCTTCCCGGGGTACGGCTGGCGGACGCCGGCCTCTTCCGCTGATGCCTGACCCTCGTCAGGCGCACACGTAGTTGCACCGTGCGAATCCTCCGTTGCTCCCGCAACGGTTTCGGCACACGGAGGCACAGCGTGTGGCCGGGGTGTCGTTGACAGCGACGGCCAGCGCACACGCGCAGCCCTACCGTGCGACCAGATCGCCGCTCCCGAGCCTGGCCCGTCCGCAGGCACGCGTGGGGCGTACCTGATGGAGGTCCTCAGGTCGGGTCGAGGACCGTCTCCCGGAGGCGGGTCACCAGCTCGGCGCTCTCGCCGACCGAGCGGCGGGTCAGCAGGACCGTGGCGAGGCTGCCGTGGTCGGCCCACGTGCAGGCCACGACCGACGTGCCGTCGAGGCGGCCGGTGCCGCATTCCTGCTGGGCGCCGAAACCGGCGAAACCGCCTATGTCGTACGACTGGATGTTCTTCAGATCGATGGCGTCGGTCAGGCGGTCCAGCTGAGCCTTCACGTCGGCGCCGGGGGTCAGCCGTAGACCGGTCACGCCGAAGACGGTGACCCGTTTGCCGCGGTCGTCGGTGTAGACACCGGCGAAGGCGCCACCGTCCGCACCGGCCTCCTGCAACTTCTCGGCGAGGCGCTGCGCGGCCCGCTGGCCGGAGGCGTTGTCGCGCAGTTCCAGGTCGGCGAAGGAACTCGGGAGCACCGCGCTGACCGGGTACTGCCGGACGCCGGGGACGAACCAGTAGGCGAGCCCCAGCGCGATGATCATCAGCGCCGTGAACCGGCGCAGGCGTCGCTTGCGGCGTGGCTTCGGTGCGGGTGGCGTCCAGGACGGGCGGCGCTGGACCGGGATCGGGGCCGGTTGGGCGGCCGGGCGACGGCTGAAGAAGCCACTCTTCCGTGGGGCGCCCGGCGTCGGCTGGCGAAGCTTCTCCGGTGCGCCGGCCGTGACCTGGCGAAGTTTCTCCGGCGCGCCGGCAGCGACCTGTTGTCCCCTGGCAGCGACCTGCTGGCCTTTCGCCGCGACCTGCTGGCCCGCGGCTGCGGCCTGCTGGCCGAGGGCGCGCAGCTTTTCGGGAGCCTCCGCGGCGGCCTGCTGGCTCTTCGCCGCGGCACGGCGGCCCCAGGCACGGAGCTTCGGCGGCAACAGCGGTGGCAGCCCGGCGCCGCCGGCCGGTGGCGGATAGGTGCCCGGTGCGGGAATGGTGCTCGCGGGAGACTGTGCCCCGGCGGGAGACTGTGCCCCGGCAGGAGACTGTGCCCCGGCGGGCGCGCCGATTCCGGTCGGTGCAACGCCGGGCGTCTCCAGGCGGGTTGGCGGCGTGCCGGGGACGTCGAGGCGGGTCGGCGGGGTGTCCGGGACGTCGGAACGGGTCTCCGGCATCGGCGCGGCCGGGATCCGGTAGGGATCCGCCCAGACCGGGGTGTCCTGGTCGGCCCACGGGTCGACGGCGGGGACGGCCGTGCGGTCGTCGTCGGGATCGGGCTCGGCGCCGTTGATCCGGTCCACCATGCGCGACCACAGCGACCGGCGCGGCGCGACGTCCGGCACCGGCGCGGCGCCGCTCCAGCGGTCGGGCACGTCGGCGGTCGGCAGTTCGCCGGATCCCGCGAACCGTGTGGGGTCGGGCATTCCGGCGGCCGGGGCGGTGTCACCCGGCTGCTGGTCGGCCATGGATTCGATCTCCTCCCGCACGCCTGGAGGCGAGCATTCCTCCCCAGGTTAGGCACGTTGCGCCAGTGGGACACCCGGGCCGGATCGTGACGCGGGATGTGAATGCCGGACAACGAGGGCGATGTGCGAAACGCTCCGGAGTCGTATGGTTACCCGGACTTGGCATCCAACCGGGGTCACCCGGGTGTGCGAAACATCATTCGCGTGCAGTGGGAAGGGAGGGGCGCCTTCCCGGGCCGACGGGTCCGGGCAGTGCGCCGGAATCGCATGAGCACGACGGTGAGAAACGCGGTAACGATCACGGGCAACGAGTCCGGCCCGCCGATGCTGTTCGCTCACGGGTACGGCTGCGATCAGAACATGTGGCGGTTCGTCACCCCGGCGTTCGAGGAGACCCACCGGATCGTCCTGTTCGACCACGTCGGCAACGGCCGATCGGACCTGTCGGCCTACCGGGACTCCCGGCACGGCAGCCTCGGGGGCTACGCCGAGGACATCCTGGACATCGTCCGGGAGCACGACCTGCGCGAGGTGGTCTTCGTCGGCCACTCGGTGAGCGCCATGATCGGCGTGCTGGCCGCGATCCGTGAACCCGAGCGGTTCGCCGGGATCGTGATGATCGGCCCGTCGCCGCGCTACATCAACGACGAGACCGACGGCTATGTCGGCGGGTTCACCCGTGCCGACATCGACGGGCTGCTGGAGTCGCTGGACAGCAACTATCTGGGCTGGTCGGCGACGATGGCTCCGGTGATCATGGGAAATCCGGAACGGCCCGAACTGGGTACGGAGCTGACGAACAGTTTCTGTGCCACCGACCCGGAGATCGCCAGGAAGTTCGCCCGCGTCACCTTCCTCTCCGACAACCGCGCGGATCTGCCGAACCTGCGGGTCCCGTCGCTGATCCTGCAGTGCTCGGACGACGTGATCGCCCCCGAGGTGGTCGGCGAGTACGTACACAAGAACACCCAGGACAGCACCTTCGTGGCCCTCAATGCGACCGGCCACTGTCCGAATCTGAGCGCGCCGGAGGAAACGGTTGACGCCATCAAGTCCTGGTTGTAGACAGCGGGCATGATCGGCGGAGCATTGGCGTGAGTGAATCTGGTGGGCCGGACGTGACACAGGAGTTGCGACTGCCCTGGGACGACGATCCCGAGGACCTGTACGAACATGCGCCGTGCGGTTATCTGACGACGCTCCCGGACGGCACCGTCGTCCGGGTCAACGAGACGTTTCTGACCTGGACTGGGTACTCCCGAGCCGACCTGATCGGTCACAAACGGTTCCGTGACCTGCTGACGCCGGGTGACCAGATCTACCACGAGACGCACTACGCGCCGTTACTGGCGATGCAGGGCGAGGTGCACGAGATCGCGCTCGAGGTGGTCGGCACCGACGGCCGGCGGCTGCCCACCCTGGTCAACTCCGTGCTGGAGCGGGGAACTACCGGGGCGCCGCGGATCATCCGCACGATGGTGTTCAACGCCACCGAGCGGCGCAGCTACGAGCGCGAGCTGCTCGGCGCCCGCCGGGCGGCGGAGTCGTCCGAGCAACGGGTGCAGGTCCTGCAGCAGATAGTGGCCGACCTGGCGGCGGCCCCTACCGAGGCCGAGGTGGCGGAGGCGGTGGTCCGCGCGCCGGAACCCGCCTTCCAGGCCACGAGCAGCAGCATCTACCTGGTCGACGCCGAACGCGACCAGCTGGTGGCGGTCGCCTCGACCGATCCGACCACCGGCAACTGGGACGACATGCCCCGCTCGTCGACGCGGGCGGTCGCGGAGGTGGCCCGCCGCGGCGACCTGCACGTGATCGGCACCGTGGCCGACGCCGAGGAGCACTTCCCGGACCTCGCCGAGTCGATGCGCCGGTCCGAGCGGCGCAGCGTGGTGCTGCTGCCGCTGACCACCGGGCCGTCCGACGAGCACGCCGGGGTGACGGTGCTGGGCGTCCTCGCGTTCAGCTTCCGTGACGAGCGCACCCTCACCGACGGTGAGCTGCGGGTGATCCGGTTGCTGGGGCAGCAGGCCGGGCAGGCGCTGGACCGGGCGCGGCTGTACGACGACGCCCGGCGCCGCGAGGAGCGGTCGTCGTTCCTGGCCCGGGCCACCCGGGCGCTGGACGAGGAACATCGGCTGCTGCAGCGGGCCCGCCGGCTGGTCGAGCGGGCGGTGCCGGAGATCGCCGACTGGGCGCTGGTACGCCTGCAGGTGGGCCCGGCAGGCCTGGTTGAGCATCACGGCGGCCCGGCTCCGGACCCGGCCCGGCTCGAGGCCCGTACGGCCGAGGCGATCGAGACCTCGGCACCGGTCTTCGCCGTCGACGCGGACGGTCTGGGCTGCACGGTGCTGCCGCTGACGGTCCGCGGCCGGGTGCTGGGCACGTTCGCCGTGCGGATGGCCCCGGACCGGCGCGGCGCCGAGGCGGAGCGCCAGTTCCTGATCGATCTGGCCGACCGGGCCGCGCTCGCGCTGGAGAACGCCCGCCTGTACGAGCAGGAACGGGCCATCGCGCGGACCCTGCAGCGCAGCCTGCTGGCCGCGGACGTGCCCGGCACCGACCCGCGGTTCGCGGTGGAGACCCACTACCAGGCGGCCGCGCAGGACATGGAGGTCGGCGGTGACTGGTACGACGCCTTCCTGATCACCGCCAACAAGCTGGCCGTGGTCGTCGGCGACGTGGTCGGGCGGGGCATCGAGGCGGCCACCACGATGGGCCAGCTGCGCAGTGCGATCCGGGCACTGGCGTCCGCGGAGGCGGGACCGGCCCGGCTGCTGGAGGGTCTGGACCGGTTCTGCGACCGGGTCGACTCGGCCCGGATGGCCACCCTGGTGTACGCCGAGATCGACCTGTTCAGCAGCGAGATGGCGTACGCCTGCGCCGGTCATCTGCCGCCGCTGCTGCACGAGCCGGCCGGCCCCCCGCAGTACCTGCTGCAGGCCCGCTCGGCGCCGCTCGGCTCGCGGGCCGGTGACGTGCGCCGGGTCGAGCACCGGCAGCGCCTGGCCGCGGGCAGCCGGCTGCTGCTCTACACCGACGGCCTCATCGAGCGTCGTGGCCGTGGCATCGACCGCGGGTTCGAGATCCTCGCCCGCGAGTACGCGCGCCTGCGCGACGCGCCGCTCAAGGGCCTGACCGCCGGGCTCGCCGAAATCCTGGTCGGCCGGGACCACGGCGACGACGTGTGCCTGCTCTGTCTCACCCTGGGCACCGAGGAGCGCCTGGAACGCTCGATCGGCGCCGATCCGCTGCAGATCGCCCTGCTCCGCGCCGACATGCGCGGCTGGCTGGCCGGGCACGGCGTGGACACCGACTGCCTGAACGCGGTTCTGCTGGCCTGTTCCGAGGCGGTGGCCAACTCGATCGAGCACGGCTACTCCGACGACCCGTTCGGGGTGGTCGACGTGACCGCCACGATCAGCCCGGACACCGTGGAGATCCGGGTCAGTGACCACGGCCGCTGGCGTGGGGCCAGGGACGACGAGGCGCGCGGCCGAGGGTTGCAGCTGATCTACGAGTCGATGGACGACGTGTCCTTCGACCGGGACACGGAGGGTACGACTGTGGTCATGCGGCGGCATCGGGGTCAGTCGTCAGCAGGTGACCTGTGACGGCGGATCAGTGGGTCAGCTTCTCGCGGCGTGGCACCGCGGAGCTCGTACATCTCAAGGGTGAGATCGATCTGGCGAACGCCAACGACATCGGCCGGGCGATAGTGGCGCGGACCACCGCGGCCGAGGCCGTGCTGATCGATCTGACGGCGGTCTCGTTCCTGGACAGTGCCGGTGTGCGGCTGCTCGATTTCATCGTCGGCGATCTGGACGACCGGGGGAAGCCGATCCGCCTGGTCGTCGGGGAGCGCGGGGCCGCACGGATGACCCTGCAGCTCTGCGCGTTCCGGGCCGACCTGCTGGCGACCGACCTGGACCGGGCCGCGACGGAACTGGGCGGGTAGTCCGCGTACGCTGGACACCCATGAGCGTGAGTTCCGTCTTCCCGCAGCTCGAGCAGCTGCTGCCCAGGGTCAGCAAACCGATCCAGTATGTGGGCGGCGAGCTCGGGGTCGTCGTCAAGGACTGGGACGCCACGGTCGTCCGGTGGGCGCTGATGTACCCGGACGCGTACGAGGTCGGCCTGCCCAACCAGGGCGTGCAGATCCTCTACGAGGTGCTCAACGAGCAGGAGGACGTGCTCGCCGAGCGCACCTACTCGGTGTGGCCCGACCTCGAGGCGCTCATGAAGGAGAACGGCGTCCCGCAGTTCACCGTCGACGCGCACCGGCCGGTGAAGGCGTTCGACGTGTTCGGGCTGTCGTTCGCCACCGAGCTGGGCTACACCAACATGCTCAGCGCGCTCGACCTGGCCGGCATCCCGCTGGACAGCGCCGACCGCGACGAGAACCACCCGATCGTCCTGGCCGGCGGGCATGCCAGCTTCAACCCGGAGCCGATCGCCGACTTCATCGACGCCGCTGTGCTCGGCGACGGCGAGGAGGCGGTCCTCGAGATCACCGGGATCATCCGGGACTGGAAGGCCGAGGGACGGCCCGGCGGGCGCGACGAGCTGCTGCTGCGCCTGGCCCGCACGGAGAGCATCTACGTGCCCCGGTTCTACGACGTGGACTACCTGCCGGACGGCCGGATCCAGCGCGTCGTGCCGAACCGTCCGGACGTGCCGTTCCGGGTCGCCAAGCGGACCACGATGGATCTGGACGCGTGGCCGTACCCGAAGAAGCCTTTGGTCCCCCTGGCCGAGACGGTCCACGAGCGCTATGCGGTGGAGATCTTCCGCGGTTGCACCCGGGGCTGCCGGTTCTGCCAGGCCGGCATGATCACCCGCCCGGTGCGGGAGCGGTCGATCACCACGGTCGGCCAGATGGTCAAGGAGGGCCTGGAGTTCTCCGGTTACAGCGAGGTCGGTCTGCTCTCGCTCTCCAGCGCCGACCACTCCGAGATCGGTGACATGTGCTCCGGCCTGGCCGAGCAGTACGCCGACACCAACGTCTCGCTGTCGCTGCCGTCCACCCGGGTCGACGCGTTCAACATCGACCTGGCCCAGGAGCTGTCCCGCAACGGGCGGCGCACCGGCCTCACCTTCGCGCCCGAGGGCGGCTCGGAGCGGATCCGCAAGGTCATCAACAAGATGGTGACCAAGGAGGATCTGATCCGTACGGTCGTGACGGCGTACTCGAACGGCTGGCGGCAGGTGAAGCTGTACTTCATGTGCGGCCTGCCCACCGAGACCGACGAGGACGTCCTCGAGATCGCGCACATGGCGCACGAGGTGATCCGGGCCGGTCGCGAGGCAGCCGGTACCAAGGACATCCGCTGCACGGTGTCGATCGGCGGCTTCGTGCCCAAGCCGCACACCCCGTTCCAGTGGGCCTCGATGGAGCGCCCCGAGGTCATCGACGCCCGGCTCCGGATGCTCAAGAACGAGATCAACAGCGACCGCTCGCTCGGCCGGGCGATCGGTTTCCGCTACCACGACGGCGAGCCGTCGCTGATCGAGGGCCTGCTGTCCCGCGGCGACCGCCGGGTCGGCAAGGTCATCCGCCGGGTCTGGGAGAAGGGCGGCCGCTTCGACGGCTGGTCCGAGCACTTCTCGTACTCCCGGTGGGTCGAGGCCAGCACCGAGGTGCTGCCCGAGTACGGCGTGGACCTTGACTGGTTCACCACCCGCGAGCGCGAGGAGCTGGAGGTCCTGCCCTGGGACCACCTCGACTCCGGCCTCGACAAGGACTGGCTCTGGCAGGACTGGCAGGACTCGCTCAGTGAGTACGAGCAGGACGACTGCCGCTGGACCCCCTGCTTCGACTGCGGCGTCTGCCCGGCGATGGACACCGAGATCCAGATCGGCCCCACCGGCAAGAAGCTGCTCCCCCTGACACCCGTCAACCGTCTGACCGCCCCGCCCGCCGCCCTGGATCTGAATGAAAACCCTTCTCAAAGGGTCCCTGCTTAGGAGACTTCCGATTCCCCCGAAGAACCAACCCGTCGGCGGCCAGGCCCCGGTCGTCCAGCGGATCCGACTCCGGTACGCCAAGCGCGGTCCGCTGCGCTTCACGTCACACCGGGACTTCGCCCGTGCCTTCGAACGGGCGCTGCGTCGTGCCACCGTACCGATCGCCTTCTCGCAGGGCTTCACCCCGCACCCCAAGATCTCGTACGCCAGCGCCGCGCCGACCGGTGTCGGCAGCGAGGCCGAGTACCTCGAGATCGGCCTGCAGGCCCCGGTCGACCCGGAGGAACTGCGGGTCGCGCTGGACGCCGCCCTGTCACCGGGTCTGGACGTGCTGGAGGCGGTGATCGCCGGCGGGGGCAGCCTCGCCGACCGCATCGACGCCTCTCACTGGCGGATCGAGTTGCCCGAGGTCGAGCCCGCGGTGGCGGAGAAAGCGGTCGCCGCGTTCCTCGGCTCCTCGGAAGTGCTGGTGGAGCGCATGACCAAGCAGGGGCGCCGCAGTTTCGACGCCCGCGCGGCGGTCACGCGGTGTGAGGTAACCCATGAGCCGGACCTACCTTCCGGGGCCGTTGCGGTACCGTGTGCGATAATCGACCTTGTCGTACGGCAGGTGACGCCCGCCGTGCGGCCCGATGACGTCCTGTCCGGCCTGCGCGTGGTGGCTGGCCTGGAGCCGCCGGTGCCCCCGCGGGTGACCCGGCTGGCCCAGGGCACACTCACCGCGCAGGGGGAGATCGTCGATCCGTTGGACGCGGATCGCGTGGATGTCGGCATCGGAGAGCGCTGATCGGTAGTTCGGTCGGCGTTCGCTGAACTTTTTGCAACATGGCGCGGGCCCGGTGGTTTGGCCCGATGGCAGGTTGAGAAAAGGTCGCCTGGCAGACTTCGGCAAGCCCGACCGTGAAGGCCGGGCCCGAAAAACTTTGCAGCGATCCTGCGTGGCAGCGCTTACCCGCGCCCGGGGTCGCCGAGAACTGGAGAGCGCCCCATGCTCGATAACGAGCCCCCAGTCAACCTGGGAGATCAGGGCGGTGAACGGGACGGAGCAACCACTCCTCCCGGAGATGCCGCCGCAAGCACCACCCCTGCACGCCGGACGCGGGCCCCGCGTCGCAAGGCGGCAGCGCCCGCGCCGGAGGCCGACACGCCGGCCGCCGAGCCGGGCGCCGGAATCGAGGCCGCGGCCGCGGCCGATGCTGTGGCCGACGCCGCCGAGGCTCCGCCCGCGCCGGTGAAGAAGGCGACCCGGGCCCGCCGTAAGAAGGTCGAGCCCGCCGCCGAGGAGACCCCGTCCGCCGCCTCGCCGGCAGAAGAGGTCGCCGCCACCCCGGCCGAGGAGATCGCCGAGGTTCCGCCCGCGCCGGTGAAGAAGGCGACCCGGGCGCGCCGCAAGAAGGTCGAACCCGTCGCTGAGCAGCCCTCTCTGCTCGAGGACCCGACTCCCGCCGACGTGCCTGCCGACGTGGTGGTCACGCCGGCCGAGCCGGAGGCCACCGCCGAGATCTCCGAGGAGGACGAGGCCGCCCTGATCGAGGAGGCCGCCGTGGAGGCAGCCTCCGCGGCCCGCGCCGCCGGCGTTCCGGTGGTCGGCATCCTCCCGCTCGACGACGACTTCGTGGAGGAGCAGCCGGCCGGGCGCGCCCGCAAGGCCGCCCTGCCCCCCGCTGTCCTGTTCATGCCGCCCGAGGCCACCGAGCAGCCCCCGCCGGTGACCCGTCGCCGCCGCCCGGCAGCCGACCCGCTCGCGATCCCGGTCTCCGCCGAGCCCGTGGAGCCCGTGGAGACCGCTGCCGAGCCGGTCGCCGAGCCGGTCGCGGAGGAGCCCGCCGAGGGCCCCCGCCGCAGCCGTCGCCGCCGCCGGGGTGCGGCCGAGGAGCCCGCCGAGGTCGCGGTCACCGAGGCCGAGCCCGTGCTGGACGAGACCGACGAGAGCGCCGACGACGTCGAGGATGGCGCCGACGAGGGCGACGACGATGACGACGAGGCCGGTGCCCGCCGCCGGCGGCGCCGCGGCCGTCGTGGCCGGGGCCGGGGCAAGGGCCCGTCCGACGAGGCCGACGACGACACCGACTCCGACGGCGAGTCCGACTCCGAGGAGGGCGCCGAGGCGTCCGCCGACGAGGGCGACGACGAGGAGGAGTCCGAGGACGGCGAGGGCGACGGGGTCACCCGCCGCCGGCGCCGCCGTCGCCGCAAGGGTTCCGGTGACACCGAGACCGGTGGCATCGAGGACGGCGTGCACACCGTGGTCCGCGTCCGCGAGCCTCGCCGCACCTCCGACGAGGTGCAGGGTGTCTCCGGCTCGACCCGGCTGGAGGCCAAGCGCCAGCGCCGCCGCGACGGCCGGGAGCAGCGGCGGACCCGTCCGCCGATCCTGAGCGAGTCGGAGTTCCTGGCCCGTCGTGAGGCCGTGGACCGGGTCATGGTCGTCCGGCAGAAGCAGGACCGCACCCAGATCGCGGTTCTCGAGGACGGCATCCTGGTCGAGCACTACGTGGCCCGGGCCACCTCCGGCACCATGGTCGGCAACGTGTACCTCGGCAAGGTGCAGAACGTGCTGCCGAGCATGGAGGCCGCCTTCGTCGACGTCGGCCGCGGCCGTAACGCCGTGCTCTACGCCGGTGAGGTCAACTGGGACGCCACCGGGCTGGAGGGGCGCGCCCGCTCGATCGAGCAGGCGCTGCGCTCCGGCGACTCGGTGCTCGTGCAGGTCACCAAGGACCCGATCGGTCACAAGGGCGCCCGGCTGACCAGCCACATCGCGCTCTCCGGCCGGCACCTGGTGTACGTGCCGAACGGCAACGCCTCAGGCATCAGCCGCAAGCTGCCGGACAACGAGCGCAAGCGGCTGCGCGACATCCTGAAGAAGCTCGTGCCGGACGGCGCCGGCGTGATCGTCCGCACCGCGGCCGAGGGCGCGACCGAGGACGAGCTGGCCCGCGACGTCAAGCGGCTGCAGGCGCAGTGGGAGGACATCCAGGCGCGGGCCGCCGAGGGCAACGCCCCGCGGGCGCTGTCCGAGGAGCCCGACCTGGTCATCCGGGTGGTCCGGGACCTCTTCAACGAGGACTTCCGCGACCTGGTGGTCCAGGGCGAGCAGGCGTACGCCGAGGTGGAGAACTACCTCGAGTCGGTCTCCCCGGACCTGGTCGAGCGTCTGCGCCGGCACACCGGAGCCGGCGACGTGTTCGCCGAGCACCGGATCGACGAGCAGATCCTCAAGGGCCTGGACCGCAAGGTCTTCCTGCCGTCCGGCGGTCACCTGGTGATCGATCGCACCGAGGCCATGACGGTGGTCGACGTCAACACCGGTAAGTACACCGGCGCGGGCGGCAACCTCGAGGAGACGGTCACCCGCAACAACCTGGAGGCGGCCGAGGAGATCGTGCGCCAGCTGCGGCTGCGGGACCTCGGTGGCATCGTGGTGATCGACTTCATCGACATGGTGCTGGAGAGCAACCGCGAGCTGGTGCTGCGGCGGCTCACCGAGTGCCTGGGCCGTGACCGGACCAAGCACCAGGTCACCGAGATCACTTCGCTCGGCCTGGTGCAGATGACCCGGAAGCGGATCGGCGCCGGACTGCTCGAGGCGTTCAGTGAGACCTGCGACCACTGCAAGGGCCGGGGCCTGATGATCCACTCCGAGCCGGTGCCGGAGAAGCGGTCGAACGGCGGCGGCAACGGTGGTGGCGGCGGTGCCAGTACCCAGGTGAAGGCGGTGGCGGCGGCAGTGCCGCGTACCGAGGCACCGGTACAGCAACAGCCGCCCGCGGCTCGTCAGCGGCGGCGCCGGGGTGGCGACAGCTCTCCGGTGGAGCAGCCGGTCGAGACCGTCACCGAGCCGGCCGCTGAGACGGCCGCCGAGGTGGTGGAACCGGTGGAGCCGGTCGAGCCCGTCCAGCCGGCCCAGCCGGTGGTGGCCGTGGAGCCGGGCCCGGCCGCGGAGGTGGCCGAGGTGCCGCCGGCAGCTCCGGTCGCCGGTTCGGGCATCGTCCGGCGGGCGCCGAAGCCCGCGCTGACCACCACGGACGAAGACGACGGCTACGACATCAGCGGGTACGACCTCTCGCGTTACGACACGCCGGCCGAGCAGAACGGCACGCACGCGACGGACGACGAGCCGCTGCGGCTGGTCGGGGCGGACGACCCGGACGCGGCCGACGAGGACGAGGAAGAGGACGACGACGTGGTGGGCGCCGGCACGGGCACCCGGCGTCGGTCGAGGCGGGGCGGCGCGAGGCGGCGTACCCGGCCCTGAGCAGTGCGGACCCGGCCCGGCAGTTAGCTGTAAAGAAAGTTAACTGCCGGGCCGGGTTTTCCGTTACCCTCTGCGGGGTCGATCCCTGTCCCCCGAGGAGACCGAGTCCCATGCGTATCCCTGCCCTCGCCGCGGTGGCGATCTCCGCTGTGTTTCTGACCGGCTGCTCCGGCGGCGACGAACCTGCCGCGAAGGGGACCGACCCCGCCGCGGCGGGCGGTACGGCGGCCGCGTCGCAGCAGGCCGAGAAGCCGACCGACACCGCGCTCTCCGAAGACACCGAGGCCATCTGTGCCCAGGCCAGCCGGACCAGCAACGAGTTCGGCAAGACGTTCGCCGAGGACTACCAGCTCCTGATCAAGGCTGCCGCCGAGGGCAAGGAGGCGAAGGCCAAGGCCCAGGAGAAGGTCACTCGTGATCTGGAGAACTTCTCCTTCGCCCTGCTGGACATGTCGAAGCTGGCCGCCGACCCCACGGTCAAGAAGGCGCTGGGGTCGATGGGGGCGCAGGTCACCGCTCTCAAGGGTGACGTCACCAAGGTCGACGAGAAGAAGCTGGCCGACCTTCACGGCGTGCTGGACAAGGCCTGCGGCCGCGGGTGACGGCCCGGTTTGGGTCTCGGCCCTGCGATGAAGTAGTCTTTCCGACGGCGCCTTTTCGGCGCTAGTTCCGTGCGCGGCTTCGGGATCACCTGAGTGGATCACTCGAGTGGATGACTTGAGCGCCTGCCGGATTCTCAGCAACATCCGCCAGCAGCCATGCGGCTGCGTAAGTCTCAGGGAGTCCGCGTCCGATGTACGCGATCGTCAAGACCGGCGGCAAGCAGTACAAGGTTGCCGAGGGCGACGTGATCGAGGTCGAGAAGCTCGCGGGTCAGCCCGGCGACGCCCTGACCCTCGCCGCGGTCCTCCTCGTCGACGGTGACAACCTGGTGACCGAAGCGGCCAAGCTTGCCAACGTTACGGTGTCCGGCGAGATCGCCGAGCACACCAAGGGTCCGAAGATCCGGATCCACAAGTTCAAGAACAAGACCGGTTACCACAAGCGCCAGGGGCACCGTCAGCCGCTGACCCGCGTCAAGGTCACCGGCATCAAGAGCGGGAAGTAGGCGCGGACATGGCTCATAAAAAGGGTGCATCCAGCTCGCGTAACGGCCGTGAGTCCGCTGCTCAGCGGCTGGGCGTCAAGCGGTTCGGCGGTCAGCTCGTCAACGCCGGCGAGATCCTGATCCGCCAGCGGGGCACGAAGTTCCACCCCGGCGACCTGGTCGGCCGTGGCGGCGACGACACACTGTTCGCGCTCGCCACCGGCAACGTCCTGTTCGGCACCTCGCGCGGTCGCAAGACCGTCAGCATCGTGCCGGTCGCGCAGTAGTTTTCTCTACAGCGGGCCGTGGACCCTCGGGTCCGCGGCCCGCTGTCGTTTTTCTTCGGTTAGCAGTAGGAGCTGGAAGTGACCACGTTCGTCGACCGGGTAGTGCTGCACCTGCAGGCGGGTGACGGTGGCCACGGCTGTGCCTCCGTACACCGGGAGAAGTTCAAGCCGCTCGGCGGACCGGACGGCGGCAACGGCGGGCACGGCGGCAGCATCACCCTGGTGGTGGACCCCCAGCAGCACACCCTGCTGGACTTCCACTTCCACCCGCACATCAAGGCCAGCAACGGTGGTGGCGGCGCCGGGTCGAACCGGGACGGCGCGACCGGCCGGGACCTGGTTCTCAAGGTGCCGGACGGCACCGTCGTGCAGACCGAGGACGGCGAGGTGCTGGCCGACATGGTCGGCGCCGGCACCGAGTTCACCGTGGCCCGTGGCGGTCGCGGCGGCCGGGGCAACGCCTCACTGGCCAACGCCCGGCGCAAGGTTCCCGGCTTCGCCGAGCTGGGTGAGCCCGGCGACCAGCTGGACGTGGTGCTCGAGCTGAAGAGCGTCGCCGACGTCGGCCTGGTCGGGTTCCCGTCGGCCGGCAAGTCGTCGCTGATCGCGGTGATGTCCGCGGCCAAGCCGAAGATCGCCGACTACCCGTTCACGACGCTGGTGCCGAACCTGGGTGTGGTGCAGGCCGGCGAGGTGACCTACACCATCGCCGACGTGCCAGGCCTCATCCCGGGCGCGGCCACCGGCAAGGGCCTGGGCATGCAGTTCCTGCGCCACATCGAGCGCACCTCCGTGCTGGTGCACGTGCTCGACGCGGCCGCGCCGGAGATCGAGCGTGACCCGCTGGCCGACCTCGACGCGATCGAGGCCGAGCTCTCCGCGTACGGCGGCCTGGAGGACCGGCCGCGGATCGTGGTTCTCAACAAGATCGACATCCCGGACGGGCGCGACCTGGCCGAGATGGTCCGCCCGGACCTCACGGCCCGCGGCTACCAGGTGTTCGAGGTCAGCGCGATGACCCGCGAGGGTCTGCGCGAGTTCGGCTTCGCCCTGGCCAAGCTGGTCGCCGAGTACCGCGCGAACAAGCCGGTCGAGGAGGCCACCCGGATCGTGATCCGCCCGCGGGCGATCGACGACACCGGCTTCACCATCGAGCAGGACGAGGACGGCGTCTTCGTGATCCGCGGCACCCAGGTGGAGCGCTGGATCAAGCAGACCAACTTCGACAACGACGAGGCCATCGGTTACCTGGGTGACCGGCTGGAGCGCCTCGGCGTCGAGACGGAGCTGGCCAAGAAGGGCGCCAAGGCCGGTGACCCGGTCCGGATCGGCGCGCGCGAGTTCGACTGGCAGCCCAACGCCGGCGAGTACGTCTCCGGCCCGCGCGGCACCGACTCGCGGCTCGAGGAGCTCGACACCCGGCCGTCCGCGGCACAGCGGCTCGCGGCCCGTAAGGCCCGCCGGATCCGCAACGACGACGAACTCGTCCACATGTCCGCCGACGGCACGGTCAGCACGATCTCCAATTCGAGCCGCCCGGTGCTGGTCAGCGACGACGAGGACGACGACATCGAGGGATAGGCCGCAGGCCAGATCACCGCAACCCGCCGGAAAGGGACGTCACCTAGGGTCACCTCCGTGCTGATCGAAATCCGCGACTCCCTGGACCCGGAACTCGCCGCTCTTCTCGCTGCTCAGCAGTGGGAGCTGGCCGAGTTCGGGGTCCGCGCGGAGACTCGGAGCCTCGAACCGGACGATGACGCCGAGTATCTGGTCGGTGCGGTGCACGGCCGCGCGGTGGCCTGCGGGTCGTGGCAGGCACTCGAACCGGGCACTGCCGGGCTGAGCCGGATGTACGTCCGCCCCGCCTTCCGCGGCCGCGGCCTGGCCCGGCAGTTGATCGTGGCGGTCGAGGAGGAGGCGCTCGCCGCGGGCCGGCCCCTGCTCCGTCTGGAGGTGGAGGTCCGGTTGCCCGCGGCGATCGCCCTCTACCAGTCCTCGGGCTACCGGCAGGTGACGCCGGCGGCTCCGGGGCTGGTGCGTTTCGAGAAGCGGCTGCCGGCCCCGGTCCAATGAGCGGTCAGTCCAGTAGCCCGATGGCGGCGCGCGTCCGGCGTACCGTCGCCTGAGCTCTTGCCCGGACCTTCGCCGCGCCCTCCGCCAGGACCTTCCGGACGTGGGCGGGATCGGCGGCGAGCTCCGCATGCCGCACGCGGATGGGCGCGAGCAGTGCCTCCACCGCATCGGTGACCTCGCGTTTCAGTACCCCGTAGCGGTGCGGGTCGGACGGCTCCCGCCCGGCGCACTCGGCCAGGATGTCGATCAGGTTGGTGACGCCCGGCTGGGCCTCGCGGTCCCGCCGGACCACCGCGAGCTCGTCGGTGACCGCGCGCGCGATGATGCGCCGCACCACGTCCGGCGGGTCGAGCAGCCCGATCTGCCCGTTCCCGGAGCTCTTGCCCATCTTGGCGGTCGGCTCGGCCAGATCCATCACCCGGGCGGCGGCCTCCGGACGTACGCCCTCGGGCACCGTGAACGTCTCCCCGTAGCGGCCGTTGAACCTGGTGGCGATCGTGCGGGCGAGCTCCAGGTGCTGGTTCTGGTCCTCGCCGACCGGAACCTGCCGGATGTCGTGCAGCAGGATGTCGGCGGCCATCAGCACCGGATAGGTGAGCAGGCTCAACCGGACGTGCCCGCCGCCGGCCGACTTCTCCTTGAACTGGATCATCCGGGCCGCCTCACCGAACCCGGTCGCGCATTCCAGCAGGTAGTGCAGCTCGGTGTGCTCGGGAACCTGCGACTGCACGACGATCGGGGTGCGCTCCGGATCCACTCCGGCGGCGAGCATGACCGTCGCCTGTTCGAGCGTGAGAGCGCGTACCCGATCGGGGTCGTGTTCGATGGTCAGGGCGTGCAGATCCGCGATCAGCGCGATCGAATCGGTGCTGTCCTGTGCGGCGATCAGGGGGCGCAGAGCGCCCAGCAGATTGCCGAGATGCAGATGGCCGGTGGGCTTGAAACCGGTCAGGCGGCGGGTGGTCGTCATGTCGATCTCCTTTTGCGGGTACGGGCGAACGCGCACCACCGGGAGACCGGAAACGAAGAACGGCCGCCCGATGAGGGCGGCCGCGAAGTGATTACGCGCGTGAGGTCAGCCGCCCGGTCAGGGCAGCCACCAGTTGTTGCTGAGAACGCGCATGAGATTCAGAGTAGCCCGCCCGTCGGAAGGGCCGCGCTCCCCTGCGGGCATGATTGTCGTCATGCCGACCCTGACCCGCTCCGAGGCCGTCGAACGAGCATCCCTCGTCGATGTCGAGGACTACCATGTCGACCTGGATCTGACCGGTTCCGGTGACACCTTCCGCGCTCGCACGCTGGTGCGGTTCCGCGCCCGGACCGGAGCCGCGACCTTCCTCGATTTCGATCCGGTCGAGGTCGTCTCGATGACGCTGAACGGCGCCGCCCTGCCGCCCGAGGCCTCGACCGGTGGCCGCCTGGAGCTGACCGGCCTGGCCGAGGCGAACGAGCTGGTCGTCGACGCCCACATGCGCTACTCGAACGACGGCGAGGGTCTGCACCGCTACACCGATCCGGCGGACGGACACACGTACCTCTACCAGCACCTGTTCATCAACAACGCGGGCCGGGTGCTGCCCAGTTTCGACCAGCCCGACATGAAGGCCGTCTTCCGGGTCAGCGTCACCGCGCCCGAGCAGTGGCTCGTCGCCACCAACGGCGCGCTCGTCTCGCGCGACGGCGGCCGGTGGGAGTTCGCGCCCACCAAGCGGATCTCGACGTACCTGGCCAGCATGATCGCCGGGCCGTACCACGTGGTCACCGCCGAGCACGACGGCATCCCACTGGCGCTGTACGCCCG
Source organism: Actinoplanes italicus (assembly GCF_003001815.1). GTDB lineage: Bacteria > Actinomycetota > Actinomycetes > Mycobacteriales > Micromonosporaceae > Actinoplanes > Actinoplanes italicus. The sequence goes on from NZ_PVMZ01000003.1 coordinate 35,439, forward strand.
CGCCGCGCTCGCCGAGCACCTGGACGCGCAGTCCGCCGAGCTGTTCGAGCTGACCCGGCAGTCGCTGGACCGGTTCCACGAGATGTTCCGCATCCGGTACCCCTTCGGGCACTACCAGCAGGCGTTCGCGCCCGAGTTCAACTTCGGCGCCATGGAGTATCCGGGCCTCGTCGTGTTCCGGGACGAGATGATCCCGCGCTCGGCGGTCACCGACAGCGACCGGGAGCGCCGGGCCAACGTCATCGCTCACGAGATGGCGCACATGTGGTTCGGCGACCTGGTCACCATGGCCTGGTGGGACGACCTGTGGCTGAACGAGTCGTTCGCTGAGTACCTGGGATCCCGGGTGACCGCCGAGGCCACCCGGTTCACCGACGCCTGGACCACGTTCGCGATGCAGCGCAAGGCGTGGGGCCTGCGTGCCGACCAGCGGCCGTCGACCCACCCGGTCGCACCGGCGCGCGTCGGTGACACCGAGGAGGCCCTCCTCAACTTCGACGGGATCTCGTACGCCAAGGGCGCCGCTGTCCTCAAGCAGCTCGTCGCCTGGCTCGGCGACGACGCGTTCCTGGCCGGGCTCAACGCGCACTTCGAGGCACACGCCTACGGCAACGCCACCCTGGCCGACCTGCTCGGCACGCTCTCCAAGGCGAGCGGCCGCGATCTGTCCGGCTGGGCCGAGCTGTGGCTGCGACAGGCCCAGGTCAACACGCTGCGCACCGAGGTCACCCGGGACGGCGCGAACTACGCCGAGGTGGCAGTGCTGCAGACCGCCCCGGCGGAGCACCCGACCCTGCGGCCGCACCGGATCGGCGTCGGCCTCTATGACCGGGCGGCGGACGGCAGCGTGGTGCTGCGGGAACGCCTCGACGTGGAGCTGGAGGCGGTCGGGCGTACGGTGCTGACCGAGCTCGCCGGGAAGCCGGCCGCGGACCTGCTGCTGTTGAACGACGGCGATCTGACGTACGCCAAGATCCGCCTCGATGACGACTCGGCCGCCGCCGTTCCGCTGCTGCTGCCCCGCCTGGACGACTCGCTGGCCCGTGCGGTGATCTGGGCGGCCACCCTGGACGCCGTGGTCGACGGCGAACGTCCGGTCGCCGAGCTGGTCACCCTCGTCCTGGCCGCCCTGCCGGTGGAGAGCGAGACAGCGGTCGTCGAGGACGTGCTGCGCGCCACCCGCGGTCTCGTCGACCGTTACGCCGGCCCGGAGTCCCGCCCGGCAGCGCTCGAGCTGCTCGCGCAGGCCGCCGACCGGCTGCTCGCCGCCGTCCCGCCGGGCGACTCGCGTCAGCTGGCCGCGGCCCGTGGCCTGATCGGCGCGACCATCGACACGGCCCGGCTGCGCGGCTGGCTGGCCGGCGAGAACGTGCCGGACGGCCTGGCCGTCGACGCCGACCTGCGCTGGCTGATCCTGTACCGGCTGGCCGTTCTCGGCGTCGCCGACGCGGCTGAGATCGACGCCGCGCGGGAACGCGACCGCAGCGCCTCCGGCGAGCAGTGGGCCGCCGTGTGCCACGCCGCCCGCCCGGACGCGGCGGCCAAGGAGGCGGCCTGGAACGCGATCGTCGGCGACGCGTCGCTCTCCAACCGTCTCGCCGAGCGGACCGCGAGCGGCTTCTGGCAGCCCGAGCAGCTGGCACTGCTGGAGCCGTACGTCGACCGGTACTTCGCCGAGATGCCGGACATGCTGCGGATCCGCAGCGGGATGAGCGCCGAGCACATCGCGTCAGTGGCGTACCCGTCGGTGGCCGTCTCGGAGCGGACCCGGCAGCTGGCCGCCGCCCTGATCGACACCCCCGGACTCAACCAGACGCTGCGTCGCGTGGTGCAGGACTCCGACGACGACATGCGCCGGGCGCTGGTCGCTCGCGGGTGACCGGATTCCCGGTCTCCACCCCCGTGACCTCGCGGTACTCGTAGCCTTGAGGCTACGGGGGTGGATGCGTGGAGTGGTCCGAGGAGCTGTCCGGCGGTCTGCTGCAGGCCGCACCGGACGCGATCCTGGTCCTGGCCGGGGGCCGGATCGTGCTGGCCAACGACCGGGCCGGGCAGATGTACGGCTGGCCCACCGACGAACTCGTCGGCCAGTCCGTCGAGGTCCTGCTCACCGACGAGTCCCGGGCCCTCTTCCCGGAACGGCAGCGCCTGGTCGAGGAGGGCGTGGCCGGGGCGGTCGGCCGGATCGTGACCACCACGCGCCGGCGGGACGGCACCGAGTTCCCGGTCGAGTCGTCCACCGCGCTCATCGACACCCCGCAGGGACGGCTCGCCGTCGCGGTGGTGCGGGACATCTCCGAGCGCCTGCGCGCCGAACAGGAGCAGGAACGGCTGCGCGCCGAGGCTCACACGCACCGCAGCCAGCGTCTGGAGAGCCTGGGACAGCTGGCCGGCGGCATCGCGCACGACTTCAACAACATGCTCGGCGTCATCCTCAACTACGCCAACTTCGTGATCGAGGAGGCGGAGTCGGACGAGCCGGACGCCGCGATGATCGCCTCGGACGCCCGGCAGGTGATCCGGGCCGGCAACCGCGGCACCGAACTCACCCATCAGCTGCTCGCCTTCGCCCGCCGCGAGGTGGTCCGCCCCCAGCCGGTCGACCTGAACGCGCTGATCACCAACGTCCAGGAGCTGCTGCGGCGAACCGTCGGCGAGCACATCGGCCTGATCTTCCGGCCCGGCCCGGATCTGCCGACGGTCACCTGCGACCCGAGCCAGATCGAGCAGATGCTGGTCAACCTGGCACTGAACGCCCGCGACGCGATGCCGTCCGGCGGCCAGCTGGTGATCGATACCGGACTGCTGGACACCCAGGTGCGGCTACGGGTCTGCGACTCCGGCCGGGGGATGACCGACGACGTGGCCGAGCGGGCCTTCGAGCCGTTCTACACCACCAAGGGCAGCGGCGAGGGCACCGGACTGGGCCTGGCGACCGTCTACGGCATCGTCACGCAGGCCGGTGGCGAGGTGACGCTGACCAGCGAGGTCGGGCTGGGTACCACGATCACCGTGCTGCTGCCGGCCGGCGTCGCGCCACCGCACACCGAGGCCGCCGACCGGCCCTCCGAGACCGGGGGGAACGGGGAGACACTGCTGGTCGCGGAGGACGAGGACGCGCTGCGGGACGTGGCCGGGCGGATCCTCACCGGCGCCGGATACCGGGTGCTGCTGGCCGACGGCGGCGCCCAGGCACTCGAGCTGGCCGCCCGGCACGACGGCGAGATCGACCTGCTGGTCAGTGACGTGGTGATGCCCGGGATGCTGGGCAAGGAGCTGGCCGAGCGGCTGGTCGTGGCCCGGCCCGGAACCCGGGTGCTGTACATGTCCGGGTACGCCCAGCCGGTCCTGGCCTCCCAGGGCACCCTCGAACCCGGTGTGGCGCTGCTGGAGAAGCCGTTCACCGCCGGTGACCTGCTCACTGCCGTTCGCCGCCGACTGGACGGCTGATCCCGGCGGTTATCCTTCTCGGATGTCCGCACGGCGCGTAGGGATCATGGGTGGCACCTTCGACCCCATCCACCACGGTCACCTGGTCGCCGCGAGCGAGGTCCAGGCACGGTTCGACCTGGACGAGGTCATGTTCGTGCCGACCGGCCAGCCGTACGAGAAGGGTCGCGTCTCGCCCGCCGAGGACCGCTACCTGATGACCGTCGTGGCGACCGCCTCGAACCCGCGCTTCCACGTCAGCCGCGCCGACATCGACCGGGACGGCCCCACCTACACCGTCGACACACTGCGTGACATGCGGGCCGTCTACGGGCAGTCGGCAGAGCTGTACTTCATCACCGGCGCCGACGCGCTGGCCCGGATCATGTCGTGGAGGGACGCGCTCACCATGCTCGGCCTGGCGCACTTCATCGGGGTCACCCGGCCGGGGTTCGAGCTGTCGAACGAGCATCTGCCGGCCGACAGCGTGACCCTGGTCGAGGTGCCGGCCATGGCCATCTCCTCCAGCGACTGCCGTAATCGGGTGGCAGCCGGTCTGCCGGTCTGGTACCTGGTACCGGACGGTGTTGTGCAGTACATCAACAAGCGGGGCCTGTATCGGGACTCGGGTATTGCCACGCCGGTGTGAGACGCTTGAAGTCCTGAAACCCGACCGAGGGGACTCCTTTTGCCCGTCACCGAACGCGCTCTCGAACTAGCCCTGACGGCCGCACAGGCCGCCGCGGACAAGAAGGCGCAGGACATCTCCGTCATCGACGTCGGCGACCAGATCTACATCACCGACGCCTTCGTCATCGCCTCCGGGGCGAACGAGCGCCAGGTGATCGCGATCGTCGACGCGATCGAGGAGGCGCTGCTCGACCTTCCGGAGAAGGCGAAGCCCGTGCGCCGCGAGGGCGAGCGTCAGGGCCGCTGGGTGCTGCTCGACTTCGTCGACATCGTGGTGCACGTCCAGCACGTCGAGGAGCGGGAGTTCTACGCCCTCGACCGGCTGTGGAAGGACTGCCCGATCATCCCGTTCGTGGACCGCGACCTGGCCGAAGCCGGCGCCGAGGCGCCGTGACCCGCCTGATCGTCTGGCGGCACGGCAACACCGACTGGAACGCGGGCGCCCGCGTGCAGGGGCAGACCGACGTGCCGCTCAACGAGCTCGGCCGCCGGCAGGCCGCCGACGCCGCCGAGCTGCTCGTCCGCCTTCGCCCGGCCGCGATCGTCGCCAGCGACCTGAGCCGGGCCGCCGACACCGCCGCCGCGCTCGCCGGCCGCACCGGGCTCCCGATCAGCACCGACGAGCGCCTCCGGGAACGCTTCTTCGGCGACTGGCAGGGCCTCACCATGACCGAGGTCGCCGAGACCCGCCCCGAGGAGCACGCCCGCTGGACAGCCGGCGAGGACGTCATCGGTGGCGGCGTGGAGACCCTCGACGACCTGGGTAAACGGGTCTCCGAGGCGCTTCTGGACGCCGCCCTGCTCGCCCCGCCCGGTGGCGTCGTGGTGGTCGCCACCCACGGTGCCGCGGCCCGGCAGGGCGTCGGTCACCTGCTCGGCTGGCCGCGCGAGCAGCTGCGGACCCTGCGGGCCCTGCAGAACTGTCACTGGGTGGAGCTCACCCATGACGAGGCCCGTGGCTGGCAGATGTCCGCGTACAACGTCGGAGTCTTCGCCGACCGTCCGGTTCCGCCGCCGGTCTGATGGAACCGTCCGCCCTCAGGGAACGTCTGAACACCATGCTGATCCGTAAGACCGTCGTCCCCGCCGCGCTGCTTCTGGCGCTCACCGCCGGTTGCGCGAACAACAACACCCCCATCCCCGCCGGTGACGCCCCTTCGCCGGTCCCGGCGCTGTCCATCGCGCCCGGCGAGACCGTCCTCACCGGCACCGTCACGGCCGGTGTCGAGCCGAAATGCCTGCTCCTCAAGGACGGCACCGGTGACCATCTGCTGATCGTCGAGGACGAGAAACTCAAGTCCTCGCTCGTGGTCGGCGCCGAGGTCACCGTGACCGGAAAGAGCGCCGAGGGCATGATGACCACCTGTATGCAGGGGAAGCCGTTCAAGGTCTCCTCGGTGGCAGCCAGCTGACACACATCTGAATCAAGTACCTTGCCTGCATGACCATCGCGGTCGTCACCGACTCCACCGCGTACCTGCCGGCCGAGCTGAACGGCACGTATGACCTGACCATCGTGCCGCTCACCGTCGTGATCAACGGTTGGGACGGCCTGGAGGGCATCGAGGTCTCGCCGGCCGAGGTGGCCCGCGCGCTCACCGCGCGCCGGGCCGCCGTCAGCACGTCGAGGCCCGCGCCCTCACAGTTCGTCTCCGAGTACCGCCGCCTGCTCGACGAGGGCGCCGACGGCGTCGTCTCGGTGCATCTGTCCGCCAAACTCTCCGGCACGTACGAGGCGGCGCAGCTGGCCGCGGCCGAGGTCGGCCCCCGGGTCCGGGTGGTCGACAGCGGGACCGCCGCGATGGGGCTCGGCTTTCCGGCGCTCGCCGCCGCCGCGTCCGCCCGCCAGGGCCACGACCTGGAGACGGTCACCCGCGCCGCGACCGAGCACGCGGCCCGCGTCACGACCCTCTTCTATGTCGACACGCTCGAGTTCCTGCGTCGCGGCGGCCGGATCGGCGCGGCGTCGGCACTCCTCGGCACGGCTCTGTCGGTCAAGCCGATCCTGCACGTCGAGGACGGCGCGGTCGTCGTCCGGGACAGGGTGCGCACGGCCGGGCGGGCCCTCACCCGGCTCGTCGATCTCGCGGTGGAGGCGGCCGGCGACGGGGAGGCCGACGTCGCGGTCCACCATCTGGGCACTCCGGATCGGGCGTCGGCGCTGGTCGAAGCCTTGAGCGAGCGGCTCGGCGATCGCCTGCGCGACTGTTACCTCACCGAGGTGGGTGCGGTGGTCGCCGCGCATACCGGGCCCGGCTTGGCGGGGGTCGTCGTCCATCAAAGACCCTGATGTCGTACGGGGTACGCGTTCCCGTCGCGGCCGTGGCGCGGGTGTGACCGCGGTGGGCGCTGCCGGTGACCACCGCATGAGCCCGGCGGCGGCGTCGAGGCCGGGAGTGGGCAGCCACGTCGCTTCGGAGCCCCGGTACTCCTCGTAGCCGTACGATAAAAGGCTCTTGAATCTCAGACCGGCCAGGCCTTGGCGAGCCAGCGTGCCGGGGAATGCGCCGTGGGTGTGAGGTGCGGGACCACCGCTGACCAGGGAAGAGTGCGGTCGCCGGCCCGGATCTCGTCGGCCTCGGGCAGGAGCGTGGGTGCGTTCTCGGGCCAGAGGGCGCGGGTCCGCCAGCCCTCCTCGGGGGAGCCCAGCAGTTCGATCGGAGCGGACTGCACGGATGGGTCCGGCGGCTGCTGAGAGTACTCGTGGACGGCCAGGAGACGCTCGGCCCGGCGGACCGTGTGGTACAGCGGATGATCGGGCCGGACCGTGTAGGGCACCGTGCAGCCGTTGTCGTCGCTGCGATAGGCCATCGGGGACAGCGGGTGCGGAGACATCACGAAGATCGCCTCGGCCTCGGCGAACAGGGCGGCCACGAGCGGGCTGTCGTCGGCGGTCACCAGGAGGGTCCCGCGCTCCGGAACGAAGGCCACCGGGACGCCTCCTACCTGCCCGGACAGCCGGGCCAGCCAGCCCTGCAGGAGCAGGTGCGAGGTCCAGTAGGAGTTGCCGTCGTCGACGAAGCGGACGATCACCGGACCGTTGGCCACGCCCTGCAGCACCGCACCGGTGAGGTTGGCCCTGGCGGTGTCGAAGATCCGGTCGGCGCCGACCTTCCAGTCAGCCGCCTGAGCCGGGGTCACATAGGTCATGGTGTCCGGTTGATCAATCACCGCAAACTCGGACAGGAAGGGCAGAACCGGGCGGTGCAGCGGTGCGCCCGGCGCGGCGCCGCGGAGCACCGGCCGTAGCAGGGGCGCGACCTCGGGCCAGCCGGGCGGCAGCCGCAGGAGGCCGGCGATCACCCGGTCGATCGCCTTCCGGCCGGACGGCAGCGCGGCCAGGCGAAGAATCGTGGGCTCGTCGTCGCCGGGAACGGTGAACCTGATCTCGAACGGTGCCGGGAGGTAGCGCGCGCCCCGGATGCCGGCCCGGCGCAGACACCGGACCACTCGCCCGGCCAGCCGGGCGCGGGCGATCCTACGCAGCAGGCCCACGGGAGTTCCTCTATCGCTGTCGGCGCGCCACGATCGCGCGAGCGTCGAGATCATCGTCGGTGGCGATGGTGGCCGTCAATCCGTTCTCATCGACGGCCCTCGTCGCCGCCGCGGTCTGTGCCTCGGTGATCTCGGAGATCAGCAGACCACCCGGAGCCAGCCAGCGTGCCGCCCCGGCGGCCACGGACCGGAACACCGCGAGACCGTCGTCACCACCGTCGAGCGCCGATCGTGGCTCGTGGTCACGGGCCTCGGCCGGCAGGAACGGGATGTGGCGGGTCGCCACGTAAGGGACGTTCGCCAGGAGCAGATCGATCCGGCCGCACAACTCGGCGGGCAGCGCGGCGAAGAGGTCACCGCGGTGCACCCGGCCATGGTCGGCCAGATTTTCCAGGGCGCAGGCCACCGCGACCGGATCCAGGTCGGCGGCGTGCAGCGTGATGCCCGGAACCCGCTGCCGGACGGCCAGGCCCAAGGCGCCGGAACCGCAGCAGAGGTCCACCACCACGGCGTCCGGGCGGAGTTCGGCGGCACCCAGCCGGACCAGTAACTCGCTGCGGACCCTTGGGACGAACACCCCGGGACGGAGGCGGATCCGTACGCCGCAGAAGTCGGCATAGCCGACGACCTGTTCCAGCGGCTCGCCCCCGGCGCGACGGCCGACCATCGCGGTGAGCGTGATGTCATCCCGCGCCGCCGCGATCAGGACATCGGCCTCGTCCTCGGCGAACACGCAGCCCGCGGCCCTCAGCTGGGCTATCGCCTGGCCTCGTGTCACCTGTCGCTCCCTGTCCACACTGGCGAGTTGTCCACAGGGCCGCGAGCGGGGAAGCGGGATGCTTCCTACGGTCGGGGCCGTGCGAGAGGCGAAGGATAGCGGTGACGTCGTCGGGGCGCGCCTGCGGGCCGTGCTCGATGGGAGCGCGACCACTCGGGCGGTCCCCGATGACGGGCCGCTGGACTGGGCGGACGTGATACCGGCGTGGTCGGCGGAGGAGGACGATGTCTCCCCTTTAGGGGACGTGGCCCGTTCGGGGCCCGGAGCGCCCGGCGGCGGTACACGGCGGTCTTCGGACGTTCGGGCGGGCTATCCCTGGGATACCGCTTCCGTGTCCGTCGCCTCGCCGGCCCTGTCGTCCGGCTCGCCGGGCCTGTCGTCCGGTTCCTCGCCCGGCCCTGATCTCAGCGGGGAGGGGGCTTTCGGGAGCTCGCGGCGTCAGTGGCTGCAGGCTTTCGATCCAGGACGGCCCGGCGTACGGGCGATGGCCGCGGTCGCGGTGGTCGTCGTGCTGGTCGCGGCGTTCCTGGCCTGGAAGTCCCGGCCGAGGGTCGACCCGATCCCGGCGGGGACCGTCTCGGTGGCGCCCAGCTCCGGGCCGGGACCGGGGCCGGCCACCGGTGCCGAGATCGTCGTCGCGGTCGGTGGCAAGGTGCGCAAGCCGGGACTCGTGCGCCTCGCTCCGGGAGCGCGTGTCGCCGACGCGCTGACCGCCGCCGGTGGGGCCGAGCCGGGTGTGGACGTGGCGATGCTCAACCTGGCCCGCAAGGTCGCCGACGGTGAGTTGATCATGGTGGGAGCCGCAGTGCCCTCCGGGCAGGTCGTCCCCGGCAGCCCCGGTGGTGCTACCGGCGGACTCGTCAACCTCAACACGGCCACCCTCGCCGAACTGGACGCTCTGCCCGGTGTGGGGCCGGTGCTCGCCCAGCGGATCCTGGACGCGCGGGATGCCCAGGGCGGCTTCCGCGGGGTCAGCGACCTGCGCAAGGTCGACGGGATCGGCGACGCTCGCTACGAGCAGCTCAAAGAGCTGGTGACCGTCTGATGGCGGCACCCGACCTGCGGCTCGCGGGGTTCACCATCGGGCTCTGGGCGGCGGCCCTGGCCGCGCTGCACCTCTCGACGGTCGCGGGTCTCGTAACCGGTGGGGTGGGGCTGGCCCTCGCGGCCGGGCTCCTGACGGCCGGCCGGCGGTGGGGTGGGGCGGCACGGTGGATCGGGGTGGCCGTCGCGCTCGGTGTCGGGTGCGGGGCGATCTCGACGGCGGCGCGGATCTCGGTGCGGGAGGCGCCGGCGCTGGCGGCGCTCGTCGACGCGGGGGAGACGGTGACGGTGGAGGCCGTGATCCGGGACGATCCGCGGCCCCTCACCCGGACGTTCGGGCCGCCGACCTACCTGGTCGCCGTCGACCTGGAGTCGGTCACCTCCGATGAGGCGGCACCGATCCGGCTCTCCGCGCGGGCGCTCGTGCTGGGATCGGATCCGGGTTGGCGCGGACTGCTGCCCGGCCAGCGGATCACCGCGTCCGGCCGGCTCATGCCGTCGCGGCCCGGCGACCTGCGCGCCGCCGTCCTCTCGGCGCGGAAACCACCCCGGCTGGACGGCCGGCCCTCCTGGCTGCAGCGTGGGGCGGGCGTGCTTCGCGCCGGTCTCCAGCGGGCCTGCGAGCCGCTGCCGGACGACTCCGGAGGACTGCTGCCGGGACTCGTGGTCGGCGACACGAGCCGGTTGGACCCTGCTCTGGAGGAGGACTTCCGTACAACCGGAATGACGCATTTAACAGCTGTTTCGGGGACGAATGTCGCGATCGTCCTGGGTGTCGTGCTGTTCGTGGTGCGGCGGGCACGGGCCGGACCGCTGCTCTGCGCCGTGCTCTGTGCGCTCGCCCTGGCCGGGTTCGTCATCCTGGCGCGGCCCTCGCCCAGCGTCATCCGGGCCGCGGCCATGGGCGCCGTCGGGCTGCTGGGCCTGGCCACCGGGCGGACCCGGGCCGCGGTGCCGGCGCTGGCGGCGGGCGCGGCCGTGCTCCTGATCGCCGATCCGGAGCTCGCGGCCGACCCCGGATTCGCCCTGTCCGTGCTGGCCACCGCCGGACTGCTACTGATCGCTCCGGTGTGGCGGGACGGGCTGCGCCGCCGCGGATGCCCGGCCGGGGTGGCGGAGGCGCTGGCCGTACCCGCGGCTGCCCAGGTCGCCTGCGGCCCGGTCGTCGCCGCCATCTCCGGCAGCGTCAGCCTCATCGCGGTGCCCGCCAACCTGGTAGCGGTACCGGCCATCGCACCGGCCACCCTGCTCGGCGTCGGATCGGCGGTGCTGTCCCCGATCTGGCCGTCCGGTGCCGAGTTCGCGGCCTGGATCGGGCACTGGCCCACCGAGTGGCTCGTCCTGGTGGCCCGCCTCGGCGCACGGGTGCCGGCCGGTGCGCTGCCCTGGCCGGGTGGTGCGGCGGGCGGGGTGCTGCTCGCCGCGCTCACGGTGGCCTTCCTGGTGGCGGCCCGGCGGGTGATCATCCGGCGGCTCGCCACCGTGGTCGCCCTCGGTGCGATCCTCGGCGCCCTGCCGGTGCGGCTGCTGGCGCCAGGCTGGCCGCCGCCCGGATGGCTCGTGGTGGCGTGCGCGGTCGGTCAGGGCGACGCCGTGGTGCTGGCCGCCGGTCCGGGTCAGGCCGTCGTCGTCGACGCCGGGCCCGAACCGGACCCGGTCGACCGCTGCCTGCGGCGGCTGGGCATCCGGCACGTCGCCGTCCTGGTCGTCAGCCACTTCCACGCCGACCACATCGGTGGTGTCGGCGGGGTCTTCCGCGGCCGGGAGGTGGGTGCGGTCATCGGGCCCGACTGGCCGGAACCCGCGGGCGGTCGGGCCGCTGTCGAAGAGGCCGCCGCGGCGGCCGGCGTCACCGTGCAGGCGGCCGGGCCGGGATGGACGGCCACCGCCGGTGACCTGCGACTGGAGGTCATCGGGCCGATCACGCCCATGCGCGGGACCAATTCGGACCCGAACAACAACTCCCTCATCCTGCGGGCCGGCGCCGCCGGGCGGACCGTCCTGATGCTCGGCGACGCGGAGACCGAGGAGCAGGAGGATCTCGTGGCCGGGCTGGGCGCCCAGGCGCTGCGGGCGGACGTGCTCAAGGTGGCCCATCACGGGAGTGCGCTGCAGGCCACGTCACTGCTGGACGCGGTGGATCCGGCGGTGGCGCTGGTCTCGGTGGGGCGTGACAACGACTACGGGCATCCGAACGCGATCCTGCTCGGGCGGATCGCCGAGGGTGGGGCACGCATCCTGCGTACCGACGAATCGGGAGACGTGGCGGCGGTGGTGGTGGACGGCGGCCTGGCCGTGGCCGCCCGTGGTGAGGAGGAGGCCGCTGGTTGACACGCCTCGACACGCCCGGGTGGGGTCCGATTTTGAACAGTATGGTGCTCTATAAGTGGCTTTTCGGTCAAATGGGATGCCGACAGTGTAAGGCCTGGGCAGGCGACTCTACGGCGACGCGGGCATGTCCGGTCGCCGATATGTCTGGTTTCGCGTTCGGTGATCGGTGGCCTGCGCTAACGAGTGAGGCTCACAGAACTGTCGCCCGCCCGTGCGACGATGTTGCACGTGAATGCCGCGCCACCCCCCTCGTTGCTGCTCGTCCAAGGCGATGAGGAGCTTCTCGCCGCCCGTGCCGTCGCCGAGGCGGTCGAGGCCGCGCGAGCCGCCGACCCGGGTGCGGACGTTCGGGAGTACGACGCGGGCTCCCTGGCCGCCGGTGAGGTCGCCGAGATGCTGAGCCCGTCGCTGTTCGGCGGCCGTCGCGCGCTGGTGATCCGAAGCGGTCAGGATGCGCGGAAAGACCTGATCGCGGCCCTGCTCGCCTACGCGAAGAGCCCCGACCCCGACGTCACCCTGATCGTCACCCACGTGGGCGGGGCCAAGGGCAAGGCCTTCGCCGACGGTCTCCGCGCCGCCGGCGCCACCGTCGTGCCGGTCATGAAGCTGAAGAAGGACTCCGAGCGGGTCGCGTTCGTCCGCAACGAGTTCCGCCGCAAGGGCGCCCGGTGCGACGACGCCGCCGCGGCCGCGCTGCTCCAGGCGGTCGGGACCGACCTCCGCGAGATCGCCGCGGCCTGCTCGCAGCTGCTCGCCGACACCGACGGCAAGATCACCGAAGCCGTGGTGGCACGCTACTACCGGGGCAGGGCCGAGGTGACCGGCTTCGCCGTCGCGGACGCCGCCATGGTCGGCGACCTGCCGGGAGCCCTCGAGGCCCTGCGCTGGGCGCTGCACGTCGGCGTCGACCCGGTGCCGATCGCGGACGCGCTGGCCGACGGTGTGCGTACCGTGGCGAGGGTCGCCTCCGCCGGGCGCGGAAACCCGTACCAGCTGGCCGGCACCCTCGGCATGCCCGCCTGGAAGATCGAGAAAGCACAGGGCCGCAGCCGCGGCTGGACCCCGGAAGGCCTGGTCGAAGCCATGCGCGCGGCCGCTGACTGCAACGCCGCCGTCAAGGGTGGCGCCGAGGACCGGGGCTTTGCCCTCGAGCAGACCGTCTTCGCGATCGCGGCCGCCCGCCGGGATGGAGGTGCCCGATGACCAGGACCGTCCGTGCCCGTCGCGCCGAGCGCCCGCACCAGCCGCTCTACGCCCGTGTGCTGCGCCTGCGCCACCTGGCGCCGAGCGGGCTGCTCTGCTTCGTCTTCCTGGAGGGCGCGGTGGTCCTCGGCATCCTGCTCGCCCTCGCCGAACTCGTCAGCTGGTGGGGCGTGATCGTGCTGCCGATCACCGTCGCGCTCATGGTCAAGTTCAACGACCTGGTCGCCGGGGCGCTCACGCCGCGGCCGGCGGCCGGTGCCGCCACGTCGGCCCGGGCGTCCGTGCTGCGGCCCGCCACGATGGGACAGCCCGCCGCCCCGGCCGCGCCGGTTTCGGCCGATCCGGGTGGCGCCTCCCGCTTCGACGGGCACGGCCCTGCCGTCGCGCCGTATTCGTCGTTCGCCAACCGTGCCGGTCACGGTGAGTGGTCCGCCGGCTATGCGCCCGTCGTCTCCCAGGAGTCCTCGGCCTTCGGCTACGGGTCCGCCATCCCGCCCGACGCTCCGGCGGTGGGCTATCCGGGGTCGTACTCGCGAGGGTTGTCCTCCACCGCGGCCGGGAGCCGCTCCCACGACGGTGACGCGGGTTACCCGGTGCGGTCGTCGGTGGAGCCCGTCGTCGAGGAGGCGCGTGGCAACAACGCGCCGGTCCGGCGGGCCTGGGCCGATCAGGACGTACGCCAGCAGATGGCGCGTCAGGCCGCATCGCGCCGCTACGAATAGGACGCACCCCCAGACTCAAGCAAGCCGGGTGTGGTGATCTGTGGCGCGTAGGTGGGCGCAGGTCACCACGTTCGGTCTGGCCGTGGGCGGTGTGGTGATCTGCGGCGCCTAGGTGGGCGCAGGTCACCACGTTCGGTCCGGCCGTGGGCGGTGTGGTGATCTGTGGCGCGTATGTGGGGCGCTGGGGGTTCTGAGAAATGGAACCGGGCACCGTCACTGACCCTGAGGTCGGACGGTGCCCGGTTGTTGTCCATGCCGCTCCACCGCGAAGGCGGACGCGAGTCACAGACCGCGTCAGTGCGGCCGTGACCTGATCCAGAACGAGCAGATCAGGCGGACAGCGAGGCGATCTTCTTGGCGATGGCCGACTTGCGGTTGGCCGCCTGGTTCTTGTGAATGACGCCCTTGCTGACGGCCTTGTCCAGCTGGCGCGAAGCGTCACGCAGCAGCGCGGTGGCCGACTCGGTGTTGCCCGAGTCACTCGCCTCGTGCAGCTTGCGGATCACGGTCTTCAGCGAAGACTTGACCGACTTGTTGCGCAGACGGGCCTTCTCGTTCTGCCGGTTGCGCTTGATCTGGGACTTGATGTTCGCCACGCGACAGCCTTGTCCTGACTAGTTCGGGAAAATGGTCTCAAACGAGTGGTCACCGCGCGGCCGTCTCACCCGGCCAGGCCGGTGCAGGAAACAACAGCGTGTCACCACACGCGAGGAATCAGACTACCAGCACGCCCGGGAGCCGCCAAAACGACTCCGGGGCTCAGCGGCGGAACCAGCTCCGCTTCTGCGGAGCGCCGTCCCAGCCACGGCGTTCGGCCAGCCACGCGAGCGCCTGCTCCCCGCTGAACCGCTGATGCTGCCGGCTGTGCGGCGACGCACTGCTCGGACCGTCTCCGGCCCGTACCAGCCAGTACCCGGCGAGCGCGGCCAGCGCACCGTCCACACCCTCCTCCGGCGCGCCCCAGGATCGCAGCACCGCGTCGGTGTCCAGGCCGCTGGCGTACGCACTGACCAGCAAGGTGACGGTGTCGTACCAGGGCGCCCCCAGGCACGGCCACGTCCAGTCGCAGAGCCACGCCCGCCCATCCCCGTCGATCAGCACGTTGTCGACGCGCAGATCCCCGTGGCACAGCCCGTCGCCGGCCGCCAGGCCCGGCAGGGTGCGCTCGAGTTCGGCCAGTTCGGAGAGACGGTGCGGGGCCACGGTCGTGCGAGCGGGCTCCGGCATCGGCTCCCGGCGCCGGGCGATCAGCGACCACCAGGACATCTCGTCGCGCAGGATCTCCGGGAGGGTGGGTACGCCGACCTCGAGGAGCCGCGGCGGCGGGTAGGCGAGCGCGGTCGCCGAGGCCGACCAGGTTCGCAGGACGGCGTCGAGGTCGGCCTGTGACCACGGCAACGGCGGAATGCGCCCGTCGATCGCGTCCAGGCAGAGCACGAACCATCCGGAGGCGGTCAGGGTCCATCGCGGGCGGGCGGCGGTCACCTCCCTGGGCAGCGCCTCGGTGACGGCGGCCTCACGGGCGTACCACTGCGAGACCGGGTCGTCGAGCGGTGCCGCCTTCACGAAGACGCGTTCGCCGCTCCCGGTCCCCAGCACGGCCGCGAAGGCCCGGGTGAACCCGCCACCAGCGCTTCGCGCGGTGGACACCGGCGATCCGAGACGTCCGGCGATCGCCTCACGGACAGTTTCCGGCAGGTCAGACCAATCCGGTCGTACGGCGGTCGCGTCGTACGGGACATCGGGCAGAGTGATCGGCCGCATGGGTGACATCCTGCCGCCCGCGGGAATGTCGTACCCCACTGGCAGGATCGCAGCATGCGAACCGACGATTTCTGGGCGGTCATCGACCGTGCCACCGCCGACCGGCCGGCCACACCCGCCGCCGTGGCCGAGCGTGCCGTCGCCGAGCTGGTCTCGCGCGATCCGGAGGAGATCGTCGCGTGGGGCCGCCACCTCGACAAGGTGATGGTCGCCTCGGGCACGGAGGATCTCTGGGCCGCGGCCTACCTGATCAACGGTGGCGTCGACGAGGCCGGCTTCGACGCCTTCCGTGGCTGGCTCATCGCACACGGCCGCAAAGCCGTGGCCTCGGTGGTGGCCTCACCGGATGTGCTGGCCACCGTGTCCTCCGTCAAGGCGGTGGCCGACACGGGCGCGACCTGCTCGGCGGAGGAGGTGCTCGGGATCGCCGGGCGCGCCTACGAGCAGGCCACCGGAGGGCCAATGCCGCCCGGCGAGTCCCTGAGGATCCGGCCGGAGGTGGCCGATCTGTGGGACTTCGACAACGAGGACGAGATGCGCCGCCGCCTGCCACGTCTGTCCGCGCTCTTCCTGGAGCCACCGGACTGACGCCTCCGCCCCGTTCCGGCCGCTGAAGACGGCCTCCCGGCCCGGCCTTCGCCTTTCGTCCCCGGCCCGGCCTGGCCCGTTCCGGGACGCCTTCGTCTTTCGGCCCGGCCTGGCCCGTTCCGGCACGTCTTCGCCTTTCGGCCCGGCCTGGCCCGTTCCGGCACGTCTTCGCCTTTCGTCCCGGCGCGGCCTTCGTCTTCCGTCCCCGGCCCGGGTCTCGGCCGGCGAAAGGCTCGGTGGGTGGAAAACGGGTCGAGACACCTGGTGGGTGTTGGCGAGACTCGTGACATGAGTGATGAGTCGGGGACGGTTGCCGCTGTCAGCCGCAATGAGGCCTACACGTTCACCAAGCCGAACCGGGACGAGATCGTCCTGGTGGCGGGTCTGGGAGTGGAGGGGGACGTCCATGCCGGTGTGACGGTGCGACATCGGGGGCGGGTGGCGGCCGACCCGTATCAGCCGAACCTCCGGCAGGTGCACCTGATCCACGCCGAGCTGTTCGAGGAGGTCGCGAGCAAGGGCTTCCATGTCCCCGCGGGCGGTCTCGGCGAGAACGTCACCACCCGCGGAATCAATCTCCTCGGCCTGCCGCGTGGCACGATCCTGCGCTTCGGCCGACAGCCGTCGAAGGCTTCCTCGCCCGGCTTGGCGGAGACCTCGGCGGCGGAGGCCGCCGTGACAGCGGGGGCCGTGACAGCGGGGGCTGTGACAGCGGGGGCTGTGACAGCGGGGGCTGTGACAGCGGGGGCTGTGACAGCGGGGGCCGTGACAGCGGGGGCCCTGACAGGGGAGGCCCTGACAGGGGTGTCCGTGCCGACGGGGCCGGCGGCGATGGGCGGCCCGGTCGGAGCAGTGCTGGCGGCGGCCGAGGCCGCGACGCTGGACGAGGCGACGGCTCGGGCCGCGGCTGCGGTGGCCGCCGCTGTCGAGCGGGACGCTGTCGCTGCCGGCATGGCGGAGGACCCTCGCCCGGCGGTGGTCGTGGCCGGTCTGCGGAATCCGTGTGCGCAGATCAACGGCTTCCGGGCCGGACTGCTCAAGGAGGTCCTGAGCCGCGACGAGGAGGGTCACCCGGTTCGCAAGGCGGGCGTGATGGGCGTCGTGCTGCGAGGTGGCCCGATCCGCCCGGGTGATCCGATCGCCGTCGAGTTGCCGCCCGGAGAGCACGGTCCGCTCGAGCGAGTGTAGGTTGCCGGCCCGGCGGCGAGTGGCGCGGTGAGAATCCCGCTCGGCGGAGGCGGGACAGGCAGGGCGATGGTGGTGACGGGGGTGCGCTGAAGGCCCGGCACGGTGGAGGTGGGAAGCGGTGGCGGAAGGCTGCTGCTGTGGTCGGAGGGGCCCGTGACGACGGTCGGCGGGGCGGTCGAACGGGTGTGATCGGAGCTGCCCTCACGGACGTGGGACGATAGGGAGCGCCGGCGGAGCTCGGCGGGCCCGGGCCGTACCAAGGCGGGGCGGGCAGAGCTCCGGATCGGCCGGACCGCGTCCGGAGTGCCCGCGCCGTGTGAACGGCCGGGTCCGGTGGACCCGGGACATGAGACTGACCGGGCCCCGGCCCGTGTTGGACCCGTACGACCGAGAAGACCAGCCCGAGAAGAACGGAAGACCGTGCCTGGACCGCTCGACCCCGGCGTGAACGTGATCGGATCGACCGATCCCAGCCGTATCCGCAACTTCTGCATCATCGCCCACATCGACCACGGCAAGTCGACGCTGGCCGACCGGATGCTGCAGATCACCGGGGTGGTCGACCCGCGCCAGATGCGCGCGCAGTACCTCGACCGGATGGACATCGAACGCGAGCGCGGCATCACCATCAAGTCGCAGGCCGTTCGTATGCCCTGGACCGTCCGCGAGGGCGACAAGCAGGGTGAGACCGCCGTTCTCAACATGATCGACACCCCAGGGCACGTCGACTTCACCTACGAGGTGTCGCGGAGCCTGGCGGCCTGTGAGGGCGCGGTTCTGCTGGTCGACGCCGCGCAGGGGATCGAGGCGCAGACTCTCGCCAACCTGTACCTGGCGATGGAGAACGATCTCCACATCATCCCGGTGCTCAACAAGATCGACCTGCCGGCGGCGCAGCCCGAGAAGTACGCCGAGGAGCTCGCCAAGCTGATCGGCTGCGAGCCGTCGGACGTGCTGCGGGTCTCCGGCAAGACCGGCGTCGGCGTGGGTCACCTGCTCGACGAGATCGTCCGGCAGTTCGTGGCGCCCGTCGGTGACGCGGCGGCTCCGGCGCGGGCGATGATCTTCGACTCGGTGTACGACGTGTATCGCGGCGTGGTCACGTACGTCCGTGTCATCGACGGCCGGATCGAGGCGCGTGACCGGATCAAGATGATGTCGACCGGCGCGGTGCACGAGCTGCTCGAGATCGGTGTCGTCTCGCCCGAGATGGAGAAGGCCAGGGCGCTCGGCGTCGGCGAGGTCGGTTACCTGATCACCGGTGTGAAGGACGTCCGCCAGTCGAAGGTCGGCGACACCGTCACCGGCAACAACCGGCCGGCGAAGGAAGCGCTCGGCGGCTACAAGGACCCGAAGCCGATGGTCTACTCGGGCCTCTACCCGATCGACGGCTCGGACTACCCGGCGCTGCGTGACGCGCTCGACAAGCTCAAGCTGAACGACGCGGCCCTGACCTACGAGCCGGAGACGTCGGCGGCGCTCGGCTTCGGGTTCCGCGTCGGCTACCTGGGCCTGCTGCACCTGGAGATCATCGGCGAGCGGCTGGAGCGCGAGTTCGGCCTGGACCTGATCTCCACCGCTCCGAACGTGGTCTATCAGGTCTTCACCGAGGACGGTAAGGACTCGATCGTCACCAACCCGAGCGAGTTCCCGACCGGCAAGATCGCTGAGATCCACGAGCCTGTGGTGAGGGCCACAGTGCTGGTGCCGAACGAGTACGTCGGCGCCGTCATGGAGCTGTGCCAGAGTCGCCGAGGCAGCCTGCTCGGCATGGAGTATCTGTCCTCCGAACGGGTGGAGCTGCGCTACACGCTTCCCCTCGCGGAGATCATCTTCGACTTCTTCGACCAGCTGAAGAGCAAGACCAAGGGGTACGCGTCACTCGACTACGAGCCCTCCGGCGAGCAGGTCGCCGACCTGGTGAAGGTGGACATCCTGCTGCACGGCGAGCCGGTGGACGCGTTCAGTGCGATCGTGCACAAGGACAAGGCGTACACCTATGGCACCACCATCGCCGCCAAGCTGCAGAAACTCATCCCGCGGCAGCAGTTCGAGGTGCCGATCCAGGCGGCCATCGGCAGCCGGATCATCGCCCGCGAGACGATCCGGGCGATCCGCAAGGACGTGCTCGCGAAGTGCTACGGCGGTGACATCAGCCGTAAGCGCAAGCTGCTCGAGAAGCAGAAGGAAGGCAAGAAGCGGATGAAGATGGTCGGCCGCGTGGAGGTGCCGCAGGAGGCCTTCATCGCTGCCCTCTCGACATCCGATAGCACTGACACCAAGGGGACGACAAAAAAATAGGGCGGTTTGATTCCTCGAGGGGTCGGGAACTCTGGGGCTCGACGGACGCAACCAACAAGCTCCACCCCCGAGGAGGACCCTAATGGAACTCACGCTTACCGGCATCATCGTCGCGCTGATCGTCGGTCTCGTCGTCGGTGCGCTGGGCCGGCTCGTGGTGCCGGGCAAGCAGCACATGCCGCTGTGGCTGACGCTGGTGGTCGGTGTCGTGGCCGCGCTGCTGGGCACTGTTCTCGCCCGTGCGCTCGGTGTCGCCACCACCGCCGGTTTCGACTGGATCGAGTTCTTCTTCCAGGTCGCCCTGGCCGCGATCGGTGTCGCGCTGGTTGCCGGTACCGGCAGCCGTCGCCGCCTGACCCGCTGACGCGCGGTCTGATCCAAAACGCCGAATGCCGGCCCCAATGGTGGGGCCGGCATTCGGCGTTTCCGGCTCGAGAACCGGTGGTGCGGGGACGAGCGGCGGGAAGCCCGCCGTCGGCAGAGAGAACGTTCGTTCTGTCGGTGGGTGCGTCGGTGCGGCGGTGGGAGCCACGCCGGCGGACAGATCGTTCTGTCGGTGGGTGCGCCGGTGCGGCGGTGGGAGCCACGCCGGCGGACAGATCGTTCTGTCGGTGGGTGCGTCGGCGCGGCGGTGGGAGCCACCCCGGCGGACAGAACGTTCGTTCTGGCAGGGGTTGCGCAGGGTCAGAAGCGGAACTTGTGCTGGGCACTGCGCCGGTTCACCCAGGCGGGCAGTTCGCCCTGGTGCTCGTGGTGCGGCGCGGGGTCGGTCACGTCACCGCGGCTGCCCACCGCTCGCAGGGTCACGACCAGACCCTGGACGAGCCGGTCCCGGCGCAGGTCCCGGTACACGATCTCGACCAGTGCCTGGGTGCCGTCCGGCCGGGACAGGGCGCAGTAGACCGTGCCGTCGCCCTCGGCGCGCAGCGCTTGTCGTACCGCCTCCTGATCGTCGGGGTGAATGAGGTCGTCGAAGACGGTGAGCGGGGGCAGCTCGGGGTCGCCGGTGAGCCGGTGCAGGCCTGGGCTGGCGTAGCGGATCCGGTGATCGGAGTCGATGACCGCCATGATCTGCGCCGTGTTCCCGGTCACAGCACGCAGGTAGAGATCGCTGTCACGCCGTCCGACCGCCTCGACCAGGGTGATCCGGTCCAGCGCGAGGGCGGTCTCGCCGGCCAGCACCTCGAGGGCGTCGCGGCCGGCGATCAGGGCCTCGCGGCGGCCGGTGATGACCAGGGCACCGCCGCTCGGCCGGGCGACGGCGAGCGGCTCGAGGCGCAGCGGGCAGATCAGGGTGCGTTCCTCAGGGTCGGCGGCGCTCATCCACCAGCTGTGCGTCCCGGATCCGGGCGGGGCCGGTGGCAGGCCTTCGCGGGAGAGGCGGCCGTCGTCAGTGGCGAGGATCACCTGGCGTACGGCCCCGCCCGGCAGCAGGCGGTGAACAGCGGCCCGGACCGCGTTCTCGACCTCGGACGTGTCGGCCGCGGCGACGAGCGCGGTGTTGGCGGCGCGCAGGCCGCGTTCCCTGGCGAGCGCCTGGCTGTGCTGCTGGAGCGAGTCGGCGAGCCGGGTGATGGTGAGCAGCAGGGTGATCGCACCGGTGACCGCGATGACCACGCCGTTCTGGACGGGGCCGGAGAGCGCCTCGATGATCAGCACGCACGGCGGAGTGGCGGCGGAGGCGGCCAGGAGCACGGTGTCGCGGAATCGCCACGGCGACAGCCGGGCCGGGCGCGGCTCGGTCAGCCGGGTCATCGACGGGTGCAGCGCGGACATGCCCCACGCCACGTAGAGCAGCACGTAGGCGGACTCGGCAACCGCGCTCCGGCCGGTCAGCGGGTAGAAGACGTCACCGGCCAGCATGCCCGCCGAGCCGACGGCCAGCAGGATCGCCGCGACGTTGCGGTGGTCGGCCGTGACCAGGCGCACGGCGACACCGATGAGCAGCAGGTCGCCGATGACGTCGGCGGGGGAGACGGTCTGGAAGCGGCCACCCGAGCCGATCACGAAGACCCAGACCACGAGCATGCCGGAGCAGGCGAACGCGACCAGGTCGATCAGCCGGGCGCGGTCGACCAGGACCGCTCCGCCGCGGGTGAACTGCAGCAGGCTGAGCGCGACGAGGACGAACATCAGCAGGTACGCGGAATCGGCGAAGGCCATCTCGTCGTACGCGTACCAGACGTCCCCGATGGCCAGGGTCGCGACCGCGCCGGCCAGGAGCAGCCAGGGCGAGCGCCGGCCGGGGTGGTGGCGGCGGACTCCATAGAGGATGGCGCCGACGCTTCCCGCTCCCAGCAGGATCCATTCGATCGCCCTCAGCACGACCTACTTAGTACCAGGGCGGTTGCGCACTGTCCATGTCGATGTATACGTAGCGCAATCCCCCGTACGGCAACCGAGACATTACGGGTAGTCACCGATAGTTCCGGAGGAATCTCAACGAAAGACCTCGGCGACCACCTGCGCCGGATCACCGGTGCGGCCGTCGGTTACCGGCTGCCACTTTCCCTCCGGCGCGTGCCACTCGAGGTCGCCGAAACGTACCCGTTCGAGACCGGTGGCCGAGGCGTGCGAAACCAGCCAGTGCGCGAACCGCCAGCCCACGCTCGGGTCGGTGACCTGGACGGTCAGCCCGGCCGTCTCGGCGCTGCGGGCGTTGCCGGAGAGCTTCTTGCCCCAGTCCAGCCGCAGGCTGCTCAGCAGGGCGGCGGCCGCCTCCGAGCCACGCATCGCCGGGGTGTCCGGCACGACGCACTCCACGGCGCCGGTGGCCCGCCCGGTCAGCGCCGCGGCCAGCACCTTCGACTCGTCGGCCCACTTCTCGTACGCCTCCGGGTAGGCCGACCGCTGCACCTTCTGTGCCGCGTCGGTGATCCGCATCTCCTGCCAGCCCTTGACCTTCTTCAGCGCTCCGTAGAACCGGCCCGCCGAATACCGCGGGTCCTTGATCTGCTCGACCGTGCCCCAGCCCTGGCTCGGCCGTTGCTGGAAGAGGCCGACCGAGTCGCGGTCGCCACTGTCCAGGTTCTCCAGCTTGGATTCCTGGAAGGCGGTGGCGAGCGCGACGACGATCGCCTGCTCGGGCATGCCCCGCCGGACACCGACCGCGGCGATGGTCGCCGCGTTGGCCATCTGGGCGGAGTCGAGGGTGACCTCGCCGTCAGCGCTCACCGTGCACTCGGGGTTGAGGCTGGGCAGCTTGATGGTGCCGGCCAGGTTATTGATCAGGACGACCACACCGGCCACGACGGCGACGCTGAGCAGAGCGACCACACCCACGATCTGCCTCGTGCGCACCTGCACCTCCTCTGCCGCCGGACGCCAAGCCTAGACAACGAGCGCTCGGGGCCCGGCGTCACTGTGACCGGGGCACCCGACCGGGGGCGGTCAGCGGATCCACTCGGGGTCGCGCTTCTCCCGGACCGCGGCCACGCCCTCACGGCCCTCGGCGGACTTGAAGTATCCGGCCGAGCGCTGCGCGAGGTCCGCGAGATCGGCACGGATCGTCTCGGCGCGCGTACGCCGGAGAAGTTGTTTGGTGCCGGCGAGGGCGAGCGGACCGCCGCGGACGAGTGAGGCGCAGTAGCGTTCCACCGCGTCGTCCAGGTCCTTCTCGTCAACGGCCGCGCTGACCAGGCCGATCTCGGCGGCCCGGGCCCCGTCGAAGACGTCGCCGGTCAGATAGAGCTCGGCGGCGGCCCGCGGCGCCAGCCGGGGCAGCACGGTGGAACTGATCACCGCGGGGATCACCCCCAGCCGTACCTCGGTGAAGGCGAAGGTGGCCGAGCGGACGCAGACCGCGATGTCGGCCGCGCCGATCAGGCCGAGACCACCGGCCCGGGCCGGACCGGCGATCCGGGCGATCACCGGCTTCGGGAACTCCCAGAGCACGGCCAGCACGTCGGCGAGCATCTCGGCGGGCAGCCGGTCGCCCGGGCCGGCCGCGGCGGTCTCCTTCAGGTCGACGCCGGAGGAGAACACCGGGCCCTCGTGGGTGAGGACCACCACACGGCTGTCCGGGTCGGCGGCCGAGGCGGCCAGCGCGTCCAGCATCCGCCCGAGCAGGGCGGTCGAGAGCGCGTTGCGGTTGGCGGGGTTGTCGATTGTCAGAGTGGTCACGCCGGCGGCGGTGACGGTACGGACCAGATCCATGCCGGAACTGTAAGACGTGCACACTTGACGGATGGCCGGCGCACTCCCCGATGGTGATCCTGTACCCCGTGACGGGTCCCTCCCCGACGAAGCCACCCGTGAGGTGGGCAAGAACGGGTTCGCCGTCTACGTCCACGTGCCGTTCTGCGCCAGCCGTTGCGGCTACTGCGACTTCAACACCTATACGGCCAGTGAGCTGGGCGGCGGCGCGAGCCGGGACGAGTACGCGGAGACGGTCCTGGCCGAGCTGGCCCTGGCCGCGCGGGTGATCGAGCCGGGCCCCGTCGACACGGTCTTCGTCGGCGGCGGCACGCCCACCCTGCTCAGCACCGACGACCTGGGCCGGATCCTGGACGGCATCGACCGGACCTGGGGGCTGGCGCCGGGCGCCGAGGTGACCACCGAGGCGAACCCCGAGTCGGTGGACCCGGCCTACCTGCGGCGGCTGCGGGGCGCCGGCTTCACCCGGGTCTCGCTGGGCATGCAGTCGGCGGCCGCGAACGTGCTGCGGGTGCTGGACCGCAAGCACACCGCCGGGCGCGCGCCGCAGGCCGCGATCGAGGCGCGCGAGGCCGGATTCGAGCACGTCAACCTGGATCTGATCTACGGCACGCCGGGTGAGAGCGCGGACGACTTCGAGCGGTCGCTGCGGGCCGTCGTCGACGCCGGTGTCGATCACGTGAGTGCGTACGCGCTGATCGTCGAGGACGGCACCCGGATGGCCGGGCGGATGCGTCGGGGCGAGCTGCCGTACCCGTCCGACGACGTGGCCGCCGATCGCTACCTGGCCGCCGAGGCCGCGCTGGGCGACGCCGGGTTCGAGTGGTACGAGGTTTCCAACTGGGCCCGCGGTGACGGCGGCCGCTGCCAGCACAACCTGCTCTACTGGACCGGCGCCGACTGGTGGGGTCTCGGGCCGGGCGCCCACAGTCATGTCGGCGGGGTGCGCTGGTGGAACGTCAAACATCCCTCGGCGTACGCGAAACGCCTGTCCGAGGGTGTCTCGCCGGGACTCGCGCGGGAGCTGCTGACCGACGACGACCGGCACATGGAGGACGTGATGCTCCGGGTGCGGCTGCGTGACGGCATCCCGCTGGACCGGGTCGACGCCACGGGTGCCGCACGGGCGCTGTCGGACGGGCTGCTCGAGCCGCACGCCTACGACGAGGGGCGGCTCGTGCTCACCCTGCGGGGCCGTCTGCTGGCCGACGCGGTCATCCGCGACGTGTTGTGAGCGCTACCTCAGGAACGGGTAGCTGAGCGGGTAGTCGAACGGCTCGTTGTTCGCTGCCTTGACACCCGCGATCACGCCGACGACGGTCGCGGCCACCCAGGCCGCACCGACGATGAAGAAGCCGATGCCGACGCAGATCAGCACGCTCCCGACCAGGCCGATGATGCCCCAGAGCAGGTGGAAGTTGAGCGCCTTGACGGCCTCGGCGCGGACGACCGGCGACGTGTTGCCGCGTGACACCAGCGCGATGAGCGGCGCGATCCAGCCCATCAGCGTGCCGCCGAGGAAGGCGCCGAGCGCGCCGCCGAAGTGCGCGATCAGGATCCAGGTGCGATCGTCGGGCGAACCCGAGCCGTAACCGGGCGGCGGTGGGCCGTACTGCCCGGGGCCGTACTGGCCGGGACCGTACTGGCCGGGGCCGTACTGGCCGGGGCCGTACTGCGGCGCTCCGTAGGGCGGCGGGGGAGGGGGGTAACCACCGGGCGGCGGCGGAGGTTGGTTGTAGGGGTCGTCATCGGGCGGGCGAGGCGGTTCAGTCATGTCCGACACGCTAGGACCCCGGTTCGAGCCGGTCGAGGGGCCTCCCGCCCCCAAGATCTGAGAACGGTACGTACTTTCGATCATCGCGCTGCAGGCACTGGCGAAGTAGACTGGCACTCTATTAGCAGGAGTGCCAACAGGGGGAGGGGTCATATGAGTCTGGATGACCGCAAGCTCGAGGTGCTCCGGGCGATCGTCGAGGACTACGTCGAGACCCAGGAGCCGGTCGGCAGCAAAGCTCTGGTCGACCGGCACAAGCTCGGCGTCTCCCCGGCCACCGTGCGCAACGACATGGCGGTGCTGGAGGAGGAGGGCTACATCCGGCAGCCGCACACCAGCGCGGGCCGGGTGCCCACCGACGCCGGGTACCGGCTCTTCGTCGACCGGCTCACCAAGATAAAACCGCTGAGCCCGGCCGAGCGGCGCGCCATCGAGCGGTTCATGGTCGGCGCCGTCGACCTCGACGACGTGGTGCACCGCACCGTCCGGCTGCTGGCCCAGCTCACCCGCCAGGTCGCCGTCGTGCAGTATCCGAGCCTGTCGCGCTCCGCTGTCCGCCACCTGGAGCTGGTGCCGATCTCCACCACCCGCCTGATGCTGGTGATGATCACCGACACCGGCCGGGTCGAGCAGCGACTCGTGGAGATGCCCGGCCCGGTCGCCGACGGCGAGGTGTGGGAGCTGCGCCTCCGGGTGAACGAGAAACTCGCCGGCCAGAAACTCGCCGACACGCCGTCCCTGGTGCAGAAACTCGTCGAGGAGTGCGCCATCGAGCGTCGCGCCGCGATGACCTGCCTGGCCTCGGTCCTGCTGGAGACTCTCGTCGAGCGGAGTGAGGAGCGCCTCGCGCTGGCTGGTATGCCCAACTTGACACGTGGGGGTGTGCTGGACTTCCAGGGCACGCTGCGGCCCGTCCTCGAAGCCCTCGAGGAGGAGGTCATCCTGCTCAAGCTCATCGGCGATCTGGAACCCCGCACCACGCGGGTCCTGATCGGCGACGAGAATCAGATCGACAACCTGCGGTCGGCGTCCGTGGTGAGCAGCGGTTACGGACCGGGTGCCACAATCGTTGGTGGGCTCGGCGTGGTGGGCCCCACCCGCATGGACTACCCCGGCACCATCGCTACCGTTCGTGCAGTGGCACGCTACGTTGGCGACCTGTTGGCACAGAATTGACGGATTCGCGCAGACATTGAGGACTCCAAACCCCGTGGCCAAGGACTATTACGGAATTCTCGGTGTGAGCCGGGAGGCAACCGACGACGAGATCAAGCGCGCCTACCGCAAACTCGCTCGGCAATACCACCCGGACATCAACCCGGATCCGGAGGCGCACGACAAGTTCAAAGAGATCAACGCGGCGTACGAGGTCCTCTCCGACGACCAGAAGCGGCAGATCGTCGACCTCGGTGGCGACCCGCTCGCGCCGGGTGGCGGCATGCCCGGCGGAGCCGGTGGCGCCGGCCCGTTCGTCGGCTTCCAGGACATCATGGACGCGTTCTTCGGCACGGCCGCGGGCGGAGGCTCCCGTGGGCCGCGACCGCGCACGCGTCCCGGCGCCGACGCGATCCTGCGTCTCGAGCTCGACCTGGTCGAGACAGCCTTCGGGGTCGAGGCCCCGATCACCGTCGACACGGCGGTGCTCTGCACCCAGTGCTCCGGCGCCGGTACCGCGCCCGGCAGCCACCTGGCCACCTGTGAGGTCTGCTCGGGCCGCGGCGAGGTCCAGTCGGTGCAGCGCACCTTCCTCGGCCAGGTCGTCTCGTCCCGCCCCTGCCAGAACTGCCAGGGCCACGGCACGGTCATCCCGAACCCCTGTCCCACCTGCGCCGGTGACGGCCGGATAAGGACACGCCGCTCGCTCACCGTCAAGATCCCGGCGGGCGTCGAGGACGGCATGCGGATCCGCCTGGCCCAGCAGGGCGAGGTCGGCCCCGGCGGCGGTACTGCGGGCGACCTCTACGTCGAGATCCACGAGCGCCCGCACGACGTCTACTCCCGCAAGGGCGACGACCTGCACTGCCGCGTCACGCTCCCGATGACGGCGGCCGCGCTCGGCACCCGGATGACGATCAAGACCCTCGACGGCGAGGAGAACATCGAGGTCAAGCCGGGCACCCAGCCGGCCAGCACGCTGCGCATCCGGGGCAAGGGCGTCCCGCACCTGCGCGGTCAGGGGCGCGGCGAGCTCTTCGTGCACCTCGACGTCAAGACGCCGACCAAACTCACCGCCGACCAGGAGCGGATGCTCCGCGACTTCGCCAAGACCCGTGGCGAGGACGTCGCCGAGCTGAGCAAGCAGGGCGGCTTCTTCAGCCGGATGCGGGACGCGTTCAACGGGCACTGAGTTTGATTGCTGAACTTAATTGCTTCGCCTCCGGCTCGCTGGCGCTGTGTTTGACTGCTTCGCCTCCGGCTCGCTGGCGCTGCGCCTTGTAACCGACGTCGAGACGGCTGAAAACGACCACGCTTCGCTAGCCGTTTTCAGACGTCTCGACGTCGGCGGCGCATCGCGTGGTGGTTGCGGTTAGGGCGACTGCCTCTTGGTGGGGGCGGCGCATCGCGTGGTGGTTGCGGTTAGGGCGACTGCCTCTTGGTGGGCGGCGCATCGCGTGGTGGTTGCGGTTAGGGCGACTGCCTTCTGGCGTACGGGCGGCGCTGCGACCGGTGTTCGTGGGTGGGGCGGTAGCGTCTGGGGAATGTCGGCGCCGCTGTTTCTGGTTGAGAGCCTGCCTGTCGGGTCGTCGTTCACCCTTGGTGGGGCGGAGGGGCATCACGCCGCCACCGTGCAGCGGCTTCGGGTGGGTGAGGCGCTGATCCTCGCCGATGGGCGTGGGGGGACAGCTCGTGGTGAGGTGTCCGCTGTGGGGCGGGGCAGCGTCGACGTCAACGTTCTCAGCGTGGGGGAGGAGCCGGCGGCCGACCCGCGTCTGGTCGTGGTGCAGGGCATCGCCAAGGGCGACCGGGGTGAGCTGGCCGTGCAGGCGATGACCGAGGTCGGTGTGGACGAGATCCTGCCGTGGGCGGCGTCCCGGTCGGTGACGCAGTGGCGTGGTGACCGCGGGTTCAAGGCGCGTGACAAGTGGGCGGCCACCGCGCGGGAGGCCGCCAAGCAGGCCCGGCGTCCGTGGCTGCCGGTCGTCGGCGGCGAGCCGGACTGCTCGACGAAGCAGGTGGCGGCTCGTCTGGGTACGGCCGCCGCGGGGTTCGTGCTGCACGAGGAGGCCACCGAGCGGCTGACCACGGCCGAGCTGCCGGAGTCCGGTGACGTCGTGCTGGTGGTCGGCCCCGAGGGCGGGATCAGCGACGCCGAGCTCGACGCCTTCCGGGAGGGCGGCGCGGTTCCGGTGCGCCTGGGGCACGCCGTGCTCCGTACGTCGACCGCCGGTGTTGCCGCTCTCTCGGTGCTCTCCGCCCGCCTGAACCGCTGGTGAATCCCGGGGGTCAGACGGGGCGGCGAGCCAGGGCCGCGTAGGTGTGCACGGCGAAGTCGATCGTGCCGCCGTGAGCATCGAGGACCTCGATCGTCTCGTCGAGGACCGTCTCGCGCTCGGCGTCCTCGAGGATCCGGTACGCCGAGATCGAGCTCAGGTGGGCGCGGTACCCGGTCGACGAGTAGGCGCGGGTCGAGCGGTAACTCAGCGTGCGCAGGTCGGTGAACAGCTCCTCGATGCCGGTCAGTTCCGGCCATTGCTCGGCGAACGGCACCGGCCCGGCGGGGATGTCGGCGGGACGCATCGAGTGCGGGGTGTGGTTGCCGGTCAGGCCGTGCCGGGCGTCGACCTCGGCCAGGGCGGAGTACAGCTCGTCGTCGGGGAGCAGGAAGACGTTCCAGAACGGGGCGAGCAGGCCGCCGGGGGCGAGGGCCGCGAACGCCAGCTCGTGCCGGCGCGCGGTGTCGACCCAGTGCCAGGCCTGCGCGCTGATGATCAGGCCGTAGCCGCGGTCGGGCGTCCAGTCCTCGAACGTCGACTCGATCACCGCGACGCCGGGCACGGCACGGCGCAGGACGGCCGCCATCCGCGGGTCCGGTTCCAGGCAGGTCAGGTCGATGCCGTGGGCGGCGAACAGCGCCGACGCCTTGCCGGTGCCCGCGCCCACCTCGAGCACCGGGCCCGGACCGGCCGACGACAGCAGGTCGCCGGCCAGTCCGGCCGGATATCCGGGACGAACCCGGTGGTACTCCTCGGCCAGTTCGCCGAAGACCTGACTCCGTTCGCGAGACGTCATGCCCGCGAATATAGGCAAGCAGGCGTCAGATCGTGATCTCCACGGAGCGGCGGGGGTCATCGAGGGCGTGGGCGGCGATCACCGTGTAGGCGCCCGGAACCGTCTGCCAGCCGTCGTTCCACACCTGGAAGGCCCGCTCGGCAATGGGGATCGTCACGGTGACGGACTCGCCCGGCTCGGCATCCACCGTCGCGAACCCGGCCAGCCAGCGCTCGGGCCGTTCGACCGGCGAGCCGCTGTCCGGGGAGACGGAGGTGACCGGCGTGTCGGCGCCGGGGGACAGGTAGACCTGCACGACCTCGCGACCCGCGCGCCAGCCGGTGTTGGTGACCGTCACACGCACTTCCGATCCCGAGTGCGCCAGATGGTCGTACGACCAATCGGTGTAACCAAGACCGTGGCCGAACGCGAACAGCGGGTCGGCCGCCTGCCGCAACCACCCGCGGTAGCCGATGAAGACGCCCTCGTCGTAGGCGAGGGCGCCGTCCGACGGGCGCACCTCGAGGACCGGGCAGTCCTCCTCCCGGCGCGGCCAGGTGGTCGGCAGGCGTCCACCCGGCTCGGCGACCCCGAGCAGTACGTCGGCGAGCGCCCGGCCGGCCTCCTGACCGGGGAACCAGGTGAGCAGCACGGCCGCCGCCTCCTCGGCCCAGGGCAGCAGCACCGGGGAGCCGGCGTTGACCACCACGACGGTACGGGGATTGGCTGCCGCGACCCGCGCGACGAGCTCGTCCTGACGGCCGGGCAGGGCCAGTGACGTGCGGTCGAAGCCCTCCGACTCGACCTGCTCGGTGGTGCCGACCACGACCACGGCGACGTCCGAGCGGGCGGCCAGCTCGACCGCCTCGGCGATCAGCCCCTCGGCGTCCGGGCCCGGCGGACGGTGACCGAGCGTGGTGGAGACCGAGTGCGCCGCACCCGGCTCGAACGACTGCCGCAGCACCACGGGGACCGTCACGCCGGCCTCCAGGGCGACGGTGAACCGCTGCTCGCGCGGGTGCAGGAGCAGGTCGGCGCGGCCGGTGCCGGGCGGGTGCAGGGAGCCCTGGTAGAGCTTCTCGCCGCCGACGGCCAGCTCGAACGCGCCGAACCCGGAGACCGCGAGCACGTGCTCGCCGTCCGACTCGGGCGTGAGCTCGGTGTGCAGTTCCAGGCTGGTGATGCCGGCCACGTCCAGGCCGCCGGGCGGGTCGCCGATCCAGCGGATGGTTGCCGTCTCGACCCCGAAGTCGTGCTCGCCGATCCGGAACCGGAACGGTGCCCAGTCGGCGCCCTGCGCGGGCGGCAGGAACGGGCGGGGGTCGGCGCCGATCGCGTACGCCACGTCGACGCCCGGCAGCACCGCGCGCAGCCCGTCCAGTGGGGAGATCACGTGCCGCGGGGTGACCTGGGCACTGCCACCGCCGAGTACCCGGGCGTCGGTGGCGAGCGCACCGATCACCGCGACGCGGGTCAGATCGCCGGCCTCCAGCGGCAGGGCGCCGTCCACGTTGCGGGCGAGCACGAACGAGCCGGTCGCCACGTCGAGTGCGACGTCGTCGCCGTCCTCGTCGAGGGGGACGTCCTTCAGGGCGGCGTCCTCGAGGGCGCCGGTACGGGCGGCGAGGAGCAGGACGCGGCGTACCTTCTCGTCGATCACCTCCTCGGGAACCCGGCCGTCCCGGACCGCCTCGACCAGCGCCGGCCCCCACGGGTTGTCCATGGCCGGCATGGCGATGTCGAGGCCGCCGAGCGCTGACGCCACGGTGTCCCGGGCGGCCCGCCAGTCGGACACGACGATGCCGTCGAAGCCCCACTCGCGCTTGAGGATCTCGTCCTGGATCCGGCCGTTCTCGGCCATCGACTGCCCGTTGACCCCGTTGTACGAGCTCATCACGCCCCAGCCGCCGGACTCGGCGACCCGCTCGAACGGGGCGAGGTACACCTCGCGCAGCGCCCGCTCCGGGATCCGCACGTCCACGGTCATCCGGTCGGTCTCGAAGTCGTTGCCGACCAGGTGCTTCACCGTGGTGCCGACGTTGTGCTCCTGCACGCCCTCGACGAAGCCGACGGCGATCTCGCCGGTCAGCAGCGGGTCCTCGGAGTAGCACTCGAAGTGCCGGCCTCCGAGCGGGGTGCGGTGCAGGTTGACGGTGGGGCCGAGCAGCAGGTGAACGCCCTTGCGGCGTGACTCCTGGCCGAGCAGGCGGCCGGCCCGGCGGGCCAGGGCCGTGTCCCAGGTGGCGGCGAGGGCGGTGGGGCTGGGCAGGGCGACCGACGGGTCGTCGGGCGTGTATCCGGTGCCGCGGACGCCGACCGGGCCGTCCGACATGACGAGCGAGCGCAGGCCGATCCGCGGGATCGCCGGTAGTGACCAGAAGTCCTGTCCGGTCAGCAGTGACACCTTCTCCTCGAGGCTGAGCTGCTGCAGAAGGTCGTCGAGATCGGGCATGAGAGCGCTCCCAGGGGTGTGTCGGAGGATCCGACGACCATCTAAGCCCACCGCGGGCCCATAAGATCCGTCAGGTGGAAAACTCCTGCCTGTTCTGCCGGATCGTGGCCGGCGAGATCCCCGCCACCATCGTGCACCGAACCGAGACGACCGTCGCGTTCCGGGACATCGACCCCAAGGCGCCCACCCATGTGCTGGTGATCCCGGTCACCCACCACGCCGATGTGGTGGCCCTCGCCGGTGATCCGGCCGCAGCCGCGGACGTGCTGGCCGCCGCCGCGAAGGTCGCGGAGATCGAGGGGCTCACCGCCGGGTTCCGGGTGATCTTCAACACCGGCCGGGACGGCGGCCAGGAGGTCTTCCACGTACACGCGCACGTCGTCGGCGGTGCTCCGCTCGGACCGATGCTGGCCCGTTCGTGAGCGTTCCCACCCCTCGATACGAACGCGCGGCCCGCCGGGCGCAGGCCGACGGGCGTATCCCGGCCCTGGCCGTGGCGCTGCACCGGGCCGACCGTGAGCCCTGGGTGTTCGCCGTGGGTGACTCCGGCAACCCGGCGCACCCCCTCGGGCCGGACACCCGGTTCCGGATCGGGTCGGTGACCAAGACCTTCACCGCGGTCCTGGTCATGCAGGCCCGCGACGAGGGGCTGCTCGACCTCGACCAGCCGGTCTCGGCCCACCTCGACGTGCCGGCACACGGCGACGCCACCATCCGCCGGCTGCTCTCGCACACCGCCGGATTCCAGCGTGAGCCGTACGGCGACGTCTGGGACACACTGATCACCCCGGACGCCGGCCGGATGCTCGCCGAGCTCGACCGGGCCGAGCGGGTGCTGCCGAACGCCCGTCGCTACCACTACTCCAACCTCGGCCTCGCAGTCCTCGGGCAGCTCGTCGCGAAACTCCGCGGCGGCACCTGGGAGGAACTCGTCGCCGAGCTCGTCCTCGGGCCGCTCGGCCTGTATCGCACCACCGTCGCCCGGCCCGACGAGGCCGCCGTGGGCTACCTGGTCGACGCCTACTCCGACGCGGTCCGGCCG
The DNA here is from genome assembly GCF_003001815.1 of Actinoplanes italicus. GTDB lineage: Bacteria > Actinomycetota > Actinomycetes > Mycobacteriales > Micromonosporaceae > Actinoplanes > Actinoplanes italicus. Next base: position 68,604 of record NZ_PVMZ01000003.1, read on the forward strand.
GAGCCGCCGGTCGATCTGGCCGGGGTCGGACCGGCCGCCCAGCTCTGGAGCAGCGCCGGCGACATGGCCAAGTGGGCCGCCTTCCTGGCGAGCCCGGAGATCATCGACCCGGGCGGGCGGATCCTGGCCGCCGCCACCGTCGACGAGATGCGCTGGCCGCTGACCACCACCGACGAGTCGCTCTGGGCGGCCGGTTTCGGGCTCGGGCTGATCCTGGTGCCGGAGGGCAAGCGGGTGACGCACGTCGGCCACGACGGTGCGATGCCCGGGTTCCTGGCCGGGGTCTACGGGCGGCGCGGCGGCGACGGCAACCCCGGTGCGCTCGGGTGTGCGGTACTCGGCTCGTCCGGCACCGCGGGCGAGACCAACGAGCTCGTGCACGACCTGCTGCGGATGGCCGTCGAGTCGGATCCGGCGGAGATCGCGCCGTGGCGCCCCGCGCCGCCCGCTCCGGCGGCCTACCGGTCGCTCCTCGGGCGCTGGTGGAGCGAGGGGATGGAATTCGTCTTCGCCTGGCACGACGGGCGGTTGCAGGCCCGCGCCGCCGAGGCTCCGGCGAGCCGGCCACCCGCGGTCTTCGAGCCGCTGCGTGGCGAGGCCGACGTGCTGCGGACCGTCTCCGGGCGGGAGGCCGGCGAACTGTTGCGGCTCACCCGTGACGACGCCGGGGCGGTGGTCCGCATGCATTGGGCGACCTACCGCTTCACCCGGCTGCAGGAGGGCTTCGACGGCGGCCTCGCGTCGGACGGGCCCGATTAGCGCCACCGGCGATAATGGCATCGGCGCGCGGGGCGGTGAGCGGATAGGATGGCACGATCCTTGAGCGAGCCGCTCCGACCGGGGTGGCGCAGAGAAAGAGAGCAGGTGGCGGAGGCCCTTCGGGCCACCCTATGACCGGTACGCCGAACGAATCCAGCACTGGCTCGACCAGCCCGGTGCGGGCGCAGACCAAGATCTCGGTGAGCGATCCGAAGATCATGGTGAACCTGCTCGGCGCCAAGGACGAGATCCTCCGGCTCATCGAGCGCAACCTCGACAGCGACGTGCACGTTCGCGGCAACGAGATCACCATCACCGGTGACCCTGCTGAGAACGCGACCGCCGAGCGTCTGTTCTCCGAGCTCATCGAGCTCATCGAGAAGGGCGAGACGCTCAGCGTCGACGCCGTCCGCCGCACCCTCCGGATGCTCGAGGAGAACACCTCCGAGCGTCCCGCGGAGGTGCTCACCCTCAACATCCTTTCCCGGCGTGGACGCACCATCCGGCCCAAGACTCTGGGTCAGAAACACTATGTCGACGCCATCGACAAGAACACCATCGTCTTCGGCATCGGCCCCGCCGGTACCGGTAAGACCTACCTGGCCATGGCCAAGGCGGTCCAGGCGCTGCAGGCCAAACAGATCAACCGGATCATCCTGACCCGGCCGGCGGTCGAGGCGGGCGAGCGGCTGGGCTTCCTGCCCGGCACGCTGACCGAGAAGATCGACCCCTATCTGCGGCCGCTGTATGACGCACTGCACGACATGCTCGACCCCGAGACCATCCCGCGCCTCATGGCGGCGGGGACGATCGAGGTCGCGCCGCTGGCGTACATGCGGGGCCGCACGCTCAACGACGCGTTCATCATCCTCGACGAGGCGCAGAACACCACGCCCGAGCAGATGAAGATGTTCCTGACCCGGCTCGGCTTCGGGGCCAAGATCGTGGTGACCGGTGACGTCACCCAGGTCGACCTCCCCGGCGGTACGAGCAGCGGCCTCAAGGTCGTGCGGGAGATCCTGCGCGACGTGGAGGACGTGCACTTCGCGGAGCTGTCCAGCTCCGACGTGGTGCGGCACCGGCTGGTGGCGGAGATCGTCGACGCGTATGCGCGGTTCGACGTGGCGCAGGAGCAGAAGGCAGCACAATCCGTCCACGCCGTGCCGGGCCGGGCCGCCAGCGGTGGCCGGACACCGGGCCGACGGCGCTGATTCACAAGGGGTAATCGCACCACTATGTCCATCGAGATCGCCAACGAGTCGGGAGTCGAGGTCGACACCGACGCGATCCTCGCGGTTGCCCGGCACGCCCTGGACGAGATGGGGGTCAACCCGCTCGCCGAGCTGTCGATCCTGCTCGTCGACATCGACTACATGGCCGAGCTGAATCACCGGTGGATGGGCAGCGACGGCCCCACCGACGTGCTTGCCTTCCCGATGGACGAGGGCAGCGTCGACCACGGTCCGGGCGAGTCCGGGGCCGGAGAGCCGGCGCTGCTCGGCGACATCGTGCTCTCGCCGGAGGTGGCCGCCAAGCAGGCCGCCGTGGCGGGGCACACCGCCGCTGACGAGCTGCACCTGCTGACCGTGCACGGCGCGCTGCACCTGCTCGGCTACGACCACGCCGAGCCGGAGGAGGAGCGGGAGATGTTCGCTCTGCAGAACAAGCTTCTGCAGAGCTGGCGAGCCGGACGCAAAGCCGGCTGATCATGGACCCCGCCTCGGTCGGCCTGCCGGATCTGCAACTGATCATCTTCGCGGTCCTGCTGGTGCTCCTCGCCGGCCTGGCCTCGATGACCGACGCCGCGCTGGCGACCGTCTCCCAGGCCCGGGCCGCCGAGCTGGCCCGGGAGGGACGCCGGGGCGCCGGCGCGCTGGCCGCGGTCGCCTCCGACGTGGTCCGCTACGTCAACCTGCTGCTCCTGCTGCGGCTGCTCTGCGAGCTGACCGCGACCACGCTGGTGGCGCTGGTGGCGGTGGACACGTGGGGGGTCGGCTGGCAGGCGGCGCTGGTCTCGGCGGGCGCCATGACGCTGGTCAGCTTCGTCGTGGTCGGAGTGGCCCCGCGCACGCTGGGCCGCCAGCACGCCTACGCGGTGGGCCGGGCGACCGCCCCGCTGGTGCGCTGGCTGGGCAAGGTACTCAACCCGCTCGCCAAGCTGCTGATCCTGATCGGCAACGCGGTCACTCCCGGTAAAGGGTTCCCGGAGGGGCCGTTCGGCAGTCAGGTGGAGCTGCGCGAGCTGGTCGACCTGGCCGAGCAGCGCGGTGTGGTGGAGCACGGCGAGCGCGACATGATCCACTCGGTATTCACGCTGGGTGACACCATCGCCCGTGAGGTCATGGTCCCGAGGACCGAGATGGTGTGGATCGAGGGGCCGAAGACACTTCAGCAGGCGCTCTTCCTCTTCCTGCGGTCCGGGTTCTCCCGGATCCCGGTGATCGGGGAGAGCGTCGACGACGTGCTCGGTGTGCTCTATCTCAAGGACGTGATCCGCCGTACACAGAACGGCGATCCGGACGCGACCGCGCAGGCGGTGTCCGAGGCGATGCGCCCGGCCAATTTCGTGCCCGAGTCGAAACCGGTCGACGACCTGCTCTCCGAGATGCAGGCGGCCCGCAACCACCTGGTCATCGTGGTCGACGAGTACGGCGGTACCGCCGGCCTGGTCACCATCGAGGACATCCTGGAAGAGATCGTCGGAGAGATCACCGACGAGTACGACGTCGAGCGACCACCGATCGAGCATCTCGACGACGGGGCGGTACGCGTGACCGCGCGCCTGCCGATCGAGGATCTCGGCGAGGTTTTCGGTGTCGAACTGCCCGCCGAGGAGGTCGAGACGGTCGGCGGCCTGCTCGCCCAGACGCTGGGTCGTGTGCCGATCCCCGGCGCGAAAGCGGAGGTGAGGGGCCTGCACCTGACCGCCGAAGGCACCACCGGCCGGCGGAACCGGATCGACTCGGTGCTGGTGCGCCGGATCCGGCCGCAACCGGCCGCGCAGGACCATGAGAACGTTGCCGAGAACGAGGAAAGACAACCAGCCGATGCCTGATCAGACCACTGCCGTCGCTGTTCCGAGCGGCGGCGATGCCGTACTGAGCGCCGAGGACACCAAACTGGTGACCCTCGCGCGCCACTCCCGCACCCGCGTCGGTGCGGCCGAGGGAGCGGCGGTCCGCGACCAGGACGGGCGGACCTACGCGGCCGCCTCGGTGAACCTGCCCCACCTGACGTTGAGCGCGCTGCAGCTCGCGGTGGCTCAGGCCGCCTCGTCCGGCGCCACGAGCATCGAGGCGGCGGCGGTCGTCACCGAGTCCGCTGAACTGGAGGCCGCCGGCCTCGCTGCCGTGCGTGATCTGGCCGCGGTTGCCCCGGTGCACGTGGCGGGCCCCACGGGATCGCTTGTCGGCACCGTCGTGTCTGGTGCGGTTCTCTGATGGCGGAGAAGCCCGAGGAGCGGCGTCTCACCGCCGGTGAGCGTAATGAGTTGCGGCGACAGGAACGCCGGGCGGCCCGGCGGGCCGAGGATCAGGGCGCGGCTCAGGGCGGGCGCGGATCCGGCGGGGCCGCTGGGGGCAGAACGTCAGGATCCCCGGGTACGGGTGAAGCACGGTCCCGTGGCGGCCGGGGAACCGGGCCGGCAGCAGGGCGGGGCGACCAGACCGGCCGGGGAGCCAGGCCGTCAGCCGGGCAGGTCGAGCGGGCCGGCCGTGGAGACGGAGCCCAGCGGGAGTCCCCGGGCCGCGGCGCGACGGGTGGTGCCACCGCGGGACGGGCTGGTGCTCCTGCCGACGGCGACCTCCGTACCGGCAAAGGGTTTCCCCGGAAGAAGCACCGGCACAAAGCCGCACGTGTCGAGAAACCGCAAGACGACGTCTACCGTGCGGGTTTCGCCTGTTTCGTGGGTAGACCCAATGCGGGCAAATCGACCCTGACCAACGCGATCGTCGGCCAGAAGATCGCGATCACCTCGAACAAGCCGCAGACCACCCGGCACGTCATCCGGGGCATCCTGCACCGGCCGGACGCGCAGCTCGTGCTGGTCGACACGCCGGGTCTGCACCGGCCCCGGACCCTGCTCGGCCAGCGGCTGAACGACCTGGTCCGCGAGGTGTGGAGCGAGGTCGACGTGATCGGCGTGTGCTTCCCGGCGGACGAGCCGATCGGGCGTGGTGACCGGTTCATCTCCTCGGAGATGAATGCGCTCAAGGCCACGGTCATCGCCGTGGTGACCAAGGTGGACCTGGTCGACCCGCAGACGCTGGCGCAGCGGTTGCTCGCCGTTTCCGAGCTGTACGACTTCGCCGAGATCGTGCCGGTCAGCGCGGTCTCCGGGCATCAGGTGGAGGCCCTGACCGACGTCATGGTCCGCCACATGCCGGAGTCGCCGCAGCTCTATCCGGACGACGTGCTCACCGACGAGCCGGAGCAGGTGCTGATCGGTGAGCTGATCCGCGAGGCGGCGCTCGAGGGGGTCCGCGACGAGCTGCCCCACTCGATCGCCGTGATGGTCGAGGAGATGCTCGTCGAGGGCAACCTCACGAAGATCTACGCGGATCTGTACGTGGAGCGCGACAGCCAGAAGTCGATTGTGATCGGTACGCGCGGGGTACGCCTCAAAGAGGTGGGAACGCGCGCCCGCACGGAGATCGAGCAGCTGCTCGGCCGACGGGTCTATCTGGATCTTCACGTCCGGGTGGCGAAGGAATGGCAGCGGGATCCCAAACAGCTGCGTAAGTTGGGTTTTTAGATCGAAACGTGGACATTCGCTGACTATGGTGTTCTTCACCATAGTTTGCACAAGATGGACGCACGCGGGTAACACCTTGTGCCATGCGAAACCGGTACCTGGACCTGCTCCGTGCCGTCGCGACCGTGCGCGTGGTGATCTACCACATCACCGGATGGGCCGCGTTCACCGTGGTTCTTCCGGCGATGTCGGTCATGTTCGCCCTGGCCGGCTCGCTGATGGCCGCCTCGCTGGACCGGGCCGGGGTGTGGGCGGTGGAACGCCGGATCCGCCGCCTGCTGCCGTCGCTCTGGGCGATCGCCGTCATCGCGGTCGCCACCATGCTCGCCACCGGCAGTTCCACCTGGAACCCGATGCTGCTGCTCTGGGGGTTCCCGATCGACACCCCGGAGGCGACCGGGTGGTGGGTCCAGGGGCTCAGCCACACCTGGTACCTGCGGGACTTCCTCTGGATGATGCTGCTGTCGCCGCTCGTGCTGCCGGTCTACCGCCGCTTTCCGCTGGTGACGATCCTCACGCCGTACGTGGCCCTGGCCGTGATCACCGTGGCCGGGGTGACCGTCCCGCCGGTCGCACAGAGTCTGGCCCTCTACGGCGGCGCCTGGCTGCTCGGCTTCGCCCACCACGACGGCCACCTGGAGCGCCTGGGCCGTAAGCGGCTGCTGGCCATCGCCGCCGTGCTGGCCGTGCCGGCGCTCGGCTGGACCGCCGCACACCCCGGCCCGCGCGGTTGGGACCTCAACGACGTCCCGCTCGGCAACGCGCTCTGGTCGGCCGCGTTCATCCTGATCGTGCTGGGTTGTGTGCGCCCGATGATCAGGGAGAACCGGGTGCTGACCGTCCTCAACGCCCGCGCCCTGACGATCTATCTGTGGCACGTCCCCGTGGTCGTGGCGGTCACCCAGTGGGGCGAGCGGCACGGCCTGCCGATTGTCGGCTGGGTGGGCATCAGCTGGCGGGTCGTGGCCGTCTCGGTGCTGCTCGCCGTCCTGATCGCGGCCTTCGGCTGGATCGAGGACGTGGCCGCCGGACGCCGCCCGGTGCTGATCCCCGGACGGCGGATCCCGGTCCCCGTCTCCCCGGCCCCCACCGGGACGACGAGACCGGAACCCGCCGTCAGCCTGCGATGACCCGCAGATCCCCGCTGCTGGTCCGCAGGTCGAGAACGTCCTTCGAGGTGGGGTTGTCGCGGATGCCGACGATTTCCTGGTCGCCGGAGTTCGTCACGGTGCGCAGGCGGTAGTCGCCGGCGGGGACCATGAGGTCGACGTCGCCGTTGCTCACCGAGGCGGTAACCGAGGTCACCGCGTTCAGCTTGAGGTCGACGTCCCCCGACGAGGCCCGGACGGTCACCGGGCCGGCCACGTCCAGCGCGCTGAGGTTGCCGGAATGCGCCTCCAGGTTCACCTCGGAGCCACCGACCACGTTGATGTCGCCGGAGGTGGCCCGCACCTTCACCGTGCCGGTGCTGTTCTCCACCATCACGTCGCCGGAACTCACCCGCAGGTCGACCGCACCGATGCCGGACAGGCTGACGTCACCGGACCGCAGTTCGCCCTTGACCGCCACCCCCGGTGGAGCCGTGACCACGAAGTCGACCCGGCAGTCCGGCCCGCAGACCCCGTTCAGCGTGAGGACGCCGCCGGCCAGCTGGTAGGACGGGCCGGGGTCGGTGCCGCCGTGGATCACCCGCCGGATCCGGGTGCCGGTCGCGGTGGCGTCGGTCTCCACCATGACGTCGCTGGCGCCGCCGGACAGCACGACCTCGGTGATCTTGGTGTTCTCGGTGTCGTCGAAGGTCATCCGAGCACCCACCACGCCGTCACAGCCGGCGAGGGCGCCCGCCGAGACGGCGGCGGCGAGAATCAGGGCAACTCTGCGGGTCATGCCCTGACGCTATTTCCGCGCTGTGACGGAATCCATCAGTCGCCCCCCGGAGACGACCCTGAGATCCGGGTCAGGGTCTGTCGTAGGCAGGAGGCAGAATGGCGGGGTGCCCGCCGGATACCGCCGCCAGCTCTACCGCGACGACGCGGTGGTCCTGCGTGTGCAGAAACTCGGCGAGAGCGACCGGATCGTCACCCTGCTGACCCGGCGGCACGGGCGGCTGCGCGCCGTCGCCCGCGGCGTGCGGCGCACCTCGTCGAGATTCGGTGCCCGGCTCGAGCCGTTCGGCCACATCGACCTGCAGCTCGCCGGCTCGCCCGAGGGTCTGGGCAGCTCGCTGCACTCGGTCAGTCAGGTCGAGGCGGTCTCGCTCTACGGCAAGAGTTTCCTCACGGACTACCCGCGCTTCACGGCGGCCAGCGCCATCTGCGAGACCGCCGAGCGGCTCACCCCCGTCGAGCGAGAGCCCGCGCTGAGGCTCTTCCAGCTCACCCTGGGCGCCCTCAAGGCCCTCGCGGCGGGCGAGCACTCCGGCAGTCTGGTCCTCGACGCCTACCTCCTGCGGGCCATGTCGTTCGCGGGCTGGGCACCGGCCATCACCGAGTGCGCCGTCTGCGGCACCCCCGGGCAGCACGCGGCGTTCTCGGTGCCGGCCGGTGGGGCGGTCTGCCCCGACTGCCGGCCGCCCGGCTCCGCCCACCCCAGCCCGGACACCCTCGGCCTGATGTCCGCCCTCACCTCCGGCGACTGGACGCTTGCGGACGCCTCCGCGCCGTCGGTGCGGCGCGAGTGCAGCGGACTGGTCGCCGCCCACCTGCAATGGCACATGGAGCGGGCGCTGCGCTCGCTCCCGCTTGTCGATCGACGGGAGTTGAAACCTTGAGCCCGCGTCCGCCCACCCCCCACATCTCCGGTGCCCGGCCACCCAAGCTGCCCGCGGCGGCGCTGCCCAAGCACGTGGCGATCGTCATGGACGGCAACGGCCGCTGGGCGAAGGAGCGCGGGCTGTCCCGGACCAAGGGGCACGAGCAGGGGGAGCACTCGCTCTTCGACACCATCGAGGGCGCCATCGAGATCGGCATCCCCTACCTGTCGGCGTACGCGTTCTCCACCGAGAACTGGAAGCGCTCGCCCGAGGAGGTGCGCTTCCTGATGGGCTTCAACCGCGACGTCATCCGCCGCCGCCGCGACCAGCTCGTCGACCTGGGCGTCCGCGTGGTCTGGTCCGGGCGGGCCGGGCGGCTGTGGAAGAGCGTCATCTCCGAGCTGCAGACCGCCGAGGAGATGAGCAGGAAAAACAAGACCCTCACCCTGCAGTTCTGCGTCAACTACGGCGGCCAGGCCGAGATCGCGGACGCGGCGGCGGCCATCGCGCGCGACGTCGCGGCAGGCAAGCTCAAGGCCGACAAGATCAACGAGAAGACGATCGCCAAGTACCTGTACCACCCGGAGATCCCCGAGGTGGACATGTTCCTGCGGCCGTCCGGCGAGCAACGTACTTCGAACTTCCTGCTCTGGCAGTCGGCCTACGCCGAGATGGTCTACCTGGACACGCTCTGGCCCGACTTCGACCGCCGGCATCTGTGGTACGCCTGCGAGCTCTTCGCCCAGCGTGACCGGCGTTTCGGCGGCGCGCTGCCGAACCCGGTCAGCCCCACGTGAGCGGAGTCCGGCACCTCTGGATCGCCCGGCACGCCGAGGCGAACAGCGACGAGTCGGGCCTGAGCGCCGCCGGTGAGGAGCAGGCACGGCTTCTCGGCGAACGGTTGAGCGCCGTCCCGTTCGCGGCGATCGGCCACAGCCCGCTCCCGCGGGCGGTGCGAACCGCCGCGATCGTCGCGGAGCACCTGCCCGGCGTGCCGGTGCAGGCCGCCGACGAACTCGACGACCGCTTCCCGGCCGACGACCCGGTCGCGTCCGCCGCGATGATCGCGCGGTTCACCGGGCCCGCCGAGGTGGAACGGCACGAGCTGGTCATCACGCATGCGTTCCAGGTGGCGTGGTTCGTCCGGGACGCGCTGGAGACACCGGAGTCACGGTGGCGGGACGTCATCCCGGCGAACACCGGGCTCACCGTGATCCGGTATTTCCCGCGTGGGCGTACCCGCGTGATCGTCTTCAATGATCTCTCGCACCTGCCGCCCGCACTCCGGTGGACCGGCTCGCCACCGGAACTCAGGCTGTAAGGGCCTTCACCGAGGCCTCCAGGTCGCTCAGGTCGGGGAGCACCACGTGCGCGCCCGCAGCGGCCAGATCGGCCGCCGGGGTGGCGCCGGTAGCCACCGCGATCGCGACCGCGCCGTTGGCCAGCGCTGCCGTCACATCGTTCACCGTGTCGCCGATGACGACCGGGCGGAAGTCCTCGGCGTACTTGTCGCGGGCCCGTTCGAGGCTGCGGCGCACCAGCGTGGCCCGCAAACTGTCGTCGGTGCCGTAACCGCCGACCTCGGCGTCGAACGCCCCGCTCAGGCCGAACGCGGCCACCTTGAACGCGGCCACCTCGGGGATGTTGCCGGTCACCAGGGTCTGCACCACCCGCGGATCGTCACCCAGGTGGGCCAGCACCTCACGGACACCCGGCATGAGGTGGCCCTGCACCGTGAACTCGTGCTTGATCTCGTCCACCAGCTCGACGTAGCGGGCGAAGAACCGCTCGTGCGTGCAGTCGGTCACCCCGTGTGCGGCGAACACCTCGTTGCAGATGTCCGTGTCGGTCCGTCCGCCGAAGATCGGTGTGTCCCGCCACGCCACCCCGGTCACCTCGGTGAACGCCGCTCTCCACGCCTTGGCCGCCACCCCGCCGCCGCGTAGCAGGGTGTAGTCGATGTCCCACATCACCAGCCGTCTCATGACTCGCCCAGCACCCGCTCGATGTGCTCGACCTTGGCGGTCAGCGCGCCGGTGACGCCCGGCCGGACATCCGCCTTCAGCGAGAGGCTGACCCGCGGCGAGACCTTCGCGACGGCGTCGACGGCCCGCTTGACCACGGCCATCACCTCGTCCCACTCGCCCTCGATCGTGGTGAACATGGCATCGGTCCGGTTCGGCAGCCCGGAGGCCCGGACCACCCGGACGGCCTCGGCGACGGCGTCTCCCACGGAGTCACCGGCCCCGATCGGCGTGACGGAAAAGGCAACCAGCATGTCTCCATCCTCCCAGTCCGCCGCCCCTTGAGTCGATCAATGCAAGCGACTGGGCTAGGCGGCAGGCCAGTAATCATGAGCCTAGTCGGTCAGTGACTAGGGGCCCAAGCTGATTGGAGAGGGGCTGCCTTGGGGGAGATCTGATGACCGAGAGCTTGGATGATCTGGACGCGGAGGTGCTGTCCGAGGCTGCCGAGCTGTTCGGCACCACAAGGCAGTGGACACCGTCAATGCGGCTTCACGCGCTGCCGTGGGCAGGGCTGAGCGGGAGCGGGCGCTCGCCGAGTTGGTGGAGATCGCCGGAACCGGTCAGTTCGACGAACTGCTCGACAAGCGGAACCGCCGATGACCGGGTCGCTGTTCCTGGTTGATACCAGCGCGTTGGTTCGCCTTTTGCGCAAGCCTCAGATTCTCGATCGATGGGAGCGTGAGGTCAAGAACGGCAGGAATCGTTGATCCGGCGCCTGTTCGGGTGGGCGGTCATGCCGGATCGCGCCTTCGAGAAGGCCTTGCAGTTGCAGGCAGCGTTATCGAGAAAGGGCGCCCACAGGTCGGCGGGCATCGTCGATCTGCTTACCGCCGTCACGGCTGAAACCCACGGTTACACGTTGCTCCACTACGACCGAGACTTCGTGCGGGTGGCGGAGGTGACCGGTCAGCCGGTGCGATGGATCGCCGAGCCGGGGACCGTGGATTGATGCCCCAGCCTGTCTGAAAAGTATCAGGTCATTCACTTTGTCGGTATCGGGTGAGCGGGCGAGTGCGATCGTCGCGGCCTCTGCGTAGGTTCGCCGGGTGACGGTAAAGCGGAATGAGGCGTCGGCGGCGGGGGAGTGGCGGCTCGGGGATCGGGTCGTCAAGCGGATGGGGTTCGGGTCGATGCGGCTCACGGTCCGGGCCGATCGGGAACGGGCTGTCGCTGTTCTTCGGCGGGCCGTCGAGATGGGTGTCGATCACATCGACACCGCGGCTTTCTACTTCTCTCCGGGTGGGATTCTCGACGGCGAGTCGGGAACGGTTCGGTATGCGACCGAGCTGATTCGGGAGGCGCTCAGGCCGTACGACCAAGGGATTTTCATCGCGACGAAAGTCGGACCGGACCCGCGACCGGATGGCGGGTGGGGTGAAGCGGCCATGCCGGGGCAGTTGCGCCGGCAGGTCGAGGAGAATCTGCGCCGCCTCGATGTGGAGGCACTCGACCTGGTCAATCTGCGGATCGTCAAGCCGGTGGGGCCGGAGGGGGTCGCCGAGCGATTCGGGGCCCTGGCCGAGATGCGTGCCGAAGGGCTGATTCGCCATCTCGGACTCTCCAATGTCCGCGTCGAACATGTTGACGCCGCTGAAAAGGTCGCGCCGGTGGCCTGCGTGCAGAACGCCTATGCCGTTGATCTGCGGCGGCACGACGAATTGCTGAGGGAATGCGGAAAGCGTGGCATCGCCTTCGTGCCGTTCTTCACGATCGCCGGACCGTCGCGTGAGGCCGGGGCCGGTGACGGCGACAGCGGCGCGGAGTGGCGGATCGCGAGGGAACGTGGCGTCACCGGGCATCAGGTGCGGCTCGCGTGGACGCTGCAGCAGGGCGAGCACGTGCTGGTGATCCCCGGCACCGGCGACATCGCCCACCTGGAGGAGAACGTCGCCGCCGGCGCGTTGCGGCTCAGTGAGGCCGAAATGGCCGAGATGGATCAGCGGCGGTAGCGGAGCATCCCGGCGACCTCGGCGGCGAGTTCGGTGCTGGCCTGGATCTCGGCCTTGCGGATCGACACGCTCTCGATGTTGAACCCGTACGGCAGGCCCATGTGCTCGCAGAAGTCGATCAGGTCGCGGGCGAGCGCCACACACTGCCGGTAGGACTCGGCGAGCGGGTCGTCGGCGTGCCGGATCGAGTTCTCCAGCCAGCGCGGCACGTTCACGCCGAGCCACCGGACGAACTCCAGCGTCTTCAGCGATCCGCACAGCGACAGGGTGAAGATCACCGTCCGGGGTGCGACACCGCGTGCCCGGCACTCGTAGAAGTAGTCGCTGAGCAGGTTCTTCGTCTCATTCAGGTGATAGACGACCTGGCTCACGAAGAACGTCGTGCCCCGCTCCTGTTTGGCCAGCATCCGCAGGTGCTCGTCGGGGCGCTCGCCGATCACCACGGCCCCGAGCGGCAACTCGGGGCGCACCTCGGCGCGCAGCTCCTGGGCCCGGCGCAGACTGGTGTGGACACTCTTGCCGCCCGACGACGGGCCCACGAAGACGCCGAGCACCCGCTCGCCGGCGCCGGACATCCAGTCGCGGAGCTCATGCTCGGAGTACTTCCCGACGCAGCGGTAGATGATTGTCGGCAGGCGCCAGCCGGTCAGATGGTCGGCGTGGTAACGGGCCGGGTCCATTGTCGGCAGGTAGGGGAACGGCCGGTTCTCCGGGTTGCGGTCCGACTCGTCGTCGATGTCGTAGAGGATCAGGCCGTCGAGGTCGAGGCCCGACAGGCGATCGAGGGTGACCTCGGCGATCTCCTTGATCCGCTCCTCGGTGGTCGCGCGTTTCGGGGGCGTGATGCTGAACACCAGCGCGCCGCTCCGCGCCTCGGCCAGAAGCTGTGGCAAGGGAAGACGAGACATGCGCCAACGGTAAGGGCCCGGCGATGCGGTCCGGTCACCACGGGTGACCCGTCCCGCACCCCGGACCGCCGACCGGGTTCGGTGTTCAGTGGCTGGCACAGCAGGGGGTTGGGTTGCGGGACTCGAACGGCACCAGCGTTCCGCCCACCGCGGGTGTCGTGACCAGCACGAGCTCACCGTTGCGGAACTGCGGCCGCACGAAGTCGCCGGTCTCCACCACGGTCGCCGGATCGGCCGGGCCGCCGCCGAGGACCTCGACCCGGGCGATGGAACTGCGCTGCAGGATCTCGCTGACGGTCAGCGCGCCGGTGAGACGTTCCACACCCGGGAAACGCACCGCCCGCCCCGACGTCCCGGCCGCCGCCGTGGTGGCGGCGCCGGCCAGTTCCGGTGCGGTCGCGAACGCCTGCGCGGTGAGCAGGCTGATCGCGACATGCGGGTACGGCTCGGCGACCAGGTGGGTGCAGGCGAGCACGGGCGCCGGGGTCAGCGAGCGGATCCAGTGGTCGGCCTCGGCGAGCGTGGCATGACCGAGGCTGACCCCGACGATCCGGGCGGCGCCGGCCGCGGTGACGGCCGGCGCACGGTGTCCGGAAACCGTGGTCATCGGGGCAGGACCCAGATGGGGTTGGTGTAGAACCACAGGTCGCCCCACGGATCGGCGGCACCGACGACGTCGAGCTGGGGGCCGTACGGGTCGACGCCCACACCGAGCAGGCCCGGCTGCGTGCGGCTGCCGTCGGTCCCGCGTACCCGCAGGTAGAAGGGCTTGTCCAGGCGCCCCAGCGGGTGGCTGAACGTGATCCGCCCGCCGGTCTTCGTGACGTCGAACGACTTGACCACCTTGGTGTTCGGGGTGGTGTAGGCGTCTTTGTCTGCGACCGGCCCGGTGACCGTGCCGACGATCACGTCGACGCGCTTGAGCGACGGCACGAAACCGGCCCAGTTCGGCACGTCCTGCAGGTCGATGTCGAGGACCAGCTCGGTGGCGGTGCCGCGCTTGACCTGCAGGACACCGCCGAGCGGGGTGCCGGTCGACGGGCGGCGGTCGCCCGACACGCGTACCCGCGCATCCAAGCCCTTGATCAACCGGCCGTGGTCGACCCAGACGCGACCGGCGCGCAGGCCGTCGATGACCGCCTTGTACGAGAACGACGACGCGCCCACGTTGGTCCGGCCGTAGTAGCCGGGCCAGAAGTCACCGGCCTGCGTGTTGATCGAGCCGTTGTAGACCGGATCGTTGTACTTGCCGTTGGCGTTGAAGTCGCTGCCCGGGCCGCGCTCGGTCTGGTCCAGGTAGTTGACGTGGCTGTCCGAGTTGACGGTGATCCACCACGCCTTGCCCTCGGCGAGCAGGCTGTCCCAGAGGCCGCCGACCGTGGCGGTCATCCAGTCGAAGCCGCCCCAGGTGCGGTAGCTCTCCAGCGGATAGCCGGGGAACGACGCGGCCGACGGGTTGTTGTCGTAGTAACCGCGGGCGCCGCCGCGACCGTTCGGAGCGGGGATCCCGGCGGCCTGGTGGCCGGGCGCGCCCTCGAAGCCGACGGCGACCGTGGGGTCGGCGTCGCGCCAGTTGCGGATCTCGTGTGGCGAGTCGATGCCGCGCCGGGCCGGGTGGTTGGCGAAGAACAGCGCTCCGTCGATCTTGCGCTTGCGAACCTGTTCGCCGAGGAACTTGATGCCGGCGATCGCCAGGGCCTCGTTCTGGGCGTTCGTGTTGGTCGAGGGCAGCAGCGAGCCGTCGTAAGCGTTCTCGAACTGCTTGAGAACCTCGACTTCATGACGACCCGGGTGTACGAAGACGGTGGCGTGCTCGGCGGCCGGGATGTTCCACTCCAGACCCTGGAAGGTCAGCAGCTCCGGTAGCTCGGCGCGCGTCTTCACGATGTCCGGGTTCACCTTGTCCACGCCGATCTTGGCGTGGGTGGCGCTGCCGTGGTCGGTGATGACCAGCCAGTCCAGCCCGTACGCGTGGCCCTTCTGCGCCTGGTCGAGGACCCGGTACTGGGCGTCAGAGCTGTACTGGGTGTGAATGTGGTGGTCGCCGGCGAGCCAGCGGAACCCGCCCTTGCCGGTGCCCCCGGCGGCGTGGCCGTGGGTGTGCGGCAGACCGGCGGCCTCGGCGGCGCCCGGGTGGGCCAGTACCGAGGCGGCCGCGCCCGCGCCGAGCAGGCCCGCACCGAGCAGGAAGCGGCGGCGGGACGCGTCGGACGGCGACAGTTCGGAGGCCGGTACGGAGAGGTCGAGAGCCTCGGGGAGGTCGCCCCCGGCGGCTGTGTCGTGCGAGTGGTCGTGAGAATGATCGTGGCCGTGACCCATGGGCGTCACCCTCGTCCGAACAGGACAACACCCGTTGTCGATCGAGTGTCCGCCCGGCGAACGATCAAGAACCGAACCGGCTGTGTCATACCGCTGTCTCAACGCTGGTGAGACAGCGGTATGACACAGCCGGGGTTCAGCCGGTCACAGGGCGGAACACGTCGAGGGCCACCGAGGTGGCGATGATGGCGATGGCGGTCAGAAGCGCGACGGCGAGCAGGATCGCGTCGGGCAGGGTGAAGTGCTGGCGGCGGGCGTGGGTCCGGGGAACGTCCGAGTCGAAGCCGCGCGCGTCCATCGCCACGGCCAGGCGCACCCCGCGTCGCAACGCGCCGACCAGCAGCGCGAACGCCGTCGAGCCGAAGAGCCGCATCTTCGCGACCGGGTTGCGGCCGGCGTCGATGCCACGGGCGCGGCGGGCCAGGCTGAGAGACCGCCATTCCTCGCCGAGCAGCGGTACCAGGCGGAACGCGGCGAGCGCCCCGATCGCGAACCGGGCCGGCGCCTTCGCGTTCTGCACCAGGGCGTCGGCCAGGTCGGTGGGGTCGGTGGTGGCGAAGACCACGATGCCGGGCAGCGCCACCGCGAAGACCCGCAGGATCAGCGCGCCCGCCGTCGCCAGCACCCCGGTCGTCACATCGATCGAGCCGAGGGACACCAGCAGGGCGCCGTCGCGTTCGGCGGCGAACAGCACCATGGTGACCAGGATCCCGGCGGCGGCCGGCATCAGCGGGGCCGCCCGGCGGGCCAGAACGCCCAGCCGCACACCGAAGAACGGCAGCAGCAGCAGCTCGACCAGCAGCGCCAGGGCGGGGGTCAGCGGGTCGAGCGTGGAGATCAGCGGCAGCGAGAAGAGCAGCGCCGCACCGACCTTGGCGACCGGGTTACGGCGGGCGAGCGGCGCGGCCGGATCGGCGACGGGCTGCAGGGCCAGGGTCACGGCCGCACCCACTGAGCGACAGAACGTTCGTTCTCGGGTTGGGGCACCACGTGGACAGAACGTTCGTTCTCGGGTCCGGGGTTCACGGGCGCAGCCTCCGGGGCAGGGGGTCCGGTCGCGGTGCGCCGAGGGGGACGGTTCGATCGGCGAGGGTACGCACGAACGCGTCATCATGCGTCACGGCGAGCACCCCGTGCCCCTCCGAACGCAGCGCCGCCAGCAGGTCGACCAGCTCGCGCCAGGTACGGCGGTCCTGGCCGAACGTGGGTTCGTCGAGTACCAGCAGCCGCGGCGCGGTGGCCAGCGCGGTGGCCACACTGAGCCGTCGCGCCTCCCCGCCGGAGAGCGTGTACGGATTGGCCCCCGCGAGCCGGGTCAGCCGGAGCCGTTCCAGCAGCTCGTCGACCACACGCGTGACCTCGGCGGGGGAGCGGCCCAGCCGGCGCGGCCCGAGCGCGAGCTCGTCGGCGACGCGGGAGGTGACGAACTGATGCTCCGGGTTCTGGAACACCGACCCGATCCGGCCGGTGAGGGTGGCGGCCCGCCAGCGGTGCGGCGGCCGCCGGTCCCCGAACGCCTCGACCCGCCCGGACGTCGGTGCGAGCAGTCCGCCGAGCAGCAGGGCCAGGGTCGACTTGCCGGTGCCGTTCGGCCCGGTCACGGCCAGGACCTCGCCGCCGCCGACCGAGATGGTGACGGGGTCGAGGCGTCCGCTCACGGCGGCGCGCTCCGTCCGTACCAGATCAGCTGTCGGTTGTGACGTCGCCTTGAGCGGCGAGGCGTGGAAACCCGGCACCCAGACGCCCTCGTCAGCGAGTTTGTCGCCGTAGGCAGCGAAGATCACATCGGGGGACCCGTCGGCGCGGACGCCGCCGCCCGGTTCCAGGACGACGACGCGGTCGACCAGCGGGAGGGCCTCGGCGACCCGGTGTTCCACGATGATCAGCGTGGTGTCCGGCCCGGTGGCGCGTGCCACCGCCTCCCGGATCAGCTCGGCGCCCGGCGGGTCCAGGTTCGCCGTCGGCTCGTCGAGCAGCAGCAGCCCGGGACGCAGGGCGAGAACCCCGGCGAGGGCGAGGCGTTGAGCCTCACCGCCGGAGAGGGCCGAGGTGGGGCGATTCATCTGGTACGGGAAACCGACGCGATCCAGCACGTCGGAGACCCGTGGCCAGATCTCGGAGGCCGGCACTCCCCGGTTTTCCAGGCCGAAAGCCACGTCGTCACCGCTGCGGGCCATCACGAGCTGGGTCTGCGGGTCCTGGAACAGGATGCCGACGCGGTCGCGGGCCTTGCGCGGGTCGAGTCCGTCGATGGCGATCGTGCCCTCGGACTCGCCCGAGTCCTCCGGCAGCAGCCCGGCGATCGCCGCGAGCAGGGTGCTCTTGCCGGCCCCCGAGGGACCCAGCAGAAGCACCCGTTCGCCGTGCCGAATCTCCAGGTCCAGCCCGCGGACAGCCCAGGCGCGGCGACCGGAGTGCCGCCACCCGAAGCCGCGGAGCCGAACATCGCTCATGTCTAGACGGATGCCCGCTCGCGGCCCGCCCCGAACCGGTCGAGCACACCGGTCGGTGCGAGTGCCCGCACCAGTGCCCACGAGCCGACCCCGGCCACCACGGCACCGCTGACCACGGTGATCGCGGCGTACGGGATCCGGTACGACCACACGTCGGTGCCCGCGTTCCACACGATGAAGTCGTAGATCGCCGCGCTGACGCCGGTCACCGCGCCGGCCAGCAGCGCGGCCGGCAGCTTGAAGTTGCGGTACAGCAGGATCGCGAAGACCAGCTCCGCGCCCAGCCCCTGGACCAGGCCCTGCACCACGGTCTGAACACCCCACTGGCTGCCCAGCAGCGCGGAGACGGTGGCCGCGACCGCCTCGGCGTAGAGTGCCGCTCCCGGCTTGCGGATGATCAGCCCGGCCAGCACGGCCGGGACCAGCCAGACGCCGTAGATCAGCGCCTGTGCCGGGGGGAAGAAAGCGAAGGCGCTCTCGGTGATCGACCAGACCGTGCCCCAGGCCCAGAAGATGACGCCGAACGCCACGGCGATGACGGAGGCGACGACGATGTCTATCGTCCGCCAGCGATTGAACTCGAATACCTTCATGATTGCCTCCCAGTGGGTACCGGGAGGAGACGCACGCCGCGACCCCGGGCGGCGGTGCCCAGGGCACGACGCGGCTGGAGATGACCGAACTTCCTGCGCTGGCATTACCCAGATCAGGTACGAGGGTCTGCGGATGGCCCGCACTCTCAGCGCTGTGCGCTCCCCTGTCGGATCGAAGCTCGCCCGCTCGCGCGGCCAAGCTTCGTTGGATGTGCTTCGATGACCGTAACACCTGGTAGCGGCGTGGCACAGGGGAGGGATCACGTGATCGAGGTCAAAGCTCGAGGGCTGGTTTTCGACGTTCACGAGGGCGGTCCGGAGGACGGCGAACCGGTCCTGCTGCTGCATGGATTCCCGCAGGACTCGCGCGAGTTCGACCTGATCCTGCCCCGGTTGCACGAGGCCGGGCTGCGGACGTACGCGCTGGACCAGCGGGGCTGCTCGCCGGGTGCCCGGCCGTCCGACGTCGCCGCCTACACGATGGCGTCGGTGACCGCCGACGCGATCGCCGTCCTCGACAGCCTCGGCGTGGAGAAGGCGCACGTGATCGGGCACGACTGGGGCGCGCAGGTGGGCTGGCAGCTGGCCGCCCGCCACCCGGACCGGGTGCGCACCCTGACCGCGATCTCGGTGCCGCACCCGCGAGCGCTGATGCTCGCCATCCGGGTCCGGCCCAGTCAGCAGGCCCGGCTCGCCTACTTCAAGGTCTTCCAGACGTCGTTGAGCGAGAAGCTGCTGCTGGCCCAGCACGCCCTTGTGCTGCGGCTGATGCTGCGGCCGCTCGGCATGCGGGCCGAGCAGTACGTGGCCGCGATGCGCGAACCGGGCCGGCTGACCGCCGGACTGAACTGGTACCGGGCCTACAGCACCGCCCAGGTGGCGAAAATGGGCCCGGTGACCGTGCCGACCACGTACGTGTGGAGTGACGCCGACGGGGTGGTCGGCCGGACCGCGGCACTGCGCACACGGGACTGGGTGGACGCCGACTACCGGTTCGTGGTGATGCGCGGTGTCAGCCATTGGGTACCGGAACAGGCCCCCCGTGAGCTGGCCGACGCGGTGCTGGCACGTATCGGGGTTTGATCAAGGGGTGGTACGGGGAACTCGGCCGTCCATGGCGGTCGATACCCATACCCCCCGAGAGACCGAGAAGCAGCGCTGGGACCGGAACTTCGCTGACCTGCTGCAAGAGCTGCGGGTTGCCCAGACCGGTGTGCAGATCCTTTTCGCGTTCCTGTTGACCCTGCCGTTCAGCAGCGGCTTCCCGAATGTCACCGCGTTCCAGAAGGACGTCTACATCGTCGCGCTGATCAGTGCGGCGTTCGCCACCGCCATGATCATCTCACCGGTGGCGTTCCACCGGGCGCTGTTCCGGCAGGGCCGCAAACCCGAGCTGGTCCGGTACGCCCACAAGATGGCCACCGGTGGGCTGGCCTTCATGCTGGTCGCGATGACCAGCAGCGTCCTGCTGATCACCGACTACCTGCTGGACTGGAAGTGGGCCATCCCGCTGACCGTGATCACCGGCGGCTGGTTCCTCACCTTCTGGGGCATCCTGCCGTTCGCCCACCGCGAGTGGGGCGACGACGACGAGGACGAGGACGAGCCGGCGCCCCAGTCCTGACCCGTCACACCCGGCTGGGCACCACCGTCGTCTCACGGCCGCTGAGACAGCGGTGGTGCACAGCCGGAACTAACGGCGTTTCAGGCCCAGCTGTTTGAGTTCCAGTTCGGCGAGGGCGGCGACCGCGTCCGAGTCGCCCGCACGCCAGCTCTGCGCGATGTCCGGGCCGAGCTTGGCCAGCCGGGTCAGCGGCTGGGTGGCCAGGGCCCGCAGCGCCAGCAGGTCCTGCCCGGCCGGGTCGTCGCGGACCGTCGCGGCGACCGAGGCCCGGCGGATCCAGCCCAGCCGCCACGGCAACCAGAGAAAGAGGACCAGGGCCAGCGGTACGCCCACGGCGATCGCCGGCAGGATCAGCGCCAGCTGATGCACGAACTCCTGCTGCTGACGGCCGGCCTCGGCGATCGAGCGGGCGGCGTCCGCGGCGCCGTTGAACGGTTTGGTCAGCTCGTCGCCGACGATCGGGACCCGGCCGACCTTGCCGCCCGCGTCGGCGAGGTTGTCCGCGATGCCGCTGCCGGCGCCCTCCAGCTTCTGGCCGGGCACGGCGAGCTGCTCCACGACGTCATGGATCCAGAGGGCGACCCTTATCCACAGGTACACCCAGATGACCACGAAGATGTCGGTGAGGAGTTGGCGAAGGGCGACCGGGACACGGTCCGCATAGAACTTCACACGCTCAGCGTGGCAGTTGAGCCTTCGCGGCGCACTCCGGGCATGTCCCGAAGATCTCGAGAGTGTGCGAGACGTCGACGAAGCCGTGCTGACCGGCCATCTTGTCCGCCCACGACTCGACCGCAGGGCCGAGCACCTCGACGGTCCGCCCGCACGACCGGCACACCAGGTGGTGGTGGTGCCCCTGGCTGCAGCGCCGGTAGAGGTGCTCCCCGCCGGGCGGCCGCATGACGTCGATCTCGCCGGCGTCCGCGAGCCCCTGCAACGTCCGGTAGACGGTGGTCAGGCCGACGCGCTCACCCCGGTCACGCAACATGGCGTGCAGGTCCTGAGCACTGTGGAAGCCCTCGGTCTCGGCGAGGACGGCGCTCACCGCGCTGCGCTGCTTGGTGTTGCGGATCGTGTTCTCGGCGTTCACTGTCGGCTCTCCCTGGCATGACTCACGGCGTCGGCGACGATGTGGGCGACGTGTTCGTCCACCAGGGAGTATGCGATCTCCCGGCCCCGTCGCACACCCCGCACCACGCCGGCCCCGCGCAGCACACGCAGGTGCTGGGAGACCAGTGGCTGCGGGGCGCCGAGTTTCTCCACGAGATCGTGGACACAACGCTCGCCCAGTCCCAGTTCGACCACGATGGCGACACGGATCGGCGCGGACAGGGCACGCAGCAGTGCCCCCGCCGATTCGTACGCTTCGTAACCGGTGGTCGTCGTCATCGTTGCGCCAACGGTACAGGCAGGTGGCGGTCAGGCATGCAGCACGACATCCGGGGGCTCCGAGGTGGTCTGCGGGGTCTGCGGGCGGCGCAGCCGGTGCCGGATCGACGCGGTCACCGCGGTCGCCACGAAGACACCGAGGGCCAGCAGGACGGTGGTCGCGCCGGGTGCGGTGTCGGCCTCGGCCGAGACAAGGACACCCGCCCCGGCGGCGCCGACCCCGATCAGCATGGCGACCGTCATGGTGCTGACGAAACCGCGGGTGAGCTGCTGCGCGGCGGCCACCGGCACCACCATCAGGGCCGAGACCAGCAGCAATCCGACGGTACGCATGGCGAT
The DNA here is from genome assembly GCF_003001815.1 of Actinoplanes italicus. Taxonomy (GTDB): domain Bacteria; phylum Actinomycetota; class Actinomycetes; order Mycobacteriales; family Micromonosporaceae; genus Actinoplanes; species Actinoplanes italicus. The sequence goes on from NZ_PVMZ01000003.1 coordinate 90,469, forward strand.
CGTCACGGTCACGGCGGTGGTCACCGCGAGCAGGATGTTGAGGGTCCGCACCGGCAGGCCGCTGACCCGCGCGTACTCCTCGTCGTTGCAGAGCGCGAAGAGCGCCGGCCGGAAGAACAGCATGGCGGCCAGCACAGTCACGCCCAGACCGCCGATCACCATGAGGTCGGTCGCCGAGGTGGTCAGCGGTGAACCGAAGAGGTATTGCATGAGGCTGCTGTTGCCGCTGCCGTCGGAGAGGCCGACCAGCAGCACGCCGCCGGCGATCCCGCCGTAGAAGAGCATGGCCAGGGCCAGGTCGCCGGAGGTGCGGCCGCGTTCCCGGACCAGCTCCACACCGACCGCGCCGATCGTCGCCACCACGATCGCGGAGAGCACCGGTTCGTTGCCGGTGAGCAGGCCGAGGCCGACACCGGTGAGGGCGACGTGGCCGATGCCGTCGCCGATCAGCGAGAGCCGGCGCTGCACCAGGTAGATGCCGAGCGCCGGGGCGGCCAGCCCGATGATCATGGCGGCGGCCAGGGCGCGCTGCATGAACGGCAGCGTGAGCAGTTCCATCAGTACGCCTTCGTTCCCTCGGTCGGTGCCCACTCGCAGATGCCGGCCTTGAGTTCCTCGGCGTGCGGGTGCAGGTGCTCGTGATCGGGCTCGGCGTGGTGCCCGGCCGGCTCGGGAGGAGTCCCCTCGTACGCGATCCGCCCGTCGTGCACCACCACGGCCCGCCCGATCAGCGGCCGCAGCGGGCCCAGCTCGTGCAGGACCAGCAGGATCGTGCCGCCGTCACCGGCGAACCGGGTCAGCGCCGCGGCGAACGCCTCCTGGCTGGCCGCGTCCACACCGGCGTTCGGCTCGTCGAGCACCAGGAGGTCGGGCTTGCCGGCCAGCGCACGGGCGATCAGGGTGCGCTGCTGCTGACCGCCGGAGAGCGTCGTCACCGGGTCGTCGATGCGGTCCAGCAGCCCGACCGCTGTCAGCGCGTCGCGTACCGCGGCCCTGTCATTCGATCCTGGAAAGCGGAACACACCGCGCCGGGCCAGCCGGCCCGACGCGACGACCTCGCCGACCGTGGCCGGCACCCCGCTGCCGGCGCCCAGCCGCTGCGGCACGTAGCCGATCCGCGCCCACTGCCGGAACCGCTTCTGCGGCGTCCCGAACAGTTCGATCGCACCGCCGCGCGACGGGACGAGGCCAAGGATCGTCCGGATCAGGGTGGATTTTCCGGAGCCGTTGGCGCCGAGGATCGCGACCACGTCGCCGGCCGCCACATCCAGCGACACGTCCCGGAGGATCTCGCGGCCGTCATAGCCGGCCGCGAGGTGACTGACCTCGACGACGCTCATGCCGTCACCTCCGCTTCGCTCCGGCGCCGGCATGAGTTCGAACCTGAGCCTGATGGTTCACTCGCACGCTCGTTCATGAACACTCCAGGCCGAGTTTGAGCGCGGCCAGATTGGCGCGCATCACCGAGAAATAGTCCGCCGAGCCGTCGGCCAGCCCTTCGACCGGGTCGAGCACCGCGGTCTGCGCGCCGACCTCCTTGGCGATCGTCTCAGCGACCTTGGGACTGACCAGCGTCTCGAAGAAGATCGTGGTGGTTCCGTGCTCCTTGGCCTCGGCGGCCACGGCGGCGAGCCGCTGCGGGGAGGGCTCGGTCTCCGGGTCGATGCCGGTGATGCCGATCTGGGTCAGCTCGTACCGGTCGGCGAGGTAGCCGAACGCGGTGTGGCTGGTGACCAGTTCCCGGCGGGCGCAGTTCGCCAGGCCGGTCGTGAACTCGCCGTCCAGAGCGGTCAGCTCGGTGCGCAGCGTGGCGGCGCGGGCCGTGAAGTCGGCGGCGTGGGCCGGGTCGGCCTTGCCGAGGCGCTCGGCGACCTTGTCGGCGATCCCGGCCAGCCGGGTCGGGTCGAGCCAGACGTGCGGGTCGACGCCGGAGTGCTCCTCCTCGCCCTCGGCGTGCGCGTCGGCCTCCGTCGCGTTGATCGTCTCGACCGCGGTCGCGGCGTCGAAGGCGCGGTCCCCGCCGTTCTGCTTCACCGCGTCGTCCACCGCGGGCTGGAAACCGGCCAGGTAGACGATCAGGCCGGCGTCGGAGACCTCGCCCACCTGGCGGGCGGTCAGCTCGACGTCGTGCGGCTCGGCACCCGGCTTGGTGAGGGTGGAGACGTCGACCGCGTCGCCGCCGACCCGCTCACTGACGAACTGGAGCGGATAGAACGCCGTGACGACCGGGAGCTTGCCGTCGGCGCCCGCGGGCTCGTCCCCGCAACCGGTGAGGGCGGTCAGCAGGAGCATGGCGGGAAGCAGGCGGCGCATCATGCCAGCAACTGTCGTCGATAATGACAATGATTGTCAAAGCCGCATGGATTCACAGCGTCTTCGACACCGCGGCTACGACCAGGAGAGTGATCAGGACCACCCGGACCACCCGCGTGACCGGCGGCTGCACGGGCCACGTGGTGAACGTGAGCGTGCCCAGACCGGCGGCCAGCAGGCCGAGCAGCAGCGCGCCGACGATGCCCGGCAGGAAGAGCCCGGCCAGCAGTAAGGCCAGCGCCGCGACGAACGCGGTGGTCGGATTCACCCGGGCCAGCCGGTGCAGGAATGTGCGCGTCATGACGCTCCCGTGTGTGCGTACCCTCATCACATGCTGGTGCTCAACCGCTTCTCCGTCCCCGCGGAAACGCAGGACGACTTCCAGGACCGCGCGCATGCCGCGCTCGGCGCCCTGTCCCGCACCCCCGGTTACCTCGCCGGCCGGCTCACCCGGGCCCTGGAGGACCCGACCGGCTGGACCCTGGTCACCGAATGGGAATCGGTCGGAGCCTACCGGCGCGCGCTCGGTGCCTTCGATGTGAAGGTGCACGCCACGCCGCTGCTCGCGCTCTCCCTCGACGAGCCGTCGGCGTTCGAGACGCTCGCCGCGGCCGAGCCGGGCGGGGACGTGGTGGTCACCGCGAGCGACCGGGCGGCCGAACCCTGGCGCTGAACACTAAGCTCACAACATGAGTCTTCCTCCGCCCCCGCCGCCGGCCGGCCCGGGTGTGCACCCGCCGTTCCCGGCTCCTCCGGTCGAGGGACGTGGCAAGCGGGTCGGTACGAGTCTCGGCATCGCCGCCGGCATCGTCGTGCTGGTCTGCGGTGTCGGCTCGATCGCCGGGTTCGGGTTCCTGACCGCCTTCAACCGGGCGCTCGACGAGCAGGCCGACAGCGTCGTCTCGCGGTACCTGGACGATCTTCAGGACCGCGACTTCGACGGGGCCTACCAGCAGCTGTGCCAGGACGCCAAGGACTCCGAGACCCTGGCCGACTACACCGAGCGGATGTCCGGGACCGAGCCGTTCGACTCGTACACGGTCGGTGATCTGTCGACGCTGGGTATGCGGCTCACGGTGCCGGTCGAGCTGACCTATCCCGACGGCGACCAGGTCAGCATGGAAGCCGACCTCACGCAGAACCAGTCGACGGGCAAGTTCGAGGTGTGCGACCTCGGAGAGTAATCTCGCTCTTCGTCCTGTAACTCTTGATTTCCCCGCCGACACCCAGCCGGCGTAGGAGGAAACCGCACATGCCTGCCGACCGTATCGACAGCGTCGTCAGCCTGGCCAAGCGCCGGGGCTTCGTCTTCCCCTCCAGCGAGATCTACGGAGGAACCCGCTCGGCCTGGGACTACGGTCCGCTCGGCGTGGAACTGAAGGAGAACGTCCGCCGGCAGTGGTGGAAGACCATGGTCCAGCAGCGCGACGACATCGTCGGCCTGGACTCGGCGGTCATCCTGAACCGTGACGTGTGGGCGGCCTCCGGTCACCTCGACGCCTTCGTCGACCCGCTGACCGAGTGCCAGTCCTGCCACAAGCGCTTCCGGGCCGACCACCTGGAGGAGGCGTTCGAGGCCAAGCACGGCAAGCTCCCGGAGTCGCTGCAGGAGCTGAACTGCCCGAACTGCGGCAACAAGGGCACCTTCACCGAGCCGAAGATGTTCAACGGCCTCATGAAGACCTACCTCGGCCCCACCGAGAGCGCCGAGGGCATGCACTACCTGCGCCCGGAGACCGCCCAGGGCATCTTCGTCAACTACAACAACGTGGCGACCGCGGCCCGCAAGAAGCCGCCGTTCGGCATCGCGCAGGTCGGCAAGAGCTTCCGCAACGAGATCACCCCGGGCAACTTCATCTTCCGTACGCGTGAGTTCGAGCAGATGGAGATGGAGTTCTTCGTCGCTCCCGGCGACGACGAGCAGTGGCACGAGTACTGGCTGCAGGAGCGCTGGAACTGGTACCGCGACCTCGGTCTGTCCGAGAACAACCTGCGCTTCTACGAGCACGCCAAGGAGAAGCTCTCGCACTACTCGAAGCGGACCGTCGACATCGAGTACCGCTTCCAGTTCGGCGGCACCGAGTTCTCCGAGCTCGAGGGCATCGCCAACCGCACCGACTTCGACCTGACCACGCACTCGAAGCACTCCGGCGTCGACCTCTCCTTCTTCGACCAGGAGAAGGGCGAGCGCTGGGTTCCGTACGTCATCGAGCCGGCGGCCGGCCTGACCCGGGCCGTGCTGGCGTTCCTGCTCGAGGCGTACGACGAGGACGAGGCCCCGAACACCAAGGGTGGCGTCGACAAGCGCACCGTCATGCGGTTCGACCCGCGGCTCGCGCCGGTCAAGGTCGCGGTTCTGCCGCTGTCGCGCAACCCGGAGCTGTCGCCGAAGGCCAAGGAACTGTCGGCGAACCTGCGTAAGCGCTGGGTCGTCGAGTTCGACGACTCGCAGGCGATCGGCCGCCGGTACCGCCGCCAGGACGAGATCGGCACCCCGTTCTGCGTCACCGTCGACTTCGACACCCTCACCGACAACGCGGTGACGGTGCGCGACCGCGACACCATGAAGCAGGAGCGGGTCTCCCTCGACCAGATCGAGGACTACCTGATCAAGCGCCTGCCGGGCTGCTGACGGTTTTCGATTTCCCGAACCGGGGCATGGTCACGGTCATGCCCCGGTTCGATCGGCCGAGCAAGCCGTACGCCGTCTTCGTCGCGATCTTCGGCCTGGCCCTGCTGGTCTTCGGAGTCGTTCAGGTGACCCGGCAGGACGGGTTCCACTGGTTCCTCGTGGTCTGGGTGCTGGTCGGCCTCGGCATGATCGGTTACGTGCTGGCTCAGGGCTTCGGCCGCCGTCGGGACGCCCCCGTGGAGGACTCCGAACCCTTGGGCGTGCGACTCGCACGCAACCGGCCGCTCGCCGTGACCAGCGCGCTCGTCGGGCTCGGCGCCATCGTCTACGTCTCGATCCGGATGTCGGACGGCAAACCGCTCGGCTCCTGGCTCTTCTTCGCCCTCTTCGGCCTGGCCGCGATCGGCTTCAACCTGTGGTCCGCGTTCAGCCGGCGCGGATCCACCGGCACCGTCACCCGCCGGGACTGAGCCGCCGTTTCGAGGAGGACCTAAGCTTCCCGGTCATGGCACCACGGGGAGCTTGGCTAATGGCAGTGCTGACGACGGTCGCGCTCGGTGGCTGCGCCGCCGAGGAACCGCCGCGGATTCCACTGGGCGCGGCCCGGCCCGCGACGCCGATCACGCCGGCCGGGGAGCCGGACGGCACCGGGCTGCTCCCGATCGCGGACTGGCCCGCGGCGTGCGACCTGCTTCCCGAGCCGGCGATCCGGGAGATCCTGCCTGCGGCGACCGTGGTGGAGATGAAGCGGGCCAGGCCGGTGTCCACCGGTTCCGTCCTCCCCGATGACGCGGCGTGCCACATCGGCATCGACTTCTCCGGGGTCAAGCGGCCCGAGTCGGGCGCCTACCCCGCGTACATCCACGTCACGATCCGGGCGGCCGGGACGCCCGAGGCGGCCCGTCGCGGCTATCGGGGCGGCGGAGAGGGCTGCTCGCCGGAGCTGCTTCAGGTGACAGGGCTGGACGACTGCGGCCGGGACGACGCCGGGTGGACGTTCCTCAAGGGCGGTATCGCCGGGGAACTCAGCGACGTCGCACCGGTCCTGAACAGCAACGTCCGCTTCGAGGGCCAGGAGGCGACGATGCCGGCCGAGCGGTTCTGGCGCGACACCGTCGAGACCGAGGTGCTGAAGGCCGTCGCCGCCCGTCTTCCCTGACGGGCAGTCCTCCCTTCCGGGCTGCCTTCCCTGGCGGGCCGCTTTTCCTTGCGGGCCGCCTTCCCTGGCGGGCGTCAGAACTCGAAACCGCCGGGGCGGTGGTTGCGGTCGGCGATCAGTCCGGCGAGCACTGCCACGGCGATCTCCGGTGGGGTACGGCTACCGATGTTCAGCCCGACCGGCCGGTGCACCCGGCCGATCTCCTCCTCGGGCAGCCCCAGCTCGCGCAGCGCCGCCACGTGCGGGCCCTCGTGGCGCGGGTTGCCCACGATGCCGATCCATCGCGACTTCCCGGCCAGCGCCTCCTGGAGCAGCGTGCCGATCTCCGGCCGGTGGTGGTCGGTCAGCAGGATGTCGGTGTGCTCGTCGGGGTGGGCGGCCCACAGGTCGCTCACGTAGGTGTCGCCGTGCGGGCGGGGCGTCCCGCCGAGCCGTGACGGGTCCGGCTCCACCAGGACGGTCTGGAAGCCCAGCTCCACCCCGAACCGGGCCAGCATCTCCGCCGCCGGTGACTCGAAGACGGCGATCAGCCGCCGCGGGCTCAGCTCGTCGCTCATTCCGCCGACTGTGCCAGAACTCCGCCGGAAAAGCACTCGAACAGGTGTCACGGTTCACCTTGTCAAACCGCTATAGTTCAGGCGCTAGCAAAGCTCAACGCCGGCGTCCCTGACCGGCTACCCTTCACCCCTGGAGGCACCGTTGCCCACTCTCGAAGAGCGCGTCACCCGACTGGAGGCGGACATGGAGGAGCAGAAGAGGCTGCGCGCCGGCCAGGACGGCGACCTGTCCGACATCTCCCAGAAACTGCGAGCACAGGACCAGCTCTTGAAGGCCCCCGCGCAGACCCAGTCCGAGCACACCGCGACTCTGGCCCAGCACACCGCGACTCTGGCCCAGCACACCGCGACTCTGGCCCAGCACACCGCGACTCTGGCCCAGCACACCGCGATCCTGGAGGATCACACGCAACGGTTCGAGCGTCTGGAAGGCAAGGTTGACGGTCTGAAAGACGGCATGGAACAGATCGTCGGGATGCTGGACACGTTGATCGAGCGCGAGAACGGCCGATAGCCGAGCGGGCGATTCGGGGTCGCCGGGCCGGGCGTGTCACCCTAGAGCGCGTGACTGCACCGCTCATGCTCGGCGACCATGCCGTTAATCCGCCCGTCGTCCTCGCGCCGATGGCCGGGATCACCAACGTGGCGTTCCGGCGGCTCTGCCGCGAGCAGGGCGGTGGCGTCTACGTCTGCGAGATGATCACGACGCGAGCGCTGGTGGAGCGGATCCCCAAGACGCTCAAGATGATCGCTTTCGCGGAGGACGAGGGTTTCCGCAGCCTGCAGCTCTACGGGGTGGACCCGGACGTGACGGCGGCGGCCGTCCGGATGGTCGGCGAGGACAACCTCGCCGACCACATCGACCTGAACTTCGGCTGCCCGGTGCCCAAGGTCACCCGGCGCGGTGGTGGCTCCGCTCTGCCGTGGCGGCGACGGCTCTTCGGCCGGATCGTGACGCAGGCGGTCGAGGCGGCCAAGCCGTTCGGCATCCCGGTGACGATCAAGATGCGCAAGGGCATCGACGACGACCATCTGACGTACGTCGAAGCCGGTCTCGCCGCCCAGGACGCCGGTGTGGCGGCCGTCGCCCTGCACGCCCGCACCGCCGAGCAGCGCTACTCGGGCAAGGCCGACTGGGACGCGATCGCCACCCTGAAGCAGGCCCTGGACGTGCCGGTGCTCGGCAACGGCGACATCTGGGAGGGCTCCGACGCGCTGCGCATGGTCGAGCACACCGGCTGCGACGGCGTCGTGGTCGGCCGGGGCTGCCTGGGCCGTCCCTGGCTCTTCGCCGACCTGGAGGCGGCGTTCACCCAGGGCACCGGCTACCGGCCGGTGCTGCCGGCCCTCGGCGAGGTCGCGAAGATCATCGCCCGGCACGCGCAGCTGCTGGTCGAGGCTCTGGAGGACGAGCGGCACGGCTGCGCCGACTTCCGCAAGCACGTCGCGTGGTACCTGAAGGGCTTCCCGGTCGGCGGAGACCTGCGCCGCAGCCTGGCGATGATCTCGTCCCTGGCCGAGCTCGACGACCTGCTCGCCAAGCTCGACCCGGCCGTCCCGTTCCCGGCCGAGGCGCTCGGCCAGCCGCGCGGCCGCGTCAACGCCCCCGGCAAGGTGTCGCTCCCGCACGGCTGGCTGGACAGCCGCGACGACGACTCGGTCCCCGAGGGCGCCGAAACCGACGAGTCCGGCGGCTGACCGACGCCCGAACCTGCCGGTCGGGGCCGGCGATGCGGGACGGCGGCGCACGAAGGCGGTCCGGCGGGGGAGCGGGCAGGATGCGTGGATGGATCCGCGTTCGATCGAGCCCTTTCCGTCCGCCTGGACTGACGACGGTCCGTCTGTCGACGGTCCCCGGGAGCGGCTCGCCGCGACCTCCTCGGAAAAGCAGCTGACCAGGCTCGTTGGGCACCGTGCGGGCCCTGACCGAGGGCGGCCGCTGGGCCGACGCCGAGGAACTGATGCGGGCTTAAGTCGGCGACATGATGGCTGCCACGCCGCTCGCCCTGATGCTCCAGGCGCTCGGCCGGACCGCCGAGGGTGAGCAACTCCTGCGCGGGCATCCGGCGGCGGGGCATCTCCGCATGCGGTACGCGTTGTTCACGCTGCTGGAGCGGGACGGCCGGCACGACGAGGCGGCCGCCGTGGTGCCGGCCGAGGGCTGGCCGCACCAGATGCGACAGGAAGCCGAGAGGAGGGCGGCCGGGACCGACCCGTACGCGCTTGCACGGGTGCCGCCGGACGACCACCCGCACTGGGCGATCTGGTCGGTGAGCGATTTCCTGGGCCGGGCGTTCGCCGTCTGAAGTCCGAGGACGGGGAGGGGGCTGCGGGAGATCGCCGGACCGGGCACGATCGGGCCCATGCGGGGCAGTGTGGCGGGGATCCGGGTGTGGACCAGTGTGCTGCTGGTCTGGTTCATGTGGGCGGCCGTCACGGCCGGTGCGTTCGCCCTGGCGGCGGGACTGGTTCTGCGGTTCGCCGGTTCGTGGGGCTGGGCGGTGCCGGCCGGGCTGGTGGCCGCGGCCGTGGTCTGCGGGATGATCGAGGACGCCGAGTTGATCCCGCGGCGGGAGACCGGGCTGGCCTACCGGTACGCACTGGCCAGGAAGTCCGCCGACTGGTATCGGCACGCGCGGGCCGCCGAGCTGCTCGGCCGCCGCCGTCCCCGGGTCGCCGAGCGGGCTCTGCGGCAAGGGCTGGCCGAGGGCAGCGCCGAGGCGTACGTGCCGCTGGCCAGGTTGCTGGAGAAGCAGGACCGTGGTGACGAGCTCGCCGCGATCCGGGCCGAGGTGGCCGTCGCCGCCGGCGTACAGCAGCTTCAAGCTCTTGTCCTGCAGTGTGACCGGCGGATCCCGCGGGACTACCGGGCCGCCGCCGACTTCCAGGCCGCTCTTGTCGAGCGCGACTCCGGCAACGCGCGGCTGCGGGACTACCTGGGAATGCTTCTGGCCGAGTCCGGTGACTTCGACGGTGCGCTCGCCGCCCACACCGAGGTCGGGGCGATCGAGTTCCGGATCCGGACGGCCCATCTGCTGCGCAACGCGTTCCGGGCGGAGGAGGCGGAGGCGCTGCTCCGGGCCTCGACGGCGGACACCCGGGCCATTCCGCCGCTGGTGGCGCTGATGCGGGCGCAGGGCCGGCTCTACGAGGCGGAGAACCTGTTGCGGGAGCATCCGGAGCCCGACCACTACGTGCTGGTCACGCTCTGGACCCTGCTGCGGGAGTCGGGCCGTGAGCAGGAGGCCCAGGAGGTGAAGGTCCCGCCGAAACCGATCCCGCCGCAGCGGAGCCGGTACGGCGGTGGCTCGGACTTCACCAGCGCCGACGACCTCGGTGGCAGCTCGCCGACCTATTCGAGCGTGTCGTCGGGCGGCTACGGCGGCGGCGCCCACTATGGCGGCGGCGATTCCGGCGGCGGCGATTCGGGTGGTGGCGGCGGTGATTCAGGCGGCGGTGGCGGCGGCGACTGGTGAGATCCGGCTGTGCCGTACCGCTGCCTCAGCGAGCGGGAGGCAGCGGTACGACACAGCTGGAGGTCCGGGTTCTACGGGGCTATCTTCCACTGCTGGCAGGTGTTGCCCAGGGAGGCCCACTGCCGGACCGCGACGCCGTCGGCCGTGCCGCAGCCGGCGACGTCGAGGACCAGGCCGTTGCCGCGGTTCGCGATCAGGTGACCGCCGTTGATCGGGGTGACACTCCACTCCTGGCAGGCGTTGCCCAGCGAGGACCACAGGTTCAGCGCGGTGCCGTTGGCGGTGCCGCAGCCGACCGAGTCGAGGACCGTGCCGCTGTTGACGTTGGTGATCCGGTAGTAGTTGCCGGTCGTCTTCGTGAACGTCCACTTCTGGCAGGCGTTGCCGAGCGACGTCCACTGCTGGATGGCCGTGCCGTTGGCGGTGGCGCATTGCCGAGCGTCCAGGACCTTGCCGGTTGCCGTGTTGGTGAGCCGGTACGAAGTACCCGCCGCCGGGAACGTGACCGTGCCGCCCGGGTCGCCCGAGGGGGCCGTCAGCGTGGTCGTGAGCTTGTCCGGCGTACCCAGATCGGGTGTTCCGTCGCCGTTGAAGTTGACCTTCTTGAGCCGTGTCGTCCGGGTCGCGCCGCAGCCCTGCGCCGTCGTCTCGTTGGCGTGGTAGGCCATCCACGTCTCCGTGCCGTCCGGCGACGTGAAGAACGAGTGGTGACCGGGCCCGTAGACGCCGTTGGTGTCGGAGCGCTGGAAGATCGGCGTGCTCTTCTTCGTCCACGACGACGCCGCCAGCGGGTTGGATCCGGTCAGCGTCAACATCCCGATCTTGTAGTCGGGGGTGTTGCACGAGCTGGCCGAGTAGGTCAGGAAGGTCTTCCCGCCGCGTTGCAGGATGTAGGGCGCCTCGTTGACCTTGGTGCCGACCTGCTCCCAGGAATGGGTGGGATAGGCGATCCGGGTGCCCAGGGCGCTGACCGTCCACGGGTTGCTCATCGGGGCGATGAACAGGCTCTGCAGGTCACCGACCCACGACGAGTAGAGGAAGAAGTTCTTCCCGCCGATCGTCGCCACGCTGCCGTCGATCGCCCAGCCGTTGTTCGCCTGCACGTTCAGCTGGCCCTTGAACGTGTACGGGCCCATCGGATCGCTTCCGGACGACTCGAGCACGAACGAGCGCTGCCCGTCGCAGCACGCGGTGGTCCCGGCGGAGTAGTACAGGTACCAGCGGGTGCCGTTCGGGCCGGACAGCTTGTGCAGTTCCGGCGCCCAGACGTTGCAGCAGCTCGCGGAGGCCGTGCCGGTGTGCACGACGGTCTCGGTGGCGCCGGGCAGGGCCGCCACCGACTTGGCCTTCTTGATCACGACCTGGTTGTTCCAGGTCGTCGCGGCCAGGTAGTAGTTGCCGTTGTCGTAACCGACCCATGGGTCGGCGGCGTAGGGAGCGGCCGCGACCGGGTTGGTGAACCCGACGGCCGCGTCGCTGCTCAGCGGGTTGAAGGCGACGGTCACGTAGGCCGGAGCGGTCATCAGCAGGGTGATGAGCGCGGCTCTGAGGGGACGGATACGCATCTCAGTACACCGTCGGCCAGCCGGAGGAGCTCCAGCTCAGCAGGTTGATGCCGAGCCGGGCGTCGCCCGAGGCGGTGTAGTAGTGGTACACCAGCACGTCCTGCGTCCCGTCGGAGAACACCGCCGGGTGGCCGGGGCCGTACACGGCGTCGTGCGAGGCCAGGATCTCGGTGCCGCCGCCCGCGGTCATCAGCGTGCCGGCCCGGTCCTTGTACGGCCCGGTGATCGTCTTCGAACGGCCGACCATGGTCCGGTACGTGCTGGACGCGCCTTTGCAGCAGAGGTCGAACGCCACGAACAGGTAGTAGTAGCCGTTGCGGTAGTAGATGTGCGGCGCCTCGACCGACTTGCTGTTCACGAACCGCTCGGCGATGCCGCGGATGGTGCTGTCGGCCCGCTTGCCGGTCGACGGGTTCAACTTGACGATCTTGATGCCGCTCCAGAACGAGCCGAAGCTGAGCCACCACTCGCCCGACGGCGTGACCGTGAGGTTCGGGTCGATCGCGTTGTATCCGCTGCTCGTGGTGCTCTCGATGACCCTGCCCTGGTTGGTCCAGCTGCCGGCCGCGCCGGTGCTGCTGGTGGCCAGGAAGATCGCCGACCGGCTGGAGCCGAACGTCGAGGCGGAGTAGTACATCAGGTACTTTCCGCCCTGGTAGGAGATGTCGGGCGCCCACAGGTTGGTGTCACCGTTGGTGTAGGTGTCGGCCCACGGCGTGCCGTTGGGGAAGGCCTTGCCCGCGTCGGTGAACCTCGTGCGGTCGGTGGACGTCTTCAGCCCGATGCCGGGGGCGGTGTAGGCGAGGAGGTACCCGCCCGCCGGCTTCTTCACGATCGTCGGGTCGTGCGCGAACGTCGAGCCGGTGACCACCCCCGGATTCGGGTAGGTGGCGGCGTCGGCCCTGGTCAGGCCGTATGCGCTGGCCGTCACGGCCAGCAGGCCGGTCACACCGGCCAGCAGCAGCTTGCGGAGGCGGGGTCGCATGGGGGATGCGTCCTTTCGATGGGGATCCTTCGCCCGTAGGTGTGCCGCTGTGCCGGAAAGGTTGCTCTTTCAGCGCTGCAAGGACAGAAGAGCGGTCATGATCAGCGGTACGGCCATCGCCGCGCACAACAGCGGCAGCGACAGCGGCAGGGCGAACGCCGCGTAGAGGACGACCGCGAACACCTCCGCGCCGAACCCGGCGACCGACAGGGCGGTGGCCCGCGCCGGGCCGGTGATCGCGTCCTGCAGCCGCGTCTCGGCGTGGATCATCGCGAACTGGAGCAGCCCGAAAGCGGCACCCACCCCGAGCATCCCGGCCACGTGCGGAACCAGCGAACCGGCCGCCAGCAGCACCCCGGCCAGCGCCAGGGCCCCGGCCAGCGGACGCGACGTCAGCGGTGGGAAACGCCCGGCCAGCGCGCTTCCGGCGGCCATCGCGAGCGCGGCAGGAGCGAACAGCAGCGGTACGACCGAAGTCGGCGCCCCCATCTCCCGGCCGAGCAGCGGCAGATACTCGTCGAGGGCGCTGAACCCGGGCACGGCCGCGGCGACGGCCAGGATCCGGAGCACGCGGGCGTTCCCGGTCACGGCCCGCAGACCGGTCCGCAGCATGGTGAGGTATCCGCCGGACTCCTCGTCGTCCTCGGCCGGTGCTTCGGACGTACCGCCGGAAGGGTTTCCGGGAGGTTCGCCGGGAAGGAAAAGCGCGAGCAGACCACCCGCGGTGACCGTCACGACGCTGATCAGGCCGACCAGGAGGTAACCGCCGGTCAGATAGGCGGGAGTGGCCAGCAGGGTGGCCACGAGCATCGCGAGCAGGGCGACCGTGCGGGCGCGGCCCATGATGCGGGCGTACGCCGTGCCGTCGCCCAGCCGGTCGTAGACCAGGGCCTCCAGCGTGCCGGAGACGAACGCGCCGCCGATCCCCCAGAGGACGAAACCCGCCGCGAAGCCGGGGTACGAAGGCCAGATCAGCCAGACGCCGTAACCGGCCGCCGTGATGAGCTCGCCGAGCGCGTAGAGCCGCTTACGTGACCAGGTGTCGGCCAGAGCTCCCGCGGGGATCTCGCACGCGAACGAGACCACCGACCAGATCGCGAACAGCGAGGAGATCTCGCCGGTGGTGAGCCCGGCGTCCGCGAAGAGCAGCGCGTAGACCGGGTAGAGCAGCACGCTCGCCTGGAGCGCCTGCACCGCATACAGGTGTCAGCGTCAAATCGGGTGCATGCCTTCATCCTGCCCCGGCTGTCAACGCAATTCGGCCTCGTCGGCGGCGGCCCGCCCGGACTCCCAGCCCTCCAGGCTGTCCACCCGGCGCCCGCGGGCCCGGACCGTGCGCGGGAACGCCCGCTCCATCGTCTCGTGCACCTTGACCTCGCGGTTGCGCAGCACCGGCAGCAGATGGTCGTGCCCGGTCAGCTCGCGCTCGACGGTCTCCCGCAGCCGCTCGCCCACCCGCACCCCGTAGGAGACGAGGAACGACCTGCGGAATGCCTTCAACCGGGCTTTGCGTACGTTCTTCTCGTCGCGGACCATCGCGCGGTTGGCCTGGACCAGCAGAGACGTGTACATCAGCTCGACCGCGTCGATGTCGGTGTCGAACCCGAAGATCGTGCTGAACCCGAGCTCCGGCGACCAGACCGTGCGACACGTGTTGGCCCGCGCCACCGCGTCCAGCAGACCGGCCTTCTCACTCTCGTAGGGGTGGTCGACCCCGATCCGCCGGGCGAACGGCACGACATCCGTCTCCGGAGCGGCGACCATCTCGATCCGGTACCGGGTGATCAGCTCCTGCGCCTTGGCGCTGTACGTCTCCGCCTCGGCCGGGAAGTCGGTGGACTCCGCCTTGGCGAGCAGTGCGCGCACCCGATCGAGAATGCGCTGGTCACCGTGATGCGGCACGGCTTTGAGCGGGGTGCCCGGCGGCGGGATCAGGATCTCGATGCGGGGCAGGCGCCGCAACTCGGCCACCAGATCGAGGGAGGCGTCCAGCACGGCGATCCGGTCCGGCTTACGGCCCTCGGAGATACGCAGAGCGTCCGCCTGTGCCCGCCAGCGCTCGTCGACCGGCTGGCGGTCGTGCAGGAAGTCACGGGCCGCGTCGGCGACCAGCCGCGCCTGGATGGGATTGCCCCGCCGGGCCACCGCCCGATGCAGCTCGGCCGGCTGCCAGCCGTTGCCGAAGAGGCGGTCGAACTCAGCCCTCAGCGCCGCGGCGAGGGCCGCGTCGACCTCGGCGGCGGCCACACCGGTCAGGACGTCGAGCGCCTCCTCGTGGCCGAGGTCGCCGGAGCGCACCCTGTCGATGATGTCCCGGGCGCCCATGGGACGGAATGGTAGATGCCGGGGTACTGGTTCCCGGCCAGGACCCCGGCGACCGTGACCTGCCGTACTCCGCCGGCGGGTCATGGTGTCAGCAGCTGGACCTCCCGGTTCTGCCCGTCCCTGCCCACCAGGCGGTACCCGCCGGTGGCCGGTGCCTCGATCCGCCACGACGTGCCGCCGAGCGACCGTCGCGACCCGGGCTCGGAGATCCGGTACCAGCCGTCGGACACGTGCGTGAACCGCCATCGGCTTCCGATCAGCCGGGTGTTCGCCGGGTCGGTGAGAAGCACGTCACCGACCGGCTGAACCCGGAAGTACTGGCATTCGCCGGTCGTGAAGGTCTGCACCGCGGCACCGGCCCCGCCGCACGCGGCCGGCTGCAGGGCCCGGCCGGCCAGCGGGTTCACGATCCGCGACCAGCCCTCGACGCCGGCGACCAGCCGGAACCGCTGGCAGTCGTTGGCCAGCCAGCCCCACTGCGCCACCCGGGCGCCGTCGGCGTCGACGCAGGCCGCCACCTCGGCGACCTTGTTGCTCTGCCGGTTGGTCAGGCTCACGAAGCCGTTGCCGCGGTCGTACAGCCGCCACTGCCGGCACTCGTCGGCCGTGTCGGCGGCCGCCAGGGTGATGTCCGCCCCCTCGTGACCGCAGCCGGCGTTGGCCAGGACGGCCCCGCTGTCGCGGTGTACCAGCTGGACGGGCGCCGGGCCGTGCCCGTGGCCGCGGTTGCCGCTGAGCGGGTCGGACAGCTTCGGCCAGCCGTTCACCCACCGAATCCGGCGGATCGAGCCCTTCGGGGCGCCGTCGTCCGCGGCGTCGTAGTAGTGGTGGGCGAAAAGGTCGCCGTAGACGTCACCGTGGCCCGGCCCGGTGAAGCCGTTGTAGCCGGCCAGGATCTCCGTGCCGCCGCCCTCGGTGAGCAGCCGGCCGCCGGCGTCCGTGTACGGACCGGTGATGCTCCGGGAGCGGCCCACCATGGTGCGGTAGTCGCTGTTCACGCCGCGGCAGCAGAAGTCGAAGCTGACGAACAGGTAGTACCAGCCGCCGTGGAAGGTGATCGACGGTCCCTCGATCGCCATGCCGCCCCGCGAGGCGATCCGATGCTCGGTGGTGTCCGTGGTGGACAGCAGCCCGGTCCGCACGTCGAGCCGGCGCATCCGCAGGCCGTCCCAGAACGACCCGTACGACAGGTAGGCGTTGCCGGCCCGGTCGAAGCTGACGTCCGGGTCGATGGCGTTGACGTCCTCGACGCCGCTGGTGGTGCGCAGGACCATGCCGCGGTCCACCCACTGCGGGTTCGTCAGGGACTTCGTGGTGGCCAGGCCGATCACCGAGTTGTTGGTGCCGAACGACGAGGCCGCGTAGTACAGGTGGTACTCGCCGTCGAACCAGTTGACGTCGGGCGCCCAGAAGTCGGCCGGGGTGACGCCGAGCTCCTCGACGACCCAGGCGGGCGGGGTGTCGAAGACGGTGCCGGCGTAGGTCCAGTGCACGAGGTCGGTGGACCGGCGGATGGGCAGGTAGGTGCTGGTGCCGCTGTCCCCGGTGATGATCTGGTAGTACCAGCGGCCCTGCTTGATCAGGGTGGGGTCGTGGGCCACCGGGTCGGGGCCGGTCGTCGCCGGCGCGGCCGTGGCGTACGCGGGCGTGGCCGGTGACGTGATCAGGAGTAAGGCGGCGAGCAGCGCGCCGAGAATTTTCACGGGTCCTCACAGACGGATGCGTGACGCGCGGGTGCTGGCACACCCATTGCAGCGCTGCAAAACAGCATGCATGCGCGTCGATCCGACGGCAAGGGGGTAACGCCGGGGCTTCGGATCTGCCGAGGGCGGGGAGGGCGGTGCGGGCCCTCCCCGCCGGGGGGTGGCGGTCACGCCCGGCGACCTCAGACGTCGAGGTCGTTCTCGATGCGGCGCAGCTGGTGCCGGGACATGGCGAGATTCGCCCGGTCCCGGCGCAGTGCCACGTACAGGAACAGGCCCTTGCCGGACCGGCTCGTGAGCGGCCGGATCATGTGGTACTGCGTGTCCAGCGTGATGAGGATGTCCTCGATCTTCTCGGAGAGGTTGAGCATCTCCATCGCCCGCAGCTTCGCGCGGACCACGTCGGTGTTGCCGGCGGCGGCGACCGTCAGGTCGAGATCCTTGCCGCCGCCCAGGGTGCCCAGGGCCATGCCGCTGGTGTGGTCCACGAGCGCGACGCCGATGCAGCCGTCGATCTCCATGATTTCCTTCAGTGCGGTGTCCATGTCGGGCATGGGATTGTTCCTCCGTTGTGGTGGGATCGATCTTCGTTCGAACTTCTGCCGGTCAGCCCGTCGCCTGTCGGCGGCGGACGACGTTCGGCAGCGTGGCCATCGGGGTCCGCCGGGCCAGCGGAGCGGATGGGCCGGTCTGCAGGGGGATGTCCGGGCGCAACTGAGGCGCGGTCTCCAGTGCGAGGATCCGGACGATCCGGCGTACGCACCGGCGTGCTTCCAGATGGACCATGGCGAGGTTCGCGTCGCCCGAGGTGACCACGGTGAGCAGCGCGTTCGGGCCGGCGGTGTACGAGGTGATGTAGCCGCCGTCGCACTCGACCACGGATTCGCGCAGTTCCCCGTGGTTGACGGCGTGCGCGAACCGCCGGGCCAGGGCCAGGTGGGCCGCGGCCAGAGCGGCCAGCGTGTCCGGCTCGATGCCGTGCGAGTCATGTGCCACGACCAGCCCGTCGGCGGTGGCCAGCACACTTCCGGACAGCTCCGGCACCCGGCTGCGCAGACGCGCGAGCTCCTCGAGTACC
Source organism: Actinoplanes italicus (assembly GCF_003001815.1). Classification (GTDB taxonomy): domain Bacteria; phylum Actinomycetota; class Actinomycetes; order Mycobacteriales; family Micromonosporaceae; genus Actinoplanes; species Actinoplanes italicus. Next base: position 108,262 of record NZ_PVMZ01000003.1, read on the forward strand.
GCCGGGTCCACCGTCATCGACTTCTCGCTCCTTCTCACTCGTCGGGGGTGCGCGCGTCACCGCAGTGCCCTGAGTGCGGTGCGTATGCGTTTGAGCAGGACCTCGTCGGTGCCCTGGTGGACCGGTGGGCTCTCGCCCGCGAACTCCTTGGGCAGCTTCGCCCCGGGTTTCCGGCGGGCCAGCCGTGGCAGCCGGTTCTGGCCGGCGTTGTTCTCGCCGGGCGGCGGGTCCGCCGGCGGCGGGTGCCGGGCCACCGGCTCGGGGCCGGCGACGACCGGTACCGCCTCCCGGGCGATCGGCACCGCCACTCCCCGTGGATGCGGGAGCCGGACGAACTCCGGTGACTCCTTCTTGCGCTGCTCGGGCAGTTCGATCAGCCCGGCCGCGGCCATCCGGCGCAGTTCCTGGATGATCGCGTAACCCGCCCGCCCGAGCAGTTGAGCCAGGTCGGCCGGGGTGCGCTGACCGTCCGCCTGCACCAGCAGCTCCCACTGCGGCGCGGTGAGCGTGACCCGTTCCCGGGGCGGCCGGGTCACCGGGATCACCGGCGACACGTCGATCAGCGGGTTCGGGCAGATCTCGTCGAGCAGCCCGATCCGGCGGCGTACCTCCCGATCGACGGCGATCGCGTCGATGTGTACGACCGGCCCGAGCCAGTGCGTGGCACCGGGCACGAACTCGGTCGGCGCGGACCGATCGGCGAGTACGAAGTACGCCGCGTCGTAGGTCGCGCCGAGCACGCACAACTCCAGCTCACCCTGGGTGAGGTGGCCCTGCTCGACCAGCAGGCGGCCGACCCGTGCGGTCGAGGTGCCCAGATCGAGCGCGTTCTGCCAGGTCCGCCCGGCGAGCCGCCCGGACGAGGTGAGCAGCTCGCCGACCCCCGGCGCGGCCGACGACTCGGCGTAGATGACCCGGCCCTCGAGGACGTAGACCGTGCCGCCCGGATGGCCGCCGACCATCAGCGCTCCGGTCTGCCGCGCGCCGGCCACCTGCGTGAGCAGGTCCCCGGGCGCTGCGGTCCTCGTGGGGGCCACCCTTCGCTCCTTCGTGGTCGGTACGGGTCATCGCGTGACCAGCTCGTCGGCGAGACGTTGCATCATGCGGCGGGCCACGGCGAGGTTGCCGCGGACCCGGTCCAGCCACACGTAGAGCACCAGGCGGCTGTCGAACTCGGTCTGGACCATCCGCAGGAGGTGATAGCCCCCAGCGGTAGTGATGATCAGGTCTTCCAGCAGGTCGTGCGGTATCGCTGAGACGAACAGCGAGCGGCTGTTCGCGGCCTGGACCACCTCGGCCGTGCCGGCGGCCGCGGCCTCGTGGTCGGAGTTGGGCGCCGCCCCGGTGGTGGCGACGGGAAAGCCCGTGGTGTAGTCGACGATGCTGGCGCCGACGGCGCCGGGGATCGTCATTGCCTCCTGTAGACAGTGGTCGACGCCGGGCACTTCACTCCTCAGCGCTTCGGTCGGCGGCCGGACGCTTCCCGACCGCCACAGTGGGCCATCCTCCGGTGACCCTGCGGCTACAAGTCGCACGTAGTGTGCGTCCCGGCGCAGCCGCTGACGGCTCGTCATCCTGGGGTCACCGAGGACCCTCGCCGTCGCACTCCAGGTGCGGTGTTTCGTCCCGGTTCACCCGCTCGAGTCGCGTAACATGATCGTCACATGTCGATCCCGGGGAGGGTTCGTGCCCAGTCGGTGGGAGCAGGTCGTGGTGGACGCGCAGGATCCGGCGAGGCTCGCCCGCTGGTGGGCCGAGGCGCTCGGCTACCTGATCGTGAACGAGGCTCCCGACGAGGTGGAGATCCGGCGCACCCCCGATGAGATGCCGGGGCTGCTGTTCACCCCGGTGCGCGACGTCAAGCGGGCGAAGAACCGGCTGCACATCGACCTGCGCCCGGACGATCAGGCGGTCGAGGTGGAACGCCTCGTCGGGATGGGTGCGCGGCCGGTCGACATCGGTCAGGGCGACGACGTGCCCTGGGTGGTCCTGGCCGACCCGGAGGGCAACGAGTTCTGCGTGCTGAGTTCCCGGCGCTGAGCTCTAGTACCTGAACTGGCTGATCAGGGAACGGATGTCGTCGGCGGCGCTGCTCACCAGGCCCGCCGACTGCCGGGTCGTGTTCGCCCCCTCCGCCGTGAACGCGCTCGACGACGTGATGTGCGAGACCGTCCCGCTGATCTCCGACGCCGCCGACGACACGGCGTTGACGTTGCGGGACAGCAGGTCGGTGGTGGTCGACTGCTCCTCGACGGCGGCGGCGATCATGCGCTGGCCCTCGTCGATCCGGGTGATGATCTCCGCGATCGCCTCGATGGCCTCCGCCGTGCTCGTGGTCATCTCCTGGATCGCGTGGATCTTGGCGGTGATCTCGCCGGTCGCCTGCGCGGTCTCCTGCGCCAGGTCCTTGACCTCGGTCGCCACCACCGCGAAGCCCTTGCCCGCCTGCCCGGCCCGGGCCGCCTCGATGCTCGCGTTCAACGCCAGCAGGTTCGTCTGCTCCGCGATGTTCGTGATCATCTGGACGATGTCGCCGACCTCCCGGCTCGCCTCGCTCAGCCGGCCCACCGCCTCGGCGGTTGTGTTCGCGCTCGCCGTCGCCTCGTTCGTCGTCGACGCCGCCGTCGCGGTCTGCTTGGCGATCTCCCTGATCGACGCCGACAGCTGATCGGTGGCGGACATCATGTCGGCCATCGAGCCGGACACGTTCACCGCCGAGGCGTCCGCGTTACGCGCCTCGGCCGACGTCCGCTCCGCCGAACCGTCCAGCTCGCCGGCCAGCTTCTGCAGGTCGACGCTGGCGGAGGTGAGGCTGCCCACCCGATTCGCGGTCGCCGACACGGTGTCCTGCAGCGAGGCCAGCGCCTCGTTCAGAGCCCGCGCCATCTCGCCGAACTCGTCCCGGTTCAGGATCGGCGCCCGGACCGTGAGGTCGCGCTGCGCCACCGTACGCAGCGTCTCCCGCATCCCCCTCAGCGGCCGGCGGATCGCCCGCACCGTCAGGACGCAGACGATCACCGTCAGCAGGTTCGCGATGCCGGCCGCCCACTGGATGAACGTCGTGCTGGTGGTGCCCGCCTCGCGGCCGTTTGCGCTGGCCGCGTCCACCGCCGCGAGCATCGCGTCGTCGAGCGCACCCAGGCTCTCCTCGAGCTGCCCGTAGGTGGTCAGGAAGCCGCCCAGCAGCCGCCGGGCCTCCGCGCGATCGGTCGCCGCGGCCGCCACCGTCGCCGCTGCGGCCTCGGCGTACTCCGCCACCTTCGCCCGGGCCGCCGCGTAGTCCGGCTTCAGGGCCTCCGGAGCCAGGCCGGCCGCCGCGTCGAACTTCTCCAGCATCGTGGCGCCGTGCTCGGTCACCGCGTCGACCTCGTACTCCTCGCGCTGCTCGCTCGTCGTCGCGACCAGCGCGGACATCACGTCGGCCTTCAGCGCGTCGTGCATCATGTCCGCGTTCCACTGGTTGCTCATCGCCGCGCTGATCGTGGCGATCTCCTCGTTCGCGGCACTCTGGTCGTCCGAGTTGCGCACCGCGAACCCCGTCACCAGCGCGACGGAGAAAAGTCCCGCGCAGCCCAGTACCACCAGGCGGCCGACGATGGATATCACCACGGTTGACCCATCGGCAACCCGGACATCCGGCTTAGTCTGGGGATCATGACGGCCGCCGAGGCCCAGAGATGGGCAGCAGAGCCCGCCAAGGACAGCGGGTACGGACGTACCCCTTACCAGCGCGATCGTGCGCGGGTGCTGCACTCGGCCGGATTCCGGCGTCTCGCCGCGAAGACCCAGGTGCACACCGCGGGATCGGACGACTTCCTGCGGACCCGGCTCACCCACTCCCTCGAGGTCGCCCAGATCTCCCGCGAGATGGGCGCGCGCCTCGGCTGCGACCCCGACGTCGTCGACGTGGCCGGGCTCGCCCACGACCTCGGCCACCCGCCGTTCGGCCACAACGGCGAATCCGCCCTCGACCTGGTCTCCGGACCGTGCGGCGGGTTCGAGGGCAACGCGCAGACCCTCCGGGTGATCACCCGCCTGGAGGCCAAGGTGCCCGGCGCCGGCCTCAACCTCACCCGCGCCACCCTCGACGCCTGCTCCAAATACCCCTGGTTCCGCAAACCCGGATACCGCAAATTCGGGGTGTACGACGACGACCGTCCCGTCTTCGAGTGGCTGCGCGACGGCCGCGACGACGAGCGCCGCTGCCTGGAGGCCCAGGTCATGGACTGGGCCGACGACGTCGCCTACTCGGTGCACGACGTCGAGGACGGCGTGCACGGCGGCTACATCAGGCTCCGCGAGCTGATCGACGACCCGGACGAGCGGGTCGAACTCTGCGGCGACGTGGCCGCCACCTACTCCACCGAGAGCCGCGACGAACTGGGCGCGGCCCTTGACCTGCTGCTGTCCGACCCGGCCGTCATCGCGGTCGCCGGTTACGACGGCGGCTACGACTCCCTGGTCGCACTCAAACGGATGACCAGCGTGCTGACCGGCCGCTTCGTCGCGTCCGCGGTCGGCGCCACGCAGAGCCGATACGGCACCGAGCCGCTGCGCCGGTACGCCGCCGACCTGATCGTCCCGCGGACCGTCCGCAACCACTGCGCGCTGCTCAAGGGCATGGCGCTGCGCTATGTGATGCGCTCCCGGGCCGCCGAGACGTGGTACGAGCAGCAGCGGACCATCCTCGTGGACCTGGTGGAGGCGCTCACCCGTACGCCGGAGAGATTGGATCCTCTCTTCCGCCCGTTGCACGCCGCCGCCGCCGACGACGCGGCCGCGCTCCGGGTGGTGATCGACCAGGTCGCGTCGCTGACCGATCACGCGGCGGTGGCGTGGCATCAGGCGGTGGTCGGGACACGACGGTGACAAGCCGGACCCTGCTGGCGGGTGACCGATCGCGCGAGGCAGGATGTAGCGGTGGCGGGCAGGGTCAAGGACGAGGACATCGCACTGGTCCGTGACCGGACCTCGATCGTCGACGTGATCAGCGAGACGGTCACGCTGCGGTCGGCGGGCGGCGGGAACCTGAAGGGGCTGTGCCCCTTCCACGACGAGAAAACGCCGTCGTTCAACGTCTCACCTGCCCGAAATGTCTATTTCTGTCACGGGTGCGGCCAGGGTGGCGATGCCATCAAGTTCCTGATGGACGCGGAGCATCTGTCGTTCATCGAGTCGCTGGAGCGGCTGGCCGGCAAGGCCGGGCTCCAGTTGCGCTACGACACCGAGACCGGCGCCCCGGCCACCCCGCGCCCACAGGTGGGTCAGAAACAGCGGCTCATCGCGGCGCACGCGGCCGCCGTCGAGTTCTACCGGGACCAGCTCGGCTCGCCGGGCGCGCGCAAGGCCCGTGAGTTCCTGGCCGAGCGCGGGTTCGGCCGCGACGCCGCCGAGAAGTACGGATGCGGCTTCGCCCCGGACAGCTGGGACGCCCTCGCCAAGCACCTGCGGCTGAAGGGCTTCACCGCCGAGGAACTGACCACCGCGGGCCTGTGCAAGCCGGCGCGCTCCGGGTCGCTGATCGACCGGTTCCGGCGGCGGCTGCTCTGGCCGATCCGCGATCTGAGCGGTGACGTGATCGGGTTCGGCGCGCGGAAGCTGTTCGACGACGACGACGGCCCGAAATACCTGAACACGCCGGAGACGCCGATCTACAAGAAGTCGCACGTGCTCTACGGCATCGACCACGCGAAACGGGAGATCGCCAAGCGCGGGCGGGCGGTGATCGTCGAGGGGTACACCGACGTGATGGCCTGCCACGAGGCGGGCGAGCCGACCGCGGTGGCCACCTGCGGCACGGCGTTCGGCGTGGATCACATCCAGGTGCTGCGGCGCCTGCTGATGGACAGCGACAGCTTCACCGGCGAGATCATCTACACCTTCGACGGGGACGCGGCCGGGCAGAAGGCGGCGCTGCGGGCGTTCGAGGAGGACCAGCGCTTCGTCGGGCGTACCTTCATCGCCGTCTCGCCGGACAACATGGACCCCTGCGAGCTGCGGCTGGCCCGCGGCGACCTGGCCGTCCGGGACATGATCGCGGGACGGGAGCCGCTCGTCGACTTCGCGCTGCGCCAGACCATCTCCCGCTTCGACCTGGACACGGTGGAGGGCCGGGTGGAGGCCATGCGGCGTGCGGCGCCGCTGGTCGCCAAGATCAAGGACAGGGAGAAACGCCCGGAGTACGCCCGGAAGCTCGCCGGAGATCTCGGCATGGACCTGGACCCCGTGCAGCGGGCGGTGAACAACGCGCTGCGCGGTGAGGCCGCCGAGCAGCGCGCGCCACAGGCGCGGACGGCTCCCGACTCGCCGCAGCGGCTGGTCGAGCGCGAGGCGCTGAAACTAGCCCTGCAGGAGCCGGTGCTGGCCGGGCCGATGTTCGACGCGGTCGGCTCCGAGAACTACGGCGATCCGCTGCTCCAGTCGGTGCGGGACTCGATCGCGCACGCGGGCGGGGTGTCCTCGTCGACCGGTGGCGTCGTGTGGATCGAGAAGGTCCGTGACTGCTGCCCCGACATGGGTGGTCAGATGCTGGTCGGCGAGCTGGCGGTGGAGCCGCTCTACGTCGACGGACAGGTCGATCCGCGGTACGTGCAGGTCACGCTGGCCCGGTTGCAGGGCGGGGCGCTGGCCACCCGGATCCGCGATCTCAAGTCCAAGGTCCAGCGACTCAACCCGGTGGCGAACAAGGACCAGTACCTCGCTCTCGCCGGGGAACTCTTCTCACTCGAACAGCAGGCACGTGCCCTGCGCGAGCAGGCGGCAGGTGAACTGTGAAGCTCTTCCGGCGACGTCCCTCCCTTCCGGCGGCGCTCCGGCCCCCACTGGGTCCGGAGGAGCGGGTGGTGGCCTGGTGCACGGTCGCGGAGTCGGCGGACGACGTGGTGGTCGCGACCAATCACGGGATCTGGCTGCCGTCCGCGGTCGAGCGGCTGGGCTGGCACGAGATCCACAAGGCGGCCTGGTCCGGGCGTGAGCTGCGGATCACACCGGCCGAGGTGGCCGAGGAGCGCGACGGCTACACCGTGCTGGTGGACGGCCCGGTGGTGTCGTTCCTGCTGCTGGAGCCGGGGGAGCTGCCGGATCAGGTACGCGCCCGCGTGACCCGGTCGGTGGCGTACACGACCCACCACCCGCTGCCGGAGGGCGCCGTGCGGGTGGTCGGCCGGCGAGTGAGCGGCCGGAACGGGCTGAGCTGGGCGGTGCGGTACGACTCGGGCACGCCGGTCGAGCAGGACGAGGTGACCGAGGTGACCGACGAGCTGGTCGGGGCGGCTCGGTCGGCGACCGAGACCGTGGACTGACGAAACTGTCGTACCCCGCCCGTAGGGTCGCAGGGGTGAACTCCCTCATCCACGCGCGCGGTCTGATCAAGCGGTTCGGCGACTTCACCGCGGTCGACGGCATCGACGTCGACGTGCGGGCCGGGGAGGCGTTCGGCTTCCTCGGGCCGAACGGTGCCGGCAAGAGCTCGACCATGCGCATGATCGGCTGTGTGTCCCCACCCAGCGGCGGGGTGCTGCAGATCCTCGGGATGGATCCGCGGCGTGACGGTCCCCGGATCCGGGCCCGGCTCGGGGTCTGCCCGCAGCTCGACAACCTCGATCCCGAGCTGACCGTTCTGGAGAACCTGACCACCTACGCCCGGTTCTTCGGCATCTCCCGCAAGACGGCCCGCGACCGCGCCGCCGAGCTGCTCGACTTCGTGCAGCTGGGGGAGCGGGCCGGCAGCAAGGTGGAACCACTGTCCGGTGGCATGAAACGGCGGCTCACGATCGCGCGGGCGCTGGTCAACGAGCCCGATGTGGTGCTGCTCGACGAGCCGACCACCGGTCTCGACCCGCAGGCCCGGCATCTGGTGTGGGAGCGGCTGTTCCGGCTCAAGCAGCAGGGCGTGACGCTGGTGCTGACCACCCACTACATGGACGAGGCCGAGCAGCTCTGCGACCGGCTCGTGGTGATGGACGGCGGCCGCATCGTGGCCGAGGGTTCCCCGCGGGAGCTGATCGAGGCGCACTCCACGCGGGAGGTGGTCGAGCTGCGGTTCCCCACCCAGGACCAGGGTGCCTACGCGGAGAAACTGGCGGGGATCGGCGAGCGCGTCGAGGTGCTGCCCGACCGGGTGCTGCTCTACGTGGCCGACGGCGACGACGCCCTGGCCGAGGTTCATCGGCGGTCGCTCAGCCCGGCGAGCTCGCTGGCACGCCGCAGCAGCCTGGAGGACGTCTTCCTCCGCCTCACCGGCCGGACCCTGGTGGACTGATGACCCCCTCGGCCTATGTTCTGGAATACCACCTGGTCAACTATCGGCGGACGTGGCGTGCCAGCGTGTTCTCGTCGCTGGTGCTGCCGCTGCTCACGATGCTGGGCTTCGGCCTCGGCGTGGGCGGGTTGGTGACCGGCGACGTCCAGGGCGTCTCCTACCTGCAGTGGATGGTGCCGGGCCTGATCGCCAGCACCGCCCTGCAGACGGCGGTCGCCGAGTCGACCTGGCCGGTGATGAGCTGCTTCACCTGGGTCAAGATCTACTTCGCGCAGGCGGCGGCGCCGCTGCGGATCGCCGACATCCTCGGCGGGCACCTGGCCTTCATGCTGTTCCGGGTGCTGGCCACCACGACCGCGTTCCTGCTGGTGGCGTTCCTTTTCGGCGCGCTGCGGTCACCGTGGGCGGTGCTCGTGCCGCTGATCGCGCTGCTCATCGGTGCGGCGGTCGCGGCGCCGGTGGCGGCCTACACGGCGTCGGTGTCCAGCGACAGCTACCTGGCGATCCTGATCCGGTTCGCGGTGCTGCCGATGTCGCTGTTCTCCGGGGTGTTCTTCCCGATCGAGTCGCTGCCGGAGGTGCTGCGATGGGTGGCGTGGGTGCTGCCGCTCTGGCACGGCGTCGACCTGAGCCGGGCCGCCACGCTGGGGCTCGATCCGGGTCCGGGCGCCGTCTGGCAGGTCCTCTACCTGCTGCTCTGGTGTGTCGCCGGGTGGTTCCTGGCGACCTGGCGCTATCGGCGACGGCTGGTGATCTGACGTGCTGACCCTGACGATCCCCCGGCGGCTGATGGCCGTCCAGGCGATGGGCCGCCGCTCGGCGGCGGTCGCCGAGCGCAACGTGGCCGCGCTCAAGACCGCCTACGCGCTGGTCATGGTGGGTGGCCTGCTGGAGCCGGTCCTCTACCTGTTCTCGATCGGCGTCGGCGTCGGCGCCCTGGTCGGTGACATCCCGCTGCCCGGCGGCCGGGTGGTGGGCTACGCCGAGTTCGTGGCACCGGCCATGCTCGCGTCGTCGGCGATGAGCGGTGCGCTGTCGGAGACCACCTTCAACTTCTTCGGCAAGATGAAATTCATGCGGTTGTACGAGGGGATGCTCGCCACCCCGGTGCGGCCGATCGAGATCGCCCTGGGCGAACTGTCGTGGGCGATGGCCCGGGGCAGTCTCTACTCGGGCGCCTTCCTGGCCATCATGGTCGCGATGGACCTGACCACGCCGGCGCGGGCGCTCGTGGCATTCCCGGCGAGCATGCTGGTGGGCTTCGCCTTCGGCGCGCTCGGGATGACCATCTCCACGTTGATGCGGGGCTGGCAGGACTTCGACATGATCGGCGCGGGGATGTTCGTGCTGTTCCTGTTCTCCGGCACGTTCGTCCCGGCGACGGCCTATCCCGACGTGCTGCGCTGGCTGGTCGAGATCACCCCGCTCTACCGCGCGGTCGACCTGATCCGGGGTCTCAGCCTCGGCACGGCCGGTCTCGTCCAGTTGCTCGATGTCCTCTATCTGCTCGCGATGCTGATCGTGGGCCTGATGGTCGCTGGCCGCCGGATGGAGCGCCTGCTCTGCAAGTAGGCCTTCGAGTGAGGTTAGGGAACGCGTCCGGCGGGCAACCAAAATCGCAGGTCGTCCGTGTGCAACGTGGCTGAGGGCACGGTGGGCGGATCGGCCGGGAGCCGTTGCTCACGCCCGGAGGGAACCCCGCCATGAAACTTCGCCACAAGGCTGACGAACAGCCACCACGGGCCACCGGCACGGAGGACCGTGACACCACCGAGGCCCGCCGCCGCGGCGGTTCCGACTACGACGTGGAGTCCGCCGCCACCGCCCGGACCGGTGAGGACCGCGATGTCGACCTGAACGCGCCGTCGCCGGACGCCGGTCCGGACAAGCCGTCCCAGTTGAAGGGCAAGGGCATCTTCGCCGCGCTCAAGCGCACCTTCAAGCAGTTCTCCGAGGACAACATCTCGGACTGGGCGGCGGCGCTCACCTACTACGGCGTTCTGTCGATCTTCCCGGCCGCGGTGGTGCTGGTGTCGCTGCTGGGCCTGCTCGGCAACGACGGCAAGACCACGGTCACCGACGCGCTCAACGACCTCACGCCGAACGCGCAGCTGCGGAGCCTCGTCGACACGGTGCTCACCCAGGTGGGTGACTCGGGCGCGGCCGGGTTCGCCGCGATCATCGGTCTGGTCGTCGCGTTCTGGTCGGCGTCCGGTTACGTGGCCGCCTTCATGCGCGCGTCCAACGCCGTCTACGACGTCCCCGAGGGCCGGCCGGTGTGGAAGACGCTGCCGATCCGGGTGGGCGTGACGGCGGTCATCGGCCTGATGCTGATCGCCTCTGCGGCCATCGTCATCTTCACCGGCGAGCTGTCGCAGGTGGTCGGTGAACGGCTCGGCTTCGGCGGTGCCGCCGTCACGGCGTGGAACATCGCCAAGTGGCCGGTCCTCGTCGTTCTGGTCAGCCTGATGTTCGCGCTGCTGTACTGGGCGTCACCGAACGCCAAGACCGGCGGCTTCCGGTGGATCACGCCGGGGGGCATGTTCGCGGTGGTGCTCTGGGTGGTGGCGTCTGGTGGGTTCGCCTTCTACCTGGCCAACTTCGCCAGCTATGACAAGACGTACGGCACGCTGGCCGGCGTCATCGCGTTCCTGGTCTGGCTGTGGATCTCGAACATGGCGATCCTGCTCGGTGCGGAGCTCGACGCGGAGCTGGAGCGGGGCCGGGCCATCGCGGCCGGGCACCCGGCCGACGACGAGCCGTTCCTGGAGCTGCGCGACACCCGCAAGATCAAGAAGGGCAGTGAGCACGGCCTGAGCCAGAACTGATCAAGACACTCCGCTGTCGCTTTTCACGGTGCGGATGCACGGGCTGCTTTCCCGTGCATCCGCACCGTGGTGCTTCGGCACGTGCAAGGCGCACGCGCAGCCGAACTTTGCATGTCCGTATACGCAGAATATGAATATCCGGGCTGTCCGACTATGCCTCTCCGTGACCGTCCGCCGAACGCTACTCGCTGGTCACCCCTGGCGAACGTATCTGCATGCTTCAATGGATCAGGCTGCTTTCGATCATGTTCACGCTGGTCGCCACGTCGCACGGTGGGTGCGCCGGTGATCCGCTGTGCGGCACAGGCTCGTATCCGAGGGCAGACATTCCACGGATGGAGGCGCCGATGGCACCCCGGAAGCGCGAGATCGGACGATCGGGAACCCGCTCCGGCATGGTCCATACTGGAAGCCAAAGCCCGTGCGAATGCACGTGCACCTGCACGGGTGGCCTCGTCCGGGGAGGACTTTGATGCGGCTTCGACATCCGTCCGGCCGAATCGTGCACCTCAGCTGTGGCATAAGCCTAGACCACGCCGAAGGAGTGTCCGCCGCCGTCGAACGCCTCGACGCCACCAACACGGCGCTGCGCGGACACTTCGGCACCGGCACCCTCAATGTGGCGCTGCGGTTGTCGTACCGGCTGGCCAGCGCCCTCGCCGACGGCTCCCGCGCCCGTACCCGGCTGCGCACCGAACTCGACGCCCGCGGCCTCGAGGTCGTCACACTCAGCGGCGCACCCTGCCCAGACGGGGACGACCCCGCCGACTGGAGCGATCCCGCCCGCGTCCGGCACACCCTCGACCTCGCCCGCATCCTCGTCGACCTGCTCCCGTTCGAGGAGGTCCGCGGCGCGATAGCGACCTGCGGACTCGGTCGTGCCGACGACTGGGACGACGAGCACCGCAAGGCCGGCGCCCGTCACCTGTCCCGGCTCTCCGGCGGCCTCGCCGACCTGGCCTGGCGGGTCGGACGCGCGGTCCGCGCAGGGTTCCAGCCCGCCCCCGGCAAGGTCCTGGACAGCCCGGAGCAGACCGTCGCGGCGCTCACCCGGATCGACAAGGACCGGCTCGGCGTCTGTCTCGACCTGGCCACCGTGCTCCGCGACTGGCCCGGCCCGGAAGCCGGCATCGACCGGATCACCGACGCGGGGCTCTCGGTCATCACCGCCCGCATCACCGACCCGGCCGTCGCCTGGCAGCCGCTCCTGCGGCACCTGCTCGCCGCCGACACGGCGCGCACCGAGTACGTGGACGTCGACGTGCCCGGCACCGACGAGCAACGGGGGACGGCGCTCGCGTACGTCCTGGACGAATTGACCGCCCTCGGCCTCGTCCCCGAACAACAGCCGTGCACCGCACCCTGAACGCGCTGCTGTATCGGGCAGCCCGATCAGCCGTACCGGCTGGTAAGAGTGGGGCGGACGGGACTCGAACCCGTGACCGATCGATTATGAGTCGACTGCTCTAACCCACTGAGCTACCGCCCCGTACCGGCGGCGATCCTATCCCGTGCCCTGCTCCCAAGCCTAGCGATCTATCACCGCACCAGGGATTTCGGCAGAAGGATGATCTGCAGCCGGGGATCCTCCACCATGTCCGGTGGTTGGAGATCCTCCACCCGGGTCGTCTCCTCGTCACAGCAGCTGGGACATTCCGGGCCGTCCTGGGTGGTGAATTCAGCGTAGTTCTCCGGGTTGATGTCGCTCATTGAAACCCCCTGAAACGGGCATTAAACCCCGACCCGGGCGCCGAGTGACGCCAGGACTGCTCCGGCGGTGCGCCAGCCGCTGGCCATCGCGCCCTGTGTCGACGGGCTGTCGCGGTGGTCGCCGGCCACGAACAGGCCGTCGCCCAGGTTGACGGGGCTGCGCAGCCGGGCCTGGGGTGGGCGGGCCGCGGGGAGGGCCTGCGGCACGGTGACCACGTTGAGAAGTTCCCAGTCGTCGGTCGGCACGCCGTACATCCTGGACAATTCGACCCGAATGACGGTCTCCGAGGCACCGGAGGGCGCCGAGACGCCGACCACGGTGGCCGCGATGAGACTCCGGCCACTCGGCGCGTACTCGGGGGCGGCGTTACTCATCACCACGGTGTTGGCGATGATCTCGCGCCGGTCGCCGTCGAGCAGGAGGATCGGCTCGGCGATGGGCGCCCGGTCGGCGCCGAAGTAGAACGTGGTGAGCCCGTGCACGTCGGGCCGCGGCAGGCGGTCGGGCAGCAGGGTGGCCGCGGTGACCGGATCGGTGGCGACGATCACGGCCCGGCAGCGGATCTCGCCGCCCTCGGTGACGACCATGCCGGAGCCGAGGGCGAGGGCACGGGCGCCGATGAGCAGTTGCGGGAACGGCAGCGGCCCGGCGATCGCGGCCGGCAGCGCGGCCATCCCGGCGGCCGGCACCCCGATCCGGCCGCGGGTGAAGGAGCGCAGCACCATGGCGGCGACGTGGCTGGACGTCTCGAGCGACCGGTCGGCGAACACGCCGGAGAAGAACGGCCGCAGCGCCTCCTCGATGATCCGGTGGGACAGCCCGGCGCCGCGCAGCATCTCCTGGGTGGTGGTCTCCGGCATGTCGAGCAGGCGCTGGACGGGCAGGGTGGCACAGCGGGTGGCGAGCGCGGCGAACTTGAGCCGGTCGGCGAGGGTTCCGATACCGGAGATCAGGGTCTGCGGCGTGGCGAGCGGCTCGCGAAGCGGGTTCTCCAGCCGATGCAGTTCGCCGCCGCGGCGTACCAGCACGCCCGAAGTGAAGTAGCGCATGTCGAGCGCGTCGACGTCGACGAGCGCGGGCAGGCGTGGATAGGCGGTGTTGATCGTCTGGAATCCGCGGTCCATCCGCCAGCCGTCGATCACGTCGGTGGCGACCCTCCCGCCGACCCGGTCCGAGGCCTCGACGAGGAGCCATTCGACGCCGGCGCGGTCGAGCCGTCGGGCAGCGGACAGCCCGGCGAGCCCGCCGCCGATGATGACGACGTCCACCTCTACCGGCTGCGACATGTACACCTCACAGGCTGCAATCAACGCGATGCTCAGCGTAACTGGGCAACTGCCGCGCCGGAGGCGAAAGAGCCAGGCCACCAAAGGCTCGAAGATCAAGACCATCCGGCGGTACGCTCTCCGCCCACCCGATACAGGCGGATCTCCGCTCGTCAGCCCCGAAACCTCAGGCGAAGCACCCACCCCGCCCCGCCAACCCCGCCGTACCGCTGCCTCAAGCGCCGAGACGGCGGTGTGTCAGGCCCTTCCGATCGAGGACCGCGGGTTGGTAGACAGGAGGTGCACAACAGAAAACCCCAGGCCTAGTGGCCTGGGGTCGAAGGTCTGCTCCCCGAATTGGACTCGAACCAATAACCTGCCGGTTAACAGCCGGCTGCTCTGCCAATTGAGCTATCGGGGATCGTCTCACCGCTTCGTCGCCCGGTCTCCCTGGCGACGGACAACAGACTACATGACCGCAGGGACGCCCCGCGAACGGGATCCCCCCGTTCGCGCGGTGGCCCGACAGCGGGGTGAAACCCGGATGCGGGGAGTATCGCCCCGGCAGGATGGGTATGCACCCCAACAGACGCACGCGCGTCGAACTACGGAAGGAGCCGCCACCATGCGCGGAAAGCTGATGTTCATCACCGGTCTCGCGGCGGGCTTCGTCCTGGGCAGCCGTGCCGGCCGGGAGAAGTACGAAGAGATCCGGGCGAACGCTCAGAAGGTCTGGCAGCACCCGACCGTCCAGGAGGCGGCCGGTGTGGCCCAGGCGCAGGCCAACAAGCTGTACACCGAGGGCAAGGACAAGCTCCAGTCGTCCAAGCTCGGCGAGAAGCTGAATACGACCAGCAGCACGGACAGCACCGACGAGCTGATCGCCCCGAGCGACACGCTCACCAGCTCCAAGAGCACCAGCACGACCACCGGTACCACGTACTGACGCCGGTTCGCGTCGGCGCCGTTCCCCACCGGGGAGCGGCGCCGACGCGCGTCCGGCAGTGAACCGGCTGTGCCTCACCGCTGTCTCAAGGACCCCGGAGTCGTCGTCCTGCTCGCGGAAGCCGGGGTATCGGGCCAGGCGGTGGCGGTCAGCCGTACGCGGGTGTGCGAGCGGTCACACGCGGGCCGCTACTCGGGTACGGCGAGCAGAGTGCTCAGGTCCTTGGCCAGGTGGTAGATGTCGTGCGGGGCGAATCCCAGCGTCACATGCAGGTTCGCCGGAGGGAGCCCGGTCTGTTCCCGGAGCGCCTGGATCTCGGGGGAATCGGCGACAATGTAGTAGGTGACCGCCGGTCCGTCCCGCACCGAGCCGATGCCCAGCAGGTGTACGGTCAGCGGCCCGCCGTGCCGGATGATGTCCGTCCAGGCGCGGTCGACCTCTCCGTGGAACAGCGGGGGAGGGACGGCGGTCAGATGGAAACTGTCCGCGCCGTCACGCCGGGCCTTGCATGCGGCCAGTTCTGCGGCCGCATCCGCTCCGACATGCCGGGCCAGCGCCGCCAGAAAGGGTTCGGCCACCGTGGGCGGGATCGGCGCACCGGCATAGCGCAGTCCGTCCAGGTCGTGCAGTTCGGTCAGCCGGACCTCGATCGTCGTCTCGCGTTTCATGCTTCGAATACCCAGTAGGGCGATGCCGGGCCTCGCCGCAGTCCGGGTCGTTTCTCGGGTGGGTGGCCCAGCCGTACCAATGATTCGATGTCGTCGAGGAAGCGCTGGTTCTGAGCGAACGTCGAGTGGTTGAGCAGATCGCCGGGAATGTTGCTGGCGTCGATGGTGTCGACGGTGGCGGCCGGTGTCGCCTGCGGCGTGGTCTGGCCGGCACGCAGGTTGCCGGACAGCCACTCCGACAGTTGCAAGGCTCGGTCGCGAGCCGAGGCATAGACCGTGCACCGGGCGGCGAGCGCGGCGAACACGGCCGCGCGTCGCTTGAACATCTGCTCGGAAACGTCGGGCGCCACCATGACCACATGCCCGAGTCGTGGATTCTGGGTCCGGCCGAGCAGCTGGAGCGCCTCCACCAGCACGTGATTGCCCATGCTGTGGGCGATCACGTGGATGCGGCGCGGGCCGAGCCGGGCGATGACCGACTCGAGGAACGTGACCAGGTGGTCGACGCTTGCGTAGGCGTTCTCCCGGTCCGCGACGTAGCCCGGGGTCATTCCCTTGGACGGCCAGCTGTAGAGCATCGGTATGCCGAGGAAGTTGATGTCGTAGGCGAGTTGAGCAGCGCGGCGGACGGCGTCGGTGAATGTCACGTTGTAGCCGTGCACGAAGAGCAGGACGTCGCGCTGGTCCGCCACGTCGGCGGGCCCGGGGGGCCCGGCATCCGGCAGTGCCAGCCGGGGATCCGCGAAGAAGGCGGTCTCGTCCAGAGGGTCGCCGCCGATCACCTCGACGAATCGTCGCGGGTTGAAGCCGAGGTGCCACAACCGGGGCTTCGGCAGCCGTCCCCGGCGCCGGCGGTCCGGGATACTCACCCTCAGCACGCCGAATGACAGCTCGTCCGCGGCCTCGCCGGTGTAGTAGCCGCCGCCGTCGCGATCGCCGGCCACCGGAGCGGGCCGCCGGTCGGTGGCGTAGAACACCGGCACCTCGAGGTACCGATGATTGCGGACACTGCCGGCAGGCCCGGTGGTCTCGGTGCCGCGGGTGTCGCGGGTGTCGGTCAGCGCCTCCGTCCACAGCCGGTTCAGTCGTCGAGCCGCTTCCGGGTACGGCTTGAACACCTTCGGCAGGTCGCGGACGGCATCGTCGAGGTCGGCCTGAGCGAGGTCGGCCGCTTCGTCGTCGACGGCGTCAGCCAGGTCGGCCTCGGCTGCCGAGATCCGGCGCAGCCCATCCAGGACCGCGCTCTCGAAGGCCTCCCAGTCGCCGGTCACCAGTGCCGGGAGTTCGGGCCAGAGCCGCGCGACCGCGGTCGTCAGCGTTTGTTCCTTCTCGGGATCGGACACGGTGAACCTCTCGCCGGGGCTCCCGATTCTGGCATGTCAGCACTGTGGACAGCACGTGGAACGCCTCCACCGTTCGAACGATCGAATTGTTCGGGGACGCGAAAGACAATCGTCCGATGGGCGCTTCCGGGAAGTGGGAACCGACGCCTGAGGTGCGACGGGTCCTTGCGCGTGACGATCTTCTGCTTCTTGCCCGCGAGGTGGAGACCGCGGTGGGTGTGGTGAATGCCAGCAAGGCGAGAGAGAAACCGGTCTATCGTGACGAGTCCGCTCTGTTCTCCGCCGCCCTGGGTATGCATCTGGACAGCGCGTCCGCCACCGATGATCTTTCTATCAAGATTGATTCCCTGGGTGCTGCCTGTGTCATCGCACTTTTCTCGCGATTGACCGAAATCGACCTGGAGTGGTCAACGGAATCCGACTCCACGGCGCGGTTCGGGCCGGCACTGCTGCGGGAGCTGGCCGATGTCCGCGAGACCCGGGCGGGCGAGGAGATCGACGGCGACGTCTATACCGCCGTCATCGCGCGGCGGCGGGCCATCCGCGAGATCCGGTGCGACGGCGACCTCACGACGGCGGCAGACGAGGCCGACCGCGACGACCGGGAGTTCGCCGGCGTCGGGGCTGATCACCACCGGGCGGAGTACCAGGTCGAGTTGATGTTCGCCCTCCTGCTCGACGGCCGGGCCGGGGATGCCCGCGAACGTCTCGCCGGGTCGGGATTCTGGAAGGCGGCGAAGGATTACCGGTATCCCAGCGAGCACCGGTTCCACTACGCCGACGGCCTGGGCGCCTGGGCGGACGGTGACCTCACCACCGCTGCCGGCCTGCTCGAGCGAGCACATCGCCATCTCCGGCGAACCGGTGGGGGATCGGCGGCCTACGACATCGAGGACCTGGTGGTCTCGCTCGCCCGGGCCGACCTGCTGGCCTCGTTCGGCGACCGGTCGGTCTCCGTCGTCAACGAGGTGGTGGATCGGCTCGAGGACGCCCTGCGGCTGACCGAGCGGATCCGCCAGCGGTGGGGTGTGGTCTCCCGGTCACGCAGTCCTCTGTCGGTGGCCTTCCGCCGGATCTACGGCGACATCGCGCGGGTCGCGGCTGTTCTGACGGGCCGCCAGGCCGCCGAGATCGGCCTGCGGGCGGTCCTCTCGGCCAAGCAGACGGGCTTCGCCGGTCTGATGCGGGCGGGCCGGACGCACGTGCCGGGGCGGCGGCTGCGGAATCTGATCGAACAGGCCGTGGCTGCCGAGAACGAGGCGGTCAAGCCGTCCCTGGGTGGTGAGGATCTGCGGGACACCGATGGCCACCTGGCCGGCCTGCGGCAACAGATCGTGGAGGTGGTTTCGCCGATGCTCGCCGATCTGGTCCTGCCGGTGCCACCGAACGTCGCCCGGGTGATCGACGCGGTGGGCGACAGGTACGCGATCGACTACGTCGCGCTCCCCGACTCCCTCGACGGGGCGACGATGTGGTTCCGGACCCTGATCGAGCCGAGCGGTGCGATCTCGTTCGACAGCCTTGTCGTCGGCTCGGATCTCGGCGCGTTCATCGGTGCGGTCAGCCGACCGGGCACCCGGCTGGCCGAATTCTTCCTCGGTGACCCGGACTGGCGCGGGCTCGCCGCCGTCCTGCTGCCCGCGACGCTCGTGAACCGTCTGACGGCGGCACCTGAGCAGCCGTCGGCCGAGCTCGTCGTGTCCGCGCACTCGGCTCTCAGCCTGATGCCGTGGGCGGCACTGGAACTCGACGACGGGATCCGCCTCGTGCACCGTGCGGTCCTGATGCAGACGCCGGTCCTCACCGCCCTGTCCGGAAACGTCGCGGGCGCGGTCACGGGTCCCGCGGTGGTCCAGCTGGTCGCGCGCAGCGCCGGGGGAGTCGACGTGGGTCGTGAACGCCGTTCGTGGCGGTTGGCGGCGGCGGTCGACGGCCAGGTGCCGCTGAGCCGGTGCTCGATCGGCGATGACGCGCCGCCTGTCGAGCTGACGGGCACCTTCGCCGCCGCCTTGAGCGAGACCGGCTGGGGCTTCGCCCACGTCGCCGCGCACGGCCAAGGAAGTGGCCTCGATCAATCGCTGGACCTGCCGGGCGGCAGGGTCAGCGCCGGTCAGGCACTGACCCTGCCGTGGCCGGCCTCGGTCCTGATGGCCTCGTGTGACGTCGGCCGCCTGATGAACATCGACGACGGCGAACCGATCAACTTCGTGATGGCACTACTCGCCGGGGGCAGCGACAGCGTCGTCGCCTGCATCGACGAGGTTGACGATCAGTTCACCGGAGCGATAGCCGAGCATGTCGTCAAGCAGATCAGGGATGGCACGGTGCCCCTGCGGGTGGCCCTGCGTGACGCGGTCGAGGCCTTCAGCGGGGGGCCCGAGCAGGCGTGGTCGTTGATCACCGCGTACGGCCGATGATCACGCGGGCCCGGTCGTCCCGAGTGCCGAACGCACGTGCTCGCGGCGGCCGGGCTCCTCGGCGTAGCGGTCGAGCTCGAACCAGCGATCACGCCACTCCCGATATCCGCCGGTAACGCCCTTGCTCCGCCGGCAGGCGTCGACCGACCTGATGAAGGCCGGCATCGTGGCGCTGCCGACCACGTTGGCGTCACCCCGCCGTTGGCCCGACACCTTCTCGGCCAGCCAGCCGGACAGTGCCTCGGCGGTCTCGTCGTCGAGACGATCGAGCGTGAGTGCGGGCGTGAAGTCCAACTCGGACGGCAGTTCGAGGCCGGGCAGCACGATAGCCGCGTGCAGACGGATCTGCACCAGGGAACGCCGGTGACTGGCGTTCATCGGCGTCGGTCGCCCATCGGCGTCGAGGACGGGCTTCTCGATGGCGCGATAGCCCTGGAGGAAGGCATCCACTGCGGCGTCCCGCATCGCCGACCAGGTCTCGTATGTTCCACCCGGACGCGGCTGGAGTTCCTCCATCTCGGCGGCCAGGGAGAGAGCGAGCAGTGCCGCCCGGGCGGTCATGATCCCCGGGTTCTGGAAAGCCGTCCGCTTGGCCAGCCGATCGCGGGTGGGCACGTCGATGAATCCGTACGCCCTCTCGATCTCCGCCGCCACCTCCAGTGCCCGGACTCCGATCTGCACACCGATCAGGAGCTGCCGGAACATCAACTGCACCCAATGATCCTCGTCGTCGGTCGTCCATTGGCGGTCGTCGTCCGCCAGACCCTCGGCCCAGCGGCCGATGACCCGTTCCGCCGTCCGGCACGCGGTTCCGGTCTCGGCCAGGACCAACTGGAGCAGGATCTCCTGCAGACCGAGCAGGTAGAGCTCACGGCCGGGCTTGCTGCCGTGCGCCAGCACGAAGTCGGCGTGCCGGTTACGCGCCTGCTCGTGCAGGTCGAACGCCTCCAGGAAGCCCTGTTGCGTGTCACGTTTGGAGGCGACCAGCGCATCGGCCCGGATCGCGCCCAGCGCCCGCGGCGCGAAGTGGGGCCAAGGCAGCGCGCGGGCGGCTTCGGCCAGCCGGCGGATCCTTCGCGCGGCACGCTCGGTCTCGGCTCGGAGATCTGCCGGTGGCATGTCCTGGAGGATCTGCCAGCTCGCTTCGTAGATGAGCCACCCCATTGACCACAATCGGTCGGCGAGATCCTCGGACGGTTCCATCATCTCCTCGAGGGAATCGGTACCCCGGGACTTGGCGAACTCGTCGCGGTATTCGTCGATGTTGCGCTCGATCTCGTCCAGAAGATCGTCGTCGACGCGTCCTTCTTCGGTGGTGATCTCGTCGTCACGAAGAGCGGCGCTGCGCCTGTCCATTTCCTCGGCGGTCCACATGATCGCAAGGTTCCTTCCCGGTCCGGGAGTCCGGATATCTGTTCCGGCCCATTGCTGCGTGCAGTCTAGGAAGACGGCCGAGACGCCGGAATCAGCCATTCCACTGAGCCGATTCCAGCTATCCCCACTGTGGAGGCCGACGGTGGCCCGGTCGACCGGCGAGGAGGACGGGCGGGCCGGGCCCGCAACGGGATGACCGTCCGGGCCGGGACGGCGGCGGGAAAGCTGATGTTCGTGGGGCGTGTTCGGTGCTAATCCTGTCGGACGTGTTCAACCGACTGCGAGAGGTGAGGTCATGCTGCCCGGCGGGATGATGCCGATAACTCAGCTTGCCGCGATGATTCGACAGACGCCGCCGCAGTCGGCCGTCAGCATGCTCAACGGTTTGCCCGAGGATCGGTTCGTGGCGGTGGCCGAGGCTCTGCGGCCCGCTGACCTGGCACGTCTGATGACGGCCGGTAAACCCGGCAGCCGGGGCACGGTGCTGAAGATGTTCGCCGACAAGGACGTCGTCCGGGCAGCCACCGCGGTGCCGGCCGGGCAGGCGGCCTCGATGCTCGCCGAGCTGCCGGCGGATCGGCTGCGGCACGTGTTCCGCGAGCTGCCCGAAGGGGTCCGGTCGGCCCTGCTGACCAGCCTTCCGGGCGATCAGCGCGACGGCCTTCTCGGTGACATGGATCAAGGGCATGCGATGGATGTACGGGCAAGGCTCTACATCCGTGCGGTCACCGACGCGCTGCGCCGTGCCAATGCCGAGGTCACGGTGCCCGAAAACGCCCCGCCGGGCATCATGTACGTCACGGCCTACCACCGTGCGGTCGCGATCGCGGCGCACCTGGGTGACGACGGCCGGCTCGGCGTGCAGGAGGCGGAGAACGCGGCCTACTGGCTACGGACCCACGCGGCGCTGTCCGTCTCCGATCGGCCGATCGACCCGGAGGTGCGCCGTTACTGCGCGGGCGCGCGCGAGCAGGGGCGGCCGATCACCGCGGTGACGTGGGCCGACGAACGCGACGACGGGCCACTCAAGCGGGTCCTGGCGTCGCTGTTCTCCTGATCGGGACGGGGATCGATGAGGTCGGAGTACTCCTGTCCGTGAGCGGGCCGGGGGTGAACCGGCGCGCGCCGGGGTTCGCCCGAAAACGATCCGACCCGGCGTGGCCCTATCCTGGGAGCCCCCTGCGCCCGCCGTTGCGGCCCCGACCGGATCCGGAGTGAACGCCGATGTATGCGCTCGGTATCGATCTGGGAACCACCTACACTGCGGCGGCCGTGTGGCGTTCCGGCCATGCCGAGATCGCCTCGCTCGGCAGCCGGTCGGCGGCCATCCCGTCAGTCGTGCTGCTGCGCGCCGACGAGACCGTCCTGACGGGTGAGATCGCCAGCCGGCGCGGGCTCACCGAACCGCACCGGGTCGCCCGGGAGTTCAAGCGGCGTCTCGGTGACCCGACACCGATCCTGCTTGGCGGCGTGCCGTATTCGGCCGAGTCGTTGATGGCCCGGATGCTACGCGCCGTCGTGGACGAGGTGTCGTCGCGCGAGGGCGGTGAGCCGGACCGGATCTGCGTCTCGCATCCGGCGAACTGGGGGCCGTACAAGATCGATCTGATGTATCAGGTGATCCGCCTGGCCGGTATCGAGCAGCCGGTCCAGCTGACCACCGAGCCGCAGGCCGCCGCGGTCTTCTACGCCCAGCAGCAGCGACTGGAGCCCGGCGAGGCGGTGGCCGTCTACGACCTGGGCGGTGGCACCTTCGACGCGGCGGTGTTGCGCAAGACGCCGGACGGCTTCGAGCTGATCGGCAAACCCGAGGGCATCGAACGGCTCGGCGGCATCGACTTCGACGCCGCGATCTACGCGCACGTGGCCCGGTCGCTCGACGGCGCGCTGGACGACCTGGACGAGGATGATCCAGCGGTGACCGCGGCGGTCGCCCGGCTGCGTGAGGACTGCGTGCAGGCCAAGGAGGCGCTGTCGGCCGACACCGACGTGACGATCCCGGTGCTGCTGCCCGAGCTCAGCACCGAGGTGCGGCTGACCCGGTCCGAGTTGGAGGCCATGGTCCGCCCGGTGCTGCACGGGCCGATCGAGGCCCTGCGCCGCGCCATCCGGTCCGCCGGGATCGAGGCGGCCGACCTGCACTCGGTGCTGCTGGTGGGCGGCTCGTCACGGATTCCGCTGGTCGCCCAGATGGTCGGCTCCGAGCTGGGCCGCCCGGTGGCCGTGGACGCGCACCCCAAGCACGCCGTCGCGCTCGGCGCCGCCTGGCAGGCCGGTGCCGTGATCTCCGACGCCGGTACGGCGTTGGTGCTGCCCGAGGCCGTCGACCCGTGGGCGACCGGTGCCGCCGAGGCCGTCGCCGCGGGCTGGCCCGGCGACGCGGCCCCGCCGCCCGTCCCGCTCCTGCACCCGGCCCAGTCTCAAGCCCCAGCTCCGGACCCGGCCCAGTCTCAAGCCCCAGCTCCGGACCCCGCCCGGTCCCAAGCCCCAGCTCCGGACCAGGCTGAGCCCACCGCCGCTATCGCGCTGCCCGCCGGCGCCGAGCGGACTCCGGCCGCCGTACCCGGCCGGTCTCTCGCGTCGGTGCTGGTCGCTTCGGTGGTGGCGGCCGTGCTGATCGGCATCGCCGGCACCGCCTGGGCGCTCGGCAAGTTCAGCGACGAGAAGCCCGACGGCACGACGATCGGGGCCGGGGCCGGGCAGCACGGCATGCAGAACAGCCAGAACCCTGCCGGGCACGATCCGGACGCGGCGAGTGGCGCGGCCGGAGCGCCGAGTGGCGCGGCGGGTGCGCCGGCCGCCTCGGCGAGCGCGGCCGCCGGGCCGGTGCCGGCTGACGAGGCGTGCACCGACCAGATGAAGCAGAGCACCCGCTGGGTCTGCCTCACCCGTGCCACCGTCCGGGACGGAAAGTTCACCCTCTGGTACGAGGCCGACTGGAACGATGAGAAGCCGGACACCGCGAAGGGCTTCCACCTGCACATCTACGGCGGTGATGGCCTGACGCCGGACGAGTCCACGATGGGCAGCCAGGTGACCGCGCACGGCAAGTACTACTACGAGGACTCCGAACCCTCGGTCCGGAAGATCGGTGACGGCGACTACGGGGCGGTCGGCGACGCGAAGAAGGTGTGCGCCCGGATCGCCAAGAGCGGGCACGGCCTGGCCTTCGCCGCCGACGGCAGTTACCACACCGGCAACTGCATCCCCATCGAACGCGACTGACCCGCCCACCGGGACGAGCAGGATGTCGCCGCCGGCCCGGGCGTCGATCCGGTGCCCGGCGGCCGGGTCGTACGACGCCGCGGCGTCCTCGCTGACCAGCAGCACGGCGAACGGGAACCGGCGTCGCAGGATCACCGGCAGCGGCACGGCGATCGCCACGAGACAGCCGGCGGCCGGCCACGTCTCCCCGGGCGGCGGATCCCTGACACGAACGGCGCGAGCTGGGCGGCCAGCGGCTGCGTCAGCTTCGCCATCGCTCCAGCACCCGATCGATGTCGTCACGGATCCGCTGCCGGGCCTCCTCACGCGGCACACCCGCCATGAGCAGCGCGTCGTACTCGGTGTCCTCGTGCCGGATCGAGGCGATCACGGCACGGGTCACGGCGTCCGGGTCGAGGGCCCGCCCGGCGGCGCTGCGCCCCACCCGGCCGCTGCCCCGGGTGCCGGTGTGCAGACTGATCCCGGCGGCCCGCTGCGGCGGGCAGCCGGGGAACAACCGCCCGATCTGCTCGGCCAGCTCCTCCTGGAACCGGACGTCCGCGACCTCGCGGCGCTCACGATCGCGTTCGCGGCGGCGGGCGCGAGCATCCTCATCGGACAGACACTCCTGCTCGGCCTGATCGATCGCGGACTCCTCGACCAGCAGGCCCTGCCGCTCGTAGCGCCCGCGGTTCCTGCTGAACCGCACCACCACCGCGGACAGCCGGCTCGCCCTCTTCGCCCGGCGGGTCAGCGCCGCGTCGCCGGCCGCCAGGAACACCAGGTGACCCAGGTCCACACAGTCCAGACAGTGCGGGCCGGCGTCCTCCATCATCAGCAGATCGGCGTCGGTGCGGGCACAGGCCGCGCAGGTGAACGGCTTCAACGCCTGCATCACCACCAGGTCCGGTGGTTTGCTCTGCCGGGTGGTCAGACGCTCCCGCTGCTGCTCCGGCAGGTCGGCGGGCATCCAATGGGTCCGGAAGGCCCGCTCCCGAACCGGATCACCGGCGGCCGTGAAGAGCAGCGGCCGCCGGTCACGGGTGGCGGCCGGGTAGTCGACCTCGCTCGGGCGCAGATCCCGGCTGCCCGCCCAGCGGTGGAAGATCTCCAGCACGTCGGCGATCCGATCGGCGGAGACCGCTGCGACCGCCTCCAGATGCGGGGCGCGGCCCTGCCTCCAGTTCGTCACCAGGCCCGGTGGCACCCAGCCGATACCGGTCAGCACGTCCAGCGGGCTCACGTGACGCTGCCTCGACAGCGCCTGTTCAGCCGCGGTCACCACCCGTCGTTCCAGTTTGGTGACAGGCTGCATGGCGGCATGCTACCCACTCAGCCGCCGCACCGCGGACATCAGCAGCCGCCAGAAGGCGTCCACGTCCAGACCCACCGCGACGTCCGCGCGGGGGACGTTTCCGGCGTTGCCGTCTCCGGTTCGGTCGTTTCCGGTTCGGTCGTTTCCGGTTCGGCCGTCTCCGGTTCGGCCGTCTCCGGCTCGGTCGTCTCCGGTTCGGCCGTTTCTGGTTCGGTCGTCTCCGGTTCGGTCGTCTCCGGCTCGGCCATGAAGATCGACGACGGTGGCCCCACGGGTGTACGTCCCGGTCAGCTCGACGGCCACACCGACCGTCACGGTCCGCACCATCGCCGGGTCGATCACCTGGGCCACGGCGATCGGATCATGGACCGGCGGATGATCGAAACCGAACACCCTGCGGTACGCGCCCGCGAAGAACACCATCAACTCGGCGCAGACATCGCCGAGCCGGGTTTCCATGGCGCGGAACTCGGCGATCACCTCGGGTGTCGCGAGCGCCTGATGCGTGACGTTCAGCCCGATCATGGTGACCGGCAGCCCCGACCGGAGCACGATGTCGGCCGCCTCGGGGTCGGTGACGATGTTGAACTCGCCGTACGGCGTGGTGTTGCCCCGTTCGGTCGACCCGCCCATGAAGACGATGCGGTCGATGCCGGGCCTGACCTCCGGATGGTCACGCAGCAGCGACGCGACGTTGGTCAGCGGGCCCGTGGCGATGAGTGTGACCGGCTCGGCCGTCCCCGCGATCAGCCGGCGCATAAGCTCCACGGCGTGGATCCCGGCCACCGCCCCCACCGGCACGTCGAGGTCCGGCCCGTCCAGCCCGGAGGCGCCGTGGATGTCCTCGGCCACGGTGAGTTCGCCGCTCAGCGGCCGGTCGTGGCCGGCCGCGACCGGAACGTCGGCGACGCCTGCCAGGCCGAGAATCCGCAACGCGTTCGTCGTGGTCTTGTCCAGCGTCTGATTGCCGGCGACGGTGGTGACGCCTCGTACGTCGAGCCGCGGATCACCGACGGCCAGCAGCAGAGCCAGCGCGTCGTCGTGCCCCGGATCGCAGTCGATGATCACCGGACGGGCTCCCACCCGCTTGACGATAGACCTCCTTCCCGGTCGGCGTGGTCCGCGCGCAGGTCGGGACCGTTGTCGCTCTTAGTGGGCTGATTCCGCCCGCGCGGGCCGTCTCGTTTAGCCGGGCGGTGTCGTTCGGCCGCCGGTTTCGTTCGGCCGGCGGTCTCGTTCGGCCGGCGGTTTCGGCTGGCAGGTTTCTGCTGGACCTGGCCCATCGAGGAGGCGCGACGCGTTGGCCGACCTGCTCGGCCGGATTGTCCCGCGACGACCAGGTCCTGCCTGTCTCCGTCGACTGAGCGCCGGCGCGGCCTCAGCAGTGTGGTGACTTGCGCCCACCGGCGAGCCGCAGGTCACCACGCGGGGTGGTTTCGTCGGGTGGTGTGGTGACTTGTGCCTGTCGGCGAGCCGCAGGTCACCACGCGGGGTGGTTTCGTCGGGTGGTGTGGTGACTTGTGCCTGTCGGCGAGCCGCAGGTCACCACGCAGGGGTGGTTGTGCCTGTCGGCGAGCCGCAGGTCTCCACGCGGGGTGGTTTCGTCGGGTGGTGTGGTGACTTGTGCCCGCCGGCGAGCCGTAGGTCTCCACGCGGGGTGGTTCTGGCCGCCGGCGAGCCGCAGGTCACTGGGCGATTTCCGGGCGGCGATGTCGTGACCGGCCGGAGGCGGAAGGCGACCGCGTACGTGGCTAGGGTGTCGCGATGACGTCTTGGAGCGCTCCGCCCCCATCGCCCACCCCGGCGGTATGGGCACCCGATCCTGCCGTTCTCACGGATCAGCGGGACGGGCCGGAGGTCAGCGACTGGCTGCGATCGGTGCTGCATCCGCGACGCGGTGGCATCACCACCGGGATCCGGCCGCTCGCCGGCCTCGAGGACGCCTGGGCGGGCCTCCGGAACGCGGTCTGGGGACAGGACCGCGCCATCCGTGAAGCGGGCAGGGAGTCCATCCGCGAAGCGGGCAGGGAGCCCTCGCGGGTCTGGCAGCTGGTCACCTCCTACGAGGCCGGCGACCGGGCGCTGGGCCGGCGGCTTCTCGATCCGGAGGCGCGGGTGGGGTCGGAGTCCGAGGACATGGCGTTGATCCGGGCGGTCCGCGAGCGGTTCCAGTACCTGCACGAGGCCGTCGACGAGTGGCTGGCCGACTTCCTGGTCGCCTCGCACGGACTGCCGGAGGCGTGCCGGCGACTCCTCGAGGGTTTCCACACCGATCTGCCGTACACCGGGGTCGGGGTGTTCGGGCGGCTGCGGCAGCTGCTCGTCGCCGCGGACGAGAGCACCTACGCCCGGACGCGGGACGTGCTGCTGGAGACCCGTGACCGGCGGGCCACGAAGCTCACCGGCAACACCCGGGCGGACCTGTTCTGGGCGGTCACCTACCTGCTGCCGGTCGGCCCGCGGGCGGGTGGTGAAGAGCGGGCCGCGCACGCCGAGGCCATGCTGTACGTCGGCCGGTTCGGCAACTCGGCGGTGCACCCGTCGGGGCTGGCCTCGGGTGATCTCGACACCCTGGAGCGCTATCTCAGGACCGAGCCCCGGGTACGGCACGAGTTCTTCTCCACCTCGGGCGGGCGGATCTACCTGTCCGGGATGCTGGACATCGCGGGTGCGGCGGCCGGGCCGGTGCTGGCACGGATGCGGCCGACCTACCCGCACGAGGACGACCCGTACTACCAGGGGATGTGGTGCGCCCTGCTGGCGTGCGCCGACGACGACACCGCACGGGCGGCGCTGGCGGAGGAGCGGGCCGCGGGGCACGCGTGGACCTTCGGATTCACGGCCGCCGCGCAGGCCGTACCCGATGGATCGCCTGTCGCCTATCAGCCGCCGAAGGCGGCGCACCCCGTGTGGCTGAACCCGGCCGTGCCGGTGGAGCCGCGTCTTCGCTGGCGGGACGAGGAACGCGAGGCGGCCGAGCGGTCCGGGGTCTACGAGGACGCCGAGAAGTGGGACGGCGTGCCGATCAGCCGGTGTGACGCCGCGCAGGTGACCGCCTGGCTCGAACACCGCGAGCACTGGGCGATCCCGACCTCGCCGACCGCGCTGGCCCTGGCGCCACGATGGACGCATGAGCGGCTGATGGCGCTCGGCTTCACGCAGTTCCACTACTGGGTGAGGCTGAACCCGTTGCTGCTGCTGCGGCACGGGACGGGTCACGTCGCGCCGCTGGTGGCCGCTTTCCAGGATCCGGGAAGCGTCGACGCGGCGCTGACGGCGGCGCAGCCGGTCGGGCATCCGGCGCTGGCCGGGCCGATGGTGCGGGCGTTCACCGGCAAGAAGCACCGCCGTCCGGCCCGGTCGTGGCTGCTGCGGCATCCGGACCACGCGGCGGCCGGGGCGGTCGCGCTCTGGCGGGCCGATCCGGCGGACCCGGCGACCGGCCGGGTGCTGCGCTACCTGGCCGCGCAGGGTCACCGCGAGCTGCTCACGGCCCAGGCGGGTGACCGGGCGGCTGACCTGGTGGCGCTGCTGGAGCAGGATCCGCTGGACGCCCCGAAGGCGAAACGGCCCAAGATCCCCGCCTACCTCACCGACGAGCCGCTACCACCGCTGACCAGCGCTTCCGGCGACACGGCGACCCTTGGAGATCAAGACCATCTTCTGGTACGGCTGGCAAGCTCCGACGCCGACGAGGTCCATCCGGGCGTGCTTGCCGCACGGGACCGCTGGACCGCCGGTTCGCGGGCCGCGTTCGCCGGCGCGCTGTTCGACCGCTGGGTCGCCGCGGGTGCGCCGGCGTCCGAGGGCTGGTGCATGCAGGCGGTCGGCCTGATCGGTGACGACGCCGGCGCCCGGAAACTGGCCGCGCACGCCCGGCAGTGGGCGGGCACCAACGCGAGCGCCCGCGCCCAGGCCGTTCTCGACGCGTTGCGCCAGCGCGGCACCGACGCCGCCCTGATCGAGTTGAGCCTGCTCGCCGAGAAGTCGCGGTTCCCGGTCTTCAGGAAGCGGGCCCGCGAGCACATCGAGACGATCGCCGACCTGCGCGGCCTGACCACGGACGAGCTCGCCGACCGGCTGGTGCCGTCGCTGGGCCTCGACGAGGACGGCGGTGACGTGGTGGAGATCCCGGCCGGGACGTTCCGGATCGTCTTCGACCACCGGTTGATGCCGGTGGCCCGGGACGCCGGCGGCCGGATCCGTGCCGACCTGCCGAAAGGGCCCGGCAAGACGCGGCTGGCGGCCCTGCGCAAGGAGGCCCGCGTGTCGGCGTCGCTGCACGTGGCGCGGCTGGAGCGGGCGATGTGCTCGGAACGGCGGATCCCGTCCGCGATCTTCCTGGACCGTTTCGCCGGGCACCCGTGGATGACGCACCTGGCACAGCGCCTGGTGTGGGGTGTGTTCGACGGCGACGTCCGTACCGGCACGGTCCGGGTCGCCGAGGACGGCACGCTCGCCTCGGCCGGGGACGACCCGGTGACGCTGCCGGACGGCGCGACCGTCGACGTGCCGCACCCGCTGCACCTGACCGGTGAGGAGCTGGCCGCCTGGGGTGAGGTGTTCGCCGACTACGAGCTGCTGCAGCCGTTCGAGCAGCTGAACCGGCCGGTCCATCGCGACCCGGAGGATCTTGCCCGGGTGGCCGGCCGCAAGACCACGTACGCGGTGCTGCGCGGGCTGGAGCGGCACGGCTGGACCCGCTGGTACGACGCCGCGGTCCAGATGGCGAAGCCGCTCGGCGGTGGTGTCTGGGCGCTGCTGGAGACTGATCCGGGCTGGCACGCCTCGGACACCGTGGACACGGCGCCGCCGCAGACCGTGGAACGGGTGTCCCTGGTCCGCGGCGGCGCGCTCACCTTCGGCGATCTGCCGCCGGTGGTGTTCTCCGAACTGGTCCACGACCTCCGGGTCCTGGACTGAGCGTCCTCTCTAACGCCGGAACTGTTCGACGTGCAGCGCGAACGACCGCTCGAGCTTCGGCATCCAGTACGCGTCGTCGTGCCGGCCCGGGCCGAGCTGGTAGTCGTGGCGGACGCCCTTGGCGGCCAGCGCGGTGCTCATCTGCTGCGCTGCCGCCCCGAACCGGTACTCGTCGGAGTCGCCGCCGTCGAAGTAGAAGCGGTGCCGGTTCAGGTCGGCCGCGGTCATGCCGGCGACCAGCGTGAGCGGCCGCAGCCCGGCGTTGGCGGCCTGCTCGGCGGGGGTGCCGACGAGCGGCGGCAGGCTGAGCGCGCCCATGTGGCTGGCGATCGAGCTGAACACGTCCGGGTTCTTGAGGCCGAGCGTGAAGGCGCCCTGCCCGCCCATGGAGACGCCGCTGATGCCACGGTGGTCCCGGTCGGGGATCGTGCGGTAGACCCTGTCGACCAGCGGCACGATCTCGCCGACGATCATGGTGCGGTAGTTGCCGGCCGAGGTGTCGACGTACCAGCCGCTGCCGCCGTCCGGGAACACGACGATCGCCTCGACGCCGAGTGTGTCCAGCACGGTGTCGATCTTCCGTGCCTCCCACTCGATGTTGCTGCCGTTGAAGCCGTTGAGCATGTAGACGACCGGGAACCGCTTGGCGCCGGTCCGGGTGTAGTCCTTCGGCAGGTACACGTTGAACTGCGCCCGGCGGCCCATCGCCGCGGAGGCGTAGTCGTCGCGGAAGAACCGGGACCGGTCGCCGAGTTCGAGCTGCTTGCGCGGGTCGATGTAGAGCAGCTCGCGGGTCGGCGGCAGCCCGGTCCAGGTGCGGATGGTGTCGACGACGAGCCGGCCGCGGTTGTCCACGAAGACCTCGGCCTGCGTGTCGGTCAGCGTGACCTTCCCGGTCTTGAGCAGGGCCTTCAGCTCAGTGAGGCGGCGGTCGGCGGTGTCGCCCTGGTGGAAGAAGCCCGGTGCCAGGGTCGCGGCGTAGCCACGGACGTCCCCGGCGGCCACGGCGCGGTGCTGCCGGTTCAGGACGGCACAGGCATGGGCCAATTGGGTACGGGTCGCGGCGGTCCCGGTGGTGCCGGCCAGGGCACGCAGCCGGGCCTTGGAGAACAGCCCGACCGGCCCCTGGTAGAAGCCGCCTCCGCCGGTGCCGTCGTACACGCGGACTGCCAGCACGTTGGTGCCGCCCCACCTGAGGAGCCCGTCGGCCGGGTAGTACTCGCGTGGCACCTCCCAGGTGGAGTCGAAGCTCGGCGGGAAGCCGCCGGTGCGGCCGATCTCCGATCCGTTGAGGAAGGCCTGGTCCGCGTCGTCGATCTTGCCGAGCGCGGCGACCACGGCCGAGTCGGTGACCCCGGCCGGGCGCTCGGGCAGGGTGAACGTCTTCCGGTACCAGGCGAACCCGTCGTACGAGGCCAGGTCGGTGTGCGCGCCCCAGTTGTCCGGGACGGTCCAGTCACGCCAGGCGCCGTCGGTGAACGCCGGGTCCGACCAGGCGGGGTCGTCGCCGGTGGTGAACTTCCAGCCGTCCCCGGCCAGGTCCACACCGAAGTCGACGGAACCGGTCGTGGCGCAGGACGTGTCGCCGGGCTTAGGCCCTGCTGAAGCCGATGTGGGAACGTTCACAGACGCAAAAGTCAGGAGTATGGTGCCCAGCAGGGCGGCGCCCGCGCGGCGGGCGGAGTGAGGTTTCGGTGACATAGAGCCTCTCCTAGAGGGCATGTTCACAGGTTCACACACGAAACGTGGTAGACGCACATTCGCAACATTCCCGATCGATGTCAACCAGGGATCTAAGTGGCGGATGGGATGTTGGAAAATGTGCGACCCCGTCGCTGACGGGGCTGCTCGGCTTGATGGGGCTCGATAGCATTTCGGCACCGCCAGGCTTTCGGGAGAGGAACCCGTGACACGTCTCCAGCAGGGATTACGCAGAGCCGCCAATGCGGTCGCCGAGGGCGGCGACCCGCGCGCGGTGGCCATCGAGGAGGCTCGCCGGCTCGGCGGCGCCCTGACCGAGGGATCGAACCCGGGCGTCGACCCGGTCGACTTCCCGGCGGCACGCGACCTCGGCGGCAGCGTCGACACCGTCATGGAACAGCGGATGGTCGCGCTGGACGAGGCCGGTGAGGTCCTCAACCGCAGCGAGCTGCGCCGCGAGGGCGGCGAGCAGGCGCACGTCATCTGCCCCATGGTGATCCCGCGCGGCCGGTCGCTGGTGACCATGCTCCCGGTCCTGCTGCTCCCGGTGATCGGGCTGATCGCGGCCGCCGGGCTCGGGGTGACCGGCCGGGACGTGCTGACCAACCCGTACTTCGGCGTTCACTATTGGGTGCTGTCGCTGCTGGCGGTCGGCTTCGTCTGGTGGCGGCAGGGCATGGTGATGGTGCCGGACGGCTGCGCCGCCCTCATCACCCGCTTCGGCAAGCTGGAGCAGGTGGTCGGTCCCGGCCGGATCATCCTGCTGAACCCGTGGAAGCGGGTGTCGTACATCGTCAACACCACCCGTGAGTACCCGTTCAACGCCCCGGTCCGTGAGGCGCCCACCAAGGGCGGGGTGAAGGCGTCCATCGACCTGTTCATCCAGTTCCGGATCAGCGACCCGGTCGAGTTCGTCTACACGCTCGGCGCGGTCCGCGGCTTCCAGGAGAAGTTGAGCAACGCGGTCAGCGAGACGATCCGGAGCCTGATCTACGAGCAGGCGGCCGCGGACATCTACAACATGGTCGGCGAGGACACCGGCCGCCTGCTGGACCAGCTCAACCAGCAGTTCCGTCCGGCCGTCGAGCTGACCAACGCCAACATCACGCACGCCGAGCCGTCGGACCGCAAGTACCGGATGGACCTGGCCGCGCCCGAGATGGTCCGGGTCGCCAAGGACGCCTACACCCACGAGTACGCGCTGACGCTGCGCAAGGAGCAGGACGAGGGCGACCTGATCAAGGAACTCGCCAGCCTGCAGGAGACGCTGTCCGCGATCCAGGCCGACATCGCCCAGTACCAGGCGCAGATGGACACCGCCCTGGAACGCGAGACCAACCGCGCCGAGGCGACGGCCCGGCAGCGCTACATCCTGGCCGAGTCCGAGGCGAAGGCGAACGCCGCGCTGCTGGACGCACAGGCCCTGGACATCCGCGCGGTGACCGCTGCCGAGGCGCCGGAGATCCTGGAGTACCGCTACCAGCGTGAGGTCCTCGACCGGCTGGAGGAGGTGGCCGGTCATCTGCCCCGGCTGATCCGGATCGGCGGCTCCTCCGACCCGAACGGCGCGGTCGGCGTCGACCTGCTGCAACTCGCCCGTGAGATGGTCGGCGAGCGCGGCAACGAGCTGTTCACCGAGGCCGACATGGCCGCCATGCGGACCCGGCTGACCGAGGTCGCGGCCCGGATCGCCGATCGCGAGCAGGAGATCAACGCACTGCGCGACGGCGACGCCCCGACGGTCCCGGCCGTCGTGGTGGTTCCGGCTGAGGACGACGAGGAGCAGGCATGAGCGCCCCGGCGAAGAACCGCAGTTCGTCCATCTCGGAGGCGGTGGCCCCGTGGAGCGACGTCGCCCGGCTGCTCCGTGGTGGTGACGCCGGCACCCTGGTCCCGGTCGTCATCCCGAAACATCGCCGTCGGCAGGGCTGGCTCGCCCCGCTCTGGCTCGGCCTGCTCGCGCTGCTGTCCGGCGTGATGTTCACAATCGACGGCGACGACGGCGTGCTGTCCGTCCTGGCGTACCTCTCCGGGGTCTTCTTCCTGCTGGTCGGCGTGCTCTGGTGGTGGCGGTCGTCGATCGTGGAGATCGAGCAGGGCACCAACGGCGTGCTGACCCGGTACGGCGCGGTCACCCGCACCCTCGACCCGGGCCGGCACTACCTGTGGCACCCGTGGTCGCGGGTCGCGTTCGTGGTCGACGTGGCCACCGAGATCCCGTACTCGGCGCCGGTCATGGCATGCCCCACCAGGGAGAACGTGCCGCTGCGCTCGATCGAGTTCTTCATGAAGCTGCGGATCACCGACGCCGTGCTGTTCGTGCGGACGATCGGCGCCGGCAACTTCGATCTGGTGCTCTCCAGCGCGGTCCAGGACGCGATCCGGCAGCGTGCCCGTCTGGTGCAGACCGAGCGGGCGTACGACCTGCGCGGCTCCGACGTCGCCGACATGCAGGACCTGCTGAACCGCCAGCTCGACCGGTACGGCGTCCGGATCACCGGCTGCAACATCCCGGACGTGCAGCTGCCGGCCCAGTACCAGCAGCACCTGGCCACCCGCGAGCGGGTCGCCAAGGAGAGCACCGCCTACGAGCAGGAGTGGGGCCTGACCCGCAAGCGCCGGATCGATCAGCTCCAGATGGACATCGAGCGGGCCAAGAAGGTGCGCGACGCCCGGATCGTCGAGGTCAAGGCTTCGCTCAACAAGGCCCGCGAGCAGGTCGCCCAGCTGCTCGAGGAGCAGGAGACCAACGCGCAGCGGGTCCGGTTCGAGATCGAGACGCGGGGTCGCAGCGGCCTGATCGCGGCCGAGAACGAGGCGAAGGCCCAGCGGCGGCTCGCCCAGGCTTACCGCGACAACCGGGCCGTCCTGCAGTACGAACTGGCCCTGCGCCGGCTCGAGGTGGGCGCCGAGCTCGCCGGTCAGGCACCGCAGCCGGTGGTGGTGCGTACCGACGGCGACGGTGGTGCCGACACATCGGCGCTGGCCACGCTGCTCGCGGCTCAGCTGCTGCCACGGACGGTCGCGCTGCCGGCCGCCGAGCGCAACGACCGGCCCAAGGATGGCCTTGGCAACAACGGAGGTTGATGCCATCGTCGAGCGGTGATCGACGACGCTTACCTCTGGCTGGAAGACCTCGACGAGCCCGCCGCCGCCCGGTGGGTCGCGGATCGCAACAGCGAGACGCTGACCGCACTGGGCGGCGAGGGGTTCACCCGGACCAGGGACGCGATCCGCGAGGTGCACGACAGCAAGGACCGCATCCCGTTCCCGGTGTGGTTCGGCGACGGCTGGTACTACAACTTCTGGAAAGACGCCGACCACCCGCGCGGCGTCTGGCGACGGACCACCGCCGAGCAGTACCGCCACGACGAACCCGACTGGGACGTGCTCCTCGACGTCGGCGCCCTGAACGAGGCCGAGCGCGAGAACTGGGCGTGGAACGACGTGACCGTCCTGCGGCCCGGTCACGACCGCTGCCTGATCAGTCTGTCCCGGGGCGGCGCCGACGCCGTGGTGGTGCGCGAGTTCGACCTGGTCCGCCGCGAGTTCGTGGCCGGCGGGTTCGCCCTGCCCGAGGCGAAGACCTGGCTCAGCTGGATCGACGCCGACCACCTCTGGGTCTCCACCGACTTCGGGCCGGGCTCCCTGACGTCCTCGGGCTACCCGCGCGTCGTCAAACGGTGGCGGCGGGGGACCCCGCTCGCCGAGGCGGAGACGGTCTTCGAGGGCGACGCCGACGACGTGCTGGTCCATGCGGTGCACGACCCGACCGAGGGCCACGAGCTGGACGTGGTGATCCGGAGACGGGACTTCCACCACACCGAGCGTCATCTGGTCACGTCGTCGGGCGAGCTGGTGCGGATCGACGTGCCCGACGACGCCGCCGTCGAGTCGCATCGCAACCGGCTGCTGGTCCTGCTCAGGTCACCGTGGACGGTCGGCGGGGTCACCCATCCGGCCGGCGCGCTGCTGGTCACCGAGCTCGACCGGCGCGAGTTCACCGTCCTGTTCCGCCCGGACGAGCACACGTCGCTCACCAGCTGGGCGTGGACCCGTAACCACCTGCTGCTGGTCACGATGAGTGACGTCAGGACCCGGATCGAGATCCTCACCCCGGACACGCCGCAGTGGCGGCGGGAGCCGCTGCCGGGCGCCGGCGAGTTCGACCAGGTCCGGATCGTCGACACCGACCCGCACAACGGCGACGCCTTCCTGATCTGCTCTGAGGGCTTCCTGAGCCCCGCGACGCTCAGTCTCGGCACGGTCGGCGGTCCGGTCGAGGTCCTCAAACGGCAGCCGGAGTTCTTCGACGCCGACGGTCTGACGGTCCGGCAGTTCTTCGCCACCTCGGCGGACGGCACCCGGGTGCCGTACTTCGTCGTCGGCCGCGACGACGCCGGTCCCACGCTGCTCACCGGGTACGGCGGCTTCGAGGTGCCGATGGTCCCCGGCTACAGCGGCGTCGCGGGGCGCGGCTGGCTGGCGCGCGGCGGCACCTTCGTGCTCGCCAACATCCGGGGCGGCGGCGAGTACGGCCCCGCGTGGCACCGCGCCGCGCTGCGGGAGAACCGGCCACGGGCGTACGAGGACTTCGCGGCCGTCGCGACCGACCTGGTCGCCCGGGGGATCACCAAGCCGGAGCGGCTGGGCATCCGCGGTGGCAGCAACGGCGGTCTGCTGATGGGCGTCATGCTGACCCGATACCCGGAGCTGTTCGGGGCGGTCGTCGCGGCCGTACCGCTGCTCGACATGCGTCGCTACACGAAACTGCTGGCCGGCAAGTCGTGGGTGGCCGAGTACGGCGACCCGGACGTCACCGCCGACTGGGAGTTCCTGCGGCAGTACTCGCCCTACCAGAACGTCCGGCCCGGACGAGCGTACCCACCGGTCCTGTTCACGACCTCGACCCGCGACGACCGCGTCCATCCCGGGCACGCCCGTAAGATGGCCGCCCTGATGCTGGAGCTCGGCTACGACGTCACGTACCACGAGAACGTGGAGGGCGGCCATGCCGGCGCCGCCGACAACAGCCAGGCCGCCACCATGGATGCCCTGGTCCTCGAGTTCCTCTGGCGGCGTCTGACGGAGACCGCCAGCTGACGGAGACCGCCGGCCGACGGAGACCGGGCTCACCTGGTGAAAAGCACGGCCCGGGCGTCCACGTTGACGATGTGACCGGTGCCGAGTGGAGCGGCCGGGCGGTTCCAGTGAACGTGACCGCACAGGGTGATCGAGGGGGTCCGCCGCTCCAGGAGGTCGCGCAGGGCCACCCGGCCGGGCTGGTCGGGGCCCGTCCCGCGTGGGCCCTCGTGCAGGAGCAGGACGTCCGGCGGGGGCGAGGTGACCTCGCCGACCGCGGCCAGGAACGCGTCCTCCGTACGACGGAAAGGTCTTGCCGGGTCTCCGATGACGCCGCTGACCCCGGCGACCGTGAGGTCGCCGAAACGGTGCCGGGAGCCGTCCAGAAGGGCGGTACTCGGTCCGAGGGCGGCGACGCGGCCGGCGGAGACCTCGTCGTGGTTGCCGGCGACGCCGAGCACCGCCGGGCAGCCGGCCGCCGCGAAGGCCGCCCACACGTCGTACACGTCGCCCGATACGCCGCGCCGGTCGGCGTTCGGCGCCGAGTAGAAGTCGCCGGTGAGCAGCACCCCGATCTCGCCGGGCGGGGGCACCAGGCCGCCCTCGGCCCACAGGCGCAGATAGCCGGCCAGCGCGGCGCCGAGCAGGACCGGGCCGCCGCCGGTCGGCGCGGGCGCGACACCCTGCAGGTCGCCGGTGGCGAGCAGGGCCGCACAGCCGGTCGGGAGCGTGTCGACCCGGAGGGTCTCGACGGCGAGTTGCAGGTTCCGGGTGGCGCCGCCGGGACCCGCGGCCCGGTACGGGAGCGTCGCCAGCCGTTTCGGCCGGTCGTCCAGCAGCCGCATGTCAGTCAGCCCCCGTGCCTTGGTCGATGCGCGCGTCGACGCCCATCGAATCGCGAGCTGTGGATCAATGCAAGTCGGTAACCGTCCGGCAACCCGGGGGCCGGGTACCGCTGAAGGGGGACTGCGGCGATCGGGCCCGGCGGCAACCGGACCGCAACGCTAGAAAGGGGACGACACCCCGTTTGCAACCCCTTTGCCATCAGCGGGACCCTGCAGGGACCGACGCCGCCGCCGAATGAGAGGTCACCCCCGAAAAGCAACTTGCGAGAGGCATCCATCCCCCCATGAGCAGCTTCCGCGTTCGCACCGCAGCCCTTGCCTCCTCCGTTCTGATGACGCTCGGCCTTACTTCCGCCCCGTCCCTCGCTACCGGCCAGACTTCCTCCATGGCCGACCGGATGGCCGCGGTGCAGACCGCCAAGTCGATGAACTACTACCCCTCGGACGCCGGCTGGTCGGCGATGTGGACCGGCTTCGACGCGGTCAGGGTGGACGCCGACCTCGCGAAGATCGCGGAGCTGGGCGCCGACAACGTCCGGGTGATCGTCTTCCCGCAGGCCTTCGGCTGGCCCGCGCCGAAGCCGGAGTACACCGAGAAGCTCCGTAAGTTCGTGAGCATCGCCGACGCGCACGGCCTCACCGTCAAGATCACCCTGTTCGACTGGTGGTCCGGCTACAACGAGGTCACCAACAGCGTCAACTGGGCCAAGTCGGTGCTCGCACCCTACGTGGACGACCCCCGCATCCTCGCCGTCGAGTTGAAGAACGAGTTCCAGCCCGGCGACGCGGCCGCGGTCACCTGGGTCAAGCAGCTCATCCCGGCGATCCGGGCGTACGCCCCGACCATGCCGCTGACCCTCTCGGTCGACGGCGGCACCGGCGCGGCCGGCATGGCGAAGATCAGGTCCGAGCTGGGCGGCACCCCGCTCGACTACTACGACTTCCACTTCTACGGCTCCTCGGAGCGGGCGCTCGCCGAGATCCGCAAAGCGCAGGCGGCCGTCTCTCCTGCCCCGATCGTGATCGGCGAGACCGGTGTCAGCAGCGCCGTCGTCAGCGAGGGCGAGCAGGGCGTCTACCTGGCCCGCGTGTTCCGCGCCGCCTCCGAGGCGGGTGTCGGCTCGGTGTCGCCGTGGACGCTGAACGACTTCTCGAACGGCGCCATCCCCGCCAACTCGCAGGTGTCGCAGATGCCGGCCCAGTACAAGTTCGGCCTCTACCGTGCCGACGGCGCCCCGAAGTTCGCGTCCACCGTCGTGCGTACCTGGTGGACCACCGGCGCCGTCCCGAACTCACTGCTGAACCTCGGCTTCGAGGCGGCCGCGTCCGACTCGCCGTGGCGCCTGGCAAACACCGACGCCGGTGTTCCCGTCGTCGGCACCGACGTCGTCCGCAGCGGAGCCAAGTCGGTCAAGTTCGCCGGGACCACCCGTACCGCCGCCGGTCTGCCCTCGCTGGTCACCTCGCCGATCACCCCCGTCCAGGCCGGCTACCGCTGGCGCGCCGAGGCGTACGCCCGCGGCGCCGCCGCCACCGGTGTCACCGAGATCGCGCTGAGCTGGTTCGACGTGAACGGCAAGTGGATCGGCCAGAGCACCTCGAACCGCCTGCCGGCAGGCAACACCACCTGGACCAAGCTGGTCGTCGAGACGGTCGCCCCGGCCGGTGCCACCAGCGTCCAGCTGCACCTGAAGTCGGGTGACAACACCGGCGCCGTGTGGTTCGACGACGTCGCCATCTCCTAGAGGCAAGGGGCCGGGGTGGGGAAGGGGGGCCGGCCGGCCCCCCTTCCTCGTTATCGGCAGGTCCAGATCAGGGGGTCGTTGCCCACCTTGTCACCGGGCAGGCTGAAGGAGCTCGACCCGCCGATCACCCGTCCGTCCACGCTGATGCTGCTGATCTGGTAGTCGCCGCCGGTCGGGTGGCGCGGCAGTTTCACCGTCTCGTTCCCGGCCAGCACGACGGGTCCGCCGAGGTCACCGGCCAGCCAGCCGTTCTCGGAGATCAGGGCCGGGATGACGTTCTGCGCCAGCAGCTCATAGGTGCCGTCGGCGATCCGGTAGCGGAAGGACGCGAACGTCCTGACGTCTTTCTCGTCGAAGACGGCCCGGCCGGCCACCCAGCCGTCGATGATCGATTCCGGCCAGAAGAGGTCGGCCTTCTTCCTGCCGACGCTCGGCAGCGGCATCATCCTGGCGGTGCCGTCGGGCAGCCACAGGTATCCGGTGCTCTCCCGCTTGCCGGGAGGCTCGACGCTGCCGACCACGGTGCCGTCCTCGCTGATGCCCTCCGCCCTGCCCAGCGTGACGCCGTCCGGCAGCGGCAGTCTGGTCACCTTGGCGTCGACCGAGTTCCACCGGACCGGTGCCTCGTTCAGCACCTCGCCGATGGAACCGACCACGACGCCCGCGTCGTTGATGGCGTATGC
The DNA here is from genome assembly GCF_003001815.1 of Actinoplanes italicus. GTDB lineage: Bacteria > Actinomycetota > Actinomycetes > Mycobacteriales > Micromonosporaceae > Actinoplanes > Actinoplanes italicus. Next base: position 148,572 of record NZ_PVMZ01000003.1, read on the forward strand.
GGCGGTGGCCCGCCCGTTCAGGGCCGTGACCTTCCCGTCGCGGTAGACGTAGGCCTGCTCACGATCGTCGGTGACGAAACCGGACCCGACCGCGACTCCGGACCGGTTGATGTCGGACCACCGGCCGTCGTCACCGGGCACCGTCGGCCGGGCGAGGATCCGGGCGTCCCGCCAGATGATCGTGTTGGCGCTCGGGTTGTTGTAGAGGCGGCCGGTCAGATACCGCCCGCTCGGGTCACCCGCGGTCACCAGCGCCTTGGTCACCCGGCCGGTGGGCAGCCGGTCGACCCTGCAGTCCTTCGGCCCGGCCGGACCCGCGGGCACCGCGCTGACGGCCGCCGACGCGGTGGCGACGGGCGTCGGTGACGGAACCGGCGTCCCCTCCCGCAGGGCGGTGGCGGCCAGCGTCCCGCCCGCGGCCGTGACCGAGGTCACCGCCACCAGGGCCAGGCCTCCGGACCAGCGGCGCAGCACCCGGCGCCGGCGGCCCTCGGCCATGGCCCGGCCCACGTCGATCCGCGCCGGTCCCTCCGGCTCCCCACGCAGCGGGGTCAGCAGCCGGACGGCGCGTTCGTCGGTCATCTCGTCCTCACCTCTCATCGTTTCTCCCGGGAGACAGCGGGAGCGAGGGCCGGTACACCGAGCAGGGCGCGCAACCTGGTGAGCCCGTGAGCGGTCTGGCTCTTCACGGTCCCCTCCGAGCACCGCAGCAGATCGGCCACCTCACGGACCGGTTTGTCGCACAGGTAGCGCAGCACCAGGACGGCCTGCTGCCGGGGCGGCAGCTTGGCCAGCGCGGCCCGGACCACCGGACCGTCCTCCGGGTTCTGGTCGGCCGGTGGCGGCTCGGGCGACCCGCTCAGCAGCCGCACCTTCCACCAGCCGCGCCGGCGGTCGTCGAGGAAGACCCGGACCAGCATCGTGTGCACGTACGCGTCCACGTTCTCCACCCGGCCGATCCGTGGCCAGCGTGCGTAGAGCTTCGTCAGCGTCTCCTGGACGAAGTCGTCGGCCTGATGTGGATCGCCGCAGAGCAGATAGGCGGTACGCCGTAACTCGGCCACGCGCGCGTGCACGAACGCCAGATAGTCACGGTCAGTTCGTTCCGGCATGTCCTCGCTCCCTGTCGCTGTCTCTCCCTGTCCGACGGCGACCCGCGGGGATCGGTTGTAGACGACTTTCAGGAGGTCTGACTCAGGATGTCATTGAGGACCTTCTGTGCCTGGGCGCGACCGTCCTTGGACTTCGCGACCGCGGCGACCGCCACCTGCCATTCCGGCTCGCCGGAGCGGCCGCCCGCGACGAAGAAGTGGCTCAGGTAGAGCTCGTAGCCGCCGGTGGTGGTGCCCCTGGCGGACTCGGTGAACACCGTGGTGGCGTCCTCGCGGCGGAGCCGGTCGGTGGGCGCGAACCAGAATCCGTTCAACGCGGACTGCACCGCCGTGCCGCACCCCGACGGGCAGGGCCGCAGCATGACGACGATCAGCCCGCGGCCGTTCCCGGCGTTCGGGTCGCTGCATCCGTAGAGCTTGGCGTCGGCGACCCGCTTGTCGTTCTGCGGGCGGCAGTCCCAGCCGTCGGGGGTCCGGAAGGCGAATGGCCAGCCGGTGAACGCCTTGGTCGTGGTCTCGTCGCCGGCCGTGAAGGAGGGCCCGGCCAGTCGGCGCGCGGGAACACCGGTCCGCAGCTCGGGACGGCCGGCCGCCTCGGCCGGTCGGGTCCGGTCCGGGACGGATGTCGGCAGGCCGGGCCCGTCGGTGGGCAGCGGCGGCAGGGCGGGGACGACGCCATCCTCCGACGGAGCGGGGGTGGCGGTGCTCCCGGCGGTCTGCCGGGCGGAGAGGAGGCCGAGGCTCGAGAACGTCGATGCGGCGCTGCACAGCGCCAGCACCAGCGTGAGCACCATCAGGATGATGAAGGCGGCCATGCCCGGGTACTTCTGCGGCGGTGATCCGAGCGCGCCGCGGGCGTTGACCACCAGCGGCGACTTGTACTCCAGATCCACGGACCGGCCGGGATGGGCGGTGACCACGAGATCCGCCTTACCCATCCGGCGCGGGAGGAGATAGGGAGTGTGGACGTGCACGTGGTGCTGCCCGGGCGTGACCGGCACCACGACGGGCTCGTTCCACCCGATTCTCACCGGCTGCCCGTCAATGATCAGAACGGGCTTCACCAGGGCCAGAAGAAATGCGAGCGGAAAATACCTGGCAGTCACCGTGATCGTCGAATAGCCGTGATCATATTGACCGGCAGTCCCGTAGGCCGAGTCGGTCCAGGCCTGCTCGTAGGCGCCCGGTGAATACGACGGCCATTGTTCGGTGTACATGCGATCAGCCCCTGAAGTGAATGCTTCCGACGCGTTCACTTCAGGAGAACCCCCTCGCCGGAAATCCGGTTCAGGCCGTCATGCCGACTCCAGCACCGGCCGGCCCAGCCACGCCATCAGATCGGTCGCCCGTACCGGCTTGCTGATGTGGTAACCCTGCGCGTTGGCGCAGCCCAGCTGGCCGAGCAGGACGAGGGCCGCCTCGTCCTCGACGCCCTCGGCCACCACCTCGAGGTCCAGGGCCCGGGCCAGTTCGAGCACGGCGCGGACGATCGCGGTGCCGCCGTGCGATTCCCCCAGTGTGCGGACGAAGCTGCGGTCGATCTTCAACTCGTGCAGGGGCATGCTCTGCAGGTACGACATCGACGAGTACCCGGTGCCGAAGTCGTCCACCGACAGCCGGACCCCGAGCCCGCGCAACCGGGTCAGGATCGCCGAGGCCTGTGCCGGGTCGCTGATGATCGAGGTCTCGGTGATCTCCAGGGTGAGCACGCCGGCCGGGACGCCGCGGGAGGCGAGGGCCTCCGCCACGCGGTCCGGGAAGGTGTCGTCGAGCAGGCAGACGGTCGGCACGTTGACGGCGACCGGGAGCAGCGTGTCCTGGGCCCGCCAGATCCGGTGCTGGTCCAGTGCCATCCCGAGCACGTGGTCGGTGAGCGGCACGATGATCTCGCTCTCCTCGGCCTGCGGGATGAAGTCGCCGGGGAAGAGCAGCCCGCGCAGCGGGTGCTGCCAGCGGATCAGCGCCTCGACGCCGACGACCCGGCCGGTGCTGGTCGACACCTTGGGCTGGTAGTGCAGCACCAGCTCGTCCTCGTCGATCGCCCGGCGCAGTTCGCCGATCAGGCCGAGCTCCTGCGAGCTGTGCCGGTCCGCGGACGGGTCGTAGACGGCGATGCCGAGGCGGTTGCGCTTGGCCGTGTACATCGCGATGTCGGCGTGCTGGAGCAGCTCCGGGCCCGAGGAGCTGTGCAGCGGGAAGACCGCCGCGCCGATGCTGCCGCTGATGTCCACGGTCACGCCGTCCAGCTCTGCCGGACCCTCCAGCGACTCCAGCAGGCGGCGGGCGATCTCGGAGCAGTGCTCGGGGGAGTGGATCTCCGGCATGAGTACGGCGAACTCGTCACCACCCAGCCGGGCCACGGTGTCGGTGCCGCGGACCGCGGCGGTGAGGCGCGCCGCGACCTCGGAGAGCAGCAGGTCACCGGCGTGGTGCCCGAGGGTGTCGTTGACCTCCTTGAACTTGTTGAGGTCGAGCAGGAGCAGACCGACCGACTCGTCCTGCTCCTGGGCCACGCGCAGCGCCTTCTCGATCTCGTCGGCGAGCAGGGCGCGGTTGGCCAGGCCGGTCAGTTCGTCGTGCAGGGCACGGTAGCGGCTCTCCACGGCCTGGCCCTCGATCCGGCGCTGGTGGGTGAGCAGGATCGAGGCGCAGAGCACGAGCAGCAGGAAGTCGGCGCCGCAGATCACCGCGGCGGCGAGGCTGAGCTTCTGGTTGAAGCTTGCCGCGTCGGCCAGGTACGAGTCCATCGCGAGCCGGTGCCGGTTGACGTTGGCGTTGGCCGACTTGCGCAGGAAGGAGGCGCCGAGGGTGGCCTGATCGGCCAGTTCCTTCATCCGGTCCCGGTTGCTGGTGGTCCGGCGCAGCTCGTTGAGGGTGTCGGTGAAGGCCGCGTAGGAGTCCTGCACCAGGACGATGTTCTCCTTGTCGAGGCTGTCGCCGTTGGCGGCCTGCCACTCGACGTCCGGACGGGTCGAGTGCACGGCGCTGTCCAGCAGGTCCTTGCCGAACTTCTTGGCGACCATGTAGTCGTTGAGCGCCTCGGTCTCGACGCTGATGTGCAGGTCGATCTGGGACCAGTGGTCGCTGATGCGCGAGTTGTGCTCGATGTGGGCGGTGGTGCGCGCGTTGGTCGTGATGCTGACCGCGGCCAGCACCGCGAGGGCGAAGACGCCGAGCGCGAGCCCGATCACGGCAGCCCGGGCGACGGCTTTGCTGCGGACGACCTTCGCGAGCACTCAATCCTCCCAGAGCTGTCCGTCACCGGCCGCCACGAGGCGGCCTTTCGCGGCGGTCCGATCGGTCGAACACCCGCCCGATTGAAGGAGATCGCCCATACTGACTTCGGGCTGGGGCGAAAATAGGAAGACCATGAAATATCGGATCTTTGGCTTTCTGTTGGCTCTGGTGCTGATCGGTACGGCCGGGTGCACCGAGGAGAAGGACGATCGGGACAGATCGCTCACTGTGGGCTTCGTGGTGGCGAACAAGCAGCTCAACTTCTCCCAGGAGATGTCCCTCGGGTTCATCTCCGGCGTGGACCACGTCGGGGACGTCTCTTACCAGGTGGACGGCCCGAACATCGTCGACGGGCCGCGGCAGCTCAGCCTGTTCCGCGACATGGTCACGACCGCACGGGACGGCATCTCGGTGTTCACCCTGACCCCGGACCTGTTCGTCAGCCCGATGGCCGAGGCGGTCGCCGCGGGTGTGCCGGTCATCGCGGTGGACAGCCCGGTCCTGCCGTCGGCCGGGGTCCAGCTGTTCATCGGCAACGACAGCTACGCGCTGGGCCGCCTGCTCGCCCGGCAGGTGATCGCGAGGCTCCCGGCCGGCACCGTCACCGGCAAGATCGTCCTGGGCACCTCCTCACCCGGCGTCACCGTCCTCGACCGCCGGGCCAAGGGCATCCGCGACGAGATCAAGGAGAAGCTCCCGAAGGTGACCCTGGTCGGCCCGTTCGACACCAAGCAGGAGGTCGAGGCGAACCTGGAGGCCTGGAGGAGCCTGGTCAAGGCGAACTCGTCGGCGCTCGCGTTCATCGGCACCGGCGACGCCGACGGCTGGAACCTGGCCGCCCTGCGCCGCAAGGACGACGCCTCCTGGATCGCCGGAGCCTTCGACATCGACCCCAAGTCACTGGCCGCTGTGAAGGCCGGCGACCTGTTGCTGGTCTCACCGGAGAACTTTCTCAAAGGTGCGGTCGCCGGCCGTCTGCAGGCCGAGCACGCCAAGACCGGCAGGGCGCTGCCGCAGGGCTGGCTGTACGTGCCCGGCCTCGCGATCGACCAGGCCAACGTCGACGCCGTGGTGGCCCGTCAGGCGACCATCACCACGCGCGCACAGGCCTTCGCCGCCGAGATCGAGACGATCCTGTCGGACCCTGCCAATCTGCGCCCGATGTCCGAAGTGAGCTAGGAACCCCGAGTACTGTTGCGGCACCCGGCCGGGGCCGTGATGGGGGGACCGTGATTCATCGCTGGCATGTCGTCGCTCTGGCAGCGCTCGCCGCCTTCGCCCTGGCCTGTGACGGGGCCGGCCGCGCCACCCCGAAACCGTCCGGTGAGCCGGAGCCGACCCGCCCGGCGACCGGTTATCCGGCCTCGATGGTGGCGCTCGGCGACTCGATCACCGCGGGTCTCGGCGCCTGCCTCGCGTACGTGGCCTGCGCCCGCAACTCCTGGTCCACCGGGAACAACGCCGCGATCCAGAGCCACTACCAGCGGATCCTGGAGAAGAACGACAAGATCGAGGGCAACGCCGACAATCTGGCGTCACCCGGCGCCGAGGCCGACGCGCTGGAGACCCAGGCCCGCCGGGCGGTCGACCTGAAACCGCAGTACGTGACGATCCTGATCGGTGCCAACGACGCGTGCGCCGGCCGGGTGCGGGACATGACACCGGTGGCGACCTTCCGCGAGCAGATCGACGCGGGCCTGGCCCGGCTGAAGAAGGGCCTGCCCAAGGCGCGGGTGCTGATGGTCAGCATCCCCGACCTCCACCGGCTCTGGCAGGTGGGCCGGGAGGACCCGAAGGCGGTCGAGATCTGGAGCCAGGGCGGGATCTGCCCGTCCATGCTGGCCGCACCCACCTCCACGGCTGACGCTGATCAGAAACGACGGGAACAGGTCCGGGATCGGGTCGACGACTACAACACCCAACTGCGACAGGCATGCCGGGAGTACGGCGACCGCTGCCGCTGGGACGGCGGAGCCGCTCATCGGGTGCGATTCGATCTGGATCAGTTGAACAAGTTCGACTATTTCCATCCGAACGCCGAGGGTCAGAAGGAACTGGCCGATGTGGTCTATCCCGGTCGCTTCACCTGGTGACCGGCATCACATTTCGTGAATCTGGCACCTCCTTTTGCGGTAACGGGTGATTTCAGCACACCTGTCCGGGAGATATACCTGCTCCAGGAACGGCAGCGGACGCTGAGAGGAGCCCGATGGCCACCTGGATTCTCGTGCCGTGTCTGGGGCAGTTGCGCACCGAACTGAACCGGCTCGCACCGAACAGGGACAAGTCCAGTGACGGCACGATCGGTGACACGGCGCACCAGAGCCGGGTCTCCGACCACAACGACGACGAGGTCGGGCGGGTACCGATCCGGGACGCGGACTCGAAACACGAGGTCCACGCCATCGACCTCGACGTCAACCTGCGTGAACCGAATCTGACGATGGAGATGGTGGTCCAGCACGTCGTCGGCCGCTGCCGTAGCGGCGCCGAGAAGCGGCTCCGCTACGTGATCTACAACCGGCGGATCTGGGAGGGGTCGAACGGCTGGCGGCAGCGCGCCTACAGCGGCGACAACGCGCACACCCAGCACGCCCACTTCTCCGCCTCGTACGAGACCAAGCTCGAAGCCTCGACCGCTTCCTGGCATCTGGAGGACATCCCCGTGGCACTGACCGAAGCCGACAAGAAGTGGCTGGCCGCGCAGATCGACAAGGCCGCCACCGCCGCGGCCGAGCGCGTCTGGAAGACCCGGTGGAACATCAACTTCGAGCCGGGCAGCCCGCCGTACATGGCCGAGGCCGGCTCGATCATCGCGCACATCCCCGGCGAGCACGCCCGCATCGAGGAGGAGCTTGCCCACACCGACGGCAAGGTCGACAAGCTGATCGCCGGGGAACCGTCCAACCAGGTGTGACAGGCCCTAGGCCGGGGTGACGCGGTCGCGGATGCTGTCGAGTACCGCCTCCGCGGCCCACCCGGCGGCGTCGGCGATGTCACGCCGGTCCATACCGAACTCGCGGTGGAACGTCACCCAGGTCCCGACGGAGTCGAGGTGCGACAGCGCCGCGATGACCGCCCTGCGCTGCGCCGCGTCGAGGGACGGCACCTCGGCATCCAGCAGTCGTTCGAGCTGTGCCCGGCCGGGCGACGGCGCCGCGCCGCTCACGCCGCGCATCGCCGTCTCGGCGACGACGTGCGCGAGCTCCGGCCGTGCGTCGTACCGCTGCATCGCGTCGCGGATCGCGAGGGGGATGTCGAAGATCGAGTGCGACTCCTCGCGGGCGAACAACGTCGCCTCGATCCAGGCCGCGGTCGCCAGCAACAGGTCGACGCGCGTGGGATAGTTGCGGAACACCGTGCGTTCGGCGATACCGGCCCGGCGTGCGATGACACGGTACGAGACGTCGTCGCTGCCGAGCTCCTCGATCAGCTCGGCGTAGGCGGCGAGGATCGCCCCTTGCGTGCCGCTCAGCGCCGGGACCGCCGCCGGCTCGGTCACGGCTCCGCCCACGTGACGCCGGGCCGCCCCGCGATCGGCTCCGCCCACGTGGTGTGGGGCAGCCTCGCGAGCACGGTGCCCACAGCGCGGTCGAACGCGTCGCAGATCTCGTCGGCGTCGAGGTCGAAACCCGTGCGCAGCCGAGCCCAGAACATCGCCGACGAGAAGTAGCGCAGGGATGCCGAGACCCGCCGCCGATCCCGCCGGTTGAGCGTCGGCGCCGACACGTCGAGCATCGCCTCGATCGCCCGCGTGATGTAGGCCTGCTCGGTGTCGAGCGTCGGCGAGATCGCGGACGCCCGCGCGCCGACGTACGCGTACGCGGGCGACGCGTCGAAGGCGCGGAAGCGCTCGTGCACGGCGGCGCAGAAGTCGGACACGGTCACGAACGGCGCCAGCGGGAAGCAGGTCTGCTCGAGCCAGTTCGAGAGCGCGGCGAGCAGATGCGCGCGCGTGGGGTACTGGCGGTAGATCGTGCGCTCCGAGATGCCGACCTCGTCGGCGAGGGCACGATAGGAGATGTCGTCGAAGCTGCGTTCGCGCAGCAGCACCGCGGCGCTCGCCAGAATGGCGGTAGCGGTGTCGACCGGCTCCTCCATCACGTCTCCCTCTTTCGAGCGGCCGCCCAGTGCTGGGGCCCGGTGACTTCCGGCGGGAGCACGTAGTGATCGGAATCGTCGAGGGTGAGCGCCAGCGACGAGACGTACTGCACTTCGCCGTGCGGTCCTCTCTCGGCCGAGGCCAGCATATCCGGCCGCTCGAACGTGTACCCGGTGACGTGACAGCGGAGCCGCTCGCCCGAGGGGTTGCCGTGCTCGTCGAACCGGGGGGAGTCGATCCCGTCGGAGCGGCGGCGCAGGTAGTAGCGACCCCGCGTGGCGACGGCCGTGACCGGCGTGGCCACGAACGCGACGCCGATCGCGATGAGCACCGAGAACGGCTTGACGGCGGCGCCGAGCAGCCCGGCGAACGCGAGCAGTGACAGCACCGAGGCGAGTCCCACCGACACGAGCCCGACCGGGTTCCAGTCGTGCAGCATGCCGCGGCGGAACTCGGGGAAGCGCGGCGAGATGCGCAGCACCCACTTGTTGACGGCGATGTCGGTGGCGATCGTCACGAGCCATGCCATGACGACGTTCGCGTAGAGGCTCAGCACGAAGGAGATGAGGGCGAAGATGTCCAGCATCATGAGCGCGTAGGCGATCACGAGGTTGAACAGCACGAAGATCGTGCGACCCGGGTAGTGCTTCGCCATCCGGGTGAAGACGTTCGACCACGCGAGCGAGCCCGAGTACGCGTTCGTCACGTTGATCTTCACCTGTGCGACCACGATGAGTACCAGGGCCAGAACGATCGCGAGCCAGTCGGGGACGAGGGTCCGGTACATCTCGACGAATTGCTTGACCGGTTCGGCCGCCTGATGCCCGAGAGCGGGTTCGACTCTCACGAGGAGGTAGACGGCGAGAAACACCCCGATCACCTGCTTGGTGCCGCTGAAGACGACCCATCCCGGGCCGGCGAACGCGAACGAGGTCCACCACGAGCGTGCGTTCGCCGGCGTGCGCGGCGGCATGGCGCGGATGTAGTCGATCTGCTCCGCGAGCTGAGGGGTGAGGGCGAAGCACACGGCCGCACTCGAGACCACGGCGCCGATGCTGATCGAGCCGTCGGAATCGCCGGTGAACGACGTGAAGGCGCGCACCACCTCGGGGTCGGAGACGAGGATCCACAGCAGCGGCAGCAGGGCGAGGGCGAGCCACAGGGGCGTGGTCCAGAACTGCAGGCGTTCCAGCGCACGCATGCCGTAGATGACGATCGGGATCACGACGACTGTCGAGATGAGATAGCCGAGCCACAGCGGCATCCCCGTCGCCACCTGCAGCCCCTGCGCCATGATGGCGCCCTCCAGCGCGAAGAAGATGCAGGTGAAGCCAGCGAAGATCACCGTCGTGATGATCGAGCCGTAGTAGCCGAATCCCGAGCCACGGGCGATCAGGTCGAGGTCGAGGTTGTAGCGGGCGGCGTAGTAGGCGACGGGCACGCCGACGATGACGATGATGACCGACGCGAACACGATGCCGAGCACGGCGTTGGCGGTGCCGTGGTCGATGCCGATGCTCGCGCCGATCGAGAAGTCGGCGAGGAACGCGATGGACCCGAGGGCGGTCGCGCCGACGGAGGCCGCGCTCCACCGCCGGAAGGTGCGCGGCACATAGCGGAAGGCGTAGTCCTCCAGGCTGTCCTCTGCGGCCGCCCGCGCGTTGTCCGTCGACACAGGGCAAATTTCGCTGTCCGGTGTTACGACGGCGTTGCGGGTGTGAGTCATGCCGTGCCCTCATTGGCATGCCCTCGCGGCCCTCGCCTGCAGGGTTCACGGTTCGGCGCGAGATGGTGCCGCTCGGTGCAGTCGGTCATGCTGTGCCCTCATTGGCATGCCCTCCCGGCCCTCGCCTGCAGGGTTCACGGTTCGGCGCGAGATGGTGCCGCTCGGTGCAGTCGGTCATGCCGGCTCAGATCGCCATGGCGGCTCGCACGGTGGAGGTGGCTGCCATGCCACCCACTCCGGTCTGTGTGACGAAACCCGAGGCGAGTACGACGTAGCGCTCGGCGGCCTCGAGGGCGAAGCCGATGTGCTGCTCGACGAGCAGCACGTGCATGCCCTCCTCGGCCAGCTGCACGATGGTCTGCTCGATCTCGGCGACGATCGTGGGCTGGATGCCCTCGGTCGGCTCGTCGAGGATGAGCAGCTTCGGCTGAGTGATGAGCGCGCGGGCGATCGCGAGCTGCTGGCGCTGCCCACCGGAGAGCAGGCCCGCCTTCCGGGCGGCGAACTGCTCCAGGGCGGGGAATCGTGCCATCTGTGCGTCGACGAGAGCCTTGCCGCCCCGGCGCCCGTCGGCGACGAGCTGCAGATTCTCCAGTGTGGTGAGCTGGCCGAACGACTGCTGGCCCTGCGGCACGTACGCCATGCCGCGAGCGACGCGCTGGTTGGGGGCGAGCGAGGTGACGTCCTCGCCGTCGAACAGCACGCGGCCCTTCGACGGCTTGATCAGGCCGATCGCTAGGCGCAGCAGGGTCGTCTTGCCGGCGCCGTTGTGACCGAGCACGGCCACCACCTTGCCGGCCGGCACCGTCACACCGTGCAGCACCCGCGTGCGCCCGTAACCGGCCTCGATGTCGGTGAGCTCCAGCATGTCAGTCCTCCTTCCGGTTCGGTGTCCCGACCGCGATGGCGTCCGCGGTGCCGAGATAGACCTCCTGCACCTTGGGGTCGGCCTGTACGTCGGCCACCGTGCCCTGCGAGAGCACCTTGCCCTGGTGCAGCACTGTCACGCGGGTGGCGTAGCGGCGCATGAAGTCCATGTCGTGCTCGACCACGAGCACGATCCGCTTCGCCGCGATGCGCCGCAGGAGTTCGCCGGTCGCGGTGCGCTCGTCCTGGCTCATGCCCGCCACGGGCTCGTCGAGCAGCAGCACCTTCGCGTCCTGCACGAGCAGCATCGCGATCTCCAGCCACTGCTTCTGGCCGTGCGACAGGATGCCGGCCGGCGTGGTGAGTTCGCCGGCGAGTCCGGTCTCCTCCAGTGCCTGTTCGATCGACGGGTCGACGCCACGCCGGGTCCGCAGCAGCGAGAGCGCGGAGCGGTGACGCCCGGCGGCGATGTCGAGGTTCTGCAGCACGGTGAGTTCGTCGAAGACGCTCGCGGTCTGGAAGGTGCGGCCGACCCCGAGGCGGACGATCTTGTGCACCTGCTTGCCGAGCAGCTCCTTCTCGCCGAGCCTCGCCGACCCGGTGCCCTTGGCCAGTCCCGTGATGGCGTCGATGCAGGTCGTCTTGCCGGCGCCGTTCGGTCCGATCAGGAACCTGACCTCACCGGGGTGCGCGTCGAAGGAGACGCCGCCGACCGCGACGAAGCCCGAGAACTCGACGCGGAGGTCCGTGACGACGAGCGAGGCGTCCGTCATGCCCGTACCTCCTCGAGTTCTGCGGCGGCGATCGCCGGGGTGGGCGGTACATCCGGCTTCGGGCGCGTCCGTCCCGGGAACCGGGAGGGCAGCGACGACAGGCCGTTCGGCAGGAAGAGGATGACGACGATGAACAGCAGACCGAGGATGTAGGTCCAGCCTTCGGGCCAGGTCGAGCCGAGGCTCGACTGCCCCCATCCGACCGCCATCGCGCCGAGCGCGGGGCCGAAGAGCGAGGCGCGGCCGCCGAAGGCGACACCCGCGATCATGAGGATCGAGGCGGCGGCGCCGATCTCGGCCGGAGTGATGATGCCCACGATGGGCACGAACATCGCTCCGGCGATGCTCGCCATCAGCGCCGAGACGACGAAGGCGACGAGCTTGACGTTGGCCGGGTCGTAACCGAGGAAGCGCACGCGTTCCTCGGCGTCCCGGGTGGCGACGAGGAGCTCACCGAAGCGGCTGCGGTAGAGCTGCCAGACCGCGAGCAGGCACACGATGAGAAGCCCGGCCGCGATGAGGAACACCATGACCTTGTTGGCCGGGTCGTTCAGCACGAAGCCGAAGAAGTACTTGAAGTCGCTGAGCCCGGTGTCGCCGCCGGTCTCGCGGATCGTGGAGCTGATCAGGGTGGCCAGCGCGACGGCGAGCGCCTGCGTCAGGATCGCGAAGTACGCGCCCTTCACCCGGCGCTTGAACAGCGCGTAGCCGAGGATGCCGGCCATGACCACCGGGAGCAGCACGATCGCCAGCAGGGTGAACCCCGCGCTGCGGAACGGCTCCCAGAACATCGGGAGCGGCGCGAGCGGGTCGTAGAGCACCATGAACCCCGGAATCCGGTCACCGGCGGTCTCCAGCGTGAGGTGCATGGCCATCGAGTAGGCCCCGAGGGCGAAGAACACCCCCTGTCCCATCACGAGCATCCCGCCCCGGCCCCACGCCAGGCCGATGCCGACGGCGGCGATGGCCCAGCAGCAGTACTTGCCGAGGTTGTTGAGCCAGTGATCGGTGAGCACGAGGGGAGCGACCGCGAGGAGCAGGACGGCGAACACCCCGATGCCGCTGAGGGAGATCCAAGGCTTCGGCCCGGTCGTACGAGGCTTGGTCATGCCAGACTCCTGGTTCGCACCGTGAACAGGCCCTGCGGGCGCAGCTGCAGGAAGACGATCACGAGGATGAAGGCGAGCACCTGCGCCAGGCTGCCGGTCGTCCAGTAGGCGAAGTACGAGAGGGCGACGCCCACCGCCCACGCGGCGATGATGGTGCCCTTGAGCTGGCCGATGCCACCGGCGGCGACGACGAGGAAGGCCGGGATGATGTACTGCGCGCCCATCTGGGAGTTCGTGCCCCCGATGAGTGACGCGGCCACACCGGCGACCCCGGCCAGACCCGACCCGGTGAAGAAGGTGAGGCGGTCGATGGTGCGTGTGGAGATTCCCGAGGTCTCGGCGAGATCCCGGTTCTGCACGGTCGCCCGGATGCGGCGGCCGAACGAGGTGTACTTGAGCCAGGCTGACAGCGCGGCGACGCAGACGCTCGCGAGCAGGATGGTGAACAGCTGCCGGAGCGGCCATTCGTAGCCGAGGATGTTCAGCTGCCCGTCGAGCCAGCCCGGCTTCTCCACCGGGACGCCCTGGGACGGGAAGATCTGCAGTGCCGCCTGCTGGAGGATCAGGCCGACACCGACCGTGACGAGCAGGGTGTCGAGGGGCCGGCGGTACATCCACTGGATGATGGTCACCTCCAGCAGGAGGCCGAACAGGCCCGCGACGACGAACGCGACGGGCAGCGCGACCGGGATCGACAGGTTGCTGGCGGTGATGACCTGCTGGACGAGGTAGGCGGCGAAGGCGCCGATCATGAGGAACTCGCCGTGGGCCATGTTGATCACGCCCATCTGGCCGAAGGTGAGCGAGAGGCCCAGCGCGGCGAGCAGGAGCAGCGCACCCTGTGCGCTGCCGTTCAGCAGCGGTGCTATCAGTGCATCCACGTGCGGTCGCTCTCTCTAGCGTCTCTATGGAGGGGGAGGGGTCGCATGCCGTCGGTGACACGCGACCCCGCGGGTGATCAGCCCGCCGCGTCCACCAGCTGCTTGCGGATGTCCGCCGGGAACCAGTCGTAGCCCTCGAGGTACGGATCGGGCTCGATGAACTTGTCGGAGGCCCAGACGATGTCGAACTGGTTGCTGGAGTTGATCTTTCCGATGTGGCCGGGCTTGGAGATGTGGTGGTTCTCGCCGTCGAGCGTGACCTTGCCCTCCGGCGCGTCGAAGGTGATGGCGTTCTTCTTCGCCGCGGCGTTCACCGCGTCCACGTCGAACGAGCCGGCGGCCTCGACGAGGGCCTTGTACAGGTACAGCGAGATGTAGGCGGCCTCCATCGGGTCGGAGGTGACGCCGCTGCTGTTGGGGTAGGCCTTCCAGCTCTCGATGAACTTCGGGTTCGTGGGCGTCTTGAGCGACTGGAAGTAGTTCCACGACGCGTACTGGCCGGTGACCTCGTGGCCCATCGCCGGCGCCTCCTCCTCGGCGATCGACACCGAGATGATCGGCGTCGTCTCGGCCTTGAGGCCGGCGTCGTAGTACGCCTTGACGAAGCCGACGTTCGACGAGCCGTTGATGGTGTTGAAGATGAAGTCGGGCTTGGCCGCCACGATCTTCGCCACCTGGCTGGTCCAGTCGTCCTTGTCGAGCGGCACGTACTCCTCACCGACGATCTCGATGCCGAGCTTGGCCGCGTACAGCTTGATGATCGCGTTCGCGGTGCGCGGGAAGACGTAGTCGCTGCCGGCGAGGAACAGCCTCTTCACTCCCTGGGCCTTCAGGAAGTCCATCGCCGGGATGATCTGCTGGTTGGTGGTCGCACCGGTGTAGTAGATGTTCGGCGACGACTCGAGACCCTCGTACTGCACCGGGTAGAAGAAGAGGCCGTTGTGCTTCTCGACGACCGGCTTCACGGCTTTGCGGGAGGACGAGGTCCAGCCGCCGAAGATCGCGGCGACGCAGTCCTGGGTGAGCAGCTTCTCGGTCTTCTCCGCGAAGGTGGGCCAGTCGGTGGCGCCGTCCTCCTGGACGTACTCGATCTTCTTGCCGAGGATGCCGCCGCCGGCGTTGATCTCGTCGGCGGCCATGTGCAGCACGTTGGAGACGGTCTTCTCAGAGATCGCCATGCCACCGGTGAGGGAGTTGAGGAAGCCGAGCTTGACGGCTGAGCCGGAGGTGTCGACACAGCTGGGTGCCGCAGACGTCCCGCCGGCGGCCGCCTCGTCGCCGGCTCGGGCGCCACAGCCGGCGAGCACGAGGGCCACGGTCGTCCCGATGGCGCCCATGGCCGTGAGCGAGCGCAGCCGCTTGCTGATGGTGGACATATATGAGAACTCCGATCCTGCTGGAGGGCGTGTGCTGCAGGTGGGAGTAGATTGACCGCGCGTCATTACTCTGACATTTCTTGACTGTTCCAACTCTGTAGCCGACAACTCGGCTCGCGTTCGAATGCCCTGGAAGCGCGGGGATCATCGTTGGACAGCGATGTCAAAATTCTGCCATCACCCGGAAGGGTGCGGTGGGGATGGCACACTCCTGACATCTAAGGATGTGGACGCGTGGCGACTGTCTCATTTTGCAGCGCGGCAAAGCCATCACCTGAGCAAACGAGTCCTACCGGGCGGAGGGGATTCAAACTTCCGCAACCGTCGATACACAGTCGTTCCATACGGTCCGGCGATGAAAGCGATCATCGCAGCCGCGACCGGCGTCACGCTGGCCGTCGGCCTCGTTGCGACACCGGCGCAGGCCGGTCATCCGAACAGCCGGATCGTCGAGTCGCTGGACCGCGGCCTGGTCGCCGTGCCGGCCAAGGGCGGTGGCACCTTCCTGAGCTGGCGTCTGCTCGGCACCGAGTACGGCAACAACGTCGAGTTCAACGTCTACAAGGGCGCGAGGAAGCTCAACCGGAAGCCGATCGACGAGTCGACGAACTTCACCGACATCACGCCCGGAACCGGTGTCTACACCGTCCGCGCGGTCGTGAAGAACCGGGAGCAGGCGCCCAGCGGCCCGGCGATTACGCCCGGTGACATCCCGCTGCTGCCGGCCGAGAACTACTACGTGCACCACGCGTGGCCGGGCGACCTGGACGGCGACGGCCGCTACGAGATCGTGGTGTCCCGGCTGTCGTACGCGCTCGACAAGCCCGGCTACCTGGAGGCGTACACCCTCGCCGGGAAGAACCTGTGGCGGGTCGACCTGGGCGTCAACTCGTACGCCCGGGCCGGTGGCAACGCCGCCAACGACCCGCCGCTCGCCGCGATCAGTGGTTACGGCGAGGTCGCCGGTTACCGCAACGACGACAACGTGACCGTGTACGACCTGGACGGTGACGGCCGGTCCGAGGTCTTCGTGAAGACCGCCAACGGCGTCACCTTCAGTGACGGCGCGGTGATCAGGACATCGAATGCACTCGACCAGTTCGTCTCCGTCGTCGACGGCCTCACCGGCGTCGAACGTGAGCGGGTCCCGATCGCCGACGACTTCACGGCCGACGGTCCGTCCGGTGGGCAGTACGGCATCGCGTACCTGGACGGCGTGCACCCGAGCCTGATCACCAAGCAGGTCGTACGGATCGGCGCGCGGCGCGGTGACTTCCGGGTGCTCTTCGTGGCCTGGGACTTCAACGGTCGTGATCTGACCCGGCGATGGAAGTTCACCCGTGGGAACGGCCAGGGCACCAGCTTCCACCAGCTGCGGATCGTCGACGTCGACCAGGACGGCCGAGACGACATTGCGGACGGTAACTACGTCGTCAACAGCGACGGCACGTTCCGTTACGTCGTCGACGGCTCGACCCACGGCGACCGGTTCCACATCGGAGACCTCGATCCGTCGCGGCCGGGCCTCGAGGGCTACGCCATCCAGCAGACCGAGGGCGGCGTCTTCACCAGCTTTCCCTGGTACTACTACGACGCCGCGACGGGGCAGCGCCTGATCACCGGCTCGCACCCGGACATCCCGCAGGACGCCACCCTCTGGGACGTCCCGCGCGGCACGACCGCGGACATCGACCCGGCCCACGACGGCTACGAGTTCTGGGCCGCCACCGCGAACGCCGACCTGCCCGGCGCCGGTGTGTGGAGCGTGGACGGCACCCAGATCAGCAAGACCACGCCGAGCGTCAACTTCCGTATCTGGTGGGACGGCGACAAGGGTTCCGAGCTGCTCGACAACACGTACGTCGAGAAGTGGAACCCGAAGAAGCGGACCAGCTCCAAGATCTTCGAGCCGTCCGGTGTCGTCTCGTCGTGGCGCAACGCGGTCCCGTTCTACGGCGACATCCTCGGTGACTGGCGCGAGGAGTACTTCGCCGAGACCGCCGACCACACCACGCTGAAGTTGTTCACCACGAACATCCCGACCAGCGTGAAGCTCTACACGCTCGCGCACAACCCGGCGTACCGGCTGGGCTGGACGGTCCGCGGTTACCTGCAGTCGACGCTTACCGACTTCTTCCTCGGGTACGGCAGCCGCCCGCCCGCCAGGCCGAGGATCACGACAGCGAGGAGGAGCGCCTGGTCCGTCATCGCGGAGGACAACTTCGTGAGCGACTCCGGCAGGTGGTCCTCCGAGTTGCAGAGCGGCGGCACCGTGGCGGCTTCCGGTGGGGTGCTCGACATCGACGTGCCCAACGGGGCGACGGTGTGGCTCAAGCAGGAGATCGAGGGGCCGTACGAGATCGAGTTCACCGCCACGCCGGTGTCGGCCGGCGGACCGAACGATCACGTCACGGACCTCAACACGTTCTGGAACGCCCGTGACGTGCGCTCCCCCGAGGACATCTTCGCCACCACGCGGAACGGGGCCTTCGCGCAGTACGACCACCTGAAGACCTACTACGTCGGTCAGGGCGCGAACCTCAACACCACCACGAGGTTCCGCAAGTACGTCGGTGAGCCGGGCAACCGTCCGCTGATCTACGACTACACGTCACCGCTGATCGAGGCGAACGTCCCGATCAGGGTCCGCATCGTGGTGGACGGCTCGAAGATCCAGTACTGGAGCGACGACCAGCTCGTCTTCGACTACGCCGACGCGTCCCCGTACGACAGCGGCTGGTTCGCCTTCCGCACCGTGGCCAGCCATTTCCACATCGAGGACTTCACGATCTGGCGTCCCCCGGCGAACTGAAGCGGCTCACGAAACGCTTCTGCCAGGGCGTCTCCACCGCGTGCCGATGGTAGTGCCGCCGGACGTAGGCCACCGCCTCGTCCGGGGGCACGCCGTCGAGCACCGCGAGGCACGCCAGGGCGGTCCCGGTCCGGCCGACACCCCCGGTGCAGGCGATCTCGACCCGCTCACCCTCGGCGCGGCGCAGGGCCTCCTTCAGGATCTCGATGGTGTACGACCTATCGCGCGGCAGCCAGAAGTCCGGCCACCGCACCCACCGGCTCTCCCACCCGAACTCCGGCGGCGCCCCGCCCTGCAGATAGATCCCGAGCTGCGGCGGGTGCCCTGTCGGCATCGCGGCCCGCAGGCCCCGCCCGCGGATCAGTCGCCCGGACGGCAGCCGCAGCACCCCGTCGCCGTCCTCGTCCCACCCGGTCATGGTGCGAATAGTGCCAGCCCGGCTATAGTCGCCGCATGTCCAGCTTCAGCGTCCTGCGACGCCGGCGTCCTCACGGCCGCCGCTGAAGCCATGCTTTCCACCCGGCGGGTCGACACCCGCCGGAGCTGGAGAAGGCACCGGTCCGACCCGTCTCGCTCATCTGACGACGGAGTCCGACCATGAATCTCGAATCACTGCTGCACGACCGGCTCGCGCCCGCTCTGGAAGCGGTCGCCGGCCATCCGATCGATCCGGCCGTCCGGGCCTCGCCGCACGCCGACTTCCAGTCCGGTGCGCCGTTGGCGCTGGCCCGGGAGCTGGGAAGGCCGCCCCGGGAGATCGCCGCCGAGGTGGCCGCCGCCGCTGACCTGAACGGCGTCGCCGACGTCACCGTCTCCGGCCCCGGATTCCTCAACCTCACCCTCACCGACGACCTGCTCGACCGGGCGCTGCGGGCCGCGGCCGCCGACGAGCGGCTGGGTGTCGCACCCGTCGCCGCACCCGAGCGGATCCTGGTCGACTACTCCAGCCCGAACGTGGCCAAGGAGATGCACGTCGGTCACCTGCGGTCCACGATCATCGGGGACGCGCTGGCCCGGACGTACGAGTGGCTGGGTCACGACGTGATCCGGGTGAACCACCTGGGCGACTGGGGCACCCCGTTCGGGATGCTGGTCGAGCACCTCATCGACCTGGGCGGCGGCGCGTCCCACTCGATCGGCGACCTGACCGCGTTCTATCAGGCGGCCCGGGCCAAGTTCGACACCGACGACGACTTCCGGACCCGGGCCCGGCTGCGGGTGGTGTCCCTGCAGTCCGGTGACCCGCTCTCCCGGGAACTGTGGCGTGACCTGGTGGCTCAGTCGGAGCGGTACTTCCTGGACGTCTACGCCCGGCTCGGTGTGACCCTCGGGCCGGGCGACTTCGCGGGGGAGAGCCGGTATCAGGACGACCTCGACGGCGTGGTGGCCGACCTGCTGGAGAAAGATCTGCTGACCGAGAGCGACGGCGCGCTCTGCGCGTTCCCGGCCGGGTTCACCGGGCGGGACGGCGCTCCGCTGCCGCTGATCGTGCGGAAGGCCGACGGCGGATTCGGATACGCGGCGACCGACCTGGCCGCGGTCCGGCACAGGGTCGGGAAACTCGGCGCCGACCGGATGCTCTACGTCGTCGGCAGCCCGCAGCGGATCCACTTCCGGATGGTCTTCGCGGTCGCCCGGGAGGCGGGCTGGCTGCCGGACGACGTGACCGCCGAGCACATCGGGTTCGGCTCGATCCTGGGTTCCGACGGCAAGATGCTGAAGTCCCGGGCCGGTGACACGATCAAACTCGCCGACCTGCTCGACGAGGCGGTCGCGCGGGCCAGTGAACCGGCGATCGGCATCGGGGCGATCAAGTACGCGGATCTGTCCGGCGACCGGATGGGCGACTACGTCTTCGACTGGGACCGGATGCTGGCCAGCACCGGCAACACCGGCCCCTACCTCCAGTACGCCTACGCCCGGATCCGGTCGCTGTTCCGGAAAGCCGGCAGCGGCCCGGGCACCGTCACCGTGACTGAACCGGCCGAACGGGCGCTGGCTCTCGCCCTGCTCGGGTTCGAGCCGGCCGTCCGGGCCGCCGCCGCTTCGGCCGAGCCGCACCGGCTCGCGGTCCACCTGCACGGCCTGGCCGTGGCGTTCTCGGTCTTCTGGGAACGGTGCCCGGTGCTGCGGGCCGACGCCGAGGTGCGGGCGAGCCGGCTCGGCCTGGCCGACCTCACCGCACGGACCCTCCACACCGGAATGTTTCTGCTGGGTATCGAGGCCCTTGAGCAGATTTGACCTCCGTGCAACCCGCCTTCCATCGACCGATTCACTTATCGGCCGTTAGGGTTCAGTCTTCCGCGCCCACGAGGCGTCACCTGATTCCATGCTGAGAGGTCCGCTATGACCAACCCCACCGGCATATCGCGGCGGAGCGTCCTGGCCGCGTCCGCGGCCGGCGTCGCCGCGCCGTTGATGGTCTCCGAGGCGGCGCAGGCCGGCCATCAGGGCGGTGGCACGACCACCTACCGCCTGACCGTGCTGGGCACCTCCGACACCCACGGCAACGTCTACAACTGGGACTACTACCGCGACGCCGAGTACGACGACAGCGCGCACAACGACGTCGGCGTGGCCAAG
Organism: Actinoplanes italicus; assembly: GCF_003001815.1. GTDB lineage: Bacteria > Actinomycetota > Actinomycetes > Mycobacteriales > Micromonosporaceae > Actinoplanes > Actinoplanes italicus. Next base: position 169,150 of record NZ_PVMZ01000003.1, read on the forward strand.
CTCGCCGCGCTGGTCAACAAGCTGCGCGCCGAGGCGAACGGCCCGGTCCTGGTGCTCGACGCCGGCGACACGATCCAGGGCACGCCGCTGGCCACCTACTACGCCAAGCAGGAGCCGATCACCGCGACCGGTGAGAAGCACCCGATGGCCCGCGCCATGAACGTGCTGCACTACGACGCCGTCACGCTGGGCAATCACGAGTTCAACTACGGTCTGCCGCTGCTGAACCTGTGGATCCGCCAGCTCGGCTTCCCGGCCCTGGCCGCCAACGCGATCAGCGCCAAGACCGGACGGCCGGCGTTCACCCCGTACATCATCAAGAAGGTCTCTCTGGGCCGGCATGCCCCGACGCTGCGTGTCGGCATCCTGGGGCTCACCAACCCGGGCTCGGCGATCTGGGACCGCGCGAACGTCGAGGGCCGGATCGAATTCACCGACATGATCGCCACGGCCGCCAAGTGGGTGCCGATCATGCGGGCCCGGGGCGCCGACATCGTGCTGATCTCGGCGCACGGCGGCGACAGCGGCACCTCCAGCTACGGCCCCGAGCTGCCCAACGAGAACCCGACAGCGCTGATCGCCGAGCAGGTGCCCGGCATCGACGCGATCCTCTTCGGGCACGCGCACCGCGAGGTCCCGCAGCGGTTCGTCACCAACCAGAAGACCGGCGAACAGGTGCTGCTCTCCGAGCCGTCGAAGTGGGGTCAGCGGCTGACCAAGATGGACTTCGACATCACCCGGGTCAAGGGGAAGTGGAAGATCACGTCGAAGGCCGCCGCGGCGCTGAACACCAACACGGTCGAGGCCGACCCCAAGGTCCTCGCCGTGGTGAAGAAGCAGCACGACAAGACCGTGGCGTACGTCAACCAGGTCGTGGCCGCCTCGACGGTGGAGCTCTCCGCGGCGACCAGCCGGTACGAGGACACGCCGATCCTCGACTACATCAACAAGGTGCAGACCGACATCGTCACGGCGGCGCTGGCCGGCGGCGCTCACGCGTCACTTCCGGTGCTGTCCATCGCCGCGCCGTTCAGCCGTACCGCGGTGTTCCCGCAGGGCGACGTGAAGATCAAGGACGTCGCCGGGCTCTACATCTACGACAACACCCTGGAAGCGGTCGTGCTGACCGGCGCCGAGGTACGGGCGTACCTGGAGTACTCGGTCAAGTTCTTCGTCACGCACGCCGTCGGCGCCCCGGTCGACCCGGCCACGATCAGCGACCCGGCCGTGCCGGACTACAACTACGACGTGCTCTCCGGCGTCGACTACGACATCGACATCAGTAAGCCGGTCGGCAGCCGGATCACCCGCCTGCAGATCGCCGGTGCCGACGTCGCCGCCGACGCGCAGTTCGTGGTCGCGGTCAACAACTACCGGCGCTCCGGCGGCGGGAGCTTCCCGGGCATCGTGAAGCCCCAGGTCTACAACGAGCAGCAGGAGATCCGTCAGTTGCTCATCGACTGGGCGCAGGCCAAGGGCCGCATCGACCCGGCCGACTTCTACGTCCGTAACTGGCGGCTGGTCCGCGAGGGCGTGCCGGTCTTCTGAGCCGTCACCGCTTCTCCGGCCGGTTGCCCGCGGTGTCGGGTCTCACTTCTCCTGCCGGTGTTCTCGGTGTCGGGTCTCACTTCTCCTGCCGGTGTCCTCGGTGTCGGGTCTCACTTCTCCTGCCAGTTGCCCTCGGTGTCGGCGCTGACGAACAGGCCGTTCGTCTTGCCGTTGGACATCTGGAACGTACACAGATAGGTCCGCAGGCCCTCGGCGTTGCGGTCGGTCTCCGGAGTGCACTCCACCCCGGAGACCGCACCGAACTGCTTCTTCACCCGGCCGTCCGACGCCAGGGTGTCGCGCAGCTGGTCGGTGATGCCCGACTCCACCCGGTACTCGTAGACGGGGATCGCAGCGACCACCACCGTCGCGGTCCAGAACGCGGCGCCGGCCAGCAGTGTCGCGAGGAAGGCGATCCAGTACGGGCGCCGGCTGCGGCCGTACCGCCGGGCCTGTGACGCCCGCCGCAGCACCGAGATCACGCCGAGCACGCTGAGCAGGAACGTCCACACCACGACCGGCCGCCACGACGGCGCTTCCGGCCGGTGCCCGGCGTGCACCTCTCCCGGGAAGCGGACCAGCAGCTGACCGTGCTTGTTGTCGGGGGAGTCGTAGGGAGGTACCGTCCCGCCGTACAGCGGGGCCGGCGCGGCCGGTGCGGGTACGGGCTCCGGATCGGCCCACGGTGGTGCGCTCGGGTAGTGCCCCGGCTCCTGCGGAGTCTGGACTGTCATCGTGGTGCGACCCTCTTCCCGTATCGGCCCGGCTGTTCCTCCGTGCCGCCGGGACCATCGGCCGCGGGCCGCCCTAGCTGAGGGTTAGTTGCATTTCAGTTGTCGCCGCTGGTCAGGCGCCACCGCGCACCGGTTGCCGCCCCACGATCAGGCGCCGCCGCCCACCGGGGCAGTGGTCGTGGGGTCGGTTGTGGGGTCGGTAGTCGGATCGGTCGTGGGGTCGGTCGGATCCGGAGACGACGACGTCTTGCTCGGGCTCGGCGACGGCGAGGGCGAGGGTGAACGCGAGGGGCTCGTCGAGGTGCTCGCCGCCGGGTTCTTCGTCTTCGTGTTCCGCGGCCGGCTCGGCGGCGAGGCCGACTCGTCCGGCGACAGGTCGACGGCGGGTTCCTCGGAGTCGGAGGGGCCCGGCACCAGCGCCGGTTGTTCCTTCACCGGGGTGCCCTTGGAGCCCGTCGGCTCGTCGGAGTCGAAGGCGAACGCCACACCGAGGCCACCGGCCAGCACGAACAGGCCGAGGATCGCGAACATCAGGATGCGCTGGGCCGGCGGCTGACTCGGCCGGGAGACCGGGAACGGCGCCGGCGTCGCGACGCTGCGCTGAGCGGGCAGCGGCCGGGGCGCCGCCGGGCTGATCGGCGCGGTCGCGCCCTGATCCCCGAAACCGGTGCGCATCGGGTAGGCGCCGGTCGGGTGGCGGACCGCAGGGTACGCCCCGGAACCGACCCGGGCCGGGCTGACCGGCGCGGTCAGCGACGTGCCGGTGAGCCGTTTCCAGTCGATCGGGCCGGCGACGGCGAAGGCCGCCTCGGCGAACTCGGCCGCGCTCTGGAAACGGTCGGCCGGCTGCTTGGCCATCGCCCGGGCGATCAGGTCGCGTACCTCATAGGGCACGTGGTCAGGCAGCGGGTCGGGATCGTCCTCCAGGTGACGTAGTGCCACCTGGAGCGCGTTGTCACCGTCGAACGGCGGGCGCCCGGCGATGCAGTGATAGGCCACCGCACCCAGCGCGTAGATGTCGGTGGCCGGCGTCAGGTTGCCCTTGGCGACCTGCTCGGGCGCCATGTAGAGCGCCGTGCCGACGATCGCGTTGAGGCCGGTGACGCTGGTCATGGCCGTTGAGCGGGCCACGCCGAAGTCGACCAGGATGACCGCGCCGGTCGGTTTCACGATCAGGTTGCCGGGCTTGACGTCGCGGTGGACGATCCCGTTCTCGTGGGCGGCGTGCAGCGCGTCGGCGGCCTGCGCGACGATCGCCATCGTCTCCGCGACGCCGATCGGCCCCTCCTTGACCCGGCTGGAGAGCGGGTCGCCCTCGACGAACGCCATGACCAGATAGGCGACCTGCTCGGGGCCGTCGTAGTCGCCGTCGCTCGCGTAGTCGTAGACCTCGACCACACCCGGGTGCCGGAAGGCGGCCATCATCCGGGCCTCACCGTAGAACCGGGCCGCGAACTCCGGGTCCTCCAGCATCGCCGTCCGGAGGACCTTCACCGCGACGGTGCGGCCCAGCACGACATCGGTGCCGCGCCAGACGTCACCCATGCCGCCGGTGGCGACGCGGTCGTCCAACCGGTAGCGGTTGTCCAGGAGGCTTCCTGCACTGAGCACCAGCGGACCTTATCTGTAGGAGTTCAAGCCGAATGCCGCTCAACTGTACAGAGCCCGGGCTCAACATGGGAGAGCAGCAAGGGCCTGCCAGAACGGCACGCGCGGGTCAGTGGTCGTCGTACGTAGGGGTGACCACCACGGCCGTCTCGGCCAGCTCGATCTCCTCGTTCTCGGCCTGCCGTTCCAGCGCCGCGCGGGCCGCGCTCGCCAGCGCCCAGCCGGCCGCCGCGCCGATCACACCGACCGCGACGATCAGTCCCCACGGGCGGGCCGGACGCCGGCCGGCCAGCGCGTCGGCGGCCGCGGAGGCGCGCGTCAGCGCCTCGTCGGTGGCAGAGCTCACCCTGCCGCCGGCGCGTGCGGCGAGCCGCCGGCCCCGTCGCCCGGCCCGGCCGGCGTTGTCCCCGGCCGTGCTCCAGGCGCTGGACAGGTGCTCCCAGGCCTCCTCGGCGGTCCGTTCCGCCCGGTTCTTCCCAGCGAACATGTCCGTCACCTCCTGCGCGTTCATCGTCACTGTTCCCGCCTCGGGCCGGCACAAACGTCCGGTGTGGACGTCATCACGGTTCCAAAACGATTTGACGTCCCGCAGTACTGTTGACCAGGTTCACACGAGCCACTCAGGTGACTAACAGGTTCGGGGCCTAACCTTTCGGGCAGTTTCACCGAACCTTTCGAGGGTAACCCTCGCCGCCCCGTCCAAGGACGGCGCTGAGGCCGCCCGCGTATAGAGGAACAGCACCCGGATCTGCCGGGTGGGTGGAGGGAAAGACGTGACGCTGTCGATAACGACGTCGACGCTGGCCGACGGCGCGGTGGAGGTTTCCCCGCGTGGCGAGATCGATGTCGAGAACGCGTACGAGATCCGTGAGGCAGTGGCGGCACAGCTGTCCGGCGGATCACCCATCCGGATCGAGCTGAACATGCGGCACGTGACCTTCATCGACTCGGTCGGCATCAGCGCCCTCGTCGCGGCGTTCCAGCTGGCCGGGGTCAGTGGGGTGAAGCTCGTGGTGACGCGGCCCAGCCGTTTCGCGCATCGGCAGCTCTGGGTGACCGGGCTGCTCGGCCTCTTCGGCAACCCACAGCCGTTCGACGAGGAGACGGTCACCGCCTGACGTCGTTCGCCGCCTGACGTCGTTCAGTGTCCGGCGTTGGTCAGTCCGGCGTTGGTCAGTACGCCGGACTCTGCACGGCGACCCCTTCGATGTTGACCCGCACCTCACGGTCCTCGTGAGGTGCGCGGATCGGGGTGACCACGGCGAAGTTCTCGGCGAGCGCGGCCAGGTCGGTGCCCGGGTCGACGGTCTCCTCGGCGGCCTGCACGGCGGTCCGGACGTAACCGTCGCCCGCCTCGGCGATGCTCATCTGCACCTGGCCGAACCGGGCGAGCGACGCCTGCTTCAACCCACGGATGCCGTCGACGTGCAGGTCGGGGACGTTGAGGTTGAGGACCGTGCCGGGCGGGGTGTGCATCAGCGAGGGCAGCAGCCGTACCGCCATCTCGGCTCCGCTGATCCAGTGGTGCTGCTCGTCGTCGATCTTGTTGAGGGCGGCGATGGCGGCGCCGCCGCTCGAGGCGCTGGCGGCGGCCGGGGTGAGCACGTCGAGCGAGACGGCCAGCCCGTGCAGGCCGGCGTGCGCGGCGGTCAGGCACGCGCCGACCGTGCCGGAGTGCACCACGGCGGCCCCGGCGTTGGCGCCCCGGTTGATCCCGGAGAGCACGATGTCCGGGGCCGGACCGAAGGCGTCGCGCAGGGCCAGCAGGACGATGTACGCGGGGGAGGCGGCCACCCCGAAGGCCGGGATGTTCTTGCAGCCGGCCAGCTCCCGGGGCTCCGAGACGATCTTCCCGTCCTGGACGACCGCGGTCATCGAGGCGCTGGCACCGCTCGACTCGCTCAGCGGCGCGGCCACCACGACGTCGTAACCGGCGTGCGCGGCCGTACGGGCCAGCCAGCGAATACCGGGTGACTCGATGCCGTCGTCGTTGGTGATGAGAATTCGCATTCGCTGGTGATTGCCCGCTGTGGGAGTCATGATTCCTTCCCTATAGGGGTCAATCGGACCCGTTCGGTGAGGACCCGGACCGCGTCGACGTGCCCGGTGCCCAGGCCGTGCCGGGTGACGTTGAGCGCGCCGGCCGCCGCACCGGTCCGGACGGCCTCGTCCATCGGGCCGCCGTTGGCCAGGGTGGCGGCGACTCCGGCCGTCATCGAGTCGCCGGCGCCGCGATGCTCGGCCGCGGTGAGCCGGGGCAGCGCCACCGTGTAGATCTCCTGGTTGAAGAGGGCCAGCGCGCCCATGTCGGCCCGGGACACCAGGACCGTCTCGGCGCCGGCCTCGTGCAGCTGGACGAGCGCCTTGGTGAGGGCGCCGGTGCTGCCGTCCGGGGCCATTCCGTCGGCGATCAGCTCCTCGTGGCTGATCTTCAGCACCGAGATGCCTGCCTCCAGGACCGCCGCCAGGTGGCGGCTGCACAGGTCGGCGATGACCTGGCAGCCGTTGGACCGCAGGTCGGCGGCGAGGCGGCCGTACACCTCCGGCTTGATCACCGAGGGATGGGCCGGGCCGCTGAGGATCGCGATGCCGGCGCGCAGGCCCTCGGCCAGCGTCAGGTTGTAGAGCTCGTCGAGCTCGTGCCGCGACAGCGGGCTGCCGGGCCGCTCGGCGATCTCCTGACGGCTCCCTCCGCGCCGGTCGTGTACGTACCACCCGCTGCCGTGCTCACGCCGCACCAGCCGCAGTGTCACGCCCGGCAGTTCGCCGAGCAGCGGGGCGAGCACGCGCCCCACCTCGCCCCCGGCCGCAGTGCAGAGCGTCACCTGTGCACCGAGCACCGTGATCATCCGGGTCTGCCAGATGCCCTGGCCGCCTGGATGAACGTGCAGTTCCGGCTCGTCGTGGTGTTGCTCGATGGTCACTGTCAGCTGTGGGGCCGGTGCGAAGACCATGACCCGCCCGTCACTCATGTCTCGCATTGTTATCTTTTTGCGCATCCGGCGTGGCGGATCGCAAAAAGTACAGACGCCCTTTATGGCTCGAACCCTCGCGCCCCGCGGTGCCATGGACCGATGGTCCCCCGCCGGCACGAATGATCGCTACCAGCTGATGGGCGTACAGTGCCGTCCCGCGTCGGCCGGTTCCACCTGAAGGGTGGCGTGGTCGATGTGGAAGTCCTCGTGCAGGACGTCGCGGGCCACGCTGAGTACGGCGCCCAGCTCAGCCCGCGAGTCGAGGCTCAGGTGCGCCGAGGCCACGTCCATGCCTTCGGTCAGCGTCCAGACGTGCAGGTCGTGCACATCGCAGACGCCGGGGACGGCCGCCAGCCGGTCGCGGACCGCGGCGATGTCGAGGTGCTCGGGGGCGGCCTGGACCAGGATCCGGATCGCCGAGCGACCGAGGGCGAACGTGCGGGGCAGGATCATCAGGGCGACCACCACGGCGACGATCGGGTCGGCGTACGCCCAGCCGGTCCACCAGATGATCAGAGCGGCCAGGATGACTCCGGCCGACCCGAGCAGGTCGCCGAGCACCTCCAGGTATGCCCCGCGGACCCCGATGTTCTCCTTGGCGCCCGAGCGCAGCAGCGCGAACGCGACCAGGTTCGCCGCCAGGCCGCCGACCGCGACCAGCAGCATCCAGTCGGCCGGTACGTGGGGCGGGTCGGTGAAGCGGCGTACGGCCTGCACCAGGACGAAACCGGCGACCAGGGTCAGCAGCGCCGCGTTGGCGAGCGCGGCCAGCACCTCGAGCCGGTAGAGCCCGTAGGTGCGGCCGGAGTCCGTCCCGGCGCGGTGGGCGGCGGTGATCGCGGCCAGGGTCATCGCGATGGCCAGCACGTCGGTGAACATGTGTCCGGCGTCGGAGAGCAGCGCGAGTGATCCGGTGATCACGGCCGCGACCGCCTCGAGAATCATGAACGCGGTCAGCAGCCCGGCCGCCCACCAGAGGCGCCGCCGATGCCCGGCCCCACCTCTGAGCAGGTCGCGGGTCCCGTGGTCGTGGCCGGCTCCCATGTCGTTCACCTTCCGTCGTCCGGCAGGCCGTCGCCAATGTATGCGGACATTGCTATATGTGCAATCGGTTGTGTGTGCCTTCACGCGCGAAGACAATCTTGTTGACCCGTTCTGCAACGGAAAGGAAGTTTCGTGCTTCGGCGTACCCTTGCGAACGTTCTCTGCCTCACCACTCTGGCGGTGACCGTAACCGGATCGCCCGCCGCGGCGGCGGCATCCCGTCCACTGCCCACCACAATCACCCTGCCGAGCGGCTTCCAGCCGGAGGGCATCGCCATCGGCTCGAAGCCGTACGCCTACTTCGGCTCACGCGTCGACGGTGACATCTACCGCGTTGACCTGCGCACCGGCGCGGGCGCCACGTTCAGCGAGGGCCCCGGGACGGCCTCGCTAGGCCTCAAGATCGACGACGGGCGGCTCTTCGTGGCCGGTGGCGCCGGCGGCGACGCCCGGGTCATCGACCTGCGGACCGGCGCCGTGCTCAAGTCCTACCAGCTCCAGCCGACCGGCTCGAACACGTTCATCAACGACGTGATCGTCACCGGTGACGCCGCCTGGTTCACCGACTCCCGCAACCTCGTCCTGTTCAAGATCCCGTTCGGCCGGCACGGCAGGCTGCCCGAGTCCGCCGTCACGGTCCCGCTCACCGGCGACATCAAGCTGGAGACCGGCAACAACGCCAACGGCATCAGCAGTACGCCGGACGGCCGCGGGCTGATCATCGTCCAGTCGAACACCGGGTTCCTCTTCCGGGTCTCCACCTCCGGCGTCACCTCGCGCATCGACCTGGGGACCGAGACCGTCGTCAACGGCGACGGCCTGTGGCTGCGCGGCAAGGACCTCTATGTCGTGCAGAACCGCCTCAACGTGATCACCAAGGTGGCCCTGGACCGCCGCGCCACCTCCGGCACGGTGATCTCCCGTACTTCAGACGCGGCGTTCGACGTGCCGACCACGATCGCCGAGTACCGCAAGCGGTTCTACCTGCCCAACGCACGCTTCACCACGCCACCGACCCCGGAGACCACCTACAACGCGGTCTCCGTGCCCATCCCCTGAGTCAGGGGAGCCAGCCGGGGTCCGTACCCACCGTGGTCAGCCGCTGTGTCGCACGCGACAGGGCCACGTACAGGGTGCGGACACCGGCCAGGTCGGTCGCGATCTGCGCCGGCTCGACCAGCACGACGGCGTCGTACTCCATGCCCTTGGCCTCGAGTGCGGTGACCACCTGGACCCGCTCCGGCAGCCCGGCGACCCACTCGGCCATCTCGTCGCGCCGGGGCACCGGCGTGATCAGGCCGATCGTGCCGTCGACCTCACTGAGCTGCTTCTCGGTCAGCTCACGGACGGTCTCCGGCAGTCCCCGCGCGTCGGTCACGACGTCGGCCGGCTCCACGCCGGTGCTGCGCACGGCCGACGGCAGCGGAAGGTCCGGCATGATGGTCCGGATCACCTTCGCCGCGACCTCGAAGATCTCCGACGAGTTCCGGTAGTTCGTGGTCAGGGCGTAACTGTTGCGCTTGCGGCTGCCCAGCGCCCGGTCCCGCGACCGGTCCAGCTCGGCCGGGTCACCGGACCAGGCGGTCTGTGCCGGGTCACCCACGACCGTCCACGACGCGTACTGCCCGCGCCGGCCGATCATCCGCCACTGCATCGGCGACACGTCCTGCGACTCGTCGACCACCACGTGCGCGTAGTCGCGGTAGTCCTCGTCGCGCTGCACCTGCTGGGCGCGGGTCGCGGCCTGGCGGTCGGCGAAGGTGCTGACCTCCTGGATGCCGTCGCGCACGTGGAACGGGTTCTTCGACTTCTTCTGCGGCCGGCGGGGACGGCCCATCAGCTCGTCCAGCTCGTCGAGGAGCGCCACGTCGGAGATCGTCGGTCCCTCGGTGGCCAGCGCGTCGAACGAGCCCTGCAGGGTGGCGATCTCGTCCCGGGAGAGGACCCCGTTCGCGTACGCCCGGAGCCGTCCCGGATCGGCCAGCCAGCGCAGCACCCGCATCGGGGTGAACCGCGGCCACCACGCCTTCAGGAACTCCCGGAAGTCCGTGCGGTCGGCCAGCTCCGCCTCGAACTCACGCTTCTCCGGCAACCCGCTGACCTTCGCGTCCCGGGCCTGCGCCCAGAGATCGTTGAACACCCGGTCGAAACCGTGCCCGCGAACCTCGTTGCGCCGCGCCCCACGCTGCAGCGCCGCCCGCCGGATCCGATCCAGATCCTTCGCGCCCAGGCGCAGCAGTGTGCCGCGGTAGAGCAGCCGCAGCTCGGTCGGCGCACCCGGCACCGCGTCGTGCGAGGCTCGCTCCAGCACCCGCCGCATCCGCAGCGAGCCCTTGATCGCGGCCACCTCACCGGAGTCGACCCGGGTCGCGTCCCAGCCCGGCACCAGCGAGCCCAGCGAGCGCAGCGTCGCCGTCTCCTCGCCGAGCGAGGGCAGGACGGTGGCGATGTAGTCCACGAAGACGCCGGACGGGCCGACCACCAGGATGCCGCCGCCGGCGAACCGGCTGCGGTCGGAGTAGAGCAGGTACGCCGCCCGGTGCAGCGCCACCGCGGTCTTGCCGGTACCGGGTCCGCCGGTGACGATCGTCACGCCGGAGGCGGGGGAGCGGATCGCGTCGTCCTGCTCGCGCTGGATGGTGGCGACGATGTCGCGCATGCCGCGACCGGTCGCCTTCGCCAGGCTGGCCAGCAGAGCGCCGTCACCGACCACGCGCATGCCCTCGGGAGCCGCGTCCGGGTCGAGCAGGTCGTCCTCGATGCCGGTGACCTTCTCCCGGCTCGACTGGATCATCCGGCGGCGCACCACACCGAGCGGGTCGGCCGGGGTGGCCCGGTAGAACGCGGCCGCGGCCGGCGCGCGCCAGTCGACCACCAGGGGTTTCGAGCCGTCGTCGCGGATGCCCATCCGGCCCACGTAGTGCGTGGCACCGGTCAGCAGGTCGAGCCGGCCGAAGACCAGGCCCTCGTACTCGGTGTCCAGAGCGTGCCGGCGTCGTGCCGCGTGGAAGACCATCGCGTCGCGCTCCACCAGCGCGCCGAACGTGCCCACGCCGGCGAGCTGATAGCCCTCCTTCTCGGCTCGGGACGCGTCCCTGCGCAGCTCGGCGAGGCGGGCATAGACCCGATCCACGTGCTGCTGCTCGATCGCGATCTCCTGCTCAAGGACGGTGGTGTCGCTCAAGTCCGCTGCTCTCCCTCTCGTGGCGCACCACCGAACACGCGGACCTGCTCGCGCGAAGGGGGCAATCGAACTTACTCCTGCCCGTACGCCCGCGTCGAATGCCCGCCCGCCCGCGTCGCGCGGGGCCGGGAGTCACGCGGAAGCTCGAACTTCCCAGGATCGTCGCCGAACCACCGCGGAGGTGTGCATTTCCCCGGAAAACGACTACGCGGCCTTCTGGGAGCGGCGGGTGGGAGTGGCGATCTGACGACGGTTGCGCTTCGCCTGACGGGCCACCCGGCGCACGATCGTGATCAACGCGTCGGACACCTCGCGCGGGCGCTCCAGAGGCAGCATGTGCCCGGCGCCCGGCACCACCGTGAGGTCGGCCCCGGGCAGCGCGCCGGCGATCGACTCGGCGCACGCCGGCGGGGTCAGCCGATCCCGGCCGCCGACCAGCACCGCGGACGGCAGGTCGCCCAGGTCGGCCAGGGTGTCGAGCCGCGCCTGAGTACCGATCGACTCGCGGAAGCCGCCGATCGAGCGCAGCGGCGCCCGGCCCAGCCCGCGCATGGTCAGCAGCATGGCCTCCTCGGCGCACTCGTCGCCGAACAGCAGCCAGCGCAGGGCCGGGCGCAGGGCGGGCAGCACGGCCCGGTGCGGGCGCCAGGCCCCGGAGCGGGCGAGCAGGCCGGCGCCGAGGGTCTCGCCGATGCGCAGCACGTTCGCCAGTTGCGGGGGCAGGCCGTACCGGGTATGGGTATGGCCCTCGGCCGTGGTCGAGACCAGCAGCAGGCCGGAGACGCGGGAGGCGTACTCCTCGGGGTGGCGGTGGGCGTACTCCATGATGGTCATGCCGCCCATCGAGTGGCCGGCCAGCACGACCGGGCCGGACGGGGCGTACCGGCGGATCACCTCGGCCATGTCGTCGCCCAGCTGGGCCAGGGTGGCGCCGCGCAAGCGGGTGGCGCTGGAGCGGCCGTGACCACGGGTGTCGTACGCCACGACCCGCGGAGCCTTGCGTCCCATCTCGCCGAGGGCGGCGATCTGGTGCCGCCAGGTGCGCCGGTCCTGACACCAGCCGTGCGACAGCACCACGGTGATGGGCGCGTCCTCGGGGCCGGACACGGAGACGTGCAGCCGAACGCCGTCGGCGAGAGTGAGCATGGGTACCTCCGTGAGGGTCACGCCCCCCGCTGTACCCGCGGGTAATAATCATCACTCGCGATCTCCAGTATTACCAGCATGTTTCTTAAAGACTTGTGGCCCTTCCGGTCGCCCCGCCGGGGACAGTGAGTTAGCTCGCAATTACTTCTCCCCACGGCTGGGGCAGCGAAAATCCCTAACATGACGGCAACTCGTGACGCCCTGGTCAGTACACCCGCCGCCGCCATGAGCGAGCTCATCGCGGGTAACAAGCGTTTCGTCTACGGCCGGCCGCGGTACGGCCACGACGTGGCACGTGCCGCCGCCACGGCCAACGGGCAGAAGCCGCACTCGCTGGTGCTGGGCTGCATCGACTCGCGGGTGCCGCTCGAGGCGATCTTCGACCAGACCTTCGGCTCGATCTGCGTGGCCCGCTCCGGCGCGCACGTGCTGGACCGCTCGCTGATCGGCTCGATCAACTTCGCGGTCGCCGAGCTCGGCGTCTCCCTGGTGCTCGTCGTCGGTCACAAGCGCTGCGGGGCCGTGCACGCCACGGTCGAGGCGTTGCGCGCCGGCGCCGTCCCGGGCGGCGACACCAGCCCCGTCGGGTACCTGGTCGACGAGCTGGCCCCGGCCGTGCAGGAGGTCGGCCTGGAGGACGAGGACGCCTCGGAGAAGGCGGTCAGGGCGAACGTGATCCGCACGGCCGAGCGGCTGCGCGCGGTGCCAGGCCTGGCCGAGGCGATTGCCGGGGGCAGGGTGAAGGTCGCGGGCGCCGTCTACGACCTGGACAGTGGCTGGGTGGAGTTCTTGCCCTGATCCGCGGATCATGCAAAAACGGATCATGCAAAAAAGCGCCGCCCGGTCACGACCGGGCGGCGCTTTTTTCGAAGATCAGCCCTCGAAGACACCGGCGTCGACGAGACGCTTCTCGGTCTCGTTCCAGCCGTGCTCCGGGTGGGTGGTGTGCAGGTTGGTCAGCTCGGTGCGGATCTTGGCACCGTGCCCGGCCGCGGCCAGCACCCGGATCTCCTCGACGAACGCGTCGGAGTTGGTCGAGAGGTGCTGGGTCTTGCCGTTGGTCAGGTTGCGCACGTACGCGTAGCGGCCGTTGGCGAGCGGGATGAGGTACTTGTACTCACCGAGCACGCTGAGGGCGCCACCGGTGCCCTGGCCGGCGCGGACTGATGCGCGGGCGGTCTTTGAAGTGTTGCTCGCCACGGCGGTACTCCTTGAAGGAAAGCTGAGAGAGTAGAAAAAAGGCCGTGGCAACTCTACACGACGGCCCGTCAACCATACCGTCGGAGCAGGTAACAGCGTTGGGCAGGGTATGCCACTACGGCAGCTCCCATAGTCGATGTTGCGGATTCTCTGGCGCACCATCCGTACCACCCGGCATCATGGGACACGATCAACCGCGGTCGAGGTCGTAGGGGAAGACGCACCTCGGTCTCCGGGAGGTCACCGTGCCAACGTGTGGCGTCGTATACGTCCACTCGACCCCACTCGCCGTGTGCCAGCATGTCGAGTGGGCGATCGCGCGCGTCCTGACCGCGCCGGTCAACCTGCAATGGACCGTGCAACCAGTCGATCCGAGCATGCGCCGAGCCGAGTGCAGCTGGACCGGCCGGGCCGGCACTGGCGCCGAGCTGGCTGCTGCCCTGCGACAGTGGCCCATGATCCGATTCGAGGTAACCGAGGAACCCAGCCCGGGTGTCGACGGGGAACGTTTCATGCACGTTCCCGGTCGTGGGCTGTTCCACGGGGTCATGGGCGCTTCGGGCGACATCCAGATCGGCGAGGACCGGCTGCGCGCCATCATGTCCTCGGTCCGTGCGCCCGAGGCGCTGTCGCATGCGCTGGAGAAGGCGCTCGGCACCGCCTGGGACGTGGAGCTGGAGCCCTATCGCTACGCGGGCGACGGCGCGCCGGTCACGCTGCTGACCCGGGTCGGCTGACAGCGCCCCACCATGGCGGGGCAAATCGTCCTCAAGCGTGCCCAAAACGCGATGGCGGGTTGAAGTGGCGACGTTTGCCGTGAACTGGTTCGATGGCGATCGTGAGAAACCTGTCGCGCGCGCTGGCCGTACCGCTGCTTCTGGCTCTGGGGGCTTGTGGCGACGACCCGGCGCCGACGGCGACCACACCGCCGCCCGCAGCCCCGGCCTCGCCGACCGCGGCCGCGAGCGCCCCGCCCGCCGCGACCGGCGACCCGGCCGCGCGCGCCGCCGAGGTGGTGGCCCGCCTCAGCGATGAGGACCTGGCCGGACAGGTCCTGATGCCCTACGCCTACGGCGGCTCCGCCACCCAGGTCGACCAGCTCAACAAGCAGGGCAATCAGCAGCTGGCCGGAGTGGACACCCCGGCCGAGATGATCGCCAAGTACCGCCTGGGCGGCCTGATCCTGGTCGGTTTCACACCCGGCGACCCGACCGGCAAGACCAACCCCACGACGAACGTCGACAACCCGGAGCAGGTCCGTGCGCTGACCGCCGGTCTCCAGGACGCCGCCGCGAAACTACCGGCCGGCGCTCCCCTGATGATCGGCATGGACCAGGAGTACGGCATCGTGACCCGGGTCACCACCGGCGTCACCATGCTGCCGTCCGCGCTGGCCTTCGGCGCCGCCCGCCAGCCGGCCCTCACCGAGCAGGCATGGCGCGCCGCCGGCACCGAGCTCGCCGCGATGGGCGTCACCGTCGACTTCGCCCCGGTCGCCGACACCCTCAACCCGGCCGGCGGCGGCGTGATCGGCTCCCGTGCCTTCGGCAGCGACGCCAAGGCCAACTCCCAGCAGGTGGCCGCCGCCGTCCGAGGCCTGCAGTCCTCCGGCGTGGCGGCGGCCCTCAAGCACTTCCCCGGCCACGGGCACACGACCGCCGACAGCCACGACGAGCTGCCGCTCATCGCCCAGAGCCGCAAGGCGTGGGAACAGCAGGACCTGCCCCCGTTCAAGGCCGGCGTCGACGCCGGAGCCGGCCTGGTCATGTCCGGACACCTCAACCTGCAGGCGATCGACAAGGGCGTACCCGCGACCTTCTCCCGCAAGATCATGACCGACGAGCTGCGCGGCCGCCTCAAGTTCACCGGCGTGGCCGTCACGGACGCCATGAACATGGCCCCCGCCAAGAAGTGGCCCGCCGGGGAGGCCGCCGTCCGGGCCCTGAATGCCGGCAACGACATGCTGCTCATGCCCCCGGACATCGGCGCCGCCCGCGACGGCATCGTCAACGGCCTCAAGAACGGCAGCCTCAAGCGCGAACGCCTCACCGAAGCGGTCACGCGCATCCTGACCCTCAAGTTCCGGACCGCGCAGACCCCGCAGCCGGAACTCTCCGTAGTCGGCTCACCCGCCCACCAGCAGGCCGTGTCGTCACTCAACGCATCGGCGATCACCGTCCTCCGCGGGGCCTGCTCCGGCCCGCTGGCCCGAGGCCCGGTCTCCGTCTCGGCTCCCGCCAACCGCGAGGTGGCCCGGGTGAACCTGGTCAAGGCCCTGCAGGAAGCCGGAATGCAGGTCCAGGCCTCAGGCGGCACCGTGATCCGCCTCGTCGGCTACGGCGACCAGCGCGTCGACCTCGACGACTCGGCCGGGATCACCGTCATGATGGACTCGCCCGGACTGCTCGCCCAAGCCGGGACGCCCACCCTCATCGCGACCTACTCGTCCAGCAAGTTGTCCCTCGACGCATTGGCCGCCGTGATCGCGGGCAAGGCCAAGGCGCCTGGGCGGTCACCCATCGCGGTGGGCAAGCTGCCTCGGAGCGCTTGCGCGAAATAGCCCCTTCTCCGGTACGGCCGTCGCCTTCCCCAACCGCACCGGTCGGGTGGCCGGGGCCACGTAGGCGGCGCGGGCGGTCCGTCGCGGCCCCAAGGCCACTCACGGGCTGAGGGCGTGCCCTCACCGCCGACTCCCCGCGCCGCCACTCGACGGCGCCGCCACTCGACGGCGCCGCCACTCCGATCGCGCCGCCGCTTGGACGCGCGCCGCTCGATCGCGTCGCCGCTCGATCGCGTCGCCACTCGATCGCGTCGCCGCTTGATCGCGCCGCCGTTCGACCGGCGTCGCCACCTGACGGCGACGCCGGTCGACCGTGCCGCCCTCGTTGCGCGCCCACCGTTCAGATCTTGTGAGCTTTGGCCGCCCCTACCGCTCCAACTTCGCAAGATTGGCCAGGTCTGCGGAAGCGTGCATCGTGTTCGCCACGATTTGACGCCGTTCGACCGTGTCGCTCTTGTTGCGCGCCCACCGTTCAGATCTTGTGAGCTTCGGCCGCCCTTACCGCCCCAACTTCGCAAGATTGGCCAGGTCTGCGGAAGCGTGCATCGTGTTCGCCACGATTTGACGCCGTTCGACCGTGTCGCTCTTGTTGCGCGCCCACCGTTCAGATCTTGTGAGCTTTGGCCGTTCCCACCACCCCAATCTCGCAAGATTGGCGAGGTCTGCGGAAGCGTGCAGCCTGCTCGATGCGATCTTGTGAGCTTTCGCCCCGCTGGCAGCCGGAAACCCACAAGATCTGCCGCGGGCGGCTATGAGCCGAGCACGGGTGGGGGTTGAGGGCCGCCGGCCGCCGGGCAGACGGGGAGTCCGGGCTGGATTGCGTGGCTGAAGTACGGCCGGTGGTGCTGGGCGCGAGGTCGGACGGTGGGGCTGAGCGGAGCGGGCCGCTGGTGGTGCTGGGTGGGAGGTCGGACGGCTGGGTGGGGCGGGCTGCTGGTGGTGCTGGGTGGGAGGTCGGACGGCTGGGTGGGGCGGGCCGCTGGTGGTGCTGGGTGGGAGGTCGGACGGCTGGGTGGGGCGGGCCGCTGGTGGTGCTGGGTAGGAGGCCGGAGGGTGGGGCTGGGCGGAGCGGGCCTGGGGTTGGCGGTGAGTGTCGCTTCAGCCCGTGAGCCGCGCTGTTGGGCGGGAGTGGTCGCCGCCTCGCGTGGCGTGGCCCCGGTTCGCGGTGGTGCGGTTGTGGGTGCACTGGCCGTACCGGATGAAGGGGTTGAGGCCCTTGACGAGGCCGACCGGGAGAGAGCGGCCGGGCCGGGGATGCAGAGACGCCGAGACATCGTCCGACGCGAAAGTGGCGCTCCTCGGGGTCGTGGTCCGGCCGGAGGCAGGAACGACGCCCGAGGAGCAGGCCGGGTCAGGCGCGGGTGAAGACCAGGGCTACGTTGTGGCCGCCGAAGCCGAACGAGTTGTTCATCGCCGCCTGGATGTCGGCGGTCCGCGCCTTGTGGGCCGCCACCTCCAGGTCGAGGCGCTCGTCGGGGTCGTCGAGGTTGATGGTCGGAGGGATGATGCCGTCCCGGAGAGCCAGGATCGCGGCGATCGACTCGAGTGCGCCGGCCGCGCCCAGCAGGTGGCCGGTCATCGACTTGGTCGACGTCAGGATCGGGTGACTTCCGATGGCGGCGCGGATGCCCTTGATCTCGCCCATGTCGCCGACCGGGGTCGAGGTCGCGTGGGCGTTCACGTGGTGGATGTCGGCGCCGGTCAGGCCCGCGTCCTCGATCGCCATCCGCATGGCACGGATGCCGCCGCGGCACTCGGGGTCGGGCTGGACGATGTCGTATCCGTCCGAGGTGATGCCGGCGCCGGCGAGACGCGCGTAGATCCGGGCGCCGCGGGCGGCCGCGTGGTCGGCCCGCTCCAGGATCAGGGCGCCGGCGCCCTCACCGAGGACGAAACCGTCGCGGTTCTTGTCCCACGGGCGGGAGGCGCGTTCCGGCTCGTCGTTGCGGGTCGACATGGCCCGCATCGAGGCGAAACCGGCCACCGGCAGGGGGTGGATGACGGCCTCGGTGCTGCCGGCCACCACCACGTCGGCGCGGCCGAGCCGGATCAGGTCGAGACCCAGCGCCACCGCCTCGGCGCCGGTGGCGCACGCGCTGGCCATCGCCCGGACGCCGGCCTTCGCGCCGAGGTCCAGCCCGATGTGCGCGGCGGGGCCGTTCGGCATCAGCATCGGCACGGTGTGCGGGCTGACCCGCCGCGGACCGTGCTGTTCGAGGATGTCGTCCTGGTCGAGAAGGGTGATCGCGCCACCTATGCCGCTGCCGAAGCTGACCGCGAGCCGTTCCTGGTCCAGTCCGGCGTCGGCGAGCCCGGAGTCCGCCCAGGCCTCCTTCGCCGCGATCACGGCCATCGCCTCGGAACGGTCCATCCGGCGCAGCCGGACCCGTTCGAGCACCTCGGAGGGGTCGACGGCCAGCTGGGCGGCGATCCGGACCGGGAGGGAACCGGCCCACTCCTGGGTGAGGTGACCCACCCCGGAGCGGCCGGCGAGCAAGGCGTCCCAGGTGGACGCGACGTCCCCGCCCAGCGGGGTCGTCGCGCCGAGCCCGGTGACGACGACGTCTACGTTGCTCATGTCAGTGGTTCGCCTCGATGTAGGTGACGGCGTCACCGACGGTCTTCAGGTTCTGCACCTCGTTGTCCGGGATCTTGACGCCGAACTTCTCCTCGGCGGCCACCACGACCTCGACCATGGACAGCGAGTCGACGTCCAGGTCGTCGGTGAAGGACTTCTCCTCGGCGACGTCGTCCGGGTTCACCCCGGCGACCTCCTCGAGGATCTCGGCGAGGCCGGAGGTGATCTCTGTGCGAGTTGCCATTGTGGGAATCTTTCCTCTCGATGGTGCGGGTTTGGCGACGGTCAGGCGTCCTGGCCCTTAAGGGCAGCGGACTACCTGGCCGGCGTAGGTGAGGCCGCCGCCGAAGCCGAACAGCAGCACGGGCGCCCCGGAGGGCAGCTCCCCGCGCTCGATCAGCTTGGACAGGGCCAGGGGGACGCTCGCGGCAGATGTGTTGCCCGACTCGACGAGGTCCTTGGCGACGATCGCGTCGGGGCTCAGGCCGAGCCGCTTCACGATGCCGTCGATGATGCGCGTGTTGGCCTGGTGCGGGACGAAGGCGGCCAGCTCGGACGGGGCGATCCCGGCCTTGTCGCACACCTCTTTCGCGAACGGGGCGAGAACGGTGGTGGCCCAGCGGAAGACCGCCTGGCCCTCCTGCTTGATGTAGGGCTGCCAGCCGGCGATCTTCAGGGCGTCGCCCTTCTCCGGCGTGGAGCCCCAGACGACCGGGCCGATCCCGGCCTCCTCACCGTCCGGCACCGCGGAGAGGACCGCGGCTCCGGCGCCGTCACCGAAGAGCACGGCGGTCGTACGGTCGGTCCAGTCGGTGATGTCGGACAGCTTCTCGGCGCCGATCACCAGGGCGTTGCGGGAGGCTCCGGCGCGGATCGCGTGGTCACCGGTGGCGAGGGCGTAGGAGAAACCGGAGCAGGCGGTGTTGACGTCGAACGCGCCGGGCGCGTTGATGCCGAGCCGCTCCGCGACGCGGGTCGCCACGTTGGGGCAGCGGTCGATCGCCGAGCAGGTGGCGACGATGACGAGGTCGATGTCGGACGCGGTGAGACCGGACGCGGCGAGCGCCTTCTCAGCGGCGAAGGTGGCCATGTCGGCGACCGACTCGCCGTCGGCGACCCGCCGTTCGGCGATGCCGACCCGGTCCCGGATCCAGGCGTCGTTGGTGTCGAGTGTGCTGGCCAGGTCGTCGTTGGTGATCACACGCGACGGCTGGTAGTGGCCCATCGCCAGGATGCGGGAACCCGCGGTCATCGTGGTTCTCCTTCGGTACGGGAGATCAGGTCGAGGGCGGCCGGCAGGTCGTCCGGGGTGTTGAGCGTGACGATCTCCGGGGCACCGTCGCCCTTGAGTTCGCGTTTGACCAGGCCCGCGAGGGTGCCGGCGGGCGGCAGCTCGATGACGCCGGTGACGCCGAGGTCCTTCAGTGCCCGCATGCACAGGTCCCAGCGGACCGGCGCGGTGACCTGGCGGACCAGCCGTCGCAGCATCTCGGCGCCGTCGCCGACCGCGGTGCCGTCCAGGTTCGACAGCAGGGTCCGGGCCGGGGCGCCGGTGGTGACGCCGCCCGCGACGGCGGCCAGCGCGGTCTCGGCGGGCGCCATGAACGGTGTGTGGAAGGCACCGGCCACCTGCAGCGCGATCACCCGGGCCCGGGCCGGGGGCGCGGCCGCGAACTCGGCGAGCGCGGGCAGCGCGCCGGCGGCGACTATCTGGCCGGCGCCGTTGCGGTTGGCCGGGAACAGCCCGTGCTTCTCGATGGTGGCGACCACCTCGTCCGGGTCGCCGCCGAGGACGGCGCTCATGCCGGTCGGCTCGAGGGCGCAGGCGGCGGCCATCTCGCGGCCGCGGACACCGGCCAGGGTGATGGCGTCGGCGGGGGTCAGCACACCGGCGAGGGCGGTGGCGCCGAGCTCGCCCACGCTGTGTCCGGCGATTACGCCGACCCGTTCCAGTGGCAGGTGCTCGCCGGCCAGCAGCGCGGCGGCGACCAGCAGCGGCTGGGTACGGGCGGTGTCCTTGATCTCCTCGGCGTCGGCGCGGGTGCCGAGGTGCAGCAGGTCGACGCCGGCGAGGGCGGACCACTCGGTCAGACGGGCCTCGGCGCCGGGGAGATCGAGCCAGGGGGTGAGGAAGCCGGGCTTCTGGGAACCCTGGCCGGGCGAGAGTACGGCGAGCACGTCCTCGACTCTTCCGGATCGGACGCCTTTGCGCGGTAGCCGGGCGCAACCAAACCCTACGACTCCCGTTGTAGGTTTCCTACAAAACAGGGGTATTCTTGGGTAACTTCATCCCCATTTATACCTCCCCTTAACGTCGCGGATGGTGAGAGATCCGGGTCACGTCTCGCGGCTGTCCGTACTGGTGACGGGAGATCCGGGTCACGTTGCGGGGTCCAGACGGCCGATGGTGAGCGCCATCCGCAGGGCGAAGGCGTCCCTGCCGTCGAGCGGGGACAGTGCCGTGACCTCGGCGACCCGGCGCAACCGGTAACGCACCGTGTTCGGATGGACATAGAGTTCGCGGGCCGCGCTCTCCAGCACGCCCCCGGAGGCGAAGAAGGCATCCAGCGTCTCGAGCAGCCCGCTGCCGGCCCGGGCCAGCGCGCCGAAGACGTCGTGCCGGAGCTTGCGGCGGGCGTCCATGTCCCCGGAGAGCACCCGCTCGGGCAGCAGATCGTCGGCCGCCACCGGGGACGGCGCCCCGGGCCAGGCCGAGGCGGCCCGGAAGCCGGCCAGCGCGGCCCGCGCCGACGCGGTGGCCTGGTCCAGCGACGGCACCGCCGGGCCCACCACGACCGGCCCCTCGCCGAAGGCTCCGCCCAGTGCCGACGCCGCGGCCACCGGGTCGGTCGCGCCGCCGACCACGACCACGAGCCGGTCGCCGTGCACCCCGGCGATCACCTCGAGCCGGGCGCGCCGGGCGGCCCGGTAGACGGCGTGCAGCACCGCGGTGATGTCGCCGCCGGGGGAGCGGCCCACCGCCACGGCGACCGGCGGGGCGTCCGCCCAGCCCAGAGCCGCCGCGCGGCTGGCCAGCACGTCGGAGGAGTCACCGCGCAGCAGGGCGTCGACGAGCAGTGCCTGTAGCCGGGCGTCCCAGGCGCCGCGGGATTCGGCGGCCCGCGCGTAGACGCGTGCGGCCGAAAAGGCGATCTCCCGGGAGAACCGCAGGATGGCCTGGATCAGTGCCTCCTGCTCGCCGGACTCGGCATAGCCGGGAACCTCGGCCTCGGCGACGTCGACGGTCACCTTGATCAGCTGCACGGTGTGGGTCAGCGTTATCACCCGGGCCAGCGCGCGGGGCGCGGCCGCGAATACCTCGTCGGAGATCTCGGTGCTGGCGGCCACCGTCCCGCCGGAACGCAACCACTCCACCAATGACCGAACGCCCGCTTGTGCGACGAGCATCACCCAGGAACGCTGATCGGCCGGGAGCGCGCGGAACCAGGGCAGCGTCTCATCCATGCGGGCGACGGCCGCGCTGGCGAGTGCGCCGGCCTGCCGTTCGATGCGGCGCAGAGTGCCCGGGGCCAGGGGTTTCGCCGGGGTCTCCGGCCTTCCCCCGGCCGCTGAGCCGGTGTCGGTGTCTGCCACCGGCCCAGCGTGTCACGCCGGGGCCCGAGACCGGAATCCGCATGACATGTGCCGGAAACGAGTTTTATGCACTGTTTAGGGGTTTTTATGACATTTGACCGGTGTAGCGGTGCGCCTCTCCCGTGATTTCGGTCGGTGACCTGGCAAGGTGTCGGACGGCGGTCCGTCGGGAGTTAACACCGGGCGTTGCGGTGCCGATGAAAAGTCGGCGCCGACGGAGACTTGCGCCGAGGCCACGGATCGAGGAGGCGAGATGATGGAACGGGACGACGCGTTCGCGTGCTCCGACAGGGATCCCGCCCCAGACGATTCGCCGGCGACGTCGCCGGCCGATGAGGAGCTGATCGTGGACCCGCAGACCGGGCGGGTCGGTTGTCGCACCGAACTGCGTGGGTGGGCCGGGGCCCACCTGCACGGCGCGGTCCGGCCGCGCCGGCGTGCGGCCGGCCGTGGCCGTCCCCCCGGCCGCTGGTGCTGAGTCCACGTACGGGTGAGTGACGGGCGCGTTTCCGGGCTCTCGGGCCGCCGGACTGGTCAGGTTGGCGTGGTGGACGACAAGAGACGGCAGATCCTCGACCAGGCGCTCGCACTCGTGGACGAGCGCGGGCTGGCCGCGATGTCGATGCGGGCCGTGGCCGAGCGGGTCGGGCTCACCTCGATGGCGCTCTACCCGTACGTCGGGGGCAAGGACGCGCTCCTCGACGGTCTGGTCGATCTGCTGCACCTGGAGCTCGGCACCGCGATCGGCGAGGACCCGGCCGACCTGGACTGGCGGCGCAGGCTCTGCGCGCTCGGCCGTGCCGTCCGCTCACTGGCCCGGGCCCATCCGAGCGCCTTCCCGCTGCTTCTGAACCGCTCCGCGGCCGGGCCCTCGGCCGCCTGGCTCGCCGCCGCGCTGCAGGGCATCCTGGCCGACGCCGGGGTCCCCTCCTCCGAGGTGCCGCGGCAGGCCCGGCTCATCTGCGCGTTCCTGCTCGGCTACACGACCGGTGAGGTCACCGGCGGGCTGCCCGGAGCGGCCTCGGAAATGCTCGAGGGCGCCACCGAGTTCGACGCCGATCTGGAGGACCTGGTCCGCCTGATCGAGAACTCGGCGACGCCCCGTAAGAGCGCCGACCTGCCGGAGGGTGTCAGACCCGCCGGCGGATGAGGAACGCCATACCGGCCAGACCGGTCAGGATCACCAGCAGCACCGCCCCGTTGAGCAGGAACAGCCGCCGGAACTCGGTGAACGCCAGCGCTACCTCCTCGACCGGGTTCACCTCCTTGACCTTCAGGTCGGTGCCGATGCCGCCACCGATGCCGCTCTGCACGATGTCCGGCTTGCCCTCGATCGGAGCACCACCCAGTCGCAGCGACTCCGGCATCGAGAGCCGTCCGTAGAACCAGGCCTCGGTCTTCTTGCCGGACGGCTGCTTCGCCGGCCGGTGCGCCCGCGGACCGCCCTCGGCCAGCGGATAGAGGTTGTAGACCTGGTTCGGCGCGTTCTTGACCAGCAGGGTCACGGTGAACTTCGGGCCCAGTTTCGTGGCCTTCGGCACGGCGCTCGTCGACGCCGAGGCCTGAGCGAGCCAGTTCACCTCGCTGAGCAGCATCTGAAAGAGCTTCGGCCGGTCGTCCTGCTGAACCAGGATGGTTTCCTCGATGCCGGTGCCGACCAGCTGCAACGCATCGGGTTTCGGCGGCGCTTTCGGCGCGGCCTGAGCCGCGGCCGGTGCCGCTCCGAACGCCAGCGTCAACGCCACGGCCACCGCCGTGATCGTCGTCACCAGCCTCGTGATCGTCCCCCGCACCATCCGACCTCCCCGCCCCCGTGGATGGACATGGATCACTGACCGCTGCTCATACCCGGTCGGTGGAACCGGTACACGGCCTATGCCCTAGCCTTCCCGGACTCCGCCCCGGCCGCATCTCGAGGCAGGGTGAATTGGAACCATGTGAGGGATGGCGAGGAAGGTGCAACGGGCCGTTGATCAGCGGCCGAATAGTACCCACTCCCCGCAATCGATGGGGGCGGTGGTCACCCTGGTGACGGAGAGCATCACCGCATTCGACGACCGGCTATGGCCTTCCGGTCGTCGAATGCGATAAGACGATTGTCAAGCGCTCGTCAACTGGTCGAGATCGTCAGAGGCGGGCGCGAGCAGCGGAGATACGGGCGAGCGTACGCTCCCGGCCGAGTAGTTCGATCGACTCGAACAGCGGCAGACCGATCGTGCGGCCCGTCACAGCTACGCGTACCGGCGCCTGGGTCTTTCCCAATTTGAGACCTCGCGTCTCCCCGACTGCCTCGAGCGTGGTCTTCAAGGCCTCGGCCGACCAGTCCGTGAGGGCGCCGAAGGCGGCCGCGGTGTCGTCCAGGATCTCCGCCGCGCCCTCCTTCATGGCCTTGGCCCACGACGCCTCGTCGTGCACCGGCTCGTCCAGGAAGAGGAAGTCGACGTTCTCGACGATCTCGGCGAGCACCCCGATCCGGGTCTGCGCGAGCGGGGCGATCGCCATGAAGACGTCGGCGTCGAACTTCTCCGGGTCCCACGACGGGGCCGGGATGGTCTCGGTGCCGGTCAGCCACGGCGCGCAGACCTGGGTGAACTCGCTCGGGGTCAGGGCGCGGATGTACTCGCCGTTGAACGCCCGCAGCTTCTTGACGTCGTAGAACGCCGGAGCGTGGTTGACGTCCTCGATCCGGTACTCCTCCTCGATGACCGACCACGGGACGATCTCCCGGTCGCCGGTCGGGGACCAGCCGAGCAGCATCAGGTAGTTGCGCATGGCGGCCGCCAGGTAGCCCTCGTCGCGGTACGACTCCAGGGCGACCTTGTCGCGGCGCTTCGACAGTTTCTGCCGCTTCTCGTTGACGATCACCGGCACGTGACCCCAGATCGGCGGGGTCGCGCCCAGCGCCTCCCAGAGCAGCTGCTGCTTCGGGGTGTTGGGCAGGTGCTCCTCGGCGCGGAACACGTGCGTGATCCCGAGGCTCATGTCGTCGACCACGTTGGCGAGCAGGAACACCGCCGAGCCGTCGCTGCGGGCGATGACGAAGTCCTCGAGCAGCTTGTTCTCGAAGGTGGGCTTGCCACGGACCAGGTCCTCGACGACGGTCTCGCCCTCGTCGGGGGTACGGAAGCGCAGCGCCCGCCCCTCGCCCGGCCCCAGAGCCCGCTCACGGCAGAAGCCGTCGTAGCCGGTGTGCGTGTTGCCGGTGCGCGCGATGACGTCGTCACGCTTGCAGTCGCAGTAGTAAGCCCGGCCCTCGCCGTACAGGCGAGTCGCCGCCGCCGTGTGGTCGGCCGCGTAGGAGGACTGGTAGTAGGGGCCCTCGTACGTCCCGCGTTCGATGCCGATCCAGTCGAGGGCCTGCAGGATGCCCTCGGTCCACTCCGGCTTGTTGCGGGCCGCGTCGGTGTCCTCGATCCGGAGCACGAAGACACCGCCGTGCTGCTGGGCATAGATCCAGTTCTGCAGCGCTGTGCGGGCGCCGCCCACATGGAACATCCCGGTCGGCGAGGGTGCGAAACGTACGCGAACAGTCACGCACCCCAGCGTACCGATGGTTCGGTTCACACGGTGAACCGCCCGACCAGCCCGGTCAGCCGGTTCGCCGTCGCGGTCAGCTCGTCGGCGGCCTGGTGGGACACCGCGACCGACTCGCGGGTGCTCTGCATCGCCCCGCTCACGGTGCCGATCCCGTCGGCGATGTCCCGGCTGCCCCCGGCCGCCTCGGCGATGTTGCGGGCCATCTCGGCGGTCGTCGCGGCCTGCTGCTCGACGGCCGCGGCGATGGCCGTCTGGTAGTCGTTGACCTGGGCGATCCGCGCCGAGATGGCGTCGATGGCGGTCACGGCGCGGGCCGTGTCGGCGTTGATCGCGGCCACCCGTTCGGTGACGTCCTCGGTGGCCCGCGCGGTCTCCTGGGCCAGTTCCTTGACCTCGCCGGCGACCACCGCGAAGCCCTTGCCGGTCTCCCCGGCCCGGGCGGCCTCGATGGTCGCGTTCAGGGCGAGCAGGTTGGTCTGCTCGGCGATGGTGGCGATCAGCTGCACCACATCGGTGATCTTGGCGGTCGAGGCGCGCAGCTCGGTGATCACGTCGGCGGCCGCGGCGGTCAGCCCGACCCCGTCCCGGCCGGCCTGTGCGGCCTCCTGGGCGTTGTGCGAGATCTCGGTGATCGAGGCGCCCATCTCATCGGCGCCGGCCGCCACGGTCTGCACCACGTGTGACACCGACTCCGCCGAGGCGCTCACCGAGCCGGCCCGGTTCGCGGCGGTGTCCGCCGCGGCGGACATCTCGCCGCCGGTGGCGGTGACCCGCCGGGCGGTTCCGGCGACCTCCTCGGAGGCGCCGGTGACCTCCCGCATGACGGTACGCAGCTCGGCCGCGGCCGTGTTGAGCGCGGTGCCGGCCTCGCCGATCTCGTCGCGCCCGCGGTCCTCGACCCGGACGGTGAGGTCGCGGCCGGCGAGCCGGGTCAGCGCCCCGGTCAGCGTGGCCATGCGCCGTGAGATCCGGGACGCCTGCAGATACGCGGCCGCCGCCCCGGCCAGGGCCAGCAGCACCGCGGCGATGACGAAAGAGGTCAGCATCGTGCCGCGGCCCTCCCGGACCGCGTCGATGGCGGCCGCGGCATCGGCGTCGTAGCCACCCACGGTCACCGCCCACTGGTACGGCGCGTAGTAGCCGACCGTGGTGGTGGTGTCCCCGGCGGGTGCCCCGGCGGCGCCCGGCAGCTGATACTTCGCCTGCCAGGTTCCACCGTCGGCGAGTTCCGGGGCCGCGGTGACGATCTCCTCGACGTACTTGGTGCCGTCGGCGTCGGCGGCGTCGAGCAGGTTCTGCCCCGCCATGCCCTCGATGTTGGAGACGACGATCCGGCCGCGGTCGGCGGCGGCGGTGCTGAAGATGGAGACCCACCCGTTCGTCTGGATCTTCAGCTCGCCGATCGTCTCGGTCATGTTGACGAGCGCCTCGGCCTGCGGGACGCCGACGTAGAGCGCACCGATCACGGCGCCGGCGGCGTTCTTGATCGGGTCGTAGACGGAGACGTACGGCGTACCGACCACCGCCGCGACGCCGCGGTACTGCTTCCCGTCCTTGATCGCGGCGGCCACGGCGTTGGGCTTGCCGTCCGCGGTGGCCGGGATGTACGTCCCGATGGCGCGGGTGCCCTTCGCCGACTTCACCGTCGTGCCGACCCGCAGCAGGTCACCGGCCGGGTTCATCCGCTGGAACACGGTGATGGTCGCGCCGGACAACCTCTTGGCCTCGTCGACGAACGGCGTGGTCCGTTTCAGGTCGGTGTTCTGCCCGAGCCAGGCGCCGTCGATCTCGACGCGGGGCAGGCGGACCGTCGTCGCCTCCTGGTCGACCTGATTGACGGCCGTCCAGGCGACCTGCCGGGCCGCGAACCGCATCCCGCCGCTCTGTGCCAGGAACACCGAGGCGCTGTTCATGCTCCGGTCCATGCTCTGCTGGATCTCGTCGCCGACGGTCCGGACCAGGGCGTTGACGTCCGCGGCGCTCTCCGCGAGCGCGGCCTGGTTCTGCCGTAGCACCTCGCGTTCGGTGCTGTCGGCGAACCGGCCGCTCTGCCAGGCGCCGACCGCCACCAGCACGATCGCGGTGACCAGGACGCTCCCGAGGCCGAGAAGGAGCAGTTTGTGGCTCATGCGGAATCCCACCACTGGATCATTACGCCGCTACCACCTTGCCGCCCGCTCGTTGCCGTTTTCAATTGGCCCGGCGAGCAACGAGGTGGGAAACCATGGGCAAGATCGTGGCGGTGGAGTACGTGACCCTCGACGGTGTGTTCGAGGAGCCGGTCTGGAGCGGGCCGTACTTCAACGAGGAGCTCGGCGCCTGGCAGGCCGACAACCTGCGGGAGGCCGACGCGCTGCTGCTCGGCCGCAAGACCTACGAGGGATTCAAGGCGGCCTGGCCCCAGATGGCCGCCGAGACCGGTGACTTCGGCGCGAAGATGAACGGGATGCCGAAGCACGTCGCGACCACGACGCTCACCTCCGCCGAGGCGGAGTGGAACGCCACCTTCCTCGCGGGTGACGTGGCCGAGGCCGTGGCGAAGCTCAAGACCGGCTCGGAGAACCTGCTGATCAACGGAAGCTCTTCCCTGGTCAACTTCCTGACCAGGCACAATCTGATCGATGAGTACCGGTTGATGATCTTCCCGGTGGTGGCCGGCGAGGGCCGCAAGCTCTGGGAGCCCGGCACCCGGATCGCCCTGGCCCACACCGGCAGCTGGCGTTCGGCCACCGGCGTCGAAGTGATCAACTACGTGCCGGCGTGAGCGGTTTCCGGGAGGGGCCGTGCGGCCCCTCCCGGAAGGGTCCTACGAGTCGCCGCCGGTCTCGCCCACCGGCGCGGCGTTGACGTCGTCGATCGCGTACTTCTTGGCGGCCTCGGCCGGCACGTGCGCCGGAATCTGGCCCCGCAGTGCCAGCTCACGCAGCGTCGCCACGGTCACCGACTCGGCGTCCACGTGGAAGTGGCGGCGCAGCGCGTGCCGGGTGTCGCTCATGCCGAAGCCGTCGGTGCCGAGCGAGGTGTAGCCGTTCGGAATCCAGCGGGCGATGAGGTCGGGCACGGCCCGCATCCAGTCGCTGACCGCCACCGACGGACCCTCGGTCGCCTCCAGCTTCTGCTGGATGTACGGCTTGCGCGGCGCGTCGCTCGGGTGGAGCAGGTTGTGCTCCTCCGCCTCGATCGCGTCGCGGCGCAGCTCGGTCCAGGAGGTGACCGACCAGACGTCGGCGCTCACCCCCCAGTCCTGGGCGAGCAGCTCCTGCGCCTTGAGAGCCCACCGCATGCCGGTGCCGGAGGCGAGCAGCTGCGCCTTCGGGCCGTCCTTCTGCGAGCTCTCGCTGAAGCGGTAGATGCCCTTGAGCAGGCCCTCGGTGTCCAGGCCGGCGGGCTCGGCGGGCTGGACGGCCGGCTCGTTGTAGATCGTCAGGTAGTAGAAGACGTTCTCCTGCACCTCGCCGTACATGCGGTGCAGGCCGTTCTCGATGATGTGCGCGATCTCGTACCCGAAGGCCGGGTCGTAGGCCACCACGGCCGGGTTCGTCGCCGCGATCAGCAACGAGTGCCCGTCCTCGTGCTGCAGGCCCTCACCGTTGAGCGTGGTCCGCCCGGCGGTGGCGCCCAGCAGGAAGCCGCGCGTCATCTGGTCGGCCGCGGCCCACAGCTCGTCGGCGGTGCGCTGGAAGCCGAACATCGAGTAGAAGATGTACAGCGGGATCATCGGCTCGTCGTGTGTCGCGTACGACGTGCCGGCCGCGATGAAGCTCGCCGTGGAGCCCGCCTCGTTGATGCCCTCGTGCAGGATCTGGCCGTCCGTCGACTCCTTGTAGGACAGGAACAGCTCCCGGTCCACGGAGGTGTAGGTCTGGCCGTGCGGCGAGTAGATCTTCTTGGTCGGGAAGAGCGAGTCCATGCCGAAGGTGCGGGCCTCGTCCGGGATGATCGGCACCCAGCGGGCCCCGAACTCCTTGTCACGCATGAGGTCCTTGAGCAGGCGGACGAACGCCATCGTGGTGGCGATCTTCTGCTTGCCGCTGCCGCCCTTGATCCCGCTGAACGCCTTCGAGTCCGGGATGGCCAGCGACTTCGCCTTGGTACGCCGCGACGGCACGTAACCGCCCAGCTCGCGCCGGCGCTGCTGGAGGTACTCGTACTCGTCGGACTTCTCGCCGGGGTGGTAGTACGGCGGGAGGTACGGGTTCTCCTCGAGCTGCTTGTCGCTGATGTCGAGGTAGAGGCGGTCCCGGAAGCCCTTGAGGTCCTCCAGGGTCAGCTTCTTCATCTGGTGCGTGGCGTTACGGGCCTCGAAGTGCGAGCCCAGCGTCCAGCCCTTGATCGTCTTGGCGAGGATCACGGTCGGCTGGCCGGTGTGCTCGGTGGCCGCCTTGTACGCCGCGTACAGCTTGCGGTAGTCGTGCCCGCCGCGCTTGAGGTTCCAGATCTCGTCGTCGGTCATGCCCTCGACGAGCTTGCGGGTGCGCGGGTCACGGCCGAAGAAGTGCTCCCGGACGTACGCCCCGGACTCGCCCTTGTAGGTCTGGTAGTCGCCGTCGGGCGTCACGTTCATCAGGTTGACCAGCGCGCCGTCGGTGTCACCGGCGAGCAGGCCGTCCCACTCGCGGCCCCAGACGACCTTGATCACGTTCCATCCGGCGCCCCGGAAGAAGGCCTCCAGCTCCTGGATGACCTTGCCGTTGCCGCGGACCGGGCCGTCGAGGCGCTGCAGGTTGCAGTTGACCACGAAGGTGAGGTTGTCCAGCTCCTCGCGGGCGGCCAGGCCGATCGCGCCGAGCGACTCGACCTCGTCCATCTCGCCGTCGCCGAGGAACGCCCAGACGTGCTGCTGGCTCGTGTCCTTGATGCCGCGGTTGTGCAGGTAGCGGTTGTAGCGCGCCTGGTAGATCGCGTTCAGCGGGCCGAGACCCATGCTGACGGTCGGGAACTCCCAGAAGTTCGGCATGAGCCGCGGATGCGGGTACGACGGGAGGCCGCCACCCGGGTGCGACAGCTCCTGCCGGAAACCGTCGAGCTGGTGGGTGGTGAGACGACCCTCCAGGTAGGCCCGTGCGTACATGCCGGGGGACGCGTGCCCCTGGAAGAAGATGTGGTCGCCGCCGCCCGGGTGCTCCTTGCCGCGGAAGAAGTGGTTCATGCCGACCTCGTAGAGGCTGGCGCTCGACGCGTACGTCGAGATGTGACCGCCGACGCCGATCTCCGGCCGCTGCGCGCGGTGTACCAGCATCGCCGCGTTCCACCGGATGTAGGCCCGGATCCGGCGCTCGACGAACTCGTCACCGGGGAACCAGGGTTCCTGCTCCGGCGGGATGGTGTTGATGTAGTCCGTGGACGTCAGTGGCGGAACGCCGACCTGTCGCTCCCGAGCCTTCTCCAGAAGGCGCAACATCACATAACGGGCTCTTTTCGCGCCGCGTTCGTCGATGACTCCGTTGAGCGACTCGACCCATTCGTTGGTCTCTTCAGGGTCGATGTCGGGAAGCTGGCTCGGCAGGCCATCGCTGATCACCGGGCGCTTGCGCTCCGTGGCCACAGGCAATCCTCTTGGTTGAGTGTCGGACGTCCGTGCGACCCCTAGGTAACGAATCGCGCGGAATAGGTCTCCATCCTGCCCCCTTACGGTGGGGTCCGTCACGCCTACGGGCCGTCTCAGCGACGCTCGACACACGTACTGACCAGTAACTTTTGGACGTCCCCGTTGATCAGCCGTTGACGAAGGAGAAACGAACCTGGCGGATGGGGTTGTCCCCGTTCGGGTCGACGAGGCAGATCGACTGCCAGGTGCCGAGTGCGATCTGGCCGCTGATCACCGGCAATGTGGCGTACGGCGGAATCCACGCCGGAAGGACGTGATCGCGTCCGTGCCCCCGCGAGCCGTGCCGGTGCACCCACTTGTCCTCGGTGGGCAGCAGATCGTCGATCGCCGTCAGCAGATCGTCGTCCGACCCGGCGCCGGTCTCGATGATCGCCAGGCCGGCGGTCGCGTGCGGGACGAAGACGTGCAGCAGGCCGTCCTTCTCGGACTGCACGAAGCTCGCCGCCTCGCGGGTGATGTCCACGACGGCCGGTGAGCCGCCGGTCCGCACGGTGATCAGTTCGGTACGCATCCGACGAGCCTAAATGTAGAGATCGAGCAGCAGGAACGCGGACGCGGTGCCGGTCAGCCAGCACACGCACTGTGCCAGGCGTGCGGCGGCGTACCACAAGATCATGTCCCTGAGTACACCACCGGGTGACGGCCCGTGCGCGCCAGATCGATCCTTCTCGCAGTGGCATCACCGGCCGCGGTCGGCAATGCTGAATTGCGTGACGACTCCGCAAAGCCTCGACGAGCGGTTCCGCGATGCGGTCTCGGCCCTCCGGCCACCGGATTCCGGACGTCCCTCCGGCGACCCGATCCGCGACGGGGCCGGCCTGACCGGCGCCCGTGCCCGGGAACTCTTCGACGCCCAGCTGACCAGCCGCCACCTCGACCTCGCCGCGCGCTGGCTGCGCAGTTTCAACGAGGGATTCCACACCATCGGCTCCGCCGGGCACGAGGGCAATGCGGCGGTCGCCGCGGCGTTGCGCGGCGACGACCCGGCCCTTCTCCATCACCGCTCCGCGGCCTTCTATTGCGTACGGGCGGCGAACCACCCCGGCATGTCGGGGCACGACACGGCCCGGCGCCTCGAGGAAGCCGCCCGCGACGTCCTGCGCGGCGTCGTCGCCTCCGTCCGCGACCCGGCGACCGGCGGCCGCGCCAAGATCTTCGGCAACCCCGCCCTGCACCTGATACCGGCCGTCTCGGCGCCCGGCGGCCACCTGCCCCGGGCCGTCGGCCTGGCGCACGCGCTCACCCGGGCCGGCGAGACGGCCTGGCCCGGCGACGCGATCGTGGCCGCCTCCTTCGGCGACGGCGGGGCCGGTGGCGCCGCCGCCTCCGCCGCCCTGCACGCGGCCGGCCGGCTCGAACGCGCCGGTCAGCGCGTGCCGCTGCTGCTGATCTGCGAGGACAACACACCCGGCGGGCCCGACCCGGACGGCTGGGTGGCGGCGGCCCTGCGCGGCCGGCCCGGCCTGCGGTACTCGTTCGCGGACGGCTGCGACCTGGCCGCGGCGTACGACGCGGCGGCCGAGGCGGCGGAGTTCGTACGCACCGAGCGCCGTCCCGCCGTCCTGCACCTGTCCACCGTCCTGCTGCTCGGCAGCCCCGGCGACCCGGACCCCGCCGACGGGCTGGACCGCGACCCGCTGATCACCGCCGCCCGGCTCCTCGTCCAGGCCGGGCTGTACGGCCCGGACGAGGTCCTCACCCGCTACGACGAGGTCGGCTGGCAGGTCCGCAAGGCCGCCGAGGAGGTGCTGGGCGAGGCCAAACTCGCCTCCGCCGCAGAGGTCGTCGCCACCCTGGCCCCACGCCGCCCGCTGCGCGTCGCGCACGCCGTCTCCGAGCACGCCGGCCGGGCCCTCGGCGCCGGAGCGCCCACCCGGCTGCGTGTCTTCGGCGGACGGCTGCCCGAGGACGCCGGCCCGATGACCCTCGCGCAGGCCATCGGCGCCACCCTCATCGACGCTCTCGCCGCCGACCCCGGGATGCTGGTCTTCGGCCCGGCAACCACCCGTGGCGGCCGGCACGGCGTCACCACGGGGCTCTCCGGGGCTCACGTGTTCGACAGCCCGCCCGACACCACCACGATCCTCGGCCTCGCCGCCGGCGCCGGGCTGGCCGGACTGCTCCCGGTCCCGGAACTCGACTGCCTCTCGGCGCTGCACGGCGGGGCGGAACAGCTGAGGACCGAGGCGGCCGGTCTGGCGTACCTCTCGGCAGGCGCCTATCGGAATCCGATGGTGCTGCGTGTGCCAGGCCTCGCGAGCCCGTTCGGGATCGGCGGTCACCTGGCCAACGACAACACCGTGGCCACGCTGCGCGACGTGCCCGGCCTCGTCGTCGCGGTGCCGGCCCGGGCGTCCGACGCCGCGCCGATGCTGCGCTCCTGCCTCGCCGCCGCGGAGATCGACGGCACCGTCAGCGTCTTCCTCGAACCGGTCGCCCTCTACCAGACGAGGGACCTCTATCAACAAGGCGACAACGAGTGGCTGGCGAGCTATCCGGCCCCCGGCACGTGGGCCGAGGATCACGTTCCGATCGGCCGCGCCCGCACCTACGGGCTCGGCACCGCCCAGGACCTGACCATCGTGACGTACGGCAACGGCGTCCGGATGGCGCTGCGTGTCGCCGCTCAGCTCGCCGCCGAAGGATACGGCTCCCGGGTCGTCGACCTGCGCTGGCTCAACCCGCTTCCCACCGCTGACCTGGTACGGGAGGCCACCGTGACCGGGCGCGTACTGATCGTCGACGAGACGCGGCGCTCCGGCGGCGTCGGCGAGGGAGTCCTCGCCGCTCTCGTGGACGGATCTTTCTACGGTTCCGTGCGCCGGGTCGCGGCCGCTGACGTGCCGGTTCCGCTGGGTCCGGCAGCCCAGGAGGTCCTGGTGGGAGAGGATGCCATCACACAGGGTGCCCACGCCCTGCTGGCACGGTAAATTGCCACACACTCGGTGCGCCACTTGCGCACCGGCGCTGGAATGTGTGGACTACCCCCAGGTTCCGGTGCAATTTGACGGTGTTTTTTGACGGCTAGGAGGATTTGGACAGTGAGCGCGACCGCGGGTCAGGCCGACGGCGTACGTAGCCTGGCGGACCGGTTCGGCCTGGAGCCGAACATGGTGGTCATGGAGATGGGATACGACGACGATGTCGACGAGGACCTCCGTGACGCCCTGACCGAACGCGTCGGTGACATGGTCGACGAGGACACCGACGAGGTCGTTGATGCGGTGCTGCTGTGGTACCGCGACGGCGACGGTGACCTTTTCGAGATTCTCACCGATGCTCTCGGCCCCCTTGCCGACAACGGCGTGGTGTGGCTGCTGACCCCCAAGGCCGGCCGCGACGGACACGTCGAGCCGAGCGAGATCAGCGAGTCGGCCCCCACCGCGGGCCTGCAGCAGACCTCCACGGTGAATGCCGGCAAGGACTGGACCGGTGCACGCCTGGTCTCCCCACGGGGCACCAAGAAGAAGTAGCTCACTGCCACCCCACTCCAGGTCGGCGCCCGAGACGGGCGCCGACCACGCGGCATTGGTCTGGTTGTACTGGCGTCTGGTTTAGGCTGGGCGGATGCCGATCGAGGTGGGCGCCGAGGCCCCGGACTTCGTCCTCAAGGACCAGAACAATCAGGAAGTACGCCTCCGTGACTTCCGTGGTCGCAAGGCGGTCCTGCTGGTCTTCTACCCCCTGGCGTTCAGTCGCCGCTGCCACGGCGAACTCACCGAGATCCAGAAGAACCTGGCCGACTACGCGAACGACGGGGTCCAGGTCCTGACCGTCAGTGTGGACTCGGCCTACAGCCACAAGGTGTGGGCCGACCAGGAGAACTTCGACTTCCCACTGCTGGCCGACTTCTGGCCGCACGGAGGGGTGGCGCTGGCATACGACGTCTTCGACGCTGAGCGCGGCTTCGCCAACCGCGGCACGTTCCTGATCGATCGGGCCGGCACGATCGCCTACGCCGAGATGAACGGTCCCGGCGAGGCCCGCGACCAGACCGCCTGGCGTACCGCCCTCGCCGCCCTCTGATCCCTCGATCAGCGGCAGGGTAGGATGACGGCTCCGGTGATTGATACCGGGCGCGTAGCTCAGTGGGAGAGCACCCGCCTTACAAGCGGGGGGTCGTAGGTTCGAAACCTACCGCGCCCACAGACCCCTCTCACCTGCGGAAACTCAACAAGTTGCCGTAGGAGAGTGAAAGCACGATGCACGGACACCACTCGCTTATGCAGTCCGCTGGTGATCTCCAATGAGCCAGCATCCAAAGGTACTGAGGGCCGATCCAGGACCCCTGAGAGCCTGGATCGCGTCGTGGGAACTGAGCATGCGAGCCGAAGGCCTCAAGGGCCGAACCGTCGAGACGTACACCGACGTAGCCGTCCTCCTGGCCGGCTGGCTCATCCACGCGCACGAACCCGCAGTCGACGACTGGGCCGACGTCCGCAAGAGCCACCTCAGGTTGTTCTTCGTCTGGCTCCAATCCGGCGGCCAGCCGTGCCCTCACCGGATCAACCCAGCCTCCCCGCCGATCGCCGGCTGCCAGGGCTACGGCCGGTCCTACGTCAACAACATCGGCAGAGCACTCCAGCAGTGGTGGAACTGGTACGCGCTCGAGGAGGAGGCACCTAACCCGATCGCCGGGATGAAGATCCCGTCGCCGCCGAAGCTCGACGACAACCCCCCGCCGGTGATCGAGGAGGACGAGCTCCGCACCCTGATCCGGAGCGCGGAGAGCAAGCGTGACTACACCAGCCGCCGCGACGCCGCCGTGCTGCGTCTGCTCGGGTCGACGGGCATCCGCCTGGGCGAGCTGGCCGGCATCGACCTGGCCGACCTCGACCTGCAGAAGCGGGAGGTGCGGGTCACCGGCAAGGCCGACCGCACCCGTACCGTGAAGTTTGACGCCAAGACCGCGATCGCGTTGGACCGCTATTTGCGGATGCGGCAGCAGAGGCTCATCAAACTGGGCGGTCAGTTCGGCGAGAATGCTGTCAACGCTCTCTGGATCGGGCATCGGCGTTTCGTCCGGATGACAGAAGACGGTCTTTATCAGGCGATCGTGCGACGGGGAAAGGCCTGCAATCTCAAGATCTATCCGCATCTTTTCCGGCATACCTTCACGCACCGGTACCTCGACAATGAGGGCAGCGAGGGCGACGTCATGGAGCTGAACGGCTGGGACTCTCCCCAGATGCTTCGGCGGTACGGCCGCAGCGCCCGGAGCGCCCGGGCGCGACGCGGATACGATCGCGTGAATGTTATGGGCGACATTTAGCCGAATATTTCCGGGCCGTTAACGAGCACCGGTTGTGCGACGTCCCCCGATAGGGGTAGTCCGACCGTTTTCAATCACCCGCCCACCGGTTCGGGTCTGCGGATCGCACGAATGATCGATTGGATCATTGAACCGTTTTAGGGTTCAACAATCCGCAGGTAACGAGGGGTCGTAACCAGGGGAGACCAGGCCGCAATCGGGACGAGGGACGGGGTATGTCAGCACGACCGGAGGCTCAGCGCGCACCAGAGTTCGACACGCCCCGCCGAGACAAACGGGCCGCCAGGTGGATCCAGGCCGGGCTCTTCGCGGCCACCGGCGCGGCCGGCTCGCTCTGGCTCTGCCAGTTCGAGCCGCTGGAGGTCACCCACAGCCTGAGCTGGCTGTTCCTGGCCGTCGTGCTCGCCTCCTGGCCGGCCTACCTGGCGTGGAGGCACTCCACTGCCGCTGGCCGCCAGCAACAGACCCTGGCGGCGTTTCACGAGGGATACGCCACCGGCTACCTGCGTGGAGTCACTGACCGGCTCACCGGCGCCAGCGTCGGCGACGACGAAGGATCCGCCGACCAGCGCTGACCGATTTCGATCCTCTGGCTTCACTCCAGGCTGCGCCCGGGTGCCGACCGATCACGGCCCCGGGCGCAGTCGCGTCTACGCCTGTGGCATCTCACCGCGGTGCTCGGCCCGGGCCTGCTCCAGCAGGCGAATGACGTCGGCCGGGTTGACCCGCCGCTGATGCCCGCCAGCGTGCAGCCGCCAGCCGATCGTGCCGTCCTCAAGCCGCCGGTGCATGGTCGTGCGTCCGATACCGAGCAGCTGGGCCGCGTCGCCGGGTCGTAGCCACTCGCCCGCCCGGGCGCGTGCCTCCAGGTCCGGCTGGTCCGCCATGCACGCGCCCCTGTCTCGAGTGTTCCGATCGCGCCGATCGTATCGGTCCACCCCGTACGCCCTGGTGATACACCCGCCTAGACCCTCTAATGTTCCAACTGTTCCATCTGTGCCATCATGGGGCGCATGTCGACCGACACCAGCACGCGCATCCCGGAGGCCGCCCTGAAGCAGGCCCGTGACGCCGTCGGCACCGGCCCGATCCCGGCACGCACCGCCCTACGCAAGATCCTCGGGGTGGGCTGGCAGACGGCCACCGACATTCACGATCGTCTGACGTCCGAACGAGAGCAACACCAGTCCGAGCGCAAGCGCGGCCTCCGCGCCGCCATGGCCCGTGTCCAGGCACGGGGGCCCCGCCCTCGGCACCTCCGGCTGCCATCCCGGCCCCGTCTCGCCCCCGCCCCCGAGCCGGCCACCATGCCGACGTTGGCCCCCACACCGGTGGAGCCCGAGACGGTCCAGAAGATCAAGGTCGCCGATCCGGTCCCGGCCGCCCCGACCCCGGTCCGGACGTGGCCGGTCCTCGGCCTGATCCTGCCCGCGTTCGTCGCGATCTGGTCCGGCTGGGTCGACCTCGGACGGCTCACCGGCTTCGGCGTCGTCCGCCCGTTCCCCGGCATTCCCGGCGCCGACCGGATCCAGATCAACACCGCCATCACGTTGCCCGTGGGCCTGGAGACGTACGCGGCATTCGCGCTCTACGTGTGGCTGTCCGGACGAATCCACGGCCGGGCACTGACATTCGCTCGCTGGTCCGCCATCGGCAGCCTCGCCCTCGGCGCGGCCGGCCAGGTCGCCTACCACCTGATGGTCGCCGCCGGCTGGACCTCAGCCCCCTGGTGGATCACCACCATCGTCTCCTGCATCCCCGTCGCAGTCCTCGGCATGGGCGCAGCTCTCGCGCACCTCGTCCGCTCGCCAGCGTGACCGACGAGGCATCCGGTAAGCAGCGGGACGTCCTGGACGTTCTCGTACTGCGGTATCTGTCCGGTCAGCCGCTCTGCGGCGCGGACGGATACCCCTACCTCCGGCCAGGGCTCGGCCAGCTGGCCGGCTACCAGCGGCAGGCGCTCCGGATCGGCATGCCCGCGCTTGCCGGCGTGGTGTGGGCGTGGCCGCAGGAGTCCGTCGCCGTCGTTGCGATGCTCGCGGCCGTCGCCCTCTGGCGCGCCCGGCGCCGGTGGGGTCGCATCCGGTTCCGGAATGAATACGTGACACCCACCCTTGCCGCCATCGGCCCGGCTCTCGGGCTGAAAGACGTACGCGTCGACCTGCATGTCGACCCCGGCCTCGGCCAGCTCACACCCCGTCTCGCGAAGCCGCTGTCACCGGCAGAGGAGTGGGTGCGTGTCCGGTACGGCACGTACCTGGAGCCGATCCTGCGGTGGCTGCCGGAACACATCCAGCGGGCCGTCTGGACGGTTCAGGGCTGGGTGTATCCGCTCACCAAGCGGTTGGACTGGTTCCGCCGGCCCGGCGAGAAGCTCGGCCCCAGGATCGAGTTGACCGCAGCCACGCCCTACCTGACGAAGGAACAGCGGCAGCTGGTGTCGGCCATCATCACCGCCAAGATCCCCGTCAGTGACCTGGTCGAGTCGTGGCACCAGGTCGGCGCAAACGTGCGCGCCCGGTGGACTGTGAGGCAGAGGCCGCCCTCGTCTGTCGGCGTCGACCAGCTGCTCGAGCACCTGCCGCGGCTGCAAGAGTGGGAGTTCTACATCGGCCAGGGCGCCGGTGACCGGCCGGTCATCCTGAGCCTGAAGGACGACAGCCCCCACATCGCCGTGTCGGCCGGAACCGGCGCCGGTAAGAGCGTGTTCGCTATGGACATTGCCGTGCAGGTGCTTCGCCGCGGCGGCCAGGTCATCATCCTCGACCGCAAGGGCAGCCACCGCTGGGCGCGGAACCTCGACGGCGTCACGTACTGCACGAAGCCAGCGCAGATGCACAACGCGCTGATCGAGGCAGCTGAGATCGCCGATCTCCGCAACGACATGGCGTTCAGCGAGGCCGACGACTGGGACCCGGGCCCGCGCATCCTAGTGATCTGCGAAGAGCTCAACGCCACCATCGGCATGCTCGCCAACTACTGGGCGGAGATCCGCGGCAAGGGGGATCCGAAGAAGAGCCCAGCGATCGCCGCGCTGGGCGACCTGCTCTTCATGGGCCGCAGTGCCAAGGTCAACATTTTGGCGATCGCGCAGATGCTCACCGCACGAGCCATCGGAGGCCCCGAGGCCAGAGAAAACTTCGGCATCCGTTGCCTCGCTAGGTACACGGCGAACGCCTGGAAGATGCTGGTTCCCGAGGCCAGCATGCCCAGGGCCAGCCGCACGCTCGGCCGGTGGCAGATCGTCATCGGCGGGGTTGCGACAGAGGTCCAGGTGGCCTACCTGACAACCGCAGAGGCACGTGCCCTAGCAAAGGTCACAAAAGAGCCTGATGAGGGCCTGAGCAGGGATGTCACAGGTGACAGTGACATGATGACGTTGCAGGACGCCATCGACGCCGGTGTGCTGCCTTGGAAGTACTCAGCGGCGAGGCAGCGGCTGGCTCGGAACGTCGGCCAGGTGCCGGCCAAGCGCGGCAAGCGGGGTAAGGCCGATCTCTACACGCGGTCAGACTTGGAGCGTTGGGCAGCGAGCGGACGTCGCTGAGCCGGACCGTCGTTCCGCGTCCGGCGGGAGGGGCCGTAGCCGATCGCTTCGATCCCGAGCCACTGGACGAAGACCTCGCGCCGCTCGACCGCGATACCGCCGCTCATCTCGTAGCCGTCCAGCCACACCCAGCCCACGTAAGTCTGCCGCGGCAGCACCCGGATGATGCGGAACAGGATCGGGGTCGCGAACTGGACGGACGCGGCTTTGCCGAGCCGGACCATGTCGCCGGGTCTCAAGTCTCTCATCGTCGGTCACCTCTGTTCAGCTTCTCGGCCAAGGCGAGCGGTTGGCGGATGCACTGCTCGTAGAGCGCCAGCACCGGGGCAGTGGGGACGGCGTGCGCGGCCTGGTCGAACAGCTTCCACAGGGCCGCGGACAGGGGAAGGCCGAGCCCGTGCTCGTCGACGAGCTGGGCGACGACGGGCTCACACGGCCAGAGCAGGCCGCAGCCGGCGCACAGCCCTTGGGGCCAGAGCGGCTCGTGGCTGGTCACCACAGCCGCCAGGCCGTCAGCACGGCTGGCCGGGCGACGCCCATGCGTACCGGCGGGCAGGGGAACACCTCGAAGCGGCAGCGGCAGTCCACGCGCCAGGGCCGCAGGATGTGCCGCATGCGGCCGTGTCTCAGGGTGTAGGTGGTCATGCCCAGCTCCTCCGAGGGGTGCTCGGGGATGGGACGGCGGTGGGCCTCACCGTGTGGGCGGCGAGGCCCACCGCCAGTGGGTGCGGCGCAGCCGGGCCCACTTTCAACCGGCCGGCCGCTACCCGTGCGATCGAGGCTACACGGGCAGTTGTCGATGGTAAACACGCTGGTAACGTCCACGGTGGACTGCCGTGGTGCTTACGGTGATCATCGTGGCGAAGGCGCGGAAGCTGTGGACGACAGGTGACATCGCCAAGCGACTCAGCGTCACCCGCCAATACGCCCTGCAGATCACCAACGACCGCCGGCGCAACTTCCCGGAGCCCTTCGACACCCTGCCGGGCGGGGTCCAGGTGTGGCTCATCGAGGACGTCGAGGACTGGATCGCTCGACACCCGCAACAGCCGATCGCCGAGGACCCCGAGAACTGATTGATGGACCGTGTGCGCCACCATGGCCGCCTCCACCGAGATCCGGGAGTTAGGGCGGCGGCGGGCCGGCGCTGCTGGACGCCAGACCCACCGCCGCGGCGACGGCCACCTCCCGGCCCACACCTTGGGCGCCGTCGCGAATGGCACGCTACGAGCGCACACCGGGTGCGTTGATGACTTCCGGTTATCAGTCCTTGACCAGGTCGGACAGTCCAACAGCGACGGCAGCGTGACGCATCTGCTTGGTCAGCGCGTTCCGCTTGGTCCGCCTGACGATCGAACCGACCGAGTCCTTGATGGTCGGCCGCAGGCGGAACCACTGCGGGCCGGCGGCTTCACTCCGGAGCATCATCGCGATGGCCTCGTGGTCTCTGCCCGTCTGGACGTAGGCATTCCCAAGATCAGCGAAGTAGGGGGCCTGCCGGTTCGCCAGCGGGATCCGCCCCGGCGCGATCAGCTCCGAGGCCTCGATCGCCCGCCGAGGCTCACCCAACTCGAGCTCGACGGCCACCCGCCAGAAACCGGCGTTCGTCGGCCCGAACGCAAACCGTGCAAGACCCAGGTCGACGGGTTCACCGAGCGACTGTGCAGCCTCCTCCGCCTCCCGCAGGTGGTCGTGCGCGACGTCCCCACGCCGGTCCACAGCAGCGCGTAGAGCGGCGTGGAGGTGGAGCATCCCGTACGCCTGCCGGACCTCCGGATCGCCGATGTGCGGCTGGATCTCGTCCGCGATGCGCTGGGCGAGGCGGGTCGGGGCACCGGGCATCTCCGGCGGCATCGCCAGGATGCGGATGAACTCGGCGATGCCGATCCAGGCCGGGTCGCCGACCTCGCGTGCCTCCTGGACGGCCAGCCGGGCAGCGTCCCGGGCGAGATCGGCGTAGCCGAGGTGCTTGAGGGTGTAGACGCCGACGTGCGCGACCTGGACCAGGTCCCCGCCGCGGAGCCCGCCGAGCATGTTCGGCAGCTGCGGGGCGACGGTCGCGAAGTCGTACGCCCCGCCCGCGATCATCAGCTCGCGGACGTCGTGGTGCGGCTCGACGAGCTCGCCGACCTCGCGCCGGATCAGAGCCTCCCGGATGGCCGGCACGTGCGCGGCCGCGGCCGCCTTGGTGGCGTCGGTGGGGTCGCCCGGCTGTCTGGTGAGGTCGGCGATGGACACGTTCAGGGCCTGGGCGAGAGCAACGAGGGTGGAGCGGTTGTTCACGGGTTTGATGCCGCGCTCGATGAGGCTGAGGTACGGCTGGCTCATGCCGGCGAGGCCTGCGGCGGCGCGCTGGTTGAGGCCGCGGCGTTTGCGCCAGTAGGCGACCTGGGCGCCGATGTTCTGTGGTTCGCCGATGGTGGCGGGCATTGGTGCTCCCCTGGTTGTGGGCGGGGTGCGGATCTCGGCTGATATCGACGGTACTCAGAAACGACGAAAGCGCCCTCGTCACCAGGCGCTGGGCCTGGTGACGAGGGCGACTCTCAGTT
This sequence comes from Actinoplanes italicus, assembly GCF_003001815.1. Classification (GTDB taxonomy): domain Bacteria; phylum Actinomycetota; class Actinomycetes; order Mycobacteriales; family Micromonosporaceae; genus Actinoplanes; species Actinoplanes italicus. The sequence continues at coordinate 211,834 of NZ_PVMZ01000003.1, forward strand.
TCGGTTCGCGGCAGTACGGCGCTTGGCTCGCTCGTCCTCGCGCTGTTCGGGGGTCATGCTGGCGAGCCGGACGCTCTCGCGTGCCATGCCGGTCCAGCCGATGATCAGCTTCTGGGGCACCTTGGCCTGAGCGGCGGCAAAGATCTCGGGCTTCAGCTCTTCGTCGAGGGTTGCCATCTGCGCGGCGAGCCGCTGCCGACGTTTGCCGAGGTCCTGGAGGCGGGTGGTGTCGTGCTCGCTCATGGTCTCCACGTTAGCCCAACGTTGGGCCTAGTGGTGTCATCCATTCGCGGGACAGTTAGGCCTAGCGTTGGGCCCAACGTTGGGCCTAAGCTGAGGATGCAAACGAGCGAGGGAGAACGAGATGCGCGAGATGACCGCCGAGAAGGCCGCCACCGAGATCCGCCAGGCCTACGGCACCTGGAAGACCCAGGGCGGCGAGGGCTGGATGCGCACCGTCGAGATCTTCCGCCGGGCCGACCTCAGCCTCGACGAGGCCGCCGCCGGCGTCCGCCACCTGCTCCGCACCGAGCCGACCTTCACCGCCGCCCACGATCCCGCCCGCCTCGAGCAGACGGAGGACGACCGGGCCTGCCAGATCCCGCTCGGCCGCGACACGGTCGGCCTGGTCGTCTGGGGCTGAGAGCCGGGGCCGGGAGACCGGCCCTACCGATCAGGCCGGTTCCGGGCCCGGTGGAGGGCGCCGGCCTCCACCTCGGCCCACGGGTCCGGTGAAGTCTCCGCAGCCCGCATCCGCTCCAGCGCTTCCACCGCGACGGGGCGCCAGTCCCCGCCGTAGTCCCGGTCCGCGCGGGCCTTCACCCACTGCCACAGCTCCGGGCTCATGATCTTGTCGCCGCCCATGCGGCCAGTGTGCGCCGGGCGGCATGCAGCGGGCTACCGGCCGAGGATCTTGTCCCAGGTGCGCGCGTCCACCACGCCGGTCACAGGGACTCCCACGATCCGCTGGTAGCGGCGCACCCGATCCTGGGTGGCCGGGCCGAACCGGCCGTCGTCCTTCGCCCCGACCCACCGCTGCAGGAACGCGACGTCCGGGCCGACCGCGCCGATGCGCAGGGTGCGGCTGCCCGGCTTCGGTCCGCCGGCCGGCTTACCGCTGCCCTGCAGTGCCTTGGCCGCGGCGATCGCCGCGGTGCGCGACACGTTGATCTCGAAGTGCATGTCGTCGGGGCGGGAGTAGTCACCGCCCCAGCGAATGATCTTGACGCCGTTGTGCGAGTACCGACCCAGAATGGCCCGGATCTTGGCCCGCTGCGACGGGGTAAAAGTGTTCCGCCGCCCCTGCGGGTGCACCAGCCAGTTCAGGTCCACCGCGGCACCGATCGCGTGCCGCGACCAGGACGACGTACCGGCGATCCGGCGCGGGTTGAAGCCCCCACACTGGCCCGGGATCAACTCCTCCACCTCACGGTCGAAATCCCTGGCAAGGCCGAGCAGCAGCGGCGCGACCTCACGCGCGAGGGTCAGCTTGATGCTGGTGCCGGGCACCAAGTACGTGGCCACCGCGGCGCCGGGCGCGGGGACGGTGAAGCCGAGCAGCGTCGCCATCTCAGGCCTCCTCCTGGTCCTCGTCGTCGTGGCCCGGGCAGTGCGGCGGCGGACCAACCTGGTCGGCCGAGTCTGGGGCAACCTCGACCAGGTCGACCGGCGGCAGGGCACCGACGTCTGCGGCGGTCATCGGATCACGCCCTGCTCGCGGAGCTCGGCGAGCACCTGGTCCGCAGCGTCACGCGAGCCGGCGCGGATCCGGGCGTCCAGCTCCCCGTTCGTTCGGTGCTCGATCGTCTGGAGCGTGCCGGTCTGCGCGGTCGTCTCGGCATGTACCGCGGCGACCTGCTGTTGAACACCACTCACCGCTGCGGTGCCGGCGAGCGCTCCGCCGCTGATCCCGGCCAGAACCGCACAGACGGCGATGACGTCACTGGCCGGCCACGCGGCCAGCGTGGCCAGGGCGACGCCGAGAGCGCCGATCACGGCGGTCAGGCCCACGGCCTGCCAGGTGAGTTTGGACATGAAGCTGCTCCTACGAGATCTTGCGGACGGTGACAGTGGAGCTCTGGCGGAGCCCGCCAGAGGTGGCCGAGGAGACGTTCGGTGCCCATTGCAGGGACAGGAGCCCGGTGACGGTGACCTCCACCCAGCGGGACTGCTCGCGGACGCCCTGCCAGATCGCCGACGACGTGAGGCCGTAGACGGCGTCGACGTTCGCGGCGTAGAGCGCTGTCTGGGTGGAGACGGCGCCGTTCGGGCCGGTCGTGTTCGCGGCGGTCGGGCCCGTGACGTAGCGGACGGGCACGTTCCACGTGCCCGTGAAGCTCCACCGCGTCTTGATCGCGATCGCGCCCGCGCCGCCGATCATCGCCAGGAGCATGTCGACTTCCCAGATGCCCGGTGTGAGGGTGATGCCGAACAGCTCGCCGTCGTTGGCCAGCGTGGTCGTCGACGTCCTCGTCTCCGAGGTGGTCTTGACCGTCGTGGCCGGGATGCGCTCGTCGATGTCGTCCAGGCTGGACGGTGTGACCGGCAGGCCGGGAATGATGGCCACAGACGTCCTCCTATCGGGCCCAGCGCAACGGCTGGTCAAGCACGAGAGCGGCGCCAGCAGAGTGCGCCAGGGTGTAGCCGTCCAGGCCGCGCGTGAGCGTGAACGTCTGCGGGCTGGTGGCCCCGCTGACCGCCGTCACGGTGACGCGCTCTGCTTTCGCGCCGGACGGGTGCAGGACCCACATCACCATCGGCACCACCGAGGCCAGCGACCACGGCGTGCCCACCACGGCAACGCTCACGGCCTGGGACGTGCCGGGGGTGACCACCGCCAGGCCGGAGACGAGCGTGGTGCCGTCGGAGTCGGCCAGGTCCACACCCGCCACGCCGACCACCCACGGTCCGTGCGGCACCGTGTTGAACTGGATCTCCCGACGCCGGGGGCGGATCGTCTCGGCCCAGCCGTGGACCTGCAGGTCGATCGGCGACGGCGGCAGCCAATCCGGCGGATCGGTGATCACGATCCGGTCGCCCGGTCCGGCGGCCGCGATCGCCCGCGCCACCTCCGGTTTCCCCGCGTCGACCAGCCGCGTCAGCGGGATCCGGACGACGGGGTACCGGTACTCGTCCCACGTGCCGAGGTGGACCTCCCACCAGGCGACGTCGTGGAGTTGGTCGTCGGTCTCGAGGTCCAGGGTGTCGCTGCCGGGCCGCCGGCCGACGCCGACGGGGTGTTCCTGGATGCTGAGCCTGCCGGCCGTCGCCGTCGCCTGGTAGCTACTGCCCGCCCGACGTTCGGCGGTGTAATCGTTGACAACGTCCTCGGTCGGCTCGTCGGGTTCCAGGTGCGGGGACTCGCCCTCTTGCCCGTACTCCAGCGTTGCCCGCGGCACCTGGTTGTAGAGGCTGTACCTGGTCCGGTACTCGAGCATCATCGCGTCGCGGGCCTCGCCGAGCAGGCCGCGGTCGACGGCCGCGCACGAGGTGAACAGCTCAAGCGCCTTGCCGGGCTGCTGCGGGCCCATCCGCTCGGTGTTGTCCGGGTCGCCGATGATCCGGACCGGGATGCCGAGCTCCTCGCCGAGACGAAGCAGGCGCCGGCCGGCGGTTTCGCCGTCGTTGCCGACGATCGCCGTGTCGATGCCCGCGGCCAGGGTGGCGGAGGTGCCGAGCATGACGTGCCCGGCACCTCCGCCCTCCAGCTCGCCCTTCGGGGAAATCCGAACCTGCGAGGACCGGCCCACCGTCCGGGAGCTGAAGGTCCCGTCGAGCCCAAGCTCGGTCACCGTCAGGTCGGCGTTGATACGCCGGACGAAGACCTGCCAGTAGATGTCGCTGCCGGTCTGGGTGAGCTGCCAGCCGATCATCTGACGGCGGCCGAGCACGTCGAAGTTGATGTAGAGGGTGTCGGCGATCTCCGTATCGGTGGAGTCCAGGCCACGCAGCCGCAGCTGGCCCGTGCTGCTGACCTCGAGAACCCACCGCGTGGCGGATCCGGCGACAGCCCGGACCTCGGCAAGGACGGCGTCGGCGAGCCAACCGGTGGCAGGGGCGTCGGCGACCATCCGCATCGCGATCACGCCGGTGCCGGTGTGGGTGTTCGGCTTGCCGGTCAGCGTCGTGCCGTACGTGAACCCGAGTAGCGGGGCGCTGCCGGGGATGGCTTCGGACGAGCCGAGGTCCGGCTCTCCGGTGATGGTCATGGCGGTGCCGCCGGCGAGGGCGGAGGCGATGCTGGTGGCGTCGGAGCCGTCCTCGCAGGGCCAGTAGCCGACCATCAGCGGCAGGTTCGCCGCGGCGGTGGCCTCGCGGTAGAGCGGGGACCGGAGCGGCTCGGACGGCTGTTGCAGGCGGCGCAGCCAGCCGCCGATTTCCACCGGCGCGGTTTTGCGCCGGCCGGAGGTGACCCAGCGGACGGGCCAGTCGGCGACCTCGCCGCAGACGCGGACGTCGAAGTTGCGGAGCTCGGCACCGGTGAGCGTCCAGGTCTTGCCGGTGGAGTCCGCGAACGACGTCGCCCCGGGCGTCTGGGCCGTGAAGTCCGGGTTGGCCACCACCGAGCCAGCGATGCCGTTACGCAGCTGCATCGCGTGATAGCGGCCGGTCCCGTCCGCCGAGGCCAGGTCGTTGTAGCCCACCCGCAGCGGCGCAGTCCCGGAGTACACGCTCGTGACCCCGACACCGGTGACGGGATCGCCGAGCTGCGTCCACGTGCCGCCGATCGTGTCGGAGGTGTAGAACACCACGGTCCAGCCGCCGCTGCCGTTGTTGACGTCCAAGGTCACGCGGATCGCGCACCGCCCGGACCCAGCCGGGACGATGTTCTCCGTCGCCTCGACCGTGATCGCCGACGCCAGCGTGCCGTCCGGCGACCAGCGGAAGGTAGGGGCGAGGTAGCGCATCCACAGCGCCCACGACCGCTGGTTCCCGGTGGTGTTGTACTTCCCGCACAGGCTGAGGATGGAGTCGAGGTCCCAGGTCAGCGGCTCCACGTCGATCCGCACGTCCAGGTCCCCGGTGATATCCAGGGCCGCGGCGTCCGGGGTCGAGGCGATGTCACCGGAGACGCTGATCCACAGGTGAGTGTCGTCTCGCGCCCACGCGCGCATCGGCGTGGACCGGCCGAGGTAGCCGAAGTACGGCGACCTCGGGTTCCGGGAGCTGAGGTCGCCGTCGTCGTTGCGCAGCGTCAACGAGCACCGGGTCGGATCACCGACCACCGCGTTTTTCTGCCGGCCGCCGGTGATCCGGGCCGGGTCGGAGGTGAGGACGGAGACGTCAATCCAGTCCCCGTCGATCTGGATCTGGGCACCGAAGTCGGCCACGAGCGCCTCCCCTGTTACTGGCCGAGGACGACCTGGACGTCGCCGCCGCGCCACTTGATCGCGCCGCGCAGGATCTCGACGAGTAGGTCGTCGATGGCGGCGCCGGACGAGCGGAGTTCCAGCACGGTGCGGCCCATTAGGTCCCGAAGCTTGCTGAGCGGGATGACGGCCTCGTCCTCGCCGCCCTCAGCGACGCCGACGAGCCGGCCGCCGGGGGTGGCCGGCACGATGCCGCCCTGGGCGAGGTACGGGATGTTGGGGGTGTCCATGCGGGCGCCGCCGATGACACCGAACGGCGTGCTGACGGAGGGCAGGCTGAAGGAGAGGTTGTTCCACCTCGCGATCACCCAGTTCACGGCCCCCTTGAAGCTCTCCTTGAGCCCGTTCCACATGCCCGACGCGGCGGAAGAGATCCGGCCAGGGAGCCCGCGCACCCAGGTGATCAAGGCGTTTCCACCAGCCTTGATCCGGTCATAGGTGGTCTTGGCCGTGTTGTACCAGCTGCCGACCTTTTCACCGGCCTTTTCGAACCACCTGACCAAGGATTTGACCTGCTCGATGATGTCCTTGATCTTCTGCTGGTTCTCCGGCCGGTCCAGCCACGCGGAGATCCGCTCCAGGGTGACGTGCGCCCCGTCGAGCACCGAATCCGTGGCACCCTTGGCGTCCGGGAAAATGATGGCCAGGAATTTCCCGACGACCTCGACGATGTCCTCACCGACGACCCAGATCTTCTCCATCGTCTCGGCGCTGTCCTCGAAGAACTTCTTCAGCGCGCCGGACTCGTCCGCCTTGCGGATCCATTCCGAGAACTTCTCGACGGTGTTGGCCAGCCGTACACCGAAACGCTCCATGAAGGGCCCCGCCTTCGCGGAGAGCCGCCCCCAGGCGTCCATGAACGGGCCCGTGATGGCCTCACCGATCCGGCCGATCATGCGCTCAAAGGACGCCATCCCGGCATCCATGTTCTTGATGAACGACTTCTTAGAGACCGATTCGCCGAGGTTGTGAAACAGCCCGTTCACCATGCCGGCCATGGAGGTCAGCCGCGACTTGAGCGTGCCCTTCCACTTCTCAGCGACCGAGGTAATCCGGTCACCCACGCCCTTGAACAGCCGCTCCTGAACGGCCAGACGAAGATCCTCAAAGGCGGGCTTGAGCCGCTTGATCGCGTCAACGGCGGCCTGAGCAGCCGGCGCGAGCTTTGTGATCTCCTGACCCGCGCCACCGCCCCCGCCACCACCGACGGGCTTGCGTGCCTGCTGCAGCGCATGCTCGGCATCCGCGACACCCTCGACCGCGGCACGTTCCCGCTTACGGGCAGCCGCCACCTCGTCGACAGCGGCCCGGTGCCGCTCCTGCGCGGCCTTGACCTCGTCGCTGCCCTTGATACCTTTCTTGGCCGCCTCAGCGTGCTCCTCGCCCAGGTCCTCGACGCGGTCCTTGGACTCCTCGGCCGCGTGCTGAGCCTCCCGGAGCGCGAGCTCGGCGCGCTGGATGGCGAGCGGCTCCCACGGACGGCGCAGCGCTTCCTGGTAGGCGACCTCAGCTTCCGTCACGCGGAGCGCAGCTGACTCCTGGGAGAGCTTCGCCCCGGCCAGATCCCGGCTGAGATCTTGAAGGTTCTCGGCCGCACGCCGTTCCGCGCGGGCCAAGTCTTCCTGTGCCTCCTTGGCACGGACACGGGCGCGAGTCAGGTTCTCTTGGCTGGCCGTGACCTCTTCGTTCGCGTCCCGGACCCGGCGCTCGGCCTGGGCGATCTGGTAAGCCCGGTCGACCATCGCCGCACCGGATCCGCCCCCACCGCCGACCTTCTTGAAGGCGTCGTCGAGCCCCATGAACCCGAGCCCGAGGACGCCGGTGAGGGCACCGAGGCCGCCGATCAGGCCGGGCAGCGAACCGAGCGCACCACCGAGGACACCGATCGCGGAAGCCGAGCTGGCCGCCGCCGCACCGAGAGCAGCGAACCACGCCAGCGTCTGGATGATCGGCCCGCCGGACTGTGCGATCACACCCATCAACGACGACATCGCGCCGCTGACGACGCCGAACCCGCCCCGGATCCCACCGCCGATGCCTTCGGCAGCCGCACCACCCAGGTTGCGGCCTTCGCTGACGAACTTGCCCCGGCCGTCACGTAGCCGGCCGTTCGCGTCCCGGGTGAAGCCCTCGCCGCCCTCCCGGCCGGCACGGCCCATGGCGATCGCCGCTTCGATCGCAGCCTGCTCGGCAGCGGTGACGAACCGGCCCTTCGTGTCCCGGAGCCGCCCGCCGGCGTCGCGGGTGAACGCGTCCGCACCCCGGGCACCAGCAGAGCCCCAGTTACGGGCGATCCCGGCCGCCGTGGTCGCGGCGTCGGCCTGCATCGCCTGCCCAGCCGCACGAACCTTGCGCCTGCCGTCGCCCAACCCTTTCTCCAAGGGCCGGTCGTCGGTCTTCAGGATGGCGACAAGCTCGCCCAGCTTCAGCGCCATCCCGGCCTCCTACTCGTCGGGCACGGGCTCGTGCTCAGGTGGGGGTTTCATCGCGAGAGACAGCCTGGATTTGGGCATGCTGAGCAGGCCGACGATCCGGGTCTGGAGCCAGCGCCAGGACCGGGACGCCATCAGCCCCGGGTCCTCGACGTCGATGCCATACTCCGAATGCAGGTCGGCCTCGATCGCGGCCCAGTGCACGAGCAGGTCGGCCCAGGTGGTTACCGGGGCCGACTCCCGCGCCTGGACTTCCGGCGGGATCTCGTACCACTCGTAGAGCCCGGTGACGGGGTCTCGCTGGCCCCGCCCGTACTGGTCGCGCCAGTCCTCTCCGCTGCCCGACGCTCCTGGCGGTTCGCCGGGCTCTGCAGTTTTCCCGGGTCCCCAGCGGACTTCCAGAACAGCTCGGCGGCTTCCTCGCCCCGGACGATCCAGATGAACGCCGTGCTGCCGCAGAACTCGATGTACTCGTCCTCGACACCGTCACGCACCATGGCGTCCCAGACCGGGCCGAGGACCCGCTGCGAGAGCGTCATGCTTCCCGGCAGCTTCGGCGCCAGGGCCCTCGCCTCGCGCTCCTCGTCCTCGTCCTCGGCGACGCCAGCCGAGTAGATGGAGCGGCACCACAGGCCGAGTTCCGCCGACGCGGGCGGGACCTCGTACGTCCGGCCTTTGACGGGCAGCTTCAGTGGCTCGGCGACGAGGTAGTTGGTGAGTTCCTCGAATGCCACGTCAGCTGATCACCAGGTCGTCGGCGGCGGTGTTCGGGCTGGCGCCGGCCGGTGTCGTGACCACGGCGTCCCGGGTGCCGGCGGTGAGCGCGGGCTTCTGCGCGGTGATCAGCCCGTCGTTGTTCACGACGAATGTGGTTGCGGCGACGCCGCCGAAGGTCACCGCGGTGGCGCCGGTGAACTTCTGGCCGAAGATCTGGATCAGGCCACCCGCGGCGGTTCCGGCCGCGGCCGGGGACAGGCTGGTGATGGCCGGGAGCGCGGAGGCGAGCGGATTGGCGATGTCGGCGAGCGGCCCCTGTCCCATGAGGACGAAGTCGATGACCTCGCGGCCCTTGCCGCCGGACTGCTTCCACTCCTTGACGTACGCGCGGCCCTCGGAGCTGTGCCCGTCGTCGAGGCCGTCGCGGTTGTAGAACCGCACCCCGAACTCCGAGGCCTGGGCGCTCGCGGATCGGAGGGCCTTGTACTTGGTCCGGAGGAAGGCGTGCTGCGTGTCGACAGCCGATCCGGCCGCGTTCGTCGAGAAGGCGATCTTGCCCTCGATCTGCCAGCTGTAGCCGGTGACCGCGTCGCGGGCGGCGCCACCGTCCTCGTACGCCTCGTCGTCTTCCGTGCGCAGCGTCTCCGTCAGCTTCGCCTCTTCCACACCCATCAGCTGGAAGTAGCTGCTGGCGGGGAACGTGGCGGTGTCCAGGTCGATGCGGTACTTGCGGGCGAGGACGGTGACGCGGGTGCTGGGTGTGGTGGCCATGCGGACCTCCTAGTCGGTGTTGTTGCTGGTCGGACGCATGGCGTCCACGTGGTAGTTCTCCGACCGCTCCCAGCGCCGGGAGCCGTCGCGGCCCATCGACGTGTACGAGGAGCGGACGATGTCCTTGACGGGGATGCCTCCCCAGGTGAGCCCGGATGCGCCGTCGAGCAGGTCGAAAATCTGGTCGGCGAGGTCGTCGCAGTCGCGTGGGTCCTGGCCGGCCCTCAGCCGGATCTGCACGCCGAGCCGGTGGTCGGCCATGCCCGGCAGGTTCGTGCCGAGCGGGTACGCAGCGAGCGTGATGAGCCGGTCCGGCTGGGCGGGGATGTCCCGGATCACGATCGCCGTCGCGTTGCTCGAGTAGGCGGCGCCGGTGGGATCCCAGGTGCCGATGCCCGCGTCCTGGAGGTGTTCGGCAAGGCCGCCGAGTAGCCGGCTGGTGAAGCCGTCGCCGATCGCCATGTCAGCCTCCGAGTAGGTCGCGGGGCGGGCCGGCGAGCAGCTGCAGCATCGTGTCGCGTTCCTCGGTCATGGGCTGCTCGAGGTATTTCGCCTGCCGTCCTGCGTCGTGGCGCCAGGTGAGTTCCTCGTGCTGACGGACGGCGTAGGGGCGGTCGTAGGAGACGGCGGCGGCCTGGTCGTCGGCATCGGTGGACACTTCGCCGGACCGCTCCAGGTCGCCCTCTTCGAGCGGCACGAGGACGGAGGACGCCTGGAGCAGGTGTTCGGCGGCGAGTTCGAGGCCTTCCATGGAGGCGCCGCGGATGGCGGCGAGGATGCGGTCGTCGTCCCATGCGAGCCGGTACCCGTCGCTTGCCTCACGGTCCACGGCTACTCCAGGTTGATCTCTTGGTGCTCGGGAAGAGCGAGGCCGGGGGCGGTCAGCCGGGCGGCGGCGAGCACGCGGGCTGGCCGGGACCGCCAGGGGACGGTGACGAGCGACCCCGGCTTGATCTCCGGGTCGAGCGGGGCGAACACCGTGGTGCTGCTCAGGTGCTCGCTGCCGTAGGCGTCGACGGTCTGCACGGTCACGGCACGGCGGACGTCCTCGATGTAGCAGGGGCTGAGGCTGGTGGCGGCCGCGAAGGTGTCGCCGTAGGCGCCAGAGCCGGTCCAGGCCTGAACGGTGACGGTGTGCGGGGTGAGGCCGACGGAGGCGAGGAACTCTTCCCAGGTCACCAGCAGTACCCCCACGGTTCGCCGGGCTGGCCACCGGTGAGGCCGGCGGCCTGCAGGGTGAGCCAGGCCTGGTCGACGAGCCCGTTGGTGCGCGGGACCGGGCTGGTGGGCGTCGCGGCCTTGGTGCCCTGGAGCTTGCCGATCGTGAAGCTGGTGATCGTGGTGAGGATGCCGCCGAGCCCAGTGGAGTCGCCGTCCTGGGCGTTGCCTGCGATCTGCTCGAGCGAGGCCTGCCGCAGCGCCTCGACGTACACCGGGTCGGTGATGTCGTAGACGGCGGCGAGGAGTGCCCGGTCGATCTCCCGGGCGGCGCGGATGAGCAGCTGGTCGGCGTTGTCGGGCAGCGGGGACAGGATGTCCGACAGGTCGGCTTGGGACGCGTACGCGCCGGTCGGCGGGACCGCCAGGGTGGAGCCGTCGACGACTTGGAAGGCGCCGAAGCGGGCGTCGGTGACGGGGCCGGTGACGGCCACCTTGTAGGTCCACTGGCCGAGGTCTGTGGGTTCGAAGGTGGCGGCCCGGTAGATGCCGAGGCTCGGCGAGGCGACGGATGGGATGACCGGGCTGCCGACGGTGGGCGTGGCAGTGAACACCACGGTCGCGGCGGCCAGGGCGCCGTCCCGGTCGTAGACGGTGTGCTCCAGGTTGACGCCCTGGCCGAGCAGGTATCTGGGCACGGGCGCCTCCAGGCGGTCAGGTGGGTGGTCGGCCAGTGCGGAGAACCAGCGGCCGGGAGACCGTCGCCAGGACGGTTGGCCTCGTGGTGGTGCGGAGCGCGCTGGTGGGCGCGGAGGTGGCCCCGTCAGGCGGAACGATGATCGCCGTGGCAGTCAGGCTGCCGAGACCAGCAAGGGTCGCCATGGCCGAGGTGGCGCGGGCGACGGTGCCGGTGAGGGCACCAACAGCGGCGAGGAGGCCGGTGTCGACGGCAGTGCGCACTGCCGTGGCGCTGAGTGCGCCGGTGCCGGAGAGTGTTGCGGTTTCGACGCCTGGTGGTGTGACGTCGCCTGCCGCGGTGAGTGTCCCGGTGGCGGACAGAACCGCCGTGCCGAGGCGAGTGGTGGTGCCGGTGGCTGTGAGTGCCCCCGTGGCGCTCAGGGTGCCGGTCGTGGCTGCGGTGCGTTCGCCGGCGGCGGTGAGGCTGCCGGTGGCGGTGAGGGTGGCGGTCTGGTCGCCGCCGGTGGTGCCGGTGGCGGTGAGCTCGCCGAGCCCGGCCAGGGCCGCCGTGGTGGCCTGGGTGCGGGCGGCGGTGCCGGTGAGTGCTCCGGTGGCGGCGAGTGTGGCCGTGGTGTCGGTGGTGCGGAGTCCGGTGCCGGAGAGGCCGCCGGTTGCGGCGAGGGTGGCTGTGGCGTCCTGGGTGCGGACGCCGGTTGCCGCCAGAGTGCCGGTCGCCGCCAGGGCGGCTGTGCCGCTGGTGGTCTTGGTAGCGGTGCCTGTGAGGGTGCCGTTGGCGGCCAGGGTGGCGGTGGTGCTGGTGTCGCGGGTCGCCGCCCCGGACAGGGTGCCGGTGGCTGCCAGCGTGGCGTCGGCGTTGTGGGTGACCGGGCCGCCCGCCCCGGCGGTGTAGTCGACGTCGACGAAGTAGTTGGTCTGGCTGCCGGGGCTGTTCGGGTAGCCCGCCGACGCGTTGATCCGGAACGTGCCCTGGGAGATGGTTTTCCCGGCGACGGTGTCTCCGTCGGCGTCGGCGGTGATGTTGCCGTTGACCAGGTCGCTGCCGAAGAAACTGGTGGTGGCGACGTACCGGCCGTCACCGGAGAACACGCTGGCCCGGTACGCGGTTCCGGCGGTGACGGAGACCGGGCCGATCGGAACCGTGTTCCACGTGCCCGGGTTCGGGGCGCTGCCCATGGTGGCGCTGGCGAGCAGCGTGCCGGTGCCGGGGTCGCTGGTGTCTACGGACCAGAGGGCGACGGTGTAGACGCCGGAGACGGTGGTGGTGGCGAACCAGCGGATCGCGGTGACCTGACCGTCAGCGGCGAACCGCATCGTCGTAGCGACGGTGATGCCAGGCGTGCCGTCGGACGCGTTGATAACCGCCGGGGTCTGGTTACGGAACAGATGCTCCGCGCCGGACGCCCTGGTGGGCGGGCCGATCGGATGGCCGTAGCCGATCGGGACCGAGTTAGCCGAGACGGAGGTCCCGACCGTCGAAACCTGGTTCGCGCCACCACCGGTCCAGTCGCGTACAGGAATAGAAACGGCCGCCTGGTCAAGTACCCAAAACCCAGCCGGACCGGTACATAGCCAGGCCCCCAGTGAGGCCGCAAGCGTCGATACCTCGTCGTCAGAGAGCGCGCGGGTCCAAGCGGCAGCACACTCCATGTCCCCAACTAGGCGTGCTACACCCGAAACCCAGTCCCCCAGCCCTAGGCCTGTGATCGCCATCGGCGTGATCGTGAAGGACACCGAGTTTGAACGTGTCCATACGCCTGTACTCATGTTGAGCGCGTGGAACCGAGCTGGTGTATTGCCCGCCGTCTTGCTGACAACCAACAGGTACCAGGTGTTGATGGCCAGCGTGATGGCAGAGCTTGGGGACCTGTCGAAAGCGTTGATGCGGGCGGTGAATGCACCCCCGCCCGCAATCCGGATGTTGACGGCCTGATCAGATGCGCCGGCGGAGGAGTACGGATATTGGGTGCCGGAGGTCGATGTGAAGCGCACCATGATGGCCGCAGCGAACCCGTCGGTGAACCCGAACGTTCCGGCGGTCAGAATGACCTCTCCGTTGGAGAATGTCCGTGCCACTCAGGCCCCCTAGCTTGTGGTGTAGCTGAGCCCCACCGCCAGAAGTTCGGCGTCGCCAGTGGCCGTGTCGGAGCCGTCAGCTGCTGCCCGAGCCACCCGCACCACCACCAGGTCCCCGGCCGCCAACGAGTCCGCGTTGGTCAGCGTGATGCTGGTCTCGGCGAGGTACCCGGCCGTTCCCGGCACCGTCGTCGTCCCGGTGTTCGCCGACCCGAAGTCCTGGGCGTCCACATCCGTCGAGTCGCCGGGGCTGGTCGCGGAGATCCGCACGTCCCAGACCACCGCACCGCTCGTGGCGCTCGCGGCCAGCCATTGCAGCTTCGCGACCGGCGTCGACGCGTAGTCGTCCGGCATCCGAAACTGCCAGACACACCACTCTTCGCTGCTGGCGTCGAAAAGCAGCTTGAGCGTGTAGACACCCGGCGCGGTTGCCGACGACTTCGTCACGCTCATGCCCGGCGCCAGGTTGCTGGCAGACCCGTCCGGGAGCGTCGCCGCCCCCGGCGTCAGAACAATCGTCCCGAGCACGTCAGGCCGCCAGCCCGCCCTGCGTCGCCGTCGGCGTGATCGACAGCGTATCCCCGTTTGCCACCGTCTTGTTCGCCCCCAGCGGCCCCGAAATCTGGAAGTTCCCAGAGGTCAGGGCATCCCATTCGCTGACGTGGGAGATCGTCTCCGTACCTGCCGACCACGACGTCCAGGAGACCGCCGTACCGGTCATCGACCGGTTCGTGCTCACCGTGGACGGCGCCGCATACGTCACCGGCTTCCGCGTCGTCTCCGCCGACGCGTTGGCCGTCCCCGCCGCGCCCGGATCACCGGTGTGAACCTTCAGGTGCGGGGTGTACGCCGTCCACGTCGTCCCCCGGCGGACATTCAGGATCGCGTCCGCGTGCGTCGTGCTCAGGCCTGTCGTCACTTCTCGGCCCCCTTCGCCTCCAGGTGCGCCAGCAGGTCCCCGCCGCGCAGCTCCTCAGCCCCCGCCGTCTGCGGCCCACACAGACCCGTCGGGCAGCCCGCCTCACGGCAGCAGTCCATGTGCAGGTACAGCCCCGGCTCGTTCAGCTGGTCGATCGCCAGCGCCTTCACCTCCGCCGGGTGGTCGCTGCCCAGGACGATCGCGATAACCGCCTGGCTCGGCCGGTCATCGCGGTCCGGATCGGCACCGACCGTGTGCCGAGGGTGGTCGTCGATCAGTCCACAGCGATCACACACCCGGATGGGCCGGTCGTCGCCGATGTTCTCGTGCATCAGCCCCTCCAGGGCGTGAGATGGAACGGTGCGGGCCCGGGGAACAGCCGGAAACCCGAGCCCGCACCGAGATCAGGTGAGGACGACGTACGGCACGAACTGCTTCGCCGTCGTGCTCGTGATCGTCAGCGGCGCCGAGGCCGTCAGCGACGAACCCGACGACTGCGACAACGCCCGCTCGCCGGTCACGATCGCCGGAGCCGCCACCGAACCCAGCAGCGTCGGCGGCGTCGTCGCGGTGACCATGATCCCGACGTAGTAGATGCCAGTCCGCGGCACCGTCACCGGGCTCGCCAGCGCCAACGTCTTCGTCGTGTTCGCCGCCCACGCCGTGCTGGTCTGGTCCCCGGTCTGCCCCAGCAGCGCCGGAACCGCGCTGTCGTCGTACAACGCGAACCAGTAGTTCGTCGGCGTACCGGCCGCGGTCGCACCCGACCGCACCGAGATGTTCGTGATGATGTCGCCGGCCCGCAGGAAGATCGGCACCGACGTCATGACACCGGTGGCGAGTGCGACCTGGCCGGTGTCACCGGCGCTGTCGTACAGGCCGATCCGCGGCAGGTTGCGCCGGGCGAACGTCTCCGGGCTGGCCGGGTCGCTGGCGTTCGCCCACTCCAGCAGGTCACGGACGTTGCGGCGGTAGCCGCCGAGCTGCTCGCTCATGAGTCCTCCTTCTTGCCGAGGAACTTCTCGGCCAGCTGGTCACGGGTGAGCGCCTCGGCCTGCTCCTCGGTGAGGCGGAGACCCTCCGGCGCGTCGTTCATCGCGAAGGCCTTCCAGTCGGCCTTCGACGCGCCCCGAGACGGGGCACCCGGCGGCGGATCGAACGGCGGCGGCTCCTCGGAGTGGGCTGGCTCGACGGCCAGGTCCTCGTCCTCGTCCGGGATGACGCTGTAGCCAGCGCCCTGGAAGTACGCCAGCGCCGAAGCGGTCAGCGGACCCTCGTAAATGCCCCTGACCAGTGGCACACCAGCGACCTCGCCGGTGTAGTCCGGGACGGGGGCAGTGACGGTGTACGTCCTCATGTCGCTCCTCACCGGACCTTGATGTTCCGGAGCACCGCGGCCGCGCGGGTCGCCTTGAGAGCGACGCCGACCGGGCCGAGCTCGACCTCACCGGTCTTCACCGCGCCGGACGAGTTGAAGTCCGGCAGCCACGAGCGGACCAGCTGGCCGTCGGTGGTGGTGACGCCGTGGAAGCCGTCCATGCCGATCCGGACCGCGTACAGGTCGGTCAGGTTGGCGATGTTGCCGCCACCACCGGCGCCGTCCGCGTCACGCGTGACGAGCGGGATGATCGGGTCGCTCGTGCCGGCCTTCTCGCCCGGGTCGAAGAACACGATGCCGCCGTACGACTCGCGGACGATCGGCCGGCCGTTCGGGCCCATCAGGCCGTCCATCGGGTCGGCGGTGTACATCCCGGACCGGCGTGCCATGGCCCGGATCCGGGCCAGCGCCCACTTGTTGCCGAGGATCAGGGTCGGGGTGCCGTCGAGCAGGGACAGCCACTCGTCGATCCGGTCCTGAGCCTTGAAGTGGCTGCGGGTGTCGGTGTCGAAGTCGGTCCAGTCCAGGTAGCCCGAGGTGATGCCGTAGTTGATCGGCAGGTACTCGGTGGTGGACCCGGCGAGGGCCTTGTTGAGGCCGTCGAAGGAGTTGGCGTCGACCGCAGTGTCCCCGTTGATCACGACGTCCTGGAACTTGGTCCGGGTCGCCTTGATCTTCTGCTGCATGTTCAGTGTGACCGCGCCGGACGCGGCCGCACCGAGGCGGGCCAGCACCCGGTCGATGCCGAACGAGCCACCCATCACCGCGAGGGTGGTGGTGTACTTCTGGGTCTTGACCTCGGTCGGCGTGTACTCCGTGTTGTAGGCACGGGTGTCCGCGGTCGGCTGCGTGATGAGCCGCCGGTAGCCGTAGTCGAGGGTGCCACCGCCACCGCTGGGGTTGACGGCGTCGTCGAAGACGAGCGCGTCCAGGATCGGCGATTCCTTGCGGAACTCGTCGATGACGGTGAGGTCGACGTCGTCGTTGGTGTTGTTCTTCGCCTCAAGCAGCGAAGTGGGCATGATCGCCCCTTTCAGCCGGCCATCTTCTTGGCGACGGCGGATTGGAGGTTGGCGGATCGGGCGGGGCCGTGTCCGCCGCCGGTGTGGTCGCTGCTGCCGGACCTCGTGCCGCCGCCCTTGGCGCCGGTGGTTCCGTATCGAGCGGGGTTGTCTTTGACCGCTTTTTTGACCAGGTCGCCGACCTTGTCGGCGTAGTCGTCAGCGGTGACGTCCAGCTTCTTGAGCTGGTCGAGGAACTTGGTGCTGTCGAGCAGCTCGGCGGCGTGGGCCGAGTGCTTGGTTGCCGCGTCCCGGACGGCCAGCTGCACGGCCAGGGCTTCAGCGCGCTGCTCGGCCGCGGTTGCGCGGTCGGTCAGCTGCTTGACCTGGGTCTCCGGGTCGGCCTTGCCGTCGGAGCCGATGCCGAGCGCCTTGAGGACGCTGGCCAGCTTGTCGCTGCTGTCCTTGGCCGCCTGCTTGGCCTTTCGCTCGGCCTCGCGGGCGGAACCGAGGGCGCGAGCGGCGCGTTCCTTGTCGAACTCGCCGTCGTCCAGCTTCGGCTTCTTGTCGCCGTCGCCGGTCTTGTCGTCACCGGCGTCGTCGTTCTCGCCGCCACCTGCAGGGCCGCCACCGGCGGACCCGTCCCCTCCGCCGTCGCCCGGATCGTTGCGGTGCCAGCCGCCCCGAGGCGGTCGTGGCGTCAGCTCGATTCCGGAGAGCAGGCTCAGGGCACGGCGACGGGTGTGACGCATGGGTACTCCTGGGTGTCATCGGCGGCACCTTGTCCGCGGACTGTGTGTCCGTCAGCCCTTGGCTGGCGGGTCGTACCGTGCGCCCCATTTGCCATCCGTAGAGGGAATGATCAATGAAGGCACGTCACGTCATGTTGGCCAGCGCGATCGCGTTGGCCGGCTGCTCCAGCCCAGCTCCAGCCGCACACACCGAAGGCCAATCCCCGGTGGTGGCCGAAACGTCGCTACCGAGCGCCCCGGCGCTACCGGCCTGCTCGGAGGTGTTCATCCCGGGCAAGACCGTCGACGAGAAGAAGGCCCTCGCCGGGTGCCTCAGCACGCGTGGTCAGGTCGTGGCCGTGGGCTTCTTCGAGTGCCAGGACGGCGGGGTGCTGTTCCAGGTCGACGCCAGCACCGGAGCGCCGGGCGGCTACGGGTTCGGCGGCAAGCCGTACCGCGTGGTGACAGGCGAGGCCGCGGCCGACAAGGGCTACAAGAAGGCCTACAACACCTGCGTGGGCTGACCGTGCCTCCCCAGAAGCACAAACCCTCCGTGCCCGGCTTGGTTCTCCTGGCCGTCGTACTACTGGGCCTTTGCGCCTTCTGCAGCTGCGGCACCGACGACGAGGACGAGCCGAGGAGCCTGAGCAGCTCCCCGAGTCCAAGTCCGAGCTCGAAGCCGACGCCGATCCGAGTGGTGCCCACGGCCGACGTGTACGCCGGGATCGCGTGTGACACGTTCAGCAGCGGCTACCGGGCCACGATGACGGCTTCCGCGCGTATCGACCTGGCGAAGCAGATCAGCGGCTACGCCGAGGACTCGGAGACCGCCGGGGTACGCAAAGCGACCGGATCGCTGGCCAAGAACGCGCTGACCGGGGGAAAGGGCTGGAAGGCCAGTGGTGCAGCGTTCGTGAAGTGGTGCAAGGCGCGCGGCTGGGTCGACTACACCGACTCCGAGGATGGCCGGTCCCGGGGTGACAGCTACAACGGAGGCGGCGACAGCGACGGTGGCGGCTGGTCGCGCAGGCGTGGGCGGGGGTGGTGGTAGCCGCTACTGCTCGTCGTCCGGTTCCGGGGCCCACACCGGGATCGGACCACCGCGCGGTTCGGCCAGGATCGGCGGCGTGTAGTCGCCGTCCTGCCGTTCCCGCATCCGCTCCTCGCCGTCGGTGAACTCCTCGTCAGCCACCGGTCACCACCTCTACGTCGATGTGGCGCACGCCCTGGGGGTCGCGGCCGCGGTCGGCCACCACACGCAGGCGCTGGCCTCGGGCGATCAGGACCTCGGCTTCCAGGCGCATGTCGGAGGCTTCGACGGCGGGTGTGCCGGCCGGGGCCAGGATCCGCATGACGACGGGTGTTTTTCCGCCGCTGGCGAAACTGACCGCGGTCGCCTCCTTGACGGTGGTGGAGAGGAAAGCCTCCTCGCGCCACTCGGTGCCGGTCAAGTCCCCGTCCAGGCGGTCGCCGAACAGCTGGCTGCCGTGGAGCACACCGCGGTGCACGGCGATGTCCTGGGTGAGGGTGGAGGCGGCCATGGCCTGGTCCATGCGGGCGATGATCGGCGTGACGTCCGCAGCCTCGTACCCGTACGGGAGCGTCTGCCCGCGCAGGTGGCGGTTGATCGCCGCGTACTCCGCGCCCGTGTAGGTGTTGACCGCCCGCAGGCTGTCCGCGTGCTCCTCGGGCCGTGGCCGGCGGGAGACGCCGAGCTGCGGGGTGTCGAGTGCCTGCTGGCCGGTGGCCGCCGCAGCGAGACGTTCCGCGTAGGGGATGGGCCGCGGCGCTGGCGCTGAGCCGGACGCCAGCACCGCGGTGTTCGTGGCCCGCCGCTGGCGGGGCAGGTTGCCGCCGCCGATCTGCTCCCGATAGGCCAGCCGCTTCAGCGCCGGGTTGGCCTTGAGGTGCTCGCGCATCTCGTTCTGCCATTTCCGTACCCGGGCCTTCGCGCCGGCCTTCGCCTCAGGAGTCAGCGCGGCCTGCTCGCGTTCCTTCCATCGGCGGATGTTGCGCTCGATTGCCCGCTGCCGCTGCCGCGCGAGGTCGCCCTCCGGGTCGGCAGTAGGGATCGTGGGATGTTTCGTCACGCCGGGCAGGTACGCGCGCACCGAGTGGCGGCAGTTCGGGTGCTGAAACCCGGCCCGGCGGGCGTTCTCCAGCACCGCGCGGATCTCGATCTGCACAGGTTCGCCGGTGATCTGGTGCGGCACTGTCACGTCGCCGGTCGGGCCGCGGTCGATGCGCAGGATCTGGCCCTCGTACGGGCGGCAGCGCTCGCACTCGTCGGCGACGTTGGACACGATGACCAGTTGCAGGCCGAGGCGCTGCTGCCGGTCGGTCTGGCCCTGCACGGCGGCGCGGGCGGTCACGGTGCGGACGCCCATCTCGACGTAGGAGGTGAGCCGCCAGCGCCGGCCGGACCGGTCGGCGAACGAGGTGAGGCCGCGGTCGACGAACCGGGCGTAGGCCATCTGGGAGGCCTCGCGGCGAGTGATGCCGCCGGCCACGCTGGCTGCGGTCGCCTGGGCGATCACCTTCCGGTACGCATCGAGCACGTCACGGAGGACGTTCTGCGAGCGCTCGCCGATGTCCCGGACGAGGGCCGCAGCAAGGTTGTGGATCACGCTGGCACGCGGGATCTCGCCGAGCACGGCGGGCGCGCGGGCGGCATCGGGGTCGCGGGGCAGAAGCCTCGCGGGGATGCCGAACAGGGCCGACGCGCTTCCGGCCCGGTAGGCGGCGGCGAGCGCGGTCCGGATCGCTAGCGCGGAGGCGCGCTGCACGATCGTCAGGATCCGCTCCACGCTCGTGCGCAGCGTCGACAGGGCACCGAGGCGGCGGGCGGCCCAGTCGGGTGCGTCGAGGCCTTCGGCCAGCCGGCGAGTCACCTGGGCGAGGACAGCCTGTTCGGCGGCCCGGTACAGGTCGACGGTCTCCCGGACGATCTCCTCCATCTGGTCCGGGTCGACCGCCATCGCCTACTCCTCGGGCTTGTCCTCCGCCGCGTCGTCGTCCTCGTCTTCGCTGCCGGGCGGTCCGTTTCCGGCGTGGCCGCCGAGCGTCTCCTCAACAGAGATCGCCGAGCGTTGGTCCTCCCGGATCCGGGAGATCTCCTCGCGGACCTGGGTGTCGTCCCAGTCGGGGTGCACCATCCGCACTGAGGTTTCGATGGAGATGGCGGAGGCGGCGTTGAGGAGCTGGATGACGCGGGCGACGGTCTCGGGGCCATCGCTCACCGAGTCGCCGAACTCGACGTTCGGCTTCTCCGGATCGACCGCCGCGGCGAGGCCCCAGGCGCGTTCGTACTCCAGCAGGAGCTCCACCGCGTCGCGGATGCCCGGCTTCCACGCGCCCGAGATGCGGTTGCCGCGCGTCGTGAAGCTCATCCGCTCCTTGGCCTGGGCTTCGGTCGCGGTGACCGCGATGTTGCCCTCTTCGCCGAGCGTCTGCGACGAGAGGCCAGCATGCCGGAGGGCCTGAGTGTTGAGCGACTCGGCGGTCTCCTTGTGCTCTTGCCAGCGGATGGCGAACTGGTGCGCCGAGATCTGTTGGCCCATCGCAGCTTCTCGGTTGCCCATCGAGTTAACGGCTGCCCACACCTCGCGGTCCGCGTCGAAGGTGGCGCCGTTGCCGCGGCCCTGCGACTGGAGGAAGTGGTCGGGGACGACGAGCCGGGCCTTGGCGAGCCGGACGTCGCGCATCCACGAGGTCCACGTTTCGTCGATCTGGTCGAAGATCGGCTCGTTGCCCTGGAAGTCGGAGCGGCCGAGGTACTTCAGCCCGGCGATGGTGCGCCAGGTGCGTTGTGGGCCTGCGTTCGGGATGCGGACGACGTCGAGCCGGTCGAGCTTTGTCTCCTCGCTGCCGGTCTCGTCGACCAGGTCGGCGAGGTGCGCGGAGGCGCTGTAGTCCGTCAGCGGTACGGGGCGGCCGAGCTTGTCGTGCGTGCCTTCGTGGACGGCGTGGACGATGCGGCCGCGTTCGTGGTGCTCGAGCAGGCGGACGACTTTGTCGCCGTCGGAGGCGAGCACGGACCAGAACGTGACCTCGATGAGGCGGCCCCAGCGGATGAGCGGGATCGCTCCGTCGGCGTGCACCGTGGCCAGGAACGCGCGGTCCTTGTACACCTCGGGGTCGCGGACGGGGCGGAGGTAGACGTCGCCGAGGGCGGACGCAGCCTCAGCAGCGTGGAGGAGCAGGGTGTGGAGGCCGTCTTCTTCGAGCTGCTCCAGGCGGGCCGTCACGGCGTCGTTCTCGCTGGTGATGGCGGGCGGCTCGGAGAAGATCAGGTCGGCGGCGGTGCGGGCGAGGTCGGCGGGGAGCGGGATGTGGATCCGCCCGTCCCGGGCGCCCTGCGGGGGCGGTGAGCCCCAGAGCCAGCGGGAGATGGTGCCGACGAGCCCACCGGCGTACTGCCCGGCCCGTGCACGCTGCGAGGGCGGGAGGGACTGGCCGTTGCTGTCGCGCCAGCGGTAGACGTTGCGGAGCTTGTCGGCGGTGCCGTCGTACCAGGCGTCCCAGTCGGTGTATGCCTGGTAGGCGGGGGCAAATTCCGGGGGTGGCCAGGCGCCTTCGGTGGGGATCGGCACGCTGGCCACCTCCTTGATTGCGCAGGTGGCCTACGCTCGAACGTCGTGGATCTCTCGCCTGACTGGGTGGAAGCCGTCGGTACGTGGGTCGGCGGCATCGGCACCGTCGGAACTCTCATCTACGCTGGCCGGGCTCTGCGCCATGAGACCGAGCGTCGACGGCAAGACGTTGATGATCTGCGCAAGGCAGAGCGAAGCGCACAGGATGCGCAGGCAAGAACCGTGGTGCTCCACGATGCAGGTGTGGACGGTCATCTCTTCGGCCGGATGGACCAGTACAAGATCGTCGTCGGGAATTACGGCATGCATCCGATCACCAACGTGGTCGGGAAACTGGTGTACCGCGAAACTCAGGCCCAACTAGGCAAGTTCATCGGCGGCCCAGCACCGTTGCCGGTTCTCGAAGGCGGCAAGCGGCAACAACTTCAGTGGGAAGTCATGATCAAATGGCCGGGCGCCGCTCAGCAGCATGAACTGCCGGATCATTTCGATCTGGAGGTCCAGTTCACGGACGTCAATGGTATCCGATGGGCCGTGCGGCCCGGCCTGGGCCAACAACCGTCACGGGTATACGACATCGAGTGACCATGCCAAACGGCGTTCCCCGGACGATCAGACGCGCGGCGGCCAGAACCACGTGCCCGGGCGGTCCCCGAACGTGCGGGACGTAGCCCAGTAGCAGTCCTCACCGTCGAGCTGGACCTTCAGGTTCGCCGTCACATCGCTGCCGTCGAAGATGGCGGTGACGACGGCCGGGAGGACCTGGCCCACGCTGACCAGGTTACGGACCTGGTGGCCTCGGGTGAGCGGCAGGTTCCGGTCGATGGCGTCAACGTCGCCGGCGGACAGCGTGTAGAAGACGGTGCAGCCCAGGGACAGCGTCACGGGTTCTCCTTGTCGGTGGTGGGTCGGACGATCCCGCCGGCCAGGAGCCAGTCCTCGGCGAGCAGGTCGGTCTGCGAGGCGACCCACGGCACGAACTCGCCGTCGACGGTGCGCATCGTCAGGTACGGGCGGAACACCAGCACCGTGCCCTCGTCGACGCCGAGGGCCTCGGCGGTGTTCGCGTTCGCGCCGATGCCATCCGGATAGCCCTTCTGGAGCACGACGTACATGCCCTTGCCGTTCCAGCCGCTACGGCTGACCTTGCTGCCACTCTTCAGCGCGCTCAGTGCCTGGCCGAAGTCCATCAGGGGCTCCTTCACGGATCGGGACGATGATGGCGCGGATCTCC
This sequence comes from Actinoplanes italicus, assembly GCF_003001815.1. GTDB lineage: Bacteria > Actinomycetota > Actinomycetes > Mycobacteriales > Micromonosporaceae > Actinoplanes > Actinoplanes italicus. Next base: position 234,908 of record NZ_PVMZ01000003.1, read on the forward strand.
CGCTCCAGATAGCGACGGTGGCCGCCCAGCGTGAAGACGACCGACAGCTTCCCGGCGTCCGCCCACCGGCGCACAGTGTCCGGGCCGACGCGGAACGTCTCGGCCACCTCGGAGGTGCGAAGCAGCGGCTCGACCTCGTGCATCGGGGCTCCTCGGATCAGGCCGCGGCGAGCACGCCCGGCGTCTCCCGCACCAGCGGCCGCCACAGCACCTCAGGCGTCTTGATCGCGTACCGACCGGCGTCCATCGAGTGGTCCATCAACTTGATCGGCTTGTCCTCGCCCTTCAGCGCCGCGTCCGGGTCCCACACGTAGCCGGGGCACTCCTCGATCCAGCCCGCACACGACTCGTGCACGCGGAGCAGGCCTTCGGAGAGCAGCGAGTCGACCAGGCGGATGCCGTCCTCGACGGCGTTGTCCGCCTTGATCGGGGTGAAGCCGTCGTCGTGCATCTGCTGCCGGAAGTTCGCGGCTGACGGGTCGACGCACACCCACTCGGGGTTGATGCGCAGGTGGTCAAGCCACTCGCGTAGCCGGCGGGAGTACTGCACGTCGGACAGCTGCCGCTGCTTCTTCTTGCTGTCCCAGCGCCACTCGCGGGCCAGGTAGAGCAGCCCGTCGACGCCGACGCCGAGGATGAGGCCGGCGAACGGGTTGACCGTGCCATGGTCGATACCCAGGCTGATCCAGCGGTCGATCGGGGGCAGGTCTTTGACGACGTGCCGGTCCGGGTCCCAGGACTCGTAGATGGCGCCCTCGGCCATCACCCACAGGCCCAAGATGTTGCGCTTGAAGTAGAGGCCCTTGTACTGCCGGTGGTAGCGGTCCTTCACCTGCTGGGACAGGACGGGGTTGTCGTCGAGGAGGAACTTCAGGACGTACCAGTCGCCGGCCAGCTCGCCGCCCGGTCCGGCACGGTCGATGCCGTCGGTCTTGAGCCAGTGCATCGGGTTGTCGGGGTTGGTGTTCCCGAAGATCTGGGAGCCGTCGACGGAGCAGCGGCCGAGGAGCTGCTCGTGGAATGGCTGCTGCATCAGGGACCACTCGTCGACGTAGGCTCCGCGGCAGGTCATGCCGCGGAGGCGGCCTTCGGCCTTGGCGTCGTTGAAGGTGATCACTTCGACGGTTTCGCCGAGGATGGTCGCCGTCGACGAGCCGCGGGTGTAGCTGGTGGCCTTGGCGAGCGGGCCGAACAGGCGCGGGTCGCGGAGCGGGTTGAAGATGTTGCGGACCGCGGTGTCGTACGTCTTCGCCGTGACGAGCAGGTCCCCGGTGGTGGGGGTCTTGGGGTCGGCGATGAACATCAGCCACCGCAGCAGCCCACTGGCGGTCTTCCCGGAGCGGATGGCGCCCTCGGCGAGGTTGACGAACCGGTCCGATTCGACGAGGTATTGGACCTGCTTCTCGGAGACCGGCAGGTCCCGGAGGTCGAGTCCCGTCACTGGTTGCGGGGTGCGCCGAACGCCTGGATGAGCCGGTCCCGCAGGTCCGTCAGCATGGACTTCTCGCCCTCGTCGCCGGTGTCCTTGTCGTACTCAGCCAGCTTCAGGGCGGTGTCGGCGAGGGCTTTGACCGCGATGGCGATGGACTGCTTGTCACGGAACGGCGGCTCGGGCACCGAGCGCTCGTTGTAGTCGTTCTCCTTGCCGCCGAAGTTGTAGATCTTCGACTCGGTGAACATCTGCTCCATGAGGCGCTGGGCGCCGGCGAGTGCCTCGTCCTGGAGCTTCGCGCGCCGGTGGGCGGCGTCGACGACTCTCGCGGCGACGGCTTCAGCGACCAGGTGCCGGTCGAAGGAGAGGCCGGCTTCGGCGCACACCTTGGAGACGGTGGCCTGGGAGCGCTTCGCCAGTTTGGCGATCTTGTTGCGGGACAGGCCTTCGGCGTGGAGGGAGATGATCCGGCCGCGGTCTTCGTCGGTGATCGGGTTGTATGGGCCTCTGGCCGGCATGGTGTTCTCCCGAGGGGTGCGGGCCGGGCCTTGCCGGCGGCGCGCGCGACCGCCTTGCGGTGCGCTGTGGTTTGGGGGCCGGCGCACGGCTGTCCGTGACGTGCGCCGGCCGCAGGGCTGTCTCCGACCGCAGGTGCCCGCCGCAGACCCCGGAGACAGCAACAGCCCCGACGCCTGTGCGGAGCGCCGGGGCTGAGCAGTGAAGAGACTCCACCTACTGGGTTGGAGTGCTCAAATAGTGCAAGCCGTGATCGAAGGTGTCAAGCAGCTCGTACCGTTCGGGGCCTTCCGCGTCGTGAGCTGCGTTTACGCTGTTCGATCTCTTCTGCGGCGGGCAGCGGGTAGTACACCGCGCCGCGTCCGGGGCCGGTAAGGCGGGCGGCGGGGAGGCCGTCGCGTGTGGCCCAGTTGCGGATCATCTTCGGGGTGATGTCGGCGCCGAGGGCAGCGGCGATCTCGAAGGCGGTGCCCCACTCCTCGCCGGTAACTGGATTCGTGATCATGCGCTCACCAGTACTTCGCGGCGAAGTGCCAGCCCGCGTAGATCAGGGTGCCCCAGAAGGTCAGGCCGAGCAGCACGCTGAAGGCGCCCCAGAGCCGGAACCACCACGGTTCCCCGAGTCCGCGGGTGCCGTAGCCGAGTCGCCTGGCCATCAGAACGGTGCCTCGTCGTCGAAGGCGGGCCGGTTGCGGGTCTGCCAGAACCGGTCGTTGGCGTGCCGCTCGATCTTCCGCCAGCGTCGACGCCGCTGCTGCCACCGACGCTTCTGCTGACGACGCACACGAGCGGGTGGCAGCTCGCAGAACCAGCAGAACTGGTCCCAGGAGCACCAGCAGGGCGGCTCGTCAGGTTCGTAGTCGAGGAGGTCGTCGAGCCGGTCGTACACCGGGTCGTAGCCGTCGTCGCCGTAGTCGGCCATCCAGCCCTGGTCGGTCACGCTGCCAGTCCCATCGTCCGTACCCCGGCCGCGATCGATGCTGCGAGCGCCGAGTCTGCTGCCCAGATGTGCCGTACCCCGCGCGTCGGGACGTCCATGCCGCACTCGCACCCGTCACCGATGCACACGCACGAGGACGCGCACGTCACCGTCCACCGCGCGCTGTCCGGCGCCGATGACTGGATGCGCAGGCGCCGTCGGTCGCACGCCGGGCACGGTGGGGCGAGCGGCGGGGCGATCAGGTCCGCGTCCAGGCCGGCGTACGAGCGCACCAGCTGGTCCGCGTCGACGAGGGCCAGGGCGACCGCCTCCGCGATCCGGGCCGGGGTGGCTGGGAGGACGACGGACAGCCACGTCCACCGGGCGTCGCGCCGGATATCCCACTCGTCGAGGACCTCGTGCCACAGCGGGGTCCAGGCGAGCAGCGGATCACGATGGTGCGCGTACGCCAGCAGCCCATGCACCTCGACGAGGACCTGGTGGAGGTCGCGTTCGAGGTCGGCGAGACCTGGGGCGTCACCGGGCGCGGCTGAGCCGGCGGAGGGCTTCAGCCCGGTCAGGCTGCCCGCCTTGCGCTCGGCGCGCTCGGTCCGGAGCAGTTCGTCGTGGCGGGCCAGCTGGGCGAGCGTGCGGGGGCGGGACTCGGCGGGGCCGAGCTGGGGGCGGCGGATGAGCAGGGCGTCGCGGTGTTCGTCGAGGTGGCGGAGGGCGCGGCGGAGGGACCAGAGGGCGGCTTGGGCGTGGAGCTGGTGCGGATGCCGGATCACGCGGCCACCCTCGCGGCCTGGGCACGCGCCCGCTTCCGGCCACGGCCGTACGAGCGCCAGGCCTCGGCACAGGGCTCGCACGCCGTCTCTTTGCGGCGACGGTGCCGGGTGTAGCCAGCGGTCGTGCCGCATCCCTGAAGCTGGCCGACGGGCCGCTCAGCGTAGGTCTTTCGCCACTGCCGCGACGGGGTTTCGTGCTCATGCCACAGTGCCCGGAACGCTGCTCGTGCCCTGTCGATGCGTTGCTGAGCAGCGTGGGCGGTGACGTCGAGGAGCCGAGCGGTCTCATAGATCGTGCCAGCCGCTGCGAACGTGGCGAGAACCGTCTTGTGGTGGCCAGAAAGCCGACGCCAGATCTGACGTGCCGCGAAACGTTCGACCATCGGTGAACTGAAGTCCGGCGTGACAACGTTGCCCCAGTAGCGGACGAAGCCGGGAGCGCTGGCGAGCTCGGAGTTCCGGTCGAAAGCCGAAGCTCCGTAGTGGCGGCGGTCATCACGGATGGCGGCGTGCACTGCGTCGAGGCCTGCATACCAGAGCGCTTGGCGGTCAGGGGCGGCGTCCGCCGAGTAGAGGGTCTCCACAACGGCGGACCAGGCCTCGTCGTAGCGGTCGGCGAAGTTGGATGGCGCGTAACCGGCTGCTACGACTGCGGATCGGGCAATGTCGCCCACTTGGTTCAGTGTGTATCCGTGCACGAGTGCGGTCATCGGGTGCTCCTGGGTGTGGTGGGCCGTCACACGGACGGCCCACAGCGGGCTACTTCGGCGGGGTCGCGACGACCTGGTTCATGCCGTCCGTCAACAGCGAGACCTCGGTGTAGCCGAGCTTCTCGGCGGCCTCACAGATCGCCTTGAGCAGAGCGCCGGCGGTTTCCAGCGGCAGCGGGAGCGCGAGGGTGACCAGGTGCTCGCGGCCGAGGGCGTCTTTCACGTGCGCTCCTTCACGGGTGTGGGGTGTGGCGCCAGCACAGGTCCGTCCACGGCGGACACACACGGCCGCACCGGACGCACAGGCCCAGACCGGTCCACAGCGCAGTGGCCACCACAGCGGCGTACAGGGCGATGAAGAACGCGAGCAGGGTCATCGGTACCTCAGCCAAATACCGAGGCCGATCAGCGCGAACGCAATCAAGGCCATGCCGAACAGCTCACGGTTCATCGGATCGGTGAGGATCTCCCGCATCACGCCACCCTCAGGTCCTCGGCCATGAGCCGCTCGTGCGCGATCCGCACGTACGCCGGCACCCGCCCGTGCGGGCTGACGGGGATGCCTCGGCCGGCGGCCCAGGCGCGCAGCTCGTCGTTCGAAGCGGGCGGCGGCGGGGCGATCGCCGTGACGCGCATGGCGTCGACGAGGCTCTGGCCGGTCTTGTGCTGCCAAGCCAGGGCCATCTGGGCGGCCCGGCCGCGCTGGTGCTTCGCGGCGGCCAGGACGTGGGCGACGGTGGTCGGGTCGTGGCCGGTGTCGCGGCAGATGTCGGCGAAGGTGCGGCCGATGCCGAACATGGCGAGGGCTTGGGCGGCGTCGGGTCCGACCGGGTAGCCGTTCATGACGATGGTGTCGGTGTCGGTCACTGGGTGCCGTCCTCGACGTCCATGGGGATGCGGATGACGTAGCCCTGCAGTTGGGTGCCCACGGCTACGACCCGGCCGTCGTACTCCTTGGTCTCCTCGGGCGTGAGTTCGCGCGTCGAGGTCTTGGGGAAGCGGACGCCGATGAAGCCGCCGCCTTCGACCCAGGAGCCGATCCAGTGCTCGTCGTCCTCGCCGGTGATCGAGGCGAGGTTCGGTTCTGGGCGGGAGAGGTCGCCGAGCTTGTGGTGGGCGATGGTGGCCATCATGTACCGCTCAGGAAGCGAGTTTTCCTCACTTTCGGGCATAGGATAATCACTCTTATGCAATGAGTGCGTCCCCCCGGGGCCACCGGAAAAATCTTGGTCACCCTCCCGTGTATTACGTACGACCGAAGTCGTGTCGCCGCTTGACGGGGTGGTCTCCAGGAGTTCGATTGCGGCCTCCGTGAGTTCCATTCGCGTGTCGTCTTCGCGTTCGCCTCTGGTCTCGTGGAGGGCTTCGCGGAGTCGTTCGATGCGGCCGATGGTGTCGATGTCGCCCTCGTCGAGTGCGTCGATCAGGTTGTCCGCGGCGGTGCGGAGACGGTCGAGGCGGCCGACGACGGTGGCTCGCATCTGGTCGAGGGCTTGGATCTGCTCGAAGCGGATGCCGAGGCGTCGGGCGAGGCTGTCGCGTTCGCGGGTGGTCTGGCGAAGGCGTTGGTCCCAGTCGTTGAGGCGGCGCTGGAGGGCGTCTGCATCGCTTCGGGCCTGGTCGCGTTCGCGGGTGAGCTGGTCGACCTGTTCGCGGAGGGCGCCGACGGTGGGCAGTTCGAAGTCGGGGGTGTTGGGCCATTGGGCTCCGATGGCGCCGCGGTGGGGTCCGGGGTGTCCGGTGTCGAGGTGGCAGTAGTCGAAGGAGGCGGGCTTGGTGTTGCGGCAGAGGGTGGGGTCTGGGGTGGGCTCGGTCATCGGGTGGCCTCGGCCTTCTCGGCGAGGTAGCGGGCGACGGGGCCGTCAGGGGCCGGCTCTCCGGCGAGCGGGAAGCCCCACACGGACTTCTCGGCGTGGCCGGTGTTCTCGGCGGGGATGACGATCTCCCAGGGGCCACGGAAGAGGCCGTAGGCGGCCCAGTTGCAGCCGCGGCCCTTGTACTTCTGGGTCTTGTACTTGGCGTCGAGGGCACCACTGTGGCGGCCGATGCACTCCTGGCCGCATCGGCCGGGGTCGGCGCCGAGGTCACGGAACTCGCCGAAGGTGGCGATGTCGTCGCAGTGCGGGCACTGGAAGGCGATGGCCATGGTGTCGTCTCCGAAGCGGAGCCGGGCTTCGGTGACGAGGTCGGCCTGGGTGATGCGGACGTGCTTGAGGCGGGCGTCGAGGTTGGTCATCGGGTGCGCTCCGATTCGAGTCGTAGGCGGATCTGGCGGGCGGCTGTGGGCGTGATGTAGGTGAAGCCGGGTTCGGGCTCTGGTGGTGGTGTGGCGCGGGCCTGTGCGCGGGCTACGGCGGCTGCGGCTGCTGCGGCGGTGCGTTTCTCACCTGGGGTTCGGTGTGGCTGCACGGGGCTGCTCCGGTCGGCAGTGGAGGGCCAGCTCGGCAGCGACCATGACGGCCAGGCCGAACTGGTCGTGGAGGCAGCAGTCGGCGCCCATGGTGATCTCGGTGGCGATCGGGCCGATGGCGAGCTGGTGCGCGGCGTCGAGGCGCGGTTTGCCGGCGGGGAGTGCGTCGGCTGCGGCGACGATGCGGCGGGCGATGTCGCGGGCCTGGGCGTGGAGCTGTTCGGTGTACTGGCTGGGCTTCTGGTCCATGGCGGGGGCCTTTCAGGCGGCGGTGCGGCGTGCGCGGGCGCGGGCGGCGGCTTTGCGGCGGAGTTCGGCGAGGTAGGCGGCGTGGTCTTCGAGGCTGTTCCAGATCGGGCCGTCGTCCTCGTCCGGCTCGGGTGCCGGGGCTGGCGGTGGGGGCCGAAAGTCGAACTCGAGTTGGACGTGGTCGACGCCGGGGATGACGGTGAGTTCGGGTTCGTGCGGTAGTCGGTGAGGTGCGGGCATCGGGGGCTCCTACGCGGTTTTCCGGGCCACGCCGGGGTGGCAGGTGGGGCAGCGTTTGGCGCGGCCGTCGTCGAGTGGGATGAGCCGGCCGGGGCCGCATTTGCCGCACTGGTCGGGCATGCCGGGCCCGCTGGGGCTGTGGGTGTCGCGGTGTTCGCCGAGGAGCTCGCGGAGGTCGCCCTTGCGCATGCCGCGGACGTAGGCGCCGAGAGAGCGGGGCCGGTACCGCTTGGCAACGGTTTTCAAGATCAGGCGTGCCTCATCCTCGGTCGCTCCGGTCTGGTCCACGACGTAGGCGAGAGTGGGTCGCGAGCCTTGATCGAGGACGGGTACGGCACGGGATGGATATGGGGGCGATGGGTCGCCACCTGGCGGCGACTGGTCGACACCTGACGGCGATGTGTCGCCGCCTGCCGTCGACTGGTCGCCTCCTACGAACGGAGGAGGCGACGTATCGCCACCTTCCGTGACCTGGGGTTTCTGGGTAGGTGTCGACTGGTCGCCACCTACGGGACCGGCTCCGGCGTCCTGGACGGGCTGTGGGGGTGTCGAGGCGTCGTCCCCTTGCCGGCACCCTTCACAGCGGCATCCGACCGGTGCCGGGAAATCCGGGACCGTCCATCTCGGGGCGATGCCCGGCAGCGCGTACAGGGGGAACCCGCGTCGATCCACGCCGACCGGGATGCGGACCCTGATGCCGTTCCGGGCGAGCCGGGAGATCGCGTCCCGCAGCGCCGACTTCGACAGCCGGGCCCGACGCGCGAGGTCGTCGGTGCCGATCTGCCGGGTGTCTCCCGTGCCGCGTAGCTGCTCGGCGATCGCGACGAGGACGAGGGCCTCGGCGGGGGTGAGGGAGGCGGGGGCGTGGTCGAGTACCGCGGCGACCTGGCGGTAGCTCATATGTGCCCATCCCTAGGTTTCGTCAATGTGCGTGGTTCCGATCTGGGGGCGCTCTCCGGCCCGGTCCTCCCCTGGCGGGCCGGAGAGCAGGGCGGGTCAGGCGTCGGGGAAGCAGGCCTGTTCGGTGCAGGCGACGGCGCCCTTGTGGTCGGCCCAGGCCGCGGAGTACAGCGGCGACGGCTCGCCCTTCGGGTCACACGCCGGGACGTTCACCGACACCTGGACCGGCTGGTTGGAGCCGACCACCCGGCGGGTGTTGGGCCGCTTGTCGGTGGTGTGGCGGTGAGCGATCGCGTCGGGGCCGAGCTGGCCACGGACGGCGACACTCAGCCCGCCGGACATCAGGTCACGGGGCAGTTTGGGCATGGCTGGTCTCCTCGAGTTCGAACAGCGGGAGTTGGCCGAGCACGGATCCGGCCGGGGCCGAGCGGATAGACGGGACGAGCACGGTGTTGCAGCGGGGGGATGGGGTGAGGCCGAGCCGGCGGGCGCACTTCGGGCCGACTCCGCGGACCCGGGCGAGCTGGTTGCGCAGCTTCCGGCCGCACACCCGGCAGCGGCGGATCACAGGACTCCCAGGCGGACCGCGGTGACGATCTCGATGTACGCCTGGTCGTGCACCTCGTCACCCAGGCAGGCGCCGCCGCACGGGCCGCAGTAGTCGTCCTCGTCCGGCTCCGGCGGGTCGAAATCCTCGGCATTCACCGGCGCCTCCTCTGTGCCTTGTGGCCCACGTGCCAGTGACTGGCGTAGGGGCAGCGGTAGACGTTGAGCTGCTGGTAGCGGGTGCCGGTGCGCCGGGCCAGTGCGGACATTCCGACCGCAGCTGATGCCCTTGTCGGGTAGGGGTGCTTGCTCTTGCAGGCGTGGTCGGGGCCACCTCCCCGGCGGCTCACCGGTCGCCTACCCGGCGCTGGTGCTCGGCCTGGGCGGCGTCTCGCTCGGCCTCGGCCGCGGCGATCGCGGCTTCGTCGTGCACCGAGTTCGACTCCGACAGCGGGCAGCTTGCGCAGACTCCCGGCACCTCGCTCGGCTGCCACGGGTGCAGGTCGATCCCGCGGTGCGGCTGCCGGGGCGCCCGGACCGGCCGGCGGCGGCCGGTCCGGGTACCCCTGCTCATGCGACCGCTCCGGCCAGCTGCGGTGTGGTGCAGCCGCACGCCGAGCACCGGACTCCCCGGCCGGCGGGGCGGTGGGCGATCGTCGTGTGCTGGCAGTCCGGGCAGGACCGACGCGGCGCCGGCACCGGTGTCTCCAGGGCGATCCCTGCCGCTGCCCGGCCGATCCGGAGCGCCTCAGCCGGGTCCAACAGCGACTCGCCGGCGTAGAAGCAGCGGGGCAGGTGGAAGCCGTTGTCGCAGCCGATCGGCTGGCACGGTCCTGGGACCCCGTCCTCGTCGTCCTGGGTGTTGGGGTCGTACGGGTTGGGTAGGTCGTCGAGGATCGCGTCGGGGTGTTCCCGTACCGCGGTGGCCAGCCACGACGACGGCCCCGGGACACCGCGGTCGAAGTCGTCGAGCCAGGCCAGGCCGCCCCGGTCCAGGACCTTCCGGGCCCGGGTCACCGCGACGTACGCCAGCATCAGCTCGTCCTTGCGCCACAACGGACGCCCGGTCAGAGGGTCGACGCGGGGCTCCCGGAAGTCCGGGGCGATCCGAACCTGATCCCATTCGCGGCCCTTGGCCTTGTGCGCGGTCGAGATGATGACGTCGGCCTGCTTCTCGTCGACCAGCGACGACACGATGGCCAGGATGCGCTCCGGCGTGTGCTCGTTGATCAGCTTCACCAGCACCTTCAGCGAGCCGGAAGCGTCGTCGAGGGCGGCGTGCTCTTCCACCTGGTCCCAGGTGGAGAAGGCGATCAGCTCGGGGTGGGCCGTGCCCTTGCCGGACATGAGGTCCATGGCGGCCTCGGCCAGCCGTACGAGCTCGGTGCCGCCACCGACCAGGGCGGCGCGGCGGCCGGCGGATACGGCGGCGACCAGCTGGCCGATCGCTCCGGCGTTGGACCGGCACAGGACAGCATCCGGGCGGTCCAGCATGCCGATCGTCGAGCCAGCGGGTTCGAAGCCGCGGAGCCGCAGCGGGGCGCGGAGCAGGTCCAGCCAGCGGTTGGCCTCACCGGCGATGGCCGGCCCGAACCGGAACGACTGAGAGAGGGTGAGGCGCTGGTCGGCGACGAACTTGCGCATCGCGTCGATCGCCCCGCGGAAGCCGTAGATGGCCTGGGCGGAGTCGCCGACCATGATGCGCTGGGCGTGGTCCTGGAAGTGGAACAGGCTGGCCATGACGGGGCTCAGGTCCTGGGCCTCGTCGAGGAGTACGAAGTCGACCGGGATCCGCGGCCGCGACAGCTGGTAGATCTTCAGGTAGGTGTCGTGCGTGAACTGCAGCCGCCCGCCCCGGACCAGCTGCAGGTCGTCCCAGGCCTTGCGTGCGAACGGCACCAGGTACTTCGCGAGCTCGGCGTTGTCGGTGTCGCTGTACCCGTCCACCGGCACCAGGTGCTGGACGCCGGGCTCGTTGTCGGCGGAGTTGAGGAACATGCCGACCATCGCCATCACCAGGCGGGCCAGCTTCACCGGCGACAGCGGGGCGAGCGCGTCGGCGATCTGCACCGGGTTGTTGAAGCCGAGGACCTCGGCGGCGGTCTTCGCGGGGACGCGGGGTCCGGACAGGCGGGCCGAGAAGTGACGGCCGACCGGCCCGAACGCCAGCGAGTGCGCGGTCCGGCAGTCGACGGAGGCGGGGAAGTCGCGCTTCGCTTCGGTGGCCAGGGCCCTGTTGTACGCGACGTACAGGCCGCGGCGTCGGGGCTGGGCGTTCGCAGCCATCTTGAGCGTGCTGCTCTTGCCGCAGCCAGCGCCGGCCTGCACGACGATCGTGGGCCGGGCCTCGCTGGTGAAGGCGTCGATGACGGCGGCCTGCTCGGCGGTGGGTGTGTGGCTCATGCCGGGGCTCCAGCGGGCTCCTGCTCAGCAGCACGCGCGGAACGGGCCTTCGCCTCCAGGCCACGGCCCCGGATGAAGTCGCCGAGCGCAGCGCTGTCCCCGGTGTCCGTGATGATCGCGGCCATCAGCAGGCCGTGCCGCTCGGCTTTGCGGTACACGTCGATCAGCTCGTCGTACGTGGCGTGAGGCGCCGCCAGGACCTCGTCGCGGATCTCCTCGGCGGTCGGTCCGGCCTCGCCGTCCTGCAGCCAGTCTCCGAGGGTCTGCCCGAAGGAGGCGTCCGGGCGGTTGATCACCGCACCGGAAAGCGTCTTGCAGCGGCTCTTCGTGACGACCAGGGTGTTGTCCAGGTCCATCGTGCCGACCAGGGTGAACTCGTACTCCAGGCCCTCACGCTGCTCGGCCTTCAGGCCGATCTTCTTCGGCACCTTCTTGCCGCGGTCGTTCTCTTCGACGACCCATTCGGTCTTGGTGCGGAGCGTTGCGATCAGGTGGCCCGGATAGGCCAGCATCGCCTCGATCATGCGACGCTCGGTGGGCCGCATCTCCTTCCAGCCGCCGAACGTGTTCCCGCCGGCGGAGCGCTTCGCGGCCCGGTCGACCTGTTCGAGCATGCCGTCGGTGCCCATCCAGAAGTGCGACAGGCTGTCGATGACGATCACGTCGTAGCCCGCCTTGGCGGCGGCGGCGAGCGCGCCGGTGAGCAGCTGGGGGTCGTAGCTGTCGAGTTCCAGGGTGTCGAAGTCGAACTCGTCGGCGTACAGGCTGGCCGAACGGTGCTCAGTGTCGATCAGTGCGATGCGCTGGCCGAGGGCGCGGGCGGTGGTCAGGGCGGTGTAGGTCTTGCCGCTGCCTGACGGGCCCTCCAGCGCGATGCGGGCCTTAGCCGCCTTCTTGGTGGCCTTGGTGAAGGTGAAGCTCATCGGGGGTGTCCCTTCGCGTCGAACTTGGTGTTGGCGGCGGCGCGCATGGCGGCCAGCAGCGGGTGGACGGCGTCGCGCTCAGCACGGGCGGCGTCGGCGGCCGGCCCGGTCGCGAGGACGATCGGCGGCTTCTCGCGGAGGACCTCGGCCCACTCCGCAGCTGACTGCGCAGCGGTGATCGGCTCGCTCACGACGACCGCCTCATGTACCGGGCCAGCGACTGGGTGGCCCGCCAGGTGAGGGTCTTGAGCGCCGCATCGGTCATGCCCATCTCGGCGCTGGCGTCGGCGATCGACAGCTCACGGAAGAACCGCAGGATGATCACGTTGCGCTGCGGCTCCGTCAGGAGCTCCAGTGCGACCAGCAACCGGGCACGCAACTCGGCGTGCGCCATCGCGGCCAGCACCGGCTCATCCGCAGCCGGAGCCCGGCTGTCCCGCAGCCGGTCCGCGCTGTCCTCCGGGACGATGTCGAACAGAGAGGACGAGCGGTTGGACTTCTTCTTGAAGTGGTCGGAGATCAAGTTTCGGGCGATGGTGACGAGCCAGGCCCCGATCGCCTTGTCGCGGCACTCGAAGTTCGTAGTGAGCCGGGCGAACGCCCTGGTGAACGTGTCGTGTGTGAGGTCTTGGGCCAGATACTTGTCCGGCAACCGCCGGTACACGAAGCGGTAGACCGTGTCGTAGTGGCTGCGATAGATCTCGGCGAACGCGTCGGGGTCTCCGGCCTGGTGGCGGCGCACCAGGTCCAGGCCCTCGTCGACCGTGGGCGCGGTCATGCCCCGCCTGCCTTGCGAGGAACGGACTGGAAGCTGGGAATGATGCGGGTCTGCTCGAGTCCGCGGCGCCGTTCGGCGGCGGTCGGCGGCATCCAGCCCGGAGACACCCGCTCGATCGTGTCCTGGCGATGCCGGCCGACCGGCTGTGCCGGGGCGGCTGGGGCGAACGGCGGCCACGGGTGCGGGACCGGAGTCACCCTGGTCGGCTCGTCCGGAGGCAGCGGCGGTGTGGAGACGGTGGCGCCGGGGTGCTCGGGGCCGAGCTGGCGCAGGCGGGACTGCCCGATGCCGATCAGGATGATCGCGGCGCCGATGGCGATCGCCGCGACGACGATGGCGCAGCCGATCAGGACGGTGCGGTTCACTGGTGGTCTCCCTGCTCGTGCGGCGGGATGAAAGCGGGCGCCTCGAAACGGGCGTTCCAGGCCGATTCGAAGGCGGCGCGGTCGATGTCGTCCTGGCGCTGCCGTCGGGTGCGCTTCGGGTGGGGCTTGTCCATCAGGTAGGAGGCCCGCTCGACGGCGGCCTGCCGGAGCTCGTTGCGCCAGCGCAGGCCCTCGTCGTACTTCGCGATCCGGGCGTTCGCCTCGTCGAGGAGCTCGACAGCGGCGTCACGTTCGCCGGTGGCGATGGTCAACTCGCGGCGGAGCTTGTCGGCGCGGTCGAGGAGGTGCTTGCGGGCGTCGCGGAGCCGGGTGGCCTCGCGCTTGTGGATGCGCAGTCGGAGCAGCGCGACGACCAGGGCGAGGACCGCGGCGACGGCGGTGGCGGTCACCGGTTGCCCCCGGCGAGCTTGGCCTCCAGCTCGGCAATCCGGGCCTTCAGGACGGCCGGGTTCTCCTCGTCGGGCGCCGGAATCGGCGTCTGGACGCAGATGTCGAGGCCACAGGTCAACTTCTTCTGGGCCTCGTACTCCCAGGAGTTGCTGATCTTCTTCGCCACGGGCGCCGTGTCGATCAGCGCGGTGGCAAGCCGCTCGACAGCGAAGGTCTTGGTGCCCGCCGGGACGACGAAGTGAAAGGTCAGCCAAACCGAGCGGGGCAGCTCGCCGGTGAACGCGGCAAGGCGATCGCCGAGGTCGTGGAAAGCGGCGGACAGCTCGGTGCCGCGGTTCCAGTCGCCCTGGTTGGCGAGCGCCCCGTTGAGGCCAGCGGCCATCGCCTGGGCGGCCTTAAGCTGGGCGTCGATGTGGTCGGTCTCGCCGATGTCGTCGACCATGTCGAGCTTCCACTCGACGGCGATGTCGGCCTCGTCCTCGGGCCGGTTGGTCAGCCACCAACCGTTGCTCATCTGAGTCGGGAGAGCGGACAGGCGGCGAATGCTGACCTCGACGTTGCTTTCCTGCCCGTACTCGTCGAGGGCCTTCGCCGTGGTGGTGACGTATCCCTCCTCGTCAGCGAGGAGGACCTGCCACAGGCTCGGGTTGGTCGGCGGTTCGTACGTCACTGTGGTACTCCTTGGGTGTCTGGGCGGTCCCGTGCGCTGGCGAGCTGGCGGGGCCGCCTGGTGTTTGTGCTAGGAGGCCTTGCGGGCCGCGCGGGCCTGGGCCGAGCGCAGCGACATCAGCGCGAAGTGCGCCTTCTTGAGCCGCTCGACGCCCGCCGCAAGCTCCTCCGGCGACAGGACGCCGTCCGGGTCGACCTGCTGCTCCCACTTCCGGCGCTGACCTTTCGAGGCCTTCTCCGTCGCCTGGCGTCGCTCAGCCGGGGAATTCACACGCGCCCACCGCGTGTTGGCTGCGCGCGCAGCGATCAGAGATCTGTGCGTAGCGGGGAGGCTAGCGGTTGACACCGGCGGCCTCCGGGGTGCGCATCAGGTCAGCGGAGGTGGTGTTGAGGGCCTTGGCGATGCGGCTGAGCAGTACGGGCGAGGGCTTCCGGCGTCCGCGCTCGATGTCGCAGATGTGCTGGAGGCTCGCGGGCTTGGCCTTTCTCGCCAACGTTGCGGCGGTGAAGCCCTGCTCCACGCGGAGTTTGCGGATGAGCTGGCCGTCTACGTCGCCCGTTACCTGGCGGTGCGGCGGTGCCGTGTCGGTCATGTGCACAGCATTGCGCAGTCGTGCGCAGTGCGCAAGTGGCTGCGCACCAAAGAGTGCGCAGCATTATGCGCAACACTGCGAGGATCGACGCAATTCACTCATGTTTGATGTTGCGTAGTCGTGCGCAGTAGGCCTTAGGGTGAGCTCATGACTGACGCGCTCGCGCCCACCGAGCTCGGCCGTCTCCTGGAAGCAGCACGCGAGAAGGCCGGCATCTCCGGCCGCCAAGCCGCGGCGCGATCAGGCTTCAGCGCAACCCGCTGGCGCCAGATCGTCAACGGCGAAGGCGGCAGGCCGCCCGCTCCCACCGTCGTCGCTGCAGCCCTCGGAGTCGGCATCGAACCCGGATCGGCCCTTGAGGCCGCTGGCCTTCCCTCAGACCCCGCGACGATCAACGCGATCATCGCGGAGCTGGCGAAGGCGAGAGACAAGAACCGGACCACGCGATCGGTGACCGGACTGGCCGAGGAGATCGAACGGATCCGCGCGCTTCCCCTGCCGGCGCAGGAGCGGCTACGTGTCGCCCAGGGCGTGATCAGTCTGTACGAGGACCTGGCGCGTGAGGAGCAGGCCGCAGAGCCCGTGGATTAGGCGTTCTGGACACCACTCGCTTATGCGTTCCGTGGAAATCCGCAGGTCACGGGCATGCAGGTAGAACGCGGGAAAGCACGACGCTAAACCGCAGTCTGCTTACAAGCGGGGGGTCGTAGGTTCGAAACCTACCGCGCCCACCAAGCTGAGCAGCATCGGAGCGGGCCGCCAGAGAAACAGGTGACCCGCTCCCGTCTCACTTCTTGTCTCATTTCGCTTCAGACGCAATCCTGTGGCCTGTCTGCGATAGCTCTTGCGAAGAGTCATCGGCTGCGCCTTGATATGGCCCAGAGACTGGCGCCCCAAGGCCAAGGTCGCCCCACCGCCGCGTCTACTCCCGATAGGCGTGCCGCTCGTCGTGTGGCGTTGACGCCGGTCCAGCAGCAGACGCCCCTCGCGCGACCGCCGACGACCTGCAAGCGGCGATGACACGCATCCGTGTCCTGGCCTCCGCGATCCTCGACGACAGCCTGATCCCGGTCGACCCTGTCCATCACCTTTCAGCAGTCCTAGCTCTGAGACGCTGGCCAGGAGGCCGGCCCGAATAGCTCGTCTCTGTCGGCTATACCGTTTGGTGGTCCAGTCGCCCGGCATTTGTCAGTTGTGACAGATTAGGGCCTACTGCGGGCGACCGTCTTGCGTGGCGCGGGGCCTCGGCGCTTGTTTACCAGGGCTACCCGGCGCAGCAGTTCCGATTGGCTCGGATCGTAGAGCAGGCGCAGTGCATGGCTGAACATCTGCGCGCCTTCGAGCACATCGTGGGCGCTGAGTCCCGACTCGTGACTGCCGGAGTTGCCGATCCATTTCACTGCTAGCAGCACGTCGGCGACGTCTGGCTTGGTTCTGGCGAACTCCTTGATGCGTTCGTCGGCCATCCGGTGTCTCCGGTGCCGCTTCTGCGTCTGCTGGTTGGTGACTATCCTGGTCTTGGTGACATTCTGCGCGGTCATTAGTTCTTCGATCGCCACCCGCAGCCGGCCTGCGGCTCCAGCAGGGTCAGTCCAGATGACCGCGGCTGCGGCATCGGTTGCTTCCCGTACAGCTCTTGGGGTGCGTGCTGGGCAATCCACGATTGAAGGCGCTGGCCGGGCAAATCGAAGCCGATACTGCTCTGTCCAGGACCCGTACTCTGTGGGTTCCTGAACCGTCTCGTAGTCTCCGGCCACTGCGACGGTCTCCCAACAGCCGGCCAGGGAGCAGGAGAGCATGCCAGTGAATACGCCCAGTACCCACTCGGGCTCAAATTCGTCCGGGCGCTCGTTCTCCGCTTGGTGCGACGGACCAGAGCGTTGCGTGTAGAACTTGGTGCGCTTCTCCAGGTGACCGCGTGAGCATGTCGGACAGATGATGTGTGGCAGGTTGAAGAACCAGTCGGTGAGAGGCAGCAGCGGATGATCCACGCTGGACACCGTACGCGGTGGGGATGATAGCCGTCACCCGCGTTGCGACTGTATTGCCTGCCCGCCGGCCCACGACGTCATCGTTTGATTCAAGCTGCTATATGTGAGTCATGCAGCCGGTGCTCGAGATGCTGTTCTTCGCGGTACGAGTGTACGTCGTCAGCCTGGTCCTCTCCGTCGGCGCGGTCTACGTCGCAACGCGATCTATTGTGAGGCTTTGCGAGGACAAGCGAATAGGTGCAATTCTTGTACGCCGGGATTATCGGTCAGGACGGGTAGGTGACATCCGACTCGTGGCCCGGGCGATTGCAGGCGGAGATCGGCCATTTCTAGCCTCGTTGACTTTTCTGCTTGTGGTTATTTGCTTCACCGTAGCTATCGCGGGTCCGCTGAGTATGGCCTTCCAGGGGATAATCTCCGACGGCTTGATTCTTCCTGTCTGTGGGGTACTTGGCCTAGTCCTTAGTGTGGTGGCCCTAGTTTATATCGGCAGCGGCGGGCGTAAAAGTGGCTCAATACTTCCCGCTATCGACGTGCGTCCGTTGACTATTCGACACTCAATACGCATTCAATTTGCGACTGCTGTCATCCGCTTCGTCCTAGTCGGCGAGTTGATTGTGCTGGTCGCATTTTTGGCCGGTGTGGCCACTAGCCCGCATATCTCGTCCCGGCCAGGCGGCGAACTGGCCGACCCGATTGAGTTGCTTTATCTCGTGGGTATTGCGCTTATGGGCATGCTGGCATGGCTGCTCCGGCAGCTACTCTTCTGGACTGTTCCGCATCTAGCCGCCTTTCGGCTATTAATGCAGGTTACCGATCGCCATGCAGCACAGTTGGCGGGCGCGCCAGTTCGTGACGCTCTCATGGCCCTGTGCCGGCTCGTGAGCCGGTATGCAGTCGTTATATCGGGGAGAGAGGCGGTGGTCCGTAGTCAGAGTCCGCCTGCGGTTGTGCTGCGCAGTGTGGAGGGAAACCTTCGAACCTTCCTGTCGAACAAAAGGTCAGTCGGTGTGCGGCTCGAAGATGTGCGGTCTGATCTGATCATGGTGGCGGCTTTCCTTTGCCACCCAACATCCGTCCCGCTTTTCGAGATGATTGCCGCCCGCATGCAAGCCTTTACCGACTCCGGTGAGCCTCGAGAGAAATATCGGAGCGAAACTCCAGCTCGCTTCGTCGTCTTCATGAATAGGTTCCACTCCGGCCTGGAGCGGACTCATCAAGGGTTTATGAGATCACTGGCTATCATTGCCGGGATCATTGTGATTTTCCTCCTGTTCACGGGCGCGATCAAATTGCCTGACATCATTAAAGTTGTGAAGTAGTGAGAAGCGGAGCTTTGCGGTAGTCGTGCTTGCGGCTGACCTAGATGTTTACCGCGCTGCCTAAGAGGCATCCCGTAATGACGGAACTCTCGACAATGCCGAGAGTTCCGTCATCTGTCAGCGAGATCGATTATTCTTCCAAAGTAGCTCCGTGACTTGCGCGGCGATATTAACCGCGAGTTCCGGAGCTAGGTGTTGATACCGGGTGGTCATGGCCATCTGAGACCAGCCCATGACCTCCATGACGGCCCGGGTAGGTACGCCGAGGACGAGGAGCATCGTCGCTGCTGTGTGACGAGCGTCATGCAAGCGTGCGTCCCGGACACCAGCCTCTTGGAGGAGTTCCTTCCAGGCGTCGTGATCCGCACGCGGATCGATCGGCCGGCCGTTTTGTTGGGCGAAGACCCAACCGCCCTCCTCCCAGAGTTGGCGGGCACGCTTCCGCTCCGCATCCTGGACTTCCTTGTGCACTCGAAGCGCCGCCACGATCGGGGCTGGAATCCCTACTGCGCGGCGGCCCGCCCGCGACTTCACGTCGACCTCTTTGAGGCCGCCTCCGTGCTTCTGCGGGCATTTGCTGGCGTGCCGTGCGCAATCGGAAGGGCACGGCGGCGGACACGCCCGCTGATGCCGATGACATTTCGGTGGACACGGCTTCGTCTTGTGCAGCCGCTCTCCGCACTTGGTCGGGTTGTCGCAGCCGTGTCGCCACCTGTAGCGCTGAAGCTGGCGGGGGGTGCGCAACAGGCCTTTGTCGAGGTCGACCCGATGCCACTTAAGACCGAGCGTTTCTCCTTTCCTCAGACCTAGCGCCAGCGCTAGGGCGAACCGGACGCCATTTCGTTTGCCGGCCGCCACGTCGAGCAGTCGTTGCGCCTCTTCGACGGTGAAGGGCTCAATCTCCTGCTCGTCCAGCCGGGGCGGCTTGGCGAGCTGCGCGACGTTGCGCCCGAGGTGACCCCGGCGTACGGCAACGTTGAGCGCGGTCTTGACAGTCCGATGAGTTTGGTGTGCGGTCCCCGGCGCACTGCCGGAGCGGATCATCTTGGCGTATAGGTATTCCAGGTGCTCCGGCTCCAGCTTCTCCAGGCGGTTAGCACCGACCCCAGGAATCAGGTGCTTATAGACCGCAGCCCGGTAACCGACCATCGTCGTCTCCCTGACAGACGGCGCGGCGACGTTCTCGACCCAGTGAGTGAGCCAGGACTTCACGGTCCACCGCTGGCCAACCTTGCGGACCGTGCCCTCCTCCCGGTTCCGCTCCAGCTCGCGAACCTTACGGGTGACAATGGCCTCGGTCTTGCCGCTCACGTGACGACGATCGGGCTTCCCGTCCGGCTTGGTGCCGACCGTTACCCGCCCGTGCCAGGCTCCATCGGCGCCCTTATAGATGCTTGAAGCGCCGTTCGGCTTGCGTCCCATCGTTGCCTCCTACGCGGCCTGGTCGTCGCGCTGCGACTCGCGCAGCTTGGTCACGTACTCCGTGAGGCATTCGACCGGGATGCGGCGGAGCCGGCCGATGGTCACGGATTCGATTTCGCCGTCCATGACGAGCGAGTACATGAGGGTCCGGCCGATGCCGAGCCGGCGGGCGGCCTGCTCGATCGTGAGGACCAGTCGGATGGGTTCGGTGGGGATCTCGGCGGCTTCGCCGCTTGGATCGGCTGTCATCCGGTGAGTGCCTTTCGAGAGGTGATCAGGGGTAGTCGCCGGGGAGGACAGGCCGGGCGGGGACCTCGCGGGCCGCTCCGCAGAATCCGCGATATCCGCGCAATGGCTGCGGGCTGGTCGTTCTGCGGATTCCGCGGATTGTGCGGACGGCCGGGGCGGATCATGAGGCCCGTCCGGCGCTGATCGGCTGGACCGTGCCCGCTGGCCGGAGGACTTCCGGGTGGACGAGCCATCCCGGTGACGGCGCGCGGCCGGCGCCACGGCGCTCGGGCGCTGGCGCTGGCCGTAGGTAGCCGTGGGCGACCAGGAGGTTGAGCACCGGGTCGAGGTCGGCGGCCTTGCGGAACCTGCCGCGCGACAGTGCGGTGAACAGGTCGCGCTTGGTGAACCGCTCCGTCTGGGAGCGCTCGATCCAAGCCAGGACGTGCCGGGCGTCGTCGACCAGCGGATCGGCGCCCATGTCGTCGAAGGCGGTCAGCGCGTGCTCGGCGAAGTAGGCGCCGATCGCTGTGGCCTGCTCGAATGTCACGGCCGAGATCGGCTCGTCTGGCCCGCTTGGTAGGTGCTCGGCGAGGTGGAGGAGTCCGGCGATGCGGGCGACGGCTCCGGCGTACTTGCTGCCCCAGTCGACGATGTGCGCCCACGTCCCGGACGGCGCGAGCCGCGGTTCAGTGTCGCGCTCAATCGCCAACATGCGTTCGTTGGCCGCAGAGCTCAATGGCAGGACGGCAGGCTCGGCCAGGCCGGCCAGTCCGACTACCAGGGCGGTCAGGTTCTCGGCGTACGCGTCGGCGATGGCGCCCGGGATCGGGTCGGCGCCGATGCGTCGGCGTCCGACCGTGTTTTCCGGGACCGCGAACAGGATCCGGGCGAGCAGGCCCTTGCCGCGGAATCCGGGCATCTGAGCGATGTCCCGCAAGACCTCGGGCTGTACGGCGAGCCCGAGCGTGAGCGCCGGCCGGTCGACGTGCTCGGCGGGCCGGGATCGCCGGTCGACGCGGAGCATGTCGCCGGCGTGGCCTTTGAGGAAGACCTCGAGATTCGGCGCTCCCGAGTAGCGGCCGGCCAGGGTGGCGAAGATCCCGCCCTCCGGCGAGAGGACGGCGAGCCTGCCGCCCTGCTCGGCGAGCAGCGATGCGGCTTGCTCGCTGGTGACGTCGTCGGCGACCAGGCGCGGCAGAGCGGGAACGGTGATCGTCTCGGCAGCCATCGCGGCGGCGGTCGCGTCCGCGAGAAGCCGATCCCGGCCGCCCGCGTCGACTGCGGCCGCCGCAGCGTTCGCCGCACGGTCGGCGGCTTTGGCGGCGACGCGGAGCGCCAGCTCGGCCTCGACGATCGCCGGCCGGGTCCGCTCGATCAGCACCGACTCGGCAGCGAGCAGGGGACGAACGAGCGCCGTGAAGACGGCCGACTTCCGCGACCCGGGAGGCAGGACAACGACGGTGAACAGGTTCGCTGGCTCTCGCCACGACCCGCGGATCTCGATCTCGGCCCGCCCTCCCGCAGCGGTCGAGAGAGCGGCGAGCGCGATGCACCCGGAGAGGTCCGCGGGTGTCTGCGTGAACTCGGCGACGGCGGCAACCATCTCGGCGACCCACGACGGCAACGCGTCGACCGGGAACGGCCTCGGGGCACGCCGAGCCGACAGCGGGATCGGATCCGGCCAGGCCTGCGCCGGAGCGGCGTCGAGCATCGCGCGGCCGGCCGCGAGGACATCCTCGGTGTCGGCGCCGCTACCGGCGAGTTGGGTGAGTCGGCTACCGAGGTCGGCGACCTCCCGGCGTCGCGCGTGCTCGGCGACGATCCGGGCGTAGTGCGGTCCGTTCGCCGTGGTGGGTACGGCAGCGATGAGGGTGTGGAGGTAGGGCACTCCGCCGAGCCGCCCGATCGATCCGAGGTCGGCCAGGTGCGCGGCGACGGCGATCAGGTCCCCGGGCTCTCCCGCAGCGTGCAGCCGGGTCAGGACTCGCCACAGTTCGGCGTGCACCGGGCGGTAGAAGTCCTCGGGCTGCACGACGCGCGCCAGGTCCGCGATGAGGCGCGGAGCCAGCAGGACGGAGCCGATGACGGCTTGCTCCGCGGCGATGTCGTGCGGGGGAGTGCGAGTCACTGTGTGAGATCCCGTCGATCGAAAGGGCAGGTCAGCGGGTGCCATCGCGGTGCACGCGGGCGAGATCGTTGAAGAGCCGCCGGCCGAACCGGATCCGGATCCCGGTCGCGTCGCAGCGCCGGCAGGCACGGCTCCGCAGGCCACGCCCGGTACCGAGCCGCCCGCGTCCGGAGCACTTGCGGCAGGTCCCGAACGGCGAAGCCGCGCAGACGGCGGCATAGCTGAGAGTGATGATG
This sequence comes from Actinoplanes italicus, assembly GCF_003001815.1. Lineage (GTDB taxonomy): Bacteria > Actinomycetota > Actinomycetes > Mycobacteriales > Micromonosporaceae > Actinoplanes > Actinoplanes italicus. Next base: position 257,090 of record NZ_PVMZ01000003.1, read on the forward strand.
ATCAGGGCGGGGCAGAGCAGGCTAGCGGCGAGTCGAAGGGAGTCCACTGATGCCCTCCAGGGCTGTTTTAGGGCGCGGCAGGGTATGGGCGCTAGAGCGCTAGCGTCCTGGTGAGGTCGGTTTTCGAGGGCTAGCGCTGCCGCTAGATCTAGCGCTTGACGGGGCTAGATCTAGCGGCGCGCTAGCGCTATGCGGCGCGGCGCCGCTGGTTACGCTCGGCGACCGCAGCCGCGATGTCCTCGCGGTGCACGCCCTTCCGGTTCGCCTTTTCGCCGGTCACCGGATCGCTTCCCCACACCTGCCGACCGACCGGGATCCCGAACGGCTTGAGAGCCGCCGCAACCTGCTCGGGCTTCCACCCGGCGTACGTCTCGGGCCGAAGCTCGCCGAGCCGCGCAGCGAGGGTCTCCGACCAGATCTTGGGCTCACTGGCCGGAACCACGGTCAGCACGTCGTCGAGAAGTGACGCCGCAGGACCAGGAAGCGCCAGAGCATCGCCGGCCGCGCGCCCGGTGAGTGTGCCGCGCGCCTGGCGGAGTGCGTGAGCCCGCGTGATCACCGCGTCGATGTCGGCGAGCGGCGTGCGGCTCGTCCGGACGGTCACGGCCTCCTCGACCGCGCCCGAGTCGTCGGCACCGAGCAGGATGCCGACCCCCTTGTGGGCGCGCTGGAGCCGTGACGAGTCGTGTCCTGCTGTGTAGGAGCCCGCCCCGAGCACGGCCTCGGAGGACTGCCAAGTCATCGTCTTGAGCGCGAACCGCGTACCGATGTTGTCGCGCAGGTCCGTCGGAACGGCCTTGCCGTCCGGCTTCTGCGTGGCCAGCGAGATCATGAACCCGACCGACGGCCCGACCTTGCACAGCTCGGTCAGCAGGCTCACGATCTCGTCGCCGTAGAGCGGGTGCCCGCTGTAGCGCTGGAACTCATCGATCGACACGAGCACCGGCCAGAGCTTCAGCGAGCGTCGCTCGGCGATCCCCCGGGTCACCTTCGACTCCGGGCAGATGTCCGCGGGCAGGGTCGCGATCGTGTCGTATCGCCGGTTCATGTCGACGACCAGCGCACGCAGATCCTCGACCAGGCCGAGCACGACCTCGTCCCGCACACCGAAGCCGACCCGGTGAGCGATCCGCTCGAAGGCCCGCCAGTCCTGTCCACCCTTGCCGTCGTAGATGTGCAGCTCAACGATCGGATCAAGCGCACAAGCGAGGGCTGGCAAACGAGCGGCGAACGTCTTGCCCATCCGCGGAATCGCCCCGATCAGCAGCGACGTGAACATGAGCTGCAACGCGACGATCCGCCCACGCTGGTCCTCACCGAACGGGAACGGCTCGAAGACGTCCACTACACCCTTCAAGATCAAGGGCCAGAGGCCAGAGGGCTTCGCGTACGGGTCTTCGTCCGCCACCCACAGCGCCAGCCGCCGCGCCGACCCTGCCGCGCCACGGACCCGCTCCGGCCACACCTGAACCTCATCGAGGTCGAGTCCGGCTGCGAGATCGTTGCGCTTCTTGATCGCCGTGTCGGCCTTCACCGAGAACGGCAGATCGATCACGGCACGCCACCCAGGACCGTCCCGCATGATCGGCGCCGGGAAACTGATCAGGTCGTCCGGCTTGCACAACCCAGCGGCCAGGAACGCCCGGGTGAGCACGTCAGCCGTGAGTTTGCGAACGCGCGGCTTTACAGCGGCGACGTCCATCAGCGGCTTGTCAGCAGGCGAGCCGGCCACTCCGAGTAGACCGATGAGAACCGCGAGTACGGCGTACCGAATCTCCTGTGTCGTTGAAAGAACCAGGAGCGCTCCGCCGATCGCGCCCACCGAGAAGCCGAAGGTCAGGATCAGCGCGCGGAGCCGCACCCGGGCATCACGCTGGCGGGACAGCTTCAGATATTCGTCAGCGTCCTCACGCCGGACAGCAGCGAGCCGCACTGGCCGCCCCTCGGCGTCCGAAGCCCACCGAGCCGTCCCCGCAACCGCCCGGACCGCTCCGCGAGGAGCACGGACCACCAGGCGACCGGCGTAGAGCGGCGCCCGAAGCAGGTGATAGGCGCTGACGTGCGTGTAGTGGCCGACGATCCAGCGAGCCAGGGCGAGTGCCTCGCTCTTGGAGCGAAGCCAGGCCGGAACGATCGGGCGCCGGCCCGCGGCTGCCTCAGCCCACGAGACCCGCGAGTCCGAGTCGGGAGGGTCGACGAGGATCGGCTCGTCTCCGAGTTCGTCGCGTTCGTCGTCGACGTCCGCGGTCCAGTCGTCGGGCTGTCGCCGGCGCCGCGCGGTACCGAGGTCGACGACATCGCCGACCTGGGCTTCCGCGGCAGTCCAGTCGAACTCGCCGTCCGGGGAAGGGGTTGCCATGATGGAGATTCCTCCAGGAGGTCTGAAGACCGAAGGGGTGAGGCCGGGGCGCGGCCGATGGTTTGCGAGGCCGGGAGGCCGCGCCCCGGGCAGAGTCAGATGTCAGGCGCCGCGTCGTCGCTGGGCGCGATGAGTTCCGGAAACGCCCCGATGTCGAAGGCAAGGACGAACCCGGCGACGGCCGGCGGGAGGTCAACATCGATGTCCGGCTCGGTGTCGTCGGCCGGGTGGATGGTCAACTGATTGCTGCCGACAGCCACGCCGAGCACACCGGGCAGGATCGCGGTCAGGAAGACGGCGATCGGGCAGGCACCCGAGTCGTGACGCCGTCCGAGCCAGTTGCCGTTCAGCAGCGTCTCGGCGATCTCCTCGGAGTTCTCGCCGAGAACCTGTAGGGCGAGCGTGGCGTGGTACTTCAGAGGGATCTCGATCTCGAACATGGGGCTTCTCCGATCGGTCAGGACGCGGCGGCGGACAGATGGCGGCGGACAGTGCGGTCAGTGACGCCGATCCGTTGAGCGATCTCCTGAGTGCCGAGATCGGGATGCCGGGACCGAAGCCGCGCGACCGCCGTGGCCGTCTTGTTCGCGCTGCTCGCCGGACTCTTGGCGCGGACAGCAGGTGCCTTCGCGATGTCCGCGACCGTGTCCGCTTCGGTGTCCGCCTGCTTGACCGACGTATTCAGCTCGACCAGGCAGACGGACGCGACCACGACCAAGCCGTCAACGCACAGCGGGATCAGGTACGGCACGGCTCCGACCTCGCCATACCGGGCCACGACTCCGACCATGTGGCCGTACGACACGAACGCAGCGATAGCCGCCAGAGCGCCCGTCGCCGTCCGCCGTACGACCGCGAGCCAGCCCTTCCGCACCGGAACCCGGGAGATCAGGTCGACAGTCAGCAGCAACGCCAGCGGCGGCCACGCCGCGATCGTCTGGCTGATCGGATTCGGTTGAGCGTGCAGGATGTTGGCGGCGACCGAGGTGGCCACCCCGAGCAGCAGCACAGCCCGCACACCCCACCGAAGCCGGGACAGCTGGCCGGCCATCACTTGCCGCCTCCCAGCGAGCGGCCGATCGAGGTGAGACCGTCGCGGACACCGTCGACCAGTGCGTGAGCCGGTTGCGCCAGGACACCGTCACTTCCGGCGATGACCAGGCCGAGCATCAGGGCACAGATGACGGCGAAGACGATCCGCCCCCGGGTCTTGCGGTCGATCAGGAGCATCCCGATCGCCGCGATCAGCATCGTCGAGAAGACGCCGAGACTCATGGCCGGCCCCCGCTCAGGCTGCGTCGTCGATCGAGCGGAGGTAGCGCTCCAGCAGAGCGACCATCTCGCGGAGGACACGGTTCTGAGCCCGGCGAAGCCGGCGGTAGTCGAGCTGGGTCGGCTTCGACTCAGCGGTGAAGAACAGGATCTCGGCGTCGACCAGCGCGAGTTCCGCCTCCAGGAGGCGCTGTTCGCGCTCGATGGCGTCGAGGTGGGCAGGGGTCGGCTCTTCAGGCATCGGATCGCGGTACACGGAAGTCCTTCCGGTCTGATCCCGAGCCGAATACAACCTCGCGTTGTAGTCATAGGCGCACGCTACAGCTCGACGTTGTATTCAGGCAAGGCGATCACTCTGAACAGGGAGATGGAGAGCGCATCGCACGCAGCGATGCAGGGCGCAGATCGCGTAATCTCACCGGCGATGAGCGAGATGAGCGGCGAACTGCCGGACGACTGGTGGACGACTGACCTCGTCTTGGAGTTCCTGCGCTCAGTTGGCGCCGAGATCACTCGCCCGACGTGGGCGGCTTACGTCTCTCGCGGCCAGGCGCCGGCGCCGGACCGCATGTTCGGCCGATCGCCGGCCTGGCGTCCCGCGACGATCCGCGAGTGGCAGGCTTCCCGCCCGCGTCGCGGGTCGGAGTAAGCGGCTCCGAGCATCTGTTCCTCACCTCCTTCGCTGGCGCCGTTTCTCGGTAAGGCCAAGTAAACCGAGGTTTCCGCGCACTGCCGATGAGGCAGGAACCCATCACCGATGCACCTCTGATGCATTGGTGATGCACGATGCCTGTGAGGCGGCGAAATGCCGCTGATAGCACAGTTGTCAGATTTGCGGCACGTCTAGACGTATATACGTCCACCGGACCATTCCACTCGACCTAGCGTGACCACATGATCACGCCGGACCGCGAAGGGACTGCCTACCGGCAGCTCGCGAACGTCCTGCGTGAGCGCATCAGCAGCGGAGCCTTCACCGCGGGGCAGCGCCTGCCGTCCGAGAAGGATCTCCACGACGAGTTCGGGCTGGCCAGAGAGACCGTGCGCCGCGCGCTCGCGATCCTTCGGAGTGAAGGACTGATCGAGGTTCGCCACGGCTATGGGACGTTCGTCGTCGAGACGCCGGTCAGCATCCAGCTCAGTCCCGGCGACAGTGCCACGTCATCGACGGCCTTGACTGTCACCCGCTCGGACGGTTCGACCGAGGTCTATCCGGCAGGCACAATCCTCACGGTGGCCGACGGATAGATGCCCGTTGACCTGCGCCTCAGTCAGTCGGCGAGGACGGGTCTGCGCATCTCACCTGCTCAGCGGGGCTTGTCATGAGCCAACCCGCTCGGGACACCGTCATCGACCAGTGGACCGGCCGCCACGCCATCGCGCTGCAAGCCGCTCTCCGCATGTCGCAAGACGAGCTGGCCGCCCTGATCGGTGTCGCCAAGCGCACCATCGCGTCCTGGAACGAACGGCCGGACATCGTGATCCGCCCCGAGCTGCAACGCGCCCTCGATACCGCCTATGAGCGCGCTGCCGAGCCGGTGAAGCTGCGCTTCGCCCGTCAACTCAAGGCCGACGACGACGCCGAAGCCCAGGCCGTCAGCAACGTCGTAGCGCTCACCGTCGCGATCGCGATCGTGGTGAAGGACGCGGAGGTCCTGCTCGTCTGCCGGCGCGACGCCGATCCCGGAGGACTGGACTGGCAGTTCCCCGCCGGCATCGTCAAGCCAGGCGCGAAGCCGGCCACCGTCGCGAGCCGCGAGACGCTCGCCGAGACCGGAATCCACTGCTCGGTCCGTACCGAGCTGGGCGCACGGATCCATCCGCTCACGGGCGTCAACGCCCGCTACTTCCTCTGCGACTACCTCGCCGGCGAGGTCGAGAACCGAGACGCCGTCGAGAACGCGAGCGCCCTGTGGGTGCCGAGCCAGAGGATCACTCGCTTCATCCCAGAAGAACGGATATACGCGCCGATTCTGCGCGCCTTGGAAGGGGAACAATGAGCAACACCGACAGCACCGAACGTCCGCCGATCGCCGCAGCGATCATCGTGCAGGACGGCCAGGTGTTGATGGCTCGCCGCAACGTCAAGGAAGGCCAGCTGTCCTGGCAGTTCCCGGCCGGCGAGGTCGAGGCCGGCGAGACCGGCGAGGATGCCGCGGTCCGCGAGGCGCTGGAGGAGACCGGCCTCACCGTGCGTGCGACCAAGGAACTCGGCGAACGCGTCCATCCGAACACCGGCCGGACCATGGTCTACATCGCGTGCGACGTCGTCAGCGGAGAGGCCTACGTCGGCGATCCGGAAGAGCTGGCAGAAGTGGCGTGGTGCGACCGCGCCACCCTTGCCGCTTACGTCCCGTATCCATTCTTCGGCCCGGTGCAAGAGCACCTGGACGCGAACCTCAGCTAAAGCCGGCGACCGGCCTCAGCCGGATCGAGGAGGTTGGACAGCCGCCACCGGACCACATCGTCATGGAAGTGGTCCGGGAGCGGAACTCCGCCCACAGACGAGCGGGTCGAGACCACATCGTCGAGCGTCGCCGAAGGCAGTACCTCGGCGAGCGCCAGGCACTCGGCAGCGAAGTGTTCAGCCTCCGAGCAGAGCCCGATCCACTTCAACCGGATCGCCAGCGCGTAGGCGAATTCCGCCGCCGCGCGGTGGTCTCCCTGCTCGCGCGCCTCTTCGTAGCTCTGCCGAACCTCACTGAGCGCCGGCAGTTCCTCGACCTGCTCGTCAACCATTAGAAGACGTACTTCTCAGCGACGGTCTGGTAGTCGAACAGCTCAGAGGAGTCGAACCACAGGTCAACCTCGTACTTGGCCTCTTCAACGTTGCCCGAGGCGTGGATGAGGTTGGCAGCAACGATGTGCTTGGCCTCGGTGTACGCCTTCGACGTGTGCGCGAAGTCCCCACGGATCGTGCCCGGAGCAGACTGGTTCGGGAAGGTGACACCGACCAGGCGCCGAACGTTGGCAACGGCCTCAACGCCTTCGAGGACCAGGGCGATGACCGGCCCGGTCTGCATGAAGTTGGCCGTCACGTCGAAGACCGACTTGCCGAACCGCTCCTCAAGGTCGAAGTAGTGCTTGCGCGCCAGCTCGGCGTCGATCTGCACCATCTTCGTGCCGACAACCTTCAGGCCGGCGTCCTCGAATCGCTGAACTACGCGGCCGATCAGGCCACGAGCAACGGCATCCGGCTTCAAAAGTACGAGCGTGCGCTCAATGCTAGCCATTTTACTACTCCCGATCTCAGCAAGAGAAGCCCATGATATCCCACGCTAATCCTTGCCTGGTGAGGTATGTCCTCGTATCGAAGTGCGAACTCGATACTGCCTCATCTAGTTGATTCTATCCAGGAATTCAGTTGAAAAACCGTTTGCGGCAAGCTTTGCCAGTAGCTCCTTTGCGCGAGCCGTTCTTTGAGGATCCTCATCCTCCGAGAATTCCGTTATTGCCCGTATCGTCTCTATCGCGCTCCCATCGGCAGTAAGTCGATAGAGTAGCCTTCCTCCATCTGGCGTTTCAAAGGTTTCGCGACGCTCGATCAAGCCATTAATTAATTCTCCGCCTCTCATCGCGGCGGCGAAGCCCAACTCGGCGTGATTTGACCGAACTACTAGGCCATAGATCGCCATTGCTGCGAACACTTCAGAGCGTTCAAGAGCGTAGAAGTGGTCGATGGATGAATGCGACATGCGAGACCGATTGAGGCGTCTTGAAACGGCCGCACTCATGCTACTGGCGATTTCGAAAGCCACAGGCGCAAATTCTTCGGGATGTAATTCCGGGGCGACGAACGCTAGAGCTCTCGCTGCGTCACTGGGGGAATGCTCGGCGAGCTTCATAGCGTATTCTAATAATTGTTTTGGTCGAAGGTCGATGCCTGGCAGTCCACCCGAGATGTACTTCTCTGGGACTCCAGTCAAAGGAAGTCGAGAAAAGTGTTCGAGTAGCAGCCGATGGTGAAAGAAGTAGCCGCCGCCGATTCGAAAGGTTATCATTGCGGTCGTCGTAAATTCTAGGAAGTCTAATAAACGAAGGGGAGCAAGCCTAAATCGCGCGAGATAGACACGGGTGACCCAATATTGAACGTATGCCCGACCGTTGCCTAGATAGGCCACAGCTGCTCCGAGCCCGATGCCAGCTACAGCGGCGGCTATACCGTGCCACCATGCAAATATTATTGCAGTTGGCAATGCCACAGAGGCTGACATGAGTACCGTTGACCATGCAGCAACGCGGATACTTCCCCCAGGGGGAAGATTATTAGGTGCCGTACTGTCAAGAGTCTGGAATAACGGTGCCGAGATAAGCAGCCCTAGCACAATACCGACAGCTCCAGCGAATCCGCTAATAAGCCATAGAGCAGACAAAAATGGCTCGCTAGAGAAGGCTCCGAAAAGTAAGCCCGGGACCAAGCCGATCACGAAAAATATGAAACCAATAATTCCGGACAGTGCTAGTGCAGGAATCCACCATTCGGCAACCTGACTGGCAACCTGACTGGCTACACGCATCTGGCGGTTAGGTCCTTCTGCAAAAGGCACGTCAGTGCCGCTACCTAACGCCATAGTTAGGCTGACGGATATGCCGAAGACAGACCCGATAATGAATCCGGCCAGTGATCCATACATTAGCCCAAATACAATACCGCTGCCGAGGCCGGTGAAAACGCCTGCGGGAAGCGCTGAAAGGACGATGGCGCTCCGTCTGCTTGATGCTGAGGGGAGCCAAGATGCATTGATGAATTCCACGTAGAAGACCTGCTCGAACCGTTGGCCTAGGCCTCGCGCTAGGTAGCTCAGCCAGCGAACTGCATGCTCGCTAGAGAATTCCTTGTTAACGTTAGATTTGCGACGTAGTGCCCGCTTGATGAAGGTTTCAAATAGGCGATGTCGGCGTTCGTCTAAGGAATCGCCGAGTCCAATGTCGCCCGCCTTTGATCCCTGGTAGGCAGAAATTGTGAGACTAAGTATGAAGGGGTTATTAAGTAGCTCCCACAACGTAGGATCTGCTTGCAAAGCTTCGTCTACTCCTGCAACGGAATTGCCGATTCGCCGCAGGTAATCATTCACCTTTTCTCGTGTGAGTGGTTGAACGCGAATAGTCACAGGAAGATCGAGACCTACTTCAAGTGCGTCGTTCTCCGCTGCTCGACTGCACACAACCAATGGTAGAAGGCGGAAGCTATTTCGGAAGTCGCGGATAGCTTTTGCGCATGCAGGTCGATGAACGGAGACTACTTCATCTAAGCCATCGAGCAGCGGCAGAATCATTTCCTCGTGGATCCACTTTTCGGCAACCTCCCGGCGTACTCCGTACCAGTCGCCAACCAGTTCGTCGGCCAGCCATTCGGCCAACGGCTTGCGTGTGACGGCCCAAGAGGCAAGTTGGAAGACGACGGGTATTGGTTTATCCTTGTCGCTTCTGGCTGCGTCGAGTAGGTGTTTCGCGAGATCCAGCAGCATTGTTGTCTTGCCAGCGCCGGCCGCGCCAATGATCAGCAATGAGCCATGTTCTTCTAAAGCATTTACAAGATCTGAACCGCTGCTTAGGTTGACAGCCGTATGCCCCGGAGTTTCAACTAAGGAATGCCAAGGGTATACCTGAGTGTCGACAGAAGTTTCGAGGTCTAGGTCGATGTAGACTTGACGATAAATGGACTTTTCGAGAATGCCGGCAACCCAGATTCGCCAAACCTGTTTAACTAGGGCTTCCCGAATGTTTTCCAGCCTTTCGCTACTCGTCGAAGGTCCTTGATTGCTGAGCTGGTGCATTCGGACTGCTAGCACTATTGCTAAAAGTACGAGCGTGGCTAACGTTGGCCAAGATATCCAAAGGTGTGACTCCCATTTATCTGGCAACACCTCCGTAGCTATATTTGTGGTGATGCCAATAAGTACCGCAACAAAATTTGCCATGACTACTAGGAGTAGGATGCCGGTTGCCCGTCGCCCGGGTCGCATTTGACTCCTCCTGTCCTTGACTCGGGGTTCAGGCTACTTTTTGAAGAATTGCTGATCGTGCAGTCGGACGACATAATCTGATCGAATCTGGCTATAGTGCTAATCTTTCTGATTGCATTACGCTGTTCCCGGGGCTGCCGCGGTTGAGCATAGAGGATCGACCCAAGTTTTGGGCTAGCCCGTTCGGGTTTGCGGGTGTCCTTTAACGAGTGTGTTCTAACCAGCGGTGTTGGGCGGTTGCACCTGGATAGGATCACGGCGGTCGTGAATAGCCTGTGATGGAACGTGCTGACAGCGGGCCGGGGCGGCTTCCTGTCGCTCTTGGGTGTGAATGTAGCTCAGTTGATGATGAACCATCGTGAAGGTCGAGGCGAGCAACAGCGCTACATGCGCGACGAGTAGGAGAAGCGTGCGAGCTTTCGTCGGCAGGTCCTCGTGGGCTCCGCTGCGTACGCTCATCACGCGATCGTTGAGCTTGCCTGTCTTGCTGACCCTATGCTGAGCGCCCCGTCAGAGGTACGTCCTGAGGCAGGTCCAAGCGGAAGGCGAGCCGTCTCAATTTTCGTCTCGTTCGCTCGTGTTCAGAGGTGTCCTGCTGCGATCGTTACCGGGCTTCGGTGCAGGTCATGGATGGTCACGGGTGTGGGCGGACGGTGAGGCGCAGACCTTACAAGCGGGGGGTCGTAGGTTCGAAACCTACCGCGCCCACCAGTTCAACCAGCGTGAACGTAAGCTGCGGGGCCCGGCGGCTCATGAGGCTGCGGTCAACGCTATCTGGCCCATGGGGGCGTGTTTCTGTTGCAGTTCTGAGAACGCGGGCGTCATCGCTGGATTGCTTAGTGTCCGAAGCTCTCGACGGAGTCCATCGTGTCTAGGGGTTCTGGTAGATCCCGTGACGTCCGATGCGTCGCCATCTGACCGCTGTTTCGCCGTCGATCTGAACGAACTCGAATGTGGCACGGCCGTCCGGCCCTGAGAACGACCAGGTCATCTCCCAGATGCCTTTAGTGTTGATCATCGGTTTGACTCGCAGGCCCGCGGGCCATTGCCGCCCGGGATCGCTGAGGTATGCCTCACCAGCCGCGTTGAACGCGGTCATGAGGGAGCGGAAGATACGCCGATGGTCGAGCGGCAAGGATTTCCAGTCGGCAGCGAACTCGTCGGTCTTGTCGAACTTCACTCGTCGATGTCCAGGCTGTCCATGAAGCCCTCGACGTTGTCGTAGGTGGTAGTCCGGCCGGCGGCGATGTCGGCGTCCGCGCGCCGCTCGCCTTCTTGCCAGCTCTCAGCCCAGAACCATGCCTGGCTTGCGGGAACGGCGATGGCAGGGCGAAGTTCCAGGACGCCGTCGCTGCGCTCGGTGATCTCGACCTGGGAGCCCGGTTTGTCAAGACCGTAGCGCTTGCGTAGCACCGGAGGCAGGGCGACGGTGCCACGTGACTGGACGGAGACGAAGCCGTGGAATGAAGACGTCGTGACGGGCTTGGGCGCGGACGAGGTGCTGACAACGTTCTTAACGGTCCGGCGAACAGCCCTGTTGCCGGTCTGGCCGCTGGTGAAGGACTTGGCCGACTTGGCCGATGCGGCTCGTGACGGTCGGCGGGCTCCGGAGCTGCTAGGTGTCTCCTCCATACGACGAGTATGCGGGCCTCGGACACGACCGCCAAGCTGCATTGCTGCAATGCGGCTCCGGGGATGTCGACTGCGCCGATTTAGATGTGGCGAACGTAATTCTCCAGAAGAATCCACCGATAACTTCCCGATAGCCATGAGCCGTGGCCCGTCGGGCTCTCACGGCGGATCGGGGGGCTGACGCCGTGAGATGTGCTCCGTAGGAGCCGCGAGGTTCGAGGAGCGGACTACTGAATCCAGCGGCAAGCGATGTCGGCCCACAGTGTTGAGCAGGCATGCAGCGGCGGCGCCATCCGTGAGGATGGCGCCGCCGTCTGGTGTTTTGGGCCTAGTGGTAGATGTACTTGCGCTCGCAGCCGCTTGCGCAGGAGGTGTGGGCGCTGCCGGTGATGGTCTTGCCGGCGGGGACGATCGCGCGGGCCGTCGTCGCGGAGCTGAACCAGGCGCTCCAGCTCGAGCTTCCGGAAAGCCGGTAGGAGAGCCACGCGTGTCCGGCGCAGTCGTCCGCGGTGCTGGCCTGGGTGTATGCCGCCGAGTGGGAGCTGTAGACCTTCCAGTTACAGCCGGAACGGCTCAGCCACGTCTCGACGGTGTGTGCCTGTGCCGCTGACGGTGCGAAGAGGGCACCTCCGGCGACCGCGAGAGCCCCAGCGCTGAGGGTTGCCGCGATGGAACGGACACTGCGCCGTCCCTGCGTTGTTTCCTTGGAAAACATTTTACTCACTCCTCCCCGTGTTCGCCTTATTGGGCGTCCGTTCGACGCTAAAAGGGTTTGAACAATTCGTCAACGTCGCTGGATTGATCCTCCAGTGAGATGCGATTGTGAGGGCGACTTGAAGTGGTATGCCTTCTGAACTGGTGTTATCTGGAGCTTTCGTTTCTCGTGCTTGGCTGCGGGCTGCCTGGGAGCGGTTCCGGAATGTAGCTCAACGGGTCCTGTTCCGGGCTCCATCCATACTTCGGGATTCGGGTTGCGGTAAAAGTCTGGTGCGCATTTTCAGGTGACGGCGTGGCGGGGCCGGCGCCAGTCGTTTCCTTTTGTTTTCAAGTTCTTCGGTCTCTTCGGCCCGTGGCCGCCGACAGCCGGGCCATCCAGACGCCATGGTGGGCGCCGAACGGCTCGCCGGCCGTGGTCAGTGCCTCGTGCAGGACGTCGGTGGCGGCCCTTGCGCCGGCAACCACCTCGTCGGGGTATCCGAAGCGGCGGCGGTGCTCCTCGAACTCGTCCTCGTCGTCGATCACCACGCGGTGGCCGGCCCGGTAGCGGATCAGATCGATGTCCAGGTCCACGACCGTTATCCGGGACGCGGTGTGCTCGGCTGGCGCGGTGATGTCGCAGTAGACGTCCTTGCGGCTCGGTTCGGCCAGGAACATCGCCATCCACCAGCCGTCGTGGGGGATCAGCCGGACCGAGTCCTCGCGGGTCCACTCGAACCGCCGCCAGCCGTAGCTGTAGCGGACCAGCGTCCGGCGGGGCGTGCCTATCCAGGTGCCGAACTCGTCGGTGCCCAGCTTCAGGCCGGTCACCCGGCGGTGCGGCCTTCCGTCGTATTTGCGCAGTACCAGTTCGACCCGCTCCACCGCGCGAGGCTAACCGCCCACCCGCCTTCCTGCCTCGCCCGGGCGCGTGGGCTCGGGCCGGCAGGGAGAGGGAGAAGGAGGTGGCCGAGAGCCTCGCGCCGGCGGGCAAGACGGGTGAGGCGTGCAATGCGGGGTGGGGCGAGATGGCCGGGCGAGGCGGGCGGTGGGTGGGGCGATGGGGAAGAGGCAACCAGGGTGCAACGGGGACTGGGCTCAAGACGGGGGTGTGGGGGCCGATTCGTACTGGCGTCCGCGGGGAGATCCGCGGTGGGCGGGTCCCGGCCGGTTTCCCCTCGGCGGTCTGGGCCCGCCCGGAGATACGGGACTGGGTGGTGTCGACATTCGAGCACGGAGGCCGGACGTGGGTATGGAACTGCACGCCGGGGTCGACGCTGAAAAGGTGGTCGTCTCTCCGTACCCGATCAAGGTTCGTAGTGGGGTTGTCCGCCGTGAGCGGACCGGGACTCTGGTCGAGACCGTTCCCCGGATGCCCAGCGGGCGTAGCCGGGAGGATCGCGTGACCTTCGCGGCCCGGCTTGCGTTGCCGCTTCTGTTCGTCTCCGCTGTGCTGGCCGCGTCGGGGTTCAGCTGGTGGCTGGCCGCCGGTGGTAGTGCTGTGCTCGTCGCGGCGATGTGGCGCCGGCAGGCTCGGGCGGCTCAGGAGGCGGCGTTCGCGGTGCCTCGGGATGGTGAGTCGCGGGTTCTGTGGTCGGTGCCGGAGCGGGCCGCGTTCGCGGGGGCTCTGGACGCCTCGCGGCGGGTGCGGCGGACCTGGCCGGCGCTGGACGGGATGATCGATCCTGTGCTGGCGGACCGTTCGCTGACGCGGGCGCTCGGTGAGCTGGCGGATGTGCTGGCCCGCCGGCAGGAACTGCGGCGGCTTCGTGGCGATCTCGCGGGTGTGCGGGACGCGGACATTCCGATGGACAGTCCGGCGAAGCTCGCCGCCGATGCGGCCCGGGAGCGGGCCGATGTCGCCTGGCGGGAGGCGGGTGACGCCGCCAACCGGATTCTGGGCAGCATCGACGCGGCGGCCCGGGCCGGGGAGGGTTTCATCCGCGAGCGGCAGGTGGCCGCCACCGCCCGGCATGCGGAGCGGACGCTGGCACGGGTCGCGGGGGTGCCGGCGACCGCCGACAGTGGGCCCGACCTTGCCGGCCGGACCGAGGCCGTGATCGCCGCCTACCGGGACCTGGCCGCCTGAGAAAGAGGCCGGCGAAAGCCGGGCAGCGCCACCCGGGGAAGGCCACGGAGATTCACTCACCCATTTCCCCCGCAGGGGTGATGTGATCGAGGGCGCCGATCAGGCAACCTAGTCCTGTGACACGTTTTCAAGGGCCTAGTCGGGGTGAGTTCAGGCCGCCCTGCGGAACGTGGACAGTTGCCGCGGCACCGGGAACGCGCCCGCCGGGCGGGCCGGTCCGAGCGCGGCGACCAGCTTCTCCTGCACTTCTTCCGAGCTCGGCAACCGCCATTGTGCGCGGCCCGGCGACACCTCCCAGCGGACCGGGCCCTCGGGCATCCGGCTCGGTGGCGCCGGGATCCACGATCCCGTGCCGTGGCGGATCACGTCGAGGCGCTGTTCCAGCTCGGGCCGTAGCGGGTCTCCGGTGCGGACCAGGAACATCCAACGGCCGGCGGCGGTCACCGCGACCGGTCCGGTGTCCGGTCCCTGCCGGCCCAGGTTCGCGGGCACCTCCAGTACGTCGAAGGCGCCACCCGTGGTGAGCAGGACGGTGTAGGGGTGCCGCCGCCACCACGCAGCGATACGGGCCGGATCGTCACCGGCCGCCGCGGCCCAGGAATCAAGGGCCGGGTGGCAGCCGGTGATGGTGCAGCCGGATCGGCCACAGTCGAAACGGTGGCCGGTCAGATATGCGCCGGGCGTCACGGCCCATCCGTGCGCCGCATACCGCAGCGCGGCCCGGCGTAGGAGGGCTCTGTCGAGGATTGACGGTGGGACGAACGGCTGACGGCTGGTCCACTGCATAGCTCGATACCCCCGGAGTCGGGTGCGAAGGCCGTATCCCGCGGCGACGGACGTCGTTGGGCCCGGCAGATCCACCCTTTGCAACTTGCAGGAAAACTACGAGCATCGGTGAGCAGGCGATCACACACGCTGTGCGATCTGCGCGCACGTGAGAGGTCCACACTGCGGATCAACACCGGATGGCTCACCGGCGGAGAGACCGCTGGTTGAGTGGGGGAGGCACCGTGGACGAGCTGCCGATCGGCCGCCGCGTCGCCTATTGGCGGGGCCGACGCAAGATGTCCCAGCAGGTGTTCGCGGACCGGCTGGGCAAATCGAAGAGCTGGGTCGACAAGGTGGAGCGCGGGGTTCGCCGACTCGACAAATTCTCTGTTGTCTATGACATCGCCGACGTGCTCCAGGTGGACGTCCAGCTGCTGCTGGGCAAAGAGGTGGAGCGTAAGCCGGAGACGCAGAACTGCATCGACCAGGTGGAGGTCGAGGAGATTCGGGCGGCTCTGGAGCGTTATGACCAGATGAGCGCTTTCTTCCAGGCTGTGCCACATTCCCCACCGCTGACGGAGATGCGCAAAGCGGTCAGCCACGCATGGCTGACCTATCAGCACGCCAAGTACGGGGCTCTGGCGCGCGCACTGCCCAAGCTGCTCCGCGACGCCCAGGCGGCGGACAGCGCCCACGCCGACAGCGACGAGGCGCCACACGCGGCGCATCTGCTCGGCCAGGTCTACCAGATCGCCTCGTCGGCGCTGCGCAAGGTCGGCGAGCACGAGCTGTCCTGGCTGGCCGCGGACCGTTCGATCGCCGTCTCGCAGCGGGCCGGCGACCAGTTGCTGGCCGGGCTGGCCAGTTACCGGGTGGGCAGCGCGCTGCTCGCGCTCGGCAGGGTCCGGCCGTCGCTCGAGGTCAACGTCAACATAGCCAACCGCCTCGCGCCCGGGCTGGACCGGCCGCGCCCGGAGCAGCTCTCGGTGTACGGGATGCTGCTGCTCAACGGGGCCATGTCGGCCGCGCGGATCGGCGACAGCGCGACCGTCCGGGACCTGCTCTGCGGCGCCGACCAGGCGTCGCTGGAGCTGGGCGGCGACTTCAACCACTACTGGACGAGCTTCGGGCCGACCAACGTGCAGCTGCACCGCTGCGCGACCGCGGTCGAGCTCGGTGACGGGCGCCTCGCCGTCGAGACGCACCTGGGCATGGACCAGAACGGGTTCCACGCCATGCTCCCGGAGCGGCGGGCGCACCACTACCTCGACATCGCGCGTGGCTACACGCAGATCGGCGACGTCGAGAAGGCGGGCGAGATGCTGCTGGAGGGCGACCGCCTCGCCCCCTCCGAGATCCGGTGCCGGCCGCTCGCCCATGAGGTCCTTTCCGACGTGCTCCGGCGTACCCGGGGCACGCCGCCCGCTCCGATCGCGGAGCTGGCCGAACAGATGGGAGTCGGTGTATGAGGTGGGTTAGCGCGTGATGACGGGCAACCCCTCACCCGGTGTGCTGTACGTGCTGGTGTGCGGCTCACCGATGGCCCGGGACGTCGGGATCCTCGTCAGTCTCGCCCAGAGTGACGGCTGGGACGTCTGCGTGGTGACCACCCCGGACGGCCGCAAGTTCGTCGACGTGGCGGCCCTGCAGGCTCAGACCGGTCATCCGGTCCGTTCCGATTACAAGAGTCCCGGCGATCCCGACGTGCTGCCGGCGGCCGATGCGATGATCGTCGCGCCGGCCACCGTCAACACGGTCAACAAGTGGGCCGCCGGGATCACCGACACGCTGGTGCTCGGGCTCCTCGTCGAGGGGTACGGCTACGGCGTCCCCACCGCGGTGGTGCCGTACACCAACAAGGTGATGGCTCTGCACCCGGCGCTGCACGAGAGTCTCGCGAAGCTGCGGGACTGGGGTGTGCACGTGCTCTACGGCGAGGACGTGTGCCGTCTCGGCGGCCCGGGACAGACCGATCGTTTCCGTGGCCAGTTCCCCTGGCGGCGGGCCCTGCAGGCGGTCAGCAACCCGATCGCGGCGGGCAGCCGAGTCGAGCCGGGGGCGCTTTCCTAGCGGTATAGGGTTGGCCCTCGTGACCGACTTGACCGTCCGCTCCGTGGTGGATGCCCTCGACGCGCGTTACCCACGGAACTGGGCGGAGTCGTGGGACCGGGTGGGACTGGTGCTCGGCGAGTTCGAGCACCCGGTCAACCGTGTCCTCTGCGTCGTCGACTGCGTGCCGGAGACCGTCGACCAGGCCCTCGACCTGGGCGCCGACCTGATCGTCGCGCATCACCCGCTGTTCCTGAAACCGGTGTCGTCGATCGCGCCGGACACCTTCAAGGGCGCCCTCGTGCACCGGCTGATCCGGGCCGGGGTGGCGCTCTACACCGCGCACACGAACGCCGACGTGGCGAACCCGGGTGTCTCCGACGCGCTGGCCGCCCGGCTGGGCCTGACCGGCCTGCGACCGCTGGCGCCCGCCGAGGGCGCGGCCGCGGGGGAGGGGCGTGGCCTGGGCCGCATCGGGGAGCTGCCCGAGCCGCTGAGCCTGGCGGCGCTGACCCGTCTTGCGGCGCAGCGCCTGCCGGTGACCGCGGCCGGGGTCCGTGCCGCCGGTGACCCGGAGCGGCTGATCCGCACGGTCGCCGTCTGCGGCGGCGCGGGCGACTCGTTCCTGGCCGTCGCCGCGCGGTCGGGCGCCGACGCGTACCTCTGCGCCGATCTGCGGCATCACCCGGTGAGCGAGCATCTCGCCGCCGGTGGCCCGGCGCTGCTCGACGTCGCGCACTGGGCGAGCGAGCGTCCCTGGCTCGACGACGTGGCGGCCTGGCTGCGCGAGGTGTTCCCCGTCGAGGTCGTGGTGTCCGATCTGGACACCGACCCCTGGACCGTCCATGCGATTCGCGATGATTTGGAGATCCGCCCGTGAAGGCCGCCCCGGAAGCCCAGCGCCGTCTGCTCGACCTGCAGGCCGTCGACACCACCCTGGCGCAGCTCGCGCACCGGCGTAAGTCGTTGCCCGAGCTGGCCGAGATCGACGCGGTCGCGCGGGAGATCTCCGCGCTCGAGGACGAGCGGGTCCGTGCCCAGGTCGTGGTCGACGATCTGGAACGCGACATCGCCCGCCTGGAGAAGGACATCGATCAGGTACGTCAGCGCAAGGACAAGGACCAGAAGCGCCTGGAGGCAGGCGGCTCGCTGCGCGAGGTCGAGGGCCTGCAGCACGAGATGGCCACGCTGAAGCGGCGGCAGTCCGAGCTGGAGGACGCCGAGCTCGAGCTGATGGAGCAGACCGAGACGGCGTCGGCGACGCTGGCCGAGGTGCAAGGCCGGATCGCGGCCGCGGTCGAGCGCCGTTCGGACGCCGAGCGCCGCCGCGACGATGCTCTCGGTGAGATCGCCAAGGAGCTGGAGTTCAAGACCCAGGCCCGGGTCCCGCTCGCCGCCGATCTGCCGGACGACCTGGTCACGCTCTACGAGAAGATCCGCTCGGAGACGGGCATGGGTGCGGCGCTGTTCTACGCGGGCCGCTGCGGCGCCTGCCGGATCGAGCTGTACGGCGCCGACCTGAACCGGGTGAAGTCGGCCCCGAAGGACGACGTGGTCCGCTGCGAGGAGTGCCGCCGGATCATGGTCCGCACCGCGGAGTCGGGGCTGTGACGCTCCGCGTCGTCGTCGAGGCGGACGGCGGGTCGAGGGGCAATCCGGGTCCGGCCGGTTTCGGCGCCGTCGTCCGGGACGCCGAGTCCGGTGAGGTCCTGGCCGAGCGGTTCGCCTCGCTCGGGGTCGCCACCAACAACGTGGCGGAGTATTCGGGCCTGATCGCGGGTCTGCAGGCGGCGGCGGAACTGAACGCCGACCGGGTCGTCGTGAAGATGGACTCGAAGCTGGTCGTCGAGCAGATGTCCGGCCGCTGGCAGATCAAGAACGCGGGACTGCGGCCGCTCGCCGCGGAGGCGGCAGCCCTGGTCGGCAAGTTCGCCGGTGTGACGTTCGAGTGGATCCCGCGGGAGCGCAACAAGGCCGCCGACGCGCTGGCGAACCGGGCGATGGACCAGGAGGCCGGCGTCACCGAGGCGCCCGCCGCCGAGAAGCCCAGGTCGTGGGCGCCGCCCGCGTCGCTGGCCGAGGCCACCCGGATCATCCTGGTCCGGCACGGTGAGACGCCGATGACCCAGCAGGGCCGCTACTCGGGCCGCGGCGACGTGCCGCTCACCGACGAGGGCGAGGCGCAGGCGATGGCCGCCGCGGGACGGGTGGCCGGCATCTCGCGCGAGGTAGCGGCGGTCCTCAGCTCGCCGCTGACCCGCTGTGTCCGGACCGCGCAGCTGATCGCCGACGAGGCGGGCGGGCTGCCGGTGACCGTCATGGACGACCTGATCGAGTGCGACTTCGGGGCCTGGGAGGGCCGTACGTTCGCCGAGGTGCAGGAGCGGTGGCCGGCCGAGATGGACGCGTGGCTGGGTTCGACGAGTGTCGCCCCGCCGGGTGGGGAGTCGTTCCAGGCGGTGGCGAAACGGGTGCGCGGCGCTCTGCAGACGGTGCTCAGCGCGTACCCCGGAAAGGTCGTCGTTCTCGTCTCTCATGTGTCGCCGATCAAGCTGATCCTCCGGGATGCGCTGGCGGCCGGGGATGCCTTCCTGCATCGGCTGTTCCTCGACGCCGCGGGTGTGTCGACGATGGACGTGTGGCCGGATGGGAACATCGCGGTCAGATCGGTCAACGAAACCGCGCACTTGAGATAAGGATATTGACCCCTCGCAGGGCGGACGTTTAGCTTCCTCAATTAGGAAACTTTCTTCAACGTTTCGCCCTGGAGGGCTCATGCGCGGTTTCACCCGCCGCCTCGTCGCTGTGGCGGCGGCCGCCTCGTGCGCCACGGTGGTCGTATCCGCTCCCGCACAGGCACACGGGAACGACAAATACGCCAAGGTCGCCTATTTCACTCAGTGGGGTATCTACGGCCGCGACTTCCAGCTCGCTGACGTGCAGAACTCCGGTGGAGCGGCCAAGCTGACCCACCTGAACTACGCGTTCGGCCCGGTCACCGCGGACGGCGTCTGTGCCTCCGCCGACCCGTGGGCCGACTGGCAGACGCCGTTCTCCGCGGAGAACAGTGTGGACGGTGTCGCCGACGTCGCCGGGCAGCCGATCTCCGGCAACCTGAACCAGATCGCCGAGCTCAAGAAGAAGAACCCCAAGCTCAAGGCGCTGATCTCGCTCGGCGGCTGGAGCGGTTCGGCGTACTTCTCGGACGCCGTCCTCACCGACGCGTCGCGCAAGAAGCTCGTCTCGTCCTGCATCGATCTGTGGATCAAGGGCAACCTGACGGGCCTGCCCGAGGGCGTCGCCGCCGGCATCCTCGACGGCATCGACCTCGACTGGGAGTGGCCCGCGTCGTCCGGCAACGACGGCAACATCATCCGGCCCGAGGACAAGCAGAACTTCACCCTGCTGTGCGCCGAGTTCCGCACCCAGCTCGACAAGCTGAGCCGGAAGACCAAGAAGAAGTACCTGCTCACGGCGTTCGTTCCGGCCGCCCCCGCGAAGATCGACGTCGGCTTCGAGGTCAAGAAGATCTTCAAGTACCTCGACTTCGCCACCGTGCAGGGCTACGACTTCCACGGCACCTGGGAGCCGAAGGCCAACCAGCAGTCGGCGCTGCGCGTGCCGGCCGGGGCGCCCGACAACCCTGACTTCTCGGTGGAGAACACGATCAACCACTGGATCAAGGGTGGCGCTCCGAAGAAGAAGCTGATCCTCGGCGTGCCGTACTACGGCCAGGGCTGGACCGGCATCACCAGCAGCGTGAACAACGGCCTGTTCCAGACCGCCACCGGCCCGGCGCCGGGTGTCTTCGCGAACGGCACCGAGGACTACAAGACCCTCAAGAAACTGACGACGCAGGGCTTCAGCGTGCACCGCGACATCCGCAACGGTCACGCCTGGCTCTTCGACGGCAAGACCTTCTGGACGTACGACGATCCGGCTGTCGTCTTCCAGAAGGCGCTCTACATCCGGGCCAAGGGTCTCGGCGGCGCCATGATGTGGTCGCTCGACGGCGACGACGAGAGGGCGTCGCTCACCAAGTCCATCTCGGCCGGACTGAGCTGACACCGCGTCGAAACAGCGGGCGGGGCGGAGCGTTTCGGCGCACCGTCCCGCCCGTTCGGCGCATAGGGGATCGCCTGAACGGCCGAAGTCTCGTTAGCGTGACGTGGACCACACGCAACGTCGACTGAGGAGACTCATGGCTGAGCCGGAAACTCCCCGTACCGATAGAAGTCCCTGGAACTGGTTGCTGGTGGTGCCGATCGTGGTGCCGCTGCTGACCTTTCTGTACAACCACGACGAGCCGCGGATCGCCGGCTTCCCGCTCTTCTACTGGCTGCAGTTCGCGTTCATCCTGCTCGGCGTCACCACCACGACGATCGTCTACCAGATGACCAAGCGGAAGCGGAGCAAGCCGTGAGCGATCACATCACTGAGATCGTCATCTTCACGCTGCTGTTCCTGCTGGTCAGTGGCATGGGCTTCGTCGCCTCGCGGTGGCGGGCGCCGAAGGACATGGCCCACCTCGACGAGTGGGGGCTGGGCGGCCGCAGCTTCGGCGGCTGGATCACCTGGTTCCTCGTGGGTGGTGACCTGTACACGGCTTACACCTTCGTGGCCGTGCCCGCCCTGATCTTCGGCGCCGGGGCCGCGGGGTTCTTCGCGGTGCCCTACACCGTGATCATCTACCCGCTGTTCTTCCTCATCCTGATCCGGCTCTGGTCGGTGTCACACCGGCACGGCTTCGTCACGCCGGCCGACTTCGTCCGCACCCGGTTCGACTCGCCGACCCTCGCGCTCGTCGTCGCCATCACCGGAATCGTGGCGACCATGCCGTACATCGCCCTGCAGTTGATCGGTATCGAAGCCGTTCTCAAGACGATGGGCGTCACCGGTGACAGTGTCCTGGCCCGGCATCTGCCGATCATCATCGCGTTCGCGATCCTGGCCGCCTACACCTACCAGTCGGGGCTGCGCGCGCCGGCGCTGATCGCGTTCGTCAAAGACACCCTGATCTACATCGTGATCATCGTGGCCGTCATCTGGTTGCCCTACAAGCTGGGCGGCTGGAACGCGATTTTCGACGCCGCCGACGCGAAGTTCCAGGCGTCACCGTCACCCAATGACGGCATCATCCTCAACGCCAACAACCAGGTCCAATACTTCACCCTGGCGCTCGGCTCGGCGCTCGCGCTCTTCCTCTACCCGCACAGCATCACCGGTGTGCTGGCCAGTAAGAACCGGGACGTCATCAAGCGCAACATGAGCGCGCTCCCCGCGTACAGCCTTCTCCTTGGTCTGATCGCGCTTCTCGGGTACATGGCCATCGCCGCCGGCGTGAAGCCGCTGCCCGGGACCAATCCCGGCACCGTCGACAGCAACACGGTCGTGCCGGTCCTCTTCGACCAGCAGTTCCCGGCCTGGTTCACCGGCGTCGCCTTCGCGGCCATCGGCATCGGCGCGCTGGTCCCGGCCGCGATCATGTCGATCGCCGCGGCGAACCTGTTCACCCGCAACATCTACAAGGAGTACCTGCGCAAGGACGCCACCCACGCGCAGGAGGCGAACGTCGCCAAGATCACCTCGCTGGTGGTGAAGATCGGCGCGGTCGCCTGCATCGTCTTCCTCGACCCGCAGTTCTCCATCGACCTGCAGCTGATCGGCGGCGTGATCATCCTGCAGACGGCGCCCGCCGTGGTGATCGGCCTCTACACCCGCTGGCTGCACCGGGGCGCGCTCATCGCCGGCTGGGCGGCCGGCATGGGGATCGGCTTCTGGATGCTCTGGCAGATCCCGAACGCCGCCACCGGCCGCAAGCACTTCGGCGGTTCGGCGTTCCCGCTGTCCGAGTTCGGCTTCGACACCACCCGCACGATCTATGTGGGCTTCGTGGCCGTGCTGGTCAACGCCCTTGTCGCGGCCATCGTGACGCTCGCTCTGCGGGCCGCGAAGACGCCCGAGGGCGTGGACGGCACCGAGCCGTCCGACTACCTCGCCGACGAGGGCGACCCTCGCATCGAGCGGCAGCGCACCACCCCGGTCGACAACGTCTCCTCGACCTGATCATTTTCGGTTTGCGGCGGGCTGCTCATCGCCAGCCCGTCGCTCCGGCCCGCCGCGATCCGGTGTCTCCGGTCCGCCGCGTTCCCGTCATCTCCCGGATCCAAGATCAACAATCATCCTCCGGTACGCCCCACCTGCGGCCGGCCATTGCAGAATCTCCGTCCGGCCGCCACCGGTGTGCACGGTCAGGTGGTCTTCGGCCTGTCGCAGTTCGGCGACCGGTTCCGTGCCGTCGAGCAGTCGCAGGACTCCGCCGAGCGGCAGGATCGCCGCGGCGGCCGCCAGGTCTTCAGTGCTTCCGTGCACGTCGGCGCTTCCGTGTGCTCCGGTCCTCTCCGGTGACCCGATCGTCCGGGGCGCCGGCTTCGGGGCCGGGCGCAGCCACAGATCGAGCGCACCCGGCCGGTCGACGATCTCCAGCGCTCCGGCGGCCACGCGCCAGCCCACGCTCGGATCCGGACCCGGGCACCGGCTCGCGGGCGGGCCCAGCAGCTCGGCTACCTGATCTATAGCGGCCACGAACTCGTCGCGCCGGGCCAGCACAGCCGTACCCGCCCGCTGCTTGATGATCAGGTAGACGGCAGTCACCTCGTCCCGGAACAGGAACGCCCCCGCCCGGCCCGGCACCGCGTCGAACTCGCAGCTCACGGTGCCCTCCAGCGGTGCCCGGTAGACCCAGCCCGCAGCCGTGACCAGCCCTTCCAGCTCGCCCACGGTCCAGCCCCAGCCGCCACCGGCGAACGCGGCCACGGCTCGATCCAGCACCCCCACGCCACCCCCGTTCGCCGTGTCCGGCGGCCATTCTCGCTGACGAAAGTCACATCGCCGGGGCACGTGACGGTTAGGGCGTACGCGAGACGAA
The DNA here is from genome assembly GCF_003001815.1 of Actinoplanes italicus. Taxonomy (GTDB): domain Bacteria; phylum Actinomycetota; class Actinomycetes; order Mycobacteriales; family Micromonosporaceae; genus Actinoplanes; species Actinoplanes italicus. Next base: position 280,849 of record NZ_PVMZ01000003.1, read on the forward strand.
TTTCAGTATTCGTCCGAGTCGGGCCTTTAGTTCGGTAGCGTCGGGTTCTGCACCGCCCGACCGCCTTCCCGCCAGGAGCTCAGCGTTGCCCACCCAGACGACTCTGACGCAGCAGTTCGCGACCGAATATGCCAAGGACGCGGTGCCCGGCATGCTCAGGGCCATCCGGACCATCAAACGTGCCAACAACCTGATCCTCGTCGGCGCGCTGGCCGCCAGTTACCTGCACCAGGCCCACTACCTGGCGACACTCGGCGCCGGAATGTTCGCCTGGATCGTGCCGGCCGTCTTCGACCTGGCCATGCTCTCCATGCTGACCATCGCCCACACCGCCGGCATGGCCGCCGACGCCAAACGGGCAGCCATGAAGATCCTCGCCATCGTCGTGATCATCTCGGCCGCCGTGAACTTCGCCGCCCCCGGCCCACTCGGCCTCCGCATCATCTTCGCCCTGGTCGTAGGCCTGGTAGCCGGAGTCGAATGGGTCGCCGCCAAGATCCGTCCCGACTTCGCCGCCATCGAGGCCCGCGAGGTCGCCGTGATCACCGAGGTCCGCCCGAACCGCAAACTCGACCCCGACGTGGCCAAGGCCCGCGCCGCGAAGGCCGCCGCCACCCGCCGGGCCAAACAGGAGGCCGCCGAGGCCTCGGCGCGCGCGGCCGAGGAGGCGGCCCGGGCCCGCGCCGCCCGAGCCGCCGAAAAGGCCAAGGCCCGCGCCGACAAGGAGGCCCTGCAGCAGTCCGAGCTGGACCGCTTCCTACGGGAGGGCCGAGCCGAATACGACGAGATCGTCGGAGCCCACCGCGCCACCTGACGCGCCCTGCGATGCGCCACCGCCCTGCTCGCCCTGCCGAGTGCCGGCAGGGCGCGCCGCGGTGAGGCCGCCGCGCATGGCCGGCGGTGCGATGAAAGGGCGGCGGACGAGCCGGCGTGTACGCCGGATTCTGTACCGGCGACCGGGGTCGCCGGTGGCGGCCATCCATCTAGGCCTGCCGTTGCCGGCAGGCTCGAGCAGCCTACCCGCAGGCTCGGGCGAGCAGCCCTCAAACGCCTGCGCCGGCCCTCGCCATGCGGCTCGGGCCTTGCTTGGCCTTGCTCCGGGTGGGGTTTACCGAGCCACCCCGGTCACCCGGGGTGCTGGTGAGCTCTTACCTCACCGTTTCACCCTTACCGATGGCGTACGCCCTCGGCGGTCTGTTTTCTGTGGCACTTTCCCGCGGGTCGCCCCGGGTTGCCGTTAACAACCACCCTGCTCTGCGGAGTCCGGACGTTCCTCGGCGGCACTTTTGCGGGTGCCGACGCGACCGCCCAACCGACTCGTCCGTCGCGCCGCAATCTTACGTGCCCGCCTGTCACGCCCTCGGCCCGGCCGGTCGGGCGTGCCGGTGTCCACGTTCTGAGGCGGTGACACCGCGGGTCGGGCGTAGCGGAGATCAGTGGGCCCGGGCGGGCGGAAAGCCGTAGATTCACCGGCACCATGGATCTCACGCACATCCTGCTGCTGGTCGCGGCCGGGTTCGCGGCCGGGGCGGTCAACGCCATCGCCGGGGGCGGGTCGCTCATCACCTTTCCGACGCTGATCGCTACCGGACTTCCGACGGTCGAGGCGAACGTGACCAACTCGGTTTCGGTGTTCCCGGGGTACCTGTCGAGCGTCTTCGGCAGCCGGGCCGATCTCGCCGGGCAGGGCAGGCGGGCCCGGGTCACGATTCCGGCGGCGGCGCTGGGTACGGCGGCGGGGTGCGCGCTGCTCCTGCTCACTCCGGCGCGGGCGTTCGAGGTGGTCGTGCCGTTCCTGGTGCTGGGGGCGGCGGCGACGCTGGCGTTTCAGGAGCGGCTGCGTGGCCTGGTCGGACACCCGCGCGGGATGTCGCCGCGGCGGGCCGGGGTGGTGTTGCAGGCGACGGTTTTCGTGGGCGCGATCTACGGTGGTTACTTCGGGGCGGCGCTCGGTGTGATGTATGTGGCGGCGCTGGCCCTGATCATCGACGAGGACCTGAAGCGGATCAACGCGCTGAAGAACGTGCTGTCGGCCACGGTGGGCCTGGTGACGCTGGTGGTCTTCGCGACGTTCGCGACGGTCGACTGGGCTGCGGCGGTCACGCTCGCCCCTGCCACGATCATCGGTGGGTACGTCGGCGCGCGTCTCGCCCGGCGGCTGCCGCAGCGGGTCCTGCAAATTCTGATCGTCTCTTTCGGGACGGCCATCGGACTGGTCCTCTTCTACCGGGCATTTCTGGCCTGACCGGAATCCGCGAATGACCCATCGCGCGAAAACGGGACGGCGGGCAGGCCGTGGGTCCGGACCTTCTCGCGGCGGACACCACCGGCGAGATTGAGCAGAACCTCCAGGGCCTCCTCCTCGTCGAGACCGTGCAGGTTGCGGCAGGGCAGGGCGCGCAACGCGCGGGGTGCCTCGCACGCGTCGAGACGCAGGGTGATCAGACGGCCGACGAGAGCGGGGGAGCGGACCAGCAGCTCCCAGTCGGTGGCGACGGCCCGGTGCTCGGCGGAGAGCAGCAGCAGGATGGGTCCGGTGCCGCTGTGCCGGGCCTCGGTGAGGCGCTGCGCGAAGGTCGCGTCGGCCGGGTCGAGGACCACCTCGTGGCCCGCGGCACGCAGCGAATTGGCGATCCACTCTGCCCACGGCTCATCGGCGAGCGGGTGGGAGATGAGCACGGGCACACCTCCAGCATGCCGGACGGTAGTCCATAGTGCTCGATGGGGTTTGCGTCGCCACTCGACCGCATGGTGTGAGAATGTCGTCCGTTGACGTGCAACTTGCACAACTCATAGTGTCGGGGTCGTGACGGCGGGTGCATCCTTGAGCGAACAGGGACCGCGGAGTCACGGGGGAAATGCTGACAAAGCATCACAATCGAGGAGCGCTCGATGACTGTCGCGATCGGGATCAATGGACTCGGGCGGATCGGCCGAAGTTTGACCCGGATCGTGGCTTCCATGCCAAACCCGGGTGTGGAGATCGCCGCGGTGAACGACATCGCCACGACCGACAAGCTGGCGTACGGCCTGCGCCGCGACAGCATCCGCGGTGCGTTCCCCGGCACGGTGACCGCCCGCGGTGACTACCTCGTGGTGAACGACCACGCCATCCGGGCTTTCCACCACGAGCGCCCGGAGCGGATCCCGTGGGCCGAACACGGTGTCGACGTGGTGATCGAGGCGACCGGCCGGTTCCGGGCCGGCACCACGGCCCGCAAGCACATCACGCACGGCGGCGCCCGCAAGGTGGTGATCAGCGCCTCCGCCGACGACCCGGACGCGTTCCTGGTGTTCGGGGCCAACCATCAGAGCTACGACCCGGAGGCGCACGACGTCGTCTCTCCTGCCTCGTGCGGGGTCAACGCGCTCACCGTGATGGCGAAGGTGCTGCTCGACCGGTTCGGGCTGCGGTCGGTGAACACCTCGGTGATCCTGGCCAGTCAGGGCTGGCAGCGGGTGCAGGACTCGATGGTCGGCACCTCGCGGGACGACCCACGGCTGGGCCGGGCCGCCGGGGAGAGCATCATCCCGCACAACTACGTGGTCGGTGACCTGGTCCGTGTCGCGCTGCCGGAGATCGGCGAGATGCGTTACAGCTACTACTGCGTGCCCACCCCGATCGGCTCGCTGGCCGAGCTCTCCGGCCAGACCGACCGCCCGGTCACGGCCGAGGAGGTCAACCGGGCGATGGCCGAGGCGGCGGCCGGGCCGCTGCGCGGAGTGCTCGCCTACGACCCCGACCCGACGGTTTCCATCGACGTGAAGAACTGCTCGGCGTCCTGCCTGTTCGACCCGTCCGGCACGCAGACCACGGCCGACGGCGGGGTGAAGGTGCGCGGCTGGTTCGACAACGAGTGGGGCTTCTCCAACCGTTTGCTGGACCTGGCCAAGCTCGTGGGCGAACGTTCACCGGTCGGGTCGAGCCGGGTCTCCTGGAGCGTGGCCTAGCCCGGCATCGCCTAGGCTTGCGCTGTGGTCGACTTGGCGGACGTGCGTGCCGCGGCGAAGCGCATCGACGGGCGGGTCCGGCGGACCCCGGTGCTCGCCGCCGGCCCGGACCGGTGGTTCAAGCTCGAGTTCACGCAGCACGCGGGGTCTTTCAAGACCCGCGGCATGATGAACCAGATCCTCGCGGGCGAGGTGTCCGCGGCCGGGCTGATCGCCGCGTCCGGTGGCAACGCCGGGCTGGCCGCCGCCTACGCGGCTCGCGAGCTGGGTCATCAGGTCGAGGTGTTCGTGCCGGTCACGGCCCCCGCGGTCAAGGTGGCGAAACTCGGCAAGCTCGGTGCCCGGGTGGTTCAGGAGGGCGGGGAGTACGCGGAGGCGTACGCGGCCGCAGTCGTGCGGGCCGCTGAGACCGGCGCCCGGTTCTGCCACGCCTACGACGACCCGGCGATGGTCGCGGGGAACGGAACGATCGGTCTCGAGCTGCAGGAACAGGTCGACTTCGACACGGTGCTGGTGGCGGTCGGCGGTGGCGGTCTCGTCGCCGGCCTGATCGCGGCCGTCTCGCGGAACGCCCGCATCGTGGCGGTCGAGCCGGTGGGCGCACGGGCCCTGTACGCCGCACTCGAAGCCGGCGAACCGGTCGACGTCGGAGTCGGCGGTGTCGCTGCCGATTCGCTCGGCGCCCGCCGGATCGGGGACATCGCCTTCGGGCTGGCCCGAACCGCGAAGATCGACTCGGTGCTCGTGGACGACGCGGCGATCGTGGAGGCCCGTCGCAGGCTGTGGGACGAGCACCGGCTCGTCGTCGAGCACGGCACCGCAGCCGCCCAGGCCGCTCTGATCTCCGGCGCCTACCGCCCCGAACCGGGCGAACGGGTCGTCGTGCTGCTCTGCGGCGCCAACACCGATCCCGCTGATCTGGCCACGTAGGCGGGCTGATTCGGCGAGGCTCTGCTGGTGACGGACGAAAAGCCCGAACCGGACGAGCGGCCTGAAGAGGCCGAGCAGCCCGAAAAGACCGGGAAGCCTTCGGCAGCGGAGACCTCGGTCAAACAATTCCGGCGGTTCGCGACAGCCGTCTGCGCGGTCGGCGTTCTGGTGCAGCTGCTGCTCACCGCGTACTACCTGGGCATGGGCCACCGGGCCGCGCCGCACGACCTGCCGGTCGGGCTGATCGCCGGCGCCGGCCAGCGCGGGTCGATCACCGCCACGCTGGAGGAGAACGGCGCGTTCGCGGTCGCCGACTACGACTCGGCCGAGGCGCTGGTCACGGCGATCAAGCGGCGCGACGTGTACGGCGGAGTGGACGTCACCGGTGACGAGCCGATGCTCTACGTGGCCGGCGCGGCCGGTGCCTCGGCCTCGTCGCTGCTGCGGTCCACCTACAACAACGTCATGCAGCAGCAGAAGGCGCAGCAGCTCACGGCGACGGCGCGGGGCGGCGACACGGTCGGCGTCACCGTGGCCGAGTCGCTGATCGCGGCGCCGAAGGTGACCGACGTCGTGCCCCTGCCCGCGGACGACGTCAACGGGGTGTCGCTGGGCTTTCTGACTCAGGCGTTGTCACTGGGCGGCACGATCGCCTCCATGGGACTCGGGCGCCTCATTCCCCGTACCAGAAGATCATGGCGCCGTGGAGTCGCACATCTGGCCACACTGATCCTCTATGCGGTGGGGTCGGCCGCCGCGGTCCTGTGGTCGATGAGCTGGTTCGGAGTGGGCGAGGGCGCCGACCAGGTCGAGATGCTCCTGATCTTCTCGCTGATCTCGCTGGCCGTGACGGGGTCGACCGCCGGTGCGGTGGCTCTGGTGGGCCCGGCCGGTGCGCTGGTCGGCGCCTTCTACTTCACGATCGGGACGGTGATCTCGGGCGCCAGCATCCTGCCGGAGTTCCTGCCGGCATTCGGGCGGGAGCTGGGGGAGCACCTGCCGACCGGTGCGGGGGTCGAGGCGGTTCGTGACAATCTCTACTTTCCGGATGCGCACATCGGTGGTCATCTGACCGTGCTGGTGCTCTACGCGGCGATCGGCTGCCTGATCGTGCTCATCACCAACATTCTTCCGAACCGGACAGACCGTACATCCGAGGTTGATCTGGGCCTGTGATCGGCGACCCACCCGCAACCGTGGCCACCTCATGAACCGGCGCGTACGGTCGATCCGTACTTGAAGTGTCAAGTGCACAGGGAGAGGGCATGCCGGTTCGTACGCGCGTCACCGTTCCGCTGGAGTTCCCCGACGGGTATCGCACCACCGCCGAGGTCGTCACCTTCACCGGTCTGTCCGACGGTAAGGAACACCTCGCACTCGCCCTCGGGGACGTCGCGAAGTCCGAGGTGCCGCTCGTGCGGCTGCACTCCGAGTGCATGACCGGCGATGTCTTCGGCTCGCAGCGCTGCGACTGCGGCCCACAGCTGCGCGAGGCCGTGGAGCGCATCACCGAGGCCGGCGGCTACCTGCTCTACCTGCGCCAGGAGGGCCGTGGCATCGGGCTGTACGCGAAACTCGACGCCTACGCCCTGCAGGACACCGGGATGGACACCTACGAGGCGAACCGGGCTCTCGGGCACGCCGACGACGAGCGCGAATACACCGCCGCCGCGCAGATGCTCACCGCCCTCGGCGCCGAGGCGGTCGACCTGCTCACCAACAACCCGGACAAGTCCCGGCAGTTGCGTGAGCTCGGTGTCGACGTGCGGGCGGTCCGGCCGACCGGGGTGCACGCCTCCCCGGCGAACGTCCGCTACCTGCAGGCCAAGGTGGCCCACACCCAGCACACGATCGATCTGGCCCCCGCGTCCTGAGTTTCTCGGCGGTTGCGCCTCAGATTCCCTGGGGCGCGCCGAACGGGTAAGGCGTGGGAATCGAGGGAGTGAATTCGCGCATCGCGGACATTCAGAGCCGGATCCTCGCACTGCAGGGTCAGCAGGCCGCGACCACGACGGCGCGTGCCCGGACACAGACGCCCGGGCAGGCGACCTTCGCCAGCCATCTTCAGAGCGCGGTGGCCTCCACCGGCGCGTCGGACAAGGCCTACAAGCTCAACAGCAAGGGCGTGCCGGAGGATCTCGTCGCGTACGGCAACGGCAAGATCCCGCCCGACGCGCTCGGCCAGGTCGGCAGCACCAGGCACAAACTCTGGGCGCCGGCCGCCGAGAAGCTGAACCAGATGATCGAGGACGCCAAACGGGACGGCGTCAAGATCGGCATCACCGACTCCTACCGGCCGTACGCCGAGCAGGTCGACCTGGCCCGCCGCAAGGGTCTGTACTCGCAGGGTGGTCTGGCGGCCAAGCCCGGCACCAGCGAGCACGGCTGGGGCATGGCCACCGACCTGGACCTCAACTCCGAGGCGCTCTCCTGGATGCGGAAGAACGCCAAGAATTACGGGTTCGTGGAGAACGTGCCGCGGGAGTCGTGGCACTGGGCGTTCCGCCCGCCGTCCTAGACCCGGCAGATGATTTCGCCGTGCGGGATGATCAGCCAGCCGTCGGGGTCGTCGGCCCACCGGCGCCAGCCGGCCGAGATCTTTTCCAGGTCTTCCCGGCGGGCGGCGCCGCTGCTCAGTGATTTTTCATAGAAGTCCGATTTGAGCACCCGCTCCTCCCACATGCCGCCCCACCACTCACGATCCTGCGGGTTGGCGAAGCACCACACGCTCGCCGTCGCGGTGACGTCGGTGAACCCCGCCTGGCGAGCCCACGCCAGCAGCCGTCGCCCCGCGTCCGGCTCGCCGCCGTTGCCCCGCGCCACCCGCTGGTACAGATCCAGCCAATCGTCGAGCTCGGGCAGCAGCGGGAACCAGGTGAACGCCGCGTAGTCGCTGTCCCGGGCCGCGACCACGCCGCCCGGCTTCGTGACCCGGCGCATCTCGCGCAGCGCCGCCACCGGGTCGGCGACGTGCTGCAGCACCTGGTGGGCGTGCACCACGTCGAAGGTGCCTTCGGCGAAGTCCAGCGCGTGCACATCGCCGACCGCGAAGTCGACGCCGGTCAGACCGCGGCGCGCGATCTCGGCGCGGGCCAGGTCGAGGGCCGTCTCGGTCTGTTCCAGGGCCGTCACCCGGCCGGGTGCGACCAGCTCCGCCAGCTCGGCCGTGATCGTGCCGGGGCCGCATCCGACGTCCAGCAGGGAAATTCCGGAGGAAAGCTGCGGCAGCAGGTACGCCGCCGAATTCTCTGCGGTGCGCCAGCGGTGTGAGCGCAAGACCGACTCGTGGTGTCCGTGGGTGTAGGTCGCCATGGCCCTCACGCTAGGCCCTGCATCTTCGAATGTGGGACAGCTGTCTCACCATGTGGTTAAGGCGATTTCTTCCCTCGCAGTTCAGGACGTACTTTGGTGTCCATGAGGATCGGTATCGTCGGTGCGACGGGACAGGTGGGCGGCGTCATGCGCCGCATCCTGGCCGAGCGCCAGTTCCCTGTGACCCAGCTCCGGCTCTTCGCTTCCGCGCGCAGCGCGGGCCGCACCATCTCGTGGGGCGACAGCGAGGTGACCGTCGAGGACACCGCCACGGCCGATTACTCCGGCCTCGACATCGTGCTCTTCTCGGCAGGCAAGGGCGGCTCGAAGGAGTTCGCCCCGCGCTTCGCCGAGGCCGGCGCGGTCATCGTCGACAACTCGTCGGCGTACCGGATGGACCCCGACGTCCCGCTCGTCGTCGCCGAGGTCAACCCTGACGCCGCTCGCGTACGCCCCAAGGGCATCATCGCCAACCCGAACTGCACCACCATGGCCGCCATGCCGGTGCTGCGCCCGCTGCACGACGAGGCCGGGCTGGTCTCCTTCATCGCCACCACCTACCAGGCGGTCGGCGGCGCCGGGCTCGCCGGGGTGGCCGAGCTGGACGAGCAGGTCAAGAAGGTCGCCGACCGGGCCACCGAGCTCACCCACGACGGCTCCGCGGTCGAGTTCCCCGAGTCCAAGGTGTTCCCGCAGCCGATCGCGTTCAACGTGATCCCGCAGGCGGGCTCCTTCGTCGACGACGGCAGCTTCGAGACCGACGAGGAGCAGAAGCTCCGCAACGAGAGCCGCAAGATCCTCGACCTGCCGGGCCTGCAGGTCTCCGGCACCTGCGTCCGGGTGCCCGTCTTCACCGGCCACTCGCTGCAGGTCAACGCCCGCTTCGCCAACCCGCTGAGCGTGGAGCGGGCCCGCGAGATCCTCGCCACCGCGCCCGGTGTCGAGCTCTCCGACGTGCCGACCCCGCTGCAGGCCGCCGGCCGTGACCCGTCCTACGTGGGTCGCCTCCGCGTCGACCCCACCGCCGAGAACGGTCTGTCGTTCTTCATCTCCAACGACAACCTCCGCAAGGGCGCGGCCCTCAACGCGGTCCAGATCGCCGAGCTGGTCGCCGCCGAACTACGCTGATCAGCATCGCTTTCTCCAGCAACGCCGCCCCGGTCACCGTCCGACCGGGGCGGCGTTGTCTTTTCCGGTACGGCGAGCACGTTCCGTGTGGGCCGGTGTCTGCGTGGTTACGCTTTACAATGGGAATTTGGGACTTTTTGCCCGAATCGGTAGCGCTTGGCCGGTTTTAGCGGCACAGTGATGGAATGAACGACAGTGGGCTGGGCGGAGCGGGCTATTTCTGGTGCCTTCGCGACCACCGGGTGGAGAGCGGCGACGACGTGTGCCCCGCTCAATACCGGCTCGGTCCCTACGCCACGGCTGACGAAGCGACGCGGGCACTCGAGACCGTCGAGAAGCGCAATGCCGAGTGGGATGCCGAGGACGCCCGCTGGACAGGGGAAGCCAGCTGACGTAATCCCGCCCTCCGGCCGACCGAGCCGGAGCCGTGAGTCTCCCGGCGCGGACGTGCCCGCAGTGAACCTCTCTCAACCTGGCATCGGGCCGAGCCCTGCGGGTCTGTGGACCGGCGCCTCGCCACGTTGAAAAAGTTCAGTCATTCGCAAGGAGGAACACCTCGATGCCCGCTGCCAAAAAGGCTTCGACAGGGCCCGCTGCCGAAGGCAGAGGATCGGAACGCAGAACCACCCCATCCGGTACGGGCAGCCGCGCGACCGCCACCGCCGCCAAAGCCTCCACGGGTTCGACCCCTCGGAAGGCTACCCGTTCCACGGCCGCACCGGTCGTTTCCGCGAAAAGCCCGGCGCCCAAGACCGCCGCCAAGGCCGGGCGAGGCGCCGTCGGCGGCACTTCCAGCAGGTCCGGCACTGTTCGCTCCTCGGCCAAGCCGAAGCCCGACGCGTCGGCCGTCCGGGCGGCGTCGTCCCGTACGACCGGGAAGTCTCAGCCAGCCGCAGTGAAGGCCGCCGTGGTGAAGGCCGCCGCGAAGAAGAGTGCGGCGGAGCCGGTCGCCGTGCGGCAACCGGCCAGGAAAGCAAGCGCGGTCAGCGGAAAGAACTCGGCCACGGGCCGTTCGGCATCGTCTTCGGAAACCGGGATCGTGAAGCCACGGACCCCGGCCACGACCCGGAGCGCCACGGGCGCGAGCCGCACCAGGCAGACCACCGTGGCACCGGCCACCCCCGCCGCCAAGCGGTCGCCCGCGAAAGCCGCGGCGGCAGGCGCCGGCAAGACCACGGCTGCCGTTCGCCGGCCGGTGGCGCAGCGCTCCGCGTCCGAGCCGAGCACCGCCAGGCCGGCAGCGGCGGGGAAGCGCGCAACGGTTCCGGGCACCCGCGCTGTGGCGTCGAAGACCAGCGCGAGCCGGACCGCTACGGGCGCGACGACCAAGGCCGCCGGCGCCCGGGTGCCCGCGGGTCGCGCGGCCGGCTCGGCCGCCGCGCCGGCTCGTGGGACTGCTGCGTCTGCTCGCGCGGCCGGTTCGGGTGCTGCGTCTGCTCGCGCGGCCGGTTCGGGCGCCGTGTCGGCTCGTGGGACTGCTGCGTCTGCTCGCGCGGCCGGTTCGGGTCCCGTCTCTGGTCGCGCGGGTAAGGCGACCGGTGCTGCCGGTGGCCGGACCGCTGCGGGGAAGACCGCGGTCGCTGGTAGCAAGCGGATGACCGCGACCGGTTCCAGGGCCGAGAGTGCGGGTGGCGTCGCCCGGCCCAAGGCGGGGACCGCCAAGGTCGCGGCGCAGCGGACCGGGGGACGGGCGTCCGCGGAGGCCGCCGGCCCGAAGAAGGCAGTTGTCGCTGCCGGTAAGCCGGTCCGTGTGGTCGCTGCTCGGGTGGCGACGGCTGAGAAGGCCGCGGCGACCGGTAAAGGACGTAGCGGCACGGCGGCGGTAGCTGCCAAAGGTCGCACCACCCCAGCTGCCGCACCCGCCAAAGGCCGGGCCGTCGCGGCTGCGGCACCCGGAAGCCGGAGTGCCGCCGGGCGGTCAACGGCGGTTGCGGCATCGAAGCCGGCCGCTGCGACGGGTCGGGCCTCGGTCTCGGTATCCGCGGGTAAAGCCACGGCCGGCGGGTCGGGAACCGCGAAGGCCGGCCGGGCGAGCCGCAGCGCCGCGACGGGTGAGGGTGGTGCGCCCGCTACCGCGTTGACCGGCCGGGCGCCCGCTGGAGCGAAAGCCGCGGCCGGCAGGAGCCGGTCCGCGGTGAGCGCTGCAGGGAAGAGCGCTCCAGCTGCTGGCAAGGGGATCCGGACCGCACCGGGGAGTGTCGCAGCGGCGGCCGCCAAGACCGTTACGTTGACCAAGCCGGCCAGGAGTGTCGCCGCTAGGACGGCGGTCAAAGCCGCGCCTGTGGCGAAGCGGGCAGCGGGCAACACCGCTTCCAAGGCTGTGAAGGGCGTGACCGGCTCGGCCGCCGGTAAGGCTGTGAAGGGCGTGACCGGCACGGCCGCCGGTAAGGCTGTGAAAGGCGCGACCGGCACGGCCGCCGGTAAGTCTTCGAGGGGTGTGGCCGGCACGGCCGTCAGTAGCGGCCGGGCCGCCGGCAAGGTCTCCGCGACGGGTAGGGCGGCCAAGAGCGCGGTCGTGGTGCCGATCCGGTCCACGGGCGGGAAGGCCGCGGCGAGCGGGAAGGCGGCTTCCCGCGGTGGGCGTGCCGGTGGGGCGCGGCGTGTCGCGGCGGCCACGAGCAACCTGCCGAAGAACCAGGTGACCGTCTCGACCGGTGACGCCGGGAACTGGGACGAGGCCGCTCAAGGGCGTGCGAGCGACTACCTGGCCGCGCGGATGCGTCCGGACCAGGTCGGCTCCGGGGGGCAGTCCGAATTCGACGAGAACGCCGACACCGGTGCGCCGCAGGACATCTCCTTCGTGGGCGGATGGTTCCCACCGCACCGCGGGCCCGTACAACCGAATGAAGAATCGGACCAGTGGGGTGCCGACCGGCCCGATCTGGAAGCGATCGGCAGCGATGACACCGAGTCGGACGAGTCCGACGACGAGGATCTTCCCGAGTACACCGGTCCGGCGGACGCCGTCGAGTCGGGCTGGGTCTCGACGCTGGCTCGGGTCTCGAGCATGGATGGACGCGACCTGGACGGGGACGGGGACGACGACGCCGAATCGGTAGACGGCCCGGACGGCGAAGCCGAGGACGATGACCTCCGGCAGCCGATCGAGGCGGCGACCGGGGGTTCGGCGCTCGGCCTGCCCGACGACTCCGGTGCGGACGACGCCGAGGGCGACTACGACTACGACGACGACGAGAACGACTACGACGAAGACGACGATGCCGAAGCCCAGCTGGACGAGGGTCTCGACGAAGAGGCGATCGAGCCGGTGCCGGCCGTTGCCGCGAGCGGAACGCCTGCGGCCGGTAAGCGGGATGACGCGTCCCTGGGCACGGGACGCCGTGCCGCGGCCGCTTCGGAGGACGACCGGTTCGACGAGGACGAGATCGCTGAGGACGTCGCGGCCGAGCTCGACGAGGTGACAGACCAGCCGGCCGTGACTCCGGCGCGACGAGGTACCCGTACGGGGACCGCCGCTGGCCGGGCAGGGGTATCGGCGGGCGCTGCCAAGGTCACGGCGCCCAAGAAGACGGCCACCAAGACCGCTACCAAGACAGCCGCTACCAAGACAGCCGCTACCAAGACAGCCGCTACCAAGACAGCCGCTACCAAGACAGCCGCGACCCGGGCCGCCGCGACGAAGACGGCTGTGGCGGGCAAGGCGACGGCGGGTAGGGCGGCCGCCAAGGCTGCGGAGGCCGCGACCACGGCGGCCAAGGCTGCGGAGGTCGCTACGACGGCGGCCAAGGCCGCGGGGGCGGCAGCTACCGCGATCAAGGCCACCGACGGTCGACGCGCTGCACGGACTGAGGGGACCTCGGCGACCACCGGTACGCGAGGGACGGCTGCTGGACGGGGTGCGAAGGCGAGCACGGGACGTACCGCCGCCACCAGGACGACCAGGGCCACGGCCGGGAGCAGGACGGAGACCGGCATCGCGGAATCCGCCGGCCGGAAGGCCACAGCTGCCAAGGCGACGGGCACGAAGGTGGCCGGCACCAAGGCGACGGCTGCTGGTTCGTCTTCCCGGAGTGTGGCGGGTAAGGCGACGGCTGCGGGGGCGGCCAAGGCCACCGCTGGCGGCAGGGCGGCAGGGGCCAAGGCAGCGGGCGCCAAGGCGGCCGGAGCCAAGACCCTCGTTGACAGCGCTGCGGGTAAAGCGGCCGGAAGGACGGCCGGTACCAGGGCGACGGCCGGCAGGGCGACGGCCGGCAGTGCGGCGGCCAAGGCACGAGGTACCGGCGCGGCTGGGACGAAGGCGTCAGCGCCGAAGAAGGCTGCGGCGGGAAGCGCGACGACGACCACGGCGGCCAGGAAGACCGCGAGCAAGGCTGCGGCCGGCAGCGGGGCGGCCAAGGCTGCCGCGGGTACGGGGGCGATGGCCGGTAAGACGGCCGGGACCGCGCGAACAGCGGCGAAGGCCGGGACGCGGGCTGGGACCGCGGGGACGGCTGTGAAGGCTGCGGCTGGGAAGGCTACGGCTGGGAAAGCGGCGGCTGGGAAAGCGGCGACCTCGTCGGGTGCGGGTGCCAAGGTGGCGGTCGGCAAGGCTGCGAGTGCCAAGGCGGCGGCCAGCAAGGTGGCGGTCGGCAAGGCTGCGGGAGCCAGGGCTACGGGCGCGGCTGCCGGGGTCACTGCGGCGAAGGCTGCGGGAACGGGCAAGGCGGCGACCGCCAGGAAGGCGGCTGCCAAGACTGCTGGGGACGCTGCTGCCGGCACGGGCCGCGGCACCGGGGCGAAGGCGGCTTCGACCAAGGCAGCCGGTACTCGTGCCGTCGCGGGGCGGGGTGCCGCTAAGAACACTGCCGGCGGTACGAAGGTGACGGCCGCGGGCACTGGGGCGAAGAGAACTGCGGGCGGGACCGCCGGTGTCGGTGCAGGCCGGAGCTCCGGAGTGAAGACAGCCGGCGGAACCGGTGCTGCGAAGAAGACGGCGGCCAAGGTAACGGCGGGTTCGGCAGCGGCCGGTACGGGCCGGATGGCCACATCCGGTAAGGCCACGTCGGCGAAGGCTGCCCCGGTCAAGGCAGCGCCGGTCAAGGCGGCGGGGCGGGGGACCGCTGCGAAGGGTGCCGCCGCGAAGGCCGCCGGACGTGGGTCCGCGCCGGCAAAGACCGCCGGGACCGGGTCGGGTGCCGCGAAGACCGTTGGACGTGGTTCCGCAACTGCGAAGACCGCTGGATCGGGTTCCGCGGTGGCCAAGGCCGCTGGAATCGGAGCGGCGGGCAAAGCCGCGAAGAAGGCGGCCGGAAAAGCAGCGGCGACCCGCGCGCCGGGGGCGGGATCGACCGCTACCAGGGCCACGGGAGCCGGGGCTGCTGCCGGGAAGTCCGCCGGGGTCAAGGCCGTGGGCACCAAGGCGACGGCGACGAAGGCCGTGGGGACCAAGGCGTCGGCCACCAAGGGCACGACGGCGCGGACGGCCACTGCGAGATCAGCAGGTACCGGGGCGCGGAGCACCGGAACGATCGCGAGGGCCACCGCGGCCGGAGCGAAGGCGACAGGAACAAGGACGACCGGAACGAAGGCCGCCGGGGCGAAGGCCGCTGGAACGAAGGCGACCGGGGCGAAGGCGACCGCAACAAAGGCGACCGGGACGAAGGCGACCGGGACGAAGGCGACCGGGGCGAAAGCCGTCGGAGCGCTGACGAAGCCGACCGGCGCCGCAGCCGCGAAGGTGGCCAAGGCGACCGCGAAAGCAGCCGGAGCCGCAGCGAAGGCGGCCGGCGCGGCAGCGGAGGCGGCCGGTGCCGCGGCGAAGGCTGCGGGAGCTGCCGCGACGGTCAGCGGGACGACGGCGTCGACCCGGGGCGCCGCGGGCAGGGCAAGCGGCGGGAACAGCGGCACGGGCCGGACCGCCACCGGCAAGGCCGCGGCGAGCAGGACGGCGGCGAGCAGGTCGACCGCGTCCCAGAGCACCGCGGCCAAGGCTGCCAACGCCAAGTCGTCGCCCGCGCGGGCGACGGGTGGCAAAGCGGCGGCCGGCGCCGGAAACGCCGGCAAAGCGGCGACCGGCGCAAGCGGGGCCAAGGCGGCAACCGGCAAAGCGGCAACCGGCAAGGCGGCGACCGGCACCGGGAACGCCGGCAAGGCGGCAACCGGCAAGGCGGCGGCCGGCACCGGGAACGGGGCCAAGGCCACGCGGGGCGGGCGGAGTTCCGGGGTGAACGCGGGTGCTTCCAGCCGTACGCCGGGAAGTGCTCGAACCGCTCGTGGCGCCGCCAAGAGCGAGCCGGTTCAGGCGTCGCGTGCGGTGGCACGCCGTCGCTGACAGTGACCGTAGCGCGCTGCCGGGTGTCCTCACCCGGCAGCGCGCAACGGGTGGCGGGCGGGCGCCGGGTGCGGGCTGGTAGGAATGAGCCGTGCCGATCAAACGGGTGGTGGCGCCGCAGATCGACTTCTCGGGGCTGCGGCGGGAGCTGGGGTTGCCGGACGAGTTCCCGGAGGCGGTGCTCGCTGAGGCGGGAGACGCGGCCGGTGGGACGCGGCTGCCTGAGCGGGATCTGACGGGGATCGAGTTCGTGACGATCGATCCGGCCACGTCGCGGGATCTCGATCAGGCCATGCACCTGAGCCGGCGGGCCGGTGGTGGCTATCGGGTTCACTACGCGATCGCCGATGTGGCCGCCTATGTGCGGCCGGGTGGGCCGCTGGAGGCGGAGAGCTGGGTTCGGGGGCAGACCATCTATCTGCCGGACGGGCGGGTTCCGCTGCATCCGCCGGTGCTCAGTGAGGATGCGGTCAGTCTGCTGCCGGACGGCGAGCGGGCGGCTGTCGTGTGGACGATCGATCTGGACGGTGACGGGGAGACCGTGACCGTCCGCCTGGAGCGGGCGCGGGTGCGCAGCCGGGCGAAACTGGACTACGCCGGGGTGCAGCGGCAGATCGACGCGGGGAACGCGCCGGAGATGCTGACGCTGCTGCCGGAGATCGGCGGGCTGCTCGCGCGGCGGGCCTCGGATCGGGGTGCGGTCAACCTTCCGCTGCCGTCGCAGGAGGTCGAGCGGGACAGCAGCGGGTGGCGGCTGGTGCTGCGGGCGCCGCTGGCAATCGAGGAGCACAACGCGCAGATCTCGCTGCTCACCGGCATGGCCGCGGCGCGGATCATGCTGGACGGTGGGATCGGCCTGCTACGGACCATGCCCGCGCCGAAGCCGGAGGCGGTGGAGAAGCTGCGGGCGGCGGCCGGGCCGCTCGGCATTCCGTGGCCGGACGGGGCGCGGGTCGGTGCGGTCGTGGCGGCCGTCGACCCGGCGGATCCGCGGGGCGCGGCGTTCCTCGACCAGGCGGCCGAGCTGCTGCGCGGCGCGGCCTACACGGCGTTCGGTGTCCCCACGCAGGCCGGAGAGGACCGCGGCGCCAAGGCTGACCCGGACAAGACGCACGGCGGGGTCGGGGCGCCCTATGCGCACGTAACGGCACCGCTGCGGCGACTTGCCGATCGCTACGCGACCGAGATGAGCCTTTCGCTGTACGAGGGAAGCGCGATCCCCGACTGGGCGGCGCAGGCTCTGCCGCGCCTGCCGAAGGCGATGTCGACCACGGACCGGGTCGCCGGCGCCGCCGACCGGGGTGCCATCGACCTGGCCGAGGCCATCCTGCTGCAGGGCCGGGTCGGCGAGATGTTCGAGGCGGCCGTGCTGGACCGGGACGAGGCGAACGGGAAGCGGCCGGCCGGCGGGACCATCGCCCTCGACGAGCCGGCGGTGCGCGCCAAGTGTGTCGGTGACCTGCCGCTCGGCCAGCGGATCCGGGTCCGGCTCACGGCCGCGGACCCGGTCAGCCGCACGGTCGGGTTCGAGCGGGCCTGAGCGGGCCGCCCGTCAGGTGCCACGTGGCGGTCCGGCGGGTGGTGCCATGACGGGACGGGGTCCGCTGCGGTTGAGCGCCGCGGACCCCGTACGAAATCAGAAGGTGTGTTCTGCCGCGGGGAACTCGCCGTTGCGCACTTCGTCGGCGAACTGCCGCGTGGCTTCGGTGAGAGCGCCGGCCAGGTCGGCGTAGCGCTTCACGAAGCGCGGCGCCTTGCCGGTGCGCAGTCCGGCCATGTCCTGCCAGACCAGCACCTGAGCATCGGTGTCGGGGCCTGCGCCGATGCCGACCGTGGGGATCGGCAGCTCCTTGGTGATCTGCTTGGAGACCTCGCCGGGCACCATCTCCAGGACCACGGCGAACGCGCCCGCGTCGGCGACCGCCCGGGCGTCCGAGATGACCTCAGCACCCTCGTTCTCCCGGCCCTGGACGCGGTATCCGCCGATGGCGTGCTCGCGCTGCGGGGTGAAACCGATGTGTGCCATCACCGGGATGCCGGCGCCGGTGATCGCCTCGATCTGCGGTGCCATCCGGCGGCCGCCCTCCAGCTTGACCGCGTGGCAGCCGCCCTCCTTCATGAACCGGACGGCGGTGCGCAGCGCCTGGGTGGGGCCCTCCTCGTAGCTGCCGAACGGCAGGTCGCCGACGATCAGCGCGGTCTTGGTGGCCCGGACCACCGCGCGGACCAGCGGCAACAGTTCGTCGACGGTGACCGGGACGGTCGTCTCGTAGCCGTAGACGTTGTTGGCCGCCGAGTCGCCGACCAACAGGACCGGCACCCCGGACTGGTCGAAGATCTGCGCGGTGTACATGTCGTAGGACGTGAGCATCGGCCAGCGGTCACCGCGGACCTTGGCGTTGAGCAGGTCACGGGTGCGGACCCGGCGGGTCGGCGGGCCACCGTACAGGGTGGGGATCTCAGACATGGCGCTTCTCCTCCCTCGAGGCCGCGCGAGTGCGGTCCCCGGGTCCGCACATCGTTACACCTTCACAGGCCTTCGCGAAACAAGTTGGTAATGGGGAGGCGACGATCACGGCCGAACGCCTTGCCGGAGATCTTGGTGCCGGGCGCGGACTGACGCCGTTTGTACTCCGCGAGGTCGATCATGCGGAGCGTGCGGTCGACCAGCGCCGGATCGTTGCCGGCCGCGATCAGCTCGTCGCGGCCCAGGTCGCGGTCGACGTACCCCTTGATGATCGGGTCGAGGATCTCGTAGTCGGGCAGCGAGTCGGAGTCCTTCTGGTCCGGGCGCAGCTCGGCGCTCGGCGCCTTCGTGATCGAGTTCTCCGGGATCGGGGGTGTTCCGGGCTGGGTGTTCCGCCACCGTGCGAGCTGCCACACCATGGTCTTCGGCACATCCTTGAGCGGGTTGAAGCCGCCGACCGAGTCGCCGTAGAGGGTCGAGTAGCCGACCGCCAGCTCGCTCTTGTTGCCGGTGGTCAGGACGAGGTGCCCCTCCTGGTTGGAGAGCGCCATCAGGATCACGCCGCGGACCCGGGCCTGCAGGTTCTCCACCGCCAGGCCGGACAGCGACATGTTCGCCAGGAACGAGTCGACCATCGCCTGGATCGGCTCGGTGCGGTAGTCGAGGCCGGTGCGCTTGGCCAGGTCGGCCGCGTCGTCCTTGGAGTGGCCGGAGGAGAAGCCGCTGGGCAGCGAGACGCCGACCACCCGCTCGGGGCCGAGGGCGTCGACGGCGATCGCGGCGACGACAGCCGAGTCGATGCCGCCGGAGAGCCCGAAGATCACCGAGGGGAAGCGGTTCTTGTTCACGTAGTCGCGCAGACCGAGCACCAGGGCGGACCAGATCTCCGCCTCGTCCTCGACCCGGTCCGCGATGCCGCCGCTCTTCCTCTCCGCGCGCGGGGGCAGAGCGGCGTCGATCGTGGCGTGGCTGATCCGCATCCCGTCCCCGTGCTCCGGGGCCGGTGCGTCATCGCCGGCGAGCGGCAGGTCGAGATCGTGGACCAGCATCTCCTCGGTGAACTGGCCGGTGCGGGCGAGCAGCTCCCCGGACGACGAGACGATCATCGAGTCGCCGTCGAAGACCAGCTCGTCCTGCCCGCCGACCATGTTCACGAACGCGACCGTGGCACCCGCCTCGACGGCCCGCCGCTGGACCAGCGCGAGCCGGACGTCGTCCTTGTTCAGCTCGTACGGCGAGGCGTTGATGTTGACGACCAGGCCGACCCCGGCCCGCCGGGCGGCGGTGAACGGCCCGCCGGCCTGCCAGATGTCCTCGCACACGGTCAGAGCCACGTCCACCCCGCCGAGCCGGACCACGGTGAGCGTGTCGCCGGCCTCGAAGTAGCGGTCCTCGTCGAAGACGCCGTAGTTGGGCAGGTGGTGCTTGAAGTAGGTGGCGACCACCTCACCGCGGTGCAGCAGCGCGGACGCGTCGCGCCGCCCGACCCCCGGCGTCGCGTCGGCGCTGATCGCGGGCGGGCCGTCGGCGTCCACGTAACCGACCACGACGGCGAGCTCGCCCAGGCCGTCGGCGGCCAGGTCGGCGGCGAGCGTGCGCAGCGCCCGCTGCGAGGCCTCGACGAACGAGTTACGGAAGACCAGGTCCTCGATGGGGTAGCCGGTCAGCATCATCTCGGGGAACGCGACGAGGTGCGCGCCCGCGCCGGCCGCCGTGCGGGACCAGCGGCGGACCGACTCCGCGTTGCCGCGAATGTCACCGACTGTCGAGTTCACCTGAGCGAGGGCGATGCGCAACGTGGGCATGACCCTCATTCTTCCCCCAACCCGGCCCTTTGGATCCTGACCCGGGCCGACGTCACAGGGGATGGTCAGCGTAGTCTCGCACTCGGTAGGTGGACTCGGACGAGGGGTGGCAGTGGACCGACAGCAGGAGTTCGTGCTTCGCACGCTCGAGGAGCGCGACATCCGTTTCGTCCGGCTCTGGTTCACCGATGTGCTGGGCACGCTGAAGAGCGTGTCGGTCGCCCCGGCCGAGCTGGAGTCCGCCTTCGAGGAGGGCATCGGCATCGACGGCTCGGCGATCGAGGGCTTCGCGCGGGTCTACGAGTCCGACATGGTCGCCATGCCCGACCCGACCACCTTCCAGGTGTTCCCGTTCGAGGGCGGGGTCAGCGGCGAGAGCGCCAGGATGTTCTGCGACATCCTGCTCCCCGACGGCAGCGCCGCCTGGGCCGACCCGCGCCACGTGCTGCGCCGGGCGCTGGCCAAGGCAGCCGAGAAGGGCTTCACCTTCTACACCCACCCCGAGGTCGAGTTCTTCCTGATCCAGGACGGCGCCAACGACGGCTCGGTGCCGATCCCGGTCGACACCGGCGGTTACTTCGACCACACCACCCACGCGGTGGCCCGCGACTTCCGCCGGCAGGCCGTGCTTGCCCTGGAGCGGATCGGCATCTCGGTCGAGTTCAGCCACCACGAGGTCGCGCCCGGCCAGCAGGAGATCGACCTGCGCTATGCGGACGCGCTCACCACGGCCGACAACATCATGACGTTCCGGCACGTGGTCAAGGAGGTGGCGCTGTCGCAGGGCGTCAAGGCCACCTTCATGCCGAAGCCGTACACCGACCAGCCCGGCTCCGGCATGCACACCCACCTGTCGCTGTTCGAGGGCGAGCGCAACGTCTTCTACGACAGCGAGGACCCGCAGAAGCTGTCCAAGACGGCGCGGTCGTTCATCGCCGGTCTGCTGGTGCACGCCCGTGAGTACACCGCTGTCACCAACCAGTGGGTCAACTCGTACAAGCGGCTCTTCCCGCTGCAGCTTCCGGACCGGATCACCGAGTCCCCGGCGTTCGTCAGCTGGGGCCACCTGAACCGGTCGGCCCTGGTCCGCGTCCCGGCGTTCGGCAAGCCCAACTCAGCGCGCGTCGAGGTCCGCTCGATCGACTCGGCCGCCAACCCGTACCTGGCGTTCGCGGTCATGCTCGGCGCGGGCCTCAAGGGCATCGAAGAGGGATACGAGCTGCCCGCCGGCGCCGAGGACGACGTGTGGTCGCTGTCACCGGCCGAGCGCAAGGCCGCCGGCTACGAGGCGCTCCCGGAGAACCTGTCCGAGGCGATCGACGTGATGTCCGGCTCCGAGCTGATCGCCGAGGTGCTCGGCGAGCACGTCTTCGACTTCTTCCTGCGCAACAAGCGCCAGGAGTGGGAGCAGTTCCGCCGCGAGGTCACCCCCTACGAGCGCCAGCGCTACCTCGGCGCCCTGTAAAAGCGAAGCCTGTCGTACGAACCGAGGCCGGTGGGGGGCACCCCGCCGGCCTCGGTTCCGTTCAGGCTGGGATGCCAAGCCGATTCTTTAGATCCGCATGGATAGTGTCTTTGAGGCTTACCGCTCTCGCGTAGTCCAAGTCCGCGATCGACAAAACGTAGAACGAGAGCGGGCCATCTGCGACAAGCTGCGTTATGAATGTCGATACCTCTCCATTCGGGCCTGAGAAATGCAGAAACCCGCCTTCTGATCGGATGACGGTTCCGTTGGCGGCAGCGATCGCGAGCCTGGCATTGGCGGCAATGTTGTCCGCTCCCCACCGGATAGCCCACGCCCATCCTTGTGCGATCGTGGGCGCCGATGCCCTGTCCGGAGGTTCGGTGGTGTCGCTAGCGGTGCAGGGAGTCCCATCTTTTTCGACCATCAAAGCCCTCCGCAACATCAATTGTTCAGATGAGCATGAACCGTTCTTTCCGGTGGCCGCGGTCAGACTTCGAGATGGTCCATCCAACGGATTACCGGGTCAACTCGCATGCCACCGTCTTGAATGGGCAATCGAGTGGCGGGCGTCTGTGGGCCGTTCATGCGGGTTGAGACAGCGCGGGTGGTTGCGCAGGAGCCGGTTGAGGCGCCAGGCGGCGGCGGTGTCCGAGCCGCCACCGCCTGGCTTCGGCGCAACTACCGGCCGCGGGGCGGGGGCGGCCCATACACCGGTAGCTGAACCGTCAAAGGCACCCGGCGGACCGCCCGTTCCCCAGATCCGGTCCGCCGGGTGCCGGCTTCATCTGCGCGGCTCCCAGCTGCTGTTCCTGCTGGTGCTCGCGCTCGGCCGAGGCCGTGGCGACCACTGGTCGCCACCGTCCGGCCGCTGCTGCTCGTAGTCGTCGTCCCGGTAGTCGTGTTCCGGGCGCGTGCTGCTGCTCGCGGGGCGCGGCCGGCTGCCGCAGAACCGCTCGACCCGGTCTCGGTCGTCGTCCCCGGCCCGTTCCACCAGCTCGCCGTACCGGCCGTCGGCCAGGAAACGCCTGCGGTCGTCCCGGTTGTGGCGGCTGAAGTCCCGGCAGAGCTCGGCGACCCGGTCCGGCCGCGCCGATGCCGAGGCCGATGGCCGGGGCGTGGTGGGGGCGACCGGGGTGGCGTTCCTAGGCGTGATCGGTCTGGTGGCCGGAGCGGAGAAGGCGGGCTGGTGCTCGGCCGTGTTCTCGGCCAGCGAGCGGGTGTTCGCGGTCAGGGCGACCCCGCCGAGCGTCGCCGACGTGCCGAGCGCGACCGCCGCGACCTTGAGGGTCAGCAGCCGGGCCAGCGTCGACCGGACGATCGAGGGGCGGCGGCGGGCCGCGGGGGAGTGCGTGGCCGTCCGGAACGCCGCCAGCGCGGCGGCCTCCCCGGCGAGTTCCCGATCGGTGCCGGGTGCGGTCGCCGCGGCGAGCACCTCGTCGAGCGGGTGCCCGGTCCGGTCGCCGCGCAGCAGGCGGTCCGCGGTCCTCCGGTCCATCGGGCTCCACTCCTCGGGGCTGGTCATCTGAAACCTTCGGTGCATCCTCCGGCTTGCCGGCCGGAGAGGAAACGGAATGCCCTGCGTAGCAGGATGGAAGTAGCCGATTCGCCGCCAAAACGAAGCGAAGTCGGGGGTGACGTCCCGCCGGGCCTGCGATCGTACGGGTGTTCTATCCTGTGTGGATGGGGGCGATCGTGGAGCGGGGGTTCAGGTTCCGCTTCTACCCGACTCCAGCCCAGGCCGAGTTGTTGACACGGACGTTTGGCTGTGTGCGGTTGGTGTACAACCTGGGGTTGCAGGCCCGCCGCGATGCCGGGGAGCAGCGGCAGGACAAAATCGGCTACGGTGCGACTTCGGCCATGTTGACCACCTGGAAGAAAACGCCCTAGTACACGTTTTTGAACGAGGTGTCGTGTGTGCCGTTGCAACAGGCGTTGCGACACCTGGATACCGCCTACACGAAATTCTTCAAACGCGAGTGCCGGTTCCCGCGGTTCAAATCCCGGAAGCGGTCGCGGCGGTCGGCGGAATTCACCGCGAGTGCTTTCACGTTCCGGAATGGTGAGTTGCGGCTGGCGAAGCTGACGGACACACCGCTGAAGGTGGTGTGGTCGCGGCAGATCCCGGATGGTGCCGTGCCGTCGACGGTTACGGTCAGCCAGGATCGGGCCGGTCGCTGGTTCGTGTCGCTGCGTGTCGAGGTCCCCGCCACCACTGCCCCATCCGCGGCGACGGCGGTCGGGATTGATGCCGGAGTCAACCGGCTGCTGACCTTGTCCGACGCCGGGCTGGCGGTGACGGCCTGTGGAGCTGATGTCAGACCTCAACGGGGAACCTCCTCCCGGGCAGGCAATCGGCGATGAAGCAGGAAAGACTCTGGGGCGACCCAGTGGAATCCGCGTCCCTTCAGAGCGGGGAGATGTCAACTCACCTCCTTCAGCGCCGCGGCCGCCGAAGTTGTCACCGTGGTGGTCCATGAGGCCGGTCTCCGGGGTTCGGGCGGGCGTTGTGGCGCCTGCTGGGCGAGCCTGGCGGCCAACTGCTTCAACCCCCGATAGGCGGCGGTACGGACAGCGCCCGCCCGCCGTCCGAGGATCTTCCCGGTGGCGCGCGCGTCGAGGCCGACCACCACCCGGAGCATCACCGCCTCGGCCTGTTCCGGCGGCAGCGTCGCGATCAGCGCGAGCGCCGCGTCGGTGGTGACCAGTTCCATCGCGCGGTCGGCGGTGTCGTCGCCGGCGCTCAGCTCGGTCAGGAACTCGACCGGGGCGCTCGTCTGCGGCCGGCGGCGCTGGGCCCGGAGCAGGTCCATGGCCCGGTGCCGCGCGATGGTGGCGGTCCAGCCCCGGAACCCGTCCCAGTCGCCGGAGAACGCACCCAGGTCGCGGGCGATCTGCAGCCAGGCCTCGGAGGCGACGTCCTCGGCGTCCTCTCCGACCAGCACCCGCAGGTAACGCAACAGCGCCGGCTGCTGGGTGCGGTAGAGCAGGCGGAACGCCGTGTCGTCACCCGACTGCGCCGCCAGCACCACGGCGTCGAGGCCCTCCGGTGCCACCATCCAACGACCTCCGCGCCTCGCTCCGCCCTCACACCGCATGCGGGCTCCCCTGGTACAGCGCACGTTTACGTAAAAACGTCACCGCGGCTCCGGTAGTCCGATCGACTCGGTAGATCGGCTCCGATACGGTCTTGTGCGGACCACATATGACGAGGGAGAAGACGTGCTGGAGGATCTGCTTGAGGGTGCCGGGCGCAGCATAGTGTTCGGCGGCATCGGCATCGGGTTGATGGCCGTCGGGTTCGTTCTGATCGACGTGCTGACGCCGGGCAAGCTGCGGGATCTGATCTGGGTGGAGCGCAACCCGAACGCGGCGCTACTGCTGGCGGCCAATCAGCTGGGCATCGCCGCCATCGTCTTCACCTCGATCTTCACCACCTACGAGTCGTTCGGGCAGGGACTGGCCTCCACCGCCCTGTTCGGCATCATCGGGATCGGCATCATGGGCCTGGCCTTCCTGGTGCTGGACTGGCTGACCCCGGGCAAGCTGGGCGAGGTCATCTGTACCCAGGACCGCCACCCGGGTGCCCTGGTCAGCGCCGCGTCGCATTTCGGGGCGGCCCTGATCGTCTGCGCCTGCATCTCCTGACGGGCCGGGCCGTGGCGGGGCCACCCGCCACGGCCGTTCTGTCGTACCCCCGGTCTAGCGTTCGCGGGGTGAACCGTACCGATCGGCTGTACGCCCTCGTCGAGGAGCTGAGGGCGGTCGCGCCGCGTCCGCGCAGCGCCCGCTGGCTGGCGCAGCGCTTCGAGGTGAGCGTGCGCACGGTGGAGCGCGACATCTCCGCGCTCCAGCAGTCCGGCACCCCGGTCTACGCCGAGACCGGCCGCACCGGCGGCTACTGCCTGGACCGCACGCACACGCTGCCACCGGTCAACCTCACGCCCGAGGAGGCGGTCGCCATGGCGCTGGCGCTGCGCAGCATGGCCGGCACACCGTTCCGCCAGCCGGCGGCGAGCGCGCTGCGCAAGGTGCTGGCCGCGATGCGCCCGGAGGACGTGGCGGCGGCCCGCGAGCTGGCCGACCGCATCCAGCTGGCCGGTGACGTGCCGGCGGCCGCCCTGCCGCGTCTGGGCGGCGGCGCACTGCCGCTGGGCTGCGTGCTGCGGATCGGATATGCCGACCGGCACGGCGCCGAGACGTATCGCGAGATCGAGCCGCTGGGCTACGTCGGGGTCCGCGACCGGTGGTATCTGATCGCCTGGTGCCGGTTGCGCCACTCGGTGCGGGTCTTCCGGCCGGACCGGATCACCTCGGTGACCCCGACCCGCGAGACGGTGCGGCCCCGATCACTGGACGAAGCCGGTGTGGACATCCCACACCGGCTCCGCCCGCTGACCCTGACCTGAGCTGATCCGGCGCCTCAGGCGGCCGGCGGGGTGAACACCTGGAACTGGTTGCCCGACGGGTCGAGCAGGTGCGCGATGACGATCCCGCTCGGCGTGCTCCGCTTGATCAGCACCTTGCCGCCGGTCGCCTCGGCCTGCTCGCAGGTGGCGTCGACGTCGGCCACCAGCACCGAGAAGACGGCGTGGTTCGGGCTCTCGCCGCGGGTGTCGGCGAGCCCGCCCTGCAGACCATCCTCGGCCGGGGTGGTGATGATGCGGTACGCGGCTCCGGCCGCCTCGTCGTCGGCGAAGGTCCACCCGAACACCTCACCGTAAAAGCGTGCGGCCTGCTCCGGCTGGTCGGAGCCGATCTGGAACCAGGCGATCCCGTTGACTGCGGACATGCTCATCTCCCTCGTGGATTCGTGACTCACCACGACTCTGCGGGACCGCCGCGACACCGTCCTGTCGGTGTTTCCGGACTTTGGCAAGATCACCCGAATGGCAGAGATCAGACTCGAACCGGTCACCCCGGCCAACTGGCGCGACTGCGCCGCCCTCACCGTCCACCCCGACCAGGAGCAGTTCGTCGCCGAGGTCACCTACTACCTGTGCATGTGCCACTACGGCGACACGTGGAAGCCGCTCGCCGCGGTCCGCGATGACGAGGTGGTCGGGTTCGTGATCTGGGGCGTCGACGACGACGGCAGCCGGTGGATCGGCGGCCTCGTGGTGGACGCCGGGAAGCAGCGCCGGGGCATCGGCCGCGAGATCGTCCGGCAGCTGCGCGAACGTCTGATCGCCGAGCCGGGCACCCCGAACGTGGCGCTGAGCTACCAGCCGGCCAACACCGCGGCCCGCGACCTGTACCTCTCGATGGGCTTCGTGGAGACCGGCGAGACCGAGGACGACGAGGTCGTCGCGAGGTGGACACCCCCGAGCTCCTAGGCCAGGCGGTGCACGTCGATCACGAGCTTGCCGGACGTGACCCGGCTCTCCAGGTCGGCGTGCGCCCGGCCGACCGCCGAGAGCGGATGGCGGCCCCCGATCCGTGCGGTCAGCACACCCCGCCCGGCCAGGTGGAACAGCCGGGCCGCGCTGATCCGGTAGAGCTCGGGGTCGTCGAGCACCCGCTGCAGCCAGAACCCGAGCACCCCGGTCGAGGCCGTCATCAGGTCGTCCACCGCGACCGTGTTCGCGACTTCACTGGCGCCGCCGTACGCCACGATCCGCCCGAACGGCGCCAGGGCAGCGTGCAGCTGCTCGAACGTACGCCCGCCCACGCTGTCCAGCACCAGGGTCGGCGTCTCGTCGAGAGCCGCGCCGAGGTCCGGATGCCGGGAGTCGACCGTGGCGTGCGCACCGAGCTGAGCGGCGAGCGCCCGCTTCGCCGGTGACGAGGCCAGCGCGATCACCCGTGCCCCGGCCGCCCGGGCCAGCTGGACGGCGAGATGCCCGACCCCGCCGGCGCCCGCGGTCACGACCACCACGTCGTCGGCGGTGACCCGGCCGAGGGTGTGCAGGCTGTGCCAGGCCGTCAGACCCTGCTCGAGCACGGCCAGCGCCTGCTCGTCGCTGACGTCGCCGGGCACCTCGACCACGTGCTGGGCCGGCGCCACCTGCGCGTATCCACCACCACCGCGCAGCAGGGCGGCGACGCGCCGGCCGTCGGAACGGCGCCGGCCGACCACGTCGGCGCCCAGCACGGCGGGTAGGGGCGGCTTCTCGTACTCCCCGCGCCGCCGGTGGACGTCGGCGTAGTTCACCCCGGCCAGCGTCACGTCGACGACGTCGCCCGCGGGCTCCGGGATCTCGGTCAGCGCGAACACGTCGGGACCGCCGAAGGCGGTGATCACGGCGGCGAGCATGCCTCATTCAAACAGCACCCGTTAGCCTCGACGTGTGGCCACCGCACTAGTCATCGAGAACGACCCCAGCGACGACCTCCGACGGCTCGGGGACTGGCTCACCGAGGCCGGGCTGGAGCTCACCGTGCTCCGGCCGTACGCCGGTGATCCGCTGCCGGAGACCCTGGACGGCTTCCTGGCGCTGATCGTGCTGGGCGGCGATCAGAACGCCTTCCCCGACCACGCCGGCGAGCCGGGCGCGCCCTGGTTCCCGCAGCTGGAGGGGCTGTTGCGCAAGGCGGTCCGGTACCGCGTGCCCACCCTCGGCGTCTGCCTCGGCGGCCAGTTGCTCGCGCACGCGCACGGCGGCACCGTGGAGCGCGGCACGGCCGGGCCGGAGATCGGTCCCGGCCTGGTCGCCAAACGGGACGCGGCCGACGACGACCCGCTGTTCAAGTGGGTTCCGCTGCTGCCCGACGTGCTTCAGTGGCACCGCGACGAGATCACCGAGCTGCCGATGAACGCGGTGCTGCTCGCCGCGTCGAGCCGGTTCCCGCACCAGGCGTTCCGGATCGGCGACCGGGCCTGGGGCCTGCAGTTCCACATCGAGTGCGACGCCGAGATGATCGCCGACTGGGCGCGCAGCGACAGCGCCACGCTGGCCGAGCTCGGCTACGACCCGGAGGCCGTGGTGCAGGCCACCGCCGGGGCGCTGGCCGACGTGGAGGAGGTGTGGCAGCCGTTCGCCATGCGGTTCGCCTCCCTCGCGCTCGGCACGCTGGCCGACGCCGACATACCGAACCCCACCGGCCGGACCCTGCCCCTGCTGGGGCAGTGATGACCAGGCCCACCCGCCTCGCCCGGTACGGCTTCGCCGACAACGGCGCCCGCGCCACCGACCTGCTCGGGCCGGGCGGGCTGAGGCTGTGGGACACCGAGGCGCAGGCCCCGGTCGACGAGCGGGCCGCGAGCCTGCTGGAGGCGCTCTCCAAGGCCGCCGACCCCAACCTGGCGCTGCGTCAGCTGCACCGGGTGGTCGAGTCGGCGGAGCGGAGCGGCAAGAAGGCCGAGGAGCTGCTCGGCGAGATGTCCGAGGACCACGGGTTGCGGCGGCGGCTCGTCGCGGTGCTCGGCGCGTCGTCGGCGCTCGGCGACCACCTGGTCGCCAACCCGGAGGAGTGGCGCACCCTGGCCACCGGGCGCAGCGGCATGCCCCCGGACGCCGACGGCGGGCTGGCCGACTTCGAGGACCTGACCGTGCCGGCGCTGCGTAAGGCGTACCGCATCTCGCTCTTGCGTATCGCTGCCGCCGACCTGACGGCGGGCCGCGGCCTGGAGCCCACCATGGCCGCCCTGTCCCGCCTGGCCGACGAGACCCTGGCCGTCGCCTACTCGATCGCCGTCGCCGCCCTGCCGTCGTCGGTGGCCGAGCCGCGGCTCGCGGTCGTGGCGATGGGCAAGTGCGGCGGCAACGAGCTCAACTACGTCTCCGACGTCGACGTGATCTTCGTGGCCGCCGGCGACGAGGATCTGCAGGCCGGTACCACGATCGCGGCCCGGCTGATCGAGATCTGCGGCCAGGTGGCCTGGCCGGTGGACGCCGCGCTGCGCCCGGAGGGCAGCCGTGGCCCGCTGGTCCGCACGCTGGCCAGCCATCAGGCCTACTATCGCCGCTGGGCCCGCACGTGGGAGTTCCAGGCGCTGCTCAAGGCCCGTCCGGCCGCCGGTGACCTGGCCCTGGCGCAGGAGTGGATCGCCGACCTGGCGCCGCTGGTCTGGCACGCCGCCGAACGGCCCGAGGCGGTCGCCGACGTCCGCGACATGCGCCGCAAGATCATCGACAACATCCCGAAGAAGGAACTGGACCGCGAGATCAAACGCGGTCCGGGCGGCCTGCGTGACATCGAGTTCGCGGTCCAGCTGCTCCAGCTGGTGCACGGCCGGGTCGACGAGACGCTGCGCGGCGGCGGGACCCTGCCGGCGCTGCGGGCCCTGGTCACCGGCGGGTACGTCGGCCGCGAGGACGGCGAGACGCTGCTGCGCGGTTACCGCTTCCTGCGCGGTGTCGAGCACCGCCTCCAACTTCAGCAGCTCAAACGTACGCACACCGTGCCTGATGACCCGGGCGGTCTGCGCTGGCTGGCGGCCGCCCTCGGCTACACCGCCCTGCCCGGCCGCGACGCCGTCGAGGCGTTCCGCTCGGACTGGGTGGGCCACGCCGCGAACGTCCGCCGCCTGCACGTGAAGCTGCTCTACCGCCCGCTGCTGGAGGCGGTCGCCCGGGTGCCGGCCGAGGAACTGCGGATGACGACCGAGTCGGCCCGCAAGCGGCTGGAGATCCTCGGTTTCGCCGACCCGGCCGGCGCGCTGCGTCACCTGGAGGCGCTGACCGGCGGCGTGACCCGGACGTCGGCGATTCAGCGCACGCTGCTGCCGATGCTGCTGCAGGACTTCGCCGACGCCCCGGAACCCGACCGTGGCCTGCTCAGCTACCGCCAGGTGTCGGACAAGCTGGGCAGCACACCGTGGTATTTGCGCCTGCTGCGCGACGGCGGCCCGGTGGCACGCCGCCTGGCCCGGGTCCTGAGCCTCTCCCGGTACGCCACCGACCTGCTGACCCGCGACCCGGAGGCGCTGCGACTGCTCGCCGACGACGCCGAGCTGCAGCCACGGCCCCGCGAGTCGCTGCTCGACGGGTTCGCCGCGGCCGGGGAGCGGCACGCCGACCCGGTCAAGGCGATCGCCGCGGTCCGCGCGCTGCGCCGCCGTGAGCTGTTCCGGCTGGCCTGCGCCGACATCCTGAGTCAGGGCGGTGACCTGGCGCCGGAGCGCCCGTTGTCGGTCGAGGAGATCGGTGTGGCGCTCTCCGACGTCACCGACGCCACCCTCAACGCGGCCCTGCGGATCGCCCATCGCGCGAAACCCGGCCCGGAGGGGTTGCGGTTCGCCGTCATCGGCATGGGCAGGCTAGGCAGCTACGAGATGAGCTACCCGTCGGACGCCGACGTGCTCTTCGTCTACGAGCCACCGGCCGGCTGCCCGGAGGGCGAGGCCAGCGGGGCGGCGCACGCGATCGCCGAGGAGATGCGCCGCCTGCTGAACGCGCCCGCCCCCGACCCGGCGCTCGGGGTGGACGCCGACCTGCGCCCGGAGGGGCGTCAGGGTTCACTGGTGCGAAGCCTTCAGGCCTACCGGCAGTACTACGAGCGCTGGTCGAAGGTGTGGGAGGCGCAGGCGCTGCTGCGGGCCCGGTTCGTCGGCGGTGACGCCGACCTGGGACGGCGGTTCGAGGTCCTGGCCGACGGTGTGCGCTATCCGGCCGGCGGCCTGACCCGTGAACAGGTCACCGAGATCCGCCGGATCAAGGCCCGGGTGGAGACCGAGCGGCTGCCCCGCGGCGCGGACCCGCACACGCACACCAAGCTGGGCCGGGGCGGTCTCGCCGACGTCGAGTGGGCGGTGCAGGTCACCCAGCTGCGGCACGCCCACGCGGTTCCGGAGCTGCGTAAGACCCGGACTCTGGAGGCGCTGGCCTCGGCGGTGGAGGCGGGCCTGGTCGCCGCGTCGGACGCGGCCGAGATGGCGGCCGGCTGGACGCTCGCGGCGCAGGTGCGCAACGCCCTCACCCTGGTCCGTGGCCGTCCGACCGACCAGCTGCCCCGGCACGGGGTCGAGCTGGCGGGCGTGGTGCTCCTGCTGGACGGCGGCGACCCGGGTGAGTTCGTGGACCGCTACCTGCGGCTGACCCGGCGGTCCCGGGCGGCGATGGAACGGGTGCTGGAGGCCTGATCAGCACGGTCGGTTCGTGCCGTCGCTCCGCAGCATGCGATAGTCGCCGTCGTCGACGGTGAGGATGTAGACGACGTCCCAGCGGGTGCAGCTCTCGTCGGGGCGTTCCGGCGGGCCGTGACCGGCCTTCTGCTCGCTGCGGAAGCTCACCTCGGCCCGCAGCCGCCCCGACGCCGTCGAGCTGAGCCTCCGCAGCACGACGTCGGAGTCCCGGCTGGTCGAGGTGCCCTTGGCGAAGGCCTTCAGCTGACCGGGTACGCCCGGATCGAGCTCCCCGGCCGGGTCGAGCACCCTTGCCACCGCCCGGTAGTCGCGCTCGTTGATGCCGGTGAAGTAGTCGTCGAACATGGCCGCCACGTCACGGGCGCGGGGGTCGTCGACGGCCGGGTCCACGGTCACCAGGCGGACCTCGGCGTCCTCCAGGATCGGCGTGGAGCTGGTCCGGGAGGCGGCCGGGGCCGGCGCCGTGGTGGCGGCGGCCAAGGGTTGCCGCTCGGCACCCATCAGGCGCGGTCCGCCGACCACCGCCGCGGTGCCCAGAGCGCCGATGAGCACGACGATCGGCAGGGCCGGCAGCACGCGGCTGCGTGAGGGTGGCTCGGGCTCGGCCGGCTCCGGTATCCAGAGCGGCGCGGCCGGCTCGGGCTTCCAGATCTCCACGGCCCGTGACTCGCGGCGCGGCCGCTCGCACGCCGTACACGGGTCCGGCATTCCGATGTTGCGTGCACCGCAGTTGACGCAGATCCACATCCGGCTCGTCCTCCCACCGTGCTCAACGAAGCCGGCGGATGGATGCCGCGGAGGGTCACCTGCCCGTGTCAGCCGGTGGCGGCGGCGATCACCCGCGTCAGTGCCTCGTGCACGCGGCGAAGCTCCTCGATCGGCATGCCGAGCCGCTCGACCACGGCGGGCGGGATCTTCTCGGCGTCGGCGCGCAGGGCCCGGCCGCGTTCGGTCAGCGTGAGCGCGAGGCTCCGCTCGTCGGACCGGTCGCGCTCGCGCCGGACGTACCCGATGGCCTCGAGTCTTTTGAGCAGTGGGGAAAGGGTGCCCGGGTCGAGTTGCAGAAGTTCGCTGAGCCGGCGCACCGAAAGCGGGGCATGCTGCCAGAGGGCGAGCATCACGAGGTACTGCGGGTGTGTCAGGCCCATCGGTTCGAGCAGGGGCCGGTAGATCGCCACGACACTGCGGGCGGCCACCGACAGCGCGAAGCAGACCTGCTGCTCCAGCGCCAGGGGGTCCTCGACCGGGTCACTCATGGGTGGTCAGCCTACCAATAGTTGGTGTACAAATGATTGGACCACCAAGCATATCGGGAGACGTCATGTCGAGCTTCAAGGCCTGGTTTCACCGCACGTTCGACGACTGGTTCTTCCGGTCGCTGATCGGGCCGGCCCAGACCAAGGGCGCCGTGCACGGGGCCGACCACTTCGCTCGTGAGCAGTGGAAACGCGACCTTGAGAACCGCAAGCGCTACACCCGCGAGCAGCGTGAGCGCAAACGCGCCGAGCGCGAGGCCCGCCGTTCCGGCGTCAGCTGAGCGCCGCCCCGCCGAATTGCCCGTTCAGGCGGGAGACGTGCCCCAGCGAACCCCAGTCGATGTCGTCGAGCCCCGCGAACATTGGCGCACCCTAGAACAGACTGCTGGTCAGGGTGTAGCGGCCGGCGGCCGGGACACGGAGCCGGGTCCAGTCGCCCTCGGCGGCGGTCACTGTGGCGCCGCCGGAGACGGTCAGCCAGCGGTGGTGGCGCACCCGCACGGCGATCTCCCCGGCGGCCGGCGCGTCCAGCACGATCGTCGCGGCGTCCTGCCGGACCAGTGTGGCCGGGGCGCCGACGATCGCACGCGGCGCGGCCACCGCGTACAGGCGCCAGTGCGGTCCGGTCCAGATCAGGGTGAGGTACGGCAACCCGCCCGTCACCAGCGCGGCCTCGTCCCGGCCGGGCCACGCGAGTTCCACGTCGGGCACCGCCACGAACTGGACGGCCTCATGATCGAGCCAGGCCCGGTAGCTGTCGGCGTTCAGCTCGACGCCGGTCCCGGCCGCGCCCGGCACGGTGGTGAAGAACAGCGGGTTCCGGTCGATGTCGGCCTGCCGCAGCCACCCCCGTGCCAGCGGTATCTCCGCCATCGACGCGGCCTCCCAGTACGACCGGGTCGGCGGGATCTCCACCCGCCCGGTCAGCGTCTCGGCGGCCAGCCGGTCCAGCAGTGGCCGGAAGTACGCCGGATCCGCCGACGGGTTGCCGATGTCACGAATGTCGTTCGCCACCACCGGCGGCTGCCACCACGCCACCACCGCGAGCAGCACGACCACGGCCCACGAGGGAGTCGATCTCCGTCGGGGCAGCACCGCCCAGGCGGCCAGCACCGGCAGCGCGAACATCACCGCGAGCCGTGTCGCGTTCAGCCCCACCGGCGTGTGGATCAGCGACGCGGCCAGCACGCCGGCCGACGACAGGAGCGCACCGATCCGCACCGCCCGCACCGGCACGAGAACAGCCACGACCACGCCGGTCACCACGGCGTGCACGGTGTCGGTGCGGCTGATGTTCATCCACCCGCCGTCCCCGAACAGCAGCGAGGTGACCGCGAGCGGCACGGCGGCCGGAACCGCCACCAGCAACCCCGCCCCCCGGCGGTGCCGTACCGCTGTCCCGGGCGCGGTGAGACAGCGGTGTGACCCAGCCGGTGGGGTTGACAGGGTCAGGGCCACGCCGGCCAGGCCTAGGAACAGGCCGGCGACCGGGCTCGTCGCGGCGCACAGCAGGGCGAGGAGAACAGCCGCCGCCACTCGGGTGCGGCGGTTCGGCAGGGTGAGCGCGATCAGGGCCGCGAGGCCGAAACAGATCCCGAGGCCGTACGTCACCCGCCCGCTGATCAGGTTCCCGGCGAAGGCGGCGACACCCAGGAGAGCGCCGGCCACCGGCCGCACGGCTCCGGTGCGCCGCAGCAGCACGGCCAGCAGCACCGGACCGGCGACCAGTGTCAGCACCCCGGTGATCCGCACGCCGAGCAGCGCCATCACCGCCGGTGACACCAGGCTGTAGCCGAACTGCTCGACCCCGGCGTACCAGCGCAGGTCGACCGGCACCGTCCCGTGTGCTTCGAGGAACCCGGCCCGTGCGACCTGCGCGGCCAGGTCCGACCCCATCGGCGGGAGCAGCAGGTAGACCACGCCGAGCGCGGTCGCGACCAGCGCGGCGCTCCACTCCAGCCGTCGCCGGGCCCACATCCCGCCGACCATACCGGTACGTCGGTGGTAGCAGCCTGTCACGGTAGGGTCTGCGGCATGCCCCGTCCGATCGTCGTCCGCTGCACGGGGCTGGCAGGCAGTCTGCTGCTCGCGGGGGCGGCGTGGCTGGGCGGGGCGAGCAGTCCGTGGGAACCCACGGTGACGCCCCGAACGATCCTCGCCGGGCGTGACGGTGTGTTGCTGCCGCTCTGCTGGCTGGCCGGCACGCTGCTGCTGACCGGCGCCTGGTGGGCCGGGCGGCGGGTGGTGCCGTCGCTGCGCCACGCCTTGGTGACTGCCGCTCTGTGGGCGCTGCCTCTGCTGCCGTTCCTGCCGCTCGGCAGTTATGACGTCCACTCCTACGCGTGTCAGGGCTGGCAGCTGGCGGCCGGGCTCGACCCGTACGCCGGTGGTGTCGATCTTCTGGGTTGTCCCTGGACCGACGCCGTGGCGCCGACGTGGCGCGGATCACCGGCCCCTTACGGCCCGGTCTTCCTGGCGATGGCGGCGGCGGCCGCCGAGCTGGGCGGCTCGCTGACCGGGACCGTCGCGCTGCTGCGGGGGATCGCGGTGCTCGGGGTGGTGGCGCTGGCATGGTGCCTGGTGCGGCTGGCACGCCACACCGGTGTCCCGCCGGAGCGCGCGGTGTGGCTGGCCCTGGCCTGTCCGCTCGTGCCGATCCACCTGATCTCGGGCGCCCACAACGAGGCGGTGATGGTGGCGCTGCTGGCCGGCGGGCTGCTCGCCGCCGTGTCCCGGCGCGTGCTGCTCGCCGGGGTGCTGCTGGGTCTGGCCGTCGGCGTGAAGGCGACAGCGGTCGTGGTGCTGCCGTTCGTGGCGCTGCTGTTCCCGGGCCTGGCCCGCAAGGCGATGCTGGCCGGGGGAGCGGTGGCGACGCTGACGGCCGTGTCGTTCGGCACCGGGCTGGGGCTCGGCTGGGTGACCGGCCTGTCCGGCAGCGGGGTGTCGGTGCAGTGGACGGCGCCGCCGACCGCGGTCGGCATGACCCTGGAGCTGCTCGGGGTGCCCGGCGCGGTGACCGGCGCCCGGATCGCGGGGATGATCGTCCTGTCCGCGGTCCTGGTGTGGCTGTGGCTGCGGGCGCGCCATCGGGACCCGGTGCTGCACGCCGGCCTGGCCCTGGCCGCGACCGTCCTGCTGGCCCCGGTGTTCCATCCCTGGTACGCCCTGTGGCCGCTGACCGTCCTGGCGGTCA
Organism: Actinoplanes italicus; assembly: GCF_003001815.1. Classification (GTDB taxonomy): domain Bacteria; phylum Actinomycetota; class Actinomycetes; order Mycobacteriales; family Micromonosporaceae; genus Actinoplanes; species Actinoplanes italicus. The sequence continues at coordinate 316,651 of NZ_PVMZ01000003.1, forward strand.
CCCTGCCCGGGGACACCCGGTGGCTCGCCGCCCCCTGCGCGGTGGCCGGAGTCCTCTGTTTGCCCGACGGGTACAACCTGGCCTTGGCGACGAAAGCGCAGGGAGCGATCGTCGTGACCGTGCTCGTTGGTTGTCTAGTGTGGAAAGTTCTGTATGAAACGAAAAGCGATAGTCGGCGGCTTGCTGTCGATCACGGTGGGGCTGATCGTTCTAGCGGTGTTCCGTAACTCGTACTTCGACTCCCGGGTCTATCACGGGGCGATCGTGTACTGGTTCCGGGACGGCGGCATGGTCTACGACTTCCTTCGCCCGGGTACGCCGTACGGCTTCACCTATCCGCCCTTCGCCGGTCTGGTGATGTCGCCGATGGCGGCCCTGCCGGTGTTGATGGTCATGATCCTCGCGTCGATCGGCACGGTGATCACCACGGGTCTGCTGGTCTGGTGGATGACCGGTCCGCTGATCCGTAGCCGGGGCTGGCCGCTCGGCTTCACGTTCATGATCTTCCTCTGCCTGGCACTGTCCTTCGAGCCGGTGCGCGAAACGATCAGTTTCGGCCAGGTCAACACGCTCCTGCTGACCCTGGTCGCCGCCGACATGCTGCTCGGGCTCGCCAAGGGCCGCAAGTGGGCCGGAATCGGCATCGGCCTGGCCACCGCGATCAAGCTGACGCCCGGCGTCTTCATCATCTATCTGCTGGTGACCCGGCGCTGGCGGGCCGCCGGCACCGCGATCGGCACGGCCACCGGTGTCACCCTGCTGGCCGGGGCGATCTTCCCGGACGAGTCCCGCGAGTTCTGGACCTCGGCGCTCTGGGACACCAACCGGGTCGGGCTGCTGCACTACCTGTCCAACCAGTCCGAACGCGGCCTGCTGGCCCGTCTGCCGATCGACACGATCGAGTCGAAGGTGTGGGTCGTGTGCGTGCTGCTGACCCTCGGCGCCTGGGCGTGGCGGGTGGCGAAGGCGCCCGACGACGTGCTCGGCGGCCTGGCCCTCACCGGCATCCTGAGCTGCCTCATCAGCCCGGTCACCTGGGTGCACCACTGGGTGTGGGTGCTCCCGGCGCTGGTGCGGTGCCTGTCGGTGTTCGACTCCGACCGGCCCCGGTTCTATCTGGGCGCCTCCGCGTACGTGCTGATGACCTCGCACGTCACGTGGCTGTGGGAGAAGGCGCCCCGGCCGCCGCTGCACATGCTCGGCGGCAATCTTTATGTCTGGTTCGGCCTGGCTCTGCTGCTCTGGACACCTCTCGGCACCCGTCGTTCGTCCGATGTCCACGAGAAGGACAAGATCATCGCGTAGTCAGAGCGCATGTCTCTACGCCGTACCACCTCGGCGGTCGTCTCCGTCGTGGCCGTGGCCGCGGTGGGTGCCGTGCCCACCGCGGCGGCCGCGCACGGCCGCTCGCAGGAATTCCGCCGGCTCTCCACGTTCCCGGCCTACCTGAACTCGTCGATCGACGACACCGCGGCAGCCGAGATCTCCACGGTCACCGAGGACGGCCGCACGGTCGTCTACACCGACAGCCCTGGTAAACGCCTCGGATTCGTCGACATCAGCAACCCGTCCGCGCCGAAGCCGGCCGGCACCCTCGCGGTCGGCGGCGAGCCCACCTCGGTGGCGCACCTGGGCCGCCTGCTGCTCGCCGGTGTCAACACCCGGACCAGCTTCACCGCCCCGTCCGGCAAGCTCGTCGTGATCGACTCCGCGACCCGCGCGGTGAAGAGGGAGATCGACCTCGGCGGCCAGCCCGACTCGGTCGCCGTCGCTCCGAGCGGCCGCTACATCGCCGTCGCCATCGAGAACGAGCGTGACGAGGACGCGGGCGGCGGCGCGATCCCGCAGGCCCCGGCCGGTTGGCTCGCCGTGATCGACACCCGTACCTGGAAGGTCTCCCGGGTTGATCTGTCCGGTCTGTCGGCGGTGGCGCCCACCGACCCGGAGCCGGAGTACGTCAGCATCAACTCCCGCGACGAGGCCGTCGTCTCGCTGCAGGAGAACAATCACCTCGTCGTGGTCTCGCTCGGTTCCAGGCGCGTTTTGTCCGACTTCAGTGCCGGTGAAGTGACCGTCACTCAGGTCGACACCACGGACGACGACAAGATCTCGCTGGACGGCACGATCACCGCGAAGCGCGAGCCCGACGGTGTGGCCTGGATCAACGACGACCTGTTCGCCACCGCCAACGAGGGCGACTACGAGGGCGGCTCCCGCGGCTGGTCGATCTTCAGCAAGAAGACCGGCAAGGTCGTCTGGGACGCCGGCAACAGCCTCGAGCACCTCGCCGTCGCCCACGGCCAGTACCCGGACAAGCGCTCCGACGCCAAGGGTGTCGAGGCCGAGAACGTCGCGTTCGCCGTCCTCAACCGGACCCCGTACGTCTTCGTCAACTCGGAGCGCGGCAACTTCACCGCCGTCTACGACGTGTCGAACCCGGCCAAGCCGCGCTTCAAGCAGCTCCTGCCGACCACCAACGGCCCCGAGGGCGTCGTCGCGGTCCCGTCCCGCAACCTGGTCGTCGTCTCCTCCGAGGAGGAGGACGCCTCGATCGGCATCCGCGGCACCGTCCAGGTCTACGGCTTCGGCTCCCCGCGCAACTCCGCCCTGGTTTCGCGGAACGACATCCCGTGGGGCGCCCTCTCCGCCCTCTCGGCGGTTCCCGGCCGCCGGGACCGGCTGGCGAGCGTCACCGACGCCGTCTACTCGCCGACCCGCGTCCTCGGCCTCACCACCGGCGGCGTCATCGACAGCGAGCTGACCGTCACCAAGGACGGAGCGCCGGTGGGCTACGACGTCGAAGGCCTGGTGGTGCGCAAGGCAGGCGGTTACTGGCTGGCCGTCGAGGGCACCGGCGCGGGCAAGGACCCCAACCTTCTGGTACGCCTGAACGCGCGCGGCGAGGTGCAGGAGGAGATCCCGCTCTCCGCCGACGTCGCGGCCGCGATCACCAGCAACGGCCTGGAGGGCGTCACCGAGGTCGGCGCCAGCGTCTGGGTGGCCGTCCAGCGGGCCGTCAAGGGCGACCCGGCGAACACCGCCCGGATCGGCCGCTACGACACGGTCAGCAAGACCTGGTCCTGGCTGCTCTACCCGCTCGAGACCGCGCCCACCGGCTGGGTCGGACTGTCCGAGCTGGTCGCCGTCGACGCGAACACGTTCGCCGTGATCGAGCGCGACAACCAGCGCGGCACGCTCGCCGCGATCAAGCGCATCTACACCTTCGACGTGCCCAAGACCTGGACCGGCACCCCGACCGTGTCGAAGAAGCTGGTCAAGGACCTCCTGCCGCTGTTGAGGGCGGACGGTGGCTGGGTGCAGGACAAGGTCGAGGGCCTCGCCGTGGCGGGGAACGGCCGCACCTACGCCGTCACCGACAACGACGGGCTCGACGACGCGACCGGCGAGACGGTCTTCCTGGACCTGAGCCGACTGCTCTGACGTGACCTGACATGGCGCTGATCGACGTATCAGCGCCATGTCAGCACCGGGGAGCACCGTGTCCGGCATGGACACCACCTATGCGATCCACGCCGAAGGGCTGGTGAAACGCTTCGGCGAGACCACCGCCCTCGACGGCGTCGACCTGGCCGTGCGCCCGGGCACGGTCCTCGGCCTGCTGGGGCCCAACGGGGCCGGGAAGACCACCGCCGTCCGGATCCTGGCCACCCTGGTCCGCCCGGACGCCGGGCACGCCGAGGTCGGCGGGTTCGACGTCGCCCGCCGGCCGCACGAGGTCCGTGGGCTGATCGGCCTGACCGGCCAGTACGCCTCGGTCGACGAGACCTTGACCGGCACCGAGAACCTGCTCATGATCGGCCGGCTGCTCGGGCTGTCCCGCCCGGCCGCCCGCGCCCGCGCCGCCGCCCTGCTGGAACGCTTCGAGCTCACCGCCGCCGCCGGACGGGCCGCCGGCAAGTACTCCGGTGGCATGCGCCGCCGCCTCGACCTGGCGGCCAGCCTGGTCGGCGATCCGAGGGTCCTCTACCTCGACGAACCCACCACCGGTCTCGACCCGCGCAGCCGCAACGAGGTCTGGGACATCGTCCGCGGCCTCGTCGCCGACGGCGTCACCGTGCTGCTCACCACCCAGTACCTGGACGAGGCCGACCAGCTGGCCGGCGAGATCGTGGTGATCGACCACGGCCGGGTCATCGCCACCGGCACCCCCGCCGACCTCAAGTCGCGCGTCGGCGCGCAGACCGTGACCGTGCGCCCGGCCGTCATCGACGAGACGGGCCGGATCCGCGAAGCGGTCGGCCGGGTCGCCGCCGGGCCGGTCGACGTGTCCGGCGACGTGGTCCTGGCACCGGTCAGTGACCCCGGCGCACTCGCGAAACTCGTCCGTGACCTCGACGAGCAGGGACTGGCCGTGGCCGAACTGGCACTGCGCAGTCCCAGTCTGGACGAGGTCTTTCTCAGCCTGACGGGAGCACGCGCGTGACGACGATGGCGCTGCGCAACACCGGGACGCTGGCCTGGCGGACCCTGGTGCAGATCAAGCACAACCCGTTCGAGCTGATCGACTTCAGCGTCCAGCCGATCATGTTCCTGCTGCTCTTCACGTACGTCTTCGGCGGTGCGATGGCCGGCAGCCCCGCCGAGTACCTGACCTTCGCCCTGCCCGGCATCGTCGTGCAGAACCTGATCTTCGCCACCATGAACACCGGGATCGGCCTCAACACCGACATCACCAAGGGCGTCTTCGACCGGCTCCGGTCACTGCCGATCGCCCGGTCCGCGCCGCTCGCCGGCCGCATCCTGGCCGATGTGATCAAACAGGCCTGGGCGGTCGCCCTGCTCCTGGTGATCGGCATCGTGCTGGGCTTCCGGATCGAGACCGGCCCCGCCGCGACCCTCGGCGCGATCGGCCTGCTGCTCGTCTTCGCGGTGGCCCTGTCCTGGGTGTCCGTGCTGGTGGCGATGCTGGTCAGCACACCGGAGAAGGTGCAGATCTTCGGATTCGTGCTGTTCTTCCCGCTCACCATGGCCAGCGGCGCGTTCGTCGACCCGGCGACCATGCCGGGCTGGCTGCAGGCGTTCGCCGAGGTCAACCCGACCACCGTGGTGGCCGACGCGGTACGCGGCCTGCTCAGCGGCGGACCCGTGGCCGGACCGGTCACCTGGTCACTGGCCTGGGCGGGTGGCCTGCTCGTGGTCTTCGCGCCGCTCGCGGTGCGGGCCTTCCGACGCCGGATCTGAACCCGGCGCCCACCCGGCGGCGGCCGGAGCCGTCGCCATCGTCACCGTCGCGCCCTCCCGGTACGCCGCCTCGAAGCCCGCGCCGCCCAGCGCGTCGCGGGCCTCGTGGGCGGTCCGCTCCGCGTCCACGTCGGAACGGTCGCGCGTCCCGCGTACCGCATCGGCCGCCCCCAGGAGAAACGCGGCCCGCACCGGCTCGCCCTGCCGGATCGCCAGATCCGCCGTCGCGGCCAGCACCGCCGCGACCACCGGCGAGTCACGGGCGCCGTCGGCGATCCGCATTGCCTCCGCGTGCAGCTCAGCGGCCCGCACCAGGTTGCCGGCCGCACTCTCGGCCCGGCCCGCGGTGCTGTACGCCAGCGCCCGGAACTGCGGTGCGACCGTGGCACGCCCGACCAGGCGCAGCGTCTCGGCGGCCAGCCGCAGGGCCTCGTCCGGGCGGCCGTCGGCCAGGGCGAACGTGGCCTGCCCGTGCCGCACCGCGGCCAGCATCTCCGTGTTGCCCGGCTCGCGGGCGTACCCCTCGGCCCGGGTGAGCAACCGGCGGGCGTCCTCCGCGTCACCGGCCAGCCACAACTGATGTGCCAGCTTGACGGTCAGCTGCGGCAACTCCTCGCGGGTGCCGACCTCCTCGGCCAGCGCCAGCGCCTCCCGCTGCCACCCGATCGCGCGGGCGTAGTCGCCACGCGCGGCCGCGAGATCCGCCAGCGCGGTGAGCGTCATGCCGATGCCCCAGCGCTCACCCACCGCCCGGAACCCGTCCAGAGCCGCGAGCAGCCCGTCCTCCGCCGTGGCGGTCTGCTCCCCGAAGTTGAGCCGGATCTGCTCGATGAACATGCGGGCCACCGCACGCAGCCACGGATCCGGATCGTCCAGCAGGCCGACGGCCCCGCCGAAACCGTCACCGCCACGATCCCCGGACGAGAGCGTCACCAGGGTCGGCAGCAGGCGCAGCACCGGATGCGCGGAACGATCCGGATCGGCCAGATCATCGGCGCGCCGCAGCGACTCCCGGATCTCCGGCAGGCTCATCAACCCTTCAAAACCGTTGAGGGCCATGTACGCCTGAGCGAGCGCCGTCTCGGACCGGTCCCCCTCGCCCGGCATGGCCAGCATCTCCCGGTACAGGGCGGTGCCCTCCATCCGGTGCCCGCGCAGCCACCAGTACCAGCCGAGCGCGGCGCCGAGAGCCACCGCCGTCCGCCGGTCACCCGCCTCGATCGCGGCCCGGACCGAGGCGTGCAGGTTGTCGTGCTCCTCGTCCAGCCGCCGTAGCCACACCAGCTGATCGGGGCCGCGCAGGTACGGGCCGGCCTCCCGGACGACGGCCAGCAGATGCGCCGCGACCGCCCGGCGTGCCTCGTCGGTCTCACCGGCCTCGTCCAGGCGCTCCAGGCCGTACTCCCGGATCGTCTCCAGCATCCGGTAGCGGCCGTCCGGGCCCAGCACCAGCAGCGACTTGTCGACCAGGGCGGCCGGCTGATCCAGATCCGGTCCGCAGATCCGCTCGATCGCGGTCACGTCGGCTCCGGCCGGAAGCACCGCGAGCCGCCGCCACACCCGCCGTTCCGGCTCGGACAGCAGATCCCAGCTCCAGTCGACCACGGCACGCAGCGTGCGATGCCGGGGGAGCGCGGTCCGGCTGCCACCGGTCAGCAGCCCGAACCGGTCGGCCAGCCGATCCGCCAGAACCGCCGCCGGCAGGGTCCGCAGCCGGGCCGCGGCCAGCTCGATCGCGAGCGGCATGCCGTCCAGGGCACGGCAGATCCGCACGACCGGCTCGACGTTCGCCGCGCTCAGCGTGAGACCGGACGCGCGGTCCAGGAGCAGACGCACCGCCGGAGCCGCGGCGGCCGTCTCCGGATCCGCGCCGGCATCCGGCAGCGCCAGTGGCTCCACCGGGAACAGCCGCTCACCCGTGATGCCGAGCGGCTCCCGGCTGGTCGCCAGCAATCGCAGTCCGGGCGCCGCCCGCAGCAGCGCCTCGGCCAGCCCGGCGGCGGCCTCGATCACGTGCTCGCAGTTGTCCAGGATCAGCAGCAACTCCCGGTTCGCCACCGCCTCCCGGAGCCGGTCCAGCGGGGTCTGCCGCTGAGTGCCCGGCCGGGTCAGCGCCGCGTGATCCCGCAGGCGCAGTGCGCTCAGCACCGCCTGCGGGAGATCAGCCGCGTCGCGTACCGGAGCTAGCTCCACCCGCCACACCGCACCCGGAACCGCACCGCCGGCCTCGACCGAAAGCCTCGTCTTGCCGCTGCCGCCCGGACCGGTCAGGGTGACCAGCCGATGGGCGCCGACCAGGGCACACACCGCGCGGACGTCGGCGTTCCGGCCGACGAAACTGCTCACCTCGGCCGGCAGATTGCCCTCCGGGCCGTCCGCGCGCAGCAGCTCCCGATGCAGTCCGGCCAGCTCGGCCGACGGGTCGACACCGAGCTGATCGGCGAGCCCCCGCCGGACCTCGTCGAAGACCTCCAGCGCCCGGCCCCGGTTCCCGGCCCGCCACAGCGCCCGGATCAGCAGCGCGGCCAGCGGCTCGTCCAGCGGATGCGCCGCCACCAGCGCCTCCAGCTCCGGAACGACGTCCCGGGTGACCGACTCGGTGGCCAGCCGGGCACGCAGCGCCGAGAGCCGTAGCGACTCCAGACGGACCGCCTCGGCCCGCGCCGGCTCCGGAAACTCCAGGTCACCGCGCCACAACGCCAGAGCCTCGGCCGGCGCTGTGGCGGCCAGCCGGGCGAAGCGGTGCGCGTCCACCCGGTCCGGGTCGATGACCAGGCGATATCCGGCCGGTGCGGCGGTCACCTCGAGGCCCGGCACGGCCCGCCGCAGCCGGGAGACCAGTGCCTGCAATGCGTTCGGTGCGGCGGCGGGCGGCGTCTCACCCCACAACCCGTCGATCAACCGGTCCGCGGAGACCTCCCGGCCGGCGTCCAGGGCGAGAAGGACCACGAGGGTACGCAGCCGCGCGCCCGCCACCGGCAGCAGCGTCCCGTCCCCGTCCCGAACCTCCAACGGCCCGAGCAGCCCGATCTCCACGCGTCGATTCTGCCGGTCCCCGGCCACCACCGCCGTACCGGCGCGGCTCTGGCTCCCGCCGCGTTTGCCCCGCCGCGGCCTCCCGGCGTCCTCGGCCGTGGCCTTCCGCTCGCTCCCACCGCGGCCTCTCGGGCTCCTCCGCGTTTCTTCCGCTGTTGTTGGGCTCGCGCTGTTGTCGGGCTCGCGCTCTTGTCGCGGTCTTTCGCCCTCGCTGCGGCATCCCGGGTTTCTCCGCCGGGGCCTCCCAGGCCTCTTCCGCCGCTGTACCCGGAGCGGCAGGGGCTACCCAGTGGCAAAATGATCTTTTGTGGAGCTTCATGTGCTTTCGGGGACACCCGGCCTGACCCTGGACCAGGTCGCGCACGTCCTGGTGCCCGGGCACGGCCGGTCCGCCGACGGCGCCGGGCTGAACCCCGGTGGTGCCGACCGTTGCCGGATCGCCCTGACCCTGCACCGCCACCTGGGGCGAGGGTTGATCGTCTGCGCCGGCTACAAGTCTCCCGTCGACGGCAAGGGCGACCCCTGGACTACACCGGAAGCGCCCGGCGAGACCTTCCGCGGCGTGCCCGAGGCCGACCTGATGCGCGACTGGCTCCTGGCCGAGGGTGCCGACCCGGACGCCATCCGCGTCGAACGCCGCTCGATCGACACCGTCACCAACCTGCTGCGCGCCGAACACGAGGGCCACTTCGGCGACGGCCGTCCGGTGGCGATCGTCGCCCAGCGCGGCCACCTGAGCCGCATCCTCTCGGTGGTCGCTCCGCGCACGCTACGCCGCGATTACCTGGGCGTGGTCGTGCCGGCCCCCGGCCCGACCCGGGAGAACCCCCTGGCCGGCCCGGTGAGCCGAGCGATCAGCGCGTTCCTGCCGTCCGACCCGACGGCCTCGATAGCGATAGCCAGCCGCCGAGCCGAAAGCCTCTGGAGAACCGCCCAGCGACTCGGCAAACGCTCATACCACTGATCAGCAGTAGATGTTGACGGTCTGGCCGTTCGTCAGACGCCACACGTCGTACCCGAGCCCGAACGGCGGCTGCACCCGGGTCACGAACACCGCCCCCTCCGGCGCCAGGTGCGCGCACTTCGGCTGAGCGACCGGCCAGGCGGCCTGCACAGCAACCGGTGCCTGCGCCGAAGCCGGCCCGGCGTTGATCCCGACGAATGCGGCGGCACCTGCGGCCACCAGGGCGATCATGCGCAATTTAGACATGTCCATCATGGTGGCAGCGCAAAACGCCCGGAGCCGTCCCCCGCATCCGGCCCGCGATCACCGGACCATCAGCACACCACCAGAGCGACTGGCATACTCGCGCGATGCCGGCCTTGCGTACCGCCTGACGATTCGCGCTCATCGAACCGTAGATTCCGCCGAAGCCTCGACAGGGCCTGTAACGTCGCCGCCCTTAGGATCGCCGGCCGCCACCGCTATTGCCGCCACCGCTGTTGCCGCCACCGCTATTGCCGCCACCGCTGTTGCCGCCACCGCTGTTGCCGCCACCGTCGCTGTCGCTGTCGCTGCTGTGCTGTTGCTGCTGCCGAGTTCGTCGAAGCGGCCTGCGACCTGCTAGTCACCGGCTACGACGGCCCGGCTCTCGCCATGCTCGCCGGCGTGCGAAGCCCGCCGTCATCGTCGCGCCGATCGATGTCGGCTGACGGGCAAACGGATGGCCCTAGCTCCGATCCCGGCCGTTACCCGCAATCTTTGGAACGCGCTGGCAGCAGTGCGCCGCCCTACTCTGCCTCCATCACCGCCAACCCGTGTTTGGTGCGGGCCTCACGGAAGAGGCTCCCTGCAGTGGTAAATGACGGCTCGCGAGACGGCTGACCGCCATATCCCGGTGCTGGACGATCATCGTGGACCGTTTCTGGACGCCAGCCCTCTGATATGGCTGCTTCCTGGGCAGAGATGGGTGCGCATGCCACTGCTGGGTGATCAGGTATCGGCGGGAGGGGTGCGCATGTCACTGCTGGGCGATCAGATGTTGTTGGATGGGTGCGCATGCCACTGCTGGGTGATCAGGTATCGGCGGGAGGGGTGCGCATGTCACTGCTGGGCGATCAGATGTTGTCGGATGGGTGCGCATGCCACTGCTGATCGATCAGGTATCGGCGGGAGGGGTGCGCATGTCACTGCTGATCGATCAGGTGTGGCCGGGTGAGGTGCGCATGTCATCGCCTGCCGGCTTACCCGCTTGCGCTTGATCTTGGGCGGGTGGTGTCGCCTGTTGGTTCTTGAGTGATGACCATCGTCCTGACGGGAAGGTGCTCGATCTCGGCTGACCTCTGTGGACCTTGAATGCTGGTCGGTGCTGGGTGACGAGTCGTGCACAGGATGGGGACAAGCGGTGACGGAGTGTCCAAGATTCATAGTCATGGCGACGGGCGATCGCGCTTCGCCGCTACACGCCTCGGAGACGGCAAGCGCCGCGGAGGGTGGTGCGCCGCGGAGGGTGGTGCGCCGCGGAGGATGGTGCGGCGCGGAGGGTGGTGCGGCGCGGAGGGTGGTGCGGCGCGGAGGGTGGGCGCGGCGCGGAGGGCGAGCTCAAGGGCGACGGGGCGCGTAGGGCGGCGCGGCGCGGAGCGTCAATGTGAGGGCGGCGCGGCGCGAAGGGGGAGCGGCGCGGCGCGGAGGGGGAGCGGCGCGGCGCGGAGGGGGAGCGTGAGGATGGTGGGGTGAAGAAGGGTTCGCCGGCTCGGCGCCTACGCGAAACGGCGGCCACGCCGGCCGAAGCCGGGCGTGACCGCCGTTTGTCGAGCGGTACCGAGATCAGACGTTGTAGTACATCTCGAACTCGTGCGGGGTCGGGCGGAGCCGGACCGGGTCGATCTCGTTGGTTCGCTTGTAGTCGATCCACGTGGAGATCAGGTCGTCGGTGAAGACGCCGCCGGCAGTGAGGAACTCGTGGTCAGCCTCGAGCGAGTTCAGCACGGCGTCCAGCGAGCCGGGCACCTGCTTGACGCTGCCCCACTCCTCCGGCGGCAGGTCGTACAGGTCCTTGTCGATCGGGGCCGGGGGCTCGATCTTGTTCTTGATGCCGTCGAGGCCGGCCATCATCTGGGCCGAGAACGCCAGGTACGGGTTCGACGACGGGTCCGGCACGCGGAACTCGATGCGCTTGGCCTTGGGGTTACTGCCGGTCACCGGGATACGGGTGCAGGCGGACCGGTTGCGCTGCGAGTAGACCAGGTTGACCGGGGCCTCGTAGCCGGGCACCAGGCGCCGGTACGAGTTGACGGTCGGGTTGGTGAACGCGAGCAGCGACGGCGCGTGGTGCAGCAGGCCGCCGATGTACCAGCGGGCCGTGTCGGACAGGCCGGCGTAACCGGTCTCGTCGTAGAACAGCGGCTCGCCGTTCAGCCACAGGCTCTGGTGGGTGTGCATGCCGGAGCCGTTGTCACCGAAGAGCGGCTTCGGCATGAACGTGGCGGTCTTGCGGTGCTCCCACGCGGTGTTCTTGATGATGTACTTGAACAGCTGCATCTGGTCGCCGGCGTGCAGCAGGGTCGAGAACTTGTAGTTGATCTCGGCCTGGCCCGCGGTGCCGACCTCGTGGTGCGAGCGCTCGACGGTGAAGCCGGTGTCGACGAGGCGGCGGACCATGGAGTCACGCAGGTCGCTGTAGTGGTCGACCGGCGAGACCGGGAAGTAACCACCCTTGTAGGCGGTCTTGTAACCCCGGTTGCCGCCCTCTTCCTCGCGGCCGGTGTTCCAGGCGCCCTCGATCGAGTCGATGTAGTAGAACGACTGGTGCGCCGAGGTCTCGTGGCGGATCGAGTCGAAGATGTAGAACTCGGCCTCGGCGCCGAAGTAGGCGGTGTCGGCGATGCCGCTGGCCGCCAGGTAGGCCTCGGCCTTCTTGGCCACGTTCCGCGGGTCGCGCGAGTAGGCCTCGCGGGTGAACGGGTCGTGGATGAAGAAGTTGAGGGCGAGCGTCTTCTGGATCCGGAACGGGTCGATGAAGGCGGTCGCGACGTCCGGCAGCAGCATCATGTCGGACTCGTGGATGGCCTGGAAGCCGCGGATCGAGGATCCGTCGAAGGCGAGGCCGTCGGTGGCAACACTGTCGTCGAACGACTCGACCGGGATGTTGAAGTGCTGCATCACACCCGGCAGGTCACAGAAACGTACGTCGACGAACTTGACGTCCTCGTCTTTGAGGTATCGCAGGAGTTCCTCGGGATTGGCGAACACACGTCCTCCTGGCACAGTTTTCCGATACCGGGCGGCACGAGCCGCCACCTGGCAGGGCTGGTCGCGACGTTATGGGTCCGGAGTTGCCCCGGCGTATCCCTATTGTTTCCGCCGTGTTACGTAGTGCTTCGAGCAGGCACGGCAGTACGCGAGCCGATCATTCGGACCATATCGCGTACGCTCGGCGACCGTGGTTGCTTTGAACGAGCCTGCCGGGCTCGGCCCCCGGCTCGGCGCGCTGGTCATCGACTGGGTGCTGTGCCTGCTGATCGCGAGTCTCTACGCCAGCCCGGCCGAGAAGTCGTGGCCCGCGGTTCTCGTGCTGATCCTCGCCAACACCTTCTTCCTGGGCCTGTTCGGGCAGACACCCGGCATGCGGCTGTTCCGGGTGCGCTGTGCGTCCTATCCGGACGGCGGCGTCATCGGCCTGGGCCGCGGCCTGCTTCGGGCGGTCCTGCTCGGGCTGTTCATCCCGGCGATCATCCTGAACAGCGAGGGCCGTGGCCTGCACGACCGGCTCGCCCGCTCGATCGTCGTGGGTGTACCCCGGTCACCGGCCCCGTAACGCCCGGCCGATGTCCTCCTCGGGACGGTCGTCACCGCGCCCGGCCACCACACCGCCGCCCGGAGTCCGTACGCCGAAGGCCTGATCGTCGGTGATGGGGTCGTCGGTCTGGCGAACCGGGATCGGCTCCCCACCGCCTCGCCGTTTTCCCAGCTCAGGAGCCACGGTGCCGGGCTTGTTCGGCTCCGCGTAACCCTCCGGCCGTGTGGCCGCCCGGCTGCGCAGACCCCACGGCCCGCCGTCCGGACGGGCGCGCTCCGGTGCGTCGATCACACCGTTTCCGCCGCGACGGCGGGCCTCCTCGGCGCCGAACAGATCCGACCAGGCCGCCGCACCGGGCTCCCGGCGGGGCGGGCGGTAGGGCGGGGGAGCGGCAGGGGAGACGGGCCGGTTCAGCACCGGCGGCGCGGTGCCGCCGGGACGCTGCGTTGCTGACGGCGTCCGGACCTCGGCGGCGCTTCCGGGCCGGGCACCACGATCTTCAACCGGATTCTTGAGTACGGGCGGAGCAGCCGACACCGGCGGCCGGCCGAACGTGTCCGACCTGCCCGGCGTCTGCGGTACCGGAGTCGTCCCGCCCGGCCGCGCGCTCCGGCGGTCGCCGGGGCGTCCCGTCGCCGGGGGCGGTGGCGTCACGCCGGGCGCGTCGCGGCCGGGACGGCCGTTCTGCGTCTGGGGCGGTGCGGGCGGCGTACCCGGCTGGGATCTGCGCCTTTCTCCGGGCCTTCCGGTGGCGGGAGGCGGGGTGACGCCGGGCCTTCCGGTGGCGGGAGGCGGGGTGACGCCGGGCCTGCCGTTGGCGGGCGGCGGGACGAAGATGCCGGGCGTGCCGCGTCCGGGGCGCTCGGTCTGCGGCTGCGGGGCGGCACCGGGCGTGGTGCGGGTCGGCCGCTGCTGCGCGCCGGGACGTCCGGTCTGCGGCGGGACCACCACGGGCCCGGTACGCCGGATCTCCCGGCCCCCCGGCGGCACCACCGGCGTGACCGGTGCGGCCGGTCGGCGGATCGTCCGTCCCGGAAGGTTGGGCGGGACCGCCACGATCGGTCCGCCCGGCCGGTTGACCTGCGGCGGAATGCCCGGGCGCACGGTGCCGGGCGGAATGACGACCGGCCCGCCGGTGCCCGGGACACCGGTTCCCGGAACGGGAAGTGGCTGACCCGGCAGCGCGCCCGGGGGAAGTGTTCCGGGCGGGAACACAGCGGGCGGCGCGACCCCACCGGGCTGCGGCAACGCGACGCCCGGCGGCAGGGTCCCGGGAGGCGTCACACCGGGGGGCAGAGATCCCGGCGGTACGACGCCAGGCTGCACCGGGGCCGGGAGTTGCACGCCGGGCGGCAGCAGTCCCGGCGGCTGGTTCTGCCCGGGCGGGATCACACCCGGCAGTTCCGCGGCGGGCGGATTGTTGCCGACCGGCAGCACCGGGATCGGCGGCGCGAACTGGCCGGGACCGCCGATCCCGCCCGGCCCTCCCGTTCCCGGCGGAAGCGCGGGCGGCTGGTTGAGCACCGCGTTCAACGGCTGCACCGGCGGACCGACCCCGTTGGACAGCACCGCGATGTAGTCGAAGAACTGGTCGCCGTAGTGCTGCGCCAGCCGCTGTGCCTCCAGCTGGTACCGCTGCCGGATCTGCGTCTGCTGCTCGGAGATGTGCTCCTCGGCCGCGGCGTCCCAGCCCTGCCCCTCGCTGAGCCACACGCCGAGGTGCTCGGCGAAGTCCAGGTTGGCCGAGTCCTTCAGCTCCCGCGCGTAGTTCACCTCGAGCCGCGCCATCGCGTACCGGGCCTCGTTGGAGACGTTGACCAGATGCCGCAGCGCCGTCACGTTCTGCTGGGCCGCGTCCATCCAGACGTCCAGGTAGGTCAGCGTCTCGCCCGGGCCCCTCCGCAGGAACGCGTCCCGTGCGGCCGGCGACTGCCACGACTCGTCGCGCAGAACATCGCTCTGCCTGATCAGGAAACCGCGCACGTCGGCCAGGAACGCCCACGCGTTCTGCCACTGGTCGGCCAGGGCGGCCATCTCCTCCGGATGCATGTTCGAGATCCGGTGCGAGATCTGCTCGATCGTCGTCTGGTTGCCCGGCCCCGGCGGTGCCGTGTACGGCAGCGTCGACGGCGGGTAGCTGCCGTAGTGCGTCTGTCCGCTGTACTGGCTGTACCCGTAGTTCGGGTTCGCGCTGGCGCCGTAGTGGTCAGCCATCGGATCAGCCGTTCACACGGGGCGTGCGGCCACCGGTGGCCTCGCCGGTCACGATCCGGTTCTTCTCCACGAGGTCGCCCTTCTCGTTGCGTTCCGAGACCACCTGGACCTGCTCACGGGTCGCCGGGTCGGTGCTCTCGACCGTCCTCTGCACGGTCTCGCCGGCCGCGTCCCGTACCTCGGTGCTGCGGCCGGTCACCCGGTCGCCGTCGAACTCGGTGCGCGTCTCGGTCGTGCCGGTCTGCTTGCCGTCCGCCCCGTAGACCTCCTGCACGGTGACTTCGGCGCCACCGGTGAACCGGGTCGACGTACGGGTCGTCACCGAGGAGACCGTCTCGCCGTTGCCGCCGAACACCGTCGTCGTGACCGTCGTCGCGCCGCCCGGCGGCGTGAACGTCATCACCTCGCGGCGCTCCCCGTTGGGCCCGGCCGCCGTCTCCAGCGTCTGATAGGCGGAGATCGGTGTGTTCGACGTGACCCGCCAGGCGCTGCTGCCCGCCGCCGGAACCGCGGTGCTGAACGCCGACTGCTGCTCCCAGAACGTCGCGCCGACACCCGGGGGCAGCCCTTCCGGTCTCGGTACGGACTTGTCCCCGTACGCGAAGAGAACGTCGTTGAGAGAAGCGGCGGAGATCGCGTCACCGGAACCGTAGCTGTCGGCGACCGTGCGAGCCGCGCTGCCGATGTTGCCCACCGACTCGGCCAGCTTCTGCAGGTAGACCGTCAGTTCGCCGGCGTTCGCGACCAGGCGGGCCCGCACCGCGTCGGCCTCGCCCAGCACCTCGCCGGTGAACGCCTGGCCGGGGATGTCCCCGAGCGGGCGCAGGTACGCCGCCCGTGACGCGATGTCCATCTGCTGGTTGGTGAGGGAGGCCGCGTACTCGCGGAGACCGTCGAGGTCGACGTCGACGGACGGACCGCCGGCCAGCCACGGCGCGTTCGTGTTCTGCGCGGTCTGCTCCGCGTAGGGATCGTCTGCGGCCATCACGCCTCCCCCAGGCTGTCGGTGATGCCACATCGCAATTGATCAAAATAATTGTCGATCACGATGAGCGGGTGACGCAGAAGAGTACGCCCGAACCCCGGATCGGGTTCGACGAGATTCTTTTGAAAAAGCTTCGAACCGAGTACGGGCGGACGGCGTACGGAGATGCATAACCCACTCACGAGATTCGGGGAGAGAGACAGTGGCGACAACTCCGGGCATGGGTCAGGTCCATGCCACACAGGAACAGCTCACCTCCATGGCGAACCGGTGCTCCGACACCGGCCAGAACATCTCGCGTGGCATGAACCAGCTGCTCGGCCAGATCCAGGGACTCAGCGGCGGCGCCTTCGCCGGAACCGCGAACAACGCCCTCCAGGACGTCTCGGCGCAGCTCAACGACGGTCTCAACAAGATCATGCAGGCGCTGGACGAGCTCGGCGGCAAGATGTCGGCCGCCTCGCAGACGTACGGAGTGAACGACGACGAGGCCGCCCAGTCCATCCGTGGTGCCGCCGCCGGTGGCGACAGCGCCGTCCTCAGCGCCCTTCGCGGCTGACCCTCCTGATCTCAAGGTCGGGACTTCAAGATTCGGGGAGAGAAATCATGAACATCACCTACAACTTCGGCCAGATCGCTGACGTCTCGTCATCCATCAACAGCTTCCAGGGCCAGATGGATCAGCAGCTCAACGACCTGTACACCGCGTTCACCCAGCTCTTCGCCCAGGACTGGACCGGCGCCGCCGGCACCGCCTGCGACGAGGCCCGGCAGAAGTGGAACCAGGGCGCCACCGAGATCAAGCAGGCCCTCGCCAGCGTCGGTGTCAAGCTGGGTTCCTCGGCCGAGCGCATGCAGCAGGTCGACGCGCAGATCGCCTCCAACATGTGACGAATCGACAACGTCACCCGGATCGGCCGCCGAATTCCTCCGGCGGCCGATCAATGCTCTCCGTTGAATTTCTGGGGCTTTCGGGGGTGCATTATGTACGTCATGAGAAACGTCTCGTCGATCATTACGACGTTCTCGGTGGCCGTGACCATGATCGCGGTTCTTCCCTCTTCCGCGCTCGGCGTTGCCGGGTCTTCTTCCGTGCTTGCTGTACCCGGATCTTCTTCCGTGGCCGTTGTGCCCGGCCTCTCCTCCGTGCGCGGCGTGCCTGGCCTCTCCTCCGTGCGCGGCGTGCCTGGCCTCTCCTCCGTGCGCGGTGTACCCGGGCAGGATTGCGCGCAGCCGGGGGAGGACCGGATCAACGGTTCCTGGGCCCGCGCCATGCTCCAGGCGGACGCGATCGGCGCCCTCGAAACCGGCGGCGGAACGCGTGTCGCCGTGCTCTCCACCGGTGTCGACCGTGGACAGCCGCAGCTCGGCGACCGGGTCCTCGCCGGTGACGACACCGTCGACAACGCGGGCACGGCAGACCAGGACTGCACCGGCACCGGCACACAGGTGGCCGGCGTCATCAGCGGACTCCGCAACGGCGGCGACAGTGACGCGGCCGGTCTGGCGCCGGGCGCCGTGATCCTGCCGGTCCGGGTCATGCCCGACGATCCGGCCGGCTCCGAGCCGACACCCGGCACCCTGACCCGCGGCATCCTCACCGCCGTACAGCAGAACGCCGACGTCGTCGTCGTGGCCGCACCCGTCTACCGGGACGACCCCGACCTGAAATCCGCCGTGGCCACCGCCGTCGCCCAGGGCACGGTCATCGTCGCCGCCGTAGGTGACCTCGGCTCCCGCGACGACGGCAACCCCGACCCGTACCCCGCCTCATATCCTGGCGTGATCGGCGTCGGAGCCGTCGACCAGAACGGGCAGATCGCACCGGCCTCCCAGTTCGGCGAGTACGTCGACCTGGTCGCACCCGGCGTGGCCGTGCCGGCCCTCCAGACCGGCCGAGGCCTCGTCGAGACGTCCGGCACCGCCGTGGCCGCCGGTTTCGTCGGAGCCGCCGCGGCGCTGCTCCGGGCCCGCGAGCCCCGGCTGCCCCCGGCCGAGGTGGCCCGCCGCCTGATCGCCACCGCGAGCCCCGCTCCCACCGGCCCCGCGTTCGGCGCCGGAGTCGTCAATCCCTACGCGGCCCTGACCGCCCGCGTGGTCGACACCGAGGCCCGCCGGCTACCCGCCCTGGAAGCGGCCCCACTCCCCGACGACACTGCCGAACTGCGGCGCCGAGCCATCGCCATCAGCAGCGCCGTGGTCGCCGCCGTCCTGGTCGTCGGCCTTCTGCTCGCCGCCGCAGCCTTCCGCCGAAGCCGCCGCCAGTGGCGCCCGGGCCTGGCCGTCCGCCCGAAGTCCCCACCCGAGCCCCTGGAACCGGGCCCGCCCGTCATGCTCCTCGACACCCCACCCCCCGAACCGGCCCGCCGCCCCTGACCTCCACCTCGCCAGACCCGACTCACCGCCGTCGCCCAGCGCAGTCGCCCAGCGCAGTCGCCCAGCGCAGTCGCCCAGCGCAGTCGCCCAGCGCCGGTCCCCTCGGTGTCCGTCGTCCCCGGTGTTCGGCGGTCCCGGCACGTGGCGGTCCCAGGTGCCGCGGTCTCCCGCCGGGTGGTCCCTGGTACCGCGGTCTCCCGCCGGGTGGTCCCTGGTGCGCGGCGTTCCCCGGCATGCCGCCGTTCCCGACGTGCGACCGACCCAGGCGAACGCCTCCACAACCCCAGCCGCCGATTGACGTTGTCGGCCACCAGTGGCTCCCGAACCCTTAGCCGATCTGTTGATCGTCCGGCTGCGGCGCGCGCACGCTTCCAGCGCTGCTGAACGGTCGGCTCTGAATCGTGCGCCTTTCCCTCTGTCCGATCAGTCGACTGTGGCTCGTGAACCCTTTCGCCGGTCTGCTGATCGGCTGGCTGTGCTTGGGGACCCTTTCGCCGGTCTGTTGATCGGCTGGCTGTGGCTTGGGGACCCTTTCGCTGGTCTGTTGATCGGCTGGCTGTGGTTTGAAGACTGCTCCGTGGGTCTGTTGATCGGTTGGCTGTGGCTCGTGGACCTTTCCTGGTCGGCGTAGCAGCCGTAGCTCGCGGCCCAGTGCCGGAGACCGGCCAAGACGATCACCTGGCACTGAGTTGTTGCGGGTGGGGTGCGCCTCCGGAGTCGGAGTCAAGGGCGGCCTGGGAGCCCTTCGGCCCTCTGGGGCACGTCATTCGGATTACCGGTCTGCCGTATGGCCCGCGGGCCGCCCAGAACCGCCGGCTGTCCCGGGGCACCTCATGACAGCGGGGATTCCGCGGCTGACGGGCGGGGACCTCGACCTCGGAGGCAGGTGATGCAACCGGGCACGCGGCCCGGTGAATGCGCGATTCGCTGCAGGATGTGATCGGCGGGACCGGTGGGTCCGTCTGTCCGAAAAGTATGGTCCGTGAGCCCCGTGGCATGTCCGCCGTGTACGCGGGGCTGGGGCCGCGAGTGGTGAGGGGGCCCGCCGGGGAGGGCTGTGTGGCTGGTCGAGGACCACCAGATGCGCCAGAGATCGGTGCGCGCGTGCGAAGCACGTGCGGTTGCGGGGAGGGGTCGAACGGGGAGTGGCGCATTCGGCCCGGCGGCGGCGTTGGGGCCCTGCGCCGGGAGATGGTCGCGGCGGAGCCCCGGGACGGCGGGGGTGCGGTGGGGAACGCTCTGGCCGTACCGGATCAGGCTGGTTGGCCCGCGGCAGCGGGATCGAGGGTGACCCCCGCCGGGATGGAGTTGATCAGGGCGGTCGGGACCTCGGCGGCGATCGCCGGGTTGTAGCCGAGACCGGCGAGAGCGTCGAGGTTCGGGATGGGGTGGCTCAGGCCGACGTCGGTCACCAGGGCGAAGCCGCCGGAGCCGGGAACCCGGACGAGGGCGAACCGGCCGCCGGGAACCTGGACGCGGTCGGCCAGGGGGCGGCCACCGGCGTTTCCACTGGTGGGGATGGCGGCGTTGAAGGCGCTGGCCGGGCCGCCCACCGAGACGGCCGGGGGCTTGGCGGCGTCCGTGGTGACGGCGCAGGCGGATTCGTCGCGGGCGATGGCGGCCAGTGGGGGGACCTGGTCGGGGCCGCCGAGGGCGCCTGCGGGGAGGGCGCGGCTCTCCGGGATGTCGGTGAGGTCGTTGACGGCGATCTTGCGGGGTTCGCCGAAGCCCTCGGCGGCGCTCAGGACCACCTGCTGCAGGGCGGTTATCGGGGCGCGGCCGTCGTTCAGGATCAGGTTGAACTGGCGTCCGCCGCCGGTCTCGGTGAAGACGATGTCGCCGATGTCGAGGCCGGGAGCGGCGTCGGATCCGTCGCCCAGGTTGCGGATGTCGAACGGGACGATGTCGGCGCCGGATGGGAGCGCGTTGAGCCAGGCGGTGCCGATGCGGATGGGGGTCTGGTTGGGGCCGAACAGGGCGACCGAGGTGTCGCGTTCCGGGATCCGGAACTTGCGGCCCTGCCAGACCAGGTGGGTGATCTCGCCGCCGGGGTTGTCGGTGACCAGCAGGCCGCGGTTGCCGAGCGCCGTGCCGGTGGGGCCGGGCGCGCCGACGACCAGGACCGAGGTGGGACGGTCGGCGGTGATCGCGCACATCGCCCAGGGCAGGCCGGTCTGGCGGGCGGGCTCCGGTAGGGAGGCGGGCGCGCCGGCGATGCCGATGGTGACGCCGCGCGGGGTGCCGGCCAGTGACTTGGCGGCGATCCGGTAGACGGGTGGGTTGGGCCGGCCCGCGGCGAGTTTCGCGGACGCGAAGTTGAGTGCCGGGTTGAGGCGGCTTCGCAGGTAGACGAAGCTGGCGCCGGTCTCGCGTTCGACGACCACGGAGCCGTCCTGCTGCCACTGATTGGCGCCGGTACGGGTGAGCACGCCGTAGATGCCGAACCCGGCGGCCACCAGGATCGCCACCATCAGACCGCCGAACAGCGCGCCGATGCCGCGGCGCAGCGGGGACTGGGCCGGGTCGGTCTCGCGCATCACGAACGCCGAGATCACCCGCTGGTTCATGAACTGGTACGACTGCAACTGGTCGCGGCGGGAGATCATCGCGTGCTCATCCGCCGATGGAGGCGAACAGGCCCCGGATGTCGTCGAAGACGCCGATCACCGCGCACGCCAGCGGGATCAGCGCCATGATCGCGATGATGTCGAGGATGTCGGCGGCGCGGCCGAGGTACGGCGATGGAGCCCGCCGGCTGTAGATGAGCGCCGACGGCAGGGCGACCGCGACCACCCCCGCGGCGACGACGACCAGGACCACCCCGGAGACGGCGCCGGTCACGACCGGTCCGACGCCCAGCCCGCCCAGCCCCAGCAGCCCGGCGACCAGCAGCGGGACACGCTGCTGCGGGGTCGGCAGCAGGCGTGCGCGCAGCAGCAGGGCGGCGATCGCGGCGATCATCAGGAGCACGGCGGCGGTGTCCGGGGTGGACAGTGCGAGCCAGGTCATCGCCACGATGCTGCAGACCGCCGCGGACAGGATGAACCCGGTGAGTACCTCGGACGCGCGCACGACGGCCGCGAACACGTCCGCCCGGCGGGGCATCTGCACGTCCTTGAGGATGTCCTCGGCCCGGTTCGGCAGGTCCGGGAACGGTAGCCGGCCGAGCCAGCCGGCCAGCACCGGATAGGCGGGGAGCAGGCCGATCGCGGCGGTCAGCGCGACCGCTGCGGCACCCTCGCCGGACATCCCGGACAGCGACAGGCTCGCGGCGAGCAGGCCGGTCAGGGCCGCCGCGATGCCGGCCACGAAGAACCGGGTCAGCCCGGCCACCCCGGCATGGCACAGCACGCTGATCACCAGCAGCGCGGACGAGCCGAGGACCAGGCCGGGGGCGCCGACGTCGAGGAAGCCGTCACCCGGCCGGGTGAGCAGCCAGGCGCCGCCGAAGAACGCGTACGGCAGGCCGCTCGCCGCGACCACGGCGCCCGCGTTCGCGTCCTTGAACGCGCGGGACAGCAGGATGCCGAGCACCGCGCAGGCCAGCGAGACGACCAGCGCGATCACACCGGGCACCACCCAGCCGGGGCCGGTGGCGGCGAGCCCGGCCAGTCCCAGGAGCAGGGCGGCAGCGGTGACGGCCAGGCCGGTACGGCGGGTCGCGGACGGGTTCCACGAGCGTCCGGCCCGCCGGGAGCCGCTGGCGATCACCTCGACGACGTCGTCGTACGCCAGCTCGGGCCAGTCCTCCCGGGCCGGGTCGAGATGCAGGAGCTCGCCGTCGCGTACGCCCTGGGAGGCCAGGTTCTTGCCGGGTTCGAGGGTGGTGCCCGTCGCTCGGCGCAGCACCCATCCGCCGTAGCGTTCGGCCGGTTCACCGAGAGCGCCCTCGGCGTGCCGGAGCAGGTGCGGCAGCAGCTCGGCGACGAGCATGTTGTCGGGCAGGGCGAGATCGAGGCGGCGGGTCGGGGCCGCGATGGTCACCCGGGCCAGGGAGGGCCCGCTTGCTGCGGGTGCGCTCACAGTGGACAACGTAGCAGGATCGGTCCCCCGAGACGGATAGGATGTTGTCGCTACGTCACATACGGGGAGCCCAGAGTGACAGTGACGATCATCAGGCGACCGCCGCGCCGGCCCGCGCCCGCCATGCCGTCCGGCGAGGTTCCGCTCGAACCGCCGCCCGAGATCCCGCCACCCGCGGGCAAGGGCTGGACCAGGATGCTGATGATCCTGCCGATGGGCGCGGGCGCCGCCGCCATGGGCCTGATGATGGGTGCCCAGCGGGGCGGCCCGATCACCTATGTGGCCGGTGCGATGTACGGCATCTCCATGCTCGGCATGATGGCGATGATGGCCGCGAACACCACGGGGCCCGGCAAGCGCGAGATGATCGAGGCGCGACGGCAGTACCTTCGTCATCTGTCCCAGCTGCGCGCGCAGGTGCGCAACACGATCCGGCAGCAGCGTGAGGCGCTCTACTACCGCAATCCCGACCCGGAGACCCTCTGGACGTTCACCGACAGCGGCCGGTTGTGGGAGCGGCGGCGCGGTGACGCCGACTTCACCGTGGTCCGGATCGCGGTCGGCCCGCAGGAGGTCGCCACCCGGCTCGTCCCGCCGCAGACCCGCCCGGTCGACGAGCTGGAGCCACTGTGCACGATGGCGCTGCGCCGGTTCCTCAACACGTACTCGGTGGTCCCGGACCTGCCGGTGTCGGTGGCGCTGCGCGACTTCTCGCACATCTACGTGCGCGGCGCCGACCGCGCGGCGCACGACTTCAGCCGGGCGTTGCTGGCTCAGATGGTCACCTTCCACGCCCCCGACGACCTGCGGGTCGGCATCTGCGTGCCGGACCACGAGCGGGCCCGGTGGGAGTGGGTGAAATGGCTGCCGCACACCCAGCATCCCGGCAAGACGGATGCGATCGGACAGGTGCGCCTGGTCGCCCCGAGCGTGCCGGCGCTCGAGGCGATGCTCGACGACGTGCTGGTCAACCGGCCCCGCTTCGACCCGGCCGGTGCGCCCGGCGGCGGGCCGCACGTCATGGTGATCATCGACGGCGGTTCGACGGCCGGTTCCGACCATCTGATGACCGAGGGCGGCGTCGCCGGGGTCACCATCGTCGACCTGTCGGTGCCGCCGCCGCGGCTGCTCGACGACAGCTCGGTGGTGCTGGAGATCGCCGCCGACGGCACGGTCACCGGCACCACGATGGACGGTCCCACCGAGGTCGGCCGGGCCGACGTGCTGAGCCTCGCCGAGGCCGAGGTGCTGGCCCGCGAGCTGGCCCCACTGCGGCTGTCGGCCCTCTCCGACTCCGACGCGCCGGCCATCTCGCAGGACACCGGGCTGGCCGAGTTGCTGGAGCAGTCCGACCCGTACCAGATCGATCTGAACGAACTGTGGGCCAGCCGGCCCAACCGCGACCGCCTGCGGGTGCCGATCGGTGTCGGCGCCGACGGGCGGCCGGTCGAGCTGGATCTGAAGGAGTCGGCGCAGGACGGCATGGGCCCGCACGGCCTGCTGGTCGGCGCGACCGGCTCCGGCAAGTCGGAGCTGCTGCGCACGCTGGTGCTGGCCCTGGCCATGACGCACAGCCCGGAGATCCTCAACCTGCTGCTCGTCGACTTCAAGGGCGGCGCCACGTTCGCGTCGCTCGACCGGCTGCCGCACACCGCGGCGATGATCACCAACCTGGAGGACGAGCTACCACTGGTCGACCGGATGCTCGGCGCCATCCAGGGCGAGCTGACCCGGCGGCAGGAGCTGCTGCGCAAGGCCGGCAACTACGCGTCCCAGCGTGACTACGAGCGGGCCCGGTCGGCGGGTGTGCCGCTGGCCCCGCTGCCCAGCCTGCTGTTCATCGTCGACGAGTTCTCCGAGCTGCTGAGTGCCCGGCCGGACTTCATCGACATGTTCGTCCAGATCGGACGCGTGGGCCGGTCGCTCGGCATCCATCTGCTGCTGGCCTCCCAGAAACTCGAGGAGGGGCGTCTGCGTGGACTGGAGTCGCATCTGTCGTACCGCATCGGTCTGCGCACCTTCTCGTCGATGGAGTCGAGGGCCGTGCTCGGCGTGCCGGACGCCTATGAGCTGCCCCGATCGCCTGGGCACGGCTACCTGCGGACGGGCACCGAGGGCCTGATCCGGCTGAAGGCCGCCTACGTGTCCGGCGCCGTCCACCAGAACGGCGACCTGCCCGGCGTCGGCGGCCGCGGCGGCAACCCGATCCGCGACTTCTCCACTTTCTACGTCGCCCCGCTGCGCGAGGAGCTGCCGGACACCGAGGAACAGCCCGAGGAGGAGACCGCGACCGGCGACACCCTGATCGAGGTGCTGGTCCGGCAGATGGAGGGCAAGGGCGCGCCGGCCCACGAGGTGTGGCTGCCGCCGCTGGACAAGGCGTCCACGCTGGGCCAGATGCTGCCTCCGGCGATCACGCTGCCGGAGCGGGGGCTGACCGTCGACGCGGAGGACCGGTTCGGGTCGCTGCACGCGCTGGGCGGGCTCATCGACAAGCCGTACGACCAGCGCCGCGATCCGATGTGGCTGGACCTGTCCGGAGCCGCCGGCAACGTGATGATCGTCGGGGCGGCCCAGTCCGGCAAGTCGAACCTGCTGCGCACGCTGATCATCAGTCTGGCGCTCACCCACACCCCGCGGGAGGCGCAGTTCTACGGCCTGGACTTCGGTGGTGGCCCGCTCAGCGCGCTCGCCGACCTGCCGCACGTGGGCGGGGTGGCGACCCGGCGTGACGTGGACAAGGTCCGGCGTACCATCGCCGAGCTGCACGGACTCATGCGCGCCCGGGAGGAGATGTTCGCCACCGAGAACGTGGAGGGCGCCGCGGCGTACCGGCGTGCCAAGACGCAGGGCCGGTTCGCCGAGGACGCGTTCGGTGACGTCTTCCTGGTCGTGGACGGCTGGGCGACGATGCGGTCCGAGTTCGAGGACCTCGAGCAGACCGTGCACGAGCTGGCCAACCGCGGCCTCGGCTTCGGCATCCACGTGCTGGCCGCCACGAACCGGTGGATGGACGTGCGCCCGCAGATCCGCGACGCCTTCGGCACCCGCATCGAGCTGCGGCTCGGCGAGGCCAGCGACTCGGTGATCAACCGGCGGGAGGCGGTGAACGTGCCCGAGGACGCGCCCGGCCGAGGCCTCACCCCGGACGGCTACCACTTCCTCGCGGCGCTGCCCCGCATCGACCGTGAGCAGCGCGTCGACGATCTGGCCGAGGCGGTCGCCGAGCTGGTCCGGCACGCGGGCGAGCACTGGACGGCGACCCCGGCGCCCCCGGTCCGGCTGCTGCCGGCCGAGCTGCCGTTCGAGGCGCTGCCCCCGGCCCGTGGCGGGACCGTGCCGATCGGCATCGCCGAGGCCGACCTGCAGCCGGTCTCGCTGGACTTCGACGCCGAGCCGCACGCGCTGCTCTTCGGCGACGTGGAGAGCGGCAAGAGCTCGTTCCTGCGCAGCCTCGCGAAGTCGATCGTGGCGTCGCACACTCCCGCGCAGGCCCGGCTGCTCCTCGTCGACCTGCGGCGCAGCCTGCTCGGGTGCATCCCGGCCGAGAACACCATCGGGTATGGCACGTCGCACCAGGTCACCGCCGATCTGATCAACCAGGTGGCGGTGGCGATGCGGGAACGCCTGCCCGGCCCCGACGTCACCCCCGAGATGCTCAGCAACCGCAGCTGGTGGAAGGGCCCGGAACTCTACGTCCTGGTCGACGACTTCGATCTGATCGCGTCGGCCAGCCCGAACCCGCTGACACCGCTGCTGGAGTTCCTGCCACAGGCCCGCGACATCGGTCTGCACGTGGTGATCACCCGGCGGATCGGCGGCGCGGGGCGGGCGCTGTTCGACCCGGTGATCGGCCGGATCCGGGAGCTCGCCTCACCGGGGATCATGATGTCCGGGTCGCGCGAGGAGGGCCCGCTCTTCGGCAACGTCAAACCCCAGCCGCTCCCGCCCGGCCGCGCGTGGATGATCACCCGCCGGCACGGCGCCCGTCTGGTCCAGCTGGCCTGGTCGCCTCCGGTCAGATAAAACCCTCATATCGTACGGTCTACGCCCGCCACGATCGCATCGATCGTGTCCCGTGCCTACAGCGCGACGCCCGCGATACTCCCGGCCTCGACGCGACCGCCGGGCTTATGCGGTGGTCACCGGCTGTGCCCCACCGCTGTCTCAAGCCCGCTGAGACAGCGGTACGGCACAGCCGGGGGTTGATCTAGCGGCGGGGCAGGCCGATGTACTGCTGCTCGATGCCGGTCTGGTTCAGGAACAGGTAACGGTCGTCGCCGTCCCCGATCAGCACCATCATGTCGTCGTTCATCGACTGCAGGAGCTGCCCGCTGTGCGGCCGCAGTTTCAGCGCCGCCGCGGCCAGGGTCGCCTCGTCCCCGCCCAGCCGTTGCATCACCACCAGCGACGCCTCCTGCAGCGCCGGCACCCCGGCCCGGTCCAGCTGCCGCAGGACGGTCAGCTGGCTGTGCCACGGCCCGAGCGGCGGACTCGTCATCGGCCCGGACAGCCCCAGGTCGTGAACGGTCAGCAGGGGCGTCTGGGCGGTCCCCGAATACGGCCCGCCCGGCTCCGCCGCCACCACGGTGAGCCGATGCTGCTGCCCGGTGGCCCGCTCGCCGAAGCCGGTCCACGCGTGCGGCTCGGTCGTCACCACGACCACCCGCGCACCCGCCGCGAACGCCCGGAACAGCATCAGCTGAGCCGCCCACACCCCGCCGACCAGCGTCACGCGTACCGGCTCGGGCGCGAACAGCCGCAACGGCACCGGCGCCTGCTGCTGGTCGCGGCCGATCAGGAGCCCGGCCGGCGCCGGCTGCCCGGCCGTCATCCGGCGCAACCCGGCCCGCGGGACCGCGTGCCAGCCGATCCGCAGCCTGCTGGTCCGCCCGGACGGACCGGTCCGGTCGCGGGGCCGCTCCTCGTCGCCGGGTCCCGGTGGCGGTCCGCCCGGCTGATCCGGCAGAAAGGTGCCCGGCCGGGCCAGCGGCGCCGAAGTGACCACCGGCGCGGCCTGACCCTGCGACAGCGGCTCCGCCTGACGCCGGCCCTGCGCGAACGGATCGGCCGGGCGCTGACCCTGAGCGAGCGGGTCGGCCTGAGGCCGGCCCTGCGCGAACGGATCGGCCGGTGCGGGCACCGGAACGGCCGCACGTCCGGAAGTCACCTGCCCCGGCTCGCGCGGCCGGGGCACCGGCTGCTGCCGGTAGGCGGCGTTGTCGTCGGGGTACGGCCCGCTCATCCCGCGCCACCTCCGGTGGGGGCGGTCGCGTACGCCGCCGGTCCGTGTTCCCCGTCGAGCGGCTGCAACTCGCCGCCGACCCGGCGCACACCCTCCTGCAGCACCCGGTCGAGCGCCCGCAGGTCGGCGTCCGGCCGGGTCGCCAGGCGGATGAACGCCCGCATCGCCACCTCGTCGCCACCGGTCACGTCGAGCACCAGCGCGACACTGGTCTGCGCCGCCGGTGCGGTCGCCGCCCACCCGAACAGCGACCCGATCTCGGTCGCCGACCCCGGCCAGGTCTTCAGCCAGTACGTCCGATGGATCAGCCGCGCCGACCGCCAGTGCGTCCACGCCTCGTCCACGCCCGGCCCCTCGGCCGGCGCCCACGACTCGACGTCGCAGGAGCGGGCCAGCAGCGCCGTCACCTGCTCCGAGTCGAGCGGGCGGCCGGTGACCCCGAGCCGTCGCAGGCCGGTCGCCACCTTCCGGGCCAGCCCGGCGACGAGCCGGGCCGCGTCCTCCGGGTCGGTGGTGTGGTCGAGCACCGCCTCGGCCAGCGCCTGCGCGTCGATGCGCACACTGATCGTCGATTCCCGATACGCCGGGACCGGGGCCGGGCTGACCGTCTCGACGAGCTGGCGGTAGGAGGCTCCGGACGGCGACGCGGCCGGCACGTCCGGGCTGGGCGCCGGAACAGTGTGCGTGACCAGCTCCATCACGAGGCCGGGCTGGCCCGTGCCGGAGAGCACGCCGAGCAGCGTCTCCAGGGGAAGCGGCGCGGCCGCCGGATCGAGCGCGACGACCGCGAACCAGCCGGCCTCGTCCCGGGCCACGCCGACCGGGTCCTCCGGGGCCCCCGCCCGGTCGACGGCGCTGACGTCCTCGATCACCAGCCCTGGCGCGATGGTGCGCAGCGCCGCCAGCACCGGCCCGGACCGGGGATCGAGACGCGCCGCCCGGCGCCGGCGGTGATCGCGGGCCACCTGGCGATGCTCCAGCCACCAGCGGTGCTGCCGGCGGGTGAAGAAGACCAGCAGGAGCACCGCCGAGCCGGCCATCGCGGCCACCAGCGCCACCGGCGAGCGCGTGATCGCGGCGACCAGGGCGAACAGCGCCGCCTCGGCGGCCAGGATCTGCGCCAGGCTGAACGGGCCGAGATGCCCCTTGCGCGGTACGGCCCGGACCGTGACCTCGGGCGCCCGGAACTGCGGAGCCTGAGCCGGACGCTGCGCCGGCATCCTCGGCGGCGGCTGCGGCGGGGGAGCGGGGCCACCCCGGACCGGCGCGCCGGGCGGCCGCAGTGGCGCAGCGGCCGCTGTGGCGTTGCCGTACGTTCGTCCGTCACCACGGTGCATCCGGCCACCTCCCCGTCACGTCGACGCTAGATCAGCGAATCGCCACCCGCAGATCGGCGAGCATCAGTGTCCGAAGGTCGTCACGGCTGGGCATCCGCCCCATCGCGCGCAACCGGCCGGACTGCGCCTTGCGCATGCCCTCCAGCAGCTTGCGGGCCTCACGGGCGTTGCCGAAGTTGCGGTCGCGCTCCAGCTGCCCGAAGTGCTCCCACAGCGCCTCCGGCAGGCCGTCGGCGAAGACGTAGTCGTCGTGCCGCGCGATCCGGTCGGCGATCCGCACCAGTTCGTCGGGCCCGTAGTTCTCGAACTCCAGGGTCTTGGCGAACCGTGAGGCCAGACCGGAGTTGGCGTCCAGGAAGTCGAGCATCTCCCGGGTGTACCCGGCGACGATCACGGCGACCTGGTCCCGGTGGTCCTCCATCAGCTTCACCAGGGTGTCGATCGCCTCCTGGCCGAAGTCGGCGGCCGCGCCACCGGCCCGGGCCAGCGTGTACGCCTCGTCGATGAACAGCACCCCGCCCATCGCCTCCTCGAAGACCGAGGTCGTCTTCTCCGCGGTGTGTCCGATGTACTGCCCGACCAGGTCGCGCCGGGACACCTCACGGAACTGCCCGTTCGGCAGCACGCCCAGCGCCTTCAGCAACTGTCCGTAGATGCGGGCGACCGTGGTCTTACCCGTCCCCGGGGCGCCCGTGAAGATCAGGTGGTGACTCACGGCGCCGACCGACAGGCCCGCGCCGCGCCGCCACTCGTTCACCTGGATCTCGTCTATCAAGGCCCGGACCTCGTTCTTCACCCCGGCCAGGCCGATCATCGAGTCGAGCTCGGTGAGCAGACGCTCGACCTCGGCCGCGTCCTGGGCGGCGCCGGCCGCCATCACACCGGCCTGGGGGAGACCGCCACCGTCGCTCAGGGTCACCGTCGCCTTGGCGCCGGGATCGACTCGTACCGGCGGATCGGCGGTCTCCTCGACCCGGCACTGCTCGACCACGGCCGTGCAGCCCGAGCCGATCACGATCCCCGAACCGGACGTCTGGTGCACCCACGTGTCGACGATCCGCGGCGCGCTCGCGTAGGCCACCACGATGCCCGCGTCACCCGTGCCGGAGACGTCACAGCGCTCGATCACCGGGCGTCCGGACTGGTAGACGTAGATGCCGCGGTAGCCGCAGTCGCTGACCTTCGTACCGCGGATCACCGGGTCGGCGCCCAGCCGCACGATCACCCCGTCGTCGGAGACCCCGCGGATCTCGCACGACTCCACCGTGCCGCCCGCGTCGGAGAAGACGAAACCGTGCTGGCCCGTGACGACGCGGACCTCGACGGCCTCCACCAGCGCCCCGCCCTCGGCCTGCAGGGCCGCGCCGTAACCCGCGGACAGCTCGCAGCGGCGCAACCGCACCCGCCCGCCGCTGATCACCACGGCCGGATACTCGTCGGACGTCCACGCCAGCCCGTCCACCTCCACGTCGCCGGAGGTCACCGACAGGGCCGGGCCGTCCAGGCCGGACGCGTCCACGATCGCCGAACCCGGCTCGCCGGAGGCGCGCAGCGTGAGACGGCGGCGGGCCAGGTCGACGCGTTCCCGATAGGTGCCGGGAGCCACCTCGACGACGGCGCCGTCGGGTGCCACCTCGAGGGCGTCGCGCAGAGTCGGGAAGGTGCCGGGAACCGCCAGGGTGCTGACCACGAGCGGAACTCCTTCGAGCCCAGGGTGCGAGTCTGCGTCACTGTCCGGCGTGGACCACCGGAAAGCGGCGTAGACCCGAGGCTAGCGCCCCGGGCCGATCATGGAGACATTTGATTTTGCCGGCTGCTTACCCCGTACCCCAGGAAGGGTTTTGATCAGCGGGGGCGCTGCTGGCGGAACGCGCCCTTGCTCGGCCGCATGCTCTTGGGGATCGCGCCCTTCGGCATCTGCGGCCGCGACATCAGCGCGCCGAGACGCTTGTCGAGCGAGTTGACGTCCTTGCCGGTCAGGTTCTTGGGCAGGCGCAGCATCGTCGAGCGCAGCTTGCGCACCGACAGCTGGCCCTCCTCGGTGCCGATCACGTAATCGTAGATCGGGGCATTGCCGATCACCTTGACCAGGCGCTTCTTCTCCTGGCTGAGCAGGCCGCGCACCCGCTGCGGGTCGCCCTCGCCGAGCAGGATCACGCCGGGCTTGCCGATCACCACGTGCACCATGTCGAACTGCGTGGTGGAGCTCGCGGCCGGGCGGACCCGCCAGTCACCGCGCATGTTCTCCATCAGCGACGCGGCGGCGCCGGGCTGGCCCTCCGCCACGTTCATCATCGCCGTGTTCGAGCGCAGGTTGAGCACGATGAGCACGGCCAGCAGCGTGAACAGGATGCCGACCGGGATCCACGGCCAGGCGCCCGTCAGGAGCACGATCGTCACGGTGATCGCGAGCGGGATCGCGATCGCGCCGATCACCAGCGGGACGAACCACTTGTCCTGCTTGGCGGTGAACGCGAACACCTGGCCGATCTGCTTCAGGCGTACGCCGAACGACACCTTCTCCTGGGGTTTTGCCATGCCGCGAAGTGTAGTGGGACTCAGGTACCTTACGGCGTCCTGGTGCCCCTCAGCCGCGCGCGTAAGGTGGGGCGGCCGTGACGGATGAGGCGGCAGCCCCATGTGGCCGGGCCGCCTTCGGGCGAAGAGTCTTCCCCATGATTCCTTTCAGCGACCCCGGCACCCACTTCCAGCTCGCCCGTTTCCGTATCGACCACATGCTTCAGGACGCCGAGAACCACCGGGCCGTCCATCAGGACGAGGCCGAACGGCCACCACGCCGCCGACGCTGGCGGGTGCGATGGGTCACCCGGCGCCGGTCTCTCGCATCCTGAAATCGACAGAAAATCATGTCGTACGCGCGTGGCATGCTCGACCTCATGACGGTGAGCGCGCACAGTGCGGTCCTGGTCGGGCGCGCGCCCGACCTGGCCACGCTGCACGACGCGCTCAAACGGGCACGCGGCGACGAGCCGGCCGCACTCCTCGTCGGCGGTGAGGCCGGGGTCGGCAAGACCCGCCTCGTCGAGGAGTTCTGCCGGTCCGCCGACGCGCGGGTCCTCCTCGGCCAGTGCCTCGAGCTCGGCGAGGAGGGCCTGCCCTTCGCACCGTTCGCGGCCGCGCTGCGCGAGCTGTCCCGGCGTGAGGGCCGTGAGGTCTTCGGCGGGCGTGAGGCCGAGTTCGCCCGGCTGCTGCCCGAGCTGGGCCTGCCACCCGACCTCGGCGAGACCCGCCGGGGCCACCTGTTCGAGCTGGTCGGGTCGCTCTTCGCCCGGCTCGCCGCGGAGCGTCCCGTCGTCCTCGTGGTGGAGGACCTGCACTGGGCCGACCGGTCCACCCGCGACCTGATCGCCTTCCTGGTCCGCTCGGCACGCGTGCCCGGCCTGCTGCTGATCGCCACCTACCGCACCGACGAGCTGCACCGCGGCCACCCGCTGCGGCCGTTCCTGGCCGAGCTCGAACGGGTCCGCGGCGTCCAGCGCCACGACCTCGACCGGCTCGACCGCGACGCCACCGCCGAGCTGCTCGGCCACCTCCTCGGCACCGAGCCCGACCCGCCGACCGTCGACGCGATCAGCCGGCGTGCCCAGGGCATCCCGTTCTTCATCGAACAGTTCGCCGCCTCCGCCGACCCCCGCTGCGGCGACATCCCCGAGACCCTGCGCGACCTGCTGCTCTCCCGCGCCGACCAGCTGCCCGACACCGCCCAGCGGGTGCTGCGGGTGGCCGCGGTCGGCGGCATCCGGTTCGGCCACGAGCTGCTCGCCCGGGTCGCCGGCGTCGACGAGACCACCCTGGAGTCCGGGCTCCGCGCCGCCGTCGCCGCCCAGCTCGTCGTGATCGACCCGGACGGCGACTACGAGTTCCGGCACGCCCTGGTCCGCGAGGCCGTCCACGACGACCTGCTGCCCGGCGAGCGCTCCCGCCTGCACGCCCGCTACGCGCAGGCCATCGAGTCCGAGCCGCATCTCGTCGACGCCGACCGCGCCCCCGCCGAGATCGCCCACCACTGGTTCTCCGCCCGCGACCACGCCCGCGCCCTCGTCGCCGCCCACGCGGCCGCCGACGCCGCCGGCCGCCGCTACGCCTTCGCCGAACGCGCCCGCCTCCTCGACCGCATGCTCGAGCTGTGGGAGCAGGTGCCCGACCCGGCCGCCCTGCTCGGCGTCGGCCACCTCGACCTGCTCGAGGAGGCGGCGCTGGCCGCCATCGACTCCGGCGAGCATCAGCGGGCCATGACCCTCACCCGCGCCACCCTCGCCGACCTCGACTTCGAGGCCGAGCCGCTGCGGGCAGCCCGCCTGCTCGTCCGCCGCGCCAAACTGCTGCGCAACGCGGGCAAGAGCGACGGCGCCGCCGAGGCCCGCGAGGCACACCGCCTGCTGTCCACGGCACCCGGTGACAGCGAGTCGCTGAAACTCGTCGCCGACGTCGTCTACGTGCTGGCCGCCACCGACCCCGACGAGGCCGACCGGATCGCCCAGTCCGTCCTGGCCGCCGCGGCCCAGCTCGGCGACGAGGCGGCCCAGGTCGCGGTCGAGGTCACCTACGGCAAGGTGTGCAGTGGCCGCCTCCCCGCCGCCGAGAGCGTGCCCGCCATGCGCCGCTCCGTCGACCGCGCCCGCGCTTCCGGTGACATTCCCAACCTGGCCGGCGCCCTGGTCAACCTCTCCGACTCGCTGTACGAGCTGGGCGCCTACGCCGACTCCGCCGAGGCCGCCGCCGAGGGCGTCCCACACGCCGACCGCGTCGGCGTCAGCCGCACCACCGGCGTCTACCTGCTGGCCAACCACGCCGAGGCCCTGATGGCCCTGGGCCGCTGGGACGAGGCGGACGCTCTGCTGGCCCAGGCCGCCCGCCAGGACCCACCCGGAACCCTGGCCCTGCCCTGGCTACGCCTCCGAGCCCGCATCCGCCTGGCCCGAGGCCACGACGACGGGGCCGCGGCCCTGGTCAAGCAGGCCGTCGCCTTCCTGGCCAAGCCGTTCCTCACCCACGAGAGCCGCCTCTCCCTGCTGGAGTTGCGCATCGTCGCCGCCCTGACCGCCGGTGACGGTCCCGCGGCCCTTGCCGCCGCCGAGGCCGCCGTGCGGGACCACGGGATCCTGGAACGTCCGCGCTACAGCTGGCCGATCCTGGCCGCTGCGTCCCGCACCCTGATTCGTCCTGGCTGGTCTTCGCCCTCCCGCCCTTCCGCCTCGGCCCATCCCGGCCCTGCAGAGCCGTCCGCCTCGGGCACCGGTGCGGTGGGCCGGTCCGGCTCTGACGGCGGTGCGGTGGGTCGGTCCGCCTCAAGCGACGGTGCGGTGGGTCGGTCTGGAGAAGTCGCCGCAGGGGGTCGGGCTGAAGGTGTTGCTGCGGTCGGTCGGCAGGGAGAGGCCGCCGTGGTGGGCCGGTCCGGAGAAGACGCCGCGGTGCGTGGGGCCGGAGAGGCGACCGTCGTGGGCCGGTCCGGAGAAGACGCCGCGGTGCGTGGGGCTGGAGAGGTGACCGTCGTGCGTCGGCCCGGGGAAGTCGGCGCTGTGGGGCTGGCGGAGACGATCCGCGAACTCGCTGACCGCCTGCCGCGGCGCCATCCCGCGGACCAGGCCTATGCCGCACAGGTAGCCGCCCTCCTCGATGGCGGCGCTGAGCGCTGGCGCTCGGCGGTCGACCACTGGCGGGTCGACGGACAGCCCTACCAGCTGGGGTGCGCGTTGCTGGGCCTCGCCGAGACGATCGCCGCCGACCGCCCGGCCGCAACCGCCGCACTCACCGAGGCCGGCGCGATCGCGGCCGCACTCAGAGCCCGCCCGCTGGCGGAGGCGGCCGAGGTCCTGGCCCGCAGGCTGGGCGTCAGGAGTGCCACGGTCCCGGCCGCACTCACCGAGCTGCTGACGGCCCGCGAACGTGAGGTGCTCCGCCTGGTCGCCGAGGGTCAGAGCAACAGTCGCATCGCTCAAGCCCTGTTCATCTCCCCGAAGACCGCGAGCGTCCACGTTTCCCGGATCATCGCCAAGCTGGAGGTGACCAACCGGGTCGAGGCCGCCGCCGTAGCCCACCGCCTGGGCCTCCTCAACACCTGACACAGCCCGCCCGCCGATGCCCGATCCGATCCAAGCCGCAGGTCACCACGCCGCAGGGTTGCCGTCTCGCGTGGTGATGTCTGGTCTGGTCCTGGGCGTAGGTCACCGCGCCGCAGGGGTTGTTGTGTTGCGTGGTGATGTCTGGTCTGGTCCTGGGCGTAGGTCACCACGCCGCAGGGGTTGCTGTGTTGCGTGGTGATGTCTGGCCTCGTGCGGGGCGTAGGTCACCACGCTGCGATGGCGTGGCCCTTGCGCGGTGACGTCCGGGGCGATTCAAACCGTAGGTCACCACGCAGGTGGCCGGGTCAGGTGCCCGGGCCGGAAACGCTAATGGCGGGGTGTGGGGGTCCGATATTGGGGGCCGAATCAAAGCCAGGAAGACCGCCGAGTTCAGCCTGAGCTTCGTCCCCCGGAGGCAGATGATGGATACCGCAGTCGAGGTGAGTTACGACGTGGTGGGCATGCTGTTCGGGCCGGACTCACTACTGCCGTGGTGGGCCTGGCTGGCGCCGCTCGCCATGATCTTCCTCAAGTTGCTCTCGCCTGTTCTGATCCCTGAGGTTGCCGAGGCCAAGTGGGCTTCCGACAGGGATTCCAAGAAGCCCGACAAGT
This sequence comes from Actinoplanes italicus, assembly GCF_003001815.1. GTDB lineage: Bacteria > Actinomycetota > Actinomycetes > Mycobacteriales > Micromonosporaceae > Actinoplanes > Actinoplanes italicus. Next base: position 352,503 of record NZ_PVMZ01000003.1, read on the forward strand.
CCAGCAAGGGCAAGAAGGCCGGCAAGAAGAAGAAATGATCGTCCCGCAGTGAGAGAGCCCCGCACCGATTCGGTGCGGGGCTCGCTGCATCACGGTCGCGACCGCGGCCGCAGCAGGGCCGGTGCGCGCGGGCGGCGTCGTCGCAACCGCGGCCGCGGGGAGCCAAGGCGCGGAGGCCAGGCCGCGGGGAGCCAAAGCGCGGAGGCCAGGCCGCGGAGGCCAGGCCGCGGAGGCCAGGCCACGGAGGGCCAGGCCGCGGGAGTCAGCCGCGGGCTTCGAGCGCCTGACGGTAGAGACGGCCGGCGCGGTAGGACGAACGGACCAGCGGGCCGCTCATCACGCCTGAGAAGCCGATCTGCTCGGCCTCCTCGCGGAGCTCGACGAACTCCTCCGGCTTGACCCAGCGCTCGACCGGGTGGTGCCGCGGAGTCGGGCGAAGATACTGCGTAATGGTGATCAGCTCGCAACCGGCCGCGTGCAGGTCGCGGAGGGCGTCGGTCACCTCGGCGCGATCCTCGCCCATGCCGAGGATCAGGTTGCTCTTGGTGACGAGGCCGGCGGCGCGGGCCTGGGTGATCACGTCGAGGGAGCGCTCGTAGCGGAATCCGGGCCGGATGCGCTTGAAGATGCGCGGAACCGTCTCCAGGTTGTGGGCGAGCACCTCGGGGCGGGAGCCGAACACCTCGGCCAGCTGGGCCGGGTCGGCGTTGAAGTCGGGGATCAGCAGCTCGACTCCGCAGCCGGGCTGGAGTTTGTGGATCTGGCGGACCGTCTCGGCGTAGAGCCAGGCGCCGCCGTCGGGCAGGTCGTCACGGGCGACGCCGGTGACGGTGGCGTAGCGCAGGCCCATGGTGGCGACGGACTCGCCGACGCGGCGGGGCTCGTCGGCGTCGAACTCGGCCGGCTTGCCGGTGTCGATCTGGCAGAAGTCGCAGCGGCGGGTGCACTGGTCACCGCCGATGAGGAAGGTGGCCTCGCGGTCTTCCCAGCACTCGTAGATGTTGGGGCACCCGGCCTCCTGGCAGACCGTGTGCAGGCCTTCCTTCTGCACGAGGCCGCGCATCTCGGTGTACTCAGGGCCCATCTTGGCCTTGACCTTGATCCACGGCGGCTTCCGCTCGATGGGAGTCTCGGCGTTGCGCGCTTCGATGCGCAGCATGCGGCGGCCCTCGGGAGCAATAGTCACAACCCGAAGATACGCCCGCCGGGGCCGGGCACACCGCAGGGGCGACGAGGCTCACGTGACCATTCCTGTGAGTGCCGTCACCCGTAATTCAGGAGAATGCCGCATCGGTGACTGTTAGCGTTCCCGGCACGGCGATGATGGGACCGAGTAACGCTTCGATCCGCCGGCCGAGAGAGCCACCCGGCAGCTGTGAAGGGTGGCCCGCGCGCCGGAGCGTGAAGACAACCCGGAGCCGCAGCACGACAAAGAGGCGCCCGTGACGAACGGGCGCGAAGGTGCGGTGGTACCGCGAGGATCCCGCTCGCCCGCACCTCCCTGGGGCCGCGTTGCAGCATCCCGAGGAGGTAACCCGCCGTGCAACGCATCCTCTCCACCGAACTGGCCGGGCACGTCGACGAAACCGTCACGATCGCCGGCTGGATCCATCGACGCCGGCTGCTCAAGTCGGTCGCCTTCCTGATCGTCCGGGACGCCGCCGGGCTCAGCCAGGTCGTCGTCACCGACCCCGCGACCCGCGAGCAGCTGGAACAGCTGACCGAGGAGAGCGTCGTCGAGGTGACCGCGCTGGTCACCGCGAACGAGCAGGCGCCCCGCGGGGTCGAGCTGACCGCACCGGTCGTCAAGGAACTGAGCCGGGTGGCCGTACAGCTGCCATTTGAACTGCATCGACCCACGCTGAACGCCGGCCTTCCCGCCCAGCTGGACCACGCGGCTCTGGCCCTGCGGCATCCGAGCCGCGTCGCGAACCTGCGGATCGCGGCGGCCGCGGCGAAGGGTTTCCGGGCGGCGCTGGAGGCGCAGCGGTTCGTCGAGATCCACACGCCGAAGATCGTCGAGTCGGCGACCGAGTCGGGGGCGAATGTTTTCAAGCTCGACTATTTCGGGCGGCCCGGCTACCTGGCGCAGTCGCCGCAGTTCTACAAGCAGCTGATGGTCGGCGTCTTCGAGCGGGTCTTCGAGGTGGGGCCGGTGTTCCGGGCCGAGCCCAGTGACACCGCCCGGCACCTGGCGCAGTACACGTCGCTGGACGCGGAGATGGGTTTCATCACCGACCACCGGGACGTGATGGCCGCGCTGACGCTGACGCTCAAAGGGATGCTCGGCGAGATCGGCATTCTGGAAGACGCCGTAAGAAGCGAGATTCCGGCGGTGCACTTCAGTGAGGCGCTGCGGATCGCGGGCGCGCCGGAGGACGAGCCCGACCTGGCCCCGGCCCACGAACGGGCGCTGGGGGAGTGGGCGCTGAGGGAGCACGGGTCGGAGTTCCTCTTCGTGACCGGCTATCCGATGCGCAAGCGGCCGTTCTACACGCATCCGGACCCGGCCGACCCGACCTGGTCCAACGGCTTCGACCTGCTGTTCCGCGGGCTCGAGATCGTCACCGGCGGGCAGCGACTGCACCGATACGAGGACTACGTGGCGGCCCTGCAGCGGCACGGGCAGCCGCTCGAGCCGTACGCCGGATATCTCGACGGTTTCCGGTACGGCATGCCGCCGCACGGTGGCTGGGCGATCGGCCTGGAACGGTTCGTGGCGCGGCTGACCGGGGTGGCGAACGTGCGGGAGACCACCGCGTTCCCCCGCGACCTCCATCGGATCGCGCCCTAGGAACCGTTCAGGGCGGTGGGGTTGAATGCTGTCGTGATGATCGATCTCGACCGGGTCGCCCCACCGCCCGTTCCGGCGCCCCGATCGCACTCGTGGCCGGGTGCGCTGCTGGCCATGGCGCTGGCGCTGATCCTCACCGGAGCCGCGCCGGTGCCGCGGATCGGGGAGCTGCGGCAGGTCGCCGCGACCGCGACCGCGTCCGGACCGTGGCTGCTGACCGCTGACACGCTGTACAGCACGCACTCCCGGACGACCGGCCGGTTCGACGTGATCGCCTGGTCGCTGGCGACCGGCAAGGCCCTCTGGCAGCGCGACGTCGAGTGGTGGGCCGAGGTGCCGGTGCTCACCGAGGCCGGGTCGGCGCTGGTCCTGGCCACTCGGGACAGTTCGCAGAAGGCGGTGGTCCTCGACTCGCGGACCGGTGCGGACCTGGTCGAGCCGGGCACCTTCACGACCGCCGCGCCGGTCGGTGACCGGGTCCTGCTCTGGCACCAGCCGACCCGGCGGCTCACCCTCTACGACCCGGCGGCGAAGCGGGTCGCCTGGCAGCGGCCGTCCGAGACTTTCGTGGGAGCGGCCGTCGCGCCGGACGACCGGCTGCTCGTCCTGACGTGGTCCGAGTTCGCCACGCTCACGCTCAGCAGCGGGAAACTGATCGGCCGTACCGCCCGTGACAAGGTCTGGGGCAGCCCGGTGTCGATCGTCGGCGCCGTCGGCGAATCCGCCTACCTGCTCGGCCGGATCAACCTGACCGGCATCCGGCTGCCGGGCCGCCCGCTCTGGACCATGACCCTGCCGCTGCCCTCGGACGCGGTGGCGTGCGGCACCCGGATCTGCGTCTCCGGCGGTGCCGGCCTCTTCGCGATCGACCCGGAGACCGGCACCATCGCCTGGGACAACCACGACTGGATCGGCGGCGAGGACGGGCTCGTCCGCACCCGGGAGGGCCACGTGGTGCGGATCGACACGGAGACCGGGACGGCTCAGGCGAATCTCGGCCTCGGCCTGCCCGCCGGTGACCTGCTGCTGCGCCCTGGCCGGGGCACCGTCAGCCTGGTCGACATGAGAACCGGGCAGATCCGCGCACGCCAGCCGGGCGTTCAGCCGGGCGCCTGCCGCCGCACCGGCGAACACCTCGCCTGTCAGCAGGAGGGCGGTCAGGTCGCGGTCTGGCGGTTGCCTTGAAGATCGTTATGGTACGGCCACCAGGAGGTGCCGGGGCCACGTGAGCGACGGGGCTGCCTGGGCGCGGCCGCCAGCGCCCCTTTCGGGCTGAAGCCGTTGCCCACCCTCAACCCCCACAAAACCGCGTGGTGACTTGTGGCGCCGATCGAGCCGTAGGTCGGCACGCGGGCTGGGCCCGGCATCGCCCGGGATACGGCTCGCATCCTGGCCCTGAAGGGACTAGAGCAGAACCGCGACGGTGACCACCGTGACGATCACGAACGGGATGATCGTCGTGCACACGAGAATGGCCCAGGCGATCGGGTGACCGAAATTGAGCACCACCCCGCCACCCGGCCGGGGAACGAAGACCCGCTTGTCGCGCGGGTCGCGATAGAGCGCCATCAGAGCAGCGTCGCGAGGTGGCGATCGACGACCGGCATGACCTCGCTGATCGGGACCGGCCGCCCGAGCTCGGCGCTGAGGGAGGTGACCGCGGCGTCCCGGATGCCGCACGGGACGAAACGGTCGAAATTCGACAGGTCGCAGTCGCAGTTGAGTGCGAAGCCGTGCAGTGTGACCCCGCGCGACACCCGGATGCCGATCTGGGCGATCTTGCGGTCCAGCCCGCCGTCGGTGGCCCGGACCCAGGCGCCGCTGCGGCCCTCGATGCGCTCGGCCGTCACGCCGAACTCGGCGCACACGTCGATCAGCATCTGCTCGGTCCGCCGGACGTAGGCGACCACGTCGACCGGGTCGGGCAGGCGCAGGATGGGATAGCCGACGAGCTGTCCCGGACCGTGCCAGGTGATCCTGCCGCCGCGGTCGACGTCGACCACCGGGGTGCCGTCGAAGGGGCGGTCGGCCGGCTCGGTGCGCTTGCCGGCGGTGAAGACGCTGGGGTGCTCCAGCAGCAGCACCGTGTCGGGCTGGGCGCCGGCGACGACGCCCTCGTGCAGACGCTTCTGCTCCTCCCAGGCCTCCAGGTAGTCGACCAGGCCGGGCCTCAGGACGGTGAGAACGGAAGAGGTCACGGCCGCAAGCCTACTTCTCTTCCCACTGGTCGACCGGATCCACTCCCGGACGGATGCGCCACACCAGTACGTCGTCCACCTGCTCCGGCTCGCCCAGCAGATCAGTCGTCACCCGTACCAGGGCATCTCGGTTGAGAGGACCCTTGGGCCCGGTCAGGCTTGCGGGGAGGAAGATCGCCTCGAGCTGCCAGTACTCGAAGTCGATCCGCGCGTTGAGCCGCTCCACATTCGTCATCTTCGGCGTCTGACCCCAGCGGGCGGCCCGGTAGAACACCTTGTCGGTGGGGCGGTCCGGCGCACCGACCCGGCCGACCAGGTGCCGCCCGGTCTCCTCGTAGTCCTGCGGGCCGAGGAAGTAGCCGGCCGGGATCCGGAACTGCTTGTCCCCGCCGCGCGCCATCGTGTACGCCTGCCAGCGCATGCTGTCCACGGCGACGTCGATGGAGAGCGGCAGCGACGTGATCACCCCGTGGTCGGAGACATAGTCCTCCCAGTGGCCGCTGGAGATGAAGACCGGTTCCGGCGCCCGCTCCAGCGTGCGCAGCGGCAGCGGAGCGATCGGCACGAGCGCGGCGACGATGGCGAGGCCGAACACGAGCCGGCCGGAGGCGCTGCGGATCAGGCTGTCCCGCCGGCGCACCACCTCGTCCGCCAGCAGGGCGATGACCAGCGCGAACACCAGGACCACGACGAGCGAGTAGCGGACCGGGAGCGCCGAGTCGAACAGAGGCACGTCGACGAGCAGGGCGTACGGCATGGGGATGTGGGGTTGTTGTTCGCCGAGGAACCGCAGCCGGGGGCCGAGCGAGAGCAGGAAGAAGATCACGCCGACGACGGTCAGCGCGCGCAGCGTGATGCGGCGTTCCGGCGACGACCGCCGCCAGAGCAGTACGACCGCTGCCACGAAGAGCAGGATCAGCGGGATGCCGAAGAATGACGTGGCCTCGGTCGCGTTCGGTGCCAGGTCGGCGCCCCAGCCGGCCAGCCCGGCCACCGAGCGCAGCGGGAACGCCACGTAGGCGACCAGGTCCTCGGAGAAGACGCGCATGCCGAAGCCGGTGCCGGAGAACTTCAGCGGCCCGTTGAAGTGCATGTAGAGCGGCCGGGCCAGCAGAACACCGGCGATCACGGCCGTGACGCCCAGCGACAGCAGAACCGGCTTGAGGGCGGTCCTGGCCCGTCGCAGCCCCGGCCGGGACAGCAGCCAGACGAGCAGGAAGATGCCGCTGGCGAGTGCGGCGAAGAACAGCGCCTCGGCGGCGACCGAGAAGCCCATCGTGCACAGCAGGCCGAGCACGATGCCATTGCGCAGCCAGTGGTCGCGCTCCGGCAGTTTCAGCACCCGCCACGCGACGATCCCGACCATCCAGCCGGAGGTCCAGTTGAGGTGGCCGTTGGCGTGCGAGACGAGACCCGGGCAGAACCCGAAGAGCAGGCCGCCGACCGCCGCGGCGAGGCCACTGCGGACCAGCCAGCGGCGCAGGAACAGGTACCACACGAAGGCGGAGCCGGCGAGGTTGAGCGTGAGGATCGTGACGAACGAGACCTGCGGCCCGGCCAGGTGGGTCAGCGGGGCGAACACCACGGCGTAGAACGTGCTCGACGTGTTCATCGCCAGGTTCACACCGCGCGGCGCGTTCAGCAGATCGGTGAAGAACGGGTCCGTGAGGTTCTGCAGAAGATAGACGCCGTACGACAGCATCCACTCGAACTGGCCCTGGTCGCTGACGTTGTCGGCGACCACGTGGTTGTACGGCGCGCTCCACAGCCCCCAGCAGACTCCGACGGCGGCGGCCAGTGAGACGACCGCCATGGCCAGGTGAGCGAGCCAGGAGCGTCGCCAGAAGGACGGCTCCGGCTCCGGCTCGGCGGGCGCGGGCGGATCGTCCAGTTCCAGATCGAGGTCCGTGTCGGGGGCGGGCGCGGCGATCGTCACGTCGCGGAGGTTATCCAGCCCCGAACTCATCGGTCGATCGGGTCCACGCCGGGACGGATACGCCACACCAGGACATCGTCCACCTGTTCGGGCGGACCGAGCAGATCGGTCGCGGTGACCAGCACCGAATTACGGAACAGGGTCATGTGATCGGAGCCGGTGATCTGCTCGGGCAGGAAGAGGGCCTCCAGCTTCCAGTAGGCGAAGTCGGCCCTGGCCTGCGCGCGGTCGGCGTCGCTGAGCTCGGTGACGTAGCCGTAGAGAGCGGCGCGGGTGAACAGCCAGTCGGTCGAGCGCGGCGGCGCGCCGATCTGGCCCAGCCCCTCCTTGCCCTCCTCGCCGTTGATCATCGGGCCGAGGAAGTAGCCGTCCGGGATCCTGAACTGCGGGCCACCCCGGGCCATCGTGTACGCCTGCCAGCGCTGCCCGTCGGCGTGCACGTTGAGCGCGAACGGCAGGGCCGAGATCACACCGTTGTCGGACACGTACTTCTGCCAGGTGCCGTTGGCGATGAAGGCGGGCTCGGGCGCCCGCTCCTGGACGCGGACCGGCAACGGGAAGATCGGCAGCAGCGCCGCCACGATCGCCGCGGTGAGCCCGGTGTGCACGCTCGGCGAGATCCTGCGGTCCAGCAGCTCCTGGGTGATCAGGGCCAGCGTGACGCCGAAGACGGCGGCCACGACCAGCGCCAGCCGCAGCGGCAGCGCCGCGTCGAACAGCGGCAGGCGGGCCAGCAGCGCGTACGGCAGCGGGACCGGCAGCTCGCCGTCCATCCAGTTGAGCCGGGGCCCGAGGGACAGCACCAGGAACGTGCCGCCGACCACCATGATCGCGCGCAGGGTGGCACGGCGGCCGGGGGCCGCGTTGCGCCACACCAGCACCAGCGACACCGCGACCAGCACGATGAGCGGGACGCCGAAGAAGGACGTCTCCTCGGTGCGGTTGGGGCCGAGGGTGGAACCGAGCCCGAACAGCGCCGCCAGCGACCGGCTGGGGAACGACAGGTAGGCGGCCGCGTCCTCGGCGAAGTACCGCTGGTTGTAGCCGGTGCCGGAGAACGTCTGCGGCCCGGAGAAGTGCATGTAGAGCGGATAGGCCAGCAGCGCCCCGGCCACCACGGCGGCCACGCCGAGGGCTTTCAGCACGGTGGCCCACGCCGCCTTGACCTCGGCGCGCACCGCGCCGGCGCACGACCAGACGATGACGAACATGCCGCTGGCCAGGGCCGTGTAGAACAGCCCCTCGGCGGCGATCGTGAAGAACGCGCCGAGCATGACGCCGAGGACGAGGCCGTTGCGCAGCCAGTGCCCGCGCTGGCGCAGCCGCAGCACCTGCCACACGACGATCGGGGCCACCCAGCCGGCCGTCCAGTTCAGGTGGCCGTTGGCGTGCGAGATGAAGCCGGGCGCGAAGCCGCAGAACATGCCGCCCAGCCCGGCGGCGAGCGGGCTGCGGACCAGCCAGCGGCTCAGGAACAGATACCAGGCGAATGCCGACCCGGCCAGATTCAGTGTGAGGATCGTCACATAGCTGACCTGTGGGCCGGCCAGATGGGTCAACGGGGCGAACAGGATCGTGTAAACCGAGATCGAGGTGTTCGCCGCCAGGTTCACCCCCCACGGCACGTTCAGCAGATCCGTGAAGAACGGGTCCGCGCCGTTGCCCAGGGTGTAGACGCCGTACCCCAGCAGCCACTCGAAGAACGCCTGGTCACCGAGGTTGTCGGAGAGACCGTGCCGGAACGGGTCGCGCCAGAGACCGCTCGTCACGTAGACGGCGAGCGCCAGCGCGAGCAGGGCGACGGTCGCATGGGCACGCCAGTCACGGGCACGCGACGGTGCCGGTGACTCGGCGGGCGGATCGGCGGAGGCGGCTGGGGCGGGAGCGGCGACTGACATCAAGGCGCAGGTTAGCAAGAAAGCCTGATGCCCTAGCCGGTCATCGCCGGTTCGGGACGCAGAGCCACCGCCAGGGCGGAACTCATCTCCGGGTACGCCCACGCGAACCCGGTACTCGACAACACCCCCGGCAGCACCCGCTGACTGCGCTGCGCCTCCCCCGCAAGCTCGCCGAGCGCCACGTCCAGCACCGGGCCGGGCACCGAGAGCAGGGCCGGCCGGCGCACCGCCTTGGCCAGGTCACGGGTGAACTCGGCGTTGGTCACCGGATTCGGCGACACCATGTTGACAGGGCCGGCGACGTCCTCGCGGCCCAGCAGGAACTCGGCCGCGGCCAGCCAGTCGGCCAGCGCGATCCAGGCCATCCACTGCCGCCCGCCGCCGATCCGGGCGCCCGCGCCGAGCTTGAACGGCAGCAGCAGCGGCTTGAGCAGCGCACCACCGGCGTCGATGGTCGGAGCCGTGCGCAGCAGCACCACCCGGGTGCCGGCGTCCTCGGCAGGGCGGGCCGCGGCCTCCCAGACCCGGCACAGGTCGGCAAGGAAGGTGTTGCCGGCCGACGCGTCCTCGGTCACGGCCTGGTCACCGGTGTCGCCGTACCAGCCGACGCCGGAACCCTGCAGGAAGGTGCCCGGCCGATCACCGGCCGGCAGCTTGCTGATCGTCCGGGCCAGCGTGTCGGTGGTGTTGAGCCGGCTGGAACGCAGCACCCGCTTGTACGCCGTCGTCCAGCGGCGGTCGCCGACGTTGGCGCCGGCCAGGTTGATCACGGCGTCCGCCCCGGCCAGCACCACGGCGTCCAGCCGTCCCTGGGCTGGGTCCCAGGAGGCCTCGTCGGGCTGCTCGGAGGGCCGCCGGACGAGCCGGACGATGTCGTGGCCGCTCTGCCGCAGCCGTTCGGTGAGCCGGGAGCCCAGGAATCCGGACGCGCCGGCCATGACGATGCGCATGACCTGAATCTTTCCCGAAGAAGAGGCGATCCAAAACAAACCCGGGGGGTACGCCGTGACGGCGCGCCCCCCGGTTCGTTGCCACTGGCCTTACAGGCCCAGGTCGGCCTCGAAGTGCCCGGCCTCCAGGCGCTCCTTGAGCGTGCCCAGGAAGCGGGCCGCGTCGGCGCCGTCCACGATCCGGTGGTCGTAGGAGAGCGCCAGGTAGACCATCGACCGCGGCACGATGATCTCGCCCAGCTCCGGGTCGTTCACGATCACCGGGCGCTTGACGACCGCGCCGAGACCGAGGATGCCGACCTGCGGCTGGTTGATGATCGGCGTGTCGAACAGCGCGCCCCGGCTGCCGGTGTTGGTCAGCGTGAAGGTGCCGCCACCGATCTCGTCCGGCCCGATCTTGTTGTTGCGGGTGCGGTCCGCCAGGTCCGCGATCCGCTTGGACAGACCGGCCAGGTTGAGGTCTCCGGCGTCCTTGATGACCGGGACGACCAGGCCCTTCGGCGCGTCCACCGCGATGCCCAGGTGCTCGGCGCCGTGGTAGGTGACCGTGCCCGCCTCGACGTCGATCGAGGAGTTGACCACCGGGTGCTGCTGCAGCGCCTCGACCGTGGCCAGGGCGAAGAACGGCAGGAAGGTCAGCTTCACGCCGTGCTTGGCCTGGAAGTCGGCCTTCGCCTTGTTCCGCAGGTTGGCGATCTTGGTCACGTCGACCTCGACCACCGTGGTCAGCTGCGCGGAGACCTGCAGCGACTCCACCATGCGGCGGGCGATGGTCGCGCGGATCCGGGTCAGCTTCTCGGTGCGTCCGCGCAGCGGGCTCGGCTCCGCCTTGGGCGCCGCCTTCTCGGTCGGCGCGGCAGCCCTCTCGGCCTGGGCTGCCGGAGCCTTCGTCGCGGCCGCGGCCTTCTCCGCCGCGTCGATGACGTCCTGCTTGCGGATGCGGCCACCCACGCCGGTGCCGGTGAGCGAGGACAGGTCCACGCCCTTCTCGGCGGCCAGCTTGCGGACCAGCGGGGTCACGTAACCGGCGTCGCCGGACCCGTTCGACTTCGCGGCTTCGGCAGACGGAGCCGCCGAAGCGGACGGCGCGGCCGGGGCGGGCTGCGCCGCGGCGGGCTGGGCGGCCGGCTTCGCGGTCTCCGCGGCGGGCGCGGGGGATGCGTAGGACTCGCCGGACACGTCCGGAGCCGGGGCCGACTCGACCTTCGGCGCCGCTGCCTGCTGCGGCGCGGGGGCGGCGGCGGGCTTCTCCGGCTCGGGCGCGGGGGCCGGAGCGGCGGCCGGGGCGCTGCCCGGCGTGCCGACGATCGCCAGCACGGCGCCGACCTCGGCGGTCTCGTCCTCGCCGATCTTGATCTCCAGCAGGGTGCCGGCGACCGGAGACGGCAGCTCCGTGTCGACCTTGTCGGTGGAGACCTCGACCAGCGGCTCGTCCGCTTCGACGGTGTCGCCGACGGCCTTGAGCCAGCGGGTGATGGTGCCCTCGGTGACGCTCTCGCCGAGCGCCGGCAGCTTCACCTCGGTGCCCTCGCCGCCACCCGACGGCGCGGACGCGGCCTGCGGGGCCGGAGCCTCCGCCTCGACCGGCTTCTCGGTCGACGGCTCGGTGGGGGCGGGCGGCTCGGGCTCGGCCTGAGCCTCGGCTTCCTGGGCGGGGGCCGGCGCGGCCGCACCGGCGTCCTCGCCGTCGCCCGCGATGACGGCCAGCTCGCTGCCGACCTCCGCGGTCTCGTCCTCGCCGACCACGATCCGCGAGAGGATGCCCGCGGCGGGCGACGGGATCTCCGTGTCGACCTTGTCGGTGGAGACCTCGAGCAGCGGCTCGTCCGCCTCGACGCGCTCGCCCTCCTGCTTGAGCCAGCGCGTCACGGTTCCCTCGGTGACGCTCTCACCAAGCCGCGGCATGGTTACCGATGTCGGCATCTTTTCCCAAACTCCCTAAAGCGAAAGAACGATCGGATCAGCTGTGCGCGTGCAGCGGCTTGCCCGCGAGCGCGAGGAAGGCCTCGCCCAGCGCCTCGTTCTGCGTCGGGTGGGCGTGTACGAGCTGGGCGACCTCCTCGGGGAAGGCCTCCCAGTTGGTGATCAGCTGGGCCTCGCCGACGAGCTCGCCGACCCGGGCGCCGACCATGTGGACACCGACGACCGGCCCGTCGTTGACCCGGACCAGCTTGATGAAGCCCGCGGTCTTGAGGATCTGGCTCTTGCCGTTGCCGCCGAGGTTGTAGTTGTACGTCGAGACCTTGTCCGCGCCGTACTGCTCCTTGGCCTTGGCCTCGGTGATGCCGACCGACGCGACCTCGGGGTCGGAGTAGGTGACCCGCGGGATGCCCGCCTCGTCGATGACCGCCGGGTTCTTGCCGGCGATCTCCTCGGCCACGAAGATGCCCTGCTGGAAGCCGCGGTGCGCGAGCTGCAGGCCGGGCACGATGTCGCCGACGGCGTAGATGTTGCCGACACCGGTGCGCAGGCGCTCGTCGACGATCACGAAGCCCCGGTCGAGGGTGATGCCCTGCTGCTCGTAACCCAGGTTGGCGGTCGTCGGGCCGCGGCCGACCGCGACCAGCAGCACCTCGGCCTCGAGGGTCTCGCCACCGGCGATGGTGACCTTGACGCCGTTCTCGGTCTTCTCGACCTTCTCGAACGGCTTGCCCACCTTGAAGTTGATCTTCCGCTTGCGGAAGGCGCGCTCGACCTGCTTCGAGATCTCCTCGTCCTCCGCGGCGACCAGGCGGGGGAGGGCCTCGATGATGGTCACGTCGGCGCCGAACGACTTCCACACGCTGGCGAACTCGACGCCGATGACGCCGCCGCCCAGCACGATCGCCGACTGCGGCACCCGGTCCAGCTTGAGAGCGTGCTCGCTGGTCAGCACCCGCGTGCCGTCGACCTCGAGGCCGGGCAGCGAGCGCGAGTAGGAACCGGTGGCGAGGATGACGTTGCGGCCGGTGTAGCGCTGGCCGTCCACCTCGACGGTGTCCTTGCTGACGAGCTTGCCCTCGCCCTGGACGATCGTGATGTTCTTGTTGTGCCCGAGCAGTCCGGTCAGGCCCTTGTACAGGCGGCCGACCACCCCGTCCTTGTACGCGTTGACGCCCGCCATGTCGATGCCGACGAGGTCGGCCTTCACGCCGAACTGCTCGCTCTCGCGCGTCTGGTCGGCGATCTCCGCGGCGTGCAGGAGGGCCTTCGTGGGGATGCACCCGCGGTGCAGGCAGGTGCCGCCGAGCTCGGCCTTGTCGATCAGCGCGACCTTGAGGTCGAACTGAGCGGCACGCAGGGCGGCCGCATAGCCACCACTGCCGGCGCCGAGAATGACGATGTCGAAGGTTCCGCCGTTGGGCTGGCTCACGTTGACTCCAGTGGTCGCATCGTCTCCGGTGTGGGTCACACAATGGAAACGGTCACAGTCCCGTCACCGACATCTTGTCACTTCTCGACCCGGTCAATGCAGCCAGGTGCCCCACGACACGTCGGTCCGACGTACCCTTGCGGGATCTGACGCGAGGAGGAGCAGTGGCTTGGTTTCGGCGGCGTTCCCGGACCAGCGGGCCCGGCGGCCGGCAGGTCAACCAGGCCGATCTCGAGCATCTTACGCAATTCTTCCGGACGAAGCAGGGAGTCGAGGCGTTCATCGAGCCACAGACGACAGTGACCGAGACCACGCTGTTGCTTGTGGCACACGACGGTGAATGGACCCGTCGGCGGATCGGATCACCGGACGTCGCGTGGAAATTCGCGCACCAGCTGAGCATGCCGATCTACGACGTGAAACTGCTCGGTTATCCACAGCGGATGCGTGACTACAACGAGCGCCAGCGGCGCCGCCCGGTCTGAGCCGGACGGCGCCCCCGTCCGTCAGGACAGGTCGTCGATCAGCTTGAGGAAGGTCCGCACCGGGACGCCCGTGCCGCCCTTCGTCCAGTAACCGTTCGCCTCACCGGTGTGGTAACTGGGGCCCGCGATGTCGATGTGCGCCCACTCCACGCCCTCGGCCACGAACTCGCGCAGGAAGACACCGCCCTGCAGCATGTGCCCGGCCCGGTCCATGTTGGCGTTGGTCTGGCAGATGTCGGCGATCTCCGACTCCATGCCCTTGCGCACGTCGTCCGGCAGCGGCATCCGCCAGGCCGGCTCGCCGACCGCCTTGCCGGCCGCCTCGACCAGCGCGGTCGCGGAGTCCGAACCCATCAGGCCGGAGATCCGCTTGCCCAGCGCGATGACCTGCCCACCGGTCAGCGTCGACGTCTCGAACAGGTAGTCGGTGCCGTCCTCGCAGGCCCGGGCGATCGCGTCGGCCAGCACCATCCGGCCCTCGGCGTCGGTGTTGAACACCTCGACCCGCTTGCCGCCGTACATGGTGATCACGTCGCCCGGCCGGTACGCCGAACCGGACGGCATGTTCTCGGCGATCGCCAGGTAACCGGAGACGGCCACACCCGGCTTGAGCTGGGCGATCGCGATCAGCGTGGCGGCCACCGCGGCGGCGCCGGCCATGTCCGACTTCATCTCCCACATGCCGGCGGCCGGCTTGATGCTCACGCCGCCGGTGTCGAAGGTGATGCCCTTGCCGACCAGCGCGACCCGCTTCGGGTTCTCCACCCCGTCCGGCGTGTAGGTGAGCTTCACCAGCCGCGGCGGCGCCTCGGAACCCTGGCCGACCGCCACGATGCCGCCGTACCCGCCGTCCTTGAGCTGCTCGAAGTCGAGGACCTCGACACCGAGGCCGGCCTCGGTCGCGGCCGCCGCCACCTGATCGGCCAGGTCGGCCGGGCGCAGCGCGTTCGGCGGGGTGTTCACCCAGTCCCGGGTCAGGCGCACCGACTTCGCCACGACCTCGGCGCGGCGCAGCTCGGCGGCCGCCGCCTCGTCGGCGGCGTCCGGCACGTGCAGGCGCAGTTCGGCGACCGGCTCCCGGCGGCCCTTCTGCGGCTTCGTCTTGTAACCGGCGAACCGGTAGCCGCCGAGCAGGGCGCCCTCCAGCACGGCGCGCAGCGCCGGCGGGGCGTCCGAGTCGTCCGGCACGGGCAGGGCCAGCACCACGGAGGCGCTGCCGGCCAGGGCGCGGACCGCCGCGCCGGCACCCCGGCGCAGGGTCTCCAGGTCGGGGGCGGGGCCGTCCGGCTCGGCACCGAGGCCTACCGCCACCAGCAGCGGGGCGGCGATCGTACCGAGGGTGGCCAGCTTGGTCACCTCGCCGGCCGCCCCGGTGGCGCCGAGCAGAGCCAGCGTCGAGGTCAGCTTGCCGTCGAAGGCCGCGGCGATGCTCTCGGCGCCGGCGGCAGGCAAGAGGGTGCCGTCCTCGTCGGGCTGGCTGTGCAGGCCGATGACGATGGCATCGACCGCCGATTCGGCCGGGTCTGTGTCGACCAGGCTGAGGCTGGGCTGGGTCACTCGGTCTCTCCGGACGTCTGGGCCGAAACAGCGCCGGTAGGCGCGCTCCCGGCTATTGGGAAATCGGTGTTGTCCCCGCGACTCTAAACCTGGTTAGCGTCACGAGAAGCAGCGGCAGCGATCTCCCTGGGCGGCAGTAGGTCATGCACGCCGACGTCGAGGGCCTGGGCAAATAGGGCTAGGTCATTCATGTCGATCGCCTGCAGGCCGCGAAGTCGCAGCGAGACCCACATCGGGGTCTTTCCCATCGCCCGCGCCAGCTGAGCCTGTGACATCCGTTTGCGCCCACGGACCGAGTCGATCTCCTGGGCGACAAGCTCGGTCAGCGTCGCGGTACGCCGTTCCGGTGTTGTCGTCATGACGCACAGTCTCATGGTTTGCGCCCATATCGTCAACCATCGTGGCATGGCATCGCGCTGAGCAGGGATAGCCCAAACGTATGAGTTGACAGCGTATCGCTATTTGATACATCCTCATTCTCATGACAGACAACGTCCGCAACGGCGGGGACATCGACCCCGTTCGCGCCAGGATCGGCGACAACGTTCGCGCCGAAATGGGACGCCGGCGTCGGGGTCAGAACTGGCTCGCCGACGTGCTCGGCCTCTCGCAGCCGCAGGTCAGCAGGCGTCTCGTCGGGCGGATCGGATTTGAGGCCCGGGAGTTGGTCCTGGTCGCCGAGGCGCTCGAGGTGCCCACCAGCGCCTTCTTTCAGGGCGTTGCCGCGCCTGCTGACGAGGTGCGTGCGGCATGACCGACCTCGTCCGCATCCCGTTCCACGGCGGCGAGGTTCTGGCCGTAGATGTCGACGGCAAGCCGAGCATCTTCCTGAAGCCGGTCATCGAGAGTCTCGGCGTTGACTACTCCCGCCAGCTCCAGAAGCTCAAGGCCAAGTCGTGGGCCTGCGTGGGCACCATGCCCATGCAGCTTCCGGGGGACATCCAGTCCCGCGAGCACGTCGTGGTCAACGTTCGAACCTTCCTGATGCTGCTCGCCACGATCGACGAGCGGCGGGTGCGCGAAGAGGCGCGGCAGCTGCTGATCGCGTATCAGGCCGAGGTCGCCGACGCGATCGAGTCGTACTGGACGCAGGGCGGCGCGATCAACCCGCGTGCCACCGAGGACCAGTTGACCGCCATCGCCACCCAGGCGCAGGCACAGATGGCCGTCCTCGCCGCAGCCCGCGGCATCGTCGACGCCTCGTGGCTGGAGGCGAAGGCCCGGCACGTCGCGGCTCGCGCCCTGGGTGAGGAACCGGAGCTCGACCCGATGGCCCGGCCGCTGACGGTCGGCGAGTTCCTGCAGGACAAGGGCCTCTCGCAGGCGGAGCTCCGGTCGGTGTCGCCCCGGCTCGGCATGCGGGTGAAGGGCCTGTACGTCGGCGAGCACGGCCGGATGCCGGACAAGGTCGACCGGTTCGTCGACGGGGCGCTGCGCTCGGTCTTCGCCTACACGGAGCGGGACCGGCCGCTGTTCGTGAAGGCCTGGGAGGCGATGTCCTCGGCCACCCGATCCGGCAACCGCTGATGTACCCGCAGCGCTGCACCGACCCCCGCCCGCACGGCCCGCACCGGGTCCCGCCGCGCGGCACCTGGACCGGTTTCACCTGCGCCGGCCACGACCCGGCCGAGTTCGAACGCCAGCTCACCGAGGCGTTCGGCCCCGAGTAAGAAGCGCCGCCCGGTCTCGACCCCGGACGGCGCTGCACCGGACAGCACTCCCAACGACGAAAGGCAGTCCAGTGACTCAGCCCATCATCCACCATCGCCCGCCGGCAACCCCGGCACTGAACTGCGCCAGGACGGACGACCACCCGGCCCACATCTGGGACGGCGAGCCGATGACTGCCCGCACGCCGCAGTTCTGGTGCGACCCGGCCGACCCGCTCGCCGACAGGCGTCTTTCGCGGCGCGCGGCACGGCAGGTCGCATCCGACGAGCAGGTCAACACCTGCGCCGCCAAGTACTTCCGCCCCATGCCGGACAACTCCCTCTACGCGTCGTTCGCCGGCCTCGTCGAGGGCGTCGTCACCGACAAGGCGCTGACCGACGAGCAGCGCATCGCGGAGATCCGTACCGGTCTCGCCGCCCTCGACCTGGTGATCGCGGAGAAGCGCGCGCTGGTGGTTCCACACGGCCCGGTGCGCCCGCCGTACGGGTCGCCGGAGCGGGTCACCGCCGATAACGCCGAGCAGGTGGCCCGATGACGCAGCCCATCGCCCAGGTCATTGTCTACTTCTCGTTCGGCCACGGTCAGACGGACCCGACCACCGGCAAGCACCTGCTCGACCACTACGTGACGATCGTCGGCCCGTCGTACGAGGCATGCCGGGCGGCGATGTTCGCCAGCAAGTACGGCGACCGGTGGGCGTTCGACTACATCGCCGGCGAGCCGCAGGCCGAGCAGTGGATCCCGCGCTGGATCGAACACGAGCGGATCGTGCTCCCCGCCGACGCGCAGGGCGACCCGGCGTGCTCGCCGGAGTGCGAGGCGCAGGACGCCGACCGGCCGCACCTGTTCGACTGCCCGGTCCGGCGCGCGGCGGAGACCTCCTGATGGCCGTCTACCGCGGTGAGGCCGCGCTTCGGCCGGCTCCGATCCACCACCAGCCGTCGACGCTGCGCCGCGACCTGTCGTGCGGTGACCGGCTCGGCGAGCTGCCGGACGCGGAGACCGCGACGTTCCGGTTCCAGGACGTGACCTGCGACTTGTGCATCGACAACGTGACCACCCCTGCCCTCCCCACTCCGACGGGAGCCCACCAGTGACCAGCACGTACGCCACGACCCGCCACCAGCGGGTCATCGAGTTGGACAAGGAGGGCCGCGTCATGTCCGTGCACCGCGGCGTCGACGCCCCGACCCGGCCGATCAACGTGACCCGGCTGCGGTCGGACCAGCCCGGCATGGAGCGCGTGTCGTTCGCGGTGCTGAGCCCGTCGGCTGAGCAGCCGCTGATCGGTGTCGACCCGGACAGGACCGAGGTCCTGGAGGTGATCGACGAGCTGCAGCAGCGGTTCAACCAGTACCGGCTCGGTGAGCCGACCGGTGGCCGTCACCGCCGCGCCGGCCAGCCCGGTCTGTTCGCCCGCCTGCTCCAGGCGCTCGGCTTCGGCCGCCGGGGAGGTGCCCGATGAACGCCACCGACCAGCGCGCCCTCGGCGCCGAACTCATCGGCATCATCCGCCGCGACAAGGCCCGCCGCTCGCGGCGGGCCGCCCTCGGCAAGTTCTTCAGCAGGCTGGTCGAAGTCCTGCTCACCGGCTTCATGGTCGCCCTGCTCCGGGGCTGGCTGTTCATGCTGGCCGTCGGGGCGATCCACCACCACTGGATGCCGCAGATCCCGACGCTCGGCTACTGGTGGGCGGTCCTGATCTGGGCGCTGATGCCGTCGCTCGACATCGTCAAGTCGGAGCGTGCGAAGTGACCGCCCCGACGTACACCCGGTTCCCGGCCACCCACCCGTTCCGGCTCGGCCTGCTGCGCTGGGCGTGGGAGGTCACCGACGGCTACACCGGCCCGGTCCTCGCCACCGGCACCACCCGCACCCGTCGCGGCGCGCAGATCACCGCCGCGTTCGCTGCCGCCGGCTGCGAGCCCGCCCTGTCGCTGCGGCTGCAGTGGATCGCGGACCGGCTGCGGCGTGAGGGCCTGCCGGTCGTGGCCCGCCTGGACGAGCAGGACCGGGTGTGCGTGCGGGCGTTGTGCCCCTGCTCGCGCGACCAGCACCTGCGGGTCATGCAGCAGTTCTTCACGATCACCCGCGCGGTGCGCTGGGAGGGATCCCGGTGAGCGACGTCATCCGCTGGGAGAACCCCCCGCCGCACGGCAACACCGGACCGCGCGAGAAGCGGCCATCGAAGTTTCAGGCGGCCGCTGACGCCATGCGTGCGCGGCGCGGCGACTGGGCTCTGCTCGTCGAAGGCATCACCACCGGCAATGCCGGGCGGATCACCAACGACATCCGCAACGGCAAGCCCTACCCGTTCGCCCCGGCGGGCTCCTTCGAGGCGCGTTGCGTAGGTCCGGCTGGTGGCACCTCGTCCAAGGTCTACGCCCGGTACGTCGGCGAGCAGGACGGTGCCCGATGACCATCGCCGAAATCCTCGCCTCCCTGCTCGCCTTCGCCGTTGCCTCCGCCGCCCTCGGCATGGTCTACGGCCTGGCTAGGGGTGCCAATCCGATCCGTGCTGCCGTGTCCGGGCTCATCGCCTACGCGGTCCTGTCCGGCCTGCTCGCCCTCCCGGTGACGTTCGTCGTCGCAGTCCTGGAGGTGCGGTCGTGAGCGAGCTTCCCCCCGCCTTCCGCTCCCTGTTCGACCAGGGCCTGGCCGAGCTCGTCGACAAGATGCTGGCCTCCGCCGCCGACTACGACGGCCTGGACGACGTCGAGGCAAACATCGACTTCGCGCACGAAATCTCCGTCCGCATGGAACCGCACGCGCTGCCCGTCATCGTGGCCGCGCTCGCCCTCCGCATGCACCGCTCGCGGGAGGTGGCCCGGTGAAGACGTTCCCGCACTGGCGCGCCGTGGGCCGCGCGATGCTCGACGCCCGGCGACGGGAGGGCGTCACCGCGCCGCGCACCGTGCTCGACAACCGGCGTGGGGCTCCGGCCGTTGAGCTGACCTGGGAGCGCGAGGACGGCCTCACGGTGGGCCTGTGGCGTCTTCGCAGCGGCCGCAGCGGTCCCGATCTCGGCGTTCGCTACCCGGACCGGGCTGACGGGACCAACCTGTTCGCCGGGATGGACAGCATCGACGACGCCGGGCAGGTGCTGCGTGTCCTCGCCGCTCTGGAGCTGATCCCCGCCGACATCGCCTACGCCGCCGACGAGCGGTACGGGCGGTGCGTGAAGTGCGGCCGGCTCGCTCAGTGGTGGCCCGCCGAGGCTGGTGCTGACGACCGGTGGGTGCACGACGTCCGGCTCCGGTTCGACGGCAACCCGCATGAGGCCGAGGTGGCGTCATGACGGCGATCGAGCTGCTCCCGCCGGGCACCGGTCCGCACGACGAGCGGTGGCATCAGCTACGCCGTGAGGGCGTGACCGCGTCGGAGATCGCCGCAGTGATGGGCCTGTCCCGGTGGGCGTCGCCGTTCTCGCTGTACTGGCAGAAGGTCAACGCCTGGACCACCGGCGACAACGAGCACATGTCGAACGGCCGGCACCTCGAGTCGGCGATCGCCGACTGGTGGATGGCCTCGCACGACCCGCTCGAGAACCTCGTCGCGGCCCCGGCCGGGCTGTACGCACACCCGGACCGGCCGTGGCAGCTCGCCACCCCGGATCGACTGCTCTACCTGCCGTGCGCGGAGTGCGACGGGAGCGGCCTGGTTGACGGCGTCGACGCCTTCGCCATCTGCCCCGACTGCGATCTCGACAAGCCCGGCATCGGGCCGCTGGTCGCATTGCTCGAGGTTAAGTGGGTGGCGTCGGCGACATGGGAGGGCTGGGGCGAGCCCGGCACCGACGACATCCCGGTCTACTACCGGGCCCAGGTGCTGTGGCAGGCCGACGTTCTCGGCGCCTCCACCGTCTACATCGCCGCCCTCGGGCCGGGCGGGTTCCGCTCGTACACCGTGCACATCGACGAGCGGGCCGAGGAAGACCTGCGGATGATGCGCGGCGCCGGGCAGGACTTCCACCGGCGGCTCGCCGAGGGCGACATCCCGGACCTGGATGGCCACGACGCAACCCTGTCGGCCCTGTCCCGGCTGCACCCGGCCGTCGGCGAGGGCGACGTTCAGGTGTTCGTCGACCTGGCTGAGCGGTACCGGCAGGCCCGCGCCGACCGGGACGAGGCGAAGACCCGGGTCGCCGAGTGCGAGGCGGAGATCCGCGCGGCGCTGGGCTCCGAGTTCAACCGGGCCATGTGCGGCAAGAAGCTCGTCGCCTCCCGAAGCGTCTTCGAGCGCACCTCGACCGACGAGGACGAGCTGCTCGCGATCGACGACGGCTACCCGACCACCGATCGACTCAACCCCGGAAGAGCAGGCAGCTATGCGTGAGCTGCGACCGGCCGCCGATGCCCTCGCTCTGATCCGAGAGCTGATCAGCGACCTCACCGACCCGGACCCGTGCGACTTCGACCATCACGGTCACTGCAAGGCGCACGGCTGGACCGACCTAGACCGCCGATGCCCGCACGCCCGGGCCAAAGAACTCCTGGAGGCCGATCGTGCCTGAGACCATCGCCAACGCCGTCGCCCAGCGGGACCAGTCGCCCACCGCGCTGGTCGCCGACTATCGCAATGACTTCGCTGCGGTGCTGCCGTCGCACCTGCCGCCCGCCACGTTCGTCCGCCTCGCGCAGGGCGTGCTGCGCCGAGACCAGAACCTCATGCGCACGGCCATGAACAACCCCGGCTCCCTGATGACGGCGATGCTCGACTGCGCCCGGCTCGGCCACGAACCCGGCACCCCCGCCTACTACTTCGTCCCCATCAAGGGCGCGATCGAGGGCTGGGAGGGCTACCGGGGCGTCATCGAGCGCATCTACCGGGCCGGCGCCGTCCAGTCGGTGCGGGCCGAGGTGGTCAGGGAGAACGACTTCTACGAGTACGAGGAGGGCATGCCGCACCCGATCCACCGCTACGAGCGGTTCGCGTCGCCGGAGCAGCGCGGGCCCCTGCTCGGCGTGTGGGCATACGCGGTGATGCTCGACGGCGGCATGTCCCGGCCGGTCGAGATGGGCCGCGAGGAGGTGCTCGCCCACCGGGACATGAACCCGTCGAACAATCGCTCCGACTCCCCGTGGAAGAAGTGGGAGCGCTCGATGTGGCTGAAGTGCGCGGTGCACGAGCTGGAGAAGTGGGTTCCGTCGAGCACCGAGTACCGGCGCGAGATAGCCCGGATGTCGGCTCCTCAGCCTGCCGCCGCTGCTGCCCCCGTGACGTACGTGCCGCCGCAGGTGGGGCAGCGCGACGCGATCGAGGGCGAGGTGGCCGAGGACTGGCCGGAGCCCGCCGAGGTTCCCGGCGGTGCCCAGTGAACGCCACCCTCGCGAACACCGACGCGACGGACCGCCTGTTCGCTGAGCGGCTGCGTCCGGTCCGGCACGCCCGCGGCTGGTCGTCGACCCGTCTCGCCGCCGAGCTCGGCCGGCACGTGCGGTTCGTCGTCGACATCGAGCGCCGCCGCCGGAAGGTGTCGGTCGGTGAGGGCCGGGCGATCTGCGCGGTGCTGGGTGTGGACCTGGCCCGGATGCTCGACCCGGGCGTGGCACTGGAGACGCTGACAGGCGGTGCCGAGTGAGCGCGCCGACCGCAGGCCCGTGGACGGTGGCGATCCCCGCGCCAGCGCCGTGGCTGTCTGCGAATCAACGTCGCGACCTCCGGCGGCAGACCCCGGACCGCCGGGCTTGGCGTGACGCCGGGCTGGTGCACGCCAAGCGGGCCTGCCTGCCGAGGCTGCAGTACGCGCATCTGGTTGCGGTGCTGCGGTTCCCGGACAACCGGCGCCGCGACGCCCACAACTACTACCCGACGTTGAAGGCGCTGGTCGATGGCTTGGTGGATTACGGGCTGTTGCCGGATGACTCGGACAGCCATCTGGTGGGCCCGGATCTGCGTCGTGGCCCGGCGCTGAAGGTCGGCTACGGGGAGGTCGTACTGACCGTTGCCGATCTCGCCAGGGAGGGCGACCGATGATCGAGCTGACCGACGAGATGCGGGCCGCGGTGAAGTCCCGGATGGGGATCACCGTCGGTGGCCTGGACCCGTGGATGGAAGCGGCCATCAAGGACGTGCTCGCCCTGGTCGAGCGCGACTACCGCATCGAGCCCCGGCCGCCATGGGATCGCCCGCTGGTCGAGCAGACCGTGAAGGTCAAGTGGGTCTGCCGGAAGTGCGGCGGCCCGCTGACGGCCTGCTTCACCTGCGGAGAGCCCTCGCAGTGCGGTGACGGCTTCTGCGAGGGGTGCGCGTCGTGATCGGACTGACCGATGAGATGCGCCGCGCCTTCGCGGATGCCGCTGGGTGGCCTCCGGCGCCGTGGATGTTCGGCCCGGACGTCGATCGTGGGCTCACCGCCGTGCTGGACCTGATCGAACGCGAACAGCCCTGCTCAGCCCGCAAGGGCTACGAAACGGCGATCGCCGTACTGCGCGACGTCGCCGACCGCACCGGCAGCCCTGCTGCTGCCTGGTGCGCCGACTACCTCGCCGTCGACCCGGACCGGTTGGCACCCCCACCCCAGTAGATCGCTCGCGGGCCGCCGTGACACTCCGGCGGCCCGCACCACATACGGGAGACCCTGATGACCCCGATCGACTTCCTGAACCGGGCCCACGAGATTGCCCCCACGCCCGACGAGAACGGCACCCGCGACGACTGGAAGCGCTGCTTCGCCGCCCAGGCTCTGGCCGCATTCGCCGCGTTCTACCAGGTCACCCACGAGGTCAAGACCGGCGACGACCGGCCGGAGATCGGCTACCTGGCGCTGATCGGTCACACCTCGGTTTCCGCCGTGCTCGGCCTCGACGCGCCTGCCGACCAGCTGCCGACCCTGCTGTGGGAGTACACGCCGGAGGGCGGCGCCCTGAACGGCGAGTGGGAGCAGTACATCTGCTACGTCCTCGACCGGCTGGGCATCAACCCGGCCGACCTCGACGAGCGGTACGACGCCCGGCACTTCACCAGCCCGAGCCGCACGGCGGTGGCCTGATGTTCGACTTCCTGAAGCGCCTCACCCGCCGCCCGGCCCTGCCCGCCACCGACCAGCCCGCCGGGATCCTCCGCACCGACCCGGCCAGCATGGTCGCCCAGATCGACGACCACCTGGCCCAGGTCCGATCGCCTGAGATGCGCAACTGGCTGCTCGACGAACGCCTACGCCACTGCACGGACCCGGCCGACAAGCCGGGCGCCGAACGGCCGTGGTGCGGGGCGCCCAGCGAACTCGGCGGACAGCAGCCCTGCCCGCTCGCCGAACCCTGCGACATCTACACCTGCCGGGTCGGCAGGGCGGTCGGCAACGAGTCCTACCGCAAGCCCGGCGGCGAGGGCGGCTCGTGATGGGTGACCTCACCTACCTGTCCCTCTTCTCCGGCATCGGTGGACTCGACCTCGGCCTGGACCGCGCGGGCTGGACCTGTGTCGGGCAGGTCGAACTCGACGACACCTGCCGCACCGTCCTCGACCGCCACTGGCCGGAGGTTCCGAAGCATGACGACGTCCGCACGGCCCCGGCCTGGTGGGCATCTCACCCAAGACCCGCTGTTCGACTGGTTGCCGGCGGATACCCCTGCCAGCCCTTCTCGACCGCCGGACTCCGTGGCGGCACCGGCGACGCTCGCTGGGGATGGCCCTGGTTCCGTGCTGTCGTTCGCGCAGTACGACCGGAGTACGTCCTCGTGGAGAACGTCGCAGCTCTCCTTGCTGACGCCGACGCCTTCGGATGGATGCTCGGTGACCTGGCCGAGGACGGGTTCGATGCGGACTGGACGGTGCTATCCGCGTGCGCCGTGGGTGCGCCACACACACGAGAGCGGCTGTTCCTGGTGGCCCACCCCCACCGCGTCGATGGGGCGCAAGGGATGGGGCGGCATCAACACCCTGATGGGCCGGTACGGGCCGGGGACGGGGAGCCGGCTGGTTGGTCTCGTCCAGGCGAGCGGGCGCTGGAGGCCCAGTGTCGCCCTGACGGAATGGCTGATGGGTTTGCCGCCCGGATGGTTGCGGCCGGTGGAAACGCCGTCGTCGCCCAGGTCGGAGAACTCGTCGGCCGCCTGATCGCCGACCACGCCCTGGCTGGTGCCTCGTGAAGCCGCACGTCTTCGTCGCCGACCCGGACCTGCCGCCTGACCCGCTGGACCGGCGCAAGCCGCCCGCCCGCCCCTGCCGTGACTGCGGACGGATGGGCCGGCCCGGCGACGCCAACCACACCCTGCCCGAACCGGTGCCGGATGCCGCGAGCGCTGCGGCAGGAGAGGAGTCCCGGTGATCCCGGTGTGCCAGTCGTGCCAGGCCGAGCGGGCAACGTGGCTCGACTATCGGCTACCCCGGACTGCGGGCTTCTCATTCGGCTCCGGCGCCCCATACGACGCCAGCCCGGCCGGCATCCGCGATCGGCAGCACGGCAGGTTCGAGGAGTGGCGGGCCACCATCCGTTTCCACCGCGACCTGATCGCCCGGACCTGCCGCGATCAGGGACACGTCGCCGCGCCGCCCGCGCCGCGTGTCGTCGAGATCCCGCTGTTCGACCTAATCGGGGAGGCGGCGTGACCGACGTGCTGCACGGCTACACGCTGCACGACCTCAACGGCCTCGCGAAGAGCGCCGCCATCACCGCATCCCCGTCGGCGGCCGGCTACGACGACCGCTACGACGAGGCATGGTCGGCGATCGTCGAACACCTGTTCACCGTCGAGCAGCCGCCCACCGGCCGGGATCTCTGGTACGCGGGCCTCAACGCCGTCCGGCATGCCGGGGCCACTGACCGACGCCACCACGGCGCATCCAGCAGCGGCGGCTACAACGGGCCGACCGGCGCCTCCGACCGGTTCGCCCAGTACTGGTCCAACACGGTCACGCACGACTTCAGCGGCGCCGTCATCGACCGGTACGCGGCATTCCAGATCTGGCCGCAACTCGCCGACATCCACCAGCAGACCCTGCTGGCGCTCGCCGCCGCCGGTGACATCGACGGCGCGGCCGTCGCCCTGGGCGTGACGGTCAGGCTGGCCCGGCAACGGGTCAGCCGGGCGCGGGCCGCTTTCCGGGCGCTGTGGCACGAACACGAGACGCCACCACCGTTCTGGCACCGCACCCACAGCCCGGTCGACAAGGCGGGTCTGAAGCCGTGCGGGACACCTGCAGCGTGGTCGCGCCACAAGCGGCGCGGCGAGCCGGTCGACCAGGCATGCGCCGAGGCGAACCGCGTCTACATGCGGCAGTGGTCGCGGGGCGGACCGTCATGAGCAAATGACTGCCCGGAAATGCGTTCCGGAATTAACGCTGGGGCGCATTTCCGTCACCCACAGGAATTGCACACAGGCTGTGGATAAAGACGCGAGGGAAACAGTGATCAGCAATACACCGGGAATGGGCGCGGCGCAGATCGACATGCCCCGTGACCTGGGAGAATTGAGACGGCCGAATCGGGTGCTGGTAACACCCGACCGGCCTGAGGCAACACCGATTCTCACCCGAACCGGAAGGAGCCCTGGCGTGATGATGCCATGGCTGTGCGCTATTCCGCACCCCGACACCGCTGTGCCGTACCGCACCACTCCAGGAGGTGGCCGGTAGTGGCCCGCATCCGCACCGTGAAGCCCGAGTTCTTCACCTCGCTCACGGTCGCCGGCCTGTCCGTCGAGGCCCGGCTGACGTTCATCGGGCTGTGGACCCACGTTGACGACCAGGGCCGCTGCGTCGACGACCCCCGGCTCATCAAGGCCGCCGTCTGGCCCCTCGACGACCGCATCTCCAGTGACGTCGAGCGGGACCTGAAAGAACTCACTGAGTCCTCACTGATCCTTCGCTACAAGGTCGGTGAGCGCTCATACCTATGTGTGCGCACATGGGATGAGCACCAGCGGATCAACCGGCCGACGAAAAGCAAGCTTCCGCCGCCCCCGGAGAGCCCCGAACCGCCGCCAAGCAGGAGCAGCGCAAGTTCGCAGCCTGCGGAAACGCCTGGTAGCGAGCCTGAGCGCAAGTCACCAGCAAGTGAATCAGTGACGGCTCACGCACGCCTCACTGAGGGCTCACTGGCGGAAAGGAAAGGAACAGGGAACAGGGAACAGGGAAGGGAAGACCCCCCGACCCCCCGCCGCCCACCCGAGCCGCCGAGCGATCGCGACCTCGGAGACCCCGGCCAAGCCGAGGGCATCGTCGCCACCTGGATCCAGTCCTGCCACCGGCGTCCACCCCGGCAGGTGATCAACGACGTCGGCCGGCTCGTCCTCGAAATGCTCGGCGACGGCACCGCCCCCGGCGACATCGAGCACGGCATCCGCATCTGGCAGGCCAAGGGCTCCAACCCGCGCACCCTGCCCAGCTTCGTCAACCAGGTCATGAACGCGAGGCCCCGCAACGTCGTCGCCATCGACGACCACCGGCCATCCATCACCGACCAGCGCGTCAACGCCGCCCTCGAACTCGGGCGCCAAATGCAAGCCGAAGCCGACCGGAAGGCAATCGGATCATGAACCTCGAAGAGATCGGCGCCGTCCTCGGCAAGGCCGCCGGATTCGACAACCGCACCATCGGCCAGGCCAACCTGCTCGCCTGGCACGAAGTCCTCGGCGACCTGGAGCTCGGCGATTGCCTCGACGCCATCGCCCAGCACCACCGCGAGAGCACCGAGTACCTGATGCCCGCCCACATCCGCCGCCGAGCCCTCAAGCTGCGCGCCGACCGGCGGGAACGCGAACGCTCTGACGAGCAGCGCTACGCCCTCGAGGCCTACGCCGCCACCGCCGGCCCGCTCACCGACCGATCCGCCGAGATCCGCGACTTCGTGCACCAGGTCCGCGACGTGCTCCCCGAAAGCAGCACCGAGGCACTCGCCCCCCGGCACGAGCACTGGCGGCGCGAACACCAGGCCTTCCAGCGGCAGCAGGACGCCCAGCCCAACCCGGACTTCGTGCCCGGCATGGCCCCCGTTGTCACCTGGCAGGCCTCGAAGCGCGAAGCGGCCGGAGCCTGGTGGGAGGACGACGCGAAACGCGAGGCCAGCGCCGTCGAGATCCTGGCCTCCGCCGGTCGGCTACGGCCGAAGCGCATGCGGGAGGTGTCCTGATGCCCACCGTCGCCCGGCTCGCCACCCGGCTCACCGCCCTCCGGTCCGCGCACCCGCCGTTCATCCAAGAACCCGGCCTGCCCTGCAAGAACCCCGACAACGACCCCGACCTGTGGCACAGCCGCAACAACATCCAGCTCCTGCAAGCCCAGGCCCTCTGCCGTACCTGCCCGTTCGTCGACGAATGCGCCGACTGGGCGCTCACCACCCAGCAGCAGCACGGCGTCTGGGGCGCCACCACCGCCAAGGACCGCAAACAGGCCACCCGGCAGGTGAACGCATGATCCGCATCAACCCCGACGCCATCGGCCCCGCCCTCGGCGAACTCCGGCAGCTGCTGCGCATCAGCCAGCGGGACCTCGCCACCGACGCCGGACTGCACAGCTCCCAGCTCAGCTACTGGGAACGCGGCCTGCGCACGCCGGACATCAGCTCGCTGGTGAAGCTCGCCCACGCCCTCGGCTACGACCTAGCGCTGATCCCCCGGGAGGACACATGATCCGCATCGACGACCCCGCAGGCCTCGGCGCCGCCCTCGGCCAGGTCCGGGCCCAGCTTCAGATCGGCCGGCGCGAACTCGCCCGCAGCATCGCCGAAGCCACCGGCCGCGACGCCAGCGCCGTCAACTCGCAGCTGTGGGGCTGGGAGAACGGCGACTACGCGCCGAACCCGACGTCGCTCGGCCCGGTGCTCGCCGCCCTCGGATACCAACTGGCACTCGTGCCGCTGGGCCAGAGCGGCCCGGAAACCGGCCTGAGTGCCACGGAGGCGGCCGAAACCCCCTCAGCCGTTATCCGACTGGGGTCAAGGGGTCTAGAGATCGCTCATGGGGCTCCTGAGGCCTGCCGTTCCACGCAGGCTTGGCGATGCACGCCTGAGGACTGCCCCGGATGCTTCAACCCGCACTGCTGGGCAGAGGACGACAAGACCTGCCGGACCTGCGACGTCCAGCCGCGACGCAGGCAGGCGGACGCGTGATCCCCGTCGTTCACGTCGCCCTGGTCGACGCCCGCCAGGCCATCACCGTCTGGACCGGCGCCTACCGCGGCATTTGGCACCAACCCGAACCCGGACAGCCCCTCGTCCACGTCTTCACCCACGCCGCCGACGACGAGATCGAAGCCGCCGGCTGGACCCGACCCGAGACGCAGGAGGCGTGATGGCGACCGACTTCGGATGGCGCATTACCGGCGACTGGCCCGTTGCCAATCCGGTCAGACCCGACTCCCTCGCCCGGGTCTTGAGCGAGTTCGACCGCTGGCACCCGATCGCAGTTCGGCAACTCGCCGGCGTGCAGTTCGACGCTGAACCGCCGCACCCGACGTGCATCGACGTGACCGCGATCGATCAGACGCCCCGCAGCGAGTGGATCTGCGGCCCCGAATGCCCGAAGGAGGCGTGATGAGCAGCGACTACCGCCTGCTGTGCATGGCACACGACCCGGCCATCGTGATCGACATCGACGCCACCCGGCCCGAGATCGCCCTCGCCGCCATCCTCGATCGAGGCGCACACGAAGCCCTCCGCGCCCACGCCCACTGCCCGTTGCTGGTCGGCCGCTACTCGTACCCGCTGGTCGAGGTCTGCTGCCCGGGATCGCAGCACGACCATCACCCCCGCCTGGACAAGTGGATCGACGCCTCGCTCCTGAAGGTCGCCGCGCTTGCCTGGATGCAAGGCCCATCCGAGGCGATGAGCGCCGCCCTGAGCCGGTTGCCTCGCTGCTGGGAGCCGATCCGGCTGGGACGCCTCCGCTACGAGCTCGGCATCGAGGAGGGCGCGTGACCAGCCAGAACGAGTGCGTGATCTGCGACCGACCAACGCCCGACGGGTACGCGGACCCAGGCTGCCGGGACCGGGCCCGACGGCACCTCGACGGCATCCTGGAACTGCTCGACCCGGCCCGCGCCATCGCCCACCGGCACACCGCCGGCGGCTCAGACGGGGCAGGCGTGCCCGGCCCGTCCATGCCGCTCAACCTCGGCGCCGGAGCCCGCCTCGACGCCGTGCAGAACGCGCTCACCACCTCGGCCCGGGACATCGCCGAGGAGCGCGGCGTGACGGTGCCCGGCGAAGGCGATCCCATCGTGCTGGCCGTGTGGTTCCTCGCCGAGTACCTGGAATGGGCGCGGCACCGGGCCGAGGTCGGCAAGCTGTACGGCGACATCGAGGACTGCGTACGGGCCATGCGCGACATCACCGCCGGGCCACCCGAGCGGAAGTACCTCGGGCCGTGTGGGGCGGTCGAGCTCACCCCTGAGCCGTGGGAACCGGGCATGCCCGCGTCCACCGAGTGCGACGGCGACGTGTACATCCGGGTCGGCGCGGACGTCGGACGCTGCCGCACCTGCAAGACCGAATACGCCGAACGCGACCGGCGCGAATGGCTCGATGGACTCACCGCCGACCTCGCCGCACCAGCACGCGACATCGCCCACGCCCTGGGCGTACCCGTCAAGACGATCCGCACCTGGGCCACCGAGTTCCGGTCCGAAAGCGGCAGGGTGCTGCGGCCCGCCAAGCTGCGCACCTACTGGCGGCAGGGCGAACACGTGACGCCATGGGCTGAGCGGACCGACGGTGCGACCGACCAGCAGTGGCGAGACGAGACCGCACGGCGAGGGCCCCGGTTGCACTACGTCGGCGACGTTCGGCAGCTGGCGCTCGACGCGGCGAACAGGCGAGCGGCCCGTGAGGCCGCCGAGATGGGAGCATGACCAGATGCCCACCGCCCCCACAATCCTCATCTCCGTCAACGGCGGACCCGAGCGCAGCGGATCGTTGCGCGTGAACGGCGGCGATTGGGAACGCTTCAGCTGGGAAGGCCGGATCGACGCCGAGCACTACCCCGGCGAACGGCACCCGATCGTCATCACCACCGACGAGAACACCTACACCGGCGAGGCGCTGTTCGTCGAATGTGAGCACACGGAAGGTCAGGTCGTCAGTCGATTCCAAGGCGCCAGCGAACTGCTGCGCACACCACGGCTCGAAGGCGGCGAGCGTCGTGGATGACCTGATCGTGTTCCTGCGGGCCCGGCTGGACGAGGACGAGCAGGTGGCGCGGGAGGCGTCACGACGTAAGCACGACGGCTGGACGCCGTCGGGCGAGCACTGGCAGTGGGTCGAACCGGATCAAGACCAGGTCCTCACACTCGATCCCGTCGCGGAAGAGTGCTTGAACGACTACGGGCGTGCCGACCTGCGTAGCGTTGAGGAGTATCCGGTCGGCAGCGGACTGGGCGACCTCCCGCACTTCGTAGTGCGGTCCGAGGAAGTCCGGACTCTCGACGCCATGCACATCGCCCGCTGGGATCCGGCCCGCGTCCTGACCGAGGTGGAGGCCAAGCGGAAGCTGATCGAACTGCACGAAGACGTCCGAGGCGACGAGGACCAGATCGACGGCGAATGGGGCAACGGGCGCTGGTCTTGGGACGACCCCAGCCGCACCAGCGTCAAGATGCTTAAGGCGCTCGCCCAGCCCTACGCCGGCCATCCCGACTACCGCGAAGAGTGGCGACCTGCGGAGTGACACGCGTCAGCGGCGGTTGACAATGGCGGCGTTTGAATCCAACATGTGATCAACGTCGGAGCAGTGCCTCCGGTGAACACCACGACGAGCCTCACCCCAACCGGGTGGGGCTTTCGTCGTTCCAGGCCACCGTGGCGGACGGTCGGGCGGGGAAACGGGAGCGCGGCTGGGGAGTTGCGCTCCCGTGCCCACCGAGGAGGCGGCATGCCAGCCATGCGCGTGTGCACACAGCCAGGCTGCCCCGAACTCGTGACCACGGGCCGATGCGGCATCCACCGCAGCGAGCGAGAGCAGCAGCGCGGGACACGGCAGCAGCGTGGCTACACCGCAGAGCACGACAGGCTGCGTACCTGGTGGAAGCCCAAGGTCGAGGCATGCACCGTTCACTGCCACGCCCAGGTGTGCACCATGCCCGCCCGCCTCATCCTCCCCGGCCAACCGTGGGACCTCGGCCACACACCAGACCGCAAGAGCTGGACCGGACCCGAGCACGCCACCTGCAACCGAGCAGCAGGCGGACGAGCAGCACACGGAGGCTGAGCATGAGCTACCTCGACGCCATCCAAGCGCGCATCAACCAGATGGCCGAGGACCTAGCCAAGGTCACCAACGCGTGCGCCCTGCCCGTCACGCTGACCCCCATCCCGGCGACGGACACCACGCAGCACACGGAGGCTGACGTGGACCTGACGTGCACCTGCGGCATGCGCATCGTGGACATCGCCGAAGCGCGACGACAAGGCGAGCAGCACGAGTCAGGCACCGAGCGGTATCTGCACTACAACCCGACGCACCGCTTCTACACGAAGCGAGACCACCCGGCACGACCCGCCCATGCTCACGCTGAGTGACGAAGGGTGGGGGGTGACCCCCTCCAGGGCTAGGCCGGAGGACCGCCGGGGAGGGCTCTCCCTGGTCAGCAAGGTTCAGGCTTCCAGAACGACTACGGACCGTCACGCGATGTGATGGCCAACCGATGCCGCGCGAGGCGGCTGAGGAGATCGAAATGCCATCTGGTGGAGCACGAAACCGGTCCGGCCCGCAGAAGGACCCGACCTCACTGAAGTCGGCGCGGATCGGCCACTCCCTGACCGCCCTGCCGGCCGAGGGCTACGACGGCGAGGCGCCCGAGTTCCCGCTGCCGAAGGTCAACGTCTACGACATCTACTTCGAGGACAAGCGGCGTCACAAGGACTTCGACGCGGAGGCCACCGAGGCCCGGCATGAGCGCGAGCTGGCCCTGTGGGCCTGGGCGTGGCAGACCCCGCAGGCCGCGGCCTGGGCGACCGAGCCGTGGCGCTGGCAAACCGTGGCGCTGTGGGTCCGAACGGCCGCCGTCTGCGAGTCCGGCGATGCCACCGCCGCGGACAAGAACAGCTTGCACCGGTTCGCCGACCAGGTCGGGCTGACGCCGGCCGGGCTGAAGGAGAACGGCTGGAAGATCGCCGCGAACCAGGTGGCCGAGAAGCGCACCGAGAAGACCGCGCCGACGGTTCCGGCCGCTCCAGGTGCCCGTGACCGCTGGCTCAAGGCCGTCGGTGGAGACGCCTGAGTTCGTCGTCTCCTGGCCCACCCTGT
This sequence comes from Actinoplanes italicus, assembly GCF_003001815.1. Taxonomy (GTDB): domain Bacteria; phylum Actinomycetota; class Actinomycetes; order Mycobacteriales; family Micromonosporaceae; genus Actinoplanes; species Actinoplanes italicus. The sequence continues at coordinate 385,525 of NZ_PVMZ01000003.1, forward strand.
TCATCACCGTCGACTGGGTCCGTGCGCACTGTGTCGTCCCGGACGGGTTCCGCCGCGGCGCTCCGTTCGAGATGTACCCGTGGCAGGAGTGGTGCACGCTCAACCACTACCGGGTCCGCGAGGACGCGCTGTGGATCCCTGAGCAGCCGCTGCTGTCGACCGCGTTCCACAACCGGCGTTCGCTGATCATCGCCCCGCAGAAGACCGGCAAGGGCCCGTGGTCGGCCACCGGTGTGGCGATCGAGGCGGTCGGCCCGGCCTTGTTCGCCGGCTGGGCAGGCGAGGGCGACGGGTGGGCGTGTTCGGATCACGGGTGCGGGTGCGGCTGGGAGTACGAATATGCGCCGGGCGAGCCGATGGCGATGCGCTGGCCGACGCCGCTGATCCAGATCACGGCGACGTCGCAGGAGCAGACGGACAACATCTACCGCCCGCTCAAGGCGATGATCAAGATGGGTCCGCTGTCCGACCAGATGAAGGTCGGCGAAGACTTCACCCGGATCCTCGGCACGATGGACGACGACGACCCGGAGCTGAACCGGATCGACGTGGTCACCAGCTCGGCTCAGTCGCGGCTCGGTAATCCGATCACGTACGCGCCGCAGGACGAGACCGGCATCTGGACCAAGCAGAACAAGATGACCAACGTCGGCGACACCCAGAACCGTGGTCTCGCCGGCATGCAGGGCCGATCGCAGGAGACGACGAACGCGTTCGACCCGACGCAGAAGTCCCAGGCCCAGACGACGTGGAACTCGAAGGCCGAAGACATCTTCAAGTTCTACCGGGCGCCGCCGAAGCACCTCAGCTACCGGAACAAGGCCGAACGCCGGAAGATCCACCAGGTCGTCTACGCCGGGTCCGGGCACATCAACCTCGACGCGATCGAGGGCTTCGCTGCCGAGCTGATCGAGAAGGGCGAGGTCACCCAGGCGGAGCGGTTCTTCGGCAACGGCATGAAGGCCGGCGCCGGCACCTGGCTCGACGAAATCCAGCCCTGGAAGGCCCGCGCCAAGCCGCGTGAGGTGCCCGACGGGACCGCGATCGTGCTCGGGTTCGACGGCTCCGACCTCGACGACTGGACGGCGATCCGGGCAGAGACCGAAGACGGCTACCAGTTCACCCCGACGTACGGGCCGCTGAAGCTGCCGACGATCTGGAACCCGGCCGACTGGAACGGCCAAGCCCCGCGCCTCGAGGTCGACGACGCGATGGCCGAGCTGATGCGCCGCTTCCAGGTGGTGCGCCTGTACGCCGACCCGCCGTACTGGGCGACCGAGGTCGACAACTGGGCGAAGCAGTACGGCGAGAAGGTCGTTCTGCGCTGGTACACGCAGCGGCCGACGCAGATGCAGGCCGCGGCAGAACGCCTGAAGACCGACATCTTCAAGTCCGACTCGACGTTCACGCACGACGGTTGCGCGCTCACCACGGAGCACGTCGAGGCCACCCATAAAGAGACCCGGGCCGGCGGCACCAAGGACAACCCGCAGTACGTGCTTACGAAGCCGGAAGACGGCCGCAAGATCGACGCCTGCATCACCTCGATCCTGTGCCATGAGGCCGCCGGAGACGTGACCGCCGCCAACGCGTGGGTTCCCCCACGCAAGACCCTGACCCGCGTGACCGGCCGTGTCCGCGGCTACTGACGACGAGGGGGGCACGTGACGCAGCCCGATCCCGTCGGCAGCCCGCTGTGGTGGGTCAAGCACCTGTACGGGCAGCTTCAGGAGCAGCGCAAGCGGTTCGACCTGTACGACGCGTACTACCGGGGCCGGCCGCCACGGCTGCCGTGGCTGCCCGACCAGGCCCAGGAGGAGTTCGCGCGGCTGCTGTCGCTGTCGAACAGCAACTACATGGGCCTGGTCGTCGACGCCATGGTGGAGCGGCAGATCGTCGAGGGCTTCCGCATCGGTGCCGAGCTGGCCGCCGACATGCCCACGTGGGAGATCTGGCAGGCCAACAACCTGGACGCCTGCTCCGACCAGATCCTGCTCGAGGCGGCGATCGGCGGCTGCAGCTTCCTGCTCGTCGCCCCGCCGGATGGCGATGGACAGCCGCTGATCTACCCGGAGCACCCCACGCAGGCCACCGTTGCCTACGAGCCCGGCTCGGGCCGCCGGCGGCGTGCGGCCGGGCTGAAGGTGTGGCAGGACGACTGGACCGGCAAGCAGATGGCCACGCTCTACCTGCCCGACAAGATTTACAAGTACGAGGCGCCGAAGCCGCCAGCTGGTCCGACCGTGGATCCGCGGTGGGAGCCGCGCCGGGTGGCCGGCGAGTCGTGGCCGGCCCGGAACCCGCTCGGTGAGGTCCCGCTGGTCGAGGTCGCGAACAACCCGCGGATGCTGACCGGCGGCGTGTCCGAACTGGCCGACGTCATTGTGGTCCAGGACCGCATCAACAAGACGCTGGCCGACCGGCTGATGACCCAGGACTTCGGGGCGTTCCCGCAGAAGTGGGCCAAGGGCTTCCCGTCCGAGGATGTCGACGGCAACCCGACCCGCATCGACATCGGCCGGAACCGGATCGTCACCTCCGACGCGGCAGAGACCGCGTTCGGTCAGTGGGATGCCGCGCCGCTGGACCCGTATTCGGCGGCGAAGCGCGAGGACGTCAAGGACATCGCGAGCCGTACCCGCACGCCGGCGCAGTACCTGCTCGGCGAGATGTCCAACGTCAACGGCGAGACGCTGAAGGCGTCGGAGTCCGGCCTGGTGTCGAAGGTTCGGCAGCGCAACCGGTCCTCCGGTGAGGGATTCGAGGACACCATGAGCCTGGCCAGGCGGGCGAAGCGCCTGGCGACGGGTCCGGAGATCATCGAGACGAAGTGGCGCAACCCGGAGTTCCGCACCGAGGGCGAGCTGGTCGACTCGCTGACCAAAATGGCCACCCTCGGCGTGCCCAGCGAAGCCCTGTGGGAGCGCTGGGGCGCCACCGAGGTGGAGATCGCCCGCTGGAAGAAGCAGCTTGACGAGCAGGCCGCCCGCGACCCGCTCGGGCAGCTCACCCAGGCGGCCGGGCGCGGGATCCCCGGCGACGCCCCCGCCCTCGAGGAGTAGGTCGTGGCGGTCGAGGAGATCGCCGCCGGGCACGCCGAACGGCAGGTGGCACTCGCACGCCGGACCGCAGTCGAGCTGGGCAAGCTGTGGCGGCACGTCGACCGGGACCGGATTGCCGCATCCTGGGGTGGCCTGCTGCCTCAGGCGCTGACGATTCTCGGCACCTCGCAGGCGACCGCGGCCGCGTCAGCAGGGCTGTACGTCGATGACGTGCTCGCCGCGTCTGGCGTTGCTGCGGAAGCCGCCGGGCGCATCTTGCCGGGAGCGTTCGCCGGTATCGCGAGCGACGGCAGGCCCCTGGCCTCGCTGCTGCTGCAACCGGCGTTGACCTCGCTGGGGCAGATCAAGAACGGCGCCACCCCGGCCAGTGCGCTCGCGACGGGCCGGTTCACGCTCGACCTGATCGCCCGAACGCAGGTCGCCGACGCCGGCCGCGTGGCGGTAGGTACGGCTATCGCGGCCCGTCCTCAGGTGACCGGCTACGTGCGGATGATCGTCGGGAAGACGTGCTCGCGCTGCCTGATCCTCGCCGGGCGCCGGTACCAGTGGAATGCAGGCTTCCGTCGGCATCCGAGGTGCGACTGCCGGCACGTGCCCTACGCCGAAGACGTGCCCGGAGACGTCAGCACCGACCCGGACGCCTACTTCCGCAGCCTCTCCCGCACCGAGCAGGACGACCTGCTCGGCAAGGACGGGGCGGCGGCGGCCAGGGCCGGGGCGGACCTGGCCCAGGTGGTCAACGCCCGGCGCGGCATGTACACCGCCGACGGCCGCCAGTACACGCGTGAGGCCGCAGGCCGCCAGCGCCGCCGGCTGATGCCCGAGCAGATCCTCCGCGAAGCCCGCGACCGCGACGATGCGATCCGGCTCCTACGGCTGCATCGCTACATCTTCTGACGTCCCCGCCGCGAGGGCGGGCGATCTGCAAGGAGTACAGCCGCGATGGCTGACGACACCACGCTGGACGACGACACCGCGACGGGCGCCGACCAGGACAGCACCGCCCCTGCCGCCGAACCTGCCGACGACCTCGGCGACGCAGGCCGGCGCGCGCTCACCGAAGAACGCCGGGCACGCAAGGTCGCCGAGCGCGAGCTGGCCAACCTTCGCAAGGCCGCCATGAGCGATCAGGAACGTGCCGTAGCTGAGGCAAAAGCGGCAGGCCTTGCCGAAGCTGCCCGCGCTGCAGCGCCTCGACTGGTCAGGGCAGAGTTCCGAGCCGCGGCCGCAGGCCAGATCGACAGGCAGGCCCTCGACGCCTACCTCGAGGACGTCGACCTCACCAAGTTCGTCACCGACGAGGGCGAGCCGGACCTGAAAGCCATCGAGGCCCGCATCAAGCGGCTCGGCGGTGGCAAGCCGGCCGACTTCGACGGTGGCGCCCGCACCCCGGCCGCATCACCCACCGACATGAACTCACTCATCCGGCGCGCCGCCGGCCTGAGCTGAACGCAGCACCCGGCACGCCGCGGGGACCGCTGCTCCACATCCGAACCAGGAGGTTCACGTGGCGTACAACAACCTCGTCAGCCGCACCGATGCTGGCGCGCTGATCCCCGAGGAAGTTTCTCGGGACATGATTCGCCGGGCCACCGAGGACTCGGCGACCCTGCGCCTGTTCCGGAAGGTGCCGGTCGGCCGCAGCCAGGTCCGGTTCCCGGTCCTGTCCGCGCTGCCGGTCGCGTACTTCGTCAACGGCGACACCGGTCTGAAGCAGACGACCGAGGTCAACTGGGCGAACAAGTACCTCAACATCGAGGAGATCGCCGCGATCGTCCCGGTGCCGGACAACGTCGTCGCCGACGTCGAGCTGGACATCTGGGACGAGATGATGCCGTACCTCGTCGAGGCGTTCTACCGCTGCTTCGACTCGGCGGTGTTCTTCGGCACCAACGCCCCCGGCACGTGGCCGACCAACATTGCCGCTGCTGCGGCAGCCGCGGGCAATGCCGTCACTGTCGGCACCGCCACCGCCGCACAGGGCGGATTCATGGGCGACTTCGACGCCACGATCGCCACGATCGAGGCCGACGGTTTCGACATGACCGGCGTCGTCGCGGCTCGCACCGCGCGCGCCCGGCTCCGTGCCGCCCGCGACACCACCGGCCAGAAGACCGACGTCGGCCGCGTCAACGGCGCGCTGACCGAGATCGACGGCGCCCCCATCGTCTACCCGATGCGCGGCCTGTGGCCCACCGGCGTCGGCACCCCGCTGGCGTTCGCCGGCGACTGGAGCAACTTCGTCGCCGGTGTCCGCCAGGACATCACGATGAAGGTCCTCACCGAGGCCGTCATCCAGGACAACACCGGCCAGATCATCTACAACCTGGCCCAGCAGGACATGACCGCCCTGCGTCTCACCTTCCGCGTCGGGTGGCAGGTCGCCAACCTCCTGAACTACGACCAGCCGACCGAAGGCAACCGCTACCCGGTCGCCCGCCTCAACAACGCGTCCTGATCGGAGACCTGACCCATGACCGCACCATTCGGCAAGGTCCTGCAGAACCCGGTCCAGCCCGAGGCGACCGCCGGCAACAGCCGTAACGCCAACCTGTTCCGCGTCGACTCGGACGGCACGGTCGCCTCGGTGACCTACGCCCCGATCGCCGCGATCACCGGGGCGAACACCAACACCCGCTCCGTCTCCCTGGTCAACAAAGGCCAGTCCGGCGCGGGCAACACGGTGGTCGCCACCATCCAGTACAACTCCGGCGTCAACGCGGCCGCCAGCGACGAGAACACCGTCACCCTGTCCGGCACGCCCGCCAACCTCACCGTCGCCGCCGGCGACATCCTGCAGTGGCAGTCCACCGCGGTCGGCACCGGCATCGCCGACCCGGGCGGGCTGGTCTGCGTGACCGTCTCCGCCCGCTACGCCTAGAAGGAGGCCCGTCATGGGCGTCAGCACGAACCGGAACCACCCGGAAACCTCCGAAGCGGGCCAGAAGGCCAAGGACGACGCGGTCAACGCCGACAGGTCTACCGCCGAGGTTCAGGCCAAGGTCGACGAGGACCAGGCGCGCGGTTTCCGTGGCGTCGAGGTCGACCCGACCCCGAACGAGAACTACACCATCGCCGGTGTCACCTCCGGCGCGCCGACGCCGGAGACCGACGACGCCGCCGCCGAGACCGCCCGCAAGGCGCAGGTGACCGCAGCCAACACGGCCGCGGGCGTCGCCAAGCGCTGAGACAGCAGAAGGGAGGCGAGCACCGTGGCCGACATGCTCGTCACAGCCGAGGAGCTTGCCTCCCTGATGCAGCAGGACGTCGACACCGCAACAGCGACCCTGGCTATTGAGATCGCTACCGGTGTTGTTCAGTCCGCGGCCGGGCAGCGCATTATCGAGGTCGTCGACGACGAGGCCGTTATCGACCTGGACGTCTGCGACAACAGTCTCTACCTGCCGCTACCCGAGCGGCCGGTCACGGATGTCACCTCCGCCACGGTCGGTGCCACCGTGGTCACCGACTATCAGGCGCAGTTACAGCGGGGCCGGCTGTGGCGGTCGATGGGCTGGCGGTCGGCGACCTTGCCGTACTGGAACGCCCCGTCCACGGTCACCGTCGTCTACACCCACGGCTATCCGGTCGGGCACCAGCGGCTGCAGCTCGCCCGCAGCGTCGTGTTCGACCTGGCGAAGACCGGCTACAACACCGCTGCCGGCTCGGGCGCGATCGTGAGCGAACAGATCGACGACTACAGCGTCCGGTACGCGGAGATGGCCGCCACCATCGAAGCTGCCCTCGACCCCGACGGGCCGCTCGCCCGAGCCCTGCGGCGGCAGTACGGGCGCCCGCCCGGGTCGGTGAAGCTGATCGCCGCGAGGGGCTGACGTGGCGGTCACCACCGAGCCGCCCTGGCTCAACAAGGCGGCCGGTACAGCGGCGCGTAACGGCACCACCAGCCACACGATCAACTTCGGGTTCACCTCGACGTCCGGCAGCCTGCTCGTGGTCTTCATCCACGGCGCGGTCACCAACACGGCATCGGGCTGGACGAAGCAGGCCGGCCCGGTCGCGACCGGCGAGTGCAGCCTGTTCACCAAGACCAGCGCGGGCGATTCGTCGATCACGGTCACGCACAACGGGTCCAACTACCCCGTCAACTACGTGATCTACGAGTTCCCGACCGGGTCGACCGTCACCGGCGTGGACTCCACGACCGGCAGCAACGACACCCTTGTCGGCCTGACCGGGCTGTCCGGCGCTGCGCAGGTGACGATCGCCGCGATCGGCCGGGTCGCGATCGGCAGCGAAACCGGCGCGTCCGCGACCTGGCCCGGCTCCCTGGTCGAGGACGCCGACGCGTTCGTCGCCGCGTCCGGCACCGACGGCAGCTACTTCACCGTCGGGCACCAGATCAACGTGACGGCCTCCACCTGGTCGCCGACCGTCTCGATCTCCTATACCGGCGCGTGGGGCAACGGCCAGCGCGAGACGATCTCCGCCGTCTTCGATGTTGCCGCGGCAAGCACGCCCGTCACCGGCGCGGCCGCCCTCGCCGTCACCGCCACCCTCGCGGCCGGCGCGAACCGTGTGGCGGTCGCCGGAGCCGCAACGGCAGCAACCGCCACCGTCACTGCCGGCGCGACAGGGATGCGACCTGCGCAAGCCGCTCTCGCGGCGACCGCCACCCTGGCCACCGGAGCCGGTCGGACAGCGCAGCCGACAGCCGCCCTGCCCGTCACGGTCACGCTCGCAGCGACGACCGCTGCAACCAAGCCCACCAGCGCTGGCATCGCCGCAACCGTGACCCTGACCGCCGGGGCAGATACGGGCACGGCCCCGCAAACAGCCGCAGCAGCGCTGGCGGCCACAGCAACCTTGGCTGCCGGGGCGACGAGGCTCCAGCCTGCCGGTGCGGCACTTGCCGTCACAGCCGCCCTGGCCGCCGCCTCCCAGAGGACAGCGGTCGCTGCCGCTTCGCTCGCCGCAACGGCCACGCTGACCGCCGGGGCCATGCCCGCCCGGCAAGCCCTAGCCGCCCTGCCCGCCCTGGCCACCCTGACCGCCAGCGCCACAGCGGGCGGAAAGATCACCTACCGGCCGAACGCCGGAACCACCGCCCGCCCGTACGCGGGCATCACGCTCCGACCGTAGGGAGAGCCATGGCCAAGAACATCGGCGGCGGCCGCGCACTGCGCGTCTGCGACCTGTGCGGAGGCGTCGACGACCACCCCCGCCACGTCCTCGCCGGCGGCGACCCGGACGCCTTCCCGCGGCCGACCCCCGAAGCGGTCCGCCTCGTCCTCGAAGCCGCCCCCGCCGACGAGGCCGACCGCCTCCTCTCCGACCTGCTCGACACCGGCACCTCCGACCGGCACATGGACTGCTGCCGCGCGGCGGGCTGCCCCGACGGCAGCTGCAACACGGTCACCGCCGGGGCCGAGGAGCTCCGCGGTGCCGACCTGCTGAACCACCTGATGAAGGAGGCGTGAGATGGCCCGCGGACTGTCTACCGTCAACCTGGCCAACGCCTGGCTCAACAGCATGCGCGGCGGCGGCAATGGCGTCACCTTCACTGCCCCGGCCACCCTGTTCGCGCAGCTGCACACCGGTGACCCGGGCGCGTCCGGCACCACCGCGGTGTCGTCGACGACCACCCGGCAGGCGATGGGCTTCGGTGCCGCCTCGGCCGGGTCGATGTCGCTATCGACGCAGCCGTCCTGGACGTCATGGGCCGGCACGAACGGCGAGGTTGTCACCGACGCCTCCTGCCACTCGGCCAGTTCGGCAGGCACCTTCTACTTCTCCACCCAGCTCACGGCCAGCAAAACCGTGAACACGGGCGACACGATCACGATTACGACCTGGACGTTCAGCCTGGCACCCCTGGCGGCCTGATGTCCCGCGCCAGCGTCCTCGCCCGCGGCCGCGCCAAGGCCGAAGAGGGCATGGAAGACGCGTGCACGATCATCCGGATCGGCGACCGGGTCACGGACACCACCACCGGCGAGGTCACCGAGCCGGCCACCACGCTGTACACCGGGAAGTGCCGCGTCCAGCAGGCAACCGCCCAGGCCCAGCGTGAGGATGCGGGCGAGGATCGGCTGCTGATGCTCCGCCTCGAGGTGCAGCTACCCATGTCGGTGACCGGCCTTGAGGTCGGCGACCGGATCACAATCACCGCGTCGGAGAACGACCCGGACCTGCCCGGCCGCGTCTTCCGGATCCACGACCTGGCGCACGCCACGCACAAGACCGCACGCCGCGTGCAGTGCCTCGAGGTCACGGGGTCCTGATGGGCGTCGAGTTCGAGGACCGGGAGCTTCGCATCCTCGGCGAGGACCTGGCGAATGCCGCCGCGAAGTCGCCCGAGGAGACGCGCAAGGTCGTCGCGAAGGGCCTGCTCAACATTAAGAACGACGCACGGCAGCGCGCCCAGTCGATCGAGCACGTGCCGTCGCTGCCCGGCAGCATCACCTACGACAGCCATCCGACACCGACCGGCGCATGGGGCGAGGTAGGGCCCGAGCAGCAGCGCCGCGGCGGCAACCTGGCCGGCTTCATCGAGAACGAGTACGGCACCGTTTGGTCGGCGCCGCAGCCGTTCATGGCCCCGGCCGCCCGCGCGGAGGAGCCGAAGTTCGCGCGCGCGATGGAAGACCTGGCGGTCCGGCTGGCGGAGGGTGACCGGTGAGCAACATCCTCGAAGACCACGCGGCCGCATTCCTGGCCCTGATCTCCGGCACCGGCCTGACGACGTTCGACAGCCAGGTCGGTGGCACCCCGCCCGCCCAGTACGTGCTCGTCTACCCGATGTTCGAGACCCCTGACGGGCTGCTCGCCCCGGACGCCCTCAGCCTCACGCTGGCGTCCACGGCCCTCGACATCTCGATGTACGTGCACAACGTCGGCATCACCGCCCAGTCGGCGCGTGCCACGGCATCGCGCACCCGAGGGGCGGTCCTCGACGTGGTGCCTACCGTGGCTGGCCGGATCTGCTTCCCGGTGCGCTGGCGTGAGGGACAGCCGGTGCGCCGCAACGAGGAGATCCCCGGGGCCCCGGTGTTCGACGAGGTGCACGTCTACGGCTGGCGGTCGCTGCCGGCCTAGCGGTTCCGGCCTGCAGTGACGATCGCGCTGGTCAGCATGAGCAGCGCAGCGCCAACGACCCAGCCGAACCAGGTGTCTGTCGCCAGGTTGACGACCAGCGCGATCAAGACGGAGTAGAGCAGCCGGTTGCCGAGCGGGTTGAGGCTCCAGTCCCGGCTGCGGCGCGCCGGCTTGAGGCTGGCCTGCTCGATCACCCGGTCCACGTAGGCCTCGGCCACCCCGTAGCGCGCGGCGATCTCCGGCACCTCACGGCCGGCGATGAACTCGCTGACCATCTGCTCATCCCGATCCATGGCCGTGAGGGTACGGCCCGCGCACACCAGATCACCGTCCGCTGTTCGGCGGAATCCATAACCGAATTACTCCACAAGGGGGTGCGTCCCGTGGCGCTCCAGGCTTCACAAACCATCAGCGCGGGCGCGCTCAGTACGCCCGCACCGATTACCCCAACGGCGTCGGACACCATCGCCGCGTCGAGCTTCGGCCCGGCAGGCGTGCTGCTTCGGGTCATCACGACCGGCACGGCAACCAACGTGGTCGTACTCGACCCCGGCGCGACAGCTTCCTCCAACCCGGGCACGCCTCCGACGCTGGCCGCCCCGGCGACCGGCGTGCGGGAGACGTTGATCCCGCTCTCCGCCATCAGCCCGGCGACCGGACTCGCGACCGTGACGTTCTCCGGCGCACTCACCGGTGTCACCTACGAACTGAAGAGGGTGTGACGTGGCTCAGAAGCCCAGGTACTGGCTCGCCGACCCGGAGGGCGTGCGTGCCCCCGTCGAGGGCGCCGAGCTGCGTGACCACCTGATTCAAGTCAACGGTTGGACCGAGGCCGACGAGCCGGACCGGCACGACTTCGTGTGGGTCCGCAACGAGGACCCGGCGCTTGGTGCGGTCCGCATGTCGTGGGAGGCCGCGCAGCTCGACGCGTGGGCCGGTCGCGGCTGGACGCCCGGCGTCCCCGATGTTCCCGGCGCGCCGGTCCCGGCGGCCGAGCCGATCAAGACCACGAAGCCCGGCACGGCCGCGGCCGACAAGAAGGAGTAGTCGATGCCGGACATCACCGGCGATGGCAAGATTCGGGTCTACTGGGTCACGACCATCGCCAACCAGAACGCCCCGACGACCACCGAGCTGAACGCGGGTATCGACCTGACGGCGACGATCACCGCCGACGGTCTGATGGGCCTGCAGCCGGAGACGGCCGACGTGGATGTGTCGTCGCTGGCGTCGACGTTCAACGCGACCGACAACGGCCGGGTGTCGTTCTCGGGCACGAAGCTGCGGCTCAAGAAGCAGTCCGGCACGGACACGATCTTCACCACGCTGCTGAAGGACACGGCCGGGTTCCTGGTGGTGCGCCGGTCGATCGCGCAGGCCACCGCGTGGGCGTCGGCTCAGGGTGTCGAGGTGTACCCGGCGAAGTGTGCCGAGGTCGCCCGCGTCGACTTCGAGCCGAACACCGTCGAGCGGTACGAGATCGGCATCAAGATCACCGCCGGTTCCGGTGGCACCGGGCCGTCGCTGCGCGCCGCCGTCGCCTGACCTGGTCAACTTCCCCTTTTGCCACCTCGATCGAGGTGGCTTTTTCGTGCCCGGCCGGTGCCACCCGACGCCGGCCGGGCGCTTCATCGGGTATCGGGTAGGAGAACCATGAGCAAGGTCGAGATTTTCAAGGACGACAAGAACACCTGGCACGTCGAGGTCGACGGCGTTGACCTGGCCTCCGCGATCGTTGATGGCGGAGTGCAGGTGCAATTCGAAGGCGGTGGGCTTCCGCCAAGGGTCTATCTGACGCTTGGCGCCGACAAGCTGAACCTGCGCCTTCCGGCGGCGACCATCGAGGCCATCAAGCAACTTGATCCGGCCACTGAGTTGACTTCGCCCTGCGCGGGTCAGTGTGGCGATCCGAGTCCGCACGATGCTCACCTACTGCCTGGCGCGCTGGAGTACCTGGGCCGTGACGCATGAGCAGCATCAAGGACAAGATCGCCAAGGCCCGGCTGCCGGAGCGAACCGTCCAGCTCTGCCTCAACGGCGACCTGGTCGCCGAGCATGAAGAGGCTGAACGCGAGCTGGAGCAGGCGCAGCGCAACCCTGGCAACAGCCTCGCGGGCAACGGTGCCGCGGCCATCGCTGAACGGATCGAAGCCCTCGAGGCAGAGATGCGCGAGTCGACCGAGACGTTCGTTCTCCGCGCGTTGCCGCAGAAGAAGAACCCGCGCGACGACCGTCCGACCTGGCGTGAGCTTTTGGAGCGGCATCCGCCTCGGCGCGGCGACGACGGCGAGATCATAGAGGCCGACAAGAGCATCCTGCTCGACACGTCGACGTTCTACGAGGACATGATTCGCGTGTGCACCGTCAGCCCCGAGATGGATGAGGACGACTGGGAGAAGCTGTTCGGAGTCATCTCCAGCAGCCAGTACCAGGACTTGCACATGGCCGCCTGGCTGCTGAACCGCGGTGACATCAACATCCCTTTCTCGCTCGCCGCTTCGAGGATGAGGCGGGCTACCGCAGACGAGTAGAAGTCGCCGAACGCCTTGGCATTCCGCCGTCGCAGCTCGAAGGCCGCGAACCTGCCGAGGAGACCCGGCACTACTACGACCGCCGCGGCCGGCTCTATCGGTCGGTCACCGTCCGGGAGCCCCGGTACACCGAGTTGGACCGGGCCGAACTGATCGCTCTGGCGCTGTACCGCGAGGGCCTGTGCCCGAAGTGCGGGCGGCCCCAGCGGGTGTGCACCTCGCACGAAGAGCAGGGCCCGGAGTTCACCGCCTCCTACAAGGTGTGCCGGGCCACCTACGCGCGCATCGAGCAGTGGAACGCGCTTACCGACGGCGGAAAGACGACCAAGCCGTACGCGGGCTCCTACCTCTGGACGACGACCACCAAGGACCGGAGGTGACCTGATGGCGCTGCGCACCGTAGGTGTCCGGCTCACCGCCGAGGTCTCTGACTACCAGCGCAAGATGCGTGAGGCAGGCCGGGCCACCGCCGACTTCCGTGGCGAGATGGACAAGGCCGCCAAGGGCGGCCAGCTCGATGCCGTTGCCGACGGGGCTGCCGTTGCGGGCGTTGCCCTGCTCGGCATGGCGGGCGCCACGGTCAAGCTGTCCATGGACTACGAGAAGGCGATGTCCGCCGTCGGTGCGGCCACCCGCGCCAGCGCGGCGGAGATGGAGCAGCTGCGCCAGGCGACCCTCGATGCGGGCCGCGACACGCAGTACAGCGCCACGAAGGCGGCGCAGGCAACCACCGAACTGGCCAAGGCCGGTGTGGCGACCTCCGACATCCTCGGCGGCGGCCTCGACGGCGCCCTGGACCTCGCAGCCGCCGGTCAGCTGGACGTTGCCGAGGCAGCGGAGACCGCGGCGTCGGCGATGACGCAGTTCAAGCTCAAGGGCGCGGACATCCCGCACATCGCCGACCTGCTCGCGGCCGCCGCGGGCAAGGCTCAGGGCACCGTCCACGACATGGGCGAGGCCCTCAACCAGGCCGGCCTCGTGGCCGCGCAGACCGGCCTGACCATCGAGGAGACCACCGGCGGCCTGGCGGCGTTCGCGTCAGCGGGCCTGACCGGTTCCGACGCGGGCACCAGCTTCAAGCAGATGCTGCTGATGCTCCAGGCGCCGTCCGGCAAGACCAAAGACCTGATGGAAGAGCTCGGCATCAGCGCCTACGACGCGCAGGGCCAGTTCGTCGGCCTGTCCGCGCTGGCGCAGCAGCTCAAGGACAAGATGTCCAAGCTGACCCCGGAGGTCCGGGCGAACGCCATGGCGCAGATCTTCGGCGCCGACGCGGTCCGTGGCGCGAGCATCCTGTACGAGCAGGGCGGCGCCGGCATCGACTCCTGGATCGGCAAGGTCAACGACGCCGGATTCGCCAGCGAGACCGCGGCGAAGCTCACCGACAACCTTGCCGGCGACCTCGAACGGCTCAAGGGGTCGCTGGAGACGCTGGCGATCGAGGCGGGTGGCGGCGCGAACTCCGGCCTGCGGGTGATCGCGAAGTCCGCTGAGGCGCTGGTGGACGAGATCGGGCAGCTGCCACCGGTGGTGTCCGGCGGCATGACGATCCTGGCCGCCCTCGGCGGCGTGCTGGCGCTCGGTGCTGCCGGCTGGGTGAAGATGCGCCGTGCGAACGCGGACGCCCTCGAGGAGCTTCGTGGCACAGGTCCCGGCGGGGAGCGTGCGGCACGCGGCCTGGAAGCGACGACGAAGTGGGCGGGCCGTGCGACGGCGGCGTTCGTGGCGTTCGAAATAGCGCAGGCGGGCATCTCGGCCTTCCAGTCCGACCTGAACCCACAGATCGAGGCGCTGGCGAAGGGGCTGGCGGACTACTCCGGCACCGGCAAACTCGCTGGCGAGACGTCCCGGGTGCTCGGCGACGACCTCAAGGATCTGCAGGGCACGTTCCAGATCATGGCGCGTGACACCACGAAGGACGCATGGGCGCGCGGGCTGCAGGGCGGCCTCGAGTCCATCATCCCGGGCCTTGACGGCACGAACACGTCGCTGGCCCGGACCAAGGAACGCGTCACTTCCGTCGACCAGGCACTCGCCCAGCTCGTCTCCGGCGGCAAGGCCTCGGAGGCCAAGGCCGCCTTCGACCGGCTGGCGCAGACCCTCGCGGTCAACGGCGTGTCAATGGAGGACTTCAAGAAGCAGTTCCCCCAGTACGCGGCCGCGGTCGAGGTGGCTGGCAAGCAGACCGTCAAGACGGCGGACTCCCTCGACGACTACGTTGTCGCCGCCGAGCAGGCCAAGGACCAAACCGAGGCGCTGAACAAGCAGTTCGAGGAGCTGTTCAACCAGCAGATGTCCGCCGACCGGGCGGTCCTGAAGCTGAAGGAATCGACGGTCACCCTCACCGCGGAGCTGAAGACGGGTGCGCGCACCCTGTCGCTGAACAGCGAGGAAGGCCGCAAGAACCGTACCGCGGTCCTCGACCAGCTGGAGGCCATCGAAGACCTCCGGCAGGCCCGCATTGACGAGGGTGAGACCCTCGATGTCGCCAACGGCAAGTACGCGCGCGACGTCGAGAACTTGAAGAAGACCATGCGGCAGGCCGGGTTCACGAAGAAGGAGATCGACAGACTTGTCGGCTCCTACGAGGAGATCCCCGACAAGGTCAACACCAAGGTGTCATCGTCCGGTGTCGCAGTCACGGAGGCGCAGCTCCAGAGGCTCAGCGTCTACCAGCAGGCCCTGAAGAAGGGGACCATCCCGAAGGGCTTCCACGGGCCGATCAAGGGCGAGGACGGCCGCTGGTATGCCGAGGGCGGCTGGACCGGACCCGGTAGCAAGTGGGACCCGGCCGGCGTCGTTCACGCCGACGAGTTCGTGATCAAGAAGGCGTCGCGGCAGAAGATCGAGGCGGCGCACCCGGGGCTGCTCGACGAGATGAACGCGACCGGTCAGGCGCCCGGTTACGCCAGCGGCGGCCGGGTCGCGACGTGGCCGTTCCCGGCCACGTCGGCGATGACGCGGATCCCGTCGCGTGCCGAAGTGGCAAAGGCGGTCACCCCGGACTTCGGGTCGTGGCCGTCCGGTCCGGGCGCGCAGCGTGGCGACTCCGGGGTGTGGCGCAACATCGTCGCACTGATCAAGGCCACGGGCCCGTTGTCCGGCGAGTTCGGCAACAGCTACCGGCCCGGCGACCCGCTGTGGCACGGGAGCGGGCGCGCCGTCGACTGGATGGGCTACAACCAGGACGCGTTGGCCTCGTTCCTCGCGGCCAAGCGGCCGTTGGAGCTGATCCACCGCACCCGGAACCGGGACTACGCGTACACCCGCGGCGTCAACAAGGGCAGCTTCAACGCGTCCCTGATGGAGGCGCACCGCAACCACATCCACATCGCCATGAAGGACGGCGGTGTCATCCAGGAGCCCGTCTTCGGCGTCGGCGCGTCCGGCAACACCTACTCGTTCGGTGAGAACTGGCAGCCGGAGCGGGTCACCCCGATGCACGGCGGAGGCGCCGGCGGCGGGACCTCGGTGACGATCGTGCTGGAGAACCACGGTGTCATCGGCAGCCCGGCCGAGGTCGACAACTGGCTGTCCGGGGCGGTCGACAACCTGAAGCGCAGGGGGCGGATCTGATGCCTGCCGCCTACCGCCTGCTGATCGACTGGCTCGCCAACGGGTTCGCCGACACCGCCGTCGACGACGTCACCGCCCGCACCCTCGACCAGCGCCAGCCGCTCACCTTCCGGTACGGCCGCGACCAGGCCCGCCAGTTCAGCCCCACCTCGCCCGGCGAGGCCGGGTTCATGCTGGACAACCGCAGCCGCGACTACTCGCCGGAGAACACGTCTTCGCCGGTCGCCGGGTTCGTCACGCCCGGGCGGCCGGTGAAGTTCCAGGCGACATCCGGCGCCACCACGACCGTCCTGTACACCGGCTACCTCGACGACTTCGAGATCAAGCCGGGCATCAACGACCGGGCCGTCCCCGCCACCTGCATGGACGCGCTAGGCCGGATGCGTGGCGTGCAGGTGACCACCCCGCTGTACCAGGCGATCAAGACCGGCGAGGCGATCGGCTACCTGCTCGACGCGATCGGCTGGCCCGCCGACGCCCGCGACCTGGACGCCGGCGTGTCCGTGCTGCCGTTCTGGTGGCTCGACGACACCGACGCGTTCGACGCCCTGATGCAGCTCGCCGACTCGGAGGGCCCGGCCGCCCTGGTCACGGTCGACGGGCAGGGCCGGATCGTCTTCCGGGACCGGCACCACCGTCTCACCCGCACCCAGTCGCTGAACGTCCAATCAACGTGGCGGTCGTCCGGGACCGAGCCGTGCATCTCCGACCCGGTCAGCTACAACCACGGCTGGAAGGAGATCGTCAACGCGGTCTCCGCCGACGTGCAGGTCCGCACCGTGGCGGTCAGCCCGTCGCAGGTGTGGTCCTCGCAGGGCCTGATCACCATCCCGGCCGGCACCCCGGTCACGGTGACCGCGCAGGCCGGGCAGCCGTTCACCGGCGCTCTCAACCCGGTAGCGGGCACCGACTACACGCTGGTGTCCGGCACGGTTTCCATCGGCATCTCCCGGACGTCCGGGCAGTCCACCGTTATCACCCTCACCTCGGCCGCCGGCGCGATCGTCCAGGATCTGAGCTTGCGTGCGCAGGCGATCACGTCGACGACGGTGACCGTGACCGTGGAGGAGCCGTCGTCAATTGCCCAGTACGGCCGTAAGTCGCTCGACGGCGGCCGTCTGCCGACCTGGGCGAACCCGTACGACACCCTGGCGATCCTGCAGCTGATTGTCGGGCGCCGTTCCGAGCGGCTCCCGACAATCACCGTGACGATGCGCGGAGCAGGCGGGGCGGCCCGGCTCGCCGAGTGCCTGGGCCGGAACCTGTCCGACCGGATCCACCTGACCGAGTCATTGACCGGCCTGGATAGCGATTGCTTCATCGAGCAGATCTCGCACACCGTCGGCAGCGGCGGCCTGGAGCACGTGACCACGTTCGGCCTGGAGAAGATCCCAGCAGTCGTCAGCACGCCGTTCACGTTCGACGTGGCAGGCCGGGGCTTCGACGACGGCCGGTTCGTCGGCGACGGTCTCGACAACCCGGCCACCATGTTCCGCTTCGACACCGCAGGCCAGGGCTTCGACCAGGGCGTCTTCAGCTACTAGCGGATCCACTCCCGGTCCGGCCAACCGAGGTCATTGGCGTGCTGGCAGTACTGCCAGCCGTCGTGCCCGCATTCGCAGGAGCAGTAGGGCTGGACGAGGTGCTCGGCGTATTCGCGGCTAAAGCCGAGCTTCTCCCATAAGGCGTCGAGGGTCAGCTCCGCCAAGGGCGACGCCTCGCGTACCTGCCCCCGCTCCGCTCGCTCCTCCGCCGCCCGGGCCGACATGGCTTCCGGCGTCCACCGCGCCTGCCACCGTTCGAACGCCTGCACAGCATCACTCATCCCCGCACCGTAGACCCGAGAGGCAGGCCGCTGCATGTCCGATCTCGCGCTGGCGGGCGTGGCCTATGCCGAGGCGAACTGGGGCCGGTGGGTGGCTCGCTGCCCACGGCCGCTGTGCACCAATGCGCTCGCCCTCGATCCTGGCCAGAACCTCTTCGTGTGCACCGGGCTCGGCGGCTGCGGCATCGACGCCCCCGTGATCTGGCCCGCCGACCCGCAGGCCATCGAGGCGATCCTGGAGATGCGGCCGGTCGGGCGAACCCGGAACTGGCTGCCCGGCGAAACCCTTGAGGACCTACTCGCCGAGAACGCCGCCCACGGCTGCCTCACCCCCGAAATCCTGGCGCTCGCCGGGCTGGCCGGGGAGCGGCCGGTCCTGCTCGCCACCCTCGACGGCCGGGCAGTCGGCGGCATCCTCCACCAGCAGCTGGTCGCGGCCGGGCGCCGCGAGATCGGAGCCTGACCCCATGGCATGGTCCACGCCGTTAACTGCGGTCGCGAATGCTTCGCTCACCGCGGCACAGTGGAACGCCAGCGTCCGCGACAACCTCCTGATGACGGCCCCGGCACTCGCCAGCGTCGCGGGCTCCATCTTCGCGGTCAGCGGCACCAACGTCATCGCCCAGCGCACCCCGGACGCGGCCGGCCAGAACGGCGGCGAGACCACGACGTCCGTGTCGTACACCTCAACACTGTCCGGCGGCGCGGGCACGGCGGGGCCGGCGGTCACGGTGACGACGGGCCCGAAGGCGCTGATCGCGTTCCATTGCCGCCAGAGCACCTCGGTGGGCGGCACGAACGTGTGGACCAGCGTGGCGATCTCCGGAGCGTCGTCGATCGCAGCGTCCGACAACTGGGCGTCCTCTTACGACCTGACCGGGCAGCTCTTCCACGGCATCACCTACCTGGAAGAGAACCTCACCCCCGGCTCCAACGTCTTCACCATGGCGTACCGCGTCAGCGGCGGCACCGGAACCTTCGCGACTCGCCGCATCAACGTCGTCCCGTTCTAGGAGGCAAGGTGCTCACCACCCCGGAATACGTGCCCTTCCTGCTCGCCGCGCAGACCTCGGCGACGCAGCAGATAGGGGTCAACATCTACGGCGTCGCCCGCGAGCTGTACGTGCAGAACCTCAGCCTGCTCGCCCTCATCGGCATGGTCACGAAGGCGCTGCACGACAAGGGCATCGTGCTGGACGCCGAGTGGCAGACCCGCCTGGCCGCCGCATACACCCCCGGCCCCTGGCCTGCGGACATGCTCGCCCAGATCCCGCCGACGCCGTAGGAGGACCGATGGCCGCATGGGTGCTCATTCCCTCCCTCGTCCAGCTGCGCACTGAGTTCAACGCCATCGCACCGGGCCGCGACAAGGGCGCTGACGGCGCGATCGGCGACAGCAGCCACACCTCGTCCTCCGACCACACCCCGGACGAGGACTCCCGCGTTCTACGCGACCACGACGCTGACTCGAAGAACGAGGTCCACGCCCTCGACATCGACTCGACCGGGCCATGGCCGGCGGGCCGGTCCTTCCGGTCCCTCGTGATGGCCGTTATCGCGGGCGAGCGGGCGAAGTGGCTCGACCCGGACGACATGTGCCGCCTCAACTACGTGATCTTCGATCGGAAGATCTACGACAAGGACAACGACTTCGAGCCGCGCGATTACGGCGGCTCCGACCCTCACACCAACCACGCGCACTTCTCAGGGCGCTACGAGACCCGAGCCGAGAGCGACACGCGCCCCTGGGGCGTCGAGGAGGACGACATGGCCACTGCCAAGGAAATCGTCGACGAGCTGCTCAGCCGCGACATCGTCATGGCGGACGGAACCAGGCGAACCGTGCGGACCCTGTTCGCCTGGGAGGACGCCCGCCAGGCCGCCACCCGCAAGGCTGTCCTCGACGCGCTCGCCGCTTACAACGCCGGAGACGATGCGGCGATCGAGTCGCTGCGCGCCCAGGTGCTCAGCCTGCCGGCCGCGACCGCGACGGCACTGGCCGGTCAGGATCTGCTCGACGAGGAGGCCGTGGCCGCCCAGGTCGCCGAGTCTCTGCCTGACGGCCTGGCCGAGCTGGTAGCGCAGAAGCTCGCCGAGCGTCTCGCGTCGTGACCGAGCAGGTGCGCGCCGCCCTTCCCCAGCGGATCGGCCGCCGCGGTGCCGCGCTGCTCTTCTTCACCCTGCTCGACCTCGTGTACTGCCTGAACCTGCTGACCAGCGCACGCCCCATGTCGCCGCTGAACGCCTGGATGGACGCAGTCGCACCGCTCACCGTATGGGCGTTCTGCTGGGGCGCGGTCGGCGCGATCTGCCTCTGGTACGCGTTCCGGACGTACGACACCCCGGCTTTCATGTGCGCTGTGGGACTGAAGGTGGCGTGGGGGCTGAACGCGCTGTTCGGCTGGATCGCCGGCCAGGTGCCGCTCGGCTACGTCAGCGCAGTCATCTGGCTCGCATTCGCGGGCTTCGTGTTCCTGGTCGCGGGCGGCATCCCTCCGGCAGCGCGCCGGTCTTCGGGAAGGTGGCGCCCATGGACCCTCTGATCGGCGTTGCGGGGGCTGTGCTCACGCTGATCGGGGTCGTCGTTTCCGCCGTGCTCACTCGGCGCAGCTCGGACCGGAAGCTGAAATCCGACGCCGGTCACCAGATGATCGACCAGCACCAAGAGGACATCAAGGAACTGCGCGCCGGCCGGGCCGATGACCGTGCGCGGATCACGGCACTGGAGCGGCACGTGCGGATCCAGGGTGACTACATCGGCCAGCTGCGGCGGCACATCGCGGACGGCAACCCGCCTCCGCCGCCGGCATGGCCCGAGGGCCTGATCACCTAGTCCGGCTGCGGATCCGGGAGTTCACTCCATCCCGCCATTAGAACACTCGTCCGACAGGAGCCAACAAGATGTGGACCGGTAACTTCTGGAAGCAGGCGGCCGAGCGCGCCGTGAAGACGTTCGCGCAGGCCTCCCTCGCGCTGCTCACCGGCGACGGCATGGGCGTGCTGGACGTCAACTGGGGCGACGTCGCCTCCGTCGGCGCCCTGGCAGCGATCGCCTCGCTGCTGACGTCGATCGTCACGTCGACCGTCGGTGAGCCCAACGACCCGAGCGCGGTGCGCCGAACGAACCCGTAGACCTTCCTGCGCCCGTCACAGAACCGCCCCACCTGGCCATCGCGGCCGGGTGGGGCGGTTCTCTGCGTCTGGGGTCACCTGCTGGCCATCACCACGGCTGCCCCCACGGCGATGACGAGCGCCGCCAGCGCGACCGACCGGAAGGCGGCCCGCCATCGAGCCCGCGCGATGCTGACGTAGCCGGCCGCGACCATGCTCGCCGCCGCGGCGGCCTCGTATCGTCGGCCACCGGCGAAGGCTGCGAGGGCGCCGACGATCACCCCGAACCCGAAGGCGATCCCTACTCCCATGATTCACTCTCCGTGACTTCGTATCGTTCACACGGTTCGCACCGTCTTTCATATGGCGCATTCACAGGGCCCCTACACAGGACCCGGCCGGACCCGATCGCACGGTGTGCACCGTGCGCATGAGCCCGGCCTTGATCACTCGTCGTCACACCGGGGCAGGCATCAGGATCCGGTAGACGCCCCGCTGAGGCTTGGCCAGCAGCGGCTCGTCGCCCGCAGTCAGGTCCTTGAGCGCCTGGTACAGCCACGACCCGGACAGGCCTGTCTGCGCCAGCACATCCCCGAGTTCGGACGGCTTCACGTACTCGGCGCCGGCGTCGCCGAGGTCGCAGATGTGCGAGCGGAGCAGGTCCATGGCGACCGCGGTCGGCAGCTTGCGGCCCTCCCCCAGCGGAATCCGGGGCAAGTCGTCCGGCACCCGGATCGGCTCGGCCGGGTCGACGTCGTCCGGCGGGTCGCCCGGATCCAGCCCCGGCATCTCCTCCGGCTCGGGTTCCACCTCCGGCTTCGGTGCCGGCTGGACGTCCGCGACGGGAGCGTCCGTCCAGCCGAGCACCTCGGCGACGTCGGCGGCCCGCTGCTCGTCGCTCTCGATGAACGACCGGCACGGCGCCGACCACAGCTCGCGGTCCCGGCCCGCCCACTCCAGGTAGAAGTAGCCGGGCCGGGCGTTCTTCCACTTCCACGGTGCGGCTCCGGCCTGGAGCGTCTCCTCCGACAGGGCCGCGACGGCATCCTCGTCGCGTTCGACGCCGAGGACGACCCACGTGGTGATGTTGCTGCGCGCCGACGTCGGCAGCCGGTCGTAGGTGGCCCGCTGCATTTCGAGGATCAGGCACATGCCGACCGAGCGGACCGACTCGGCCAGGTCGACGATCGCCGGGTTTCCGGCGACCACCTTCGCGGCCTCGAAGATGATGTAGACCTCGAACGGCAGGCCACACCCCTGCTCCCACTGCTTGAAACCCCGCTTGCCGAGCTGCCCGGCACGTTCGGCGACCCGGGCTTCAAGGGTGTCGAGCAGCGCCTCAGCCTCGTCGGCGCCGGCCGCCACCCGCTTGGACGCCCGCTTGAGCCAGTCGGGAAGCTGCCCGGCCTTACGGGCGTCCGCGATGGTCAGGTCCACGTCGGTGCGGGTGGCGACCTCCTTGCCCAGGCGCAGCAGCAGTTCGGTCTTGCCGGAGCCGGACATGCCGACGACGCCCATCATGCCGACCGCGTTGCGGTGGGCCTTCGGGTCGCCGGGCAGGATCACCTCGGCATCGCCGCCGTCCTCGGCCCGGCCCAGCACGATCGGCTCCGCGATGGACCGGCCCGGTGCCGACGGGCCGGGGTCGGGGATCGCATCGCGCAGCTGGTCGACGGGCACCGCGCTGACGACTCCGCGGCGCTCAGAGTCCGCGTTATCGATGGTGCGGATCGAGGTTGCCTTGACGTCGAGCAGTGACGCCAGCTCGGACTTCACTGCGGCAACCTCGGCGAACGTCCGGCCGGGAGGCATCTCGATCGTCGCCGATACCTTCGCCCCGTCGACCTTCGGCCGCGAGAACTTAACGCCCTTGAGCTGCTTCACCGCGTCGCCCAGCTCGGCGAACTCGCCATTCAGGATCCGGCCGCTGCCGTCATCCTCGCCGCGGGCCTGCCGCATGATCCGGTACACCGCGCACGCCACCGAGATCAGCAGCGTCAGCAGCAGCCACGTGCCGATCATCGCCTTCGACCACGGGCCGTTCAGGGTGGCCGGCACGAGCCACAGGAACGCGAGCACCGAGTTCGCGGTGGCCATGAAGTTCATGACCCGCCCGCGCGGCATCGACGCGACGAACACGAACAGCGTCAGCCCGACTGCGGTCAGGGCCAGGGAGAAGCCGGTCCAGCCGGCGGACCCGGCGTCCCGGGCGAAGAAGTGGTGCCCCGCCCAGGCGCCTGGCAGCGCCGCCGTGCAGCACAGTGGCGCCACCAGGTACGGCCATAGCGGGATCCGCACGGTGTGTACGGACCCGAACCCGTCACCGGCGGGCCGGAGCTTCGCCTTCCGCGCCATCACATCGCCCGGAAGCCGTGAGCGGAGTTGGACGTGTGGCCCTTCCAGCCGGCGGCTTCCAGCTCGGGCAGGTAGACGGCCTGGTACCGGTTCGACGCGGTGATGACGTACCGGGACGCCACCACCAGCGCCTCGGCGGCCTGCGCGATCGGCTTGGACACCTGGCGGGCCCGGTAGGTCGACGACATGTTGGCGATGACCAGGCCACGCGACACCTTCCGAAACCGGGCGTCGGCCTCGGACGCGAAGATGCCGAGTTCCAGGGCGCCGGCGTGCAGCACGAACCGGGCTCGCTCGCACCATTCCAGGAAGGCGACGTTGTCCTGCAGCGCGCCGTCCTCGGCGCCGAGGAAGCCGGATCGGGGCTTGCCGCCGTTGGTCTCCGACACGGTGAAGTTCTCCTTTGTGAAGGGGGGTGAGTTGCCGGGGGTCCTACTTGCGGATGCTCCGGTCGCCGTCGGCGAGCGCCGCGGCCTCGACCAGGCGGACGCCGACCATGCGGGCCTCGTCCGGTGACATCGGCCGGTCCGGCACGCAGGCGAGCACGGTGCCGGTGCTGGGGCAGGCCTGGACGTTGGTGTCGCTGCCGAGGATGTCGGCGGTCAGCATGCCGCCGGGTCCCTGCGTCCATCGGGTGTACGTGCCGCGCACGTCTGTCTCCTTACTGGTGGGCGTCTGAGCGGACGAGGTGTGCGAGTGCGGCACCCATGCCGAGGACGGCGACGGGGATGCCGGAGACGAGCAGGGTGATCGGCCACGGGGCGACGGTCCAGCCGGCAGCGGCCATCAGGTGGTAGAGGCTCTGTCCGCTGAAGCCGAGCAGGAGCGACCCGACCGCCGAGTTGCGGGCGAAGCGAAGGGCCTTGCCATGGGCGCGCCCGGACAGCCAGACGTGCAGCGCGTAGGCGGCGTAGGTCTCCATCCCGAACGGCAGGGTGATCGCCGTGTTGATCGTGAAATCCTCGAGGCGGGGGATGCCGGGGAACGGGTGGACGACGCCGAAGCCCGTCATGCCGCCGAGGTCGACCCAGCCGCCCCAGATCGCGACGAACGCGGGCAGGCACAGGATCAGAACCGGCCACGTGCGAAGCGGCTTAGCAGGGCGGGGAGGGGTCTGGGCAGCCTTGGCGACCGGCGCGACAGCCTTGTCTCGAACGATCCCGGTCACCTCGACCGGCGCGGGCGCGGCCAGCTCGGCGGCCGGGGCCGGGGCGATTTCGGGGACGGACGCGATCACCACGGCCGGGCGGGGGCGCGGCCTCTTCCGGCGGGCGAGCGCGGCCAACGCGGCACGGCCCTGGCGGGCACGTTCGGCGCGGCGCTGGGCGCGCTCCTGGGACAGGGTGCGGCAGACGTCGGCGGCGGTCTCCCGGCGCACGCGCAAGGTCGCCCGCAGGGTCTCGATGGACGGGATCGAGCCGGACCCGACGTGCTGGCGGGCTTCGGTCAGGAGCTGCTCGCGGGTGCGCCGCGGCGGCGTGGCGGTGATGGTCACGGGGTTCCTCCGCAGTCGGCGGGTCTGGGTCCGGGGTGGCCGACGACGTGGTCCTGCCTCGCCATCCCGACGGTGTGTTAGTTTGCCAAATGGAACACTAACAACGTACACGCCACACAGGACCGTGTGTCAAGTGAGACAGGGGTGATAGCGTGACCGCCATGCCAAGGCCGATCACCGAACTGACCGATGAGCAGCGGAGACTGCTCGCGGTGGCGGTGAAATCGGCGAAGAAAGCCCGTGACACTGAAGATCAAGCGTGGACTGACGCGCACGCTGCGCGGGTCGCGGGCGTGCCGGACACGGTGCTGTGCGAAGAGACCGGGCTGAGCAAGTCGACGCTCAACCGGAAGTACGGGCCGCGCGGGTAGCTACGAACCCTCGGGTTCCTCGGCGAGCGCTGGCCGATGCTCGGCGACCCACGCCTCGACGTCCTGGGCGAGCCAGACCCGGCCTGCCTTGATCTCCCAGCGCGGGCGCGGGAAGTCGAGTTTGCGGCTGTCGGCGATCTGCGAGACCCGTGCGGGCGTGACGTTGAGCAGCGCGGCGATCTCGGCCGTGCCCATGATGCGTACGTCGCTCAGGTCCACAAGATCAGACGCTAAGTGACTTCACCCTTACTGGTACGTAAGACCCGGTTGCTCTAGACGATCCTCCTAGCGGGTCCTAAAGTCCTGCGGTGCGGGCGGTTCTGGGATCCCAGAGATGGGCGAACCCCGTCCGTCCGCGCCAGCCCGCGGCGAGGCGGTGACCAGTGGAATGTCCGCCCTGCCGCTCTTCCTGGGGAGGCGGTATGCGACCGCACGTAGGTGCCGAAGTGACTGTGGTGCCGACCGACGACGACCCGTACATCCTTCAGTTCCAGCGGTTCGCGATCGTCTCACGCCGAACCGACCACGGCGCCTACGTGCGCCTGAGTGCCACCTACCCGCCCGGCCGCGAGTTCGGGCCCATCCCCGACAGCCGCCTGCTGTTCGGCTGGCGCGACCCGTCCGGGGCGTGGCGCCGATGGTGACCTGGCTGCACTACCTCTGCGGCAAGAAGACGGACTTCCCGGCCGGCACGAACCCCAACCAGCGGCAGGAGCCGTGCCCGCACTGCGGTGTCGCGGTCGGCGGATGGAGGCGCGCATGACCCGCGAACTCATCGTCGACGGCAGTGAGGTGCTGGGCTACGTGGCAACCGAGCAGCTACCCGATCTCCCCGTTCGCTGGGCGTCCTGGCGGCCCGGGGATTCTGCCCCGATCGGCACGC
The DNA here is from genome assembly GCF_003001815.1 of Actinoplanes italicus. Classification (GTDB taxonomy): domain Bacteria; phylum Actinomycetota; class Actinomycetes; order Mycobacteriales; family Micromonosporaceae; genus Actinoplanes; species Actinoplanes italicus. The sequence goes on from NZ_PVMZ01000003.1 coordinate 411,790, forward strand.
ATCAGGACCGCGAGCAGGCGGTGGGGTTCCTGCGTCAGCTGGCCCTGGCTACTCGTCCGCGTCTTCGTTGAGGTCGGGCCGGTGCTCGACGATCCATGCCTCGACGTCCTCGGTGGCCCAGACGCGGCCCATGGCGAGTTCGTCGTAGGTGGCGGGCCAGGTGGGGAGGCTGGTGTAGTGCTTGGCCCTGGTCTCGCCTACGCGGAGCCGCGCCGCGATCTCGGCGGCACCCATGAGACGGCCCGTGCGCGGCATGGTCCTGACGCTATGGAGATGATCCCTGACGCCTCCGGCAGTGCCGGAGGCGTCTCTAGTCGGGCGACATCATGCACGGTCGGATCGGCGCAGGCAATGGAACGCATGTTCCAATCGGGCAGTCGCACGGAAAGTTAACCGTTCGGCTGAGAGGTGACCGAAAACGATCGACTGCGTGACGGGCCGGTTACGGGATGTGGTCGGGCGGGTAACCAAGATTGACTGTCTCCCCAGCCCCGCTACCTGCGGGAACAGGAAACGATCGGGGGGATCGTGCCTACAAGCGCTGCAGTTCTCTGTCCAGAAGGAGCCGACGAAACCACCGCCGCCAGCCTCGAACACTGTGAAGCGTGCGGCTACCACTTCTACGGCATCGTCCGTGACTGGAACGCTGCCTACGACCTGCTCCGTGCCGGGCTCGTCGAGGTCATCGTTGTCAGCCGCCGTGAGACCTGGTCGCCGCGCATCGAGTACGCCGAACGCCGCAACCAGCGCACCATCACCGCAGCCGGTACCGCGAACACGCGATGGCGCCGGGCAAGGGTGGTACGCCGCTACCGCTGAACCGCACAGACAGAGGCGCCGGGCTCATTCTCACTGAGCCCGGCGCCTCCTTTGGTGTTTCACGTCAAGTCTGGCAGAGCCGCGACCGCCGCGGTGCGCTGCGCGTCGACGACTTCGACATACCCCTGCGTCGTGGACACGTCGGCGTGCCCCAGCAGGTCCTGGACGGTCCGGAGATCCTTGGTCCGGGCGTACGTCTGCGTGCCGAACCAGTGCCGCAAGCGGTGCATCGACGCGCCGGCCTGCATCTTGCGCAGCTGGTGGTTACCGCGGTGTGCGACCTTCTGTGGGGTCAGCCGGGTCACGCCGTCGTGGTCCAGGGCGATCGGTCCGGCCGGCAGGTCGGCGACCGCCCGCCACAGTGCCGGGTGCGTCGGCACGTAGCGCTCCCGGTCGCCCTTGCCCGACGGCACCCATACCTGGGCCTCGGTGACGTGCTCCCGGTCGCAGCGGGAGATCTCCACGCACCGCAGCCCGGCGTAGGCCGCGAGCAGGAACCAGGTTCGGTACGGGGCGGTCGCCCGGCCGAGCATGTCGGTGAGCTGCTCGGTACTGACGGGCTTCGGCTTACGGCGCGGCCGCCGCACCTGCGGGAGGTGCCGGGATGGGTCGTAGTCGAGCCATGGGGTGTCCGGGTCGTCGGGCGGGCAGGTCGCCCAGGCGAAGAAGCCGCAGACGATGGTGCGGTAGAGCAGGCGCGACGCTGGGCCTCTCCGGTCGACGAAGATCCAGGCACGTAGTTCGTCGGCGGAGGCGCCGGCGAGGCCGTGGGGGAGCTGGCGGTCGGCCCGGCGGAGGATGCCCTCGTAGTCGTCGATGGTGCGGGGGGAGCGGGCGAGGTCGGTGAGGTGGCTGCGGTACTCGGCGATGAGATCCATGTGACGACTCTGCTACGCAGCGTATGCGGCGGGGATCGTGTGTCCGGGGGAGCGAACTCCCACGGGACGGCGTTGTCCCGGGGATGTCCGACCGGTTGGCCGATGCTTTGGACGTGCCGATGTGGTGGCCGGTTTAGGGGTCGTCAAACGGCTGACCTGCTCGGAAACCTGGCCAAGGTCACCGGTAAGTTGAGTCTCATGTCTGCCGCGTCGCTTCAGTCCCCTCTGCATGATCGCCACGCCGCGCTGGGTGCGAAATTCGCCGCGTTCGGTGGCTGGGACATGCCGCTGGAGTATGCGGGCGGAGGCGTCCTCAAGGAGCACGCGGCGGTCCGTGAATCGGCCGGCGTCTTCGACGTGTCGCACCTCGGCAAGGCCCGGATCCGCGGCGCCGGAGCGGCCGCCTTCGTCAACGCCTGCCTCACCAACGACCTCGGCCGCATCGCCCCCGGCAAGGCGCAGTACACGCTGTGCTGCGACTCCAGCGGCGGCGTGGTCGACGACCTGATCGCCTACCTGCACGACGACGACCACGTCTTCCTGATCCCGAACGCGGCCAACACCGCCGAGGTGGTCCGCCGCCTCGCCGCGGCCGCCCCGGACGGGCTGACGGTCACCGACGAGCACCGCGACTTCGCGATCCTGGCCGTTCAGGGCCCGCAGTCGGCCGAGATCCTCGGCAAGCTCGGCCTGCCCACCGGCCACGGCTACATGTCGTTCGACACGGCGTCCTTCCGGGGCGCCTCGTCAGCGGCGGTCGAGCTGACCGTCTGCCGCACCGGGTACACCGGCGAGCACGGCTACGAGCTCGTCGTCGGGTGGGACGACGCGCCCGCCGTCTGGGACGCGGTGATCGACGCCGGTGTCCGCCCGTGCGGGCTCGGCGCCCGCGACACGCTGCGCACCGAGATGGGCTACCCGCTGCACGGCCAGGAGCTGACCCTCGACATCAGCCCGGTCCAGGCCCGCTCCGGCTGGGCGGTCGGCTGGGACAAACCGGCTTTCTGGGGCAAGGCGGCCCTTCAGGCCGAGAAGACCGCCGGGCCGCGGCGGCAGCTGCGGGGCCTGGAAGTCACCGGGCGCGGCATCCCACGAGGGCACATGAGTGTGTACGCGGGGGAGCGCGCCGTGGGTGAGACGACCAGCGGCACGTTCTCCCCGACGAAGAAGGTCGGCATCGCGCTGGCCCTCATCGACACCGACGCCGCCCTGACCGACGGCGACCTCGTGGAGATCGACATCCGCGGCCGCCGGACCGAGGCCCGCCTGGTCAAGCCGCCATTCGTGACCCCGTCCACCCACTGACGGATCTCCGCAGCCGGGTCGTACCGCTCTGTCTCGGCCGCTCCGAGACAGCGGTACGACCCGGCGGGATTCCGGTGGCTGTGCCGCACCGCTGTCTCAGGCCGCGGAAGACAGCGGTATGACCCGGCTGGGATGGCGAGGGTTCAGGCGAGGGTGACGGTCACGAGGGTGAGCGTCACCGCCAGCTCGACGGACGCGCCCAGCACGTCGCCGGTGATGCCGCCGAATCGGCGTACCGCATGACGCAGAAGCAGGACCACCGCGAACAGTGAGATGACGACGGCGGCCGGCCCCTGCCACGGACGATCAGGGACCGCCGCGAGACCGAGAGCCACGACGGAGGCCGCGCCGGCCGCGACCGCCCACAGCGGCACCGTGGAAGCCACCATCGCGCCCAGACCGTCCGGACGGGCCGGCGGCACCCCACGGCGGCAGGCCACCGTGATCGCGAGCCGTCCGGCCGCCCAGGCCGTCACGATCGCCCACGGACCGGCCGCGGTGAGCGCCCCGGCCTGAATCAGCACGGTGACGGCCAGCGCGACCACCCCGAACGGCCCGATGTCGGGCTTCTTCATGATCTCCAGGGCCGCGGCCCCCGAGCGGTACGACCCGAGCGCGTCCACCGTGTCCGCCAGCCCGTCCAGATGCAGCCCGCGGGTCAGCAGCGCCCCCGCCGCGACCGTAATCCCGGCCGCGACCAGGTCCGGCGACCCCGCAGCCCGCAGGCCGAGGTGCAGACCGGCCAGCACGAGCCCCAGCGCGGCACCCACCACGGGCGCCACCGCCATCGCCACCGCTGCGGTGGACCGGTCCACCCGGCCCGCCCGCAGCGGCATCACCGTCAGCGTCGTGACGGCCAGCCGGATCCCGTCAGACACCCGTGGTGGCCGGCCCCGGACCGTGCGGCTCCGGCTCGGCGAACTCCTCGGCGTCGAACTCGTCGCCGGTCTCCTCAGGCAGGCCGAGACCGCCGTCACCGACCTCGCCGAGCAGCGCGGGGTGCACCGGCAGCGCCGACGCCAGCCCGATCGCCGACCGCAGCACGGGCAGCACCGACAGGGCGTTCGCGCCCTCGCCGAGGTCCAGCCCGATCTGCAGCACCGCGGTCAGCCCGAGCACGTCCGCACCCTGCTTGACCAGCGTGAGCGTGCCCGCCTCCGGCAGCAGGCACCAGTGCCGGGTCTGGCTGGCCAGGTCGCGGGCGACGAGCCCGGCGGCGATCCCGAGCGGGCCGTCGACCAGCACCGGGATGCGGCGGGCGGCGGCGCCGAGCAGCAGCCCGGTGGCGACCGCGATGTCCAGGCCGCCGATCTCCCGCAGGATGTCCGTGGCGCCGCGCGGCTCCTGCCGGATCCGGTGCATGGCGTCGCGGACCGTGGCGCAGCGGACCATCCAGGCCGCGTCGTCGAACCGGCCGCCGGGCGCCGGCACCCGCGGCAGCGTGGCGACCGGCTCGGCCCCGGTGGTGGCGGCGAGCACCGCGGTCGCGGCGGCCTCGATGCCGGCGCTGATGCCGGCCAGCACGATCACGTCGCGCCCCGCGTCGGCGGCGCCGTCGGCGAGCTGCCAGCCCTGCCGGAGTGCGGTCTCGACGGCGGCCTCGTCGGCGACCGGCCCGTCCTCCATGGCGCCGGCCGGCTCGGTCCGCAGCACCGAGATGTCTGCTCCGGCCTGGCCGGCCAGGCGGCCGAGCAGACCGGTTCCGGTCTCGGCCTCGGCGATCCGGCGCTCCACATCGGCGGTGTCGGTGCCGGCGATCGCCCCGCCGCTGCGCCGGCCGCCGATCACCACGAGCCGGGCTGTCGTCCAGGCCCGCGGGGTGACCGTGTCCTGGGTGGCCGCGGCGAACTCGACGGCCTCCTCGAGCGTGCCGAGCCCGCCGCCCGGCAGGTCCAGCCGGGACAGGCGCTCCCGCGCGTCCGGGCCGGCGTCGGAGCTGGGCAGGGGCAGGTCCATGCCGGGGGTGATCTCGGTGAGCCCGGACGCGACCAGCGGCAGCGTCATCGTGGCGCCGGACAGCGCGCTGACCTGCGCGGGCACGGGCGCCGGCTCGGGCTCGGGCTCGGGCGCGACCACGGTGACGGGCGGCGGCGGGGGCGCGGGCGTCGACGGCGTGGGCACGGCGATCGGCCGGGAGACGGCCGGGGCCGCCTTGATCGGGGCGAGCGGGCCGCCCTTGAGCCAGGTCGGCTGCCCGGCGACGACGAGCGCGACACCGTCGGCGGCCTCGGCCAGCGACTGGTTCGTCGTGCCCAGCGCGTCCGTGAACGCCCGCCCGACCGGTGTCACCGGCACCAGCGACAACCCGACCTCGGGGCTGACCAGCACCACCCGGGCCGCGGTCTCACGGACGGCCGCCGCGAGCGCCGCCACGTCGGCCTCGTCGTCGTTGGGCTGCCGGGCCGGGTTCAGCACCGCGGCCACCCAGCCGCCCAGGTCGTCGACGAGCACGGTCTCGTCCGCCCCGGCCTGCCGGAGCAACTCGGTGAGCGCCGCCGGATCCGCGCCGGTCTCCTCTGTCGTCCAGGACTGCGGGCGCCGCCGCTGATGAGCTTCGATGCGGGCCAGCCACTCCGGGTCGTCCTCGCCGCCGGTCGCGGTGGCCACGTACCGCACCGAGGTCGCGCCGGCCACCAGGGACTCGGCGAACCCGGATTTGCCGGACCGGATACCACCGAGCACCAGAACCGTGTTCCACCGATCTTCGGACATGCCCCGTACCTTAGAGCCGGGTCGCACAGCCGGAACCCGTAGGGTGGAAGCCCACCGAGGTATGACGTGAGGGGGCGGCTGTATGCCGTGGAGTTGGCGGTACGAAGACGTCGACGGCAAGCCGGTCGAAGGCCCGGACGAGTCGTTCAGCAGTCAGGCCGACGCCGAGTCGTGGATCGGCCAGGAGTGGCGGCAGTTGCAGGCCGCCGGGGTCAGCACGGTCACCCTGGTCGAGGACGACCGGGTCGACTACCAGATGAGCCTTCTCCCGGCCGAGTGAGCGGATCGCCGTGACGTACGAACCGGTCTACACCCGCACTCCACGCAACGCTTTCGTGCCGAGCCCGGTCTTCGTCGGTATCGTCGCCGTCTTCGCGGTGAGCGGTGTGATGACCTGGACGAACTTCGGCAACATCAAGATCGACGTCTTCCTGTTCATCATTTCGGGCTGGCTGATCTCGCTCTGCCTGCACGAGTACGCCCACGCCGTGCTCGGCTACTTCTCCGGTGACGTGACCGTCGCCGAGCGGGGCTACCTGCGGCTCAATCCGCTGAAGTACACCCACCCGCTGCTGTCGATCGTGCTGCCGGTGGTCGTGGTGATCCTCGGCGGCATCGGCCTGCCCGGTGGCGCGGTCTGGGTCGACCACCGCTACATCCAGAGCAAGGTGAAGGACTCACTGATCAGCGCGGCCGGCCCGCTGACCAACGTGGTCCTCGCGATCGTGGTGGCGTTCCCCTTCCTGACCGGCCTGGCGCCGGAGGTGGTCGTCGGCGGTGGCCGGGTGACGCTCACCGACGACAGCCACGGGCCGTTCTGGGCGGCCCTGGCCGCGCTGGCGTTCCTGCAGGTGACGGCGAGCGTGCTGAACTTCCTGCCGATTCCGGGCCTGGACGGCGGCGGCATCATCCAGCCGTGGCTCAGCCCGGCCTACCAGCGCGCGTGGAACCTGATCGCGCCCTGGGGCTTCCTGGTGCTGTTCCTGCTGCTGTGGCAGACCCAGGTGGGCACGTGGTTCTTCACCGGCGTGGACTGGCTGGCCGGGCTGATCGGCGTCGACTGGGAGCTCTACGCCGCCGGACTGCAGCTCATGAGGTTCTGGCAGTAAGCGCAGTAAGAAGGCGTCACGGACGCTCGGCCGGGCTGGAGGTGAGCGACGGATCGCGGGTCACGACCGGCTCCACGATCTCGTCGATCGCCTTCAGCAGGCCGTCGTCCAGTTTCACCCCGGACGCCTTGACGTTGTCCCTGACCTGCTCGGGCCGGGACGCTCCGATGATCGCCGCGGAGACGTTCCGGTTCTGCAGCACCCACGCGACGGCCAGCTGGGCCATGGTGAGCCCGGCCTCGGCCGCCAGCGGTTCGAGCCGGGCGACCGCGTTCAGCACGTCGTCCTCCATCCAGCGGGCGATGAACCCGGCTCCGGACTTCTCGTCCGTGGCCCGCGAACCGGCCGGCGGCTGCTGCCCCGCCTTGTACTTGCCGGTCAGCACGCCCTGCGCCAGCGGCGACCAGACGATCTGACCGAGCCCCAGCTCCTGCGAGGCGGGCACCACCTCGGCCTCGATGACCCGCCACAGCATCGAGTACTGCGGCTGGTTGGAGACGAGCCGGACACGCAGTTCGTCGGCGAGCGGCTTCGCGGCCCGGATCTGCTCGGCGGTCCACTCCGACACGCCGATGTAGTGCGCCTTGCCCTGGCGTACGACATCGCCGAAGGCCTCCATCGTCTCCTCGAGCGGAGTGTGATGGTCGTACCGGTGGGCCTGGTAGAGGTCGACGTAGTCGGTGCCGAGCCGCCGCAGCGACCCGTCGATCGACTCCATGATGTGCTTGCGGGACAGGCCGCTGTCGTTCCGGCCGGGACCGGTCCGCCAGAACACCTTCGTGAAGATCTCCAGCCCCTGACGGCGCTCACCCTTCAGCGCCCGGCCCAGCACCTCCTCGGCACGGGTGCCGGCGTAGACGTCGGCGGTGTCGAAGGTGGTGATGCCGGAGTCGAGGGCCGCGCGCACACAGGCGATCGCGGCCTCCTCCTCCACCTGTGAACCGTGGGTGATCCAGTTGCCGTAGGCGATCTCGCTGACCAACAGGCCGGAACGGCCGAGATGACGGAATTCCATCCCCTCAGGTTAGAGAACCGGCCGTGTCTCCTCCGGCAGCGCGTCGACCAGCGAGGCGACGTCACGGTGGCCCATGTCGATCATCGGCGCGCCGGTACGGCTCAGCGCGCCCCACAACCCGGCGGCGTTACGCACCAGGAACGCCCCCGGGTGGATCACCACGGCCGCGTGCACCGGCTCGATCACGACCCGCCCGGCCCGGTCCAGCACCCCGAACCGCTCGCCGGCGTCCACGACCACCAGCCCGTCGTCGGTGAACCCGTCCACCGGCCCGCCGACGTGCAGCACCGTCGCGAACCCCTGGAACCGCGGCGCCACCACGATCCGCCCGTGCCGGTCGACGGCGCCCCAGACGCCACCCTGCCGCACCAGGGCCAGCCCGCGCCGGAACGGCCGCGCCTCCTCGAACCCGCCGGCCGCCCCGACCATCCGGTTCTCCCGGTCGATGGCGAACCAGCCACCGTCGTCACGGGCCACCCAGGCGACGCCCTCGGAGAACCGGCTCACCCGGACGTACCCGTGAGCCGCCGGAATCAGCAGCTCACCGTGCGGGTCGATCAGCTCCCACGCGGCCGAATCGGGCTTACGCACCCAGGCGCCACCCTCGGCGAACGGCAGCGCCTCCGCATAGCGCGGCTCGACCGCGGCGGCGTACCCCCACAGCCCGGCACCGTCGTCGAGCAGCGGAACCGGAGCGTCCGGCAGCCCGAGCACCTCGTCCCGGCTCCGCGGGTAGGGTCCCCAGCCGTCACCGGTGCGCCGCGCGACCGCGTCGAGAGCCAGCTCGATCCGCTCGACCAGGTCCGGGTCCTCGCCCCGGCGTACATCCAAGGCTCTTTCGAAGTGATTGACCGCCTCGAGATAACGCCCCTGCTCGAACGCCGACCGCCCGGCCAGCTCCCGGATCTCCGCCCGCAGCCGCGAAGGCAGCTCCGGCGAGTCGATCTCGGCATAGATCCGGTCCGCCTCGGCGAACTCACCCCGCCACTGCAGCACGTGCGCCAGCCGGGCCCGCGCGATCGCGGTGGTCCGCAGATCACCGGCGGCCTCCGCGTGCCGCAGCGCCTCCCGCCCGTCGGCGAGCGCGTCGTCCAGCTCACCCAGGATCCGATGAACCACCGCACGCAGACTCAGCAGCCCCGCCCGGACGTTGTCCCGCTCGGCGAACTCCAGCCGGTCGGTGAGCCGATCCGCCACATCCCACAGCCGGTCCGGCTCGTCGACCTGCTCCCGCAGCGTCTGCGGGTCAAAGGTCCACGGGTAGGACGCCAGGATCTGCTCAGGATCGGCCCGCCGCCGGTCGGCCGGAGCCGGCTGGTCCCGCCGCTGGCGTACCGGCTCGACCTTCGCCTCCGGCAGACCCTTGCGCGACGCCGGTTCCCCATCGGTCTCTGCCGCGGCACCGGCTTCGAGGTCTTTCTTCTGCGGTACGTCCGGAGCGGCCCCCTCCGGAGCGGTGCCCTCCTCGGCCACCCCGGGTCCGGCAAGCGCCACGTCGGGCTTCCCGCCGGCCTCGTCGATGTCCTCGACCGGCTCTGCCCGGGTGACGAGGGTCTCCTCATCGGACCCGGCCACCACCACCGCGGTCGGCTCATCGGCCGCCTCAGGTGAGAGTGTGACGTCCTCGGCGTCCGTCCGGCGGCTGACGACGAGCGTGGGCTCGTCGAGAGTCTCCGAAGCCGGCTCTTCGACCTTCCACAATCCGCCCGGATCACCGTGCGGGAGCGACGAGACACCCGGCTCGCCGACCGGATCCGCATCCTCGGCCACGGTGGTCTCCGGTTCGGCCGAAAGCACCCGCGAGACGAAGACCGTGTCCTCGTCCTCCTCCTCGTCCTCCTCCTCGACCGGCGACGATCCGGCGACCACCCCGGCCCCGGCCGCTGCGGTATCCGACGGGCCGTCCTCGGAACCCGTCACCGGCCCGCTCAGGTCATCCGGACCGCCGGCCACGTCGTGGTGTGTGACGCCCGACTCGCCGAGATCAGACTGCGGCACGCTGTCCGAGGCGTCCGCGAGGGCCGGCTCAGCCGCCTCCGGCGGGGCGGCATCCGGTTCGAGCTGGGCCGGAGTGTCCTCGACGTCTCCGTCCTCAGAGCCCGGCGAGTCGTCCTCGACGGCACCGGACTCGTACCGCGAGCTTTCCACCCGATCCGGCCACGCGCCGGAGTCCTCAGCCGTCGCAGTCTCAGCCGTGAGGCCTTCACCAGCGGCGAGCCCGGTAGACGAGTCGTCATTCCCCGCAGCCCCGGAGCCGGCCGAGATCGCCGCCGTGATGTCCTTAGCCGACGTGTACCCGTCCGTAGCCGCGATGCCGTCATCCGAAGCAACCGCATCACCATCGAGCGACACGGACCGGCCGGAAGCCCGGACATCCTCAACCGGCGAGGCCGTGGCCGAACCCGTACCGTCGTCCGCCCCGAGGCCACCCGGCACCGAGAGGTCCCGCGACCAGGCGGTCTCCTCTCCCGCCGGGAGCTCCGGAGCCGACGCGATTTCAGCCGTTGCCGGAACATCGTGCGGTGCAGCGACGCCACCGGCTGCCGGGACGTCGTGAGGCGAGGCGGGAACATCCCCCGGCCACGCGAACTCGTCCCTGACCGCAAGCTCCGGAGGCGACACGGGTTCAGCCGTCGTCGGTACCTCATGCGGCGCCGCGAGTTCACCGGTCGCCGGAACGTCCTGAGCCGTTTCGAGCGCGGTCGAAGCCGGAACGTCCTGCGGCATTGCGGATTCGCTGTCTGCATGGACTTCCTGAGGCGAGGTTCCCTCACCCTGTACAGCGAAGTCTTGCAGGGCTGCCGGCTCACTGGTTGCCGGAACATCCTGGAACGACGCCGGTGCAACCGGTGCGGGGAGGTCAGGCGGCGATGCGGATTCACCGGTCGCCGAGACTTCCTGAAGCGAGGCGGGCTCAGCCGGACCGGGAGCGTCCTGCGGTGATATGGACCCATCCGCTGCCGGAACGTCCTGGGGCTCGCTGAGCACCGGGCCGGTCTCGGTGAGCGTGACGTCTGTGCTCTCGGCTCCGGCAGGAGTGTCCCCGGCGGGAGTATCTCCGGCGGGGGTGTCGTCGTCGGAGTCTTCCCCTTCGACCGGAGCGAACCAGCCCAGCGGACGTGCCTCGGGGACGACGCTTTCGACCGCCTCGACCGGTTCCGCCTCGGGAACCGGAGTGGTCGCCCCGAGCCCGCTCATCGACAGGAGCCATCCGAGACCGTGGGTCTCCGGTTCCTCCGTCGTCGGAACGGGCGCCGTCGGCGCGCCGGTGACCGGAGCGAGCCCCGCCTCCGCGGCGAACGGCACCGCCGGCTCCGCCGCGTGCGGCGTGGTGGCCCCTCCCGCGAACGGCGTGGCGGGCTCTGCGGGAGACGATCGGGCACCGCCCACCTCGGCCGGCGTGCCGGACGCCGATCCGGCCCCCGGCCCCCATCCGGTTCCCGGCCCGCGGCCGGTCTCGGGCCGAGCCGGGTCGGCGGCGTCGGCGCGAACTCCTGGCTGGACGTTCCCGTGCTGCCACTGATCCGCGACGGGACCACGCTCGACGTTGCCCGGCGCGCCGGGCGCCGCCGGGGTGAACCCGCGGGGATCGATCGCCCGGACCCGCTCATCGGGAAGCCCGGACGTCTCCGCCCCGGACCGCCGCAATCCGAAGGGCCGCGTCGGATCGTCCAGGTTCTGCGTGACCTCGTGACGGGTCTCCGAGGGTGGGACATGCCCGAGCCGCCGCGGGTCGAGCGGCCGGGTCGGATCCTGTTCGTCGTCATGCCCACGACCGCCGAACCCGGCGCCGCCGAAGCCACTGCCCCCGGCAGGCTCCTGTCCACGGGGGAACGAACCCCCTGCTCCGGTGCCGGATGAGCCGTGCGCCACCGTCCCGGAAACCGGCGCGACCGCATGTCCAGCGGCGGTCCCGGAAGGGGCACCTCCGGCCGGCCCCGACACCGGCGCGACCCCCGCGTGTCCACCGGTGGCCCCGGGCGGCACGACACCGGCGGGCCCGGAGACCGGCGCGACCGCCCCGTGCCCGGCAGCCACCCCGGCGGTCCCGGCGGTCGGGTAGCCGGCAGCCGGCCCAGCGGCCGGGTAGCCGGCAGTCGCCCCGGGGGCCGGGTGGTCGGCAGCCGTCCCGGCGGCTGGGTAGCCAGAAGTCGCCCCGGCGGGCGGGTAGCCAGCAGCCGTCCCGGCGGGCGGGTAGCCAGCAGCCGTCCCGGCGGCCGGGTAGCCGGCAGTCGCCCCGGGGGTCCCGGCTGCCGGGTGTCCGGGTGACGCTCCGGCAGGCCCGGAGGCTGGTGCGACGCCCGGCATCCCGCGCAAATCATGGCCCGCGGACGCACCCGTGCCGAACTCTCCGCCGTTCGAAGCGAGTCCGGAGACCGGCGCGACCGAGGCGTGCCCCGACACCGACCCGGCGGCGGCCGGGAATCCCGCGCGCGGTCCCGTCGCCGCCGGCCCTGAGACAGGTGCCGCGCCGGATCCGGCGTGCCGATCCGATCCGGCGGCGCTCGCAGGCGCCTGACCCGGTCCACCAGGAGCCCGCAGCGCCTGCGTCGTCTCCGGCCCGGCCGGGTACGTCCCACCCGTGCTGGGAACCGACGCCCCCTGCCCGGGCGCGACCCGACCGGGATGTCCGGCCGTTCCGGAAACCGCACCGTGCCCGGAACCGACCTGGCCGGACAATCCGACCGACCCGGATCCGGCATGCCCGGATGTGGGCTGGCCTGGAACTCCGGCATGCCCGGATGTGGGCTGGCCCGGAACTCCGGCATGCCCGGATGTGGGCTGGCCCGGAACTCCGGCATGCCCGGATGTGGGCTGGCCCGGAACTCCGGCATGTCCCGACATCTGCTGAGCGGCGTGCCCGGCGACGGGGACACCCTGCCCGGACGCGGCCTGGCCCGGAATCCCGGCCGGCCCGGAGACCGGAGCGGCCCCGCCGGCCATGCCACGACTCTGGCTGGGCACCGGCATACCGGGCCCGTGCCCCGGCACGGCCGGGTAGACGGCGGCCGGATTCACCGGTTGCGACGGCGTGACGCGGGTCGGCTGCGCCGCCGGACGTGACGGGGCCGGAGAGCGCCGGTCCTGTGGTGCGGGCCGCAGGTCGAACGGTGCGTCCGGGGTGCGCCCGTCACGGGACGTACGGCGGTCGTCGGCGTAGGCCGGGAAGGCCTCGGCGGGCACCGGACGTGCCGCGCCGTAGGCGGCCCCGGCGGGCGACGTCGGTCCGCTGACCGGCCGGGGCTCGCCATCCTGACGCGGGATCTGCTGTTCCGGGCCACCGTGACGCGGGATCTGCTGTTCCGGGCCACCCTGACGCGGGATCTGCTGCTCCGGTGCCTGACGGCGCCCGTGATAGCTCGGGTCCTGACCCGGAGGGAACCCCGCCGAGGCGGCAGGTGTGACGGGCGCGCCGAAGCGGCCAGGCGCGCCGTGCTCGTGACGACCGGGGTGACCCTCATGCCGGCCGGGCCCACCCTCATGCCGGCCGGGCCCGCCGTGCGACGGCTGTCCCGGTGCGCCCGGTCCACCGGTCCACGCCGTACCGGAAGATCCCTGACCGCCGCCGTGCGAAGCAGGCCCGCCCTGAGGACCGGGATGGCCGCCGGAAGAGCCCGGACCAAAGCCGTGCGAACCAGGCCCGCCCTGCGAACCAGGCCCGCCCTGAGGACCGGGACGGCCGCCGGGAGGAACCGGCCCGGCGCCGGGTCCCTGCTGCCCCGGACGACCCTGCGGGCCCGGCCCGCCGAACTGACCAGGACCACCGCGCGGCCCCTGCCCACCCGGCGACGGATCGGGGGAGCCAGGCTGAGGCCCACGCCCCCACCCGGAGGCGTCGGAGGGCATCCGCCCGGGCGAGACGGGCGCGGAGGAAACCGGCCCGGACTGGCCGTAGACGGGTGCGGCACCGCGCCGCTGTTCGGGCATCGGGTTGTGCGTCTGAGCGGGCCGATTCCAGGAAGGCTCGTCCCGTGAGTCCCGTGAGTCCCGTGAGTCCCGTGACGGCTGATTCTGATCAGCGGGCGGAACGACGGCGCGCCCACGGCCGGCACCGCTCACCGGTGCCGAACTGGCCGGCGCGGATCCGCCCCGGGATGCCTCGTAGACGGGGGTGTGCACGGCCTTGCGGCGGCCCGGGTCGCCGGGATAGCGCTGCCCGGGCAGCGGCTCCCACTCCCAGGTGATCTCGTAGACCCAGGCGGGCTCGTCGTCCCAGCTGTCGCCCGGCCGGGAGCTCCAGCCGTTCATCGGGCGCCCCATGGGTGGCCCGTCGAATGGCAACGCTCCGTCACGGCGAACTCCACCTGTCAGATATATGAGACCGGTCAGAAAATGAGCCGCGCCCGAACCGGGGACCCGCGTAGAGTCGCCCGGCTCCGTTGCGGGGGTTTGGAAAGGAGATTAACGGCGTGGACCAGCGAGACGCCAGCGTGCCGACGATCTCTCGATTAGGTCCGTTCCGCGCCTCCGTCGCTACTTTCGGTGCGCTGATCGGCTCGGGTTTCCGGCGGTACGCGACCTACCGGCAAGCCACCATAGCCGGAACGTTCACCAACATCGTGTTCGGCTTCCTCCGGTGTTACGTGCTGCTCGCGGTGGCGGAGCAGGCCGCGGGGCAGCGTCCGGGCGGTTACGACGCCGAACAGCTGGCCCTGTATGTCTGGGTGGGCCAAGGTCTACTCAGCGTCATCGGCATCTGGGGCTGGACCGAGCTGGCCGATCGGATCCGCACCGGCGACATCGCGGCCGACCTGTTACGTCCGATCGCCCCGGTCACCGCCTATCTGGCCGCCGACCTGGGCCGGGCATTGCACGGCATGATGACCCGGTTCGGACCGCCGCTGCTGGCCGGAGCCCTGTTCTTCCCGCTGCACACCCCGCAGCGGTGGCAGACCGTGCCACTGTTCGCGCTGTCCGTACTCCTCGCGGTGATCATCTGTTTCGGGTGCCGTTATGTCGTGAACTCGACCGCCTACTGGTTGCAGGACGCCCGCGGCCCGATCACGCTGTGGACTCTCGGCTCGGGGGTGCTGGGTGGCCTCTACTTCCCGCTGCGGCTGCTTCCGCAGGAGTTCCTGGTGATGCTGTGGCTGGCGACACCGTTGCCGAGCCTGCTGCAGGCGCCGCTCGACGTGATCGCCGAACGGGACGGCCCGGCATTGCAGGCCGGTCTGGTGGTGGTGCAGGCCGGGTGGGCGGTGGCGATGCTGGCGCTGGCCGGGCTGTTGCAGCGGCGGGCCGAGAAGCGCCTGGTGGTACAGGGTGGGTGAATGGCGGGCCTATGCGGCTCTGGGTGTCGCGCAGATCCGGTCGGTGACCGTCTATCGCGCCTCGTTCCTGGTCGAGGTGTTCGGCAACATGGGCGCGACCGTCTTCGACGTGCTGACGGTGCTGGTGCTGTTCCGGGCGACCCCGGAGGTGGGCGGGTTCTCGCTGCGCGAGGCGGTTCTGATCGTGGGCCTGAGCTCGGCCGGTTTCGCCCTTGCCGACTTCGCGGTCGGTAACGTGGATCGCCTGAAGACCTACGTGCGGGCCGGGACGCTGGACGCGGTGCTGGTCCGTCCGCTGCCCGCGTTGCCGCAGCTCCTGCTGATGGACCTGCCGATCCGCAAGACGCTGCGGGTGGTGTTCGGCCTCGTGGTGCTCGGTGTCGCGGTCGCGGCCAACGACATCCACTGGACGCCGCTACGACTGTTTCTGATCGTGCTGACCCCGCTCGCGGCGACGGTCTTCTTCGGGTCGATCTTCGTGTTGAGTGCCAGCCTGGCGTTCTGGTGGGTCGACTCCGGGGAGATCGGTGCCGCCTTCACCTACGGCGGGCGCGACTTCACCTCGTACCCCATCTCGGTTTATGGCAGTTGGTTCCGCAATCTCTTCGCGTACGCGCTGGGATTCGGTTTCGTCGCCTACCAGCCGGCGCTCGCACTGCTGGGCCGCGCTGATCCGCTCGGTCTGCCGGCCTGGGCCGGTTTCCTGTCTCCGCTGGTCGCGCTCGGCGCGGCCACGATCGCCGCCGGTGTCTGGCGCGCCGGCATCCGCCACTACCGGAGCACCGGGTCATGATCAAAATGCAAGACCTCAAGAAGGATTTCACTGTACGGGTCAAAGCAGGCCGATTCCGGCGGCTGAAACGCACGGTAGCCGCCGTGGACGGCGTGAGCCTCACCATCGAGCGCGGTGAGATGGTCGGTTACATCGGCCCGAACGGCGCCGGCAAGTCGACGACCCTGAAGATGCTCACCGGAGTGCTGACGCCCTCCTCCGGCGAGGTGTCGGTGTGCGGCCTGACCCCGGTCCCGCAGCGCACCAGGCTGGCGCTGCGGATCGGCGTGGTGTTCGGCCAGCGCTCGCAGCTGTGGTGGGACCTGCCGCTGCGAGAGTCGTTCGAGCTGCTCCGGCACGTCTACCGGGTGCCGGCCGCCGGCCATGCGACCCGGTTGCGGCGCTGCCGTGACCTGCTGGACCTGGACGAGTTCCTGGACACACCGGTCCGGCAGCTGTCGCTGGGCCAGCGGATGCGCGGCGAGCTGACGGCGGCCCTGCTGCACGGCCCCGAGGTGCTGTTCCTCGACGAGCCGACGATCGGTCTGGACGTGGTGAGCAAGCAGGCGGTCCGGTCGTTCCTGGCAGAGCTGGGCCGTACCGGTGACGTGACCCTGGTGCTTACCACCCACGACCTGGCCGACATCGAGCGCCTCTGTGAGCGCCTCGTCGTGATCGACCACGGCCGGGTGGTGCACGACGGCAGCATCGAGGCGCTGCACGCCCGGTACGGTTCCCGTCGCAGCCTCGTCGCCGACCTCGACAGGCCCCTGCCCGACGGCTTCACCCTGGACGGCACGACGCTCACCTCGGTGACCGCTAATGGTCATCGCGTGACGTTCACCCTGGACTCGGTCACTGCCGGAGTGGCGGTGGCCGGCCTGGTGGCCGCCGTCGCGGTCCGCGACCTGTCCGTCGTCGAACCCGACATCGAGGACGTGGTGGCCCGCCTTTACACCGAGCGCTGACCTACCGGGCTGTTCGCGATGCTTCGGCGGCTGGGCTCAGCGGTGTTCCATGACCAGGATCACCCATGAGCCCGGCTCCAGCGCCTCGTAGCTGTGCGGCACGTCACCCGGGAACGTGACGTAGTCACCGGGCCCGACCTCGACCAGCTCATCGACCGGCCCGGTGCGGATCCGGCCCCCGGCCACCACCATGTGTTCGACACTGCCCGGAATGTGAGGATCCGCATCCCGGCGCGCCCCCGGCTCGAGTTCGAGCACGTAGACGTCGCGACGCGTGCCCGGGACCCCGGCGGACAGCAGCGTCCCGTAGACGTCGGCACCCTCCGCCCGGACCCGCGGGCTGCTGCCGGCCCGTACCACGCGCACCGGCGACGACGGCGGCTCGACCAGCCGGCTGAACGGGACGCCGAGCGCGACACCGAGCGCCCACAGCGTCTCGATGCTCGGGTTGCCGCTGCCGGACTCCAGCTGGGACAGGGTCGACTTGGCCAGTCCGGCCCGCCGGGCCAGCTCGGTCAGCGAGATCCCGGCCCGGTCCCGCTCCCGGCGCAGGGCGGCGGCGATGACGGCCAGCGGCGGTGCCGGCTGCTGCATGTTCGCTCCATCGGTCTACAGCGTTCGGTTTGACGAACACTCGCGTATCGTTCAGCATGTCGAACTATGGGGACGTTATATCGAACACGCGCCCAGCTGCGAGACATCGGCGCCCTGGCAGCCGCCACGCTTGCGGTCGGCGCGTCCTTCGGAGCCATCACCATCGCGTACGGGCTACCCGCCTGGGTTCCGGTCATGATGTCGGTGCTGGTCTTCGCCGGGGGCGCCCAGTTCCTGGCCGTGGGCCTGCTGGCGGCCGGCAACCCGATCGCGGCCGTCCTGGCCGGCCTGCTGCTCAACGCCCGCCACCTGCCGTTCGGCCTGGCGGTCGCCGACACCATCGGCCCCCGCTGGCGCGACCGCCTGATCGGCAGCCACATCATGACCGACGAGACGGTGGCCTTCGCCCTGGCCGAATCCGACCCGGCCGCGCGCCGCAAAATCTACTGGACGGTCGGCGCCACCCTCTTCGTGACGTGGAACACCGGCGTGATCCTGGGTGTCCTGCTGGGTGGCGCCACCGGCGACCCGAACGCCCTAGGCTTGGACGCCGCCTTCCCGGCCGGCCTGATAGCCCTGATCCTGCCGTCCCTACGCGACCGCGAAACCCGCCTGGCAGCCTTGACCGGCGCGGCCGTGGCCGTCCTCCTGACCCCGATCCTGCCGGCCGGCCTGCCGGTGATGTGCGCCCTCCTGGGCCTGGCCGTCCTCTTCCGCCCCGGCCGCCGCCGCAACGCACCCCCGCCCCCAGCTCCAGGACCTGCAGCCCCAGAGCTCGCAGCTCGAGAGCCCGCAGCTTCAGGAACCGCAGCTTCAGGAACCGCTGGTCCGGGAGCCGCAGGTCCAGGAACCGCGGGTCCAGGTACCGCAGCTTCAGAGGCCGCAGCTTCAGAGGCCGCAGCTTCAGAGGCCGTAGTTCCAGGTACCGCAGCTTCAGAGGCCGCAGCTTCGGGCACCGCAGCTCCGGGCACCGCCGCTTCGGGCACCGCAGCTTCGGGCACCGCAGCTTCAGAGCCCGTAGCCCCACCCGCTGCTGCTGCTGACCGGCCGGTGCATCTGGCCGAGCGCGGCGGCTGTGTCTCTGAGGGGAAACGCCGATGATCGCCGCGATCCTGGTGCTGGCCGCCGGAACCTACGCGTTCCGCCTCAGCGGAGTGCTGCTCCGTGACCGCCTGGAACTCTCGGCCTCGCTGCAGCGCCTGCTGCCGATCTCGGCCGCCGCACTGCTGGCCGCGCTCGCTGCCACCGCTGCGCTGATGGCCGGAAGCGAGTTCGCCGGCTTCGCCCGCCCCGCGGGAGTCCTGGTCGGCGCCCTGCTGGCCTGGAGAAAGGCGCCATTCGTAGTGGTGGTGATCGCCGCAGCCGCCGTGACCGCCCTACTACGCCTGGCCGGCCTCGAATAGCCACCCCAGCACTGCTGCCTCCGCTCGCTTCACGCCGCGGTGACCATCACGTCCAGTCTCCGACAGATCTCGTGAGGTTGCGGCTGCCCAGGCGGCGCAACCTCACAAGGTCGTGGCGGCGGGCGGCGGGCGGCGGGCGGCGGCGCGGCGGGCGGCGGCGCGGGGCGGCCGCGATGGCGGTGCGGCAAGTCTGCGGTGGTCGTCGCGTCGGGCGTGAAGCAGATCTTGTGGGGTTGCGGCTGCCGGAACGGCGCAACCTCGCAAGATCGTGGCGGAGCGCGGCGGGCGGAGCGCGGCGGGCGGCGGTGCGGGGCGGCCGCGATGGCGGTGCGGCAAGTCTGTGGTGGTCGTCGCGTCGGGCGTGAAGCAGATCTTGTGGGGTTGCGGCTGCCGGAACGGCGCAACCTCGCAAGATCGTGGCGGCGGGCGGCGGGCGGCGGGCGGCGGCCACCGTGGCCGCGGCGGGCGGCCACCGTGGGCACGGAGGATGGGCGCGGGGCAGGGGTCAGACGGAGGCGCCCAGGTCGACCTTCGGCTTGGGGACCCGCATCCGGCGGAACGTGAGACCGCGCATGATGCCGTAGAAGTAAAGCCCGCCCAGCCGCTGCGTGGTCTCCGGAAAACGAGCCCGGACCAGCTTCTTGATGCGCCGGCTGATGAGGATGCTGTCGATCAGCACGGCGAGCGCCAGCGCGGCCCACAGCAGGTTGCTGGCGAGCTGCACGGCCGGGATCGCGATCGACGAGCCGATCAGCACAATCACCGCGCCGGCGATGAAGTAGGACCCGGCGGTGCGGCGGGAGTCGACGATGTCGCGGACCAGCGACCGCTCCGGGCCCCGGTCACGGGCGAGCAGGTAGCGCTCGTCACCGTTGCGCATGCCCTCGGACGCCTCGAGCCGCTCGGCCCGCTGCCGCTCGCGCAGCTGCTTGTAGGCCTCCTTGCGGCTGGCCGGCGCCGGATCCTGGACGCGGCGGCCCTGGACGGTCCGTTTCGGGGTGACCACGCCCAGCTCTTTCTTGCTGGGGGTGTAGCCCTTGCGGGTGGGCACGGCGGATTCCGGCTCGGCCACCGAGGCGGTCGCGTCGGCTACGAGGTCGGTGCTCTTACGGCGAAACAGCGGGGACACCCCAGAAGCGTAGCCAAACGGCGCGGTGTGTTACACACCGCGCCGTCGATCGTGACAAAAACCCTGATCAGGGCCGCTCGACGTGAGCGCCGAGAGCGGCCAGCTTGGCCTCGAAATCTTCGTAGCCCCGCTTGATCAGGTCGACGCCGTACACCCGTGAGGTGCCCTCGGCGGCCAGGGCCGCGATGAGGTGCGCGAACCCGGCCCGCAGGTCGGGGATGCGCAGATCGGCCGCGTGCAGCTTGGACGGGCCGGCGATGACCGCGGAGTGCATGAAGTTGCGGCGGCCGAAACGGCACGGGGTGCCGCCGAGGCAGTCCCGGTAGACCTGGATGGTGGCGCCCATCGAGTTGAGCGCCTCGGTGTATCCGAGCCGCTGCTCGTACACCGTCTCGTGCATGATCGAAATGCCCCGGGCCTGGGTGAGCGCGACGACGAGCGGCTGCTGCCAGTCGGTCATGAAGCCGGGGTGCACATCGGTCTCCAGCGCGACGGCCTTCAGCTCGCCGCCCGGGTGCCAGAACTTGATGCCACCCTCGGCGCCGGTCACACCGTCGCGGGCCACCCGGTCGTCAGTGATCTTCAGCTCACCGCCGATGGACCGGAAGACGTTCAGGAACGTCATCATGTCGGCCTGGCGGGCACCGACCACCTCGATCTCGCCACGGGTGGCGAGCGCGGCGGCGGCCCAGCTGGCGGCCTCGATGCGGTCCGGGATCGGCTTGTGCTCGTAGCCGTACAGCCGGGGGACGCCCTGGATCTCGATGACCCGGTCGGTGTGCACCGTGATGATGGCGCCCATCTTCTGCAGGATGCAGATCAGGTCCATGATCTCGGGCTCGATGGCGGCGTTGCGCAGCTCGGTGACGCCCTCGGCGCGGACCGCGGTGAGCAGCACCTGCTCGGTGGCGCCGACGCTCGGGTACGGGAGTTCCAGCTTGGCGCCGTGCAGACCGTTCGGGGCGCTCAGGTGCATGCCCTCGGGGGTCTTGTCGACGACCGCGCCGAACTCGCGCAGCGCCCTGATGTGGAAGTCGATGGGCCGCGGGCCGATGTGGCAGCCGCCCAGGTCCGGGATGAACGCGTGACCGAGCCGGTGCAGCAGCGGGCCGCAGAGCAGGATCGGGATCCGGCTCGAGCCCGCGTGCACGTTGATCTGGTCGGTGCTGGCGCTCTCCACATTGGTGGGGTCCATCACCAGCTCACCGTCTTCGGCGCCGGCGGAGACCTTCACCCCGTGCAGCTCGAGGAGTCCGCTGACCACCTCGACGTCCCGGATACGCGGGACGTCGTAGAGGCGGCTCGGGGACTCACCGAGCAGGGCGGCCACCATGGCCTTCGAGACGAGATTCTTGGCGCCACGGACCCGGATCTGCCCCTGCAGCGGCGTGCCACCGTGCACGACCAGGACATCTTCGGTCAACGTAACCTCCAGCCGGCGGGCGCGCAGGCGCCCGAGATCGAGTAGGCAGAGCGCGGGCGGGGGTACCCGATTCTGCAACCGGGGAAGCATAGCGCTGAGTGACAACCACGGCAGCCGTGGCGAGCATCGAAACGCCGCTCAAATGCTGTTGGGTAAGACAGACTTAAAGAATCCACCTTATGGATGGATTCATTTGACTACCCACCGTCACGGAAGGGCGAGCATCTGGTCGAGAGCGACCCGAGCCTCGCGTGCCGTCTTCTCGTCGACCGTGATCACGTTCGGGACGCGACCGGCCACCAGCTCCTCGAGAGTCCACACCAGGTGGGGGAGGTCGATCCGGTTCATGGTGGAGCAGTAGCAGACCGCCCGGTCGAGGAACATGATCTGCTTGTCCGGGTGGGCGAGCGCGAGACGGCGTACCAGATTGAGCTCGGTGCCCACCGCCCACGCCGAACCGGCCGGCGCCGCGTCCAGGGCCTTGATGATGTACTCGGTCGAGCCGACGTAGTCGGCGGCGCGCACCACGTCGTGCCGGCACTCGGGGTGGACCAGCACGTTGACGCCGGGGACGCGCTCGCGGACCTCACGGACGCTGTCGATGGTGAACCGGCCGTGCACCGAGCAGTGGCCGCGCCACAGGATCATCCTGGCGTTGATCAGCTGCTCGTCGGTGAGGCCGCCCTGGGGCTTGTGCGGGTCGTAGAGGACGCAGTCGTCGAGGTCGAAACCCATCTCGAGTACGGCGGTGTTGCGGCCGAGGTGCTGGTCGGGCAGGAAGAACACCTTCGAGCCCTGCTCGAACGACCAGTCGAGAGCCCGCTTGGCGTTCGACGAGGTGCAGACCACACCGTTGTTGCGCCCGACGAAGCCCTTGATGTCGGCGGACGAGTTCATGTACGTCACCGGCACGATCTGGTCGGTGATGCCGAGGTCCTCGAAGTGCTCCCAGGCCGTCTCGACCTGCCCGAGCACGGCCATGTCGGCCATCGAGCAGCCGGCCGCCAGGTCCGGCAGGATCACGCGCTGCCCTGTACCGGTCAGGATGTCCGCACTCTCGGCCATGAAGTGCACGCCGCAGAACACGATGAACTCGGCGTCCGGCCGGGCCGCGGCCTGCTGCGCGAGCTTGAAGGAGTCACCGGTGACGTCGGCGAACTGGATGACCTCGTCACGCTGGTAGTGATGTCCCAGGACGAACACGCGGTCGCCGAGCGCGGCTTTCGCGGCGGTGGCGCGGGCCACCAGATCGGGGTCGCTGGGTGCGGGCAGATCGCCGGGGCAGTCCACCCCGCGCTCGCTCGCCGGATCGGTGCCCTTGCCGAGCAGGAGCAGGGCCAGCGGGGTGTTCGAGGGTTCGGTCCAGGTCGACGTCACGTCAGTCATGTTCGCACAGCGGATGGGACGGTAGCTGCGCGTGGATGAGTGTGCTGCCACACTCGCGGGGTGCGCGTACTGATCTGTCCGGACAAGTTCGCCGGCACCCTCTCCGCCCCCGAAGTCGCCCGAGCCGTCGCCGACGGCTGGTCCGCTCCCGGTGACGTCCTCGTCCAGCGCCCGCTCGCCGACGGCGGCCCCGGTTTCGTCGAGGTGCTGGCCACCGCCCTCGACGGCCGGCGCATCCCGGTCGACACGGTCGATCCACTGGGCCGTCCCGCCCGCGGCGAGATCCTGCTGGCCGGTGGCGTCGCCTATGTCGAGAGCGCCCAGGCGTGCGGGCTCCACCTGCTGACGCCCGAGGAGAGAGACCCCAGGACCACCACGTCGTACGGCCTGGGCCTGCTGATCGCCGCGGCGGTGGAGTCCGGCGCGGCCGAGATCGTCGTGGGGCTCGGCGGCTCGGCGGTCAACGACGCCGGCGCCGGGATGCTGGCCGCTCTCGGCGCAGCCCCGCTGGACGTGGCCGGTTACGCCCTGCCGTACGGCGGAGCGGCCCTGGGCGCCGCGGTCTCGCTGGACGGAGTCCCGCAGCTGCGCCAGGCCCGCCTGGTCGCGGCGACCGACGTCGACAACCCGCTGACCGGCCTGCACGGCGCCAGCAACGTCTTCGGCCCGCAGAAGGGCGCCTCCCGCGAGGACGTACTGCTGCTGGACGCAGCGCTGGAGCACTTCTCCGGTGTTCTGGAACGGGCCTTCGACGTCAAGGACCTGGCCGTGCAGCCGGGCGGGGGAGCGGCCGGCGGCATCGGTGCCGCGCTGATCGCGCTCGGTGGCCGGGTGACCTCGGGTATCAACCTGGTCACGAATCTGATCGGCCTGGACGCCGAACTCGACGCCGCCGACCTGGTGATCACCGGTGAGGGCTCGTTCGACCACCAGTCGCTGCGCGGCAAGGTGGTGGCCGGGATCGCAGCCGGTGCCCGGGACCGTGGCCTGCCCTGCGTGGTGCTGGCCGGGCGCAACGAGACCGGTCAGCGTGAGGCCTCGGCCGCCGGGGTGACCGAGACGCACACTCTCGTGGAGCATTTCGGCAATGTCGAGACGGCTCTCGCTGAACCGGCCCGTGGCCTGCGTGAACTCGCCGCCCGGCTCGCCGGCCAGTGGAGCAGGTAGGTAGCGGGGTGATCTGCGTTCCCCCGGATTGGGAATCGGAGGGAATGGGGTTAGCGTTGCCTGGTACGGCACATGACCGCACCTGGCAGGGAGATACCTAGTGACCACTGAAGCGCACACCGAGTCGACCGAGGCGACTGCCCCGTCCGGCATCAACCTCACCGACGTCGCCGCGGTGAAGGTCAAGGCCCTGATCGAGCAGGAAGGGCGCGACGACCTGCGCCTGCGCATCGCCGTACAGCCCGGTGGCTGCTCCGGCCTGCGCTACCAGCTCTTCTTCGACGAGCGTTCGCTCGACGGAGACGTCGTCAGCGACTTCGGCGGCGTCGAAGTCGTGGTGGACCGGATGAGCGCTCCCTACCTGGCGGGCGCGACCATCGACTTCGCCGACCGCATCGACGCTCAGGGCTTCACGATCGACAACCCGAATGCGCAGAACTCCTGCGCCTGTGGTGACTCGTTCCACTGAGCCGACAGCAACACCGAGACAGGCCGTCCCGTTAACGGGACGGCCTGTCTGCTGTAACCGACCGGTAGTCTCAACCCGTAACGCCCCCTGTTTCCCGACCCCCGAGGGCCGACATGAAGATCGCCGTCACCGGTTCGATCGCCACCGACCACCTGATGCACTTCCCCGGCAAGTTCGCCGAGCAGCTCATCGCGGACCAGTTGCACAAGGTCTCGCTCTCCTTCCTCGTCGACGATCTGGTGGTCCGGCGCGGTGGCGTGGCTCCGAACATCGCGTTCGGCATGGCCAAGCTGGGTCTGCGGCCGATCCTGGTCGGTGCGGTCGGTGCGGACTTCGCCGACTACCGGTCGTGGCTCGAGCGGCACGGCGTCGACTGTGACTCGGTGCACATCAGCGACGTGGCGCACACCGCCCGGTTCGTCTGCACCACCGACGACGACCTGAACCAGATCGCCTCGTTCTACGCGGGCGCGATGGCCGAGGCGCGCAACATCGAGCTGGCGCCGGTGAGCGAGCGGGCCGGTGGCCTGGACCTGGTGCTGGTCGGCGCGAACGACCCGGCCGCCATGATCCGGCACTCCCAGGAGTGCCGTGAGCGCGGTTACCGGTTCATCGCGGACCCGTCGCAGCAGCTCGCCCGGATGGACGGCTCCGACGTGCTGAGCCTGATCAGCGGCGCGGAGTACCTGATGACCAACGAGTACGAGCGGTCCCTGCTGGAGACCAAGGCCGGCCTCACCGGTGACCAGGTGCTCGAGCAGGTACGGGTCCGCGTGACCACGCTCGGCAAGGACGGCGTCGAGATCACCGGGCGCGACATCGAGCGTATCCACGTGCCGGTCATCCCGGGTGTGATCGGCGAGGACCCGACGGGTGTCGGCGACGGCTTCCGGGCCGGCTTCTTCGCGGCCGTCTCCTGGGGTCTCGGGCTCGAGCGGGCCGCGCAGGTCGGCTCGCTGGTGGCGGCGCTGGTGCTGGAGACCATCGGCACCCAGGAGTACGACATCCGCCCCTCCGACTTCAGCAAGCGGCTGTCCGAGGCGTACGGCGAAGAGGCGGCTGCCGAGATCGCGCCCTTCCTCCCGGCGTGAGGGCGTAGACCTCAAGTCATGGTTCTAGCGGTTTTCGCCGGTCTCCCCGGAGTCGGCAAGAGCACCCTGGCCGCCGCGGTCGCAGCCGAGCTGCCCGCGGCGGTCCTCGCCGTCGACACGGTCGACTTCACCCTGCAGCGATACGGGGTGCACGAGCCACGGCCCGGCTTCGCCGCCTACGGTGTGGTCGCCGCGCTCGCCGAGGAGCAGATCAGGATCGGTCACCACGTGATCATCGACGCGGTCAACCCGGTCAAGGCGGCCCGCGAGCTGTGGACCGATCTGGCCGACCGGATGCGGGTTCCGCTGCGCGTGGTCGAGGTGGTCTGCGGCGACGACGTGGAGCACCGCCGCCGGGTCGAGGAGCGTTACAAGGCCCGCGATCACGAGGGCGTCCCGGACTGGGTGCGCGTCCTGGAGCGCCAGGCCGAGTACGAGCCCTACCTGGGCCCGCGCCTGGTCGTCGACACCCACCTGGCCAAGGACCCGGTCCCGCAGGTCATCGACTATCTCAGGTGATCTTTCGTACGTCGTAGGCGTGGCCGTCGGCCGCGACGAACTCCTGGCCCTTCATCCGGCACCAGGCGGGGATGTCGCCGGCCGCGGCCGGGTCGTCGGCGAGCACCCGTACGATCTCGCCGATCTCTGCCTGCGGCATCGCTTTCGCCAGCCGGATCACCGGAATCGGGCAGCGTAGCCCACGGCAGTCGAGGGTGATCAGATCCCGGCCTCCTTCCGGATGCCGGCCACCAGCTCCGGCAGCACGGCCAGGAACCGTTCGACGTCCGCCTCGGACGTGTCCCGGTGCAGCGAGACCCGCACGTTGCCGTGACTGAGAACACCCATCGCCTCCAGCACATGACTGGGACGCAGCGTCGACGACGTGCAGGATGAACCGGACGAGACGGCGAATCCGTGCCGGTCCAGGGCGTGCAGCAGCGCCTCCCCGTCCACATAGAGGCAGCTGAACGTCACCAGGTGCGGCAGCCGGTCCACCGGGTCGCCGACGATCTCCACGTCCGGCACGGTGGCCGCGACACGCTCGCGGATCCGGTCCACGAGCGGGCTCAGCCGCGCCGCCTCGGCCTGCGCCTCACTCACCACGGCACGCAGGCTCGCGGCCGCCGCGACCACTTCCGGGAGGGCGAGCGCGCCCGGGTTCCCGGGGCGATGAAGATCATCAGAGGGGTACGGGGAAAGCCAGCGCACACCTTTGCGGACCACCAGCACGCCCACTCCCGGCGGTCCGCCCCATTTGTGCGCGCTCGCGCTCAGCAGCGACCAGCCGGAAGGGATCGGCGCCCGGCCGACGATCTGGGCGGCGTCCACGAAGAGCGGCACGCCCGCGTCGGCGCAGAACCCGGCCGCGGCCGACACCGGCTGCACCGTTCCCACCTCGTGACTGGCGCCGATCAGGCTCGCCAGCGCCACTCCGCCGGCCTGGACCGCGTCCGCCCAGGCGTCCAGGTCGAGCCGGCCCAGCCGGTCCACGCCGACCTCCACCGCGTCGGCGGTGCGGGCCGCGTGCAGGACGGCCGAGTGCTCGATCGCCGAGTGGACCAGGGTGCGGCCGGCCCGTTTCCGGCCACCCAGGCCGCCGAGGATTGCCGCCTGCGCGGCCGCGGTGCCCGACGGCCAGAAGGTGAGCTCGTCCGGGCGTACACCCAGAATCTCGGCGACCACCGCGGTGGCCGCGTCGCGCAGTTGCTGGGCCCGCCGCCCCGCCGCGTAGAGCTTTGCCGGGTCGGCCCATCCGTCGGAGAGGGCGGCCAGCAGTGCCTCACGCGCTACCGGATGCAGGGGCGCCGCGGTAGCGGCGTCCAGGTAAGCGTGCGCCCCGGCCGGATCGCCTGTGTAATCCACACACGGAACGGTATCGTCCGGTTGTCCGGGTGTTTTCCGCGACGGCCCCCCGGTGGCGGGCGGACCGTTCCTGGTCGAGTAGTGTGCGACCGTCGGTGAGCCTTGCCGCCAGGTGTCCGGTTTCGGCAGGCGGCGCTGCTAAGGAGGCAGAAGCAGGTGGGCGCAAGGAGTTCGGCCTCTAGGCCGCGGGCAGTGGGCCGGGCGGCCGGGCTGGGTCTCGGCGGCGCGACGCTGCTGGTGCTGCTCTCGGGCTGTTCGATCGCGGACTGGGGCGACGCATTCGGCCACTTCGGCTGGCCGAGCCGGGGCATCAGCCTCCAGGCACACGAGATGTATGACCTCTGGATCGCGTCGACCATCGCGGCCCTCACGGTCGGCGTCGGTGTGTGGGGCCTGATCTTCTGGTGCGTGATCCGGTATCGCAAGCGCGGCGACGAGCTGCCCGTGCAGACCCGGTTCAACATGCCGATGGAGATCCTCTACACGGTCACGCCGGTCCTGATCGTCGCGGTGCTCTTCTACTACACCGCGATCGTGCAGACCAACGTCGACAAGCTGTCGAAGAACCCCGACCAGGTCGTCGAGGTCGTCGCGTTCAAGTGGAACTGGCAGTTCAACTACCGCGACGGGATGGGCGAGGAAGCCGAGACGGTCGCCTCGACCGTCGGCTCATCCGACGTGATCCCGCTGCTGGTGCTGCCGGTCGGCCAGAAGATCCGGTTCGAGGAGACCAGCAAGGACGTCATCCACTCGTTCTGGGTGCCGGAGATGCTGTTCAAGCGGGACGTGTTCCCGGGCAACGTGCGCAACGTGTTCGAGGTGACCCTCGACAAGGAGGGCCGCTACGTCGGCCGGTGCGCCGAGCTGTGCGGCACCTACCACGCCTTCATGAACTTCGAGCTGGTCGTCGTCTCGCCGGAGAAGTTCGACCAGTTCCTCGAGGCGAAGAAGTCGGGCTCGTCGACCCAGGAGGCGATGGGGGCGATCGGGTACACCGGCAACGAGGTGTACGCGACCAAGACCTCGCCGTTCAACACCCGGCGCCAGGCGCACACCTGGAACCAGCCCGAGACCGTAGCCGCAGGGAAGCAGGACTGACGTGAGGACCGAGTACAAGATCTTCGCCGCGGTCGCCGCGTTCCTGTTCGCCGCGGCAGCCGTCTACGGGGTCTACACCCTCAACACCGGGAACATCTCGGGCACCGATCCCGACGCGGCCGGTTTCCGGGGCGGCACCGAGTGGGTCGGCGTCGTCGCCCTGATCCTTTCCGGTCTGCTCTGCTCGATGTGCGCCGGCTTCTTCTGGTTCGTCGCCCGCCGTATCGACCTGCGGCCGGAGGACCGGGAGGACGGCGAGATCGCCGAGGGCGCCGGCGAGGTCGGCTTCTTCAGCCCGGGCAGCTACTGGCCGTTCGGTATCGCCCTGTCGGCGGCCGTGGCCGGTCTCGGCCTGGTGTTCTGGATGTGGTGGCTGGTGGCCTTCGGCCTGATCTGCGTGATCGTCACGTCGTGCGGCCTGCTCTTCGAGTACTACTCGGGCACCCGCCATCCGGAAGCCCACCTCTGATCTGACTGTTCGACGTCGAAGGCCCGCATCCCCTCGGGGGTGCGGGCCTTCGACGTCTGTCAGGCTGCGGTGCGCTGTGCGGGCGCTATGCGTCTGCCCTTACCGGGCATCCAGAGGTGTACGACGATCGGGGCGACCACCTCGGCGGCGCCGCAGCGGGTACAGACCAGCTCGGGGCACTCGTCGTGGCCGTCCTCGCAGGGCGGCACCTCGAAGAGCATGTCGCCGTCGCAGATGACGCATCGGAGTTCGCGTTCCTGCACGGGTGTCTCCTTCAGGGGAAGGTGGAATTACCCGAATGTCCTTCAGGACATTGTCACGTGAATCGGACGTAGTCGGGCATTCGCAGCGGCGTGTTGAAGGAATTCCCGATTACTCGGCGGCCTTGGCGGCCTGCGCGGCCGTCACCCAGCGCTCCAGCTGAGCGGCCGTGGCGCCGGAGTCGATCGCCTCGGCAGCCCGCTCGATCCCGGCCCGCAGCGTCTCCCGGAAATCGCCCGGAAAGCCACTCTGCGCCGCGAACGCGCCTGCCGCGTTCAGGACCACCGCGTCCCGCACCGGACCGCTCTCACCGGCGAACAGGCGGTGCGCGACGTCGGCGTTGAACGCCACCTCGCCGCCCCGCAGATCCGCCGGCTGGCTGCGCGCCAGGCCCAGCTCCACCGAGTCCAGCAGCAGCTCCTCGACCTTGCCGTCCCGGGCCATCCAGACCCGGGTGGGCGCCGCGGTGGTGAACTCGTCCAGGCCGTCCTCGCCGCGGACCACCAGCGCCGAGTCGCCGCGCTGGGCGAACACCTCGGCCATCACCGGCGCCATCCGCGGGTCGAAGCACCCGACCATGGCCGAGGTGGGCCGGGCCGGGTTGGTCAGCGGGCCGAGCACGTTGAAGAACGTGGGCACGCCCAGCTCGCGCCGGGTGACGGCGGCGTGCCGCATGCCGGGGTGGTAGCGGGCCGCGAAGCAGAAGCCGATGCCGGCCTCGGCGACCGACCGGGCCACGCCGGCCGGGCCCAGGTCGAGCGGCAGGCCGAAGTGCTCCAGCAGGTCGGCCGAGCCGGTCGTCGACGAGGCCGACCGGTTGCCGTGCTTGACCACCGGCACCCCGGCGGAGGCCACCACGATCGCGGCCAGGGTGGAGATGTTGACCGTGTTGGCCCGGTCGCCGCCGGTGCCGACCACGTCGACCGCGCTGGTCCGGGTCTCCTCCGGGAGCCGGACCAGCGTGGCACTGGCGATCATCGCCTCGACCAGGCCGGCCAGCTCCGACGGGGTCTCACCCTTGGCCCGCAGCGCCACCGCGAACCCGGCTATCTGCACCGGGGTCGCGTTGCCGGCCATGATCTCGCCCATGGCCCACGCGGTGTCCGCGGTGGCGAGCTCCTCGCCACGCAGCAGGGCGCTCGTCAGATTGGGCCAGGTGCGTGCGCCCATGGCGCTGCCTCCAGGGGTTATGTGTCGGTTTGTCGACGTCAGCGGGGAATGGTGCCCAGGGTCCCCAGCGGGATCGCCCCGTCGCGGCGCGCGCGGAGCAGTCCGGCCACCGTCTGCCCGGTCGTGACCGGGTCCAGCGGAGCCACCAGGGTCGCGTCCACCTGCGCGTAGGCCGCGAGCCAGCGGTCCGCGGCCCGGGCGATCACGACGCACGTGGGCGGGGGGTTGAGGTACTCGTCCTTGGTCTGGCGAGCGATCCCGATGCCGCCGGCGGGGGTCGCCTCGCCGTCCAGCATCATCAGATCGATCTCGTACTCGTCGAGCAGGCGGCGGCACTCTTCCCAGGTGGAAGCCTCCGCGAACTCGACCTTCAGATCAGCGGCGGGCCGCGTGCCGATGGCGAGCCGGATCCGGTCTCGCACCGCCGCGTCATCGCTGTAGAGCAGAACGGTGTACTCGCTCATCTTGTGCCCCACCTCACGTCCTAGGTCCCGGGGGATCGTACCGAACTTGTTACCCGGCGTCGGGTTCCGGTCGGGTCACATCTTGCCCTGCCGCGGCCTTGGCCTCCTCACGGTCCAGCGCCCGGTCGATCCGCCGGGCCTCCCGCTCCGACTGGCGGACCCACTGGACCACCAGGATGCCCAGCATCGTGACGCTGACGATCTCGCCGCCGGCCCAGAGGATGCCGCCCGCGGTCACCTGGTCGGCCTTCGGGTTCAGCCAGCTCAGGCCCAGGTTCGGGTACCAGTCGCCGCCGAGCAGCACGGTGCTCTGCATGATCGTCAGCCCGAGCACCGTGTGGAACGGCACGCTCAGCACCATGAGCAGGGCGCGGCCCGGGTACGGCCAGCGGTTGGGCAGCGGGTCCAGGCCCAGCAGCGGCCAGAAGAACAGGCAGCCGGTCACGATGAAGTGGAAGTGGACGAACTCGTGCACCCATACGTGTTCGAGGGTCTGCCGGTACGCGTCGGTGAAATAGAGGACGAACGGGTTCGCGATGAACAGCCCGAACGCGACCAGCGGGAACGTCAGCACGCGCACGTAGCGGCTGTGCAGGACGGCCAGCAGCGCCTTGCGCGGCTGCGCCTGGAGCACCCGCAGGGCCAGTGTGGTCGGCGCGCCGAGGGCCAGGAAGATCGGGCCCACCATGGACAGCACCATGTGCTGGACCATGTGGACCGAGATCAGGGTCGTGTCGTACGCCTCGATGCCGGTCACCGTCACCGCCGCGACGGACCCGAGTCCACCTGCGATGAACGCCGCTGTCCGCCCTGGCGGCCAGTGGTCGCCGCGCTGACGCAGGCGCCACACGCCGTACAGATACAGCGATGCGGAGACCAGCAGGCCCAGTGCGATCGGGCTGACCAGGTTCACCTCGGTGAAGAACGCCGCCGGGGTGAACGGAGGAAGTCCAGTATCCCCGCCGTCGGCCGCGATTGGGGGCAAAACGTGAAGCTGCACGACTCGAGGCTAGGCCTACCGGCTGGTCACGGAATATTCCGGGCCTCCCACATGGCCGGATTGGGGACCCCGGCGGACCTTGGGGCTATCTCGGATGAATAATGAGGCCGTGACAGCGGCAGCCATCGACAAGAGCCGGATCCACTCGCTGACCCGACCGAACATGGTCAGCGTCGGGACCATCGTGTGGCTCTCCAGCGAGCTCATGTTCTTCGCGGCGTTGTTCGCGATGTACTTCTCCATCCGCGCCGCGGCGCCGGAGATCTGGGAGAAGAACACCGAGCATCTCAACATCCCGTACGCCACCACGTTCACGGTCATCCTGGTTCTCTCGTCGGTGACCTGCCAGCTCGGCGTATTCGCGGCGGAGAAGGGTGACGTGTTCGCGCTGCGGCGCTGGTTCACGATCACGTTCGTGATGGGCCTGATCTTTGTTCTCGGTCAGGTCAACGAGTACGTCACCCTGGTGCACCACGGCGTCAAGATCAACGCCGACGGCTACGGGTCGATGTTCTATCTGACGACCGGGTTCCACGGTCTGCACGTGACCGGCGGCCTGATCGCCTTCATCATCTACATGATCCGGACGACCATGGGTAGGTTCACCCCCGCCCAGGCCACGTCCGCGATCGTCGTGTCGTACTACTGGCACTTCGTGGACGTCGTGTGGATCGCCCTGTTCGCCATGATCTATTGGCTTCAGTGACGCGCCCGTAATCCGCCGTGCATCAGGTTCGAACCCCAAGGGACATAGCCCATGACTTCTGACACCCCCGCCCGCAGGCGCGCCCGGGTGTTCTCCCGGCGGCGCGGCGCGCCGAGCCGGGCGCGCCGGAGGCTCGGCGCGGCGGTTCGCATGATCGCCGCCCTGGCTCTGGCCGGCGGCGTCTACACCGCATTCGCCCCGGGCGCGTTCGCCGAGGACACCGTCCAGCTCTCCGCTGTCGCACAGGAGGGCAAGGCTCTCTACGACACCAGCTGCATCACGTGCCACGGCCGTGACGGGCAGGGTGTCGAGGGGCGTGGGCCGAGCCTGATCGGCGTCGGTTCGGCCTCCGTCGAGTTCCAGGTCGGCACCGGCCGCATGCCGATGACCCGCCAGGAGGCTCAGGCGGAGCAGAAGCCGCCGCAGTTCGACGACGCCCAGACCGAGCAGCTCGCGCAGTACGTGCAGGAGCTCGGCGGTGGCCCCGAGCTGCCGGAGGGCCCCCTCGTCGAGGACATCAAGACCAATCCGGACGCCCTCGCCCGCGGTGGCGAGCTGTTCCGGGTCAACTGCACCTCCTGCCACGGCTTCGGTGGCGGCGGCGGCGCGCTCTCCTCGGGCAAGTTCGCCCCGGGCCTGCACGACGCCACGGCGGAGCAGCTCTACGCGGCCATGCTCACCGGCCCGCAGAACATGCCGGTCTTCGGTGACAACCAGCTCACGCCGGACCAGAAGAAGCAGATCATCACCTACATCCAGCTCCAGCTGCAGCAGGAGAAGGACCCGGGCGGCCTGTTCAACCTGGGCCGGTACGGCCCGTCGACCGAGGGCATGGCCATCTTCCTGGTCGGCATCACGCTCCTGGTCTTCACGTCGCTCTGGATTGCGGGGAAGTCATGACGGCGCACAACGGCGCGACCGGCGAAGCGGTCGACGTCAACGACCCGCACCTGACGCGGTTCGACATCGTCAAAGAAGGCCTTCGGCGCGATGACATCGAGATCATCACGTACGAGTCGCAGTTCCACGGGCCGAACTCGAAGGCGGAGAAGCGGGTAGTCCGCAACATCTCCTTCCTGTTCCTGCTCTCCGGGCTGTTCACCCTGGCCTTCCTGGTCTTCTACATCGTCTGGCCGTGGGAGTTCGAGCTCGGCCACACGATGAGCGACTACTACACGCCGCTCCTGGGTGTGTCCCTGGGCCTCGGCCTGCTGGCGCTCGGCTTCGCGATCCTGGCCTGGGCCAAGAAGCTCCTGCCGCACGAGCTGTCCATCCAGCAGCGGCACGGCGAGCCGTCGTCCGACGACGAGCGCCTGATCACCGGTCAGACCATGATGTTCGTCGGTGACGAGCTGGGAGTGCAGCGGCGGCCACTGCTCAAGGGCGCGATCGCCCTCGGCGCGGCTCCGCTCGGCCTGGCCGTCGGCGCCCCGCTGGTCGGCGGCCTGATCCAGAACCCGCACAAGGACAAGCACCCGATCATGTACACGACCGGGTTCCACCCGTCGAAACTCGGCGAGGAGGCGGAGAAGGCCGGCAAGAAGGTCCGCCTGACCCGTGAGGACGGCAGCCCGATCCGGCCGGACGATGTCAGCGCGGGCGGTCAGATGACCGTCTACCCGGGCATCCCGCACGGCGCCACCAACCACTACGCCGACTCGCCGACGCTGCTCATCCACCTCCGGGCGGACGACGCGGCCGAGACCCGGGCGAACGCCGAGGCCGACAAGAACGGCCGCAACAAGGGCTCGATGTACGGCAACTACGTCGCGTACTCCAAGATCTGCACGCACGCGGGCTGCCCCGCCAGCCTCTACGAGCAGCAGACCAACCGTCTTCTCTGCCCGTGTCACCAGTCGCAGTTCCTCATCACCGACAACGCGCAGCCGGTCTTCGGGCCCGCGACTCGGCGTTTGCCGATGCTGCCGCTTACAGTGGACGAGGAAGGCTACTTCGTGGCGGCGGAAGACTATCGAGACGTCGTCGGACCTGACTTCTGGGAGCGGCCGTGAAACGCCGGAAAATGGACCTCGCAGAGGCCCCCAAAACCTTCGCCAAGGGAGTCGACGACCGCTTCCAGGCCGCGACGCCCCTCCGGGGACTGCTGAACAAGGTCTTCCCCGATCACTGGTCGTTCCTGCTGGGCGAGATCGCGCTGTTCTCGTTCATCGTGCTGCTGCTCAGTGGTGTGTTCCTCACCCTCTTCTTCGACCCGTCGATGAAGGAGGTGCCGTACGACGGCAGTTACCTCGCCCTGCGCGGCACCATGATGTCCGCCGCGTACGAGTCCTCGCTGAACCTGTCGTTCGAGGTTCGCGGCGGTCTCTTCATGCGGCAGATGCACCACTGGGCGGCGCTGCTGTTCATGGCGTCGATCATCGTGCACATGGCCCGCGTCTTCTTCACCGGCGCGTTCCGCAAGCCGCGCGAGATCAACTGGGTGATCGGCGTCCTGCTGTTCCTGCTCGGCTTCTTCGCCGGCTTCACCGGTTACTCGCTGCCCGACGACGGCCTCTCCGGCACCGGTCTGCGCATCGCCTCGGCGATCATGCTGACCCTCCCGGTCATCGGCACCTGGCTCTCCGCCGCCATCTTCGGCGGCGAGTTCCCGGGCGAGCTGATCATCGGCCGGTTCTACATCGCGCACGTGCTGCTCATCCCGGGCATCCTGCTCGCTCTGATCGCGGCCCACCTGGGCATCGTGTTCAAGCAGAAGCACACCCAGTGGCCCGGCCCGCTGCGCACCAACGAGAACGTGGTCGGCGAGCGCATGTTCCCGCGCTACGCGATGAAGCAGGGCGGCTTCTTCATGGCCGTCTTCGGCGTCATCGCGCTGATGGCGGGCATGTTCCAGATCAACCCGATCTGGCTGTTCGGGCCGTACCGCGCTGCCGAGGTGTCGTCCGCCTCGCAGCCCGACTTCTACGTCATGTTCATGGACGGCCTGGTCCGTCTCATGCCTAACTGGCAGATCTACATCCCGTTCGGCGACGGCTACAGCATCCCGCCGATGTTCTGGCCGGCCGTGGTGGGTCTCGGGGCCCTGTTCACGCTGCCCATGGCGTACCCGTGGCTGGAGGCGCGCAAGCTCAAGGACAAGCGCAGTCACCACCTGCTGGAACGGCCGCGTGACAACCCGGAGCGCGTCGGCATCGGCATGATGTCGCTGACGTTCTTCGTCGTCGCCACCCTCTCCGGTGCCAACGACGTGATCGCCGACAAGTTCCACATCAGCCTCAACGCGATGACCTGGGCGGGTCGTATCGGCCTGCTCATCCTGCCGCCGCTGGCCTACTACATCTCCGTCCGCATCTGCCTCGGTCTGCAACAGCACGACCGCCAGGTGCTGGCGCACGGCGTGGAGACCGGCATCATCAAGCGGCTGCCGAACGGCCAGTTCGTCGAGGTCCACCAGCCGCTCGGCCCGGTCGACGACCACGGCCACCCGATCCCGCTGGAGTACGCCGGCTGGGTCGTCCCGAAGAAGATGAACCGCCTCGGAGCCCTGGCTCCGGCGATCAAGGGCTTCTTCTACCCGGTCGAGAAGCCGGCCGAGATCCCGGTCTCCCCGGCGGTCGGCGGTCCGGTCAAGCGCGAGGAGATCAAGTCCGGTCGCTGATCGGCAGACGTTCTCCGAAGGCCCGTCGGGTTCACCCGGCGGGCCTTCCGCATTCCTGCTCGAAGGCTCCGCGGTCCTACTCCAGGACCATGTCGACGTCCTTCGCGGTCAGCCGGCCGATGACCGTGGTGAGGCCCTCCTCACCCGGGTGGCGGCGGGCGACCGCGGCGTCGTTCTGGACCAGCCGGAAGGGGGTCGCAGCGCCCCACTTCCCGTGCAGGCAGTCCTCCAGAGCGGCCGGGTTCCACCCGAAGTAGCCACCCGGGCCGTTGACCGCCTCACCCAGGGCGCAGAAGAAGGCGTCCAGGTCGGGTGACGTGGCGTCCGTCCAACTGGTGCGCGGCGCCCGGTCAGGCTCGACGCCGAAGGCACCGGGCTGGAGGGTGCTCAGGCTGTGCCCATCGGCGGCCCGTGCGGCGATAGGTGGCGGCCGGCCGCACCGATCCCCGCCCCTCACGCCGCTCCCATCCCGGCCGGCCGGGCTTTCCGGCGGCGGGGCTGCAGGGAGCCCTGTCATCTGGTCGCCCGGCGGTCAGCAAAGCCTCGAACCAGGGCTCGGGCCGGAAACCGATCAGGGTCACCGGTGGCCGGGCGAGCGCCCGGGCGTTCCCGGAAGACGCCGTCGGCCCTGCGGCAGCGGGCAGGAGGGTGTCGTCGCCGAGTGTCAACCGGAACTCCTCGGCCTATGGCGGCTCGGTGTCCGGTTGCAGATGTCGTTCCTGCTGGACCGGCCGGTCAGCTCGACCCGGTCGCCGTCGATCGCGACCACTGTCGCGTCCCACAGCCAGGTGCAGTCGTCGGCGGTGCCACCCAGGACCGGCTCCAGGAAGACGTCATCGAGCAGCCGGCGCGGCGTGGTTACCGGTGCGGAGGGCGAGCTCAGTCGGCGTCCGGGAGACCGATCGCGAAGGCGTCCTCCAGATCGTGCTTGGAGTAGGCACGGAAGGCCACGAACGTCTCGCTGTTGATCACGCCGGGCGTCTTGGAGATGCGGCCCGCGATGACCTCGGCGATGTCGTCGAAGTGAGGCACCCGGACGATCGCGATGAGGTCGACCCCGCCGGCGACCGAGTAGACCTCGCTGACACCCTCCAGCGCGGCCAGTGCTTCGGCCACCTCCGGGATCGAGTCGGTCGCGCAGTCGATGTGGACGATGGCGGTGTTCACCGGCGGGCTCCTCGCCTATGAGGACGGATGCGTCGCGCCCATGCTATGCCGTCGAGAGCCGCTCCCGCATGCGCCCGCCCGATGCCGCTCCGGCCCCGCTTCGATACGGGTGCCGGCTTCGGACGTACCGCAGGAGATCTCAGATCTTGATGGTCAGGCCGGAGGCCGTGCGGATCGCGTCGGTGAGCGTCTCGCCCGCGGCGACACGGGCGCCGGGCAGCAGCACGCAGCGGGTGACCGTGCCCTCGACGAGCGCGCCGGCGCCCAGGACCGAGTTGACGGCGTTCCCGGTGACGTGCGCGGCCGCGTCGGTGAGAGTGCCACCGGCGGCGGCGTGCAGGTTGGCGGCCAGGTAGTCGGCGGCCGTGCCGGTGTCGAGGTAGTGACCCTCGTAGGCGATCAACTCCAGGTCTCCGGCGGCTTCGGCGGGCCTCCAGACGGTACGGACGAGATCGCTGTTCACCTCGGCGAGATCCTTCAGATAGCGCCACGGGATCAGCGAGAAGCCGGCGAAGCGGCGGCCGCTGAATCCGCCGGTGTCACCCGGGAAGCACGGCATCGTCAGCATCCGCACCGTGTCGCCGGACCAGCCCTCCAGCAGGGCCGCGATGTCCTTGCCCGGGTCGCGTGCCGGATCGTGCAGGTAGGCGTCGGCGTTGCCGGCCAGGGCCGCGCGTCCGTCGATCCACGGGCGTAGCCGGGCCAGGCCGCCGGACGTGCCGATGGGGCCGTCCGGCTCGACCGACAGGTGGGCACGGTCGCCGACGTGCGCGACGATCCGGTCGGCCAGGTAGGCGGCGTTCACCGCGACCGACTCGCGACCGGACAGCCCGAGACCGGTCAGGCGGCCCAGTGCGTGATCGAGCAGCGGCAGGTTGCCGACCGGGCACAGGGCTTTCGGCAGCGTCTCGGTGAGCGGACGCAGCCGCCGGCCCTCGCCGGCCGCCAGCACCACCCCGCAGACGGCGGTCACTGGGCGTCGCCGACGGTCGGGAAGGGGGTCTGATAGCTGCCGGCAGGTATCGACGGTGGCAGCTCACCGGCGCGAGGGCCGAGGCCGTAGATGCCGAGCAGCCGCGCCGTCGGCCACGTCAGGTCGGGCAGCCCGTCGATCGGGAACCAGCGCGCCTCCAGCACCTCGCCGCCGTCCACCGCCAGGGGCGTGCTGGACGCCGGGACCGCACCGAACCAGACGGTGTCGACGACGCCGCCGTTCGGGTGGACGATCGCGTTCGGATTGCCGGGCGTCAGATCGCCGGGCTCCAGCCGTACTCCCGACTCCTCGAAGAGCTCGCGGGCCGCGCCGGCCGCGGGCAGCTCGCGGCGCTTGAGGATCCCGGCCGGAAGGCCCCACCCGCGTCCCGGAGGCTGGCGCAGCAGCAGGATGCGCCCGGGGTGCGCCGCCTCCGAATCCCGGATGATCGCGACCGCTCCGACCAGGTACTTCGGTGACACGAAGCGGGCGATGTGACGGCGCATCGGGAGGGGCAGCCCGTAGAAGGCCTGATAGGCGAGGCCGCGGATCTGCCGCTGAATGTTCACGCGCGTAAGGCTAACCGGAGATGCTGAAAGCCTCAGTCCGGGTGGTCGACGAGGGCGATCAGCTGCTCGACCACCGCGTCGGGTTCGAGGCTGCGCTCGCAGACCGCCACCAGCAGCGTCTCCAGGTCGGGGTAGCCGAGCTCCTCGGCCAGCCGGCGCAGCGGCACCTCACTGGCCAGGCCCCGGTCGTGCTTGCGCAGGGTGAGCCCGATGGTGGCGCGGCCGAGGCGGACCTTGTCGGCGATGCTGATGCCCGGCTCGTTCTTCTCGTCGAAGTACCGGTTGATCTGCATCTGCGCCTGGCTCGACTTGACGAACCCGAGCCACTCCTTGCGGGGACCGCGCTGCGAGTTCGGCTCGACGTCGACCTGGCTCTCGGTCTCCGAGAAGATCTCCACGACGTCACCGTCGCGAAGCGGGGAGGAGAGCGGTGCGAGACGTCCGTTGATGGTGGCGGCGAGGCACTGGTCACCGTGACGGGGGCCCAGCTCGTACGCCAGATCGACCGGCGTGGACTGGCTGGGCAACTCGTAGGCGTTGCCGTGCGCGAAGACGGTGATCTGTCCCTCGGCGAGGTCACATCGCAGCGAGTCGAGGAACTGGCCCGCGTCGGTGGTGTCCTGCTGCCAGTCGAGCACCCGCTTCAGCCAGGTGAGCTGGTCGGCGCCTGGTGGCTCGTCCGACTCCTTGGGGTACCGGTAGCTGGTGGCCACGCCGTACTCCGAGTAGCGGTGCATGGTCTTGGTCCGGATCAGGACCTCGACGAGCTTGCCCTCGGGCCCGACGACGGTGGTGTGCAGCGAGCGGTAGAGGTTGTTCTTCGGCGAGGCGATGAAGTCCTTGAACCGGCCGGCGACCGGGCGCCATCGGCCGTGGATCGCGCCGAGGGCCGCGTAGCAGTCGGTGTCCGGCCCGTCCACCACGACCGCGATCCGGGGCAGGTCCAGCGGCACCGGGTGGTTGCCGGCGACCGTGTCCTTCCAGATCGAGTAGTAGTGCCGGGGGCGTGGCGTCACCTCGGCGGTCACCTTCTGGCGGCGCATCGCGGAGCGGGCCTTGTGTGACACGTCGGCGAGGTATTCGTCCCAGCCGGGCCGGTTCTTGACGTGCTCGTCGATGCGGGCGAACGAGTCCGGCTCGAGGTGGAACAGCACCACGTCGTCGAGGTCGCGCTTGAGGGCCTGGATGCCGAGCCGGTCACAGAGCGGGACCAGGACGTCGAGCGTGGCCGTCGCGATCCGGGCGCGGCTCGCGGTGCCGCGGGCGCCCAGGGTGCGCATGTTGTGCAGCCGGTCGGCCAGTTTGATGATGAGGACCCGGACGTCCTTGCCGGCCGCGACGATCATCTTGCGGATCGTCTCGCCCTCGGCGGCCTTGCCGTAGTAGGCCTTGTCGAACTTGGTCACACCGTCGACCAGGTGGGCCACCTCGTGACCGAAGTCACCCTGCAGCGCCTCGAGGGTGTAACTGGTGTCCTCGACGGTGTCGTGCAGCAGCGCGGCGACCAGGGTGGTGGTGTCCATGCCGAGCTCGGCGCAGATCTGCGCGACCGCGAGCGGGTGCGTGATGTACGGATCGCCACTCTTGCGGAACTGCCCGCGGTGCATGCTCTCGGCGATCTGGTAGCTGCGGCGCAGGATCGCGACATCGGCCGAGGCGTGGATGCTGCGATGGGTGCGGGCCAGCTCGGCGACCGGATCGTCGTCGTTGTTCTGAAAGCTCAGCAGCGAGCGCAGGCGCCGGGTGAAGGACGTTTCAGCGGAATTGGCCGGCAGGGCACGACCGAAGGCGGCGCCGTGGCCGGCGTCGACGTCCACCCGGACACCCCCTCACCGATCGTCCACGCAACACACGGTGCGTGGAGTCGCTCCGCGTTCCTGTCGCAAGCGAATCATCAGAGAGGGGCCATCGCCAAGGTAGCGGCCCGCAAATGTGACGAATCATTGCGACGTTTGCGCGTGCCTTACAGCCTAAGCGAGCGAGCGTCATCCGAACGGTCAGTTACCGATAGGCGAACGGACGAGTCTTGGGTCGATGCGGCGGCTTCAGCCCTGGTGAGAAGGCCAGAGAATCGCGCCGCGCCACGAACCGGTGACACCCAGTCGCCCGAGGTTTCCACCAACCGGGTGTCAGGGAGTTCCAGCCACGCCAGGATCCGCTCCGTCTCCTCCGCCGTCGCGGCCGGAACCGGGCCCGGACCGGGCAGCACCGTCTCGGCCGTGAGGCGTGCCGCGTCCAGGGTCGGGCGGGGATGCTCGCGCGGCGGGGACGTCGCCGCGGCCGCCAGCCGACCGTGCCGCACGACGGCGATCTCCCAGCCGCCCCTGTCGTCACGGCGGGCCGCCACCAGCTCGGGCAGACGGGTCAGCGCGTCCAGCCGCTGCATCCGGACCAGCGCGCGGAGCAGCGCGATCAGCCGGGACCGGACGACCGCGGCCTCCTCGTAGCGCTGCTTCTCCGACAGCGCGTCGATGCGGGCCAGGATCGCCGAGATCACCGGCCCCGGATCGCCTGAGGTGGCCGTCCGGAAGGGCAGGGCGGCGCGGAGGTCGTACTCCTCGGGGGTGATCTCGTGCTCGCACGGTGCCGGGCATCGCCCCAGCTCGGCCAGCGCGCACGCCGGCGTCTTGGTG
This sequence comes from Actinoplanes italicus, assembly GCF_003001815.1. GTDB lineage: Bacteria > Actinomycetota > Actinomycetes > Mycobacteriales > Micromonosporaceae > Actinoplanes > Actinoplanes italicus. The sequence goes on from NZ_PVMZ01000003.1 coordinate 453,293, forward strand.
CGCAGCGAGAGCTTGTGGTTGCACTGCCGCAGCGGCACGGCGTCGTAGACCCCGGCCGCGGCCAGCTCGGCCGTGCGCCGCGACGAGAACGGCCCCAGATAGGTGCTGCCGTCCTCCGTCAGCCGCCGCACCACCGACAGGCGTGGGTAGGCCTCCGCGGTGAGCTTCAGCCAGACGACCCTCTCGGGAAACTTCGACCTTCGGTTGTACGGCGGCGCGTGCGCCGCGATCAGCCGGAGCTCCCGGACCTCGGCCTCCAGCGAGTGGGCGCACTCCACGGCCTCCACCCGGACCGCCGCCGTGATCATCTCGGTGGAGATCCGCGACCGCTTCTCGGTGGCCGTGAAGTACGTGCGGACCCGGGTCGCGATGTCCTTCGACTTGCCGACATAGAGCGGCCGGTCGTCGCCGGCCCGGAAGATGTACACGCCCGGAACGTGTGGCAGCCCGTCGGCCAGGTGCCGCTGGCGGCGCTGCGCCGGGGTGACCGCCTTGGCGAACTCGATCGCGTCGCCCAGCGTGTGGACCTTGAAGCTGCCCAGCCGCTCGATCAGCCCGTGCAGCACGTCGACCGTGGCCTTCGCGTCGTCCAGCGCCCGGTGGTTGGGCTGCACCGTGGACCTGAAGAAGTGCGCGAGGGTGCCCAGTTTCCGGTTGGGCACCTCGTCGCGGGTCAGGGCGCGCCGGGCCAGCGCCGCGGTGTCCAGCACGCGTGGGTTCGGCCAGGGGTAGCCGTGCCGGGCGCAGGCCGCCTTCAGGAAGCCGACGTCGTAGGGCGCGTTGTGCGCCACCAGGACCGCGCCCCGCAGGAACTCCAGCAGGGCGGGCAGCACCGTCTCGATCGGCGGGGCCGGCCGCAGCATCGCCTCGGTGATGCCGGTCAGGACGGTGATGAACGGCGGCAGGGGTTCACCCGGGTTGACCAGCGTCGCGAACTCGCCGAGCGGCACACCGGCGCGCACCTTGACCGCGCCGATCTCGGTGATCCCGGCGCCGTCCGCCGCGCCGCCGGTGGTCTCCAGGTCGAGCACCACGAAAGTGGTGTCCGCCAGGGACACCGCCGCCGGATCGACCGAGCCGTCGGCGGACAGCAGCGAGTCCAGAGTGCCCTGCACGTAGGCCGGTTGCGTCACGGGCGGCAACGATAGAGAGGGGGTACGACACAAACCGGGACCGGGGCGCGAAAAGATCACTTGCTCCACTGGGCTAATCCCCGGTGACCGGTGTGAGAATGGGTGGATGTCCGCACTGCTGAACCCCGACGACCGCCCCGATGAGGAGGCGGTGCCGATGGGTGCGGACCTGTCCCTCGAAACGGATATCTCACCCGAACCGGTGCTGCCCGAGGCGGTCCGCCAGCGGATCACCGTGCTGGCCGCAGCGGCCCTGCCGGGTCTGCCGGCCGACGAGATGCCGGTCCCGCTGCGCCGGGTCGCCCGTTTCGCGCCCAACCGCCGGGCCCGCCTCGGTGGCCGTGACATCGCCGCCCAGCTCGTCGCCGACCCGCTGTTCCGGCAGCGCATCGGCGTCCGCATCGTCGCCGACGCGGGCGACCTCGGCGCAGCCGTGACCAGCGGCGTCGCCCCGGCCGCCGCCGACCCGGTCGAGGTCGCGGCCCTCGCCTACCTTGCCCGGCCGGAGGGCTGGCGGGAGCTGATCGGGGCGGCCGGCGACGCCGTCCGCGCCGAGGCCGACAGTGCGGCCGTGGCCGCCCAGGTCCGGGCAGCCGAGCAGCGCGCCGCCCGGGCCGAGCACGACCGTGCCGTCGCCCGCGTCGAGGCCGACAAGCTCCGCGACGAGCTCGCCCGGGTCCGCGAGGAGCTCGGCCAGGTCCGCGAGGAGGCCCGCAGCGCGGCCAAGGCCCTGCGCGAGGCGCAGGCCGCCCAGAAACGCGCCGCCGACCTGCACGCCACCGAGAAGGGCCGGGCCGCGCGCGCAACGCTCGACCACGAGGCCGAGCTGCGCCGTCTGCGATCGCGCCTGGCCGACGCCGAGGCCGCCGCCGCCACCGGCAAGCAGGCCGCCAAGGACGCCCGGGCCGTCGACGACGCCCGCCTCTGGCTGCTGCTCGAGACCATCGGCCAGGCGGCGTCCGGGTTGCGCCGCGAGCTCGCCCTCGGCCCCGCCGACAAGCTGCCCGCCGATTTCGTCGCCGAGACCTCGGCCGACAAGCCGGGCGCCCCCGAGCGGTCCCGTGCCCGGGCCCAGGACACCGACGACCCCGGCCGCCTCGACCAGCTGCTCGCCCTGCCGCGCGCGCACCTCATCGTCGACGGCTACAACGTGACCAAGCGCGGCTTCGCCGACATGTCCCTCGAGCAGCAGCGCAAACGCCTCATCACCGGGCTCGGCGGGATCGCCGCCCAGACCGGCGACGAGATAACCGCGGTGTTCGACGGCGCCGAGCGGGTGCACGGCCTGCCACCGGCGCCGCGCGGGGTCCGGGTGCTGTTCTCGCGCAAGGGCACCACCGCCGACGAGCTGATCCGCCAGCTGGTCCGGGCCGAGCCGCCGGGCCGTCCGGTGGTGGTCGTCTCCTCCGACCGCGAGGTCGCCGACGGGGTCCGCCGGCACGGCGCTTACCCGATGGGCGCGGATTCTCTGCTGCGCCGGCTCGCGCGCTCGTAAAACTGTCATACCCCTCGCATAGCGTGACTGTCACCGATGGTGGCCGGTCCGTTGCTTTCACCGAGGACGTGGCCGACCTCCGATGAGGAGGGGTAATGATCATCGACTGTGGGCGCTGCGCCGAGCGGAGCGTCGATTGCAACGGATGCCTGGTCAGCGTGCTCATGGAGACGCCCGACGGCATCGCCGACCTGACGCCGGGCGAGCTGCGGGCGATCGAGGTGTTCGAGCTGGCCGGGTTCGAGGTGGAGCTGCTCCAGACCCCGCCCCCACCCGTCTTCCTCCCGGCCGACCCGCCCCGCCGTGACGTGGCGTGATCATGAAAGCGGTGGTGTGGCCCCGGCGCCCATCACGGCCGCGACCATTGCGGGCAGCGGCGTCGGCGCGGCGGCTCCCGATCACGAGACACGGACAGATGGTGGCGTACGAGGTGAGCACACTCCCCGGAAGCTCCGACCGAACCGGCCGGTCAGCCGGGAGTGGGCGCGAACTCTAGGATTGGCGATCACAACGCTCGGACCGTTGCCGAATCGGCACCGTTCCGGTCGGCGCCGTTCGCTCCGGCGTCGGCCGCGTCGGCGTCGTCCGCTGCCCGGGTCGCTCCCGGTCGGCGCCTCGCCGGTGTCGGGCTGCTTCGGGCGTACTCTCGGAGGGATTCTGATGTTGGCAGGGGTCGAGCGGTGACTCCGCGGCTCTGGGCGGTCGGCACGCTGGTCGTGCTTCTCGTGGCCCTGATCGGGTACGCGGCCGTGGCCGTCCCGTGGCACCGTGCCCCCGCGCCACGCGCCGACCAGCTCGCCGCCCTCGGCCAGCTGCCCGCCGAGCAGGTGGCCCGCTCCCGCGCCTTCCACGCCGCGCTGCGGCCCGGGTCGTACGCCGGCATGGCCCTGGCCCTGCTGATCGCCCTGCTTCTCGGACTCACCCCGCTCGGCGCCCGCCTGGTCGAGCTGGCCGGCCGTCCGTTCAACGACCACTGGCTGGCCCGGGCCGTCCTCGGCGGTCTGCTCGTCGTCCTGCTCACCGAACTGCTCACCCTGCCGCTCGCGGCCTGGCGGCACACCATCGTGGTCCGCTACGGCATCTCCACCCAGACCTGGGGCGGCTGGTCCGTCGACCTGCTCAAGAGTTTCGGCGTCGGTGCGGTCCTCGGCGGCCTCGTGCTGGCCGGCTTCTTCACCGTCACCCACTTCGCGCCCCGCTGGTGGTGGGCGATCGGCGCGGCGGGCGCGGCCGGGCTCGTGGTGCTGCTCTCCTTCGTGCTGCCGGTGGTGGTCGAGCCGGTCTTCAACCGGTTCACCGCGATGCCCGACGGCCCGCTGCGCACCGAGCTGCTGGAGCTGGCCGCCCGCGACGGCGTGCCGGTCAAGGACGTGCTGGTCGCCGACGCGTCGCGGCGCACCCGTGCGGTCAACGCGTACGTCTCCGGCCTCGGCCCCACCCGCCGGATCGTCGTCTACGACACCATGCTGACCGAGGCCACGCCCGACGAGATCGTCTCGGTGACCGCCCACGAACTCGGCCACGCCAAGGACAACGACGTCCTCACCGGCACGATCATGGGCGCGCTCGGCGCCGCCGTCGCCGTGGTCGCCCTTTACCTGCTCGGCTCCTGGCCATCGCTGCTCCGCCTGGCCGGCGTCGACTCGATCGCCGAGCCACGAGCCATCGGCCTGCTGCTGGCCGTCACCACGATCGCCGGCCTGATCTCGGGCCCGGCCCAGTCCTTCGTGTCCCGCCGCGTCGAGGCCCGCGCCGACACCCACGCCCTCGAGCTGACCGCCGACGCCGAAACCTTCGAGGCCATGCAGCGCCGCCTCGGCACCGTCAACCTGTCCGATCCCGACCCGCCAGCCTGGGAGCACGCCATGTTCGCCTCGCACCCGTCCACCGTGCAGCGCATGGCCGCCGCCCGAGCCTGGGCCCGGGGAGACCGCTGATGGCCATCCTTCCGCCCGCCCCGCCCTCTGTGGTGTCCGGCCTTCGGTCGGTGTCGGCCTTTGCTGTTTCCGGTCTTCGGTCCGGCCCGGTCCCTGTGGTGTCCGGCCTTCGGCCGGTGTCGGCCTTTGCTGTTTCCGGTCTTCGGTCCGGCCCGGTCCCTGTCGTGTCCGGCCTTCGGCCGGTGTCGGCCTTTGCTGTTTCCGGTCTTCGGTCCGGCCCGGTCCCTGTCGTGTCCGGCCTTCTGCCCGCGGGCCCGGTTGCTGCCGCTTCCGGCTCGGTCGGGGGTGTTCGCTGATGGCCCGCACGCTGCTCGTCACGAACGATTTCCCGCCACGGCCCGGCGGCATCCAGCAGTTCGTGCACAACCTGGCGGTGCGTCAGCCCGCCGGTTCGATCGTCGTCTACTCGTCGACCTGGCGCGGAGCCGCCGAGTTCGATGCCGAGCAGCCGTTCGAGGTGGTCCGCGAGAACACCGGCATCCTGCTGCCCACCCCGGCCGTCGCCCGCCGAGCCGCCGAACTGGCCCGAGCCCACGACTGCGACAGCGTCCTCTTCGGTGCCGCAGCCCCGCTCGGCCTGCTGGCCCACGGCTTGCGCCGCAGCTCCGGCATCCGGCGGGCCGTCGGCATCACCCACGGGCACGAGATCGGCTGGGCCGCGCTGCCCGGCGCCCGCGGCCTGCTCCGACGCATCGCCCGCGGCAACGACGTCATCACCTACCTCGGCGAGTACCAGCACACCCGACTGGACAAGGCACTGCACGGCCTGACCGATCTGCGGCGGCTGGCCCCCGGAGTCGACGTCGACAAGTTCCACCCCGGTGTCGACGGCTCCGCTGTCCGCAGACGCCACGGCCTGAGCGACCGTCCGGTAGTCGTCTGCGTCTCCCGGCTGGTGCCGCGCAAGGGCCAGGACATGCTGATCCGCGCGCTGCCCGAGATCCGCCGACGAGTCCCCGGGGCGGCATTGCTGCTGGTCAGCGGCGGCCCGTACCGCAAGACCCTGGAACGGCTGGCCCGCGAGAACGGCGTCGAGTCCGACGTGGTCTTCACCGGTTCGGTCCCGTGGGCCGAACTACCCGACCACTACGCGGCCGGTGACGTCTACGCCATGCCCTGCCGCACCCGCGCCGCCGGCCTCGACGTCGAAGGCCTGGGCATCGTCTACCTGGAAGCCTCGGCGACCGGCCTGCCCGTCATCGGCGGCGACTCCGGTGGAGCCCCCGACGCCGTCCGCGACGGCGAGACCGGCTACGTGGTCGGCGGTTCCGACGTGCCGGCCATCGCCGCCCGCACGGCCGAACTGCTCGGCGACCCCCTCAAGGCGAAGGCGATGGGCGAGGCGGGCCGTGCATGGGTCGAGCGGGAGTGGCGCTGGGAGACCCAGGCCGCCCGCCTGACCACCCTGCTGGCCAGCCTCTGACCCACCACGTCCCGTCTCCGGCTCGGGCGTCGTTTCGCGTCCTTGTCTTCTGGCGTTTCGTCTCTTGTCCGTGCTTCGTTCGGCGTCCTTGTCTCTTGGCGTCTCGTCTCTTGTCCGTGCTCCGTTCGGCGTCCTTGTCTTTCGGCGTTTCGTCTCTTGTCCGTGCTTTCTTTGGCGTTCTTGTCTTCTGGTGTCTCGTCTCTTGTCCGTGCTTCGCTCGGCGTCCTCGTCTTTTGGCGTCCCGTCTGTTGGCCGGGCCTCGGTTCGCGTCCCTGTTTCCGCGCGTCCCATTTCATTGCCCGATATCCAAGCCGCCCCGTTACGTGCCACCCATCTCCTCGCCGCCCCTTACCGGCCGCCCCATCTCCCCTCGCCCGACATTTGCGTGCGCGGCCTGTCGCGGGTGGCGCTGCCTGCCTCCGGCCCGTTGTTCCCACCACCAAGGCGATCACGACGCATCCGCGGCGAGTATCGACACCTACCCGCGCGATCTTGTGATGTTGGGGTTGCTGGCGGGGCGCTATCTCACAAGATTGCCGGGAGGTTGGTGAGGTGTTGTGGCGGGCTGTCGTTTGCCCCTGCCTTTCACCGATCTTGTGATGTTGGGGTTGCTCGCGGGGCGCAAGCTCACAAGATCGCCGCTGGTCGGGCCGTTCGCCTTTGCGAACGTTGAGATTGAAGCCTGTCGATTAGGTGCAACCGCACGAGGTCGGTGGGTTCTGGTCGTGAGACTGATGACCGCGGCCTGCTGGCGCGCGTCCACCCGGAGTCGGGCGACATACGTCCAGCCGCCCGTCAGCAGCGCATGTTGACGGTCAGCTCCTGTGCCCACCTGCCGCTGGAAGAAATGTGGCGACGCAAAGGTAGAAGACATCGAGGGAACGGGGCCGCCGTCCACTTCGAGGCGCAGAGGAATCCGGGGTAGGTAAACGCCGAAGGTACGGTGACAAACCGGACTCCGCGAGAGCGGCCTGCGACGCGACCTCCGAGCGAGAAGTCGCGTTCAGCGAGAAGTCGCGTTCAGCGAGAAGTCGCGTTCAGCGAGAAGTCGCGTTCAGCGAGAAGTCGCGTTCAGCGGAAAGTCGCGTTCAGCGAGAAGTCGCGTTCAGCGGGCAGTCGCGTTCAGCGGGCAGTCGCGGGTCGCGTCCATCGAAGTGGTGTATGATCTGGACTTTTCGGGATTAAAGAGGCGGCCACCGGAGATCCTTCGGATTGCCTAGATCAGAAGGAGAGACCTGCGATGGCCGCACAAGAGAGTCTGGACCTGGCCGGTTTGCTGGACACGCATTTGGAATCGGCGAGCCCTGATGTGCTGAAGTCCCTGGTCAAGGCGTTTGCTGACGCGTTGATGTCCGCCGAGGCCGACGCGGCGGGCGCGCTGCCGGCTCTGGCCGGCTGATTCTTACTGCCAGCCGGCTGGGTTGCTGTGGCTTTCACGGCTGATGGTGGAGCCGGTCTTCGGGTAGGCACCGAAACGATCGTTGTGCAGGTGGGCGAAGAAGTAGCACATCTCCTCGCACTCAGCGTCCATGATCGCCTTTGCGGGGTCAGCCATGACCGCCTCATAGAACACGCGGCCCGCGGCCACGATGAAGCCTCGCGCATACAGGAAGCCGTCGTCCGACCCGTCGGTGAACTCGTGGATGTCCTCGCGGTCGATGTCGTAGAGCTTCCGCTCGAGGACACTGTCGAGAGCGGTCAGTTCGGCCGCGGACAGATCGATGCTGGCCGCTCGGAGCCGCTCGGTGAACTTGTCGAGCCACGCGTCGAGGGCGTAGAGGGACTCCTCGTCCGCGTCCGGCGTGCGGTTGACGAGGTGGTGCCGGATCTCGGCTGGCTCCGGGCCCAGCTCGGCCCAGGCGGACTCGATCAGCTGCCAGAAACGGTCCTCGTCGGCCGGGATGGGGATCTTCGCGCCGGGTGCGTCGGTGGTCATGACCGGGAACGTAACAGCGGGGTCTGACAAAAAGAGAACGACGACGTCTGGCGGAAGAGAACACGCAGACCGGTGTCGGCTCGTGCTCCAAAGGGGTGGATCCGAGATCATGGCCCGTCGTCGAGGGGCCGCGACTGGCGGCCGGTGGCCCGTCTGCGTGGTTGCTCGTGCTGCGGGCCGAGGTCTACCGTTCGGCGGGGCCGCATGTCACAGTCGACCCATGGATCCAGTGGGATTGGTCGCGGTGGCGACGGTGCTGGTCGCGGGCATGGTGTTCGGGCTCTGGCGGCGCCGCCACGACGGGCGGCTGGCGGGTTCGGCGGTCAAGAGCCAAGATCAAGGGATGACTGACGGCGTACGGCTGGAGCCGGCCCTTCTCGCGAAACTCGGAGTGGAAGCGGCCCCGGTCACGCTGCTGCAGTTCTCCACGGCCTTCTGTGCACCGTGCCGGGCAGTGCGCCGGGTCAGCGCCGAGGTCGCGGCCCTGCTACCGGGCGTCCGGCACGTCGAGGTGGACGCGGAGAGCCACCTCGACGAGGTCCGTGAACTGAACATCTGGCGGACCCCGACCCTGTTGATCCTGGACGCCCAGGGCCGCGAGATCCGCCGCGCGACCGGAGTGCCTACCAAGCCACACCTGATCGCCGCCCTGGCGGAGCTGCTGCCCGCCCAGCGCTGAGCCGGGCTGCTCCGCAGCACTGAGCCAGGCTGAAGCCCGTCCGGCGATAGGCCGGCTCGCCGCCGACCCGGCACCATCAGTCCAGCACTGAGTCCGGTCACCGCCTGCCCATCGACGCTCGGCAGGCAGGTCGACCGCTCGGATGGAAGGGCGGGCGGTCATCGGCGCGGGGGAGCAGCGGGCTGGTCGGTGGCTGGGGTGGGGGCGGGCCGGGTCTACCGCCCGGATAGACGGGTGGGCCGATCAGCGGCTCGGGTGGATAGGGAGGGGCCACACCGGCCGCTTCGATCACGGGGCGGTGCCAGGGCAGCCGTGGGGGTCGCCAGGAGCAGCCGTGGGGGTCGCCGGGGCCGGGCTGCGGAGATTGGCCGGGGGCCGGCCGCCTGGAGCCGGGCAGCCCGGGTCAGCCGCGTGGGTCGGTGGGCAGGGCGGCGGCCGGGATCGGGTCGGTGGGCAGCGGGGTCGGGGCCGGGTCGGTGGGCAGCGGGGCCGGGTCGTGGTCGGGAGCGGGCTCGCCGGTTCGGGTCAGGCGCCGTGAACCGGGGACCGCCAGCATGCCGACCGCCGCGATGAGCAGGATCGCCGCGCACACGGTCAGGACCGGGTCGATGCCGTAGCGGTCGGACAGCGGCCCGGCCAGGGCGTTGCCGACCGGCATGGCCAGGAACGACGCCAGGTAGTCCCAGGAGCTGACCCGGCCCAGCGCCCGGTGCGGCACGTTCTCCTGCAGCGAGGTGTCCCAGGCTACGTCGTAGAAGAGCAGGCCGGCGTAGCCGATCACGGCGCCGATCATGATGGCGGCCAGGGTGCCGGGCCAGACGTACGCGAACGCCCACACCGACATCAGCGGCAGGGCCAGCAGGCCGGCAAGGAGCAGGCGGCGCGGCCGGAACCGCATCCCGATCGCCGAGCCGATCACTCCGCCCAGGCCCTCGGCCGCGGCGATCCAGCCGATCGCGTGTGCGCCGCCGAGCCGCTGCATCGCGACCACCTGCACGAGCACCAGGATCACGCCGTTGGCGATGTGGTACGTGGTGGCGCCGAGCAGGTTCGCGAGCAACCAGTCGCGGCTGCGGATCTCCCGCCAGCCGGAGTTCAGCTCGGCCAGCATGGGGGAGCGGGGGCCGCGCGGAGCCCGTACCCGAATCATGGCGGCAGCGACCAGGGAGGCCAGGAAGCTGACCGCATTGATGGTGAAACCGGCCGGCGCGCCGAAGGCCGCGACGGTGATGCCGGCCGTGGCCGGACCGGCGACGCCGCACGCGGACTGCAGCAGGCTGAGGGTGGCGTTGGCCTTCTGGCGCTCCTCGGCCGGGACCAGGAGCGGCTTGAGGGAGCTCATCGCCGGGCTGAAGAAGCTGCCGGCGCCGGCCGAGACGACGGTGAGGGCGCAGAGGCCGGCCAGGTGGTAGCCGCCCGTGGCGAACATGGCGGCGATGCCGGCGGTGGCGGCGAAGCGGATCAGGTCCGAGGCGACCATGACCCGCTGGGGTTGGAGCCGGTCGGCCCAGACGCCGCCGAAGAGAGTGCCGGCCAGGAGCGTGAGGATGTTCGTCGCCATGACGAGGCCCAGGTCGCCCGCGCCTCCGCCGGTGGCGATCACGGCGACGGCGAGGGCGACGGTCTGGAACGCGTTGCCGAGCCAGGAGAGGCCCTGCCCGATGGCGAGCAGGCGGAAATCACGAGTCATGACGGCGAGAGTAGTTCACCGTCTAACTATCGGCAATCTAATAATCAGAAGCATGGCAGAATTGAGCGCATGGAAGACAGCGTGGATCAGCATGTGGCCCGGTGGGCGACGTTCTGGAAGGACGAGCCGGCCTTCGCGCCCGAGGTCGAGGGCGCTCTGACCCGGATGAAGCACATTCAGCGCTGGATCGACCGGGCCGACCTGTCGATCTTCACGGAGGGCTTCACGGTCCAGGACTTCAAGACCCTGCACGTGCTGATGGTGCAGCCGTGGCCCACCGAGGCGACTCCGGCGCAGCTGGCCGAGGCGGCGAACGTGACCCGCGCGGCGATGACCAGCCGGCTCGACCGGCTGGCGGAGGCGGGGCTGATCACGCGACAGGTGGACGGCGTCGATCGGCGCCGGGTGCTGGTCCGGCCCACTCAGGAGGGGCGGGACATTTGGAGCAAATACATCTTCAAGGGCATGGCTGTCGACCAGCGCGCCCTGCACGGACTGAACATGGAGGAGTTGCGGCAGCTCAACGACCTCCTGCGGAAAGTCCTACTTTCCCTGGAGGAATAATGGGTCTATGGAACTCGATCCCCGCGGCCAGCGTTTCGCCGCCGCGCTCACGACCGTCGTCATCACGCTCGTGCTGGTCACCGGCTCCGGCTGGCTCGCGCTCGCGCAGGCCGTCGTCTTCGCCGTCGCGGCATGGAATCCCCGCCGGGGCCCCTATTCGCTGATCTTCCGGGCAGTGATCCTGCCCAGGCTGGGGCCGCCGGCCGAACGGGAACCCGCCGCGCCGGTGCGTTTCGCCCAGCTCGTCGGGTTCACCTTCCTGGCCGTCTCCGCGCTCGGCTATCTGAGCGGGGTGACGGCGGCAGGAGTCGTCGCGGCCGCTTTGGGTCTGCTGGCCGCGTTTCTCAACGCAGCCTTCGGGCTCTGCCTCGGCTGCGAGGCTTATATCCTGATTCGGCGTCTGAAATACAGAAACGCCGAATCTGTCTGAATTGTCTAGAACTTAGGCGCGTCGGGTGCTTCGAGCAGGCCCAGTCGCAGCGCGGTCATGAGCGCCTGCGCCCGGTTCGCGGCACCCAGCTTCTCGTAGAGCTTCGAGATGTGGGTCTTCGCCGTCGACTCGGAGACGAACAGCTGCTTGGCGATGCCGGCGACGCTCATGCCGTCGGCCAGCAGGCGCAGCACCTGACCCTCACGCGGCGAGAGCTGCGGGCCGGACGGGGCGAGACGCCGTTTCATGGCCTCGGCCAGATCGGCCGCGGTGAAGGCGCTGGGTGCCGACGCGGCGTGCCGGGCGGCCGCCACGACCTCGTCGGCCGGAGCCGTCTTGGGCACGAACGCGCTGGCCCCGGCCTCGAGAGCGCCGAAGAGCTGGTCGTCGCCCGCATACATGGTGAGGACCACGATGCCCATGTTGGCGTTGTTCTTCCGCAGGGCGCGGGTCGCCTCCAGGCCGCTGCCGTCGGGCAGGCGCAAATCCATGATGACGACATCGGGCTGCAGCGCACCGGCCTGGCGCACCGCCTCCGCGGCGGTGGCTGCCTCGCCGACGACCTCGAACTGCCGGTCGCGCTCGAATGCGTGTCGCAGCCCCTTACGGATCAGATCGTGATCGTCGACAAGGAGGACCTTGGTGCGCGTCGTCGGCGCAGGACTGGTCGACATGCTCGGGTTACTCCCCTTCTGGAGCTGAAACGCTATCCCGCACGCTATCGCGCCGAGGCGGTGTTCCGAGCACTACAGCGACGGTTGTCCCGCTGGGGTGTCGCGGCGTGATCTTGAGACGACCGCGGATGCGTTCGGCGCGTTCCGCCATGATGGTAAGACCGTAGCGGCCGTCGGGGCGCGTGTCCGCGAACCCCTTGCCGTCGTCGGACACCTCGATCTCCGCGTACGGGGGGTCGACGGTGCAGGTGACCCACAGATTCGAGGCGCCCGCGTGCTTGCGCGCGTTGGTGATCGCCTCCTGGGCGATCCGGAGCAGTTCGGCCTCGGTCGCGGCGGGCAGCCGCGCGGTCGACTCGTCGAACGTGAAGTGCACTCGCAGGCCGGCGCTGGTGCCGAGGGTCCGCGCGTACTCGGCGATGGCCGCCGCGAGGCCGCCGTTGCGGTCGACCTCGGAGCGCAGCTCGAACAGGCTCAGCCGCAGCTCGGTGATCACCCGGGTCACCTCGGCGCGCAGTGTGCGCAGCTCCTCGGCGGTCTCCTCGGCCCCCTCCGGCAGCGTGGCCTGCGCGTTGTCGATGCCGTAGCCGACCATCACCAGCTCCTGCGCGACCCCGTCGTGGATCTCCCGGGCCAGGCGCTGGCGCTCCTCGTTGGTGGCGAGCGAGCGCACGTCGTCGAAGAGCAGGGCGGCCTCCAGCCGCAGCGAGGCCGGGCCGGTCACCTCGGTCACCGATTGGACCACCGAGGAGGGGTACGCCCCGGAGGCGTCCGTCTCCAGGATGACGAGCCCGATCGTGCGCACCCCGGCGACCAGCGGCACGACCAGCGAGGAGACGTCGCCGCCCGGGTGGCTGCGGGCCTGCGAGCGGCTCGCGGTCTGCGGCTGCTGGGTGGCCCAGGCGTCGGCGATGCCGGAGTCGGCGTCGAGGGTGGTCTCCCAGTCGACCCGCTCGGCGCCGGTCTGCGCCAGAACCACGAGCCGCCCACCGCCGCTGGCCGACAGCACCGCCGCGCGGTGGCCGGGCGCGACCGCGCGCAGCTCCTCCAGCAGGTGCTCGGAGATGCCGCCCGGGTCGAGCGTGGCGCCCGGCAGCGAACGGGCCACGCTGCGCAGCTGGGTCAGCAGGCGGGTGGCCTCCGCGTACGGCTGGGGGGTGGGGTCGGGCGGCTGGAGCAGCTGCCGCATCGTCTCGGTGGCGAACGTGATGATCGCGCCCTGGACCAGCCACTGGATGCAGACGGCGGCATAGCCCCCGTGCATCGTGTCGAAGAGGAGGCCACTGGCCGCCATGGTGACGGCGGACAGCACGAGCAGGCCGATGCCCTCGGTCTGGCGGCGTCGCAGAGCGGCGGTGAGCAGAGGCACGGCGAGGTACGGCAGGACGGCCTCGGCGCCGAAGCCGCCGGTGACCCGGTCGGCGGTGTCGGCCGCGGCGGCGACCGAACCGGCGGCCAGGCAGGTCACCAGGACCTCACCGGCCCGTCCCAGCGGCGCCAGCACGGCGTGGCCGCGGGCCAGGAACGAGGGCACGGCCGCGACGGCCAGCAGGACGATCCAGCCGAGCTGGGCGGCACTGCCGGTGAACGCGTAGGTCAGGGCGGCGACCAGCGCGAGCATGACGACGCGGGCCGCGGCTTCGGCCGGACGGATGCGCACGGGACCACTGGCGAGGGCTGGCACGTGACGGATGGTAGCGGCCGGGGCGGACATCGGCTCGTTTCGTGGCTGCCCCGGTGGCGCGATCCGTCGTACCCGGCGGGTAGCCTCGCGTGCATGGCGGACACCTCGACACAGTCGATTCAGGTCCATGCGCCCCTGGCCCGGGTGGCTGCGGTGATCTGCGACTTCGCGCACTACCCCGAGTGGGCCGAGTCGATCAAGAAGGTGCAGGTCCTCGAGGAGTACGAGGACGGGTACGCCGCTCAGGTGCGCTTCCAGATCGACGCCACCGTCCTGGTCGACGAGTACACCTTGGAGTACGCGTACGCCGACGACCTCTCCCGGATCGAGTGGCACCTGGTCGAGCCGTCGAAGACGCAGCGTTCCCAGGAGGGCTCCTACGACCTGGTGGAGAACGCCGACGGCAGCACCTCCGTGACGTACACCCTTGCGGTGGACCTCGCGATCGGGATGCTCGGGATGTTCCGCCGCAAGGCCGAGAAAATGATCATGGATACGGCGCTGAAGGAGCTCAAGCGCCGGGTCGAGAGCCTGCCCGCGGCCTGACCGCGGGCCGAGGGGAGCGCGGAGATGCCCGGATCAGCTCGGGAAGAGGCCGAACGGCTGGTCGCGGCGGTTCTCGCACGCGCCTCGGCGGCATCGGCCGGCGGCCACTCCGCCGGGGACGGATTCGGCCTCCTGGGTGAATCCGTGGCCGGTCTGATCGGCGTGCTCACCCGCGACGACTGGTCGACCGGCAGCGCCGAGTGCTGCGTCTGCCCGGTCTGCAAGGCGATCGCCGCGGTGCGTGACCCCAGTCCGGAGACCGCCGAGCGGCTCGCCGCCAGCGCCGGTGACATCGCGAGCGGCGTCGCCGGGCTGATGCGCGCGTTCTCCTCGATGGCCGCCGAGCCTCCGCGAGCGCCCGCCCCGCGCACGCGGCCCGCGCCCGCTCCCGATCAGGCCTGGTCCGCGGCGACCCGAGCCGATCATTCCGCCGCCACTGGTGCCGCGGCCGAGCATGCCGGTCATCCCGCCGCGGCCCGCGTCGAGGGGGAGGAGCCGCAAGCCGGCGCCGAGCCGGAGGAGTCCCCCGGGGACACGACCGATCCGTGGGCGGCGGCCAGCGCTGCCGACGCCCGCGAGGCCGCCCGTGAGGCCGCGGCCGCCGCCCGTGCCCGGGCCGTCGCCGCCGAGGAGGCGGTGGCGAAAGCGGTCGCCGCGGCCAAGGCCCGGGCGACCCGGCCCACGGGGACCGCGGACCGTGGCGCTCCGGCGCCGGCCGCCGCGGGAGCCCGGACGGGCGACGTCTGGGCCATGGCCACCACGGAGGTGGCCGCAGACGACACGGCCGAGCCCCGTAGCGTGGATCATGAGCTGGGCGCTTCGGCGCCTGAGGACCGCGACCCGGGCCTGGGCGACGACGCCCGCCCGGGCGGCGCGGTGTGAACTGTTTGCAGAGGGGACGGGCAGCGTGACGCTGACCATCGGAATCGACGTCGGCGGCACCAAGGTCGCCGGTGGCGTGGTCGACGAGCACGGCAACGTGCTCGCGTCGAACCGCCGGCCGACACCGGCGGACGACCCGGCCGGCACCCGGGACACGATCGTCGAGGTGGCCGCTGAGCTGATCGCGCAATATCCGCAGGCCACCGCCATCGGGATCGGTGCCGCCGCGTGGATCGACGCCACCGGCTCGACCGTGCTCTTCGCGCCGAACCTGGCCTGGCGCGACGAGCCGCTGCGCGACTACGTGGGCAAGGCCACCGGCCTGCCGACCGTGCTGGAGAACGACGCGAACGTGGCCGCGTGGGCGGAGTTCCGCTTCGGGGTGGCCCGGCACGCGGACTCGATGGTGATGATCACGGTGGGCACCGGCATCGGCGGCGCCATCGTGATCAACGGCGGCCTGTGGCGCGGCGCCAACGGCATCGCCGCCGAGCTTGGTCACATCCAGTCGGTTCCGGACGGGCACCCGTGCGGCTGCGGGCGGCTCGGCTGCCTGGAGCAGTACGCGAGCGGCAACGCCCTGGTCCGGTTCGGCCGGGCGGCCGCCCGCCAGGAACCGGAACGGGCCGCGCAGCTGCTCGCGCTTGCCGGCGGTGACCCGCTGGCGATCACCGGACGGCAGATCACCGAGGCGGCGCGGGCCGGCGACGGGGTGGCGATGGACGCCTTCGCCCAGGTCGGCTACTGGCTCGGGGTGGCGCTCGCCGACCTGGCACAGAGCCTCGACCCGCAGATGATGGTGATCGGTGGCGGCGTGATCGACGCGGGGCCGCTGCTGATGGGGCCGATCGAGCGGGCGTATCGGGATCAGCTGGCCAACCGGAACAGGTTCCCGGTGGCCGAGGTGCACGCCGCCCGGATGGGCAACGCCGCCGGCGTGGCCGGCGCGGCCGACCTCGCGCGACGCGCCTGAGGTGGCCGGGGATGTCCGGGGTTCCGTTGCGGGTGGTCAGCTACAACGTCCACGGATTGCGGGACGATCGGGCCGCGCTGGCCGGTCTGATCCGTGACCTGGCCCCGGACGTCCTCGTCGTGCAGGAGGCGCCGCGCCGCTTCCGGTGGCGGCAGAAATGCGCGGCCTTCGCCGCCGAGACCGGGCTCGTGGTGGCCGCCGGTGGGCTGCCGTCGCTGGGCAACCTGCTCCTGGTGAACCTCCGGGTCCGGGTCCGGCGCAGCTGGTGCGTGCGCTACCCGCTCACGCCGGGCCGGCACATGCGCGGCGCGGTCTTCGCCGAGGGCGCGGTGCGCGGGGCGACGTTCACCGTCTCCGGCTCGCACCTGGCCACGGACCCGGCCGAGCGGCCCGAGCAGGCGGCGTTCTGGAAGGCCGAGCTGGACAAGATCGACGGGCCGGTGGTGGTCGCCGCCGACCTCAACGAGGGTCCCGGCGGCGGCGCCTGGCGGACGGTGGGGGACGGGCTGCTCGGCTCGTCCGAGGACCTGCCCACCTTCCCGGCCTCGGTGCCCAGCCGGCGCATCGACGGACTGTTCGTGACACCCGGAGTGGGCATCGAACGTTACGAGATCATCTCGACCGATCGGGCACGCGTGGCGAGTGATCATCTACCGATCGTCGCGGACCTTTTGCTCCCTTCCTCCTAAGCGCGAGGTCTGCAAGGATCGCCGGGTGCAAGACTCCCCCGACCTCGGCGACCGTGGTGGCGCCGTCTGCGTAGTCGGCGCCGGCGCCAGCGGCCTGACCGCCATCAAGAACCTGCGTGAGCAGGGCTTCGCGGTGGACTGCTACGAGCGCGAGACCTCCGTCGGCGGCGCCTGGAACTGGCGCCACGACCGCAGCCCGGTGTACGCCGGAGCCCATCTCGTCACGTCACGGCCGCTCACCGAGTTCCCCGACTTCCCGATGCCGGACACCTGGCCCGACTACCCGCATCACAGCCAGGTGCTGGAGTACCTGGAGCGGTACGCGAAGCACTTCGGGCTGGGCGAGCACATCTGGTACGGCATGGAGGTCACGTCGATCGAGCCGGCCGGCGACGGCCGCTGGGACGTGAGCATCCAGTCCACCGGCGGCGGCACCTCGCGGGTGCAGCGCTACGCCGCCGTGGTGATCGCCAACGGACACAACTGGTCGCCGGTCAGCCCCGAGATCCCGGGGGACTTCGCCGGCCAGGTGATCCACGCGAACGCGTACAAGGAGCCGTCCCGCCTGCGCGGCCGGAAGGTGCTGGTGATCGGCGGCGGCAACACCGGCTGTGATCTGGCGGTCGAGGCCGCACAGCACGCCGGCCGGGTGTGGCACTCGACCCGGCGCGGCTACTGGTACTTCCCGAAGTACCTCGGCAACCGGCCCGCCGACCAGGCGTACCACCGCAGGATGCCGTCCTGGCTGCGTGACCGCCGCCTGCGCCGGACCGCCGCCGACCTGACCCGCTGGGGTGTCCCCGCGCCCGACCATGCCCCGCTGGAGAGCCACCCGATCGTCAACGGGCTGCTGCCGCACTACCTGGGGCACGGCCGCATCGAGGCGGTGCCGGACGTGACCCGCTACGACGGCGCCTCCGTGGAACTCGCCGACGGCAGCCGGATCGAACCGGAGCTGGTGATCACCGCGACCGGATACCGGCCCCGCTTCGACTTCCTCGCGCCGGAGGTGCTCGAGATCGACGAGGACGGCCGGCCCGACCTGCACCTGCACGCGTTCGCCCGCAAGCACCCGACGCTCGCCGTGATCGGCCTGGTGCAGGCCTCCGCCGGGGTGTTCCCGCTGGCGCACTGGCAGAGCGTCGCGGTGGCCCGCTGGCTGCGGCTGCGCGCCGACGACCCGGAGAAGGCCGGCGCCGTGCAGCGGGAGGAGTCGAAGCGCCCGCTGGCGTCCTGGTCCCGCCGCAAGGTGGTGCCGACCCGGCGGCACTGGTTCGAGGTCGACCACGTCGACTACCTGACCGCCGTGGAGAGCCTGCTGAAAAATATGGAGACGGCGAAGTGAGCGGGATCCTGCGCTTCGAGGACTGGTCCGACCCCGTTCCGCCGGCGGAACGGGAGGTCGTGTCCCGGCTGCCCGAGGACGACACCGGCCGGCCGCCGCTGCTGTTCGTGCCCGGCCTGGGGCACGGCGCCTGGGCGTTCGCCGAGCACTGGCTCGGGCACGCCGCGGGCCGTGGCTTCCCGGCGCACGCCGTCACCCCGCGCGCCGGGGGCGACCTCCGGGCACAGGCCCACGACGTGGTGCAGACGGCCGCCGCCCTGCCCCGCCAGACGGTCCTGATCGGCCACGGGACCGGCGGCCGGGTGGTCGCCCGGGCCCTGGGGCGTTATCCGGCCCGCGCGGCCGTTCTGGTGGCCCCGCTGCTGGACGGCTGGGCGGCGCTGGGGGCGGCCCTGCGAAGCAACCCCACCGGCACGGTGCCCGCCTTGTTCGGTGGACGGCTCAAGTTCTCCGCCCGGCAGCTTTTCGGGCCGGAGCTGCCCGCTGAGGAGGCGAAGGCGCACCTCGAGCGGATCGGCGTCCGCCCGACGGCCGGTCTGCTCGCCCGGGACGAGCTGCCGTCACCGGTCGGCGGGCCGCCCACGCTCGTGGTGGGCAGCCCGGACGACCGGGTGGTGCCGCGGCCGGCCCTGGACCGGGCGGCCGCCCGGTACGGCGGCGCGCCGCTGCTCTTCCCGGGCATGGGCCACTACCTGATGCTGGAGACCGGGTGGGCCGAGCCGATCGACGCGATCCTGGACTGGCTGGACAAGGAGTTACCGCGCTGAACGCTGCCGGGGCGGCCGCCGGCGCGCCGATGGGGCGGTCCGCGGCAGCCGGTCGGCGAGCCGGCCGGTGTGATCGAGCGCCCTCAGGTAGGCCCGCGCCCACGCGATGATGTCGTGCTCGGCGATGTGCCGGCGCATCGCGGTCATCCGGGCGGTCAGGTCGGAGCTGTCGGCCTCCATGGCACGCAGCAGGGTGTCCTTGAGGCCGTCCACGTCGTGCGGGTTGACCAGGAAGGCCTGCTCCAGCTCGGCGGCCGCGCCGGCGAACTCGCTGAGCACCAGCGCGCCGGAGCCGTCCTCGCGGGCCGCGACGAACTCCTTGGCCACCAGGTTCATCCCGTCGCGCAGCGGGGTCACCACCATGACGTCCGCGGTCTGGTAGAGCGCGGCCAGCTGGGACCGGGCGAACGGCTGATTCAGGTAGTGGATGGCGGGCTCACCGACCCGGCCGAACTCGCCGTTGATCCGTCCGACCTCGCCCTCGATGCGGTCGCGCAGACCCCGATAGCTCTCCACCCGTTCGCGGCTGGGCACCGCCACCTGGACCATGACGGTGTCGCGCACCTTCACGTAGCCGTCACGCAGCAGTTCGCTGTACGCGGTGAGGCGGTGCTCGATCCCCTTGGTCCAGTCGAGCCGATCGACGCTGAGCAGCACCCGTTTCGGCTGCCCGAGGTTGTGCCGCAGCTGTTTGGCCTGGCTCACGACGTCCGGCCGGGTGGCCAGCGCCCGCATCTCGGTGACGTCGATGGAGACCGGGAACGCGCCGGTGCGTACCGTCCGGTCGTCGAACGTGATGGTGTCGCGGGTGGTGACCGCACCGAGCAGCTTCTTGGCGAGCTGGGCGACGTTGTGCGCGGCCTGTTCACGCTGGAAGCCGACCAGGTCGGCGCCGAGCATGCCACGCAGCAGCTCGACCCGGCGGGGGAGCTGCATGTACAGCTCCGGGGGCGGGAACGGCACGTGCATGAAGAAGCCGATCAGCACGTCCGGCCGCAGCTCGCGGAGCATCGCGGGGACGAGCTGCAGGTGGTAGTCCTGCACCCAGACGGCCGCGCCCGGCTCGGCGACCTGGGCGGCGGCCTCGGCGAACCGCCGGTTGACCGTGCGATAGGTCTCCCACCAGCCCCGGTCGAACGTCGGCTGCTGCACGGCGTCGTGGTAGAGCGGCCACAGGGTCGAGTTGGCGAAGCCCTCGTAGTAGCCGCGCAGCTCCTCCTCGGTCAGCGACACGGGCCGTAGCCGCAGGCTGCCGATGTCCGGAAGCGTCGGCGCCGGGCCGACCCCGCCGGCCCAGCCGACCCAGGTGGCCGGGGTCTGTTCCAGGATCGCGTGCAGTGCGCTGGCCAGGCCTCCTGGGCTGCGGCGCCACTCGCAGGCCCCGTCCGGAGCGGCGCTGTCATCCAGCGGCAGTCGGTTGGCGATGACGACGAGCGAACTCTGACGCATCACCGTAGGTTATCGGTTGAACACCGACATCTGTCTATACGACGGCGCCGTCGTCGAATTCGTCGTCGTCATCGCCGGACCGGAGGCGCCAGACCAGGGTGCCCGCGCCCGCGATGATCGCGGCGAAACCGAGCACGGTGACCAGGTTGGGGTCGATCGGGAGGATCTCCGGGAAGAGGAACAGCACGAAGCCGACCGCGACACCGAGCAGTGCCGTCACCGCGTACTTCGAGATGCGCGGTAGTGGCGGGGGCGGCGGTGGGACATACCGCTCCTCGTCCTCCTCGTCCGGCGGAAGGTCGGCGCCGAACGTGTCGAGTCCGTAGAGGATCGACGGCTCGTCCTTGGGGTCGGTGCGCCGCCGGTTGTGCGGCGTGCCCTCCTCGGTCACCGGGCGGGCCGGTGGTGGCGGCGGGCCGGGATCGTCCTCGGCGGCCGGCCACGGCGTGGTCGGAGTGTCGACCGTGGTGTGGAAGCCCGCGATGATCTTGGCCCACTCCTCGTCCACCTCGGCCTGTGGTTTCGGCTCGGGTGCCGGCGGGGCCGGGGGAGTGGGCGGTGCGCCGCCGGTCACCTTCTCCAGGTGCTCCTTGGCGGTCTCCAGATGCGTGCGATCCACGAAGAGCCGATCGGTCGGCCGCGCGGGCAGGGTCGTCGCACGCAGGATCGGGTTGAGATCCGCCGTCGGCTGAAGGTAAGCCGCGATCCCACCGGCTGCGAGAACGTCGAGCAGATGCTCGCCGATCCGTGGATCCACATCTCCCGCCGCCGCGTAGTCGGCGGCGTCGAGCCCGTTGTCGCGCCGCCCACGACGGGCGCCACCCGCTGTCACCGATGCACACCCCCTTGCCGACCGTGCCTTGAATGGTGACACGGCAGGCACCCGTTGCGGGAGTGCGTTGTGACGCGCCGCCCCCGCTTCGTACGCTTCCACTCGCCCCGGACGCACGGTGGCATCCGATGAAAGGACGTCAGTGTTCTACTGGCTGCTGAAGTTGGTGGTCCTCGGGCCGGTGCTGAGACTGGTCTTCCGCCCCAAGGTGGAGGGCCTGAAGAATGTGCCCCGGTCCGGTCCGGTGATCCTCGCCTGCAACCACCTTTCCTTCTCCGACTCGATCTTCACACCGCTGATCATGCGGCGGAAAGTGACCTTCGTCGCCAAGGCCGAATACTTCACCGGCAAGGGGATCAAGGGCTGGTTCTCGCGGATGTTCTTCACCGGCGCGGGGACGATCCCGGTGGACCGTTCGGGGGGTGAGGCGGCCCAGGCGGCTCTGGACACGCTCCTTCGGGTCCTCCGGGAGGGCAACATCGCCGGCATCTACCCGGAAGGCACCCGCTCGCCCGACGGGCGGCTCTACCGCGGCAAGACCGGGGTGGCCCGGCTGGCTCTGGAGAGCGGCGCCCCGGTGGTCCCGGTGGCCCTGCTGAACACCGACGAGATCCAGCCGACCGGCACGCTGATCCCGACGGTGAAGCGCGTCCGGATCAGGATCGGCGAGCCGCTCGACTTCTCCCGTTACGCCGAGCAGCGCGGCGACCGGTTCGTCGAGAGGGTCATCACCGACGAGATCATGTACGAGCTGATGGCGCTCTCCGGCCGCGAATACGTCGACGTTTACGCGTCGACGTTGAAGACGGCCGCCTAGCCGGTCATCCCGGCACGACGACGCAGGGCCTGCACATCGGTGACGACGATGCGCCGGCCCTCGGTCCGCAGCCAGCCACGGCTCGCGAAAGAGCCGATCGCCTGGTTAACGCTCTGCCGTGAGCCGCCGGCCATCTCGGCGAGCTGACTCTGGTTGAGCTCGATGGTGATCATCGGCGCCTGGCTCTCGCCGGAGAGCCGGACCAGGGTCTTGGCCACCCGGCCGGGCAGGTCGAGGAAGACGTGGTCGGCGTTCTGCTCGGTGAGCCGGCGGATCAGGCCGCCGACCGAGCGCATGACCGCGTCCAGGATGCGCGGGTTCGAGTGGACGAGCTCCATGAAGGCGACCCGGGACAGCGACAGCGCCTGCGAGTCCTCGATGGCCTCGGCGGAGGCGCTTCGGGTAGAGGCGTCCAGCAGGGACACCTCGCCGAGCACGTCGGGCGGGCGGACCACGGTGAGGACGGCGCGCTCGCCGGTCGGCGCGGTCCGGAAAACGGCGACGGCGCCCCGCTTCATGATGATCAGCGAGTCGCCGGGGTCGTGTTCGACGAAGAGGATCTGCCCCTTGCGGTAGTGGCGTGGGACGGCTGCGGCGATGACGCGCTGGCGCACCTCTGGCTCTAAACCGGCGAACATCTCCACTCCGGTGAGCGCGTCGCCGGGATCCGGCATGCGATGGTCCACGGCGCTATCCCCTCCCCCGGTGAGGACACGCCGACGGCCGACGGCGCCGGCCCCACGACGCGAACGATCACTCTTAGCACGAAGCGTGCCTCGAACGCCATTTTCAAAACGGACATCGACGCGCGCCTCGTACGATCATGTCCCTTCGGTTGCGTTCTGTAAACCGTCAATCTCTCTGAGTTACTGTCGCCCTGTCTGTCCGTCGTATTGGCGGCATCTGTCGAGATAATCCCGCGGTGCCGGATGACGACTTCCTTCGATCCACCCTGCGCGACCAGTGGCACCTCGTTCCCTCCGAGATGACCGCTCTGCCGCCGACCGTCATGTCGCGCGGCTGGGAGTTCTCCGCAGGCGGCGAGACGTACGTGACCCGGCTCGCCGACCTCGGCCTGCGCCAGTCGGTCGAGGCGGGCCTGGCGGTCGCCGCCCACCTGCGCGGACACCGGATCGACGCCGGCGAACCGGTCCGCACCCTCAGCGGCGCCCTGACCGTGGCCACCCCGCACGGTGTGCTCGCCGTGCTGCGCCGCCTCCCCGGCCGCCGCCTGGACGGGCGCGACCCCGTCGATCAGCAGTGGTGGGGTGAGCGCCTGGGGGCCGTACATCGGTGTCTTCAGCATTTCCGGCATGCCGGCCTGCGCCCGTGGCAGCTGCTGGAGGCCGACGCCGCGCATCTCGACGCGGAGCCCTGGCTCCGCGAGACGGTGACCGCCGCGGTGTCCGCGGCGACCCGGCTGGCCGTGACCGACCGCCTCAGCTACGGGGTCCTGCACGGCGACCCGTCACCGGAGATCTTCGTGCTGGACGCGTCGACCGGGCGGTCGGGGCTGCTGTTCTGCGGGGCGAGCGGCACCGGTCCGCTGGTCTACGACGTGGCCGCCGCCGTCGCCTACGCCGGGGGCCCGGAGCACGCCGGCGAGCTGCTGGACGGCTACCTCGCGGCCGGGCCGGTCGGCGCCGACGAGATGGACGCGGCCCTGCCCGTGCTGCTGCGGCTGCGCTGGGCGGTCCAGGCCGTCCGGGCGGCCCGCTTCGGGTGCCCGGTGGCCCTCGGCGCCGCGAGAGAGGCCCTGGGGTCCATGCCCGGATGACGATGGGCGAGGATGGGCCACGATGCCATACCGCTATTTCTACGACTGTGAGTTCATCGAGGACGGCCGGATCGTCGATCTGGTCTCGATCGGTGTCGTCGACGAGTTCGGCCGCGAGTTCTACGCGGTCAGCACCGAGTTCGACGACACCCGTGCCGTTCCCTGGGTGCGCCGCAACGTCCTCGACAAGCTGCCCTCGCCGTCCGACAAGGCCTGGCGCAGCCGGGAACGGATCCGCGAGGACCTGTACGAGTTCCTGACCGAGCCGATCCGTGGCCGGGGCGAGCAGATGGAGCTCTGGGCCTGGTACGCGGCGTACGACCATGTGGCGCTCGCCCAGCTGTGGGGCGCGATGCCGGCCCTGCCCCGGGAGATCCCGCGGTTCACCAAGGACCTGCGCCAGCGCTGGGACGACCTGGGTCGCCCGCACCTGCCGGAGATGGCCGGCCGGCACGACGCCCTCGTCGACGCCCGGCACAACCTGGCCCGGTGGAACGCTATGACCGCGAAGGCCTGACCGGCTTCATCGCGGGCACGCACTCGCGCATGACGGCCTTGATGTCGGTCTCGGTGGGCGCGAGGCCGAGCTCGCCGTTGTCCGGCCGGGCGCGCAGACCGTCGATCATCATCTCGAGATAGCGCTCGTAGAGACCCGGCCGGCACCCCGCGCTGTGCTGCGCCATTTCGGTCACCATCGCCATGATGATCGGGAAGTCGCGGAACCCGGCGTCCGGCCGCAGACTGCCCTCGGCGTGCGCTCGCTCCATCAGCTGCTCGAGCAGCGGCACGATCTGCTCGCCGGCCTTCTTGAAATGGTCCTCGTCCATGCTCAGCGCGGCGTCGCGGAGCCCGCGGTCGGCCGCGTGCCAGCGCGCCGAGGTGCGCAGGAAGCCGGTCAGGCCCTCCCACGCCGGCTCGGCGGTGAGGGCCTCCTCGGCCAGCGTGACCAGATCCTCCAGCCGATCGGTGAAGACCGCCTCGATCAGCTCCTCCTTGGTGGGGAAGCGCCGGTAGACCGTGCCGATCCCGACCCCGGCGTGGTGGGCCACGTCGTCGAGGGTGGCGGCGAACCCGCGGGCGGCGAAGACCTCGCGGGCCGCATCGAGGATCCGTTCCCGGTTGCGTTGCGCGTCGCGCCGGAGGGGCATGTGGCCAAGCCTACAACTAAGCGGAGGTAACTCCTCAACTTCTCCTGCTAGCGTGCCGAAGTGGAGGACGTACCTCAACTTAGCCCCGGAAGGCTCCCGCATGAGCAGCACCGTTATTGATCGGCCACCGTCCACCGAACGTGAGACGGGGCGCTGGTGGGCGCTCGTCGTGCTGGCGCTCGCGCAGCTGATGGTCGTGCTCGACGCCACGATCGTGAACATCGCGCTGCCCACCGCCCAGGCCGACCTCGGCTTCGACGACCACGGCCGGCAGTGGGTCGTGACCGGCTACGCCCTCGCCTTCGGCAGCCTGCTGCTGCTCGGCGGCCGCCTCTCCGACTTCTTCGGCCGCCGGCGGATGTTCGTCATCGGCCTGATCGGTTTCGCCCTCGCGTCGGCCCTCGGCGGCGCCGCCGGCAGCCTCGAGCTGCTGATCGTCGCCCGCGCCCTGCAGGGCGTCTTCGGCGCGGCGCTGGCCCCGGCCGCCCTCTCGCTGCTCTCCACCACGTTCACCGAGCCCGCCGAGCGCGGCAAGGCGTTCGGCATCTTCGGCGCCATCTCCGGCGCGGGCGGCGGCATGGGCCTGCTGCTCGGCGGCGTCCTCACCGAGTACGTGTCATGGCGCTGGTGCCTCTACGTCAACCTGGTCATCGCCGCGATCGCCGTGGCCGGCGCCTTCCTGAAGCTCCGCGACGAGCCGGTCCCCGCCCACGGGAGGATCGACATCCCCGGCACGATCACCGCGGTCTCCGGCCTGGTGGCGCTCGTCTACGGCCTGGCCAACGCCGAGACCGACGGCTGGACCGACGCCATGACCCTCGGCCCGATCGTGGCCGGTCTGGTCCTGCTCACCGTGTTCGTGCTGATCGAGCGCCGGGTCGAGCACCCGCTGCTGCCGCTGCGCGTCGTCCTCGACCGCAACCGTGGCGGCTCCTACGCCTCCATCGCGATCGCGGGCGCCGGCATGTTCGGCATCTTCCTGTTCCTCACCTACTACCTGGCCGGCATCCTCGGCTTCACCCCGATCAGGACCGGTCTCGCGTTCCTGCCGATGCTCGGCGCCGTGATGCTCACCGCCACCACCGCGGGCTCGATGCTGGCCCCGAAGATCGGCCCGCGCCCGCTGGTCCCGGTCGGTGCCCTGGTCGCGGCGGCCGGCATGGTCCTGATGACCCGCCTCCAGCTCGATTCGTCGTACGCCACCGATGTTCTTCCCGCCCTGATCGTCATCGGGCTCGGACTGGGCCTCGTCTTCGCGCCCACCCAGAACGCCGCCACCTCCGGCGTCGAACACGGTGACGCCGGTGTGGCCTCCGCGATGATCAACACGGTGCAGCAGATCGGCGGCTCCATCGGGACCGCGCTGCTCAGCTCGTTCGCCGCCAGCGCCGCCTCGGACTACATGGTCGGCAAGACGCCGTCCCAGCTGGTCCAGGCCCAGGCCGCGATCGAGAGCTACCACACCGTCTTCTGGTGGTCGGCCGGCTTCTTCGTCCTCGCCGCCGTGGTCGCCGCGGTGCTGTTCCGCACCGGCCCGCTCGACGTCGATCCCGACGCCCCGCGCGCCATGGCCCACTGATCTCTCAGCACTATCGGCGACCCGGAAAGCCATCGGGTCAGGGTCTCTGACGGACCCGCGAGCCGTACCTGAGCCACCTGACGGCAGGGAGATTCCATGGCTGGGGTACGGCTCGCGAGGCTGTTCCGCTTCGGTTACGGCCGGATCGGCCGTAACCCGGCGGAGCCCGGCCGTGGAAGGGGCCCCGGACGCGCACCTCGTCCGAGGTTTCGGCCTGCTTTGCCGTACGCACGGATGCCCTTGAAGTTGATCTTGCTGGTGTTTGGCCGCCCGTTCCGAGGAAAGGAGGCGAGGGGAACGAACACGGCCGAGGAGGACGAGATGACCGCGACGGAGCAGGAACAGCGCGAGAAGGTCAGGGCGATGGTGGCGGACGCGAGGATCGCCATGCTGACCTCGATGACCGGAAGCGGTAAGCACGTGAGCCGCCCGATGGCCGTGCAGGACGTGGAGTTCGACGGCGATCTGTGGTTCTTCACCTACGCCGATTCCGATCTGGTCGAGCAGATCGGTACGCACCCCGAGGTCAACGTCGCCTTCACTGACCAGAAGCACAACAACTGGATCTCCATCTCGGGCGCGGCCGTGCGGGTCGACGACCGGGCGCAGGCGGAGCGCCTGTGGAACCCGCTCCTCAAGGCGTGGTTCCCGGACGGGCTGGACACGCCGAACCTGACGCTGGTCAAGGTGCACGCGGACACCGCCGAGTACTGGGAGGCGGCGCACAGTTCGAAGGTGGTCACGCTCCTCGGGTACGCCAAGGCCGCCGTTACCGGAAAGACGCCCGACGCTGGCGAGAACGAAACCGTCAGGCTTTAGTGGGCCGCGTTCCACCTGGATCAGGGTGGCGACTACAGTTCGGTTGCGGCCCGCCCCGGGCCGGCAACGCTGCCGACGAAATCGTCCCTGGGGCCTCGACGGGCTATCCGCATCTCGCTACCCGATCCAGGGGGAAGAAAAATGCGTATCGGCGTGCTCACCGGTGGCGGCGACTGCCCCGGTCTCAACGCGGTCATCCGTGCCGTCGTCCGTAAGGGCGTGTCCGCTTACGGTCACGAGTTCGTCGGGTTCCGTGACGGCTGGAAGGGCCCGCTCGAGGGTCTGACGAAGCCGCTCGGCATCGCCGAGGTCCGTGGCATCCTGCCCCGCGGCGGCACCATCCTGGGCTCCTCCCGCACCAACCCGTTCAAGATCGAGAACGGTGTGGAGAAGATCAAGGCGAACCTGGCCGAGATGGGCGTCGACGCGCTCGTCGCGATCGGCGGCGAGGACACCCTCGGCGTCGCCACCAAGCTGTCCGAGCTGGGCGTCAACGTGGTCGGCGTGCCGAAGACCATCGACAACGACCTGAACGGCACCGACTACACCTTCGGCTTCGACACCGCGGTCAACATCGCGATGGAGGCCATCGACCGGCTGCACACCACCGCCGAGTCGCACCACCGCACCCTGGTCGTCGAGGTCATGGGCCGCCACGCCGGCTGGATCGCGCTGCACGCCGGCCTCGCCGGTGGCGCCAACGTCATCCTGCTGCCGGAGCGCCAGTTCGACGTGGAGCAGGTCGCCACCTACGTGACCAAGCGGTTCCAGGTCGAGTACGCGCCGATCGTCGTCGTCGCCGAGGGCGCTCAGCCGCTCGACGGCCAGATGGTCCTGCACAACCAGGAGCTCGACAGCTTCGGCCACGTCCGCCTCGGCGGCATCGGCCAGTGGCTCGCCGAGCAGCTCGAGGAGAAGACCGGCAAGGAGGCCCGCACGGTCGTCCTCGGTCACATCCAGCGCGGTGGCACCCCGACCGCGTTCGACCGGGTGCTCTCCACCCGTTTCGGTCTGCAGGCGATCGACGCCGTCAACGAGGGCGACTTCGGCAAGATGGTGGCGCTGCGCGGCACCGACGTGGTCCGGATCCCGCTCATCGAGGGCACCGGCGAGCTGAAGACCGTTCCGATCGAGCGTTACGAAGAGGCCGAGGTCTTCTTCGGCAGCTGATCTGCCATCGTGATGCCGGGGCCCGCGACCGTGCGCCCCGGCATCCGTGTGCCCGCTTCCGGACAGAGGAGTCTGCGTTGTCCAAGCACACCGTCGCGGTCCTGGGGACCGGCAAGATGGGTGAACTCGTCATCTCCGGCCTGCTCCGGTCCGGCTGGCCCGCCGACCGGCTGCTGGCCACCGCCCGCAGGCCGGCCCGCCGCGCCGAGCTGGCCGAGCGTCACGGCGTGCGGGTCGTCGACAACGTCACCGCCGCAGGCGAGGCGGACGTCCTCGCGATCGGGGTCAAGCCGCAGGATGCCGGGACCCTCCTCGACGAGATCGGCGGGCAGGTCTCCGCCGGCACACTCGTCGTGTCGCTCTGCGCCGGCCTGCCCACCGGATTCTTCGCGTCGCGGCTGCCCGAGGGCACACCGGTGATCCGGGTCATGACGAACACGCCCGCCCTGGTCGACCAGGCGATGACGGCGATCTCGGCGGGTCCGCACGCCACCGACGAGCACCTGGCCCTCGCCGAGGCGATGTTCCAGCCGCTCGGCGCCACCGTCCGGGTTCCGGAGTACCAGCAGGACGCCGTGACGGCGCTCTCCGGGTCCGGGCCTGCCTACTTCTACCTGATGGTCGAGGCGATGATCGACGCCGGTGTCCTGCTCGGGCTGCCGCGTCAGACCGCCCACGAGCTGGTCGTGCAGACCGCGATCGGGTCGGCGACCATGCTGCGTGACTCCGGCGAGCACCCGGTGAAGCTCCGCGAGGCGGTCACGTCCCCGGCCGGGACGACGGCCGCCGCCCTCCGCGAACTCGAGAACCACGGCATCCGTGCGGCGCTGCTGGACGCCCTCTCGGCCGCCCGCGATCGGGCCCGCGAGCTGGCCGGCCAGGCCCGCTGAAACCGTGCGACGGTAGGCGTACCGGATCAGTAATAGATGGCGATCTTGCTGCCGTTCTCTTCCTCAGGTGGGCTCGGATGGCTCAGAGCCGACCCCGTGGCGACGCGGTGGGCCGTCCAGGCGACGGCGGCCGCGTCGAGGATGTCGTCGGGTGGCGCCTGCCCGGCCGGTCCCAGCTTGTCCGGCAGGATGATGCCGTTGCGGGCGAGCAGCTCCCGGCGGCGGGTCTGACCGCTCCAGGTCTTCTTGGCGTGCGCCAGCGGCTCGCCGGCCATGGTGCGGAACGACACCTCGGGGTGGGCCTCGAAGAGCAGGCCGGGATGGCGTTCCCAGATCGCGTTGGCCTCGAGCAGTTTGGGGCGTAGCGCCCACGACTGGCGGCTCAGCCCGGCGCCGGTCAGCTCGCGGCAGAGCCGGTTGGCGGAGGCGAAGTCGGACTCCTGCCAGACCGCTCGCGGCGGGACCCGGAACACGCTGCCGCGGCGCGGGCCGAGCTGGTCGGCGGCGAGGGTGTCGGCGGCCCGCCAGCGGTCCGGCAGCATGCCGAGGGGGATGTCCACGCCGATCACCGCGGCGCCGGAGCTGCCCGCGACGATCTCGTAGAGGGTGGAGGCGAGAACTGCGCGGCCGAAGACGCCGTCGCGCAGCTCGACACCGACCCAGCCCAACGCGTACGCATCGACCCCGATGACGTGAATTGCCATCAGCGAACGACCCGGCCGCGGCCGGGGTCCATTTCGGTCGCGCCACCGGTGGGGGCGCCGATGGTGACGTCGAAAACGGTCATGACGGAAGACTACTGGTTGTGTCCGGCTGATTGCACCCTGTCGTGACGTGGCCGACCACGTTAAACAACCTTAAAAGCTGTTCACCTGGCTTGACTGTTGTTAATCGATGTGACTACCGTCTCTTCATCCCTCGCTTTGGAAAGTTTCCTAACTGTTTGAGGAGACACCCCCGTGCAGAAAACCGCCCGCCGGGCGATCTTCGTCGGCGCAGTCATGGTCGCGAGCGGCATCGCCGTTCCCACCATGTCAGCGTCGGCAGCCGCCGCCTGTGCCCCCGCATGGAGCGCTTCCGCCGTCTATGTGAAGGACAACGTCGCCTCGCAGAACGGCAAGAACTACACCGCCAAGTGGTGGACCCAGAACGAGTCTCCGGCCACCAACAGCAGCCAGTGGGCCGTCTGGATCGACAACGGCGCGTGCGGTGGTGGCCCGACCACTCCGCCCACCACGCCGCCGACGACTCCGCCGACGACGCCGCCCACCACACCTCCCACGACTCCGCCGACCACGCCGCCCACCACGAACCCGCCGACCGGTAACAAGTGGGTCGTCGGCTACTTCGCCGAGTGGGGCGTCTACGGCCGCGGCTACCACGTGAAGAACATCGACACGTCCGGCTCGGCGTCCAAGCTGACCCACATCCTGTACGCGTTCGCCAACACCACCGGCGGCCGTTGCTCGATCGGTGACTCCTACGCCGACTACGAGAAGGCGTACACCGCCGCGGAGAGCGTCGACGGCGTCGCGGACACCTGGGACCAGCCGCTGCGTGGCTCGTTCAACCAGCTCCGCAAGCTGAAGAAGAAGTACCCGCACCTCAAGGTGATCTACTCGGTCGGCGGCTGGACCTGGTCCGGCGGCTTCACCCAGGCGGCCGCCAACCCCACCGCCTTCGCCGACAGCTGCCACGCGCTGGTCGAGGACCCCCGTTGGGCCGACGTGTTCGACGGCATCGACATCGACTGGGAGTACCCGAACGCCTGTGGCCTGACCTGCGACGCCAGCGGCCCGAACGCGTTCAACAACGTGATCACCGCGCTGCGTAACAAGTTCGGCTCCAGCGCCCTGATCACCGCCGCCATCACCGCCGACGGCACCAACGGCGGCAAGATCGACGCCACCGACTACGCCACCGCGGCGACGAAGATGGACAAGATCTTCCCGATGACGTACGACTACTTCGGCGCGTTCGCCGCGCAGGGCCCGACCGCCCCGCACTCGCCGCTGAACTCGTACAACGGCATCCCGACGGCCGGGTTCTACTCGGACGCCGCGATCCAGAAGCTGAAGTCGAAGGGCATCCCGGCCAGCAAGATCCTGCTCGGCATCGGCTTCTACGGCCGCGGCTGGACCGGCGTCACGCAGGCCGCCCCGGGCGGTTCGGCGACCGGCGCGGCTGCCGGCACCTACGAGCCCGGCAACGAGGACTACAAGGTCCTCAAGACCAAGTGCCCGGCCACCGGTACGGTCGGCGGCACCGCCTACGCCTTCTGTGGCAACAACTGGTGGAGCTACGACACCCCGTCGACCATCGCCGGCAAGATGACCTACGCCAAGAACCAGGGTCTCGGCGGCGCGTTCTTCTGGGAGCTCTCCGGTGACACCACCAACGGCGAGCTGATCAGCGCGATCAAGGGCAACATCTGATCCGCCTGAGTAGTTGAGAAGGGGGGCACCGGCCGAAAGGTCGGTGCCCCCCTTCCGTACGCTTTGCGGTATGCGCCGTGAGTGGCATCAGCTCAGTCATCCCGGGGTCGGTAACCCTGCTCTGCAGACGTCCCGCCCGTCGACGAACTCCGCCGAGGACGAGGCTCTCGGCCTCGACCGGTGGCGCAGCCTGCCGCGCCTGCAGATGCCGCCCTGGCCGGACATGGGCGAGGTCGCCGAGGTCTGCAAGGTCCTCGACAACGTGCCGTCGATCGTCGCGCCCTACGAGGTCGACCAGCTGCGGCACCGGCTCGCCGAGGTGTGCGAGGGCCGCGCGTTCCTGCTCCAGGGCGGTGACTGCGCCGAGACGTTCGCCGACAACACCGAGAGCCACCTGCTGGCCAACGCGCGCACCCTTCTGCAGATGGCCGTGGTGCTGACCTACGGCGCGTCGATGCCGGTGGTCAAGGTGGCACGGGTCGCCGGGCAGTACACCAAGCCCCGCTCGGCGCCGACCGACTCGCTCGGCCTGCCCGCGTACCGCGGCGACATGGTGAACTCGCTCGAGCCGGACGAGGCGGCCCGCGTCGCCGACCCGCAGCGGATGATCCGGGCGTACGCGAACTCGGCCGCCGCCATGAACATGCTCCGCGCCTACCTCTCGGGCGGTCTCGCCGACCTGCACGGCCTGCACGACTGGAACAAGGACTTCGTCCGCGCCTCCCCGGCCGGCGAGCGTTACGAGGCCATCGCCCGCGAGATCGACCGCGCCCTCGACTTCATCCGCGCCTGCGGCATGACCGACAGCGAGGCGCTGCGCACGGTCAGCCTGTACTGCTCGCACGAGGCCCTGGCCCTGGAGTACGACCGCGCCCTGACCCGGGTCTCCGACGGCCGGGCGTACGGCCTGAGCGGCCACTTCCTGTGGATCGGCGAGCGCACCCGCCAGCTCGACCACGCGCACATCGACTTCATCAGCCGGATCGCCAACCCGATCGGTGTCAAGATCGGCCCGGGCACGTCGCCGGAGACCGCGATCGAGCTGTGCGAGAAGCTGAACCCGTCCAACATCCCGGGCCGGCTGACCCTGATCAGCCGGATGGGCAACGGCAAGGTCCGCGACGCCCTGCCCCCGATCGTGGAGAAGGTGCACGCCTCCGGCGCCAAGGTCGTCTGGCAGTGCGACCCGATGCACGGCAACACCCACGAGTCGAGCAACGGCTACAAGACCCGCCACTTCGACCGGGTCGTCGACGAGGTGCTCGGCTACTTCGAGGTGCACCGCGGCCTCGGCACCCACCCGGGCGGCATCCACGTCGAACTGACCGGCGAGGACGTCACCGAGTGCCTGGGCGGCGCGCAGGGCATCGAGGACCTCGATCTGCCGGGCCGCTACGAGACCGCCTGCGACCCGCGCCTCAACACGCAGCAGAGCCTGGAGCTGGCCTTCCTGGTGGCCGAGATGCTCCGTGGCTGACCTGCGTTCGGACACCGTCACCCGGCCCACCAAGGGCATGCGGACGGCGATGGCACGGGCCGCCGTCGGCGACGACGTGTTCGGCGACGACCCGACCGTCAACGCGCTCGAGGCCCACGTGGCCGCGCTCTTCGGGCACGAGGCGGCCCTGTTCGCGCCGTCCGGCACGATGGCCAACCAGATCGCGCTGCAGCTCGTCGTCCCGCCCGGCGGCGAGCTGCTGGCCGGCGCGGACGCGCACGTGGTGACATACGAGCTGGGCGCCGCCGCCGTGTACGGCGGCATCTCCAGCCGCACCTGGGCCTCCGACGGCGCCGCCCTGGACGCCGAACGGATCGCCGGCATGATCCGCCCGTCCGGCTACCCGTCGGTGCCGACCGCGGCGATCGCCGTCGAGCAGACCCACAACCTCGGTGGCGGCGGGGTCGTCCCGCTGTCCACCTTGCAGGATCTGCGGGTGGCCGCCGACAAGCACGGCCTCGCCCTGCACTGCGACGGCGCCCGGATCTGGCACGCGCACATCGCCGACGGGGTGCCGCTCGACGAGTACGGCGCCCTCTTCGACACCCTCTCGGTCTGCCTCTCCAAGGGGCTCGGCGCACCGGTCGGCTCGCTCGTCGTCGGCAGCCGGGAACGCATCGCCAAGGCACGGGTCATCCGCAAGCGGATGGGCGGCGGCATGCGGCAGGCGGGCATCCTCGCCGCGGCCGGCCGGTACGCGCTGGACCACCACGTCCAGCGGCTCACCGAGGACCACGAGCGGGCCCGGCAGATCGCCGAGGCGCTGGCCCCGTTCGGGGTGGTCGACCCGGAGAAGGTGCGGACGAACCTCGTACCGCTGAATCTGTCGAAGCACGACCTGGACGCGCCGACGCTGGCGGCACGCGCCGCCGAACGTGGCGTGCTGATCGCGGCGATGCTCCCCGGTCTCGCCCGGCTCGTCACCCACCTCGATCTGGACGAGGCAGCCGTCGACCAGGCCATTGATGTGCTGAGCGATTTGCTGGCCTGACCTTTATTGCACCACGGGAATCCTGTGGGCCCGGCCGGGGGCGACCGATACGTATCCCCGCTATGGCCTACACATCCCGAGCCCACAGGGCAAAAGCACTGGCCGCCGCTGTCGCCGTCGCGGCCACCGTCGTTCAGCCGTCCGCCGCTTTCTCGGCGGGCTCCCCGCTAGGGTCGGCCTCCGGGTCGATCCGGGCGGTCTCGGCCGTCCCGGTCGTGCAGAGCCTCACCCCCGCGGTGGGCTCGGTCGAGGGCGGCACGGCCGTGACCGTCATCGGATCCGGGTTCACCACTCTGGACCGTACGAACCCGGACGCCGTGAAGTTCGGTGATCTCCCGGCGGCCCGGCTCATGGTCGTGAGTGACACCAAGCTGGTCGCCGTCGCTCCCGCCCGGACCGCCGGCAACGTGCAGGTCACCGTCGTCAACGCCAACGGCCCGAGCGTGAGCCGGACCGCCTCGTTCGGTTACCGGGCGGCGCTGGCCGCGGCGTTCGAGGCCATCACGACGACCGCCACCGGAGGCGTCCAGATCCCCGTCGACGTCGTCGGCGGTGGTGCCGGCGCGACGTCGGCGGAGTTCACCACCCTGAAGATCACCGCCCTCGTCGGTGACGTCGCCGCCAAGGTGACCTGGGTGAGTTCCGAACGGGTGAAGGTCACCCTCCCGGCCACCACGAAACTGGGTTCCTTCCCGCTGCGGCTGGTGCAGGGCGGTTTCGCCGGGCCGCAGTCCGACGCGACCGTGACATACCTGCCCGGCATCACGTCGGTGACGCCCTCCGGGGTCGGCACCGAGGGCGGGGACCTCGTGAAGATCGTCGGAGCCGGGTTCGGCACTGTGGACCCGGAGGATCCGTCCGCGGTCACCTTCGGCGGTGTGCCGGCGGCGGACTTCACCGTCGTCTCGGACACCGTGATCCAGGCGGTCGCCCCGGCGGGCGAGGCCGGATCGGCGGCTGTCCAGGTCACCACCGCGAGCGGGAGCAACCCCGAGTCGGCGGCGGCCCGGGTGACGTACCTGGGCGCGCTGGGCCTGGACCTCACGGGCGACGTCTTCGTCCGGGCCGGCGGCGGCAAGCACCTCCTGGCCGTCACCGGTGCCACCCTCGGAGACAACGCCAAGGCCTTCGGCGCCTCGGGCATCAGCCTGCGGCTGGGCAAGACCAAGCTCACCGCGTCCTGGGTGGACCCGACGCACCTCAGCGTCACCCTGCCGCCCCCGACCGGAGACTCGGTGACCCTGACCCTGCTCAACGGCACCGTCAGTGCCGAGGTCACGATCCCGGTGATCCCGGTGATCACCAGCATCTCCTCGGCCACCGACACGATCGCCGGCGGGAAGAAGGTCACCGTCAAGATCGCCGGTGCGACCACGGCGACGGACTTCCGGTTCGGCTCGGCCGAGGCCACCTGCGAGGGCGACAAGAGTGTGTACGTCTGCGTCGTGCCGCCCGCCGACGAAGCCGGCCCGGTCTGGGTCCGGTTCACCTCGGGTGACGTGGTGAGCCGTTTCACCGAGACCGCGACCTTCAGCTACTCCGACCTTGACTGAGACATGACTCCCGGGAGATTGCACCCCATGGCGACATCGAAGAAGTCCCGTCGGACCGCCGGCCTCGCCGCGATCGCCGTCGTCGCGGCGACCGCCCTCTCCTCCGAGGTCTCGGCCTTCGCGAACCAGCGGACCGGCGCACTCGCCGACGCGGGCACCCTCGCCGCCGAGTTCGAGGACGGGATCCCGGCCAAGGCGTCCGGCGGCACCGTCATCCCGGTCACCGTGACCGGTGGCGGCGCCGGTGACACGGCGAAGGCGTTCGGCGCTCTGAGGATCACCGCGAAGATCGGCGGCGTCACAGCCCCGGTCACGTGGGTCGACGACAGTCACCTCAAGGTCACCGCACCGGCCACCTCGAAGGCGGCCGCCGCGACGATGATCCTGTTCCAGGCCGGCGTGGCCGGTCCCGAGTCGAGCGCCCGCGTCGGTTACACCCCGGTGGTGAACAGCGTGGCACCGGCGGCGGTGAGCACCGTCGGCGGTGCCACCGTGACGGTGACCGGAGCCGGGTTCCTCGGTGTCGACGCCGAGGACCCGTCGTCGGTCACCTTCGGTGACACCAGCGCGACGTCCTTCACCGTGGTCTCGGCAAGCAAGATCACGGCGGTGGTACCGGAGGGTGTGAACGGCCCGGCCCCGGTGAGAGTCTCGTCGACCGGCGGCAAGAGCCCGGTCGTCACCGGTAGCAACGTGGCTTACCGGGCGCCGCTCGGCATCGCCGGCGAACCGGTGGCCAGGATCAGCGGCGGGCCGGCTGTCCTGAAGATCACCGGTGCCGAACTCGGTGACGACGCCAAGGCCTTCGCCGCCGAACGCGTCACCGTGATGGTCGGCTCCCGGAAGGTGTCGGCCACCTATGTCGACTCCACGCGTCTGCGGGTCACCATGCCGGCCGCCACGACCGCCACGGTGCCGGTGAAGGTCGTGCACGACGGCGTCGCGGGTGAGGCCTTCAACGTCACCATGGTCCCGGTCGTGACCAACCTGTCGGCCAAGAGCGACTCGATGGCAGGCGGCAAGCGGGTGACCCTCAAGGTGGCCGGACTCAAGATCGACCAGGCCACCGGCTTCAAATTCGGTGAGAACCCGGCCACCTGCGAGAAGAAGGGCACCGGCACGGCCGTGACCTTCCTCTGCACCGTCCCGCCGGCGGACGCGCCCGGCCCGGTCGCGGTCACCTTCGTCGACGGCGAGGAGCGGGAGAGCCGGTTCACCGCGGCCGCGTCCTTCGGTTACACCGTCAACTGAAGGGCCCCGACGAAGCCGCGGATGATCGGATGAGGGTCCGTCCCGTCCCCGCTCAGCTCAGGCTGGAACAGGGTGGCCAGGAAGAACGGGTGGCCGGGCAACTCGGCCACCCGAACGTCCCCGGCCTCGTCGTGACCGGTGAAACGCATCCCGTGCGCGGCCAGCAGGCCTAGGTGGGCGGAGCCGAGACCGTAACTGCAGTGGTATCTCTCGACGGTCCGGGTGGCACCGAGCAGCCGCTCGATCAGTGAATCGGGTGCCAGGGTGACCGCCGCCTGATGCCCGGCCAGCGAGCAGGCCAGCTCGACGATCAGCTCCTCGTCGCCTGCAGGGCCGTACTCCGCGTGCTGGGCCTCGTGGAAACCGCAGACGTTGCGGGCGAACTCGATCATGGCGTGCTGGAAGCCGCCGCAGGTACCCAGGAATGGGATGCCCTCGGTGCGGGCGGTCCGCGCCGCGGTCAGGGCGCCCTCGACACTGCGATAGGGACTGCCCGGGATCAGCCAGATCCCGTCGAACCCCTTCAGCGCCGCCGGCTCCTCCGCGTCCGGCGTCGGGACCCAGTAGACGTCCAGATCCTGGTCCTCGCGGAGCGCGTCGAGGAGAACGGGAATGCGGGCGTGGGCGCGAACGGCCGGTGACCGATCGCCGACCAGGGCGATTCTCAACATGGATCCACTCTCCCGCCCGAACGAGATCAGGTCCAACGATGTCTTCTGCTGTCGGCATTAGCATCGCTGATGTGGAACCGCACCTGCTCCGTACCTTCGTGGCCGTCGCCGAGACCGGCTCGTTCTCCGCCGCGGCCGGGCGCCTCCGCTACACCCAGTCCGCGGTCTCCCAGCAGATCGCGGCCCTCGAGGCCGACCTCGGCACCCCGCTGCTGACCCGGCGCCCCGTGGCACTCACCCCGGCCGGCGAACGGCTGCACCGGCACGCCGCGATCATCCTGGTCCGGCTCGCCGCGGCCCGCGCCGACGTGACCCGCGCGGTGGCCCCACCCGGCCGCCTGGCCGTCGGGCTCACCCCGCTGGCCTGGTCGAAACGGGTATCCGACGCGCTGACCCGGATCCGGGCCGAGTCGGCCCGCCTGAGCAGCCGGGTGCTGGTCGCCGACCGGGACCGGATCGTCGCCGCCTCCGCCACCGGCGAGATCGACATCGCCCTGGTCGACGGGTTCACCGCGCCGAACGACCCGTTGCCGCTCCCGGTGGCCGGTGCGGTCCGGGTGGCCGAGGACGGTGCCGTGGTGGCGCTTCCCCGCGACCACCCGCTGGCGGGGCGTCCCACCCTGCAGCTGGCCGACCTCACGGAGGCGTACTGGATCGACGCTCCCGTGGTGTCGCCGCTGACGCACCTGCCGGTGGATGCCCTGCGGACCGGCTTGCGTTACGAGGGCGCCGACGTGGCGGTGCTGCTCGGGCTGATCGAGGCGGGACACGGCCTGTCGGTCCTGCCGTCCGGCGTGGCGCGCGGGGTCCTGCTGCCCCGCATGGTCCACCGTGTGGAGCTGCTGGCCACACCGGGCGCCGGTGTTCCGGCGACCCGGCTCAGCGAGCTTCTCGCAGGCCCTTGAGCAGGGCGATGTCCGCGGCGTGGCCCTCGTGCTCGACCGTCGGCGTCTCCACGATGATCGGGACGCCGGCGGTGGCCGGGTGGCTGAACAGCTCGGCGAACGGCGCCGTACCGATGCGCCCCTTGCCGATCGTCTCGTGCCGGTCCCGGGTCGAGCCGCACTCGTCCTTCGAGTCGTTGGCGTGGATCAGCTGGAGCCGGCCCGGACCTGCCGCCTCGATCAGCGCGTCGAGTGTCGCCGTCATGCCGCCCGGGGTGGCCAGGTCGTGACCGGCCGCCCAGGCGTGACAGGTGTCGAAGCAGACGCCCATCCACGGGTGGTGCTCGACCGCCTCAAGGTACGGGGCCAGGTCCTGCACCTTCGACGCGAGGCTGCGGCCACCGCCGGCACTCGGCTCGACCAGCAGTTTCGGCAGGCCCTCGGCGGCCGCCCGGTCGAGCAGCGGCAGCAGGGTCTCGCGGAGCTGGTGCAGCGCCTTCTCACCGTGCTCCTCGTCGACCGAGCTGCCGGCGTGGTAGACGACCGCGGTCGCGCCGATCGCCTTACCCCGGTCCAGGGCGTGCGCCAGCGTGGCGACCGAGCGCTCCACGGTCAGCTCGGTCGGCGAACCCAGGTTGACCAGCAGCGAGGCGTGGATGTACGCGGGCAGGCCGCGCTCACCGATGCCGTCGCGGAACAGGACGTCCTGCTTCGGGTCGCCCGGCGGCAGGGCCCAGCCGCGGGAGTTGGAGACGTACACCTGAAGGGTCTCCGAGCCCGCGGCGTCGACGTAGGGCAGGGCCGCCTTGGCCAGCCCTCCCGACGTCTTGGTGTGGGATCCGATCCGCTGACTCACAGGAAGCAGACCAGCTGGATCACGGTGTTCGGCGGAACCGGTGTGCCCGGACCCGGGTTCATCTGCCGGGCCGTCGCGTTGGGGTCGCCGTTCATCTGTGCCTGGAGTCCCATTCCCTGAAGTGCGGCCGCCGCCTCCTGGCACGGCCGGTTGGTCACGTCCTGCACGACGATCTGCGCGGGGCCCCGGCTGATCCGGAGGGTGACCTGGGTGTTCTTCTCCACGCCGGTGCCGGCCTTGGGTGTCTGGCCGATCACCTCGTCGGCCGGCTTGTCGCTGTCCTCGAACTGTTCGGCCACCTGCAGGCCGCGCTGAGCCAGGACCGTCCGGGCGTTGTTGATGTTCTGCCCGACCAGGTCGGGGATGGTGATCGGCGCCTTGCCCTTGCTCAGGATCAGGGTGACGGTGTCACCCGGCTTGAGCTCGGTGCCCGCCTTCGGCTCGGTGGAGAGGACCAGGCCCTCGGCCGCGGTGTCGCTGTACTGTCCCTTGCCCTGCTTCACCTTCAGCTTGATCGCTTCCAGCTGGGCCTTGGCGAATGCCAGCTCCTGGCCCTCGAGCTCGGGAACCGCGTGCACCTCGGGACCGAGCGACAGGATGATCGTGATGTTGTCACCCTTGATGATCTTGTCACCGGGGCCGGGCTTCTGGACCTTGACCGAGCCCTTCGGCAGGTTGGGGTCGAACTCACCGTCGCCGACGGTGACCTCGAACCCCTGCTGCTTCGCGTACGCCACGGCCTGCTCCTGGCTCATGGTGAGCAGCTGCGGGGCCTCGGTGTAGCGACCCAGCGTCACCCACCAGGTGCTGCCGAGCACGACCACGGCCATCACCGCGATCAGAGCGGTCAGCACGACACGGCGCCGGTCGTCGAAGAAGCCGGCCAGTCCACCGGCGGGAGCGGCGGCCCGGCGGTGCGGCGCGGTGCGGCCGCCCTGCTCGGGCAGCCGGGCCCAGGACGGCCGGTGCGACGCCTGATAGGTGCCGGCCGGGACCGGCGGCACCAGGGCGGTCGCGTCGGCCGACGGGACGGCCGGGACGATCCGGGTCGCGTCGGTGGTGCCGGGGGCGCCCGGGACCTGGCGCAGCAGCGCGGTGTCGACGTGTGTGACACCGAGACCCTCGCGGGTGGCCTGGACCTCGCTCAGGAAGGCGCCGGCGTCGGTCGGCCGGGAGCCGGGGTCGCGCCGGGTGGCCCGGGCGACGAGCCGGTCCAGCACCGTGGGCAGGCCACGGACGATCGACGAGGGCGCCGGGACGTCGTTGTCGACGTGCTGCCACGCCACCTCGACGGGCTCGGCGCCGTCGTACGGCACGCGGCCGGTCAGCATCTCGAAGAGCACGACACCGGCCGAGTAGACGTCGGTGCGGGCGTCGGCGTGCCCGTTCTGCACGAGCTCCGGGGCGACGTAGGCCACGGTCGCCATGAGCTGGCCGGTGTCGTCGACGGTGCTCGCCTCGATGGCCCGGGCCAGACCGAAGTCGGCCACCTTGACCACGGCGTCCACCAGGTCGGCCGAGCCTCCGCTCGGCGCCTCGGCGACCAGCACGTTCTCCGGCTTGACGTCCCGGTGCACCAGGCCCGCGCGGTGCGCGGCGGCGATCGCGGCGAGCATCTGCTCCAGGATCGCCAGGGCCTCGACCGGGCTCAGCTTGGTGCGCTGGCTCAACAGGTCACGCAGTGTCCGGCCCTGCACGAACTCCATCACCAGGTATGGCAGGCCCTGGTGGCGGCCCTGGTCGTAGACGGCTACGACGTTCGGGTGGGTCAGGCGGGCGATCGTCTTGGCCTCGTCGGTGAAACGGTCGACGAAGTGGACGTTGGTGGCCTGCGACGGGTGGATGATCTTCAGCGCGACGGTGCGCTCAAGCCGCTCGTCGGTGGCCCGGTAGACGGTCGCCATGCCACCACGGGCGACGCGACCGGTGATCCGGTAGCGCCCGTCAATCGTTGTGCCGATCAACGTATCGGCGACTGTGGTGTCCATCGGCGTGAAGTGTATGTGTCTTTCCAGTGGGGGTGACCCAGGATGTCACAGCTGAGTCCAAACGGGTACCCAAACCCGTGTGACCTGCACCGATTGACGCGGAACCCTTTCACATAGGCCGAAATTCCGGTTTTGTCAGCGCCAGCGGCGATGGTGATGACCGTCACTGTCTGTCAGGGATGCGCTCGGTTCGGCCGGGCTCGGCGAGGCATCGGCCGACGGGGATACGGAAGCGGACGACGACGGCGACGGGGCGGTGGGTGTGGGCACCGGCGGTGTCTCGCAGTCACACTCCGGTGAGCGCGAGGCCGGCACCGTCACCGGCCGGGTGTTCCTGCTGGTGACGGTCGTCGCCGGGGATGTGGCCGCGGGGGTCGGCGACGGAGCCCGTACGGCCGCGGGGGGAGTCGTCGTCCGGGGTTTGCGCCGATTCGCCGGGACGCCGCCCATCCCGGCCTCCCCGCCCGTCCCGGCCTCCGTCCCCGCCTCCGTCCCGGCCTCGGCCGGCAGTGCGGCGGCGACCGCGGGCGGCGGGGTGCCGGTCATCCGGTCGGCGAACACGGTGGTCGCGACCAGGTACGACCCGGCCGCCCCGCATGCGGCGAGCGCGCAGAAAGCGGTGATCGCGACAAATCGCCTCGGCGGCCGGGCGTCGATCTCCGAGGGCTCACCGGGCAGATCCACCAGTGATGCTCCGAACGTGCTCATCCCCGTGGAGGTGACGTCCGGCACCACCCCGGAGCCCGCACCCGGCCGATGGCCCAGGTCGTAACGGATCGAACGCCATAATCCGGCCATCTCGCCACGCATGTTCCGCCACAGGCTCATCAACTGTTCTCCGATCTGATCTGGCACGCTGTACCGGTGACCGAACCCGTGACTACCGGCCCCACCGACTGGATCACCCTGCCTGATGTGTCCGAAAAGCTCGGCTTGACGATCAGCAAGGTGCACCAGCTGATCCGCGAGCGCTCGCTCCTCGCGGTCCGCCGTGACGGCATCCGGGTGGTGCCCGCCGAACTGGTGGCGAACGCGACCGTTCTCAAGCACCTGCCCGGCGTGCTGACCCTGCTCCATGACGCCGGGTACAACGACGAAGAAGCGCTCCGGTGGCTCTACGAACCGGACGAGTCGCTCGGCGGCAACGCGGCCGTCGCCCTCGGCGGCGACCGTGCCCGGGAGGCCAAACGGCGCGCGCAGGCCCTCGGCTTCTAGATCAAAACCATCATCGGGTACGCGGGACGCGCGCCCGTTCTCAGTCGGTGACCCTCGTCAGACGGAGCGCCTGGTCGCCGCGGCGGCCAGCGCGAACAGCACCGCGCGTGCCTCGTCGTCGATCGGCGCCTGCTCCAGCGCGGACAGTGCCTCGCCGTTCAGCGCGTCGATCCGGCTCTCCGTCGCGGCCAGCGCGCCGCAGTCCCGGATGATCGCCCGCAGCCGCTCCACCCCGGCGTCGTCGAGCAGCGGGTCGCCCAGCGAGCCGTCCAGCTCGCCGCGGCCCGCCTCGTCCAGCGCGGCGAGCGCGGACGCCACCAGATAGGTCCGCTTGCCCTCGCGCAGATCGTCCCCGGCCGGTTTGCCGGTCTGCGCCGGATCCCCGAACACGCCGAGCACGTCGTCACGCATCTGGAACGCCTCGCCGAGCGGCAGGCCGAACGCCGCGTACGACGCGAAGATCTCCGGACCGCCCCCGGCCAGCGCCGCGCCCAGCAGCAGCGGACGTTCCACCGTGTACTTCGCCGACTTGAACCGGGCCACCTTCCCGGCCCGTTCCAGCGAGGTGTTCCCGGTCGCCTGCGTGTGCACGTCCAGGTACTGCCCGACGGTCACCTCGGTGCGCATCCGGTCGAAGACCGGCCGGGCCCGGGCCAGCTCGGCCAGCCCCATCCCGGAGGTGTGCAGCA
Source organism: Actinoplanes italicus (assembly GCF_003001815.1). Lineage (GTDB taxonomy): Bacteria > Actinomycetota > Actinomycetes > Mycobacteriales > Micromonosporaceae > Actinoplanes > Actinoplanes italicus. Next base: position 496,652 of record NZ_PVMZ01000003.1, read on the forward strand.
GCTCGTCGGACCAGACCATCGCCAGGTCGCCGAGGAGCACCGCCGCCGAGCCACCGAACCCGGTCGCCGTGCCGCGCCAGCCCTCGGCCCGGTGCAGCAGCTCGAACCGCCGGTGCACCGACGGCTCCCCGCGCCGGGTGTCCGACCGGTCCATCAGGTCGTCGTGGATCAGGGCGCTCGCCTGCACCAGCTCCAGTGCCGAGACCGCGGTGACCACCTCGTCCGAGTCGGTGCCGCCGGCGCCCCGGAATCCCCAGTAGGCGAACGCCGGCCGCAGCCGCTTGCCACCGCCGAGCACGAACGCCGACACCGCGTCCGCCACCTCGGCCAGCGCCGGGTCGATCTCCAGCAGGTGGGCCCGCTGGCCGGCCAGGAACGCGGAGAGGGCCTTGTCGACGCGTGGCCGCAGACCGGCCGACTCGAGCGGAGAAGTCGTCACCCTTCGAGACGCTATCTCGTGCCGTGCTCACTCGTTCGACCAGATCACCCGCATCCACTCCTGGTCGGTAGGGTGGCGGGGTGTCTCTCGGTCTTCCCTCCCGGCTCCCCGGCACGCCGTCCGTCGGCGACCTGATCCGTGACCCGGCGCCGTCGTTCTCGTTCGAGTTCTTCCCACCGAAGACCCCGGCCGGCGAACAGGCGCTCTGGCAGGCGATCCGCGAGCTCGAGTCCCTGCGGCCGAGCTTCGTCTCGATCACCTACGGGGCCGGCGGCACCACCCGCGACACCACCGTCGCGGTGACCGAACGCGTCGCCACCGAGACCACCCTGCTGCCGATGGCGCACCTCACCGCGGTCGACCACTCGGTCGCCGAGCTGCGCAACGTCATCGGCCGTCTGGCCGGCGCCGGCATCAGCAACATCCTGGCCGTCCGCGGCGACCCGCCCGGCGACCCGACCGGTGAATGGGTGCGGCACCCGGAGGGCGTCCTCTACGCCGAGGAGCTGGTCCGGCTGATCCGCGAGTCCGGCGACTTCAGCGTCGGGGTGGCCGCGTTCCCCTACAAGCACCCGCGCTCGGCCGACGTGGAGAGCGACACCCGCGACTTCGTCCGCAAGTGCCGCGCCGGCGCCGACTTCGCCATCACTCAGATGTTCTTCGACGCCGACGACTACCTGCGTCTGCGCGACCGGGTCGCCGCGGCCGGCTGCGACACCCCGATCCTGCCCGGCGTCATGCCGGTGACCAGGATGGCCACCATCGAACGGGCCACACAGCTCTCCGGCGCCCCGTTCCCGCCGGCCCTGCTGACCCGTTTCGAGAGCGTCGCCGGCGACGAGGCCGCGGTCCGTGCCCTGGGCATCGAGACGTGCGCCGAGATGTGCGCCCGGCTGCTCGCCGAGGGCGTGCCCGGCATCCACTTCATCACTCTCAACCGCTCCACGGCGACCCGCGAGGTGTGGCAGCACCTGGCCCCCGCCGAGATCGCCGCTCCTGCCTGACCATGGCCCGGCCCGGCTCGTCCTCCGCAGACCCGTCTCCCGCCGGCTCCTCCCTTGGTGGCGCGTCCTCGTCCGGGGCGTCGCCGGCCGCCGGTTCGTCGTCGGCGGTTCCTGCTCGTCCGGTGGGCGCTGCCCGGGACACGACTGCCCGGCCGGGTGCGCTTCTCGGGTGGGACGAGTACGTCGCTGTCTGGTCGGGGCTCCATGGTGGCTTCGATCCGCGGACCGCCTCGGCCGTCGTCCGTGGGTGGGTGCGCGGGGCGTACCGCATAGGACTCGTTCTCGGCCGTAAGCGGATCGCACCACTGACGGTGACCGTCGCGGGGTTGATGCTGTGTCTCGCCGTGCCGGTGGTGATCGGGTTCGGCGGACCGGCCGGGATGGTGGCGGGTGCCCTGCTGGTGCTGCTGGCCGCGATGGCGGACGGGCTCGACGGTGCGGTCGCGGTGATCACCGGACGAGTCACCAAGGCCGGATATGTATACGATTCGGTCGCGGATCGCCTCGGCGAAGCGGCCTGGCTCACCGCGTTCTGGCTGGCCGGAGTGCCCGCCTGGCTGGCCGTCGCGACCGGCGCGGCGAGCTGGCTGCACGAGTATCTGCGGGCCCGCGCCACCGGAGCCGGGATGACCGAGATCGGCGCCGTCACCGTCGGAGAACGCCCGGCCCGCGTCTCGGTCGCCGTCACCGCCCTGATCCTGGCGCCGATCGCCGCGCTCCTCGTACCGGCCTGGGTCGCCGGCGTGCTCACCGCGGCAGCCGCCGTCTGGCTTCTGCTGCAGGTCATCGGCCTGGCTCAGCTCACCGTGGCGGTCCACGCCGCCCTCCGCTGACCCGCTTTCCGATCGCCCGGTCTCCTCGGTCCGCTCCAGCTCGCCGCGGCTTCCGCCTCGGGATTCTCCGGGACGCTCGGTTTCCCGTACCGCCGTGATGTTTATTCGGTTGTCGGTGATCGATGTCGCGCCTATTTTTTCTTCAGCGGATCCGGTCGGGGTGGAACGCCCCTGAGCTGTGATTTCGTGATTGTGCAAACGATTTTCCGGGGGTGACGAAATGAGTGCGGTTCTGGTTCTCAACGCCGACTGCGGGCCGCTGCACCGGGTCAGCCTCCGGCACGCGATCCGGATGCTGTTCCGTCAGGTCGCCGTGGTTCACGAGGCCCAGCCGGACACGCGGATCGGCGTCTATCCGGTGCCGACCGTGGTGCGGCTGGTCTCCTACGTGGTGACGCGGTGGCGGCGCGGCCGGGGTCCGGGCTGGTCGCGGGCCGGTGTGCTGGTGCGTGACGGGCGGAAGTGCGCCTACTGCGGCGCCGCCGCCTCGACCATCGACCACGTGCTGCCGCGTTCCCGCGGCGGCCGGAACGAGTGGCTGAACACCGTGGCGGCCTGCGAACGCTGCAACAACCGCAAGGGCGACCGAACCCCCTCGGAAGCGCGAATGCCCCTGCGGATGACGCCGTTCGCCCCGGTCTGGTCGGTGTTTCTCTGATCCGGTCCCGCCATTTTCGGTAGCTTGACCGGCTCCGGCAGGCGGATCACTCGCGTCGTGCCGATCGCCGCACGATCATTTCAGCGGCCGGTTTCCGGCCCGCCCTCCGGGGCGTTCTCCATCGACTTTCCTCCTTCGGCGGCCGGCGGGTTTACACGGGGACCCGTCGGCCGCCCCTTTCGTCGCGGACCCTGCCCACCGGGCTGTCATCACGGGCGGCCCTGTAACCACGGGCGGCCCTGTCATCGCGGGCGGCCCTGTCACCACGGGCGGCCCTGTCACCGCGGGCCATGCCCGAGGGCCGCCCTTTCGCCGCGGACGTAATCACGGGCTGCCCTTTCGTTGCGGGCGTGCGAGAGGGCCGTATCACCGGAGTGCGGGCCCGGCGGCGTCTGGCGCACACGGATCGCGGACTCGGCCACGTCACGCGCACACGCACGCCAGTCGTGCGACCCCGGTGTCGTCCCGGCAACATCCAGCGAACACAGACCGCCAGCGTGCGATCCAGCCTCGCTGGCAACCCCATGCCGCGCAGTTAACGGGATTCGGGCGGATCGTAAGTCCCTCTCCAATAGACTATTTCGCTATTAGTAGTTCAAATGTTATCCATTACTGCTTGAGCTGACGGCACGACACCTCATGGGCAGGCCACGACATCCGGGCCGTCGGCACGAATCCCACTGCCGTCCCCGGCGCCCCGCCCCGCTGGCCCCAGATGTAGTGAGTTCGCGACGCAGCCTGGCCGCAGACTCAGAAGGCTGACAGCCCTGACACAAAGCGGACGAAATAAAGGAAAATAGATGGAGTGCGCTCCGTATGCCTCCTGCTGTAGTGCGGCGGGAAGCCCTCAACTGCGCTGTGCTGGAACGTAGCCGGAGTGATCCGGCTGTCGTGGACCGTTGTTTCGGCGGGGCTGAGGCGGCGGTGGGGCGCAGCCGGAAAGGTCCGGCCGTCGTGGACTGCTGTTTCAGCGGAGCTGAGGCGGTGGTGAGTGACAGCTGCGCAAGGTCGACGGTGCTGGTTCGGCGGTGTGCCTGAGCGGACCGGTGACTGGTCGCACGAGGGGGTGGGGTGCGGCGGACGCGATCATGGGGCGGCGGGGGCTGGGGTTCGGGTGGCGGCGGGGTCGGCGGCCGGGCGGGTGATGGGGCGGCGGTTGCGGTCGCGTTCCAGCCACCATTCGGCGGCCAGCAAGGGGATGGTCCAGCCGAGCCAGGCGGTTGCGGCGGAGGCCACCCAGGCGAGCAGCCCTTCGTCGCCGTGGAAGGTGGTCTCGAGCTGCGGCTGCAGTCCGATGACGAAGATCGCGCCCCAGATGCGGTTGGTGATGATCGAGGCGGTGAGGGCGAAGCTGCGGATCATCCAGCGGCGGTGTTCGCCGAACCGGCGGTTCCGGGCGGCGCGCCAGCCCTTCCACGTGACGTAGAGCCAGACGACGGCGAGGAGCACGCTGCTGGCCCTGGTCGCGGGGCCGAACGGGGACAGCGATCCGATGGTCAGGGCAGCGATCCCGGCCGGCAGGACGCCGCCGAACACGTAGACACGGCCGGTCCGGCGATGCGCCACCGGGTGTCTGCGCCGGAACCACGGCCAGATCTGCAGGACGGCGGTGAGCAGGGCCACGCTCCCGAAGAGGACGTGTGGCACGAGCAGCCAGAAGTGGGCGACTCCGAGCTCCGGTGACTGCGGCACGCGGGATTGTGCGGGGTCGAAGCTCAGGTACGGCGGGATCGAGTACGCCACGAAGATCACTGAGACCGCCGCCAGCGGGATGATCCACGGACGTTGCCACCATCGGGTCATGTCATGCTCCTAACTGCGTATGAGATACGCATCGAGCGTATGGCATACGCAGTAAAGGCGAAAGCCCCTAGGATGAGACCGTGCCGAACGACATTCCCCGTACGCTCAAGGTCCTCTGGGGTCTCGAAGAGCGACGCACTCGCGGACCGCAGCCGGCGCTGAGTCTGGAACGGATCGTCGCCGCCGCGATCGAGATCGCGGACCGGGACGGCCTGCTCGCACTCTCCATGGCCCGGCTCGCCGAGCGGCTCGGCAGTGCGCCCATGTCGCTCTACCGGCACGTGGCAGACAAGGACGAGTTACTGGTCTTCATGCAGGACGCTGCTCCCGGAGAGCCGCCGGAGCTACCCGCCGGCTGGCGTGCCGGCCTGCACACCTGGGCGCGGGCGCTACAGGCGGTCTACTACCGCCATCCGTGGATCCTGCAGGCCTCGGCCGGCCGCCCGCCGCTGGAGCCGGGCCAGCTCGCCTGGCTCGACCGTGGACTGTCCGCTTTCGACGGCACTCCGCTCAACAGCCGGGAGCGGTTCCAGGCGGTGATGGCCACGCTGTACTACGTGCGTGGCGAGGCGCAGATCTTCGCGGTCCTGCTGTCCGGCGGTTCCGGTGTGCCCGGTGACGCCACGCGCTCCGCCGGATCCGAAGGCTCGGCCGACGGGTTCGGTGAGATCATCAGCGCCCTGGTCACTGCGGACCGCTTTCCGGCACTCGCGACGGTGATCGCCGACGGGCTGTTCAAGGTGGAGACGGAGGACGGCGCCTTCGATGCCGGGCTCGCCAGGCTGCTGGACGGCATTGAGCTGCTAGTGTCAACGCGAAGTTGACATTTCGGGAGCGAGTGGAAACGTGGCCGAGCTGCACGATCTGCGTGGCATCCGGGTCCGGCGAGCCGAACTCGACGCCGAGGAACTGGAGCTGATCGATCGGGCCCGCCGCTCCGGCGCGACCTGGCCGGAGATCGCGGCGGCTCTCGGTCTCGGCAGTCGGCAGGCGGCGGAACAGCGGCGCCTCCGCCTGGCCCGGGCGGCGGAGCGCGACTCGCTGCCGCGTCGGGCAGAGCTCGATCAGGCGTACGGCCGAAGCGCCTCTGATTTGCGCAAATGTGCCGTTGAACTGCACCGCAGGATCGGTGCGGACCGACGTTGGGACAGCCGTTTCCAGCGCGCCGCTCTGGTGCGGGAGACGCTCGCAGCCGCCCCCGACGCCCCGGCCGGCGCCCTCCACGATCTGGTCACCGCGGTCCTGACCGACCTGGCCGCCCCCGAGGTGCCGGCTCTCCCCGGCCCGCAGCGCGCGGCCGTGGACCGGCTGCGGAAGGCTGCGGAGACTCAGAAATGAGTCACTACGACTCAACTATTCCCTGCGGGCATCGCCGCCAAGCTGTCAGAGGCGGTAGTACCCGTCGCCGGAGGACTCAAAGATTCTGCCGCCGGAGGTACGCGAGGACGTCGGCCGGGTCACGGGTGACGCAGCCGATGTAGTTGTCGGGACGGACCAGGACGAGGGTCGGCCCGGTGGTGTCGTAGATTTCCGCCGCCTCGGTGACATGGTGGGCCGGCACGGGAAGCTCGGGCAGCGGCCCGGTCCAGCCGAATGCCAGCAGCGTGGCGTGCGCACCCCGCAGCAGGTCGAAGACCCGGCCGTGGGGGAGTGGCGCGTCCGGGGCGCGGTCGCCGGCCCGTACCGCTCCCGGATCTGTCCGATGCTCGGCTGCCAGCGTCGTGCCCCGGTAGTGGAGGGAGAGCTGCCGGAGCGCGGGATCGTCCCGGCGCATGGCGTCCTCGTCGCCGTCGACGTGGCGCCGGTGCAGGCGCGTGCTTATGCCCAGGACGGACGCGGCCACCGGCAGGCGCTCCTCCTCGTAGGTGTCGAGGACCGCGGAGCTGCCGGTCGCGATCTTCCAGCCGAGGTTGTAGGCATCCTGGATGCCGGTGTTCAGCCCTTGCCCGCCGGCCGGTGAGTGCACGTGGGCGGCATCCCCGGCGAGGAAGACGTTTCCGGTGCGGAAGCGGGACGCCATCCGGATGTTGGCCCGGAATTCGGACGTCCAGCCCACTTCGGTGACGGTGATCGACGGGTCGGCGGCGGCCACCAGCTCGGCGGGGGAGAGCGGGGACGGCGGTGCGGTGAGCTGGAACCAGTCGGTGCCCGGAAGCGGGCACAGCCCAAGACGGAACGTTCTTTCCGGGCCGGGCCACACGTGCCAGTGGTCACGATCGAGACCGGTCAGGCGCACGTCGGCGATGAACAGCCGCTCCTCCTCGTGGGTCTCGCCCTCGAAGCCGATGCCGAGCAGCTTGCGGACAGTGCTGCGGCCGCCGTCGGCGCCCACGACGTACCGCGCGTCGACGATCTCGCCGCTGTCGAGCGTGACCCGCACGCCGCCGTCGAGCTGGGTGAGGCCGGTGACCCCGGTGCCGAGCTCGACCGGGATTCCTTCGGCGAGGAGTTCGGAGGTCCGCCACTGAGGAACCATCAACATGTTCGGGTACGGCACGGACGGCGCCGGATCGTGCGGCTCGTCGAGGCGGAACTCGTGGGTGCCACCATCCGGCAGATGGGCCAGCAGTGCGGGGTAGTCGCCACCGGCGTCCAGGAACCGTGAGATCAGCCCGAGGTCGTCGAGGACCTCGAGCGTGCGCGGCTGCAGGCCCTTGCCGCGTGACCCGTCGAACAGCTTCGGCGACCGCTCCACGATCCGGTAGGGCACGCCGTGCCGGTCGAGCTGGCGGGCGAGGGTCAGGCCGGTCGGACCGGCGCCGACGATTATGGTGAATCTCGATTCAGTGAACATGAATTCACCGTAAGGGCGCTGGTAACCTCCGTCAAGTGGTGATGGGCACGCGCAAGCAGCAGGCGGCGCAGACCGAGGCGGAACTGAAGGCGGCGGCGATCCGTGTGTTCGAGCGGACCGGCTACCTCAACACCAAGATCACCGACATCACGGCCGAGGCGGGGCGGGCGACCGGGTCGTTCTACAAGCACTTCGCGAGCAAGGAGCGGCTGCTCGAGGTGCTGCTCGCCGACCTGCTGGCCGAGGCGGACGCGAGCTCCGAGCTGAGCGGCCACCCGGACGACTTCCGGGACCGGGCGGCGGTCCGCTGGCACGTCACCGTGTTCTGGAGCTTCTACGGCCGGCACCGGGCGGTCATGTCGGCGCTGCAGCAGGCCGCGATCGTCGATGAGGAGTTCGCGCGGCGCAGCCGGGAGATGCTCGAACCGGACCTGCACCACATCGCCGGACATCTCGCCGGCCTCGACCTGCCGGCCGACCCACTGGTCGCGGCGTCGTTCTTCACCACGACGCTCTCGGCCCTGGCGGCCGGCTGGTTCGCGGGCCCGTCCGTGGGCGAGCACGAGATGATCGAGAGCGTGACGACGTTCCTGCACCAGGGCCTGGGCGGCGCCGCCCGCTGAAGCCGGGCGGAAAAACGGATGCCCGGCACGCCGTTGTGCCGGGCATCCGAAGCTGTCCGGGCATCGGGCACACCGTTGTGCCCGACACCGCGGAGACTGAAACCGATCAGCGCTTGGTGATCGCCTTGCGGTAGTCGCTGTTGAGGCGGCCGATGAGGCTCAGCGGGATGCCCTTGGGGCAGACCGTGGTGCACTCGCCGGCGTTGGTGCAGCCGCCGAAGCCTGCGTCGTCCTGCGCCTGCAGCATGTCGATGACGCGGCTGTCACGCTCGGGCTGGCCCTGGGGCATCAGGCCGAGATGCGCGATCTTCGCGGCGGTGAACAGCATCGACGAGCCGTTCGGGCAGGCCGCCACGCAGGCGCCGCAGCCGATGCAGGTGGCCGCCTCGAACGCGGCGTCCGCGTCCTTCTTCGGCACCGGCGTGGCGTGGGCGTCCGGCGCGGTGCCGGTGGGGGCGGTGATGTAGCCGCCGGCCTGGATGATCTTGTCGAACGCGGTGCGGTCGACGACCAGGTCCTTGATGACCGGGAAGGCGGCGGCGCGCCACGGCTCGACATCGATCACGTCGCCGTCGGAGAACTTCCGCATGTGCAGCTGGCAGGTGGTGGTGGCCTTCTCGGGGCCGTGCGCCACACCGTTGATGACCATGCTGCACGCGCCGCAGATGCCCTCACGGCAATCGTGGTCGAACGCGATCGGGTCGTCACCCGAGAGGATCAGCGTCTCGTTGAGGACGTCGATCATCTCGAGGAACGACGCGTCGGGGGAGATGCCCTTCACGTCGTAGGTGACCATCTTGCCGCCCGTCGACGGACCGGCCTGACGCCACACCCTGACCTTGATGTCCATTACTTGTAGCTCCGCGTGCTCGGGTGGACGTACTCGAAGTTGAGGTCCTCCTTGTGCAGGACCGGCTTGCCGTCGGCGCCGAAGTACTCCCACGCCGCGGCGTAGCTGAACTCGTCGTCGTGGCGCATCGCCTCACCGTCCGGGGTCTGCGACTCGGCCCGGAAGTGGCCGCCGCACGACTCGCGCCGGTGCAGCGCGTCGATGCACATGAGCTCGCCCAGCTCGATGAAGTCGGCGACCCGGCCGGCCTTCTCCAGGTTCTGGTTGAGCTCCTCGCCCTTGCCCGGCACCTTCACCCGGGTCCAGAACTCCTCCTTGAGCGCCCGGATCAGGCCGATGGCCTTGGTGAGGCCCTCCTCGGTCCGCTCCATGCCGCAGTACTCCCACATGATCTGGCCGAGCTCGCGGTGGAACGAGTCCACGGTGCGGTCGCCGTCGATCGACAGGAACTTCTCGATCCGGTCCTCGACCTGCTTGCGGGCTTCCACGACCGGAGCGTCGGTCGCCTTCACCGCGGGGAACGGCCCGGACGCAAGGTAGTTGCTGATCGTGTTCGGCAGCACGAAGTAGCCGTCGGCCAGGCCCTGCATCAGCGCGGACGCGCCGAGCCGGTTCGCGCCGTGGTCGGAGAAGTTCGCCTCGCCCACCACGAACAGGCCGGGGACCGTCGACTGCAGGTCGTAGTCGACCCAGAGGCCGCCCATCGTGTAGTGCACGGCGGGGTAGATGCGCATCGGCGTCTCGTACGGGTCCTCGCCCGTGATCCGCTCGTACATCTCGAAGAGGTTGCCGTACTTGGCCTCGACGGCCTTGCGGCCCAGCCGGTTGATCGCGTCGGCGAAGTCGAGGTAGACGCCGAGGCCGCCGGGACCGACACCGCGGCCCTCGTCGCAGACGTTCTTGGCGGCCCGCGACGCGATGTCACGGGGCACCAGGTTGCCGAACGACGGGTAGATCCGCTCCAGGTAGTAGTCGCGGTCCTCCTCGGCGATCTCCCCGGCCGGCTTCTGACAGTCCGCGGCGTTCTTCGGCACCCAGACCCGGCCGTCGTTACGCAGCGACTCCGACATCAGGGTCAGCTTCGACTGGTGCGAGCCGGACTCCGGGATGCAGGTCGGGTGGATCTGCGTGTAGCAGGGGTTCGCGAAGAGCGCGCCCTTGCGGTGCGCCCGCCACGAGGCCGTGACGTTGCAGCCCTTGGCGTTCGTCGACAGGAAGAACACGTTGCCGTACCCGCCGGAGGCCAGCACGACCGCGTCGGCGAACTCGGTGGTGATCTCGCCGGTGACCATGTCGCGGACCACGATGCCGCGGGCCTTGCCGTCGACGATGATCAGCTCGAGCATCTCGTGCCGGGCGTTCATCTCGACGTTGCCGAGGCCGATCTGGCGCTCGAGGGCCTGGTACGCGCCGAGCAGCAGCTGCTGGCCCGTCTGGCCCCGGGCGTAGAACGTCCGGGAGACCTGGGTGCCGCCGAACGAGCGGTTGTCGAGCAGGCCGCCGTACTCACGGGCGAACGGGACGCCCTGGGCCACGCACTGGTCGATGATGTTCACGCTGACCTGGGCGAGCCGGTAGACGTTCGACTCGCGGGCGCGGAAGTCGCCGCCCTTGACCGTGTCGTAGAAGAGCCGGTACACGGAGTCGCCGTCGTTGCGATAGTTCTTCGCGGCGTTGATGCCACCCTGCGCGGCGATCGAGTGCGCGCGGCGCGGGCTGTCCTGGTAGCAGTACGACTTGACCCGGTACCCGGCCTCGGCCAGGGTCGCCGCGGCCGAGCCGCCGGCCAGGCCGGTGCCCACCACGATGACGGTCAGCTTGCGGCGGTTGGCCGGGTTGACCAGCTTGGCGGAGAACTTGCGCCGTTCCCAGCGGGTCTCGACCGGCCCGTCCGGGGCGGCCTTGTCGAAGACGGGTTCGCCCTCGGCCCAGAAGTCGTTAGCAGTCATGATCAACCCACCAATCCGGTCAGCACCGCGACGGGAACCGAGAGGTACATCGCGACCAGCAGCACCGACAGGGTCAGCGCGATGGCCTGGGCCCGGCGCTCACCCTTGGTGGTCTGCTGGCCCAGCGTGCGGAACGCGCTCCAGATGCCGTGCCGCAGGTGGAAGCCGACGGCGACCACGGCGACGACGTAGAAGAGCGTCACGTACCAGCGCTCGGGGGCGAAGTCCGCGACCACACGGGCCGACGGGTTGGAGTCGCCGCCCTCGGGGTTCAGGTGACCGGTCGTCAGGTCGAGGATGTGGTAGATCACGAACAGCACGATGATCACGCCGCCCCAGCGCATGGTGCGCGCGGCGTAGCTGCCCTGGACCTTCGGCCGGTGCGCGTACTTGACCGGGCGCGCCTTCTTGGCACGGATGGTCAGCGCGGTCGCGGCCCAGATGTGCAGGCCGATCGCGACCAGCAGGCCGACCCGCTGGATCCAGAGGAACCAGGCGTGCGGCAGCAGGGGCGTGCCGAGCTCCCGCAACCATTCCGCGTAGTGGTCGAAGTCCGGCAGGCCCACGAAGATCTTGAGGTTGCCCGCCGCGTGCGCGAAGAGGAACAGGACCAGCAGCGCGCCGCTTGCCGCCATGACCAGTTTGAGGATGACCGATGAAGGCCGGACCGACTTCCGCGGCGTGGGGCGTGCCGTCGCACCCGCCGCGTTGGTCGTCTTCGGAATAGGAGTGTCTACCGCCACAAGCTGAACGGTAGAAAGACTCTGGCCATTCGTCTAATGCATGCTGGGGCCCATCTCCATAGCTGTAGGCTATTAAGGTGCAGCTGCAACAACTCCGGTACTTCGTAGCGGTGGCAGAGACGCGACATTTCACCCAAGCGGCGGACGAATTGGGCGTCTCGCAACCAACGCTGAGTAAGCAGATTCACACCCTCGAAACGTCACTCGGCGCGCCGCTCTTCGAGCGCATCCGCGGTGGCGTGACCCTCACGGTAGCCGGGGAAACCCTGCTCCCGCTGGCGCAACGCATGATCGCGGACGCCGACGCCGCCAAGGACGCGGTCGCCGACATCATCGGCCTCCGGCGCGGGGACGTACGCCTCGGCGCCACCCCGAGTCTCTGCTCCTCGCTGGTGCCCGGCGTGCTCCGGGCGTACCGCGCCGAGCATCCCGGCATCTCGCTGCACGTCACCGAGGGCAGCTCCCAGGACATGATCGCCGACCTGCTCGCGCACTCGCTCGACCTGGCCCTGATCGTGCAGCCCGAGCACGGTGTGGACCCGGCGCTGGAGACCACCGAGCTGCTGCGGGAGAGCCTCGTGGTCGCCTCGGTCGCGTCCGGGCCGCCACCGACCGTGGCCCGCCAGCTCGACCTGGTGGAGCTGCGGCACACCCCGATGGTGATGTTCCGCGACGGCTACGACATCCGCGACGTCACCCTCCAGGCCTGTGAACGGGCCGGATTCACGCCGAAGTTCGCCGTCGAGGGCGGCGAGATGGACGCCGTGCTGGCCTTCGTCGAGGCGGGGCTGGGGGTGGCGCTCGTGCCGAGCATGGTGCTGACCAACCGGCCGCTGCTGCGGGCCACACCGCTCGCGCCGCCCGGAATGCGGCGCACGATCGCGCTGGCCCATCGCCGGGGAGCCGTCATGTCACACGCCGCGACGGCGCTCCGTGAAGTGGTGATCGAGCACTGCGCGGCAACCGTCCACATCGGGTAGTCAAGCGTATGGGCGCGCGTCTAGGCTCCGGGTGTGTGGCATGGCGAGTACCGGGATCCCCGGCTGGTCGAGGTCTACGACGCTGAACACCTCTGGGGCTGGGAGGACGACTTCTTCATGCGGGTCCTCGCCGACCGCGTGACACCCCGTGTCCTCGATCTGGGCTGCGGCACCGGCCGTCTGGCGATCGCCATGGCCGTGGCCGGCCATGAGGTGACCGCCGTCGACCCGGCACGGGCCGTCCTCGACGCCGCCCGGCGCAAGCCCGGCGCTGACGGCGTCCGCTGGATCGAGGGGTCGTTCGAGACGCTGCCGCCCCGCGCGTTCGATGCCGCCTTCCTGACCGGGCATGTGGCCGAACTGATGGTCACCGACGACGAGTGGTCTGGGGCCCTGCACGCGCTGCGCGACAGCCTCACCGCCGACGGCCGGTTGATCCTGAACACCCGCGACCCGGCGGCCCGCCCGTGGCAGGACTGGAACCGGGCGGCCACCGAGCGGCCCGTCGTGCTCGCCGACGGTTCGGTGGTGCGGGCCTGGACGGAGAGCGATCTGGAGAAGGAGCGGGGCACGGTCTCGGTCGTCCATCACTATCTGTTCCCGGATGGTCTTGAGCTGACCAGTACGGCCGCGCACCGGTTGCGGGACGAGGACACTCTGCGTGACTCGCTGCGAACTGCGGGTTTCCGGGTGGAGGAGCTCTATGGAGGGTGGGGCAGGGAGCCCGCCGGCCTCAGTGAGGACGGTGAACTGATAGTGATCGCGCTCGCCGAACCGCGGATGCTTGCATGATGTGCCGCTTTACTTACTGAACCATTGCAGGACATGAATGCCGGACTACTATCCGGCTGGCATCGGTACCGACCTCAACGACGGGGCTAGGTGGCATGTCCGACAACGAGTGGCCAAGGCAGTTGCCCGCGCCCGACCACGGCGAATGGAACGACCAGCCTCAGTCGCGCGGCCGCGTCCTGCTCGCCGCGGCCCTGGTCATCACGGTTCTGCTGGTCGCGGGTGGCGTCGCGTGGCGACTGATGAGCAACGGGACCGGCGAGCCGGCCGCCCAGCCCAGCGCGGCCCCGGCGTCCTCCGAGAAGCCCAGCGTCACCCCCTGCCCGGATCCCGAGCTGACCGTGGCCGTGGCGCCCGAGATCGAGCCGGTGATCAGCGCGGCCGCAGCGTCCCTCAAGCCGGTCGGCCAGCGCTGCTCGGCGATCGTGGTGCGGGCCGAGGAACCCGGCGTCACCGTCGCCGCCAAGGAACAGCCGGACGCGTGGGTGCCGTCGTCCAGCGTCTGGCTGCGGATCGCGGCCGACTCCAAGCAGGTCTACCAGACGTCCGGCGCCACCCTCGCCTGGTCACCGATCGTGCTGGGCGCGCCGCAGGCGCTCGCCCCCCAGTTCTCGTCGGACGGCAAGACGTCCTGGACCGGCCTGATCAAGGCGGTGACCGAGGAACGGGTGCCGGTCGTCACCATGACCGACCCGCTGATCACCACGACCGGCCTGCTCAGCGTCCACGGCGTGCACGCGGCGACCGCACTGACCACGAAGGACCCGGGTATCGCCCAGCTGCGTGCCCTCACCCTGCGCAGCCGGCTCACCGACGCGGCCGCCGACCCTGCCGCCCTGCTCACCGAGATGTCCCGGCAGACCGACGCCGCCGACGCCTCCTTCTCGGTCGGCGTCTTCCCGGTGATCGAGCAGCAGGTCACCGCCTATCAGAAGGGCGGCTACCGGATTCCCCTGACGTCCTCGGTGCCGGTCGACGGGCAGATCTCGGCCGACTACCCGTTCGCGGTACGTAAGGGCGTCAAGACCCGGCTGGCCGAGCAGCTGCGCGCCGCGATCAGCAAGCAGGCCCTGGCGGAGGCCGGTTTCCGTACCGAACCGACGGCCGGCGGCATCCGCCTGCCCGACTCCGGCAAGGCGCTGCTCGGCACCGCACGGCAGTGGGCGGGATTCCAGACCGTGGCTTTCCAGGTGCTGCTGCTGATCGACAACTCGGGCTCGATGAACGAGAAGATCGGCGCGGGCGCGGCCACCAAGGCGTCGCTGCTGCGCGAGTCCGGGGCCAGCGCGGCCGAGCTGTTCAACCCGGAGACCACGATCGGGATGTGGTACTTCGGTTCCAGCGCGACGAGCGACACCGCGCACACCGAGGTGGTGCCGTTCGGGCCGATCACCGCGGCGGTCGGCGGCAAGCTCCGGCGCGAGGCTCTGGGCGCGGCGATCGCCGGATACCGTCCACAGCAGAACGCCGGCACCCCGCTGTACCAGACCGTGCTCGACGGCATCGCGGACATGCGCAAGCAGGTCCAGCCCGGCCGCTCGACGGTGGTCGTGGTGCTCACCGACGGCGCCGACGGCGGCACCAAGTTCGCGATGACCAACCAGCAGTTCCTGCAGCGGCTCGGGGCGGCGTCGGATCCGGGGCGGCCGGTCCCGGTCATCGCCGTCGGTTACGGCCCGGACGCCAACATGAAGGCGTTGCAGGACATGGCGAAGGCCACCGGCGGACAGGCGATCGCGGCACGCAACCCCGCCGACCTGGCCTCCGCGATGGCCAGGGCCTTCCTGGCGGCCCGGTCCACGTCCTGACGAAGCGGATCAGGCCGGACCGATCTGATCGGCGACGATCCGGGCGGACAGGGTCACCATCGGCAGCCCTCCGCCCGGATGCACCGATCCGCCGACCAGGAACAACCCGTCGACCGGGCCGCGGTTGCCGGGTCGCAGCAGGCCACCGGCGGTGCCGTAGATCGCCCCGCCCGGGGCGCCGGTCGCCTCGGCCAGATCCGCCGGCGTGCGGGTCTCGGCGAACTCCAGCCGGTCGCGCACGTCCAGACCGCGACGGGCCAGAACATCAAGGACATGGCGGGCGTACGCGTCCGCGAGCCCCGGCCGCCGCCAGTCCACAGCGGACATCGCGGTGCCGTGGCGTGGAGTGTTGACCAGCACGAACCACGCCTCCCGCCCGTCCGGCCGCACCGCCGGATCGGCGGCCCGGGTGACGAACACCGCCGGGTCGTCGACCGGCCGGGCCCGGCGGCCGGGCCGGGGGAAGATCGCGTCGAACTCGGCGTCGTAGCGGCGCGGGAAGAAGACCGTGTGATGCGCCAGCTCCGGGGTCTCGCCGCGCACCCCGAGCAGCAGCACGAACCCGCCCAGGCTGCGATCGGCGAGCCCGGTCAGCCGGCCCGGGCTCGGCAGCAGGTCGCGATAGAGGGTGACGGCGTCCACATTGGCCACCACCACGTCGGCCGGCACGAAACGGCCCGACGCCAGCCGCACCCCGCGTACCCCGGAATCGGCCTCGATCGACTCGACCTCGGACGAGAGCTCCATCCGTACGCCCAGAAGATCGCACCGCGCGCGAAGCGCCGCGGCGAGGGTGCCCAGACCACCCGGCAGGTACCAGCCGCCGTGAGTCAGTTCGGCGTAGGGGATCGCCGCGAGCGCGGCCGGTGCGCGCCGGGGATCGGTGCCGGTGTAGGTCGCATAGCGGTCCAGCAGCATCCGCAGCCGCGGATCGCGCAGGTAGCGGCGGCCCAGACCGCGCAGCGACCGGCCCGGCGCGATCGCCGCGAGATCACCCACCCGCCACGAGAGCCGGGCCAGCGACGCCACCGACACCGGCCGCTGCAGCACCGACTCCCAGGACGCGTGCCAGATCCGCGCGGCCCGCCGCCAGAAGCGGTCCCAGTCCGCCGCCGCTTCCGGGCCGAGCGCGGCGCCGATCCGATCGAGGAACACCGCGTGATCCGGCGACGAGTCGAGCACCACACCGTCCGGGAAGACGTGCCGCACCACCGGATCCAGCGGCTCCGGGCGCAACCCCAGCTCCAGCTCGTCGAAGACCTGCGGCAACGTGAGCAGGCTCGGGCCGGTGTCGAAGCGGTAGCCGTCCCGTTCGTACACCGCCAGCTTCCCGCCCACCTCCGCGGCGCGCTCGTGCACGGTCACCCGATGCCCGGCGGCGGCCAGGCGGACGGCGGCGGCCAGCCCACCCACGCCCGCCCCGACGACCACGATGTCACTCACGGCAAGATCAAGACCTTTCCTCCGGTACGGGCGACAAGCGCCGATTCTGTCCAGCCGGGTTCAGACGGGGCGGCCGCGCCATGACAGCCGATCATGATGGCGCCGGTGGAACGAGCGGGCCACCAGCCAGGCGAACAGGACGACCGAGACCGGGTGCGCGAACGCGTCCGGGAACATCCGGCCTCCGGTGGCGGCGGCACTGACCAGGCGGCCGGCCACCCCGAGCAGGTATCCGGCGGCGGCCACGGCCGGGTGGGCACCGAACAGGAACAGCGGCGGCACGGCGTACAACAGAAGAAGCAGGACCACGGCGGCGGCCGCGCCGGACGCCGACCCGAACGACGCCCAGAGGGATTTGCCGTAGCCGTCCGCCAGCTCCCGCCAGGTCGAATACATGTGGCAGGTCGCCAGGCGCGAACCGTCGGCGAGGGCGATCCGCCCGCCGGACCGCTTGACCGCGCGGGCCAGCCCGATGTCCTCCAGGATGTCGTCGCGGACCGCGGCGTGCCCACCGGCCCGCCGGTAACCGGCCGCGTCCACCACCAGCCACTGGCCTCCCGCGGCGGCCAGCGACGGGCGCGGCGAGCGTTCCATGCCTCGCAGCGGCAGAAAAGTCAGCCACGACCACTGCAGCAGTGGTTGCACCAGACGCCCTGAGCCGACGATCTTCGGATACGGCGAGAGCAGTGTCACCCGGCTCTCCCGCAGCAGCGTCACCGCACCGGCCACCGCGTCCGGCGCCAGCACCACGTCCGCGTCGACGAAGACCAGCACCTCCGCGTCCCCGGCGTCGTCGGCGAGCTGCCGGCAGGCATTCGGTTTGCCGAGCCAGCCGTCCGGCAGCGGGCCGCCGGTCAGCAGCCGCACCCGCGGGTCACCGGCCGCGACCGCCCGGACCACGGCCGCGGTGTCGTCGGCAGACCCGTCGTCGAGGACGTGGATCCGCAGATCCGGGACACCACGCTGGGCCAGCAGCGACTCCAGGCACGGCGTGACCCGGCCCGCCTCGTCACGCAGCGGCAGCAGCACCGCCACCCGCTCGGTCGCCGAGGCGCCCCGGCGCGGCCGGCGCAACAGCAGCGCGTTCACCACGGTGTGCCCCGTGAGCAGCACCAGCGGGATCAGGACGAGCCAGCCGCTCATGGACTGTTCTCCGTGGCGTGCTCTGCGGGGGCGGAGGCTGCCGCCCGGAGCCGCCACACCAGCGGCAGGACCGCGACGCCCATCAGGACCCCGCCCCATACCGCCGAGCCCGGCAGGTTCAGGAAGACGGCGTGCGCGAGCACCGAGGAGAAGTACGTCCACAGCCAGAGCGCCAGCATCGGTGCGTCCGAGTCCGCCGGAGCCGACGCGACCCGCCCGGCCGCCGCTGACAACGCCGTCATCAGCACGACCGCGAAACCCAGCCAGCCCAGATAGTTGCCGATCGGGATCCCCGGCACCCCCGGCAGCGCCGGAACCGGATCGTGCCAGCGCCAATACCCCTCCGCGACCATCTGCGGATCGAGGAACAGATCCCACGCGGCCAGCCCGGCGGCCGCCACCGCGATCCGCACCGGCCGGCTCCGGGTCACCCGCCCCGCTGCCAGCCAGGCCGGCCACGCCATCCAGGTCCACGCCAGCGGAATGATCAGCGGTACGCCCAGCAGTTTCGGCCCCAGCTGACCCGAATAGTCGTAGGTGCCGAACGGGAAACCGGTCGCCACACCGACCGCCTCCACCGCGAACCCGCCCAGCATCGCCGTGCCCACCAGCGCGACCGCCGCACGCGGACCCCGGCGCAGCAGCGCGTGCGACACCGACAGCACCACCCCGATCAGCACCGTCGCCACGGTGAGACCGGCCCGTACCCCGCCCTCGGTCAGCGGATAACAGATCTGGGCGAGAACCAGCCCGCCCAGCAGAAACCAGGGAACCGCGCGCAAGGAGTCAGCCGCCGACCATTCCCGGAGCACCCTCGGCCGGCCGCTCCGCCAGCGGAAGCTCCCGGCCCAGGATCGCGAACGCCCGTTCGTCACCCGGGAACATGAAGTTGCGCAGCACATCGGTGAACCCGAAACGCCGGTACAGCCGCCAGGCCCGGGACTGGAGCTCGTCAGCCTCCGGAGTGGACAGCAGTACCCGCTCGCCGTCGGCCATCGCCAGCAGCGCCCGCAACTGCCGCGCACCCACCCCGTGACCCTGCGCCACCGGGCGCACGTGCAGCTCGACGACCTCGAAACAGCTGCTCAGCCAGTATCCGCGGGACGGCTCGTCCAGCGCCGACCGCACCTGGTCGTGCCACCACTGACCGGCCGCGGACGTGTAGCCGTACCCGAAGCCGGCCAGCCTGCCCTCCGCGGTCAGCGTCGCCACCGCCCGGAACCCCGGCCGCCGCACGTGTGAGCCGATGTAGCCGCGGCGCGTCTGCAACAGCTCCTTGCGGTAGCCCATCGCCTCGCCGTAGACGGCCACCACGTCGTCGAGCCGGCGCAGCAGATCGTCCGGTTGCCACGCTACGAGCCTCATCGCTCCGTCAGCTCCTCGTCGGCCATCTCGTTGATCCAGCCCAGCACCGTCCGGTCCCCGACGATCTCGCGCACTGCGAAACGGGCGAACAGCTCCTCCGCGTACCAGCCGTCGGCGGGCGTGCGGGCGATCACCGCGCGATGCTCCGGCTGACGGTACGCGAACGTGGTCAGATCCGCCGTGCTCCGCCACACGCTGACCGTCCCCTGCCAGCCGATCGGCGCCTCACCCACCCCGAACCGGGCCAGCAGCCCCGGCGCGTCCGCGACCTCCCGGGCCACCGGCCCGATCGCCCGCCAGAACCGCAGCGCCCGCGTCGGACGCAGCCGGGCTCTGGTCAGCGCCACCACCATGCCGTCCGTCTTGCCGCCGGTCGGGCGGAACGGGCTGTGACCCGACCACGAACCCCGGCTCACCAGCGGCTCCAGATCGACCCGGGCCTGCCGCTCGGCGATCGCGTCCCACACCGGGAACCGAACCGGCTCGTCGCTCACCGTGATCGCGGCCCAGCGGGTCAGATCCGTGTCACCGGGGCCGAAGGTGGAGCCGGTGCCCGTACCCATGAATTTGCCGAACCTGACCGCTGACAGATGCCGGCGCGCGAAGGCCATCCGCAGCATGGCGGAGCCGACGGCGCGGCGCGGAACCCGCCAGACATGCAGGCTGACCTGATCGTCGGACATCGCGCCACGTTACCGCTCAGCGGCTCTCACGCCACCTCCGCCGGGGTTCCGGCCGTGACGCGGACCAGCTCGGCATACGTGATGGGGAAGATCGACTGGGGTACGCCGGCGGCCGCCCACACCACCGGGAACTTCTCCAGATCCACGTCCACCAGGGTTCGCACCGGCTTCGGATGCCCCAGCGGAGCGACCCCGCCGATCGCCTGGCCGGTGTGCAGTCGCACGAACTCCGGTGTGGCCCGGCGCAGTTTCGTCACACCCAGGGCGGCGGCCACCTTCACCGTGTCGACCCGGTGCGCGCCCGACGTCAGCACCAGCAGCGGCTCGCCGTCCGCGTCGAAGATCAGCGAGTTGGCGATCTGGCCGACCTCGATGTTCAGGGCGGCGGCCGCGGCGGGCGCGGTGTGCACGGCCTCGTCGAGGATGACGATCTCGGCGGCGTCCGAGCCGGCCGCCGTCAGCGCGTCCCGTACCGCGATCACATTCGGATGGTTGTGCATCCGCTCATTCTGCTGCCGGCCGTGTCCTACTCCGCCGCGGGCTGTGTCGCCGCCGCGGGCCGTGTCTTACTCCGCGGCGGGCCGTGTCGCCGCTGCCGGCCGTGTCCTACTCCGCGGCGGGCCGTGTCGCCGCCGCGGGCCGTGTCCTACTCCGCCGCGGGCCGTGTCGCCGCCGCGCTGGCCTCCCACAGCCGGGCGGCGAGTTCCGGGTCGGCGGCGTGAGCGGCCGTGCCGGTCAGCCGGTGCCCGACGTAGTAGCCGCCGTTCACCAGCTCGGCCTCCGGCGCGGTGCTCAGCCAGACCAGCAGCGCGCCGGCCTTCTCCGGGGTCACCAGGAACGGCGCGAACCGGTAGAAGAACCGGGTCACCCTGTCGGCGCCGAAGTTCGTCCGCACCACACCCGGGTGGAAGGACACGCTGAACACATCCGGCCACCGGCGGGCCGCCTCCGCGGCGAACAGGATGTTCGCCGACTTGCCCGCCCCATACGCCTGCCACGCGTTGAACCGTTCCGGATCCCCGGCCAGCGCACCCGGGTCGGGGCGTCCCCGGTGGTGCGCGCGGGAGGCGGTGTTCACCACGCGGGAGCCGCTCAGCCGCTCCCGCAACAGGCTCGTGAGCAGGAACGGCGCCAGATGGTTGCTCTGCATCGTCGCCTCGAACCCGTCCACGGTCCGCCGGAAACCTTCGGCCATGCCACCGGCGTTGTTCGCCAGCACATCGATCCGCGGGCAGGCGGCAAGAAGTTCCCCGGCCAGCGTACGAACGTCGTCGAGCCGCTCGAAGTCGGCGCGGAAGGCCACCGGCTCACGCCCGCCACCGGCCACCCTCACCGCGGCCGCCGCTGCCGCGAGCCGCCCGGGATCCCGCCCGACCAGGACCACATCGTCCCCACGGGCGGCGAACTGCTCAGCGGCAGCCAGCCCCACACCCGAACTACCTCCGGTAACCACGACCGTCGCCATGCCCTCATCGTATTCACGATCGTCCCCGCCCACCCCCTTTCTGACCGCCCCGCCCGCCGCCTGCCGTCCGCCGCCTGCCGTTCGCTGCCTGCCGCCCGTCGCCTGCCGTTCGCTGCCTGCCGTCCGCCGCCTGCCGTTCGCTGCCTGCCGTCCGCCGCCTGCCGCCCGTCGCCCGTCGTTGCCGTCCGCCGCCCTTGCTGCCCGTCGCCTGCCGTTCATCGCGTGCCGTCTGCCGCCTGCCGTCTGCTGTTCGCTGCCCGCCGCTCGTCGCCGCCGTCCTTGTTGCCCGCCGTTTGTCGCCCGCGATCTTGCCGCTTGTCGATCTTGTGGCTTTCGGGCTGCTGTGACGGCGCAAGTTCACAAGATCGGCGGGGGTCACCGGTCCCGTGGCAGATCTTGTGGGCTTTGGGTTGAGCTGGCGGCGCAAGTTCACAAGATCGGCTGAGGGGTGAGGGGTGAGGGGTGAGGGGTGAGGGCGGGGATGGGCTGCGGCGAGTGGGTCGGGCGGGGTGGTGTGGGTACGGTGGCGGGTGTGTGGATCAAGGTGGGTGGTGCGGTGTCGCGCCGGGCGGCCTGGTGGCTGCTGCTTGCCTGCACCGTGATCGGTCTCGCCTCGATGCACACGCTCGGGCACGGATCGCTCTCGTCGGTTCTGCACGCGGCCCGCTCCGCGCATCTCCCGGGTGCGGCGGAGGACCCGCATGCCGGGCGGCCCTCCGGCGGCCTGCCCGGCGGGACGAGGGATGCGTATGCCGGGCGGCCCTCCGGCGGCCTGCGTGGCGTGGCGGGGGATGTGCATGCCTGGCGGGCCCCGGGCGGCCTGCCTGAAGTGGCGCGCGAACTGCATGCTGGGCCGGCCTTCGGTGGGCCGTCTGGCGTGGCGGGGGATGTGCATGCCGGACGGGACCCGGGTGAGCTGTCTGGCGTGGCGGGGGATGCGCATGCCGGACGGGACCCGGGTGGGCTGTCTGGCGTGGCGGGGCACGTGGATGCCGGACGGGACCCGGGTGGGCTGTCTGATGTGGCGGGGCACGTGCATGCCGGATGGCCCTCAGGTGGGCTGTCTGGCGTGGTGGGGGAGGTTCGGGGCGGTGCGGTCTCGGGTGGTCCTTCGGGGGAGGGCTCCTGTGGTGGGCACGGGTGTCCGGGGGCGGGTGGTGGTGGGTCCGGTGGGCATGACGGGGGCATGTGGAACGTCTGCCTGGCGGTGCTCGCCGGGCTGACCGCGGTACTGATGCCGGGGTGGCTTCTGCTGCTTCGGGTGCGCGGGCGGAACGGTGCGTGCGCGGGGGCTCGCGGAGCGTGCGTCGGCGACCGGGCGTCGCGAGCCTCGCGGCGGGCGTTCGGTGTCGGGTTGCGGCTCGCCTCCGTGTCGGTGCTGCGTTTATAGCGGGAGGCTTTCGCCCGCTTTTTCCGTACACCCAGAGAGATTTTGATCTTGATGATCCGAACGATGTCGCGTCGTGCCCTGGTGGGCGGCGCTCTGATCCTTACCTTTGCCGCCTCGGGCTGCGGTGGTGGCCACGGCTCCGGGCACTCCTCCGGGACCGGCTCCACGCCCGTCTCGCCCGCCGCCTCCGGGGCTGTCTTCAACGAGACCGACGTGGCGTTCGCGCAGCACATGGTGGTGCATCACCAGCAGGCGGTAGAGATGTCCACACTGGCGCCCGAGCGTGCCGGCACGGAGGTCAAGGAGCTGGCCGCCAAGATCTCGGCGGCGCAGGGGCCGGAGATTGCCACGATGACTGGCTTTCTCGCCGAGTGGGGGCAACCTGCCCCGGAAACCGCTGGTCACGGTGCTGAGCACGCCACGATGCCGGGCATGATGTCCGAGGAGCAGATGGCGAAACTGGCCGCCTCCAGCGGGCCGGCGTTCGACGAGCTGTTCCTGACCATGATGATCGACCACCACGCGGGTGCGATCACGATGGCCCAGGGTGAGATCGACGGCGGCGTCGACCCCGAGGCCAAGGCCCTCGCCTCGAAGATCGTCGCCGATCAGCGGGCGGAGATCGCCGTGATGCAGGCGATGCGGTAACCGTCGGCGACGCGGGCGGCCGGGCATCACCCGGCCGCCCGCACGTCACTCAGTGGGCGTGGTGCCGGTGCATCACCGCGTGCCCCCTGCCCCGGCTGATCAGCCAGCGGTTCACCGGCACGGTCAGCACGAATGCCACCGCCAGGGCGAAGGCGAGCGAGGCCCAGAACACCCAGTTGGTCAGGCCGGCCTCCATGGCGCCCGGCACGGCCAGCATCACCGCGTTGTCGATGATCTCCATGACGGTGATCGACACGGTGTCGGCGGCCAGGGCGAGCTTCAACGCGGTACGGAAGTCGATGCCCGACCGCCGCAGCGGGCGCATGGTCAGCGCGTAACCGAAGACGAACGCCAGCGCGACCGCGAGCACCACGGTGGGACCGGCGGACCAGCCCAGCGCGGTGCCGATCACCATGCCGAGCACCTCACCGATGGCGCAGCCGGTGAGGCAGTGCAGTGTCGCCTGAACGGCCGTCCGCCACGGCGTGTTTCCGGTCATGGGGTGCCTCCCTTCGATCCTGTCTGCGGCCAACATACCCCCCGGGGGTATCTGCCGGAAGGGTTTGGCTGATCGGTGGACTGTGACGTGTGTCGTCGATCATCCGTTCGAAAAAGGTGGTGGCGCGGCGCGTCGAAGGTTGCGGTTTTGTCGTAGGGGGGTGTTAGTCTCTGCGGTAGTTAGAACGGATGTTCGAAAGGTGTTCGTTCGGCTCCGGGAGCGTGTTTCGCGGCTCGCTTCCCGGGTGCGGCGCCCGCGAAGTGCCGCACGCGTGGTCCGGGCATTCGCGGGTCCGGGCCTCGTTCAAGGCAGGCCGTCGCTCGCTGCCCCCGACCCCCGGTGGCGGGCGACGGACCCGCCGGCGGTGCCGGCCGGGTGTGGTGTGGGGAAGCTTCGCACCTGGCCGGCTTGCCGTCGGGCGACCCCCGCGGGTCGTCCACCGGGGCTCCGGCCGCCCGTTGGAGCCCCGGTTCCGGCCTTGCCGGTGCGGCATGCTGCGTCTTCCTCCGCAGCGATCGGTTCGACCCACCAACGTCGGATGCGGAACAAGCGAGGAGAAACGACGATGGCGAGCACCACGGCCCCGGGCCTCACGGCGGCTGCCGCCGGCCCTGCACGCGTCCCGGCCTCTACCACCGGTCCGGTTCCTGTTCCGGCCCAGGCCGGCGGTCCCGATCGCGGTTCCGTTCCCGGCGGTGGTCCTGCTCGTGTCCCGATGCAGGCAGTCGGCGGCTCACGGGCGGAGGCGCCCACGGTTCCGGCGCACATGCTGCCCCACCGGACTCCCTCTCAGCTGCTGTCGATCGCCCGGCAGGGCCTGACCGAGGCGGCGAACACCTCACCCGACGGCCTGCGATACGCGACGGCACACCTCGCCGCTCTGCGCGCGGCCGCGGCTCTGCTCGCCGCCCGGGCCCGGCCATCCACTTCGAACCGCCGGGCGAAAGCGACCAGCGCGTGGTCACTGCTGGTTCTGGTGGCGCCGGAGTTCAGTGACTGGGCCGGCTATTTCGCCCTCGGAGCCAGCAAGCGCGCGGCCGCGGAGGCCGGCATCCCACACGTGGTGACCGCCCGCGAGGCCGACGACCTGCTCCGCGCGGCCGAACAGTTCGTGACCGTGGTGGAGTCGTCCCTCGGCCTGTCCTACCAGCCACCGCTGGCCGCATGAGCGGCCCCGGCATCCCGGTCGTCCACCCATCCTCGCGCGGGGTGGGCGGGCCCGGTGTTCTGGTCGTCCGGTTGTCCTCGCGCGGACCCGGTGTTCCGGTTGGCGGCCCACCAGCGGGTGGTGCCGGTGTTCCGGTCGCGCGGCCGCCTACCAGTGGTGCCGGTGTTCCGGTCTCGCGGCTGTCTGCCGGTGGTGCCCGTGTTCCAGTCGTGTGTCCGCCCTCGGGTGGGGCGGCCGGACCCGGGGTTCTGGTCGTCCGCTTGTCTTCGCGGGGAGTGCGTGGGCCCGATTCTCCGGTCGTGCGTCCGTCTCCGAGTGGTCCCGGCGGTTAGGGCGTGGGCCTTTTGCCGGCTTCGGGTGGATCGTTCTCCTGATTTGGGAGAGTGCTGACCGGTCTCGGCTTCTCACGGGTCCTCGAGCCCTTCATTGAGATGGCGTTCGGGTCCTTTGACGGGCGGTCTTTCCCGATTCGGTGCTTTCCGTCTCGCAGGGTTGCGCTTCCTTCGGGGCTTGGCCTCGTGGGTTCGGTGCAGGGCCCGGGCCTTGCCGGGCTCGGGCCTCGGGGCCTTGCCGGGTTCGGGCTCCGGCCAGCCGCAGGGCCGGCACGGCTGGGCGGGCTGGGCGGGCTGGGCGGGCTTGGCGGGCTCAGGAGTTTGCCGGGCTTGGGTCTGGCGGGGACCGGGGTTGGGCCATGCGGGTCGGGACGTGCTCTGAGACGGGGATTTGCCCGGTCGGGAGGGGTGGGTTTGCGGTAGCCGTGCGGTGTGGGCGGTGCTCACGGCGGTGGTGGTTCGGGTGACCTGGTCGGTTCGGAAGTGCCGGATCGGCAGGGGGACTGGACGGCGTCGACGGTGGGCCGGGCTCGGGCATCAGCACGGCGGCCGGCTCGTATCGGTTCGTCACCGGTGGGCCGGTTGTGTGGTGGTGCCGGCAGGAGTCTGACCGCGTGACGGGGGTTGCCGTTCGGTGGTGCGTGACGGGGAGCAACAGAGCGGGGCATGACGTGGCAGGGCGCATGATCAGTGGTGCGAACGCCCTCGCGGGACTGGTCCGGACGGCTACCGGAACCGATGAATCGGGCGTGGACCGGATACTGCCGGTGGCTGCCGAGCTGAGCGGGCTGCTGCCGGGAGGCGGTTTGCGCCGCGGCGGAACCGTTGCCGTCTCGAGTGCCGTCTCGAGCGGATCCGGCCGGTCGTCCAGCTCTCATTTCCCGTCCAGCTCTCACCTGCCTGCTGGTTCGCAACTGCCGATTGCCTCACAACAACCGGTGGGCTTCCTTCCGTCGGCCGGTGGGCGTCAGCCGGCCCGGGGGATGGCCGCTGGTCCGGAGATGGCCGCTGGTCCGGGGACGGCCGCTGGTCCGGGGACGGCCGCTGGTCCGGGACCCGTGGTGGGGCCTGGTGCAGCTGCCGGTCCGAGGACGGCCGCTGGCGGTGGGAGGGCGGCGGAGCCTGGCGTAGCTGCCGGTTCGGGGAGCGTGGCGGAGTCCGGCATAGCTGGTTCGAGGGCGGCGGCTCGTTCGGGGAGAGCCGGTGGTCTGAGCGTGGCTGCTGCTTCCGGCCTGGCCGCCGGGGCGGGGACGGCGGCGGGGGGAAGTACGTCGCTTCTGCTGGCGCTGCTCGCCGCCGCGTCGCGGGGTGGGGCCTGGTGTGCTGTGGTCGGGATGCCGGCTCTGGGGACGCTTGCGGCTGCTGAGAGCGGGATCGTGCTGGAGCGGCTCGCGCTCGTTCCGGCGCCGGGGCCGGACTGGCCCACCGTGGTCGCCGCCCTGATCGACGGGGTGGACATCGTGGTCGCGGCGGTTCCCGGGCCGGTGTCGTCCTCGATCATCAGCCGGCTGGCGGCTCGGGCGCGGCAGCGGGGGAGTCTGCTCGTGCCGTTCGGGGACTGGGCCGGGGCTGACGTGACCCTGCGGGTCGGTGACGGCCGGTGGGAAGGGCTCGGTGACGGACGGGGGCGGCTGCGCCGGCGGGAGGTCACCGTTCTCGCTCAGGGACGTGGTGCCGCCGCCCGCCCCCGGCAGGTCACCATGTGGATGCCCGGGGTCTCGACCCGTTCCATCGGCATTCCCGCAGCCCCACCACGTCCCGATGAGGTGCGGCCTGAGGGCCTTGCCGGGCTGCCGCATGAGGGTCCTGATGAGGTGCGGCCTGAGGGTCTTGCCGGGCTGCCGCATGAGGGTCCTGATGAGGTGCGGCCTGAGGGTCTTGCCGGGCTGCCGCATGAGGGTCCTGATGAGGTGCGGCCTGAGGGTCTTGCCGGGCTGCCGCATGAGGGTCGCGATGAGGTGCGACCCGACGGCCTTGCCGCGCTGCCGCATGCGCGTCCCGGTGAGGGGCCTGCCGCGCCGCCGCCTGCGGGTCTCGAGGACGACGGGGTGGGGGAGCCCGGGCCGCTGCGGAGTGTCGGCGGGTCCTCGGCCCGGAGAGGGGCGGGCCAGGGCGAGCAGACCACGGGCACGGTCACGGCCATGGGCACGGGCACGGGCACGACATCGGGCGCCTGCCCGCCGCGGAACGGGTGGGAGGCGTGATGGAGGCGGCGGTCCGTACGTTGCTGGTCTGGTGTCCGGACTGGCCGGTCGTCGCGGCGGAGATCGTGGCGGGGGTGATGGCCTCGGAGCCTGTCGCGGTGTTCTTCGGGAACCGGGTTCTGGCGTGTTCGGACGCGGCCCGGCGGGAAGGGGTGCGGCGGGGGCTGCGGCGGCGGGAGGCGCAGGGGCGCTGTCCGCATCTGGTGGTGGTCGAGCACGATCCGGGGAGGGACGCCCGCGCCTTCGAGCCGGTGGTGGCGGCGGTCGAGGAGGTCGTGGCGGGGGTCGAGGTGCTCCGGCCGGGCGTGTGTGCGGCCGCGGTGCGGGGACCGGCCCGGTACTTCGGCGGCGAGGAGGTCGCGGCGGAGCGGATCGTCGAGCAGGTGGCGCTGGCCTGTGCGGTGGAGTGCCAGATCGGGATCGCGGACGGAGTGTTCGCCGCCGGGATCGCCGCCCGCACCGGGCGGGTCGTGGAGGCCGGGCAGAGCCGGGGGTTCCTGTCGTCCGTACCGATAGAGGCTCTTGAAGAACCTGTTCTGACGGATCTGCTGAAGCGTCTCGGTGTGGTGACCCTCGGCGACTTCGCCGCCCTGCCTCCGGGGGACGTGCTGACCAGGTTCGGGTTCGAGGGGGCGCTGGCGCACCGGCTGGCCCGTGGCGGGGACAGCCGGCCGCTCGCGGTGCGCAAGCCGCCGCCGGACCTGGCGGTGGAGGAGACCTATGACGAGGTTCTGGACCGGGTGGACGTGGCCGCCTTCGCCGGACGGGTGCTGGCCGAGCGGCTGCATGAGCGGCTCGCGGCGCACGGGCTGGCGTGCACCCGGCTCGGGATCGAGGCGGTGACCGCGGACGGGCAGGAACTGTTCCGGGTGTGGCGGCACGACGGGATGCTGAACTCCGCGGCGATCGCCGAGCGGGTGCGGTGGCAGCTGGACGGCTGGCTGACCGGGGCGCGGCGCGGGCGGATGACGCAGCCGACGGCGGGGCTGGTGCGGTTGCGCCTGGTACCGGACGGGGTGCTGGCCCATTCGGGTCTGCAGGCCGGGTTGTGGGGCGAGGCCGGGGACGGCCGGGAACGGGCGCATCGGGCGTTCAGCCGGGTGCAGGGCCTGCTCGGGCCGGAGGCGGTGCTGACGCCGGTGCTCGGTGGCGGGCGGTCGGCGGACGATCAGGTACGCCTGGTGCCGTGGGGTGACGAGCGGGAGCCGGAGCGGCCGTCCGCGGAGCGCGTGGAGCCGATTCCCGGGACGGAGACGGTCCCGCTGCTGCTGCCGGGAATGAACGCGCAGGTCACGAGCGGTGACCGGGAGGGTTTCACGATGATCCGGGTGAGCCCGGCCCGGAAACGGCGGCGGACGGCCCGGCCGGCTCCGCTGCCACCCTGGCCGGGGCGGCTGCCGAAGCCGTCGCCGGCCGTGGTGCCGGCCCATCCACTGCCGGCCGCGGTGTTCGACGGGTCCGGCGCCCCGGTGGGGGTGACCGCCCGGCTGGAGATGACCGGAACACCGGCCTTCTTGCGGATCGACCGCCGCGAGCCGGTGGCGATCACCGGCTGGGCCGGGCCGTGGCCGGTGGACGAGCGCTGGTGGGCGCCGGGTGAGGCACGCCGCCGGGCCCGGTTCCAGATGCTGCTGGCGGACGGGCGGGCCCTGCTGCTCTCCCTGACCGGCGGCCACTGGCTGGTGGAGGCGTTCTATGACTGACCGGCATGACCGAGGGGGTACGTGATGGGGTTCAACAATCCGGATGTTCCCTGGTCACGGCTGGAGGGGGCACTCTCCGGCCGGGTGGTGGACCCGCTCGCGGTGGACGGCGACGGCGGCGACTCGCCGGCGTGGTCGCGCAAGCGGGAGCCGTACCGCGCGGCGCCGAACCTGATCCGGGCGGAGAGCCGGACCAGGTACGCCGAACTGCACTGCCACACCAACTTCAGCTTCCTCGACGGGGCCAGCCATCCGGACGAGCTGGCCGAGGAGGCGGCGCGGCTGGGTCTGACCGGCCTGGCGGTCAC
Organism: Actinoplanes italicus; assembly: GCF_003001815.1. GTDB lineage: Bacteria > Actinomycetota > Actinomycetes > Mycobacteriales > Micromonosporaceae > Actinoplanes > Actinoplanes italicus. The sequence continues at coordinate 526,279 of NZ_PVMZ01000003.1, forward strand.
CGATCATGACGGCCTCTACGGGGTGGTCCGGTTCTCCCAGGCGGCCCGGGAGCTGAAACTGCCCACGATCTTCGGCGCCGAGCTGTCGCTGGGCCTGACCCGCCCGCGCAGCGGCGAGCCCGACCCGGAGGGCCCGCACCTGCTGGCACTCGCGCACGGTCACGAGGGGTACGCCCGGCTGGCCCGGGTGATCTCCGAGGCGCAGCTGCGGGGCGGGGAGAAGGGCCGTCCCGTCTACGGCAGCCTGGAGCAGGTGGCCGAGCTGCTGTGCGACCACGTCCTGGTGCTGACCGGCTGCCGCAAGGGCACGGTCCCGCTGGCACTGGCCACCGGAGGGGTGCAGCGCGCGGCGTACGAGCTGGATCGTCTGATCTCGAATTTCGGCGCCCCGAATGTGGCCGTCGAGCTCACCGATCACGGCGACCCCTACGACGACGACCGCAATGACGCCCTGTCGGAGCTGGCCCGCAGCCGCCGGCTGGAGGTGGTGGCCACCGGCAACGTGCACTACGCGGTTCCGTCGCGCCGCCGTCTGGCGACCGCCCTGTCCGCGGTCCGGGCCCGGCGCAGCCTGGACGAGATGGACGGCTGGCTGCCCGCGGCCGGCACCGCCCACCTGCGCAGCGGTGACGAGATGGCCCGCCGCTTCGCCGCCTATCCGGGTGCCGTGGAGAACGCCGCCATGTACGGAGGTGACCTGGCCTTCGACCTGAATCTGGTCGCGCCGAGGCTGCCGGACTACCCGGTTCCACCGGGGCACACCGAGATGAGCTGGCTGCGCGAGCTGACCATGCGGGGCGCGGGGGAGCGTTACCGGGACCAGCCGAAGGCCTATGAACAGCTGGAATACGAGCTCCGCATGATCGAGGAGCTGGGCTTCCCCGGCTACTTCCTGGTCGTGTACGACATCGTCCGGTTCTGCCGGGACAGCGACATCTACTGCCAGGGCCGTGGTTCGGCGGCCAATTCGGCGGTCTGTTACGCGTTGCGGATCACCAACGTCGACGCGGTGAAGCACCGGCTGCTCTTCGAACGGTTCCTCACCCCGGAACGCGACGGCCCGCCGGACATCGACGTCGACATCGAGTCGGACCGGCGCGAGGAGGTCATCCAGCACGTCTACGGCAAGTACGGCCGGGAGCACACCGCCCAGGTCGCGAACGTGATCTCCTACCGTCCCCGGTCGGCGGTGCGGGACATGGCGCGGGCGTTCGGGTTCTCCCCGGGCCAGCAGGACGCGTGGAGCAAGCAGATCGACCGCTGGGGCGACGTTGCCTCCGCCGACAGCGACATTCCGCAACACGTGGTGGACTTCGCCAACGAGGTCCAGAACTTCCCCCGCCATCTGGGCATCCACTCCGGCGGCATGGTCATCTGCGACCGCCCGATCATCGAGGTCTGCCCGGTGGAGTGGGGCCGGATGCCGGGCCGCACGGTCCTGCAGTGGGACAAGGACGACTGCGCCGCCGTCGACCTGGTCAAGTTCGACCTGCTCGGGCTCGGCATGCTGTCGGCGCTGCACTACGCGTACGACATGATCGAGGACACGCTCGACATCGGCACGATGCCGCTCGACGATCCCGAGGTCTACGCGATGCTGTGCCGGGCCGACTCGGTCGGGGTGTTCCAGGTGGAAAGCCGAGCGCAGATGGCGACGCTGCCCCGCCTCAAGCCGGGTGAGTTCTATGACCTGGTCATCGAGGTGGCGCTGATCCGGCCCGGCCCGATCCAGGGCGGCTCGGTTCACCCGTACATCAGAAGAAAGAATGGTCTCGAGAAACCGGACGTGCCGCATCCGCTGATGAGGAACGCCCTGGCCAAGACGCTCGGGGTGCCGCTCTTCCAGGAGCAGTTGATGCAGCTCGCGATCGATGTCGCCGGCTTCGACCCGGCCGAGGCGGATCAGCTGCGGCGTGCGATGGGCGCCAAGAGATCGATAGAGAAAATGCAGAGGATCAAGACGCGGCTGTACGAGGGAATGGCCGCGAACGGGATCAGCGGTGCGCTCGCCGACGACCTTTTCGTGAAGTTGTCGGCGTTCGCCAGCTACGGCTTCCCGGAGAGCCACGCCATGAGCTTCGCCTATCTCGTCTACGCGAGCGCCTGGCTGAAGCGGTATCACCCGGCGGCGTTCTGCGCGGCCCTGCTCAACGCGCAGCCGATGGGCTTCTACTCGCCGCAGACGCTGGTCGACGACGCGCGCCGGCACGGCGTCGAGGTGCGGCGGCCGGACATCAACCTCAGTGACGCGGCGGCGACGCTGGAGAGCACGCCGGGGAGCCAGGCCAGGAACGGGCCGGGGGAGCCTCCGCACGCGTGGGGGCTCGGTGGTCCGGCTGTCCGGCAGGGCCTCTCCCGCGTCCGTACGATCGGCGCCGAACTCGCCGAGCGGATCGAGCAGGAACGGCGAGCCCATGGCCCCTACCGGTCGATGACGGATCTCGCGCGGCGTACCGGATGCTCCGCCGGCCATCTGGAGGCCCTCGCCACCGCCGACGCCTTCGCGGGTTTCGGGTTGTCACGCCGGGAGGCGTTGTGGGCCGCGGGAGCGGCCGCCCAGGACAAGCCGGACCGCCTTCCGGGGACGGTGACCGGCGTCGAGGCGCCGACCCTGCCCGGCATGAGCGATGTGGACGTGCTGGTCGCGGACGTGTGGGCGACCGGGTTGTCGCCGGAGACACATCCGGCGCGGTTCCTGCGCGACGAACTGGCGCGGGCCGGTGCGCTGCCGATCGCGGCACTGGCCGAGGTGGAGGGCGGCACCCGGGTGCGGGTCGGCGGGATCGTCACGCACCGGCAGCGGCCGGCGACCGCGGGCGGGGTGACGTTCGTGAACCTGGAGGACGAGACCGGGATGCTGAACGTGACCTGCTCGCCGGGGTTGTGGCTGCGCTACCGGCGGGTGGCCCGCACGAGTACGGCGCTGCTGGTGCGCGGCCGCCTGGAGAAGGTGGAGGGGGTGCTCAACCTGATCGCGGACCGGCTCGACGCGGTGTCGCCGCCGGTCGCGTCGACCTCGCGCGATTTCCGGTGATTCGCACCTATAGCGGCGTATGATGCACTGCGAAAGTCATCCGGGGGGTGCATCATGATCCGAACGATGATCGGTCTCGCCGCGGCGCTCGCCGTGCTCACCGGCCAGCCCGGGCCGGCACACGCCGGGAGCGGCGCCAGCCTCACGTTCACCTATCAGGACAAACAGGCGAAGCTGACCTGCGATCCGACCGGCGGCGGCCATCCGAAGGCGATTCAGGCCTGCGCCACCCTGCGCGGCGCCGACGGCAACCCGTCCAAGCTCAAGGGCGGCGACTCGCTCTGCATCCTGCTCTACCAGCCGGTCACCGCGCGGATCAAGGGAACGTGGCAGGGCCGGACGGTGCGGTGGCAGCAGACGTACGGCAACAGCTGCGAGATGAACCGCGCCACCGGTGTCCTCTTCGACTTTTAGATAGGTGCCGCCGCTAGGCTGCTGGCGTGGAGACTTCTGCGCGTACCGGCCGCCCGCACGTCACGGCACGCACCGCCGCGGTGTGGGCCGTCATCCGGCGCGAGCTCGACCGGCAGGCCGGCCGTGAGCTGACCGTGCTCGACGTCGGCGGCGGGACCGGCGGGTTCGCGGTGCCGCTCGCCGAGGGTGGCCACACCGTCACGGTGATCGACGCGAGCCCCGACGCACTCGCCGCACTGACCCGCCGTGCCGCCGACGCGGGCGTCGCCGACCGGGTCCGGGCCGTGCAGGGCGACGGCGACGCGCTGGCGTCCCTGGTCGCGCCGGGTAGCGCCGACCTCATCCTCTGCCATTCGGTGCTCGAGGTCGTCGACGAGCCGGTCAAGGTGGTCGCCGCGATCGCGGGGGCGCTGTGCCCGGGCGGCGCGGTCAGCCTGCTGGTGGCGGGCCGGGCCGCGGCGGTTCTCGGCCGGGCCGTCAACGGCCACCTCAAGGCGGCGGCGTCGCTGGTCACCGACCCGGCGGGCCGGTCCGGGCCGCGTGACACGCTGCTTCGCCGCTACGACGCGGCGGGGGCCACCGAACTGCTCACCGACGCGGGGCTCGAGGTCGAACAGACCCATGGCGTACGTGTGATCGCCGATCTCCTGCCGGCGGCGGTGCTCGAGGAGGACCCGCAGGCGGTCCTCGAACTCGAACTGGAACTCAGCAGCCGGGCGCCGTTCCGGGACGTCGCGTCCCAGCTGCACCTGTTCGCCCGCCGTCCGGCCGGGCGTGACGGCTCGTCATGACCATCTCGTCCGGGCGGGCCGCAGGCTCCGGCTCGGCCTACACCGGATGGGCTCCGGGGCCCCTGCCCGGTGACGGGCTGCCGGCGGAGGCGTTCCGCCGGGTGGCGCCCGCCTACGGCACGGGGAGTCTGGCCGATCTGCTGCCCAGCGTCTGCGCCGTCCTCGGGGTGCCGGGGTTTGCCGACGTGCTCGGTCTCGGCGTTCCACTGGACGGGGTGGACCGGGTCGGGGTGCTGCTGGTGGACGGCCTCGGGGCGTATCAGATACCGCTCGCCGCTCCGTTCGCGCCGGTGCTGGCCTCGCTCCCGGGCTCGACCCTGACCGCGGGATTCCCGTCCACCACCCCGGTCAGCCTGGTCACCATCGGCACCGGGACGCCGCCGGGAGCACACGGCGTCCTCGGTTTCACCGTCCAGCGGCCGGACGGGCGGACGCTCAACCACATCCACTGGGGTGACGACCCGGATCCGTACGTCTGGCAGCCGAGGCCGACCGTCCTGGAGACCGCCGCGGCGGCCGGCGTCGCGGTCACCGTGGTCAGCCGCTCCCTCTACAGGGGCACCGGCCTGAGCGTGGCCGCCAACCGGGGCGGCAACTACCACGTGGCCGACGACGGGCCGGCGGTCGCCGAAGGGATGCTGGCCGCCCTGCGTGCCGGGCCCGGCCTGGTCTACGGCTACCACCCCGACCTCGACAAGGCCGGCCACGAGGACGGGGTGGGATCCCCCGCCTGGGAGGAGGCGGCCCGCGGGGTCGATCTCATCCTGGACCGGCTCGCCCACGAACTGCCGCCGGGAGCCGCCGTGCTGGTGATCGCCGACCACGGCCAGCTCAACGTGCCGGTCGAGGACCGCTACGACCTGTCCACCGGCCCGCTGGCCGACGGCCTGGACGGCGTGGCCGGCGAACCGCGGTTGCGCTATCTGCACGTCGCCGACGGTGCGGTGGACGATGTGATCGCGACCTGGCGGGAGGTGCTCGGCCCCGACGCCCGGGTGCTGCGCCGGGACGAGGCGATCGGCGAGGGATGGTACGGCCCGGTACCGCCCGCGCACGCCGGCAGGATCGGTGACGTGGTCGTGTTCTGCCAGGGCCGGGCGGTCGTGGTCGCCAGCGACCGGGAACCCGGGCGCGCCGCTCAGCTGATCGCCTACCACGGGTCGTTCACGGCGGCCGAGATGACCGTACCGTTGTTGATCGTCCGATAAGATCTATTTGCGTCAGTCGATTTACCCGCCTCCCGGCGTCCTCTCTCCGGATCATGTGTTGAGGCAGCTCACGGGCCGTGATCAGGGCCACATGCTGCGGTGACGGACGCTTTGTGCGGCTGGGTGATCGGTCTTTTGGGACGAACCGATCTTCCGGACACGGAAAATCACCCGCACTCGGCGGTCGTCCCGCTTTCCGACCCGCCAAGCCGCTCGTAGACTTGCGTGATAAGGCAGCCGACGGCTGCCCCGCAATGACACCTGCACCACCCCGACCCCAGCACGGGGCCGGACATGCGCCCGGGGAGGAATGCCGTGCCGCTCTCGGAGCACGAGCAGCGGCTGTTCGATCAGATCGAGCGGTCGCTTGCCGAGGACCCCAAGTTCGCCTCGGCTGTGCGGGCCAGCGACCCGCGTTTCCACGCACGGCGCCGGTTCCTCGTCGCCGCGTTCGTGATCATCCTTGGCCTGGCTCTCCTCGTCTACGGAGCCGTCAGCCAGAACACGCCGCTCGGCGTCGCCGGATTCGTCGTGATGCTCGGATCGGCGGCCTTCGCGATGCAGTCGCGCCGCCGCACCCAGGCGCCCGACCTGAAATCCGTCGGCGGCACCGCGTCCCGGCGCACCCGCCAGGGCGGCAGCCGCAAGAGCGGCGGCTTCCTCGAACGCCTTGAGGACCGCTGGCGTCAGCGCCCGGAGGGCCATCGCTGACCCACCCCGAGCCGGCCGACGAAGCCGGCTCCCGACGAACGGCGGCCGCCCCTCGGCCGCCGTCGTCGTGCGCCCCTGCGCGCCCTGCTGCGAGGGGCGTTCTACCGCTGGTCGGGTTCCTCGGCCCCGGTCTCCCGGTCTCCCGGTCTCCCGGTCTCCCGGTCTCCCGGTCTCCCGGTCTCCCGGTCTCCCGGTCTCCCGGTCTCCCGGTCTCCCGGTCTCCCGGTCTCCCGGTCTCCCGGTCTCCCGGTCTCCCGGTCTCCCGGTCTCCCGGTCTCCCGGCCTCCCGGCCTCCCGGCCTCCCGGCCTCCCGGCCTCCCGGCCTCCCGGCCTCCCGGCCTCCCGGCCTCCCGGCCTGATGATGTGGGGGTGTGATGGGGCCGCAAGTCACCACGCTGGCGGCCTTGTGGGGATGCGGACGCGGCTCGGCCCTGCGCCAGGCGCTCCGGTGCCCACGGCATGCATGGTGACCGGAGTCGGATCGGAACCTGCGGCCCACCGGCACTGCGCCATGGCGACCTCTCGCGGTCAGGGTCTCTGGTCGGCGACGGGCCGGATGGCCGATCTTGGTCACCGTCGCCGCCCGCGCCCCACCACGATCTTGAGCGAATCCCCCCAGCACTGACCAGCATCCAAGGTCCACAGCGGCTGCCGGTGTTGGGCATTCAATGCCGTCAGGACGGTGAGGGCGGCGCAAGATCTCGGAGCCAAGGCCGGCACGAGATCAGGTAGGGCGAATTTGTGGATCTGGATGCTATTGGCCGCTCGACTGTTGCCTTTCGGGCGTTGCTACGTCCGTTGCGTGGTTACTTGCGTTTATCCGCGCCGCGATCGCGACGCGGACCGTCGTTCTCGACTGCGTGGTGATCTGCGCCCGTATGTGCGCCGCGGATCGCCACGCGGGTTGTCGCTTCTGGTTGTATGGTGTTCTGCGCCCGTATTTGCGCCGCGGATCGCCACGCGGGCCGTCGTTCTTGATTGCGCGGTGACCCGCGCCGCGGATCGCCACGCGGGCCGTCGTTCTTGATTGCGCGGTGATCCCGCGCCGCGGATCGCCACGCGGGCCGTCGTTCTCGATTGCGCGGTGACCCGCGCCCGTATACGCACCGTAGGTCACCGCGCAACCGGGAGGCGGACCTCTACGTCTTGGACCCGGCGTGCGGGTGCTGGGCGTCGGCTCGGGTGCTGCGCTGGTGGGTTTTGAGGCGCTGCCCAAGAAGCGGCCGCCCGGGTCGCGGTCCTGAACGATCGCGCCAGTCAGGTGTCGGCGCGGCAGGTAGCGGTGTGGCACGGGGCTGTTCGGAGGCTTGTCGGCTGGGTGGTGTGAGGGGAAACGAAAGGCGCCGCCCCGGAGGACGGCGCCTTTCGTGGTCGGACCGGCTCAGCGGGAACGGGACAGGAGCCGGCGTGGGTTGAAGCGGGTCAGGGACTCGCGGATCCCGGTCAGGCGTTCCGCTGTACGGGTGGACCACTCGGCCAGGCCCAACCGCCAGCTGAGAAGCACCGATGGTGGCAGCAGCGCGGCGCGGAGCCTGGTCCGGGCGGAGGCCGCCGCGGACATTCCGGAACGGATCCGGCGCAGCGCGGCGGTCAGTTCGGCGCCCTGCAGGGGCGTGCGGGCGTAGCGGGCACGCTCCTCGGCCGTACCCAGCAGGGTCGCGGCGTCGGCCGGCTCGCCGTCGAGAGACAGGTCACGGATCAGGCGCTGGGTGGTGATCCGTGGTGTCTCGGTCGGGTCCACCGGGACTCGGAAGTCGATCATCGAGTCGATCAGTTCGTCCCAGGCGGCGTGTGCGTCCTCCCGGGCCTGGCCGGACTCGGCGGTGACGGTGAGGTCGGTGGCGCCCTCGGCGGCCAGGACGGTTGGTGCGGCCGGTGCCGTCGCGGCGTGCCTGCGTTTGCGGACCAGCACCCGGCGCAGGGCCGGGATCAGCAGCAACGCGAGGATCAGGGCGACTCCAGCGGCGATCCACAGGGCCGTCCAGTCGGTCTGCTCGGTGACCGTGCCGGTGTCGGCGTCGGGGCCGCCGTCGGCGTTCGCGCGGTTCTCCCCGTTGGCCGCGCCCGGGTCGGCCGACGAGTCCGGGCCCGGCTCGCCGGTGTCCGCGGAGGCGGAGGCGGTCGGGGCGGGACGGTCGACGTCGGGCGCCCAGTTCGACGCTCCTCGGGCGGAGCCGGTCACCCCGGTGCTCGGGGTGGCGTCGAACGGCACCCAGCCGAAGCCCTGGAAGTAGACCTCGGTCCAGGCGTGGGCGTTGCGGTTGGTGATCGAGTACGTGCCCGGCCCGGTCTGGGACCCGCGGGTGAAGCCGAACGCCACCCGTGCCGGGACGCCGGCCGCCCGGACCATCCACGCCATCGCCGCCGCGTACTGCTGGCAGTATCCGGCCTTGTTGGTCAGGAACTCGGCGATCTCCGACGCTTTCCCGGTGGTCGTGGCGGACAGGCTGTAGCGGAAACCGTTGTCCTTGGAGAACCAGTTGTAGATCGCCCGGACCTTGTCGTAATCGCTGCTCTTGCCGGTGATCAGCCGCTTGACCGTGGCGTCGACGGTGGCGTCGCCGGGGGTCGCGGTGTAGGCGGCCCGCAGCGGGTCGTCCGCGGGCAGCGGCGCGGCCTGCTGAAGCAGCCTCGGGCTGTACTTCGCCCGCATGTACGTGAAGGTGTACTTCTGATCGCGCGTGGTGAACCGGTTCGAGTAGAGGACCTGCTGCTTCTCGTCGTACGCCCACGGGCCCTCGAGCCCGTCGACCACGGTCGGGTACGTGTACACCGGCGCCATGTTCTGCTGGAGGTCCTTGGTGATCTCCAACTCGGCGCGGTACTCGGTGTAGTCGGCGTTCCGGGTGGCCGCCGCCCGCCGTGGGTCGGGCAGCCCGAGCGCCAGCGCGCGGCCCCGGGGCGCCTCGTGGCCGAAGCCGTTCTCGGTCAGCACGTCGGCGATCGCGAACCGCAGGTAGAACGGCTCAGGCTCGTCGGTGGTGACCTTGAGCAGGGGCACCGTGGCATTCTGGTTGAGCTGGCCGCTGAGCGAGGCGAACAGGTTGATCCGCCCGGTGCCGGTGCCCGAATTGCCGCCCGGCCCGCTGTTGCTCTGGGTGAGCTGGGTGAGCAGACCGCCGGTCACCGTCGGCACGCCGAGCGGGACCACCACCGCGACCAGCACGCCGACCACGCCGATCCGGCGGCCGGCCGCTGCCAGCGGGGAGGGTTCCCAGACGTCCACGTCGCGGCCGTCTCCGGTGAACCGGCGCCCGAAGCGCCGCACCCGGTCGACGTTGTCGGCGACGAGCAGCCACAGGAAGCCCGCGGCGCCGATCACGAACGGGATCGCCGGGACGCTGTCCAGGTAGACCGCGACCGGGATCGAGTAGATCGCCAGCATCGGCAGACCGGCCAGCGCCGGCCGGCGGAACACCGCGGTGAGCAGGTCGACCACGATGACGACCGAGCCGACACCGAGGACCGCCACGAAGAGCAGGCCGTCCCGGTCGGGTACGGGCACGCCGTACGACCGGGTGTCCTCACCGGCCTGCCGGACCAGATCCGCGAAGTGCGAGAGCGTGTCCGGCGTCGGGATGATGATCTCTTTACCGCTGGGGAAGAGCCAGGTCAGCGCCAGGACCAGGGCCAGAGTCATGCTCAGGGCCTGCGCCCACGTGGGGAACCGGAAGGTCCGGGTGGCCATTGCGGCGCCCTCGATCAGGGCCACGGTCAGAACGCACTGCGCGATCCAGGTCCAGGACTCGAAGATCGCCGACAGCGGCGCGGCGGCCAGGAGGGTGGCCGCGGCGGCCACCAGGCCGAGACGGCGGCGGCCGGTCATCGGATCACCCCGCTGACGGTCTCCGCCATCGCGGCGCGGTAGGCGAAACCCTGCGATCCACGGGCCACGCTGGGCCAGAGTGCCGCGAGTGTCTCGCCGTGCGACACCGGCACCGACCGCCAGCCCGCCCGGACCAGGGCGAGGGCAGCGGCCGCGTGCTCGCGTTCGGCTTCGGTGCCGGACGACGCCGGTGCCCAGGTGCCGGTGTCGATGGCGAAGCCGATGCAGGTCGCGCCGTTGCCGCGCAGACCGCTGAGCATCTCCGCCTCGGCCACCGTGAGGGCCCCGAACAGGCCGATCACCAGGCCGCCGTCGTTACGCCGCCGGACGTGCTCGATGAGCACCGAGACGTCACTGTCCTGGTCGGCCTTCACGTCCGCCAGGGTGTCCAGGATCAGGCCCTCGCCGCCGCCCTCGGAGGCGTCGATGTCGGTGCCCGAGCCGGTCACCATGCGAACCTTGTAACCCGACTCGCGCAGGTGGACCGCGATGCTGGCGGCCGCCGAGACGGCCCACTCGAAGCTGGCGGTCGGCCCCTCGCCGCGGTGGGCGTAGGACCGGGTGTCGAGCACGACCGTGGCCCGGCTCTCCCAGGGCTGCTCCTCGCGGCGCACCATCAGCTCACCGGTCCGGGCAGTCGAGCGCCAGTGCACCCGGCGCAGGTCGTCGCCGCGGCGGTACTCGCGGGTGGCCGCGTCGTCCTCGCCGTGCACCGCCACCGACCGCGCCCGGCTCTCGCCGGTGCCGGCGTACTCCCCGGCCAGACGCACCCGCGGCAGCGGGAACACCTGCGGAATCACGGTCAGCCGGTCCACGCTCGGGAAGGAGCGGGTCAGCTCGCACAGCCCGAACGGGTCGGTGAGCCGGACCATCAGCGGGCCGATCGGGTAGCGCCCGCGGACGTCGGCGCGCACCGTGTACGCCACCGAGCTGGCCTGGTGGGCTCCGAGCCGCTCCAGTACGACCCGGGGACGGCTGCCCAGCGCATACGGCAGACGGTCCTCCAGGAGCATCGTGCCGGTGGGCAGCCGGGACAGGTTCTGCAGGCGCAGGATGACCCGCGCGCTGGATCCGACCGGTGCCCGGCCCGGCTCCAGCGAGCGGGTGCACGCCAGCTTGTAGCGGCTCCGGCCGACATACCAGGCGGCCAGCAGCGGGAGGACGGCCAGTAGAACCGCCACCCGTAGCAGGTCGCTCTCGCCGAGGATGAGCGCGGAGACCGCGGCGGCGACCGCCGCGGCCAGGAACGAGCGGCCGCGCGTGGTGAGTCCCCGCAGCGCCTCCCGCATGCTCACCGCCCCCGGGACTCGTAGGAGGCGCGGCCGTCGCGGGTGTCGTAGGGATTGCGGGCGTGCGGCAGGGGCAGCCGGTGCACGATCTCCGACACGATCGCGTCCGTCGTCCGCCGGTTCAGCTGGGCGTCCGAGGTCGGGATGATGCGGTGCGCCAGGACCGGCACGGCGAGCGCCTGCAGGTCGTCGGGGAGCACGTAGTCGCGGCCCTCGAGCGCGGCCACCGCCTTCGCCGTGCGGATCAGCTGCAGGGTGGACCGGGGCGATGCGCCGAGCCGGATCTCCGGAGCCTCCCGGGTCGCGGTGACCAGGGCGATCGCGTACTGCTGGACGGCGTCGGCGGCGTGTACCGCGCGGGCGGTCTCGATCAGCCGGCGGACCATGGCCGCGTCAGCGACGGCGCGCAGGTCGTTGAGCGGGTCGTGGTCGCCGTGCCCGCTGAGCATGGCCAGCTCGGCGCGGGGGTCCGGGTAACCCATGGCGATACGGGCGGTGAACCGGTCGCGCTGCGCCTCGGGGAGGGGGTAGGTGCCCTCCATCTCGATCGGGTTCTGCGTCGCGACCACCATGAACGGCGCCTGCAGCTCATAGGTGGTGCCGTCGACCGTGACCTGCCGCTCCTCCATGCACTCCAGGAGGGCGGACTGGGTCTTCGGTGACGCCCGGTTGATCTCGTCGCCGACCACCAGGTTGGCGAAGACGGCGCCCGGCTTGAACTCGAAGTCGCGCGTCTCCTGGTTGTAGACGCTGACACCGGTCACGTCGCTGGGCAGCAGGTCGGGGGTGAACTGGATGCGCCGCACCGAGCAGTCGATCGAGCGGGCGAGCGCCTTGGCCAGTTTCGTCTTGCCGACGCCCGGCACGTCCTCGATCAGCAGGTGGCCCTCGGCGATCAGGACCGCGAGAGCCAGTCGCACCGTCGCGCTCTTGCCCTCGATGACCTGTTCGATGTTGGCCATGATGGCTTGCGCAGCGGCGCGGAACTCGGCGCTCGTCAGCGGGCCTGACGGCTCGCCCCAGGTCGGCGTTGTCACGGGCCTCCTCCATAACGTGTCTACCCCCGTAGGGCGGAGATCACCCACCGTCAAGGGCACCGTAAGGTCGCGGGCGCCCAGCGGCCGTGGGCCTCCGGCGCTCGCCACCCGTCCCCACAGGTTAGCCCCGTCCGCGCGCAACGCCGAAAGGCCTGATGAGGGGGGATTCGGACGAACGTGACCTTCCGCCATCCCAGGCCGGTCGCCTGTGGACAGCCGGGAGTATGTCACGCGCCCGCCATACCGGTCGCCGTCCGTGACGGACGAGGAGTACCATGCACGCATGGCTCGGTTCGTTCTGCTCCTTAGCCGGCCGTGCTGATCCGCTGACCGATCGCGGACCAGGCACGGCAACCCCTCCTGTGCGAGGGGCTTTTTTGTGCCCTTCGGAGCCTCCCGATCATTGAAGACGAGACGAGATGGTGGAGATGAGCGAGACCGAGACCCCGCCCTTCCGGTACACAGCGGCGCTGGCCGGTGAGATCGAGCAGCGCTGGCAGGACTTCTGGGACGCGAACGGGACGTTCTACGCGCCCAATCCGGCCGGTGAGCTGGCCGATCCCGAGCACCCCCGCGCGGGTGCCCCCAAACTGCACGTCCAGGACATGTTCCCGTACCCGTCCGGCGCCGGCCTGCACGTCGGGCACCCGCTGGGCTACATCGGCACCGACTGCTACACCCGCTACAAGCGGCAGGCCGGCTACAACGTGCTGCACCCGATGGGCTTCGACGCGTTCGGCCTGCCCGCCGAGCAGTACGCGGTGCAGACCGGCACCCACCCTGCGGTCACCACCGCGGCGAACGTCGAGCGCTACAAGCAGCAGCTGAAGAGACTGGGACTGGCGTACGACGAACGCCGTTCCTTCTCGACGACCGACCCCGAGTACTACCGCTGGACCCAGTGGATCTTCCTGCAGATCTTCAACTCCTGGTTCGACCCGGCGGTCAACAAGGCACGACCCATTCAAGAGCTGATCGATTCGTACGAGTCAGGCGCTCGTGGTTCTGAGTGGGCCGGTCTGTCCGCCGTCGAGAAGCGGAAGCTGATCGACGACCACCGCCTGGCGTACGTCTCCGAGGCGCCGGTCAACTGGTGCCCCGGCCTGGGCACCGTGCTGGCCAACGAGGAGGTCACCCCGGACGGCAGGTCCGAGCGCGGTAACTTCCCGGTCTTCCAGCGCAGCCTGAAGCAGTGGATGATGCGGATCACGGCGTACGGCGATCGCCTGGTCGAGGACCTGGACGCGCTGGACTGGCCGGACCCGGTCAAGCTGATGCAGCGCAACTGGATCGGCCGGTCGCGCGGTGCCCACGTCGACTTCCCGGTCGACGGCTCGGACGGTGTGATCAAGGTGTTCACCACCCGCCCGGACACCCTGTTCGGCGCCACCTACATGGTGCTGGCGCCCGAGCACGAGCTGGTCGAGCGGATCGTCCCGGCCGCCTGGCCGGACGGCACCCACACGGTCTGGACCGGCGGTGCCGCGACCCCGGCCGAGGCGGTGGAGAACTACCGCCGCGAGGCCGCCGCGAAGACCGAGGAGGAGCGGACCGCCGACGGCAAGGTCAAGACGGGCGTCTTCACTGGTGCGTTCGCGGTCAACCCGGTCAACGGCGCGCGGATCCCGGTCTTCATCGCCGACTACGTGCTGGCCGGCTACGGCACCGGCGCGATCATGGCGGTTCCCGGCCAGGACGAGCGCGACTGGGCGTTCGCCGAGGTCTTCGAGCTGCCGATCATCCGTACCGTAGAGGCTCCTGAAGGTTTTGAAGGGGCTTTCACCGGCGACGGACCGGCGATCAACAGCGAGTGGCTGGACGGCAAGGGCGTCGCCGAGGCCAAGGCCGCGATGATCGAGTGGCTGGAGGCGAACGGCAAGGGCACCGGGGCGACCACCTACCGCCTGCGGGACTGGCTGTTCAGCCGCCAGCGCTACTGGGGCGAGCCGTTCCCGATCGTCTACGACGAGACCGGCCTGCCGATCGCGCTGCCCGAGTCGATGCTGCCGGTCGTGCTGCCGGACGTCGACGACTTCTCGCCGCGCACCTTCGACCCGGACGACGCGAACTCCGAGCCGGAGACCCCGCTGTCGCGCAAGAAGGACTGGGTCCAGGTCGAGCTGGACCTGGGTGACGGCCTGAAGACGTACACCCGCGAGACCAACACCATGCCCCAGTGGGCCGGTTCCTGCTGGTACGAGCTGCGCTACCTGGACCCGAAGAACGAGAAGTCCCTGGTCGACCCGGAGAACGAGGCCTACTGGATGGGCCCCCGTTCCGAGGGCGACGCCGGTGGTGTCGACCTGTACGTCGGTGGCGTCGAGCACGCCGTGCTGCACCTGCTGTACGCCCGTTTCTGGCACAAGGTGCTGTTCGACCTGGGCCACGTCTCGTCGTTCGAGCCCTTCAAGAAGCTGTTCAACCAGGGCTACATCCAGGCGTACGCGTACCAGGACGCCCGTGGCTTCTACGTGCCGGCCGAGGAGGTCGTCGAGCGCGACGGCAAGTACTTCCACGGCGACGTCGAGGTCGCCCGCAGCTACGGCAAGATGGGCAAGTCGCTGAAGAACGTCGTCACCCCCGACGAGATGTGCGAGCAGTACGGCGCCGACACGTTCCGGGTGTACGAGATGGCGATGGGCCCGCTGGACGTCTCCCGCCCCTGGGAGACCCGCGCCGTCGTCGGATCGCAGCGCTTCCTGCAGCGTGCCTGGCGTCTGGTGGTCGACGAGGAGACCGGCGCCGTCCGTGTCTCCGACGAGCCGCTGGACCCGAAGACCCGCAAGGTTCTGCACCGGATCATCGCCGGGGTCCGCGAGGACATGGAGGAGCTGCGGTTCAACACCGCGATCGCCAAGCTGATCGAGCTGACGAACACGCTGACCCCGCTGGGCACGGTGTCCCGTGAGGCGATCGAGCCGCTGGTCCTGATGACCTCGCCGTTCGCGCCGCACATGGCCGAGGAACTGTGGGCCAAGCTGGGACACGAGGGCTCGCTGGCGTACACCGAGTTCCCGGTCGCCGACCCGGCCCAGCTGGTCGCCGACGCCATCACCTACCCGGTGCAGGTCAACGGCAAGGTCCGCGGCCGGGTCGAGGTCTCCCCGGAGACCGGCGAGGACGAGGTCCGCGCGGCCGCGCTGGCCGCCGTCGCCGAGGCACTGGCCGGCAAGGAGCCGAAGAAGGTCATCGTGGTGAAGGGACGCCTGGTCAGCGTCGTCGTCTGACCACGTATTGGTACGGCCCGCTCTCGAGTCCGGGGGCGGGCCGTTCACCTGCTTGGATGGGGGCATGCCTGACGTGCTGTCCGTCGAACCGCTCACCGCACCCGTCGACGCGACCGTCCGGCCACCAGGCTCCAAGAGCATCACCAACCGGGCGCTGCTCTGCGCCGCCCTCGCCCCCGGCACCTCCACGCTGACCGGCGCGCTCTTCGCCGACGACACCCGCGCCATGATGGGTGCGATCGCCGCGCTCGGCGCGACCGTCGCCCTCGACGAGGAACACCACACCGTCACGGTCACCGGCATCGACCCGGCCGTCACCGGTGGCGCCGGCACGATCGACGCCCGTCAGTCCGGCACCACCTCACGGTTCCTCCTGCCCGCGGCCGCGCTGCTCGCCGGGCGGACCGTCGTGGACGGCACCGAGCAGCTGCGGGCGCGGCCGTTCGGGCCGGTCCTCGACGCGCTGCGGCAGATCGGTGCCGAGGTGGAGGAACTCGGTGCGCCCGGCTTCCTGCCCGCGGCCGTGCACGGTCCCGCGCACGGCGGTCCGGTCCAGGTCAGCGGCCACATCTCCAGCCAGTTCCTCTCCGGACTCCTGATGGCCGGTCCGCTGATGGCACGCGGCCTCGACGTCTCGCTCACGTCGCCGCTGGTCTCGGTGCCCTATGTGGAGATGACCAAGGCGGTCATGGCGGCCTTCGGGGTGACCGTCGACGGCCTCACCGTCGCGTCCGGCGGCTACCGGGCCACCGGCTACGCGATCGAGCCGGACGCCAGCGCGGCGTCCTACTTCCTCGGTGCGGCGGCCATCACCGGCGGCAGGGTCACGGTCTCCGGTCTGGGCACCGAGAGCCTTCAAGGGGATGTACGGTTCGCCGACGTCCTGGAACGGATGGGTGCCTCGGTGACCCGCACCGCGGACTCGCTGACCGTCCGTGGCACCGGCAGCCTCCAGGGAGTCGACGTCGACATGGCCGACATCTCGGATACCGCGCAGACGCTGGCCGCGGTGGCCGTCTTCGCCGACTCGCCGACCCGGGTCCGCGGCATCGGCTTCATCCGCGGCAAGGAGACCGACCGGGTCGGCGCCGTCGTCACCGAGTTGCGCAGGGCCGGCATCGACGCGGTCGAGGACGCCGACGGCTTCACGATCCACCCGGGCGGGCCGAGGCCGACCCGGTTCGCCACCTACGAGGACCACCGGATGGCGATGAGCCTGTCCCTGATCGGTCTGCGCGCCCCCGGCATCGAGATCGTCGACCCGGGCTGTGTGGCGAAGACCTACCCCGCCTACTTCACCGACCTGGCGGCACTCACCCGCTGACCCCGCGCCGCCTTACCCGACGCCCTACGCCCAGCCCCGCCCGCCGACCTGTCTGGCCCGCCCGCCGACCTGTCTGGCCCGCCCGCCGACCTGCCTGGCCCGCCTCCGCCTGTCTGGCTCGCGTCCGCCTGTCTGGCTCGCGCGCCTGCTGCCGCTGCGTGCCTATCGCCGCTGCGTGCCTGTCGATCCGCAAGGCTGTCAGCCGCGTGGCCGCCGCCGCGTGCGAGCTGCCGTTGCCGCGTACCTGCTGCTGGCCTGGTGGTGCTGCGTGCCTGTCGATCCGCGTGGCCGTCGCTGCGGCCGTGCCTGCTGCCGCGTGTCAGTTGCCGTTTGCCGCGCGCCAGCTGCCGCCGCGTGTCTGTCGATCCGCGTGGTCGTCGCCCCGCTGTCGTGTGACTGTCGCTGTTGCGCGCCCGCCGCCGCGTGCGAGCTGCCGTTGCCGCGTACCTGCTGCTGGCCTGGTGGTGCTGCGTGCCTGTCGATCCGCGTGGCCGTCGCTGCGGCCGTGCCTGCTGCCGCGTGTCAGTTGCCGTTGCCGCGCGCCAGCTGCCGCCGCGTGTCTGTCGATCCGCGTGGTCGTCGCCCCGCTGTCGTGTGACTGTCGCTGTTGCGCGCCCGCCGCCGTTGATCTTGTGGGGTTTGGCCCTCTGTGCCGCCGGAACCTCACAAGATCTGTGGGTTGGGTCGCTGCTTGTCGGTGGGTGCCGCCGCCTGGTGCTGATCTTGTGGAGTTTGGGTTGAGCAGGCGGCGCAACCTCACAAGATCTGTGGGTTGGGTGGCGATTGCGCTGAGGCATGCTGTCCGCGCCTAGGTGCCCGTGTCGGACGGGTCGATGGAACCGGCCCGTTCATCTCCCGCGGAGTGCGGGACGCGGGCGGAGCGCGGGCGCAGTGCGGGGCGAGGTGCGGGCGCGGGGCGGAGCGCGAGTGCGGGCACGGGCGGAGCGCGGGGTGCGGAGTGCGGGTGCCGGCGGAGCGCGGGTGCGGAGCGCGGGTGCGGGCACGGGCGGAGCGCGGGGTGCGGAGCGCGGGGTGCGGAGCGCGGGTGCGGGCACGGGCGGAGCGCGGGGTGCGGAGCGCGGGTGCGGGCATGGGCGGAGTGCGGGGTGCGGTGCGCGGGGTGCGGGGTGCCGGGCGGAGTGCGCGGGTGTGGTGCGGGGTGCGGTGCGCGGGGTGCGGGGTGCCGGGCGGAGTGCGCGGGTGTGGTGCGGGGTGTGGGTCATTGCGTGGGTGTAGCGCGCTTTGGGCGTACGACAGGAGGGTGTTGATCTTTGGGGTTGATCAGGCCGGGATGGGGGTTGCCGCGTCCCGGCGGGCGGTGTGACGCCAGCGGAGGATGATCGCGGTGGAGAGCACGAAGCTGAACGCCGCCGGGGCCAGGGTCAGGAAGTTCATGTCGCCGGGGGCGGCGACCGCCGCGCCGATGATGGCGTAGGTGACCGTGGATGGGATGGCGGCGATCGTGGTGCCGAGCAGGTAGCGCTTGCGGCAGACGCTGGTGGTGCCGTAGGCGTAGCCGACCAGGCCGAACGGCGCGAGGGGCAGGAAGCGGACCAGAAGCACCGCGGCCAGGCCCCGGCGGTTGAGCCAGCCGTCGAGGCGTGCCAGGCGGCTGCCGGCGCGGGCCTGCAGAGCGCCCCGCCCGGCCCAGCGGCCCGCGTAGTACGTGGCGACCGCGGCGATCACCGCGGCGGCCAGGGCGGCGGCGCCACCGGTCACGGCGCCGAGCAGGGCGCCGCAGGTCATGGTGATGAGCGTACGAGGCACGAGCACCGACAGCAGCATGCCGCCGAGGACCGCGACCGCGAAGACAGCACTGGGTCCCATCGCCGACAGCGTGTCGGCGATCTCCCGGAGCGGGAGGAGCGCCGCGATGCCCGCGAGCGCGCCCACCCCCGCCGTGAGGAGGCCGAAACGGATGGCGCGGCGCTTCCAGCCGGCAGCGGGGACGACTGCCTGAGAGTCCGCGGGGTCAACGCCCGCTGGGGCGGTCAGGTTGTCGGTCGTCATGCAGGCCTACCGCCCCAACTGTCGTCGGTTCAGGACAAGGTCGTGCAGTTCACGCTGGGCTCGCGGCGGCGAGCCGTTCGTTGCGGAGCCGGTCGGCCCAGGTGTCGTCGAGCGGGGAAAGCCTATCCGCGCCGGTTGCCCAACGCAGTAGCAGATCGGCTATCGCCGGGTTGCGGGCGAGCGCCGGGCCGTGCGAGTAGGTGCCGAGGATCTTGCCTGCCCAGGCCCCTTCGGTCTGGCCGTCGTTGCCGATTCCGGCGGTCACCCGGGCGAGCGGTGCGGCGTGCGCGCCCAGATGGGTACGTCCACCGTGGTTCTCGAACCCGGTCAGCGCCGGCAGGCCGAGCCGCGGGTCGATGTCGCCGCGCAGCTCGCCGACCGCCCGGGTCTCACCGCGGTCCGAGGTGATGTCGAGCAGTCCCAGCCCGGGGCACTTGGCCCCCTTGGCAAAGAACGAGTGACCCATCAACTGGTAACCCGCGCAGATGGCGAGCACCGCGGCGCCCTGGGCGACCGCCTGGTGCAGGCCGCCGTCGGCGATCAGGCGCTGCGCCGCGAGAGACTGCGGGCCGTCCTCGCCGCCACCGATCAGGTAGATGTCGGCGGTGTGCGGCATCCGCTGGTCGGAGCGCACCTCGTAGGTCTCCGCCGGGATGCCCCGGTCGGCGGCGCGACGGGCGAGGATGAGCAGGTTGCCGCGGTCGCCGTAGGTCGAGAGCAGATCGGGGTAGATCCACACGATCCGCAGGGCCTCAGTTGACACGGTCCAACTCCGCTCTGATGTCCTGGAACGCCGTGTAGTTGGCGATCACTTCGAGGCGTCCGGGGGGTACCGAACGGAGCGCCTCGTCGAAACTCTGTACGTGCCGGAACGGCACCTGGTTCACCTGGAGCCGGACGGCCAGGTCGTACGCACGGTCGCCGGTGATCAGCACCGGTCGGTCGCGCAACGGCGAGAAATCGACGTCGTAGAGCCACGACGTGTCGAGGCCATCAGGGTCCCGAGCGTTGATGGAGAGCAGTGTGGGCGCCTGGTCGGCCATGTCGAACGCCTCCAGCCAGCTTGCCGGGTTCTTCGCCAGCAACAAGCGGATGTTGCGACCGTCACGGTCGACCTGGGCGTAGCGGCCGGCGATCGAGGCGACCCGGTTGAGCCGGGGGAGCGCCTCGATCGGGCGGACCCCGAACTCGGCGGCGACGGCCAGCGCGGTGGCCGCGTTGCCGATGTTCACCCTGCCGGGGAGTTGCAGTTTCACCAGGTGCCAGTCACCGCGGGGGTCGATCACGCCCTCGTCCTCGACCACCCACTGCGGGCGTGGCCGGCGCAGCGGGCAGCCGGTGCACCACCAGTCACCCTGGGCGCGCTCGATGGGGTGGCCGCTCTCCGGGCAGACGAACGAGTCGTCCAGCCAGCGCTGGCCGGCGCTGAACCAGGTGGTCTGCGGGCTGCCGGACGCGGCCCAGACGACCATCGGGTCGTCCGAGTTGGCGACGACCTTGATCTCGGGGTGGCCGGCGAGCTTGGTCTTCCACAGCTGCGCCATCATCGCCACCTCCTTGGCCCGGTCGAGCTGGTCGCGGGAGAGATTGAGCAGCGCCACCACCTTGGGACGGGTGGCGTCGATCACCTCGGGGAGGTAGTGCTCGTCGACCTCGAGGACCGCGAAGGGGGTGTGTCCCTCCTTCGCCAGCGCCGAGGTGTGGCCGGTCGGCATGTTGGCGCCGAACGAGTTGGTGGCGACCCGGCCGAGCACGCCGACCGCGGCCGCGGTGAGACGCGTCGTGGTGGTCTTTCCGTTCGTGCCGGAGACCAGGGCAACCGCCCGGCCGGACGCGAGGTGGGTCAGGAGGTCCGGGTCGATCTTGAGGCCGATCCAGCCACCGATCACCGAACCGTCGCCGCGTCCCGCGGCCCTGGAGAGCGCCGCGGCGGTCTTCGACACGGAGGTCGCGACCTTGGCGATGAGAGGCATCTTCCCGTCCGTCACGCCGCCGAGGGTACCGGACTCGAACATTACGTCGCGTTGCCAGACCGTCAAGATCACGGTCAGTCGAGCGTTTTCCCCGGTCCGGGCTTTTCGGACGTGTGCCACGGTCGTGGCTGGACTAATTATGTGTTCTGGTTCACCCGTAACCCTCCACGTAAAGTTATCTACTGACTGCATTGAGTAGCGGCATTTGTCTCGCGGAGATAACAAACTGGACACCGACAACTGTGCCAATCACGGAGCGTGACATCAACCGCGCTGACGATCATGGCGGGACTCGGGTACGAAAGATTCGCTGGCGGCACCCGCTCGCCGGCCGTACCGATCCGGTTCACGCCGAGCCCCACCCCGGGCCGGACGGTGCGACACCGCACTTAGCCAGACCAATCAAGGCATTCGGGGGTGGGGACGGGGGACCCATTACCGGTCTCTCCCGTGCTGCCTCGGTGGCGCGTCGTCTGTGGCGGCGCATCGTCGATTCGGTGGCGCAACGTCGCTTCGGCGCCGTGATCGGGAGGACCTTGGGGTGAAGCCGCCCACCCGCGGCCGGGCATGCCTTCCCGCCCGAACCCGACAGCTAACCTCGCAGGCGTGCCGGAGGGATCTCTCTACCGTGCACGAGCACACCTCGCACCGGCGCCGTCGCGCTTCCGTCGGCACCGGTACCGTCGCTCTGTCCCTGGGTCTCTGCCTCTGCGCCGGGCAGTTGATCGCCGCCTCACCCGCGGCAGCCGCCTCGGCCACCGCAGCCGTGGTCGCCAGCCCGGTCGCCGCCGCTGCGGCTCCGGTGATCACCCCCCAGCTGGCCGCGACGACCAGTACCCGGAACCTTCCCTGGGGCTCCACCCTCAAGGTCACCGCCAAGGTCATCGACCCGTCCTCCGGCAAGGTCGCCAAGGGCACGGTCCGCCTCCAGGCCTGGCAGAACGGCGCCTGGCGCACCTGGGACACCGAGACCGTCCGCAGTGGCGCGGTCACCCTGGCCGTCAAGCCGACGTCCAGCGTCTGGCTCCGCACCGTCTTCACCGGCACCGGCTACAACCAGCGGGTCACCGGCAAGGTCAAGGTCAACGTCAAGGCGAGCGGCGCCAAGGTGCTCGCCGAGGCCAAGAAGCACAAGGGCGCGCTGTACAAGTACGGCGCCTCCGGGCCGAAGCGGTTCGACTGCTCGGGCTTCACCAAGTACGTCTACAAGAAGGCGGCCGGCAAGAGCCTGCCGCACAAGGCGAACTCGCAGCAGAAGTACGGCAAGGCTGTCGCCAAGAGCAACAAGAAGGTCGGCGACCTGATCATCTTCCGGAACGGGTCGTACGGGTACCACGCCGGCATCTACGCCGGTAACGGGTACGTCTACGACTCGCCCCACACCGGAGCCCGGGTCGGCAAGCACAAGATCTGGAACAAGAACTACGTGGTACGCCGGCTGGTCGCCTGATCCGTGCCGCAGCGGCAGTGGGTCGGTTCCGTCTGGATGCCTGAGCCCTGTCGCGTAGCGGCAGAGGCTGGGGACGACCTGTCGCCTGACCTGCGCCGCGCGGTGATGTGATGAGTGTCGTCTGGCTTCCGTCGCGCAGCGGCGGAAGTTAGGTCCCGTCGCGCAGCGGCAGTAGTGAGTCGCGCAGCGGCAGTAGTAAGTAAGGAATAGCAGTGACGTCCGTGGGGTAGGCCCGGTCCAGGGCCACACCCCACGGGCGTCTGCCATGTCCGGACCCGTCTCTCGGGTGTTTTCGGCGCCGGTGCCTTTGTTCACCTGCGCGGGTTGCGTGATCGCGCGGTCCACGCGTCTGCTGATCTTGGTCATTCGTATCCGTCTGACGTGATCTTGTGTCCCGTGAGGCTGGCTATGCGGCCGGTTCTCGGCGTCCGACTGGTTCTCCACTCCCGCCGCCGCGGCCGGTCCTCCCGCTACGGCGGCCCTCCCGGCTGGTCCTCTGTTGCACCGGCCCGCGTGGCTGGATCGTGCTGGCCCGCTCGCCGGCCAACTCCGCCGTACAGGTCCTTCCGCTGGGGTTGCCCGCGGGTTGTCCTCCTCCCGCGTCGGTGTGCCCGGCTGGTTTTCCGCTGCATCGGCCGGACGGCTGTTTGTCCGGCCCACCCGCTCACGGCTGGTCGGGGACAGGGTCCGGCTGTCCAGAGAGCTTTCGCCGTCGGGGTTCCCGGCCCGTCAGCCGCATCCGTCTGGGCCGTGGTGGCGCTCGGGCGGCTGATGGCCTGGCGTTACCGTCGTGGGCTCCTTGGTCGCGGGGGTCGGTTACCGCCGCGGCCGGGTGCTGGACGATCGACTACGGCCGTTTTCGGAGCCGGGCTCCGGGATATCGCTGCTTCCGGCCCGGTAATGGGTTCGCCTGCTACGGCTGGGCGATCGGGCGGTTTGGGGAAGGGTTGGCCGGGCACGGCTGGGTGATCAACAGCCTGGGGAAGGGTTCGCCTGCTACGGCTGGGCGATCGGGCCTTTTGGGGAAGGGTTGGCCGGGCACGGCTGGGTGATCAACAGCCCGGGGAAGGGTTCGCCTGCCACGGCTGGGCGATCAGGCGGTTTGGGGAAGGGTTCGCCGGCCACGGCTGGGCGATCAGGTGGCCTGGGACGGGGCTATCCCCACCAGACTCAGACCCTGACCGTAAAGGTGTCTAGACATCTTTGGAGCTCAGGGCTCCAGCACTTCGGCGGCCACAGGGCGCGGACGGTCGTGCTGGGCCCGACAGCGGCGCCCTCATGCAGCCTCACTTCGCCACCCCGCCCGTCCGCTCGCGGGCCCCACGGCACCCCGGGTCGTCCAACGACCACGACGGACGGTTCCGTGTATCGCGGCCACCCGCCCGCAACAGCGGAACACACACCCGGGCCTCGCGTGTGCTCCTGACGTCGCCGGCAACGACGACCCGATCCCACAAAGCGAAGCCGTGGACGCCCACCGTCGCCACCGCGACGTCAGAGTCGCACGCAGCAGCTCCGTGTGACCCCACCGCCGCAACACCGCCCACCGCAACGCCGCTCCGCCGCAGCATCGGCTCCGCTGCAGCAACGCCGCCCCGCCGCAGCATCGGCTCCACTGCAGCAACGCCGCCCCGCCGCAGCAACGGCTCCGCTGCAGCAACGCCGCCCCGCCGCAGCATCGGCTCCGCTGCAGCAACGCCGCCCCGCCGCAGCATCGGCTCCACTGCAGCAACGCCGCCCCGCCGCAGCAACGGCCCACCCCAGCATCGGCCCCGCCGCAACACCGGCCCACCGCAACATCCTCCGCAACACCGCTCTCCCGAGACCGCGTCAGGCGGCGCATTTCCACTCAGCCTGAGAATCCCGCTGCCGCCCTTCGGCAGCTGGATTCCGCGGCCGAGACACGACCGGCGGGCTCGCACCCTGACCGCGAAAGGGCGTCTAGTGCTGCTTCACCGTCGGTGATACGGGGATAGCGCGGGCGGCGGGTGGTCGCGGGACGGCCGGAGGGTGTTCGGGGAGTCGGAGGGGTGAGCGAAGTGGAGGGCGAGGACCGGGCGATGTGGATCGGTGGTGACGGAACGAAGTGGAACAGGGGTGCCGCGGGAACCGATCACGCACCCCACTTTCCTCCCCGGAAGCCTCCACTTCGCTCCACGGAGGGCGCAATCGGGACGTCGGTGAACATTTCGGCGGGGTGTTTTCGACCGGGAGGCCTCGATGTCGGAAACCGGACGCTGTTGATCATGGTCACCAGGCCCACTTCGCTCCACCGCCTGTGAACTGGGATTACGTGCGGGAGAACGGCCCGTGAGCGTTCGCTTTTGGGTTGCAGGTGGAGGGAAGTGGAGTAGAGTGGGGCGCAGTGGCAGGGCGGAGGAGCGACGCCGGACCTGCCGGCCCGAGTTGACAGGCGGTCCACTCCCTCCGCGATGGAGCGGGCGCCACGGCAAAGGGGTGGGGGCCGATGTTCCTCGGCACGCACACTCCGCGCCTCGACGAGAAGGGCCGGCTGATCCTCCCGGCGAAGTTCCGTGATGAGCTGGCGGGAGGTGTCGTGATCACCAAGGGGCAGGAGCGCTGTCTGTATGTGTTCCCGATGCCGGAGTTCCAGCGCATCGCCGGTCAGCTGCGCGAGGCGCCGGTCACCAACAAGGCGGCTCGGGCCTACGGCCGGGTGTTCTTCGCGAGCGCGCACGACGAGGTTCCCGACAAGCAGGGCCGGGTGACTATTCCTGCCCATTTGCGGGAGTATGCCAGCCTTGGTCGTGATCTCGTGGTCATCGGCGCGAGCACCCGGGTCGAGATCTGGGACAAGCAGGCGTGGGATGACTACCTCTCGGCGAGTGAGCAGGAATTCGCCGACATCGAGGAGGGGGTGCTGCCCGGCGGGCTGTAGGGCGTGGCACTCGGTGGCCGCTGGTTCGGCCCGGACGACGTCACTACTGCCGTACTGCGAGATCTCCAGCCGCTCCCGCTCCTGGCGCCTCTTCCCCGGCGCCAGGCGCGTGTCCGGGGCCGGTTCGCCGGCCCGGGACATGAGAGCGGATGGGGATCTGGCGGTACGGAAGGACGACCGGGCCGGACAGCACAGGTAGCAAACGAGTGAGACGCGAGCTGGTACGGCAATGGGGGTCGACATGGGGGAGCCGCGGGGCACGCATGTGCCGGTGCTGCTCGAGCGCTGCCTCGAGTTGATGGCTCCCGCCCTCGAGTTGCCGGGCGCCGTGCACGTCGACTTCACGCTCGGTCTGGGCGGTCACGCCGAGGCGGTTCTCGAACGGTTCCCGGACGTGGTCCTCATCGGACTCGATCGGGACACCGAGGCGCTGGCGCATTCCCGGCACCGGCTGATCCGGTTCGGCGATCGGACCCACCTGGTCCACGCCGTCTACGACGAGTTGCCGCGGGTTCTCGAGGAGCTGGGGATCCCGGCGATCCACAGTGGGCTCTTCGACCTCGGTGTCTCCTCGTTGCAGCTGGACGAGGCGGATCGCGGGTTCGCGTACGCCCAGGACGCCCGGCTCGACATGCGGATGGACCAGTCCCGTGGTGTGACGGCCGAGGAGATCGTGAACGGCTACGAGCCGGGTGATCTTGTTCGCGTTTTGCGGCAGTACGGCGAGGAGAAGTTCGCCCCGCGGATCGTCTCGTCGATCGTGCGGGAGCGGGCAAAGGCGCGGATCACCTCCACGGCCCGGCTGGCCGATCTCGTGAAGGACGCGATACCGGCCGCCGCGCGGCGAACGGGTGGAAATCCCGCAAAAAGGACGTTTCAGGCACTACGCATTGAGGTCAACGGCGAGCTGGAGGCGCTCGAAGGAGCGGTTCCGGCGGCTTTGGACGCGTTGGCGCCCAAGGGGCGTCTTGTAGTGATGAGTTATCAATCGTTGGAGGACAGGATCGTCAAGCGCGAACTCACCGCGAGGTCGCGTAGTACCGGGCCGGTCGACCTGCCGGTCGAGCTGCCCGGGACCGGTCCCAGTCTGAGGCTACTGACCCGTGGGTCCGAGCCGCCCAGCGAGGCGGAGGTGGCGGCGAACCCGAGGGCGGCCTCGGTGAAGCTGCGGGCGGTGGAACGGATCGACGAGCAGGAGCAGGCCAGGAAGTTCGAGGAGACGTTCGGAGCCGGCCGCGAGCGGCCCCGAATGTCTACAACGCGCGGGGGACGAGGGCGGATACGCCCCGGGGCGAATGTAGAGGGGGAGGGACGAGCATGAGCGAGCGATCCGAAGCGCCGCGGCCGGGGGGCCGGGCGGCGCAGCCGCGCGACACGCGCCGGGTGAGCCGCGATGCCGAGACCAAGGGTGACGGCGTCCGGGGGGCACGCCGTTCCGAGCGGGGCGACACGCGCCGATCAGGGATGCGGGGCGAGAAGGGTCCGGAGGCGACCGCCCGGTCAGGGATGCGGAGCCGTAAGGCCGCGGACACGACCGCTCCGGTCGACGGCGCCACCGCGCTGTCGATCGAGGTGAGTGGCGACACGCCGCCGATGCCGGGCCGTCCGCGGCTCTGGGTGGCGCCACCGCTGCCGGTCCGCGCGCCGCGGGCCACTTTCGCCGCGGCGATCATCGCCGTGGTCCTGGTCGGTGTGGTCGGTATCCTGCTGATCAACACGAAGACCATGGAGCAGTCCTTCCGGCTCGACGCCCTCCGCAAGGAGAAGACCACCCTCGACAAGCGTCAGCAGGAGCTGGACCGGCAGATCTACGAGCTGTCCGGCCCGGGCAACCTGCACGCCGCCGCACGCCGGCTCGGCCTGGTCCAGGCCGACGAGCCCGCGGTGATCTGGCTGCCGAACGGCGACATCGTCCGCCCGCCGGCGCCCGGCCGTGGCCCGACTGCTCCGACCGCCGACGACGGGCTGCGCGAGACGGGTGCACCGTCCACCGCGGCCGAGCGGTAGCCCGCGATGTCGCCGCGATCCGATGACGACGAACCGCGCCGGGGCACATCGCCCCGGCGCGGTTCGTCACGTGACCTGCC
Source organism: Actinoplanes italicus (assembly GCF_003001815.1). Taxonomy (GTDB): domain Bacteria; phylum Actinomycetota; class Actinomycetes; order Mycobacteriales; family Micromonosporaceae; genus Actinoplanes; species Actinoplanes italicus. The sequence continues at coordinate 553,559 of NZ_PVMZ01000003.1, forward strand.
GGGCGAGGAGCCGGTCGACGACCCGCGCGAGGGCCGCCGTGGCCGTTCCAGCATCGGCGAGGCACGTGCGTACACACCGCGCGGCCGTACCGTGGCCGAGCGCGGCCGGTTGCCGCGCAACACCGGCCGCAACGCCGACCCGTTCCGTCCGGCGCTGCAGGTGCTCGACGGCGGCGAGAGCGGACAGCGCGCACGGGCCCGCGGGCGCAACGTGGAGCCGCCCGCGCAGCGCGAGGAGTCGAAGCCCCGCGAGCAGACGAAGCCCCGCGAGAAGGAGAAGCCCCGCGAGCAGACGAAGCCCCGCGAGAAGGAGAAGCCCCGCGAGCAGGTGAAGGCGCGGGAGCAGAGCCGGACACGGGAGCCGGAGCGCCGCACGCCGCGGGAGCGCACGAGCTCAGGCACGACCCGGACCAGGGACGGCGAGCGTCCCCGTACCCGAGAAAGGTCCAAGGAAAAAGAAGGACCACGACGGACCGCGACCCGTCGCCCGGTCGAGAGCGAACCTCCGAAGCTCGCGAACAGTACCCGGCGTCTGCGGCTCGGCACGGTCCTGGCCCTGTCGCTCTTCATCACCATCGGCGTACGCCTGGTGGTCCTGCAGGTGGCCACCTCCCCGGAGGAGGCCGCGAGCCTGCTGGAGCTGCGGGAGGACCGGCTGAGCAGCGTGAAGCTGCCGGCGCCGCGTGGCAGCATCCTGGACCGCAACGGCAACGTGCTGGCGCACAGCGTGGAGGCTCGGTACGTCTACGCCGACCCGGAGGACCCGGGTCTGCAGAAGGACCTGCCCGGTACGGCCGAGAAGCTGGCGCGGCTGCTCGGCGTCTCCCGCACCGAGTTGTACGCCGGTATGCAGCGCAAGCAGTTGCTCGGCGGCAAGTGGTCCAGGTTCCGCTATCTGGCGCGTGGTGTGGACATCACGGACGCCGAGCGGGTCGACGCGCTGGGGCTGCCCGGCATCTACACCGCGACCGACGCGCGCCGGGACGTGCAGGGTGATCTCGCGTCCAACCTGATCGGCTTCACCGGTGTCGAGGGGCGTGGCCTGGAAGGGCTCGAGGCCCGCTACGACGACCTGCTGCACGGTACGGACGGCAAGCGCGTCTTCGAGCGCGGCGCCGGCAACCTGAACGCGCCGATCCCCGGTGGGTTCCAGCAGGACACCCCGGCCCGGCCGGGCAACTCGCTTCAGCTCACCATCGACCAGGACCTGCAGTTCCAGGTGCAGCGGGTGCTGGACGCGGCCGGCAAGAAGAAGAACGCGACGGTCGGCGGCGCCGTGGTGCTCGACATCCGTACCGGCGAGGTGCTGGCCCAGGCGAGCTACCCGTCGTACAACGCCGCGAAGCCCGACGCGGTCGACGGCGCCAAGCGGATCGACATGCCGAGCAGCGTGGTCACCGACCCGGGCTCCAGCCACAAGGCGTTCATCTTCGGCGCCGCCCTGCAGGAGGGGCTGGTCAAGCCGGACGAGCTGATCGAGATCAGTCCGGCGATCAAGAAGGGCGACACGACGTTCGAGGACACCCATCCGGAGGTGAAGGGCACCCGGATGACCCTGCCGGGCTTGCTCGCGCACTCGTCGAACGTCGGCACGATCATCCTCGCCGACCGGCTCGGCAAGGAGAAGGTGTACGAGTACCAGCAGAAGTTCGGACTGGGCAAGGCCACCGGTGAGGGCGCTCCGGCCGAGGTCGACGGCGCGCTGCTGGCTCCGGAGGACTGGAGCGGGTCGTCGTACGGCTCGGTGCCGATCGGCCACAGTGTCTCGGCCACGCTGATCCAGATGGCCGCCGGGTATGGCGCGATCGCGAACGACGGCGTCTACGTCCAGCCGCGGCTGATCAAGGCGACGATCTCCGGTGAGGACGGCAAGGTCACCCCGGCGCCGGCGTCGTCGACGCACCGGGTCCTGGACGTCGAGACGTCGCGGCAGCTGCGTTACATGATGGAGGCCGTGGTCGCGACCGACAGCGGCACCGGACGGGCCGCGCGGGTCACCGGTTACCGGGTGGCGGGCAAGACCGGCACCGGCAAGCTGCTCATCGACGGCCAGTACACCAGCCACAACGCCAGTTCGTTCATCGGCATGGCCCCGGCGGAGAACCCCCGGTACGTGATCGCGGTATCGATGGACGTCAGCAGCGGCGGTGGTGGCGACGTGGCCGCTCCGGCGTTCAGCGACATGATGTCCTACGTCCTGCTGCATAACCATGTGCCACCGGCCGGTAGCAAGCCGCCAACCTTCAAGATCAAGGAATGACGCGGGCCGCATGGCGTTGACAGCAAGCCCTCAGGGACGGGGTAGGGTCTGACGCCGTGTCCGGCATTCCACGTCCCGAGACCGTCGCGCCGTGCCTGTTGGGGCGGCTCGCGGAGCTGCTACCGGCAGCTTTGACCGGCGGTGACGTCCCGGTCACCGGCGTCACGCACAGTAGCCGGGAGGTGCGTCCGGGTGACCTTTACGCGGCCCTGCCCGGCGCGAACCGGCACGGCGCGGAGTTCGTCGCCGATGCCGCCCGCTCCGGCGCGGTGGCCGTGCTGACCGATCCGGCCGGCGTTGCCGCGGCGGTCGCCGCGGGGCTGCCGGTGCTGGTGGCCGACCATCCCCGGGCGGTGCTCGGGGCGGCGTCGGCGGCGATCTACGGCGAGCCGTCGCGACGGCTGACCATGATCGGCATCACCGGCACGGCCGGGAAGACCTCGACGTCGTACCTGGTCGAGGCCGGTCTGCGGGCCGCCGGGCGGGTCACCGGCCTGGTCGGCACGGTGGAGACCCGGCTCGGTGAGCTGGTGGTCAAGAGCGTGCGGACCACCCCGGAGGCCACCGATCTGCAGGCGATCCTCGCCACCGGCGTCGAGCGCGGCGTCGAGGCGGTGGTCATGGAGGTCTCCAGCCACGCGCTGGTGATGGGCAGGGCCGACGGCATCCGCTTCGCGGCCGGCGGCTACACCAATTTCGGTCAGGACCACCTCGACTTCCACCCGACGACCGAGGACTACTTCGAGGCCAAGGCCCGGCTCTTCGACGGCCGCTCGGCCGCCGAGGTGATCAATCTCGACGACCCGGCGCTGCGGCCGCTGCTCAAGCCGTCGACGGTCACCTACTCGGCGGCCGGCGACCGGGCGGCGACCTGGTGGGCCTCCGACGTCCGGCCGGCCGAATTCGGTCAGCGGTTCACCGCGCACGGCCCGGGCGGTGTGACGGTGGAGACCGGGGTGGCTCTGCCCGGCCTGCACAACGTCGCGAACGCGCTTCTCGCGCTGGCCCTGCTGGTCGCCGCGGGCGTCGACGCCCGGACGGCCGGTGAGGGCATCGCCGCCTGTCGTGGCGTACCCGGCCGGCTGGAGCTGGTGCGGGCGCCCGGTGACGTCCTCGGCGTCGTCGACTACGCCCACAAGCCCAACGCGATCGTCGCCGCGCTCGCGGCCCTGCGCGGCCTGGCCACGACGCGCGGCGGCCGGCTGATCTGCGTGATAGGCGCCGGCGGTGATCGGGACCAGGGCAAACGGCCACTGATGGGCGAGGCCGCGGCGCAGGGTGCCGACCTGGTGATCATCACCGACGACAACCCCAGGACCGAAGACCCTTCCTTCGTACGCACGGGGCTGCGCCGGGGAGCCGAGGAGGCCGCCACACCCGCCAAGGTCATCGAGGTGGCCGGCCGTGGCGCCGCGATCGTCGAGGCGGTCCGTCTGGCCGCGGCCGGTGACGTGATCGCGGTGCTCGGCAAGGGCAACGAACAGGGCCAGGAGGTGAACGGCGAGGTGCTGCCGTTCGACGACCGTATCGAGCTCGCCGCCGCTCTGGAGGCCCGCGCATGATCCCGCTCTCCGTGGCCGAGATCGCCTCGATCACCGGCGGCACCGTCGTCGGCGACCCGTCGGTGATCGTGACCGGACCCGCCGAGTACGACTCCCGCAAGATCGGGCCGGGCGGCCTGTTCGTGGCCTTCACCGGTGAGAAGGCCGACGGTCACGACTACGCGGGCGTCGCGGCGCAGGCGGGTGCGGCGGCCGTGCTGGGCTCGCGGGACACCGGCGTGCCCGGCGTCGTCGTCGAGGACCCGCGGGGCGCCCTGGCCGCGCTGGCCCGGGCCGTGGTGTCGCGGCTCGACAAGCTCACCGTGATCGGTCTGACCGGTTCCTCCGGCAAGACCACCACCAAGGACTACATCGGGCAGCTGCTGTCGCGTCTCGGGCCCACGGTGGCGCTGCCCGGCTCGCTCAACAACGAGCTCGGCTTCCCGTACACGGTGCTGCAGGCGAGCGCCGAGACCCGGTTCCTGGTGCTGGAGATGGGCGCCCGCGGCGTCGGGCACATCAGCTACCTGACCGGGATCGCCCGCCCGTCGATCGGCGTGGTGCTCAACATCGGCGCGGCCCACATCGGCGAGTTCGGCTCGATGGAGGGTACGGCGCTGGCCAAGGGCGAGCTGGTCGAGGCGCTGCCGTCGTCCGGTGTCGCGGTCCTGAACGCGGACGACCCGCTGGTGGCCGCCATGGCGTCGCGTACCTCCGCCTCCGTGGTCCTGGTCGGGTCGACCGGGTCGCTCACCGCCTCGGACGTCACGCTCGACGCGGCCGGTCGTGCGTCGTACACCCTCTCCGACGGTTCCCGGACCGGCGTCGTCCGGCTCGCCGTGGCCGGCGAGCACCAGGTCGCGAACACCCTCGCCGCCGGTGCCGTGGCGCTGGCGGCCGGGATGACCTTCGAGGAGCTGGTCGTCGCACTCGGCGAGGTCGGCATCGCCTCCGAGCGCCGGATGGACGTCTTCACCCGGCCCGACGGCGTCACGGTCGTCGACGACTCGTACAACGCCAATCCGTCCTCGACCTCGGCCGCCCTGCGGGCGCTGGCCGCGATGGGTGAGGGCAGACGCACCACCGCCGTCCTCGGCTTCATGGCCGAGCTCGGTGAGCACGAGGTGTCCGGACACGCTGAGGTCGGCCGGCTCGCCGCCGAGCTGGGCGTGGACCGGCTGATCGCGGTGACCGGCAAGGCGGGTCCGATCCTGGACGGCGCGGCCGGAGTGGACGGGTGGCGGGGTACGGGGCTCCTCGCCGCAGACCAGGCCGCCGCGATCGAGATTCTGCAAGCGGACCTGCGCGCCGACGACGTCGTGCTGGTCAAGGGTTCCCGCTACCGCACATGGGATGTCGCCGACTGGCTGCGGCACCCCGAGGAGGTTCAGCCCACGTGAGGGCAGTCATCGTCGCGGCCGCGGTCGCCTTTCTCATCTCGCTCTTCGGTACGCCCCTCGCGATCCGGGTCTTCTCGGCGCTTAAGGCCGGCCAGCCGATCCGGACCATCGGCCCGCAGACCCACCTGGGCAAGCGGGGCACCCCCACGATGGGCGGCGTGGCGTTCATCCTCGCCACCCTGTTCGCGTACGCCGCCGGGCACCTGGCGCTGACCACCCTCCCGGAGCGGCAGATCGCCCAGGAGAAGCCGACCATGACCGCGCTGGTCCTGCTCGGTCTCTTCGTGTTCTGCGGCGCGGTCGGCTTCATGGATGACTTCCTCAAGGTGCGCAAGCGCAACTCGGACGGTCTCAGCGCCAAGGGCAAGCTCCTCGGACAGCTGGTGATCGGCACCGTGTTCGGTATCGCCGCGCTGTACTTCCCGAGCACCAACGGCCAGACCGTGGCCAGCGAGAAGATCTCGTTCATCCGCGACGTGAGCTGGCTGGACGTCGGCAAGGTCGGCTCGGTCATGGTGTTCGTCTTCGTGATCATGGCGATGTCGAACGGCGTGAACCTCACCGACGGCCTCGACGGTCTCGCCACCGGCGCGTCGATCCTGGTCCTCGGCGCCTACTCGCTGATCGGCTTCTGGCAGTACCGGCACTGGTGCGGTGACAACGACTACGTCGGTGACCCCGGCTCGTCGACCGCGCTGCACTGTTATCAGGTCCGGGACCCACTGGAGATCGCGATGATCGCGGCGGCCGCGGCCGCGGCCTGTGTCGGCTTCCTCTGGTGGAACACGAACCCGGCCCGGATCTTCATGGGCGACACCGGCGCGCTGGCGCTGGGCGGCCTGATCGGCGGACTCGCCGTGGCCACCCGGACCACGCTGCTCTCGGTCATCATCGGCGGCCTCTTCGTGATCATCACGATGTCCGTGGTCATCCAGATCATCTCGTTCAAGACCACCGGCAAGCGGGTCTTCCGGATGTCACCGTTGCAGCACCACTTCGAGCTGGCCGGATGGAGCGAGGTCAACATCGTGGTCCGGTTCTGGATCATCGCGGGCATCTGCGCCGCGATCGGTCTGGGCCTGTTCTACAGCGAGCACCTGGCGGTCATGGGCTGATCCCGGCCCGCGAGTCACCGAGGGGGTTGCGGCCGGCGGGCCGCAACCCCCTCGTGCATGAGGCCGGATGCCTTCCGGAATCCGCCGGTACGGCCAATCCGCCCCGTGAGGCGCCGGTCCCTTCTTAGGCTGTGGTCGGACTGTGACGATCCCGTCGGATCGTGCTTCGCCGAGATGACCCGGCCGCGCTGCACGTTGTCCTACCTGCGTCAGTCGTGAACCCCTTGCTCGCCCGATGGTCGGGCGCGGGACGGGGGGCGACCGCGGCCACCGGTCCTCGGACTTGCAACCGCAGAGGATGGAACAGCAATGAGGACACGTGTCCTACTCGCCTCGGCCGGAGCCGTGGGCATCGCCCTGGCGACCGCAACCGTGGCGTCCGGCGCGGGCCTGGCCAACGCGAACACCGGTGCGTCGGCCGTGGTGCCGCCCGCTCCGGTCGCCGTACCGGCCGACATCAGAGCCTGCATCAACCGGCAGACCGGCGCGATGCGCTGGGTGCCTCTCAGCACGACCCGCTGCCCTTCGGGGGAGCGACTCATTGAATGGGACGAGATCGGTCCGAAGGGTGCCACCGGGGCCAGAGGTGTGGCCGGCCCTGCCGGCCCTGCCGGTGCTGCCGGCCCGGCAGGACCCGAGGGTTCTGAAGGTCCGCGAGGCATGCCGGGACCGGCGGGTTCCGCTGGACCTGCGGGTTCCGCTGGACCTGCGGGTTCCGCCGGGCCCGCGGGCTCGGCCGGGCCCGCGGGCCCGTCCGGCCCAGCGGGAAGCGTGGGGGCCCAGGGCGCACCCGGGCAGATGGGTGCGCCGGGTCCGTCCGGTCCTCCCGGTCCGTCGGGTTCTCCAGGTCCGTCCGGTCCTCCAGGTCCGTCGGGCTCTCCAGGTCCGTCCGGTTCTCCAGGTCCTGAGGGCCCGTCCGGTCCTCCCGGTTCTCCGGGTCCTGAAGGTCCGTCCGGTCCTCCCGGTTCTCCGGGTCCCGAGGGTCCGTCCGGTTCTCCGGGTCCTGAGGGTCCGTCCGGTTCTCCGGGTCCTGAGGGTCCGTCCGGTCCTCCCGGCCCTGAGGGTCCGTCCGGTCCTCCCGGCCCTGAAGGACCGCCCGGTCCTCCGGGTACCCCATGAACGGACGTCCGGTGAGGCGACATTCATGGACCTCTGTGCCGGATCGGTCGGGTCGTAACCACCGCATGCGCTGATCCGCACGGGAAGTTTCTCCGTGGGGCCGGCGGACCGGATGTGTCCGCCGGCCCGTGGCGTACATGACAATTGCGGATGCGACACGCCATCGACGGTGTGCGTCCATGTGTGGACATCGGACGATGATGGGGGTATGGCGGACGACCGTTCTCAAATGGCCCGCCCGTCACTGAGCCGGCAGCTCCTGCCCGCGGTGCACGGGCTGCTGGCCAGACCCCTGTCGTCGTACTACCTGTTGATCGCCAGCTGCGGCCTGCTGCTGATGATCGGGCTGACCATGGTCTTCTCGGCCACCAGCGTGAAGGCCTACGCGAAGACCGGAAACGCCTTCACCGAGATCAGCAGCCAGGCCGTGTACGCGCTGCTCGGCCTGGTCGCGTTCTGGATCTTCCAACGGCTGCCCGCGGTGACCCTGCGAGCCATCAGCAAGGTCGTGCTGGGTGTCGCGATCGTGCTGCTCACCCTGCTGGCCACGATCAGCGGTCTCGCCTCGATCGATGTGCTCGACCCGAAGGACCCGCACATCGGCCCGATCGCGGCCGATCTGAACTGGTTGTTGATCGGGTCGTTCAGCATCCAGCCCGGCGAGCTGGCCAAGCTCGGCATCGTGCTCTGGGGCGCCGACATGATCGCCCGCAAGGGGCCGAACCTGGGTCACTGGCGTGAGCTGGCCATGCCGCTCTTCCCAGTCGTCGGCCTGCTCTTCATCCTGGTCGGGTACAACGACCTGGGCACCATGCTGGTGCTGCTGGCGCTGATCGTCGGCCTGCTCTGGGCGGCCGGTGTCCGGCTGCGGGTGTTCGGCGCGCTGGGCGTGCTGGGCCTGGCCGGTGTCGGCCTGCTGATCGCGGCCGCCTCCCGCGGCGCGGGTTCCGGTGCGGCCGAGGCGGAGAACTACCGATGGCGCCGTCTGACCTCCTTCCTGGAACCGCTGGAGCAGTGCGACACCTCCAGCCCGGCCGGTGAGTACTGCTATCAGTTGATCCAGGGCCGCTCGGCGATCTTCGAGGGCGGCTGGTTCGGCGTCGGCCTGGGGGAGAGCGCCCTGAAGTGGGGCTGGGTGCCGGAGGCCGGTAACGACTTCATCTTCGCGATCGTCGCCGAGGAACTCGGGGTGGTCGGCTGCAGCGTGGTGCTGGCTCTGCTCTCGGTGCTGGCGTACACCGGCTTCCGGATCGCCCGCCGGGTCGGCGACCCGTTCCGTCGTCTCGCCGCCACCGCGATCACCACCTGGCTGGTCGCGCAGGCCGTGATCAACATGGGCGGCGTGGTCGGTCTGCTGCCCATCACGGGCCTGCCGTTGCCGTTCATCTCCGCTGGTGGCACCGCCCTTGTGGTGACCATGGCGGCGGTCGGCATCCTGGCGTCGTTCGCCCGCGCGGAGCCCGAGGCGTCGCGAGCCCTGAACGCCCGTCCGACGCCTCGATGGGTACGGCTAGTCTGGGCCCCGCTGCCGCCGCTCCCCCCGCCGCGGCGGCCGGGTGAACAGCGTGCCGGTGCCCCGAAGAAGGCGTCCGGTGCCAAGCCGCCCGCGGGCGTGGGGGAGGGAAGGAGACGGTGATGGGTCCGCTGCGGTCGGTCGTGCTCGCCGGAGGAGGCACCGGCGGTCACATCTATCCGCTGCTCGCCTTCGCCGACGCGCTGCGACGCCACTTCCCGGACATCCGGATCACCACCCTGGGCAGCCCCAAGGGCATGGAGAACGAGCTGATCCCGGCGGCCGGTTACGACCTGAGGGTCATTCCGGCCTTCCAGCTTCCCCGGACGCTCAACCTCGATCTGCTGCGCACGCCGGACCGGATGTACAAGTCCGCGCACGCGGCCGGCGAGATCATCGACGAGGTGCAGGCCGAGGTGGTCGTCGGCTTCGGCGGGTACGTGTCGGTGCCGGCCTACCTGGCCGCGTGGCGCCGTGAGATGCCGATCGTGATCCACGAGGTGAACGTGCCGGCCGGCGTCGCGAACCGGATGGGCATGAAGTTCACCAAGCGGGTCGCCGTCGGCTTCCCGCACCAGCTGGAGCAGGCCGAGGCACTGCGCAACGCCCGGCTGGTCGGCGTGCCACTACGCACCGGGATCACCCAGATGGACCGGCCCGCGCTGCGCCCGCAGGCGCTCTACCACTTCGGGCTGCGCCCGGACCTGCCGGTGCTGTTCGTCTCCGGCGGATCTTCGGGCGCCCGCACGATCAACCTGGCGGTGGCCGCGGCGGCCAAGCGGCTCGCGCACGCCGGCATCCAGGTGCTGCACGTGCAGGGCGGGCGCAACGACCCGTTCGACGTGCCGAAGGATCTTCCGGTCCCCTATGTGGTGGTGCCCTACCTGTCCGACATGCAGCTCGGCTACGCTGCCGCCGACCTGATGCTCTGCCGCGGCGGGGCGATCACGGTGGCCGAGACGACCGCGCTCGGCATGCCGGCGATCTACGTGCCGTACCCGTTCAGCAACCAGGAGCAGCGCCGCAACGCGCTGCCCGTGGTCGAGTCCGGGGGCGGCATGCTCGTCGACAACAGCGAGCTGACGCCGGAGTGGATCGAGAACAACATCATCCCGCTGGCCAGGGACCGGCAGCGGCTCGCCGCGATGGGCAGTGCCGCGGCCCGGTACGGCCGTCGTGACGGTGACGAGCAATTGCTGCGCTTCGTTCTCGAAGCGGTGAGCTGAGTGAGCTTTATCGAGGGAGTGGAACTGTGAACACGGCGGAGCTGACGCCGGCCGGTGAGATGACCGCCGAGGACCTGGGCAGTGTGCACCTGATCGGGATCGGTGGGGTCGGCATGGCCGGCCTGGCCCGGCTCCTGCTCACCCGGGGTGTGCCGGTCTCCGGTAGCGAGCTGCGCGAGTGGCCGGCCCTGGCCGCCCTGCGCGCGCTCGGCGGCACCATCCACATGGCGCATGAGGCGTCCAACCTCGACGGCGTGGACACGGTGGTCTACTCGACCGCGATCCCGCAGGACCACCCGGAGATGGTGGAGGCGCGCCGCCGCGGGCTGCGCGTGCTGCACCGCTCGGAGGCGCTGGCCGCGGCCATGACGGACCGGAAGACGATTGCGGTGGCCGGCACCCACGGCAAGACCACCACCACCTCGATCATGACGGTGATCCTTCAGCACGCCGGGCAGGATCCGTCGTTCGTGATCGGCGGTGAGATGTCGGCCGCCGGGTCGAACGGGCACCACGGCACCGGTCCGCACTTCGTGGCCGAGGCCGACGAGCACGACCGGACGTTCCTGATCTATCGGCCGCACGTCGCGATCATCACCAACATCGAGGGCGACCACCTCAACAACTGGGGCGACCTGGAGACGCTGAAGGCCGGGTTCCTCGAGTTCGGCGGTCTGTCCGACGGGTTCGTGGTGACCTGCGCGGACGGTCCGGGCACCGAGGAACTCGTCGAGGGCTTGAAATCCCAGGGCAAGACCTTCTACACGTACGGCGAGTCGCCCGGCTCTGACCTGCGGATCTTCGACATCGTCTCCTCGGCGAGCGGCGTACGTTACCGGGCGGAGCTGCACGGGCAGCCGCTCGGCGAGATCAAGCTGGCGCTGCCCGGCGCCCACAACGCGCTGAACAGCGCGGCCACCGTGCTGACCGCATTGAAGCTGGGCGTCGAGCTCACCAAGGTGACCGAGGCCCTGGAGTCCTTCCCGGGGGTGCGGCGCCGCTTCGAGCGCAAGGGCATCGCCGCCGGCGTCCGGGTGTACGACGAGTACGCCTACCACCCGACCTCGGTCAAGGCGGCGCTGCGCACGCTGCGCGAGGTGGCCGGGGACGGGCGCCTGCTGGTGGTCTTCCAGCCGTACCGCGTCTACCGGACCCGTGACCTGGAGGCCGACCTGGCCGAGGGCCTGGCGGTCGCCGACGAGGTGATCTGCATGGAGGTCTTCGGTCCGGGGGAGACCCGAGGTCCGGGGGAGGGCGGCCGGTCGCTGACCGCCGCGATCGACCTGCCCGCCGACCGCAAGGTCTTCGTGCCGGACTGGGAGGACGTGCCGGCCGAGGTGGTCCGGCGCAGCCGTCCCGGTGACGTGGTGGTGACGATGGGCGCCCCGCCGATCTCGCTGATGGGCGACGAGCTGCTGTCCGCTCTGGCCGAGGCCGACCACCGCCCGGACCTGGTGGGCTGACGCCGGTGGCCGGCGGGGGCACGCGCAACTGGCGGCTGGTCCGGGCCGACACGGACGCCGTACCGCCGTCGGCCCGGCGTTTCATGGCCCGGGCCCGGCAGCGGCGTCTGCGTGCCGCCATGCCCTGGCTGATCGGTGCCGGTGTGCTGCTGGTCGCGGGCGGGCTGGCCTGGGTGGTCTACGGCACCTCGGTCTTCGGGGTCCGTGACGTCCGGGTGGTCGGCGCCGTCACCCTGACCGCGGACGAGATCCGCTCCGCCGCGGCCGTGGAGCCGCTCAGGCCGCTCGCACGCGTCGATCTGGACGGTGTCGGCGCGCGGGTCCGCGGCCTGCCGGCTGTGGACCGTGTGCTGGTCCGGCGCAGCTGGCCGTCGGCCGTGGTGGTCGAGGTCGTGGAGCGCACCGCGGTGGCCGCGGTGCCCGCGCAGGACCGGTTCCTGCTGATCGACGACGAGGGCGTGCCGTTCCGGGCGGTGGCCACTGTGCCGGAAGGGCTGCCGCTGGCCCGGCTCGCCACCCCGGGCGCCGGCGACGGGAACACCGGCTCGGCCCTGACCGTGCTGGCCGCGCTCAGCGAGGAACTGCGCGATCAGCTGGTGGCCATCTCGGTGCCCTCACCGGTGCAGATCCGCCTCGAGTTGCGCAAGGGGCGCGTGGTCATCTGGGGTGACGACACCAAGAGCGAACGCAAGAGCACCGTCGCGACCGTGCTGCTCAAGCAGAAGGGCGACGAGATCGATGTGAGCGCTGTGAAAGTGGTGACCATTCGCTGACCATGCGGTTAATCGGACAAAGCGTGATGAACGCAATAAAAGGTTCAAGGTTACGGGTGAGTCGGATACTCACCTCCTAAGCGCTCGCGACACGCCGCCCGGGGTCTTTGGTTGCGGCGGCATGTCCGCATACGTTGCGTCGAGAGGTTCGACTGGTTGACATAACTCTGAACCTCTAGTAGAGGGTGAGGGTTTCCTCGCCCTCCCTTGTAGGACAGCGGATGTCGAAGTGCGGTTCCCGGGACCGCAGGGGCCGTCGACATCCGCCAACCCCGGAAGGGAAGGCTGAGCCCGATGACACCTCCGCACAACTACCTCGCGGTCATCAAGGTCGTCGGCATCGGCGGTGGCGGCGTGAACGCTGTCAACCGCATGATCGAAGTTGGGCTCAAGGGTGTGGAGTTCATCGCGATCAACACCGATGCCCAGGCATTGTTGATGAGCGACGCCGACGTCAAGCTGGACGTCGGCCGGGAACTCACCCGTGGCCTGGGCGCCGGCGCCCAGCCCGAGGTCGGCAAGAACGCCGCCGAGGACCACCGGGACGAGATCGAAGAGGTGCTCAAGGGCGCCGACATGGTCTTCGTCACCTGTGGCGAGGGCGGCGGTACCGGCACCGGCGGCGCGCCCGTGGTCGCCAACATCGCGCGCAAGCTGGGCGCCCTCACGATCGGCGTGGTGACGCGACCGTTCAACTTCGAGGGCAAGCGGCGCCAGGTGCAGGCCGAGGCCGGCATCGACGAGCTGCGCAACCAGTGCGACACCCTGATCGTGATCCCGAACGACCGGCTGCTCGCGCTCGGCGACCGCGGCATCAGCATGATGGACGCGTTCCGTCAGGCCGACCAGGTGCTGCTCTCCGGCGTCCAGGGCATCACCGACCTGATCACCACGCCGGGTCTGATCAACCTGGACTTCGCTGACGTGAAGAGCGTCATGAGCAACGCCGGCAGCGCCCTCATGGGCATCGGCAGCGCCCGTGGCGACAACCGCGCGGTCGAGGCCGCCGAGAAGGCGATCTCCAGCCCGCTGCTGGAGCAGAGCATGGACGGCGCCCGCGGCGTGCTGCTCTCCATCGCCGGCGGCTCGGACCTCGGCCTCTTCGAGATCAACGACGCGGCGCAGCTGGTGACCGATGCGGCCCACCCGGACGCGAACATCATCTTCGGTGCGGTCATCGACGACGCTCTCGGTGACGAGGTGCGGGTCACCGTGATCGCGGCCGGCTTCGACGCGGGTGCGCCCGCCTACCGGCCGTCCGAGCCGGCCCGCAAGGTGCCGGCGCCGTCGACCGGGAGCCACCTGCCCCCGGTCCCGGCCACGCCGGTCGCCCCGCCCCCGTCGACGACCACCCCGCCGCCGCGCAGCCGGGTGCTCTTCGACGACGTCGACGTGCCGGACTTCCTCAAGAACGGCTCGTGACGCTTTCTCCCGTACCCCCGAAAAAGGTTGAAATTTGACCGGCACCGGACGGCGCGCCGAGCTCGCCGCCTCTCTCGAACGGGTGCGGGAGCGCATCGCGCGTGCCTGCCTGGCGGCCGGAAGGCCACCGGACGCGGTGACCCTCACCGCGGTGACCAAGACCTACCCGGCGAGCGACGTCCTGTTGCTCGCCGGGCTCGGCGTCACCGACGTGGGCGAGAACCGCGATCAGGAGGCCTCCGGCAAGGTGGAGGCGGTGCGCGGCGGCGGAGTGGGCCTGCGCTGGCACTTCGTCGGCCGGGTGCAGCGCAACAAGGCGAGATCGGTCGTCGCGTACGCCGACGTGGTGGAGTCGGTGGACTCGGTGCGCCTGGCCGAGGCGCTGGGCCGGGCCGCGGCGGATCGTGAGGTGCCGCTCGAGGTCCTCATCCAGCTGAGCCTCGACGGCGACCCGGCGCGTGGGGGCGTGACCGGTGATGATCTCTGGCGGGTATCTGACGCAGTGGTGTCGTCGCCGGGGCTGCGGCTGGGTGGGCTGATGGCGGTGGCGCCGCTCGGCGAGGACCCCGGCCAGGCTTTCGCCCGGCTGGCCGTCATCGCTGGTGAGATGGCCTCCCGCCACCCCGGTTCGACGACCGTCTCGGCGGGTATGAGCGGCGACCTCGAGGCCGCGATTCTGCACGGGGCGACACACGTACGGATCGGTACTTCTTTACTCGGGATGCGAAACTCGCTGCGGTAGCCTTGCGGCGGGCAGCAAACTACACAGGTGTTGTTCAACGCGACGAACCGGCACGGGTCTCGCATTGGACGACGCGGCGTCGTAACGGGACGTTGGGTCGAGGTCCGATTCGGATCCGATCCTCCGGCTCGTAAGGGGGGACGCGGCACGCCGAGGGGGCGCGCGCCGCACAGCGGACGGAGGTGGGGGCATGGACTCTCGGTCGGGAGGGGTGGCATGAGCGGCGGCGCATTTCGCAAGGCGGGCGTCTGGCTCGGCCTCGTCGAGGAGGACGACGACCGCGGGTACGACGACCGCGCTTACCGGGAGAGTTCCTACCGTTCGCGTGAACGCGACCGGGATCGTGATCGTGACCGCGATCGTGACCGGGACCGCTACTCCAGTGACCGTTACTCGGACGAGTTCGCCGAGGACGACGACGAGGAGGAGCGCACCGTCCCGCGGGCGCGCACCGAGCGCCGCGAGCGTGAGCGGATCGCCGCCCGCGCCGACCTGGACCGGGAGGAGAGCGAGCGTCTCGATCGGGCGAGCGTCCGCTCCATCACCCGGCCCGCGCCGGCGCCCGAGCAGTCCGCGGCGCTGACCTACTCCACCCGTGAGAACCTCGCGCTCAAGCCCCAGCCGGTGGCCCACCCGCAGCCGGTGCACCAGCGGCCGGCCGAGGAGGAGCAGCGGTACCAGATCACCACGCTGCACCCGACCACGTACCGGGAGGCGCGGACGATCGGCGAGCACTTCCGCGACGGTGTGCCAGTGATCATCAATCTCACCGAGATGGACGAGTCGGACGCCCGGCGCCTGGTCGACTTCGCCGCCGGGCTGGCTTTCGGCCTCCGGGGTACGATCGAGCGCGTCACCAACCGGGTCTTCCTGCTCTCTCCGGCGAATGTCCAGGTCACCGCGGAGGACAAGGCCAAGATCGCTGAAGGCGGCTTCTTCACCCAGGGCTGATCGGACCTCGCAGTCGATCGGTTCCGGGCGGTGGCCGCCCGGCGATCGTGACCCCGAGGCTGACCTGAGACCCGGATTTGATTGACCCGAACGAGGGATCCACCTGACGTGCTGTCGATCGTGCTCCAGATTCTCTACATATCGCTCTACCTCTTCTTCATCGTGCTGCTGGCCAGGTTCGTGCTGAGTGCGGTGCTCCAGTACGGACGGCGCTGGCAGCCGAGCCGGGGCGCGTCGGCCGCACTCGAGACCGTGTGGAGCGTCACGGATCCGCCCCTCAAGGCGTTGAGGCGTGTGATCCCACCGCTGCGCATTGGTAACGTGAGTTTGGACCTGGCTTCCATCGTGCTGCTGGTTATCCTGTTCGTGCTCATGGACGTGGTACTCGCAAGATTGATCGTGAACTACAGCTAGACAGCAGCCCCAACCGCGGCCGCGACTGACCCGAGGAGTTTCGATGCCGCTGACCCCGGCCGACGTTCATAACGTCGCCTTCAAGAAGCCCCCGATCGGCAAGCGGGGGTATGACGAGGAGGAGGTCGACGCCTTCCTTGACGAGGTGGAGCGCGAGCTTGCCCGTCTCATCGAGGAGAACAACGAGCTGCGTGCGCAGGTGGAGCGCGGCGGTCGTGGTGGCGCACCGGCCGGCCCGAGTGCCGACCCCCGGCTCGCGGCCGAGCTCAACGACCTGAAAGCGCAGCTGGACCGCGTGCAGCGGGACAAGACGGCGGCCGAGCAGGCGGCCCGTCAGATGCAGGCCGAGCTGGAGCAGGTCCGCGCTCAGGGCCCCGGCCCCGGCGCTGCCGCGAGCGGTGCGGACGGCGAGCAGCAGGCCCTGCGCGTCCTGATGATGGCCCAGCGCACCGCCGACGACCACGTCGCCGACGCGCGCCGTGAGGCCGACAAGCTTCTCTCCGACGCCCGCTCCAAGGCGGAGGAGGTCACCCGTGAGGCGCGGGCCAAGGCCGACGCCCTCGAGCGCGACGCCCGCCAGCGCCACCAGGAGGCCATGGGCGGCCTGGACGCGAAGCGGACCGCGCTGCAGAAGCACATCGAGGAGCTGAAGCAGTTCGAGCGGGAGTACCGCACTCGCCTCAAGGCCTACCTGGAGAGCCAGCTGCGTGACCTGGACGGTCGTGGTCAGGGCCTCGAGGCCGAGCTGACGCGGGCCGACTCGGGCCGCGCCGTCGGTGGTTCCGGTGGCCTGGCCGCGGCCGGTCTCGCCGGCTCCTACAGCGGTGGCCGCACCAACTCCATCGAATCGGGCCGCTGACCCCGGCCCACCGCACCGCGACGAGGATGAGCCATGATCGTTGCTAGTCTCCTGCTCATCCCCGTCGCGGTTCTGTTTCTCGCGTTGGGCCTGGTCAACGGCTCGAGCAGTCTTCTCATAACCTCGATCGTGGTCAGCCTGCTGGCCGCGGTCGCTCTGGTCATCGGCACCCGTCAGGCCGCCGCCCGTCGTGCGGCGGAGACGTCCGAGGCGGCGCACGTCCGGGTGGGCCGGCCCGATCGTCGCGCCGGGCACGACCCTGATTTCGACGAGCCGGTGGCCCCCGCTCCCGCCTTCGCCGAAGATTCTGCCTCCGCGCCGGCACCCACCGCAGGCGAATCCGTCCACTACGAGGAACCCGCCGGACGGCCCTCGGCGGCCGACGTGGACGAGGCCCGCGCGGCCGGGGCACGAGACACCTCCACCCGTCTGGGTGACCGTGGAGGGTCCTCGGTGCCGGTCGGCGCAGACTATGCCGATTCTGACTCGGCGGATGATTCCGCTTCCCGATCCGCCGGGCTGTCCGCGGACGACGGTGCCGATGAACACGCCTGGCGGCCCGCCGCGGCCGCTGCCGAGACGCCCGAGCCGGCCGACGAGTTCGCCGACCCGGATGAT
Source organism: Actinoplanes italicus (assembly GCF_003001815.1). Lineage (GTDB taxonomy): Bacteria > Actinomycetota > Actinomycetes > Mycobacteriales > Micromonosporaceae > Actinoplanes > Actinoplanes italicus. Next base: position 570,975 of record NZ_PVMZ01000003.1, read on the forward strand.
GACGATCCGGACGACGAACCCCTGCCGCAGTCGGTGCGTCCCGCTGACGCCGTGATGGTCGCGCGCTTCGACACCGAGGTGCTGGTGGTCGACGGGCGGCCCCGCTACCACATGGCCGACTGCCCGCACCTGGTCGGCCGGCTGACCGAGCCGCTGCCCGCCAATGAGGCGGTCGAGCTCGGGTTCAGTCCGTGCGGCCTGTGCCGGCCGGTCGACCGGCTGGTCGCGGCGGTCGCGCAGCAGCGGTGAGTTCGCGGGTTCCCGGAGTCTCCGTGCCGGTCCGGGTGCGCCCGGGCGCCGGCCGGACCCGGGTGGGCGGTCGCTACGACGGCCCGCACGGTCCGGCCCTGATCGTCGCGGTGGGTGCGCCCGCGGTGGACGGCAAGGCGACCGAGGCGGTGCGCCGGGCGCTCGCCGCCGCGCTGGGGGTGCGGCCGGCCGAGGTCTCGCTGCGGCTCGGCGCGACCAGCCGGGACAAGGTCTTCACCGTGACGGCCCCGGAGAGTGTTTGGGAGAGCCGGCTCACCGAGCTTCGCGACGACGGATAGTGGTCACTCGGTCACTTCGGGTTCAAAGCTGGCAATTCCATGAGTGTCCGAGCATTTTGGTGCCGTTTGTCCTTTCTGGTGAGTGATGGCGGGTTGTCCGGCTACTTCACGTTCCGTATTCTTGCCACCCTCCGGAGTGCGCGGCTGTTTTCCAGCCGCGCCGTTTGTGCAGGTAGGGGAAGATCTACGGCGGCGAACGAGGCCGCCCGCCGGACCCGGGCGCCCACGGGGCCCGGACACCACGGGGACAGACCAGGGAACGGCGCGGCCCGGCGAATCGGCCGCCCGGTTCCGCAGACCGCTGATCGCCGCCGCACGGCGGCCGAGGGAGCGACGATGGCCAAGGCAACGGAGACCCGGCCCGATACGACTGGAGCCGCCGCCGAGCGGACCCGGAGTGAGGCGGAGACCGAGCAGATCCGGCAGGCGCTGGTCGCGCGGCTCGACGAGTTGCAGGCCGAGTACGATCAGTCGCTCAGTGAGATCACCGAGCTGCAGCGCGAGCGGCTGGCCGACTCGGCCGGGGACGACCAGGCCGACACCGGCACCAAGACGTTCGAGCGGGAGCAGGAGATCACGCTGGCCAACAACCTGCTCGAGCGGATCACACAGGTCGAACGCGCGATCGATCGTCTCGGGCAGGGCAACTACGGTTGGTGTGAGCGGTGCGGCACCCAGATCCCGGTCGAACGGCTGGCTGCGTTCCCCTCCGCCACTCTCTGTGTCTCTTGCAAGCAGTTGGAGGAACGACGCTGAACGCCGACGAACAGGCCACGCGGGGGTTCACCACCCGTGCGGTGGCCGTCCTGGCCGCGACCGCGGTCATCGCCGTGGCGGTCGACCAGTGGGTCAAGCACCTCTCCACCGAGAATCTGGATCCCGGCGAGCCGGTCCGGATCCTCGGTGGTCTGGTCTATCTGTCGCTGCTGCGCAACAGCGGAGCGGCGTTCAGCTTCGGCAGTGACTACACCTTCATCTTCCCGGTGATCACCCTCGTGGTGGTCGGCGTGATCGTGTGGCTGGCGACCCGGCTGCGGTCGGTGCCGTGGGCGCTCTCGCTGGGACTGGTGCTGGGTGGTGCCCTGGGCAACCTGGGCGACCGGCTGTTCCGTGCGCCGGGGCCGTTCCACGGTCACGTGGTCGACATGATCAGCGTGTTCGCGCCGTACGGCGAGAAGTTCGCCGTCTTCAACATCGCGGACAGCTGCCTCACGGTCGGGGTCTGCCTGGCCGTGGCGCTCGAGCTGACCGGTCGTCAGCGGGACGGCACCCGTCTGGTGAGCGAGAAGAAGAAGGCCGACGCGGCCGGCCAGACGACCGAAGAGGGAAGTACAGCGTGAGCGGACAGCGATCCCTGCCGGTGCCGGACGGGCTCGACGGGATGCGGCTGGACCAGGCCGTCTCGCGGCTGTTCGGCCTGTCCCGGACCGCGGCGGCCACCCTCGTCGAGTCGGGTGACGCGCTGGTCGACGGCATTCCCCGGCCCAAGTCGGAGAAGGTCGCGGCCGGTTCCTGGCTCGAGGTGACCCTGCCGTCGCCGGTCGCCGCCCCGGCCGTGGTCGCCGAGCCGGTGCACGGTCTCGGCATCATCTACAGCGACGACGACATCGTGGTGGTCGACAAGCCGGTCGGCGTCGCCGCGCACCCGAGCCCCGGCTGGACCGGCCCCACCGTGATCGGCGGTCTGGCCGCCATGGGGCAGAACGTCGCCACCAGCGGCGCCGCCGAGCGGCAGGGCGTCGTGCACCGGCTCGACGTGGGCACCACCGGCCTCATGGTGGTGGCCAAGAGCGAGCAGGCGTACTCCTTCCTGAAGCGGGCCTTCAAGGAACGCGAGGTGGAGAAGCGGTACCACGCGGTGGTCCAGGGACACCTGGACCCGCTGCGGGGCACCATCGACGCGCCGATCGACAGGCACCCGACCGCCGATTGGAAGTTCGCGGTCATGTCCGACGGGAAGCCGAGCGTCACCCACTACGACACGCTCGAGGCGTTCCGGTCGGCCAGCCTGGTCGACGTACGGCTGGAGACCGGCCGGACGCACCAGATCCGGGTGCACATGTCGGCGATGCGGCACCCGTGCGTGGGCGACACGGCGTACGGTGCCGACCCCACCCTCGCCGCCCGGCTGAAGCTCGGCCGGCAGTGGCTGCACGCACGGGAGCTGGCGTTCGTCCACCCCCGGACGTATGAGGAGGTGCGGTTCGTCAGCGATTACCCTGACGACCTGAAATACGCGCTGGACGTCCTTCAGGACGCCGGCTGACCGTCGGGAGTACACGTGGGCCCCGCTCCTCGTATGCGGGCAGTCCTCGTCGGGTTCGGGGGCGCCGCGCTCCGGTTGCAGGTCATGGCCGGAGTGGCGCTGGCCGCTATCGTCGCCCTGGTTCTGGTGGTCCTCTGGGCCGATCGGGAGCTCCCGGCCGATGACGAGGCCGGCGACGTGCTCCGGGTGGGTGTCGTGGAGGGCCAGTCGGTCGCCGGCTATCTGAGGTCCTCCCGGGACGAGCTCGCCCGGCTCACCGGCCCGTCGGCCCCGGTCGGTGGCGAGACGTGGGCGCTGGTCGCCTTCAAGCGGTACACGGCCGCCGACGGCCTGCCCGCGATGCTCGCGGGCGCCCAGGTGGCCCAGGTCTACACGCGGGTGCCCCTGGAGGAGACCCGGACCCCGGTGGTGCGGATCCCGGTGGTGGTGCTGCCCGGCGACGTCACCACGGGCATGCTGCACGCGGCGCAGGCCCGCGACCGGGAGCGCGCCGACTATCAGCGGCTGAGCGGGGCGCTGACCGGTGAGGGGCGCAACGAGGTACGGCTGCGGGCGGCGTACGAGAGTGCGGCGCGGGTGGCCGGCGAGGAGGCCGCGTCGTACCGGGCCGGCTGTGACTGCGTGTTCGCCGCGGTCGTCCGGGCCACGCCGGCCGTGCTCGACGGGATCTCGGCCCGGCCCTGGGTGCGGGTGGTGGATCCGGCACCGGAGGTGCGGCAGCTGGATCGCACCGAGTTCCGCCCGCCGCTGCCGGAGGAGGTGGACGTGGTGTCGCCGGAGCCGTCCGCCGTGCCATCCATGCCGGTGAGCGTTGCCCCGGCCACCCCGCCCCCGTTACCGTCGTCGATCGAGGTAGATGTGACATCTGCCTCACCAGACATTTCAGCTCCGACACCGTCGTCCGCCGTATTCCCTTCCGAGGGTTCGGGTGCCGTACCCTCGGCAGCGGATGCGAGTCCAGCTCATGAGGGAAGGGGCGGGTCTCCGGGGGCATCCGGTGGAGAACCCGGCCGTTAGGTTTTCCGGGACGTGGTCGTGTGATCAAGAACGACCGGGGGATGGGCGGTCGGTCGGTGGCCCGAATAGGGTCTCATCCGTAGCCTGTCAGGGGCGAGCGACACCATCGCCGTGAATGATGCCGGGTAGGCGCAGAAAGGACGAGCCGTGGACGGGACCGAGACCGGCTGGGGCCGGCCTGCGGAACCAGCCCCGCGCTGGCGGGCGCTGCTCGACCGTGCCCGGCACGCCGGCCGCAGCGAGGAGCCGGAAGAGGCGCCCAAGCAGCCGGAGACGCAGCAGCAGCAACAGCAGTGGGGCCAGCAGCTGCCGACCCGTGGCTCGGCGTCGGTGGGCCGTCCGGTCAATCCGCTCGACCCGCGGCAGGCGCCTCAGCAGCCGGGCGCCTTCGAGCGTCAACCGGCCGAGCCGCAGCGTCCCGCTGTTCCGCAACGGCCGATCAACCCGCTCGATCCGCGCTGGCAGGGCCGGCGCGAGCCCGAGCAGCACAGCTTCTTCGAGCCGACGCCGCGATCGCAGCCGCAGCAGCCGGCGCAGCAATCCCCGCCCGTGCCGCCGGCCCAGCAGCCGCCGTCGGCGTATGGGTACACGCAGCCCGCCAACGGTTACGCCCCACCGGCTCCGAACGGTTACGCCCAGCCCGCTCAGGCCTACGCACCCCCGCAGGCGTACCCGCAGGCCCCCGCGCCGGCCCAGCCACAGATGCCGGCACCGTCGCCGCAGCCGGCTCCCGGCCGCGCCGCCGCGCCGGTCTCCCCGGCCCCGGCGGCCGCCCGGATCGAGTGGCGGCAGACGCGCTCCGAGGACGGCATGGACCGCGCCGTCTCGATCATGCGGCGCAAGCTCGGCAAGCCACGGGTGCTGGCCTTCGCCAATCCCAAGGGCGGCGTGCACAAGACCACCGCGACCGTGCTGGCCGCGGCCACCATCGGCAGCGTCCGCGGCCGCGGTGTGCTCGCCTGGGACGACAACGAGCTGCGCGGCACTCTCGGCCTTCGGGCCGGCAGCGCCCGGCACGCGCGGACCATAAAGCACCTGCTGGCGGATCTGATGCGGATCGAGAGCCTGCACGGTGACGCCCTGCTCCAGGAACTGGACGCCTACCTGCGGCACGCCTCCGACGGCTCCTACGACGTCCTGGCCGGCGAGGAGAACCCACGGTTCGCCCAGCGCCTCGACCAGGGCACCGTGCGCCGGGTGATGGACCTGCTCCGGCGGACCCACGACGTGATCTGCGTCGACACCGGCAACAACGTGGAGAGCGTCAACTGGCAGACCGTGATGCGGTCGGCCGACCAGCTGGTGATCACCACGGTCCCCCGGGAGGACGCCGCCTTCACCGCCGACTGGATGCTCGACGTTCTGGAGGAGGGCGGGCAGGGCGACATGGTGGCCAACGCCGTGACGCTTATCTCGTGCCCGTCGCCGGGCAATCTGCCGCTGCTGGAGGACTTCAAGCGGCACTTCGCGACCCGGACCAGGGCGGTCGCCGTGGTGCCCTACGACCCGGCTCTCGAGGTCGGTTCCTCGATCGAGTACGGCGACCTGCAGCAGGAGACGAGGCAGGCCTGGCTCCGCGCGGCGTCGGTGATGTTGGAGCCCTTCGCGGAGTAGGTTCTGTCGTACGCCGGGGCTAGGCTTCTCTGCGCTGTCATTTGGAAGAGGGGGTTCCGGGTGTCTGACTCGTTTGTGCACCTGCATGTGCACACAGAGTATTCAATGCTCGACGGGGCGGCCCGGATCAAGGAACTTCTCGCGGAGGCGAAGCGGCTCGGCATGCCGGCCGCGGCGATCACCGACCACGGCAACATGCACGGCGCCTACGACTTCTACACGCAGGCAAAAGCCGCCGGTGTGACCCCGGTCATCGGCGTCGAGGCCTATGTCGCGCCGGAGTCCCGGCTGGACAAGAAGCGCATCAAGTGGGGTCGGCCGGAGCAGAAATCGGACGACGTCTCCGGTAACGGTGCGTATACGCACATGACCATGTGGGCGCGCAACGCGGTCGGTCTGAAGAACCTCTTCCGGCTCAACTCACGCGGCTCCATGGAGGGCCAGCTCGGTAAGTACCCGCGCATGGACTTCGACATCATCGCGGAGCACGCCGAGGGCATCATGGGCACCACCGGCTGCCCGTCCGGCATCGTGCAGACCCGGCTGCGGCTGGGTCACTTCGACGAGGCGCTGAAGTCCGCCGCGAAGTACCAGGAGGCGCTCGGCAAGGAGCACTACTTCCTGGAGATCATGGATCACGGCCTGTCGATCGAGCGGCGGGTCCGCGACGGCCTGCTGGAGATCGGCAAGAAGCTCAACATCCCGCCGCTGGTCACCAACGACTCGCACTACGTGCACGAGGAGCAGTCTGCGGCGCACGACGTGCTCCTGTGCGTGCAGACCGGCAGCAACGTGGCCGACCCCAACCGGTTCCGCTTCGACGGTTCCGGCTACTTCGTGAAGTCGGCCGATCAGATGCGCGCCGTCGACTCCTCAGAGGCCTGGCAGGAGGGTTGCCGCAACACCCTGCTGGTGGCCGAGAAGGTGGACACCGAGGGGATGTTCACCTTCAAGAACCTGATGCCGCGGTTCCCGATCCCGGACGGCTTCACCGAGGAGGAGTACTTCCGGCACATGGCCTTCGAGGGGTTGCGCAAGCGCTTCCCGGACGGCATCCCGGAGTCCCACGTCAAGCAGGCCGACTACGAGCTGGGCGTCATCATCTCGATGGGCTTCCCGGCGTACTTCCTCGTGGTCGCCGACTTCATCCAGTGGGCCAAGGACAACGGCATCGCGGTGGGACCGGGCCGTGGCTCGGCGGCGGGTTCGCTGATCGCGTACGCCATGGGCATCACCGACCTCGACCCCCTCCCGCACGGCCTGATCTTCGAGCGGTTCCTGAACCCCGAGCGTGTCTCGATGCCCGATGTCGACATCGACTTCGACGACCGGCGGCGGGCCGAGGTGATCCGCTACGTGACCGAGAAATGGGGCGAGGACAAGGTCGCCCAGATCGCCACGTTCGGCACGATCAAGGCCAAGGCCGCCATCAAGGACTCGGCCCGGGTGCTGGGTTACCCGTTCGCGGTCGGCGACAAGATCACCAAGGCGATGCCGCCGGACGTCATGGGCAAGGGCATCACCCTCGGCGGCATCTTCAACAAGGAGGACAAGCGGTACAACGAGGCCGGCGAGGTCCGCGGGCTCTACGAGACCGACCCCGACGTCAAGAAGGTCATCGACACCGCGCGCGGCATCGAGGGCCTGATCCGGCAGACCGGTGTGCACGCCGCCGGCGTCATCATGTCCGCCGAGCCGATCATCGACCACATCCCGCTCATGCGCCGGGCCAGCGACGGCGTGATCATCACGCAGTTCGACTATCCGACGTGCGAGACGCTCGGCCTGCTGAAGATGGACTTCCTCGGCCTGCGCAACCTGACCATCCTCGACGACGCCAACCGGAACGTCGAGCTCAACCACGGTCAGAAGCTCGACCTGCTGAAACTCCCGCTGGACGACCCGAAGGCGTACGAGTTGCTGGCCCGCGGCGACACGCTGGGCGTGTTCCAGCTCGACGGCGGGCCGATGCGTTCGCTGCTGCGCCTGATGAAGCCGGACAACTTCGAGGACATCTCCGCCGTCCTGGCGCTGTACCGTCCCGGCCCGATGGGCGTCGACTCGCACACCAACTACGCGCTTCGTAAGAACAAGCTCCAGGAGATCACCCCGATCCATCCTGAGCTGGAGGAGCCGCTGCGCGAGATCCTCGAGCCCACGTACGGCCTGATCGTCTACCAGGAGCAGGTGCAGCGCGCCGCGCAGATCCTCGCCGGCTACAGCCTCGGCCAGGCCGACCTGCTCCGCCGCGCCATGGGTAAGAAGAAGAAGGAGATCCTCGATAAGGAGTTCGTTCCGTTCCGGGACGGCTGCCGCGAGCACGGCTACTCCGACGAGGCCATCCAAGCGGTGTGGGACGTGCTGGTGCCGTTCGCCGGCTACGCGTTCAACAAGGCGCACTCCGCCGCGTACGGCCTGGTCTCCTTCTGGACCGCCTACCTGAAGGCGCACTACCCGGCCGAGTACATGGCCGGTCTGCTGACCAGCGTCGGCGACGACAAGGACAAGATGGCCATGTACCTGGCGGAGTGCCGCCGCATGGGCATCCAGGTGCTGCCACCGGACGTGAACCAGTCGGCCGGGCCGTTCACCCCTGTCGGCAAGGACATCCGGTTCGGTCTGGGCGCGGTCCGCAACGTCGGCGGCAACGTGGTCGAGGCGATCGTCCGCTGCCGCAAGGAGAAATCCGAGTACGCCGACTTCTACGACTTCCTGTCCAAGGTCGACGCGGTGGCCTGCAACAAGAGGACGATCGAGTCGCTGATCAAGGCGGGCGCGTTCGACTCGATGGGGCACAGCCGCAAGGGCCTGCTGGCCGTGCACGCCGAGGCCATCGACGCGTACGCGGACGTCAAGCGCAACGAGGCGGCCGGCCAGTTCGACCTGTTCGGGGCGTTCGGCGACGACGCCGGCGGCGGCTCGGCCGGCGTCACCATGCCGCCGATCGCCACCGCCGAGTGGGACAAGCGCGACAAGCTGGCCTTCGAGCGGGAGATGCTCGGGCTCTACGTGTCCGATCACCCGCTCGCCGGCCTCGAGATGATGCTCGCGAACGCGGCCGACACCAGCATCGCGGCGCTCAACGAGGAGGGCTCGGTCCCGGACGGCCAGGTCGTCACACTCGCGGGCATCCTCACCGGCGTCCAGCGGCGGATCACCAAGCAGGGCAGGTCGTGGGCCTCGGCCACCCTGGAGGACCTGGCAGGCGGCGTGGAGGCGCTGTTCTTCCCCAACACGTACGAACTGGTCGGGCAGTACATCGCCGAGGACGCCATCGTGGTCGTCAAGGGCCGGATCGAGCGTCGTGACGGCGCCGCCCGGATCATGGCGATGGACATGTCCATGCCCGACATCACCCACAACCCGGACAGCAAGCCGGTCACCCTGACGATGCCGATCACCCGGTGCACCCCGCCGCTGGTCGACGAGCTCAAGGAGATCCTGGTGAGCCACCCGGGCGACACCGAGGTGCACGTCCATCTGCAGAACGGCAGCCGGACCACGGTCATGCGGCTCGGCGGAGTCCGGGTCGCGGCGACACCGGCCCTGCGCGCCGACCTCAAGATGATCCTCGGCCCCTCCGCCGTCGCCTGACGTCCCGGCCGATCTGGAAGGATCAAAGGGTGGCGTACCCGACTGAGCAGCCGGCCGGCCCGTCCCAGCCTCCGGAGGGACCCGAACCGGGTGTGCCCGTCGCGCCGGGCCCGCTCGGCTCGGTCACCGACTGGCGGCAGTGGCTCCGGATGGAGGGCCCGCCCCGCCCGTGGCGGCGCTCGCTCGCCGCCGGGGCCGGTGCCGCCGTGGCGATCATCGTGCTAGGCGTGCTCCTCGGCCTGCTCTGGGCGTGGCTCGCGCCGGCCGTGCCAGTGATCAACGGGGGCGACGCCGGGGTGCTGGTCACCGACCCCTCGCCCGAGCAGTACATCGCCGCCGACGGCTGGTTCACCCTGCTCGGCCTCGGGTTCGGCCTGATCGTGACGGTCGGTTCATGGCTCGTGCTGCGCCGCGACCGCGGGCCGTACCTGCTGTTCGGCGTCGTGGGCGGCGCCTTCGTGGCCGGTCGCTGGGTCGCCCCGGCGGTCGGCGAGTGGCTCGGGCGCGACGCCTACGACCACTGGCGGGAGACCGCGGCGCAGGGCGCGACCTATCTGGCGCCGCCGGAGCTGCAGTCGCTCGGGCCGAAACTGGTGCCGGCGTTCATCGCGGCGATCGTGCTGACCCTGCTCGCCGGCTGGTCCAACGACCCGGACCTCGACCATCCGGGCGCGCATCCGGGTTATGGGGCCAACTACGGATACCCGCCGTACACCACGGACCCGGCCGTGCCTTACCCACCCGCCGACTACGCGCCACCCGCCGGCGCCGACCGGTACGCACCACCTGCAGGCACTGGCCCGTACGTGCCGCCTGCCGGTGCCGGGCCGTACGTGCCGCCTGCCGGTGCCGATTCGTATGTGTCGCCTGCCGGTGCTCGCCCGTCCTCGCCGCCTGTCGGTGCCGATTCGTACGAGCCGCCTGCTGGTGCCGAACCCCGTACCCCGCCTGCCGGAGCGGGGGAGGGCGGAGCGGTGCTCGAGACGCCGCCGCGGGAGGGGCCGGCCGGTCAAGGAACCCGGCTCGGCGGGGACGCGTAGCCCGGGAGTGACAACCCAGCCCCGACGGTCGCGCTGGGGCTGCGTTCACACGCCATTTCAAGCACCAGAGGAACGTCCGCAGGCTCCCCTCCCGCTCGCGTGGTGATCGGCGGTGCACATATGGGCGCAGGTCACCACGTTGCCGAGCCGGGCGGCGTGTGTGGTGGTCTGTGGTGTGGGTGGGCGCAGGTCACCACGTTGCCGAGCTGGGCGGCGTGTGTGGTGGTCTGTGGTGTGGGTGGGCGCAGGTCACCACGTTGCCGAGCCGGGCGGCGTGTGTGGTGGTTCGTGGCGCGTATGTGGGCGTAGGTCACCACGCGGCGAAGGCGGTGAGAAGGCAGCCGACGCGAGGAGGCGGCCCGACGCGGGAAGGTAGCCCGACGCGGGAAAGTGGCCCGACGCGGGGAGGCAGCCCGCCGTGGCGAAGGTTCCCCGCGTCGGGGAAGGCGGCCAGGACTGTGGAACGCGGCCGGGGAGGAAACGGCGCAGCGTCAGTTGGGGCTGGCCGGACGGGCCAGATCGGAGAGCGGGACCGGGACGGCACGGACCCGGGCCAGCAACCCGGCCTCACGGTTGAGCAGCCGCAACTCGGCGCGGAGGCGGGCCGCCGTGTCCGGCATGGCCAGCAGCATCTGGCGTTCCTCGACGGTGAGCTGGGCGGTCGCCGCGATCAGGTGGGACAGGACGGTGGGATCGTCGGGCACCTGCTCGAGGACCTCGCTGTTGGGACGCAGCAGTTCGAGGTAGGCGCGGAAGGCCGTCAGCACCCGCGGGGCCAGCAGCTGCGACGCCGCGCTCGGTTCCTCGTCGTCGGGCAGCCAGCGGACCTCGGCCGTGAGGTACGGCTCGGCGCCCTGCTCGACGCTGACCACCGAGAACCGGCGGCGGCCGACGGTCATGATGTCGAAGCGGCCGTCGGGCAGCTCGGTGACATGCCTCAGCTCGGCCGTGCAGCCCACCTCGTAGAGGTCGGCCGCACCGACCGGGGGCGTGGGGGCGGCGCCGTCCTCACCGGGCTCGGGCGCGACCTCACTGCCATGCCTGAAGGTGACCACGCCGAACTCGTGCGGTGTCCCCTCCGACTTGGCCACCAGCTCACGCACGAGGGTGCGATAACGCTCCTCGAAGATGTGCAGGGGCAGCACGAGACCGGGGAAGAGCACCGTGCTCAGCGGGAAGACCGGCAGCCGATCGCTCACGCTCTCAGCCTAGTCGGCCCACGACCATGGTCAACCCGCCGCATCCCAACGCCTGGGCCGGCCACTCACCTCCGAAACCCGGTTGGGCGGCCGCATAGACTGGTCGGGTGCTGAATCGGATCGACCTGCGCGGCTCCCACCGGGACCCTCGCGGACTGCTGCCCCGTGCCCAGCTCGACGTCTCCGTGGCCGTCGAGAGTATTCGCCCGGTCGTCGAGGCGGTCCATGAGCATGGCTTCAGCGCGATCCGGGAGGCGACCGAGAAGTTCGACGGCGTCACCCTGGAGCGCCTGCGCGTGCCTGCCGAGGCCATCGCCGCGGCCGAGTCGGCGCTCGAGGACGACGTGCGCGCCGCGCTGCTCGAGGTGATCAAGCGGGCCCGCAAGGTGCACGCGGACCAGCGCCGCACCGACGTGACCACCCAGGTGGTCGACGGCGGCACGGTCACCGAGCGCTGGGTTCCGGTTCGCCGGGTCGGCCTCTACGTGCCGGGCGGTCTGGCGGTCTACCCGTCGACCGTGGTGATGAACGTGGTGCCCGCCCAGGAGGCCGGCGTCGAGGGCCTAGTGGTGGCGTCGCCGCCGCAGGCGTCCAACGACGGCCTGCCCGACTCGCGGGTGCTCGCCGCGTGCGCCCTGCTCGGGGTCACCGAGGTCTACGCCGTCGGTGGCGCGCAGGCGATCGCGATGCTGGGCTACGGATCCGACGGGGCGGACGAGGGCGATCGGTGTGAGCCGGTCGACGTGATCACGGGACCCGGCAACATCTGGGTGACCGCGGCCAAGCGGCTCCTGCAGGGCCGTGTCGGGATCGACGCCGAGGCCGGGCCGACCGAGATCGCCATCCTGGCCGACGACACGGCCGACCCGCGGCACGTCGCGGCCGACCTGATCAGCCAGGCCGAGCACGACCCGCTGGCCGCGAGCGTGCTGGTCACGCCGTCGGCCGAGCTCGCCGACGCGGTCGAGGCGGAGCTGGAGAAGCAGGTCCGGACCACCAAACACACCGAGCGGGTACGCACGTCGCTGACCGGCGAGCAGTCCGGTGTGGTCCTGGTCGACGACCTGGAGCAGGGCCTCCGCGTGGTCGACGAGTATGCGGCCGAGCACCTGGAGATCCAGACCCGCGACGCGCGCGAGTGGGCCATGCGGGTCCGCAACGCGGGCGCGATCTTCGTGGGCGCGTGGGCGCCGGTGTCGCTGGGTGACTACGCGGCCGGGTCCAACCACGTGCTGCCGACCGCCGGGTGCGCCCGGCACTCGTCCGGGTTGTCGGTGCAGTCGTTCCTGCGCGGCATCCACGTCGTGGAGTACACCGAGGACGCGCTGCGCGACGTCGCGGGCCACGTGGTGGCGCTGGCGAACGCCGAGGACCTGCCCGCGCACGGTGACGCAGTTCAGGTTCGCTTTCAGTCCGATTTTCGGGCGGCGGGCGGGGCGGTTGGACGGGGACTCCAATGACGACGATCGACGATCTGCCCATCCGGGACGATCTGCGGGGCCAGACGCCGTACGGCGCTCCGCAGCTCGACGTCGCGGTCCGGCTGAACACCAACGAGCACGCCTTCGCGGTCCCGCAGCCGGTGATCGAGGAGATGCGCAAGCGGCTCGACGCCGAGCTGGCCGACCTCAACCGCTACCCCGATCGGGACGCGGTCGGCCTGCGGACCGATCTGGCCTCCTACCTCGGTCACGGCCTGGGCTTCGAGAGCGTGTGGGCGGCCAACGGGTCCAACGAGGTGCAGCAGCAACTGCTCCAGGCGTTCGGCGGCCCGGGGCGGACGGCGCTCGGCTTCGGACCGTCCTACTCGATGCACCCGCTGCTCGCGGCCGGCACCGGTACCCGCTGGATCGGCGCGCTGCGTGACCCCGACTTCGGGCTGCGGGCCGACGCGGCGGTCGCCGAGATCCACCGGCACGATCCCGACCTGGTCTTCCTCTGCTCGCCGAACAACCCGACCGGCACCGCTCTCGACCCGGCGGTGATCGACGCGGTCCTCGGTGCGGCGCGGGGCATGGTGCTGGTCGACGAGGCCTATTTCGAGTACGCCCGGACGGGCACCCGCAGCGCGATCGAGCTGCTGCCCGGCCACCCACGCCTGGTGGTGACCCGGACGATGAGCAAGGCGTTCGGTTTTGCCGGCGGCCGCCTCGGCTACTTCGCCGCCGATCCGGCCGTGGTCGACGCGGTGCAACTGGTCCGCCTGCCGTACCACCTGAGCGCGCTGACCCAGGCCGCCGCGCGGGCCGCCGTTTCGCAGAGCGCCGCGCTACTGGCCACGGTCGAGCAGATCAAGGTGCAGCGCGACCGGATCGTCGGCACCCTGCGCGGGCGGGGTGTCGCGGTGGCCGACAGCGACGCCAACTTCGTGCTGTTCCGCACCGGCGACGACCAGAAGGCCGCCTGGCAGGCGTTCCTCGACCGGGGCGTCCTCATCCGCGACGTCGGCCTGGCGGGCTGGCTGCGGGTCACCGCCGGCACCGAATCCGAGACCACCGCTTTCCTGAACGCCGCCGAGGAGATCTTGCTGTGAGCCGTGTGGGCCGCATTGACCGCGTCACCAACGAGACCAAGGTGCTCGTCGAGATCGATCTCGACGGCACCGGCAAGGGTGACCTGCACACCGGGGTCGGCTTCTACGACCACATGCTCAACCAGCTCGCCAAGCACGGCGGGTTCGACCTCACCGTGCGGACCGAGGGCGATCTGGAGATCGACTCGCACCACACCATCGAGGACACCGCGATCGCGCTCGGCGAGGCGTTCGCGCAGGCCCTCGGGGACAAGAGGGGCATCCGGCGGTACGGCTCCGCGACGATCCCGATGGACGAGGTGCTGGTCCGCGCGGCCGTCGACCTGTCCGGCCGGGCGTACGTGGTGCACGACGAGCCGCTGCTCGTGCCGTACATCGGTCCCGTCTACGCGACCAGCATGACCCGGCACATCTTCGAGGCGTTCGGTCACGCCGCCAAGGTGACCCTGCACGTGGACGTGCTGCGGGCCAGCCGTCCCGGCGGGCACCCGGACGCGCACCACGTGGTGGAGGCCCAGTTCAAGGCGTTCTCCCGGGCGCTGCGCGAGGCCGTCGAGATCGACCCGCGCAATGCCGGTGCGCTGCCGTCCACCAAGGGGGTCCTGTGATCTCCCTGGCGTTGTTCGCGCTGGCCGGCATCCTGCTCGGCGGCGTGATCCAGCTGGTCAAGTCGGACGCGACGAAGTTCAGCGTCGGCATCACGGCGGTGCTCGCGGTGCTGGCGGCGGCAGGCGGGTTCGCCTGGTGGCCGGGGGAGGCCTGATGAACGTCGTCATCCTCGACTACGGCTCGGGCAACCTGCGGTCGGCGGAGCGGGCGGTGGCCAGGACCGGTGCGGACGTGACCGTCACCAGCGACCTCGCGGCTGCCGCCGAGGCGGACGGCCTGGTGGTGCCGGGTGTCGGGGCGTACGCGGCGTGCATGGCCGGGATCGAGGCGCTGAACGCCGGTCCGGTCATCGCCGAGCGTGTGGCGGCCGGGCGGCCGGTCATCGGGATCTGTGTCGGGATGCAGATCCTCTTCGAGTCGGGCGTGGAGCACGGGGTGGAGACCAAGGGGCTCGGCCTGCTGCCGGGTTCGGTCACGAAACTCTCCGCCGAGCGGATCCCGCACATGGGCTGGAACACCGTCGAGGTGCCGTCCGGGTCCCGGCTGCTGGGTGGACTCACTCCGGACACCCGGTTCTACTTCGTCCACTCGTACGCCGCCCAAGATCTTGATCTTCTGAAGAACGCCCTGGTGACCACCGCGAACCATGACCTGCCGTTCGCGGCCGTGGTCGAGGCGGGTCCGCTCAGCGCCGCGCAGTTCCACCCGGAGAAGTCGGCGGACGCGGGGTTCGCCCTGCTCAGCAACTGGGTCGCGACGCTTTGAGCAAGGAACGCGCGAAACGCCGGGCCGAGCGGCTCGCCGTTCTGGAACAGGAGAAGGCCGTGCGGGCCCGGCGGGTCGCCCGCCGGGAGCGCCGGGAGTCCCTCCTGCGCCGCCTGAAGCCGCGTTTCGGGCGGGACGGCCGTCTCTATCACCGCACCCGGCGCCAGCGGATCGGCATTGTCGTCGTCACGCTGCTGGCCGTCGTCGCGGTCTGGACGCTCATCCCGGACCTGCCACTGCGCATCATCCTCACCGCCATGCTCGTTCTCGCCGTGCCGGCCCTCGTCGTCGTGGTGCTCGGCCGCCGCGCCTAGCTTCGATTCAGGAGAAACATGACCCTGCAACTGCTGCCCGCCGTCGACGTCGCCGACGGCCAGGCCGTCCGCCTGGTTCAGGGCGCCGCCGGTTCCGAGACCGCGTACGGCGACCCGCTCGAGGCCGCTCTGGCCTGGCAGAACGACGGCGCCGAGTGGATCCACCTGGTCGACCTGGACGCCGCGTTCGGCCGCGGATCGAACGCGGAGCTGCTCGCCGACGTGGTCCGGCGCCTCGACGTGAAGGTGGAGCTGTCCGGTGGCATCCGTGACGACGAGTCGCTGACCCGGGCGCTGTCGACCGGCGCCCAGCGGGTCAACATCGGCACCGCCGCCCTGGAGGACCCGGAGTGGTGCGACCGGATCTGCGGTGAGTACGGCGACCGCGTCGCGATCGGCCTGGACGTGCGCGGCCGCACCCTGTCCGCGCGGGGCTGGACCCGTGACGGCGGCGACCTGTACGAGGTGCTGGCCCGGCTCGACAAGGCGGGCGCCTCCCGTTATGTCGTCACCGACATCACCAAGGACGGCACCATGCGCGGCCCGAACCTGGACCTGCTGCGTGAGGTGTGCGCCGCCACCGACAAGCCGATCATCGCGAGCGGTGGCGTCTCCACGCTCGACGACCTGCGCGCCCTGGCGACACTGGAGCCGGTCGGGGTCGAGGGCGTGATCGCGGGCAAGGCGCTCTATGCGGGCGCGTTCACCGTACGAGAAGCTCTTGCCGTTCTCGGTTGATCTTCCAGGCCTCACGTAGTGCCTGTTCGGCGGCCCGGATCGCGGGCCGGGCCGCCGCCGAGTCACGCCAGGCGAGCACGACTCGGCGGGTGGGGATCGGATCGACCCGGACGGCTCGCGTGCCCGGCGGCAGCTCCGCACGGGCCAGCCGGGGAATGAGGCCGACGCCGAGTCCGGCCGCGATCAGGGTCAGCTGGGTCTCGAACTCGCCGACCTGAAAGTCCGGGATCACCCCGGGCAGGCTGCGGATCAGATACTCGTAGCAGACGTCACCGGCTCGGACGCCGATCCAGCGCTCGTGCCGGGCGTCCTCCAGCGTCGCCTTGCCACGAAGACGGTGGTCGGCCGGCACGATGAGGTCGGCATGGTCCTCGCCGAGTGTGACTTTCGTTATCCCCTCGGGATAGCGGAGCGCCACCTCGGGCCAGTCGTCCAGGACGGCCAGGTCGACGTGCCCCCGGCGGAGCAGCTCCACGCCCTCGTGTGGATTGACCTCGAGCACGCTGATGCCGAGTCCCGGATGGGCGTCGGTCAGCTTCCGCAGCGCGTGCGGCAGCAGGGCCCGGCACGCGGTCGCGAAGGTGGAGACGGTGAGCCGCCCGGTGACCGTGTCGCGGTGGGCGGCGAGCGCGGTCTCGGCCTCCTGCAGGCTGGTCAGCACCCGTTCGGCGTGGTCGGCGAGGATGCGGCCGGCCTCGGTGAGGCGTAGCCTCCGGCCGTCCTTCTCCACCAGCGTGCTGCCGGTCTCCCGCTCCAGTTTGGTCAGCTGCTGGGAGACCGCGGACGGGGTGCAGCGCAGGGCCTCGCCCGCGGCCAGGACCGTGCCGTAACTCGCCACCGCGTGCAGCGCACGCAGCCTGCCCAGGTCAATCATGTAGCGATGCTACATCCTCGATGTAGGTTATTTTGCTGGTGCTTAACGGTCCAGCAGCGCGAGGCTGGATCCATGAGAGCTCGTGACCTGGCTCTGGCGGTCGCCGTGGCGGCCGTCTGGGGCTTCAACTTCGTCGTCATCCACGTCGGCCTGGACGCCTTCCCGCCCCTGCTCTTCTCGGCTCTCCGGTTCGCGCTTGCCGCGTTCCCCGCCCTGCTGCTCGTCGGCCGCCCACAGGTGGCGTGGCGCTGGGTGATCACGGTCGCGCTGGTCCTCGCGGTCACCAAGTTCAGCCTGCTCTTCATCGGCATGGAGGCGGGCATGCCGGCCGGGCTGAGCTCTCTCGTCCTGCAGAGTCAGGCGATCTTCACGATGATCTTCGCGGTGCTGCTGCTCCGCGAGCGGCCGCGTCCCGTACAGCTGGCCGGTCTTGCCGTCGCGGTTGCCGGCCTGATCCTCGTGGCGACCCGCACGACCGCACCGCTGCCCGCCTTCGTGCTGGTCGTCGGCGCCGCCGCGGCCTGGGGGCTGTCCAACGTCGCCACCCGCAAGGCGTCCCCGCCGGACACGCTGCGGTTCATGGTCTGGGTCAGCGCCGTGGCGACCGGCCCGCTCGTCGTGCTCACCCTGATCTTCGACGGCCCGGCGGCCGACCTCGCCGCCCTGCGCGCGATCGACACCCGGGCGGTGCTGTCGCTGCTCTACATCGCGCTGATCTCCACGCTCGCCGGGTTCGCCGCCTGGGGCTTCCTGCTCAAGAAATACGGTGCGGCGACCGTCGCGCCCTTCTCGATGCTCGTCCCGTTCTTCGGCATCGCGTCGGCCGCTGTGTTCCTCGGCGAGCCGGTGCAAGCGATCGAGGTGGCCGGCGGTGTCCTCGTGGTCGGCGGCGTGCTCCTGGGATTGGTCAGGGCCCGCCCGGTGGCCACGAAGGAGCTGGCTAGGGTGGGGGCATGACGGTCGCGGTTCGTGTGATTCCCTGCCTGGACGTGGACGCCGGACGGGTGGTGAAGGGCGTCAACTTCGTCGACCTGCGCGACGCCGGCGACCCGGTGGAGCTGGCCTCCGCGTACGACGCGGCCGGTGCCGACGAGCTGACCTTCCTGGACGTGACCGCCTCCTCCGACGACCGCGGCACCATGCTCGACGTGGTGCGCCGGACCGCCGAGACGGTGTTCATCCCGCTCACCGTCGGCGGCGGCGTCCGCTCCCCGGAGAATGTGGACGTGCTGCTGCGGGCCGGTGCCGACAAGGTTGGTGTGAACACCGCGGCCATCGCCCGGCCGGAGCTGATCAGAGAGATCGCCGAGCGGTTCGGCAACCAGGTGCTGGTCCTCTCGCTGGACGTGCGCCGGTCGGCCGAACAGCCCAGCGGCTGGGAGGTCACCACGCACGGCGGGCGGCGCAGCGCGGATCTCGACGCGGTCGAGTGGGCGGCGCGGGTGGCCGAGCTCGGTGCCGGGGAGATCCTGCTCAACTCGATGGACGCCGACGGGACCAAGGCCGGGTTCGACCTGCCGCTCATCCGGGCGGTGCGGGCCGTCGTCGACATCCCGGTGATCGCCAGCGGCGGCGCCGGTGCGGTCGAGCACTTCGCGCCCGCGGTCGAGGCCGGTGCCGACGCGGTGCTGGCGGCCAGCGTCTTCCACTTCGGCGACCTCACCATCGGCGAGGTCAAGGAGAGCCTGCGCTCGGCGGGCAACCCGGTTCGCTGACGGCTCTCAGCGGCCGTCGGCCAGTCTCAGGCTGTATTCGCGTACCGCCGCGTTGTAGGCCTGATCGTCCAGCGACCAGTCCGCCTCGCCCGGCTCGGCCAGCCGGTTCAGCTGTGTCTGCAACGTCATCACCGCGGATGACAGGCCGCTGAACGGCCGCGTCCGCCAGAGCTGCTCACCGGGCGGGGCGACACGGATCAGGTCGTCCTCCGCGATGATCAGCCCGGCACCGGCGAGACGGCGCACCGAGGTCTCCAGCTCTTCCCGGCTCGGCACGCTGTGGTGCAGGAAATCGGCCGCGGCCAGCACGTCGGCCAGGGCCGCGCCGGTCACCGGCAACGCGGCGTGCAGTGCCCGGTCGCGTTCCAGGCGCTCGGCGATGACCGCGGAGACGAAGATCCATGCGTCGTTCCAGTTCCAGCCACCGGCCCCCATGCCGCAATGATGCCGTGCGGTGACGTCACCGGGAAGCGAATGTGTCCGGAAGATCACTGGGGGCCGGTTGCGGGGCCGACAGCTTCGGTGGTGTCACCGGGAATCGGAAGATCACTGGGGACCGATTGGGGGACCAAGAGCTTCGGAAGGAACAGGTGCACGAGCGGCCCGATCGCCAGCGCGTACGCGATCGTGCCGACACCGACCGTCCCACCCAGCAGGAAGCCGGCTCCCAGAACGGTCAGTTCGATCCCGGTCCGGATCACCCGCAACGACACCTTCGGGAACCGTGCGGCCAGACCGGTCATCAGTCCGTCGCGCGGTCCTGGACCCATCCGGCTGCCCAGGTAGAGACCGGTCGCGAAGCCGTTGAGCAGGATCCCGGACACCAGCAGGCCGACCCGGGCCGGCACCGCCTCACCGGTCGGCAGCAGTGCCAGCGAGACGTCCGCCGCGAAACCCACCACCACCAGATTGGCCACCGTCCCGAATCCCGGCCGCTGACGCAACGGAATCCAGAGCAGAAGGACGGGTACGCCCACGAGCAGCACGATCCACCCGAAGCGGATCCCGGTCACCTCGGAGAGTCCCTGGTGGAAGACGTCCCACGGGTTGAGCCCGAGACCCGACTCGATCATCAGCGCGGTGCTGACGCCGTAGAGCACAAGCCCCGCGAAGAGCTGGGGGAGGCGACGGTACAGGTTCATAACAGCCACTCTTGATGCCAATCCGCCAATGCTAAAGTGCCAATTCAGTGGAGGTGGCTATGACTACGTCGGTTCGTGGAGACCAATTGGCCCGGCTCCTGGGTCGGTGGCATTCGTTGCCGGGCCGGCGGCGCAGCCCCGACTATGCCGCGCTCGCCGGAGCGGTCCGCGGTCTGCTCTCCGACGGGCGGCTCGCCCTCGGCGTACGACTGCCCGCTGAACGCGAGCTCGCCGAAGCCCTCGCCATCAGCCGCACCACCGTGTCCGCCGCCTATCGCGCCCTCCGCGAGACCGGCCACCTCGCCAGCCGCCGCGGCGCCGGCAGCTGGACCACCCTGCCCAACGGGCACCGGGTCGCGTCCTCCGGTCTGTGGACGCCCGACGACGACCTCGACATGATCGACCTCGGCTGTGCGGCCTCGGCCGCGCCGGTCGAACTCGTCCCGGCCGCCCGCGCCGCCGCCGACGACCTGCCCCGATACCTCGGCAGCGCCGGTTACCACCCGACCGGCCTGCCCGAGCTGCGCGCCGCCGTCGCCGAGGCCTACACCACCCGCGGCGTGCCGACCTCACCCGAGCAGATCCTCATCACGAGCGGCACCCAGCAGGCTCTCGACCTGGTGCTACGCCTGTCCGTGCCGGTCGGCGCGACGGTTCTCGTCGAGACGCCCACCTATCCCAACGCGCTCGCCGCGCTCGCCGCCCGCCGCGCCCGGATCAGCACCCACGGCCTCGACATCGAAGCCGGGTGGGACGGCGAGATGCTCCTCGGGGCACTGCGTCAGACCAAACCCCGGATGACGTACGTGATTCCCGAGTTCCACAATCCGACCGGCCACCTCATGCCCACCGAGCTGCGCGAACGGCTCGTGGCGACGGCACACTCGGCCGGCACCGACCTGATCGTCGACGAGTCCTTCGTGGACCTGCCGCTCGACGACCCCGCGATGCCGCCACCCGTCGCCGTCTTCGACCGGCACTCCCGGGTCACGTCGATCGGCGGCATGAGCAAGGCTTACTGGGGTGGACTGCGGATCGGCTGGGTGCGCGCGTCCGCTCCGCTCGTGCAGCGGCTCGCCGCCATCCGGGTCGGTGTCGACATGGCCAGTCCCGTGCTGGAGCAGCTGGTGGCCGTACACCTGCTCAGGATCGCCGACGAGATCGTCTCCGCCCGCCGTGCCCAGCTGCGGTTCCGGCGTGACACCCTGGTCGCCGCCCTGCGTTCACAGTTGCCGGAGTGGCGTCTCGTCGTGCCGCGCGGGGGTGTCACCCTGTGGGCCGAACTCGACGGGCCGATCTCCAGCGCACTGTCGCGCGCCGCCGAGGACGTGGGGGTGCGGCTGGCGCCCGGGCCGCGGTTCGGGCTCGACGGCACGCTGGAGCGCTTCCTGCGCCTGCCGTTCACGCTGCCCGCCGACGATCTCGCCGAGGCCGTCCGCCGTATCGCCTCGGTCCGTCACGACCTGGACCACGCGGCCCGCCCCACCTGGCGTACCCCGGTGGTCATCACCTGACCCCCACTCCCGCGTGGTGATCTGCGCCCACGGGTGAGCCGTAGTTCACCACGTGTGTCGTGTCCCGCTTGTGCGTGGTGATCTGTGCCCACTGGCGAGCCGCGGTTCACCACGCAGTCAAGGAAGCCAGGTGCTGTCTCGCATCAGGGTCCGGCCGGGGATCTCGTTCGCCTCACGCCAGGCCTGGATCCGGGTCGGGCGGAGGACCAGGAAGACGTAGTCGGGGCCGGCCGTGCGGGGATCCCAGTCGTTCTGGGCGGCGTAGGCCTCCCCGACCTCGTGCGCCTCCCCGACCGGAAGCCGGCGTTCCAGGACCGCGTCGATCATGATCACGTCGCGGGTGGGGCCGATGCCGATGCGGGCCCTGCCGGTGCTGATCAGGCTCTTCGCGGTGGGTGAGGCGCCGTCGGTGGCCGCGATGAGGCGCTCCTCGAACCAGGCCAGCGTCAGCGGGACCAGGTACGGGCCGTCGGTGGCGACCCAGGCGTCGAGCACAGGCGCCGCCAGCCGCGCCAGGGTGTCGGCCTTGCGCTGTTCTCTTGATCGCGCGACGTCACTCATCGGCCCAGCCTAGAGAGCTTCCGGGAGCAGGGTCTCCGGCGGGCCGCGCCGTGGCTGAGTCGCCTCACGACCCGCCCCGGGGTACGGTCCGGCGGGCTCCTGGCCGGGCGGGTGGTGGGTTGGCCGGGTCGTCGCTCGTCGACGGCTCTGCCTTCCAGGCGCGTCCGTTCCCGCTTCTGCTGCCTGGTCTTGCTGATCTTGTGCAGGCGTTGCCGCTTAGGTTGATCTTGTGCGATCGCCGCCCGGGTGGGAATGGTTTCCCACCTCTGCCGCCGCCCATCAATGCGACAGAACTTGTGAGGTTCGGCCGCCATCCTCGACCCGAATCTCACAAGATCTGGACGACGGCACTATGGGACGGAGGCGGCGGTACGGCGCAGCCGGGGACGGGAGGCTACGCCCGTGAGGCGCCTTGGGGCCGTTCCGGGCCGCCCGCGTCGCGTCCGTGGCCCCGGTTCGTGAAAGGTGCGGTTGTGGGGCCCGTAGCCGTACCGGAGAAGGAGAAAGAACGAGGCCGGCGGACCGTGAGTGGTCCGCCGGCCTCGAGCACGCAATGGGTCAGATCTGGGCGAGGCTGCCCTCGTACATCTTGTCGATCTGCGACGCGAAGTTGGTCTCGACGCTGCGGCGCTTGATCTTCATCGAGGGGGTCACCTCGCCGGCCTCGATGCTGAGGTCGCGGGGGAGGATCGCGAACTTCTTGACGGTCTCCCAGCGGTTCAGCTTGGCGTTGAGCTCCTTGATGTAGCCCTCGACCAGCGCGTGCGTCTCGGGCGCCGCGACGATCTCGTCGTAGCTCTTGCCCGCCAGCGGACCGGTCGCCGCCCACGTCTTGATGGCTTCCTCGTCGAGGGCGATCAGCATGGTGACGAAGTTGCGGTTCTGGCCGATGACGACCGCCTGCGAGGTGTACGGGCAGACCGCCTTGAACGAGCCCTCGATCGCCGACGGGGCGATGAACTTGCCGCCCGAGGTCTTGACCAGATCCTTCTTCCGGTCGGTGATCTTCAGGTAGCCGTCGGCGTCAAGCTCACCGATGTCGCCGGTGCGCAGGAAGCCGTCCTCGGTGAACGCCTCCGCGGTGGCCTCGGGCAGGTTGTGGTAGCCCCGCATGACGGGCGGGCCCTTCATCAGGACCTCGCCGTCGCTGTCGATGCGGACCTCGAGGTCGCCGAGCGGCTGGCCGACCGTGCCGATCTTGAGCTTGCCGCGCCGGTTGACGAAGTTCGCGGCGCAGGCCTCGGTCATGCCGTAGCCCTCGAGAATCTGCAGGTTCGCGGCGGCGAAGAACTCGGAGATGTCGCGGCTGAGCGCTGCCGAGCCGCTGACCAGCACCTTGATGTTGCCGCCGAGCTTCGCCTGGAGCTTGGAGAAGACCAGCTTCTCGGCGATCGAGTACTGGAACGCGAGGCCGGCCGGGATCGGCTTGCCGGCCTGCTGCAGCGCCACCCGCTTCTTGCCGGTTGCGACCGCCCAGCTGAAGATCTTGGGCTTGAGGCCGCTGCCGGAGAGGCCGCTCGTGACGGTCTTGTTGTAGACCTTCTCGTAGATGCGGGGCGGGGCGCACATCAGGCTCGGCTTGATCACCGCGAGCAGGTCGATCAGCTTGTCGACGCGGCCGTCGACGTAGGTCGGCACGCCCACGTGCAGGATGCCGCAGAGCAGCGTCTTGCCGAACGCGTGCGACATCGGCAGCCACAGGTAGTGCAGGTCGTCGGGCGAGAACAGGCCGAGGTCCTGCTGTGCCACGCCCTCCCAGGTCCAGCCCTTGTGCAGCAGCTCGACGCCCTTGGGGCGGCCGGTGGTGCCGGAGGTGTAGATCAGGGTGGCGACGTTGTCCGGGCCGATCTGGGCCAGCACGTCGTCGATCAGGCCGGGCTCGCGGGTCAGCGCCGCGGCGCCGAGCTGCTCCAGCTCGGCCAGGGTGATCTGCGGCGGCGTGGCGCCGGAGTCGGCCGGGCCGTCGATCAGCACGACCTTGGTCACCGCGGTCTCGGCGCCGGCGATCTTGAGCGCCTGCTTCGCGTTCTCGGCGATCAGGATCTTGGAACCGGAGTCGGACACGATGAACGACGTGTCCTCGGGCTCGGTGGTCGGGTAGACCGTGGTCGCGGCCGCACCGGCCACGTTGATTCCCAGGTCGACCAGGATCCACTCGAGGCGGGTGTTGGACAGGATCGCGACCCGGTCCTCCAGGCCGATGCCCAGCTCACGCAGGCCGGCGCCGATGGCCCGGGTGCGTTCGCCGACCTGGCGCCACGTCAGCCAGGCCGGTCCGCTGTCGTCAGCGTTCGGCCCGGCGAGCGCCTTGGCGTCCGGGGTCTTCGCCACGCGTTGGAAGAGCATGTCCGGGATCGACCGGTAGGGAACCTGGAGAGCCATATGGGGCGCCGCCTTAAACCATCAACGGGGGGTAAGTAACCGGAGTGTTACCGAAGGGTAATGTGTGTTCGGCACCACGGCTAGAGCTGAACGTTTCCATCCTAGCCAGCCGGAGTGCCGGGTCCAGGCCTGTGCTGATGCCGCATTACGTTGTGGACATGACGTTCCTGGTGATCGGCGGTACCGGTATCGACACCGTGGTGCCCGTGGCGGACCTGCCGGTGCTCGCCGCCGACTCGGCACGGCCGCAGGGCCCCATCGAGGATCACGTCTCCCACACCGGCACCTGCGTGGCGCTCGCGTTGCATGCGCTCGGTGAGCGGGTCACGGTGATCGACACGGTGGGTGACGACGAACCGGGTCGCCGGGTGCGTGCCGCGTTCGAGGGATGGGGTATCGGCCTGCGGGCAGCGCCGGCCCCGGCGGGTACCCGCCGGGCGGTCAACCTGATGAGCCCGGACGGCCGGCGGCTGTCGCTGTACGACGGACGCGACGTTCCGGGATACCGCCTGCCCGAGAAGTACCACCGGCCGCTGCCCGACGGGATCCGGCACGTCCACGTCACGATCATCGACTGGGCCCGCCACCTCATCCCGGAGCTGCGGGCGGCCGGTCTCACCGTCTCCACCGACCTGCACGACTGGGACGGCGACAACCCGCACCACCTCGACTTCGCGCTCGGCGCGGACGTCGTCTTCGTCAGCGGGGTGCAGCTGGCCGCCGGAGCCGCCGGGCGGATCCTCGCCGACGGCGTGGCGACCAGGGTCGTCGTCACCAACGGCGGGGAGGGCGCCGACCTCCACACCCGCGACGGGGTCACCCACCGGGACGCGGTCGATCCGGGCGCGCCGATCGTCGACACCAACGGGGCCGGGGACGCGTTCGCGGCCGCGTTCCTGAGCGCCTGGCTGTCCGGTTCGGGTGACGACGAGTGCCTCGATCAGGCGGTGGTCGCCGGGGCGTACGCCTGCACCGCCCCCGTCGGCGCGGGCGCCTTCATCGATCGAGCGGGACTGGACGCCGCCGGGCTGCCTGGTACGCCAGAGCGCCACCCGCGATAACCAGGCTGAGCAGGGCAGTCGGCCCGTTCAGCCAGAGCAGTGCGACCACGGCCGCGAACGCGGTCCCGGCCACCACGCGGGACCCGCCACCGGGCAGCAGGCGCAACGCGGCCGCCGTGCCGATCACGTACACCAGGGTGAAGCAGCCGGTCACCAGCAGGGCGGCGGTGTGCAGGCCGATCGGCAGCAGCACGGCCGCGACGCTGCTCAGGAAGATGAAGGTCAGCGAGCGGCGCTGCGCACCGAACACCCGGGCCGGCAGTGCGCTCTCGGCGGCCAGCGCGACCCCGAGCCTGCTCGCTCCGGCGAAGTACGCGTTGACCGCGCCGAGGGTCAGCACCACGGCCACGACGGCGGTGATGACCCGGACCGGGCCGCCGAGCCCGATCGCCAGCAGGTCGGCCAGCGGTGCCCGGCTGCCGGCCAGCCCTGGACCGAGTGCCAGCACGCTGACCGTGGCGACGGCGAGGTAGAGGACACCGACCACGGCGACCGCGATCAGCGTGGCCCGGGGCACGTCGCGGCGCGGGTCCCGGTACTCGCCGGAGAGTGAGGACAGCGCCTCCCATCCGGCGAAACCCCAGACCAGCAGGGCGGCGGCCGCGCCGACTCCGGTCCAGCCGTGCGGGGCGAACGGGGTCAGGTTCGACCAGCGGGCGTGCGGCAGGGCGGCGATCACGGTCACCACCAGCAGCACCGCGAGCGAGACCGAGAGGACCACCTGGACCCGCCCGGACACCTTCAGGCCGAACCAGTTCATCGTGTACGCCGTACCGACGATCACCACGAAGGTGGCGAGCTCGGTGGCCCGGCCGCCACCGAGGACGTCGGAGACGTACCCGCCGGTGAAGCCGACCGCGACCGGCGCGCCGAGCGGGACCGCGAAGTAGAAGCACCAGCCGACCGCCGCCGAGACCCGAGGGCCGAACGCCATGCCGGCGTACGTGGAGACACCGCCGCCGTCCGGATACCGGGCGCCGAGGGCGGCGAACGTCCAGGCCAGCGGCGCGGACAGGACGATCAGGGCGATCCAGGCGACCAGCGACGCGGGCCCGGCCGCGTCGGCGGCGAGCGCGGGCAGGGAGATCAGCCCGGTGCCCAGGACGGCGCCGACGGAGAGCGCGGCGCCCTGGGAGACGGACAGGTCGGTCTTCAAACCCCGAGGCGGGCGGTACGGAGACGCTCGGCCACGTCGGCAGCGCCCTCCAGGGTCACCCGGGCGGCGCGCTGCCGGCCGAAGAAGAAGACGGCGATCTCGCCCACGTCGCCGATGATCCGGATCTGGGGTTCGGCACCGTTGCGGATCGCGGGCAGGCCGGTCGCCTCGATCGAGGCGGTGATCTTCAGACGGCTCAGGGCGGCCCGGGAGATCAGCTTCAGGTTGCGCCAGAGGGTGGTCTCGAGCTCCCTGTCGAGCTGCCGCGGCTCCCACGTGCCGCCGCCGCGGCGGACGTCCTCGTGGTGGATGAACATCTCCATGGTGTTGGCGAGGGGGTCGACCACCGGGTTGCTCACCGGGCTCCACACCGGCGGGGTGCGGAGCTGAGAGATCAATTGGTCGTACGGCAGCGCGGCACGGGCCAGCCGCACCTTCTCTCCGTGCTCGGCGAGGGGCTTGATCAGGAGGCCGACAGCCGAGTCCGGCCGCCGCTCGCGGACCACGATGTGTGCCGCGAGGTCGCGCGTGGTCCACCCCTCGCAGAGCGTCGGAGCGTCCGGGCCCTCGCTCAGCAGCAGGTCGGCCAGGAGTTCCCGCTCGGCGCGGGCGTAGTTGGTCATGCAGCCGATCGTAAGCGACACATGACGATGTAATCGTGGCCACAATGTAAATGGGTGCGCAGTGGGCAAGGATGGACCGGTAAGGTCGGATGTGCCGACGAATGCTTACCAGTCAGGTAGGAATGTGACCAGCAGGACCGGCAATGACGTGCTGGTACGGGGGCTGCGGGTGCTCGGCCGGGCGATCCGGACGGAGCCACGGCTCTTCACCGTCAGCGCGATCGGCAGCAGCTTCTTCGGATTCCTGATCATTGCGAACTCGTACGTCGTGGGCGCGATCATCGGCGATGTCGTGGTGCCCGCCTTCGCCGAGCACCGTGTCGGCTCGGGCGGCCTGGCTCTCGCCGTCGCCGCGCTGCTCGGACTCAGCGTGCTGCGGATCGCCAGCATCTGGGCCCGCCGGCTGGGCGCCGGGTTCATGCAGTTCCGCCTGCAGGCCCGATACCGGCGCGCCGTGACTCGCCGCTACCTGTCGCTGCCGCCGGAGTGGCACCAGCGGCACGCCACCGGATCCCTGCTCTCCAACGCCGGCTCCGACGTCGAGGCCGCGTTCGCGCCGATCGCGCCGCTGCCGTTCGCGGTCGGCACGATCGTGATGATCGCCGGGGCGGTGGTCGCGCTCTTCCTCACCGACTGGGTGCTGGCCCTGGTCGGGGTCGCGCTGTTCCCGGCCCTGTTCGCGCTGAACTTCTTCTACTCGCGCCGGATGTCACCCCGCCAGATCCACGCCCAGCGGATGCGGGCGAAGGTCGCCGCGGTGGCGCACGAGAGCTTCGACGGCGCCCTGGTGGTCAAGACGATGGGCCGGGAGGCCGACGAGTCCCGCCGGTTCGGGGTGTTCGTCTCCGAGCTGCGTGACGCGCTGGTCGCGGTGGGCCGGCTGCGCGGTGTCTTCGACCCGCTCATGGAGAGCCTGCCCAGCGTCGGCACGCTCGCCGTGCTGCTGCTCGGCACCTGGCGGCTGCAGGCCGGCGCGATCACGGTGACCGAGGTGGTCAGCGTCGCGTTCCTGTTCACCGTGCTGGCGTTCCCGGTGCGGGCGATCGGCTGGGTGGTCGGCGAGCTGCCGCGCAGCGTCGCCGGCTGGGAGCGGGTCGAGTCGGTGCTGTCCGCGGAGGGCGACCTGGAGTACGGCTCCGGTGAACTGCCCGGCACCGGTCCCGCCGAACTGCGCTTCGACCGGGTCGGATACCGGTACGCCGACGGCCCGCCCGTGCTCACCGACGTGACCTTCACCGTCCCGGCCGGCAAGACGGTGGCCCTGGTCGGCGCGACCGGCTCCGGCAAGTCCACGATCGCGGCGCTCGCCATGCGGCTGGTCGACCCGGAGTCCGGCGCGGTCTCCCTGGACGGCATGAAACTGCCCGATCTGTCGGCGCCCGAGCTGGCCGGGGCGACCGCACTGGTCCCGCAGATCCCGTTCGTCTTCGACGACACGATCCGCGGCAACGTGGCCCTGGACCGGCCCGGCATCGACGACGACCGGGTCTGGGCGGCGCTGCGGCTGGCCCAGGCCGGCGGGTTCGTCGGCGGGCTGCCCGGTCAGCTGGACACCGAGGTCGGCGAGCGGGGCACGTCGCTGTCCGGCGGGCAGCGGCAGCGGCTCACGCTGGCCCGGGCGCTGGCCGGCCGGCCCCGGCTGCTGGTGCTCGACGACGCGACCAGCGCGGTCGACCCGCGGGTGGAGGCCGCCAT
Source organism: Actinoplanes italicus (assembly GCF_003001815.1). Taxonomy (GTDB): domain Bacteria; phylum Actinomycetota; class Actinomycetes; order Mycobacteriales; family Micromonosporaceae; genus Actinoplanes; species Actinoplanes italicus. The sequence goes on from NZ_PVMZ01000003.1 coordinate 599,935, forward strand.
CCTCGGCGCGCTGCGCGAGTCGGGCACGTCGCTGCTGGTGGTCGCCTACCGGCGGGCCAGCATCGCGCTCGCCGACGAGGTGGTCTACCTGCATCAGGGCCGGGTGGTGGCCACCGGCACGCACGCCGGGCTGATGGCGACGCAGCCGGGTTACCGGGATCTGGTCACGGCGTACGAGAAGGCTGACAAATGAACCTTTTGCAACGTGGCGAGGCCCGGGCCACCCGCCGCCGGACGACGAACCCGAGCCTTCAGGCTCGAAGCCAGGTTGAAAAAGGTTCATCGAGCGACGTCGGAGCCCTTGCCACCTTCCGGCGCGGGCTGGCCCTGTCGCCCGAGCTGCGTACCGGGCTGGCCGGCACGATCGCCCTGGCGATCCTGCAGATGTCCGGCCGGGTGGCCGTGCCGATCGCCGTGCAGCAGGGCATCGACCACGGCATCAACGGGCCCGGCGGCCCGGACACCCGGCTGGTGCTCGGGATCGTGGCGCTGACTCTGATCGCGCTGGCCGTCTCGACGTTCTGCGGGTATCTGATGACCCGGCGGCTCTTCACGGTCACCGAGACCGCGCTGGGCGGCATCCGCTCGCGGACCTTCCGGCACATCCACGATTTGTCGATGCTGCACCAGCAGTCCGAGCGGCGCGGCTCCATGGTGTCCCGGGTGACCGGTGACGTCGACCAGATCTCGGTGTTCCTGCAGACCGGCGGCGTGCAGCTGCTGCTCGCCTTCGGGCAGCTGGTCGTCTCCACGGTCGTCATGTTCGTCTACTCGTGGCAGCTCACGATCGTGGTGCTGCTCGCTTTCGGGCCGGCGGTGGGAGTGATCCGGCTGTTCCAGAAGCGACTGGCCGCCGCCTATCGCACGGTCCGCGAACGAAGCGGTGTGATGCTCGGCACGGTGGCGGAGAGTGTGGTGGGCGCCACGGTGATCCGTTCGTTCGGGGTCTCCGGGCGCACCGGCCGGCGCCTGGACCACTCCATCGACGACCTCCGGAAGGCGCAGCAGCGGGCCATGCGCACCAGCGTCGCCAGTTTCTCCAGCGGTGAGCTGAGCGGTGGACTGGCACTGTCCGGAGTGGTGGTCGCAGGTGTCCTGCTCGGAGCCGGCGGTGACCTCACGGTGGGCCGGCTGACCGCGTTCCTGTTCCTGGTGACGCTCTTCATCCAGCCGGTGCAGATCGCCACCGAGCAGCTCAACGAGGCGCAGAACGCGGTCGCCGGGTGGCGGCGCATCCTCGACGTGCTGGACGTCGACCCGGACGTGGCCGACCCCGACGACGAGGGTGTCGAGCTTCCGGCCGGCCCGCTGTCGGTCCGCTTCGACGACGTGTCGTTCCGCTATCCGGGCGGGCCGATCGTGCTGTCGCACGTGGACCTGGAGCTCGAGGCCCGCAGGAAGTACGCGGTGGTGGGGGAGACCGGCAGCGGCAAGACGACGTTCGCCAAGCTGCTCACCCGGCTCATGGACCCCGCCGAGGGCACGGTGCTGCTGTCCGGGGAGCCGCTCACCGGGGTGCGTTTCTCGTCCCTGCGGTCGCGGGTGGTGATGGTGCCGCAGGACGGGTTCCTGTTCGACGCGACGATCGCCGAGAACATCCGCTTCGCCGAGCCGTCGCTCACCGACGAGCAGCTGCGAGTGGCCTTCACCGAGCTGGGGCTCGGGGACTGGCTCGACGGTCTGCCGGCGGGGCTCGAGACGGCGGTGGGCGAGCGTGGCGAGTCGCTCAGTGTGGGCGAGAGGCAGCTGGTGGCGCTGGTACGCGCGTACGTCGCCGATCCCGATCTGCTGGTGCTCGACGAGGCGACCAGTGCGGTCGACCCGGCCACCGAGGTGCGGCTGCAGTACGCCCTGGACCTGGTGACCCGTGGCCGGACCACGGTCGCCATCGCGCACCGGCTCTCCACGGCCCAGTCCGCGGACGAGGTCATCGTGGTGGATGCGGGCCGCGTCGTACAACGCGGCCCGCATGCCCGCCTCGTCGCCGAGGAGGGTTCGATCTACGCCAAGCTCTACGCCAGCTGGTTGGAACAGACACGCTGACCGGGGGTCCCCGGTGAGATGAGCGCGTCGCTCGCAGCGGCCGCGGTGATGCGACCGCTGCGAGAGGCCCGCCATTTCAGCGATTCAAGAGCCGGAACTGCCTATCGGGCGTAGTACTCGACGACCATCTGCTCGTCGCACAGCACCGGGATCTCGGACCGCTGCGGGGCCCGGATCACGGTGGTCCGCAGCTCCTCCAGGACGGTGGAGAGGTACGGCGCGGTCGGGCCGTCGATGTGCGTGCCGGTCGCCGCGATCTGGAACGGCGGCTTCTGCCGGCTGGTCTCCTTGACCTCGATGACCTGGCCGGGCTTCAGCTTGTAGCCGGGACGGTCCACCTTCTTGCCGTCCACGGTGAAGTGGCCGTGCACCACGAGCTGGCGGGCCTGGTAGATGGTCCGGGTGAAACCGGCGCGGAACACCGTGGCGTCCAGACGGCGCTCGAGCAGCGTGACCATGGTCTCGCCGGTCTTGCCCTCGGCCTTGTGGGCGGCGTCGTACGCGGCCCGCATCTGGACCTCGCTGATGTTGTACTGGTGGCGCAGCCGCTGCTTCTCCAGCAGACGGACCTGGTAGTCGGAGGCCTTACGACGGCCACGGCCGTGCACGCCCGGCGGGAACGGCCGGCGCTCGAAGTACTTGACGCACTTACGCGTCAGAGGGATTCCGAGGGCCCGCGAGAGCTTCGCCTTGGGTCGGGAGTTGTTCAACTGCGATCTCCTGTTACGGTTAGCCTTGCCTAACTTAGGTAAGCCTAACCGGTGCCCGGAGGTGCTCGTCATGCAACCCAGTCCCGCCGAGATCGCGCGTACTCTCGCCGCCGGTCACCTGCCCGCCGTCGCCCACATCGCGTGCCGTCCGGGACCGACTCCGGTCCGGCACGTGACCGACGCGCAGGGACGGGTACTGCTGCTCGTGCCACGCGAGGGTACTCTCGCCGGGGCATTGCGCCCACAGGACGGTAACGACGACACCGCACTCGTTCTGGACATCCGAGACGTGCCGCCCATGGCGACGTCGCCGTCGCTCGGCCGGATCTGGGTCAGCGGCTGGGCCGCGAAACTCGAGGGCGACGACGCCAGGGCCGCCGCGCTGGACTACGCCGACACCGACGCCTGCGGCGATCTGCTCGACATCGGTGAGAGTCAGTCGCTCTACCGGATGGAGGTCGCCGAGGTCCGCTACGAGCGCAACGAGAAGCTCGTGGAGATCGACCCGGACGACTACGCCGAGGCCACCCCGGACCCGCTGCGTGCCGTCGAGTTCGATCTGATCGCCGACCTGGCCGACCACCACATGAGCGAGATGAGCGACTACGTGCGCCGCCAGCTCGGCAAAGAGGCGCGGCCGGGAGACGAGCCCAAGGTCGTACGGATGGACCGTTACGGATTCGTCGTGCGGATGGGCGGGCGCAGTGCCCGCCTGGCCTTCCCCCGTCCGGTGACCGACCGCCACGACCTGGCGCACCTGCTCCACCCGATCCTCTGCCGCCGCTGCTGCAACAGCAGCGCCGCCTGAGGTCACACCGACGAGGCGGGCCCCCACGGCCGACCTTCTGCCGCCGTCATGGCCGTGGGAGCCCGTCTTCGAGCCCTGCCACCCGGTGCCGCGGGTGGCAGGGCTCACAACTTTTGTGGCGCTCCAGGAGCGTTCCTAGAGGGAGAGGATCCGCTCCAGGAACTCCCGGTACCCGCGCATCGCCATCCGCATGCTCTCGGTGTCCGGGGTGTCGGTGCCGCGCAGCGGGTCCAGCTCGTCCCGCTCGGCCAGCAGCACCTCGGTCAGTTCGTTGACCGCGTCGGTGAGCAGGTCGTGAGCCCGGGTCAGGGCGGTGACCGGGTCGTCGACGAACTCCGCCTTGACCTCGTGCCAGGCCGCACGGAAATGCCGGGCCGCGTCCTCGTCCCAGACGGTGCGGCCGATCACCGGCTCGTCGGCGTTGTCGGCCGGGCCCGTCTCCTCGGCGGCCGCGGCGCGGCGACCGGTCCGGCGGATGGGCTCCGCGTCCTCCAGGCTGGCCGAGCGGCGTGCCGCCGGAGCGGCCGTCTCCTCGGCGATCTCCTCACGGGCGCGCCGGGCGGGCGGCGCCGGCGGGAAGGTGAGGAACTCCGAGGGCGGCGTGACCGAACCGGCCGGCGGAGCCGCCGGAGTGACGGACGCCACACCGAACGCCTCGGTCGGGCGGCCCAGGCTGTAACCGGCCGGCGCGAAGCCGTAGCCACCCTCCGCAGCCGCCGGCAGACCGGCGTAACCGCCGCCCTCGCCCGGCTCGCCGAGGTCGATGGTCAGATCCGGCGGGGTCCGGGTCGCCGGGATCTGCACCGAGGCGGACGCGGAGACCGGAGCGCTCGGGCCCTGAGCGGGGGAGACCGGCGCGGGAGTCGCCGGGTCGGCCGGCTCGGGCGCCTGGCCCGGCATGCCGGACACCGGCTGCAGGTTGCCGGCCGGGTGGTCGGGGGTGAAATCCGCGACCGAGTACGGATTCGGCGGGTACGCCGGTGACACCGGAGCACCGGAGACCGGACCCGCCGACACCGGTGGAACCGGCTGCGTGAGGCCGGGCACGGACGCCCAGCCGGCGGCCGCGCGCGGCGGGTCGGCCGGAACCTGCCCCGGCGACTCCTCGACCGGCTCGCCCGTCCCGTCCGGGTGGGCCTCGCCGGTCTGCGCGTAACCGGGCGCGCCTGCCCGTCCGTTCATGTCCTCACGTCCGTTCTCGTCGCTGGGTCCCGCCACCTCGGCGGCCTCCTGGCCGGCGTCCGGCGGAGTCTGGTCCGCGGGCTCGTCCGCCGGTGTGGCACCGGCCGTCTCCTCGTCGGTCGGCTCGTCACCGACCTGAGACTCACCGGCCGGGGAAGCGCCGTCCTCGGACTCCGCGTCCTCGGAATCGTCGCCGTCCCGTCCGCCGAAGAGGAACCTCCCGGTACGTCCTCCGAGGCCGAAGCCACCGTAGGCGTCCTCGGACTTTACGTCCTGAGCGGGTTCCGTCCCGTCGTCCGGAGGTACGGAGTGATCAGTATCGCCGTGCCGTTCCGCCTCGGGTGGGCCGGACACCGGACGCTCGGCGGCGGGCTGGCTGCGCGGGCCGCCACGGGTCGCCGCCCGGTTCAGTCCGAACGGGTCGGCCGCGCCGCCCGGATGGCGTGCCGCCGAGGCGATCGGCGCCAGTGGCGGGATCGGCCGGCTGCGGAAAGTACCCAGTGGGGAGCCGTTGAGCAGGTCGGCCGGAGTCGCCGGCGGCTCCTCACCGGTGCTCGTGACCTCGGGCTCCGGGCGCACCTGCCAGAAGCGGGCGAGGCCGTGCGAGGGCCGGGTGTTGTCGGGGCTGGACGTCGGCTCCATCTGGCGTTCACCACTCCCGTTGCAAGGCCGCGCCCGCCGGGATGCCTCAGTCCGCACACCGGGCGGCGGGCGCCGGGCAGTCAGGCACGTACCGCGCTTCCCGGGCGACGGTACCGCTGAAGGATCGCGAGCACACCCCCGGTTACCGGATCGTGGGCCCTCTGCGGGTCGTTACGGCCCGCCGGACCGATGGGGGAGAATCGCGTCCGTGGCCGTACCCGATGTAGAGACCTCCCTGGACCCGGCGATCGCCGCCCGCCTCAAGCGCACGCCCGACGGCCTCGTCGCGGCGATCGTGCAGGAGCACGGCAGCGGCGACGTCCTGATGCTCGCCTGGATGGACGACGAGGCGCTGCGGCGCACGCTGACCACCGGCCGGGCCACCTACTGGTCCCGCAGCCGCGGGGAGTACTGGGTGAAGGGCGCCACCTCCGGCCACCACCAGCACGTCAAGCGGGTCTCATTGGACTGTGACGGCGACGCGCTGCTGGTCACCGTCGTGCAGACCGGCGCGGCCTGCCACACCGGCACCCACACGTGCTTCACCGACGACCTGCCCGTGGAGGAGAAGTGACCAGCGGAGCCACCTTCCCCGACGAGGCCGGGTTCCTCGCGGCCGACAAGCGGGTCGTCCCGGTCACCCGCAAGCTGCTGGCCGACGGCGAGACCCCGGTCGGTGTCTACACCAAACTGGCCGGTGGGCCGGGCACCTTCCTGCTCGAGTCCGCCGAGCAGGGTCTGGCCTGGTCGCGCTACTCCTTCATCGGTGTCCGGAGCGCCGCGACGCTGGTCGAGCGGGACGGCGAGGCGGCGTGGCTGGGCACGCCGCCGTCGGGTGTGCCGCTCGGCGGCGACCCGGTGACGGCGCTGCGCGAGACGGTCGAGGCCCTGACCGGGACGCTCGACGAGACCCTGCCGCCACTGACCGGCGGCATGGTCGGCTACCTCGGCTACGACCTGGTCCGGCGCTTCGAGAAACTGCCCTCCACCGCCGCCGACGACCTGCACCTGCCCGAGCTGGGCATGATGCTCGCCACCGACCTGGTGGTGCTCGACCACCACGAGGGCTCGGCACTGCTGGTCGCCAACGCCGTGATGGACGAGAACGCCGACGACGCGGCCCGCCGTGCCGCGTACCACCAGGCGGTCGGCCGGCTCGACGCGATGACCACCGCGCTGTCGCGGCCCACCCCGCCGATGGTCTCCACGGTGGACCGCCGGCCCGCCGACGAGCCGATCAGCCGAACCCTTCCGGGTGAATATCAGAAGGCGGTCGAGGAGGCCAAGGAGGCCATCCGGGCCGGCGAGTGCTTCCAGATCGTGGTGGCGCAGCGGTTCGAACGGCCCACCGACGCGAACCCGCTCGACGTCTACCGGGTGCTGCGGGCCACCAACCCGAGCCCGTACATGTACCTGCTGCGCTTCGACGACTTCGACATCGTCGGCTCGTCGCCGGAGGCACACCTCAAGGTGAGCGCCAACCGGACCGCGCTGCTGCACCCGATCGCCGGCACCCGCTGGCGCGGCGCCACCCCCGAGCAGGACGCGGCGCTCGCGGCCGAGCTGCTGGCCGACCCGAAGGAGCGCTCCGAGCACGTCATGCTCGTCGACCTGGGCCGTAACGACCTGGGCCGGGTCTGCGAGCCGGGCTCGGTGGAGGTGCCGGAATTCGCCCGGATCGAGCGGTACAGCCACGTCATGCACATCGTGTCCACGGTGGTCGGCCGGCTGCGTGACGACCGGACCGCCTTCGACGCGCTGGCCGCGACGTTCCCGGCCGGCACCCTCTCCGGCGCGCCCAAGGTCCGGGCCATGGAGATCATCGAGAGCCTGGAGCCGACCCGGCGTGGCCTCTACGGCGGCACGGTGGGCTACTTCGGCTTCGCCGGCGACATGGACATGGCGATCGCCATCCGGACGGCCCTCCTCAAGGACGGCGTCGCGTACGTCGGCGCGGGTGCCGGCATCGTGGCCGACTCCGATCCGGCCGCCGAGGAGCAGGAGACCCGGAACAAGGCCGCCGCCGTCCTCGCCGCGATAGCCTCCGCGGAAACCCTGCGCGCCGCCCGATGAGACGTGACCACCTGACCGCCGTCGCGTCGTGCCTGGCCGGCGCGGGACTGGCCCTGTTCGCGGCGACCCGGGTCTGGGCGGTCCGGGTGGAGCAGCGGCCCGGACTGACCGATCTGCGCACCGAGCAGACCGGGGCGGACGTTCAACCGTGGCTGATCGGCCTGGCCGTGGTCGCGCTGGCCGGGACGGGAGCGCTGCTGGCCACCCGCGGCGTGGCCCGCCGGGTGCTGGGGGTGCTGCTGGCGCTGACCGGCGCGGGTGTCGCGGCCGGTGCGGTGCTCGCCCGGGCCGGCGTCGACCCGGGGGCGGCGGGCCCCGCGGGCTCGGCGTGGCCGGTGGCGTGCGTCCTGGGCGGCGCGGCGGTGGCGGTGGGCGGCGTGCTCGCCGCGCGTCACGGTCACCTCTGGTCGGCGATGTCCTCGCGGTACGAACGTCGCCCGGCCCCGGCGTCGCTGGACGAGGGCCGCGAACTATGGGACGCCCTGGACCGTGGGGACGACCCGACAGCCCGCTGAGCGGTGGCGTTGCCGGGCGGTGGTGTTACCGGGCGGTGGCGTTACCGGGCGGCGCCGGTCAGTGTGCCGGCGCGACGGCGGCGGGCCGGCTCGGCGGCCATCATCGCGGCGACCGCGCGGGCCGTCTCGGCACGGGCGGCCGCGCGGGCCCGGTCGGCCTGGATGGCGTCCCACGCGTTGTCCCGGGCCGTCCGCACGTTGTCGGAGCCGACGACGGCGCGCTGCACCCCGGTGGCGACCTCGGCGGCCACCGAGACGAGGGCTCGGGAGACGGCGAGGAAATTCATCTGCTGGGTTGACTCGGTGGCCATGGGGTCGACTCCGCTCATCGTCCGGCTGGCTGACGGCGTACTGGACGCCGGGACAAGTCTGCCCGAGTCACATGATGGTGGAGTCGTATTTCCGCACGGTGACGCTCGTGTCAACGTGAAGTGGTATCGGCCGAACGGTGGAGGGGGCCCAGCACAACGGCGAGGAGGCCGGTCGCACGATGTGAGCGACAAGACATCGGCGATGAGCAGCCTGGCATTATGCCGCAGTCCATTCCGTGAGGCGCGCCATACCCCCAGGAGGTCGTCACCCCCCGTGACCTCCTAGCATCAGGCCGAAGACACCCGGAGAGGGGAGTCATTACGGTGACATCCGATCAGGCGGAAGCGGGCAGTGGCGGATCCGCGCGCGCAGCGGCTTCGCAGAACGTTCTCGAGGAGATCCTCGCCGGCGTCCGAGAGGACGTAGCGGCACGTCAGGCACAGGTGCCGCTGGAGCGGGTGCGTGAGCTCGCGGCGGCGGCCCCGCCCGCGATCGACGCGTACGCGGCATTGCGCAAGCCCGGGGTGGCGGTGATCGCCGAGGTCAAGCGGTCGTCCCCGTCCAAGGGCACGCTCGCCGACATCCCCGACCCGGCCGAGCTCGCCGGCGAGTACGCGGCCGGCGGCGCACGCTGTATCAGCGTGCTGACCGAGGGCCGCTGGTTCGGCGGCTCGCTGGACGATCTCGCGGCGGTCCGTGCGGCCGTGAAGATCCCGGTGCTGCGCAAGGACTTCGTGGTCTCCAGTTATCAGGTGCACGAGGCACGCGCCCACGGCGCCGACCTGGTGCTGCTGATCGTGGCGGCGCTCGAGCAGAACGTGCTGGTGGGCCTCCTGGAGCGCATCGAGTCGCTGGGCATGACCGCCCTCGTCGAGGTGCACAACGAGGAGGAGGCGGACCGGGCACTCGAGGCCAACGCGAAGGTCATCGGCGTGAACGCCCGTGACCTGCGCACCCTCGAGGTGGACCGGTCGGTGTTCGAGCGGATCGCCCCCGGCCTTCCGCAGAACGTCGTGAAGATCGCCGAGTCCGGCGTCCGCGGCCCGCACGATCTGATCCGGTACGCGTCGGCCGGTGCCGACGCCGTGCTGGTGGGCGAGGGCCTGGTGACCCAGAAGTCGCCGCGCGACGCGGTGGCCGAGCTGGTCAACGCCGGTAACCACCCGGCCACGCCGAGGCCCGTTCGATGAGCGCGCCGAGTCTGCCGGACCTGGCCGGGCACTTCGGCCGGTTCGGCGGCCGGTTCGTGCCCGAGGCCCTGATCAAGGCCCTCGACGAGCTGGACGCGGCGTACCGGTCGGCGAAGCAGGACCCGGAGTTCCAGGCCCGCTTCCAGGACCTGCTGCTCAACTACGCGGGTGTGCCGTCGCTGCTCTACCGGGCGACCCGGCTGTCCGAGAGGCTCGGCGCCGACATCTGGCTGAAGCGTGAGGATCTGAACCACACCGGCGCCCACAAGGTGCGCAACGTGCTGGGTCAGGCGCTGCTCGCCAAGCGGATGGGCAAGCCCCGGGTGATCGCCGAGACCGGCGCCGGTCAGCACGGTGTCGCGAGCGCCACGGCGGCCGCGCTGCTCGACCTCGAGTGCGTGGTCTACATGGGCGAGATGGACACCGAGCGCCAGGCGCTCAACGTCGCCCGGATGCGGATGCTCGGCGCGACCGTGATCCCGGTGACGAACGGTTCCCGGACCCTCAAGGACGCCCTCAACGAGGCGCTCCGCGACTGGGTCACCACCGTCGACACCACCCACTACCTGCTGGGCACGGCGGCTGGGCCGCACCCGTTCCCGGAGCTGGTGCGCGACTTCGTCGGCGGCATCGGCGTCGAGGCGCGGGCCCAGTGCCTGGACCAGATCGGCCGGCTGCCCGACGCGGTGGCCGCGTGTGTGGGCGGCGGGTCGAACGCGATCGGCATCTTCCACGCGTTCGTGCCCGACGAGGGTGTCCGTCTCTACGGCTTCGAGGCCGGCGGCGACGGCGTGGAGACCGGCCGTCACGCGGCGTCGATCACCGGCGGCTCGGTCGGCGTGCTGCACGGCAACCGCACCTATCTGCTGCAGGACGAGGACGGGCAGACCATCGAGTCGCACTCGATCTCGGCCGGCCTGGACTATCCGGGTGTCGGCCCGGAGCACTCCTGGCTGCACGACACCGGCCGGGCGGTCTACGAGCCGGTCACCGACGCCGAGGCGATGGCCGCCTTCCAGCTGCTCTGCCGTACCGAGGGGATCATCCCGGCGATCGAGAGCTCGCACGCACTCGCCGGCGCCGCGAAGATCGCCCCGCGCCTGCGCGAGGAGCTGGGCCGGACGCCGACGATCGTGGTGAACCTGTCCGGGCGCGGTGACAAGGACGTGCACACGGCGGGCGCGTACTTCGGCATCCTGGACCAGGCCGAGACGATCGTCCCGGGGGAGAACACGTGAGTATCGCGACCACGTTCGCCAAGGCGAAGGCGGAGAATCGGTCGGTGCTGGTCGGCTGCATGCCGGCCGGGTTCCCGACGGTCGACCACAGCATCGAGCAGATGATCGCGATGCACGAGGCCGGCTGCGACGTGATCGAGGTCGAGCTGCCGTACTCGGATCCGGTGATGGACGGCCCGGTGATCCAGAAGGCGAGCGACATCGCCCTGGCGAACGGCGTCCGTACCCGGGACACCCTGAAGATCATCGACGCGGTCGCGTCGGCCGGCGCCACGGTCGTGCTGATGACCTACTGGAATCCGATCGAGAAGTACGGCGTCGACGCGTTCGCCCGTGACCTGGCCGCGGCCGGGGCCACCGGCCTGATCACGCCCGACCTGATCCCGGACGAGGCGGCCGAGTGGATCGCCGCCTCCGACGCCCACAAGATCGACCGGACGTTCCTGGTGGCGCCCAGCTCCACCGACGAGCGGATCGCGATGACCCTGGAGAACTGCCGGGGCTTCGTCTACGCGACGGCCCTCATGGGTGTCACCGGCGCCCGTAAGAGCGTCTCCTCGCAGGCCCCCGACCTGGTGGCCCGCATCCGCGCCGTCGACCCCGCCATCCCGGTCGGTGTCGGCCTCGGCGTCGGCAACGGCGAGCAGGCCGCCGAGGTCGCGGCGTTCGCCGACGGGGTCATCGTCGGCAGCGCGCTGATCCGCTGTGTCCTGGAGGCGGAGGACCGCGCCACCGGCCTGGCGAACCTGCGCTCGCTCAGCGCCGAGCTGGCCGGCGGCGTGCGCACACGCCGCTGAGACACTGCTGAGGGCATCGGCGAATTTGCCGGTGCCCTGGGCATCACAGGGTGGCTTCCCAGCGGTAGCGTGTGCACCCGTGATTATTGCCGCCATTCCCAGCCCCACCGAGTCGGTCTGGCATGTGCTCGGATTCCCGATCCGCGCCTACGCGCTCTGCATCATCCTCGGCATGGTCGCCGCGACGCTTCTGCTGGAGCAGCGGCTGCGGCATCGCGGGGTGGCGCCGTGGACCTCGCTCGACATCGTGGTGTGGGCGGTGCCGTTCGGCATCGTCGGCGCGCGGATCTACCACGTGATCACCTCGCCGCAGGACTACTTCGGCACCGGTGGTGAGCCGATCCGGGCGCTGTACATCTGGGAGGGCGGCCTCGGCATCTGGGGCGCGGTCGCCGGTGGTGCGGTCGGCGCGCTGATCGCGGCCCGTCAGATCGGCCTGCCGCTGAGCATCATCGCCGACAGCCTGGCGCCGGCGCTGCCGGTCGCGCAGGCGATCGGCCGGCTGGGCAACTGGTTCAACAACGAGCTGTACGGCAAGGTCACCACGCTGCCGTGGGGCCTGGAAGTGCACGAGATGGACTCGGCCAACCCCGGTCACGCCGTGATGATCGACGGCGAGCCGGTGACCCGGCCCGACCTCTATCACCCGACTTTCGCGTACGAGCTGATCTGGAATCTCGGTGTCGCGGCGATGGTCTGGCTGCTGGACCGCAAGTTCAAGTTCGGCCGTGGCCGTGCCTTCGCCCTCTACGTGATGGGCTACACCGCCGGCCGCCTGTGGATCGAGATGCTGCGCGTCGACGAGGCGAACACCTTCTTCGGCATCCGCCTCAACGTCTTCACCTCGATCATCATCTTCCTGGGCGCCGCGATCTACTTCGCCGTCGTCCGCGGACCGCGCGGCTACGTCGTCCCGATCGACGCCCCGGACACCGCGCCCGATCCGTCCGCCGAGGGTGACAGCGACGTCTCGCAGGTGGACGTGACCGCCGCCAAGGGCGACGCCCGCAAGGTGCCGGTCGCGTACCGGGTGGTGAGCGAGGCCCAGTTCCACGAGTACGAGCAGACCGGGATCCTGCCGGCAGAGGACAAGCCCGCCGAGAAACCCACGGAGAAGCCCTCGGAGAAGGACGAGTCGGTCTCCGCCACGGTCGGCGACGCCGACGACAAAGACGAGAGCTGATCTCCTCCATGCGTACGGCCGTGGTGGTGGGCGCGGGGATGGCCGGCCTGGCCGCCGCGGGCGCGTTGTCCCGTTCCGGCTGGCGGGTCACCATCCTGGAGCGGGCCGAGCGGGTCGCCGCCCCACCGACCGCGGTCGTGCTGTGGCCCAACGGCCTGCGTGCCCTGCAGTCCCTCGACCCGGACGGCGGCTGGCCGGCGATCGCGTCGCCGCTGCCGGACGGCGGCGTCCGGCGACCGGACGGACAGTGGCTGGTCGCGCCCCGTGCCCGCTCCGGCGCCGGGCCGTCTCCCGCGGCAGCGCACGTGGAGGACGTCTACGACGCCCTGGTCGCCGGCCTCGGTGACGTGGAGATACGTACCGGCTTCGACACGTCGGTCATCCGGACCACGCCGGGCTCCCGGCCGGTGGTCGGCGACGGCCGCACCACGATCGAGGCCGACCTGCTGATCGGCGCCGACGGCATCGACAGCCGTGTTCGTGCCTCGGTCGCGCCCGAGTCGGTGGCCGTCGGCTCCGGCTTCGCCGCCTGGCAGGCGGTCATCCCCGGCTTCCGGGTGCCGAGACTCGACGGTGACCGCTGCGTCGGCGGCGAGACACTGGGCGCCGGTTACCGGTTCGTCGCGATCCCGCTCGGTGATCACGCGGCTGGTCGCGGTGGCGTCTACTGGGTGGCCACGGCCGCAGGCGCGCCCCGCCCGGAGTCGGCCGCCACCCAGCTTTCCCTGTTGCGCCGCTGGTTCGCGGGCTGGCACGAGCCGGTCGGTGCGCTGCTGGAGGCCACGCGGGCCGAGGATCTGGTCCCGCAGGGCGTCCGCGAGCTCCGGCCGCTGCCCCGCGCCTACGGTTTTCCGGCCGGACCGGGCGGTGTGGTCCTGATCGGCGATGCCGCGCACGCCATGCCGCACCATCTGGGCCAGGGCGCCTGTCTCGCCTTCGAGGACGTGGCGACCCTGCGCGGGCTGGTCGCCGACGCCGAGCCGGGTTCCGCGCTGAACGCGGCGGTCGAGAACTACAGCCGCCTGCGCCGGCCGCGCACCACCACCGTGGTCCGGCAGAACCGGCGGATGTCGGCGGTGGTCCAGGCCCGCGGCCGGCTCGCGCTGCGCGCCCGTGACGCCGCGCTCAACCACATGCGCCCGCGGATGCTGGCCCGTTCCCTCGATCCGTCCTCGGATTGGACGCCACCCGAATAGCACTTCGGGAAAAGGCCATCCGGTTCACTTCCGGCAATGCGTCATTTCGGCGCTGCAATTCTTACGGTACGCACGTGGGCGCGCACAACCGCACCATTGACGTCCCGTCAGTGCGGCGCGACGAGGGTGGTCCATGCGGCCCCAGCGCGACCGCCGGGGCTGAGGCGCCGGGTCACCGGCTGTCGCGTCGAACCCCGGCTGGGTCATGCCGCTGTCTCAGCGAGCCTGAGACAGCAGTAGGACCCGGCCGGGGGTTGCATGATCATTCTGCGGGACCCGGAGGATGGAAGATCTCACACTGCGGTTCACTCGTTCGAAACGGTGGTGGGCGGCCGTGGAGTCTCCGGCAGGTAAGGACCCAAACCACTTGAGCTCCTTACTGCGTACCATCATGTGGGAACTGTGAGGGATTCGCCGAAGGCGGTCAGAGGCCCGCGGCCGCCGGCTCGCCGATGCAGGCCGTGCCCGCCCGGCGGAAGCCGACCCGGGTGTAGAGCCGGGCCACGTCGTCGTCGCCCGCGGACAGGAAGACCAGGTTGACGCCGTCGGCCAGCAGCCGCCCGGCCAGCGTGGCGGTGAGCTGCGAGGCGTAGCCGCGACGACGCGCCGACGGCAGGGTCGCGACCCCGACGATCTCGGCTACGTCGCCGACCCGCTGGCTGGTCGCGGTGGCCACGATGCCGTCGACTGGCGACTCGGCCACCGCGGTCAGGTAGTTCCCGCTGTCGAACATGTCACGCGCCTGCTCCACCGCTCCAGCGCTCAGCGGCTCGGAGGCATCCCGCTCGTGGGGGCCGGCACCGTCGATGACCAGCGTTTTCTCGACCGCTTCGAGCGGCGCCTGGTGGGCCGGGGCGGCGAATCCGAGCCGGGCCACGCTGCGCGCGGCGAGCAGGTCCGCGGCGAACGACGGGTGGGCCGGGTCCAGCCACCGGACGCCCGCGTCGCGCATTGGCAGGTCCGGGACGAGGGCCGCCGGGTCCAGCGCGAGCAGCGGGGCGAGCAGCACGTCGAGGCCCGCCGAGCGGGCGACCGCCAGCAGGTCCGGCGTGGTCTCGTGCACCCACTCGAAGCTCTCGGGCAGCCCGAGCTCGCGTTGCCGGGCGCGGACCGCTGTGATGTCGGCCGCTGAGGGGGTGTGCGAACCCACGATCGGCCGTGCATAGTAGGGCCAGCCGTCTCCCTCGCGGATGAAGAGAACGAGAGACCCGATCTCCTCGGTCCGCGTCCAGGGTCGGGGTAAAGCGTCGTAGAACCGCTCGAGTCGGTCGAAGAGGTCGGAATCCGCTGGCGCCATCGCGCGAGACTACCGGTCGACGCACCGGCTGTGCTATTCAGTTCGTCCGCGTACCGATGCGTGAACGGTGCGAGGTGTGATCAATCCGCATCTGGCGGAGATCAGAGGCTCTTAACGTAGACTCAAGAGACTTTGCAGGGCCGACGTCGTCCCGACCTCAGAATGAAACACCAGTGACGACAGGAGGCCCGGTGGCATATCCGCACCCCCAGGGGCTTTATGACCCTCAGACGGAGCGAGACGCCTGTGGTGTCGCATTCATTGCCGACATTCACGGCCGTCGCTCCCACGATGTGGTGGCCAAGGGCCTGTCCGCGCTGATCCGGCTCGATCACCGGGGCGCGCGGGGCGCCGAGCAGAACACCGGTGACGGCGCCGGCATCATGATCCAGGTTCCGGACGAGTACTACCGCGCCGAGGCCGGCTTCGAGCTGCCGCCCGCCGGTCAATACGCGACCGGCCTCGTGTTCCTCCCCACGGACCCCGACGATGCGGCCCGTGCCATCAAGGTCTTCGAGAAGTACGTGCTCGTCGAGGGCGGCGAGGTGCTCGGCTGGCGCGACGTGCCGGTCGACCCGTCCGACCTGGGCGCGACCGCCGAGGACGCCCGGCCCACGATCCGCCAGGTGTTCCTGTCCGCGCACCGGCTCGTCGACGCGCCCGCCGGCCCGGCCGGTGAGGCCCTGTCCGGCCTCGAGCTGGACCGGGTGGCGTTCTGCATCCGCAAGCAGGCCGAGCGCGAGACCTCGCAGCGCGGCGTCGCGGCGTACTTCCCCTCGCTGTCCTCGCGGACCGTGACCTACAAGGGCATGCTGACCCCGGAACAGCTCCCGGCGTTCTTCCCGGAGCTGTCCGACGAGCGGGTCTCCAGCGCCATCGCCCTCGTGCACTCCCGGTTCTCGACCAACACCTTCCCGTCGTGGCCGCTCGCCCACCCGTACCGGCTGATCGCCCACAACGGTGAGATCAACACGATCCGCGGCAACAAGAACTGGATGGCCGCGCGCGAGGCGCTGCTGGCCACGCCGAACCTGCCGGGCAACATCAAGCGGCTCTTCCCGATCAACTCGCCGGAGGCGTCCGACTCGGCGAGCTTCGACGAGGTTCTCGAGCTGCTGCACCTGGGTGGCCGCAGCCTGCCGCACGCGGTGCTCATGATGATCCCCGAGGCGTGGGAGAACGACCCGGAGATGGAGCCGGCCCGCCGCGCCTTCTACCGGTTCCACGCGAGCCTCATGGAGCCGTGGGACGGCCCGGCCGCCGTGGCGTTCACCGACGGCACGGTCATCGGCGCCGTGCTGGACCGCAACGGCCTGCGTCCCGGCCGCTGGTGGCACACGAAGGACGGCCTGGTCGCGCTCGGTTCCGAGGCCGGCATCATCGACGCCGACCCGGCCGACGTGGTGGCCAAGGGCCGCCTGCAGCCCGGCAAGATGTTCCTGGTCGACACCGAGGCCGGCCGCATCGTCCACGACGGTGAGATCAAGGCCGAGCTGGCCGCCGCCGAGCCGTACGCCGACTGGCTGCACGCCGGCCTGATCGAGCTCAACGATCTGCCCGCACGTGAGCACGTGATCTACACCCACGACTCGGTGACCCGTCGTCAGCAGGTGTTCGGGTACTCCGAGGAGGAGCTGAAGATCCTGGTGGCGCCGATGGCGCGCCTCGGTGCCGAGCCGCTCGGCTCGATGGGCACCGACACCCCGATCTCGCCGCTGTCCACCCGTCCGCGGCTGCTGTTCGACTACTTCCACCAGCTGTTCGCGCAGGTCACCAACCCGCCGCTGGACGCCATCCGGGAGGAGTTGGTCACCAGCCTGGCGGCGACGATCGGGCCCGAGGGCAACCTGCTCAAGCCGGGCCCGGCCAGCTGCCGGCAGATCGTCATGCCGTACCCGGTGATCGACAACGACGAGCTCGCCAAAATCCTCTCCATCGACGAGGACGGCGACCTGCCCGGCTTCAAGGCGGTCCGGGTCTCCGGGCTCTACCCGCTGCGCGACGGCGCGGCCGGCATCAAGGCCCGGCTAACCCAGATCTGCCGCCACGTGTCGGAGGCCATCGAGGACGGCGTACGCATCCTCGTGCTGTCCGACCGCGACTCCAACGCGGACCTGGCGCCGATCCCGTCGCTGCTGCTCACCGCGGCCGTGCACCAGCACCTCGTGCGCGAGCAGACCCGTACCCAGGTGGCTCTGGTCGTCGAGACCGGCGACTGCCGCGAGGTGCACCACGCCGCCACGCTGATCGGCTTCGGCGCGGCCGCGATCAACCCCTACCTCGCGTTCGAGAGCGCCGAGGACCTGATCGCCACCGGCGCGCTGGTGGGTGTGGAGCCGCGCAAGGCGGTCCGCAACTACATCAAGGCGCTCAGCAAGGGCGTTCTGAAGATCATGTCCAAGATGGGCATCTCGACCGTCTCGTCGTACTGCGGCGCCCAGGTGTTCGAGGCCGTCGGCCTGGACAACAAGCTGCTCCAGCGCTACTTCGCGGGCACCTCCGGGCGGATCGGCGGCGTCGGTCTCGCGGAGATCCACGCCGAGGTCAAGGCGCGGCACGAGAAGGCGTACCCGGCGAACAAGGCCGAGCGTGCACACCGCCGCCTCGAGGTCGGCGGTGAGTACCAGTGGCGCCGCGAGGGTGAGCTGCACCTGTTCAACCCGGAGACCGTCTTCCTGCTGCAGCACGCCACCCGTAGCAAGCAGTACGACGTCTTCCAGCGCTACACCGGCAAGGTCAACGAGTTGTCCGCCGAGGCGGGTCACCTGCGTGGCCTGTTCCGCTTCGAGTCGGACCGCCCCGCGATCGACATCTCCGAGGTCGAGCCGGCCTCCGAGATCGTGAAGCGGTTCTCGACCGGCGCGATGAGCTACGGCTCCATCTCGGCCGAGTCGCACGAGACCCTGGCGATCGCCATGAACCGGCTCGGCGCCAAGTCGAACACCGGCGAGGGCGGCGAGGACGTCGAGCGGCTGTACGACCCGGAGCGCCGTTCCGCGATCAAGCAGATCGCCTCCGGCCGGTTCGGTGTGACCAGCGAATACCTGGTCAACGCCGACGACCTCCAGATCAAGATGGCGCAGGGCGCGAAGCCCGGCGAGGGTGGCCAGCTGCCCGGCAACAAGGTGTGGCCGTGGATCGCCAAGACGCGGCACGCCACCCCGGGCGTCGGCCTCATCTCGCCGCCGCCGCACCACGACATCTACTCCATCGAGGACCTGGCCCAGCTGGTCCACGACCTCAAGATGGTCAACCCGCAGTCGCGGGTGCACGTCAAGCTGGTCAGCGAGATCGGCGTGGGCACCGTGGCGGCGGGTGTCGCCAAGCTCAAGGCCGACGTCATCCTGATCTCCGGCCACGACGGCGGCACCGGTGCCTCCCCGCTGAACTCGCTCAAGCACGCCGGCACCCCGTGGGAGCTGGGCCTGGCCGAGGCACAGCAGACGCTGCTGCTCAACAAGCTGCGTGACCGGGTCACCGTGCAGGTCGACGGCCAGCTCAAGACCGGCCGCGACGTAGTGGTGGCCGCCCTGCTGGGCGCCGAGGAGTTCGGGTTCGCGACCGCTCCGCTGATCGTGTCCGGCTGCATCATGATGCGTGTCTGTCACCTGGACACCTGTCCGGTCGGCATCGCCACGCAGAACCCGGTGCTGCGCGAGCGCTTCACCGGCAAGCCGGAATTCGTCGAGAACTTCTTCATGTTCCTCGCCGAAGAGGTCCGCGAGATCCTCGCCGAGCTGGGCTTCCGCAGCATCGACGAGGCGATCGGCCACGCCGAGATCCTCAACGTGACCGAGGCCGTCGACCACTGGAAGGCCAAGGGCCTCGACCTGTCGCCGGTGCTCTACGTGCCCGAGCTGCCCGAGGGTGCGGCCCGCCGCGGTGTCGTGGCCCAGGACCACGGTCTGGAGAAGGCGCTGGACAACCGGCTCATCGAGCTGGCCCAGCCGGCCCTCTCCGACGGCCTGCCGGTCCGTGCGGAGCTGGTCGCCACCAACGACCAGCGCAGCGTCGGCGCCATGCTGGGCGGCGAGGTGAGCCGGCGGTTCGGCGGCAACGGCCTGCCCGACGACACCATCTCCTTCACCCTGCGCGGTACCGGTGGCAACTCGTTCGGCGCCTTCCTGCCGCGCGGTGTCACCCTGCGGCTGATCGGCGACAGCAACGACTACGTCGGCAAGGGCCTCTCCGGCGGCCGGCTGATCGTGCGCCCGGCCGAGGACGCGCCGTTCACGGCGGAGGACAACACCATCGCCGGCAACACCATCCTGTACGGCGCGACCGGCGGCGAGATCTTCCTGCGCGGCAAGGTCGGCGAGCGGTTCGCGGTCCGTAACTCGGGCGGCTCGGCCGTCGTCGAGGGCGTCGGCGACCACGGCTGTGAGTACATGACCGGTGGCGTCGTGGTGGTCCTCGGCCCGACCGGGCGCAACTTCGCGGCCGGTATGAGCGGCGGCAAGGCGTTCCTGCTGGACCTGGACCAGTCGCTGGTCAACCCGGAGCTGGTCGACCTGGGCCCGCTCACCGACGACGAGCGCGACCTGCTGCGCTCGCTGATCGAGAAGCACCACGCGGAGACCGACTCGGGCGTCGCGGGCCGGCTGCTCAAGGACTGGAGCACCGCGGTCGAGCGGTTCACCGCCGTGGTGCCGCGCGACTACAAGCGCGTCATGGAACTGATCAGGACCGCCGAAGCCGCCGGTCGCAACGTGGACGAGGCGGTCATGGGAGTCACCAGTGCCTGACCCTAACGGTTTCCTCCGCTACGAGCGGCAGCTGCCGAAGCGCCGGCCCGTGCCGGTGCGGATCCTGGACTTCAAGGAGGTCTACCCGCCCGCGGGCGAGGAGCTGATCCGCGACCAGGCGACCCGCTGCATGGACTGCGGCATCCCGTTCTGCCACGACGGCTGCCCGCTGGGCAACCGCATCCCGGACTGGAACGACCTGGTCCGCACCCAGCAGTGGGAGGCGGCGGCGGACTCGCTGCACGCCACCAACAACTTCCCGGAGTTCACCGGGCGGCTCTGCCCGGCGCCCTGCGAGGCGGCCTGTGTGCTCGGCATCGGCGACGACCCGGTGACGATCAAGCAGGTCGAGGTGGAGATCGCGAACCACGCGTTCGACCTCGGCTTCGTCAAGCCGCAGCCGGCGCCGTCGGCCTCCGGCAAGTCGGTCGCGATCGTCGGCTCCGGCCCGGCCGGGCTGGCCGCCGCGCAGCAGCTGGCGCGGGCCGGTCACGCGGTCACCGTCTACGAGCGCGACGACCGGATCGGCGGCCTGCTCCGGTACGGCATCCCCGACTTCAAGATCGAGAAGCACGTCATCGACGCGCGGCTCGCGCAGATGTCGGCCGAGGGCGTCGAGTTCCAGACCGGTGTCGAGGTGGGCGTCGACATCACCGCCGACGATCTTCGTGACCGGTACGACGCGGTCCTGCTCGCCGCCGGCGCGCTGGCCGGCCGGGACACGCCGGACACGCCGGGCCGCGACCTGAACGGCGTGCACCTGGCCATGGAACACCTGGTTCCGGCCAACCGGATCGTCGCGGGTCTGGCCGACACCACCCCGATCGACGCCAAGGGCAAGCACGTCATCATCATCGGCGGTGGTGACACCGGGGCCGACTGCCTCGGTGTGGCCCACCGCCAGGGTGCCGCGTCGATCACCCAGCTCGACCAGTACCCCCTTCCGCCCGAGCTGCGTACCGGCGTCAAGGACCCGTGGCCGACCTGGCCGCTGATCCTGCGCAACTACGCCGCGCACGAGGAGGGTGGCGAGCGCGTCTTCGGCGTGGCCGTGCAGGAGTTCGTCGGCGACGGGAACGGCAACCTGGTCGCTATCCGCATCGCCGACGTCTCGGTACAGAGGATCAACGGCGTGCGCACGGTCAGCGTCACTCCCGGCAGTGAGCGCGAGTTGCCCGCCGACCTGGTCCTTCTCGCGATCGGATTCGAGGGTACGGAGGACCAGCCGCTGCTCGCCCAGTTCGGGCTGTCCCGCAACCGGCGCAACGTGCTGGACGCGGACAAGGGCTGGCAGACCGGTGCCGAGGGCGTGTTCGTGGCGGGTGACATGCACAAGGGCGCGTCGCTGATCGTGTGGGCGATCGCCGAGGGCCGGGCCGCTGCCGCCGCCATCCACTCGTACCTGGGCGCTGCCGGGGAACTGCCGGCGCCGGTCCGTTCGGACTCGCAGCCGCTGTCCGTCTGACCCCATTCGCAATGCGGGCCCGTCACTTTCACGGTGGCGGGCCCACTGCTTTTCGCGGGGTGCCACCAAAACGCCCGTTAATTGACGAACGGGGCGTTGACGCAATGTCGGGTGTCGATCGCCATTGATCGTGCGGCACGGTGGGAGGGTGGCGGCGTCCGGCGGCCGTGTCCGGACGGTCCCGGAACGGGACTCCGCATCGACCCACCTGGATACGGTCTGCCGGAGATCCGCAGGTGGCGGTACGCGCCAGCCGTACCAGAAGAAGGGGTTGGGGCATGTGCCGACGGGCGCCGTGAGGGGACCGCTAGGCTGGAGCGGCGGTCGCTGAAGCCCGCGGACGACGCAGCGCATCCCCGCCGACGGCGCGGGTTGACCGCGCCGTCGACACCCGCAGTTCATGCCGAGGACCGGGGTCGGCCGCCGGGCCGCCCCAGGAGAAGGACTAGCCTGATGGCCGTGACACGCCGCGCAAAGATCGTCTGCACGATGGGCCCCGCCACCAAGTCACCCGAGCGCATGCTCGGACTGGTGGAAGCGGGCATGAACGTGGCCCGGATGAACTTCAGCCACGACACCCGGGAGAACCACCGGGAGATGTACGAGCTGGTCCGCGCCGCCGCCGAGCAGGCCGATCGCCCGGTCGCCATCCTCGCCGACCTCCAGGGCCCGAAGATCCGCCTCGGCAAGTTCGCCGACGGCCCGCACCGCTGGGAGACCGGCGACCGGGTCGTCATCACCAGCGACGAGATCCTCGGCACCAAGGACCGCGTCTCCTGCACCTACAAGAAGCTCCCGCACGAGGTCAAGGTCGGTGACCGCCTCCTGATCGACGACGGCAAGGTCGCCATCGAGGTGACCGAGGTCGAGGGCGAGGACATCCACTGCCTGGTCACCGAGGGTGGCCCGGTCAGCAACAACAAGGGTGTCTCGCTGCCTAACGTGGCGGTCAGCGTCCCGGCCCTGAGCGACAAGGACGAGGAGGACCTGCGGTTCGCCCTCGGCCTCGGCGTCGACCTGATCGCGCTGTCGTTCGTCCGCGCGCCCGAGGACATCAACCTCGTCCACAAGATCATGGACGAGGAGGGCCGCCGGGTCCCGGTCATCGCCAAGGTGGAGAAGCCGGAGGCGGTCGAGCACCTCGAGGCGATCGTGCTGGCCTTCGACGGCGTCATGGTGGCCCGCGGTGACCTCGGCGTCGAGCTGCCGCTCGACCAGGTCCCGCTGGTGCAGAAGCGTGCCGTCCAGCTGTGCCGGGAGAACGCGAAGCCGGTCATCGTCGCGACCCAGATGCTCGACTCGATGATCGAGAACTCGCGGCCGACCCGCGCCGAGGCCTCCGACGTGGCGAACGCCGTGCTCGACGGCACCGACGCCGTGATGCTGTCCGGCGAGACCTCGGTCGGCAAGTACCCGGTGCTCACCGTCAGCACCATGGCCAAGATCGTCACGACGACCGAGGCCGGCGGCATGGGCGTGCCGCGCCTGCAGCACGACCCGCGGACCCACGGTGGCGCGCTGACCGTCGCGGCCTCGCAGATCGCGCGCAACATCGGTGCCAAGGCGCTGGTGGCGTTCTCGCAGACCGGCGACACCGTCAAGCGTCTCTCCCGGCTGCACTGCGACCTGCCGCTCTACGCGTTCACCCCGGTCGCCGAGGTCCGCAACACCCTCGCCCTGAGCTGGGGCGTGGAGACCTTCCTGACCGACTTCGTCGAGCACACCGACGACATGTTCCGGCAGGTCGACGCCAAGATGCTCGGCCTCGGTCTGGCCAAGCCCGGCGACTACGTGGTCGTCGTGGCCGGCTCCCCGCCGAACGCGCCCGGCTCCACCAACACCCTGCGCGTGCACCAGCTGGGGACGCTCGTCGACCCGGCGACGGTGTGACCGTCCGCACCGGGCGGTAGCAGGCGGGACCGCAGCGGCGCACCGTAAGGTGGCAGCGTGACGTTGCTGCAGGGACAGGCCGCCGTCGACCAGCTTCTCGAGCTTCTCGATCTGAAGCAGGTCGACGCGGCCACCTTCCGGGGTGAGAGCCCGCAGACAGGAGCCCAGCGCGTGTTCGGCGGCCAGGTGGCCGGGCAGGCGCTGGTCGCCGCGGGCCGCACGGTGGATCCGGGCCGGCACGTGCATTCGCTGCACGGCTATTTCGTACGCCCGGGCGACCCGACCGAGCCGATCACCTTCCACGTCGAGGAGATCCGGGACGGGCGATCCTTCTCGGTCCGGCGGTCGACCGCCAAGCAGCACGGCAAGACCATCTTCTTCATGTCGGCGTCGTTCCAGATTCCCGAGGAGGGGCTGGATCACCACACGCCGGCGCCGCTCGACGTGCCCGCCCCGGAGGACGTGCCCACCTTCATGGACTGGGCCGACAAGTATCCGGAGCGGATGGCCATGTTCAAGGCCTCACCCCGGTCGGTGGACGTGCGCTACGTGGGCGTGCCCGGCTGGGTCCCGCCCGGCGATCGCGACGCGGAGCCGCTGCAGCGGGTGTGGATGCGCCTGGACGGCCGGCTGCCCGACGACCCGCTGATCCACGCGTGCGCGCTGACGTACGCCTCCGACATGTCGTTGCTCGACTCGGTCCTGTCCACGCACGGCGAGGTGTGGGGGCCGGGCGGTGTCATCGGCGCCAGCCTCGACCACGCACTGTGGTTCCACCGGCCGTTCCGGGCCGACGAGTGGTTCCTCTACGACAGCGCGAGTCCGTCCGCCAGCGGCGCCCGTGGCCTGGCGAACGGGCGGATGTTCACTCGGGACGGCCGGCACATCGCGAGCGCCGTCCAGGAGGGACTGCTCCGCCCATCGGAGGCCAGGGCCTGAGTCGCGCCGGTTGAGGCCCCGCCGGCCGGGGATTCTCGGCCTGGCGACCGGCCGATGACGGATCCACCACCGGCGGGGCCGGGGGACAAGCTCTCACCGGCCGCGTCGCTCGACCTCGCCCTCCACACCCTCCGGGGTGTCCGGGACCGCGGGTAGATCCTTCGGAACCTCGACGGCGGTGCCGGCGCGGGGCCCGGTGACCCCGGCCTGGGCGAGCATCGCGTCGAGGTCGGCGGTGGTCCGGACCACCCGCTCGTGGAAACTCTCTCCGGCGACCACGGGCGCGGCCGCGGTGATCGTCGAACCTCCCGGCCGGGCCCGGTGCCGGGCCCGTGAACGCGACGGTGCGCCCTCGTAGTCGGTGAGGCCCGCCGCGTAGCCGGTCACCCCGGCGGCCCGTTCCGGCGGCAGTTCGAGCACGTCCTTGCGCGGCCCGGCCACCTCCCGCAGCCGCAGCGCCGTCACCAGGTCGGCGACCGCCCGCAGCACCCCCAGCGCGCCGAGGGCCACGAGCACCAGGTCCGTCGCGCGGGCGAACGGGCTGGCCGAGAAGAATCCGAGCCCGGTCTGCAGCACGCCGATCGTGACGAGCAGGTTCCAGGTGCGGTCGGTGCCGCGCGTCATGATCCCCACGGCCACGTCGACGGCGCCGCGCACCATCAGGTACCAGCCGATGAGCGCGGCCGGCGTGGTGAGGGTGGAGTCCTGGTCGGTCATCAGCAGGGCACCGGTCACGGCGAAGAGAACCGTGAGGAACGCGTTGATCCACCAGGTCCGGGTGCCCGCCAGAGCACGGATCAGCTCACCGATCGCGCCGAAGAGCACGACCGGCCCGGCCACCGCCGCGACGTTCGTCGGCTCCAGCCGCAGCACCGTCCAGCCGATCGCCAGCCAGGCGGCTCCCGTGAACATCAGGAAGCCCCACATGCTGCCGCGTTTGACGGCCGAGGGTGCGGAACCGGACCACAACATGGAGCCTCCCGACGATGCTGTCCCCTGTCATGACAGCACCCTGGGCAGACCGGGGCGCGAGGTTCGCTCAGATTGAGGGTCGCTTTACCGCGGTCTTTTCCCGCGGTAACGCGACCGTCATCGGCGCGTGATTGCTTGTCCGATAAATATGTCGGCGAATGGAATGGCCGCACCGTGCCGGAAGCGTCGCCGTACCGTATTGACAGATGTCAGAGGAGGTCGCCGCGTTGAGATTTGTGCCCCCGGTGGGATTCGAACCCACACTGTATGGTGTTTGAGACCATCTTCTCTGCCGGTTGGAATACAGGGGCGGCACCACCGGAAGGCGGGTTTGCCTCAAGGTGGGGTGGCATGCCTCAGCACGGCGTGAGTTGGTCACGCCAGGATGAGACCCCGACAGCCTACCTACTAGGCTTAGGGCGGCGACACCCACATACCGGGGTGTCGCGACATCGACGTTCTGGGGGTAGGGGTTTCCGTGGCCGACACGCAGGGTGGCGCCGAGCGCAAGCGGGTGCTCATCGCCGAGGACGAGGCCCTGATCCGGCTGGACCTGGCCGAGATGCTCGTGGAGGAGGGCTACGACGTCGTCGGTGAGGCCGGCGACGGCGAGACCGCCGTCCGGCTGGCCGAGGATCTGAAGCCCGACCTGGTGATCCTGGACATCAAGATGCCGATCATGGACGGCCTGGCGGCGGCCGAGCGGATCGCCGGCGGACGGATCGCGCCGGTCGTGATCCTGACCGCGTTCAGCCAGCGTGACCTGGTCGAACGCGCCCGTGCGGCGGGTGCCATGGCCTACCTGGTGAAGCCGTTCCAGAAGTCCGACCTGGTGCCGGCGATCGAGATCGCCCTCTCCCGGTACTCCGAGATCGCCGTGCTGGAGTCCGAGGTCGCGGGCCTGACCGAGCGTCTCGAGACGCGCAAGTCGGTGGAGCGCGCCAAGGGCGAGCTGATGACGAAGTACTCGATGACCGAGCCGCAGGCCTTCAAGTGGATCCAGCGCGCGGCGATGGACAACCGGATGACTATGCGTGAGGTCGCGGACCGCATCCTCCAGGAGTCGACGGGCGGCACGCCTGCCGTTTAGTCCGTTTGGTCCTAGAGCAGCGAGCCGGTGGTACGGGTCACGTGCCACCGGTTCCTTATTGGCTCTTGACGAAAGGTTGAGCCTCCGTAACGGCTTTGTTACGACCGGCTGCGCAGCTCCTTGGCAGGCTATGATCCGCCAGTCCTTCCGCGATACGTCTAGCGGGGATTTCTGCTGCTAAACACAAGGAGCATCGTTGCGTAGAGCCGTGATCATCTTCACGGCCGTTCTCGGTTTCCTCTTCACTTCCCTCGGGTTCGGTGCCACGAGCGCCTTGGCCGAGGGTGAAGCGTTGCAGGGCACGTTGACCAATGCGAGCCAGCCAGTGGCAGGCGTTGTGATCAAGGTGTCGGACCAGGGCGGCACATCGGCCGGTGAGGCGAAGTCCGGTGCGGACGGCAAGTGGGTGGTTCCGCTCAAGGCGGCCGGCACCTACAAGGTCGATCTCGACCCCGCGACGCTGCCGCAGGGCGTGGTCGTCACCACCGGGCGAACGAGTCTGACGTTGACGGTCTTCGAGGGCGCGGCGCGCAACGTGCTGTTCCCGCTCGGCGCGAGCGCTTCCTCGGGCCCGGGCGCACCGGCACCCGAGGACGACAACTCACAGTTGAGCCGGGTCCTCGACCTCATATACACCGGCATCCATTTCGGTCTGATCATCGCGCTGGCCGCTCTGGGCCTGTCGCTGATCTTCGGCACCATGGGCCTGACGAACTTCGCGCACGGTGAACTGATCACCTTCGGCGCCGTGGTCTGTCTGTTCCTCAATGTCGACAACGGTGTGCCGCTGGAGGTCGCCGCGGTCATCGCGGTGGTGCTCGGTGGCGCGTTCGGTTACTTCCAGGACCGCATCTTCTGGGGCTGGCTGCGTAACCGCCGGACCGGCCTGATCGGCATGATGATCATCTCGATCGGTCTCGCGCTGGTGCTCCGCTACATCTATCTCTACATCTTCGGCGGATCCGTGCTGCAGTACTCGCAGTACGTGGCCCAGCCCGGTATCGACCTGGGCCTGATCTCGGTCGCCCCGAAGAACTTGATCATGGATGCCATCGCGATCGTCGTCCTGATCGTGGTCTCGCTCGCGCTGGTCATGACCCGGCTCGGCAAGGCGACCCGGGCGGTCTCGACCAACCCGGCCCTCGCCGCGGCGTCCGGCATCAACGTCGACTCGATCATCCGCCTGGTGTGGACCATCGGTGGCGCGCTGGCCGCGCTGAGCGGCGTGATGCTCGGTATCTTCCAGGGCGTCGGCTACCAGATGGGCTTCCAGATGCTCCTTCTGGTCTTCGCCGCGGTCACGCTGGGTGGTCTCGGTACCGCCTTCGGAGCGCTGCTGGGCAGTCTCGTCGTCGGTCTCGCCACACAGCTGTCGACCCTGTGGATCCCGACCGAGCTCAAGAATGTCGGCGCCCTCGCGGTGCTGATCGTGATCATCCTCGTCCGGCCGCAGGGCATCCTGGGCCGCCGCGAGCGGATCGGCTGAGGGAGGTCTGATGAACTTCGAAGTCATTGCCGGCGTCTCCCTCGAGTCGCTGATCAACGCTCAGATGATCGCGTACGCTCTGGCGGCGATCGGCCTGAACGTGCATTTCGGGTACACCGGCCTGCTGAACTTCGGCCAGTCGGCGTTCCTCGGCGTCGCCGCCTACGGCCTGGCCATGACGGTCGCCACCTTCGGGCTGCCCTTCTGGCTCGGCCTCATCGTCGGCCTGCTCAGCGCGGTCGTCCTGGCGCTGCTGCTCGGCGTCCCGACCCTGCGGCTGCGCGCCGACTATCTGGCGATCGTGACCATCGCGGCCGCGGAGATCGTCCGGCTGCTGTTCCGCTACTTCAGCGAGTACACCGGCGGCTCGGACGGCCTGCAGGCGTTCTCCGACGACTTCTACGCCATGAACCCGTACGGCTCGGCGCTGGAGATCGGTAACCTGATCAGCTTCAGCGCCCGCGAGCTGTGGATCATGACGGTCGGCTGGGTGCTGATCGCGATCTCCGTGACCATCGTGCTCTTCGCGATGCGCAGCCCCTGGGGCCGGGTCATCAAGGCGATCCGTGAGGACGAGGACGCGGTCCGCAGCCTCGGTAAGAACGTCGTCTCGTACAAGATGCAGGCTCTTGTTCTCGGTGGTGTTCTGGGCTCCCTCGGCGGTTACGTCATCGCGCTCGGTAATGCCGCGGTCCAGCCGGACACGTTCGGTACCGAGTTCACGTTCTACGCCTACGCGATCGTCATCCTCGGTGGTGCCGCCCGCGTCTTCGGTCCGGTGGCCGGATCGATGATCTTCTGGTTCCTGCTGGCCTTCGTCAACGCCACCCTGCCGGAGGCGATCCGCGCGGGTTACATTCCGACGTGGCTGATGACGGAGACCCAGGCCGGTGCGGTCCAGTACATCCTGGTCGGCCTCGGGCTGATGCTCCTGCTGATCTTCCGTCCGCAGGGCCTGTTCGGTGACAAGAAGGAGGTCATGCTCGATGGCCGCTGACACCAATGTCCCGCCCGGCGTGGCGAAGGCGCGGGAGGCACTCAAGGACGTCCCGCACGAGCCGGGCGCCAAGAAGAAGGACCCGATCCTGGTCGCCGACAAGGTGGTGCGGCGCTTCGGCGGCCTCACCGCGGTGCAGGTCGACCACATCGAGATCCAGCGCGGTGCCATCACCGCGCTGATCGGCCCGAACGGTGCCGGCAAGACGACGTTCTTCAACCTCCTCACCGGCTTCGACAAGCCGAACGAGGGCAACTGGACCTTCAACAACGACCCGCTGGCCGGCGTGCCGCCTTACAAGGTGGCGCGCAAGGGCATGGTCCGGACCTTCCAGCTCACCAAGGCGCTGTCCCGCCTGTCGGTCATCGACAACATGCGGCTCGGCGCCACCGGTCAGAAGGGCGAGTCCTTCTGGCAGGGCCTCATCCCGGCTCTCTGGAAGAGCCAGGAGGAGGAGATCACCAAAAGAGCGGACGAGCTTCTCGTACGCTTCAAGCTCGACGCCAAGCGCGGGGACTTCGCCGGCAGCCTCTCCGGTGGCCAGCGCAAGCTCCTGGAGATGGCGCGGGCCCTGATGGTGCAGCCCGACATGGTCATGCTCGACGAGCCGATGGCCGGTGTTAACCCGGCCCTGACGCAGTCGCTGCTCGGCCACGTCAAGAGCCTGCGGGAGGACGGCATGACCGTTCTCTTCGTCGAGCACGACATGGACATGGTCCGTGACATCAGCGACTGGGTGATCGTGATGGGCCAGGGCCAGGTGATCGCCGAGGGCACGCCCGACACGGTCATGGCCGACCCGCGGGTCATCGACGCCTACCTGGGCGCGCACCACGACGGCACCGCGCACGACTCCGCCGAGGTGGCCGCCGAGGTCGAGGGAGGTAAGTCTGATGAGTAGCCGTTCCGACAACGAGGTCCATGACCGCTCCGAGCACCTGGCCGCGGCCGAGGGTGCGCTGGTCCGTGCCGACGATCTGATCGCCGGTTACCTTCCGGGCGTCAACATCCTCAACAACTGCGATCTGTACGCCAAGGAAGGCGAGCTGGTCGGCATCATCGGGCCCAACGGTGCCGGTAAGTCGACCCTGCTCAAGTCCCTCTTCGGTCTCGTGACGATCCGGTCCGGCGAGGTCACCCTCCGGGGCGAGAAGATCACCAACCTGAAGGCCAACAAGCTCGTGGCCAAGGGGATCGGATTCGTCCCGCAGACCAACAACGTATTCGGCACGCTCACCATCGAGGAGAACCTCGAGATGGGCACGTTCCTGCGGCCGAAGCGCTTCAAGGAGCGGTTCGACTTCGTGGTCGGCCTGTTCCCGACCCTCGGCACGCGGCGCAAGCAGCGGGCCGGAGCGCTCTCCGGCGGTGAGCGGCAGATGGTCGCGATGGGCCGTGCCCTGATGATGGAGCCCAGCGTCCTGCTGCTCGACGAGCCGTCGGCGGGCCTCTCGCCGGCCATGCAGGACGAGGTGTTCTTCCGGACCAAGCAGATCAACGACACTGGCGTCACCGTGATCATGGTGGAGCAGAACGCGCGGCGGTGCCTGCAGATCTGTGACCGCGGGTACGTGCTGGACCAGGGCCGCAACGCGTACACCGCGTCCGGCCGTGACCTGATGCACGACCCGAAGGTCATCGAGCTCTACCTGGGGACGCTGGCCAAGGCCTGAGCCCCCACGACACGGCCCCGGAACCTGTACAGGTTCCGGGGCCGTTCCACGTCCACCCGGCCGGCCCCGGGTAGCTGCGGTGCCGTGCTTTCCCGTACAGCCGCGTGGTGATCTGTGGTGTGTTCCGGGCCGTGGACCTCGGGTTGCCGGGCCCGGTGCACCGTGTGGTGATCAGTGGCCGGAAAAGGGCGAGGGCCCGGCCAAGCGGCCGGGCCCTCGCTTACCGGGTCAGATCAGATCTTGCCGGTGGAGTAGCTGATGTTCTTGTAGGTGTTGTCGGCGCCGTACTGGTAGATGCCGATGGTGGCCTCGGCCGGGTCACCGGCGTCGTTGAACTCGATCGGACCGCTCACGCCGTCGTAGTCGATGTCCTTGCCGGCCGCCAGGGCGTCCTTGCAAGCCTGGTAGGTGGTGCACTTCTCGCCGCCCTTGGTCACCGCGGAGAGCTGCTTGCTGTAGTCGCCGGGAGCGTCGCTCTTGGCGGCCTCAGCGGCCAGCGCGGTCAGGATGGTGGCGTCGTAGGACTCGGCCGAGTAGGAGAAGTCCTTCAGGGTCGGGTCGACCTCGAGCAGCTTCTTCTGGAAGTCCTCGGTGGTCTTCGCGCCCGGCAGGGTGCCCTTGGCGCCCTCGAAGGTCCCGTTCGGGAACTCCTTGCCGTAGTTCGACAGGTTACCGTCGACGAAGTACCACTTCTTGGTCTTCGCGGTCAGGCCCGCCTCGACCAGCTTGGGGACGATCTTCTTGGTCTCGTCGAAGCCGATCAGCACGATGGCGGCCGGGTTGGCCTGCTTGATCTTGCCGATCTCAGCCGAGAAGTCGGCCGCCTTCGGGTCGTAGACCTCCTGGGCGACGACCTGGCCGCCACCGCTCTCGACCGCGGCGGTCACGCTCTTGGCCAGACCCTCGCCGTAGGCGTCCTGGAGGACCAGGAGGCCGACGGTGGCGTTGCCGTCGGCGACCACGAGGTCACCGAGGACGCGGCCCTGCAGGGTGTCCGGCGGGGCGGTCCGGTAGTAGAGGCCCTTGTCGTTGTACGTGGTGAACTTGTCCGACGTGTTCGCCGGCGAGATCTGCACAACGCCCGCGCCGGTGATCTTGTCGATCACGGAGAGGGAGACCGACGAGGAGGCGGCGCCGATGATGACGTCGACCTTCTCCGCGAGCAGCTTGTTCACGGACTGGCTGGCGATGTCGGTGGAGGTGTCACCGGAGTCGGTGTCGCTCACCACGACGTCCTTGCCCAGGACGCCACCGGCGGCGTTGATCTCCTTCGCGGCCAGGTCGACACCGGCGAACTCCGGCGGGCCGAGGAACGCGAGCGAGCCGGTCTGCGGCAGCAGGGTGCCGATCTTCAGCACGCCGTCGCCACCCGTGGCCGCGGGGGCCGAGGAGGAACCGGTGGCGGGATCTTCACCATCGTTCGAGCACGCGCCCAGGGCAAGGCAAGCGGCACCCAGCACGGCGACACTGCGCCATGCGAAGTTGCGGCGGGTCATCAATTCTCCTTTGTCCAGCGCGGTGGGTGCATGGGTGGCCCCCACTGCCATGACGCTGATGGTGGCAACCTAATGAGCTTGAGACCCCGGCGGTAGCTCAAAGCTCCGGTTGCAACAGGACAGTTGCCTATCCGTAACTTTCCGCTAGCCGTCTGACGTTTGGGCGGGTGAAGCGGCGGCCCGGACGGCGTACCCAAGATTGTCAGACCCGGCGACTAGAGTTCCGGGATGTGAGCGATGAAGCCGTGACCCCCCGCCTGCTGCTGCTCGACGGCCACTCCCTGGCCTATCGTGCCTACTTCGCGCTGCCGGTGGAGAACTTCAGCACACACACCGGCCAGCCGACCAACGCCGTCTTCGGTTTCACGTCGATGCTCATCAACATGCTGCGCGACGAGAAGCCCACGCACATCGCGGTCGCGTTCGACGTCTCCCGGCACTCTTTCCGCACCGAGAAGTACGCGGACTACAAGGCGGGCCGCGCGGAGACGCCGCAGCCGTTCCAGGGCCAGGTCAGCCTGATCAAGGAGGTCCTGGAGGCGCTGCGCATCCCGGTGCTGGAGAAACCCGGTTTCGAGGCCGACGACGTCATCGCCACGCTGGCCACGCAGGCCCGCGCCGGCGGCATGGAGGTGCTGATCTCCACCGGCGACCGGGACGCCTTCCAGCTCGCCGGTGAGCACACCACGATCATCTACCCGGTGCGGGGCGTCTCCGACGTATGGCGGATGACCCCGGACGCGATCGAGACCAAATATTTCGTACGCCCGGAGCAGTACCGCGACAAGGCCGCCCTGGTCGGCGAGACCAGTGACAACCTGATCGGCGTGCCCGGCGTCGGCGACAAGACCGCTGCCAAGTGGATCAAGGAGTACGGCGGCCTCGACGGCATCATCGCGAACGTCGACAAGATCAAGGGCAAGGTCGGTGACAGCCTGCGCGCCCACCTGGCCGACGTTATGCGCAACTACGAGCTCAACGCCCTGGTCTGCGACCTGGAGCTGCCGCTGCGCCCCGAGGATGTGCGCTGGCAGGGCTGGGACCGGGAGGCCGTGCACCGGCTCTTCGACGCGCTCGAGTTCCGCATCCTCCGCGAGCGGCTGTATTCGTACCTCGACGCCGTCGAGCCCGAGGCCGAGGCCGGCTTCGACCTCGACGGGCACGTCCTGCGCTCCGGAGGGGTCGCCGCCTGGCTGCGCGAGCACGCCGGCACCGACCCGGTCGGCGTGGCCGTCACCGGCGCCTTCGGCCGCGGCACCGGCCGGCTCACCGGCGTCGCCGTCGCGACCTCCGGGGGCCCGGCCGCCTGGTTCGACCCGACCGGCCTCGACGAGGACGACGAGCGGGCCGTCGCCGCCTGGCTCGCCGAGCCGTCCCGGCCCAAGGTGCTGCACGACGCGAAACCGGCCCTGCTCGCCTTCCACGCGCACGGCTGGCAGCTGGCCGGGGTCACCACCGACACCGCGCTCGCCGCCTACCTCGCCAAGCCCGACCAGCGCGCCTACGACCTGACCGACCTGGCCCTGCGCTACCTCAAGCGCGAGCTCAAGGTCGAGGAGTCACAGGACGCCCAGCTCGCCTTCACCTTCGAGGGCGACGCCGAGGACAACACCGCCGAGCAGGGCGTGATGCTCCGCGCCCGGGCCACCCTCGACCTGGCCGACGTCCTGACCGCCGAGCTCTCCCGCGACGGCGGCGAGTCGGTGCGCCTGCTCGCCGACGTCGAGCAGCCGCTCTCGGTGGTCCTCGCCGAGATGGAGCAGCGCGGCATCGCCGCAGACACCGACTACCTCTCGGAGCTGGAGTCGCACTTCGCCGCCGAGGTGAAGTCCGCCCAGCAGGCCGCGCACGAGGTGGTCGGCCGCGAATTCAACCTGGGCTCGCCCAAGCAGCTGCAGGAGATCCTCTTCGTCGAGCGCAACCTGCCCAAGACCAAGAAGATCAAGTCCGGGTACACCACCGACGCCGACGCCCTGACCAACCTGTTCGAGCAGACCGGCGACCCGCTGCTGGCCCACCTGCTACGCCACCGCGACGTGGCCAAGCTGAAGTCGACCGTCGACGGCCTGCTCAAATCGGTCTCCGACGACGGCCGCATCCACACCACGTTCAACCAGACCGTGGCCGCCACCGGCCGGCTGTCGTCGACCGACCCCAATCTGCAGAACATCCCGATCCGCACCGAGGAGGGTCGCCGCATCCGGCGCGCCTTCGTCGTCGGCTCCGGCTTCGAGCAGCTGCTGACCGCCGACTACAGCCAGATCGAGATGCGGATCATGGCGCACCTCTCCGGCGACGACGCCCTGATCGCCGCCTTCAACTCGGGCGCCGACTTCCACGCCGCCACCGCCTCGTCGGTCTTCCACGTCGGCCTCGACGAGGTCACGCCCGACCAGCGACGCAAGATCAAAGCCATGAACTACGGCCTGGCGTACGGATTGAGCGCCTTCGGTCTCTCCAACCAGCTGAGCATCTCCACCGAGGAGGCGCGCACGCTGATGACGGAGTATTTCGAGCGTTTCGGCGGCGTCCGCGACTACCTGCAGGCCGTCGTGCAGCGAGCAGGCAAGGACGGCTACACGGCCACCATCCTGGGCCGCCGGCGTTACCTGCCCGATCTGAGCAGCGACAACCGCCAGCGCCGCGAGATGGCCGAGCGTATGGCACTGAACGCCCCGATCCAGGGCTCCGCCGCCGACATCATCAAAATCGCGATGCTGCACGTCGACGAGGCCCTCAAGGACGCCGGCCTGGCCTCCCGCATGCTCCTGCAGGTCCACGACGAACTCGTCTTCGACGTGGCCCCCGGCGAACGCGAGCCCCTCGAGGAGTTGGTCCGCCGAGAGATGGGCGGCGCCTACCCACTCTCGGTCCCCTTGGAGGTCTCCATCGGAGCCGGCCGCGACTGGAACGGCGCCGACCACTGAGCCCCGGCCGGACGCCGCCTTTCCCGGCCGGCGTCCGGCCCCCTGCCGCCAACGCCACGCTGCCCGTTCCCCATGTCGGCTGCCCCATGTCGGCCGTCCGCCGGGTTGTCCGTCCGCCACGTCGCCCGTCCGCCGGGTTGTCCGCCCCCGGGAGCGTGGTGGCCGGGTTTCTTGTGTCGCTTGTCTGTCGGGTTTCTCGGGAGCGTGGTGGCCGGCTTCTCGTGTCACCCGTCTGTTCGGGTCGCCAGGCAGCGCGGGGCCCGGCGACTGTTCCTCGTGTCGCCGGTCTGTCGGGTCACCGCGCGGACGCCGCACCCGCCAACAGTTCCCGTGCCAGTCGCCTGCCGAGCTATCGGCCAAGCCGCGCTTCGTGTCACTCGCGGGCCGATCTGTCACCCGGATAGCGGTGGCTGGTGATTGGTCCCTGTGTCGCCCGTTTGCCGGGTCGTTCGGCGGTGCGGGGGCCGGTGATCGTTCCCCGCCGGGCGGGGAGCCCGTCATGCCGCACCCGGCGGCCGTCCCTGTGTTATTGCCTGACCAGCGGCACCAGCCGTGCCAGCGGCACCAGCGGCATCAGCCGTGCCAGCGGCACCAGCGGCATCAGCCGTGCCAGCGGCACCAGCGGCACCAGCCGCGCTAGACACCTTTCGCGGTCAGGGTCTGGCTGGGGCTGGTGGGGACAGTCCTGTCCCGGGCCGCTTGATCGCCCGGCCGTGGGCGGCGAACCCTTCCCCCAGACCGCCTGATCGCCCACTGCCCGGCGAACCCTTCCTCGGGCTGTTGATCGTCCGGCCGTGGCAGGCGAACCCTTCCTCGGGCTGTTGATCGTCCGGCCGTGGCAGGTGAACCCTTCCCCGGGCTGTTGATCGCCCAGCCCTGGGCGGCGAACCCTTCCCCAGACCGCCTGATCACCCAGCCGTGCCCGGCGAACCCTTCCCCGGGCCGGAGGCAGCGATATCCCGGAGCCCGACTCCGAAAACGGCCGTAGTTGATCGTCCAGCACCGGGCCGCGGCGGTAACCGACCCCGCGACCCCAGAACTCACGACGGTAACGCCAGGCCATCAGCCGACCGGGCGCCACCGCGGCTCAGACGGATGCGGCTGACGGGCCGGGAACCCCGATGGCGAAAGCTCTCTAGCCACGCTAGCCACGCTAGCCACGCTAGCCACGCTAGCCACGCTAGCCACGCTAGCCACGCTAGCCACGCTAGCCACGCTAGCCGCCTTGGCAACGTCTCGCCCTGCCGGTCGATGTCTGGCCGGGGTCGACTCAACGGCCGTTCGGCGACGCGACGTCTGCCGGTCGCTGTCTGTGCCATCCGGTCAACGGTCGGTCGGCATGTCCTTGCGGGACGGCGGGCGGGCGGACGGGCACGCCAGTGGGGCGGGCGCACGGGCACGCCAGCGGTCGGGAACACGGGCACGCCAGCGGGCAGGGCGGCAATCAGGCGGCACCCACGCCGATCTTGGACATTAGTCATCGCCCGCCGCGACCTTGTGCGCATCTCGCCGCCCACCACCAGGCCGATGAACGACGTACAAGATCTACTCAGAGACGACGTCCGGACAAGATCTCCGCGCGAGACCAGCGAGCAGGCGGCCGAGGGGGGCACATCGGCAGGTGGGTCACCGAGAAGGAGACCTCCCGCCAGCGGGCAGCCAGGGGAGAAACCCGCTACAGCGAACCGCAGGGCGGCGTAACTCGATCAACCTGCACCGACCGACGAGTCAGTCGTCCGGCAAGTCGGTGATCGGCAGGCCGGCGAACCCGCGGCCGACGACCCGCCGGGTCGGGCAGGTGTGCGGCAGGCCCCCCGGTCGGGTGATGGTGGGGTGTCTGGTGAACCCGTCCGGGTGGCATCGGTGCCGCTGGTTGCGGCGATCTGCCACCCTGGGCCGATGCCGAGCCGATCGATGTCGATTGAGGTTCGTCCCGAACCGGTGGACGATGCGCCTCCCGGGACGTTGACCGGGCCGGCCGCGGTGGCGGCTCTGGTGCACGGCCCGCTGGACTCGGACCGGGCGGGTGATCTCGCCGGCACGTTCAAGGCGCTCGGTGATCC
Source organism: Actinoplanes italicus (assembly GCF_003001815.1). GTDB lineage: Bacteria > Actinomycetota > Actinomycetes > Mycobacteriales > Micromonosporaceae > Actinoplanes > Actinoplanes italicus. Next base: position 636,864 of record NZ_PVMZ01000003.1, read on the forward strand.
GGTGCGGCTGCGCCTCCTGTCGATGATCGCCTCCGCGGCCGACGGTGAGATCTGTGTCTGTGACCTCAGCGAGGCCTTTCCGCTCACCGGGCCGACGATCTCGCACCATCTGCGCATCCTGCGCGAGGCCGGGCTGGTCCACGGCGTCCGCCGCGGCACCTGGGTGTACTACCGCGCCGTCCCCGGCCAGCTGACCCGCCTGGCCGGTGTGCTCGACGCCGACCGCCGGGCATCCGACGCCTGACCCCCGTCGTCTCAGCCGTCCCGCCGGCAGACCCGCATGCCGCGCCGACGCCTGCGCTGAGCCGACATCCATGCTGAGCCGACATCCATGCTGAGCCGACATCCATGCTGAGCCGACATCCATGCTGAGCCGACGCCATAGCCGAGCGCGATACCCGTGCTAAGCCGGCATCCACCCTGAGCTGACGCCATAAACGAGCGCGGTACCCGTGCTAAGCCGGCATCCACCCTGACCTGACGCCAAGGCAAGGCCTGACATTCGCGCTGGACCGGCACCCCGGGCCGCTCGAACGATGAATGACGGCAACCGGTGGCCGGGTCAGCGCTTGAGCGGATCATGACCCCAGTTCATCAGCGACCGCCGCCACCGGGTGTCACTGACGTCACCGTCCGGGCGCTGGGCCGTGTGCCGGTGCACGTAGCCGACCACCTTGCGCATGTGGCGCTCGTCGGCGTCGGTGAGGTCGGCCTTCTTCTTGCCGAGGATCTGGACGATCTTGCGACCGGAGTCGTGGCCGACCGACTCGGAGCCCGCCGAGGCCTTCTGGCCCACCTCGCGCGACTCGTCGGTGCCCAGCCACTTCGTCAACTCACCCGCGGTCATGTTGACGGCGTCGCGGAACTCGGCGAACACGTCGGTGTCAGCCATGACGCAGCGACTCCGGCTTGTGCACCGCCTCGCGCCCGGTCTTGTCGCTCTTGACCTTGTACTGCGGCTCGTCCGGCGAAGCGGCCACGGTCCGCCCGGCGGTCTCGGTCCGCTTCGTGATCTTCCGCTGAACGGTTCCGTGGACGTTCTCCCCGTGGCTCCGCCAGGACACCTTGTCGCCCTTTTTCAGGCTTTTCTTAGCGTTGGTCATGATCGGCGGTTACCCGCCACGCACCGGAGAAAACGAGGGCAGGTCGCAGACGAAGATCGCGGTGCCCGGGAAGAGCCGGCCCCGCAGCGGGCTCCACTGGCCCCAGATCTGCTCATGACCCTCGGGCCACTCCGGCTCGACCAGGTCACGCAGCACGAAACCGGCGGCCACCAGCTCGCGGATCCGGTCGCCGAGGGTCCGGTGCTGTTCGAGGTAGGTGACGGTGCCGTCATCGTCGCGTTCGACGTAGGGGGTGCGGTCGAAGTACGAGTTGCGGGCGAGCAGCCCGCTCTCGTCCGGCTCGTCCCAGAAGACCCAGCGCATCGGGTGCGTGACGGAGAACACCCAGCTGCCACCGGGCCGCAGCACCCGGGCCACCTCGCGCATCGCCGCGCCCGAGTCCGCCACGAACGGGATGGCGCCGAACGCCGTGCAGACGATGTCGAACGTGTCGGCGGGGAAGGGGAGGGCCATCGCGTCGGCCTGGACGAGCGGAATCCGTACCCCACTCCGGTCTCCGGCCTCCCGGGCGTGCCGCAACATGCCCGCCGACAGGTCCATGGCCACCGGTTCGGCGCCCTGTTGCCGCAGCCACCGGCTGGCTGCCGCGGCGCCCGCACCCAATTCCAGAATCTTTTTCTGCTGTACGGGTCCAAGCAGCCCCGCATCGGCCTCGCGAAGCCGCTCGGGACACCAGACGAAGTCCACGTCACCCAGGAAGGCGCCGTGTTCGTCCTGGTAGTCGTCGGCGTCGAGGTCCCACCAGGTGCGGTTGCCGCGGCGTGCCTCCGACTCGGTCACACGGCCGGCGGAGGTCTCGAACGAGTGGGACGAAGTCACCGAACTACGGTACGACAGGCGTGTCCACCGTCCTTATTCGGACCATAAGGGGCATGATGGCAGGTTCTCGACCGGCAATGTGCCGCGGTCCTCAGGAGGGCTTGCAACCTGTGGTAATGCGCACGGTAAGCTAGTCGATGCGCTCGCGGATCGTGTGCCTCGGCAGGGAGCAGGTTCCGTGGTCGTCGGTCTCGGCATGATCGACTGCGTTGATGTGACTGCTCTCGGGTTGGTCGTCTCGTTCGCTCGTGCCGCTTCCGGTGGCAGTTCCGTGGAGCGCAGAGACACCACCAATCCATTCCGTTCGGAGCAACTGTCCACATGACGAGCAGCATCGAGGCCACCTCGAGCGCCAACAAGGTCACCGTCGACGATCTCGGATCCGAGGAAGCATTCCTCGCGGCCATCGACGAGACCATCAAGTACTTCAACGACGGCGACATTGTCGAAGGCACCGTCGTCAAGGTCGATCGGGACGAGGTCCTGCTCGACATCGGCTACAAGACCGAGGGTGTCATCCCCTCGCGCGAGTTGTCGATCAAGCATGACGTGGACCCCGCGGAAGTGGTGTCGGTTGGTGACCACATCGAAGCCCTCGTCCTCACTAAGGAGGACAAGGAAGGTCGTCTGATCCTCTCGAAGAAGCGTGCGCAGTACGAGCGCGCTTGGGGCACCATCGAGAAGATCAAGGAAGACGACGGCGTCGTCCGCGGCTCGGTCATCGAGGTCGTCAAGGGTGGTCTCATCCTCGACATCGGCCTCCGTGGCTTCCTCCCGGCCTCCCTGGTCGAGATGCGTCGCGTCCGCGACCTGCAGCCGTACGTCGGCCGCGAGCTCGAGGCGAAGATCATCGAGCTGGACAAGAACCGCAACAACGTGGTTCTGTCCCGCCGCGCCTGGCTCGAGCAGACGCAGTCCGAGGTTCGCACCGAGTTCCTCAACAAGTTGCAGAAGGGCCAGGTCCGCAAGGGCGTCGTGTCCTCCATCGTCAACTTCGGTGCCTTCGTTGACCTGGGTGGCGTTGACGGCCTCGTGCACGTCTCCGAGCTTTCCTGGAAGCACATCGACCACCCGTCCGAGGTCGTCGAGGTGGGCCAGGAGGTCGAGGTCGAGGTGCTCGACGTCGACCTGGACCGCGAGCGCGTCTCGCTGTCGCTGAAGGCGACCCAGGAAGACCCGTGGCGTCAGTTCGCCCGGACCCACGCGATCAACCAGATCGTGCCGGGCAAGGTCACCAAGCTGGTTCCGTTCGGCGCCTTCGTCCGCGTGGACGACGGCATCGAGGGCCTGGTGCACATCTCCGAGCTGGCCGAGCGTCACGTCGAGCTGCCCGAGCAGGTCGTCCAGGTCGGTTCGGACGTCCTCGTCAAGGTCATCGACATCGACCTCGAGCGTCGCCGGATCTCGCTGTCGCTCAAGCAGGCCAACGAGAACTTCGTCGAGGGCGAGGAGCACTTCGACCCGACGCTGTACGGCATGGCCGCGACGTACGACGCCGAGGGCAACTACATCTACCCCGAGGGCTTCGACCCCGAGACGGGTGAGTGGCTCGAGGGCTTCGACAAGCAGCGCGAGACGTGGGAGAAGCAGTACGCCGACGCCCGCGAGCGCTGGGAGGCCCACACCAAGCAGGTGCAGGCGTCCCGTGAGGCCGACGCCGAGGCCGCGCTCAACCCGGCTCCGGCCGGTGGCGTGACCTCCTCGTCGTCCTCGTCCTCGTCCTCCACGAGCTCGTCGACCTCGACGCGCTCCGCCGAGGAGCCCGTGGGCACCCTGGCCACCGACGAGGCTCTCGCCGCTCTGCGCGAGAAGCTGGCCGGCGGCAAGAGCTGACCTGCCGACAGGCAGCCAGCCGGTAATACCCGGAAAGGCCGTCCCGACTCCGGTCGGGGCGGCCTTTCGCCTTTCCCGAAACCACCCGGTCCCGGGCGCGCCCGAGGGATCGGCACTGGCAATATGCAGTCCATGCTGAGAGTGGGTCTCACCGGCGGTATCGGTGCCGGCAAGAGCGCGGTCGCCCGTCGCCTGGCCGAGCGCGGCGCCGTGATCATCGATGCCGACGTGCTGGCCCGCGAGGTGGTCGCACCCGGCACCGACGGGCTCGCCGAGATCGTCGAGGTCTTCGGGGCCGGTGTGCTGACCGCGGACGGCGAGCTCGACCGTCCGGCGCTGGGTGCGCGCGTCTTCGGCGACGAGGCGGCACGGCGGCGCCTCGAGAAGATCATTCATCCCCGGGTACGGACGAGGACCGCCGAACTGACTCGCTCGGCCGCTTACGACACGATCGTGGTCAACGACGTTCCGCTCCTGGTCGAGGCGGGGCTCGCTTCCTCGTACCACATGGTGATCGTGGTCTTGGCCGACCGTGAGGTGCGGCTGGAGCGTCTCACCCGCCTGCGTGGCATGTCGCCGGCGGAGGCCGCCGCGCGGATCGACGCGCAGACCGACGACGCGAGCCGGCGGGCCGCCGCCGACGTGGTCCTGGAGAACGAGGACGACCTGAAGGGCCTGCACGCGCGGGTGGACCGGCTGTGGAGCGAGCGGCTGACCGTCTTCGAACGTAATCTGCGGTCGGGTCGTTCCGTGGCGAAAGGCCCGGAATTGCGTATCGTGCCGTCCGACCCGGAGTGGCTGCGTGCCGGAGCCCGGCTGACTGCCCGGATCCGCCACGGGATCGGCGCGGACGTCGGCGTTCACCACATCGGATCGACCGCGGTGCCCGGTCTCCCCGCCAAGGACATCATCGATCTGATGATCGGCGTGCGGACTCTGGACGAGGCCGACCGCCTCGCGGGACGCCTCGGTGAGCTGGGCTTTCCGGTGCGGCCGGGTGACTGGACGGACAACGCGCACGGCATCCCCGGCGGCACCTGGCCGAAACGCCTGCACGGTTGCGCCGATCCGGGGTACCGGGTCAACCTGCACCTGCGCGTCGCCGGTTCGCCGGGCTGGCGTTTCGCGCTGCTGATGCGCGACCACCTGCGGGCGGTCCCCGAGGCGCGGGATGCCTACGCGGCGGTGAAGGCGCGGCTGGCGGAGGAGCATGACGACCGGGCCGGGTACGCGGTCGCGAAGGACCCGTGGTTCGAGGCGGAGGCGCGCGCGGCCGACGACTGGGCCGAGGCGACCGGCTGGCAACCTGCGGATTGACGGCTCTCGCCTGTGTTCCTTCGTCTTCCTTGGTCGGCGGTTCTCGCCCGTCTTTCTTGATTGACGGCTCTCGCGGCGACCGGGTCGTGGGCGACCCACCTCGGGTGCGCTCGCCAGGGCGTCCGGCGCGCATCGACCGTGGTGCGGCAGGACCCGGGTGGGCCCGTGCCGGCGGCCGCCGCGAGCGGCCTACCCGACCAGCCTAGGTGCCGCCGTCGAGCCCCGACAATGCCGGTCGCCCGAGCCGAATGTGCACCATCGGCACGGGCGGCGGACTTTCTTGTCATACCCCCGACGTACGGTGGTGGCATGGCGCTCGACATCCCACGACTCGACGGCCGGTTCGAGGTCGTCAGCGACTACCAGCCCGCGGGTGACCAGCCCGCCGCGATCGACGAACTGGAGCGGCGGGTCCGCAGCGGCGATCGGCACACCGTCCTGCTCGGCGCCACCGGCACCGGCAAGAGCGCCACCACGGCCTGGCTCATCGAGCGGCTGCAGCGGCCCGCCCTGGTGCTCGCACCCAACAAGACTCTCTGCGCCCAGCTCGCCAAGGAGTTCCGCGAGCTGCTGCCCAACAACGCGGTCGAATACTTCGTCAGCTACTACGACTACTACCAGCCAGAGGCGTACATCGCCCAGACCGACACCTACATCGAGAAGGACTCGTCGGTCAACGAGGAGGTGGAGCGGCTACGCCACTCGGCCACCCGATCCCTGCTGACCAGGCGTGACACGATCGTGGTCGCCACCGTCAGCGCCATCTACGGCCTCGGCACCCCGCAGGAGTACGTCGCCATGGCGGTCCGGGTGAAGGTCGGCGACGAGATCAGCCGCGACAAGTTGCTGCGCCAGCTCGTCGACATCCAGTACGCCCGCAACGACATGGCCTTCCAGCGAGGCACGTTCCGGGTCCGCGGCGACACCTTGGAGATCATCCCGGCGTATGAGGAACTGGCCCTCCGGATCGAGATGTTCGGCGACGAGGTGGAGAAGCTCTACTACCTGCACCCACTGACCGGCGACGTGATCCGCGAGGTCGACGAGCTGATCATCTTCCCGGCCACGCACTACGGCGCCGGGCCGGAGCGGATGGAGCGGGCGACCCGCGACATCGAGGCCGAGCTCGCCGACCGGCTGGCCGAGTTCGAGCGGCAGGGCAAGCTCCTGGAGGCCCAGCGCCTGCGGATGCGGACCACCTACGACCTCGAGATGATGCGGCAGGTCGGCTTCTGCAACGGCATCGAGAACTACTCGATGCACATGGACGGACGCACCTTCGGCGAGCCGGCGTACACCCTGCTCGACTACTTCCCCGATGACTTCGTCACGGTCATCGACGAGTCGCACGTCACCATCCCGCAGATCGGCGGCATGTATGAGGGCGACGCGTCCCGCAAACGGATCCTGATCGAGCACGGCTTCCGGCTGCCCAGCGCGGCCGACAACCGCCCGCTGCGGTTCGACGAGTTCCTGGAGCGCGTCGGCCAGATGGTGTTCCTCTCCGCCACCCCCGGCAACTGGGAGATGGAGCAGGCCCAGGGCGAGTTCGTCGAGCAGGTCATCCGCCCCACCGGCCTGGTCGACCCGCAGGTCGTGGTCAAGCCCACCAAGGGCCAGATCGACGACCTCATGCACGAGATCCAGGTGCGCACGGAGAAGGACGAGCGGGTCCTGGTCACCACCCTCACCAAGAAGATGGCCGAGGACCTCACCGACTACCTCCTGGAGAACGGCATCCGGGTGCGCTACCTGCACTCCGAGGTCGACACGCTGCGCCGCGTCGAGCTGCTCAAGGAGCTGCGGAAGGGCGACTACGACGTCCTCGTCGGCATCAACCTGCTCCGGGAGGGCCTCGACCTGCCCGAGGTATCGCTGGTCGCCATCCTCGACGCCGACAAGGAGGGCTTCCTGCGCAGCGGCCGGTCGCTCATCCAGACCATCGGCCGGGCCGCCCGGAACGTGTCCGGCGAGGTCCACATGTACGCCGACAAGATCACGCCGTCGATGCGGGACGCCATCGACGAGACCGACCGGCGCCGCGCCAAGCAGATCGCCCACAACGAGGCCAACGGCATCAAGCCGCAGGCGCTGCGCAAGAAGATCCACGACATCCTCGACGACATCTACCGGGAGGCCGAGGACACCGACGAGGTCGTCGGCGGCACGATGGTCGGCGGCGCCGGCCGGCAGATGTCCCGTGGCAAGGCGCCCGTGCCGGAGACCCGGTCCAGGGGCAAGGCAGCGGCCACACCGGCCCGCGCCGGCATGGCCCGGGCCGAACTCACCCAGCTCATCCAGGACCTCAACGAGCAGATGCTCGGCGCGGCCCGCGAGCTGCAGTTCGAGCTGGCCGCACGGATCCGCGACGAGATCCACGAGCTGAAGAAGGAGCTGCGTGGCATGGACATGGCAGGGGTGAAATAAGCGTTCGTCCGCGGCCGCCGGCCTCATTAGGCTGGCGGCCATGACAGCGGCTCACAAGATCATCAGCGACGATGCTGCCCTTGAGGAGGGCGAGCTGGTAACGCTGGCGCGCCGCTGCTGGGAAGCTGACGGCGGCCTGCCCTTGGCGGTCGAGCCGTGGTTCGTGCGGAGCCGCTGGTCCCGCCCGGGCACGAAGACGTTCACCGTGCGCGGCCCCGCTCCCGGAGCTGCGGCCGAGCCCGGTTCCTCTCCCGGCGACGCCACCGCGGGCGGCCCCTCCTCCGGGGACGCGGCCGTGTCCACCGCCTCCTCCGGGGATGCGGCTGGCCGTGGTTCGTCTCTCGAGAACGCCGCCATGGGTGCTTTCTCGGGGGACGCGGCCGCGGGTGCGTTGCCGGCTGCGGGGGACGCGGGTGGAAGCGTGTTGCTGGCTGCGATCGCGGTGCGTCCTGGGCCGCGGGGGTCGGTGGTCACCGGGCTGGTGGATCCGGCGGTTCGGGGGAGTGGGGTCGGATCACGGCTGCTCGATGCGGCGCTCGCGGTGGCTGCGGAATCTGAGGGCGCCACCGCCGGGTTCGTGACGGTGGAGACCGAAGGGCTCAGTGCTGACGCCGAGAAGTTGTTCGAATCGCGGGGGCTGCGGCAGTTCTTCGCCGAGGAGGTCATGCGGATCGATCTGGCGGCCGCGCCCGCGCCCGAGCCGACCTGGCCTGCCGGGACCACGGTGGCCGAGTGGAACGGGGAGACGGCGGAGCGGTTCTTCCAGGTGTACGCGACAGCCTTCCGGGAACGACCGGGCTTCCCGGACCCGTCCGCCGCGGAGTGGATCGAGGAGACCGCCGAGGACGACGACTTCCAGCCCGAGCGGTCGCTCCTGGCAACCCTTCCGGAGATCGGCGACGCGGGGTTCGTCTCGGTGGGTGACAACTGGATCCAGCAGGTGGGAGTGGTACCGGCGGCTCGGCGGACGGGCCTCGGCGGCGCACTGATCCGGGAGGCGTTGCGCCGGATGGCGAGCGCGGGCCTTCACGAGGGCTGGCTCTGCGTCAACGTCGACAATCCGGCCGTGTCGCTCTACCGGCGTATCGGGTTCAAGGGCGTCGGGCATCGAGCCCGTTACCGGCCGATCGACTCCTGAGCCTGCCGCCCGGCCCCGACGAAGCGCCCGCATGCGCACCACGGTTTACCACGTGGGTTGTGGCTGTTGGTTGTGTGGTGATTTGTGCCCGTATACGGACCAGGGTTCACCACGCATGTTGTGGCTGTTGGCTGTGTGGTGATTTGCGCCCGTATACGGACCAGGGTTCACCACGCATGTGGTCATTGCTGGCCGGGGCCCGATGAAGCGCCCGCATGCGCACCACGGTTCACCACGCGTGTTGTCGTTGCTGGCTGTGTGGTGATTTGTGCCCGCATGCGCACCACGGTTCACCACGCGCGTTGTCGTCTGGCAGTGGGGTGCGCTGTTCGAGTGCGGATTTCTTCTGACGGGCGGCTTGGCTCGCGTCCGTCCTCGCCGGCTTCGGCCCCCGCCTGGCATCGTCTGGCTGGCGTTGCTCGACCCGGGGGCGTCGGGCTGGCTCGGCTTCGGTTGAGGGCTGCTCTGGCCGTACCCGGGAAGGGTCTTATGGGAAGGTTTGGGGAGTGCGGCCTGGTCAGGTGGTGGTGAAGAGGGCGCGGTCGGGTTGGAGGTCGGTGAAGTATTCGGCCAGCGGGGGCTGGGCCAGCGAGCCGCCGATCAGGGCTCGCCACTGGGCGAAGCGGTCGGTGCGGCGGAAGTTCTGCTCGTGGGCGTCGGGGCTGTCCCATTCGGTGAGGAGCACGAAGCGGGTGGGGGAGCCCAGGCCTCTTCGGAGCCGGACCGAGCGGCAACCGGGGCTGCCCGCGACCAGCGGCCGCGCCAGCTGGTAGGCATCGACGAAGTCGTCCTCGCGGCCGGGAAGGACGTCGATCAGCGTGACTTCGAGAACCATGCCCGCAAGCGTCCCATACGCACCGGATGGTCAGCATACTAGGATGCCTGAGAGGCTGCGAGGACGCCGAAGTGGGCGGATCGTCGCTGGTCGAGGCGTAGGCTGAGGAAAACGGCGATGAATTGGTATGCCGAGACGTGTGGTGGATGTCGGTTTGCCCGGATGGGGCGTTTCGGCGGCGAGCTGTACCACTTCCCGGCTCCCGGTGTGCCGTTCGCGCCAAGGATGCGCAACAATGGCTCCTGTGGGAGGGGAGTATTCCCCCGCTCCGGTCTCGTCAACACGGAACGCCTCCAAGGCGAACCCGGGGCCGGTGGTCACGGAGGTTCAGATCCGTGGCGGAAGAGACCTCCGACAGTCGCACGTCGCTGTTCTCATCCCGATCACGGGTGGGCGCAGCGACGACCCGTGTCTGCCGGAGGTCCTTAATTGAACGTTTCCGCCTGGGTCTGGGGCGCCACGCTGGTCGCGCTGATCGCGGTTCTCGCCGTCGATCTGCTCATCATCGGGCGTCGGCCACACGAGCCCAGCATGAAGGAAGCCGGCGGGTGGGTCGCGTTCTACGTGGGCCTCGCCGTGATCTTCGGTATCGGCGTCTGGATCACCGCTGGTGGGCAGGCGGCCGGTGAGTTCTACACCGGCTGGCTCACCGAGTATTCGCTGAGCGTCGACAACCTCTTCGTCTTCGTGATCATCATGGCCCGGTTCGCCGTGCCACGGCATCTTCAACAGAAGGTGCTGCTGATCGGCATCGTGCTCGCGCTCGTCATGCGTGGCATCTTCATCGCCGCCGGCGCCGCCCTGATCACACAGTTCTCGTGGGTCTTCTACATCTTCGGCGCGTTCCTGGTCTACACGGCGATCACCCTGGTCAAGGGCGAGGACGACGACGAGGAGTTCAAGGAGAACATCCTCATCCGCTGGGCGAAGCGGGCCCTGCCGCTCTCCTCCGAGTTCGGCGACGGCAAGTTCCGCACGGTCTCGGCCACCGGCAAGCGCCTCTTCACGCCGATGCTCATCGTGATGATCGCTATCGGCACCACCGACCTGATCTTCGCGCTCGACTCCATCCCGGCGATCTTCGGCATCACCAAGGAGCCGTACCTGGTCTTCACCGCGAACGTCTTCGCGCTGATGGGTCTGCGGCAGCTGTTCTTCCTCCTTGGTGGCCTGCTGGAACGCCTCGTCTACCTCAACATCGGCCTCGCCGTGGTGCTCGCCTTCATCGGCGTCAAGCTCGTCCTCGAAGCCCTGCACACCAACAGCCTGTCGTTCATCAACGACGGCCACGGCTTCCACTGGGCGCCGGAGATCCCGATCTGGCTATCGCTCCTGGTGATCCTCGGCACTCTGGCCATAGCCACGGTCGCCAGCTTGGCGAAGACCTCCCGCGACAAGAAACGAGAGCTGCTGTCCAAGTAGCAGCAGCAAAAGAACCACCCGGCACGGGCCCGGGCGACAGTGGTCGCCCGGGCCCGGCCTTTTCCGCTTCCGCCGAACCTTGCCGCCAGGCCCACGCCAGCTCACCGTGCAGGCTGCGAGAGTCGGCAGCCGCACACATTGCTGCTTCCCGTGCATCCCGGCCGGCCGCCGGCCTGCTTCCCGTGCGCCCCGGATGGCCGCCGGCGACAGCAGGGTCGCACGCAGGCAATACGTGATCGCTGATAGTGGCCCGGGCGACGCCAGCCTCGCACAGGACCCGTCCGTGTGCGCCTGCCGCCGCACGGCGAGCGGCGCATCCGAGCTTCGCGGACCGGTGCGGGGCGACGCGGCGGACAAGGGCCGGGTCGAACGATGCCGTGGCGGAGCGGGACGAGACTCAGTGAAGCGCGCCGCAGGGAGCGAGAAGGGGGCGAGGTTGAGGCGTTCCTGGGCGGGCTCAGTGAAGCGGACCGCAGGGAGCGAGAAGGTGACGCGGCGGAGGCGTTCCTGAGTGGGCTCAGTGAAGCGTGCGGCAACGAGCGAGAAGGGGGGGGGCGAGGTTGAGGCGGCCTGGACGGGTCACTCTCGGCTTGGCGGTGCGCGAGCTTCTTCAAGTGAGTGCGCCCCGGCGGTACCTCGTCCCGGACGGGGGAACAGCACGCCGGAAGAGGCATGGCAGGGTGCGTGCTTCAGACGTACAGCAGAAAAGGTCTTGATCGAAACCGCAACCGGACCGCGAACCGGGAGAAAACGCCGGAACGCAAGGTTGGGGCGGCACACGGCGCACGGAGGGATCAAGCCTGACCGCCCAGAGCGGGCCAGGTGCCGCCAAACCGACCCGAACGCAACGCGGCCCGCCTCAGGAAACCCGAGGCGGGCCGGACGTGAAGGAACTTACTGGTGCTTACGCCGGGCGGCGGCACGACCACGGGTCGTAGCGTCCAGAACCACCTTGCGGATGCGGACCGCGGCCGGGGTGACCTCGACGCATTCGTCCTCGCGGCAGAACTCGAGGGCCTGCTCGAGGCTGAGCTTGCGCGGCGGGATCAGTCGCTCGGTGTTGTCGGCGCTCGCGGCGCGCATGTTGGTGAGCTTCTTCTCCTTGGTGATGTTGACGTCCATGTCGTCCTCGCGGGAGTTCTCGCCGACGATCATGCCTTCGTAGACCTCGGTGGTCGGTTCGACGAAGAGCTGGCCGCGTTCCTGCAGGTTGATCATGGCGAAGCCGGTGACCGCGCCTGCCCGGTCGGCGACGAGGGAGCCGTTCTGACGGGTACGCAGCTCGCCGAACCACGGCTCGTAGGCCTCGAACAGGTGGTGCATGATGCCGGTGCCGCGGGTCTCGGTGAGGAACTCGGTGCGGAAACCGATCAGGCCACGTGCCGGGACGAGCCACTCCATGCGGAGCCAGCCGGTGCCGTGGTTGATCAGCTCCTCCATCCGGCCCTTGCGGGTGGACAGCAGCTGGGTGATGGCGCCCATGTACTCGTCGGGGGCGTCGATGGTGAGGCGCTCGACCGGCTCGTGGACCTTGCCGTCGATGGTCCGGGTGACGACCTGGGGCTTGCCGACGGTGAGCTCGTAGTTCTCCCGGCGCATCTGCTCAACCAGGATGGCGAGAGCAAGCTCACCACGGCCCTGGACCTCCCAGGCGTCGGGGCGGTCGGTGTTGAGGACGCGGAGCGACACGTTGCCGACGAGCTCCTTGTCGAGGCGGTCCTTGACCATGCGCGCGGTGACCTTGGCGCCCTTGACCTTGCCGACCAGCGGCGAGGTGTTGGTGCCGATGACCATCGAGATGGCCGGCTCGTCGACGGTGATCAGGGGGAGCGGGATCGGGTTCTCCGCGTCGGCGAGGGTCTCACCGATCATGATGTCGGGGATTCCGGCGAGGGCGATGATGTCGCCGGGGCCGGCGCTCTCGGCGGGCTTGCGCTCGAGGCCCTCGGTGACGAGCAGCTCGGAGATGCGCACGTTGCTGATGGTGCCGTCGGTCTTGCACCAGGCGACGGTCTGGCCCTTGCGGATGGTGCCCTCGTGGACGCGGCAGAGCGCGAGGCGGCCGAGGAACGGCGAGGCGTCGAGGTTGACCACGTGCGCCTGCAGCGGCGCGTCCTCGTGGAACTTCGGTGCCGGGATGGTGTCGAGGATGGTGCTGAACAGCACGTCGAGCGAGTCGCTGTCCTCGGGGACGGTGCCGTCCTTCGGCTGGTTCAGCGAGGCGATGCCGTCGCGGGCGCAGGCGTAGACGATCGGGAACTCGATCTGGTGTTCGTCGGCGTCGAGGTCGAGGAACAGCTCGTACGTCTCGTCGACGACCTCTTTGATGCGGGCGTCCGGCCGGTCCACCTTGTTGATGATCAGGATGATCGGCAGCTTGGCGTGCAGCGCCTTGCGGAGCACGAAGCGGGTCTGCGGCAGCGGGCCTTCGGAGGCGTCGACGAGCAGGGCGACGCCGTCGACCATGGTGAGGCCGCGCTCGACCTCACCGCCGAAGTCGGCGTGACCGGGGGTGTCGATGATGTTGATGGTGACGGCTTCGCCCTCGGCGGGCTGGTAGCTGATCGCCGTGTTCTTGGCGAGAATGGTGATGCCCTTTTCCCGCTCCAGGTCCATGGAGTCCATGACGCGGTCGGCCATCTCGCCACGCGCGTGGGACTGGCTGCCCTGGCGCAGCATGGCGTCGACCAGGGTGGTTTTGCCATGGTCGACGTGAGCGATGATGGCGACGTTGCGTAGGTCGGTGCGGGTCTGCATGACGTCCATTGTCCCCGGCTCACGTTGCCGTTCGTGACACGGGGTCAAGACCCGAATCTTGTGCTCTTCTGTCCTTTTTGAGGGGCCTGTGAAGGGGCAGCGAAGATCAACTAGCTGCTGCTAGCGTCGGTCATCGATGTCTTCATGGGGGAGGTGTGCATCGATGAGTCGGCGCATCAGGATCGTGGCCGCGGTCACAGCGTTGCTGGTCGTGGCGGGGTGCGGGCAGGCCGGAGCGGGCGAGAAGGAGACGGTGGCCGCGCAGGCGCCGGTGTCGGTGGCGCCGACGGTCGAGGAGACGACGCCGGAGCCGGACCCGGAGCCGACGACGGAGAAGCCGAAGCCGAAGCCCACCACCAAGAAGCCCACGGCGAAACCGTCGCCGACCGAGGACCCCTTCAACATGCAGCTGCCGGACTGTGCCGAGTACGTCGGCAAGGCGGTGTCCCGGGCCAAGGCGAAGACGGCGCTGAACGCGGCCGCCACGAAGGTGTACTGGCCGGGTTCGGCGCCGAAACTGAAGGTGCCGGCCGATCTGATCCGGGCGGTGGCGTGGCACGAGAGCGGCTGGGTGTCGAACATCCGCAACTGTGACGGCGGTTACGGTCTCATGCAGGTCATGCCGGACACCCAGGACTTCGTCAACCAGCGGTTCGAGAAGAGTTACGACTCCAAGGACTACAGGCAGAACGCGATGCTGGGCGCCAACTACCTGGCCTGGCTGACGAAGTACTTCGGAGAGAAGTACTTCAAGAAGAACTACGACCTGAGCGCGTCGAAGTGCAAGTCGGACGCGTCACCCTGCCTGCTCAATCTGGTGGCCGACGCGTACAACATGGGGTTCGGCTCGACCGAGGAGGCTTACCTCGACGGCAAGAAGCTCTCCAACCCGGAGTACGTCCACCTCATCCGGGCGAACATGCGTGAGTGTGACTGCGACCGGTTCTGAGCCGGGGCGGTCCCAGGGCCGCCGGAGTCGCGAGCTACACTGGTCGGCGGACCCGAGACCCCGTTACCAGCCGTTTTGACCCTCTCGTTGATGCGGTAGTAAGGTCTCGGGGTTGTCGTGTGTCGTTGATGCTGGCGAGCTGCGTTGTCTCGGCCCGCAGCTCACCCTAAGGAGCCTTACCCAATGCCTCCCAAGAAGAAGACCCATGAGGTAACCCTCGCGCTTGAGGCGGGTAACGCCGCGATGGTCGACCTCGGTAAGATGCTCGGCCCGACCGGTGCCAACATGCGCGCCGTCAAGGTGGAGTACGACGAGGCCACGTCGAAGAACCGGGGCGAGATCATCCCGGTCATCGTGTCGGTCTACGAGGACCGCAGCCACACGCTGGCCTACAAGACGCCGCCGACCAGCTTCCTCATCCGGAAGACCCTCGGCATCAACTCCGGCGCCGCCAACCCGCTGACCACCACGGTCGGCACGCTGAGCAGCGACCAGATCAAGGCGATCGCCGAGCGCAAGCTGCCGGACCTCAACGCGAACGACCTCGACGCCGCGATCAAGATCGTCGCCGGCACCGCCCGCTCCATGGGTGTCAAGGTTCCGTCCTGAGCTCCAAGCACCACTGATCGGGCCCCGGTTCTCACCGGGGCCCGTTCTTTTTCGGGGCCACCACCTCGCCGATCAGGCCGTACTCGAGGGCCTCGGCAGCGGTCAGGCGCCGCCCTGCGGACAGGTCGTCCTCGATCCGGCTCCGCGGCTTGCCGGTGATCTCGGCGAGGCGGACCACGACCTCCTCGAGCTCGCGCAGGTGCTGCCCCGCGGCGGCCGCGACCTCGTCGGCGGTCCCGGTCACCCCCGCGGCGCGCGGTTCGTTCAGCCTGAAACGGGCATGCCGGTACGCCGCGCGCTGATCCGCCGCGGCCAGGACCGCCAGCGCCGCCCCGCCCGCCTCGGCGGTGACCAGGGCATGCACCGGCGCGGACAGCGCGTCCATCACGTCCACCACCGACAGCGCGGCGCTCAGGTCCCCGCCCGGACTGGATACGTGCAGGTGGATCGCCTCCGGCCCCGCCGAGTCCAGGGTGAGCAGGGCGGCCGCGATCCCGGTGGCGGTCTCCGCGGTGAGCTGGCCGCGCAGCATCACGATCCGCTGGTCGAAGAGCCGTTCCTCCAGCCAGCCCGGCAGGCCGGGTCCACCGGGCGGCAGATGCGGTGGCTGCCACTCCGGCTGATGGTGTGGGTGCGGGTACAACGGCATGACGCCAGCCTATCCAGCACGACGCGAAACGCGCCGATAACCGCGAGGGGCTAGGGTCCGGCCATGTCCGGACCGCGGCGCCGTTCCGCCCTGCTCGCCCGGCTCGCCGACCGCCCGGCCGGCAGCGTGCGCAGCGCGATCGTCGACGAGTTGCGGGCGATCATCCTGTACGGCGAGGTCCCGCCCGGTTCGGCGATACCGCTGGACGGGGTGGCGACCGCGTTCGGGGTGAGCCGGATCCCGGTACGTGAGGCGCTGATGACGCTGATCGGCGAGGGCCTGGTCGATCACCGGCCGAACGGCGGCTACCGGGTGGCGATGATGACGGCCCGGGAGTTCGGCGAGATCTACCTGGTCCGCGAGGCCCTGGAATCGGCGGCGCTGCGGGTGGCGGTGGCCGGGGCGACCGCCGAGGACGACCGGCTGGCCCGGGCTGCGCTGCGGGCGCTCGACGAGGCGATCGAGACCGGTGACGACGGGGCGGCCTATCACCGGGAGAGCCGGCGGTTCCATCTGGCGCTGATCAACCCGTGCCGGATGCGGCGGCTGCTGAACATGCTCGAGTCGGCGTGGAACATGACCGAACCCCTGCGGCCGATGACGCACCTGACCGGCTCGGACCGTGAACTGCTGCACGCCGATCACGCCGTGATGCTGGCCGCCTTCCTGCGGCGCGACGCGGATGCGCTGGGCCGGGCCTGCGCCGGCCACCATGCCCGGCTGCAACGGTTCATCTCGGCGTTGCCGCAGCACACCGGGCTGTTCGTGGAGGAGAAAGATATACGGTTCAGCACATCCGGGTGAAACAGCGGCTCCCTAGCGTGACCGCATGACCACCACCCCCGGCAAACACCACGAGGACCTGGTCGAAGCCGCCGGCATGCCGGTCGGTAGCGGCGTCATGAAGTCCAGTTACGATCCCCGGCTCACCAACGAGGACCTGGCCCCGCTCAAGGAGCAGCGGTGGGGCTCGTACAACATCTTCGCGTTCTGGATGTCCGACGTGCACAGCGTCGGCGGCTACGTCACGGCCGGCAGCCTGTTCGCACTCGGGCTGTCCAGCTGGCAGGTGCTGGTCTCCCTGGTCGTGGGTATCACGATCGTCTACTTCTTCTGCAATCTGGTCGCCAAGCCGTCGCAGGTGACGGGCGTGCCCTATCCGGTGATCAACCGGGTGGCGTTCGGGGTGCTCGGGGCGAACGTGCCGGCGATCATCCGGGGTGCCATCGCGGTGGCGTGGTACGGCATCCAGACGTACCTGGCCTCCGCCGCCCTCGATGTCGTGATCCTGAAGCTGTGGCCGTCCCTGATGCCCTACGCCGATGTGGAGCAGTACGGGTTCCTCGGCCTGCCGCTGCTCGGCTGGTGCACGTACGCCCTGCTCTGGGTCCTGCAGGCGGCGGTGTTCTGGACCGGTATGGAGACGATCCGCAAGTTCATCGACTTCTGCGGCCCGGCCGTCTACGTGGTCATGTTCCTGCTGGCCGGATACCTGATCTCGGAAGCCGGCTGGGGTGCGATCGACCTGAACCTGGGTGAGGTCACGGTCACCGGCGTCGACGCGATCCCGGTGATGCTCGGCGCGATCGCCCTGGTCGTGTCCTACTTCTCCGGCCCGATGCTCAACTTCGGGGACTTCTCCCGGTACGGCAGGTCGTTCAAAGCCGTCAAGGTCGGCAACTTCCTCGGCCTGCCGATCAACTTCCTGATGTTCAGCATCCTCACCGTCGTCACCGCTTCGTTGACCGTGCCGGTCTTCGGCGAGCTGCTCACCGATCCGGTGGCGACGGTCGCGCGGATCGACAGCACGTTCGCGATCGTGCTCGGTGCGCTCACCTTCACCATCGCCACGATCGGCATCAACATCGTGGCGAACTTCATCTCGCCGGCGTTCGACTTCTCCAACGTCAGTCCGCAGAAGATCTCGTGGCGGGCCGGCGGCATGATCGCGGCGGTCGGATCGGTGCTGCTCACCCCCTGGAACCTCTACAACAACCCGGAGGTCATCCACTACACGCTGGAGACGCTGGGCGCCTTCATCGGGCCGCTGTTCGGGGTCCTGATCGCCGACTACTACCTGATCCGCAGGCAGCAGGTCGACGTGGACGCGATGTTCACCATGTCGCCGGCCGGGAAGTACTTCTACAAGAAGGGCTACAACCCGCCCGCGATCATCGCGACCGCGGTCGGCGCGGCCGTCGCCGTGATCCCGGTGCTCGGCAAGATCACCGACGTGGCGCAGTACAGCTGGTTCATCGGCTGCGGCCTGGGCTTCGTGGTCTACCTGGCGCTGGCGAAGAAGAGCCTCCACCCGGCGCCGGCGAAGAGCTGATGCTCATCCGGGTCATCAATCCCAACACCACGGCGTCGATGACCACGCTGATCGAGGCGAACGCCCGGGCCGTAGCCGGTCCGGGCGTCGTCGTCGAGGCGGTCACCCCGGCGATGGGCCCGGCCTCCATCGAGAGTCACTACGACGAGGCGCTCGCGGTCCCCGGCCTCCTCGCCGAGATCATCGCGGGGGAGCGGGACGGCGCGGACGGTTACGTCGTCGCCTGCTTCGGTGATCCGGGGCTCGATGCCGCCCGCGAGGTCGCGGCGGGACCGGTGGTCGGCATCGCGGAGGCGGCGATGCATGCGGCGATGCTGGTCGGTCGCGGTTTCAGCGTGGTCACAACCCTTGGTCGTACGGCCGGACGAGCTCTTGATCTCGCCAGTCGTTATGCCCCCGCCGGCGCCTGCCGAGGGGTGCACGCCTGTGAGATCCCGGTCCTGGAGCTGGAGTCCGACCCGTCGGTGCTGCCGAGAGTGACAGCCCTGGCCCGCGAGGCCCTGGAACGGGACGGCTCGGATGTGATCGTCCTCGGCTGCGCCGGGATGGCCGGGCTCTGCCACGACGTCTCCGCCGAGTTGGGCGTCCCGGTCGTCGATGGGGTGACCGCCGCGACACTGATGGTGCAGTCCCTGGTCACGCTGGGTCTGGGCACCTCGAAGCGGGACGAGTACGCTGCGCCCCTGTTCAAGCCGTATCTCGGATTGCTCAGCGACTTCATGCAACCGGATGGAGGTGGGAGTCGTCAGGGAGGCGTGAGAGCGAAGGAGGGGCTCGTGTGAAGAACGAGCGTGATGAGCAATTCCATCAGTTCGTGGTCAGCCGGAGGGCCGCGCTGGTGCGGACCGCGACTCTGCTCACGGCGGGTGACGCCCACCTGGCCGAGGACCTGGTGCAGTCGACGCTGACGAAGCTTTACGTCGCGTGGCCGTCGTTCCAGCGTGCCGACAACCCGGACGGTTACGTCCGGCGGACACTGGTGAACGCGCTGACCGACGAACGGCGGCGGTGGTGGCGGCGCAGCGAACGGCCGATGGCCGAGGTCCCCGACCGGGCCGCAGCGGAACACGTGAACGGTGATGTCTCCGACGGGCTGCGCGTGGCCCTGAAGGAGCTGCCACCGAAGATGCGGGCCGCGCTGGTGTTCCGCTACTTCTACGACCTCGATGTCGCCGACACCGCCGACGCCCTCGGATGCTCCGAGGGGACGGTGAAGAGCCAGACTGCCCGGGCGCTCGATCGGCTCCGCGCGGTTCTCGGCAACAATCCCTCCCTGGCAACTCTCTGAGCAGGAGAAACTGAAATGATGAACCTTCAGGACGGGCTGGCGCGGATCGCCGGTCCGGGCGCTGAGCCGACCCGGGAGCAGGTCGTCGCGGACCTGGCCCGTGGACAGAAGGCACTGCGCCGCCGCCGTACGATGCAGACCGCCGCCGGCTCGGCCTTCGCGGTCGCCGCCGTCGCCGCGGCCTTCGCCTTCGCCTCCGGATCTCCGGCCGCCACCACCACGCCCGAGGCCAAGGCGCCGGTCACCAGCACCACGACCGCGGACGCCAAGGCGCCGGCCTTCCAGCTGATCGCCTACAAGGGCAAGCAGCCCGACGCGTTCACGGTGGCCCAGGTGCCGGCCGGTTACGAGGTCCAGGGTGTCACCGAGGGCTCCCTGACCGTCGGACCGGAGGGCATGGCCGACCAGGACCCGAACAGCTTCGTCGGCAAGGTCGCCGTCATGCTGCAGTCGGTCGACGAGCACGGCAAGATGCCCGGCAAGCCGGAGAAGGTGATGATCGGCGACCGGGAGGGCTTCTTCGTGAAGCGGCCCGGCTCTGAGGGCGACGGCATCAGCCTCTTCATCATGCAGCCGTCCGGCATGAACCTGGAGATTCAGGTCTGGGACGGCGTGGGCTGGAGCCGTGACCAGATCGTGGCGTTCGCCGAGGGTGTCACGGTGAACAAGAACGCGAAGCCCGGCCGGGGCTGACCCGCAGGCAGAGCACGTAGAGCAGGGAGACCGGGACGAGGTCAGCGCCCCGGTCTCCCCACGTTCGTGTCACCAGCCGCGTTCCCGCCATTCCGCCAGGTGCGGGCGTTCCGCGCCGAGTGTCGAGTCCTTGCCGTGGCCCGGGTAGAACCACGTGTCGTCGCCGAATCGGCCGAACAGCTTGCGCTCGACGTCACCGATGAGCGACTCGAAGTTCTCCTTCACCCCGCGGGTGTTGCCGACCCCGCCCGGGAACAGACTGTCCCCGGTGAACAGGTGGGCGCCCCGGTAGGCCAGCACGATCGAGCCGGGTGTGTGCCCGACCACGTGGATCACGTCGAGGCTGTGCCCGCCCACCTCGATCGTGTCGCCGTCATGCAGCGTGCGCGTCACCACCGGGATCTCGGCAGCGTCGTCGGCGTGGGCCAGCGACTCGGCGCCGGTGACCCGCACCACCTCGGCCAGCGCCTGCCAGTGGTCGCCGTGCCGGTGGGTGGTCACGACCGTCCGCAGCCCGGTGTCGCCGATCAGGTCCAGCAGGGTCCCGGCGTCGTTGGCGGCGTCGATCAGCAGCTGCTCGCCGCCGGCACTGAGCAGGTAGGCGTTGTTGTCCATCGGGCCGACCGAGACCTTCGTCATGGTCAGGCCGCCGCCCAGGTCGTGGATCTCGGGCACGCTCATCTCCATCTCGCGGGAGTGGGTAGCTCCCCGTCCGGGGAGACGGTCAGGTCGGAGCCGTCGGCCCGGCCGATCAGCCATGCCGCGAGCGACCGGGTCGGGCCGCCGATGACCGGGCCGTCCTCCGAGCCGATCACCAGCGGGTGTTCCAGGCCGAACGGGCGCAGCACCATGCCGGGCGCACCGGCCGGCGGGTCCTTCACCGTGGCTCGTAGCAGGCGCAGCGCGAACGCGTCCGGCCAGTCGGCAGGCGTGTAACCACGGCCCAGGTCGACCCGGTGGATCTCGATCTCGCACAGGCGCAACCACGGCACCGCCGCCGCGGACCGGGCCAGCGGCAGCCGCGTCGCCCAGGCCGCCTCCGGCATCGCCGCGGCCGCGTCGGCGAACCGCTCGTGCGCCGCGCGCAGGTCGGCCAGCTGCTCGGCGACCGGGCGGCCGGCACCGGCCTCGATCCCGGCGGCACGGGCCTCCGGCGACGCGTACGCCGGGGTCTCCACCCCGGTCCGCGCCCAGGTCAGCAGGTTCGTCAGGGCGTCCGCGTTGCGCGCCAGATGGGTCAGCACATGACCGACCGACCAGCCCGGCAGCAGCGACGGAGCACCGATCTCGCCGTCGCTCAGCGGCTCTGCGGCCACCAGGAGCGCCTCGGTGGCGTCCTCCACGTCGGTCATCAACACCAGCGGATCGATCGTCACGCAACGACACTATCCGGTGCCGCAAGCACCCCCGGCGGAATTCACTTTCGCCCGGGCGGACGACGGTCGTACCGTCGTTGCCAGACGCGACGATCGATCAACCCGCGGAGGAGGTGAGGACCGTGCCGTTCAGTCTTGCCGCGTCCCTTCACCCGGGGGCCTTCGCCTGATCAGCAGGCCACGCCGTCCCCGACAGACCGTAAAGGGTTCACATGTCGTACCACCTGTCCCAGCTCGGCTGGGACGACCACTTCGCATCCCTGTTCAGCCGCTGGGACCGCTCCGACACCGCGCCCGGCCGGGTTCTCCGGGCCGACCGCGGCGTCTGCACCGTGCTGACCGCGACCGGGGTGACCAGGGCGACACTCGGCGGGTCCGTCATGATCGACGCCGCCCGCGACCCCGCCCTGCTGCCCTGTTCCGGTGACTGGGTGGTGCTGCGCCACTGGCCGGACCGGCGGACCACTCTGGAGATGGTCCTGCCCCGGCGGACCACGCTCATCCGGCGGACCTCCGACAAGGACTCGTCGGGCCAGGTTCTCGCCGCCAACATGGACACCGTCGCCGTCGTCGAACCGATCCATCCCGAGCCCGACGACGCCCGGGTCGAGCGGCTGCTCGCGCTCGCCTGGGAGTCGGGGGCCGACCCGCTGCTCGTGCTCACCAAGACCGACACCACCAGCGATCCCGCGGCGGTGGCCCGTCAGATCGGCGAACTGGCGCCGGGCGTTCCGGTGCTGCCGGTCAGCGTCCAGCGCGGCGCCGGGCTCGACGAGCTGCGGGCGTACGTCGGACCCGGCCGCACGCTGGCCCTGCTGGGCCGGTCCGGTGCCGGCAAGTCGACGCTGGCCAACGCGCTGGCAGGCACGACCGTGATGCCGGTCCAGGCGATCCGCGACGCCGACGGTAAGGGACGTCACACCACCGCGTACCGCAACATGATCACTTTGCCCGAGGGCGGTGCCGTCATCGACACCCCGGGCATCCGTGGCGTCGGCCTGCTCGACACCGAGGGCGGTCTCGACAAGGCCTTCGCGGACGTCACCGACCTGGCCGGGCGGTGCCGATTCGACGACTGCAGGCACGAGACCGAGCCGGGCTGCGCCGTCCAGGCAGCCCTCGCCGACGGGACGCTCCCACCCCGGCGGCTGGCCAGCTGGCGCAAACTCCGCCGCGAGGTCGAGGTGGAGAGCGGGCGGCGATCCGCGAGGCTGGCGAGGGTCCGGCGTGCTCCGGCGCCACCCGGCCCGCATCGTTTTTGATGTCGTACGGCTACGTGTACCCCGGCTGTGCGGGACGCGGGTGGCTGCCCGCTCCCGCCGGCCAGGCGGGTGCCGGGCTGCTGCGTGGCCGGCAGCGGTACGGGCGGCCATGTGGGCCGCGGGAAGTGCTCTGGCAGAATTCGCCCGGTGCGTTCGGCGGATGAGGTGACCGGTAGGCAGGCGGCGGAGACCGCGGACGACGTGGTGGAGGCGGTTCCCGGCCCGGTCGCGAAGCGGCGCTGGACCCGGACCGACACCTGGACGGCGCTGGGCTTCCTGGGCCTGGCCGTGTTCGTGGTGATCCAGCTGTGGATCGATCCGAACGGACGGGTGCTCGCCGGGAACAGGGACGACCACGGGATCTTCCTGTTCATGCTCGCGCACGCCGAGCGGGTCGTCTTCGACGGCGCGTCACTGTTCTACGAGGACCGGCTCAACGTGCCGGACGGCGTGAACATGATGGCGAACACGTCCATCCTCGCCCTGGCGCTGCCGCTGGCCCCGGTCACGCATTTCCTCGGTGGCGGGGTGACCGCCGCGCTGGTGATCACTCTCGGGCTCGGCGGTACGGCCTTCGCCTGGTACTGGGTCTTCTCCCGGCACCTCGGCCGTACCCCGCTCGCCGCGATCGTGGGCGCCGCCTGGTGCGGGTTCGCCCCGGCCATGGTGTCGCACGCGAACGGGCACCTGAACTTCGTCAGCAACTACGTGCTGCCGTTCATCGTGTGGCAGGTGCTGCGCCTGCGTGAACCCGGCCGGGTGTGGCGCGGCGGTGTGATCCTCGGCCTGCTGATCGTGCTGCAGATCTTCATCAACGAGGAGGCCCTGCTCTTCCTCGCGCTCACGCTCGGCGTCTTCGCGGTCTCGTACGCCCTGATGCGGCGGGACGAGACCCGGCTGGTGTGGAAGCGGTTCACCGGCGGGCTCGGTGTGGCGGCTCTCACCTCGGGGGCGCTGTCCGGCTACCCGCTCTACATCCAGTTCTTCGGTAAGGGCAGCTACCACGGGCAGCCGTTCGAACCGAGCGTCTACGTCACCGACCTGGCCTCGCTGGGCGCCTTCGCGCGGCAGTCGCTGGCCGGGATCGGCCCGGTCGCCCGGCGGCTGAGCGTCAGCGCGACCGAGGACAACACGTTCTTCGGGCCGTTCGGCCTCGTGATGATCATCGTGTCGATCGTGATCCTCTGGCGCTCGGCGGCGATGCGGGCCACCGCGATCGCCGGGATCGTGCTGCTGGTCATGTCGCTCGGCCCGGAGCTGCGCCTGGTCGGCTTCAAGACCGGCATCCCGATGCCGTTCGCGCTGATCAGCCACGTGCCGGTGATCGACCTGGTGAGCGTGACCCGGTTCGCGATGGTGCCGGCCATGGTCGCCGGTGTGCTGCTGGCGTTCGCGATCGACCGGATCCGGGACTACCCGGCGCTTACCCGGAAGCGCTTCAAGATCGGCATGGTGCTCGCTCTCGTACCGCTGATCCCGAAGCCGTTGCCGGTCAACGAGGGCGTCCCGATGCCCGAGTTCATCACCGCCGGCCTGTGGCGGCAGTACGTCCCGGAGGGCAGGACGCTGGTCACGGTACCGCTGCCGGACGTGACGACCGGCCGGACCGGGCAGCGCTGGGCGACCCTGAACAACTTCGACTACGCGACGCCGCGCGGCTACTTCATGGGTCCCGCCGACCCGCCCTGGGACGACACCGGCTCGTGGCGGGCCCCACACCGTTACACCTCGCAGCTGCTCTGGAGTGTGCGGGAGTATGGATACAGTCCGGCGTTGACCGACACCGACCGCGAGCGGATCAAGGCTGACCTGGCCTACTGGCGCGCGGCGGTCGTGGTGCTGATTCCGGACGACCGCAACGTGGCCGCGCAACGGGCGACCCTGGTGGACGCGCTCGGCTCGCCGGAACTCGTCGGTGGCGTCGAGATCTGGAGAGTCAACTCGTAAGAGTGAGCGGGTGGTCCGGAAAAATGTCGTACCCCGTGGCTAGAGTGTCTGCTCGACTTCAAACACTTGTACGGACTCGTCTTACGGGGCGACTCGTCTTCAGAAGGCAGAGAGGCTGGCCGTGGCCGACCGACTGACTATCCGTGGCGCGCGTGAGCACAACTTGCGCGACGTCAACCTCGACCTGCCCCGCGACGCCATGATCGTCTTCACCGGGCTCTCCGGTTCGGGCAAGTCCAGCCTCGCGTTCGACACGATCTTCGCCGAGGGCCAGCGGCGCTACGTCGAGTCGCTGTCGTCGTACGCGCGGCAGTTCCTCGGCCAGATGGACAAGCCCGACGTCGACTTCATCGAGGGCCTGTCCCCGGCGGTGTCGATCGACCAGAAGTCGACGAACCGCAACCCGCGCTCCACCGTCGGCACGATCACCGAGGTCTACGACTACCTGCGACTGCTCTTCGCGCGTACCGGCATCCCGCACTGCCCGGTCTGCAAGGAGCGGATCAGCCGGCAGACCCCGCAGCAGATCGTCGACCGGGTGCTGGCGATGCCCGAGGGCACCCGCTTCATGGTGCTGGCCCCGGTGATCCGCGGCCGCAAGGGGGAGTACGTCGATCTGTTCGCCGAGCTCCAGGCCAAGGGTTATGCCCGGGCCCGGGTCAACGGCGTGGTGCACCCGCTCACCGAGCCGCCGAAGCTGAAGAAGCAGGAGAAGCACACCATCGAGGTGGTGATCGACCGGCTCAGCGTGAAGGCGTCCAGCAAGCAGCGCCTCACCGACTCGGTCGAGGCCGCTCTCGGGCTGGCCGGCGGCATCGTCCTGCTCGATTTCGTCGATCTGCCGGAGGACGACCCGGAGCGCGAGCGCCGCTTCTCCGAGCACCTGGCCTGCCCCAACGACCACCCGCTCGCCATCGAGGACCTGGAGCCACGGGTCTTCTCCTTCAACGCGCCCTACGGCGCCTGCCCCGAGTGCTCCGGCCTCGGGACGAAGAAGGAGGTCGACCCCGAGCTGATCATCCCGGACGAGGAGAAGAGCCTCGGCCAGGGCGCGATCCAGCCGTGGGCCGGCGGCACCACCCAGGAGTACTTCACCCGGCTGCTCGAGGCGCTGGCCAACGCCGAGGGCTTCAAGCTGGACACGCCCTGGCGGGCGCTGCCGACCCGGATCCAGAAGATCGTGCTGTACGGCGCCGACGACCAGGTCCACGTGCGGTATCGGAACAAGTACGGCCGCGAGCGCTCCTACTACACCGGCTTCGAGGGTGTGGTGCAGTGGATCGAGCGGCGGCACAACGACACCGAGAGTGACTGGTCGCGCGACAAGTATGAGGGCTACATGCGCGACGTGCCCTGCTCGGTCTGCGGCGGCGCCCGGCTCAAGCCCGAGGTGCTGGCCGTGACCGTGGCCGGCAAGAACATCGCCGAGGTCTGCAATCTGTCCGTCGGCGACTGCGCCGAGCTGCTGTCCGGCATCGAGCTCGACGACCGGCAGAAGATGATCGCCGAGCGGGTGCTCAAGGAGATCAACGCCCGCCTGCGGTTCCTGGTCGACGTCGGCCTCGACTACCTGTCACTGGACCGGGGCGCCGGCACCCTCTCCGGTGGTGAGGCCCAGCGCATCCGCCTCGCGACCCAGATCGGCTCCGGCCTGGTCGGCGTGCTCTACGTGCTGGACGAGCCGTCGATCGGCCTGCACCAGCGCGACAACCGGCGGCTGATCGAGACCCTGGTGCGGTTGCGCGACCTGGGCAACACCCTGATCGTGGTGGAGCACGACGAGGACACCATCCGGACCGCCGACTGGATCGTCGACATCGGCCCGGGGGCCGGTGAGCACGGCGGTCACATCGTGCACAGCGGTTCGGTCGAGGGTCTGCTGGCCAACGAGAAGTCGCCGACCGGCGCCTACCTGTCGGGCCGCAAGTCGATCCCGGTGCCGTCCACCCGGCGTCCGCAGACGGCCGGCCGTGAGGTCGTCGTCCACGGCGCCCGCGAGCACAATCTGCGCAACCTGACCGTGCCGTTCCCGCTGGGCCAGTTCATCGCGGTCACCGGCGTCAGTGGCTCGGGCAAGTCGACGCTGGTCAACGACATCCTGCACACCGTCATGGCGAACCAGATCAACGGCGCCCGGCAGGTGCCCGGCCGGCACACCAAGGTGACCGGGCTGGAGCACGTGGACAAGGTCGTCGGGGTCGACCAGTCACCGATCGGCCGGACCCCGCGGTCCAACCCCGCCACCTACACCGGTGTCTTCGATCACGTCCGCAAGCTGTTCGCGGAGACCACCGAGGCCAAGGTCCGGGGCTACGGCCCGGGCCGGTTCTCCTTCAACGTCAAGGGCGGCCGCTGCGAGAACTGCTCGGGCGACGGCACCATCAAGATCGAGATGAACTTCCTGCCGGACGTCTACGTCCCGTGCGAGGTGTGCAAGGGCGCGCGGTACAACCGCGAGACCCTGGAGGTGCACTACAAGGGCAAGACCATCTCCGAGGTGCTGAACATGCCGATCGAGGAGGCCGCGGAGTTCTTCTCGGCGCTGCCGGCGATCCACCGGCACCTGCGCACCCTGGTCGACGTGGGCCTCGGTTACGTGCGTCTGGGCCAGCCGGCGACGACCCTGTCCGGCGGTGAGGCCCAGCGTGTGAAACTCGCCTCGGAGCTGCAGAAACGCTCCACCGGGCGGACTGTCTACGTGCTCGACGAGCCGACCACCGGCCTGCACTTCGAAGACATCCGCAAGCTCCTGATCGTGCTGAACGGTCTGGTCGACAAGGGCAACACGGTGATCACGATCGAACACAACCTCGACGTGATCAAGACCGCGGACTGGCTGATCGACATGGGCCCGGAGGGCGGCAGCAAGGGTGGTCTGGTGCTCGCCACCGGCACTCCCGAGCAGCTGGCCGAGGTGCCGGAGAGCCACACCGGCGGGTTCCTGCGGCACATGCTGGGCCTGTCCGGCGATCCGGCCGGTTCGTCGGTCGCGGTCGGCCGGGCCGCCAAGGCGAACGCGACGCGGACCACCACCCGGTCCCGGGCGAAGGCCACCGCCTGATTTAGAAACTTCTTAGACGACTCACAGCTACCGCACCCGGTTGGTCTTTTAAGGTCGCCGGGTGCACCGCTGTCAGCCCGCGCCCCGGCAAATGGGTCGGGCGAACACGGAGGAAGCGGGAGAATTCCCGCTGGGCACGTTTGAACTGATCGCGGTCAAGGTCCGTATTCCGGGGCGACTCCGCGTGACATCAGCGGCAGAAGACAGGTAGTGGAGGGCGACAAATGACTGACGTGCAGCCGAGGACCGACGCCGAGATCCAGCAGGACCGTACTGGCACCGCCTCGACACGACGCGTCGTCCTGATGGGGGCCGGGGGCATCGGCGCCGCCGCGGCCCTGGCAGCCTGCGGCACCGACTCCAGCGGCACCAACCCGAACGGCACCGACTTCAACAACAACCCGGTCCCGGCCGGCAGCACCGCCGCCGGCGACGGCGGTGACACCGGTGGCGGCAACACCGGTGGTGGCGGCGGCACGGTGCTCGTGGCGGCCTCCAAGGTCGCGGTCGGCGGCGGCGTGATCCTCGACGAGCTGGTCGTCACGCAGCCCGCCGAGGGCACCTTCAAGGCGTTCAGCAACGTGTGCACGCATCAGGGCTGCAAGGTCACCGAGATCAAGAACA
Source organism: Actinoplanes italicus (assembly GCF_003001815.1). Taxonomy (GTDB): domain Bacteria; phylum Actinomycetota; class Actinomycetes; order Mycobacteriales; family Micromonosporaceae; genus Actinoplanes; species Actinoplanes italicus. The sequence goes on from NZ_PVMZ01000003.1 coordinate 665,326, forward strand.
AGCAGATCGTGTGCCGGTGCCACAGCAGCTTCTTCTCCATCGAGGACGGCTCGCCGATCTCCGGGCCGGCCGCTCAGCCGCTGGCCGCGACCGCGGTCGAGCTGGACGGCGACAACGTGGTGGCCTCGGCCTGACGGCCGTACACCGGTCATGAGACCCGGGCCGTGGCGGCGGCACCGGGCCTCCGGCCGGGCAATTCTGTCAGTCCCAGGCACTAAAGTTGGGTCCGTGCCAGACCCGTCCAGTTATCGTCCGGCTCCCGGTACCATCCCCGATGCCCCGGGCGTCTACCGCTTCCGCGATCCGGCCGGCCGGGTGATCTATGTCGGCAAGGCGAAAAGCCTGCGTAACCGGCTCAACTCCTACTTCGCCGACGTCTGGTCGCTGCACGCCCGCACCCAGCAGATGGTCACCACGGCCGGCAGCGTGGACTGGGTCACCGTCGGCACCGAGGTCGAGGCGCTGCAGCTCGAGTTCTCCTGGATCAAGGAGTTCGACCCGCGCTTCAACGTGAAATACCGGGACGACAAGTCGTATCCGTTCCTCGCCGTCACCCTCGACGAGGAGTTCCCCCGCCTGCAGGTGATGCGGGGCGCCAAGCGCAAGGGCGTCCGCTACTTCGGGCCCTACTCGCATGCCTGGGCCATCCGCGAGACGCTCGACCTGTTGCTGCGGGTCTTCCCGGCGCGCACCTGCTCGGCCGGCGTCTTCAAGCGGGCCCACCAGATCGGCCGGCCCTGCCTGCTCGGTGACATCGGCAAGTGCTCGGCCCCGTGCGTCGGCCGGGTCAGCCCCGACGAGCACCGCGCGATCGTCGACGAGTTCTGCGACTTCATGGCCGGCCGCACCGACCAGTTCCTCAAGCGGGTCGAGCGCGAGATGCTGCAGGCCTCCGAGGAGCTGGAGTTCGAGCGTGCCGCCCGGCTCCGTGACGACCTGGTGGCCCTGCGCCGCGCCCTGGAGAAACAGACCGTCGTGCTCGGCGACGGCACCGACGCCGACATCGTGGCCTTCGCCGAGGACCCGCTCGAGGCCGCCGTCCAGGTCTTCCACGTGCGTGGCGGCAGGGTCCGCGGCCAGCGGGGCTGGGTGGTGGAGAAGGTCGAGGACCTGAGTACCGGGGACCTGGTCCATCACTTCTGCACCCAGATGTACGGCGAGGAGCACGGCGAGAACGACGTGCCCCGCGAGCTGCTGGTGCCGGCGCTGCCCGACGACGCCGAGGCGCTGGGCGAGTGGCTCTCCGGGCACCGCGGCAGCCGGGTCAGCCTGCGGGTGCCGCAGCGTGGCGACAAGAAGTCGCTGATGGAGACCGTGGCGCGCAACGCCGCAGAGGTGCTCCAGCGGCACAAGCTGCGCCGCGCCGGCGACCTGACCACCCGCAACAAGGCGCTCGAGGAGATCGCCGAGTCGCTGGGCATGGAGGGTGTGCCGCTGCGCATCGAGTGCTTCGACGTCTCGCAGATCCAGGGCACCGACGTGGTCGCCTCGATGGTGGTCTTCGAGGACGGGCTGGAGCGTAAGAGCGAGTACCGCCGCTTCATCGTCCGCGGAAACCCGGACGGCAGCGGCATGGACGACCTGTCGGCGATGAGCGAGGTGATGCGGCGCCGGTTCGCCCGCTTCAAGGCGATGGAGCAGCCCGAGGAGGGTGAACTGCCGGGCATCGACCCGTTGACCGGCAAGGCGCGCCGTTTTGCGTACCCACCTCAATTGATCGTTGTTGATGGTGGTCAGCCGCAGGTCAACGCCGTCGCCTCGGTGCTCGCCGAGATGGGTGTGACCGACGTCGCGCTGTGCGGGCTGGCCAAGCGCCTGGAGGAGGTGTGGCTGCCGGCCGACGACTTCCCGGTGATCCTCCCGCGCACGTCGGAGGCGCTCTACCTGCTGCAACGCGTGCGGGACGAGGCGCACCGGTTCGCCATCACCTTCCACCGGCAGCGCCGCTCCAAGCGGATGACCGAGTCGGCGCTCGACGAGGTCGCCGGCCTGGGCGAGGTCCGTCGCAAGGCCCTGCTGCGCCACTTCGGGTCGCTGAAGCGCCTGGCCGAGGCCACCCCGGAGGCGATCGCCGAGGTGCCCGGCATCGGTCTGAAGACCGCGGAATCCGTGCTCGCCGCGCTGCGTTCACCCGAGACGGGGAAGACGGCGGGGCGGTAGCCCCCGGTCGGCCTACCATGTTGTGTCCGCGAAAACGGCGCGGGCGTGATTGCGCGGGAGGCGTGCGTGACCGAAGCGATGCCGGACCTCGGACCCGACGAGGTGGTGGAACCGGATGAGGCCGGGACCGACCTGGTGGTGGTGACCGGGCTCTCCGGCGGCGGGCGCAGCACGGTGGCCCGGGCGCTGGAGAACGTCGGCTTCTACGTGGTCGACAATCTGCCGCAGGCCCTGATGCTGGAGATGGCCGAGCTGGCCTTCGCTGCCGGGGGCGCCGCCCGGCGTACCGCCATGGTTCTCGATGTCCGCAGCCGGGCCTTCTCCACCGACCTGGCGGGTGCCGTCCGCGCGCTGAAGGAGCGGGGCTTCTCGCCGCGCGTGGTGTTCGTGGACGCCGACGACGAGGTGCTGATCCGCCGGTTCGAGTCGGTCCGGCGTTCGCACCCGCTGCAGGGTGACGGGCGGCTGGCCGACGGCATCGCGGCCGAGCGCAAGCTGCTGGCCGAGGCCCGTGAGCAGTCCGATGTGATCATCGACACGAGTCACCTGAACGTGAATCAGCTGCGCCGCCGCGTGGAGGAGCTGTTCGGCGGGGAGGATTCCCGCCGGCTGCGGATCACCGTGCTCTCCTTCGGCTTCAAGTACGGCCTTCCGCCGGACGCCGACTACGTGCTGGACGCCCGTTTCCTGCCGAACCCGTTCTGGGTGCCGGAGCTGCGCGAGCACACCGGCCTGGAGGAGGGGGTGAGCAGCTACGTCCTCGGCCAGGAGGGCGCGACCGACTTCGTCGCCACGTACGCCGGGCTGATCGCGGCCACCGCGCCCGGCTTCGAGCGCGAGGGCAAGCGCTATCTCACCGTCGCCATCGGCTGCACCGGCGGCAAGCACCGCAGCGTCGCCATCGCCGAGGAGCTCACCTCCCGGCTGAGCAACATGCGCCTGTCCGCACACACCTCGCACCGCGACCTGGGGCGCGAGTGACGGCGATCCGGGTGGTCGCCTTCGGCGGCGGGCACGGGCTGAGCGCCTCGTTGCGGGCACTGCGGCGCAGCGCCGCGGGACTCGATCTGGACATCACCGCGATCGTCACGGTCGGCGACGACGGCGGCTCCAGCGGCCGGCTGCGGGTCGAGCGGGATGCCCTGTTGCCACCGGGTGACCTGCGGCAGGCCCTCGCCGCGCTGGCCGCCGACAATCCGGCGCACCGGCTGACCGCGAGCCTGATGCAGCACCGGTTCGCGTCGATGACGGTTCCGGCGCAGGCCATGGCTTCGGGCCGGGGGCCGCGGGTCGAGCGGCGCGCCGACCGCAGCCAGGACAGCCTGGCCGGCCACGCGGTCGGCAACCTGCTGCTGCTCGGGCTGATCGAGATGCTGGGCGACCCGGTCGCCGCCCTGGACCACGCCGCCGCGATGGTCGGCGCCCGGGGCCGGGTGCTGCCGATGGCGCTGCACGCGGTCGGTATCGAGGCCGACATGGTGGCGCCGGACGGCAGCCGGGTCATCGTCTCCGGCCAGCACTCGGTGGCCGTCGCCGACGGGCGGGTCACCTCGCTGCGCCTCGTGCCGGAGAATCCGCCTGCCTGCCCCGAGGCGATCGCCGCGGTGCGTGACGCCGATTGGCTGATCTTCGGGCCGGGCAGCTGGTACACCAGCGTCCTGCCGCACCTGCTGGTCCCGGAGCTGGCCGCCGCCATCGTGGCGAGCGGCGCCCGCCGGCTGGTCACCCTGAACCTCAGCCCCGACCGGGAGACGGCCGGGCTCTCCACCGCCGACCACCTGGCTGCGCTGCACTGGTACCTTCCGGATCTCCGGGTCGACACCGTGCTGGCCGACGCGAAATGGGTCGGCGAGCCGGAACCGGTCCGGGCGGCCGCGCAGGCACTCGGCGCCGAACTGGTTCTGGTGCCCGTGGCCGTTGCGGACGGCAGCCCACGGCATGATCCTGAGTCATTGGGTGCCGCCCTGGTGCCAGTATTGGGCGCCACTCGTTGATAACTCACGTAGTGCGGCACACACTGAGGCTTGTTCACGACCCACCTTGCGCCCCGGTGTTGCCGAAGTTAAAAACGACGGTCTCCACCGTCGTGAATAAGGCTCAGTTTTCAAGATCCGGCGCATGAGGTGACATCACGATGGCGATGACGGCAGCGGTCAAGGACGAGCTGAGCCGGGTCGACGTGCCCAAGCCCTGCTGCCGGCGGGCGGAGATGGCGGCTCTGCTGCGCTTCGCCGGTGGGCTGCACATCGTCTCCGGCCGGGTGGTCGTCGAGGCGGAACTGGACACCGGCGCGGTGGCCCGGCGGTTGCGGCGGGAGATCGCCGACGTCTACGGGTACCCGAGCGAGGTTCACGTGCTGGCGTCCGGCGGGCTGCGCAAGGGCAGCCATTACATCGTGCGGATCGTCAAGGACGGCGAGGTGCTGGCCCGGCAGACCGGCCTGCTCGACGTGCGCGGACGTCCGGTCCGCGGCCTGCCGCAGCACGTGGTGAGCGGCAACGTGTGCTGCTCGGTGGCGGCGTGGCGCGGCGCGTTCATGGCGCACGGCTCGCTCACCGAGCCGGGCCGCTCCAGCGCTCTGGAGATCACCTGCCCCGGTCCGGAGGCGGCTCTCGCGCTGCGCGGCGCGGCACGCCGGATCGGCATCACCGCCAAGGACCGCGAGGTGCGTGGCGTCGACCGGGTGGTGATCAAGGACGGCGACGCGATCGCCGCGCTGCTCACCCGGGTCGGCGCGCATTCCAGCGTCCTGGCCTGGGAGGAGCGGCGGGTACGCCGTGAGGTGCGCGCCACCGCGAACCGGCTGGCCAACTTCGACGACGCGAACCTGCGGCGCTCGGCCCGTGCGGCGGTCGCGGCCGCGGCCCGGGTCACCCGGGCGCTGGAGATCCTGTCCGAGGAGGCGCCGAACCACCTCACCTCGGCAGGTCAGCTGCGTCTGGAGCACCGTCAGGCCTCCCTGGAGGAGCTGGGCGCCCTGGCCGACCCGCCGCTGACCAAGGACGCGATCGCGGGCCGGATCCGGCGGCTGCTGGCCCTGGCCGACAAGCGGGCCCGCGACCTCGGCATCCCGGACACCGAGGCGGCCGTGACACCGGAGATGATGGCCTGCTGACGTGACCTCCGTCACCGCTCGTGGGCTGGGATGACAGAGGGTCGGAGGGTGCGGCCGTCGTGATGCGGTTAGGTAACGTTCAGGTCGCGCCCCGCCGCTTCGGCGGCACGGGGACTCGGATAGTGTCACTGGTGACGGCGACGGTGCCGGCAGTCCGGCCGAGCCCCCCGTCATCGGCACCTTGGGTGCGGCGGCCGGACGCCTTGTGTCGGCCGTCCCTACGGTCGGCATGCAGACCCCTCCGCCGGTCGCAGAATCCGGCGGACCGAAACGAGGAGACCACCTGTGACCATCCGGGTTGGCATCAACGGCTTCGGCCGTATCGGTCGTAACTTCTTCCGGGCGGTTCTTGCCTCCGGCGCCGACATCGAGATCGTCGGCGTGAACGACCTGACCGACAACGCCACGCTGGCTCACCTGCTGAAGTACGACAGCATCCTGGGCCGTCTCGGCCACGAGGTGAAGGCGTCCGCCGACGAGATCAGCGTCGGTGGCAAGTCGTTCAAGGCGTTCGCCGAGCGTGACCCGAACAACCTGCCCTGGGGCGACCTGGGTGCGGACGTGGTCATCGAGTCGACCGGCTTCTTCACCGACGCCACCAAGGCCAAGGCGCACGTCGACAAGGGCGCCAAGAAGGTCATCATCTCGGCTCCGGCCAAGAACGAGGACATCACGATCGTGATGGGTGTGAACGACGGCCTGTACGACGCCGCCAAGCACACCGTCATCTCGAACGCGTCCTGCACCACCAACTGCCTCGCCCCGATGGCGAAGGTCCTGAACGACACGATCGGGATCGAAAAGGGTCTGATGACCACGATCCACGCGTACACCCAGGACCAGAACCTGCAGGACGGCCCGCACAGCGACCTGCGTCGCGCCCGTGCCGCCGCGCTGAACATCGTGCCGACCTCGACCGGTGCCGCCAAGGCCGTCAGCCTGGTGCTGCCGGAGCTCAAGGGCAAGCTGGACGGCTTCGCGCTGCGTGTGCCGATCCCGACCGGCTCGGCCACCGACCTGACCTTCACCGCCGCCCGTGACACCACGGTCGAGGAGGTCAACGCCGCGATCAAGGCCGCCGCCGAGGGCCCGCTCAAGGGCATCCTGGTCTACACCGAGGACGCGATCGTGTCGGCCGACATCGTCACCGACCCGGCCTCCTGCATCTTCGACGCCGGCCTGACCAAGGTCATCGGCGGCAACCAGGTCAAGGTCGTCGGCTGGTACGACAACGAGTGGGGCTACTCGAACCGCCTCGTCGACCTGGTCAAGCTCGTCGGGGCCTGATCTTGAAGACTCTCGACGACCTGCTCGCCGAGGGTGTCTCGGGTCGGCGCGTCTTCGTGCGCGCCGACCTGAACGTGCCCTTCGACAAGAGCAACCCGGGCACCATCAGCGACGACGGCCGCGCCCGCGCGGTCCTGCCGACGCTGATCGCCCTGCGTGACGCGGGCGCCCGCGTGATCGTGGCGTCCCACCTGGGCCGTCCGAAGGGCGCGCCGGACCCCAAGTTCACCCTTGCCCCGGTGGCGACCCGTCTCGGTGAGCTGCTCGGCTCGTCGGTGGTCTTCGCGTCCGACACCGTCGGCGCTGACGCCCAGGCCAAGGTCGAGGCGCTCGGCGACGGCGAGGTGCTCCTGCTGGAGAACCTGCGCTTCAACGCCGGCGAGACCTCGAAGGACGACGCCGAGCGTGGCACCTTCGCGGACCAGCTGGCCGCGTTCGCCGACTTCTACGTCGACGACGCGTTCGGCGCCGTGCACCGCAAGCACGCTTCGGTGTACGACGTGCCGGCCCGCCTGCCGCACTACGCGGGTGGTCTCGTCCTCAAGGAGGTCGAGGTCCTGCGCAAGGTGTCGGAGAGCCCGGAGCAGCCCTACGTCGTCGTTCTCGGCGGCTCCAAGGTCTCCGACAAGCTGGCCGTCATCCAGGCGCTCCTGCCGAAGGTGGACAAGCTCCTCGTCGGTGGTGGCATGTGCTTCACCTTCCTCAAGGCCCAGGGCCACGAGGTCGGCAAGTCGCTGCTGGAAGACGAGATGGTCGCCGTGTGCGCCGACCTGCTGGCGCAGGCCGACGGCCGGATCGTGCTGCCGGTCGACGTCGTCGCGGCCACCGAGTTCTCGGCGGACGCCACGCACGATGTCGTCGCGGCTTCGGAGATCCCGGCCGACCGGCTGGGTCTCGACATCGGCCCGAAGTCGACGGAACTGTTCGCGTCGGCGATCGCCGGTGCGAAGACCGTGTTCTGGAACGGCCCGATGGGCGTGTTCGAGCTGGCGCCGTTCGCCGCGGGCACCCGTGGCGTGGCCGAGGCCATCACCAAGATCGACGGCTTCTCGGTCGTCGGCGGCGGTGACTCCGCGGCCGCCGTGCGTACCCTCGGGCTCGACGAGTCCGCGTTCGGCCACATCTCCACCGGTGGGGGCGCGTCCCTGGAGTACCTCGAAGGCAAGACGCTGCCGGGCGTCGCCGCTCTGGAGAAGTGATGGGTGACGTGACCCGCAAGCCGATCATCGCCGGCAACTGGAAGATGAACCTCAACCACTTCGAGGCGATTCTCCTGGTCCGGAAACTGGCCGCGAACCTGACCGCCGACCAGCTCGCGGCCGTCGAGACGGTGGTCCTGCCGCCGTTCACCGACCTGCGCAGCGTCGAGGGCGCGATCAAGGACGACAAGCTCGCCATCGGGTACGGCGCGCAGGACATCTCGAAGTTCGCGTCCGGCGCCTACACCGGTGAGATCTCCGGCGGCATGCTGGCCAAGCTCGGCTGCACCTACGTCGTGGTCGGCCACTCCGAGCGCCGTGAGTACCACGCCGAGGACGACGCGACCGTCAACGCGAAGAACAAGGCCGCCTTCGAGGCCGGTCTCGTCCCGATCTTCTGCGTCGGCGAGGGTCTCGAGATCCGTGAGGCCGGCAACCAGGTCGAGCACGTGCTCGCTCAGGTCGACGCCGGTCTCGAGGGGCTCAAGACCGAGCAGCTCAAGCAGATCGTGATCGCGTACGAGCCGGTCTGGGCGATCGGCACCGGCAAGACCGCGACGCCGGAGGACGCCCAGGAGGTCTGCGGCGCGATCCGTGGCCGCCTCGCGGAGAAGTTCGGCGCCGAGGTGGCCGACGTGGTCCGTATCCAGTACGGCGGATCGGTCAAGGCGAACAACATCGCCCAGATCATGGCCAAGCCGGATGTGGACGGTGCGCTGGTGGGAGGCGCCGCGCTCGACGCCGAGGGCTTCGCCGCCATCGTGCGTTTCCCGGAGCACGTCGGACGCTGAGAGTAATTAGGTGCGTGCCCGGTCGTATCATGCGGCCGGGCACCCGCTATTGTGGGACCGCTGCTTGCCCTTCGAGAGGAATGAACCCGACGATGCCGATCGCGTTCGCTTACACGTTGATCGTGTTGCTGATCATCACCAGCATCCTGCTGACTCTGCTGATCCTGCTGCACCGGGGCAAGGGTGGCGGCATGTCGAGCATGTTCGGTGGCGGCGTGACCTCCAGCCTGGCCGGTTCCTCGGTCGCGGAGAAAAACCTCGACCGATACACCGTCCTCGTGGGCATCATCTGGTTCGCCTGCATTGTCGGGCTCGGCTTCTGGCTGAAAGTCCAGATCGCCTGACGGCGCTCCGTAGACGTACAATCTGCCGCGCGGCCGGTTTCTCCGGTCGCGCGGTTTTTTGTTCCTGCTGTCCGGTTCGTGCTGCCCCTCGCGTGACGAAGCCGAGACCGGACGGCCCCATGAGAGGCCCCTCGAGACAGGAGTGACGTCCGTGTCCAGTGGCAGCGCTATTCGCGGAAGCCGGATCGGGTCCAGCCCGATGCGACCCGACGAGCGCAGCGAGCCCGCACCGCGCAGGCAGGTGACCTACTTCTGCGCGGCCGATCACGACAGCATCATCTGGTTCGCGGCCGAGGCTGCGATCCCCGACACCTGGGACTGTCCGCGTTGCGGGCAGCCGGCCGGTCTCGACCGGTCGAACCCGCCGGGGAAGTCGCGCACCGAGCCGTACAAATCGCATCTCGCTTATGTGAAGGAACGCCGCTCCGAGGAGGACGCCGCGGCGATCCTCGCCGAAGCGCTCGCCAAGGTGCGCCAGCGCCGCGGCGAATGACCCGGACGCTGACCGGCCGGGCGGGGCGGCCGGTCAGCGCACGATCGACGGATCAGACCACCGGGCCGGTGTCCCGGCCGACGAACCGGGCTCCCGGGTTGGGCACGTCGATGTCGTGGAAGCCCAGGCGCCTGTAGAACGCGTAGGCGCTGTTGTTCTCGGCGGCCATGCCCAGATGCACCCCCGTGACGCCGGCCGCCCGCAGCCCGTCCAGGAACGCCGCCATCAGACCGCGGCCGTGCCCCTTGCCCTGCCAGTCCGGCAGCAGGTCGATGTGCAGGTGGGCCGGGTAGGTGGCGAACTCGGGCCGGAGCATCCGGTCGGGGTTGCTGTGCACGGCGATCAGCTCGGCGTCCCGAGGGTCCTCGCTCGCGAACCGTTCTGCCGTCTCCCTCAGCCACGTCTCGCGGTACCACTCGACGAACGCCGGTGTGTCCGCGGTGCCCAGGATGTATCCGACCGCCGCGCCCGTCCCGTCGTCGAGCACGTGCGCGTGCTCCGGCTCGCGGATCACGTAGGGCGCCGCCCAGACGTCGCCGAGCATCAGATCCGAGCTGTGCCGGCCGCGCGCGTCACCACCGGAGGCGGCGGTGCGCACGCAAATGTCGTAGATGGCGTCGAGGTCGCTGGCCCGGTAGGCGCGGATCGTCGGCTGCACGTCGGGAAGTCTAAAGCTGTGTCGCGCATCACTTCGGGACCGCCAACCTTCCGGCCGGTCAGGCGTCTACTCCTGCGACAGCTCACCAGAACCGACGAGCAGGAGTACCGATGCGTTTCTCGACCCGTGGACTGGCCCTCACCCTCGGCGCGGCGACCGTGGTCGCCGTCGGCGGCCTGTCGGCGACCGCGTTCGCCGACGACGCCACGCCGGCCCCGGTGCCGCCCGCCACAACGCCGAGCAGCTACAAGCCGACCGCCGGGCCCGCGCCGGCCACGACGCCGAGCAGCAACAAGCCGACGGCCGGGCCCGCGCCGACCGCCTCCACCCGGGCACCCATCAAGGAGACCGCGGCCCCGGCCCCCACCCGGTCGGTCGAAACCGGCCACAAGCCGGCTGCCTCCCCGGCCGGCAAGCCCGCCGTCAAGCCGGGCAAGGGCCCCGCCGCGACGCCGGCGCCCGCCAAGCCGGCCGTCACGCCCGGCTCGGGGCCGGCCGTGACCAAGGCGCCCGCGAAACCGGCCGTCACGCCGTCGCGCTCGCGCTGACGCGGAAGGTACCGTTCGTTCCCGCCACACGATCCCCGGGGCTTCGCCTGTGATCTCTGTTCTGCCGTTCCCCTCGCTGTTCGCCTGGCTGCGCGGGCTCTCCGCCGGTGTGCGGGCCGGCGGCGGTGCCCCGGCGGCGCCGCCCGCGATCAACGAGCTCTATCACAGCCGACGGCTCAGCCTGGTCCGGCTCGCGGTGCTCATGGTCGACGACCTGCCCACCGCGGAGGACATCGTGCAGGACGTGTTCACCGCCCTCTACCGGAAGCACGGGCCGGAGCTGCGCGGGGTGTCGGATCCGAACGCGTACCTGATCACCGGGGTGACCAACGCGGCCCGCTCCGCGTTGCGCCGCCGTCGTACCGCCCGGGCCTATCTGCCGCCTCCGGAGGAGGCCGTTCCGGCGGCCGAGGACGAGGCGCTGCTCGGTGAGGGCGACCGGGAGATGCTGCGGGAACTGCGTGGTCTGACCGCCCGGCAGCGCCAGGTGCTGGTGTTGCGGTACTGGTCGGAGCTCTCCGAGGGGGAGATCGCCGACACGCTGCGGGTCTCCCGCGGCACCGTCAAGTCGACGGCGCATCGCGCGCTGTCCATCCTGCGCGCGAGATTGGGGGAGCGGTGACCGACCAGGTCGAATTGAGGCTGCGGCGCGCTCTGCATGCGCGGGCCGGTCAGATCACGCAGGAGCGGCTGAGTCTCGGGGTCCCGCCGACGGTCGCCGCTCCTCGCCCGCCGCTGCGGCTGTGGCGTTGGTTGCCGGTGCCGGCCGGCGTCGTGATCGCGGCCGTGGCGGTGAGCTTCACGCTGTCGCCCGGCCCACGCGATCCCGGTCCGGCGCCGGGCGGTCCGGCGATCGTCACGCCGTCGGCGTCCACCACCGCGCCGCCCGCACCGTCTGCCGCGACCGCCGATCCCCAGCCGGCGGCCACCTCCCCGGGTTCGCCCGCGAACACGCCGTCCCGGTCGGCCCCGCCGAAGTCGGCGGCTGTGGTCCCGGGTTCGGGGCCGGAGACGAAGGCGACCGATCTGCCGCCCGAGGCGACCCCGGGTGGCTGACCACGCGTGGTGACCTGCGGTGCATCCAGGCCGCAGATCACCACGCTTGCGGTTTGTGTGGTGACTTGCGGCTTGCTGGTGGGCGCAGGTCACCACGCTTGTTTGGGGGGCGGTTTGTGTGGTGACTTGCGGCTTGCCGGTGGGCGCAGATCACCACGATGCGGGGGTTACGGCTGGGTGGGCACGTTCGCGGCGGCTGCCTGATCCAAGAGCCAGAGAGTTTTCTGTACGCCCGACGCGTTCGCCGCCGGCAGGTCGCCACCGGACAGCACCGTGCCGATCGGGGCGGCCTTGTCCGGCCCGGCCGCGATCAGCCACACCTCGTCCGCGCTCTGAATGGTGGACAGCGTGAGGGTGACCCGAGTCGGCGGCGGCTTCGGGCTGTCGAACGTCGCGGCCGTCGCGCCGGTCTCCCGCAGCACCGGGTGGTCCGGGAAGAGCGACGCCACGTGCCCGTCCTCGCCAACACCGAGCATCAGCACGTCGAAGCGCGGCAGTCCGGCGCCCGGACCGGCCGCCGCGGCCAGCTCGCCGGCGTACCGTGCGGCCGCCGCGATCGCGTCCTCGCCGTCCGGCCCGTCGGAGGCGGGCATGGCATGCACCCGGGCCGGATCCAGCGGCAGCTTGTCCAGCAGGGCCTCGCGTGCCTGGGTCTCGTTGCGGTCCGGGTCGCCGGAGGGCAGGTAACGCTCGTCGCCCCACCAGAGGTCCACCCGGGACCAGTCGATGGCCGCGGAGGCGGGCAGTTCCCGCACCGAGCGCAGCACCTTCGCCGCGACCCGGCCGCCGGTCAGCACCACGCTCGCCGAGCCGTGCACCGCCTGTGCGTCGATGATCTTGATGGCGAGCCGAGCCGCCACCGTGGACGCCAGGATGTCGGCGTCCGGAACCACCACGACCACGGTCTCACTCAATTGGTCTCTCCCTTATGAAGGGGCCGCCCACCGCGGTGCGGCGGACGGCCCCGTTGCTGTTTGGCAGCTGTGGCTCACCGCTGTCTCACGGCCCGTGAGACAGCAGTGAGACACTGCTGGTGAACTTGACCGGTCAGGCGGCGGAACTGGCGATCGCGGCCAGCGCCGGATCCTTCCAGACGTGCACCCGGTGCGGCGGCCGATGGTCCAGGCCGGTCAGCCCGGCCATGGCGCCGAGCGCGTCCGCGTAGATCTGGTCGGCGTCCAGCCGGCGCAGCTCCTCGGCCAGCTCGTCACCGACCGGCCGCTTCGGAAGCGGCATGTAACGGTCCTCCTGGCCGGTCCTGCTGAACAGCGCCGTGCCCTCCTCGCGGGTGACCCGGACACAGTCGCCGTTCTCGCACTGCAGCTCCACCGAGTGCAGGCGCGGCGCCCGGTCGGTGTGCTCCAGCACCGGCTCGATGCCCAGACGGGACTTGAGCCAGCCCAGCATCAGCCAGGCGGTGGGGTCCTGCCGCGGCGCCACGATCGTCGCGCCGGTGACGCGGGCGTCGGCGCTGTCGAAGGCGCCGGCCACCAGGGAACGCCACAGCGTGATCCGGGTCCAGGTCAGGTCGGTGTCGCCGGGCGCGTAGTCGATGGCCCGCTGCTTGAGCGCGGCCACCGGGTCCGGCGACTGCGCGCTGTCGGTGATCCGGCGCTCCGAGACGACGCCCAGGAAGTCGTTGGCGATCATGTTCGGAGGCTCCTCGTGCCACCAGGTGACCACCGGGACGTCCGGGGCGAGCAGCGGCATGACGACCGACTCGGCGTGCAGCGCCAGACGGCCGTACATCCGCATGACGACCGCCTCGGCCGGGCCGAGGCGCCCACCCACGACGATCTCGGCGTCCAGCCGGCTGCGGCCCTCCATGTCGGAGCGCACCACGATGAGCAGCCGGCAGGGGTGCGCCGCGGCGGCGATGGTGGCGGCCGCCTCGGCCTCGCGGACCTTCTTCTCCTCGACCACCGCGATCAGGGTGAGGGCCAGGCCGGAGGCCACACCGCCGGCGCTGCGCCGCTCGGCGGCCAGGGCCTTCACTACCTCGTTACCGGTGGTGTCCCACAGCCCGATCATGCCCGCCTCCAGGTACGGCCTTCGCGCGCCAGCATCTCGTCGGAGGCCCGCGGGCCCCACTCGCCGGCCCGGTACGGTTCCGGTTTGTTGCCCGCCCAGGCGGCCTCCAACGGGTCGATGACCCGCCAGGACTGCTCGATCTCGGCAGCGTCCGGGAAGAGTGTCCGGTCGCCGATCAACACATCGAGGACCAGCCGTTCGTACGCCTCCGGGCTGGACTCGGTGAACGCCTCGCCGTACTGGAAGTCCATCGCGATGTCGCGGACCTCCATCGAGGTGCCCGGTACCTTCGAGCCGAACTTCAGCACCACGCCCTCGTCCGGCTGCACGCGTACGACCAGCTGGTTGTGGCCCAGCATCTCCACGTCGGCCGGGTCGAACGGCAGGTGCGGCGCCCGCTTGAAGAGGATCGCGATCTCGGTGACCCGCCGGGGCATCCGCTTGCCGACCCGCACGTAGAACGGGACACCCGCCCAGCGCCGGTTCTGGATGCCGAGGCGGACGGCGGCGTACGTCTCCGTGGTGGAGTCCGCCGGGATGTTCGGCTCCTCCAGGTATCCCACGGCACGCTCACCGGCCACCCAGCCCGGAAGATACTGCCCGCGGACGGAACCGGTCGCGATGTCGGGCGGGAGACTGATCGCCTTGAGGACTTTCAGCTTCTCCGCGCGTACTTCCTGAGGGTCGAAGCTCGTCGGCTCTTCCATGGCGATCATGGCGAGCAGCTGCAGAAGGTGGTTCTGCAGGACGTCGCGGGCCGCACCGGAGGCGTCGTAGAACGCCGCCCGGCTGCCGATGCCGACGTCCTCGGCCATCGTGATCTGGACACTGTCGACGTACTTCGAGTTCCACACCGGCTCGAACAGGCTGTTCGCGAAGCGCAGAGCCATGATGTTCTGGACGGTCTCTTTGCCGAGGTAGTGGTCGATCCGGAAGACGTCCTCCGGGATGAACACGTCGTCGACCAGCTCGTTGAGCTGCACGGCGCTCTGGAAGTCGTGACCGAACGGCTTCTCCACCACGACCCGGCGCCACCCGCCGGTCTTCGAGGGGTCGGCCATGCCGGTGCGGTTGAGCTGGTTGAGCACCAGCGGGAACGCGGCCGGCGGGATGGAGAAGTAGAAGGCGGCGTTGCCGGCGATGCCGTTGCGTTCCTTCAGCTCGTCCAGCGTGGTCGCGAGCTTGTCGAAGGCGTCGTCATCGTCGAACGAGCCGGGAATGAAGTGGAATCGCTCGGAGAGGCGCTGCCAGACGTCCTCGCGCCACGGTGTCCGGGCGCCCTTCTTGGCGGCCGCGTAGGCGAGGGATTCGAAGCTGCCGTCGCCCCAGTCGGCGCGGGCGAAGCCCACCACCACGAAGCCGGGGGGAAGCAGACCACGGTTGGCCAGGTCGTACACGGCCGGGATGAGCTTCTTTCGGGACAGGTCACCGGTGACCCCGAAGATCACCAGAGCGCAGGGCTCCGGAATCCGTGGAAGCCGACGGTCCTGTGCGGTGCGCAGCGGATTACCCACGTTGTCATCCTGCCAGTTTTTTGATGACGGAGCGGCCTGTCGCGGGACTCCCGCGACAGGCCGCTGATAGTGCTCGTCAGGCAGCGTCGCTGGGGTTCTTCGCCCCGGAGGCAGCAGCCTTGAGGGACTTGGTGACGCCCTCCAGTAGCTCGTTCCAGCTCGCCTCGAACTTCTCGACGCCCTCGTCCTCGAGGACCTTGAAGACGTCGGTGAGGTCGATGCCGACGGCCGCGAGGTCGGTGAAGACCTGGTGGGCGTCCGCGAAGTTGCCGGTGATGGTGTCACCGCGGGTGGTCCCGTGGTCCTCGTAGGCGAAGATCACCGGCTCCGGCATGGTGTTCACCGTGCCGGGCGCGATCAGCTCCTCGACGTAGATGGTGTCGAGGAACTCCGGGTTCTTCGTGCCGGTCGACGCCCAGAGCGGACGCTGCGGGTGGGCACCGGCACCGGCCAGGGCCTTCCAGCGGTCGCCGCCGAAGACCTCGGCGTACGCCTCGTACGCCAGCCGCGCGTTGGCGATGGCCGCCTTGCCCTTGAGTGCCTTGGCCTCGTCCGAACCGATCTTGTCAAGGCGCTTGTCCACCTCGCTGTCCACGCGCGAGACGAAGAACGAGGCGACCGAACCGATCTTGGAAAGGTCGTGGCCGTTCGCCTTCGCCTGCTCGAGGCCGTCCAGGAAGGCGTCCATGACGGCCTGGTACCGCTCGACCGAGAAGATCAGCGTGACGTTGACGCTGATGCCCGCGGCCAGCACCTGGGTGATGGCGGGCAGACCGGCCAGCGTCGCCGGGATCTTGATGTACAGGTTGGGCCGGTCGACCAGCCACCACAGCGTCTTCGCCTCGGCGACGGTGGACTCGGTCTCGTGCGCCTTGCGCGGGTCCACCTCGATGGACACGCGCCCGTCGATGCCGTTGGACGCGTCGTAGGCCGGACGGAAGATGTCGGTCGCCCAGCGGACGTCCTTGGCGGTCATGAGGCGGACCGCCTCCTCGACCGTCACGCCCTGGAGAGCGAGATCGCGCAGCTGCTCGTCGTACGCGTCGGCGTCGGAGAGCGCCTTCTGGAAGATGCTCGGGTTCGTGGTCACGCCGACCACGTGCTGGTCGGTGCGCAGCTTGTCGAGCGAGCCGCTGGTCAGCCGTACCCGGGAGAGGTCGTCGAGCCACACTGCCACGCCCTGGGCGGACAGCTCAGCCAGTCTGTCGGTCATTTCCCTCAACTCCTGAATGAATGACGCAGTATTTAGAAGTCAGTTACCGGTCTTGTGGCCGGTGATCTCGCCGACCTTGGCCAGGGACGCGTGGGCCTTCGCGACGACGTTGTCAGCGGTGAACCCGAACTGCTCGAACAGGACCTTCGCCGGGGCGCTGGCGCCGTAGTGCTCGATGCTGACGGCCTCGCCGGCGTCACCGAGGATGCGGTCCCAGCTCATCCGGATCCCCGCCTCAACGGTGACACGAGCCTTCACGCCGTGCGGGAGAACCTGCTGCTGGTATGCCACGTCCTGCTGGAAGAACCACTCCTGGCAGGGCATCGACACCACCCGGGTGGGGGTGCCCTCGGCCTCCAGGCGCTCCTGCGCGGTGAGCGCGATCGCCACCTCGGAGCCACTGGCGATCAGGATGACCTTCGGGGTGCCGCCGGACGACTCGGAGAGGATGTAGCCGCCCTTGAGGGTGCCCTCGGCCGACGCGTACTTCGAGCGGTCGACGATCGGCAGGTTCTGCCGGGACAGCGCCAGCGCGGTCGGGCGGTCGGTGTGCTCCAGGGCGCCACGCCAGGCCCACGCGGTCTCGTTGGCGTCGGCCGGGCGGACCACGTCGAGGCCGACGATCGCCCGCAGGGCGGTCAGCGTCTCGATCGGCTGGTGCGTCGGGCCGTCCTCGCCGAGACCGATCGAGTCGTGCGTCCACACGAAGACGACCGGCAGCTTCATCAGCGCGGACAGGCGGACCGCACCACGCATGTAGTCACTGAAGACCAGGAAGGTGCCGCCGTACGGCCGGGTGCCGCCGTGGACCGCGATGCCGTTGAGGATCGAGCCCATGCCGTGCTCACGGATGCCGAAGTGCAGCGTGCGGCCGTACTCGTGACCGGGGAACTCCTTGGTCGCGTACTCCGTCGGGATGAAGGACGGCTCGCCCTTCATGGTGGTGTTGTTGCTCTCCGCCAGGTCGGCGGAGCCACCCCACAGCTCGGGGAGCACCGGCGCGAGCGCCTCGAGGATCTTGCCGGACGCGGCACGGGTGGCCAGGCCCTTCTCGTCCGCGGCGAACTCGGGCAGCGCCTTGTGCCAGCCCTCCGGCAGGGTGCGGGTGGCGAGCCGGTCGAAGAGGGCCTTGCCCTCGGCGTTGCCGGCGGCCCAGGCGTCGAACTTCTGCTGCCAGGCCGCGCGGGCCTCCTTGCCGCGCTCGACGACCTGCTGCGCGTGCTTGACGACCTCGTCGTCGATCGCGAACGGCTCGTCGGCGAAGCCGAGCAGCTCCTTGGTGGCGGTGATCTCGGCGGCGCCCAGCGCGGAGCCGTGGATCTTGCCGGTGTTCTGCTTCTTCGGAGCCGGCCAGCCGATGACCGTCTTCAGCACGATGAACGACGGCTTGTCGGTCACCGCCTTGGCGGCCTGGATGGCGGCGTAGAGCTCCTCGACGTCCTCGACGTACGGGTCCGAGCCGCGCCAGTCGACCGTCTGGACGTGCCAGCCGTACGCCTCGTAGCGCTTGCCGACGTCCTCGTTCTTGGCGATCCGGGTGTCGTCCTCGATGGAGATCTCGTTGTCGTCGTAGATCACGACGAGGTTGCCGAGCTTCTGCACCGACGCGATGGCCGACGACTCGTGGCTCACGCCCTCCTCGATGTCGCCGTCCGAGGCGATCGAGTAGACGTAGTGGTCGAACGGCGACTCACCGGCGGGGGCGTCCGGGTCGAACAGGCCGCGCTCACGGCGGGCCGACATGGCCATGCCGATCGCGTTGCCGATGCCCTGGCCCAGCGGGCCGGTGGTGATCTCGACACCGGGCGTGTGGCCGTACTCCGGGTGACCCGGGGTCAGCGAGTCCCACTGGCGCAGCGCCTTCAGGTCATCGAGTGACAGGCTGTAGCCATTGAGGAACAACTGTACGTAAAGGGTGAGGCTGGAGTGACCGCAGGAGAGAACGAAGCGGTCGCGGCCCGCCCATTCCGGGTCCGTGGGGTCGTGCCGCATCACACGGTTGAACAGCAGGTAGGCGGCCGGGGCCAGGCTCATGGCCGTACCGGGGTGGCCGTTACCGGCCTTCTCCACGGCGTCCATGGCCAAGACCCGGGTGGTGTCCACCGCCTTGCGGTCGAGGTCGGACCAGTTGAGAGCGGGATCTGTCGCAGCCACGTCGGTTCTGCTCCTCGGGCAAAATTATGGAACCCTTTTCGGCTTGACCCTATCCAGTCGGGCTAAACGCATGCGCAGCGAACGCACTAGGCACATACGCTGTGAGCGGACATGCCAGTTCAACGGGTGTGACCGCATGCACCCGTGCCGGGTGCCCCGAGCAGCGGAGACGGCGACGCGTAGGCTGTCCGGGTTGGCCGCCGGGTCGTCACCCGATTTACGGCCGCGAAGCAAAGCCGATGCCGGAAGGTGGCTGTCCGTGAGCATGATCACCGAGCGTCCCGTCCAACGGCGGACGCCCGGCGATGCCGTGCGCCCCGCTCGTCCTGCGAGCGCCGAGGGCCGGCGGAGCTGGGTTGCGGTGTTCCGGGCGTACCTCGCCCTGACCAAGCCGCAGATCGTGGAACTGCTCCTGGTCACCACCGTGCCGACCATGATGCTGGCCGCCAAGGGATGGCCTGACCCGGTCACATTCACGGCCGTGCTGGTCGGCGGCGGTCTGGCGGGCGGCGCCGCGAGCGCACTCAACTGCTACATCGACCGCGACATCGACGAACTGATGCGGCGTACCAAGAGGCGCCCGCTGCCGGCGAATCAGATGACGCCACGTGCCGTGCTGATCTTCGGTCTGACACTGGCTGTGATCTCCGTCGCGCTGATGGCGCTTCTCACCAACTGGTTGGCCACCGCGCTGACGGCGTTCTCCATCTTCTACTACGACGTCATCTACACGCTCTGGCTGAAGCGGCGCACCCCGGCCAACACGTTCTGGGGTGGAGTGTGCGGCGCGGCTCCCGTGGTGATCGGCTGGGCCGCCGTCACGAACACGATTCCGCCGATGGCATGGGCGCTTTTTGCGATTGTCTTCTTTTGGCAGATGCCGCACTTCTATGCGCTCGCCGTGAAGTACAAGGACGACTACGCCCGGGCCGGCGTGCCGATGCTGCCCGTGGTGCGCTCCATGAAGCGGGTCAACTTCGAGATCATCCTCTACACCGTCCTCACCGTGGCCGCCTCGCTCGCCGCGTGGCCGCTCGGTCTCGGACCGATCTACGGAGTGACGGCGATCGTGATGGGCGGCGTCTTCCTCTTCGAGGCGATCCGGCTCGCGCGTCAGGCCGGTGGTGGGACGGCCGTCAAGCCGATGCGGCTGTTCCATCTGTCCATCACGTACCTGACGGTGGTCTTCATGGCCGTCGCCGTTGACGCTCTGATTTGACCTGTCGCACAGGATGCCCGGATTGTCACCACTGTCAATCACTGTCCGTCACTCGATCAGTTGATTCAATAGCAGCGGTCAATTCGGGCGTAACCTGCACATAACATTGCGCGGAATTCTGAAACCTGCAGGTAATTGGAGTCACAAAAACCGATCGGAGTGACCCCAGCGACCTGGCTGACTGCTTAGGCTGCGCAGCATGGCAGAAGGTTCCGTTACGACACTGACCTCCGAGATCAAGTCTTTCGCCGCCGGACACGGCGGCGCCAAGGCGGTGATCGAGTACGTCGGTAAGCGCGGCGCCCGCATCGTCCTGGTCGGAGAGGACGGCGAGTGGTCCGACCAGTTCGCCCCGGACACCGGTGTCGCGCGCGAGGCGTGCGACCACGCTGGAGTGAAGGTGGAGAACGAGTGGGAGCGGGAGCTCCTCGAGCAGATGCGGCCCAGCAACGACCTGTGGCGGTCGATGTCGCGCCGGAGCATGGCTCGCTGATGGGCCCGAGCGCCCGCGTCGCGCTGGTGACCTGTGCCGGTTTTCCCGACCTCTGGGAGGACGACCACCCCCTGCGCGACGCGTTGCGCGAGCGCGGGGTGGTCGTCGACGCGGTCCGCTGGGACGACCCGGCGGCTGACTGGTCCGTCTACGACCTCACCGTGATCCGGTCCCCATGGGACTACATGAATCACCACGAGCGGTTCCTGTCGTGGGCGCGGTCTGTTCCGAGACTGGCCAACCCCGCCGACATCGTGGAGTGGAACACCGACAAGCGTTACCTCAGCGAACTCGCCGCGGCCGGTATCCCGATCATCCCGACGGAGTTCGTCGGTCCTGACGCCGTGGGTTCACGCGCGGCCGGCCCCGCCTCCCTCGGCTCAATTGCGGGCGACTCCGCCGCCGTCGGTTCTGGTGCGGCTGGTTCCGGTGCCCTTGGTTCCGGTGCCCTTGGCTCTGGTGCCCTTGGTTCCGGTGCCCTTGGCTCTGGTGCCCTTGGTTCCGGTGCCCTTGGCTCTGGTGCCCTTGGTTCCGGTGCCCTTGGCTCTGGTGCCCTTGGTTCCGGTGCCCTTGGCTCTGGTGCCCTTGGTTCCGGTGCCCTTGGCTCTGGTGCCCTTGGTTCCGGTGCCCTTGGCTCTGGGGCAGCTTGGACGCCGCCGGCCGCCGGTGAATGGGTGGTCAAGCCGACCGTCAGTGCCGGCAGCCGGGACACCGCCCGCTATCTGATGCCCGAGCAGTCCGGGGCCGCGGCGGCTCACGTCCGGCGGCTCACCGGTTCGGGGCGCACCGCGATGATCCAGCCCTATCTGTCCGCCGTGGACACCGCCGGGGAGACCGCGGTGCTCTGCACCCCGGACGCCGACGGCGAGCTGACCTTCAGCCACGGCATCCGTAAGGGCCCGATGCTCACCGCCCGCGGGGACGTGCCGGTCGACATGAACGACGAACAGATCACCCCGCGTACGCCGTCGGAGGCCGAGCTGGACCTGGCGGCCCGGGTGCTCGAGTTCGTTCCCGGCGGGGCCAAACGGCTGCTCTACGCCCGGGTCGACCTCATCCCCGGCCCGGACGGGGCACCGATGCTCATCGAGCTGGAGCTCACCGAGCCGTCGCTCTTCCTGCTGCACGCGCCCGGCGCCGCCTCACGGCTCGCCGACGCCATCCTCTCCCGCATCTGACCGTTCGACCCCTGCGTGGTGACCTGCGGCTCGTATCGGGCCACAGGTCACCACGCAGTGCCGGTTGACCCTGTGTGTGGTGATCTGTGCCCGGGGTGAGCCGTAGTTCACCACGCGGCGTTGGCCGGCCTTTGTGTGTGGTGATCTGTGGCCGGGGGTGAGCCGTAGTTCACCACGCTGTTTGGGGCGGGTTGCGGGTTGGCCGGGGTGGGCTCAGTGCGTGGTGGCCGGCTCGGGGATCGCGGCAGGGGTGGCGGCCGTCGTGGCCGGGAGGGCCGGGCGGGAGCGCAACGACCACAGCACCGACAGGGTGGCGACCCAGACCAGGCCGGAGCCGAGCATGTGCGCGGCGACGAGGAGCACCGGCAGGTGGGTGAAGTACTGCACGAAGCCGATCAGGCCCTGCGCCATCTCGACCCAGAACAACACGGCCGCGGCGCGGATCGCGGCGGCCGGGGCGTTCACGGCACGCAGCGCGAACCACAGTGCAACGGTCAGACCGATCAGCAGGAAGACCAGGTCGGCGTGCACCTGGGAGATCTGCTCCGGGTCCAGGCCGTTGCGCTTGGCGCCCTGGTCACCGGAGTGCGGGCCGCTGCCGGTCACCACCACGCCGGCCGCGATCACCGCGAAACTCGCCGCCGTGATCACCCATGCCAGGTGGCGCAGCGGGGCGGGGACGAGCGGGACGGGCTCACCGTCGCCCTCGTCGACGCGGCGCCACAACGCGTACGCCCCGGCGACCAGCGCGATGGAGAGGATGAAGTGCAGGCCGACCACCCACGGGTTGAGGTTGGTGAGCACCGTGATGCCGCCGATGACGCCCTGACCGGGGATGCCGAGCGCGACCGCGACGGACAGCCTGGTCAGCGAGCGGCGCCGGCGGGCCAGAGCGCCGAGGAAGCAGGCCACGGCGATCGCCACGAGGACGAAGGTGAGCAGCCGGTTGCCGAATTCGATGGCGCCGTTGATCCCCATCTCGGGCGTCGAGACGTACGAGTCGTCGGTGCACCGCGGCCAGGTGGGGCAGCCCAGGCCGGACTTGGTGAGCCGCACCGCCGCGCCGGTGACGATGATCCCGATGTTCGCGATCACCGAGGCCAGCGCCAGCCCGCGCAGCGAAGCACCGCACCACCGAACGGGAGGCAGGGCCAGGAAAGCGGACGCAAGGCGCACCGTGGAGGACTTCACCCCGCGCATCGTACGCTCGCATCTGATCTTGATTTTCCCAGCTCCGCCTGCCGGTGGGGTGGATCACCGGGGCCGGGTTTGCAGGGCTCACATGAAATACGTAACGTTGGCGTAGTGAAAAACGAGGTGCTGATCCAGATCGGCGTGACGGCTCCGGCCGCCGCGGCCGACGGGCGCACCCGGGACCGCGTCGTCCAGCTCCTGCTGAAGCGTGGCGCCACGACCGCGGCGGAGCTCGGCGCCGCGCTAGGCTTGAGTTCAGCCGCCATCCGCAAACACCTCGACGCGATGCTCGCCGAGAGTCTCGTCGAGACCCGCGAGTTGCGCCGTGACAAGCCCCGTGGCCGTGGCCGCCCGGCAAAGGCATTCGTCCTGACCGCCGCCGCTCGCGAGGATCTCAACCCACATCATTACGACGGCATCGCGACCGCCGCGCTGCGCTGGATCTCCCAGCAGCACGGGCCGGAGGCCGTCTCGGCCTTCGCCACGGCTCAGGTCAAGGCTCTCGAGGAGCGCTGTCAGGCGGCGCTGCGCGAGGCCGACCCTGATCCGATCGCCAGGGCGGAGGCTCTCGCCGAGGTGCTGACCGCCGAGGGCTACGCTGCCAACGCCTCGACGATCGCGTCCGGCGGGCAGCTGTGCCAGCATCACTGCCCGGTGGCTCACGTGGCTGCCGAGTTCCCTCAGCTGTGCGACGCCGAGACCGAAGTCATCTCCCGGCTCATCGGCACCCACGTGCAGCGCCTCGCCACCATCGCGCACGGCGACGGGGTGTGCACCACGCACATCCCCACCCGCGGTACGCACCACGCCGAACACACGGTTAGGACAGATACATGACTGACCAGATCGTCACTCAGGAAGAGCACCTGGCCGCTCTTGGCAAGTACGAGTACGGCTGGGCCGACGCCGACGTCGCCGGCGCCGCCGCGCAGCGTGGCCTGTCCGAAGCCGTGGTGCGCAACATCTCCGCGCTGAAGAGCGAGCCCGAGTGGATGCTCAACCTCCGGCTCAAGGGCCTGCGGCTGTTCGGCCGCAAGCCGATGCCGCACTGGGGCGCCGACCTGACCGGCATCGACTTCCAGAACATCAAGTACTTCGTGCGCTCCACCGAGAAGCAGGCCGCTTCCTGGGAGGACCTGCCCGAGGACATCAAGGCGACGTACGACAAGCTGGGCATCCCCGAGGCGGAGAAGCAGCGTCTTGTCGCCGGCGTGGCCGCGCAGTACGAGTCCGAGGTCGTCTACCACGCGATCCGTGAGGACCTCGAGCAGCAGGGTGTCCTGTTCCTCGACACCGACACGGCTCTCAAGGAGCACCCGGAGATCTTCCAGGAGTACTTCGGCACCGTGATCCCGGTCGGCGACAACAAGTTCGCCGCGCTGAACACGGCGACCTGGTCCGGCGGCTCCTTCATCTACGTGCCGAAGGGTGTGCACGTCGACATCCCGCTGCAGGCCTACTTCCGGATCAACACGGAGAACATGGGCCAGTTCGAGCGAACGCTGATCATCGCCGACGAGGGCTCGTACGTGCACTACGTCGAGGGCTGCACGGCGCCGATCTACTCGTCCGACTCGCTGCACTCCGCGGTCGTCGAGATCATCGTGAAGAAGAACGCCCGCGTGCGGTACACGACCATCCAGAACTGGTCGAACAACGTGTACAACCTGGTCACCAAGCGCGCCACCTGCGAAGAGGGCGCGACCATGGAGTGGATCGACGGCAACATCGGCTCCAAGGTGACCATGAAGTACCCCGCGGTCTACATGACCGGCCCGCACGCCAAGGGCGAGGTGCTCTCGATCGCCATGGCCGGCGAGGGCCAGCACCAGGACTCCGGCGCCAAGATGGTGCACGCCGCGCCGCACACCTCGTCGACGATCATCTCCAAGTCGATCGCCCGCGGTGGTGGCCGCACGTCGTACCGCGGCCTGGTCCAGGTCCTGGAGGGCTCGTCCAGCTCGAAGAGCACGGTCAAGTGCGACGCGCTGCTGGTCGACACGATCTCCCGGTCCGACACGTACCCGTACGTCGACATCCGCGAGGACGACGTCAACATGGGACACGAGGCGACCGTCTCCAAGGTCAGCGAGGACCAGCTCTTCTACCTGATGAGCCGTGGCCTGACCGAGGACGAGGCGATGGCGATGATCGTGCGCGGCTTCATCGAGCCGATCGCCAAGGAGCTCCCGATGGAGTACGCGCTGGAGCTGAACCGCCTCATCGAGCTCCAGATGGAAGGGGCCGTGGGTTAATCACCCGCGCGCCCGGCCATCCCCCTGAGAAACGCGGAATTAAAGGACGAAATGACTACCGAGGCCATCGCCCCGCCGAGCACCAAGTCGCAGGTGCTGCGCTCCTTCGACGTCACCGACTTCCCGGCCCTGAACGGCCTGGAGGAGGAGTGGCGTTTCACCCCGCTCAAGCGGCTGCGTGACCTGGTCACCGCCACGTCGCTGAGCGGGGCGGCCCCCGCCGTGGAACACGGCGACCTGCCCGCCGGCGTGACGGTGTCGACGGCCGACGGTGTGGAGCCGGTGCTGACCCCGTTCGACCGGGTCAGCGCGCTCGCGTTCGGCGCGGCGGCCGGCGTCACCCTGATCGAGGTGGCGCCCGAGGCCGAGCCCGCCGAGGCGGTC
Organism: Actinoplanes italicus; assembly: GCF_003001815.1. Lineage (GTDB taxonomy): Bacteria > Actinomycetota > Actinomycetes > Mycobacteriales > Micromonosporaceae > Actinoplanes > Actinoplanes italicus. The sequence goes on from NZ_PVMZ01000003.1 coordinate 690,612, forward strand.
GTCATCCGGCTGGTCGGCAAGGGCGGGGACGCCGCGGCGGCGCGCACCTACGTCAAGGTGGGCGCATTCGCGAAGGCCACGATCGTGCTGGAGCAGACCGGTTCGGTCACCCTGGCCGACAACGTCGAGGTCGTCATCGGCGACAGCGCGCAGCTGACCTTCGTGACGCTCGCCGAGTGGGACCACGACGCGGTGCAGGCGCAGCACGTCAAGTTCCGGGTCGGCCGGGACGCCCGCGTCCAGCACGTGCAGGTCACCCTCGGCGGTGACCTGGTCCGCCAGTTCACCTCGGTGGAGTACACGGGCCGCGGCGGCGACGCCGAGCTGTGGGGCGTCTACTTCGCGACCTCGGGCCAGCACCACGAGCACCGGCAGCTCGTCGACCACAGCGTGCCCGACTGCCGTAGCTACGTGGGTTACCGCGGCGCGCTGCAGGGTTCGTCGGCGCACACCGTCTGGGTCGGCGACGTGCTGATCCGGGCCGCGGCGACCGGCACCGACACGTACGAGATCAACCGGAACCTGCTCCTCACGGATGGGGCGCGCGCGGACTCCGTACCCAATCTCGAGATTGAGACCGGTGAGATCGCCGGAGCCGGGCATGCGAGCGCAACCGGGCGTTTCGACGATGAGCAGTTGTTCTATCTGATGGCTCGCGGCATCCCCGAGCCGGAGGCCCGCAAGCTGGTCGTCCGCGGCTTCTTCGCCGAGCTGATCAACAAGATCCCGGTCGAGGCCCTGCGCGAGCGGCTCGGCGACGCCATCGAGGCTCGTCTGGCCGAGGCGGGTCAGTAGTGACTTTCGAGAACGTCGGTCCGGCGTCGGACGTCGCGAAGGGCACCGCCCTCCAGGTGGAGGTCGACGGTGTCGAGGTCGCGATCGTCCACGCCGACGACGATCAGTTCTACGCCGTCCGCGACGAGTGCAGCCACGCCTCCGTGGCCCTCTCCGAGGGGGAGGTGGACGGGTGCACGCTGGAATGCTGGCTGCACGGCTCCCGTTTCGACCTGCGCACCGGCGAACCCTCCGGACCGCCCGCCTTCAGCCCGGTGGCGATCTACCCCGTCGAGATCCGCGACGGCGACATCTACGTTTCGACGACACCTAGCAATGGAGTAGAGCCGTGAGCACCCTGGAGATCCGCGACCTGCAGGTTTCGGTGAAGCTGCCGGATGGCGAGCTGAAGCCGATCCTCGCCGGGGTCGACCTCACCATCAAGTCGGGCGAGACGCACGCCATCATGGGCCCGAACGGGTCCGGCAAGTCGACGCTGGCCTACTCCATCGCCGGGCACCCGAAGTACGAGATCACCGGCGGTTCGGTGACGCTGGACGGCCAGGACATCCTGGAGCTCAGCGTCGACGAGCGCGCCCGGGCCGGCCTCTTCCTGGCCATGCAGTACCCAGTCGAGGTCCCAGGCGTGTCGGTCGCGAACTTCCTGCGTACCGCGAAGACCGCGATCGACGGTGAGGCTCCCAAGCTGCGCACCTGGGCCGGCGAGCTGCGCGGCGCCATGGAGAAGCTGCAGATGGACCCGGCGTTCGCTCAGCGCAACGTCAACGAGGGCTTCTCCGGTGGTGAGAAGAAGCGGCACGAGATCATGCAGCTCGAGCTGCTCAAGCCGAAGATCGCGATCCTCGACGAGACCGACTCCGGCCTCGACATCGACGCGCTGCAGGTCGTCAGCGAGGGCGTCAACCGGGTCCGTGCGACCGGTGAGACCGGCTTCCTGCTGATCACCCACTACACCCGGATCCTGCGCTACATCAAGCCGGACTTCGTGCACGTGTTCGTCGGCGGCCGGATCGTCGAGGAGGGCGGCTCGGAGCTCGGTGAACAGCTCGAGGCCGAGGGTTACAAGAAGTACCTGGTGAAGGCCTGAGGGGTCACTGATGAGCCTCGACGTCGAGCGGATCCGTAAGGACTTCCCGATCTTCGAGCGGGAGGTCAACGGCCACCCGCTGGTCTACCTGGACAGCGCCAACACCTCGCAGAAGCCGGTTCAGGTGCTCGACGTCATGCGTGCGCACCAGGAGCGGTACAACGGCAACGTGTCCCGCTCCGTGCACACGCTCGGCACCGAGTCGACCGAGGCCTACGAGGGCGCCCGGGCCCGCATCGCGACCTTCATCGGAGCGGCGAGCCCGGACGAGGTGGTGTTCACCAAGAACTCCACCGAGGCGATCAACCTCGCGGCGTACTCGCTCGGGCAGATGCTGCGCCTCGGGCCCGGCGACGAGGTGGTGATCTCCGAGATGGAGCACCACTCCAACCTGGTGCCGTGGCAGCTCCTGTGCGAGCGGACCGGGGCCACGCTCAAGTGGTTCGGCATCACCGACGACGGCCGGCTGGACGAGTCCGCACTGGATGATCTCGTTTCCGAGAGAACCAAGATCGTCTCTCTGGTTCACATGTCGAACGTGCTCGGCACGGTCAACGACGTGTCCCGGATCGCCGCGCGTTCCAAAGCCGTGGGTGCCCTGCTGATGCTGGACTGCTCGCAGTCGGTGCCGCACCTGCCCATCTCCGTCGGCTCGCTCGGCGCTGACCTGATCGCCTTCACCGGGCACAAGATGCTCGGCCCGACCGGCATCGGCGTCCTCTGGGGCCGGTTCGACCTGCTGTCGCAGATGCCGCCGTTCCTGGCCGGCGGCTCGATGATCGAGACGGTCACCATGGGCGGCACCACCTTCGCTGCCCCGCCCGCACGGTTCGAGGCAGGCACCCCGCCGATCACGGAGGCCATCGGGCTCGGCGCGGCCGTCGACTACCTCACCGGGCTCGGCATGGAGGCGATCCACGAGCACGAGCAGGCCATCACGCGATACGCGCTGGACGCGCTCTCGTCGGTCCCCGATGTGCGGATCTTCGGCCCCGCCACGATCGAGGGACGCGGTGGCACGGTGTCGTTCGGCGTCGATGGGGTACACCCGCACGACGTGGGACAGATCCTGGACGCGCTCGGCGTCGAGGTGCGTGTCGGGCACCACTGCGCACGGCCGGTGTGCTCGCGGTTCAGTGTGCCCGCGATGACCCGGGCGTCGTTCTACCTCTACACGACCACGGCGGAGATCGACGCCCTCGCGCGCGGCCTCGATCAGGTCCGGAAGGTGTTCGGCTGATGATGCTCGACGGTCTCTATCAGGAGATCATCCTCGATCACTACAAGAACCCGCACGGCCGTGGCCTGCGGGATCCCTTCGACGGTGAGGCGCATCACGTCAACCCGACGTGCGGCGACGAGATCACCGTCCGGGTCAAATCCGATCTGACCGATATTTCGTACGATGGACTCGGCTGCTCCATCAGCCAGGCGTCGGCGTCGGTGTTGTACGAGTTGGTGCAGGGCAAATCCCCCGCCGCGGCTTCGGCGATCCACCACGCCTTCGTGGAGTTGATGCAGAGCCGCGGCCAGGTCGAACCCGACGAGGAGGTCCTCGGCGACGGGATCGCCTTCGCCGGGGTGGCCAAGTTCCCGGCGCGGGTCAAGTGCGCGCTGCTGCCGTGGATGGCATTCAAGGACGCCGCGGCGCGAGCCGGTGTGGACGTGGGCGTGAGCCCGGAGGTGAAGGCATGACTGAATCAGTGGATACCGCCCGGACCGTTGCCTCGGCCCCGGCTTCCGGCGCCGCTCCCGGCGCGGGCGAAGAGGTGCCCGACTGGCTGGCCGAGGAGCGTGCCGCAGCGGCGGAGGCCGGCGAGCCGGTCGAGACGCCGTCGGTGAGCGTGTCGGCCACGCCGGACGCCGACGTGGCCCCGGCCGACGCGGTGGCCTCGGCCGACGCGGTGGCCTCGGACTCGATCTCCGGCGACGGTCCCGCCGACGCCGCTCCGGCTTCTGCCGCCGCTCCGGCTTCTGCCGCCGCTCCGGCATCTGCCGGCTCCGGCAAGCCGAAGGCGTCGATCGCGGACATCGAGGAGGCGATGAAGGACGTCGTCGACCCCGAGCTCGGCATCAACGTGGTCGACCTCGGCCTGGTCTACGGCACCCACGTCGACGACGAGAACGTCGTCACCATCGACATGACGCTGACCTCGGCGGCCTGCCCGCTGACCGACGTCATCGAGGACCAGACCCGGCAGGCCCTGACGACCGGCCCCGGCGGCGGTCTCGTCGACGACTTCCGGATCAACTGGGTGTGGCTGCCGCCGTGGGGCCCCGACAAGATCACCGACGACGGCCGGGACCAGCTCCGGTCACTCGGCTTCAACGTCTGACCCCCATTTCTTAGGTACGCCTGACGGCGGCACGTGATCAAACGTCTGACCCCCATTTCTTAGGTACGCCTGACGGCGGCACGTGATCACACGTGCCGCCGTTTTGTCGTATGCCGGTGGTAGAAACTGGACATGACTTCGACTCCGCCGTTTCCCGAGCTCCTCGCGCTGATCGAGGCACGGTCCGCGGCGTTGCGCGACGCCGTCGCCGTCGCGCCGGACCTGACCGCCACGGTCCCCGGCTGCCCCGACTGGTCGCTCACCGACCTGGTCGCCCACCTGGGCGGCGTCCACCGTTTCTGGGCCGCCGCGGTGGCCGCCGGCGACGAGTCGGGCCCGCCCTCCCGCGACCGGATCGGTGATCGGGAGCCACACGGCGATCTCGTGCAGTGGTCCGCGACCTCCACCGAACTGCTGCTCGCGGCGCTGCGCGACGCCGGCCCCGACGCACCCTGCTGGACGTGGTGGGCCGACTCCGGTGCCCCGCTGACCGCCGGTGCGGTCGCCCGTCACCAGGTGCAGGAGGCGGCGGTGCACGCCTACGACGCCCAGGAGACCATCGGCCGCCCCGAGCCGCTCCCGGCCGCTGTCGCGGTCGACGGGGTCAGCGAGTTCCTCACCGTCGGGCTGGGCTCCCTCGGCCCATGGCCACACCGTCCGGCTCGAGTCGCCTTCCAGGCGATCGAGGGCCCGTCCTGGACGCTGGACCTCTCCCCGGCCGGAGCCAAGGCCGACCCATCGGCCAGCGGCGACCCGGTGACCAGGGTCCAGGCCACGGCCAGCGACCTGGTCCTGACGCTGTACCGCCGCATTCCCCTGACCGACGTCCGCATCGACGGCGATCGCACCGTGGCTGAAGACCTGGCCACCTGGAGCAAGATGGACTGACGTGGCCGCTGCTCCCGCAGCCGCCGGGGTCCCGCCGGGGCTGGTCTGCTGCGGGAGGTCACTTGTGCGGGCTCATGTCGTTTGCTTGCGCGCTCGGTGATTTGGTGCACGTCGGGGTGGCGGTCTCCGTTGCCGGAGGCTTTGTGCCTTGCGTCCCTTCGCCGGGGCGACTCCGTGCCTACGCTCGCCGTGCTGGAGGGCTCGCTGTGCTGGGGCGCTCGCTGTGCTGGGGCGCTCGCTGTGCTGGGGCGCTCGCTGTGCTGGGGCGCTCGCTGTGCTGGGGCGCTCGCTGTGCTGGGGGGCTCGCCGTGCTGGGGCGCTCGCCGTGCTGGGGCGCTTGCCGTGCTGGGTGGTCTTCGTGCTGGGCGGCTCCTGCGTCTCGCGACTTTCGCTCTTTTTGTCGTCGAGTTAGGCCTCGGGGTTTTCGTGGCCCGATATCTCGATCGCTGACGGACTCTCCAGCTACGCGACCATGAATCTCGGATACGCGTCGTCGCTGGACTCTGCGATTGTGCGGCTGTGCCGTCCTGCCGATTGTCTCCTGGCCACCCAGGTCCAGCCGCCGCGCGACGATCGACCTGCGGTGCTCGGGCTCCATGCCGGCCATGCACGATGCGCCGCCGGTCTGGGCCGATTCGCAACGACGCGACGAACCCCTCGTCCCTGCCTTGATCATGGTCGCGTCCACTGGCGTGGTGTAAGAGGCGGCCAGCGCTGATCCGTGTCTGTTGATCTTATGCGGCGATTGCGGTCGTTTCGATTGTTTCGGTA
>NZ_PVMZ01000004.1 GCF_003001815.1 Actinoplanes italicus
ACCCCGATTCCTGCACACCTACAATCACCACCGCCACCACACCGCCATCGGCGGACCACCCGCCAACCGCGTTCCCAACCTCTCTGGGCAGAACATCTAGATCTAGAGAGCTTTTACAGTCGGGGTTCGCGGCCCGTCAGCCGCATTCGTTTGAGCCGTGGTGGCGTTCGGTCGGCTGACGGCCTGGCGTCACCGTCGTGGGCTCCGGAATCGCGGGGTCGGTTACCGCCGCGACCCGGTGCTGGACGATCAACTACGGCCGTTTTCGGCGCCGGGCTCCGGGATATCGCTGCCTCCGGCCCGGTAAAGGATTCGCCGCCCACGGCTGGGCGATCAAGCGGCCTGGGGAAGGGTTCGCCGGGCATGGCTGGGCGATCAACAGTCTGGGGAAGGGTTCGCCGGGCATGGCTGGGCGATCAACAGTCGGGGGAAGGGTTCGCCGGGCACGGCTGGGTGATCAACAGTCGGGGGAAGGGTTCGCCGGGCACGGCTGGGTGATCAACAGTCGGGGGAAGGGTTCGCCGCCCACGGCTGGGTGATCAGGCGGTCTGGGGAAGGGTTCGCCGCCCACGGCTGGGTGATCAACAGTCTGGGGAAGGGTTCGCCGGGCACGGCTGGGCGATCAGCCGGCCCGGGACAGGACTGTCCCCACCAAACCCAACCAGACCTTGAGCGCAAAAGGTGTCTAGATCTCCAGGAGCAGGGCGCGGTGGTCGGAGACCTCCGGCGCGGTCAGGACCGTGAACTCCTTGACCGCGGCCACGTCGGAGACCAGCAGGTAGCTCGCGTGGCGGACCGGCTTGCCGTAGTGCGACGTGCGCGTGTCGGCATTCCCGACCAGGTCGGTGAGACCGGCTTCGGCCAGGATGCCGAACGTCTCGCTGCCCGGCAGCAGATTGAGATCACCGCACAGGACCACAAGATCTTGAGGACCACGGATCCGGCGTACGAGCTCCGCGAGCCGCAATGCCTGCCGGCGCCGTGCCGGGGTGTCACCCTTGCCGGCGGGGTCGCGCAGGCCGTGCACCTGCACGACCCACACCGACCGGCCGCCGGCCCGGTCGACGGTGTGCACGGCCAGAGCGACCCGGGGCCGGTCCGCGATCGCCCACTCGTCGTGATCGGTGAATCCGCCGTGCACGAAGGCCGACTCGACGCCGCAGACCGGCAGCCGCTCGGCGACGAAGGTGGCCACGCCGAAGTCCTGGCGGTGGCGGGTGCCGGCGTCGTCGTGCACCGGGCCGGAGTCGCTCGCCACGAAGATCGGCTGGTGGCGGGGGAGCACACCGCGTACGTCGTCAAGGAGGCCGGCCCGCTGCGGCAGGGTCCGTTCGCCGTCGGAGAAACGCGTCCAGCCGGCCAGGCCCGGCGTCCGCGTCACCTCCTGCAGGCAGAGAACGTCGGCGCCGCAGGCGGGCAGCCAGTCGAGAAGCCGGTCGGACAGCGCGCCACCCCAGGCGTTGACGCTCACGATTCTCATCGGCACCCCCGTCGTCCGGCATGATCTTAAACGGCCCCGGTACGCTGCCCGGGTCCGGCGTTGTCCAACCCGGACGGGAGAGGGGCCGAGGGTGGCGACCGTCCGCGTGGAGACCGTCATCGAGGTGCCCGCCGAGCGGGTGTGGGAGGCGGTCGCCGACGTCGGCGCCGTGCACCGGCGGCTGCTGCCCGGGCGCGTCCTGGACGCCCGGATCGAGGACGACGAGCGGATCCTGACGATGCCGGACGGCTCGCAGATCCGGGAGCTGATCATCTCCGTCGACCACGACGACCGCCGCCTGGCGTATGCGGTCGTCGAGGGGCAGAAGCTGCCGCTCACGTACCATCAGGCAAGTTTTCAGGTCTTCGGCGAAGGGCCGCGGCGGAGCCGTCTCGTCTGGCTGACCGATGTCCTGCCGCACGCCATGGCACCGGCCGTCCGGGCCCGCACCGAGCGCGGCATCGTCGAGATCAAGAACGTCATCGAAGGCTCGCCGGAGCCTCGGTGAGCGCGGCCGCCAGCCAGTGCAGCTCCTCGGTGGCGTCCGGTGAACCGTACTGGCCGCGCACCCGGGCGACGAGCCCGCGGTAGCGTTCCGCGCCCGCCTCGATCCCGGCCACCAGACCGGCCAGGACAACGGCCGGATCAGCGGAGCCGAACATGTCGCGCAGCACCTCGGCCGCGGCGGGATCGCCCGGCTGGACGCCGCGCTCCCTGGCCTCCGCAACGGTGTTCACGACCTGACGCGCCCACCAGATCCGGGCCGAGGGCGGGTTGTCCCGGCCGGGAATCGGGGTGTTCAGCTCCAGGAAGGCCCGCATGCGGGTGCGGAAGCCCGGATCCTGCAACAGTTCCGCCAGCTCGATCCAGGCGTCCACCTGGTCGGGGGTGGGATCGTCGGGCAGGTCGATGCGCAGCTCCCGCACCTTGTCGCGCCGGTCCGGCCCGATGTCGAGGCCGTCGAACACCTCTGCCTTGAACTCGTCGATGATCTGTGTGCGCTCGGCGGCCGAAAGCCGCGCCAACCTGTTCATCAGGGCTGTCTCCTCAGCGGTGGAACCACGTCTCGATACGGTGGACAGCACGGCCCGGCTCACCTTGAGGGCACGGATCCGCGCGTCGAGCGCCGCCACGTGAGCCTGAGCCACGGCCGCGACCGTGGCCCGGCCGTCGATCACCCGGCGGATGTCGCCGAGCCCGAGGCCCAGCTCCCGCAGCGTGCGCACGAGCTCGACCCGGGCCACGGCCGCGGCGTCGTAGAGGCGGTAGCCGCTCGCCGAACGCCCGGCCGGCGGGATGACTCCGTCGTCCGACCAGAACCGCAGCGTCCGTGTGTCGATGCCGGTGCGCTGTGCGAGTTGCCCGATGGTGAGCCGGTCGTCGTCCACGCCGCAATCCTGAGGCTTCCAGCCACTGGAAGGTCAAGCCCCGCGTGTAAGCTCCCCGCTTCGTGAAGATCATGAACTTCTCTGCGGCCCTCGGGCTCGCCGTCGTCCTCACCCTCAACGGCTGCGCGTCGGACAAGATCCAGGCGCCGACCGGTGCGCCGGCGAGCAGCGCCATCGAAACCGCCCCCGCGGCGGAGAAGGGCGAGTCGATCGGCGCCGACGGCACCCCGTGCGAGATGCCGTTGTCCTTCGACGCGGCCGCCGATTGGAAGGCCACCGCGGTGGACGCCAAGACACTCGGTGAACTGGCCGGTCTCGCGAAGGTCGGCGACTTCACCGTCGTCTGCGAGATCGACGCGAAGCCGGCCGGCAGCATCGGCTTCATCCGGGTGCACGTGGCCGACGGGCTGAGCGGGCTGCCGCGCGAGCACCTGGCGGCGTTCGTCAAGGCGGACGGCACGGGCAAGGAGATCTCCGGCGAGACCTACACGGATGTGCAGATCGCCGGGGCGCAGGCCGCCGAGGTCACCTGGGAGGCCTACAGCCAGGTGGCTGACCAGCGCACCAAATACACGGCGTTCGCCCTGAACACCAAGGCCGGTGCGGTCGTGGTGAGGCTGGCGCCGCTCGACGAGGGCGAGCGGGAGGGCATGCTGCCGGCCTACGAGCTGGCCAAGCAGACGGTCAAGCTGGCGGCGTGAGTCCTACGGGGGCGGCCCAGCCACCCCCGTAGGAAGGAATCACCGCAGGACCGTGTCGATGCTCTCGGCACGCCACGTGCGCAGCAGCTCGTGGAAGGCGACCGGCCCCGGCCCGTACATGAAGTTCACGGGCCGGGGGTTGCCCTCACCGTTGTAATAGCCGGGCGTGCACTCGGACTGGAAGTTGAAGTTGTTCGGCGCGGTCTGGAAGATCGTCGCCGCCCAGCCGTCCTCGGCCTCGGAGGTCGGCTCGATGTAACGGGCGCCGCGCTTGTTCGCCTCGGCGACGACCGCCCCGATGTGGGTGGCCTGCTCCAGCAGCACGTGCACGAAGTTGACGGCGGCCGCGTTCTGCAGCGATCCGAGGTGGAACAGGTTCGGGAAGCCGTGGCTGTAGAAGCCGTGCAGCGTACGCGGCCCGCGCGCCCAGTGCCCGAGCAGTGGTGCCCCGTCGCGGCCGGTGACCGGCAGGGTGCCGGACAGCACGCCGGAGATGCCGACCTCGAAGCCCGTGGCGAAGATGACGACGTCGACCTCGTACTCGGTGTCGCCGACGACCACACCGGTCGGCGTCATCCGGGTGATGCCGCCGTGGTCGGCCGTATCGACCAGGGTCACGTTGGGCCGGTTGAACGTCTGCAGGTAGAAGTCGCTGAACGTGGGCCGCTTGCACATGTACCGGTACCAGGGCTTGAGCACCTCGGCGACGGCCGGGTCCTCGACGATGGCGTCGATGCGCTCGCGGATCTCGTCCATCTTGCGGAAGTCGGCCATCTCGTCGAGGTACTCGCGCTCCTCGGCCGAGATGTTCGTGTCGACGCTGCCGGTGAGCATCTGCCGCTGCAGCTTCGCCGTCGACGTCCACCGGTCGTCGATCAGGTCCTCGTCGGCGTACCCGCCGGTCACGATGGTGAGGAAGTTCTCCATCCGCTCCCGCTGCCAGCCCGGCCGCAGCGACGCCGCCCACTCGGGATCGGTGGGCCGGTTGTCGCGGACGTCGACCGACGACGGGGTGCGCTGGAAGACGTACAGCCTCTCGGCGGCCTCGGCCAGGTGCGGGATGACCTGGATGCCGGTGGCGCCGGTGCCGACGACGGCCACCTTCTTGCCGTTCAGCCCGGTCAGGCCGCCGGACTGGTCACCGCCGGTGTACTCGTAGTCCCACCGGCTGGTGTGGAACGTGTGACCCCGGTAGTCCTCGATGCCGGGGATGCCGGGCAGCTTCGGCTGGGTCAGGGTGCCCGATGAGATCACCACGTAGCGGGAGCGGTAGGAGTCGCCGCGGTCGGTGGTGACCTGCCACTCGGCGTTCTCCTCGTCCCAGGTCAGGCTGGTGATCCGGGTGTGGAACAGGGTGTCGGCGTACAGGTCGAAGCGCTTCGCGATCGCGATGCAGTGCTGCCTGATCTCCTCGCCGGGGGCGTAGCGCCACTTCGGGACGTACCCGACCTCCTCGAGCAGCGGCATGTAGACCGTCGCCTCGATGTCGCAGTGGATGCCCGGGTACCGGTTCCAGTACCACGTGCCGCCGAAGTCGCCGCCCTCGTCGACCATCCGGATCTGCTGGACGCCGGCCTGCCGCAGCTTCGCGCCGCTGAGCAGCCCGCCGAAGCCGCCGCCGATCACGGTCGCCTCGACCCGGTCGGTCTTGGCCTCGCGCTCCTGGAAAGGGGTGTAGGGGTCCTTCGCGTAGTAACCGAACTCGCCGGCGGCCCGCCGGTACTGGGTCGCGCCGTCCGGGCGGATGCGCCGGTCCCGTTCCACCTTGTATCGCTCACGCAACGCGTCGAGATCCGCGGGCTTGATGCGATGCGGGAACGGCCTAGGGGATGTGGGGGACATGCGGGCCCTTTCGCGGGGTTCATCCGATCGTGTGATCCGAGGGCACAATTTAAAGCACTTGTCTTACCAAAAGCGCATCCGACAGCCCCGTTGACCGAAAAATTCATGTGGTGGTCCGGCGCGGCGATCCGCGCCTACTGCTTAAAACCCCTATTTCGTACGATCTACGCGCGCGATATCCACAGAAAGCGATCGTCACGTAACCGGTGCTATGAACAGCCCGACCATCGCGTCGATGAGTCCGGCCGCCACCGCGTCCCACGCCGGCGAAGGATCGCGCTCCCGCTGTGCGCAGAAATGCACCAGCAGCGTGTGAGCCATGTGGATGCGCTCCTCGCGTACGTCCTCCGGCAGATCCGGCAGGCAGCGCTGCAGCCCGTCCATGACGGCGAGCAGCCCGGTCGCGTCCTGGAACTCCTCGGCCGCCACCTCCAGCAGCCCCGGCTCGGTGATCAGCTGCGCCGAGAACCGCGCGTACCAGCTCGGGTGCCCCAGCGCCGTCAGATGTTCGGTGATCGGCAGCACCACGCAGGCCACCCAGTCGCGCAGGTCCCCACTGCCGCTGTGCGCGACGAGCAGACGCCGCCGGATCTGCTCGGTCCGCACCGAATGACGCCGGATGATGGCCCGTACCAGATCGGTCTTGGTGCCGAAGTGATAGGCGACGGCGGCGTTGTTGCCCTGCCCCGCCGCCTCACCGATCTGCCGGTTGGACACCGCCTGCACGCCGTGCTCGGCGAACAGCCGCTCGGCGGCCGCGAGCATCAGGGTGCGGGTCTGCTCCGACTGCTCGGTCCGTTGCCGCCGGCCGCCCGCGCCGGCGGCGGCATCTGCTCGGGGGCTCATCGTCGAACTCCGTGGGTGCCGTGGGGGAAGACCGCAAGAATAGGACCAGGCCTGGCCCGGCTGGGTCACCGGAGTCGCCCGATCACTCATGGGTATCGCGATATGATGACAGAGTGGCGCAAACCGGACCCTTCCGCTTGCTGGGAACCGGGCCGCGGGCCGCGGCCCGGCAGTTCGGTGTCCTCATCGTGGTCGCCGGCCTGCTCGCGCTGGTCGGCATCTCCAACGACCCCACCCACATCAGCCGGCTGCTGCTGGTCGCGGCCTGCGACTTCAGCCTCGGCCTGATCGCGCTGCTGCTGCCGTGGCGGCGGCTCGGCCGGTACGGGCCGGCCGTCCTCGGTCTCACCGGCTTCGCCGTCCTCGGTCTGTCCACCTGGTCGTTCGGCGGTGTCGCGGCCGGCACCGGGCCGTTCCTGGTGCTGATCTACGCCTGGGCGGCGCTGCACTTCCCGCGCTGGATCCTGGCCGCCTACGCGATCCCGGCGACCCTCGCCTACCTGGTGCCGCTCGTCCTGACCGGCCAGCATCCGCTGGTGCTCGGCAGCGCCTTCGTGCTGATGCCGATCGCGCTCGCCGTCGCGTTCCTGATCGAGGCGCAGGCCCGCCACCTGCGCGACGACCGGGAACGGCTGTCCCGGATCGAGCAGTGGCGAGCCGCGATGATCAACACGCTGGCGCACGACGTCCGGGCGCCGCTGGCCACCGTACGACTGGTTTTCGAAGAACTGCAGGAGACCGCGACCGGACCGCACGTCAAGATGATCGGAGCCGGCATGCGCCAGGCCGCGCGCATCGCACGCCTGGCGGACGGCCTGCTGGACCTCTCCCGCATCGACAGCGCCGGGCATCTCAAGCTCGACCGGGCCGACCACCCGGCACACGCCCTGGTCAAGGACGCGCTGTCCTACGTGCACGAGGACGCCGACGTGCGTGCCGAGGTCGATGAGAGCCTGACCGTGCACGTCGACAAGCAGCGCTTCGAGCAGATCCTGCTGAACCTGATCACCAACGCGCTCCGGTACGGCAGACCGCCGGTGATCGTGAAGTTCACGCGCGACACGACCGGCGACCGCCTCGAGGTGCGCGACCACGGGCCCGGCATCCCCGACGAGCTGCGCCCGCGCCTGTTCGGCCAGTTCGCCGTCGGCGGCGAGCAGGGTGTCGGCCTCGGCCTGTGGATCGTCCGGCAGCTGGCCGTGGCCCACGGCGGCCATGCGGCCGCCGAGGCCCGCGATCCGGGCGTGGCGATGGTGATCACCTTCCCGCCACCACCCGGACAACCGTGACCGCCGTCAGCACCAGCCGGACGGGCACTCCCCGCTGGCCAGCAACTCGTACTGCCGGCACTTCGGGCACCGCGGCGGCTCGGGCCGGGGCGCCGGCTTGACCGCCTTCGCCGCGCTCGCGGTCCGCGTGCCGCCCGCCGACGAGGCGCGCGGCGCGGCGGCCGTACGGGCCCGCTTCACCGGAGCCGGCTTGCCCGCCGCCCGCAGCTGCACCGCGTCGGCGGACGCCACCAGCAGCGCGTCGTAGTTCTCGTCGATGTAGTCCGCCGGCAGCGACACGAAACAGTCCGGGTCGTCCGGGTCCATCACGTACGCGCCGGACATGCCGAGCGCCACGTCGTTGGCCGTCTCGGGCGCCACCGCCACGTCCACGCCACCCGGGTGGATCTTCACGGCGATCGTGTTGACGCCCTTGGGGCGCACCTGCAACGCCCGCCCCACGGTCTTCATGTCGATGTCCACCCGGCTGCGCAGTTCCAGCAGCAGGCGGGCCACCGACGGAGCCGCTCCGACCCCATCGGAATCCGTTCCGTACTCGTCCATCCGACCTCCGCTCCGATGCGACCACGTGATCCTCTTGCCGTATCGACACGTCCGTGCCGCACGTGAGGCCGTCTGTCACCCTACGACGCGATTTCCGCGCCGACGCTCACCCCCCTCTCAACGTCACGCAACCTGGGCGCAACCATGACGCGGTACGGTCGCGGCCGGAGACACGGATGTCGATCCCTGGGGGTGAGCCGCATGACCTCGCCGCCCGCCGACGAGTTCTACCTGGCCGCGCACGACGGCATCGGCGGAAGGACACTGCTGTCCGGCCGCGCGCTCGGCATCGGCCTCGGCGCCGCCCTGATCGGTGAGCTGATGTTCTGGCGCCGCCTGCACCTCGACGGCGACCACCTGCACGTCGCCGACCCGCGGCCCACCGGCGACCCGGCCACCAGCGCCCTGCTCCGGCGGATGACGGCCGCACCCGGCCCGCACGGCCTCGCCCAGTGGACGGCCCATCTGGCGAACGGCTCCGCCGCCGAGCTCGTCGAGCAGCGGCTGGTCGCCACGGACCGGATGCGCCTGGAGACCAGGCGCCGCCTGCTCACCTCGACCACCTCGCTCGTCTTCGCCGACCCCAAGAGCCCCGGCGAGCCGGCCGCCCGGATCCGCACTCGCCTGTCGTACAACGAGGATCTCGACCTCCCGGACCTGATGCTGGCCGGTCTCATCCTCGCCACCGGCCTCGACGAGTACGTCCTGGACACCTGCAACCCACGCGATCGCGCCCGCCTGTCCGACCAGTTCCGCCGCCGTCTGCCCCAGCCGCTCGGCCACCTCGTCGCGCACGCTCGAGCCGCCGCTGCCGCGGCCCTCACCGTGGTCCCCGGCTGATCACGCGGGTGGCGCACATCCACTGATCGGTGGACCCGGGGCGGGCGGCGGTGGACGCCCGGAGCCGGTGGATCGGTCGATTCTCCGGCACGCCCGCCGCCACAGGCTGTAACCATGTCCACCACAGAGTTCCCCGCCACCGCCGGACCGGTCGGCGCCCGCGACCGGGCACTGACCCCCGATCTCGCCCGCGGGCTGATGCTCGCCCTCATCGCCCTGGCCAACTCGGTCGTCTACCTGCACGACCGCCCGTACGGGGTGCGCCAGCACATCGTCGAGTCCGGCCTGCCCGACCGGATCGTC
This sequence comes from Actinoplanes italicus, assembly GCF_003001815.1. Lineage (GTDB taxonomy): Bacteria > Actinomycetota > Actinomycetes > Mycobacteriales > Micromonosporaceae > Actinoplanes > Actinoplanes italicus. Next base: position 9,233 of record NZ_PVMZ01000004.1, read on the forward strand.
AGCGTCCTCACCGTGACCCTGGTGGACGCCCGCGCGTACCCCATGTTCGCCGCCCTGTTCGCCTACGGCGTCGTCCAGATCCTTCAACGCCAGCGCGCCGCCGGCCTCACCGAACCGGAGGCGAAGAGCCTGCTCCGGCGGCGCAGCCGGTGGCTGATCGTGTTCGGCTTCGCGCACGCGTTGCTGCTGTTCCCCGGCGACATCCTCGCCCTCTACGGCGTCACCGGTTTCCTCCTGATCGCCCTGACCCGAGTCCGCGACCGCACGCTGCTCGCCGCCGCCGGCCTGTGGCTCGTCGTGGTCGCGGTCCTGCAGGGTGCCGCCTACACGATGCCGTCCGACGGCGGCCGTTCCTTCTTCTGGTCGTTCGAGACCGCCGGCCCGCTGGCCGCGCTGGCCCTGCGGCCGGTCGAGTGGCTGATGACCCCGGTCGGGCTCGTCGGTGTCGGCAGCGCGGTGCTGGCCGGCACGTGGGCGGCCCGCCGCGGCATCCTCACCGACCCGGCCGCGCACCGGCCGCTGCTGGTCCGTACCGCGGTGATCGGAATGGTCGTGGCCGTCGCCGGCGGCCTGCCGGCCGGGCTGGCGGTCGGGCACTTCTGGGAACCGGCCGGACCGCTCATCCTCTGGGGACTGTCGGCGTTGCACGCGGTCACCGGGATCGCCGGCGGGCTCGGCTACGCGGCCCTGATCGCGCTGGCCGCCCTGCGGATCGGCGACCGGCCCGGACCGGTGGCGCGGGCGCTCGCCGCGACGGGGGAGCGGTCACTCACCTTCTACCTGTTCCAGTCGGTCGTCTTCGTCGTCCTGCTGACGCCTCTGCCGTACGCCCTCGGTCTCGGCTCGTCCCTCGGCACCGCCGCGACCGCCGCACTCGCGGTGGCCACCTGGCTGGTCTCGGTGCTGATCGCCGACGCGATGCGCCGCCGGAACGTGCGCGGACCGGCCGAGGTCGTGCTGCGCCGGCTCACCTACCGGTCGGCGATGATGAGCCGGTGACGGTCGTGGATGAACAGCTCGGGCGCTGGAACCGTGCGTGGGCGCTGTCGCCGTACCCGCTGCTGGCCGTCGCCACCGTCGTCTGCCTGCTCGGCGACGCCGCTCCCGGGGACCGCCTGGTCACCGTGGCCGTCGCCGCCGGGCTCGGCGTCTGGCACTGGTGGTTCGTGCTCGCGCATCCGCAGTGGCCGGAACACCGGCCGTGGATCAACGCCGGCTACTACGCGGGCGTGCTCGCCCTCGCCACGGTCCTGATGGTGCGCAGCGACGCTTTCCAGCTGTTCGTCCCCGCCTGCTACGTGCTCGCGTTCGTGTCCCTCGGTGGCAGGCTCGCCTACGCCGGGCTGGTCGCCGCCAACCTGCCCGGCCTCGTCGCGAGCGGCTTCGACCCGGACAGTGCCCTGATCAGCCTGGGCGTGGCCACGCCGGCCGCCGCCCTGTTCGGCGCGATGATCCGCACCATGGAACGCGAGGCGGTCCGCCGCCGCGAGATCAACCGCGAACTCCTGGCAGTCTCCGCCGAGAACGCCCGCCTCGCGAAACAGGCCGGCATCGCCGAGGAACGCGCCCGGATGGCCCGCGAGATCCACGACACCGTCGCGCAGGGGCTCACCGGCATCGTCACCCAGCTGGAGGCCGTCGGCGGCGTGCCCGGCGAGGCGCGTGCCCGGCTCGACGCGGCCCGCACTCTGGCGCGCACCAGCCTCGACGAGGTGCGCCGGTCCATCGAGGCACTACGGCCCGGCCCTCTGCAGGACGCCCGGCTGAGCGAGGCGATCGAGCAGACCGTCAAGACCTGGACCAGGTTGTACGGGATACCGGCGCGCTACACGATGACCGGCGAGCCCGTCCCCGTCCACTCCGAGGTCGAGGTCACGCTGCTGCGGGCCGCCCAGGAGACGCTGTCCAACGTGCGCCGCCACGCGTCCGCGGGGCAGGCTCACGTGACACTGTCGTACATGGAGGATGTGATCGTGCTGGACGTCCACGACGACGGCCGCGGCCTCCCGTCACCGCCACCGTCCACCGGTTTCGGCCTGACGGCGTTGCGCCAGCGGGTGGCCGCCCTGTCCGGTTCCGTCTCGGTCGAGTCGTCACCCGGCGCCGGGACCGCCGTCAGCGTCACCGTCCCCCTGATCGGAGCCGGCTCATGACCTCACTCGCGCCACCGCGTCCCCCCGCCGCAGTCCTCCGCCGCCGACCTTGTGAGGTTGCGGCGGTCACCCTCCTCCGCCGGTCCCGCGAGGTTGCGGCCGTCGCCCTCTTCTGCCGATCTGGTGAGGTTGCGGGGGGCGGAGCGGCCGAACCTCACCAGATCCGCGGGGCCGGCTCGTGAGCGGGCTGCGGCTGGTCATCGTGGACGATCATCCGGTCGTACGGGACGGGCTGCGTGGCATGCTCGGCACGCAGAGCGACTTCGAGATCGTCGGCGAGGCGGCCGGGGGAGCGGAGGCCCTGACCGTCGTCGAGGCGACCCGGCCCGACGTGGTGCTGACCGATCTGCGGATGCCCGAGCCGAGCGGAGGCGCCCTGATCCGCCTGCTGCTGGAGCGCGTCCCGCAGACCCGCATCCTGGTGCTGACCACGCACGACACAGACTCCGACGTGCTGCCCGCGGTGGAGGCCGGCGCCATCGGTTACCTGCTCAAGGACGCGCCGCGCGAGGAGCTGTTCCGGGCCGTCCGTGCCGCCGCCCGCGGACAGACCGTTCTGTCTCCCTCGGTCGCCGCCCTGCTGCTGGCCCGGGTCCGCCCGCGGAGCCCCGGCCCCGCGGCGAAGCTCAGCGCCCGCGAACGCGAGGTGCTGGCACTGATCGCGCAGGGCCGCACCAACCGGGAGGCAGCCGCGGCCCTGTTCATCACCGAGGCCACCGTCAAGACACACCTGCTGCACATCTACGCCAAGCTGGAGGTCCCCGACCGCGCCGCCGCCGTCTCGGCCGCCCACCGCCGAGGCCTGCTGTAGCTCGCCGGTGTCCGGGTCAGAGGCCGGCCGCGTCGTTGTAGCGGCGGCGCAGGTCTTTCAGTTCCGTGTCGGCCAGGGCCTCCTTCATGGCCAGGTCGGCGTAGCGGGGCGGGAACATCTCGTGCAGGCGGTCGATGTACTTCGTCTCGGCGGTCGCCTCGACGACCTGGATGCCCGGCGGGGAGACCGCCATGTCCACGATGACCGGGCCGGCCAGTTTGACCGCCACGTCCCAGGGGCGCTGCGGCTCGGCCACTCCGCACAGGTGGAAGCCGTAGACCGTACGGACGCCGGCCAAGGTTTTGACCTCGGCGGGCTCGTAGCCGTAGACGCGCACACCGCAGACCACCGACGGCTCCGCGCCGCCCGTCGTGGGGATCTGATGGCCGCCGTGGTTGTGCTGCTCGGGACTGACCTGCTCGAGCGTGGTCCGCATCCGGCGCTCGATCTGCGCCCGCAGGTCCGCCGGGTCCGCCGTCGAGCCGTCCGGATCGGCCAGCACTATCGCGACACCCGCCGTCACCAGCAGGACCACGGCGGCCCACACGTAACGGGAACTTCTGAGGATTCTCATGATCACCTCTCACGTTCCCGCCCGGGACGCCGGACAGCGTCCCGGGCGGGCGTGCCGATCAGCTGAAGACCACGTCGCTGCACCACATGTAGGCCTGGTCGAGGTGCGAGGCCTGCCAGATGACGAAGAGAATGTGGTGCCCGGTGTAACCCGAGGTCGAGACGTTGAACGAGATGTTCTGCGCCGGCGCGTACCGTCCGGTCTGCGTGATGAAGTCGAGGTTGCCCCAGCCGAGGGTCTGGGTGGCCGGGTTGAACCCCTGCTTGCTCACGTAGACACGGAAGTAGTCCGCGCCGTGGCTCGCCTGGTCGTACAGCTGCACGGTGAAGTTGCGGGTGATGTTGGTGGTCTTCCAGGCTCCGGCCCGGTTCAGGCTGTTGTTACGGGCGAGCCCGTTACTGCACAGCTGACCGTCCGGGGTCTTGGCCTGGAACTGGGCACCGAGGCCGTCGCGCAAGGCACTCATCCAGTTCCACATGGTGTCCGGGTTGGCCTGGAACGCCTGGTAGCACATCGGATCCTGCGTCTGCATGGCCGGATTCGTGTGCTGACTGCCCCAGGTCTTCCAGCACTGGTACGCCCGGGTCGCCGGGTTGATGATCGTGCCGTGGGCCTGGGCGGTGCCGGTCCAGGGCAACGTCGCGGCCACCATGGCCAGCAGTACGACGAGAGCCTGGACGGGCCGGCGAATGGTTGCGCGAGTGTGCCGGCCGGATTGACGGGACTCGTGTGGGGGCACGGTACCTCCTCCATTGTTCGGCGGATCGGGGAATGGGAGCGCTCCCGGCGCAAGCATTACACCAATGTGTCGGGATATCAACCGATGTCTATCAAGCAGGTTTTCAGTCGGCCGGCGGCATCGGGCAGGATCGGGGCCATGACGGGGCAGACCGAGATCTTCAACGAGGCGGCCGACGACTACGACAACGTCGGCGTCGACTTCTTCACGCCGTTCGGCGAGGCGCTGGCCGGGGCCGCCGCCGTGGCACCCGGCGACCGGGTGCTCGACGTAGGCTGTGGGCGCGGGGCGGTGCTGTTCCCCGCCGCAGCGGCCGCCGGCCCGGACGGGCACGTCACCGGCATCGACCTGGCGCCTCGCATGGTCGAACTGACCCGTACGGCCGCCGCCGGCCTGCACCACGTGACCGTCGAACTCGGCGACGCGCAGCACCCGGACTTCCCCGCTGCCTCGTTCGACGTGATCACCGCCGGGATGGTGCTCTTCTTCCTGCCCGAGCCGCAGGCCGCCCTGGAGACGTACCTGCGGCTGCTACGGCCGGGCGGGCGACTGGCGTTCAGCGCCGCCGCCTCGTACGACCCGGCCTTCCCCCGCGCCATGAAGGTGCTCGCCGGGCACGCCGACGGCCCGCCCCCACCCCCGCCGACGGGACAGGGAACGATCTTCGAGAACGCGGACACCCTGCGTGCGGCCGCCGAGAACGCCGGTTTCGCGCGCACACGCCTCAGCGAATGCACCGTGGCCAGCGCCTTCCGCGACCACCGCCACTTCCTCGACTGGGTCGGCTCCCACGGGGGCCGGGCCGTCGTCCGCCGCATCCCACCGGAGCGACGGGACGCGGCCATCGCCGATCTGGCCACCGTGCTGCCTGAGCCCTTCACCCTGACCACGACCCTGAATCTGGTGGTGGCCGATCACTCCTGAGCGGCCGCCCACCGCATTGCAGCCGTGTCCCGGCCGCCATCGCCCGGGAGCCCGCGCGGTTTGCGGTCGGGTGGCGGCGGTGGGCGGGAACCGCCGGTCGTGGTGGTTGGGCGGCCCGGGGTTGCGTGGGGTCCGCGGGCGGCGGGTGGGGTGGCGAAGCGGGGCGGTATGAGCGCGCCGCTGTCGGGCCCGGGACCATCCGCTCATGACTGGGGTTCCCGGTCTGGGCGATTCCGCCGCTCAGTGACCATCGTCGAAGGTCCTGCGGGCTTCGAGCACCGACTCCTGATGCCGGACCGACCAGTGCAGCAGCTCGGTCAGCGGGCCGGCCAGTGCGCGGCCGGGCGGGGTCAGCTCGTACTCGACCTTCGGCGGGACGGTGGCGTGGACCGTCCTGGTCAGAAGGCCGTCGCGTTCCAGGCCGCGGAGCGTGTGTGTCAGCATCCGCTGGCTGACGCCCTCGGCGGCGCGCATCAGTTCGGTGAAGCGGCGCGGCCCGGGCAACAGCAGCACCACCACGATCACCGTCCAGCGGTCGCCGATCCGGTCGAGGGTGTCGCGCAGCGGGCACTGCTGTTTCATCGCCGGTGTCACCGTCATGCCGGGTGGCAGCAGTAGTGCGAGGTCCAATGGTTACTCCCGTGTGCCTGGGGCAGGAAATAGTGCCTTCTTCCGGCTGCCCGGATGCTCGCCGACGATGGGCGGCGTGAGCAAACGAATTGCGGTCACCGGTGGGGCCGGGGCGCTCGGATCGGCCGTCGTGCGGCAGCTGCGCGGGCGGGCCGACGTCATCGTGGTGACGAGGCGGCCGGAGGCCGTACCGCCAGGTGTGGAGGTCCGTCCCGCCGATTTCGACGACATCGGCCCGGAAGCGTTCGCCGGCGCCGGGGCCGTGCTGGTGGTGAGCACCGATCAGCGCGACAACGAGCGGCGGGCGGCCCAGCATGCGGCGGCGATCGCCGCGGCCGCCGAGGCCGGTGCCGGGCACCTGGTGTACACCTCGCTGGCCGGGTGCGACGGGCCACCGGACATGCTCAACGCGGCACACCGCGCGAGTGAGGCGGCACTGCGGGCGAGCGGTGTGCCGTGGACGTCACTGCGCAACAACCTGTACCTGGAAGGGCTCGACGGTCTGCTGGCCGCGGCGGCGGCGACCGGGCGGTACGTCAGCAACGCCGGTGGTGGGGGAGTGGCGTACGTCAGCCGGGACCGTTGTGCGCGGGTCGCGGCCGAGGCGCTGCTGCAGCCGGCGCGGGGTGTCGTCGAGGTCCACGGGCCACGGGTGCTGAACGCGGCCGCGGTCGCGGCGCTCCTCAGCGAGCGGCTCGGCCGGACGATCGAGCCGGTTCTTCTCGACGATCGGGAGTACGGCGAGCACCTGCTGTCTACTGGCGCGCCGCCCGCACTCGTGGCGGCACTGGTCGCACTCGGTCAGGCGATCCGGGACGGTGTCTACGCCGGTGCCCCGGCGTAGCGGATGTCCGGGGCCCGAGCCGTCCGTGGTCCGCTGAAAACAGTCCCGTAAATGAGTCGCGCGATGTCCGTCGATCGGGCAGAGTGATCTCAACGCCGGTGAGGCCGACCGAAAATCGCCTCACTAATGCGTTGACGAACTGGCCGGGACAAGACATTCTGGCTACGGCCTCATCGCTACCGGAAGCTCGAAGGGAGTTGAACCGTCATGTCGTGGAATTCCAACTGCGCGATCGACCCGTCGTGGGCGTCGTGGTGTGGATCCGCCATATCCGTCGTGACGGTGAAACACCACATCCGAGCCCACGAATCCTATCGTGACCAGGAGCGGTGGAGCGGCTAGCGCAGCATCTCATGCGCCTTCGCCGCCCGCCTCGGCAGTCTGGGGAACGGGCGGCTTTTTCGTTCCCGAAATTCTTACGGGTGTAGCTCAACGGCATAGAGCACCGGTCTCCAAAACCGAAGGTTGCAGGTTCGAATCCTGCCGCCCGTGCGTTTCCCTGAATGCGTTCAGCGGAATTGTTCTCTCTCAACTCAACAGTGGATGGCATGTATTTCACGACGATGGGGGTTCGGCCAATCGGCAGGCCGCCGAGCTTTGGCCTCGGAGACGCGGGTTCGAATCCTGCACCCCCAGCACCATGCCAGCGCAGCACGACAGGTGGTGCAGCCGTCTCGTAAACGGCAGGTAGGGCGTTCGAGTCGCCCCGCTGGCTCGCGGAACATCGAAGGGCTCGTAGCTCCAACTGGTAGAGCAGCGCTTTTGCACAGCGAAGGTTTGTCGGTTCGAATCCGACCGGGTCCACGCACGTCGACGTAGCTCAGTAGGTAGAGCAACCGCCTGTCACGCGGTAGGCCGCGAGTTCAAGTCTCGTCGTCGACGCTTCTCTCGCCGTAGCTCAGTGGTCCAGAGCGTCGCCCTGATAAGGCGAAGGCCGGTGGTTCGACCCCACCCGGCGAGACTTCGGAGGAGCCAGCCGACAGCCGGCGCCGGCCACCGTCTCGAAAACGGTTGGGGCATCAGCCCGTGGCGGTTCGACCCCGTCCTCCTCCGCATCTCCCCTGGTAGCTCAACCGGATCGAGCAGCGCCCTTCTAAGGCGACGGGTGCGGGTTCGAGTCCCGCCCAGGGGTCGGTTCGCGCCGTTAGCTCAGTGGGTAGAGCTGCCGCCTTTTAAGCGGAGGGTCCGGGGTTCGAGCCCCCGACGGCGTACGGCATGTGGCACCACCCTTGGCGCGGTGGACGAACAGGTAGAGTCACCCGGCTTTCACCCGGGAGGTTGCGGGTTCGAGTCCCGTCCGCGCTGCGTTTCACGATCCGACGTCGCCCAATCGGCAGGGCAACGGCCTGTTAAGCCGTCCGGTGATGGTTCGAGTCCATCCGTCGGAGCAGCTGTACGTCGCGCCGCACCTTGAGGCGCATGCCCGTGTAGCTCAGCGGCAAGAGCTCCGGTCCTACACACCGGCAATCCCGGGTTCGAGTCCCGGCACGGGCACGATCCCGCTCACGCGGGACCTTCCGGTCTTCTCGGGGGAGACCGGCCTTGGTGGCTGAAGCTCAGTTGGCAGAGCGCCGGACTGTGGATCCGGAGGCGGCACGGTTCGAGTCCGGCCAGTCACCCTCATGCGGGCGCGCCGACGTTGGAGAGTCGGGCCTGGCTGTAAACCAGGTGCATCGCTCAGGGGGTTCGAATCCCTCCGCCCGCACTCATGCCTCTGGGCCTCGTGGCGTTCCCGGCGGAGCGGCCCGCCTGCAAAGCGGGTAACAGAATCCGGTTCGACTCCGGGCGAGGCCTCGGCACATGTCATCCACTGTGAGTTGCACCCGGGGCCGGTCACGCCGGTTCGCGTACGCCGCCCTCGTCGCCGTCGTCGGGCATCGGCTCGACGGGGGCCTCGGGGAGTTCGCCGGGGCCGTCGGGCAGCAGTTCGCCCGGGTCGTCGGGGACCGGCTCGCGCGGGTCGATCGGCGGATACTGTTCGGGGTCGAGATCCGGTTGTGCCATGATCCGATTATCCAGGATCGGCCGCTTCTCCGCCCGGTTCGGACATCACGCCCGGGCGTGTCAGGCCACCGCGAGCCGGTCGACCAGCAGCGCCACCCGCGTGCCGGTGTCCTCCGGTGGCAGCCGTCCGGCTCGGGTCAGAGTGGCCAGGCCGTGCAGGGCAGCCCAGAAGACCTCGGTGAACAGTCCCGGGTGGACGCCGTCCCCGGCGACCTGATCGAGAGTCTCGAGCAGGGCGGCGAACCCGTCCTTGAGCGGCTGCGGGGTGTCCTCGTGCGCGAAGGCCAGGCCGCCGTCGAGCTCGAACATGGCGTCGTAGACGGCCGGGTTGCGGGCGGCGAAGTCGAGGTAGGTGCGGGCGAGGGCGGTGACCCGGGCGTGTGGCCCGTCCTCGGCGGCGGTCGCGGCCCGTAGTGCGGCCGCCATCTCGGCGGCGCCGTCGAGGGCGACCGCGCCGATGATCTCGCGTTTGCCGCGGAAGTGGCTGTAGAGCACGGGCTGGCTGTACTCGATGCGTTCAGCGAGCCGGCGGGTCGTGACCGCGTCCCAGCCCTGTTGCTCGGCCAGCTCACGGGCGGTCGCCACGATGAGGCGCTCGCGCTCCGCTCGTTCGCGTTGCTTGCGTTCCTGTACCGACATGCCGAAATCCTAGCACTGCTAGACAAGCGAGCGGTGCCAGAGCTAGCGTTGGCTCAATTCCTAGCGACGCTAGATTCTTGGAGGAGTCATCGTGCTCGACATGCTTCAGGTCCTCACCATCGTGGTCGTCGGCGTGATGGTGGGGGTGGAGTTCGCTGTCGCCTTCGTCGTCAACCCGATCCTCGCCGCGCTGCCCGGCGACAGTGGCCAGCTCGGCCGCGCCCACGGAGGCCGGATGCTCGGCGCCGTGATGCCGTTCTGGTACATCGGCTCGCTCGTCCTGGTCGCGATCTGGGCCGTTGCCGGGTGGCAGCGGTCCGGCAACGGGCTGACCGTCACGGCCGGCGTGCTGCTGATCGTCAGCGTGATCATGTCGGTGTTGCTGCTCGTGCCGATCAACAACCGGAGCAAGACGTGGACCCCGGACAACCGGCCCGCCGACTGGAAGCAGCAGGGAAACCGCTGGGACCGGCTGCACTACGTCCGCGTCGCGATCATCATCGCCGCGTTGGCGCTGCTGGCCGGGGCGCTATGACGGTTCGGGGGGCCCGGCGGATCCCTTCGGCCCCGGCATCGGAGCGGTGTGGAGAACCAAGGGGTCAGGTACGGGAACGGGCGCGAGTGAGCGCCAGTGCGCCGAGCACGACGGCGATCAGCCCGAACGCGATGCCCGCGTACCCGCCGACCACGCCGTTGCCGGTGCCCGGGCCGCCGTCCGCGGTGGCCAGGACCCAGACGCCGGCGGCCACGCCGAGAATTCCCGCGCTCAGGGCGATCAGCGGGCCGCGTGGCCTGCCGCCGGTGGGCCGCAGCAGCGCCACGGCGCCGGTGACGGCGCCGGCCAGGGCGACGACGGCCGCCGTGGTGGCCACCGCGCGGTCGGCGGTCATGGTCGAGGTGGTGACGGCGGACTCGGCGAGGTGGTGGAGGTCGAGCATGGTGGCTCCCTTGTGACGGCCGGGATCGGACGCCACCCATCCTGGCCGTGCGTGGTACCGCGGGCATCGTGCTGGCGTGGACACTTCCCGCTGCCACAGATGCAGACGCCGGCTACCACGGACGTGGTAGCCGGCGTTCGCGGGAGCGTGAACCGTCAGGCGGCCGGTTCGATCCAGATGTTGCGGTACTGGACCTTGTTGCCGTGGTCCTGCAGGCGGATGGCGCCGGTGGCCGGGCCCTCCGGGATGTTGCCGCCGGTTCCGTTCGGGATCTCGAGGTTGTCGTGGACCTTCTGACCGTTCCAGATCACCGTGATGCGGGCGTTCTCGGTCTTGGCGCCGTCAGCGCCGTAGCGGGCGGCCCGGAACGTGATGTCGTACGTCTGCCACGTCTCCGGTGCGGTCGCGGCGTTCACGTCCGGTGCCTTGACGGTGTAGATGGCGCCCGCCTCGTTGTTGGCCGGCGTGGTGTCACCGAACGAGTCGAGGATCTGCAGCTCGTAGCGTTCCTGCTGGTAGACGCCACTGTTGCCGCGGTTCTGGCCGGTCACGTCCGGCGGCAGCAGCGGGACCTTGAACTCGACGTGCAGCTTGTAGTCGCCGTACGCGTCCTTCGTGCGCAGGTCACCGCAGCAGACCTCGGTGGCACCGCCGGCGACCAGCGGCCACTGCGGGCGGCGGCCGTCGGTGTGCAGCCAGTTGTCCAGGCTCTTGCCGTCGAAGAGCGTGATGCGCTTGCCGGGCTCGCGGACGCTGATCATGTCGAGGTTGACGTGGCCGGTGTCGAGGGCGTCGACGCGGTACGTGATGGTGTTGGCGCCCTTGCGCAGGCTGAGCGTCTCGGTGACGGTGGCCCACTCCTTCCAGGTCACCGTGGACGGCAACGCCACCTGCTTGATCTTGCGGCCGTTGACGTGGACGCTGACCGTCTTGGTGCCGCTGAACGGGTTGGGGCCGTTGGAGTAGCGCAGCCCGACCGCGTACTCGCCGGTCTTGTCGACGTCGACGTGCATCGTGGTGGAGGCGTTGAGGTTGCCGAACCCGGCGGTGAACCCGATGCCGGAGAAGCCGGCGTGGTCGGTCGCGATCGACGCGCCGCCCTCCCGGTTGCCCTCCTCGGCCTCGTAGAACACCTGCTGCGCCTTCTTTCCGGGCAGCTCGTTCATCGTGTACCAGGCCTCGGTGCTCCACAGCGTCTCACCGTCGCGGGAGGCGAACGGGCGCGGAGAGCGCAGGTGCACGACCCGGTCGCGGCGCAGACCGGGAACGGTCAGCGTGACGGTCTTGCGGTCGGAGGAGACCTTCGCGGCGGTCACCGTCAGGTTCTCGCTGTCGACCTCGGGGCCGCCGTACTGCGCGGTCGGGACATAACGCCACTGCTCGAGCTGGTACGCCGTGGGCAGCTTCGCCACGGTCGCGTCGGCCAGCGGCTCGGTGTACTCGATCTTGAACCCGTCGCTGGTGGCCTTCATGGTCTTCATGTCGAAGACGCTGGTGCCGTTGGGGGTGAGTTTCTGCAGGCCGAACCGCAGTTTGCCGTTCTGGCCCCAGTTGCCGTCCGCACCGAGCCCGCCGACGTAGATCGCGCCGTCCGGGCCGATCGACACGCGGTTGACACCGGCCTCGAGGCCCTGCGTGTGCCGGAACACGGCGCCCTGCTCGACGCCGTTGACGGTCTCGAGGGCCGCCCGCTGCAGGCCACCGTAGGTGACGTCACCGATCAGGAACTGGTCGCGGTACGTGCCGGAGTTCAGCAGCACGGGCGTGCTGGGGGAGTTGCCGATCTGGTTCTGCGGCAGCCACAGCACCGGCTTGGTCACGCGCTGCGCGTCGTACGCACCGTCGGGGTTGGTGTAGTGGTTGTAGAAGGCGTCTTCCTCGATCTTGATCAGTTTCGAGGAGGGCAGCCAGCCGCCCTGGTTGTCGGTGACGTAGATGGAGTTGTCCGGCCCCCACCCGATGCCGTTCGGGGTACGCAGGCCCCCCGCGATCTGGGTGACCTTGCCGGACTTGCGGTTGACCACGATGTGCGTTCCACGCCCGCCGACGGGCTGCGGGTCGGTGGTCGCGCCGCCCAGGTTGATCGACACCGACAGGTTGAGATAGAAGTTGCCGTCGCGGTAGAGCAGTCCGAACGCGAACTCGTGGAAGTTGCCGCCGAACGGCCAGACCGCCACCGTGCGGCGGGTGTCGAGGACCTGGTCGCCGTTGGTGTCGCGAAGTTCGGTGAGCTCGTGCTTCTGCGACACGTAGACCATGCCGTCGACCACGGCGACGCCCATCGGCTCCTTGAGGCCGGAGGCGATCTCCTTGTACTTCACGCTGCCCGGGCCGGTCTTCCCGACCACGTTCTCGACCAGGTAGACCTTGCCGTCGACCTTGTCGGTGCCGCCCCAGGTGGTGATGACCATCTTCTTGTCGGGCCGCCACGCGATGCCGCTGACCTGTGGCTCGAAGCCCGGCGGGCGCAGGTCGGTGAGGGTGTACCCGGGGTTGACCGCGGTCAGTGGCAGCCCGTCGCCGGGGGTGTCGGTGCCGGCAACGCACTCCTTGCGACCCGGCGCGGTCACCCGGACCACGCCCGCGTCGGTGCTCAGCGCGCTGGTCGGCACGGTCACGAAGTCGCCGGAGCCCGGTGTCTTCCAGGCCAGCCGCAGCTCCTGGCCGCCCTCGCGGTCGAAGTGCTCGGCACGCAGCGGGTGAACGCCCGCGGCGAGGTCGATCGTGCCTTCCTTGGGGTCGGCGCCGTGCAGCCCGTCGTGGTCGATGACCAGCTTGTCGCCGATGAACAGCTTGGAGCCGTCGTCGCTGATCAGCCGGAACGTGTAGGAGCCGGCCACCGTCGTGGTGAGGTTGGCGAGCGCGTGCGTGACGTAGTTGGACTGCAGGCCGAACTGCTCGTCGGTCGACCAGTCGATCGTGGGCATGAGTTTGTCCACGTTGGGCGTCTGCCCGGGTTTGAGTTCGCAGACCCGGTTGAGTGGCACTCCGATGTCGTACGTCCGGAGGGTCACCCCCGGTTCCTGCGGCGGCGGATCGGCGGCGAACGCCGGTGGTGGCGCCGCGGTGACGGCGAGGGTGGTTATCAGCGAAGCGACCACGGACAGACTTCTCATCAGCGCTCCCGATTACGGGGGTGATTCCAGGTTGTGAACATCCTGAAGTAGTTTGATCGAGACGTCCAGATCTTTCGACGTCCACAGTCGAAACTTCTTTGCTGAACAACCAAAAGTCCCATCGGCTCCCGGGATCGTGCCGCGGTGTCCGCCGTGGATCTCGTCGCCGGCCGGGCGGTGCGTAATCTTCGGTCGTCCAAGATCGAGGAATCACGGAGAATCAGATGCGCAACCCGTTCAAGGCGGCCGTTCCGGCGCTGGCTCTGCTGACCGCCCTGACCGCGTGCGGTGAGCCTACGCCGGGTGGCACCACGTCGGCGCCGGGCACGTCCACCCCGGCGGCGACCTCCACCACCGGCACGACCAAGCCCGCCACCGGCACCACCAAGCCCGCCACCGGCACCACCAAGCCCGCGGCTGGGACCGCCAAGGCCGCCTGCGCCGTGGGCGACCTCGAGGTCACCATCGCCGCGCAGGGCACCGGCGAGAAGGACGAGAAGGGCATGGTGGTCGTCACCAACACCGGCGCGAAGAACTGCACGGTCAAGGGCTGGATGACGATCGCTCTGCACAACGCCGCCGACGAGGCGGTCGACGTGCCCACCGAGAAGGTGAACGAGCCCGGTCCCGCCGACACCGTCGAGATCAAGGCGGGTGGGTCGGCCTTCGCCGGCATCAAGTGGACCCAGTGCGGCAAGGCCGACGCGAGTTGTGCCGTCGGCAACACCATCCGCTGGTCGCTGGACGGCTCCGGCAAGGGTGCGGTCGCCGAGCTGGAGGGCTTCCCGGCGGCGGAGAAGAGCGGCATCACCATGAAGGCGTTGAAGGTCGGTACCTTCCAGCCCAGCAATCAGGGCGTCACCGCCTGGTGACGCCCTGATCGTGCAGTGCTTGGTGCAGGTCAGCCGAGCGGCTCGATCCGGATGTTGCGATACCGCACGTTCGCGCCCGCGTCGCCGTGGTCCTGCAGACGGATCGGGCCCGGCGTGGCGCTCTCCGCCGCGCCGCCTCCGGTGGGTCCGTCGATCGCCACGTTGTTGTGGACGGTGGTGCCGTTCCAGACGACCGTCACGCGAGCGTTCTCGGTCTTGGCGCCCGCGCTGTTGAAACGGGCCGCCCGGAACGTGATGTCGTACGTCTGCCAGGTTTCCGGCGCCCGCGCGACGTTGCTGTCGGGCGCCTTCTTCAGGTAGATGCTCCCGGCCTCGTCGTTGGCGAGCGTCGTGTCGCCGTACGAGTCGAGGACCTGGAGCTCGTAGCGGTCCTGCAGATAGATGCCGCTGTTACCGCGCTGCTGACCGGTCACGTTCGACGGCAGGTTCGGCTGCAGGTACTCGACGTGCAGCTTGAAGTCGGTGAAGGTCTGCCTCGTCTTGATGTCACCGCCGAGGACCTCCATCGACCCGCCGGACAGCGGCCAGCTCGCGGCACTGCCGTCGGTCTTCTGCCAGGACTGCAGGTCGTCGCCGTCGAACAGCACGACCACGCCGGACCCGCCGCCCAGCACCCAGTGCTGGCTGGCGGCGCCCACGTACTCCCAGATGTGGATCTGGGTGCCGTCGGCGGTGCTGCCGTTGAGGACGTCCAGCACCTTGCCGGACTGCGGGTTCAGGATCGATCCGTTGGACTGCGGCTGCCAGATCTGGGCCGCCGAGTTGTTGCACGTCCACAGCTGGACCTTGGTGCCGTTGGCCGTGCCGCCGTTGTCGATGTCCAGGCACTTGCCGAGAGCGCGGAACGAGGTGCCGACCCGGCTCCACTTCTGAGCGTTGCTGTTGTTGCACGTGTACAGCTGGATCTTGGCGCCGTCGGCGGTGCTGCTGTTGCTGATGTCGAGGCACTTGCCGCTGCTGCCGGTGATCGGCCCGGCGCCGCCGCTGATCGTGATGGCGTCCAGGTTGACGTTGCCGTCGTCGCCCGCGTCGTAGCGGTACGCGATGGTGTTCGCGCCGGCGTTGAGCGGGATGCTCTCGGTCTTCGTGGTCCAGTTCGCCCAGGCGCCCGTGTCGGCGAGACTGGTCTGTCCCACCTTGGCCCCGTTGGCGTACACGCTGATCTTCTTGGTCCCGGTGAACGGGTTGGGGCCGTTGGCGTAGCGCAGTGCCACGTCGTAGGTGCCGGCCGCGGCGACGTTGACGGTGAACGTGGTGGTCGCGCCCTGTGTGCCGTAACCGGCCACGAAGCCGCTGCCGGTGTATCCGGCGTGCTCGGTGGCCACGCCGGCGCCACCGGCGAGGCCGGCGTCCTCCGCCTGGTAGGTGTTACCGGTCGGCGGCGGGCCGCTGGTCAGCGAGTTCAGGGTGTACCACGCCTCGGTGCTCCAGAGCGTCTCGCCGGTGTCGGCGGAGAAGGGGCGCGGTGATCGGACGTACACCACATGCCCTGCCTTGAGGCCGTCGATGGCGAGCGTGACCTTCTTGCGGTCGGTGGACAGGGTCGCCGAGGTGACGTTCAGCGCCTGCTCGTCGATCTTGGGACCGCCGTAGGACGCGGTGGGCTGGTAGCGCCATTGCTTCACCCGGTAGCGGGCGGCCAGGGCGTTGGCCGTCTCGGTGGACAGCGGCTTGGTGTACTCGAGCTCGAACCCGCCGTTCTTGGCGCGCATGGCCAGGATGTCGAATGTGGTCGTGCCCTTCGGGGTGAGCTTCTGCAGGCCGTAGCTGAGCTTGCCGGTCTGCCCCCAGTTGCCGCCGGCACCGAGGCCACCGGCGTAGATCGCGCCGTCGGGTCCGATGCTGAGCTCCGACACGCCCGCCTCGAGACCCTGGGTGAGCCGGAAAAGCGCGCCCTGGTACTCGCCGTTGACCTTCTCCAGGTAGGCGCGCTGGACACCGCCGTAGGTGACGTCGCCGATCAGCATCTGCCCGGCGAACACGCCTTCCTTGACCAGCACCGGCGTGCTGGGGGAGTTGGCGATCTCGTTCTGCGGCATCCACAGCACCGGCGCCGTGACGGGCTTGGAGTCGAACGGCCCGGCCGGGGTCATGTAGTGGTTGAAGAACCGGTCCTGCTTGATGTGCAGCAGTTTCGACGACGGCAGCCAGCCACCCTGGTTGTCGGTGACGAACAGGCCGTCCTCCGGGCCCCAGCCGATGCCGTGCGGGGTGCGCAGACCGCCGGCGACGTACGAGACCGCGCCCGTGTCCTTGTTGACCTTGATGGTCGTGCCCCGGTTGGCGGCGGGCTGCGGGTTGGTCGTGTTGCCGCCGTAGTTGATCGACACCGACAGGTTGAGGTAGAAGTTCGGCGCCTGGTAGAGCAGGCCGAACGCGAACTCGTGGAAGTTCCCGCCGTACGGCCAGGTCGCGACGGTCTGGTACTGGTCGGTCACCCCGTCACCGGTGGTGTCGACGAGCCGGGTGAGCTTCGTCTTCTCCGACACGTAGATCACGCCGTCGACGATCTTGAGGCCCATCGGCTCCTTGAGGCCGCCCGCGACCTTCTTGGTCGTCACGTTGCCGGGGCTCGTGCTGCCGGTCGCGTTGCCGAGGATGTAGACCTCGCCCGCCGACGAGGTGCCCGAGTCGTCCGACCCGCCCCAGGTCAGGACCGCGAGACGGCCGTCGGGGAACCAGTCCATGCCGGTGACCTTGGGCTGGAAGCTGCCGGGACGCAGGCTGGTCAGGGTGTAGTCGGGATGCACCGAGGTCAGCGGCAGGCCGTCGCCGGGGCTGTCACCGGCGCTCTCGCACTCCTTGCGGCCGGGAGCCGTCACCCGGACGACGCCGGAATCGGTGCTCAGCGCGGAGTTCGGGACGACCGTGAAGGCGGAGGCGCCCGGGGCGCGCCACTCCAGGGTGAGCTGCTGCCCGCCGCCACGCTCGAAGTAGTCGATGCGCAGCGGGTGAATGCCGGCGGCCAGGGTGATCGCACCCTCCTTGGCCGTCGCTCCGTGCAGGCCGTCGTGGTTGATCACCAGGGTGTCGGCGACACTGAGGCGGGAGCCGTCGTCGCTGGTCAGCCGGAACGTGTAGGCGCCGGCTGCCGGGACGGTGACGTTGCCGAGCACCTGCGCGACGAAGTTGTCCTCGATGCCGAAGTCGCCGCCGGTCCAGTTGACCGTCGGCATCAGCTTGTCGATGTTCGGGGTCTGTGCGGGTTTCAGGGTGCAGAGCTTGTCCAAAGGGGTCTGGACGTCGAATATCCGCAGCGTGACACCCGGTTCCTGCGGTGGTGGCGCCGCCTGGGCGGGTAGGGAGACGACAAGTCCTGCGGTGGTCAGTGCGAGGCCGAGGGCCAGCAGCCGCTTGAGCATCCGTTCTCCTGAGGGGGAGGTGATGTGGCGGACGTCACCGTAGGACTCCTTTCGTGCAACAGTCCAGATCTTCGGAGAGCGCTTTCAGAACTTTCATCGGTACGTGCGAAAGTTGTGCCTCCACGTTGGAATTGCAAGGATTGTTGCTTGACAAAGTTCATCGATGTGTCATGAAGGTGGACGCAGCCCGAAAACTCGCTGTGTCGCCCACCGCACGAACCGGGTGCCGGCCCCCGCCCGGCGCAACGGCGGGAACGCGTCGGTGTCCATCGCCGGCACGAACACCTCCCCGGACCGGCTGGCGTGGACGTAGATCGGGGACGCCATCCACGCGAGCATCCGCCGCGGGCCGAACCGGCCCGGAAGGCGCAGGTCGGCGACGATCGGGCCGGCATCTCCGTGCACCGTCACGGGCCGCAGGTCACGGCCGAACCAGTGCCGGGCCCGGCGCAGCAGCCGGACGCCGTCCGGATCGGGTACGCCCATGTCGGCCAGCACCTGCCAGTCGACGCTGACCGGGTCGGGCCCGGCGTACAACCGATGCAGTGTCACCGGCCGGTCGCAGCCCATCACACCGAACAGGCCGGTCGCCACCGGGCCCCAGGCGTCGACGACCGCGAAGTCCGGCGGGCACGCGTCCAGCAGCATCATGATGGCGCTCTCGTGGTCGAGCTCCCGGTCGGCATAGACGGTCTGCTCCGTGCGCATGCCGGTGCCGACCAGCGAGTTCAGCGACAGATGGCCGCCCTGCCGCGGGTCGGTCCGCAGCTTCGGCACGACGATGCGCACCTCCGCGTCCAGCCAGGTGGCGCTCGCCGTCGACTGGGAGATGCCCCGGTCGAAGGTCAGCGGCCGCTGATCGGTGTGCACGTCGACGATCCGGTACTCCTCCGCACCGGACTCTTCATGGGTGCCGAACCCGAAATACTCGGCGACCTCGTGCACCGAGCGATTCGCATACACCCGCTCGTACACCGACGGCGCTTCCAGCACGGCGACGTCGGTCGCCCCGTACCGCCGCACATACCGGGCGATCGACCGGATCAACTCCGGAGAGACGACGTTCGACCGGTCGGCGCGTGAATACCCCAGGATGAAGGCGGTACGGATGGCGACGCGGCCGGGCCTGGCCCGGACCATCGCGCCGAGCCCCGCGTCGTCGAGCAGCCGGAACAGGGTCGCCTCCAGGTCGTCCGGCACCCCGGCGGACTCCGCCACCCAGACCGGACCGGCCGCGGCGGGCCGGGACCGCCTCGCGGATCCGTCCCGGTGCTCGCCCGGCAGGAACCAGGGACTCACCGCGCCCAGATCGGCGACGACGCCCGCCACGGTCGTGCCCGGCGTCAGGCGGTCCGTGGCGCCGAACGAGCGGGCCAGCACCGCGAACATCTCCCGGTGCCGCTGCTCGTCGCCGCGGATCCGTTCGAACTGCCGCTGCTCGGCAGGGTCGGCCGCCAGCTCGATGAGCCGCTCGTAACACAGCTCCGCGCTGCGCTCGAGAGCCTCGTTGAGCGCGCAGTACCGGGCGAAACTCCGGTACGACAGCTCGGCGGCCAGGTTCCGTGACACCTGCCCGCTCAGGCGACCGGCCAGCAGCACGGCCGTGGCGATGGGCCAGCCCAGCCACGAGCGGGTGAACCGCCGGTGGTGCCGCGTCGCCGACACCCAGCCACCGACCGCGCCGGCGAACTGACGGGCGTAGATGCGCACCCGGCGGCGGCGGGCCGCCAGCAGCCGGCCGCGAATGTAGACGGTGTGCAGCTCCTCGTCCTTCCACGCCCACACCAGGGCGTGCCGGGCCAGCGCCCGGACCTCGTCGGGGACCGGCAGAACCGCCACCCGCTCGGCGATGAACGCCTCGTCGTACGCCTTCGAGACGATCTGTTCGCGTTCCAGGGCCAGCATCATCAGCCGCAGCCGTTCCAGAGCGGGATCGCCGCCCGGGGGAGTCCGCCACGCCGCGAGCATCAGCTCCGTCTCGGCGATGATTCCGGTCGCGGCGTCCTTCTCGATCATCAGCCGATTATCTTCACGCCCATCCAGTCCTGCCCGACCGGCGGTGGCAGCCGGTCGTGGCAGCATCTAACGTCCCACGGACCGGTGGCCCCGAGATCAGGGAGGTGTGCATGGCGTCACCCCGTCTCACGGTCACCCGGGAGCAGCACCGCGCGATCTTCGGCACCGGCGATCTGCTGCGGCGGCACGGCCTGGACGAATACGCCGATCGGGTACGCGACGGGCTGCGCGAGGCCGCCGCCGGTCAGAGCGCCGTCGTGGTCGTCGGCGAGGTCAAGCGCGGCAAGAGTTCGCTGGTCAACGCCCTGACCGGAAGCGACGTCTCCCCGGTCGGCGTGGCCGAGGTGACCGCGGCGTTCCTGCGCGTGGTGCCGCCGGCCGCCGACCTGCCGGACGGCGCCTGGGCCCTCACGGACCGGGGAACGAGAAGCCGTACGTCCCGTGAGCAGGCGTGGGCCGTTCTGTGTGCCGCCACCGACGAGCCGTCGGCACACGTCGAAGTGGCGGCAACCGGCCGCTGGCTGCCCGGCGTGACCCTGGTCGACACGCCCGGCTTCGGTGGCCTCGAGTCGGCGCACACCCGGCTGGCCCGGTGGATGGCGGCCCGGGCGGGCGGCCTGCTGATGGTCATCGACGCGGGCCAGGTGCTGACCGCGCCGGAGCTGCGGTTCCTCACCGAGGCGGCCGAAGGTGTGGAGACGGTCGTCCTCGCCGTCACCAAGGCCGACCGCTACCCCGACGGCGGGCGGCAGGTCATGGCGGAGAACCGGGCCCTGCTGCGACGGCACGCCCCGCGGTTCGCCGAAGCGCCGATGCTGGCCGTCTCCTCGACGCTCGCCCGCGAGGCCGCCACCAGTGACGACGCCGAGATCCGCACGCTGCTGGAACACGAGTCGAACATCGCCGCGCTGGCCGGCGCGCTCCACCAGCGGATCGCCGACGGCCGCGCCGCGGGCCTGGCCAACGTGCTGCGCACCGCCGCCACCGGCCTGGACCGCCTGGCCGTCCACCTCGACGGGCAGCGCCGTGCCCTGACCGGCACGGACGGCGACGGCGATCCCGTCCGCGCCGAACGCGAGGCGCTCGCCGGGCTGCGTACCCGTGACCGGCGGTGGCGGCTGGATCTGGAACGCGACCTCGGCCGGTTGCGCCAGTCCACGGCCGGAGAGATCGGCCGCCTGCTCGACGAGGCACGTGACCGGTGGCGGCTGCGGATCAGCCGGGAGTGGCAGGGCACCACCGAGTCCGGCGCGACCCAGCTGCTCGCCGAACTCGACAGCGAACTACGCCTGATCGCGGCCCATGCCGGCGGGCGGCTGCGCGACGACCTCGTGACGCTGGCGGCGGACCTGTTCGGCAGCGCCGACGCGGCCGTCGAGGTCCTGCGCCCGGCGACCACCGAACTGGACGCCCTCGAACCGGCCTCGCGGGCGCGCCGCCGGCCCGACATGGCCGGCGGCGGGTTGGATCCCGCCCTGGCGGGCTCGGCGCTGATGGGCGCGGGCCTCGCCGACCGGATGGGCCTGGCCGGTTCCATGATGGGACCGTTCGGGCTGGTGTTCGGCGGCGCCTGGTTCCTGATCAACCTCGGCGCGCGCCGGCTGCGACTCGGCCGCCAGCGGCTGGACGCCGCGCTCACCGAAGCGGTCGCCACGCTGCGCGCCGACCTGATCGGGGCGGTCGACGCCGCGATCCGCGAGTGCCGTCCGGAGCTCGTGATCGGTGTCCAGGAACACCTGACGGCCGAGGCCGAACGCTTGGAGGCGGTCATCGCGGCCGCCGGGCGCACCACGCGGACGGCGGCCGATCAACGCGCCGAGCGGGCCGCCGCCGTCGACCGTGAACTGGCCGCCGTCACCGCGCAGCGCGACCTCGTCGAGAGGCAGATCACGATTCTGACGAAGCCGGGAACATCCACGGCCACCGGCGCATCAGACCCGCAACGACCCACCACCTGACCTCGGGAGACGCCATGACGGACCACGACGACTGGACGGACGCGCTGCAGCCGTTCCTGCCCGAGGCGCCCCTCGACCTGCCCGGCGTCGACAACCTGCTGCCGGACATCGGGTTCGACCTGCCGGAACCCGAAGGCATGCTGCCGTTCTTCGACACGCCCGCCCCGGTCGGCGGGGTGGCGCTGGTGAACGGCGGACAGCTCGTCGGCGACCCGGTCGGCGACGCCGAGCACTGGTTCAACCAGGCGGCCAACGGCTACTGCGTGCCGTCGAGCATCGCCCAGATCGTGTCGGAGTACACCGGTGTCCACCACGCCGACGAGTCGGCGTTCGTGGCCCGCGCCAACGCGCTGAACCTGTTCACGGTCGGCCCCGACGGCGTTCCCAGCATGGGCGTCGACGGGGCACACGCACTCCTGGAGGACGCGGGTGTGCCGGCCTCCATCGAGGTGGGCATCGGCGTCGACACGCTGGTCGGCTACCTGGCCGAGGGCCGGCGGGTGATGCTGGCGGTCGACAGCGACGAGATCTGGTACGGCACCGAGGACCAGGCCGCGGCCGACCACGCGGTCGTGCTCACCGGCATCGACACCGCCAGGGGCGTGGCCATTCTGTCCGATCCGGGTACGCCCGGCGGCAACATGATGGAGGTGCCGCTGGACGTGCTGACCGACGCCTGGGCGGACGGCGGCAACACGGCGCTGGTGTGCGACCAGCCGCCCGGCGCGCCGGACTTCCCGGCTGCGCTGGACGAGCCGCTCATCGACATCGTGCCGGCGATGATGCCCGCCCACGCCCTGCCGTCCGCCGTGCCGGGCGCCGGACAGGTCGAGACCGTCGTGTCGTGGCTGGTGGAACGGCCGTACGTGGTCCTGCCCGTGCTGCTGGCCGGTGGCGCCGTCCTGGCGCGCCGCCTGTGACCGATCCGCACGGGCCGGTGCTCGGCGAGCCGCCCGCACCTCCGCCGGAGGTGTGGGCGGCGGTGCTCGCCCGTGCCCTGGACCCCGACGCGGCCCCGATCGCCGCCGCGGGACTGGTGCCCGGCCCGGCGGAGTACGAGAGCCCCGACGGTCTGACCGGCGACGACACGGACGAGTGGGCCCACCCGGACGGCGGGTTGACCGGGGACGTCAGCGACGACCACGATGACGCGCACGATCCACCGTCCGCCGATCCCTGGTCATCGGGGCCCGAACCGGAGATGTACTGAATGCCCGGCTGGACCCTGTCGATCGACTTCGGCACCTCCAACACCGCCGCCGCCTGCCGCCGGGGCGACGGCGACCCGGCGGCGATCCGGCTGTCGGACCAGGCCGAGCAGATGCCGTCCGCGGTCCTCGTCACGCCCGATGACATCTGGGTGGGATCAAAGGCGATCCGGTCGGTACGGCAGCATCCGGACGGCTTCGAGCGATCCCCGAAGCGGCTGATCGGGCAGGACACCGTGTTCCTCGGCGGGCGCGACGTGCCGGTCGTGACCCTGGTCGCCGCGGTGCTGCGGGCAGTGGCGGCCCGCGCGTTCCGGGTCGGCGGCGACGAGCGGCCCGACTCGGTGCTGCTGACGCATCCGGAGGAGTGGGCGCAGCCACGCCGTACCGCTCTGCGGGCCGCCGCCCTCGCAGCGGGGTTCGCCGACGACGTGATCCGGCTGGTGCCGGAGCCGGTCGCGGCCGTCGCCCACTACGCACACACGGCACCGCTGCCGGACGGCCGGGCCGTCGCGGTGTTCGACTTCGGCGGCGGGACCTGCGACGTGGCGTTGCTGCGCGCCGAGGGCGGCGCCTTGCGGGTGCTCGCGTCGGCCGGCGCCGACCAGCTCGGCGGCGACGTGTTCGACCACCTGCTGCTGACGGCGGTGCTGCGGCGGCTCGCCGAACGCGACCGCGGTGACCTGGCCGAGGTCCTGAGCGATCCGGTCAACGTCCGCGCGGTGCAGGCTCTGCGCCATGAGGTACGGGAGGCCAAGCACGAGCTGAGCGAGCACGAGCACGCCGGCATCCCGGTGGTGGCCGGTGACGACGAGGAGATCGTGACGATCACCGCCGCCGAGTTCGACGAGCTGATCGGGCCGTACGTGCGGCGGGCCGCCGACCTGATGACGCAGACGCTGACGCGGGCGGGCGTGGGTGCCGCGGACCTGCACACGCTGTATCTCACCGGTGGATCGTCGTACCTGCGCGCCGTACAGCGGGAATTGATCGCCCTGTTGGGGCGGCCGTTCGCCACCCTCGGTGACCCCAAGCTGGTCGTGGCGCTGGGTGCGCACCGTGCCGTGCCGGCCGCCCCGCCGGCTCCGGCTGCCGGGAAGGCCGTTCGGAAGCAGACCGCCGTCCCGGAACCTGCCACGCCGAAACCTGCCACGCCGAAACCTGCCGTCGTCCCGGTGCAGCCCGCACCGGACGTGACCGACGACCTCACCGCGGCCGCGCAACGTCTGCTGACGGCCAACCCGGAACTGGCCGCCGCGCTGGCGACCAGCAGGGACGGGCCAGCGATCATCGACGACGTGCCGACGCTGGTGGCTCTGATGTGCGTTCCTGATCTGCTGGAACGGGCCATCGCCGAGCCGGAGCTGCTGCGCCGGCTGCGCCGTGCGAACGCGGTTCTCGACATCCCGAAGAAGCCGGAGACGGGTACGCCGTTGCCGATCCGGGTGTTCCTCGGTGACTCCACGGCCTGGACCGGGGCGTTCCGCGGCGCTGCCGCCCGGCGCGCCTGGGACGACGAACACGCCCCGGGAGGGGGATGGGCCCATCGGATGCTGCGCACCTGGTGCACGGCAACGCCGGAGGAGCGGCAGCAGATCTTCGGCACTCCGGACTGGAAGCGATGGGCGGCGACCGAGTCGTACCACCCGGACGGCTACCACAGCGGCGACCTCGACGAACCCGACAAGATCTGTCTGGCGCCGGACAGCGTCGAGCCGACGGCGGCCGCCCCGGCGGCCCGGACCCGCCCGCGCCCGCAGCATCCCAGTGCTCAACAGAAGCCCTACCTGCGCTACCTCGCCGCGATCTACGCCGGCGGCCCGCCCGGAGTGGGCCTGGACGCCGTGGCCGCCGCTGTTCCGCCCGACCCGTCCCAGCAGGTGATGGAGCAGCTGGGAGACCTGGCGTTCGTCTGGCGCCAGCCGGTCGAGGTGATGGGGGAGGGCATGCTCGGGTTCAAGAGCGAGCTGCTGTTCTACCCGGCACAGGCCGACCGGCCGCCCGCCGTGGTGCTGCCGTTGCCGGGGCACATGGCCGCAGCCACGACCACGGGCCCGGCGTGGAGCGGGTTCCCCGTCATCCTCACCGCGGACGTGGTGGTCAGCGTGTCGATCCGGGTCTCGTGGGCCAACGCCCAGCGCCGGATCGTGGTCAGCACCAGTTTCCGGCCGGGCGCCACCTGCCCGCCGCCGGCCGCCGAGCTGCACCTGCGCGGTCCCAGTCCGACCGACGTGGCCAGCCGGATCCGCAACCACCTGGGGCGGCGTTGACACACCCGGTCCCGGCCCGAATCGGCCGCCTGTGCGAGCAGATCGCGCCGCTGCTCGACGACACCGGCCGCGAGGCTGCCGCCGGGATCCGGCAGGGACTGTCCGAGCCCCTGCGGCTCGCGGTCGTCGGCCGGGTCAAAGCAGGCAAGTCCACGCTGGTCAACGCCCTGGTCGGCCGCCGGATCGCGCCCACCTCGGCCGGCGAGTGCACCCGGGTCGTCACCTGGTACCGGTACGGCGCTCCGGAACGTGCCGAACTCCAGATGCGTGACGGCACCCATCGCGACCTCGCGCTGGTGGACGGACGGCTGCCGGAGCATCTGCTGCCGCCGCCGGCCGGCATCGCCCGGATCGTGGTGCACCTGCAGGCGGGCGCGCTGCGCGAACACATCGTCATCGACACTCCCGGCCTGGCCACGCTGACCGCCGGCAACGAGGCCGCGACCCGTGAGGCGGTGCTCGGCGCCGCGGACGCGGAGACGGGGCAGGCGGATGCGGTGCTGTTCGTGTTCCGCGAGGCCGAACGTCACGACGAGGTCGCCTTCCTGCAGCAGTTCCGCGCCGCGACCGGTGAGCTGGGCGCCGGCGCCGTCAACGCGATCGGCGTGCTGTCACAGGCCGACCTGTTCGACGGCGCCGGGGTGGATGACCCGTTCGACGCCGCGGACGCCCAGGCCGCACGGCTGGCCGCCGCCCGTGCCACCGATGTGTCGGCCGTCGTCGCCGTGTCGGGACTGCTCGCCGAGACCGCCCGCACCGGCCGCATCCGCGAGCAGGACGCCCGTACCCTCGCCGCCGCTGCGGACGTGCCCGAACAGCGGTTGCGCCTGCGCCACCGCCTGCCGCTGCCGGACGGGGTCGACGCCGGCGCCCTCGAGCGGTTGTATCCGCTGCTGGGCAACTACGGCGTGCACCGGGGACGTGAAGAGGCCCGTGCCGGAGCACACCGGCTGGTGGGCTGGATGGAGTCGGTGTCCGGGATCGGCCGGGTCGAACATCTGCTGCGCCGCGGCCTGCTCAACCGCGCTCACGCGCTGAAGGCCGTCCGGGCGCTGACGGTGCTGACCCGTGCGGCACAGCGTGCCGGCGCCGACGCGGCCCTCGCGCTGATCGAGGAGGCACGGCTGGATCCGGAGCTCCATCCCGTACGCGAGCTCCGTGCCCTCAGATCTCTGGTCGCCGAGGCGCCCGCGTCGCCGTTGCGGATCGCGCTGGAACGGGTCAGCGCCGACACGACCGACGCCGCCCGGCTCGGATTGCCCGGCGACGCGACACCGGGGCAGATCGCCGCCGCGGCACGCGAGGCAGGCGCGGCCGCGCAGTCGCGGGCCGCGTTCGCCCTGATGCCCGCCGAAGTGGAGGCCGGACGGGTGCTCGCCCGCTCGTACCAGCTGATCGCCCGGCGAGCCGCTTCGTGAGCACGTACCGGGAACTCGTCGAGCGGGCCCGCGCCGGTGACAGCACCGCGTTCGCCACGCTGGCCGGCGAGTGCCGTACCCGGGTGTGGGCCATCTGCCTGAGGCTGACCGGTAACCACGCCGACGCCGAAGACGCCATGCAGGACGCGCTGATGGCCGCCTGGCAGCACATCGGCAGCTTCCGGCAGGAGGCCCGGTTCAGCACGTGGCTGTACCGGATCGCCGCCAACGCTGCCCTCGGCATCGTGCGGCGCCGCCGGGACACGCCGCTCGACCCGGAGGCCCACGACTACCTGATGGTCGTCGACGATCATGCCGGCGAGCACGCCGAGCGCGACCGGGTGCAGGCGGCGCTGGAGCAGGTGCCGGAGCCGTTCCGCAGCGCCCTGGTGCTGCGTGAGTACGGCGATCTCAGCTACGAGGAGATCGCCGCGCACCAGGGCGTGGGCGTGCAGACGGTCAAGAGCCGCCTGTACCGGGCGCGCGCCGCGATGGCCGCACTGCTGCGCCCGGAATCCGGCTGATCACGGTCAGTCCGCGTCGACCCTCAACGCCGGCAGCAGCTCGTCGAGCGTGACGCCCAGCGCCGCGTCCTCGTGAGGAGGTGGTCGTCCCCGCCGTTGCCAATGACCAGCCGGTGCCCGCGACCGTGTCATAGCGGTCCGGCGGGCCACCCGGCCAGCACGGCCACGCCATCCGCTTGACCAGCGCCGGCGCCCGCCACGAACGCTCGTAGCGGGCCGCCGTGGCCGGCACCGAACCGGTCGTATGCAGCGGGCTGACCGCCCAGCCGGCACCGAGGCTGCCGCTGAGCAGGCCGGGCCATGGAACGACGGTGGCCGCGGCCAGGTGACGCGCGGGGTCGTGGATGATCACGCGCGGCTCGGGTCGTACGGCGCGGCGTCCCGGTCGTCGGCGAACGTGTCCCCGTCACTGTCCGGTGTGCCGCCGGTGATCTGGCCGGTCTGGTCCGCGATCTCGATGATCAGACCGGTGGGCCCGTTGAACGTCGCCGCGCCGCCGACCACCGTGGTCAGACCTTCGGCCGCGTCGTCGACGCCGTTCTCGTTCGCGTCGATCACCATTCTGTCGTACACACCGTCGCCGGTGTCGTCGACCGTGACGCCGTCGATCAGGCCGTTCTGGTCGGTGTCGACGCCGGCGGTCTCGAAGACGCCGTCCCCGTCACGGTCGCTGAGAGCCACGTCCAGGATGCCGTTGCCGTCCTGGTCGAGGCCCACGCCGTCGATCATGCCGTCCAGATCGGCGTCGGTCGACAGCATGTCCGCCACGCCGTCGGCGTTGCGGTCGGCGGCCACGGTCTCGAAGTAGCCGTCGCCGTTGCCGTCCAGGTACTCGTTCATGTCTCCCCCTGCCTCGTCGTTGGTGGTGAGAGGCGGGGAGGCGCCGCGATGTTCCCGACGCCACCGATCAATTTCGGACGGCTCGGCCGATCAGGAGAACCGCGACAGCGACGGCGACCGCAGCACCCAGACCAGCCGCGAACGATCCGGCGGTCAGCACTGCCCCGAACGCGCCGACGGCGAACAGCGACCCGAACGAGCCGACCGACAGGACCGACCCGAACGAGGCGACCGACCCGACCGACAGCACGGAGCCGAACGAGCCGACGGACAGGATGGACCCGACCGACCCGATCGACAGGACGGAGTCCGTCGAGCAGACACTGAGGATCGAGCCATTCGATTTGTACGAGAGGAAGTTGCTGCCGCGGCGTGTGCTCATCTCGGTCATGCCACTATCGTCGTCGCGCCGCGAGGCCGTTTCATCCAACGGTGGACGAGTCCTCCCGCCAACCGATCGGTTGATGCGGTCCTACACCGCCCCGGCGATTGGCATGCCGGTGTCGGTTTGCTGGCCGCCCTTCTTCTGTTCGCCTCCGCCACGACCTGCGCGGCATCGGTGACGTCAATCCGCTGGCGGCGGCCGGTCTGGTGGGCTGGCTGCTGTGGCTCGCATGGATTCTGGCCTTCAGTGTCGTCCTGCTTCGTTGCGCCACTGGCCGCGACACCTGACGGCGAGGTCCTGTTTCAAACCTAAAGGCTTTAGGTTTTGCGCTACAGGTTGTAGGCTGGGTGCATGCCACGCGCCAACCTGACCTCGGCGGCCGTCATCACGGCGGCCGCGGACCTGGCCGACCGGAGCGGATTCGACGAGCTCGCCCTGTCCGCTCTGGCCCGCCATCTCGGTGTGCAGACCGCGAGCCTCTACTCCCACGTGCGCGACCGGTCCGCGCTGCTCGAGGGCGTCCACCAGCTCGCCCTCGCCGAACTCGCCGACGCGATCGCCGTGGCCATCGGCGGCCGCTCCGGGCGGGACGCGCTCACCGCCTTCGCCGGGACGCACCGTGACTATGCCCGGCGATGTCCCGGCCGCTGGACCGCTCTGCAGCGCCCCGCCACGGCGGCGACCGTCGCTTCGGAACCGGCCGGCCGTGTGGCCGCGCTGACCCTGGCGATGCTCCGCGGCTACGAGCTGCCCGAGGCTGAGCTCGTGCACGCCACCCGGCTGCTCGGCGCCACAGTCAACGGCTTCCTGGCGCTGGAGGCGAACGGCGCCTTCGCCCACCGCGAACCCGCCACCGAGGTGTCCTGGCAGCGCGCCCTGGAGGCACTCGACACCGTCTTCCGATCCTGGCCGACCGAAGGGAAATCCTGATGTACGTCCTGCGCGAACTGATCCGCGGCGCCGCCGAGACCGAGGTCACCGCACGTGGCCTGCGGCCACACCGGTTACCCGCGTGGGTCCGCGACCAGTTCCCCGACGGGCAGCTGCTGTCGATGGAGGGCCAGCCGTCCGGCGTCCGCCTGGTGTTCCGGACCACGGCGAGCCGATTCGACCTGGTGACCCACCCGACGCGGATCGCGTACCCGGGCGTCGACCGCCCGCGCGGCCGCATCGACGTCTACGTCGACGGCGAGCTGACCGTCCGCGACGAACTCGGCGGCGGCGACCGCGTCGAGGTGGACCTGGCGAGCGGCGGCACGAGCTTCCACGCCGGCGAACCGCACACCACCACGGTGTCCGGCCTGTCCGATGGTGATCATCGGATCGAGATCTGGCTGCCGCACAACGAGAGCCTCGAACTGGTCGACCTGCGGGCCGACGCCCCGATCGAGGCGGACGACACCGAGCGGCCGCTGTGGGTGCATCACGGCAGCTCGATCAGCCACGGTTCCAACGCCCTGGCGCCCAGCGAGATCTGGCCGGCCGTGGCGGCCCGCCGCGCCGGTGTCGACCTGCGCAACCTCGGCCTCGGCGGCAGCGCGCAGGTCGACCCGTTCCTGGCCCGCGTGATCCGTGACGCTCCGGCCGACTACATCAGCGTCAAGCTCGGCATCAACGTCGTGAACCTCGACGGGATGCGGGTACGCACCTTCGTGCCCGCCGTCCACGGCTTCCTCGACACGATCCGTGACGGCCATCCGGACGTACCGCTGATCCTGATCTCGCCGTTGTTCTGCGGCATCCATGAGGACACGCCCGGCCCCGGCGCGATCGACCCCGCCTCGATCGGCACCGGTCAGGTGCGTTTCGTCGCCACCGGGACGCCGGGTGACGAGGCGCTGGGCCGCTTGACGCTGCGGGTGATCAGGCGGGAGCTGCGCTCGCTGGCCGACCGGCGGGCGAGTGACAAGAACCTTCACTTCCTGGAGGGCACTTCGCTGTACGGGCCGGACGACGCCGAAGAGCTGCCGCTTCCGGACGCCCTGCACCCGGGCCCGGAAGCGCACCAGCGGATCGGCACCCGCTTCGCCGACTACGCCTTCACCGGCGGCGGCCCGTTCACCCGATGACCCCGCCGGACGACATCGATGCCATCCTGGAGTCATGGTGAGCGACATCGTCGCCTGCGTCGGCTGCGGGCAGCGCAACCGGATCCGCCCGATCGCGACCGGCACGCCAGTGTGCGGGAAATGCCGCAAGCCGTTGCCGTGGATCACCGTCGCGGACGACGTCACCTTCGCCGGGATCGTCGAGCAGTCACCTCTGCCGGTCGTCGTCGACCTGTGGGCTGCGTGGTGCATGCCGTGCCGCATGGTCGGTCCAGCCCTGGAGCAGGTGGCCCGCGACCTGGCCGGACGCGTGAAGCTGGTCAAGGTCGACGTGGACCGGGCGCCCGTGCTGTCACGGCGCTTCGCGGTCCAGGCGGTGCCGACCCTCCTGGTGATGAAGGGCGGCGAGGTCGAAGCGCGACAGTCGGGCGCCGCCCCGGCGGCGGTGTTGCGGCGCTGGGTCGAGCAGGCCCTGAGCCTCTGAGCCTCTGAGCCTCTGAGCCTCTGAGCCTCTGAGCCTCTGAGCCTCTGAGCCTCTGAGCCCCTGAACCCCTGAACCCCTGAATCTTGGCCCTTGCGCTTGGCCTTGGCCCTTGCGCTTGGCCTTGGCCCTTGCGCTTGGCCTTGGCCCTTGCCCCTTGGCCCTTGGCCCCTGGCCCCCACGATCCGTGACGCTCATCGAGCGGCGCACTGTGCCCCGGACAGTGCCGCCGTGGAGGGGGTCGGTCTTGCGGCGGCGAGGTCACACGCAGCCGTTGCGTGCGACCCTGCCGTCGCGATGACGACGGCAGGCGTCCACAGCTCCGTAGTGGGTGACCTCACCGTTGTTGCCGGCGACGTCGGGAGCACACGCGAAGGCCGGGCGTGTGCCCCGCGGCTTGAGGGCGGCGGGTGGCGGGCCCGCGGGTGCTGGTTGGCGGGTGGCGGGCCCCCGGGTGCCGGTTGGCGGGTGGCGGGTGTGTGGCGGGTGGCGGGTGTGTGGCGGGTGGCGGGTGTGTGGCGAAGTGGGCGATCTTGGAGGCGCCGCCGTCGGACCCGGCACGGTCGTCCGCGTCCGGTGGCCGGTGTCTACCAGCCCACCGGTACCGGAATTCCCGGATAGAGCTTGTTGACGCCGCTCTCCACACAGGTCGTCACCGACTCGTGCCGGTCACTCGACGCCAGCAGGTCGGGCATGCCTTTCTCGGTGCCGCGCACCTCGATACCTTTTGCCGTCAGACAATTTCGCGTCAACGTCATGAGTTCGGGTGCCATGATGGATTCGGTGGATTTCCGGTACTCATCGGCCACGGCCGAAAGATATGCTGATTGGCAGTCATCGCCATATCCGGCGACGTACTCGTCCGGCTTGCCGGGTGCTCGATACCACAGCATCATCGAAGTCTGGTCGACAGGATTCCAGCCTTCGTTGACCAGAGAGATTCCGTGCGTGGAAAGGCAGCGCTGCAATCCGTCCACGCTTGCCTCGTAATCCTGGCGGCTCGCCACCCGATCGGCCAGAAGGCGTTGCTGGGCCGCGAGCCCTTCGGCGCGCTCGTGCTGGCTCAGGTACTGCTGGGACTGGGCGGTCGGCACCTCGCCGTCGACCTTGCGGTCCGGCTCGGCGCAGCCGGCCAGTCCCAGCAGCAACATCCCGGCCACGAGCATCCGCCGGAGTGGCCGCATCATTTCCGCCTAGTGCAGGATCGTGGAGACCGAGCAGGTTTCACACGACTTGTGCTGGCTGTAGGCGATGCCGCTGAGGCCCGGTGCGGTGAAGCGCACGCTGGGCAGCCCATGCGTCCAGCTGCTGAGATTGCCGTTCCAGTTCACCCGCAGCCAGGCGTGGCCCGAACAGCTGCCGCTGTAGCGAGCCGTCTCGGCCTGACCGTGGTTGCTCCAGCCGTAATAGCCGCAGCCGGCACGGTCCAGGAAGACCGTCTGTTCGTGTGCCTGCGCCGCTGTCGGCGCGATCAGAATCGCCCCGACGAATGCGCCCGCGGAGACGGCCGCCATCGCTGCTGATCGTCGAATCATTCCCCCGGCCCGAAGCCGGTTCGCCCCGTTCTTCACATCATCCTCCGAGTAGAGGTGTCGCATCCGAATGGTCGTCGTGCGCACGATGTCGGCCACCACGGTAAGACACCCCTCAACAAGGCGTCAATGTCGATCAATACCTAAATTCGGTGGATCATTTGCGGTGCTATTCCGTGCCGATGGCGAGCCGCTTCATTCTGTCGATTTCTGTAGTGCTCGAGGGGCGCTGAGCAGTCAGTCGCCGCCATTTGCACGACCGTGACAGAACGGCTACAGAAAGCATCCAGAAATTCTGCAGCCTCGCTTCGTGAGGTCCCCGGACCTGTGCCGTGGAGACGGACATGTGCGGGGACGGGGACGGGGCGCGCGGTTGCGGCCGTCACGCGGCGGGCCGGGGCGAACGGGAACCGGGCGCTGGCGGCCTCGCGGCGCTGACCCGGCCCGGAAGATCACGGTCGCGTTCGCGCCGCGAAGGATCGGGCCGCGGCGATCGCGGTGGCGCCCGCGGCGGCGGCCAGCCGGATGCTGCGCGGTCTGCCCCGCGTGGCCGCGGTCGTCAGCAGGCCCCAGGCCGAGGCGAGCGCCAGCGTCGTACCGCCTCGGCGGCTGACCGCGACGCCCGCGGCCACCGCGGCGGAGGCAGCGAGCAGGCCGATCGCCGAAGCGGTCACCGTGCGTGGGGCCGTCCTGTCGGTCCCGGCCGCGACGGCTCCGGCGGCGATGTTGACCGTGCTGGCCAGGGCGGTCCAGCCCAGTAACAGTCCGGTGCTGGCCGGGGTGGCCGAGGCCCAGCCGGTGCGCGGACGGGTTCCCTGGAGCCGGATGTGGGCCACGGCGGCGCAGGCGGTGGCCACCGGAAGCAGGTATGGCGTGAGCTCGAATCGGTCCCGCTGCGCGGCGAGCGACCAGGCGGTGTTCACCGCGTACGCCCCGATCAGCGGCCATCCGGCCCGGCGGCTGACCGGATCGGACCGTCCACCCGGCAGGCACTGGACGACGGTGGACGCCAGGCAGCCGGCGAAGATCGGCCCCCACACCGCGAAGGCGTAGTCCGGGGGAGTGATCACCGTGTCGTACCGCCGGGTCTGCTCGCCCTCACCGATCAGCGCCCCGAGGGTGGGGGTGGCGACGAAGGCCACGCAGCTCCCGGCGAGCACGAGCGACCGGAGGCGGTCGTGGAAGTCCTGAGACATGGGCACCTCAAACTTGAGCGCCTCACCAAATGAGTAGCTTAGAAACCAAGCTACCGTACGCTGGAACGCGTGACACCCTCCTCACCGGAAACCCCCGCCGATCTGGCATGGACGATGCACCACCTCGCCGTCGCGGCCGCCGAGATGGACGCCGCCGTGGCCCGGCGGATGGGCCTGTCGGCCGGCGACTACCTGGCTCTCAAGCACCTGGCCGTGTCCGAGGAGCCGCTGGGCCCGGTCGAGCTCGGGCGTCTGCTCGGGCTCACGTCCGGGGCCGCGACCGGCCTGGTGGACCGGCTGGAGCAAGGCGGCCACGTCCAGCGCCGGCCGCACCCGTCCGACCGGCGCCGCCAGACGGTCACCGTCACACCTCAGGCCATGCAGCGCCTGGTCACCGAGCTGCAACCGCTGGCCGGCGACATCGACCGCGCCGCGGCCGCCCTCACGTCGGATCAGCGCCGGCTGGTGGCCGAGATCCTGGCGCAGCTTGCTGCGCTGCACCGCAGGCACGCCCGCTGACCCGGTGCATCACGGCGCGGCGACGGTCCGCCCGCCCCGATCCCGGCGGCGCGGGCCCATGTGGCGGAGTGCCGGACGCCCTTGAATTGATCTACCTCTATGTGTACGTTCCGGATTCTGAGGCGAACGGGGGTTGCCAATGACTGTCCGTACTGTTGTTCAAGGCTTCGCACTGGCCACGGCGATGACGGTGGCCGCGGTCGCCGTCCCGGCCACCGCGCACGCAGCCGGTGGTGGGTGCCGCACCTGGTCCAGCGGCGAGTTCTCGTTGACATCGTGCATCAGCAACCAGGGCAGCACCGCGCTGCCCGACGCGTACTTCAACCGGCTGCCGGGCAACTGCACCGGCACTTCGCTCGAGTTGCGTACCACCGGTGGGTCGTTGATCAAAAGTGCCGGCTGGGGCTGCATTGTGGGCCATCAGGGCCCCCTGCCGACGGGGATGAGTTCGGGCACCCGCTACATCGCACGGGCCTGCATCAAGGTCAGCGGTGGCAAGTTCTGCGGTGACAGCTGGGAGGCCTGGATCTGAGGCGAGGCCGCTGACAGCGCCTCGGCCGGTCGCGTTCGATAGGCGACGATGCGGGCGGCTCGTGACGCTGTTTCTTTTGTTTACCGGATGTTCGGTAATATCGGGCCATGGGACGAGCGCCGAGCATTGACGAGGACGCGCTGCTGAAGCGCCTCACCGAGGTCTTCCGGCGCTCCGGGTACGCGGGTGCCTCCCTCACCGACCTGTCGTCGGCGTCGGGCCTGCACCGCGCGAGCCTCTATCACCGGTTTCCGGACGGGAAGCCGGGCATGGCCGCGGCGGTCCTCGACTCGGTGGAGCGGGCGTTCGGCGCGATCCTCGAGCCGCTGAACTCGGAAGACGATCTCTCGGGGGCCGTCGAGGAGATGGCCCGGCGGGTCGGGCGCTTCTACGACGACGGCCGCCTCGGCTGTGTCCTGGACACGATGACCCTGCGCGGCGCGCCGGACGACATCCGGGCCCGGGCCGCCCGTCTGGCGACCGTCTGGCTGGCGGCCATGGCCGATGTCGCCCGGCGAGCCGGAGCCACGCCGCGGGACGCTGATCGCCGGGCCAGAACCGCGCTGGTCAGCATCGAAGGTGCGCTGGTCGTCGCGCGGGTGCTGGAGGATCCGGCCGAGTTCCAGCTGGCCCTTGCAGGGCTCCCGCGGACCCTGCTGACCGGTTCGGACTAGACACCCTTTACGGTCAGGGTCTGGTTGGGGCTGGTGAGGACAATCCTGTCCCGGACCGCCTGATCGCCCAGCCGTGGGCGGCGAACCCTTCCCCGGGCTGTTGGTCGCTCAGCCGTGGCCGGTGAACCCTTCCCCGGGCCGCTTGATCGCCCAGCCGTGGGCGGTGAACCCTTTACCGGGCCGTTGGTCGCTCAGCCGTGGCCGGTGAACCCTTCCCCGGGCCGCTTGACCGCCCAGCCGTGGGCGGTGAACCCTTTACCGGGCTGGAGGCAGCGATATCCCGGAGCCCGGCGCCGAAAACGGCCCTAGTTGATCGTCCAGCACCGGGTCGCGGCGGTAACCGACCCCCGCGGCCCCGGAGCCCACGACGGTAACGCCGGGCCGTCAGCCGACCGGGCGCCACCGACGGCTCAGACGGATGCGGCTGACGGGCAGGGAACCCCGACTGTGAAAGGTGTCTAGGCCGGCAGGGGCGGGTTGAACCGGGACGGCGTCGGCGCCGACCAGTTCATCAGCAGCGCGTACGGCCGGAGGACAGCCTCGTCGAGGTCGAACTCCACCGATCGCGAGCCTCCGGTCCACCGCACCTCGGCACGGCCCGTCATCTGCAGTGTCGTCCCGGTCGCCCAGTCCACGAAGATCAGTCCCGTGCGTGGGTTCTCGGTGATGTTGCCCAGCGTCATCAGCATGCTGTTGCCCACGTAGTCGGGCCACCGCAGCCGGGTCGGCGACAACACCTCGACGAAACCGGGGTTTCCGCCGCGATGCGAGACGTCGGGGTCGCCGTCCTCGGACGCCGACGCGACGAAGAACGTGTCGGCGCGCGCGACCAGCCCGCTCAACGCTTCTTCCAGCGCGTCCACCCGTACGACATTGTCCGTTCCTGATCCTTTGCCCTCTGCCGCCTGCAGACCGGCCACGCTGCGCTTCTGGATGTACTTCGGGCAGTTGGGGAAGCTCTGCTCGATGGTGAGCAGGAGCCCCTCCCGCAGTGGCGTGGACGTGCCGTTCATCCGCAGCCGGATGCGCGTCTGCAGGTCGATGGCGAGCAGGGCCAGTTTGCCGGCACGCCGGGTCATCGGTGCGACCGGATCGTCGCCGGCGAGCCGGGCCAGTACGCGCACCGACTCGTCGTCAGGGGCGGTGACGAAGCCCGGCGGTCCGGCGAACAGCGACGCCCAGAGCCTGCCGTCGTCGGCCTGTGCGCCGACCGCCAGCAGATTCTGATGGGCGAGGAAATCGTCGGCGCCGTCCGGGAGCAGTGGTCGAACCAGGCGCGAGACGGCCGATGCCTGCTCGCTGAGACCGGCTCTGGCCTGGGCCTGCAGCTCTCCCCAGTGGAATACCGCGGAACGGGACATGGTGGCTCCCCTCTGAACGTGATGATCTGGTAGCCCTGCCGGCTCAGCTCCCGCAGGCTCGCCACCCCGGAGGTGCCGGGTGGGTGGTGTCCCGCAGCCTCTCCGGCCGGCGTGTGCCGGCTCCCTGGAGCAGCACCAGCGCCTCACCGTTCCGGCCGTACTCCCAGGCGGCGGCGAGCGCGTTGAACACCCGGGCCAGCGACTCCTCCGTATCCGGGGTCGGGTCGGACAGGATCACCACGGCGGTCTTCGTCTCGGACATCGCGTTCTCCCTTCGCACTCGTTGGGGACGTTCGTATATTACCGAACGTTTTGTAAAATAAAGGTCCGGCGTGGCCCCGCTCACAGGGCGGGACACTTTTCTCCTGCACTGCGCCGTCCGCACCACGCCGGGCTTCGCGTGTGCGCCTGACGTCGCCGGCAACGACGGTGCGCTCCCACACTGCGGATCTGTGGACGCCTGCCGTCGCCACCGCGACGTCAGGGTCACGCGCAGCAGCTACGTGTGAGCCCGCCGCCGGCTCGGTGATACCGGCCTGGGCTACGGCTCACGGCCCATACCGCCACGTTCCGGTGCTGGACGATCAACTACGTCCGTTCTACGGGTCGGGCACCGGGATACGGCTGCCTCCCGCGCGGGGAAGGGGTCACCGGCCACGGCCGGTCGATCAAAAGGCGCCGGGAAGGGTTCGCCAGCCGCCGCCGGTCGATCAAAAGGCGCCGGGAAGGGTTCGCCAGCTACCGCCGGTCGATCAAAAGGCGCCGGGAAGGGTTCGCCAGCCACCGCCGGTCGATCAACAGCCACCCGAACCCGGCGCCGCGGCCGGCGGGCTGGACCCTGACTACGAAGGCTCCCTAGCTCCTGGCGACGGCGTCCAGTCAGGCGTCGATGGCATGCGGATTCCTGCTCCGGGCTTCGACGCGGCCGGCCATGCGGTCGCGCTCCTGCCGGACCCTGCTGACGAAGTCCTCGGCGGGATACCGCGAGTCCGCGGCTTCGGCCAGGCAGGGCAGCACGTTCCGAGGATTGGCATGCCGGAAGCCGCCGCCTCAAGAAGCAGGCACCCGGCGCGGGGCGGTCCACGACGGCTCAGCGTGAGCGCAGAGCGGTCCACGAGAGGAAGAGCATCGCCGCGATGGCGCCGACCGCCAGGGTCAGCGTGCCGGCCGTACCGCCGGACATCGCCCACAGCCAGCCGGCCAGCAGGGCTGTTCCCGAGAGCGCCGCGGCGACGGCCGAGGCGCGCGTCGCCGCCTGCTTCGCCAGCACGTAGCAGGCGGCGATCAGCGCCGTGAACGACACCGTCCCGGCCGCCATGTGGCCGAGCGCGTGCCAGCTCATCGTCGCCGGCACCTCGTCGTGGCCCGCCGGGAAGCCGCCGCCCGGGTCCATCACCAGCAGCCCGGCCGCGATCATGCCGAAGCCGGCGATCCGGGCCAGACGGGGCGCCCACGTCCCGGCCAGGCTGCCGGCGCCCACCACCATGAGCACACCGGCCACCACGAAGTTGGCGATCTGCACCCCGCCGAGCGCGCCGGTGCTGAGCAGGCTGAGCGGGTGCCGCATCAGGTCGAAGCCGTCGCGGGTGGCGGCCTGGGCGAGCGACACCGCCGCCCAGAGCGGCCCGGCGACGGCCAGTGCCACGCGCGGCGACGTGATCGAGTGAGTTCCGGCGGCGGGTGCGGTGTCGTTCTTCATCTTCATGCCCCGACGTCGGTTCCGTCGATGTGACAGGTAATGCTTGGATTACCTGTCACATCGACTCGCTCGACGCCGGGGCGGAAGCAGGCACGACGAAACGGAGAAACACCATGCGTTACCTGATGATGCAGAAGGCCGGCGGAGCCGAACCGGACGCGAAGCTCTACGCCGACATGGCCGCGTTCGTCGAGGAGCTGACCGCCTCCGGTGTCCTGCTCGCGACCGGCGGTCTGGATCCGGCCGGCTTCAGGATGACCTCGGCCGGCGACGAGATCACCGTGACCGACGGGCCGTTCACCGAGGCCAAGGAGGCGATCGGCGGGTTCGCCCTGATCGAGGTCCGCTCGAAGGAGGAGGCGATCGAGCTCGGCCGCCGCTTCCGCAAGATCGTCGGTGACGGCGAGAGCATGATCCACCAGGTCTACGGTCCGTGACCGACCTCTCGGCCACGGTCGGCGCCGTCTGGAAGCAGGAGTCCGCGCGCATCGTCGCCGGGCTCCTGCGGCTGGTGCACGACGTCGGCCTGGCCGAGGAACTGGCACAGGACGCCCTGGTCGCCGCCCTCGAACAGTGGCCGGCGTCCGGCATCCCGGACAACCCCGGCGCGTGGCTCACCACCACCGCCAAGCGCCGGGCCGTGGACCACATCCGGCGGTCCCGCACGCAGGATCGGCTCGCCCCCGACCTGGCCCGGCTGCCTGAACCGACCGAGGACGACGTCCTGCGCCTGATGTTCACGTCGTGTCATCCGGTGCTCCCGACAGAGGCCCGGTTGGCGCTCACCCTGCGTGTCGTCGCCGGTCTGAGCCCCGCCGAGATCGCCCGCGCCTTCCTGGTCGGCGAGCAGGTGATCGCGCACCGCATCGCCGGGGCCAAGCGCACCCTCGCCGAGGCGAACGTCGCCTATGAGCCGTCCGCGCAGCTGTCGTCCGTACTCGAAGTCGTGTATCTGATCTTCAATGAGGGTTATGCGGCCACCTCGGGCGCCGACCTGATCCGCGCCGACCTCTGCCTGGAGGCTCTGCGGCTCGGCCGGATGCTCGCCGTGCTCGCCCCTGGCGAGGCCGAGGTGCACGGTCTCGTGGCGCTCATGGAGATCCAGCAGTCCCGGTCGGCGGCGCGCACCGGTCCGTCCGGCGAGCCGATCCCGTTGCACGAGCAGAATCGTGGCCGGTGGGACCAGCTGCTCATCCGGCGCGGCTTCGCGGCGATGTTGCGCGCCCGGGAGGCGGGCGGTCCGACCGGCCCCTACGTGTTGCAGGCGGCGATCGCGGTCTGCCATACCGCCGAAGAGACCGATTGGGTACGGATAAGCACGCTTTACCAGGCTCTGGAGCGCCTGCTCCCGACCCCGGTCGTCCGGCTGAACCGTGCGGTGGCGGTCG
Source organism: Actinoplanes italicus (assembly GCF_003001815.1). Lineage (GTDB taxonomy): Bacteria > Actinomycetota > Actinomycetes > Mycobacteriales > Micromonosporaceae > Actinoplanes > Actinoplanes italicus. The sequence goes on from NZ_PVMZ01000004.1 coordinate 48,909, forward strand.
CGTTCGCGTACGGCCCCCGAGCCGGCCTCGACCTGCTCGACGAACTGCGCGCCGACCCGCAGATGGCCGCCTACCACCTGCTGCCCGGAGTCCGCGGCGACCTGCTGATCCGCCTCGGCCGCCCGATCGAGGCCCGGCGGGAACTGGAACGGGCGGCGACCCTGGCCCGCAACACCGCCGAGCGCGACTTCCTGCTGCGCCGTGCGGCCGCCCTCGACGTGCCCGAGGAACACGGCCGCCTGCTCGGCCCGGCGGTGGCCGAGTTCCTCGCCCCGCTGCGCCCGGCCACCGCCCGCGCGTACGGCCAGACCCTGAACCGCATCACCCACCTCGCCGGTGACCGCACCCCTCTGGCCGGCCTGACCGCCGCCCGGCTCGCCGAGATCTTCACCCTGAGCTGGCCTGACGTGGCGCCGCGCACCTGGAACCGTCACGTGGCCGCGATCCGCTCCTTCGCCGGCTGGTCCGGTGAACCGTCGCTCGCCGCCGATCTCCAGCCCCGCCCGGTACCCGCAGGCATCGCGGACCGCAGCCCTCCGCCCGAGACCGACGCTCCGCCGGCGCTTCGTGAACGCGTGCTCTGGATCCTGCTGCGGGAGTCGGCCGCCAAGGCCGGGGCGGTGCTCGCCCTCAACGTCGAGGATCTGGACCTCGACGACCGCAGCGCCCGCGGCGCGACGATCGTCTGGCGCTCCGGTACGGCCGGCCTGCTCCCGGAGTTGATCGCCGGCCGTACCCGCGGCCCGCTCTTCCTCTCCGACCGGCGGCCCGGCCCCGGCCGCCCTCCCGCGCCCGCCGACCTCTGCCCGGAGACCGGCCGGCGTCGCCTCTCCTACGAGCGGGCCGCCTACCTGTGCAAACGCGCCACCGGCCACACCCTCGGCCGCCTGCGTCAGGCATGAACGCGGCCCCGCCCCGCGCCAACGGCCCGGGCGAGCGATCATGGGGTGTGGATTTCGACGTGCTGCTGGAGCGGCTCGCGGTCGACGAGCCGGAGGCCGAGCGGACGCTGGTCGAGGCCGGTGCGCCGGCGGTCGGCCCGGTGCTGGTCGAACTGTGTGACGAGTCCTCGGCCATTGCCTGGTATCGGCTCACCGCTGTGCTGCGGCGGATCGGTGTGGCGGCGTTCGCGCCGCTGGTCGACGCCCTCGCCGCGGCGCCGACGCCGGAGGTGGCTCGCCGATGCCGGTCCGCCTTCGCCGGCCTCGACGTGCCGGACACGGCGATCTACCGGTCGGCGCTGCGCCATCACAGTCCCGCGGTGCGTTTGGGCGCTGTGCACGCACTGCAGCGGTTGAAGGCGCGGGCGGAGCCGTTTCTGCCCGACCTCGTCGCGCTTTTCGAAGACCCCGACGCCGAGGTACGCGAGAGCGTGCGCTGGGCCTGTGGTGCGATCGGCCCGGCGGCCATTCCGGGACTGCGCGCGGTGCGGCGGGGTTCCGGACGCGCCCGCCGGGCGGCGTTGACGGCGCTCGCGGACATCGGTGGGTGGGACGCTCTGGACGCCGCCGACCAGCGAGCGGTCGCCCGGCTCATCGAGGTCAGGTCACCGGGGGAGACCCCTGAGCCGATGCATCTGTGCGGGTCCTGGTACGCCGTGCCGTCGGCCATGGGACAGCAGGCGGTGCTGGACGCGTTCGCGCTGACCGAAGCGCGGCCGGTGACGATGCGGCTCGGCGCCTCCGCCTGGACCAGCGACCACCACAACGGGGACGTCGGCGGGCACGGTCGCTGCTCGCGCATGTACGTCACACCGGCGCTGAACGGCTGGACGCTGGTCTTCGGCACCGTTCCGTCGGTGGCGCACATCGACGACGAGGCGGCGTTCCGGGAGGCGGTACGCGATCACTGCGCCCGGTTGAGCGGGCGGTTCGGAGTCGCCCACTGGTACGGCGCGAGCTGTGGTGACGGCTGGACCGCCTGGTGCCTGGCGGAGGGCGGAACGGTCATCGACCAGTACGACATCTTCGAGAGGGAACCGCCGGACGACGACGATGAGCCGCCGGCCGCCGACGAGCCGGCGATCCGCTACTACGACGACTTCGTGCCCCGGACCGGGCGCCCGGCCGTCCTCTATGAACAGCTCGCCATCGACGGGTTCGGGGTGTCGCTCGCCGATCGGAGTCAGTGGGCGCGGCGCACGTACGACATCCCTGATCATGCCCATGCCACCGACGTCGCGGCCCGGCTCTCCGTCGACCCGGGCCGGCTCGGCCCGGACATCACCGTCACCGGCCGTGGGCTGCTCGCCCTGACCACCTGCGGGACCGGCCGGCCGAGTGTCGCGGGTGCGCTGGCGATCTGAGTCGGATCGACCGGATCGCCGGACACGGCCTCCGCGACCTCACGCACGAGCCGCCCGGTCAGAGCCGGCAGATGGTCCGCAGCGGTGGCTCACCGCGCCATGATTTCAGGCGTACTGTGACCGGATGGATTTCGGGCTGTACGGGCTGCACCGTGACCGCAACGTCGATCCCGAGGTGCTGGCCCGGCGCGCCCGGCTGGCCGAGGAGGCGGGTTTCGAGTCGCTGTGGGTCGGCGACCACATCGCACTCCCGGCCGGAGAGGGCAACCCGCCCCGCCTGGAAGCCATGATCGCGCTGACCTATCTCGCGGCCGTGACCAGCCGGGTCCGCCTCGGAGTCGGGCTCATCGTGCTCCCGCAGCGTCAGCCGGTGCTGCTGGCCAAGCAGCTGACCTCATTGGACGTGCTGTCCGGTGGCCGGCTGACGGTCGCCGTCGGCGCGGGTTACGTCGAGCCGGAACTCAACGCCATGGGTGTGACGCTGTCCGAGCGGGGTGCCCGCACCGACGAATACCTGGCCGTGATGCGGGCGTTGTGGGGCTCCGCGCCGTCGTTCACCGGCCGGTTCGTGTCGTACGACGGTGTCGTCCAGCACCCGTCACCGGTCCAGCGCCCGCACCCGCCGATCGTGGTCGGGGGCCACTCGCCCGCCGCGTACCGCCGGGCCGTCCGGCAGGGGAGTGGCTGGTACGGCTGGGGTCTGTCCCCCGACGAGACCGCGCAGTCGGTGCGCACCCTGGCCGAGACCGCCCGTGGCGGGCAGCGGCCGGCCGGGCTGGGCGAGCTGGAGATCACGCTCACGCCGTCGGAGGTGCCGGACCTCGACACGGTCCGCCGGTACGCCGACGCGGGCGTCGACCGGCTGATCATCGAACTGGAGGGCATCGACGACGACGAGGTCGACGGCGTGATCGCCTCGGTCGGGGAGAAGCTGGTCGGCCAGGTCTGATCCACTCGACCGTCATGGGCTTCGAACAGGACTGGCGGAACCTGGTCCAGGGCGACGATCGGATCTCCGCTGCCGGGGTCGCGGCCGGCCGGCCCGGCGGCGACGTCTGGACCGACGGCGACGACCTGCTCTTTCCGGCGTGCTCGATCAGCAAGCACGTCACCGCGTTCGGGACGCTGCGGCTGGTCGCCGACCGGGTACTCGACCTCGACGCGGACGTCAACACGTACCTCGGCTCCTGGCGGCTTCCGGGAGACGGCACGGTGACCGTGCGGCAGCTGCTCGCCCACACCGCGGGCCTGACCAGCAACTGGTTCCCCGGATACGCGGCGGGCGCACCCGTACCCTCGATGGCTCAGATCCTCCGGGGTGAGCCGCCGGCCAACACGCCACCGGTCCGGCGGGAGCTGCCTCCGGGCACCGAGTTCCGGTACTCCGGCAGCCACTACGCCGTCCTCGAGCAGCTTCTCAGAGACGTGACCGGGACCCCGTTCGAGGAGCTGATGGCGGCGCTCGTGCTGGAACCGGTGGGCATGGTGGACAGCAGCTTCGACCAGGGTTTCCCGTACGTCCATCGCGAACGCGCCGCCCGCGGCCAGTCCGGTGGTGTCCCGATACCGGGCGGCTGGCACACGCAGCCGGAGCTGGCCGGTGCCGGTCTGTGGAGCACGCCGGCCGACCTGGTCCGGCTGGAGTGCGAGATCCTCCGTGCGGCCGCGGGTGAATCCGCCCTGCTCGCACCGGAGCTGGCCGTGCAGATGCTGACGCCGCAGGTCCCCGGTGGGTTCGGGCTCGGCACCGAGCTCGGCGAGGGGTGTTTCGGGCACACCGGGCAGAACACCGGCTACAACTGCCTCTCGTTCGCCTGGCCCGGGTCGGGCACGGCCGTGGCCGTGATGACGAACGCCGAGGACTGCGGCGACACGCTGCGCGTCCTCTTCGAACTGGCCGGCCGCCGGTGTCGGACCTCGGATAGTGGGTAGAAACCCTTCGATGGCCTGAAGTTCGGTGGGAGGTGGAGCGTGCGCGGGACCACGTCGGCGACGGCGGGACGGCGCATCGTCCAGCTTCTGCTGATGATCGGACTGTTCGCCGGCGCCTACCTGGCCCTGAGCATGTTCGACCACGCCGCCCGCGCCGACGAGGGGAATCCGGCCGCGATCCCGAAGCCGTCCGTCGGCACCGGAGAGATCGCCGCCGTCCCGCGAGCCGCGAAGGCCTCGACCACCGGCCGGAGGTCCATTCCGGTGCCGGCGGAGACGCCGGCCGTCAGGAAGCCGGTGCGGATCGGCAATCCGGCCGTCAGGAAGCCGCCGGTGCGGATCGAGAAGGCGGCGATTCGGAAGGCCGTTCCGGTGCGGGTGGCGAAGCCGGAGATACGGACGGCGGCGCCGCTGAAGATCGTGAAGCCGCGTGTCGCCCTGCCGGTGGTGGAGACGCGTGCGGTCCGGCCGCGGGTCGTGCTGCGAGAGGCCACCACGGCGGTGGAGACGCTTGCGGTCCGGTCGCGGGAGGCCCTGCGAGAGACCACCGCGGCGGTACGGCACGCGGCCGGCCGGACGGCGCCGGCGATGGTGGCCACGTTGCCCGTGACTGCTTCCGGCGTACCGGCGGGTGGTTCTGATCTTGCCGTTCTGCCGGCTCGGGCTTCGGTTGTCGTGGGCGCCGCCCAAGCCTCGCCCCCGGCGGCTCCCGTCGGCTCACCTGTCGTGAAGCCGCGGGCGGCTCCCGCCGGGTCACCGGTCGTGAAGCCGCAGGCGACTCCCGGCGGGTCACCGGCAGTGAAGAGGCCGGCGGCGGTCGACGCGGCGGTCGAACCTCGCGCGAACGAGGACGGGCCCGGTCCCGCCTCGCCACCGCCCTCGGACGGTCAGTGTGCCGCCGCGGGCCCGTCGCAGAGCTCCGGCGGCGCGTCGCCGATGAGTGCCGGCCCCTCGTCGTGGTGGCCCGGACTGTCGGCCGCCACTGTCCCGCCTTCCACGAATGTGCACGTCACCGGGCGATCCGTCCGGTATTGCGGTCCTCCCAGCTGATCACGCGGCCCGGAATCGGGCGGCGCCGGTGACTCGACCCGGTGGCGCCTCCTCCCGCCGGCCTCCTGCTCGGATGCCGGCGTCCCCCGCACGGAAACCCTGGCTGGGAGGCCTTCGTGATCCGCATTCTGCTCGTCGAACCGATGAATCTGCTGCGCGGCGCCCTCGCCGCGACCCTGTCACTGGAAGAGGACCTGACCGTCGTCGCCGAACTGGGCCGCCTTCACGAGGCGCTCGGCATGGCCCGCGCCGTCCCGCCGGACGTGGCGGTCGTCGACATCGCACTGCTGGCCGGTGACGGCCTGCAACTGCTCGCCCGCCTCGGCGCGGAGCATCCCGGCTGCGCGACGCTGGTGCTGGCCGGCCCGGACGCTCCGGGACGGGTCACCCGCGCGCTGGACGGCCACGTCCGCGGCGTGATCGGCACCCAGGCCGCGCCCCGGGAGTTGATCCGGGCCATCCGCCGGCTGTCGCGGGGCGAACGGGTCATCGACGCCCGCCTGGCCGTGGCCATGGTCGCCGCGGGCCGCAGCCCGCTGTCGGCGCGCGAGGCCGACGTGCTGCGGGTCGCCGGCTCCGGGATGCCCTCCGCGGAGGTCGCCGCCACGCTGCACCTGACGGCCGGAACCGTCCGCAACTACCTGTCGGTGATCCTGCGCAAGACCGGAACCCGCAACCGCCTCGAAGCGGTCCGGGTCGCCGAGGACGCGGGCTGGCTCGCATGACCGGCCGACATGACAGGGGGCACCCCGGACCGATGACAGAACTCACTGTGGCGGGCGCCGGAACACATCGAGGCTTGTCGGTGTAACCCGGAACCGGATGTGAACCAGGGAGGAACCGTGACACACCGCCAACGGCTCTCGATGATCGTCGTCATGCTGCTCGCGGCGCTGGGGCTGGCCGCCACCGGCACCGGCGCCGCCGCCGCCCCACAGACCCGCACGGTCGCGCCGCCCGCCGCGGCCGCCGTGCCGAGCGCGCCGATCACCGGCACCTTCACCGATGCGGCGGGCGGCACCGGCTCGTTCGCGGGCAGCTTCACGCCGACCGCCTTCGCGGCCCGCGACGGTGACGTGGTGGCCACCGGAACACTGACCGGAACGCTCACCGACTCGACCGGCGCCACGGTCGGCACCGTCGAGGAGACCGTCACCACGCCCGCGGCCGTCGCTCAGGCGACCTGCCGGATCCTGGACCTCACCCTCGGCCCGCTGCACCTGGACCTGCTCGGGCTCGTGGTCGACCTGAACCAGGTCCACCTCGTGATCAACGCGGTGTCCGGGGCCGGCAACCTGGTCGGCAACCTGCTGTGCGCGATCGCCGGCCTGCTCGACCCGTTCCCCAGCGCCGACGCACTGGCCGCACTTCTCAACCTGCTGCTGGCGCTGCTCGGACGCGCCTGATCCGCGCCCGCACCTGATCGACCGTGGACACGGCCGCCCCTGCCCGGCGGTCGTGTCCACGGTTTCAGGCGGCAGGGGTTTCAGGCGGCAGGGACGGCGATCCGCGGGGAACCTTTGCCGCGGCGGGTGGCCTTGACCCGGTACATCGACTGGTCGGCCTCCTGCAGGAGCTGCTCGACGCCCGTGTCGGCGCCGCACGCGGCCGTGCCGATGCTCACGCCGACCCGGGCGACGTGCTCGCCCAGGTGGTACGGCCGGCAGATCGCCGCGGTGATGCGCTCGACCAGGGCGTCCAGGCCGGGGCCCGGCGTGATGTCGTCGAGCAGGACCAGGAACTCGTCACCGCCGAACCTGCCGACGACGTCCTCGGCGCGCAGGCACTGCCGCAGCCGGTCGGCGACCCCGACCAGCAGACGGTCACCGGTGTGATGGCCCAGCGAGTCGTTGACCTGCTTGAAACCGTCGAGGTCGAGGAAAAGCAGGACCGACGGCCGCCCTTCCGTCCGGCGGCGCGTGATCGCGGCCTCCAGCGACGACACGAACGACGTCCGGTTGGGCAGGCCGGTGAGCCGGTCCGACTGTGCCTCCCGCATCAGCAGTTGTTCCTGGTCGCGCAGATCGAGGGCGATGGTGAGCAGCGCGGCGCACTGGTTGACCATCTCCCGGCCGTCCTCGACCCGGTTCTCCACGGCGTCGACGAGGGCGAGCCAGCCCCGGTCGCTGTCGCCGACCTTGGCCTTCACGACGAACACCGTCTCGCCGGGTAGTGCCGCGTCCAGCAACTCGACCGGCGGGAACGCCGTGACCGTCGTCGGCCCGGCGGGGATCACCGGACCGGGGCGGCGGCGCCAGCCCCGCGTGCGGACCAGCGCGCCGTCGGATCCGCGCAACGCGATCGATCCGGCCGTCGCCGGCGTCAGCCCGAGCCACGACGGATCCCTGGGCTCGGTGTCGCGGCGGTGCAGCAGTGCCTGGTTGAGCGCATAGGTGGCGCTGATCAGCGAACGCAGGTGCAGCTTGTCGGCGAGCTGGGCGCGACTGCGGGCACGCCCCAGCGACAGCATGATGGCCTGGACGCCGCAGCCGACGAATGTGGCGGCCGGCACGCCGGTCACCGGCATGGCGACCGCGTACTCCTGGACCGCGCGGGAGATCACCCGCACCGCGTCCGGGTCGATGCTGGCGGCCAGCAACGCCTCCAGCTCGACGGCCGCGGACCCGATCCGCGACGAGTCGCCGGTCGCCGCGGCGGCCAGGGCCTCGGCGGTGATCGCGGCGGCGTGGCCGGCGGCCCGCAGTCCCATGGCGGCCGTGTCGGCCTCGGCCGAGGGCAGGACCTCGGCCAGGCGTACGCCCAGACGCCGTAACCCGTCGTCCACGCCGAGCTCCGGGAGCCGCTCGGCGTAGCCGGTGCACCCGCACGAGCTGCGCGGTACGAACCGGGTCGGCAGCAGGTGCGGACCCGGCGGTACGGCCACGCCGCCGAGCTGCCGGATCAGCAGATCCACCGCGCGCCGGCCCATCGCGTCGAGCGGCTGGTTGACGCTGGCGAGCTCGGCGTTGAGCAGGCTCACCTCGTCGATGTCGTCGAAGCCGGTCACCAGGATGTCGCCGGGGCAGCGCAGCCCGCCCGCCTCGAGCACCTGTATCGCGCCGATGGCGTTGCGGTCGGTGGCCGCGACCAGGGCGTCGGGGCGGTCCCGGCCGAGCAGGTCGCCGGTGTCCCAGCCGATGCCGTTCTCGATGTTGGTGGTGGCCGGCAGTAGCAGACCCGGCTCCAGTCCGTGTTCGGCGAGCACCTCGAGGTAGGCGTCGTAGCGTTCCCGGACGTCGGTCACGGCAAGGAAGCCGGTGAAGGCGATCCGGCGGCACCCGTGGTCACGGATCAGGTGGGTGACCACGGCGCGGATGCCGGCGCTGTTGTCGGGCAGCACGGCCGGGACGTCCAGCCCCTCGAGGGTGTGGCCGACCAGCACCACGGGTTTGCCGGCCCGTGTCAGCCGGTTCAGGTAGTCGGGGTGGACCGAGTCGGCCAGGGCGACGAAGCCGCTCACATGGTCCCAGGCGATCGGGGTGTCGAATGCCGGGTCGCCGCCGGTGACGGCCAGGTGGGCCGCCGCGTCCAGGGTCTGCACCGCGAGCAGCCGCCGGCCGTGGAACTCGGCTCCCGCGGCGACGCCGGCCACGAGACTGCCGTAGTAGGTTCCGCCGACGAACGGCGACAGCACTCCCAGCCCTCCGGCTTCACCCATGCCGGGGGTATCGGAAACGGTGGCCCCGACCTGAGTGATTGGCCGCGCGGTTATCAGGTCTGGGCGAGCAGGAAGTCGATGACGGCCGGGGCGAAGCCGGGTCCGACGCCCGGGATGTGACTGCCGCCGTTGACGGTCCACGACCGCACCGCGGAGCCGTCGGCGCAGGCGTAGGTGCGTACCGAGGTCTCCGCCGCGGGCACATCGGCGACGACGTCGAGTGCGGGTTCGTCGCTCCCGGCGCCGGTGCAGCGATTGTGGTCTCTCCACCGGGCGATCGTGCCGGCCGCCGACGGGTAGGTGTGGCCGCCGTTGGTGCCGCCGGCGAAGGCGATGGTGTCGTCGTCGGTGCTGTGGATGGCGAGCACCCCGACCGGCTCGGACGGCCGGCACTGTGTGTCGTCGTTCCAGGTGGCACCGTTGAGGGAAGCGATCGCGGTGACCTGGCCGGCATGGTCGCACGCCATCCGGAAGGCCATGAAGCCGCCGTTGGAGTGGCCGATCAGATAGACCCGGTCGATCTTGTACGTGTCACGCAGTGCCGTGATGAGGTCGCTGAGGTAGGCCGAGTCGTCGGGTCGCGCGCCGGAGAACGCGCAGCAGGCGTCCGTGGCGTTCCAGAAGCGGTTGCCCCGGTCGTCGACGGTCCCGTCCGGGTAGGCGTAGACGAAGCCGCGCCGATCCGACTCGGGGGTGAACCGGAGGTACGACTCCTGCTCGGCGGCGTCGGACGAGTATCCGTGCAGCAGGACGACCAGCGGCGCGGGCCGTGCCGGGTCGTAGGAGTCCGGGACGTGCACGGTGACCTGCCGGCCGCCGACCTCGGCCGTGCCGGTGCCGGTGGACGGCCACGCGGCCGGTGTGGTGGGCGCCGGTCCCGGATCGCCGGCCGCGCCGCACGCGAGTGTCACCAGGAGTGTGGCCGCGGCGATCGCGGCTCGAGCAGGTCGCCATCCGTGGCGGGGCCGCCGTCGGTGTGAAGGCATCGAACCTCCCGATCGGGGGAACAGTTCGATCGTAAGTCCGCACGCGCGCCCGGCGCCGCCCTGCCTATTCCCGCCCGTGACCGGCGACACTTTCGATACGAGCTCGTTCCGTTATTGGGCGGCGGAGGTCTAACGTGCGTTGTGAAACGGAACGGTTCCGTTTCGAAACTATTCGGGGGCACCCGCACATGGACACCCAAGTTCAACCCCAGACCGGGCATCCCCGGCGCTGGGCCATCCTCGGCGTGCTCGTCATCAGCCTGCTGGTGGTCGTGCTCGACAACACGGTGCTCAACGTCGCGATGAGCACCATCGCCGACCCGGTTCGCGGGCTCGGCGCGACACAGAGTGAACTCGAGTGGGCGATCAACTCGTACACCCTGGTCTTCGCGGGTCTGCTCTTCACCGCCGGCATCCTGGCCGATCGCCTCGGCCGCCGCCTCAGCCTGATCGCGGGCCTGACCGTCTTCGGTATCGCGTCGCTGATCTCGGCGTACTCCTCCTCACCGGACCAGCTGATCGCGGCCCGTGCGCTGATGGGCCTCGGCGCCGCCGCCGTCATGCCGGCCACCCTCTCGATCATCGCCAACGTCTTCGACCCGCGGGAGCGCCCGCGCGCCATCGGCGTCTGGGCCGGTGCGGTCGGCCTGGCCGTCGCGATCGGCCCGGTGCTCGGAGGCGTACTGCTGGAGCACTTCTGGTGGGGTTCGGTCTTCCTGATCAACGTGCCCATCGTGGTGGCCGGCGTGACGCTGGTGGCGATCCTGGTGCCGGAGTCGCGTGACCCGAAGCCGAACCGCATCGACGTGATCGGTGTCCTGCTGTCGATCGTCGGCCTGACCCTGGTCACCTACGGCGTGATCAAGGGCGGCGAGGACGGCTTCGGCGAGACCGCGGCCTGGTCCACCCTGACCGCCGGACTCCTGGTCATGGTCGGGTTCGTGCTCTACGAGCGCCGGATCAAGTTCCCGTCGCTGGATGTGCGGCTGTTCACCAACCGGCAGTTCTCCGCCTCGACCGGCATCATCGGCCTGGTCTTCTTCGCGGCGATGGGCTCGATGTTCTTCGGCGCCTTCTACCTTCAGATGGTACGAGGGTACGGGCCGCTCGCCTCGGGCGCGCTGTTCGTCCCGTTCGCGCTCGGCCAGATCATCTTCGCCCCGGCCAGCTCCTCGATGGTCAAGCGGTTCGGCCCGAAGGCGGTCAGCACCGTGGGTCTGCTGCTGGTCTCGGCCGCCCTCGGTCTCTGGCTGTTCATCGACGTGGACACCCCGATCGCGCTGGTCGCCGTCGCGTTCTTCATCCAGGGCGTCGGCATGGCCAACGTGATGCCGCCGGCCACCGAGGCGATCATGGCGGCGCTGCCGCGGGAGAAGGCGGGCGTCGGTTCGGCCGTCAGCAACACGATCCGCCAGCTCGGCGGCGCGCTCGGCGTGGCCGTCCTCGGCGCGGTCGTCTCCTCCGTCTACCGCGGGCACCTCACCCCGCCGGCCGGGCTCCCGGACGCCACCGCCGACCTGGCGAGCGAGTCGATCGCCGGCGCCTACGCCGTCGCCGGTCAGGCCGGTCCGGCCGCCACCGCCCTGCTGGACGGCGCGAATGCGGCGTTCGTCACCGCGATGCACTACGCGGCCGTCGGTTCGACCGTGTTCGCCCTGCTCGGAGTCCTGGTGGCGGTGCTCTGGCTGCCCGGCAAGAGCTCCGCCGGGACCTCGGCGCCCGCCGTGGCCCAGGATCCGGACCTGCAACTGGCCGACGCGTAAACCGCCCGGTAACAATGAACGACATGAGCAGCAGCACGACGGCCGGCCAGGAGCGCAAGGCTCCTGGCCGGCCCCGCAACGCCCAGGCCGACGAGACCATCCTCGACGCCGTGCTGGGGTTGCTCAGCGACGGGCAGAGTGCCGCCGCTATCTCGATCGAGGCGGTCGCCGCCAAGGCCGGGGTCGGCAAGGCGACGATCTACCGCCGCTGGCCGAACAAGGAGGCCCTGCTCATCGACGCGGTCCGGTCGATGAAGGGCCCGCTGCCCGAGCCGGCCGGTGTCTCGGTACGCGACGATCTGATCGCCCTGATCAAGGCGAACCGCACACCGCGTGCCCAGCGCTACAGCAAAGTCACCGCCTGCCTGCTGCCCGAGCTGTACCGCGACACCGAGCTGGCCCGGCTCTACCACGAGTTCGTCGAGCCCCGCCGCGAGGTGACCCGCCAGGTGCTGCGGCGCGGCATCGCGACCGGTGAGCTGCGTGCCGACCTCGACGTCGAGCTGACCCAGCTGATGCTCTCCGCCCCGGGCATGGTGCAGTCGATGATGCGGATGACCCCGTCGGTGCCGGAGGAGCGGTTCGCCGAGACCCTCGTCGACGCGGTGCTGCGCGGTGCGGCGGCCTAGGCTCGCTTCCCGGCCGTCAGGCGCACTTGCTCTGGACCGGGGCCAGCCACGCGGTGAGGGTCTGGCTCATCGCCTTGGAGACGTCGTCGGGCGTCTTGATCGCGCCGAAGAACTTGGCGTCGGCGGACTTGTCGCGCATCAGCTTGGCGGTCTCCTGACCGGCGGTCTTCATCGCGGCGTCGGGGCTCGTGCCGGTGGCCTCCTGCACGTCGGAGGCGAAGGCGGCCAGGCTCTGCTGTGCCTTGGCGACCGCCTTCGGGTCGGCGGTCAGGGAGGTGAGAGCCTGGGCGTACGACGCCATGTTCTTGTCGTAGACCTTGGCGAGGGCCTCGCAGGCGGTGCCGACCGCCGAGGTACTCGCCGCCGTGCTGGTGCCGGGAGCCGGGTTCGAGCCGGCGCCACCTGGTGCGGTGCCGCAGGCGGAGGCGGTGAGCAGGGCACCGCCGGTGAGCAGGGCGAAGAGGACACGGCGCATGGGGCACTCCCGGGGGATTCGGGGGACAGGAGGAATGGGAGCGCTCCCATTCGAACGTGCACCCTACGTCCAACCAGCGAGTTTTGTCGATACCCCGGTTCCGCCCGGTCGTGGCGCGACCCACGTCGGCCCGTTCGGGCAAGGGCCGGTCGTCGTGACGTCGGTACTATCCACCGACAATCCGACTACTGGAGCGTCGATGACATACCCCCCGCCGCCACCGCCCGGCGACCCGCTCCCGCCGCCCGTCGATCCCTACGACTCCCCGCAGCACACGGAAGTGAGCTTCGGCCACCCGGGCTACGGGCAGCCCGCTCACGGGCAGCCGGGCCAAGGGCAACCCGCTCACGGGCAGCCGGGCCAAGGGCAACCCGCTCACGGGCAACCGGGCTACGCGCAGCCCGGCTACGCGCAGCCGGGCTACGGGCAGCCGCGCTATCCGACGGCTCCACCGCCGCCTCCGCCGGCTTCCGGGTCACGGACCGTGGCGATCACGCTGGTCTCGGTGGGGATCGCGCTGGTCCTGCTGGTCGGGGGCGGCACGGCGCTGTACCTGATCGGTTCGAAACTCTCCGGCGGCAGCGGGACCGGGAGCACGCAGGGCAAGGGCACCACCACCAGCCCGACCCCGACGGCGACGGCCGCCGAGGACGAGATCAGCATCAGTGAGCCGGACACCCTGAACGGGCAGCCCAAGATCGAGGCCGAGGAACTGGAGTCGCTCACCGCCGACCTGGAGGGTGTGCTGGAGGGCTACCCCGGCGCGGCCAACGCGTTCGGCGCCGTCTACGGCTCCCTGGCCGACAAGAAGCTGGTCACCGCGCTGGCGGCCGAGGTGGACATCGACGACCCGCAGCGGATGCTCGACACGGTGTTCCAGTCGTTCAGCGGCGAGAGCCAGCTCACCGGGGTCAGCCCGGCCAGCACCGGCTCCCTCGGCGGGGTGGCCCAGTGCGGCAGCGCCGTCATCGGCAAGGAGGACGTGGCGATCTGTGGCTGGGCCGACGAGGGGAGCGTCGGCATGATCCTCTACTTCTACGAGACCGCGGTAGACGTGAAGGGCGATTTTCCCGACATGCGCGCGGAGATCGAGACGAAGGGCTGACCCGGCGAAACAGTTGTAAAGTTTCCTTCATTTATGTGCGTCGAAGGAGGAAACCCCCGTGCCGCGCTCCCGCCTGCTCGCCGCCCTGCTCTGCGTCACCGTCATAGGCGCCCTCGCCGTCGGGCAACCGTCCTCGGCCGCCCGCACGACACTCGGCGGCGCCGACCCCAGCGTCATCAAGGTCAACGGGTTGTACGTCTCCGCGAAATCGGTCGACGGCGGGGTGGCCGTACGCACCGCGTCCACGCTGGAGGGCATCGCCACCGCCCCGAAGCGGCAGGTCTGGCGCGACACCGGCGGCCTCGGCGAGGTCTGGGCGCCCGAGATCGTCCACCACGACGGCCTCTACCGGATCTACTTCGCGGCCGGGACCGGCGCCGCCCACCGGATGTACCACATCAGCTCGGCCAGCCCCGACACCGGCTACTCGGCGGCGACGAAGGTGGCACTGCCCGACGACAGGTGGGCCATCGACGGGGTGCCGTTCACCTACCAGGGGCAGCGCTGGTTCGTCTGGTCCGGCTGGGCCGGCACCACCAACGTCGAACAGAACCTCTACCTGGCCCGGATGAGCAGCCCCACCACGACCACCGGTGCCCGGTACGTGATCTCCCAGCCCCGCGAGTCGTGGGAGCGGGTGGTCGGCAACCCCTACATCAACGAGGCGCCCGAACCGATCCTCGATCCGAACGGCCAGCTGCACATCGTGTACTCCGTCAACGGCAGCTGGAGCAGCCGCTACTGCATCGCCGACCTGCGGCTGCGCTCCGGCGGTGACCCGTCGTACGTCTGGGACTGGTACAAGAGCAACGGCTGCCAGTTCGGCTCCCACGCCTCCGAACTGATGGCCGGCTGGGACCCGACGCTGTACGCCGACGGCCCCGGTCATCACACGTTCGTGCTCGAGCGCGGCGACATCGCCACCAGCCCGCCGTCCGGCAACCGCTTCGCGACCATGTACCACGCGGTCGCGAAGGGCACGCCCTACTCGTGGGCGAACCGCTACTGGTACACCGGGACCGCCGTCTGGTGGGGCAACGTCACGTACCGGCGCGCCAACGTCCCCGGCGCCACCACCAGTACCGGCTTCGGCCTCAAGTTCTTCGAGTGACCCCAGCCGTCCCGGCCCGGCCGCTTGTCGCACGGGGGACCGGGCCGGAGACTGGGTCCGTGACCGAGGACACAGCGACCGCCGGCCGGGTGCGGCGGTTCAGCACGGCGGAGCTGCCCGTGGCGCGGCGGGTCGAACTGTGGGAGGACCACAACCGTGACGCGCTGATCGGGCTGCGGTGCCGTCTGCTCGGCGATGCGCCGTTCGACGGCACCGAGCTGAACCTGCACCTCGACCGGGTGCAGCTGGCCCGCGTCCGCGGAACCTCGCACGTCGTCGAGCGGCCCGCCGAGGTCGTGCGCCGCAATCCCGCCGACGCCATCGCGGTGTACCTGACCCTGGTCGGCGAGGCGTTCTTCTACCACGAGGGCGGCGTGCTGACCCTCAAGCCGGGCCAGGCGCTGATCTGCGACGCCGACCGGCCGTTCATGCGCGGCTTCTCCCACGGCCTCGAAGAACTCGCGATCAAGGTGCCCCGCGCGGTGTTCCGCGACCTCACCGGCGTGGAGTCGGTGCCGGCGCCGATGGCGCGCCCCACCTCCCGGGCGCTGGCCCGTTCGGCCGGGCGGGCGCTGCGTCCCGAGGGGGGACCCGTCGACGAGCGGACGCTGCTGCATCTGGTCGCCGACCTGACCGGCCGCACGGTCGCCGACCCGGTCACCGTGCACCTGGCCAACGCCCGCGCGTTCGTCGAGGACCACCTCACCGATCCGGGCCTGACCGCGGCCCGGGTCGCCGCCGGTATCGGCATCAGCGAGCGGCACCTGTCACGCGCGTTCGCCTCCACCGGGGAGAGCCTGCCGCGGTTCGTCCTGACCCGCCGCCTGGAACTGGCCCACCGGCTGCTTACCGGGGGTTCGCGGGCCGGGGTCGCCGGGATCGCGGCCGCCTGCGGGTTCGGTTCGGCCTCCTACTTCACGCAGGTGTTCCGGGCGCACTTCGGGATGCGGCCGACCGACGTACGAAAATCCGCCGCACCGTCTGATTTCCGCCGTGAACCCGGCCCGGACCTTGCCCGGCCACCGCGCCGGGCGGCAAATGGACCTCATGACGGTGACCACTGATGTCCTGATCGTCGGATCCGGCCCGGCCGGCGCGGGCGCGGCACTGCTGCTGTCCACCCTCGGCATCCCCAACATCATGATCACGAAATACCGGTGGACGGCGAACACGCCCCGCGCCCACATCACCAACCAGCGCGCCATGGAGGTCTTCCGTGACGCCGGGATCGAGGACCAGGTGCTCGCCGACGCGACCGCGCACCACCTGATGGGCGACACCGTCTTCTGCACGTCGATCGCCGGGGAGGAGATCGGCCGGATCCTGACCTGGGGCACCCACCCGGGCCGCCGCGGCGACTACGAGCTCGCCTCACCGTGCCTGCCGGTCGACATCCCGCAGAACTACCTGGAGCCGATCCTGGTGCGCAACGCCACCGAACGCGGCACCCGGACGCTCTTCTCCACCGAGTACCTGTCGCACGTCCAGGACGCCGACGGCGTCGACGTGCGGGTGCGCGACCGGGTCACCGGGCACGAGTTCACGATCCGCGCGAAATACCTGATCGGCGCGGACGGCGCGCGCTCCCAGGTGGCAGCGGACCTCGGTCTGCCGATGGTGGGCGCGATGGACATCGCCGGATCCATGAACATAACCTTCAAGGCCGACCTCTCCCCGTACGTCGGAAATCGCCCCTCGGTCCTGTATTGGGTGATCCAGCCCGGCTCCAATGTGGGCGGGATCGGCGCCGGCCTCGTCCGGATGGTCCGCCCCTGGAACGAGTGGCTGATCGTCTGGGGATACGACATCACGCAGCCCGCACCGGTCGTCGACGAGGCCGCCGCCAAGGCCATCGTGCGCAGCCTGCTCGGCCTGCCCGGCATCGACGTCGAGATCACCGGCACGTCGCTCTGGGGCAACAACGAGATGTACGCGACCCGCCTGCACGACCGCCGCGTGTTCTGCGCCGGCGACGCCGTGCACCGGCACCCGCCGTCCAACGGCCTCGGCTCCAACACCTCGATCCAGGACTCCTACAACCTGGCGTGGAAGCTCGCGGCCGTGCTGCGCGGCCAGGCCGGCCCCTCGCTGCTCGACACGTACACCACCGAACGCGCCCCGGTCGCCGAGCAGATCGTGCTGCGTGCCAACCGGTCGAGCCGCGAGTTCGTACAGTTCTTCGAGGTACTGGGCCTGCTGGACGCCCACGACGAGGCGGAGATGACCGCGCGGATCGAGGAACGCAAGGCCAACACGCCCGCGGGCGCCGCCAAGCGGGCCGCGCTGGTCGCGGCGATGGAGCTCAAGCACTACGAGTTCAACGCCCACGGTGTCGAACTGGGCCAGTTCTACGATTCCGCGGCCATCGCCGGTGACGGCAGCCGGCCGGTGGCGACGAAGGATCCGGAACTGCACTACGAGCCGTCGACCGTGCCGGGCTCCCGCCTGCCGCACGTGTGGGTCGGCGACGCGAAGACCAGGATCTCCACCCTCGACCTCGCCCCGATGACCCGGTTCACCCTGTTCACGGGCATCGCCGGCGAATCGTGGGCGGCGGCTGCCGAGAAGGTGTCGGCGGAACTGGGCGTACCCCTGCGGGCTGTGATCATCGGCCCCGGCCGCGAGGTCACCGACCTGTACTACGACTGGGCGCGCATCCGCGAGGTCGAGGAAGAGGGAGCCGTTCTGGTACGCCCGGACAAGCACATCGGCTGGCGTTCGACGGGGCTGCCCGGCGACCCGGTGCAGGCCCTGCGCGACGCCGTCGCCGCCATCCTCGGCCGTTCACGATGAGTCTGCGTTTCACGCACGAGACCCTGCCGCAGCGCGTCGTGTTCGGCCCGGCCGCCGACCATCTGGCCGCCGAGGTCGCCCGGTTCGGCGAGCGGCCCGTGGTGTTCGGCGGCGCGGCTCCCGACCTGCTGCCCGGCGCCCCGCGCCACCGGGACGTGATCATGCACGTGCCCGTCGAAGCCGCCGCTCGGGCCCGTGCGTTCGCCGCCGCCAACGACGCCGACGTGCTGGTCAGCATCGGCGGCGGCTCGTCCACCGGACTCGCCAAGGCCGTCGCGCTCACCTCCGGGCTGCCGATCGTCGCGGTGCCGACCACGTACGCCGGATCCGAGGCCACCAACGTGTGGGGCCTGACCGAGAACGGCCGCAAGACCACCGGCGCCGACGACCGGGTCCTGCCGCGCACCATCGTGTACGACGCGGAACTGACCCTCTCCCTGCCCGTCGGCCTGAGCGTCGCCTCCGGACTCAACGCGCTCGCCCACTGCGTCGACTCGATGTGGGCGCCGCGCGCCGACCCCATCAACCAGGCCCTCGCCGTCGAGGGCGTCCGAGCGTTGAGCGGCGGGCTACCCGCGATCGTCCGGAAACCCGGGGACCTTCAAGGGCGGGAGCTGACGCTGTACGGTGCACACCTGGCCGCCGTGGCCTTCGCCTCGGCGGGCTCCGGCCTGCACCACAAGATCTGCCACGTCCTCGGCGGCATGTTCAACCTGCCCCACGCACAGACACACGCGGTCGTTCTCCCGTACGTCATGGAATTGAACGCCCCCGGCATCCCGGACCGGCTCGCCGACGCCTTCGGACCGGGAGGTCTCGCGCGTCTGCGCGCCGAGGTCGACGCCCCGCGCGCCCTGCGTGACCACGGGTTCCGTGAGGGCGACATCCCGGCCGCGGCCGCCGCGATCCTGGCCGTCGTCCCGGCTGGCAACCCGGTCCCCGTGACCACCGACAACCTGACCGACCTGCTGCGCCGCGCGTGGGCGGGGGAGGAGCCACGATGAGCACCGAACAGGACGACCGTGAGCGGCAACTCGTCGAACGGGTCGTCGCCTCGTTCGACGGCACACCCGACCCCCGCCTCAAGGAGCTGATGCAGGCGCTCACCCGGCACCTGCACGCCTTCGTGCGTGAGGTGCGCCTGACCGAGCCGGAATGGCAGCGGGCCATCGAGTTCCTCACCGCCACCGGCCACATCACCGACGACCGGCGGCAGGAGTTCATCCTGCTCTCCGACGTGCTCGGCCTCTCCATGCAGACCGTCACCGTCAACAACGAGGCCTACCGGGACGCCACCGAGGCGACCGTGTTCGGCCCGTTCTTCGTCGAGGACGCGCCGCGGATCCCGCTCGGCGGCGACATCGCCGGTGGCGCGCCGGGTGAGCCGTGCTGGGTCGAGGGCGTCGTCACCGACACTTCCGGGCAGCCCGTTCCGGACGCCCGGATCGAGGTGTGGGAGGCCGACGACGACGGCTTCTACGATGTCCAGTACGGCGACTCACGGGTCGCCGCCCGCGGGCGGCTGCGCACCGGCCCGGACGGGGCCTACCGGTTCTGGGCGATCACGCCGACGCCGTACCCGATCCCGCACGACGGGCCGGTCGGCCGTCTCCTGGACGCCACCGGGCGCTCCCCGATGCGGGCGTCCCACCTGCACTTCATGGTCGAGGCGCCGGGGCTGCGAACCCTGGTGACCCACATCTTCGTACGCGGTGACTCGCGGCTCGCCGC
Organism: Actinoplanes italicus; assembly: GCF_003001815.1. Lineage (GTDB taxonomy): Bacteria > Actinomycetota > Actinomycetes > Mycobacteriales > Micromonosporaceae > Actinoplanes > Actinoplanes italicus. The sequence continues at coordinate 68,447 of NZ_PVMZ01000004.1, forward strand.
CGACAGCGTCTTCGGCGTCCGCGACTCCCTGGTGCGCGACTTCCATCCTCAGCCCGCCGGGACACCTACCCCGGACGGCCGTGACCTCGGTTCCCGTTCCTGGAGCAGGGTCCGCTTCGACATCGTCCTGGCGCCGTCCTGAGCGGTGGCCGGACCGTCCTCTCAGGCCTCGAGTTGCGCCCGCCCGCAGCATTTTCCCATCCGCCAGTGTGGTGATCTCTGCCCGCCGGCGGGCCGTAGGTCACCACGCGGGGCGGTTCGGTCTGGTTGCGTGGTGATCTCTGCCCGTCGGCGGGCCGTAGGTCACCACGCGGGGCGGTTCGGTCTGGTTGCGTGGTGATCTGTGCCCGTCGGCGGGCCGTAGGTCACCACGCGGGGCGGTTCGGTCTGGTTGCGTGGTGATCTGTGCCCGTCGGCGGGCCGTAGGTCACCACGCGGAGTGTTCGGCCTGGTTGCGTGGTGATCTGTGCCCACCGGCGGACCGTAGACCACCACGCGGGGCGGTTCGGTTGTGTGCCTGCCGGCGGACCGTAGGTCACCACGCGGGGCGGTTCGGTCTGGGTGTGTGGTGATCTGTGCCTGCCGGCGGGCCGTAGGTCACCACGCGGGCGGTTCGGTCTGGCTGGGTGGTGACCTGTGTCCATCGGCGGACCGTAGGTCACCACGCGGGGCGTTCGGTCGGGTGTGTGGCGACCTGCTGCGGCGGCTTCGGGGCCGGTGGGAATGCCGGCACCGGGTCGGGCGGTTCGGTGGTGGGTCGCGGGGTGGAAAGGCCGTCGCCCGGGCCGGTGGAGCCGGCCCGGGCGACGGTGAGTTCGAGGTGCGACGTCAGGAGGCGTAGGTCTCGAACTCGGCGATCTTGGGCGTACCGGAAGAGCTGGTGATCTTGAACGTGATCTTGGTCGTCGAGGTGGCCGGGAAGGTGATCACGCCGCCGCCCGTGCCGGACTTCAGGACCGCGCCGGTGGCTCCGTTGAGGACCTGGTAGTTGCCGATCGAGGAGCCGGACGCCTCGCGGATGTTGATCTTCGAGACGGTGGTGGCCGAGCCCCACTTGATCGAGATGTCGCCGGTGGCGCCGCTCGGGGACCAGATGGTGCTCAGGTTGCCGTCGCGGACGTTGCCGTAGCTGGTGCCGCTCGCCTTGCTGGAGCCGTCGGCGCCGGCGCCGATGCTCAGGTTGGTGCCGGACGGCTGGCTGGGGGACGGACTGGTCGACGGCGAGGTGGACGGCGACGACGACGGCGACGAGGACGGCGACGACGTGGGCGACGACGACGGCGAAGAGGTCACCGAGCAGTTGCCGTTCGAGACGGCGAGGCCCTTGTTGGCGCCGGCGGTCGCGGCCACGATCGACGGCACGCAGGACGCTCCGTCCAGGGTGAACGCGTAGGGGATGCTCACCGTCGTGTTCGAGGTGACGTTCGGGCCGGCCGGCCTGTTGTCGGTGCCGGGCGCCGACCAGGTCACGTTGTCGAAGATGTTGCCCGACACCTGCCACGACCCGAGCTGGTCGGTGTAGAACGTGCCGAGCACGTCCTTGGAGTTCTGGAAGTAGTTGTTGTCCACCTTCGCCTTGGCGCCGGCCCGCGAGTTGATCCCGGACTCGTTCAACTTGAGGTAGTGGTTGTTGTACATGTGGGCGGTGCCACCACGCAGCAATGGCGTACGCGAGTCGATGTTCTCGTACTTGTTGTGGTGGAACGTGATGAAGTTGTTCCCGGTGTCGCTCTCGCTGGAGCCGATCAGGCCGCCACGGCCCGAGTTGCGCAGGATGGCGTAGGACAGCGTCACGTACTCGACGTCGTCCTTCATGTCGAACAGGCCGTCGAAGCCCTCCGACTCGCCGCCGGACGCCTCGAGGGTGACGTGGTCGACCCAGACGTTGCGGACCGTGCTCTCCATGCCGATCGCGTCGCCGCCGTTGGAGGTCGGGCTGCCGCTCTTCTTGACGTTCTTGACCGTCACGTTCTGGATGATGATGTTGCTGGAGTTCCGGATGTGGATGCCCAGCTGGTCGAACGTGGCGCCGCCGCCGACACCGACGATCGTGACGTTGCTGATGTCCTTGAGCTCGATCACGCCGGCGGCGGTGTTGCAGCTGTCGCCGGACACCTTGGTGGTGTTGCCGTGGTTGATCGTGCCCTCGACCTGGATGGTGATCGGCGTGTTGCTGGCGGCCCGGTTGCACAGTGCGGCGTGGATCGCGGTGCCGGTGGTGGCCTTGACCGTGGCGCCGCCCGCGCCGCCCGTGGTGCCGCCGTTCTGGGTGGCGTAACCGGTGACGCCACCGGCGGCCGCCGAAGCCTCAGGCTGCGGGAGGCCCAGGGCGATCGCCCCGGCCACGCCGGCGACACCGGCCACAGCGGAGAGTCGCAGTGCGACTGATCGTCTCATCTCGCTTCACCTGTTTTCTTCGCGCGCGGTCGGGGTGCGCGCATAGGGGATGGCGCGGCGGCCGATTAAGGGGATGACCGCCACTAGCGGCAGGAAAGCGCTTTCCTCCTGCCTGTTGAGGAGAATAGAGCGACGGCGGCGAATGAGGCAAGCGGTGTGCGCGCCTTCGTTAAGATCCATTTCTGTGATCCGCAGAATCCTCATGGCGCTCACGGTCGCGGCCCTCGGCGCCTCGGCGGGTGCCTGGCTCGGCTGGCGTTCGCCCGCTGACCTGCCGGCTGATCAGCAGGCCCGGGCGCTGGTCGCGGCCGCCGTGGCGGATCCGTCGGCGGAGTTCGTCGAGCGGTTCGACGCCGTCTTCGGCTACCAGTACGACGGGAGCCCGATCCTCGGCGGCGACGACTACATGCCGGGATTCGCGGTGGTCACCGTCAACGTCGGCGCCGGCGGGTTCGAAGCGCTCGCCGGCCGTGCGCGGGCCGGATTCGAACGCGCGGGCTGGTCCACGGGCGACAGCCCTTATGGGGATGGCGGCTTCGTGGCCCGGCGGGACGGTCTCTACCTCACCGCGTACGGGGCGGTGGCATGCGTGCCCGCCGACGTCGAGGCGTGCGGCTCGCAGCTGTCCGGCGGCACGTTCGGTGGCCTGGGCATCCAGTTCGAGCGCGATCGCCCGGCCCTGGCCGTCCCGCTGAGCGCGGCGGGCTGGCTGGCCGGGTTGCTGGCCGGCTGGTTCGTCCCGGCCCGGCGGGGTCCGCTCATGTGGAGCGGGCTGGTGCTGGCCGTCCCCGCGACGCTGGCCGTCACCGCGACCGCGCTGGTCCCGGAGAACGACCCGGTGTGGGACGGCTACATGTTCCTGCCGTTCCGTCCACTGGCGCTGATCGGCGCGCTGCTGATCCTGGCCGCGCTGGTGCGCGGACACGGCGACGCCCCAGCCGCAGGGGGATCGGCTGGGGCGTCGCGGTCACCGGCTCAGAAGCCGAAGTTCTGGGTGTAGTACGGCTGGCCGTTGGCGGAGTACGCGACGCCGACACCGACGGTTTTCGAGGCGCAGTTCAGCACGTTGGCACGGTGGCCCGGGCTGCTCATCCAGCCGTCGACGACCGCGGCCGCGGTGTGGTAATTCCACCCGATGTTCTCGCCGGCCGGTGACGTGTGGCCCGCGGCCTTGGCCCGGCTGACGAAGTCCGAGCCGCCGGCACCGACGTGCGAGAACGTGCCGGTCTGCGCCATCCAGGCGCTGTGCTCGCGGGAAGCCTTGGTGAGCTGCGCGTTCACGGCCAGAGCCGGGCATCCGGCCTTGGTCCGCTCCACGTTGGTGAGGCGGTTGACCTCGTCCTGCAGGGCCTGCTCGGAGACCTTCGCCGGAGCTGCATCGGCCGGTGACGCGATCATCGTGGCGGCGGCTGCTGCGGCCGCGGGAGCGAGGAGGGCGGCGACGGCGAGGCGGCGAAGAATCTGGCGCAAGAGCAAACCCTTTCGTTGTACGGGGCCCGCAGTTCCGCGGGCTCATCGTTACCTTCGGACCGTTCCGCTCGGTCACGATCACCGATACGGTGCGCGATGGTGGCCGTGAGGTTGCCGAGAGACGGTGGTGAGACGCCTCTGGATATCGGCGTACTGGTGAGTAACAATCACCCGGCGTATTGAACCGGCGGCCTCGGCCCGCCGTTTCCATGGTCAACATCTACCGAGGAGTCGACGGTGATCATCGGTGTACTGAGGGACCCGGATCCGGGTGAGCGACGCGTGGCGGCCACTCCCGCCACCGTGGAGCAGTTGGCCAAACTGGGATATCAGGTAGTGGTGGAGCCCGGCGCCGGTGCCGCGGCCTCCTTCTCCGACGAGGCCTACGCCGAGGCGGGCGCTTCCATCGGCGACCCGCTGGTCGCCGACGTGGTGTTCACGATCAACCCACCACCGGCACAGCGGCTCGACAAGCTGGCCGAGGGCACCACCCTGATCGGCATGCTCAACCCGCGTCTGGACCCCGGGCTCGTCGAGGATCTCGCCCGCCGGCCGATCACGGCGCTGTCGATGGACGCGGTCCCGCGGATATCCCGGGCCCAGTCACTGGACGTGCTGTCCTCGATGGCCAACATCGCCGGGTACCGCGCGGTGGTCGAGGCCGCGCACGCCTTCGGACGATTCTTCACCGGTCAGGTCACCGCCGCCGGCAAGGTCCCGCCGGCCAAGGTCCTCGTCGCCGGCGCGGGCGTCGCGGGGCTCGCCGCGATCGGCGCCGCCGGAAGTCTGGGCGCGATCGTACGGGCGACCGACCCCCGCCCCGAGGTGGCCGACCAGGTCCGCTCGCTGGGTGGCGAGTACCTGGAGGTCAAGGCCGCCGACGTGGAGGTCTCGTCCACCGGCTACGCCAAAGAGATGTCCGACGACTACAACGACCGGGCCGCACGGCTCTACGCCGATCAGGCCCGCGAGGTCGACATCGTCATCACCACGGCACTGATCCCGGGCCGCCCCGCCCCGAAGCTGATCACCGCCGAGATGGTCGCCGCGATGAGGGCCGGCAGCGTGATCGTCGACATGGCCGCGGCCAACGGCGGCAACGTCGAGGGCACGGTCGCCGGTGAGGTGGTCGTGACCGCCAACGGCGTGACGATCCTCGGCTACACCGATCTGCCGGGCCGCCTGCCCGCCCAGGCCAGCCAGCTCTACGGCACCAACCTGGTGAACCTCATGAAGCTGCTGACCCCCGGCAAGGACGGCGAACTGGTCCTCGACTTCGACGACGTGGTGCAGCGGTCGATGACCGTGGTCCGCGACGGCGAGCTGACCTGGCCGCCGCCGCCCGTCTCGGTCTCCGCCGCGCCGGCCGCCGTCGCCGAGAAGCCCGCCGAGGCCGCGCCGAAACCGGCGAAGAAGCCGATGAACCCGCTGCTGGTGACCGGTATCGGCGCCGCCGCGCTGTTCCTGCTCACCGCGGCTGCTCCCGCGGCGCTGCGCGGCCACCTCACCGTCTTCGCGCTGGCCATCGTGATCGGCTACTACGTGATCGGGCACGTGCACCACGCCCTGCACACGCCGCTGATGTCGGTCACCAACGCGATCTCCGGGATCATCGTCGTCGGCGCCCTGCTCCAGCTCGGCCACGGCGGCCCGGTCGTGACCGGCCTCAGCTTCGCCGCGATCCTGCTGGCCAGCATCAACGTCTTCGGTGGCTTCGCGGTGACCCGCCGCATGCTCGCCATGTTCTCGAGGAGCTGAGCATGACCATCGCAACGGCGGCGAGTGCCGCGTACATCGTGGCGGCCCTGCTCTTCATCCTGGCGCTGGCCGGACTGTCCAAGCACGAGACCGCGAGGTCCGGCAACACCTTCGGCGTCGCCGGCATGGCGCTGGCCCTGGTCGCGACCATCGGGCTGGCCGTCGACGGCGAGATCGGCACCCTGAATCTGGTGCTGCTCGTGGTGGCCGTCGTGATCGGCGCGGCGATCGGGCTGCAGCGGGCCGCGAAGGTCGAGATGACCGGCATGCCGGAGCTGATCGCCCTGCTGCACAGCTTCGTCGGCCTGGCCGCGGTGCTGGTCGGCTGGAACGGCTACCTGCACGTCGAGGCGGACCTGGACGGCACCGAGGCGAACGCGCTGAAGTCGCTGGACATGCTCGGCATCCACAGCGCCGAGGTGTTCATCGGGGTCTTCATCGGCGCGGTCACGTTCACCGGCTCGATCGTGGCGTACCTCAAGCTCTCCGCGAAGATCAGGTCGAGCCCGCTGATGCTGCCCGGCAAGAATTTCCTCAACGTCGGCGCGCTCGTCGTGTTCGCCGTGCTCACCGCCTGGTTCGTGATCGACCCGCAGCTGTGGCTGCTGATCGTGGTCACGGTCGTGGCGCTGGCACTGGGCTGGCACCTGGTCGCGTCGATCGGCGGCGGTGACATGCCGGTGGTCGTGTCGATGCTCAACAGCTACTCCGGCTGGGCCGCCGCGGCCGCCGGGTTCCTGCTGGAGAACGACCTGCTCATCGTCACCGGCGCGCTCGTCGGATCGTCCGGCGCCTACCTGTCGTACATCATGTGCAAGGCCATGAACCGGTCGTTCGTCTCGGTCATCGCCGGCGGCTTCGGCATCGAGGCGGGACCGGCCGAGGACAAGGAGTACGGCGAGCACCGCGAGATCAACGCCGAGGGCGTGGCCGAGCTGCTCACCGCGGCCGACACGGTGATCATCACGCCCGGGTACGGCATGGCGGTCGCGCAGGCGCAGTACGGCGTGGCCGAGCTGACCCGCACCCTGCGCGAGCGCGGGGTGACCGTGCGGTTCGGCATCCACCCAGTCGCCGGCCGGTTGCCGGGACACATGAACGTGCTGCTCGCGGAGGCGCGCGTGCCGTACGACATCGTCCTGGAAATGGATGAGGTGAACGACGACTTCGCCGGAACCTCGGTGGTCCTCGTGATCGGCGCGAACGACACGGTGAACCCAGCAGCGATGGACGACCCGTCGAGCCCGATCGCCGGGATGCCGGTGCTCAAGGTGTGGGAGGCCGAGCACGTGATCGTCTTCAAGCGGTCGATGGCGTCCGGCTACGCCGGCGTGCAGAACCCGCTGTTCTTCCGCGACAACAGCGCCATGCTCTTCGGCGACGCCAAGGACCGCGTCGAGGACATCCTGCGCGCGGTGTCCGCCCTGCAACCCACCCGCTGACACGACGAAGGCCCCAGCCGAGGCTGGGGCCTTCACCGTCAGAACCCGAAGTTCTGGGTGTAGTACGGGGTGCCGTTCGCGGCTTGGACGACGCCGACGCCGACGGCCTTGGACTTGCAGTTCAGAATGTTACGGCGGTGGCCGGGGCTCTTCATCCAGCCGTCCACGACCGTGGCCGCGGTGCGGTAACCCCACGCGATGTTCTCACCCGACGCCTTGGTGTAGCCGGCCGCCTTGCTGCGCGTCGTGAAGCTCGAACCACCCTTGCCGACGTGCGAGAACTTGCCGGTCTGCGCCATCCACGCGCTGTGGCCGCGGGCGGCCTTGGTGAGCGCGGCGTTCACCTTCAGGACCGAGCAGCCGCCCCTGGAGCGCTCGATGTTCACCAGGCGGTTGACCTCGGTCTGCAGCGCCTGCTCGGAAGCCTTCGCCGGTGCGGCTTCGGCCGGGGACGCGATCATCGTCATGGCGCCGGCGGCGGCGGGGGCGAGGAGGGCGGCGACGGCGAGGCGGCGAAGAAGCTGGCGCAAGAGCAGACCCTTTCGGTGTACGTGACCCGCGTTCTCGTGGGCTCACCGGTTGATTCGGCCCGCTCCCGCCAGCGGTGATGGCCAACACGGTGCGTGACGGTCTCTGTCCGGTTGCGCGGTCCCAGAGCCCCATACATCGACCCTGAGCACTGTCCGTGTACGGTGCCACCGGACACCAAATATTAATTAAGACAATTTGGAGTTACCGTGGGTGTTGAGGGCGTCCGGAGCGGTAGCCGGCGGCTCTGGTGGGTGCTCACCGCGGGGATCGTCGTCGCGGCCGTCGCCGGTGGCCTGATCCACCGGGTCGTCGACGGCCCCGGTGAGCCGGCGATCCCGCGTGTGCCCGTGGCCGAGGGGTTTCCGCCCGTCCTGCCGCCCTCGTTCGAGAAGCCGTCCCCGAGCGCGACCCCGGCCGGGCCGTTCTCATCGATCTTCCGGCCCGCGCCGTCGCGCCGCACCAACCGCCCGGCCGCCCCGGTGCCATCGCGGACCGCGGCCGACGCCGCCGGCCTGATCACCGCCTACTCGGCCTGCTCGGCCCCGGCCGGGGTGACCTTCACGGCCACGTTCACCGAGCAGGCCGGCTACCTGCACGTCTTCATCGACACCGACCGCAACCCGGCCACCGGCTTCGACGTGCTCGAGATCGAGGGTGGGTTCGGCGCCGACTACATGATCGAGAACGATCTGCTCTACCAGTCGACCGGCACCGCATGGTCGTGGCGGGAGGTCGACGGGGTCCGGCCGTACGTCTCGGCCACCGGCGGCACCCACCGCTGGCTGGTCGGGCCCGCCCACGGCTCCGGCCGGGTCGTCTTCAACGCCTCCGACGGTGAGACCAGCGAGGAGCGGTACACCCCGGTGGTCACGGTCGCCCCCTGCTGACCCTCCGTGGAGTGAAAGTCCGCCTCGCCGGGTATGCGAACGATGGAGGAGGTGGCGTTGATGGAGGAGACTTTCGGCACGCTGGCGGCGCTGAGCGACACCAGGCAACTGGTGGCGGACCCCGCCGACGACGTCCGGGGCCGCTCGGTCGTCGACAGCGGCGGCGAGAAGATCGGCACCGTCGCGGATCTGCTGATCGAGACCGAGACCAACCATGTGCGGTTCCTGCGGGTCGAGCACGGCGGCATACTCGGGTTCGGGGCGCAGGCCTCGTTCGTCCCGGTGGAGGCCATCGTGCGGCTCACCGCCGACACGGTGTACGTCGGCTCGTCCAAGGACCATGTGGCCGGGGGACCGAAATACGACCCCGACCTGGTCGGTGAGCGGGCCTACTACGAGCAGATCTACGGACACTACGGGCAGATCCCGCCGTACGCGCCGGGGTCGTTGTATCCGGGTCTGACCGGCCTGACCGGCGGCCCCGGGCTACCGCCGATCCGCTGACCGGGCGAGCGCCCAGTCACAGATGGCGGCGAGCGGCTCCTGCAGGGTCTTGCCCAGGGCCGTGAGCGAATATTCGACGTGCTGCGGCGGGTCCTCCTTGAGGACCCGCCGTTGTACGAGCCCGTCGCTCTCCATGTCGCGCAGTGTCGCGGTCAGCACCTTCTGGGTGATGCCGGCGACCCGGCGGCGCAACTCGGCGTGGCGCTGCGGCCCGGCCATCAGGGCGTAGATGATCAGCACCCGCCACTTCGACGCGAGCCGCTCGAGGGCCTGCCGGGTGGCGCAGCTCTCCTCCAGCACGTCCGGAATGATCAGCGCCATCAGCGTCCTCCCGAAGGGCACCTCGAAGTGCCTTCTGTCCGGTCAGCGGGCTTCAGCCTAGCGTCGGGGCATGCTGACACACATCACCTTCTCCGCCGACGGGATCAGCCTCGCCGGCGACCTTCGCGTGGCCGGGGACGGTGCTCCCGCGGTCGTGCTCACCGGACCGTTCACCGGGGTCAAGGAACAGGTCACCGGCGGGTACGCGACCCGGCTGCACGAGCGCGGCATCACCACCCTCGCATTCGACCACCGCGGGTTCGGCGCCAGCGGCGGACGGCGCGCGCACGAGGACAGCCAGGGCAAACTCGCCGATCTGCGAGCCGCGGTCAGCACACTGGCGGCGCACCCGGCCGTCGACGCCGCCCGGATCGGCGCCGTGGGGATCTGTCTCGGCGGCGGGTACGCGGTGCGGGCCGCGGCCGGCGACCCGCGAATCCGGGCCGTCGCCGGGATCGCGGGCGCCTACAACAGCCCCGCCCGGTTCGCCGCCGGCGATCCGGACGGCTACCGCGGTGCGCTGACGTCGTTCATCGAGCGCTGGGACGAGGAACTGCCCGCGGTCGCGGCCGGTGGCGCGCCCGCGGCGATGGGCGGCGACGAGCCGTACGCCTACTACGGCACCGGCCGTTCCGAGGCCGCGACCTGGGAGAACCGGGTCACCTACGGTTCGCTGCACGCCCTGATGACGTTCGACGCGCTCGGCGCCGCGCCGCTGCTGGGCGCGACACCGCTGCTCGTGGTTCACGGCCGCAAGGACGACTACTGCTCACCCGGACTCGCCGAGGCCCTGCACGAGCAGGCGGCCGGACCCAAGCGGATCACCTGGCTGGACGCCGGGCAGCACATCGACCTGTACGACGTCGAGCCACACGTCACCCGGGCCGCCGACGAGACGGCCGCCTTCCTCGACGAGCACCTGAGCTGAGTCAGTCCTCGACGGTGGGGGAGCCGGACAGGTCGATCCGCATCTGCCCGGCCCCGTCCCGGTCCACGTTGTAGATGATGTAGCCGATGGCGTGCCAGCCGCCCTTGGTCGACGACTCGCGGTACGCGCTCTCGCACGTGAACACGTCGTCCTCGTCGCTGTTCACCCGGGTCGCCAGGTCACACTGCCCGTGCGCCATCACGCCGGTGTTCTGCCGCAGCTCGTAATGGATCACCAGCTCGTCGAACTTGCGCCGCCCGTCGGCCGTCGCGTCGCCGCCGTTGCCCCACGACACGTTCGCGTACGCACCACGCGTCGGCGACCCGTGGTACAGGCAGATCCGTACCCGCAGATCGGTGTTGTACCCCGGCGTCTCGAACTCGATCTCCTGCGGCTCACTGCACGAATTGTCCGCCCACGCGGGCGACCCGGTCAGCGCCGCCGCACCGGCCGCCGCCAGCACCGCAGCCGCCAGGCATCTCGTGATCCTCATGACGCACACCCCCTGCAGTCATCATGACCGCAACCTGGGGGTCAGCGTGTTCACCTGCGGAAACGTCCGCCGTGCAGGTCGCGCAGCTCAGCCTCGAAGACCGGCACCGGGCCCTCGGTGACCGCGCCGGGCACGACCGCGGTGATCGGCAGCGGCGCGACCGGCCCGGCCGGCACACCCCACTCGGTGAGCCAGGCGACCAGCTGGGCGCCGGAGGCCGCGTAGACGATCCGGCCCAGACCCACCCAGCCGTGGCTGGCCGCGCACATGGGGCAGTGCTCGCCGGAGGTGTAGACGGTCGCCGCGGCGCGCTCGCCGGGCGTCAGGTTACGTGCCGCCCAGCGCGAGATCTCGAACTCGGGATGCCGGGTCTGGTCGCCGTCACGGACCCGGTTGCGGTCCTCGAACAGCACCTTGCCGTCCGCGCCGACCAGCACCGAACCGAACGGCTCGTCACCGTCGGCCAGCGCCTCGCGCGCCAGGTCGACGCAGCGCCGCAGATGGGTGAGATCGTCATCGGTGATCGTCATGCGGACAAAATATCCGGTTCTGTCACGCGCGGCTCAACTCGAGGACCGGAATGGTCCGGATTCCGGCGGTCTTCTCCGCGTAACCGGCGAACCCCGGGTACCGGCGGGCCTGCTCGGCGAAGATCCGGTCGCGCTCCTCCCCGGCCAGGTCGCGGACGGTCACCGGATAGGTCTCGGTGCCGCGTTCGACGGTCCCGGCGCCGGCCGAAGTCAGGTTGTGGTACCAGCCGGGGTGGTCCGGCGCGCCGCCCTTGGACGCGATCACGTAGATGACGTCGTCGTCGGTGTCATGCGGCAGGTACATCATCGGGCTCACCATGTCCCGGCCGGAGCGCCGGCCGCGGTGGTGGACCAGCACCATCGGCGCACCGGCGAACGGGCCGCCGACGCGGCCCTCGTTGGCCCGGAACTCCTCGATAACCTTCTCGTTCCAGTCGCTCATCTGATCTCCCGTCCTCACCTTCATCATGCCGCGTCGGACCGGGATGCAACCGCCAGCACGCCGGGAGCCGTTAAGTCAGGTAGGCCGCGGGAGGGAGATCGACAGATGCGCGGGGTTGCGGCGATCGTTTACGCTCCGGACCCGTTGAGACGGATATGCAACATCCTCGCTGTCCTGGCCGCCCTGATCGCAGTGGTGGGCGGGGTGGCGCCGCCTGCGTCGGCGATCGCGAACGGCGAGGTCGTGCCGGACGGCCGGTACCCGTTCGCTGTCAAGATCACCACGTTGGGCATCCCCACCGCCGACGGCGGGACGCGGGACAGCTCCTGCTCGGGCGGGCTCATCTCGCCGCACTGGGTGATCACCGCGGCGCACTGCTTCCGTGACCTGGACGGCAACCGGGTGTCGCACACCGTCGCCGCCCGCAACATCGTCACCGTCGGGCGTGCCGATCTAACCGGCAAGGCCGGGTACACCGCGAACGTGGCCGAGGTGGTGCAGCACGGCGAGGCCGACGTGGCCCTGGTGCGCCTCGACCGGGGCGTCACCGCGATCGCGCCGCTGCGGCTCAACCGGTCGAAACCCGCCGACGGGCAGAGGGCCAGACTCGTGGGGTACGGCTTCACGAGCCCCGGCGCCACGAAGACGCCCGACCGGCTGCGCACCGGACGTTTCGAGGTGACCTCGGTCGCCGCCACCGAGATGGGGCTGTCCGGGATCGCGCCGCGCAGCAACACCAGCCCGTGCGAACGCGACTCCGGCGGGCCCTACTTCACCGAGAGCGGCGGCACGGCGACCCTGATCGGCGTGGTCAGCCGCGGCCCGGACTGCCCGCACACGGGGCCGGACATCGCCACCCGGGTCGACGCCATCGCCCCGTGGGTCCGGTCGGTGATCAAAGACGATCTGGCAGCCGCGCCGGCACCGTCGAAGGCGGGGAAGGGCTCCGGGCGTACGACCACCGCGCCGGAGGCGTCCGCACAGGCCGCACCCCGCACGCCTGCCTCGGCCACCACCGGTCTCTCGCCCGTCCTGCTCGTCACCGTGCCCGCCGTGGCCGTGGGATTCGTGGCGGTCCTGCTCGCGACCGGACGCCGCCGCGGCCGTCGCGGCGGCGGCCATCACCGGCGTGCGGAGTCCTCCGGCGGCCGGCGGGTCCCACCCGCATCACCGGCGAGGCGCCGCCGCCCGTAACGTGATCGCGACGGTTCGTTGCCGCCCCCGGTGGGAACAGGAGCACTGGCTGGCCGGTGGCGGGCACCGGGGAATCGGAGGGGACAGGTGCGGGAATCCGATGCCGGGTGGGCCGCTGCCCTGCACCGGATGTGGAGCTCCGTCAGTCACATCACCGCCCGCGACGACCTGGCCCAGCTGATCCTGCCGCCGCTGCAGGCGCTGCCCGGTGTCGTCGCCGTGTGGGGCCTCCGGCACGCCGCCGACGACAGCGTCCTGGAGTATCGCTGGACCGGTGTGCCGCTGGAGGGTGAGCGCCGTGATCTGGCCCGCGCCGCCGCGGCCGGGCTGACCCCGCCCGGCCTGGCCGGACTCGGCTTCGCCCAGGTCCTCCGGGACCGGTTCGATCTCGACGGTGAGGCCGCGGGCACCATTCTCGTGGCCGTCGACGAGACCGCCGACGTGCCGGTGATCCGTACCTGCCTCGGACAGGTGATCGAGGTGACGCGGGAGGCGATCCGCCAGCTCGGCCAGCGCCGCGCCGAGCACGCCCAGCAGACCCGCGACGCACTGCTCGCCGAGGCGTCGCTGCAGATGGACGCGGTTCTCGACACCACACAGACGTTGCGGCGGATTCCGCGGATGGCGGTCCCGGCCATCGCCGAGGGCTGTCTTGTCTACGTCGTCGAGGACGGTCGTCCGCACCTGCGCAGTTCCGTGCACGTCGACATGCGCCGGCTGTCCGGCCTGCTCGGCGACCCGGCGGTGACCGCCCACCTCACCGAGCTGGTGGACGGGGCGCTCAAGGGCGTGGGGCTGCCGGCCGACGCCGCGCTGCTGGCGACCCGGGCCGCCGACGTCCAGCCGCTGCGGGCCCGTGGTGAGGTGGTGGGCGTCATGGTGTTCCTCTTCGACCGCGACGACGCGGCGATTCCCCCGGTGGCGTTCCTGCGCGATCTCGCCGCCCGGGCCGCGCTGGCCATCGACAACGGCAGCCGGTACGAACGTCGCCGCCGTGACGTCGTGACGATGCAGCAGCACCTGCTGCCGACCCGGCTGCCCGAGATCGACGGGCTGGAGGCGGCCGCCGCTTATCTGGTCGGCGATCGGATCATCGAGGTGGGTGGCGACTTCTACGACGTGGTGGCCGCCGCGGACGGCAGCGCCGCCGCGCTGATCGGCGACGTCTGCGGCCGCGGCGTCGAGGCCGCGGCCCTCACCGGGATGGCCCGGCACACCCTGGCCGCCCTGCTGCAGGAGGGCGCCACCCCGGCCAGGGCCATGACCCGGCTGAACGCGCGGCTGCGCCTGGACGGCTCGTGGCGCTTCGTGACGGCAGGGGTGGCCTCGATGCGGCTCTCGGCCGGTGGCGTCGTCGTCGACTGGGTTTCGGCCGGGCACCCGGCGCCGGTCGTGCTGCGGCACGCCGGTCCTCCGGAGCGGGGCGACGGCGGCGGCGCGCCGCTGGGTGTGCTGGCCCTGCCGTCGATCGCCGGGTCACGACTGGTCCTGGCGCCCGGCGACACCCTGATCATCTTCACCGACGGGCTGACCGAGAGCCGCGGCCCGGACGGTGTCATGTTCGAGGACCACGCCCTCGACGAGGCTCTGGACCGCCTGCGGGGACGTCCGATCGACGAACTGGTGCGGGAACTGGCCGCCGCCTCCGCCGCCTTCGGCGGGGCACGCACCGACGACATCGCCGTCCTGGCGATCCGGGCCGGTAACTGCGAACGAGGCGAACGGCATGAATGACCTGATCTTCGTGGTCGAGGACACCGACGAGGACGTCGAGGCGATCGAGCGGGCGATCAGCCGCTCCCACCCGCGGCTGCGCCCGGAGTTCTTCCGTTCCGGGGCCGAGGTGCTGGCGCGTCTGGCGGAGCCGGGACCGGTACGGCCGTGGCTGATGCTGCTCGACCTGAACATGCCGGGTGAGAGCGGGATCGACGTGCTCCGCCGGGCGCGGGCCGACCGGACCCTCGACGACCTGACGATCGTCGTGTTCAGCTCGTCGGAGGACCAGGCCGAGACGGACGCCTGCAACGCCGCCGGGGCGGACAGCTACATCTTCAAGCCGCTCAACTTCTCCCTGTTCCAGAGCGTGCTGAGCCAGACCCTGGACTACTGGAGGTCGCGGCCCCGGTCCGGGAACGTCGCCCGGATGGTGGTGCCCCCGCCCGGGGAGTCCTCGGCCCAGACCTGACCGCCGTGCCGCTCGACGATCCGGCGTACGATCGCCAGCCCGGCGCCGGATCCGTCGTGCCCGCCGGCCGCCGGATGCAGCCGCCGGAACAGCTGGAAGGCCTGCTCGCGCAGGTGCGCCGGCATGCCGATGCCGTTGTCGCGGACGACCAGGTCCGGTCCGCCGGTCACCGTCACGCTGCGCGGGCCGTCCGGCCGGGCGTACTTGGCCGCGTTCACCAGCAGGTTGACCAGCACCTGTTCGAACATCACCGGGTCCGCCGACACGGCGGCCCCCGCTTCGGGCAGCTCGACCGTGACGTCCGCCTCCCGTAACCGCGGTCCGGCGACATCGAGGGCCCGGGTCACCGCTGCCCGCAGGTCGAGCGGTTCCCGCAACGGTTCGGTACGCCCGAGCCGCGAATAGTAGAGCAGCGCGTTGAGCAGCTCGTCCATCCGCCCGGCCAGCCGCTGGATCGACGCCAGCCGGCGCGACGTCACCGGGTCCAGGCCCTCGGCGTCCTCGGCGATGAACGTGGCCGTGTTCGCGATGCCTCGCAGCGGTTCCTTCAGATCGTGCGCGGCCGCGTGCGCGAACGAGTCCAGATCCACGTTGCTGCGTGTCAGTTCCACGTTCAGGGCCGACAGCCGCCGGGCGTTGGCCATCGCGATCCCGACCACGGCGCGGCCCAGCTCGGCTGCCATCACCACGTCGTTGTCCGACCAGGCAGGGCTGCGGCCCCGCACCGATGCCAGGAACACGGCGGTAGACCCGCGCGGGGTGAGCCGCCGGCCGTGCGGGCCGAGCTTCACCGGCTCGGCCGGGTCGGCGGCCCAGCGCCGGGAAACGGTGCGCTCACCACGCAGCCAGACGATCCGGTCGTGGTCCGGGCCGGACGGCAGCACCAGGGCACCGGCCACTCGCGGGGACAGGCCGGCCAGGGCGGGCAGGTCCTCACCGAGCCGGTCGCTGTGCCACAACTCGCCGGGCGGCAGGTCCGGCAGCGCCGCCAGCAGTGCGGCCACCGCCTCCGGGCCCGGGTCGATGCCGTGGACCACGACCTGCCCGCCGACGGTGACCAGCACCGCGTCACACGCGATCACCGCGGCCAGCCCGGCCGAATCCACCGGCCAGGGTCCGGGTTCTCGCGTGGAGGCGCCCTCCAGCAGGCGGGCGATCATCCGCCGTGACCGGTCCCGGGCGGCCGCCCTGTCGCGTTCGCGCAGCGCGGCCAGATGCAGCGACAGCGCCACGCCGAAGAACTCGCAGGCGGCCCGGACCTGCGGGCCCAGCGTGGTGACGTCACGGCCGTGGCAGGCGATCAGGCCCCACAACCGTCCGCCGGACAGCAGGGACACCGACATCGACGACCGGACGCCGATGTTGCGCAGGTACTCCAGGTGGAACTCCGACACCGTCCGCAGCACCGACATCGACAGGTCCAGCGGCTCGCCGGTCTCCGGGAGCACCGGTGGCAGCAGGCCGGCGGTCGTGTCGTCGACGTCGGCGATCACCCGGATCCAGTTGCGCTCATAGAGGAGGCGGGCCTGCGGCGGGATGTCGGTGGCCGGGAACCACAGGCCCACCCACGGTTCCCACTCGTCGGTCACGTCCTCGGCGACGACCTCGCCGGGCCCGTCGTGGCTCTCGAACCGGTAGGCGACGACCCGGTCGTACCCGGTGATCGCCCGGACCTCGCGCACCGCGGCCCGGTACGCCTCCACCACGGTGCCGGCCGACTGCAGGCGGGTCAGGGCCTGCCGGATGGGTGTGTAGATGGTCGCGAAGTCCGCGGGCGACCCGGCGGGCTCGAACTCCAGCACCAGCATGTCGCCGGAGCGGTGCACGGTCACGTCGAATCGGATCCCGCCGATGGTCTGCACCGGCATCATGGCGCTCTGCCCGGTGTCCGCGTCGGCCAGACCCTCCAGCGCCGCCAGCTGCGCCGCGTCGATCAGGTCGGTCGCCGGGGCGCCGGCCAGATCGGTGACACCGAGCATCCGCTCGGCGTTCGCGCTGGTCACCGCGATCACCCCGGCCCGGACGGCGATCAGGGCGCCGTACGACTGGACGCCGCCCAGCAGATGGATCGGCTCCCGTACGCACGCGGTCAGGTCGAAACCACCGCCGGCCGCCCGCTCGGCCGCGGCCACCCGTTCCGGCAGCCAGCCCGGCGTGCTCAGGACGCGGCCTGCACCATGAAGGAGCTCTCCGCCGTGAAACCGGAGCCCTCGGGCTTGTCGATGTAGAGCGAGTCGTCGTCGCGGCGGTGCAGCAGGTACTCCGGATAGTTCTTGGAGCGCAGCCGGACCGTCCCGGCGCCGGTGCCCGCCTCCTGGCAGAACGTGGCGTCGGCGCGGAACAGGTCGGCGTCCTCGGCGGCGTCGAAGCGCAGCCGGTAGTCGTAGTGACGCAGGTAGCGGCCGTCCTCGAGCCGGAACGAGAAGCAGTTGTCGTCGGCCAGCCCGGCCTGCACGGTCAGCGTGGCCGGGTCGGCCGGTGACATCTTGGCGTTGTCGCCGTTGACCGTCAGGTAGGTGTCCGGGTCGCCGAGCGGGGACAGCAGCCAGGAACCGGCGGCGAGCTGCGCCTTCGCCGGGCTCGAGGCGGCGGGGTCCGGCTGTGGCGTGCCCGCCGGGGTGGGGGCGGTCGCCGCCGCGGCCGGCTCGGAATCGGCGCCGCCGGTGCTGCTCCAGGCCGCATAACCGAGGCCGAGGACTGCCACGGCACCCGCCCCGACGCCGATGATCATGGCCTTGGGGAGCCCGGCCCGCTCGTCGGTGCGCACGTCGAGGCCGCCGCGCCCGTAGACGGTGCCGGATGGGCGCAAGGGGTCCTGATCGGTCATCGGTGCGAGCTCTCCTTCGTTGCCGGAGGCGAAGATTACCCGGCGGCCGGCAGCGGTCCGAGGATCAGGTCAGCGGACCGCCGCGAGCGTCGCCTCGGCGGCGGCCAGCAGGTGCCGCCAGGCAGCGAACGGGAACGCGCTGCCGGACCGGCGCACGCTGTACAGGTCGCGGCCGGGGTTGTCGGTCCCGGCCTGGTCGACCGCCCAGTCGCCGTCCGGGTTGCGCTGCCAGGCGATGCCGTGCGGACGGCCGTCGGCCCGGTCCAGCCAGTCACGGGTGCGCGGCCAGAAGCCGGCGCCCGGTGGCGGCGGGCCGTACGCGGCGTCCATCAGCGGAGTGATCGCGTCCAGGTCGTCGGCGGGCCCGAGGATCACGAACCGGCCGGCCAGGGCCAGGACCGGACCCGGATGCCGCAGCGTGGGATCGACGACCGCAGCGGCGCGGGCGATCAGGTCCAGCTCGGCCCAGCGCAGCGTGTCGGGATGCCGGTGCGCCTGGTCGTCCCAGCCGATCTCCAGGATCTCCGCCGAATCCGGCGTGCGCATGCCCAGGTCCACCATGTCGAACTCGCCGCCGATGTCGAGGACCAGGGCGTAGCCGCCACCCACCGGGATCTCCACGACGATCGGCTCGTCCTCGGTGTCGTCCTCGACGTCCTCGTCGTCCCAGTCCTCGTCCGAATCCTCCAGGTGGTTCTCCTGGAACAGATAGGCGCGCCAGAACTCCGGGGTGTCCAGGCGTTTCTGCAGTTCGACGGGGAGCGGCATGCCGGACAGCATAGTGAGACGGCCCGGCCACGGCGGGTTGCCGTGGCCGGGCCGTGTCAGGGTCTGTCAGGACTTGAAGACGTCCTTGATCTTCTCGCCGGCCTGCTTGAGGTTCGAGGCGCGTTGGTCGGCCTTGCCCTCGGCCTCCAGACGCTCGTCGTCGGTGGCCTTGCCGACGCCCTCCTTGACCTTGCCACCGACCTCTTCGGCCTTGTTGTCCACCTTGTCGTCGAACGACATCGCGACACCTCCAGATCACGGATGTACGCCTATGTCAGTACCCGCGATTTCCGCATGCGAACCGTCGACGAGCCGGGATCGCACCGCGGTGACGTCGCCGTCGCCGAGCCCGGCCTCGATGAGCCGGGTCTCGGTGTCGAATCCGGCGAGCAGCTCGCCGAGCACCAGCGCGATCGTGGTCCCGCGCTCGGCCAGGCGTTCCACCACCGGGTCGCCCCGTTCCGGGCGGCCGTCGGCGAAGTAGCGTTGCAGCCGCTCCCCGCTGAGCGCGTAGTCGGCGGCCACGGCCTCCGGGGTCACACGTGCGAGGGACAACAGAAGAAGGGACACCAGGCCGGTACGATCACGCCCGATCCCGCAGTGCACGACGACCCCGCCCGGCGCGGCCCGGGCAACGGCACGGACCGCCGCCACGCAGCGGTCGGCCTTGCGCTCCAGGAACGGCCGGTAGTAAAGCGGGGTGCCGTCGATGTCGTCGTCGATGCACCGGTACCAGAAGTCGCTGTCGTCGTTGTCGTCCAGCGGCACGGTCACCACGGTGATCCCGGCGGGACGGACGATCCCGTCGGCACGCTCGTCGGCCTCGCGCAGGTCGACGACCGTCCGGACACCGTGCGCGTGCAGGGCGGCCCAGCCGGCGGGCGTGAGCCGGTCCAGACTGTCGGCGCGCACCACCTCCCCGCGCCGGGTGACCCGGCCGTCACGGGTCGGCAGCCCGCCGAGGTCCCGGACGTTGAGACAGCCGTCCCAATCCAGGTGGCGATCGATCTCCATCGACGGACCATACCGTCACGGGCCGCCGCGGCCCCGGCTCTTCGCCGTCCGGCTGGCGACCGTGGTGACCAGCGTGGCGCTCGCCGCCCACCAGGCGATCCGGCGCATGCCGCTGTCCTGATCCACGGTCAGCCTCGTCGACCACCGCGACCGGTCAGGTCCCGGCGTCGCGCCAGGTGATCTCCCACCCCCTTGATGCGCAGCACGTCCCGCCAGGTGATCGCGCAGGACGTCTCGTCCCCCCACGGCGACCACACCAGCACTTCCAGCTCCGTGACGGCGTACCTCTCGCCCCTCGTCGCGGCGATGTACCACGGCGCGGCGAGGACCGCCCCGGCGAGGCAGCCCACGGCGAGCAGCTCGCGGACCGCGTCATTCAGCCCCATGGATCGACCGTACGGGTCCACTGAAAATCGTCGATCGGCTGTGCCACGCGCTGGCGTACGTCGTCTACTCTCTGGCTCGCCGACCACCGAAGATCTTGAGATGGGAACACGATGCCGAGACGCTGGCCGACAGTGACCGTGATGGCGGCGATCATCGCCCTGAGCGGATGCACGGTCAACGTGAACGTGCCGGAGCAGGACGCCACGGCGCCCGCCACCCGGCCCGCGGTCACCACGCCCGCGGACACACCCGCCACGACGGAGCCCGGGGAGCCGGTGTACGCCTTCGTGGCCGTGGTCCGGGAGAAACTGCCGGAGCTCGGCGAGGGCCGCAGCGACGACGAGGTCCAGGCCATGGCCGACGTCATCTGCAACGCGCTGGCCAAGGACGCCAAGAGCGAGGACGTCGTCGACGCGACCCGTTCGCTGGGTTCGCGCGACGGGGTGCCGATCGACTACGCCACCGCGAACGAGGTCATCAAGCTCGCCATCGACACGTCGTGCCCCGGCCAGGCGCCCCGAGTCACCGAGTTCTAGACCGGACGGCCGCCCGGCGCGGGCGGAGGCAGCGGTGTGCCGGACGGATCGGCCAGCCACGCGCGCAAGGCCGCGGAGTGCTCGCCGAGGCCCGGCGGCGAGGCCGGTTCCGCCAGTGGCGCCCGGGTCCACGTGATCGGATGGCGGATCTGGGTGGACCCGGACAGCAGCGTGATGAGCGGTTTCAAGCCGTACGCGCCGGCCCGGCCGATGGCGTCGCCGATGTCGCCGACCAGCCCGGCCGGTACTCCGGCCGTGGTCAGGCGCTGCTCCCAGTTCGCTGCCGTGTCCTTGGCGAGCGCACTCTCGAGCTCGGCGACCAGGGCGTCGCGGTGGGTGACGCGCGACGGGTTGTCGGTGAACCGCTCGTCGCCGGCCAGCGCCGGCACGCCGAGCTCGGCGCAGAGCCGCGCGAACTGCCGGTCGTTGCCGCAGGCCACCGCGATGGGACCGTCCGCGCAGCGCAGTGTCTCGTAGGGGGCGATCGACGGGTGCCGGTTGCCCATCCGGCCCGGTGGCACGCCGGTCGTCAGGTAGGCCGACGCCTGGTTGACGAGGCTGCCGAGCAGGCTGGAGAGCAGGTTGACCTGCACGTGGTCGCCCTGGCCGGTACGGGACCGGCGGTGCAGCGCGGCAAGGACGGCGATCGTGGCGTCCTTGGCGGTGAGCACGTCGACGAGGGCCACCCCGGCCTTGGCGGGTTCGCCGCCCGGGTCGCCGGTGATGCTCATGAGACCGCCGACCGCCTGCACCAGGAAGTCGTATCCGGGCAGGTCGGTGCCGGGCCCGAATCCGGTGACCGTGCAGTAGACGATGGCCGGGTTGGTCTCGGCGACCGACTCGTAGTCGAGCCCGAACCCGCGCATCCCGGCGGGGCGCAGGTTGTGCACCAGCACGTCGGCGCGGGCCGCCAGTTCCCGGGCGGCGGCCCGGTCGTCGTCGAGGGCCAGGTCGAGGGCGAGGCTGTACTTGCCGCGGTTGAGCCCGTCGAAGTACGCCGATGAGCCTGCCGTCCAGGGCGGACCCCAGCTGCGGGTGTCGTCGCCGCTGCCGGGGCGTTCCACCTTGACGACCGTGGCGCCCAGGTCGGCGAGGGTCATGGTGGCGAGCGGACCGGCGAGGACACGGCTGAAATCGGCCACCAGGAGGCCGTCCAGGACAGTGGTCACGGTCCGGACGCTACAGGTTCTCAGTCGCGGGCGACGTCGAGGAAGCCGATGCCCGCCTCGGCGTCGATGTCGAGGCCCGGCTCGTCGCCGAAGTCGCCGCGACGGATCGTCTCGCCGCCGCTCACGCCGCCCTTGTCGTCGCCGTAGAGGGTGATCCCGCCCGCGCCGCTGCCCAGCGCGATCTTCACCGGGACCTTGCCGGACGTGCTGATGCGCCAGGTGTGCACGCCACCGGCCATCAGGATCGGCAGGGTGTCCGCGAGGCGGCCGAGCTCGAGGTCGATGGTCTGTGCCCCGCCGACCAGGTCGAGGTCACGGACCGCGCCACCGTCGAGGTCGAATGACGCGGTGTGTACGCCGGCGCCCATCTTCAGCCGCCACACGATGTCCTTGCCGAGCACCACGTCGACGCGGCCGCTGCCGGAGCCGGAGCCGTCCGGTTCGGCGCTGACGGTCAGGGTGCCGTCGTCGAAGTCGGCGTCCACATCGAGGCCGGAGTTCTTCGGTGTGGTCACCCGGAACGCGGCGCCGTCGAGGTCGGCGGTCCGGACGGACAGTTCGGTGACGCCGGTCACCAGCTCGAAGCGGGCCTCGGTGACCGCCGGTGGCTTGGGCGGCGGTGGTGGTGGCGGTGCGGTGGTCGCGGGCTTCGTCGTCGGCGCCGTCGAGGGGCTCTCGCTGGGGGCGACGCTCGCGGGGGCCTCGGTCGTCGCCGGGGCCGTCGTGGCGACGACCGGTGGGGGCGCGGCGATGTCGTTGCGCGGCCGCTCGGTCTGCTGGCGGGTCAGCAGCAGGGTTCCGGTGATGACCAGGCCCGCGAGCAGCCCGGTCAGCAGCACGGAACGCCCGCGGCGGCGTTGCGGGGTGTCGGCGTCCGGCGGCCGGAACGTACGGCGCAGCCGCTGCGGGGTGTCGGGCCAGTAGTCGGAGATGTTCGGCAGCCGCATCGGCAGCGGTCGCGGCGTGGGTCCGGGATCGGCGATCGGGGCGGGTTCCTCGTCGGCCAGCGGTTCCGCGTGCCCCGACACGTACCCGGCGATCCGCAGTCTCGGGCGCTGGCCGTCTCCGGCGCCTGTCCGCTCCACACCTGTCTCCCGGTTACCCCTCGATGTGATTCCCCGTGGAAGGTACGGACACGTAGCGTGGACGGTTCAAATCCGCGATGAATCAATGACCGAGCGTGTCAGCGACGCCCGGGCCGGTTCAGTCCGCGGTGTCGCCGAGGGCCAGCAGCAGGTCGCGAAGACTGTCGATGGCGGCGCGGGTCACCCCGGGCGGTACGTCGCGCAGCAGCGCCGACTGGGCGGCGCTGGCGGCGCGGACCGCCTCCTCGGCCTTGTTTATCCCGGTGGGGGACAGGCGTACCCAGGAGCTGCGTGCGTCGGCCGGGTCGGGGTCGCGTTCGATCAGCCCGGCCACGGTCAGCCGGCGCAGCACGTTGCTGGTGCCGCCGGAGGTCAGCGCGAGACGCTGGGTGAGCACCGACGGGCGCAGCCGGTAGGGGTCGCCGGCGGATCGCAGGACGGCGAGGATGTCGTACTCCGCCTTCGTCAGCCCGAGCCGGGCCAGCCGTGCCTCGACCGGCGCGTTGAGCAGGGCGGACACCCGGGCGGCCCGCTTGCTGACGGCGAGCTCGTCGCCGACCACCCCCGGCAGCTCGGCGCTCCACGCTCCGGCGATCTCGTCCACCACGTCTCTGGCCACCGTGCCATCCTACTTGCGCCGAGAAAGCTTTCCATTTAGCTTTTGGAAAAGCTTTCTTGGGAGTGAAAATGGATCTTCTCGTCACCGGTGGCCGTTTCCTGGACGGCGCTCGCCGCGACATCCTGATCGAGGGCGGCCGGATCGCCGCCGTCGGCTCCTTCCCGCGCGCCGGGGCCGCGGAGGTGATCGACGCGACCGGTCTGGTGGTGATGCCGGGCCTGGCCGACGGTCACCGCCACGTCTGGCAGGCGGCGCTGCGCGGTCTCGGCGCGGACATGACCCTGCCCGCCTACCTCGACGAGGTGCTCGGCCGCATCGCGCCGGCTCTGGACGCCGGGGACGCCCGGCTCGCCACCCTGCTCGGTGCCGCCGAGGCCCTCGACGCGGGCATCACCACCGTCCTGGACTTCAGCAACGTGATCTCGTCGCCCGAGCACAACGACGCGGTCCTCGACGCCTACGCCACGGCGGGCATCCGCGCGGTCCTCGGCCACGGAGCGATCCCGGCGACCGCGGGGCTCGTCACCCCGGCGATCGCGGTCTTCGCCGATCCGCCCCGGCAGATCCGCCTCGCCCGTGACGAGGGTGTCATCGCCACCGTGCACGCAGCCGGCGGCGGCGACCAGATCCGGCGGTTCCGCGACGCCGGGCTGCTCGGCCCGCACCTGCACGTCGTGCACGTCAACGCCATGACCCCCGGCGAGGCGAAGCTGCTGGCCGAGACCGGCACGGGGGTGACGGTCACGCCGGTGGTCGAGGCCACCATGGGCCACGGCCGGTCACCGTGGAGCACGTTCGCGGCGGCCGGCGGGCGTGCCGGGCTCGGCACCGACGTCATGGTGAACGCGCCCTCGGACCTGTTCGAGCCGTTGCGCGACACGCTGCGGAGCCACCGGATGGACACCGGGAGCATGCACCCGGCCGGCGACCTGCTCACGACCATCACCTCCGACAGCGCCCGGGCCATCGGCCTCGGCGGCGTGACCGGAGTGATCGAGCCGGGCCGGGCCGCCGACCTCGTGCTCCTCGACGGGTTCGCCCACCTTCCGGGTGACACCGGCGTCACCGGTGCGGTGGTCACCACCGCGGGTGTACGGGACGTACGCACCGTGATCGTCAACGGCCGGGTCGTCAAGCGCGACGGCGAACTGATCGGCCTTGACCTGCGCGAACTCCGACGAGCCAACACCGAGCGATTTGCTCGTTTCTTTCCGTAGCGAGTCGAACCTCACACGCCGTCACCATCATCCGGATTCCGGGCCGCCGTCCGGGTAGGGTCTGTTCCTCGTGACCCACCGCCGCCTGCTCCTCGTCCTCGGTGCCGTCGTGGCGATCCTGACGGTCGTCAACATCGCCAACAAGTACGGCCCGTCGGGCACCGGCCTGGTCGCGGGCCCGCTGGTCGCGCTGATCCTGGTGCTGCTCGGACGGCGCGCCGGACTGAGCTGGCACGACCTGGGACTCTCCCGCCACACCCTGCTGCCCGGCCTGAAGTACGCGCTCGGCGCCGTGGCGGCCGTTGCCGTCGTCTACGCGATCGGCGCGGCGATCCCGGCGACCCGGCCCGCCTTCCACGACGTCCGCTACCACCTGCACCTGAGCGCCGCCCTCGTCACCGCGTTCGTGGTGGTGCCGCTCGGCACGGTCCTGCTCGAGGAGGTCGCCTTCCGGGGCGTGCTGATGGGTCTGGTCAACAGGCACCGCGGCGCCGTCTGGGCGAGCCTCACCTCGTCGGTGCTGTTCGGTCTCTGGCACATCCTGCCGTCGCTGAGGCTGAACCGCGCCAACGACGCGGTCGGTTCGGTCCTCGGCACCGGGTTGACCGGCCAGGTCCTCGCGGTGGCCGGGGCGGTCGGCTTCACGGCGCTGGCCGGTCTGCTGCTGTGCGAGCTGCGGCGGCGCAGCGGCAGCCTGCTCGCCGCCGCGGCCCTGCACTGGGCGACGAACGGGCTCGGCCTGCTGATCACCGCGGGTCTGGCAGCCGTCCGGATCGCGTGACGCCGTCGGTCCCGACCGCGACGACGTGGTTGGTCAGGGTCCCGAGTCCCGGGGACGTGATCTCGATCGTGTCGCCGGGGCAGACGGTGAAGGCGGCGTCCGGCACGATGCCGGTGCCGGTCAGCAGGATCACCCCGGACGGGAAGCTCAGCGCCCGGAAGAGCCACCCGGCCAGGTCCTCGAAATCGCGGGTCATCGCCGACGTGGACGTCGTGCCGGTGTGCACCTCGCGGTCACCGCGGAGCACCCGCAACCCGATCTCGAACGGCCCCGGTCCCGCCGTCCAGCTCGGCACGATCGCCGGGCCCAGCGCGCAGGCCCGGTCGTAGATCTTGGCCTGCGGCAGGTACAGCGGGTTCGCGCCCTCGATCGACCGGCTGCTCATGTCGTTGCCGAGGGTGTACCCGAACAGCTCACCGGCCGCGTTGAGCACCAGGCCCACCTCGGCCTCGGGCACGTCCCAGCCGGAGTCGGCGCGGATCCCCACCGCGTCCCCGTCGCCGACAACGCGCCACGGCGTCGCCTTCAGGAAGATCTCGGGACGCTCACCGTCGTAGACGTCGTCGTAGAGCGAGCCGTGCCCGGACTCCTCCCTGCGTCCGTCCCGGCTGCGCCGGTACGTCACCCCGGCCGCCCACACCTCCTGCCGGTCGACCGGTGGCAGCGACTCTCCGGCGCTCACGTCCCGGCCGGTCGTCCCGGCGGCCGCCTCGACCGCGGCGCGGGCCCGGTCGAGCGGCAGCGCGAGCAGCTCGGCGAGTGTGTGATCGAGTCCGGTCCACCGGCCGTCCTGGCACACTGCCCAGCGTGACCGCTCGCCGGCCCGCAGGTGGTGTAGGGAGATCGGCATGTGACCCTCCAGTAACCTGTCGTGAGATCGAAAGGAACAATCGACGTGGCTCGTGTGGTACCGGCGGTCATCCGCGCTCTGGACATCCTCGAACTGTTCCTGGACCGGCCGGAGATGTCGGCCCGCGAGGTGATCGAGCGGCTCGACCTGCCCCGCACCACCGTGCACGAGCTGCTCGTCACGCTCGTCGAGCGGTCGTACCTGATCCCCGTGCCCGGCCAGCCGGTGCGCTATCGCCTGGGCATGCCCCTGTTCCAGCTCGGCGCCGCGTTCGCCGGCCGGCTCGATCTGGTCCGCGAGGCGCAGATCGTCGCGCGGGACGTGGCCGCGGCCTGTGACGAGGCCGTGCACGTGGCGGTGCTCGACGGGGCCGACGTCGTCTACCTGGTCAAGGTCGACAGTACGCACCCGGTGCGGATGGTGTCGGCGGTCGGGCGGCGTCTCCCGGCCCACTGCACGGCGGTCGGCAAGATCCTGCTGTCCGGCCTGCGCCGGGCCGAGCTCGACGCCGTGCTGACCAAAGGTCCGCTCGCCGGCATGACGCCGGAGAGCATCACCGACCCGGAGCGCCTGCGGGCGCATCTCGAGCAGGTCCGGACCGCGGGGCTCGCGGTCGACATGGGTGAGTCCGACTCGGCCATGCGCTGTGTCGCCGCGGCCGTCCGGGACCATTCGGGAGCCATGGTCGCCGCGATGAGCGTCTCGGCGCCGATCATCCGCTGGACCCCGCAGGTGCAGCCCGTCTGGACCGAACTGGTGCGCGACGGCGCGGCCGGTTTGTCCGCCCGGATGGGATATCAGGCGCAGCGCCGTTAACCGGCCGGAAAACATTGACACCCCTCTCGGTTCTGTCCTAGCGTCGCGTCCACTCGGTTCGGTATATCGAACCACGTCCGAAATTTCGAACACAAGGGAGAGCGCGATGGAACAGAATCCGGTGTGGTCCCGGCGCGGATTCCTGGGGATGGGGGTGGGGGTGCTCGGTGCGGCCGGTCTGGCCGCGTGCGGCGCCGACTCCAGCTCGCCGCCCAAAGCGGTGGCGGAGGTTCCACAGGATCTCATCGATGCCGCGGCGGCGATGAAGGGCTCCGCGATGGGCATGCTGTCGCAGAAGCTCTACTCCACCGCGGCGAACGAACAGCTCGACGCCTCGATCCGCAAGTTCGCCGACGCCACCGGCACGAAGATCGAGAACAGCCTCGTCCAGGCCGACGCCGGCGACGTGGTCGCCAAGATCCACGCCGAGGTCGAGGGCGGGGTGGCCCGTGACCTGGCGTTCATGACCGACTCGCGGTTCGTCGCGCAGTTCCACGCCCTCGGTGACCTGGAGGACGTGACCGACATCGTCACGGCGCTCACCGCCAAGTACGGCGAGCCCTGCGCCGAGGCCAAGAACTTCTGCGTGTTCGACGGCAAGTGGTTCGCCATCCCGTACCACTTCATCGGGATCGGATCCTTCCTGCGCAAGGACTGGATGCAGGAGAAGGGAATCGCGCCGAAGGACGTCTACACCTGGGAGGAGCTGCGCGACGTCTGCCTGTCGATCTCCGACCCGGGCAAGCGGCGGTTCGGCTGGGGCATGACCGTCAACCGCTCCGGTGACGGCAACGGCATGATCGAGGCGCTGATCAACTCCTACGGCGGCGCGATCGCCTCGAACGACGGCAAGAAGGTCACCTTCGACACGCCCGAGACGGTCCAGGCGGTCACGTTCCTCGGCGACATCTACACCAACCCGAAGTACAAGCCGATGCTCCCGCCCGGCGTCGACAGCTGGACCGACACCAGCAACAACGAGAACTGGCTGGCCGGCGTGCTGGGCTACACGCGCAACAGCTTCAGCGTCTACGCCGATTCCAAGACCAAGAAGAATCCGGTGTACGGGAACACGCACGTCTTCTCCGACTGCATCGGCCCGGCCACCGACAAGTCGCTGCTGCTCGGCCAGTCGCAGGGCTTCGTGGTCTTCAAGGGAGCGAAGAACCCCGCCCTGGCCAAGCTCGTGGCGCAGTACCTGGTCACCGCGCCCGCCCTGGTCGGCGTGGCGAAGGAGGCGCCGGGCCTGGCGATGCCGGCGTGGGAGAAGGTCTGGGACGCCGACCCGTTCTTCGCCAGTGGCGACCCCGCGTTCCCGATGCTGCGCAACATGTCCCAGCAGCCGCTGCCGCTGCCCACCAAGAACGGCCTGTCCTTCCCGCAGAAGGCCAGTGCAGGGCAGCAGGCCGTGGTCGCGGCCTACGTGCTCACCGACATGATGCAGCAGGTCGTGCAGGGGACTGCTCCGGCGCAGGCGGTCACCGCCGCCCACGCCAAGATGGTGCAGATCTTCTCCCAGCAGGGGCTGCCGCAGTGAGTTCGGTCCGGACCCCACCGGCCCCGGCGCCGACGGCCCCCTCGCCGCCGGGACCGGGCTCGCTCACGCCGGTCCAGCGGCGGCTCGGCCGCGACTGGCGTCTCGCGGTGGTGTTCCTGGCGCCCACCGCCGTGCTGGTCGGCGTGCTGGTGCTCCTGCCGATCGTCCAGTCGATGATCACCAGCACCACCGAGCGCCACGGGGCCGAGAGTGTCTTCGTCGGTCTCGACAACTACCTGTCGCTGCCCGGGGACCAGCAGTTCCGTACCGGCGTGAAGAACTCCTTCGTCTTCACCGCCTATGCCGAGATCTTCAAGGTCGTCCTGGGACTGGCCGCGGCCCTGCTCCTGCACCGGATGCGTCGTGGGCGGGCGCTGCTGACCGGCCTGCTGCTGGTGCCGTGGGTGGTGCCGACGGTGGTGACCGCGTTCAGCTGGCGCGCCCTGCTCGACCCGATCTTCGGCAGCGTCAACACCCTGCTCACCGACTCGGGGATCGGCCCGCTGCTGGCGAGCCTGCATCTGGTCGACAGCTGGCCGGCGGGCTGGCTGTCCGACCCGGCGCTGGCCATGCCGTCGGTGATCCTGGTCAACGTGTGGAAGGGGGTCCCGTTCTTCACCGTCTGCTTCCTCGCCGGGCTCAAGGCCATCCCGGCCGAGCACTACGAGGCCGCCACCATCGACGGCGCCTCCACCTGGCAGCAGTTCCGGCACGTCACGCTGCCCGGACTGCGTCACGTGATCACGGTGACGGTCACCCTGTCGTCGATCTGGACGTTCAACAACTTCGACCTCATCTGGCTGCTCACCCAGGGCGGCCCGGGTGACGTCACCGCGCCGTACGTGCTGGTGGCCTATTCGAAGGCGATCCTGCAGCTGCAGTACGGCGCCGGAGCGGCCGTCACCCTGGTCATGCTGCCGATCATCGCCGGGCTGGTGTTCGTGCTGGTCCGCCTGCTGCGTCAGGACGCCGACAGCAGGCCGCCACGGTGGACCGGGCCGTCGCGCACGGCGGCGCCCTGGGTCGTCACCGGCCTGTTCACCGTCCTGCTGTTCTGGGCGTCGCCGCAGATCTTCTGGAAGGCCGCGGTGGTTCTCGCGGTGATCGCGCTGATCGTGGCCGGGTTCGCCCGGGTGGTCTCGACGCTGGGGCGGCACGCCTCCGCGGTGGTGACGCGCGTGGGCTCCGGCCTGGCACTGGCCGGTCTGCTCGCTTTCGTACTGGGCCCGATGTACTGGATCTTCGTGACGGCCTTCAAATCGGAGACACAGGTCGTCATGCGCGACAACGACCTGTGGCCGACGCCGTGGACGATCGAGCAGTTCGGAGCCCTCTTCACCAACCAGCCGTTCGGCCGCTGGTATCTCAACACGCTCATGGTGTCGGCGGCGTCCACCACGGTGGCGCTGCTCTGCGCGGCGCTCGGCGGGTACGCGCTGGCCCGGCTGAAGTTCCGCGGCGCGCAGGGTTTCACCGTCACGGTGCTGCTCACGTACGTGATGCCGGGTGCGCTGCTGTTCATCCCGCTGTACCAGCTGCTCATCCAGACGCGGCTCACCGACTCGCTGTGGTCGCTGGCGATCACGTACCCGACGTTCACGCTGCCGTTCGCCACCTGGCTGCTCACCGGCTACTTCGCGTCGATCCCGGTCGACCTGGAGGAGGCGGCGCTCGTCGACGGCAGCACCCGCGTGCAGGCGTTCCGCCGGGTGGTGCTGCCACTGGCCAAACCCGGCCTGCTGGCGGTCGCGCTGTTCACGCTGACCAACGCCTGGAACGAGTTCCTGTTCGCGTTCGTGTTCATCACCAAGGACGAGTACAAGACGCTGCCGGTCGGGATGCAGTCGATGATCGCCGGGGACGTGGTGCCGCAGGGGCAGCTCGCGGCGGCGTCGCTGCTGGTCAGCATCCCGGTGGTGGTCATGTACGCCTTCGGTCAGCGCTTCCTGACCGAAGGGCTCACCGCGGGAGCGGTCAAGGGCTGAACTCGAGGGGATGGGAACCGGGCCGGCGCGGGGTGGACGGGCGCCGGCCCGGTCATCCGCTCAGCGGCGCGGAGCGCCGGCGGCCAGCGCCAGATCCTGCTGCAGGACGTAGTACTGGCTCTTGGGGTTCAGCTGCTCGTCGTAGATCAGGGCGGCGCCCTCCTGCGGGTCGTCGAACCAGCCCGGCACCCACGAGTAGGAGTCACCGAAGCCCCACGGCGTGAACGAGATGCAGGCGCGCACGGCCAGGCAGGCCTTCAGGCTCCGGGACCAATAACTTTCCTGGGCGTACGAGGCGAGCGGGTTCACCGGCGTGTTGACGGCGTCGGCCTGGGTGAAGGTGCGGACGTCCACCTCGGTCAGTGCGACCTTCTGACCCAGCGCGGCGAAGCGCTCCAGGTTGCTCTGCAGGTCGGGGTAGCCGTACTGGGTGGACAGGTGCCCCTGGAAGCCGACGCCGTGGATCGGCACGCGCTGCGCCTTCAGCGACTTGACCAGCTCGTACACCGCGTTGCTCTTCGGGCCGGTGAACTCGAGGTTGTAGTCGTTGTAGAACAGCAGTGCCTTCGGGTCGGCCTGGTGCGCCCAGCGGAACACGTCGGCGATGTAGCCGGTGCCGCCCCACGCCTTGTACCAGATGGTCTCGCGGGGCTGTCCGTTGTCGTCGAACGCCTCGTTGACCACGTCCCACTGCCAGACGTCGCCCTTGAAGTGGCGCAGCTGGGCGAAGACGTGCTTCTTCAGGACGGCCTTCACCTCGTCGTTGGACAGGGTGGTGGTGTAGCCGTCACTGGACAGCCAGGCCGGCAGCTGGTTGTGCCAGAGCAGCGTGTGTCCGCGTACCAGCTGCTTGTTCTTCTTCGCGAAGGCGACCATCTGGTCGGCCTTCTCCCAGGTGTAGGTGCCGCGGACGGCCTCCACCTCGGCCCACTTCATGACGTTCTCCGCGGTGACGCTGGAGAACTGCTCGGCGGTGATCTGCGTGTACTTCTCGTTGCTGCCCAGCTGGTCCATGTTGACGGCGGTGCCGATCTTGAGACCCGTGCGCGCGCCCAGCGCCCGCAGCGAGTCGGCCGGATAGGCCGGGGCCGCGGACGGCCGGTCGGCGACCAGGTCGGGGACCGCCGTGGCGGACCCGACGAAGGCGAGTTGCCCGCCCAGCAGCGCCGCGGCGCTGGTGACGGAGAGGAGGAGCCAGGGACGACCCACGGGGGAACTCCTTGTGGCGAGGACTGAAAGTTTCGGAATTGTTCCGGAAGCGTTGACAGGAATCTATGCGCGCGGAAGCGGCCGGTCAAGACCGGAGATGCGGTGCTTGAACCTGTCTAAAGTGCAGGAATCCAGTACGGGGTGGGCAGCCCCGACGCCGCGACGCGGGCCGTGAACAGCCGGCCGGACAGCGGATGTTTCGCCAGATCG
This sequence comes from Actinoplanes italicus, assembly GCF_003001815.1. Lineage (GTDB taxonomy): Bacteria > Actinomycetota > Actinomycetes > Mycobacteriales > Micromonosporaceae > Actinoplanes > Actinoplanes italicus. The sequence continues at coordinate 100,539 of NZ_PVMZ01000004.1, forward strand.
GCGGGGGAGAGGTGCTGGGTGGCGGTGGTGATCACCAGCGTGTCCAGGCCGGGACCGGCGAAGGCAACGCTGGAGGTGTGCGGAGCGTCCACCTCGACGACCGCGAGCAGCTCACCGGCCGCCGAGCGGCACTCGACCCGGCCGCCGCCCCAGACGGCGAGCCACAGGTTCCCGGCGGCGTCCACGCACAGCCCGTCCGGATAGCCGTCGGCGACCGTGAACAGGGTGCTGCGCTCGCCGGCGGGGTAGTCGCGCACGTACACCGTGCGGGACATCGTGTCCACGCTGTAGAACCGGTCGCCGGACGGGCTCCAGGCCAGGCCGTTGGAGAGCGTCAGGTCGTCGTCGATCGTGGTGCAGGCGCCGCCCTCGAAGCGGACCAGCACCTCCCGCTCGTTGCCGAGACTGCCGATCAGGAACCGCCCGGACGGGTCGACGGCACCGTCGTTCAACCGGCCGGGGGAGCCCTCCGGGAGCACGCGCGCGACGGGTGTTCGCCTGCCGTCGCAATGCACCCGGGTGAGCGTCTCGCGTTCGGCGACCAGCAGATCGCCGCCCTCCGTGACCGCCACGGCGCCGACGCTCTGCTCGAACGACCAGGTCCGTACCGGTTCGATGCGGTCGCCGAGCCGGCCCTCGTGAACGTGGCCCGCCATGATGTCGACCCAGAGCAGCCGCCCGCGCGCCGGATCCCACACCGGCCCCTCACCGAGGAAGTAGCCGCTGTCGCTTGCCGGCTCGGCGGTGTATCGCGTGATCATCGGAGCTCCGTGGCGCCGGCCACGATGGCGCGGATGGCCGGCAGGTCGTCGGCGAGCTTGCGGACCGGCATGCGGTAGACGAGGCCACTGATGCTGATCGCGCCGCTCGGCACGGTCGGCGAGGTCAGGTAGGCCGGGACGGCGAAGCAGTTGATCGCGGGCTCGTTCTCCTGGTCGTCGACGGCGTACCCGTCGGCGCGCACCTGTTCGAGCGCGGCGTGCAACTCCCCGGCGTCGCTCGCCGACCGCTCGGTCGGCCGGTCCAGGGGCCGGTCGCCGATCCAGTCACGGACCGCCTGCTCGTCGTGCAGCAGGCCGGCGAGCAGCATCTTGCCGACCGCCGTGCAGTGGGCCGGGTTGCGGCCGCCGACGACCGAGTTGAGCCGGACCGCGCCGACCGCCGGGTCCAGCTTCGACCGGTACACCACCCAGCGGCCGTCCAGCGTGGCGTAGTGGACGGTCTCGCCGTACCGGTCGCACAGCGCCCGCAGGATCGGCATCACCCGGATGTGGTCGGGACGCCGCTCGTGATGTGCGAAGGCCAGCCGCAGGAACTCGTCGCCCAGTACGTACCGGCCGTAGCCGTCCTGATGGGCGAAACCGGCCCGGCGCAGCGAGGCGAGCGCCCGGTGCACCGTCGGCTTGGCGCTGGCGACCGCGCGGGCCATCTCCTCCAGCCCGATGCCGTCGGGGCGCCGGGCCAGCTCGGCCAGCACCGCCAGGACCCGCTCGGCGCCGACCAGCCGGTCCGGCGTCTCGTCGTCCTGCAGCGTCACGATTCCGGATCGTAGACCGATGTTCCGATAAATGAAACCACTGTCATGTCACCTTGATCGATGCCATGGTGAGTCGCGGAGGTGGGGGATGAATCCACGACGCAGCGCGCAGTGGTATGGCGGCGACGACCGCAACAGCTACATCCACCGGGCCTGGATGCGCCGCGGCCTGCCGGCCGACGCGTTCGACGGACGCCCGCACATCGCCATCGCCAACACCGCCTCCGACCTGACGCCCTGCAACGCCCACCTCGACGAGGTCGGCCGCAGCGTCGCCGCCGGCATCCAGCGCGCCGGCGGCATCCCGCACAACCTGCCGGTCGTGTCGATCGGCGAGACACAGGTCCGGCCCACCGCGATGCTGTGGCGCAACATGGCCGCCATGGCGATCGAGGAGATGCTGCGTGCCAACCCGATCGACGGCGTGGTCCTGCTCGGCGGCTGCGACAAGACCATCCCGGCGCTGCTGATGGGCGCCGCCTCGGTCGACCTGCCCGCCGTGGTGGTGCCCGGCGGCCCGATGCTGACCGGCACCTTCCGCGGCGTGCCGCTCGGCTGCGGCACCGACGTGTGGAAGCTGTCCGAGGAGGTCCGGGCCGGCACCCTGAGCAACGCCGAGTTCCAGCGCTCCGAGTCGTCGATGATCAGAAGCAAGGGCCACTGCAACACCATGGGTACGGCCTCGACCATGGGCCTGCTCGCCGAGGTGCTGGGCATGACCCTGCCCGGCGTCGCCGGCACCCCGGCCCCGGACAGCCGCCTGCTCGAGGCCGCCCACGCCACCGGCGTGCTCGCCGTCGAACTGGTCGACGCGGGCCGCCGCCCCAGCGACGTGATGACCCGTGGTTCGTTCCGCAACGCGATCGTCGCGCTCGCCGCCCTGGGCGGCTCCACCAACGCCGTCGTGCACCTGCTCGCGATCGCCGGCCGGCTCGGCGTGGAACTCACCCAGGACGACTTCGACACCGTCGGCGCCGGGGTGCCGCTGCTGGTCGACCTGCTGCCGGCCGGCCGCTTCCTGATGGACGACCTGCACCGCGCCGGCGGCCTGCACGCGGTGCTCGCCGAGGTCCGTGACCTGCTGGACCCGGCCGCGATCACGGTCACCGGCCGCCCCCTGACCGACTACCTGGACACCGCCGCCGTGTACGACCGCGAGGTGATCCGGCCCCGCGCCGAACCGCTGCAGCCGCACGCCGGGATCGCCGTGCTCTACGGCAACCTGGCACCCGGCGGCGCGGTCGTCAAACCCGCCGCCGCGTCACCCCACCTGCTGCGGCACCGCGGCCCGGCCGTCGTCTTCGACTCCGTCGAAGACCTGAACGCCCGCCTCGACGACCCGGATCTGGACGTCACCGCCGACTCGGTGCTGGTCCTGCGCGGCTGCGGTCCGAAGGGCTATCCCGGCATGCCGGAGGTCTCCAACATGCCGCTGCCGGCGAAACTGCTGGAACAGGGCGTACGCGACATGGTCCGCATCTGCGACGGGCGGATGTCGGGCACGGCGTACGGAACAGTGGTCCTGCATGTCGTTCCCGAGGCGGCCGCCGGTGGTCCGCTCGCCAAGGTCCGCACCGGCGACATGATCATCCTCGACATCGCGAGCCGCCGCCTGGACGCCGACGTTCCCGCCGACGAGTGGGCAGCCCGCGAGCCGTCACCGGAGGCGGCGAAGGCGTACGCTGCCCCGCTGCGCGGCTGGGAGCGCCTGTACGTCGACACGGTCGGCCAGGCCGACACCGGCGCCGACTGCGACTTCCTGCTCGGCGCCAGCGGCGACCAGGTCTCCCGCGAGTCCCACTGACCCGCCATCGTGGCTCAGGCGGGCCGGTGGTGAGTGCCGACTCCAGGATCGCCCGGCGCCGCCGGACGTCCTCGCCGCCCGTCGTCCGCCGATCAGCGGTAGCGGGCGACGAAGAAGTCGCCCCAGTAGTACGGATCGGTGGCGGTGGTTCCCGCCGCCACCACCCGGCCGCGGCGATCCAGGGCCAGTGCCGCGAGCTGGGTGCTGCTGGAGCCGAAGTAGGTGGCCAGCACGCCGTCGGTGCCGAAACCCCGGTCGAGTGTGCCGTCACGGTGATAACGCGCCAGGGTGAACGCGCCACCGGCCGCTCCGACCAGCAGCTTGGTGCCCTGTGCCACGACGGCGACGCCGACGGCGTTGTCCATCTCCGTGGTCACCAGGCCGTCGGTCCCGAAGGTGCGATCGAGACTGCCGTCACCCCGGTAGCGGGCGAGCGCGACCGCGGAACTCAGCGGCGAACCGCTGCCTCCCACGGCGAGGATCCGGCCGAGCCGGTCGACGAGCAGGGCGGAGGCGCGGTCGGCTCCGCCGAAGTCGGTGACCACCATGCCGTCACCGCCGAAGCCCGTGTCCAACGTGCCGTCACGGTGGTAGCGGGCGAGGGCGAAGTCTATGCCGTCGGCCGACGTCTCGCCGGCGACGACGAGCTTGCCGTCGGCCTGGAGCACCAGAGCGGCCGCCGAGCTGTTGCCACCGAACCTGGTCACCACCCTGCCGCCGGAGCCGAAGCTGGTGTCGAGCGTGCCGTCGGCGCGGTAGCGGGCCAGCGCGATGTCGTCGCTCACCGGATAGTTCTGGGTGTTCCCGGCGACCACGATCTTGCCGTCGGGCTGCCGGACCATGGCCTTCGCGGTGTCGGACGTACCGCCGAAGTCGGTGCTGACCTTCCCGCCGCTGCCGAAGGCGGGATCCAGAGTGCCGTCGCGCCGGTAGCGGGCCAGGGCGAAGTCGGCGTCACCGGTGTCGTCGGTGAAGGCTCGGCCGGCCGCCACCACGGAGCCGTCCGGCTGTCCGGCCACCGCGTAGGCGTCGTCGGATGATCCGAAGAAGTCCGTCGTCACCTTCCCGCCGGAGCCGAAGCCCGGATCGAGGTCACCGTCGGCGGTGTACCGGGTGAGGCCGAAGTCCGTCACACCCACTCCGTCGACGAGCCGCCCGGCCGAACCGGCGACGACCGGCTTGTCGTTTTGCATCAGCAGGGCCAAACCCTCGTCGATGAACCCGGTGAAGTCCGTGCCGGCAGTACCGGCGGTGCCGAAGGAGGGGTCCAGCCCGAACGCGCGGGCCTGCGCGGGAGCCACCCCGGTCAACGCTCCGGCGAGGGACCCGATGGCCAGCACGGCGGCGCCGGTGGACCAGCGGCCGGCCGGCGATCGGGGCGTGCCCATGGTGCGACGTTTGCGGTGGTACATGAGAGATCGCATGGGGTGATGGTTCGCCCGCAGCCGGTAGGCGTCAACGAAGGGTCGGCTACCCCCGTGCGCGGGCGGGGACCGTCAGGGCGCCGGGGCCAGCACCCAGACGACCTCGCACTCGTCGGCTTCGGCGGTGTTCGACCAGGTGTGCGGCTCGCGGCCGGGGAAGGTGAAGGCGTCGCCGGCCCCGAGCTGAACGGTCTCGTCGGAGAGGCGCAGCTCCAGACGGCCGCGGATCACGTAGACGAACTCGACCTCGCAGTCTAAGGTGTACAGCTCGTCGCCTCCGCCGCCACCGGGCTCGACGGTCGAGTGGATCACCTGGAGATGGTTCTGGGTGCCTGGGGTGAGCAGCAGCTCGCTGACCCGGGTGCCGCCGAAGTTGATCGGACGGCCCTCACCGGCACGGACCAGGGACGTGGCCGGCGGTTCGAACAGCTCGCCGACCCGGATGCCGAGCACCTCGCAGATCGCCACGAGTGACGCCACCGACGGGGACACCTCGTCGCGTTCCAGCCTGCTGATGAAGCCCTTATTGAGCGTGGTCGCGTCGGCGACCTGCTGCAGGGTGAGGCCGCGGGCCTGCCGGGCGGCCCGCAGACGGCCGCCGATCGCCGCGCCGGAGGCCGGTGGCTGGGCCACCCGCCGGACCTGGCCAGCCATGCTCAGCCCTCCCACTGCATCGCCACCGCCCGTACCGGCGCCCCGTCTGCATTCTCCAAGGCGATCGGCAGGGAGCAAATCAGGGGGTCCGGGAAGTCGATCAGCTCGAGGTTGCGGAAGTTCTCGCCGATCACGCCGCCGGCCTCGGCGATCAGGTGGTGCACCGGATAGCCGATCGTGGAGGGCGTCTCGTCGATGTTGAGGGCGTCGACACAGAACGTCCGCACGCCCAGGCCGAGCATCCGTTTGCAGGCGTCGGCGTCCAGGTACGGGTGGTCGAAATACGCCTCGGTGCCGTAGAACCGCGACCATCCGGTGCAGATCAGCGCGATCACGCCCGGACCCAGCCCGGCCGGATCGATCATGTCCCAGGTGATGGGGGTGCGGGCGGCCAGTCCTCGGACGTCGAGGACCACGCCCGGACCGGCGAACAGCGACAGGTCGAGTTCGTGCAGGCGCGGCGCGTCGTCGCGGAAGTGGTAGGGCGCGTCGACGTGCGTGCCGGTCTGCGAACCCATCTCGACGTGCAGCAGGTTGAAACCGTCCCTCGGCACGGTGGCATGCACGTTCAGCCGGGGTTCAGGGTCGCCTGGATAAACCTGTGTCCCGGGGCCGACCGGCACGGACAGATCGACGATTCGGCGGACACGCATGTTGTTCCCTTCGGTATCCCCATGAGCAACAGTCGTTGCGTGTGGTGAAACTTACGCCTACTCTCCCCGCATCAGCGTTCCTCCGTGAAGGACATGCGCCATGGCAGACATACAGCGGCCCGCGATCACCGAGGTCGAACAGCACGGCATCGACACCATCCCGGCGGCACACCGGCACTCCCGTCCCCTCGACCTGTTCCGCATCCAGTTCGGCGGGGCGAACACCTTCGCCACCGTCATCCTGGGCACCTTCCCCGTACTCCTCGGCCTCTCGCTCACCGAGGCGATTGCCGCGACCGTCCTCGGCGTCCTGGTCGGATCGGTCTTCCTCGCACCGATGGGCCTGTTCGGACCACTCACCGGCACCAACAACGCGGTCGCCTCAGGCGCGCACTTCGGCGTCCGCGGCCGGATCGTCGGCTCGTTCCTGTCCCTGCTCACCGCCATCGCGTTCTACTCCATCTCGGTCTGGGTCAGCGGCGACGCCGTCGTCGGCGCGCTGGTCCGGCTGGCCGGCGTGCAGGACTCCGACCTGCTGCGCGGTGTCGTCTACGCGATCCTCGGCGCCCTGGTCATCGTCGTGGTGATCTACGGGTACTCGTTCATGCTCCTGGTCAACAAGATCGTGGTCTTCGGCAACACCGCGCTGATCCTGCTCGGCGCCCTCGCCTACAGCGGTGCCCTCGACCTCGGTTACAACCCCGGCCCGGAGGCGTACGCCCTGGGCTCGTTCTGGCCCACGTTCGTGCTCTCCGCGCTGATCGTGATGGGCAACCCGATCTCGTTCGGCGCGTTCCTCGGCGACTGGTCCCGTTACATCCCGGCCGGCACCAAGCCGGTACGCCTGCTCGCCGCCACCTTCGCAGCCCAGCTCGCCACGCTCGTGCCGTTCCTGTTCGGCGTCTTCACCGCCACCCTGGTCGCGGGCGAGGCCGACTACATCGTCGCGCTGATCAACATCTCGCCCGCGTGGTACGCCCTGCTGCTGATCGTCGTCGCGTTCCTCGGCGGACTGTCCACCGGCATCACCTCGCTCTACGGCACCGGGCTCGACTTCTCCTCGGTCTTCCCGCGGCTGAGCCGGGTGCGGGCGTCGCTGTTCATCGGCAGCCTGGCGTTCGTGTTCATCCTCGTCGGGCGCCTCGCGTTCGACCTGCTGGGCAGCGTCAACGCGTTCGTCGGCGCGATCGTCATCTGCACCACCCCGTGGATGGTCATCATGACGATCGGGTATTTCGTCCGGCGCGGCCACTACCGGGAGAAGGACCTGCAGGTGTTCAACCAGGGCCGCACGGGCGGCGCCTACTGGTTCACCGGCGGGGTCAACTGGCGGGGCATGGCCGCCTGGATCCCGGCCGCCATCGCCGGCCTGCTGTTCGCCAACTACCCACCGCTGATCGAGGGCCCGTTCCGCAACGTCGCGGGCGGCGTCGACATCAGCCTGCCGGTGTCGATCGGGACCGCCGCGGTCGTCTACCTCGCGATGATCTTCGCCTTCCCGGAGCCGCGGTACGTGTTCGGCCCCGGCGGCCCGCGCGGCGTACCCACCACCGACGAGCCGATGCCCGAGGTCGTCGACGACCACGCCGCCTCCGCACACCGGGTCAGCGCCCGCGCCACCAACGAGTAGGAGCAATGTCCGTTCCCCGCATCATCCACGACGGTCGCGTCGGCCAGGTCGACGCGACCGTCGTCCCCCGGTTCGCCGGCCCGGCCACGTTCGCCCGGCTGCCCCGCATCGACGAGGTGTCCGACGTCGACGTAGCGGTCCTCGGCGTCCCGTTCGACGCCGGCGTCTCCTACCGTCCCGGCGCCCGGTTCGGCCCCGCGCACGTACGGGAGTCGTCGCGCCTGCTGAGGCCGTACAACCCGGCCGCCGACGTGTCGCCGTTCGCCGGCCAGCAGGTCGCCGACGCGGGCGACCTGGCGGTCAACCCGTTCGCCATCGACGAGGCCATCACACAGATCGAGGCCGGCGCGCGGGCCGTCCTGGAACGCGCCGGCCGCCTGATCACGATCGGCGGCGACCACACCATCGCGCTGCCACTGCTACGGGCCGTCGCCGCACAGCACGGCCCGGTCGCCGTCGTGCACTTCGACGCCCACCTCGACACCTGGGACACCTACTTCGGCGCCGCGCACACGCACGGCACCCCGTTCCGGCGGGCGTCGGAGGAAGGGCTGATCGACCGGTCCGGCTGCCTGCACGTCGGCACCCGGGGCCCGCTCTACTCCAGTCGCGACCTTCACGACGACCGTGAGCTGGGCTTCCACGTCGTACCGAGCGTGGAGATCGACGACCTGGGCGCGCGAGGCATCGCCGAACGCATCCGCGACCGCGTCGGCGACCGCCCCGTCTACCTGTCCATCGACATCGACGTGCTCGACCCGGCGTTCGCACCCGGCACGGGCACACCGGAGGCGGGCGGCATGACCAGCCGGGAGTTGCTCGCGGTGCTGCGCAGTTTCGGTTCGCTGAACCTGGTGGGCGCCGACGTGGTCGAGGTCGCCCCGGCCTACGACCACGCCGAGATCACCGGTATCGCCGCCGCGCACACCGTCTACGAGATCCTGTCCGCCCTCGTTCCCCGCAAGGACTGAGCCACCAGGACCCGGGCCCGACACCAGCCCGAGTCCCGTTCACCCGAGCCCGAAATTCGTCGGCAGGGCCCGGCCCGCTACCACGACCCATACCAGTCAGCAGGAGTCCAGGTCCGTCAGCCGTAGCCGAGCCGCGAAGGTGCCATCGCCGTCTCGTGGCTCAGCTGCGGCCCATTCGAGGTGGCTCAGCTGCGGCTCGTGAATCCGCCACAGGCGGCACCTTGCCGGCCCGAGTGGGCGCCCCGGAGTAGGTGGAGGCGGGGTCTGCACGGCTCTGGACGTCGGCCCAGGTCACGCTGTCTCCCAGCGATCACGCCGGAGTCTCTTGGGCTTCGCCATGACCAGGAAAGATGCAAAATTCACTTCGGATGTGGCCCTGACCTGCGGAGCCTCGGCCGTCAGAATGGCGAAACCGCGAGCCGCAGCTCGACTTTCGCCATTCTGACGCGCTGAACCCGTGATTCCCGGACCGCGTGGTGATTCACGTCCGCCCGCGGGCCGTAGGTCACCACACGAGTCGCCCTGCGCGGGCTGTGTGGTGACCCACGCCCATCCGCGGGCCGTAGGTCACCACACGAACCGTCCTGTCCGGGCTGTGTGGTGACCCACGCCCACCAGCACCGGCGAGCATGTGGCGGTGGGCATTGCCGGCGGCCGGTGTGCGGTCACGGATCGCGTCCTTGACGATCTGTCCCATCGCGATCATCGGGATGTCCACGCGCCGCGCGATGCCGGCGGCGATCTTCTCCGAACAGCTGCCCGGCGGCCCTTGACGGCGATGCGCATCGACGCGCCATACCGAGGCGGCGATCCGGGGACGCGAGACGGGCTGTGATCATCCGGCTGTCGGTGGAGCGAACGGTCGCCGCGGTCCCGGAGTGATGTTGGCGGCTGGGCGCGAACCTGGAGGCCCGCGCCCAGCCGATGGTGGTGTGAAGGACGGTCAGCAGGCTCCGGCGTCGGCCCAGACGGCGGCCACTCCGGGTTCCTCGCCCTGGGTCCACCACTTGGCGGTCCACTTGCGGCCGTTGTGGGAGGCCTGCTGGCTGCCGGTGTAGACCGAGGCCCGGTTCCAGGCGGCGATCGTGCAGGTCACCGGGACGCTCGGTGAGACGCTGGCGCTGGGTGAGACCGAAGCCGACGGTGAGATCGAGGCCGACGGCGATACCGAGGCCGACGGCGATACCGAGGCCGACGGTGACGCGGACGGTGAGCCCCCGCCGCAGGCTCCGGCGTCGGCCCAGACGGCGGCCACGCCCGGCTCGTCGCCCTGGGTCCACCACTTGGCGGTCCACTTGCGGCCGTTGTGGGAGGCCTGCTGGCTGCCGGTGTAGACCGAGGCCCGGTTCCAGGCGGCGACGGTGCAGGCCGCGACGCTGGGGCTGACCGACGTCGACGGCGAGCCGGTGGGACCGGCTCCGGCGCCGCGCGGGTTGTCGGTCGTCAGCGCGTACGACGTACCGCCGAACGTCAGGGTGTAGTTGGACGGCCCGGAGATCGGCAGTTGGTAGACGATCGCCATGTCGATCGTGCCGCCGGCCGGGATGCTCTGGTAGCCGGGCAGCGTGAACGACGCCCGGTGGAAGCTGCCCTTGAGCCCGCCGATGTTGTTGCCGGTGTGGTCGCTGCTGATGATTCTGGTGTTGCCGCCGGACTGGTCACTCATGTTGGCGGGCGCGGCGACCGGGTAGTCGAACTGGAACTCGGCTCCGCCCGGGATGGTGACCGCGGAGTTGTTCCTGATCCGCATCTTCGGGTTGATCGGGTAGTTGTTGTCACCAAGGGCGTACTCGACCAGCTCGATCTTGACGTCGAGGCGCTGGGCCGGCATCGCCCGGGTGGCCTTGACGACGTTCGACTTCGCGGCGGTCTTGAACCTGTCGTAGACCGTGGTGGTGAGGGTGTCGCCCATGACGTACTCGCCCTTGGCACTGTCGAGGCGGTAGTCGCCGGCCAGTTCCCAGATCATGATGCCGCCGAGGCCGCGGTCGACCACGTAGTCGGCCTTGGCCGCGAGGGACTGCTCGTCCTCGGTGGAGAGGAACACCTTCTTCTCGGCGTTCCACAGCCACGGCGCCACGAGCGTCGAGTCGTAGTGCCGGGTGTACGTGCCGGTCAGTCTGTCCTCGGGGTCGGTGGCCGGGGTCAGCCCGTACGAGGCCAGGTAGCTGCCGTTGATCCCGTTCTGCAGGTTCTTGGCGTGCCACATCGGGTTGGAGCCTGCGCCGACCTCCTTGCCGTCCTCCTGGTCGTGCCACAGGTTGTCGATGCCGCGGGCACCGTCACCGCAGGCCGTGGTGCCCTTCGGGCACGTGCCCGTGGCGCGTGCCCGGCCCCACAGGCCTTTGGTGCCGCCGTTCACGTTCTTGTGGCCGCGGGTGTAGTACGGCACGCCGATGTTGATCCGCCCGGCCGCCATGGCGCCACGCATGTACTTGGCCGCCCAGTCGGTGTTGAGGTAGCCGATGCCGCCGTACTGCTGCGCCGAGTAGACACTGGCCGCGGCCAGTTCCGCGTCCTTGCCGTCGTCGAACAGGGCCGCGTTCGGGCCGACGTACTCGTTCCAGGCGCCGTGCAGGTCGTACGACATGACGTTGACGTAGTCGAGGTACTGCAGCGAGTTGAAGTTCTCCATGCCGCGCAGCAGGTAGCCCGACGACGGCGACGCGATCGTGAGCATGTAGTACTTCTGGTCCCGCGCCGAGGCGGCGTCGAGCTTCTCGCGCAGGGTCTTCATGAGCGCGTTGTAGCTGCGGTTCAGGCCGGCCCGCCGCGCGTTGCTGATCGCGAAGTCGTCGGGGTGGCCGGCGTCCTTCATCGAGCTCGGGTACTCGTAGTCGATGTCGACGCCGTTGAAGCCGTACGTCCGGATGAAGTCGACCGCGGAGTCGGCGAACGTGTTGATGCCGGCCTGGTTGACCGAGCCGTCGGCGTTGGTGGTCATCGTGTAGAAGCCGCCGCTGCCGACGCGGGCGCCGGACGCGTCGAAGTAGCCGCCGGTCTCCGCCCAGCCGCCGATCGAGATCAGCGTCTTGACGTCCGGGTGCTGCTTCTTGAACTTGGTGAGCTGGTTGAAGTGGCCCTGGTACGAAACCGCCGGGTCCATCTCGGCGCCGGCCACGCCGGGCCAGGTCAAGCCGGTGGCCGCGTTGTCGACGGCAACCTTGTTCCGGCCGTCGATGTGCGCGAACGCGTAGTTGATGTGGGTGATCTTCTGCCAGGGGATGTCCTTGGCCAGGTAGGACGGCTGGCCGTTGGCGCCGGTGCGCCAGCCGGTGAAGTAGCCGATGATGCGCCTGCCGTGGTCGGCGCCGAGCGTCTCGCGGCCGTCGGTGTCGTACGCCAGGCAGTACGGCGTGTCGACACCGGCGGTCGGCGTCATGCCGTCCGGACGGCAGGCGCTGTGGTCGGTGGCGGCGGCGTCGGAGTTCAAAGGGAGCCCGACGATCGCGGCCGCGGTCGCGACGAGCGCGGCGGCGATCACCGAGGATCTGGTCAGAGTTCGACGAACCAGCAAGGAGCTTCTCCAAGGTCCGAGGAGTGAGGTGCGTAACTGCCGCCTAATATTAAGTAAACTTTCCAGTTAGTAAAGGGCTACGGAGTGACAGCGATGTTCGTGAGCCCGCCCGTCGCCCGGGTCACCGTGTTCGACGCGTGCACGACGTTCAGATTTCCGGCGCACTTCGAAGTGGACGTCACGTTGATCGCCCACTTCCCGACACCGCCCAGGTCGGAAACGTTGCCGCGCCACACGTTGCCGCAGCCCGAACCGGCCGTCGGGTTGTGGGTCTCGTAGCCGTTGGCGAACGTGCCCGGCGTACCGAAGGATCCGGTGTTGTCCTCGATCAGATAGTCGCTGCCCTTGGCGTCCACCCACGAGTCGGCCGAGTTCTGCCCGGCGATCCCGCGGCCGTCGAACGTGTTGCCGCGCAGTACACCACCGGACGTGCCCTCCTTGATGTCGACGTGCTCGGCCGCGACGCCGGGGCCGATCCAGTTGCCGAGCACGCTGACGCGGTCCGAGGCGTCCATGCCGCCGGAGTTGCCGTAACACGACCAGTTCGAGTTCGCCGAACCCAGGTACACGCCTTCGCCGTACGCCGGTTGGGTCAGTCCGGTGTTGAAGATCCGCGAGTTGCGGAGCACGCCGTCGGACGAGGAGCGGCGGAAATGCACGCCCTCGTCACCGATGTCACGCACCTGGACGCCGTCGATCGTGACGAACGGCGATGCGTCGATCATGATGCCCTTCCTGGCGCCGGCCACCGTGAAGCCGGTGAGGTGCCAGTGCGCGGCGCCGTACAGCCAGAAGCCGTAGCCGGGATCGAAGCCCTCCGCCGGGACGGAGCAGCCGGGGTTGGTGCCGGAGGAGTCCGGGTTGGTGAGGATCGCGGTGGGCGGTCCGGTCACGGTGATCGGCGCTGACGCGATTGCTGTGGTACGGGCGACGAAGGCGCCGTGGTAGGTGCCGGGCGCGAGGCGGATCGTCTGCCCCGGAGTGGCGGCGGCGAGGGCGGCGCTCAGTTGGGCGGCGGTGCTGACGTCGACGATCGGTCCGGCCGGAGGCGTGCTGGTCGGCGGGGTGCTCGGGGCCGGCGGCGTCGTCGTCGGCGGCGGGGTGCCCGGCGTGGCGTCCGAGCAGGGTGCGCCGTTGAGCGTGCAGTTGCTCGGGAGGCCACCGTTCACCGCGTTGAAGCCGAAGCTCACCGTCGCGCCCGGTGCGACCGTGCCGTTCCAGCCCAGGTTCGTGAACCGGTAGTGATTGCCGTTGGCGGTCATCGTCGCACTCCAGGCCCTGCTCACCGTGGTCCCGGCCGGGAGATCGAACTCGACGGTCCACCCGCTCGCGGCGGCGTCGCCGGAGTTGGCGATGACGACGTCCGCCCCGTATCCGGTGTTCCACACCGAGGTCTGCGTGACGGTCGCGGTCAGGCGTGCGGTGGCGGCGAAGGCTTGTGGCGCGATGGTGGCCAGCAGGACCGTGGCTGCCGCGCCGAGCAGCAGGGAGCGAACACGAGGCATTTAGTAAGTTGACTTAACAGATCGCCGGATGTCAACGGATCGCTGCCGCTCCCGTCCGGTACGTCAGGCGGCGGCCTGGCCGGGGACGTCCGAGGCGGGCCGGCGCCTGCCGATGCGGAGCCGGGAGACGCCGGCCGACATGAGCACGGCCGCCACGTCCGGAGTGCAGTTGTCGAAAAGGACCGTCACGTGCCGGGCGTCGCCGACATGGCAGGCGGCGGCCAGCGCGCCGAGGCTGAGCGGGCCGAGCTCGACCACGTCGGCCAGATCGAGGACCAGGCGTAGTGGCCGGACCTGCCGGATGGCACGGATCAGAGCGTGCCGCAACTGGCAGGCGTCGTCGTCCGCGAGCAGGGCGTGCGGGTGGAGGACGAGAGTGCCGTCGGGGACGGTGACGACTTCGAGCGTGCTGGCGGCCATGACGGAAACCTCCAGTCACCCGGCTGTTCCCGGGTCGTCAACGCTAGGTCCTCCAGCCGTACTCGTCGAGACGTCAACCGGCTCTTTCACCTGGGCCTTAGGGAATTCACAGGTTCGAGCTGCGCAGTGTCACCCGACCGGTCGTGGTGCGTGAAAAACGACAGCGCCCGAACGGGGAGCGGCGCCCGCTCGAGGGTGTGAGCGGGCGCCGCCGGGGGGTGGGAACAGGGATCAGATCTTGCCGGTGCCGGCTCCGGCGACCACCGTCGCCTTGACCGTGTTGTTGGCCTGCGGGGTGTACGAGTAGGGGATCGCCGCGACGCTGGCGCCGTTGCGGACCTGCTCGGTGCCGGAGTTGACCTTGTAGTTGTTGAGCACCTTCACGTTGCCCTGGGCCGAGTCACCGGTCTGGGTGACGGTCGGGCTGCCGACGTTCTCGAAGTAGTTGCGCTCGACGAAGACGCCGGCGTTCTCGGTGCTCGCCACACCGTACGAGCCGATGTTGCCGTAGTAGTTGTTGAGCACGTGGACCGGGTTCGCGAAACGGACCCGCGGGTGGCGCTGTCCGGTGCCTTCGAACCAGTTGTGCTTGTACGTCACGCGCAGCTTGCCGATGTCCTGGGAGCCGTTGTCGTCGCTGTGTCCGAGCAGCATCGACTTGTCGTGGTTGTGCAGGCGGTTCCAGGAGACCGTGATGTAGTCCGAGCCGCGCTTGATGTCGATCAGCCCGTCGTAGCCGTTCGACAGATCGTTGTGGTCGATCCAGATGTTGGTGCTGCCCTCCTGGACGTTGATCGAGTCGTCGGCGGCGTTGCGGAACACCAGGTTGCGGATCCGCACGTTCTTGACGCCGGACAGGTTGAGCCCGCCGCCGGTGATACCGCTGCCGGAGCCGACGCCGATGACCGTCTTGTTCGACGCGACGCTGTACATGCCCGAGATGGTGATCAGGCCGGACACCCGGACGGTCTGTGACGTGCCCGAGCTCAGCGCCGACTTGAGGGCGGACGCCGTGGTGACGGTGACGACCGTGGACGTGGAGCCGCCCGGGGTTCCGCCGTTGAGGCTGGCGAAACCGACCGGGCTCGTCTCGGCCGCCCACACCGGCGTCGCGGTGGCGACGGCGAGGCCGCTGGCGGCCAGGACGCCGGCGGAGAGGGCGGAGAGGACGGTTCTCCGTGTGGACATGGGGATCCTCCGTTGGGGGACGGATGCCGCCCGGGGTGGCGGCAATGGGGTGGACGGCGCGAACCTCGCCCTGGGGAATGGCGGTCCGGCGCGCGGCCGGATCGGTGGGTCCGGCCGTACGCTGCAGGTAAGCGCTTTCCTCGGCTGACGGTAAGCGCTGCAATCGAACTATGTCAATGTGTTGTGGGCGCGCTCCCCAGTCAGGTTGCCGACGTGCACGTTCCCTGCGCCGGGCCTCGGGCCTAACGTCCGGGTCACCGCATCCGCAACGTCCGCGATGGATGCCCGAGTGCCCGGGGGAGTGGGTACGCCCTGAAGGCACCGCGTCTGCGACTCGGCGGGCCCGTCCTCGTCGGACGGCACCGGGAGCGGACGGCCGTCCGCGCTGCCGTTGCCGAGGCCGCGGACGGATCCGGCGGGGTGCTGTTCCTCACCGGCGAGGCCGGCATCGGCAAGACCAGGCTCGCCACCGATGCGATGGTCGCCGCCCGTGACGCGGGCCTGCGGGTCCTTCGCGGAAGAGCCACCTCTGGTACGGCCCAGTACCGCGCCCTTCGCGAAGCCTTCATGCCGGCCCTCCGCCACACCGGGCCGCCCGATGATCCACAGCTGCGCCCGTACCGCGCCGCCCTGTCCCGGCTGTTGCCCGAGTGGCGCCCCGACGACAGGGCCGCCACCGGCAGCAGCGGCCCCGACGATGCCCCGGTGGTCCTCGCCGAAGGCGTCCTGCGCCTGCTCACCGCCCTGGCCCGCCTCGCCGCCGCCCGTCCTGCCGAACCGCCCGTCGGCGCCGCCCGGGCTTCCGGGCCTCCCCGCGACGCCGTCGGGGCTTGCGGACCTGCCCGCGCCGCCGGAGACGGCGGTGGGCGGGGATGCGTGCTCGTGCTGGAGGACCTGCACGATGCCGACACGGACACTCTCGCGGTCCTCGACTACCTGGTCGATCATCTCGACGGCGAGCCGGTGCTGGTGATCGCGACGGTCCGGCCCGGTGCCAACCCCGGCATGACCCTGATCCGGGCCGCGACCCGCCGCCGGGCGGCCACGGTTCTGGAGCTGGGCCGGCTCGGCGGCGGCGAGGTGCGCGAACTCGCGGCCCAGTGCCTCGGCGTGACCCCGGATCGGGTGCCGGAACCGGCGCTGGGCAGGCTGATCGAGGCTGCCGACGGTATCCCGTTCCACATCGAGGAACTCGTGGCCGGCATGGTCGACGACCAGGCCCTCGTCGTGGAGGCGGACGGCTGGCGGGCCCGCGAGCCGTGGCAGCCCCGGCTTCCCCCCGGCCTGGCCGCCGGTATCGCCGTTCGTGCCGACCACCTCGGCCCGCCGGCCCGGGCGCTGTTGCGGGCCGCGGCGCTGATCGGGCACCGCTTCCCGTCCGGGATCGCGGCCGTCGCGGCGGGCCTGCCCGCCGGCGACATGGCGAACTGCCTGCGTCTGGCCACCGACGCCCAGTTGATCAACCCCACCGGCAGGCCGGGTGAGTACGCCTTCCGCCATGCCCTGACCGCCGAGGCTCTGCGCTCGACGCTGCTCCCCGCCGAGTCCGCCGATCTTGCCCGCAGGGCCGCGTCGGCGCTGGACGGGTGGGAGCCGGGGCCGAGATCGGGGCAGGCCGGCCGTGTTCCGGCGGTGGAGGGGCGGGAGCCGGGGCCGTGGCCGGGGGAGGGGGACGCCGAACTGGCGGCGCGGCTGTGGCTGCAGGCCGGGGAGGCGAAGCGGGCGGCTCGGCTGCTCGGGGAGCTCGCGGAGCGGGCCCGGTTGCAGGGCGCCGCCTCGACCGCGGTCGTCCAGGCCGGGAGGGCGCTGGCCACGCTGGACGGCGAACCCGAGGGCGATCCCACGGTCGTCGACCTGCGCACGATTCTGCTGGACGCGCTGGTCGACGCGGGTGAGATGGAGCGCGCCGCCGAGGAGGGGGCGCGCCTGGACCTGCATGCCGGTGCCGGGCGCCGCGCTGCCGTACACCTGCGTCTTGCGAAAGCCGCGAGCACCGCCGGGCGGTGGGCGGACGGACTGCGGGAGATCGCGATGGTCCGTGCCCTGGACCCCGGGCCGGAGCTGGCCGCCGAGGCCGACGCCGTGGAGGCGTTCCTGGTGTTCCTGAACCCGGCGCCGGATCGGATGTCGCGGGCCGGGCACCTCGCCGAGCGTGCTCTGCGGGCCGCCGCCTCGCCGGAGGTGCGGTGTGCGGCGCTGGAGGTGCTGGCCGGCTGCGCCCGCAGCCGCGACCTCGGCGCGTCCCGGGCGTTCAGCGAGCGGGCGCTCGCGATCGCCGAGGAGCACGGGCTGACCGGTCATCGGCTGCGGATGCTGTTCCACCTGGGTGTTCTCGACGGCATTCACGAGGCGAACCCGGCCCGGCTGGTCTTCGCCCACGCGGCCGCCGTCACCGCGGGCGCCGTCGTCACCGCCCTGATCATCGAATGTGAGCTGGTCGTCGTGCACCTCACCCGCGGCGAGTTCGGCGAGGCGGAGCGGCGGGCGCGCCACGTCGAGGAGGCCGCCGGCCGGCTGCGCCTTCCGGCGACCCGGTTGATCGCGCTGGCCTTCCGCGTCTGCGTGGCCGGGCACCGGGGGATCAAGGACGAGACCGAGCAGCTGTACGGACGGTTCAGCGCCCTGGGCGGCGCGGGCACCGATCACGCCGCCGCCGTCTGGGGGCTGGGTCTCGCGTTCGAAGCGATCATGGACGAGGACCGGGAGCGGGCCTGGCACTGGCTGGACCGGGCGATCGCCAAGGAGGACGACCTGCCCCCGCACTACCTGTCGTTCAACCGCGGCCCGCACCTGCTGCTCGCCGTGCTGTCCGGCAAGGCGGGCCGGGCCGAGGCTGACGCGCTCGCCGGTTCGGCGCACGGCCAGGCCCGCTGGAACCGGCAGTTCGTGCTGCTCAGCCGGGCGATACTGGACGGGCGGGAAGGTCTTGCCGCGGACGCCGTAGCGGGTGTGGCGGCGTTCGAGGAGCTCGCTTCGCCGTACCCGCTCGCCAGGAACTGGGGTCTGCGGTTGATCGGGGAGAGCGCGTACACGGACGGCTGGGGCCGCCCGCGGGAGTGGCTGACCGTCGCCGAGGCCTGGTTCCACGACGCCGGAGCGGCTCGGGTCGCGGCGTCCTGCCGGCATCTGTTGCGCGCGATGGGCGTACCGCTGCCGCAGCGCCGACGGGGCAGCGACCGGATCCCGCCCGCGCTGCGCAAGGCCGGGGTGACCGTGCGGGAGCTGGAGGTGCTCGAGCTGGTCGCGCAGCGTCTCGGGAACCGGGAGATCGCGGCGCGGCTGTTCCTGTCGCCGCGCACCGTGGAGAAGCACGTGGCGAGTCTGCTGCTCAAGACCGGCCGGCGGGACCGGGCGGCGCTGGCGCGGCTGGAGAATATGGGTGGTCCCGGCACGAACATGGGTTGATCGACTTCGCCGCCGACGGTGCGCTGCCGTCGAGACTGCGAGGATGAGTCCATTGTTGACAGCAACCCTCGCCGCTCTCCTCGCGGTGAACCCGGTGCCGGCGAGCACCTGGACGGAAGTGCCCAGCCCGAGCCCGGGCCCCGAGTCGAACCGGCTGCGCGGCGTGTCCGCGGTGGCCGCCGGCGACGTCTGGTCGGTCGGCCACTCGCTCGGCGGAGGTGGCCTGCAGCAGCCGATGACCCAGCACTGGGACGGCGTGTCGTGGAAGACCGTCGCCGTCGCCGTCGACGAGGAGCGGCACGCCACACTCACCGCGGTGGCCGGGGCGGCGCCGGCCGATCTGTGGGCCGTCGGATCCACCGCCACGTCCGTTCACGATCCTGACAGCCGTTCCGATCCGGCCGATCCACGCCCGCTGATCCTGCGCGGTGACGGCACCCGGTGGACGCCATGGCCGATCGCGGGGCCCGGCCATCTCGCCGCCGTCGACATGTTCGGTTCGTCCGACGGCTGGGCCGTCGGCTCCCACATCCCGGCCGGAGCCGTCGAACCGCGCGGGCTGATCCTGCGCTGGACGGGCCGCACCTGGGCGCAGGTTCCGGCACCCGGCCCGGGGCCGCTGTGGCTCACCGGCGTCAGCGTCCGGACCGCCGACGACGTGTGGGCGGTCGGGTACCGCGGCACCGGCGAAGCGGTCGCGCTGCACTGGGACGGCCTGGAGTGGCAGCAGTCGAAGCTCGGCCTGGACGCTGCCACCGGCACCGCCCTCTACGGCGTCACGGCCGTTTCTGATCGTGAGGTGTGGGCGGTCGGCTACTCCTGGCCGCGCGGCAAACGGCAGGCGCTGGCGTTGCGTTTCGACGGGACGGCGTGGGAGCGGATCCCGGTCGACGTCACCGAGGAGGGCACCCAGTTCCGCGGTGTGGTGGCGGTGCCGGGCGGAGTGTGGGCGGTCGGCTACTACGTCGACCGGGTCGACACCGCGCTGATCATGACGTTCGACGGCGAGAAGTTCGTCAAGGACCCGCCGCCGCCGTACTCGCAGAACCACAGCGGGACCGCGATCACCGGTGTCACCGCGACCCCGGCCGGCGAGCTGTGGGCGGTCGGTTGCAAGGGCAACGGGACGCGGGTTCTGCGCAGGGCGACGTGAAACCCGGGTAGCGACTACCCATGTGGGCTGGGTGTTCCCGCTGGCAATGTTCCCGGCGTCAACCTTTGGCGCCGAGAAACGGAGCACCCTCGAATGAAATCATCTCGCGTTCTGGCCGTGCCGGCGGTCGCCCTGGCCGCCGGCCTCGGCTCGGCCGTCATCGCCACCCCGGCGCAGGCAGCCCAGCTGGCGCAGGCCTGCACCCGCCCGACGGTCGCCTATCACGCCTGCCTGACGGTGGAGTCGACCTCGGTCTTCAACGAATACAAGATCACCGCTGGGCTGGACTCGTTCATGTCCCAGCAGTATGCCGGGGAGGTCGTCGCGGGCGGTGCCTTCACGGCCAACCTCTACGCCGATGACCCGGGCGGCAGCGATCGGCTGATCGCCTCGATCCCGCTCGCCTGGGTGGGTGCCGGGGCGGAGGGCCTCGGCCAGGAGCACGCCATCTGGATGAGCTGCCGGTACCTCAACGAGGACACCGACGGCAAGGACGAGTTGTACGCCCACATCTCCTGGTTCGATCCGCACAACGGCCAGTGGACCACCCGTCAGACCGGAATCGTCTCGTACGAGTTCGCCTGTAGGTAGGGCCGGTGCGATAGCCGGGCGCGCGATGGGGGCGCCCGGCTATACACCCGTGTGTCTAGTGCGCTGCCATGACGATCGCGACCGCGTTCCTCGCGCTCCTGGAGAGCGGGCCCCGGCACGGCTACGACCTCAAGCAGGCCTACGACCAGCACTTCGGGGTCGACCGGCCGCTGCATTACGCCCAGGTCTACACCACGCTCGCCAAACTGCTGCGCAACGGACTCGTCACCGTCGACGGCGTCGAGGGCGACGGCGGACCGGACCGCAAAAGATACACGGTCACCGAGGCCGGCGTCACCGATGTGCAGCGCTGGCTCGACGAGCCGGAGAAGCCGCAGCAGTACCTGCAGAGCGGCCTCTACGCCAAGGTCATCGGCGCGCTGCTGACCGGCCGTTCCGCGGCCGCCGTCCTGGACGCCCAGCGCGACGAGCACCTGGACGCGATGCGCGAGCTGACCAGGCGCAAGATGGACGGTGACCTCGCCGATCGGCTGATCTGCGACCACGCGCTGTTCCACCTCGACGCCGACCTGCGCTGGCTCGAACACACCGCCGATCACCTCGACGAGCTGGCCGAGCAGGTGCGCGGATGAACCCGCTGCTCATCGCCGAGGGGCTGCACAAGTCGTACGGGCCGACGACCGCCCTGGCCGGCGCCGACCTGGTGCTGCACGCCGGTGAGATCCTGTCGATCATGGGGCCGTCCGGGTCCGGCAAATCCACCCTGCTGCACTGCGCGGCGGGCCTCACCAGCCCGGACAGCGGGCACATCACGTACGACGGCAGGCTCTTGACCGAGATGAGCGACGTCGAGCGCAGCGCCCTGCGTCGCCGCGAGTTCGGCTTCGTCTTCCAGTTCGGGCAGCTGGTGCCCGAACTGACGGCGCTGGAGAACGTCGCCCTGCCGCTGCGGCTCGACGGCATCCGCAAACGGGCCGCCGAGCGCCGCGCCACCGGCCTGCTCGACCGGCTCGGCCTCGCCGGCAAGGCGCGCTCGCGGCCCGGCGAACTCTCCGGCGGCCAGCAGCAGCGCGTCGCGGTCGCCCGCGCGCTGATCGCCGAGCCGAAGGTGCTGTTCGCCGACGAGCCGACCGGCGCCCTCGACTCGGTCTCCGGCGAGCAGGTCATGGAGATGCTGACCAGGTCGGCCCGGCAGTCCGGCGCCGCCGTCGTGCTGGTCACCCACGACGCCCGGATCGCGGCCTACGCCGACCGCGGCATCGTGGTCCGCGACGGCCGCAGCCTCGACCGGGCCCGTGCGCGATGACGCGCGTTCTCACCGAGATGCTGCTCGGCATGCGTCTGGCGTTCGCGGGCGGGCGGCGTGGCCGGACCCGGACGGCGCTGTCCACGGGCGGAGTCGCCCTCGGCACGGCCGTCCTGCTGCTGAGCGCCTCGGTGCCGGTCATGCTCGACACCCGGCAGGCCCGGATCGAGGCGTTCGGCCCGTTCACCGGCGGCGTGGACGTGCCGGCCGGCGACACCCTCCTGGTCGGCGTCGTGGAGTCCTCCTGGCACGGTTCCGACCTCCGCGGCCTGCTGATGTGGCCCGAGACCGAGCGCGCCCCGGTGCCACCCGGCATCCCCGCGTTCCCGCCGGACGGCCGGATGTACGTGTCCCCGGCCCTGCGCGAGGCGCTGGCCGCCCCGGGCAGTGACCGGCTGCGCGCGCAGATGCCGTACGAGATCGCCGGCACGATCGGCGACGCCGGACTGGCCGGCCCGCAGGAGCTGGCCTACTACGCGGGCAACCGGACCCTGCCCGACCGGATCGGTGAAGGCGCCTACCGCCTGGAGCGGTTCGGGGCGTACCGGGTGTCGGAGGACGACGACACCGCCACCTACGTGATGCTCGGCCTGATGGTGGCGACGCTGCTGC
Organism: Actinoplanes italicus; assembly: GCF_003001815.1. Lineage (GTDB taxonomy): Bacteria > Actinomycetota > Actinomycetes > Mycobacteriales > Micromonosporaceae > Actinoplanes > Actinoplanes italicus. The sequence continues at coordinate 122,870 of NZ_PVMZ01000004.1, forward strand.
TCCCGGTGGCGATCTTCATCGGGGCGTCGCTGCGGTTCGGCGGCGACGCGCGTGATCGGCGGCTGGCCGCGATCCGCCTGGTCGGCGGCGACAACCGGGCCACCCTGCGGATCGCGGTCGGTGAGTCGCTGGTGCCGACAGCGGCCGGACTGCTGGCCGGCACCGTCACGTACCTGCTGGTCCGGGCCATGATCGGCCGGCTCAGCCTGTTCGATGTCAGCGTGTTCACGTCCGACGTGCGGCCGATGCCCGTGCTGGCGGCGCTGTCCGTGGCCGCCGTGATCATCCTGGCCGCGGCGATGACCCTGCTGGGACTGCGGGGCGTCGCGATCGAGCCGCTCGGGGTGGTGCGCCGGACCGTGCTCTGGCGGGGACGGCTCTGGTGGCGGCTCATCCTGCCGGTCCTCGGGCTGGTGCTGATGTATCCGGCGTTCACCGGTGGCAAGGCCGAGACCATGGTCACGATCGGTGTGATCGCGCTGCTCACCGGGCTGATCCCACTCGTGCCGTATCTGATCCCGCTGGTGGTCGGAGCCGTGCCCGGGGGACCGGTGTCCTGGCAGCTCGCGTCGCGGCAGCTGCGGCAGAACCCGGTCGCCTCGACGCGGGCGGTCACCGGGATCGTGGTCGGTGTCGCCGGGGTGATCGCGCTGAACGCCACGTTCGCCACCGTCGACGTGCAGCGCAAGGTCCACGACGACCCCGCGGACGCCGACTACTCGATCATCGGGTCCACGGACCCCTCACCGGCCGCGATGAAGCGCCTGAATGCCGCTTTCGAGCGGGTCGACGGGGTAAAGGCCACGACCACCGCCAGTTACACCCTCTACGACCCGGCCACCGACACGTACCAGGGCTTCCTGTTCGTCGGCGACTGCGAGGCGCTCGACGGGATCGCCGACATCGGCCGCTGCGCCGACGGCGACGCCTTCGTGTTCGGCGACACCGGACGCGACGTCACCGTCAAGGACGGACCACGGGTGGCCGTGCCGGCCAAGGCCCGCCCGGCGGTGCTGACCGGATCGACCGCGCAGAACGTCTTCGCCGCGGTCCTGTTCACCCCGGCGGCCGCGCCGGAGGGGCTGTCCCGCGCCGGGCTGGACTTCGTCACCACCAGCATCCGGCTCACCTCCGGAACACCGGCCGAGAAGAGCGGCGACATCCGGGCCGCGGCAATCAGTGTCGACCCGTTCCTGCAGGTCACGAACCTGGTCTCGGAGGCCGACCGGTACGGCGCGATGAAGACCGCCCTCAACATCGGGTCGACGATCATCCTGCTGCTGATGGGCCTGGGCCTGCTGCTGGACGTCGCCGACCGGTTGCACGACCGGCGGCGGCTGCTCGGGGTGCTGGCCGCCATCGGTGCGACCCGGGCCACGGTGCTCCGGTCGGTGATGCTGCAAGCGCTCGTGCCGGTGGTGGCCGGTCTCGCGCTGGCGGTCGCGACCGGGATCGGGCTGGGCGTGGTGCTCATGCGCCTGTCCGAGGTCCCGGTCCGTATCGACCCGGTGGCGGTCTTCTCTCCGGTCGCTGCGGGCGCGGCCCTGGTGCTGATCTGTACCGTCGCGATCCTGCTGCCGGCCGCGCGGCGCGTGACCAGCACGGAGCAGCTGCAGCACGAGTGAGCCCGGTGGAGCGCCGGCCGGCAGCGACCGGCCGGCGCCCGCTGCCGGGACCCGCCCGATCGGCGGGCCGGATGCCCGTCAGCCGGTGACGTCGGTCAGGTCGCGCAGGATCTCCGACGCGATGATCGGATCGAGGCTGCTCAGCGGCAGGGTGTCCGCTTCGGTGAGACTCCAGGCACTGGCGCTGCCGTCGTGCAGGAAGACCGCGACCAGTTTCTGCTGCGGGTCGAACCCGACCTGCCCGACGATCCCCGGATCGAGGTGGACGGTCAGCACCTGTCCCGCGTCGATCACACGGTCGAAGCCCGGTTGGATGCCGGCCTTCACCGCCTCCTGCCGGCGCCAGCCACGCCGGTCCAGTGTGAGCACCTTGGTCGTCGCCACGGTCACGCCCTCGAACCGCTCGATCCGACCGGCCGTGCGCTCCGGGTCGGAGAAGGCGTACACCGGACGCCCGAGCTGCGGGAACGGCTGCAGGATCTCGTAGTCGCCGAACACCCCGGCCCACCGGGCCAGGTCATCAGCCATCTGCAGCGGGTGCGCGACACCGAGAGTCTCGTCCGCGCCGATCTCCACCGGCTCGTCGTCGGCGTCGGCGAAGCTGCGGTCCTCGGCGATCCGCAGAGTGCCGGCCACGGCACCGCTCTCGTCGTGACGGACCCAGACGAGGCGCCGACCGATGTGCCACATCAGCGGGTGCTCCACGAACAGCCGCCGGAACTCCGCGGGCGTCCACCGCCTGCCCGCGACCATGGCCTGTTCAAGCCGCCGGACCTGCTCGACCGCGACCTTCCGCACCCCTCGCTTCAAAGCCGAGAACCGCTGGTAGGCGGCCTCACCCAGCTCCGCGTCGTCTCTGGCGCCCGGCTTGGGCAGGGCTTTGACCCGCCGCCCGCCGCCGTCGGTGACGAACGGGCGCAACTGCTCGTCGAAGCCGACCATGAACTGGCGGGCCCCGAAGTCCAGGCGCAGGCTGCCGTCGGCGTCCAGCCCGAAATCGGGAACCAGCCGGTCGGCAAGCTGATCGGCGGTGAGCCCGAGACTCTCCGCGATATCGGTCAGCCGTGCGGCGGCGGCCTTGCGCAGCGGCCCCGACTTGGCGCGCTGGGAGATCCGGTGCAGGTGCAGGAACGCCTCGTCGGTGCCGATGCCGACCAGCACCGACAGGGCGGTGACCGCCTTGGCCGTCCAGCCCTCGGTGGGCCACGACGTGATCAGCGGGGTGATCCGCCGGACGGTCTCGTCGTCACCGGTCAGGGCGACCGCGTCGAGGACCCAGCCGTCCTTGGCGATGCCGCCGGTGGCCTGCCACATCTCGAACAGTGCCCAGCCGAACTCCGCGAGCCCGGCCGCGTCGACGGCCCGCCGCACGGGCCCCAGACCCGCGTACGGCTCGTCGAACCGCGAGATCATCAGCATCCGGACCAGGTTGGCGACGGCCTCGGCGGGCAGCGCCCCGGACCCGTCACACAGCCGCACCGGCGGCAGCACGGCGGGCGCCGCCCATTCCGGCGGCGACGGCATGCGAGCGGGAAGCGCCGCCAGCGGGTCGGCGGAGAACAGCGCCTCCAGCCCGGCGGCGGCCTCCGGCCCGTACCCGGCGGCCGCTGTCCGGAGCTGCCCGGTGTGACCGCGCTCGTGCAGCAGCAACAGGGCGCGTTCCGCCTGGCGGCGGGCGGTGCCGGCCTTGCCGAGCGCCGCCGGGATCAGCGCCCGGGCGGCCGCCGCGGGATGCCGCAGCAGCCATTGCTGGGCCAGCCGGCGCACCGACTTGAGCCGGGCCGCCCAGTCGGCCATCAGCGTCGCCACCTCGGGCGAGGTGAACGGCATCAGCGAGGGCCCGTAGTCGGCCGGCGTCGACCGGGCCAGCGTCAGCAGCGCGGGAAGCGCATCGGTCCCGAACCGCGCGGCGGCGATCGGGAACCAGAACGGCGAGTGGTAGTCGGTACGCGGATGCCATCGGGCCAGTGCCGGGCGGGCGATCTCCTCCGGTCCGCGGCTGAAGAGGGCGCCGGCGTCGAACCACTGGCCGGTGCCGCCGATCACCTTCTCCGCCAGTGCGGCCCAGTCGGTGCGGGAGTCGTCGCGCGACGACGCCCGCTCCGCCCACTCCTCCCGCTCGCCCGGCAGCCAATCCTCGCTGGCCGGGTCGGTGCAGGTCAGCCCGGTGACGACCGGCGGTTTCGCGGCTTTCCGGCGGTTCTGCCAGGGCGGGTCGATCAGGACCGCGGGCACCGCGGACGGGGGAGCGGTCACGACCTCGTCCCAGGAGCCGACGACGGCGCGCACCCGGCCGGTGGCCGCCGGACTCAGCAGTGGCATGACCTGATCGACCAGGTCGAGGTGTTTGATCACGTGCAGCCGGAGCAGGTCGTCGTTCTCCTCGGCGAGGATGCGGAGGGCCCGTGCCGGGAACCGCCGGGCGGCGTCCTGCAGCGCCATCCGGACACTGCGCTGCCCGGAACGCGCCAGCAGTCCGCGCATGACGTCGTCGCCCGGCAGCGCGGCGAGCACCGGGAGGAGCTCGTCGGCGGTGCTCTGCCCCGGGGAGTACTGGAACCGCTGGTCGAGCCAGTGGAAGAGTGCGGTGGCGGCACCCGCGCCGACGCCGTCGACGACGGTGATCGGGAGCCTGTCCTGGTCGAGGTGATGGAGGTGCACCGCGCGGGTCAGCGAGGCCGCCTGGGCCGGTGTCCCCACCGCGTGCAGCAGCATCCGGCACCGGGAGGAGTCGTCGGCGGCCAGCGCCTCGGCCACGTCCTCCGACACCCAGTCGGGCCTCGGGATCAGCACCGAACAGGCGGCCCGGACATGTGGCAGACCGGACCGGTAGGCCGCGACTGCTGCGCTGACCTGCTCGAACTCATCCTCAGGAGCGGCCGCGAGCGCCGCTCGGACCCTTAGCAAGGCCTCCAGCGAGGACCGGAAGCGGCCGCTGGAATCGGCTGCCACCCGGTGTCGGATGCTCGCCCCCGCCGTGGGGTTGCGGCGGTAGCGGGCAGCGGGATCATCGATGATCAGCGTTGCCGTCCCGGCCGCGGCGAGCGCCGCGAACCGGAGCCCGTGGTCGGTGATCCACACGTCGGCGAACGCTGCCATGCCACCGCGGCCGTACGTCGCCGTCAACGCGACGACGGCGGCCCAGGCCGGGGACTGCGCCTCGGCGTCCCGGACGTCCGGCGAAGTGGAAGCCGCGATCATCCGGGCCATGTCGTCGCCTGCTTCGGCGAGCACGTGATCGACCTGGGCGCGCGACCACGGCTCGGCCGCGAACGGCCGCACCCCGGCGCCGCCACGACGCGGATGCACCCGCTCCAGCCACTCCTCCGGCATGACGAACACGTCTTCCGAAGCCGTCACCTCAACCACCCCCGTGTCGTCCACGCGGCGCAACCTACCCGCCACGTACGACAAAAAGGGGCTCGGCGTGCCCCCGTAGGCTGTGGAACTCCGGAACCCGGGGAGGCCACCGTGGACGCAGCGCCCGACCCGCGTCGCGCCGCGGACGCCCGGGACCTTCTCGCCCTGGTGGCGGCACTGCGACGGCCCGGCGACACCGGCCATGGACGTACTGCGGCGTTTCCGTGCAGAGGTGGCGAAGTACTCCGCCGCCATCGACGAACCGAACCTCGAGGCGCGCCGCTGCGCGATCGAGCGGCACGGCCGGCCCGGATTCATCGACGGCTGCGGGCCGGGCGAGCACCTGGTCCGGCGGCAGCGGGAGATGACACCGGAGGGGATGCGGCTGGTCGCCGGCTGAACCACGGCCTCCCCGGCCGGGAGAGGGCAGAATGCGGGCATGGCGAAAGCAATGACGACGGCCGAGCTCCGCGACTTTCTGACGGCCGGCACGCGGACCGGCAAACTGGCGACGGTACGGGCGGACGGCACCCCGCACGTCGTGCCGATCTGGTTCGTGCTCGACGGTGACGACCTGGTCTTCAACACCGGCGCCGACACCGTCAAGGGCCGCGCGCTGGCCCGTACCGGCCGGGCCGCCGTGTGTGTCGACGAGGAGGCACCGCCGTACGCCTACGTCACCGTCCGCGGACCCGTCACCCTCAGCACCGACCTGGACGAGATGCTCGTCTGGGCCACCCGGATCGCCGAGCGCTACATGGGCCCGGACCTGGCCGCGGGCTTCGGCGCCCGCAACGCCGTCGAGGGCGAGCTGCTGGTACGCCTGCGCCTGGAGAAGAACCACGGCTTCACCGGCGTCGCCGACTGAGTCACCGGTTCGCCGCCGCCCGCAGCCGCCGCCCCAGCGCCGTCCGCTCCGGCCGGGGCACGCCGAGCGTGCGGCGGCCGACCCGCTCCCAGAACCGTTGCGGGCACCGGCCTCGCACGCTGCGGAAACCGGTGTACGGCACCGGCGTGAGCTGCAGCGACAGCCACGCGTCGTCGCTGAGCACCCGGTGCCACTCGGCGAGTGGCAGCCGCAGCCGGTCGGTGGCCGTCTCCGATGGGGTCACCGGCAGGACGTACGCGCCATCGGTCCTGAGCTCCCACACCACGACCGCCCGGTCCTCCCGATCGACGGTGGCGTTCCACACCTGACCCGGCTCGGGCGGCCACGTCGCGAGACCCGGCGGCCGCGGCCAGGCCGGCGGACCGTGCCGCAGCCAGCGGGGCAGCCGCCACAGACCGCTGAGCATCGCCGCCGCCCCGGCCGCCGCGACCGCGCCGATGAGCAGCGGCTCCTCGTCACGCCGCAGCACGGCGGCTCCCGCCGCGACGAGGAGCAGAACCGAACCGTCCCGGACCGACAGCACCGGCCAGTATCCGGTGTCCACCATTCGCCAGCAGGCCAGATATCCGGCCGTCACGATCAGCGCCACCAGCAGGATCCGGCCCGCCTGTGGCCGTACCGGCAGATCCCGGTCCAGAATCGACGACTCCACCCCGGCCACGAGGAACAGCAGTAGCACCGCCCGCCCCGCCATCCACCCGTGCTGCCGTCGCCACCACGGCGGGCTGATCCGCCGGACCAGCAGGAACGCCGTCCCCGCAGCCGGGACGACCCCGCCCCACGTCCACGGCGGCGACTGCGCCAGCAGCGGCACGACCGGCGCCGCCACGAGCGGTGAACCGGCCACCACCGCGAACGGCGCCCCGAACCCCGCCCAGGGGTACGCCCTCCGCCCGCCCCGGGCACGCCGGAACCGGCGGTCACCCGGGCCGCGCGTCACCAGCGCCGCCAGCAGGACCGTCCCCAGGACCGCGCTCAACAGCATGCCACTCCTCGCCGGTTCGCCGACCGTCGATGTTGCGGTCGTCGATCCGGCGCGCGCCGGACAGCAGGTGCGTGCAATGCCCTGATCGGGGGACAGCGCGCGTCGTGTCCAGAAGCGTCGGAGTGCGGATCTGGGCGGCCTGATCCGTGGGCGCCTACCCGGATTCGGCGCATTCCTGTGGGCGTTGTTCCCTGCTGTTCCTGACCGGTCCGGTCGAGAGGCTGCTGCGGTCCCGGCGGCGCAGCGCCCGCCCGATCACCTGACCGCCTGCTCAGACGGCCGTCAGACCCGCGGCCCAGGCGTGCGGATCCTCCGACAGCGCCAGGTCCAGACAACGCCGCTGATGCGGCGGCAGGGGTGGCATCTCCGCCGGGTCGAACCAGCCGACCTGGATCGACTCGTCGTCGTTGACCCGTGCCGTGCCGTCGGTGACCCGGCATCGTACGCCGACGGCCAGCCAGTGCACCTGGTCACCGTTCGGCGCCACCGACAGGTCGAGCGCCTCCACCGACAGCAGCCGGTCGGCCACCACGTCGAGACCGGTCTCCTCGTGCACCTCGCGCACCGCGCCCGCGACCGGCTGCTCGCCCGGCTCCAGACAGCCGGTCGTCAGGGCCCAGTCGTGGGTGTCCGAGCGCCGGACCAGCAGAACCCGGCCGTGCTCGTCGAGAACTACCGCGATCACGCCGGGCAGTGGCAGCGGGTCGCTTCCGACCTTGGCGCGCAGGGCCAGGACGAACTCCGGGATGGGCATCCGGGCACCGTACCGGACTTGATCAAGCTTCGGACTCGGTCAAGCGAGGAGGGCCTCGGCCACGGCACGGCCCGACAGCCACGCCGTCTGCACGCGCGGGCGCCCGAAAGCGTCACCGCAGAGCCACACCCGGCCGTCCACGGCGAAGGTCTCGTCCGTCGGTTCCGGTTGGGCGAAACTCCACCGATGTACGTCCACGCGCGGCGCCCCGGCGATGCCGAGCAACTCGCCGACCGCCGCGGCCAGGACCGGCCCGACGGCCACGGGGTCGTCCAGGTGCTTCGCGGCCAGTGCGGCGGTCGAGTGGGCGACCAGCACCGGACCGCCGTCACCGCGGCGGTCGCCGTCGTCGCAGACCGTGGCCAGGACGGGGTGGTCGTTGACGAAGGCGCCGGCGAACGGCTCCCACTCGCGTTCCGGGTAGGTGAGGACCGTGGCGATCACCGGCCGCCAGGTCTGCGCGGACGCCGCCGCGGCGATCCCCGGCGGCGGGCCGAGGCGCAGCGCCTGCGGCCCGGGCATGGCGAGCACGACCGCGTCCGCGTCGGTGGGCAGCGAGTCCACCGGGGACGACAGGCGTACATCCAGTCCCTCGGCGAGGTCGGCCGCCAGTGACCGCAGTCCGCCGGGAGCCGCCCACCGTACCGGCCCGGTGGTCGTGTCCCCTCCCGGATGGACCCGGAACGTGTCGGTCCACGGCCGGGCGAGCCCCCGTTGCCGCCACGACGCGACCTGCGCGGTGAAGGCCGGATCGTCGGCGACGAGATAGGCGGCGCCGATGTCGGCGTACCGTCCGTCGAAACGTTTGCTGGCCAGCCTGCCCCCGACCACCCGGCCCCGCTCGAAGACCCGGACCCGGGCGCCGCCGTCGGCCAGGGCCCGCGCGCACGACAGACCGGCGATCCCGGCGCCTACCACGACCACGTTCATGATCGGACCCTACGTCAATGCCGGACCAGTGCCATGTCCCACTGGCCGTGCCGATCGCAGGCGACGGTCCAGTCACCGCCTGGATCGACCGGCACACGGCATCATGATCGCGGCCAGTCCCGCAGCCTCGCGCGGAGGGTGGCGATCGCCTCGCGGTCCAGGCCGTAGAGCGCGAACCGGGCGTCGTCGAGCCGATCCAGGTAGCGGCCCGCGTCGGCGATGTCCTCCGGGTCGAGCGCCGGGTCGGCGGCGTGCGCCAGGGCCAGGACCCGGTCCAGCGGGTAGCGCTCCAGCGCGGCGGCGACGTCGATGTAGTCACGGACCTCACGCCGGTTGACCAGGGCCGCGACCTTCGTGGCGACCAGATCGTCGAGATGCATGACCGGGCCGACGTCCATCACGACCGGCGCGCGGTGCCGGTCCAGGCGGCACAGCGTCAGGCGCAGCGCCCGGTGCTCACCCGCGACGAGGAACTCCTGGATGTCGGCGTCCATGCCGGCGAACAGTTCGTCGGCGTCCTCGCGCACCACCCGGTAGCCGGCCGCGGTCAGCGCCGACGTCACCTCACCGGCGGCCGCCGCGACCCCGCCCGCGGTGTCGGTGAACAGGTCGATGTCCTCGGTCGGCCGCGCGACGAGGCCGTTGACCAGCCACGCCACCCCGCCTCCGAGCACGAACCCGTGCTTGTCGGCGACCGCCAGCGCGATGCGGGCAACGTCCCGGTAGAAGTCGTCGACACTCACACGCCCAGGTTGGCACAAACCCGCCGTGCGGCCCGCGCCGGCCCGGGTGACTACCATTCGCGGGTCTGACGGGGGGATTTTATGCTCGAGGGCTGGCACGGCTGGTTCGCGACGATCACCGGCGTGGTCGTCATCACGGTGCTCGCACTGCCGGCGGCGGTGCTGCTGGTGTGGGTGCTGGCGCGCCGGCGCCGGGCGGCGGGCGCCCCGTCGGCGTGGCGGAGGTCGCTGGCCGAGGTGGGCGTCGTCTACGGGACCGTGCCCTGGATCTGGATGATCCTGCTGCCCAACGGTGGTGCCGGTGAGCCCCGGGCGCGGTTGAACCTCGTACCGCTGAGGGATCTCGTCGAGGTCTTGGCGGACGGACCTCTGACGGCGACGGTTCAGATCGTCGGCAACCTGCTGGTGTTCGCGTCTTTCGGGTTCTTCGGGCCGATGCGCTTCGCGGCGCTGGCGTCGGTCCCGCGGATCCTGGCGCTTGCGGCGGCCGGGTCGATTCTGGTCGAGACTCTGCAGTACGTCCTGCGCCTGGACCGGGTGTCGTCGGTGGACGACGTGCTGCTCAACGCCGCGGGCGCGGCGCTGGCGGCCCTGCTGTCGCGCCGCTGGTGGCACCCGGCGGCCTCGCAGGAGCGGGCAGGGGTTGTCAGGCCGCGGTGGCGTGGCGGCGCAGGCGCGGGTGACGGGCCTCCCAGGCAGCGCGGACGCCGCGCGGCAGGTTGAGCTCCGCCCAGAGGCGGACCAGGGTGGCGCCGTCGAGGTGGTCGCGCAGCTCGTCGACGCGGATCGCCTCGCGCAGGACGTTCTCGTACATCCACAGCAGCATGGTGTGCTGGCTCAGGTCGAAGGCCCGCTGCGGGTGCCACCACAGGCGTAGCGGCAGTTCGGCGAAGCCGGTCGTGGGGCCGCGCAACTCGCTGAGGGTGCCCGCCACGACCACCGGCCGGTGGGGCCGTGCGAGGTGTGTAACGGGGGCGGCACTCACAGACATGCCATCAGCGTAAACCGGCACACCGTACAGAAGGCAAACACCTAGATTCCTAGGATGATCTAGACGGTGTTAGGGGTGTGACGGTATGGGGTGTGGTGGCCGGAAAGTGACTACTCTGCCGATCATGTCCGAGACCCCCGCACAGCGTCGCTACCGGGACGACGCACGACTCCTGGCCGTCATCGGCGCGCACCTGGTGGGCCAGCTGCCGCCGCTGACTCTCCGCCTGCCCCGGGAGACCGCCGACGCCGCCGTCCGCGCCTGGGAACGCGACGAGACCGACCCGCCCACGCCGGAGTCGGGCGAGCAGGGGTACGTCCGCACGTTCGCGGCCACGCTCGCCCTCATCGGGCTGGAGATCCGGGACTCCGGAAAGCCCATCGGCGACGACGGAGCGCATGTGGTGGTCACCCTCGACCCGGCCCGGGTCGCGGCGGCGGTCTTCGCGCACGAGTGCGCCACCGACGGCATGCTGCGGCCGCCCCCGGCGAGTGAGGCCAGCCCGCTCACCTAGTCACTGCGACGCGGCGGCGACCGGGTGGTCGAACGAGACCGGGCAGCGGAAGACGTGCAGGTCCCAGGCCCGGCCGATGACGACCTCGGTCGGGTCGAAGGCGGCGTCTGCCGGGTCCTCGACCGGCCGCCAGCTCACGCCCTCGTTCGCCCACTCGCCGCTGGCCACGGTGAGCAGCAGGACCATCGCCGCGCCGCACTCGGCACAGTCGACGTCGCGCGGATCGGACACCGACCAGTCCGGGAAGCCGCCCACCTTCCAGCCCGGCGCCAGAGAGTGGTCGAAGAAGTAGTCGGCGCCGGTCTGCTCCTCCCACTCCTCGATCCGGGCCTGGAGATCGTCCGGCAGGAGCCCCCGGTACCGGTATTCGACGACCCGTTCCGGATGCAGCACGCACGGCCGGGGCAGATAGCGGTCGGCGACCACCGCCGGCTCCGGCGCGTCGGCGAGCGGGTCGCCGATGTCGTCGCTGCGCCGCCAGTACACCCGGACCCGCGGGTTGTAGTCGTCGTCGGGATGGTCGAGCGGGCACCAGAGCAGCTGCAGCAGGTCGCAGTCGTCCGGTCCGGCGAAGTCGGGCACGTCGTCACGGCGCAACTGCAGAACCGGGACCATCGGTACGGGTTCGCGCAGCATGCCGGTCGGCTCGGAGAAGTCCCATCCGGGGATCTCGGCCCGCTCCGCCTCGGTGAGATCGCGGCCCTTCGCCGCCGCCAGGATCGCCCGTTTACGCCGGACCGCCGCCGGGGTCAGCAGTGTGTCGACGTCGTGCTCGTCGCCGTCCGAGCAGACCGGCCACGGTTCGCCGGCAGGCCACAGCAGCGGCCCGCCGACCGAGCTGTCCGCCGCGGTCGGCGAGCCCGGCCGCGGCGGACAGCCGGGTCGCCGTCGCCGAGTGCTCGCGCAGCTCGGGGAAGATCGCTGCCACGTCGTACGGCCGTGGGGGAGTGGTCCGGCTCATGCGTCGCGGATCTGCAGGCCGAGCGACATCGCCAGCACCACCGCCTGGTCGGCGGTGATGACGGTGTCGCGCAGTTCGAGGGTGCGCGGGTCGAAGGCGTGCAAGTCGGTCCCGCGCAGGTCGCAGCCGCTGAAGTCGGCGCCGGTGAGCTGGGCCGCCGACAGGTCGAGCCCGCGCATCGTGCCGTTGCGGGCCCGGACTCCGGTCAGGTCGGCCTCGCGCATGCGTACGCCGGTGAACGTGGCCGTGCCCAGGTCGGCGCGCTGCAACCCGATGAACGACCAGTCGCCGCCGTCGACCGTGGTCAGGTCGAAGGTGCAGCCCTCGAACGTGCTGCCGACCGCCTTGCAGTTGGTCAGCGTCGCGTCGAAGAAGTTGCAGTTGACGAACCGGCAGTTCAGGTAGGCCACGTCGATCTGCTGGGAGCAGTTGAACCGGCCGTCACGGAACACGCACCCGTCGAACTCGACGCCCTCGAGGTCGGTCTCGCACAGGTCGAGCGCCGAGAACTGCACCCCCTCGTGCCGGCGTTCCTTGCCGGCGCCGGCGTCCCAGTCCCGGGTGGTGACGGTCTTCACGACCGTCGCCGCGGCGACCGGGCGATGTAGGCGTACGGATACGGCAGTGGCTGCTCCCCGGCGGCGGTCAGCTGCTCGAGGTGCTTCTCGTCGAGACTCCAGCCGGTCGCGCCGAGGTTGTCGGCCAGCTGCTCGACGGTGCGGGCACCGACGATCGGGGCGGTCACGCCGGGCCGCTGCAGCAGCCAGCGCAGCGCCACCTGGGCGGGACTGCGCCCGACGGACGAGGCGACGTCGATCAGCGCGTCGGTGACGTTCCAGACCCGCTCGTCAACGCTGTCCTCCCAGTTGCCGAGCCACGGCTGCTTGTCGCCGTCCCAGCGGCTGCCGGGCGGTGCCGAGGTCATGCCGCGCCGGTACTTGCCGGTGAGCCAGCCGCCGCGCATCGGCGACCAGGGGATGATGCCGACGTTCTCGTTGCGGCAGACCGGCACCAGGTCGGTCTCGATCTCCCGGTCGATGAGGTTGTACAGCGGCTGCGCGGCCACGAACGGCTCCCAGCCGCGGAACTTCGCGATGTCCACGGACTTCTGCAGCTGCCAGGCCGCGTAGTTGCTGACGCCCAGGTGCCGGATCAGCCCGGCGCGCACCAGGTTGTCCAGCGTCGACAGGGTCTCCTCGATCGGGGTGGTCTCGTCGAAGCAGTGCAGCTGATACAGGTCGATGTAGTCGGTGCCGAGGCGGCGCAGGCTGGCGTGCACCGCCGAGATCAGGTGCTTGCGGCCCGCGCCGTGGTCGTTGCCGGCGTCGCCGGTGGCCCAGAACCCCTTGGTCGCGATCACCAGCGAGTCGCGCTGCTGTCTGGCGAGCCAGCGGCCGATGATCTCCTCGGAGGCGCCGCCCGCGTACACGTCGGCGGTGTCGATGAAGTCACCGCCGACCGACACGTAATGGTCGAGGATGGCGTGCGACGCCGTCTCGTCCGCTTCTTTGCCGAATGTCATCGTCCCGAGGCACAGCTCACTGACCCGAAGTCCGCTGCCCCCGACGTACCGGTACTCCATCGTTTGATCCTAATGCGCACCCGTGGATCGGCCACCGTGACCCGGGGTGCTCCGGGCTCAGCTCTGACCGAGGCGGGTGCGCACGATGAGATCGTGCAGCTCGTCCACGGCACCCGGGTCCGCGTACCCGGGAAGGTGGCTCTTGTCCCTTGCCTCTTCCAGTTCGGCGCGCAGCGCCGGGATGTCGGCGGCCAGGTGTGCGGCCGCCGTTGCCGGCATGGGGCCGTGCTCGGCCTCGCGCTTGGTGGCGATCAGCTCCGGCACGTAGGGGATGTGCTGACCGAGAACGCCCAGGTCGCACTCCAGGGTGCCGGTGCGCATCAGGTGGATGCCGGTGAGCAGGACCCGCAGCGTGTACAGGGCGGGCTTGATGCGGCCGGTGTTGTGGTACAGCTTCTGCTGGCTGTGCGAGAACCCCAGGTAGTGGTGCGCGTGCCCGCTGGTGATCATGCGCGGCGCGAGGGCCTTGAGCTGCTCGTGCAGCGGTGAGGTCACCACCACGAGCGGCGACATCAGCTGTTCGAGGACGTAGCCGTTACGGCTGTTGAACAGCTTCGCGAACTTGCGCAGGTCGTGGCTCACGACGTCGAGCTCGACGCCGTCGCGGACACCGGTGTCCTGGATCGTCTCCGGGCCGGTGCGCAGGCCGACGACCTCGTGCGCCGGCAGGATGTGCGAGGCGCGCAGATCCAGATCCGAGTCGACGGAGGCGAAGCCGTACAGGTGCGCGCCACTCACGGTCGCGAAGATCAACGGATACGGCACTGCGGTGGCGGCGTCCGCGGCCCACTCCGGCACGTCGAGGGTCACTTCAGATTCCTTTCTCGTACGGCTACGAGCACCCGGTCCACAGCGGCCCGGTCCGGGTGCTCCGGGAGGGGCGTGGAGGCCGCCGCGGCAGCGAGCTCGTCCTGCAGGCGCCCGGCCCATTCGGACACCCGCTCCCACGGCATGTCGCCGCGCTTGACGGCCAGCAGTTCCTCGCGCAGGTGCGAGACGTCGACGAGGACCTCGCCGGTACGCAGCACGTGCGCCCCGGCCATCAGCAGCCGGATCATGTGCATGGCCTGCTTGAAGTTGACCTGACCGGTACGGATCCGCCGGTGGTCGACCTTGGTGAGCTGGTCGCGGGCGTAGTTGCCGTAGGTCGCCGCGACCCGCCGCGACAGGAACGCCTGCCGGACCGCGACGAGCGCCGAGCCGTCCTCGTCGATCGACTCGACGATCGGCGACCACAGCACCTCGAGGACCGTCGGGTTCGACTGCAGCGCGAGCGTGCAGAACCGTTCGAACTCCCAGAAGAACCGCTCCCGGCCCGGGTCGTCCACGTGGGTGGGCGGCTTGTCGAGAGTCCAGAAGTCGCGGGTCGCGGCCACGAAGACACCCCGCCGGTCGTGGTCGGACACCGGCCCGGACAAACCGTAGGCCTGCGACCCGACCACGACCGCCAGGGCCGTGTGCCGTTCGGCGTACTCGATCATGACGCCGGAGCGTACGGCTACAGGTCCAGCACCGTCGCGTCGATTTCGTCGAGCTCGCCCTGGTCCAGCGTCAGGTTGCCGAGCGCCGCGACGTTGTTCTCCAGCTGCCCGACGCTGGACGCGCCGATGATCAGGCTGGTCATCCGCTCGTCGCGCAGCGCCCACGCCAGCGCCAGCTGGGCCAGGGACTGCCCGCGCCGCTTGGCGATGTCGTCGAGCGAGTGCAGCCGGGCGAGGGTCTTGTTGTCCAGGGCGCTCTCGTTGAGGAACACGCTGGTGCGGATCCGCGAGTCCTCCGGGATGCCGCCGAGGTAACGGTCGGTGAGCAGGCCCTGCTGCAGCGGGCTGAACGCGATGCAGCCGGCCCCGGCCGCCTCGAGGGTGTCCAGCAGCCGGTCGTGCTCGATCCACCGGTTCAGGATCGAGTAGGACGGCTGGTGGATCAGCAGCGGGGTGCCCAGCTCGCGCAGGATGTCGGCGGCGCGGGCGGCGTCGGCGCTCTTGTAGTTGCTGATGCCGACGTACAGCGCCTTGCCCGAGCGCACGATCGCGTCGAGCGCCGTCATCGTCTCCTCGAGCGGGGTCTCGGGGTCGGGCCGGTGGTGGTAGAACACGTCGACGTAGTCCAGGCCCATCCGCTTCAGCGACTGGTCCAGCGACGACACCAGGTACTTGCGGGAGCCCCAGTCGCCGTACGGGCCGTCCCACATGGTGTAGCCGGCCTTCGTCGAGATGATCATCTCGTCGCGGTGGCCGCGGAAGTCGGCGTCGAGGATGGTGCCGAAGTTGGTCTCGGCGCTGCCGGGCGGCGGGCCGTAGTTGTTCGCCAGGTCGAAGTGGGTCACCCCGAGGTCGAAGGCGCGGCGGACGATGGCGCGCTGACGGTCGGCGGGGCGGGCGTCACCGAAGTTGTGCCAGAGACCCAGGCTGATGGCGGGAAGCTTGAGGCCGCTGCGGCCCGCACGCCGGTAGATCATCGAGGCGTAGCGGTCGGCGGCAGGGAAGTACGTCACATCGCACACCCTAGGGCTCGCTGGATCATGGGTGTGCGCTGGTAGGTTAGCGGTGCCGGCAACACCGATGCGGGAGAGACCTTTTTCGAAAAGGCGCCGAAGGGGCAATTCCTCCCCGGAACCTCTCAGGCACCCGAACCGTATTGGCTAGGCGCTCTGAAGTGCCCGTCTCTGGGTATGACAGAGGGGGAGGTCTGTTCCTCGACCTTCTCACGCTTGGAGTCGCCCATGACGTCCCCGTTCGTTTCCCGGCACATCGGTCCGGACGCCGACGAGCAGACCCAGATGCTGAAGGCGATCGGGTACGGCTCCGTCGAGCAGCTGATGGACGCGGCCATCCCCGAGTCGATCCGCTTCCACGGCACCCTCGACCTGCCGGCCGGGATCTCCGAGGAGGAGACGATCGCCGAGCTGCGCGCGATCGCCGGCCGCAACGTGGTGGCGACCCCGATGATCGGGCTCGGCTACTACGGCACCCACACGCCCGCGGTGATCAAGCGGAACGTGCTGGAGAACCCCGCGTGGTACACGGCGTACACCCCGTACCAGCCGGAGATCAGCCAGGGCCGCCTCGAGGCGCTGCTCAACTTCCAGACCATGGTCACCGACCTGACCGGCCTCACCACGGCGAACGCGTCGATGCTGGACGAGGCCACCGCGGTCGCCGAGGCCATGACGCTGGCCCGCCGCTCGTCCAAGGTCAGGACGAACGTGTACGCGGTCGACGCCGACACGTTCCCGCAGACCCTCGCCGTGCTGCGCACCCGCGCCGAGCCGCTCGGCATCGACGTGCGGGTCGTCGACCTCGAGAGCGGGGACCTGCCCGAGGAGTACTTCGGCCTTCACCTGCAGTACCCCGGAGCGTCCGGCGCGGTCCGTGACCACGCCGCCCTGGCCGAGGCCGCCCACGCCAAGGGCGCCCTGGTCACCGTCGCCGCCGACCTGCTCGCGCTGACCCTGCTGCGCGCGCCCGGCGAGATCGGCGCCGACATCGCGGCCGGCACCACCCAGCGCTTCGGCGTCCCGCTCGGCTTCGGCGGCCCGCACGCCGGCTACCTCGCCGTCCGCGCCGGTCTGGAGCGGTCGCTGCCCGGCCGTCTCGTGGGCGTGTCCAAGGACGCCGACGGCGACCAGGCGTACCGGCTCGCCCTGCAGACCCGTGAGCAGCACATCCGCCGCGAGAAGGCGACCAGCAACATCTGCACCGCGCAGGTGCTGCTCGCCGTGATGGCCAGTATGTACGCCGTCTACCACGGCCCGGCCGGTCTGCGCGCCATCGGCGAGCGCACCCACCGCAACGCCGCCCGCCTCGCCGCGGGCCTGCGCGCGGTCCAGGGCGCGACCGTGGTGCACGATGCCTTCTTCGACACCGTGCTCGTGCGGTTCCCCGGCAAGGCCGCCCAGGTCGTCGACGAGGCCGCTGCCGACGGCATCGACCTGCGCCTGGTCGACGCCGACCACGTGTCCGTCTCGTGCGACGAGACCACCACGACCGCGCACGTCAACGCGGTCTGGTCGGCGTTCGGCCGGGTCGCCGGGCACACCGTGTGCATGGTCAGCGGCGACCAGCTCGACGAGGTCGCCGGCCGGCCGATCCCCGCGGACCTCGAGCGATCGAGCGACTACCTGACGCACCCGGTGTTCAACACCCACCACTCCGAGACGAGCATGCTGCGCTACCTGCGCAAGCTCTCCGACCGCGACTACGCGCTGGACCGCGGCATGATCCCGCTGGGTTCGTGCACGATGAAGCTGAACGCCACCACCGAGATGGAGGCGGTCACCTGGCCCGAGTTCGCGAACATCCACCCGTTCGCCCCGGCCTCGCAGACCCGGGGGTATGAAGACCTGGTCGCGCAGCTGGAGGCGTGGCTCGCCGAGATCACCGGCTACGACGCCGTCAGTGTCCAGCCGAACGCCGGCTCCCAGGGCGAGCTGGCCGGTCTGCTGGCGATCCGCGGCTACCACCGCTCGCGCGGTGAGGCGCACCGCGACGTCTGCCTCATCCCGTCCAGCGCGCACGGCACCAACGCCGCCAGCGCCGTGATGGCCGGCATGCGGGTCGTCGTGGTGGCGTGCGACGCCGACGGCAACGTCGACATGGCCGACCTGGACGCCAAGATCGAGAAGCATCGGGACCAGCTCGCGGCGATCATGGTGACCTACCCGTCGACCCACGGCGTCTACGAGACCTTGATCGCCGACCTGTGTGCCAAGGTGCACGAAGCCGGCGGCCAGGTGTACGTCGACGGCGCGAACCTGAACGCGCTGGTCGGTTTCGCGCGGCCCGGGAAGTTCGGCGCCGACGTGTCGCATCTGAACCTGCACAAGACGTTCTGCATCCCGCACGGCGGTGGCGGTCCCGGTGTGGGCCCGGTCGCGGTCGGCGCGCATCTGGCCGAGTTCCTGCCCGGCAACCCCTTGGAGCCGGGTGAGCACCACGCGGTGTCGGCGGCGGCGCACGGCTCGGCCGGCATCCTGCCGATCTCGTGGGCGTACATCCGGATGATGGGCCCGGACGGTCTCACGGCGGCGACCGCGTCGGCGGTGCTGGCGGCCAACTACGTGGCCGCGCGGCTGCGCGAGCACTACCCGGTGCTGTACGCGGGAGAGCACGGCCTGGTGGCTCACGAGTGCATCCTCGACCTGCGGCCGATCACCAAGGCCACGGGAGTGAGCGTCGACGACGTCGCGAAGCGGCTGATCGACTACGGCTTCCACGCGCCGACCATGTCGTTCCCGGTCGCCGGCACCCTCATGGTGGAGCCGACCGAGAGCGAGGACCTGGCCGAGCTGGACCGCTTCATCGCCGCGATGATCGCCATCAAGGGCGAGATCGACAAGGTCGCGGCGGGCGAGTGGCCGGCCGGTGACAACCCGCTCGCGAACGCGCCGCACACGGCGTCGGCGGTGACGGCGGACGAGTGGACGCATCCGTACTCACGCTCTGTGGCCGGATTCCCGGAGGGCGTGGACCGGACGGCGAAATACTGGCCGCCGGTGCGCCGCATCGACGGGGCTTTCGGGGACCGGAACCTGGTGTGTTCCTGTCCGTCGCCGGAGGCGTTCGAGGACTGAGCCGTCGCCGGCTCGTCGCGCAGGTCGCGGTCGTCTCTGATCGCGGCCTGCGCCGCTTCCTCGGTCCTCGATTGACTACGCTGCGTCGCGTGTCAGGAGTTGCTCAGGCTGCGAGGGCGTGCACGGCCGGGCCACGGTGCGGCTCGATGGTCGTGCCGTCCGGCAGCAGCTCACCGGTGTCCTCGAAGACGATGACGCCGTTGCAGAGCAGGCTCCAGCCCTGCTCCTGGAACGTGGCGATGATGCGGGCGGCCTCACGGTCGGTCGCATCGGCTGGTGGGCAGACGATCTGGTGCTGGCACATCAGGTTTACTCCGGTTGGGGGCTGTGTGAAGGTTCACAAACGCGGTGACGAACGTTACCTCACATCGAACGACACTGGTTCAACCCGGTGACGGCGTCGGCTCGCGGTTCCTCGGCTCCCATGGTCCACGCCGGACCGGTCGTCGACCACTCTCCGCTACCTCCGATCGGTCGTCCGCCGGGCGCGCCGGGCGACTGCCAAGCCCGCCACCTCGTGTTGAGCGTCTTTCGATGGCATCGGGGTGATCCCGGTGACCCTGCCGAGCTTCTGTCCGAGTTCCTGGACGGCAACGGACTAGCGGTGCGCAACCTTGGCCGAACGGGTGACAAAAAGCAGACGATCGGCGATAGCGCCATTTGCGGAGCAGCACTGTACGTATCCGCCGATGCCGGTTGCGTGATGGCAGGCGGTGTCATCGGAGCGCGCTCTCCGGTGCCCGGCATTCCCGATGTATACGCCGTCGTTTACGGACATGCCTCCGATGTCATGCTCACAGGTGACATTCCCGGCCGCGGCGGCGGGTCGTGGAGTCTCGGCCCGTGGCACGACAGCTGGACCCGCGCCGAGCACGCCCACGCCGTCGAACAGGTCCGCGCCGCCATCGGCCGCGGCGACGTGTACCAGGTCAACATGGTCGGCCACGCCTCGGCCGCCTACACCGGTGACCCCGCCCCGGCACTGCGGCGCCTCGCCGGGCTGTCCGGCGCCCGTTACGGCGGCATCCTCACCGGCGACGGCTGGGCCATCGCCACCGCCTCACCCGAGACCCTCGTCGAGGTCCGCGACGGGCGCGTCGTCACCCGGCCGATCAAGGGCACCCGGCCGGCCACCGCCGAGGGCCGGCGCGAACTGCTCGCCTCTGCCAAGGAACGCGCCGAACACGTCATGATCGTCGACCTGGAGCGCAACGACCTGGCCCGGCTCCCCGGAACCGGGCCGGTGCGGGTGGACGAGCTCTTCGCCGTACGCGAATGGTCCGGCCTGTGGCAGGCCGAGTCGGTGGTCTCCGCCGACCTCGACGGCGACGTCGGCCTCGCCGACCTGCTGCGGGCCGTCTGCCCCGGCGGCAGCGTCACCGGCGCGCCGAAACTGGCCGCCCTCGCCCGGATCGCCGCCCTCGAACCGGTCGGCCGCGGCGTCAGCATGGGCGGACTCGGCTGGATCGGACCCGGCCACCTCGACCTCGGTCTCACCATCCGGACAGTCGCGGCCGACGGTCACCGCGTGCACGCGTGGGCCGGTGGCGGCATCACCGCCGACAGCGACCCGGCCGCCGAGGTCGACGAGGCGGCCGCCAAGGCCGGTCCCCTGCGTGCCGCACTGCGCGGCCGATGAGGGGTTGCACAGCCCCGCCACAGTGATCTCCGAGCTGTCTCTACCGATTGCGTGCCACTGTCGGCAACCGCCCCCACGAAAGGGGGCCGAGCGCGTACTTTGACGCACGCGCGGCACGGGGACGCTCTACAGTGGCAACCCGCGTGCCCGGGGGGACGCACGAAAGGCGACAAAAGCGGCCATGCTTGAACTCCTCGACCAAACGGTCACGACGGTCCGGACACGTCGACCCGCCACCACGATGTGGGTGGACTTCGACGGGTTCGCCCTGGCGGCCACCGCCCGGCTGCACAGCAGCGCCTTCCAGCTCTGCCGTGACTGGCACCTGGCTCAGGACCTCACCCAGACCACGCTGGCCAAACTGTTCCTCAGCTGGGAGCGTGCCGTCGACAGCGACAACCTCGTCGCGTACGCCCAGAAGGTCCTTCTCCGGGTCTATCTGGACCACCGGCGGCGGCGCAGCTCCACCGAGAGCGTCCCCGGTGAGCTGCGCGAAGCCGCCTACTCGGTGAGCCCGGAGCTGCGCGTCACCCTGCTCGACGCTCTGGCCCGCCTGCCCGTGCGCGACCGTGCCATCGTGATGCTGCGCTACTTCGCCGACCACAGCGTGGAGCAGGTCGCCCAGGAACTGGACGTGCCGATCACCGTGGTGAAGAGCCAGACCCGCCGTTCGCTGGTCAAACTGCGTCAGATGCTCTGCGCCGAGCGCCCGGCCCTGTTCGCGGCGTAACGACCGGATAGGCTCTCGGGCATGACAGTTCGGCCCATTCGGCTCTACGGTGACCCGGTTCTGCGCACGCCCGCCGACGAGGTCACCGACTTCGACGCGCAGCTGCGCGAAGTGGTTCGCGACCTGGAGGACACCGTCCGGGAGCCCGGCCGTGCCGGGGTCGCCGGACCGCAGATCGGTGTCAGTCTGCGCGTGTTCTCGTACAACGTCGCCGGTGTCGTCGGTCATCTCGTGAACCCGGTTCTCAGCGGCTTCGCGGGCGAGCAGACCGACGAGGAGGGCTGCCTGTCGCTGCCCGGCCTCGGCTATGCGACCACCCGTTACGACGTGGTGGTGGCCCGTGGTTTCGACCAGCACGGTGAGCCGCTGGTCATCGAGGGCACCGGCTTCCTGGCCCGCGCGCTGCAGCACGAGACCGACCACCTCGACGGACGCCTCTACGTCGATACCCTGACCGGTGACGTGCGCCGCCAGGCGCTGCGCGAGATGCGCCGCGTCATGACCCGATGACCTCACCGCCGCCCGTCCCGGCCGGCGACGCCCGGCGCCTCGCCGCGGAATCCCTCGCGGCGGGCGATTCCACCGGCTGGTTCGAGAGGCTGTACGCCGAATCGCGCGCCGGAACCGCCGAGGTGCCCTGGGACGTGCCGGAACCGAGCGCCCACCTGCGCGCCCTCGGCCTGCCGCCCGGTGGCGGACGCAGCGCCCTGATCGTCGGCTGCGGGCCCGGCCGCGACGCCGAGCACGTGGCCGCCCTCGGATACCGGGTCACCGCCTTCGACATCTCCGCCACCGCCATCGACCTGGCCCGCGAACGGCACCCCGGCAGCACCGTCGACTACGTCGTCGCCGACCTGCTCGACCCGCCGGCGGCCTGGCGGGCGGCGTACGACCTGGTCGTGGAGAGCAACAACGTGCAGGCCCTGCCGCCCGGGATCCGGGCGGCCGCGATCGCGACGGTCGGCACCTTCGTGGCGCCCGGCGGCACCCTGATCGTGCTGGCCGCCGCGACCACCCGCCTGGACAGCGACGGCTCCGGCCCGCCGTGGCCGCTGACCCGCGCCGAGATCGACGCCTTCGCCACCGGCGACCTGAGCCCGGTCTCGGTCACCCGGACGCCCGCCCCGGGCACGACGCTGCCCACCCGGTGGCGGGCCGTCTTCACGCGTCCGTCCGCGGGCCGCTGATCGCACCGCGCCCGCCGTCTTCACGCGTCCGCGGGCCGCGAATCGCACCGCGCTCGCCGTGCCTCGCCAGCGCGGCCCGCAGGTCGCCCGGCCACTCGTCGACCGGGTCGTCCAGGAAATCGTCCCGCTCGGCCACCAACTGGGGGAGCAGGCGGGGATCCGCGAGGGCGTCCCGGAGCCGGCGCGAGTCCGCGGAGCTCTGGCGGGCGAGCCCGAACGTGGCCCACCGGGCGGCCACTTCGAGGGCCGGCCGCCCGCCGTGAAGGTGAAGGTGGGTGATCAGCGTCCAGCAACGGTCCTCGTCGCCGGCGTCGCCGGCCCGGAGCGCCTCGTCGAACGCTGCGATCACCGTGATTTCGTGCGTGGCCACGATGGTCATCTTGACTCTGCCCCTGGGGGAGACCGCAACCTGAATCCGTTGGCGTGCGGGCGCCACGAGACGGGAGACGACGATGTTCGAGATTCGGGTTCGTGACGTGCCACAGCAGCGGGTCGTGACCGAGGAGGGCCTTCACGACCAGGCCGGTCTACAGGCCTGGCTGCCCGGCGCGATGGCCCGGGTGGCCGAGCGCGCGAGGGCGGCCGGCGGCCTGCTCGGCACGGTGGACTGGCCGTTCCTCGAACGCTCCGGTCGCGCGGACGAGCTGGTCTTCGTGGTGATCTACGAGGGCAATCCGAACGAGGGCCCGACCGAGATCGAGGTCTGCGCCGTCGTGGCCACCGGTGGCGATCGCACCATCGAGGCGCTCCGTGAGGCGTATGTCCGGGTCACCAAGGGCGACGTCGTCAGCGGACGACTCGGTGAGGTGTATGAGGCGATCGAGAAGTGGATCACCGCGAACGGGCTCAGTGTCGCCAGCGCCCCACGTGAAACCTACTGGACCGACTTCGGGGCGGCCCAGGACGACGACGAGGTCTTCGACGTGGCCTTCCCGGTGACCTGATGTCCGGCGAGCCCGGACTGCTGACGATCGGGGAGTTCGCGCGCCGGTCCGGCCTGTCGATCCGTGCTCTGCGGCTGTACGACCGGATCGGACTGCTCCGGCCCGCCCACGTGGTTCCCGCCACCGGTTACCGCCGGTATGCGAGCGGCCAGCTCTACGCGGGCCGGCTGATCGCGCTGCTGCGCAGGCTCGACATGCCGCTCACCGAGATCACCGCGATCGTCGGCGCCGCGGGCTCCGACGCGGCGGCGCGGCTCGCCGACTACTGGACCGCGGTGGAACAGCGGCTGGCGGCCCAGCGTGAGCTCGCCGACCGCCTGGTGCGCAACCTCGCCGCAGAGACTCCGGCGCCGGAGGGCACGTGGGAGGTGTCCGTGCGTGACGTCGCCGCGCAGCACATTCTCAGCGAGGTCCGCTACGTCAACGCCACCGAGATGGGCTGGATCGAGGAGGCCAGCGCCCGCCTGACCGACCTTGCCGACCGGTCAGGCGGGCCGGCCGGTCCGCGGTTCGTGGTGTTCCACGGTGAGGTCACCGAGGACGCCAACGGCCCGGTCGAGGTCTGCGTGCCGGTCCACCCGGATGCCGCGGGCCGCGCGGAGCCGGCGCATCGCGAGGCGTACATCCCGGTGGTGAAGGGCCACTTCGAGCCGCCGCGGATTCTCTCGATCTACGACACGGTCCGGCGGTGGGTGCGCGAGCACGGCCACACCGTGGCCGCGTCACCTCGGGAGGTGTACGCCTACGGTGCCGTCCTGGAAACCGCCGGCCCCGGAGATCTGGTGTGTGATGTGGCCCTGCCCTTCCGCTGAGTCCCGCGGTGTTTATTCATGGGTGTCGGTGCCGTCATCATTGATCTCATGTCCGATGCCGTTGTCCGGATCCGTCCTTATGAGCCCTCCGACCGGGAGTCCGCCGTCCTCCTCGCCACCCGCCTGGAGACGGGCGTGGCCGGTTGGCGTGATAACGGCGCGGTCCGCGGGGCGGTGATCGGCTGGATCGCGTCATCGCTGGACAACGCCGCCGCCGACGGGCGGGACGTGTTTGTCGCCAGTGCCGGAGGCGAGGTCGTCGGCCTGGTGACGGTGGCCGAGCGGACGCATTTCACCGGTGAGGTCGACGCCTATGTGGGCGAGCTCGTGGTGCACGCCGCCCACGAGCGGCACGGTGTCGGCACGCTGCTGATGAACGCGGCCGAGGACTGGGCGCGCCGCCGAGGGCTCCGGCATGTCACGTTGGAGACCGGCGCCGCGAATCGCGTGGCTCGGGCGTTCTACGGAAGTCGCGGTTACCGGGAGGAGGACGTCCGTCTCACCAAGGCGCTGACCTGAGCAGGGCCACCGGCCGGGGTCCGGAGGCCGGCGGTCTCGTCCCACCAGGAGCACCGGACGTCGGTTCGGCGGTCGGCGAGGTCCTCGGAAGGCGGTCGGAGGCCAGCGGGTTGCCGGGCGGCGGTGCGGAGGTCGGCAATCCTGTCGGGCTGGGTCGTCGGGCGGTGGCTCAGAGGTCGACGGCCTCGCCGAGCGGGATGCGGGCGTACTCGGTGCCGGCCTTGAGGTCCATCCAGGCGTCGAAGTTGCCGTAGCCGACGTCGGAGGACAGCATCCGGTCGTGAATCGGGAAGGCCCGGGACGGTGCGATCGCCCGCGTCATGTCGAGGGCCTCGCGCAGCTTGCCCCAGGGCGCGGCGGCCGCCACCAGCAGTGCCGTCACCGGCACATCGGGCACGAAGTACGAGTCGCCGGGGTGGTAGACGCCCTCGACGACGTAGCCGAGGTTGGCGCAGCCGGGCAGGCCGTCGTAGATCTCGGCGTGCCGGCCGCCGACCGCGGTCACTCGGAACCCGGCGGCCGTGAACTCGTCGCCGGCCTCGACGACCCGTACGGTCTGCGGGATCGCCGCCTTCGTGGCCAGCGCGGCCACGGGCCCGGGCGCGTGAATCCGGATCCCGGCAGGCAGCTCGGCGAACCGTGCGAGGTCGACGTGATCATCGTGTTCGTGCGTGACCAGCACGTCGGTCACGCCGTCGAAGGCCTCCGGCTCGGTCCAAACGCCCGGATCGATCAGCAGCCGGCGGTCGCCGTCGTCGAGCCGGACACACGCATGGGTGAACTTGACCAGTCGCATGGTCCCACCCTACGAAGCCCGGTCGATGTCGGACCGCCTGCGATGACCGGTCGATCGCGGACCAGCCGCGAGAAAGGGGCGATGCTGCGCTGGTTGCGGGCGCGGTCGGCGGGGATCGCTTGCCGGGGCGGATGGTTCGGCCGTTTACGAAGGCGGTTGGCTTCGGGGCGCGCCGGCGAGTTCGGTCAGCAGGGCCATGGCGCGGTGCTGCTCGGCCGGGTCGCCCAGCGGGGCCGCCACGAACTCGGTGACGCCGGTGCCGGCCAGCCGGCGCACGGCGCGGGCCACCGTCTCCTCGTCGCCGATGAGCGCCACGTCCCGCGGGCGGGCGGCGGGTTCGCGGTCCAGGACGGCGCGGTACTCGGGCACCTGGGTGGCCATCGCGAACCGCTCGTCGATGCGGTCCCGGGCGCGGTCCGGGTCGGCGGTCACGCAGACGGGCAGGGCGGCGACGATGCGCGGGGAGGGCCGGCCGGTCTCGCGTGCGGCGGCGGTGACGCGGGGGACGACATGCGACTCCAGCGTGCGCGGGCCGGTCATCCATGTGACGGTCCCGTCGGCGGCCTCGCCGGCCAGCCGCAGCATCACCGGGCCGAGGGCGGCCAGCAGAACCTCCGGTGCCGTGGTGGGCACGTCGACCGTACCGATGGAGGTGATGAGATCCCCCGCGTGCGCGACCGGCTCGCCCCGCAGAAGCGGACGCAGTACCTGCAAGTATTCCCGCAGGTAGGCGACCGGGCGCTCGGCCGTCAGGCCGAACATGCCGGCGGTCATCGCGGCGATGCCCGCGCCGATGCCGAGGGTGAGGCGCCCGCCGGTCGCCGCCTGGACGCTGAGGGCCTGGCTCGCGAGGGTGAGCGGATGTCGCTGCCGGACCGGGACGACGGCGGTGCCCAGCGGTACGCCCGGCGCGTGCCCACCGGCCAGGATCAGCGAGGTGAGGGCGTCCCAGCCGAGCGCCTGCGCGGACCAGATGCCGTCCAGACCGCGTGCGGCGGTGGCCTGAGTGATGAGGTCGTCACGGCCGGCGGGGCCGCGTAGTTCGCCGATCATGACGCTGATGCGCATGGTCTCCTCCTAGGCGGAGAGGTTCTCCGAATGGACTGGGCTAGGATACGGAGAGGTTCTCCGGAAGGCAACGCTCCAGGTTCAAGGGGGTCTCGTGCGAAGCGACGCGCAACAGAACCGCGACCGCGTGCTGGCCGCCGCGCGGGCCGAGTTCACCGCGCACGGCCCGGCCGCGTCGCTCAACAAGATCGCCCAGCGGGCCGGGGTCGGGCCGGGGACGCTCTACCGCCACTTCCCGACCGCGGCGGCGCTGCTCGCCGCGATCATCGCCGAGGACGTCGCGAAACTCTGCGCCACCGGCCGTGAGCTGCTCGGACATCCGGATCCGGCGCGCGGGTTGCACGACTGGCTGCGGGCCGTCGCGGTGCATGCCACCGCGATGCGCGGGCTGGTCGCCACCGAGTCCCTCGACGCGGCCGGTTCCGCGCTGGCGGAGTGCCACGACGAGATCCGCGCCGTCGGGGCTGCGCTGCTGGAACGCGCCGGTGCCGGCGACGGCGTCGACGACGTGCTGACCGTCGTCAACGCGGTGGCCTGGGCCAGCGAACGCCTCCCGGCCGTCCCGGGACGCCTCGAACGCCTCCTCGACCTGGTGACCCGCGGCCTGCCCGCGCCGACCGGATGACGGCGGCCGGCCGGACCGGGGTGCATGCGGGCTTGTACCTTCCGTAACGGCATGTGATCCAGTGGACTCACGTCGCGATCCGATGAGGAAGGCCGCTGCTCGTGCATTCGTTTCCCATGCCACCCCGCCAGGTCAAGATCGGGGACGCGGCGGCCTTTGCCGGCTGTACGCCACGGGCGATTCGCCATTACCACGAGATCGGCCTGCTTCCCGAGCCGGCGCGGGGCGGTGATGGCCGCCGCCGCTACGGGTACGAGGACATGATCCACCTGCTGTGGATTCGCAAGATGGCCGACGCCGGGATCGCCCTGGACGACATCCGTAAAGCCTTCACCACCGGCACGGCTTCCGCCGGCGCAGCAGGTGACGCGGACGGCGTCGCGGACGGCGGCGAAGGCATCGCCGGAATCCTCGATCGGCTGGAGGAGACCCTTGCCGAGCAGGAGGCGGAGTTGCGGCGGCAACGGACCGCCGTGCAGCGGATGCGCGCCGAAGGCAGCCGGATGGGCCTGCTCTCCCACTTCGTCACCGAACGACTCAAGAACCTGCCCGAGGGCTCCCTGCGCCAGGCGGACCTGGACGTTCTGCTGGTCACCGAGCGGATCTTCAGCCCGCTCGGCGCGGCCGTCCAGGCCGGCCGCTTCGTCGCCCTGGCCATGCATCCCCGGCTGCGGGAGGAATCCGACCGCGTCGACGCCGCCGAGGAGGCCCTCGACGACAGTGTCGCCGTCGATGACCCGCGGGTCGCTCAGGTCGCCGCCGAGCGGCACGCCTTCGAGAACGCCCTGCTGGCCTTCATCGAGGAGTCCGGTATGGACAAGGACGACGAGGCCCTCTTCGACGCCTGGGACGCGTCGCACCCTCCGGCCGCCGACGACCCGGAAGTCTGCGCCGTCAAGCGGCCGCCCGGTTCCATGGGCCTTTTCGAGACCATCGCCAAGATGCCGTACGACTTCTCCCCGGCCCGCCTGCGCTGTATGGAACTGGCCGTGGAGCTGTCCGCCCAGGAAGCGGCCGCTACGTGAGACACCGCCTGTCGTGACCGGTCAGAGACGGGTCGCGGTGCGGATGAGGCCGGCGAGCGCCAGCGATCGGCTGTGCGGCGGCCAGGCGATCACCGTCGTCACCCTCGGCGCGTCGGGCACGGGAACAGTGGCCAGGTCGGGACCGAGCATGGGCCGGCACGACTCCGGCAGCACCGCGGCGGCCCGGCCCAGGCCGATCAGCTGGAGAAGCTGGGCGTGGTCGCGTACCTCCGGCCCCGGGCCGTCCGGGTAGGTGCCGTCCCGGCCGGGCCAGCGCGGCATCGGCATGCCGGGGATGGCGGCGACCTCGGCCATGGTCAGCGTGCGCCGCCCGGTCAGCGGATGCCCCGCCGGCAGGATCGCCACCTGTCCCTCCGTGGTGAGCCGCTCGACGTCGAGGCCGGCCGCCGAATCGAACGGCAGGTGCAGCAGGCCCACGTCGGCCCGCCCGTCACGCAGCAGGCCCTCCTGCTGGCCGACGCCGCACAGCAGCACGTCGACCGGCACGGCACCGGGCTCGGCGGCGTACGCGTCGAGCAACTTCGGCAGCAGCTCGCTGGACGCCCCGGCCTTGGCGACCAGCACCAGTCCCGCCGGCCCGTTCGCTGCGCGACGGGTGCGACGTTCGGCGGCGTCGACCGCGTCCAGCGCCGCCCGGCCCTCCCGCAGCAGCACCGCACCCGCCTCGGTCAGCGTGACGCCCCGGCTGTTGCGGTCGAAGAGGGTGGCCCCGAGCCGGCGCTCGAGCTGCCGGACGGCGCGTGACAGCGGCGGCTGGGCCATCCCCAGACGCTCGGCGGCCCGCCCGAAGTGCAGCTCCTCGGCCACGGCGACGAAGTAACGCAGTTCCCGCGTCTCCATGCGGCCACGGTAGCGCCACGCCGCGTCGATACCTCACGGGTATCGGTGATGACCCAGACGGTGTTGGTGCCACGGGCCGTACCGGAACAAGGATCGAGGCATGAGCGAACGCACCATTGCGCTGGTCACCGGCGCCAACAAGGGAATCGGGTACGAGATCGCGGCGGGCCTGGGCGCGCTCGGCTGGACTGTCGGCATCGGCGCCCGTGACGAGCACCGGCGCGAGGCGGCGGTGGAGAAGCTGCGCGCGGGCGGTGCCGACGCGTTCGGCGTGCCGCTCGACGTGACGGACGAGGCCAGCGTGACCGAGGCCGCGGCACTGATCGGGGAACGCGCCGGCCGTCTCGACGTGCTGGTCAACAACGCGGCCGTCACCGGTGGCTGGGAGCAGGCACCGACCAGCACCGATGTCGCGATCGTGCGTACCGTCGTGGAGACGAACGTGATCGGCGTCATCCGGGTCACCGATGCCATGCTGCCGTTGCTGCGCCGCTCCCCGTCGCCGCGGATCGTGAACATGTCCAGCACCGTCGGCTCGCTCACCCGGCAGAGCGATCCCGCGGGCGAGACCGGGCCGCTGTCCATGGCGTACGCGCCGTCGAAGACCTTCCTCAACGCCGTCACCATCCAGTACGCCAAGGCCCTGCGGGGCAGCGGCATCCTGGTCAACGCCGGCTGCCCGGGTTTCACGGCGACCGACCTCAACGGCTTCCGCGGCGTGCGTACCCCCGAGCAGGGTGCGGCGATCGCGATCCGGCTCGCGACGCTGCCCGACGGCGGTCCGACCGGGAGCTTCTTCGACGACGCCGGGCCGGTGCCCTGGTGAGACCCGCTCAGTCGGCCTGGCGGAACGTGACCGAGCTGCCGGACGGGCGGGCGTACCACAGCTCACGCAGACCTTGACGGTCGTCGACGGCGGACCGGATCCGCGTCAGGGCCGCCGCCCGGGCGGGTCCCGGCGGGGAGAGGTCCCAGCCGGTGTCACCGGCAGGCAGCGTCGTGAACCCGCGGAACTGGATGACCAGGCTCGCCTGCCACAGCGCCAGTCGCCGCGTGAACGTCAGGGTGGCCGCCCGGTCGGTCCACGAATAACGGCCCCACCGGACGATCACACCGTCCGCGTCGTCCTGCGCCAGGCCGTCGATCGGGGTCTGGGCGAACTCGGTGAACGGCAGCCAGGCACACTCGACGTCGGTGACGGCGTCCGGATCCACGTGATGCTCCAGCAGGAGCCGCTCGAGGATCTCATCAGGACCTTCCGATCGTACGGCCTCGGCCGCGACCCGGAACGTGTCGCGGCCCTCCCGGTCGGTGACCCCGTGCCTCAGCCGGATCAGCACGGTCTGGTCGTCGTCGCGTCCCACCACCTCACAGCGCAGGTCCAGCGGGCTGGGCAGCCGTGAACCGTGGATCTCGCTGATGTCGATCAGCGGCGCGTTGCCGAGGATGACGGCGGCCCGCCCGTCGGCTTCGGCCAGGTGCACCTCGACCATGACGGGGTAGTGGCCGGTCAGATCGATGGCGGTCGCCGTTACGAAGTGCACGAGGCCGATCGTGCCAAATCGCCGCATCCCGGAGGCCACCAGGGGTGACCTCCGGGAGGTGTGCCGTCAGGCGACGGTGCAGGCGGTGCCGTTCAGGGTGAACGCCGCCGGGGCCGGGTTGCTGCCGGTCCAGCTGCCCAGGAACCCGAACGACGCCGTGCCGCCGGCCGCGACCGAACCGTTCCAGGCCACGTTGCCGACCGTCACCGCTGTGCCGGACTGGGTGTGTGCGCCGCCCCAGAGCTGGCTGATCTGCTGGCCGCCGGCGAATTGCCAGGCCAGTTTCCAGGACGTCAGGGGCGTACTCCCGCGGTTGGTGAATGTGACGTCGGCCTGGAACCCGCCGGGCCAGGAGCCGGTGACCTTGTAGGTGACCGCGCAGGAGCCGGTGACCGGCGGCTGGCTCACCGACGCGCTGGGTGACGGGCTGCTGGGAGACGGGCTCGTCTCGATCCTGGAAGGGTCGGCGACGCCCCAGTACGCCGGCTTCGCCTGCAGCCGGGTGTCGAACAGCAGCGGCGCGTCCTTGCGCGTCACCGGGAACGTGTCCAGCCAGGTGTTGTCGTCGGCCAGGCCCCACAGGGTTACCGAGGTGATCTCCCCGGGGTACTGGCGGAACAGGGCGAACATGTCGCGGTAGACGTACGCCTGCTTGAGCAGCCGGTCCGCCGGCGGTGTCGGGAAGCTCTCGCTGTTGCCGGTGTAGATGCTGACGTCCATCTCGGTGACCTGCTGATCGATCCCGAGCGGTACGAACTTGTCGATCATCGCCTTGGTCTCGGCCACGGTCGGCCAGTTGATGTTGATGTGCACCTGGTGGCCGACGCCGTCGATCGGCACGCCCTCGGCCTTGAGCTGCTGGACCAGGTTGAACAGGTGGTCGCGCTTGGCCGGCACGTTGGTGTTGTAGTCGTTGATGTACAGCTTGGCGTGCGGCGCCGCCTCGCGGGCCACCCGGAACGCGGTCCGGATGTAGTCGAGACCGGCCACGTCGAACCAGCTGCTGCGGCGCAGGCCGTCCGGCTGGCTCTCGTCGATGACCTCGTTGACCACGTCCCACACGCCGATGTCGGTGCCGTAGCGGGCGGCCACGTTGCGGGTGTGGTTCTCCAGCCGCTCCAGCAGCAGCGCCTTGTCCTCGGCGGTCGCCGTCATCGGCTGGCCGTCCGCGCCGGTGAACACCCACGACGGCGTCTGGTTGTGCCAGACCAGGGTGTGCCCGCGTACGGCCAGACCGTTCGCCTTCGCGAAGGCCATCAGCGGGTCGGCCTGCGCGTACGTGAAGGTGTTCTCGCTCGGCTCGGTGGCGTCCCACTTGAGCGCGTTGCCCGGCGTGACCGAGTCGAAGTGCTTGGTGAGCAGCTGCCCGTGCTCGGTGACGATCTCCGCGCCGGTGATCGCGGCGCCCACCGGGAACTCGGTGACCACGTCCTTCACCGACGGGATGCCGGTCTGCACCGGCAGCGCCGGGACGTAGCCGGCGGTCAGGTCGTCGATGTGGAGGTCACCGGTCGTCGACGCGGTCTCCACGTAGACGCGCAGGAACTCCACGTCGGTGGCCAGCGTGTACCGGCCGGTCAGGTTGACCCAGGCGCCACTGGTCACCGCGGTGTTGCCCACGATCTGGTCGTAGGAGGCGACCCCGCCGGTACGCCGTTCCACGCTCAGCCTGGCGCTGTCGGAGCCGGACGCCATCCGTACCCACACCGAGATCGTGTAGGCGGTGCCCTTCTCGAAGGTGTCGAGCACGTCCAGGGACGGTCCCTGCCAGGTGGCGGTGCGGCCGCTGACGAGCAGGCTGCCGGTGCCGCCGTGCGCGACGGCGGTGCTGTGGGCAATCGTCTCGGCGGACCGGCCGGCCCAGCCCTGGACGGTGCCGTCCTCGAAGTCGCTGGTCAGGACGGTTATGGGGATGGGATCGGCGGCGGCGTCGGCGGTCGCGGCGACGACGGCCACCGAGGCCGCGGCCACCAGAGCGGCCAGTGCCAGCTTGGGGAGAGCGCGCATGCGCGGGCTCCTTCGGAGGGGGAGTGGAGGGGATAGGGCGACATCGTTGCATGGGAGCGCTCCCATTACAACGGTGTTGCCGGGGAGTGCCGCTGATGATCGACTTCGTCCGATTCGATCGTCAGCGAGGGGGATGGTGTGAGCCGCATCCGGCAGTTCCGATGGTCCGACTACGAGGCGGTCGCCGAGGTGTGGCGTGCGGCCGGAACCGACGTCGTCGGCCGCGCCGAACTCGAGGCGAAACTCACCCGCGATCCCGAGCTGTTCCTGGTGGCCGAGGCCCCCGCCGGCCCCCGCGGAATCGGCGGGGCGGTGATGGGCACTTTCGACGGGCGGCGGGGCTGGATCTTCCGGCTCGCGGTCCATCCCGCGCATCGCCGCGGGGGAATGGCCACCGGGCTGGTCGCCGAACTCGAACAGCGCCTGACGAATCTCGGCTGTCCACGGATCAACCTGCTGGTGCTGCCGGACAACGAAGCGGGTCTGCGCTTCTGGCAGAGGCTTGGCTACCTGCCCTGCCCGGACGTCCTGTTCACGAAGCCGCTAGCTACCAGCCCATCCTCCTAGGACGCTCTAGGCGGTGTGTGCCAGCTGTAGTTCAAGTCGTGAACTCCGAAGGCAATGGATGGCGGCGGGATCCAGTGGCTGGCGCGGCCTGATCCGGTGTCCAGGAGCGCGGTGTTCGTGGAGGGCAGGCGTTACGCGGTGGGGGCGCACGTAGCGGTTGCGCGCGACTCTGCCGTCGTGATGGCGACGGTGGGCGTCCACGGATCCTCAGTGTGCGACCTCAACGTTGCCGCCGACATCGTTGCCGGCACACGCGAAGCCCGCCGTGTGCTGCTGACGTCGTCGCGGGCACACGCGGCGCCGGGCGTGTGCTGCCGACGTCGTCGCGGGCACACGCCGACGCCGCGTGTGCCCGCGACGGAAGCGGTTGCCCTGCGAGGTGACCCGGGCCGCAAGTCGCCACACCTGGCTGCTTCAGGGACCGCGTGGTGATCCGCGGCGCGGACCGCACCGCCGATCACCACGCGGAAGTCCGACGGTGCTCAGCGGGTTCGCTGGACCAGGACCTGGGACAGCAGGACCGTGATCAGGCCCGCGGCGACCACGCTGAACAGGCCCACCCGCAGGCTGGTCTGGTCGGCGAGCAATCCGATCAGCGGCGGCGACAGCAGGAACCCGCCGCGCAGCAGCCAGCTCACGACGGTCAGCCCGGTTCCGGGGGCGAGGCCCGGCAGTTCGTCGGCGGTGTGCATCGCGGCCGGTACGAGAGTGGCCACGCCGAGCCCCGCCAGCGCGAATCCGGCCAGAGTGCCCGGCACCGACGGGAAGGCCAGGGCGCCCGCCATCCCGATGGCGGCGAGGGCACCGCCGGTCCGGACCACGGTTCGCTGACCGAACCGGTCGACGACCCGGTCGCCGGTGAGCCGCCCGATGGTCATCGCCGTCTGGAGGGCGACGACGGCCAGACCGCCGAGGGCGGCGCTGGTGTTGAGAGAGCCGGTCATGTAGACCGCGCCCCAGGATGCGCCGGCGTCCTCGACGAGCGCGCCGCACGCGGCCAGGATTCCCAGGACCGCGAGCAGTCGTACCGCGGTGCCGCCGGCAGCCGGCGCGGTGGGCACCGTGGCGGGAGCGTCGGCGCGTTCAGCGTCGTCGTGGCCGGGCAACAGGTAGCGGTAGGCGGCGACGGCGACGACGCTGAACAGCACGGCCGAGATCGTCAGGTGCACGGGCAGCGGCAGCCTGAGCCCGGCCGCGGCCGAACCCATCAGCCCGCCGATGACGGCGCCGATGCTCCACACGCCGTGCAGCGAGTTGACGATGGACCGGCCGTAGAGGCGCTGGACCCGCAGGCCGTGGGCGTTCTGCGCGACGTCGACGATCGAATCGAGGGCGCCGACGACGAACAGGGCGGCGGCCAGCGTCCAGGCGTTGGGCGCCACGGCCACGCCTAGGGTGGCGGCGGTGGTCAGCACGATGCCGAGCGCGCCGGTGCGCGACGACCGGAACCGGCGGATCACGATGCCCGCGGCCAGGCCGGCGAGGAGGGCCCCGACCGGGAACGCGGCGATCGCGGCACCGAGGGCGG
Organism: Actinoplanes italicus; assembly: GCF_003001815.1. Taxonomy (GTDB): domain Bacteria; phylum Actinomycetota; class Actinomycetes; order Mycobacteriales; family Micromonosporaceae; genus Actinoplanes; species Actinoplanes italicus. Next base: position 157,628 of record NZ_PVMZ01000004.1, read on the forward strand.
CGTTGCTGAGTCCCAGCTCGGCCTTGATCTCGGGGTATCGCGGCACGATGTTGAAGTAGATGGCGCCGTTGGTGAGGAAGAGGGTCGCGATGGCGGCCCGGGCATGGCGGGCCTGCCGCGTCGGTGGCGCGGCCGCGGTGGAACTGGACACGGTGGTCTCCGGTGAAGGGGTGGAGAGTCGAGGGGCGGAGCGAAGGAGCGGATGGGTCAGCGCAGGTAGCGCTCGATGGCGTGCCGGATCTGGGCGGGCGTCATCGGGTCGGTGGAGAGGGCGCTGTGCAGAGTGAGGCCCTCGATGAGGGCGTCGACCTCGCGCGCGGTCGTCGGGTCGAAGTGGATCTCGAGGGCGTCGCGGCTGCGTTGCATCCAGGCCTGGGTGACAGTGCGCAGCCGCGGGTTGCGGGCGGCGGCGACGTAGAGCTCGACGGTGAGCACCAGGTCGTGGCCCGGGGCGAGCAGGTCGTCGGTGACCAGGGCGATCACCGCCTCGACGGCCTCGTCGCGGTTGCGGGCGGCGGTGAGCCGCTCGTCGAAGACGCGGGCGATCGAATCGGCGTGGCGGGTGAAGGCCTCGGCGAGGATCTCGTCGAGCGACGCGAAGTGGTAGGTCATCGACCCGAGCGGCACGTCGGCGACTTTGGCGATCTCACGGTGGGTGGTTCCGGCGACGCCACGCTCGGCGATGACCGTCAGGGCGGCGCCGATGAGCCGGTCGCGCCGGTTCGGGTCGTGCCGCCGGGCCCTGCGGGCCACGGGCGGCGTCGCGGTCAGGTCCGGGTCCGCGGTGGTTCCGGTCACGGCTCTGCGATGGTACGGACCACGCGCGCCGGATTCCCGGCGGCCACCACGTTCGCCGGAAGATCCCTGGTCACGACGGCGCCCGCCCCCACGACCGTGTTCTCGCCGATCGTGACGCCGGGCAGAACGAGCGCGCCGCTGCCGAGCCACACGTTGTCGCCGATCGTGATCGGTTCGGCGGCCTCCCACTTGTCGCGCCGAGGTCCCGGCTCGACCGGGTGGGTCGGGGTGAGTAGCTGCACGCTGGTGCCGATCTGCACGTCGGCGCCGATCGTGATGGGTGCGACGTCGAGCGCGATGAGCCCGTAGTTGGCGAACGTCCGCGGCCCGATCCGGATGTTGCTGCCGTAGTCGACCCGCAGCGGCGGCCGGATCTCGACACCGTCGCCGATCTCGGCGAACAGTTCCTCCAGGATCCGGCGGCGTTCCTTGGGGTCGCGGGCGGAGGTGCCGTTGTAGGCGTCGGTGAGATCCATGGCGTGCAGCGCGTTCTCGCCGAGCTCCGGGTCGTCGGCGAGGTAGAGGTCTCCGGCGAGCATGCGTTCGCGCATGGTGCGGGTGTCGCTTTGCATGTGTACGAGCGTACACATGATGTGTACGCTCGTACACAGGCTGGGGAAATCGGGTGGCCGTCGCGGATCATTGACGGCAGGATCGCGGCCGTGACACTGCATCAGGACGAGATCACTGTGGACGAGACGCTGGTGAGGCGCCTGTTGACGCAGCAGTGCCCGCAATGGGCCGACCTCCCGCTCGGGCCGGCCGGAGCAGGCACCGAGAACACCATGTTCCGCCTCGGCGAGGACCTGTTGGCGCGATTTCCCCGTACGGTCGAGAAGTCCGCGTCCCTCCGCAAGGAGCGGGAGTGGCTCCCGCGCCTGGCTCCGAGCCTGGGTCTGCGCATCCCCGCCCCCGTGTTCGCGGGAGCCCCGTCGCCCGCCTTCCCGGCTGACTGGTCGGTGTTCGGCTGGATCGACGGCGCCGAGCCGGACGCTGCCGCCGCCGCGACCGAGGCCGGCTTCGTCAGCGATTGGGCGGGCCTCGGCGCCGACCTCGCGCGGTTCGTCCGTGAACTGCACGCGGTCGACTTGATGGGCGCGAACCGTGCCGGCGAGCTGAGCTGGTACCGGGGCGGTGACCTGCGCTCCTGCGACGGCTGGGTGAGCGAGAGCCTCGCCCGTTGCCGCGAGCTGATCGGCCTCGAGGCCGACGTCGCCGCCCTCGAGGAGCACTGGAGGGCCGGGCTGGCGCTGGCGGACTCGCCGCACCCGCACGTCTGGCTCCACGGTGACCTGAAGCCCACGAATCTGCTGGTCGAGGCCGGGCGGCTGCATGCGGTGATCGATTTCGGCGCCCTGTCGATCGGTCATCCCGACGCCGAGCACGCGACCGTCTGGGACCTGCCGTCCCCGGCCCGTGACGCTTACTGGAACGCCTTCGACCTGGACGAACCCACCTGGACGCGCGCTCGTGCCTGGGCGGTCGCGGTGGCCGCGAGCGGCATCTCCTACTACTGGCACACGTTCCCGGCTTTCGTGGCCGAGTGCCGGACCCGCGTCGAGCACCTACTTTCTACCTAGAATCCTAGGAAGCTATAGGCGGTGTGCGGCAAGCCGCACCTTGAAAAACCAGAGACGACGGCTTCGCCGGCGAACCCATGAACAGCTCACATCACGCGCGGCATGCCGAGTCGGCAGCGTCGTCGGCCTGGTTGAGCCCGTGAACCTGCCCGTGGGGCCTGGACGTTTCCGAGACCGACCTGTCGGATTGAGCGCGGCAGGGTCCGTCGCGCGGGTGGCGCGCCGGTTCGGCAGGGCGGCAAAGGTGATTCCGGGGAGCGTGAGGATCGCCCCAAGGCGGATCTCGGACGCTCGTAGCCACTGGCCGCGACCTTGCACCCCAGCCACTAGCTCTTGGGGGAAGGGAAGCCGGAGGCGTCGCGCGAAGGGATAGCACCTTCCCGCGATCTTGCGCAGTTACGGTCGAGATGGCGGCACAACCTCACAAGGTCGCGCAGGAGGAGGCGCGCCTCCCGCGATCTTGCGCAGCTGCGGTCGAGATGGCGGCACAACCTCACAAGGTCGCGGGCGGGAGCCGCGCCTCCCGCTATCTGTGCGTCGCGGTCACTCGACGTGTACAGCGGGCGGCCGATGTTGGCCTTCCGCTGCCGTCGGGGCTGCCCTTCAGGGCGGCGATCACCGCACAGGATCACCTCGCGCGGCGACACGCGCAAAAGATCCAGCGAGAGAGTGACGGCGAGAGGGGAGGCAACTCAGCCGGCCGGAGCCAGGACCGCCGGCCGCTCCTCAGACACGACGAAACACGACAAGGTGCGCCGAGGCACGACAAGGTGCGCCGAGGTGCGGCGGGTACGGCTCACGGGCTCGTGTCGACCCGCGCGGTCGCACCCGCTACCCGATCGACGTCGGCTCCCGGAACGGTCAGAGGGCGATCGGCCGGTAGGCGAGGGCCGTGTCGACGATCTGCTCCGGGGTGGGGCCGGGGCCGAGTTCGGCGGGCGGATGGAAGATCAGCCCGGAGGCGCCGGGCCGGGTGATGTTGGTGTCGAACAGCAGCGTGTACCAGTCGGCGTCCGGGTCGTCGGCCTGCGGGCCGGGGCCGTCCATGATGCGCCGGGCGATCTCGACGAGTTCGTCGCGGGTGATGTCCGGGATCCGGGGGTAGCCGGGGCGGGCGACGAGGTGGGCGTAGGTCTCGGCGGAGCCCCAGGAGTCGTAGGTGTGGAAGTCGTGCGGCGTCAGGTCGCCGCCGGTGTCGGTGTTGAAGGCGGCGAGCTCGTCGGCGTAGGGCCGGCCGGTGTCCATGAGGCCGGCGATGCGGGTGATGGCGGCGGCGAGTTCGGCGATCCGTTCGGGGGCCACCGGTGGTGGCAGCAGTTCGGGGCGCAGGTTCACGCCGGTATTGTGCGCCGCTGCTCGTCGTCGGCGGGCGTCCCGGCCGGGGGTGTCGTCTCCGTGAGCGGGTACAGGGCGGCGAGCATGAGCAGGCCGGTCACCGGCATGAGGTTGAGGTCGGCGGCGGGCAGGATGACCGCGACGAGCATGACGGCGGGGCTCCACCACGGTAGGTGCCGTGCGGCGGCGGCGAGGGCGGCCATGGCGACTATGCCGAGGAAGAACAGCAGCGGGCCGGCGTCGTAGACGGCGAGCTGGATGCCGGGCAGGTCGGAGAAGTCGTGTTGCAGGGTGCGCAGTTCGGTGCGGTCGGCGGCGGCCAGGGCGAGGAGCATGTCGGCGCTGAACTGGACGACGGTGGCGGTGAGACCGGCGAGGGTGACGCCGGTGAGGGCGTTGCGGGCGGCGGTGCCGGGGATGAGGGCTCGCAGGGTGAGGACGACGGGTACGAACAGCAGCATGCCGGCGAGGCCGAAGAGGTGGGCGATCTGCCAGTCGGCGCCGGGGCCGTAGTCGCCGTCGAGTCTGCCGAGGATGCGGGTGATGCCGTAGGCGGTCATCGCGAGGGGCGCGGCCAGGAGCGCGAATCGGGTCATGTCGATGATCCTGGTGGCGTGGTGTGTGGTGGCGCCTCAGGTGGTTCCCGGTGGCCGACCCTGAGTGTTCCCCGAGATGGGGGTCATTCGGCTTCGAAGCCGCCGTGGTCGCGGGCGACGGTGAGCCATCGGAGCCAGGCGAGCCATTTGGGGTCGGTTTCGAGTTCGGCGCGTACGGTGTCGGGGGTGCGGGTGTAGGCGTCGAGGGCTTCGTCGATCTCTTTGGTGGTGATCAGCCAGCGGTCGTTGCTGAGGAGTTTGAAGGCGGGGATGCCGAGGCGGCCGGGTACGGTCTGGGCGCGCCAGGCGTCGTCGTGTTCGACGCGGCCGTCGGTGTCGCCGGATTCCCAGGCTGTGGGTTGGGCGGGGTAGCCCATTCCGGCGAGTTCCATCTTCTCGTTGATGTCGGCGAATTTGCGGTAGGGGAACTCCCAGGGGTTGTCCTCGCCGGGCCGGTCGGTGGCGGCGCGGGCCAGGAGCCGGTAGAGGGCGGCCTCGCAGTCGGGTTCGTGCGCGCACAGTGTGCCGGCCTGGCGGCAGTCGGCGAGGCGGCTGCGGGCGGCGGCGCAGTCGGCCAGCTCAAGATCGATCCCCACCCTTCCGATGATCGCCCCTGGTGGGTGGTTCCCGCCGGTGTTCCGGAGGTGCTGGTGATCAAAACCGGTCAGTGGGGTGGAAACCGTGTCACAGCACGATGAAGTCGGGTGGGTCGTGGCGCAGGAAGTCGTGGTGGGAGATGTCCCAGCCGTAGGCGCCGGCCCGGGCGAACAGCAGGATGTCGCCGGCGCGTAGGCGGGTGACGTGGCGGCCGCGGGTGAGGACGTCGCGGGGGGTGCAGAGTTCGCCGACGGCGTCGACCTCGGTGTCGTGGACCTCGGGGCGGGGGTAGGGGTGGGGCCAGTCGTCGACCGGGATGACGGTGAAGGGGTGGGAGTAGCCCCAGGCGGCGGGGAGCCGGAAGTGGTGGGTGCCGCCGCGCAGGACGGCGAAGGTGCGGCCGTGGGTGGTTTTGAGGTCGAGGACTTCGGCGGCGTACCAGCCGGCGTCGGCGGTCAGGTAGCGGCCGGGTTCGAGGATCAGTTCGACGCCGTCGGGGACGGTCACGTCCTTCAGCGGGGTGGGGTCGATGGAGGCGTCGCTGAGGTAGTCGACGCCGAGGCCGCCTCCGGCGTTGACCACGTGCAGGCGCAGGTCGTACCGGCGGGCGGTGTGCTGGGCCCAGGTCAGGGATGCGGTGAGGAAGCCGGCGTGGGCGTGGCCGTCGAGGTTGTTGGAGACGGCGTGCAGGTGGAAGCCGATGACCCGCAGCCCGGCGGGTATGTCGGCGAGGACTTGCGGGAGCTGGGTTTCGTCGATGCCGAACGGGGTGGGTGTGCCGGTCATGGTGTGGCTGCCGGTCAGTGCCGTGCCGGCCCGGTTGACGCGCAGGCACACGTCGGCGTGTACGCCGAGGGCGGCGAGGCGGCGCAGTTCGTGGGGGCTCTCCACGTTGAGCAGGGCGCCGGCGGCGACGGCGGCGGCCAGTTCGCTGTCGGTCTTGGCGGGGCCGCCGAAGACGATGCGGCGGGCGCCGGCCCGTACGGCGAGGTTCAGTTCACCGCCGGAGGCGACCTCGAGTCCGTCGCACACTTCGGCGAGGGTCCGTACGACTGCGGGATGGCCGTTGGCTTTGACCGCGTACAGCATCGTGGTGTTGTCCGGAAGGTGGGCCCGCAGTGTCGCCGCACGTGATCGCAGTGCGGTGGTGTCGTAGATGTAGGCGCAGCGCGGTGGCGGCAGGTGGCGCAGCGCGGCGGTGATGTGCTCAGCCATGCAGGGGGTTGCCGACCGGGATGTGGATGTCGCCGGTGCCGGCCAGGCGCATGCGGACCAGGGCTTTGTGGGGGACGGTCGCGGCGATGAGCCAGCTGTGGTCGGCGGCGGCGTGGCGGTGGCCGCCGAGCTGGTCGTAGGTGTCGTCGACGATGTCGCGGACGAGGCGCCAGGCGTGGGGCTCGTCGAGGTCGTGGGATTCGCCGAGCCGGATGATGAGCTCGCCGAGGTGGGCTTGCAGGGCGGTGTAGCCGAGTTTGGCGCGCAGGATCTCGGTGTCGTTCGTGCCGACGACGGAGCCGGGCCAGAGTTCGAGGCGGTGGCCGGCGTCGGTGAGGCGGCCGGGGTGCAGGCGCAGTCCGGCGAGGTCGCGCAGGGCGAGGCGGTGGGGGTGGCCGCCGGTGAAGGTGGGCAGGCAGTTCTGCAGGTGGGCTTCGAGGGCGACGCCGTCGGCGAGCAGGCGTAGCAGTGGGGGCAGCAGGAGGCGGGCGTAGGCGGTGAGCCAGGCGGCCGGGTCGCCGCCGGATTCGTCGACGAGGCCCGCGGCGAGCAGGGGCAGGGCGCCGCCGGGCAGGGCCTGTTCGCCGTTGTGGAGGCGGCCGGTGAGGCCGGTGCGGGCGATGGCGGAAAGGTCGCGTCCGCTGCCGGCGGGGACGGCGGCGCCGGCGGGTTCGGTCATGAGCAGCAGCCTGCTGCCGTCCGGATCGTTGTCGATCATGCGGGTGAGCAGGGTGGACAGGGCGGGGCCGTTGCGGGTGGAGGCGACGCTGATGCTGCGGCGGGTGGAGGTGACCTGGATGTCGAGGCTGAGTTTGAGGTAGTGGCCGCCGGGCAGCAGCAGGGTGCGCAGCGCTGCGGTGGGGATGGCGTCGATCTGGCCGTCGAGGCGGCGCAGGGTGCCGTCGGCGAACAGTTCTCGGTAGCGGCTGGTGACCATGTCGAGCTGCCAGGCGTGGACGGGTTGTACGCGGTGGCCGGGGGGTGCGTCGGGGATGCCGTCGACGCGGGTGCGCAGCCATTGGCCGAGGTCGTCGCCGAGGTGGGAGTCGTCGCGGACGGCGACGAAGCCGATGCCGGTGTGGCCGGCTTCCAGGTCGTGGGCGAGGACGTCGCCGGTGTCCCAGCCGAGGCGGGTGCGTCCGCAGGGGTGCAGGTTGTGGCCGGCGACGGCGAGGCGTTCGTGGGCGACGGCGGTGCTGTCGGGGTCGGTGCCGGTGGGCAGGTTGTCGGTGCGGCGGGCCATGGCGAGGGCCAGGTTGAGCACGGCGTTGCGGATCTCGGCGGACATGGTGCCGTCGGGGTCGATGCCGGCGAGCAGGTCGACCGGGTCGGCGACGCCGGCGTTCGGGTATTCGACGCGGTGGAAGGCGTGCCGGGTGCCGCCGGCGGTGGCGGGGGTGAGGTCTTCGCGGACGAGGGCGGCGCGCAGGCGGCGGCCGACGGTGTCGGCGGCGTAGGGCAGGTGGCGCACGAACCCGTCGACGAGGTGTGGTTCGTGCACGGCGAGGGCGGCCTCGGTGTGGGCGGCGGCCGCGGCGAGTCGGCCGGTGCTGACGATGCGGATCATCGGGGGTCCTTCCGCGACAGGTTCATGCGTGCGCCGCCATCGGGTTCGGCAGGTGGGTCCAGCGGTCGTGCAGGGGGTCGGCGGCCAGTCGCATGGCGGTGGTCGCCTTGACCGGCAGGGGGCCGGTGAGCAGCGCTGTCGTGTCGGTGGTGCCGCGCAGGGAGTCGGCGATGATGCGCCACAGCTTGTCGGGGTCGGCGTCGAGGGCGGTGATCATTTGGCGGGCGACGGTGGCGAGGGCGGCGGCGGCGAGTTTGGTGCGCAGTTCGGTGTCGTCGCCGGTGGGCAGGTCGCCGATCAGTGGTGGTGTCTCGTGGCCGGCGGTTCTCAGCCGGCCGGCGTGCACGCGGACGCCGCCGAGGTCGCGGTAGAGGGTCCGCACGATCCGGGTGCCGCGGATCAGGACCAGGGTGTTCTGGCCGTGGGCTTCCAGGGCGACGCCACGTTCGAGGAGCCGGGCCAGGGGTGCGAAGAAGACCACACCGAGGTCTTTCATGATCTGGTACGGGTCGCCGAGCGCGGCGAGCAGCGACGGTGCGGTGGCCAGTACCCCGAGGGGGACGGCGCCGGGCGGGGGTGCCTGCCGGATGAGGTGGGCGAGCCGCCGGTCGGGGCCGTTGCCGGTGATGACGGCTCCGGCGGAGGCCTCGGCGAGCACGTCGAGCGGCAGGTCGGCGGTGAGGGTGGTCAGCAGTGCCGACAGCAGGGGGCCGTTGCGGACGGCGGCGGGGGAGACGGTGCGTACGGCGGAGGTCATCTGCACGTCGACGGCGGTCTTGATGTGGGGGCCGCCGTCGAGGGGGGCGACGGTGCGCAGGGACATGAGGGGGCGTACCGGGCCGGTCTGTCCGTCGTCGGTCAGCCACCGGTACTGCTCGCGCAGGCGGGTGGCCTGCCAGGGGTGGGCGAGCAGGACCGGTTCGCCGTCGCCGTGCCAGCGGCCGGGCGGGACCCGTAGCCGTTGCAGGCGGAAGGCGGTGCGGTGTTCGGGGGCGTAGGCGAGCTGGTCGGCGACGGTCATGCCGGTGCGGGTGCGGCAGCACGGGTGCAGGGGGTGGCCGTCGACGAGCAGCTGTTCGATCTCGCCCGGTGCCGGGTCGGCGGGCATGGCCGGTGGCCGGGGGTTGGCGGCGCGGGCCAGGGCGAGGTTGGCGACGCTGCCGGCGATCTCGTCGGCCAGGGGGGCGCCGGGCCAGAGCAGGGCGGCGAGGCGGGCCGGGTCGTCGGTGCGGGTGCCGTCGACGGTGACGGTCAGGCCGGCGGCGGGTTCGGTGAACGCGGTGGCGGCGCCGGCGGGATAGGACAGGCGGGTGTGGACGTTGCGGGGTAGTGGTTCGGTGGCGCAGGCGACCAGGAGCCGGCCCATGACGGCGGCGCGGGCGCCGGGCAGGGCGGCGTCGAAGGGGTCCAGTAGGTCGGGGCGCAGCTCGGCGAGTTGCGAGCGGGTGCCGGCGGGATCGGCGGTGGGTTGCGGCACCCCACCATTGTTGCCGTCGCCTGTGTGGGCGGTCGTGGGGGAGCGTGTGAGCGGCCGGGGTCACACCGCGGTCGGCATGGGTGGCTGGTGCCAGGCCCACGCGTCGTCGAGCCACGGCAGGTGCTCGAATCGTTCGTACAGGTGGGCGGCTCTGTCCTGCCGGGTCAGCCAGGGGCGGTCCCAGGGGTCGTAGATGTGGATCGGGGTGGCCCAGTCGTCGTAGGGGCGTGGTCCGGTGTCGGAGCGTCTCGGGGTGAACTCGCCGAGGTTGCCGGTCAGGTCGACGTATTGCAGCGACGGCAGGTTCTGTTCGCCTGCCTCGGCGAGCGACTGCACGCCGCGCAGTGTGATGCCGCAGTCGGCCAGGCCGAGCCACCGCAGCCGTTTCAGGTGCGGGGAGGAGGCCAGCAGGCGTAGTCCGGCGTCGTCGAGGTGGCTGGAGGACAGGTCGAGGTAGACGGCTCGGGCCAGAAGCGGGCTGGTGAGCAGGTCACCGAGGTCGGTTTCGTCCCAGTCGCCGAAGCGGATGCCGCGCCAGGGGATGAGCCGGGCCAGGTCGTCGGCGTGGTCGAGGAATGCGGCCGGGGCGATTGTCGGATATTCGGGGAAACCGCGTTGCAGGCGTACGGTGCCGGCGGCGGGCAGGGGTGGGGTGAGGCGGTCGCGGAGGGCCGCGGTCAGTTGCTGTTCGCGTGGGGTGGGGGAGCTGATGCCGGGCTCGCCGGGCGCCGGCCTGTGGGGTGGCTGGCGCTGGCGCCAGGCGCCGCTGGTGCGTTGGCGGTCGTTGGTGATCTGCAGGCGGATCAGTTCGGCGTGTTCGGGGTCGGTGGCTTGGATGTGGTCGGCGTAGGCGAGCCGCAGGTCCATGTCGTGGGGGTCGGCGAGGATGTCGGCGTACACGCCGGGCAGCGTATTTCCCCCACGCCACGAATCCGATAAATTCTCGTATTCAATCGAGGGGGAGTGCCGTGGACGTCGACGTCATCGTGGTGGGTGCGGGTCTGGCCGGGCTTGCCGCCGCACATGAGATCACCAGCGCCGGGAAGACGGTGGCCCTGCTCGATCAGGAGAACGCCGCCAACCTCGGCGGGCAGGCGTTCTGGTCGTTCGGTGGCCTGTTCTTCGTCGGCAGCCCGGAGCAGCGCCGCGCCCGTATCCACGACAGCGTCGAACTGGCGTGGGCCGACTGGAGCAACAGCGCCGGCTTCGACCGCCTCGACGACCAGGATTCGCAGGCCGTGAAGTGGGCGCGCGCCTACGTCGAGTTCGCGGCCGGTGAGAAACGCTCGTGGCTGTCCTCGATGGGCCTGAGCTGGCTGCCGTTCGCGGGCTGGGCCGAACGTGGTGACCTGCGTGCCGCCGGGCACGGCAACTCGGTGCCGCGGTTCCACATCACCTGGGGCACCGGCACCGGCGTGGTCGCGCCGTTCGTCGCGGCCGCGCAGGCCGCCGCCGCAAACGGGTTGCTGCACTTCAAGCACCGGCACCGCGTCGACGAGCTGATCATCGAGAACGGTGCGGCCGTCGGTGTCCGCGGGACCCTGCTCGCTCCCGACGACTCCGCCCGCGGGGTCAGCTCCAACCGCGACCGCGCCGGTGACTTCGAGTTGCGTGCGCAGGCCGTGATCGTCACCACCGGCGGGATCGGCGCCAACCACGACCTGGTTCGTCAGTACTGGCCGCCGCGTCTGGGCACGGCCCCGAAGTTCATGGTCACCGGGGTGCCCGCGTATGTGGACGGCCGGATGCTGAAGATCGCCGAGGACGCCGGGGTCCGGCTGGTCAACCGGGACCGGATGTGGCACTACACCGAAGGTGTGCAGAACTGGAACCCGATCTGGCCCGGCCACGGGATCCGGATCCTGTCCGCGCCGTCGCCGCTGTGGCTCGACGCGTTCGGCAACCGGCTGCCCGCACCGTACTTCCCCAGCTACGACACCCTCGGCACGCTCAAGCACCTGCGCACCACGCCCGGCATCGCCGAGCACGACCACTCGTGGTTCCTGCTCACTCAGCGCATCATCGAGAAGGAGTTCGCGCTGTCGGGCTCCGAGCAGAACCCCGACATCACGTCGGGTGACCGGCGCGGGTTCATGAAGCAGCGGCTGTTCGGCAAGGGCGCGCCGGGCCCGGTCGAGGCGTTCAAGGAGCACGGCGCCGACTTCGTGGTGGCGGCCGGTCTCGACGAGCTGGTCGCCGGCATGAACAAGCTCACCGAGCAGCCGCTGCTGGACGCCGCGTCGGTTCGTACGCAGGTCGAGGCCCGTGACTCGCAGATCGCCAACAAGGTCACCAAGGACGCCCAGATCCAGGGCATCCACAACTCGCGCCGCTATCTCGGTGACCGGATCGGGCGCACGTCGACGCCGCACCGGCTGCTCGACGCGGCGGCGGGGCCGCTGATCGCCGTGAAGCTGCACATCCTGACCCGTAAGACCCTCGGCGGTATCCAGACCGACCTGGACTCGCGCGCGCTGGGTGCCGGCGGCAGCCCGATCAGTGGCCTGTACGCCGCCGGTGAGGTCGCCGGTTTCGGTGGCGGCGGGGTGCACGGCTACAACGCCCTGGAGGGCACGTTCCTGGGCGGCTGCCTGTTCAGTGGCCGTGCCGCCGGCCGGCACGTGGCCCGTTCGCTCTAGAGTCCCAGCACGTCGGCCTCGATCTTCGGATCGAGGCCGACGACGGGCCGGTCGGCGCGTTGCGGGGCGCCGCCGGGCAGCGACTGCAGCCACGCCCACGTGTCGGTGACCGTCTCGTGTACGGGACGGCAGCGCAGCCCGGCCGCGAACGCCCGGCGGACGTCGCCGTCGTGCAGGAACGTGTGCAGCGGGCCCGGCGGCAGCCAGCACGGCAGCTGGATCCACGGCTCGATCCCGGCCGCCAGGATCGTCTCCGGCGCGGTCCACCGCAGGTCGGCGTGCCCGCCGGTGACCTGGCCGGCGACCTCGAGCAGTTCGCCCATGGTGGTGTGGCCGGGTTCGCTGACCACGTTGAACGGACCCGTCGTGCCGGCGGCGGCCGCGTCGAGCAGGAACGCGGCCAAGTCACGGGCGTCGACGTACTGCAACGGCAGGTCGTAGGGGCCGGGCGCCAGGGTGGGGCCGCCGCGGTGCAGCCGGCCCAGCCACCACGGCAGCCGGCCGATGTCCTCGTGCGGGCCGAGGATCAGCCCGGCGCGGGCCAGCAGCAGCGGGCCGCCGAACGCCTCGGCCGCCCGCTCGCCACGTAGTTTGTCACCGGCGTAGCCGGGCTCGTCGCCGGCGACGAGCGGGGCGTCCTCGTTCAGTCGCGGCACGGCCGCGGCGTTCTCGTCGTAGTGGTAGACCGAGCGGCTGGACACGTACGAGAAATGCCCCGCCCTGCCCTTGAGCAGTTCAGCCGCGGCGCCCACCACCTCCGCGCCGGCCGACCAGGTGTCGACGACCGTGTCCCAGGTGCCGTCGCGCAGCGCGCCGAGGCCACCGGTGGCCGTGCGGTCGCCGGCCAGCACCCGCACCCCCGCCACCGGCGAACGCAGGCCCCGGTTGAACACCGTCACGTCGTCGCCGCGCGCCACCCCCAGCTCGGCGACCGCCCGGCCGACGAACCCGCTACCGCCCAGCACCAGAATCCGCATGAGGCCGAGCCTGCCCGACGCCCGCGCGACACGCCCAGCGGACTCTGCCGACAGCAGAGCGGGCGTCAGCCTGCCAGGAACGTCTCGATCGCCTCGACGACCAGGGCGTGGTCGTCGGCCTGCGGCAGGCCCGAGACGGTCACCACCCCGATCACCCCGGCGCCGGGCAGCCGTACGGGAAACGCGCCACCGTGCGCGGCGTACCGCGCCGGGTCGACGCCCTGGGAGGCGTCGAGTTCCCGGCCCTTGGCCGCCAGGCGCCGGCCCACCAGGTACGACGACGCCGCGTACCGGTACACCACCCGCACCTTGCGGTCGATCCACGCGTCGTTGTCGGCGCTGGCGCCGGGCAGCGCGGCGTGGAACAGCTGCTGCTGCCCGCGGCGGATGTCGAGGGCCACCGGCAGTGAGCGCTCGGTGGCCAGGCGCACCAGCAGGCTGCCCAGCCGCCACGCGTCGGTCTCGGTGAAACTGGTGAAGACCAGGCGGTTCTCCTGCTCCTCGATGGCGGCGATCAGCTTCTGCGGGTCCTCGGCACTCATGGGCCCATTGTGTCGGGTCATGATTCGGCCCTCAGCGGGTACCGTCACCGGTTCACATTTCGGACCAGTGCAGGTACCCGAGGCGGGCGATCAACGCGAGCACCACGACCAGCAGCACGATCCGCACGAACCCGGCGCCGCGGCTCAGCGCCATCCGCGCCCCGATCACCGCGCCGATGATGTTGCAGACCGCCATGGCCGCGCCGAGTTTCCACGCCACGTGCCCGGTCGCGGCGAACACCACCAGCGCGCCCAGGTTGGTGGCCGTGTTCACGATCTTCGCCATGGCCGAGCCGTGCACGAAGTCCGCGCCGACGATCGTCGTGAACGCCAGCACCAGGAACGTGCCGGTGCCCGGCCCGACCAGCCCGTCGTAGAGGGCGATCAGCCCACCGGCGACGGCCACCGCGGTGCCGCGCCGCCACGGGGTGCGTTTCTCCATGTGCTCGGCCAGGCCCATCTGCGGGCGTACCGTGACGAACACGGCCACCGCCACCAGCACACCGATGATCACCGGACGGTACGCCGCAGCCGGGATCGTCCCGGCCAGCAGCGCCCCGCAGCCCGAGCAGATCAGCGCCAGCGCCGCCGACGGCCCCGCCACCCCCCAGTCGATCTTCGTGCGGCGGGCGTAGGTGAGCGCCGCCGTCGACGTGCCGCAGATCGCCGCGAGCTTGTTGGTGCCCAGCGCGGTGGCCGTGCCCAGCTGCGGCGCGACCACCAGCAGCGCCGGCAGCAGCAGCAGGCCGCCACCGCCGACGACCGCGTCGACCCACCCGGCCGCGAGAGCGGCCAGCAGCAGGGTCGCGATCACCGGCCGCGCCGCTGCTTGGTCAGCCACATCCCGAACAGGGCCCCGACGACGAAGAGCATCGCCAGGCACAGCAACGCCTTGAACACCATCCCACCTCATCCCGTCGATCCGCTGCCGCCCGCGTCACCGGGCAGGGGCTAGGGTCGGCACGTGCGACTGGCGACCTTCAACCTGCTGCACGGCCGTTCCCTGTCCGACGGCACCGTACACGCCGACCGGATCCACGCGGCCATCGCCGACCTCGACGCCGACGTGCTCGGGCTGCAGGAGGTGGACCGGGCGCAGCCGCGCAGCGGCCTGCTCGACCTGACCGCGCTGGCCGCCGACGCGCTGGGCGCCAAGACCCACCGGTTCGCCGCGGCGGTCGTCGGCACGCCCGGGCAGACGTGGGAGCCGTGGCACTCCGGTGCCGACATCGGGCACCCGCAGTACGGGATCGCGCTGGTCAGCCGGTTCCCCGTGCAACGATGGCAGATCACCGAGCTGCCGGGCGCGCCGGTGCGGTCGCCGGTGTACGTGCCCGGCGGGGGGTTGCTGCTGCTGCGCGACGAACCGCGGGTGCTGCTGACCGCCGTCCTGGAGACCCCGCACGGGCCGCTGACGGTCGCCACCACCCACCTGTCGTTCGTGCCCGGCTGGAACGTGCGCCAGCTGCGTGCCTCGGTGCGGGCGCTGCGTGGCCTGCCCGGCCCGCGGGTGCTGCTCGGTGATCTGAACATGCCGGCCGGCCCGGTGCGGGCGTTCACCGGCTGGCAGCCGCTGGCGCGGGCCGCGACGTTCCCGAGCCCGTCGCCGAAGACCCAGCTCGACCATGTCCTGGCGGACCCGCGCGGTGTCGCCGCGCTCGGCCGTGTCGTCCAGGTCCGGACCCCGCCGGTTCCGGTCTCCGACCATCGGCCCCTGGTGGTACGCCTGGACCGTTGATCGTTCGCAGACAAGGAGACACACCCGTGTTCACCGGCCTGAGTGCCTTCCCGCTCACCCCGCTCGACGACGACCAGCTCGACGAGAGCGCCTACGCCAAGCTGATCGCCCGGCTGGCCGCGGCCGGCGTCGACAGCATCGGCGCGCTCGGCTCCACCGGGTCGTACGCCTATCTCACCCGCGCCGAACGGGCCCGCGCCGCCACCCTGGCCGTGCGGGGCGCCGCCGGTGTCCCGGTGATCGTGGGGATCGGGGCGGTGCGGCTGCGGCACGTGCTCGAGCACGCCGAGGACGCGCAGCGGGCCGGGGCGGCGGGGGTGCTGCTGGCGCCCGTGTCGTACCAGCCGCTGCTGCCCGACGAGGTGTATCACCTGTACGAGCAGGTCGCCGCGAACCTGTCGGTGCCGCTGGTGGTGTACGACAACCCGCGTACGACCGGTTTCACGTTCACCGACGACCTGTACGCGGCGGTCGCGAAACTCCCGCACGTCGAGTCGATCAAGGTGCCGCCGCTGCCGGCCGACCCGGCCATCGCCGCCGACCGGGTCAGCGGACTGCGCGGCCGGCTGCCGGCCCACGTCGGGATCGGCGTGTCCGGCGACCCGGTGGCGGCGGTGTCGCTGCGGGCCGGCTGCGACGCCTGGTATTCGGTGATCGGCGGGATCCTGCCCGGCCTGGCGCTGGCGATCACCCGCGCGGACACGGCGGCCGGCTCGCGGGCCGCGTCCGACCGGCTGCGGCCGTTCTGGGAACTGTTCGCCGCGTACGGCAGCCTGCGGGTCGTCGCGGCGACAGCCGCCGTTCTGGGCCTGACCGGCGCCGACTGCCTGCCCCGCCCGCTGCGCGGTCTGGACGCGGCCGGTCTCGACGCGGTCCGGCGGGCCGTGGACGAGGTCACGGCCGGCTGACGCGGTGGCGTGTCCGGTTCGCGACTACCGGGCGGCCGCCCCTGGATCGGCGACCGATATGCCGGGGTTCCGGGGATACCTACTGTAATGCCGGTAAGCAACCGGGCGGACCGCCCGGCAGCCCGCCACCGGCGAAGGAGGTTGTCGATGCGTGGACGCAGCTGGGGCTGAGCGCCCCCTACCGGCAGCGATCCCCGACCCTGGCGAAGGAGGTACTACCTGTGCGTGGACGCAGCTGGGGCTGAGCGCCCCCACTGCCGAACCCGGCCACCCGCGAAGGAGGCGCCCTGTGCGTGGACGTACCTGGTCGTGAGACCTGCCTCTCCCCGAGAGGTCTGAGACGACAGCAGTGACTGCTCGCGACGGCGGGCCGCGTGTTGCGGCCCGCCGTCGCTCGGTGTCCGCACTATCCCCTGGGAACCGCATGTCCGAACAGCCGGCCTCGTACCGCGACGTCTTCGCGGTCCGCGAGTACCGACACCTCTTCGCGGCCAACCTGCTGTCGCTGATCGGCGACCAGCTCACGGCCGTCGCGCTGTCCTTCCTGGTGTACGCCCGGTCCGGTTCGCCGCTGCTGGCCGCGCTCACGTTCGCCGGCTCGTACGCGACGTGGGTGATCGGCGGGCCGCTGCTGTCGGTGTTCGCCGACCGGCTGCCGCGCCGGCGGGTGCTGCTCGTCGGCGACCTGGCCCGCGCCGCGATCGTGCTGCTCATGCTGATCCCCGGCATCGGAGTGTGGACGCTGGTGGCGATGGCGTTCGTCGCGAACCTGTTCCGGCCGCCGTTCCAGTCCGCGCGGGCGTCGCTGATGCCCGACATCCTGCACGGCGACCGCTACACCGTCGCCAACGGCCTCGACAACATCGTCGCCGAGATCACCCAGGTCGCCGGGTTCGCGCTCGGCGGGCTGCTCGTGGCTGCCGGGTCCGCGCAGACCGTCCTGGCCGCCGACGCGGCCACGTTCCTGCTGTCGGCCGCGCTGATCGCCACCGGCCTGCGCGGCAGCGCCGCGGCGACACGGGCGACCGCGCAACCGTCCGGCTCGTGGTGGGCCGAGACCACCGCCGGTGCCCGGGTGGTGTTCGCCGACCGTACGCTGCGTTCCTATCTGCTGCTGTTCTGGCTGTCCTGCCTCGTCTACGCCGCCGAGGGCGTGGCCGCGCCGCTGGCCGCCGAATACGGGGCAGGCGCCTGGACCGGGGGCCTGCTGCTGGCCGCCATGCCCGCCGGCGTCGCCGTCGGCGGTGTCCTGCTGACCCGGGTCTGCGCGCCGCGGCTGCGGCAACGGATCATGCTGCCGCTCGCGCTGCTGTCGTGTGCCGTGCTGCTGCCGATCGCCGCGAGGCCGCCGCTGGCGGTCGTGCTCACGCTGTTCTTCGTCAGCGGGCTGGCCGGCTCGTTCAGCATCCCGCTCAACGCCCTGTTCGGCCGGGCCGTACCGGCCGCCTACCGGGCGCGCGCGTTCGGCGTCGCGATGTCCGGGCTCTGCGCGGTCCAGGGCCTGGCCATGTTCGCCGCCGGCGCTGCCGCCGAGTGGCTGCGCCCGACCCTGGTGGTCGGCGGGGCCGGGCTGGCCGCCACGGTCGCGGTCGGTGTCGTGGCGGCGTCCTGGCCGCGGGTCACCGAGCCCGTACCCGTCCCGGTCGCCGCCTGAACCTTTCATCCTAGGACGGCTTAGACGTAGTGCGGCAAGCCGCACTACAAACCCTGAAAACGACGGCTTCGCCGACAAACCACAGGACAGGGGATCCGGTACGCCCACGCGTGCCGGACCCGAGCACCATGCCCCGGCACGTCCTACGCTGTGCGGCCATGACGTCTTTCATCAGGAACGTGTCGTTCGACTGCCCTGATCCGTACGCGCTGGCCGGGTTCTGGAGCGAGGTGGTCGGTCACCGGCTCGACCCGGGGTTCGCGCCCGGCGACGCCGAGGTGGTGATCGAGGCACCGGACGGCCCGCGCCTGTACTTCCAGGCCGTGCCTGAGGACAAGACGGTCAAGAACCGGGTCCATGTGTGTCTTCAGCCGTCCGACCGGGACCGCGACGCCGAGGTCGACCAGCTGCTGGCGCTGGGTGCGACGGTGTTCGACGACCGTCGCACGCCGGGCGGCGACGGCTGGGTGGTGCTGCTCGACCCGGCGGGCAACGAGTTCTGCCTGACCCGCTCGGCG
The DNA here is from genome assembly GCF_003001815.1 of Actinoplanes italicus. Taxonomy (GTDB): domain Bacteria; phylum Actinomycetota; class Actinomycetes; order Mycobacteriales; family Micromonosporaceae; genus Actinoplanes; species Actinoplanes italicus. The sequence continues at coordinate 175,769 of NZ_PVMZ01000004.1, forward strand.
GCTGAGCGGGCCTGACGGTCCTCGGTGGCCCCGTGCGTGGCACGTCTCGATCTTTCCGGCTGCGCCGGCGTTTCAGGAGTCCAGGCGGATGCTCATGGCGAAGTTCCGGAGATGCTGACCGCGGAGCTCGACCTGGCGCTCGGCGTCGACGGTGAAGCCGAAACGTTCGAAGGCGGGCCGGGCGGTGAGGCTGGCGTGCACCCGCAAACGCTGGTGGCCGGCCGCCGCGGCCTCCTGCAGTACGTGTGTGACCAGTGCGCGTGCCACGCCGCGGCCGCCGGCGTCGGGGTGGACGAAGAGCATGTCGAGCAGGCCCTCGTCGGTGAAGTCGCTGAATCCGGCGATCCGGGTCTCGAGGCAGGCGATGTAGGTGTGCGCGCTCGAGCGGCGCTGTCGCCATCGGGTCTGGTCGACGGTGGCGGGCGCCCAGGCCTCGATCTGTGCGGTGCTGTAGTCGCGGCTGGCGGTGCCGTGGACGGCGGCGCGGAAGACCTGCCAGGTGTCGTCGGCGTCGGTGTCCTGGTAGGGGCGGATCCGGAGGTTCTGCGGCGGGTGGGTCACGGTGACATTCTCCGGTCGCCGGTGCGGCAGGTTCGGCTTGGCGGTGCCGCTGCCGGTCCGCCGTCGTGTGCCGTCGGCGGGGCGGTGCGGGGCGGGGCGGTGTGGGAATGCCGGTGGTGGCGGGTATCGCGGGTTGGCCGGATATCGGTTGCGGGGCGGCGGTGGCGGGGGCAGAGTGGGGCGCGGTTGTGTCGTCGAGATGTGGGAGTGCGCTCCGGTGCTGTGAGAGAGACCCGACTTCGTGTCCTTGTCGGTGTCACCCCTCCTGGAATTGATCTTGTCTGCGCATCTCAAAGCCGCCCGTCTCGGTTTCTCCCACGACGGTGATCTGTTGTTCTCCGGTCTGGATCTGGTGTTGCGTCCCGGTGACCGGATCGGGGTGGTGGGCCCGAACGGGGCCGGGAAGACCACGTTGCTGCGGGTGCTGGCCGGTGAGCTGGCGCCGGGTGAGGGGCATCTGAGTGTCGCGGCGGGCACCCGGATCGGGTACGTGCCGCAGCGGATGCCGGATCCGGACGGCACGGTCGGGGCGTTCCTGGCCGAGGGGCTGGGTGAGCTGGCCGCGGTGATCGCCGGTATGCGGGAGCTGGAGCGGCGGCTGGCCGGTGGTGAGGACGTGCTGGCGCAGTTCGCGGCCGTGCAGGAGCGGTGGACGGTGCTGGAGGGCTGGAACGCGGAGTCGCGGCTGACGGAGGTGCGGCAGCGGCTGGACATCGATCATCTGGCTGACGAGTGGCCGTTGCGATCGGTCAGTGGTGGTGAGCAGGCGCGGTTGTTGCTGGCGCGGGCGTTGCTGGCCGGGCCGGATCTGTTGCTGCTGGACGAGCCGACGAACCATCTGGATGCCGAGGGTGCGGCGTGGCTGCGGCAGTGGCTGGGTGGTTTCGCGGGTGGGGTGCTGGCGGTCAGTCACGATCGGGCGTTTCTGGACGAGGTCGTGGGCCGGATCGTGGAGCTTGACGGGATCGACGAGCAGCCGCAGGACTATCCGGGTGGCGGTTATACGGCGTACCGGGCGGAGAAGCAGCGGCGGTGGGAGAAGCTGCTGACCGATTTCGAGGCGCAGGAGAAGGACCGGGTCCGGTGGGAGGCCGACATCGAGCGGACGAAGGGGTTCGCTTCGGGGGTGGAGAACACGGTCCGGTCGGGGGTGGAGGCGCCGCATCTGCGGCGGGTGGCGCGGCTGGTGGCGCGTAAGGCGAAGGTGCGGGAGCGGCGGTTGCGGCGGCAGATGGCGTCGGTGCGGTGGATCGCGCGGCCGCGGACCCGGCCACCGCTGACGCTGGCTTTTCCCGGTGACGACGGTGATCCGGGTGAGGTGCTGCTGAAGGTGCGGGGCCTGACCGTGCGGGATCTGTTGCGTGACGTGGATGTGGAGGTGCGGCGCGGTGACCGGGTGTTGGTGACGGGCCGTAACGGGGCGGGGAAGACGACGTTGTTGCGGGCGATCGCGCGGCGTCATCCGGAGGTGGCGGTGTTGCCGCAGACCGATGACGGGTTGCGGGACGGTACGTCGGTGATGGATTTCTTCCGGGCGCGGGTGCCGGTGTACGTCGATGATGCGGAGCGGTTGCTGGCGGGGCATCAGTTCGAGGCGGAGCAGTGGTCGGCGCCGGTGCGGGATCTGTCGGCGGGGGAGTTGCGGCGGTTGCTGCTGGCGGTGCTGGTGAACAGTGAGTCGCGGGTGCTGCTGTTGGACGAGCCGACGAATTTCCTGGATTTCGCGGCTCTGGATGTGGTGGAGGAGGCGTTGCGGCGGTATCGGGGGACGCTGCTGGTGGTCAGTCACGATCGGTATTTCGCGGAGGCGATCGGGTGTACCCGGCGCTGGGATGTGGCTGATGGGCGGGTGTCGGAGAACTGAGTCGCCCGGCGGCCGGGCGGGTGAGTTGGTCTCCTATGCTCTGAACCCGGCTACGGAAAGCGGGCGGGGTTTTGAGTTCGGACATGAGTATCGTCGAGGCGGTCATCCTCGGCGCGGTCGAGGGTGTGACCGAGTTCCTCCCGGTGTCGAGCACCGGTCACCTGACGATCCTGGAGAACCTTTTCGGTCATCGGGTCGATGATCCGGCGATCACCGCGTTCACGGTGATCATTCAGTCGGGTGCGGTGCTGGCGACGATCCTGTTCCTGCGTAAGGACATCGCGCGGGTGGTGCCGGCGTTCCTGCGGGGGTTGTTCAACAAGGAGGCGCGGGAGCACGCGGATTTCCGTTTCGGGTGGGCGGTGCTGCTGGGTTCGATCCCGATCGTGATCGTGGCGTTGATCTTCAAGGATGACATCGAGACGACGCTGCGGAGTCTGTGGTTCGTGGCCGGGGCGTTGATCGTCTGGTCGGGGGTGATGGCGTTCGCTGATCACGCCGCCACGCAGGTCCGGCATGAGGAGGACGTGACGTGGAAGGACACGCTGATCATCGGTGTGGTGCAGTGCATGGCGCTGATTCCGGGGATCTCGCGGTCGGGGGCGACGATGTCGGCGGGTCTGCTGCGTGACTTCGACCGGGTGACGGTGACGAAGTTGTCGTTCTTCCTGTCGATTCCGGCGTTGACGGGTGCGTCGCTGCTGCAGGGTGTCGAGGAGTTCGACAACATCTCGACCGGTGTGGGCTGGACGAACACGATCGTGGCGACGGTGGTGAGTTTCGTGGTGGCGTACGCGTCGGTGACGTGGCTGCTGAAGTTCGTGGCGAAGCACTCGTACAGCATCTTCATCTTTTATCGGATCGCGTTGGGTTCGCTGCTGCTGGTGCTGTTGTCGACCGGCACGATCGACGCGAAGGGCGGGGTCTGAGCCTTCAGGTGAGGCGGGCGAGGAGTTTCTCGCCTTCGGGCCAGGGTCCGAAGCCGGATTTGGAGTCCAGGTGGCCGACGGGGCCGGCGTCGTGGAGTTCGGCGCCCCAGTCGTGGGCCAGCTGGACTCCGTCGTCGTAGGGGCAGTGCGGGTCGTTGCGGCTGATGACGGCGATGGCGGGGAACGGCAGCCGGCCGCGGGGTGCGTGGTCGTGGGCGGGTGGGGTGACCAGGAGCGCGCCGGTGACGGGGCCGGTGTGTTCGGCGGCCCAGAGGCAGACGGTCATGCAGCCGGCGCTGTGGGCGATGAGGATGGCGGGCTCGTCGGAGGCGGCGATGGCGGTGTGCAGGGCGTCGACGCGGTCCTCGGCGACGTAGGGCGGACCGGGCGGTTCGGGTGCCCAGGTGTAGTTGCGGTGGGCGCGGGCCCATTGCCGGGACCAGTGGTTGGGGAACGGTATGCCGCGGCCGGGTATGAGCAGGTATCGGGTCACCCGCGCGAGCGTAACGGTAATCGTGAATGCCTGACGTTGCTGCGGGTGTCGAATATCGTCGCAGGCGTGCCTGATCTGAAATTCGCTCATCCGCGGCTGGCGGCCGTTTATGACACGTTCGACGGTGACCGCGGTGATCTGGGGGCGTACGAGGAGATCGTCGCGGAGTCCGGGGCCGGCAGTGTGCTGGATGTCGGCTGCGGGACGGGTTGTCTGGCGTTGCGGCTGGCCGCGAAGGGTCTGCGGGTCACCGGGGTGGATCCGGCGGAGGCGTCGCTGCAGGTGGCGAAAGGCAAACCCGGCGGCGGTACGGTCGAGTGGCGCGCGGAGATCCCGTCGGGTGAGGTGTTCGACCTGGCGGTGATGACCGGCAACGTGGCGCAGGTGTTCCTCGGCGACGACGAGTGGGCGGCGGTGCTGCGTGACATTCACGCGGTGTTGCGTCCGGGTGGGTGGCTGGTGTTCGAGACGCGGCGGCCGGAGTACCGGGCGTGGGACGAGTGGGCGGCCCGCAGCGAGCCGGTCGTGCGCGAGGTGCCCGGTGTCGGCCTGGTGGAGCAGCGGTTCGAGTTGACGTCGGTGCGGTTGCCGCTGGTGTCGTTCCGGGACACGTACACGTTCGCGGACGGTGAGGTGCTGACGTCGGAGTCGACTCTGCGGTTCCGGGACCGTGACGAGCTGGACGCCGGTGTGACGGCTGCCGGGTTCCGGGTGGTCGAGGTGCGGCAGGCACCGGACCGGCCGGCGCGGGAGCGGGTGTTGCTGTGCGAGAAACCGTGAGCCCGGGCAGATTGTCTCCGGACCGCGGAAGCCTTTATGGGGCGCGTTCCCGCACGGAGTCGGAGACGCAACGTTCTGTCTCCGCCACGGGAATGGAGGGTGGCCGGCTTGTCACTGCCGGGTGTGGGGCACGGTTATCTCGAGCCGTTCGGGAGCCGGGAACTCGGCCGGCCGCTCGTCGATGGCGGCGTATTCGATGCCGCCGAGCTCACCGTCGAACGTGTAGAGGAACAGCGTGTCGTGGGTGCCGGTGACGGTGGCGTCCACGGCGACCGTCATGCGGCGCCCGGCGGCCTCGGTGAAGCCGATCGTGGGGCAGCCGCAGGGGCAGCCCTCAACCACCCGGACGAGGCCGGCCTGCGTGTGCAGGCCGTCAGCGTCGGCGGCGGCCAGCAGCGCGTCGAGGACGGCCCGTTCGCGGGGCGTGAGCGTGCGGGGGTCCACGCCTCACCAGTCCCCGGTCCAGCGCTGCTGTTGCAGGCCGGCGGCGGCGTACTCGTCGAATGCCTCTCCCCGGTCGACGCCGAGGTGGCGCAGCAGCACGTTGGCGGCCATGTCGCGGTGGTCGCCGGCGACGGTGTAGTGGTCTTCGGCCTCGCCGGGTGAGGTGGCGGTGAACAGCGGCCCCCACACGACGTCGCCGTGCTTCCAGGCCACGGCGGCCTGGAAGCCGCCGCTGCCGAAGAACTCGCTGTGCAGGTACGCGACGGTGCCGTGGTGTGAGTGCCGGCGGGCCCAGCCGGCGATCGGTGTGGTGAGCTCGTAGAACCCGTCGACGGGCGGGTCGCCTCTGTCGCCGCCGGTGACGGTGGCGATGACGTCGCCGGTCAGCGGCAGCAGCACGAGGCCGGCCGGCAGGGGCACGACCGGCAGGTGCGGGGTGTCGCCGTGGTCGGCGGCGTTCCACAGCAGCGCCCGGAGATCTGCAGCCATGGGCGCCAGCCTACGGCGGGCCGCTCTGGCGGCCGGCACCGCAGGCGTGTGAGCATGACGGGATGGCCGGTGATGCGGCCGGTGCCGGGTTCTTCGCGGGGCTGGCACAGGGGGAGAACGCGGTGCTGCCGCTGCTGGAGCCGTTCGCCGCGGCGGCGGGCCTGGATCAGGCCGCGCTCGACGCTCATGTGCCGCTGGCCGGTTGCCAGGCGTATCCGTCGTATGTGGCGTGGCTGGCGTTGAACGCCGAGCCTGGTGCGGCGGCGCTGGCATTGGCGGCGAACTTCGCGGCGTGGGGCGGCTACTGCGCGGGCCTGGCCGGTGGGCTGCGCGACCGGTATGGGTTCGACGATGTGGCGTGCGGGTTCCTGGATTTCTTCGCGGGGCCGGGTCCTGATCTGGACGCTCAGGCGGTCGCGGCGGCGCAGGCCGCGCTGGACCGTGGCGAGACCTTGGAGCGGGCGCGGGTGTACGGGCGGTTGCTGCACGAGTACGAGTCGACGTTCTGGCAGACGCTGGCGGGCCTCTAGGCCGGGCCGGCGGAGCCGGACGGGACACGCTGCGGAAGGCGTGCCGCCGGGCCGCTAGGTGAGGCCCGCGGTGCCGGACGGCGACGTGTCGCCGCGGCGGCGGGCGCGGAGGCGTTCGATGCGTTGCTCGCGTTCGTGGCGGCGTCTCTCGCGGCTGTCGCGGACGCGTTGCGGCGGGCGGCGGCTTCCGGTCAGATCATAACGGCGCAGATCACGGCGTACGCGCAACGCGGTCACCAGCGCGAGCAGGGTCAGTCCGGCCGCGGCGGTGAGCAGGGCGAGGCGTTGCAGGCGTGGCGGCGGTGCGGTTGTGCCGGGCGCGAACCAGCCGAGCGTGTCGCCGGCGGCGCTCAGATGGTAGGCGGCCGGTGCCGCGATGGTGGCGGCGACGGCCAGCAGGGCGGCCGCCGCGACGATCGGGGTGATCCAGCGTGCGGTGACGTCGAGTTCGTCTTCGCCGCGGAACCACAGCAGGATCGGCGCGGGTATCCCGAGCAGCATCGGCAGGCCCGCCAGCGTGACCGCCACGACCGAGCCCGATGCGGCGAGCATGCCTGTCGTACCCCAGGTGAGCAGGCAGACGAGCAGGGTCGCCAGCGACAGGGCGAGCTGTCGCCGGATCAGGCGGTTGCGTGGCACACCGATCATCCTGCCCCGCCCCCGCAACGTTCACCTCGGTGATGGGAGCGCTGCCACGGGTGACGGTGGAACCGTGGTGCGGGCCGCGCAGTCGAAGCGGGTATGCGGTTGATTCGAGTGGTTCTGCCGGTCGTGCTGTTCGCGCTGGCCGGGTGTGCCGGTGGCGGGGCACCGCCGCGCTATCTCAACCCGGCCGGGTCGTGCCCGGGTGTCGACGCCGCGGCCGAACGGTTGACCGATCGGCCGCTGCCCGCGGACTTCGTCGCGGTGTCCGCGGTGCTGTGCCACAGCGGGCTGCCGGGACTGCCGTCCGGGGCGCCGGCCGCGCAGCCGTCGGCGCGGCGGTCCACAGGACCGTTCGGCGACCTGCTCACGGCGCTGCGGGAGCCGCCGCCGGAGCCGCCGCGCGGGGAGTTTGCGTGTCCGGCGATGATGCAGGCGCCGATCGTGCTGGCGTTGACCGACGCGTCCGGGCGTACGGTGCTGCCGGCCCTTCCGGCTACCGCGTGCGGTTTCCGTACCCCGGCGGTCGACGCCGCCGTTCAGGCACTGACCTGGTCATGAGCCACGCGTGCCCGCTCCCCGCACCGGCTGGGACGTGCACGCGTGGCCGTACTGCTCAATGGTCTTCCAATGCGGCCTTGACCATCGCCAAAGCCGTCTCGGGCGGGACACCGAGAGCCCGGGTCCGCATCACGTAGGCGGCGGCCGCGCGCTGGGCCTGCCCGGACGTGCCGGTGGCCTTGGCGGTGACGACGGTGCCGTGCCGGCCGCGGGTCTCGACGAGGCCGGCCTGTTCGAGTTCGCGGTAGGCGCGGGCGACGGTGTTGACCGCCAGGCGCAGGTCACCGGCCAGCTGCCGGACCGGGGGCAGGCGGGTGCCGGCGGCCAGTTCCCCGTCGGCGGCGAGCGCGGCGATGCGTAGCCTGACCTGCTCGTACGGTGGGGTCGCCGAGGCGGGGTCGATGGTGATGTCCATCAGACCAGCTTGGGTGGGGTGTTACCGGCCGCGATGATGGCGCGCCGGATCGGCACGAGGGCCAGCAGCACGCCGCCGAGCAGGAAGAACACCACCAGGGAGACGATGCCGGCGCGGTAGGAGTTGGTGAGCTGGAAGATCAGGCCGAAGAACAGCGGGCCGAGCCAGCTGGTGCCCTTGTCGCTGATCTCGTAGAAGCCGTAGTACTCGCCTTCTTTGCCGGCGGGGATGAGCTGGGAGAACAGGCTGCGTGACAGGGCCTGGCTGCCGCCCATGACGATGCCGATGCCGGCGCCGAGCAGCATGAACGGGATCGGTTTGCCTTCGGGCAGGAAGAACGCGGCGACCACGACGGCGAGCCAGCCGCCGAGGGCGATGAGGATGGTCTTGCGGGCGCCGATGCGGGTGGCGAGGGCGCCGAGCAGCAGGGCGCCGCCGAAGGCGAGGAACTGCACGATCAGAATCGTCATGATCATGTCGGATTGCTGGAGGCCGAGTTCCTTGTCGCCGAACTGGCTGGCCAGGGCGATGACGGTCTGGATGCCGTCGTTGTAGATCAGGTACGCGCCGAGGAACGCCAGCGTCAGCGGGTAGGCGCGCATGCCTTTGATGGTGTGGCCGAGCTGTTTGAAGCCGTCGGTGAGCACGTTGCCGCCGGTGCCGGGTTCGCCCGAGGCGCCGCCGGGGTGTTCGCGTAGCCACAGCAGCGGCACGATGGTGAACGCCGCCCACCAGATGCCGGCCGACACGATCGAGGCGCGGGCCAGGTCCATGGTGCGCTGGGGGTTGCCGTCCTCGGACAGGCTGAGCACGGCGATCAGGTTGAGCAGCAGCAGGACACCGCCGCCGAGGTAGCCGATGGCCCAGCCGCGTGAGGAGATCTTGTCGCGTTCGTCGGGGCCGCCGAGCTGGGGCAGGAACGAGTTGTAGACGACGATCGCGGCGCCGAAGCTGATGTTGGCGATGATGAACAGCAGGCCGCCGAGCAGGTATCGGTCGCCGGTCACGAACGCCATGGCGACGGTGGCGGTGGCGCCGGTGAACGCGGCCCCGGCCAGCAGCGGTTTCTTGCGGGGGGCGCGGTCGGCGATGGCGCCCATCACGGGCAGCACGAACACGGTCAGCAGCACCGACAGCGACACCAGGTAGGCGTAGTAGGAGCCGGCCGCGACCGGGATGCCCAGCGGGTGCACGGTGCCGTCGCAGGTGTCGGCGTCGATGGCGCAGCCGGCGGCCTGTTCGGTGACGGTGGTCAGGAACGGGCCGAGGAACACCGTGATGACGGTGGTGGAGAAGGCCGAGTTCGCCCAGTCGTAGAAGTACCAGCCGGTGCGTTCCCGCTTACTCGCGAGAGGTGGGGTGCCGGTGACGGCCATCAAACGCGCTCCTGAATGTGGGTCGGTGCGCGGACATGATGTCACCTGCCAGGCGATAAGGGGAGACGTGGATCACTGTTCACCTTGCGTCCACCACTTGGCGAGCGCCGCGGTGGCCGGGTCGTCGGAGGCGGCGAGCACCGTCCACGGGTCGGCGCCTTCGGGGATGTCGATGCCGGCGTAGGCGGCCAGCTCGTCGGCGGTGACGTGTTCGACCGGCGGCAGGAAGCCGGTGGGGTCGGCGGTGCCGAGGGTGGTGGTGTCGATCCAGGGGAAACCGTCGACGGGTTCGGGCAGGTCCACGTCGAGGGCGGGCGGGAACGCGGTGTCGTCGGTGACCTGGTCGGCGAGGTCGGTGACGTCGGGCAGGTCGGGTACGTCGTCGGGCAGGTCCGGCAGGTCCAGGTCGGGCAGGTGCAGGTCCAGGCCGGCGTCGGCCAGCGGTGGCGGCAGGTGCACGTCGTCGGGCAGGTCGAAGTCGAAGTCGTCGGGGTCCCAGTGGTCGGTCATGTCAGCAGTCCTCCGTCGGTGGGCGCGGGAGTCAGGGAACGGGCTCGTAGCAGCGCCTCGCCGGCCTGCCGGAGCCGGGCGTCGGCGGCGTCGCGGTCGGCGGTCGCCGCGGCGCGGCGTTTCGCGCGGCCGGCCGCGTCCTCGGCGGCGGCCGCGTCGATCTCGGCGATCAGGGCGTCGAGTTCGCGGAGCCGTTTCTCGATCGCGTCGTCGAGGGCGACGGCGAGGGCGTACTGCAGGTCGGTGAAGCGGCTGCTGATCTCGTCGGTCAGCGCGGCGCGGGCCTCGGCGAGCACGTCACGCAGCCAGGTGTGGGCGTGCCGGCGGTCGGTGTGCACGCGGCGGCGCCAGATGACGTAGCCGCCGGCGGCCAGGCCGAGGCCGATGCCGGCGACCGGGATCAGCAGCCCGGCGCCGGCGATGCCGAGCGCGGAGACGCCGAGCATCGCGCCGCGGCCGGCGATCAGGGCGACACCGCCGGCGGACAGGGCGATGAGCATGTTGTCGCCGGAGCCGTCGCGGGGCGGGCCGGCGGTCAGCTGGTGGCGCAGGGTCGCCGAGACCAGGGCGGGGTCGAACGTGTCGGCGAGCACCTTCTCGGCGACGTCGCGGTAGGTGTCCTCCAGCACGGCCGACAGTTGCGCGGCGACGGCCTGCAGCTGGGTGTCGAGGTCGTCGGGCAGTGCGGTGAGCGCGTCGCCGCGGGCGGCGTCGATGCGGCGGGCGTAGTCGTGCTGGACCTCGGTGATCCGGGTCCGCAGCCGGCCGACGACGGCGACGCGGGCGTGCTGGATCTCGGTGTTCAACCTCAACGTCCACTGCCGGGATTCGGTACGTTTCCGCGCGGCCAGGGCGGCGCGTTCGGCGCGGGTCGCGGCCTGGGCGGCGGCGTCGGCGGCGGACGCCTCGACCCGCTGCCCGGCGGCGTCGCGCAGCCGGGTCAGGTCGCGGTGGGCGGCGCGCAGCACGTTGGCCAGGCGCAGCTGGTGGCCGCGGCCGGCGAGTTCGACCAGGGCGTGCTGCAGTGCCGGCACCCGGGACTCGGCGGCGAGGGTGTCGCGGGTCGCGGGGCCGGCGGTCAGGGCGAGTTCGGCGAGCCGGGACGACACCGGGTACCAGGGTGCGGCCGCGAAGCGGGGGGCGTGGGCCTGCAGCAGGGCCCGGTTGTCCTCGGCGATGGTGCGCCACTGCCCGAAGGCGTCGATCTTGGTGAGGGCGAACACGACGGCGTCGACGCGTTCGGTGGCGGCGGCCAGGAAGTCGAGTTCCGGCTGCGACAGCGGCGCGGACGCGTCGGCGACGAACAGCAGGGCCGTGCCGCGGCGCACCGCGTCGAGGGCGATGGTGGCGTGCACCGGGTCCAGGCCGCCGGCGCCGGGGGTGTCGAGCAGGGTCAGGTACTGCAGCAGCGGCGCCGGGTGGGTGACCTCGATGCGGCGGGCCCGCTGCCGGCCGCGGGCCCACTGCTGCAGGTCGTCGACGGGCACCTCCTCGCCGCCGGGCAGCCAGGCGGTGGCCGCGAACGCGGGACCGGGGGTGAAGTGCAGGTAGGCGGCGGTGGTGACGGCGGCGTCGACCGGTGACAGGCCGGGCACCCCGAGCAGGGCGTTGATCAGGGAACTCTTGCCGCGTTTGGTTTCGCCGACGACGACCACGCCGGGCCGGGTCAGGTGCGCGCGGCGCAGCTCGGCCAGGTCGGCGGCGGCGTCCGGGTCGGCGGTACGCAGGTAGGACATGGTGTCGCGTACGGCGGAGTCCAGCACGGTGGTCAGGTCCTGCACCGGCGCACCTCCTGGGCGAGCAGATGGAAGCCGCGGTGGGCGACGTGGGCGATGCGGGCCTGGGCGGGCCCGGCGCCGTCGACGGCGTAGGCGCGCCAGCGGCCGGCCGCGGCGACCGCCGCCGACGCCAGCGCGGCCGGGTCGGCTGCGGGCAGCGAGAGGATCCAGCGTGGATCGTCGGAGGTGGCCAGCCGGATCAGCTCCTGCTCCCAGCCGGCGGGTAGCGGCACGGTGCCGGTCGCGGCGCGCTGCGCGGCGTCGAGCAGCCGCAGCCGGTGGTAGGCCGGATCACGCAGCGCGCCTTCGATCGCGTCGCGTACGACGCTGCGGGAACGCTGGTCGAGGGAGGCGAGGCGTTCCAGGCGGGTCAGTGCCCAGCCGGCTTTGATGGCGTCGGAGCGCCAGCGGAACGTCTGGTCGACGGTGGCGGTCAGCCGGGCCAGCCCGGACGCCGCCGACAGCCGGCGTACCAGTTCGCCGGTGCCCAGCCGCGGGTCGGCGGCCAGTTGCGCGCAGGCGAAGCCGATGCCGTACAGGTCGAGGCGGGTCAGCAGCCGTTCGCGCTGGCCGGCGCCGAGCGGGGCGGGCCGGGTGCGGAACAGGTCGGCCGACAGCAGCAGCAGCTGCAGGTCGGCGGGAGCCATGGCGGCGAGTGTGGCGAGGGCGTCGCGGTCGGCGCCGGTCAGCCGGCCGGCCTCGGCGGTCTCGGCCAGCAGGGCGGCGACCGGCACGACGTCACCGACGGTACGGGCCAGCAGGGCCGCCTGCTGCCGGGCCAGGGGCTCGGCCACCGGCCACGGGTCGCCGGCTCCGCCGGTGAGGGTGTCGATGCGGCCCAGCACGCCGATGGCGTTGATCGGGCTGGTCGCCAGCCGCGCCGAGGCGACGTGGAAGGCCTCCAGGGCGCGCACGTCGTCGGCGCGCACGGCCTGGGTGAACACGTAGACGACCGCTTCCGCGGCGGTGATCTCCCCGGCGGAGTCGTCGTCGATGCCGACGGCCTGTTCGGCGCGGGCGCTGCCGGCGGTGTCGGTCGAGGCCAGGCCGGGGGTGTCGACGACGGTCAGGTCCCGCAGCCGGTCACTGGTCAGGGCGACGTCGACGTAGGCGATACGGGCCGCGGGCACACCGAGGCGGGCCGGGACCATGCCGTCCTCGTCCAGCGGCAGGCTGCGCCGGTCACCGTCGCGGGTGACCACGTCGATGCGGTCGGCGGGCCCGTAACGGAACCGGGTGACCACGCGGGTGCACTCGCCGGCCGCCGTGGGGGCGACACGACGGCCGATCATGGCGTTGACTAGTGTCGACTTTCCGGCTTTCAGACGGCCCGCGATCGCCACCCGTAACGGATCGTGAAGGCGATTACTGATCCGCCGGACCTGTTGACCAGCATCGGAGGAAACCCGGGTGACGATCTCGTGACACAGAGTCGCGATGCCGGAGGTGAGTGGGCCGGTCACATCGACTCGTCAGCGCAGCACACCGTCGGCGACAATGTGCGTATCGCGGCAGTCGGCGTCACGGAAAGGCCCTCCTGTTGGTCACCGCAGTTTCGCAGTAGAGCCTACGGACGCATCCGCCGCGACCGGGATCCCGATATCGTGCCAGTGAAGGGGGAGCGCAGGTGACGGACGAGCCAGAACAGGCCGCCCGCACCGCGTTGCGCCACGGACCCGCCCTCGTCGTGCTCACCGGCCCGCCCGGCTGCGGCCGCAGCACCCTGCTGCGCCGCATCGCCGCCGCCGTCGGTGGCCCCGCCCACCTCGGCGGTGGCCTGGCCATGCTGTCGAACGTCCCGGCCCTCGCGTTGTCGCGGGCCGTGCGCGCCCGGCTGCCCGCCGACGACGTGCCGCTGCTGGCCGAAGCCGTGCGCTCCCGCGTGCGCAGCGGGCTGCTGGTGCTCGACGACCTGCAGCACGCCGACCCGGCCACCCTGGCCGCACTGCCGCATCTGGCCCGCACCTGCCGGGTCCTGGTCGCGCTGCGCACCCCGCACCGGCTCAGCGACGCGCTGGCCGACGTCCTGCGGCAGGCCGCGACCGTGTGGCTGCCCGTGCCGCCGCTGACCGGCGAGCAGGCGAGCACCCTGGCCCGGCAGACCGCCGGCGGTCTCAGCGACGCCACCGCCGCCGCGGTCGCCGCCCGCGCCGGCGGCAACCCCCTGGCCGTCATCGCCCTGGCCCGGCAGGCCGCCTCCGGCCGCGCCCCGATCGGCGAGGACATCGACCAGGTCGCCTACGCCATCGCCGCCGCCCTGGCCGACCTGTCGCGCCCGGCACGGACCGCGCTGGCCGCGCTCGGCCTGCTCGGCCGGCCCGCCGTCCCGGCACTGCTGGGCACCGGCGCCGCCGAGCTGCTGGCCGCCGGCCTGGTCACCGCCGAAGCCGGCGGCTCACTGCTGCCGGTGTCGGCGTACGTCGCCGAGACCGCCGCCGGCCTGCTCGACACCGACGCCCGCGCCGACCTGCACGGCCGGCTCGCCGAACTCACCCCACCGGCCGAAGCCGCACGGCACCTGGCCGCCGCCGGCGACACCGCCGGCGCGTACCGCAAGGCGCTGGCCGCCGCCGACCGGGCCGCCGGCGCCGAACGTGCCGCGCTGCTGCTGTTCGCCTGCGGCCTGCCGGCCGCCGTCGACCCGCGCGTGCGGCTGGCCGCCGCCGACGCCGCCCTGGCCACCGGCCGCGCCGCCGACGCCGCCGACGTGCTGCGCCCGCTGGCCGCCACCGCGGCCGTGGCCCCCGGCGCCGCCGCCGACCCGCTCGCCCTGGAAGCGGCTGTGCTGCGCGGCGAGGCCCTGCTGCAGGCCGGCGACCCGGCCGCCGCCCGCGACAGCGTGCGCCCGGTACCCGACACCGCCACGGCGAGCGTCGTGGCCGCCCGTGACCGGGTCGTGCTGCTGTGCGCGCTGGCCAGCGAACCGATGGGCGCCCTCGAACTCGCCGACAAGATCGCCGTACGGCATCCGCAGCCGACCCCCGGCATCCTCGCCGCGCTGGCCGCGGTCCGCGCCACGCACCGGCTACCCGGCTGGGACAGCGCCCTGCAGGCCGCCGCCGGCACCGGTGACCCGCTGATCGCCCGCTGGTCGGCGTGGCTGCTCGTCGAACACCTCGGCGCCGAAGGCCGGCTCGTCGACGCCGCCGCGGCCGCCCTGCACGCCGCCACCGCCGCCGGCGACGCGCTCGCGTACGGCTGGCAGACCCGGTTCCTGGCCGTCGCCGACTGGGCGCTGGCGCTGCACGGCCCCGACTTCCCGCCCGAACTGTCCTGGGACGGCACCGACGGGGTGCTGCGCCGCGCCGCGAACCTCACCGACCGGGCCCTGCCCGACCAGGCCCGCGCCTACGCCACCGCCGCGACCGCCCTGATCGAGGCCGACACCGGGCTGCTCGCCGCCGCCCGCGCCCGGCTGCAGACCGCCCCCGCCCACCCGGCCGCCGCCTGGGTCGCCCGCGAGGCCGCCTGGCTCGACGGGCAACCCGACCGGGCCACCGCAGCCCCCGCCGACGCCGGGTTCGGGCTGCTCGCCGGCCTGCACGCCATCACCGCCCGCTGGGCCGCCTACGACCTGGGCCTGCCCGGCAACACCGCCATCCCCGTCGACCTGCCCGTACCCGCCCGGCGCACCCTCACCGCCTGGGCCGTCGGCGCCGGCCTCGACACCGCCGCCGACAGCTGGCAGCCGGTCGCCCTGCGCGAACAGGTCCGCTGCCTGATCGCCGCCGGCCTGACCAGCGGCGACCGTGACGCCGCCGTCACCGCCCTGCTGCGCGCCGAACAACTCGCCGACACCGCCGGGCTCACCGTCCTGGCCGGCCGGGCCCGGCGCGGCCTGCGCCGCCACCAGATCCAGCGCGACACCCGCAGCCCCCGTTCCGACGGCCGGCTCACCCGCCGCGAACTGGACGTGCTGCGCCTGGTCGCCGCCGGCGAACCGACCCGCCGCATCGCCGGGCAGCTCGGCATCAGCGCCGAAACCGTCGACACCCACATCCGCGCGAGCATGCGCAAACTCGGAGCACGCACCCGGACCGAGGCCGCCGCACTGGCCTTCGCCACCACCCCGGCGAGACCCGAACCCTTCGACACCCACGAGGATGGCCGGTGATACGACAGCCCGACGACGCTCCACGCCACGTAGTAGCCACCACGTCCGAGGCCGAGACCGTCCTGCGGCGGCTGGCCCGCGATGGCTGGACCGCCCGGGCCGGATTCGCCCTGCCCGACCCCTCCTGGGACGTCGGCGCCGCCCACCTGGTGCTGCACGGCCGTATCGGCGACGACGACCTCGAATCCGCGCAACTCGCCGTCCTCGCCGCGGCCCGCGGCGCCGGCATCGTCGCCGTCTGCGACCCCGAATCGGGCGCCGGGCGTGCCCTGATCGACGACCTGTCACGCCTGGGCCCGGTACACCGCGGCATCGACGGCTCCGACCTGATCGCCAACCTCATCCCCGAACAACGGGCCCTGCTCGACCGGCTCGCCGCCGGCGACACCATCGCCGCCGCCGCGGCCGCCGAATTCCTGTCCCTGCGCACCGCCAACCGCCGCATCGCCGAGGCCCGAGCCCTTTTCGGGGTACGCACCACGCGCGAAGCCGTCCTGGCCTACCTGCGCCAGCGGCAGCGCTCACCCGAGTAACGACATCAGCGCGCCGGGCCCTCGTCGCGCACCAGCAACAGCCCCGCCGCCCTCCGCCGATGCCCCCGCGGACCGCCCCCGCCGGCCGGATTCGCAGGCCCGGCACCACCGCGCGCCCTACGCCGAACGGTGCACGCCCGTACTCCCCGGGCGCAGCCGGCAGTGACGCCACCGGGACGACGCGTGCCGTACCGCCTTCTCCCTAACGTCGGGCCGACCGACAACGAGGAGGCCCCGATGCGCACCCCGATCGAACGCCGCAGCACCCTGGTTCTCGCCGCCCTCGGCGGGTACGTGCTGTTCACCGGCGCCGCCGACCTGGCCAACCCCGGCTGGAGCCCGGTGGAGACGATGGTCAGCCACTATGTGCACGCCCGGGCCGGCCGGCTGATCCCGGCCGGGCTGCTCAGCCTCGCCGCCGCCACCGCACTGCTGCTGACCCTGCTGACCCGGACCGCCGCCGGCACCCGGACCGGGCGGTGGCTGCTCGGCGCCTTCACGGCCGCGCTGGTCACCGGCGCGGTGTTCCCGGCCGACCCGTACGGCCGGTGGGATCAGCCGCCGACGGTCCCCGGGATGCTGCACGGCACCGCCGCGATGGTCGCGTTCCTGACCCTGCCGGTCGCGGCGATCCTGCTCACCCGCACCTGGCGGCGCGACCCGCGATGGCAGCCGGTCACCCGGGCGCTGACCGTCACCGCGGCGCTGAGCGCCGTCACCTGCGCGGTGCTGGCGGTGCTGTTCGCCGACGTCACCGACGGCCCGTCGCTGACCGTCGGCGCGTACGAGAGCCTGATCGGCCTGGCCGAACGCCTGACCCTGTGGAGCTTCGTCGCGTGGCTCGCCGCCGCCGCGGCCGGACTGCCACGGCTGGCCCGGCAGCCCACCGGCGAGCACGTCACCCGGTGACGTCCACGCCGGACGCTCGCGGCTGCCAGGATGGGCTCATGCCATCGGTCGTGTTCCTCAACGGCGCGTCCTGCGCGGGCAAGACCACCCTCGGGCGTGCCCTGCAGGACCTGACCGCGCAGCCGTACCTGCTGCTGGGCCTGGACACCTGCTTCGCGATGGTGCCCGACCGGTGGGCCGGCGGCCCGCGCGGCGAGTTGCGGCACCTCGGGTTCGCCTACGACCGGCTCAGCGACGACGGCGGCCATGCGATGCTGCGCATCACCTACGGCAGTGACGGGCTGCGGATGATGGCCGGCTTCCACCGGGCCGTCGCCGCGCTGCTCACCGCCGGGAACCCGGTCATCGTCGACGAGATGCTGCTCGGCGCCGACGTGCGCGACGACTGGCTGACGGTGCTGCGGCCGTGGCGGCCGCTGCTGGTCGGCGTGTTCTGCGACGACGACGAACTCGCCCGCCGTGAACACGCCCGCGGCAACCGGCCGGGCCTGGCCCGCTGGTCGGCCCGGCACGCCCACCACGGCATGAGCTACGACGTGAGCATCGACACCACGACCACGGGCCCGGCCGCCGCCGCCGAGCGGGTCGCCGCCCACCTGCCCGCCGGCGGCTGATACCCCCGCACGCGGCTCCGCCGTCACGGCGCGGCGCGTCATGGCCTCGAACCGGCGGGGCGGGCAGCCCGGGCCGGGACGGTGCGGCCCAGCCGGGCCAGCGGCGACACCAGCATGATCGCGGGGGAGAGCATCATCCCGGCCGTGCAGATCAGCAGCGCGGCCCGCAGCGTCCACCGGTCGGCGAGCAGCCCGCCGAACAGCGACCCGAACGGTGTCAGCCCCATCCCGGCGAACATGATCGTCGCGGCGACCCGGCCCTGCAACGCGTCCGGCGTCAGCGCCTGCCGTACCGCGATGACGGTGACGTTGACCAGCTGCCCGAACGTGCCGGACACCAGGTTCACCGCGACCAGGGCGGCCAGGGTGCCCGCCGACGAGCCGTGCAGGGCGGGCACCGCCAGCATGGCGCCGTTGCCGATCACCGCCGCGCCGACCAGCACCGGGCCGTGCCCGAGACGCCGCGGCAGGCGCGCCGCCAGCAGCGACCCGGCCAGCGCTCCCGGGCCCACCGCGGCCAGGGTCAGGCCGATCGCGGTGGCCGACAGGCCCAGTTCCCGCGGCAGGAACAGCAGGTAGCCGGTCATCGTGGCGGCCAGGAAGAACTGGAACGCCCCCGACGCCGCGCAGATGGCCCGCAACGCGCCGTCGCCGGCCACGAACCGCAGCCCGGCCCGGATGTGCGGCCGTACCGCCGGTGCCGGCGGTGCCGCCTCCCGGATCGGTGCGATCGCCGCCAGCGACGCCAGGAACGCGACCGCGACCGCGGCCGGGGCGAACGGCAGCGACGCCACCGCCCCGCCGACGGCCGGCCCGGCGATCTGCGCCGCCGACCGGCTCGCCTCGATCGCGCTGCCGGCCGGCAGCAGCAGGTCCCGCTCGACCAGCCGGGTCAGTGACGCCTGATAGGCGATGTCGAAGAACACCGACAACGCCCCGACCACGACGGTGACGGCCAGCAGCGCCGGCAGGCCCAGAGTGCCCGACACCGCGGCGGCACCGGTCACTGCCAGGGCCACGGCACGGCCCAGATCGGAGCAGACCATGACGGTACGGGTACGCCACCGGTCCACCCACACACCGGCGAACAGCGCGAGCAGCAGCTGCGGGGCCTGCCCGGCGGCCCGTAGCAGCCCCAGCTGGTCGGCGCCGGCGTCGAGGGTGAGCACCGCCAGCAGCGGCAGGATGGTCAGCGCGGTGTGTTCACCGAGCTGGGAGACGGTCTGACCGGCCCAGAGAAGACGAAAATCGGTACGGCGCCACAATCCCGGCACGCGGACTCCTCGAACAGTTGCGGACACGACGAAGCTCGTGGTGCCGCACGGTTCGAAGGCGGCACGCTCAGGGCGTGCCGGGCTGACCGGGCATGACCTACCTTTCCGTGACGGGGCAGCGACCCCGGACGGTACCGGATCACGACGGCGTGAGCATCGCGAATATCAGCGGCAAGGCAGGCCGCCGGATGCCGCCGCGCGGCGGCAGGGCACAGTGGGCCCGTGACATCCCGGGTGCCGTGGTGGGTGCTGACATCGTCGGCGGTGGCGCCGGTCGCGCTGATCGGCGGCTGGACGCTGGCCGCGCGGCGGCAGCCGGGCGGATTCGACGGCACGGTCGAGACGATCAGCGCCCTGGCCGGCCACGGCGCCGCCGGCCGGTGGCTGATGACCGCGGCCCTGGTGTGCGTCGGGATCTGCCATCTGGTGACCGCCGCGGGCCTGCACCCGGCGGCGCGGGCGGGCCGGGCCGTGCTCGCTGCGGGCGGCGTCGCGACGATGCTGGTCGCGGTGTTCCCGCTTCCCGTGGCGGGCCCGGCACCGGCGCACGGGGCCGCGGCCGGTCTGGCGTTCGCGGCCCTGTCGGTGTGGCCGGCGCTCGCCTGGCGCCGTCACGTCCCCGCCCCGGTGACGCTGCGCCCGCTGGTGTCGTGCGCCGCGGCGGCGGTGCTGCTCGCCCTGGTGGCCTGGTTCGCGGTCACCCTGGTGCTCGGCGGGCGGGCCGGTCTCACCGAACGCGTCGCCGCGGGCGCGCAGGCATGCTGGCCCCTGGTGGTGGCCCTGTCGAGCCGGTGGGCGGTGGCCCCGCGGCGCCGGGATTGACGGGCGCCGACGTCCGGGTGTCCGGGAGCCGGCGCCGCGGTGACCGGGGATGCACGACGGTCGCGCAGGCGTGCGATCATTCGGACCTGATGGAGATCTCACCTGTCTGGCGGGTGCCGCGGCTGTGGCGGCTGCTGCTCGTCCTCGCGCGGATCGTGGTGTTCCCGCTGGCCCGGCTGCGCGTCACCGGCAGCCTGCCGCCGCAGCTGCGCGGCGGGCCGGTGATCCTGGCGGCCAACCACATCAGCCCGGTCGACCCGGTCATCCTGATGGCCGCCTGCCACCGGGTGGGGATCGCGCCGCGGTTCATGGCCACCGGAGGGGTGTTCCGCACCCCGGTCGTCGGCGCGATCATGCGGCACTGCGGGCACATCCGCGTCGACCGCAACACCGCGCACGTCGCCGACGCGCTGCCGGCCGCCGCGAAAGCCCTGGCCGAGAACTCGGCGGTACTGATCTACCCGGAAGGCCGCATCGGCCTGGACCCGTGGATGTGGCCGGAACGCGGCAAGACCGGCACCGCCCGGATGGCGCAGATGTCCGGGGCACCGGTGCTGCCGGTCGCCCAGTGGGGCACCCACGCCGTCATGCCGTGGGGAGCCCCGAAACGCGCCGGCCGGGCCCTGCTCACCGCGCTGCTGACCCGGCCGGTGGTGCGGGTCGGCTTCGGTGACCGCCCGGTCGACCTGAGTGCGGCGCAGACCGGCACGCCGGGCGCGCAGACGATGCACGCCACCCGGCTGATCATGGACGCTATCGACGAGACCCTGACGCCGTTGCGCCGCGACGAGATGCAGACGCCGAAAGTGATCGACTCGTCACGGCCGCACGACCTGTCGCGGGTGCGGCCACGGCACTGACCAGGACCTTTTCAAAGGCCAACTGGTTGTACGGGATGTCGCTGTACCCGCCGATGTCGTCGTATCCGCTGCCCCGGTACAGCGCGAGGGCCTCGGTCAGCCGCGGGTGCGTGCCCAGCCGTACCGTGGCGATGCCGTTGTTGGCCGCGTCGACCTCCAGCCGGCCCAGCAGCTTACGGCCCAGCCCTAGCCCCCGCGCCTCCGGCGCCACCCACAGGTGCCGGATCTCGGCGACGCCCGGGCCGAGCCGGATCCACAGCCCGCAGCCGACCGGGACCCCCTCCTCGACGGCCAGCAGCTGGGTGCCGGTGACGTCCTCGGGCCGGGTCAGCGTCGAGGCGTCGAACCCCTCGGGGAACGTGACGTCCAGCTCGGCGGCATACCGGGCCAGGCAGCCGCGGGCGGCGGGCGAGTCCGGCGGCACCGCCTCCACCACGACCGCGGCGGCCCGCAGCACCCGCCGGATCTCCTCCTGCGCGGCGATCAGCCGGTCCCGCTGCCCGGCGGTCAGCTCCCCGAGCAGCGCGGCGATGCCCGCGTTCGAGCGTTGCTCGAGGTCGGCGCGTTCGGTGCGCCCGGCGTCGGTCAGCGCGGCCCGCGTCCCGGCCAGCACGATCAGGCCCTGCCCGGCGAGCGCGTCGAGCTGCCCGCGCAGGTAATCCTCGTCGAGACCCAGCCGGTCACGCAGCACCGGCAGGGTGCTGCCGCCGTCGCCGATCTCGAACAGCAGCCGCGCCTGCCCGAACGGCCGGTCCTGGCCGAGGAACCGGTCGGTGAGCATGCCCAGGCGCTGGGTGTAGTACCGGTTGAAGTCACGCACCCGCGCGATCTGCTCGACCTCCACCAGCCGATGCTAGATTCCCGCCCCGATCGGAGTCAGACATATGCGCTTGCGCGGCTGCCGTCACGAAACCAGCAGCGCCGGCGCGGTGGTCCTCGACGCCCTCACGCAGCTGTTCGAGGCCCACGGCAGTGAACCGGCCCGGCCGGTGCGGCAGGCGGCGATGCCGGCAACGACCCCGGCGACGCGGCCTACCGGGACCGCAACATCACCCTGACCCGCACCTGGACGCCGCGCTTTTTCAGGACGCCGCCGCCCGGCGCAGGCCGATGGCGCAGGCCGATGGCGCAGGCCGCCGTCATGGCGATCAGGACGACAGCGAAGCTGATCGGGTACGCCGCCTCCCGGAGCCCGCGCCCACGCGCCCCGCCGGCTACCCGGCCCCGGACAGGATCAGCAGGCCCAGCCCGATCAGCACGACCGGCAGCACGACGTGACCCCAGCGGCTCAACGTCCGGGCGATCACCGGACGGGTGGCGAAGAACCGGCCCGCGGCCACCCACACGCCGACCAGCAGCAGGAACACCAGCCCGTACACGGTCATGGCGGCCGTGCCGGCGGTCGCGAACACCGGCACGTACACGCCGATGTTGTCGCCGCCGTTGGCGAACGTCACCGCCGCCACGTCCAGGATCCCGGACGCGGCCCGCGTCTCATCCTCGTCGTCCCGGCCGCGGCTGCGCCACGCCTGAACCCCGGCCTTGATCCCCAGAACCAGGGGGAGCAGCCCCAGGTACGGCAGCAGCCGCTCGGGCAGCAGCGTCGCCCCGAACGCGGCCGCCACGGCGACGGCGAGGATCCCGGCGAACCCCAGGTACTGGCCGACCGCGATGGTGCGGGTGTTGTGCGGCCGCCCGGCGCCGCGGGCGAAGAACAGCGCCAGGATCACGATGTCGTCGATGTTCGTGACGGCGAACAACCCGATCGCCTGCCCGACGACACCCCCGCTCATGGGTCAGCAGCATCCCACGCCCCGTGATCACCGCGGTCGGCAAGGGTGGATCGCAGCCGAAACCCGCACCCACGGGCCAGCACGTGCCCGACGCTTGGCCCCATGACGATCCCGCACCTTCGCGTCCCCCGGCTGCTGCGCCACTGCGCGGTGGCCGTGACCTGCCTGCTGCCGGCCACCGCGGCCGTCGCCCACGCGGCCCCGCAGTCCCCGCCACCGGCCGACGAGACCACCACCGCGCCGGCGCCGCCGGCGAAACTCAGCCCCGCCCAGCGCAAGGTCCTCACCGACGCGACCCGCCGGTTCCGTGACGTCGACGAGGCCCTGGCCGCCGGCTACCTGGCCACCGACCAGTGCGTGCCCGGCATGGGCTGGCACTACGCGCACCCCGGCCTGTCCGCCGGCGACGCCATCGACCCGGTCTGGCCCGAGGTGCTGCTCTACGTCCCCGGCCGCGACGGCACCCCACGGCTGGTCGGCGTCGAATACTTCAAAGCCGACGCCGACCAGGACCTCAACACCGACACGGACCGGCCGACGCTGTTCGGTCACCCGTTCGACGGGCCGATGGCCGGACACGAGATGCCGCCCGGCGCACCGCCCATGCCGGCCCACTACGACCTGCACGTCTGGCTGTACCTGACGAACCCGGCCGGTCAGCTGACCAACGAGAACCCGCGGATCATCTGCCCGTGAGCACGTCCAGGTCCCGTTCGGCGTACAGCCGGTGCTCCCAATGCTCGTTGATCACCGCGCCGAGGCAGCGGGTCACCGCGAAACTCTCCGGCTCGGGATAGCCGGGCTCGGTCACCGGCGTCGTCGACGACCGCAGCTGCTCGTCGGTGAGCCCGGCGAGCAGCTCCCGGACCCGCGCCACCCGCCCCGCACGGACCGCCAGCACCTCGTCGAGCGACGGCTGGATCCGCCGGTCGCGGGGCAGGCCCGGCAGCTCGGGCATCTCGTCGTGCGGCAGGTCCGTCGGATGCCACGGCGCCGGCTCACCCAGCACCGCCCGCAGCGCCCACGCCGCCGTGCCGAAGTTCAGATGCCGCAGCGTCTCGACGAACGACCACTCACCGTCGACCCGCTCGTGCAGCAGCGTGGCGTCCAGCCCCCGTGCCCGGGCGATCGTGGCCGCCCACAGCTGCTCCAGAATCGCCCACGCCTCGCGGTAGCCGTCGGCGTCGACCGGGCGCATCTTCGCCCGCTGAGGATGGATCCGGTCGAGTTCGGCCTCCACCAGCGGCACCACGTCGACACCGTTGAGCCGCACGTCACGCAGCATGCCACTGATGTCGACGCCGACCGCCCACGCGTCGGTGATCTTCACGCCGGCCAGGTCGACGGCATGCATCCGCGCCCCGCGCAGCGACACCATCCGGAACCGCGCCCCACTCAAGTCCTGATCTTCGAAAGTGTGTTCGGTCACCACGACAGCCTGCCCGCCTGCGCCCGGATCGTCGAGTGGCTACTGTCGTGCAGATGGCGCCGGGAAAAGCCCCGGCATCGCCCCGGACGAGTTGCGTGTCGTACCCGGCCTGACAAGACGACCGCCCACGAGGTGATCTGTCATGGCCTGGCTCGTTCTCATCGTCTCCGGCCTGCTCGAGACCGTCTGGGCGATCGCCCTGGACCGCAGCGCCGGCTTCACCCGCCCCGCACCGACCGTGGTGTTCGGCACCGCCCTGGTGCTGAGCATGGCCGGCCTCGGCTACGCGCTGCGCACCATCCCGGTCGGCACCGGATACGCCGTGTGGGTCGGCATCGGCGCTGTCGGCACCGCCCTGGTCGGCATGATCGCCCTCAACGAGCCGGCCAGCCTGCCGCGCATCGTCTGCCTGCTGCTCGTGCTCGCCGGTGTCGCCGGGCTCAAGTACTTCCACTAGAAGCCCGGCGCCACGCCCACCGGGGGAAGTCAGCCCGCCTCGCCGAGCTCGGCCAGGCGGGCCTCCACCTCGGCCAGCTGCTCCCGCAGCCGCTGCGCCTGCTGCTCGGCCTCGGCCCGTTCCGCGGCCATGATCTGATCGACCGCCTCCTGCACCCCCGGCATGTCGATCAGCGACACCATCCTCAACGCCTCCGCCGGACGGATCACATAGGGCCGGGCCAGCGCCTTGGCACCCTGATTGGCCGCGATCGTCCACTCACCCTCGGCGTAGGCCAGCGTCACCGTCAGGCTCGGCGACGGTTTCGCCTTGGCCGGCCGGGCCGCCTTGCGTGCGGGCGCGGCCTCGCCGGCCTCCTTCGGATTGACCACGACTTCCTCACTCTTACGCGGGGCGGGCGGTTTCGGCGGCAACGGCTTGTCGATCATGAACTCGGGGCCGGACAGCACCGGCTCGACCGGCTCCGGCGCGGGCGCCACCACCTTCTTCGGAACCGGGCCCTTCGGCGCGACCCGCAGATCACCGGGGGAGAAGGGCAGCTCGTCACGCCCGAACTTGACCACCACCCACTCATCCGACACCGCCGGATCCTCCAGGCCGATCACCTGACCGATCTGCCCGGAGATCTGCCCCGCCGACTCGGTGAACTGCACCCGCGGCTTACGCCCGGCCGCCAGCGCCTCCCGGAACTGCTGCAGCTCCTGCTCGGACAGCCCACCGGTCTCCACGCCTGCCGCCGTCATCACCCCACCACCTTCGTACGTTTGTATGAGAGCGGGTCCTTTCTACCAGCACCCACCGACAACAACCTCCCCGCCACACCGAAGTGATCATGAAGGGTTCGGCGACCGCCCCGTCACGCAGTACTCCCGCCCCGCCGGATCGGCCAGCGTCGTCCAATCACCCGGCACCCGCCGCACCACCCGAGCACCCAGCCCCACATGCCGCGCCACCTCGGCATCCACGTCATCACACGCCAGATCCACATGAACCCCCGGCACACCCGGCCCGATCCGCTGCAACATCAGCCGCACCGCCATCCCCGCCGGACCCCGCAAGAAGGAGAACTCCGGCAGATCCGTCGCCCGCAGACCCCACCCGGTCACCGCGGTCCAGAACGCGGCCTCCCGCTCGTACACCGCATCGGGGATGTCCAGACACACCTGGTCCACCACACTGTGCGACCAGCCCGGCCGCTGCGCCTCGCCCTCCCACGACACCAGACAGAACGCGATCCCCGCCGGCGACCGCAACACCACCAGCCCCGGCTCGGCGAACGTGACCCGCGCACCCGCCACCACCGCCAGCCGCGCCGCGTCCTCCACGTCATCGACATGCAGATCCAGATGCGCCCGCGCCGGACCGTCACCCACCACCTGCACCCGCAGACAAGCGTCCCCGGACTCCGGCAGCAGCGTCGCGAACATGCCACCACCGCGCCGCGCCGACATCGACCAGCCCGTCACCGCCAGCCAGAACGGCTCCGCCACCCGCGACGGCGAATCCAGAAACGCCGTCACCCACCGCACCGCCATCACACCACCCGCCCCGTACGCAACGCCGCCGCCACATCCGCACGCCCGAACCCCTCGGCCAGCAACGCCGCCGACTCCCAGTCGTACTCCACCGCATGAAACGACGCCTCCCACCGCCCCGACACGTCATCGGCGACCGCGAACCACGCATGCGGCGACCCCGCCTGCATCCGATGCGCGAACGGCACGTCATCCTCATAGGCCGGCCAGCCCACACTGCCCGGATTCACCACCAGCGCCCCACCCGGCAACCGCAACTGCCCCCGCAGATGCGTGTGCCCGCACAACAGCAACCCGAAGCCGGCCACGTCACCCAGCCGCGCCACGACCTCGTCCAGCGACGCCTCGCGCGCTCCCGACGGATCCACCGTGTGCAACAGATACTGCAGGTCGTCGCCGGGCGTACCGTGAAACGCCAGCACCCCCGCAGCGGGGGACAGGACCGCCGGCAACGACCGCAACCACCCCAGATGATCTTCCGAGAGCACCCGCCGCGCCAGCCGGTCCGCCATCCCCATCCGCTGCGCCGGAAACGTCAGCAGCTGCCGCTCATGATTACCCGCCACCGTCGGCAACCCCAGCACCATCAACCGATCCGCCGTCCCCGCCGGATCCACATAACCCGACAGCAGATCCCCGCAGTTGACGACCAGATCCACACCCTCAGCGCCGATCGCCGCCAGAACCGCCTCCAACGCCGGCAGATTGCCGTGCACATCGGAGATCACCGCAATACGCATGCGGACATCCTGCTAGACCGCGAACCCGTTCTGAAACGCCAATCGCCCATCCGCGGCCTCCGCCAACCGCTGCAGACAATCGTCGAGCGACACGAACGCCGCCCACACCTCGATCCCGTCCGCGCCCGCGATCCGATCCACCAGCAGCCGCTCCAGATCCTCGACCCGCGCACCCTTCCACACCTTGTCGGCCACGCTGACCAGCAGATCCTCCACACCGACACCCGCGGCCTGCCACGACCCGTGCGTCCCGGCGAACCGCGCCAGCCGGTCCGGGAAACCCCGCCCCAACAGCAGCTGCCGCCCGGCCGCCTCATGCCGTGACCCCGGCACCGACAACTCCCGCGGGAACACCACCTTGCCGACGTCATGCGTCGCCGCCCCGAACACCACCGCCTCAGCGTCGAACACCACCCCCGGATGCGCCGACGCCAGCCAGCTGCTCAGATCACACGCCACGTCATGCACCAGTCGCAGATGAGCCCCCAACCGAGCCGGCGCACCCACCGCCACCAGAAGCTGCACCACCTCCGGCGGCAACTCCCGCACCGGCCCACCCGCCCCCGACAGGGCCAACCGCAAAGACAACCCCATCACCCCAACCGGCAAGCGTACGACCCCGCACACCGCCACCCGACGACACCATGATCGACATGCCGGCCTTCGAAACCGCCTCGGCCGCCTTCACCGCATCCGAGCAACCGGCACGTTCCTCCCGCGAACCGGTGCACCCAGCACCAGCAGACGCACACCCGCCACACACGCCCACACCCACAGCGGATACGCCGCCAGCCGCTCCATCACACCCGGCCCGAGAACCAGCCCGGGGCGCGACAGAAACAACACGGTAGCCAGCGCACCCAGCACACCCAGACCCGCCGTGAACACCCCCGCCCGGCGGCCCGCCGCCACCAGGCCCGCGTTACCGCACACGAACAACACAAACGCCCCCAGCACATGCACGTTCTCGTTCACGTCCGCCGGAAACAGACCCGCCAACCCCAACCCGGCCGCCCCACACGCCAGCAACCACCACGCCACCGGACCCACCGCCCGCAACCGCCGCGCCAGCACCAACCCCGCCAGCACCAGCACCGACGCCACCACCAGAGCCACATTCATCGCCGCATGCCACGGCGAACACACGTACCGCGGCCGGGAAGTGTCCCAGACCCCACACGTCACATTCCCCAAATCACTGATGTTGTACGACCACCAGCGGTAACCCGGCTCCGGCCACCCCAGGCCCACCACCACATCAGCCACCAGCAACACCGGCCCGGCCAGCACCCAACACACCGCACCGACCAGCACCAACCGCCCGAATCTCATGCCACCGAGTACACCAACGAGCAGTCGAACAGGCACTACACCCACCAGCCCAACCCGCGGTATGCCCAGCCATACCGCTCACACCAGCAGCCGCGCCCCCGGCAACACCAACGGAGCCCACCGATCCGCACCCTCACGGCCGTGCTTGGGATCCACTCCTCACCCCCACCGCGGCGCCGCACCCGCCAGCCGCTGCCCGACCAGCCGCAACACCCCCGGACTGTCCGGACCACGATCCACCAGATCACCGACCTGGATCACCACCACATCCGGCACCCCGAGCCACGGCTGCAACGCCTGCTCCAGCTGCCGGGCACACCCGCCGACATCCCCGACGATCACCACCGTGCCCACTACGGCACCCAACCCGTCGCCGCCGCCCACTCCTCGGCCACCACCACCACCAGATCCACCACCGGATCCTTCACATCCGTGTAGAGCCCCACATCCTCACCGACCGCCGCCGCCAGCGACACCTTGAACGCCGCATACGCCGGAACCGCCGAAGGATGCGCCCGGAACCAATCCCGGAACAACAACGCCAGCCGCTCATTCGGCGACCCCACCACCCGGCAATGCAGATTCACCGGCACCACACCAGCACCCCGGCGCGCCCAGAACCGCTTCACCCACCGACCCGGATCATCACCCGACCCCGCCGGAACATGATCACCCTCGTACGGCAGCCGCACGAACCCCAACCCCGCCAGCGGCCCATCGAACACCCCGGCCGCAGCCACCAGATCGGCCACACTCACCTGCAGATCGAACACCGGCTTCGCCGCCATCCCCGGCACCGCCGTACTCCCGATGTGCTCCACCCGTACCGCCAAAGGCCCCAACGCCTCCCGCAGCCCCGCCGCCAACTCCGCACCCCGCACCGACCACCCCGGATCGTGCACCACGATGAACGCCTCAGTCACCCGACGACCCTAACGGCCCCACCACAGCCGAACGGGCCGCGAGCAAACGCCCGCAGCCCGTCACCCCACGACCTACGCCGTGATACCCGACCAGGAGAACTGCTCCCACGGCCCCACCACACCGAGCCGCGCCCGCAACGACGCATCCGGATAATCCAGCTGCGCCGAAACGTACAACTCGTTCCACCACGACCAGAACCACGTCCCGTTCCCCGCACCCAACGGCCCGTTCGACGCCGGCACCGTGAACGTGGAGAAATAGTTCCGCTTCCCGTGATCGGCGTAGTTGCCCGCCCGCAACAGCCCGTAGCGAACCCCCGAATAATCCACCGCCGACGTCTCCGTGTTCACATACGGCAGACCGTTGTACTGCGACATCAGATACGTACGCCAATCAGCCGGATCCCGGCACACGTAGAACAACTCCCACGCCCCGATCGCCGACTTCGGCGTCGCCGCCCGCAACAGACCCTTGTCCACCCCCACCACACCGAAATCAGCCTTCACATACAGACCGTTCGCCGCCCGGATCGTCACGTTCTGCCAGCACGACAGCGAAGCCGCCAACGCCTTCGCCCGCGCCACATCACCGTCGGCCAGCCCCAGCGCCGCACGCCACCGCAACTGCTCCACCGGCACCGGCCCCGCCTGCGCGGCCCCCGCACCCGCCGTACCACCGAACACCACCGCCAACAACGCGCCCAGTCCCACCAGACGCCGCCACCACCGAATCCCCGCCATGCCGATCCTCTCCACGAAGCGATTCGTCACGACAATGACGAACCCGACCTTCACCGGACCGACAGAACACTGCCCATACCAAACCCGTACCCCACCGGAAACGCCACCGACCCTCACCCGATCAGCGCACCGAACCACCAGCTCACACGATGACCACCACCCACCGGCGATCACTACGCTCACCGCTCCACGACCACGAACAACCCGGAGCCAAGCGTGACCGACAGGCCTCGAACCCAAGCGCCTCCCACGCGACAGCCGCACCGGGCAACGAACCCCGACCGCACCCTGCGCACCATCACCGTGACCCTCGGCGTCCTGATCGCCACCTACGTGAGCCTCGACATGCCGGCCCACGAACTACCCCTGCAATCAGCCCTGACCGCCCCCGAAGGGCAAACCATCATCCAGCGGTACGGGCCGGCCGCCACACTGCTCACCCTGCTACCGGCACTGCTCGCCGCCATCCCCACCATGCTCCCGGCCCACATCCGGACCTGGGCCACCACCGCCGCCGCAGCTGCACTGACCGCGCTCACCCCTGTCGCCGGCAACCTCGGCCTGTACTACCTCCCGGTCACCCTCATGCTCTGGGCCACCACGATCGTGCCCTGGACACTGCGACGAGGCATCGGCCGCACCGCCACCCGCGCCTGGCACCTCACCGCCGCAGCCTTCCTGGCCCTGCCCGCCCTACCGGCCGGCGCCGCGATCCTCACCGACGACACCGGCATCGCGTGGTACGCCGTCGGCCTGTGGGTCATCACGCCCCTCGCACTCGCCACCCTCTGCGCGCTCGCCATCCCCGCGGGCTACGCCGCCACCGCCCTGGCCGGCACCCTCGTCATGGCCGCATCAATCGTCGACCAGGGCTTCCTGTTCGCCGCCTTCTGGCTGTTCGCCACCGCATACCTCACCATCGGCGCCAGCGGCCTCACCGCCACCAGAGCCCGCAGCAAACCGTAGGGGAGCGGCAGCCACCCACCTCAGTGCCACGACCACGAATCCAGCAACTCGACAACCATCAGCGGCTCATCACCCACCACCACCGACAACGCCATCGCCAGATCCAGCGTCGACCCGTAGTCGAAGCGCCCACCCACCGACAACGCCCCCAACCCCGAACCACCAGGCTCACCACCGGCCCGCGCCGCCTCCAACCACCGCGGCTCACGCGCACGCCACACATCGACAGTGCTCTGAAACTGCACCGAGAACACCGGCGACCGCCGCGGCGCATCCGACCGGCCCACCGCAGCACGCGGCCACTCCGCAACCAGACGGCCCCGATGCACCACCGCCAGCTTCTCCAGCAGCGACACACCCGTATAACCGCTCGGAATCACATCCACCGGCCGCCGCGGATCACGAGAAGGCTGCATACCCTCCGACGCCGGCCACGCCCGCGTGAAACCCGACGAGAACATCAACCACTGCGTACGCCGATCAGCCACATCGAACGGATCCAGCCCACCCGACGGCCACTCCACCCGCACCGGCGTCGCCGGCAACACCGGCACTGGATCCACCACCCACGGCTGCACCACCGGACCCGCCTGCATCCGACGATCATAAGAACGACCCCCAGCCACCCCGAACCGCCACCACCCGCCAACACCCCTACGCTGCGACGATGCGCCCACGCCTGATCAACCGCACCGCACTGCCAGGCGCTCCGCGCACCCGGATCACCAGCACCGGCGCATGGCTGACGACAACACCCGATCAAGGTCTCGCACATCTGTACGACGACACGCTGCGCCCCATCACGGGGGAGACCACACCACCCGGCTGCCACCTCGACGACAACGGCACCCTGTGGACACACCTGGGGGAGAGGCGACAGCTTCTGGCCCTCGACGCCGTCACCGGACGCGAGCGCGCCCGCACCGCCGTACCGGGCGGCGACGGCTGGTTCACCCCGCACGAACGAGGGGAGTGGCCCGTCCTCAACCTCGCCGCCCGCCCACCCGAAGACATCCACATCGTCCCGCCCGAACTCACCGGCGACCACATCACCATCCGGACACTCGCCACCGACGGCCACCTCATCGGCTTCGCCGGCGACCAGGCCGTCATCCTCGGCTACGGAACAATCGCCACCCAGCGCCTCGACGGCTCGCAGCGCCACCCGATCGATTTCGGACATTTCCGAATTCGGCCGTAGCCGAGCGCTGTAGGAGGCGGCCGCGATCGTAGGGGACGACCTGACGCTCGTAGCCGTGTCGGCCGACGGCGACTATGAGGAGCACATTCTGCTCACCGCACGTAGCCTGCGCTATTGCGGCAGCATGACCTACCCGCACTCGATGCAGCAGAACGCGATCCGTCCCGCGGCCACGCCCGGGCGTTGGCTCACCTGCAGCGACGACGTACTCGAACTCGGGGAGCTCGACGACACCAGCCCGCACGCCACCGTCAGTGCGTTGTTCCGGGCGGGCCGCACCGAGATATCAGGCCCGCAGCGCGGTGCGGGCCTGGAGGAGATTCCCGGCCAGCTAGGCCTTTTCCAGCCCTCCTGAGGCCGATATTTCTCAGGTCGATAATCAATATTATGTCAACCAGGCTCCGGAAGGGGGTCCCCAGCACCCTTCCCCGCAACGCTCACGACACCCTGAGAACGCCCGCGCCGCCGTCCCGGGCGTTGCGCACCTCGGGGGTTGCGGCGTCGGTGAATGGCGGCGACGTTCTTCCGCCAACATCGTGATCATCGGGCGGCCCCGGAAACGAGAGGCTCCGCCAGCAGTGATCATGGGCGGCCATGAGGCGTTCGAAGCCACCAGCTATGAGCGGCCATCGAGGCGGCCGAAGCCACCGGCCATGAGCCGGAATTTCCCTTTCCGGCCCCGAGGTGGCCCGAAGCTCTCCAGGCGCCTTCGCGGTCAGGGGCGTGCGCGAGCCGACGCTGACGCTCGACATCAGCTGCCCCGGACATCAGCCGGTGCCGGGGACGGGTCAGGGCCTCGATAACCGCCACACTGCTGTGCTGGACGATCATCTGGGCCGGTTTTGGACGCCGGCTGTGCCCCGGTGGCTGCTTACCGGGCCGGGAAAGGTGTGTGAGCCACGGCTGGTTGATCGAATTGTCGGCAGTGGCTTTCCTGTTCGGCGTGACCGCCGCGGAAGGCCGGATCCTGATCTCCAGAAGCTGCCCAGCGAGCGTGCCAGGGCCTGCGAGCCGTACTCGAGGCGGCTGATCGCTGGGAAATGTCCATGGCCGAGGTACGGCTCGCGAGCTGGATCCGGGTGAGACGGTCACCGGTGTACGCGGGTTCGACCTGTCCTGGAAAGGTCAGTCCGCCCTGTCGGCCGGAGCTGGGCAAGGCTTCGACGGCCGCATGGTGGGCGTGAGGTGCCCCCGGCGGCCCTGGGCGGGGCCGGTCGGGATGCCTCGCTCCCCGGTCGGGTGCGGGCCGTGTATGGCGCGCGGCTGCGCGGCCCATGGCGCCGAGGCCCCGGCGTCCGCTGTCTGTGATTCGGTCATGTCGTGCTTTATGGCGCGTTAATACGTGACAAGTTTGATCAAGGGCCGGACATGCGCAAACGGTGGTATTTGCTGCATAATATGCCTTATGCAGCATGTATCAATCGCTGAGTTGATCGACGAGTTCCTGGCGGCCCGGGCGACTCGGAAACCGTCGGTGCACACGCTTGATGCGTACCGCAGGGATCTGGGTTCTGTGGTGCGGCTGGCGGAACCCGCGCCGCTCACGGTGAGTGACCTCTCCCCTCGCGTGCTGCGGGGTGCGTTCGCGCGGTTCGCGGCGACCCGCTCCCCCGCGTCGGTGTCCCGGGCCTGGTCGTCGTGGAATGCGTTCTTCACGTTTCTGGTCACCGAGCAGGTGATTCCTGGGAATCCGATGTCGGCGGTGGACAAACCGCGGCAGACAGCGCTGATTCCGAAGCCGTTGCGGGGTGAGGACACGCCGGAGGTGCTGCTGAAGGCGGTGAGCCGCAAGGACGATACGCAGCGTGATCCGTGGCCGGAGCGGGACGTCGTGGTGCTGGCGTTGGCGTTGTGTGCGGGGCTGCGGCTGTCGGAGATGCTGGCGCTGCGGGTGGGTTCGGTGTCGGGGCGTGCGGGTGAGCGGCGGGTGGAGGTGGCCGGTAAGGGTGGGCGGCCGCGGACGGTGCCGATCGAGGACGGGCTGGATGCGGCGGTGGTGCGTTATCTGGAGAGCCGGCGGGTGCGGTTCGGGCGGGTGGGGTCGACCGCTCCCCTGCTGGTGGATCGGCGTGGTGCGGCGTTGCAGCGGGGTGGGCTGCAGTATCTGGTGCGGTCGTGTTACCGGCGGGCAGGGGTCGGTGATCGGGTACCGCGGGGTGCGCAGTTGCATGCGTTGCGGCATACGTTCGCGACGCGGCTGGCGGAGGACGGGGCGAACGCGTCGGAGATCATGCGGCTGCTGGGGCATGCGTCGTTGGCGACGTCGCAGTCGTACATCGAGGTGACGGCGGAGCAGCAGCGTGCGGCGGTTCAGGCGAACCGGACCAATCGGGTGTTGAGCGAGTTGGGGTGACGTGGGGTCTGTCAGAATCCGGGCATGAGTGAGGAGAAGTTCAGCCGGCGGTCGCTGTTCGGGCGCGTGTTGCTCGTGGCCGGTGGCACGGCGACGCTGCTGACGCTGGCCGGTTGTCCGGGTGGCGATCAGGGTGACGACGACGATGACGATGGTGGCGACGGAGACGACGACGATTGATGGGGTACGGGTGAGTCCCGTGCTCCGGTGACCGCCGCTCCCCCGGTCCGGGGGTGCGGCGGTTGTCGTTGGGGCCTGACTTTCGTCTATGCCGGGGTCGATACCGATGGCGGGGATCGTCGACTTTCGGCAACTGTTCGCGTCGGCCGGGGCCGGGCACGGTGTCCTCATGCGGGTTTTCGCGTTGTGGGTGCTGGCGACCTGGTGCGCCGAGGTTGTGTGGGGCGGTTTCACGGTCGCCGACTATCCGATGGTGGTGCTGTTCCTGGGGCCGTTGTATGGCTCGGCGGCGGTGCTGATCCGTGAGGTGGTGCGGCGCCGGGGTGGTGGGTGGCCGTCGATGGTGTTGATGGCGGCGGCGTTCGGGCTGGTGCAGGCCGGGCTGGTGGACGTGACGTTGTTCGATCGCGGGGCGCTGGCTGACACGGAGTTCGCCGCCTGGAACGAGTCGGCGGTGCGGACGTGGGTGCCGGTGCTGGGGTTCAGTGCGGAGCAGTTGTTCGGCTTCGTCGGCAATCACGTGTGGTTGAGCATCTGTGCGCCGATCGCCGTGGTGGAGGCGTGTTCGAGTCCGGGGCGGCGTCGTGAGCCTTGGCTGGGCCGGTGGAGTGCCGGTGTGTTCGC
Source organism: Actinoplanes italicus (assembly GCF_003001815.1). Classification (GTDB taxonomy): domain Bacteria; phylum Actinomycetota; class Actinomycetes; order Mycobacteriales; family Micromonosporaceae; genus Actinoplanes; species Actinoplanes italicus. The sequence goes on from NZ_PVMZ01000004.1 coordinate 210,541, forward strand.
GGTGCTGTATGTGGTGGCGAGTCTGCTGATCCGGTCGGACACCGGTTATGACCCGTCGCCGGTTCAGGTCGGCTTCGTGGTGGTGGTCGTGGTGGGGCTGGTGTCGGCGGCGCTGTGGTGGCGTCCCGGCGTGCGGTGGCGACGCGAGGGTGTGTGCGGGCGGCGGGAGGGTGTCCTGGCGCGTGAGGGTGGTCCGGGGCCGTTGGTGCTGGGTGCCGGGGTGCTGGGGGCGCAGCTGGTGACGTGGTTCTTCGGCACGGACTGGTGGGGTACGGGTCTGCGGGTGGCGGTGCTGGTGGTGGTCGTGGTGCTGGTGGTGCGGTGGGCGGTGTCGGAGCGGCATGTGCTGGCGGTGTGGGGTGCGTGTCTGGTGGCGGCGGCGGGTGCGGCGTTCCTGGCTCCGCCGTATGCGGCGGCGCCGGGCTGGTTGATGGTGGTCAGTGATGTGACCGGTGCGGTGATCGTGGTGTCGGTGCTGGTGGTGGCGTATCGGCGGTTGGGGCGGGGTCTGCCGCCGCGGGTGGGTGCTGGTCAGGTCAGTGGGACGACGTAGGAGTCGACGCGGGCGATGAGGCCGTCGCGGAAGGTGAACAGGTCGTTGAAGGCGAAGCGGAACGGGCCGTGCTCGGTGCTGGTGCCGTGGCCTTCGCCGGTGGTGATGACGACGGGGCCGTCTTCGTGGGTGCGGTGGATGTCGAGGCGGGGGCTGCCGGTGAAGGCGGGGTTCTCGATCTCGCTGTCGAAGTCGGTTTTGCCGTGGGTGGTGCGGTGGCCGTGGATGACCCAGGTGATGTCGTCGGTGAGGGTGGCGAGGATGCGGGGGTGGTCGCTGGTGCGGAAGCCGTCGAAGTATTCGGCGACAAGGTGGCGTTGGGCGGTGGCGGTGAGGTGGGTGGCGAGGGCGTCGAGGATGGCGGTGAGTCCGTCGGTGGCCTGGGTGGTTTGCAGTTCGGGTGGTAGGCGGCGCTGGTGGACGGTGAGTTCGCTGCCGTGGTCGGTGGCGTCGATGGTGATGGTGGTGCGGATGCCGGTGTGGGGTTCGTCGAAGACGAGTTCTTTGGGTGCGGTGAGGGTGATGTAGACGAAGCGGAGCTGGTGGGTGGTGCCGTCGGGGGCGCGGGTGTCGAGGGTGAGTTCGCCGCCGGGGCGGGGGTCGATGGTGACGGAGTCTGCGGGGACGGTGGCGTGGGTGCCGCCCCAGAAGGCGGCGATGCCGGTGGGGGTGGTGAGGGCGGTCCAGACGCGTTGGGGGGTGGCGGGTAGGTGGCGGTGGGCGATGAGTTCGTCGTTGTGCGGGCGGGTGTGGGTCATGGGGTGTCTCCGTCGTCGGTGAGGTGCTGGTGGAGGGCATCGAGGCGGTAGTTCCAGGTTTGGCGTTGTTCGTCGATCCAGGTGCCGAGGCGGGTGAGTTGGTCGACGTTGAGGCGGCAGGGGCGGCGGGTGCCTTCGCGGCGTTGTTCGACGAGGCCGCAGCGGCGCAGGACGCCGACGTGGTGGGAGATGGCTTGTGGGGTGAGGTGGAAGGGTTCGGCGAGTTCGGTGACGGAGGCGTCGCCGTGGGCGAGGCGGGTGACGAGGGCGCGGCGTATGGGGTCGCTGAGGGCGGCGAAGGTGGCGTCGAGGTCGGTGGGCACGGGTGTCACCGTAACGCAAACAGCCGTTTGCACAAACAGATGTTTGTGCAAACGGCTGTTTGCGTTAGGCGGTTCAGTCGATGGTGGCGGTCAGTCCCTGCTGGTGGCGGCCCTGGGCGAGGAGGGCCTCGATCCTGGCGGCGACGGCGGGCAGTCCGCCGTCGCCGAGGGTGGTGCCGGCGCGCATGGTGAGCAGCTGCCGGACGACGGTGAGGTGTTCGGGCAGGGTGGCGGGGCCGGGTGGGTGGTGGCCGGTGCGCAGTTCGCTCACGGTGGCGGGCACGGCGGTGACGACGTGGCCGAGCTGGGTGGTGGCGGTGGCGGCGAACTCGTCGAGGTCGATGCCGGCGGTGCGGGCGGTGTCGAGGGCGCGGAGCAGGCCGAGGTGGGCGTCGTACCAGAGGCCGAAGAGGGTGAGGTCCCAGACGGCGGCGGCGTGGGGGGTGTCGCCGACGAAGCGGGGCGGGCCGAGCCGGGCCAGGGTTTCGGTGTGCTGGTCGAAGGCGGTGCGGTCGCCGCTGTAGAGGACGGTGGCGGTGCCGGTGGTGAAGGCGTCGGGTCCGGCCTGGACGCCGGCGTCGAGGTAGCGGGCGCCGCGGTGGGTGGCCTGGTGGGCGGCGGTGCGGGCGTCGTCGGGGGTGCCGGTGCAGAGCGCGGCGATGGTGTGGCCGTCGAGTCCGGGCGGCAGGGTGTCGAGGACTTGGTGCACGGCGGTGTAGTCGGTGAGGGTCAGCAGGGTCAGGGTGGCGCTGGTGACGGCTTCGGCGGGGGTGGCGGCGCGGTGGGCGCCGGCGGCGGTCAGGGTGGTGGTGCGGTCTGGGGTGCGGTTCCAGACGGTGACGGGGTGGCCGGTGGTGAGCAGGCGGTGGGTGATGGCGGTGCCGATGGCGCCGGTGCCGATGACGGCGATGCGGTCGGCAGTGGTCATAGGGAGCGTGGTGGTCATGAGGGGCATCGTGGGATGTCAAGCGTGGTTGAGGTCAAGGCGGGCGGTTATTGCGGCGACAGCGGGTGGGCGGATCGGGATACTGGCGCGGTGAATCAGGAGATGCCGCACACGGTCACGTCGCTGGCCGCTGATCTGCGGAAGCTGGGGCTGGTGTCCGGGGACGTCGTGATGGTGCATTCGGCGTTGCGGTCGGTCGGGTTCGTGGCCGGTCATGTGCAGGCCGTGGTCCATGCGCTGCTGGAGGTGCTGGGGCCGGAGGGGACTCTGGTGGTGCCGACGCACACGTCGTACAACTCCGATCCGGCGGGGTGGAGTAATCCGCCGGTGCCGGAGGCGTGGTGGCCGGTGATCCGGGCCGGGAATCCGGGGTATGACCGGGCGTTGTCGCCGAGCCGGTACATGGGTGCGCTGGCCGAGTCGGTGCGTACGTGGCCGGGTGCGTTGCGCAGTGGGCATCCGCAGGTGTCGGCCGCGGCGCTGGGTGCGCGGGCGGCGGAGATCGTCGGGGAGCATCCGCCGGTGGACGAGCTGGGTGACGGGTCGCCGTTGGGGGCGGTGTACCGGTTGGACGGCAAGGTGCTGCTGATCGGCTGTGGGCATGCGAACAACACGTCGTTGCATCTGGCGGAGGTCCGGCAGGAGCAGCCGACGATGTTCGACAACGCGGCGGCGGTGCGGGATCCGGACGGTTCGGTGCGGTGGGTGACGTGGACGGCGCCGGACACCGATATCTGTGACTTCGATGAGCTGGGTGCGGCGTTCGAGGCGGTGGGGCCGGTCACCGTGGGCCTGGTGGGTGATGCGCCGTCGCGGTTGATGTCGCAGCGGGCGCTGGTGGATTTCGCGACGGCGTGGATCGCGCGGCGGCGTGCGGGTGAGGCCGCGGTCTAGGCGGGTCGCATGGCGAAGGCCGGGTCACCGCGGTGTGCGGTGGCCCGGCCTTTCTCGTGTGTGGTGCTCAGGCGAGGGTGAGCTGGACGTCGACGTTGCCGCGGGTGGCGTTGCTGTAGGGGCAGAGCTGGTGGGCGGCGTCGAGGACGGCTTTGGCGGTGGTCTCGTCGAGGCCGGGCAGTTCGGCTTCGATGGCGACGGTGAGGCCGAAGCCGCCGGTGGGCAGGGGGCCGATGCCGACGTCGACGGTGATGGCGGTGTCGGTGAGGGTGAGTTTCTGGCTGCTGGCGACGCGCTTGAGGGCGCTGTGGAAGCAGGCGGCGTAGCCGGCGGCGAAGAGTTGTTCGGGGTTGGTGAGGGCGCCGCCGGCGCCGCCGAGCTCCTTGGGGACGGCGAGGTCGAAGTCGAGGACGCCGTCGGTGGAGCGGACGTGGCCGTTGCGGCCGTCGCCGGTGGCGGTGGCGGAGGCGGTGTAGAGGGCGTTCATGAGGGGTCCTTCCTGAGGGCGCGGTGCAGCAGGGTGTGCAGCTGGGTGAGTTCGCCGGTGGTGAGGCCGGTGGCGCAGGCGAGGGCCTGATTGAGGTCGCCGATGTCGGCGTGCAGGCGGGTGCCGGTGTCGGTGGGGTGGATCCAGACGGTGCGTTCGTCGTGGGTGGCGCGCCGGCGGTGGATGTGGCCCTGGGTTTCGAGGCGTTTGAGCAGGGGGCTCAGGGTGCCGGAGTCGAGCCTGAGGGTGCGGCCGAGGTCACGGATCGTGGTGGGGCCGTCGTGCCAGAGCACGCGCATGACGAGGTATTGGGGGTAGGTGAGGCCGTGGGGTTCGAGGTGGGGCCGGTAGAGCGCGGTCATCGCCCGGCTGGCCGCATACAGCTGGAAGCAGATCATCCGGTCGAGGGCGGTGCTCTCCTGCATGCCCGGAACGGTAGTGCCCAATTCAGTTGTGCACAACTGATTCGTGCCGCAGGTCACCACGGTGTGTGATCATGCGGCCATGGCGTCCATCCGATTCCTGAAGCTCTCCCCCACCGTCCTGGCCGCGCTCGTCGCCGGTGACCTCGACGCCGCGAGCAGGGCCGCCGGGCATCCGCTGAGCGCGTTCCTGGTCGACGAGAACTGGCTCTGGGAGATCCGTCTCGACGACATCTCGCGCAATCCGGAGGCCGCGGACTGGATCGCGGCCGCGGTGATAGCCGAACCCGAAGGGGTGATCGTCGGCCACGGCGGCTTCCACGGCCCGCCCGACGCCGACGGGGTGGTCGAGGTCGCGTACACGGTCGCGCCGCAATACCGGCTGCGTGGCTACGCCAAGGCGATGCTGGCGCTGCTGCTGGAGCGCGCCGACGCGGATCCGCGGGTCACGGCGGTCCGCGCGAGCATCCGGCCGGACAACATCGGCTCGAAGAAGGTGATCGCGGGCTTCGGCTTCCGCAAGATCGGCGAGCAGTGGGATCCCGAGGACGGGCTGGAGGACGTCTACCTGCGCGGCGCACGGTGAGAAGCGGGGTCCGCTTCTCACCGTGCCGGCCGGCCGCGCATCAGGCGGCGGCGGCCAGGCTCTGACCGTGCAGGTCGGTGGCCGACAGGCGACTGCTCATCGTGGACCGGGCCGCGATCTGCGCGGCGTAAGCGGCCCGGCGCCGGGCCACGCAGCCGTCCTTGGCCGCCGGCGACTTCTTCTGCTCCATGTGGGTGTTGAGGCCGTCGCGCAGCAGGGCCAGGGCCTCGGTGCGCAGCTGCGACACCCGCGACTCGGTGACACCGAGCTCGGCGGCGACCTCCGACAGCGGCCGCTCCTGCAGGAACGACGCCTCCACGACATAGCGCAGCCGCTCCGGCAGCACGTTGACCGCGTCGTGCAGGTAGCCCAGGCGCTCGCGGTGCAGCAGCATCTCCTCGGGGTTCATCGCGGACTCGGTGACCATGTCCTCGGCCGCGCCGGCCGCGAAACCCTGCAGCGACAGCACCGCGGCGCGCTGGACGTCGTCGTCGACGCTGGACAGTTCCCCGACAGCGACACCGAGCAGCTCGGCCAGCTCCTCACCGGTCGGGGTGCGGCCCAGCTGCCGGGTCAGTTCCTCCCGGGCCACGTCGGCACGGCGGGCCCGGGCCCGCACCGATCGGCTCGCCCAGTCCATGCTGCGCAGCTCGTCGAGCAGGGCGCCGCGCACCCGGACGGCGGCGAACCGGCCGAACGGGATGCCGCGGTCGGCGTCGTAGGCCTGGGCCGCGGTCACCAGGGCGGCGTAGCCGGCGGAGGCGAGATCGTCACGGTGCACGTGCGGCGGCACCTTGAACAGCATCTCGCGGACCATGTGACCGACCAGCGCCATGTTCTCGCGGATGAGGTCTTCCTGAACGCGGGTGACGGACTTGAGCTGGACGGTTGCGGTCATTTCGATTCCCCCTGTGTCGGCTGACCGGCTGACAGGGGGAACTTTTCGCGGCTACGGGTGCAACAGACGGGCACTCTCGGTTGCCGCTTGGTTGCACCGGGAAATTCTCCTCAAGTCGGGATCAGGGCTCCTGCGGCCCGGCGAGCACCACCTGCTCGGCCGCGTCGCGGTCCAGCTCGAGCGGGCCGTCCTCGATCTCCAGCACCGCCAGCAGCACGTGTCCGGTGCCGACGCGGTCGTGGCCCAGGCGCAGCGCCTGGCGGAAGGTCAGCTCCAGGGCCTTGCGGCAGGCGGCGTCGAACGGGATCAGCGGCGTGACCTCGGCCTGCCCGGCCGGTGGCGTCACCCGGGCACGCAGGTCGTCGGCCGTGTGGCCCTGGGCGACGATCGCGGCCACGGCCAGGCCGTCGGCCTGATCGAGCAGGCCGAGCACCAGATGCGCGGGACTGATCTGCGGGTGGCGCAGGCGGGCGGCGTGGCTCATCGAGGTGACCACGGCGGCGCGGGCCAGATCGGAGTAGCGCTCGAAACCCTTGGACGGGTCGCCGGCGGGCACCGAGCGTTTCTGGGCGGCCTGTTTGCTGACGCCCATGCTGCGGCCGATCTCGGTCCAGGAGGCGCCGGAGCGGCGGGCCTGGTCGACGAAGTGGCCGATCAGATGGTCGGCGAGGTCGCCGAGGTGGTCGCTGAGCGCGACGGCGCCGGAGAGGCGCTGCAGCGGGTCGCCGGGGTGGCCGGCGGTGACGGCGTGGATGAGGTCATCAAGGCGTACAGGCTCCATGGCGTCAACCCTAGGTTGACGACTGGGGATCGTCAACCTAGGGTTGACCAGGTTAGGACTGGAGCTTGCGGCCGCGTTTGCCGAGCGGGACCTCGGAAAGGTCGACCGTCTGCGAGGTGATGCGCTTGAAGCCGTACCCGCGCTCAGTCATCCACGCCGCCGCCTTGGCCTCCGACCGGGCCGTCACCTTCGCCACCTCACGCTCGTCGTCGACCTGCTCGGCGAACCGGAACGTGAAGAACGGCCGGGCCGCCAGGTCGTAGGTGAGGTGGCCCTCGGCGGTGTACTCGACGGCGAGGATGTCGGCGTGGGCGTCCCCGGCGGCGATCAGCTGCGCCTTCTGGGCGTCGGACAGGTTGTCGAAGGACCCGCGGACGGTGACGCGGATCGTGCGGCTGGTGCTCATCGCGCCAGTATCGTGACTACACCGCCGGGCCTCCAACGAATTCCCGGGCCCCACGTAGCCGTACGCCCAGCAGCTTCTCCGCCTTTGCCGTGCTCAGCCGCAGATCCGCCGGCCGGCTCAACCCCAGCGCGGCCAGCGACGTGACCGGGATCGCCGCCGGATCCAGGCCGTCGCGGCGCGCCACCAGCACACCCAGCTCGTAACGGCTGACCGCGTCGGCGCCGGCCACGTTCAGCACTCCGGCGTGATCGTTTCCGGCGAGCTCGAGCAGCGCGTCGGCCAGGTCGTCGACGTGCACCGGCTTGCGGATCTCGTCGGTGAACAGCGCGCCCTCGACCCGCCCGGCGATCAGGTCGTGGGTGAGGATCTCGTGCGCGCCCCGCCCATCGCCCATGATCAGCGACGTCCGCACGACCGCCGCGCCCGGATCGATCGCGCGGACCGCGGTCTCGGCCGCCGCCTTCGCCGCCCCGTAGGCGTACACCGGATCGGGCAGCGCGTCCTCGTCGTACTCCCCCAGCCGGCCCGAGAAGATCGCGTCACTGGACACGTGCACCAGACGGATCCCGGCCGCGGCGACCGCCACGTGCGCCGCCCCGTCGGCGGTGGCCGGCCAGTCGTTGCGGTCACGCCCGGCCGCGGCGTGCACGATCGCGTCCGGACGGACCTCGGCGACCACCCGCCGCACCTGCGCCGGATCACGGATGTCCAGGTGCACCGTCGCCGTCGGCGCGGACGCCGACACGTACGTACCGGTCGCGTCCCACCCGGCGGCCGCCGCGCGCAGCATGACACGGCGGCCCAGCGAGCCGTTTCCCCCGGTGACCAGCAGACGTCGTCTCACGCGGGCACCCTATTACCCAGCGGCACCTCGCGGGCGCAGGCCCACAGCAGCACCCAGCCGGCCGCGACCGCCGGCAGCGTCACCGCCATCGGCAGGCCCTGCTGGGCGAACGGCAGGCTGAAGAACCCGTGCACCGCGCCACCGTAGACCAGCAGCCCCGCCGCCGGCACCAGCGCCAGCGCCCCGGCACCGTCGCGGCGGTACACCGCGACACCCGCGAACGAGCCGGTCACCAGGGCGATCGACAGCATGCTCACGTTCGCCAGGAAGATCATCGGATAGTCGCCGGCGGCGAACGGCCGATCCGGCTGCATCGCCTGCGTCCAGCCGGCCGCCGAGTACAGCGCCGCCTCCGCCGCGTACACACCCGTGATCAGCGCGGCCAGCACCACGGCGGCGACCAGCTGATACACCGGATGCTGCGCGACGAACTCCCGGCGGGTACGGCCGTGCACCACCACGGTGGCCAGCAGGGCGGGCGCACCGTAGCCGTAGCCGACCGCCAGCCAGTGCAGCACCTGACCGGCCACGTCCACGGCACTGACACTCGCCGGGCCACTGACCAGCACCGCCACACCCAGGATCACAGCGACCAGCAGGTAGGACCCGGCCAGCACCATCACCAGGAACGGCAGATGCGTCGACAGCAGGAACCGGGCGATCGGGAAACGTCTCACGGCACACCTCCGGTCAAGTGGATGAACAGGTCCTGCACCGCCACCGGGCCCAGCTCGAGGGCATACCTGCCGGCCAGGGCACGGCGCTCGTCGTCGAGACCGCCGAACACGGTGACCTGCTTGGTCGGGCCCAGCGTGCGCTCGGACAGCACCTTCAGCCCGTACACGAAGTCGTCGACGACCTGCGCCGGGCCGGTCACCGACACACCCCGCTCCCGCAGCTCGTCGAGATCGGACTGCAGCAACAGCCGCCCCTCGTGCAGGATCAGCACCTGCTCGAACAGCGGGCTCTGCTCCTCGATCAGATGCGTGGACAGCACGAACGTGCGCGGGTGCGCCAGATAGTCGCGCAGCAGCTCGTCGTGGAACAGCTGCCGGTTGGCCGCGTCCATCCCCAGGTGCGCCTCGTCGAACATGGTCAGCGGCGCCCGCGAGGCCAGGCCCACGACGATCGCGAACGCCGACCGCTGCCCGCGTGACAGGGCACCGAGACGCTGCTTGCGGGTCAGCCCGAACCGGTCCAGCAGCTCGGCCGCGTACCCGGAATCGAAGGCCGGGCGCAGCATCGCGGCCATGTCCAGGACGTCGCGCAGGTTGTCGGTGCCGTCACCGACCATGCCGTCGTCACGGATCAGGCAGATCCGCGACGTGGACCGCACGTTCTCGAACACCGGAGCACCGTCGAACAGCACGGCGCCGGCACTGGGCTTGCGGAAACCGGCCAGCACGGACAGCAGGGTGGTCTTGCCGGCGCCGTTACGGCCCAGCAGGCCGTAGATGCGCTCGCCCGGCAGATCCAGGTCGAGGGGATGCAGGGCCGTGGTGTCGCCGAACCGGACCTGCAGGGCACTGGTGGTGATCATCGGCTGTCTCCCGGGATGAGCTGATGAATACGGGCCACGATGTCGGCGGCCGCGATGCCCAGGGCGCGGGCCTCGGCCGCCATCGGCTCGAGCACCTCGGCGAAGAACCGCTCCCGCCGCCCGTCGCGCAACCGCGCCTGCGCGCCGGCGGTGACGAACATGCCGACCCCGCGCCGTTTGTAGATGACGCCCTCGTCGACGAGCTGCTGGAACGCCTTGGCCGCGGTGGCCGGATTGATGCGGTAGTAGGCGGCGTACTGATTGGTCGACATCACCTGCTCGTCGGCGGCCAGCACCCCGCGCAGCACGTCGTCCTTGATCTGGTCGGCGATCTGCCGGTAGATCGGGCTGCGATCGTCGAACACCCGCCACCTCCCTGGTTCGTTACTTCACCAACTAACCATAGAGCATGGGGGCAACAGTAAAGTGCGACCGGTTTGCGCCGATAGAGGGGTATGAAGAATCTGACCATCGGAATGCGACTCGGGGCCGGGTTCCTCGTCGTCGTGGTTGCCATGGTCGCGCTGGTGGTGACCGGCGTCGTCCAGGTCAACCGGATCAACGACAAGCTCACCGTCATCAACGACCAGAACGCCGTCAAACAGCGATATGCCATCAACTTCCGCGGCAGCGTCCACGACCGGGCCATCGCCCTGCGCGACCTGGTCTACGCCACCACCGACGGCGACGTCGCCGTCGAGAAGAAACTGATCGCCGACCTCGCCGCCAAATACGCCGACTCCGAGACGAAGATGAACGAGATCTTCGCCGACGAAAGCCTCACCAGCGACCAGGAGAAGGCCGCCCTCGACGGCATCAACGAGGTCCAGGCCAAGACCAACCCGCTGGTCGACCAGGTCACCACACTGCGCGAGGCCGGCCAGAAGACCCAGGCCGTCGCCCTGCTCAACGCCGAGGCCAAACCCGCCTTCATCGAATGGCTGAAAGTCATCAACGTGTTCATCGACCTGGAGGAGTCGATGAACAAGGGCGAGACCGGCACCGCCCGCAGCATCGCCGACAACTTCCGGATGCTGATGATCCTGCTGCTGGCCGCCGCCGTCGCGGTCGCCGTCGCCATCGCCTGGTGGGTCACCCGCACCATCACCCGCCCGCTGGGCCAGGCCGTCGACGTGCTCGCCGCCGTCGAAGGCGGTGACCTCACCAAACGCCTGGACGTGCACAACGACGACGAGGTCGGCCGGATGAGCCGCTCCATGAACACCGCCCTGGAATCGATCAGCTCCGCCATGAGCAGCATCGCCGCCGGCACCGACACCCTCGCCGCCGCCAGCGAACGCATGGGCCGGCTGTCCGCCCAGCTCGCCGACGGCGCCAAGGAATCGTCCATGCAGGCCGACGTCGTCGCCGCCTCCGCCGACGAGGTGTCACGCAACGTGCACACCGTCGCCGCCGGCAGCCAGCAGATGGGCAACTCCATCCGCGAGATCGCCACCAGCGCCAACGAGGCCGCCACCGTCGCGTCGCGCGCCGTCACCGCGGTGCAGACCACCACCGCCAGCGTCTCGCGCCTCGGCGAGTCCAGCCGCGAGATCGGCGACGTCGTCAAGACGATCACCAGCATCGCCGAGCAGACCAACCTGCTCGCCCTCAACGCCACCATCGAGGCCGCCCGCGCCGGCGAGATGGGCAAAGGCTTCGCCGTCGTCGCCGGCGAGGTCAAGGACCTGGCCCAGGAGACCGCCCGCGCCACCGAGGACATCGTCCGGCGCGTGCAGACCATCCAGACCGACACCGCCGGCGCGGTCAGCGCCATCAGCGAGGTCGCCGAGGTCATCGAACAGATCAACTCGTACCAGACGACCATCGCCTCGGCCGTGGAGGAACAGAACGCCACCACCAACGAGATCAACCGCAGCGTCGGCGAGGCCGCCAGCGGCTCCAGCACCATCGCCGCCAACATCGGCACCGTCGCCTCGGTCGCCCGCAACACCACCGAACTGGTCAATCAGTCCGAACGCGCCGTCGGCGAACTCGGCCAGGTCACCGGGGAACTGCGCAGCCTGGTCGCCCGTTTCCGATTCTGATCACTGCCTGAGACACACGTCGCGGGCGGTGCCGCCTGGCCCAGCTCTGGGGGGCAGCCAGGCGGCACCGGCCGCGGACGCGTCCGCATTGTTCCCCGAACGCGGCGACTGTCGCATCTGATCAATCACGTAGGGGCCGTCACCACGTCTACGTAGATGACGGTATGGTGCGCCGATGATCACGGACCGGATCGTCAGCATGCCGCTGGACCTGGGCCCGTTCGTCGGCCGCGACGACCTGCTCGACACCGCCGCCGGCCTGATCCGCCGCGTCCGCCTGCTCACTCTCACCGGAACCGGCGGCGTCGGCAAGACCCGCCTCGCCCTGCGCCTGGCCGCCGGCCTCGAGCACACCTGCGTCGCCGACCTCGCCGCCCTGCACGACCCCGACCCGCACCACCTGTGGGCCCACCTCGCCCTCGCCCTCGGCATCCACCACCACGGCACCGCCGGACCCGACGTCGTGCTCACCCACCTCGCCCACCGGCCCACCCTGCTCATCCTCGACGCCTGCGACCGGCTCGTCCCCCAGGCCGCCGCCGTCGCCACCCACCTGCTGCGCGCCGCACCCCGCCTGCGGATCCTGGCCACCTCCCGCCAGCGCCTCGGCGTCGACGGCGAACACACCCTCGCCGTGCCACCGTTGAACAGAGCCGACACCGCCCGGCTGTTCACCGAACTCGCCGCCGCCGCGGGCGTACTGCCCGCCGCCCTGAGCAACCGGCACGCCGTCGACGAACTCTGCCGCCACCTCGACGGCCTGCCCCTGGCCGTCAAACTCGCCGCCGGCCGCGCCCGCACCATGAGCCTGCCCGAACTCATCGACCGCATCGGTGACCGATTCAGCCTGCTCAGCGCCCTGCAACGCGTCGTCGACCTCAGCTACGACCGCTGCACCCCCGACGAACAGGCCCTCTGGGCCGCCACCTCGGTGTTCGCCGGACCGTTCACCATGACCGCGGCCGCCGCCGTCGCCGCGGGAGGCGACGTCGCCGCGGGAGGCGACGTCGCCGCCGCCCTCGAAGGCCTCGTCGACAAATCCGTGCTCACCGCCGCCACCGACACCCACCCCGCCCGCTTCAGCATGCTCGACACCCTGCGCGAATACGGGCTACGCCGGCTGCCCGACGAGAGCAAAGCCCGCGACCGGCACCGCGACCACTACCGCGACTGGCTCGAACACGCCGCCCGCGCCTGGTTCGGCCCCGACGAACTGCAGGTCATGGACAGCGTGCGCCGCGAACTGCCGGACATCGTCACCGCCGTCGACCACAGCCTGACCACCGGCGCCCTCGCCGACGCCCGCGCCCTGTGCCGCGACCTCGCCCGCACCCGCGCCCCCTACTTCTGGGGCTTCCTCGACCTCGCCCGCACCCAGCTGCTGCGTGCCCTGCCCGGCGACGGCAACCCCGCCGACCACGCCGCCACCGCCGCGGCCGCCGGCTACATCGCCGCCACCCAGGGCCGCCACGCCACCGCCCACGACCTGCTCGACCCCGTCCGCGGCACACCCCACCCGTCGGTGGAGTTCGCCACCGCCGCCGGCAGCCTGCTGCTCGACGGCGACCTCGGCGCCGTCGACCGCCTCGCCCGCCTGCGTGACCGGCTCACCGGCGCCGACCGGCACATGGCCACCATGATGTGGGCCATCGGCGCCGCCAGCGCCGCCGACACCACCGCACCCGCGATCTACCTGGCCGACGCCGAAACCGCCGGCGCGCCCTGGGCCGTCTCCTGGGCCCTGTGGGCCTGCGCGCTGGCCGCCCACCGCACCACCGACCCCACCCGTGCCACCGACCTCATCGGACGCTGCCTGCGCCTGCAACGCACCATGGACGACCAGTGGGGCCAGACCTGGAGCATCGAGCTGGCCGCCTGGATCCTCGCCGGCACCACCGAGGAACGCCCCGCCCGCCGCGCCGCCTGGCTCCTCGGCGCCGCCCACGCCCGCCAGCGCCACCTCGGCATCGACCTCGGCGGCATGCGGCTGCTCGCCGACGGACACACCCACGCCCGCCACCGCCTCGACACCCTGCTCGGTGCCACCGTCACCGCAGACGAATTCGCCGCCGGCCAGCAGGGCCACACCCACGCCCTGCGCATCGCCCTGGACGAACCCACCTCACGCCGCGCCTCCGCACCCGCAGGCGGCGGCCTCACCACCCGCGAGTCCGAGATCGCCCGCCTCGTCGCCGACGGCCTCACCAGCCCTCAGATCGCCGGCCGGCTCCGCATCAGCGCCCGCACCGCCGACACCCACATCCGCAACATCGGCGGCAAACTCGGCCTTCCCAACCGCGCCGCCATCGCCGCCTGGGCAACCCAGAACCTCTATTGAGTACGCCCTACGCGAACCCACCACGGCGGCCCGCGACCACCGCGATCCGTCCCGGCCCGGCCGCGGCGCACGGGCTGAGGGCGTCCCCTCACCGCAGGGCCCGGTATTCGTGACGCCGAGACGCAGGCCCGGCCGCGGCCGCGGCGGCGCCTGTTAGCGTCAGCGGCGATGACCACCTGGAGCACCCGCCCCGAGACGCCCGCCGACATCGCGACCGTCCACGCCATCGTCGCCGCCGCGTTCCCCACCGAGGCCGAGGCCGACCTCGTCGACGCGCTGCGCACCGACCCGCACGCCTGGATCGACGGGCTCTCCATGCTCGCCACCGACGAGGCCGGCACGGCCGCCGGGCACGCGCTGCTCACCCGCTGCCACGTCGGCGACACCCCCGCACTGGCCCTCGCGCCGTGCGCCGTTCTGCCGTCCCGCCAGCGCACCGGCGCGGGATCCGCGGCCATCGTCGCGGTCCTCGACGCCGCCCGCGCCCACGGGGAGAACCTCGTCGTCGTGCTCGGGCACGCCGGCTACTACCCGCGGTTCGGGTTCACCCGCGCCTCCGGATTCGGGATCACCGCACCGTTCGACGTGCCCGACGAGGCGCTGATGGCGCTGGCCCTGGACCCGTCGCAGCCGGTTCCGGGCGGGCAGATCCGCTACGCCGCTGCCTTCGGCGTCTGAACAGGTGGTGGCGGGATGCGTTCTCCGCGCTCACCGCAGCGGCGATCCGCCAGATGCAGGCCATGTACGACTCCGGAGAGCACACCGTCGAACAGATCGCCGCCGCGTTCAAGACGGGGAGCCGCCGGGACGCGCCTTCACTCGGTTCGGGCACCGGCCTCGAGCACGGTGAGGTCGCGGACCGCGTACCGGTGATGCTCGGCCTCTTCCTTGCACACCACCGTGAGGCAACGGCGTACGACGTAGTCCTTGTCCGGGTAGGAGTCGGCCGGCTTGCGACCACATACCCGGTCGAGCTCGGCCTCGGTGAGCTCGTCGACTACCCGGCGCATCGTGGCCATGCGGGCGAGCCGCGGCGCGAGCACCTCGTCGAGCGTCGGGGTGGCATCGAGGGTGAGCCCCAGCTTCGCCGATGCCTCGGCCGGCATCCCGCCGCCAGGAAGGCCCCACGGGTGGTACGGCGCGTCCTCCTCGAGCACGGCGTTGCCGATCCAGGCATCGCTGGCCATCAGCAGATGCCGCTGCGTCTCGACGAACGACCACTCGCCGTCGACCTGCTCGTGCAGCTTCGCCTCGGGTAGGCGCCCGGCGCGGTCGAGCGTCTCCTCCCATTGCTTCTCGATGGCATCCCAAGCGGCCCGGTATTCGGCGACGGACGTGGCCTCACGGGCCAGCACCCGGTTGGGATGCAGCCGGTCGAGCTCGGCCTCGACGTAGGCGGTCACGTCGACGTCGTTGACAACGACACGCTCGAAGCCGCCACCGAGGGAGACGCTGCCCCCATAGCAGTCCACAATCCTCAGACCGGTGACGTCGCAATCGCGAATCTCGAGGCCGGAGAGGTCGCCCAGGTGGATGCGGGCACCACGGAACTGGTCACTTTGGGTGTACTCAGCGGGCATCGGGACAGTTTCTCGTATCCGTCCCGCCCGCGCCAGTGAATGGCGGCACCTGGCAGCAGCGCACCGAATTACTCTGGTCCAACCGTCCACTCCGGGCCACCGACGCGACCGGCGACCTGCTCAGCTTTACCAAGTTTCGTAACACCACCGCCGAAAACACGGGCGGACGTCACGAAACTCCTTGTCCAGCACCGGACTGCGGCCGAGTCATCCGGCAGCCATCCCCACGGCACAATGCAGAACCCGGTGGCGGCGTGGGCGGTGCCGGCAACAAGGCCGGCCGTGAGAAGCGATCCCGTCACCAGATACGTGCATAACTGCCGGGCGAGAGGCAGAACCGCAGCTCCACCCGGTACGTGTTGGTCAGGCCAGTGATTCGGCCGCGGTAGTACTTGGCGAAGCCTGTGCTGAAGATCTGCTTGGTCGGATTCAAGGTCATGTCTCGGACGTTGACGGTGCAGGCGACGATGTTTTGGATGTAGGCCTCGAACTCGACGACCCCGTCCGAGCCGGCGGCGACAGCGGGGCTGCTGCAACTGCTCACGGCCACCACGCAGCTTGCGCTGGCGAGTGCGGACGAGGATCGGGTCCCGCCCTCGGCCGCCTGTGCCGCGCCGCCGGGAAGCAGGCCGGCGAACAGCGCGAGGGCGGCCAGCAGACCGAACGACCTCCCGATCCGGCGTTTGTCTTTCAGCATGTGAATCCCTCCGCTTTCAACGATCGCCACGACTTGTGGCGTTGTCGTCGAGTGTTGGGCGTCGATGCCTGGGCCTGGTGTGGTTCGGACGATTTCGGACGCGGAGTTCAGCAACGGTGCCGGCGGATCCGGTGACTGACGGGCCACTGGCCTACCGGCGCCGGGTGTAGCGGTGACGTACCGCCCTCAGCCCGTGCGGCGCGGCCGGGCCGGGACGGATCGCACCTCCCGCGGGGCCGCCGCGGTGGGTTCGCGTAGCCGTACGAAATCTAGATGTTCTTGGTGATTTTCAAGATCGTGTCGAGGGCCCTCAGCCGCGCCGGGCCGGTGCCGAGCAGCCCGTCCGGGATGATCAGCTCGTCGAGTCCCAGCTCACGGTAGGCCTCGACGGTCTGCGCCACCTTCGCGAGCGTGCCGCCGTAGACCGGGGCCGTCAGATCGCCGGGCACCGGGCCGTCCACCACGACCAGCGCCTGCGCCGTGCGGGCGATCGCCTTCGGGTCGCGGCCGACCGTGGCGCAGTGCTCGTCGAGTACCCGCGACTTGTGGGTGATCAGCTCCGGCAGGCCCCAGGTGTTCCACTGGTCCGCGTACTCGGCCACCACCCGCAGCATCCGCTTCTCGCCCTTGGCCCCGATCATGATCGGCAGGGGGTCCTGCACCGGCTTCGGCTCACAGACCGCGTCGGTGAGCTGATAGTAGTCGCCGTGGAACGTGGTCGCCGGGGTGCGCAGCAGACCGTGCAGCACCTGCAACGCCTCGACGAACCGGTCCAGCAGCTGCTTCACCGGCGGCAGCTCGATGCCGTACTGCTCATGCTCGTTGACCTGCCAGCCCGCACCGACACCCAGCACGAACCGGCCGCCGGTGATGTGGTCGACGGTCGCGGCCATGTTGGCCACCACCGCCGGATGCCGGTACGTGTTGCCGTACACCAGCGTGCCCACACGAACCCGAGGCACCGCCGCACCCAGCGCCGCCACCAGCGACCCGGCCTCCAGCACCGGCGTGTCCGGGCGTACCCCGGCCGGCAGGTTCGGCATGAAATGGTCGGCGACCCACACGCCGTCCCAGCCGGTGCCGGCCGCGTGCCGGGCCACTTCGAGCATGTCGGCGTACGGCTGGGCGGCACTGGGCCAGATCGAGAGTCGCATGTGCGTAACCTTGCCAGACCAGGCGCAACCGGCCGATGCCCGGTGACCTAGGATCCCCGCCATGCGGGTGGACGGGGACACGGGGATCATCCCCCTGCGGGCGATGACCGCGGGCGAGATCCTGGACGCGGCGGTGGCGCTGCTGCGCGAACGCGCCCTGCCCCTGTTGTCGCTGTCGCTGGTGCTGGCCACCAGCGAACAGATCCTGCTGTCGCGGCTGCGTGAGGGCGCCGAACTGGCACCGCCGCTCTACTACTGGCAGCTGAGCACCGCGAAACTCGACTGGGTGCCGGTCGTGGCGACCGGCCTGGCCACCGAGGCGTTCATCATCGCCGTGCTCGGCGCGCTCGCCGGCGCCGCCGCCGGACCGGCCCTGCTGGGCCACCGGCTGCGCAACCGTGACCTGTTCAAACGGGCCCGGCCACTGCCGGCCCTGATGATCGCCGCCCTGCTCAGCGCGCTGACCTTCGGCGCCGCGCTGGCCGGATTCATCGGTGTGATCTTCGTCTACGGGCTCGCCGGGATGGCCACCGCCGTACTGGCCGTCGACCGCACCGCCAACCCGTTCACCGCGATCGGCCGCGCCGTCGGCCGCGCCACCCGCGGCGGCATGCGCGGGGTGTTCCTGCGGCTGCTCGGCTACCTGGTGTGGCTGGTCATCCGGCTCGCCCTCGGCAGCGGCTGGATCTTCGCCGCCGACATGTTCACCTCGGTCGCCGGCTGGGACTGGTGGCTGGCCTGGGCCGTGCCGATCGCCTGGACCCTGGCCAACACGGTCGCCTACGCGGCGCTGGGCTGCCTCGACGCGGTGCTGCTGCTGGAGATCCGCATCCGCACCGAAGGCCTGGACATCTCGGTCAACCGAGCCCGCAGCCTGGGCCGCGACACCGCCGCCGCGCTGGTGGTACGCCGATGAGAGGCTACGACGAGTTCATCGGACGGATCTTCGACACCGTCCCGCCCGCGGTGATGCTGCTGATCCTGCTCGCCGTGACCGGCCTGATCGCCGCCGGCTGGTACTGGTGGCCCGCCTGGGTGCCGCGCCGCTGGCCCCGCCTGCGGATGCCCCGCCTGCGGCTGCCGCGGATCAAGCGCCGCAAGAAGGCCAGGCACAGCCAGCAACCGGTCACCCGGGCCGCCGCCACCCGCGGCAAACCCGCCGAACCGGCGCCGGCCGGCGCCGCGCTGTCGCTGGCCGACCGGCTCGCCGCCGAGGGCCGCTACGCCGAGGCGATCCGCGAACGGCTGCGCGACACCGTCACCGTCCTGACCCGCGCGGGCGTGGTCGCCCCCGAACCCGGCACCACCGCCCACGAGATCACCACCGAGGCCGGCACCGGCCGCCCCGGCGTGGCACCCGCCCTGACCAGCGCCACCGGCCTGTTCTCCGAGGTGTGGTACGGCCACCGCCCCGCCGGACGACCGGAGGACGACCGGATGCGCGACCTGACCGCCGAGGTCCGCGCCGGCATCGACGACGGAGCCGCCCGATGAAGCGCTGGCTACGGGCCGCGATCCCGTTCGCCGCCCTGACCGCCCTGATCACCGGCACCCTGATCGTCCACGCCGTCGAGACACCCGACGACGACGACCCGGAATACCTGACCCCCCAGCAGGTCCAGCAGATCAGCGGCGGCACCCTCGCCGAGCGGCTACGGGCCCGCGGCATCGCCGTCGACCGGTTCACCAGCACCGAACAGGCCGTGAAGGCCGCGAACTCCGGCAGCGCCGCCGTCACCCTGTTCCTGGCCACCCCCGACCTGGCCGACCTGGAGAGCATCCGGAGCCTGCCCGCCGGCAGCACGATCGTCGCGGTGAACCCGTCGGCGTCCGCGCTGCGGCGCAGCGGCTGGCCCGCCACCGTCGCCAACACGTACTGGAACACCGGCGTGGCCGCACCCATCTGCGGCGACAAGATCGCCAACGACGCCGGGCCGGCCGCCGTGCGCAAGACCGAGTACCGCACCAGCCGCGGCAGCGTCTGCTACAACGGCGCCGTGGCCGTGTTCAGGCACAGCTGGTACAACGTCACCCTGGTCGGCTCGCCCGACCCGTTCCGCGACGACCGCATCGCCGAGCACGGCAACGCCACCCTCGTCGTCGGCCTGCTCGCCCAGCACCAGCGCGTGCTCTGGCTCGACGTGCACGAACGCGACCGGGCCACCCCGAGCCCCACGCCGCCGACCCCGACGCGGACCCGTGACCGGCCCGACCCCGACGACACCTACGACGGGCCGCTGCGGCCCGGCGAGAGCTACGCCGACGACGGCTACTACGACGACGAGGCCTCCCCGTACCCGGGCGACGGCGAGGCCGACGGTGACGGGCGAGCCGAGGGTGACAGCGAGGCCGGCGGCGGAGGACTGCCGTCCGACCCGCTGGTCCAGAGCCTGCCACCGGCCCTGATCACCACCCTGATCCTGCTCGCGCTGATCCTGCTGGCGCTGGCGATCGCCGCGGCCCGCCGCCTCGGCGCGCCCGTGGCCGAACCGCTGCCGTCGAAGGTGCCCGCCAACGAGACGATGCTCGGCCACGCCCGCCTCTACCAGCGGGCCCGCGCCCGCGACTCGTCGCTGGACATCCTGCGCGCCGCCGCCCGCCGCAAACTCACCACCCACCTCGGGCTGGCGCCGCACGCCGACAGCGAGCAGATCGCCCACCGGGCCGGTCTGCCGGTCCGCTACGTGCGCGACATCCTGGACCGGGACTCGGCCGGCAGCAACAGCGACCTCGTCGAGGCCGCCACCCTGCTGCAACACCTGGTCCGTGACGTCACCAGCACACCAACGCCACCGCATGAAGGAGAGCAGTCGTGACAACCGATTCCCACCAGGCCCGCGAGGCCCTGGGCCGGCTGCGCATCGAGGTCGGCAAAGCCGTCGTCGGTCAGGACGCGGTCGTCGGCGGGGTGCTGGTCGCGCTGCTCTGCGGCGGGCACGTGCTGCTCGAAGGCGTCCCCGGCGTCGCCAAGACCCTGCTCGTCCGGGCCCTGTCGACCGCACTGGACCTCGACACCAAACGGGTGCAGTTCACCCCCGACCTGATGCCCGGTGACGTCACCGGGTCGCTGATCTACGACGCGCACAGCGCCGCGTTCAACTTCCGGGCCGGGCCGGTGTTCACCAACCTGCTGCTCGCCGACGAGATCAACCGGACACCGCCGAAGACGCAGGCCGCGCTGCTGGAGGCCATGGAGGAACGGCAGGTCACCGTCGACGGCACGCCACGGCCGCTGCCGCAGCCGTTCCTGGTCGCCGCCACCCAGAACCCGATCGAGTACGAGGGCACCTACCCGCTGCCGGAGGCCCAGCTCGACCGGTTCCTGCTGAAACTGTCGGTGCCGCTGCCGCAGCGCGACGAGGAACTCAACATCCTGCGCGCCCACCACCACGGCTTCGACCCGCGCGACCTCAAGGCCGCCGGCGTGCAGCCCGTCGCCGGGCCCGCCGACCTGATCTCCGGCCGGTACGCGGTGCAGCGCGTCGCCGTCGCCGACACCGTGCTGGCGTACATCGTCGACCTGTGCCGCGCCACCCGCACCGCGCCCGCGCTGGAGCTGGGCGCCTCCCCGCGCGGCGCCACCGCCCTGCTGGCGGTGTCGAAGGCCAACGCGTGGCTCAACGGCCGCGACTACGTGGTGCCCGACGACGTCAAGGCGTTCACCGTGCCCACCCTGCGGCACCGGGTCCGGCTGCGCGCCGACGCCGAACTCGACGGCGCCACCGTCGAAGGCGTGCTCGCCGCGGTCCTGGCCGCCGTCCCGGCACCGAGATGATCACGCGGCGTTTCGCGCTGCTGCCGGCGCTGGGGCTGCCGCTGGTCGCCCTCGGCCCGGCGCCCTGGCCCACCCTGGGAGCCGTCCTCGCCGTCGCCGCGCTGCTGGCCGGACTCGACCTGGCGATCGCCGGGCCGCTGACCGGGCTGCGGCTGCGCCGCGACGGCGACCGGACCGTCTGGCTCGGCAACACCGCCCGGGTCGTGCTCACCGTCGCCAACACCGGCCGCCGCACCGTGCGGCTGCACCTGCGCGACAGCTGGGTGCCGTCGGCCGGCGCCGGGCCGCTGTTCCACACCGCCGTGCTGCGCGAAGGCGCCGAACACGCGTTCACCAGCATCCTGACCCCGACCCGGCACGGCGACCGGCCCGCCGTGCGGGTCACGCTGCGCTCGGCCGGGCCGCTCGGACTGGCCTACCGGCAGCGCCGGCAGACCTGGAACGAGAAGAACACCCCCGCCTGGTCACTGCGGGTGCTGCCCCGGTTCCCGTCGCGGCGCATCCTGCCGGAGAAGCTGGCCCGGCTGCGTATCGTCGACGGCACCGTCGTCACCCGCGGCCGCGGGCAGGGCACCGAGTTCGACGCGCTGCGCGAGTACGTGATCGGCGACGACGTCCGCTCGATCGACTGGCGGGCCAGCGCCCGCGCCCACGACGTGGTCGTGCGGACCTGGCGCCCGGAACGCGACCGGCGGGTGTTCTGCATCGTCGACACCGGCAGGACCTCGGCCGTACGCATCGGCGACGCACCCCGGCTGGACGCGTCCATAGACGCCGCCCTGCTGCTGTCGGTGCTGGCCACCCGCGCCGACGACCGCGTCGACCTGCTCGCCATGGACGCCAAGGTCCGCACCCGCGTCGAAGGCGGCGGCCAGCGCGCGAAACTCGGCCGGCTCATCGACGCCATGGCCTCGCTGCACCCGGAGCTCGCCGAGACCGACTTCACCCTGCTCGGCCAGGAGATGCTGCGCCGCGACCGCAAACGCGCCCTGCTGGTGATCTTCACGGCGCTCGACACCGCACCGATGATCGCCGGGCTGCTGCCGCTGCTGCCGAAACTCACCGCCCGGCACAAGGTGATCGTCGCCGGCGTCCGCGATCCGCTGGTCAGCCGGCTCGCCAACCTGCCCGACGGGGCGAGCGCCGCCGACGTGCACCGGGCCGCGGCCGCCCAGCGGGTGCTGGCCGAACGCGACCGGGTCCGCGACGTGCTCGCCCACTCCGGGGCGACCGTCGTCGACGCGGACGCCGGCACCTTCGCGGGGCAGGTCGCCGACGTCTACCTGCTGCTCAAGGCCTCCGGGCGGCTCTGAACGGCCTTACCCCACACCAGGGCGTACGCCAGGAACAGCACCCACAGCACGCCACCGATACCGACCCGCACCGGTGCGGGCAGCGGCGACGGCGTCACATAGGCCTCCAGGATGCCGGAGACCAGCAGCACGAACACCATGCCGACCGCGACGATCATGCCCTGCTTGGCCCAGTGCACCAGCGACTCCCGGCGGGTCATCAGCGGGCCCGGCGCGATCCACGACCAGCCGATGCGCAGCCCCACCCCGGCACCGATGAACAGCGCGGTCAGTTCCAGGAACCCGTGCGGGGCGATGTAGGTCAGGTACACGTCACCGGCACCGGCGTCGAACATCGCGGCACCCATCATCCCGATGTTGATCAGGTTGGTGCCCAGCAGGTAGAACACCGGCAGGATCAGCACACCCGCCGCCAGGCACTGGGCGGCCAGCATCGCGTTGTTGACCCACACCGCACTGAAGAACGTCGCCGCGCGGTCCTCGCTGTAGTAGTTGACGAAGTCGTCGACCAGCTGCGCCTCGTCCGGATGCGCCCCGAACCAGTCCTGCAGCACCGTCGGATCGTTGAGCGCGTACTCGATCAGCCCCCACGCCGCGCCGACCATCAGCACCGACACCGTCAGCCACCACCAGCGGGTCCGATACAGCGCCGCGGGCAGCCCGAACGCCACGAAATCGGCGGCCGGCCGCCACGACAGGCGCTCACTGCGGTTGATCGCCGCCCGGCCGGCCAGTACCAGCCGCGACAGGTCGGCCAGGATCACCGCGTCCGGGGTCCGGCTGCGCACGATCGACAGGTGGGTGGCCGCCCGCTGATACAGCAGGACCATTTCGTCCACTTCCGCCGGATTCAGCCGGCGGCGGGCGACCAGCACCTCGAGCCGGCGCCACTCACCGCCGTGCTCGGCCACGTACGCATCGAGATCCACCCTCGCAGAGTAGACAACGCATCGTGTTGACTGTCCGGGTGCTCACCACCGCCGAAGCCGTCGAGATCGACGTGCGCCCCGCCCGCCTGGGCTCCCGCGCCATCGCGCTCATGTTCGACATCTTCATGCAGATGGTCGTCCTCGGCTTCCTCACGGCCGCCTACCTGATCATCACCGATCTGCTGCCCGAGCCGTACGGTGAACTGCTGCGCCCCGAGACCGTCTACCTGATCGGCGTCGCCCTGGTCGCCGTGGGTTACCCGACGATCGTCGAGACCGTTAGCAACGGCCGCAGCTTCGGCAAAATGATCATGGGGTTGCGGGTCATCCGCGAGGACGGCGGCCCCATCCGCGCCCGGCACGCCTTCACCCGCTCGCTGATCGGCCTCGCCGTCGAATGGCCCGGCCTGCTCATGCCGATGGTCACCTGGGCCGGCAGCCTCGGCACCATGCTCGCCTCCCGCCGCGGCCGCCGCCTCGGCGACCTCGCCGCCGGTACCCTGGTCGTCCACGAGCGCCGTCCCGTGCCGTGGAACCTGGTCCCCGGCATGCCCGCGGGCCTCGCCCTGTGGGCCGCCGACGCCGATCTGTCCGCCGTCGACGACGACCTGGCCGAGGCGATCCGCCAGTTCGCGGCCCGCTCCTACCACTTCGCCGAACCGTACCGCTCGGTCCTCGGCCAGAGCCTGCACGCCGAGGTCAAGGCCAAGGTCTCCCCGGCACCCCCGTCCGGCACCCCACCCTGGCTGTTCCTGGTCGCGGTCCTCGCCGAACGCCGCCGCCGCGCCGCCGTCCAGCTCGCCGCCACCCGCGCGGTCACCCAGCGCGTCCTGCCCGGCTTCGGCGTGATCCCGGCCGGCACCCGCCGCTGAGACCCTCCGCGGTGGTGCGGCAGGGCGGCTCTCTCCCGCCATGCCGGTGGTACGCGCAGCGCGGTGACTTGCGTTCCGGTGCTCACCGCGTGTGTGCCGAGAGGACGTCACCCTCGCACGTCAGGCGGACCCGGGCCGGACGGGAGATCCGGGCCGCGCCCAGCGACCAGCCGGGCGGGCCCGGCGCCGGGAGGGCGTAGTTCGCCAGCATCTCCGACGGCTGCTCGTGCCAGGCCGCGAGGGTGAGCACCGCGGCGTCCGGCACCCGATCGGCCGTGCCGCCGAGATCCGGCACCTCGGCACCCCACGCCACCGCCAGCTCGTGCAACGCCGTCCGCCGGGCCCGGCCGTGCAGATTCCCGGCGGCCAGCGCACGGCTGCCGGCCCCGGCCAGCAGATCGCACAGCTCGAGCAGCGGAACCCACGACACCCCGGTCGGTGACCGCACCTGCCGCACGCGCACCATCGCGTCGCGGAACCGGTGCCCGGGCTCCCACGCCGCCGCCCACGGCACCACCGGCGGCCGCCGATCCTTGAGCAGCGCGACCGCCTCCACGGCCCGGGCGGTGCGCGACAGATGCCAGAACGGATCGTCGAAGCTGACCGTCACCTCGTCGGCCAGCACCACCCCGGCGGTCCCGAACCGCAGCTCAGCACCATCGGACACGACCGCAGCGAGCAGGTCGTCGCTGTCGAAGCGCGCCAGCCGTACCCCCGTGAAATGCAGAAGAACATCGCCCTCACCGCCGCCGAACCGGCGTGGCGCCCGCAGTGTCACCAGCCCCCGGAAACCGGCCCCGCCACGCTCGACGCGCACCGCGACGATGCGCGCCCGCGGCAGGTCGTAGTCGACGTCCAGCCCGGCGACCGGAGGCGGCAGCAGACCGGCCCGGACCTGCCCGAGACCGTCACGGAAGAACAGCGTCGCCGGCACGGCCGGGCCGAGCAGCCGCTCCAGCGCCGGGCCGCCGTGATCGACCATCCACGCCCGCCGCGCCGCACGGGGCCCGGCCATCCACTCCAGCCCGCGCCGGGCCAGACGCTCCCGCAGCCGGTCCGGGCGTACCTGCAGGATCCCGAAGAAATGCTTGCTGTTGTTGTCCCACACGTCGGCGATCCGGGCGACCTCCTGCCGGTCGAAACGCCGCGGATCAGCGGCGATGCTCCGGACGCGCTCCACCGAGCTGTCGATCAGCCCGGCGAACATCGACATGGCACCGTCCCCGCCCATGCCCGGCAGCGTAGAGATCGATCAGGGGCTTTCGCTGTCCCCTTCGCCGTCCAGTGAGAGACGATCGTCGGCCAGCACGATCCGGCCCGGTCCGGGCAGGCGGGCCGCGCCCAGGCGCCACCGGCCCTCGACCGGCTCGGCGACGTTGACCGTCGTGCTGTCCGGCGAGCAGGCGGCCAGCGACAGCACGGCCCCCGCCGGGATCCGGTCCGCTGGACCGTCCAGGTCGGGCAGCTCAGACGACCACTGCTCGCCGAGATCAGCGAACGTTCGCGTCCGCGCCGCCGCGACCGCCCGGGTACCGGCATCGGCCAGCACGGCACACCGCTCGAGAATCCGCACCCGCGCGACCGCGGTCTCCGACCGTACCCGCCGGATCTGGATCATCGACTGGTGGAACGCGAACGCCGCCGCCTTCGGTGCGCCGGCCGGCCCCGGCACCGGCAGGCGCCGCCGCGCTTTCACCCACGGGGCGGTGATCGCGTCGGCGGCCCGGCCGGTCCGCGACAGATGCCAGAGCCCGTCGTCGTACGGCCACACCTCGACACTGCCGGCCACCAGAGTCCCCGCCGACCCGACGCGCACCTCGATACCGGCCGGGCCCGCGCCGACGTCGGCCCCCGTGACATCGCCGCTGTCGACTCGCGCCTGCCGGACGCCGGACAGCCGCAGCTGCACGGTGCAGTCGCCGTCGGCGTACCGTCGCGGCACCCGCAGCATGACGATTCCGTCGAACCCGGCACCGGCGCGCTCGACCCGCACCAGCGTCGCCGTCGCCCGCGGCAGGTCGTAGTCGACGGCCAGCCCGGACAACTCCAGCGGCAGCGGGCTCGCGCGGACGTGGCCCTGATAGTCGCGGTAGAACAACTCCTCCGGTCGCGCCGGCCCCAGCAGCCGCAGCATCGGCTCGCCGCCCTGCCGGATCATCCAGGCCCGCCGCTGCGACCCGAACGCGGCCATCCAGCGCAACGCCCGCCTGGCCAGCAGGTCACGGCGCCACGGCCGGGCCTGCAGCACGGCGAAGAAATGCGAGGTGTTGTTGTCCCACACGTCGGCGATCCGGGCGACCTCCTGCCGGTCGAAACGCCGCGGATCAGCGGCGATCTCCCGGATCCGCTCCACCGAGTGGTCGACCAGTCCCACGAACATCGCCACCGCACCGTTGCCACCCATGCACCGCAGCGTAGAGATCGATAATCGATTCCCTCAGCCCCGGCTCAGCGGCTTGAATACCGCCGTGCCGCAGCTTCGCCATCACCGCGCCCCTGGAGGACCGATGCGCTACCGGTACCTCGGACCGGCCGAGATAGCCGCCCGCGACGCCCCGCCCGGACGGCCTCTCCGCTCGGCGGCCGACCTGTGGGCCTGGCTGGCCGACACCGACCCGCGGGACCGGGACGAACCGTTCACCTACGTGGTCACCGCCGACGGCGTGCTGCGGCTGGCCCCACGCCGCAGCGAGCACGTCGCCTGCGCGGGCGGTGAGGACGTCCTGGCCGCCGGGGAGATCACCTTCGGTACGGACGGCGACGTCACCGACATCACCAACCAGTCGACCGGATACGGCCCCGACCCGTCCTGCTGGCCCGACGCGGCAGCCGCCCTCGACGCCGCTGGCATCACGCACCCGGGCGGGTTCACCAGCGCTTTCACGTTCCGGTGCTGTCCCGGCTGCGGCCATGTGAACCTGGTCAAGGACGACGACCACACCTGTGCCGTGTGCGACGGCAGCCTTATCGATCCCTTGACCGTCACTCGAACGGGTGGACAAGACCTGCTCGGGTCGCCTCGCGGTGATTAGACTTCGCGGCGTGACCGACGACGCCGACAAGCCCGACGTGCCGCCCAGCCGCCGCCTTGCCGAACTGCTGGGTCTGCCCGAGCCGAAGCCGTTCACCGAGGAAGAAGAACGCGCCTACCAGCAGTGGCTCGCTGACGGTGACGCCCAGGTCGAGGCGATCATCGCCCGCCGCCGGCAGCGCGCTGCATGACTCTGGCTCGTCCGCACATCCTCGACGCCTCCGCCCTGGTCCAGCTCTTCTCCGGCCATCAGACGCTCATGCGGCTCTTCGACGACGCTGACGCCGGTGACCGGTTCGTGATCGTGCCGACCCTGGCGATCGCCGAGGCCCAGGCCGTTCTGGGAGCGAAGCCGTCGCACTGGGACCGGATTCTCGGCGTGCGGAGCCTGCTGACGATCGACCTCAGCCCGCATGTCGCTGTCGAGATCGGCCGCATCGCGGCGCCCAGGCTGCAGCATCACCCCGTGCAGACGGCATTGATCGGTCCGCTGATGGCCGCTCAGGTGCTGCACGAGGCGAGAATGCTGAACGGTGTGATCGTCACCTGCGTCCCCGAGGCCTACGGCGGCCACGAGGTTGCCGTACAAACGATCCGGTAGCTGTGGTAGTTTTCCGGCGCCGTGCACGAAGGACGACCTGAGGAGGTGAGACCGATCAACGCTGTGACCGATCGGGACTCCCCGCCTCGCATGGCCCGGGGAGTGCCCGTACAGGCATTCCGAAAGGGCTCGATTCCCTATGCGCGTTCTCTCCACCAGCTCGTCTGACGGTATTCACGAGCAACTGTTCACCCTCGGCCGGCTTCCCGGCGTCCTGTGGACCCCGGCCGGCGCCACCGGCACCCGCCCGCTGATCGTCATCGGCCACGGCGGCGGCCAGCACAAGAAGCACCCCGCCGTGCTGTACCGGGCGCACCGGTTCGTCACCGACCTGGGCGTCGCCGTGGTGTCCGTGGACGTGCCCAGCCACGGCGACCGGCCCCCGCATCCCGAACTGCACCGGATCGCCACCGAGAACCAGGCCCGCATCGAGGCCGGCGAGGACGTGGCCCCGCTGCTGGCTGCCTTCCAGCGCATGGCCGCCGGGTACACCGTTCCGGAATGGCGCTCGGTCCTGGACGCCGTCCAGGAACTCGAGCATGTCGGCGCCGGGCCGGTCGGCTACTGGGGTGTGTCGCTGGGATGCGGCCTCGGCGTCCCGTTCGTGGCCGCCGAGCCGCGGGTACGGGCGGCCGTGCTGGGCCTGGGCGGCGGCGCGGCTTCGGCCGAACTCGCCGCCGCGATCACGGTTCCGGTCGAGTTCGTCATCGCCTGGGACGACGAACGGGTCCCGCGCGCCGACAGCCTCGCCCTGTACGAGGCGTTCGGCTCCACGGAGAAGGCCCTGCACGCCTACCCGGGCCGCCACGGCGACCGGATGCCGGAGTTCGAGCTCGACAGCGCGGTCCGTTTCTTCGCCCGGCACCTGACCCCGGTCCCGGTCGCCTGATCCGGTAGACGACGACGGCCCGGCCTGCCGGGGCAGGTCGGGCCGTCGTCAGCCGTTCACTTCTGCGGCGGATCGGTCTCCGCCGGTCCGGCATCGGCGGCCGGACTCGCCGCGGGCTTCTCCGGAGCGGCCTGCTCGGGCGCGACGGTCGAACCAGCGACGGTCGAACCAGCGACGGTCGAACCAGCGACGGTCGAACCAGTGGCCGCCGGTTCAGTGGCCGCCGAATCGGCGGCTGATGGAGCAGCAGCCGCCGAGGCCGGCGGGGTGTCGTCGCCGTGGGACTTCTTGCGGTGGAAGGTCACCGCCATGAACGCCACGATCAGACCACCGACGATCAGACCGACGACCGCGCTGAGCAGCGTGTTCACCGTCCAGCCGAACACACCGCCGAGCGCGCCGGTCGCCTCGTGCACGGCGTGCTCGGCGTCGTGGACCAGCGAGTACGGGCCGTGCCAGCCCAGCTCGTGGGCACCCACCAGCAGGATGTGACCACCGACCCACAGCATCGCCGCCGTGCCGATCACGCTGAGCGCTGTCAGCACCTTCGGCATCGCCTTGACCAGGCCCCGGCCGAACTTGGCCGCACCCTTGCTGTCCTTCTCGGCCAGGCGCAGCCCGACGTCGTCCATCTTCACGATCAGGCCGACCGCGCCGTACACCAGCACCGTCATGATCACCGCGACGACCGACAGGATCGCCAGCCGCGCCCAGAACGTCTCGGTGGCGACCTCGTTCAGCGAGATCACCATGATCTCGGCGGACAGGATCAGGTCGGTGCGGATCGCGCCGGCGACCAGGACCTTCTCCTCGGGCTGCTGCTCGGCGGCGTGTTCCTCGTGATGGGCGATCCGCTCCCAGATCTTCTCGGCGCCCTCGTAGCACAGGTAGGCGCCACCGACCATCAGCAGCGGCGTCAGCAGCACCGGCAGGAACTGGCTGAGCAGCAGGATCACCGGCAGGATGATCAGGAACTTGTTGCGCAACGAGCCGATGGCGATGCGTTTGACGATCGGGATCTCCCGCTCCGCGGCGAGACCACGCACGTACTGCGGGGTCACGGCGGCATCGTCGATGACCACGCCGGCGGCCTTGGCCCCGGCCTTCGCGGCGGCCACTCCGACGTCATCGACGGACGCGGCCGCCGCACGCGCCAGAACCGCCACGTCGTCCAGCAGGGCTGCGAGTCCAGCGCTCAAGGAAGAGGTCCCTTCAAGTCGAAATGCATTCGTGCAGGCTCATTCTCGTCCAGCCGGGCGAGCCACGCATGACCCACCCCGGTGATCACGCTCCCGGACCGCCACGGCCCAGGGTGCGCCCGGCTCCGGCAATCACCGTGGTCGCCAATACCCACCCGGCCACCATCACAGACAACACGACCGCCTTGGCGGCACCAGCGTCCTGCGCCTGCCGCTCAAACCTTTCAAAACCCTCATCGGGTACGCCCGACGCGCCATCGCCACACGTAAGATCCTCGACGTGTTGGGCGTCCACTTCGCGATCACCCGGGAACAGGAACGAGCGCTGCTCGCCGCCGACGAGGCCGGTGACGACACCGACTTCGAATACACGTGGGCGAACTTCGTCGACCTGCGCGACTTCTTCCAGCGCGCCGCGACCGCCGGGCGGTCCGTGCTCTTCACCGCCACCTGAAGGACGGACACCCCGATTGGCAACGCTCGACGAACTGCTCTCCGGCGCGATCCGGGTCCGCGTGACCACGGTCGGCGCGCCCGGGGACCCGGTACTGGATGTCGCCGATCCGGCGGAGCTCGAGCTGCTGCGCGAGGCCCTGACCGTCGAGCGCGTCACCGACGGTTACTGCATGTGCCACGGTGACCTGGAGTTCGTGTTCACCGGCGGTGACGACCGGCGGACCGTCGTCGGACTGCACCACGGCGTCGCGCTGCGCTGGACGGGCTGGAACGGCGACGCCCTCCTGCGCGACGGCGACCGGGTGCTGCACTGGCTCGCCCGGCACGGCGTCGACGGCCCACTCGTCCAGGCCGAGCACCGGCAGGCCGAACGCGAGCGGGAACTGCTCGGCAGGCAGGCCTGGACAGCTGCGGCGCCCGCCGCCGTACGCGACCTTCTGGATCTGGCGATCGCCGCCGCGCACACCACCGGAGTGATCGCGCCAAGTGTGCACGCCCTCGTCACGGACCGTCTCGCCCAGGCCTTCCCGGACCCGGCCGAACGCGCCGCCGCCCTGCTGACCTGGTACGGCTCGGGGACCGGGCGCTACTCCGGCTATCCGGTGTACGAGACGCTGCCCGCACCCGCACTCGCCGACACCCCGATCGCCGAGATCATCGACGCGTTGCAACGCTTCCCGGACGACCGCGTCGCCGCCGGCGCCGTGCGGCACCTGTGCGCCTGGAAGAGCCGCGCGCACCTGAGACGCGATATCGCCCGGTTGCCCGACGACGTACGCGCCCGGCTGCTGGCAGTGGCCCGCGAGTCCGATGACGACAGCACCCGGCGGCGGGCGGAACAGCATCTCACCGCGGGGCCGTCGCGCTCCTGAAAGACAGACGTATCGAATTCTTCGAACCGGTCTCCGTCCCGATGCAGCGCCCCTACATTTTGGGGACCAAGTCGATGTTTGAAACGGCGCGGGCCCCATTTTCGTGAGAATGCGGCGCCGGTCGGAGGGGACTCGAGATGCACAGATTGATGCGACTTCTCGCCACGGGAGCCGGCCTCGCGGCCGCGGCGGCCATCGGTATCGTTCCCGTGCTGGCAGCACCGGCAGGAGCTGCGACGATCCACGCGGTACCGGCTCAGGAATGCTGCACTCTCCCGGACATCGAGGACGCAATCAATGATGCCGCGGACGATATCGCTGAACTGACCGGCTCCGAGGACCAGGAACAGGGCACGTCGCAGGAGGAGACCGGCCCGCAACGGCGTACCGCCGAGGACTACGAAGCCTGCTGGGCCGAACTCGACGCGTCCGGGGAGACCAGATATTACTTCCGCGATCCCTGCGAGTTCTACGAATAGACGGACGCGCTGCCGCAGGCGGGTGCGGCCGGGCTGACAGCACGCTCTACCCTGCCGTCATGGCACTCTTCGGGGCGATGACGATCAATACCCGCCGGCGGCCCACCGCCCCGTTCAGCGTGACGGTCGACATCGTCGGACCGGAGCAGGCAAGCGCCTACCCGCACTCGTACGACGTGACCGTCCCGGACGGGGCCGCGGTCCGGGCCGTACCGCTGCTGTCGATTTTGAACTCCGGTGAGCAACGGCTGATCGTCGTCGGCGACATCCGGGTGACGGTGCACCGCGATCTGCGCACCACCCTGACCGTCGTGGTCCGCGGCCTGTGGCTGACCGACGCGGGCGACAGCCCCGCCGGGCCGACCGCCACCAACTGGCGCATGGAGATGACCGACGACCGGCTGACCGACCTGCTCGGCACGGCGATCCGGGCCGTGCCGTACGGCAGCCACGCTGACCCCGAAGGCCTGGCCACCGAGATCGCCAAGGCACACGCCGAACGGTCCCGCGACGGCATCCGCGCGCTGCGGTCCTTCCGGTACTGCATGGAGCACCTGGTCGGCTCCAGCCTGCGCGGCAGCACCCACAAGCTGGAAGGCATCCTCGCCGACGTCGTCGAACTGTCCACCCTGATCGGCCGGGTCGCCGACGAGGCCCGCGAGGCGGCTCGCGGCGGCATGGGTGCGTGGATCACCAACCCGGCCGCCTACCACGCCCAGCGCCGCCTGCAGGATCCGGCACTGCCGTCGCGGCCCGGCGGGCGGCGCGCCAAACGGGCCGCGTGGTTCCCCATCCTGGACGCCGGCGTACGCCAGTGCCGCGCCATGGAGACCGAGGCGTGCGCCGAGGCGCCACTGCTGCACAGCCTGCTCAACGCCGCCTCCACGATCGCCGTGACACGCGAGGCCCAGGCGCAGGAGACGTTCAACATGGTCGCGGCCGTCGGTGGCGTCATGTTCGGTGTGCCCGCGCTGATCCTGGCCCTCTACGACGCCTCCGACATCCTGCCGCTGCATGTCGGCAACGCCGTCGTCCTGGTCCCGCTGGTCATCGGCGGCCTGATCGCCGCGATGATCGCGGCCGTGCTGCCGGGCCGCCGCAAGACCGGCAAGGCCCGCAGGTTCGCGGTCGCCATGGCCGCCGTCCTGGTGATGCTGGCGATCCTGGCCAGCGCCGGCACCCTGGTCACCCCGGGCTCCTGACCGCGCCACCCGGCCGCCGGATCGGCGGGCACCGGTTACCGCTGTTCGGCGGCGTTGTCGTCGAGGGCGGCGAGGTGGGTGCGGACCTGATCGGCTTCGGGCATGCCGAGGTCGGTGTAGAGGGCCAGGGCGTGCCGGTAGTGCTCGCGGGCGAGGGCCGGGTCGCCGAGGGTGTGGTGGACGTGGCCGAGGCCGGTGAGGGCGCGGGCCTGCTGCTCGCGGTTGCCGGTGTCGGCGGCGGCGATGTGGGCCGCGGTGTGGTGGGTGAGGGCGTCGGCGGTGTCACCGGTGGTGTGGGCGGCTTCGCCGAGGCCGTTGAGTGCCTGGGCTTCGCCATCTCGTTCGCCGGTGTCGCGGAAGATGGTCAGAGCCTGCTGGTGGTGCCGGGCGGCCTGGGCGGGCCGTCCGAGGCGGGTGTCGAGGGTGCCGAGACTGTCCAGCGCCCAGGCTTCGCCAGCATGGTTGCCGAGTCGCCGTGACAGGGTCCGGGCCTGCCGGAGGTGATCGCCGGCCGGCCCGTTGCGGCCCCACCGCA
The DNA here is from genome assembly GCF_003001815.1 of Actinoplanes italicus. GTDB lineage: Bacteria > Actinomycetota > Actinomycetes > Mycobacteriales > Micromonosporaceae > Actinoplanes > Actinoplanes italicus. The sequence goes on from NZ_PVMZ01000004.1 coordinate 243,949, forward strand.
GTTCGACCTCGCCGAGGCTGTTCAGCGTGCGGGCTTCGCCGTCCCGGTTGCCGGCCTGCCGGTGCAGGGCCAGGGCCTGCTCGAAGTGCTCGACGGCGACCCGGTGGTGGCCCAGCCGGCCCTCGACGTCGCCGAGGTTGTTGTGCGCGCTGGCCTCACCGGTCCGGTCGCCGGTCTGCCGGTGCAGGATCAGTGCTTGCTCGAATCGGTCGGTGGCCGTGCGGTACTGACCCGTCTGCGCCGCGACCGCGCCGAGGTTGATCAGGGTGCGGGCCTCGCCGGCCGGGTCGCCGGCCTGCCGGAACAGCTCCCGGGCCTGCTGGTAGTGCTCGATGGCCGGCCCGTGCCGGCCCAGCGACGAGTGGGCGGCGCCGAGGTTGGTCAGGGCGTGGGCCTGTCCGGTCGCGTCGCCGCTGTCACGGGCGGCGTGGTGGGCGTGGCCGTGCACGGTCAAGGCATCGGTGTGGTGGCCGCCGTCGAGGTATCGGAACAGGGTGCGCGAGAGCCGGGTGGTGTGGCTGGGCCAGCCGTGACCGGCGGTGTGGACGGCGACCGCGACCAGGGCGGGCCGTTCGGTGTCCAGCCACTCCCGGGCGGTGTCCGCATCGGTCAGGTCCGGGGCCGGGGTGCCGGCCGGTGGGATCACGGGCCGCCGGTGGGCCTCGGCGGGGTGCAGTGTGTTCATGGCGGTGGCCGCAGCGGCGAGGTAGAAGTCGAACAGGCGGGTCAGGGCGGTACGGCGTTCCGCTGGACGGTCCTCGTCGGTGGCCCGGACAGTGGCGTAGACGCGTACCAGGTCATGGAAGGTGTACCGGCCGGGGGCGCTCTGCTGCAGCAGGTGGTCGCGGCACAGGTGGTGCAGATGATCGCGGGCGGCGGGCAGATCGATGTCGGCGAGGGCCGCGGCGGCGTAGGCGTCGAGGTCCTCGCCGGGGTGCAGCGCGGCCAGCCGGAACAGTCGCCGCCGCTGCGCGGGCAGATGCTGGTAGGACAGGTTGAGAGCGAGTTCGACGGCGGTGTCCAGACGCCGGTCCTGGTGGCGTTCGTCGAGCCGGTCGGCGTGGTCGGTCAGCGTCCAGCCGGGTGTGTTGCGGATGTGCCCGGCGATCAGGCTCAGGGCCAGGGGCAGGTAGCCGCAGCGCTGGACGATCCGGGCCGCGGCGTGCGGATCCTGGCCGACGGGCACGCCGGGCACGGCCTGAGCCAGCAACGCGAGGGCCTCGTCGGGGGCGAACACGTCCACGGACAGGTGGGTGGCGGGCTGCAGGCCGGCCAGGCTGCGCCGGCTGGTGACCAGGGTCAGACAGCCCGGTGTGGCCGGTAGCAGCGGGCGGACCTGCTCGACGGCGGCGGCGTTGTCGAGCACGACCAGGGCGCGGATACCGGTGAGGCACTTGCGGTAGGCGGCGGCCCGCGCGTCGAGGGTGTGGGGGATCTGCTGGCCGGGCATCCCGAGCAGGCGCAGGAACCCCTCCAGGACGGCGGCCGGGCCGGCCGGCGGTTGCGCCGGGTCGGGATCGAACCCCCGCAGGTTGACGAACAACACCTGATCGAACGGACGCTCCCGGTGCAGCAGGTGCCCGGCGTGCACGGCGAGTTGGGTCTTGCCGACCCCGGCCATCCCCGCGATCGCCGAGATCACCACCGCGTCCCCGCCCCGTAGAGCATGGTGGAGCCGCTCGATTTCGCCTGCGCGGCCGGTGAAACCGGCCAGGTCCTGCGGCAGGCTGTCCTGAACCCGGACCTGGGACACCGCCTCGATCTCACCACTCACGACCCGCAACGCCTGGCGCCATGACGCCACGTACCCGGTGTCGGGATGCATCGCCTGGACCACCGCGAGCACCAGGTCGGTGTCCAGGCGTCGCCGGCCCGGCCGGAAGCAATACGCGACGGTGGACTTGGTCGCCAGCTCACCGGCCGGCCTGCCGGCCGCGGTCCAGGCCGCGTTGACCCGGTCCTTGATCGTCTCGTAGGAGGGATCACCGGCCCAGACCTTCAACCGGCGCAACCAATCGGCCAGGTCGTCGAAGCTACTGGCCTGTGCCGGATCGGGCAGCGTGCCGAACGCGTCTTCTGACAGCGTCACCACTCACCGTCCATAAGCGAGGTTCGGTATGGCGGGATTCGATGCTACCGAGCCACGCGCAACCGGCGATATCAAGCACGCGACGGTCCGGCACCTGCCCGGCGCTTGGGGACCAACATTCGGGCGGCCTAGCCCAAGGCCCAAGGGTCTGACGAGTTTGCCTTCTCACCACTCACCACCAACTAACGGATTACTGGTAATGGTAAACCGATAATAGGCCGACTTTGCCTCCGCGCGTCGCATCAGGTACTCATAGAATAGTTACTGTTATCCTATGAGTACCTTCCTGCGAGCGATCGGACGACGATGACAGTCCCCTCCGGACTTCCGGCCCCACGAGACGCGGTCGCCGTCGCCGAGCCGGCCCCGCTCGCCGCCCGTATCACCCGGATCGCCGCGCTCGTCGCCGCACTCCCGGCATTGCCCGCAGACGACGGCAGCCGGTACAGCCCTCGCCGTCTGACGGTCGCCTGGCTGTTGGAGGCTGAGTCCGTCCACACCGAAATCGCCCACGGTCGGGACCTCGGCGCCTTTTTGGACTGGTGTGACCGCGAACGCCTCGATCCGCTCACAGCCCGCCCCACCGATCTGGCTCAGTTCAAGGTCTGGCGCAGCGCCGGCAGTGCGGGCCGACCGGCCGCGCCCAGTACTGTCGCTCGCGCTCTGGCGTCGATCTCGAGCTGGTACACCCATTTGGTGGCCAACACCGACGGTGCCATCGCTCGCAATCCAGTCGCCGCCGTCAAAAGGCCCGCAGTCAACCGGCATACCTCAACCACCGCCGGCCTCACTCTCGACGAGGTCGATGCGCTGCTGGCCGCCGCCGACGCTCAGGCCGATGCCCGCATCGTGGCCGCCAGCCGCACACCCACCGGCCAAGCCCGCTACCTGGCCGCCCTACGAGACCGGGCACTGCTGCGCCTGCTCGCTGATCTGGGCTTACGCATCAGTGAGGCACTCGACCGCGAACTTGACGACCTCAGCCACAACGCCGGACACCGCACGCTGCGGTTCGTCGGCAAGGGCGGTCTGAGTCGTGAGCGCCCGCTTACCCCACATACGCTGCAGGCCCTCGACGAATACCTCGCCGCCCGCGCCGCCGCGACGGGAACCAGCGCCGATCAGCTCACCGGCCCTCTCTTCGCCACTACCGGCGCCAGTGCCGACGGCCGCCTCGCGGAGCCCAACATCTTCATCACCCTTCGCCGCTTGGCGAAGTCGGCCGGTATCGCCTCCGCAGACCGGCTTTCCCCGCACTCGCTGCGGCACGCCTTCGCCACCGGCGCTCGCGAGGCGGGCATCCCTCTCGAAGACGTCCAGGACGCCATGGGGCACGCCGACCCGCGCACCACTCGCCGCTACGACCGCGATCGGTTCAACCTAGACCGTGACCCGGCGTTCCTTCTCGGGGCCCGTCGCGCCAGCCGCAGGCCTTGACCCTGCACCCAGGACCTGGATGCCGGTGGCCTGCGGGGAGCGGGCAACTGCCGGCCCGCTGGGCCAACACCGGCGTCGACTCGTCGTGAGCGCCGGTGATTCTGTCAGAACGATTCTCCTGGGATTTCACGCCGAGGCGGGATGTCCGACCACCATGATGGCGACCTCGGGCGGCACCGGTGGGGAGAACAGATACCCCTGCCCGTAGTCACAACCGAGGCCGGAGAGCATCTGGCGCTGATCCTCGGTCTCGATGCCTTCGGCGATCAGATCCAGGTCGAGGTCCTGTCCCATCCGCAGGATGGTCTGCACCAGCTGTTCGCTGCTGGGGTCGTGACCGAGCCCCGCGACGAACGAGTTGTCGATCTTCAGAGCATCGATGGGCAGCTTGAGCAGCGCCTCCAGCGAGGAGAAGCCGGTGCCGAAGTCGTCGATGTGCAGCTCGCAGCCGAGTGCGTGCAATCGGTCGAGGACCGCACGCGCCTCGGCGGCATCGCGCAGCAGAACACTCTCGGTGATCTCGACCGCGAGGCTTCCGGTGGTGAGCCGATGCGCCGCCAGGCACGCGGCGATGTTGTCGATGAGTTCGGGATCCCAGAACTCGGAGACCGAGAGATTGACGGCGAGACGGGACGGCTGCGGACCATGTCCCCCGAGCTGCCAGGCGGCGAGCTGCCGGCAGGACTCCTCCATCACCCACAGCCCGATGGGCCGCATGAGGTCGGTCTCCTCGGCAACCGCGAGAAACTGCTCCGGAGCCAGCAGACCCCGGCCCGGATGCCGCCACCGCAACAAGGCCTCGAACGATCGGGTACGGCCGGTGCGCAGGTCGATGATGGGCTGGTAATGGAGCTCGAACTCCTGTTTCTCCAGCGCCGCCCGCAGATCGGTCTCGACACGCATCCGGTCCACGACCCGCGTGTGCATCGCCTCGTGGAAGATCGCGCTCGAGCCCTTACGGCGCGTCTTCGCGTAGTACATGGCGATGTCCGCGTCCCGCAGGACGTCCTCCGGATTGGTGTACCGGTCGGTGCCCACGGTGATACCGATACTGGCGCCGACCACCACGGTCTCGTCGTGCCCCTCCAGGAGGTACGGCTGGGACAGCACCGTCTGCAGCCGGTCGGCGATCTCGCTCAGCGCACGCGGGTCGCCGACCTCCTCGACGAGGATCAGGAACTCGTCACCGCCGAAGCGGGCCGCGGTGTCGCCCGCCGGCAACTGGCTGGAGATCCGGGCGGCCACCTGCGTCAGCAGGGCGTCACCCGCGTCGTGGCCGAGACTGTCGTTGACCAGTTTGAAGCCGTCGAGGTCCAGGAAGAGCACCCCGAACCGGGCGCCGCCGCGGTGGCGGATCCGCTGAAGGGTCTCGCCGAGCCGTTGCACGAACAGGGAACGGTTGGGCAGCCCGGTGAGATGGTCGTACAGCGCGGCGATCCGGAACCGCTCCTCCTGCACGCGCAGCGTGGCGAGCACCGCCTGGTGCTGAAGCGCGAAGGTGAGCAGCGCCGCCCACTGGTTGAGGGGTTCGCGTCCGCTGCTGACCCGGTCTTCGATGCCGTCGACAACGGCGAGCAGCCCCCAATCGCTGTCGTCGACCTTGACCGGTGCCACGGTCAGCGCCCGTTGTGGATGGGCCCACGCGAGTTCGAGCAGCTCACGCGGCGGGAATGCGGTGACCGGCAGGGTCGTGCCGACGAGGGCGGAGACCGGTCGCCGGTGGCCGGCCGTCGCGTCGTCGTCCCGGCAGAACGCGCCGACCATCTCGAGTGATCGGCTGGGCCCTGACGGCTCGTCCCGGTCGCGCCACAGGGCGAGGCAGCCGGCCCAGACCGGCGTACGGCACAGCCAGGCCAACCCACGGGGATCCTCCTCGTAGCTGCGCAGCAAACCGAGGCTGACTTCGTACTGCATGCTGGCCGACTTCTGCAGATAGTCGGAGTCGGCGTACTGGGCGCGGCCCTGTGCCTCCATGAGCGACAGGATGAGTTCACCCACGTTGGTCACGGCGTGCCGCCTGGCGGGAGTGTCGACGCTGAGGTCGCCCACCGCCGACAGGGCCGCTTTGCGCAGGTGGTGTGCGATGCCGAGCAGTTCTTCCGGACGTCCGCCGTCGAGGTCCCTGGCCAGCCTGTGCCGGGCGTCCGGGCTCATCGGGCCGGTCAGCAGCTCCGCGAGGTCGGGCGGGAGCTGTATCCGGGGTGCGCCGCCGACACAGCCGCACGACTCCCGCACGGTCAGTTTCGTGTCGACGTAGTGGCGTTCGCCGCCGACCGGGCCCTCCCGCAGCTGCTGCAACAGCAGTCGCGCGGCGGTCATGCCGAGCTCGGTGACGGGCTGTTTGACGCTGGAGAGGCGGGGGTGGCAGTAGGACGCGCCCTGGATGTCGTCGAAACCGACGATCGCCTGATCTGCCGGGATCGCGCAGCCCGACTCGGTGAGCACACGCATCACGCCGAGCGCGTTCGCGTCGGTACCGCAGATCACCGCGGTCGACGGCATGCCACGCGCGATCATCAGGCGTGCCGCCTGCTCGCCGCCCTCGATCAGGTTGTCGGGGGCGGGGAACAGCAGGTCGGGGTCAGGGGTGATGCCCTGGTCCGTGAGCGCCTGGAAGTACCCCTGATGCCGGAGGCGTACGTCGTCGGCGTCGAGATATCCGACGAATCCGATCCGCCGGTGGCCGTGCCCGATCAGATGATCGACCGCTTCCCGGACGCCCGTGGCGTTGTCCGGCAGCACCAGCTGACACCCGATCCCGGGATACTCGTGGCTGACGGTGACGACGGGCTTGCCGGCGGCCCGCAGTTCGGCGAGATAGTCCGCGCGTGCCGCATTGATGAGAACGATGAATCCGTCGGCATGAGCGGTGCCGATGTGGTTGCCCGTCAACGGGGGTTCGGTCACCTCGCTCTGCTCGGTGCCGGCGTCGAGAGTGTGCACCGCCACCATCACAGCGTTGTCGCCGAGGGCCACCCTGCTGATGCCTCTGAGCAGGCCGCCGAAGTACCAGCCGCCGATGAATGGCGACAGGACACCCAGGGTGAAAGGTCGCGACACCTGCGGTCATTCCTCTCGCTGCGAGCGGCTGAGGCTCATCCTCATTGCACTTCGTCGGGGACCGCCGCCGTCTGAGGTTTTCGTGCAAGTCACCCGGCCCGGGAGGTCGTTCACCGGTGGTAGGTGCGCCGGCCGGTGTCCCGGGCGTTGCCGGCCCGGTCGTAGGCGCGGATCTTCACGGTCAGCTTCTTGCCGTACCTGGCCGGGTTCAGGGCGAAGGCGTACTCGGGCCGGGTGTCGCTGGCCACCGGCTTGCCGTTGACGATCAGCTGCACGCGGGCGATGCCGTTACGGTCGTTCGCGGTGGCGGTGATCGTGGTGGCTTTGGTGAGCTTGGCGCCGTTCTTGGGGGCCTTGCGCAACGCCACGGCAGGTGCGGTGTTGTCGACGGTCACGGTGCGCCAGGCGGTGGTCTGATTGCCGAGTCTGTCGAGCACGATCCAGGTGACGGTCCGGTTGCCGTCCTTACCGGTGGGGACTTCGGCTTCGGTGTACGAGTCAGCGCGCCCGACTCCATCCGGACCGGTGAGGTAGGAGCGGCCGATACCGGCCGGGTCCTGGGCCTTCACTGTGGTGGTGAAACGCGTACCCCGTACCAGAGCCCCGTTGTGAGGGGTGGTGTTCACGACGGGCCCGGTGCTGTCCACCTCGGAGTCGCCCGTGGTGGTGTGGGTGGTGACGGTGATGAGATAGCTGGTGCCGTTGATCAGGCCGGTGATGGTGCAGGTCTGAGCGTCGGTGGTGGAGCAGGCCGCCGGGTCGGCCGACGCCGCCGCTAGCCGGGTGGCGGTTTTGGAGGCGGTGGTGACGCACGGCGTGGTGGTGGCCGCGCACGGATCAGTGGTGGCGGTCGCCGTGGCGGTGTAGCCGAGCAGCGTTCCGGCGCCGGGTGAACCCGGGTTCCAGGACACGGCGATCGTCTCGTTCTGGGGCTGCGCGGCGGTGACGACCGGTGGTTGCGGCCGGCCCGCCGGAGGACTCGCGACCGGCGTGACCGGGCCGGACGGGGCGGTGGGCGGCGACGTCCCGGACTTGTTGGTGGCGATCATGGTGACCGTGTAGGCGGTGCCGTTGGTCAGGCCGTGGATGGTGCAGAGGCCGCCGTGGATGCTGCTACTGCTGATCGTGCAGGTCTTTCCGCTCGGCGAGGCGGTCGCGGTGTACTTGATCGGCGTCTCGGTGCCGGGTTGCGCCGGATCCCAGGAGACGGTGATCTGCCGGTCCCCCGCGGTGACGGTCACACCGGACGGCGCCTTCAGACCGGCGCTGGGGGTGACCGGCGCCGACGGGCTGCTCGCCGCCGACTTGTCGGCCGTCGTGCTGGCGGTCACCGTCACGGTGTAGGCGGCGCCGTTGGTGAGTCCGGTGATCGTGCAGGTTGTCGCTCCTGTCGTGGTGCAGGACTTTCCGCCGGGTGACGCGGTCGCGATGTAGCCGGTCAGGGTTCCGCTGCCGAGGTTCGCCGGCGCGGTCCACGAGACGACCGCCTGGGTGTCGCCGGGTGTGGCGGTGACCCCGGTCGGTGGCTGCGGGGCGGCGAACGGGGTCGCCGGGGCCGACGGGGCGCTCGCGGCCGACGTGCCGGCCGTCGTCGTGGCGGTCACCGTCACGGTGTAGGCCGTACTGTTCGTGAGGCCGGTGATCGTGCACGTCGTCGCCGCGGGTGTGGTGCAGTCGCGTCCGCCCGGCGAGGCGGTCGCGGTGTAGCCGGTCAACGCTCCACTGCCCAGGTTCGCCGGCGCGGTCCACGACACCGTGATCCGCTCATCGCCGGGTGTGGCGGTGACACCGGACGGCGGCTGCGGGGCGGTGAACGGGGTCACCGGGGCCGACGGGGTGCTCACCGTTGACGTTCCGGCGGTCGTGGTCGCGGTGACCGTGACCGTGTAGGGCGTGCTGTTGGTGAGTCCGGTGATGGTGCAGTTCGTCGGCCCTGCTGTGATGCACGTTCTCCCGTCCGGCGAGGCGGTCGCGGTGTAGCCGGTCAAGGTTCCGCTGCCCAGGTTCGCCGGCGCGGTCCACGAGACGACCGCCTGGGTGTCGCCGGGTGTGGCGGTGACCCCGGTCGGTGGCTGCGGGCCGGCGAACGGGGTCACCGGGGCCGACGGGGCGCTCGCGGCCGACGTACCGGCCGTCGTCGTGGCGGTGACCGTCACGGTGTAGGCCGTACTGTTCGTGAGGCCGGTGATCGTGCACGTCGTCGGTGCGGGGCTCGCGCACGTCCGGCCGCCCGGCGACGCGGTCGCGGTGTAGCCGGTCAGCGCACCGCTGCCCAGGCCGGCCGCGGTCCACGAGACCACGACCTGTTGATCGCCGGGTGTCGCGGTCACGGCTGTCGGCGGCTGCGGGCCGGCGAACGGGGTCGCCGGGGCCGACGGGATGCTCGCGGCCGACGTACCGGCCGTCGTCGTGGCGGTGACCGTCACGGTGTAGGCCGTACTGTTCGTGAGGCCGGTGATCGTGCAGGTCGTCGGTGTGGGGCTCGCGCACGTCCGGCCGCCCGGCGACGCGGTCGCGGTGTAGCCGGTCAGCGTCCCGCTGCCGAAGTTCGCCGGCGCGGTCCACGACACCACCGCCTGGCGGTCACCGGGTGTCACCGTCACGCCGGTCGGCGGCTGGGCGAGGGTGGAGACCGCCACCGGGCTGGACTTGGACAGGCCGTCGCCGTCGCCCAGCTGGCCGGCGCCGCCGTTGCCCCAGCAGTAGATGTTGGCATCGCTGCCCGTCGCACACGTGTGACCGCCACCGGCGCTGAGCCTGGTGAGGGTCACCCCGGGCGGAATCTCCCCGGCCACCACCGCCACCGGACTCGATTCCTGTCTCGGCTGGTCAGTGGTGCCGCCGTCGCCCACCTGACCCGCATAGCTGAAGCCCCAGCAGTACGCCGCGGCGTTGCTGCCGAGCCCGCACGTGAAGGTTCCACCGGCGGAGAGCTGCGTGAAGGTGACCCCGGAGGGCACGACCCCGGCAGCCACCGGCACCGGCGCCGGCCGGTCCTGGACGTCGCCGTCGCCGAGCTGCCCCAGAACGCCGCCACCCCAGCAGTAGGCCACCTCGTCGCTGCCCAGGCCGCACGTGTGGTAGCCGCCGGCGGTGAGCTCGGTGAAGGTCACGCCGCCGGTCACCGCCACCGGAGCCGACCGGTTCGTGGTGCTGCCGTCCCCGAGCCTGCCGTCGGTGTTCTGCCCCCAGCAGTAGGTCACCTGGTCGGTGCCCAGCCCGCACGTGTGGTCGGCACCGACGGCGAGCCGGGTGAAGGTCACGCCGGTGTCCACCGCCACCGGAGCGGACCGGTCCGTGGTGCTGCCGTCCCCCAGCTGCCCGTGCGCGTTGCCGCCCCAGCAGTAGGCCCTGGCGTCCTCGCCCAGGCCGCAGATGTGCCGGTTGCCGGCGGCGACCGACGTGAGGATCACGTCGGTGTTCACCGCCACGGGAACGAAGTTGTCCGGCTCCGAGCTGGCGCCCCAGCAGTAGACCTTGCCGTCGCTGCCCAGCCCGCACGTACGGTAGTGTCCCGCGGCGATCTGCGTGTAGGTCACCCCGGCCGGTCTCGCTCCGGCGGCCACGACCGCCGGAGCCACGCGCAGCCCGTCGTCGCTTTCGCTGCCGGTCTGGCCCGCACCGCTTTCGCCCCAGCAGTACGCCCGGCCGGCGCCGTCGCGCGCGCAGGTGTGGTACAGGCCGGCGGTCACCTGGCTTCCCGAGCCGCCCGGCGGCTGAGCCATGGCCGGCAGCGCAGCCGCCGTCGCCGTCATCATCACCGCCAGCGTTGCCAGAGTCCCGACCGTTGACAGGGTCTTTCGCAGCACGTCCCTGACACCATCACGGCGGGGCGCACTTCATCACCGCTTTACTTCAACTCCGTGGATCCGGAGGAAACGTCTGACTGGTTGCGGACGCCTGTCTCGGCCGGACACGCCGACGGCACTCCGCAAACGGCGGCTCTGTCATGCGCCGCGGTTCACGGAGGTCGCACTGTCGGCGTTCGTCACCGCCCCGGGAAGCGGATACGCAGGTAGGCACGGTCATCGAAGCTGCCCTGCCCCGGCAGAACCCCCTTGGTTCCTGCCAGTTCGGCCACGCACCAAGGGTCCTTCTCCAGGAGCAGGGCAAGCTTCGACTCGGACTCGGCCAAGGTCTCGCCGATGACCGGATAGCCGTCGCTGGCGATCACCAATTCGTCGATGTCATCGGGCACCGGATGCACTACCACCAACGACGGCGGAATCGGCCGTCCGTCAATGGCGGCATACCCATACGGTCCGATGCTGTTACGCAGGGCGCCCTGCCGCCCGGTCAGAGCTCGCGCCGCGAGTCGGCCCGGATCGACTTCCGCTACCCGATCCATGCTGATCGTTCCGGCGGCGGCCTCCGCGGCCAGAACCGCGGCGCGGAAGGACGCCGCGACCTCATCGACCAGTTTGCGCGGCTGACCGACCGACGCGCAGAGCCCTCGATACGCGAATCCGGCGTCACCGACCTGCCAGATCTCGCGCCGCGCTCGCGAATAGACGGTAACCGCCGCGCTCGGCCGTTCGGATGCGATCAACTCCGAGTCGATGCGGGCCGCCAGTTCCGCGGTCATGGCCGCAACAGCCGTGTGCGCGTCGACGTCACGCGGAAGCCGCCGCACGGCATCCCGGCAAGCCACCATGGCCCACCATCCACCCGTCATGTCCCCGTAACGCCGGCCACTCACGTCCGTAGCGCCATCGATGACCGCTGCGTGCTCAGCGGTCACGATGATCGCGTCCTCGCACACTTCCGGATCCCCGTACTTACCCTGCACGAACTGTTCCACGATCTCCACAGATTCGATGCTCGCTCACAAGGCGTTCGAACACTCGACTGGCCCGACCTCGACAGGTGTCCCCGCTTCACGACCCGCACGGCGCCGGGTGCATCCCTCTACTTCGACTCCGTGGATCCGGAGGAAACGTCTGACTGGTTGCGGCGCTGGAACGGTGATTCGAAAACGGCGGCGAACACCCGCGCCGACGCCAGGCAGAGCGGTACCACCAGGGTCACGGTGAGGGCGAAGACGCAAAGGCGGGATTCGGTGTACGGGGCCACGAGCAGCGTGCTGACCAGGGCGACGACAGGCATGTGGATCAGGTACAGGCTGTAGGAGAACCCGCCGGCAGCCTGTAACGGCGGCCAGCTCAGCAACCGCACGAGCCGGGTGGGCCGGCCGGTGGCCAGCGACGCCAGCAGCAGTGCGATCGCCGGTCCGACGGCCAGATCGATCCAGTAGTAGTGGCTGCCCGTCCAGGCCGGGCCCCGCACCGCGATCAGTGTCAGCACCGGGGCGGCGGCCAGCGCGGCCAGGCCGAGCCAGGGCAGGCAGCGGATCCGATCGCGCGCGGCGAGGATGCCGGCGGCCAGCGCGCCCAGCGTGAACAGGGGTGCCAGTTCCAAGGTGTACCCGATGGCCCTCGCGGACGTGGACCAGCCGGGAACGTACAGGCCCGCGACCACGACCGGCACGGTGACCGCGGCGAGCGTCACCACCGTGCCGGCCCGGCGGCGGGCGAGCAGCAGGAGGGGGAACGCCAGGTACAGGCCGGCTTCCACGGCGATCGACCAGAACGCGCCGTTGGGTGCGGGAGCGGCGATGACGTCCTGCAGCAGCAGGCCGTAGACGGCCATCGACCGCAGTGTCGGTGGAGCGCTGAGCGGCAGCGACGGCACGAGCGCCGCGATCAGGGCGCTGACGGCCAGGGCGGCCCAGTACGCGGGCAGGATCCGCCGCGCCCGCCGCCGCAGATAGCCGCGGGTGCCGCCGAGCCGCCACCCGTTGCGGGCCGGGGAAATGGCCAGGGAGAACCCCGACAGGACGATGAACACGACGACCGCGAGCCGGCCGTGGACCAGCCATCCGAGCCAGCCGGGGCCGGTGTTGGCCGGGTAGCCGGGGAACGACAGCAGCCAGCAGTGATGCACCACGACGTACAGCGCGGTCAGGGCACGCAGGCCGTCGAGCCCGGCGATCCGGTGGTCGGCACGCGGTGCCGGGGCGGCGGTGAGGGGTGGATCCTGCACGGGGGCGGCAGTCACGTGGTCTGTTCCTGTCTGTTTTTGGGCGCACGCCGGCCACGGGCGTGGCCTGTGGCCGGCCCGTCGGGGGTGTGAGGTCAGGTGGGAAGCGTCAGGGCAGGAGGCGGACGCTGCGCCAGTTCCGGCCGTCGTCGGACAGGAAGGGCCCGTCGTCCGAGTTCACCAGGTAGGGCCCGTCCTTGCCCGAGGCGACCTGGACCAGTGCGGGATCCGTCGGCGAACCGCTGGGGTCCATCGGGTACCGGGGCAGGGTGACGGGCGCGTATCGGCCGGTGCCGCGGCCGGCGATGAGTCCGTCGTGGTCCGACGTGACGATGTGCGAACCGTCGGCGGCGACGAACCCGGTCGACGGCAGGCTGGTGCCGATCTTGTCCCCGTCACGCCAGGTCGACCCACCGTCGGTGGTGTAGTGCACGTCGTATGCGTCGTTCGAGCGGTAGGTCAGGACGTAGGCGACCTTGCCCGGTCCGGCGGCGACTCTCGGCTGGGCGGGCCCTCCGGTTCCTTGCGGAGCGCGTACGGCCTCCGTGAAGACGTGGGTGTGCCAGGTGCGTCCCGCGTCGGAGCTGGTCGCCACGGCGGGCTTGCCGGTGGCCGGGTCCAGTCCGGGCACCCACAGGCGCCCGTCGAACGGCACGTTGACCATGTCGGTCCATCGGTCCGCGGCCGTGATGCCGCTGGGCTGGACCGCCAGCGGCGCGAATCGGGCGGTGACCGGGTCGATCACCCCGACCCGGCAGGTGAAGTCCACCAGGGCGCAGTCGATCGGTTTGACGCCGTCCGGGACCGCGGCGACCGGTTGCGTGTCGACGACGACCTGCTGCCAGGACAGGCCGCCGTTGCGCGAGATCCACGGCCGGTTCGTGGGGCTCTGCTCACCGGACGGGTTTCCCGACGCGATCGCCTCGACCTCGGCGACGGTGAGGGTACGGCGCTCGCGCCACAGCACCACGCCCGGGCCCAGGGCCGTCAGGGTCGGCGAGAGGCGGCCGGCGACGTCGCCCGGCGCGGGAGGGACCTGGCGCTCCTGCCAGGAGTCGCCGTCCGGTGACACCTGCAGCTCCGGGTCACAGTCGTGGCACCGTTGGAAGGCGCGGTACAGCTGGGTGCCGACGTTCGTGACCTCGGTCGACAGGAACCACATGCCCCCGGGGCTCTCGGTGATCGTCGGTACCGGGTCGTCGGCCGGGTCGAGCTCGTCGGGGGCGCCCTGCACGGCGTATCCGAGGCCGGTCACGCTCAGTACGGTGGCGAGGAACGCAGCCGCGGTGGTGACGGCGCGGCGCCGGCGGACCTTGCCGGCCCTGGTTCGTACGCTGCTGAAGTCCGGCTGGCGTACCGCGTCGCCGACGGCGGAGCGCAGTCCGTCGAACTGTGGTTCACGCATGACGTACCCCCTCGGCGTGCGCGACGGTCTCATCGTCGGAGAGGAAACGGGCGAGCGCCGCCCGGCCGCGGGTCAGCCGCGCCTTGATCGTGCCCACGGGTACGTCGAGGGTGGCGGCGACCTCCGCCACCGACAGGTCGGCCAGGTGGTGCAGGACCACGGCCTCGCGGGTGGGCGGTGCCAGCTGCCGCAGCGCCGCGACCAGCGCCACCCGGTCGCCGGACAGGCCGGACATCGCCGCCGGGGCGATCTCGACGCGCCCGGAACGCACGAGTTTGTCGAACAGCCACCGCCGCCGGTACCGGGTCCGGGCGACGTTGAGAGCGGCGACGCGCAGCCAGCGTTCGGCGTCGTCGGCGCGCAGGAAGGATCGCGGCGAGGCGAGCACCCGCGCGAACGCCTCGTGGACCGCGTCCTCCGCCTCGGCAAGGTCGCCGACCAGCCCGTACACCTGGATCACCAGCCGCCGGTAGTAGGCCTCGTACGCCTGCCGTACCGATTCCTCGGCATTCAAATCGCCCTCCCCGCCGTCACCGCTCGTCCCAGGAAGGACCAACACCTCGACCGTACGGTTGCATCAGTTTCCAGGATTTCTTCGGAGATCCTCCCGGCCGGCTGCCGGCATGGTGGCGCAGCGGTCAACCCGACGATCGTCGGGGGTGCGTGGTTGCCGTTCGGCTCGGGTCTGCGGCTGCGTTCCTTTCTACGGTCGAGCCCCATGAAACGAGAAACGCGAGCAACGAGCGGGCCCCGCCGGTCGCTGGCTGCTGTCGGCCTCCTGGCAGCGGCCGCGGCGGCGATCGCCCCGCTTTCTCCGGGCGGGTGGGGCCGGGCCGGGGCCGTGCAGGTCACCGACGGGGTGTCGGTGTCCGCCTACCGGGCGGTCATCGAGGCGGTGGCGGGTGCACCGTCGTGGGCCGGTCCGGCGCTGGAGGTGGCGACCGAGGGCACGCTGGTGATCCTGGGTGTGCTGCTGGTCGCGCGCTGGTGGACGGCGATGCGCCGCCGTGACGTGCGCGGGGTTGCCGGGACGGCGCTGACCGGCCTCGGCACCGTCGTGGCGTACGCGGTCAGTGAGGCGGTCAAGCTGGTGGTGGACGAGGAACGGCCGTGCCGTGCGGTGCGCACCGGAATCGAGATCATCGCCGATTGTCCCGCCGGCGGGGACTGGTCGTTCCCGAGCAACCATGCCACCTTGGCCGCTGGGCTGGCCGCCGGGCTGGCGCTGTCGTGGCCGCGCCTCGCCGCGCTGACGTTGCCCCTGGCCGGGGCGGCCGCGTTGCTGCGGGTCCTGGTCGGGGTGCACTACCCGCACGACGTTCTGGCCGGTGCGTTGCTCGGCGGCGCGGTGGTGGCGGCCGGGCTGCTGGGGCTCACGCCGCCGGCCCAGCGGGTGGTGTCGTCACTGCTGCGCGGGTGGTGGGACAGCGATCCCCGCTTCGTGGGCGACCACCGCGGCCGCGGCCCGGTTGTCCACGCCCAGCCGGGCGAGGATGGAGCTCACGTGCGCCTTGACCGTTCCTTCGACCACGTGCAGGCGCCGGGCTATCTGCCCGTTGGACAGTCCGCTGCCGAGGAAGGCCAGCACATCCCGTTCCCGGGGGCTGAGGGTGCCGACCCGGTCACGGGCGCTGGAGCGCCGGGTGGCCAGGGTGTCCGCGCCCGTCGCGGCGAGGTGCGCGACGACGCGGGCCGCGACTGTCGGTGACAGGTAGGCGGCGCCGTCGGCCACCGCGCGTACCCCGATGATCAGTTCCTCGGGTTCGCCGGATTTGATCAAGAAGCCGGCGGCGCCGCCGCCGAGCGCCTGCAGGATGTAGTCGTCCTCCCCGAACGTCGTCAGAATGATCACTCGTGTGACCGGCACGGTCCTGCGCAGTTCCGCCGTCGCCTCGATGCCGTTCATGCCGGGCATCCGGATGTCGAGGACGGCCACCGCCGGCCGGTGCCGCCGCGCCAGCTCGACGGCGTGCTGTCCGTCGCGGGCCTCTCCGATGACCTCGATGTCCGCGGCGGTGGCGAGAACCGCGCGCAGCCCGGCCCGGATCATCGGTTCGTCGTCGGCGATCAGTACGCGGATCATCGGCGGCTCACGGCGTGACCGTGTCCCGCAACACCAGCACGCCGTCGCGGAAGCAGAGCCGGTACGCATCGCCGGAGCGGTCGTCGAAGCGGTCGGCCGTCATCGCGTAGTACTCGCACGTCAGTCCCTGGTCGGTCGGCCCGGCGGTCAGCGGCCGGTAGCGTGTCTGCCTGTCCGGCAGGAAACGCTCCACCTCGGAACGATCCTGCCCGATCCGCAGGCGGGCGTAGTCGCCCGGGTCCAGGACCGCCTGTGACGCGGACAGCGTCTCCCAGCCCGCCAGGGCCCCGCTCAGCAGGCCACCGGTGACCAGCGGAACCATGACCGCGATGACCAGGGCCCGGCCTGCCCGCCGCCGGGCGCGGCGATGTTCCCGCGGCAGCGCCGGGTCCGTCCACGGGGTCACCGGCGGTGGCGCCGGGATCTGCGGGATCCGCGCGGTGACGGCGAAACCTCCACGGTGCGGGCCGTGGTCGAGGGTGCCGCCGACCAGCCGCATCCGTTCGGCGAGGCCGACCAGACCACGCCCGCCGCCGCGGGGCGGGACCTGCACGCCGGCCGGTGACCGTGGCGGGCCGTTCTCCACCACGACCGTCGTCTCGGTCGCCGTGTGCGTCACGGAAACGGTCGCCGTCGTTCCGGGCGCGTGTTTGGCCACGTTGGTCAGCGCTTCCCGCACGACCCGATGCATGGCCCGCTCGGCCATCGGCGGCAGATCGCCCGCCGTGCCGTCGATGTGCAGTTCCACCATCAGCCCCGATGCGCAAGCCGCAGCCGTCAGCGCCGCGAGATCGGGGCTGTCCACGTCCACGGGGACGCTGTCGGTCCGCTCACGCAAGACGCCGATCACCTCGCCGAGTCGTTCCACCGCGGCTCCGGCTCGGGCCCTGATGTCTGCGGCGGCTCGGCGATGCTGATCCTCCAGGCCGGGCGCCAGTTTCAGCGCGCCCGCGGACAACGCGATCAAGCTCAGGTCGTGGCCGAGGAGGTCATGCATGTCCTGGGCGATCCGCGCCCGTTCCTGCAGCCGGGCCTGCTCGGCGACCAGCCGCTGTTCACGCTGCGCCTGCCCGGCCCGGTCCCAACCGGCCCGGACCAGGTCCTGATACTGGCGCCAGAACCGTCCCACGAACCATGGCGTCATCGTGCCGGCGACGAACACGATCAGGAACCGGCCGGCCAGCGGCAGCCAGCCGGGCACGACCGAGAAGACCACCACGCCGGCGGAGAGCACCGCCACCAGCGCGAGCACCGCCGGTCCCGTCCGCCCCGGGTGCCGTCCGGCCAGGAACGCCGTGACCAGGGCCGGCAGCGACCACCACCCGCTCACCATGCTCAGACCGCAGAACACGACCGCGGCCCCGATCAGAAGGAGTCCCGGGTCGGCAGCCCGTACGCCGGCAGTCGTTGCGTTGATCGTCGCGCGCTTCACCCCGGCGACCGTACGGGCCGCGGGTGCCGCGCGACACTGCCGAAAGACAGATAGGCGTACGTGCGGGGCGGTGCCCGTGGTCGGGTCCGGTCCGGAGATGCCGGGCATACCGTTGCCGACGCGGGCGGCGTCGGTGACGTCATTTTGCGGCGGTGACCAGGCCGGTCTCGTAGGCGACCACGACGAGCTGGGCCCGGTCGCGGGCGTGGAGTTTGGTCAACAGCCGGCCGACGTGGGACTTGACGGTGGCCAGGCTCAGGGTCAGGTGGGCGGCGATGTCGGTGTTCGACAGGCCGCGGGCGATCAGGGTCAGGATCTCGCGTTCCCGGTCGGTGACGCCGTCGAGGGCGCGGTGGAAGACCTGCGACGGGCGCGGCTGGGCACCGAACGCGGCGATCAGCCGGCGCGTGACGGTGGGGGCGAGCAGTGCCTCGCCGGCGGCGACGATCCGGATCGCGGCGACCAGGTCGGCGGCGGTGGCGTCCTTGAGCAGGAAGCCGCTGGCGCCGGCGCGTAACGCCCCGTACACGTATTCGTCGAGGTCGAACGTGGTGAGGATCAGCACGCGGATGCCGGTGGTCTGCCGGCAGATTTCGGCGGTGGCCTCGATACCGGTCATGTCGGGCATGCTGACGTCCATCAGCACCACGTGCGGCCGCCGTTGCAGGGCCAGGCTGACGGTGTCGCGGCCGGTGCCGGCCTCGCCGACGACGGTGAAGCCGGGGGTGGCGTCGAGCAGGACCCGGAAACTGTCGCGCAGCAGGGTCTGGTCGTCGGCGATGAGGACCTGGATCGGGTCGGTCATGGCCGGTACGGGATCGTCGCCGTGACCACGAATCCGCCGCCGTCGCGGGGTCCGGCGTGCAGGTCGCCGCCGTGGCCGGTGACGCGTTCGCGCATGCCGCGCAGCCCGTAGCCGGTCATCCCGTGGGCGGGGGTGGCGGTGCCGTCGTCGGCGATCTGGACGGTGACCGCGTCCGCCGACGCGGTCACCTCGACGGTGCAGCAGGTGGCCTGCGCGTGGCGGATCACGTTGGTCAGTGACTCCTGGACGATGCGGTACACGCTCAGGCGTACCCCGGCCGGCAGCTTCTCCTCGCCGTGGATGCTGGCCCGCACCCGCAGCCCGGCCTGCTCGGCGCCGTCGGTCAGGGTCCGCAGATCGTGGTCGTCGTCGGCGCGCAGCAGGCCGATCGTGCGGCGCATCTCGAGCAGCGCCTCCCGGCTCGCGGTTTCGATGACCTCAAGGGCGTGGCCGCTCTCCTCGGGGCGTACGCCGGCGACGTGCCGCGCGACGCTGGCCTTCATCGCGATCATGCTGAGGCTGTGGGCGACGGTGTCGTGCATGTCGCGGGCGATGCGTAGCCGTTCCTCGGTCACCGCGCGGGCGGTGCGTTCCTGGAAGAGGTGTTCGGCGAGGTGCCGGCGGTGGCGGACCAGCCGGCCTGCCGCCCAGGAGACCGCGACGGTCAGCGCGGCCATCGCCGCTGCCGTGGGCCAGCGCGGCCCGAGGGCCGCGGCGGCGCCGGTCGCGGCGACGAGTTCCGGAACCGACCGCGACGGTGGCAGGGCGGCGGCCACGGCATACTGGGTCAGCGCCACGGCGGCGTACAGGCCGGGTGCGGCATGGGGCGCGATCACGCCGGACGCCAGGACGGCACCGGACGCGGCGAATGTCACCAGCGCGGCGGGCAGCGCCCACCGGCGGCGCACGGCGACACCCGCGGCGACGGCGCAGACCAGCAGCCACTGCCACCAGGCCGTCGGGCCGGTCTCCTGCGCCGCGACGGCGCACACGGCGAGAACGGCGACGGCCGCGACCGTGTCGGCGGCTGGTCCTCGGATCCTGGTCACGGGCCGAGCCTATCGAGGGCGGCCGTTGCCGCCATCAGACCACGGTGGGTCATCCCCCGGTATGAGCGGCGGGCCCGCGGGTGCGTTCCGTGGGCCGATGTGCCGGGCCGCCGGGCGGCGGCAGAGTCTCCCGGCATGACGTTCACCTTTCCCGGCCCGTGGCTGGGCGGCGTGTCCCTGATCACCGGGCCTCTGCTGCTGCTCGCGGGCAGTGTCCTGCGGCTCGGCGTGCCGTTCTTCTATCCCGATCAGCTCGATGCCCACCAGCGGCAACCCCTGCTCTGGGGTACGGCGTACGCGCTGTTCCTGCTCGGCACGGTCATGCTGTGGCCGGGCGTCGTCACGGTCGCCGTGCGGGTCGGCGCCACCCGGCCGGGCTGGGCGGTGTGGGGCGGTGCCCTGGTGATGTTCGGCCTGTTCGCGCGGGCTTTCCACTACGGCGTGAACACGTTCGCGTTCTCGCTGGCCGGCAGTCATGGGGTGCCGGTGGCGCAGCAGGCGGTCGGCGCCTACTACCGCTATCCGGAGTGGGTCGTGTCGAGCCTGTCGCTGCCGGTGATGGCGGGCTGGATCGTGCTGGCGGCCGGCTGCTATCTGTCCGGGACGCTGCGGCTGCCGTACGCGATCGCCCTGGCCTTGATGTCGGGTTTGATGATCGGGGTTCTCAAGGGCAGCACGTGGGCGTCGGTGGTGCAGGTCGCCGGGCTTGCGGTGGCGCTGGTGCCGCTCGGGGTGGCCATCCTGCGCGAGGCCGCCCGGCCGTCACGGCGTGCGGTCCTGCGCACGGTGCCGCTGCTGGTCCTGGCGGTGGCGGGTTCGGTGGTCCTCGGCAGGCTCGGGTGACCATGGGTGGACTGTGCAGAGCGCCTGCGATCGTCTGAGCTCTCGTGGGGTGTCAGGTCCGCAGCCAGGCGGCGACCTGCCGGTAGTCCTCGCCGGTGAGTCCGAGGTGGCCGTCGACGCGGTGTGCCAGGGCGGGGCCCGGATGGTGGTCGGCGATGAAGTGCCGGTCGGTTCCGGTCAGTTCGTCGTCGAGCCACACGAACGGCCGCCCGCGGGCCCAGTCGATGATCGTTGCGGTCTTCCAGTGCAGGCCGCCGTGGGACGTATTGTCGTCGTCGCCGAACGCGACGACCGGCAGCCGCGGCAGCCCGAGCCGGGGTGCGAGCAGTTCGTTGGCGGTGTCCATCCAGGTGGTCGCCCACACGAGGTCACCGCCGAGGGCCTGCAGCCGTGGCCCGTCGGCGGGGTCGAGGCGGTGGATCAGCGGGTGCCCGGACGCGTCCGGTGCGGGTGGTCCGGGCGGGGTGCCGGGCCGGGCCCGCAACGGGATCAGCGGCCCGTCGACGTCGAGGAAGATCAGGGGGCGGTCGGTCATGTCCGGCACCGTATCGGCTCGCGCCAGACGCGGCAGTCGAGGACGCGGCCGTCCAGGGTGCCGATCGCGAGCCGGCCGGCGCCGGCGCGGGCCAGCGACAGCGGCACGACCGGGTGGCCGCCGACGCGCAGATGCTGCCGGGAGACGGCCGTGCCGTCGGCCGTGCGCAGGATCACCAGCTCACCGGAGTTGAACGTGACGTAGACGTGCTCGGCGTCCGCGTCGAGGGCGGTGGCCTGGCTGTCGGCGGTGAACACCCACCGTGCCTGCCCGCTCGGGTAGGCACGGCGCACCACGAACGCGTTGCCGGGCAGCGGTCCCCGGCCGTTGTGGACCTCACCGGTGTGCACGATCGCCGGACCGTCCCGGTCGTCGAGGTAGGCGCCGCACCCGCCGGACAGGTGGCCGCCACGGGCGGGGTCCCACTCGAGCGGGAACAGTTCGCGGATCTGCCCGGCCGGCGTGTCCACGGCCACGACCCTTTTGCGTGCCCAGGGCTTGTCGCCCCGGCCTTTGAGGAACAGCAGGTCAGGGGCGTACCGGATGTCGAAGTAGTGGTTGAACAGGTCGTAGCGGCCCAGCTCCCGGACGGTCACCTCATCCGGTTGGATCAGCGTGACCTCACCGGCCCAGGCGTCCGCGTCGAAGCCGGTGCCGCGCAGCGCCCACCGGCCGTCGGCCCGGCCGACCATGATCGCGGGTGTGGCCGCCTGCCGGGTCGACAGGACGCGCCCGTCGTCGAGGTCGACGTCCTGGACGAGGCTCGGTGCGAGGGTGCGCCGGCCGGCGCGGGATGCCTGAGTCAGCACGCGCGCGGTGCGGCCGCCGGGAGCCACGTGGACCTGGTAGCCGGTGCCGCCGGCCGTGACCTGCCAGTCCGGGTCTGCGGATGCCGGTGCCCAGCATTCCAGGGCGACGCCTTCGTGCGCGGCGAGGATCCGGCCGTCGGCGAGGCCTTCGACCGCCCAGACCGCGCGGCGTGGCGCCCAGCCGGGGCTGAGCCGCCGCACGGCGTCGGCGGCGGCGGCCGGGTCGGGGCCGGGCGGGTCGGCGTGGGGTGCCTCTGCGTAGGGCACCCGCAGCATGCCGGTGGCGGGCCGGTCCCAGTCGTCGCGGCGCAGCGAGCAGGCCAGGGAGGTGCTGCCGCCCTCGTGCTGGTCGTCGTCGCAGGGGATCGCCAGCACCAGGTCGAGGGTGTCCGGGTCGCGCCAGGTGATCTGCCGGACCTCGCGGGGGTACTGCAGCAGCGACACGGTGTCGCCGGTGCTCAGGTCGAGCAGCAGCAGTTCGCCCTCGTGCAGGTAGCCGCCGTCGTAGGCGCCGGCGCCGATGGCCAGCAGCGGCCGGGTGGGGTGGAAGGCCAGGGCGTTGACCGGCCAGCCGGTGGTGGTGTGGTGGAGGCAGGCCAGGTCGGCGGTCCGGTGCACGGCGACCGGATGCCGGCCGGGGCGCGGCCGGGACCGGCTGCCGACCGCCCGGCCGTGCCACTGCGCGGCGACGTGGGCGCCGCCGACCGCGATCAGGGTCCGGTCGGGTGAGGTGGCGGTGACGCGGGGCAGGCCGATCTCGCGGAACGGTCCGTCGCCGAGGACCCGGTCGATGCGGGCCGGGGGCACGGTCATCGTGGCGGTGATCCGGTCACGGCGTGGTCGTGCAGGATCTCGGTGATGATGCGGTGCTGCTCGGCGGCCTCCCGCGGGTCGTCGTCCTCGACCGCGTCGGCGAGCAGGATCAGGGCCTTCCACAGGGCCCAGCCGCGGCCGCGGGCCCACGTGCCGGCGTCGGCGCCGAGCCGGTCGCGGAACGCCGTACGGCTCTGACCGGTCAGCATCGTCCAGGCGATCGCCAGGTCGCAGGCCGGGTCGCCGACGCCGGAGGTTCCGAAGTCGATGACCGCGGCCAGCGCACCGTCGCGGACCAGCAGGTTCCCGGGGGCGATGTCGCCGTGGAACCACACCGGCCGCCCGTCCCAGGTCGGTTCGAGTGCGGAGTCCAGGACCGCGGCGACGGCCGCTGCCGGGATCCGGTCGCCGAGGGTGCCGGCGGCGTGGCGGGCGGCGGGCGCGTACCGGGCCAGCGGGCCGCCGCGGAACCAGTTGTGCAGGCCCGGTTGCGGAGCGCCGGCCGGGTCGACCTGTCGTAGCGCGACGAGGAAGCCGGCCACGTCGGTGGCGAACGCGGTGAGGTCGGTGATCGTGCCGGGGCGGGCCGGGCTGCCGTCGATCCACTCGTAGACCGACCAGTCGAACCGGAAACCCTCGCCGGGTTCGCCCTGGGCGATCGGGACCGGGATCGGCAGCGGCACCTGGGCGGCGATGACCGGCAGCCAGCGGTGTTCCTTCGCGACGGCCAGGGAGTACTCGTGGGCGGTCGGTAGCCGTACGGACATGGTGTCGCCGAGGTGGAAGGTCTGGTTGTCCCAGCCGCTGACGGCCACGGGACGCACGGGCAGGCCGGCCCACTGCGGGAACTGGGCGGCGATCAGGCGGCGCACGACGTCTGCGTCGATCAGGCGGCGATCGGGCAGGGGCACGGTGTCCGCTTCGGTGGTCACCGGGACAATCTGTCCGGTCCTGCTCCCCCGCGGCAACCCGTTTTCCCGTACCGGCAAGGATGTCGTGGTGTTTCATGTTCGTCCACGGGAGGAAGACGCATGACCGTTTCGGATCCGAAGTCTGACCTGCGGCACTATCTGCAGGTGGCGCGGGACGCGTTGCTGTGGAAGCTGGACGGGCTCGGCGACTACGACCTGCGGCGCCCGCTGACGCCGACCGGCACGAATCTGCTGGGCCTGGTCAAGCACGCGGCGCTGGTCGAGGTCGGCTATTTCGGGGACACGTTCGGCCGGCCGCTGGCCGATGTGCTGCCCGGGTGGGAGGACGACGCGGAGCCGAACGCCGACATGTGGGCCACCGCCGGGGAGTCCCGGGATCAGGTCGTCGGCTTCTACCGGCGGGTGTGGGCGCACGCCGACGAGACGTTCGAGCAACTGGAGCTGGACGCGACCGGCCGGGTGCCGTGGTGGCCGCAGGCCGACGCCGAGGTGACGTTGCATCAGATCCTGGTGCACGTGACCGCCGAGACGCACCGGCACGCCGGGCACGCCGACATCGTCCGGGAGCTCATCGACGGTGCCGCCGGGATGCGCCGCGACATCGGCAACCTTCCCGAGGGTGACGCGGCCTGGTGGTCGGGTTACCGGGATCGGCTTCAGAAGGTCGCGGAGACGTTCCGCGAGGTCTGAGGGGCGACGGCGTTGCGGGCGGCACGGCGCAGCATGGCCCTGACGACGACCGGGTGCAACAGCCTGACGAGGGCGAGGTAGGCGCGGCCGCTCGCGCTGCGGGCGGTCGCGTGGGTGGACAGGGTGATCGTGGTGCCGTCGTCGTCGGGTTCGACCAGGACGCTCGCCCGGAAGTCGAGGTGGCCGGCGTCGGTGCCGAGCAGCACTTCCCGGTCGGTGCGGGTGAGGGTGTCGAAGGCGCTGCGGTCGCCGCGTTCGATGCCGAACGGCGCGACGACGGCGTTGCGCAGCCGTAGCAGGGCGGTCACGGCGGCCGGCGGGTCACGGAAGATCGCGTCGGCCCAGGCCTGCGGGTCGGGGGTGGTGCCCGGCGGGACGCGCGCGGCGTAGGCGTCGGCGAGGTCGGGGTGCGGCAGCGCGGCGTGCAGTGCAAGGGCGTTTTCCGGTACGGGTACGGTCCGCAGCCGCACGCTTTCGGCCGCGACCGCGAGCCGCGCGCGCCGGCCGTAGCGCACGGGCTGGGCGACGGTGCCGGTGACGGCGTGTTCGGCGTTGTCGAGCAGGTGTTCCACGACGGTGTCGTGACAGACGCGGATCAGGGCCGGCCACAGCAGCCGCATCCGGCCGGTGGGGGTGGCGACCAGGCGGTGGCGCAGCACGCAGCTGCCGGGGCCGTGGTCGAGGATCTCGGCGGTGTGGGTGCCGGTCAGGCCGATGCGCGGGTGGAAGGTGTATTCGATGCGTCGGCCGGGCTCGTAGGCGGTGACGTGGTAGCGGACCGGGCCGTGGCCGCCGTCGGCGCCGACCGCGAGGGGCCGGTCGAAACGCATCGGGATCCAGGTCGGTGACGGCCAGAGCGGGTCGCCGGGCGCGCCGAGGCGGTCCAGCAGGCGCCCGGCGTCGGCGGCCGGGGTGGCGAGGATCCGTTCGTGGATGTTGTCGATGACGGCCATGACTCCTCCATACGGTGGCGTATGTTTGTCCGTACCGTACCGTATGGAAATGGTTGGACGCCGCACCCGCAAACAGACAGCGACCAGGCTCACTGCCGGCGACTGGACCGCCGCCGCGCTCGCCGCGATCGGCCGCGGCGGGCTGGCGGCGGTGGCCGTGGAACCGCTGGCCGCCGGCCTCGGCGCGACCAAGGGCAGCTTCTACTGGCATTTCGCCAGCCGGGACGCGCTGATCGCCGCGGCCCTGCAGCGCTGGGAGGCCGAGCACACCGAGGCGGTGATCGCCGAGGTCGAGGCGCAGCCGGACCCGCTGTCGAAGCTGCGGGCGCTGATCGCCGTGGTGATCGGGTCGACGACCATCCCGGGCGCCGACTCCATCGAGCTGGCGATGCTGGCCACCGCCGGCCATCCGCACGTGGCGCCGGTGCTGGCCCGGGTCACGGCGCGGCGCGTCGCGTACACCGCCGAGCTCTTCGAAGGTCTGGGCCTGCCGCCCGAGGAGGCCCGGCACCGGGCGTTGCTGGCCGTCAGCGCCTATCTGGGGCATGCGCAGCTGGCGCACGCCACGCCGGAGGTGGTGCCGGGCAGCGACGCTGAGCGCGGCAGGTATGTGGACCGGATCATCGGCCTGTTGACGGCACGCTGATCGGCTAACCTGCCGGGCGTGATCTACCTGCGTAACGCGGTGGCGATGTGGACAGCCCGGTTCCCGGCGGCGCACCTCGACGACCGCCTGCTGCGCGTCGACCGGCCGGTCGCGACCCGGGTGATCCTGCTCGAGCCACCGGACGCGGCCACCGTCGCCGGGATCGCCGCGCTGGACCGCGCCGGCACGGTCGTCGTCGAGGACGTGTTCACCAGCCCGGACGCCTCGCCGCTGTTCGCGTCGGCGCGTGCCATGTGCATGCCGGTGATGAACCGGCCGCCCGGCCCGCCACCCGGTGCGCCGGCGGTGCCGGTGATCGAGGTGCGTGATCCGGCCGCGCTCGCCGACGCGGAACGGGTCATGGTCGACGGTTTTCCCTTCCCCCAGCTTCAGCCTTGGGTACGGGGACAGGCGCTGCCGCCGCAGGTGCTGGACCTGCCGGGCTGGCGGGTGTGGCTGGCGTACCGCAACGGCGAGCCGGCCGCCGCGGCCTACACCTACGACGACGGCCACGCCACCGGCCTGTACTGGCTGGCCACGCTGTCCGCACACCGGTCGAGGGGCCTGGGCCGGGCGGTGCTGTCGGCGGCGATCGCGGCCCGCCCCGATCACGAGTTCACCCTCGTGGCGACCGAGGCGGGCCGTGCTCTCTACGAGTCACTGGGGTTCACGGTGCGGACCATGGCGACGTGGCACACCCTGACCGCCGTCACCAGGTCCACTTCTGCAGCGCCGCCGGTGGCGCCGAGCAGGTGGCCAGCTTGATCTGGGCGCTGTTGGCGCTGGACGCCGCGGTCAGGCACAGGGCCGTGTTGCGGATCGGCCGGATCGTGCCGTCGATGCGGTACTCCCAGTCCTGGGCGACGCTGGTGTTGCAGCCCCACATCCAGATCCGGGTGCCGTTGACGAAACTCTGGTTCGGGATGTCGAGGCAGTTGCCCAGGATCCGGATCGAGGAGTCGTACAACAGCCGGGTGATGGCCTGGGCCTTGCTGGTGTTGCAGTTGTAGGTCTGCACGTAGGTGCGCGGCGCCAGGTTGGAGGCGGGCAGGTCCAGGCAGCGGCCGGTGCTGTTCTTCATCGGGCTCATCACCGGCATGTAACCCTTGTTGACTCCGATGTTGCGGGCCACCGACGGCACGCCGGCGTTGTCGGTGACGACCAGCATGTACTGCCCGGGCGGGGCGACGCCGCCGGTCTGCGGGCCGGTGACGTTGAGGGTGGTGCCGGAGACGGTGAACCGTAGCGGGATGTAACGCTGGCCTTGGTCGACGCTGTGGGTGACGTCGGCGTAGGAGATCAGCGCGACCTTGCGGATGTTCGCGGCCTGCGGGCTGGTCATGGTGAACGGCAGGTTGATGCCGATGGCGGCGGGTGCGGCGGAGATGACCGGCCGGGCGGCGAGCTGGCCGCTGCCGTCCTTCTTGAACAGGTACGGCGGGCTGTAGTACTCGATGTTCTTCTCCAGGTAGCCGACCTTCTGGCAGTCGCTGCAGATGCCGCCGCC
The DNA here is from genome assembly GCF_003001815.1 of Actinoplanes italicus. Lineage (GTDB taxonomy): Bacteria > Actinomycetota > Actinomycetes > Mycobacteriales > Micromonosporaceae > Actinoplanes > Actinoplanes italicus. The sequence goes on from NZ_PVMZ01000004.1 coordinate 271,076, forward strand.
GCCGGTGAGCACCCGCCCGTCGGGCAGCAGCGCGGCCGTCGAGTGGTACTGCCGGGCCCGGTCGGCGCCGGCCAGCGCGGTCCACTGCCCGGTCACCGGGTCCCAGCGTTCGGCGGCGTAGACGGCCTTGGCCAGGTCGACGAGTCCGGCGCCGCTGTTGTAGCCGCCGGTGACCAGCACCGATCCGTCGGCCAGCACGGTGGCGTTGTGCTGGCGGCGTCCGGTCGACATCGATCCGGTCGCGGCGACCGTCGGGTTGAGGCCGGCGTTGGTGTCGACGACGACCGCTGTCTTGGTCGGCACGTTGGCCACGCCGCCCTCGGTGAGCGCGCCGCCGCCGACGACCAGGGTCTTGCCGACGTCGTAGGTGACGAAGCTGCCGTACTGGCGGTTGATGGTGTCGCGGTCGGCGGTGCCGGTGATCGCCGCGGTGCCGGCGGTGTTGATCGTGTAGCCGGGGTTGGTCGGCCCGATCAGCGCCAGCTGGGTGTCGGGGCGTGACACCAGGAACGGGTAGACCCGCGCGCCGTACCTGGTGAAGCCGGTCAGCGACCGGATCGCGCCGTTGGCCTGGTAGACCTCGGCGGTCGTCGGCCCACCACCGATGATCACCTCCTCGCCGTTGGCGGTCTCGGCGACCGACGGGTACCAGCGGGCGCCGGCCATGTCCTGGCCGCGGGTGAACGTCTCGGTCTGCCAGTTGAAGACGTAGGTGCGCACGATACCGTCCATCGCCGCGTTGGCGTTGCCGCCGGCGATGAGGATGTTGCCGTTGGGCAGGTGCGCGAATCCGGCGCAGAACAGGTTGGCGCCCTGCAGGTCCACGCGCCGGTGGCTGTCGTCGGCCGGGTTCCACACCATCACCCGGGTGAAGCTGTGGTCCGGGTAGCTCTCGGTGGGGTTGTCACCGACCGAGTCCCAGATCAGCACCTTGCCGTTGGGCAGCACGGCGGTGAACACCGGCACCACCTCGGTGGGCAGCACCGCGCTCCACGCCCCGGAGACGCCCGGGTCGGCGTCGGCCTGCACTTTGGACTGGGCTTTGCCGGGTTGCCGGCCGGTCTGGCGCGCGATGCGCGCGGCGTTGTCGGCGGTGCTCTTCTCGATCTCGTGCAGCGGGACGCCGACCAGGTCCTGGGCGCGGTGTTCGGCGTCGTCCTCGGCGCCGTGCGCGTGGGCGCCGGCGTGTTCGTGGGTGTGCGGGTGGCCGGCGTGCGCGCCGGCCGCGGGTGTATTCGCAGTGGCGACCAGGAATGATGCGGATAAAAGGCATGACGCGACTAATGCGCGGCGCAGGCGCATGGGATTTCGTCCCTTCACCGATCTCAAGCAGCTGTTGCTTGCGACAGCGAGTCCGGGACATTTTCTGCATCAAGCAAATATCGCACGCGAAATGCGAACCGGCTCATCCCCGTTAATTGATCTCGTGCCGCCCCCGTCAGTGTTCAGTGTGCTTACCATAACGTTGACTAAGTGGACCATCAATATTGATTGGTGGCACTTTAGGGCGCGCCCGGTTCAGCCGAACGGCCAGGAGTGCTCATAATGGATCAATGCACGAGCAGACGCTTTCCGGGGGCAACATGGGCGGCGCGGTTCGTGCCGGCGACACGGTGCGCCGCCCGGCCGGGCCGTGGACGCCCACGATCCAGCGGCTGCTGGCCCACCTGCGCGCCCACGGCGTGAGCGAGGTTCCCGAGCCGCTCGGCGTCGACGACGCGGGCCGCGACGTCACGTCCTATCTGCCCGGTGACGTCCTGGACGGCGACCTGCCGCCGTGGGTGTGGCACGACGGCATCCTCGTCGCGGCCGCCCGGCTGCTGGCCCGGCTGCACGCCGCGAGCGCCGGGTTCGGCACCGGCGGCGCGGTGTGGCGGATTCCGGTGCACGAGCCGGTCGAGGTGATCTGTCACAACGACTTCGCTGCGTACAACATGGTCTTCACCGGCCACGACCTGACCGGGGTGATCGACTGGGACACGGCGTCGCCCGGCCCGCGGGTGTGGGATCTGGCCTATCTGGCGTACCGGCTGGTGCCGCTGACCGACCCGGCCAACGCCGAGACGATCCGCAGTGGCCGTACCGAGCGGGCCCGGCGGCTGCGGCTGCTGTGCGACACCTACGGTGGCGGGCCGTCACCGGCACAGGTGGTGGCCGTGGCGGTGACGCGCCTGCACGATCTGGCCGCGTTCACCGCCGCCCGCGCCGCCGATGGCCACGAACATCTGCATCCCCACGTCGCCCTGTACCGGTGTGACGCGGCGTGGATCAGCGCGAACACCGGCCGGCTGACAGAAGACGAAAGGTAGTACATGTCTGTGACGATCGAGCAGTATCCGGTGGGTGCCGGGCCGTACGCGGTGACGACCGGCCCGGACGGCGCGTTGTGGTTCACCCTCGTGCACAGTGGCCGCATCGGCAGGCTCGCGCCGGGCGGCGAGCCGGTGACCTTCGACGTCGATCCGGGCGCCGGGCCGACGATCATCGCACCGGGCCCGGACGGCGCCCTGTGGTTCACCTGCTACCGCTCGCACGAGATCGGCCGGATCACCACGGCCGGCCGGGTGAGCAGATTCGCGTTGCCGGCACCTGCGGCGGGACCGTTCGGGATCGTCGCGGGTGCGGACGGCGCCCTGTGGTTCACCGAGTCGGCCGCCGACCGGATCGGCCGGATCACCACCGGCGGGGAGATCACCGAGTTCCCGCTGCCCGGCGCGGGCCTGTTCGCCTCGGCGATCACCGCGGCCGGTGACGGGTCGCTGTGGTTCACCCTCAACCAGGCCAACGCGGTCGGCCGGATCGGCCCCGACCACAAGATCACCGTGTTCGAGCTGCCCACCGCGCAGTCCGGCCCGGTCGGTATCACGGCCGGGCCCGACGGGGCGGTCTGGTTCGTGCAGATCCTCGCCGGGCAGGCCGGCCGGATCACCGGTGACGGTGAGATCACCGAGTTCCCGCTGCCGGACCGGGCGGGGCGCCCGCACGCGATCACGACCGGCCCCGGCGGCCGGCTGTGGCTCACCGAGTGGGCCGGCAACCGGATCAGCGCGATCACCACCGACGGTGTCGTGGAGTCCTTCGACCTGCCGACTCCCGGCAGCGAGCCGCACGGCCTGACCGCCGGGCCGGACGGCGCGGTGTGGGTGGCGCTGGAGAACGGCTTCCTGGCCCGCGTCACGGTCTGACCCCGGCCCGGCTAAGCGATCCGCCGGGCCGGCCGATCTTCACGGTGTGGTGCGATCAGTACAAGCGCCGCCGGCGACGCTCGGTGACATGCTGGTCTCCCGCGGGGTCATCACCCCAGGGCAGATGGCGGAAGCGCTGCAGGTGCAGGAGGCCACCGGCTCGCGCCTCGGCGCGATCCTGATCACCAGCGGCCTGGTGCGCCGCCTGGACCTGTACGAGTTGCTGGCCGAGCAGTGGGGCCTGCCGTTCCTCGACCTGACCGACGTCGAACTGGACCCCGGCCTGCTCACCGAACACGACCCGACCGACCTGGTCCAGGCGGGCTGGGTACCGGTGCGCCGCGAAAGCGACGGCCGGATCCTCATCGCCACCGCCGAGAAACCCTCCCCCGACCGGGCCCGCACGATCGAGGCCGCCGTCGGGGCGCGGATCACCCAGGCCGTCACCACCGACTGGGACATCGACCAGGCCGTGCACCGCTCGTTCCGCGAACGCCTCGTCGACGACGCGACCACCGGCCTGTGGCGCCGCTCGGCCGCGCAGTCGGCCCGCAAGGTCCTCTACGCCCGGCAGGCGTGGGTCCTCGGGCTGCTGCTCGCCGGCTTCGTCGCCAGCATCAACATCGACCCGGTCGCCACCCTCACCGTCACCTCGATGCTGATCAGCGTGTTCTTCCTGATCAGTGTGGTGTTCAAGTTCGTCGTGTGCCTGCGCGGCGCCCAGCACGAACAGCACGAGACGATCACCGCCGAGGAGGTCGCCGCGCTCGGCGACCACGACCTGCCCGTCTACACGGTGCTCGTGCCGGTCTACAAAGAGGCCAACATCGTCGCCGACCTGATGAACAACCTCAAAGACCTCGACTACCCCCGCGACCGGCTCGAGATCCTGCTGCTGATGGAGGAGGACGACACCGAGACCATCGCCGCCGCCCGCGCCGCCGCACCACCGGCCACCGTCCGGTTCGTCATCGTCCCCGACCGGCTGCCGAAGACGAAACCGAAAGCCTGCAACGTGGGCCTGTTCTTCGCCCGCGGCGAGTACGTCGTCATCTACGACGCCGAGGACCGCCCCGAACCCGACCAGCTGAAGAAGGCCGTCGTCGCGTTCCGCCGCGCCGGCGAGGACACCGCCTGCGTGCAGGCCGCCCTCAACTACTGGAACGTCGACGACAACGCCCTGACCCGCATGTTCACGCTCGAGTACTCGTTCTGGTTCGACTACATGCTGCCCGGCCTCGACGATCTGGGACTGCCGATCCCGCTGGGCGGCACCTCCAACCATTTCCGGGTACGCGCGCTGCGCAAACTGGGCGGCTGGGACCCGTTCAACGTCACCGAGGACGCCGACCTCGGCATCCGCGCCGCCGTGCTCGGCTACCGGGTCACCGTCATCAACAGCACCACCTTCGAGGAGGCGAACCGGGCCGTCGGCAACTGGATCCGCCAGCGTTCCCGCTGGATCAAGGGCTACCTGCAGACCCTGCTGGTGCACCTGCGCCAGCCCGGCACGATCGTGCGCGGCGCCGGCTGGAAGCAGAGCCTGTCGTTCGTCCTGCTGATCGGCGGGACACCGGCGTCGTTCCTGCTCACCCCGCCCCTGTACCTGATCTTCGGGTTGTCGCTGCTGTCACCGGATCTGCCGATCGGTCAGTTCTTCCCCGACTGGGTGCTGCTGTTCGGCGTGTTCAACCTGATCGTCGGCAACGCGACCATGGTGTACCTGGCGATGATGGGCGCGTTCCGCCGCCGCCGCTACGGACTGATGCTGTGGGCGCTGCTCAATCCGCTGTACTGGCTGCTGCACGCGATCGCCGCGTACAAGGCCGTCTGGCAGCTGATCACCAAGCCGCACTACTGGGAGAAGACCACCCATGGCCTCAGCGTCGCTCCCGCTCGCGCCCACCCCGCGCCTGCGGCTGTCCAGTGACCGCTGGCGGTGGCCGCGGGCGCTGCTGATCCTGCCGCTGCCGCTCCTGCTGGTCGTGCAGGCCCGCGAGCAGCACGTCGCCGGGCCGCTGCTGGACCGGTTCGGCACCGGCTGGGTGCACCTGCTGGCCGCCGCCGCCGCCGGCCTGATGTGCCACGTCCTGGTCGGCCGGCTGACCCGCCGCCAGGTCCCCGGCCCCGCCGCGGCACTGCTGGTCGCCGCCCCCGTCCTGGCGATCTTCTGGGCCGTGCCGGTCGACCGCTGGGACCTGTCCACGGTCATCGGGCTGGTGCTGGTCACCGTCGCGCTCGGCGGCTACCTGCGGTTCGTGCGCGACGCCAACACCCTCGGCGGGTTCGTCGCCGGCATCACCCTGGCCCTGGCCGCCGCCTGCGACCTGGCGACCCTGGGTTACGCCGCGGCGCTGGCGGCGGCGGTGCCGTTCGTGGCCGGCGCGTGGGCGCGGCAGGTGTCGGCGACCACCGCGATCCTGGCGGTGCTGGCTTTTCCGAGCATCGCCCTCTACCTGGGCTGGCTGTACGTGCAGTGGCGTTTCGGCGCGACCGTCCTCGACGGCGGGGCCGTGGCCCCGGCACCGGACGCTCTGGACCTGGCCCGTGGCGCTGCCGCCGCCGGGTCCGGGCTGCTGCACGCCCCGCTGTACCTGGCGGTCGCCGCCGGGGTGGCGCTGCGGGCGCGGGCCGCGTTGCCGGCCTACCTGCTGCCGCCGGTGATGGTGGCGCTGCTGGTCGCCGTCGGCGTCGCCCAGCCGCCCCTGGTGGTCAACCTGCTGTACACGGCGGTGGCGGTGACCGCGGTGCGGCCGCGGCTGCCGCGCCGGGTGTGGGCGGCGCTGACCGCCGTCGCCGTGGCCCAGGCCGCCCTGGTCGTCGCCTGGCCGCCCTGACCGGTGGGCGCGCCGGTTGCCCCGCTACGGCACGGCCGTGAAGAACCGGAACTCGCCGAGCCGCCGGCGCCGGCCACGGCCGGTCTGCGCGGCCCGGCTGAACCCGGCGTCGGTGAACATCCGCGGCGCCAGCGACGTGGACAGCCCGTGACCGTCGATGTCGACGACGTGCAGGCCACCGCCGGGCCGCAGCACCCGCCGGGCCTCGGCCAGCGCCCGGTCACGGCCGGCCTCGTCGAGGTGGTGCAGCATCAGCGACGACAGCACCACGTCGACGCTGGCGTCGTCGAACGGCAGGTCACCGGCGTACCCCCGCCGGTAGTCGATCGTCAGGCCGGCACGGGCGGCTTTGCGGCGGGCCCGGCGCAGCGCGTCCGGGTCCGGGTCGATACCGGTCAGGTCCAGGCCGCGGGTACGGCGGGCCAGCACACCGAGCAGGTTGCCGGTCCCGCAGCCGATCTCGAGCACCCGCTGGCCGGGCACCGGCGCGGCCTGATCCAGCAGTGCCCGGTGCAGGCGGCGCACACCGAACAGCAGGCTCAGCGGGTCGTAGAGCGGCAGCAGCCAGGCCTTCCCGGCCGCGGGCAGGTAGTCACCATCGGGGCTATGACGAAGTTCGGGCATACACTCAAGCCTCATGCAGACTCTGCCCGATGTCAGCGGCGATTCTGCGGGACCGATGCGACGATCTTCGGTTCCGCTGATCGGGTTCGACCACCAGCCCGGCACCCCGCGGATCTCCGCCGAGCGGCTGCCCGGCCACCCGCTGTACGCGGGCAGGCACGCCCACGACTTCATCGTGCTGTTCTACGCCCACCACGCCGACGGCAGCGCCCTGATCGACGACCGCCCGTGGACGGTGTCCGGCGGCGACCTGTTCGTCGTGGCCCCGGGCCAGGTCGTCGCGTTCGACGGCACACCCGCCGAGGGCTGGGTGGTGTGGTTTCCCGCCGAGGTGGTGCGTTCCGGCGCGTACGCGTCCTGGCGTTCGCATCCGCTGCTGTTCCCGTTCGCCCGCGGCGCCGACCGCGCCCAGCGCCTGACCATCCCCACCGCCGACCGCGACCGGTGGCTGCGCCGCTTCACCGACCTCGACAGCGAACTTACCGCCCGCCACGACGGCTACCACGAGGCCGCCCTGGCCCACCTCACCCTGCTGCTGGTCGCCCTGGCGCGGCTGTCCACCGGCGTCGCCGACCAGCTGCGCTCCGCCGACGAACCGCTGCTCGCCGCGGTCTTCGACGTCATCGAGGACCGCTTCGCCGACGATCTGTCACTGTCGCGGGTCGCCGCCGCGGTCACGCTGACCCCCGGCCACCTGACCACCGTGGTACGCCGCAAGACCGGCCGCACCGTCCAGCAGTGGATCACCCAGCGGCGCCTGCAGGAGGCCCGCCGCCTGCTCACCGACACCGGCCTGCCGATCACCGCCGTCGCCCGCCGCTGCGGCTACCCCGACGCCTCGTACTTCATCAAACGTTTCCGCGCCGAACACGGGCTCACCCCGGCCCAATGGCGCACCGCAACCCCGCCATCAGGCGGCGGACAGGAACTCGGCCGCGCCACGCAGCCGGGTCGACAGCCGTGACCGGGTGAGAACCCCGTCCAGGCGGATGTCCCCGGCGCCGCCGACCCCGGCCGCCGCCCGCGACCCGGCCCGCAACCGGGACGCGTCCAGGCCGTCACGGGCGGCGATCAGCAGCCCCAGCTCGTAGCGGCTCACCGCGTCCGGCCCGGCCACGTGATGCACCCCCGCATACGGCGACGCGGCCAGCTCCAGCAACGCCGCCGCCAGATCCTGCACATGTACCGGGCAGCGGAAGTCGTCGGTGAACAGCAGCCCGTCACCGGTGCCCGCGGCCAGGGCATGGACCCGCGCCACGATCACCGTCGACGCATCACCGACGATCAGCGAGGTACGGGCGACGACCGCACCCGCATCGACCGCCCGTACCGCCGTCTCCGCGGCCGCCTTCGCCGCCCCGTACATCGTCGCCGGCACCGGCACACACGCCTCGTCGAAGGTGCCGTCCGCGCCGGAGAACACCGCATCGCTGGACACGTGCACCAGCCGGGCCCCGGCCCGCACCGCGGCCACCGCCACGTGCGCGGCCCCGTCGGCGGTGGCCGCCCAGTCGTCCTGCCGATACCCGGCGTTGATCACCACTTTCGGACGGACCCGGCCGACCAGCGCCTCCACCTCACCGAACCGGCGCAGGTCGGCGTCCCGGCTACCGGCCGCCGTCACCCGCTCCCCCGCCGCGCGCGCTTGCCGGGCCAGTTCCCGGCCCAGACCGCCGGTGCCGCCGAACACCAGCATCGCCATCAGCCCGCCCGCCGACCCGGGTCCCGGCCGGTCAGCGCCATTGCCATCAGGCCGCCCGCCAGTCCGGGTCCCGGCCGGTCAGCGCCAGCAGCTGACCGAACCGGCCGGTGTCCGCGCCGACCGGCACGACCGGCCCGAACGCGCCCATCTGCCGGCCCATGTCGCCCATCGTGTCGAGGAACTCGGCGGTCGCCGCCAGCAGCGTCTCGTCCACCTCGTAGCGCTGCCCGGTGGCCAGCGCCAGATCCCAGCCGTGCACCACCAGGTCGACGACCATCATCAGCCCCAGGGTGCGCTGCGGCAGCCCCATGCCCGGCGACACCCCGTCCAGCACGCCCGGATCCGACCAGGCGGCGATCATGTCGCGGGTGCCGGCGGCGAACGCGGCCCGCCAGTCACCGGTCAGCGCGTCCGCGGTGACACTCCAGTCGACCTCCTTGCGGGCAGCGACCAGCCGGGAGTTCGCGACCACCTGGAACAGGTGATTCAGCAGGTCACGTACCTGGAACTCGGCGCACGGGGTGGCCTGCGGCAGCTGCTCGTCACGGACCTCCGCGACCAGGCCGGACACCGCCGGCACCGCCCGCTGCAGCAGGTCACTGATCTCAGTAGGCATCCGTCCACCCTAGGCAACACCGGCCACCGCGGGCCACCACCGGCCCGGACGGGTGACCGGCGGTTCAGGCCCGGCCCGGATCGGTCACCAGCAGCGGGTCGTCACTGTCGACGTCGCCGGCCGCCGCCTCCGCCGCCGTCACCCCGACCATCTGCAGGAACCGATCCCCCAGCTGCGGGTCGGCCGTCAGGATCAGCACCGTCAACCCGGTCGGCGGGCCGTCGGTGTGCGGAAACCCGGTGATCGGCGCCCCCAGATCCGTCCACTGACCCTCCTCGAACGGCTCGGCCGCCGCCTGCGCCAGCCCCGCCACCTGGTTCAGCACCACGAACGGCCACTGCGGAGGCTGCTGCTCACCACCACGCGCCAGCCGGAACGTCAACTCGAAACCCCAGCGCTCACCCAGCCCGTACGTCACGAAATGCCAGTGCCCGTCCGCCGGATACGCCGACGCCGCCTGCAACGTGAACCCCTCGGCCGGATACGACACGTGCCACGGCTGTGCCCGCGGATAGAGCCGGCCCATTGCCTCGGTAACGGCGTCCCACATCATCCCGGCATTTGATCATGACCGTGGGCGGCCTGCCATCCCCGCCGCCGCCCCCGCGCCACCACCGCCGCGACCAGACCCGCCAGCACCGCCAGCCCGGCACCACCGGCCGCGAACACCCCGGCCCGCGCCCACTCCCCGCCACCGGCCGCCGCCACCGGCGCCGCCGACACCCGCGACACCCCCGCCGCCACCGGACCCGCCTCCTCCGTCAACGCCCGATACGGATTCAGCACCCCCGCCCCGTACTGGCTGCTGCGAATCCCACCCGGCGCCGGATCCGCCGACCGCAACAACCGCTGCGTCAACTGCGACGCACTCTCACGCGGAAACCGCTCCCGCAGCAACGCCACCGTCGCCGACACGAACGGCGCCGCGAAACTCGTCCCCTGCACCGGCCGATGCCCCCGCAACGGCGCCAGCACCGTCACCCCGTCACCGAACGCCGCGATGTCCACATGCGGGCCCGGCTGCGAATAATCCGCGATCGTCCCGTCCCCGGTCACCGCACCCACCCCGATCACCCCCGGATACCCGGCCGGAAACGCCACCCCGCCCGTCGCACCGCCGTTCCCGGCGGCCGCCACCACGACCACCCCGCCCTCCACGGCCTCAGCGATCGCCGCCCGCACCTGCGTGTCCTCCGACGGCATCACCAGCGAGATGTTGATCACGTCAGCGCGGGCCGTACCCGCCGCCCACGTGATCGCCTGCGCGAACGCCGCCGCACTCGACTGCCGCCCACCACCCGGACTGCGCCCGTCCAGATCGGTGTCCTCACTCACCCGTACCGGAATGATCGTCGCCCCCGGCGCCAGACCCTGCACACCACTACGCGCATCCGGCAGCCCCGCGATGATCCCCGCCACCGCCGTACCGTGACCCACACAGTCACGCCGCCCGTCCGCCGCATTGTGCAATAGATCCCGGCCCGCCAGCACCTGACCCTTCAGCTGCGGATTCCGAGCGTCCACCCCGGAATCGATCACCGCGACCCGCACCCCCGCACCGGTCGCCAGACCCGCCAGCCGCGACGGCGCATACGCCTTCAACTCCGCCGGCACACCCGCCACCACCTGCCCCGGCCCCAGACACTGCGCCGCCCGCACCGGGCCCGCCGGCACCACCACACCACCGAGCACCCCGGCCACCACCACCGCCACGAACCGCACCAGAACCACACCCCCGCAGCACAACGACCGGCGTGGATGCTACCGCCGCCCGGTTGTGTCACGCCCACCCCGGCCGTTAGGTTGAGACCAGCCAATCTGCGGTGTGTGAGGGAAACCGGTGAGAGTCCGGTGCGGTCGCGCCACTGTAAACGGGCCCCCAGCCAGGGAGCCGGTGAGTCAGGACGCTCACGCGCCGCAGGCCCCATCGATCGGGACGCGTCATCCCGTAGGAGGTTGACTCCGCCATGTCCAAGGCACAGACCATCACCACCCCCGCGGTCTCCGCGAGACTCCTCGCCACCGCCGCCGGCTTCACCGCCATGATGCTCCTGCTGGCCTACCTCGTCGCCTTCGACCAGGGCGCCCTCTCCCAGACCGGCATGTACCTGCACGAACTCATGCACGACGGCCGCCACCTGCTCGGTGTCCCGTGCCACTGAGCCAGGCCACACCCGGATACATCCAGCTCCTGCTCCGCGGCCTGCTCGCCGGCCTCTTCGCCGGCCTGCTCGCCGGCGGCTTCGCCTACCTCGCCGGCGAACCCCACGTCGAGGCGGCCATCGCCATCGAAGAAGCCGCCGCACCCGCAGGCGAGACCGCCGAAGAACCCCTCGTCGACCGCGACATCCAGCGCGCCGTCGGCCTGCCCCTGGCCACCGGCCTCATCGGCCTCGCCCTCGGCGGCATCCTCGCCACCGCCTACACCCTCCTGCGACGCCACCTGCGCACCGGCAGCGACACCCACGCCGCCCTCGGCCTCGCCGCCGCCGGCTACCTCGGCATCGTGCTCATCCCCTTCCTCAAATACCCACCCAACCCACCCGCCGTCGGCGACCCCGACACCATCAATCAGCGCACCGCCGCCTACCTCGCCGTACTCGTCCTCGGCCTGGTAGCCGTCTGGGCCGCCACCCTCGCCACCCGCACCCAGACCCACCAGTGGCGCCGCGCCGCCGCCGGCACCGCCGGCTTCCTGATCGTCGTCACCATCGCCTACACCCTCCTACCGGCCTTCCACGAAGTCCCCGACGACTTCCCGGCCACCCTGCTCTGGGACTTCCGCATCGCATCCCTCGGCGCCCAGACCGTCCTCTGGACGATCCTCGGCATCACCTTCGCCGCCCTGCTGAACCGGCTCGCCACCCGCACCGGCACCCCACAGACGGCAACCGTCACCACCGCGTGACAAGACTGCGGCTCATCGCCGCCGGACACACCCCAGCCCTACGGCACGGCGTGTTCGGCGGCGACGACGACCTCGACGAAGGCGCCCGCAACGCCACCGCACACCTGCGCGACTCACCCCTGCTGCAACCACGCCTGTACCCCGGCACCCCCTGGACCGTCGCACCCACACGCGCCGCCCGGCAGACCGCAGCCATCCTCACCACGGCCACCGCCCACGAGGACAGCCAACTACGCGACCCCGGCTACGGCACCTGGACCGGCCTCACCCTCGACCAGGTCGACCTCACCGCCTGGCTCACCGACCCCGGCGCCCGACCCCACCACGGCGAGACCCACACCGAGATCACCGCCCGCGCCGCACAATGGCTGCACACACAGACCAGCCGCAGCCAGACCGTCGTCGCCCACCCCGCCGTCATCCGGGCCCTGCTCGCCACCGCCCTCGACCTGCCCGCCGGCCACCACCACCAGCTGGCCGTGTCACCGCTGGCCGTCGCCCACCTCACCCACCACCACCGCTGGGTCCTGCACCTGCCAACCGCCTGAGGCACGCAACCGGTCGAACGCCCTCGCCCCCGCCAGCCGCTCCAGCACGCCGGCGATCACCCGCGCACACTGCTGCGGACTCGACATCGTGGTGTCGACGACCACATCCCGGTCACCGATCTCATAAACCAGCGTCTGCGACCGCGCCAAACCCACCGGCCGATCCCCACGCGCCCGCTCCCGCCGATCCAGCTCCGCCGGCGAACACCGCACCTCGACCAGCGTCACCTCGAACCCGGCCAGCACCACCAGCAGATCCGCCAGCCGCCACCGCTCACTCAACGGATAATCCATCACCACGTCGTTACCGGCCGACGCCAGACCCGCCACCGCCCGGTGATAACCCCGCCGCGTCCGCACCAGCATCGCCGCGATCTCCGCGTCGCCGAGCACCCGCGTATGCACCGTCGACCGCATCTCCCCCAACCCGTCCACCGGGAAGAAGAACCACGGATCCGCCAGCAGCCCCAGCAACGCCCGGCCCACACTGGTCTTACCCGAACTCGACGCCCCATTGAGCAGCACCACCCGGCCAGTCACGCCCCGACCGTACAGTGATCACCATGCCCCTGCGCATCACCATCGACGACCTCACCGGACCCGACATCACAGCCCTGCTCCAAGAACACGTCGACCAGATGCGCGCCATCACCCCACCCGAAAGCAAACACGCCCTCGACCTCGACGCCCTACGCCACCCCGACATCACCCTCTGGACCGCCCACGACGGCGACCAACTCCTCGGCTGCGCCGCCCTCAAACACCTCGACCCCCACAACGCAGAAATCAAATCCATGCGTACGGCCACCCGCGCCCAACGCCGCGGCGTCGCCGCCACCCTGCTCACCCACCTCATCGAACAGGCCCGCCACCGCGGCTACCAGCGCCTCTACCTCGAAACCGGCGCAGCAGACTTCTTCGCCCCCGCCCGCACCCTCTACCAGCGATTCGGCTTCCAACCCTGCGAACCGTTCGCCGACTACCGACCCGACCCCAACAGCGTCCACCTCACTAAACTCCTCACGTGATCACCCCGCTCACCCTCGACGACCTCGACGCCTGCGCCACCCTGTTCGCCCGCACCTTCAGCGAACCACCCTGGAACGAAACCTGGCACCACACCGACGCCCACCAGCGCCTCACCGACATGCACCACACCCCACGCAGCCACGGCGCCCGCGCCACCACTCCCGACGGCACCCTCACCGGCTTCGCCATCGGACACCTGCAGCGGTACGGCCCCGACGACCACTTCTTCCTCCAGGAGATGTGCGTCGACCCCACCCACCAGCGGCAACGCATCGGCACCCACCTGCTCGACGCCCTCGCCCAGCAACTACCCCACATCCGCCACTGGTACCTGCTCACCGCCCGCGACAGCCCCGCCGCCCACTTCTACACCGCACACGGCTTCCACCCCGCCGCACGCAGCACCGTCTACGGCCGCATCACCGACTGCGCGATCAACTGAACAGCGCCGCTGCGCCTGCCCCCCCCGACAGCCGTGCCGCGCAGCCACTCCGAGGCACGGCACATCCGGCGGCGGGAATGCCGGACGGCGGCCTGGCTGGTTCACCCGGGCCGCCGTCCGCAGAACAGGAATCAGCGTGATCAGACGGCGCCGACCTGCTGACGGCACTCGTGGTCACGGTTGTGCTGAAGGGCTTCCTCGAGCTGGTCCTCGAGAATGATGATCCGGCAGGCCGCCTCCAGAGCCGTGCCCTGGTCGACCATCTCCCGCGCCCGGGCGGCCAGCCGCAGCTGATAGCGGGAGTAACGGCGATGCCCGCCGGCGGAGCGGAACGGGATGATCAGTTTCGCCTCGTCGAGGCGGCGCAGGAAGTCCTGCGAGGCGCCGACGATCTCGGCGGCGCGGCCCATCGTGTAGGCGGGGTAGTCGTCGTCGTTGAGCATGTCGTCGGGTTGGGCCATACACGTCCTCGTCACGAACGAGGGCCCCGGCGCGACATGCGCCGGGGCCCAGGGTTACGGGTTGAACACACCATCTACCGACAGGTTCGTCGGGTTCTCTTTTCCGCACCATTCCTCTGTCAGAGACAGCGGGTGCGAGGATCGCATAAGCGTGACCGGAGACCACCTCACGTTCGATGTGACTGCGGTGTCCACCTCAGAACTGGAACTGCGTCCTGACGGCGGGCGATCCAACGGCGTCAAACCCTCCCTTTCCTCTACTTCCAACAACCTGCGTACTGACCGTCGATGTCGGAGCCCCACGCGACTTCATGGCCCCACACATGTGCGACGGATCCTTGCTGCATCAGGCGGAGCCACGAACCTTGCACCGGCCTGCCTGCGCCTGCCCTGACCTGGAATTACGTCAAGGTCTTGTCGTGCACCTGCCGTCTTGCCTGCGGTGATGCCGTTCCACCGCGATTACCGAGCGAGCCACGAGCAATTCCGGGCCCTGCTTCGACGCTCGGCCTGTTACGTCGGCGTCTTCAACCGATCCTCGTTGTCAACGGAGACAACACTAACCAGCCCCACCCAGAATGTCTAGTCCGCAGAGACCAGATTTTCTCGGCGACTCCTCCCAGCTTCCAGCCGCCGAGCATTGCCACCCAAACTCAGCGACTACCCGGGCGACGCTCCCGCCACCGACGACATCCCCGATGGCAGGAGCGTCACACACTCCGCCTACAACATCCCGTCCAACGCCGGAATCAGCTCCCGCTCCTCGTACTCCAGATGCTTCTCCAGCTCACCGGCCAACACGCCGACCTCCGCGATCAACGCGCCACGCTCCACCGCCGGATCCGACACCACCGACCGCAACCGCTCCACCAGCGCCGCCACCGCCACATGCTCGGCACGCAACCGCTCGATCACCGGCGCCAGCTGCGGATAGGCATACTCCAGCCCCGGAAACATGCCCTGATCCTCACGCACATGATGACCGTGCAACCCCGCACACAGGCTCAGGCAGTTCACCCGCAACTGCGCCCCCAGCACCGCCCCCGACCCGGCCACCTCAGCCCGGATCAACGACAACTCCCGCCGGAACGCGTCATGCACCAGCCGCAGCATCTCCCCCGGCGACCCGGCACCCGACCGCGGCGGCCCCGACATCGGCAGCGCCTCCAACGCCACCACCGGCAACACCCGCCCCGACTGCCGTTCGTAGCCGGCCCACCCGGCGTCCTGCTCGACCGCCCGCGCGAACGCGTCGTCGCGCTCCCTGCCGGCCAGCATCACCGCGGCGGCCTCGTAGACGAACACCCCGTCCTCGACCGTGGCGACCGGCTTGGCCAGCAGATTGTGATACCAGGCCGGGTGCCGCCGCGACCCACCGTTGGAACCGATCACCAGCACCCGCTCACCATCGGGCAGATAACCCAGCGGAACGGTGTGCCGGTTACCGCTACGGGCCCCGGTCGTGGTCAGCAGCAACAACCGGGCCCCTTCGAACATCCCGCCGACCCGGCCATTGCTGGCCCGGAACTCGGCGATGACAGAAGCATTGAAATCGTTCGGCATTCTCGACTTTCGGTAGTCCAGTGACTGATCTCCACGGGCGCACACGTCGAGGCGCGCCCGGATACGCCGGCCCCGCCCGTCGTCAGGGGCGGTCGGCGTGCGAATGAAGAGGTGGCGCGATCAGCACACTGGCGGGGCGCGGGCGGCAGCAGGCGACCGTGGCGGTCGCCCGGCGATCACGCGCTAGCCGGGTGCCCCACTCGGTAATGGCACAAGGCCGACCCGGCAGTCACGACGCCCACCATACCTGCCCGCGCAACGTGTGGGGTTGTCGGCGAAGCCGTCCTTCTGTATTTGATCTGCGGGTGCGGCTTGCCGCACTACTTCTAAGCCATCCTAGGATACTACTCCAGTAGGCCGTTCAAGCGCGGCAGCCGCCGGCGTCCCTCTTCCTCGTCACCGAAGCCCCAGAACGCTCCCAGCCGCGGATATGCCCTCATGCGCCAGTCGCTCGCCGGTCCGGCCAACTCCCCCCGAGCGCAGCTCGTCGAACAGCTCCTGTACCCGCCGGATCCACCACCGAGCTCCGTGCGGCGTGGACCAGCCTCCAGAGCCTCTGCACGCTCACGCCGACACGGTACGGACGTGACCTCGGCCAGCCGCCGGGGCCCGCATGCCGAGCCACTGTTCGGCGTCCCAGGCCACGAACCGTTCCACCTCGGTGAAGCCCAGCTTCGCGGCCAGCCGCATCGAGGCGGTGTTGGCGCTCTGCGTGGTGAGTACCACCGGCTCGCCCGGCCGAACGCTCTCGAACCAGTCCAGTGCCGCCGCGCAGGCCTCGGCGGCGTACCCGGAGCCCCACACCCGCGGCAGGAACAGATAGCCCAGGTCGGCCTTGCCGGCGGCGGCCGGACGCCCGTGCTCCGGCACCCGGCGCAGCAGGATGTGGCCGATCATCGTCCCGTCGAGTTCGGCGACGAAACTCCCCCGCCACCGCTCCGGCACCTCCGGCAGCCGCTGCTCGAGTTCGCCGCGGTCCCCCGGGCCGCCCAGGTAGGTGTGCACCCGCGGCGACGCCAGCAGCTCGACGAACACCGCCCGGTCGCGCGTCTCGGGCTCGCGCAGCACCAGTCGCGCGGTGCGGATCGGTTCCGGCGGCCAGGCGACGTCAGCGAGCTCCATCATGGCGGCCAGCCAACCAGCCGCACCGCCGAGGATCAAGGCACACCGTCGCCGAACGGTGCGGTTCCGGTCCTGCCTTCACTTCGCGGGCGACTGCGCGGCGCCGGACGGTCACGTAGGGCGCCGCGCAATCCGGGCATGCGGGCTGTCAGCACTGATGGGTGCTGCCCCCGTCTTCCAGCTCGGAGTCCGAGGCCCAGCCGCGCACGACTTGGGTGTCGTCGGAGGCCTCCAGATGCGTCCAGCTTGTGCCATCGGCAGCTATGACGTAGCAGTGGTAGGTCACCGAGTCGGTGAGCTCCCCCCAGGCGACCGTGTGACAGTCGGTGCTGGGGCCGGTGTAGATGCCGACGCTGTCGCTGGTGAATCCGCCGGACTGCATCGTCACCTTCCACGAAGGACGTTGACACGCCATGCCGGCCGCGGCGTCCTGTCCCGCAGTGCTCGTTGCCGCCTGGGCGGGCGCGCCCGCGAACACGAGCGGTATTGCGATCATCCAAACGCTGATTCGGCGCATTTCAGTGACCTCCTGGGTCTCGTAAATGTTCAGGTCAAGGTCTTCCGGCCACCGGGCGCTGCCGCCGTCCGCGGAACACACACCCGGACTTCGCGTGTGCTCCCGTCGTCGTCGGCAACAACGATCAGGTCACACACCCCGGATCCGTGGACGCCCACCGTCGCCATCACGACGGCAGGATCGCGCGCAGCCGCTCCGTGCGACGCCGACAACGACAACGACAACGACAACGACAACGACAACGACAACGACAACGACAACGCCCTATCGGGCGCCGGATCAGGCCGGAGGTGGTGCGACGGCAAGGGGAACGCCGGCTGTCACGGCCCCACCGCGGTGGGCTGGGCGGAACCCGGCGGGGCTCAGTTGTAGGTGATCTCGGCCTCGCCGGTCGATG
Source organism: Actinoplanes italicus (assembly GCF_003001815.1). GTDB lineage: Bacteria > Actinomycetota > Actinomycetes > Mycobacteriales > Micromonosporaceae > Actinoplanes > Actinoplanes italicus. The sequence goes on from NZ_PVMZ01000004.1 coordinate 289,027, forward strand.
TGTTGATCACGAACATCGCGAGGCAATTCATGTAGTTGTCGCCGATCTCCACGATGTCGCCGTTGTCGCTGTAGAACACGAGTGTGGTCTCGCCCGGATCTATGTACCTCGGTATCTCTTGCTCACCTTTCCAATTGCGCCAGTACGCGAATATCCGAGCCGAGGTGTTGTTGGTGACGAATATCTCCTTTGTGCTGCCCTGCTCGATCTGCGGAGAGGCCGCGTGCGTGTCGCATTTGCGGTACGAGGCCCCGACGTAGTCCCAGGGCCCGGGACCTGCGGCGGCACCGGCCGGAACGCTGGGCACCAGCGCGAACACGAGTGTTCCGGCGATGGCCGCCATCCGGCTTCGAGCGTTCATGGAGTCCTCCTGAGCAAGATTGTTTTCGATGGAAATGGGTTGGCATTCAGCCTACTCACGGTGAGCCGGGGCCGGTTGAGAAAATGCGTTTACCCATTTTCGGGAACTTTGTTCGCGGTCATTCGATCGGACCTTTCCCGCGATTCCGAAACGTTTTCGGCCGGCGTCTGCGCGAGACGGAAATGTGGCCCGGGGCGGCCGCCGGGACCGCCCGGCCGCGGCCGATGATCGTACGCCGCATGGAATTGATGATGTTGACTGTCTTTCAGGTGGCGGCCGCCCGACTGCGCGCCGGGGGGGGGGGGGGGGGGGGGGGGGGGGGGGGGGGGGGGGGGGGGGGGCGATGCCGCGGCCGGAGGATCCGGGGACCGCGCCGGGTGAGGTGTTCGCGACGCTGCCCGATCCGGCGCCGAGGTCCTCGAGCTGTCCGACGAGACGACCTCACGGCTGGTCGTGGCCCGGGCGCACAGCGGCGCGGGCCGCGCGCAGCATGTCCTCGGCGACGCGGCCGCGGCCCGGGAACACTGTGCCCGCGCATTGCGGATCTTCCGCGACCTGGAGGTCACCGACCCGCCCAGCTCGAGCAGCTGCGAGCCGTACTGGAAAACTGATCTTTAATTCTTGCGTGCTACGCATCTTTGCGTGACCCGCAAGTTCTGTTAGCGTGGTGGCATGACGGGGCTACGGGAGCGCAAGAAGGCCGAGACACGCGCCGCGCTCGGCTGGGCCGCGATCCACCTCACCGCCGAACGCGGCTACGACAACGTCCGCGTCGAGGACATCGCCGAGGCGGCCGGAGTCTCCCCGCGCACCTTCAACAACTACTTCTCCAGCAAGGCCGAGGCGATCGCCTCGCGCCACCTCGACCGCAGCCTGCGCACCGCCGCCGCACTTCGCGAACGCCCCGCCGGCGAGCCACTCTGGACCGCGCTCACCCACGCCGCGCTGGAACAGTTCACCCGCGGCCCCGAGGTCGACGCGATGCCGTCGCCCGCCCACGCCCAGTGGGCGGCCGGTGTCCGCGCCATGCTCGCCGAACCCGCACTGCAGGGCGAACGCCTGCGGGCCACCGCGATCGCCGAGGCCGAACTCGCCGCCGCCGTCGCCGACCGCACCGGCACCGACCTCACCACCGACATGTATCCGCAGCTCGTCGCGGCCGCCGCCAGCGCCGCCGTCGCGGTCGCCATGGGGCACTTCCTCGCCCATGCCGACCCCGCCCCGATCGACCAGCTCATCACCGACGCGTTCGCCCAGGTCGCCGCGGGCCTGCCGGTTCCGCCCCGCTGAACCCGGCCCGCACCACCGGCCGCGCCCGCCACGCGGCGATGACGCACACCCCGAAAGGATCACGATCATGATCGATGTCCTCATCGCCGGGGCCGGCCCCAACGGCCTCATGCTCGCCTGCGAACTCGCCCTCGCCGGCGTCCACCCCGTCGTCCTCGAACGCCACGCCACGCCCACCGGCGAACCGCGCGCCAACGGCCTCGTCGGCCAGGTCGTGCGCTTGCTCGACCGGCGCGGCCTCTACACCCGCCTCAGCGGCGACGACAACCCACCACACCCCCAACCGTCCTTCGCCTTCGGTGCGTTCCCGCTGGACCTGACCATGCTCGACGACAACCCGCACTACGTCCTCGGCGTACCGCAAGCCCAGCTCGAAGCCGCACTCGCCGCCCGCGCCGCCGAACTGGGCGTCGACGTGCGACGCGGCCACGAGGTCGCCGAACTGCACCGACACCCCGACTTCGTCGAGATCAAGACCTCCGGCGGTACGACACTCGCGTGCCGTTTCCTCGTCGGCGCCGACGGCGGCCACAGCACCGTACGCCGGCTCGCCGGCATCGGCTTCCCCGGCGTCACCAACGACCTGTCGGTCTCCCGTACCGCCACCGTCACCGTCCCCGCCACCCACCTCGACCCCGACACCGGCGGCCTGCTCGCCCCCGGCCATGACGTCGTCGCGCCGTTCCGGCACACCCGCACCGCCCACGGCCTCATCGCCTGGGCGCCCTTCCCCGGCCGGCCCGCGATCCTGAGCACCACCGAATGGCCCGCCACACCGGCCACCGGCGACGACACGCCGATGAGCCTGGCCGAACTACGCGCCAGCGTCGCCCGTGTCCTCGGCACCGACATCCCCGTCACCGCGCCCGACGGCCCCGGCCTGCTACGCCGCCTGACCGGCGGCAACACCCGCATCGCCGCCCGCTACCGCGACGGCCGCGTCCTGCTGCTCGGCGACGCCGCCCACGTCCACCCCGCCATCGGCGGCCCCGGCCTCAACCTCGGCCTGCAGGACGCCGTCAACCTCGGCTGGAAACTCGCCGCCACGGTCCAGGGCTGGGCACCGCCCGGCCTGCTCGACACCTACGAGACCGAACGCCGCCCGGTCGCCGAACGCGTCGTCATGTCCACCAAGGCACAGTCCGCGCTCATCGGCCCCGGCGACGACATCACCGGCCTGCGGGAACTGTTCGCCGAACTGCTCGGCAAACCGGAGGTGACCGGCCACATCGCGGCCCTGATGTCCGGCGCCGACACCCGCTACCCGGCCGACCCCGCCGACCCGCTGGCCGGCCACTACGCCCCCGACCTGCTCGTGGACGCCGGCCACGGCCCGACACGACTGGCCGAACTCACCCGCACCGCCCGGCCACTGCTGCTGGACTCCACCGGCGCCTACACCGGCACCGCCGCACCCTGGCGCGACCGCGTCGACATCGTCACCGGCCCCATCCAGGGCACCACCGCGACCGCGCTGCTCGTCCGCCCCGACTGCTTCGTCGCCTGGTCCGCCGGCGACACCGGCACCCTGCGCGCCTCACTCACCCACCACTTCGGGTCCCCCCGCTGAGGCGTACCGCGCCGCCAGCGCCCGGACCGTCCCGGCCATCGCCTCCCGCAACGACGCGGGCGCCAGCACCTCGATGTCGTCACCGAAACGCAGCAGTTCCTGGCAGGCATGCCGGACGTTCTCGATCGGGATCGTCGCCTCGACCCAGCCGTCGGCGCCCGCCGGACCGGCGCTCCCGTCCACGGCACGCACCACCGCCGGGTCCGCCAGATCCGGCAGCCGGCCGCGGCCCGCCGGTGAGATCCGGATCGTCGCCTCACCGGTGAACCGGCGCGCCTCGAACTCCGCCAGATACGCCGACCAGTGCGCCGCCAGGTCGAACCCGGCCGGACGCTCGAACGGCTCCCCCGTCACCTCCACCTCACGCACCTGCGCCACCCGGTAGGTGGCCACCCGCCCGCTCCCGGCGGCGGCCACCAGATACCAGGACCCGGATTTGAGCACCAGGCCGTACGGCCGGAGCCGCCGTTGAATCTCCTGAGGCGCCCGCCAGCGCACATAGCGCACCTCGATCACCCGCGACGACAGAATCGCGTCCATCAGCAGCGTCAGCAACGGCTGCGCCTCCGGCTCCCGGTACCAGGCCGGCGCGTCGAGATGAAACACCTCGGCGGTACGCGACGCCTGCTCCCGCAACCCTGCCGGCAGAGTCGCCAGCAGTTTCAGACGCGCCGCCGCGACCTCCTCGGCCAGCCCCAGATCGGCTGCCGGAGCCGGCAGACCGGCCAGCAACAACGCCCGCGCCTCACCGCCGGTCATCCCGGTCAGCCGCGTCTGATAGCCCTCGACCAGCTGATATCCGCCGTGCTGGCCCGCCTCGGCATACAGCGGCACGCCCGACTCCTGCAGCCGGGCCAGATCACGGTAGGCGGTCCGCACCGACACGCCCAGCTCCTCGGCCAGCTGCCGGGCGGACAGGCGGCCACGGGCCTGCAACAGCAGCAGCATCGACAACAGACGACCGGCGGGCATGTCGTCGATCATGCCCGCCAACCCTGACAGGTCCTGACACAGCCCGGCCGTAGGTTCGCCGCATGACAGCCGACTTCGACTTCATCCTCGGCCGCTGGACGGTCCACCACCGCAAGATCGTCAACGTGCTCGACCCCGCCTGTGACGACTGGATCGAGTTCGACGGCGACTGCGAGGCCCGGCCCGTCCTCGGTGGCGCCGGCAACATCGACACCGTGTCGGCGACCCTGCCCGACGGCCGCGCCTTCGACGGCATGAGCCTGCGCCTGTACGAGCCCGACGCCGATCTCTGGCGCATCTGGTGGTCCTCGACCACCCGCCCCGGCAGGCTCGACCCGCCCGTGGAGGGCCGCTTCCGCAACGGCACCGGCGTTTTCGTCGGCCCCGACACCATCGGCGGACGGCCCGCGCTCGTGCGCTACCTCTGGTCCCGGATCACCCCGGCGTCGGCCCGCTGGGAACAGGACTTCTCCTTCGACGACGGCACCACCTGGGACCGGCCCAACTGGATCATGACCTTCGAACGCCGCCCGGACTGACACGACAATCGGTGGGTCCGGCATCGCACCGGACCCACCGCCCCCGTACCGATCAGGTCAGTAGGCGACCAGGCCCCTCGCGGTCCCCGGGCCCAGGCTCAGATGGAACCGCGTGTAGTCGCGCACGTCGGTGGCCGCCAGACCCCACGTGCCGGCGGCGATGTCGCGCCGGGCGTTGCACTGCATCCCGCCACTGGACGGGTAGAAGCAGGTCGACACGGACAGGTCCACGTACGCGTAGATGTTGATGTCGGCGCAGGACGTCGTCGTGACCGCCGTACCGTTCGGCGGCCAGTGGTAGTTGTCGTCGAGACGGTCGATCGGCTTGGCGGTACTACGACAGCCCGGCTGCCGCGTGGCAGGATCAGCCGACGCCGGCTGCGGCATCAGGGCGAGCATCGTGACCGAGGCGAGGCTCACGGCCGCCATCGGGCGGAGCAGAGATCGAATGCGCATGGCAGTTCTCCCGTTTCGCGTTACCGACTGTGCCAAGAAGTGTCAGACGTCGATATCCAAGGGCGACGAACTTCGGACGATTTCGTACGCCGTGGACCGGCCCCGTTAATCTCGGCAACTGGGACATCGAAACCAGTTGATGGAGACCGGTGATGCCATACGCGACGCCACCCGACCCGACCCGGGCCGGCACCCTCGACGAACTGCTCGAACGCCTGCGCTCCCTCAAAGCCTGGGCCGGCAACCCCTCGTACGAGACCATCAAAGACCGGGTCAACACCACCTGGACCGAAGCCGGCCGCCCACCCGGCGAACTCGTCTCCAAATCCACCGTCGCCTACTGCTTCCGCCCCGGCCGCCGCCGCGTCGACACCGACCTGCTGATCACCGTCGTCCGCGCCCTGCACCCCGACCCCGGCTACCTCAACCAATGGCGCCAGACCCTGCGCGTCATCAACGGCGAGACCGAAGCCGAATCACAGGTACGGGTCCAGGACCGCCTCCCCCGCGACCTCGCCGGATTCACCGGCCGCACCCACGAACTCGACCGCCTCCGCCACACCCTCGACCAGGCCACCCGCTCCGGACGCACCGTCCTCATCTCCGCCATCGAAGGCATGGCCGGCGTCGGCAAGACCCAACTCGCCATCCACGCCGGACACCAGCTGCACCGCGAACACCCCTTCGACCGGATCCTGTTCGTCAACCTCCGCGGCTTCGACGCCGACCCCACCCGGCCACCCGCCGACCCGGCCGCCGTCCTCGACGGCTTCCTGCGCCTGCTCGGCATGCCCGGCCAGCAGATACCCCACGACCTCGACGCCCGCGCCACCGCCTACCGCCGGCACCTCAACGGCGCCCGCACCCTCGTCGTCCTCGACAACGCCGCCACCGAGAAACAGGTCCGCCCCCTGCTCCCCACCACACCCGGCTGCCTGACCCTCGTCACCAGCCGGCGCCGCCTCACCGGCCTGCACCGCGCCACCCACCTACCCGTCGACGTGTTCCACCCCGACGAGGCCCGCGACTTCCTCACCCACGCCACCGCCGGCACCCCCACCGGCACCGACCCCGGCGCCACGGCACGCATCGCCCACCGCTGCGGCCACCTCCCCCTGGCCCTCAGCCTGATCGCCGGACACATCCGCGCCACACCCGGCTGGACCCTCACCGACCACGCCGACCGCCTCGACGAACGCCACCACCAACGCCGCCTCGACACCGGCGTCGAACTCGCCCTCCACCTCTCCTACCAGCACCTGCCCACCGACCAGCGCCGACTGCTACGACTACTCGCCCTGCACCCCCGCCAGGAATTCGACGCCTACGCCGCCGCGGCCCTCACCGCCACCGACCTCACCACCACCCGCGACCACCTCACCCACCTGTGCCGCGACCACCTCCTCCAGCACACCACCGACGGCCGACACACCTTCCACGACCTCGTCCGCGCCTACGCCGCCGGCCGCGCCCACGACGAGGACCGCCCCACCGACCGCCACGCCGCCCTGACCCGCCTGTTCGACCACTACCTCGCCACCACCGTCCGCGCCACCAACCTCCTCGACCCCGCCGACGCCCGCCTGCGCCCCACCATCACACCGTCCGCCCTGCCCACACCCGACCTGCCCGACCTCGGCAGCGCCCGCCGATGGCTGGACACCGAACGCCCCGCCCTGGTCTCGGTCACCGCCCACACCGCCACCCACGGCTGGCCCACCCACACCACCGGACTCGCCCGCTCACTGTTCCGCTACCTCAACGGCGGCCACCTCAACGACGCCGTCACCGTCCACACCCACGCCTGCCGCGCCGCCCGCGACCTCGGCGACCCCGCCGGACACGCCCACGCCCTCACCGACCTCGGCATCGCCTACCTGCGACTCGCCCGCATCGAAGAGGCCGTCGACCGGTTCCGCACCGCCCTCGACCTGTTCCGGCAGGCCGCCGAACCGGCCGGCGAGGCACGCGTCCTCAACAGCCTCGCCTTCGTCGAAGAAGGCAGCGGCCGCTACCAGGCCGCCGAAGACCACTTCCGCCGCGCCCTCGACCTCTACCGGCACGCCGGCGACCGCGCCGGCGAAGCCAACGTCCTCAGCGGCCTCGGCATCGTCATGGAACGAACCGCCCGCCTCGACGAGGCCATCGACTGCAACCGCCAGGCCCTCACCATCTACCAGGCCGACGGCGACACCTCCGGCGAGGCCATCGTCCTCAACACCCTCGGCGAGATCGAAGTACGCGCCGGCCGCCTCACCGACGCCGACGACCATCTCCGGCGCTCCCTGGCCCTGCACGCGCAGATCGGCAACCACGGCCGCGAGGCCGACGTCCTCGACGGACTCGGCCAGCTCCACGTCCGTCTCGGACAGCCACGCGAGGCCACCACGTACTTCCAGCAGGCCCTGACCATCTACCGCGACTGCGGCGACCGCACCGGCCAGGCCTGGGCCCTCAACGGACTGGGCGAAGCCGACCACACCGCAGGACACCCCACCAGCGCACTCACCCACCACACCGACGCCCTCACCATCGCCGTCGAACTCGGCGCCTGCCGCCAGCAGGCCCGCGCACACACCGGCATCGGCCACGCCCACCGCGCCCTCGACGACCTCCGGCAGGCCCGGCACCACTACGAACACGCCGAGCGGCTCTACACGAAACTCGAACTGCCCGAGGCCGGCCACCTCCGCGCCACCCTCGACACCCTCACCCCCGGCACCGGGCGTGCCGACGTCACCTGACCAGGTGCGCCATGCCCATAGGCTGATCGGCCTCCGGCCCCGGCCCGTCAGCCGGTGAACCCGGGGGTCGACCTTTCACGTTGTGGTCCGCTGCCGGAGATGCTTCCGAACCCCGGGGTGTGCTCGTCGGCGAAGCCGTCCTGATTGCTCTTTGGTGCGGCGTGCCGCACACCCTCTAAGGCATCCTAGGAAGATAGGTTGACAGGTGGCAGCCAGCGGTCAGCGGTCAGCGGGACGACCAGCCGCCGTCGGAGGCGATCGTCTGACCGGTGACCCAGTCGGCCTCGTCGCTGAGCAGCCACGCCACCAGCTTCGCCGTGTCGGCGGGAGTTCCCCACCGGCCGCCCGGGTTCAGGCGCGCCACCGCTTCGCGGGCGGCCGCGTCGGCGTACCCGGTGTCGTTGGGTCCTGGATTGACGCAGTTGACGGTGATGCCGCGGCGGATCAGATGGACGGCCAGGGACCGGGTCAGCTCGTGCAGCGCCGCCTTGGACGCGATGTAGGGCAGCTCGGCCGGCATCGCGTCGTGGTACTGGCCGGAGGTGAACAGAACGATCCGTCCACCAGTTCTGGTGTCGTCGTGCCGGGCGGCGAACTCCTTGGCCAGCAGCAGCGTGGCCCGCGCGTTGACCGCCCAGGTCAGGTCCAGCTCGGCCGCGGTCAGTTCCTCCAGGCTGTAGGAGCTGCTGCGCGCGTGATTGGCCACGAGCCCGTCGACGTGCCCGAACGCGCCTACCGCCGCGTCGAGCAGCGCCGCCGGAGCGGCGGGGTCTGCGAGGTCGGCCGAGACGTGCTCGACCCGGCCGCCGGCGGCGCGAAGTTCGTCGGCCAGCGCCTGGGGGCCGTCCGGGTCGGCGCCCCACGGCTGTTCGGCGTCGGCCGGTGACCACGAATGCAGCAGGATCGAGGCCCCGCCGGCGACGAGGCGGCGGGCGATGGCAGCTCCGATCGCGATCCGGCGGCTGGCGCCGGTCACGATCACCACACGGTTCTTCATCGACCGCAATCATGGTCCGGAGGATCCGCTGGCGCATCCGGTTTGCGAAGCGCGGACATGATGCCGCAGTGAAGATCGTGACAGGGTGAACGCGAGCCCCGGCGACTTCAGCACCGCCGGTGTCGTTCTCGGCTCCGGCAGCTCCTACAGCTGCCCATGGCCTTCTGCGGTACGAGCCGTCGCGGCGGGCGCCGCGGGCAGGGTGAACCAGAAGCGGCTGCCTCCGCCGGGGCGGGGTCCGGCGCCGATGCGGCCGCCGTGGCGTTCGACGATCCGCCGGCAGATGTCGAGGCCGAGGCCGGTGCCCGGGTACCCGGTGCTGTTGGCGCAGCGGTGGAACGCGTCGAACATCTTCGGCCGGTCGTCGGCGGGGATGCCGATGCCACGGTCTGACACCTCGACGCGGACGGTGCCGTCGGCCCGGGTCCAGGCCCGGATGCCGATCTGCGGTGCGGTGCCGGCCGGGGTGTACTTGACGGCGTTGCCGACCAGGTTGTCGAGGACATGCCGGAGCAGCGTGACGTCGGCGAGCACGGTCGGCAGCGGCCCGGAGACGGTGACACCCGGGTGGTCGGTGACGATCTCGCCGACCAGATCGTCCAGCGGCACCGGCCGGAGTGCGAGCTCGCTGTCCGTCCGGGCGCAGTCCAGCAGCTCCTGGGTCAGCCGGTTGAGACGGCGCAGGTTGCGTTCGATGACGGCCAGGTCGCGGTCGAAGTCCTCGCCGAGTTCGCCGTAGTCCTCCCGGAGCATGGCGACGTGTGCGGTGATGCCGGCGAGCGGGTTCCTCAGGTCGTGCGAGGCCATCATCATCAGGGCGCGCAATTCCGATTCGCGGTCGTCGGCCTGCGCCGCGGTGGCGGCTGCGGTGGGGCATGACGTGAGCTTGGTACGCATGACGGGCTCCTGTGAGGTTCGTGGCGGTGACCTCAGAAGACGCCGTGCCGGGGGTGTTCACCGCGTCGCGGTGAACACTTTCCGGCGGTGCCGCGCGGATGGCTCCCATGCGGGTCGGCGCTGGTGAACAGGCTGAACGCCGCATCCGCCGACACTGGACTGCCGCGCTGATGGAAATGGCACGGGGTGCCCCGGTAGTGCCGCACGGCGATGCCGGCGGGCAGCGGGAGCGGTCCGTGTCCGGGGCAGCTGACCATGATCGGCAGTTGCGCCATCAGCAGCAGGCCCCCTCAGTCACCGGAGATCCAAAGATATCCGCGCGCCCGGGTCGCCTCCTCGATGAGCGCTCCCAGCGCCTGCACGTCGGCCCGGAGCTCCGGTTTGCGGCTCGCGATCTCGTCCAGCTCCGCGGTCAGCTGCGGCAGCTGGATCAGGTTGATCATGGTGTCGCCGTAGGAATCGATCCTCGACACCAGGTGGTGCCGCTCCCGGTTACTCGCCGCCACCAGGCGTTGCAGCGCGGAGCCCGCGTCCGCGCCGGCATAGCGTCGCTCGTGCACCTGGTTCTCGACATACACCCCGAGCCCCACTGCCGCGCCTCCTTCACGAGATGGCCGGCCAGGGCATTGCACACCCCGGCAGGCCGAGCCTGGCGTCGTCGACGCTCAGTCCTTGCAGGGAATCGGCACGTCGCTCGCACGCCGCCCCACCTGTCCTGAACCACCGTGCAACAACCCGGGATCTGTGCGCCACGGAGCCAGACAGCGAAAGAATCCGCGTGACGGACATCAAATCACGGCCCGCTGGTACTGTACCGACCGGCCGGTATAGTTTTGCCGCATGAGCTCCTCCTCGACGCTGCCCGCCGCGACCGGGCTGCCCGGCCGGCGGCGCTGGGCGGCCCTCGCCGTGCTGGCCGCGGCGGTGCTGCTGCTCGCCATCGACAACACCGTGCTCGCGCTGGCCGTGCCGGCCCTGACCGCCGACCTGGCGCCCACCGCCGAGCAGGTTCTGTGGATCGGCGACGTCTACTCCCTCGCGCTGGCCGGGCTGCTCGTGCTGATGGGCAACCTGGCGGACCGGTTCGGCCGCAAACGGGTCCTGCTGATCGGGGCGGCCGGTTTCGGCGCCGTGTCGCTGGCGGCCGCGTTCGTCACCAGCGCCGAGGCACTGATCGCGGCCCGGCTGCTGCTCGGCGTCGCCGGGGCGACCCTGATGCCGTCGACGCTGTCGCTGATCCGCAACCTGTTCCCCGACGACACCGAACGGGCCCGCGCCATCGCGATCTGGTCCACCGCGTTCGGCGCAGGCTCGGCGATCGGCCCGCTCACCGGCGGGTTCCTGCTCGAACACTTCTGGTGGGGCTCGGTCTTCCTGATCAACGTGCCGGTGATGATCCTCGTCCTGATCTCCGGGAAGCTGCTGCTGCCCGAGTCCCGCGACCCCGAGCCGGGCCGCTTCGACGTGCTGTCGGCCGCGCTGTCGATGGCCGCGATCGTCCCGCTCGTGTATGCGATCAAGCACGTCGCCGGGCACGGCATCGACCTCGTCACACTCGCCTGCCTGCTGGCCGCGATCACCGCCGGGATGCTGTTCGTGCGGCGGCAGCGGCGGCTGGACCAGCCGATGCTCGACGTCGAACTGTTCCGCAGCCCCGCCTTCTCCGGCGCCGTCGCCGCGAACGTCATCGCCATCTTCGCGCTGACCGGGCTGCTGTTCTTCTTCTCCCAGTACCTTCAGCTCGCCCGCGGGCACAGCCCGCTGCGGGCCGGCCTCGCCGAGCTGCCGGCGACCCTCGCGTCGATCGCCGTCGTGGCGCTCATCGGTGTCAGCGTGACCCGGCTCGGACGGGGACGGGCCATCGCGCTGGGGCTCGCCACGGCCGCGGCCGGGCTCGCCATCGTGGCGGCGGCCGCGCATGGGCCGTACATCTGGCTGGGTCTTGGTCTGATCCCCATCGGTCTCGGCATCGGGCTCGCCATGACGCTGACCGGCGACGCGATCGTGTCGGCCGCACCGCCGCGCAAAGCCGGATCGGTGTCGGCGATCACCGAGGCCGCCAACGAGCTGGGCGTCGTTCTCGGCATCGCGGTCCTCGGGTCGCTCGTGTCAGCGGTCTACCGGGGCACCGTGGTGATCCCTTCCGGCCTTTCGGCCGAGGACACCGCGCGGGTACGCGACTCGCTGGGCCAAGCCGTGCAGGTGCTCGACCCGGGATCGCCGGCCGCGGCCGGAGCACGCGACGCGTTCATCGCCGCCATGCAGGTCACCTCCCTGGTCGCGGCGGCCTTCACCGCGGCCGCCGCGCTGCTGGCGTGGCGCGCCATCCCGTCGCCGCGCGCGGCCCGGCCGTAGGTACGGTGTCGGTCGTGGGACGCACAGCGGGCCGGTCACCGGAGGAGACACGACGAGCGCTGCTGAAGGCGGCCGCCGAGACGATCCGGGTGCGCGGCATCCACGCCTCGCTCGACGAGACAGCCCGCAACGCCTCCGTCTCCAAGGGCGGACTGCTCTACCACTTCGCCAGCAAGGACGAGCTGATCCTGGAACTCGTGCGCGCCGAACTCGCCGCGTTCCAGGCCAGCATCGACGTCGAACTCGACCCGGACGACACCGCGCCGGGCCGCCTCACCCGGGCCTACATCCGCGCCGTTCTGGCACCGACCAGCGACGACGAGGCCCGCGAGTCCCTGGCCCTGATCACCCAGCTGATGACCGTGCCCGCCGTCGCCGAGGTGGCCCGCGCCGACGCCGAACGCCTCGAAGCCGCCCTGGCCGCCGACGGCCTGCCCGCCGACGTGCTGGCCCTGGTCGTCGCCGCCGCCGACGGCATGAGCAGCGCCCCCCTCTGGGGCGGCTCGGCACACACCCCGGCCCACCGCCGGCTCGCCGAACGCCTGCAGCACCTCACCCGCCACCCGGAACTGTGGGAGTCCCTGCCCTGGCCCCCGTCCGCCTGAGCTGCTCACTCACCGTCGCCACGGCCGATCTCAGCACCGCCCGCTGCTGCTCGGCCTGTTCATCCTCGGCCTGATGGTGAAGAGGGTGAACGCCCGCCGGTACAGCCGGTCTGAGCACCCGCCGGGCGTCCGTGCTGGCCCGGCCGGCTCGCGGCGTCGTACCCTGGGGCCATGAGCAGCCCCGACACCGACGACAAGGCGTTCGCCGACGTCCTCGCCGAGCACGGCCGGCCGGTCAGTGCCGAAGGCCTCGGCCGGGCCCGCCGGTCGCTGGAAGACGCCCGGGACCGCCGTGACCCGGCCGCCCGCGCCGCCCTGCTCGACCGCCTGCGCGCCGCGTGACCGACGAGCCCAAACCCCGTCCCGCCGCTCTGGTTCTCGACACCTCCGCCATCGCCGGGTTCGCCCGTGGCAGCGTCGCCCCGGGTGAGCTGCTGGCCGAGATCGACCTCGAGGGCGGCTGCGCGCTCGTCCCGCTGCCCTGCCTGGTGGAGGCCGCCGCCCTGGTCGCCGAGGAGGAGCTGCCCTGGCTCGACATCCTGCTCGGCCACGCCGCCGCGCAGGTGATCGTCGACGATCCCGCCGACTGGCGCATGGTCGCCGGACTGCGGCGGATCACCGGCAGCTACCCGCACGCCCTGGCCGCGTGGCTGGCCCTGGAGTACGGCGTCGACGTGATGACCCGCCACCCCGGCCTCTACGCCGGGCTCGACGGCGGCAACATGGTCCTACCCTTCGACGACTGACGTCGCGGGCCGGTCCCCGACGAGGCGCAGCACCGCGCTCAGGCCGTGCACCGGCCCTTGCGTGCGGGGCAGGATGAGGGTCCGGATGCCGAGCGCCGCTCCGCCGACGTCGTCTCGCGGGCTGTCCCCCACCATCAGGACCTGACTGCCGGGCAGATCCAGCAGCTTGATCACGTGCTGGAAGATCGCCGGGTCGGGTTTCGTGAGGCCGACCTCGTAGGACAGCACCACGCCGTCGAGCAGGTCACCGACACCGGCGCGGTCCAGGCAGTCCCGGATGTCCATCCCGATGTTGGACAGCACGACGATCTTGACGCCCCGTGACTTGAGCTCCCTGAGGACCGGAAGCGTGTCGTCGTAGGCCTCCCATTGGTCGCGCATGACGGCGTACAGCGCGTCGGTGAGGGCGGGGTCGATGCCGGGAAGCAGAGCGACCGACCGGGCGAAGACGTCACGGTGGCGGGCGGGGTCGAGGTCACGCTCACTGGCCGGATCGATGCCGTGGGCGTGGGTCCAGATGTGGTTCAGGTGCTCACGCAGACTCGTGAACGTCGCGTCGCTGAGCCCCGGCACCGTGACACCGGCGTCGTCCAGCCGGCGCAGGGCGTCCCGGATCCATCGCGCCGGGTCACCACCGTCGACGAGGGTGCTGTGGAAGTCGAAGACGACTCCGTTGATCGGCGCGAGCACATCGTCGATGACCATCGTGCCAGCCTCCCAGAGGCCCGCCACCCCGCCGGCACTCAGGGGGTCAGATCGCCTCGGACCAGTCGACGACGAGCTGGAACATCGGAGCGCGGCCGGCGAACATCGACTGCCAGTCGCGGGTGTCGTAGCCACGGCCGCGCGGGGCGTCCCACGCCATCGACAGCATGCGCGGGGCCAGCCAGAAGTACTTGGCCGCGCCGGTGACCATGATCGCGCGCCGGGCCTCGTCCGGGGACAGCACGGGCGCCATCCCGCGCGCGTACCCGCTGGTCACCGCCTCGACGACGGCAGGCAGGCGGGTCACGTCGACGTAACCGTCCCAGAAGGTGTCCAGCGCCAGGTTCGCCGCGTCCTCACCCACGGCGCCCGCGCCCGCGTACGCCCAATCGAGAAGAACCACCCCGCGACCGGAACGGATCAGATTCATCGGCCAGACGTCGTGGTGGCAGAGGGTGCGCGGCAGCGCTGCCGACGCCTCGAGCAGCTCGTGGCGCCGTTCCCACAGCCGTCGCAGGCCGGCGCGCAGCGACGGCGACCACGCGGCCCGGGCCGCCGGATGATCCCAGCGCAGATCGTCGGGAACCGGCTGGGCGAGGGTGTAGTCGCGAAGGAAATCCCGGGCCAGCCAGGCGAGCGGCGGCGGGTTCCCGGTCCGTCCGCTCTGCCCGACCCCGATCTGGTACGCGCATTCGCCCAGCTCGTCAGTGCCGAAGGACATCCCCGCCGTCCCACCGACGTCCTCGAGGACCATCTCGATCCCGCCGTCGTCGAGCGCACCGATCGACAGCAGCTCGGGAACCGCGATGCCACCGGCCGCGAACGCCGACGCCGCGAACCCGGTCTCGTAGGCGAGCGGCTCGCGCCGCCAGTAGTTGAAGTGCCCCGGATCGTCGCTGGCCGCCAGATGCGCGGCGGCGCCGTCGCGGCGCGGGACGACCAGCTTGCGGATCGCGGTCCCGTCGTCCCACGGGATGCGCCACACCCCGCCGGTGACCTCGTTGGCCGTCGAATGAACCAGTTGCTCAGCCACGTCCCGCATTGTGCCGGACGGCCAGGATGTTCGCGCCGACCACCACGGCGATGCCGATCCACTCGTGCACGTCCAGCACCTGTCCGAGAAGGACCAGCCCGGCGAGGGCCGCGAAGACGGGGTGGACGCTCATCAGCACGCCGAAGAAGTGGGCCGGCACTCGCCGTAGCGCGATCAGGTCGCTCGCGTACGGGATGACCGACGCGAGCACTCCGGCGGCGACGCCGTAGAGGAGCGCGAGCGGCGTCATCCGGCCCTGCGCGACGAGCACGATCAGCAGCGGCAGGGTCAGCACGGCGGCGACCGTGGTCGCGGCGGCGGTGGCCTGCAGGCCGGGCAGCCGTTGCCCGAGCAGCCGGTTGAGCAGGATGTACGACGCCCAGCACCCGGCGGCCAGCAGCCCGCAGCCGATGCCGATCCAGTCGCTGCTGCCCGACGGCAGGACCAGCACGTACACCCCGGCGCCGGCGGCGGCCGCGCAGACCAGGTCGAGGCGGCTGCGGGAACCGGCCAGCGCCACGGCGAGCGGGCCGAGGAACTCCAGGGTGACCGCCAGTCCCAGGCCGATCCGGTCGATGGCGGTGTAGAGGCCGAGGTTCATGCTGACGAACACGACGCCGAGCAGGATCGTCGGCCACCACTGTGCCCGGGTGAACCGGCGCAGGTTGGGCCGGACCGCGGGCAGCAGCACCGAGGCGGCCACGAACTGGCGCACCGCGACCACACCGGGCGGGCCGATCAGGTCGAACGCGTGCGCGCCGATCGCCGCGCCGGTCTGGTTGCTGGCCGCCCCGGCCATCAGGACCGCGAGCCCGGCCATCCGTGATCCGCGTCGTGCCGTCGCCGGGCGCTGTTCGACCTCCACTGTCATGGTGACGAGTCTCGACGTCTCGGCGGCCGGGGAGAAATACGCGCGGCGCGCCACTTATACGCTGAGCGCATGGATCTGCAGTTGCGTCATCTGCGGTGCCTGGTCGCCGTCGTCGACACCGGCACATTCACCGACGCCGCCGGTGAGCTCGGCATCTCCCAGGCGGCGGTGTCGCGGGCCGTGGCCGCGCTGGAGGAGGCGCTGGGCGTACGCGTACTGCAGCGGACCACCCGCCACGTGACGCTGACCGCGACCGGGACGCAGGTGCTGGCCGGCGCCCGCAGGGTTCTGGAGGAGGTCGCCCACCTGCAGCGACTGGCCGAGGCCGAGCGGCAGCGCAGTGAGCTGCGGGTCGGGTACGCGTGGGCGGCCCTCGGCAAGCACACCCGGCGGGTGCAGCGGGCCTGGGCGACCGGGCATCCCGGCACTCCTCTGGTGTTCGTGCACATCAACACCCCGACCGCGGGCCTCAGCGACGGCACCACCGACGTGGCCGTGGTCCGGCGGGCGCTCGACGATCCGCGGTTCGAGTCCGCGCTGATCGGCCATGAGGCCCGCTGCGCCGCGGTGGCCACGGACAACGCGCTGGCCCGGCGACGGACTCTGCATCTTCGAGACCTGCTCCGGTACCCGGTGGCGATCGACGCCCGGACCGGGACGACCACGCTCGGGCTGTGGCATCCGGAGCCGGGCCCGGAGAACGTGCGCACCACCCACAGCGTCGACGAGTGGCTCACCCTGATCGCCGCGGGGCAGGCCGTGGGCATCACGTCGGAGGCGACGGCGAATCAGAATCCGCGGCCCGGTGTGGCGTACCGGATGCTGCGGCAGGCTCCGCCGATCGACGTGTGGCTGGCGTGGTGGCGTGACGATCCCCCGGCGAACCTCGACGACCTGGTCGGGTTGAGCCGCAGCGCGTACGGCAGCACACCCCCTAGTGCATCCTAGGAAGATAGGTTGTGAGGCCCGAGCGCCGGGCCGGTCATCCGGGGCGGCCCCTGACGGTCACCGGCGCGAAACCGGCCGGCTCCGACACTGGCCGGCATGAAGACGACGCTGCTGAAGGCCCTGCTGCTGGCCACCGTCCTGATCCTGCCCGGATGCACCGCCGACCCGGCCGGCGAGCCCGGCGACACGCCACCCTCCGGCGAGGCCGACCCGTTCACCAAGGTCGTCACCTACGTGGAATGCCTCCAGGAACAGGGCCTGCCGGTCAAGCTCAACCCCGGTGACGGATACACCATGCCGAAGGACACCGACCCCGCCGCGATCGAGGCCGCCGAGGCCGCCTGCCGCGGCGTGGCACCGCCCGGCATGTACGCCAGACCCTCCGCCGAGGAGCTCGACCGCTACGTCAAGGTGGCCCGCTGCCTACGTGGCCAGGGTATTCAGGTTGCCGACCCCACTCTGGAGGATCCGCAGCTACGCATCGAGCACCCGCCGCAGAACCTGCGCGAGCTTCAGGAGGCCTGCGAGGAGAGCACGGGCTGAACCGGCAGGTCGACCCGGACGGTCAGGCCACCGTCCGGGTTGGCCCGCACCCTGACGCCGCCACCGTGCGCGCGGGCGATCGCCGCGACGATGGACAGCCCCAGACCGGCGCCGTCACCCGCCCCGGTGCGGTCGGCGTCCAGGCGGCGGAACGGTTCCAGCAGCTCAACGGCCCGCTCCGGCGGCACCCTCGGACCGGTATTGACGACCGTCAGCGTGCCGTCGCCGGTCAGCTCCACCCGGACGATCCCCTCCGGCACGTTGTAACGGATCGCGTTCTGCACCAGATTCGCGACCAGCTGGGACAGCATCACCTCGTCACCGACAACGGTCGCCGTACGTACCGCAGACGAAACGGTGACCCCCGCATCCCGCTGCCTGCCCACCACCTCTCCCACCACCCGCCCGAAATCGACCGGAACGGCGGCGTCCGGGCCCCGCTCGCCCTTGGCCAGCTGCAGCAGGCCGTCGATGAGCCGTTCCGAACGCAGGGTGTTGCGCAGCAGCTCGGCGCGGATCAGCCGGACCCGTTCCGGCGACGGATCGGCCAGGCCCACCTCGAGAGCGGTCCGCTGCACGGCCAGCGGGGTGCGCAGCTCGTGCGAGGCGTTCGCGATGAACCGGCGCTGACTGTCGACAGCCCGTTCCAGCCGGTCGAGCATGGCGTCGAAGGTGTCGGCCAGGCGCCGCAACTCGTCGTCCGGGCCGGTCAGCGCGAGCCGTTCGTGCAGGGTGGACAGCGACAGCCGTTGCGCGGCGGCGGTGATCCGATGCAGCGGGCGCAGCAGGCGGCCGGTCATCCACCAGCAGACCGCGAACGCGAGGACCGCGATCACCGCGACGGCGGCCACCAGGATGAGCCGCTGGCTGGTGAGCACGCTTTCGCGTACGTCATCAGGGGGTTGTGGTGGTGGGGCGTCGCATTCCGGCCCGGCACAGGTCCGTCCACCCCGGCCGCCGAGAGCGGCGGAGACCGCCCAGCTCTGCAGGATCAGGGCGGCGAGCAGCACCGCCACCGTGACGGTGGTGAACAGTCCGCCGTACAGCAGGGTCATCCGGGCACGCACCGACCGGTTCACAGCCGGTACCCGCTGCCCGGGACGGTGACGATGACCGGCGGATCGCCGAGTTTGGCCCGCAGCTTGCTCATGGTGACCTTGACGGCGGTGGTGAACGGGTCGATGTGCTCGTCCCAGGCCCGTTCCAGTAGTTCCTCGGTGCTGACCACGGCACCCTGCGCCCGCATCAGGACCTCCAGGACCGCGTACTCCTTGCGCGACAGCGCCAGGGCGCGACCGTCCCGGAACGCCTGCCGGTAGGAGGCGTCCAGGGTGATCCCGGCCCGCTCCAGCACCGGCGGCAGCGGCCGCCCGGTGCGGCGGGCCAGCGCCCGGATCCGCGCCACCAGCTCCTCGAACGCGAAAGGCTTGGCCAGGTAGTCGTCGGCGCCCAGGTTCAGCCCGTCGATCCGGTCGGTCAGCTCCCCGGACGCGGTCAGCATCAGGATCCGCACCGGCGCCCCACCGCGTGACAGCTGCTCGCACACGTCGTCGCCGTGCACGACGGGCAGGTCGCGATCCAGGACGAGCACGTCGTAGTCGTTGACCGCGAGCCGCTCCAGCGCGGCCGCACCGTCATGGGCGACGTCGACCGCCATCGCCTGCTCACGTAGTCCCTCGGCCACCAGGGCGGCCAGGAAACGCTCGTCCTCGGCCACGAGTATCCGCATGCCAGCGGAGGCTAATCGATGACGGCTCATCGACGCTCACCTCCGCGAAACCCGGTCCGGGCCACGCTGCCCGCATGGCAACCGAACACACGAGACACCGGCGATGGCTGGTCGCGGGCGGGGTGGTGGTCCTCGCCGCCGGCACCGCGGCCGCGGTTCACCTGACTCACGACGAGGGGCCCGCGCCCGCGGCGGCCGCCGCGACCCTGCCGACAGCGCTGGTCCGGCGGGCGGATCTGTCCACCGCCGTCGAGGTCGACGGCACTCTGGGGTACGCGGGCGCGTACACCGTGCTGGGCCGGGGCTCGGGAACCGTCACCTGGCTGCCCGCGGCCGGAACGGTCGTGACCCGCGGCAGGCCGGTGTATCGGGCCGACGGCCGCCCGGTGCCGCTGTTCTACGGCACGCCGTTCTGGCGGACCCTCGAACCCGGGATGACCGGCGGCGCCGACGTGCTGCAGCTGGAACGCAATCTGGTCGCGCTCGGCCACGGCGCGGGTCTCACGGTCGACCGCACGTTCACCGCGGCCACCCGGTCGGCGATCCGCCGCTGGCAGAAGGCCACCGGCCTGCCTCGCACGGGCACCGTCGCGCCGGGCGACGTCGTCACGATGCCGGGACCGATCCGCGTCACCGGATCGACCTCGCTGCCCGGCGGCCCCGCCTCCGGCACGGTGCTCACCGCCTCCGGCACGACCCGCCAGGTGACGGCCGGTCTGCCGGTCGCCTCCCAGCACATCGCCGCGCCCGGAGCCGCGGTCCGCATCGAACTGCCCGCCGGGCGGACCGTAACCGGCCGGATCGCCTCGGTGGGCACGGTCGCGGTCGCCGACCCGGCCGACGCACGGTCACAGACGGGGCTCGGCACCGAGTCCGCCACCATCACCGTCACGATCACCCTGGACCGGGCCGCCGACGCCGGAACCCTCGACAGCGCCCCGGTCACCGTCGCGTTCACCAGCGCCGCGCACCCGGGCGTCCTGGCTGTGCCGGTGCACGCCCTGCTGGCCGCGGCCGACGGATCGTATGCGGTCAGCGTGGTCGGCGACGACGGGACGGTCACCGCGGTGCGGGTCGAGCTCGGCATCTTCGACGGTGACCGGGTCGAGGTCCGGGGCGACCTCACCGAGGGCACGAGGGTGCAGGTGCCGATCTCGTGAACGGGCCGGTCGTCGCGGTCCACGACGTCACCAGGGCGTACCCGGGCGGGGTGACGGCACTGCACCGGGCGACGCTGGCCGTACACCCCGGCGAGTCCGTCGCGATCATCGGCCCGTCCGGGTCCGGCAAGTCCACGCTCCTGCAGCTGATGGGCACCCTCGACCGGCCGACCAGCGGACGCGTGGACCTCCACGGACACGACGTGGCCCGGCTGCCCGACCGGCGGCTGGCGGCGATCCGGGCCCGCTGGATCGGATTCGTGTTCCAGCAGTTCTTCCTCACCCCGCACCTGTCCGCCGTCGACGACGTGGCCACCGGCCTGCTCTACCACGGTGTTCCCCGCCCGGGCCGGCGGCGGCTCGCGCGGGAGGCACTGGACCGCGTCGGCCTCGGCCACCGCCTCGACCACCGCCCGCACCAGCTGTCCGGCGGCGAGAAGCAGCGCGTCGCCATCGCCCGCGCCGTCGTCGGCCGGCCGCCGCTGTTGCTGGCCGACGAACCGACCGGCAACCTCGACTCAGTCTCCGGCGGCGAGGTACTGAGGCTGCTGCGCGACCTGCACCGGGACGGCACCGCCGTCGTGGTGGTCACCCACGACCAGGAGATCGCCGCAGCCCTGCCCCGCCGCGTGGAACTTCGCGACGGCCGTATCCACCTCGACACCGGAGCCCGCCCATGATCTCCGCTCCCCCACTGCCCGAACCCGCACGCCCGCGCGCCACCGATCTGATCCGGACCGGACTCGACGGGCTGCGCGGCCGGCCGTTGCGCGCCGTGCTGTCCGCGCTCGGCATCGCCATCGGGGTCGCCGCCATGGTGGGACTCGCCGGGATCAGCACGATCAGCCGGGCCGGGCTGATCGCGGACATCCGTGCGCTCGGCTCCACCCTGCTCACCGCCTCCCCCGGCCGGACCGTGACCGGGCAGGAGGCGACCTTTCCCGAGAGCGCGCAGCGGATGGTCGCCCGGATCCCCGGCGTCACCGACGTGTCCGCGATCGGCCTCGTCGAGGACGCGACGGTGCGACGCACCGACAAGATCAACCCCGCGGAGACCAATGGCCTGGCGGTACGGGCGGTCCGCGCCGACCTCCTGGGCACCCTGCGGGGCACCGTGAGGTCCGGGACGTTCCTCAACGACGCCACCGGCCGCTACCCGGTCGTGGTGCTCGGCGCCCTGGCCGCCGACCGGCTCGGCATCGACCGGGCCGGGGCACACGTGTACATCGCCGGGCGGTGGCATCTCGTCGTCGGCGTCCTCGACCGGCTCGTCCTGGCACCGGAGATCGACCGGTCCGCGCTGGTCGGCTGGGACCACGCCGCCGCCCTGGGCTTCCGCGGCCACGCGAGCCTGCTGTACGAGCGTTCCACCGCGGACACCGTGACATCCGTGCACGAGGTTCTCGCCCGGACGATCGACCCGGAGCATCCCGGCCGGGTCGAGGTCAGCTCCCCCGCCCGGGAACTGGAGGCCGAGATCGCGGCCGGCGACGCGTTCGACGCCCTGCTCGCCGGGGTGGGCGCGGTCGCGCTGCTCGCCGGCGGTGTCGGCGTCGCCAACGTCATGGTGATCTCGGTGCTGGAACGCCGCCGGGAGATCGGGCTGCGCCGCGCTCTGGGTGCCACCCGCTGCCAGATCCGGCTCCAGTTCCTGACCGAGGCGGTGGCCCTGACCACGCTGGGCGCGGCGGCCGGCGCGGCGCTCGGGCTGGCGGCCGCGTCGGCGTACGCCGTGGTGATGGGTTGGCCTTTGATCCTGCCCGTCGGACCGGTCGTCTCGGGGACCGGCGCCGCGGTTCTGATCGGCGCCGTGGCCGGCCTCTATCCGGCTCGCCGGGCCGCTCGTCTCAGCCCCACCGAGGCCCTGGCCGCATGATCGTCAGGGTGGAGCGACCGGATCAGCCCGCTGGCGGTGCGGGCCTGCTCGAGCAGCGCCAAGTCGTCGAGGATCGGGCGGCGGCTCAGCGGATCGGTGGACCGGCGCGGCGCCGCGAGCACCTCGTCGAGCAGCGGCAGGACCGGCGCACCGGCGGAGCCGACCGCGCCGGCGCAGTGGACCGCCCGCCGCAGCACGGGGCTGTTGCGGCCGGTGCGCAGCGGCGCCATCAGGTCGAGCAGCACCGGGACCACGGGTCCGGCGTCGCCGGTGATCCGCCAGTACGCGTGTGCCGCCTCGACGCGGTTCCAGTCGCCGGGCAGGCTCAGGAGCACGCGGACATCCCCGGCGTGTCCGGCCGCGACAGGCCCGAGCTCCGCCAGGCATCGCAGCAGCGCATGCCCCGGCCCGCGACGCGTGGCGCCACCGATCACCGGCAGCGCGACCGAGGGATCCCCGGTGACCCGCCAGTGTGCCCAGGCGGCCCGCTGCGTGCCGTGCCACACCGGCGCGCGGACCGGCTCCGGCCGCCGCCGTCCGAGAGCCAGTTCCCGCAGTTCGCCGGCGAGCGACGCGGCCGGCGGGCCGATCGCGCCGAGAACCCGACAGGCCTGCTCGGCGTGCCCGGTCGTCAGCAGCCGGCCGAGCTCCGGCACCGCGGCGGCGCTCGCCGGGCCCCAGAGTGCCAGGCCGCCGAGCAGGTCGGCCAGGTCCGTGACCGGCTCACCCGCGAGCAGGGCCCGGATCGCGGGCAGCAGCCGCTCGGCGTGCCCGGCCATCGGTGCGAGCAGGTCGCTGATCAGGATCTGCCGGAACGCGGTCACGATGGTGTACGACGCGATTCGCCGGGCGACGAGCCGCTGCTGCAGCGCCGGCAACGCTCGTTCGTCGCCGATCAGGGTCAGCGGCACGATCGCGGACTCGACACCGCCGGCCGCGGCTTCCCACAGCGCGTCAGCGTATGCGCTGGTCACGGTCGGGTCTGCGGCCGCGAACAGCAGCGCGCACTCCTTGCGCACCCGGTCGTCGTCATCGGTGAGCCCGGCGGCGGCCGCCTCCCACAGCTCCGGCATCGGCCGGCGCCACCGGTCCAGGACCTTCGGAGCCGACCCGTGCATGTTCCTCCCGAACATGGCGAGCGCGACCCGCTCGCCCACGTCAGGATGCTCGCTGAGCCGCCCGGCGAGCCAGGCCATGCCGTGGCGCCACGGCGAGTCCCGCCACAGGCTCTCCGGTTCGGCGTCGAGGCAGCCCAACGCCACTGCGGCGAGCCCGGCGCCGTCGGTGTCACGGCGGGCGACGGCACCGGCGGCGGCCATCCGCACCGCGGGGCTGCGATGGTCCAGCCACGACCGGAACCACGCGGCCGGTGCCACCCGGCCCGGGTCACCGTAGGCCTCGGTCAGTTCGTCGAGCGCCCGCAGCTGGGAGACGAGTGCGAAGTCGTCGGTCTCGACGGCGGTGCGGGCGTGCAGCAGGGCGGTCACGCCCGCATCCTCGTCGAGGAATTCACACATGAGGTACGGGACCACACGCCGGACCTCCGGGTCGGGATCCTCGAGGAACCCGAGCAGCACCGGCAGGCCCGCGCGCAGGGCCCGCTTCACGGGCAGCCCGTCCGATCGCCACTCGTACCGGTTGTTCCGGGCCGCCTGGCCGAGCAGCCGCAGGATGCGTACCCGGTTGGTGTTACCCGGCAGGGCCGCCAGCTCGATCAGCCCGGCCACCACCCGCGGCCCGTCCGGCACGGTCCGCGGGCCGAGCCACAGCAACCCGCCCAGCGCGCGGACCACGCTCTGCCCGTCCCCGCCGGGAGCCAGCCCGCCGAGGTCGACGTCCTTGACGAACGGTCCGGTCGTACGTTGCGGCAACTCTCTCCCCGTTCCCGGGCCGCGTCGCCCGGCGGCCCCGCAACAGGGTGTCAGGCCGTCCGGCCGCCCGCTACCCGGCCAGGGACGGCCACCGGTCCGCGGCCCACTCCGGCCAGCCCGGCCACCCCGGCGGTGGTGCGGGGATGCCGCCGCGCAGCTCGGTGGCGTCCGGCGCCTGGAACTGCCGCCGCCACGCCGCGATGTCCGCCGGGCTCATCGGGAACGTGGTGTGCGGCGCGGTGGCCTGCCGGTGCGCGATCCGGGCACGCTGGACCTGTTCCTCCACGGGCAGGTAGACGACCTCGGCGACCGCCCCGGCCGCAGCCGCGAGCCAGCGCAGTGCCGAGCGTTCGTCACGGGACCAGAGCCCGAAGTCGAGCACGACGCCGACGCCCAGCCGCAGCGCCTGCAGGGCCAGCGTGATGAGCCGCCCCTCCAGCAGGTCACGCTTGCCGCCGGGCTGCGTGCCGTCGAACAGGGAGATCATCCACTCGTCGGGGGTGAGCCGCAGTGCGCCGTGCGCCGCGGCGAGCTGCCCGGCCCGGTGGGTCTTCCCGGCGCCGGGAAGGCCCACCATCAGGAAGAGCCTGGCGGGTACGGGATGGTCGGGATGCTGGGACATGAGATCTGCTCCGGAACACGCGACGATCCGGCAGCACAGCGACGCGAAGGGGTCCCGGCTGCCGGCGGACACTGATCCGGCGGTACGCCGATCGCGTTACCGCCGCTGGTCAGCGGTCCGGATCTGCATGCTGGCGTTGCAACCCATGCACCCGACCCTATCCGAGGGGTCAGCAGTTGATGGACGCGGGGATGACCGGAGATGACAGCGATACATTCGAATACGTGAGAGCATGCGCGGGTTCCTGCTTCCCACCCGGAAGGAGTGCTCATGCGCCGACTCGCCGTACAGGCGGCCGCCGCTCTCACCCTCGTCACCGCCGCGATCGCCGTGCCCGGCGCCGCCGCCGCCACGGCGGCGCCGGCGATCGCCTGGTCCGCCTGCACCGAGCCCACCCTGGCGGGCTTCCAGTGCGCGACCTACGAAGTGCCGCTCGACCACGACAAGCCACGCGGCGCGACCACCACCATCGCCCTGTCGCGCCGGCCGGCCGACAACCCGGCCGCGAAGATCGGGACGATCTTCGTGAATCCCGGCGGCCCCGGCGGTGCCGGTCGCGGGATGGTCCGCTCGGCGGCCCGGATCGCCTCACCCGAGGTGCTGGCCCGGTTCGACCTGGTCGGCTTCGACCCGCGCGGCATCGGGGCCAGTGACCCCGTGCAATGCTTCGCCACCGATGAGGAGGCCGAGGCGCTGTTCGCCCGCATGAAGGGCGTGCCACTCACCAAGGCGGAGATCAGCGAGACGCTGAAGGCGAACTGGGAGTACACCGAGGCCTGCAAGAAGAACATGGGTCCGCTGCTGACCCACATGAGCACGCTCAACGTGGTCAAGGACCTCGACCTGCTGCGGCAGGGCGCCGGCGACTCCCGGCTCAACTTCATCGGCTACTCGTACGGGACGCTGATCGGCGCCACGTACGCCAACCTGTTCCCGGACAAGGTGCGGGCCGTGATCATCGACGGCAACGTCGACCCGGATCAGCGGACCAACCACCGGCTCGCGAACAAGTTCGACCGGGCCGGCGGGTTCGAGATCGCCCTGTCGGGCTTCCTGGCCGAATGTGACAAGGCCGGTCCGGCGTGCGCGTTCTCAGGTGGCGCCCGCGGCAAGTTCGACCGGCTCCGCGACCGGCTGCGGCAGGGACCGGCCGAAGTCCCCGGACTGGGCACGGTCACCATCGACGACCTGACCGGCTACATCGGGCAGATCCTCTACAACGTGGCGAACTTCCCGGCCGCGGCGGAGACCCTGGAAGTGCTGCACGAGGGCATCTTCGGTGACCCGTCGGCGCTGCGGACGGCCGCCGTGGAGCTGCCGAAGGCGCCGCCGGCACGCGGCTGGCTGACGGACGCGTACTCGTACACCGGTAATGACTCCTTCTTCGCCGTGAACTGCGCGGACGCTCCTCTGCCCCGCAATCCGAAGCTCTACCCGGCCTTCGCGACCGTGTTCGAGAAGGCGCATCCCACGTTCGGGCGTTCGGAGGCGTTCAGTGAGGTCGGCTGCGCCAACTGGCCGATCATCAGGGAGGCCTACGACGGGCCGTGGAACCGCCGCACCGCCCAGACCGTGCTCGTCGTCAACCCGACGTACGACCCGGCGACCCGGTACGACTTCGGCGTCCGGATGACCCGGCAACTCGGTAACGCTCGGTTGCTGACGTTGGACGGTTTCGGTCACACCAGCAACTACAGCGCGTGTGTTACCAGCTGGTATACGCGTTATCTGCTCAACGGCGAGGTCCCGCCGAAGGGCACCCGCTGCACGCAGGACCGCGCTCCGTTCCCCGCTGTCTAGGGTCCGGCGCCGCCGGTGCCGGCCCACGGGGTCGGCACCGGCGGTAAAGGCATGTCACACTGCACCGGCTCCCTTGATCGAAAGGCCCGGTCCGTGTCCTCGTTCGAAGAACTGTTCGCCCAGCACGTCGCCACCGGCATGGCTCGCCAGCTGGCGCTCGCCGACCTGCTCGGTGACCGTGGCTGGCAGCTCGATCTGAACGCCGGAACGGTCACGTTCGGCAACGATCTGCGCTACCCCGTCCAGTTGCTGGGCACGGAGAGTCACGCGGACCGGACGTGGCTGTGGGCGTGGGCCAACAGCGCCAGCAACCTCGACCCGTCCCTGCTGCAACTGGCCGGCTGGCTGCGCGAACACGGACGGGGTGAGGGCGTCCGCGAGCTGTACGAGCCGTCGCTGCGCCTGGACCGCATCGACGGTCACCGTCTGTCGCTGGTCGCGTCGGGGCTGACCGGGCGCCCCTACTACCGGGGCACCTACAACGGCGGGGCGATCTTCTTCCACCTGGAGAACCTGCCGTCACGGGTGCAGGGCGCGGTCACGCCGGAGCGGGCGTTCACGGTGCTGGGCCAGGTCATTCAGGCGTTCGCCGTCGACCACCGCACGGTCGTGGTCAACTTCCTGCGGCAGCAGGGCTGGCGGGTCGACGACGGCAAGGCCGGCGTGGTGGGCAGGCATCCGGACGGCTCCCACATGCGGGTGTCGTTCGACCAGCTGGGCCGCATCAGCGAACTGACCGGCGGCGTCCAGCCCCGCTGACGTAATCGTCCGATGATGGGAATCATCGGTCTGTTAAAGAAACCGGTTCTGGCTGATCGGGGTGCGGGTACGCTCGCCACGTATCCATTTGTTCCCGATCGATATCGCGTCTTCAGGGAGTCGCAATGATAAGTCGACGCTGGACCGCGGCCGCTGTCGCCGGTCTTTTTCTCGGAGCGATTCCTGCCGTTCCCGTGCAGGCTGCCGAGCCTGCCGAGAATGCCCTCTCGAGCACCGACGTCTACATCAGGAATCTTTATCCTCATGAGGTCAATGTCGCTACCGCGACCTACGACAGCGCGTGCGGCGGCTGGCTGGTGGAGGGGTGGTGGACAATCGAATCCGGCGAGAAGCAACTCGTAGCGATCGCGCAAGGCGGCTCATTCCTGTATTACGCGGAATCCCTTGGCGACGATGCGACATGGGGCGGACGGGCCCTCAGCGTCAACGTTCCGGACAACAAGTTCTCCAGTTGCGAGAAGTCCCTGCGCCGCCCCGGGTCCACGCTGAACCCGATCACGATGCGCCGGTACAACTACAGCGCGCTCCGGAGCGAAATCGTGCTTCCACTGGGGCGCAGCTGAGACCCGGCGGCGATCTTGTTCCACCGGGAGAACCTGCCGTCGGGCACCTTAGGGTGGCGGGATGAGCACCCGCGACGTTCCCGCCCAGATCGGGGATCTGCCACCGATCGGCCGGCCCGCGAACAGCGCCCTGCTGCACGTCGGCATCAGCACCCTGCAGCAGGTGGCGGCCCTTCGCCGGCAGGAGCTGCTCGCCATGCACGGGGTCGGCCCGAAGGCCGTGCGGCTTCTCGAGGCCGCTCTCGCCGAACGCGGGCTCTCCTTCGCACCCTAGGCCGCAGTTCGTGATCTGAGCTCGGTTCCTGGTCCGATCACCCCGGGCTGGTGCGGGTGCTGGGATTGAGCAGCGATCGGCGCGCCTGCAGCGGCACCGAGTGCTTCGACCGTCGCCAGGACGACAATGCGCGTCCATGAATCCGCAGCGTGTGCTCCTGCGGTCGCCGCCCACGACGTCACGCGCCCACCGAAGGGCTTGGCCTCCGGCCTCAACCGTGATCACGAACGGCAGCTGCCGTACCAGGGGCCCTTCTGGTTGATCTCCGTGCGGGTGGGCGGAGTAGGTTGCCGGGATGTCGTTCGCACTGCCCGAGCCCTGGCGTTCCGAGATTCATCCCCGCCGGGGCGGTGTCCTGACCCGCACTGTGCGGCCGGACCCGCAGGCGCGCGCGACGGTCGACGACATGCTGCGGGAGATTCCGGGATTCGTGGCCGGCGTGATCCTCAGCTCCTTGACCGAGCCGGCCCTGTCCGCCGCGGCACGGGCCGGCGGGGACACCCCGGCGCCGACGGACCCGGTCGGCGCGGCGGTGATCGCCACCACGGGCATCGCCGTGCGGTTCCCGGCGAACCTGAAGCACCCGTGGTTCGCCGACCTCTGGCTGGCCGAGAGGGGGGTACGGTTCGCGGCCGAGGCTGCCACCGAGCTGTTCGGCATGGAGCTGGCCCTGGAGCCGGACCGCCGCACGTTCCGGTCGATGCGACGCGATGGTACGGAGACCGCCGGCGTACGTCGGCTGGCGCCCGGCGAGCAGATCATGTCCGCCTACGTCGCCGGTCCGCAGATCGAGATCCTGCTGCGGGTGCGCGCTGCCCTGGCCGCGGCGCCCGACCAGATCCATGCGGAGACGGTTGCGGCGCTGGCGGCCCGCCGCGGGCTCGGCGCCTATCAGCGATGTGCCACGTCGGTGCTGGCGCCCACCGAGACCGGTTGGGTGGCACAGGACTGCGCGGAGGCGCTCGCCGATGGTGACGGCGTCCGGATGACCGCGCTTCTCTTTGCGGCCGGCACCGCCGAACAGGCCGACCGGCTGGCGGCCGGCACCAGCCGGATCTTCTACCAGCGCCGCGACCTGGGCGCCACCCTGGTCGACGGCGTAGGGCCGGACGGCGCCGCCGGGCCGCTGCTGCGCTGGCTGGACGGGATCCCGGCCAAGGACTCGGCCGGTGGCCGCGGCCTGCTGTCGCTGCTCTCGCACCTACCGGCCGAGGAGGCGATGCAGGGCCTGATAGACCGGGTCAACCAGCCGCATGTGCGCCCCGCACTGCTGGACATGGCGCGCCTGTTCCCGGAACGTGCTCTCCGGCTGCTCGCCCTCACGCCGGTCCGGGCCGGCGTCGGCGACCTGCTGCGCGCCCTCGTGCTGGCGGATCCCGGCCTGGCCGCAACCGTCGCGGCCGGGCTCGCGGAGGCACCGGCCGGCCGGATCCGGGATGCGGTGGCCGCCGGAGTCGCCGCCGCTGCGGCTCCCGCCGAGGCGTTGCCTCCGTTGCTGACCGCCCCGCCGTGGCGGGATCGCGGCCGGGTGAAACCGGTCCGGCTGAGCGTCGAGATCGCCCGGCCGGCGGAGTCCGTCGAGTGGCGGCCGGGTGAGCGGGAGAACTTCCTCGCGTCGCCGTTCCACCGGCTCGGTGCCGGGGTGGCGGCGCTGCCCGCGCTGCTGGAGCGGGCCAAACAGGCGCCCGCCGCGGTGATCGGGTTGTTGCAGCCGTTCGAGGCGCCGGTGTTGCCGTGGCTGATGAACTACTGGTTCGTCCACCGGCCGGAGCATCGGGCGGGGGCCTGGGCCTGGCTCGACCGGCACCCACATGCGGCCGCCGGTGATCTCGTGCCGCGTTCACTCGGGTCGAGTCACGCCGACCGGCGCCGCGCCGAACTGGGGGTGCGCGCGCTGGTGGCCGGCGGGCACGGCGACACGGTACGCGGCGTCGCCCGCTCGCACGGCCCGGAGGCGGCCGCCGCGCTGGAGACCATGCTGGCCACCGACCCGCTGCAGTGGCTACCGGCGAAGCTGCCGTCCGTACCCGCGTGGGTGGAACCGGCGCTGCTCCCGCCGGTCCGGCTGCGCGACGGTTCGGGCGTGCTGCCGGCCGGAGTGCTCACCGACCTGGCGATGGTTCTCGCCCTCGGCGTCACCGATCACTATCCGGGGCTGGCGCCGACCGCCGAGATGCTGGAGCCGGCCGACCTCGCCGAGTTCGGCTGGGCGTTGTTCACGTTGTGGCAGGCGAACGGGGCCGACGCCAAGCAGGTGTGGGTGCTGGAGGCGCTCGGCCTGATCGGTGACGACGAGACGGTTCGCCGGCTGACCCCGCGCATCCTGAGCTGGCCCGGCGAGAGCGGGCACGCTCGTGCCGTCACGGGGCTGGAGATCCTGGCCCAGCTCGGCACCGAGGTGGCGTTGCTGCATCTGTCCGCCATCGCTCAGCGCAGCCGCTACAAGGGGCTCAAGGCCGCCGCCGAGCAGACGATGACCCGGGTTGCCGCCCGGCTGGGCCTGAGCTCGGAGGAACTTGCCGACCGGGTGATCCCGGACTTCGGCCTGGCCGCTGACGGGAGCATGGTCCTCGACTACGGTCCCCGCCGGTTCACCGTAGGCTTCGACGAGCACCTGACGCCGTACGTGCGGGATGCCGCCGGCAAGCGGCTCAGGGCGTTGCCCAAGCCGGGAGTGCGTGACGATCCCTCGCTGGCCCCGGGGACGTTCCAGCGGTATGCCGCGCTGAAGAAGGACGTACGCACCGTCGCCGCCGATCAGGTGAGCCGGCTGGAGCGGGCGATGGTGGCCGGACGGCGCTGGAGCGTTGCCGACTTCCAGCGGTTCCTCGTGTGTCACCCGTTGCTCGGGCACGTGGCGAAACGTCTGGTGTGGGGCGTCTACGACGGTGACGGGGCCCTGGCCGGCGCGGTTCGGGTCGCCGAGGATCGCACCCTCGCCGATGTGCACGACGAGGAGGCCGAGCCGGCGGCCGGGACGACGATGGGCGTGGCGCATCCGCTGCATCTCGGTGCGGCGGTGC
Organism: Actinoplanes italicus; assembly: GCF_003001815.1. GTDB lineage: Bacteria > Actinomycetota > Actinomycetes > Mycobacteriales > Micromonosporaceae > Actinoplanes > Actinoplanes italicus. Next base: position 320,357 of record NZ_PVMZ01000004.1, read on the forward strand.
CGGGCTGGGCCGAGGTGTTCGCCGACTACCGGATCGTGCAGCCGTTTGCGCAGCTGGCGCGGGAGGTCTTCGAGCTCGGCGCGGACGAGGCGGCAGGCGCGGAGCTGGTGCGCTTCCGGGGCCGCACGGTGCCCACCGGCAGGGTGCTGGGGCTGGAACGGCGTGGCTGGCGGCGGGCGTCGGCGATGGACGGCGGGGTGCAGGGCGAGATCCAGGTCCCGGTGGGCGATGGCAGGGTCTTCTCGCTGGCTCTGTCGCCGGGAATCGCGGTGGGTGCGGTGGACCTCTTCCCCGAGCAGACGCTCGGCTCGGCAGGCTTGGGAGGCGTCGTGCTGGGACGGCTCGACCCGGTGACCGCCTCGGAGATCCTGCGAGACCTGACGACGCTGACAGCGTGATCAACGCCGTCACCGGAGCACCGGGGTTCCTGGCCGGACGGCCGCGACTTAGGATCCGGTGTGCTCTCGCTACCGCAACCCGACGACCTGACCTCGCTCGTGCTGCGGGTCGACTTCAGCGACGACGCCGCGTGGGCCGGGCTCGAGGAGGCGATCGGCGACGACGCGACCTGGGTCGACGATCCGCAGTGGGCGGGGACGACCGTGCAGGCCCTGGTCGAGGCGGACGCGGCGGCGGAGGACGACGACAAGCTGACGTACGTCTTCGTCGCCGACGCCACCACGATGACCGACCCCGAACGTCCGCTGCTCGTGGTCGATCTGTGCGACGAGCCGGGGCGTACCTTCCGGGTGCCGCCGCCCTGGTTCGAGGACATCTCCGCCAACCTGGCGCTCGGCAACCTCGACTTCGAGGAGTTCGCCGAGGTCACCGACGCGGACGGCACCTACCGCGGCATGAAGTGAACCGGTCTCTCCTGGACGCCGCCCCTCACCCGAGCCCGGCATCGAGCCGCTTCGCCGGGCGGCGTGAAACGGGCCTACTCGCCCGCTGAGGCACCACCGTGGCTACGGAACACCACGAGATCCAGCCGGTCGATGATCGGCCCCCTGAGCTGAAACCGCCACGGATCAGCAGTTGGAGTGAAGCGCCGCCCGCATCGCTGCCGACGGTTCACCAGCGACAACGCCCGCTCCGCCGGCTCTGGCGAGGGCGTCGCTGAACCTTCCGGTTCCGGCACCTAGGTCGAGAATCCGGCCATCCACCTCTCGACGTCCCGAGATCGGAGACCGCGCCCGCGGTCGTAGCCGGCCGCCATGCTCGATCCGCAGGTCGACGGCACGCTTCAGCTCCCCTCCGCGGTCACCGGCACCGAGGTTTCCGCCGAGCGGACCTGTCGACGGCGCACACGATGAACTTCCGACGGTAGGCCCTCGGCAGAACGGGCTCGCCGCGGTCCGGGGGCGTGGGCCAGGGTGGGGCGATGGCGATCACCCACGTTCTGATGCACAGCCCGTCGGTCGGGCCCGCGACCTGGGCGCCGGTGGCGCGGCGGCTGCCCGGCTCGGTCGTGCCGTCGCTGCTGCACGTGGCCGACGCGGGGCCGCCGTTCTGGCCGGCGGTGGCCGAGACCGTCGCCGGGGTGATCGACGGGCTGCCGGACGGTGACGAGGTGGTTCTGGTCGCGCACAGCAATGCGGGGCTTTTCACACCGACCGTGGCGGAACACGTAGAACGTACGATAAGGGCGTTGGTTTTCGTCGACGCCGCCGTCCCGGCTCGCCGTGGGTCGACCGCAGTGGTCTCCCCGGACAACCTCGCGTTTCTCGAAGGCCTGGTCGAGGCCGACGGCCGGTTGCCGCAGTGGACGCGCTGGTTCGACGAGGCGGACGTGTCGCCGATGTTCCCCGACCCGCAGACCCGGCGGATCCTCGAGGCCGAACAGCCGCGCCTGCCGCTGTCGTACTACGAGCAGCGGATCCCGGCGCCCGCCGGGTGGGACGAGCGGCCGTGCGGGTATGTCCTGTTCGCGCCGCCCTATGAACGGATCGCGCGCGACAGCGGCTGGCCGGTGCAGCACGTCCCGGGTCACCACCTGCATCAGCTCGTCGATCCGGACGCCGTCGCCGAGGCGATCCGGAAGTTGTCACATCCCGCGTAGCGGCGGTGCTTACCTGGTGTGAAGCAACTGTTGAAGGAGCGGGAGGGCGCCGTGCCGGCCTCCGTGCGATCCGACCTGGAGCACATATTCCGGGCGGCCTACCCGAAGGTGGTCGGGGTGGCCGCGCGGGTCCTCGGCTCACGTGACGAGGCCGAGGACGTGGCGCAGGAGACGTTCATGGCGTTCGGGCGGACCAGTGTTCCGGCCGGTGAGGCGCTCGGCTGGCTCTGTGTGGCCGCCGCGCACACCGCGTTGAACCATCTGCGGTCCGGGCGGCGGCGGGTCTCCCGGGAGGAGGCGGCGTCCGACCGGGTCACCGTGGCGCCGGACGTCGCCGACGCCGTCGTTCAGAAGGAAGAACATCGGCGGGTACGCGCAGGGCTGTCCCGCCTGCCACGTAAGCAGGCCGTGGCGCTGGTGCTGCGGCACAGCGGCCTGAGCTACGCCGAGGTGGCCGCCGCTCTCGATCTCTCCCCCGGCAGCGTGGGCACGACCGTGCGGCGCGCCGAATCCGCTCTTCGTGAGGAGTTGAACCGTCATGCGTCATCCCGGTGAGGGCGTGCTGCGCCGCCTGCTCGACGAGCCGGACGGTGTGGCCGACGTCGACCGTCTGCATGTCGAGGACTGCACGGAATGCGGCTCCCGGATGGCGTCGTCCGCCGCTGACGCCCTGCTGATCGACTCCGCGCTCGACTTCGACGCGGAGGTGGACGTGGATGCCGCCTGGCAGCGGCTGTCCGGTTCGCTCGCCACGGCCGAGGCGCCCCGGCCCGCGCGGCCACGACGCAAGCCCGTCCGCACCCCGATCATCGCCGTGGTCGGCGTGGCGGCGCTGCTCGGTGGCGCGTCGGCGGCCGCGGCCGGGAACTGGTTCCAGATCTTCCGGACCGAGCAGGTCGCTCCGATCACGGTGCCGCAGGCCGACCTGGTGCAGCTGCCGGAGCTGGAGGAGTTCGGCACGATGCGGGCTGAGAGCCGCCCGAAGATCCGCAACGTCGACGACGCCCGGGAGGCACGGGAGGCGACCGGCCTGGCCAGTCCGCGGATCACGAACCTGCCGGTCGGGGTGACCGGGCAGCCGCGATACCTGGTCGGTGATCGGGTGCTGGGGGTGTTCCAGTTCGACCGGGCGAAGGCCGAGAAGGCGCTCGGGCAGCCGATTCCGGAACCGCCCGCGGGCCTGGCGACCACCGAGTTCCGGCTGACCGCCGGGCCGGGGCTGGCCGCGGTGTGGCCGGGCAACAGCGGGATGCCGGCGCTGATGGTGGGCCGGGTGGTGGCGCCCAGGGCGTTCTCCAACGGGGTGCCGTTCGAGACGGCCCGCGACTACCTGCTGTCGCTGCCGGGGCTGCCGGAGTCGCTGGCCGGTCAGCTGCGGGCGTTCTCGAAGGACGGCGGGACGCTGCCGCTGATCGTGAAGGAGGGCAGCGAGTCCAGCTTCACCACGAAGGTCGGCAAGGCGCCGGCGACCGTGCTGTCGACCGAGGGCGGGGCGTTGTCGGTGGTGTTCTGGGTCGAGGACGGGTTCGTCAACGTGGCCGGTGGCTCCCTCAGCACCGACGAGGTTCTGCGGGTCGCGAAGGAGACCCGGTGGGCCAAGTGATCGACTCCCCCGCCGTGTGGGCGTCGAACCTGCGCAAACGCTACAAGCGGCGTACCGCGGTCGACGGTGTCTCGTTCACCGTCGGCCGTGGGGAGGTGCTCGGGCTGCTCGGGCCGAACGGGGCGGGCAAGACCAGCGTCATCAAGATGATGCTCGGCCTGGTCCGCCCGGACGCCGGGGAGGTGATGCTGCTCGGGCGTCCGAACACCGACCCGCGGTCGCGGCAGCGGGTCGGGTACCTTCCCGAGCTGTTCCGCTATCAGCCGTGGCTCAGCGCGGACGAGGTGCTGCGGCTGCACGTACGGCTGGCGGGTGTGAAGGTCTCCGGCGAAGATCGGCGGGAGACCCTGGCGCTGGTCGGGCTGGCCGATCGGGCCGGTGACCGGGTCGGCGGCTTCTCCAAGGGCATGCAGCAGCGGCTCGGGCTGGCCGTGGCCCTGGTCGCCGGGCCCGATCTCGTCGTGCTCGACGAGCCGACCAGCGCTCTCGACCCGCTCGGGCGTGCCGACGTGCGTGACCTGCTGCTGTCGCTGAAGGACCGCGGCGTGGCGGTGCTGCTGAACTCGCACCTGATCGGCGAGGTGGAGCGGGTCTGCGACCGGGTGATGATCCTCGACCACGGGCGGGTGGCCGCCTCCGGCACGCTGGCCGAACTGCTCGGGCGCCGCTCGCTGCGGCTGCACCTGACACACGTCACGCCGGAGGCCGCGGCCCTGCTGGAGCCGTGCGAGCGTGAGGGTGACCGGTACACGATCGCCCTGCCCGACGACGTGCCGGCGCTCGTCGCCGGCCTCGTCAAGCTCGGCGTCGGGGTGCACGCCGTCGAACCGGCCCGGGTCAGCCTCGAGGAACGGCTGCTGGACATTCTGAGGGAGCACCCGTGAGGACCGTACTGACGATCGCCGCGCTGACCCTGCAGGAAGGGTCGCGGCGCAGGGTGCTGCGTTCGCTGGCCGTGCTGACCGCGGTGCTGCTGGGGTTGAGCGCGTGGGGCTTCTCCGAGATCGCCGCCGACTACGGTGGCCTGACCAGCGGCGAGGCCAAGGTGGCCGGGTCGACGGTGCTGAACCTGGTGATGTTCGGGTTCAGCCTGATCGCCGCGCTGGGCACCGCGTTCCTGGCCGGGCCGACCCTGTCCGGGGAGGTGGAGTCGGGCGTGGCGCTGGCCATGATGACCCGTCCGATCCGGCGCGTGCAGGTGCTGGCCGGCAAGTGGCTGGGCCTGGTGGCGTTCGGGGCCGGGTTCGTGACGGTCGCCGGGGTCGCCCAGTTCGTGATCGTGCGCGTGACCGTCGACTACTGGCCGCCGCACCCGGTCACCGGCCTGCTGCTGCTGGCCGGGCAGACGGCGGCGCTGCTGACGCTCGGTCTGCTGTTCTCGACGGCGATCTCGCCGATGGCGTCGGGGATCGTGGCGGTCGGCCTGTTCGGCGCGACCTGGATCGCCGGGGTCGTCGGGTCGGTCGGCGACGCCCTCGGCAATCCGAGCGTCGCCATGGTCGGCACCGTCTCGCGGATGCTGCTGCCGACCGACGGCCTGTGGCGCGGCGCCATGAACTCGTTCCAGGACCCGGCGCTGCTCGCGCAGGTCGGCTCGGGTGTCGAGGAGTCACCGTTCCTGAGCATGCAGCCGCTGACCTGGGTGTATCTGGTGTGGGCGGCGGTGTGGACGGCGCTAGTCCTGGGGCTCGCGGCGCTGTCCTTCCAGCGCCGCGATCTGTGACCGGAGCCGATCACGGTAGGCACGGGCCCGGACCAGCACGATCACCGCGACGGCGATCAGCAGCAGTCCGGGCCCGGCCGCCAGCGGGCCGCCGATCACGGCCGTGACCAGGGTGGTCGCGGTGGTGAAGACGACCGCGAGGGTCCCGGCGGCCACCCGTTCGGAGGCGAAGAGCGGGCGCTTCAGCAGCGTCCAGCCGGCGAGGACGGCCCAGGAGAGTCCGATGACGATCAAACCCGCAAAAGCCGCTGCGGTACGGGTGGGCAGGCGGCCGGGTTCGGTCGCCCACAGGGTCGCGATCGCCGTGGCGCCGGCCAGTCCCGCGATCCCGGCGGCGAGCAGCGCGCGCGGCACCCGGCGGATGACCTGCTCGGGGGTGTAACCCGGTTCGTCGTTCATGCCGTGTAGCCCTTCTCGGTCAGCTGGTCGCGCAGCAGGCGCCGGGCCCGGTTCAGGCGGGACTTCACGGTTCCCGGCGGAATGCCGAGGATGTCCGCGCAGTCGTCCAGGGCCAGATCGTGCAGGTAGAACAGGATCAGCACCTCGCGCTCGCGCGGCGGCAGCCCGACCAGGCCCTCACTGATCTGGGTGCGGTCGAGGACACCGGTCGTCTCGTCGGTGGCCACCGGCTCGGGGAGCGGGCCTTCGTCGTACGGCTGCCGGAAGTTGATCTGGACCGTCCGGCGGGCGATCGTGAGCAGCCATGGCGCGAAGCGGTCCGGCTGCCGCAGCCGGGGCAGCGCCCGTAACGCCCGCGCCCACACCTCCTGGCTCACGTCGTCGGCGCGTGCCCGGTCGCCGAGCATCGCCCGCACGTAGCGCCACACCGGCAGGTGCCAGTGCCCGACCAGCTCACCGAGCGCCGCCCGGTCCCCGAGTTGGGCCCGCAGCACCAGCAGCGCGTCCCGTTCCGCATCCGTCACACCTACAACAGTGCGCGGCGCGGCGATCTGGGTTCACGTTTGTCATGGGCAAGATCCAGCGGTGCAGCCCTTCGACACCTTCGTCCTGCCCGAGCGCCCGCGCCGGATCCACCGTCATCCAGGACTCCGATGCTGACGACCCGCGTCAGGGAGTTCACCTGATGCTTCTGATGTGTCTCTGTATCCGCTTGAGCATGAAGAACTCGGTCGCGTAATCCGGCCGTCTCGGGACGTAGGTGTCGTTGCCCATCCGGCTGCGGCGCGCCGGATCGGGGTCCCGGCCGAGTTGCGCGGCGAATCCGCCGATGGCGCTCATGGCAACGAAGGCAGCCGCGCGCCTCTCTCCGGTCTCCCAGATCTTGGCCGCGACATCGGCGTGGTCCCGGTAGCGGGCGAGCAGCCGTTCCCGGACCGTGTCAGGGACGGGAGCAGAGGTGGCCAGGCACGACAGGGCTTCCCGGACCGCCTGATCGCCCATGATGCCGGCGTCCTCGGCGATCATCTCGGCCATGCGGTAGGCGATCGCCGGCAATGCCCCGGCTCGGGGATCGGCGATCAGATCCGCGAGGAAAGGGCCGGCGAGCACGGGATCATCAACCAGCGCTTCGGGTATGAGATCTTCGGGTACGGGCTTCAGCTGCGCTGCCGGCAGCGCAGCCGCGAGCGCCTCGAACCTCAACCGCCACCCCGTGATTCGCTCGGCCAAGGCCAGACCCGCGGCTTGGTAGTCGCCGTCCCGGCCGAACGGCAGACCGGCGATCTCATCCTCGAGAGCAGAGGGGTCACCACCCCCACGATCGTCCGGGTCCGACATCTCGAACCACGTCATGGTGCGGCCATTCTCCGCGTACATGAACTGGTTCGCCGCGTTGACGTTCCAGAAGACCGACAGAGCCCGGCCGTATCGCGAGAGCGGCCGGATCACCTCCGGACGGGATCCCTGGAAACCAAAGGCCTCGACGCCGAACGCCCATGCCTCCGTCGCGCGACCGACTCTCAGGAACTTGGGCCAGCCCCTGTCACGCGGCGTATCCATCAACGCCGATTCGACTTCCAGGCCCGTCATCACCTGCGCGGTTGCCGGGTCAGCGCCGAACGCTCGGAACACGGCCTCCTCGCCGAGGCCATGCGCCCATGTCACACTCATCGACTCACGAAGCCAGGCGTGCCCGTTCAGGAGAGCGATGTAGTGGGAGACGGCTTCCTCACCCATCGCCTCACCATAGGCGCCCTCGGACGGCGGCGACGGCCGTTGGTCAGGGAACCGGCAGGGTACGGTCGGGTGCGCTGCCGGCCTGATCCGGGTGGATCAGCAGCACGGCGCCGTTTCGTACCACCGTCGGGTTCGTCCATGTCTCTTCGGCTGTGGGTGTGAGAACGGTCGTCGACCCCTGGTCGGCGTCGTGCACGACCACCGACCTGATCGTCGATACCGGTGTGTCCCAGGTGAAAGTCTGGGCCGGATGATCGGGCGGCCCCTCCGCCAGGATCACGAAGAATCGGTCGTCGAGCCATCGCCCGTACTCATCGAGGGTTTGATCGTCGGCAATGGGCAGCCCGTCGATCCACAGCCGTCCGTCCCAGTGCACCGCGCGATGCCGATCGCCGGCGCTGAAGGCGACCCGCAGCACGGACGAGCCACCCCACCAGCCGAAATAGCGGTCGCACCCGCCCGGCAACGGGCCTTCCCGATGGACGGCCTCACCGGCTGTGGCAGGGGGATTTTGCGAGCAGATCTCCGGCTCCCGGCAGGACCGGTCGATCCGGCGGGTGCACCCGAACCCGGAGGCCGCACAGTCACGCGGAACCGCTCGGGACAGCAACCGCACCAGCTGCTCCCGATAGGCGTCCTCGCCGAGCATCTCGACGTGTTCGCTGGATTCGGTCCAACGGTTGAACAGGTCCACTCCCGCGGCCGAGCGTCGCAGCCACAGCCGCCACGGGTCGGCGAGATGCCGCCACTTCAGTGCCGCCCGGACCTCGACGGGCTCGGGCGGTCGCTGAAGTGCGCGGAGGATCCGCTCGCGGTGGTCCTCATCCTTCTTCCGGAACACACTCTCACCCCTCGCAAAGTCTCTCGCGCCGCGCGTGACCAGCGCACGGCGGACGAGCGTCCCGGCATCCTGCCTCCGGTTGTCAAACACTGGAGGCTGCGCGGCGCGGCGGTTTGGGTTCACGTTCGTCATCAGGCAAGATCCGTAGGTGCTACCCGAGGAAGAGTTCGACACGTCCGTCCTGCCCGAGCGTCTCCGCCGGATCCTCACCGTGATCCGCGACGCGGCGGTGAAGTACGGGTACGCGCCGTCCACCCGTGAGATCGCCGACGCCCTCGGCATGTCGGCGTCGACTGTCAGCCGTCATCTGCGGACCCTCGAGGAGCACGGTTTCCTGCGTCGCGGCCGTACGGTGGCCCGGCCGGTCGACATCCGGATGTTCCTCGAGCCGGCCGGCGCCGCCGAGCGTTCCGATGACACCGTGGGTGTGCCGCTGGTCGGCACGATCGCGGCCGGCACCCCGATCCTTGCCGACGAGCACGCCGAGGAGCTGCTGAACCTGCCCCGCGACCTGGTCGGCCGCGGCACCCTGTTCAGCCTGCGTGTGCAGGGCGACTCGATGATCGACGCCGCGATCTGCGACGGCGACATCGTCGTGGTGCGCCAGCAGTCGGAGGCGTGGAACGGTGACATCGTGGCCGCGATGATCGACGAGGAGGCGACCGTGAAGGTGTTCCGCCGCCGTGGCGGTCACGTCTTCCTGGAGCCCCGCAACCCGGCGTACGAGCCGATCCCCGGCGACGACGCCGTCATCCTGGGCAAGGTCGTCTCCGTGCTGCGCCGCGTCTGACGTCAGCAGGTGTCGCGGGCGCGTTCGACGAACTTGTCGCGGGAGACCGTCGTCGTCCTGTCGCGGCCGGCGTAGACCAGGACGGTGTCCTCGGACAGGCGGGGGAAGTCCTCGACCGTGAAGTTGATCGGCAGCGAGCCGCGGCGGTTGTCGCCGCCCAGGCCGTACCGCATGCCGGGTTCCAGGCGTGTCAGTGGTTCGATGTCGACGGCCAGCCCTGCCTCCTCGGCGGTCAGGTCGCGGGGTTCGCTCACCTCCCAGCCGTCCGGGAGATCGTCGCCGAGCAGCGGTACCTCCACGACGGTGTCGGCCGTGGCGTCACCGTGGACGCTCCAGGAGATGTGCACGCCGGGATCGTTGGAGTCGCTGTTCTCGTAGACGCTGAACTGGGAGAACACCGCCTCGCACGCGTAGAGCAGCCCGATGGGTTCCCCGTCGCGGACGGCCAGCGCGGCGATCGGCTCGTCCGCCGGGCTGCAGGCGGCGAGTCCGCCGGCGGGTACCAGGAGCAGGACGATCAGCAGTCTGCGCACGGTCGCATCCTGCCGCCGCGATGTCACATTCAGGTTCCTTGATGATCGCGGCGCGGCCGCAACGGCTGTAGGCAATCCCTGTCCGGCCGCCCACCCCCGTCAGATAAGCGGCCGGACAAGGATGAGTCAGCCGGCGGCGCCTGTTTCGGCGTGGGCGAACGCCTCGGCCAACGGTCCGTCGGCGCGGCGCAGCGCGGTGATGGCCCGGCTCGCGCGGCTCTTCACGGTGCCGGTCGAGCAGCCCAGCTGGGCGGCGATCTCGGACTCGGTGAGTCCGGCCCAGTAGCGCAGGACCAGTACGACCCGCTGGCCGGCGGGCAGGGCACGCAAGGCTTCGAGGACCGCCGCGGCGGTGTCCCGGCTGTCGTAGGCGTCCCCGGCGGCGGCCCGGTCGGGAGGTACGGCCGCCGGGATCTCGCGGCGCCACAGCCGGCGGCCCGCGCGCCAGGCAGCGCGGGCCATCACCTGCCGGGTGTACGCCTCGGGGTCGCCGTGCGGGTGCAGGCGGCGCCACGCCTTATGGGACTTGACCAACGACTCCTGGGTGAGGTCCTCGCCGTGGCCGCGGTCGCCGGTCAGCAGCGTGCCGTAGCGGACCAGCGCCGGGTAGCGGGCCGCGACGAACTGGGCGAAGTCCGGCGCGGCGTTGTCCTGTTCGTTCATCGGGCACCGATCCCGAAGATCCTCTTCAACTCGGTGACGGCTTCGTCGCTGATGCGTACCCGCCCGCCGTGGGCGGACACCGCCTCCTGGCAGTCACCGCCGAGGCTGATCATCACGACGGTGACGTCACCGGGGTCGATCGTCGGTGACGGTGCCGGAATGGGTGACGGCATGCCGCCCCACGGGGTGCCGTCGGAGGGCGTCATGATGATCTGTGCAACGGTCTGGCCGCTCCCGGCGCACGCTTGCCCACCGGGCACCGCGGTGTCCTGGTCGCGCAGAATCTCCAGCACCCGGGCGATCGTCGTGCTGTCCCGTGTCCGGCCGATGCCCCCGTCCAGGATCCCGCGGACGGAGTCCGCGATGATGAGGTCGGCTTCGACTGCGGTCCGTGGAAGGGCGAGGGTTCCGGCGCGGACCGGCTCACTGCGCAGGGAGCCGATCATCCGGTCGACACCGGCGTGGTTGAGACGGAACATGATGCCGGCCTGCGACCAGGGAAGTTTCAGGTCGGTGGTCCGGTGGTACCCCGGCGTCCCCGGCTGCGCCCTCTCCGGGATGCCGTTGGCCCGATCGAAATCCCGGGAGCGGTCCAGCCAGCCCGGCTCACCACCGGGAAGCGTGATCTGGACCGGCGGGAGGATGACGCCGTCCTCGAGTCTCCCGTTCTCGATGTGGATGACCCGGCCGCCGGGCTGGGTTCCCCGATCGTGGAAGACCTCCACAGCGGAGTCACGGCACTGTTCGTTGCTCGGGAGCCGGATCAGGATGGTCCGTCCCGGGTCCTCGCAGGGCTGGTCCGAGGTGGCGGCCCGCCAGCCGTCCGGGATCGGGAGCCGCACCGAGCCCAGCACCACGTCGTTGCCGTCGATGTAGGGTGGCGGCGCGTCCGCGACGACACCCGGTTCCGGGTCGCCGTCCAGTTGCCGGGCGGCCACCGCCCCGCCCAGCGTCAGTCCGGCGCAGACCACGGCGGCCGTCAGCACCGACGTCCGTCGCGCCACCCGCCTGCGGCGTAACACCGCCCCCACCGGGTCGGGGTGCGCCGGCTCCACGCCGGCCACCGCCTCGTTCAGCAGTTCGCTGATCCGCTCTGTCATACCCTTTCGAAAGGCAGCGGCGCGCCGATCGGTTCCATCGATCCCTACGGTTTCCGGATCGTCCGCATCAGCAGGCCCGGAAGGTCACCGACGGTGGCGGTCACCGTGATGCCGCCGACGCTGGTATCGGTCCAGAGTGGTTCGGTGAAGGCGGCCCTCAGGTAGTCCTCGGTGAGGCCCCAGCCCTCCCCGGACGACGCCGAGATGGCCACGATCTGCAGGATCGCGCCGGGCGCGGCGAGCCGTGGCAGCAGGGCGAGGTAGTCGTCGGCGCCGCCGTGGCGGTGCAGGTTGTGCAGCAGGCCGGAGTCGAACAGGGCGTCGAACTCACCGAGGTCGAGGCGGGTGGCGTCGCCGGTCACGAAATCGACGGCGAGTTCCTCGGTGGCGGCCTTGGCGCGGGCCCGTTCGATGGCGACGGCGGAGATGTCCACGCCGGTCACCTCGTGGCCGCGGCGGGCGAGTTCCAGGGCGAGTTCGCCGGTGCCGCAGCCGAGGTCGAGGACGCGCGGCCCGTCGACGTCGAGGTCGAAGGCGGACTGCGGGCGGCCGATCTCCCAGGGTGCGGTGCCGTCGCGGTACATCGCGTCGTAGTCGTTCACGGCTGTTCGACCCCGCTGATCCGGTATTTGTGCACGTCGGCGGAGCGCACTGGCGGCACGTCCGGGTCCGGGCCGGGCGTGTTGCGGAAGCGGCCGAGGTGCTCGTCGGACTCCCAGCGTTCGTAGACGGTGATGCGTGCCGGGTCGAGCGGGTCGGGTGCCTGCACGAAGTCGAGGCAGCCGTCGGCCTCGCGGGCCAGGCGGGTCACGTCGGCGACGCCGGTCAGGTACCGGTCGCGGTCGGACGGTTCCACACGCAGTTCACCAGCGATGATGATCATTACTTCTCCCCCGTCGGTGGTTCCGCCGATTCTGTCTCACCGGATCAGGACCTGCACGCCGTCGAGCATGCGTTCCAGTCCGAAGAGGAACGAGCGGGCCGGATCGGCGACCGCGTTGTACTCCTCGCCAGCGGCGGTGCCGACCCGCCCGGACAGCGGGTACGCGCCGGGCGGCATCACCCGCTCGAGGATGGGGGCGTTGACCTCCCACCATTCGAGGTCGGTGATGCCGCTCTCCTCGGCGGTGCTGCGGGAGGTGACCGACATCCGGGCCGCGCCCGCGGTGAAGGCGCTGATCACCGTGACGACCTGGTCCATCTCCAGGTCGGTGAGTCCGGCGCCTTCGACGGCGGCGAGCTGCCACTCGTACCGCTCGCTGCCGTTGGGTCCGATCCAGGGGCGGCTGTTCTCGACCTGCAGCAGCCAGGGGTGGCGGTGGTACTCGTCCCACATGTGCCGCGCGACGCCGGTGAGGCGGTCGCGCCACGTCCCGGCGTGCGGCGGGTGCGGCACCTCCCCGGCGACCTCGTCGACCATGAGACCGATCAATTCCGAACGACCCGGGACGTACGTGTAGATCGACATCAGTTTGAGTTCGAGCCGGTCGGCGACCTTTCGCATCGAGAAGGCCGGGAGCCCTTCGGCGTCGGCGACGGCGATCCCCGCCTGGATGACCTCGTCGACGCTGACCCGCTGTTTCGGGCCCCGGCGTCCCTGCGGTGTTCCGAGGGTGCGGCGCCAGAGCAGGGTCAGCGTGCGGTCGACGTCCTGTTTTTCCATGTGCGAAATCTACCCCGTGGGGTGTACGGTGTTGGCCGCCGCAATTTTCCGTAAGGCATACGGAGTTTTAAGGAGCGTTCGTGCACACCCTGATCGCTGAAGGACTGCGCAAGCGATACGGCGACCTGTTCGCCCTGGACGGGTTCGACCTGCACGTGCCCGCCGGCGTCATCCACGGCCTGCTCGGGCCGAACGGAGCCGGCAAGACCACCGCCGTCAAAGCCCTGGCCACCCTGATCGACGTCGACGAGGGCACGGCGAGCGTCGCCGGGTTCGACGTGCGCACCCAGGCCGCCCGGGTGCGCCGCAGCATCGGCCTGGTCGGCCAGAACGCGGCCGTCGACGAGATCCTCAGCGGCCACCAGAACCTGGTGATGTTCGGACGCCTCTACGGACTGGCCAAGTCCGGCGCGCAGACGCGCGCCGCCGAGCTGCTGGAGGTCTTCGGCCTGGCCGAGGCCGCGCACCGGCCGGCGAAGACCTACTCGGGCGGCATGCGCAGGCGGCTCGACATCGCGGCCGGGCTGATCCTGACCCCGGCCGTGCTGTTCCTCGACGAGCCGACCACCGGGCTCGACCCGCGCGGCCGCAACGAGGTGTGGACCAGCGTGCGGGAGGTCGCCGGGCGCGGCACGACGGTCCTGCTCACCACCCAGTACCTGGACGAGGCCGACCAGCTGGCCTCGGCGATCACCGTCGTCGACCACGGCAGGGTCATCGCCGAGGGCACGCCCGAGCAGCTGAAACGGCGGGTGGGCGGTGACCGGGTCACGATCACGCTGCGCGGCCCGGTCACCGATCTGGCCGCCCGGCTCGGCGGCGTCGCCGACGAGGACGACCACACCATCACCATCGAGGTCACCTCGGGCCTGGCCGCCCTCGTGCGCACCCTCGACGACCTCGGCATCGTGCCCGACGACCTGCGGCTGCGGCATCCCACCCTGGACGAGGCGTTCCTCGCGATCACCGAGAAGGAGGCCGCACGATGACGACCCTGCGCGCCGGCTGGATCATCACGCAGCGGGAGCTGGCCCACTGGGTCCGCGAGCCGTGGGGGCCGATCTTCGGCCTGCTGTTCTCGATCATGCTGCTGCTGGTCTTCGGATTCCTGTTCGGCGGGGCGATCACCGTGCCGGGCGGTGGCGACTACATCGCCTTCCTGCTGCCCGGCATGATGGCCCTGAGCATGATGTTCGGCGTCGAGACGACCGCCACGAAGATGGCGGCCGACGCCGGGAAGGGCATCACCGACCGGTTCCGCTCCATGCCGATCGGCAGCGCGTCGGTGGCGCTCGGGCGGGTCGGCGCGGACATGACCAACTCGGCCGCCGAGTTGCTGGTGCTGATCCTGGGTGGACTGGCTATCGGCTGGCGGATCACCTCCGATCCGGCTTCGGCTGCTCTGGCCGTACTCCTCCTGCTGTGGTTGAGGTTCTCGATGTTGTGGATCGGGATCTTCGTGGGCCTGGCCTTCCGCGGGGGCGGCGCGACCTCGGCCGTGCAGGTGCTGGTGTGGCCGATCGGCTTCCTGTCGACCGCGATCGTGTCGGCCGAGACCATGCCCGGCTGGCTCGGCGCGGTCGCGGCCTGGAATCCGCTGTCGGCGACCGCCACCGCGGCACGGGAGCTGTTCGGCAACCCGACGGGGCTCACGGACGGCGTGCTGGCCGGCCACGCGGTGTGGCTGGCGCTCGCCTGGCCGCTGGTGCTCGCCGCGGTGTTCGTGCCGCTGTCGGCCCGTGCCTACCGGAGGCTACGAGACTAGGCGGCGCCGCAGGCCGCGCTTGACCCGGTTCAGCATCCCCGCGGGCTCCCTGGCCTTCAACTCCTGATGCAGGGAGTCAGCGTGGCCGAGCATCCCGACGATCGTCTCGATCGCCGCGTTCAGGATCTGCCGGTCGTCGAGCTCGTCGGGGCTGGTCGAGCCGTCCATCCGGTGCGGGCGCAACTCGGCGAGATCGCCGACGATGTGGCAGGGATAGTCCTGCAGCTCCTTGATCTGCTGCTCGGCGAGCTGGGCCACCCAGCCGGCACGGTCCAGCCCGACGCCGAACCTCACGTCGTTGTCACGTTCCTGCAGCACCGCCCGGACCAGGTGCTTGTGGACCACGCGCTGGTACGGCAGCCGGTGCGGATAGCGGTCGCCGAGGGCGGCGTTGACCCGCCTCAGCACCTCGATCTCCGGTGCGCCCAGCGACGGGTTGGAGCCGGGGTCGACGGTCGCGCCGATGTCCGCCGGGACCCCGAGGATGCCGGCGAACCGCTGCCAGAGCACGTCGTGCGGCGTGCCCGGCTGCGGGACCGTGACGATGTGCCGCTGCGCGGGCGGGACCAGGTCGCCCCAGCGGAGGAACATCCGGTTGGCGACGTAGTCCTCCCAGAACCCGTCGAACCGGCCCAGCTCGACGGCCTTCAGGAAGTCCTCGAACCGCCAGGTGCTGCGAGCACGGATCGTCTGCTGCCACATCGACGGGAAGGTCCGCCACAGGTCACGGGCCGCCACCACGACGTGCACCTCGGCCGGTCGCAGGCTCTCGACCGCGCGGCGGGCCTGCGCGGTGGTGGCGGCACCGAAGCCCTCGCTGGTCAGGATCACGTCGCCGGGCCAGCGGGCACAGCTCTCGACGAGGCGGTCCCAGGTCCAGTGCAGGTTCGCGTCGCGCCACGGCACCTGCCGCAGGTCGGTCATCGCCTGATCGTGGGCCTGGAACGTCCCGGGCACGAGAAGGCCGGCCTGTTGCAGGCGCTCGGCGTTGCCGAACAGCACGTTCTGCACGAAGGTGCTTCCGGTCTTCGGTGCCCCGATGTGCACGTACACGCGCCGTGGCATGTCTTCTCCCGTCTTCCGTCCTGGACAACGTGGGGGTGCCACTCGACGGCCCGTGCGGCACCCGAAGTTCACATACTGTTGTCCCGGCAGGGAGACCATGATCAAGAAGCCAGGTGAAGCGGCGGTGACACACTCTCGTATCACATGTTTACGGAGTGGGTACGGCCCGCGTTTTCCGTCATACCCACCCTGCAGGATGTCGCCATGATCTGCTTCGTCTACCGATCGCCCTATCACGGCGTGCTCGGCAAGCATGTCCGGTGGCTGCCGGACGCGTCCGTGCTCGACTGGTTCCGCCGCGCCTGGGAGGAGGCCGCCCCCGACCCCGACGCCTGGCTGCGTGCGGAGCTCGGCGCCGACGTCTACGGCCTGGACACGATCTTCGACGAGGCGGCGAGCAGATCCCTGCCCAAGCCGGAGACCATGGCGGAGCTGCGCAAGCACCTCAAGAGACATCTGTATGTCGAAGGCAAGGTGATCGTCGACGAGCACAGCGTCCGCGCGCTGACCGACGACGACGAGGTGCCGCTCGCCTACTTCTTCCTCGACGAGAAACTGATCGCCCAGCGTCCACACCGGCTGGCCTACTACCTCCACGACGAGTGGCCGCTACCCGCGGAGACCACCGCCGACGGTGACGACGAGCCGGTCACCACGATCGTCATGTCGCAGATCGGTGACGTCGACTGGGACACCCAGGGCACGGTCATCCGCCTGAAAGGTGTGCGGCTGCCCGGCCTGGGCGCCCGGCTGCGCACGGCCCGGAAGTGGCCGGAGGAGCTGACCCTGCTGCGTGGCTGCATCGGGCCCGACGACGATCTGGCCGCGGCCCTCGACCGGATGAACCGGTGGGGAGCCTGGGACGATCAGGAGCTCGACGTGACCGGCATGGACGGCGACCACGAGGCGGCGCACCGGGTCGCGCTGGACGTGATGGCGCAGGTCGAGGGTCATGAGATCGTCCCCGGCCCGCTCGGCGGCCGGCGCCCCGCGCTCGGCCACGCCGAGGTCGCCGAGCATCTGGCGCAGGCGGTGTTCCACATCGACGACGAGTTCGGCTACCTGCAGATGTTCCTCTTCGACGACGTGTGGGCCGCCGCCCATCCCGGCCTGGCGAAATCACTGCGCCGCTGGTTCGGCGGCTCCTGGGACCCGCTGAAGTGACGTTGCAAGATTTTTGACAGAAGTACGGCGCATGATGCCTGCCTTCCATCCGGCGATGCTATGGGGCGGACATTATGCAAACCGACGAGACGACGGCGATCCCGGCCGGTGTGACGGCGCTGGCCGAGCAGCGCGGACTCGGCGCCGCCGTCGCCCGGCGTGACAATCCGGGTGCCGTCAAAGCCGTCTTGTACTCCCTGGTCACCGCGGTGTCCGGGTTCGCCGTCTCGTTCGGGCTGTTCTACCTGGCCGGCACCTACTTCCGGCCGCTGATCCCCCTCGCGATCCTGGCGCTGGCGACCGGGATCTGCGGTCTGGGCTGGGCGATCGTCTTCCCGCTGCGCGGCAACGAGTCCGCCTATCTGTACGAGCGAGGGATCGTGCACGTCCGCAACGGCCGGCCACGGGCCGCGCTGTGGAGCGACCTCGAGAGCCTGGAGGTGCACGTCATCCGGGAGGGCAACCTCATGGCCGGGGTGACGTCGGCATATCTGCTCCGTACCTCCGGCCGGCCGCCGATGCGGGTGCAGCCGGTCCTGACCGAGCAGCCCGACGGCACCCGGCAGGACCCGTTCGGCTCGGCCATGGCCCGGCTGGTCGCCGACGCGGGCCGCCCGGTCGTCGAGAAGCCGGTCGGCAAAGGGTAGGTGTCACAAACCGATCGCCCGGATCGTCCTCGCGGTGACCGGCCACTGAGGAGGACCTTCGATGCACGCCGCCTACGTCACCGTCACGCTCGTCACCGCTTTCCTCACCGGCAGCGCCGCGGTGACCTACCTGATCGGCCACGAGTATCCGAAGGCCCAGGCCGACATGAAACGCATCCCACGCAGGTACGTGCCGGTGCTGGGATCACTGCTGGCGGCGGGCACGGCCGGGCTGCTGCTCGGGTTCGCGGTGCCGCCGCTGGGCACCGCGGCCGCCGTCTGCCTGGTCCTCTACTTCACCGGCGCGCTGATCGCCCATCTGCGGGTCGGCTCCCGCAACCTGGTCGGCTGGGCGGTGTTCTGCGCGACGGTGATCGCGAACCTGGCGGTAAACCTGTCGTACCACCTGGGGTGAGCGCCTACGCTGCGCGGTGATGCCGAACCTCGTACACATCACCCAGCAGCGCAACGCGGCACGGTTGCTGCGCGGCGGCGTCGCCGCGCGCAGCCGCGGCTGGGACGGTGACCGTGGCGTCTACACGATGGCGGTGCTGTCCGATTTCACCCTCACCCACCAGTGGACCCGGGAGTTGCGGCGCTTCAACCCGGGCGTGCTCGTCGCCGCCGACCTGCGGATTCCCGACGCCGAGCCGGTCACCGTCGGGCACTACGGCCGCGAACCCGACCGGCTGACGGCGGCCGAGGCGGTCGCGATGCTGCAGGGGCTGGACGATCCGCGCGGCTATCAGATCTTCGTGCCGAGAAGGATCACACCCGCGGAGGTACGACGGGTCCGCGCGATCCCGCAGGGCACCGGCTGGCGCTACGTTCCCGGGTCGCACGGGCGCCGGCCCTGTGCGTGCCCGATGTGTCTGGCCTTCGGCACCCCGGGCTCGGGCAGGCTTCGCCGCCGTCTCGAGCCACGCGAGCCGCGTACGCCCAAGGTGCAGTTGATGGCCGGCCTGCGGGCCGCGACCACCTCGGAGGAGATCATCGACGCGCTGTCCGCGCTGGCCCACGGCCGCCGCGGCGGTGCCGAGGAGCTGGAGTTCCTGGTCGAGCACCCGGATCCCGAGGTCCGCGACATGCTCTCCTACGTCCTGGACAGCTATCGCGGCACGGCGGCCCGCCGGTTGAAGGCCCGGATCGTCCTCCCCGAAGGTTACGGGGAGGACGACTGACGGGCTGCCGTCCTACTCCGGGCCCTGGTCACAGTTGCTGTTGTTGATGCTGACGTGGCTGAACCAGCCGCTCGCCAGCGACATGGCCTTCACCGTCGGGTCGCCGGGGACCTTCGGGAACTTGTAGATCAGGCACCGGCCACCCTCCGCGGCGCCGCTGAGCATGTGCTCGAACTCGTAGGACCGGACCTCGATCGCGATCGACGCGGCCCTGCCCCACTGCCCCTTGCCCTCGGCCAGCCTGCCTGCCCATTCGGCGGTCCCGAGAATCGTCTCCATCCAATCGTCGTGCAGCGCGGCCGTGCGGTCGACCGACCAGTAGACCGTGCAGGTCGCGACGCCGCAGGTCCGCTTGTTCGGGACCAGCGAACCCACGTCGGCGCGGGCCGGCGTCGCCTGCAGCATCGTGGCCGCCGCCAGGGCCACCGAGGTGGCGGCGACGACCGCGGCGTTGCGCGCGAAACGGTTGCCGACCCGGGTGCTCGTGGTGATCGTCATGGTTTCCTCCGGTGTACTCGTCGTGGTCTGACACCGCGGAATACCGGCGCCCGGAGGAACGCGTTCAACGTCCCGGCCGGGTTCACCCGTCCGATACCGGTCATCGGTTCAGGATGCGCCGGCCCGGAGTTCATCGAGCCGGGCGCTGACGTCGGTGTCGCGGTAGCGGGCCCACCAGCGGGCGGCATCGCGCAGGTCGTCGACGGCCGACGGGTCGGCCTGCAGCAGCTCGCGCGCCTCGGTGCCGTCCGCGGAGCTGATCAGGGCGTTCTGCAGGACGCTCCAGCGGTATCGACCGATCGAGTCCGAGAACGATCGTCCGGTACGGAATCGGGCGATCGCCTTTCCCGCGCGGTCGTCGGCCGGTGGCGGGTTCATGTGCCGCAGGGCCCGCTCGACGTGCGGGCACGCGGGGAGGCCCATCTCCAGCCAGACCCATTCGGCGACGGCGATCAGGTCGTACGGCGAACCGGCCGGATCGGAGGCGATGAGGTCGAGGGCGCCGAACCGGCCGGCCTCCATCTCGGAGCCGATGAGCGTCCACCGGGCCGTGGCGTCGGCCGGATCACGGTCCAGGCATTGCCGGGCGTATTCGTAGACCTTCGACCGGGTGGTCCGCAGTTTGGCCAGGGCCCAGACGGCATCGTCGCGGGGCAGCGCGTCCAGGCGGTCCCACATCGCGCGGACGGCGGCGTTGACCCGGTCGACCAGGGCGTCGTCCTCGAAGACACCACCGGCCCGCTCGATCAGGCGGTCAGGCGGCGACACAGAAACGGTTCCCCTCCGGGTCGGCCAGCACCACGTACGGCAGCTCGTCCGGGTGCCGCTCCCCCGGCTCCGGATAGAACGGCCAGTCGACGCGGGTCGCGCCGAGAGCGACCAGCCGGTCCACCTCGGTGGCGAGGTCGCCGTCCGGCGCCTGCAGGTCGAAGTGGATGCGCGGGAACTCCGGCGGCTCGGTCTCGCTGAGGTCCATGGCGATGGCGGGGCCCGCGACACCGGGCGGCGGTTCGATGACGATCCAGTCGTCGCCCTCCCAGCGGGGTGCCCGCCGCACGTACCCGAGCGCCCGCGACCAGAAGGCCCCGGCCCGCTCGCAGTCGTGGACACCGAGGGAGATCTGCGCGAACACGGCCATCCGCCGATCGTAGGCGGCCGGGAAGGTGCCCGCAGCGGGCCCCAGCCTCCCGGTCAGCAGGAACAGCGCGAGCACGTTGGCCGCGAACAGGATGATGCTGGCCGGAGCGAACCACGAGGGGAACCCGTAACGCAGCGCCATCGCGGTCAGCCCGGCCGCCGCGACGGCGATCAGGGCGGTGACCACGCATCCGGCGAGGTGGGCGGCACGGGTTCGCACCCCGGCGACCAGGGTCGCCATCGCCGGGCAGAGCAGGGCGATCGCGGCCAGCAGGCCGATGACCGCGAACAGGACCTCGGTGGCGGCCGGCTCCTCGTCGACGGCGAGGAAGAGCAGGCTCACCGACAGCGGCAGGGCCATCAGCATGGCGACGAGGGCGTCGGCGATCAGGACCAGGACCGCCACGGTGGTGGCGGCCGTGACCTGGCCGCGCCGGGTTCGAACGAGCACGCGGGAACGCTAACGGTCTTCTATGCTGCGGCCGTGGCCTCTTCGCGCCACCTGCACCGGTCCTACACGAACTCTCCGCAAAGGAGCACGCCGTGACCGCCACCGACGTCCTCGACGACCTCGAAGCCGAGCAGGATCAGCTGGAGGCGGTACTGTCCCGGCTCACGCCCCACGACTGGCGTACACCGTCGGCCGCGGCGGGGTGGACCGTCGCGGACGTGGTGCTGCACCTCGCGCAGACCGAGGAGGCGGTGCCGGTCGCCGTCGACGGGCGGCCCGACGCGATCCGCTGGCACGAGCTCGGCGACACCGTGGACGCGGCGATGGACGCGCTGGTGGAGGCCGAACGCGCCGACGGGGACGTGATCCTGCGGCGGTGGCGATCGTCCCGGCGCGCCTCGGTGGCGGCGCTGCGGGCGGCGGACCCCCGCGTGCCGGTGCAGTGGGTGGCCACGCCGCTGAAGCCGCTGTCACTGGCCACCACCCGGCTCGCCGAGCACTGGGCGCACGCCCTGGACATCACGGTGCCGCTGGGGCTGGACTATCCCGACACGGCCCGTCTGCGGCACGTCGCCTGGCTGGGGCACGCGACACTGCCGTACGCCTTCCGGCTGGCCGGTCTCCCACCCGCGCCGATCCGCTGTGACCTGGTCGCGCCGGACGGCTCGGCCTGGCAGCTGGGCGACCCGGACGCCGAGTCCGTGATCAGTGGCCCGGCCGGCGACTTCTGCCGGGTCGGCGCCCAGCGCCTGCCGGTCGCCGAGGCGGACCTGAAGGCGAGCGGCCCGCACGCGGCCACCGCGCTCAAGCTGCTGCGCAATTACGCACTGACCTGACTCAGGGCGCGAGGAGCCGGTCCACGACGGTCTCCGGGCCACCCGGCCGGCGAGCGTCGTCGTAGTCGTCGTCCTCGTAGTCGTCGTCCTCGTCCTCGTCCGGGTGCAGGATCCGGGCGGCGATCAGGTCCGCGTCGCCGGTGACCGCGACCGTCCGCAGCGCCTCGGCGAGCCGGGCCCGGGCCTGGTCGTCAGGCACCTCGACGGTCGTGAGCATCGGCGCGAGCAGCAGCAGGACGGTGGCCCGGGACCGCTCGCCGGGCTGTCGGTCGGCGAGCGCGGCCAGCTCGTTCCAGGTGATGCCCCGGCCGAACTGCCCGCCCTCGTCGGTGGCGAACGTGACCGCCTCCGCGCCGTCCGGGATCAGCAGGTAGTCGACGCCCTCGTCCTCGGCGAAGTTGCGGTAGACCACGGCAAGGCGCGCGTCCCTGCCGGTGCCGAAGAAGAACACCGGCCAGGCGTCGTGGCCGGTCAGCCGGGCGTAGGTCTTCTCGACGGAGTCCGGGTCGTCGCCGAACAGCGCCGCGACCTCGTCCATGGACTCCATCAGGTGGCTGCCCAGGTGCGCCGGCCAGAACCCCGGCGCGTCGAGCAGCTCGGGCGCCTCCCGGGCGAGCCCGGAATCGTCGTACCCCGGCAGTGATGTCACGGATCGACGGTAAAGGATCACCGGAATTGAGGATCATCGGGGTTGTCGCCGACGCCGATCCGGCCGCCGAGGCGTTCGACGATGCGCCGGCAGCCGGCCAGGCCTCGAGGATGTGGTCGGCCCTCGCTTGATCGACCAAGGTCCCGGGTGGTGCGGGCCCGTGCTGGGCGTACCGCGAGAGGCTTACCTCTCCAGCGGTACGCGAAGCGGCCTGATTAACGCGTATGCCAGTCGCGGCGCCCCCAGCTCGGAGCCGAGAATATGCACATGACCGACAAAAGCTCGACAAAGACGAAAATAACTGTAGCTACCGCGATCGTGGCGGCGGTGGTCCTGTTCGGTGGCCAGGAGCCCGCGCTGGCCGGTCCGCCGCCCGAGCCGGTCTCGACGGAGGTGAAGTCACCGCCCGCCCACCGACCTCTGAATTGGCACCACCGCAGCGGGCCCCGGGCCGGCGCGTTCATCGCCCACCTTCTCAAGCTAGCGCCCACGGAGAACGTCTTCGCTCTCCTCAAGCCGAAGTCGTCGAAGAGGAGGAAGCGGTGAGTGCCTCCCGGCGCGCGATACCTCCCTGGCTGTCGGAGTCCCTCGTCCTGGCTGCCGCCGTGGCGCTGGACCTGCTGATGTGGAACGGCGACGACGCCCTGCTCCACGGCGCGGACGCCCCGTCATGGCTGGTCCCGGCCGGCAGTGTCGCGACTCTGGCGGCGCTGCTGCTGCGAAGGCGATTCGCGGGCACGGTGCTGGTCGTCCAGCTGTTGTGGGCCAGCGGCTGCGGCGTCACGTTCGAGGCCTACACGCCGATGACCGGGATCATCGTCGCCCTGCACGCGCTCGCCGTGCAGCGCACGCCGGTCTCGTCGCTGCTCGGCTGGGTGGCCTGTTCGCTACCCTTCGCCATGTATTCCGAGTACTACGACGACTCGCGGCTACGGTTCACGATGCTGCTGGTGCTGATGCTCGCCGTCGGCACCGCATGGCTGCTGGGATACCGCACCCGGTGTGCCCGGCAGCGCGCCGCCGAACGGGAACGGGAGACCACGGACGCGGTGCGCTCCGAACGCCTGCGGATCGCCCGGGAACTGCACGACATCGTCGCCCACGCGGTGAGCGTGATGGTGCTCCAGGTCGCCGGCGCCCGCGCGGTGCTGGTCACCGATCCGCACCGCGCCGAGGCCGCACTCGACACGGTGCAGGACGTCGGTGTGCAGTCCATGAACGAGCTGCGCCGGCTGCTGGGACTACTGCGGTCCGCCGGCGGCACCGACCCGGCCGCCGAGTCGCAGCCCGGCCTCGACGGCATCGACGCTCTGCTGGCCAACGCCCGCGCCACCGGGCTGACGGTAACCCGCCAGGAGTGGGGTACGCCCGGGCTGCTCGATCCCAGCGTCGGCCTGGCCGCCTACCGGCTCGTGCAGGAGGCGCTGACCAACACCCTCAAGCACGCCGGGCCGCAGGCGTCCGTCCGGGTCGGCCTGGCCTGGACCGACGACGATCTCACCGTCACCGTGCAGAACGAGGCGCCGGTGCGGCGAGCGGCCGGTACGGCGGCGCTGTCCACCGGGCACGGGCTGCTGGGCCTGCGGGAGCGGGTGCAGACCGCGGGAGGCAGCCTGCACACCGGACCCACCTCGACCGGCTTCATCGTCCAGGCCGTCCTGCCCGCGGCCGCCCGCCCGTCGGCAGTGCCGGAGACGATCGTCACCTCGTCCTGACCGGTCCGGCAGCGACGAGACCTGCTCAGGTCAGCCCAGGGCCAGCAGGGCGACGCCGGCGAACACGAGGACCGCGCCGCCGGCCGCGTTGCGGGAGAAGGTGCCGGTGGTGAGCCAGGACAGCGGGGCGACGAACAGGATGCCGGTCTCGCGCAGCGCGGCGACCGCCGGCACCTGGGACGGCTCGACCATCGACAGCGCCGCCATGGTGAGACCGCCGGCGACGATCATCCCGACTCCGGTGGCGACGGTCGCGGGGCGCAGCTCGGCCCGCAGCTCGGCGAAACCCCGAGCCCTGATCAGGCTCGCCGCGACCGATCCGGCGGTGATCGGCGCCAGCGACAGCCAGAGGTAGGTGGCCGGGCCGGCGTACCGGAGGCCGTGCGACGCGACCAGCGGGTAGGCGGCCAGCGCGATCGCCACCGGCACCGCCCACGTGACGACGCGGCGGTCCACCTCACCGGTGGCGGTCAGCCAGACACCCGCGCTGATCAGGGCGACCGCGGCGACCGCGGCGGGTGGCAGCCGGGCGCCGGTGGCCACGGCGGCGGCCAGCACCAGGACCGGGCCCAGACCCCGGGCGACCGGGTACACCGTGTGAGCGGGCGCGCGAGCATACGCACGTCGCAGCATCACCAGGTAGTAGGCCTGGAAGACGGCCGAGAACAGCAGGAACGGCACCGCCTCGGCGGTGATCCGCCAGCGGGTGAGCGCGATCGGCGCCCACAGCAGGAACCCGGTCGCGTTGGCCACGGCGACCGCGGCGGGACCGCGCGACACCTTCGCGAACAGCACGTTCCACAGCGCGTGGACCAGCGCCGACGACAGCACCAGCGCCAGCACCATGCCCGGAAGCCACTGCTCCACTCTGCCGCATCACCCACGGCGGCGCCCGCCCGGCCGGGTTAGCGTGGGGTCATGAGCCAGACGAGCCCGATTCTTGTCCTCGGCGGGACCGGCACGGTCGGCAGCCGGGTCACCGCACGCCTGCGCGACGCCGGACGCGACGTCCGGGTGGCCACGCGCCGGTCCGCGCGACGTTTCGACTGGGAGGATCCCGGCACCTGGGCGGCCGCGCTCGAGGGCGTACCGATCATGTTCGTTCTTCTTCCCGATCGGACCGGGCTGCCGGAGGCCTTCCTTCCGGAGGCGCTGCGCGCCGGGGTGCGGCGGGTGGTGCTGCACTCCGATCGGGGCCTGGAGGTCATGGGCATGGATCAACTGCAGAAGACCGAGGCTTGGGTACGGAACTCCGGCGCGGAATGGACCATCGTGCGTCCCGACTGGTTCCACCAGGACTTCGAGACGTTCTTCCGGCAGTCCGTCGTCGACGGGCGGCTGTGCCTGCCGGTCGGTGGGGCAAGGCAGGGGTTCATCGACGCCGACGACATCGCGGCGGTCGAGGTCGCCGCGCTGACCGGTGACGACCTGACCGGGCAGCTCGTGGAGATCACCGGGCCTCGGGCGCTGTCGTTCGGTGACGCCGTCGCGGAGATCTCGCGGGCCACCGGCCGCCGGATCGTGTTCGACGCCTCCCCCGACTCCTACCGGGAGACGCTGCGGGCCGACGGCCTGCCCGACGAGGTGGTCGAGGCGCTGACCGGGAGTTTCGTCCGGCTCGGTGAGCGAGGCGACACCGTGCCGACCGGGGTGGTGGAGAAGATCCTCGGACGGCCGGGCCGTGACTTCGCCGCCTACGCCGACGACGCCGCCGCCCGCGGGGTCTGGAACCCCGCCCTGTAGAACCCGGGAAGGTCACATTCGGGATGGACGATGGGTGAGGTTTTGGTCGCACGACGGCAGCGGGCCGGGCATGACGGTGACACACCGGGCGGATCTACTCGGCCGGTGCAGATGTCGTGGTCCGGGGCCTACGCCACCGCGCGGGACGCCGCCAAACCCCTGCCTGCCGACGTCACGCCGGTCGTCGCGGCGACCGGGCGCGTGCTGGCCGCGGCGGTGCGCTGCGAGCGGCCGGTCCCGGCATTCGACAACGCTGCCATGGACGGTTACGTGATCGCCGGCGACGGGCCGTGGACGATCCGCGGACGGATCCTCGCCGGAGAACCCGCCGGTGGCGCGGTGCTGGCGCCGGGCACGGCGCTGGAGATCGCCACGGGGGCTCCGGTGCCGGCCGGGGCCGGGGCGGTGCTGCCCTACGAGGACTGCCGGGTCGAGGGCGGGCTGGTCATCGGTGCCGCCGGGACGCGGCGGCACATCCGGCGGACGGGGGACGCGCTCTCCCCCGGCGTGCTGATCGCGCCCGCCGGGCGGACGGTCACCGCGACCGTGGCGGCGGCCGCGCTGCAGGCCGGGGCCGAGCACGTGCTGGCGTACCGGGCACCGGCGGTCACCATGCTGGTCACCGGGGACGAGGTGATCACCGACGGGGCGCCGGGGCCGGGCCAGGTGCGAGACGTGTTCACCGGGCTGGTCGCCGCCGTCACGGCCCGGGCCGGTGGCCGGTTCGCGGGCTCGCGGCTGCTGCCGGACGACCCGGCCGCGCTCACCGCGGCGCTGGAGACGGCCGGTACCGACGTGATCGTGGTCAGCGGTTCGTCGTCGTCGGGGGCGGCGGATCACCTGCACGGGCTGCTCACCGAGGCGAACGCGACATGGCTGGTACGGGGTGTCGCGTGCCGCCCCGGTCACCCGCAGGCGCTCGCGGTGCTGCCGGACGGGCGTTTCGTGGTCAGTCTGCCCGGTAATCCGTACGCCGGACTGGTCGCCGCCCTGACCCTGCTGGAACCGCTCCTCGGCGCCCTCGCCGGACGCCCCGCCGCGTCGTTGCCCCTCATGACGGTGGCCGGGAGCACGAGACTGATGCCGGGCGGGGTCCGCATCGTCCCGATCGGTCCGGACGGGGAGCTCAGCGCCGCCGGACCGGTCGGACTGCACGCGGCCGCGGCCGCAGGCATGCTCGCCGTACTCCCGGACGACTGGACCGACGGCTCGCCCGCGGCCACCCTCACCGTTCCGTGACGCCTCTGCTGCTCACGCTGACCGGCGGTGCCGGGGCGGGGAAGACCACGATCGCCGCGGCATTCGACGACGCGGTCGTGCTGCACGGCGACGACTACTACGTCACCGGCCGTGACCGTGGGGTGTGGATCCCGGACCGTACCGGCACCCCTCGGCTGGACGTCGGCGACCCGCGGTCGATCGACTTCGGACGGCTCACCGCGGACACCACAGCCGCGCTGCGCCGGCATGACCTGGTGATCGTCGAAGGGCTGTTCGCGGCACGGATCAGCCCGCCGACGCCGCACCGCCGGTTCGGCGTGTTCGTCGACCTGGCCGCCGACCTGCGGCTGGTCCGCAAGATCCAGCGCAAGTGCGTGACCGGCGACTTCCCGCTCGACGTGCTGCTGGCCAACTACCTGGATCATCGGCGCGACGCCCACGAGCGCCACGTCGAACCGATGCGCGATCATTGTGACCTGGTCGTCGACGGCTCCCGTCCGGCCGCGGAGACGGCCGCGGCGATCCGCGCGGAATGCGGGTGTGCGAATCCGCAGCCGGCCATATGATCGACGCCAGCGGTGGGCGGCTCCAGCGGCGCTTCCTTCTCAACTGCTCTTAACAGGATCCTAGTGCCGCGTCTCTCCGCCCACCGCGTCCTACCATTCACGGCATGCCAGCTGTCGCTGCCGGAGTGTTCCGGCGCACGCCGATCGAACGCGCGGACCAGCGGATCGCCTGGGAGCGCGGCGATCAGGCGTTCTTCGCGGCCGGCGCCTGTCACATCCTCGCCTTCACCTGCCGCGACTCCTACCCGGATCGCGAGATCGGCCTCACGGCGATGGTCATGGACGGTGACGAGCATCCGTTCCACGTCTACGCCACCTGGCAGGGCTGGGCGCTCGACGCCGCCGGATGGAACCCCGAACACGAGGTGCTGGCGGTCAACACCGCCTTCGAGGGCCGCCGGATCGCTCGTGTCCCGATCACCGCCGGGCTGGCCGGCTTCTGCGCCACCCATCTGCACCGCATGCCCGATCAGTACTGGCGGGACCCACTGCCCCGCGCACGGGCATACCTGAGCGGCTTCACCCCGCCCTGGGACGTCACGGCCTGAGCCGAATGTCGTACCCCTCCTCCAAGGTCCCCCGACATGATCGATGTCGAGGTGCGCAGCCGGGTGACCGGCAGCTCCGAGGGCCTGCCGCCGGTCCTGGTGCGACTGGCCGAGGAGACCCCGGCCGCACGGCTTCGTGACCCGGCGGATGACCGCCCGGCTGCTGGACGCCCTGCACGGCCGCGGCGCCCTGGACGCGCGAGACGTCTCGCTTCCCGATCTGCCATTTCACGACAACCGGTACCGGCAGAACCCGTGCCCGGAACATGTAGGCGAACTCGGTGCCCATGCCGCACAGCGGGTCGCCGGGGCGGCGTCGCCGGGAGCGGTCACTCACGCGTTCACCATGCCTACGACCAGGTCACAAGACTCGTCGCGGCGGCACTGCCGATCGCCCGGCGGCAGATCTTCGCGCGGACGGCCGGCCTGCGGCCGGTGTCGATGCTCGTGTACCGCCCCGCGGGCAGCCGGAGTCCTCTCCAGACACCTTTTACGCTCAGAGTCTGGGGATGGTGGGGACAGTCCTGTCTCGGGCCGCCTAACCGTCCAGGCGTGCCCGGCGAACCCCTTCCTCGGGCTGTTGATCACCCAGCCGTGCCCGGCGAACCCCTTCCTCGGGCTGTTGATCACCCAGCGGTGGACGGTGAACCCTTCCTCGGGCTGTTGATCACCCAGTGGTGGACGGTGAACCCTTCCTCGGGTTGTTGATCGCCCAGCGGTGGGTTGCGAACCCCTCTCCGGACCGTCTGATCGCCCAGCCGTGGGCGGCGAACCCTTTACCGGGCCGGAGGCAGCTCTATCCCGGAGCCCGGCTCCGAAAACGGCCCTAGTTGATCGTCCAGCACCGAGCCGCGGCGGTAACCGACCCCGCGGCCCCGGAGCCCACGACGGTAACGCCAGGCCCACCAGCCGACCGAGCGCCACCGACGGCTCAGACGGGTGCGGCTGACGGGCCGGCAACCCCGACTGCGAAAGCTCTCTAGAGTCGGAGAACCGTTCAACACACGAGGGGTGACCATGGCGCTGTCGACCACCTTCACCGGGATGTTCGGGATCCGGCATCCGATCGTTCTGGCCCCCATGGGTGGTACGGCCGGCGGTGCGCTCGCGTCGGCCGTCTCCCGGGCCGGCGGGCTCGGCATGCTGGGCGCCGGCGACGGTGACCCGGACTGGCTGGCCCGTGAGGTGTCCCTCCTGACCGCCCGTACGGACCGCCCCTGGGGCGTCGGCTTCCTGACCTGGGCGATCGACGCCGACGCGGTGGCCCGCGCGCTGGCGTACCAGCCTCGTGCCGTGATGTTCTCCTTCGGCGACCCGTCTCCGTACGCTGAGATGGTTCGCCGATCCGAGGCGGCCCTGATCATCCAGGTCACCGATCTCGACGAGGCCCGCCGCGCGGCCGGCCTGGGCGCCGACGTCATCGTGGCGCAGGGAACCGAGGCCGGCGGTCACGGTGCCCGGCACGGGCGGTCGACGCTGCCGTTCGTCCCGGTCGTGGCTGACCTCGTGCGCCCCGTTCCGGTGCTGGCGGCCGGTGGGATCGCCGACGGCCGAGGGGTCGCCGCGGCCCTGGCCCTGGGGGCAGCCGGTGCGGTGATCGGCACCCGCTTCCAGGCGACTACCGAGTCCCTGGCCGATCCGGTGATCGTCAAGGCGATCCTGGACGGACGCGGGCGGGACACCGAGCGCAGCAGCGTGCTCGACGTCGTTCGCGGCTCGAAGTGGCCGCCGGCCTACACCGCCCGCACGCTGGGCCACCCGCACCTGGACCGGTGGCGTGGCCGCGAGGACGAGGCCGGGACGGATCCGCGGGCGCGGCAGGACTACCGGGACGATCGGGAGCGGGGGGTGATTCCGCCGCAGCCGGTGTGGGCCGGTGAGGCCGTCGACCTGATCAACGAGCTGCCGTCCGCGGTGGATCTCGTCGCCGCGCTGGCGCGGCAGGCCGGGGACGCGCTGGCGGGAGCGGCTGGGCTTCTCAGCGAACGGCCGGACGACGAGCTGCCCGTGACGCCGGAGTGGTTCCGGTTCACGGTCGTCGACGAGCGCACCACGGTGGTCGACGAGCCGTACACCCGTGATCTTCTGCATGCCAACGCCTGGCATCTGCGCGGCCGTGACCGGGACGTGCTAGTCGACTGTGGGCTGGGCGTCGCCGCGCTGGTGCCGCTGCTACGGGAGCGTTTCGACCGTGAGCCCGTGCTGGTGCTCACCCACGCGCACCTCGACCACATGGGGTCCGCCCACGAGTTCGGCGAGGTGTGGGCCCATCCGCTGGAGGCGGTCGAGGATCCGGCGCCGGGTTCGCTGCTCGGCCCGGTCCTGGCGGCCCAGCTGGGCCTGGACGTGACCATGCCGGCCCACCTGCTGAAGGCCCGTCCGGACGTCGATTTCGATCCGGAGACCTATCGGGTACGTCCGGCGAGGCGCACCCGGGCGCTGGCCGACGGCGACGTCGTGGACCTGGGCGACCGCGCTCTGCAGGTGTTGCACCTGCCCGGGCACAGTCCCGGCAGCGTCGTCCTGTTCGACGCCGCCGACGGCACGCTGTTCAGCGGTGATGTCGTCTACGACGACGAATTGCTCGACTACCTGCCGGGTGGCGACCCCGAACGCTACGCGCACTCCCTGCGCCGCCTGCGCGACCTGCCGGTGGACCTGGTTCATCCCGGGCACGGCCCGAGCTTCGGCCGCAAGCGCCTGCACCAGCTCATCGACGACTACCTGCGCGTCGGCAGAGCCCGCTGAGGGCGTCCCGGGCGGAATCGGCCTCACGGATACCAGTCGTCCGCAATCGAGCCCTCGACCGTCCAGCCGTTCCTGGCCAGCCGCCGGGCCTCCTGCTGCCGCCCGCCGGTTTCGAGCAGGCGTACGGCCGCGCCGAACGCGACGGGGTGTCCACCCTGCGCCGTCGCCCAGAGCCAGGTGAGCGTCGCGCCGATGCCGTCGCGCTGGTGTCGCAGACGGACGGCACCGTCCAGCGCCTCATGCGAACCGGCGAGCATCCCGCGATCGAACCAGGTGAGCGCGCGCCGGGTATCGCCGGCTTCCTCCAGCACCTCGGCCAGGGCGATGATCGCGTCAGGCTCACCGGAGTCCGCAGCCCTCTCGAACAATGCCATCGCCTGCTCGTCGCAGCCGGCGCTGTGCAGGATGCGGGCCGCTTCGAGGCGAAAGAGCGCCTGAGCGTCCTCGGCGTCGACAGCCGACCTCTGCTGCATTTGATCGATCAGGGCGGGAGCGATGACGATCTCCGTTGCAGCGGCCAGCTGACTGTACGCGCTTCCGTGCCATTGGTTCTCCTGGACGGCCCGAGCGGCAGCACCTTCGAAGAGTGCGATCACCGCATCGCGATACACGTCGGACGTCCGGATGACATCCGTTGCTGTACTGACAATCCTGGCGACGGCCAGCACCGTGTCCGATCCGCCCTTGCGAGCAAGCTCCAGCATCCAGTGGACCCCGTCATCGACGCGGCCCTGGGCTGCCATGGTTCGAGCGGCTTCACCGACCGCCTCGGTGCAACCTGCCCCCACTGCACCGCGGAACTTCTCGATCGCCTCCTCCGGCCGGCCGCGAGCGACCAACAGCCGGCCGATCTCGAACTGGTCCCCTGGGTGGGTGACGTCGTCACGCTGGGCGCTCTCGTAGATGGCCAGTGCCTCCGCGGTCTCACCGGCTGCAGCCAGCGCGGCGGCAAGTGCCCGCAGGTCTGTGAGGTCTCCCTGCCCGGCGGCCTGCCGATACCACCGGACGGCCTCCTCTGTTCGCCCGTCGGCGTCAGCTGAGCGGGCCAGTACCCGTACCGCATGCGCTCGGCCCGCAGCCGCGTGCTCGCTGAGCCATCGCGTCGCTGTCTCGTCGGCGCCCGAGTCGCCGAGAGTGTGTGCGGCTATGGCGAAAACGAACGGGTGGCCATCGAGCGCAGCCCGTTCATACCAGGACATACCCTCCAGCACCCGACCGGATCGGACCAGTGCGCCCGCCGCAGCGATTGGTGCTTCCCCACCAACAGGCAGCGCGAGGTCGGCATACACCTTCAGCGCCGCCTGGATCCCCCGCCAGATCACCACATCGGCGGCGAGCTTTGCGGGGCCGCCACTGCTCGCGCTCATCAGCCGGGGATTCGAGAACAGCCAGGTGTGCTGTTTGAGGGTGTCTCGCCTGGTGTTCGCACGGACGACGCCGGCTGCGGCATCGGCGTTCCCTGCCGCCGCCCGCGAGCGCAGCCAGGCCAGCAGATCTTCGTCGCCGGACTTCTCGTCACGCCGTGCCTCGAGATCGTCGGCGATGTCCTCGCCGTCGGCTGCGGCGGCCTTCGCGAAGCAGCTCAGCGCCTCGTCGAGGCGACCCGCCTCGACGAGCAGCAGGGCTGCCTCGCCGACGGCACACGGGTCGTCCATCAGCGGCTCGTCCAGGTAGGCGTCGATCGCTTCCCGGGTGCGGCCGGATTCGCGCAGCAGGTCGGCGGCCTGCCGCAGGGATCGCGCGTCCCCGGCTCGGTGGTAGAGCCGATAGGCGGTCTCCAGGAGCCCGCGGCACCGCGCCGCACGGGCCAGCGCCGTGGTTGCCTCGGCGTGCCCGACGAGGGAGGTCCAGAGTTCGGGCGGCGGCGCGACCGTTCCCCGCACTCGACGCCCATGCTGTTCGATGTAGTCGGTGAGACGCCGGGCCAGTACATCAGACGACGGACCGCCCGGATGTGGACGCTGCCGGTACAGCAGACCGCGGGCACCCCGCACGGAGTGCTGCGCGAACGCCCAGGCATCCCGTTCCCACAAGTCGGGCAGGTCGTCCCACTGCCGGCGGGTCAGATACCCCGGCACCGCGGCCTCCAGCACGGCGGCCGGTAACTGCTCGCCGTGCCCCAGCCGGACCGCGTCGATCGCGGCGTCCACCAGCGCACGGGCTGCCACCGGCGCGGTCTCGTAGCGCTGCTGCAGGGCCGGGGATGCCGCCAGGTATTGGGTGATCTGTCCTTCTTCCGCACGCTCCCAAGCCTCGGTCAGACGTGGATCCGTCGTGCCCGCGGCCGAAACGGCGGCCAGCTCACCGGCCTCGAACCTGCTCGGTACACCGATCCCCTTGCCGGAGAGCAGATGGCGAAGGTGAGCGGGCGTGTCGAACTCGGACGGTTCACGGACGAGCTGGGCCCAGTATTCGGGCCACGTCGTGCCGAGGGCCAGGATCGGACGCCGATCCGGATCGTTGAGCGCCTTGCGCAGGGCTCCGGCGATCGCCGCACCGTGGACGGGATCGAGGAACAGGTGATGTGCCTCGTCCAGCCAGACCACCGTGCGTGGCGGAAGCCGGCTGATCGTCTCGGCCAGGGCATCGTGGCTGGTCTCGGCCGGATTCCAGAGGCGCCACGGCGACGGAAGTTCGCGAATCGCCTCCCAGACAGCCCGTGTCTTCCCGGATGACGATTCCCCGATCAGGACCGCGATGTCGCTGGTTCCCGTCACGGCGTCCTCGACAAGCCGGCTGAGCCGTGTGTCGAGGTCTCTGCGGACGTAGGTGGTGAGCAGGCCGGGGACTTCGGAGTCGCCCGCGTCGACTGCCGGGTGGACCTGCAGGCCCTGGATCACCGCCCGCTCGTCGGCGGCGTAGTCGGCGACGAGCCGGCCGAGAGGCTGTTCGAGCAGGACGGCCACCCAGAGCTCCCGTACGCGCCGGATCGCATCGCCGCTGTCCAGGGCGGCGCGGGTGGCGAGTACGGCCGTGATCGCCACGACGTCGGCCTGACTGCCGGGCTCCGGCGTGCTGACGCAGCGGCGGACGGTGTCGCGCCCCGGCGCTCCCGCGAGTGATTCGTCCGTCACGATCGACTCGGCGATCTCGTCCAGGGTGGGCGCACCGGCCTGCAGGTACATCTCGTACAGCAGGTCTTTCATCTCGCGAAGGGGCCCGGCAGGGACACGCGCGCGTGCCAGCGTCCGGGACCGTTTCGGCGGAGTCGCGGAGCTCATCCGGTGATTGTGCACTGTGGCTCGTCCGCCGGCCGGCGCAGCCGGTCGCAGCCTGAGCCCTGGCAGGCGTGTGCGACCACGGGCCTCGTCGCGACCGAGTTGGATCTTCAGTGGGTCCCACAGCATCACGTTGTCCGCACGGAGAAGGGAACAACGCGATGTCCCGCAAGAAGAAGACCACGCCGCCGGAACACCCCTGGCTCTTGGCGGCCGCCGTCACCGGAGCCATCTCGGGCGCCACCCGCGCTCTGGTCGCCTGGCTGATCGAACGGTTCTGAGACCACGGGGAGCGATCTACGCCGAAACTTGCCGAAATCGTTTTCGTAGACGATGGTGAGACCGGGAGATGGACGGATGTCAATGTCAAGGGGTGGCCCCGGGGCACGCTCACCCTGATTTCCGTGAAGGAGACGAAAGTGCTTCAACCACTACGCCGTACGCCCGTGGCGGTGGCCGTCCTGGCCGCCACCCTCGCGGGCGCCGCGATCAGCGGTGTGACCGCGGCCGAAGCCGCCGCGACCGGCTGCCGGGTGACCTACACCGTCGGCAGCCAGTGGGGCGGCGGATTCTCCGCGAACGTCGCCGTGACCAACCTCGGTGACCCGCTCACCGGCTGGACCCTCAGATGGTCCTTCGCCGCCGGGCAGACGGTGTCACAGGCCTGGAACGCCGTCACCACACAGAGCGGCGCCGCCGTCACCGCGGTCAACGCCACCTGGAACCCGAACCTCGCCACCGGCGCCACGGCGACGTTCGGGTTCAACGGGTCGTGGAACAACACCACCAACCCCGTGCCGGCAGGCTTCACCCTCAACGGTGTCGCCTGCACCGGCGGCACCACGCCGGGGCCGACCACCTCACCGACCGTGACGCCCACGTCCGCGCCGCAGACACCGCCGGTGCGGACCGTACGCGCCTACTGGCTGCGGCCCACCGACGTCCCGTACGACCAGAGGTATGTCGACGGCATCGCCGGCGTGATGCGTGAGGCCCAGCGTTACTACCGGCAGGAGCTCGGCAGGACGTTCACGCTCAACGATCCGGTGGTCGAGGTGGTCAACGGCGATCACCCCCGGTCCTGGTACGAGAACACGCCCAACGGCAACGAGTGTTACTGGTGGGTCGTGTTCAACATGCAGCAGGAGCTTCTGCGCAGACTGTCGCTGCGGGCGCCGGACAGCCGGTGGGTCAACGTGGGTGAGATCAGCGCCGAAGCGTCCTGTTCCGGGGGCGGAGGCGGCGGTGGCTGGGTGATCCTGAGCGGTCACGACGCCGACGGCGCGGCCGGGATCAACGGCCCGATGAACCGGTGGTACGGCGGGATGGTCCACGAGCTCGGACACGCGTTCGGGCTGCCGGACTCGACCTCGACCGACGGCACGCCGATGTCCGCGTCGTTCTACAGCTACCCCAACACGCACTTCAGTCAGGCTCAGAAGGATCGGATTCTGAGCGGCCCGTACGGCAGCTTCCTGTCGTGAGAGTGGCGGCCCGACGTCCGGCTCGACGTCGGACATCGGGCCTGCCGGTGCCATACCTCCGTACCCGCTAATCGCCGCGCGGTAAAGGCCGAACAGGGCGGTGAGGACTGTGCCACCGAGATACCGGCTAGCGGGCCGCAACGGAGGAAAACGCCATGACGAGTAAGCAGCGTCGGGGCTTCGCCGACCTGAGCGTAAAGATCAAGGTCCTGATCGCGGTTGCCATCGGAGTCGTCGCCGCCGTAGCGGTCGGGCTCGTCGGTCTGAACGCGCTCAGCAGTGCCAGCAACTCGGCGCAACTGATCTACAACAGCAACGTAGCCAGCATCAAGGCCGTCGCCCAGGTGGATGCCGCGATCCGGCAGGGGCGCATCGACATCGCCAACCAGGCACTCTCCCAGGATCCGGCGAACAACGCGAAGTTCACCGACGCCTTCGCCGCCGACCAGGAGGCGTTCGACGCCGCGATGAAGGCCTACCGTGCCAGCATGCCGGCGGGTGACCCGGCGCAGATCGACGCGGTGCAGGCGGGCTGGGACGCCTACGTCGCGATCGCGCAGGACAAGTTGCTGGCACTCGGTTCGGCCAACAAGTTCGCCGAATGGCAGCGGGTCCGTGACAGCGAGGCACTGCCCATCGTTGCGGAGCTGCGCACGAGCATCGACGCCCTCGACTCCGTGGAGACCGCGGACGCGGCGAAGAACGCCGCCGAGGCGAAATCGGTCTACGAGACGGGCCGGACCACGGCGCTGATCGCGATGGTCGTCGGCGGGCTGCTCGCCCTGGCCACGGGCTACTGGGTGGCGCGGCAGATCGTGCAGTCGTTGATCAAGGTCAAGGATGTCTGTTCCGGTCTGGCCGAAGGTGACCTGACGCGCACGACCGGGCTGAGCAGCCGCGACGAGCCGGGTGAGATGGGCCGGTCGCTGGATACGGCGATGGGCCGGCTACGGGAGACCATCGCCACGATCAACGGGTCGGCGACCTCGCTGGCTGCGGCGTCCGAGCAGCTGTCCGGCACCGCCGACCAGATCGCCGCCTCCGCCGAGGAGACCTCGCAGCAGGCGCAGACGGTGGCGGGCGCGACCGAGGAGATCTCCCGAAGCGTCGACAGTGTCTCGGCCGGCAGCGAGGAGATGGGTGCCGCGATCCGGGAGATCTCGGTCAACGCGAGCGAGGCGGCCCAGGTCGCCGGGCAGGCGGTGACCATCACGGCCGCCACCGCCGAGACGATGGCCAAGCTCGGGCAGTCGTCGGCCGAGATCGGCAATGTGGTCAAGACCATCACGGCGATCGCCGAACAGACGAACCTGCTGGCGCTGAACGCCACCATCGAGGCCGCTCGCGCCGGGGAACTCGGCAAGGGCTTCGCCGTGGTCGCCTCCGAGGTCAAGGACCTGGCCCAGGAGACCGCGCGGGCCACCGAGGACATCTCCCGGCGGGTCGAGGTCATCCAGACCGACACCACCGGGGCGGTCGCCGCGATCGAGGAGATCACCCACGTGATCGCCAGGATCAGCGATTTCCAGACGACGATCGCGTCGGCCGTCGAGGAGCAGACCGCGACCACCGGGGAGATGAGCCGCAGCGTCACCGAGGCGGCCAGCGGCACCAACGAGATCGCCCAGAACATCACCGGGGTCGCCGAGGCGGCCCGCCTCACCAGCGAGGGCGTGTCCCAGGCGCAGCACGCCACCAGTGACCTAGCCAAGATGTCCACCGAGCTCAGTGCACTGGTGACGAACTTCCGGTACTGACCGCCGCGTGCCGTGACCCGCAGGGAGGACGATGTCAGTCGCATCGGAGCGACCAGGTGACGCCCGCATGGCGATGTTCCACCAGCCGGCGGTCCTCGCCGCCGCGCTGGAGGCCTACATCGCCTTCGACGTCACCGGCCGCGTGGTGGCCTGGAACCCGGCCGCCGAGGCGACGTTCGGCTACACCCTGGAGCAGGCGTACGGCAGGTCGATCGAGGAGCTGATCGTGCGGCCGCAGTCGAGGGCGGCGGGCCGGATCGAACTGGCGGCACTGGCGTGCGGCCTGCCGGGGCTGACCCGTGACCGGCGGCTCCAGTGGCCGGCGTGGCATGCCGACGGGCACGAGCTCCCGATCGAGATGACGCTGATAGCCACCGAGGAGCCCGCAGGGCGGATCTTCCACGTGTTCGCCCACGACGTCACCGCAGTGCACCGAGCCGGGCGGTTCGCCGCAGCCGAGTCCGCCGTGGCGCGCGGTCTGGCCGAGGCCGAATCGAGCGGCAGCGCCGCGACCCGCGTCGTGGAGGCGCTCGGCGAGAAGATGGGCTGGCCGGTGACCGAGCTGTGGGTGGCCGGCGACGGGCGGATGCTGAAGTGCGCGGCCCGCCACGTCCAACCCGGCTGGCAGCTGGGGGACTTCACCGTCGACACCCTGGCCCCTGGCATCGCGCTGCCCGGCCTGGTCAGCGCCGACGGCATGCCGCACTGGATCCCCGACCTGGGTGACGACACCGGATCGCCCCGCAGTCAGGCCGCGGCGCGCAGCGGACTACGGGTGGC
The DNA here is from genome assembly GCF_003001815.1 of Actinoplanes italicus. Classification (GTDB taxonomy): domain Bacteria; phylum Actinomycetota; class Actinomycetes; order Mycobacteriales; family Micromonosporaceae; genus Actinoplanes; species Actinoplanes italicus. The sequence continues at coordinate 358,641 of NZ_PVMZ01000004.1, forward strand.
CATCGGTGTCCCGGTGTCGACCGGCGGGGAAGTCCTGGGCGCGTTGTGTGTCTACGGTGACCGGGTCGAGGATCCGGAGGACATCCTGCTGGGACTGCTCGGCGGGCTTGCCGCCCAGATCGGCCAGTACATGCAGCGGCGCCGCGCCGAGGAACTGGCCGTCGAACTGGCCCGCACCAAGGACGAGTTCCTCGCCATGGTCACCCATGAACTGCGCAATCCGCTCGCCGTGATCACCGGCGCCACCAACCTGCTCGACACCGAGCTGGACGACATGACGCCCGACGAGCAGCGGCACCACCTGCGGATCATCATGCGCAGCGCAGACCGCCTGTCGGCCATGGCGGAGGATCTGCTCGACCTGGCCCAGCTGGAGTCGGGGCAGCTGGCGATCAAGCCGACCCGGACCGACCTGTGCGAGATCATCCGCCAGGCACTTGACGGCGCCGCCAAACCAGCCGAACGAGAGCTCACCATCTCCGTACGGCTGCCGCCCCGCCTGGAATTGCGGGCGGATCCCGGCCGGTTGCGGCAGGTGGCCGACAACCTGATCTCCAATGCCGTCAAGTACACACCCGACGGCGGTACGGTCACCGTCGCCGCCACGCTGGAGGCGGGTGGCCGGAAAATCACGTGGCAGGTCGCCGACACCGGCATCGGCATCCCCGCCGCCGAGCGGCCACGGTTGTTCCGCCGCTTCTACCGCGCCTCGACCGCCGTGGACCGCAAGATCCCCGGCACCGGGCTGGGCCTGGTCATCACGCGGGCCATCGTCGAACGCCACAGCGGCACGATCAGCCTGGCCGACCACGACGGCCCCGGCACCACCTTCGTCATCGAGCTGCCGGTCGAGCCGCGTTGACACACGCGGATCAGTCATCCGGGTACACCCATCTCCGCAGGTCGGTCGTTGATCAAGTACCAATTCAAGATCGAGACCTCGGAGGTCCACCGTGTCGCACGGACACGCCGCGCTCGGCACCGCCACTCCCCAGTCGACCTTCTACGAACGGAGTCCATCCACAACTTCCGGATCCCGGCGCTCGACCTGGACAGCGTGTACGGCGGTGGCCCCGGCATGTCGCCGCACCTGTACGACCAGACGATCGACCGTGGCCAGACCACCCTGCTGAGCGAGGAGATCCCCGGCTCCGCGTCCGTGTCGATCGACGGGACCACCCGCTTCGACCTGCCCCGCAACAGCCAGCTCGTCGCGCTCACCGGCGACCCGCGCAACGACGAGAACCTGATGCTCTCGCAACTGCACGTGGCCGTGCTGCGGTTCCACAACCGGGTGGTCGAGGACGTCCGCGCCGAACTCGGCGCCGCCGTCACGGCCGGTGAGCTGTTCGCCGAGGCACAGCGCGTCGTCCGCTGGCACTACCAGTGGATCGTCGTCCACGAGTTCCTGGTCCGGACCACCGGCCAGGCGACCGTCGACGACGTGCTCCACAACGGGCTCCGGCACTACACCTGGCGCAACGCCCCGTTCATCCCCGTCGAGTTCTCCGTCGGCGCCTACCGGTTCGGACATTCGCAGGTGCGTCCCAGTTACCGTGCCAACTTCGGGACCAGCACGACCGACCCGGCGCAGCAGTTCTTCGCGCTCATCTTCGACCCGGCCCTGCCGGACAGCACCGACCCGGCCGATCTGCGCGGCGGCAGGCGGGCCGCGCGCCGGTTCATCGACTGGCAGACCTTCTTCGACTTCGGTGACGGGCGGGTACGCCCGAACAAAATCATCGACACCAGGCTCTCCAGCGTGCTGTTCGACCTGATGGGCCAGCCCGGCGGCGAGCCCACGTCGCTGGCCACCCGCAACCTGCTGCGCAACCTGACCATGAAGGTGCCGTCGGGTCAGCGTGTGGCCAAGGCGATGCGCCTGCCGGAACTGCCGGCCGCGGACCTGGCCGACCTCAAGCCGTTCCACCTCGACAAACGGACGCCGCTGTGGTTCTACGTCCTCCGCGAGGCTCAGGTCTTCACCGGCGGGGAACATCTCGGCCCGGTCGGCGGGCGGCTGGTCGCCGAGGTCATGACCGGATTGATCAAGGGTGACCCGACCTCGTACCTGCGCCAGGAGCCTGACTGGACACCCACGTACGGCGAGGGCGGCACGTTCCGGATGACGGACCTGCTGCGGGCCGCCGGCGTGGTCGCCACATTGGCCTGATCAGGACACGCCCCCGGTGAGCCGGTGCCCGTGCGCACCGGCTCACCGGATCCGCGTCAGCGCCTCGCGCGGGATCGTTCAGCAGGGCACCTTCACACTTCCCGAGAAGGGGAGCGTTCGAGCCGGCGACGGGCCGATGCGGTAGCTGTACGTGATCTTCTTGCTGATGATGCCGCACCTGTCGGTGTGGGAGCTGTCCTCGATGAAGACCGGCGCCCCGTCCCGGCCTACCGCGGCCGTCCAGGCCGCTGCCAGAGCCAGCTGCTTCGCCAGCTTGCACGTGGCCGAGGTGCCTGCCGCCTTCGCGCTGATCTCACCGGAGTAGGCCGCGATCGACGCCAGGCCGGCCTTGCCCTTGAACTTCTTCATCCTGTTGACGACGGAGGTGATGCCGCAGGAGACCGAGCCGACAGCCGCGCCGTTGAGGAAGTTGTGGACGATCCGCACGGTCTCGTCACTGTTGTAGTAGCGGGCGGTCGATGCCTGGGCCGGCGACGCCATGCCGGCTGTTGCCACGACTACGGCGGCTGCGGCGATCGCTGTCCTTCTGCGCATTCTGGACTCCCTGACGTTCGGATGCAGTGATGAGAAACGGTAGTTTCGTGTCCTTACCAGACGCCATCGACGTAAATGACGGAAATTGCTGTCACACCGACGGATCCTGAAAGGGGTCGGTTGAACGACCGACGGTCCGAGGCTCAGGTAGCCGACGGACACCCACACCCACGGTGACGGTAGAGATCCAGGCTCTTCACCAGGACGCTTTCGTGAGACGGCCGTCGCAGACCTTCCGGCGGCCCGCGTCCGTACTCCGGCATGCAACCCATGGTGGAAAGGGGCGAGTCACATGTTCACTCACCGTAGGCGCTCTCGAAAGACCCGGCGTGCCGTGCTGTTCGGCATCAGCGCGGCAGTGGTCGGAGCGGGTGCGATCGTGACACCGCAGGCGTTCGCCGGAACGCTGCCGGGCTTCGGCCGCGACGGCACCCGGGCCGGCTTCTTCGGCTTCGGGAACCGCAACGGCTCCGGTAGCGGAGCGGCGGCCGACAGCGGCGGCGACTGCAGCGACGTGCAGCTGGTCTTCGCCCGGGGCACCGGCGAGCCTCAGGGCCTCGGCATCGTCGGCCGGCCGCTGGCGCAGGCACTCGCGAGCGAACTGCCCGACCAGAGCGTGAGTTCGTTCGCCGTCGTCTACGCGGCGGCCTCCAACCAGCGCAGCGCCGGTCCCGGCGCCACCAACATGAGCCAGCACATCGCCGAGGTCGCCGCGGACTGCCCGCAGACACGCTTCGTGATCGGCGGATACTCGCAGGGGGCCAGCGTGACCGACATCGCGATCGGTATCCGCAATGCCGGCACCGCGGGCGAGGCGATCCCGGAGAACCTGAACGACCGGGTCGCCGCTGTCGTCGTGTTCGGCAACCCCCTGGGCCTGCGGCGGCAGACGATCGCGCAGAACAGCCCGGAGTTCGGACCGAAGGCGAAGGAGTTCTGCAACACCGGGGACCCGGTCTGCGGTGGCGGTAACAACTTCGCCGCGCACCTGGCGTACCCCCGCAACGGCAGCGTCCAGGAGGCGGCAGAGTTCGCCGCCGGGAAACTCGGCTGATCAGGGACGGCAGCTGGGCCCGCGCACGACGCAGCGGGCCCGGCGGCCTCCAGCGGGCGGCGATGCCGGACAGTGAGGCCACGGGCCGAGCCGTGTTGGCGGCCAATCCGATGTCACACTCGTCAGCAGGCCTCCGGGAACGGCTCGCCGGCTGCGTATTTACTCCACTCGTCGCTGCTGAGCGCTCCTGCCCTCCGGCACAGCGAACTGGCCGGATCCTCGAATACGGAAAGATCCCACAGTCGGACGTCGATACCGGCGTCGCCGGCGGCGAGCGTGGTCCCGTCCGGGCTGAACGCCAGCGCCTGCACGGGACCGGGCCGAGCGATCAACGGCGCACCGATGGGCTTCCGGGTGCGGGGATCGCGTAGTCGTATGGTCCCGTCCACGCCGCCGGTCGCCATGAACTTCCCGTCCGAGCTGAACACGACGGAAACGGTGTCGGTGAGTTCGTCGATGCGGCGGCCCGTCCGGACCTCCCAGAACCGCACCGTTTCGGAGGAACTGTCGGCGGTGGCGAGCATGCTCCCATCCGGGCTGAAGGCCACTTCGGGAGTGGCACCACCGTTCCTGACCAACGCATCTCCGCTGGATACGACTCCTACCGCCTCCCCGAGAGACACGGCTTCAGCCAATGGCGCACCGATGGCCTCGCCCGTCATGACGTTCCACAGCATTACCTGGCCTGACGAGTCGGCGGTGGCGAGCAGACTCGAGTCCGCGCTGAAGACCATTCGTTGCAAGCTGTTCACGAGTTGCGGGAAGTGTGTGTCGACCAGCCTTCGGGTGGTCGAGTTCCAGACGAGAATCCTCCCGGAGTGGTCAACGCCGGCCAGCAGCTTCGCGTCGGGGCTGAACGTCAGCATCTGTACCGCGCCGCCCTCGACGAGGACGTCGGTGTTCAGCGGTGAGCCGATCGGTTGCCCCGTAGCCGGGTCGTGTAGCTGGACGGTCCCGTCGTAGGCGCTGGAGGCGAGCAGGGTGCCGTCCGGGCTGAACACCGCTTCGTGAGACGGGGCAAGCTTCGGTCCGATCCGGCGGCCTGTGCGCGACTGCCACAGTTGCACGTTCTCGTCGGTGACGACGGCCAGCACCTTCCCCCCGGGACTGGCGGTCAGGCTTCGTATGGGCGCAGGGTCGACCGGAATCGGAACGCCGATCGGTTGGCCCGTCTTCGGGTTCCACGATCGAACGGTGACGTCGTCGCTGGTGAGCAGTGGGCCGTCGGCCGGACTGAACATCACGGTGCTCACGGGCTCGACGTGGCCGGTCAGGGACGGGCCGGCCGGTTTCCTGGTGCGCAGGCTCCACAACCGGACGGCCCCGTCGGCTCCGTTACTGACCATGGTCGTCCCGGATGCGTCCATCGCCAGCTGTCTCACGGTCTCGGAGTGGCCCACCAGAGAGGGGCCGATCTGCTCGCCCGTTTCAGGATTCCACAGTCGCACCGCATTCTTGTCGTCGCCGGTGGCCAGCAACGACCCATTGGCGGACAACACCGCCGAACCCACCGGCAAGGCGCCGTCGGGTGGCAGAACGCCGGGCAGAGGGCCGGCGACCGGACGCCGGACCTTGAAGTCCCACAGCCATGCCCTGCCGTCATTGCCACCGATCATCAGTCTGTCGGCATCGGGGGTGAAGGAGATCGTCCGCACAGCAGTGCCACGGCCTGGCAGCGGCGGGCCGGCTGGTCGCCGGCTCGACGCGTCCCAGAACCACACGGCTCCGTCCTCCGGCCCGCCGGCCGCCAGCAATCTGCCGTCGGGGCTGAACGTGAGGACGAGCCAGGAATCGGTGGTCCCGACCCGCGAACTGCCGAGCAGCGGCTCGCCGATCGGCTGCCGGGTTCTGAGGTCCCACAGCCGCACCGCGTCGCCGGAGTATCCCCCGGTGGCCAGCAGCTTCGAAGCCGGATCGAAGGCAATGGCCGCCACTCCATCGGTGGCACCGGTCGCCAGCTCACCGATCGATTCGCCGGTTGCCGAGTCCCAGAGCCGAACCATCTGGTCGTACCCGTAGGTGGCCACCGTTCGCCCGTCCGGGCTGAACGACAGGTAATAGCCGCCCAACGGCTCGCCGATCGATCGGCCCGCCACCGGATCCCACAGGCGCACCGTGCCGTCGAAATACGCGGCGGCGAGCCTTGATCCTCCGTGGCTGAACACCAAACCCGTCAAGGCAGCGGAATGTCCGGCCAGCGAGGCACCCGCCGGCACACCCGTTGCTGGATTCCAGAGGCGTATCGTCCCGTCGTCTCCGCCCGTTGCCAGCAGGCGGCCGTCCGGCGTGAGCGCGATCAGCCCCATGCCGATGGGCAGCACGCTCTGATGATCGGCCAGCAGGGCACCGGCCGCGGTGAGAGCCTCGTCGGTCTGCCTGACGCGCAGCGCCGCAGCGGCGAGCTGTTCCGATGTGCTTCGGTCAGTCGCGCTCGTGGTACGGCTGTTGGCCGCGAGCAGCCGCGACAGGGCGACGGCCTTCTGATCCTCTGCGCGCTCGGCACTGCGCCGCTCCCGGTCGGCGCTGTCCCCGGCGTACAGTGCGGCACCGCCGGTAAGCACGAGCAGCATGACCGACAACCCCGCCAGAGCCTGGTAGGCACGTTTGCGCCGGCGGGCACGGCGATGACCGGCGGCGAGGAACTCCACGGTGGCAGAAGAGACGGGCAGGCTCTGGGCGGGATCGTCGGTCCAACGCTGGACAGCGTCGGCAACGGCGACCAGCCGGCTTCCCTGATAGAGATAGGACGGGTCGCGATGACGCTGCTGCCAGTCATGCGCATCGTCGGTGAGCGCCAGATGCAGTGCCTGATCGGTGAGGCCGGGCTGGAGCCAGTCGCGCAACCGGGTCCAGGATCGCAGAAGCTCCTCGTGAGCGATGGTGACCAGGTCATTGTCGGACAGGGTGACGAGCCGCTGTTCGGCGAACGCCTCGATGACGGTGTCGATGTCGGCGCTGCCGGTGGCGGCATGAAGAGCGTTGCGGGTGCTAGGCCGCCGGGTCCGCCGGCTGTCGGTCGCCGCGGTGAGATGGAGGAAGACCCGCCGGGCGAGGTCCTGCTGCCCGGTGGTCAGGGTGTCGTAGGCCTGTTCGGCGCTGGTACGCACGATGTCGGCGACCCCACCGGTGCGGTGGTAACCGGCCACGGTCAGCCCGGTGGCGTCCCTGTGCTGCCACATGACGAACATGACCTGTGACAGCAGTGGCAGCGCTCCACAGTCGAAATCGACCGGCAGGTCGTGTTCGCGCAGATCGTCGAGAATCACGGCGGCCAGGTCGTCGGGTATCCGCACACCCGCTTCGGCGGCCGGGCCGACCACTGCCTCCCGCAGCTCCGACTCGCTCATCGCACCGACCGCGAAGACACCGGCCTCGGCGGCGTGCCGCACCGGTGGGAAGGCCAGCGCCTGGTCCAGGAAGTCACCGCGGATTCCGGCGACGACCAGCGCGCCGGGCCGGCCGTCGGGCAGGACCGGCTCGGTCGCCAGGCTGTGCAGGGCTGTCAGGAAGACGTGCTGTTCAGTGGGATCGGTGCTGAGGGTGAACAGCTCCTCCAACTGGTCCACCACCAGCACCAGACGACCCTGGCCGCCGGCTGCGGCCAGCGCCTGACCGGCGAGGAGATGGGCCTGCTCGGGATGGGCGGTCAGCGTCTCCTGTACGGAGATGGCGTCGGCCGCCGCGAGCTCGGCAAGGTGGATGGCGAGGTGCCGGACCGGATCGCTGGTCGGGGTGATCACCCGGCGGGGCCAGGACCGGCATCCGGGCGTCAGGACGCCGGCGGCCAGCGAGCCCATCAGACCGGCGCGCAGCAGCGACGACTTCCCGGCGCCGGACGGTCCCAGTACGAGCAGGATCCCGGCGTCGGTGGAATGCTCGTGCAACCGGTCGAGCAGCCGGCCGGTCAGGGCACGGCGGCCGTAGAAGACGGAGGCGTGCCGTTCTTCGAACGGGAGCAGGCCGCGGTAGGGGCATCCGTCCCATCCGGGCCGGCGCGGACGGCCGGCCTCCGCGGAGCGCTGGACCGACCGGTCGGCCTCGGTGCCCTCGGCGTAGAAGCGGATCCGGGCCTGTTCCTGGTCGGTGGCTTTCAAGGCCTGGGCGATCCGCACGGCGACATCCGGTCCCGGCGCGGTCTTCCCGGCGAAGATCTGACTCAGGTAGCCGACCGACACCCCGCTGCTGTTGTTGATCTTCCGCAGGGAGGGTGCTCCGGCTCGATGCCGCAGTTCGGTCAGCAGGTCGTACAGCCGGCGATGGTCACCCACCGGAACTCGACCGGGAGTTTGATCCCCCTCATTCTGCGTTGCCATGGTGCCGAGGTTAAAGATCGCGGCGGGACAAAAGGCCTGTTGACCGGCGCGCCAGCCGATGGAGCGACGCCGGGCCCGCACCAAGGCAGCGGGCCCGGCCGCCCTCAGCGACCAGCGAGCTCCAGCACCCCGCCGGACCGCGCTGACGCCGCCACCTGAGCCGCGATCTCACCACCGCGGACGGCGACGTTCGACAGCAGCCCGGACCCCAGGCCGTGACCGGACTCAGTGGCGCCGAGCACGAACACCGGCAACGGCGACCCGTCGGCGCGGTGCACGCGGTAGTCGCGGGCCAGCCACGCGTCCGAGCAGTCACCGAACGAGGCGCCCAGCAGGTGGCGGGGCAGCGGGGAGGTGAAGCCGGTGGCGCAGACGACCGCGTCGTACGACTCCCGGGTCCGTGTTCCGGTCATGCGGCGCAGCACGTCGAGGGTGACCCGCCCGCCGGCCGCGGTGGCGCCGGTGACGCGGGTGGCCCGCTGGAAGCGCAGCCGGCCCTCGCCGGTGATCTTCTCGTGGTACTCGAAGTCGTACAGCCAGCTGAGCAGGTCCGGGTCGACACTGCTGTAGTTGGTGGAACGGTGCCGTCCCAGCAGTTCGTCGCGGACACTCGCGTCGGCGAAGTAGAAGTCGTCGACGGCCGCCGGGTCGAAGACGCGGTTGGCGAACGGGCTGTCGTCGGCCGGCGTCATGCCGTACGAGGAGATGTAGCAGTCGACGGACACGCCCGGATAGGTCTCCAGCACGTGCCGGACCGCCTCAGCCGCGCTCTGGCCCTGCCCGACGACGGCGACCCGGGAACGGCCGGTGAGCCCGGCGGTCCGCAGCCCGCCGAGCAGCCGGGTGTTGTGGAAGACGCCGTCCAGCCCGGCAGACCAGGCCGGCATCCGTGGCGTGGAGCCGACGCCGACCGCGACGTGGCGGGTGGTGGTGCGGTGCAGCCGGCCGCCGGAGCGCCACGACACCACGCAGCCGCCGGTGTGCTCGTCGAGCTCGACGCCGACCACCTCGGCGCCCCAGGTCACCGGCGTCTGCAGGCGGTCGACGGCCCAGCTCAGGTAGTCGGTGAACTCCAGGCGGCTGGGGAAGAACGTCTGCTTGTTGATGAAGTCGCTCATCCGGCCGCGCTCGTGCAGGTAGTTCACGAACGTGTAGGCGCTGCGCGGGTCGCGCTGGGTGGCGAGGTCCTTGAGGTAGCTGATCTGCATGGTCGACGACGACAGCAGCATGTCGGGGTGCCAGTCGAAGCCCGGCCGGCGGTCGAGGAACAGCGCGTCGGCGGCGGCGCCGGCCTCCTCCAGAGCGATGGCGAGACCCAGGTTGGCCGGTCCGAGCCCGACACCGACGAGTTCACGATCAAACATGGTCCCCACCCTCAAGATCGTTGCGATAGTGGACGAACTCACCGTCCCGGTGCGACTCGACGAAGCCGAGCGACCGGTACAGGGTTTGCGCGACCTCGTTGTCGCTCATGGTCTCCAGCACGACGGCGACCGCCCCGGCGGCGCGGGCCTCCCGCAGGGTCTGCACGACCAGGGCCCGGCCCGCGCCCAGTCCGCGGGCCTCGGGGAGCACGAACAGGTCGTTGAGGACCCAGGTGACGGTCAGGCCGAGCGAGGAGAACTGCTTGTAGATCTGGCAGAAGCCGACGACCTTCTCGGCGGTACGGGCGGCGAGCACCCGCGACTCACCGGTCGAGAGACGGGTGCGCAGGAACTCCGCGGCCTTCGCGTCGTCGCCGGTGCGCCCGTAGAAGTGCCGGTAGGCGATGAACAGCTGCTCGACCGACGGCGTGTCCGCCGGGGAGGAGTGGGTCACCACGAGCTCGGCTGCTGAGGTCATCGGAGTGTTCCTGTTCTTTCGAGGGACGTCATGACACGGTCGGCCGCACGCTCGGCGAGAGCGGGAGCGATCTTGAAACCGCCTCCGGACAGACCGGTCATGAACCATAGGCCGTCGGTGGCCGTGGCCGCCGGTCCGACCCGGCCGGGTCCCGAGGTCGTGTACATGTCGGACGCCACGACGCTGCTCAGGTAGACGGCCCGGCTCATCGCGGGGAGCCGCCGGGCGAGCGCCTCGGTGGCCCGTAGCCCGGCCGGGTGGTCGTCGACGTCGCGGCGGCCGGGCCGGTCCCACGGCCGCGGGTCGGCACGGCCGACGAGGTGGACGCCGGGGCCCTGTTCGGGTGCGGGCCGCATCCAGGTGTCGGGTGCCGTGTCCACCAGGGTGTGCTCGACGTCGGTGTCGAGGCGCACGTAGGAGTAGACGATGCGCCGCTGTTGCAGGCCGGTGACCGGCACGAGGGCCACGGTGCCCGGCCCGGCGGTGACGATCACGCGGCGGGCGCGGATGTCCGGGCCGGCCAGGGTGAACCCGCCGGGGCCGGTGTCGATCCGGCCGACCGGCCCGGTCGTCACGATCGCCTCGTTCGCCGCGCACCGCTCGGCGAGCCAGTCCAGCGCCTGCGGGGCGAGCACGTAGCCGCCGTTCGGCTCGACGATCGCGCAGTCGTCCGGGTCCAGGCGGACCGGATGGTGCGTGGGACCGTCGGCGACGCGGTGCGGGATCCCGGCGGCGGCCATCTCGGCCAGGACCGCGGCGTTCAGTGCGGCGCGCGGCACGACGTGCACCGAGCCGGTCCGGCGGTAGGCCGGGCAGTTCCACCACACGGCGGTCATGCTGCGCACGGCCAGCCGGGTCAGATCAGGATCCGGGGAGTACGCCCGGACGAGTCCCCCGCTCAGTGCCGACGCCGACGAGCCCGCGTCGCCGGGTGCGCCGCCGCACAGGGCGACCCGCAGTCCGCGCGCCGCCAGGGCGAGGGCGGTGAACCGGCCGACGATCCCGTCACCGACGACCGCGCAGTCGACCACGGTCATGGGCGTACCCCGATGGGCTGTGGCTTCTCCCAGTGGGCGATGCCGTGCCGCCGTGCCCACAGTGAGACGATCTCCGCCCCGGTGAGGCCCTCCTGCACCGCTTCGAGCATGTGGCGGGCGCACTGTTCGACCAGGACGGCCGGGTCGGGCCGGGTCGTCACGACCTCCGGGGTGAGCCCTTCCCACGCCGCCGAACCCACCCAGCTGTCGTCGCTGAGCACCACCCGGAGCCGCCGGCCGGACGCGGCGACCACGGCCAGGGCCCGCTCGGCGTCGGTCAGCGTGCCCAGCACCACCAGGGTGGTGACGCCGGGTTCGGCGAGGATCTCCGTGACCGCCGGCCGCAGCTGTCCGCCCAGGTCGGCCCAGGCGACGGCGAGCCCGGTGGCGGAGGCGCCGGCCCAGGCGTACGTGCCCGCTCCCCCGGCCGACCGCCACAGCGTCGCGGCCTGCTCCACGTTGTCGGGCATCGGGGCGATGATGCCCGGTTCGGGGCTCAGGTGCTCACGGGTGACTCCCGGCGCCGACGACAGCGGGAACGCGACCGGGATTCCGGCCCGCCGGTAGACGGGCAGGGCCCCGGCCGCCGCCTCGCTGGAGAAGTGCCCGGCCACGGCCCGGATTCCGGCGGTCGCGGCGATCTGCCGGGCCAGCGCGATGGAGCGTTCCGGGTCGGCGGCGTCGTCGAAGACGGTCACCGCCGGGTGTTCCAGCAGGTCGGCCGGGAAGAGCCTCCCCCACCGGCCACGCGGGCCGGTGAGGGGGGCCACGACCGCCAGAGGGCCGGCCATCAGATGCCCAGCCCGAAGTACCTGCCCGGCTGTGGGGCGCCGTCGCAGGCGGCGAGCAGGCGGGCGCTGCCGCCGGGCACGATCGGGGCGGCGGCCTGGGCGAACTCCCGCACCCAGGTGCGCAGCACGGCGGCCGCGGAGTCGCCGGTGGGGCCCATGGCGCGGACCTCGTCGAGGGCCGAGCCGATGATCCGGGCCACCGACGCGAGCTGCTCGACCGCGCCGGGCGGGTCGAAGTCGCCGGGCCGGCAGTAGTCACGGGCCAGGGCCAGCTGCGCCCGGACGGATCGTCCGCTGCGGCGCAGGTCGGCGGGGAGGGCGGCCTCATCGGCCGATGCGGTGGCGGTCTGGGCGAACACGCCGCGGAAGGTGGTGTCCCAGGCGTCCAGGATCTTCTCGGTACGGCTGAAGTCGTCCAGTGTGAAGTCGGTGCGGCTGGTCGCGGGCCGCCGCAGCAGGCAGTGCAGGCGCAGCAGGTCCGCGCCGGCGACCGGCAGGAACTCCGACGCCCAGATGGCGTGGCGCCGGCTGGTGGAGAACTTGGAGCCGTTGAGCTGGAAGAACTCGTTGACGACGAACTTCGCCGGAAGCAGCTCGGGCCGGCCCAGGGCGATGTTCACGGCCGGGAACAGCACGGCGTGGAAGTAGCCGTTGTCGATGCCGAAGAACTGCACCAGCCGGTCGTGCTCGCGCGGCGGCGCCTCGGCGGCGTAGCCCTCGGCCATCTCCAGCCACACGTAGGTCCTCAGCGACGGGTCGGCGTCGGTGGGGATGCCCCACGCCGACGGGTGCGACACGAGGATGTCGGGCAGCCGGTCGGCGGCCATGGCCCGGCACACGGCACGCAGCCGCTCGGGCATGTCGCAGGCCGCCCAGAACTCTTCGAGCCCGGCGCGCAGCGGCTCCAGCGGCAGCACGTGCATCTTGGTCCGGCGCAGCACCGGCACGTCACCGCAGCGGATGCAGAACGGGTCGACGACGTCGGCGCACAGGTTGGGGCGGCAGCAGTCCTCGCAGGCGTTGCCGTTGGTGCCGGCGCCGCAGTGCGGGCACTTGCCACCGAGGTAGGCCTCGTACAGCCACAGGTCGCAGCCCTGGCAGAACGGCAGCGGCCGCTCCTCGGCGACGATGTGCCCCGACTCGACGAGCGTGGAGAAGAGATCGCGTACGCGTGCCTCGTACTCATGCCCCTGAGGTCTGACGATCTTGTCGAAGTTCACCCCGGCGGCGGCCCACGTGTCGACGATCGAGCGGGTGTAGCGTTCGGCGGTCTCCTCGGGTTCGCAGTTCTCGCCCCAGGCTCGGCGCGGCACGTAGGTCTGGTTGTCGTCCAGGCCGGTGGAGTACCACGCGTCCTGCCCGTCGGCCGCCAGGGCCCGCGCCATCACGTCGCCGGCCAGGTACGGCCCGGAGATGTGGCCGACGTGCAGGTGGCCGTTCGGGGTGGGCGGCGTCGCCGTGATCCAGGTGGTCATGCGCTCGTCTCCTTCAGGGGCTGCTCACGGAGGGGCCAGTACACGGAGATCCACGCCAGCGGCTCGCCGGTGGCGTGCAGGACGTGCTCGTGGTTCTTCTCGATGAAGACGACGTCACCGGCCTTGAGCGCGGTGGTCTCGTCGCCGGAGACGAGGGTGCCGCTGCCGCTGGTGACCAGGACCATCTCGCGCTGGTTGTGCTTGTCGGGGGCGGTCTGTGCGTGGGGTTCGAGCCAGCAGCCCATCGCGCCGAGCGTCTCGTCGAGCACGTCGAGCGGGAACACGCGCTGGCACTTGGTGCCGAACTCACCGCCCGCCGTCTCCTCGGACAGGGTGGCCAGGTGGCGCAGAGCGTTCACTTTCGTGCCTTTCCGGTGGATCGGGTTGCTTCGGTGGCGCGGGTAGCCAGTACCACCACGACGAGGAGCACGGCGAAGATCAGGCCCGCGACGCCGCGGGAGGCGAGGATCGCCAGGCTGCTGAGCAGGACGACAACGGCCTGGAGACTCCACCGTTGCTGCATGCGCGCCAGGGCGACGCTGCACAGCGCGTACACCGACATGAACAGCGCCGACGTCCAGGCGAGCAGGTCGGAGTGGGTGACCACACCGGCGCCGAACAGGGCGAGCGTGGCGGCGTACGTCAGCGCCAGGACGCCCTTGGCGCGGGTCTCGGAGGTGCGGCCGCGGACGGCGTGGACGTAGAGGCGGGTGGCACCGAGCACCCAAGCATTGGTGGCCGCGACGATGGCGACGGCCGACGCGATCAGCAGCACCAGCCGCAGCGGGGCCGGCAGGGCGGCGGTCAGGGCGGGCACCAGTTCGGTGGGGCCACCGGGCGGCAGCGCCGCGTAGGCGAGGGTGGCGGCCAGGTAGGTGATCGCGACCACCGGGACCGCGCGGCGGATGGCTCTCGGGAACGTCCGGCGTGGATCGTGCACCGAGCCGCCGAGCAGCGAGACGTTCTCCCAGCCCAGATAGGCGTAGAAGGCGACGCCGGCGGCGGTCAGGACACCGGCGAGGGTCGGCGCCCCGTGCCGGCCGAGGTTCGCGAGGCTCATGCCCGGCACCGCGAGGACGATGCTGAGCGCCAGGGCGACCATCGCGATCTTGAGACTGACGCCCTGGATCCGGGCGATGATCCGGTCGTTGAGCCCGGCCAGGACCAGGGACAACAACATCAAGATCATTGCGGTTATCGGTACGGGGGGAAGCGCGTCCGTGACGGCGCCGAGGTAATAGGCGGTCGCGATGGCCATGGCGGGGTTGCCCACCGCGTAGACCAGCAGGAGCACGCCCTGCGCGAAGTTCGCGTTCGCCGGCCCCATCCCGGCGCGGATCACGTCGGTGACGCCGGAGACGGTCGGGAACTCCATCGAGATCCGCGCGAACATCTGGGCGATGCAGACGCAGATCCCGGCCAGCACCACCCACACGAGCGGGGCCGCCCACCCCGCCTCCTTCACCGAGATGCCCGGCACCACGAGGATCCCGGCACCCAGGACGCTGGAGATGTACATCTGGGTGAGCTGGCCGGCCGACCACTGCCGCGAGCTCACCTCCGCGCCGCCGGCCTGGGCGGGAGGGCTGTCCAGAGTCTGCTCAGGCATGTCAGCCCCAGATCAGACCGTTGGTGGACGCCGACGCCGCGGTGATCTCACCGGCGCCGGAGGCCACCAGCACGACGGCGCCGATCAGCAGCAGGAAAGCGACGACGAGCGTGACACGAGCGACCGAAAAAGACATGGCGATACCCCCGGCGGTTAGGCGGAATTGATTCTCTGCGTCATTCCTGGCCGTTGCGGCCTGACAGCGAGAACTATTCCGAACGCCGCCGTGGCCGGAAAGACCTGCGGAGTGTCCCGAACCGGCCTGGCCGGTTCCGGCCGTCGACGGGCGGGTTTGGCCGGTTCCGGCCAGGCCGGAACCGGCCGCGCCATACCCTTTCGCGGTACGCGGAAAGGGTGGAGATAATGTGCGGCAAGCTGAAAGTCGCCTGCAGAGGAAAGGGCTTAAGCGAGTCCCCGGTTCAACGTTGACGAAGAGGACTGAACAGCCATGCGACTGGCCCGTATCTCCATAGCCGCGCGGCACGACGCGGCGGCCCGCATCGACGCCGCGGCACTGGTCGACGCCACCTGGGCCGCCGTCCGGTCCGCTGACGCGGTCGAGCACGTGGTGGCCCGCGCCGTGCCCGGCGGTTTCGAGGTCGGCGTGTTCCTGCAGCCGGCGGACACCTCGGCCGGCCGCGACACCGCCCGCGCGCTGATGGGCCGGGTGCTCATCAACTCCCCCGCGATGCGCCAGTGGCGGATCGTCGCCGACACCGACGTGCCGCTCGACAGCCTGCGGCCGCGCGGCTGACCGGCCTCCGGCTCGTCCCGGATCTTGGACAGGGTTCCCGGATCCTGGACAGACAGCGACCGAACCCGACAGACGGTGCTAGACCTGTCGTCGGTAATCGATGTCCGATGTGCCACGGGGGCAATGCGTGCTTGACATTCTGGGTCTCGGGAAAGACGCCGAGCAGGTCTACCGGCTGTTGCTGAGCCATCCGCGCTGGGGCGTCGGCCAGCTCGTCGAGCATCTGGCCACCGACGAGGACACGGTCCGGGCAGCCCTCGACGAGCTGTTCGATCTGGCCCTGCTGCGGCACTCCTCCGAGCGTGAGGGCGAGCTGCGGGCGGTCAGCCCCACGGTCGGGCTGCAGTCGCTGCTGGCCCGGCAGCAGGCCGACGTCGAGCACCGCATGCAGCGCATCGCCGCCGGTCAGGCCGCGGTCGCGGCGCTCCTGGCCGAGTACGGCGACGGGGCCACCACCGAGGAGGCACCCGAAGCCGAGCGCGTGATCGGCCCCGACGCCATCCAGAACCGCCTCGAGGAGCTCGGCCAGAGCCTGCGCGAGGAACTGCTGAGCATCGTGCCGTCGGTGCCGTCCGCCGAGGCCGTCGAGGCGGCCCGGCAGAACAACGCCGAGCTCGTCGCCCGCCGGATCACCATCCGCACCACCCTGCAGGACTCCGCGCGCCGCGACCCGATCGGCGCCGGGTACGCGAAGTCACTGACCGACGCGGGCACCGAGGTACGCACCGCGCCGCTGCTGCCGCCGCGCATGCTGATCTTCGACCGGTCGATCGCGATCGTGCCGATCGACCCGAACAACACCGCCCAGGGCATCCTGCAGCTGTCCGGCCGCGGCGTGGTGGCGTCACTGGTCACCCTGTACGAGCAGGTGTGGCGCACCGCGGTGCCGCTGGGCGCCGCAGCCCGGGCGGCCGACGGTATCACCCCCATCCAGCGTGAGCTGCTCCAGCTGCTGGCCCACGGCCACACCGACAGCTCGGCCGCCACCCGCCTCGGCCTGTCCGAGCGCACCTGCCGCCGCGCGATGTCCGAACTGATGGAACGCCTCGGCGCACGGAGCCGTTTCGAGGCCGGCCTGCTCGCCGCCCGCGAGGGCTGGATCTGACCCCAGGGGTCAGACGCGGCCGGCGTTCGCGGCCTCCTCCCTACTGTTCTTGATCTTGTCGTCGCCGCCGTGCAGATCCCAGGTCTGCGTCAGCCAGAATCCGATGAACAGGGCGGCCACGACGATCTCCACCCAGAACAGGGTGTGCGAATTCTTCTTCTCCTCGACGCTGAGAGTCAGGTGCTCCCCGACGAGCGCGACGGCACCGAGCACTCCGGCCGCGATCATGAGGCAGGCGAGGGCGGAGTACACGCTCCGGTGGCCCTTCTTCAACATCGTGTCCCCGGCTGCCGCCACCTCGCCCCTGGCCCCGCCGACCGCCGTCCCGCTCTCCTCTGCCTGCTCCCGCCGGGGGAACCCGTCCACGCGCTGGGCGTTGGCGAGCGCGACGACGCAGAGGCATGCGAGCAGCCCCACCGCGGCGATGTGGTGCGCGTACTCGATAAACCAGTCGATCGACACCAGCAGCGCCACGACACAGCAGAGCCACAGAGCCGTCGTGATGGCGAAGCCCCACCAGAAGGCCTTCACCGACGACCGTGCCGCCGCCCGGTCTCCGGAGTGGCGGACCAGCACGAACGCGGCCACCAGCCCGAGGAACCCCAGCACCAGGAGCGCCACCATGTTGTTCTCGACGTTCGCCCGGGTCGCCTGCTCCAGCGCCAATAGGTCCGGGCAGCCGCCGAGGGTCTCCCGGCACTCCTCCACGCCGTCCCGCTGCTCCTGGTTCCGGGAGGTCGGCACCACCGCCACGAGGATCGCGCACATGCCGCCGAGGTTGAGCGCCACCTCCTCGGCATCGTTCGTGCCCCGCAGGGCGATCATGGCGACGCCGAGCGCCATGAGGCCGCCGACGAACACCGCCTGGACGGGCGTGTAGTAGTAGCCGCTCACCGAGCCGAGCAGCTCACTCTGCTGGATCGTCTGGTGTATCACCGCCACACCGATGCTGATCAGCAGCGCTGCCATGGCGGCGCGCAGGTAGCTGTGGGTCCTGGCCCGGGGATCGTCTCCCGGCGGTCCGGCGGGCTGTGAACGAACATCCAACACCTGGTCGGCCATGTCGGCGCTCCCACGTCATCGCCGGCTGGGCGAGCCGGCGTCACCTCCCGATTTAGCGCTGAGCTACGGCCCTGTCCAGCGGTCTGTCCTCGATCTGCTGTACGGCGTTACGGTTCGCCCATGGCAGGCGAGGACGTCTACGGCAGCTATGCCTGGACCCGGAGTACGGCTGGGGTCATGTCGTCCGCAGACCGGCGGCACGCGATCGGCCCGATGGCCGAGGTGCTGATGTCGGGGCTGATCGGGAATGTGAGGTTCCGGATGGGCCGGACATCCCATGGGTTGTCGTTCGACGATCTGCGGGTGCCGGACAGTCCGCTGGCGGTCGAGGCCACGAGGGCCTGCGCCGAGCTGAACAGGCCGGACGTGTTGGGTCACTCGTACCGGACGTGGGCGTACGGGCGCGCCCTGGCGGCGTTCGACGGTGCACGGCTGGACGAGGAGCTGTTCTACGTGGCCTGTCTCCTCCACGACTACGGGCTGCCGGACCCGCGGGCCGGCGAGGACTTCACGCTGCGGGGCGCCGAATGCGCGCGGCGGTGCGCCCGGACGACGGGCCGTTCCGAGGCGACCGGCACGACCCTGGCCGACGCGATCACCTTTCACGTCACGCCGGGCGTCGACGCGTACGACAGGGTGGGTCTGGGTTGCTACGTCCAGGCGGGCTCCATGCTCGACCTGGCGGGGCTGCGGGCCGTCGACGTCTCCCGTGCCTTCCTGGCAGCGGTGGCCGGTGAGTACGACCGGTCAGGCGTCACCGAGGCCTTCATCCGCCTGGTCAAGGCGGAGGCCGCGAAGAACCCGGGAACCCGATTCGGCCTGCTGAACCGGTGTGGGCTGACGCTGACGTTCTGCCTCAACCCCCTGCGGCCACGCTGACCCCGGACGTCGCAGTCGTCGTAGTCCGGGAAAACACACCGGCAGCGGTACCCGCCGCAGCAGCTCCGCGCCCAGGGGCTCGCGGCCCCGCCCTGACACCTGCATTTCGGAAGCTCTAAACTCCGTACCACCAACGCTGCCACCGGGTGAGCGGCGGTCGCTGGCCAGCGAGTACGCGAGCCTTGATCGCCTGGTCAAGATCTCGGATCAATCGATCGTGGAACGTTCGACGTGATTCCTCTTCAACGCTCGCTCGCGACCTCCGCCCTGCGAAGACCGGCCCAACGAACGACTGGGCGGCGCTTATGAACTCATCCCGGCTCATTCCAGGAGTGACACTCTCGACGTACCGCTGTTTAGCGGCGTCGAGGTCTTCTCGATGTCGAGCTTTCGCCTCGTCGAGCGCTCGGATCTGATCACCGTGGCCAGTCCAGTCGATTACAGCTTCTCGATCCGATAGGGCCATGACCTGATCCCAGCTCTCTAGCCGCGTGGACAGCTGATTGAGGCGAAGCTGAAACCTCTTCAAGTATCTGGGGGAACTGAAAGCCACCCTTGTCAGCTCAGCCTCGTCGATCTCCTTCACGAGTTCACGAAGGATCTCCAGTTCGAACACCCTCTCGCGCTCCTTGCCGACCGCCTGGTCAGCGGCCCGTTGCGCGCGTAAGGCGATGACAATGGCGACCACCGCGGCGAATGCACCGGTGATGCTGCCTATATCGACGATGATGTCCCACAGGTCATCCTTCGGATCGACTGGCAGCGGCTCGGCAACGAGGGCGGCGAGAATCACCTGATCAGGGTAGGGGCAAGTGACCCGACGCAGTGGATGGTCCGCTGGTGTCTGAGGTCAACGCTTGCATTTGCGCCCGGCCTGGTCAGGTGCTGACCGGCGTGACGTCGGGTGTCGGGCGGGTGTGGTCGAGGGTGTAGCGGCGCTGCAGCAGGACGGCGACCGTCATGAGGGCGGCCGGCACCAGGGTGAAGCCGTAACGGACCGCGTCCAGCGCGCCCGGCGTCTGGGTGACCTGCTCCCCCGCCGCGCTGGCCACGAACCCGCCGGCGAACAGGACGGCCGAGAACACGTACGGGCCGAGTGCACCGCCGGTGGCCTCGGCCGCGGTCCACAATCCGGTGTAGGCGCCCGCCCGGGTGGTGCCGCCCGGCCCGGAGGCGGCGATCACGTCGGGCATCATCGCCAGTGGCATCAGCTGCATGGCGGCGAACGACACGCCCAGCAATGTCATCGCCCCGACCAGCACCGGCAGACCCGCGGCGGCACCTGCGGCGAGCACCAGTGAGCCGGCCACGAAGCCGGCCTGGGCGGCGAGCAGGCAGCGCTGTTTGCCGAGGCGACGGGCGGCCAGCACCCACAGCGGGGTGGTCAGCACCGCCGGGCCCATGAACAGGGCGACCAGTGCGGGGGTGAGTTCGGGGCGGCCCAGTTCGTACTTGGCGAAGTACGGCAGGGCGGCCAGCACCAGGTTCATCGTGATCGCCATGGTCAGGTACGACGCGGACAGCACCCGGAAGTGCCGGTCCCGCAGCGCCGCCAGCAGTCCGCCGCGGTGTGGTGCGGCGGGTGCCGGGGCGGGCGGCGCTGCCCGGTTGACGCGGGCGACGCCGAGGATGCCGGTCAGCATCGCGGCGAGCATCACCGCGCCGAGGATCGCCGCCATCCTCGTGTAGTCGCCGACGTCCGGTGCGGTGCCGGTGAGGAGCGGCGCGATCACGCCGCTGAGCAGCACGCCGATGGTGATGACCGTATTGCGGAAGCCCATCAGCCGGGTCCGCTCGTGGTAGCCGATGCCGAGGTCGGCCGGGGTGGCGAGGTAGGGCACCTGGTAGGCGGAGTACAGCAGGTTGCCGGCGACGAGCGCGAGCGCGACCCAGATCGCGGCCGAGGTGCCGCGCAGACCTGCCGGCACCGTGAAGAGGGCGATGAAGGTGATGATCACCGCGCAGCCGGCGAGCATGACCCGCCGCCGGTGGCCGGTGGCGGCCCGGTCGGTGTCGGAGACGCGGCCGATCCACGGGTGCAGGACGATGTCGGCGATGTTGGGGATCAGCAGGGCGAGCCCGGCCGTGGCCGGGGGCACGGCGAGGACGTCGGTCAGGAAGTAGAGCAGCAGGATGCCGGGGACGGTGACCCAGATGCCCATGCCGATGGAGCCGGAGGCGAAGGGGATGACGGCGCGCAGGGGTAGCCGGATCTCGATCACAGGTGAGCCCTTCCAGGAATCCGACGCCGGTTGATCGTAGTCGGCGTTTCGCGGTCGTCGATGTGTAACGGAGGCGGGGTACGATCCGGCCGGAGGTCGAGAATCGTGCCCGTGCATTCCGTTGGCGAGCTGCGGTTTCAGGTCCTCGGCCCGGTACGGCTGTGGCGTGACGGGACCGAGGTGGACACTGGTCCCCGCCAGCAGGCGTTGCTGCTGACCCTGTTGCTGACCCGGGTCGGCAGGCCGGTCGGCACGGCGGAGCTCATCGATCTGATGTGGGGTGAGCAGGCGCCCACGAGCGCGCTCAACGTCATCCAGAAGTACGTCGGCGCGTTGCGGCGTGTCCTCGAGCCGCGGTTGCCCGCCCGGGAGGACGGCGCCTACCTGCACCGTCGCGGGAACGGCTACCTGTTCACGGCCGGCGCCGGAACGCTGGACCTGGTCTCCTTCCGTGAGCATGTCGCGGCGGCCGGCGCCACGCGTGAGCCCGATGCCGCGCTCGACCACTACCTGGAGGCTCTCGAGCTGTGGCGCGGCCCGGCGGGCGGTGGGACGGCGGCGGCTCTCGACGACGAGTTCTACCGCGCCTGTACGGAGGCGACCGCGCTCGCCGTGGCGTCGGACCGCATCGAGCGGGTGCTGCCCGCTCTGCAGCTGGCCGCGTCGATGGCGCCGTTCCACGAACCGGTGCAGGCCGCTCTGGTCACGGTCCTCGGTGCGGCCGGGCGTCAGGCCGAGGCGCTGGCGAGGTTCCGCACGGTCCGCGAGCGGCTCGCCGACGAGCTCGGCATCGATCCCGGCCCGGCCCTGCGGGAGGCGCACCTGCGGGTGCTGGCCCAGCCGGCCGCGCCGGCCGCCGGCGAGAAGCCGGCCGGACCGATGTCCGGGCTGGTCGGCCGGGTCGAGGAGTTCGCGGTGCTGCGGCGCACCGTGGAGGGCGCGCTCGCGGGGCGTACGGCGGTCGGGATCGTCGAGGGTGAGCCGGGCGCCGGGAAGACCCGGCTGCTGCAGGAGGCCGCCGCGGTGGCGGCCCGCCACGACGCGCTCGTCGTCTGGGGCCGGTGCCTGGAGGGTGACGGCACACCGTCGATGTGGCCGTGGGAGCAGGCGCTGGGCCGCCTGGTCGAGAGCCTGCCCGCTCCCGCGCGGGAGAAATGGCTGGCGAGCGAGGTCGGCGGCATCCTCGAACCGCGGGACGGCGGTGACCGGACGGTTCCCGACGGCAACGCCCAGTTCCGGCTCTTCGAGCAGGTCGTCGCGCTCGTCGCCCAGGCCTCGGCACAGCGGCGGGTGCTGCTGATCCTCGACGACCTGCAGTGGGCCGACGTCGCGTCGCTGCAGTTGTTCCATCATCTGGCGGGGCGGCTGCCCAGGGGCACCGCGATGGTCGCGGCCCTGCGTGACCGGGCGCCGACGCTCAGCCCGGAGCTGTCGCGGGTGCTGGCCACCGCGAGTCGCGTGCCCGGCCACCGCCGGCTGCGGCTCGGTCCGCTGGACGTACGCGACGTGGCGGCGCTCGTGCGTAACGAGGTCGGGCAGGATCCCGGTGACGAGATCACCCGGGCCGTTCACGACCGTACCGCCGGGAATCCGTTCTTCGTCCTTGAACTGTCCCGGCTGCTCAGTGAGGGCGGGACGCTCGGAGCCGGTGTCCCGAACACGATCCGTGACGTGGTCCGCAGCCGCATGGGGGGTCTCGACGAGCAGACCCGTGACCTGTTGGAGGTCGCCGCGCTCATCGGCCGTGACGTCGACCTGCGGCTGCTGGCCCGGGCCACCGGCACGGGTGTCGGCGACTGCATGGACCGGCTCGAGCCGGTGCAGGCGCTGGGGCTGCTCGAGCCGGGCCCGGACGATCCGTCGGCGTTGCGTTTCGCCCACGACCTGGTTCGCGAGTCGGTGTCGGAGGCCACGGCGAAGCAGCGGATCGTACGGCTGCATCTGCGTGTCGCGGACGCGCTCGAACAGACCCACGCCGACGACGAGGTCGTGGCGGAACGTCTGGCGTACCACCTGTGGGCGGCCGGTCCGCTGACCGAACCGGCGCGGGCCGCCGAGGCGCTGATCCGGGCCGGGCGTTGCGCGGCGAACAAACTCGCCTTCGACTCCGCCACCCGGCAGCTGCGCCACGCCGTACAGGTCACCAGGTCGTCGGGTTTGATGGATCTCGAGTTGGCGGCGTTGACCCTGCTCGCTGTCGTGGCCCGGCGGCAGGCCGGTTTCGACGCCTCGACGGTGGACCTGCTGGAACGCGCCGAGTACCTGGCTCGCAGCCTGGACCGTGAGGCGGAGGCCGCCGACTTCCTGTTCATCCGCACGATGGGCGCCTACACCGCGCTGGAGAAGGACCGGGGACTGCTGGCGCGCCGCATGCACGAGCTGGGGCGGACGTCGCCCGATCCGGCCGTGCGGCGGTACGCCCGGCAGACGTGGGGCCTGCACCAGTGGGATGTCGGCAACGTCGGCGAGGCGGTCCGGACGCTGGGCGAGTCCGATTCCGGCGACCTGCCGGACGCTGAGACGCCGCTGCGGCGTGACGGCAGCATCCCCGGGGAGGGCCCGGGATGGTGGGCGGTGACGGCTGCGCTGCACGGTGATGTGACGGCGGCCCTGGCCCTGGTCGACACCTGGGACACGCCGGGCGACCCGTACGCGGCGTCGGTGTGGGTGTACTACACCACCATGATCGCTTCGATGGCCGGTGACGCCGAGCTGGCCCGGCGTGCCGGTGACCGGTGGGTGTCGGAGGATCTCGATCGTCTGCACGCCCAGATCGGCCACTACGTCAGGCAGAGCCGGTGCTGGGCGCGGGCGCTGACCGGCGACGATCCGGCCGGTGCCGCGGCCGAGGCGGAGGAGCTGCTCGCCGCGAGCCTGGCCGACCCGCCGCAGTGGGGTGTCGCGTTCCATCACGCGCTGGTCGCCGAGATGTGGCTGGCCGCCGGGCACTGTGACCGGGCCGACGCGGCTCTGTGCCGGGCCGGCGAGGCGATGCGCGAGTACGGCCAGCGGTACGCCGAGGGACTGTGTCTGCTGCTCAAAGCACGCCTCCTGCAGGCGAGAGGGGAATCGGTGTCCGTGTTCAGGGCCGCCGCCGAAGAGGCGTCGCGTCGTTCCACCGCCGGCGGGGCGCTGCTGTTCGCCCGCCGCGCCGAACAGTTCCTCCACGCGTGAGCGGGCTGTCGGAACTCGCCCGCGGCCTGTCGGCGCCGCGGGGATTCGTCGTCGCGAGCCAGGCCGTGTCCGCACCGGACGCGATCCGCCTGGTCGGCGGCATCCCCGCGCCCGAGGTGCTGCCGGTGGAGGCGATCGCGCGGGCGTCGGCGGCGTTGTGGCAGGACCCGGCCGCCGCTGTGGCGAGCCTGCAGTACTCCGCGCCGCACGGCTCGCCCGGGCTGCGGAACTGGATCGCCGAGCGGGAGGACGTGCACCCGGACCGGATCGTGATCACCAACGGTGGCATGCACGGGCTGACCCTGGCCGTGCTGACGGTCGTCGAGCGGGGCGCCACGGTGGCCGTCGACGATCCGGTTTTCCCCGGCTTCCTCTGGGCCCTCGAGGTCGCGACGGACCGGATCCTGCCGGTGCCGCTGGAATCCGACGGTTTCGACGTCGAGCATCTGGCGCGGCGGCTCGCGGCCGGGGAGCGGATCGCGGCCGCCTACACGGTTCCCGACTTCCACAACCCGGGGCAGGTGTGCCTGTCGGCGGCGAAACGACAAGCCCTGGTCGAGCTGGCCGACCGGTACGGCTTCCACGTCATCGCCGACGACCCGTACCGGGAGCTGCGGTTCGCCGGGAAGGACCAGGGTGTGGGCGTGTTCCACGACTCGGACCGGGTGATCCACGTCAACACGTTCACCAAGACTCTCGGTCCCGGCTGGCGGGTGGGCTGGATGGTGCTGCCGGAGCGTCTGGTGGAGCCGGTGATCCGGCTGCGCAACCGCCTCGACGTGCACACCGGTGCGGTCACCCAGGCGATCGTCGAGCGGCTCGTCACCGCCGGCGACCACTGGTTCGACCAGCTGGTGGCCGCAGCGGCCGCCCTCTACCGGGAGCGCGCCGGCGTGCTCGCCGGCGCGCTCCATGAGCGGCTGCCCGGCGTCTTCGACATCCGGGCGCCCGAGGGCGGGCTGTTCCTGTGGGTGCGGCTCACCGACGCCCGCCTCGACCCGGCGGACCTGTTCCGGCGGGCGGCCGCCAGTGGCGTGCTCTACCAGCCGGGAGAGTTCTTCGCCGCGGACCCGCGGCGGCGGTCGTCGGACCGCCACCTGCGGTTCGCCTACAGTGACCGGACCCCCGGGGAACTGCGGGAGGCGGTCCGGCGGCTGGCGGTGGCGTTCACGTCCGGATGAGCCGCCTGGTCGCGGCCCGGACTCCCCAGACGTGGGCGATCAGCCCGGCGCCCCAGCCGATGATCGACCAGATCGGCCAGAAGTGCAGGCCGGGGGTGAACAGCCACCACACCAGGATCTGGATCAGGTTGGCGGCGACGTAGCACAGCGCGTGGATGCGCACGCCCCACCGCATCGCGTTCGCGTCCCTATGCATTCTCGGCGGCCGCCTTCTCGATGAGGGCCACCGCGGCGGCCGGGTGGGAGACGAACACCAGGTGTGAGGCGCCGTCGACGACCGTGATCGTGGCGCCGGAGCGCAGGGCCATGAACTCCTGAGCGGGCGTCGGGATGATCCGGTCCGCTCCGCTGATCAGGTGGTATGTCGGCAGCGAGTGCCACGCCTGCGGGCCGGACGCGGGCTCGCCGAGAGCGGCGCCGGTCGCGGGACGCTGCGTGACGGCGAGCAGCGCGGCCTGTTCGGCGGGCAGGTCGGCGGCGAAGTTCGGGTGGAACACGCGCGGGTCGATGTAGAGGTCGACCTGCCCGTCGGCGAGTGGCACGGGCTTCAACGACTGGCCGACGGTGCTGCCGGGGAACTTCTCGATCAGTTCCTGAACGCTCTCGCCGGTCTCGGGGACGAACGCGGCCAGGTAGACCAGCGCGGTCACGCCGCTGGTGGCGGCCGCCGAGATCACCGCCCCGCCGTAGGAGTGCCCGACCAGCACGATCGGCCCGTCGATACCGGTCAGCAGTGCTCTGACCTGGGCGGCGTCGGACGACAGCCCGCGCAGTGGGTTGGGTGCGGCGACCACCGGATATCCGCCGGCCATCAGCTGCTCGATGACCGGCTGGAACCCGCTGCCGTCGGCGAAGGCCCCGTGCACCAGCACGATCGTCGGTTTACTGCTCATTGTTCGGCCCTTCTCTCGAGGTGACGGCAGAAAGCTAACGCGGTGCACTTGACGGCAGATGGATCGCCTCATTCAGTCGAAATAAAGTCGGCTTCGCCAACCTGACCCCGAAAACATTTCCTTGGGGGGTACGGATGGACGAGCGCGAGGAATTCGACGTCGTGGTGGTCGGGTCGGGAATGGGTGGTCTCGCGGCGGCCCGCACGATCGCGCAATTCGGTGGGCGGCGGGTTCTCGTCCTGGAGCAGCACTACACGCCCGGCGGGATGACGCACGAGTTCACCCGGGACGGCCGGTTCCGGTTCGGCACCGGGCTGCACTACATCAGCGCCGACGCGGGCCCGTTCCTCGACTACATGACCGACGGCCGGCTGCAGCTCCAGCCGCTGCCGGACGACTACGACGTGCTGCACTTCCCCGGTTTCGACTTCGCCGTCCCGGCCGGACGGGACCGGCTGCGCGGGCGCCTGGTGCGGCGTTTCCCGGACGAGGCTGGTGCCGTCGACCGGTTCTTCGCGACCACCCGCCGGGCCATGGCCGGGCTCGCCGCGCGTAACGTCCTCGCGTCGCTGCCGGCCGCTGTCCGCGCCGCGGGCACGCCGATCGTCGAGCGGCTCTTCCCGTCGGCCTACCGGTCGACGTCGGAACAGATGGCCCGCAGTTTCCGTGACCCCGAGCTGCGGGCGATCCTGGCAGCCCGGTGGGGGCTCTACGGGATCGCGCCCCGATCGAGTGCGTTCGGCTATCACGCCGCCGTGCCGCTGACGTTCTTCATGAACGGCACCGCCCATCCGGTCGGCGGCCCGGCGGAGATCGGCAGGATCGTTCTCGAGATCCTTCAGCGGTACGGGGTGGACGTACGCCCGCGCCAGCGGGTCGAGCGTGTCACCGTCGACCGGGGCCGGGTCACCGGCGTCGACGTCGAGGACACCGCCACCGGCCGGCGCTATCACGTGACGGCGGGCACCGTCGTGTCGGCGGCCGGGGTGCGCAACACGTACGCCCTGATCGGCCGCGACCGGGATCTGACCGGTCTGCCCGCCGAACCGTCGGCCGCCATGCTGTTCGTCGGCATGAAACGGTCACCGGCGGAGTTCGGGCCGCGCGGCGAGAACCACTGGTTCATGCCCGACCTCGACGGCGGCGACGGCACGCTGTACGTGTCCTTCCCGTCGCTCAACAATCCGGCCGCGCACACCCACACGGTCGAGGTGCTGGAACTCGTCGACCCCGGGATCGTCGAGCGCTGGCGTGCGACGCCGCCGCGCCAGCGCACCGACGACTACCGGCGCTTCAAGCAGGAGACAACCGAGCGGCTGCTGGCCCGCCTGGACCGGCAGTGGCCGGGGTTCCGTGCGGCGGTCGCGTTCACCGAACTGGCCACCCCGCTGACGTTCGAGAACTATCAGCACAGTGTCCGGGGCTCGTTCTACGGGCTGGCGGCCACGCCGCAGCGGCTCCGATCGTCGCGCGCGGGTTGCCGTACTCCCGTGAAAGGCTTGTTCGTCGCCGGTCAGGACGCCTGGGGCTCCGGCGTGGTCGGGGCGCTCGCCGGCGGGTTGATGGCCGCGAACGCCGTGCTCAGCGGACGGCAGACCGCCGCCATGTGGCGGACCGTGCGTGCGGCCGCGCCGGCCCGGAACCCGGACACGCCCTGGCAGGGCTATCTGCGGGTGGCCTCGATCGAGGAGCTGACACCGACGGTCCGGCGGATCCGCCTGGAACCGATGACCGGTGGCGTCATGCCGTTCCGGTTCACCGCCGGGCAGTACGTGAAAATCGAGCTGCCGGTCGGCGCCGAGCCGATCGAACGGTCCTACTCGATCTGCAGCGGGCCGGGACAGACCGCCGCCATCGACATCGCGGTGAAGCACGAGCCGGGCGGCCTCGGGTCGGGCTTCCTGCACACGGAACTGACCGCCGGCCAGGCACTGCGGGTGAGTGGCCCGCACGGCGACTTCACCTGGGAGCCGGGCGACGACAGCGGCACGCTGCTGCTGATCGGCGGCGGTGTCGGGATGACGCCGCTGCTCAGCGTGCTCCACGCGGCGGCCGACGCCGGTCACGGCGGGCGGATCGTGCTGCTGGCCGCGCACCGGTCCGAGGCGGAGCGGCTTTTCGGCCCCGAGCTCGCCGCATTGCAGGATCGTCTGCCCGGCCTGCGCGGGCTCACCTTCGTCAGCGGCCGCAACGGCCGCATCGGCGCGGGCACGCTGCGGCCGTTCGTCACCACGGCGACCCGGGCCCACCTGTGCGGGCCCGCGCCGATGATGCAGGACTTGATCGGCCACCTGACCGTCCTCGGCATGCCGCGCGACCGGATCCGCACGGAGGCGTTCGTGTCCGGCCGCAGCCGGCAGACCCGGATGGAGCGAGCCCAGGCCATCGCCCGTGACGCCGAGGCGGCCGGTGTCACCACGTTCCGCATCGACGTCGAGGACACCGGCCCGGCTTTCGGCTGCCGGCCCGGTCAGACCGTCCTCGACGCCGCCGACGTCGCCGGTGTCGCGCTGCCGCAGTCCTGCGGGGAGGGTTCCTGCGGGACCTGCCGGGTCCGGGTCCGGGCCGGCGGCTACGAGACCGACAGCCGGGGCATGTTCTCGGCCGCCGAGCTGGCCGACGGCTGGCGGCTGGCCTGCCAGACCCTGCCCACCTCGAACCTGGTCATCGCCCGTGTCGTGGACGCCGGCAGTGGTACACCAGCGCGGGCGGCAGGTTCGCCCACACCGTCGCGCTGACGATCACCTCGTCGAAGTCGTCGCGCAGGGACCGCACCAGGCGGCGCGCCGGTGCGGCCCAGCGGGCGTGCACGTACGCGAACGTGGTGAACACGCCGTCCGGGGCGAGCGCGTCGACGGCCCGGGACAGGATGTCGCGCTGGCGGCTCCGCGGGAACGCCGCCCACGGAAGACCGCTGACCAGCACATCGGCACGGCGGAGACCACGCTGTGCCAGGACCGCCGGCAGATCGGTGGCGTCCGCCCGTACGACGTCGACCGCCGGGTGCAGGGTGCTCAGGCGCTCGGCGAAGCGGGCGTTGACCTCGACGGCGACGTGCCGGCCGCGGCCTTCGAGGCGCTGCTGGATGGCGCCGGTGAAGGCACCGGTGCCGGGCCCGAGCTCCACGACGACCGGGGAGCCGGTGCGCGGCACCCCGGCCGTCGCCACCCGCGCCAGGGCCGGGCTGCTCGGGGCGATAGCGCCGACCGTCAACGGATCCCGCACGAATTCAAGTAGGAAACTCACGCCGAAAACGTAGATCGGCGCACTTTACACGCACTGAACAAAACGATTCAGAAATCGTCAACAGAATGATTGGAAGCTTGCGCTCATGACGACCACTCGACGTACATTCATCGCCGGTTCCGTCGCCGTCGCGGCCGGAGCCGGAATGCCGCCGAACAGGAAACCGACGATTGTTCTCGTGCACGGGGCCTTCGCGGACGCCTCCGGCTGGAACCAGGTCGCGGAACGACTGCTGCGCGACGGCTATCCGGTCATCGCACCGGCGAATCCGCTGCGCGGCGTGGCCGGCGACTCCGCCTATCTGGCAGCCGTGCTGTCCACCCTCGGCGGGCCGCTGGTGCTCGTGGCGCACTCCTACGGCGGCATCGTCGTCACCAACGCCGCCACCGGGAATCCGAACGTGAAGGCGCTGGTCTACGTGGCGGCGTTCGCCCCGGATCAGGGCGACACTCTCATCGGGCTGCAGACCCGGTTCCCCGGCAGCCGGCTCGACGAGGCGGCCCTCGACTTCCGCCCGTACGGCGAGGGATTCGTCGACGGATACATCAGGAAGGACGTGTTCCGGCCGGTGTTCGCCGGTGACCTGCCCGCGAGCACCGCGTCGCTGATGTGGGCGGGTCAGCGTCCCGCCGACACCCGGACGCTGGGTGAGCCGTCCGGTGTCCCCGCGTGGCGCACGATCCCGTCGTGGTACCTCGCGGCCCGCGACGACCGGGTGCTGCCCGTCGCGGCGCAGCGGTTCATGGCGCAGCGGGCCGGGTCACGGCTGCGGGAGGTCGGCGCCTCGCACGTCGCCATGATCTCGCAACCCGCCGTGACCGCCGAGGTCGTCAAGCGCGCGGCCCGCTGACCGGCATGGGACAGCTCACCCGTGAGACACCCGCCGTCACCACGACCACGCGCCGGCCGAGGGCAGCCCTGTTCGCCCTGGCGCTGGGCGCCTTCGCGATCGGCACCGGCGAGTTCGGCAGCAACGGCATCATCCAGCTGTACGCGTCCGACCTGGGCGTGTCCATTCCGGTCGCCACCCACGCGATCACCGCGTACGCCGTGGGGGTGATGATCGGATCGCCGGCGATCACCCTGCTCGCGGCGCGCGTGAACCGCCGTACCCTCCTGCTGGGTCTGATGATGTTGTTCCTGGCCGGCAACGCCCTGTCCGCGCTCGCGCCGGACATCGGCCTGCTGGTCGTCTTCCGGTTCGTCACCGGATGTGTGCAGGGCGCCTACTTCGGCGCCGGTGCGGCCGTGGCCGCGTACGTCTACGGTCCCGGCCGTGGCGGCAAGGCGTTCGCCACCGTGATGGGCGGCCTCACCGTCGCCACCATCGCGGGATCGCCGCTGGGCACTCTCGTCGGCCAGAACGCCGGGTGGCGGACCATGTACTGGGCCGTCGTGGTCATCGGCCTGCTCGCCGGCGCCGCACTGATCGCCTGGCTGCCCCGCACCGCGGATCTGCACGGCGGCTCGATCACCGGTGAGCTCAGCGGCCTGCGCAGCCTGGCCGTGTGGAAGATGGTGGCGGTCGCGGCGCTCGGCATCTCCAGCATCTTCGCCGTCTACACGTTCATCGGCCCGTTCGTCACCGACGCGGCCCGGCGTGACGCGGCGCTGGTTCCGGTCGCGCTCGCGGTCTTCGGCATCGGCATGGCCGTGGGCAACAGCCTCGGCGGCCGGGTCGCCGATCGGTCCGAAAGCAAGGGCCTGACCTGGGGTTACGGTGTGACCCTCGTCCTGCTCGTGCCGATCGGCCTGGCCGGGAGCGACCTGACGGTGCTGCTGCCGTGCCTGTTCGGGGTGGGCGCGGCGATGATGTTCGCCATCCCGACCATCCAGGTTCGACTGACCGCCCTCGCCCCGGACGCGCCGACCCTGATGGGCGCGCTCAACCTCGCCGCACTGAACCTGGCCAACTCGCTCGGCGCGGTCGGCGGCGCCGTCGCGCTCGACGCCGGCGGGGGAACGCTCTCCACCGTGTGGGCGGGGTTCGTGCTCACCGGCGCCGGGCTGATCCTCTACCTGGTCCGCCGGGCGTGACCGGCGACGGTTCAGCAGTCCCCGCCGGACTGCTGGGGCAGGTACAGGTGGATCACCGTTCCGCCACCCCGCGCGTCGCCCAGGCCGATCGTGCCACCGTGCCGCTCGACGATGCGCAGGCACGTCGACAGGCCGATGCCGTGGCCCTTCATCGACTCCGGGTCGACCTGGGCGAACATGTCGAACACGCGGTCGCGGTGCTCCAGCGGTATGCCTAGCCCGTTGTCGGTGACCTGTACGGCCCAGCCGTCGGGCCCGGCCGTGCAGGTCACCGTCACCTCGGGCGCACGGTCGGGGTGACGGTACTTGATGGCGTTGTCGATGAGATTCTGCAGCAGCTGCCGGATCAGGATGGGATCGCCGTGAACCTTCGGCAGCGTGCCGGTGGCTCCCACCGTCGCCCCGTACTCCTTGATCAAGGGGTGCAGGTCGGCTCGGACCTTCTCGACGACGTCGTCGAGGTCGACCTGCGTGGCCTGGCACGGGGAGTTGCCGACCCGCGCGTAGCCGAGGAGGGCCTTGACCAGCTCCTGCATCCGATCCAGGGCCCGCATCGCTCCGGTGAGCCACTTGGCGCCGCGCTCGTCCAGGCCCTCGCCGTAGAGGTGACCGAGCATCTCGAGGTAGCCGCTGGCGCTGGCCAGCGGGCGGACAAGGTCGTGACTGACTCCGGCGGCGAACCCCTCCAGCTCGTCGTTGGACCGTTCCAGTTCGCTGACCACGGCGCGCAGCTGGGACTCCTGTCCGGCGATCTCGGCGTGCGCCCTCTCGATCGTCCGCCGGTATTCGCGATCGCTGGAGACGTCGGTGAGAGCGACGACGGCGCCGATCGGGACGCCCTGGTCCATCACCATGCGGCGGGTGTGCGCGACGACGGTGAGGTGCTCGTCCGCGGCGGTACGCAGGATGTACTCGGTGTCGTCGACGCGGCCGCCGCGCAGGGCCTTGTTCAGCGGCAGGTCCTTTTCGGCCACCGGCGTCAGTTCGTTGGCGTCCAGCAGCGCGCAGCGGATGTCACCGCGTCCCGGCACGGCGGTCAGGTTCTCGTCGATGCCGGCCCAGTGTCGTGCCGTCCGGTTGAGGATGGTGAGCCGGCCGTCGGAGTCCGAGGCGGCGATGCCCACGTCGACGGCGTCCAGCAGGGTCTCGATGAACTTGTGATCGCGCTCGGCCGCGTGGGCCAGCTCGTCGCTGATGCGGCTCTGGCGGCGGCGTTCGAACAGGCCGACGACCACCTCGGCCAGGTCCTCCAGGCGCTGGACCTGTCGCCGGCTCAGCACCTTGGTGACGTTGTCGAAGACGCAGAGGGTGCCCAGCGCGTACCCGGACGGGCTGATCAGGGGGGCCGAGGCGTAGAACCGCACGTTGGCGGTCCGCCCGTCCACCCACGGGTTGCCGGCGTAGCGGGAGTCCCGGCTGGCGTCGGGCAGG
The DNA here is from genome assembly GCF_003001815.1 of Actinoplanes italicus. GTDB lineage: Bacteria > Actinomycetota > Actinomycetes > Mycobacteriales > Micromonosporaceae > Actinoplanes > Actinoplanes italicus. The sequence goes on from NZ_PVMZ01000004.1 coordinate 391,474, forward strand.
TTGATCAGCTTGCCGTTGCGGAAGGCGATGTCGCACATCGACTCGGTCCGGGGCGAGTCAGCGCCCTCGAACCCGACCGTGGTGAGCTGGCACTGGCGATGCTCGTCGATCAGGTTGAGCGTGGCGGTGGGCACGTCGGCGATCGCCGCCGCGAGCCGGACCACCGCGTCGAGTTCGTGACCGGCCGGTGCGTCGAGCAGCCCATACTCGTGCAGGGCGGCGAGCCGCTCGAGTTCGGCGTCCGGACGCTCGAGAACTAAGGTCGACACTGAACTCCGTTCGGCAGTCTCGGCGCGGCTCTTAGCCTCCAGCGAAGGATCTGACCAGCTGGATCACGGCCGGGCCGATGATCACCACGAAGATGGCCGGGAACATGAACAGCAGGATCGGGAAGAGCATCTTGACCGGCACCTTCTGAGCGGCCTCCTCGGCCCGCTGACGGCGCCGGATCCGCTGGTCCTGTGCGTGCTCGCGCAGGATGGGCGCCACCGAGATCCCCAGGTCACCGGCCTGGATGAGAGCGGTCACCAGGCGTTTGAGGTCGCGGACCGTGGTGCGCTGCGTCAGCGATCGCAGCGCGTCGGCCCGGGCCACCCCGAGTCGCATCTCCTGCAGGACGCGGTGCAGTTCGTCGGCCATCGGGCCGCGGGTGCTGCGTGCCACCTGGTCCATCGCGGCGTCCAGGCCGAGTCCCGCCTCGACGCCGATGACCATGATGTCCATGACGTCCGGCAGTGACCGCTGAATGGCCTCCTGCCGTTTGATCGAGGCGTTGTAGATGAGGATCAGCGGCAGGAAGGCCCCGAACAGGCAGCCGGCGAAGCCCCCGGTGAGCGCCCCGGCGCGGCCGTTGAGTCCATTGCCGAGCCACGCCAGCAGCAGGCCGGTCACGAGCATCGCCGGTGGGCGGGCCCGCAGCACCCGCTGGATCGGCCAGTCCGGTGGATTGCCGGCCAGTCCGAGAAGCCGGTTGAGGCGTTCCCGGTCGCCGGGTGGGCTCAGCACGGCGCCGAGCCGGTCCGCGGCCCGCTGGAGAAGGCTCTCCCTCGTGTCCTGGTGGCGGCTCTGCTCGGCGTCCGGGTGGCCGGTGAAGACCGCGAGCGTGCGCCGGACCCGGTCCCGGCGGATCTCGGGGAGGGTGAAGGCGAACCCCGCCAGCACGATCGCGGCGGCCGCGGCGGCCACCGCGAGGATCAGCACGAGGCCGGCGCCCACCTCAGACCTCCACCCGGACCACGGCCCGCAGCCAGAACGCGCCGATCGCCATACCGATCACGGCGACGCCGAGCATCAGCAGGCCCAGCGGTTCGGTGAACAGCGGCCGCAGGTAGTCGGGCTGCATCAGGTGGATCACCAGTGCGGTGAGCGGCGGCATGCAGCCGAGCACCCACGCCGAGATGCGGCCCTCGCCGGACAGCGCCCGGACATGGCGTTTGATGTAGGCGCGCTCGCGCATGGTGTCGGCGGTGGTCTGCATGACCTCGACAAGGCTGCCGCCCACCTCCCGCTGCAGTCGCAGGGCCATCACCAGCCAGACCATCTCCGGGCTGTGCATCCGTTCGCCGACCCGCTCCAGGGCGTCCTCGAAACTGCCGCCGATCCGGGTCTCGGCCAGCGCCCGGCGCAGTTCGGACGCGACCGGGCCGGCGTCGTCACGGACGGCCGCCTCCACCGACTGGTGCAGGGTGAATCCCGCCCGCAGCGAGCTGGTCATCAGGTTGAGCGCTCCCGGCAGTTCGTCCCCGAACTGCCGTTCCCGCCGCTGGATCAGCGTCCGCAGCACCGCACCGGCCACGAGATGACCGGCCAGGGCGCCGGCCGGCAGACCGACCGGCCAGAACACCAGGAACGCGCCCGCCGCCGCCGCGGCGGCGGTGACGGCCAGGCGGACGACCAGCCACTCCGCCGGGCGCAGCGGGCCGCCGACCCGGTCCAGCAGCGGCTCGTCGCGGGCCGCGAGCCGGGCCAGCGGCGCGATCGCCTCGACGTGGCGGCCGGCGGGCCCGAGCAGCCGGCGGACGAGGTGTTCCGGCTCGTCCGCGGTACGCACCGAGAACAGGCGCAGGACCGCGAGCCGCCGCTGCATTGGGGTACGCCCGAAGATCGCGTCCAGGGCCGCGTATCCGGCGAGGAAGACGGCCGCGCCGCTCAGCAGCGCGACCGCCACCAGGATCACCATCCGCGGCCCGCGAAGAGGGTCGGCGGCAGGACGACCCCGTACGGCGCCATCGCGTCGAGGAAGTTCGGCCGGATTCCGGTGGCGCGCAGCGCGCCGCCGCGGGCGTCCGGGGCGTACTCGTGCAGGAAGATGTCCTGCAGGGTGATGACGTCGCCCTCCATGCCGACCACCTCGGTGATGTGGGTGATCTTGCGGGTGCCGTCCTTGAACCGGTTGACCTGCAGGATCAGGTCGACCGCGGAGGCGATCTGGTCGCGGATGGCACGGCTGGGCAGGTCCATGCCGGCCATCAGCACCATGGTCTCCAGCCGTGACAACGCGTCGCGTGGCGAGTTGGCGTGCAGGGTCGTCAGCGAGCCGTCATGGCCGGTGTTCATCGCCTGGAGCATGTCCAGGGCGGCGCTGTCACGGACCTCACCGACGACGATCCGGTCCGGTCGCATGCGCAGCGCGTTGCGGACCAGATCGCGGGTGGTGATCGTGCCTCTTCCCTCCGAGTTCGGCGGGCGCGACTCCAGCCGTACGACATGGTCCTGATTCAGTTGAAGTTCGGCGGCGTCCTCGATGGTGACGATCCGCTCGTCGGCGGGCACGAACCCGGACAGCACGTTGAGCACGGTCGTCTTGCCGGACCCGGTGCCGCCGCTGACCAGGATGTTGCGATGCCCGCGGACGCACCCGTCGAGGACCTCCGCGGCGGCCCGGGTCAGGGTGCCGTAGCTGAGCAGGTCACCGACGGTCAGCGGCACGGCCGCGAACTTGCGGATGGTCAGCGTCGAGCCGTCCAGCGCGATCGGCGTCACGATCGCGTTGACCCGGCTGCCGTCGGGCAGGCGGGCGTCCACCATCGGGCTCGCCTCGTCGACCCGGCGCCCCACCCGCGAGCAGATCCGGTCGATGATCCGGCGCAGGTGCGCCTCGTCGTCGAACTCGGCGGCGACCCGTTCGATCCGGCCGAACCGCTCCACGTAGACCGAGTGCGGGCCGTTCACCATCACCTCGGTGATCGACTGGTCGCGCAGCAGCGATTCGATCGGCCCGTGCCCGAGAACCTCGTCGACCACCTCGCGCACGATCCGGGCCCGGTCGGTACCCGACAGCGGGGTCTCCTCCCGGGCCAGCAGCTCGTTCAGCGATTCACGGACCCGGGAGTCGAGGTCGTCGCCCTGAGCGCGGTCGGTGCCGTACAGGGTGGGTCCGAGCTCGTCGGCGAGGCGGCGCTGGATCCGCAGGCGGACCTCGTTGACCTGGTCGGGTGCCTGCGGTCGGCCGCCGGCCCGGCGGCCGTCGCCGGGGCCCCGGTCGGCCGGCGGCGTGGACCCGGCCGCCTGCTGGCTCTGGGCTTTGTGGGCGGCGGCCAGACGTGCCGACAGGCTCATCGCCGGCTCCTCCTGATCCCGAGGAACCTGCGGTGCCGGGTCGGCTGGGTCTCCACCCCGGCGCACCGGTCGGCGAGTTGCCGGATCGCCCGGCTGACCGGGTGCATCGGGTCGGTCATGGCCAGCGGCTCGCCCTGGTTGACCGAGACCGGCACGTCACGGCTCGACGGCACCTGCACCGCGAACGGCATGCCGACCGCCTCCTCGACGTCGGCGGTGCTCAGCCCGACCTCGGTGTTGGCCCGGTTGAAGACCAGCAGGCGGTGATCCTTCGGGTAGTCGAGCAGGTCGAACATCTCCGAGGTGAGCCGGACCGATTTGAGGGCCGGCAGGTCGGGTGTGACGATCGGGATGAACCAGTCGGACATGTCGAGCGCGGCGAGGACCTGGTCGGTGACCACGGCCGGGGTGTCCACCACGATGAAGTCGTAGACCGGCCGGGCCACGTCCAGCAGTTCCACCACGAACTCGCGGGGCACCCGTTCGCCCTCGGCCGGGCTCGGCGGCGCCAGCAACGCGTCCAGGCCGGTGCGATGGCTGGAGACGATCGAGCGCAGGCCCGGCTCGTCCAGGCGGCCGCTCATCGGCAGCCCGCCGGTGATGTTGCGCTGCGGGGACAGTCCCAGCATGATCGCCACGTCGCCGAACTGGAGGTCGAGGTCGAGCAGCAGGACCCGGCGGCCGCCTCCGGCGAGCGCCACGGCGAGGTTGGCGGCGACCATGCTGCGTCCGCAACCACCCTTACCAGCAAAGACGGTGATCACCCGGGCGTACGGGGCGGCCTGCTCGGTCGTTCCCCGCAGCGTGCTGCTCAGCGCCTTGGAGAGGTCGATCGACCGGATCGTGGCGGCCTTCAGCCCGTCGTGGTCCGCCTCGGCGACGATCTCTCGGATGCCGGAACGCAGGCACTCCAGCACCACGTCGGGTTCCACCGACCTGCGGATGAGCACGACCCCGATCAGGGGCCGCTGCAGACGCTGGTAGGCGGTGAACATCAGCGCCTCGCCGAGGTCGACCGTGGCGCCGATGATGACGAGGATCGTCTCCGGGTAACGCGGCAGGTGCTTCTCGAGGTCGGTCATGCTGGTCAGCAGCGTGCAGCCGGCCTCACGGAACGACGGTCCGACCTCGGTGCGGCGGGCTTCGTCGGGTTCGACGTACACGTAGAGAGTCATCGGTACAACCCGTCGGTGTCGACTCCGCCGCCCGGTGTCACCTGTACCGAGGTGCCGGGCATGGCCAGGTAGAGCGCGCAGTAGCGGGAGGCGTGCACCAGCCGCTGGGCGTCGGTCGGGCCGACCGCGAGCGTCACCACGTACCGTTCGGTGTCCGGTCGCGTGGTGGGTGTCGGCTCGGGCAGGACCTCCGCGGCGGCGCCCGCCGACGGCGACGGCGTGCCGGGTTCGGGGGCCTCCCCGATGGCGAGGACGCGGGTCCGCGGCACCAGCGCGCGGGTGCGCGGCGGCGGATCCCCGGCCGCCGGCTCCAGGGGGCAGCTGCTGTACACCGTCACCTGGTCGCCGGTGCTCACATCGCCGGCCACCTGCGGCGCGATGCTCAGGGCGACGGTCACGGCCAGCTTGTCGCGGGGCACGGCGAGCCGGCGGCTGGGCGCGGCCGATGGGGCAGCGGTCCGGAACAGTGGTCGCATGAGCAGCTGGCTGGGCTCCAGGACGGCGGCCAGGCGCAGGTCGTCGAGGACCGGGTCCCAGCTGGTCAGCGTGCCGGCCGGTACGGTCTCCGCCGGGACCAGGATCCGCTCGGTGAGCTTCCTGACCTCGGCGCCGACGGTTTCGGCCGGGATGCGTTCCCTGGCCACCAGCACCCACACGCCCTGCTTGCCCTCCAGCGCCCGGCGGTCGGCGCCCCGGACGTACGACACGATCGCCGTCGCGCTGATTCCGGCCAGCAGGAGCGCGGCGAGCAGGATCAGCACACGCCGTCGCATGACTCCACCATCTCAGTTCAAGGTCATCCGGTACGGCCGATCACGGTGACTCCGAAATTCCGGCCGCTGCCGAAGGCCTTCGGCAGGTGCTCCGGCACGACGGACTTGGTGAAGTAGCCGTAGATGCACAGCTGGAGACCGCACAGCAGCTTGGCGATGCCCGGAACGAGGCCGGTCAGCGACGACGCGGAACCCACCAGCCCGCCGAGACCGCCGAGCAGGCCGGTGTACCCGGTCACGACGAACGAGGCGAAGCCGATGACGCGGTACCTGGCCGGAAACAGGTTGGTCAGGAAGCTCTGCACCTTGTCGTAGATGGGCACCAGCACGGGTGTGCCCTTGGCCCGGGCCGACGCCAGCGCGTTCGTGCAGTTCACCGCCGTGCTCAGGGTGGTCAGCGTGAGGGTGAGCGAGTCGATCCAGTACTCGGGGGTGATCGTCGGCGCGATGGTGAGCTGGCAGGCCGCGTTGGGTGTGCCGAGCCAGGCGTACCCGCCCGGGGAGATCTGATCCCAGGAGTTGTTGCAGGGCGACAGCGGCGGATTGCTGATCGTGATCGCGTTGTCCAGCGGCGGTTGCAGGCCCAGCAAGGAGTACACGCCGGTTTGCTGCAGCAGCGGGTCCAGCAGCGGCAGGCCGCGGAAGACGCTGTTGCGGCCGGTGATGCGTTCCCAGTCGCACAGCGAGACACCGAGAGCCAGGACCGTGGCGCTGGCCGGGGTGCCCCAGGCGACCCGTGCGCAGGCGCCGACCTTCTTACCCTGATAGGCGGGGCCCAGCAGCGGTTTGGCGAACACCGGCGGCACCAGCGTGCCACCGGTCGTGGTCCGGGTGCTGGTGCGTACCTCGACCGAGTCGTAGGTGCCGGTGATGGCCGGCGGCGCCGGGCAGGTGACGGTGGTGTTCCAGGTGCCGCAGTTCTGGTTGTTGAGGCACGCCCGCGCGTCCGCGTGGTCGTCCTTCGCGTTCTTGACCGCATAGGCCCGCGCGTTGTCCGACTGGGTGGCGTTGTTGCAGTTCGCCGTCGACGGATCGAAGACGCAGGACTGGGCCGCCTTCCAGGAGGCGAAGTCGGCGCCGCTCTGCAACTGCTCCCGCTCGGAGTAGAGGAGGCCGACGTCGATCACCACGGCACCCATGCCGAACAGCACGGCGGTGCTGAGAAAGAGTGCCACCAGGGCGCCGACGCCACCGTGCTCCCCACGGGGTGGCAGGACAGCCCGGCGCACCCGGCGGATCAGCCGACGCACGACATCACGCCCTTGGCGCTGACGGTGATCGGCGACGACCGGGATATCCAGGCCAGCAGCGGTGTGGCGGGCTGGAAGGTGTGCTGGACCCGCACCGTCGAGTCGTTGCCGAGCTGGGACGCCGCCGCGCACACGGCCACCCCGCCGGTCGGGTAGGTGAGTGTGACACGGGCTCCGGCCACGGCGGTGACCTTGGCTCTGACCTGGTCGGCGGTGCCGTTCAGGGCTCCGAGCCGGGCGCCCTCGCGGGCGGCCTGGGTCAGCTGGATCTGCTGGTGCAGCAGCCGCCCCATGTCGACGATCCCGGTGAGGATCAGCAGCAGAAGCGGCAGGACGAGTGCCATCTCGATGATGGCGGCGCCGGTGTCGTCCCGGGCCGGCCGCCCTGAAGCGGGCGGCCGGGACGATGACCGGACACGATCAGAGCGCGGTGATGATCGACTGGAAGAGGGTGCTGATCTCTCCACGCAACGCGATGAGCCCACCGATGAGGGCGACCGCGATGAGCGCCACCAGCAGCGAGTACTCGACGATCGTCGCACCCTCGTCGGAGCGGTGCTGGGCGCGCAGGTACTCGACGAGAAGCTTGAACTGGTCCACGGGTCTTCCTCACCTCCGGTGGCCACCTCCCCAGTGGCCTGTGCCCTCTGGATCGGATGCGCGACGTGGGGCATGAGAAAGCCTCGGTTGCTGATCGATTATCGGTTGGGAGAAGAAGAGTTCTGCGCCAGGACCGAACGCAGTGTCCCGGCGAGGACGTCCGCGGTGAACGGCTTCGAGATGAACGGTGAGCCCACCTTGATCAGGCCGCGCTTGATCGCGATCTCCTCCGGCAGCGCGGACACGTACACGACCTTCATGCCCGGTCGTACGGCGATGGCCGACCGGGACAGCTCACCCCCGGAGACGCCGGGCAGCCCCAGGTCGGTGAGCAGGACGTCGATGTCCCCGTCGTGCACCCGGCACGTCATCAGCGCACTGACGGGGTCCTTGGCCGCCAGCACCGAGAAACCACGCATCTCGAGCATGGCCGTCGCCATCTCACGCAGGTCAGGATCGTCCTCGACGAGCAGCACGACCGGCCCCTGCCGTTCCGTGGTCTTCCACATGATCCCTGTCCCAACCGAGGAGACAAACCGGTGCCGAACCCGTCAAACCCACATCGATCACGCTATCGAGTCGGCCTCGGCGACGGCGGCGAATCAACGAATAGCGATGCGCCACCCGGACTCGGCCCGATCGCCGGCTATCGGATCCCGCACGCCACGAGAACCCCCAGGTGAACGGCGTCCCACCCCTTCGCCGGAGGTCGTTCCCGGGCGGGGGGGGGGGACGCCGTTTTGACGCGGTTCGCGGTGGGCATGAGAGGGCCATGCAGCCAATCGATCAATTCGGGACCGCCACACCCACCGAGAGCTCGCCCGTCACCCGGGTCGATGCCGGCATGATCGTCGTGGACTCAGCGGGCGACGACGCCGGGAAGGTGAGCGCCGTGCAGGCGCCGGGCACGAACGTCCGCCCGGACACCGCGGCCGGGGTCGCCGAGGTTCTCATGGGCACCGGCTATCTGCGCATCGACGGCACCGGGGCGCTGTCCAACGACACCTACGCGTCCGGCGAGCAGATCGCGGACATCGCCGGCGGTGAGCCCGGAACCGTACGGCTGAACGTGCGCCGCGACGAGCTGCACCGCGCGACCAGCTGATCCAGGCGGGGGCGTGCCGAAGGGGCGGGGCCTGGGACTCCCTCGCTTGGACACGCTCCCAGCACGGGCGTACATTGATGTGCCTCTATCAGTTAGGGAGGTGCCCATGCGCCGAACGATCGCCGCCTGCAGTACCCTCGCCGCGCTCGCCCTGGGCGCGGCCGCCGTGGTGGCGACCGGCCCGCCGGCCGCCGCCCTCGAGCCCGATCTGGCCGATCCACAGACCGTCGCGACCGGCCTGACCGTGCCGTGGGGTCTCGGATTCCTGCCCGACGGCAGCGCACTGGTCGCCGAGCGCAACAGCGGCCGCGTGCTGCGCGTACGCCCGGGCGCCTCGCCGTCGACCGTGACCACCATCGCCGGCGTCTCCGCCACCGGGGAGTCGGGCCTGCTCGGCCTCGCGGTCTCCCCCACCTTCGCCCAGGACAACCTGGTGTACGTCTACTTCACCTCCGCGAGCGACAACCGGATCGCCCGGTTCCGCCTGGACACACCGCAGACCCAGCAGGTGATCCTCAGCGGCCTGGCCAGGGCGAGCATCCACGACGGCGGGCGCATCGCGTTCGGCCCGGACGGCATGCTGTACGCCGCCGTCGGCGACGCGGCCGTGACGTCGAACGCCCAGAACCAGCAGAGCCTCAACGGCAAGATCCTGCGCATGCGGCCCGACGGCGGGGTGCCCGCCACGGGCAACCCGTTCCCCGGCTCGCTGGTCTACAGCCTCGGCCACCGCAACCCGCAGGGACTGGCCTGGGACGCGCAGGGCCGCCTGTACGCCTCCGAGTTCGGCCAGAACACCTGGGACGAGGTGAACCAGATCGTCGCCGGGGCGAACTACGGCTGGCCGACCGTCGAGGGACGCAGCAACGACACCCGCTTCCGCAACCCGATCGTCGTGTGGACCACCGCCGAGGCGTCACCGTCCGGCGCCACCATCGACGGCCGGACGCTGTACGTCGCGGCCCTGCGCGGCCAGCGCCTGTGGTCGGTGCCGCTGGACGGCGCGGGCGGAGCGGGCACCCCGGTCGCGCTGCTGCAGGGTCGTTACGGCCGGCTGCGCACCGTGGAACGCGCCCCGGACGGCGCCCTGTGGGTGACCACCAGCAACCGCGACGGCCGGGGCACCCCGGCCACCGACGACGACCGGATCCTGCGCTTCCCGCCGATCGGCTCCCCCAGCACGCCACCGGCGTCCGCGTCGGTTTCGGCTCCCCCGCCGGCCGGGGCCTGCTCGGTGCGCTGGACGGCCGACCAGTGGGGCAGCGGCTTCACCGCGAACGTCGCCGTCACGAACCTCGCCGCCGCCCGCACCTCGTGGACGCTCACCTTCACGTTCCCGGGCAACCAGCGGGTCACCAACGCGTGGAACGCCACGGTGACCCAGTCGGGCACCGCCGTGACCGCACGCAACGTGAGCTGGAACGGCACGCTGGCGAGCGGGGCTTCGGTCACGTTCGGGTTCCAGGCCACCTACAGCGGCACCAACACCAGGCCCACCGACTTCAGCCTGGACGGTACGAGCTGCACGGCCTCCTGACTGACGGGCCCGGTCAGGCGACGGTGACCCGGTAGGTGACGGCCACGGTGAACCCGGGGCCGTCACCGCCGGAGTGAATCACCACATGCCGGGATGAGCGGAAGACGCTGCGCCGGGCCGGCTACGCCCGCTCTCGCCTACGGATTCCTCGTCGCCGGCGGCCTCGCGCCACCCTGACCAACCGCCCTCTGAACAATCACGTACGACGGCCGGCACATTCGTCCCCACCGGGATAAAAATGTCGCCGGTTCTTTTTCGGCAGATCACAGACGAGCCCGGCAGGCTTATGCCCGCCGTCCGAGGACGTGTCCGGGACAAGGCGCTGACCAGCCCGGACACTGTCCCGGCCGTCCGGGACATCGGTTGTGTCTTGCCGCCCGGCCGATCGATTCGCAGATTGGTGATGTGCCTCGCGGGAATCGCCTCGCCGGCACACCACATCAGTCGGCTACAGAAATAGGGGGACGCGATGTTCGCGTTTCAGGAATCGGCTCGCCTGCGTCCGGGACGGTTGGTGGCCAGAATCGCTGCCGTCGCTGCGGTCGCCGTCAGTGGCCTGGCGGTGAGCGCCGGCCCGGCCGCCGCCGATGCCAGTGGGTGCACGCCGGCGGCATTCGGGATGGTGTGCGGCTCGGTGTACGGGAGCGGTAGGTACGTCTCGGACGCCGGGGTCGCTCGCGACAAGGTCACGCCGGAGGCGATCTGCGACTACCAGGGTGTGCTGACCGTCTACAACAGCGGTGGGACGCGAATCTATCAGGAGCGGAGCCCGCGTCACGGCGGCTGCAACTACGGGCGGGCCTGGTTCGACTTCTACCCCAACCGCTACTTCCCCAACAACTCCAAGCTTTCCCTCTCCTTCTACGAGCGGGGCGTCCACCAGGGGACGACCAGCTTCAGGATCTACCAGTGAGGGCGCCGTCCGTACTCAAGCGCGTCGGCGTGGCCGCTGCCGCCGGGATGGCCCTGGCCACGAGCGGGTGGATCGCGCCGGCTCAGGCCGCCAGCCGCACCGACTGCACCACCCTATGGGTGCGTTCGGACCAGTCCGCGGACGTCTGCAAGCACTACCAGGCAGTCGGAGGCGGCTACTACGACGGCTACGTTCAGGTGACCAGGGCCAGTCAGCACGTACGGGTCGTCGCCTCGATGGACGGCGCCACCAGCACCGTCACCAGAGCAGGCGGGACCGGCAAGCGGAACTTCTCCTCGATCCGTCAGGCCTACCTGCAGGCGTGCTTCGGCACGGGCTCCGCGTGCACGGGCTGGTGGTAGGACCTTGATCCGGGCCGAGTCGAACGGGTGTCTCGCCGTTCGGCTCGGCCCGCTGGCCCGGTCTGACGCAGGCGTCACCCGCGGTGATGCCAACCCCGGGTGCCACCACCGGTTGCCGGCCTAGCCGCCACCCGGCTGCTGTACCGATGTCCGGGAGGCCCGGGCGACCGGTCGCAACGAGAACTGCTGATCGGCCTCGCCCGTGCACTCGCTCTGCTTGGCCTCGGCGCCGGAGTCGACGTCCGCCGGCCCGCCGAGCGCACCGATACACAACCCACTGTGCAACGGCCGGATCCGGAAGCCACCACGGCGCGGATGATCTGACGGCTCCAGGAAGAACCGCTGGTGCGGAGCACCCGCACAGTCGGCCGGTTGCAGCAACGCACCGGCTTTGATCAGCGCGTCGTCCACGCTGAGACATCCCACTCCTTCGACCGGGTTGTGCCAGCGGATCTCGTAAGCGCCGGCGATCCCCGTCGCCGCGAGAAACGTGTCCGGCGCGACGTCGCTGCACGGCCGTTGCACCGCCAGCGGCCGATCGGTGCGCTTGTTGCGTTCCCGCCCTTCTCCGAGACATAGGCTCTGGTCGCCGATGTGGGCGGGAACGATGTGATACCAGCCGTCGACCGGCAGCGTCCTTGAGGTACCGGCCGCCGGTGACGAGGTTTCGATCGAAGGGCGCATGCCTTCGGCGTCCACTTCGCGATCCGCTGCCAGAACTGCGACGCTGGCCCCCGCGACCAGCACGGCGGCCGACAGGACGACAATCCCGCGTAGTTTCCGCCAGGAAGCACCGGCACGGAGAGGGACCCGCGCCGGAGTCCTGCTGCTGTGCGAGGTCTCGGTGATCGGCGGGCCTGCTTCGGCCAGCCGATTCCTGGCCTGGACCCACGCTTCCACATGTTCCTGTCCAGCACAGGCTCGAACGAACGCCGCCACCAGGTCGGCCCTCGGTAGCGTTTGACGACGCAACACGTCGGCCACGGTGCTGCGCGGCAGGAGATCTTGATTGCGCGCGGCGATCGTCTCCAATTGCCGGAACGTGTGCCCCGATTGGTCCTTGAGCCGTTTCAAGGCGGCCAGGAACTCGAGGGTGTCGCGCACAGCTTCCGGCCGAGTCTGGTCTTCATCCACGTACAACGATGATTCCGGGGTCTTTCCTGGGCGGCAAGCCACTCGGGCCGCGCGCGGGAACACATGGCGGTCGCCGGGCTGACCGCGGGTACGACGACACGGGCGTACGTCCGCGCGGTGATGGGACTCGACCGGTGGAGCCTCTACAACCGGCCGTGAGAAGCGTCCGATGCGCGCCGGTAACGGTCGGCCAGCCGGTCCAGGACGGCCACCACTTCAGGTGCGCCGGCGACGGTGAAGTCGGCGCCGAGCATGCCGGGGTACAGGGCGAGCATCTCGGGGTGGTCGGAGCCCGGCGAGAACGCGCACCGCTGCTCGCCGAGTTCCTCCACGTCGACCGGGATCGGCAGGCGGCTCCGGACGTGGTCCGCCGGGGCCTCCACGACCACGCGGGCCCGGTAGCGCCACGTCGCCTCACCGACCCCGCGCCTCATCAGGGCCGGGCCGCGACGCTTCCCCGTCGCGGCCCGCCGGGCTCAGTCGGCGCCCGCGGGCACCGGCAGTGCGGCGCCGGGGCGTACGAGGCCGGACTGGTAGGCGGCGACGACGGCCTGGGTCCGGTCCCGCAGGCCGAGTTTCATCAGCACCCGGGCGACATGGGTCTTGATCGTCGCGTCACCGACCACCAGGTGCTCGGCGATCTCCCGGTTGGACAGGCCGTACGCCATGAGCACGAGCACCTCCTGCTCGCGACTGGTCAGCTTCGCCAGCACGGCCGGGGACGGCGCGGCCGGCTCGGGACGCGACGTCAGGTCGTCGAGCAGGTTGCGGGTCACGGCCGGGTCCAGCCAGGCCTCGCCGGCCGCCAGCGCGCGCACCGCGGCCACCAGCTCCTGCGGCGCGGCGTCCTTGAGCACGAAGCCGGACGCGCCCGCGCGCAAGGCTCCGTAGACCGCCTCGTCGACGTGGTAGGTGGTCAGGATCAGCACCCGCGCCGTGCTGTCCTCCTCGGTCAGCTGCCGGGTGGCCGCGACACCGTCCATACCGGGCATGCGAACGTCCATGATGATCACATCCGGACGGACGGACCGGGTCAGCTCGACGGCGGCCGCCCCGTCGCCGGCCTCCGCGACCACCTCGACATCGGGCTCGGCCCGCAGCAGCATGGCCAGGCCGGCGCGTACCAGCGGTTGGTCATCGGCAAGCAACACCCGGATCGGCATGGGTCCCCCGTGCTCGGCAACGTCGACGCGGACAGCTTCCCTCGCCCGCCGGTAGAGCGCTGTCAGGGATCGGTCACCAGCGATGCCGCCGGCACCCGCAACGGCCGGCCGGCCAGGGGCAGGGCCGCCGACACCCGGAAGCCGCCTCCGGGGAGGTAGCCGGTGGTCAGGGTGCCGCCGACGGTGCGGACCCGCTCGGCGAGCGACGCCAGGCCGTGCCCGGCGGACAGGCCGGACAGCCCGGTCGCGGCGGCGCCGTCGTTGTCGACCCGCACGGTCAGGGTGTCTCCCCAGACGAGGCTGACCCGGGCCCGCGTACCGGGGCCGACGTGTTTCAGCGCGTTGGTGAGTGCCTCCTGCGTCACCCGGAAGGCGGTCAGCTCGACGCTCGGATCCACCGGACCGGCGTCGCCGGTGGTGTCGAGGTCGACGTGCAGACCCGCCTGCCGCACCGTGTCGATCAGCGACTCCAGGCTGGTCAGGCGCGGTGCGGGCGTCATCGACGGGGTCGTGCCGCCGGACGCCTGCAGCACGTCGAGCAGCCGGCGCAGTTCCGCCATGGCCTGCTGGCCCGCGGTCTGGATGTGCAGCAGCGCCTGCCGCACCCCGTCGATGTCGTCGTCGGGCAGCCGGGCGGCGCCGGCGGCCTGCAGCACCATCAGGGTCACCGCGTGCGAGACCACGTCGTGCAGTTCGGCGGCCAGCCGCCGTCGCTCGGCGGCCACCGCGTCCTGACGGGCCCGGCGGCGTTCCTCCTGCAGGGCGCGGACCCGTCGCCGGTGCCGTCGCACGAGCGTGCCGACGCTGCACGCCGCGGTGTAGACCACCGCGAACATCAGGATGGTCACGAGGAACTCACCGACCCGGGCCTCCGGGTACGGTTCGACCCGCACCGAGTCGACGGCGCTGAGCACCGAGCGGGTCACCGCCGCGCCGAGTGCCGCCGCGGTGACCGCCGGGCGGCAGGTCACGGCGACGACGTACAGCGCGACCACCAGGGCCGCGGTCGGCCGGTACTCGTGAAGGACGAACCACACCACTCCCGCATGGGCCCAGACCAGCGCGAACACCAGGACGGGCGCCCGCCATCGCCATGCCAGCAGGCCCACCCCGAGCACCGCGGCGGCGATCTGCGCCTCGCGGCGTAACGGCCCGGTGCCGGTGTCGTGGATGATCGCCGTCGAGGCGGTGACGAGGTCGAACAGGCACAGCAGCGCCAGGAAGACGGCCTCGCGGGCGAGCCGGCGACCCGTGGGGCCGCCGGCTGCCGGGGCTTTCGCCGCTGTCGTCGCGAGGTGGGTCACGTGCTGGTGGGCGGAGGGCAGCCGATGCCGAACATCCGGCACAGCCAGGACAACGGCTCCCCCTCGTCGTCGTTCGGCGGTGGCGGGGCGGCGACCGCCGGCACGGACACCGGGGTGTCGGTCAGCACCGCCCGCTGCGCGGCCCGGGCCGCCGCCGTCCACCGAGCGTCGTCCGTGCTCTCCAGAGCCCGCAGCACGTCGGCGACCTCCCGCCGCCCGGCCGAGGGCTGCCCGCCGCCGGCGACGAGCCGGGCCACCACGAGCTGCCAGTCACCGCGCGGCAGCACATCGACTCCCCGCAGATCGACGGCCCGCACCTCGTCGGCGCCGGGTTCGACGGCGAACAGGCGCAGCGGCTCGCCCTCGGTGATCGTCGTGCCGGCGGAGGCCCGCAGCAGCACGTGGCCGGCGTCGACGCTGAGGCCGTGGCCGATGTCGGACCAGCCGGTGCCGGCGGTCTCGCGTTGCAGGACCAGAACGGGTGACTCGTCGAGGTGGCGGGTCATGTGGGTGCTCCTTGGTGTCGTCCGGGCGGGCGTCCACCGGCCCGGGTCAGGTGGATTGTCAGGCATGGATGCGCACGAAGGGGTCGGCAAGCCGACATCAGCGGCGTGCCGGGCCAGTGCCGCGTACCCCGGCACGGTCGCCAGCAGCTCGTCGTGGGTGCCGAGGCTGGGACGGGCGCCGTCGAGGAAGAGGATCCGGCGGGCGCGCCGGGTCGAGCTGAACCGGTGTGCCACCACGACGAGCGTGCCGCCGCGGGCCGCGAAGGCCGTCTCGGCGAGGGCTTCGGCGGCGGGGTCGAGGTGGCAGGTGGCCTCGTCGAGCACGACGATGCCGGCGGGTGACAGGTAGACGCGGGTGAGGGCGATGAGCTGGCGTTCACCGGCGGACAGCTGATGCGCGGGGGCGGTGATCACGGCGTCCCAGCCGCCGAGGCGGGTCACCACGGGCGCGAGCCCGGTCGCGGCCGCGGCGGCGGACAGGGTGTGATCGTCGGCGTCGGGGCACAGGTACATGACGTTCTCGCGGACGGTGCCGGCGAACACGTACGCCTCCTGCGGGATCAGCGCCACCCGGTGGCGCACGGTGGCGGCCGGCAGTTCGGTGACGGGGATCCCGCCGAGCAGCAGCCGCCCGCTGCCGGGTCGCAGCATGCCGCTGAACAGGGCGGCCAGTGTGGACTTGCCGATCCCGCTGGCGCCGACGACGGCGAGGTGGTCGCCTTCGGGCACGGTCAGATCCAGGCCCTGCAGCACCGGGACGGCGTGCTGCCCGTACCCGAAGGTCAGGTTCTCCGCCTCGAGATCGAATCCGGGACCGGCCTCGGCGGTGCCGTCGGCGGCCGGCTCCGGTGCCGCGCAGGCCAGGTCGAGCCGGCGCAGGACCGCGCGCATCCGTACCGACCAGGAGCCGAGCGTGCCGATCAGGGCGCGGACCGCCGGTGCCAGCGTGACCACCAGGTAGGTCAGCGCGCCCACCACCTCGCCGACGGTCGCCGCCCCGGTGCGCAGCAGCATCGGTGCGCACACCGCCACCAGGACCACCGGCGCCTGCGTGCCGATCACGAGGACCACGCTGCGTACCGCGTCGAGGTGCGCGAAGCGCCGGGTGGCGTGGGCCTGCCGGTCGATGGCGGCGCCGACCTCGCCGGTCACCCGGCTCGTCGCGCCGCAGGCCCGGATGTCACGCACGGCGGCGAGGGCGGCGCCGGCCTGTGCGGCCACCGTCTCGTCGGCGGCGATCAGCTCGTCCTGCCGCCGGGCCAGCGGGCCCAGCAGCGCGCCGTACAGCAGCCAGGCCAGCAGCAACGGCACGCCGACGAGCCCCGCGATCGCCGGCGCCAGGGCGAGCAGCCCGGCCGTCGCGGCTACAAGCGCGGTCACCACCTGGCGCAGCGTGCGCAGCAGGGTGCCGACCAGGGTACGTACCGTCTCCACCTGCCGGCCGAGCTGCGCCACCGCGGCCAGATCGGGCCGGGTCCCGGCCACCGCACGCCGCAGGGTGGCGTCGACCACCGCCCGGACCAGGGCGTCGCGCATCGGTTCGACCGCGGCCGACAGCCACGGGTAGGTGCGGGCCACCGCGACCGCCCGGACCGCGGCGGCGACGCCAAGCAGGCTCAGCCAGGCCAGGCCGGTCATCGGCTCCTGGCGCAGGAACCCCCGGTCCAGCGCGGTCGCCACCAGCAGACCGCCGGTGAGCGCCGGCAGCGCCTCGACGGCCGACCAGAGTGTCAGCAGCACGAACGGCCGTGAGCCGGGCAGGCTCCGCCGCAGCAGCGGCCAGCCGGCGATCACGGCCGTGTCCCGGTGCCGTCGGCGAAGACGGCACGGTACGCGGGGTCGCGCCACAGATCCCGGTGCGGCGCGACAGCGCGTACCCGGCCGCCGTCGAGCCAGGCGACCAGGTCGGCCCGGCCGGCGGTGCCGGCCCGGTGGGTGACGACGACCCGGGTGTCCCCACCCGCGGGGCCGGTGAGCGCCTCGGCGATCTGCGCCTCGGTCACGGCGTCCACGCCCGCGGTGGCGTCGTCCATGACGAGCAGCCGCGCCTGCTGCGCGAACGCGCGGGCCAGGCCGAGCCGTTGCGCCTCCCCGCCGGACAGGGCGACCTCGGGCAGAGCGGTGGCGTAGCCGTCGGGCAGCCGGTCGACGAAGTCGTCGATGCGGGCGTAGGCCGCGGCGCGCCGCACGTCGGCGTCCGTCGCGGCGGGCCGTCCGTAGGAGATGGCGTCGGCGACCGTGGCACCGCACAGGTGCGGGCCGGCGAACGCGTAGGCGGCGGCACCGGTCAAGGCGTCCGGTGGCCGGCCGTCGAGCAGCACGGTTCCCCGGTCGGGGGTGAGAAGCCCACCGAGGGCGTACGCGAGCGTCGTCTTTCCGGCGCCGTTGCGGCCGACGAGCGCGACGGTGGTGCCGGCGGGGACGTCCAGGTCGACGTCGCGCAGGATCGGCCCGCCGTCGTCGCCGAGCACGGTCAGGCCGCGTACGCGTACCTCCCCGGCTCCGGGCGGGAGTGTCTCCGGGCGTCCGGGTGTCGCGGCCACCGGTCGGGCCAGGACCTCGGCGACCCGGCGGGCGGCCGAGCGGGCGAACGCGATGCCCTGGAACGCCTCGATCTGAGCCACCATGCCGAGGGCGAGGACGACGTACGCCGCGGCCGCCAGGAACTGCCCGGCGGTGATCCGTCCGTCGGCCACACCGATCCCGGCGACGGCCAGCACCGCGAGTTCGATGAGCGCGGTGAACAGGGTGGTCTGCCAGCCGACCCGGCGTTGTGCGGTCCAGCCGGAGTCGCCGGCCGCACGCAGTGCCGGGAGCGGGGCCAGAACGCGTTCGATCTCGCGTCCGAGCGTTCCGGCGGCGCGGATGGTGCGGGCGCCGGCCAGCGCGTCCCCGAGCCGGCCGCTGATCTCGGCCTGACGGGCCTGATAGCGGGTGAACAGCACCGACGTGTCGGTGATGAACCGCCTCAGCACGATCGCCGAGACGGGCACCGCCAGCAGGAACACGGCCGCGCACCGCCAGTCGACAAGCCACAGCGCGGCGAGCCCGCCGATCGAGGTGAGCACGCCGATCACGGAGCCGGCGGCGGCGACCACCACCGGCGGGGTGCCCGCGGCGCTCACCACGAGGCGGCTGGTCAGGTCACCGGTGTCGAAGTGCCAGGCCCCGCGTACGCCCAGCCGGAACGCGTGGTCCAGGAGGCGGCGGCGCAGCGCGCGGGTGCCGCGGGCCACGCAGGCCGCTTCGGCGACGGTGTTCACCACTCCGGCCACCGCACCGGCGGCCAGGCAGGCCGGCAGGGCGAGGACCGCCCAGGATCCCGTGCGGTGCAGTGCGGCGTCCACCGCCACGGCCAACAGGTAGGGCGTGAGCAGGGCGAGCCCGGCGATGGTGAGCTGGGCCAGGGTCAGGGCGGCGGCCCAGCCGGTCATGTCCCGGGTGCAGCGGATCAGCAGCCGGTCGCCCTCGCGGGCGTAGCGGGCGGGTTCACGGGTCATGGCTGTCGGCCTCCGCGCGGTGGCTACGACGGTGGAACGGCCCTCACCGGATCGCGGTGAGGGCCGTTCCCGCCGTCACGGGCAGTCGAACGTGGTGATGTAGCTGAAACAGGGCCAGGCCTTGGTCGGCATGGTGTCCTCCATCGCCTGCAGGTTCAGAATCTTCGCCATCGTCGTCACCTCCTTTGTGTGCTGGCAGGGGCGGTGGACCGCGGTTCGAGGTACGGCAGGACCGCACCGTCGGACTCGAACGCGGAGTTCAGGGCGAGCAGGATGCCCGCGGAGCCGGTGGCCAGGTCCGCCGACAGGCGCAGCAGCTGCGTGCCGGGGAAGGCCAGGTGGCCGTGGTGGGTGCGGGCGTGCCAGGCGAGCCGGCGTACGTGTTCCCGCAGGACGTCCTCGTCGTCGGGGTGGCGCAGCGCGGCCAGCGTGGTGATCAGGCTGGCGCGGCCGCGGAGCAGTCCGGGCTGGCGCAGCAGCACCACGCGGCTGCCGCGGCGTACACCGTCGACGAGGGCGGACAGTGCCGGGTCGCTGCGGTGCCGCAGATAGCTCGCGGCCACGATGGCGATCCCGCCGCTGCCGGCGTCGAGGTTGACCAGGTAGCGGCCGCCTTCCACGAGCTGGAAGGTGCCGTTGGGCAGGTGTTCACCGCGGGCGGCGTCCAGGTGCAGCGCCTGCGCGGCCCGGTCGAGGTAGGAGGTGTCGCCGGTGTCCTCGTACAGGTGCAGCAGGAGCAGCGCCGTGCCGGTGGAGCCGCGCAGGAGCCCGCCCTGTGCGGGTGGCCGCAGCGGGCCGTGCCCGTCCAGCAGCGCGGTGAGCCCGGCGGTCGCGTGCAGCGCACGGATCCGCAGCGCCGTGTCACCGGTCAGCTGGGCGAACCGCAGCAGGGTGAGTGCGATACCGGCCTGCCCGTCGAGCAGTGCGGCGCCGGAGACGTCGGCTTCCGTGCCGGCGGCGCGGCCGAGGATCTCCAGGGCGTCGTCGGTACGGCCGAGGTCGTGCAGGACGCCGGCCACGCCGTGCAGACCCGTGTAGAGGCCGGCTCGTGGCCGGGTGGCCCGCCGTGCGGCGTCGGCCAGCCAGTCGACGTGCTCGCCGGGGATCGTCGCGCCGGCCCGGTGCAGGGCGTGCAGGACACCGGCGGCGCCGTGGGCCAGGCTCAGCCCTCCGTCGGCGAACTGTTCCGGGTCGCCGGGGAAGAGCCGGTCGGAGCGGCCGGGGCTGGCGGTGGCGAGGATGCCGGCCACAAGTGAGTCGCGGATCGCGGGCCAGTCCGGGTGGTCAGCGGCGAGCAGGTCACCGGCCGTGTCGTACGTGGAGCCGGTGGGTGGCGCGTCCCGGCGCAGGCGGCGTAGCAGGGTGGTGCCGAAGCCGTCCGGCAGCGGGTAGAGACGTTCCGCGCCACGCACCAGGGTGGCGAGCCGATGCGGCTCCACCTGCGGATGTACGTCCAGCGGCAGCAACAGCCACAGCCGGATGCGGTCGAGCAGGTGCCGGTCGGCCGCGCTGCCGGACAGGTGCGCGGGTGGGGTGAACCCGGGTGCGCCGAGCGCTGGCGGCCGCCGATCGGCGAGGTCGGTGGCCAGTTCGAAGTCGACCAGGACCACCCGGCCGTCCGGGCGCAGCAGCACGTTGCCCGGGTGCAGGTCGCCGTAGCGCAGACCGCGGGCGTGCACGGCGGCCAGCGCGCGGTCGAGCCGGTCGGCGACGTCGAGGGCCCATGCGGTGTACGAGGCCAGAGCGCCGGGTTCGGGGTCGGGTTCGACCAGCGGTTGCCGGTGCAGCATGGTGTCGAGCAGGGTGGCGCCCTCGATGTACTCCTCGACCAGGAAGTGGTGTTCCCAGGCCTGGCGGTATTCGATGAGGCGGGGTACGCAGTCCAGGCCCTGCAGACGCAGCAGCGTGGTGTGTTCGCGGCGCAGCCGGGTGACGGCGTCGTCGCCGTTGCTGTCGAGTCCGGCGTGCGGGCGGGCCTCACGCAGCACCACCTGCTCGCCGGTACGGGTGTCGCGGGCCAGGTAGACGCCACCGCCGTTGGAGTAGTGCAGCGCGCTGCTCACCTCGTACGGGAAGTCGCCGTCACCATCGCCGTCGCGCCAGCGCTCGAAGTCCGGGCGCAGCACCTCGGGAACGTCCACCCAGGGCGGCAGGGTGAAGCTGGTGCCGCGCTGGTCGGGCACGAGGGTGCCGTCGGGTGCCTGCACCGCGGGAACCGGCCGGCCGTCCTCGTCCGGCACGGTGCGGTCGGCGAATCCGCCCCAGCGCACGAACACGCCGGAGTCGCCGTAGCGCAGGTCGCTGAGGATGTACGACCCTGCGGTGCCGGTCAGCGCCGCCGACAGGGCGGGCAGGGTCCGGGCCAGCGCCGCCTCGTCCGGCGGGTAGACGGTCAGCAGCTTGCCGCTGCCGCTGCGGTCCGCGTACTTGCCGTTGAGCAGGTGGGCGACGCGCCGGCTACGCAGCAGCTTGAACGGGATCCGCTCGGCGAGGCAGTGGTCGGTGACGATGTCGCACACCCGGGCCGCGTCCTCCAGCCGGGCCGACACGTGGATCTTCCAGCCCTGCGCCGGAAGCGTGACGTCGAGGGGGCGCAGCGACACCCACAGGCCGTGTTCGCTGCGCCGCCAGCCGGCCGGGGCCGGGCGGTCGGCTGCCGCGAAGCGCTGTCCGGCGTCGGAGAGCCGATCGGGGTGTTCGAAGAAGTCGGGGTCGGCCAGGCAGTACGGCGCGAGCTGTTGCAGGTTGACCTTCATGACGGGGAACCTCCGGTGGGCGGGGCGTCAGCGGTGGGCGGGCCTGCGGGCTATGCGCGCCCGGTCGTCGTCGCTGCCGTACCGCGTGTCGATGCGGCGGGTGGCCTCGGCCCACTGCGTGGCGGTGTGTGCCGGCCCGAGTGCGGCGACCACGAACGGGTCGCGCCAGCGGTCGACGGCGCGCTGCCAGACCAGGTCCGGCTCGTCGGTGAACAGGTTGCCGACGGTGCCCTCGTAGATCGCCATGGCCCGTACGGCTCCGTCCGGTTCGATCTGCACGGCCGGGAAATCGGCGGCGGACCGTACCCGGTCGGGATGCATCTGCAGGATCCGGTTGTCGCTCGTGCTCACCCGCAGGTTGCCGGGCGCCCGGGCGCGCAGTCCGGCCACGAAGCCGGGATCGATCAGCCTCTTCCGCTGTTCCTCGGTCAGCAGCTCCCGCTCGGCGAAGTCGGCGCGGGAGGCGAGGCCCGCCGGGACGGCCGCTCCGAAGGAGATGGACCGCAGGTGCGGCAGCCGTGCGCCGAGCAGCTCGCAGGCGTCCGGGATCTCGTCGAAGTTGCTGCGGATCACGGTGTAGTCCACGCCGAACGGGACCCGGTCCCCGGCGACCCGATCGAGCAGGTCGAGTGCGTTGAGCGCCCGGTCGAACGATCCCCGGCGTCCGCGGATACCGTCGTGCACGGCGGCGGTGGCCCCGTCGACGCTGACGATGATCCGGTCGAAGTTCGCGACGGTCTGCCGCGCCAGGGCCTCGTCGAGGGTCCAGCCGCTGGTGTAGAGCAGCCGCTCGACGCCGGCCTCACCGAGCCGGTGGGCCACCTCGAAGACGCCTTTGACCAGGAGCGGTTCGCCGCCGGAGATGGTCACCGACCGCGGATGCCAGCGAAGCACCGCCTCGGTGAGCCGCATCAGGTCGGCGGGGCCGAGCTGGCGGGCGAGCCGCCGGCCGGACTCGGAGTAGCAGTGGGAGCAGCGCAGAGGACACGCGTAGGTGATGTCCCAGATGACGTCCTCGGGTCCTGTCACGCTGTCCATCAGTTCGGCTCCGCTTCGCTCGGTCGTGCTGTCCGACACGAGAAATGCTGCCGAAGTGGGAGGCGTTTTCCGTCCGGCCACGTAGTGATTCGCCGGGTAGCCCTACGAGGGGACAGCGGGCCCGCGCGTCCGCCTGCAGGGGGACGCGCAGCCGGGCTAGTGGAGGTGGGAACAGCCGTCTGGCCGGGCCGGAGCCGGCTCGTCAGGTCGGTGTCGTGGCGCCGGAAGCTCCGCCCAGATCGTGGTGCGGCGCAGGCCGGGACTCCTCGGGCAGCCCGGTGCTGAGGTGGTCGCGGATCCGTTCGGCCTCGGGTGTTCCGAGACGGCGATAGAGGATCCACGCCTGCTCGAAGTGATAGTGGGCGCGGCCGGCCTCACCGAGGGCGCGATGGGCATGACCGAGACCGGCGTGCGCCCGGGCCAGTTGGTGGCGATCACCGATCGCGGCGGCGACGGTGTGGGCGGCGAGGTGGTAACGGACGGCGTCAGCGACACAGCCGGTGCGGTCAGCGGCCTCGCCGAGTCCGTTGAGAGCGCAGACCTCACCGTATCGCTCACCGGTCTCGCGGTGAATCGACAGGGCGTGTCGGCGGTAGTCGGCGGCCCTGCCCGGCTGGCCGCGGCGGGCGTACAGGGCGCCGAGGTTGTCCAGCGCCCAGGCATTGCCGTCGGGATTGCCGGTCTCGCGGTACAGGGTCAGGGCGCGCTCCAGATGCTCCGTCGCCGGCCCGTACCGTCCGAGCTTGCCCTCGGCGTCGCCGAGGTTGCTCAGCGCGGCGGCTTCACCAGGATCGTCGCCGCTTCGCCGGAACAGGGCCAGCGCCTGCTCGTGATACGCGATGGCCTCGCGGTAGCGGCCCAGCCGCTCCTGGATGATGCCGAGCTTGGTCAGCGCGTGGGCTTCGCCGGAGCGGTCGCCGACGTGGCGGTACCGGACGAGCGCCCGCTCGTGCCGCCGGGTTGCCGACGGATAGTTGCCCATCCGCTGGTCGACATCCCCAAGGCTGGTCAGCGCACGGGCCTGCCCGGTCAGATCCCCGGCCTGCTCGAACACAGCCAGCGCCTGCCGGAGGTGGCGGGCGGCCAGTTGGTTGCGACCGAACCGCAGTTGGGTGGCCCCGAGGTGGGTCAGGGCTTGAGCCTGTCCGTTCAGGTCGCCGGCGTGCTGGGCGGCATGCACCGCGTGCTCGTGCACGGTCAAGGCGTCGGTGTGGTGTCCGCCGATGAGGTAACGGAACAGCACTGCCGAGAGCCGGGTGGCATGGGCCGGCCACGCATGTGTGGCCGTGTGAGCGGCTACGGCGATGAGGGCGTGGCGTTCGCTGTCAAGCCATTCGCGGGCGGCCACCGGGTCGGCGAGGGCGGGCTGCGGCGTGGTGACCGCCGCGATGACGGGACGGTGGTGGGCGTCCGCCGGATGCAGGCGATTCATGGCGTCGGCAGCCGTACCCAGGTAGTAGCCGAACAGCCGGTCCTGTATCGAGCGCCGGAGCTCGGTGCTGTGCTCGGCGCGGGCCAGGCTGGTGGCGTAGGCGCGCAGCAGGTCATGCATGCCGTACCGGTCAGGGCCGGTGGGATGGATGAGGTGGGCGCGGGCGAGCAGCCGGAGGCCCCGGCCGGCAGCCGGCCTGGAGATGTCGGCCAGCGCTGCCGCGGCGAAGCTGTCCAAGTCGGTTCCGGGATGCAGGCTCAGCAGGCCGAACAGATGAACCACGTCCGGTGGCAGGTGACGCATCGACCAGGACAACACCGCCGCGACGTCGGACCAGGGGTCGCCGCCGGCGTCCAGAAGTTCCAGCCGTGTCTGCTGGTCCTCCAGTTCGCCGGCCAGTTCGCCGAGCGCCGCCGAGGGCCGCGCGGTGGCGAGTTCGGCGGCGATCCGCAAGGCAAGCGGCAACCGGACGCACCGGTCGGCCAGGACAGCGGCCGCACCGGGGTCGGCATCGACACGAGTGCCGATGAGCCGGCGCAGCAACCGGCCCGCGTCGGGCGCCGACAGCACGTCCAACGGAACTCGATGCGCGCCGTCGCGGGCGACCAGCCCGGACAGGCTGTCGCGGCTGGTGACCAGGACCAGGCACGACGGTGTTCCGGGCAACAGCGGGCGAACCTGGTCCACCGACGAGGCGTTGTCGAGCAGGATGAGAATTCTCCGGTCTGCCACCTCACTACGGAACCGGGCGGCCCGCTCCGCAACGCCCACGGGGACGTTTTCGCCGGCCACGCCCAGCCCGCTCAGCAACGCCGCCAGGGCGTCGACGGCGCTCACCGGCCGGTCCGGATCGTAGCCGCGCAGGTTCGCGTACAACTGCCCACCGGGGAACGCGGTCCGCACGCGATGGGCCCAGTGAACGGCCAGCGCGGTCTTACCCACTCCGGCGGTACCCGTGATCGCGAGGACGAGCACCACGTCCGACGGGCCGTCCCTCGGGCGCGCCAGAGTGTCGAGCTCGGCGATCGGCCCCTCCCTGCCGATGAACGCCGTCACGTCAGGCGGCAGTTGCGCCGGTGGGGGCGGATCCGGCTGCCGGGTTGCCGTTCTCGGGCCGCTGCGCGCGGCCAGCTCGAAGGTCTCCAGATCAGGCGGGGACAGCGCCAGAGTTCCGGCGAGCATCCGGACGGTGCTGCCGCGAGGCGTGCCCGCGCGGCCCGACTCGATCTCCCGCAGGTGCCGCACGCTGAGGCCCGTCAGAGCCGCCAGTTCCTCCTGTGTGTACAGCGCGCGGGTCCGGAAGGCTCGCACCAGACCGCCGAAATCCACTGTCCAAGCCCTCCCCCGAAGCTTGGATGCACGATATCCGAGGCCCGTTTACGGCGGTGTCCCGAAACCGCCGCCAAACCGCCTGTTCATCTCCTGTCGCCCGGTCGGCCCCGCCCGTTGAATCAAGGCAACGGAGAAGCCCCTTGCGGCCCGCCTCGCACCAGCTGAGGTGGCATTCAGCCGCCATCGAGACACACGGCCGGTTCGTCGCGAAGCCCGGGTTCCGACCCAGCGGGACAGACGGTTCCGCCATGTCCTGCACCGACCTCGTCAACGGAAGGAAAACTCGTGACAGACATCAGTGGGGAGACACCCGGCGCACCCGCACCGGCGACTTCGAGGCCCCTCTTCGGGAGATCCGCCGCGGCGATCCTCGCCGCGGTGGTGATGGTCGGGACGGCGCTGTTCGCGGTGTCGCCCGCCGAGGCCGCAGCAGCGCCCTGCCACGGCTGGCGGACACTCGTGCATGGGGAGACCGGGCTCAACGCGGTGGTGGAACCGGGTCAGCCGTGGCACGTACGCCTGGGGCGTGGGGGCAACGGCTTCCAGAACTTCATGTTCTGCGACGCCGGCACCCACAACCCGACCGGAACCCGCAAGGTCGCGTTCTCCTCGAACGCCTACCGGTACCTGACCGCCGACATCTCCACCGGACGAGTCTCCGCGACCGGAACCAATCCTGACGGATTCGACTACTGGTTCGTGTGCTACCTGGACTCCACCTGGGTCGAGATCCGGTTCAGCGTTGCCGGCCACTACCTGGGCCGTAACTCGAGCGGATACGTCATCGCCAGCGACATGACGCCGAACGGCAACATCCTGTGGCACCGCAGCCAGTTCGACGGGTTGTCCCTCACCCGCTGCTGACCGGCACAATAGCGGGGCTGCGCCGTGAACACATGGTCCACGGCGCAGCCTCGCGATGGTCAACGGTAGACCACGGCGGCGCGGATTCGGCTCGGGTCGATCAAGGCACTAGTACAGGTAGAAGCAGCGGTCGGGCCGGACCGGCGCAAGCTCGAACCCAAGGGAATGATGCAGCTGGTAGCCGTCCGGTGAGGGAAAGAGGACTGCCTGGACGGCGCCCCGACCGGCGGCGGCCGCGAGCCTGACCCGGGTGAGCGCGGCCCCGATCCCCCGGCGGCGCCAGGGTGCGGCGACGCAGCAGTGGACGAGCAGCACCGCGTCACCGAACTGGAACGAGGTGGCGGCCCCGACCGCAACTCCCTGGTGGCGGGCGGTCCAGTGCCGGATCGGCCGGCCGGGGCCGAACCCGAGGCGGGCGGCGACCTCGACCTGGTCGTCGAGTCCGCCGGGTTCGTCCCACCAGCCGTCGTCGGCGTAGACGCGCTGGTTCTCGCGCAGCGCCGGGACGTCGAGGACTTCGCTGATCTGCCACTGCGATGCGGGCAGGTTCTCCGCGCCGGTCAGCACACGGCCCATGTTGTTGCCGGTGCGTTCCGGCACCAATCCCCGGTCGATCAGCCGGGCGGTCGCTTCCGGATCCGGCGGCCCGGTGACGAGCACCGAGGCGGGCACGGCCTTCTCACGCAGCCAGTCGAGCAGCACGTCCAGCTCGTGGGGGCTGCGAAGGACCGACGGGGTGACGACGGCGCCGTTCTCGGTGTTGGAGTCCAGGCCCGTCGACACCGCGAACCCTCCCCCGACGCTGACCTGAGCGAACCCGCCCGCGGCCAGCCCACGAAACCACGCCTCCTGGGCCAGCTGCGCCAGCTCAGAGATGTCCACGAACTCAGGCTAGCCCCGGAGCGCGGAGAACACCGAAATGAGGCTTCGTCACGGCCCGATGTGGTTTAAGGACGCCCATCCATGGTTGTTGGCCCAGTCGAGGCGCAGGTGCCGGTAGGCTTGAGTGCCCGCGAACTCGCCGTGGTCATCGATCACGCCTCGACGGAGTTCTGACCCAGGCTGGCGCTGGTCAGGCCCCTCGCGGAGGCGGTACAGGTAGGACACACTGAGTAGCCAATGTCCCGCGTGCTGCGAATCGAGGACGGTGTGCCACTCTTCTCCGACGCACGTTTGGCTTCACTAGCCGACCACGAATACACGATGGCGGATGTCGCCTATCCACCACAATACGACCGTGCTGAAGTGCTTCAGCGTGCCGCCACGGATCCGACCGGCTTCGTAGGCTTCTTTTCGGTGGCCTACCCGGAGAACAACATCTACCGCGCGTTGTTCGAAGCGATCGCGTTCGGCTACGGCGACCGCTCAGCGCGGCGGCTACTCGATGATCTGGCAGCAGGTCAGGAACCACTCCATGCGATACACCGAGCGTCGGAACAACTGCATGACCGGTATGGACCGCTCCAGGAATGGCTGAGAGCCGCGCTCGAAGCGATGAACCTTGATACAGCCTTCTCGCCGAACCGCTTCGAAGAGTTCAGTACCGTGGGCGCGCTGCTGGCTGGCACGCTGGCTCCCCCGGCGAACGAAGGCCAGGACAGGCTGCGAATCCTCGTCCATGAGAAGCGGTACGACGAAGCTCAGGCGGAGTTGCGCGAACTGGCTCTCGACGACGTATCGGAGTTCGGTTTCCTCACCTGGCAGGACAGCGACCGGGACATTGTTTCCGGCCTCTGGTCGGCCCTGGCAGAGGGCAATGAGCTTCCCTTCGGAACGATACCCGAGTCCTCACACACGGCCCCTGATGCGCCGGTGGAGGAAGACGTGGAGCCAGAAGGGTCGGCGCCGCATCAGGCAACCGCTCATCCACGGCGACACAACATCGTTCCTTCTGCTGCTCGCTCGCCGGTGCAGGCTGGGGAAGCGCTGGAGGAAGCAACCGTCCAACTGTTGGAACGCTTCTTTCAGCTCAGCCCGGATAGTCGGAGCAACCTGCTTAATGGCATTCGGCGACAGAACCCTGGCATCCAGTTCGGGCACGATGTACGACTCGACTGCTCGGTTGCCGGACGCCCGAACGTACGTTGCCACATCGAGTGCAAGAACCTGACACGGCCGGTACGTACCAACGACGTCATCGAGAAGCTTTGGCAGACCAAGACGTATTACCGAGACTCCCCCATCGACCACTGGATTCTCATATCCCCGCATGCCGATCCGTCCAACGACCTCGAAGAATTACTCCGGAATGCAGGCCATGACGGTACTTTCCCCTTCAAGATTCAGGTCTGGAGCCCGCAGTCCGGCGTCCGGGAGCTGTTCTCCCTCGACCCGGTGGTATACGCGGGTCTCTACGGGGAACCGCCCGATGGTTCCGCACCTTCAAAGGAACAGATCGTCGCAAACATTCGCGCCCGCCTCATGCCGCACGTCCGGCTCGACGAGTCGTGGCAGAGATACCTACGAACACCCGCACTTCACTGCATCGGCGCCGAAAAGCCCGCCGAGTTCGCTGCACTCCACGAACGACACGTCGATGTACGGGCGGCCGACGTCGACGGATCGGTTCTCGAGGGGACCCTCATGGAGAGGGTTATCGCCTGGTTGGCCGAGCCTGCTGGTCCAGGTCGTCCGGCTCTCCTGTTGCTTGCCGACTTCGGCGAGGGCAAGAGCTTCTTCACATATGAGCTGAGCCGCTACCTCTGCGAACGCTTCCTCGAGGAGCCGGAACACGGGATCCTGCCACTGCGAATTCCGCTCGGCCTGTTCAGCGGAACAGAGGGCGGACGAGCCCTGCTGGTCAACCGGCTCGATCAAATCGGCGTTACGCTGACGCAATGGACGGAAGTTGCCGCTTCGACCCGATGCGTGGTGATTCTCGACGGCTTCGATGAGATGTCGAAGGACCTCTCAACCGAGGCAGTCGAAGCGAACATCGACGGACTCGGTTCATGTCTGAGGGAGATCACCGGCTCGGATGTGCGGATAGTTGTGACTTCCCGGGGTCGAATTTTCGAAGCTGGGCGGAATCGGGAGAGGATCCTCGATCAGCTCGGCCAGCCGGCCATCCTTCAGCTGTCCTCGGTCGCCCGGACCGAACGGATCAGGCACTTGGAGAGCCTGGCTACCGATCCCGCCGACAGGCGACGACTGACCCGGCTCCGTAGCCTCTACGACCCGATCGGGCTCGCCGCGAAGCCCTTGTTCCTGAGCATGATCTGGGAGACTCTCCCCGACCTTCCGGAGGACGAGTTCAGCGAACTGATCCTCTATAGCAAGTACGTCGAACGGAGCCTGCGACACAAGCTCGACTTCATGATCAACAAACAAGTACTGAAAAAGGAGCTCCTGGAAAACCTGAAGTCTGTGCTAGAACAAGTCGCGGTACGCCTCCAGCAGGCTGATCACAACTACATTTACCTCACCGAATTTGGCGGTTCCGAACGGGAACTGGCCGCCGCCCTGTGGAAGACAAGCGACGGTACGGACGAGGCACCAACAGCGGTCGACGCCCAGAACGCCACCGCTCAGGTCGGTATCCGATCCCTGCTCAAGGCAGCACCGGCGCCGGACACCGACCGCTGGCCGGTGACGTTCTTCCACAGGTCGATGCAGGAGTATTTCGTGGCGTCCGCATTACTGCGCGCGCTACGCGAGGACCGCCCTCACGCGTCGACAATCCTTGATGCGCTGCCTCCGCTGCCGGAGATCGTTCACTTCACCGCATCGATGATCCGCGAGGCTCCGGATCGTGAGCACGTCTGGGGTGTACTTGAGAGCTTCACCAGGTCGGCAACGCTTGGCTTGCCCACCAGATACCTCGGCGGTCACGCCATCACCCTGCTCCATGCATCAGGCGGTGCGATCCCCTCCGCCGACTGTGCTCGACTACGACTGGACTACGCATCACTCGCGGGAGTGAACCTCAGCAGAGCCAATCTGGCAGGCACCTCTCTCCGGCATGCCAACCTCGACAACGCCAACCTGGAAAACTCGGATCTCACAGGGGCGGATCTCGAAGGTGTGCGACTTGAGGAGACGTCGATCGTCGTCGGAGTCGCAGCGCTCGACGACGATCGGATCGTCGCCGCATACGACGACCGCACGATCCGAACCTGGCAGCCGAGATTCGGCCGCCAGTGGGAAAGCCTCGTCGCCGCCATTACCGACCATGCCATCGAGCGGATCGAGGTAACACCGGGCGGCCGGCTGCTGGTGTGTGGTGATAGCAGCGTGACGGTGCTGTCACCTCGCGATGGCAAGTGGGCTACGGAAACGCGGTTCACCACCAAACCACCGATGCGCCCTCCCTCCGCGGGTCGGTCGGACGCGTTCTACGTAGAAGAGCTCGATGAGGGCGCGACGCGGGCGGTTCGGATGAACACCGTTGACAGAACGGTCCTAGACAGACTCCTGCTCGTCGGATCACCGGTGTCCTACACACAACTCGATGGGTGGGGTTTCGTGGTCGCTCAAGAGGAATGGCTCCATGCACTGGTCGGCGATCCCATTCCTGAACAACTCGATCACTTCAGCCCTGGCATCAGGTGTCTCGACATCGTGCGATCGTCCGGTCATGAGGTGCTGCTGACGGCCGGATGCCGGGATGGGTCCCTTCTTCTCTTCAGAATCGTGCCCGATCTCATCGAACCGGTCTGGAAGGTCCGGCGGCACGGTGCCATGATCAACTCGGTGGCGTTCATCGGCACTGAGCGCATCGTGAGTGGTGGGCGTGACAGGGCAGTGAAGCTGACCAGGGTCGACACGGGTGAACCCCTCAACAGAGACGCCTCCATGCAACTGACACTGCGCTGCCGCGGGGCGCGCTACGACCAGGTGCGCACAGAAAGGGAGCGCAGCATGATCGCCCGTGCGGCGCAGTCGTGAAACAGCCCAGCGAAATGCCCGTAGGCGCGGCCGACAGAGGCCAGGATAGCCAGTCACCGCGTACGGCTTGGGATCTTGGCCCTGCCGGCGAAGGTGGAGCTTGCGGTCGAGTGTCTCGAGCGGGTCGACTGTGGTCGCTACAGGTCCGAAAAGGTCTCGTATGCCGTCGGAGCGGGTGAGCGAGTCTCGGCGTACGTCTGCATTCCCCATGGTCTTGCCGGGCCGGCCCCGGCGGTCTTCTGCCATAACCAGCACGCCTCCCGCTTCGATCTCGGTAAGAGGAGCGCAACTGGAGCCCGGGCGGGGCGTCCAACGTCACCTGGTTCGAGCTGTCCACCCGGCTGGTCCAGGGGCGGACCCTGTTCGCGTCATGCCCTCACGAGGTTTCGACGGCTCTGGACTATCTGACGTCGCGCCCTGAGGTCGACGCGAACCGCATCGGGTTCCTCGGCCATTCCTACGGCGGCCGGATGCCCCTGTGGGCGCCGGCGTACGACCATCGCATCACCGCCTCGGTCTCGCACTGCGGCTGCATCCCGTTTCGTCACTCGTACTCGCACGACACCGGCGTCCAGGCCGAGTTCGTACTGCCCGGTTTCGCCGCGCGGCACGACCTCGAGGACGTCATCGCCGGCTTCGGGCGGACGGCACTGGCTCATTTCCGCCGGTACGGCCGACAAGTGGAGCCGCGGCGCCGAGGAACTGTTCACCGCCGTGGAGCGCACGCTCGGCGACCGGGCCGAGCTGGCGCTGTACGACGCCGGGCACGTCTTCACCGCCGCGATGCGTGAGCGCGCCTACCGGTTTCTCAGCGAGCGCTGCTGACGGGATCAGCCGCGCCGCATGTGCAGATGACCGTCGAGCGGGTAGACGGGGGGAGCCGAGGGCATGATCCTGTCGAGTCGGTAGCCGCTCTTCTCGGCGACGCGGCAGGACGCCACGTTGTCGACCTGGTGAAGAAGCTCGAGGCATTCCAGGCCGTCGGCTCCGAACGCGTCGAAAGACCAGGCGGTGAGAGTCTCCAGGGCCCGTGAGGCCACACCCCGCCCACGAGCCCGCGCCGCCGTCCAGTAGCCGACCTGGGCGGACGGCTTGCCGGACGCGACTTCCTTGAGCACCACGTTGCCCACCAACCGCGGCGGCACCGCGTCGAAGCCCGCTTCGAGGACGGCGAAGCCGAACCGGTCACCCGCCGCCCAGCCCCGCTCCTGAGCCCGCACCCACCGCAAGCCGTCGTCCTCACTGTCGATAGGCGAGACCGTCCAGCGTCCGAAATCCCGGTCCTGATGCGCCTCAACCAGCGCAGTGACGTCTTCCACGCACCAGGGGCGAAGGGTCAGAGCGGAAGATGTCGGCGTCGCGGCGGTCGTGAGTGTGATGGGTACGTTCATCGCCGGATCATAAAGCGCAGACTGGCACCTACTGTGTACCACCCAGTACAGTGTGCCGCATGGTAGGTGACGCACACGAAAAGCTCGAGCTGGAGCTCCGCCGGGGTGTCGTGGTACTCGCCGTCCTGTCCCGGCTGGGCACCCTGCGATACGGCTATGAGCTGCGCCAGTCCCTGATCGCCGCCGGGATGCCGATCGAGGAGGGCACCCTCTATCCGCTGCTGCGGCGGCTGGAGAGTCAGGGCGTGCTGACCAGCGAGTGGCGCGGCACCCAGGGCCCGAACCGGCGCTACTACGTGCTCAGTGACGCCGGCCGTGACCTGCTCGCCCGCCTCACCACCACCTGGCACGGGATCACCAAGGCGATGGACGACATCCTCGGCGAAGGAGGACGTGATGACGGCTGACGAGATGATCGACGGTTACGTGGCGGAGGTCGTGCTGCTGCTGCCGCAACGGCAGCGCGCCGACGTGGCCCGCGAGCTGCGCGACGCGATCGCCGAGGAGGTGTCCGACGCCGCCGAGACCAGGTCCGCCCGGGACGAGGCGGTGACCGCGGTGCTCGGCGGGTTCGGCCGTCCCGCCGACGTGGCAGCCCGCTACCGGGCACCGATCGTCGTGATCGACCCCTCCGACTCACGGCGGCTGTTCACCCTCGCTCTCGGCGGCGCCGCCCTCATCCTGATCGGAGCCGTGCTCGGTGAGCTCATCGACCACGTGCCGCCACAGCGTGACCTGGACGCGGCGGTCGATCAGGCCACGCCGTGGCTGTTCGGCTGGCTGGGCGTGCTCGCCGCCTGGTTCGCCATCACGGCCTGGTGGCGCAGGCGCCGCCCGGCCACGGCGTGGAAGCCTCGCCCGATGCCGACCGACCGGATCAGCCGGCCCGGGCGCGTCGCCGCGCTCGTGTCCTACATCGCCGGCACCGTTGCGCTCGTCGATCCCCCGGCCATGCTGCACCTGTTCAGTGGCGGCAACGCCGCTCCAGCCGCCTACGACGCCCTCGCCTACGACAGTGATTTCCTGGCTGTACGGGGACCGATCGTGCTGGGCCTGCTGGTGCTCACCCTGGCGCTGCAGGCGGTGGTGATCGTGCAGGGCCGCCTGCTGCCGTGGAACCACACCACCGACCTGACACTGGGCCTGATCCTGTGCGCGGTGCTGACCTGGGTGGTGTCGGAACCCGTGTTCGTCACGGGCCCGGCCGACCGCACCGCGAAGGAGATCGTCGCGCTGCTCATCCTGATCTCCCTGGTCGACCTCGCGTTCAGCCTGCGCCGGCACCGGGTCCGGCAGGCGTTGTCGAGCCGCTGACGGCGTGGGCCTGCAGGATGGCCAGCGCCTCCGGGTGGTAGTCGGACTTCCAGAACCACGATGACGATGAACCCGTCAGCCAGGTCAGCAACGTCTGCGGGGACGGGGCGTCGGCCCAGGGATCGTCCTCCATCTCGACGTGCGGGTCGGCGCCCGCCTCGGCGAGCGCCTCGACGATGGACAGCGCCCAGCGCTGCTCGATCGCGCGGACCAGCGGGGTCCGGCCGTCGCGTTCGCGGGCGTTGACGTCGGCTCCGGACAACAGCAGCCGTGGCAGCAGGCGCTCATGGTCGAACGAGCCCATCATGTGGAGGAGGGTCCGCCCCGACCTGTCGCGGATCATCGGATCCAGGCCCGCGTCCAGCAGCTCCAGGACAGCATCGGTGCCGCCGTGCCAGATCCGGTGCCACAGATCTCGCCGGACGGTGTACAACCGTTTCGGCAGTCGTCCGGTCGCACCGGCCCACACATGAGCCGCCCCGAAGCAGCCGCTCGACGTTCCGCCGAAGGCTCGCAAGGCTTTCTCCCGCTGATGTTCGGCGTCGGTGTGTGCCGGGATCGTGAGGCGTCCCGCGTGATGGTGCAGGTCGTGCCAGTCGCCCTGGCAGCGGACGCGAACCCGCTCCGAGGGCAGCACCGTCGCGGGCGGCGGCACCGCCGGGTCCTGCGGGAACAAAGCCTCGCGGACCAGTGGGTGGAGCTCACCCGGTGTGAGCCGGCCGTGCCGGAGCAGCGCGAGGTCGGCGGAGAACTCGACCTGGGCGGGATGCAACCGTGGCCGGGGGTCGAGCACGTCGTCCCACTCGACCGTGGCCGCGGTGACCGTGTCCCCCTGAACGGTCACCGCGAGGACGTGGCGACGTTCGTACCGGACGATCCACACCGGCCGCCGTGTCTGGTGGCCGAGTCGGCGCGCCTCGGCGGCCAGGCGTAACGGGTCGACGATCGCCGTCATCGTCGGCATGCCCGCATCGGATCGTTGGCCGACGGGCGGTGGGGTGTCGGACAGCAGGCCCGCCTCCGCCCATGTGGCACCGCTCCGGCGGGTGAGCCAGGCCCGCTCCGTCCGGGCCGGGCGATCGTCGCCGGACCCGAGCAGGGCTTGCGCGCGAGGGCTGCCGTCCGGTTCGAAGAAGGGGATGCGCCGGTCGTCCCCGCCGATCGCGGTGCGCAGATCGCCGGCCCGGCGGGCGTCCCACTGGTGGGGTGCGAGCCAGACCGCACGATGTGGCTCCAGCTCGCCGGCGCGGCGGATCCGCAGTCTCATCCGCTGGTTGCCGTACGGCAGGCGCATCTCGAAGGGATCCGGCAGCTCCGGTGGTGTGCGCACGGCCAGCACGGCCGTGTCCGGCCCGAACGGCCTGTCCGGGGTGAGCACGAGATCCAGTCCGGGGGCGACACTCGCGGTGAAGTCGGCTGCCCGTGGCGCGTGCCATCGCAGCAGGTCGGGGGCGAACCCGGCAAGGGCGTCGGCGAAGAGGCCGGCCTCGTCCGGGCTCTCGAAGTCGGCGACGATGTCACCGGCCTCGCACGCGAGCCGCCAGTCGCCGCGCTCCCGCGCCGCCGTGCACTCGTCGATCATCCGCTGCGGCACGGCGTAGCGCCGCACCCGCCGGCGACCGGCCAGTTCGAGCCGGTCACCTTCCCACCCCGTCATGGCGCGCACGGTAGCCGTACCCCCCGACATTTTTTGATGTTTGACAGCGCCCCCGGAAAACTGGGAGCGTTCCCATATGGCGTCAGTCGCGGTCAATCAGGTTGGTTATCTGCCGTCCGGCCCGAAGCGGGCCACCGTCGTCACCGACGCCCTCGAGCCGCTGCCCTGGCAGCTCACCGACGGCGACGGCCGGGTCGTCGCGACCGGGACGACCGAGCCGCGCGGCACGGATGCCTCCTCCGGGCAGAACGTTCACACCATCGACTTCGGCATCCACCACGAGACCGGCACCGGCTACGCGCTGACCGCCGACGGAGCGACCAGCCGCCCGTTCACCATCGGCGCCGGCCTCTACCGCCCGCTGCTCACCGACGCGATGAAGTTCTTCTACTGCCAGCGGTCCGGCATCGAGATCCGTGACGAACTGCGCCCCGGCTACGGCCGCCCGGCCGGGCATCTCAGTGACAGCGACGTGCCCTGCGCCCCGGACGCCGGCGACTACCGCCTCGACGTGCGCGGCGGCTGGTACGACGCGGGCGACCAGGGCAAATACGTGGTCAACGCCGGGATCACGGTGTGGCAACTGCTGCACGCCTTCGAGCACCGCGGTGGCGTCGACGATCTGGCGCTCGACATCCCGGAGAGCGGCAACGGGATTCCGGACCTGCTCAACGAGGTGCGCTGGGAGCTCGACTTCCTGCTGCGCATGCAGGCGCCGGACGGCATGGCGCACCACAAGATGCACGACAGCGAGTGGATCGGCCTGCCGACCCTGCCGCACCTCAATCCGCGGCCGCGCGTACTGCGTCCGGTGTCCACCGCGGCGACGCTGAACCTGGCCGCCGTCGCCGCCCAGGGGGCGCGGATCTTCCGCAAGTACGACGCGGACTACGCGGACCTTCTGCTGGCTGCCGCGCGGACGGCCTACACGGCGGCGGAGACCAATCCGATCCGGTACGCCCCGGTCGACGACGCGACCGGCGGCGGACCCTACGACGACGATGACGTACGCGACGAGTTCTACTGGGCGGCCGCCGAGTTGTACCTGACCACCGCCGAGCAGCAGTACGCCGACGCGGTGCTGGCCTCCCCGCTGCACACCGCGGACGTGTTCGGGCCGTACGCCTTCGACTGGGCGGCAACCGCGGCCGCCGCCCGCCTCGACCTCGCCCTGACGCCCAGTGAACTGCCCGGCCGTGACGACGTGCGCGCGTCGGTGATCGCCGGCGCGGACCGGTACCTCGCCGTCCAGCGGGCCCACCCGTACGCGGTGGCCTACGCTCCCCCGGGCAACCAGTGGGACTGGGGTTCCAACAGCATGGTGCTGAACAACCTGGTGGTGCTGGCCGTGGCCCACGACCTGACCGGCGAGGCCCGCTACCGCGACGGCGTCCTGGAGGGGCTGGACTACATCCTCGGCCGCAACGCGCTGAACCTGTCGTATGTGACCGGCTACGGCACCGACTTCGCGAAGAACCAGCACAGCCGCTGGTACGCCCACCAGCTCGACCCCAGCCTGCCGCATCCGCCGAAGGGCACCCTGGCGGGCGGGCCCAACTCGGGACTGCAGGACGAACTGGCGCAGGCCCGGCTGGCGGGGTGCGTGGGCCAGTTCTGCTACCTCGACGACATCGAGTCCTGGTCGACCAACGAGCTGACCATCAACTGGAACGCGCCATTGGTCTGGGTTGCGGCGTTCGCCGCCGAATCGAATTCATAGGTTTGTCCGCAGTGGAGCGACCGGCGTCGCCGGCGACCCGATCGGACCATTCCCCCGCCTCGAAAACGCGCGTTACGTTCCGGGCACCGCGCTCAACCGGAGTGACGAGATTCAATTGATCAATCAGCCCGGGGGGACCATGCGCACCCACCTTCGCAAGGGGGTTGCCGGCGCCGTTTCGGTGGCCACGACACTCGCCCTGCTCCTCGCCCAGCCGGCGCCCGCCGCCGCCACCCCGATCGACGACGCCTTCGCCAAGATCCTGGTCAAGCAGGTGACCGGCGCCAATGCCAAGAAACACCTCAACGCACTACAGGCGATCGCCGACGCCAACGGCGGCAACCGTGCGGCCGGGACGCCCGGTTACGCGGCCTCACGTGACTACGTCGCCAACAAGCTGCGCAAAGCCGGTTACAAGGTCACACTCGACCCGATCAACTTCGTCCAGGGCTGGACGGAGAACAACCCGCCCACGCTGGAACTGACCGCGCCGACCAGCAAGGCGTACGTGCCCGGCACGGACTTCGTCTCCTTCGAACCCTCCCCCGCCGGTGACGTGACCGCCCAGGTGCAGGCCGTCGACCTCACGCTGCCGCCGACCCCGACACCATCCTCGACGAGCGGCTGCGAGACCTCCGACTTCGACGGGTTCGTCGCCGGCCGGATCGCGCTCATCCAGCGCGGCACGTGCGCATTCGCCACCAAGGTGCGCAACGCCGGGTTCGCGGGCGCCTCCGGCATCATCATCTTCAACGAGGGCCAGCCCGGGCGTACCGATCCGTTCCCGCTCGACCTCGGCGAGTGGCGGGCCGGGGTCCCCATGGTCTTCGCCGGTTTCGCCGTCGGCAACGAACTCGCCGGCACCCCCGGCGCGACCGTCCGCCTGAAGGTCGACGCCACCCTGACCCTGGGCACGGATCACAACGTCATCGCCGAGACCCGGACCGGCAACGCGAAGAACATCGTGATGGTCGGCGCCCACCTCGACAGCGTGCCCGAAGGCCCCGGCATCAACGACAACGGCTCGGGCACGGCCGCGATCCTCGAGACCGCCCTGCAGATGAAGCTGTTCCCGGTGAAGAACAAGGTCAGGTTCGCGTTCTGGGCGGCCGAGGAGATCGGCCTGCTCGGCTCGGACCAGTACGTCGAGGGCCTGACCGCCAGCGAACGTGACCGGATCAAGCTGTACCTGAACTTCGACATGGTGGCCTCGCCCAACTACGCCTACAAGCTGTACGACGGCGACGACTCCGACGCCGAGGGCTCGCCGGCCGGACCGCCCGGCTCCGCGCAGATCGAGAAGCAGCTGGAGAGGTTCTTCGACCGCCGCGGCCTCGGCCACGTCGGCACCGACTTCGACGGCCGTTCCGACTACGGCCCGTTCATCGCGGTGGGCATCCCCGCCGGCGGCATCTTCACCGGCGCCGAGGGCATCAAGACGCCCGAGGAGGCGGCCCTGTTCGGCGGCACCGCGGGCGTCGCCTACGACGTCTGCTACCACCAGGCCTGCGACACCCTCACCAACGTCGACGCGACCGCGCTCGACGTCAACTCCGACGCCATCGCCGACTCGGTGGCCCGGTTCGCCTTCAACACCTCCGCCATCCCCTGAGCCAGCCGCCCATAAAGGATCAAATCCGGGGGGGGTGTACGGCGGGCCGGCCTCAGCCCGCGGTGCACCCCCCGATCCACGGCGGAGGCCCGGTGTTGCGGTGGGTGCGGCGCCTCGGCAGG
This sequence comes from Actinoplanes italicus, assembly GCF_003001815.1. Classification (GTDB taxonomy): domain Bacteria; phylum Actinomycetota; class Actinomycetes; order Mycobacteriales; family Micromonosporaceae; genus Actinoplanes; species Actinoplanes italicus. Next base: position 430,479 of record NZ_PVMZ01000004.1, read on the forward strand.
CCGGTGCGGCGGCGGCGAGGTCACACGTAGCTGCTGCGTGTGACTCTGACGTCGCGGGGGCGGCGGTGGGCGTCCACGGCTTCGTTGTGTGGGACCGGGCCGTCGTTGCGGGCGACGTCGGGAGCACACACGAAACCCGAGTGTGTGCTTCGCGGTATGCGGGCGGGCGGCGGCACGCGGAGGCGTCCGTCGTGGTCGTCATTCGGTGCCTACCCGGGCACGCGGGCGAGCAGCCAGACGAGGAAGCCACATGGCATGCCGGTGGCCTTGCCGAAATCATCTTAGTCATTAAGATAATCGGGTGCCCATATCGACGCACCTCTCAGTGGCGATCGCCGGCGCCGGCCTCTCCGGGCTCTGTCTCGCCCAATACCTGATGCGCTCCGGCATCGACGTGCACGTCTACGAACGGGACCAGAGTCCTTTCGTCCGGCAGCAGGGCTACCGGATCATCCTCGACCGGTACGGCCTGGAGGCGCTGCGCGAAAGCCTCCCGCGCCCCCTGTACCGCCTGGCGCTGGCCACCGGCGACGAACCCGGCGGGCACCTGCGCTTCACCGACAGCCGGCTACGGGACGCGTTCACCATCAATTTCAAGGTCGAGCTGAACGCGACCCGCCAGGTCGACCGGGCAACGCTGCGGTCGATCCTGATGACCGGTCTGGAGGGCCGCGTCCACTACGGCAAGGCCGCCGTGGCGGTCGACGACCTCGGCCCGGCCGGCCTGCGCCTGCGGTTCTCCGACGGCGGGGCCGTCGCGGCGCACGTCGTGGTGGGCGCGGACGGTGTCGGTTCCGCGCTGCGCGCGCAGATCATGCCGGACGCGGACCCGGCGAACACCCCGATGGCGGGTATCTACAGCCGGTCACCCCTGCTGCGGGGCGGCGCGAGCGTCATCCCGGACGCTCTGCGTACCAGCGGGGTCCTCTCCATCGCCGACCGGCCGGGGCGCGCGTTCTTCTTCACCTCCATGCGGTTCGGCGAGAACCCCCGGGAGGCGTTCGCGCGCGTGACCCCCGGCACCTTCGCGCCCACCGGCGACGACTATGTCATGTGGGCGCTGCTGCTGCGGCAGGAGGAGGTGCCCGTCGTCGCTCGCGGCGACCTGCTGGCGCTGCGTGATCTCGCGGTCCGCAACAGCGCGGACTTCCACCCGCTCGTCCGGCGGCTGGTCGGTACGGCCGAGCTGGACACCACGGTCCTCAACCTCTTCGCCACCGGCCGTCGCCCGCGGCAGTGGACGGTACCCCGGGCGACGCTGATGGGCGACGCCGTGCACGTCATGCCGCCGTTCGGCGCCCACGGCGCCAACACCGCGCTGCGCGACGCCGTCCTGCTCGGCCGCCGGCTCGCCGAGGCCCGCGCGAGCGGCACGCCGGTGGAGGAAGCGATCGTCCGATATCAGGACGAGATGGTGCCGTACGCCTTCCGTGCCGTCGATACCGCGGCGGGGCTGATGCGCCGCCTCACCGGGACCGCGGCCGCACCTCACTGGGTGCTGACCCGGCTGCTACCTCGGCTGCACCCGGTCACCGTACCGGAAGGATAATCGCCTGCATGTCCGAAGAGCCGGCCCGTAAGTCCGCGATCGCCGACCTCATGCGTGCCGGGCGGGAGACCTCGCGGCTGTCCATGGTGTTCCGGTACGCGATCGCGGACCGGCTGGGCCTCACCGTGAGTGACCTGGAGTGCCTGGACTTCCTGGCCGACGTGGGATCCGCCACCGCCGGGCAGGTCGCCGAGCGGACCAACCTGACCACCGGGGCCGTGACGAGCATGGTCCGCCGGCTGCAGCATGCCGGTTACGTCACGGCCGAACGCGATCCGGCGGACCGGCGACGCCTGATCGTCACCATGCGGCCGGAGCGGGTCGCCGACCTGGAGCAGCCGTACGAGCGGTTCGCCGAGTGGACGGAACGACTCATCGAGGGCTACAGCGTCGACGAGATGACACTGCTGGTCCGGCACTTCGGCCGCATGCAGGCGATGTATCTCGCCGAACTCGACCGCCTCCGCGGCGCTTCCGTACCTCAATCTTGAACGACCGAGCGTTTTCTCCCGAAAGCACGTAGCGCTTCCGCAGTGGGCGCGTCGACCGGCAGGAACGCCTCGATTTTCAGTTCCGCGAGCGTGACATCCGTCGCCGTGGCGAACGTCGTGATGGTCGTCATCAGACGCAGCCGGCCGTAGGGGGAAGTCCAATTCGAGTGGCACAGCAAATCCCAGCTGCACGGAATCAAGACGCGTTTCAGGAACGTATCCCGACAGTTCTTCACGAAGCTCGCCGAAGTGTTCCAGGCGGGCAAGAATATGGCCTGACCATTCGGCGAGGTTACGGACGCGCGGTGCGATCCCGTCCGGGTGCAACGCCAGCCGGTACACGTTGCGACCGGGACCGATCAGCTCGGGCGCGGCCCCCAGCGTGACGAGGTCGAACACCTCGTTCGCCGCGATCATGGCACCGCCACGGTCGACGATCAGAGCGGGATACGGCTGATGCCCCTCCAGGATGTGGCCGAGCGCGGTGCGTACCGGCTCCAGGGCCTCGTCATTCAACGACGTCTGCGGGTACGCGGGCGCGTACCCGGCCGCCAGCGGCGTTTCGTTGCGCTCCCGCAGCCCCAGATCCAGTACCTCGGCCAGGCGTAGAACCATGCCGCGCCCCGGAACGGACCGGCCCGACTCGATGAAACTCTCCCACCGGCAGGGCCCAGTGGAGCCCCGCCGACGACCCGCGCGACCTGATCGCCTTCGGCCGCACCGCCGAAGAACTCGGATTCTCCTCGCTGTTCGTCAACAATTCCCTGATCAGCCCCCGCATCGAGGCTCTGACGATGCTCGCGGCGCTGGCCTCCACGACGACCACGGCGACCTTGGGTACGGGTGCGCTGCTCCCGTTCCTGCGCCGTCCCCTGCAGGCGGCGCAGGCGCTGGCGTCGATCGACCTGCTCTCCGGTGGCCGCTTGGCCGTGGCGGTCGGCGCCGGCTTCCCGGGCCGCTTCGGGCGGCCGTTCTACGCCCTGTCCGAGGTTGCGTGGCCCCGGCGTTTCGCCCGGCTGGACGAGACCGTCGCCCTGTGGCGCGCGGTGCGGACCGGCGCCACGAGCTTCGACGGCGAGTTCTTCCGGCACGACGATCTCCCGCCGGCGACACGTCCGTTCCGGGAGGGAGGGCCGCCGATCTGGCTCGGTGGCGCCACCCCGGCGGCGCTGGTCCGTGCCGGTCGCCGGTACGACGGATGGCTGCCGTATCCGCCGGATCCGGCCGACTATGCCTCCAGGCTGCTCCGGGCCTCCGGGCTGCTCCGGATCCACGAGACCGCGTCCGCTGCCGGCCGCGATGCCGGGGCGATCACACCGGCCATGTTCGTGACGGTTCTGATCGACGAGGACCCGGGAAGCGCTTTCACGGAGATGGAGAAATTCGCCACCAGGACGTACGGCATGCCGCTCGGCGAACTCGGCAAGGTCCAGGCTGTCGTGACCGGCACGCCGGCACACATCGGCGCTACCCTGACCCGCTACATCGACGCGGGCGCCCGCCACGTCGTCATCCGTCCCGCAGCACTCGGCCTGCACTCCCAGCGGGAACAACTGGAGCGAGCCGCGGACCTCATCCCTACCTGGACGAACCGGGCCTGACGCGATCGATAACAGTTTTTTCGAAAAGACTTTTCCCGGAACCGCTTCGATGAGGGCCGGGTTTAGGTTCCGGAACCGCCATTTGTTGCCGTCATATTGACGAGCCAAGACCACGAAGTAACAATTCGACGGAGAGCGCTCTCATTTCCGCGCTGCACTGTCACCCTCGCCCTGTCGCACGTCTGCCCCGGACGTGCGGCTACCCGTCCGATTGGCAGGAACATGACACCCCCGACATCGACTTCCCCGCGCCGGAGGCTCCGGAGCCATGGGCGGGTCGTGCTGAGCGTCGGCCTCGCCGCGGCCCTCGGCATCACCGTCGCCTCGTACGCCGGCACCGCCAGCGCCGCCGACACCCTGCTGTCGCAGGGCAAGCCGGCCACCGCCTCGTCCATCGAGAACGCCGGCACCCCGGCGTCCGCCGCGGTCGACGGCAACACCGGCACGCGCTGGTCCAGCACGTTCGCCGACCCGCAGTGGCTGCAGGTCGACCTGGGCAGCGCTCAGCCGATCAGCCAGGTGGTGCTGAACTGGGAGGCCGCGTACGCCTCCGCCTTCACCATCCAGACCTCCACGAACGGCACCAGCTGGACGAACATCAGCCCGGTCACCGCGGGCCAGGCCGGGGTGCAGACGCTGAACGTCACCGGCAACGGCCGGTACGTACGGATGAACGGCACCACCCGGGCCACCCCGTACGGCTACTCGCTCTGGGAGTTCCAGGTCTTCGGTGGCGGGACGAACCCGTCGCCGTCGCCCAGCGGCCCCAGCCTGCCGACCTCCGACCGGCCGGACTTCGGCCCGAACGTTCGGATCTTCGAGCCGGGCACCGCGGCGGCGACCATCCAGTCGGCGGTGGACACGGCGTTCAACGCGCAGCTGCGCAGCCCGACCGCGCAGTTCGGATCGCAGCGCCACGTGTTCCTGTTCAAGCCCGGCACGTACGGCCGGGTGTGGGCGAACGTCGGTTTCTACACCACGGTCGCCGGACTCGGCCAGAACCCCGACGACGTGACGATCAACGGCGCCGTGAACGTCGACTCCGGCTGGAACTACGGCGACGAGAAGAACGCGACGCAGAACTTCTGGCGCAGCATGGAGAACCTGTCGATCGTGCCCGAGGGCGGCACCAACCGGTGGGCCGTCTCCCAGGCCGCCCCGATGCGCCGCGTGCACATCAAGGGCAACCTGACCCTGGCCCCGTCGAACCAGGACAACGGGCAGGGCTACTCCAGCGGTGGCTACCTGGCCGACTCCGTCGTCGACGGTGTCGTCTCGTCCGGCTCCCAGCAGCAGTGGTACACCCGTGACAGCCGGATCTCGCGCTGGGACGGCGGCGTCTGGAACATGGTCTACTCCGGCGTCCAGGGCGCCCCGGCCAACGCGTTCCCGAACCCGCCGCACACCACGCTGGGCACCACGCCGGTCACGCGGGAGAAGCCGTACCTGTACGTCGACGGCTCCGGCAACTACCGCGTCTTCGTCCCCGCTCTGCGGCGCAACTCCGCCGGCGCCAACTGGCCGAACACCGCCGGCAGCTCGATCCCGATGCGCGAGTTCTATGTCGCCAAGCCCGGTGACAGCGCCGCCCGGATCAACCAGGCTCTCGCGCAGGGCCTGAACCTGTTCTTCACCCCGGGCACTTACACTCTCAACGACACCATCCGGGTCACCCGCGCCAACACCGTGGTGACCGGCATCGGCTTCCCGACCCTGATCCCGTCCGGCGGGGTCGAGGCGCTGAACGTCGCCGACGTCGACGGTGTCAAGGTCAGCGGCCTCACCTTCGACGCCGGTACGACCAACAGCCCGACCCTGATGAGCGTCGGCCGGGCCGGTGTCCACACCGACCACGCCGCGAACCCGATCAGCCTGCAGGACGTCTTCTTCCGCATCGGCAGCAGCGTCCAGGGCAAGGCCACCACCACCCTCGCGGTGCACGCCGACGACACGATCATCGACCACATCTGGGCCTGGCGTGCCGACCACGGCGGAGCGCCCACCGGCTGGACGGTCAACCCCGGCGACACCGGCCTGATCGTGAACGGTGACGACGTCCTGGCCACCGGCCTGTTCGTCGAGCACTACCAGAAGTACGAGGTGATCTGGAACGGCAACCGCGGCAAGACGATCTTCTTCCAGAACGAGAAGCCGTACGACGTGCCCAACCAGGCCGCCTGGATCGGCCCGCGTGGCAACGGCTACGCCGCCTACAAGGTCGCCGACAACGTCACCGACCACCAGCTCTGGGGCGGCGGCTCGTACGCCTACTTCAACGTCAACCCGAGCGTCCGGGTGGACCGTGCCTTCGAGGTCCCCAACCGGGCCGGCGTGCAGCTGCGCAGCGTGCTGACCGTCTCCCTCGGCGACGTCGGCACCATCGCCAACGTCGTCAACGACACGGGCGGCTCCGTCCCCAACCCGGCCGGCAACACCACGCCGCGCCAGGTCGTCGCCTACCCCTGATCGGCACGACCCCGTAACACCCAGGTAAGAAGGCGGCCGTCGGTGCACCAGCACCGGCGGCCGCCGCCGTCAGCCCAGAATCGTCGCGGCCTCGTCCCACAGTTGCCGGAAACCGGCGAGTACGTCCCTGGTGAGTTGTTCGGGATCGACCGCCCCGGTCGCGGGTTTCTGAAATCGCCAGTACGCCCATGGGTGCTGAGACGCTCCACCGAGTCGCTTGACCACCGGGACGAACGCGGCCTTCACGGTCTTGAACCGTTCCCGATCGCCCCGGTGGCGCACCGCAACAAAGGGCCACGGGTTGTCCTTACCGGTGCTCAGCAGCGTCTTCGGGTCCCACTCCACGGTCACCGCGACGTCGAAGCCTTGCCCCGACCACTGCTGTCGCCTGAGCCCCATGACCCGGAACCTCCCTTCGTCCAGGCCGTCCAGGTCGACGTCGGCGCCGACGTCGTCGGCCATCTCGCTCAGCGGCGTCTCCAGGACGCGCAGATACCGCACGAGCAGCGCCGCGGCGTCGTCCCGCTGTGCCGCCCACTCCTCGATGTCCGCACGGCGTTCTAGGTAGAACCAGGCCTTCGCGTCCGCGGGATTCCGGAGCGGGAATCCGATCTCGTCAGGCATCGTGAAAGAGCTCCAGTGTCTTGAGGTAGTCGTGGACTCCGCCCGCGACGACGGTCGGATCGGTCTTCGCGACGGCTGCCCTGACGGCCGCGGCCACCTGCCGCCAGAGTTGGTTGCGCCAGTGGACCGCACTTGCCCCGGCACTCCTCGGTTCCGTCTGCAGGCGGGTGAGGAAGACAAACGTCGGCGCCGCCTCGCGCTCCCACAGATCGTGGATCCGCGCGAGCTGGTGCGGGCGTTCGGACGAGAAGGTCTTCGCCTCCACCACCAGTGTCCAGCCGGTGCCGTACACCACGAGGTCGGCCCGGGTGTCGTGGCGCACCTCTTCCAGAACGATCCGGACGGGGCCGCTCACGTCGACCCCGAGGCTCTCGCCGAACTCGTCGAGAGCAGCGCGTCCGAGCCCGTGGTGGCCGTCCGGCCGCAAAAGCCAGCCCAGCGCGGCGGTCATGGCGAGTTCGCTGTACTGGCGGCCGATGGCGGCCAGCAGCGTGGACGGGCCACCGAGCCACTGCCCGGCCTCGACGAGTCGCTGCTGTGCCTGGCGCGCCGCGTCGAACGCATCACGCCAGTGATCCACCTTCTCGGCGGCGCCGGCCTCCGATGCCGCCATCAGTTCACGCCACGCACGAGCCGCGACGTCGAATCGGGGCTGCCAGCCGACGACGTCGTCCATCGCCCGAGACTACCGGGACGGTATCGCTTCGCCCGCCGCCTTCAGGATCATGGCGGCCGCTGTGCGTACCTGCTCGCTGTCGTCGGCGGAGCCGCGGTGGCGGATGAAGCCGAAGGTCTCCGGTTCGTGTGGCCACCGCATGGCGAGGACGTGCAGCGCGGACCGGCGCACGTCGTCGCAGCCGTCCTCGCCTGCGATGGCGCGGAGCAGGGAACGAGCCTGGGGATCGTGGTGCCACAGTGCGGCGGCCCGTGCGGCGGCTCGGCGGACGCCGGTGTCGTCGTCGTGCGCCGCTCGCCGAGCGATGACCATCGGAAGAGGCCGGTCCCGCCGTGCGATCCAGGCCAGCGCGCGGACCGCGGCCTGGCGCACTCTCGCGTCGGGTTCGGCCTCGGCACGGTCGCTGATGATGGCTGTGATGAGGGCGGGTTCGTCCCACCATGCCGTCGCGAGGGCCCGGATCGCGGACCGCCGTACGGTCCAGTCGCCGTCCGTGGCGGCGTGCCCGCTGATGAGCGGCAGGGTCGCGGGGTCGTCGTGCCCGCTGATCGCGAGTGCCCTGATCACGGCGCGGCGCACAGCGGGCTCGGCGTCCGCGGCTGATTTCCGCACCACACCCAGCACCGTCCGGTGCTCGTGCCATCCGGTGAGGACGGCCCGGAGGGCGGCTGTTCGCACGGCCGGGTCGGGATCGTTCGCCGCCACCCTGCACAGCAGTGGCAGCGTGTGAGGTTCATCGGGCGGATCCGAGGCCAGGAAACGGACGGCGGCAGCACGCAGATGCGGGTCGGGGTTCGTGATCCCGGCGCGCAGCGATTGCCGGATGTCAGGATCGTGCGCGTTGTCGACCAAGGCTTGGACGGTACGGCTGCGGTCGTTGTCGGCCGCCCCGGTGGCGATCTGATCGTCCAGCAGTTCCAGCAGTCGCTGATTGTCGTGGCGTGCGGCGGCCACTGCTCGGGCGGCCGCAGAGCGGACACCCGGGTCGCCATCGGTGCTGGCCAGCTCGTGCAGGAAGGGCAAGGTGTGCAGTTGCCCCGACCAGCCGCCGGCGAGGATGCCGATGGTCGTACTCCTGACCGTGGGGTCGGGATCGGTACCTGCCCGCTCGTAGAGCAGCGCGAGGGTCCGGGGGTCGGTGCGCCCGGCCACGGCGGCCGCTCTGAGCGCGGTCGCCCGTACCGTGCCGTCGGGGTCGTTCACGGCACGGTCACGGAGGAGGACACGTGTCTCCGGATGTCTTCCCCAGGTGGCGCCCAGGGTGTGAACGGCGGCTCGCCGTACCGACCAGTGGTCGTCCGTCGTCGCACGAGAGCGGACGAAAGGCAGGGTCTCCGGATCCCCGGGCCACGCCGCGGCGAGGATGCGGACGGCGGCCTCGCGGACGAACCAGGTCCCGCTACTGCAGGCGCGGCGGTGGATGAACGCGAGCGCCTCGGCGTTGCCGCCCCAGTGCGCGCCGAGAACCATCACGACGATGTAGAGGGTGTCCGGGTCGGTCGCCCGGTGAAGAATGAACGGAAGCGCCCGCGGGTCGTCGTGCCACGTCGCCGCCACCGCTTCGATGGCATGCGAGCGGACTGCCTCGTCGGTGCCGAACGTCGCCTCGGCCCGCAATCGCTCCTGGACCGCCGGGGTGTCCGAGAACAGGTGGGCCAGAAACACGGCGGCGGTGAGCCGGACCCGGCTGCAGCCGTCCGGGAATCGCCCCGATGTCCGCGGCTCGAAGCAGTCGAACCAGGCGAGGTAGTCCTCGCGCCCCGGCCACGGTTGACCCGCGTTGGCGAGAACCGGTTCCACACTGCGCCGGAGATCTTCCAGCGCTCCGTCGGAGAAGTCACGGTCCGGGTCGTCATCGATGGTGTCCTCAATGACCTCGAGGGCCGAGGCGAGAGCGTTGAGGACGCCGCGCGTCTCGGAGGCGACGAGATGAGGCTGCTCCACCTCGCCGAGACAGCGGACGGCGAGCATCAGGTGATGCGGCGGAGTATCGGGTGATGCGGACCAGAGCGGGTCGGCCGCGAGCAGGCGCCGGATGACGCACGCCGCGTCCCGAGCATCGATCATGCCGGTGACCAGCACGAGGATCTCGTGCCAGGCCGGGTCGTCGCCGTGTCGCCCGAAGACATCCGATGCCAGTTCCTCAGGTGTCCACGTACGTTCCACCCGGAAGCGGTGTGCGATGTCGGCAGCGCTGAGGTGTTCGAGAAAGGCTCGGTGCACGAACCCGTACACGTCGCCACCGAATCGGCTGAGGATGAAGTTCCGTTCCCGGAACTGAGCCAGCATGGTCTCCGCCGCCGGTGCGGAGCGCTCCCTGGTGATCTGGTACTTCTCGCGAAGATAGCGCTCGAACTCGGCGACCAGCTCCGTCCCGGCGATGGCGTTGCCCGCCTGACCTGCATCGGCGTTCTGCATGCGCCGTGCGATCCGACGAAGCAACTCGAGACGGTCGGCGTGACTCACGAAGGGCGCATCGGGATGCACCTGATGGATATGTTTGTTCACGTCCCAGTGCTCCACGAGCACGGTTACGGCCTGCTGGTAGACCTCCCTGCGGGCGCGCGGCAGCGGTTGCCGGCTGCCGATCATGGCGAGAATGGTGAGCAGCAGCGGATTGCCGGCGAGCTCCCGAATTGACGGCGAGTCGCGGACCGCTGCAAGCAGGCGCCGGCTCAGGCGTGCTGCCTCGGGCGGATCGCCGGGGTGGGCGTGCCGGTACCACTGGCCGGCGAACCGTTCGATCTGGTCGGTGTCGAGATCCTGGAGTGTGTGGTGGACGAAGCCAGCTCCTTCGAAGATCGTCCGGCGGTAGCCGATCACGCGGGACGTCACGATGACGCGCGCCCCGGCATAGCGGCCCGCGAACGCCACGATCTGGTGCGCGATCGATTCCCTGCGGCGGGCCTCGAACACCTCGTCAAGTCCGTCGAAGACGACGACCGCGGGCCGGCCAGCCCTCAGGTAGTCCTCCAGGACGTCTCTCGGCAGCCCCAGCCCTTCCGTCACGTGAAGATGGTCGGCGTAGTCGAGGAAGGTGCTTTCCTGCCATCGAGGGTCGGCGAAACCGCGCAGCTCGATCAGCAGCGGCAGATGTCCCCGAAGCCTCAGCAGGTCCGTGGGTACGTCCCCCGATCCGGTGCCGAGCGCGAGCACCACATACCTGAGCAGCGTGGATTTGCCCGAACCCGGATCACCGAGCAGCACCGCCCGGCGCTGGTCCGGCTCTGCCAGCACATCGAGAACCGGCCGGATCGGCTGTCGCGCGTAGGCCTCCGTGACGTGTGCTAGGCGTCCGGTGTCCATTCCGCGTGGAAGTTGGTCAGCCGTCACCTGCCCCGCCTCGATGAGCTGCCGCCGGAGGCCGGACGGCAGCTCGATCCGAGGCAACTCTGCCCGTACGTGCTGGGCGACGAAGACCGACGGCAGCGGCACCGGCCCTTCCCGGTCCCTCTCGCCGGACGTGAGACTGTCGAGATCCAGCCGCTGATAGCGCTCGGCGAGCCGGGTGAAGTACCGCGCGCGTTCGACGGCGAGAGTCTTACGCCGGCGACGCCGCGAGCCGGTGGGATCCAGTACCGACGCGATGATCACGGCAGTGGCCAGCGTCGCGGTCGCGACCCAGATGCCGGCATGCCAGCGGTCCGGAAGCGAAACCGTGTTCGTCGCCAGGTTGCCGACCAGAGCCAGACAGACGCCGACCGCTGCCGTGATTACCAACCCGAAGCGGCGCACCGGCTACTCCAAGGGATGCGTGGCCGAGAACTGGCGTCTCCCGTGCAACACCCTATCCAGACCAGGCAACCCTCAGTTGTACGGCGGCAACCGCCCCGCTCAGGACGGCGTCACCACTCGGAGGTGCAGTCGTACTCGTTGCCGCGCTGCAGGCAGGCCGAGAAACGGTAGTTGGGGTCGGCGAGCGTGATCTGCCCGGCCGTGTGGGTGGAGGTCTGGCCGCTGCCGTCGTTGAAGGAAGGATGCGTGAACTCGCGGCTGCCGTTGCGGTAGATCCGCAGCCAGATCACGTCGTCCTCCTGCCACCGGCTGCTCGCGCTGACCCGCGCCCAGCCGTACTGGAAGCCCTGGTACCAGCCGGCGCGCAACTCGATGGTGACGCCGAACCTCGTCGTGTACGGTCCCCGCGGGGTCGTACGGTTGGTCGTTTCGTTGACCTGACTCTGGTTGAGCACGCTCGGCGCCGCCTGGGCCGGTCCGGCGGCCACCAGCGACCCCAGGAGCCCGAACAGAGCCGCAGCGGCCAGGACCCGCTTACGCATGAAACGCATCGACATATCCCCCACGCAATTCACCTCAGTGGACAGTGCTCGTCCAGCCTCGCCGCGCCGCGGTAGGCGGAGCCAGCCTTTCGAAAGACATCGAAATGTCGGCTAGTGTCGACAGGGTCACCGAGGGTGTACGGCAGGCGGGGGAACACGTGCCGGGAAAGACGCAACTACGACTCGGACGCATCGACACGGTGGCGGTTTCGGTCGTGCCCCACGCGGGGGCCACACTGATGTCGCTGCTCGCCGACGTCCTGGGCGAGCGTCCCCAGGGGGTGCCCCCGCACTGGCGGCGGGCCCTGCGCGCGGCCGCTCCGGCGGTGACCGGACGCGTGGTCGGTCCGCTGTTCTCCCCCGCCTATTCGCAGGTCCCCGACAGCGTCACGATGACCGGCACATTCCCGGGCGCCGGCATCGACGCGATGTTCGAGGAACTGGCCGAACTGCCTCCGGACCGGCTCACCGCCGAGCTGGAGAGCGACTTCGACGGGCGGGTCCCGGCGCAGTGGCGGCCGGTGGTCAACGATCCGCGCCGGTTCATCGCGGACTACGCCGCCGTGCTGCGCGGTCTCTGGGACGCGTTCGCCCCGATCTGGCGACGGGCCCGGCCACTGCTGGACCGCGAGACCGAACGGGTCGGCGTCGCCTCCGTCACCGGCCGGCTCGACGCCGTCCTGTCCGGGCTGAGCCCGCGCACCGGCCTCGACGGCACCACAATGCTGCTGCCGGACCCCAACCCGGTGGTCGCCGACCTCGGGCACCGGCCGGTCAGCCTCGTGCCACTGGTGTCCGGGAGCCGCGCGTCGGTGTTCAGCATCGACCGCGACGACCTCGTGTGGATCGGGTATCCGGTGCCCGGCCTCGGCCGGTTGTGGGACGAGCAGCCACCGCCCGGGATCACCGACCGGCTCGCCCTGGTACTGGGGCCGGTGCGGGCCGAGATCCTGCGCCAGGCGGGCCGGCTGAACCACATGGGCGACGTCGCGGCCGAGCTGCGCTGTTCGCCGAGCACCGCGACGTACCACTGCACGCAGCTGGAACAGGCCGGCCTCATCGTCCGGTATCGCCGGGGCCGCCAGGTACGGCTGCGGCGCACCGCGGACGGCGACGCTCTCGTCGACCTGATGTCCTGACCCCCGGCTGTACGTTCAACCGGCGAGCCGCAGCAGTGCGGTCGTCATGGCGGCGACGAACCTGTCACGCGCGGCCGGGCTGATCCGGTCCAGGGACAGGTACGGATTGAGGTCCTCCAGCTCCACCAGCAGCAACTCCCCGTCGCGGGTCCGGCAGGCGTCCACCCGCTGTATGCCGTGTTCGACGGCGTTCCACTCGATGAACCGCTGGGCGAACGCGAGGTCGGCCTCGTCGGGTTCGTAGGGCTCGAGTTCCCATCGGTGTTCCGGGCGCGGCGCGTACAGGGCGTATTGGAAGTCGTGGTTGATGAAGTAGAAGGAGACCTCGTACGTGAAGTCGATACGCGGCTGCACCAGCAGATCCGTGTAATCGAGCCCCGGCAGATCCGTCCGGCCGACGATGGCGAGACCGGCGGAGTCGGCGCCGAACTTGGGCTTCGCGACATACCGTACGATATCTGGCAGTTTGCCGTGGTCCTCGAACCGGTCGACCGTGGGGATCACCGGGTAGCCCGCGGCGTACAGGTCGATCAGGTACTGCTTGCCGGCCATGTCGCCCCTGCCGGTCAGCTCGGTGAAGACCCTCGTGCCCGCCCGCCGGGCGGCCGAGCGGAAGGCCTCGTACCCGGCCCGGTAGTTCAGCACCGGCCCGCTGTTGCGGACGACCACCACGTCGAACCCGCTCATCAAGGCGCGGGCGTCGAGCGGATGACACACCGCCAGGTCGAAGCTCCCGCGCAGCCGGGAGGTCAGATAGATGTCCTCGTCGCAGTAGCGGCGCCCGCGGGCGTCATAGGCCAGGTCACTGACGTAGAGAACACGGGGTCGAGCGGACGTCATGGCTCGATCTTCACAGACGAGGGTTCCGTATGGTCCGCTCGTGGATTCTTCGCCGATCAGGGTCGGCACCGTCTTCCGCTGGACACATGATCAGCTACTACGTGACCTTCGCGTCGACGTTGCTGACGAAAGCTGACCACCTCCGGCATGACCCGTTGACAGGCGACGAAGAGGAACGCACCGCCCCGGCCTGCCGTTCACCGTCGGGCGTCGACCCAAGATCACCTGGCCGGGCCTCGGAGGCCGGCCTGACTGCTTCGCGGCGATGTTCGAGGCGGCGGACGTCGCTGTCGCCGCCTCCGAGGTCTAGTGGGCGGCGACAGCGTCTACCGGCGGGGCCTTCATCGTGGCCGCCCGTCCTCCTACCTGCGGGGAGCCACCAGCAGGCTCGGCCCCGGGTGACCGCTCAGTAGATGTTCCAGCGCTGGTTCCAGTTACCGCTGCACTGCCAGACCTGCAGCGTCGCGTAGTCGGTGTAGCTCACGTTCGTGACGTCGAGACACAGCCCACTGCGCACATTGACGAGCTTGACCCAGTTGTTCCCCGACACGACCGGCCTCGCCACCCAGCGCTGATTGCTGGCGCCGGTGCACTCCCACTGCTGCACGCGGGTGCCGTTGCCCACCGGGCCGTCGATCGCCATGTCGAGGCAGCCGCCGGTCACCTTGTTCTTCAATTCGTAGATGCCGGCGGAGTCCGACGTGGCTGTTTTCAGAGTCATGGTGAACAGCTGGAAATTGCCTCCGTTACGTTGCCTGATGATGCCCGGCGCCCCATCGAACAGGCCGTTGAACTCGAGCACCTTCGTGTCGGTCGCACCTGCCGGTTTCAGTACGCTGACCCAGGTCGTCCACGTGGTCGCCGCGGTTGCGGGGCCGGTGCCGACGAATCCGCCCGCCAATCCGACGAGGCCGACGGCCACAGCGGCTAGCGCTTTCCGAATACGCGTCATTCTCTCTACTCCACCCGGCATCGCTCATTGTCGATGCTGACTCGCAGCGTATTTCGCCCGGTTTACAGGTCGCTGCCCGTACCGCGCCCGTACTCGCCCGCCACGATCCGGGAAGCGGGCGCTTCTTGCTATCGTCGCCATCGCACTCCGGTCACATTCGGTGGAAGGGTCGTATGCAACCACCCGGTCGCCCCCACCCCGCCGACGCTCCACCGCCGACACCGATACCGGACTGGGCGGCAGCCGAACAGAACGCGACCCGATGGCTGAGATGGCTCGGCCACGATGACGCCCAACGGACGCCCGACGGAGCGGACCAGGGCCTGGACGTCACGGGGACCGATGTCGCGGCCCAGGTCAAGTGGTACGGGACCAAGATCGGTGTGCCGCGCGTCCGTGAACTCGTCGGAGCGGCCACCGGCACGGCCGCCCGGCTCTACTTCTTCTGCAACGCCGGGTTCACCCGCGACGCCGTCGCCTTCGCCGACCGCGCCGCGGTCGCGCTGTTCCGCTACTCACCCGCCGACGGCTCCATCGAGGCCGTCAACCCAACGGCGCGGCATGCCTACGCGGCGGCCCTACGTCGGCGTACCTCGCCGGACGCGGCCGCACGAAACAGCGGACCGGCACGCGACTGGTTCCGTTCGCTACGAACACCGCCGGATCAGCCGCCTCACCCCGCGGCCCGCCGTGCCGCACTGGCCACGATCCTGGCGCCGGCCGTCATGGGTGTGGTGGCGATCCTGGCCGTCATCGTCGCGCGGCGTGCCGACGATCCACCCGAGTGGCTCGGCCGGATCTGGGCGGGCTGGATGTGTCTCACCTGCTTGAGCCCTTTCCTGGCCGGTGGGACGGCAGCGTTGTGGGGGCGCCGCAGGCTCGACGGCTGACCTTGCCACTCCGGCGCGCGCAGCGGTGTCCGGCCATGGCACCCGGCAGAGGAGTCGTGCCGATCGCTGTGGCGGTCGGGGTCCTGCGGCGGCGTCCCCGGCGGATACTCAGCCCTGCGGGAAGAACTCGGTCTCGGGGCGCTGCATGTACGCCATCGCCGCCGTGAAGTGCGGGTCGTCGAGACGTCTCCGCATCTCCTCGGGCGTCACGTCCTCGATGTGGGTCTGAATCCACCACACGTTGCCGAACGGGTCACGCACCCGCCCGACCAGGTCACCGAAGGCCAGGTGGGTGACCTCCGAGACGGACACGCCGCCCGCCTCGACGGCACGGGCGTGCACGGCGCGGGCGTCCTCGACGTACAGCCGCAGGAAAGCAGGGGTCGACGGCCAGCTGGGGTCGGCGTCGAAGAGCATCACGATGGCGTTCCCCACGCGGACCTCGGCGTGCCCGATCCGACCGCGGGCGTCGACCACCCGGCCCAGCTCTTCGGCGCCGAACGCCTCCCGCAGGTAGTCGATGACCGGCGCCGTGTCGCGGGAGATGATCCACGGCGTGACGGTCGTGTAGCCCTGCGGGATCGCCTGGACAGTCATATCCGGTAGCTCCTCTGCGAACGGGAAAGGTACCGCCGACGGTAGCCACCTTTGCGGCCACCTTCTGACCTGATCACGAGCCGCCGGATTCATCGTCCGCCGCAAGGCCACGGTTCCTACCGGCAGGAGAAACTGACCGGCTCCTTCGGCCCGAGCGAGCGGGACGAACCCCGAGTCCGGCACGACGACACCCGGTGGGCCCTTGCGGAGGCCGTCGCCCTGGCCGCCCGGCCCGGCGCGGATGTTGACGGCCACGTCGGTGATCCCGGATCCCGGCCAGCCGCCGAGTCGAACGTGAACTCGGATCCGGGGCAGGCGGCTGTGAACCGCTCGCGCCGGGCTGCGCCGAAGGTTCAGCAAACATTCACAGCTAGGCTATCGTCCACCGGATCGCGCCGGAGTTAACGTCCGTTCATGCGGCTGGGCGTGCTGGATGTCGGATCGAACACCGTACATCTTCTTGTCGTGGAGGCGCACCGGGGTGGGCACCCCGACCCTGTCAGCTCGGAGAAGACGCAGCTGCGCCTCGCCGAGCACATCGAGGCGGGGCGGCTGACCGGCGCCGCGGCCGACCGGCTGGTGCGCGCCGTGAAGCGGGCGAAGGCGGCCGCGACCCTCGCCGGGTGTGAGGAGCTGCTCGCCTTCGCGACCTCGGCGCTCCGTGACGCGCACAACTCGGCGGCGGTTCTCTCCCGGGTGCGCGCCGAGACCGGCGTGGAGCTGCAGCTGCTCTCCGGCGAGGACGAGGCCCGCTACACCTTCCTCGCCGTGCGGCGCTGGTACGGCTGGTCGGCCGGGCGCCTGCTGGTGCTCGACATCGGCGGCGGATCCCTCGAACTGGCCGTGGGCCGCGACGAGGACCCCGGCGTGGCGCTGTCGCTGCCGCTCGGCGCCGGCCGGCTCACCCGGCAGCGGCTGCCCGGCGACCCGCCCGCGCGCCGCGACGTCGACGCGCTCGCCGCGGACCTCGACGCCGTCCTCGCACCGATCGCCCGGCGGATCGAGAGCGCGGGGCCGTACGATCTCGCCGTCGGCACCTCGAAGACGTTCCGTTCCCTGGCCCGGCTCGCCGAGGCCGCACCGGCCGGCACCGACCCGCGGGCCCGCCGCACCCTCACCGACGCCGGGCTTGGCCAGCTGCTCGGCTTCATCAGCCGGATGGCGTCACCCGACCTGGCCGGCCTCGACGGCGTCAGCCCCGGACGCGCCCACCAGCTCGTGGCCGGCGCCCTGGTCGCGCGGGCCGCGATGCGGGCGATGGACGTCAGCGAGCTGCAGATCTGCCCGTGGGCGCTGCGCGAAGGGGTGATCCTGCACCGGCTCGACACCCTGGGCGTACCCACCCCGTCGCGGCGGCCGTGGCCGTTGACCGACCAGCAGCCGCGACGGGCCGTCAACGTCGCGCAGTGAAGCCCTCAGCCCGACCATCGGTCACGGCGGCGGGCGGGATTCATCGCACGTTCGGGATGTAGCGCAGCGTGAACGGGTTCGCCTTGCTCTCGCCCGCGTAGGCGGCCAGGTTCGCGCGGACGATGCTGTCGACCCGGCCTCGGCTCAGCCCTGATCCGTTCGCGTTCCACAGGTCGAAGCCGAGCCGGATCGAGCGGCGGTCGCCCGGATCGTCGATGCCGACCCGGCCCGCCGCCTCCTGCAGCACGGTCTGGGTGAAACCGCAGTACAGGCCGACGTACCCGTAGTGCATGTTCGACCAGATGTCGTAGTAGACCTCGTACGCGCCGCCGGTGACCCGGTACCGGTAGGAGTACGCGTTGCCGGTCTCCAGGCCCGGTCCCAGGCCCCGGCTGATGAGCGGCTTGTGGTCCCAGGGCCCGCCCGGCTTCACCTGGTTGTACCACTCGTAGTAGCCCAGGGCCACGACACCGGGGTTGGTGTCGTTCAGGTACCGCTTGATGCGCTGGGCCGCCTCGGAACGGACGTTGTCATACATCTGGCGGTGGATGTACGTGACGACGGCCTCGTAGAGGTGCGAGTCGTCATTGGACTTGAGCGTGTAGTTGCGGCCCAGGTTGCGGTAGTCGTACGCCGACTCGACGCCGTACTTGACCGGCACGACGTCCACCCAGTAACAGTCGGGCTTGAACAGATAGTCGATGGTGAACGAGGTCCCGGACACCGGGTACGGCATCCGGTGCATCAGGGCGCGGCTGCCGGGCGGGAACGAGTCGATTCCGCCGCACAGTTGCGGGTCCGAGTAGTAGATCATGTAGGCGTCCGCGCCGGGGACCGCGTTCCAGGACAGGGCGAGTCCGTGCAGCACGGGCCGGACCGACAGCCCGGTGACCGGTGGCGGCAGCGGCACGGTGATGGCCACCGTGTTCGAGGTGACGCCCCGCTGGCGGCCGCTGACGGCCTGCACCCGGAACTCGTACACCTGCCCCGGAGTCAGCAGTGAGGCCGTGAACGAGTTTCCGGCGACCGGGTACGGCAGCTCGGTGAACCCCTCACCCCGGGAGGCGTTGCGGAGCTGGATGTAGTAGCCGGTGGCGGTGCCGGAGCCGCTCCAGGCGAGAGCCGCCTCACCCAGTCGCGGCGTGACCCGGAGGTTGCCGACCTGCGGCGTCGGACCCCACGGCACCACCGACACCGTGTTGGAGAACCCGCCGGGAACCAGGCCGTCCACCGACTGCACCCGGAACTCGTACCGGGCGCCGTTCTCCATCAGCGTCGACACCCAGGTGTCGTCCGCGATCGGGTACTGCAGCCTGGTGAAGTTCGCCTCGCCGGCGGTGACGTTGCGAACCCAGATGTAGTACGCGGTCGCCTGCGACGCGGCGGTCCAGCGCAGCGTCGCCTTGCGGTCACCCGGCACCGCGGTGAGGTTCTCGGCTCCGGGCGCCGGTGGGCCGGACGGCACGACGGTGACGGTGGCGCTGGTGCCGCCGGCGATCAGGTCGTTGTACGCCTGCACCTTGAACTGATAGGTGGCGCCGTTGGCCAACTGCGTGGCCGTCCAGCTGTCGCCGGCGATCGGGTACGGCAGCCGGGTGAACCCGGACTCCCCGGCCGAGACGTTGCGCACGAAGACGTACACCGAGGTGCCGTGGTCCGGCATGGTCCAGGTCAGGATGGCCTTGCGGTTGCCGGCCTGTGCCGCCATGTTCGCCGGCGCGCCCGGCGCCGGACCGGTCGGGCTCACGGTCACCGTGCTGGAGAAGCCGCCCTCGATGAGCCCGCTGACCGACTGCAGCTTGAATTGGTACGTCACGCCGTTCTGCAGCTGCGCGGCCGTCCACTGCGAACCGGGAACGGGGTACGGCAGCTTCGTGAACCCGGTCTCGCCGGCGGTGACGTTACGGGCGTGGACGTAGTACCCGGTCGCGTCGGGTGCTTCGGTCCAGCGCAGCAGTGCCTCGTGGCTGCCGGCCGTCGCGGTGAACCCGGTCGGCCCGGCCGGCGGCGGGACCGTGGGGGTCACCGTGACGGCAGCCGACTGCGCCCCCTCGATGAGCCCGCTGACCGACTGCAGCTTGAATTGGTACGTCGCGCCGTTCTGCAGCTGCGCGGCCGTCCATTCCGATCCGGGAACCGGGTACGGCAGCTTCGTGAACCCGGTCTCGCCGGCGGTGACGTTACGGATGTGGACGTAGTACCCGGTCGCGTCGGGTGCCTCGGTCCACCGCAGTACCGCCTGCCCGTTGCCGGCGGTCGCGGTCAGCCCGGCCGGGGCCGCCGGTGGAGCGACCGTGGGGCGGGCCGTGACCACTGCCGAGAACCCACCCGGGATCGCCCCGTTGACCGCGCGCAGCTTGAACTCGTAGCCGGCGCCGTTCACCAATGCACCGGCCACCCAGCTGTTGCCGGGCACCGGGTAAGGCAGCTTCGTGAAGTCGTTCTCACCTGCGGTGACGTTACGGACGAACACCTCGTGGCCGGTGGCGTCGGGGTCGCTGGTCCAGGACAGCGTCGCCTCACCGTTGCCGTTGGCCACGCTCAGCCCGGTCGGCCCGGCAGGCGTCGGCCCGGTCGGCGTGACGGTGACCGCTGCGCTGGTCCCCCCGGTGAGAGCGCCGTTGACCGAGCGCAGCTTGAACTCGTACGTCGCGCCGTTCTGCAGCAGTTCAGCGGTCCATCGCGGACCGGGCACCGGGTACGGCAGCTCGGTGAAGTCGGCCTCGCCGGCGGTGACGTTGCGTACCAGCACCTTGTAGCCGGTCGCGTGCGCCGCCGCGTTCCACGCCAGCACCGCCTGGCCGTTGCCCGCCGTGGCGGTGAGCCCGCTCGGTGCCGACGGCGTCGTGCCGGTCATCTGCAGCGTGACCACATCGGAGAACGCGCCCGCGTCGTCGCCCTTGGCGGCTTGGACCTTGTACTGGTACGTCATGCCCGCCTGCAACTGCGACATGTGCCACGGGTTGTGGTCCTGCGTCAGCGGGATCGGCAGGCGTGTCCACTCGGTGTTGACCGTGGTGTCCTTGACCCAGATCCAGTACTGCGTGGCGCCCAGCGACGGCGTCCATGCCAGATCCGCGGTGCCCTCGCCGGTGGCCGCCACCGTCGCGACCGGCGGCTGCTGGGGGCCGATCGGGACGACGGGCAGCGGGCGCGGGTACGGCGTGCCGACGCCGAATCCGGCACTCAGCGCGTCGGCGAAGGCCGCGGCGATCCGCAGCTCGCCCCGGGCGTTGGGATGCGTGCCATCCCAGGTGTGGTCGGCCGCGACGAAACCGGCCGCCGTGTCGGCGACGACGATCGAGGACTGCGTGGTGGTGAGAACGCCGGCGGCCGCGACGAGGCGGGCGTTGTAGTCGGCCACGGTCGCGGCGAACGCCGGATCGTCCGCCGCCCGGGTGGTGGGCAGCAGCTTGCCCAGCACGAACCGGACGTCCGGCTTGGCGGCGCGCGCGTTCGCGATGAAACCGCGCAGATCGGCCTCCACCTGCGCCGGGGTCCGGGCGAAGAAGCCGATGTCGTTGATGCCGAGCAGCACGAGCAGGTAGTCCGGCTGATGCTGGCTGACCTTGCCGCCGATGTCGTGCAACTCGTAGGCGAGGGGGCGTCCCCACACCGCGTTGTGATCCTGGTCGAAGGCGGGGTCGGCGTACGTACGGTCCCAGTCGCCGTCGGCCGTGGTCATCACGTTGTAGAGATCGTTGCGGGGGCCGACGAAATCGGCCGTCACCGCGCCCGCGGCCAGATGTTTCGCGAGCCGGTACCGCCAGGTCCAGTCCCCGCTGCTGCCCTGCGAGATCGAGTCCCCGACGACCATGATCTTCCCGGCGTCGGCCGCCGCTGCCGCCCGCACCGGCGCCGGCGACCCGGCATGGGCCGCAGTGGACGCCGCCGGGGCGACAAGTGCCCAGACCGTCGCCAATGCCAGCAGTGCTCTGCCTGAGCCACGCCCCCGCAGTACCATGGCCGCCCCCGTGACCGTGCACGTCTATCGACAGGCATGATTAGAGCATCGCCCGCGCGGGGGGCACCACAGCCGAACGGCCGAGAACCGCACGGCTCCGGCAGTGCGTTGATTGGGCACCGCCGTCCCTGGGCAATCAGCTGGACCCGCCGTTCTACGGTGCAAGTCCATCCTGGCCAGAAGGAGCTCCCCACCCATGCGTCGTTTCCTGACCGCGACATGCCTCGTGGCCCTCGTCAGCACCACTGGCGCCTGCGCCGGAACCACCGGCACCACCACCTCGCCGGGAGCGTCCCCGGCGATCGGCGCCACGGCCGCTCCCCCGGCGTCCGCGCCGGCTTCGGCGGGCACGGCGACGGCGGGCAACAGCCAGGCGGTCTGCACATCGGCAAAAACCCTGATCAACGACTCCGACCTCGACGCGCTCGGACAGCAGCTCGGCGCCCTCGCCACCGCACACCAGACGAAGAACGCCGACGCTCAGGCAACGGCGGAGAAGGCGATCAAGAACCAAGCAGGTACGTGGGCCCAGGAGCTGGGTCAGCTGCAGCAGCAGGCCGACGACCCGGGACTGCGGACGACCCTCGGTGAGCTGTCGACGTCGCTGACCGCGCTCGCCTCAACGGAGTCGCTGGACGGCGTCAAGTCCGTTGAGCAGGCCGGACTGACGGTGCTCACGCTCGGCACCGGCCTCGACAAACTCAAGAAGGCGTGCGGCTGAACGCCGTCACGGTCGGGTTCAGGCAGCGGGCCGCCGACTGCCCCGGCCGGCGAGCAACAGACCGGCGAGCGCCAGGACGATGTGACCGGTCAGCTCGACTGCCAAGCCTCCCGGTAACCAGCTGAACAACCCGGCGTTGTCATGGTCCACCAGTTGACGGATCGCGCCTTGAGCCCCGACGGCCAGCAGGATCATGCCGAGGATGAGCATCGCTGTTCTCATGACGGAGTCCTCCCCGTTGCTTGGTACGATTGCACCAGACGTAAGTGGTTCGACCGTACCAGAACGAGTGGGGATTCATGTATGTCTCGCCAGGTCGACCATGACGCGCGACGCCGTCACATCGCCGCCGCGGTGTGGCGGCTGGCCGCGTCCGGAGGACTCGAGGACGCGACGATCCGCCGCGTCGCGGCGGAGGCGGGAGTGCCCGCCCGGCAATTGCAGTACTACTTCGGCACCCGTGAGGACCTGCTGCTCGGCGCCCTCGAACTGCTCAACCGCGACGGTGCGGCGGAGGCCCAGGGGCGGGTCGCCGCACTGGGCCCGGAGGCGACGCCCCGCGACATACTGCGCAGCGTCCTGCTCGAATTCCTTCCGCTGGACGAGAGCCGCCGGCAGCGGCATCTGGTGTACATCGCCTACTTCGTCCGGTTCATGGCGGACGAGGCGATACGCGACCGGATCCGCGACACCCCGCCGGAGCTGGAGAACCTGATCGCGCTGCTCCTGCCGGAGGGCCGGAAGGACGAGGCGGACTTCCTGCTGGCGGGAACGAACGGGTTGCAGGGCCAGGTGCTGCTCGGGCAGTTGAGCGCGGAGCGGGCGGTCGAGCTGATCGATCGCCAGCTCGACCGGCTCTTCACGCCGACGCAATGATCACCCGCCCTGCCCGAGCCATTCCCGAAGAATCGGCTGTACGACGCGGAGGTCCCCTCCCCCGGCGGCCGTGTGGGCGGCGGCCCGCGCCGCCGGAGTCGCGTTGAAGGCGACAGCCAGACCGACCGCGGCGAACAGCGGCAGGTCGGAGCGGCTGTCACCGACGGCAGCGCAGCGCGACATCTCGACGCCCAGCCCGGCGGCGACGCTCATCGCGAAGTCGCGTTTCCCGGTCTCGTCGAAGTGCCCGGCCACCTCGCCGCTGTAACGGCCGTCGACGACCTCCAGGCTCGGCCCGCCGGCACGGTCGAAGCCGAAACGCTCGCACAGGTAGGCGCCGACCGGCTCCCACGCCAGCGTGGTCAGGACCGGCACGAGCCCGTTGGCGCGGCACCAGGCGACGGTGTCCGCGATGCCGTCCACCAGCGGCAAGGACTCCAGGAAGCCACGAATCTCGGCCGGTGTCCGGGACGCCCAGCCGCGGGCGTCGAGCATCGAGACCTCCCGGTTGCCGAGGGTCCCGGCGGCATACCGGGCCTCGGCGTCGCGCACGATCTCACTGTGTCCCAGCAGGTCCGCCAGATGCTGGCCGCTGCTGGTGCCCGGGACGAGCGTCCCGTCGACGTCGAAGAACACGGCCCCGCGGATCACGGCAGCCCGACCTCGACATCCATCGGTCCGTTGATCTCCACCGGGCGATCCTGACCGCGCCGCCACAGCCCCCCGGGAGCGGGTGAACGGGGCGTGACGAGGGTCTCGCGGATGCGTGACCCGTCACAGGCCGAGTCGCTTTGGGGCGCCGAACCCTGGGCACTAACAGTGCCCGACATGAGGTTCGGACGACAGGAAGGTCTGCAATTGAGCATCAACTACCACACCGGCCCGGTGAGCTCTGACGTGGAAGGCGTCCGGCTGTGCGGCTACTGCCGCCGGCCGATGGCCGCGCAACACAAGACGGAGTACACGGCGGCACGCGCCCGTCTGCTCCTCGACCGAGGGTTCTGCCTCTGCTCCAAGCCCTCGGCACAGGCCCAGGCGCCGGCTCAGGGATCCACCTCGTCCTGGTGACCCGTGGGCTCGGGAGCGTCACGCGGCGCTCCCGGGCCCGGGGCGTCGCACGGGGTCTCTACCAAGTACGGGTCGTCAGCAGCGGCGGCTTTGCGGATGCGGGCGTCGGCGATCCGGCCGGCCGCGTCCCACACGCGGCTGTCCGCGTCCGGGGAGGCGGCAGCGGCGGCCCGTTCGCGCATCTCGCGCACCTGGGTGCCGAGCAGGTCCCGGCTGCCGCTGCGGCGGCGCAGGATCACCGTGATCGCCGCGATGAGCGAGACCGCGACGACGAAACCCACCGCCAGCTCCAGCAGGCTGGCATCGGTGCCGCCGGGGCTCATCGGGCGCAGCCGGCGGATGGGGTCGTTGCCGGCGGCCTCATGCGGGGATCCTAGCGCCGGATCTCGAAGGAACGCTGGTCGGCGGCCCGCGAGGGGGCCGGGCCACCGACCAGCCGCTGGTTATCCGAGGCGGAAGCTCTGGGCCGCGGATCCGTTGCAGGTGTACTGGACGAGCTGGACGCTGTCGGCCACGCTCGCGGCGGGGACGTCCAGGCACTTGCCGCTGTTGCGGTTGACGAAGTGGTAGTAGCCGCCGCCCTCGGCGACGGGCTGCCACTGCTGGTTGGCGCCTCCCCCGTACGCCCAAGTCTGGATCTTGGCATTGTCGGCGGTGGACACATTGGTCACATCGAGGGCCTGGGCCGCGTTGCCGCGGTTGTTGATGCGGACGTGACCGCTGTCGGTGGTGGCGAACTGGTACTGCTGCGCGTTCGTGCCGTTACAGGTGTACTGCTGGATGGCGGTGCCGTTGACGGTTCCGGCGGCGCGGGCGTCGAGGCACTTGCCGCTGTTCTTGTTGGTCACCGGATACCACGCGGCCGGGTCGATCGGGCTGTCGGCGGGCGGCGGGGTGGCCGGGTCCTGGCCGGCGAGCCACTTCAGGCCCTGGATCAGCCACTGGTTCTGCTGGGCGCTGGCGAATGTCGACGACGTACGCGTGTTGGTCTCATAGTTCATGGCGTTGTGGCCGAAATTGGCGTACAGCATCTTGAAGTTCTTGTTGCTCCAGAGAATCGGGTAGTAGCCGCTGCGCCACTGCTGATTCGGGTCGGTGCCGACCGGGAACGTGGACGCGTCGAGCGAGGCCAGGATGTCGATGTTCGGGTTCTGCCGCAGGTCGTTGCTCCACGAGTACCACTCGCTGACCGACGACTGGATGGTGGCGGGCAGCCCGGCCGTGGACGGGTGGTTACGGTTGTCGATCCGCAGCGTCTCGGCGGTCGGGCCCCACGTGTTGGTGGCGAAGTTCCCCGAGCCCAGGAACGTGTTGTAGTACCAGCTCCACGAGCTCGCGCTGGTGGTGAACGCGCTGACGTGGAAGCCGAGGAAGCCGCCGCCGTTCTGCATGTACGTCTGGAACGCGGCCCGGCGCTCGGCCGGCGGCCCGTCGTCCAGGAACATGATCACCTGGACGCCGGCCAGGCCGGAGGCGCTCAGGCGGCTCCAGTCGGTGGTGGCCTCCCAGGTGAAGCCGTTCTGGGCGGCGGCCCTGGGGAACCAGTCCCGGGCCTCCTTGTCGAAATCGATGTGCGCGGCGTCCCAGGTGCCGTTGTAGAAGGCGAGCACCTTGAACGGTGCCGCCGCGCCGGCGGGGGCGACGTGCGCGAGCAGACCGGTGGCGATAGCGGTGAGCAGCGCCAACGTCGCCACGAGGGCGCGTTCGAGTAGCTTTCTGGCCACGTGGATACCTCGAGGACTGGAGGGGCGGGGGAAGGCGGCGCCGCTGGCGTACATCCTCAGATATCTATGCCCGACCTGGCAAGGTTAACAGTCCTAATAGTTAAAACATCTTCCTAAAACTTTCGGGCCGCCGGTCGCCGCAGCCACACGGAGTCCGGCCAGCCGGGGTTCAGATTGGACTCACGTCGCACTTCGCCGAATCCGTGAGCAGCGTAAAAGCGCGCCGCACGAGCATTCCCATCGATATATTCCAGCTGTACGGGTAGACCGCCGGCCACCTTCAGCAGTTCCTTCAGCAGCGCCGAACCGGTGCCGGTTCCCTGCACCTCGGGCACCACGTAGAGCTTCCAGACGGTCGGGACCTCCGGCCGCAGGTCGATGTTGCCGGTGCCGACGATCGCCGGGCCGTCCTCCGCCACCAGCACGGTCGTGGCGTCCAGGCTTCGCTGGACCGCCTCGCGCGACCACCAGGTGGCCAGACCCGTCGCCACGTAGTCGGCACCCGCGAACTCGTACGTCGAGGGCCAGGTCCGCCGGCCCACGGAGACGATGCCGTCGATGTCGTCCGGGACCGCCCTGCGAATCTTCACTGACATGTTCACATCCTGCCGAAGGCGATGCTCGACCTCGACCCGGGACCGGGCAAGCTGGCCCGGTGCATGCAGACGACGTCATCGGGCACGCGATCGTGCTCATCACCGGCATTCAGGCGGCCGGCAAGTCGACCGTCGCCCAGGCACTGGCCGAGCGCCTGTCCCGATCGGTGCACGTCCGCGGTGACGTCTTCCGCCGCATGGTCGTGGGCGGCCGCGCCGAGATGACTCCCGACCCGTCCGACGAGGCCTTGAGCCAGCTCCGGCTGCGCTACCGGCTGGCCGCCGAGGTCGGTGACGCCTACTTCGACGCCGGCTTCACCGTGATCATCCAGGACGTGATCCTCGGCGACGACCTCACCGACATGATCGCGATGATCCGGAACCGCCCGCTGCTGGTGGTCGTGCTCGCGCCCTCTCCCGAGGCCATCGCGGCGCGCGAGGCCGCCCGAGGCAAGGCCGCCTACGGCGTCTGGGCGATCGAGCAGCTCGACGAGGGTCTCCGGCGTCACACACCCCGCGTCGGGCTGTGGCTCGACACCTCCGGTCAGACGCCCGAGGACACGGTCGACGAGATCCTGGCCCGGGGCCCGGCCGAGGCCTCCGTTCCGTGGCCGGCCCGCTGACGCGTGGTCCCAGCAGGTCCAGCATGGTCTCGATCCTCGCCTCGAGAATCCGGTCGAAGTCGCCCTCGACCTGAACGCTGACGACGCTGCCACCCACCGCGCGGGCCAGCCGGACCACGACCCTCATCGCCGAGGATGTCAGTGTCGGCCTCTGCCGTCCACGGTCCTACGCACAGGGAGGGGCCGCGATTCCATTCCAGATCCGCTTCCACCCGGCCATCATGCCCACCGCGCTCACCACCGGAGGGATCGGGACGCGCCCCTCGTACAATCCGGTTGATCCATTTCTTGATCGGAACCACGATGGTCCGGTGCGTGAGCTGGAGTGGGACGTGGTGCGGGATTGGTTCGATCCCGTGCAGAACGGCAGTGTCCCGGATATCGCGGTCGAGGACACCACCCTGGAGGACTGGCAGGCGTTCCTCGAGCTGATCCGGGCCGACGGCTGGCGTGCCGAGTACACGAGTACGGCGATGAGCGTGTCGCGGTTCCGGCGGTGGCTGCCGATCTGTTCGTACCCCACCCGGAGGACTGGCCGCGGGCGTTGTGGGTGTGGCCCCGGCCGTACATCGAGCTGATCTTCCGGGTGTGGACGCACGAGGTGATCCTCGGGGACGTGAGCCTCCATGAGCTGCAGGGACAGGAGCGCCTGGACGACCTCTGCGCGATCCTGCGGCGTATGGGGCAACACCTGGGCAAAGGCGTGGAGATGTACGCCGAGGGCTGTTACGACGCTCTGCCGCCGATGCTCGTGTACGACGTCACACAGGACAGAGTCACGTTCCGCGCCGGACCGTGGCATGGCTGAGGCTCACGTCGACAGCGGGGCAGACGGATCTTCCGGTCGCGTGCTGGGATGGTGGGGTGACCATGAACCCTGACCCCGGGCGGATCGTCAGCGCCGGCCGCGACATCGCGGCACGGCCGGAGGAGATCTTCGAACTCATCGCCGACCCGTCGCAGCAACCCCGCTGGGACGGCAACGCCAACCTGTCGGAGGCTCCCGCCGGGCAGAGGGTCCGGGCCGCGGGCGAGATCTTCGTCATGACGACGACCTCGGGCAACGTCCGGGAGAACCATGTTGTCGAGTTCGTTGAAGGACGCCGCATCGCGTGGCGGCCCGCGGAGCCGGGGCAGCCCGCACCCGGCCACCTGTGGCGGTGGGAGCTCGAGCCGGTCGACTCCGTACACACACGGGTCACCCACACGTACGACTGGACGGATCTGACCGACGAGCGACGCATTCCCCGCGCCCGGTCGACGACCCCGGACCGGCTGAGAGCCTCGCTGGACCGCATCGCCCTCCTCGTGGAAGCGGGTCACGCATCCTGATCCCGGCAATGGTCGTGTTCGGCGCGGCCGCCGTCGTCTCCGCGGTCGGCGCGGGCATGGGCTCGGAAGAGATCCGGTACGGCGCCGAGGCCGTGGCGATGCTGGCCCTGTCCGCTGGTGCGGCACTGACCGGCCGGCACCGTGCCCTGCGCCTGTTCGGCCTTCTGCTGGCCGGCGCGGCTCTTGCCGACCTCGCCGCTACGTGGCTGACCTATCCTTCGCCGCCGCCTCGCGGTCCGAACGGCTGCCCGATCGCGGACGACGCTGTCACCGGGTACTGGACCGGCCGGTTGCGCCTGGGCCAGCTCGCTGCGGCACTGCACTTCGGCGCGCTGATCTGCGTGACGCTGGTGGTGGCGGCTCTGCCCGAGCGGACCGGGCTACGCCGGTGGCACCGGAGCGTGCTCATCATCCTGGTGACGGTCCCGGCTGTTCTGATCGGTCTCTACCCCATCTATGCGGCCGACGACCACACCGAGCTGCTGCACCCGACCATGCCGGCGACACTCACCCTGGCGGCGGCGGTCGTGCTGACTGTGCTGACCGTGACCCGCAGCCCGGGCGGGTGGGCGCGGAGCACGGCGCTCATCGGCGGCGGTGTGCTCGCTCTCGTACCGGCGTTGTCCGTCGTCGAGGAGGTCGCCACCCCCATCGTCCAGTTGGGGCATCTGACTCCCGATCCGGATCCCGGTGTGTTCCTGATGTGCGCCTACTCGTACGGGACGCCGACGACCTCACTGTCCATGCTCGCCCTGACCGCCGGCGGCATCCTGCTCATGCTCGCCGCCCCCGCGCTGCTGGTCTGGACATCTCCGCGGCCACCCCGCTGATCCCGTCGCGACGTCAGTGGATGCCCAGGACCGGCCGGCACTCCTTGACGCCGATCAGCTCGATGTCGTCGCGGCTGTTCTTCTCCCACACGTCGCGGGTGAGCCGCCACCGCTGGATCGGGGCGGGCTCGCCACGGCGGCTGTCCCAGTCGGTGCCGTTCGGTTCGTAGCCCAGGGCACGGGAGACGCGGTTGGAGGCCTCGTTGTCGGCGAAGGCGTCGCTGCCGGCCTCGCGTGCGTCCAGACCGGCGAACGCCAGGTGCAGGATCGCCGAGCGCATCTCCCTGCCGAGGCCCTGCCCGCGGCGTCCGGGAGCCAGCCACGAGAAGCTGGAGACCGTACCGAAGCGGGCGAAGTCTCTGCCGATGAGATCCTGCATGCCGATCGCCTCGCCGTCGGCGAGCACGACGAAGTACAGCCGCCACAGGTCGGGGGCCACCCGGCCGCGGCCGGTCCAGATGCCGCGCAGCCAGCGCCATTCGCGTTCCGGGTTGTCGGCGTAGAGCGACATGGGGTCGTCGAACGGCCACGGCTCGGTGTCGGCGATCCCGGCCCGCACGTGCGGCACGAGGCGTTCCAGCAGTTCGTCGGAGGCTCCGGCGAGCGTCAGCCGGGGCGTGCGGACTTCGACGTTGAGCGGCGGGTAGGTGTGGGCCACGCCCGGGACGCTAATCAGCCTTCCCGGCCGCCGCATCCGAATTCCGCACTCATGCCGCGGCGACGGTGGCCCGGGGCGCGTACATGATCACGGCGACGCCGATGAGGCAGATGGCGGCGCCGATGAGGTCCCACCGGTCCGGCCGGAACCTGTCGACGACCATGGCCCAGACCAGGGAGCCGGCGACGAAGATGCCGCCGTAGGCCGCCAGGATGCGACCGAAGTTCGGATCCGGCTGGAACGTCGCGACGAAGCCGTAAGCACCGAGGGCGGCGATGCCCGCACCGATCCAGAGCAAGCCCTTGTGTTCGCGTACGCCCTGCCAGATCAGCCAGGCGCCGCCGATCTCCGCGACGGCGGCGAGGGCGAACAGCAGGATGGATCGGATGATCGTCATATCGTCCATGGCAGCACACCGGACCGGGGCCGCGGACCGGCGGGATGCCGCCGCGTGATCGGTGGCTCAGCAGCCACAGCTTCCGGTGCCGCACCCAGCCGCGCTGCGGGTGGGTGGGCCGGTGTCGACGGCGGGCGGGTGGGGCTGGTTCATGCGGGGTCACCGTCGGGGCGTTCGGCGGTGCCGATGGTGAGGTACGGGATCGGGCAGTCGGTGCAGGTGCAGTTGGTGAGGCTGTCGCAGCGGGCGTCGGCGACCTCGGTCAGCGTGGTCCGGATCGCGGTCAGGTCGGCGATCTTCGCGTCGATCTCGGCGATCTTGCCGAGGGCGCGTTGCCGCAGATCGGCGCTGGGGTGCCGTCGGCGGCCGGCGTCGAGCAGCCCGGCGACCTCGTCGAGGGTGAACCCGAGTCGCTGTGCCGCTTTGATCACGGTGAGCAGGGCGACGGTGTCGGCCGGGTAGAGCCGGTGCCCGCCGGTCGAGCGGACCGGTTCGGCCAGCAGGCCACGCCGCTCGTAGTAGCGCAGCGTCTGGATGTTGACGCCCGCCCGCTCGGCGACCTCACCGGTGCGCAGCCCACTACCGATCGGCGGCACTGGCGGCCCTCCTGACAAGGGCCGCGAGCACGTCGGCGTACTCGTGCGGCACCTCTATTTCCAGAGTCACCGTCTCCTCATCGGTGGCCGGCACCGTCCTGACGGTGAAGGTGAAGAAGGAGCAGCAGCTGCTCTCCCGCGCGGTCAGGTCCCGCGCCGTCCCGGCCAGTCCGGCCGGGCCGGCCAGCTCGAGCCGCGCTCGTGTCGGGCCGGTCGTGGTGATGCCGCGCAGTGCCGCGGCGAACAGCGCGTCGAACTCGGCAAGCCGTAACGGCTGCTCAGCGGTGGGAAGGGTGCACACTTCGGGCACCCGGGCCGGGTCGGTGTCGCTCATGCAACGACGGTAAACCTGTACCTGCGTACCGAATGCAAGTCCTTCGGGCCTTGAAAATGAGGGACCTGATGCGGTGACGCCGTCGAATAGGGTCGGCGTCATGACAGCAGATCTCGCCACCAGTGCCTTCGATGCGCTGCTCGTCGACGCCCTGCCCGATCGGGAGGCGCTGCGCCGGGTCTACGAGGCCCCGAGCGAAGCAGCCGTACGCAAGCAGATGACCGAACTCACCGAACAGACCCGGCAGTTGATCGCCTGTGCGTCGCTCGTCCTGGTCGCCAGCGTCGACGCCGACGGCAACTGTGACGTCTCCCCGCGCGGCGGCCCGGCCGGTTTCGTCTCGGTCCTGGACTCGCGGACGGTGGCGATCCCGGACGCGACCGGTAACAAGCGTCTCGACAGCCTGGAGAACATCATCGTCACCGGGCGGGCCGGGCTGCTGTTCGTCATCCCGGGGCGCACGACGACGCTGCGGCTCAACGGTCGCGCCTGTGTCTCCACCCGGCCGGACCTGCTGTCGCAGCTGACCGCGGTGGGCAAGCCGCCGGCCAGCGCGCTGGTGGTCGGTATCGAGGAGGTCTACCCGCACTGCCCCAAGTCGCTCATTCGCGGCGGGGTCTGGAAGCCGGAGCAGTGGCTGCCGGTGGACGCCCAGCCGACCTCGGCCGAGGTGACGCTGGCCCAGCTGCGGATGCCGGGCCTGACGATCGCCGACATCGAGAAGACGGAGGCGGACGCGCTCAAGTACCGCTACGAGTGACGGATCACGCTCGAGACGGCGACGCAGGACACCGGCAGCGGGCCGTTGACGGACGGCGACGGCCGGCCAGAACCACACCACGCCGTTGCGGGTGAGGCGGCATTCCGTGCCGTCGAGGCCGGGGAATCGCACGTCCATGCGCCAGTGCGCTCACGTGATCAGGTTGAGAAGTTCGAGACCGGTGACGCGCTGGAAGCCCATGCTCGTGTAGAGCTCCAGCGCCGCTGCGTTGCCGGTCTCGGTCTGCAGGGACACGCGCAGCGCTCCGGCCGCGCGGGCGTCGTGCACGACGTGCACGAGCAGGGCCTTCGCGACACCGGCGCGACGGTGGGGCGGCGCGACGTAGAGGTCGCGGATCGACCACACGGCGCCCAGCATCAGCGAGGCCGGCAGCACCGCGAACGTGATGAACCCGCAGACCCGGCCCTCACGGACAAGGGCAGAGGCAGAGAGCCGATGTTGTACGAGCTGCGCGTACAGCCATGATCGGGTGGCCTCCGGCGAAGCCGGCCGGCCGTAGTGCACCCGGTAGTCGTCGAACAGCGCGGCCACCTGATCGAAGGCGGGATGGTCCGGTGTCACCGGCACGATGGTCGTCACGCCGGAAGTATCGCCGGGGTCAGCCGCTGATGACCTTCCCGCCGAGCCCGGAGCGCGTCGTGGGCTGGCCGACCAGTTCGACCAGGACCTCGTCGCGGCAATCGTCGCCGAACACGGCGGAGACGGCGTCGGTGAACGCGGTGACGAGCCGGGCGATCACCTTCACCGCGTCGGCCCGCGCGAAGACCTCCTCGCGCATGCCGAACGTGACCGACGGCGCGGCCGTGGTGACGGGCACTCCCCCGCGGGCCCAACGGCCGGCGGGGATGCCGATGAGCCGGACGTCGACCGAGCCGCGGGCCCACTCGCCGTACACGGACACGACCGCGTCGGTCAGCTGCCCGATGGCGTGGGGCTCGCGCCCGGCGAGATCGGCTTCGAGCGCGTACAGCGTCACGTGGGGCACAACCAACTCCTCGGCCGCGGCGGGCAGTCAGCATATTCCGCTGCCGGCGTGCCCGGACCTCCCCGGCCGGGGAACGCGACGTGTCTGCCAGTGACACCACGTCACGTCCTCAAGTGACACTGCGGCTCTGATCGCGGCGTCGATCGACTGATGTCATCGAGGTATGTCCATCCTGACCACCGGAAAACCCGTACGCCTGATGGCCGCGATCACCGCGGTGCTGATGCCGCTCACCGCCTGCACCTCCGCGAAACCGTCCCCGTCGTCCTCCGGCACGCCGGCCGGGCTGGAGCGCTTCCACCGGCAGACCCTGCAGTGGGAGAAGTGCGACGGTTACGCGAAGACGGCGACCGAGAGCACCGTCATGGGCATGGTCGACGGCCTGGAGTGCACCCGCATGCAGGCTCCGCTTAGCTACGACGACCCGGGCGGACGCACCGTCCAGATCGCCGTCGCACGACGGTCCGCCCCAGGCGACGCGCTGGGTTCACTGGTGCTCAACCCCGGCGGGCCCGGCGGATCCGGGCTGTTCGCCACCGCCACCACCGCGCTCGGCCTGGACAAGGCGAAGAGCCCTCTCACCGGCCGGTTCGACCTGGTCGGCTTCGACCCGCGGGGTGTGGGCGCGACCGTGCCCGCCGTCGACTGCTTCTCCGACGCCGAGGCCGACCGCGGCACCGTGACGCTCAGCGCACAGGGCACCACCGTCCAGTGGACCGAGCAGGACACCAAGGCGGTCGTCGACCGATGCGTGCGAGGCAGCGGCGGCCCGGAGAACCTGGCCCACCTCGGCACCCGCGACGTGGCGCGCGACCTGGACATCCTGCGCACGGTCCTCGGCGACGAGAAGCTCACGTTCCTCGGGCAGAGCTACGGCACCCGCCTCGGAGCGGTGTACGCCGAGCAGTTCCCGAGCAGGGTCCGGGCGATGCTGCTCGACGGCGGCATCGATCCGACCCAGGGCACCCTCGAACGCCGGGTCGGCGCCTACGCCGGATTCCAGGCCGCCTTCGAGCGCATGGCCGCGTTCTGCGCGAAGCAGGCCGGCTGTCCGCTGGGCCGTGACCCGAAGACCGCCACCACGCAATTCCAGAAGATCATGCAACCGTTGTACGCCACACCCGTACCGGCGCTCGGCGGCGAGCTCACCTTCGACGCCGCGATCGGCGGGGTGATCTCCGGGCTCTACGCCGAGGCCGCGTGGCCGCGCATCATCAAGGGCATCACCCAGATCGGGCAGGGCCGCGGCGACGAGCTGGCGCAACTCGGCTACGACTTCTCCGGCCGTGACGCCAAGGGCGCCTGGCCCAACTTCGCCGAGGCCAACTACGCGATCAACTGCATGGACGAGGAACGGCTGACCGAGCAGCAGGGCGGCGAGCTGCGGGCCGCGACCTACCGGCAGGCGCCGTTCATGGACCCGGGCGCCGACGTGCTCTCCGGGGCCCGGGACAGCTGTGAGCACTGGCCTGCCCGGCCGACCCTCGGATACCCGTACGCCGACGACGTGACGGGCCTCCCCGGCACCCTGGTCGTGTCGATCACCGGCGACCCCACCACGCCACACGCCGGCGGCATCCGGCTCGCCGAGACGCTGGGCAGCACGCTTCTCACCGTCCGCGGCGAGGGCCACACCGTCGTCATGGCCGGAACGAACCCGTGCGTCGACAGGATCGCCGCCGCCTACCTGATCGACCTCGAACTTCCCGAGGAGGGCACCACGTGCGACTCCTGACTTCTCCCACGTACACGGCGCGGGACGTCTCCTGCCGTCCGAGCTGACGAACGATCTTGCCGGGGTACGGCCATGGCCGTACCCCGGCAAGGGTTCGATCTCTATTCGCCGTTGCCGGGTGCCACCGCTGTCGCCGCCAGGACGGTGCTGATGATCGACGCGGTGATCGTGCGCGTGACGGCCGCCGCGGCGGCGTCGGCGCCCCAGTCGCCGCGCTGCAGCTGCCCGGCGCGGGTGATGACCGGGGTGGTCCAGGGGATCTCCCGGGAGAACTGCGGGAGCGTGCCGCTGCCGGACAGCAGTGCGGCGAGCGCCGCCACCCGGGGCTGTGGCTGCCCGCCGTCCACCAGCACCCGGCGGATCTCCTCGACGAGCCGGGAGCGGCGGCCGTTTCCGCCGTCCTCGAGGACTGTGGTGGTGAACAGGCCGAGCGTCTTGCGCCGGGTGCGCCGCAGGTCGCCTCGTTCGACGAGCCGGTCCAGCAGTGGGCCGCGCAGCCGCGGCCCGACCGCCGCGAGCACCGTCTGCACACCGCGCGGCTTCTCGGCGGTGTAGTCCCAGGCCGACCGCAGGATGTCGTCGGACGGCGGGTTGCCGGTGACCGCCTCGACCTGCGTGGTTCGCTGATCGTGGCGCACGTGCCCGCCGAGCGCGAGGTCGGCCAGTACCGCGCCACCGAGGGTGTAGAAGAGCGTGTTCTCACCGGCGATCGTCGCGGAGTCCGGCTGGAACAGCACCAGCAGCAGGTCCTCCGCCAACGTCGCCGTCCCGGTCTGCTGAGTCATCGGTGGTGCCTTTCGTGAGGGAGCGGGCCGTCTCCAGTACAAACCGTGTTGCGGCGACACGGTCAACTTCTGTACCGACAGGTACGCTAGTGGGATGGGCGGTACCCGGAACACCGTGATCGGCCGGCCCCGCGGCTTCGACACCGAGGAGGCGCTCGAATGCGCCATGCGCGTGTTCTGGGAGCAGGGTTACGAGGGCGCCAGCCTCACCGATCTGACCGGCGCCATGGGGATCACCAAAACCAGCATGTACGCGGCCTTCGGCAACAAGGAGCAGTTGTTCCACAAGGCCCTGCGGCGCTACACCGACGGCCCGGCCGGCTACTTCGACGACGCCCTCGATCAGCCGACCGCGCGGGCGGTGGCCGAGGCGCTGCTGCGCGGGTCGGTACGCACCTCGACCCTGCCCGAGGGTTTCGCGGGATGCCTGACGATCCAGGGGGCACTCCCGGCATCCGACGAGAACCGCCCCGCGCACGACGCGCTCGTCCGGTTCCGCGCCGAAGCCGTCGCGCGGCTCGAGCAGCGGTTCCGCCGCGCCGCCGACGAGGGTGACCTGCCCGGCGGCACCGACCCGGAACGGCTGGCCCGCTATGTCATGACGCTCGGCTTCGGCATCCCGGTGCACGCCGCCACCGGCCTCGGCCGCGCCGAGCTCGACGAGATCGTCGACCAGGCGATGGCCTGCTGGCCGGGATCCGCCTGATCGCCGGCATCGCGGCTTCATCCCGGTTTGACTGTGTTGCGGGAACACGGTCTTGACTGGGCCGAGGACGACTTCGGGGAGCTGTCACATGAACAAGCCGACGAGTGGGCGGCCCACGGCGCGTTCCATCCCGGTGGAGGAGTTCTTCACCGACCCCGCATTCGCGAATCCCTCGATATCGCCTGACGGCACGAGGATCGCCTACCTCGCACCGGCACACGGACGGCGCAACGTGTGGGTCCGCCGCGTCGACGAGCAGCACGAGGACGCGGTGTGCGTCACCCACGACGCCCGGCGGGGCATCACGACCTACTACTGGCCGGACGACACGCGGTGGCTGCTGTACCTGCAGGACACCGACGGCAACGAGGACTGGCATCTGTACCGGGCCGACCTCGAGGCGCCCGACCGGGCACCGGTCGACCTGACTCCCCTGCCGCCGGGCTCGCGTGTCTTCGGCGCCGACGCGCTGCCGTCGCACCCCGGCAGCATGCTCGTCGCCATGAACAAGCGGCCGATCGCGATCGACCTGTTCCGGATCGACGTCGCCACCGGCGAGACGACGCTGCATCACGAGCAGGCCGATCCGGGCGAGAGTGTGCTGCTGGATCACTCCGGCGAACCCGCGTTCGCCGCACGGCTGGCGGCCGACGGAACACTCGAACTGTCCGCGATCGACCGCACGAGCGGCGAACGGCGGCTGCTGCGACGCCTCGGTGGCGCGGAATATCCGGTGGGCGTGCAGCCGCAGCTGGTGACCCCGGACGGCACCGGCCTGCTCGTCGGCGCCTACACCGGATCCGACGACCTCCGGTTGCTGCGTCTCGACCGCGAGACCGGCGCCGAGACGGTCATCGCCGCGGTCGAGGGCCACAGCCTGGACATCCTGGGCACCATGGCGCCCGGCGTGCTCCCGCCCACGGTGTTCACCAGCCGCCGGACCGGGGAGGTCATCGCGGCCCGCTTCGTGGGCGACCGGCCACGCATCGAGGTCCTGGACGATCGATTCGCCGAGGTGTACGCCGAGCTGGCGGCGCTCTCCGACGGCGTGCTCGGCACCCTCTCCTCGGACCTGAGCGAAAAGCGCTGGATCGCCACCTTCGTCCATGACCGCGACCCCGCCGTGACCTGGCTCTACGACCACGCGACCCGCGAGAGCCGCGTGCTGTTCCGGCCCTACCCGCACCTGGACCCGGCCGACCTGGCGGCGATGGAGCCCGTGAGGTTCACCGCCCGTGACGGGTTGCCCCTGCACGGCTTCCTCACACTCCCGCCCGGCACCGCCCGGGAGGCGCTTCCCCTGGTGCTGCTGGTGCACGGCGGACCCTGGCTGCACGACACGTGGGGTTTCCATCCGCAGGCCCAGCTGCTGGCGAATCGCGGCTACGCCGTGCTGCAGGTCAACTTCCGCGGGTCCACCGGCTACGGCAGGCGGCACACGACCGCCGCGATCGGCGAGTTCGCCCGGGCCATGCACACCGACCTCATCGACGCCGCCGACTGGGCGGTGGCGCGGGGTCACGCCGACCCGGCGCGGATCGGCATCATGGGCGGCTCCTACGGTGGCTACGCCGCGCTGATGGGCGCCGCACTGGAGCCCGGCTACTTCGCGGCCGCCGTCGACTACGTCGGTGTCTCCGACCTCGTGGGCTTCCTGCGGAACCTGCCGCCGTTCACCAGGCCGTACAACGTCAACAGCTGGTACGCCTACGTGGGCGATCCCGACGATCCGGCGGCCGAGGCCGACATGCGGTCGCGCTCACCGATCGCCATGATCGACAAGATCACGACGCCCCTGCTGGTGGCCCAGGGCGCCAACGACGCCCGCGTGGTGCAGGCCGAGGCCGACGGCATCGTCGAGCCCTTGCGGCGGCGCGGCGTTCCCGTCGAGCACCTGTTCGCCGCCGACGAGGGGCACGGCTTCGACAACACCGAGAATCAGGTCCGCCTGCACCGTGCGATCGAACGGCACTTCGCGCGATACCTGGGCGCCGGCTCGCCGGAGTGAGCGGTCGCCGTCAGGCGCCGGCCCGGTCCCCGTCGGCCGGTGCCGCACCTGCCTCGCGCCGCAGCCGCTGCGCGAGGATGCTCGCCCGGCCCAGCACGTCGACCTGGGCCGGGTTGTAGAGCGCGGCCACGGCGTCGACGAAGGTCTGACGGGTGACGTCCTCGCTGTGGGTCAGGTGCGCGGCCGGGTCGTTCAACCAGGGATAGTCGGCGAGCTGCCGGGCGATGACGCGAGCCAGCCGCTCGGCGACGTCCTGCCGGGCAGCCTCATCAGCGTCGGCCGCGAGCCGGTCGAACTCCGCGTTGACCGGGTCGGTGTCGGTCTCCACCATCCGGAGAACGTCCTTCATCGCCTCGTCGTCGTACAGCCGGGCGTGGATGTGCAGCAGCGAGCTGTCGGCCGCGGACAGGCGAGGGGCGACGGACTCGAAGCCGGCGGGCACGTCGGCCGCGATGCCGTCGCGCAGGATGACGGCGATGTCGGCGCGAGCCCTCTGCAGGCGCTCGACCTCGGCTGACAGCTCGGCGTCGACCTGCCGCAGGACGTCCGGGGCGATGTCGGTGCCCGAGCCGCCCGGCCCGATCCGCGACAGCGGGATGCCCAGCTCCACGAGGCGCCGGATGCGCAGCAGGCAGGCGAGGTCGCGGGCGCCGTACTGCTTGTAGCCGTTGTACCGGCGTTCCGGCTCCTCGAGCAGGCCGAGCCGGTGATAGTGCCGGACGGCGTTCACCGTGGTGCCGGCGAGCTCGGCGAGCTGCCGCGTGCTCCAGGCCACATCGTCTCCCCCGCTGCCTCACCGCGCATGCGGCACCGAGGTGACGACTTCTGTTCCGATCGGTGCCGAACGAACCGTAACACCTCACGCTCCCAGCCCGGGGAACAAGCACGGCCCTGGTGACGCTGGACCTGTGGTGATCGACCACCCACCGCGCCTGTCTCTGCTGGACCGGTCCCGGACCCGTGCCGGTGAGACCGAGGCCGCGTCGCTGCGGGGCACGGTCGCCCGAGCGGTCCACGCCGAACGGCTCGGGTACCACCGGTTCTGGGTCGCCGAACACCACGGGGTTCCCGGGATCGCCGGATCCGCACCGGCGGTGCTGCTGGCGGCCGTCGCCGGCGCGACGACGACCGTCCGGATCGGCTCGGCCGGCGTGATGCTGCCCCACCACCAGCCACTCGTCGTCGCCGAGCAGTTCGCCACACTGTCCGCCTTCGCGCCCGGCCGGGTCGACCTGGGGCTCGGCCGGTCACCGGGTTTCACCGCACCGGTACGCCGCGCGTTGCGGCAGACCGACGGCGACTTCTCGGCCGACATCGTCGAACTGCGCGAATTCCTCACCGGGACCGCCGAGATCACCCTGCACCCACGACCGCCGGCACCCCTGCCGCTGTACGTGCTGGCCACCGGAACCGGCCTGGGCGTGGCGGCCGGGCTCGGGCTACCGGTGATCGTGGGTGGCCCCCTGCTCGGGATCGGCGGCGACCCGGAGCCGGGGCTCGCGGCGCTGGCCGGATACCGGCGCGCCTTCCGGCCCTCGCCACAGCAACCGGAGCCGTGGGTGGCGATCAGTGTGGACGTGCTGGTCGCCGACACCGCCGCCGAAGCCGCCGACCTGCTCCTGCCCGAGGCTTGGGCGATGGCACGAAGCCGTACGACCGGGGAATTCCCGCCCCTGGAACCGGTCGACGTCATCCGCGCCGCGAGCCGCACGCCGCGCCAGCAGCGATATCTCGACCAGACCGCCGCCGCGGCGATCACCGGCACGCCGGCCCGGGTGGGGAGCGCACTCGCCGAGCTGCTCGACCGCACCGGAGCGGCCGAGCTCGTCGCCACGGGCAGCACCTTCGACCGCGCCGCCCTCGCCGCCTCGGACGCCGAGCTGGCCGCACTGTTCGCCCGCCCGCCGGCGCACCCAGGCGTCGGGCTGCCGGCTCTGCAACTGCCGGAACCCGATCACGCGCGGTAGGTCTGGCTTCTGCTCGTCCCACGGGCCGGCGACAGCCGCCGGGGTCACTGCGGGCCGGGTCGCAGGCCGGCCTCGCGCGCGAGCAGGGCCGCCTCGGTACGGTTGGCGCAGTCCAGCTTGACCAGCAGCCGCGAGACGTGGCCCTTCACGGTGGCCTCGGACAGGTGCAGCCGGCGTCCGATCCGGTGGTTCGACCAGCCCTCACCGAGACCCTCCAGGACCTCGCGCTCCCGCTCGGTCAGGTTGGCGCACACGTCCCGGGCACTGCGGCGCGGCCCGGCGCCGGCCGTCAGCCGCTGCGCCGCCACCGGTGACAGCACGACGTTGCCGGCCGCGGCCACCCGCACCATGTCGGCCAGCTCCTCCGGTGAGGTCGACTTGACCAGGAACCCGACAGCGCCCGCACGCAGCGCGCGCAGCACGTACTCGTCCAGGTCGAAGGTCGTCAGCGCGACCATCCGCGGGGGCCGGGGCATCGTGGCGATGCGCTCGATCGCGGTGAGCCCGTCGACGCCGGGCATCCGCAGGTCGATCAGCATCACGTCGGGCCGCAGCCGGGCGGCGGCCGCCACCGCGCCGGCGCCGTCGTACTCCTCGCCCACGACCTCCAGACCGGCGGCCGTCAGGATGGTCCGCAGGTGGGCGCAGACCATGCGCTCGTCGTCGACCAGCACGACCCGGGTCATCCGCGGGCCGCCGTCGGCACATAGATCGGCAGGGTCGCCGACACGGCGAAGCCACCGTCGGGGGTGGATCCGGCCGTCAGCGTGCCGCCGACCACCTCCACCCGCCGGCGCAGCCCGTCGAGGCCGCTGCCGCCGCCGGCCCCGGCGAGATCCGGGTCGGGCACGCGTAGCCGGGGCGTGTTCGAGACGGTCGCGTGCACACCGTCGGCGGCGTACCGCACGGCCACGCAGGCCCCCGCACCAGGCGCGTGCTTGTGCACATTCGTCAGCGACTCCTGCACCAGCCGGAACAGGGTCCGCCGGACCGTCGGCGCCACCATGGCCGGATCACCGTCCTCCACCAGCCGCACCGGAAGGCCGACCGCCCGGGAGTCGGCCACGAGCCTGGCCAGGCCGGGTTCTACGGCGACGTCCGTCGCGTCCTCGCCCCGGCGCAGCACCCCGACCAGGTCACGTAGTTCGGACAGCGCCTGGCACCCGGCCACCCGCATCTCCTCGGCCGCGGCCCGTGCGGCCGGATCGGCGGTGCTCACCCGCAACGCGCCGGCCTGCAGCACGATCAGGTTGATCCGGTGCGTGACCACGTCGTGCATCTCCCCGGCCAGCCTGACCCGCTCGTCGGCGCGCGCCCGCTCGGCGAGCAGCAGCCGCTCGCGTTCGGCCCGCTCGGCCCGCTCGGTCAGCTCCGCCACCAGGTCGCTGCGGGCCCGGGCGAGGTTGCGGCGGGCCCGGACGTACAGTCCGAGCAGCGCCGACGACAGGATCACCAGGGGCGCGGAGAACGGGTCCGCGACGGTCCAGGCCTGGGCGCCGGCGAGGAACGCCACGGTCAGCACGGCGATCACCGCCCACTGGCGCCGGCGCGGCTCACCACCGTGGGCGGTGACGGCGAAGGGTGCGGGCAGCGCGGCCCACGCCGGCGCGACGATGCTGATCATGGCGATCATCAGGACCATGGTGTACGGGCGCCGGCGGCGCATCAGCAGCAGGACCGCCGCGGCCACCTGGGCGGCCACGTAGACCCACACCGGAGCGGCGATCAGATGCGTGCTGCCCGCCGGACGGCTCAGCTCCAGGGTCACCCCGGCAGCCGCGGCCACCACCGTCACGAGCACGTCGACGGCGGTCGCAAGCCCCATGGCCGAAGCGTAGTAGGACCTCGCGGCAGCGCAACCGGGCCACGACTTTCGTCGCTTCCCACCCCCGACGATGGTCGCGGCCGGGCCCGGTGGCCGGGCAGTGCCGGGTTGACTGACGTCGATGGGGGTGACCCACCGACCCGGAAGGCGGCCAGATGACGGCGGACGTGTCCACCGCGGGGCCACGCATCGACGCGCTCGACACACTGCGCGGCTTCGCGCTCTGCGGCATCCTGATCATCAACATCTACCAGCAGGTGGTCTTCGGCGGGCAGGCCGCCGGCACCGCCCCGCGGATGCCGATCGCGGTGCAGCTGCTGTTCTACGAACGGTTCTACCCGATCTTCTCGATCCTGTTCGGCATCGGGTTCGGCATCTTCCTGCGGCGCGCGGCCACCCGGACCGCACGGCCGCGGGTCGTGCTGGCCCGGCGGCTGGTGATCCTGCTGGTCATCGGCGTCGTGCACTTCCTCTTCCATCCCGGAGAGGCACTCACGGCGTACGCGCTGGCGGGTCTGATCGTGTTGTTGCCCCTGAGTTTCGCCGGCGGGCGCACCGCGCTGGTGGTGGCGGTCGTGCTGCTGTTCGTCGGGGCGCAGCTCGTCGTCGGGTTCGGCCCGATCCCCGGCCTGCTCGCCCTCGGCTACGCCCTGGCCGCTCTCGGAGTCCCGGCGGGCCTGGAGCGTCACACCGGACGCATCGCGATCACGTTCGCCGTCTGCACCGCCCTGGCCGTCGCCTGGATCGTGCTCGCGCTGCGCGGCGTCGATCCGCCGTTCGTGAACGTGACCGGCGGCCCCGGAGGCGGGGTCAGCCTGCTCGGCCCGCTCGCCGGCATCGTCACCGGCCTCGCCTACTGCTGCGGGCTGCTCCTGCTGCTGCGCACACCGGCCGGCCCGGCGCTGTCCGCGGTGCTGTCGCCGATGGGCCGGATGGCCCTGACCAACTATCTCGGCGCGACCGTGCTGTTCCTGCTCGCGGGTCCGGCGATCGGCATCGACGACACCGGCGACCTGCCACGGATCATCGGCCTGACCGTTGCCATCATCGCCGTTCAGGCGGTGTGGAGCGTGCTGTGGCTGCGCGCGTTCCGGTACGGACCGGCCGAGTGGGCGTGGCGCTGCCTGACCTGGTGGCAACGCGCCCCGATCCGCCGCCGGCCGGCCGTCTCGGCCGAGCGGTAGGCCTCGTCTCGGGTCGCGCTGGCCGGCGTCAGGCGCCGGGCGTACCGGTCAGCGCCCCGGCACCGGAGGACTCGCAGAGGCCGAGGTCCACGGCGTCGATGACGAAGGTTCGGGACCGGGTCCGGGTCAGGGCCTCGGTCACCTGACCGTGCCGACTCGGAGGGCCGGGTCGTCAAGGTCCGGGTAGGGCCGCAGTTCGGCCCGTACGCGTTTGCCGCCCTCGTGTTCCTCGATGTGCCAGCGGTGGGTCAGCGCCTCGACCAGCATCAACCCGCGCCCGCCACGGCTGTCCGGGTCCCGGCGGCGAGGGAGGACGGAGGAGCCGTCGGCGACCGAGACGATCACCTGATTCCCGTACGCCTCGAGCCCCAGCACCACCGAGCCGGATCCATGCTGGACGGCGTTGGTCACGAGTTCGCTGACCACCACGGCGACATCCTCGGCCCACGCATCGTCGGCGTAGCCCCACACGATCAGCACGCCGACGACCGCTTTGCGGCAGGTCCGTGGTGAATCAGGACCGATCGGCACATCGAAGTGTGCGGTCAGAGTGGACATCCCGGCACCCGCCACCTAGCACTGCGCCACGACAACGACGGGTGCGTCGGATGACCCGTCGCCCAGGTCAAAGGAAACCACACAGGCGCCCGTGCACCCAACGCTCCGGGGAGGGCAGCGGACCCTATGGACGACATGCGGCCGAAGTATCCGCAGCATGACCATGTTGCCGATAGCCCGATCAACTGTATATTGACCGCCATGGCAGGCATGCAGCGACCGAGCTTTCTCATTCTGTCGGCGCTCGCCGTGGAACCGCTGCACGGCTATGCGGTGATCAAGGAAGTGACGCGGTTGTCCGCCGGCACGGTTCGCCTCGCCGCCGGCACGCTGTACGCGGCACTCGACCGTCTCGCCGAGGAGGGCCTGATCGAGGTCGACCGCGAGGAGACCATCGACGGCAGGCTCCGTCGCTATTACCGGCTCACCACTCCGGGCGCCTCCGCGCTG
Source organism: Actinoplanes italicus (assembly GCF_003001815.1). GTDB lineage: Bacteria > Actinomycetota > Actinomycetes > Mycobacteriales > Micromonosporaceae > Actinoplanes > Actinoplanes italicus. The sequence goes on from NZ_PVMZ01000004.1 coordinate 474,694, forward strand.
GCCGCCGAGGCCGAGCAGATGCGGCGCGACGCGCGGATGGTCACCCAGCGGCTGCGGCGGGCGGGCCCGGCCGCCGCTCCCGAGCCTGCCTGACCGCCGTCCATGACCATCGAAGGACATCCGATGCCCGACGACACCGACACCACCGGCCTGGAGCGCGGGTACCGTCGCTGGCTGCTCGCCTACCCGCGGGAATACCGGCGTGACCGTGGCCCGGAGATCCTCGTGACGCTGCTCGACGCCGCCGATCCCGGCCGGTCGCGGCCGGCCGCCCGCGAGGTCGCCCACCTGCTCCGGCACGGTCTGAGCGTGCGCGTCGCCGAGGTCGGACGCCGGGCGGTCGTCGTCGCCGTGATCGCCGCCGTGCTGGGCGGCCTGGGTGGCATCGCGCTCGGCTCGTGGCTGGCGTGGCGCAGCGTGGACCCGATGACACCCGACAAGGCCACAGCGATGAGCCTGGCCCGTACGGCCCTGCCGGTCCCCGCCCAGGGCAAGGTCGAATACTACGGGCGGCACACCTTCTGGAACCCGAACAGCAACGGCAGCCTCAAGGGCGGCACCGGGCTCCGGGCCGGACGGGCGACCGTCACCGGCAAGGTTCCGCCACAGGGCCGCCTCGAGGAGCTCACCGCCGCCGTCCAGCGGCAGATGCGGGCCCAGGGCTGGCAGGACGTGAGAACCACGATCGACCGGTACGGGTCACAGGTCTCGCCGTCGGCCCTGGCCGAGGTGACGGGCACCCGCGACGGGTACCTGGCCACGGTGCAGGCCTTCTCGGGTGACGCGGTCAACCCCGCCACCCTGAGCGTCGATCTGATGTGGGCCGAACCGCCCGGCCATATTCGCGACACCATCCTCGGCGGCCTGGCCGGCGTCCTGCTCGGGGCGCTGCTCGGGCTCGGCACCGCACACCGCATGCGCCGTTACGGCCCGGGCCGGCAACGGTGGTACTCGCGGCTCTGCGTCGCCACGCTGCTGATGCTCACCCCGGCCTGCCTGGGAAACATCCCGACCGGCACCGGCTCGCTGCTGGCCAGCACCCACCGCAACGGGACCGGCCCGTCGGTGTACTGGGGCGGGTTCGTGTTCTTCGGCGCCCAGCCCTTGGCGATCCTCTCCCTCATACCGATCGTGGCGATCATCGTCGGCTGCCTCTGGCCCCGCGGCGAGAACGCCCGCACGTCCCGCATCGCCTGATCACGGCGGGGCCGGCCGGCGTCGAGTCACGGCTCCGGGGACCGGGCGACGGCCGGGGCGCAGTCCCTGGCGATCTTCGCGAGGCGGGCGGCCGTGGCCTGGCTGATCCGGTGACCACCGGACGTGAGAACCCTGTCCAGCTCGCGGTCGGTGACGACCAGACAGGTGGTGGGCACGCCGTTGGTGCTCATGGCGCCCACGCCGGTGAAGGCGAGGACCGGGACGACCGGCACCGTGGCTCCGGCCGCGGCGGAGAGCGCGGTGGCGGCGCGATCGGCGGCCCGCCTGGCCTCGGCGACGTACCCCCACCGCCGGCCGTTGATCTGCACGACGTCGCCGACGATCAGGACCCGGAAGAGTCCCTGATCGGCGACGGTGACCGCATACACTCCGCCGGGTCCGACAGCCAGAAACCCGGCGCGGGCGCCGAGCGGATCGGACTCGTCATGCCGGCGCGACAGGCCGGTCTCCGACCAGTCCACGATGTGCCAGCTCTCGCCGAGGCTGTCGAGCCGGCCGAACGCTCGCGCGCCGGCGACCTCGAGCCGCCGGTCGACGATGTCGGCCCGGCGCCGCCGTACCCATTCCGCAGGGGACAGTCTGGTAGACATCCGACCACCGTAGCCGCCCGGTCACAGTCGTCCGTGCACGTACCGCTCCCGGGTGATCACGTACACGTCGACCGTCCGGCCGTTGCCGGGCACGGTGGTCCGCCGGTCGAAGGTCAGGCCGATCTTCTCCATCACCCGGGCCGAGCGCACGTTCTCCACCTGGCGGATGCTGACCAGCCGCTCCAGCCCTCGATCGACCAGCCCGAAGCGCAGAGCCGCTCGCGCGCCCTCGGTGGCCAGCCCCGCACCCCAGAACGAGCGTCCCAGCCGCCACCCGATCTCCACGGCCGGCATGACCTCGGGCAGGAAGTACGGCACCGCCAGCCCGGCCCAGCCGGTCAACTCCCCCGTCGCCATCAGCTCGGCCGCGAACAGGCCGTAGCCGTGCTCGTCCCAGTGTTGCCGCATGCGGTCCAGATGCGCGGCGGTCTCCTCCCGGCTCTGCACGGAACCGTCCCGGATGTAGCGCATCACCTCGGGATCGGCGTACATCGGCGCCAGGGCGTCGAGGTCGTCATCTCGCCACTGCCGCAGCAGGAGGCGCTCGGTGCGGAGCTCGATCATCGCTCGATTGTCGCGGCGCCTTTACCTCGCGGGTAATCGTCACCGCGGCGGGGCCGCGACACGATCAGGCGGACCATCACACCGGAAGGACCACCATGACCGTCTATGCCGTCGCTCATCTGCACACCCTGTCGGACCACGACGATGTGCTGACCTACATCGAGCAGATCCAGGACACCATGAAGCCGTACGACGGTCGCTTCCTCGTGCACGGCACGGCCGTCGAGGTCGTGGAGGGCGAGTGGCCCGGCGCGCTGGTCATGCTCTCCTTCCCGGACATGAGGGCCGCCCACGACTGGTACACGTCCGCGGCGTACCAGAAGATCCTGCCGTTGCGGACCGATCACATCGGCGCGAACGTGGTGCTCGCCGAGGGCGTGGGCCCGGACTACGACGCCCGCGAGACCGCCGCCGCCATGCGAGCGGCTCCCGGCACCTGATTTTAGGAACCTTTACTTATAGACTGTCGTCGATCTGCGGCTCATCCATCCCCACGTGGAGAGGAACCACCGTATGAACGACAACAGGCGTCTCGGCGCCGCTCTCGGCATCGCCGTCGCGCTGATCATCACCAGCGCCCCCGCACCCGCCACCGCGCGGCCGGCCACCCCACAGCCGGCCCCGCAGAGGTTCGAGTTCCCCGCCGAGGCACGCCGGCAGATCCCGCTGGTCCAGGCCGCCGGAACGATCCGCCGAATCCTCGACCAGGGCGCGAACCAGGGCTACGCCGGGATCGAGCTCCAGGACGACCGGGTCGTTCTCTGGTGGAAGGGCACCGTGCCGGCCCCGGTCCGCCGGGCGGTGGACACCGCGCGGCGTACCGCCCCCGTCCAGATCGGAACGGCCGCCCACTCACTGCGCGAGCTGCGAGCGGCGGGAGCGCAGCTCCGCGGTTCTCTGGCCGCGGGCAAGCCGCGCATCAAGTACGCCGTGGACGGCAGCCGGGTGGTCGTCGACGTCGCTTTCATGACGGCGCAGGTCCCTGAGGTGGGGGTGCCGGTCGAGGTGGTCGACCAAGGGGTGAAGGTCCTGACCAGCCGCCGCGACGACTGGCCGCAGTGGAAGGGCGGCGCCGACCAGATCAACGGCAACTCCCGCTGCACCACCGGCTTCGCGGTCCGCAACTCCGAGGCGGAGTTCATCCTGACCGCCGGGCACTGCGGCAGCAACGGCAACCAGATCCGCGACGGCGTCGGCGAGTTCATCGGCACGTTCACCGGAGACCGCGACGATCACGACATCGCGCTGATCCACACCCCGTCCGGCGCCGACAACGTGATGTACATGGGTGGCCTGGACAGCAATGTGGTCACCACGGTCGAGGGCTGGGACTGGGTGTTCCCCGGCGAGTACCTGTGCCAGTCCGGGGGCTCCTCGGCACGCGACACCGGCGGTCCGGTCTGCGGCCTGCGGGTCGAGAAGTTCAACACCGACTCCGGAGACGCCGTCGAGGCCCGGCAGGTGGACGGCCGTCCCGCGGTGCGCGGCGGTGACAGCGGCGGCCCGGTTTTCGGACCGTCGGCCAGCGGGAACGCCATCGCCAAGGGCATCAACAACTACACCTACGTCGGCAACAACACGATCCTGGGATTCCAGGACTTCGGCACCGCGACCCGCGACTACGGCATCTGGATCACCGACTGACGGCTCCTCGCAGCCGGCCGGGCGGTTCCGACCGCCCGGCCGGCTCATCGGGGCAGGTGCTTCAGACGACCGTGGCTGTGGTGATGCGTGCGCCGGTGGCCTGCACGGCGAGCATCAGGCACGCACGGATCACGACGCCGTCGACCACCACGGCGCACGTGCCGCAGGTGCCGTCGGAGCAGGCGACGTGGCATCCGGTGGCACCGCATTCGGTGGTGAGCACGTCGGCCAGGGTGCGGCCGGGAACGACGTCGAGGTCGTGACGGGTGTGGTCCACGGTCAGCGTTACCCGCACCGACCGGCTCCTTCCCGCGCCTGGCGCAGCGCGCGGCGGGTCAGAATGTGGAACGCTCGCCGCTGTCGCGGCTGGTGGGCGTCGTCGTCGAGGCGTTCGGTGTCCTGGTGCGCCGCGGCTTGCGCGGCTGCGGCGACGGCTGTGTCCGAGTATGTGGTGCCGAGCAGGGTGTTCTCGGCCGCGGTCGCCCGTACCGGGAATGGCCCGGAGTTCACCAGGCAGAGCCGTGCCGCACTGACCACCCCGCCGGTCACGGTGATCGCCGCCATCACCGCCGCCTGCGGATAGATGCCGGCGCGCCGGTCCTCGGCATAGCCGATGCCCGTGCCCTCGGGCAGCGCTGGCAGCTGCGCCTCCACCAGCAGCTCCTCGGGCCGGCGGGCGGTGGTGAACGGCGCGGTGAAGAAGCTTCCGGCCGGCACCGTACGGCGCCCCTCCGGCCCGTGCAGCACCAGCCGGGCGCCGATGGTCACCGCCATGGACGGCCACTCCGCTGCGGGATGCGCGAAGGCGAGGCTGCCGACCATCGTTCCCCTGGCACGGATGGGTGGATGCCCGATGTGGCGCACCACGACACGTAACAGCTCGCCCAAGGGCCCGCCGACCTCGTCGTTCTCGAACGCCCGGTGCCGGATCAGCGCCCCGACCCGCAGGTGCCCGTCCGTCTCGGTCAGCGTGTCGAGCCCTTCGACGCGGTTGATGTCCACCAGCCGGCACGGCCGGGCGCCGGGCCGTGTCACCTCCGGGACCAGGCTCTGACCCCCGGCGAGCACCGATGTTCCCCCGTCAGCGAGCGCGACAAGCACCTCGTCGACCGTCTTCGCCGCGATGTATTCCACGTCAGCGGGTCCCACCGCACCGTCCCTTCCCAGGTCTGCCGACGATGTATGGATCGTTGGGTGCCTTTTCAAACCTCGCCACTCTAAAGAGGACATCGGCCCGGTCGCCGGTGTCACCCGCGTGAGCGTCGCGGAATGTGACGGCCCATGGTACGGGGACGCAGTCCACGATCGATCGGCGATCCTGCCGCAGCGGTCGTCTCAGTGGGAGGCCGTCAGCCGGTGGGTCAGCAGAGTGGACATGGCGCGTACACCGTGGCCGATCGCCCTCTCGTCGGCGGCGAAGTCCGGGGTGTGCGGGGCGCCGTTCATGCCGGCCCCGGCGTTCGCCACGCCGAGATAGAACATCGCGCCCGGCGCCTCCTTGAGGAACAACGCGAAATCTTCGCAGTTGTACGGCCAGGACGCCCGCGCCCACAGGACGGACTCGGGCCCCAGCGCCGAGCTGAGGTACCGACCGGCCGCCGTGCTGAGTTCCGCCGAGTTCACCATCGCGGGGAACGGATCGGCGGGGTACTCCACGTGTCCGCCGGCCTTCTCCGCGAGCCGCTCGAGCCGTACGCGTAGATCGGGAATTCTCTCCTGTGGCCAGACGCGCAGCAGAACGTTGGCCACGGGCCGTCCGTCGGAGGTGGCGTCGGTCCACTGGCCGGCGGAGACGGACTCCTGGATCGTGGCGGCGATCTCCGGGTCCAGCACGGCGTGGAAGCGCGCGTGATATTCGGCGAGGCTCTGCGGGAACTCGACGTTCCCGAGGTGCGCCACGTCGGACGCGATGGCGGCAACGGCCGCGTCGTCCCCGCCCGGCAGCACGATACGGATGTGGTCCAGCCCGGGCAGACCGTATCCGGGAGACACCGCGATGGTGCCGGCCGGGAACGGGGCACAGTGCAGCGCGTAGGACTCGCGCGGGGCGAGACGCTGCACCAGCCCGGTGCCGAGCATCGCCCGCGCGCCCTGCAGTGGTTCCTCGGCCGGCTGGAAGACGAAAGCCACGCGGCCGGACAACTGATCAGAGCTTTCAGCGAGCGTACGGGCTACGCCCACCCCGATGGCGGTGTGCAGGTCGTGCCCGCACAGGTGGCCGATGCCGGGAACGCGCGAGGCGAAGTCCTCGTCGAAGACCCGGCCCGACGAGAAGGGCAGCACCGCTCGCTCCGCGTCCACGGCGTCCATGTCCGCCCGGTACACCACCGCCGGCCCGTCCGCGGAACCGTCGAGCACCGCGAGGACTCCATGACCGCCGACACCGGTCGCCACGTCGAGCCCGGCGGCGCGCAGCTGCTCGGCGACCAGCCCGGCCGTCTGACGCTCCTCGCCGGCCAGTTCGGGGTGACGGTGGATCTCCCGGCGGAGCTCGATCAGTTCGTCGTCAAGTTTCGTCACCGGTAGATCCTGCTCACATCCGTCGATTTCCCGCACCACCAATACCAGCGCGGAGCCGGGCCGTCCGGTGACGGACGACCCGGCTCCATGGACACGTGTTACCGGGCCGCGCCGCAGGGCGAGCAGGTGGGCCGGGTGCCGAGGCGCTCGAAACGCCAGAAGTGCTGGGCCACCGTGGCGCCGTCGGTCACGTACACGTTGAAGGTGCCGGCGATGTTCGGGTTGTTGTGCGAGGCGCTCAGCGACGGCTGGCTCCCGGACCAGGCCTGCACGAGGCGCCGGCCGTTGGTGGTGGCGGAGTCGCCGAGGTCCCACTCGTGGGTGGAGGAGTCGCTGACCTGGGCGGTGTACGCCTTCGATCCGTTCTGGCTGAGCTCCCACACCTTGTTGCCGAAGTTCTGGTAATTCACCAGGTACTTGTCGTCCAGGCCGGTTCGCGAGGTGTTCTGCGAGTACCACCACTGGGCCGGCGTGGCGGCGTTGCAGCGGGCGAGGTAGACCGCGTGCGTGTTGGATCCGACGTCGGTGCCGTTGGTGCTCAGGCAGTACGTGTAGTCGTTGAAGCCGTCGTAGTAGTCGTTGACGAGCATGTACCAGCCGTTGGCCGGGTAGACGGCCTGGGCCGGAGTGGCCGTCCCCAGCGTCGCGAGCGTGGCGACGATGGCCAGGAGCGCGGCGAACGCGGCGCGCAGCCGTCCGATGCGTACGGTCAAGGTGATCTCCCCGTAGTAGGTCACGTACGTTCCGGGAACCACCTTGGTCGATGTCCGGTCGATCATGCAGACCGTCGGGATGACCGCGGGATGAACAGCGGTGGATCTTTCAGGCGATCAGGTCCCGGCCCCTCGCCGGGCCGCGGGCGTCATGGTGCGGTTCACGTGCTCCTGCAGTAGAGCTGCGGCGCGGCCGGCGCGTTCGGACTCCGCCCGGAACGCCCGCGCCGCGTCGGGGTCACCGGCAGTGTCCGCCTGCCTCATCAGCTCGTCGAGGATCATGGCCTTCTCCTGCAGGGAGCTGACAGCGGTCCACATCGCCCCCTCGACGTCGTCGTCGCGGATCGCGAGCAGCGACTGCGGCGAGAACGAGTGGCCGACGTGACAGACGTAGTGGGCGGCGAGTCCGGTTCGCACCACGTGCATGCCACCCCGGCATTCCGGGCATCCGAGCCCGGCGGGCACACCGCGGTCGAGGACCTTCGAGGCGCCGTACGCGATCATGTCAGTCTCCCAGATCAGCGGGTCCGATGGCCGGTCCTCGGCGGTGACCGGCTTGCCGGTGAGCTCGGCGATCGTCTCCCCCAGTTCGATCGCCGGCAGAGCCGTCGCGTCGGGCACGACGCGCAGAGCGGCCGTCGGCATGCCGGGGAAGCGGGCCTCCGCGGGATCCTGCACGAGGGCGAGCCCTCCTCCGGCGGCGATCGCGGCCAGCCCCGCCGAACCGTCGTCGAGACTGCCCGACAGCACCACGCCGATCAGGCGCGGGCCACACCACCGGGCGGCGGAGCGGAACAGCGCGTCGACGGCGGGCCGTACCCGGTTCTGACGCGGGCCGTCACTGAGGCGCAGCAGATCGCCCTCGTCGAGGAGCAGGTGCTGGTCCGGTACCGCCACGTGGACCCGTCCCGGCTCCAGCCGGGCACCGTCGGCGGCGGCCAGAACCGGCAGCGCGCACGACGAGGCGAGGGAGTCGGCCAGCGCGAAACGGCCTCCGGGTGCCACGTGCAGGACCACCAGGACGGTGGCCGCCAGGTCGGCCGGCAACCGTGCCAGTGCTTGCGCCAGCGGTTTGTGAGAGCCCGCCGACCCGCCGATCACGACCACATCGCGACGCATCACAAGCCGACCGCCTCTCCTGGAGCAGGCCGCTTTCCCGTCGCTCAGCCCGGCAAACGCCCCGGACGTGATCGCTTCCGCGCCAGACGGCCGCGACGTCCGGTTCGGTGGTGACGGCCGGCGTCACCCGGGCCCGCCCGTGGGGAACGCCGGTATCGTCACGACATGACAGCGGACGACCGATCCTGGGACGAGTTGGCGAAAGACGCCCACCGGCGAGGAGAACGCGCCGGTCAGCGTGCAGCCGAGGCGCACGAGCGAGCACAGGAGATCAACGAGAGACGACGCGCCGCCGGCCCTTCCGGCGACGCGGCGGTGGTCTCCGACGAGCAGTCGGCGAGCCGGGCCGCCGCCTTCGCCGAGGAGAGCCGGGCCCGCGCCGCGGCCGCGCACCGGGACACGGCCCGCGGTCATGATCTCGCCGGGGCCGCTCACGAGCGGGCCGCCACCGCAGATCCCGATCATGCCGTCGAGCACCACGAGGAAGCCCGGCGCCACCATGCCGAAGCGGAACGATCCAGGCGAGAGGCGGACGCGGACGACGAGCGCAGACGGTGATCCATCTGGCTTGACGGCTGCGGTCAGTCGCTGATGTGGGCGGTGTTGTCGAGCCAGTGCCGGACGAGGGCGGCGTCGCCGTCGACGCCGATGTCCGAGCGGCCGGCCAGAGGAAGCCGCCGGGTCAGGATCCGCAGCATCGTGGCGGCGGGTCCGGTCACGGTCACGTCGGCCGGCCGGGAGAGGGGCTGCCATGTCGCCGCGTCGGGGCTTCGTTCGACGAGCCAGGCGTCCGCGGTGTCGGTGGCCAGCCATTGCAGGGTCTGCCCGGTGCCGCGGAGAGCCTGGGCCGACTCCGGCCGCAGCATCGCCCAGGTGGGTGAGGTGAGCATCGCGAAGTGGTTGCTGATGAGCGCGGCCGCGATGTCGGCGTCGACGTCGGCCGGGCGGTTCGCGGCGGCGGCCGCGTCGAAGCCGTGGACGACGGTCTCGTTGAGGACGCTGGCGGTCCAGAACTGTGTCCCGGTACGCCCGTCGCCGGCGGCGTTGAACACGGGGGCGTCGATCGCGTCGTCGGAGCACGCCTCGGCGACCCGCTGAGCGGCGTCCGACAGCCAGGCCGGCCACCCGCCGGGGTCCGCGGGCAGCAGGGCGTACTCCGTGGGCAACTGTGCGGGGTCGGTGATGCGCCGCTCGATGATCTCCGCGACCCAGTTCTGCGTCTGGCCAACGTGCTCGACCAGTTCAGCGACGGTCCACTCGGGGGCCGTCGGCACGGCGGCGTCCGGCCCGGCCACGGCAGCGGATTCGGCCAGGCGCCGGGTGTACTCCACGATCGCCCGGCGGGCGCGTTCCGCGGTCAGTTCAGTCATCGTCCGGTCCTCTCGCAGGTTCATCATGCCCTGTAGGACCGGGCGTACCCGTGAAACTCATCGGTGCCGCGGGCGACGTAAGAGCCGGCGGAACTCAGATCACGACCTCTCGCTCCCACAGCGGGGCGGGCTGGATGTGCAGACGCCAGAAGTGGCCGGCGATGGCCTCCGGGTCGAGGGCCGTTCCCGGAGCGATGGGTCCGGTGACGGTCACGGTGGCCACGTGTACGCCGTGCGGGCCGTACTGCCGGTCGAGCAGGGTCACCAGGCTCCGTACCGCGGCCTTGCCGAGCGAGAGGGACACGTACTCCGGTTTCGGCTCGGGCATCCCGCCCGTGACGATGAACGAGCCGGTTCCACGGCGGGCCATTCCGGGCAGGACGTGACCGGCGGCGATGATCGCCCCGCCCACGTTGACCGCCCAGGCGTCCTGATGACCCCGTATGGACAGATCGCCGACGGAGTCTGCCGGGATGACCGCGGCGTTGTAGACGACGACGTCCGGTTCGCCGAGCTCCCGTGCCGACGCGTCGAGCGCCGCCCGTAGCGCCGTCTCGTCGGTGCTGTCGGCGGTGAGCGGCAGGGCGCGCACGCCCAGCCGGCCCACCTCGTCGGCCACTGCCCGTACGCCCTGGTCCGTGCGTGCCAGGAGGGCCACAGGCCGGCCCTCCCGAGCGAACCGCAGCGCGACCGACCGTCCGAGCCCCGGCCCTACCCCGATGATCACTGCACCCGACATCGCGTCCCCCTCCGGCCCGCCCTCACCGTTTACGGTTCAGAAAGGTAAGGCCTCACACCAATGTGAAGGTCAACTCGAGAGGGGGAGCCTCACATGCGGATCGGTGTCCTGGCCCGCCGGACCGGGGTGAGCGTGCGGCTTCTGCGTTACTACGAGGAGCAGGGGCTGCTGCGGCCGACGCGGGAGCCCAACGGGTACCGCGAGTACACCGATTCCGACATCGTCACGGTGTCGCACATCCGCTCGCTGCTCGCCGCCGGGCTGCCCACCACGGTGATCGCCCAGGTGCTGGACTGCGTGCACGACGACGGCCGGCAGCTGGTCCCGGCAGCGTGCCCCGGGATGGCCGGCCACCTGGAGCGGGAACGGCGGCGCATCGCGGGAACGATCGCGCGGCTGCGCACCGAGCAGGACGCCCTCGATTCCCTTCTCGCCGCGATGGCACAGACGGGCGGAGCGGTTGGTTCGCGCCGCCGGGGGTAGGCGGTCACCAGGCCTGTCCGCAAGCACCGCGCACCAGGTCGTACCACGATCAGCTGATCGCCGGCGGCTCCCGGATGAAGGTGAGGCGCACCGGTCCGGCCCCGACGCTGAGGTGGCCGGTGTCCGCTGACACGCTGATCTGCAGGGCGTCAGGGTCCAGGGCCATCGCGCCGATCCCGGATATGGCGGCCAGCTGGGCCGGATCGTCGCCGACATAGGCGACCTCGGTGCTGAAGACATCGGTGACATCGAAGCCGGTACCGGTGGGCGTCAGGCGCCCGCCCATCGTGTTGACGCCGTCGGAGGCGGTGAACGCACCGCCATCGGTCAGCTGGAGCCACGCGTCGGCGGACTCGGGGATCTCGGTGGTGACGCCGTGGGCCGTCACGGCGGTGAGGCGCCACCGGCCGTCCAGATGGGCGGGGCCGGGCGAAGCCGGTGGCGGCGACGCGACCGCGGACGGACCGGACCAGGCCTGCGACCGCCCGGTCGGGGGCATCCCCGGCGCGAGGAGCGCGAAGGCGAGGACGAGGGCGGTGCGGCGAACCCAGGAGCCGGCCGTGACGCTGCCGCCGAGGACCATCTGCATCCGTTCAGGGTATCGGCCCAGCCAGGATGCCGATCGTGAACGGGCGAGCGGCCCGAGCTCCTCGACCAGGTCAGAGATCGTCCCGGGTCCGCGGGAGTTGCTGAGCACGACGTGGTGTCCCGCCGCGACCGCCAGACGTGCCAGCCCGCTGCCGGACAGTCCGGAGCCGATGACTCCGACCGTTTCGTTTTGCATGGCTCGATACTCGGCCGGTCGGCGGGGTGCCACCAGGCGCCGCTTTCCCTATGAATCCGGGTACCACCCGGTCAGCGGCCGGCGGGCGGCTGGGGTTCGACGAGCGTGACGTCCTCGGCGATCCGGGCCCGCGTTCCGCCGGTCTCCAGGTACAGGGTGCTGTCGGTGGAGACGACGAGCCGTTCCCCGGAACGAAGGTCGCGGAACGTGAGGGCCTGGGGGTCGTGCGTCACCCATCGGTTGCCGGCGAGCTTGAACACCTGCGCCGGCGTGACGGGTGTGCCGCCTTCCGGTGAGCAGATCCAGCTCTGCAACCGGCCGTAGAGCGAGCCGTCGGCACCCCACCACGCGTCGCTGAGACCGACGTCGGTCCCGTTGCCGGCCGGGCCCTCGCGGATCACCGTCACGTCGGTCGGCACGCTCTCGCGGGTCACGGGATCGGTCAGGAACACCGGTCCCGGGTGTGCGCAGTCGCCTTGCACCTCGATGGCGGAGTACAGGTACTGCACACCCGAGGACGTCTCGCGGGCCACGATCATGCTGAGGTCGTACACCTGGGGCAGGTCGCGCAGCAGGCGTGCGGTGCCGGCCGCCGTGTACTCGTAGAGCGCGCCGCTCGTGTTGTCGAAGTCGGCACTGGCCGTCGCGAGCAGCGGAAGCACGTCGCCGGCCCCGTCGAAGACCTGCCGGGCCACCAGTCCCGCCGGCATGGTGAACGACGCCGGTTCGGCTTTCGACGACCGGTCGCTGAGGTCGAGGCGGTTGGCGCGCCCTTGGCGGTCGATGAACAGGATGTCCGACGGACCGACCGCGGCGGCGGAGATGCAGTCACAGCGCCGGGTCACCGTCTCACCCGTCGCGACGTCGGCGGCGATGATCTGGTCGGCGCCGTCGCCGGTGAGCGGGCGGTCCAGGGCGAACACGTACCGGCCATCGTGGGTCCAGTCGATGCCGGCGACGTTGGCGGCGGGGATCCGGTGAACGATCCGGTCGCCGGTCGCGATCATGAGATGGCTGTCGTCGGCGAAGGCGTAGTGCTGCGCCGCGGGGGCGCTGGTCAACGGCGGTGCGCCGGCGCGTTCCTTTCCGGAGGCGCTGCCGGTGCACGACGCGACGAGCACGACGGCGGCTACTACCTGTGTGGTCCTGACAACCCGCGCGAACACCGACCCATCTGAGCACGGTGGAACATCAACATCAACGAGGTGCTTGCGAAGTACCCCGGTCGTGGCACTCTCAGGCGGGCCGGCCGCGCAGCGCGTCGACGAGCCCGGCGAACTCGGGTAGCTGCTCGGCGTCGCGCATCGCCTCGCGCAGGGCCTGGTCATGGGTCGGGCGGGCTTCCTCCAGCAGCCGCAGGCCGGCCTCGGTCACCTCGGTGTAGATGCCACGACGGTCGTTCTCGCACAGGTAGCGGCCCAGCAGGCCCTGCTCCTCCATCCGCGCGACCAGCCGGGTGGTGGCGCTCTGGCTGAGCACGACGGCAGCGGCCAGGTGCTGCATGCGCATGTGCCAGCGCTCCTGACGCGACAGCAGCTCGATCACCGAATACTCGGTGACGCTCAGCCGGTGAGCGGCCTGCAGGGCGCGTTCGAGCCGCTGCTCGATGCGGGCGTGCAGCCCGGCCAGCGCGCGCCAGCTCCAGTCCCGTGATTTTGGAGCGCCCGCCCGGACGGCTACGGATGGTCACCGCCGACGTCTTGCGCCGTCTCGCCACGCATCTGGACCGAGGTCTTTCCGCCCCATCACCTCGGGTCCCAGCCCTCCTGCCGGGTTGCGCAGGTGCCGCGGAAGACATATTGCGAGGGCACCTTGCGTTGCTCACTGGTCCAGTCGATGGGAGGCCGCCGCAGCTCCGCGGGTAGGTAACCCAGGCGGTACACCGCCATCAGCTCCAGGTCGTCCGGGACCTCCAGCAGGCGCACGATCTCGTCCCAGCGCCCGGGCACCTCCATCGGGAAGGAGATGAACTGGATGCCCATGCCGAGCTCAACGGTGGCCAGCCACACGTTCTCCATCGCCGCGCCCATGCTGAACACGGAGTAGAAGGACGACAACTCCCCCGGCCGGTACTCGGATCGGTCGAGCATCACTCCCAGCAGCAGCGGCGAGCCGGCCACGAGTTTGCGGTTCTCCTCGCCGAGGGTCTGCGGCACCCGCATGGCGTTCATGAGTTTCTGGCCGCGGGAGGTGAACACCTGACTGGTGAACGGGCGCAGCGGTGCGGGCAGGCGGTCGAACAGCATGCCGTCGCGGCGGCGTTCCATCTCCTGCCGGCTGAAGCGGAAGTACGGCTTGTAGCGCTCGAAGAAGGTGCCGTTGGACATCGCCTCGGTCATGCTCTCCCCGCTGATCCGCGCGATCGTCTCGATCGTCGGGCGGTCCTCCACGATCACGAACCGCCACGGCTGGCTGTTCAGCTGGGACGGGGCGCGTCCCGCGACCTCCATCAGGAGCCGCTGATGCTCCTCGGAGACAGGATCGGGCAGGAAGGCGCCGTTGGTGGTCTTGCGACGACGCACCACATCGAGAAACTCCATCAGCGATTCCTCCAGGCCAGAACAAGGGCGATGGCTTACGCGGGAGCCGCCGAACCCGCGACCGCGGCGTGCCGCCGGAGCTCACCGCCGGCGTAGGGCAGCACTGCGAGCGGGCCGGCCGCCGGCAGCAGCGCGAGGCCGGCGGCCCGGCGCTCGATCACGCTGGCGGCGAGCGCGACGGTGGTCAGTGACGAGGTCACCACGTACAGGGCATGGTGGACCCAGCGGATGCGCCGGTTGTCTATCGCACCCACCGCGACGGCAGCACCGAAAACGCCGTTGCTCAGGTAACTCACGGCTGCCGCGGTGATGAGGGCCCGGCTGTTCATCGATGTGCCGCCTCGTGGGTGAGCAGGAGGCGCTGGGGGAACATCGACCGGACCCGCCATCCCGGCGGAACGATCTCCTGCAGCTCGGTACGCCGGTAGCTGCGGCGGACGGAGAGCAGTCCATCCTGGTGGATGAACGATCGGCGGGCGAACGGCAGCGTGGCGACGGCGTAGAGGCCGTAGCCCGCACGGTCCCGCGACAGGTCGTTGTGGACGACCAGTCCGCGCGACAGCGTCCGGCTGTCCGCCAGCAGGGCGGCGAGCTCGTCCGTGTCCAGGTGGTGGAGGAGGTGGTTGGAGATCACCAGGTCGAACCGTTCGCCCCGGGCCACCAGGTCCGCACTCGACGCCCGCTCGAACCGGACGCCACCCGCCGGCACCTTCCGTACGTAGCGAAGCGCGCGCTCGTCCGGGTCGATGGCCGTCGTCCGCAGCACCAGCCGATCCCGAGCCGCCCATCGGGTGAGAGCGCGGGAGATGTCCCCGCCGCCGAAACCGATGTCCAGCAGCGTGGTGGGCCGCTCGGCGTCCAGGCGCGGCCGGATCCACTGCCGGTGGAGGCGACGCCAGCCCGAGACGAGCCTGTTGACCGTGCCGAACTGCCGGTAGGTGCGCTCCAGCCGGTCAGCGTCGCAGTCGGGGGCGTCCATGAACTCCTGGGATACGGTGTCGCGCCGGGCGAGACCCGTACGACCGCCCACTGTGCCGGAACCGCTCATACGTTCGGGCATACCCGCATTGATCAGCGTGCTAACGAGTGCTTCACCACCTTGACCGTCGCCCCGGCCGGGTCTAGCAAGAGCCTATGAACCTGCGCCCCGTGGCCGCGATGCTACTCACCGTTCTGGCCTTTCTCGGCGCGCCGGCCGGGTCGGCCCGGGCGCAGGACGATCCTCCGCTGAGCACCAACTGCCAGCGGGCCGACTTCCTCAGGGACGTCGCGGCCGAATCCGGAGCCCGGGTCGTGATCACGGACTACATCAGGAACATGGCTCAGCAGCTGTGTGACAGCCGGCCCGGAGCCGAGCCGCCGCCACTGCGCACCATCGGCGACACCTACACGGTCCGGCCGGAGAACCCCTGCCAGTTCGACGATCAGCAGCCGGCCTGCATCGCCGACCACATCGAGAAGGTCTTGTACTTCCGGAACCGATCGCCGGCCTGCCGGGAGGAGTTCTCCAGGAACGCCCACGCCGGCCGACCCGAGGTGACCTGCCCGCTCGTCAGCGATACGCCCCCGCTGGCCGGCTCGTGCGACGCCGCCGCGGTCGCCGACAGCCTAGGCAAACTGCTGCTGTTCCCGGGCGCCGCCGCTGGCACGATGTTCGTGCTCTTCCTCATCTTCGGCTCCAGGGGCCGGCTATGGGGCACGGTCGCTGCGATCGAGTGGGTCTTCGGCAGTGCCGGTCGGAGAAACGTCTTCTTCATGATCCTGCTCGCCGCCGCGGCGGGTGGCCTGCTGATCGTGGCGGCCGACCATTACGGCGCGGACTGTCCCCTCTGACCGTCGCGGCGGGGCGCGCCGAGGCCTCTCAGCTCCCCGCAGCAGCAGCGACGGGCGGTGACACGAATGGATGGCGAAGCCGGTGCATCGCCTGTTCCCCGCGGTCCGATGCCCGGGGCGCAGGCGTCAGATCCGCCGCCGCGAACGGGGAGAGAAACGGCGTCAAGTTCATGTCGGCCGCGACAGAGGCCGTGCGCCGGAAGCGCGAAAGGTCGGAGAGCGGGCCGGAAATCGGCGGCTGCAGCGCCTTGGTGGTCGTCGTCATAGAAGCCTTCCTCGAACGGCACGTCACGTCGGAGTGCGGGCCGTGAATATCGTATGAACGTCTCGGAGAATTCCTGGCCGAGACAATGCCGACGGCGGCCCGCTGAAACCAGTCGAGCCGCCGTCGGCAGTGTGTGGATCAGATGACGCGGATGTTCTCGGCCTGCGGGCCCTTCTGGCCCTGGGTGATGTCGAACTCCACGCGCTGGTTCTCGTCAAGGCTGCGGAAACCGCTCGCCGAGATCGCCGAGAAGTGGGCGAACACGTCGGGGCCGCCACCGTCCTGGCTGATGAAGCCGAAGCCCTTGTCGCCGTTGAACCACTTCACGGTACCTGTAACCATGATCTTTTTTCCTTCGCAAGCTGTCGGAGTCCACACTGTGCGGACCCTCACGCCGCCGCATTGATCACCCGCGTCGAATCGACGGGGAAAACGCAAAAAGCGCCTGGAGGGGTTCAGATAACCCATCAGGCGCCGAAAACGTCTACGGAAATCAAAACTGCAACGGGGGAACCCTACCACAGAAATCCGGCTGTCATCCGTGAATCTTGGGGCCGGTTTGGATCCGGTGATATTCGGCTCCCACGGCGCCGGTATATCCGGCTCGCCCAGGGCGGTCCGTAAGGATGGTGCGGTGCATGTCGAGCCGGTTCTGATCTTTGTCCTCGCCGCCGTCGCGGTGGTCACGGTGGTGCAGTGGGTCGCCGGCCGGACCGGGCTGCCCGCCGCCGCGCTGCTGCCGATCATCGGTGTCGGGTACGCCCTGCTGCCGGGGCCCAACATCCCCCTCGATCCGGACATCATCCTGGCCTTCGTGCTGCCACCGCTGCTGTACAGCGCCGCCCTGGACGCGTCGATGATCGCGATCCGCCGCAATCTGCGTACCGTCATCAGCCTGTCGGTGCTCCTCGTCCTTCTCACCGCGCTGCTGATCGGCCTGGGCTTCGCCTGGTTCGTCACCGGCGCGACCCTGGCCGCCGGCATCGCGGTCGGTGCGGCGGTCGCGCCACCCGACCCGGTCGCTGCGCTCGCCGTCGGCCGCAAGGTCGGCCTGCCTCCCCGGATCATCACCCTGATCCAGGGCGAGGGACTGCTCAACGACGCCACCGCACTCACCATCCTGAGCGTCGCGGTGGCCGCGGCTACGGGGGACGGCTTCTCGGCGCCGGCTGCACTCGGCCAGTTCCTGCTCGCGGCCACGGGCGGCGTTGCCGTGGGCGTGGTGGTCGCTTTCGCCGTCCGCCTGCTGTCCCGGCCGCTCAGCGGTGATCCGATGCTGGCGAACGCCGTGTCACTGGCCACACCGTTCGGCGCCTACCTTTTCGGTGAATTGGTCCACGTCTCCGGCGTGCTCGCCGTCGTCGTGGCGGGGCTGATCGTGGGACACCACACGCCGCGATCGGCTTCCGGCGCGGGCCGGCTGCAGACCAGCGCGGTCTGGCGGCTGGTCGACTTCCTGCTCGAGGGCTTCGTGTTCCTGCTGATCGGTCAGCAGCTGCCCGGAGTGATCCGGGGGCTGGCGGGATACGACACCACCACCGTCGTCGTCGCGGTCGCGATCACCGTCGGTGTCACTCTGCTGCTGCGGCCGGTGTGGCTGGTGCTGACCCTGCTGCTGCCCGGAGCGCTGTACGCCCGGCGACGCCGGGACGGGACGACGTCCGTGCGATGGACCGGCCGGCAGGTGGTGGTCCTGAGCTGGGCCGGTACCCGGGGCGTGATCAGTCTCGCGGCGATCTTCACTCTGCCGCTGGTCACCGAGACCGGGGCCCGGTTCCCCGCTCGGGACCTGCTGCTGTTCTGCACCTTCGTGGTCGTGCTCGTCACCCTGGTCGGGCAGGGCCTGACGTTCGCGCCGATGGTCCGGGCACTGGGACTGCGTGCTGACGACAACGATCAGGCGCTGCTGCGCAACGAGGCGCGGGCAGCGTCCGTGGAGGCCGCACTCGCCGCGCTCGACGAGCTGGAACAGCAGGAACACGACGACATCAGCGGCCAGGTGATCGAGACGATGCGCGAGCAGCTGAGGGCCCGGCTGAGCCGCTACCGGGACCGGCTGTCCATGCTGCGCGACAACGACTCGGCGGGCCCACCCATCTCGCCGCAGTACGAGGCCGCCCTGCACGTGCGCCGCGTGGCCATCGACGCCCAGCGGGAGGAGTTCCTGCACTGGCGCGACGCCGGGCGGTTGTCCGACGAGGGCCTGCGCGTCCTGGAACGCGAACTGGACCTCGAGGAACGACTGCTGCCGGACCGGCCGGCACGCCGGTGAACCCGGAGCACGCACTCACGCGTTCAGGTAGGTCAGCACGGCCAGGACCCGGCGATTGTCATCGTCGGAAGGAGGCATGTCGAGCTTGGTCAGCATGTTGTTGATGTGCTTGCTCACGGCCTTCTCCGTGATGCCGAGCTTGGTCGCGATCGCGGCATTGGAACGGCCCTGAGCCATCTCCCCGAGCACCTCCCGTTCCCGGGCGGTGAGCACTGCCAGCGGCTCCCGGCGGGCGAGCAGCCGGGAGATCACCTCGGGATCCATGGCGGTGCCACCGCCGGCCACCCGATGCACGGCCTCGACGAAGTCGCCGACATCGGCCACCCGGTCCTTGAGCAGATATCCGATGCCGCCGTGCGGGGTACTGAGCAGCTCCCGGGCGTACAGCGGCTCCACGTGCTGCGAGAGCATGAGAATCGGCAGGCCCGGCAACCTGGTCCGGGCGGCGATGGCCGCTTGCAGACCTTCGTCGGTGAAGGTGGGCGGAAGGCGTACGTCGAGGACTGCCACGTCGGGCCGGTGCTCGAGCAGGGCGGGCAACAGCGCGGGGCCGTTGTCGACGGTGGCTACGACGTCGAAGTCGAACGCCTGCAGCAGCCTGGTCAGGCCGTCGCGGAGCAGGGCGTGGTCCTCGGCGATCACAACGCGCACGGCAACTCCATGGTGATGACGGTCGGTCCTCCGGGTGGGCTCGACAGCTTGATCGTGCCGTCGAAGGCGGCGAGGCGTCGTTCGATACCGCGCAGCCCGGTACCGGCGGCGGGATCGGCACCGCCTCGGCCGTCGTCGGTGACGACCATCGTCAGCACACCGGCCGCGTGCCGGGAGAACACCGAGCCGTGGTGGGCACGGCTGTGCCGGATGACGTTGGTCAGTGCCTCGGCGACGGCGAAGTAGGCCGCGGACTCCAGGGGCAGGTCGGGCCGTGCCGGCAGGTCGACGTCGACCGTGATCGGTATGGGCAGGCTGAGCGCCAGCGCCTGGACCGCGCCGTCGAGCCCGCGTTCGGCGAGTACCGGCGGGTGGATGCCTCGGACGAGGTCGCGCAGCTCGCCCAGAGCGGCTCTGCTGGATGCGCGGGCTTCGGCGAGCAGCTTGTGGGCCTCGGCCGGGTCACGGTCGATGAGGTTGTCGGCCAGCCCGATCATCATGCTCAACGAGGCGAGCCGGGCCTGTGCGCCGTCGTGCAGGTCCCGTTCGATGCGGCGCAGCTCCGCCGCCTGTGCGTCCACCGTGCCGGCGCGCGTGACGGTCAGCTGGGTGACGCGCAGACGCAGTTCGGTCGCTCGGGTGGGTGCGAGCAGAAGCCGGGCGAACAGCGCGTCGACCCGGCGCAGCCTCGGCGCCAGCCACAGCCCGGCGGCGAGGATGATCGCGCCCTGTGGCACGCAGAGCAGACCGGCGAGGAACGTGTCGACGGACCAGATGACTCCGTAGCCGTACCAGCCGGTGCCGAGCCAGATCCACGACGGCGTCAGCGTCAGCCCCAGAAGCCCGTACAACGGCACCAGCACACCGATCGTCCCAAGCGTGAGACCGACGACGGCTCCGGGCGCCAGCCAGGCCAGATCCCGCCACGTGGCCGGATCCGTCACGGTCCATCGAAACCGTTCCCAGCCGTCGGTGATCGCGCGTTCCGGGGGCGGCTGGTAGGGGCGGGTCACCAGCACACCGGCCCGGGATGCACGCCTGCGCTCCAGGTCGGTGCGCTTGCGGACCAGCGTCATGGTCCACGGGACCAGAGCCAGCCCGAGGTACGGTACCGGCGTCAACGCCAACGCGACGACCGAGACGGCCAGCAACGGAACGTTGGTGAGCGCCAGCCCGATCGCCGCCATCTGGTCCAGTACGCTTTGCAGCCCCTGCCGGGCCCCACGTCCCAGGGTCGCACCGCCGACGCGCAGTCTCACGAACTCCATGACCTCCTGCCGGCACCGGCTGCGATGGTGGTGCTAGCACCACCAGGTCGAGGGTCCTAGCGCTCCTGACGATCGCGGTCCGGAGCGGTTGGATGGACACATGACAACTCTGACATCGGTGCCGCGGGCGGCGACGACCGGCAGCGACTTCGCCGTCCTGGCTCGCCGGATCAACGCGGAAGGCCTGATGGAACGCAGGGCCGCCTACTACGTCGCCCGGATCAGCGTCGTCACCCTCATGTTCGCCGGTGGGTGGACCGCATTCGTGCTCATCGGCTCGTCCTGGTGGCAGGTGGTGACGGCGGCGTTCCTGGCCATCACCTTCACCCAGGTGGGACTGCTGGCCCACGACCTCGCCCACCGGCAGGTGTTCCGCACCAAGCGGCCGGGAGAGATCGCCGGCCGCATCGCCGGCAACGTCGGCATCGGGATGAGCTACGGCTGGTGGATGGAGAAGCACACCCGTCACCACAACAACCCCAATCACGACGATCTCGACCCGGATGTGGCCCCCGAGGTGCTCATCTGGGCCACCGAATCAGCTCTGGGACGACGCGGGTTGAAAGGCTTCGTCACCCGGCACCAGGCTGCGCTGTTCTTCCCGCTGCTCACTCTGCTCGCCGTCGACCTGAAGATCTCCAGTGTCAGGGCCCTGCGCGGCGGAGTCGTGAAACGCCCACGGCTGGAGACCGCGCTGCTGATCGCGCACGGCGTCGGCTATCTGTCCGTACTGCTGATCGTTCTTCCGCCTCTGCAGGCTCTCGGGTTCCTCCTGCTCCACCAGGCATTGTTCGGCCTCTATCTCGGTATGACCTTCGCGCCCAATCACAAGGGCATGCCGCATCCGGCCGGTGACGAGGACTTCCTGCGCAAGCAGGTGCTGACCTCCCGCAACGTCCGTGGTGGCCGATTCACCGACGCGGCGCTGGGCGGCCTGAACTATCAGATCGAGCACCACCTGTTCCCCGGCATGCCGGCGCCCAACCTCCGTAAAGCCCAGCCCATCGTGCAGGCCTACTGCGCGGAGATCGGGGTGCCGTACGAGCAGACCGGCATCATCACGTCCTACCGCCAGGCACTGCGATACCTGCACGAGGTCGGCGCACCCGCCCGTGCCGAGCACGCGGCCCGCGCCCGCCGCTGACGGAACCTCCGGGAGACGTCCGGCATTTCGGCGGTGACATGGGGTATGCAGAGAACAGCGTGAGGAGACCACCATGTCCGGCAACACTGAGATGATCATTCGGTTCCACCCGGTGGGCGGTGAGGACGTGGCCGTGCTGACCAGCGACTTCCCAGGCCCGGACGAAGCCGTCGAGGCGATCGCCCGGGCGCTGGACGAGGGACGCGCCCTGATCCTCACCCGAGCCAGGTACGACCGGGAGACCGGCGAGAACGCCGTACTCGTCAATCTGGCGAACGTCGTATCGATAAGGGTGGCACGGCACGACAGCGCGACGAGCGGCCAATACCTGTAGGGACGACGCCGGGTCCGGGCCGTCACGGCTCCCGGCCGGCGTTGCGGGGCAGGCGGATGGTGAAGGTCGTGGTGCTCGCGTCGGGCTCGCTCAAGGTCAGGGTGCCCCGGTGCTGTTCGACGATCGCCCGGGCGAGGGTGAGACCGAGGCCTGAGCCGGGGACTCCCCCATGGCGCAGCTCATCGCTGCGGTAGAACAGCTCGAAGACACGAGCGTGCTGGTCGGCGGGGATCCGCGGACCGCTGTTGGCGACCGTGACCACGGCGGTGCGCTCGTCCCCGCGTACGGTGACGCTGACGCGGCTGTCCCGCGGCGCCCACATTCGTGCGTTGCTCAGCAGTTCGTCGAGGGCAGCGCGGATCCGGTCCGGGTCGGCGTACACGGGCAGTGTCGCCGGTGCGTCGACATCGATGCCGGCAGCCGGGTCGTCGGGGGCGGCAGCGGCTCGGACGATCTCGGTGAGGTCGATGCGGCGGGAGTGCAACGGTATGTGTCCGGCCCTGGTGCCGGCCACGTCGAGAAGGGTCGCGACGAGCCGGTTGAGCTCCGCGGCGCGCCGGCTGATCACCTCGAGCATCTGCTGCCGTTCGGCGGCCGGTATGTCGGGTTCGGCGCGCAGCATCTCGGCATTGGCCTGGATGCCGGTCAACGGGGTGCGCAACTCATGGCCGACCAGGGTGATGTACTCGTCGCGGCTGTGTTCCAGTGCCGTGATGGACTCGTCGGCCCGGCGCCGTTCGAGGAATTCCCCGAGATGCGCGGCGATGCTGGTGAGAATCGCCGTACGCATGTCGTCGGGTGTCTCGTCGTGGTCGCTGTAGAAGATCAGGACACCGAGAACCGACGAGCCGCTGGGAATCGGTACGGCCAGCGCGGCACGCAGCGGACTCCAGTCGGTCTGAGCGGCGGTGATCGGGTCACTGCCGAGGTCGGTCACCCACACCGGCTTCCTGCTCTCCCATGCGCAACCGGCGAGGCCCTCTCCCTCGAGGAGATCACCCACCCGGTCGAGGCCGTCCGAGGGGTCGTCGTGGGCCTGCCAGCGGTTACGCCGCTGGATCACCTGCCCGACCCGGTCGATCGTCCAGAACTCGCAGGCGGCCCAGCCGAGCATGACGCCGACGGTCTTCACCGCGTTCGCGATGATCAGACCGGCCGGCCCGACCTCACCGAGAATCTCGGAGACCCGGACGACGCAGTCCTTCAGCTGTTTCGCCCTGCCGAGCAGCGTGACGTCGTGAAAGGCCAGGACCGCGGCGAGCGGCCCCGCGCCGGTCACCGGACCGCCCTCGGCCAGATACATCCGCGCCGGGTTGTCGGCCGCCGGAACGTACACCTCGACGTGATGGACGGCTTCACCTCGCAACGCCCGGGCGACAGGATGCCGCTCGTCGTCCATCGGCCGGCCCGCGGTGTCGATGAGCGCCATCCGGGGGTGCACGGCGTCGTCTCCGGCCTGGCCCGCCGCATCGACAAGGTGGCGAGCGGCCGGATTGGTCAGGATCGCCCGGCCGTTCCGGTCGTAGCCGAGCACCGCCACGTCGAGGCTGTCCAGGACGGCCCGCAGCGCCTGATTCTGCTCGATCAGCTCCTGCCGCCCGCCGGCCCAGGCCGCCACCCCGGTCGCGGGGATCCTCGCCCCGGCGGCGGTGTCTCCCTGCTGGACGTCACCGGCCCGGCACACGATCCATGCCAGCTCACCGGACTCGTCGAACACCGGCGCGCTGACCGGCGTCGCATGGCAAAGGTCGAGCGTGCCGCCGCCGGAGAGCGCGGGCAAGGTTTCGGAGACGCGCCGCAGTGACGCCTCAAGGTCGTTGGCGCCGGTGGTCCGGGGTTCGTGCGGATCATCGGGGAGCAGCGAGGACAGTCGCCGGCCCACGATCTCCGCGCGCCGGGTCATCGTCGACGCCAGGAACGCGCCGTTGACGTACCGTATCGTCAGGTCGGCATCGAGCACGAGCAACGCGACCGGCGCGCTGTCGAACAATCGCCGGAAATCAAGCTCCACCGCCTCGGCCACGATGTACCCGCCCCTTCGCCCGACGACGCTGGTACACCGGGTGGCTGACGCGGCGGGGGGTGTGTCGACATACCGGTGCGGTGCCCTGCTCCCGATCAGCATATGCCGTGACCTGGCCGGGACGGTGCGGAGCGCGGACGAACGGCGGCCGGTGCTCCGGGGAGGCCGCCGCGCACCGCGATGGCGGCGTGTGTGCCGGTATACGGTGACGCCATGGGTGGGGACTCCATCGCGGCGGACACCCGCGACAGGTTGGCCGCCGGCCGGAACAGGAAAACCGATCGGCGGGAGATCAATTCCGGGACGGCCGCGGGGCCGGCGGCCGACGGGTTGATGGCCCGGCAGCTGACCGACGAGTAGGCTGAGATCTCCGGGAGAGCGGCGTGAACGGCGATCTCATCGGATTCCCCATTTCCTCGTCTCCCGATCGCATCGTCGATTTCCGGCCAGGTCGTCGCCTCTCCTCACAGGAACGGGTCAGCCTCATGCGCTATCTCAGCGACGTCAACCTGCGTGCTGTTCTCAGCATCCTTGTCGCCCGTGAGGGTGGAACGGTAGACATTTCCAACGCGGAACTGTACGACGCGATGCTGCCGGGCCGGGAAAGGAGTGAAGGATTCAGCATAGAGGAGACGGGCACGGGAATCCGGATCTCTGTGGCCGGCGGCCCGGACCCCGGTGCGCACGGCGGGCAATGAGCCGCCAGGCCGACCGGGTCGTCCCGCCTGGAGGCTCGCTGATCTCTCGCACGGCCCGCGCCGCACGGGATCGAATCTGAGCAGAATTCGCGTCATCCTGTTCGCCATATCTGGCACCTGAAGGACGCAAAGCCCGTGCTAGTTTTGCATTGCTGCCATTTCAATTCTTCGATCAAAGCATTTCCGAGCCCTATGAATGCCAGGAGCAATCATGACCTCCGGAACCATGAAATGGTTCAGCGCCGACCGGGGGTTCGGATTGATCGCCCGCGACGACGGCGGCGCGGATATTTTCGCGCACTTCTCCGCCGTCACGGGATCCGGCGCCGAAGGCATCGAGGAGAATCAGCGAGTCGAGTTCGACATCGCGCATGGCCACAGTGAGATCCACGCGGTCAACATCCGTCCGCTCCGGTCATGAGGCCCGGACATTTCCTCAGGCCGGGGGAACCGGGAGGGTGGCGACGTCTCCGTAGAAACGGCTGATGTTCTGGACGGCCGCTTCGAAGGCGTCGAGTTCCATCGGCTTGGTCACGAAGGCGCTGGCGTGACCGGCATAGCTGGCGACGATGTCCGGCACCGCGTCAGAGGTGGTCAGCACGACCACCGGGATGGCCGTCAGTGCCTCGTCGCGCCTGATCTCCGCGAGAACCTCGCGGCCGCCCATCCGCGGCATGTTGAGGTCGAGCAGGATCAGGTCCGGCCGCACCGCGTCGGTGAACTCGCCTTCGCAACGCAGGTACTCCAGCGCCTGTCCGCCGTCGACCACGCGGTGCACGACGGGCGGGACACTGGCGCCCTCGAGCGCTTCCTCGATCATCAGGGCATCCGCGTCGTCGTCATCGACGATCAACACGTCAAGAGCCCGAACCATGGTCACAACCGCTCACCTTCAGCCGGTTCCGCACGAACGTGAACGCTTGCATTCAGCCAAACAATAGCGGTCCCCGCGGGGTGCCGGACATGCCTGTGCCCCAACGTGTCACGACGGTATCGGCGGGTATGGTGGTCACCGGTTCGGACCTGAGCCGCCTGGCCGGGTTAGTGCCCGTAGCGGGGCACCCGCTCGTCACAACCCGGAACCATCCTGGCGGCCTTGAACGCGGAGTCGGCCGGTGTCATCGCTCGCGAGGCAGGCGGAAGCCGCCCGGGTCGGCCGGTCGGCCGGAAACCCTGGTGACGATCTCGGCGGCCACGTCGTGCAGTTTGCGATGGCGATGCTGCGACGCCGTGCGCAACCGGTCGAACGCCTCGTCCGCGGAGCACCTCTGCTGGGCCGTCAGAATGCCGACGGCCTGATCGATGATGCTGCGCGAAGCCATCGCCTCCAGCAGCTGGTGATGCAGATCCGCCTGATCGGCCAGCCGCCGGGCAACCGTCGGCGCGGCCGAGCACTGCCTCGCGAACTCCTCGCCGCGTCGGCGCGCCTGTCCCGCGAACGCGGCGCCCGTCCGGGCGTAGAGATTGAGCACTGCCGCTGTGTGCTCACCGGCGAACAACGGCAACGACAGCGAACTGACCACGCCGTGCGCGACCGCCTGCGGCCGATACCCGTCCCAGCGCGTCTCGGCCGCCATGTCGTCGATCTGCAGCACCTGCCCGGTGTCCAAGGCGTCCAGACACGGGCCCTCCCCCGCCCCGTACTGCAGCCACCGACAATGACCCACCCGGACAGTGGCGTCTGAAGAAATCACCGGCTGCCACCGAGAATACCTCTGGCCGGCACGGGAACCCAGGTGCCGGAAATGTGGCGCAGACAGGTGTGACGTGCCGGCGATGACCGGGGTGCACCCCAGGTGTGGGTATGCGTCCTTGGCGACTCACTTCCATTCTCAGTAAATTGCACAACCACTGAAAGGATGGAATCTGCAGTACGAAAGGATGGTTTCGACATCCTGCTTTCGGGGGGAAGTAGTAAGGACGACAGTTGAGGCAACGGTCATCGGAGTGCTCGTTCTCTGTTCTGCCGGTCCAACGACCGACCGCGAGGAGCCCCGTATGACCGTCATCGCCCCCACCGCGACCAGTGCCGACCGAGCCGGCGAGTTGATCGCTGCGATGGCCGCTCTGCCTGTCGGCCACCCCTCACGGCGTCGCCTCCGCGACCGGGTGATCGAGGCGTGGCTGCCCCTGGCCCGGCACCTTTCCAGCCGCTACGCCAACCGGGGCGAGCCTCGCGATGATCTCTACCAGGTCGCCGTCCTGGGATTGATCAAGGCAGTCGACCGGTTCGACGCCGAGCGTGGCGTCGACTTCGCCGGGTTCGCGATCCCGACGATCGTCGGTGAACTCAAACGGCATTTCCGGGACAAGACCTGGTCGGTACGCGTGCCGCGCCGGCTGCAGGAGCTGAGGCTGGCGATCACCGGCGCCAACAACACACTCACGCACACGCTGGGCCGCTCCCCCAAGGTCGCCGACATCGCCGGCTATCTGGGCATCAGCGAGGACGACGTCATCGAGGGTCTTGAAGGCGCCCGGGCGTACAACTCGACCAGCCTGTCCACACCGACCGTCGAGGGCGGCACCGAACTCGGTGACACCCTCGGTGGCGAGGACGCCGGATACGAACTGGCCGAGCTACGCATCGCCCTCGGTCCCGCGATGGCCGGCCTCGACGAGCGCGAGCAGAAGATCATCAGCCTGCGCTTCTACGGCAATCTCACCCAGCAGCAGATCGCCGAGCAGGTCGGCGTCTCCCAGATGCACGTGTCACGGCTGCTCACCCGGGCCCTCATCAAGCTGCGGCAGGAGCTCGGGGGTGCCGACGTCTGACCGTGCCCGCCTCCCGTCATCGGCGGACGTCACGACATGCGGCCGGCATGACCTCAGGCGGGAAGGACAGCCGGACCGACGTACGGCCCGGTTCCGACGACACCCTGACCACGTCGGCCAGCTGGCGGGCCAGCCACAAACCCCGTCCGCCCGCCACCACCGCCACCGGATCGGGCCGAAGGTAGCCCGCGTCGGCGGGGATCACACGGTCGCCGGCGTCGTCACACTGCACGACGAGGGTGCCGCCGTGGCACCAGGCCCGAACCCGGACCGGTGGACCTCCGTGACGCAGTCCGTTGGTCACGATCTCGGCCACGGCCATCACCAGGTCCTCCCGCGCTTCTCCGGTGAACCGATGGCCCCAAGCCCAGCCGTCGATGGCCGACCGCAGTCCACCGAGCTCGGCGTCCGCGCCGACGGTGACGTCGTGATCCACGTGTGCCGGTGGCGTCCCCATCGGCACGTGGTGATGTTCGGCCAGGTAACGCTCCGGCGGGAGAAAGTCCGGTGACGGGGTACGCCCGGTCGCCGTGACCAGATGGGGGTGCGTCGCGCGCACGTGCTCGATGACCGTGTCCGGGTGGTGCCGGCTGTCCCAGACGCAGGTGACCATGGAGGCACCCAGCGCATACGTATGGTTGCAGATCGCCTCGTACGCCAGGTAGGCGGCGACCCGCTCGGCCCGCAGGCCGGCGTCCGTGCCGCGGGTCAGATCGGGTTCGGCGACCACATGAACCCGGCGCCCCGCTCGATGCTCGTCGGCCAGATGGCGGCGGAACCGCTCGTAGGCGAACCCGAGCCTCTGGTGGAACCCGTCCGGTGCGCCCCAGCAGATCGTGGCGGGAAGATCCACGGTGAGATCGGTCAGCGCGGCCCGGGTGCGTTCACCGACGACCACCCGTACCTCGTCGTAGAGCTTCGCCGACCGCATCAGCTCAGCGGCCAGCACGTCCAGGTCACGGTCGGTCTCGACAACCAGGGCCGCGTGCACGAACCGGGCCGCGACCGGCCCGGTTCCGTGGGCCACGGTCATCTCAGGACCGTCGTCACTGCTACGGGGATGAGAAGGGTCATGGTCGGCAACTCTCCCGTGCGCTGGAACGAGGTCATCGGTTCGCCTCGCCACCGCCACTGTCGGACTCCGGCGAAGTGCGATCAACCGGCGGATACGGCGTACGGATACCCGGCCGACCGGCATGTACTCCGATCGGCCGATGGCTCCGTCCTGGACAGGTCAGCCGCCGGCGTCGAGGGGTGTCCGGTTGTCGGACTCCGGAAGCTCGGTGTCGGAGCGGGCAGGTGCCGGGCTGTTCCACCGGGTGAGCAGCACGGTGGCGTCGTCCTGGAGGCAGTCGTCCTGATGATCGAGGATCGCGTGAACCAGCCGGCGGGTGGTCTCCGGCACCGGCAGCTGGTCGGCGATGGCCTTGACCGTGAAGTCGACGAGTCTGTCGAGACCGAACGGCTCACCGTCGCTGGAGCGTGCCTCGATGATGCCGTCGGTGTAGAGCAGCACGTGGTCGCCCGGCTCGAGGGCCTCCTCGACGACGACCGGCGGCCGATGATGACCGAGCGAGACCGGCAGGGCGGTGGGGGTCGGTAGCACCTTGACCGCCTTGCCCTGGCGGATCACCACGCCGCTGGGGTGCCCGGCGGAGATCACCCGCAGCAACCCGGTGCGCTGGTCGAGCTCAGCGAGCACCGCGGTGATCAGGCCCCACCGGTCATGGTCCTGGACGGCCTGGTCGATCCGGTGATAGGTGCCGATCAGATCGAGGCCGGCACGACGGGCGTTACGGTAAGCCGCCAACGCGAGCGACGCCAGCATGACGGCCCGCATTCCGCCGGCCGAGCCGTGACCGACGGCGTCGAACAGGGCAAGGTGCGCGATGTCGCCGTTGACCGC
Organism: Actinoplanes italicus; assembly: GCF_003001815.1. Lineage (GTDB taxonomy): Bacteria > Actinomycetota > Actinomycetes > Mycobacteriales > Micromonosporaceae > Actinoplanes > Actinoplanes italicus. The sequence goes on from NZ_PVMZ01000004.1 coordinate 504,147, forward strand.
GTAGTCGAAGGCGTCACCGCCGACGTCGTAGCACGGCTCCAGGATTCCGCTGATCATCAGATGCCCGGTCGAGAACGTCAGCGGCGGTAATTGGGCGCGCAGCATCTCCGCCGCCAGCAGCATGGGCTCCCGCCGGCGCAGCCGTTCGATCGTGTCGCTGTAGAGGTCGCGGGTGACGACCAACTCGGCCAGCAACGCCGCGACGGTCGCGCAGTCCTCCACCGTCGACTCGCCGGCGGGACCGGCCAGGACGACCTCCAGAACGCCGAGGCGTTCGGCTCCGTTGATGAGCGGCGCCCACAGGCGGGCGCCGTCGGCGTCGGACTCGCTCACGCAGACGGCGACCGTGCTGAACGCGCGGCCCGCGAGAGTTCCGTCGATCAGGAGCTGATCACGTGCCGGAGCGTCCCCCGCGATGAGGGGCAGCAGCTCGCGCTGCTTATGATCGACCAGATAAATGATCATGGCAGTGGCGCCGACGAGCGGAGCGGCTCGCATCGCCATCTGCGGAAGGTCGTCGGGCCGGGCGTGGTGCGACTGCCGTAGCAGCCGGCCCAGGGCTTCGATGCCGCTCATGATGACCCTTCTCGACACGACGCCAGAGGCAGTGTGCCGCACGTCGATCCCCCACGCGGAACGGAAGGACGTCTCACGTCTCCGTCACCGGTAGGGTCACCGCATGATTGTTCAGCGGCACTGGTGGAACGGCAGCAGTACAGCCCGCTTCCGGCGGGATGTCTACATACGCAGTGACGGCTTTCAGTGGGATGTCCTGGTCCAGATCGGCGGGACGGCGGGACGCTATCGCGTGCAGGAGTGCCCGGGACGCGGGTCCGCCCTGATCGTCGCCGATGCCTGGCGCGGCTCGAACGAGGACTGGCAGGAACTGGAACCGCAGGCCGCCGCGGGCTGAACCCGGCGATCATGGTCACGGCGCGCACGCCACCACCGGATCCCCGTCGCCACAGGTCAGAGCGATCAGCGCGACGTCGTCGTCGACCTCCGCGAAGGTGGTGAGCAGGCCGGCGAGGGCGTCGACGACCAGCGCGGCGGTGGTGGGGCCCCGATCGCGCACGAACTCCAGCAACGCCTCGTCGCCGTAACGTCCACCGGCCCGGGTCCGGGCCTCGGTCAGCCCGTCGCTGTACAGGATCAGGGTGTCTCCCGCCTCCAGCGAGATCGTCCGGGACACCAGGCGAGGAGCAGGCAGAATGCCGATCAGCGTGCCGCCGTCCGTCGTGTGGTAGGCGGCGGACCCGTCGGCGCGGACCACGAGGGCGGGCGGGTGGCCTCCGGAGGCGACGGTGGCGGTGTAGCCGCTGCCCCGCCGCTCCAGAATGCCGAAGATGACGGTGCAGTGCCGGTGCTCCGGCGCGGCATAGTCCTGGTAGACGACGGCGTTGAGGTTACGAAGGACGGCGACGGGCTCACTGTTGTAGACGGCCGCGGCCCGTAGTGTGTACCGGGCTGCGGCGGTGACCGCCGCGGCGGCCACTCCCTTCCCGCGGACGTCACCGAGGAAGAACCCCCACCTGTCGCCGGAGAGCGGGAAGAGGTCGTAGAAGTCTCCGCCGACCTCGTCGGGGGATGCCATGTGATAGAGCGACGCGGTGGTCATGCCGGGCGGAACCGCCAGGGACGCGGGCAGGAGACTACGCTGCAGCCCGCCGACGAGCAGGCGGAGCCGGTCGCGCTCCCGGTCCGCAATCCGCCGGGCGTCGAGCAGCTCGTTCTCGTACGCCCGGCGTTCTCGAGCGTCGAAGACGGTGGTACGGATCAGCAGCGGTAGGCCGTCGGGGCCGCTCTTGACGACGGAGGTGACCAGGACCGCGAACACGGTGCCGTCACAGGCACGCATCTCCGCCGCGATGCCCTTGACCTCGTTCTGGAGCCGCAGCAGCGGAACGCAGTGTGTCTCGTGGTAGAGCCGGCTGCCGGGAGTGAGCAGGTCAGCGAAGCGCAGCCGTCCGACCAGGTCACCGCCGCTGCACCCGAGCCAGGTGAGCAGCGTGCCGTTGATCTTGGCAATCGTGCCGTCCGGCAGGGTGGAGACGAAACCACACGGCGCGTTGTCGTAGAGGTCTTCGAGGTCGTCCTCCAGCAGAACCGGGAGGGGCATCTCCGCCGGCACCGGACGGTCCGCGAGCTTGCGACGCCGACGTGACCGGAGAAGCAACGGCCACACTAGGCACCGACGCAATCGGCGGCTCGAGGTATCGATTGGTCCACCCACCGAGTCTTGCACGGCGTTCACCTGGTGGCCCGCGCCACCGGGTCACGGTTGGGCGGGCGTCGCGCCCGGCACACGACGGTATGACCGCCGGACCACGCGGCCGATCGAAAGCCGGCGAATTGTTTGGTCGCGCCGGACGTGGGCACCCCCGGTGCAGCACCGCTACTCAGCGAGATGTCGTCAGCCGACGAGGTCCGTGCGCGAGTGCGGGAGAGGAACGTCATGGGACTCGACGACAAGATCGAGAACAAGACGCAGGAAGCCACCGGCAAGGCGAAGCAGAGCATAGGCGAAGCCACCGACGACAAGGACCTCCAGGCCGAGGGCAAGGCGGACGAGCGGACCTCGAACGTCAAGCAGGCCGGCGAGAAGATCAAGGACGCCTTCAAGAAATAGCAGTTCACGCGCCCTCGGCCGGCCCGGTTCCGGCCGGCCCGTCGAGGGCGCGTGTCATCCGAGCCGGGAGATCTGACATGACCATCGCGAAAGCGGCCGTGCTGGCCGCTCTCCGAGAGCGCGGTCAGCACGGCCGGGCCGAGTTCGTCGACCGTGAACTACCGGACTGCATCGATCTGAAACGGCACGGAGGGCTGCTCGCCATGCTCCGCCTCGATCCGGCCGAATTGAGCGAGGATCCGCCCTCGTGACGCGGAGCCGCTGACACTCCGGCAAAGGCGCATCATTTACCTGTACGGTGAATCGCCCACCTGGGGCATGATGACAACTAGTCGGCCCGCTATTGTCGCTGGTATGTCGACGAAGCAACTCCGCCTGGTGGGCGCACACGAGATCCGGATCCGCCTCGGCGGTGTCAGCCGCCAGCGCGCCTACCAGATCACCAGCCGCGCGGACTTCCCCAAGCCGATCGCCGATCTCGTGCAGGGCAAGGTCTGGCTCGCCGAGGACGTCGAGGCGTGGATGGCCGTGCACCGCAGCAACAAGAACGACAGCGAGCAGGCGTAACTACTCCGCTGTCGTTCCGGCCGGCCGTGTATCGCCTGGTCCATCGCGGGTACCTCGACCGGGTGATCACGGAGCCGCTGGCGCTTCCCGTGGCGGCACCGATGCCGGCCGCCGCGGGATCGCTGCCGCACAAGGGCGGATGGGCGTTCGAGTACCAAGCTCGACGGGGTGCGGGCGCTAACCTACCTCGACGGCGGGCCGGGTGCGGGTGCCGTACGCCTACGCCGCCAGAACCGCCATGCAGCACAGCTCCGGCGTCTCGGATCGGCGTCACCGCGATGGTGATTCGAACGGCACCATCGGAGTTCAGCAGGCCAATATTGGCGAGAACAGTAGCGCGACAGCCGCTGAGCGAGGCATCGCAACAAGCGTGATCCGGGCCGCGAGGTGGCCGGGAGCAATGCTCAGCGGTGGCGGTGGTCCGGTTCGGACGCTGCAGCTGGAGGAGGACTATCCAGTTGTTGGTGCGTCTGGGCGAGGGCCGTGGTGAACGCACGTACGGCCGGGTGGTCGAGAGCACCGTTCCTCACCGCTATGAAGACGGTCCGGTTCGGGTGATCCCGCATCGGGTTGAGGGCGATGCCGGGCCGGTTCTGTGCGTCGGCGAGTTGCGGGATGAGTGCGACTGCCAGCTGCTGCTCGACCAGGCGCAGGTGGATCTGGAGATCGGTGCTCGTGTAGCGGACGTCGGGTTCGAATCCTGCTTCACGGCAGGTCGCCAGGGCCCATTGGCCCGCTGGTGTGCTGGCCGGCTCGAGGGCGAAGGGGCGTTTCGCGACGTCGAGCAAGTCCCGACCAGCCCAGGGGCTCGGCACGGCAAGAAGTAGTTCGTCGGTGAACAGGTCACTGCGGGACACCCCTGCGAGCAGGGGCAGCGGGTGTCCGGGGTACTCCTCGTCAAGCACTACGTCGAAATCGCCTACCACCAAGGCCGGCAGGGCGGTGTCGGGTTCCAGTTCGGTGACTTCGATACGCAGGTCCGGGTGCGCTGACTGCAGGCGCCTGATGGCGGACGGGACCAGGGTGAGAACCGCGGTTTGGAAGGCGGCAACCCGCAGCGTGCCGGCGGTCTCCTGCAGCGACCGGGCTAGGGCACTCTCCGCGCGCTCCATCTCAGCCAGCAGCACCTCGGCGTGCGCGACCAGCACATCCGCCTGGGCGGTGAGCCGGACCCGTCGCCCGGCCGGTTCCAGCAGCTTGACTCCCGTCTCGCGTTCCAAGGTGGCGAGCTGCTGGGAAACGGCTGACGGGCTGTAGGACAGCGCCTGCGCGACAGCGGTGATCGTGCCACGTCGATGCAGCTCGCGCAGGATGCGTAACCGGTGGAGGTCGAGCACGGCACCCCCTCGATCTTTCAGGTTCGCTTCACAATCTAGACCGGTTTTCCCCGCTGGACCTGCGGTGACGAGCGAGCAGAGCATGAACCCATGACTTCGTGGTACGTGTCTTCGCAGGCTCGGTCCTGGACGTCGGCAGAGCCGACCGCCGATCCGCGGGAATTCCACCGTTCGCTGCCCGGATACGAGCCCACCTCCCTCACCGAGTTCCCCACGCTCGCCGCCGAGCTAGGAGTGGGCCGGGTACTGGTCAAGGACGAGTCGAAGCGGCTGGGCCTGCCTGCGTTCAAGGTGCTGGGCGCGTCATGGGCGTGCCGGCAGGTCTTGGATCAGCACCCGGGGGCACAACTTGTCACGGCCACCGACGGAAACCACGGACGAGCGGTAGCCCGGATGGCAAAGCACTTCGACGTCACCTCCACCGTATTCGTGCCGAAGGTGATGATCGAGGAAACGGCGGGACGCATCGCCGCCGAAGGTGCCGAGGTCGTACGCGTCGACGGTGACTACGACGAAGCGGTGCGTGCCGCGGCCCGCTACGCCGACGACTCCGCGGACCGCGCCCTGGTACAGGACACGGCCTGGCAGGGATACACCGAGGTTCCGGCGTGGATCGTCGAGGGCTACCAGACCTTGCTCCACGAGATCGACGACCAGCTCCAGGGTCACCTCGACCTGATCGCCGTCCCGGTCGGCGTAGGCTCTCTGGCCGAGGCAGTGGTGCGCCACTACCGCCGGCCAGGAACGCACCATCCCACCGTGCTGTCCGTCGAACCCGACACTGCCGCCTGTGTGTTGGCCAGCCTGGGCATCGGTCACCCCGCTACCGTGGCGACCGCGAACACGGTGATGGCCGGGCTCAACTGCGGCACCGTTTCGGGCACGGCCTGGCCGGTGCTGCGAGACGGGTGCGATGCCGCCGTTGCCGTCACCGACGCGCAGGCGCTGCGGGCCGTCGCTGACCTCGCGACCCTCGGTATCTCTTCAGGAGCCAGTGGAGCCGCCACACTCGCCGGCGTACGGGCTGTCCTCCGAGACCCCGCACGCCGCGCCGCTCTTGACCTCGGCGACGACGCGGTCATAGTCCTGCTCAGCACCGAAGGGAACCCGTCATGACCCGCACCGTCCGGACCGGCCGCGAACGACTCTGGAGCACCTTGATGGATCTCAAGAAGATCGGTGGTTACGACGACGAGGCCACCGGGCCACGCGGTATGCGTCTGGCGAACCAGGCGTGAGCATCACCGACCTCGCCGGGCTCGACGCCCGCCTACGAGGCTGGAGGCATCACCTGCACCGAATCCCCGAGATGGCGTTCGCCGAACATGAAACCAGTCACTTCGTCGCTGGCGCGCTGCATGACCTTGGATTCCAGGTAGTCACCGGGGTCGGCGGGACCGGGGTCGTCGCCTCGCTGACCCGCGGCCGGTCAGGGCGTGCCATCGGTCTGCGGTCGGAGCTGGACGGCCTGCCCATCGATGAACGTAGCGGCGTGGCGTACACCTCCGAACATCCCGGCGCCATGCACGCCTGTGGCCACGACGGTCACATGGCCATGGTTCTGGGGGCCGCTGCGGTCCTGGCCGGGGAAGGGTTCGACGGAACCGTCCGCATCATCCTGCAGCCTGCAGAGGAGCCGGGTCGCGGCGCGCAGGCCATGGTGAACGACGGCCTCTTCGAACGGTTTCCCGTGGACCGCCTCTTCGGGCTCCACAACCATCCCGGTTCCCCCGCCGGACACCTGCTGACCCGTTCCGGGCCCCTCATGGCCAGCGAGGACAACTTCACCATCCACATCACGGGCCGCGGTGGGCACGCATCAGCCCCACACCTCGTGGTGGACCCGCTGGTCATCGGCGCCGAGATCCTCCTCGCCCTGCAGCAGGTCGTGGCCCGCAGCGTCGACCCCATCCACTCCGCCGTGCTGTCCTGCACCGACCTGCGCACCGACGGGGCACGCAACGCCATCCCGAGCCACGTCACCATCACCGGCGACACCCGCAGCTTCGACCCGTCCGTCCAGGCGTTGCTGGAGCGGCGTATCCGCGAGATCAGCGCCGGCATCGCCGCCGCGCACGGCGCCACCGCCGAGATCACCTACACCCACGAGTTCGCACCCACCCTCAACGACGACGAGTGTGTGGCCATCGCCGGCGAGGCAGCAGCCCGCGCACTAGGACAAGCGAACGTCGAGCTCGACGCTGACCCCATCATGGCCAGCGAGGACTTCGGTGTCCTCGCCAGCCATGTCCCGGCGTGCCTCGCCCTCATCGGCAACGGCGTCGACCCGGGCAAGGGCGGGACACCACTGCACAGCCACGACTACACGTTCAACGACGGCATCCTCACCGCCGGCGTCGCCTACTACCGCGAAGTCGCTATCGGCGGTCTCCGCACGGGAAAGCGTGGCGGAAATTAGACGACTCCCAGCTCATTCGGATCGTGGGGGTTCGCCGGCTCGAGGCACTTCGCCCGGCGTTTCCGGGAGGAGCACGGGATGAGCCCGGCCGAGTGGCAGCGCCACGTTTGACTTGTCGCAACTCTTGTCGCAGCATAGTGAGACAAGGTTTGCGACAAGAGGAGGCCGCCATGGCGGGAAAGGTACGTCCGACGGAGCTCGAGATAGCCCGCCTCTGGCTGGCCGCGCGCGGCCTGGCCGACGTCCCGCCGACACCGATGCTGGCCGCCCGCCTGACGGTCCGGCGGCGTGCCCGCCTCGGCGCCGCCATCCTGCCGGCCGTGTTCCTGGTCGCCACCGCCCTCGTCTACGTCTCCGCCCTGCCGATCAGTCCAGCGGATGACCGATTCGGGGCGCAGCTGGCGGCGCTCACGGCACTGGTGGCCGGGCTGGTCCTGGGCCTGTCGCTGCTGAACCGGTGGATACGGCGGGTCGACCAGCGGGCCGGCGCGGACCTGCCGCGACGGGCGGCCCACTCCGTCCGGCCCGGCTGGCGCACCGTGCTCGGCGTGCCGCGGGCCGCGTTCCTGGCGGCTACCTACGCGGGCGCGGCCGTGCTGACGGTCGCGGCCCTGACCACACGGGACGGCGCCGCGAGGTACGCGGCGGTCATCCTGCTCATCGGACTCTGCGGGGTCGCGGCCGGCACCGCCGTCCAGCTGCGCCACGTGCTCGCCCACCCGGTGGTGGCCGACGACGAGGGCTCGCTGAAGGCCGACTTCCTCATGCGCGTCGAGGACGCCCGCGAGGTGGCCGTACCGACCGTGGTCTGGTCCCTGCCGGTCGTGTCGGTGTTCGACACCGGGCTCGACCCATGGAACACCGGCTGGCTCGTCTTCATCATCCTGAGCGTCATCGCACTCGTCCTCATCACCGTCGGCGAGGGGCGGCGCGTCCTGGCGGCCCAGCAGGGCTCCTGCGCCCGGTGAGCGACATGATCGTCATCGACCCGGCGTCACCCGTTCCACCGTTCGAGCAGCTGCGCGCCCAGCTCGCCGCGCAGATCCAGGAACGCACGCTGGCCGTGGGCACCCGGCTGCCGACCATCCGCCGCCTGGCGGCGGACCTCGGTCTCGCGGTCAACACGGTCGGCCGCGCCTACCGGGAACTGGAGGATGCCGGGATGATCGAGACCCGCGGCTCGGCCGGTTCGTTCGTCTCCGCGGCCGGCGAACAGGGCCGCGAACGGGCCCACCGCGCCGCCGCCGAGTACGCCGCCGTCATCGCCAGCGTCGGCATCGACCCCACCGAGGCCGTCCACATCGTCCAGGCCGCACTGAACCAGGCCGTCCCCAAGCTCAGCTGACCGCCGAGAGGACCATCCGCCGTAAACCCGAAGACGGTGTCGATCGAAGTACTTACCTGACTAAATCCGGTTCGAGACTTCAGTATGGAGTTGGGGCTGCTCAGAGCCCTCCGCCCGCTGAAGAGCGAGATCGGGGACTGGCCATGGTGGATGACGGGTCCGGTGCGGTTCTTCCGCCGGAGGAATGGTCGGGCCGGGTGACCGGCTATCCGGGCGACTCCTCGATCGTGGACCTGTTCGCCGGGCAGGCGGCGGGACGCTCCGACGAGACTGCGGTGGTCGAGGGTGGACGCTGGATCACCTACGGGGAGCTGGATCGCTGGTCGGACGCAACGGCGGCCCGGCTGTCCGAGGCCGGGGTGCGAGCCGGTGACATGGTGGGCCTGCTGGGTGAACGATGCCTCGAGGCGCCGGTGGGCATGCTCGCGATTCTGAAGGCGGGTGGGGTCTACGTCCCGCTGGATCCCGCGGATCCGGCGGGACGTCTGCGGACGCTGGTCGATCAGATCGGGGTACGGCAGGTACTCCGCCTGCCGGGAACCGAAGGCGTGCTCGCCGACGTGCCCTCGATCGCGGTCGCGGACCACCGTGAGGGACCTCCCCCGCCGGGGACCACGGCCGGGGGCGGTGATCCGGCGTACGTCATGTTCACCTCCGGGTCGACCGGTGTGCCGAAGGCAGTCGCGGTCCCCCACCGGGCTGTCGCCCGGCTCGTCCTCGGCGACGACGACCTGCGGATCACCGCTGCCGACCGGGTGTCGCACACCGGGCATCCGGCGTTCGACGCGTCGGTGTTCGAGATCTGGGGTGCGCTGCTCAACGGCGCGCGGCTGGTGATCGTCGACAACGCGACGCTGCTCGATCCGGCGCTGCTGGCGGAGTTCTTCACGCGCGAGGAGATCACGGTGGCCTGGCTGACGGCCGGGGTGTTCCACCAGTGCGTACGCGAGCGGCCGGAGATGTTCGGCGGGTTGCGATGCCTGATCGCCGGCGGCGACGTGCTGGACCCGGGGCTGGTGGGCGCGGTGCTCGCGAGCGGGCAGCCGCCACGGCGAATGCTCAACGGGTACGGGCCGACCGAGAACACCACGTTCTCGGCCGTGCACCACATCACCGGGGTGCCCCGCGGGACGGCCCGGATCCCGATCGGGCGGCCGATCGCGAACTCCACCTGCCACATCGTCGACGACGACGGGAATCCGGTGCCGGTCGGTGTCGAGGGCGAGCTGTGGGTCGGCGGTGACGGGGTCGCGCTGGGGTACCTCAACGATCCCGCGCTGACGGCCGCACGGTTCGTGCCGGACCGGTTCTCGGACCGGCCGGGCGCGCGGCTGTTCCGTACCGGCGATCAGGTCCGTTGGCTGCCCGACGGGACCATCGACTTTCTCGGCCGCCGGGACCGGATGCTCAAGATCCGGGGCTTCCGGGTGGAGCTGGACGAGATCGAGGCGGTGCTGGCCGCCGCGGACGACGTCGCCGCCGCGACCGTCGTGGTCGCCGGCGACGATCCGGACCGGCGGACGGTCGTGGCCTATTACCAGCCGGTGGGGCAGGCGGACCAGTCGGCGATCAGGGCGTATCTCGCTGAGCGGCTCCCGCGGTTCATGCTGCCCGGGCGGCTGGTGCCGGTGGACCGGCTGCCGCTGGCCGGCACCGGCAAGGTCGACCGGTCGGCGCTGGGGCGGCGGCCGCGGACGCCGACCGAGGTGGGGGTGGCGCGACTGTGGGCGGAGGTCCTGGACGTGGACCCGGACGAGGTGGGCCTCGAGGACGGCTTCTTCGATCTGGGTGGCAACTCGGTACTGGCCGCGCGTCTTTTCGTACGCCTGCAGTCGATGTTCGGTGTGGATCGGTCCCAGAGTCGCTTTCTGACGTCGCGGCTGCTGGCCGATCCGCGGCTGGTCGCGTGTGCCGCCGCGGTGCAGGAGGCGCGCACCGGCCTGATCGATCGGGACGGTGCCGCGCTGAACGCCGACTTCCAGCGGGAGAGCGTGGCCGCCGTGGTGGCCCGGCCGCGGACACCGGCCGACGATGACGAGCCCACCGAGCCGTTGCGGCTGGCGGGCGGCTCGGTCCTGCTGACCGGCGGCACCGGGTTCCTCGGCGGCTATCTGCTGCGGCGGTTGCTGACCGAGACGGAGGCGGAGATCCACTGCCTGGTCCGGGCCGCCGACGAGGATGCCGGCCGGCGGCGGCTGGCCGAGGGACAGAACCGATTCCAGCTCGGTGACCTGCCGGCCGGCCGGGTCCGGCCGGTGCCCGGCGACCTGGGACGCCCGGGCCTCGGGCTGTCCGCCGCGGATTTCGACGCGCTGGCGCAGCGGGTGGATCTGGTGGTGCACGCCGGCGCGTATGTGAACTTCACCTACCCGTACTCCCAGCTCGCCCCGGTGACGGTGGGCGGCACGCGGGAGATCGTGCGGCTGGCGACGCCGAGGCGTGTCCCGGTGCACTTCGTGTCCACGCTCGCGGTGCTGGCCGGGTTCGGTGCGGCCGGGGTGCGTGAGGTGACCGAGGACACTCCCCTGGCCCATCCGGAGCATCTGTTCATGGGTTACACCGAATCCAAGTGGGTGGCCGAGGCGGTGCTCGCCCATGCGGTCCGTGACGGGTTGCCGGTCGGGATTCATCGGCCGTACGAGGTGTCGGGCGACCTGGCGAGCGGGGCGTGGAATCTGGAGAACGCCACCTGCGCGATGCTGCGGCTGATGGTCGACACGGGTCTCGCGCCGGACATCGACCTGTCGATGGATCTGGTGCCGGTCGACGTGCTGGCGGCGCAGATCGTGCATCTCGCGCTGACGCGGACGCGGCAGTCACGCACCTATCACCTGACGAACCCGAGGCCCGCGACGCTCGGTGACATGACGGAGGTGCTGCGCTCGCACGGCTACCGGATGCGGACACTGCCGTTCGACGAGTGGGTGTCGCGGGCGGTGGAGTTCGTCGCCGAGAACCCGCGGCACCCGTTCACACCGTTCGTGCCGCTGTGGGTTGACCGGTGCCCGCGCAGCGGTCTCGTGGTGAAGCAGATGTATTTCACCAGCGTGTTCCCCCGGTTCGGCCGCGGCAACGCCGAACGGGCACTGGCCGGGTCGGGTCTGTCGATGCCGCCGGTCGACGCAGCGCTGCTGGACCACTACGTGCGCTTCTTCCGCCGTTCCGGGTATCTTCCGGCCCCGGACGCCGGTAGCGAGGTCACCGATTCGCGCTCGGCCACCGCATGACGGCCCCGTTGCCCCGGGTGGCGGTGGTGTTCGACTTCGGCTCCGCCACCCCGATGAGCATCCTCGCGTCCGCCCGTGGCCTGGCCGAGGTCGTCTTCCTCTGCGACCGGGACCTGCCACACGTGCGGCCCCTGTTCGAGGAGATCCGGGCGCTGGCCCCGGTCTGTGACGTGACCGGGCTGACCGACGACGAGATCCTGGCCGGGCCGGGCTGTGCGGGTCTCGCCGGGATCACCACGTTCAGCGAGAGCCTGATCAGCCGTACCGCCGCGCTCGCGGAACGTCTCGGCCTGCCCTTCCTCGACCGGCGGACGGCGGTGGCCGTGACCGACAAGTACACGCAGCGCCGCCTGCTCGCCGAGTCGGGTGTGCAGCACACCGCGTGCCGGCTCGTGCGGGAGCCGGCCGGCCTCGATGCGGCGCTGGACGAGGTCGGTCTGCCGGCTGTTCTGAAGCCGCGTCGCGGCGCGGCGAGCGCCCGCACCTGCACGGTGCACACCCGGCGGGAGGCCGCCGAGCAGCTGCGGGCATTCACCGGCGGGGAGGGCGACGAGTTCGTGGTCGAACAGTTGCTGGCCGGAGACCCGTCGGTCGCGGGCCCGGAGTGGGCCGACTACGTGTCGGTCGAGTCGGTGATCTCGGAAGGCGAGGTCCGGCACGTCGAGGTGACCGGGAAGTTCCCTCTCGCGCCCCCGCTGCGCGAGACGGGGTACGTCGTACCGAGCACCATCGGTGCAGGGACGCGCGAGCGGGTGCTGGCGCTGACCACAGCGGCGCTCGAAGCTCTCGGTGTGCGGCACGGGATCACCCACACCGAGGTCAAACTCACCCCGGACGGGCCGCGGATCATCGAGGTCAACGGTCGTCTGGGCGGTTATGTGGCCGACCTGGTACGCCGGGCACGCGGGTTCGACCTGGTCCGGGCGGCGCTGACGGTGGCCCTGGGCCTGCCCGGTGAGGTGCCGGACACGACGTACCGGCGGCACGCGTTCCAGTACTTCCTCACCCCGCCCGCCGACGCCGTCGCGCTGCGGCGCCTCGACGGGCTCGACGACCTCGGCCGGGTCGCCGGTATCCGCTTCGTCGAGACGTTCGCACAACCCGGAACGGCGCTGGACTGGCGGCGGGGCACGCTGACGTACCTGGGCATCGTGCACGGTTCGGCGCCTGATCACCGCGGGGTGCTGCGCCTGGTCGACGTGGTGCACCGGACGCTGCACATCGAGTACGACCGTCTGCCCGGCGGCGCCGAAACCGAACCAGTTCAATAACGCAGAGTGGTAGCTTCGATACGCACCGCAGTTCGGGCGTATTTCGGGGGGCGGCGATGTCGGCGACGCCTACGGTCAGCGTCCGACCACGGTCGCCGCAGCGGGTGACGTCGCCGGTGACACTGGGCCGTGCTCTGGCCGCCGTGGTCGGGGCGGGCTCGAGTCTGGGCTGGCTACTCGCCTCTCGCCGCGCGGGCCGGGCGGCCGGTGCGGTCGCCGGCGTCCAGGTCGCGTTGCTCGGCGGCGTCGGGCTGTACGCGATGACCCTCGTCCGGCGGGCCGAGCAGGCCCGCGAGCACGCACTCGACGAGGCCGCCGCCAGCCACAACCAGCTGCAGAAACTCATCGACAACACCGAGTCGAACATCTACATGAAGCGGGTCGACAACGGGCAGTACCTGCTCGTCAACCGCGAGTGGGAGCGGCTGTTCGGTGTCAGCCGTGAGCGGGTGGTCAACCTGACCGACCACGACGTGTTCCCGCACGACCTCGCCGACCAGCTGCGGGCCAACGACCTGCGGGTGGCGGCCGAGGGCAAATCCGTGCAGTACGAGGAGACCGCGGAAAGCGCCGACGGCGAGCGCACGTACATCTCCGTGAAGTTCCCCGTGCTCGACAGCACCGGCAGGCCCTACGCCGTGTGCGGCATCTCCACCGACATCACCGAACGCAAGAGGGCCGAGGACGAGATCCGGCACCTGAACGCGAACCTCGAAATGCGGGTCCGGCAGCGCACCTCCGAGCTGGAGGCCTCGAACAAGGAACTGGACGCCTTCGCCTATTCGGTGTCGCACGACCTGCGCGCCCCGCTGCGTTCCCTGCACGGGTTCAGCGACGCACTGCTGGAGGACTACGACGACGTCCTCGACGACGTCGGCAAGGACTACCTGCACCGGTTGCAGCGCAACGTGGGCCGCATGGGCCGGATGATCGACGACCTGCTCAACCTGTCCCGCGCCACCCGCGCCGACCTGGAACGCCGCGGGGTCGACCTCACCGCGATGATCCAGGAGATCGTCGCCGACATGCGCACCACCGACCCGGACCGCGACGTGACACTCATCGTCCCGGACGGGCTCACCGCCGAGGGCGACCCGCACCTGCTGCGTATCGCCCTGCACAACCTGCTGGCGAACGCCTGGAAGTTCACCGGCAAACGACCCGACGCGGTCATCGAGGCCGGCCGCACGGTGCTCTCGGGCGAGACCTTCTTCTTCGTACGCGACAACGGTGTCGGCTTCGACATGAGTTACGCCGGCAAACTGTTCGACGCCTTCCAGCGCCTGCACACGACCTCCGAGTTCGAGGGCACCGGCATCGGGCTGGCGATCGTGGCCCGCATCGTGCGACGCCACGGCGGCCACATCCGCGCCGAGGCGGAAGTTGATCGTGGTGCGACGTTCTACTTCAACCTGACGAACACCGTGAAGGGCACACCATGACCGTCGGCGACCGGATCCTCATCATCGACGACAGTCCCGACGACGTCGCGCTGACCCTGCGCGCGCTGAAGAAGAACAACATCACCAACGCCGTGGACATCGCAACCGACGGCGAGGAGGCGCTGCGGTACCTGTTCCCGGCCGACGGAACGCCCGGCCCGCTGCCCGCCCTCGTCCTGCTGGACCTGAACATGCCCAAGGTCACCGGCCTGGAGGTGCTGCGCGGCATCCGCGCCGACGCCCGTACCCGCTTCCTGCCGGTCGTCATCCTCACCACGTCGACCGAGGAGCGCGACATCGTCAACACCTACGACCTCGGCGCGAACAGCTTCGTACGCAAGCCGGTGGCCTTCGACGAGTTCCTCGACGCGGTACGCCTGCTCGGCATGTACTGGCTGCTGGTGAATCGCCCGGCCGGGCGGCTTCATGACTGACGAGACCGACGCCATCAGGTTGTTGCTCATCGAGGACAGCGAGGACGACGCCGTTCTCGTGGTCGACCGGCTGCGCCGTGCCGGGCTGAGCGTCGACTACGAGCGGGTCGAGACGGCCGACGCGATGGCCGCCGCACTGCGCGACCGGGCCCCTGACATCGTGATCTCCGACAACGGCATGCCCAAGTTCGACGCCGGGGCGGCCCTGCGGCTGCTGCGCGACACGGATCTGGACGTGCCGTTCATCGTCGTGTCCGGCCAGATCGGGGAGGAGTCGGCCACCGCGCTGATGAGGGCCGGCGCCCACGACTTCGTGCTCAAGGAAAAGCTCACGCGCCTCGGGCCCGCGGTGCAGCGCGAGCTGCGCGAGGCCCGTGACCGTCAGGAACGGCGACGGGCTCAGGCGGCGCTGCGCGACAGTGAGGAACGGTTCCGGCTGGTCGCGGAGAACCTGCACGACGTGCTGTTCCGATTCGTGCCCGGACCGGTGCCGGTGCTCGAATACATCAGCCCGGCCATCGCCGGGCTCACCGGCCTCACACCCGAGCGGCTGTACGAGCGGCCGGAGCTGCTCTTCGACATCATGGGCACCGCAGAGGGCGAGCTGATGAGGCGGTCGTGGCAGGTGCCGCTGGGCAGTCCGCTCGCACTGTCGTGGTCACGTCCCGACGGCACCCGCGTGGTCGCCGAGCAGCGACTCGTCGAGGTGTACGACGACGGCGCCCTGATCGCCGTCGAGGGCATCCTGCGCGACATCACCGAGCAGATCGAGGCCGCCGAGCAGCGCCGTGAACTGGAGATGAAGCTGCACCAGGTGGAACGGCTGGACTCCCTCGGCCAGCTCGCCGGCGGTGTGGCGCACGACTTCAACAACATCCTCGGGGTGATCGGCGGCTACACCGACTTCGTGCTCGAGGAACTCGGTCCCGATCATCCGTGCAGGACGGACCTGGAGAACATCGACCACGCCACCCGGCGGGCCGCGGCGCTGACCCGGCAGCTGCTCATCTTCAGCCGGCTGCAGCCGTCGAACCCGGAGGTGGTGGACCTGAACGCGATCGTCGGCGAGATCGAGCGGCTGCTGCGCCGGACCATCGGCGAGGACATCGAGTTCGACACCGATCTGGGCGGCGATCTTCCGTACGTCACCATCGATCCGAGCCGGCTGGAGCAGATCATCATGAACCTGGTGGTCAACGCGCGTACCGCGATGCCGGAAGGGGGCCGGCTGGTCATCCGTACGACGCTGACCGAGCGGGTACCCACCGGCGCCATCGGCGCCCAGCCGCCGTCCGGGCAGCACGTCTCGCTCACCGTCGCCGACACCGGCTGCGGCATGGACGAGGAGGTGCAGCGACGCGCGTTCGAGCCGTTCTTCACCACCCGCAGCACCGGCCAGGGCACCGGCCTCGGCCTGGCGACCGTGTACGGCGCCGTCCAGGAGGCCGCCGGCGCGATCATGGTCGACTCGGCGCCCGGCGCGGGCACCCGGATCAGCGTCTTCCTGCCGGCCGTGGAATCGACGGCGCCCACGGCCGGTCCGGACGAGACGGACGGCACCGCGAACCGGGGCCACGGGGAACACATCCTGGTGGTCGAGGACGACGACGACATCCGCGCTATCACGCGCCGGGTCCTGACCCGCGGCGGCTATCGGGTGTCCGACGCCGGCACCCGCGAGCGGGCCCTGGCGATGCTCCAGGACGCGTCGCCGCCCTTCGATCTGCTGTTGTCCGACGTCATCATGCCCGGCATGCCGGTCCTGAAGTTCATCCAGACCGCGATCGACATCTGTCCGCCGATCCGCATCGTCTTCATGTCCGGGTACACCGCCGACAGCGATCGGCAGCTCCCCGAAGGCGTGCCGATCGTCGACAAGCCGTTCAACGCCGACACGCTGCTGCGCCAGATCCACGCCACGCTGGCCGGTTTGCCCGGGTGACATCTGCCGCATCTCCCGTGCCACCCCTGAGGTCATCGGTTTCGCCTGCTCATGGGAGGGGCAAAGCGACCGCATGGCAGCGAGGAGGTGCACACCGTGACGTTGAACGACTCCACCCGGCCCGCGACAGCGGGCTCCACAGCCGACCTGGTGAGCCAGGCGGCCGCCCAGATCTCCACGCTCGTTCGCGATGAGTTGGCACTGGCCAAGGCGGAGCTGGCCGAGAAGGGCAAGCGCGCCGGCGTCGGCGGCGGCCTGTTCGGCGGCGCGGCCGTACTGGCGTGGTTCGGTCTCGGTCTGCTGGTGACCCTGGCGGTCGTCGTCCTGGACCTGGTCTGGCCACTGTGGCTGTCCATCCTCGTCGTGATGATCGTGGTGTTCGCCACCGCGGGCGTCGCCGCGCTGCTGGGTAAGAAGCAGTTGAGCCAGGCGAACCCACCGGTGCCCGAGGGCGCGATCGCGAGTGTGGAGGCCGACATCGAGACCGTGAAGAGCGCAGCACACCGAGGACGGCACGCATGACTTCGAACAGCACACCGGCGGGTCAGGAACGACTGACCAGTGAGATCCGGCAGACCCGCGCCGACCTGGGCGCCACCGTCGAGGCGCTGGCGGCCAAGACCGACGTGAAAACCCGGGCGAAGCAGGCGGTCAGCGACACCGCCGCCCAGGCCCGCGACCGTGTTTCCGCGGCGACCACGTCGACGGCACGGCTGGCCGGCTCCACCAAGGAGCGGCTGGCCGAGGCGGGCCGCCGGCCCACGACGCGCAGGGCCCTGCCACCGGCGGCGATCGCCCTGGCGGCGGCCGTGGGCGCCACCATCGTCGTCGTACGACGCCGGCGCGCGGCGGCACGCCGGGTCTCCTCCGGGCCCGCCGCCTGGCTGCGCCGCTTCCGCTGATCGACCTTTTTCGAACACTTTCCGCAATCGAACAGGAGAATCACTCATGGCGATGATGAAGCTGGTGGCCGGGCTCGCGATCGGGTACGTGCTGGGCTCGCGGGCCGGACGTGAGAAGTACGAGCAGATCGCGGCGACCGCCCGCAAGGTCAACACCCACCCCACGGTGGTGCAGGCCCAGGAGAAGGCGAAGGCGCTGATCAGCACCGGCACCGACAAGGCCGGCGCCAAGCTCCACTCGATCGCCGCCACGGAGGAGCCCACCACCGTGGTCGCCGGCAGGTCGCCGCGGCCCGCCTCGCGCAAGCCCGCGCCGGTCAACGGTCAGCCGCCGCTGTAAATCCGGCAACCTACCACCGGGGTCCGGCACGTCGTGCCGGGCCCCGTGGTGCGTCCGTCCTCACGGGCGGTTCGCCGGGACACCCCCGAAGTCGTTGTCGAATGGGCGACGCAGCCGTCGCATCGCCTCGGCGCTGCGGTCGACCTCCGACATCGAAGGCTCCTCCCGCGCCGGACGGGCCTGCTCACGGAACACCACTGCACGCACGGACATACCGGATCCCCGTTCATCAGTTTTACCGTTGCGCGGCAGTATTACCCGTTCAGCCTGATTTGGGAACCCCTTGCCGTGGGCGGCCGGGAATTGTCAGGGGTCCCCCCTACAGTTCGGCGCATGTTCGCTTCACAGGAGGTTCCATACCAGGTGGTGCGGCTGCTCGTGGAACACGACCGCCTCGACATCCTGCGTACCGAGGCGGACAGCGGCGACTGGCAGTGCGGCGACGCCCTGGGGTCCGAGTTGCTCCGCCGCGGCGAGACGGAAGCCGCGCTGGCGGTCTACCGCGGCTTCGCGGGGAGCGGGTGGGGCGCCGCCTGCCACCGGATCGCCACGATCCTGGAGAACGAGCACGGCATGGACAGGGCGATCGAATTCCTACGGCCGTACGCCGACGCGGGCCAGCGCAATGCCGTGCACGATCTGGCGTTGCTCCTCGGCCGGCAGGGCCGGCTCGACGAGGTGCTCACCCTGCTCCAGCCGTGTCTGACGGACTGGTTCCTGGTGTCGGCGCTGGTCGAGGCCACCGCAGGCGGAGACCGCGACGACGAGGTGACCGCCGCGTTGATGGACCTGTCAGGGCCGCACAACGCCACACAGTCCCTGGCGACGGTCCTCGAGCGGCAGGGGCGCCTGGACGAGGCCATCGCCGTGCTCAGGAAGGCTCCACGCGGCTCCGTCGACGACATCGAACGGCTCGCCGATCTGCTCGCCAAGGACGGCCGGGAGAGTGAGCTGCGCGATCTGGTCGCCGGTGACGGCGCGGAACACGCCGCATACCGGCTGGCCGACCTGCTGGAGGAGCAGGGCCGTGTCGCGGAGGCGGTCGCCGCCCTGCGCCCGTTCGCCGAGGACGGCAACACCGATGTGGCGGGTGCGCTGGCAGACCTGTTCCTGCGGCAGGGCCGGATCGACGATGCCACCGAGGTTCTGTATGCGGGCATCCGGTCGGAGGGCGGCGCACACGGCTGCACACGGGCCCGGCTGTGGACGATGCTGATCGAGGCGGGTCGCCTGGACGAGGCCCTGCGCCTGCTCGGCGAGTTGGAGCGTGACTTCGAGGGGCAGGAGGAGAATCTTCAGGACCGGATCTGGCTGCTGCAGGAGCTGGGTCGTGACGAAGAGGTGCTCGCTCTGTTGCGGGCGCACCCGAGGGCCGGCGAGGGGTACTGGTTGTGCCGGCAGGCGGCCGTCCTGACGCGGATCGGGCGCGCCGATGAGGCGATCGAGCTGCTCCGGCCGTACGCCACCTCGTATTTCGTGGGTGATGATCTGGCCGCGTTGCTGATCCGCCGGGGAGATGTCGATGAGGCCATGGCGGTGGTGCGTGGACGGGAGCCGCTGGACCTCGGCCCGGATCCGTGGGCGGGCCTCGGCCTGGAGCGGGCGGCGCAGTGAGGCCCCACCGATCAGGCGTACGCGGCCGGGCCGCGGCGCAGCGGGGCGAGTGTTCCCCGGTGAGCGGCATGGGCCTGCGCCATCCGTGCAGTCCCAGACTGGGACATCGCCCACGGGAACATCGCCCTGATCGCCACCGGCGGACTCTGACGAGGTGCAGCGAAGTGAGAAACCGGCGAGCAGGCGCCGCTCCGGCCGCGGTGA
Organism: Actinoplanes italicus; assembly: GCF_003001815.1. Lineage (GTDB taxonomy): Bacteria > Actinomycetota > Actinomycetes > Mycobacteriales > Micromonosporaceae > Actinoplanes > Actinoplanes italicus. Next base: position 523,820 of record NZ_PVMZ01000004.1, read on the forward strand.
CGACGATCATGCTGACGACGGCCGGCTGCACGGGAGAGGAGAAGAGGACGCAGCCCACCGCGACGTGACCGTCTCCAGCAACTCCCCCTGCATCTGGGAGAACGCGCCCCCGACCCGCAGTGACCCGCCTCAGCCGTCGCGCCAGTCGTCGGAGTCGAGGTGGGAGCCTGCTTGCGGGCCCATCAGCAGCATGCCGCCGTCGACGGCCCAGGAGGCGCCGGTGACGTAGGCGGCCTCGGGCGAGGCGAGCATGGCAATCACCGCGGCGACCTCGTTGGCGTCGCCGGGGCGGCCTGCCGGGATGCCGGGGCGGGCGACCGTGTGCGGGTCGACGTCCTCGTTGCCGGTCATCGCCGTGGCGATCTCCCCGGGGGCGACCGCGTTCACGGTGATCCCGGCTGCCGCCAGCTCCTGGGCCAGCACCTTGGTGAGCAGGCCCAGGCCGCCCTTGGCCGCGCAGTACGCGCCGGCACCGACCCGCGGGGCGTGCTCGTGCACGCTGGTGACGTTGATGATGCGCCCACCGCGGCCGGTGGCGAGCATGCGGCGGGCGGCGCGCTGGGCACAGAGAAACGGACCGTCGAGGTCGACGGCGAGGACCTCACGCCACTCGTCCCAGCTGGTGTCCACCACCGGGGTGGAGATGCCGGTGCCGGCACAGTTGACCAGCACACCCAATCCGCCGAGAGCGTCGGCCAGGTCGTCGATGACTCCGGCGGAACCGGGCAACCGGACCAGGTCAAGCTGCCGGACCTCGCAGCGGCGGCCGGCGTCGCGTACCTTGGCGGCCACCTCCTGGGCGCCGCCGTCGTCGGAGCGGTACGTCACGCCGACGTCGAAGCCGGCCCCGGCCAGGGCGATCGCGGTGGCCTCGCCGATGCCGGAGTCGGATCCGGTGACGATCGCCACCCGGTCATAGTCGTGAAAGCGCTGGGGCATGCGGGCCGGATACCCGGACCGGCAACCCGCACACATCACGACGCCGCCCGATAGCGGCGGAGTGCCTCCTGCCCGTCCGGAACGAACTCATGATGCCGTACGGCCTGATCGAGCTCGGTTTTCGTCATCCAGCCGACCCAGCTCACCGCCCGCGGATCGGGCACCACGTCGCCGGTGACGACGGCTTCGTGCACCCCCAGCCAGTAGGAACCGACCGTGCCGTGGCACAGGAACGTGACCACCTCCCGGACCACCGGATGCACACCCAGCTCCTCGGCGACCTCGCGGGCTGCCGCCGCCTGGTAGGACTCCCCCACCGCCACGGCCCCGCCGAAACTCACCTCGTAGTGGCCGGGAAAGCGGGAGAGCCCGTCGGCTCGCCGGCACACCAGATATCTGCCGTTCTCGTCGCGGCACACGGTGGTGGCGACCCGATGCAGCCAGCCTCGGCGAATCACCTCGTCGCGGCTGACGACCCCCAGCACACGATCCTGCTCGTCGACGCGCTCCACGAGTTCGGTCACGACGGACACGATGCCAAGCCGCACACCGCCCGCTCGATCCAGGCCGTCGTCAGCACGCCATGGCCGGGTTCGGGGTGTGAAAGGTGATGCCCGACGGGCGTCTCGAACCGAAAGAGGCCTTCAAGACCATGGCCCTGCTGCACGGAACAGGCGTCATCTGACCAGGCGGACAGTGCCAGGCGCGTACCCGGGGCGGCACGGACGAGCAGGAAGACCGTGACGACGATCAGGACGACGCGCTCGGTGCCTTGCGCGACGGCGAGTCCGATGCAGGGGCCATGCGCAGGCGTACGACCGTGCGGCCGGACTCGGTGAACGCGGTGACCTCGTCGCACAGGCGCTCGACGATGACCAGGCCACGCCCGCGTTCCGCGTCGGGTGCCGGCATGTCGTGGCCCCAGACTCGCAGGGGCCCGCTGTCGACGACGTCGCAGCACACCGTCGTCCCGTCGGCCCACATCCGGACCTCCCCGCCGCCCGTGGTGTGCTGCAGGGTGTTCGTGACCAGCTCGCTGACGGCCAGCGCCAGCCGTTCGACCGGCTCGTCGCCCAGGCCGAACGAGCGTGCTTGCTCCCGTACGAAAGCACGCACTTTCTGTAGATCTTCGGCGCCGCTGTAGATGATCACGTGCGGTCGGGTCCGGCGGCCATGACACCGCCATCGAGTCGCCCAGGTGGGCACAGCTGTTCCAGCACGGTGGACACCGTCCCCGTCGCGTCGGCGAAGTAAACGTGCCCGGCGCGCTCGACGCCTTGTGCTCCCGAAAAACCACCGGAAATTCCTTCCGATGTCCGGGCATCCTGCCGTTGTTGGCGTCATGCGAACACGCCTTCCGATCGCGCTGCTGCTCGCTCTCGCGGTGGCGTCGGGGTTTCAGGCTGTGGTTGCTCATCTGCCGGCCCGCTGGGGCTACGCCGTCTCGGACTTTCTGATCATGCTGACGGTCGGGTACGCGAGCGTGGGCTACTACCGTCAGGCCTCGTGTGCGTCCGGGCGGCTTCGGGCGGCGATGGCGGTCGGCGCCTGCTCGACCGCCCTGTGGAGTCTTGCCAACGGACTGTTCCTGCTGACCCGGCCGTCCCTGCTCGGCGCCGGCGCCGAGCAGGTCGGGGGCCTGCTCTCGATCGTCGCCGTGGCGTTGCTGCCGGTCGGCCTGATCCTGATCGCGGCGCCGCTGCGTGGACTGGCGCAGGTACGGCGCATCCTCGACATCGCCGCGGTGTCCGGCGCCATCCTGATCCTGGCGTGGCAGTTCATCCTCGCGCCCGCTGCCGCCGCCGGCGATCGCGAGGGCATCATCGTCAATCTGCACTTCACCGTTCCGGAGGCGCTGGCCGTGGCGTTGGCCCTGGTCACCGCTGCGGGAAGTGTGCCGAGTCGTGGCGCCCGTGCGTTGCACCTGCTGGCCGCCGCGGCGGTGGTGCTGGCCGTGACGATGATGCTGGTGGTGGTGCACAACGGCACGACCCGCTCCCTCTGGTTCGAGAACGGGGTTGGCGGCGGCTTCGTTCTCGGCGCGCTGCTCATGGCGCTCGCCAGCAGGCAGGCGCTGCCCACGCCCGGCGACGACGACGTGCGCCGCCTGATGGACAGCGCGTGGGCGGCGATGCCGTACATCCCGGTGATCCTGGCCGTGGTGGCCGTCGCGGTGGTGCAGGTGCGCACCGGCCGGCTCGGATCGATGCTGGTCTGGCTGCTGCTGGGCACGTTCGGCCTGGTGCTGCTGCGGCAGCTGACGACGTTGCGGATGGTCGGCGGCATGGCGGTGGCGCTGCAGCGGCAGAAGGAGCAGCTGGCGTACCAGGCGCATCATGACCCGCTGACCGGCCTGCCGAACCGGGCCGCGTTCCAGGAACGGGGCGACCTGGCCGTCCGCGACGGCGGCGACATGGTCCTGATGCTGCTCGACCTGGACGGCTTCAAACCGATCAACGACACCCTCGGCCATGCCGGCGGGGATCAGGCGCTGGTGACGGTCGCACGCCGTCTCGGCGAGGCCCTGCGGCCGGGGGACGTCGCCTGCCGGCTCGGCGGTGACGAGTTCGCCGTCCTGGTCACCGGCACCTCGCCGGACGACGCCATGAGCCTCGCCCGGCGCCTGCTGACGAGCATCCGCGAGCCCATGACGATCCAGCAGTCACCGGTCGCCGTGGGTGTCAGCATCGGCATCGCGTCGTCGACGCCGGGGAGCACCCCTAGCCTGGACCTGCTGCTGCAGCAGGCAGACATGGCGATGTACGACGCCAAGGCGAACGGCAAGAACACCATCAGGTGCCACGACGGCGAGAACGCCGTGCCGCTGCCCCCGGTCGCCGCGCCGGTGGCCGTACCGTAGTCGCCCGTGGTGTCCCGGAGGATCCGCCGCCCGGCGAGTGGCCGGGCGGCGCTGACAGGTTACGGTCGTCAGCCGATCTTCACGTTGAAGGTCGGACTGGCGGCCAGCCTCTTGAAGGACGCCAGCCCGGCCGGCGTGCTGCCGATGCTGATGTCGCGGTCGCCCTCGTCGTCGGCCTTCGTGTCGAAGTGCACGATCGCCTTGATCGCGGGCCGCCTGGCCAGCTCCGGCAGCACGCTGTCGTACACGAAGGATTTGTCGGTGGTCCGGCCGATGCGGTGGTAGGCGCCCCACTCGGCGATCATGATCGGCTTGCCCGCGTGCTCGGTGGTCGCCCACTCGTAGAAGCCGGGCCCGCCGCCCTTGGGCTTACGGTCGAGCAGGTCGGCGAACGTACCGTAGTGGTAGTAGCCCTTCTCCGCCGACACGTACGAGTCCAGGCCGATCCAGTCGACGACGTCGCCGCCGGGGTACAGGTCCTTCCACCAGGACTGGGCCAGCCACTTCTCGTTGCCCATGAACGCCAGCACGTTGGCCACATTGGTCACGCCCTGCTTACGCAGCCGCTCGATGGTGTACCGGTACATGGCGGCGTAGTCCTTCGCCTCCCACCCCGAACCGGCCTCGGCGACGACGTCGTTCTCCGGCTCGTGGTGCAGGACCAGGAAGAACTTCTTGTCGTACGCCTTCGCGCGCGCGGCGAACGCGTCGATGCGCCTGTCCTGCTCGCCCTTGGCGACCTTGGCCCAGCTGGAGCCGTACGCGATCTTCCAGTTCAGCAGCAGCACCCGCGGGTTCGTGGCATCGCTGGTCATGGCGATCTCGGCCTTGGTCGGGAACGCCTCGTCGCCCTTGTGGTACGTGTGGAAGATCGTCGCGGTGCGGCCGCTCAGCTTCTCCCAGTTCTTGTGCTCCACGTCGCGTGGCTTGCTGGTGAAGCCGCCGGCGGCGCCGCCCCACAGCACACCGCAGGACGGGACCAGCTTGGCGCCGGTGACGCAGTCGGCGGGCTTGACCGGGGCGGGCGTGTTCGGGCTCGGGCTCGTGGTGAGAACCAGCTCGGGGCCGCCGCCGGTGGCGTGCTCAGCCGACCGGAAGCGGACCACACCGCCGGTCAGCGACGAGGACAGCGCAAACGAGTACGTGCCGGGCTTGGTGACCTCGTGGCTGAGGTCGAACCCGACCCGGGTGTCGGCGGCCTTCGGCGTCACCCCCGCGACCGCGGCGCCGATCTCGGGCATGGTGCCGGAGGTCAGCCTGGCCTCGGTCCAGGTGTTGTCGGCGATCCGAGACACGGTGAGTCTGCCCGACGGCGGGGCCATCGGCCGCAGGAACAGCACGGCGCGCCTGACGTCGGTGCCGGCCGGGACCGTGAACTTGAGGACGACGGTCTTGCTGTCGTTGCCGAGCCTGCCCGCGGCGAGTTTCTCGTCCGCGCCGAACGCACCGCTCGCGCGGGAACTGGACACGTAGGTGTCGTCGACGGCCCGGACGGTCGTCTCGGTGGACACCGCCTCGGCGGTGGCCGGCATCGCCAGCGCACTCGCACCGGTGACGACGGCGGTCAGAGCTGTCATGGACCTCGGCAGCTTGGCGCGGCGCACTGGATCACTCCCCGGGGTTCGTCCGGCGCACTGTCGGCCGGGCATGGGGCAAGGCTCGGCGGCCGGTGGAGCGGCTCCGGTGCGTGCCGGGGTGCAGGCCGATTGCGGTTCGAGTGACGGTTGGATGACAGCGGCCGTCACGAAAGCTTGGAATGGGGTGGCTACCGTGGCAGCCCGGCCGCTGCCGAGAGGAGTCGCCTTGACCGCGTCGATCCGTACTTCCGTCATCCGCAGGCCGTGGCACCTCTGGGTGGCCGCCGCGCTGACCGCCGCCATCTACCTGGGTGACGCCCGGGACTACCTGGCGCTGGATCAGTCCGGTCCGGGTGGCATCGCGTACTTCGCCGACTACCCGGTCGCGCTCCACGCCGTCTGGATGGTCGACATCACGGCCGGGCTGGTCGCGCCGTGCCTGTTGCTGGCGCTCAGTCGCTGGGCGGTTCCGGTCGCCGCCGTCGCCGCCGCCGCGCAGGCGGTGCTGCTGGTGGTCACGTTCGGGTTCGGCGACCGGTGGGACGCGCTCGGCGCCGCGACGTCATGGTTCGATCTGGGGATCGGTGTGGTCGCCGTGCTGTTCGCCGGATACTGCTGGGCGATGCGACGCCGGAACCTGTTGAGCTGACCTTCCGCGCTACGCCTCGTCGGCGGCGTAGGCCCGCATCACGGCGGCCACCTCGCGCAGGAAGGCCACCGTGGCGGCGGCCTGGACGGGGTCGAGCCGGTCCACCGCCTGCTCGATCCCCTCGAACAGCGGGGCCAGGGCACCGATGACCTCGGCGTGGGCGGTCTCGGTCGCGATGACGGTCTGCCGTCGCCGATCGGACGGGTGGGGAACCCGTTGCGCGTGCCCGGCGGACTGGAGGCGGTCGACCAGCGTCGTCGCCGAAGCGGACCGGATGCCGAGCCGATGGCCCAGTTCGGTGGGGCCCAGACCGGCCATGCTGCCCAGTAGGTGGTCCAGCGCCACGGCGTCGGTGACGCCGACGCCGAGCCGGCGTGCCAGTCCCCGGGTCGCATCGTCGTTGGCCTGCAGCAATTCACGGATGGCGACCGCCACCTCACTGCGGTGTCGTGTCTGTCGCCTCGTCACGACGAGATCATAATCCTTTCAGGTAGCAAGATTATCTAGTTACTTGTAGAAAGAGAATCATGACAGTGGAGATGAGTTCACCCCCGGGCACCGACGACGCTCACTCGCCACTGGAGATCGAAGGTCTGCGGAGCAGGATCGACGCGGTGATCACCGGTTTCCAGGCGACACAGGCCGGGGTGCTCGCCGACGTCAGCCCCGAGTCCGCTCCCCTGGTGCGATACGTGTCCGACCTGATGAACCGCGGCAAACGCCTACGTCCCGCGTTCTGCTACTGGGCCTGGCGCGCCGCCGGGGCCGACGACGACCCGGCGCTCGTGGCCGCGGCCGCCGCCCTCGAGTTCCTCCAGGCCGCCGCGCTCATCCACGACGACGTCATGGACCTCTCCGACACGCGCCGAGGTGCGCCCGCGGTGCATCGCCGATTCGCCACGCTGCACAGCGGCAACGGCTGGACCGGCGACTCCGCGCACTTCGGTGTGTCCGCCGCCGTCCTCGCCGGCGACCTGTGCTTCGCGTGGAGCGATGAGCTCTACACCGGCAGCGGGCTTCCGGCCGCTTCGCTCATCCGCGGGCGGAGGATCTTCAACACCATGCGCACCCAGCTCATGGGCGGCCAGTACCTGGATCTGGTGGAGCAGGCCATCGCGGAGTCCCGCCACGAGGACGCGCTGCATCGGGCCCGCCGGGTCGTGCGGTACAAGAGCGCCAAGTACACCGTCGAGCATCCGCTGCTGCTCGGCGGGCTGCTCGCGGACGCCGACGACACTCTGCTGGCCGACTTCTCCGCCTACGGGCTACCGCTCGGCGAGGCGTTCCAGCTTCGCGACGACGTTCTCGGCGTGTTCGGTGACCCCCAGCGAACCGGCAAGCCCGCCGGTGACGACCTGCGCGAGGGCAAACGTACGGCGCTCATCGCGCTCACCTACGAACGCGCGAGCGCCGCACAGATCGAGCGGATCGAGACGCTGTTCGGCGATCGGAGTCTCGACGCCGCCGGGGTCGGCGTCCTGCGGGAGATCATCGCGGACACCGGTGCGCTGGCGGCGGTCGAGGCCATGATCGGCGGGCTGCTGGAGCGGTCACTGGCCGTCCTCGACACCATGAACGTCGACGAATCGAGCCGCTCGGTGTTCGCCGCTCTGGCCTCGGCCGCCACGGATCGGGTCACCTAGCCTCAAGTCGAACGCGCCGCGACCGAAGGTCACCGCGTGGAGATGGATGGCGTGCGGGATCGGAACGGCCGGCGGTGGTGGAGCCGGCTGCTGGAGGCACGCGCGACGGGCCGGTCGGCCATCGCCGGAACCGCGCTGGGCATCGTCACACTGGCGGTCTCGGCGGTCCTCGCGTCCACCGGCACGGTCGACGCCACCGCTGAGGTCCGCCGCGTGCAGACGATCACTCAGAAGCTCAACGGGATCTCGGTGAAGATCCACGCTGAGGACGCGGCGCTGCGCGAGTATCTGGCGACCGGAGGCACCGACTACCGCGGCACCCAGTTGAAGGCGACACTGGGCTCGGCGCGGGCTGACCTCGACTGGCTGCAGGAGAGCAACGCCGTCGACCGGGCGGAGCTGGACTCGATCCGGGGTGGCTACGAGAACTACATCCGGATCGTGCTCGACATCATGTCGGGCACCGAGCACGGCTCGGACGTCACCGGTTACGCCGATCTCGCGTCGCTGACGTTCGCACCGCTGCGCGACAACGTTCTCGATCTCGGCGACGACCATCAGCAGCAACTGGCTGACTATCTCGGCGAGGTCAACCGCGAGGCCGACCTGCTGAACGCGGTCGCCGAGACGACGATCGGGGTCGTGCTGACCCTGTTCGCGGTATGCGCGACGGTGCTCGTCGGCTATCAGCGCAGAGCCGAGCGGCAGGCCGCCCAGCGCCTGCACGAGGCCACCCATGACCCGTTGACCGGTCTCGGCAACCGGGCCAAGCTCCAGGACGAACTCGACTCCGCGGTACGGCACGCCCGGCACACCGGCGAGCCCTTCAGTCTGCTGCTCATCGACCTCGACCGGTTCAAGGAGGTCAACGACACCCTGGGCCATCACGCCGGTGACGAGCTGCTGGTCGAGGTGGCACAGCGGCTGAGCCAGGGATGCCGTACCGATGATGTCGTCGTACGCCTCGGCGGCGACGAGTTCGCCCTCATCCTCCCGACAGCGCCGGATCACCCGGAGGCGCTGGAGGCCGGGCACCGCATCCTGGAGGAGCTGCGCCGCCCGATCGAGTTGAGCGACCTGCTGGTCGACATCGACGCGAGCATCGGCGTCGCGTCGTACCCACGCGACGGTGACGACGCCGCCCTGTTGCTGCAGCACGCGGACGTCGCCATGTACACGGCCAAGCGCCGCCACGGCGGCGTGTCCGGCTACGACCCGTCGATGGATCACAGCGACACCGACCGGCTCACGCTGCAGAGTGAACTGCGGCGGGGCATCGAGCGTGGCGAGCTGGTCGTGCTGTACCAGCCCAAGGTCGACGTGACCACCCGCCTACCCTGCGGCGCCGAGGCGCTGGTGCGCTGGCAGCACCCGGCCCGCGGTCTGCTCAGCCCGGACGTCTTCATCCCGCTGGCCGAGGACAGCGGGTTGATCGACCTGGTCACCGTCGAGGTGCTCGACCAGGCTCTGGCCCAGATCCGCCGGTGGGAGGATCTCGGTCACGAGCTTCCGGTGTCGGTGAACATCCCGGCCCGGTCGCTGACCGACGCCACGTTCCCGGGTGTGGTCGACGCGGCGCTCGTGCAGCATGGGGTGCGCCCCGGGCTGCTGACCCTGGAGATCACCGAGAGCGCCATGATCGCCGACCTGCTGCGCGCCGGCGAGACATTGAACGAGCTGCGGAAACTGGGTGTCAAGATCTCGATCGACGACTTCGGCACCGGCTACTCCTCGATCGCGCACCTGCGGGACATGCCCCCGCACGAGCTGAAGATCGACCGGAGCTTCGTGATGAAGATGAGCGAGAACAGCCGCGACGAGAGCATCGTGCGGGCGGTCGTCGACCTGGCCAAGAACCTGCGTCTCCGCGTCGTCGCCGAGGGCGTCGAGACCGAGTCCGCGCTGCGGACCCTCGGTGACCTCGGGTGCCACGAGGCGCAGGGCTACCACATCAGCCGCCCCGTCCCCGCGGCCGAGCTGACCGACTGGCTGTCCAAGTCCGATATCGCGATCAGCGCGGCCTGAGGCCATCGGCTCCTCTACCGTGAGAGAAGTGAATCGCCGGGCCTTGATGACGTCGGCGTGGGCGATAGCCGGCGCTGCCGGCACCGGGCTGGCGACCGGGTGCAGCCGCTCACCGTCGGCCACGACGGAACCGTTGGACGTGTTGCTCGGCGAGTCGGTCCAGCCGACGAATCCGATGGTCGTGGCCGAGCGGTTCTTCGCCGACCGGGTGGCCGAGCTGACCGAGGGCCACTGCCGGGTGACCGTGAAGCCCGGCGGCGAGCTGGGCGACGAGCAGCGCATGGCGGAGATGCTGCGTACCGGCAAACTGGCGTTCAGCAAGATCCTTCTGGCCAACCTCACCGCGTACGACAAGCGACTCGGGGTGGCGAGCCTGCCGTACGCGTTCAGCGGCCGGGACCAGTTCCTCGACAGCATGCGCGGTGACTTCGGCCGGCGATGTACGGCCATCATGGCCATGCACGGGTTCGTCCTGCTCGCGTTCTTCTATGCGGGCGACCGCAACTTCTACAACCGGGTACGACCGATCCACACACCGGCCGATCTCAAGGGCCTGCGCATCCGGGTGCCGCAGAACATCGTGGCGATCGACATGATCAACGCACTGGGCGCGACCGCCGTGCCGCTGGCGACCAACGACATCGGCTCCGCGCTGCAGCAGCGGCTGGTCGACGGCGCCGAGAACAGCATGGTCTTCTACACCTCCGAGCAGCACATGCGGCACGCGCCGTACTACTCGTGGAGCCGCCACCAGCAGAGTGTCGACGTCCTGCTCGCCAGCGCGAAATGGCTCGCCGAACGACCGGTGCCGATGCGCGACGCGATCCTGGAGGCGGGACGCCTCACCCAGGAGGAGGAGCTGCGGCTCTGGGCCGCGGCCACCGAGGAGAACGCCGCCGTGGCGCAACAGCAGGGCGCCCGGCTCAACGACGTCGATGTGGCGCCTTTCCGGCGGGCGCTGGTGAACGTGGTCAGCAGGCACCGGAGCAATTTCGGGGACCTCGCCTCCCTGCTGCCAGACGCGAGTTGAGGTCCTCATCAGCGGCGGCTCTGCCTTCGACGGCGTTCCACCTGCCGCTGGTCACCGCGGTGCTGGCCGGCCTTCTTCGTCTTCCTCGGACTGTCCACCGACCCGGCCGACATGCCGCGGGTGCTGCTGCCGGAGCTCGGCCTGGCCGTGGTGACCATGGCGACGAAGGTGCTCGCCGCCTGGTTCGCCGCCAAGCGGGTGGGTGTCGCCACCCCCGGCCGGCTCCGCGCCGGCCCGGCGCTCATGCCGCGTGGCGAGCCCCCCGATCCCGGAATTCAGCCCCGTGACCCGGCGAGGGCCCGGACACGGCCGGTGCCGGACGAGCGCGACGGCTCCGCGGGCTCGCCCAGCAGCACCGGGAAGCCGAGCAGGTGCGCGACGGTCCGCGCCTCGGCCTCGGCGAGTTCCGTGACGTGCAGGACCCGGTCGAGGTCGTCGGGGTCGAAGGACATCATGTCCCGGCGCCCGCTGGGGTGCACCAGGACACCGAAGCGCTGGCCACCGGCGGTGTCGAAGGCGTAGGCGGTCCCCAGCCGGGGCAGGTGCGTCCTCTCCAGGCGCATGGCGGCCGGCCGGGTCGGCGCCGGGTCCGCCCCTCGAGTCTCCGGCGGTGCGGCGGCCGGGGCGGCCGGGGCGATGACGGCCGGGGCAGTGACGGCCGGGGCAGTGACGGCCTGGGCAGTGACGGCCGGGGCAGTGACGGCCTGGGCAGTGACGGCCTGGGCAGTGACGGCCGGGGCAGTGACGGCCTGGGCAGTGACGGCCTGGCGGGCGTCGGTGGCCCAGTGGACCAGCAGCCCCACCATGGCGCCGATGGCTGCTCCCACCAGCGGTCCGCCGAGCAGCGCGGCGGCTTGGGGAGCGCCGGGCAGCAACGCCAGGATCAGGCCGGTGAGCAGGCCCAGCCAGCCGCCGAGACCGGCGCCGATCAGGCTCGCGCGGCCGGTCGGCCATGCGGGATGACGAGATGCCGTGGTGCCGCGGCCGTGCTCGGAGCGGAACGCGGTTGCTACGAGGTTCGACTTGCGGGCCATGATGACTTCCACCCCCCAAATAGTTGGTAAGACCCAACCATACGCGAGAAGGTTGGTTGGGCCCAACCATCTAATGGGTAGGGTGTGACACGTGCACAGCAACGACTCGGCCGCACCCCGGCAGATTCACGAAGCGTTCACCCAGCTCCTGCGCTGGGCCCACCGCGGCGACGTCCGCACCGCCCTGCTGGGCGCGGCCGCGCAGACCCTGTCCCCCCACGACATCGCCCTGCTGCGGACGATCGCCGGACACGGACCGGTCCGCGCCTCGACACTGGCCACCTGGTCACGGGTCGACAAATCCACGGTCACTCCCCAGGTGCGCCGCCTCGAGGAGCGCGGCCTCGTCACACGCCGGCACGATCCCGGCGACCGGCGCGCCGCCCTGCTCACCGTGACCGACCACGGCCGGGCCAAACTCGCCGAGATCGACGAGGTCGGCACCGGCCTGTTCGGCAGTGCCCTGCAGGAGTGGAGCACCGCCGACCGGGACACGCTGGCCACCCTGATCCAGCGTCTCGCCGCCGAACTGGCCGCCGTCTCCACCGGGCGCACCACCTCACACGGCTGAGCGTCACCTCCAGCCGGTTGCCGGACACCGGACAAACCGCACCCTCCGCTCGACGGGCCCTCCCATTGCCGGTACCCGGCAAGCAACATGCAGGTCCGGTGTCCGGCCGCGCCCGTGTCCGGAACACACCACCACGGCGACAGTGGAGAGGAGACCCAACGAAGGAGGAACGACATGCGACCGTGGAGAGTCCGGGACCTCATGACCCGCGAGGTGCTCACCGTCGACGCCGACGCCGGGCCCGCAGAGGCCGTCGCCGGGCTCACCGGCCATGACGTCAGCGCCCTCGCCGTCGTGGACGGTTTCGACAACGTGCTCGGCGTGCTGACCCGTACCGACGTCCTCGAAGCCATGGTGATTCCCGAGGACCATCCGCACCGGCGCCGGGGACGGCGGCAACCCGAATCCTTCGGCTGGCGCCACCCGACCGCACGACAGATGATGTCCTCGCCCGCGATGACCATCGGACCCGATCACACGGCCGCGCAGGCCGGCCGCCGCATGTACCGTGACCGGGTCAATCGGCTGCTCGTCACCGACCACCGGCACCACCTGCTGGGTATCGTCACGGCCGCCGACCTGCTCCGGCTCCACACCGGCTCCGACGACACCTGCTCCGACGACACCCGCTCCGACGACCCCGCCCCGGCCGAGCTGCGCGCCACGCTGCCGGCGACCGCCGGTGATGCAAAGCCGACCGGGCAGCACCGGCACGACGTGGACGACTGGTGGCCGGCACGGGTGGGATGACCGGCACCCGGAGTCCCGCCCCGGGGTCCGGTTATGGTTGGTCACCTGGCGCGAACGGTCCACGGCGGCTGGCGGATCCCCATGACGGTGAGCAGACACGAAACCGGTGATCCGGCCGACGACGGATGGCTGCTGACAGTCGCCCAGGAGGCCGGCCGCGACGCCGGGGACGTGCCGATCGAGCTGTTGGGCGACTACCTCGTGCTGCTCGCCGAGGCCGCCGTCACGGGACGCCGCCCCCGCCGCAGTGAGCTGGACGCCGTGAGCCGGTTGGGCCGCACCGCCGCTGAGCAGGGTGTTTCGGCCGGTAAGGCAGTCCAGCTCTATCTGTCCGCGGCTCGCCTGCTGTGGCGGCACCTCCCGCTGGTGGCCCGCTCCCGCGACAGCGAGGTGGTCCGGGCCGCGGCCGACGCGGTCCTGCAGGTCGTCGACGACGCGGTCGCGACCCTCGCGGAAGGCTATGCGGCGGCACGCCGCGACCTGGTACGCCGCGAGGAGACGGCCCGGCGCGAACTCGTCGACGATCTCTTGCGAGGTGACTCGGATCCGGGCGCGCTGGTCCAGCGCGCGGAGCCGTTCGGCCTGAGCCTGACACGAGTTCATCAGGTCGCGCTCGCCGCCCCCGGCCGCCGTCTGCCGGACACCGCGGCCGCGATCAGCGCCCTCGAAGCGGTGATCTTCGACCGCCTCGGCGACCGCGACGTTCTCGTGGCCACCAAGGAGGGCCTGCTGGTCGTGCTGGCACCGTCCGACGACTCCGGCATCGGCACACCCCGCGACGTACGCCTCGGCGAGCTGATGCACGCCGAGCTGAAACGGCTCCCCCGAACCGGCGGCTGGCGGATCTCGGTGGGCCGCCCTCATCCCGGCCTGTACGGGATCGCCCGCTCGTACGAGGAGGCCCGCGATGCGCTGGCCATGGCCCGCCGGCTGCACCTGGACCGTGAGGTGGTGGGCGCCCACGACCTGCTCGTCTACCGGGTGCTGCTACGTGACCAGCCGGCCATCGTGGACCTGGTCCGAGCCGTGCTGGAACCACTGCGGCAGAGCCGTACCGGTGCTCAGCCGCTGCTGGACACCCTGGCCGGATACTTCGACAGCGGCGCGATCGCCACGGAGGCGGCGAGGCGGCTGCACGTGGCGGTGCGCACGGTCACCTATCGCCTCGACCGTGTGAAGGCACTGACCGGCTACGACCCGGCCGACCCCGCCGACCGTTTCACCCTCCAGGCGGCGACTCTCGGCGCCCGGGCGCTCGGCTGGCCCGATCAGCCGCTGCCGGCGATCTGAACGAGACGACGCCGCCCACCCGCTGGCCTGCCGGGTGGGCGGCAGCCGCCGTCGTCTCCCGCTGGGGGTGTCACGGGAGACGACGGCACGGGACGCATCGTTCGGCGTGGGGAACCGCACGTAGCAGACCCGCGGGAATGGCACGGTGACAGATGCGGCAGAGGCCGTACGTTCCGTCGGCCATGCGCCGCAGCGCGTCGGCCGAGTCCGCGATCTCACGCCGGTGGTGGGCGGCCCACTCGTCGAGCGTGAGCGGGCCGTAGCCGCCGTGCCCGGGCATACGCCCGTACACCGTCAGTTCGGTGAGCTGCGCGGTGTGCACGGCGAAGTTCTCCTCGAGCATGTCGCGCAGCAAACCCATCGCGGCGGCGTCGACGCCGGCCGGCGGGCGCAGTGTGGTGCTCATCGGATTCCTCCGGGGCTCACGAGACGACGGGGTGCCGCAGGGCGGACATGGCGGCCAGTCCCGCACCGTGCAGCGCCGCGGTGCGTGGCGCGGCGGCCTGGTGCACACGCAGTCGCAACGCGGCGGCGAGGGCGGCGGGCAGGGCCGGGTGCAGGGCACCGTCACCGGCCAGCAGCAACCCGCGCGCGACGGCCTGGTCCATGTCATCCGCCGGGCCGGTGGCCCGCAGGTCGGCGACGTGCCGGGCGACAATGTCGGTGAGCAGGCCAACGGTGGCGCCGCGGCCGAGATCGCGGGTGCCCATCTCCGCCCGCCGTGCGGCGGTCACACGGCCGTTCTCCAGCAGGGCGATCTCGGTGAGCTGAGCACCGATGTCCGCGATCAGCAGGCTGCCGGCCGCTGCGCCGGACCCGATCGCCGCAGCCCGGACGGTGTCGATGAACAGCATCCGGCGAGGTGCGAGGGCGGCCTCGATCACCCGCCTCATCGACAGCTGCTCGGCTTCAGTGGCCAGGACCGGCCGGCAGGCCACCACGACATCGGAGGACGGCACCGGCTGCGCGTACCGCTGGACGAGCTGACCGAGCAGGGTCGCGCAGCCCTCGACATCGACGACCCGGCCGCGGCGTACCAGCGCGCCGGACGCGGAGGCGTCGCCGCTGACCACGCCGCGATGCGTCGCCCAGACGCCGACCGTGCTGCTGCCCAGATCGACCGCGACGGCCACCGGAACGGCCGGAGGCTGGCCGGCTCGCGGGCCGCCTCGTAGAGAAGATCGGATGGCGGCACGAGAATCCGTAGGCGCGATCACAGCGGTCCCCTTTCTGCACGGGAGAAGAGTCGGCATCGACGTGCGACAGCGGCCGATACGCCGTGGAGGAGAGGCCCCACCTGCCGCTTTCGTGACCGGCGGGGCGCTGAGACTCCCCATCGTCGCCCCTGCACGGGCGATGGACACGGGCCGTGTCCGGTCAACCTTGCTTCGCCCGATTGCCGATCCCCGGCAATGAGCGCGGCAGGAATCCGGGCAGCCGGGACGGACTCGGCAGGGTGAAGCCGCCCGGGCCGCAGCCCGGAGGCGCCGCCCGCGGTTGCTCGATCCGGACCGTGTCCGGGCCCGGCTTCACGGGAGTGGGCACGGGTACTACGGCCACCGGCACTGACATGCTCGTCGTCCTCTCGCTCGATGCTGACGAGCCTGGTCGATTCACGTGGCAGTGGGCACACGGCTTCATGTCATTCGTCTGACAGCCGGACCGGTTTGCCGTACCGGTTCGTCACGGAGCGCTGGAGCCCAGGGGGACGCCGCGGTCGGCGCGGCGGCCGACGACGTGAGGCAACGCCCAGCGGTGGTCCGCGCCGGGTTTGTCACGCAACTGTCACGGGTGCGGGAAGGTTCCGCAGACTGAGGCGTGCAGCCTTGCCCTCATCGAGCGTCGGAGGGGCGGGCATGTCAGGGCAGGACTTGATCACTGCGGTGGTCGTGGGCGCCGTCGTCGGTGCCACCGGCCACCTTCTGGTCTGTCGCCGCCGCCGTGTGCCGTGGTGGCTGCCCCTCGCCGCCGGCGTGGCGGCCGCGGTGCTGGCCACCGTCCTGTCCTGGATGGCCGATCCCGGCCGGGTCGCGCCGAGCGTGCTGGAGATCGCGGTCCAGGTATTCGCCGCCGTCGCGGGCGTCACCATCGTGGCGGTGACCGCTGTCGGATCTCCCCCGCACGTCACGCCGTGGCAGCGCAGCGGGAAGACCCGATGACGGCGTCACCGGCCGACCGGCTCGGCGAGGTGCGTGACGTGGCCGGCGGGGCGGTTCGAGTGGTCGTGCTGCCGGCCGACCTCGACCGGCATCTCGCCGGCCAGGTGCGCCCGATCGTCAAGGCGGCGATCGACAAGGGCCGCCACCTCGTGATCGACATGCACGCCACGCAGGTCATCGACTCGGCAGGACTCGGCTTGCTGGTACGCGCACATCGATCCGCGCGCCGCCGGGGCGTCACCCTGTGCCTGGTCGCGCCGTCGCGGTTCGTACTCACCGTCTTGCACACCATGCATCTGGACGGTGTCTTCCCGATCTCCCCCGACCAGGCCACCGCGCTGTCCGAGCTCGAGGGCGTGCGGCCGCCCGGGCACGCCCCGGTCAGCGGACGAGTCCGCGCAACGGTGGGATGACAGCACCGAACAGTCCGCCGCGTTCACGCCCGTTGCGGGCGAGCCTTCTGCTGTTCGGCGTCGCCGAGCAGGTCGCCGATCCTGCCGATCTCGTTGCGGCCGGGGGTGGTGACCGTGCTTTCACGGATGTCGTGGGCCGGGTCGGCCGGCGTCTGACCGCCGTCATTCAGGCGCTTGAGGATGCCGGATTCCGCGTGCATGGTGTTCCTCCTCCCCCGGCCGCCGGGGCCGGAAATGGTCGCGGGATGCCATTCACTGTTCGACCGCAACACCAGGGAGCCCGTTCAGCGGACACTGCACGGTTTTTTCTCGACTCGATGACGAATCGAGGAAATGTCACTCGTGATCCTTACGTGGTGCCAGCGCGAACGTGATCGCCTGCGGCACCGTGTCGAATGTCATGAAAACCGAACCGAGACGGGCGGCCCGCAGAACCGACAGGAAGAACGGCGGTGCGGCGGCCAGCAGGAGGTCACCGCCCTGCCGTCGGGCCGCCTGGTGGGCCGCGATCAGCACGCCCAGGCCGACGGAGTCGACGGCCTCCGCCTGCCGCAGATCCACGATGAGCCAGGGACTCGTCGCGAGCGCCGCATCGAGTGCGGTGCGCAGACGGGTCGCGACGGCGAGGTCGAGGTCACCGATGACGCGGACGACCGATGCTCCGGCCATGGCGTGCACCGTGATCCACGTGCTGTCCACCGCTCGATCGTCGCCGTCGAGTTCGTCAAGAAAAGAAACGCCCCCCATGATCACTCCTCAGCACATTTTCCGCCGGCCATCGGATTGGGATTCACAGACTGGGCTGCCACATTCCCACACGCACATGACGAACTTATGACGACGTGGATAGCCGCCTGTCAAATCTGTGGCGGGTCACATCATCAGGGACAGCGCGATGATCACGAACGAGAGACCCGCCACGGCCAGATGCAGCCGCCACGGGCGCGTCGGCGAAATCAACGGCGGCGGATGCTGTACCTGCGGATTGTCGAGAGGGAGCCGGCGCGCGTGCCGGAGCGCCGCGACGAGCTGCCGCGCGGTGCGGGTGGCTCCACCGCGTACGGCAATGATGAACTTCGCATGGCCGTCGGTGACCTGCACCTCACCGGCATCGTCGAGGTCGGCCGGCAGGTTCACGGGCGAGGTGAATCCGTCGCCGATCCGGATCGCGCAGCACCGGCCGGCGGCGGTGGCACCGCACAGAACAGCCGGCTGCGTACCAGTGGCCTCCGGGATCTCTCCGAGAACGGGCACGGTGAACTGCTCGGCGGTTGCCGCGGGGCCCGGAACCAGGACGACCAGGTGATCTCCGGCAGGGTGAACACCGTGGGCAGAACGATGCTCACCGCGGCACCGGCGACGAATCGATCCGCACAGGAAACGGCGCATCAAGTGATGATGCAAGACGCATTCCATTTCCGGTACGGAGCATCCGGCTGTGTGGAACGGCCCACAGAACGATGACGTTCTCATGACAGTCGTAAATCGGCTTCGGCCGGGCGGCGCAGGGCGTCGGTGGTTGAATACGCCGGGCCGTGCAACTATCGGATTATGGATGTGTTGCTGTGGATTATCGTCGCCGTGGCGCTGGGCGTGGCGGAAATCTTCACGACCACCCTTTTCCTCCTCATGTTCTCCGCCGGTGCGCTGGCGGCCGCCGCGGCCGCCGGTCTCGGCGCGTCCGTGCCCGTCCAGGGTGGCGTCTTCGTGGTGGTCTCGGCGCTGACGCTGGCCGCCGTCCGTCCGGCGCTGCGTCGCCACCTGGGCAGCAGAAACGTGGTCGGCATGGGCACGGCCACGATGCAGGGAGCCGCCGCCGTCGTGGTGGAACACGTCGACACCGAGCACGGGATGGTCCGGATCGACGGCGAACTGTGGCAGGCGCGTGCTCTCGAGGGATTCGGGACATATGTTCCCGGCGAGCGGGTCAGAATCGTCGACGTCAGCGATGGCACCGTCCTGGTCTGGCGTGACGATCTGCCCGGCATCAGCGATACCGAAAACTGACCTCCGGTCTGTCAGAAATACGAGGTGGTTCACACCAATGGACGCCGTCCTCGGCATCATCGTTGCCGCTGTTCTCCTTTTCACCGTCGTCACCCTGTTGAAAGCGGTCCGCATCGTTCCTCAGCAGCGCATGGACGTCGTCGAACGGCTGGGGAAATACAAGAAGACCCTCAGCCCCGGGCTGAACCTGCTGGTCCCCTTCGTCGACGCCGTGCGCGCCAAGGTCGACATGCGGGAGCAGGTGGTCTCGTTCCCGCCGCAGCCGGTGATCACGTCGGACAACCTGGTCGTCTCGATCGACACCGTGCTGTACTTCCGGGCGATCGACCCGGTGCGGGCGACGTACGAGATCGCGAACTTCCTGCAGGCGATCGAGCAGCTCACCGTCACCACGCTGCGCAACGTGATCGGCTCGCTCGACCTGGAACGCGCCCTGACCAGCCGCGAGGAGATCAACAAGCACCTCTCCAGCGTGCTCGACGAGACCACCGGCCGGTGGGGCATCAAGGTCACCCGGGTCGAGAT
>NZ_PVMZ01000005.1 GCF_003001815.1 Actinoplanes italicus
CCGCCGTGCCCAATCAGGACCAGTGGACGGGGACCGGAGCCTTCGGCGGGCGTCCAGAGCACTCCAGGGATGTCGCCGACCATGAAGAGCTGTTCGCTTGCTCAACGCCCACACAAACCCGAGTAGTCGCGCATGCGTTCGACGTCCGGCCTCGTTCCTCCGGTGTGGGAAGCGCGGTCAGGACGGGCACGCTGCCGACCGAGTCGGTGAAGCCCGACGGGTCGAGGTTCGCGCTGATGGCGGTCACTGATCGCACCCGCCGCGGGTGTTCGAGGGCGAGCGGGAGCCCGATGAT
Source organism: Actinoplanes italicus (assembly GCF_003001815.1). GTDB lineage: Bacteria > Actinomycetota > Actinomycetes > Mycobacteriales > Micromonosporaceae > Actinoplanes > Actinoplanes italicus. The sequence continues at coordinate 296 of NZ_PVMZ01000005.1, forward strand.
CGCACCGTCGCTGTAGCCGGCCACGTGCGCGGACCCCAGGCCGACGGCGTCGAGACAGGCCAGGGTGTCGGCGAGGCCGCGGGCGTAGCCGTACTCCCCCTCGATGTCTGCGGACCGGCTGTGGCCGGCCCGTTCGAAGGCGTGCACCCGGTGGCTCGTCACAAGGGCGTCGGACTGCGCCCGCAGCGACTCCAGCGAGCAGAAGCCGCCGTGCGGGAGAAGGACCGGCTCGCCGTCGCCGTCGATCTCCGAGTAGAGGCCGGCGTCGCCGATCCGCAGGTGACCCGTCTGCCCACGCCACCATTTTCGATCACCGACGCGGCAGCGGCCTGACCGGGTGAAGGTTCAGAGGATCATGGATGTCGGTGGCGGTGTGGTTCTGGCGGGGTAGGGCGGTCCCGATCCCGGCGTGCGGCGCCGGCGGGATGTCGGCGATGCTGTGAGCGTGGAGTACGTGTCCCGAGTGCCGCGACCGCCGCTGGACGGGCTGATCGACGACCTCTACTACCTGGAGGGCACACCGCCGTACGCCCGGCTGATGCTGCCGGCGAGTCCGGCGGCGTGGCTCATCGTCAACCTCGGCGCGCCGTTTCACATCCGCGGCGGCACCGACGTCGCGGCGGCCGAGTACGCCGACGGCTGCGTGGTCACGACGCCCACCCGTGCACTGGAGTTCGGCTACCCGGTCCCGACCCGGTCCGTCGGCGTGCACTTCAAACCGTGGGGGCCGGCGGCGTTCCTGCCGATGCCCGCGGCCGAGCTGTGCGACCGGCCGGTGACGCTGGAACAGGTCTGGGGCCGGCCCACCGTCGCCGAGCTTCGGGAGCGGCTGGCCGGCGCGGACCGGCCGGCCGACATGCTGACGTTGCTCGAGGAGGAGCTGACGCGGCGGCTGGGCGAGACCGCCGGCCTGGGGCTGGTCCGCCATACGAGCAGCATCATCACGGCGACCGGCGGGGCCGTGGCGATCGGCGATCTGGTGACGGCGGCCGGTGTCAGCAGCACCCATCTGGCACAGCGGTTCAAGGAGCTCATCGGCGTCACGCCCAAGCGGCTGGCACGCTCACACCGCTTCGCCGCCACCATGCTCGCGGTCGACCCCGCCGGACCGATCGACTGGAGCGAGCTCGCCAGTGGCGCGGGCTACTTCGACCAGGCCCACTTCGGCCACGACTTCCGGGCGTTCACCGGACTCACGCCGACCCGGTACGTCGAGGAGCGGCGCCGGTTCCTGCGCGAGCATCCCGGTCACGTGCTGGACGGCTGGCCACTGCCGGCCGATTGATTTCCTACAAGAGCGGCAGCCCACGACACGCTAATTTGAGGCGTTGCCAAGCAGAGGAGAGCCCCGTGGGCAAGGTCGTCATGTACAGCACGGTGTCCGTGGACGGCTTCATCGCCGACGAGAACGACCAGCCCGGACCGCTGTTCGACTGGTTGACCGGCGGTGACGTCCCGCTGGACGACAGCGGCTTCGTGAAGGTGTCGCAGGTCTCCTACGACCACACCCGGCCGTACTGGGACCAGATCGGGGTGACGATCGTCGGCCGGCACGTCTTCGACCTGACGGACGGCTGGGACGGGAAGCCGCCGAGCGGGGTCGACCACGTGGTCGTCGTGACGCACCGGCCCGCGCCGGAGGGCTGGGACCCCGGAGCGCCGTTCCACTTCGTCGAGGGCGTCGAGGCGGCCGTGGCCAGGGCGCAGGAACTCGCGGGTGACCGCGTCGTCGAGGTCGCCGCCGGTGACGTCGGTGGCCAGGTGCTCGCCGCGGGCCTGGTCGACGAGGTACGCATGGACGTCGCGCCCGTCGTGCTGGGCTCCGGCAAACGCTTCTTCGGTCCGGTCGGCGGGCAGCACCTGCTGGAGGATCCGGAGGTGGTGATCCGGGGCGACCGGGTGCTGCACCTGATCTATCGGGTACGCCGCTGACCGGGACCACCGGCGGGGGCGGGCGGTCCCGGTCGGCGTGGGGTCAGCAGGCGATGCGCGTACGCCCGGACTTGTTGCCCCACTTGCAGGTGTCGTGGGTCTTGCCGGCCTTCGTCCGCAGGGTGGCGGTGTCGCCGGTGTTGTTCCAGACGTAGTTGCCGGAGCCCCAGTACAGGTGGGTCTTCGAGTTGGTGCCCTTGCCGGTGTGCAGGTAGACCTTGCCGCCCTTGCCGGCGATGGTGACGTTGCCGATGGTGTAGGTCTTCGACTTGTCGATGATCTTCCAGCCGGACAGGTTCACCGCCGTGGAGCCGGTGTTGACCAGCGCGATCCACTCCGCGTTCAGCGAGGTGTTCGAGCGGGTGTCCTTGCCGGGCGAGTCGTACTGGGTGGAGTGGAACCGCAGGGCGGGCGCGGCCTGGGCGGGCGCGGCGGCGACGAGGGTGCCGGCGGCGATGGCCAGGGCGCTGATCGTCCCCAGCATGGTGCGACGCATGTGTGTGGGTCTCCTTGTTTCTCGGTGGGAGACAAGGATTCTTTCGCCTGCTCAGGCCGGATGGGGCCGGATCGGTTCGAGTGTCCGGTCAAGATCGTCAGCCACCCGGCGGCGATCGGCACACGATCGGCCGACCCCGGCCCGCCTGCGGGCCCGCTGGGTGGTGACGGGCTTCTCTTCGGCTCGCTTTCGGTGCCGGCTGGTGTTCTGGTCACCTCGGGCGCCCGGTGATTCTCCCCCCTCGAAGGCCGGGCGCCCGCCCGTACCGGCACGGCCGTGAGGATTTCGATGACTGACACGCAACTGCTGGAACAGACGCTGTTCGAGGTCAAGAAGGTGATCGTCGGGCAGGACCGGCTGGTGGAGCGGCTGATGACCGCGCTGCTGGCCGGCGGGCACTGCCTGCTGGAGGGTGTGCCGGGTGTGGCCAAGACGCTGGCCGCGGAGACGCTCGCGATCGCGGTGGGCGGCACGTTCCACCGCATTCAGTTCACGCCGGACCTGGTGCCGTCGGACATCCTCGGCACCCGTATCTACCGGGCCAGCCGGGAGAGCTTCGACGTGGAACTGGGGCCGGTGATGGCGAACCTGGTGCTGGCCGACGAGATCAACCGGGCGCCGGCGAAGGTGCAGTCGGCGCTGCTGGAGGTGATGGCCGAGGGGCACGTCTCGATCGGCGGGCGCACCCATCCGGTGCCGCGGCCGTTCCTGGTGCTGGCCACTCAGAACCCGATCGAGAGTGAAGGTGTCTACCAGTTGCCGGAGGCGCAACGCGACCGGTTCCTGATGCGGGTGGTCGTCGGCTACCCGAGTGAGCAGGACGAGCTGGGGATCCTCTATCGGATGGGCGGCGTACGGCCACACGCGTCACCGGTCCTCGACCCCGACCGGCTGATCGCGCTGCAGGAGCGCGCCCGCGACGTGTTCGTGCACCACGCCCTCGCCGAGTACGTGGTCCGCCTGGTCGTGGCGACCCGCGACCCGGCCCTGTCCGGTCAGCTCGCCTACGGCGCGAGCCCGCGGGCCACGCTCGGGCTGGTCGCGGCCGCCCGTGCCCTGGCCCTGCTGCGCGGCCGCGACTACGTACTGCCCGCCGACGTGATCGACATCGCGCCGGACGTGCTGGCGCACCGGCTGGTGCTCAGCTTCGACGCCGTCGCCGACGGCGTGTCCCCGGAGAGCGTCGTGCAGCGGGTCCTGCAGGACGTGCCACCGCCGGTGATCGCACCGGCCCAGGAGGAGGCGATGGCGGCGTGAACGAGGGTGCGTCGATCAACGAACTGGCGCCGCACCGGCGGCTGCGCCGTCTGGAACTGATGATCACCCGGCGCCTCGACGGGCTGCTGCACGGCGACCACCTGGGGCTGCTGCCCGGCATCGGCAGCGAGCCGGCCGGCAGCCGCGAGTACCGGGCCGGTGAGGACGAGGTCCGGCGGATGGACTGGTCGGTCACCGCCCGGACCACCGTGCCGCACGTGCGGACCGTCGACGCCGACCGGGAACTGGCCACCTGGGTGCTGGTCGACGCCAGCGCCAGCATGGACTTCGGCACGGCCGAGTTCGAGAAACGCGAACTCGCGGTCGCCGCCGTCGCCGCGGTCGGGTTCCTCACCGCGGGCTCCGGCAACCGGCTCGGCGCACACGTGGTCGCGCCCGACGGGGTCCGCAAATATCCGGCACGCGGAGGGCGTACCCACATCCTGGGTTTGTTGAAAGCCCTGCTGGAGGCGCCCCGGGCGACGCCGGCCACCGCCGATGTCGCGCTCGCCGACGCCGTCGACGCTCTCGCCCGGGGGGTGCCGCGCCGCGGGCTCATGGTGGTGGTCTCCGACTTCCTCGACGGACTCGACTCCGACGGTCTCGGACCGGAGGCACCACGGTGGGAGCAGCCACTGCGCCGGCTGGCGGCACGGCATCAGGTGCTGGCCGTGCAGGTGGGCGATCCGCGCGAGCGGGAACTGCCGGACGTGGGACTGCTGACGCTGGTCGACCCGGAGACCGGACGGCGGCGGGAGGTGCCGACGGCGAGCCGGAAACTCCGGGAGCGGTACGCGGACGCGGCGCGCCGCCAGCAGGAGGCCATCACCGCCGCACTGCGCCGGGCCGGGGCCGCACACCTGCGGCTGAGCACGGACCGTGACTGGGTGGCCGACATCGTGCGCCACGTGCACGCCCAGCGTCGCCTGGCACGGGCCCACCGCAAGGGGGTGACCGCGTGACGTGGCTGTCGCCGGAGCGGTTGTGGCTGCTCGCGGCAGTCGCCGCCCTCGCCGGCGCGTACGTGCTGGCCCAGCGCCGCCGCAGCCGGTACGCCGTCCGGTTCACCAACCTCAAACTGCTGGACCGGGTGGCACCGAAGCGGCCCGGCTGGCGCCGGCACGTACCCGCCGGGCTGTTCCTGGCCATGCTGGCCCTGCTGGTCGCCGGTTTCGCCCGCCCGCAGGCCGAGGTCCAGGTGCCCCGGGAACGCGCCACCGTGCTGGTCGCGGTGGATGTCTCCCGGTCCATGCTGGCCGCCGACGTCGCCCCGGACCGGCTCACGGCTGCGAAGGCCGCGGCCCGCGAGTTCGTGGCCGGGCTGCCCGAGGAGTTCAACGTCGGACTGGTCGGGTTCGCGGGTTCCGCGTCGGTGTTCGTGCCGCCGACCGTCGACCGGGCCGCCGTCGGCACCGGCATCGACCGGCTCTCCGAAGGCGCCGCCGGGCTGTCCGGCACCGCGATCGGTGACGCGATCGCCACGTCGCTCGGCTCGATCCGCAGCCTCGACGCGACCGCCGGCGAGGACATCCCGCCGGCCCGGGTGGTGGTGCTGTCCGACGGCGCCAACACCTCCGGGCAGGACCCGGGCGAGGCCGCCCGGCTCGCCGTCGAGGCGGCGGTACCGGTCGACTCGATCTCGTTCGGGACACCCACCGGGGTTCTCGGCGGCGGTCAGGCCGTACCGGTCGACGGGCAGACTCTGCAGGCCGTCGCCGAGGCCACCGGCGGCAACTACTTCGAGGCTGCCAGCGCCGACGAGCTGCGGGCCGCGTACGCCGACATCGGCAGCTCCGTCGGGTACCGGACCGAGATCCAGGACGTCTCCGCCCGGTTCATCGGCGGCGGGCTCGTGCTGGCCGTACTCGCCGCCCTGTTCTCCCTGCTCTGGTTCGCCCGCCTGCCGTAGAAGGGACCCGCATTGACCACCATCGGACTCGGCACCCCTCGGGGGCCGGAATTCGTGTCCCCGGTTCCCGGCCACCCGGCCCCGGCGGCCCCTCTCCCCCGCGCCGCACGACGATGGCCGGTCGCCGTCATCCTGCTCAGCGGGCTCACGGGGCTCGCCGGTGCCGGCGGCTACATGCTCGGACACGGCGACACCGAGCCGGCACCGGTGATCGGCAGCTCCCCCGGCCTGGTCGCCGCCGCCGCGCGTGCACTGCCCGGTGTCGTGTCGGTGCAGGTCCGCACCGGCTCCGGCGGGGCGTCCGGGTCGGGTTTCGTCTTCGACGACCGCGGCCACATCGTCACCAACAACCACGTCGTGGCCGGCAACGGCTCGGTCAGCGTCGTCGGCGCCGACGGCCGCCGCCTGGTCGCCGAGGTCGTCGGCACCGACCCGGCCAGCGACATCGCGGTCCTGCGGGTGCCGTCCTCGGCGGCCCTGCAACCCCTGACGGCGGCCGATCCCGCGACCACCCGCGTCGGCGAGCCGGTCCTGGCCGTCGGATCGCCGCTCGGGCTGTCCGGGACGGTGACCGCCGGGATCATCAGCGCGCTCGACCGGGAGGTACGCCTCGGCGGCAGCGCCCGCCAGACCGCCGTGCAGACCGACGCCTCGATCAACCCCGGCAACTCCGGCGGCCCGCTGGTCAACGCGCGTGGTGAGGTCGTCGGCGTCAACACGGCGATCGCCACGCTGGAGGGCGGCGGCAGCATCGGCATCGGGTTCGCGGTGCCGATCGACCGGGCCGGGCGGGTGGCCGCCGGCATCATCGGGCGTGGATAGTCGACAGATGCGGCTGCTGGTGGTGGAGGACGAAGAAGACCTGGCCGAAGGGCTGCGGGTGGGTCTGGCACGCAACGGTTACGCCGTCGACGTGGCCGGGGACACGACCCAGGCGTACGACCGGCTCACGGTCAACGAGTACGACCTGCTGCTGCTCGACATCAACCTGCCCGACGGCGACGGGTTCACGCTGTGCCGGGCGCTGCGCGACGGCGAGTTCACGACCCCGGGCGACACGGAACCGCGGGTACTGATGCTCACGGCCCGCGGCACCCTCGACGACCGGGTGCGCGGTCTCGACGGCGGCGCCGACGACTACCTGGTCAAGCCGTTCCATCTGGCCGAGTTGCTGGCCCGGATCCGGGCACTGCTGCGCCGCGACTCCGGCGGCGGCACCGCTGTCCTGACCGTCGGCGGCCTGGCGCTCGACACCGCCCGGCACACGGCAGCCGCCGGCGGGGTGCCGCTGGCGCTGACGCCGAAGGAGTTCGGCGTGCTGGAGTACCTGATGCGCCGGCCCGGCCATGTGGTGTCCAGCGAGGAGCTGCTGGAACACGTGTGGGACGCCAACGCCGACCCGTTCACCCAGACCGTGCGGGTGACCGTCGGCACGCTGCGGCGCAAACTCGGCGGCGGATCGATCGAGACGGTCGTCGGGCGCGGGTACCGGCTGCGGGAGCCGGCGTGAGGCGGCCCGAGATCTTCCGGTCGATCCGGTTCCGGCTCACGGTCGTCTACTCGACACTGCTGTTCGCGCTGGCCGGGGTAACCCTCGCGATCACGTATCTGGCCGTCGCGGAGACGACCCGCCCGCAGCCGGTGACCGAACGCACCGCGAAGGTCTACAACGACAACAAGCAGTACATCGGCACGATGACCGTCGCCGAGGTCAGCCAGATCGAGGCGGCGGTCAACTACAACACGCTGCGCGGGCTGCGCGACTACACGCTGATCGCGCTGCCCGCGCTGTTCCTGGCGAGCCTCGGCATCGGGTGGGTGCTGTCCGGGCGGGTGCTGCGGCCGGTCGGCGCGATCACCCGTACCGCCCGCGACATCCAGGCCACCGACCTGACCCGCCGGATCCGCCTGCACGGGCCCCGCGACGAGCTGCGGGACCTCGCCGACACCATCGACTCGATGCTCGACCGGCTCGACGACGCGTTCCGGGCCCAGCGGCAGCTCATCGACGACGCCTCCCACGAGCTGCGCAGCCCGCTCGCGATCATCCGGACGCATCTGGACGCGACGCTCACGACCCCGGACGCCTCCGGCGACGAGCGGCTCCGGGCGGTCGCGATCGTCGACCGGGCCACCAACCGGATGTCGCGCCTGGTCGAGGATCTGCTGGCGACGGCTCGGCGCGACGCGGACGCGATGAACGACGCCGACGTGGACCTGTCGGCGATCGCCCACGAGGCGGGCGAGGAGGCGTTCCTGCCGGACCGGCCGCTGCGGCTGCGCTACGAGACCCCGGACGGGCTGCGGTTGATCGGGGACGCCGACGCGCTGCGGCGGGCCGCGGCAAACCTTCTCTCCAATGCGGTACGCCTGGCGCCCGCCGCGTCGACGGTGACGATCGCGACCGGGCGTACCGGATCATGGCTGTGGCTTGCCGTCGCCGACCAGGGGCCCGGCATCTCCGCGGAGGATCTGCCGCGCGTCTTCGACCGGTTCTGGCGCGGCACGGCCAGCGCGGCAGCGAGCCGGGAGCGGCGTACCGGCCTCGGCCTGGCCATCGTGCGGCAGATCACCGAGTCGCACGGCGGGCAGGTCGCCGCATTCTCGCAGCTCGGAGTGGGTAGCACGTTCGTGTTGTGGCTGCCGGCCGCGGACCGTACCGGCCAGGAGCCCCCACCGGCCGTGACACCCTGGCCGTGATCGTCTTTGAAAAGGAGCAGAATGCGCAGAACCCTCGTGCCCGTCCTGGCCGTCGTCCTCGCCGCTGGCCTCGCCGGTTGCGGCAGCGATGACGCCGGCCGTGCCGCCGCCGCACCCGGGCCGATCTCTCCCGGGCCGATCTCTCCCGGGCCGGACGCGCCCGTGGAGCTCGCGCGGGGCCTCGACGTGCCGTGGGGGCTGGCGTTCCTGCCCGGCGGCGACGCGCTGGTCGCCGAACGCGACACCGGGCGGGTTCTGCGCCTGGCCGCGGACGGCGGTACCCCGGCCGAGGTACGCACGATCGACGGTGTGTCCGCGGCCGGCGAGGGCGGTCTGCTCGGCCTCGCCGTCTCCCCCGGCTTCGCGAACGACAACCTGGTGTACGCCTACCTGACAGCCGAGAACGACAACCGCATCGTCCGGTTCCGGCTCGGCGGCGGCGCCCAGGAGGTGGTGTTCGACGGCATCGAGAAGGCCGGTAACCACAACGGCGGCCGGATCGCGTTCGGCCCCGACGGCATGCTCTACGCCGGCACCGGTGACGCCGGCGACACCGCCACGTCGCAGGACCCGGCCAGTCCCAACGGCAAGATCCTGCGGCTGACGCCCGACGGTGACCCGGCGCCCGGCAACCCGTCCGCGAACTCGCCCGTCCTCAGCCTCGGCCACCGCAACGTGCAGGGCCTGGCCTGGGACACCGAGGGCCGGCTGTTCGCCGCCGAGTTCGGCCAGAACGAGCTCGACGAGGTCAACCTGATCCGTCCCGGCGCGAACTACGGCTGGCCGGAGGTGGAGGGCGAGGGCGACACGCAGGGCGGCCGATTCACGAACCCGCTGGTCACGTGGTCGACGCGGGAGGCATCCCCGTCCGGCATGGCGATCACCGGTGGGACCGTATACGTGGCGGCGCTGCGCGGTGAACGGCTGTGGACCATCCCGTTGCAGGGCGATCGCCTCGGCACCCCGGTGGCGGAGTTCATCGGCGTGTACGGCCGGCTGCGTACCGTCGAGGTCGCCCCCGACGGCGCCGTGTGGGTGACCACCTCGAACACCGACGGCCGGGGCGACGTCCGTGACGGTGACGACCGGATCCTGCGCCTACCGGCCCGCTGACTCCGGTGTCGGTGGCAGCGGGCCGGAGCCGCGGCCTCAGTCCGGAATCGGGCGGAACAGCTGCTTGATGTTGCCGTCGCAGTCGAAGACCCGGACCTCGTTCTTGTTCGCCGAGGTGTCGTTACGCATCGACAGACATGCCCCGCTGAAGTTCACCAGCAGGAACCCGCCGAACGGCTGCTCCTCCCACCGCCACCACTGCCGGGAGTCCTCGGCCAGGCACTCCTGGTTACTGGCGGTGATGTGTCCCCACACGTGCAGCAGGCACCCGCCGCTGGCCCGGTTGGCCAGCATGAAGTAGCCGTTGCCGAGATCCACCTGGCGCCACCGCTGGCGCGGGTCCTGTCCGCACCGATACATGCGGATGTTCACGCTGTTCACCTCGACGCAGCTGGAGGTGTAGATGGCGTGACGGATGGTGATGTCGCCGGGTGCGGCGGAAGCGGGTGCCGCTAACACGGCACCACTGATCGCCAGGGCGATGAAGGTGGCCGTGACGGTCAGTAGTCGTCGTAGTCTCATGACTCTCCTATCTGGATGGCTCGCTGTGCTGACGACCCTCCGCCAGGCCGAGGACTGCTGACAGAAACCCGGTCGAATCCGGTTGCGGACACTTCCGGACGCGCGGCTTCCGTACCGTCGAAGCCTTGTATCCGGTCCGGGAGGTCACCGTTGACGCAGACAGGGACGGCGGCCGGCGTCTTCACGGCACTTCCCGACCCGGGTACGGCCACCGGTCTCGACGACCTGATCGAGCGTCTGCGCCTGCTCAAGGTCTGGGCCGGTAACCCGTCGAACGGGTCGATAACCGACCGCGTCAACGCGGCGTGGGAACGCGCCGGACGGCCACCCGGCGACCGGGTCGCGCGTAACACCGTCACCGACTGCTTCCGCACGGACCGGCGGCGCCCGAACACGGAACTCGTCACGGCCATCGTGCGGGCCCTGCACCCCGACGAGGGCTACGTCACCCAGTGGCGACAGGCGTTACGCGTGGTCACCGGGCGCGCCGAGGCGGCCGCGCAGGTCCGCGTCCAGGACCGGCTCCCCGACGACCTGGCCGGCTTCACCGGCCGCTCAGACGAGACGGCCACCATGCTCACCTCGCTCACCCGGCCCGGCGCGGGGCCCTGCGCCGTGGTCGGGATGGCCGGGATCGGCAAGACCCGGCTGGCCATCCACCTCGGGCACCGGCTTCTGCGGGAGCGGGCCGCCGACCGGGTCCTGTTCGTCAACCTGCGCGGCTTCCACCCGGACCCGGCACAGCCGCCGGCCGACCCGGCCGCCGTGCTGGACGGTTTCCTGCGGCTGCTCGGGGTGTCCGGGCAGATGGTCCCCCACGGTCTGCGGGCGCGGTCGGCCGCCTACCGTGAACGGCTGGCCGGGACGCGGACGCTGATCGTGCTGGACAACGCCGCGGATGCCGAGCAGATCCGGCCCCTGCTGCCCGCGTCGGCGGACTGTCCGGTCCTGATCACCAGCCGCCGCGACCTCGGCGGGCCGCCCGACGGCGACCGGCTGAGGCTCGCGCCGTTCGCCACCACCGATGCCGTGGCGCTGCTGACCGCGGCCGCGCCCGGCATCGCGGCCGGGGACGATCCGCAGGCGGCGGCCCGCATCGCCCGGCGCTGCGGCCACCTGCCGCTGGCGCTGGGCCTGGTCGCGGCACACCTGCGCGACCGGCCGGACTGGACTCTCACCGACCACGCCGACCGGCTCGACCGACGCCATCATGACCGGCGGCTCGACGCCGGTGTCCACCTCGCGCTCGACGTGTCGTACCACCATCTGCCGGCGGATCTGCGGCGGCTGCTGCGGCTGGCGGCGCTGCACCCGGGGCAGGACTTCGACGCGTACGCCGCGGCCGCGCTGGCCGGGACCGGTCTGGACGCCGCCGAGGCGGGGTTGCACGACCTGAGCGCACACCACCTGCTCCAGCAGACGACCCACGGCCGGTTCACGCTGCACGATCTGGTCCGCGCGTACGCCAGCCTCCGAGCCGACGACGAGGAGCCACCGGCCCGCCGCCACCAGTCCCTCACGCGCCTGTTCGACTACTACCTCGCGGTCGCGGCCGACGCCATGGACCGCCTGCACCCCCACGAGGCCCACCGGCGGCCCGAGGTCCCGCGCCCGGCGACGCCGGTCCCGCCCCTGACCGACGAGGCCACCGCCCACGACTGGCTCAGCACCGAACGGCCCACGCTGGTGACCGCCGCCAGCGCCGACCGGCCGGTGCACACCGTCCGGCTGGCCGCGGTCCTGTTCCGCTATCTCATCGGCGGGCACCTGGCCGACACCCTGACCGTTCACGAGCACGCGCTGCGGGCCGCCCGGCACCTCGGTGACGACGCCGCGGAGGCGCAGGCGCTGACCGGCATCGGTGTCACCCATCTGCGGCAGGGGCGTCCCGGGGCCGCGGTGGAACATCTCGAACAGGCCCTGGACCTGCACCGCCGGGCCGGTGACCGGGCGGGTGAGGTCTTCGCCCTCAACTGCCTGGGTGAGAACGAGGCGCGGGCGGGCCGCCACGACAGCGCCGAGCAGCGCCTGCTGAGCGCCCTGGTGCTCAGCCGCCGGCTGCGTAGCCGTACCGATGAGGCGAACGTGCTGGACAGCCTCGGCTTCCTCATGGTCGCCTGGGGCCGGCCCGCCGCCGCCGACGCCCGGTACCGGCAGGCCCTGGTCGCCTTCCGTGCTATCGGCGACCGGGACGGCGAGGCCTGCGCACACACGGGCCTCGGCGGGATCGCCCTGGCCACCGGCCTGACCGCGGAGGCGCTCGCCCACTACGAGGCGGCACGCCGCACCGCCGCCGACGTCGGCGACCGCTACCGGCTGGCGCTGGCCCACGAGGGTCTCGGCCGGGCACATCACGAGCTCGGACGCCCGGCCGGCGCCCGCCACCACTACCGGCAGGCGCTGCACCTCTGCACCGAGCTCGGCCTTCCGGACGCCGACCGGATCCGATCACGTGCAGGCGCCGGGGGTGGCCACCCGACCACGACGGTCCGCATCGAGCCTGTCTGATGCCTGGTGATCATCTACCGAAGCCGTCCACCCGATCCGGTTCGGGTCCCTAAAGTCCAGATATGAATAGGAATCGGATAATCGGGGCTCTGGTCACCGCGACCACGCTGGGAACCGGGGTTCTCGCGGCCCCCGCACAGGCTGCGGCGGTCTACCACGAGATCGTCGCGCGGCACAGCGGCAAGTGTGTCGACGTGCGGGGCGCCAGCAGGATGGACGAGGCCGACGTTCTGCAGTACCGCTGCCACGGCGGGGACAACCAGCGATGGCGCCTGGTCAACCGCGGCGGCGGCTACTACGAGATCATCGCCGACCACAGCGGCAAGTGCCTCGACGTGTGGGGCTCGAGCCAGGCCGACGAGGCGGACGTGCGGCAGTACCGCTGCAACGGCGGAGCGAACCAGCGGTGGCGGCTGGCCCCACGCGGCGGCGGCTACCAGGAGATCATCGCCCGGCACAGCGGCAAGTGCCTCGACGTGTGGGGCTCGAGCCAGGACGATGACGCCGACATCCAGCAGTACCGCTGCAGCGGTGCGGCCAACCAGCAGTTCCGGCTCCGTTAGCGCACCGCCCTCAGCCGGGTGGCGAACCCGGCAGGGTCTCGCAGGTGCGGGAAATGCCCTTCACCGAGACGTACGTTGCGTGACCGCCGGCCGGTCGGCTCACCGCACCAGCCGTGATAGACCTCCAGCAGCGCCGGGTCGGGGCGGGCGACGGCGAACTGGCGGTACGCCTCGGGCACGCCGTCGAGCAGCGGATCCGGTGACGCGCCGCCCACGGTGATCACCGCGTGGGTGGCGTACCGGTCGGCGAACGACGCGGCGAAGCGGGCCGACTCGCCGTGGCCGACCACGATCGGGGCCCGGCGCAGATCGAGGCGGTGCACGAGCATCGCCAGATCGTGGGCGAGCAGTCGCAGGCCGGACCGGTCGCGGGCGGCGGACTGGCCGTGGCCGGGCAGGTCGACGGCCACGGCGGTGAAGTCGTCGCCGAGTTCGGCCGCGACCGGCCACCACATGGTCCGGTCGTAGCGCAGGCCGTGCAGCAGCAGGACCGGCCGGCCGAAGCCACCCCAGCGATCGTGCACGAGCAGGTTCTTCGGAGTGCCGTAGGCGTGGGTCGTACGCCGTGGTGGTTGTGGATGCATTTCGGGTCGTCTTTCTCATGCGCCGGGGAACGCGGATACGCGCCATCGGCGGCGGACGACCGCCGATCGCGAAGGTGGCTGAGGAGCGACCCGCTCCTATATCCGCAACAGTCCCAACCGGCTCAGGACGACGTCGGCGCGGGCGGTGTCGGCCGCGCCCGGCGGATCGACGCGAGCCGTCAACGGCGGCAGGCCCACGACCATGGGGAGCATGATGGCGCGCAGTCGCTGATTGAGCCGGGGCGACCAGCCGTTGCCGTGCTCGTGATCGTGTTCGCCGGCCAGCTCCGGCACCTGCGGGTGACCCGCCCGCGACTCGGCCGCGACCGCGGCGGTGGTGTCGCGGTGGTGGTGGGCGCTGCTCGCGGAGAACAGCGCGGTCGCGGCGAGCAGGAGCAGCAGCATGACCATGACCGCGGGCCGGGTGCGGCGGCTCGGATTCACGGTCACCACACAAGCCTACCGGTATTCGGTACTACCGAGTACCGGTATTCGGTGGTACGTTGTACCGGTACTCGGTGACACCGAATACCGACCGGGAGAGGAGCCGCCGTGGAGGACCTGACAGAGATGCTCAAGGGGACCCTCGAAGGCTGCGTGCTGGAGATCATCGGCGGCGAGGAGACCTACGGCTACGCCATCACCCGCCGGCTCAACGATCTCGGCTTCACCGACGTCATCGACGGGACGGTCTACACCATCCTGGTGCGGCTGGAACGCAACGGCCTGGTCCAGGTGACGAAGCGGCCGTCCGAGGTGGGACCGCCGCGCAAGTTCTACGCGCTCAACGACGCCGGGCGAAAGGAGCTCGCGACGTTCTGGGCCAAATGGGAGTACGTCTCCTCACGCATCGACAGACTCAAGGAGGGCGGGCGATGAGCTTCTGGGACACCGTGACCGGCAACGACCTCAGCCGGGACTGGAAGGCGTTCGAGACCCGGGCGCAGGCGCTACCCGACGACTACCGGGCGGCATGGGAACAGATCAAGGGCAACCTCTTCGCGTACGGGGACTTCTCCGGCCGCAATCTGACCCCCGTCGCCGACACAGCGCTGGGGTTGCTCGAGGAGTCCTCGGCCGAGGGGCAGAGCGTGCAGGAGGTGCTCGGCGACGACATCCCCGGCTTCTGCGCGGCTCTGGCCGGCGGCAACGGCGCTCACACCTACCGCGACCGGTGGCGCGAACAGCTGAACACCACCGTCGCCCGCAAACTGGCCCGGCTGGGAGGCTGACCATGGGGATCCACGACATCATCGAGGGCAAGCGGCACTGGCGGGCCCACGTGGCCCGGGTCAAGGCGCTGCCGCCCGACTACCGGATCGTCTACAACGAGATGCAGAAGTACCTGTTCAAGGTGGGTCCGGTCGACCTGGCCGACGGGAACCTGCTCGCCGGGATCGTCGACTTCTTCGCCGAGGGCGCCGCCGCGGGCAAGAGCGTCACACAGCTCATCGGCACCGACGTCGCCGCCTTCGCCGACGGCCTGATCAAGGACTCACGCACCTACGCGGAGCTCTACCAGGAGTCCCTCCGGGCGAAACGCTGAACCACCGGTCAGCGGCGGGCCAGCCGGCGGGCTCCGGAGACGCCGGCCTGGTACGGCAGTCCGTAGTGCGCGAACACGGCGGGCTCGTCGCCGGCCTCCAGTTCCCCGTCGACGCCGATACTGGGCGCGTCACCGACCAGCTTCTTGCCGTAGCGGACCCGTACCGCCTTGGGGCTGACGGTCGCTCCGGCGAGCGGGACGAAGACCAGCCGGTGCCGCCCGATGAATCCGACCCGGACCGTCGCGAACGCCGGCTGGTCGTCGATCGTGTCGACGTAGACGGCCTCGAGCTCACCGATCTTGTCGCCGTCCGGGTCGACGACGTTCTCGCCGCGCCACTCACGCAGATTCTCCGCAGGAAACATGCCGTCGGAATGCCCCGTGCGGCCCTCCGGAAACCGCGCTCACCCCGGCAACGTCTCCAGATCGGGCAAACGGCTGAACAGGTCGGGCAGGCCGCGCAGCCCGTTGCGGACGGCCTCGTGTGACAGCGCCAGGTCAGGCCCCGTGCCGGTCTCGACTCCGGCGAGGCAGCGCAGGACGTTCCACCTGGTGTGTCCCAGCCATCCGCTGATCATGAACACGAACCAGCTCGGACCCGGCGGCGGCAGCACTCCCCCGCCCGCGACGTAGCCGTCGAGGACCGTACCGAAGATGCCGGGGTCGATGTCGTCGAAGCCGGGTCCCTTCGCGAGGCCCAGCGCCGTCGAGCCGAGTTCACCGGACAGGTCGAGCATGCCGGAGAGTTCCCAGTCGAGCACCACCGGACGGCCGTCGCGGGCGAGCAGGTTCCACGGCTGGATGTCGCGGTGGGTCAGCACGACGGGGCCCGGCCGCTCGCATTCGTCGACGAAGCGGGCGATCGTGAGGAGCGTCCCGGCGTGGGAGGCGAGCTCGTCGGCCCACGGCTGCCCGGTCGCCGCAGCCCGCTCGGCGAGGTCGGGCCAGTCCCGTGCAGCCGGGCCCTCGGTCGCGGCGTCGTCCCACGTGACGTCGATGGCGTGCAGGCGCGCCAGAATCTCGCCGACCTCGAAGGCGTACCCGGGCGACACGGGCGATTCCGGGATCCTGTCGCCCTCGGCCCACCGGTGCACGAGCGTGTGCCGGTCGGCCGCGATCGGCTCCGGCATCGGAATTCCGGCGGCGAAGGCGGCCCGCTCGAACCGGAACACGTCGCCGGCCCGGTAGGGCCATCGGCGATCGAGGCCGTTCATCTCCTTGACCGCGAATGATCCCTGGTCGGTGTCGAGCCGGTACAGCCGGTTGGCGTACCCGCCGTGGATACGGGTCATCGGGCCGACCGGCGTGCCGAGGCGGGAGAGATCCATCCCTCGCAATCTATGACCGGGCAGCCGATCGGCGCATCCGCTTATCCGGACCTGCGTCCCGCCCGCACGGGCCGCCCGGCCCTGCCCGCCGCGCCTCGGCAGGCGTGCGATGGAAGGAGAACGGTCGGACCCGGCGCCGTGCTCCCGGCACGGCGAACGGCTCAAGGGAGGAGGTCCGTACCGTGCAGAAGAAGATCATCGTGGGGTACGACGGCTCGCCCGGCTCCCATGCCGCGACGGCCTGGGCGCTGGAGGAGGCGGAACGCGCCGAGGCACCCGTCGAGCTGCTCTACGCCGACGAGTGGCCGGTGTACGCACCCGCGGCAAGCATGATGCCGTCGCCCGCGCTGCGGCCGCAGAGCTACGTGGACGAGGTCATCACCGGCATGATGGACCGCGCGGTGGCCGGGGCGGTGAGCACGCATCCGCTGGTCGACGTGACGGCCACGACAGTCCGCGCGCAGGCCACCGCCGCTCTGATCGAACGCTCGCGGCACGCGCGCCTGATGGTTCTGGGCGTACGGGCGAACACCGTCGTCGCCGGACTGTTCGGGTCGGTCGTCTCCGCGGTCGCGGCACACGCACACTGCCCGGTCGTCGTCGTCCGTGGCGATCCGCCCGGACACGCTCCCGTGGTCGCCGGCGTGGACGACTCGGCCGCCGCGCCGGGCGTGCTGGCGTTCGCCGCACGGCAGGCCACGGCACTCAAGGTTCCGCTGCAGGTCATCCACGCCTGGCCGGCGGCGACCGGCACGGTGCCCGACGCGGATCGGCAGTCGTTCGCCGCCCTGGTCGCCGAGATGCGGGAGTCCTTCCCGGACCTGCGGATCGAGGCCGAGGCCGTGGTGGACGACCCGGCCGGCGCACTGACCGCCGCGGGGACCGCGGCGCAGGTCCTCGTGGTCGGGAGCCGCGGCCGCGGCGCGTTCCTCGGCCTGCTCGGCTCGGTCAGCCAGCACCTGATACGCCACAGCGCCTGCCCGGTCGCGGTGGTCCACGGCTGATGTTCCACGGCTAGGAAAAGGCGCCGTCCATGCGGGCCGGTGGCGGCGAATCACGGAAGGTGAGGGCGGACGACCCGCCCTCGTGACGAGGGCGAGGTACGACGATGTCCCGCTATGTTTTCGACTTCTCCGACGGCAGCAGGGAGCTCAAGGACCTGCTCGGCGGCAAGGGCGCCAACCTCGCCGAGATGACCCGGATGGGTCTGCCGGTGCCGCCCGGTTTCACCGTCACCACCGACGCGTGCCGCGAGTATCTGCTCACCGGCAGCCTGCCGGCGGGGCTCCTGGCCGAGGTCGAGGACCACCTGCGACTGGTGGAGGCGCGTCTGGGCAAACGGCTCGGCGACCGGCACGACCCGCTGCTGCTGTCGGTGCGGTCCGGCGCCAAGTTCTCGATGCCCGGCATGATGGAGACGATCCTGGACATCGGCCTCAACGATTCGACCGTGCCGGGTCTGGCCGCGGGCAGTGGTGACGACCGCTTCGCCTGGGACTCCTACCGGCGGCTGATCCAGATGTTCGGCCGGACCGTGTACGACGTGCCCGGCGACCTCTTCGAGGCGGAGCTGTGCTCCTCCCGTACCGCCGCGGGGGTCGAATCCGACGCGGACCTGGACGCCGCCGCATTGCGTGAGCTCGTCGTCTCCTTCAAGAAGGTCTTCGCCGCCCACACCGGCCGGGACTTCCCGCAGTCGCCGCACGAGCAGCTCTACGCGGCGATCACCGCGGTGTTCCGTTCGTGGAACGCCGACCGCGCCGTCCTCTACCGCCGGCAGGAGCGCATCCCGCAGAACCTGGGGACCGCCGTCAACGTGATGGCGATGGTGTTCGGCAACCGCGGATCCCGGTCCGGCAGCGGCGTCGCGTTCACCCGGGACCCGGCGACCGGCCGGCGTGGCGCCTACGGCGACTACCTGCCGTGCGCCCAGGGCGAGGACGTCGTCGCCGGGATCCGCAACACGATGAGCCTCGCCGACCTGGCCCGCATCGACCCGGCCTCGCACGTCAAGCTCCTGTCGATCATGGAGAAGCTGGAGCAGCGCTACCGCGACCTGTGCGACATCGAGTTCACCATCGAGGACGGTGAACTGTGGATGCTGCAGACCCGGGTCGGCAAGCGCACCCCGGCCGCCGCGTTCGTGATCGCCGCGCAGCTCGTCGAGGAGGGCACCATCACCCTCGACGAGGCGGTCAGCCGGGTCACCGGTGAGCAACTCGCCCACCTGATGTTCCCCGCTTTCGACGCCGGAGCCGCGCCGGAGCCGCTCACCACCGGGATCGCGGCCTCCCCCGGTGCCGCGTCCGGCGCGATCGTCTTCGACTCGGCGGCGGCAGCCGCAGCGACCGTGCCGGTCGTGCTGGTCCGGCACGAGACCAACCCCGACGACCTGCCCGGCATGATCGCCGCGCGGGGCATCCTCACCAGCCGTGGCGGCAAGACCTCGCACGCCGCCGTGGTCGCCCGCGGCATGGGTAAGACCTGCGTCTGCGGCGCGGAGGAGATCGTCGTGGACGCGGCCGCCGGCACGCTCACCGTCGGCGCGAACGTGCTGCGTGCCGGGGACGTCATCTCGATCGACGGCACGACCGGGCACGTGTACGCCGGTGCCGTCCCGGTGCGGCCCTCTCCCGTGGTCCGCTGGTTCGAGGGCGAACTGTCCGCCCTCGGCGACCCGCTGCTGTCCGCCGTCCAGCGGATCATGACCCACGCCGACCACCTCGCCCGGCTCGGCGTGCACGCCAACGCCGACACCGCCGACGACGCGCGCCGGGCCCGCCGGTTCGGAGCGACCGGCATCGGCCTGTGCCGTACCGAGCACATGTTCCTCGGCCCGCGCCGTGAGCTGGTGGAACGCCTCATCCTGGCCGAGGACGACGTCGGCCGCGAGGACGCGCTGGCGGCGCTGCTGCCGTTGCAACGCGACGACTTCACCGCCCTGTTCGCCGCGATGGACGGGATGCCGGTCACGGTCCGGCTGATCGACCCGCCGCTGCACGAGTTCCTGCCGCCGCTGGCGGAGCTGACCGCTGCCGTGGCCCGCGCCGAGGCGCTCGGTGCGGATACGGGACGCGACGGGCGGCTGCTGGCTGCGGTGCGGCGCATGCACGAGCAGAACCCGATGCTGGGACTGCGCGGCGTCCGGCTGGGCCTGGTGGTGCCAGGCCTGTTCGCGATGCAGGTGCGGGCGGTCGCGGAGGCCGCCGCGGCACGCGTCGCCGCGGGCGGCGACCCCCGGCCCGAGATCATGGTCCCGCTGGTCGGCTCGGTTCAGGAGCTGGAGATCGTACGATCGGAGGCGCTCGCGGTCCTGTCCCGCGTCGACGGTGCCCCGCCGATCCGGATCGGCACCATGATCGAGGTGCCGCGGGCCGCGCTGACCGCCGGCGACATCGCGCACGCCGCCGACTTCTTCTCCTTCGGCACCAACGATCTCACCCAGATGACCTGGGGTTTCTCCCGCGACGACGTGGAGTCGGCGTTCTTCGGCCGCTACCTGGACCTCGGTGTGTTCGCGGCATCACCGTTCGAGACCCTCGACACGTCCGGGGTGGGCGAGCTGGTCCGCATCGCGGTGGAACGCGGCCGCGCCACCAGGCCCGGCCTGACCGTCGGCGTCTGCGGTGAGCACGGCGGCGACCCCGCGTCCGTCCGGTTCTTCCACGACGCCGGCCTCGACTACGTGTCGTGCTCGCCGTTCCGGGTGCCGGTCGCCCGGCTGGAGGCGGGACGCGCCGCGAGCCCGGCGACCGGCTCGGACAGCCGGTAGGAGCAGGTCATGACCACCTCACTCGATGTCCGGCAGGCGGACGCGGTCAGCGTGACACCGGTTGCCGTCGGCGGTCGCGAGATCGGTGCCTGGATCACCGGCCCCTCGGGCACGTACTACCGGCCGGTCATCGACGTCACCTGGCTGGCCGGGGCGGTCCTCGCGGCCACCGCCACGGTGGCGGTCGCCGCCACCGTCGTGGCGGCCCGGCCCCGACCGGCCATCGGGCAGGTCACCATGGGTCCCGGCGGATGGGTGAGCCTCAGAGGACTGCCGCGTCCCCGCCCGCAGCCCGAGGCCCCGCGACCCTGGTGGGCGCACCTGCTTCGAGCACACCGCTTCACGGGCAGCCGATGACTGCTCTCCCGCCGCTGACCCGGCGCCGGCCTCGCACCGGCGCCGGGTCCGGGCGTACGGGATTCACGTGTAGATGACGGTGGTGGTCCGGGCCGCGCTGTTCCAGATGATCGCACCGTGCCGGAAGTTGCTGCGCCGGCCGACCGCGACCGTGTATTCGTCGCTGGTCGGCGGCCCGAGCCTGCTTCCGGTTCCGCCGAGAGCCAGATAGCGGGTCAGGATCGCACCGTGCACCTCGTGGGCCCCGTTGCTGCTGTTCCAGTAGACGTTGCCGTGCTGGAACCGGGAGGCCCGGCCGACCGAGACCGCAACCTCGTCGGACTGCGGATATCCGAGGATTCCCGCCTCGGCGCCGAGAGTGAACCATTTCGTACGGATCGCACCGTGCACCTCGTGTGCTCCGGTCGCCGGCAGCCAGTAGACCGACCCGCCCTGGAAGGTGCTGTAGTAGCCACCCGCGGCCCCGTGCCGTTCGTCGGCTGTCGGGTAACGCAGGAACGAGGTGACCGTGCCGAGAGAACGGTACTTGCTCAGAATCGCGCCGGTCACGAAGTGGGTGCCGCTGGCGGGCGAGTGGTAGAACCGCCCGCGCTGGAACCACTGCACCGCGGTACCGGCGGTCGTGGCCTGCATCGGTGCGGTCGTCGGCGCGCCGAACACCGACGAGGGCCCGCCCGCGCCGAAGTAGGCCGTCCGGATCGGCGCACGGGTCACCGCGTGGTAAGGGCTGGTGAAGCCGTACCCCATGCCCTTGAGCTTGTCGATGATCAGCTGGAGGTTGCCGGGGTCCGTGGACGGCGTGGTCACGTGCATGACGATGATCGCGCCGGGCACCGTGTACCTGTCGATACGGCTGCTGACCGTGGCCCAGTCCGCCGCCCGGTAGCCGGTGGTGTCGAAGGTCCAGTCCAGGTTGATGTAGTAGCCGCGCAGCGCCAGATCACGGTTGACGCCGGCGTTCATGTATCCGGACCGGTACGGTGTCCGGAACCAGCCCGCCGAGTTGACGCCCGCGGCCCGGAACGCCGCCTCGGCCTTGTCCAGCTGCGCCCACCGCTGAGCCCGGGTCAGGGTCAGGAAGTCCGGATGGCTGTAGCTGTGGTTGAAGATCTTGTGTCCACGCGCGGCGATGTCGCGCGTCTCCGCCGGGTTCTGCTCGGCGAACCGTCCGGTCACCCCGAAGCCTGCGGTGATGCCGTTGGCCGCGAACACCCGCAGGACGGTTTCCAGGTTGGTCCTGCTCACCGCGTTCTCGGCCGGAGTGCCGGTGCGCCAGTCCAGGTCGAACGTCAGCGTCGCCAGCTTCGTCGTGTCGTAGCCACGGGTGAACACCTGCGCCTGGTACGGGGAGCTGTCCGCCGCCGACGCGGGCCGCGCCACCGCCACGCCGATTCCGGTGAGGACCACAGCGGCCAGGACACTCAATCCGGAACGAAGCGTCGACCACCGATTGTTCATGGAGATCACCTCCGTGCGCGGGCACCGTTGCCCACGCCTCACCTCCACCGTCCGGCGGCACGCGGGTGCATCTCAGGGCCGTTGGTCCCGAATCGCCCAGGTGCGTTCGGGATTTCCGCGGAGACGGTACGCGGTGGCCGGCCATACGGCTTCACGATCGCGGGGGCGCGCGGCGGTCCGCCCCTTTGCGGCGCACCGTCCATCGTCGTCAACGGGGCGCGGGCAGGTCGGCGGGCAGCAGCACGTCGTTGAGCGGACGCCGCGGAGTACGTCCGGTCGTCTTGCCGTAGCCGACTCGCAGCACCATCTGTGCCGGCCGGCGGGTGAGCCGTTTACGGATCTCGGGCGCCTCGACCGGCTGGCTGATCGGTGTGGTGGCCAGGCCCAGCCAGGTCGCTGTAAGCAGCACGCGCTGCATGGCCTGCCCCGCTGCCAGCCAGTCACGTGCGGTGTCACCGTCGGTGGTCAGGATCATCACCGTAGAGTGCGGCTCGAACGGCTCACGTGGCCGGGGCAACGGCGTCAGACCGGCGAAGTCCCGGACCGGCATCACCTCGAGGGCATCCCACGGACCGGCCGCCCACACAGGAACGCCATGATGACGTACTCCTCGGCCGCTCCACCGGCTGATCTCCTCCCCGTAGTGAGGCCGTTCCCGCAGCCAGCGATCGGCGGCCCTGGCCAGGCCGAGAATGGCGTCGCGGCCGATCGGGTCCGCGACCGTCAATGCGGCGCCCTCGCCACGGGCCGCGGCTCGCAGCCTTTCGATGACGTCCGCCGGAACCGCAACCCGCGCAAACGGCCACCGATTGGTGTGCCGGTACGGAATCGCCGCGGCGAGCGCCTCGGTGACCTGGTCGGCAGCCAGCGGGCGGCCCGCGGTCACGCGGGCGGCCAGCAGAGGTTTGCCGGGATCCGGCAGAAGCTCGTACTCCACGTCGTAACCGGCGCGCCGGATCGCCAGGCGCAACGTGACGATCGCGGCCCCGACGCTGATCAGATGTTCCCGGCCGTCGGGGTCCACCACCGGCAGACGGCGGTCAGGATCGGCGTACACCCACACCGTGGGCGGCTCGACGCGGAACATCCACGGCTGGCTGTTGTGCAGCGACGGTGCGGTGATGGCCGACCGCACGCAGTCAGTCAGGACCGCCCGCGACGGCGGGACGAACGACGTGCCCATCACGGCTCCCTCCAGTCACCGGCCGGGTACGGCCGTTGTCTCTCCACCAGACCGCGATCAGAGGCACCGGGCCAGTGCCGTTGGTCCCGCTCAGCGGAGCCACGCGGCGCCGGCCGAATCGGCAGGCGGCCGAGAGGCTGGCTGATGTGCCGGCCGGCGGTACCGGGAGGACCTCGGATCGGCGCCCGGGGCCGTATCGAAATGGGTTCGGAGCACCGTGACCACGGCCGACCTCGGCCGCGGTCACGGTCGCCACAGCGGTACCCGCAGTCGCGGGCGAGCTGTCACCGGGTGAGCAGTACCTTCAACGCGCCGGTCTGGCCCGGCCGGGCGAACACGTCGTACGCCTCCTCGATCTCCTCGAGGGCGAACCGGTGGGTGACCAGTTGTGTGACGTCGATCTGCCCGGCCGCCAGCATGGCGAGCAGTCTCGGCGTCGAGTGGGTGTCCACCAGTCCGGTGGTGATGGTCAGATTGCGGATCCAGAGGTCTTCCAGGTGCAGGGTCGCGGGCTTGCCGTGGACGCCGATGTTCGCGACAGTTCCGCCCGGACGCACGAGCGTGGTGCACAGTTCGAAGGTCTCGGGGCTGCCGACGGCTTCCATGACGACGTCGGCGCCCAGCCCTTGGGTCAGCGCGCGGATCGCGCCGAGCGCGACCCGCTCCGGGGTCAGGGTGACGTCGGCCCCCAGGATCTTCGCTGCCTGCAGGCGGCTCTCCGCCTTGTCGATCACGACGATGTGGGCGGGTGAGAACAGCTTGGCGGTGATGATCGCCGCGAGCCCGATCGGCCCGGCCCCGACGACGACCACGGTGTCGCCGGGACGTACCCGGCCGTTGAGCACGCCGACCTCGTAGGAGGTGGGCAGGATGTCGGCCAGCATCACCGCGTTCTCGCTGCTGACCTGGCGAGGAAGCCGGTAGGTCGAGAGGTCGGCGAACGGGATGCGGGCGTACTCCGCCTGAACTCCGTTGATGGTGTGGCCGAGGATCCAGCCGCCGCCGGACAGGCACTGCCCGTAGGTCGCCTCACGGCAGAACCGGCAGCTTCCACACGCTGAGATGCAGGAGGCGAGAACGCGGTCGCCGACCGCCAGCCCGGTCACCGCCGGTCCCCGCTCGACCACAGTGCCTACCGCCTCGTGGCCGAGCACCCGCCCGGGTGTCACCTCGGGCACGTCGCCGGCCAGGATGTGCAGGTCAGTCCCGCAGATGGTGACCGCATCGATCCGGATCACCGCGTCACGCGGGTCACGGATGTGCGCGTCCGGGATCTCCGTCCAGGTTCGTTGGCCCGCTCCGCCGTACACGAGTCCTTTCATTTTCCTCTCCTTCTGGCGTCGAAGGAACCGCTACGTGCCGAAGGATGCGCCGGCGCAGAAGTATCGGTAAGGGCCGAAGGACCGGAAGCTGACGTGCCGTGGTGACGGCCGCGCGTTCCGGACCGAGGGCCCTCCCTCCGGGGTCCCACCGGCTGAGGCCCTGGAACGCGGCCAGGGCCTCAGGTGATCAGCGGCCGGTGGCGGCCATCTGCAGGGTCAGATCAACCAGCCGATTGGTGTAACCCCACTCGTTGTCGTACCAGGCGAAGACCTTGGCCAGCCGGCCGTGTGCCTGCGTCAGGCCCGCGTCGAAGACACAGGACGCCGGATCACCGACGATGTCGGCGGAAACGATCGGCGCCTCGGTGTAACGGATGACACCGCGCAGGTCCGGCTCCG
The DNA here is from genome assembly GCF_003001815.1 of Actinoplanes italicus. Taxonomy (GTDB): domain Bacteria; phylum Actinomycetota; class Actinomycetes; order Mycobacteriales; family Micromonosporaceae; genus Actinoplanes; species Actinoplanes italicus. The sequence goes on from NZ_PVMZ01000005.1 coordinate 25,245, forward strand.
CGGCGGCGGACGCGACGGCTTCGTTGATCGCAGCCGCGTCGACCTCCGCATCCAGGATCAGCGACAGATCGCTGATCGAGCCGTCGACGACCGGCACACGCAGGGCCACACCGTCGAGCCGCCCGGCCAGCTCGGGAATCACGGCACCCACCGCCTTCGCCGCGCCGGTGCTGGTCGGGATGATGTTGACGGCGGCGGCGCGGGCCCGGCGCATGTCCTTGTGCGGCGCGTCGAGGACGTTCTGGTCGTTGGTGTAAGCGTGCACCGTCGTCAGGAATCCGCGCTCGATGCCGAAGGCCGCGTGGAGGACCTTGAGCAGCGGTGCAACACAGTTGGTGGTGCACGAAGCGGCAGAAAGAACCTCGTGGCGCAGCGGGTCGTAGGTTCCCGCGTTGACGCCTGGCACCAGGGTGGCGTCGACGCCTTTGCCGGGCGCCGAGATGAGCACTCGTCTAGCGCCGGCCTTCAGGTGCAGGGCCGCGTCCTCCCGGGTACGCATCTTGCCGGTCGACTCGATCACCAGGTCGATACCCAGGTCTGCCCAGGGCAGCGCCTCCGGCGTGCGCGAGGAGAAGGTACGGATCCGCTGCTCGCCCACGGTCAGCGTACTGCCGTCCGCCGCGACGCCGAGGCCGAGACGTCCGAAGGTGGAGTCGTACTCGAGCAGATGCGCGAGAGTCGCCGGGTCGTACAGGTCGTTGACCGCCAGCACGCGCAGATCCTTGTCGGCGAGGTCGTCCCCGAGAAGACGGCGCAGATAGTTGCGGCCGATCCGGCCGAAACCGTTGATCGCAATGGAGAATGTCATGGCTTACCTCCTGTCATCGCTTCCAGCTGGGAGCCCGTCGGCCGTACGAAACAGGGCCGGACGGCATGTCCCGCCGCACCGGGCACCTGGTGAACGACCTCAGGTGGTGGCGTCAGGGCGGTCGTTGCCGGGCAACGGCATCGGATTGCGCTCATCGTCGCGGGCCGCGAGGCCGCCCACGGCCTGGTGATACTGCCCTCGGCTGATCTCACCGCGGAGCAGCTGTGCCACCAGGGCGCCCTCCAAGGTGGTGGGCACGCGCTCCCGCCGGCCGCCGTCGTCCCCGGTACCGGCGCTCGCCGCGACCTTGTCTGCCGCGGTGGCGTCGGGCATGGGCCAGAGAATCGCGGTGGTCACCACGAGCAAGAGCAACACAGTGATGATCAGGGCCACCATTGTCATCACCTCCGTGTCTGCATCGTCGTCCGCATGAGCGGCGACTCGGCAGGGACCAAGGTCCCGCATCGAGGTGCCGCGTGGCCGGCCGGACAGTCTCGCCGGCCGGCGAACCGATCAGAACCAGGACGTGCCCGCCACCGTCGCACGCGGAAGCCCCACCCCGGACCATCCCGGCGGGATGAGCAGGACCGGGCACAGCCGCCGCTCGCTCGGGGAGGACCGGCCGATGTGGTACAGCATCTCCACGAGCCAGCCCTTGTGGCCCCGGCCCGCCACCAGGAGCCGCCCGCGGCGTGACGCCCGTTCCACCGTGTAGGGCACGTCGGCGTCGCTGAGCAGGAGGCGGTTCACGATCACGTCGGGCCAGGTTCGGGCCGCGCGGGCGAGCGTCCGGCGCATTCGTTCCTCTGCCGACCGGCGCTCGGTGTCGTCGTCCCCGCTTCCGGTGGTCCACACATGGGCCGCCGCGAGGGGGCAGCCCGCACGGGACGCGGCTTCGAAGGCAGATCCCACCGTGGCGGTGGGCCGGCCGGAGGTCGCCACCACGACGGGGCCCTGGCCACCTGTCGCGCCGCGGAAGACGAGCAACGGGCAGTGACTGTGGTGGGCCACGTACGCCGCGGTCGAGCCCCATCCGTGCCCGAGCGTCGACTCGTCCCGATGTCTCAGCACCAGCAGGCCGGCCCGGCCCGAGTGCCGGATCAACGCCTCGGCGGCGCTGTCGTCGGCCAGCTCGGTCCGCACGGTGACCCCGGGCGCGACGCGCCGGGCCCGCAGCGACGCCAGATCCAGAAGGTGCCGGCCGTCTGCGGGGTCCGGCCGGAGGGCTCGATGCCGCGGCATTCCACCGTGGCGTCCGGGCCAGGCGTGCACGATCCTCAGCGGCACGCCGACACGCGCGGCCTCCGTGGCCGCGATATCGACAATCTGCAGTCCGTCCGGCACGTCGTCGACGCCGACCACGACGGGCAGCTTCTCCTCGACTGACACGACACTGTGCATACTTCGTACGCTAGGCACCCCCCTGGTCGGAACGGCACGGCTGACCGGAATCAGATCAGGGTCCTTGCGCCCGTCCCGCCGATCAGGACCAACGACCCTGGGCGCCGCCCCGGCGATGCGCGAGGCTTCAGCCAGACGCCCACCGCCGGACCTGGCTCACCGGCTCACGGCAGACCGAAACGGATGGCCGTCGCGCCACCAGACCCACCGTCGTCAAGACGGCACCGGATCCGGTGACCACGGTTCCGGCGATGGGCGTCCGAGGAACTCCGCCATTGCCGGCTCGTGACGACAACCGATCGGCGGCCGGCTGCCGCAAGCCCCACAACGACGGGACCTAAGACCCTGCCCCCGTACGTATCGACGGGTGTGCCATGGGTGGGAGCAGCGGTCGGACCCGGCGCAGCGCTCCCCGCGTGGCGCACGGCAGCGGAAAGGAGGTCCGTACCGTGCACAGAGAGATCATCGTCGGATACGACGGCTCACCGCACTCTCAGGCCGCCCTGTTGTGGGCACTGGACGAGGCCGCCCGCACCGGCGCCTCCGTCGAACTCGTCTACGTCGACGGGTCCCCGGTACTGGTGCCCGCCGCTCGGCTGATCCAGTCCCCGCCACTGCCCGCGGACCGATACCTCACGGAGGTCGTCAACGGCACGCTCGAGCGGGCCGTGGCCACGGCGAAGAAGACCCAGCCACGGCATCGACGGCTCGGCGGCGGCCGCGACGGTCCTCACCTTCGCCGCTGAGCAGGCGTGGGCCCGCAAGGCCCCGCTGCGGGTGATCAGGGCCTGGCAACCGGTGACCGGGCTGTGGGAGGAGACCCCGATGGTCACCAGGACGGTCACCGAACACGAACGCGAACCGTTCGACGCCCTCGTCACGGTCGTCCGTAACGCCTTTCCCGGGGTGGCTGTCGGGGCCGAGGCGACGGTGGCTCATCCGGCCGAGGTTCTCACCCACGCCAGTACCGGCGCGCAGCTGCTGGTGGTCGGCAGCCGGGGGCACGGCGCTGTCAGCGGCCTTCTGCTGGGCTCGGTCAGTCAGCATCTGCTGCGGCATTCCGCATGCCCGGTCGTGGTGGTCCGCCCGAGGACCTGAGACGACCTGAGACCCGGCGAGCAGGGAGGCGACGATGAACATGATCCCGCACGACATGACGCCGCTGCCCGACCTGCTGCACGACGACGCCGTGTTCGTGGCCGCTGGCGCCACCTGTCCCAGCGGATCGACATCCCGGCGCCCGGAGCCGGCTCGCCCGGGAGGAGGTGGACTGGCACTGGCAACTGTACGAGGAGATGGCGGCACGCGGCGTGGACCGGTTCCCCGCCGACGCCCGCCCGCACCGGTCCCGGATCACCAGGGGGAGCCATGGACAGGAATCTGAACAGCATCGCGGTCGACCGGCTGGCCGCCGCGGTCCGCGCACGCCTGCGCGACGACCTGGCAGACCATGTCCGCGGGTTTCCGGAGCACGGCGTCGTGGAGGTGACGACGCCGTCCCCGCCGCGCGGCGCGGTGGTCGTCGCCGCCGTCTCGGGGGACGCCGGCTCCTGCGCAGTCGTCAGGTATGCGAACCACCGGGCACTCGACCTCGGCGTGCCGCTACGGGTTGCACATGCCTGGAGCGGGCGATCCGCCATGGTGACCGACCTGTTGCTGACGTCGGTGCTGTTCGAATGTCTCGGTCCCCACGACGCGGCAGCCGCCGAGCGGGCGATTCTGCACGATCCCGATGCCGGAAACGCCCTGCGCGCCCTCAGCCACGAAAGCCGCCTGCTCGTGGTCTCGTCCGCGACGGGATTGACCGGCTCCCGTCTGCTGGGCGACACGGTGGTCTCGCTGATCGGGCACACCGCCTGCCCGCTGGCGATCGTGCTGCCTTCGGCGGGCACGTCCACGGCATCCTCATGGGCCACCAGGTCCGGGGCCGCAGGGCTGAACCTCTGATCGCGATGATCGACCCGGCTCGGCGGGACACGGGTCCCGCCGCCCGCACCCGCGGGACCAATCGCACTGCCCGAACACGTCGGGTCCGGCAACCCTGGAACCAGGGGCGATCAGGGAGGAATCATGCAGACCGGGACCGTTGTCACGGCTGGCGACGGCACCGTGCCCGGTGCCCGGAGCGAGCCGGTTCACGCGCTGACAGCCGACGGCGGCATCGTCGCGATCCGGCCGGTCAGGCCCGAGGACGCCTCGGCGGTCACCGGGATGTACGAGGCTGCCTCGGCCGCCAACCTGCGGCTGCGGTTCTTCGCCCAGCCCAGCCCGGCCACGCTCAGCACCGAGGTGAAGCGGCTGTGCCGGCCCGAATCCAACCAGCACGTCAACGTCCTCGCCTACGAAGGCGACACACTCGTCGGGGTCGCCTCCGCCGAGCGGCTCGGTGACCGCCCGGCCGCCGAGTTCGCGGTATTCGTCGCCGATCGGCAGCACGGCCGCGGCATCGGCACACTGCTCCTGGAGCACCTGGCCGCCCGCTGCCGGCGGCACGGGATCACCGAACTGATCGGCGAGGTGCTGCCCGGCAACGTCGACATGCTCCGCGTCGCCCGGAATCTCAGTTCGCACGCCCGCAACCACCTGGACCGCGGCGTCGTCGACGTGAGCGTGCGGATCGGCGACGGACTCGCCGACCCGATCGTGGACGAGCGCGAGCGTACCGCTGAACGTGCCTCGCTGCGCGCCCTTCTCAGCCCGTCGTCGGTGGCGGTGGCCGGTGCGGGCCGGCGGGCCGGCAGCGTCGGCCGGGAGACGCTGCTGTCGCTGGTGGAATACGGTTTCACCGGAACCCTGTACGCGATCAACGGCCGTGGCACACCGGTCGGGCCGGTGTCCGGCTATCGCAGCCTGCTCGACCTGCCCGGCCCGGTCGACCTGCTGGTCATCGCCGTACCCGCCGATCAGGTCGCCGGGGTGCTGGCCGACGGCGCCCGGGCTGGTGCGCACGCCGCTGTGGTGCTCAGCGCCGGCTTCGGGGAGGCCGGACCGGACGGCCGCGAACGGCAGGCCGACCTGGTGCGGCTGGCACGTCGTCACGGCATCCGCCTGGTCGGCCCCAACTGCCTCGGTGTCTTCAACTCCGATCCGCGGGTGCGTCTCGCGGCCGGATTCGCCCCGCAACTCCCGCCAACGGGCGGCCTGGCCGTCGCCGCGCAGTCCGGCGCTGTCGTGATCGCCGCGCTGGACCACGCCGTGCGGACCGGCACGGGACTGTCCACAGTGGTGTCACTCGGCAACAAGGCCGACATCAGCGGTAACGACCTGATCGCCTACTGGTACGACGATCCGGAGACCCGGGCGGTCGCCCTCTATCTCGAGTCGTTCGGCAATCCCCGGAAGTTCGCCCGCACCGTACGGGCTCTGGCCCGCCGCAAGCCTGTCCTGGCCCTCAAGAGTGGCAGCTCGGTGGCCGGAGGGCGTGCCGGCGCCTCCCACACCGCGGCGGCCGCCGCCCCTGCGGCCACCGTCGACGCCCTGTTCGCGCAAGCCGGCGTGATCCGTACCGAAACCCTCGGAGAACTGCTGGACACCGCACGGCTGCTGACCGCCGGCCCGCTGCCGGCCGGACCCCGGCTCGCGGTGGTGAGCAACTCCGGTGGGCTCAACGTGCTCTCCGCCGACGCGGCCGAACAGGCCGGCCTGCAACTACCGGTGGCCGGCCCCGACCGGCCGGAGAATCCGCTCGATCTGGGCGCCGGCGCCACACCGGACCAGTTCTCGGCCGCCACCGAGACGGCCGCCACCGCCGGCACCGCCGACATGCTGCTGCTCGTCGTGGTCTGCACACGGGCCAACCGGCCCGCGGACGTCCTCAGCGAACTCGGCCGCGTCATGGACCGCCATCCGGACCTGTGCGCCGCGGCGGTGGTCACCGGAGCAACCGGTTTGCCGCATCGAATCGGTGAGCGCGGTATGCCCGTCTACGAACTCCCGGAACAAGCGGTGCGGGCACTCGCCCACGCCGCGGCCTACGCCGCCTGGAGGCAGCGCCCGCTCGGCGGCTGGGCCGACCTGCCCGGCATCGACCGCGCACGCGCCCACACGCTCGTCGAGCAGGCCTTGGCCACTGGGCCGGGCTGGCAGGACTACGCCACCACCAGTGACATCCTGGCCGCCTACGGCATCGGGATAGTCCCCGCCGAGGTCGCCCTCGACGCTGGCGCCGCCGTGTCGGCAGCCGCGCGGATCGGCGGCCCGGTCGTGCTCAAATCCGCCGATCCGCAACTGGTGCACAAGAGTGACACCGGTGGCGTGCGGATCGGACTGGCCGACGGCGCCGCCGTCGCCGGGGCTTTCGAGACCGTCGCCTCAGCGGGCCGCCCCGGATCAGGTGTGCTGGTGCAGCCCCAGGTCGGTGGCACCGTCGAGCTGGTGGCCGGCCTGGTGCACGACCCTCTCTTCGGATCCGTGGTGCTGCTGGGACTCGGCGGGGTCCGCACCGACCTGCTCGCCGACCGCACCCTGCAACTCGTGCCCATGACCGATCTGGACGCCGGCCGGATGTGGCGTTCCCTGCGGTGTGCCGCACTGCTGACGGGCTACCGGGGCACGGCACCGGCCGACACCGCCGCGCTGGAGGACCTGCTCCTGCGGCTGGGCCGGCTCGCCGAGGAAAATCCCGAGATCGCCGAGCTGGACCTCAACCCGGTGTTCGCCGGACCGGACGGGATTCACGCCGTCGACGCCAAGCTGCGGCTGTCACCAGTCGGCGACGAGCCTGACCCCGTGCTGCGGAAGCTACGCGAACCCGGGTAGCGGTACGCACCGGTCCCGGTCGTGCCGCATCACACCCTCGGCGAGCACAGGCTCGACCGTTCGCCCGGTCTCCCCCGCAGCGGCAATCGTCGATCATTGCTCTCATGACACCGGCCCCGATCAGGCACCCCCGCGCCGTGCCGCCGGGCTATCCGACCGAGTACGAGCGGGACCTGCGCCTGCCCGGCGGCCGAACGGTCCTCGTACGCCCGATCATCCCCGCCGACCGCGGCCCACTGGCGTACGCGATCCGCACCGCCGACCCGGACACCGTCCATCGCCGGTTCCTCGGCTCACCGCCACGCATCACCCCACGCCTGCTGACCCACCTGTGCACTGTCGACTACCGGAAGCGCTTCGCACTGGTCGCCCTGGACCCGGCGACCGGCGCGGGAATCGGCATCGCGCGATACGAGGCGACCGAGGAGGACACCGCCGAGGTCGCTGTCGCCGTGACACCGGCATGGCGGCGCGCGGGCCTGGCGACCGCGCTGGTCGAGGTGCTCGCCGAGGCCGCGATGGACCGCGGGATCCGGGCGTTCAGCGCCTACTATCTCGCCGACAACCGCCCGGTCACCGCACTGCTCGACCTGGTCGGCTCACGCGATCGCACATCGGTCCATGAAGGGTTCGCAGAGGCGGCGGTGGCGCTGGACCGGGACAGCGTGACAGCGGCCGTCGAGAACCTCACCGCGGAGCCTCCGCCGAGCCGCGATCCGTGACCTAAGACCCTGCCGCGGCCGCCGGAAAGGGACTCTCCTGGAACTGATTCTGGGAGGTAATTGATGGACCTTTACCCGCTGCGGGTGGAGGCGCGCCGCGACGAATCCCTGAGCCGCTGGCTCTGGCTCGTCAAATGGCTACTGCTGCTCCCGCACTATCTGGCTCTGGCGGTCCTCTGGACCGGCCTGGTGGTACTCACCGTGGTGGCCTATCTGGCAGTGCTCATCACCGGCCGCTATCCGGAGCCGATCCGCGCCTACAACGTGGGTGTGCTGCGCTGGACCTGGCGGGTCGGCTACTACGGCTACCAGGCGCTGGGAACCGACGCCTATCCCCCGTTCACGCTCGCCGACGATCGGAGTCATCCGGCCCGGTTGCACCTGGACCCGCACGAGCCGCCGCCCCGATGGCTGCCGCTGGTCGCCTGGCTCCTGGTGGTGCCGCACCTGATCGTCCTCACTGCCCTCTACGGCGCTGCCAGCCGCCAAGCCGACACACCCACCCCGATCGGGGTGACTGCGGCACTACTGCTCATCGCCGGGATGGCGCTGCTGTTCACCGGCCGTTACCCGCGTGGCCTTCACGACCTGCTCGTCGGTGTGGCCCGCTGGAGCCTGCGCGTGACGGCCTACATCGTGCTGCTCGTGCCGCGCTACCCTCCGTTCCGGCTGGACCAGGGTGGCTCCGAGCCCGATCCGGCTCCGTCCGGCCCTGTCGCGGAACAACAACCCCGTCCGGCCCCGCAGTCGTCGATCGCCGGGTCGGTGATCGCCCTGGTGGGCGGTGTTCTGCTGCTCCTGCCGGCGGCTGGTCTCGGCACCGGCGGCGGGGTACTGCTGGCAGTGAACGCCGCACGCGACAGTGCGGGCTACGTGACCAGCCCGGTCGAACGGCTGGAGACGTCGACGTCGGCGATCACTGCCGAGCACGTCACGATCACAGGTGCCGGAAGGTGGACCCGGCAGACGACCGACCTCGGTGATCTGCGGCTCGAGGTGACCTCACCGTCCGGTCGTCCGGTGTTCGTCGGCGTCGCGCCCCAGTCCGCGGTGGATGCCTGGCTCGCCGGCACCGCACATGACGAGCTGACCGGTTTCGACTCGGGCACGCCCCGGTACGACCGGTCGGGTGGACAGGTCCGGCCGGTCTCCCCGCCGGCCGCGGAGTCGTTCTGGATCGCCGAGGCCACCGGCTCGGGCACCACGACCCTGCAGTGGACCGCAACCGGCGGAGAATACGCCGTGGTCGTGGCGAACGCCTCCGGAGCCTCCGCGGTTTCGGTCGACGTCCGCGGGGCGGCCCGGGTGCCCGACCTCACCGGAGTCGGCGGAGGACTGCTGGTCGTCGGCATTCTGATCGGCCTGATTGCTGTCGGCCTGATCGCCGTGGGCGGAATCGGACTCGGCCGCCGGCACGGCGGACCGCCGCCGGGAAGTCCACCAATCGGGCCGCCGCCGCGCCTCACTCCGCCGGTCGCCACGGGATCGTGAGCCGGCACCGTCCATGGCCCAGGGGTGAGCGCGGTCGCAGCGGCAGAGCGGCTCGGCTGTCCGGTGACGATCCGTCCGGCCGCCGGTTCGGCCACGCGTGCGCGCCGCGGTGGCGGCCGGGACGGACTGACCACCGCGGCCGCCGGACGTGAGACGTTCGACGCGGTGATCCGGTCCGGTGGGCCGGGTAACGGGGTACTGGTACAGCATCACCTCGAGGCCGCGATGGAACTGACCGACGGGATCAGGCGGATTCCCGGTTCCGGGCCCATCGTCGATGCCGGATCGGAACAGCACCGTGACGAGGTGCGCCCTGGCAGACGATCACCCCGAGATCGCCGAGTTTGAGCTCAGCCCTCTTGTGGCCGGCCCGAACGGAGTCGTCGCCACCGATATCCGGCTCCGCCTGGGCACGGCCGCAGCATGCCGCCCACCCGTGGCGGGCCGATATCAGGGCACAACGGCTCGCCCCGGCAGGCCGGGTCGCCCTGCCGTCACGCGTCGTCGCGAATCAGGCTGAAGGCCAGGACGGCAAAGGAGGCGTCATGGACACCCCGACGATCGTCGTCGCAGTCGACGGCACCGACCCCGGCATGACGGCCGTAAGATGGGCCGCGCTGGAAGCGCAACGCAGCAACCGGAACCTGGTGATCGTCCACGTTCTGGACTGGGACTGGGCCACCGCCCGGTACGAATCCGGCGGTCAGCAGTTCGCGCTCGCCAAGCAGCTGGCCGAGAGCCTCACCGCCCGTGCCGCCCACGACGCGAGGAACGCCGCACCGCCGATCGAGATCGGCACCGACGTACTGATCGGCAATCCGGTCGCCCAGCTCGTCGTCGTTTCCGAACAGGCGGACCTGCTGGTCGTCGGGAACCGGGGCAGCGGTGGATTCACCGGGCTCGGACTCGGCTCGGTCAGCCAGCGAGTGGCCACCCACGCGCACTGCCCCGTCGTCGTGATCCGCGGCCGCGCCGGCGCCGACGGGCCCGTCGCGGTGGGTGTCGACGACGCGGACACTGCCGACGAGGTGCTGGAGATCGCATTCACCGCGGCCCGGGAACGCGGCGCCAGCCTGATCGCGATCCGCTCCTACCTGCCGGTTCTCCCGCTCTACTACGACCGGTTCCCGCCCGCCGAGATCACCGCGCCGGAGCAGGACGCCACCGAACGCGCCCGCTTCCATGAGAAGCTCGCGCCGTGGCGTGTGAAGTACCCCGGCGTGCCGGTGGAGGCCCTGCTGTCACACGGCAGCGCGGCGAGCGTGCTCAACGGCGTCTCCCACACCGCGCAACTGATCGTGGTCGGCAGCCGGGGGCACGGCGTGCTCGCCGGCACCCTGCTCGGCTCGACGGGCCTGCAGCTACTGCACCACGCCGACTGCCCGGTGCTGATCGTGCGCCCGCACGGCAGGACGGCCGCACAGGCTCCGTTCCCGGAGCGGTGAGGCGGGTGGCGCAACAGGTCCGCCGGGATCTCCTGATCGGCGTCGCGGACGCGTGCTCCGCGCACTGATCAGGAGACGCTCGTCAGGCTGCCCCCGAACGGCGGCAAGGCCGGCACGTGACCGGCCTGACGGCCTGTGTCACGTGCCGGCCACGAAGGGCCGTCTCAAGTCAGCGTGAGACCTCGGCGAGTGGCCGTATTCCGTTGATGCCGGCGGCCTCCGGGCCGGGCGCGGCCTGGGCGGACTCACGGTCGGGCTCGGTGAGCCGGTCGAAGAACCGCAGCAGCTCCACCGGGAACGGCATCACGAGCGTGCTGTTCTTCTCCGCCGCCACATCGACGACGGTCTGCAACAGTCGCAACTGGAAGGCGCCAGGCGTGGCGGCCATCGCGTGGGCGGCGTCCGCCAGCCGCTTCGAGGCCTGGAACTCGCCGTCGGCCGCGATGACCCGCGCCCGGCGCTCGCGCTCGGCCTCGGCCTGGCGCGACATCGACCTCTTCATGCCGTCCGGCAGAGCCACGTCCTTGACCTCGACCCGCTCGATCAGCACGCCCCACGGCTTCTCGGTCGGGGCGTCGATCGCCGCCTTCAGCTCGGCGTTGATGCGCTCCCGGTCGCTGAGAAGCACGTCCAGGTCGGCGCGGCCGATCACCGACCGCAGCGACGTCTGCGCCACCTGCAGGACCGCGTCCCCGTAGGCGCGCACGTTGACGAGCGCGCGGATCGGATCCACGACCCGGTAGTAGACGACGGCGTCGACGGTCAGGGTCACGTTGTCCCGGGTGATGGCGCCCTGCGCCGGAACCGGCATGACCACCGTCTGCATGGTGACCTTCACCATCCGGTCCACCAGGGGGATGATGAACCGCAGTCCCGGTTCACGGACGCGGTCCTGCACCCGCCCGAACCGGAACACCACTCCACGCTGGTACTGCTGCACCAGCCGTACGCTGAGCCCGAACAGGATCAGCACGCCGAGAACGACGATCCCGGCAATTGACCAGCTCTCCATCTCTCCTCGATTCCCCGGCACGGCGAGGCATCGGGTACGACACCCGGTGTCACCTTCAGCCTCAGCGGTTCCACGGTGGCCGGACAGGGCCGATCGACCCGTCAAGCGGCTGCGAACCGCCATCCGGGCGGCACCAGAAGCACCGGGCACAGCAGACGACCACCCGTGGCGGCATTGGCGGCGCTGTACAGCTGCTCGACGAACCAGCCCTTGTGGCCCCGCCCGGCAACCAGCAGGCGGCCTCGCCGCGAGGCTCGCTCCGCGGTGTACGGGATATCGCTCTCCCTGATGAACAGCCGCTCCACGGTGACACCGGGCCAGTCACCCCGCGCCCGTTCCAGTTCATCGTCGGCACCGGGCTCGGCCTGCTCGCGAACATGAACCGCGACGAGCCCGCTCGAGAAGGACGACGCGGCGTCGAAAGCAGAATCGACGGTGGCGGTACGGCGGCCGGAGGCGGCCAGCACGACAGGTCCCTTTCCCGGCGACGGCCCGCGGTACACCAGCAGCGGGCAGGCGCTGTGGTGGGCCAGGCAGGCGGCGGTCGTTCCCCAGCCGTGTCCCGTACCGGCGTCGTCACGGTGTCCCACCACCAGCAGGTTCGCGTGCTCGGAGGCTCTCAGCAGCGCCTCGGCGGGACTGTCGTCGGACAGCTCGGTACGGACCCTCAGCCCCGGGTACGTGTGGCCGGCGCGGAGCGCAGCGAGTTCCAGCAGGTGACGGGGTTGTTCCGGGACCGACGCGACGAACCGCCGGTACGGATTCCGCGGATACTGGCCCGCCCACGCGTGCACGATCCGCAGTGGCAGCCTCCGGCGAACCGCTTCCGCCGCGGCGACGTCGACGACCTGCAGATCGTTCGGCGGGCCGTTGACGCCGACCACGACGGGCGGATTCTCTTCGATCGGGACGAAGGGTTGCATACCCGTACGCTAAAGAGCCTGCATCAGGCCCGGCAGGGCCGACCGGCATCGAACCGGAGCCCTGATGACCCTCTCGGCACCCGGACGGGGCCTCACCGGACGGCGTGGGAATCGCGGCGGGCGAGATCAGCCATGGCTGCCCGATACTGTTCCCGGCTGAGCCTGCCTGACGTCAATCGGCTGAGCAGGACCGTCTCCCCGTCCGGCCGGCCGGGCCGCGGTCCGGCCCCGCGCTGCGCCCCCGTGGCGGGTGGCAGGCCCTGCACCGGCCCCAGGCAGGGGTCCACACGCGGCGGGACCGGACCGGCCGTCGTGTCGGCCCGATCCGCCAGGATCAGCACCACGAGTCCGACGAGCCGCATGAACAGCAGCGCCCCGGCGATCACCAGCAGTGCGTCCATGATGTTCACCCCACCAGGAAGACCGGGCACCGGGCGTTCTGTGCCAGTTGGGCCGCCGCCGGGCGCAGCAGCGAGCCGGACCGGCCGCCGCGGCGGTAACGCCCGACCACGATCGCGGCGGCCCGGCCCGATTCCTCGATCAGCGCAGCGATCGGGTCGCCCGAGAGGATCCGGTGGTGAACCGGGACACCGTCGCGGGTCTCCAGCCGCCTTGCGAGATCCATCCGGTCTCCGACGACATGCAGCAGAGTCAGCTCACAGCCACGCACCCGGGCTTCGGCGAGCGCGAAGTCCACGGCCTCCCGCGCGGGCGCTGATCCGTCCACCGCGGCCACCATCGGCCGCCGGCCGAAGTCGGCACCGCCGGGCCAGCCGGGCATCCGGACGAGCAGGACAGGCCCGCGGTGATGACGTGCGAGACGGTCGGCGACGCTGCGTCCCAGCGCGGTCGTGGTGGCACCGTGCCGATGGCCGACCACCGCCAGCGCGGCACCGTCGGCCTCGGCGATCAGCACCGGCGCCGGACTCGGGGCGACGACGATCGCGCTGCTGACGGCCACCGTGGCGGAACTGGCGTGCACCCGCTCGGTCAGCCGCTGCAGCAGGGCCGGGCCGGTGTCGTCGGCGGCACGGTGCCGTACCGTCAGCAGCCGCAGATCCCAGCCGTGCAACTCGGCCTCGATCGCGGCGTGGTCGGCCGCCACAAAGCTGATCGGGCTGTCGTCGACGCCGGCGAGGACGAACCCGCGGGCCTCGATGGCCGGCGGGAGCTCCGAGATCGGGGCGGGCAAGGGCCGGACAGCGTACGGGTCGGGGTAGTTCACCGCCCCGAGATAGCGGTTGATGACCTGACTGAAGCGGTTCTCTCGCAGCACGGCGCCGGCGTGGCGGCGCGCTTCGGTCTCCGCCTTGAAGTTGCTCAGATCGCTCATGGCGGCACCTCCGGGCCAACGGCGGGAGCACCGGTGAGGCGCCGGCGCCCTCTCCCTCCATGGCACCACCCGGTGGCCTCCGGCGGCAGTGCCTTTGGACCCGCTCTGCGGCACTTCACCCCGGCACGATCGTCTCTGCACGCCCGGCCCGCAGGCGGGCCCAACGGCCCTGTCGATCACCTCACGCGGTCACGAGAGTGGGAAGGAGTGCGGGACCGCGCTGCCCGGATCTCCCGCTCAGACCGTGTGAGGGGAGGAATCATGCAGACTCCTGCCGTCGTCGTGGGCACCGATGGCACCGAGCCCGGCACTGCCGCCGTCCGCTGGGCCGCGACCGAGGCCGCGTACCGCCGACTGCCTCTACGGGTCGTACACGTCCTCGACTGGGACTGGTCGGTGAGCCGCTACGACTATCAGGGCGAATATTTCGACAGCGCACGCCGGCTGGCAGAGAGGACCGTCCGGGAGGCGGCCCGGCGGGCGAAGGACCTCGTACCGTCGCTGACGGTCGAGTTCCAGGTCGCCGTCGGGCGGCCGGTCACGTCGCTGGCTCGGCTGTCGAGATCGGCCACCCTTCTGGCGGTCGGCAGCCGCGGCGAGGGCGGATCGGCCGGCTGGTGGCTGGGGTCGGTGAGCCGGCGCGTCGTGGCCCATGCCCGCTGCCCGGTCGTCGTCGTGCGCGGCCGCCATGCCGGCCCCCGGGACCCGGTGGCGGTCGGTGTGGACGACTCCGGCGACGCCGAGCCGGTGCTGCAGGTGGCCTTCACCACTGCCCACCGGCACGGTGTCGGTGTGGTGGCCGTCCGCTCGTACCGTCCCGCACGGCTGCCCGCCGGCGATGCCGGGAGCCCGGAATGCGACAGCGTCGAGCGCGACCTCCTGACGGCCCGGCTCGTGCCGTGGCGGGCGAGGTTCCCCGACGTGCCGGTGGACACGCTGGTATCGACCGACAGTGTCGCCGCGACCCTCGCGGAGGTGTCGCACGGTACCCGCCTCGTGGTGCTCGGCAACCATGCGCACGGCCTGTTCAGCGCGGCGTTTCACGGCTCGGACGCCACCCGGGTGCTCCGGCGGGCGCACTGCCCCGTGCTGGTCGTACAAGAACCGAGAACGAGGAAGGACCATCATGAAAGCACGTATCGGTGACCGCGTCGTCGTGGAGGCTCTCCGCCTCGGCGCGGAACGGCGCATCGGCATCGTGACCGGTGTCGACCACGAGGACGGTAGCCCGCCGTACCGGGTGCATTGGCTGAGCGACGGCCGTATCACCCTGTTCTACCCGGGTCCGGAGACACATGTCGAACCAGGACACGGAAAACCGGGAATCGCGACCTGAGAGCCTGGCCGGGGCCGGGCCCCGTCTCGCCGCCCTTGCAGGCGGAATCACTGATAGGCCCTTCGGCCCGGTCGGCTCAGGCCCAGCGGCACAGGTGACCATGCGGACCGCAGCGAATAGTCAGCCATGTAAATCAATCGGTAAGGAGGCAACCATGACAGCCACCGGCCGTGAGACGGCCACCCCCCTGGACCAGGCTCCGGCCCCCGGCACCGCGCTCACCACGACGGCCGCCCGCGCACTCGCCGTCCTACGGATCTCGCTCGGATTCGTCTTCCTCTGGGCGTTCCTCGACAAGACCTTCGGCTGGAACTACGCCACCCCGGCCGAGCGCGCCTGGATCGAGGGCGGTTCACCCACCAAGGGCTTCCTCTCCGGCGTCGACGCCGGACCCCTCTCCGGGTTCTTCAACGACATCGCCGGACAGGCCTGGGCCGACTGGCTGTTCATGCTCGGCCTGCTCGGCATCGGCGTGGCCCTGATCCTCGGCATCGGCATGCGCATCGCCGCCGGCGCCGCCACCCTCATGATGGTCCTCATGTGGCTGGCCGAATGGCCGCCCGCCCAGACCGACAACGCCGGCGAGGCCACCCACTCCACGAACCCGTTCATGGACTACCACCTCGTCTACGCCCTCGGCACCATCGTCACAGCACTCACCTACGCCGGGCACACCTGGGGCCTCGGCCGCCGGTGGGCACACCTGCCGCTGGTCCAGCGCAACCCCTGGCTGATCTGACCGCCGGCACCACCTCCAACCCCTCCCGGACGGTCGCCACAGCGACCGTCCGGTTTCTGGTCCGGCCGATCCGCGTGAGGGGCGCCGCACCGTCCATCGCGAGCCGGTCGCCTGGGCTGAGGCCGTCCGACGGGTGCCGCGATGGGACCAACGGCCTGTCCGCTGTTCCCCCCGGCGCGCGACGCTTCGACCAGGCACCCCCGCATGGTCAACCGGGCGCCGACGCCATGACGACACGTCGGTCATGGTCATGACCGACCGGTACGGCCACCGCGAACGGCCGGAAGGGACGGCGATGATGACAAACCCGATCACGTCGGCCGACACCGCCGCACGGGGTCTGTCCGCCGCTCAAGCAGCCCGGCGACTGGCCGAGAGCGGCCCGAACGTCGTGACCGCTCCCCCGCGCCTCGGCATCGCCCGCCGGGTCGGCCGGCAGCTGGCCGACCCGCTGGTGGCCCTGCTGATGGCCGCCGGCCTGGTGACCGCGGCACTCGGTGACGTTCCGGACACCGTGATCATCCTGATGGTGGTCGTCGTCAACACGGTGATCGGCGTGGCGCAGGAGGTGCGCGCGGACGCCGCCATCGCCGCGCTCGACCGGCTGGCCGCCCCGTCCGCCCGAGTCATCCGCGATGGCCGTGACCAGGTCGTACCGGCGGCTGAACTGGTCCACGGCGATCACGTCCGCCTGGAGGCCGGCGACGTGGTGCCGGCCGACCTGGAACTCACCGAGGCGCAGCGCGCGACGTTCGACGAGTCCGCACTGACCGGCGAGTCGGTGCCGGTGCTCCGCGGCAGGTCGGAGCCGGCCGGCGCCGGAACGGTGCTGGCCGCCGGGCGAGCCGCCGGAACCGTGGTGGCCACCGGACCGGCCAGCGCGCTCGGCCGGATCTCCGACCTGGTGTCGCGAACCCGGCCGGGCCCCACGCCGTTGCAGCGCCGGATCACCGCTCTCGGACGGGTCCTGGGAGTGACCGCCGTGGTGGTGTCGTCACTGGTGTTCGCGGCCGGCGTGCTGGCCGGGCAGCCGGTGGTGCGGATGGCGATCACCGCGGTGAGTCTCGTCGTCGCCGCCGTCCCGGAGAGCCTGCCGGCCGTCGTCACGCTCGCGCTGGCACTCGGTGCCCGCCGGATGGCCCGGACCAGGGCGATTCCCCGGCGGCTGCACGCCGTGGAGACCCTCGGATCGGTCACCGTGATCGCCGCCGACAAGACCGGCACGCTCACGGAGAACCGGATGACCGTGCAGTACGCGATCACCGCGGACGGATCTCGGCACGCGATCTCCGGAACCGGCTACGACCCGACGGGAGACGTCGACGGTCGCGGCGGTGAGCCGTTGCGGACACTGGCACGGGCCGGTGCGCTCTGCAACGACGCCGCACTGCTGCCGCCGGACGCCGGCCACCCGGACTGGGCCGCGGCCGGCGACCCGATGGAGGCCGCACTTCTGGCCTTCGCCGGGCGCTGTGGCCTGGACGTCGACGCCGAACGCGCTGCGGCGGTCCGCGTCGCGGAACACCCGTTCGACCAGGACAGCCGCCGGATGGTCACCGTTCACCGGCTGCCGTCCGGCGGCTACCTGGTCGCCTGCAAGGGCGCCCCCGAAGCGGTGCTCGACCCCCGCACCGATGCCGGCCTGCTCGACGCCGCGGCCGAGCTGGCCGCCGACGGGCTGCGGGTGCTCGCGGTGGCGACCGCCGCCTGCGGGCAACGGCCCGACCCGGCAGCGCCGCCGCCGCTGACCGTGGCGGGAATCGTCGGCATCGGCGACCCGCTGCGCGCGACCGCGCGGGACACCGCCGAGGCGTTCACGCGTTCCGGCGTACGGCTGGTCCTGATCACGGGCGACCACCCGCACACCGCGTCCGCGATCGGACGCCGTCTGGGCATCCTCGGACCGGGCGACGTCGTCGCCCACGGCGACCAGGACGATCTCCGGGGTACGGACGTGGCACACGCCAGAGTGTTCGCACGTACCCAGCCGGAGCAGAAACTCGACATCATCAGCGCGTTGCAGCAGCGTGGCGAGGTGGTGGCGATGACCGGTGACGGGGTCAACGACGCACCGGCCCTGCGCCGCGCCGACATCGGTGTCGCGATGGGTGGCGGCACCGAGGTGGCCCGGCAGGCCGCCGATCTGGTTCTGTTCGACGACAACCTGGGCACCGTCGCGGACGCCATCGGTGAGGGCCGCCGCATCTACGACAACATCCGCCGATTCCTGCGCTACGGGCTGTCCGGAGGTGCCGCGGAACTGCTGGTGATGCTCGCCGGCCCGCTGCTGGGCATGCCGCTGGCACTGTTGCCCGCCCAGTTGTTGTGGATCAATCTGCTCACCCACGGCGTGCCGGGCGTCGCGCTCGGCGCCGAACCGGCCGAGGCCGACGTGATGCACCGGCCGCCGCGTTCTCCGCAGGAGTCCGTACTCGGCGCGGGCCTGCTGCGCGGTGTGCTGACCGGGGCCGGGCTGCTGGCGGCGGTGACAATGGCCGCCGGTGTGGTGGCGCAGCAGACCGGCCGGCCCTGGCAGTCGGTGATGTTCCTCGTTCTCGGGATCGCCCAGCTGGGAGTCGCTCTGGCGGTGCGGGCGAAGGCCGCGCCGGGAGCGGAACGGAACGTGCTGCTGCCGATTTCGGTGGGCGTCTGCCTGCTGCTACAGCTCGCCGGGGTGCTGACCGAGCCGCTGCGCCTGTTGCTGGGAACCGAACCCCTGGACGCGTCGACGATCGCGGCCTGCTGTGCCGTCGCGGCGCTGCCCGGGGTCGCGTTGCGTCTGTGGAACCGAAAGGCGTCCGGCGTGTAGTGACGCGGACGGCCGGCAACCGAGGTCCCGCCGGGGCCACCGGCACGCCTGGACGGGTCCTGCGTCACTACCGCTCGCCGCGGCGGCGGATGACGCTGGAGGTATGGCGGCCATCGAAGTCGGTGAGCTTTCACGGGCGTACGGCCCGGTCCGTGCTGTCGATCGGATGAGTTTCTCGGTCCGCGACGGCGAGATCTTCGCGCTGCTGGGACCCAACGGTGCCGGCAAGACCACCACGGTCGAGATCCTGGAGGGCTATCGGACCCGGGACAGCGGCACCGTGCGGGTACTGGGTGTCGATCCGGCGCTCGGCGGCTCGGCATATCGCGCACGGATCGGTGTGGTGCTGCAGTCGGCCGGGTTCGAGGAGGAGTTCACGGTCCGCGAACTGGTCCGGATGCAGACCCGCCTGTATCCGAGGGGCCACCACCCCGACGAACTGATCGATCTGGTCGGTCTCGCCGACAAGCGAGCGACCCGTGTCAAGAGGCTCTCCGGCGGGCAACGGCGGCGGCTGGACCTGGCGCTGGGTCTGGCCGGAGCGCCCGACCTGCTCTTTCTCGACGAGCCGACCACCGGTTTCGACCCCGCCGCCCGCCATCACGCCTGGGATCTGATCAGCGGGCTGCGGGACCGGGGTACAACGATCCTGCTGACCAGCCACTACCTCGAGGAGGCGCAGCAGCTCGCCGACCGGGTCGCCGTCATGCGCGACGGGCGGCTGGTCGCCGTCGGCACGCCCGACGAGCTGCGCGCCGGTTGTGACCTGCCGACGGTCATCGGTTTCGAACTGCCGGACGGGCTGACCGCCGCTGATCTGCCGTTGCTGAGCGCGGCGCCCTCGATGGCACGGCAGCAGGTGCGGGTGCCGTCGCGGGCGCCGGTCGAGGACTCGTGGCGGCTCACCGGGTGGGCCGGCGGCCACGGCGTCCACCTGCACGACTTCACCGTCGCCCCACCGACCCTGGAGGACGCGTACCTGGCGTTGACCCGGGACGGCTCACGATGAGCGGCCGGAGGGCGGCGCTCGCGCTGCGGGTGCTGACCGGGCACGCCGTACACGCCTTCTTCCGCAACCCGATGGCAGCGTTCTTCACGCTGGCCTTCCCGCTGGTCTTCCTGATCATCGTGGCGTCGATCGTCGGTGATCAGGACGCCGGCGGTGTTCCCATCGCCCAGTACCTGGTCGCGCCGTTCGCGGTGTTCGGGGTGGCGCAGGCGTCGTTCGTCCTGATCGCCGTGGACACCGCGTCGCTGCGCGACACCGGAGTGCTGCTACGGCTGCGGGCGGCACCGGTGCCCGCCTGGACGGTGCTCGGATCCCGGATCGGCGCATCGCTGGCCGTGTCGGGGCTCGCGGTCGCGCTGCTGGCCACGGTGGGCGTACTCGGCTACGACGTACAGATCATCTGGCGCAAGGTTCCGGCCCTGCTGGCGACGCTGCTGCTCGGCATCGCCTGCTGCGCCGCACTCGGCCTGGCCCTGGCCGCGGCGACCCGCACGGTCCTGGCCGCCCAGACCCTGGCACAGGGGTTGCTGATCAGCCTGGCTTTCATCTCCGACGTGTTCATCGTCGGCGCCGAACTGCCCCGCTGGCTGGACGTCCTCGGATCGCTGCTGCCGTTGAAGCACTTCGCCCTGGCGATGGCCGGGACGTTCGAACCCACGGGCGGGTCCGGGTTCGCCGCCGGGCACCTCGTGGTTCTCCTGGCGTGGACCGTCGCCGGGATGCTGGTGGCCCGCGCCCGTTTCTCCTGGCAGCCGGCCGGGACAACCGCCGTGCCCCGCCCGCCCCCGGCACCGGCCGCACCGCGGCCGGTGGGCCTGTCGCCGCCTTCGGTACGCCGTGGCGCGGAAGGTTCCCCGCTGGCCGGGCAGATCAGCTATGCCCTGCTCGGGCTGCGCCGCGATCCGTTGTCGGTCTTCTTCTCGATCGTCTTCCCCACGCTGCTGCTGGTGCTGTTCCCCACCGTGTTCGGCGACGGCCGGGTGCACGGGATGGAAATGGCTCAATACCTTTCGGCCGGCATGATCGCCTACACCGCGGCACTCACCGCATTCGTCGACATGCCGGAGTCCGTGGTCGGCGCCCGCGCCGCCGGGGTGCTCAAACGGCTGCGGGGCACCCCGTTGCCGTTGCGGTGGTACTTCACCGGCCGGGTGACGGCGGCCCTGATCGTCGCTCTGCTCGCGGCCGGTCTGCTGATCCTCGTCGGTGGTGTTCTTCTGGACGTACGTTTCGCGACCACGCGCATCCCGGCCTTGCTGCTGGCCGTCGTGACCGGCTCGCTGTGTTTCGGCGCGCTCGGCCTGGCGACCGTGGCCCTCATGCCGGCGGCCCGCTCGGTTCTGGCCGTCACTCTCGGAACGTTGCTGCCGCTCTGCTTCGTCTCGGAGATCTTCGTCGTCGGCGACCGGCCACTGCCCGGCTGGCTGACCACCGTCGCCGACGTGTTCCCGCTGCGTCATCTGCTGCGCGCGGTGCTGACCGCGACCGATCCCTCGGTCACCGGCACCGGGATCGCAGCCGGGCAGCTCGTCGTCCTGCTCGCGTGGACCGTGCCGGCCCTGGCGGTGCTGTGGCTCCGCCGGGCGGCGCTGACCTGACCGGAAGGACCCCGCACGGGCCCTTACGACCCTGCCGTGCCCGTGCATCCGCAAGCACAGTGGAAAGTGACGGGAAGGTGGTCATGATGACCGTCATCTGGCTGATCGTCTGGTTGATCCAGGGCACACCCTCGGTCCTGTCCTGGGGACCGTGGAACGGCTGGGGCGTCGCTCTCTTCGTCTGCCTCGCCATCGACCTGATCGGTGCTCTCGGCCGGGGTTCAGGTTCCCGTGCGTTGCGCCGGAACTGACCGTTGCATCAGCTTCCCGGCGGTCGCCACCGCACAACCCGCCGAGATCGCCGGCCGGCGTCACCGCGTACCCCACGCGGCGTACGGCTTCACCGAAGGAGGTCCGTACCGTGAACAAGAAGACGGTGTCCGCGGACGCAGCCGCGTCGCGGGCCTGTTCGGGTCGGTCGTCTCCGCGGTCACCGCTCGCGCCCGCTGCCCGGTCGTGGTCGTCCACGACCCGGTCGATGAGCTGTGACGGAAACAGCAGGGGGCGCCGGGTGTCCGGCGCCCCCTGCTGTTGCGTTCACGCGACAACCTCGGTCTCCGGTTCCAGGAGCACGGTGGCCACACCGGGGACGGTCCGGGCGAGCACGGTGACGACCGCCTGCTGCTGCTTGTTGGCGATTCGCCCGTGCACGGTGGCGACTCCGGAGACCACGTCGGCGGTCCACAGCCCGGGCCGGCCGGCGTAGTCGTCGAGGCGTAACTGCACATCGGCGGCGAGCGTACGGTCATCGCGGACCATCGCTTTGAGGATGTCACGGCGGCTGATGATGCCCACCAGCCGGCCGTCGTCGAGTACCGGCAGGCTGCGCACGTCGTGGTCGAGCATCAGCTGGGCCACGTCGGCGACGTCGGTGCGCGGTGCGGTGGTGATCGGGTACTCCGACATCACCTCCACCACCACGCCCGGCCGGCGCGCCGGCGGTACGGCGTCAGGATGGCGGCGCGGATCGCCGTGCGGCTCGGCCGGCACCCGGTGCCACAGCAGGTCGCTGTCGCTGACCATGCCGATCAGCCGGCCGTCGGCGTCCAGGACCGGCAGGGCGGTGACCGCGTGGGTGGTCATCAGTTCCGCCGCGCTCTCCACGGGCGCGTCATGGGCGATCACCTGGACGGGACTGGTCATGAGGTCGCGGACTCGCATGATGGTTCCTCCTTCGTGACATCGGCTCCGCGGCGGCGTGCCCGGGCGCGGAAGATCTCGTCGGCACCCCACACCAGCAGCGGGAAGGGCGTCAGGAACAGCAGTTCGGCGACACCGAGAGCAGCGGTGCCGAAGACCGCCTGCAACGGCGGCAGATAGATGACAGCGGCGGTGAAGGCCAGCTCGAAGGCGATTCCGCCGAGCAGCAGCGGGTTGCTGAACACCCCGATCGAACGCAGTGACGCATGATCGGTGCGGGCGGCGAACGCGGTGCCGATCTGGCACGCGACGATGCCGGCGAACGTCATCGTGGTGGCTTGCGCGTACACCGGATCCGGCATGTCGATGCCGGGCTGCCAGCCGGCCCGCCACAGGACCCAGAGAAACCCGGCCGTCACCAGCACAGCGGAGGCGACGCCCAGCACACCCCAGGCCCGCAGCAGCAGACGTGCGTCGATGACCCCGGCCTTCGGCGACCGCAGCGGCCGGTCCATCAGCCCGGGCTCGGCACGCTCGCGGCCCAGTGCCAGCGCGGGCAGGGTCTCGGTGCCGAGGTCGATGGCAAGGATCTGCAGGACGGTCAGCGGCAGCGGGACAGCCCCGCCGGACAAGGCGAAGATCAGGAAGGGCACGACCTCGGGTACGGCGTGCGCGAAGATGTACAGCACGAACTTGCGAACGTTGTCGTAGACGCGCCGCCCGGCCTCGACGGCCCGCACGATCGTGGCGAAGTTGTCGTCGGTGAGCACCATCGTCGCGGCTTCCCGGGCAACGTCGGTGCCGGAGCGGCCCATGGCGATGCCGATGTCGGCGCGGCGCAGGGCCGGGGCGTCGTTGACGCCGTCGCCGGTCATCGCCACGATGTGGCCCTCGGAGCGCAGCGCCTCGCAGATGCGCAGCTTGCCCTCGGGTGACGAGCGGGCGAAGACGATCTCCTGGCCGCCGGCGAGCAGCCGGTCCAGGTCGGCGTCGCCCATCTGCTCCAGCTCGGCGCCGGTGACCACCCGCTGGCGGCCGTCACCGATGCCCACCTGTGCTGCGATCTCAGCGGCGGTGGGCCCGTAGTCTCCGGTGATCACATGCACCCGGATGCCGGCCCGGTGAGCCGCGGAGACCGCGGCGGGTACCGCCTCACGAGGTGGGTCGACCATGGCCACCAGCCCGAGCAGCGTCAGTTCCCTCTCGGCGGCTTCGCGGCCGGCGGCGAGCAGGTCCGGCTCGGCGATGCGCTGGGCGACCGCTAGGACCCGCAGGCCGGTGGCGGCCCAGGCGTCGACCGCGGCACCCACCTCGTGGCGTACCGAGCCGGTCAGTGTGGAGAATCGGCCGGAGCCGTCGAGATACCTGGTACACAGCGGCAACACCGACTCGGGGGCTCCCTTGACGTGCAGGCGACCGCCGGTGACGGTGGACATGCGCTTGCTGCGCGGGTCGAAGGCGTACAGGACGCTCCGTGCGGAGTCACGGGAGTTCCCGCTCACCGGCACACCCAGCCCCGCGGCCAGGCGGAGCAGAGCCAGCTCGGTCGGGTCTCCGCCGGCGGCCGGCGCCCCGTCGCCCGGGAGGTGCGCCGTGGTGCAGGTGGCCGCCGCAACGGCGAGCTCACGGCACAGCCGATCCCCGCCCGCGGTGGCCGGCTCCCGCTGTCGGCCGGCCACCCACAGATGGGTGACGCGCATACGGTTCTCGGTGAGTGTCCCGGTCTTGTCGGTGCAGATGACGGTGGTTGAACCGAGCGTCTCCACCGCCGACAGGCGTTTCACCACCGCGCCGGACCGGGCGAGCCCCGGACACCCGCGGCGAGGGCAAGGGTGATCGTCGGCAGCAGTCCTTCGGGCACGTTGGCGACTATCAGGCCGATCGAGAAGGTGATCGCGGCCGCCCATCCGAGCCCGGCGAGCACACCGATCGGCAGGAAGGCCACACCGGCGGTGACCGCGACGGCCGCGATGATCCAGGTCGCCCGGCGCACCTGCCTCTCCAGAGGGCTCGGCTCGGTCTGCCCGCGCTGGGACAACGCGGCGATCCGTCCGATCTCGGTGCGCATCCCGGTGTGGGTCACCACGGCCCGGGCCTGCCCTGCCGTGCACGAGGTGCCGCTGAACACCAGCTCCCGGGCCTCCAGCAGGGGGCCGGGCACGTGTTCGGTGTCCGCGGCCCGGATCGCGGGCAGCGACTCACCGTTGAGGGTGGACAGGTCCACGGCCACCGACCCGTCGATCAGCCGTGCGTCGGCGCAGATCCGGTCGCCCTCGGCGATCTCGATGACATCGCCCGGAACCAGTTCCCGGCCCGGAGCCTCGACCAGTGCACCGTCACGCATGACCCGCGCGGTCAGGGGCAGGTAGGCGGCCAGGGCCTCGACGGCGCGTTCCGCTTGCCGCTCCTGGACGAACGCGAATCCGGCGTTGAGCAGGATGACCGCCACCACTGCCGCGGCCAGCGCCGGGGAGTGGCCGGCCCAGGCGAGTGCGGCGGCCACCATCAGCAGGACGGCCAATGGCTGGGTGAACTGGGCCACCAGTTGCCTGAGCCAGTCACGGGTCTGGTGGCGGAACAACTCGTTGGGGCCGTACACGGTCAGCCGGCGGGCCGCCTCCCGGGAACGCAGGCCGCGGGGAGTGGAGCGCAGATGCCTGAACAGTTCGGTCGGCGGCTGGCGTTCGTCGACCTCGGCCGGGGCCGTAATCGTCTGTGCCATACCTTCGAGCATCTGCTCGCCGCCGGGTCAGAGGCAGGGCCGGAAGGCCCGCGCGCCCGTGCCGGATGTTGCACCGGCCGGGCACGCGGGCCGGCCGCCTCGGTCAGGCGCCCCGAACCACCACGACCGGGCACCGCGCGTGCTGGACGCACTGCTGACTGACCGAGCCGATCAGCGTCCCGGTGAAGGCGCCGTGGCCGCGGCTGCCTATCACCAGGAGCCCGCCGTGAGCCGACATGTCGATCAGCACCTGCGCGGGATGGCCCGGCATGACGCTCTCGACGAGGTCGAGGTCCGTTCGATCATCGCCGAGCACGCTGTGCACCGCGGTGGTGAGAACCTTCCCGGCGGTGGAGGCCAGATCCTCCTCGTACGGCAACATGGGCGCCCAGCCGTAGTAGGACGGCATCTCCCAGGCGGTCACCGCGTGCAGGCGCCCACCGGTCAGCCTGGCCTGCCTCACCGCCCAGCGCAACGCGGCTTTGGCAGACGGTGATCCGTCGACCCCGACCACGATGTCACCGACACGCACACCGGAGGGACTTCCTTCTTCGAAACCGTGTCATCACCCACCTCCCGAGTTCCGGCTTTCCTCCACGATGCCCGTGGCGGCCCGCCCTGCGGCAGGGCCTAACGGCCCCGCTCGCTCACTGATCAAGGCAACCCCCGGGAATGCAGAACCGGCTTCACCGGCCGGTGCCGCGATGCGGCACGACCAGTACCGGCCGGCCGGCGTGATGGAGCACGGCCATGGTGACGCTGCCGAGGACGATCTCCAGCAGGGCCGACCGGCCGAGTGAGCCGACGGTGAGCAGGGCTGCACGTTCCGCGCGGGCCTGACCGGAAAGGGCGGCGGCGATCGCCCGGCCGTGCTCGGCGACGAATCCGGTACGCGGCAGCCTCGTCAACCGCTCGGGCGTCCGGCCTGACGGCGCGTCTCCGTCGTCGACGAGGACGGGCACGACGTGGTGGTGCGGGAACAGTTTCCCGGCCACCTCGAGCGCGGCATCGGATCCCACCGAGCCGTCCCAGCCGACCACGACCGGGCCGTCGGGGAGTGCCGACCGCTCCGGCTGCAGCAACGGATGCGGCACGACCAGCACGGGACACGAGGCGTAGTGCACGATGACATCGGAGACGCTGCCGAAGACGGCCCGCGCCCCGCCCAGCCCCCGTGCCCCCGTCACGATGAGGTCGGCTCCTACACGTTCCGCGGCCTGCACCAGATGCAGTCCCTCACCCCCGAAGGCCCGTTCGACCAGCGGCTCGGCCTTCCAGCCGTGCGCGGCTGCCACGGTTACGCCCATGGCGGCCAGGCGATGGGCTTCGGCTGCGCCTTCCCGTTCGATCGCCGCGACGAAATCGTCGATGCTGTCGGTGTCACGCCGAAGCCGGTGCCGTACCGGGTCGCTGGCGTACGGCGGTGTCCACGCCACCGTGACGACGGCGAACGCGTCCGGCAGGAGTGTGGCCGCGACCTCGATCGCGGCCGCCGCCGGGACGGATCCGTCGTAACACACCAGAACTCTGGAGGTGCCGCTTCCCATGACCGTGCCTCCTCTGCGACGCCGTTGCTCAGGCTACGAAGATCGCGGGGCCCGGCTCGACCAGCTTGCGGTCGTCGAAGTCGAACCTGACGTCGTCGATCACCTCGACGGCGCCGGGGACGAGGGCGGCCAGACGCGCGATCAGCACCTTCGTGGACCATCGATCCACCTGGCCCGCGAGGGTGACGACACCCCGTTCGACGGTGGTGCGTACGGTCGCCGAGTTCTCGGTCATCACGACCTCGCGAACCGCCGACCGCACCTCGGCGTCGATGTCGGCGTCGGCACGCAGGTGCTCCTTGAGCAGGTCGCTGCGGGTGACGATGCCGACGAGCCGGCCCAGGTAGTCCACGACCGGCAGCTGCTTGACGCCGGACTCGTCGAGAAGGCGCGCCGCGGTCCGGATGCCGGCGCCCGGTGTGAGGGTGATCGCTGGAGCGGTCATCAGCTCCCCGGCCGTGCGGGCGGCCGCCTTGTGGTGCTGCTCGCGGCGGCGCCGCTCGAACCAGCGAGGCTCGCCCTCCCCCACGAACTCGATCTTTCGGAGCAGGTCCGACTCGGACACCACCCCGATCACCCGGCGATCCCCGTCCACGACCGGAACGGCGTTGATCCGCCGGCCGATCAACAGGTCGACCACGTCCCGGTACGGGGTGCCCGGCCCGGCGGAGACGACATCGGCCGTCATCACGTCGCTGACATGCCAAGTCTTCATCTCAATACCTCCACCCCCAACGCTAGGGACGGCCGCTCCCGGCCGGCAGGGGCGATCATCCCGGCGAGGTGGGTCCACCGGCACTGCCGGAGTTCATGGTCCAGCCGGCCCGGTTCAGACCAGGGCGCGGACATCCTGCGCGACGAACCGCACGAAGCCCTCGAGGTCCGGTTCGTCGGCGGTGGGCTGCAGGATGACGGCGTCCGCGCCGGCGGCCTGGTAGCGCTTCACGACGGCTGCCACGGCGGCGGCATCACCGACCGCCGTGGTGTCGGTCCGCTCCGACTCACCCCAGGACTCCAGCTCACGGGCCATCCGCTCGGCCGCGTCGGGCCCGGTGGCCGCGTACACGTACACCGTGATGGCTTTCGCCGCCTCCCTGACGGCCGCGACCTCGTGCGCGTAGGTCCCGGCCGTCAGCAGGATGCCGTCGGCGACCTCGCAGGCCAGCGCGCGGGTCTTGGGGCCGGTCGCACCCGCGTAAACGGGAGTCGTTCCCAGCGGCGGGTAGTCGAGCTTGACCTTGTCGAGCTGCACGTAGCGGCCCGTGGTCGTGACGGTCTCGCCGGCCAGCAGCGCCTTCAACGCCTCGATGTGCTCGCGCAGCAGGGTCATCGGTGAGTCGACCCGTGCGCCGACCTGACCCATCCAGTCCTGGACGCCGTGGCCGAGCGTGATGATCGCCCGGTCCGGGAAGAGCCGCTGCAGCGTGGCGGCCTCCATGCCCATCACGGCGACGTTGCGGAACGGCACCGGCAGCAGGCCGATGCCGACCTTCAGCCGCTCGGTCCAGGCCAGGGCGGCGGTCATGGCGGCGATGCCGCTCTCCAGGAAGCAGTCCTCCCAGAGCCACAGCTCCTCGAGGCCCGCCTCGTCGGCGGCGCGGGCGACGGATCGGAGGCGTTCAGGCGGGTTCTGCGGACGGAAGACCACACCGAGAGTCGTCATGCATCCCGATACTAGGTCGCGGCCGTCATCGGCCGGTCAGGCACGCAACCGTACGGTGCCCGCCGTCGGTCTCCTCGGTGACGCCGTGCGTGATGCCCGTGAAGCCGGGCCAGCGTGCGGCGAGGATCTGCTCGTGGCGCAGGAAGCGAACGATCGACGCACTGATCCGCTCCCCCGGGACCAGCAACGGAATACCCGGCGGGTACGGGGTGAGCAGCACCGCGGTCGTGCGGCCGGCCAGCTTCTCCACCGGCACGTGCTCGACGCGCCCGGCGGCCATGGCGGCCCACGCCTCGGCCGGCGTGGTCACCTGTTCGACCGGTTCGGTGTAGATCGCGGTGGTCAGCTCGGCGAGGTCGGCGTCACGGTAGGTCGCGTGCAGGGCGTCGCAGAGGTCGCGGAGGCCGCGTCCGGCGTACATCGGGAAAGCGGTCGCGAAGGCCGGCATGAGCCGTTCGATGGTGGCGTTGCCGTCGTAGGCGCTCTTGAACCGGTGCAGCTCCGCGACCAGCGAGTTCCAGCGGCCCTTGGTGACGCCGATGGTGAACAGCACGAACAGCGAGTACAGCCCGGTCTTCTCCACCACGACCCCGTGCTCGGCCAGGTAGCGGGCCAGCACCACGCCCGGGATACTGGGCGTTCCCGGTGTGCTGAACTCGCCGTGGACCGTGAGGCCCGGCATGGTGAGCGTGACCTTGATCGGGTCGAGCATCGTGAAGCCGTCGTCGACCTGCTCGAAGCCGTGCCAGCCGGCGTCGCCGGTCAGTTCCCACTCGGACCGTTCGGGCAGCCCGGTGCGCGGTGGGGTGTCGGGACCCCAGACGCCGAACCACCAGCCGGAGCATTCGGTGCCGATGCGGATGACGGTGCGGCGGAACTCCATCGCCTCGGTGATCGACTCCTCGACCAGGGCGCGGCCGCGTTTGCCGGCCATCATCTCGGCCGACACGTCGCAGCTGGCGATGATGGCGTACTGCGGGCTGGTGGAGGTGTGCATGCGGTACGCCTGCGCGAAGACCCGCTCGTCGAAGTGCCCGCCGGAGGTGTCCTGGACCAGGATCTGCGACGCCTGCGACAGCCCGGCGAGCAGCTTGTGGGTGGACTGGGTGGCGTAGACGACGGTCCGCCCGGTGCGTTCGCGATCGTTGGCGACGCCGTGCATCCCCTCGTACAACTCGTGGAAGGAGCCGTGCGGCAGCCACGCCTCGTCGAAGTGCAGCGCGTCAACGACCCCGTCGAGGTTCGCGCGCAGCTCGTCGGCGCGGTAGATGATGCCGTCATAGGTGGACTGGGTGAGCGCCAGCAGCCGGATCCGCCGGGTCTTGTCGGCGATCAGCGGGCTGGCGTCGATCTTGGCCCGCAGTGCCTCGGGGGTGAACTCGCTGCGCGGGATCGGCCCGATGATGCCGGCCTTGTTACGGGTCGGCATGAGATAGATCGGTACGGCTCCGGTGAGCACGATGGCGTGCAGGATCGACTTGTGGCAGTTGCGGTCCACCGCGACGATGTCACCCGGCCCGACCAGCGAGTTCCACACGATCTTGTTCGACGTGGAGGTGCCGTTGGTGACGAAGAACAGGTGGTCGGCGCGGAACGTCCGGGCGGCCAGGCGCTCGCTGTCGGCGATCGGCCCGCTGTGGTCGAGCAGCTGCCCCAGTTCCTCCACGGCGTTGCACACGTCGGCGCGCAGCAGGTTCTCACCGAAGAAGTCGTGGAAGACCGTGCCGACCGGGCTCTTCAGGAACGCCGTACCGCCGGAATGTCCCGGGCAGTGCCAGGAGTAGGCACCGTCGTTGGCGTAGCGCATCAGCGCCGCGAAGAACGGTGGCGCGAGCTGGCCGAGGTAGTGCCCCGCCTCCCGTTTGATCTTGCGGGCCAGGAAGTCGGGGGTGTCCTCGTAGGCGTTGACGACCCCGTCGATGCGTGACAGCACCGACTGCGGCACCTTGCGGGCCGTCAGCTGCTCGCCGAAGAGCAGGATCGGCACCCGGTCGTTGTGGGTCCGGACCGACTGCACGAACTCGGCGGCCGCCCGGACCGCGCTCTCGTCGGACGGCTCCCCCGCGTTGAGGTGCAGGACGTAGAGGACCGCCGAACTGGACCGGGCGACATCGGCCAGCATGCCCGGATGCTCGAAGTAGCGTCCCTCGGCGTCGACACGCCGCAGGTCCAGGCCCGCCCGGGTCAGGGCGGACTCGAGCAGTTCCAGCGGCCGCCGCGCACCGGCCGGGCCTTCCACGGGTGTGACGATGGTGACCTGCAACGGCAAGGTGTGCGTCCTCTCGGCGGCGCGGCGCGTGCATCGCCGTGACCGTAGCCAGGACGGGTGCGGCCCGGGCCGGGAACGTCGGGAGGGTCCCCGAGCCGGGTGACAACGGGCGCTCACATCGGCAGCGCCAATGCCGATGGGCACCTCGATGATCGCGCGACGGCGGGGAGTTGACGGCATGTCGGTGCCGCGTGGAGTCCACGCGCTGTTGCCGGCCGGGGTGGTGGCCGCGGTCCTGGCACTGGCCGCAGCCGCGACGCTGCCGGCCGCGGTGGCCCGGCCCGCGATCGTCGTGGCCGATCTGGTGCTGATCAGCGCGCTGACCTGTGTCTTCCATCGCACCGCGCGGGCTCCCGGTCTGCCGGCTCCGGCCGCCCGATTCTGGACCAGCATGGTGTACGCGCTGCTGGCGTACACGATCGGCATGGCGGTCGACCTGACCGCGATGTTCGTGACCGCGGCAGGCGGACCGGCGGTGCCGATGTACGGCGCTCAGCTGATCTATCCGCTGGCCGGCCTGCTCACGCTGTTCGCCGTCTTCAGGTACCCGACGATCGCGCAGAGCGGGGCGGAGCGGCTGCGGGTCAGCCTGGACACCGGCATCGTGCTGCTCGGCGCGGCCTCGTTCGTCTGGTACTTCACGGTCAGCCACAGCTGGTCACCCGCTCGCGGATGGCTGTCGCTGTCGGAGGCCATGGCGCTGCCGGTGACCGTCCTGGTCGCCGGGTTCGGGGTGCTACGGGTCGCGTTCGTCGGCGCGAAACTGCTCGCCCGGCCGACGGTGGCCTGCTACGCCGCGTGCATCGTGCTGACGGCCGTCGCCACCAGCATGCCCGGCGACCCCGACCAGGTCCGGATGGCCCCCACGGCGCTGTTACTGCTGGCCCAGCTGTCGTCGCTGGCCGGAGCACTGATCCAGTACCGGGTCACCGTCGCGGGCACGACGCGGTCGCGGGGCGCTGCCCGCCGGCCGTTCAGCGTGCTGCCGTACGGCGCGTCGGCCGCCGCCTTCGGGCTGCTCGTCATCGTCGTCGGACCGGGCCTGGACGGGCGCCGCTGGGGGGTCGTGATCGGGGTCGGACTGTTGTTGTGCCTGGTGGCGGTCCGCCAGCTCGCCGCGCTGCGCGAGAACGGCCGGCTGCTGGCCGAGAACCGGGTCCTCGCCGAGCGCCTGCAGCACCAGGCGTGGCACGACGAGCTGACCGGGCTGGCCAACCGGGCATACTTCGCCCACCACGCCGACGCGGCGATCCAGCGGTACGCCACGACCGGCGCCGACAGCGCGCTGCTGCTCATCGACCTGGACGGCTTCAAGGCCGTCAACGACACCCGCGGGCACGCGGCCGGCGACCGCCTGCTGTGCGAGATCGCGGCACGGCTGACCCGCGAGGCCCCGGACGCCGTCGTCTGCCGTCTCGGCGGCGACGAGTTCGTCGTCCTCGCCGGACAGCCGGTCGAGGAGGCCGCGCGCCTGGCCGAACGCATCGTCCGGGCCGTCGCCGAGCCGGCCGTCATCGACGGGCAGCCGGCGCGGGTCGGTGCCAGCATCGGCATCGCACTGGTCGGCGACGGCCCGGCCGACCAGGCCGGCCTGCTGCGCCGCGCCGACGCGGCGATGTACGAGGTCAAGGCCGCGGGCCGTAACGGCTGGCGTCTGAGCGCCCACCCCGAGCCCACCGCCGGAACACCCCTCGGAACCTCGACCACGACCGGCTGAATCCGGCGACCGGGACGCACGTTTCACCGTCCTTAACAGGTACACCGGGCCCCGCCGACCAACTCGGTGTCGACCCGTTGAGGCGTTTTCGGTGGAGGACCGGGAGGTGCGGTGGCCAGCGGCGGTCACTATGCCCGCGACGAACGGGGTCCGGCCCGCCCAAACGTCTGCAAGAACCGATTCTCTCCAGGCGACCTCGATGACGGAGCCAATTTCGTCGTGACCGTGCAGGTGGCCCTGCTCTCTCTGGCCCGCCTGCGATCGTGCAGGCCGTCCTCGTCCTGCACGACGTCGAGCACCCGACCTGCTCCGGATGAAAAGGCTCACCCGAATGTCTGCCTCACGTGGGGTCGACGCGTTCGAGTCATATGCGATTCAGTCTATTTTGGGTCGCCAGTGCCTGACCGCCGTGAAGCACAGTTGTTGCGCTTACAGTTACGCGAAGATTCGGGATGACATCCAGCGGTTTAAGATCGAGATACTTGGCAAAGCGTACGTGCAGCTCCTTCAAGCTTTTGAGGGTTCGAATGTCTGCCAGGTCAACACCTGACGTAAAAGGCCCTTCCAGGTGGAGTTCTTCCAGTTTTGAAAGCTGACCCAGTGGAGCCAGATTCGGGCGGACATCGACATTGATCCGCAGCTTCTTCAACCCCTTGAGTCGACTGACGGCTTCCGTATCGCACCATTCGGAGGCAATCTCGAGTTCGGTCAAATTGGCCGACCAGGGGGCAAGGAAGTCGAAGTCAGCCACATCACGCAGGCCCAGAAGCTTTAATCGGCTCAGATTTCGGAGACTGGCCAGGTCAGCCATGTCTCGACCCGATACGCCCCAAAGGGTAAGGCTCCTCAAGCTTGTGCAGCTGCTCAGTGCGCTGAGATCGACTGAAGGGTATAGCAAATCCAGGGAGCGAAGCGTCGAAATATGACGCATCGACCCCACCGCCAAAGGCTCCGCAGATAT
Source organism: Actinoplanes italicus (assembly GCF_003001815.1). Lineage (GTDB taxonomy): Bacteria > Actinomycetota > Actinomycetes > Mycobacteriales > Micromonosporaceae > Actinoplanes > Actinoplanes italicus. The sequence continues at coordinate 58,648 of NZ_PVMZ01000005.1, forward strand.
CAGATGCTTGGCGTCTAACGTGATAGCGATTTCTTCAAGGCTCGTTGTCGATATCGGCGGTAGTTCGGCAACCGTGAACCCCGAAATTTGGATTACACGCAAGCTGCTCATGTCGCGGAGAAAGTCCATGCCGAGTTGTGGGACATGTCCAGTCCTATCGACCATGACCAGCGATTCCAGTCCCTTCAGATACTTGAGTGCTGTGGCGAAGGAAGGATCTCCGATGATGAGCCCGCCTTCGGGCGGAGGCAAATCCTTCAGTACGATCAGGGCGTATTCTTCAGCATCAAATCGGGGCCAGCTTTGATAGAGAAGTGAGCAAACTTCTACATCTTCAGTACGCGCGAGCCGACCTAGAAAGCTGAGTGCGGCCGGGTCTCCGATCGACACCGCGGCACGAATGCTGTTCAAGATCTCGTCCTTGCTGGCCGGATTGCTCACCGACAGGAGATCCAAGGCGAACGTACCGGCTCTGGCTAAAGAATCCGCGGCATCTGACGTCTTTGGCGGTATCAGGTTCGCGGCCGCGTCGCGAATTCTTTTATCCAACTCAGGTGATCGCTCCGCAGAGGTCTCCAGGCACGCCAATGCCACCAGATTCAGTGCTTCTCGATTTGGGTAGCTTTCTTGCCCACTTGCCCTTGTGAGAAGTCCCGTCAAGAGTTCAGAACGATCAGCGGGAGCGGCGTGACCGGCAGCCATGACGACCACTTCACGCCATTGGTCGAGGTGCGCATTTGAAACAAGATGGCCCAGATCGCGTTCCGCCATGGCCTGCTTGGCTGCCAGATACTCTTGGAAGGTCCGATGAATAAAGTCGGCACGTCCCTCCACCTGTTCACGAAGAAGGCCGGTGCGCTCCAGCAGGACGTGGTATGTGTCTTCGGGGGAGTATTGGATTTGCGGCATCACGGCGAGCCGCTGCGATAGCCGGTCAATTACTGTGGTTCGTAGTGCGTCCGACGCGTTATTACGGATCAACCAGTAAGCTATGTCCTGCAACAGGATGGTCTTCTCGGTTCGCGTGAGTTTGTCATTCAGCGCTACCCGGCGCTCACTGTCACGACGTTCAAGAAGCATCTGAAGAGCTACGTCGTAAAGTTCCATACGATTACCGGGAAGTTGAGTCTTGCGATCCCGGTGGAGTGCGCACAGCAAGGCGCACAGCAGCGGATAGCCAGCTAGTTGGCGAAGGTGACGTCGATTCTTGATCGCGCCGATCAGGTGGTCCCGGTAGCCGACCAGTTCTTCGCGTTCCTCAGGGCTCAGCCGTTGACTCGCGACGGCTTCATGCCATCTGGTCACAAAGATTGACACATCCGATTGATTCATTGGCTCCAGTTCCGCGAACGGGAACTTCTCATCCTCCAGCCAATCCTTCGCAGCTGCCGCCGGTCGCGAGGTTACTATGTACCGCGCGCGGGGAAAAGCGTCGATCAGGTCGGCGAGCCATCTCTTGACGTCGCGGCGCCGTGCGCTGGGCAGCTCGTCTACCCCATCGATCAGAACCACTGCCCGACCGCTCCGGAGCTGTTCGTGAACCCAACCTGGAGGCATCTCGTCCGCGATATGCTTACCTACCTCGTGCAGGAATCCTGCGGGCGTTGGCAACTCGGAGTCGACATAGCGCCTCAATCGCACGAAGAATGGGATGGTATCGTTCCAGCCAGCGCGTTCCAACTGTTCCGTAAAAGCGCGTCGAGCACTTTGGACTGCAATCCACTGGAGCAGTGTGGTTTTTCCGATTCCAGCTTGGCCCCGGATCAACAACCTTCGGGAGGGCAGTAGAGCATCCTCCACTGAGCTTAAAGCCGTATTGGCTTTAGGGGTTACGTTCACGTCGGCAGGAGCCACACGTTGAGAAAGCCCAAATCCAGCATTCCCGCTAACCGACAGGCTTAAATACGCCACCGACAATGGATATCGCTGAGAGACGTTCGACAGGGTTGCCCCAAAGAGTTCGACCTGATCAAGCCTATTGACGACAAGCTGTCGGTAGTTCCGCTCGAAATCAGATCCTCCCCGGTAGTTGGCCAACTGGACAAGTGCCTCCTCGAGCATGTCCAGGATTTGCGATGATCTGCGCAGCAATTCGGTAAGGGCCGAGATTCCAGCTGAGGGTAGCGTTCGCGCAAATTCCACTGCATACGCCGAGCTCTCATGCAACAGCATGTCGTAAAGACGCTCGCCGCCGGCGGACAGACCGGACTTTTCCACTCTCTCCGGATTGCGGTCCAGTATGTATCGCGCCAGGTAGCCGGCGTCGAGATCCTGACGAAAGAGGTCGGCTTCCGTCAGGGACGCCGAGTTGAACGCCATCCCCACCGCCTCGATCGCCGCTACCCGTTCGTTCTCCTCGACGTCCGCGAACTCATGGTCGATATAGGCCTCTAATTGCTCCGATACTTGCTCTACAGATTCCTTCCAGAATCGATCGAAGCGACGCTGATCGCGCGGCGCACCGACTTTTGCAGCCAGGCGGTCAATGACATCGTGGCCAAATTGTGTGGCCAGCTTGTTTTCGCCCAACCAGACGGTGCATGCTGTCTTCGCGATGGATTGACTCAGAGTGAGGACTGCGACTTCTACCAATCCCACTGCGCTTCTCCGTCCAGGCTCGACCGGGCGTCCTTATCGGATGGTCCCATGTCGCCTCAGGCATGGCAACAGGGATCAATACGCCCGAATGAGCTATGTTGCTGCACGTAAAAGCGCCGCCATACGGGCCTCGCCGGCCCAGCAGTCGCTCGTTCGGCATCGCTTCCCGCTAAATATCCCGGTAGCCCGAACTGAGCCCGATCGGGCGAGCTGCCCAAACTCGTTCAGGCTGACCTCCAGCTCATTCTTGCCGGCAATTGCGAGGAGGCGGCCGAGTAACGCTGGACCGCTGGAACGGCTGGGAGATCGCCGACACCATTCTCGACCGGCCTCGCACCACGATCGCTGAGCATCGGAAACGGTCAGCCGGCCGTGGCGGCCCTCAGTGCACCGGACGCGACGACGGCGCGGCTCAGCGGCCGGGCCAGTTCGGTGAAGCGCAGGCAACCGTCGACACCGAGTGCCGTGTAGGCGGGCGCGGCGAGCCGGTCGGTGGCCGCCTCGATCCACGCCCTCTGGGCGCGGCCGCGGTCGGTCAGGGCGGGCTCGTCGCCGTCGACGAGTCCGCGTCCGCGCAGCCGGTCGGCCGCCTCGGCCCACTGCTCGTCGCTCCAGCCGCGGCTGCGCTGCAGGAACCGGCGCGGCACCTCGCCGGAGGCGACGTGCAGGACCAGCGCCTCCAGCCCGGTCAGTCCGGCCAGCAGCAGGGCGGCCACGTGGCCGTCGCCGCGGAACTCGCGCAGGATCGTCTGGGCGTGCCAGAGGACGAGGTGGGGGTGGTCGGGCCAGGGCAGCGCGGCGTGCGCGGCGAAGATCGGGCGGCCCTCCGGGTTACCGGCGACGGACTCGGCGGCCCGGCGGGCCAGGTCGGCCGCCTCGCGGATCTCCGGGGTGTCGACCAGTCCGCCGAAGGCCCGGCTCAGCGCGGCTCCGGCGGCCTCCGTGCGGGCCGCCAGCACGGCCGCCGGTGTGGTCCGCTCCCAGGCCGCGGGCAGCGCCCGGGCGACCAGCGCCGGGTTGAAGTTGAAGAACGCGGCGACCACCGGGGCGGGTCCGACCGGTCCCATGGCCGCAGCCCGGGACGCGAAGTACCCGGACCGCGCGTCGATGCCCAGTGCCGCGTAGCGCTCGTGGGCCTCGGGCGCGAAGTAGATCAGCCCGTGCAGCGCCTCCGCCGACCGCCAGGCCTGGCGCACCACGCCCGGGTCGAGCACGGACGGTTCCTGCCAGTGGACCTCTGTCGTATCCGTCATCACGCCCGCTTCCCGCCGACAATGTTACCGACGGGTAGCTTCGCATGGCGGAACTGCTCCTGTCACGACCCGCCCTGTCACGACCCGCCGACGGCCTTCCGCGCATGGTCGGCGAACGCCTCGGCTGCCGGGTGGGTGGGCACGAGCGGCCGGAGCAGCCGGACGGTCACCGCTCCGGCGTCCGTGATGGGCAGATAGCGGACTCCGGGATGCGGGTGGCTGTGCCCGGTGCCCTCCGTGGTGACGCCGAGCGCCTCACCGATGGCGATCACGGTGAGCCACTCGTCGACGCCGTCCACCTCGACGATGTGCGGCTGCCGGCCCCGCACCCAGAATCCCGCCGTCGTCGCCGCGGTGGAACAGACGACCACCGGGTGATCGGCGAGGTCCGCCAGGCGCACACCGCCGGACAGCATCAGCGGATGCCCGTCCGGCACGGCGACCAAGCGGTCCTCGCTGTACAACTCCTCCGCGATCACATCGCCGTCCGGAGCTGGCATCGTGCGCACGACCGCCATGTCCAGCTCTCCGCGACGCAACGCCGCCTCGGGGTCGTCACGGCGGTACAACCGGACCGGAGTCTCCGGAAACCGCTCACGCCATGCGCGCAGCACGGCGGTCGTCCGTTCGCCGAGCAGCGCCCAGGCGAACCCGACACGCAGCGGGCGGGGCCCCGTGGCGGCCTGTGCCAGGGCGTCGTCGACCTGGTTGAGGATCGCGTGGCTGCGTTCGTGCAGGACCCGGCCGGCGTCGGTGAGTGCCAGGCGGCGGGTCGTACGCTCCACCAGCGGCGTGCCGATGCGGCTCTCCAGCTGCTCGAGGGTGCGCGAGAGCGCGGGCTGGCTGATCCGCAGCAGTCGCGCCGCGCCGCTGATGGTTCCCACGTCACCGATGGCGACCAGCGCCCGCAGGTGCCGCAGCTCCACATTCATAACCGGCAAGCATAGATGGCGTCATGAACGGCATTTCCCCGTCGCCGCGTCCGTACCTAGCGTGAGCGGCATGCGGATTCTTCTCGCCGGTGCCACGGGCACCCTCGGCACGTACGTTGGCAAGGAACTTGCCGCTCGCGGCCACGACATCCTGGCGGTCGCGCGCCGCAGCGGCGACCTGCGGTACGACATCACCGACCCGGCCCAGGTCAGCGCCATGTACGAGCGGGCCGGCCGGGTCGACGCGGTCGTCAGCACCGCCGGCCACACACCGTTCAAGGCGATCACCGAGCTGACCGCCGAGGACTATCTGGCGGCCTATCGCGGCAAGGTCGCCGGCCAGATAGAGCTGGTACGCCAGGGCCTCGCCCGGATCGGCGAACGCGGATCCTTCACCCTGATCAGCGGCGTGCTGGCCCGCGAGCCGATCCCGTCCGGCAGCGCCGCCTCGATGGCCAACGGCGCCCTGGAGGCGTTCGTGCGGGCGGCGGCCATCGAGATCGCTCCGCAGCGGATCAACGCGGTCAGCCCCACGGTCTTCACCGAGAGCCTCGGCACCTACGGCGACTACTTTCCCGGCATGGAACCGGTTCCCCTGGCCCGGGTCGCGCAGGCCTACGTGCGGTCGGTCGAGGGCGCACTGACGGGCCAGGTTTTCGTGCTGTGAGCAGGCTCCCCGCCCGCCACCTCCGGTCCGGGGGATTCCGCCGATGAAGTGAGCCGTGAAGAAGCCACGCATCGGCGATCGCAACCTCGCGATGACGGCAGCTCTGGGCGCCGTCCCGATCGCGCTGGCCGCCTTCGTCATCCAGGGCACGGTCCAGACGTCCAGGGCGGCCGACGAGCAGCACGGGGCGCTCGCCGTAGACCTGCTCTTCGCCGAGGTCCGCAACGCCGTCTCGATGCAGGAGGTGCACCTGCGCCACTACGAGAGCGGCGGCGGTGGTGTCGCCTGGCACGAGCCCCGCTCGATCGTGGCGGCCTGACCGTCACCTATCGCAGAGTGCGGCGCAGGAGGTCGATCAGGTACCCGGCGGCGGCCGCGGTGTCGAAGGCGGGATCCGTGAGGCTTTCCGAGACGATCGCGTCCAGGGCTCCGTTCATGATCACCGCGGTCAACCCGGGGTCGACGTCGGCCCGGTAGTCACCGGCGTCACGGGCCGCGGCGATCAGTGCCGCCACCGACTGCCGCCGGCTCGGGGCGCCCGGGGTGTCGTCGACAGCCGGAGCCTCCACGATCGCCTCGACGATCATGCGGGTGTGCGCCGGATTCTCGGCCAGGTAGCCGACCATCGAGCGGATGTACGCCTCGACCGCAGCGGCACCCGACTGGGCTGCGACGGCCGCTCCGACGCGTGCGGTCAGACCCTCCAGCACCGAGTCGTAGGCGGCCCGGACCACGGCGTCCTTCGACGGGAAGTGGTACAGCACGGCGGCCTTCGAGATGCCCGCAGCCTCGGCTATCCGGGCCAGTGACGTGCCGGCATAGCCGTGCCGGGCGATCAGGTCGATGGTCACGCCGATGAGCTGGGCACGGCGGGCCTGCTCGGTGAGGGTCAGAGGTTTCGCGGGCACCGCACCACCGTACCGATAACCGCTCGGTTGGAAAATCTACCGCGTGGTCAGTAGTCTGACCGTATGGTTAGGACGACGGCACGGAAGATCGGAAACTGGCTGCGCCGGCGCCGCCGCCCGCTCCTCTGGGCGGGGACCGTCCTCATGGTCCTGCTGGCCAGCGGCGCCTACGCGCTGCGCGACCCGGCACCGGTCGGCTACTTCACCTCGGCCGCGGCGCACGACCGGTTCCTCGCCACCTATCGCGAGGCGATGGCGGAACTGCCGGCCCCGGATCGCACACTCGACATCCGTACCGGGTACGGCGTCGTGCGCGTCTACCACTTCGACGGCACCGGCGAGCCGGATGCCGCACCGCTGCTGCTGCTGCCCGGGCGCGCCTCGGCGTCCCCGGTGTGGGCCGACAACCTGCCGTCACTGCTCCGGCTGCGCGACGTCTACACGGTGGACCTGCTCGGCGAACCGGGCCTCAGCGTCCAGCAACGCCCCATCACCGGCGACGCCGACCACGCGCGGTGGCTGCACGAGGTGCTCCTGGCACTGCCCGAGCCGCGGTTCCACCTGTTCGGCCTGTCGTTCGGTGGGTGGACGGCGATGAACCTGGCCCTGCACCAGCCCGCGAAGGTGGCCGGCGTCATCGTGCTGGACCCTGTGCTGACCTTCGCGGACCTGTCGGCAGCGGTGATCCTGCGATCGATTCCGGTTAGCGTACGGTGGGCGCCGCGCTCATGGCGCGACGACTTCGCGAGCTGGACCGCGAACGACGCACCGGTCGAGGACGTCCCTGTCGCCGACATGATCGAGCAGGGGCTTCAGGCGTACGTGATGAAGTTGTCCGCACCCACCCGGCCGGACCGGGACCGGCTCGGCCGCCTCGAACCGCCGGCCCTGGTGCTGCTGGCCGGGAAGTCCCGGATGCACGACGCCGCCGCAGCAGCCGCGTACGCCGGGGACGTGCTGCCGGCGGCCACGGTGAAGACCTATCCCGACGCCTCGCACGCGATCAACGGCGAATACCCCGACCAGATCGCCACCGATGTCGGGGCCTTCCTCGACGGGAAGGGCTGACCGGTCAGTCGAGCAGGTCTTCCCGCGGCGGCACCCACGGCGCCGGCAGACGGGGGCACTCGTCCTGGCCCGGGCCGACCTCGACCTCGGCCAGCCCGAGTCCCGGCTCGCGGTCGAAGCGCAGGTCGCCGACGATCCAGCCGTCGCCCTTCGGCACGACCCACGGCGCCCGGGCGAACTGGAGCAACGCGCCGACGGCGCAGTACTCGGAGCCGAGATCGGCCAGCAGGGTCGCGGGGATCGTCAGCTCGCCGGCCCAGTTCACCTCGTCGGTGGACGGCTGAGCGATCGGGGTGAGCCGGGCGGTCGGGTCGGGAGTGCCGCCCGGGTACATCTCGGCGCACCGGCGGGCCGGGATCCACCCGGGCGTCAGGGAGTGGAACGCGCGGCGCACGACGTACTGGTCGCCGGACCGCTGGACGGCCAGCACCTCACGGCACAGCGGGTCGGCGGGCATCGGCGTCAGGACTACGTCGAGGGTGCGGGTCTGCGGGAAGTAGTCGGTGAGCAGCGCCTCGAAGCGGCTCTCCGCGGTCCTCGAAGTGATCACGAACGTCGCGGTCAGCGCCAGCCAGGCGGCGACACCGGCAGCCAGCGCCACCCGCGGCGGCGCGAACCGGCTCGCCGCCGCGAGCCCCGCGGTCAGCACGGTCAGCAGGGCGGCCATCGACAGCGGCACGAACCCGCTGAACCAGCTCAGGCCGAGTCCAGCCGTCAGCACCAGGGCGATCAGGATGCGCCAGGTACGGCTGGGCAGCACGAACAGAAGCACCGAGCAGCAGGCCCAGAGCAGCGGCTCGATGATGAAGACGGCGTCGCCGTAGTACCAGCGGTTGTCGAGCGGCCAGAACGGGTGGACGCCGTAGTTGTTGGTCAGGTCGAGGGCGATGTGCAGCAGCGTCGCCAGCACCGACAGCCCGGCGAGGAACCAGGTGTCCGCCGGTCTCGGCGTGATCTTGCGACGCCACCACCACAGGCGTACGGCCAGGAAGAGCAGCAGCGACAGGCCGAGCGCGCCGGGGATGGTGTGGGTGTGGCCGCGATGGTGCAGCAGGTAGTCCAGCGTGGTGCCGGCCCACGTGGTGTAGAGGACGTCCGCGTCCGGCAGGTTGCCACCGACCACCATGACGGTGATGGCGACGGTCCGGCGGGCGCGGTCGCTGAGCACCGCCGACGGCGGCAGAGCCCGATGGACGGTCTCACCGACCATGACGCTGATCAGCGCGTGCGTCACATTGTCCATGTCCGGTGATCTTAGGCTCACGCTGATCGGAGCGTTTCCGCACCCGTACATGGGGGCATCGAAGCTCTCGATGAACCCCGGAGACCTGATGGACGGCCGGTTCCGGCTGCGCGGCCGGCTCGGCGCCGGCGGCATGTCGGTGGTGTGGCGTGCCCACGACGAGGTGCTCGGCCGTGACGTGGCGGTCAAGGTCCTCTCCCCCGGCCTGGCACGCGACCGGTCGCTGCTGGCCGACATCCGTGCCGAGGCGCGGGCGATCGCCCGGCTGCGACACCCCAACATCGTCGAGGTGTACGACTACGGCGAGGCCGGCACGCTGCCGTACCTGGTCATGGAGGTCGCCGAAGGCCGCACCCTGGCGCAGCTGCTCACCGCCGGGGCGCTGCCCTGGCAGACCGCCGTCGTGATCGGCACCCAGGTCGCCGCGGCACTGGCCGCCGCCCACGACCGCAACGTGGTGCACCGGGACGTGAAACCGGCCAACGTGGTCGTCTCCGGCGCCCGGGTGAAGCTGCTCGACTTCGGCATATCAGCGCTGTCCGGCGACGACGACCGCCGGACCGGTCACCTGCTGGGCACACCCGCCTATCTGGCGCCCGAGCGTCTCGAACACGGGGTGGTACGCCCGTCGACCGATGTGTACGCGCTGGGCCTGCTGCTCTACCGTGCGCTCGCCGGGCGGTTGCCGTGGGAGGCGTCGACCGCGACCCAGATGCTGCGGGCCCACCGCTACCAGGAGCCGGCCGTCCTGCCGCGCATCGCCGGGCTGCCGGCCGAGGTGGCCGACCTGTGCCGCCGCTGCCTGTCCAAGGACCCCGCCCGCCGCCCGGCCGCCGCCGAGGCCGCCGTGGCACTGGCCGCGGCGGCCGGCCTCGACCCGGTGATCCTCGCGCTTCCCGGCACGCCCGGCACCGCCCCCGTCCCCGCACCGGAGCGGCACACCCGGCCGGCGCCGACCGAGGCGGCCACCATGCCGGGCGGCGGCCCGCGACGGTCCCGGCGGGTCGCCGTCATGGGTGCGGCCGTGCTCGTGGCGGCCGGAGCGGCCGGCGCGGTGATGCTGCCCGACGACTCGCCCGGACCCACGACGCAGGCGCAGGCCGCCGCCCCGGTCCCGGCCGCACCGAGCACGGCCCCGCCTCGGCCGCAGTGCACGGTCGGGTTCGTCGTGGCAGCCGCCGACGGCCGGTTCACCACCAAGGTCAACGTGGCGAACTCCGGGCAGGTGCCCATCCCGGCCTCGTCGCTGACCTTCACCCTGGCCGCCGATCACCGGCTGGCAGGCGGAACCCCGGGCCGCTGGCGGCAGAGCGGCCGGACGGTCGCCGCCCGGGTCGCCGAACTCGCGCCGGGTCACGACCACACCGCGGTCGTGCGCGGCACCTACCGGGGTTCGAACACCCCGCCCGGCCACTTCAAGCTCGACGACACCGAATGCCGGATCACTCTGTCGGTGGCACAGACCGCCCCGCTGACCGCGTCCGCACCGAAGCCCGCGAAGGCCGAGCCGGCCAAACCGGCCCCGGCCGAGAAGAAGGTCAAGCCTCCGAAACCGAAGGACGAGGACGACGAGGACGACGGCGAGGAGTGACGCCACCGGGTCAGCGTGGCCCGTTGCGCTTGCGGAGCCAGACGAGCACGCCCGCGACCACCAGCAGCACCGGCAGGACGAGTCCCCACATCAGCAGACCGTTCATGTTCTACTCCCTGATCGGCGGCGCCAGCCCAGTTCGAGCGCGATGCTCAGCACCAGCACCCCGGCAAGGGTGACCAGTGAGGCCGGTTCGTGGATGAGCGTGGTGAAGGTGAAGGTCAGCAGCACGATGGCCGCCGAGCCGATGGCGAGGGTCAGGATCGCGGCGCTGGCGCCGGTCTCGGAGCGGACCCGGAAGTGGGCTGCGGTGATGAAGGTGAAGATGAGCAGGGCCACGGCGCTACCGATCGAGGCGATAGCGTCCAGGTCGAAGAACGCCGCCAGCAGCACGCAGGCCGCCGCCTGGATCAGCAGGCCGACCGAGGCGCGGCCGCCGAGGCGCCGGGCCATCAGCCCGGGGAACTGCCCGGTCTCGGCGAGCCGGTCGGACAGGCCGGCCGCCGGGTACAGGCCCGCGTTGGTGGCGCCCGCAGTGGCGAACAGCGCGGTGATCGCCATCAGCCAGTAGCCGGCGTCGCCCAGCGACGGCTGCGCGGCGACGGCCAGTGCCGTGTCGCCGGACTCGATCACCTGGTCGACCGTCAGGGTGCCGAAGACCCCCAGCGCGATGGCGACGTAGATGACCGTGGCGATGACCAGGGCCAGGTACATCGCCTTGGGCAGCTGCCGGGCCGGCTGCTTCAGATCCTTGGCCGTGAAGGTGATGATGCCGAAGCCGAGGAACGCGAAGAAGGTGAGCGCGACGCTGGAGATGATGTCGCGGAACGACGGGTAGCCGGAGAAGGCCAGCAGCGACGGATCCATGTTGGCGAGCGTGACCAGGGCGAACACCACGAGGATCCCGAGCACCAGGTAGACGATCACAGTCTGCGCCCGGGCGACGAGCGTCGAACCGGCGATGTTCACCACGGTCATCACCACGATGATCAGCACGGCGAAGGCCTTCGCCCAGACGGCGTTCTCGCCGGTGAACATGGCACTGGCGTAGCTGCCGAAGGAGACGGCCACCATCGCGGTGACGATGGCGTTGGCCGCGTACGTCAGCCACGCGGTGACACCGGTGACGTGCCCCGGCCCGAAACCCCTGGTCACGTATTCGAGGAGGCCTCCCGCGGAGGGGTAGCGGGCGCCGAGCCTGGCGAACGAGTAGCCCTGGAGCGCCGCGATGACACCGGCGATCAGGAACGACAGCCACACGGCCGCGCCGGCCACCTCACCGGCCGCGCCGAGCAGGGCGAAGATCCCCGCGCCGACCATTGCGCCGACACCGATGAACGCCGCCTGCCGTACCGTCAGGAATCGGGTTTGCAGGTCCGTCATGGCCTGAGTGTCGGTGTGGATCCGGCAACCGCCATCATCACCGGTGAATGAATTCGGCCGGTCAGCCGTTCCCGCGCAGCCAGGTCAGGACCGCCAGGACACGGCGGTTGTCGTCCTTGGCCCGTTCCAGCTGGAGCTTGCTGAGGATCATGGCGATGTGGCCCTCGACGGTCTTCGGCGCCAGGTAGAGCCGGCCGGCGATCGCGGCGTTGGAGCGGCCCTCGGCCATGTACGCGAGGACGGCCTGCTCACGTTCGGTGAGACCGCGGAGCAGTTCGGCGTGGCGATGGCGGTGCAGTAGCCGGGTGACGATCTCCGGGTCGACGACGATCTCACCGGCGGCTACCCGTCCGACCGCGTCACGCACGGCCTCGGCGTCGTCGACCCGGTCCTTGAGCAGGTAGCCGACGCTGCCGCCGAGGTCGAGCAGCCGTACCGCGTAGCCGGTCTCGCCGTAGGTCGACAACACCAGGACCCCGACCCGCGGGTGGGCGCGGCGCAGCCGTGCGGCCGCGGTGAGACCCTCGTCGGTGAAGGTCGGCGGCATCCGGATGTCGAGGATCACGGCGTCCGGCGCGGTCTCGGCGACCCTGCGGTCGAGGTCGGTGGCGTCCCCCGCCTCGGCGGCCACCTCGACGCCGATCTCGGTCAGCAGCCGGGCGAGACCGCCGCGGAACAGGGCTGAATCGTCACAGATCACGACTCGCATGGCAGCTCCAGGGTGAGTCGGGTGCCGCAGCCGGGTGAGCTGTCGACGTGCAATCGGCCGTTGAGGGCCGCCACCCGGTCGGCCAGCCCTGCGAGGCCTCCGCCCGGGGTCACCCGCGCACCCCCGGCGCCGTCGTCCGAGACGACCAGATCAACCCCTGATGTGGTACGCCGGAGCGCGACCCCGGCACGGCGGGCTCTGGCATGCTTCACCACGTTGGCCAGCGCTTCGCAGACGACGAAGTAGACGGCCGTCTCCACCATCGGGGGCAACCGCCCGGCGGTGTCGATCTCCACGTCGACCGCGAGTGGCAGCGACTCGGTCACCGCCTCGACGGCCGCGCCCAGGCCCACCTGCTCCAGGACCGCCGGGTGGATCCCGCGGGCCAGGTCACGCAGCTCCTTCAGCGCCGCCCGCAGTTCGGTGCGCGCCTGGCCGAGCACGGCCCGCGTCGCCGGATCGGCGGCGGCGTGGGCCCGGCCGATGGTGGCGGCCAGGGCCAGCAGGCGCTGCTGGGCGCCGTCGTGCAGGTCCCGTTCGACCCGGCGGCGTTCGGTGATCCCGGCCTCGACGATGCGGGTCCGGGACCGTTCCAGCTCCTGGAGCCGGTCGAGCAGGTCGGCGTGCAGGCGGGCGTTCTCCAGGCTCAGTGCGGCGGCGCGCAGTGCGGCGTCGACCAGGTCGGTACGGCGGTCGAGCGCCGGTTCCAGCAGCACCGTGGCCAGCGGCTCGCCCCGCGCGTCGGCGAGGTCCCGGCGTATCCGGCCGGCCTCCGGTGGCTGCTCGTAGGTGGCGTCGCCGTCGGTGTACAGCCGCCGCTCCGGCAGCCACACGTACACCGCGAGCGACGGATCCAGCAGCACCTGCCGCAGCGCGTCGCGAACCGTGTCGAGATCGGCCGGTTGCGGGATGCTCATCACGAGGTCGGCGACGGCGCTGCGGTCCAGCCATCGGCGTACCGCGGCGGCCCCGAAGGCGATCGGCACGGCCAGCAGCAGCAGGTTCTGCGGGGTGGCGAGGGCCGCGTCAAGATCGTTGGAACTCTCGGCGAGCAGCACCGACTGCGTGACGACATAGGCCAGCGCGACCGCGACAGCCGCAGCGAGCACCGGCCGCAGTTCGCGCCGCGCCAGGCCACGGCTGGTCGTGTACCGCCGGATGATCAGGCCGACCAGCACGGCGGGCAGCAGGATCGCGACGATCGCGTACACCGTGGTGATGGCCCTGGCCGCCGACATCGCCGTGACGATCGTGGGCCACCAGAACGTGTCGGGAAAACCGGCCTCGTCCGGGTTCCAGACCAGGTTGCCCGCGTAGTGCGGGACAAGCAGCGCGACGCACCCGGTGATCACGGCGATCCGGCTGATCCGGTCGGTGATCCGCACGCCGGGATAGCGCAGCAGGATCACCATCAGCAGGAGTTCGTCGAGTGGCCGGACCAGGACGGTCAGTGCCGGGAACGGCCCGGTCATCCGCGCGCCGAGGTCGTTCGACAGCCAGAGCAGCCCGGCTGCGACGAAGAGCCGGGCGTTGGGCCGCTGCCCGGGCTCCGTGCCGAGCAGCACTCCGGTGACCACCAGCCCGACACCGACCGTCGCGAACACCACCGAGGTCAGCAGGTACGGGGTGCCCACCGCCGGCAGTTCCAGCCACACCGCGTAGCCCGTGGCCACCAGGACGACCAGCGGGCCGCGTACGCCGCGAACCGGATGCATGCCGCTCAGGATCGGGGACCGCGCGGCAGGATCGGAAGAGGGATAACCCGGACGAGGCCGCCGGTGGGCGGTCAGCGGGAAAACCCGCATTCCGTTCCCGGGCAGGCACCGATGTGGCCGGCCGGGTGCGGCCACGAAGGTTTCGGCATGGCACAGTCGAATGTCTCCCGGAGAAGTCCCTGCCGCCGATGCGGCGGGCGGTACTACGTCAGCACCACCCATCTGGCCGCGGCGCTGCTCGCCACGGCCTCGGGACTCGGCGGTCTCGCGAAGTCGGTTCTGACCAGCGGCGCGCTGGAGCTGATCAGGAACGACCCGGCGGCCACGGGAACGGTGGTGCCCGACAGCCTGGACGTCTCGGCGCTGGCGTGGGCCGGGCTCGGCATGCTCGCCGCCATCGGCGTCGCCCGGCTCGGCGGTGGATACCGCTGCATCATCTGCGACACCCCGCGATAGCCGCCTCCCGGCCCGCCGTGACCTGTGGGTCCGGCGGGCCGGGCCGTCACCGCGGCTCGGTGACGGTGGCGATCAGCGCCAGCACGGAGGCGGCGTGGTCGCGGCGCTCGACCCGTTTGCCCGAGAGCAGCAACGCCGCCCGGCACGCCCGCGGTTTCGTGGCGACCAGGTCGCGCAGCACGTCCAGGGCCGCGACCCGGACCGGTTCGACGACGTCGACCGCGCGTTCGACCAGGAACGGCACGAACTCCGGCACCGGTCGGCGGCCCATCGCGCGCACCGCCCGCTCCCGCACGTACCCGTTGCGGTCCACGCTCGCCAGGGCGCACGCCAAGGGCGGAGCGCCGGGCACGACCGCCGCCGCGGTGAAGATCCGCAGCTGCTCGGTCAGGCTGCCGCGGCGGGCGTGGTGGAACAGTCCGTCCAGTACGAGCCGGTCGTCGCTCAGCCGCCGCAGCCCGAATCGCGCGGCGTCGCCGTCCAGCGGGGTCAGCTCGTCCAGGAGCCGCCGGGCGGCCCCGAGGTCCGGGCGGCGGGGAGCAAGCCCGGCCGGTAGCGGCGCCGCCGGAACCACCTCGTACGCGGTGGAGGTGTGTTTCTCCCAGGTATTGCCGACGGCTCGACGAGCCGCGCTGAGGAGAAGGTAGACGGCGACGGCTACGGCGATGCAGCCCGTGACGAGCAGCGGGTCGTCGACGGCGGCCACGTACAGGTCGATCGCGCCCCGGACCATGCCCGCGCCGATCGCGACGACGATTCCGCCGACGATGAGCCAGGCGATGACGTCGGTCGTGTCGAGACGGCGCAGCTTGCTGAGCATCCGCGGAACGTACCGGAGATGATCTTCACTACGTAGCGGGTTTCCGTGATGCCGGACGGGTGTGACCAACGCTACGAGTGGTGGTTCTCAGGGTTTCGACAGCGAGCCGCTGATAGCTTCGCCCGCAGTCGAGCGAAGGACCGCACCCCATCATGATCGTTATCGCCGTACTGGCGGCAGTTCTCGTCCTGGCCGTGTTCGGCGCGCTGAACTGGTACCTGTGGCGGCGGCTGGTGGCGGACACCACCGTGCCCGGTACCCGGTGGCGGCGGGCGGGGACCGCGCTGTTCGTCGCGGCGCCGGTGCTGGCCGTGGTGGCGATGACCGGCGAGTCGCTGCCGGTGCCGCTCGCGGTGAAGACCGTGCTGGCCTGGCCCGGCTACATGTGGATGGCGGTCTTCCTTTACCTGCTGCTCGCGGTGCTGGCCGGCGAGGTGGTCCGCCCGCTGCTGACCCGGCTGCTCAAGAGCCGCGCCGCCGAACCCGTGCCTGTGCCGGTGATGGCCGGGGCGGAGGGCGTCACCCGTACACCCGAGGTCGAGAAGGAAGACGACGAACCCGCCGCCGGACCGCCCGCCCTGTCGCGCCGCATGTTCGTCTCGCGGGTGGTCGGCGGAGCCGCCGCCGCGGCCGCCCTCGGCACCGTCGGCTACGGCACGGTGACCACCCTGAACGGCCCGTCGATCAAGCGGGTGACCGTGCCGCTGGCGAAACTGCCGCGCAGCGCCCACGGTTTCCGGATCGCCGTGGTCAGCGACGTGCACCTGAGCGCCATTCTGGGCCGCGGTTTCGCGCAGCGGGTCACCGACACGATCAACTCCACCCAGCCGGACCTGATCGCGGTCGTCGGTGACCTCGTCGACGGCGACGTCGACGAGCTCGCCGACTCGGTCGAACCGCTGCGCGGGTTGCGCTCGCGGCACGGCACGTTCTTCGTCACCGGCAACCACGAGTACTTCTCCGGTGCCGACGAGTGGGTCGAGAAGGTCCGTGAGCTGGGCTGGCAGCCGCTGGAGAACGCGCGGACCGCGATGCCCGCCTTCGACCTTGCCGGCGTCAACGACATCGCCGGCGAGGACTCCGGTGAGGGCCCCGACTTCGTCAAGGCGCTCGGCGATCGTGACCCGGCCCGGGCCGCGGTGCTGCTGGCCCACCAGCCGGTGGTGATCCACGACGCGGTCCGCTACGGCGTCGACCTGCAGCTGTCCGGCCACACCCACGGCGGCCAGATGTGGCCGGCCACGCTGATCGCCGACGCGGCGAACCCCACCCTGGCGGGCCTTGAGCAGTACGGCGACACGCAGCTGTACGTGAGTCGCGGCGCCGGTGCCTGGGGCCCGCCGGTCCGGGTCGGCGCGCCGTCGGACATCACGGTCGTGCAGCTGGCCTCGCGTCAGGCCTGACCGGCCCCTGACGTCTCATCGCCGTTCCGGCCGCGGGCTGTCCCTGGCGACGGTCTCGCGAAGCGGCCACCCGGCGCAGGCAATGCCACTGACGTGGTGACTTGCGGTCTACCGGTGGGCGCAGGTCACCACACTGCGGACCGGACCGCCACCCGTGGTGACCTGCGGCTCGCCAGTGGGCACAGATCACCACGCCGGCGCCGACACGCGGACGCGTGGTGACTCCCGGCTCGCCAGTGGGCACAGGCCACCACACTGCGGCCAGGCACGCGGACGCGTGGTGACTTGCGGTCTACCGGTGGGCGCAGGTCACCACACTGCGGACCGGACCGCCACCCGTGGTGACCTGCGGCTCGCCAGTGGGCGTAGGTCACCACGCAGGCGCGGGCTTGAAAACGGGTGGTGACTCCCGGCTCGCCGGTGGGCACAGGCCACCACACTGCGGACCGGACCGCGGACGCGTGGTGACTTGCGGTCTACCGGTGGGCGCAGGTCACCACACTGCGGACCGGACCGCCACCCGTGGTGACCTGCGGCTCGCCAGTGGGCGTAGGTCACCACGCAGGCGCGGGCTTGAAAACGGGTGGTGACTCCCGGCTCGCCGGTGGGCACAGATCACCACACTGCGGACCGGACCGCCACCCGTGGTGACCTGCGGCTCGCCAGTGGGCGTAGATCACCACGCTGCAGGGCGGCGTAGCGAGTTGCGGTGGATCGGACCGCGGGTCACCACGCGATTCGCGTGCGGTGACCCGCGGTCCGGGACATCGTGGCGTCAAGAACCGGAGAGCCGCTCGATCAGCGTGGCGGCGTAGCCGTCGAGGAGCGCGGCCTGGCCGCCGGTCACCGCTCCCCTGCGATGCAGCTGGGCGAGCTGGCCGCGGTAGGCGTCCAGCCACCGTACGGCCTGCGCGTAATGCAGCGCCCGGTGGGCCGGGTCGGTCTGGCCGCGCGCCACGGCGAGGGTCGCCCGGTCCAGGCTGTGCAGCAGCCGGTCGCCGCCACGCGCGTAGAGGAACGCCGTGTGGTCGCGCAGCAGCTGGGTGGACGGCTGGATCGGGAACTGCGCCACGTTGGCACACAGCTCCACGCACTCCAGGTCACGGCCGGCCAGGGACGCCCCCGCGTCGGCGAGCATCTCGCGGGCGTCGGCGGCCAGCACGTGCCCGTCGCGCAGGTTGTCGTGGACCGCCGCGGTGAACTGCCGCAGGTAGGTGCGCCGGTCGGGATACCGGGCAGTCAGGGTGGCCCGGTCGAACGGCAGGTGGGTTCCGTTGAGGAAACACAGCCCGGTCCCGCCGGGCGGGTTCTCGTTGACCCCGGTGTCGACGGCGACCGGCACCTGGAACGGCGCCAGGCGCAGCCCGCCGAGCGCGTTGCCGTGCCGGTCACGCTGCACGGTCAGGCCGTCGGCGCCCAGGGAGATCAGCGGCGCGACGGGTGGCGCGGACCGGTGCCGTGCCCATCGGGCCAGGTGATCGATCGACGCCGAAAGGGTGTAGCGGTCCGGGATGCGGCTGCGGCTGGGCCGCAAGCAGTTGTCCCGCAACGATGCGGTCGGCTGGTCGCGTTGCAGCAGGGCGTAACGCACGGCGAACGACGCCCAGTCGGAGTGCGACGTGCCGGCCACGGCCCAGGTACGCATCCGGCCGGTGTCGGGCTGCAGCGAGCTGATCTCGTTGGCGCCGGAGTTGGGCGGGGAGGCGAACTCGGTCTCGGACAGCACCTTGAACACGGGCATGGTGAGGTCGTCGCGCAGCCGCTCGCCGCCGACGTACAGCAGGGCGGCGTCGGCCACCGGGCGGGTGCGGGGCTGGATCGCGTTGGCGAACACCGAGACCCGGCCGGCGGACTGCGACACCCCGGCGGCGATCACGGTGCGGATCCGCGGTTGCAGACCACCGAGAACACCCGACTTGCGTACGGCCTGCAGGCCCTGTGCGTAGACGTCGAACGACAGGGGGTCACCGGTGGTGAGGGCGCCGCCGCCGGTGAGGTCGAGTTCGCCGTACCGCAGAGGATTGAAGGCCTTGAGGCCCAGGACCGGGTTGGTGATCGGGGCGCTCTGCGCGGTGATGCCGACCCACGCGTAGCCGTCGCGGAGCAGGAACTCGTGAGTGCGGAACCAGAGGGCCTCGACGTCGTACTGGCTGGTCGCGTTGAGCCATTCGACGACGACGGTGCCGTTGAACGCGGCCGGCCGGGCGGGACGGCGGACCACCATCCGGGTCCGGTACGGGTGACCGGCGGAGACGATGTTCGCGGTCGGTGAGGGTGTCGGCCGGGCGCCGATGCCGGGTGCCACGGTCGCGTCGTAGACGTTGGCCTCGCCGCTGTAGAAGTACTCCTGCTCCACGTATCCGCGGGCGGCCAGGTCGAGGTCGGTGGAGAAGAACGTCCAGTCGCTGCCGACCACGGACGGGATCGGCCCGGTGACCGCCGGGACGGGAACGGACGCGAGCGGTGGTGCCGCGTGGGCGACCGCCGCCGGCAGCGCCGCGAGTGCCGCCGTGACGAGTGCCAGGGATCGTGCTCGGATCTGCTGGAACATGCCGGCCTCCCTATGAGTCAGCGGAAGAACAGGAACGTGGTGGCCGTCAGCACCGGCAGCATGAGCAGCGTCGCGGTGGCGGCGTAGGCGAAGAAGTGCGGCATGGGTACGCCGCGGTGCTCGGCGACTTCCTTGACCATCAGGTTGGGCCCGTTGCCGATGTAGGTCAGCGAGCCCATCATCACGGCGCCGCACGCGATGGCGGCCAGGAGTTCGTTTCCGGTCGGGGCGGCGACAAGGGCGGCGAGATACTTCGGGTCGTCGACGCCGATGCCGAGCTGACCTGCAGCGACGGAGGTGAAGGCGAGGTAGGTGGGCGCGTTGTCGAGCGTCGACGACAGCGCCCCGGAGGCCCAGAAGTACTGCCAGGGCTGGTGTAGCCCGATGTCGGCGGCGTGGGTGTTGAGCAGTAGCAACGGCTGGGTCATGGTGACGAAGATCCCGGCGAAGATGACGGCGACCGACGCGATCGGGCCGAACGTGAAGTGGTTTCCGTCGTGGACGGCGCGGGGTGTGAGCCGGTAGGACAGGTAGCCGATCGCGCCGAGCGCCGCCTCCGGCACCCCGAACGGCACGGGGTGGGTGCCTTTGACCAGGAGTACAGCGACGACCGCGGCCAGCAGCGGCAGGTTGCGCTTCCCGGCGACGTGCAGCGGCTGGTGGGCGATGAGCTGGTCCATCAGTCCGGTGGCGCGGTCGCTCCGCTCCTCGCGGTTGACGAGGAACTGGTCGATCAGGTTGAACAGCAGGAGGAGGGTGCCGTTGACGAACAGCCACGGTCCCCAGAGCCGCAGCGTCCAGTCGAACGGCACCCCTTTGAGGAACCCGAGATAGAGGGGCGGGTCACCGATCGGGGTGAGCAGGCCACCCGCGTTGGCGACGATCAGGATGAAGAACACGACCAGATGTGCGCGGGTACGGCGTCGCGCGTTGGCACGCAGGAACGGTCGGATGAGCAGCATGGCGGCGCCGGTGGTGCCGATGACGTTGGCCAGCACCGCCCCGATGGCGAGCATGCCGGCGTTGGCCAGGGGTGTGCCGGCGAGCGAGCCGCGGATCTCGATGCCGCCGGAGATGACGAACAGGGCGGCGAGCAGGGACAGGAAGGACACGTACTCGGCGATCGAGTGGGTGAGCGCCTCAGCCTGCCCGGTCGTGAGCAGGTGGACCGTGGCCGGCACCGCGAGCGCCGCGACCACCAGCACCTTGTTCCTCAGGCGGCCCCACCAGTCGGCCGCGAACACCTCGAGCAGCGCGACGGCGGCCAGGAGCAACACGAACGGCGCCGCGCTCCACATCGGTTCAGCCGCCGGTGCGCAGCAGTTCGGCGGAGTCGGCGAGCATCGCGCCGGGGTCGGCGGGCACGCCGGTGAACAGTTCGAACGCGGCGACGGCCTGGTGGACGCTCATCGGCGCGCCGGGCAGGGTCGGTGCGCCGGCGGCGCGGGCGGCCTTGAGCAGTTCGGTGTCGGCGGGGCGGTAGACGAGGTCGGCGACCCACAGTCCGGGCCGCAGGTCGGCGGGGTCGACGGGGGTTCCGGGGTGGTGGGCCATGCCGGTCGGGGTGGCGTTGATGACGCCGTCGGCGCCGGCGAGCAGATCGCTCTGCTCGCCGGGGACGCCGGTGGTCACGCGTGCGGAGCCGAACCTGGCCGCGAGGGTGCGGGTGAGGATGTCGGCGCGGTCGGGGTCCACGTCGACGATCGTGAGCCGGGCCGCGCCGAGGGCGAGCATGGCGTGCGCGACGGCGGAGCCGGCCCCACCCGCGCCGAGCTGTACGACGTGCTCGCGCGGCGCGTGCGGGAAGTGTTCGGCGAAGCTCGTGCGGAAGCCGTACCCATCGGTGTTGTGGCCCTTGGTGGTCCGGTCGTCGAAGACGACGGTGTTGACCGCGCCGAGCAGCCGTGCCTCGGCCGACAGGTCGTCGAGGTGGCCGACGATGCTCTGCTTGAACGGGTGGGTGACGTTGAGCCCGCGGTAGCCGAGCAGGCGGGCCCAGCGCAGCAGACCGGGAAGGTCGTCGGCGTTCAGGCCGAGGTCGTGGGAGTCGATGGTGGTGTAGAGCAGACGGATCCCGTGCCGGGCGGCCTCGTGCTGGTGCAGCAGCGGGGAGTGGGACTGGCCGATGCCGGCACCGACCAGTCCGATCAGCACGTGACCCATCAGGCGGATGCCCGGATGCTCTGGTAGAGCTTCAGGTTGTCGCCGGTGTAGTGCTTGTTGAAGAACGCCTCGGCCTTGCCGATGAAGGCGGCCCGGTCGATCTGGTCGATCTCCACGACGGTACGGGTGGAGTCGGCGCGCCAGCCGGTGAGGACCTTCTCGGTCTCGTCGTCGACGCATTTGCGGTTCTCGGCGCGGATGTCGTGGACGGCCTTGGTGAGCGCGTCCTTCTGCGGCTGGCTCATCTTGTCGAGGGTCTTGTCGGAGACCACCACGAAGTGCACGCCGACCTGGTGGTTGGTGAGGCTGGCGGATTTGAGGATCTCGTCGAACTTCTGGGCGTGGGTGGCCACGACCGGGTTCTCCTGGCCCTGGGCGACGCCCTGCTGCAGGGCGAGGTACAGCTCCTCGACGGCGATGGCGACCGCGTTGGCGCCGAGCGCCTCGGCGTTGGCCAGGAACTGCGGGGTGTTCGGGAACCGGATCTTCAGGCCGGCCAGGTCCTCGGGTTTGCGGATCGGCTTGGTGGCGGTGAAGGTCCGCATGCCGAAGTACCAGGCGTCCAGGATGGTGGTGTTCGTGGCCGTGTTGAACTCGGTGAAGAAGTCCTTGCCGTTCTGGTCGACCCATTTGAAGAAGTGGTCGATGTCGTTGAAGGCGTAGGCGGCGTCCAGCACGCCGATCTTCGGGAAGGCGGTCGACATGGCCGAGCCGCCCTGCAGGTCGATGTCGATGTCACCGCTCTGCACGCCGGCGAAGCGTTCGGCGTCCGGTCCGAGCTGGCTGTTGGGGAACATGTCGATGGTGAGGTTGAGCTCCGCCTGGGCCTCGATGCGTTCCTTGAGCAGCTTCATGCCGCAGTGGAAGTTCGGTTGGGTCTCCGGCTGGGAGCTGCCGATCTTGAGGGCGAGGGTGGGGTTCGCGCCTTCCGGGGCGGGGGTGTTGCCGGCGGTGGTGCATCCGGCGGCGAGCAGAACGAACGTCAGGGCGACGGCTAGTCTTCTCATGACTTTCTCCCGAATCTCAGAATCCGAGCAGGTTGGGCAGCCACAGCACGACACCGGGAAGTGCGGTGACGACGATCAGGACCAGCAGCAGCGGTACGAGGAACGGCGCGACGCCACGGAAGATGACGTCGACCGGTTTTCCGGTGACCGAGCTGGTGATGTAGAGGACGCTGCCGACCGGTGGGGTGAGCAGCCCGATCATCAAGTTGATGATCATGACGACACCGAAGTAGATCGGGTCGATGCCGAACTCGATCGCGATCGGCAGCAGGACCGGCACCGTCACGAGGATGATCGCGGTGGCGTCGATCAGGCAGCCGAGCACCAGCAGGATGAGGTTCACCAGGATCATGAAGACCCACGGGTTGCTGGACACGCCGGTGAGGAACTCGGCGACGTCGCGGGACACGTGGGCCCGGGTGAGGATCAGCCCGAGCAGGGCGGCGGCGCCGAGGATGAGCATGATGCCGCCGGTGATGACCGCGGTCTCCCGGGCGGCCTGCACCAGCACGCGCAGCCGGGCCGTCCGGTAGAACACGCCGAGAATCAGCATGTAGAGGACCGCGACCGACGCCGCCTCGGTCGGCGTGAATGTCCCGGAGAGGATGCCGCCCAGCAGGATGACCGGGGTGAGCAGCGGGCCGACCGCACCGACGGAGGCCCGGGTGAACCGGGCCCGGTCGAACGGCACCGAGGTGAACTGGGGGCGGCGCGCGGTCCAGATGAAGATGTAGACGCACAGGCCGATGGCCATGGCGAAGGCGGGTAGCACCGAGGCGGCGAACAGCGCGCCGGTGGAGACGGTCGCGGTGGCCGCGTAGATGACGGCCGGGATGCTCGGCGGCATGACCGGGCTGATCAGCGACGACGCGGCGGTGAGCCCGGACGCGAAGCCGTGCGGGTAGCCGGCCTTGACCATCTGCGGGATCTGCATCTTGCCGAGGCCGGCGACGTCGGCGAGCGCGGAGCCGCTCATCCAGGAGAAGCCGACCGCGGAGCCGACGTTGACGTAGGCCAGGTTGCCGCGCAGCCGGCCCAGGGCGGCCAGGCAGAACTCGTAGAGCCGGTCGGCGATGCCGAGCCGGTTGGCCAGCACGCCGACGAGGATGAACAGTGGCACGGCCAGCAGCGGGAAACTGTTGAGACCGTCGAAGGTGGTCTTGAGCGCGAACCCGGCGGACCGGCCGTCGGCCAGGGCGTACCAAAGGCTGGGTCCGATGAAGGCGAGCCCGACCGGAACCCGGATGAACAGCAGCACGGCGATCGCGACGCCGACCATCCACAGTTCGAGGATCATCTCGCCTCCGCCGCGTCGAACGGGACATCCTCGTGGCCGGCGGCGAAGATCCGGACCACGGCACGGATGGCGCCGGAGGCGAATCCGATCAGCGGTACGGCGTACAGGATCCCGATCGGGATGCCGAGTGCGGCGGTACGGCGGCCGGAGTACGCCACGATCAGGTGGTAGGCCTCCCAGACGAGCATCGCGCAGATCACCGCCGTGCACGCCGCGGACACCGCCTTGACGACCGCGAACGCCCGGCCTTTGACCAGGTAATCGATGATCTGGATGGCGATGTGGCCGTTGTTGCCGATCAGGTAGCCGACCATGATGAAGGTCAGGACGATCAGCGAGTAGCTCGCCAGCTCACCCACGCCGGGCCAGTTGAGTGCGGGGACGAAGCGGCTGACCACCTGCCACAGCACGCTCACGAAGATCACGGCGAGTGCCACGACGGCGATCCACAACTCGACCGACCCCCAGGCGCGCAGGACCGCCGGTTCACGCCAGCCTTCCCTAGTCAACGAAAGCCCTCCGTCCGCTCAATGGACCACTAGTCGGACCATATGGACCGCTGTGTGGACTGCGTGTAACGTACGGGCGACCTGTTGTTCTGGCAAGAGTTCGAGTCCCGACCGTTACGGATGTGTGAATCCGGGCCGGGGGCGGGAGGATCGGGGCGACACGGCAGGATGGTCTGCGGCCGGACAAAGCCGACGCGAGGAGTGTGGGATCTGTGGAGTCGCCGGAGGCCGTCGACCAGCAGGGGGTGCGCAGCGTGCAGCGTGCGCTCGGGATTCTCGGCCTGCTGACCGACGACCGGCCCATCGTCTCGGTCCGCGACATCGTCGAGGCGACCGGGCTCGCCAAGACGACCGTGCTGCGACTCGTGTCGACACTGGAGCACAACGGCCTGCTCTGGGCCACCACGAACGGCTACATGGCCGGGCCCGGCCTGTGGCGGTGGGCGCACCTGGCCCGCAAGAGCTGGGAACTGCCACCGGAGACCCAGACCGGCATGCGCGAGCTGGCCACCCGCCAGCGCGAGACCGTCAACCTGTATGTCGCCCGCGACATCTACCGGGTCTGCGTCGCCCAGCAGGAGAGCCCGCAACCGCTGCGGCACGTCGTCCGCGTCGGCGACGAACTGCCGATGTGGGCCGGCGCCTCGTCCAAGGTGCTGCTGCGCGACGCCTCCCCCGGCCTGCTGGAACGCATCGCCAAGGGCTCCCCGCACGGCCCCGGCCACGCCGGCGTCATGCGCGAGTGGATCGACGCTGCCGCCGTCGCCGGATACGGCGAGAGCCATGGCGAACGCGAGGCCGGGCTGTCGGCGGTCGCAGCCCCGGTCCTCGGCCGCTCCGGCGGCGTCGTCGCGGCACTGGCGCTGAGCGGGCCGTCGATCCGGTTCACCCCCGACCGGGTCGCCGAGTTCGCCGACGACCTGAAGACGATGGCCCGGCAGATGTCCGAGCGGGGTTTCGACCGGCCGTTCGGCACGCCCGCCTGACCCGCTCGTCACAGCACGACCGTCGTGCCGGTACGCGACGACGCGTACACCGCCTCGACGATCTCGAGAGCGTGCACCGCGTCACGGCCGGTGACCGCCGGTTCGCGGTCCTCACGTACGGCCGCGACGAAATCAGCGATCTGCCGGGCGTGATACGGCGCCAGATGATCGTGGATGGCCGGCAGCGTCAGGTCGGGCCCGCTGCCCGGCTCGTAGGCGTGCACGGGTTCGGGCGGCCCGGGCACCGTCCACACGTCGGTGAAGCCGACGCCCTCGGGATACTCGGTCAGCCCCGCCGTGTGACCGTCCGCGTCCGACACCCACACCTGGATGCCCAGGCCGGGCCGGAACGTCGTAGCAGCCTGCACGGTGGCGATCGCACCCGAGGCGAACTCGATCAGCGCGCCCGCGGTGTCCTCCACGTCGATGACGCCACCGTGCACGAGCGTGGCGCAGTGGCCGGTCACCCGGCGGGCCCGGCCCAGATACCACTGCAGCAGGTCGATGTGGTGGATCACCTGGGTGATCAGCACGCCACCGCCCTCGGCTGCCCGGGTGCCGCGGCCCGGTTCGGCGTAGTAGGCGGCGTCGCGGTTCAGCCGCGCCACGATCCCGCCGGCGGTGAGCGTGCCGAGCCTGCCGTCGTCGAGGGCGGCCCGGATCCGCTGCGCCGCCGGCCAGAACCGGCGCTGAAAGACCACCCCGAACCGGATCCCGGCGTCACCGGCGGCCGCGATCATCCGGTGCGCCTGAGCCAGGTCGACGGCGATCGGTTTCTCGCACAGCACGTGGACGCCGTGACGCGCGGCCGCGAGCACCCCGGCCTCGTGGGCGGCATGCGGCGTGCAGACGGTCACCGCGTCCAGGCCGCTTTCCAACAGGAGATCAACGTCTTCGGAGGCGTACGGGATGCCGTGCGCGTCCGCGAAGGCGTGCGCCCGGCCCGGCACCGTGTCGGCGACGGCGGCCACCTCGACCCCGTCCACGGCCCGCAGTGCCGCCACGTGGTTGCGGGCGATCCGGCCGCAGCCGAGGATTCCCACCCTCATCGCCGGCCGGCCAGCCCGCGCATCCCGAGTTCGTACACGTCCGCACCGAACCCGGCCAGGAAACCCCAGGACGCGCCCGCGGTCAGCAGGTTGCGGTAGAGCGGCTCCCGGCCGAACACGTTCGTCAGATGCACCTCGACGATCGGCTCGGCCAGCATGCGCAGCGCGTCGTAGAGGGCGACCGACGTGGTGGACAGCCCGGCCGGGTTGATGATGACGGCCGCCTCGGCTTCGTACGCCTGGTGCACCCAGTCGATCAGCTGGCCTTCGGCGTTGGACTGGCCGAAGAACAGCTCGAAGTCCAGCTCGGCGGCCAGTGCCTCGCACCGCTTGCGGATCTCGGCGAGGGTGACGGGCCCGTACAGGTCCGGTTCGCGCCGGCCGAGCATGTTCAGGTTCGGCCCGTTGAGGATGAACAACGGCCCGCTCACGGCAGGTAGACCTCGACCTTGCCGGTGGACCGTGGACTGGCCGGATCGTTGAAGAAGTACTCCCCGGCCCGGCCGAACGTGTACATGAACGACTCCCCCGGCGCCAGCGTGACGTCGAACAGTCCCTCGAAGAACTGGGTGACACCGCGCGGGCCGGCGTTGC
The DNA here is from genome assembly GCF_003001815.1 of Actinoplanes italicus. Classification (GTDB taxonomy): domain Bacteria; phylum Actinomycetota; class Actinomycetes; order Mycobacteriales; family Micromonosporaceae; genus Actinoplanes; species Actinoplanes italicus. Next base: position 85,550 of record NZ_PVMZ01000005.1, read on the forward strand.
CCGGGTGGTTGGTGAACGTGACGGTCGTGCCCACCGGCACCCGCAGATGCGTAGGCGCCATGCTCGCCACCCCGAAGGACTCGGTGGTGCCCGTCGAGGTGCGGCCGATCACCACGGTGTTCGCCACGGTGGCCCCCTCGACCGGAGCGCCCGAGACGGGGCGGCGGATCACCGGAGGCGGCGGTGTGGCCGCCGGGCCGAGCGCGCCGCCGACCTCGAACGCCCACAGGAAGTCGCCACGGGGAGCCGAGTTGCCGTACGGGATGCTGGTCCCTCCGGCGAAGACCGCGAGATACTCCTTGCCGCCGGCCCGGTACATGATCGGGCTGGAGCTGATCGCCGCACCGGTCTGGAACCGCCACAGCTCCCGCCCGCTGCGGGCGTCCAGGGCGAGCAGGTTCCCGTCGGGCTGGCCGATGAACAGCAGGTCACCGGCGGTGGTGAGGATTCCGTTGCCGTGGGCCAGCGAGTACGGCATCCGCCGCTTCCAGCGCACCCGGTTCGTGCTCACGTCGACGGCGACGATCCCACCGGTCTGGTACTCGCCGGGCGGGCGCAGCCCGTTGGCCGCCTCGGTCAGTGAGTGCGCCGCGGCCACGTACCCGTAGCCGGTGTAGACCAGGCCGGTGCGGTGGCTGAACGACAGGTGCGACCAGTCGGCACCGCCACCGTGACCGGGAATGGACAGGATCGGCACGTCCCAGTGCGGGTCGTAGAGGGCGCCCTGCACGTAGTTGGGGACAGCCCGGTTCGGGTCGCCGGGCACCGACGTGCCGAGCGGCTGGTCGACGACGCGCTGCTCGGTCCAGCCGCCCTGGACCGGGAACGGCTGGGTGGGCCAGGTCTTCTGCCGGGGTTCCTGCGGCACGGGACGCTCGACGATGCCGAGTGGGGCGGTGCCGTCGGTGCGGTCCAGGATGAAGAACATGCCGGACTTGCTGCCGTAGACGACCACCTTGCGCTCGCGGCCGCGGATCCGTACGTCGGCCAGCACCGGCGACATGACGTTGTCCATGTCCCAGATGTCGTGGTGGATCGACTGGAAGTGCCAGCGATACGCGCCGGTGCGCATGTCGAGCGCGACCAGCGAGTTGGCGAACAGGTTCTGCCCGCCCCGGTTCGAACCGTCCTGCGACGAGTTGCTGCCGCGGGCGTTGCCGAACGTCCAGTACGTCAGGCCCAGCTCCGGGTCGACGGCCGGATGGATCCACGGGGTCGCGCCGCCCTCGGCCCACGACTCGCCCTCCCACGTGTCGTGGCCGAACTCGCCGGGGCCGGGTGTGCCCCAGAAGTGCCAGAGCAGGTCACCGGTGCGGGCGTCCAATGCCAGTGCGGCGCCGCGCGGGCCGTCGTTGGTGCCGCAGAACAGCAGGCCGTCGTGGTAGACGACAGCGACCTTCTCGATGTTGCCGAAGCCGTTGACCTGTCTCTCCCAGACGACCTGGCCCGTCTGCCGGTCGAGGGCGATGACGTAGTTGTCGTTGGACTTGGTGAACACGTGGCCGTCGCCGACCGCGACACCACGGCGGGTCAGCGTGCCGCGGGTCTGCTCGTAACGCCACCGGGTCTGCCCGGTGACGCCGTCGACGGCGATCACGTTGCCGAGTGCGGATTCGATGTAGAGGACACCGTCGACGGCGACCGCGGTGCTCTGGCTGTTACCGGTGCGCAGGCCGCCCTCGATCGAGTTCATCCAGCTGCCGCGCAGCCGCCGCACGTTGCCGTGGTCGATGCGCCGCAGCCCCGTGTAGTTCTGGTTGCCGAGGTTGCCGCCGACCTTGGGGAAGTCCTGGTCGCCGGGGGTGTCGAAGGCTTTCAGATCGGCGGCGCCGGGCGGCCGGTGAGCGAGTACGGGCGCGGGTGCGGACGCCGGGACCACCGCGGCGGCAGCGGCCCCTTTGAGCAGGGTTCGGCGGTTCATTCGAACACCCCCTGGTAGATGTCCTTGATGTTCCAGTGCCCGGGGGTGGGCACCGGCTCGTTGACCATCGGAACGTCGATCACCGCGGGCCGGCGGGCGGCGAGCGCCGCACGCAGCGCCTCGCTGAAGCCGCCGGCACTGGTCACGGAGTAGCCGTCGGCCCCGCAGGCGCGGCCGAGGGCGGCGAAGTCGGGGCTGTAGGCGGCACCGTCGGGCCCGGTGAAGTCACAGCCGTAGCTGCGCCCGAAGTTCGCGGCCTGTAGGTCGCTGATGGTGCCGTGGGAGCGGTTGTTCATCACCACGAAGATCACCGGGGCGCCCTGTTCGACGGCCATCGGCAGGGCCGGCAGCTGGGCGCCCATGCCACCGTCGCCGATCAGGGCCACCACGGTGCGGTCCGGATCGGCGATCTGCACACCGACCGCCGCGGCGGGCCCGAAGCCCATGGTGGAGGCGCCGCCCGGGGTGATGAACCGGCCGTCGGCGGGCAGTTCGTAGCACTGGGCGACGCCGTTCTTGTTCCAGCCCACGTCGGTGACCAGGACCGCGTCGGCGGGCAGGATCGCCCGCAGGTCGGTCAGGATGCGTTCGGGGCGCAACGGGAAGTTGTCGCTCGCACCGCGTCCGCGGCTGTCGGCGAACAGGCTGCGGCGGGCCGCGGTGATGGTGTCGCGCAGTCCGGCCCGCTGCCGTGGCTGGGACTGCCGGGCGCGTACCGCCTGGTCGACGGCGTGCACCGCGCGGCCGACATCGGCGACGGCTCCGATCTCGACCGGGAAGTTGCGGCCGATCTCGGCCGCGTCGATGTCGATCTGGATCAGCTTGCCGGGCGGGAACTGCCAGGTGTAGCGGCGGTCCCAGGAGCTGGCGTCGGTCTCGGCGAACCGGGTCGCGCAGGCCAGGACCACGTCGGCCTCGCGGGTGTACCGGTTGGTCATCTCCAGGCCCCAGAAGCCGGGCATGCCGAGCAGTAGCGGATGATCGTCGGGCAGGGTGCCCTTGGCCATCAGCGAATGCACGACCGGGATGTCGAGGTGTTCGACCAGCGAGCGCAGCGCGTCCAGGCCCGGGCCGCGGCGCAGCCCGCCGCCGATGTAGACCAGTGGGCGCCGGGCCTGCAGCAGCAGGTCGGCGATGCGGGCGGCGACGTCGGCGGGCAGATCCGGGCGTTCGGCGACGGCAAGCGGGTACGCGTGACCCGTGTCCGCCGCCACCGGCCGGGAGAAGTGGTCCATCGGCACGCTGAGCAGCACCGCGCCGGGACGGCCGGACGCCGCGGTCCAGAAGGCGCGTTCGGTGAAGCGGGCCAGGTCGGCGGCCCGGTGCACCTGCCAGGCCCGTTTGACGAACGGCCGGTAGATGGCCGTCTGGTCGGCGTCGGCGTGCAGGTTCACCTCCTGGTGCGGGTGCCGGCCGTGGTAGTAGGACGGGATGTCGCCGGCGATGGCGACCAGCGGCACGGAGTCGAGCGCGGCGGTCATCACCCCGGTCACGGCGTTGGTCATGCCGGGTCCGACATGAAGAAGCACCACGCCGGTACGGCCGGTCGCGCGGGCGTAGCCGTCGGCGGCGTGGGCGGCCGCCTGCTCGTGGCGGGCGATGACGAACCGGATCGAACTACGGCCGATCGCGTCGAGCAGCGCGATGTTGGTGTGCCCGCAGGTGCCGAAGACGTACTCGACGCCGTACGACTCGAGTTGCGTCACCATCGCCTCGGCCGCGGTGACCGTCGCCGTCGTCTCGATCTCGCCGACGCTCATCGGGCGTCCTCCCGGTCCCCGAACAGCGACAGTCCGCGCAGCATCAGCGTCTTCTCCACGGTGTAGTCGTCGATCATCCAGCGGGGTGACTCCCGTCCGAAGCCGGAGTCCTTGACGCCGCCGAACGGGATGTGGTCGAGGCGGAAGTTCGAGGAGCCGTTGACGATCAGGCCGCCGACCTCCAGTTCGCGCCAGGCGGTGACGATCCGGCGGACATCGTGGGTGAACAGTCCGGCCTGCAGCCCGTACCGGCTGTCGTTGCAGGTGGCGATGACGGTGTCGAAGTCGTCGAACGGCGTCACGCTGACGACGGCGCCGAACACCTCGTCGCGGATCAGCCGGGCGTCCGGTGGCGGGGCGGCCACGACGGTCGGGGTGACGACGGCACCGTCGCGGTCGCCGCCGGTGGTGATGGTGGCCCCACCGGCGGCGGCCTCGCGGGCCCAGCTGACCACGCGTTCGGCGGCGTCGTCGTCGACCATCGAGCCGACGGCCGTGGCCGGGTCGAGGGGGTCGCCGACACGCAGTTTGCGGACCGCTTCGGTGAACAGGCCGAGGAACTCGTCGTAGCGGCGCCGGTCGACGTAGACGCGCTGCACGGAGATGCAGCTCTGCCCGGAGTTGCTGTAGCCGGTCGCGGCGCAGACACTCGCGGCCGTGGCCAGGTCGGCGTCGTCGCAGACGATGGTGGCCGCGTTGCCGCCGAGTTCCATGACCAGGCGTTTCGCGCCCGCCGCGCGGGCCACGGCAGCGCCGGTGGCCGGGCTGCCGGTGAAACTGATGACGCCGATCTCCGGTGCCGCGCTGAGCGCCGAACCGACGCCCGCGCCGCCGTGCAGAACCTGAACCGCCTCGACCGGCATCCCGCAGTCGAGCAGCAGCCGCACGACGGCCACCGACGACGCCGGTGCCTGCGGCGGCGGTTTGACGATGGTGGTGTTGCCGGCCGCGAACGAGGCGGCGAGCTTGTGGGCCAGCAGGTTGGCGGGGGCGTTGAACGGGGTGATCGCCAGGGCGACGCCGACCGGGGCACGGTAGGTGAAGGCGGTGTTGCCGACGCCGCGGGCCCAGCCGGCGACCGGCAGCACCTCACCGCCGACGCGCCGGGCCTCGGCCGCCGACACGGCGAAGGTGTCGGCAACCCGGTCGATCTCGCCGAGTCCGTCGCGGACCGGTTTGCCGAGTTCGAAGGCGAGCAGGCGGGCCAGTTCGTCGCGGCGGCGCAGTGCCTCGGCAGCGGCGCGGTCGAGGATCTGCGCGCGGGCCGCCGGTGACATGCGCGCGACCGGCTTGGCGGCGGCGCGGGCGTAGCGCAGGGCGGTGTCGACGTCGTGGTCGTCGGCCTGGCGGGCGGTGGACACGACGGTGCGGTGCCACGGGCCGACGCGGTCGCGGCGTGTCCCGGTGGTCACCCATGAACCCGCGACCAGGCATCCGACCTCGGACAACTCGTGCTGGGGGACGTCTGGGCCGGGGCTGTCGGTCATCGCCACGCTCCTCCTGCGATCCGCTTGGTGGTCCTCATGGACCGTTCTGTGGACTAGGTGTAACGTACGGGCCGCCGGGTCTCCTGGCAATGACTCACCTCGATCGACCGCCTCCGGCCTCTGGCGACCGAAGGGCAGCCCCACATGGATGACGACCGACCGCTTTCCGGCGTCCGGGTTCTGGACCTGACCAACGTGCTGGCCGGGCCCTACTGCAGCTACCAGCTGATGCTTCTCGGCGCCGAAATCGTCAAGATCGAACGGCCGGGTGACGGCGACCTGGCCCGGTCGCTGGGCCCCGAGCCGGAGCTCAACCGGGCGGCGCTCGGCGCGTCGTTCCTGGCCCAGAACGCCGGCAAGAAGTCGGTCGAGCTCGACCTCAAGGATGCCGCCGACCGCGCGGACTTCGAGGACCTGGTCCGGGACGCGGACGTGCTGCTGGAGAACTTCCGGGCCGGGGTGCTCGCCCGCCTCGGCTACGGCTGGGAGGTGCTGCACGCGCTCAACCCGCGCCTGATCTACTGCGCCATCTCCGGGTTCGGGCAGACCGGCCCGATGCGGCACGCCCCCGCGTACGACCAGATCATCCAGGGCCTGTCCGGGATGATGAGCGTCACCGGCACACCGGACACCGCGCCGCTGCGGGTCGGCTTCCCCGTCTCGGACACCGTCGGTGGCCTGGTCGCGGCCATGTCCATCGCGGCTGCTCTGGCCGGGCGCAGCCGTACCGGCAAAGGGGTCTGCCTTGATGTGTCCATGCTGGAGACGTCACTCTCCGCGATGGGCTGGGCAGCCTCGAACTACCTGGTCAGCGGTGTCGCACCCGAGCCGATGGGCGATCAGAACGCCACCGCTGCCCCGTCCGGCACGTTCCGCGCCGCGGACGGCCCACTGAACATCGCCGCGAACCGGCAGGAGCAGTTCGAGACGCTGTGCCGGCTGCTCGAACGCCCGGACCTGGCCACCGATGACCGTTTCGCCGATCGCGAGGCCCGCAAACGCAACCGTCCCGCGCTGAACGCCGAGATCAACACCGCGTTGCGCCGGCACACGGCCCTGGAGTGGGAACGCCGGCTGGGCGCCGCGGGCGTCCCGGCCGCCCGCATCCTGACCGTCGCGCAGGCCGTCGAGCTGGAACAACTCACGCAACGCGGGTTCTTCACCGACGTCGAGTTCCCGGCCGACCCGCGGCGCACGCTGCGGGTCAGCGGCAACGGCGTGCTGGTCGACGGCGTGGCACTGCGGCCTTCGGGCCCGCCACCGCTGCTGGGCGAACACAACGCCGAGTACAGGACGTCCGGTTCCGAGGAGGTGACCGCGCCGTGAGCCGGGAGAACCCTGAGCCGACCGTACGCGACGTCGCCGACTGGTGGGCCACGTCGGTGTCCCGGGTCGAACCGAACCTGATCGAACTGCGCGGCCGGCCGGTGCAGGACCTGATCGGCTCGATCAGCTTCCCCGGCGTCATCTGGCTGATGCTGCGCGGCGAGCCCGCCACCCCAGGTCAGGAGCGGCTGCTGGAAGCCGCGCTGGTCTCCTCGGTCGACCATGGACCGCACGCGCCGTCGATCGCCGTCGCCCGGATGGCCGCGACCTGCGGCGTCGGCCTCAACAACGCGGTCGCCACCGGGGTCAACCTGCTCGGCGACGTGCACGGCGGCGCCGGTGAGCAGTGCATGCGGATGCTCTCCGAGATCGCCGCCGGTGCCGCCGCGGCGGAAGTGGTCGGCCGGTGGCGAGCCCACTCGAAGTACCTGCCCGGCTTCGGTCACCGCTTCCACACCGTCGACCCGCGCCGGGACCCGCTGCTCGGCCTGGTCGAGCGGGCGGTGGCCGACGGGACCGTCGAGGGCGCCCACCTGCGGGCCGCCCGCGCCGTCGAAGAACTGCTCGCCGACGGCCGCGACCGCCCGGTGCCGATCAACATCGACGGTTGCACGGCGGTCGTCTACGGCGAGCTCGGATTTCCGCCGCCTCTGGCCCGCGGCCTGTTCGTCCTCAGCCGCAGTGTCGGGATCCTCGCCCACGCCTGGGAGGAGACCGGTCAGGGCCGGCGCAACAAGGGACCGATGCCCCCGTCGATCCTGCCGACCCCTCTCGGAAGGGAACAGATCCCATGGCCTGGAGAAGATCCGGCGCCCTCGTGAGCGCCCTCCTCACCGCCGCCCTCCTCCTCACCGCGAACAGCGCCCTGCGGCCCGCCGCCGGCGGGGACCGCGACAACGCCGCCCGCAACCTCGGCCGGGTCGACTACGGCGTCTGCCGCGGCACCGATCCCGCCTGCTACCACGACTGGGGCAACTTCGACCCGGCCGTCGACGGTTACCGGATCCTCGTCTACAGCCGTACCGCCGGACCTCGCCACGCCCACCTCGGCCCGGCCCTGCCGACCGGCCTCAATCCCCCGCTGACCCCGGCCCACGCGGCCCAGAGCGCCCTGGTCAGGCTCGGTGCCGAGCACGGCTTCGCGGTCGACTGGACCGAGGACGTCACCCAGCTCAACTCCCCCGGCCGGCTGTTCCGGTACAACGCCGTGGTCTTCATGAGCACCACCCGCGACACCCTCGACGATCCGGCGCAGACCGCGCTGCGGCAGTACATCCGCGGTGGCGGCGGCTTCGTCGGCATCCACAACGCCTTCGGCACCGAGTACAACTGGGAGTGGTACGAAGGGCTGCTCGGCGGGGCCAACTACTACGATCACGGCCGCAACCAGGCCGGTACGGTCGTCACGGCCAGCCGGCGGGACGTCTCCACCGCCGGGCTGCCGGCCCGCTGGGATTTCACCGACGAGTGGTACAACCTGGTGCCGTTCCCCAGCGAGGTGCGAATCCTGGCCAGAGTCGACGAGGCCACCCTGCCGGACGGGGCCACCGGCGGCAGCGGGCATCCGGGGCACGGCCGCAACCATCCGGTGTCCTGGTGCCAGTACTACGACGGCGGCCGCTCCTGGGTCACCACCCTCGGGCACGCCGTCGAGGCGTGGACCGACGCGCCGACCACCGGGGACCAGTACTTCCTGCAACACGTTCTCGGCGGGATCGAGTCGGCCATGGGCCGCGAGCCGTTCTGTCGCTGACCTCGATCAGCCCGCCGCCACGGTGGTGTCCAGGCGCTTCCGGGCGGCGGCGATCGCGAGGCGGGCGTGCTCCTTGGCGCCGATCTGCGCCGACAGCTGGGCCTTGGGGATCTCGAGGGCGTACGGGAGACCCGCCGGCAGCGCCGACAGGATGCCGTCCAGGTCGATACCCCCCTCACCCGGGTAGAGCCGCTCGAACCGGGCGGTGTGGATCAGCTCCTCGTTGGTCGGCGGCACCCCGGGCGGCGCGTCACAGACGTGCGCGAAGTGGAACCACTCGGCCGGCAGTTCCCGCAGGTCGGCGATGCTGGACCCGGAGCGGGCGAAATGCAGCAGGTCGATGAGCATGCCGCCGTTGGGCTGACCGGCGGCCCGCAGCACCCGGGCCGCCTCGGTCAGGTCCGGCGTCTCCGTCCACGACGGGAACTCCAGGTCGACGGTGAGGCCCAGTGGCCGGGCCATCTCGCAGAGCAGCGCGAACCGGTCCACCTTGCGGCTGCGGTCCGGGTCGGGCAGTTGCGTGATCACGTGCCGGGCGCCGAGTTCCGCCCCGGCCTCGAGGAACCGCTGGAAGTCGCGGGGATCCTCGTCGGGGCCGATCCGGGCCAGCTCGATGTCGAGCACCTCGACACCGGCCGCGGCCAGGCGCACCTTCGTGGTGCGCATCAGCGCCGGGTCGGTGGCCAGCGGATAGTGCGGCTCCTGCGGGGTGACCCTGGTGAGCCGCAGCCCCACATAGCGGTAGCCGGCCTCGGCGGCGGCCTCGACCAGTTCCGGAGGCGACAGGCTCAGCGCGGTCAGGTGGGCCAGCGAGTAGTCGTGCACCCGGCCCTCGGGCCGCCCGGCGTCGTCGCGCAGGGCGAGCAGCCGCCGGTGGCGGTGCGCGGCCATCCGTACCGGCACGGTCGCGACGGCGCCGTAACCGGCGTAGCCACCGAGCCGCTGCACCACCTCGAAGAACAGCCGGGAGCCGAGCATCTCGGTGTAGAAGTGCAGGTATTCGCCGTCGTCGTCGCTGTCGTAGAGGATCGAGTGCTCCCGCAGCACGGCCAGCAACTCCGGCGCCGGAGCGAGCCGGGCGTCCAGATCGTCGTAGTAGTTGTCCGGGATGTGCAGCACCGGCGCGCCGAGGGCTCGCATGGCCCGCGCGCTGGCGATCACGTCGTCGCTGGTGAACGCCACGTGCTGCGGGTCCGGGATGGCCGGAGCCCAGCTGCCGCGGCGCAGCGGCGCGGTGTTCAGGGTGATCCGGACGGTGCCGGCCGCGTCGGTGGCCGACCGGCTGCGCAACAGCCCGAACGGGGCCGCGATCTCGGTGGCCGGCCCCGAACGCAGACCCAGCACCGACCGGTAGAACAGTGCGGTCTGGTCGAAGTCGTCGACCGGCTCGGTGAGCGCGATGTGATCGGTGGCGGTGACCAGCCCGTCACCACCCGCCGCTTCACCCGTCGCGTGGAAGTCGGCGAGCCAGCCCTCGCCGCGGCAGAAGAAGACCGCGGTGCCGTCGGGCGCCGCCACCGAGCTCAGGTCGGCCTCCCCCGGTTGCCGGACCCTCGGCAGCACCGGGGCGAGCAGGCGGTCGGCACGCTGAGCCGACCGGGGCGGGTCGTCGCTCTCCACGGCCAGGGCACAGATCAGCGCGGTGCCCGGTGCCACGGTCCGCTGCGGCGAGAAGTTCAGCAGGATCCGGGCCCGGCCCTGCTCCCACAGCTCGACCGGCTTGGACCGGTGCCGGCCGGTCCGGGCGAACCCGAGCGCGATCAGCGTCCGCTCGATCACCGGCCCGGAGACGTCGTCGACGGCGAGCTCGGTGAAGACATGCCCGCCGAGACGCGGAGCCGCCGGGAGTCCCACCGGTGGGCCGGCGCTCTCGCGCAGAGCGAGCAGCGACCGCATCCCATCGATCGCCGCCTGGCGTGGATCGGCCTGACGGTAGGTGTCGTTGACCACCTCGAGCGAGATCGGCCCGGTGTACCCGGTGTCCTGCACCCGGGCGGCGAACCCGGCCAGGTCGAACGAACCGAGGCCGGGGAAGAGCCGGTGATGGCGACTCCACTCGGCCACGTCCATCTTCAGGCGCGGCGCGTCGGCCAGCTGCAGGTGGAAGATCCGGTCGCCGGGGATCACCGCGATGCCGGCCGGGTCCTCGTCGCGCGAGAGCACGTGGAAGCTGTCCAGGCAAAGGCCGAGGGCGGGGTGAGCGGCGCGGCGCACGATCCGCCAGGCATGGGCGTACGTGTTCACGTGCCGTCCCCAGGCCTGCGCCTCGTAGGCGATCCGCAGCCCGCGCCGGGCGGCCCGGTCCGCGAGTTCGGCGAGCTGCTCGGCGGCGAGGTCGTCGTCGTCGACGCTGCCGGCCGAGGCGGACGAGCTGACCAGCAGGGTGCCCGCACCGAGCTGCTCGAGGACGTCGAACTTGTGCTCGGCCCGTCGCAGCCCGGAGCGCAGCAGGTCCGGCGGTACCGCCTCGAAGTCGCGGAACGGCTGGTAGACGTCGATGGTCAGGCCCCGGCGCGCACATTCCTGCCGGATCCGCGCCGGCGACCAGGCCGTGGCGATCAGGTCGCTCTCGAAGATCTCGACGCCGTCGAACCCGGCGGCGGCCGCCGCGGCGAGCTTGTCCTCCAGGGTGCCGGAGAGGCAGGCGGTGGCGATCGTGAGCCGTCGCTCGCCGGCGGTCGCCCCGGCCCGGCTGTGGGTCCTGTCATGTTCGGCGATGAGCATGCTGGTCCACCAGGTGGCCTAATCGATCCAAACTAATGTACCGGATAGTTAGTTATAGACGATGCTCGGCGACCTGGGAAGACTCGATTGCCCGGAACTAGAACGCGTTCTACTCTGGAGGCCCCGTCGGAGAGGACGCGCGATGACATCGGTGGCACTGACCGCCCGCGACCTGGCACGGCGCTCACAAGCGGCGGCCGGCGCGAAGGACCGCGATGCCTGGCTCGGCCTGTTCGCCGACGACGCGGTCGTCGAGGACCCGATCGGACCGTCCCCGCTCTGCCCGGACGGCCACGGGCACCACGGAGCCGAGGCCATCGCCGCGTTCTACGACACCGTCATCGGCCAGGTCGAGCAGATGCGCTTCGAGATCGAACGCTCCTACCTGTGCGGTGATGAGGTGGCCGACGTCGGCAGCATCCACATCACCCTGGCGGGCGGCCATGCGGTGCAGGTGTGCGGCGTCTTCACCTACCGCAGCGACGACTCGGGCCGAATCGCTGCATTGCGGGCCTATTGGGAGTTCGACAATCCGGGAAACGGTTCCTGAATCCGATCGGGAATCGTCGAACCGTAGACTCCCGCAGCGAACGACGGCGACGTCCGGCCGTCGTGCGACCGCGCGGGAGGAGATCGCATGCAACACCCTTCGGACTCGGTGGAGATCGACGAGCCTGAGGAGAACGGGCAGCTCGCGCCGGTCGCCGACGACACGGCTGAGCCATCGACGGTTCTCGCGGAGGTATTGCCGGGAATCGCCGTCGTCTTCGGCGAGGTGCCGGCGGAATTCAAGCTCGAAATGATTGACTTCGGGCTCGTTCCGGCCTCCGATCGGGGGCAGATCTCGACATTTCTCGCCACCATCGGGAACACCGCGACCGTGCTCGGCAATGCCGGAAAGGCGATGGCCGGCGCGCAGGGTCTCTACCGGCTGGGCGCCGCGAGTCAGGCATGGCTGGGAGCGGGCGGCGCCCTCGCGGTCAAGGACGGCGCGAACCTCGGCGCGGTGTTCCACAACGGGAAGATCGTTCACCAGGCCCGGTTCATCCCGGTGTCCGCGATCAACCCGGCGGAGCTGCTGGCCACGCTCGGCCCGGCGATCTCGATGATCGCCATCCAGATGCAGCTGAGTGAGGTGACCGGCCTCGCCCGTACGAACATCGCGCTGACCAACCAGGTCCTCACCGACATCCGCCACGAACAGTGGGCCGAGCTGGAAGGGCTCGTCGGCAGCATCGACCGTGCGATCACCCGGGCCCGGGAGATCGAGGCAGTCGCCCCGTCGCTGTGGGACGGCATCGCGGCCACCGAACCGGACCTGCGCAAACAACGCAATCTGTACCGGATGAACGTCAGCAACCACGTCCGGCAGATCCGCCACGACGAACCGGGCCGCCGCGCCTATCTCGAGACGAACGCCGAGGCGATCCTCTTCGACGCCCACGCCCTGCTGTCGTCACTCAAGGCGTGGACCGGGTACCAGGCGCTGCACGCCGCGCGGGCACGCGGCGCCGGGGCCGAGAACCCGGACGAGGCACGGCTCGTCGACGTCATCGCCCGCGACACCCGGGAGGCTCTCGAACCCGCTCTGGCCGACACCACCGCCCTGGTCGACGCGCTGACCCGGGAGCTGCGCATCATCGTCGAGCTGCCCGGACGCGCGACCCTGCCGCTGTCGAGCAGGCGTAAGGATTCGGCCGCGGTCCGCCGGACCGCCACCCAGCTGCTGGAGGCGATCCAGCCGCTCGCCGACGCCCTCCACCCGCCGGCTCCCGAACTGGAAGCGCCCGGCGCCGTCTGCGCGCCCGAGTCGCTGGACCTCGCACCGTACCTGCGGATCCTGCGCTGGTACCTCGACGACGGCGAGAGCCTGCGGGCCGTCGGCTTCGCGGACGAGCCGGACTCCCCCGACGCGATCTCCTCCGTGCTCAGCGGTGCGCGGGGCCTGTTCGCGGCCGCCATGGACAAACCCACGACCAGGACTCTCGTCGTGGTCACCGATCGCCGGATCATCATCGGCCGCACGGACACGTTCCTCGAGCAGGCCGAGATCCGCCAGGAGTTCCCGGTCGAGGTGGTGCGCTACGTGCGGGTGACGACAGGCCAGGACAAGAACTCGCGGTCGGCGATCGACCTGATCACCCGCGACGAGAACATCCGCTGGCAGTTCCCGTCCGACGTCGACAACACCCGGGTGGACACGCTCGCGGCCGTGCTCGCCGAGTCGATGACGATCCCGGACACCGAACGCGAGGAACTGCGGCGCCGCAACCACGCCCTGGCCGTGGCCGGAGCCGAGCGTGCGATCACGGAGACGGCAGACTGACGGAGAAGCGGTCGTGCAGGTCGGCGGCGGGCATCGGGCGCGCGAAGTGGAAGCCCTGGGCCTTCTCATAGCCGAGTCCGGTCAGCTGGGCGGCCTGCTCGGCCGTCTCGATGCCCTCGGCCACCGCGGCCAGACCGAACGCCCGGGCCATCTGCACGACCACTGTCGCGATCGCGTCGGAGCCACCGTCGGGCACGAAGGAGCGGTCGAGCTTGATCTGGTGGACCGGAGGCGGGGAAGCCGGGTCGGTCCGCACCCGGCGGCAGAGCACGAGCGCCGGGACGATGGCCGCGATCATCATCAGCCGGTCGACCGGCGACGGCCAGAACCGCCCGAGGTGCTCCTGGAGCGCGACGCCACGACATCGACAATCGTCAGCGCGGTGACGGCCTGGAATCCCCGATCGGCGAAGAGCGGCGGACATCCGGGCTGGTCGGGCACATTATCTCCATCGGACGCCACCCCGCCCGACTTGAGCGGCTACGCCTGTGCGCTGCGGCAGACTGACGTCATGAGGACGCGGTGGCTGTTCGCCGACCAGCTTGGACCGCACTTCCTCGACGACCCCGGGCAGCAGGTCCTGCTGATCGAGTCGAAGGCCGTCTTCCGGCGGCGCGCCTTCCACCGGCAGAAGGCGCACCTCGTGCTGTCCGCGCTGCGGCACCGGGCGCAGGACGACAGCGTGCGGCTGGTGCGCGCGGAGACGTACGCCCAAGGGGTGGGAAACCAACCGCTGACCGTGTGCCATCCCACCTCCCGTGCCGCCCGCGGCCTGGTCCGGCGTCTGCCGGATGTCGAGATGCTGCCGCCGCGGGGCTTCGTCACCGCACCGCAGGACTTCGTGGCGTGGGCCGGCGGGCGCGACCACCTGCGGCTGGAGGACTTCTACCGGCACGCCCGGCGCCTGCACGGCGTGCTGATGGACGGTGCCGAGCCGGCGGGCGGGCGCTGGAACCTGGACGCCGACAACCGGCAGCCACCGCCACGTGGCGCGCAACGCCTCGACGTGCCGGCGCCGCCGGAGATCGTCGAGGACGAGATCGACCATGAGGTACGCGCGGAACTGGACCGCTGGCAGCGCGAGGACGGCATCGAGTTCGTCGGCAACGACGGTCCCCGCCTGTTCCCGGCGACCCGGCAGGAGGCGCTGGCCCGGCTGCGCCACTTCATCGAGCACCGCCTGCCGATGTTCGGCCCCTACGAGGACGCGATGCTCGCGGGCGACCCGTGGATGGCGCACAGCATGCTCAGTCCCGCGATCAACCTGGGCCTGCTCGATCCGGCCGAGGTGATCGAGGCGGCCGAGGACGCCTACCGGTCGGGGGCGGCGCCGCTGGCCGGTGTCGAGGGCTTCATCCGGCAGATCCTCGGCTGGCGCGACTTCATCTGGCATCTGTACTGGTACTTCGAGCCCCGCTACCGCGCCGTCAACGAGCTGAAGGCCCGCAAGGAACTGCCGAAGTGGTTCGCCGACCTGAACGCCGACGCGGTCGAGGCGCGCTGCCTGTCCGACGTGCTGGCCGGGGTCCGCGACCGCGGGTGGGTGCACCACATCCCGCGGCTCATGGTGCTCGGCAACTACGCGATGCAACGCGGATGGCGGCCGGGCGCGGTGTCCGACTGGTTCCATCGGTGCTTCGTCGACGGCTACGAGTGGGTGATGACGGCCAACGTGGTCGGCATGAGCCAGTACGCCGACGGCGGGCGGATGAGCAGCAAGCCGTACGCGGCGGGCGGAGCCTACGTGCACCGGATGAGCGACTACTGCGGTGGCTGCCGCTACGACCCGAAGGTGCGTGCGGGGGACGACGCGTGCCCGTACACCGCCGGGTATTGGAATTTCCTGGCCCGCCACGAGCGGGAATTCGCCGGCAACCACCGGATGGCGCAGCCGCTGCGCGGACTGCACCGGCTCACCGACCTCGAGGCGCTGGTGGAGCAGGAGAAGGCGCGCGGCTCCCGGGCGCCGTGACGCCGCCTCACCCGGTGGTGCCGTGCACGCTGCCCGCATCCGCCGTCGGCGGGCTGGACGGTGGCGGCTCGTCCGCGCGAGCCAGGATGGCCGTAGCGGCGATCAGGGCGGCGACGCCGACGGCCGGCATGACGGCCAGGTACCCGCTGGACGTCGCGAGCAGCCCGGCGGCGGCTGACGGCGCGCCCGCCCTGGCGAGGGTGACCAGTGCGGCCAGGGTTCCGGCGATCCCGGCGTACGCCGTGGTGCCGTAGCGGTCCGCCAGCAACTGCGGGGTGGCAAGGCTCGCGATGCCGGAACCTAGTCCGAACAGCACCACGGCCAGGATGGCGCCCGGGCGGTTCCCGGCCATGACCGGCAGGAGGAACGCGGCGATCGCCTGCACGGCGAAGATCGCGGCGACGGCTCGGTGCAGGCGCATGCGGCGGCCGGCGGCCGTGAGCAGCAGCCGACCGGTGACCGACAGGACACCGGGCAGCCCGGCCACCGTGGCGGCGAAGGTCGCCGGGTGGCCCCGGCTGGTGAGGAAGCCGACCAGGTGCACGGTCAGGATCGCCGTGGTCAGTGCGCCGGTGACCGCGGCCGGTGAGGTACGCAGATCGGCGGCGACCGGGTGCAGGAGCACAGCGAAGGCGTAGTAGAGAACGCCGTACCCCATCGTCTGCGTGGTCGCGAAAGTCGCGACGATCCGCCGGCCACGAACCGCGGCCGGCGAACTCGGAACACCCATCGGTTTCAGCAGCAGGACCCCGCCTGCTCGCCGCCCGGCTTCTCGCCGAGGGTGATCAGCTGGACCGGGGAGGTCAGCAGGCCACCGGCGATTCCGGTCGCAAGGCCGCGGCCGGCGGGCTCGATCGTGGCCGGGGCGGCTGCACCGCAGCAGCCGCCGCCCGCGGTGACGGTGTCGGCGTCGACGATCGGATCGCTGTTGCAGACGCCGGTCTCCGGCAGGTCGAGCCGGACATCGCGGGCCGCCTCCCAGTCGCCGGCCAGGGCGGCGGCCACCGAGCGGGCCTGCTCGTAGCCGGTGGCGAGCAGGAACGTCGGCGCGCGGCCGTAACTCTTGACGCCGATGGCGTAGTAGCCGGGCTCGGGGTGGGCGAGTTCGTCGACGCCGTGCGGCGGGACCGTGCCGCAGGAGTGCTCGTTCGGGTCGATCAGCGGCGCCAGGGCCCGGGTGGAGCCGAGGATCGGGTCGAGGTCGAGACGCAGCTCGCCGGTGATGGTGTGGTCGGGCCGGAAGCCGGTGGCCGAGACGATCCGGTCGGCGGTGACGGTGCGTTCGCCGTCGGACACCCGCACCGCGTCGCCGTCGACGGTGACCCGCTGAGCCAGGAACCGGGTGAGCAGGGTGACGGCGCCGCGCTCGACGGCCTGGCGCAGGCGGGTGCCGAGGGCGCCGCGCTCGGGCAGGGCGTCGGCGCTCTGTCCGCCGTAGGTGCGGGTCGGGGCGCCGGCACGGACGGCCCAGGTCACCTCGGTACCGGGTACCTGTTCGGCGAGGGCGGCCAGAGCCAGGATGGTGTTGGCCGCCGAGTGCCCGGCGCCCACCACGAGGACGCGGCGGCCGGCGAATCGGTCACGGTCGCGGCCCAGGACGTCCGGAAGAGCACTCTCGAGGTACGCCGCCGCGCCGTCCTCGCCGTGGGCGGGGATGCCGTACGCGCCGAGCACGTTGGGGGTGCCCCAGGTGCCGGAGGCGTCGATGACCGCGCGGGCGTGGATGTCGGTGCCGTCGGCCAGCCGGACCAGGAACGGCGTGTCGTCGCGCCCGGCGCTGCGTACCCGGTCCAGGCCGAGGCGGGTGACCGCGGCGACCCGGGCGCGGTACCGGATGTGCGGCTTGAGGTCGGGCAGGTCTGCGAGCGGCTGCAGGTAGTCGGCGGCGAGGTCGGCGCCGGTGGGCAGCCTGTCGTCGTCGGGACGCACCCAGCCGGCGTCGCCGAGCAGGCGGGCGGCGGCCGGGTCGATGTTGTAGCGCCACGGCGAGAACAGCCGCACGTGACCCCATCGGCGGACGGCGTCGGCTGGTCCGTCACCTGCCTCGAGGACCTGGAAGGGCAGGCCGCGCTCGACGAGGTGCGCGGCGGCGGCGAGACCGACCGGCCCGGCCCCGATGACCACCACGGGAAGGTTGGAGAGCTGGTTGACCATGAGCGACACCGCTTTCGGTTTCGACAACTGTCGGATTCGATGGTTCTCGAAACCGAGACTTGCACGCGGATTCGATCGTTGTCAAACTCGACCCATGTCGAAACCGGCCGCCCCCACCGCGCCCTGCTGTCCACCGATGACGCAGCAGCGCCTCGACTCCACCGCGGCGGTGAACCTCTCAGCCGCCTTCAAGGCCCTGGGCGATCCGGTCCGCCTCCAGCTGATGTCGATGATCGCCTCGGCGCCCGGCGGGGAGATCTGCGTCTGCGACCTCACCCCCGCCTTCGACGTGTCCGGCTCGACCATCTCCCACCACCTGAAGACACTGCGCGAGGCCGGCCTGGTCGACGCCGAACGCCGCGCGAGCTGGGTCTATTACCGGCCCCGCCCCGACCTGATGCGGCAACTCGCCGTCCTGCTCACCCCCGACGCGGAGCCTTCTCCCGATAGTCGCGCGGGGAAAGGCCGTGGAAACGGGTGAAGGCGGTGCTGAACGCCGGCAGATGGGCGTAACCGACACGGCGGGCCACGGTGCCGGGCTTGGCACCACCGGCCAGCAGGTCGCGAGCGATGCGCATGCGGGCGGCGTAGCGCCAGCGGGCGAAGGTCATGCCGGTCTCGTCACGGAAGGCCTGACGCACCTCGGCGAGGACGTCGAACGCGGCCGATTCATGCGACACGTCGATATGGCGCAGGTAGTCCATCGCGACCGCGCGTGCACGCGGATCGGTGGGCATCGGCACCGACAGCGCCCGTTGCGTAGCGACCTGTTCGGCGAACAGGTCGAGGATGTGCCGGGGATCGTAGTCGTCGGGGTGCAGTCCCGACCGGGCGCTGATGGAGCAGTGCATCAGGTAGTCGTCCCAGGCGGGTGGGAACCGCACCTGCAGCGGCTCGGTCAGCTGGAGGTCGGCGGTGCCGGCGTTGCCGAGGGGCAGTGAGATGGAGTTCGCGCGCAGACCGGTGACGTGCTGCAGGCCCGCGGGGATCCACGTCGCGACGCCGCGGTGCCGCTCGTAACGGCTCTCGCCGATGTCAAGGTATCCGTTGCCGCGGTACATCCAGGTCAGGACGTGCATGTCGTTGGCGTGCGGTGAGGTGCGGGCGGCGGGCAGCAGATCGGACGCGGTGGCGAACGCACCGTCGCCGCGCACCATGCGCATGAGCTCATCGGTCTGACGCGCCAGCGTGGCGCGCGGCGTCAGGTCGGCACGCACGGAACCGGCGGCGAGCTTCCTGCCGAAGTCGTGGGGCGTCAGCCCGTACTGCTGCTTGAACGCGCGGGTGAAGCCGTTGCGGCTGGCGAAGCCCACGCGCGCGGCCGCCTGGTCGACGTCGTATCCCGCCACCAGGAGCTCGACGGCCGCGATCAGCCGGTTACGCAGCCGCCACTGCTCGAAGGTGAGCCCGGTGCCGGCGAGGAAGTCCCGGCGCAGGGTCCGCGGGCTGGACAGCGCCTTGCTCGCCCACTGCTCGACGGTGAGGTCGATCGCGGGATCGCGGAGCAGCTGCTCGGCCACCTCCCTGGCACCGGTGGCTCTCGGCATCTCCGGCAGCGCGACGGCACTCTCGCTCGGTGCGGTGCCGGGCGGGCGCCCTCGAAGCAGGAGATCGGTGATCGCGTCCGGGAGGCACCCGTGCCCGTCCAGCGGGGTGACCTGCAGGTTGAAGTGCTGGATCAGCCAGTCCTGCCAGCCGTCGGGCACCTCGAACCGGGTGGTCTCCGGCGGCCCGTCCGCACCGGGGTGGAGCCACAGGGGGAAGGCGACCGTGCCGGGCTCGGTGATGATCGCGCGGTGGTCCCACCCGGCCGCCGGAATCCAGGTGCCCTGCCCGGCGGTGAGGTGGAACACCGCGTCGCCGTCGATGCGGACGTGTGCCGTGCCGGTGCGGACCCAGATCAGCAGCGGGCGGCGGGGATGCCCCGTCGAGTCCGACCGCATCACCGGAATG
Source organism: Actinoplanes italicus (assembly GCF_003001815.1). Lineage (GTDB taxonomy): Bacteria > Actinomycetota > Actinomycetes > Mycobacteriales > Micromonosporaceae > Actinoplanes > Actinoplanes italicus. The sequence goes on from NZ_PVMZ01000005.1 coordinate 104,926, forward strand.
AGCGGAGGGTCGCTCGCGTCGGCGGGGAACAGGGACGAGGGCGCCACGCCATAAACATTACGGCAGTCTGCGCACACCATTGCATGTAAGGCTTGCCTAACCTTACCTTTGCTCCGCCGCTCCGGTGGTGTGGTGCCGACTCTGCCGTACGACCAGAAGGGCTGTCCTCAGCATGCCGAAGACCTCACGCCGGCTCACCGTGCATCCCGTGACCCTGCGCGAGGTCGAGGTGCTGCGAGTGGTGGACCTGACGCCGGGGTTGCGCCGCATCACACTGGGCGGGGAGCAGCTGCGCGCGTTCACGTCAGCCGGCGGCTTCCCGCAGCCCGCCTTCGACTCGCCCGGTTTCGACGACGACATCCGCCTGGTGTTCCGCTACCCCGGCCACGCCGAGCCGGTGCTGCCGGTGCAGAAGGAGCGGGGCGTGGACCTGCCGAGGAACCCCCGGCCCCTGTCGAAGGCCTACACGGTCCGCCGCTGGGACGCCGAGGCCGGCGAGCTGGACGTGGACTTCGTCAAGCACGGCATCGGCGTGGGCACCACCTGGGCCTACCGCACGCGACCGGGCGACCGGATCCACTTCTACGGCCCGAGCACGTCACGCACGTTCCCGGTGGACGCGGACTGGCTGCTGATCGCCGGCGACGACACCGCGCTTCCCGCCATCGCCCGGCTGCTGGACGAACTGCCCGAGCACACGCGGGCCCGGGTGTTCGTCGAGGCCTCCCACCGGCTGGAGTTGCGCACGCCACCGGGGGTCGAGGTGACCTGGCTGGCACCCGCGGACACCGGGACGGCCCTGCTCGACGCGGTCCGCGACAGCGCCTGGTGGGACGGCCGACCGTTCGCGTGGCTCGCCGGGGAGCACACGGCCGTCCGAGATCTGCGCCGCCACCTGGTCGAGGACCGCGGGGTGCCGAAGGAGGACATCGACTTCACCGGGTACTGGCGTCGCGGCGAGGTCGTCGCCCTGGAGACCGACGCGGCGGTTCCCGACCCGGAGAAGTCGGCCACGCCGTTCGAGCGGCTCAACGCCATGGCCGAGCTGATCGCACCGCTGGCGCTACGCACCGCCGTCGAACTGGACGTGCCCGAGCTGATCTCCCGCGGAGTCACCGGCGTGACCGACCTGGCCGCCAGGACCGGCTGCGACGAACGGGCACTGGGCAAACTGCTGCGCTACCTGCACACCCTGGACGTCCTGGCCGCGACCGGACCCGGCCACTACCGGCTGACACCGGTGGGTGAGGTCCTGACACTCGAGTTCATCGCCGACAGGCTGCACCCCGCCGGGGTGGTGGGCCGCGAGATGCTCGGCATCGCCGGACTGACCCAGTCGATCCGCACCGGCCGGCCGTCGTACGCCTCGGTCACCGGCCGCACCTTCACCGAGGTGCGCGCCGAGCAGGATTACGAGGACCGCTACCTGGAACGCCTGGCGAAATTCCAGGCCGCGCTGGCCGAGCCGATCGCCAAGTCCGGCATCCTCGACGGCGTCGAGCACCTGGTGCTGCACTCCGGCGGCGCCGGCGCCCAGGCCCGGGAGTTCCTCGCCGTCCACCTCGGCCTGCGCATCACGGTCTGCGCCCTGCCCGCCCAGGCCGACTGGCTGCGCCGCGACCTGCCCGACACGATCCCCGACGACCGGCAGCGCGCACGGGTCAGCGTGGTCGAGCAGTCCGTCTTCGAGCCCAGTCCGGCCGCGGACGCCGTCTTCATCATCCGCGCCTTCAAGTCCCTGCCCGACGCCGATGCCGCCCATGCCCTGCGCCGAGCCGCCGAGCGCCTCCGTCCCGGCGGCCGCGTGCTGCTGGTCGAGGAGACCTTCGACGTCGACGCCCTGGACGAGCACGACGGCGAGGCGGATCTGCTCGGCCTCACGGTGCACGGCTCCGGCCTGCGTACCGCCGCCGAGCTCGACGCGGTCATCACCCGGGCCGGGCTCACCCGCAGCGCGACGCACACCGTCGGCTGGGGCACCGCCGTGCACGAGCTGGCGCCCGCCGCCACCCGCTGACTCCCCTTCGTACAACCAAGAAGAGAAAGAAGAACACGACCATGAACCGAAATTCTTCGAGACGACGCGGTACGGCCATCGCCGCCGCCCTTCTGAGCACCACCCTTGTCCTCACCGCCTGTGGCGGCGACAGCGAGGAGACCGCCGACACGGCTGCGGCTCCCCAGACACGCAGTGTCACGGGCGGCAACGGCACGATCCAGGTGCCCGCCGACCCGCAGCGCGTCGTCACGATCGGCAACACGACCCTTCCGTTCATCGACATGGGCGGCAAGCCGGTGGGCGTCACCGAGGTCGGCGCCTCCGAACTCGCCCTCATCCCCACGGACCAGAAGGCCACGTTCGACGCGGCCACCAATCTCGGCTCCAGCGGCGATCAGGTCGACATGGAGAAGCTCGCCGGCCTGAAGCCGGACCTCATCCTGGCCCAGCTCCCCGCCAGCGAGTTCGAGGGGATCAAGAAGCAGCTGGAGGCGGTCGCCCCGACGGTCTTCTGGGGGCTCGACGTCGAGTGGAAGGCCCTCGCCGACGGCGTCTCCCAGGCCGGCGACGTCACGGACGGGCTCGGCGAGCAGAAGGCGAAGTTCCAGGAGAAGATCGCCAAGATCCAGCAGACGTACAGCGCGATCATCGGCGGCACCAAGTTCGTCAATGTCGATCGCTGGGAGAGCTCCGACCCCGGGACGTTCTCCGTCGCGGACTTCGGTTGCGTCGAGATCGCCCAGGACGACCTCGGCATGAACTTCCCCAAGGCGGCCGCCGGTGAAGACCCCCTGGGCTGGACGTCCCTGCCGTACGAGCAGATCGCGGGGCTGTCCAAGTACGACGTGATCACCTACCCCGTCGACGCCGCGGGACAGCCGAAGGTGTCCTTCGCGCCGGTGGTCGCGACCAACACCTGGAAGGCCCTGCCCGCCGTGAACTCCGGTCGCGCGCTCGGAGTCTTCTGCCCCGGCAACAACTCCTACGGGCCCGTCCTGCAGTACCTGGACTCGCTCGACACCGCTCTGGCCACCCTGCCCGCCAAGCAGTGACGACTCTCGCCCAGCGCCACGACGGTCCGGGCACCGCGACGGTGCCCGGACCGCGTCGGCGCCTGACCGGGCTGGTCGTGGCGCTCGCGACGCTGCTGATCCTGCTGGTGCTGAGCGTGATGATCGGGTCGACGGCGATCGCACCGTCGGTGGTGTGGGACGCCCTGTCGAATCCCTCCGCCGACATCGACCAGTTCGCGATCCGTGACTACCGGCTGCCGCGCACCGTCGTCGGCCTCGTCGTGGGCGCGGCGCTCGGTGTGGCGGGCGCGTTGATCCAGGCGCTGACCCGCAACCCGCTGGCCGATCCGGGCATCTTCGGTGTCCAGGCGGGCGCCTCCTTCGCGGTGACGGTCGCCGTGGGGCTGCTCGGCGTCCGCGGCATCGGTGGCTACATGTGGTTCGCCTTCGCCGGGGCGCTGATCGTCACCCTCATGGTGCTCGCCCTCGGGTCGACCCGGCAGGGGCAGTCGCCGGTGGTCATGGTGCTCGCCGGGGTCTGTGTCAGCGCGGTGCTCGGAGGCGCCGGGTCGGCGCTCGAACTGACCAACCCCGACGCGTTCGACGCCATGCGGTCCTGGAATGCCGGTTCGATCGTCGGCCGGCCACTCGATCTGGTCTGGCCGATCCTGCCGTTCCTCGTGGTGGCGCTCGTCCTCGCCCTGGCGGTGTCCGGTTCGCTCAACGCCATGGCTCTGGGCGACGACCTGGCGGCCGCCCAGGGTGTCCGGCTGACCCGTACCCGCGTCCTCGCGATCATCGCGCTCACCCTGCTCGCCGGCGGAGCGACGGCGATCGCCGGGCCCATCGGCTTCGTCGGTCTCATGGTGCCGCACGTGGCGCGCTGGATCGCCGGCCCGCATCAGAGCTGGATCTTCGCCTACAGCGTCCTGCTGGCCCCGATCCTGCTGCTGGCCTCCGACATCCTCGGGCGCGTCCTCATGCGCCCGAGCGAGATCCCCGTCGGCGTCGTCACCGCGTTCGTCGGCGCCCCCGTCCTCGTCGCCCTGGTGCGGCGCAAGAACGCGAGCGCGCTATGACGCGTTCCCGGTTGCCCGGAGGGGAACGGATCGGCTCCGGGAGGCGGGCGCTGGTGCTGCGGCGCCGGAGGTTCGCGGTACGGCTCGAGTGGCGCCCGGTCGTCGTCTGTGCCGTTCTCGCGCTGGCGATCGCGGGCATGGCGGTGCTCGCGCTGATGACCGGCTCGTACCGGATCGGAGCCGGGCAGGTGGTCTCCGCGCTGACCGGCGGCGAGACCGGGCTCGTCCACGACATCGTGGTGGAGTGGCGGCTGCCCCGGGTGACCGCGACGGTGGTGTTCGGTGCCGCGCTGGGTGTGAGCGGTGCGGTGTTCCAGTCGCTGTTGCGCAACCCGCTCGCCGACCCCGGCATCATCGGGTTCTCCCAGGGCTCCTACACGGGCGCGCTGATCGTGATCCTGGTCGTCAACGGCACCTACCTGCAGCTGGTCGGCGGGGCGCTGCTGGGCGGGATGGCCACCGCCGTCGCCGTGTACCTGCTCGCCCACCGGCGAGGGGTGCAGGGATTCCGGCTGATCGTCGTCGGCATCGGCCTGTCGGCGATCCTGCGCTCGCTGAACACGTGGCTGATCCTCGAAGCCGATCTCGAGGTGGCGATCGCCGCCGCCGCGTGGGAGGCCGGCTCTCTCAACGGGGTCTCGTGGAATCAGGTGCTCATCGGCGGTGCCTGCATCACCATGCTGCTACTGCTGGCGGGCATGTTGAGCCGGCCGATGCGACAGCTGGAACTGGGTGACGACGCGGCCGCCTCCCAAGGGGTGCGGGTCGCCCCGGCCCGCCTGGCCCTGATCGTCGTCGGGGTCGCGCTGACCGCGACCGTGACGGCGGCATCGGGGCCGATCGCGTTCATCTCACTGGTCGCCCCGCAGATCGCCCGCCGGATCGCCCGCACCGCGGGGATCACACTCGCACCCGCCGCCTTCGTCGGCGCCCTGCTGTGCCTGACCGCGGACTACATCGCCCAGCACATCGCACCCACTCCCCTGCCGGTGGGGATCATCACCGTCATCCTCGGCGGCGGCTATCTCGGCTGGCTGCTGTTCACCGAAGCCCGGAGACGCCTGTGAGCAACCCGTTCGTCCAGAAGCTGTCCACCGGCGAGTGGAGTCCGGAGAGGTTCAGACGGCACCTCGCCGAGACGGGCGCTCCGCTCGTCGAGCGGGTCCTCGCGGATGAGGTCGAGGTGACGTTCGTCGACGAGCCCGGGGACGACACGACGGTCACCCTCTCGGTCGTCATCGGCCCCACCATCGGCCTCAACCGGATCGACACGCAGTTCACGCCGGTACCCGGGACACCGTTTCGTTCGCTCACCCTGCGGATGCGGTCCGATCTGCGTTTCTCGTACGTCTTCACCCGGGGTGGGCAACAGGTGCCGGACCCGTTCAACCCGCCACCGCGGTTCTCCGAGTGCTCTGTCGAGAGGTTCTCCGGGGCCTCGGTGGCGGTGCTGCCCGACGCGGTGCCGCTGCCCTGGCTGGATCAGGCCGAGGCACAGCCGGCCCCCGCGATGGAGTCCGCCGTGCTGGCCAGCGGGCTCCTGGGGAACGAACGCCGGATCTGGGTCTCGATGCCTCCCGGAGAGCTCCCGGACGGCACCGCACTGCCCTTCGTGATCCATCTGGACGGTACGCCGGAGCACAGCGCGCCGAGCGTCCGTGACGCCCTTGTCCGGGCGGGACTGATCCGGCCCTGCGTGGTGGTCCTCGTCGATCAGCTCGGATCGCAGCGCTACAAGGAGCTGCTCTGCGATCCGGTGTTCTCCCGGATGCTGGCCGAAGAGCTGGTGCCCTGGCTCCACGACAGGTATCCGCTCTCCCGCGATCCCGGCGACGTGGCGCTGGCCGGCGAGAGCTTCGGCGGCCTGTGCGCCGGGTGGACGGCGCTCCATCACCCGGCGACGTTCGGCAATGCCATCCTCCAGTCCCCGTCGTGCGGGTATCACCCCGGCCTCAGGTGGGGCACCGGAGCAGGTGAACTGCTACGCCGTACCCCCGTGCCGATGTTGATCGCCGACTGTCTGGCCGCGGAACCGGCACCGGTCCGTGTCTTCCACGACGCCGGCGAGCTGGAGAGCTCGAACACCCACAGCCGCTGGCTGGACCACGTGCTCACGCAGAAGGGCTACGACACCGTCTACCGGGAGTTCGCCGGCGGACACGACTACGCATGGTGGCGAGGACTGTTCGCCGATGCCCTGCGCTGGTGCTTCCCGTCCACGGTGGAAGCCGGAGCCACCAAACATTGAGAAGCACCGATCCGAGTGGGCTGGGGCGCGGGCCGCTGACGAGGTGGCTGCCGGTGCTGTGGCAGGCGACGGCCGAGCCGCCTGACGTCCGGCCGTTCGAGGCGAGTGCGGGTGACGGCCCGGGCCGGTTCGTGGCGCGCGTCATCTTCTCGCGGCCTCGGGTAACGGTCCCCGCGATGCTGCTGGCGATCGTGTGGCAGGTGGGCGAGTCGGCGGTCCCGGTGGTGATGGGCGTCGCGATCGACCGGGCGCTGGCGACGGGGGACGCCGGGCAGCTGGCGACGTGGATCGGTGTGCTGGTGGCGCTGTATGTCGCGCTGACGGGAGCGGCCAGGCTCACCAATCGTCTCAACGCCCGGGCGATCCAGTTGTTGCAGCACCGGCTGCGGGTCACCCTCTCGACCGGTGTGCTGCATCCCGGCGACGGTCTGGCGCGGGCACCGGACGGCGGAGTGGTGTCGGTCATGACCAACGACGTCGCACGCCTGGCCAACGCCGGCCTGCTCGTCGTCCTGCCGATCGCGAGGATCGCCGCCATCGGGTTCATCGGCGCATCGTTGCTGGTCACGCACTGGCCGCTGGGAGTGGTGGCGCTCCTCGGCGCGCCCGTGGCGGTCTGGTCGATGGGCATGCTCAGCGGACGGCTCTCCCGCGACACCCGCGAATACCAGGATCTCCTCGCCGGAACCGTGGGACGGGCCGCGGATCTGGTCGCCGGCTACCGGGTGATCAAGGGCGTACGCGCCGAGGCCGAGGCGACCAGGCGGTACAGGCAGGCCAGCCGGGAGACGCTCGCGGGCGCCGAGCGCAACGCCGGTCTGCTCGGCAGGTTCCTCATGGCCTCCGGCATGGTGAACGGTGTGTTCGTCGCCGCGGTGACGGGCCTGGCGGGCTGGTTCACGGTGAAGGGCCAGCTGAGCATCGGCGGGCTCATCACCACGGTCGGCCTCATCCAGGCGCTGCTGCCGCAGATGCAGGCGATCGCGAGCGTGTCCATCCCCAACCTCGCGAACTCCCGCGCGTCGGCCGCACGCATCCGCGACGCACTGCGCGGCACCGGCAGCACCGAGAGGGCCACATCGACGCCGGAGGTCTCCCCGGTGCCGGTGCTGGACGTGTCCGTGCCCGGCGCGTCGATCCGGGTGAAGCCCGGCGAGCTGGTCGGGGTACGCGCCGACGACCGGACCGCCGCCCATGTCGCCGACGCACTGCTGAACCCGCGGGCCGGCAACATCATCGAGGTACGCCTCGACGAACGACCGGCGCACGAGCTCACCTCACCGCAGTACCGCACCCTCGTCACCGTGGCACCCCACCGGGTGACGTTGTTCAGCGGAACCGTTCGCGACAACCTCGCCCCGTCCGCGAGTACTCCGGAGCTGCTGGAGGCGGCGGTCAAGGCAGCGGCCTGTGAGGACTTCGCCGCCGACCTGGACGGCCCGGTCGGCGAGGGCGGCAACCGCCTCTCCGGCGGCCAGCGTCAACGAGTCGCGCTCGCCAGAGCCCTGTCCACCGGCGCGCCGCTGCTGGTGCTGCACGACCCGACCACCGCGGTCGACCCGGTGACCGAGCAGAGGATCGCCGAGCGCCTGCGGGGCGTCCGCGCGAATCGGTCGACCCTGCTGCTCACCTCGTCCCCGGCGCTGCTCGGCTGCTGCGACCGCGTCGTCGACCTACCGGCGGCATCATGACCGGGACACACGCGGCCGCCGACGACGCGCTGCCGGTCGCGAACGGCCGTAAGACGGCCGGGGAGGTCTGGCGCCTCAGCCGCGGCCACCGGCTCCGCCTCGCCGTCGTCGCGATCCTCGGGATCGTGAGCACCACCGTCGACCTGATCCCGCCGGTGGCCATCGGGTTCTTCATCGACCGGGTACGGACAGGCACCGCCGGCCTCGGCACCGTGCTGACCGTCACGGCCGCCATGGCACTCTCGGCGGCCCTCGGCGCGGCGGGTACCGCCGTGACGATCGTGCTCGCCACCCGCGCCTATCACGCCATCCTCGCGGCGCTCCGCGAAGAGCTGGTCGCCCGCGCCCTGACGCTGCCGCAGCACACCGTGGAGCGGGCCGGCACCGGAGATCTGATCTCGCGGTCCAGTGACGACGTGACCGCCGTGGCCGATGCCGCGCCCGCGGTGATTCCCGTGGTGACCGTCACCGCGTTCACCATCGTCGTGTCGCTGGGCGGGCTGGCCGCGCTGGAATGGCCCTACGCGGTCGCGCTGGCCGTCGTGCTGCCCGTCCACGTGTTCGCGATGCGGTGGTATCTGCGCACCGGCCCCCGGGTGTACCGGGCCGAGCGGGCGGCGATGAGCGCCCGTGCCCAGCAGATCGTCGAATCTCAGCGCGGCCATGCGACCGTCCTCGGCTTCGGACTCGGCGAACAGCGTCACCGCACCGTGATGACCGCCTCCTGGGCCGTCGCGGTGCAGGCGCTGCGCGCGCGCACCGTGCAGAGCATGCTCAACGCCCGCCTCAACCTCGGCGAATGCCTGAGCCTGACCGCCGTCCTCGTGACCGGCTTCGTCCTGATCGGCCACGGAGCCTCGACCGTCGGTGGCGCGACCACCGCCATGCTGCTCGTGCTGCGCCTGCTCGGCCCGGTCAACCAGCTGATGTTCGTGATCGACACCCTCCAGTCCGCGCTCGCGTCACTGAACCGCATGATCGGCGTCACCACCATCGCCGTTGCCGACACCGCGGACGAGCCGCCGGCACCACGGGACCCCGCCCATGCAGTCCGGCTCGAGGACGTCACGTTCGGCTACGGGACCGGTCCTCGTGTGCTCGAGGGCATCACCCTCGACATCCCCACCGGGCAGCGCGTCGCCGTCGTCGGCGCGTCCGGTGCGGGCAAGAGCACCCTGGCGTCCGTGATCGCCGGCATCCACCCGCCCGGCACCGGAACAGTGGCCCGCCCCGCCAGCACCGTGGTGATCACCCAGGAGATCCACGTATTCGCCGGGACCCTGCGTGACAACCTCACCCTCGCCGCCCCCGACGCGACCGACGACCAGCTGCGCGCCGCTCTCGACACCACCGGCGCGGCCGGACTGCTGGATCTGCTGCCGGACGGCCTCGACGCGGTGATCGGCGTCGGCGGGCATCCCCTCACCGACGCCCAGGCACAACAGCTCGCCCTCGCCCGCCTGCTGCTCACCGACCCCGACCTCGCGATCCTCGACGAGGCGACCGCCGAGGCCGGCTCCACACAGTCGGGGCTGCTCGACCGCGCGGCCGATGCGGCACTCGCCGGCCGTACCGGCCTGGTGATCGCCCACCGGCTCACCCAGGCCGCCGCATGCGACCGGATCGTGGTGATGGAGCACGGCCGCATCACCGAGAGCGGGACGCACTCCGGCCTGATCGCCGCCGGCGGTGTCTACGCCGCGCTGTGGTCGGCGTGGGAGGCAGGACAGGGCACTTGACCTTCGAACATGACTCAGTGATTATTGAGTCAATGGATGCTGAATCTTCCTCCTCGGTGCGGGCACGGGCCCGGGTACACGCCGCGCTCGGCGATCCGGCCCGGCTCACGATCGTCGACACGCTCACCCTCGGCGACGCGTCCCCCGGTGAGATCGCCGCCGAACTCGGCATGCCGAGCAACCTGGTCGCCCACCACGTGAAGGTGCTGCAGGACGCCGGCCTGCTGGTGCGCGCCCGCTCCGAGGGCGACCGCCGCCGCACCTACCTGCGACTGGTGCCGGGAATCCTGTCCTCCCTGACCGCGCCGAGGCTGGACGCCGCGGATCGGGTGGTGTTCGTCTGCACCCACAACTCGGCCCGCTCGCAACTGGCCGCGGCCCTGTGGCGCGACCGCATCGGCGGCGAGGTCGCCTCCGCCGGCACCGCCCCCGCCCAGCGGGTCCACCCCCGCGCGGTGCGGGTCGCCCACGAGCACGGCCTGGCCCTGGACCCGGCCGGCACCCACCACGTCGACGACATTCTGCACGACGACGACCTGGTCATCGCCGTGTGCGACAGCGCCCACGAGGAACTCACCGGCCCGGCCCGGCCACGCCTGCACTGGTCGGTGCCCGACCCCGCCCGCGTCGACACCGACGAAGCGTTCGAAGCCGCCTACACCGATCTCGCGGACCGCATCGACCGGATCGCGCCCGTCTTCGCCACCCCCGCCGACTGAACCGGAGTCACGTCGACCCATGCACCAGATCACCCTGTGGCGGCGGCTGCTCGCCGAGTTCCTCGGCACCGCACTGCTGGTCACCGCCGTCGTCGGCTCCGGAATCATGGCCACCACGCTGTCCCCGAACGACGTCGGCCTCCAGCTGCTGCAGAACTCGGTCGCCACCGCGTTCGCGCTCGGCGCCCTGATCCTCACCTTCGGCCCGGTCTCCGGCGCCCACTTCAACCCGGTCGTCTCGGCCGCCGACTGGTTCCTCGGCCGACGCACGGGAACAGGCCTGAAGATCAAGGACCTGGGTGGGTACGCCGCAGCGCAGACCCTGGGAGCCGTCGCGGGGTCAATCCTGGCGAACCTGATGTTCGACCTGTCCCCCGTCACCCTCTCGACCAAGGACCGCACCGCCGCGAACCTGTGGCTCGGCGAGGTCGTCGCCGTCGCCGGGCTGCTCCTGCTGATCTCCGCCCTCGTCCGGTCCGGGCGCACCTCCGCCGCCCCGGCCGCGGTCGGCGCGTACATCGGCGCCGCCTACTGGTTCACCAGCAGCACCAGCTTCGCCAACCCGGCCGTCACCATCGGCCGCGCCTTCACCGACACCTTCGCCGGAATCTCCCCCGCCTCAGTTCCCGGCTTCGTCATCGCCCAGCTCGCCGGCCTGATCGTCGGGATCGCCGCCGTGCTGGCCCTGTACCCCGCCTCGGTTCCTCCTGAAAGGAAGACGACATGAGTGACACCAGACCGACCGTGCTGTTCGTCTGCGTCCACAACGCCGGCCGCTCCCAGATGGCCGCCGGCTGGCTGCGCCACCTCGCCGGTGACACCGTCGAGGTCCGCTCCGCGGGCTCCGCACCCGCCGACACCATCAACCCCGCCGCCGTCGAGGCGATGAAGGAGGTCGGCATCGACATCACCGACCAGACGCCGACCAGGCTGACCTGGGACACCGCCAAGGAATCCGACGTCATCATCACCATGGGCTGCGGCGACGCCTGTCCCGTCTTCCCCGGCAAACGCTACGAGGACTGGAAACTCGAGGACCCGGCCGGCATGGGCGTCGACGCCGTCCGCCCCATCCGTGACGAGATCAGGAACCGGATCCAGCTCCTGCTCGCCGATCTGTCCCGCAGAGCTTGAGGCCTGCCGCGGCCTCCCGCACGGCCGGGGCCAGCGCCTCGGCGATGACGGCGTAGCCGGCGCTCGACGGGTGGAACCGGTCAGCGCTGAACAGGGCCGGGTCGGCGCCGAACGCCACCGACGTGACGGCGCCGATGTCGGCGATCCGCGCCCCGGCCGCCGACGCGGCGCGGATCTGCTCCTGCCGCATCGTCCGGCTGCCGGTGCTCACGAGCAGCCGCATCTGCGGCGGCACCCACGGCACCACGCTCAGATCGGGTGCGGGCGCCACCACGACCTCGGCACCGGCGGTCCGCAGGCCGCGGACGGCGTCGCCGAGCAGCGTGGCGGCCTGCCGCGGCGGGACGAGGTGGGTGATGTCGTTGGCGCCGATGATGATCAGGGCCAGGTTCGGCGAAGTGGCGGCGGCCCGGCGGGCCTGGGCGGCGAGGCCGCGGCTGTCGGCGCCGGGTACGGCGAAGACGCGCAGGTCGACGGCATGGCCGTCACGGGTCAGGCCCGCGGTCAGCCGGGCACCGATGGTGTCGGCCGGCCGCGACGCGCCCTGCCCGTACGCGATGGAGTCCCCGAGGACGGCGAAGGCGAGAGTCACACCTGGATCAACGCCGGGTCGTGGACCCGCGTTCCAGATCGGCGGCCGTGGTGGCGGGCGTCACCGCGACCGGCAGACGATGATCGGACGAGAATGGGACACCACGGCACCCATCGTCAGGAGCAGCCATGCCCGTCCCCGCGGAGATCGCCGCCAGCAAGCAGATCAACCTCATCACGTACCGCAAGGACGGCGCTCCCGTGTCGACGCCGGTCTGGCACGTGGCCGACGGCAACACCGTGACCACGGTCTCGGCCGCCGACGCCTGGAAGGTCAAACGCATCCGCCGCAACCCGCGCGTCGAGGTCGTCGCGTGCGACATCCGCGGCAAGGTCGCTCCGGGCGCCCAGCCGGTCCCGGGCACCGCCACGCTGCTGCCGGATTCCGAGACCGAGTCCGCACGCCGCCTGCTGGAGCGCCGTTACATCAGCGCCCGCATCGGCGGAGGACTCTCCCGGCTGCTGCACATCAAGCGCCCGGCCGGCATCGGCATCGTCGTCACCCTCGACGAGCAGGCGTAAGGCTCAGGCTCCCCGCTGCCAGTCGCGGCGCGCCTCCGCCGCGGCCAGCAGTGCCCGGATCACCGGCAGCGCCCTCTCGCCCGCGTCGCGGCCGGCCTCCTCGAACTCGGGGATCCGGGCCAGCTCCCAGAACGCGTACGCGTCGACCTCCGGCTTGAGCACCAGGTCGGCGTCCTCCTCGATCGCGTCGCGGCCGCCGGGCTGCAGCGTGCTGACCGCCACCAGGATGTGCAGCACCGTCGTGGTTGGCCGGCGCGGCAGGGGGCCGGACACGTCGACCGCGATCACGATGTCGGCGCCCATCTGCCGGGTCAGAGCGGCCGGCACCATGGTCACCAGTCCCCCGTCGACGAGCAGGTGCCCGTCGCGTTCCACCGGTGAGAACACTCCCGGGATCGCGGCGCTCGCCAGGATCGCGCTGGCCACCGGGCCCGAGCGCATCACGACCTCGCGGCCGGTGGTCAGGTCGCAGGCGATCGCCGCGAACGGGATCGGCAGGTCCCCGAACTCCACGCCGCCGAGTGCGGTCTCCAGGAACAACCCGAGTTTCGACGTCTCGAACAGGGCCTTGCGCGTACGCCCGGGGCGCACCAGGCGTGCCCAGCGCAGCGTCTGCGCCACCTTGGCGATCTCGGTGGGGCTCATCCCGCTCGCGTAGAGCGCGCCCACCAGAGCGCCGGCACTGGTCCCCGTGATGATCGCGGGCCGCAGACCGGCACGGTCGAGGACGTCGAGGACGCCGATGTGTGCCGCGCCGCGCACCGCGCCGCCGCCGAGTGCCAGGCCGATCCGGATCGGCGGGGTGTCCTCATCCACGACCTTCACACTACGGCCACGACCCGGTCGTACGCTTTTACGTAATTACGTTATGGTGGAGGTGTGAGCGACACCGACCGCCTCGACGCGCTGGAACGACGCGTGGCAGAGCTCGAGAGACAGACCGCCCGTCCCAAACCGGCGGTCGCCTCCGATCCAGACCTGTTCTGGGCACTCGAAGGCCTGCTCGATCGGGTCGACGCCCCCGGAGCCGCGATGATCACCGGTCATGTGACGCTGCCCGACGGCCGTGCGGCCCGCTGGCAGGAGAGCGCCGGCACCGCCGACCTGCTCGACGACGACTGGTCACAGCACGTCGCCGCACTGGCCGCCCTCGCCCACCCCGTGCGGATCCGGCTGCTGCGGCACGTGCTGGGTGGCGCCTGCACCGCCCAGGACCTCACCCGCATCGACGGCATGGGCACCAGCGGTCAGGTCTACCACCACCTGCGACAACTCGTCGCCGCCGGATGGCTGCACACCATCGGCGGTGGCCGTTACGAGGTGCCCGTCGCTCGGATCGTCCCCCTGCTCACCACAATCATGGGAGCCCGCCGATGAAACGCGCTGTCGCCCGCCGGCAGACCTGGTGGCTACGACTGTTCATCGTCACCGTGCTGGTGATGCTCGTCCTGCCCGTGCCCAAGCCGTGGGACATCATGATCACCGCTGTCCCGCTGGCGCTCGCTCTCGTACGCCCGCCTCGGTCCGAAATGCCCCCGGCGGAGCTCACCGCACCCGTCCGGGGCCGGTGGATCGCCATCAACGCACCCGGCACCGCCGTCCCCAGCCACGGCGTCAAGGCCTACGGCCAGACCTACGCCGTCGACCTGCTCCAGCCGTCCGTGGACGCCCCGGAGAAGATCGGCTGGTCCCTGCACACTCGCGCGCCGGAGTCGTACAGCTGCTTCGGCGCCCCCGTCCTTGCCATGGCGGACGGCACGGTCGAGCGCGTCACCGACTTCTGGCGCGACCACCGCAGCCGCGACACCTGGCCGCCGCTGATCTGGATGATGACGGTCGAGGCGTTCGCCCGCGAGGTCGCCGGCGCCTCCGCCATCCTCGGCAACCACGTGATCGTCCGGCACGACGACAACACCTTCTCGGCGTACGCCCACCTGCGCCGTGGCTCGGTCAGGGTCACAGCAGGTGACCGGGTGACCGCCGGGCAGCAGCTGGCAGAGGTCGGCAACAGCGGCAACACCTCCGAACCGCACCTGCACGTCCAGCTCATGGATCACCCGGTCCCGACAGCGGCCGCCGGCGTCCCGATGCGCTGGCCGGACGTGATCACCGACCCCGCCGACCGGGACCCGCGCTGGTCCACCGGCGACCCGAAACCGTCCGCGCTGCCCGGCTTCCCGCAGAACGGCCAGCTGTTCGATGCGACCGACCGGCAACCGGGGGAGGTTCACTGAGCGACCGTTGAAGCAGACGCCGGCCGCCAGGTCGTAAGGGTCACGCTGCCGGCAATCCGGCACTATGTTCTTCGCTAAAGGTGTGAAATACCACCATGAAGCATCAAAGCGAGCTCGCCGGTCGTCCGCGCCTCTCGGTGATCGGATCGAGAGAGGGCAACCTTGGCGCGGGTGGCTTGGCGCCGCGTCACAGCTCCGCGGCTGTTGCCGGGCGCCACGCATGGCCGATGGTTCGTCTCTTCGTGCTGTCGGTGATCTGTACGCTCGTGATCGCCGGCAGCCCGGGCCGGGTTCTCGCCGGACCGGCTGTGGCACGCCCTCATTCAGCCGGCACCTCGTTGCCTGCTGCTGACGTCGCCCACCACGGGGGAATCGGGCCCATGGGCCGGCCGGCAGGCAACCTCCTCCTCGGGTTCTACCGGCGTTGCTCAGTCACCAGGAAGACCGCCCTGAAGAAGGTTTGTCGCAGCACCGCAGTGAGTCTCATGGCCGGCTGCGAGGACGCCGACAACTTCCCCGCGTACAAACGGTGTCGCGGTGACGGGTACCCCGAGATGGGATGCAAACCCAGCGGCGATTTCGACAGGTACATGCGGTGTGTAGCCATCACCCCGCCGCCCTGTGGGTGCGAACCAGCGCCATCACCGCCGTGTGGTTGTTCAGGTCCCGCACCTGTCGTCAAAGGGCTCTGGGAACTCCTCTTTCCGAACAAGACGAGGCCCGCAACCGGGTGACGGACGATCCCGGCCGGTCGGCCGGCGCGTGGTCTTGCTCGATTCACCCGGATCCGGAAAACCAGACGGTTCCTGTCAGGTTTTCCGGACAGCATCGGAGTCATGACGACGAAACCACTGACCGGCAAGGTCGCCCTCGTGGCCGGGGCGACCCGCGGCGCCGGCCGGCAGATCGCGGTGCAGCTCGGCGCGGCCGGCGCCACCGTGTACGCGACCGGCCGCAGCACCCGCGCCACCCGCTCGGACATGAATCGCCCGGAGACGATCGAGGAGACCGCCGAACTCGTCACCGCGGCCGGCGGCACCGGCATCGCGGTTCCCACCGACCATCAGGATCACGCGCAGGTCGAGGCCCTGGTCCAGCGCATCGACACCGAACAGGGCCGCCTCGACGTCCTGGTCAACGACGTGTGGGGCGGCGACCCGCTGACCACCTGGCACAAGCCGATCTGGGAGCAGCCGCTGGAGCCGGGCCTGCGTCTGCTGCGCCAGGCCGTCGACACCCACATCATCACCAGCCACTACGCGCTGAAGCTGCTGATCCGCCGGCCGGGCGGCCTGGTCGTGGAGATCGGTGACGGCACGACCGACTACAACGCGGTCAACTACCGGCTGTCGGCCTTCTACGACCTGGCCAAGTGGTCGGTGAACCGGCTCGCGTTCGCCTGGTCCACCGACCTGGCCGACCACGGTTCGACCGCGGTCGCCCTGACGCCGGGCTGGCTGCGCTCGGAGATGATGCTGGAGCACTTCGGCGTCACCGAGGAGAACTGGCGCGACGCCTGCGCCAAGGAGCCCCACTTCGCGATCTCGGAGACCCCGGCGTACGTGGGACGCGCGGTGGCCGCGCTGGCGGCCGACGACGACCGGGCCCGCTGGAACGGCAAGTCGGTGTCCAGCGGCGAACTGGCACAGGTCTACGGCTTCACCGACGTCGACGGCAGCCGACCGGACGCGTGGCGCTACCTCGTCGAGGTCCAGGATCCGGGCAAGCCGGCCGACGTCACCGGCTACCGGTAGAGCTCACCGAGGCGGCGCGCGGCGTCGGCGAGGCGTTTG
This sequence comes from Actinoplanes italicus, assembly GCF_003001815.1. Lineage (GTDB taxonomy): Bacteria > Actinomycetota > Actinomycetes > Mycobacteriales > Micromonosporaceae > Actinoplanes > Actinoplanes italicus. The sequence continues at coordinate 121,688 of NZ_PVMZ01000005.1, forward strand.
CGCAGGTCCGGCGGCTCCAGCACTTCGGCCTCCGGACCCAGCCTCATGACGTACGTGTAGGCGACGTCCACCGATTCCACCGGCAACCGGGTCCGGACCCAGCCGTCCGGGTCCGGTTCGCCGGCCGCGGACATGGCCTCCTGCACGGCGTACGGCTCGGCGACGAACCGCAGCATGCGGACCCCGTCCGGGCTGAGCCGCAGCGTGATCGTCTCGCGCAGCATCTGCCGCACGAACTCGGCCGCCCGCTCCGCCCAGAACGAGGGCAGGTCGAACTCCGGGTCCCGGACGAACACGTCACCGGACGGCTCCACGGCGACGATCCGGTCCACCCGGTACGACCGCAGCGCCTCCCCCACTTTGCCGACCAGGTACCAGATCCCGTTCTTGAGCACGAGCCCGTACGGTTCGACCGTGCGGGTCACCTCCTCGCGCCGCCGATAGCGCATGGCCAGCACCCGGTCCTGCCAGACGGCCCGCGCCAGCTCGGCGAGCACCGGCGGCGGTTCCGTGTCGGCGAACCAGCCCGGCGCGTCGAGGTGGAACCGCTGCCCGGCCCGCTCGGACGCCTCCCGCAGCCCCGGCGGCAGCGCCGCGAGCACCTTGCGCCGCACCGCCCGCACCGGTTCGTCCAGCCCCATGTCGTGGGCCGGGCCCGGCAGCCCCGCCAGGAACAACGCCTCCGCCTCGCTGTGGCTCAGCCCGGTCAGGCGGGTCCGGTAGCCGCCGACCAGCCGATAGCCGCCGGCACGCCCCTGCTCGGCGTAGACCGGCACCCCGGCCGCCGACAGCGCCAGCACGTCGCGATAGACGGTCCGTTCAGAAACCTCCAGCTCGGCGGAGAGCTCGGCCGCGGTCATCATGCCGCGTGACTGCAGCAGCAGGACGATATTGATCAGCCGGGCAGCGCGCACGTACCGATTCTCCCGCGGTTGAGGTATTGACCTTGCCCCTGGGGCAACCTTCGAGCATCAATGCATGAACGAGACGGCAAAGCTCGACGACCGGGTCCGCGATTTCTGTGGGACCAACGGAATTCCCGGCTTCCTCGCCGGTGTCCACCACGCGGGCCGGCAGACCAGGATCAGCCACGGCATCGCGAACATCGCCACCGGCGAGCCGATGCGTGCGGACACCGGGTTCCTCCTCGGGTCGGTCACCAAGATCATGACGACGACGCTGGTGATGCGCGAGGTCGAGCGGGGCACCGTCGATCTGGACGCCCCGGTCACCACATACCTGCCGGAGTTCCGCCTGACCACACCCGGCGCGGCCGAACGCATCCGGGTCCGGCACCTCCTCAACCACACCAGCGGGATCGACGCGGACCTGTTCTTCCCCGACGTGGAGGGCCCGCACGCCCTGAAGGCCTACATGGGGCGGCTCGGGCGGGAATGCGGCGCGCTGTTCCCGGCAGGCGAGTTCGTCAGCTACTCCAACGGGGGCATGATCGTCGCGGGGCGCCTGCTTGAGGTGGTGACCGGTCTGCCGTACGACGAACTGCTGAACCGAGACATCCTCGGCGGTGCCGTCCCGCACTCCGTCGCGGTCGGCCACTTCCCCGGCCCGGCGACCGGCCAGGCACGGCCGACCGGCATGTTCCGGCTGCCGTCCACCTGGGCACCGGCCGGTGGGACGGCGATCGGGACCATCGAGGACCTGCTCGACTTCGGCCGCGTCCACCTCGGTGACGGGATGACGCCGTCCGGCCGGCGCGTGCTCTCCGCGGCTTCGGTCGCCTTGATGAGATCAAAATCCCACCACATGGGTACGCCCGACAGCTCCCCGGTCGGACTCGGCTGGCTGCTCCGCACGCTCGGCGGGACGACCGCGCTGACCATGACCGGAGCCTCCCCCGGCGGGATCGCGGTCCTGGCCGTGGTCCCCGAGCACGATCTCGTTCTCGCCGCCTACGGCAACGACCCCCGCGCGCTCGACCTGCACGAGGAGCTGCTGCTCGAACTGACCGGCGCCACCCCGCCTCCGGCACTGACCCCGGCGACCTTCGACCTTCAGCCGTACGCCGGCACGTTCCGTTCCGACCAGCTGCGTGTCGACGTGCGGGTCGTGGGCGATGAGCTGGAGGAGCACGTCGTCTACGAGCCGTCCGACGCCGACCAGGAGCGGATCTTCACAGGGTTCATCGGCGGGGAGTTCGCGGCACCTCCGATGCGATACGTGCCGGTCGGACCGGATCTGTTCGCGCCCGCGGGGATGCCGCTCGACGCTCTGCCGGCGCACTGTCTGGTCTCGTATCACGGCCGTGGGGACTACCGCTGCGCCGGTGGCAGGCTGACCCGGCGCGCCGGGGCCTGACAGGATGCGGGTCATGCGTGACGAGGCGGCCGATGGGCGGTATCTGCTGACCATCGGCCAGCTCGCCGGGTACGCGGGCGTGACGATCAAGGCGGTACGCGTCTATCACGATCGGGGTCTGCTGCCGGAGCCGCCGCGCGACTCGTCAGGCTATCGCCGGTACGGCGCGGAGCACGCCGTACAGCTGGTCCGGATCCGGACCTTGGCGGCTGCAGGGGTTCCACTGGCCCGGATCCGGGAGCTTCTGGCAGCCGGACCGGAGGCGTTCACCGCCGCCATCGAGGAGATCGACCACAACCTGCGGGAACGGGCCGCGGAGATCGAACGGACGCGGGTGCAGATCGCCGAACTCCGGGCCGGTGACACGTTGTTCGTGTCACCACCGGTCGCCGGGTATCTCGCGCAGCTGCGGGCCGCCGGGATCAGCGAGCGGACCGTACGCCTGGAACGTGACCTGTGGATCCTGCTGCAGTCGGTGGCCCCGCAGCACGCGGCCGCCTGGGTCGCCGACAAGCTCGACGCCATCGCCGACCAGGAGTTCCGGACGCTGTACCGGGAGTACGACGCGGCGTACGACTGGGCCCGCGACGATCCACGGCTGGCGGCCGTCGCCGAACGGACCCGCCGGTGGTACGCCGGACGCGAGACCGGCGTCGAGTCGGGCCCGCTGCCGGATGCCACGATCACCCGGCTCGCGGCGGCGACCGCGGCCGCATCGTCACCGGCGTGGGCCCGCATCGGCGAGCTGACCCAGCGCGCGGATGATAATCGGGCGGAGACCTGATCAACTCGTAGCGAAGGACATCGCATGGATCTCGGCATCGCGGGGCGTACCGCTCTGATCGTCGGCGGCAGTGGCCTGATCGGCCGGGCGGTCGCCGCCGCCCTGATCCGCGAGGACGTCCGGGTGGTCCTGGCCGCCAGGTCCGCGGACAGGCTCGAGGCGGCAGCCGCGGACCTCGCCGCCGAGGTCGGCACCATCACCATGGACACCCGCGACACGGCCTCGGTGACCGCCGCGGTCGGACGGGTGATCACCGCCGAGGGTGCCGTCGACATCCTGGTCAACGCAGCCGCACCGCCGGCGAGAACGCTCGACCCGGCCAAGGACCAGGACCCGGCACAGGTACTGGACGCCTTCGACGCGAAGACGGTCGGCTACCTGCGCGTCGTCGACGCGGTGCTGCCGTTCATGCGCAAGGCCGGCTTCGGCCGCATCGTCAACATCAGCGGCCAGAACGCGTTCCTGAGCCACTCGGTGACCGGCGCGGTCCGCAACGCCGCCGTGATCGTCGCCTCCAAGGCCCTGGCCGACTCGGTCGCCGGCACCGGCGTCACCGTCAACGTGGTCAATCCCGGCCTGGTCACGGCAACGCCGAACCCGTCCCCGCAGGCCGGTGCCCCCGGCGACTCCACACCGGAGCAGGTGGCCGCCCTGGTCACGTTCCTGGCCTCAGCCCAGGCAGCAGCCATCTCCGGCGAATCCCTGGCGGTCGGCCACCGGGTCCTCGGCGTGCAGTGAGCCATTCTCATGCCGAGGCGCCGCGGTCTGCGGCGGGAACCTTGACGTCAGCTGATATTTTCGTGGAAGAACTTGGTCGCGCATCCGCCGTGGTGGTCCGGCAGATTGTCTGCCGCTCCGCCCGCGTCCTGGGAGAGTTGCGATGACGAGCAATGACACGCCCCCGGGCGCGGTAAGTCCCGGGATCCGGGGAAATCTCGGAGTCTGGATCGCATTCGGCTCCGCATTCGGCCTTCTCTTCGGCGTCGTCGTCGGAGGCTTCTCTGCCAACCTCGCTCTCGGTGTCTCGCTGGGCCTGTCCCTGGGTGCGGGCCTGGGTGTGGCCGCTTGGGCCGTCTTCAGCGCGCGAAGGAATACCCGCGGCGAATGAACGTCGCACCCGCGGTGCGCAGCAGGCCGTCCTCGCCCTACACCACGTCGAGAGCCTCACGCACACAGGACGAAAAGGCTCAGCGAGAGATCAGCGGCAGATCGTGGGCGTGTTAGTGAATCCCGAGATGGTGATCCTGCCGGTCACACATTGCGAGTCATCGTCGAACCATTCATACGTGTGTGAATTGCCGGGTTGAACCTGAACTCTTTGCGGAGCGTCGAACCGGCGGCCGTTTCCGTCAAAATAGGTCAGCAGGATCGTGCCGGGAAAGTTGACGCGTCGCTGATATCGCACCTGCACGACGTTGTATCCGCTGTCTTTCCAGCGGATCGCCACCGCACCTTGGCCCGTCTTGGCCCAGTACCAGTTACCTGGTGTCGCCCCGTAGATTGGCCCTGGCGCAGCCTGCACCGAGGTGGCGCCGCTGAATACCGCGCAGCCGAGAAGACCGGCAGACAGAGCCAACCTTGCCAATTTGTCGATCACAGATCTTCTCCAATGAGTCCACTCATCAGCAGGGAAGGGTGTTGCAGTGTGACACCGTTCACGGTGCATCGCGCCCAGGATAGCCCGCATTTTCAACCACGCGTGGGCTTTCGGGAAACAGCATGATGGCGAAATGATGCGGGCTCGTCGACTCGCTCACGGCCTCGACCATTCCATTCGCCGATCGCCGCTGGGCACACCGGCCATGGCGTCCAATGGATCGTTCTCGGCGGCTGACGAGTTCGAGCGATCGAGCACTTGGCATGTCGAGGTGATCGTGGGGCGTCGCGGGGAACGGCAAGTGCTGGACGACCTTCTCAGCGAGGCGGCGGACGGTTCGGGTGGTGTCGTCGTGCTCCGCGGCGAGGCCGGCATCGGCAAGACCGCGCTGCTGGAGTACGCCACCGACCAGGCCGGGCGTCTCGGCATGCGGATGCCGTCCACCGCCGGCGTACAGGCGGAGGTGCATGTGCCGTACGCCGGGCCGCACCGCCTGCTGCGTACCGCACCCGAGTTGAGCCGGGCGGCGAAGTCGGTGCTCGATGCTCCGGACACGCTGCCGTATCGGGCCGCGGCGGCCCTGCTCGGCCTGCTCAGCGAGAGCGCCGCCGGCACCGCCCTGGTGCTGGCGGTCGAGGACGCCCACTGGCTGGACGCGGCGAGCTGCGACGCGCTGACGTTCGTCGCCCGCCCGCCGGCGTAATTACCTCCGATGCGGAGTCAGTTGATCGCGCGCAGTCCATGGTGGGGGAAGACGAGCGAGCGCAGCGCGTTCCCGGCGTTCGCGTCGGCCGACATCCCTGCGGCCTGACAGACATCGCGGGCCGCCCCCGCAGTGCACATGCACTGCGGGGGCGGGTCACGGTCACCCCTTTGCGCGCCTCCGCCAGAGCATCACGCTGACGATCGCGCCCGCTGCCAGTGCCACCAGTGCCCACGGGTTCGTTGCAGCAGCCTCGGGAACCGGTAGCGCCGCGGGCCCGGCGACTTCGCGTCCGCTGTTCTCTGATTCCGGCTGGGTAAGATCGCTCATGCCGGCGATCATAGAAAGCTGAGTCCACCCGACGTCATTCCGGCGGCGGTGCTCAACCTGGCGCACCCTTTTCATCGGTAAGGTTAACGGTTCAAGGGCGCTCGCTCCAGGGAAGTTTTTCGAGATCGACGATGAGGTCGGTCGAAGCGGGATTGTCGGGCGCGAGCAATGGGATTCGAATCACGAAAGGCTTCCCGAATTCACGTCGAAGCTCGAAGCCTCCCCACAGGTTAACCGGAACCTCGGCATCGGTACGAATCTTCTCGTCGTCGCGCCCCTTGCACTCGTAGTTGTTAGGGAAATATTGATCGTATTCCATCCGGTCGGCCGCCGAGTCGCGGGTCCGTGCGCGTGAAAGCGCGGGAATTGCCAGAGTCAAGTGCTGGCCCCATCGCTTGACGCCGGGTGGGGCACATATGACTTCCGGTGGGGTGACGATGCTTCCGGTGGTGATGTCGATGAAATGAAAATACACCCTCAATTCGTCGGGATCCTTCCGGACCGCGATGCCCTCGATGTAGACATTCGTGTTCGGCACAGCCTTCGTGACCGAATAATATCCGTAAGCCGGAGGTGAGTTGAGGACGTCGTCGCGCATCCAACCGTACAGCGCATAGACAAGTACGAAAGGCATGATCACCAATGCGATGACCACTAGTCCATAAAAGAAATTCCAGGCCTCAGAGATTTCTTCGACGATCCCGAAAAACGATCTACGCACGGATTCCTCCGTTGCATTCCTACACGTCGCCTGTAGCCGCTGATGCTACTGGTCGCATAGTGGGAAAGGTTCGGATGATCGTCCAGTCCGACATCCACTCATCGACATGGTCGCGCGTGGGTTGGTGTTTACGTTCCGGAGACCACGAAGACAGCCAGGACGTAGCCGGGGTTCTCGCGGACGCGGAGGTCCTCGACGTCAGGCCGCGGAGAAGTCAGCCAGTTCCCGCACAGCGGTCTCAAGGTTCGCGTCGACGCCGTTCGCGATCATCCGCGCGAAGGTGGGATCGCCGGCGGCCGCCGCCCGCCGGATGCCCTCGGCCGAGGCGTTCACTCGCTCCCGGACGACAGCGACGAAGTCGGTGATCGAGCCGCCCCACCCGTAGGCCTCCAGGAACAGCCGAAGCCGACGCGGTCGCTCCGCGAAAGCGGTGAAACCTTCCGCGGCCACCACGTGGCGTGCATGCAGAGGCACCCACCCGAAGGCGGTGAACGCCAGATCCCACTCGACCGTGACAGGCCCCGCAAAATCCCAGTCGAAGAATCCGACCAGACGCTCACCGACCCAGACCGCGTTGTACGGTGCCGCATCGTTGTGGCCGATGATCAGACCCGGCCGCCACGGCGCCCCCTCCCGCCAGATCGCACCAGCCGGAGGAACGAACCCGGCCGCAGCCGCGTGAAAGTCACGCAACCACCACGCGACCTGCCGCAACGCGTCGTCACTGTGGACCCAGCCCGGCCACGGCCGCGCTGCTCCGACCACGGTGCCCGGCATGAACGAGAGAACCTCACGACCCTGCTCGTCGAAACCCAGCGCCCGGGGCACCCGGCCGAAGCCCACGTCATGAAGATGCCGCAACAGAGCATGCACCGCAGGCGTCCAAGGCCCCGGAACGCGGCGCACCGTGTCACCGATGCGTACCGCACCACCATCGTTGCCACCGGAGAGACGCTGCGCTTCCACCACCACGACATCCTGCCCCGACCTGACCACCCCATGGCAACCGATATCCGCACATCGCGCTGAATCCTGGCGCCGCCGGCACCCTAGGATTGCCGCTGCGCATTAGCCACACTCAATCGCCACCGCTCCGTCCCGTGGACAGAGGCCGTTACGGTGGAGCGATGGAGCTGGTGAGAGTGCTCGGACCAACAATCGTGGCACTTATTGCTGTTCTGATCAGCGGTTACAGTCTCATGTCAACCAAAAGGCAGAATCGCCGATCCGTGTTCCTCGACATGCACGCGAGAATGCTCGATCCGGAAATCTTTCGTGGCCGCCGGATTCTCCTGGAGAAGATCAGCAGCCTTGAAGACGCACGCACGCTTCGCAAGGAGCAGCCCCACGAGTATGAACTCGTCAATCGAGCCCTTGCGATGCTTGAGGTGCTTGCCTGCTACGTGCATCGCGGTTACCTCGACAGGGACTTGGTGCTGGATGAGTGGGGATATCTGTATGCGGACGCTTGGACCCACGGTCGCCATTTCCTTCTCGCGCGACATGAGGATCTAGGACACGACCGTCTGCCTTGGCCACATCTACGCACGTTCGGCCCGGTGGCGATGGCATGGTCCCGAGATCGAAAGCGGAAGACTGAGAAGGCCCATCGTGCCGAGGTGCTCGCGTTGCAAACACTCGCTCCGCCAGATCCCGCGCCTTGAATCGAACGGGTCGTTCTCGTGGGCGGCGGCGTCAAGGTTCGCCTTCCACACCTTGGTGACCAAAATGGGCGCTTCTGGAGCTCCAGCTCTGGGTTACGGCTTTAGCGGACGTCCTCGGGCTGAAGGACGGTGTCAGGCTGCCGGGCCCTCCCCTGCAGCCGGCGGACAAGGAACGTCCTGCATGCCGACCAGCACTCGCCGTGGCTCACCCGCAGGAGCGACGTCGCCAGAAGGCCGGGTTGACCGCTGGATCCACCTCCTCACGGCGACGGATCCACCCGTACGGCGAAGAACGCGGACGGCCCGGCGGCAAGCAGTGTGTCGCCGGCCAAGGCCATGGTCGTGACCAGCGTGTCCACCGCCAGGTCGGTCGTCTCGTCGCGATCGGCGTCCCAGATCTTGATTGTCTGATCGTGGCTGGCGATGGCGAGCCTCGTACGGCCGTCCCGGGCTGGCAGCGCCAGGAGCGCTGAGATGGGAACACTCCGGTCGGTTCGGAACTTGCTGACGACACGGCGGCTACCGGGATCCCACACGCACACGGTGCCGTTGTCGCCGGCGGACGCGAGACGGTACCCGCCGCCGGGACCGGGCAATGCCACCAGCGCGTTGATCGGTCGCCTGTCCCCGATGAGCGGCGGCGCGGGCGGCTCGCCGGTCGCGGGGTTCCAGAACCGGATCGCGCCGTCGGCTCCGGCCGAGGCGAACATCGCCGCACCGTCACGGCCGTGTACCACGATGATCGCGCGGATCAGACCTTGGTGGCCGATCAGCGGCTTCCCGGCACCCCGGCCGGAGTCGACAGCCCGGATCCAGATCGTGTTCGAATTGGCGACCGCCAGCACGGTCCGCCCGTCGGGGCCGGCGAGGGCCGCCATCGCTCGGCAAGGGCCCGATCCGACCCTCCACGAGTTGTCCATCCGCCAGGCGGGATCCGGTTTCCAGATTCCCACATCGCCCTCGTCGGTGACGGAGGCGAGGCCGGCTTCACCCGGGAAGGCCACGAGCGCGTGGACCTGGCTGGCAGCGCCGTGACCGTCCCAGGGCGCCGCGGCGGGTTCGCCGGTGTCAGCGCTGATGATCTGGAATCTGCCGTGGTGACCGGCGGCGGCCACCTCTTGACTCCGGCCGGGCCCCGGCAGCACCGCGAGCGCCAGCGGCGGCCTCGTGGTGCCGGACCACGGTTGATCGACCGGCACCGTGGCATCGATGTGCCAGAGCCGGACGATGCCGTCGTTTCCCGCAGACACCAGCTGGACTTGCCCGTCGGGACCGGCGAACCCCGCCAGCGCCCGGATCGGGCCGGTGTGGCCGAACCAGTGGCGGAGGGGGTATCGCCCGTAGTTGGTCTGCTGGATCCGGATCCGGCCGTCCTCGCCGGCCGAGACCAGCCGAGGTTGGCCGGACTCACCGGCCAGCACCGCCACCGCACGCACCGGCCCCTTGTGTCCCGTCCAGCCGGTCGATCGAAACCCGCTCTCGGCATCCCAGACCGAGACCGTGCCGTCGGGACCGGCCGATGCCAAGCGAGTGCGCCCGGCGGCGCCGGGCAACGTCACCAGGGCCTGGATCGGACCGTCGTGGGCCTGCAACGGTTCCCCCACCTGCGCGCCCGTCATGGCATCCCACCTCAGGATCACACCCTGCCGGTCGGCGGAGGCCAGCCGGAGACGACCGTCATCGCCGCGGAACACCGTCAGCGCCTTGACGGCGCTCGTGTGCCCGATGCAGGTGACGAGGGTCTTCCGGGAGCGGACGTCCCACAGGCGGATCTCGGCGTCGTATCCGGCTGACGCCAGCCGGAGCCGTCCGTCCTCGTCGCGCCAGGTCTTCAGGGCCAGGATGCCGCGAGCATGACCCGTCAGGGGCGAACCGATCTGGGTGCCCGTAGCCGGGTCCCAGATTCTGATCACGCAGTCGTCTCCCGCGGAGTACACCCGGATGTCCCTGCCCGGCCCCGCCCATGTCGCCAGTGCCCACACGCCGCCGGCGTGGCCGGCCCAGGGGTGGCCCACGGGCTGACCGGTCGCCACATCCCAGACACGGATGGCACCGTCGACGCCGGCGGAGGCCAGCAGTGAACCGCCGGTGGCGTCGCTCAGCACGGCGAGTGCCTGGATCGGTCCGGTGTGCCCCCGCAGGGTCGCGTGGACAGGATGGTTCTCCAACCGTGCCCAGCGGAGATGCCAGTAGGAGCCGGGCGTCACCCGCTCATCCGCGAAGGATCTGCGGCCGAGGTACCGAGCCTCCGCCAGCTGGCGCGTGGCCTGACGATGGCCCGGCGGCGTGGCGACGACCTGCGCGCGGGCTACGACGATGCCGGCGAGCGGCGACGGAAGATCCCCCAGCGGCACGGCGCCGGCCGCGGTCACCACGCTGATCGGGTCCAGCCGGTCGACGACGTGCGGATACCCGGCCAGCTCACGGAGGCCGTCGATGCCCGCCGCTGCGGCGTGCTGTGCCAGGTGAAGCCGGACGTACGGGTTGAGCTCGTCCGGCGTGCGGCCGGCGTGCTCCAGAAGCGCGGCGAGGATGTCCGAGCGCTGGGCGCCGTGGTCGATGTCGGTCTCACCCAGGAAGTGCTCCTGGAAGGTCCGATGCGCCAGCCGGTAGACGGACTGCTCCGCCTCGGCGTCGACCATCAGGTACGGCGCCGCGTCGCGCAGCAGCCCGGCGACGGTGGCGTCGGTGACCCCGTTCACGGAGCCGATCGCCTCGCAGACGAGTGCCCAGATCCCGTCCCGGATCGGCAGCCCCCGTCCCAGCCCGAAAGCCAGCGCCCGCAGCAGCGTCGGATACGCCGGATGCCGGCGCCCGACGCGCCGCGCCGCGGTGGCGAACAGGGTCCGGTGGTCGCCACCGATCAGCTCGTCGAGCTCACCGGCCCGCTCGGCGCCCAGCAGCTCGGGACGCGCCGCGATCTCGTGGACCACGAGACGTGCGAAGAGAAATTGCGGCGCCCGGGTTCCGACGGCACCCGCGATCCTCTCGATGTCCATCGCCGGAGCGGCCGCACCGGCCAGAGCGAGCAGTCTGCGATGGACGTACCGGCCCAGCGCCACGGGTTCGCGGTCCACCGGGACGACAACGGCAGCGGCACCGCCCCCACCGAGTGCGTCCAGCAGGTTCTCATCGGATTCCGCGGGAAGGTCGGGGCCCTCGTTGGTGGAGCGACGGGTCCCCACGACCAGCCGTACACCGGGCACGCGTGCCGCGGCGAGCAACGCTCGTGCGACCTCGAACGGCTGCTGCGCCTCGTCGAGAGCGTCCACGAGCACCGTACGCCGGCCCGTGGCCGCCAGCGCCGACGTCAGCCAGTCGATCCGGCCGGCAAGTGTGTCCGTCTCGGCCGGCACGCCCAGCCCGAGGTCGTCGGCGAGGCGGCCGACGACCTGCTCGACGTTGAGGCCGGTCAGAAGCATCGCCGCGTCGAACACGTCGGCGGGAGGTCTCTGGTCGGCGGGTGGGCGACCGGCCAGGTGTTGCCGTTCGAGCGCGGCGGTCAGCTTCGGCTGCGACTGCGCGAGCACCTGGCCGAGCAGTGCGGATTTGCCGCTCCCGGGCGGCCCGGTGACCACGAGCATGCCGGTCTCGCTCGCCCGCAGCCACGCGGCGATCCGGCGCTGCTCGTCCGCGCGGCCCTCGAAGTACCAGGGCAGCTCACCGGTCTCGGCGCCCTGCGCCTTGGGCAGGAAGTGTCGCCGCTGATCCTCCGGCAGGTCCGCTAGCAGCAGTTTGAGCTCGTCGTCGATGTCGACGGCGATCGGCGGCATGGCGATCGGCGGAAGTTTCCGGACGAGCACATCGGTTTCCGGGAGCCTGCGGTAGACGACATGGCAGCCCGGCAACATGCGGTCGAGCTCGCGGCCGAGATCGAACAGCTCGATCTCCGGCTGGACACGGAAGGTGTTCTCGAGGCAGCGGCTCAACGCGTCCGTGAGCCGGCCGAGATCGGTCGCACCGTCGCCGGAGACGCCGACGAGCAGCAGCCGACGCGGGCTGTGGGGCATCGAGGCCAGCTCGGACTCGACCAGCTCGACGAACCGGGCGGAGTGGCAGGCCTCGACAATGACCAGCGACCAGGTCGCACTGCGGGCCTGCCGCTCGGCGACCTTGTCCGCGAGGACCTGCGGCTGGAGCCCGTCCACGCCGACCCGCGCGGGGCTGGACCAGTGCGCAAGCGAGGCGCTGACCGTGTCGGACCAGCCGTGACCGACCCAGTAGAGCACCGTGCTGCCGTTCGTGGCGGTGCTCGTCCACTCGTTGAGGCGTTCGCGTACGGAATCCGCGCCGCGCCGATCCATCGGGACCGGCCAATCGACGACGTGCCCTCCGAACGCCGAGAGGATGCCGCCCAATCGGTCGATCTCGGCCTCGACCTCCGGCAGATCGGGCAGTCCGGGATCGCGGTAGGCGGCAAAACCCATCGCGAACACCGCGAGCGGCGGCCGGCCCTCGGTCACAGGGGATCAGCGACCAGGAGTAGCTGGGTCACCGAGCTGTACCCGCCGCCGGCCAGCTCGACGCGGTAGAGCCCCGGCCCGGCCAGGGTGAGAACAGCGTGCCAATGGCCGTCGCGGGACACGATCGGGGCCATGCCGATCATGCGTCCGGTCGCCGTGTCGAGAACGCGGCACACGGCGTCGCGGGGCCCGTCGATGCCGGTCACCCGGGCCGTGACCGGCGCTCCCGCAAGGACCATGTCCGGTAGCTCCATGCCGAGCCCGCCGCCCGCGAGCGGCGGCCCGAGCCGGTCCAGGTCCTGTTCGGAGATCACTCCGCGGACCAGCGTGCAGGCTTCGTCGGTGCGTGCCAGTGCACCGTGCTGCTGCGGCAGGTACGTGTGGGCCGGGCCCGCGGCGTCGAGCGAGGCCGCACGGCGATAGACGGTGCCGTCGCCGCCCTCGTCGGCCCATCGGGCGCCGCCGGCCCCGTCGACCCACAGGCCCTCGTGCGCGGTGACCTCACCGTGGTCCAGGCGGATGCTCTGCCGGGTGGGCTGGAACGCACCGACCACGTTGCGATGACCGGGCAGCGGTACATCGCGCAGTTCTTCGTGCATGGCGAACGCGGCCCGGGTCAGCTCGGCGTCCGCGCCGAACGCCGAAGCGTCCGCCTCGGTCAGCCTGCGCCCGGATGTGCCCTCATCGACACACCGATAGGCGGGCAGCAGGTCGTGCAGGCCCGGAAGCGTGGATGCCAGGCGGCGTACGCCCTCGTCGCCACCGGTCCGCCAGGCTTTCGTGAGCGGCCGCCGGGCAGGCAGAGGCGTGCCTCGCCCGCTGTTGAGCAGCACGGCGGCCTTGACCGATCCGTAGAACGGGGTTCCCAGCGTCACCGTGGCGCGGACCTCTGCCGCGAGCGTCCGGTCATGGGCGGCGAGCCAGCGGGCAAGCAGGCCGCCCATCGAGTGCGCGACGATGACGAGTCGTGCTTCCCGGCCCGTCGGGTGCCCACGGCGGGCGAGGTCATGGCGGGGGTCGGCACGCCACGCCGTCAAGGCCTTGCCGGCCTCCTCCACGAGTCGCGCGCCGTTGTGCGCGACGGGGAGCCGCCAGTCGTAGCCGAACTCGACGATCTGCGAGTCGGGGAACATGACTGCCGCGCGGGCCGCGTCGATGAGTCGCTGATACGGCTCGAAACCCGCGAGGACCCTCGCGAAGGCGGGGAACCGCAGCATCCGGCCGGGAGCGACGCGGCCGTAGCGCCCTTGCCGTTCGTCGTCCGTCAGACTCAGCGCCGCCAGGCCGGCGCCGGTGCTCCACGCCCGCACGTACCAGTGAAGGTCGCGCAGGCCCCACAGCGTGGCACCGCTTTCCGCGTCGAGCAGTTCGCTTCCCATGATGCCGGGCACAAGGACCACGACATCGTGCGTACGGGCGCTCATGCTGTCGAAGATAACGGCCCGGACGTCCGTTTCCCGTCTCCGGAGCGACGTGGCGGACGGCCTGCCGACCAGGAACGGAACCGATGCCGATACGCCGCGGCGTGCACTGTCGCACGCCGCGGCGAGGGGCAACGGTCAGAGCTTGCCCCAGATCTGGTTGGCCGAGCCGGCGCAGTCCCAGAGCTGAAGCGCCGCTCCGTTGGTGCCGACCCAGTCCTTGATGTCGACGCAGCGGCCCGAGGAGACGTTCTGCAGGGTTCGGGCCGGGGTCAGGGTGAAGCGCTGGACCGGATTGGTGTTGCAGTCGGCCAGCTGGATGCGGGTGCTGTTGGTGAGGGCGCCGCCGGCCGGGTCCATGCATTTGCCCATGGCTCGGACCGTTCCGTCGGTGTGGAAGGTCCATTTCTGGGCGTCCGTGCCGTTGCAGTCCCAGGTCTGCAGCAGGGAGCCCGAGTTCGGGACACCGCCGGGGATGTCGATGCAGCGGCCGCTGAAGTTGGACTGCAGCATCGTCGCGCCGGTGGTGGGTGGGTTGGTCGGCGGGTTGGTGGGCGGCGTGCCGGCGTCGCAGTCGTTGGTGGCGACGACGTTGTCGGTGTGGGAGGTGCCGGCCGTGCGGTACGCGTTGACCGCGGCCGACGCCTGTGCGGGGCTCAAGACCTGCCGCTTGGCGTGGTAGACGTAGTCGACGGACTGGAGCCAGGTGCTGGCACCGCCGGTGTGCCCGGCCAGGTCGATGAACCACTGGTTGAAGTCGATCGACATGTTCTGCCGGGGGTAGACCTTGCCGGAGTGGTCGCCGACCAGCGCGCCGTCGATGTAGTACTTCACGTGCCCGCCGGAGACGGTGGCCATCACGTCGTGCCAGCCACTGATGCTGCGGGACTGTTTGCTGTGCACGTTGTCGGCGAACCAGGGGTCGGCGACGTAGGTGTACCAGGTGGTCTGGTAGTTGATCGGGCCGGGCTCGCCCCAGCCGCCGTTGGGCAGGTACTCGGAGAAGTCCATCTCGGAGTAGAGCGGGTCACGCGGGGCCGCCAGCGGGGAGATGGTGTAGAAGGTCTGGTTCACGTGGTCGCCGTCGGCGCCGCTGACGGGGGTGTCGGCGAACTTGATCCGAGCCATGTAGGTGCCCTCGAAGAAGCGGCGGTTGCTCAGCGAGAACTCGGCGTGCGAGGTGCCGGCCGCGGTGCCGTCGGTGACGGCGCGCAGCTGGGCGGCCTTCTGTCCGTCGACGGTCGGGAAGGACACGTTGTCGGCGAGCCAGCGGGCGCCGCTCACGCCGGGGCCGCCCGCGTTGGTGCGGATGCTCCAGCCGCGCTGGCCGAGGGCCGGGTCGGTGCGTGACGAGTAGTTGAAGTCGTCGAAGAGCACGCCGCAGCCGACGGCGGCGCTGCCGGTCGGGGCGACGGCGATGCCGATGCCGGTCAGGGCCGCCACTGTCGCGGCCATGGTCGTACCGATGGCGATCTTGCGAATGGGGTGTTGACCCATGGGGGTGGGCTCCTTCATGGAAGGGTTACCAGTGGTATGGAAGGCAACCGTGGGCCATACCAGTGGTAAACGTCAATACCCATCCCGAAACTTTCTTAACAGTGTGACATGTGGGCTCGACAGCGGGGCGTCCAGCGGCGAGACTGCTCGCGGCAGACCACTGGGCAATGCTGACCATGGGGCAATGGGGACGGTATGCGGCGCGCTGAAGTGCGGGACAGGCTGCGGGAGCTGATCGACGCGCGGGGGCCCGGTGACCCGATGCCGTCGGAGCGCACGCTCTCCGAGCTGCTGCAGGCTTCGCGACCTACCGTGCGGGCGGCCATCGACGACCTGGCCCGCACCGGGCTGCTCGTGCGCCAGCACGGCAAGGGCACGTTCACCAGCCCGCACAAGATCTCGCAGGAGGTCCCGTCCGGCTTCGGGGAGCCGGTGCCACCGGCCGACGGCGACTGGACCAGCGAGGTGCTCGACTTCCGCGTCGAACCGGCCGGCGCCCGGCTCGGCCGGCGGTTGCAGGTCTCCCCATCCGACGACCTGCTGTACGTGCGGCGGCTGCGGATCGTCGACGGCGAGCCGATGGCCATCGAGCAGATCCGGCTGCCCGCCACGGTGGCGCCCGGCATCACCGCCGGCGAGTTCGTGTCCGGTTCGCTGTACCGGCGGCTGCGCGAGGACTACGGCGTGAACCCGGCCGAGGCGGTGCAGACCGTCGAACCCACCGTCACCGACGCCGACGAGTCGGGGCTGCTCGGTGTGCCGCTGCATTCACCGGCGCTGCTGTTCGAGCGCACCAGCCGCGACGACGGCGGGCGGGTCATCGAGTTCACCCGCAGCATCTACCGCGGCGACCGCTACCGGATCACCAGTCACCTCAGGCTCGGGCCGAACTCGGGCTGACGCAGCAGCTCCGCGCACCGCTCGGGGCTCTCGACGTGGGCGTTGTGGCCGAGCCCGGGCAGCGTGCTCACCCGTACGCCCAAGGCTTTGATCTGGTCGTCGGTGTTCATGGGGTCGTTCTCGCCGCGAGCCAGCAGGAGCGGAGACGGTGAGCCGGCCACCAGTGCCGCCATGTCGGGCGCGCCCACGCCGAAGGCACGCGGATCGAGGGCGAGACGCCAGCGGCCGTCCTGCTCGCGGACGCCGTCGCGCGCCGCCGGGTGGCCGGGCTCGATGAGGCCCGCCAGGCCGGAGACCCGCAGGTAGCGGGTGATCGCCTCGTCCTCGGAGTCGAACCAGGTCACCGGCCGCCCGGCCAGCGCCCGCGCGCGGCCGAGCTCTTCGCCGGTCCAGTCGACCTTGATCCCCAGCCCGGCCACCCCGGCCAGCGGCACCTTCGCCGCCAGGGCCAGGGCCACCACGCCGCCGAGCGAGTGGCCGAGCACCACGGTCCCGCCGCCGGGGTCCACGAGCGGGCGGACCGCCTCGGCCAGGGCATCGAACGTGTACCCGGGCAGCTCCGGCGACCCGCCGTGACCGGGGAGGTCCGGTGCCGCCCACCGGCCGGGCCAGTGCCGTTCGAGGATCGGCTCCCAGCCGGACCAGACGGCGCCGGTCGCGCCGAGGCCGTGCAGCAGGAGTACCCGAAGACCGTTTGCCATGCCCGAATTCTGCCACCGTGCCGTGGTCGTTAGGTTGCACAGGGTCATCGGTCACGCCAGGAGGAATGTCATGAAGATCGCCGTTGTCGGTGCCGGGTTCGCCGGTGTGAGCGCGGCCAAGGTGCTGCGGCAGAGCGGCTTCGAGGTGACCGTGTTCGAACAGGCGCCCGACGTGGGCGGGGTGTGGAGCCGCACGCGCCGCTACCCCGGCCTGCGCACGCAGAACGACAAGGGCACGTACCACCTCAGCGACCTGCCGATGCCCGCGGGCTATCCGCAGTGGCCGACCGGGGAGCAGGTCCAGCAGTACCTCGAGCGGTACGTGGAGAAGTTCGCCCTCGGCGAGGTGCTGCGCCTGTCCACCGAGGTCGTCTCCGCCGAGCTGGTCGACGACGAGTCGGCGTGGCAGATCGTGTCCCGGCCCGCCGGGCAGGCGGAGCCGGTGACCACGGAGCGGTACGACCACCTGGTCGTGGCCAACGGCATCTTCAGCGACCCGGTCGTTCCCGCCTTCGACGGCCTCGCCGGCTTCACGGCCGCGGGCGGGCGGGTGCTGCCGGCGAGCGGGTTCCACGACGTGGAGGAGGCCCGGGGCCGCAACGTGCTGATCGTCGGGTACGGCAAGTCGTCGTGCGACGTGGCCGTGCCGGTCAGCGAGGTCGCCGCCCACACCGGTGTGGTGGCGCGTGAGCTGCTGTGGAAGATGCCCCGCAAGCTCGGCGGCCTGCTCAACTACAAGTATCTGCTGCTCACGCGCATGGGCGAGGCGCTGTTCCGCTACATCGATCTGAAGGGCTTCGAGCGGTTCCTGCACGGTCCGGGCCGTGCGGTGCGCGACGCCATGGTGCAGAGCGTCGGGTCGGTCGCGACGAAGCAGTTCAAGCTCTCCGAACTCGGCCTGGTGCCCCGGGGCAGCTTCGAGGACATCGCCCGCAGCACCGTCGGGCTGGCGACCGAGGGCTTCTTCGAGCGCGTCGCCGACGGCCGGATCAGTGTGCACCGCGACCAGGTGATCAGCGAACTCGTCGTCGACGGCGGGAAGCCGGCGGCACGGCTGGCCGACGGGACGGTGCTCCCGGCCGACCTGATCATCTGCGGCACCGGGTTCCGGCAGCACGTGCCGTTCCTCGACCCGGCCGTGCACGCGCGCCTCGAGGACGAGGCGGGCAACTTCCAGCTGTACCGGCACATCCTGCCGCTCGACGTCCCGCACCTGACGTTCGCCGGGTACAACTCGTCGTTCTTCAGCCCGCTCAGTGCCGAGATGGCCGCGGTCTGGACGGCCGCCCACCTGCGCGGCGGTGTCACGCTGCCGGCGGAGGAGAAGATGCGCGAGGACGTACGGGCACGCCTGGCCTGGATGACGAAGCGCACGGACGGCCGGCACGCCCGGGGTACCAACATCATCCCGTTCTCGATGCACAACATCGACGAGGTTCTCGACGAGCTCGGCCTCAACGTCGGTGGTGTCACCCGCGCGCTGCAGTGGCTGCTGCCGGTCGATCCGGGTTCCTACCGGTCGGTGACGCCGCGGATGCTGCAGCGTATCGGCACGCCCGATCGGTCAGGAATCGAGAAGCCCTCCCCGGCCCGCAGAAATTAGCCTGACCAGCGACAACAGCGTCTGGTCAGAGAGGTTCGGCGATGAACGGAAACAGGTGGGTACGGCAGGTTCACCGCTGGACGGCGGTTCTGTTCACCGTCACGGTCGTGGCCACTACGGTCGCCCTGACACAGGAGGATCCGCTCGTGTGGGTGTCGTACCTGCCGCTGTTCCCGCTGGCGCTGCTGTTCTTCACCGGCCTGTACCTGTTCGTGCTGCCGTACCTGGCCAAGCGGCGCGCGGCGCGCTGACACGCGCACCGCCGCAGCTTGTGACCGTCGTCACATTGGATCTTGAGCAACCGATCCGGGAGCCCCGACCACATCTGTTCGTCCATCCCCAAGCGCGACCACCCCCGGGGCGCGCGACGAAACAGGTGAACCGAAGATGAAACGATCTACCGTAGTGCAGCTGTCGGCGATCGCCGGTGTGGCGGCCGTGGGCGCCGCGGTCGCCCTCGGCCTGCCGCAGCCGGACGCGTCGGCCGCGACCAACGTCGCCTCCGGTTTCGCCAGTCAGAACGGCGGGACCAGCGGCGGCGCGGGTGGCGCCGTGGTCAAGGCCACCACCGGCACGCAGATCCACGAGGCGCTGTGCAAGCGGGCGGCGTCCGACACCCCGATCACGATCCAGGTCGAGGGCACGATCAACCACGGCAACACCACCAAGGTGTCCGGTGACAGCTGCAACACCGCCGCGGACCGGATCGAGCTCAAGGAGATCAGCAACGTCACCATCGTGGGTGTCGGCGCCGGCGCCACGTTCGACCAGCTGGGCATCCACATCCGCGACTCCAGCAACATCGTCGTGCAGAACGTGACGGTCAAGAACGTCAAGAAGTCGGGTTCGCCGCTGTCCAACGGCGGCGACGCGATCAGCATGGAGAGCACGGTCCGCAACGTGTGGGTGGACCACAGCACGCTCGAGGCGTCCGGCGGTGAGTCCGAGGGCTTCGACGGACTGTTCGACATGAAGGACGACACCCAGTTCGTCACGCTGTCGTACAGCATCCTGAAGAACTCGGGTCGTGGCGGCCTGATCGGCTCCAGCGAGACCGACACCGGCAACAGCTTCATCACCTTCCACCACAACAAATACGAGAACCTCGACTCTCGTACGCCGTTGCTGCGCGGCGGTGTGGCGCACATCTTCAACAACCACTACGTCAAGCTGAACGAGTCGGGCATCAACTCCCGTGCCGGCGCGAAGGCGAAGGTCGACAACAACTACTTCCAGGACTCCAAGGACGTGCTCGGCACCTTCTACACCAGCGCGGCCGGCACCTGGCACACCTCCGGCAACGTGCTGGACAACGTGACCTGGTCCGCGAAGGCGTCCGAGTACAACCCGGCCGGCCCGAGCATGGCGTCGACCACGAGCGTCAGCGTCCCGTACACCTTCGCGCTCGACACCGCGGCGTGCGTGCCGACCGTGGTCGCGGCGACCGCGGGCGCCGGCAAGGGGCTGAAGGTGTCCGACGGCAAGTGCGCCGTGACCTCGACCCCGACCACCGCCCCCACGACAGCTCCGGCCACCGTCCCCACCACCGCTCCGACGACCGCACCCACCACCGCGCCGACCAGCGGCCCCACCACCAGCCCGACCACCGTGCCGAGCGGCACCAATCTCAGCCTCGGCGCGGGAACCGACGGCTCCGGCAAGGCGAGCGGCACCAGCTACGGCAACGTCCGTGACGGCAAGGTGAGCACCTTCTGGTCGCCGAACGGCGCGACCGGCGACGTCTCGATCAAGTGGAGCACCGCCACCAAGGTCGCCAGGGTGAACATCGTCGAGGCGTCCGGTTCGTCGATCGGCAGCTACCAGATCCTCAACGGCACCACCGGCGCGGTCCTGAAGTCGGGCACGGGCCCGGGCGTGATCACCATCCCCGCGACGTCGCTGACCAAGCTGACTTTCAAGATCACAAGCTCTTCGGGTACGCCCAAGGTCGCCGAGTTCGAGACCTACGCCTCCTGATTCCGATCGTTACCGGGTCGGCCCCACGGGGGCCGACCCGGTTCCGATTAGCTACTTTTGCGCGGAATATCCAGGGAGTCGGTGGGTAACCCACTCGTCCGAGACCAGGTTCGGACGAGCGGGACGGAGGTCCGTTGAGCACTATTCTGGTGGTCGACGACGAGCCGGATCTCCGCTTCCTGCTCCGCCGGATCCTGACCCGGGCCGGATATCAGGTGACCGAGGCCGGCAACGGTGCCGTCGCGCTGGACGAGGTCCGCAGGTTCCGGCCGGATCTCGTGGTGACGGACCTGATGATGCCGGTGATGGGCGGGCTGGAACTCATCGAACGGCTGCGGGCCGACCCCGGGACCGCCACCATTCCGATCCTGTCGGTCAGCTCTGACTGGCAGCTCGCTGTCGAAGCTGACGCCGCCCTGCCCAAGCCGTACGAGCGTGCCGAACTGCTCGAGACCACCCAACGGCTGCTCAAGGGAAGGCATGACGGCCAGTGACTCATGTGGCGACCGGGCTTGCGGACCTGGACCTCATCCTCGGCGGCGGGCTGCAACCGGGCTCCGTGGTGGTCCTGTCCGGGCCGCCCGGCACCGGCAAGACGATTTTGGCGCAGCAGATCTGCTTCACCGTCGCCACCGCCGAGCACAAGGCGATCTACTACACCACCCTGTCCGAACCGCACGCCAAGCTGACGGATCACCTTGGCGGTTTCAGCTTCTTCGACGCCGGCGCCCTCGGAACGCGGGTCGAATACATACACCTCGGCGACATGCTGCGTGACAAGAGCACCACGGACCTCGACCCGCTCATCAACGAGGTGGTGGGCAGGGCTTTCGACGACGAGCCGGTGATCGTGGCCATCGACAGCACGCTGATGCTGCGTGACTTCGTCAGCCCCCGCGCGCTGCGCTCGGCGCTGTACGACCTGAGCAGCCGGGTCGCGCACAGCGGGGCCGTCCTGCTGCTGCTGGGCGAGTACAGCGATGACGACCTGCTGTCCGGAGTCGAGTTCTCGCTGGCCGACGGCATCGTGGTGCTGTCGCACCAGATCCGCGAACCGGTCGACCGGCGCGGGCTGCGGGTGCTCAAGATGCGCGGTTGCGCACCGCTGGGCGGCAACCACACCCTTCACATCACCGACGACGGCATCCGGGTCTACCCGCGGATCGAGTCGTTCCTGCCGACCGACATGCCGGAGCGCGGCGAACGGATCCGCTCCGGGATCCCCGGGCTCGACGCGTTGATGGGCGGCGGGATCCCGGACGCCGACGCCACCGTCGTGCTCGGCCCCACCGGTGTCGGCAAGACCATCGGCTGCCTGGCCTTCCTGGCCGAAGGACTCACTCAGGGACAGCGGTGTCTCTACGTCACCTTCGAGGACACCGTCGAGGAACTCCAGGAGATGGCCAGCCGGTTCGGCTGGGACTTCGCGGCCGCACGGGCACGTGACCAACTGGTCATCGCACACGTCCCGGTCGGCGCACTCGACCTGGACCTGGACGTGCTGGCCTCGCTGATCCGGCACAGCCTCGCCGACCGGTCGATCCGCCGCGTCATCATCGACAGCCTGGCCGAGATGGCCCTCGCCGCACGCGAGGCGGAACGCTTCCCGGCGTACCTGCGCAGCATGCTCGGTGTCGTCCGCGCCGCCGGCGCATCCCTCTGGGTCACCAGTGAGACCCGCATGGTCGGCCCGATCGAAGATCCGCTGACCGGGCTGATGTACCTGTTCCACAACATCATCCAGCTGCGTTACATCGAGCACTGTGCCGAGATCGGCCGCATCGTGAACGTCACGAAGATGCGCAACAGCGGCCACGACAACGCCATGTACGCGTGCCGCATCGAGGACAAGGGCGGTCTGTCCATCGGCGACCGTTTCGAGAGGGTCACCGGCATGCTGGGCTGGAGCGTCCTGCGTGACTGCCCGCCACTGTCCGGCCAGGACGGCTGTACGGCCGCCACGCGGGCGGGTGAATGACCGGGCGGTAAACCCACCGGCTGTGCCAGGGTTGTGCGGTGGGTCCACGGGTTCTCAATGATCGATACGACCTGCGGTCGCCGCTGGGCCGCGGTGGCACGGCCGAGGTGTGGCTCGGAGTCGACCGGTGGCTCGGACGGACCGTGGCGGTGAAACTGCTGCACGAGGACCTCCGCGCCGATCCGACGCTGGCGACCCGGTTCGAGCGCGAGGCCCGTACCGTCGCGGGCTTGTCCCACCCGAACATCGTGGCCGTCCACGACGTCGGCGACGACGACGGTGTCCTGTACCTGGTGATGGAGTTCGTCGAGGGCCACAGCCTGGCACGACGGCTGGCCGGCGGCCCGATGTCCGTGACCGAGGCGGTCGTCGTCGCCGTGCAGGTGTGCTCGGCGCTGGAGGCGGCCGCCGAAGCAGGCGTCGTGCACCGGGACGTGACACCGGCGAACATCCTCCTGACCGCGGACGGCCGGGTGAAGGTCTGCGACTTCGGTCTGGCCCGGCTGTCGGGCACCGCACGTGGATCGCTGAGCAGCCCCACACAGATGATCGGCACGTGCACGTTCATGGCGCCCGAACAGGTCACCGGCGGCACGGTCGACGCCCGCACGGATCTGTACGGACTGGGCTGCGTGCTCTACGCGATGCTGACCGGCATGCCACCGTTCATCGGCGACAGTCCCATGGAGATCGCCTGGCAGCACGTGGAGGACACCGCGCCACCGGCCTCCGCACGCCGCGACGGGATCCCCGCCGACCTGGACCGGCTGGTGACGGGCCTGCTGGCGAAGTACCCGGCCGACAGGCCGTCCACCCCGGGCGAGGTGCTGACCGCCCTGGAACGGCTCAGCCCCCGGCCGGACAGCGGTGGTCGTCCACAACTGCGGCCGGTCGCGCTGGCGTTCGCCGGTGTCACGGTGGTGGCCGCGGTGACCGCCGCCCTGATCGGCGCGGCCGGGCCGCAGCGTCCCGGCCCGCAGGCCGCACCGACCGTCAGCCCGGCCTCCCCGACGGCCGGCCCGGGCTCCCCGTCGGTGTCCGCACCAGCCTCGCTCCCGGCAGCCCCCGTCACGCCGTCCGCCACCCCGGCGGTCGAGCCGACGGTGACCGCCGCCTGCCGCACACGCGGCAATCAGGGCGCTGGTAACGGCCGGAAGGCCGGGCACCGGGTTTGCCCGCCGGGAGCCCGCGGCTGATCACCGGGCTCCGTAAATGGCGGCACCGGTCATGGCGCTCACGGTCTCGTCGGCGGCGGCCCCCCTCGCACGACGGCCCGGAATGGGCTCTATAACGTCGTAGATATCTGTCGCGCGATATGGGAATCGTATTTGTTCGCGAATATCGTCGCGGATGGCGCCGAGCCGCCTTCATTGTATTGACGTGAATCGAATTGATGCTTAGCGTTCAGGCACGCACGCCGGCGCGCGCCCCACCCCTGCCCGCGCCGGCTCCTCCGTGTGAAAGGGCGTTGACCATGCTCCGAGGAGTACGTCGCACGATGCTGGCGGCCACCGCGCTGTTACTGGTCGCCCTCGCCGGGCCACCGGCCACGGCGCACGACCCGGACACCGCGGAGGGCAGGGCCGAGCAGGCCGAACTGCTCCGCATCTACCAGCCGACCTGGAAGAGCGGGCAGGCCATCGCCGCCGCCGCGCCGATCTCCTGCGTCAACGGCATGGCCGACAGGTACCCGTGCAAGAACGTCGAACTGCTCAGCTTCCTGCCCCAGTCGGCACTGGGCGGCGGCAGCTCGTCGAGCATGTGGTTCTGGAAGGACACCAGCAACAGCAACGAGTACATCCTGTACTGCCGTTCCAACGGTGTCTCCTTCGTCAACGTCACCGACCCCAGCACCCCGCGATACCTCGGGAACCTTCCGTCCTCGAACGGTGTCAGCTCCTCCTGGTGCGACATACGCACCTACCGCAATTACGCGTACATCGGCAAGGATTCGGTCTCGCACGGCATCCAGGTCTTCGACCTCAACAAATTGCGCAACGTGACGACCCCGCAGACCTTCACGGCCGACGCCCGCTTCACCGGTCTCACGAACAGCCACACCCTGTGGATCAATCAGACCACCGGTTTCCTGTACGTCTCCGGCGCGAACACGTGCAGCAAGGGCCTGACCATCTACGACATCAAGACGCCGCTCAGCCTGCGGCAGGTGGCGTGCTACAGCCGTGAGGTCTACTCGCACGAGTCGGTCGTCGTGAACTACAACGGACCGGACACCCGTTACACCGGACGCGAGATCGCGTTCAACTACACCGGCCAGGGCAAGCGGTTCCAGATCCTCGACGTCACCGACAAGGCCAACATCAAGGTCCTGTCCAGCGTCACCCACCCCGGCGCCAGCTTCATCCACCAGGGCTTCGCCACCAGCGACTACAAGCACATGATCGTCAACGACGAGACGATCAGCACCGCCGGCGGCAGCCCCGACTTCGTCTACAACATCGAGAAGCTCGACGCCGCCCGCTACGTCGGTAAGGACGTCGCCGCCCGCGGTGTGTTCGTCAACCACAACGGCTACACCGTCGGCAACCGGCACTTCCAGGCGTCCTACCGTGGTGGCCTGCGGATCCTCGACACCACCAACGCGGCGACCGCCAAGCTGCCCGAGGTCGGCTACTTCGACGTCGACCCGTCCTCCAACGCCGCCGGCTACAGCGGTAGCTGGATGGCGCTGCCGTACCTCTCCAACGGTGTCGTCGCCGTCCAGAGCATCGGCGTCGGACTCTTCCTGGTCCGGCCCACCGGCGCGGCGGCAGTGAGCTGAGCACACCACCGACCGGCCCCCGTCACCGCCGTCTCACGGCGGCGGTGACGCTGGCCGGGTTCCTCGGGGCCGCCTACCTGTTCTTCGACAGCCGCGGCCCGGCACCGGCAGCACCTCCCGCGCCGGCCCCCTCCCCCGTGGCGTACAACAGCGACGGTCTCGCCGACGCCTACGACGGCTTCCGGGTCGAGCCGCTGGCGCTGCCCACCGGCCGCGGACCCGCCACCGTGTCCCTGCGCGTCACCGGCCCCGGCGGCCCCGTCACCGACTTCCAGGACGTGCACACCAAACCCATGCACATGTACGTCCTGCGCGACGACCTGTCGCATTACCAGCACCTGCACCCCGAGGTCGTCGACGGCGCCTGGACGGCGCCGGTCACCATCACCGACGGCGGCGCGTACCGGGTGTACATCGAGTTCGTACCGCACGGCCGTCCCGAAGGCCCGATGGGCGCCGAACCGACCGTGCTCGGGGTGCCGTTCGTCATCCCCGGCGACACCGCGATGATCCCGGTACCCGCCCCGGAGGCCGAGGCCCGCTCCGGGCCCTACACGGTGCGCCGCCTCGACGGCACCGTCGACCTGGCGTCCGGCACGCAGACGGCGCTGCAGTTCCAGGTGCTCCGTGACGGCCGCCCGGCGGTGCTGGAACCGTACCTCGGCGCGTACGCCCACCTGTCCAACTTCGAGGTGCGCACCCAGGGCCTCAAGCACCTGCATCCGCTACCGGCCGCCGACGCGACGCTCTCCTTTCACGCCGCCTTCGCCGAACGTGGCGACAAGCGGATGTTCCTGCAGTTCAAGGCCGGCGGCACGGTACACCAGGTGGCGTTCACGATCTTCACTACCTGATCCGCGCCTCGGTGCCCTTGCCCTCGTACATCGCCAGGTCGGCGCGGTGCAGCAGGTCGTCGGCGGACAGCTCGCCCGGCTGTGACAGGGCGACGCCGATGCTCGCGTTCGGCTGCACCGCGGTGGCGCCCACGTCGATCGGCGCGGACATCGCGTCACGGATCCGGCGGACCACCGCCTGGGCCTGCGACTCGTCGGTCAGATCCGGCAGCATGATCGCGAACTCGTCACCACCGAGACGCGCCACCAGGTCGGAACCGAGCACACACTCGCGCAGCAGACCGGCGAACCCGATCAGCAGCCGGTCACCGGCGCGATGCCCGAGGGTGTCGTTGACCTGCTTGAACCCGTTCATGTCGATCACCAGCACCCCGACGCGGGTGTTGTTGTGCACGGCCCGTGCCAGCGCCCGCGGCAGCGCCTCGTGCAGCTCCAGCCGGTTCGCCAGCCCGGTCAGCATGTCGGTCACGGCCATCCGCCGGTTCTCCCGCGCCGACACCATCTGCCGGCCGTACGCCAGCACCGAAACCAGGAACGCGCCGAGGATCAACCCCGCGGCCGGGAACGGCTGCTGCACCCCGACGGTCGCCATCAACAACAGATAACCAGGAACAACGGTGAGGTACGGCCAGCGCGGCGGCCGCGACGAACGACCACGCCCGCCGACCCGCACCGCCAGCGACGGCCGGCGCGACAGCCAGCCCTGCACATAGGGGGCGAGCATGAGCAGGAAGATGTTCGACGTCCAGAGCAGCTGCTGGAGCACCGACGGCATCACCGGACCGCCGTGGTTGAGCACGTACGCCCGCACCGTGTCCCCGAGCAGGCACATCAGTGCCGCGACCACGATGATCGCCAGCGGGACACGGTCCGCGGGAGCCGCACGGGTACCCCGGATCAGCACCACGCTGATCCCGAACAGCAGCGCCGTGTCGAGGATCGGGTGGGTGATGCTGGGAACCAGCTCCCGCCAGGTGGCACCATTGGCCACCAGCGCCGGGCTGACCACCAGATACCACAGCACCATCCCCGCCCCGAGACCCACGAGCCCCGCGTCCAGGCGCAGCTTGGCCCGCTCGGTGGCGGAGGCCGGCGGCCGGGTGAAGGCCAGGATGCCCAGCAGCGTCAGGGGCGTGATGAGCAGCCGCAGCACGTCCGGCACGCTGGGAAACGGCTGCCCCTGGAAGACGGCGTAGAGCGAGATCGTGAGCGGCCACAGGGCGTACGTCGGCAGCATCCACCGCCAGGCCCGCCGGGTCGGCGCGGGCAGCCCCGGCCGACGCACCACCCCGATGGCGAAGAGCAGCCCGAGCACCGCGAACCCCAGCTGGAAACTGCTGCTCGCCGTGATCGACCCGGACAGTGGGACCACCAGGAGCGCCGTGACGCCCAGCGTCACCAGCAGCACGAGTCCGGCCGTGTCCCATCGCCGCACGCGGGTCTCCACACCAAGGCTGATCGGACGAAACCGCGAAGGGCTTAGCGTCATCCCGTCGCCCGCGCGCCGACCTCGTCCACGCGGCCCGGTCCGATAGCCTGCTCATGCTGTGAGAGTCATAGCCGGGGAGGCCTTGAGTGAACTGGCAGACCGTCCTCGCCCAGGAAAACTACGGCGGTCCGACGTTCATGGGGCTCATCTTCTGGGCGGTCATCCTCCTCGGGGTCGTGACCCCGATCGTGCTGGCGGTCCGGTGGTTCCGCAGCCGCTCCGCGGCCCGCAGCCCCGGCGAGACGCCCTATCCGCTGCCCTACCAGGAGCCACCGCCCGGAAAACAGCCTCCGCGTCAGCCGTGATCGGCGCTTCCCGTCGGCAGACATCCGGCCCCGTGGATACGCCGCCCGGATCTGTGTTGGATAGGCTGCTGAGGCCCGGAGGGCTCACGCCCTGAGAGCAAGAGCTGAGGAGGCGTGGGAGTGAACTGGCAGAACGCCGTCGTGGCGGCGTCGTCCAACGATACGTCCTACAGCCTGGGATACCTGGTGGGCAGGCTGTTCTGCTGCCTCGTCGTCATCGGCGGCATCGTGACGGCGATCGTGCTGGCGGTCCGGTCGTCACGCAACCGGTCCGCGGCCCGCAACGTCGGCAAGGGGCCGTACCCGCCGCCGGGCTACCCACAGCAGGGGTACCCGCCGCAGGGTCAGCCACCGCAGGGGTACCCGCCGCAGGGTCAGCCACCGCAGGGCTACCCGCCGCAGGGTTACCAGCCGCCGCCCGGCTATCAGCCACCACCCGGTCAGCAGCCTCCGCCGGGCACGTACCCGCCACCGCCGTACGGCCAGAATCCGCCGCCCCCGCCTCCGCAGGATCCCCCGTACCCGCCGCAGCCGTGATCAGTTTCTCCCTCGATCAGGTTCTGGCGTGGCGGATGCACCGGCAGTTCCTCGCCCGGCCCGCGGACAACTCGGCCGAGGCGATCGTCGGACGGCTCTGCGGCGTGCAGGCCCAGGTCGCCTCGGCCGCGGAGCTGGCCGTCGCCGTACGCCATCCGTCCCCCACCGGCGGCGAGGCGGCCAGAGCTCTGCAGCAGCGCAGCCTGATCAAGGTGTGGGCGATGCGCGGCACGCTGCACCTGCTGACACCCGGCGACGCGCCCGCATACCTCAGCCTGCTGGCCGCGGCCCGCACCTGGGAGAAGGGCTCCTGGCAGAAGACGTTCGCCACCACCGCGCAGCTCGCCGCGATCACCGGCGCCACGCGCGAGATCCTGCCCGGCCGGGTCCTCACCCGTGAACAGCTGACCGCGGAGATCCTCGACCGCACCCGCGACGACGCGCTGGCGGAACTGCTCCGCTCCGGCTGGGGCACGGTCCTCAAGCCGCTGGCCTGGCAGGGCTTGCTGTGCAGCGGCCCGAGCGACGGCAACAGGGTCACGTTCACCAGCCCCGAGACGTGGATCGACGGCTGGGCCGGCCTGCCGGACCCCGGCGAGGCCGCCGAGCGGGTCATCCCCGCGTACCTCGGCGCCTTCGGTCCCGCCACGATGGAATCGTTCGACCAGTGGCTGATCCGCGGCACGTCGAAGAAGGCGTCGCTGCGCGGGTGGTTCGCCGCTCTGACCAGCTCAGGCGTCCTCACCGAGGTGGAGATCAACGGCCGGCCGGCGTACGCCCGGACAGCCGACCTGGACGACATCGCCGCCACCGAACCGGCGTCTCCCGTACGGCTGCTCCCGGCGTTCGACCAGTTCGTGCTCGGCCCCGGCACCAGGGAGGAGCACATCATCGCCCCGCACCGCCGCCCGCTGATCAGCAAGGCGGCCGGCTGGATCTCCCCCGTCGTGGTCGCCGCCGGCCGCGTCGCCGGCACCTGGGAATCCACCGACGGCGGCATCGCGGTCACCCTGTTCGCCGAGGCGGACCCCGTACCCGAGAAGGAACTCGCCGCCGAGGCCGACCGCCTCGCGGAACTCACCGGAAGCCGTCCCGGCCTGACCGTGACCACCATCTGACCGGAGAACGGCCGGCCGCTGTGGTCGAGGCCGGGCACGCCGGAGATGTGGATACACCGCTGATCAGTCGTCGCCGCAGCCTTGGCCGTCGCCGTCCCGGTCGAGGTGCCGGGCGTAGCCGGGATCGCCGCGGCGGATCGGGGCCGCTCCCGCGGCGCGGACGGCGTCGCAGTTCTTGTAGTACACGGACTTGGGACTCTTCGTCGTCGGCTTCGGCGTGCTGGTGGTCCGCGTCGGGCTCGGCTTCCTGGTTCGCGGGGCGGTCGTCGTCCTGGCGGGCGCCGGCTTACTGCGCACGGTTCCGGGCGAGGTCGAGCGAGCCGGCTTTCCGGTGGCGGTGGCCGTCTCGCCGGTGGCGCCTGTGGGAGCGGTCTCGCTGAACGACGCGGCCCGGTTGCCGTCGGTGTCGTCGGCGAAGTATCCGATGGCCGTGAAGCCGCCACAGCAGAGGACGAGAATGCCGGCGGTCAGGCCGCCGATCACTTTCCAGGGAGCCGGTTTCGGGGCGGGCGGACTCGGTGGGTACGGCGGACGGTATGCCATCCGACAACCTTGGCCGCGCGGGTGATCGCCGTCGATTCCACATTCGGACGGAGCTCGGGGATGTTCGGCCGCACCGGCACTACAGTGGAACGAGGCGTTCCGGCTGGAACAGGATCGGCATCTTTCCGGGATGTAACTGAACCGCATTCAGGGCTCACGATGCAGGCAGGCGCCACGGAACCACAGTCGACTTTCGGCGCCGATCCACTGTCACCCGTACGGCGGCCAAGCCGTGGGTGCGTGAAACCTGGAGGGGCCGACCATGATGTTCTCCCACCGATGGGCCATAGCGGCCGCGACCGTCCTACTCCTCTCCCCCGCCGTTCCGGCGTCGGGGGCAACGGCAGACCCGGGTCTGAGTACGGCCTATCTCGGCGACTGGGGCCACGGCGGCTACGTCAACAACGCCAACGAGCGCGGCGACGTCATCGGCGCCCTCAACGACGAGAACGTCAATCCGCAGCCGGTGCTGTGGCCGCGCGACGGCGCCCCGATCCGGATCGACGTCGACCGTGGATCTCCGTCCGCCGTCAACGAGCGCGGTGACGTGGTCGGCGACAACTGGCTGTGGAGCGACGGCCAGGTGCGAACACTGGCCGACATCTCCCAGCGGATGCGGTCGGTGGACATCAACGACCGCCGGCAGATCACCGGCACCGTCGCGGATCCCTCCGGGGTGGAGCGGATGTTCGTGTGGCAGGACGGGCGGTTCACCTACTTCAACGCACCGGCCGGCCTGCACGGCGGTCCGCGCAGCATCAACAACCGCGGTGAGGTGCTCGGCTCTCTCACCGACGCGAGCTGGTCGGTCCGGTACGGATTCGTCTGGCGCGCCGGCCGGATGACCATCCTGAAGCCTGTCGGCGGCAACGTGCTGGAGCCTCGGGCCATCAACGACCGCGGTCAGGTCACCGGCTACACCAGCCTGGCGGGTTCCGAGGTGCTGCACCCCTTCCTCTGGCAGGACGGCCGGATGCGGGACCTGCTGGCCGGACGCCCGGACGTGAGCGGGCGGGCCTGGGACGTCAACAACGCGGGTGACGTCGTCGGCAACGTCGGGAACAAAGCCGCCGCGTGGCGGGGCGGCCGCCAAGTCGATCTGGCCGTTCCCGGTCGGTACTCCGATGCCCGTGACATCAACGAGCGCGGCGATGTCACCGGCACGACGATCGCAGGAGAGCCGTCCCAGGGCCACGTCTTCCGCTGGCGCGAGGGTCGTGTGCTGCTCTCCGAGGGTCATTCCACCTACACGAGCCTGCAGGTCACCCGGATCGACGGTCACGGTCGCGTCGCCGGGCTGATCGATGACATGGTCGTTCCGCCGCGTCCGACGCGCTGGGTGGCCGGCTGAGCTCCCGGGGCGCCCGGGACGCGTGGTCACCAGCCTCGCGTTCCCGGGCCACCCTTGAACGGGCCGATGATGTCCGGGGTGATCCAGCCGCCGTAGAAGTCACCCTCCTGCGGCTCGACCAGCACACCGGCGACCCGGCACTCGTCGACCCGGCTCGGGTAGAAGGCGACGGCTCCCACGATCTCGGCGTATGCGGGTGACGGCCGCTCGTACGACCAGCCGACCTGCCGCACCCGGCTCTCGCCGACGACGAGATCCCAGTAGGTCGCGACACCCTTGAACTCGCAGTACGACCGCCCGTCGCCGGCTTCCAGCACACCGTCGGCGATGTCCTCCCGGGGCACGTAGTAGACCGGCGGATGCGAGGTCTCGAGCACCCGCCAGCACCGGTCGCTGTCGACGATCGTCCGCCCCGCATGCATCACCAGCACGCGCGCGGAGATGCGCTCCACCCTTGGCGGACGCGGATAGTCCCAAACCGACTCCATCACCCCAGTCTGCCCGCTCTCCCCCGCAGACCCTGTGCTGTTCCGCCCCGACAGCAACCCAAAACACACAAGAACGCGCGGCACACGGAAGGCGGCGGCCGGAAGGCTCCCACCCACCACAGCAGATCTTGTGCCGTTCCGCCCCCACAGCAACCCAAAACACACAAGAACGCGCGGCACACGGAAGGCCCCACCCACCACAGCAGATCTTGCGACCTCCCGCCCCGACAGCAACCCAAAACACACAAGAACGCGCGGCACACGGAAGGCCCCACCCACCGCAACAGATCTTGCGACCTCCCGCCCCGACAGCAACCCAAAACACACAAGAAGGCGCGGAGCGCGGAAGGCTCTCCAGCACCGCAACAGATCTTGTGACCTTCCGCCCCGACAGCCGCCCAAAACACACAAGATCGCGCGGCGCACGGGAGGCGGCGGCCGGAAGGCAGAAGGCGGAGCACGGGAGGCGGAAGCCGGAAGGTGGAAGGCGGAGCGCGGAAGGCGGAGGCGGGAGGCCGACGCGGAACGCGGTAGGCGGGAGGCCGACGCGGAACGCGGTAGGCGGAGGGGCGGCGGAGGGCGGCTGTTGGAGCTTAGATTGATGGGCATGGCTACCGTCGCGTTCTTCGCTCCGGCTGCCGCCGGGCATGTCAACCCCACGCTGGGGCTCGCCGCCGAACTCGTGCGGCGTGGTCACCGGGTCACCTACGCCACCACCGGAACGTACGCGGAGCGGGTCGCCGAGACCGGCGCCGAGGTCGTCCCCGTCACCTCCACCTGGGAAGGGGGCGGCGACGCGGACATTCCGCAGTTTCACGGCCGGGAGCTCGTACGAGCGATGGATGTGCTTCTGAAAGAGACGAAGTCGATGCTGGCGCAGCTGCACGACACGGAGCGGCCCGACGTGGTGGTCCATGACGGGACGATGGGCTGGTGGGGCCGGATCCTCGCGCGCCGGTGGCAGGTGCCGTCGGTGGAGACCTGGCCGAACCTGGTCAGCAACGAGCACTGGGCGATGTCGCAGAAGTACACGACGTTCAATCCGCTGAGTCCGGCGTTCCTGCTGATGGCCGTCCGGCTGAGCCGCTTCCTGAAGAAGCAGGGAGCGGAGGGCATGCAGGCGTTCATGAGCGGCGACGCGGCGGTGGTGCGGCTGGTGACGCTGCCGCGGGCCTTCCAGTACGCCGGGGAGACGTTCACGGATCGGTACGAGTTCGTCGGCCCGCTCATCAACGAGCGGAATTACCAGGGCGGCTGGGCGCCGGCCGGGAAGGGTGGTCTGCCGGTGCTGCTGGTCTCGCTCGGCACCGCCTACAACGACCGGCCCGAGTTCTACCGGACCGTGCTGGGTTCGGCGGCCGACCGGCCGTGGCAGGTGGTGCTGGCCGTCGGCGGCGCCGACCTCGACGCGCTCGGTCCGGTGCCCGCCAACGTGGAGGTGCACCGGCAGGTGCCGCAGCTGGCGGTGCTGCGCCACGCCAGGGCCTTCGTCACGCACGCCGGGATGGGTAGCACCATGGAGGGCCTGCACTTCGAGGTGCCGCTGGTGGCGATACCGCAGATGGCCGAGCAGCGGGCCAACGCCGACCGCATCGCCGAACTCGGTCTCGGCGCCGTGCTGCCGCCGGAGGGGATCACCGCGGACGCGCTGTGGACCGCCGTCGAGCGCGTGGCCGGCGACGAGCGCATCCGGGAACGACTGGCCTGGATGCGCGGCGAGATGACGGCCGCGGGCGGCGCCCCGGCTGCGGCCGACGCTGTCGAACGGGCACTCGGCAATTAGGTTCTGACCGTTTCTGATCTCTCAGAGATTGACGCAGCGGACCACTGGCCAGTGGTGATTGCCACATTCGGTTACGGTGTCGGAATGCCAATCAGCCCGGAATCCGGTGGCGACATGCGCGTGAAGATCATCATTGACGGCGACGAATCCGGCGATTCGGCAGTCGAGCTGCGGAAATGGCTGCGTACCGATGAGGATCTGACCGGCGTCGAGGTGGATTTCGTGGCGCCGGATGTCCGGCCGGACGAGATGTCGGGCGGCATCGCCGAGGCGCTGATGGCGACGGCCGGGGATCCCGGTGTCCTCGGGGCGCTGATCGGAGCGGTGGGTGGATGGGTCACCGCGCGGGCGTCGGCCCGCCGCACCCGGATCCGGGTGAAGGTCGGCGAGCGCGAGATCGAGATGGAAGGCCCGGCGCTGCAGGATCCGGAGGGTGTGGCCCGCCGCCTGCGCGGCGAGCTGGGCGAGGCGCCGTGACATGCGGCTACCAGACTTCACGGAGTCGCGCGCCGTGCTCATCGGCACGGCGAGGTACGACAACCCGTACCTGGCGAATCTGCCCGCAGCCGCCAACAACGTCACCGAGCTAGAGTCTCGCCTGACCGATTCTGCATATTCCGGCTTCCGCCGTGAGAACTGTGCCAGCGTCGTGAATCCGCGAAGTGACCGCGAGGTTCTTCTCCCCTTGGCGAAGGCGGCGGAAGAGGCGCGCGATCTGCTGTTCGTCTATTTCGCCGGGCACGGGATCCTGGGTGAGAACGGTGGCCTGCGGCTGGGCCTGCGAATCTCCCAGCGCAAGCCTCCGACGATGTCCGTGCGGTTCGACGAGTTCTCCGAGTTGATCCTGGGTAGCTCCGCCCGTACCAAGGTCGTCGTCCTGGACTGCTGCTACAGCGGTCGAGCGACAGCGGACCTGCACATGTCCGGCGAGGCCGACTCGCCTGACGACGAGGCCGTCGAGCAGGCCGCGGCGCAACTCGACACCCGTGGCCTGTACGTCCTCACGTCCAGCGCCGGCAACAAGCCCTCACTGGCGCCGGAGGGCGAGAGGTTCACGGCGTTCACCGGCCGGTTGCTGGACCTCATCGACTCCGGCATACCGGGTGGACCGGAACTGCTCACAATGCAGGCGCTGTACGCGGCGGTCGACGAGGAGTTGCAGCACCGCAAGCTGCCCAGGCCGCAGCAGTACAACAGCAACCTCGCGGGCGAGGCCGCACTGTTCCGCAATCGCGCGCTGTTGCGGCCCGCGGCGACCACCGAGGTGAAGAGGGTCGTCGGCCGTCATCGGCGTCCGTGGCGGCCACCGACGGACCCCGCGGCGCGCGGATGGCTCCGGGCGGCCGGCGGCGGTCTCTGCCTCGTCCTGGCGGCGGGCGCGATGGCCGCGTCGGAGAGCGTCGCACCGGTTCCGGCGCCGTGCGCCGCGCCGACCGCGATCCGGATGCTGGTGCCGCTGGACGCGGTCGAGATGTTCACCGGCATCGCCGACGACTACGAGTACGCCACCCGCGGCGGCGGCTTCTGCCAGCGGGTGCGGGTGAACGTCTCCGGCGCGTCCCGCGACGACGCCGCGCGGGCGTTCGCGCTGTCCTGGCGTACCCCGCCGGACGCCTCCGACCAGGACCGGCTGCTGCTGCGCCGGGTCGGCCTGCCGCCGGACGTGTGGGTCGCCGACCTGGGCGTCGACATGGCCGCGGTGCAGGCCACCGTAGCCGGGATCGACGGCGCCGAGGTGAGCATCCCGGGCGACCCGGAGCGCTGGTCGCTGGCCGAGTCGCCCATCGTGCTGGCCGAACCGGGCGTACCGGGTGACGCCCCGACCAACCGGGTCAGCCTGGAATGGAGCGAGATCGTGGCGGGCCGCGACACCGGCCGCCGCATCACCGGTGTCGTCCGCCCGGATCCCGACACCACGACGGTCGGCCGGCTGGTCAACGCGTCGCTGTACCGCGAGGACGTGGAGTCGCCCGCGGCACACAGCCGGGTGCAACGACTGCTGGACATCGCCGCGGTGAACGCCGGGCAGGGCATCGGCGCGCCGGACGTCGCCGGGCTGCTGTGCCGCCCGGACCGTACCGCCCTGATCGTCGCCGAATGGCAGCTGGTCCGGCACAACGCGAGCCGGTGCGGCGACACCGGGCAGGCCCCGTGGAACTACCTGTACCCGTCGGACACCCGCTGGCTCGACTACCCGATGGTCCAGCCGGCGTGGGCGCGGGAACAGAGCGATCGGATCCGGCGTACGGCCGACGACTTCACCAGCTGGCTGCGCACCTCGGCCGGCGACCGGGCACTGGCCGGCAACGGGCTGCGCCCGCGAAGTGTCGGCCCGGACGCCGGGATGATCGGCCGCAACGGCGCGCAGACGGGCTGGTTCATCAAGATGCCCTATCGGACGGGCACCGCGGATCTGGAGCGGGCGGCCACGGCGTACGAGACGGCCAGACAGCCGGCCACCGTCCTGGTCGCGATCGACGGCTCGGGGTCGATGACGGCGCGCAGCGGCGGGCGGACCAGGTTCGACGCTGCTCTCGACGGCATCGCCGCGTCGGTCGCGGCGATGGGCCCGCGCGACGACTTCGGGCTGTTCGTCTTCTCGACGGCGATCAAGGGCGGGATCACCGAGATCGCCGGGGACGCGGCGAGGGCCACCCAGCAGGCACGCGGCTACCCGCCGGCCGGTGGCACGCCGCTGTACCAGGCCGTGGACCACGGGGTACAGAGGCTGCGCGAGGGCAAGGGCGCGGCACCGGGCACCGACCGGCACCGGATCCTGGTGGTCCTGACCGACGGCGAGGACACGACCAGGCACGCGCTGCCGCAGCTCACCGACGACTCCGTCCAGGTCGTGATCGTCAACGTGGGCATGTCCGGATGCCCGGACGCCAAGCTGTCGGCCCTGACGAAGCGGCACGGTGACTGCATCGGCGTGCCGTCCGGGCTGGTCGATGTCAAGGTCACCGAACAGATCGAACGGCTGTGGCAGAAGGAGGCGGCGCGATGAGCATCGACGTCCGGCGCTCGCCGGGATGGCTGCCTCCGCTGGTGGCCGTCCTGATGATCGGCGCGCTGGTGGCCGGCACCGCCCCTGCCGTGCTCGACGGCTTGCGGGACGCGCCGGCCGAGCTGGTGATCGTCAGTGGTGTCGAGGACGGTGAGGGTGGCGCCCGGCAGGCCGTGATCGACCTGTGGAACCAGTCGCATCCCGACAAGCGGGCCCGGATCGAACTGGTCGCCGGCAGCGCCGACGAGCAGCACGGCGCTATGGTCCGTTTCGCCAAGGGCGAGGAGGACGTCAAGGCGGACATCCTCAATCTCGACGTGACGGCGGTCGCGGAGTTCGCCGAGTTCGGCTACATCGCCGAGTGGCCTGCG
The DNA here is from genome assembly GCF_003001815.1 of Actinoplanes italicus. GTDB lineage: Bacteria > Actinomycetota > Actinomycetes > Mycobacteriales > Micromonosporaceae > Actinoplanes > Actinoplanes italicus. The sequence continues at coordinate 158,971 of NZ_PVMZ01000005.1, forward strand.
GGCGAGGCGCCGCGACGGGTGCTCGCCGATCTGATGGCGAAGCCGCGGGAGAGCTGCTACTACGACGGCCGGCTGTGGGGTCTGCCGTTCAACAGCGACGCCGGGGTGCTGTTCGCGCGGCGGAGCCTTCTCGTACCGACACCGGCGACCACACCGACCGCGTTCTCCTGGGACGAGATCAGTGGGCAGCAACCGGCACAGGGGTCCACCCAGCTCTCAGCCGCGTACGCGGGCCAGCTGGACGGCTACGAGGGCCTGACCGTGAACGCCGTGGAGGCACTCTGGGCGGCGGAGCCCGCGCGGGCCAGGCCGGCGCCGCTGGGGGTGCCGACCGATCCGGGAGTCTGGTCGGCGGCCGTGAACCGCCTGTACGGGCAGTCCGGTGAGCGGGTGATCGATCCGTCGTCGACGACGTACCGGGAGACCGGGACCAGCGACCAGTTCCTCCGCAAGAAGATCGTGTTCATGCGGAACTGGCCGGTGGCGTACCGGAGCCTGGTGGAGGCCAGTGACCAGTCGGCGGCGGTCGCGGCGGCGGACATCGTGATGACGCCGCTGCCGGGCCCGGCCGTGCTCGGCGGGCAGAACCTGGCCGTGGTCGCCGGTTCCACCCGCGGCGACGACGCCCGTGAGCTGATCGAGTTCCTGGCCGGTGAGCCGTCGCAGCGGCTGCTCATGCAGATCGGCGGTTTCGCCGCGGCCACCGGTGCCACCTACGACCGGCCGGAGATCAAGGCGGCCCATCCGTACGCCGAGACGATCCGCTCGGCGATCGCGACCAGCCGGCAGCGGCCGCAGACGCCGTACTACCCGCGGTTCAGCGAGGAGCTCCGGAGGATCGTCACCGAGATCCGGGCCAAGCGCGACCGAGCGGTGCCGGAGGATCTGGAGCAGCGGCTCACCGACGCCGCGGAGGGCCGGCTTCCGCCCCGATGACGGCCGTGTTCGTTCGGCTGGAGCCCTCAGCTATTTGACTACGCACAGTCAACCTTCGTGGTATCGCTCCCACGGCGACGATGCGCAGGCGAAGCGGGGGGCGATCGATTCAAGTGAATGACGATCGCGTCCAATGTCGATCGACGCAACGTCATCGAAACAAACATCACAGCCTCCGACCGAACATGCGCAACGCTCTGAAGTGCGAATACTCCTCGGGCTTATCGCTTAGGGACCTTTACTTTCGTCGATGTGACGCATAGCTTGGGTCCATCCGGCAAAAGTTCTGGATTCCCGAGCCGACAACGCGACATCACCTCATCGCGGTCCGATGGCTGCTGCCTAGACGAACGGCGTGCCAAGCGGGACGACCTCCCGCGACACTCCGTGATGTTGTGCTGCCGTCTTTGAGCGAATGGAGACGCATGGACGACACCGTCGACAGGCCACGGTCGGCCTTCTCCCGCCGTTCCCTGATAGCCGCCGGCACCGCCGGACTCGCCGTGCCCGCGATCGGCGCGGGCGTGGCACTGACCGGCGGCACCGCGAAGGCCTTCGCCGGGGTGACAAAGAAGATCACCATCTACGCCGAGGCTCTCCCCGGGGGCCTGTTCGGCTACGGCCTGGAGCCCGGCAAAGCCACCGTGCCCGGCCCGCTGCTGGAGATGTACGAGGGCGACACCCTAGAGATAACCCTGGTCAACACCACGACACAGCGGCTGTCGATCCACCCGCACGGTGTCGACTACAGCACCGATTCCGACGGCAGCCCGTTCAACGACTCCTTCAACGACCCGGGCGAGACCCGCACCTACGTGTGGCGCTCGCGGGAGATGTTCGCCGCCGCGGGGCGCCGGTTCATGCCGGGCAGCGCCGGCTACTGGCACTACCACGACCACGCGATGGGCACCGACCACGGCACCGGCGGCGTCGCCAAGGGCCTGTACGGCGGCCTGATCGTGCGCCGGCGCGGTGACATCCTGCCGGACAAGCAGTTCACCGTGGTCTTCCACGACATGACGATCAACAACAGGATGGCGCCGAACACCCCGATGTTCGAGGCCAACCTCGGACAGCGCGTCGAGTGGGTCGCCATCGGGCACGGCAACCTGTTCCACACCTTCCACCTGCACGCGCACCGCTGGGTCGACAACCGCACCGGCATGCTGGAGAGCGTCAGCGACCCCAGCCCGACGATCGACAACAAGGACCTCAACCCGGGCAGCTCGTTCGGATTCCAGGTGCTGGCCGGCGAGGGCGTCGGGCCGGGCGCCTGGATGTACCACTGCCACGTGCAGAACCACTCGGACACCGGCATGTCCGGGGTCTTCCTGGTCCGCAACGCCGACGGCACCATGCCGCCGGGCGCGCAGGAGGCCATCGACCGATTCCGGGGCCACACGCACACCACCACCACGTCGAAGACCAACGACGCACATGGGGGGCATGGCTGATGAGAAAGACCAATCTTCCGGTACGACGAGCGCTGGCCGCCGCGGCCGCGGTGCTCACCGCCCTGACGGGATCGGCGCCCGCCGTGGCGTCCCCGGCGACGGCGTCACGCGCCGCAGTGGCACCGCCAGCACAGTCGGTGCTCGTCTTCCACGGCGAGGCGTCCGAGCAGGACGACCCGGTCGCGAAGGCGGCGGCGACCATCGACTCGCTCGCCGACGCGGCCGGCCTCACCGCCACCGAGACCACCGACCCGGCCGTGTTCACCGCCACCGAACTGGCCAAACACCGAGCCGTCGTGTTCCTGTCGTCGGCCGGCACCACACTCAGCCGTGACCAGGAGAGCGCGCTTCAGACGTACATCAAAGCGGGTAATGGTTTTGTCGGTATCGCCGACGCCGCGAAGGCGCAACTGGACTCGACCTGGTTCACCGGCCTGATCGGCACCCGTCCCGCGGGCGCGATCCCCGCGGCCGAGCCGGTCAGCAAGGTCACCGCGAGCGGCGAGAACGCGCCCAACGAGACCAAGGAGAAGCTCACCGACGGTGATGCCAACACCAAGTGGCTGGTACGCACCGCAACCGGGTGGGTGACCTACGAGCTGGCCGCCGCGAAGGCGATCACCGGTTACGCCCTCACGTCGGCGAACGACTTCGTCGGCCGGGATCCGAAGGACTGGACGCTGAAGGCGTCGGCCGACGGCGAGACCTGGACCGACGTCGACCGGCGCACCGGGCAGACGTTCCCGGACCGGTTCCAGACCCGCCGGTTCGACCTGCCGTCGCCGCAGAACTTCCGGTTCTTCCGGCTGGAGATCACCGCCAACAGCGGGGAGCCGCTCATCCAGCTCGCCGACCTGCGGCTGTTCACCGCCGACGCCGTCGCTCCCCCGCCGCCGGGCGTGAACCGGTCCGTGATCAACGTGCTGGACACGAAGCACCCGGCCACCGCGGGCCTGCCGCGCACGATCACCCGGTCGGACCGCTGGTACAACTGGGACCCGAACCCGCTCGGCAACGTGCACACCCTGGCGCAGGTCGAGGAGCGGCACTACAACCCGGGTACCGGCGCGAACGGCGCGTTCCACCCGGTGTCCTGGTGCCGTGACTACGACGGCGGCCGGTCCTTCTACACCGGCATGGGCCACACGGCCGGCAGCTACGACGAGGACGCGTTCCGCAAGCACCTGTCCGGCGCCCTGAAGTGGACGTCCGGCATCGTGCGCGGCGACTGCCAGGCGACCATCGCCGCCAACTACCGCACCGAGCGGCTGACCGCGGCGAACCAGACCGGGCAGCTCGACCAGATCGGCGAGTCGCACGGGCTGACCATCGCCGCCGACGGCACCGTGTTCTACGTCGGCAAGGCCGCCTGCCCGAGCGGGCCGGTCGTCAGCTGGGACGACCCGAAGGTCGGCCTGGGCTGCGGCACCATCCACTCCTGGAACCCGCGCACCAAGCAGGTGAAACTGCTGACCACGCTGCCCGTGATGGGCAACCGGGGCAGCGGCAGCGAGCTGGTGAAGAACGAGGAGGGTCTGCTCGGCATCGTGCCGGACCCGAAGTTCGCCGAGAACGGCTGGCTCTACGTCTACTGGATGCCGCACGACTCGGTCGACCGCACCAAGCGGGTCGGTGAGCGGACCGTCAGCCGGTTCACCTACGACCACGCGGCGCAGACCATCGACCAGGCGACCCGCAAGGACCTGCTGAAGTTCCCGGTGCAGATCCACAGCTGCTGCCACGCGGGTGGTGGCATGGCCTTCGACAAGAAGGGCAACCTGTACATCGGCTCGGGTGACAACAACTCGTCCGAGGGTTCGCAGGGCTACTCCGGCAACAACTGGACCCAGGAGTACGCCGGGATCTCGTTCCAGGACGCGCGGCGCACCTCGGGCAACACCAACGACCTGGCCGGCAAGATCATCCGCATTCACCCGGAGGCGGACGGCACGTACACGATCCCGCCGGGCAACCTGTTCCCGCCGGGCACCGAGAAGACCCGCCCGGAGATCTACGTGATGGGCGTCCGCAACATCGCCCGCCTGCAGATCGACGCGGAGACCGACTGGCTGACCGCCGGCTGGGTCGGCCCGGACGCCTCCAACCCGAACCCGGAGCTGGGCCCGGCCAAGTACGAGACGGCCACCATCATCACCTCCGCCGGCAACCAGGGCTGGCCGTACTGCATGGGCAACCGGCAGCCGTACCGCGACCGCAGCAGCACCGACGCCACCCAGCTGACCGGCTGGTACGACTGCAACAACCTGAAGAACAACTCGCCGCGCAACACCGGCCTGGTCGACATCCCGCCGGCCCGCGACAACATGATCTGGTACGCGCCCGGCGGTGGCGGCCCGGTCTTCCCGACGCGCACCGACGGCAGCGGCCTGCCGACCTACAACGCGGCCGACGCCACCTACACCCAGCCGTACCTGCGCGGCGGCGGCCAGGCGATCATGTCCGGCCCGACCTACCACCACGACCTCGCCGACCCGGCCAGCACCGTGAAGTGGCCGTCCTACTGGGACGACAAGTGGTTCATCGGCGACCAGTCGAACGCCGCCAACCGGGTGGCGATCACCGTCGACCCGGCCGGGGTCCCGGAGCAGAAGCCGCCGCTGTTCGGTGAGACGCTGCGCGCCATCCTGCCCGGCGGCAACGCCGACAACCGGCTGATGAGCTGGATGGACGCTAAGTTCGGCCCGGACGGCGCGCTCTACCTGCTCGACTACGGCGGCGGTTTCTTCAGCCTGCACCCGGCGCAGAAGCTGCTGCGGGTGGTCTACACCGGCGGCGCGGCCACCCCGGCTCCGCAGGCGACCTCGACGGCGGTGCAGAACAAGCCGCTGACGTACGCCTTCACCGGCTCGAAGTCCGGCGGCGTCAGCCACCGCTGGGAGTTCGGCGACGGCACCAACTCCACTGACGCCGACCCGCGGCACGTCTACGCCAAGCCCGGCACCTACCAGGCGCGGCACACCGTCACCTACGCCGACGGCGAGACCGTGACCACGCAGGTTCCCGTCGAGGTCGGCTGCGCGGTCCCGGACACCCGGGCCAACGTGTGGCTCGCCGACACCGACACCGGCGTGCCGAGCAAGACCGTCGGCGGCGGCTGCACGGTCAACGACCTGATCGACGACGAGAGCACCTGGCCGGACCACGACAGTTTCGTCCGGCACGTCACCGACGTGGTTCGCCCCGTCTACGACGCCCGGCAGGCCGGCACGCTGACCCGCGCCGCGTCCGCCTCGCCGATCGGCCGGCAGGGTCACACCGGATACGAGCCGCTGTTCGACGGCACCGCCGCGTCGCTGAGCGGCTGGCAGCAAGCGCCTTCGGGGCAGTTCGCCATCCGGCCGGACGGCTCGCTGCGTCCCTCGGGCGGTCTGGGCATGCTCTGGCACACCAAGGAGCTCGGTGACTTCTCGCTGAGACTCCAGTTCAAGGACATCGCACCGGGCACCGGCCGCGCCAACAGCGGCGTGCTCACCCGATTCCCGGACCCGCGGATCCCGCTCGCCGACCGCCCGGCCGGCAGCTGCGGCACCGTCGGCAACGCGCGGAGCTCGGCCGCCTGGGTGGCGATCTACTGCGGTCACGAGGTGCAGCTCTACGACGGTGACACCGGTGAACCGCAGAAGACCGGGTCGATCTACAACTTCGACCCGAACCCGCTCGACGCCGCCCGCGTCACCGCGAAGAACGTGTGGAACGACTACGAGGTCCGCGTCGTCGGCCAGCACTACACGATCCTGCGCAACGGCGTCGTCATCAACGAGTTCGACAACACGCCCGGCAAGCAGTCGTCGCGGGCCGGCGATCCGCCCACCGACCTGCGGCAGTTCCTGCGCGGGCACATCGGGCTGCAGAACCACGGCGACAGCGACCTGATGGAGTTCCGCAACATCCGGGTCCGGTCGCTGTGACCACAGTCAGGAAAGGTGCCATGTCTCAACCCACCGTTCTCCGGCGAGCCGGGTCGGCGCTGATCGTCATGCTGCTGACCCTGCTCGCGGGGGCGGCCTCGCCCGCACCCGCGGCCGCCGCGCAGACCCTGACCTGGACCGCCGACGACGACATCACCAGGTACAAGTCCGTGCCCACGACGGCGGTCGCCGGGGCCACGACGATCGTGTTCGAGAACAGCGCGGCCACCGGCAACACCACCGGCATGCCGCACACGCTGACCTTCGACACCAGCGCCGAGGGCTACAACCACGACGTCACGCTCAACATCCTGGCCAGCCCGTTCGACACCAACAACGGCCGCCACCAGGCGAACGTGACCCTCACCCCGGGCAAGTACCGGTTCTTCTGCACCATCCCGGGGCACAGCACGATGGTCGGCGAGCTGACCGTCACCACCGGCACCCCGGACCCGGACACCACGGCTCCGACGGTCACCGGCGCGGTCAGCGGCAACCGCGACAGTCAGGGCGCCTACCTCGGTTCGGCGACCGTGACGGTCACCGCCACCGACGCCGGATCCGGGGTACGCACCGTCGAGTACCAGATCGACGACACCAGCTGGCAGGCGTACTCGGCCCCGGTCGCGGTCACCGCGATCGGCGACCACTCGGTGCAGTTCCGCGCCACCGACAACGCGGGCAACACCTCGACGGTCGGCTCGGTGTCGTTCCGGGTGGCCCAGGCCCAGCAGCAGGACACCACTCCGCCGGTGGTGGCCGGGCAGACCGCAGGCACCCGCGACAGCGCCGGCAACTACGTCGGCACCGCCACCACGACGCTGACCGCGACCGACACCGGCGGCTCCGGGGTGGCCCGCATCGAGTACCAGCTCGACGGCGGCGCCTGGACCACGTACAGCACCCCGGTCGCGGTGACCACCGTCGGCGCGCACATGCTGCACTACCGGGCCACCGACAACGCCGGGAACACCTCGGCCGAGCAGATGGCCCACTTCACGATCGTCGCGCCGCCGGTCGAGGACACCACCCCGCCGCAGGTCACGGCAGCCGTGACCGGTGAGCGGGACGGAAGCGGCAACTACCTCGGCTCGGCGACCGTCACGCTCACGGCCACCGACACCGGCGGCTCGGGGCTGAAGTCGTCGGAGTACCGCCTCGACGACGGCGCGTGGACCGTCTACACCACCGCGGTGGCCGTCTCGGCGATCGGTGCCCACACCGTCCGCTACCGGGCCTCGGACAACGCGGGCAACACGGCCGCGGAGAAGTCGGTCACGTTCACGGTCGCCGAGCGGGGCGCGGACGCCTGCCCCGACTCCGACACCCGCGACACGGTCGTCATCGACGGCTACGACACCCGGATCCCGAACACCGACACCGGCAACGGCTGCACCGTCAACGACCTGATCGCGGAACGCGCCGGCTACCCCACCCACGCCGCCTTCGTCCGGCACGTGGAGAACGTGACGACCACGCTGGTCGCCGCGGGCAAGCTCACCCACCGGCAGGCGGGGACGATCGTCCGCGCCGCGGCGGCATCAGACAAGGGAGAAACTCGATGAGGCTCATCGCCGCCACCGTCACGGCCGTGCTCGTCACGACCGCCCTCACCGGCACGCCGGCCGGCGCCGCGCTGGTCACCCATTGCATCGGCACCGGGGGCGCGGTGACCGTACCCAATGATCTGTATGTTCCGGCCGGGGAGTCCTGCGACCTGACCGGCACCACGATCACCGGCAACGTCAGCGTCGCCGCCGGCGCCAACCTGGTCATCGACGGCGGCCGCGTCGACGGCGAGGTCCGGGTCGCCGCCAACGGCTACCTCGACGCCTCGAACAGCACCGTCGGCGGCGTGGTCGTCCTGGCGGCCGGGGGCTACGGCCTCTACCTGCGGCAGGCGGAGACGGGCGCGGTCACGGTACGGCCCAAGGGCACCGCCACGATCGACGGTTTCCTGTTCGCCGAGGACACGAAGATCACCGGCTCGGTGAACGCGCAGGCCGGTGAGGTGCGCCTCGACAAAGGCAGCGAGGTGTCCGGCGGCCTGAGCACCAACGGCACCCACTACACCGACCTGCACGACTCGTTCGTCGACGGCACCCTGTCGATCCTGAACAGCTCGACCGGCAGCGTCGTCTGTGGCAGCGCCGTCCGCGGCCGGTCGACGTTCGCCGGCAACCTGGGCGGCGTGCAGCTCGGCCCGAACGGCACCCTCGACAGCTGTGCCTCCGGCGGCTACTTCGGCCGGGACGTCAGCGTCACCAACACCACGGGCGGCGTCTCGGTCGAGGACACCATCATCGATGGCTCCCTGACCGTGAACAGCAACAGCCCGGCCGCCCGGGTCGCCGCGAACAACCGCATCCGCGGCGGCGTGGCCGGTGACACGGCCACGGCGGCGGCAGCGGCGCAGCGGCGTGCCGCGACCGCCGGGACCACCCGCGACGACAAGGCCGAGCAGCGCGGCGAGCAGCGTCGTACGGCGGCCGAGCAGGAGGCCGCCGCGGCGGGTCCGGCCGACCTGTAGGCATTCGCTGATCGGGCCGGGAACCATCACCGTTCCCGGCCCGATCCACGTCCAGTGACACAAATCACCCATATCGACGGACTGCGATGTCACCCCACGGATTCTCCGCCGGCCCTGACGATCATGCTGACGGGCGAAACCCCCCAACCCCATTCCTGTGTACGACGACAGGCGCGCGCCCCTCCTGCCGCCCGTTCAGAGCCCGGCCGTCGAATACGCCCGCCGCGCCGATCCGCACTCCGTCCTACGGTGTCGGCCATGGAATCACTGCTCACGGAGCTCGGCCTCGGATCGCTGACCCTCGTGCACAGCCTGTCGCACCAGGTCTATCTCGGCCCCGACGTCGTCCTGAAGGTCATCGACGCCGATCGTCACACCAGGCTGGACCGGGAGATCGCCCTGGCTCCCGACCTCCCCGCCGGCATCACGGCACCCCTGCTCTCCAGCGGTCTGCACACACTGGACGGCCGCGAGGTCCGTTACGCCTGCTACACCCGGATGCCCGGCAGCCCGCCCGGCTGGGGCCTGCCCGGCCTCGACGCCCGGGCCGCGTGCTCCCTGGCGGAGCAGGCCGTTCAACGACTCGGCAGGCTGCACACCTGGACTCCCCCGGACCGAGCCGCGGACGTCCTCCGCCAGCCACTCGACCACGGCGGTTTCGCCGGTCGCGACGCCCTGCTCACCCTGCTCGACGACCTGGCTGCCGCCGACGATGACTCCGTGGTACCGCCCCCGCTGCTCAACGGTCTCACCGCGATCGCGGCGAACGCCCCTTCGCACGCCGGCACCGGGGTTCCCGTGCACGCCGACTGCCATTGGGGGAACTGGCTGGCCACCGGCGACCGCCTGACCGCGCTGCTCGACTTCGAATGGGCCCGCTTCGGCGAGCCCCTCGACGACTGGTTCTTCGTGATCTCGCTGAGCGGCCCGCACCGGAACGCGGTCCTGGACGTGGTGGCCCGCGAGACGGCGATCTCCCCCGGCGACCTCCGGGCCGCCTGCGAGGTCCGGCACGCGACCTACCTGGCGTCCGACATCCTGCTGGCGCTGACCGCCCCCGGCGACGTCCCGCCCACCCTGCTCAGCGATCGCCGGACCGGCCTGGAGGAACTCGTCAACGATCGCTCGTGGCGCCGATCAGGCAGGTGAGAGCTGGTCAGAACTGGTCGATCCTGGTCAGCGTCGTGAGCTCGCCGCCGGTGGTGGTGACCGCGACCAGGCCTCCCTCCTCCTTCCCGGCCAGCCACTTGGTGAACTTCGACGCGGAGATGGACTGACCGGTGCCGGCACGGACCGAGACGACGCCTTCCCAGCCCCCGGCACTCTCCCACGACGTCAGCTTCGGCGCGGAACGGACCGGGATGGTCACCTTCGTGCGGCTCTCGACGACCTGGAACGGGTCGCTGCACTTGATGTCGGCCGGGTCGATCTTGAACTGCTTGCAGTAGTCCGCACTGTCCATCAGGAGAATCGGCTCAGCCACCGCGGAGTGCGCGACCGGATCGTACGAGTAGAGCCTCACCACCGACTGGCTGGACCCGGTCGTCGGGTCGGTGAAATGCGCCGGCTGCCCCGCCACCGGCGACCGGAGATCGACGTTCGCGAAGGCCACCGTGGCGTCGCCCTGACTCGCGTCGTTGAGCGCCCCGAGCACGACCCGGCCCGAGACCAGCTGCGGGTCGGTGACCGGCATGCTCAGTACGGGCTTGCCGTCGACCGTCACCTCAGCCGTGCCGTTCTGCACGGTGATGCCCGTCCGGTGCGTCTGCCCGACCCGGAACGCGCTCACGGCGACCCGCTGCTCCGAGTTGAACCCGTTCCCGGCGCTCTCGTCGAGCCCCAGCCGGACCTCGTTCTCGCAGAACGAGGCCACGTAGCCGCGCTTGTCGACCGACCGGAACCAGACCAACGCGCAGGCACCCTTGGTGACGATGCCGACGTCGACCCCGATCGTCTGGTCTCCGGCGAACAAGTCCTGTGGCCCCCTGCACCGATGGAGGACGGAATCGTGGGTTGTCGCCAGCATCCGCTCGTCGAAGGTGCACCACCCGCCGGCGCTGCCGGAAGCCCGGTCGGCTTTCCACAGGCCGCGCCGGTCGAGACGGTCGGACACCCCCGGCCCCTGGATCCGGCTCTTGCCCGAGGCGGCCGGCGCCGACGGCGAGGAGCTGGGCGCGAACGACGCCAGCTCCTCATCCACGTCGTGGCGTGACAACGCGAACCCGATGCCAGCACACACGACGGTCGCCACCGCGCCCACGGCCACCAGGCGTGTCATCCGCTGACGACCGGGCGGAGCCGGCTCACGTACGTCGGAAAGCGGCACCCGGCCCGTGTGCTGTACCGCCTCGGCGGCCCTGAGTAGCTCCGGCCGCTGGGCGAGCGATCCCCCGGTCTCCGCCTCCAGCAGCAGGTCGAGCAGCTGATAGGCGGTCGGCCGTTCGTTCGGATCCTTGGCCAGCGTGCGGCCCACCAGCTCACGCAACGACCCGTCGAGCCCGGTCAGATCGGGCGGCTGGGTCAGGATGCGAGCCGCCGTAGCGGCCGGCGAATCAGCCCAGAACGGGGTCCGCCCGGTCGCCGCGTAGGCCACCACCACACCCCACGCGAACACGTCCGCCGCCGGCCCCACCGTACGATCCGCGTCGTTGTCGAACCGTTCCGGCGCCATGTACGCCACCGTGCCGACCATCTGGTCGGTCCTGGTGTGCCGGCTGGTCACCTCGAGCGCCCGCGCGATCCCGAAGTCGATCACCTTGGGCGTGCCCAGCGAGAACAGCACGTTCTGCGGCTTCAGGTCCCGGTGGATGACCCCCACGCCGTGGATCGCCGCCAGCGCCGTGGCCACCCCGACCGCCACGCTGTGCAGCGTGCCGCCGTCCAGCGGTCCCCGCTCCCGGATCACCTCGGAGAGACTCGGCCCGTCGACGTACTCGACCACCAGATATGGCGTCTCGTGATCCGGGTCGGCGTCGAGCACCGCCGCCGTGCAGAAACCGGGCACCTCGCGTGCCCGGTTGACCTCGCTGCGGAAGCGGCCCCGGAACTCGGTGTCCCACGCGTGCTCGGCCCGCAACATCTTGACCGCCACCAGCCGGCCGTCCGGCGAGCGTCCAAGGAAGACGGTGCCCATGCCACCCTCGCCAAGACGCCCGAGCAGCTCATAGTCACCAAGAGACCGCGGATCGTTCGGCATCAGTGGATGGGTCACGCCCGGCAGGATAGCGGCCCCAAGATTCGAACAGCGCGCTGACCGGGCTCGCGATCGGCGAGTGATGAGTTCCGGGTCCTGCGGGAGTCACAACATGCAGGAGTGCCCACCGGCGGGCGCAGCGGACCCGGAGGAGACACATGGCCAAGCTCATCTACTCGATGATCACCTCGCTCGACGGCTACGCCGAGGCCGCGGAGGGCGGCCTCGGCACCGGTGCCGAGGATCAGGAGGTTCACACGTTCATCGACGACCTCTTCCGTGGCGTGGGCACGTATCTCTACGGCCGGAGGATGTACGAGACGATGGTCTTCTGGGAGACCGCGGACACCGTGCCCGATCATCCGCCGCACATCGTGGAGTACGCCCGCGGCTGGCAGGCGGCGGAGAAGATCGTGTACTCGACGACGCTGGAGTCGGTGTCCAGCGCGCGGACCACGATCGAACGGACCTTCGATCCGGGGGTGGTGCGCAAGCTGAAGGCGGAGTCCGAACACGACCTGACCGTCGACGGCCCGAACCTGGCGGCGCAGGCGATCAGGGCCGGGCTGGTGGACGAGTACCACCTGTTCATCACCACGAGCGTGGTCGGTGGCGGCAAGAGGTTCTTCCCCGACGGCGTACGCCTGGATCTCGACCTGGTCGAGGAGCGTTCCTTCAGCAGCGGGCTGATCTACGCGCGCTATCGGACTCGCCCAGCTGGTTGATCAGCGTGTTGTCGAGGGCCCGCGGGACGGTCTGCGGCGCGTGCAGGATCCGCAGGACGGCCTGGCCGATGGCGTCGGTCGTGGTGACCTGCCGAGGGAACAACCGCTTGAGCAGGGGGTGGAACGGGGTCAGCACGGCGTAGACGATCCGCTGCGCACGGGTGGCGGGGCGGGCACCGCGACAGGGACGGATCAATCCCGGGCGTACGAGGAAGACGCGCGGATGCACCGCGGAGAGTGCCTCCTCGGCGCGTCCTTTGACCCGGATCCACATGGTGCGGCTCGTGCTGTCGGCGCGGTTGGCCGACACGTAGACGAACAGCCCGCCGGGGCCGGCCGTCGCTGCGGCCACCGCGTAGTCCCGGGTGATCCGCGTGTACTCCGCCTCGCTCTTCCCGGTGGAGGGCGTACCCAGGCAGATTGTGGCCTGGGCGGACGCGAAGACGGATGCGAGGTGGCGGTAGTCGGCGAAGTCGGTGTGGATCACCTCGTGCAGCTTGGGGTGTGAGCGCCCGGACCGACGGCGCGACACCGCCGTGACACCGGCGATGGCGGGGTCCTCCAGCAGGGCGGTCAGCACGCCGTGCCCGACCATCCCGGTGGCGCCGAAGAGCACGACCTGCATGGCGGTCCTCACTTCCCGAGGGCGAGCAGGCTCTCACCCGTCTCGGCGATGGTGTCCTCGATCGGCCGGGGCTTCCAGCCGAGGAGACGCTCGGCCTTGGCGGACGTCGCGTCGAGATTGCGGCCGAGGATGGCGCGCAACGCCCGCATCTCCGGATTGACCTTGGCCAGACCGCGCGCCACCAGGAGCGGCATCTCCCGGGAGGGGACCTTGGCGGCCCGTTCGCCGAGCCGTTCGCGCAGCACGGCGGCGACGTCGCGCTGCCACAGGCTGCGGCCGGCCGTGGCGATGAACCGCTCCCCGGCGGCGGCCGGCTCGGTCATGGCGAGCAGGTGCAGTGCCGCCACGTCGCGGACGTCGACGTAGCCGGTCGCGAACGGCAGCAGTGCCGGCAGCTGCCCGTCGAGCATGCGGGCGATGCCGTTGAGCGACGGCGAGTAGTCGGGCCCGAGCACCGGCCCGAGCACGGCGGCCGGGTTGACGGTGACCAGCTCGGGGCCGCCGCCGGCCACGTAGTCCCAGGCCGCGCGTTCGGCGAGGGTCTTGGACTTCTGGTACGGCGCGATGTCGGCGTCCACGTTCGTCCAGTCCCGTTCGGTGAACGGGGTGTCGCGTGGCTCGTGGCCGTAGGCGACCGCGCCGATCGCCGAGGTCATGACGACCCGCCGGACACCGGCGTCGCGCGCGGCCCGCAGGACCCGCAGTGTGCCGTCGACGGCGGGCCGGATCATCTCGTCGTCGGTGCGCGGCTGGTGGGTCAGGGTGGGTGAGGCGACGTGCAGCACGTAGTCGCAGCCGGCCACCGCCTCGTGCCAGCCCGCGTCGCCGCCGAGGTCGGCGCGGAGCACCCGGAGCCGGTCGCCGGGCTCGTGCAGCATCGTGCGCACCTGCGGTTCGCGGGCCAGGTCGCGGACCGTCGTGCGGACCGTGTGACCGGCGTCGAGCAGCGCGAGCGCGCACCATCCGCCGATGTAGCCCGAGCCGCCGGTCACCAATACGTCAGCCATGAGTGGCCCTCCGTTTCGTTGTACCCGAAACGGTAGTGGAGAGCTCTCCGCTTAGTCAACGGGAAGCGGAGAATTCTCCGTTTGCACCCTCAGGCCGTCGAGGATCAGCGCGAGCATCGGCTCCGAACGGTCCGGCGCGGCTCGCCAGAGAGCACCTGTGAGCTGCAGGAAGTCAACCGGCTCGGCGTCGGCCCGGATGCTGCCGTCACGCTTGCCGGCCTCCAGCAGCTCGGCGATCGCGGCGATCACGGGTCCGTAGCTCCGCTCGGCCATCGACTTGTGAGCGTCCGGACTCAAGGCAGCTCCGAGGGCGTGCTTCTTGCGCATCGCGTCGACCAGGGCGACGGTCCAGCGGCGCAGCGCCTCGCGCGGCGCGAATGCGGTGAGCAGCTCGGCGACCGTCGCGACGAGCCTGCCGACCTCGTCCTGATAGATGTCCAGGATGAGCGCCTCACGTGACGGATAGTTGCGGTAGAGGGTGCCGGCGCCGACGCCGGCCAGCTGCGCGATCCGGTTCATCGAGGTGTCGTCGTCCTCGGCGAACGCCTGACGGGCGGCCGCCAGGATGCGGGACCGATTCTCGCGGGCGTCTGAGCGGACCATGCCCCTCCTTGTCATCCGGAGAGGTCTCCGCTAGCTTGTGGAGACCTCTCCACAACAATAAAGGAGCAGCGTGCGCCGCATCAAGCTCACCAACCGACGCCGCTGGGCGCTCCGGATCATCGGCGGCCTGGCCGCCCTGCTGGTGCTGGCCGTGGCGGGCGGGCTCGCCTACGTGCGCACGGAACCGTTCGGCGCCTCCCCGTCCGGCGAGCGGCAGGCCCGGATCGAGGGCTCCCCGCAGTGGCGCGACGGCGAGTTCCGTAACCCGCAGCCGCAGTGGCTCTCCCTGTGGGAGGCGAGCACCTCGTCGCTGCTCACCGGCAGCGACTTCAGCAGCCCGGACCCGGCCCTGACCATCACGCCGACCGACACCACCAGGTACGCCACCCCAACGGCGTCGGGCCTGCGCATCACCTGGTTCGGCCACTCGTCGGCCCTCGTGGAGATCGACGGGTCACGCGTACTGCTCGATCCGTTCTGGGGCGAGCACTCCGGGCCGTCCGGCCTGCTCGGCACCGCGCCGTTCTACCCGCCGCCGGCCGCGCTCGCCGACCTGGGGAAGATCGACGCCGTGCTGATCTCGCACGACCACTGGGACCATCTCGACCAGGCGACGATCACCGCCATGGCCGGCTGGCCGACGCTCTTCGTGGTCCCGCTGGGGATCGGCGCCCACCTGGAACGCTGGGGTGTCTCCCCCGACCGGATCCGCGAGCTCGACTGGTGGCAGAGCACCACGATCGGCGCCACCGAGCTCACCTCCACGCCCGCCCGGCACAGTTCGGGCCGCGACCCGCTGCACAGCAACGAGACCCTATGGTCCGGCTGGTCGCTGCGCGGGCCGCAGCATCGGGCCTGGTACTCCGGCGACTCCGGGCACTTCCCCGACCTCGAGCAGATCGGCAAGCGCCTCGGCCCGTTCGACGTCACGCTGATCGAGTCCGGGCAGTACGACCCGCACTGGCCGGACAACCACCTCGGCCCGGAACTCGCCGTACAGGCGAACACCCTGGTCGGCGGCAAGCTGATGATCCCGGTGCACTGGGCACTGCTCAATCTCGCCCCGCACACCTGGACAGAACCGGTCGAGCGGGTACGCGCCGAGGCGCGCTGCCGCAATCAGAGTCACCTCGTGCTCGTGCCGGGCGTCCCGACCGAGCCCACGCCCGACGCCGTCGCCACTCAGCGGCAGTGGTGGCCCGACCTGCCCTGGCGCACCGCGGCACAGGCTGCCGTCAATCCCACCGCCGACGGCGACCCGGACCGGCGGATCGACTTCACCCCCTGCGTGGCCACCGGCCGATAGATCTACGGCCTGTGTCACGCGGAGTGGCCGAACGGGACGAGACCCAGGTCGGCGAGCGTGGTGGCGAAACCGTCGTCCTCGACGCTCGCCGTCTCCGTCGTCGCCGCGCGCAGGACCTCGTCAGGCGCGTCGCCCATCGCGACGGAGGCACCCACGACCGCGAACATGCTGATGTCGATCGGCATGTCACCGAACGCGATCGCGCGTTCCGGCGCCCGGGATGGCAGACGACCATCGAGCAGGGATCCACCGCCGTGAGCTCCGCTGTCGCCACGACCGAGACGGGTCCTTTGTGGCCGGACAGCCGCATCGTCCGGTAGGCCTCGGTCATCCGCCACCGCACGCCGTCGTACACCGCCAGTCCCGCCGAGGGCAGGTCCCGCGCGAACAAGAGCATCAGATCGGCCACCACCTCGGCGGGTATCGGCTCGTACCAGGCGGTCGCCGCCGTTGCCGGGTGGTATCCCACCGCCCCGCTGCAGCACACCGCGAAGTCCAGCAGCGGCGACAACGTGGGCAACGCGCGCACGCCGGCGGGTGTACGGGCGGTGGCGGCGAGCAGCGGGACGCCCTGCCTCCGGAGGACACGCGCGGCGTGCAGCGTCGCCTCGCTGACGGTGCCGTCGCGCCGGATCACCGTGCCGTCGAGGTCCGTCACGACCGCGTCGATTCTCGTCATGGCAGCCGGTGCTTCAGGAGGCGACGACGAAGAGGCGGTCGGCGGTACGGCGGCCGACCCCGCCGCTGACCTCCGCGTGATGCAGGCCGCTGTCGCGCAGCACCGCGCGCAGCTCCGGTTCCGTCCACGGCCGCATGGTGAAGTCGTACCCGGCCCGCTGATCCGGTGCACCCGGGCGGGTCACGTCGTACCGCTCCTCGACGCGAAGCGTTCCCTGCTCCCACGTGGTACGGGTGGTGAACGTGAGCTTCGCACCGTCGCCGAGATCCGCCTGCCGACGCTGGAGAGTGCCGTCGGCCCGCTCCCGTGATGCCCGTTCCTCGCGGACGTCGAGGAACAGCAGGCCGCCGGGCCGCAGGCACCCGGCCAGGGAACGGACCGCCGCCGCCCGGTCCCGGTCGGTGATCATGTCGTTGAGGACGCCCCGGCAGGTCACCGCATCGTAGGCCGGCGGCAGCGTCATCTCGCACAGGTCGGCCCGGATCGTCCGCGCCGACGGACAGCGCCGCGCGGCCAGCGACAGCAGCTCCGCGGAGGCGTCCACGAGATCCACCCGGTGCCCCTTGGCGATGAGGCCGGCGGCATGGCGGCCGGTGCCGCAGCCGGCATCCAGGATCGAGGCGGGCGCACGACCCGCACCCGTCAGCCGGTCGTGGACCGCGTCGGCCCACGGGTCGACGGGATCGGTGATCAGCAGGTCGTAGGCACCGGCGTGCAGGGCATAGAACGGACGCTCGGAACTCGTCTGCGCCGATGCGGAAACCACCACCGGACCCTACCGGGATTCAAGGGCTCGTGAGATGGCCCGTGCGCTGGAGAGCAGCAGCGGCGAGAGCGCGTGTGCCGAGACCGTGCCGTACCGCACCACCAGCGACACCGCCGCGACGACGGCGCCCGCCGGGTCGCGGATCGGGGCGCCGACCGAGAGGGCGTCGTCGGTGACCTGGCGGTCGCTGACCGAGAAACCGTTGGTACGCACGTCGGCCAGCATGCGGCGCAGCGCCTTCGGGTCGGTGACGGTGCGGGCGGTGAACCGTTCGATCGGGCCGCCGATCACCTGTTCCTGCACGTCGTGCGGCGCGTGCGCCAGCAGGACCAGGCCCACCCCCGTGGCCGACAGCGCGAACCGGCCGCCGACCCGGGTGTGCACCGGCACCGCCCGGCTCCCGGCGATCCGCTCGACGAACACCACCTCGGCGCCCTCGCGTACCGCCAATTGCACGTTCTCGTGGGTGACCCGGGACAGGTCCTCCAGGTAGGGCAGGGCTCGTTCCCGCAGGCCGAGGCCGCGCGGCGCCAGCGAACCGACCTCCCACAGCCGCAGCCCGACGCTGTACCGGCCTCCGGCGTCGCGTTCCAGGGCACCCCACGTCACCAGTTCACCGGCCAGCCGGTGCACGGTGGACAGCGGCAGCCCGGCACGCCGGGCCAGCTCCGTCAGGGTGAGGGAGGTGTGCCGCGGGCCGAACGCCTCGAGGATCAGCAGGGCACGGCCGAGGACGGGTCCGGTCGGCGCGCGCCGTGCCATCATCGGTTCCTTCCGTCATTCGGAAACCTAGGATGACCCGTTGCGACCCAGGTCACAAACTCGCCGGTATGACGACGGCATTCGTGCGGAACCAGTGGTACGTGGCGGCCTACGGACGCGAGATCGGGCGGGAGCTCTTCACCCGTACCGTATGTGGTGAATCGATCTTGTTCTGGCGCACCGGGAACGGTGCCGTGACCGCCATGTCGGACCGGTGCGTGCATCGCCGTTTCCCGCTCTCGGAGAAACCCAGCCACCTGGTCGGCGACACCGTGGTCTGCGGCTATCACGGCTTCACCTACGGCGCCGACGGCGTCTGCGTCGCCGTGCCCGGCCAGACCCGGGTGCCTCGCACCGCCCGCCTGCGCGCCTATCCCATCGTCGAGCAGGACTCCTTCGTATGGGTCTTCATCGGCGATCCCACGCTGGCCGCCACCACCCGGATCCCGCGGGCGCCGTGGCTCGACAAGCCCGGCTGGACCGTCGTCGCCGGCATGGAACCGCTGGCCGCCCGCGCGAGTCTGCTGGTCGACAACCTGCTCGACCTGTCCCACGAGACGTACCTGCACGGCGGTTACATCGGCACGCCCGAGGTCGCCGAGACGCCGATCACCACCGAGGTCGACGAGGAGGCCGGCATCGTCTACGTGTCACGGCGCATGGCCGACGCCGCGTGCCCGCCGTTCTACTCGAACTCGACCGGCCTCACCGGCCGGATCACCCGCTGGCAGGACATCGAGTACACGCCGCCGTGCCTGTACCTGCTGCACAGCCGCATCGCGCCGGTCGGGGTGCTGCCGAACGACGACGGCTCCGACCCGGACGCCTTCCACGTCGAGGTGGTCTACGCCATCACGCCGGAGACCGAGCACTCGACCCACGACTTCTGGGCCGTGGCCCGCGACTTCGCCCTGGACGACCAGGAGGTCAGCGACTACCTGGAGAAGAGCAACCGCACCGTCGTGTTGCAGGACGTCGCCGCCCTCGACACTCTGGAGCAGGTGATCGCCACCGAGCCCGACGGCTACCAGGAGCTCTCCATCAACATCGACACCGGCGGTCTGGCCGCCCGCCGGATGCTCGCCCGGATGCGGGCGAAATGAGCGCCGGCCTGCTCCGCGTCACCTGGCTGCCCGGCGACGACATCCTGCGAGGCCGCTGCCACTGCGGTGCCGAGACCGAGGCCGACGACCCGGTCGCCATCTGGGAGTGGCTCCTCGCGCACCCCGATCACCCGGGAAAATCATGACAAACCTTCATCCGGTACGGGTGAGCGAGCGCATTCCGGTGGCCGAGGACGTCGTGGCGCTGGAGTTACGACATCCGGACGGCCGCCCGCTGCCCGCCTGGTCTCCCGGCGCCCACGTCGACGTACTGCTCTCCCCCGGCCTGACCAGGCAGTACTCGCTGTGCGGTGATCCCCGCGACCGTTCCGTGTGGCGTATCGCGGTCCGTCTCCAGCCGGGTGGCCGGGGCGGCTCACAGCACGTGCACGACCGCCTGTCGGCCAGCGACGTGATCGAGGTGAGCGAGCCGCGCAACCACTTCGAGCTCCTGCCAGCGGCGCGCTACCTGTTCATCGCGGGAGGCATCGGCATCACCCCGATCCTGCCGATGCTGGGCGCGGCCAGAGAGGCCGGCGCCCGGTGGGAGCTGCACTATGCCGGTCGTACGGCCGCGTCCATGCCGTTCCGCGAACAGCTGCTCACCGATTACGGCAGCCGGGTCACCCTGTATCCGGAGGACGAGCGCGGCCGCATCGACCTCGACCTGCTCATCGGCATGAACCCTCCGGACACGATGATCTACTGCTGCGGCCCGTCCGGCATGCTGGAGGCCGTCGAGGCCTGCTGCGCCTGGTGGCCGGGCCGCCGCCTGCACGTCGAACGCTTCACCCCCGTCGAGCGTGACTCAGCCGCCGACGACCGGGAGTTCGAGGTGGAGCTGGCCCGCAGCGGCCGGACCCTGCGGGTGCCCGCCGACCGGTCGATTCTCGAGGCCGTCGAGGAGGCGGGCGTCGGGGTGCTGTCCTCCTGCCGAGAGGGCACCTGCGGCACTTGTGAGACCACGGTCCTGGAGGGCCGGGTCGACCACCGGGACAGTCTCCTGACCGCGGACGAACGGGCCGCCAACGACACCATCTTCCTCTGCGTCTCCCGCGCGGCCGACAACCGTCTGGTCATCGACCTGTGACCCGCGGTCCGACTCAACGCCTGGTCGTCCTCGTGCCGCCTACCCTCCCACCCATCCTCTGCAACGCCAACTTTCGGATCTCCGCCGCCCGCCGAGTGTCGGGATGCTGAGCACCGAGCGCCTTCTGTAAGCCTTTCCAAGCCTGCTCAGCGAATCGGCGGGCGGGCAGGATCCGGCTGCCGTTCCAGTAGTTGATCGCGAGGTTCAAGGCCGACCTCAGTGTGTCCGGATGTTCCTCACCCAACACCCGCCGACGCTGCTCCCACACCTGCTCGTGCAGCGCCAAGCCGTCCCGAGTCCGGCCCACCGATATCAACGACGACGCCACGTTGTTCGCCGACGTCAGCGTCTCCGGATGCTCCTCACCCAACACCCGCCGACGCTGCTCCCACACCTGCTCGTGCAGCGCCAGGCCCTCCTGATGCCGGCCCACCCCTCCCAACGACGACGCCACGTTGTTCGCCGAACTCAAGGTGTCCGGATGCTCCTCACCCAACACCCGCCGACGCTGTTTCAACACCTGTTCGTGAATCGCGAGCGATTCCTGATGCCGCCCCATCGATGCCAACGATGACGCCAGGTTGTTCGCCGACGTCAGCGTGCTCGGATGGTCTTCACCCAGCACCCGCTGGCACTTCTGCCACTCCTGCTCGTGCAGCACCAACGCCTCAGGCCCCCGCCCCAGCTCCCTCAGGGTCGACGCCATGTTGTTCGCTGAGATCAGTGTGTCCGGATGTTCCTCACCCAGCACCCGGCGACGTCTCTCCAACGCCTGCTGATGAACCGCCAGCGCATCCCGATGTCGCCCCAGCTTCCGCAACAACGACCCGATGCCGTCAGTGGAGATGAGCGTGTCCGGATGTTCCTCACCCAGCACCCGCCGACGTCCCTCCCACACCTGCTCCTGGAGCGCCAGCCCTTCGCGATGCCGCCCCAGTTCCCTCAGCGACGACGCCAAGTTGTCCGCCGACCTCAGCGTGTCCGGATGCTCCTCACCCAAAACGCGCCGGCACCGCTCCCACACGTCACGCCCGATCTTCTCACCGTGCTGATGATCACCCAGGACGAAGAAGACGACCGCGAGATCGGCAGCACTGCGAAGAGTGTCGAGATCGTCGGATCCCAGTGCTTCGGTCTGCCGGGCCAGCGTGTCCTCGACAAGCGGCCGCAATCGGCCGAACTCACCTAGGTCGCGGAACGTCCAGACCAACTCGGTTGCTGCTCGCAACGTGTCCCGGTGGTCGGGGCCGAGTCGTTGCTTCCATCCCTCGTACAGATGCTCGGCCACCTGCCTGGCCGGTTCGGTGTCACTACGGCTGATCAGGTAGACCACGGCGTCACGCGCGCACTCCCGCAGGACGGGGTCGCTCGTCTGCGCCGGATCGACCGCGAGCAGGTGGGGCAACAGGCGGCCCCACGCGGGCCAGATCGCCGGATTCCTCGGATCGCCCGGGTTCATCCGGCCGAGGACCGACTCCAGATGAACGGAAAGTTCAGCAGATGCGGACGGATCGATCTGGCTTCGGATCACGGCTTGCGTCAGCCGGTGGACCGTCACCGTTCCCGAGCCCAGCCGCGCAAGTCCGTAGGCGCCGAGGCTGCGGATCGACTCCTGCCGTACCAGAGGCCTCCCGATCACCTCCCGGAGTGTTTCCAGGACCTGGGGGTACAGGTCTGTCGGCCGGGCTACCTCGACGATCACGTCCACCGGGATCGGCTCTGGTGCGAGCAGCGCGCACAACCGCAGGATCGCCACCGCGGCGGGGTCCGCCTCCGACAACGCGGCCACGTTCAGCGTGATCGCCGCCGCCAGCGACTGCGGGTAGTCGATCGGCCGGCCGAGTTCCAGCACGGCCTGCGTCTCCTCGACCAGCAGCTGCCGATACTCGGCGACCGGCATACCCGTCCCGGACAGATAACCGGCGGCCTGCGC
Organism: Actinoplanes italicus; assembly: GCF_003001815.1. GTDB lineage: Bacteria > Actinomycetota > Actinomycetes > Mycobacteriales > Micromonosporaceae > Actinoplanes > Actinoplanes italicus. The sequence goes on from NZ_PVMZ01000005.1 coordinate 181,612, forward strand.
CAATGCCAGCGGAAGATCTCCCAGAGCTTCCGCCAGCTGGTCCGCTTCACCGGGTTCCAGACCGGGACGCTGCTCGGTCAGGAACCGCACGGCGTCCTCACGAGGCAGGACGTCGAGTTCTACCGCGTGGGCGATCTGCTGCCAGTTCCCGCGCCGCGACGTGATCAGCACATGGCCCCTGCCTCGGGGGAGCCACGGCAGAATGTCCTGGCCGTCGGCCACGTTGTCGAAGATCAGAAGCCAACGCCGGCGTCCCGCCAGGTAGCCCAGCACCTTGCTCTTAGCGACCGTCGAATCGGCTTCCGCGTCGATGATCCCGAGTTCCGTGCCCAGAGCCACGAACCGCTCACCGATCAGGCTGGTCTGTTCCGCCGAGATCCACCACACCAGGTCGTACCCACCGGCGAACCGGTGGGCGTACTCCAGAGCAAGCTGCGTCTTCCCGACACCGCCCATGCCGTGCACTGCCTGCACCGCGACCCGACCGTCACCGGACAGGCCGTCATGCACCCGGTTCAGGATGTCGTCGCGGCCGGTGAACGCCGGGTTCCGCCGGTCCACATTCCACACCGGCGGCAGCGATCCCGGCAGGCGTGGCCCGGTGTCGGTGCTCGCAGCAGACTCGGGGACGCCCCTGTACACGTCAGGCATCGGCGGTCCGAGCACCCCGTTGACGGCCTCCAGCAGCGCTTTTGCGGCTTCGTCAGTGGCCAGCCCGCTCAGGCTGGGCACGTTGATCGGCGCCCAGATCCCCGGCGACAGGTCGACGCCGTCGATCCGGATCGGGATCATCCTGGCGTCCGGATCGCTGCGCCGCTGCGCGAAGCGGGCCGTCCACTGGTCGGTCGTGTTACGCCGCGGATCCAGATAGGCCGACGACAGCAGCGCCAGCATCGGGTTTGCTCGTCCCAGCGCCTCGTTGATCCTCTCGATCACGTTGTCGCCGGCTTTCCAGTCGGCACACTCCAGTTGCGTGTCGTAACCGGCGTGCTCCAGATGCCACCTGGCCCACTCCGCCCACGGCAGATCCGCACCGGCGTACGAAATGAAGATCCGAGACTCGTCACCCACGGGTACACCCTGCCCGGCGCGTCACACGGACGACCACCCCCGAACGGGCGATCACCGGCGAAACCACGCGCCGCGTCGGCTATCGGTCGTCGTCCCAGGCGACCGCCGTCATCCGCCAGCCCCGTGGCGTGCGCAGGAAATGGATGCTCTTGGTTCCGGCGCCGGTGAACGGCTCACCGAGGTGGAGGCCCTGTTTGGAGTACCGGCACAGCCGGTACTCCACGTCGCCGAAGATCTCGGTGCGTTCGCTTGTCTCCTGCTCGCTGAACTCGGTCAGTTCGCCGGAGGTGAGCCGCGGTCAGTTCGTCGATGGCCGCCTTGTCCTCCTTCTCAGAGGTTGCGTCCCCGCCCATGGTCAAAGGCCCATCTGCTGCCTGATACCGCTGATGAAGGTGGCGTCGTCGCTCGCGGCGCGGGCGGCGAGCAATTCTTCGGCGTACGGGCCCGCGGTGTACCGAAGCCGGTCGGTGCCGTCGGTCGCCGCCCGGTAGACGGTCTCGGCCACCACCTCGGGCTGGTCGCCGCCCTCGCCCATCCGGGTCATGGCGGTGAGGAACCCGCCGACGAACTTCTGGTACTCGGCGAGGTTCTCGTCGTTGGTGAAGTCGAACGAGCGGCCCGCGAAGTCCGTCTCGACGAAGCCCGGCTCGACGATCTTGACGGCGACGCCGATCGCCGCGAGTTCGTAGTGCAGGGCCTCGCTCAGCCCTTCGACGGCGAACTTGGTGCCGTGATAGAGGCTACCGAGCGGGAAGGTCACCTTGCCGCCGATCGAGGAGATGTTGACGACCGTGCCGCGGCCGTTGGCACGGAAGTGCGGCAGGACGGCCTTGGTCGTCTCCAGCAGGCCCAGGACGTTGACGTCGAACTGGCGGCGGATCTTCTCCGCCGGTGTCGCCTCGAGCACGCCGTACGCCCCGTACCCGGCGTTGTTGAGCAGGACGTCGATCCGGCCGAACCGCTCGAGCCCGGCGGCGACGGCCGCCGTGATGGAGCCGGAGTCCTGCACGTCGAGCCGGGTGACGTGCACACGTTCGAGGCCGGTGAACTCCGTCTCGCGTTCGGGGCTGCGCATGGTGGCGATCACGTTCCAGCCCTGGTCGTGGAAGTGCTTCGCGGTCGCCCGGCCGATACCGCTGGAGCTTCCGGTGATGAGGATCGTTCCGGTCATGATGATTCTCCTTCTTAGCGTCGTGTTCTTCCGGCTCAACGCTATGGACGGCGTCCCGCCGGATCACTAGCGAATGACGCCGAGCTGCTTGCCGATCGCGCCACCCAGCTGATGGCGCGATCGGCGAGCGCTACCGTGCGGGGATGAGATCAGGGCGGTTCACCGTCGACCCGGGCACCCGCGCTCTGCTGCACGACCTCGGGATCCCGGTGTCCCGGGTGCTGCGCCGCGCCGAGTTGCCGCCGGGGATCCTCGCGGACGGCCCGGTCACGATGACGGTCGAGGAGTACTACCGGTTCTGGGAGGCCACCGACGCCGAGGCCGCGGATCCCGACCTCGCGGCGAGACTCGGTCACGCGTTGTCGGTCGAGGCGTTCAACCCGCCGTTCTTCGCCGCACTGTGCAGCGCGAATCTGCGTACCGCAGCCGAGAGAATTGCCGCCTTCAAGCCGCTCATCGGCCCCCTGATCCTCGACATCACCGCCGATCGGCGCGGATTGACGCTCGCCGTCCGCTGGCCCGAAGGGCCGCCGCCACCCCCTCTGCTGGTAGCGGGTGAGCTCGCCTTCTGGGTCGCGCTGGCCCGGATCGGCACGCGGCACGAGATACACGCGACCCGGGTGACGATGCGGCGGCCGCCGGCGTACTCGGCCACCACCACGTCCTATTTCGGCACCACGATCGGCAGAGGCCGGGCCGACACCATCATGTTCTCCGCCGAGGACGCCGCCCGCCCGTTCCTCACCGAGGACGCGTCGATGTGGGCGTTCTTCGCACCGGAGCTACGCCGACGGCTGTCCGAACTCGAGGCGTCGGCCACCACGGTGGACCGCGTGCGGGCCGCACTGCACGAGCGGCTGCCCGCCGGCGAGAGCTCCATCAACGCCGTCGCCGCCCAGCTCGTGCTCAGCCCGCGCACGCTCCAGCGCCAGCTGCAGGCGGAGGGGACCAGCTACCAGGCCGTACTCGCCGGCACCCGCACCGAGCTGGCCCGCCGCTACCTGACGGATCGCAACCTCACCATCGCGCAGATCGCCTATCTGCTCGCGTACGAGGACACGAACTCGTTCTATCGGGCGTTCCGGAGCTGGACCGGTACGACACCCGAGGCCACTCGGGAGCTTCAGTCGTGAGGGGTGAGACGCTGCAGCGCCTTCTCCGCCGACCGCCGGATACGGTCGTCGGGATCGTCGAGCATGATCCGTAGCAGCGGCTCCGCGGCCGGCTCGGCCCGGATGCCCAGCCGCAACGTGATGACCGACCGCACGTCACGATCGGGGTCGGCCGTCAACGGGAGCAGGGCCTCGATGTATCCGGGTCTCCGCAACCACAGGACGAGGCCGGCGGCCTTGGACCGCACCATCGGATCCGGGTCGTCGAGGAACGTACGGGCGATCCGGTCGGTGTGGTCGCGGTCGGGCTGGTTGCCCAGCGCCTCCAGCGCGGTGAACCGCAGGTCCGGATCATCGAGAGCGGCGACGAAGCGGTCACGGTCACGTGGGTCGCCGATCAGGCCGAGCGCCCAGATCCGCATCTCCTCGTCACCGGTGTAGGCCAGCGTCTCCGCCCGGCTGGCCTCGGGTTCATGCTCGGCGAGATGCTCGATGTCGTCCTCGAGGTCCCGGAAGTCGGCCCCGCGATCCGCCGCGGCCCGCAACGCATGCAGCAGCTCACCGAAGGTCATGCCGCAGACGCTACGCCGGGATCGCTCATCGTTTGCCCTTACCTTTCCTGGCGCCTGTTCGTCCGCCCATCTTCAGCGCCACAAGGTCCCGGAACTTCGCGGCCTCCTGCACGTCCGGGTGCTCAGCGCCGAGATGCCTGCGCAGACCCTTCAACGCCTCATCAGTCAGTTGTCGTGCAGGAATGATGCGGCCAAGGCCCAGGTACATCTTCGCCAGAATCAGGGCAGACCTCTGCGTGTCCGGATGATCGTTGCCCAGCGCCCGCCGCCGCTGTTGCCATACCTGTTCACGCAGCGCCAACGCCTCTCCGTGCCGACCCAGGGACCACATCGACGAGGCCACATTGCTTGCCGACCTCAACGTTTCCGGGTGCTCCTCACCCAGCACCCGCTGGTGCTGCTCCCACACCCGTTCGTGGAGCGCCAACGCCTCCGCATGCCGGCCCAGGGACCACATCGACGAGGCGACGTTGTTCCCCGACTTCAAGGTGTCCGGATGCTCCTCACCCAACACCCGCCGATACTGCTCCCACACCTGTTCCTGGAGCTCCAACGCCTCTCCGTGCCGGCCCAGGGACCACATCGACGAGGCGACGTTGCTCGCCGCCGCCAGCATCTCCGGATGGTCCTCACCCAGCACCCGCCGACGTTGCTCCCACACCTTCTCCCGGAGCGCCAGCGCCTCTCGATGCCGCCCGAGTCCGCCCAGCGAGGAGGCGGCGTTGCTCATCGACTTCAACGTGTCCGGATGCTCCTCACCCAGGACCCGCCGTTGCCGTTCGTGAACCTTCTCCTTCAGGGCCAACGCCTCTCGATGCCGCCCCAGGTTCCCCAGCGCCGATGCGGCATTGTTCGCCGACCGCAACGTGGCCGGGTGCTCCTCACCCAACACCCGCCGATACTGGTCCCACACCTTCTCCATCAGTTCCAACGCTTCCCGATGCCGCCCCAGGTCACCCAGCAACGAGGCGACATTGCTCGCCGACATCAACGTGTCCGGATGCTCCTCACCCAACACCCGCCGGCGCTGCTCCCACGCCTGTTCGTGAAGCGCCAGCGACTCCCGAAGCTGCCCCAGATCTCCCAGCGACGAGGCGACGTTGCACGCCGACATCAACGTGTCCGGATGCTCCTCACCCAACACCCGCCGGCGCTGCTCCCACACCTTCTCCTTGAACGCCAACGCCTCCCGATGCCGCCCCAGATCCCCCAGCGACGTCGCGATACCGGCCGCCGACATCAACGTGTCCGGATGATCCTCACCCAACACCCGCCGTTGCCGTTCCCACACCTCCCGTCCGAGTTCCTCGCTTCGCCGATGGTCACCCAGAACGTCCAGGACGATGGAGAGGTCGGCGGCGCTGCGCAGTGTGTCGGGATGGTCCTCGCCCAGGGTCTTGATCTGACGCGTCAGAGTGTCATCGACCAATGGCCTCAACCGGCCGTACTCACCGAGGTCGCGTAGAGCCCACAGCACCTCACCGGCCACCCCGAGCGTGTCTCGATGATCGGGTCCCAGCCGGGCCGCCCATTCCGCATGCAGGTTCTCGGCGAGTTGCCCGGCCGGACCGGCGTCTCCGCGGTTGATCAGGTACACGATGGCCTCACGAACGCACTGCCGGAGGACCGGACTGGACGTGTGGGCAGGGCCGACCGCGAGCACGTGCGGCAGCAGACGCGCCCATGCGGGCCAGTTCGCCGGATCTCTCGAGTCTCCCGGGTTCATCCGTCCGAGGGTCGGCTCCAGATGCGCCGACAGTTCGGCTGACGCGGCCTGTTCCATCTGGCTTCGGACAACGGCCTGGGTCAGCCGGTGGACGGTCACCGTGCCCGGTCCGAGCCGGGCGAGGCCGTATGCGCCGATCCGCCCGATCGACTCCTGCCGCGCCAACCGCTTGCCAATGACCTCCCGCAGTGCCTCCAGCACCTCCGGGTAGGGATCGGTAGGCTGCGCGACCTCGACGATCACATCAACGGGAATCGGCTCCGGCGCCAGCAAGGCGCACAATCGCAGGATCGCCACCGCCGCCGGATCCACCTCGGCCAAAGCGGCCACGTTCAGCGTGATCGCGGCCGCCAGCGACTGCGGATAATCGATCGGCCGACCAAGCGCCAGCACCGCCTGCGTCTCCTCGACCAGCAGCTCCCGATACTCGGCAACCGGCATCCCCGTCTCCGAGAGGTACCCGGCCGCCTGCGCCAGCGCCAACGGCAGGTCACCCAGCGCATCCGCCAGCTGGTCCGCCTCACCGGCATCCAGACCGGGCTGCTGCACGATCAGGAACCGAACCGCCTCCGCACGGGGCAGAACGTCCAGTTCGACCGCATGCGCGATCCGCTGCCAGCTGCCTCGCCGCGACGTGATCAGGACATGACCACCCCCGCGCGGCAGCCACGGCAGAACGTCCTCACCGCTCTCCACGTTGTCGAAGATCAGCAGCGAGCGGGGCAGGCCGGCCAGGTGACCCAGCACCTTGCTCTTTGCCAGCGTCGAGTCGGCCTCCACGTCGATGATGCCGAGCTCCACGCCCAGAGCCACGAACTGCTCACCGATCAGGCCGGTCTGCTCCGCCGAGATCCACCACACCAGGTCGTACTCACCGGCGAACCGGTAGGCGTACTCCAGAGCAAGCTGGGTCTTCCCGACCCCGCCCATGCCGTGCACCGCCTGCACCGCGACGCGCCCGTCCCCCGACAGCCCGTCATGCACCCGGTTCAACACGTCGTCACGGCCGGTGAACGCCGGATTGCGACGATCCACGTTCCACACCCGCGGCAGGGATCCGGGCGGACGTGGGCCGGGGTCGACGCTCGCGGGGGCGTCGCGAGACTCGGGAAAGCGCGGCTGCACACCCGGCATCGGCGGTCCGAGCACCCCCTGAACAACCTCCAGCAGCGACTCGGCCGCCTCCTCCGGAGCCAGTCCGGTCAGACTCGGCACCACGATCGGCGCCCAGATCCCCGACTGCAGATCAATGCCATCGATGCGTGCGGGGATGAGCTTCACATTGGAGTCGGCGCGCCGCTGCGCGAACCGGGCCGTCCACTCGTCCATCGTGAAGCGGCCCGGGTCGAGGTACGCCGAGGACAACAGCGCCAGCATCGGGTTCGTCCGCGCCAGCGCCTCGCTCATCTTCTCGACGCGGTTGTCGCCGGCCTTCCAGTCGACGCAGTCCAGCTCCGTGTCGTATCCGGCGTGTCTGAGATGCCAATGGGCCCACTCCGCCCAAGGCCGGTCCACTCCGGCGTACGAGATGAAGATCCGCGAAGCTTCGACCACGCGTACACACTGCCCGGCAACCCGACCGGACGACCACCCCCGAACGGGCGATCAAGGACCAAACCGGGACTCCCGGCTTTCGTTCCGATGGCGGTGGACGTGTGCGCACAATGGGACATGTTCATCGAGAAGATCCCCGAGGACGCCGCGGCAGGGGCTACCGCTGACTACTACCGGCAGCAGCGTGAGGCGTGGGGATTCCTGCCGAACTATGCCGGCGCTTTCGGTCATCGGCCCGACGTGGCCCAGGCGTGGAACGGGCTCAACGTCGCCATCCGCAACGGTATGGACCGGCGCCGGTTCGAACTGGCCACCATCGCGGCTGCCCGGGCGCTGCGTTCGACGTACTGCACCGCCGCCCATTCGAAGTTCCTTCGTGACGTCTGCGGCGACGAGACCTCGCTGCACCGCATCGCCGAGGCACCGGACGGCGACACGCTCGATGAGCGGGATCGTGCCGTCTACCGGTTCGCCGCGAAGGTCGCTACCGATGCGGCGTCCGTGGAACAGCACGACGTCGATCAGCTCCGGTCCGCGGGACTCTCGGATGCCGACATCGCCGACGTCGTGTACGCGGCCGCCGCCCGATCGTTCTTCACCCGGGTCCTCGACGGCCTCGGCGCCAAGCTCGACGCCCAGACCGCCGGCGAGTTCGCCCCGGACCTTTACAGCTCGATGGTCGTCGGCCGCGAAGCCGCCGAGCGGTAGCACGCCGACGACGGCTGGCCCGCGATGCCGAGGGAACCGTGCACGCCCTCGGAGAGTTCGGCCGCCGCCTCGAGGGCCGGCCGTCGGGCGGGCGGCTGGCCCTCGAAGCGGCGGCTTTCCGTCAAAGGCTGACGGTGATCTGCTGCATCAGACCCATCATGTCGGGTGACACCCACTCCTCCGCGATCTTGTCGCCTTCGACGCGGTAGATGTCGACGCTGGTGAACCTGACCTGACGGTGGGTGGCGGGTACGTCCTGGAACGTTCCGGTGTGGGTGCCGCTGAAGTGCAGACGCACCGCGACCCTGTCGTCGGCGCCGAAGATGTCCTCGATCGCAATCTGAAGGTCGGGGAATCCGTCGCGCATGGCCTGGACGCCGAATTTCCAGATCTCCCGTCCATGGAGGGGTTCGGGCAGCCCGGGGAGGTTGACGATGAAGTTCTCGGTCAGCCGCTCAGCGCACGCGTCGGCGTCGCCCTGCTGCAGTCTTTCGAAGGCCTCGCGTACCACCGCTACCGGGTTCGTCATCGTGATCGCCCTCCCTCGTGGCATCGGCTCCGGAGCCGGCCGTTTGCAATACGACTGCACTGTATACGTGGACGAGGGCCTGTAGCAATACGACTGCACTGTAAAACTCGGGTGGGCATCCGTACATGCACGCGAGCCGATACGCTGAGGGCGATGTCCCCATCTCGGCGCGACGACTACCTCATCCTGTTCTACCTGTTCCTGCTGCTGACCTGCGTCGCCGGACTGGTCGTCGCGCTCTTCGCCGGCCTTCGGCCCTACGGCCTGATCGCTGCCGGCGCGGCGATCACCACCTTCCTGGCCGTCATGGGAGTGGACAGCTGGTTCGAGGTGGCGCGTGAGGATCGGACCGGCGTCAACATGGTGCTGGCGTTCGCCCTCGTCCTCGCCATCGAACTCCTGACGATGGGCGGCCTCGCCGCGCTGCACGCCCCGTGGCGGCCGGTGGGATTCCGGCTGCTCCCGGCCGGTGCCGTGCTGCTGGTCGCGGTGTTCGCCGCCCGCTACCTCCGGACGCCCACAGTGGAGGAGCCGCCCACCCCGGAGGTGGAGACGGCCGAGGCGGTGCCCGTCAAGGATCCCGAGAAGGAGGCGGCTGACCGGTTCGACGAGAAGGTCGGCCTGGTCGTACTCCCCTTCCTCATCGCCGGCGTGGTGTGCGTGTGCGTGCCGTCGTGGCGAGACGGTGCCCTCATCGCGATGGCCATCGGCGCGTCGATCCTGTGGTGGGCGGCCTGCGGCGGTCTCGTCATCGGCTGCTGGCAGGTCCGGAAAGCCGGTCCACGCACTGTCGCCCGGTGGGCGGGCCTGGCGGTCGCCGTGGCGGCTGCGCCGGTCGCCGCGCTGCTGCCGGCCGCCCTCGCGCGAATGTGGCCCGAGATGCCCGGCGGACGGTGGGGTGGCGTAGCGGCCGGGATGGCCGCGTTTGTCGTCCTGGTGGCGGTCAAGATGGTCATGACACCGACGCCGGCCGCTCCGCGTATCGAACCATCGCCCGAGCCCACGCCGCCGCCACCGCCGGTGTACCAGGCACCACAGGTCGTCGAACTGTCGTTCAGCTCCCGGGCGGAGCGGGGCATTCAGCTCGCCGTCGCCGAGATGTCCGCCGGACAGCAACTGACCACCGGCCGGCTCCTGGCCGCACTGGTACGCGCCGACCCCCTGCTCAGCTGGGAACGGGTCTGGCTCCACACCGGAGGATTCGACCCGGTACGTCTGGCCGGTGCACCGGATCGGGCCGACGAGACCGGGGATACGCCGACCTGGCGCGGCGTGCCGGTGTCGGGCCGGCTGGAGTACAGCATGCGCGTCGCCCGGCGGATCGGCGACCGCTACCGCCTGCGCTCCGGTTCGACCGGCGTCCTCACGCTCGCGCTGCTGGCCGAGCGGGGAAACGGTGCCACGGAGGTGCTCCTGGGCAGCGGCGAGCTGAGTCACGCGGCGCTGCTGTCGCGGATCCAGCTGGAGATCCTCGAGATGACCCTCGACAATCTGCGGGCGATCATTCCCGCCGCGGAGAACTAGCGGAGAGCCAGTGGAGGACTAGTCGCCGCGCAGGTAGCGGGTGACCATGTCGGCCAGCTCGGCGGCGAACGTCTCGACCGGTACCGAGCCGGGAGCGGCCATCATCTTGTGCGTGTTCATCTCGATGGTGAACAGGATCAGGTCGGCGGCCGTGCCGACGTCGCCGACGCGGACGTCCGGGTGGCGGGTGAGCAGGTCGCGGATCTGGGCGGTACGGATCCGGCCGTGCCGGTCGATGGCGTCGAGGAGGTCCTGGGACAGCGGTGCCTCCTCGATCATGATGCGCAGCAGCTGCGGATCCTCACTGTGGCTGTCGATCGCGTCGCGGACCAGGGCCTGAACCGTGGCTCGCAGGGTGCCCGGGGAGAGGTCGAGCCGGTCCGCCCCGGTCCACGTGCCGCGGTCGATGTGGCGGATCAGCAACTGGGCGAGGATCGCGTCCTTGTTCGGGAAGTACTGGTACAGCGAGCCGATCGAGATGCGGGCACGCTCGGCGATGCGGTTGGTGGTGCCGGCGGCGTAGCCGTACTCGGTGAAAACGTGAGCAGCCGCGATCAGGATGCGCTCGCGGGTCAGCTCGGCGCGTATCTGACGGGGCTTGCGACGTGGTTGAAGACGGCGGTCGGACGACGGCATCGTGATGTCCTTCGGTGCGGCGGAAAGCGAGTAGCAGAATAGCTGAGCTATTGCTCACAATTACGTAATGAGCTGGGAGAACGCAAGGTCTCTGTCCACCGTCGATGAGGTTGAGGCGCTCGTGGGCACGCCTCCCGCGCCGGTGGTGAGGAAACAGATCAGTGCCCTCGACGAGGGTTGCCGGGCGGTGCTGGCACGCAGCCCGATCGCCGCTCTCGGCTACCGCGACGCCGACGGGACGAGCACGACGGTGTTCGTCGGCGGCCGGCCCGGGTTCGCGCGCCTGCTGTCTCCGACGCTGATCACGTTCGCCGTCCCGCCGGCGGCACGCGGGCCGGTTTCGATGTTCTTCCTGCTCCCGGGCGTCGGCGAGGTCCTGCGCGTCAACGGCTCGGTGATGACCGGAGGCATCGGCGTGGACGAGGCGTTCGTGCACTGCGCGCAGGCCGTACTCCGGTCCCGGCTCTGGCAACCGCCGGGGCCCGCCGGGCCGATCCCCGACGTCTGCGGTGACGGCCCGCTGAGCCGCCCCGGCGTAGCCGCCTTCCTCGGCGCCGCCCCGTTCCTCGCGCTCTCGACCTGGGACGGAGAGGGTGGCAGCGACACCAGCCCGCGCGGCGATCAGGGTTCGGTGGCGCTGATCCTCGACGGCCGCACGCTTCTCATCGCCGACCGCAAGGGCAACAAACGCGCTGACGCCTTGCACAACCTCATGTGCGACGACCGGCTGTCGCTGGCCGGGCTGGTGCCGGGACGCACCGACGTGCTGCATGTGCGTGGCCGGGGCCGGGTCACCACGGACCCGGAGCTGCTGCGGAGGCTCGAGCTGCGCGGCTCGCCACCGCATGCGGCACTGCTCGTCGACGTCGAACACGCCGCGCTGACTACCGGTACGGCGGTGACCGGCGCCCGGCTGTGGTCGCCCGCCGCACACGTCCGCCCGGGTGAGGCGCCGGACCTGATGATGCTGGCCGGGGAGCACCTCGCTGCCAATACGGCGCCCCGGTTCGTACTCACCCTCGTCCGGGCGATCCCGGGGCTGGACCGGCTGTTGCGGCGGGTGATGAACCGGGCGTACCGCTCGGGGTTGCGCAAGGAGGGTTACGCCGACGGCGTACTGCGCGAGGTGCGGGTCGCCGAGGTCCGCCGGGAGACACCGACCGTGGTCACCCTCGTGCTAGAGGACGGTCACCCGTTCGACTTCCGGCCCGGTCAGTTCTTCACGCTCGTCACCGAGGTGGACGGCCGTTCCGTACGCCGTGCCTACTCCGCCTCCTCGGCACCCGGTGCGGCCCGGCTGGAGGTGACCGTCAAGCAGGTCGACGGCGGGCTGTTCTCCACGCACGTGCACCGCAGGGTGCGTGCCGGGGACCGGCTGGCGGTACGCGGCCCGTCCGGCACGTTCCACCCGGGGTCCCCGGCCGAGATCGTGCTGATCGCCGGGGGCAGTGGTGTCACCCCGATGATGAGCATGATCCGTTCGCGGCTCGCCGGGCCGCACGGTGGCCGGATCGACCTGCTCTACAGCAGCCGCGACGAGGCGGAGATCCTCTTCGGGGCCGAACTCGACCGGCTCGCCGCGGCTCACCCGGACCGGCTGTCGGTCACCCACGTGCTGACCCGCCGGGACGGCCGGATCGACGCCGACGGCATCCGCCGCTGGGTCGCCGGGCTGGCACCGGGCCCGCACGTCCACTACTACGTGTGCGGGCCCGAGGCTCTGGCGGACACCGTCCGGATCGCTCTGACCGGCATGGGCGTCGCCGCCGGCCGGGTGCACAGCGAACGCTTCCGCAACGTCCCGGACAGCGTGACCACCGAGCCGCAGGAGCTGACCGTGACCGAGAACGGCCGTCCGGTCGGCACGGCGGTGGTGGCTCCCGGGCAGACGCTGCTGGACGCGGGGCTCGCCGCCGGGCTGCCGCTGCCGTACTCGTGCACGGCCGGCGGCTGTGGCTCCTGCGCCGTCCACCTGACCACCGGCGACGTCACCCTGACCGAGCCGGACGGGACCGTGCTGACGTGTGTGGCCTGCCCGATGTCCGCCCTGACGCTCGACATCCGGCGATGATCCGCCCTCAGACGCGCGCCGTGTCCGCCACGACATCGGCCGTCGTGTGCCGGCGGCGGCTGGGCATGAGCATGGTGGGGTGGCCGATTCCCCAGGCCGCCCCGGAGCAGACCATCTCCTTGAGCCGGGCCGCCGGGCCGCCGACGATCGCCTTCGGCGTGGCCCGGTCGTCGGCGGTGACGAACTGGAGGATGCCGTCGCGGCGGCCGAGGCTGATGCACTGGGCGTAGAAGCGGATGTTGTTCTTCGGGACGGTTCCGCCGGTGAGGCGGGCGGCGATCGCGTCGGCGGCCTGCCAGCCCATCGGGGTTCCGGTGGCGCAGGCCATCCGCAGCGGATCGCCTCCGGGGCCGGTGGCCGATGCGGCGTCGCCGACCGCGTACACGTGCGGGTGCGACACCGATCGCATGGTCTCGTCGACGACGATCCGGCCGCCGGCGACGGTGAGACCGGCCTCCGCGGCGATGGGGTGTGCGCTGAATCCGGTCGCCCACACCGTCGCGTCGGCGGTGAGCCGGGTCGCGTCGGTGTGCTCGTGGACCGTGATGCCGAGCCGGTCGGCGACCCTGTTCAGGTGGTGGCGGGCCCGGTCGCCGAGCCAATCGCCGAATCCGCCGCGGACGGCGATCGCGACGTCGAGGTCGGGGCGGGACTCGGCGATCTCGGTGACCGCCTCGATGCCGGTGAGCCCGCCACCGGCGACCAGCACGGTCGCGCCGCCGGTGAGCTCGCTCAGACGGTCCCGTAGCCGCAGTGCACCCTGCTCGCCGGCGACGTGGTGACCACTCGCGGCCGTGGCGGTGCTGCCCAGGGCGTACACCAGTGTGTCGAAGTCGATCTGAATGCCGTCCTCACAGGTGACGGTCCGATTGCCGGGATCGACGGCGACGACGCGGGCTTGACGGAGGGTGACGCCGGTGCCGGCGAAGACGTCGCTCAGCGGGCGGCGTGCCACGGTCTGGCCGGTGGCGACCTGGTGCAGGCGGATCCGCTGGATGAAGTACGGATCGGCGTTGACCAGCGTGATCTCGGTGTCGGCGGGGTGCAGGCGACGGGCCAGGCGGCCGGCGGCGTGGGCTCCGGCGTATCCGGCTCCGAGGACGACGATGCGGTGCTTCATGGGTGCGCTCCTGTCCCGGTGGGCGACGGTCACCACTTGAACCGGGCGGGCACGCGAAAGCTGACAGTGAGCTGGGTCACACGGCGTTGGCGGCCGCCCAGTCGCGGGTCAGGCGCTCGAGTTTCGACGGGCTGGCCTGGATGTGCAGGGCCGCGATGCCGTCGGCGGTCGTCTCGAGGCAGATGACGCCGGCGACCCGGGTCCCGGCGACCGCCAGGATCGCCGGGCCACCGTTGACCACCGCCGCGTGCAGGGTGAACCCGCCCTCGGGGAGGAACCGGTCCACCGCGCCGGGCCGGAGGATGCCGCGCAGCACGCGCGCCAGCTGGAGGCCGCCGTGGATCGGGGTGGTGCGGGCCGGGACCTCGCCGCCGCCGTCGGTGAGGCCGACCGCGTCGCCGGTGAGCATCCGGACCAGCGGTTCCACCTCGCCGCTGAGGGCGGCGGCCAGGAACTCGTCGGCGATCCGGCGGGCGGCGGCGGTGTCGGTCACGGTCCGGACCCGGCCGGCGGTCATGTGCTGCCTGGCCCTGCGGTGGATCTGCTGGCAGTTGGGTTCGGTCAGGTCCAGGATGCCGGCGATCTCGGCGTGCGGGTATTCGAACGCCTCGCGCAGCACGTAGACGGCGCGTTCGTTCGGGGTCAGGCGCTCCATCAGGGTGAGCACGGCGATCGACACCGAGTCGCGCTGCTCGGCGGTCTCGGCGGGGCCGAGCATCCGGTCACCGGTGAGAACCGGTTCGGGCAACCACGGACCGATGTACGTCTCGCGCCGCGCCCGTGCCGAGGTGAGCTGGTTGAGGCACAGGTTGGTGAGCACCTTGGTCAGCCACGCCTCGGGAGTCCCGAACCGGTCGCGGTCGGCGGCCTGCCAGCGCAGGAACGTTTCCTGAACGACGTCCTCGGCGTCACCGGCCGAGCCGAGCAGCCGGTAGGCGATCGCCTCGAGCCGCGCCCGGGACCGCTCGAACACCTCGACATCCGCGCTGCTGACCGCCATGACTCGACAATCTAGCGCGGCCGGTCCTAGCATCGAACCCACCCCATAGATGCTCGTCGAGGTCTTCCATCCCCTAATCGAAGCGCTTCGACGATCACTCTCCTCCCCCACAGATTGGAACGGCGAATGAGAAAGCGAACTGCCGTCGCTGCCGCCGCGTCTCTGATCACCGGCCTGGGCATGGTCGTCGCCCTGCCGGCCTCGGCCGCCGCGGGCTGCAGCGTCGCCTACACGGTCAGCAGCTCGTGGCCGGGCGGCTTCGGCGCCAACGTCACCATCACCAACCTGGGCGACCCGGTCACGGCGTGGACGCTGGTCTGGTCGTACCCGTCCGGCCAGAAGGTCACCCAGGCCTGGAACACCGCCCTGACCCAGAGCGGCACCACGGTCACCGCCAAGAACGCCGGTTACAACGGATCGATCGCCACCAACGGCACCGCGTCGTTCGGGTTCAACGGCTCGTCGACCGGCAGCAACCCCGCGCCGGCGTCGTTCACCCTGAACGGCACCGCCTGCACCGGCGGCGTGACGCCGACGAGCCCGACGGGCCCGACACCGTCCTCGCCGGGCACCGGTGTGCCGTCGGACGCGGTCTGGTCCGGCTCCGGCCAATGGGACAACTGGACCACCGGCGGCTACACCATCTACAACAACATCTGGGGTACGGGAGCAGGCACACAGACGACGTGGGCGCGGTCGACCAGCAACTGGGGCGTCGTCGCCAACCACCCGCGCACCAGCGGCATCAAGTCGTACCCGAACGTCAGCTACACGCTCAACCGCACCCTGAGCTCGCTGAACACGCTCAGCAGCTCGTACAACGTGACCGTTCCGGCCAGCGGTGACTACGTGACGTCGTACGACATCTGGGCCAACAACAACGCGTACGAGATCATGATCTGGACCAACAAGCAGGGCGCCGTGGGTCCGATCGCCGAGCAGTACGACGCGAACGGGGCGGTCCCGACCGCCCGGGACGTCAACGTCGGCGGCGCGACCTGGAACATCTACCGCGGTTCGAACGGCGCCAATGCGGTGTTCTCGTTCGTGCGCACGTCGAACAGCAACTCCGGCACGCTCAACGTGCTCGCGATGCTGAACTGGCTGCGCACCAGCAACTGGTGGGGTGACGTGACCCTGGGGCAGTTCCAGTTCGGCTACGAGATCTCCGGCACCGCCGGTCAGTCCGCGTTCACCACCAACAGCTACAACCTCAGCTTCAGCTGATCCACTCGGCCCGCGGCGCCACGGCGTCGCGGGCCGGCACTTGCATCCATCGGGAAGAATCGCTTTCTCATGTCGGCCGTCCCAGCGCCGCCATCAGAAAAGGGGAGGCGATCACATGGATTCTTTTTCGAACGTCGAGAAAAGCGAGGCGATCATCCTTTACACCGGCCGGGGCCGGAGCCCGGTCCCGCAGGGTGACCTCGAAGCGGTCCGCGCCCAATCGGAAGGGCTGGCGGAATATGTCAAGAAAGTCCGCGAGGATTTCTGGACCAATTTTCCACTCGACTGGGGTCGACGGAACAACATCCCTGAGAGCCAGGTGACGACGGCACTGGAATCGGCGGTCGCCGCACGTTACCCGGAATTGAGCTCAACGGCGGTAAGGGCATTGATCTCCAACTGGAGCTACAGCTCCTGGAAGTGAACATATCAGCAATTGAGCATAAGTTGAATTCCAGAGAGGATCTTGCGCATTCGCCGCCGACGGGTAGATTGATTGACGGCCGTGACTATTCCGGTCGTCGGGAAGATCCCCGTGGCGGAATGGGAGTGCATTGTTGAACCCGCTCGAGACTCGCGCGCGCCCAGAACCGGCCGCGACCGCCGAACCGGCCGGGGGCCGGCGTCCCGGATCCGTCGAAGCCCTGGCGCTGCTGCTCATCCTCCTCGTGGTCTTCCGGAACCCGCTCGCCGACCTGGTCTCCGATCCCCGGCTGCAGACCTGGACCACCGTGTTCGTGTCGGTGCTCGTCCAGGCCGTCCCGTTCCTCGTCTTCGGGGTCGTGCTGTCGGCCGTGATCGCGGTGTTCGTACCCCGCTCGTTCTGGGCGAAAGCCCTCCCCCGCCACCCGGCGGCGGCCGTCCCCGCAGCCAGCCTGGCGGGCGTCGTCCTGCCCGGCTGCGAGTGCGGCGCCGTGCCGATCGCGGGCTCGCTGATCCGGCGCGGCGTGACCCCGGCCGCGGCGCTGGCGTTCCTGCTGGCCGCGCCGGCGATCAACCCGATCGTGCTGACCGCGACCGCTGTCGCCTTTCCCGGCAATCCGGAGATGGTGCTGGCCCGCGCGGTGGCCAGCCTGGTCGTCGCGATCGCGATGGGCTGGCTGTGGCTGCGGCTCGGCAAGACCGACTGGATCCGGCTGCCGCGCCGCTCCGACCTCGACGAGAGTTCCAAGTCCCGGGCGTTCTGGGCCGCCTGCCGGCACGACGTGATGCACGCCGGCGGTTTCCTCGTGGTCGGCGCCGCGGCCGCCGCCACGATCAACGTCGTGGTCCCCGAGGCCTGGCTGCAGACACTGGCCGAGAATCCGGTGCTCTCGGTGCTGGCGCTGGCCGTACTCGCCGTGTTGTTGTCGATCTGCAGTGAGGCCGACGCCTTCGTCGCCGCTTCGCTGTCGCAGTTCTCGCTGACCTCGCGTCTGGTGTTCCTGGTGGTGGGGCCGATGGTCGACCTGAAGCTGATCTCGATGCAGGCCGGGATGTTCGGCCGGCGGTTCGCCGTCCGGTTCGCCCCGGCGACGTTCGTGACCGCCGTCCTGGTGGGCACCCTGGTCGCGGTGGTGATCTGGTGAACCGGCAGGCGCAAGCGGTCGTGCTGGTCCTGTTCGGCGGGGCGATCCTCAAGGCCAGCCTCACCGACGTCTACCTGCGCTACGTCAAGGAGGGGCTGCAGCCGTTCCTGATCGCGGCCGGTGTGCTGCTGCTGGCGGCCGCCGTGATGACGCTCGTCCACGACCTGCGCGGCACAGCCGGTGGTCAGGATCACGGACACGGGCACGGGCACGGACACCACGAGCCGCGGGTCGGGTGGCTGCTGATCCTCCCGGCCGCCGGACTGCTGCTGATCGCGCCGCCCGCGCTCGGCTCGTACGCCGCCGGACAGTCCGGCAGCGTGCTCGCCTCGACGCAGATCGAGTCGGAGTTCTCGCCGCTGCCGCCCGGTGATCCGGTGCCGCTGAGCCTCATGGACTACGCGTCGCGGGCGGTGTTCGACGCGGGCAAGAGCCTCGAGGGCCGCACCGTGCGACTCACCGGCTTCGTCACGCCGGGACCGGACGGACGCCCGATGCTGGCCCGGATGGTGCTCGCGTGCTGCGCCGCCGACGGCCGCCCCATCAAGGTCGGCCTGACCGGTGGCGCGAACGTCGACGCCCCCGTCGACACCTGGGTGCAGGTCGTCGGCACCTACAGCAGCCGGATGGACAAAGACCCGGTCAACGGTGCCGAGGTTCCGTACCTCGAAGTGAAGACCTGGGAGAAGACGACGGCACCGAGGCGGCCGTACGAATGAGCACCGCACCACGGCGAAGCCGCACCCTCACCATCGTCGGCCTCACCGCCGCCCTGGGCGCGACCGGCGTCCTGATCTTCCGTGGCAGCCCCGCCGAACCCGGACCGGCACCGAGCGCGGAGGCTCGCAGCCCCCGGCCGTCGGTGACGACCGCCTGGCCGGCGGCGCAGTACAGGACGCTCGGCGCCCTGCCGCTGCGGCCACTGCTGTTCCTCGACACCACCACCGCTGTCGGTGTCGCCACCAGCAACGACGACAAGTTCCTGCGTCTGCTGCTGCGCGCCGGTGACGGCACCACGCGCGAGCTGCGCCGCCTGGACACCGCCGCGAACCCCCGATTCGAGAACGTGACTGCGGCCGGCGACGACATCGTCTGGACCGAGTTCAGCGACAGCGGGCCTCCACAACTCTGGGCCGCGAACACGGTCGACGCCGCCCCGGCCAGGCGCCTGACCGCCGACCTCGGCAACGTGGTCTTCTTCGGCAGCCAGTACGACCTAGTGCACCAGGCCGGCCGGGTGTACTGGACGGCCGGCTCGGAGGACGGCTCCGTGACGGAGGTCCGCTCCGTGCCCCTGACCGGCGGCCCCGTGCAGGTCACCCGCCAGCCCGGCGAGTGGACGATGGCGTCGTGGCCGTGGCTCGACGACGGCGCCAGCGGCGGCGCGGCCGCCACGCTGCTGCGCAACATGAGCACCGGCCGCGAGATCACGGTGCCGACCGACGGCGGCGAGTTCGCGGCGTGCAGCCCCTCCTGGTGCCGGGTCATGGTCGTGAACGGTGACGACCTGACCCGCATCGACCTGATGCGCCCCGACGGTTCGCAACGGCGCGAGATGGCGACCGGCGCGGCCCGCACCGCCGTGCCCGACGTGGCGGTGCTCGACCGGTTCGAGATCCTCGCCGAACCCGGCCGATACTCCGACACCAGCGGCACCGCGGGCCTGCTCGTCTACGACATCAACACCGGCGACACCGTCGAGCTGGCCACCGCCGCCAACGACACACAGAGCCGCAACGGTCTCGTGTGGTGGTACACCAGCAGCGCCGGCGCCGCCGACTGGCACGTCCTGGACCTGCGCACCATCTGAGTCACCGGCCGCCGGTGACGAAGGTCAGGATGTCGTCGATCAGCTTGCCGGTCGACTCGCTCGGCAGCGAGTAATAGACCCGCTGGCCCCGGCGGCGGCGCAGGATCAGGCCGGCGTCGGCCAGGTGACGCAGGTGATGCGAGATGGCGGTCGGGTGCGCCGGCACCACCTCGCACAGCTCCGCCGGTGTCGCCTCACCGGCGCGCAGCACCATCAGGATGTGCAGGCGGTGCTGGTACGCCATGCCACGCAGCACCTGAACCGCACGGTCGAGATCGCTCTGCTCCACACTCATGCCCGGACCGCCCGCCGCAGGCCCCACGACAGCACCAGCACGGCGGTCGCGGCCAGCGAGATGCTCGCCCCGGCGGCGACGTTCCACCGGCTGGACACCCAGAGACCGGCCAGCCCGCTGGCGACTCCGAACGTCGCCGCCAGCACGGTCGCCACCGGCAGACGGTCCGACCACAGCCGTGCCGCCGCGGCCGGCGCGACGATCAGCGACAGGGCCAGAATCGTGCCCACTGCCGGGACCACCGTCACCACGACCAGCACGATCGTCAGCAGCAGCACGACGTCCCACCCCCCGGCCCGGATCCCCGACGCGCGGGCACCGACCGGGTCGAAACCCGCATACAGCAGCGGCCGGGCACAGAACACCAGCACCAGTGCGACCACCGCCAGCACCGCCACCGTCACGACCAGGTCGGACGCGCTCACCGTGAGGATCGAGCCGACCAGGAACGACGACAGGTCCCGGCTGAACCCGCTCTGCGTGGCAACCAGCGCGGCCCCCAGCGCGAACCCACCGGATACCAGCACACCGGTCGCGGCCGCCGCGTCCTGACCCCGGCGGCGGGTCAGCGCGGCCACTCCGAGGGCCACGACCGCCCCGGTCACCACGCCGCCGAGCAGCAGGTTCACCCCGATGATCGAGGCGGCCACCACGCCGGGAAACGTGGCGTGGGTCAGCGCCATCGTGAAGAACGACAGCCGCCGCACCACCACCTGCACGCCGATCAGCCCGGTCAGCGCGCCGACGAGGACCACCTCGGCGACGGCCCGGTGCATCACGTCATCCCACCAGTTCATGCGGTGACGGCCTTCCTGTGAAGGCGCGATCGCGCCACCGGCGCAGAGGCAGGAGCAGCACGTACGCCAGGACGAGCATCAGCACCACGGCGGACGCCGATGTCAGCGCGACCCCGTACCGCAGTGACGCGGTCCAGCTCAGCAGCAGCCCGAAGTAGCCCGCCGCGAGCACCAGCCCGGTCCCGGCGACGGCCATCGGCACGAGCCGGTCGGTGACCATCCGGGCGGCGGCGGCCGGGACGACCAGCAGCGCGACGACCAGGATCGTGCCGACCGCACGGACGGCGGCGACCACCACGAGCGCGAGCAGGATGTTGAGCCACAGATCGAGCCGGCCGATGCGCAGGCCGGCCGCCGCGGCTCCGGCCGGGTCGAAGGCCCGGAACGTCAGCGCCCGCGCCCCGATCGCCAGGGCGATCAGGATCACCGCGGCGAGAACGGCGGTCTCGGAGATCTGCCGCGGCGTCACGGTCAGCAGCCGGCCGAAGAGAAAGGCGGTCAGATCGGAGGTGTACGACGTGCGCCGCGAAACCAGGATGACGCCGATCGAGAACATCGCGGTGAGCACGACCGCGGTGGCGGCGTCGTCGGTGAGCCGGGCACTGCGGGTCAGCACGGTCAGCAC
The DNA here is from genome assembly GCF_003001815.1 of Actinoplanes italicus. Taxonomy (GTDB): domain Bacteria; phylum Actinomycetota; class Actinomycetes; order Mycobacteriales; family Micromonosporaceae; genus Actinoplanes; species Actinoplanes italicus. Next base: position 202,728 of record NZ_PVMZ01000005.1, read on the forward strand.
CACGGCGGTGAGCACTCCGGCCACGAGCGCCCCGGTGAACAGGCCGTCCATTCCACCGGCGACGAACCCGACCACGACACCCGGGAACACCGTGTGGGTGAGCGCGTCGGAGACGAACGACAGGCGGCGCACGAAGACGAACACGCTGATCGGGCCGCAGATGAGTGCCAGGAGCGCGATCTCGGTGAGGGCGCGGCCCATGAACGGTACGGTGAACGGTTCGATCACGGCTCGACCAGCACCATCCGGCCGTCGGCCAGATCGATGGCGGAGCTGCCGTACGTCTGGCGCAGTGGTTTCGCCGTGAGGGTCTCGGCGGGCGTGCCCACCGCCCACTGCCGGCCGTTGATCAGGCAGACCAGGTCGGCGAGGTCACGGGCGACCGCCAGATCGTGGGTGCTGAGCACCAGCGCGGCCCCGGCGGCGGACAGTTCGCGCAGTACCCGCACGATGGCCTCCTGGCTGACCGCGTCGACGCCGTTGAACGGCTCGTCGAGCAGCAGCAGCCGCGGCTGGGCGGCGATCGCGCGGGCGAGCAGCACCCGCTGCCGCTGGCCGCCGGAGAGCAGCCCGAACCGGTGCCCGGCCCGGTCGGCGAGACCGACCCGGTCGAGAGCCTCGGCAACGGCCCGCCGGTCGGCGGCGCGGGCCGGGCGCCACCAGCCGAGCTGCCGGTAGCGGCCCATCATCACGACCTGCCGGACGCTGACCGGGAAGTCGGGGTCGAGGTTGCCGGTCTGCGGGACGTACCCGGTGAGAGCCCGGGCGCGGGCCGGTGTCCGGTCCAGGACGGTGGCGGTGCCCTCGAGAATGGCGGCGAGGCCGAGCACGGCCTTGATCAGGGTCGACTTGCCGGCGCCGTTCGGGCCGACCAGGGCGAGCCGCTGCCCCGGCCTGAGTTCGAGGTCGACGCCGGTGACCACGGGGGTGCCCGAGTAGCCCACGCTGACCCCGGTCAGGCGCAGGGCGGCGGTCGCCATGTCAGCCTGCCAGCGCGTCGACGATGACCTGCGTGTTGTGCCGCTCGGCGCCGAGGTAGGTGCCCTCCGGGCTGTCCGGCGCGCCGAGGCTGTCGCCGAACAGGGCGTCCTCACCGGCGACGACCTTGACACCGGCCTGCTGGGCGATGGCCTCGGCGGTCTTGGGCGGCAGGGAGCTCTCCGCGAAGATCGCCTTGGTGCCGGTCGCCTTGATCGTGGCGACCAGGTCGGTGAGCTGCTTGGCCGACAGCTCGGCGGAGGTGTCGAGGCTGGGGATGACCGAACCGACGAACTCCAGCTCGTAGCGGGCGATGTAGTAGCCGAACGCGTCGTGGTTGGTGACCAGCTTGCGATCGGTCTTGGGGATCTTCGCCCAGGCGGCGGCGTTGTCGCTGTCCAGTTTGTCGAGGTCGGCGGTGTAGGCGGTGAGGTTCTTGGCGAACGCGTCGGCCTTGGCCGGGTCGGCGGCGGCGAGGCCCTTCTGGATGTTCGTCACCATGATCTTGGCGTTGCGCGGGTCGTGCCAGATGTGCGGGTCGTGCTCCTCCTCGCCGGCGTGCTCCCCGGCCTCCTCCTCCGCGTGCTCGCCCTCTTCCTCGTGGTGGCCGCCCTCGCGCAGGGTGACGCCCTGGCTGGAGTCGACGACCGTGCCGGTGAACCCGGCCGACTCGATGGTGCGGTCGAGCCACTCCTCGAGGCCGACGCCGTTCTTCACGACCAGCTTGGCGGTGGCGATGGCCTGCAGGTCGGCGGGCGTGGGCTCGTAGTCGTGCGGGTCGACGTTGGGCTTGATGATCTGAGTGACGACGACGTCGGATCCGCCGACGTTGCGGACGAAGTCGGCGACCTCAGGCGTGGTGGCCACGACGGCGAGCTTGGGGCCGCTCGTCGCGGACGAGGCGCCGGGTTCGGGGGTTTCGGAACCGCAGGCGGCTATCGCCGTGGTGGCCGCGGCGATGGCGGCGGTCCAGACCAGACGGTGGGCGTACTTCATCGATCTCACTCCTGTCGCTGAGGAGTGGAACGATAATCATTTTCGAAATTTATCGTCTAATGGCAAATTGACGATGTATGCAACCCGCGCAGCTCCGCGACCTTCGGTGACAGTCCCGATACTCGGATTAACCGCTACGGGGCGGGCCGATGGCGAGGGGACGACGAGAGGCACGGACAACCGGGCCCCGCGCCTCCTGGGGACCGGCACTCCAGCCGGAGATCCGTTCTGAGCTGCTGTGACGGTTCGGGCGGAGAGACCGCCACTCAGGCGATGGCCGCCAGGGCCGCGTGGGCGCCGCAGCGCCAGACGACACCCGACCGGCCGAAGCCGGCCTGGCGGGCGGCCGCTCGGTGCCAGGGCACGGGCGGTGCGAATTCGGCCGGCACCCGGTCGGCGAAGATCGCCTGCCGCTCGTCCAGCAGCGGCCGGAGTGACTCCTGGCAGCGCAACTCCTCCCACCAGCGGATCCACGCCAGCCCGGCGGAGGCCTCGCCGGGTGCCGCCAGGCGATCCGCGAACGCGACGAGCCCGCTGTCCGGCATCAGGTCGGCGACGACCAGCAGACCGCCAGGGCGCAGCACCGACCGGGCGGCGCGGTAGACCGCCCGGGCCCGCTCCGGCGCGAGGTAGTGCATGGTCATCACTATGGTGACCAGGTCGTACGGGCCGTCGGCCACGACCGCGCCGGACCAGGGTGACTCCAGGTCGCCGGAGTGGACGCGGACCCGGCCGCCCGCCCCGGCGCGGGCGAGCGCCAGCAGCACCGGGTCGAGGTCCATCATGCCGACGTCCGCGGCCGGCCAGTGTGCGGCCATCCGTTCGGCGAAGACTCCGGGGCCGCCGCCGAGGTCGAGCACCCGGCGCGGTTCGCCGCCCGCCAGCGCCTCGGCGACGACCGGCAGCGTCGCCTCGAAACTCGCCACTCCGGGCAGGAAGCCGGCCATCATGCCGTCCCATGATCGGCGCCACTGGTCGACGGCCGTCCGGTCGAGTGCGGGTGCGACGGCTGGCAGCTGGGGCATGGCCGATACTTTAACGGAATTCGTTTTCAATAAGGAGGAAGAGGGCAAGGTGAGCGGCAGGGGTCAGAGGCGGGTCAGCAGGTCCAGCAGGCGATCGATCTCCTTGGTCGTGTTGTACGCGTGCACGCTCACCCGTACCGACGTGGTCTTCTCCCCCGCCTCGGCCTGGCAGTGACCGTCGGCACGGACCATGAAGCCCTCCGCCGCCAGGACGAACCCGAGGTCGTTGGAGCCGATCCGGTCGTGCCGGAAGGTGACGATGCCGTGGCGCTGCTGCACCGGCGAGTCGGCCGCGAGACTGCGCTGGCAGCCGAGGATCTCGTAGGCGGGCAGCCGCCGCAGCCCATCGGTGAGCCGGGCAGCCAGCGCGACCGTCCAGCGGGCGATCCGGTCGGTGCCGGCCTCGTCGAGCCAGTCCAGCGCGGCCGCGAGACTGACGATGCCGCTGGTGTTGGGCGTTCCGGCCCAGCCACCCGGCGCGAACCGCGCTCCGCGCCGGTTGGCGGCCCAGATAGCGCCGGTGCCGGGCAGTGCCATCGCCTTGTGGCCGGAGAACACCAGGAAGTCGACGTCGAGCTCGGTCAGGGACACGGGCAGGTGCCCGATGCTCTGGGCGGCGTCCAGGCAGATCACGACGTCCGGTCCGGCGGCGGCGCGGATCCGGTGGATGTTCATGTCGCCGCCGTAGACGTGGTGCACGTGGGTGACGGCGATGAACCGGGTCCGCTCGGTGACGATCGACGGCAGCAGCCGGTGGTCGTAGTCGCGGGCCGGGTCGTACGGCATCTCCCGGATCCTGACCTTGACGCCCTCCCGGGCGAGCTGGGCGGCGGCCTCGTGCCAGGGCAGGCTGTTGGCCGAGTGGTCGGCCGCCGGCACGATGATCTCGTCGCCGTCGCGCAGGTGACCCACCAGCCAGTCCCGGGCTATCAGCCGCAGACCTTCGGTGGTGCCGCTGACGAAGTGGACGCCGGAGCGGTCCGGTTCCGGGTCGCCGAGGAACTCACGGGTCCGCTGGGCGGCCTGCTCGATGAGCGCGGTGGTCCGGTTGGCCCACGGGTAGGTGCCCCGGCCCGCGTTCGCGTTGCCGCTGGTCAGGTATTTCGTGACGGCGTCGAGGACGGCCAGCGGCTTCTGTGACGTGGCGGCGCTGTCCAGATAGACCTGATCGGGGTGGGCGGTGAGGATCGGGAACTGTTCGCGCAGGCGGGACTGCCAGTCCCGCAGGTCGTCGGGGAACACCCGCGTCAGTCCCGTACCAGCTCGGCGCCCGCGTCACGCCAGGCGATCACCCCACCGGCCAGCGACCGGGCATCCGGGTGGCCCATCCTGGTCAGCAGGGCCGCGTACCGGGCGGACTTCTCCCCCACCGGGCAGACCAGCAGCACGGGTTGGCGGCGGCTGAACGGCAGCCCGTCGTGCAGCATCTCACCGAACCGGTCGTCGACGATGTTGATGGACCGGTCGATGTGCAGGGCCCGGTACGCGAACGGGCTGCGCAGATCCACGACCAGCGGATGGTCGGTGACGATCCAGTCGCGCGCCTCGGCCACGCCGATGCTGCGGGCGCCGGCCAGGTCCTCGCCGGTGAGGTGACGCACCGAGTTGGCGCGGGCCGGCTGCTGGAACAGGGTGGGACGCCGTTCCCGCAGGTAGCTCATGTAGCTCTCGACCCGGTCGCAGACGATGAACACCGCCGTCCGGCGTTCGGTCAGCTCGGCGTCGACACCGCGCAGGTAACGCACCGCACCCTGGTAGGCGCCACCCCCGGTCGGCCCGGCCAGGGTGCCGCATCGGCGTACCAGAGTGAGAAGGCCGTCGATCGCCTCGTCGGAGCTGACCGCCTCGATGGCGTCGTAGACGCCGGGGTCGAACAGGCCGACCTCGTGCACCTCGTCGATGTCGCGGATGCCGGGGATGAAGTCGGACTTCTCGGCGACCAGGCCGACCACGGTGACGCCCGGATCGCGCTCGCGCAGCACCCGCGCCACCCCGCTCGACGACCCCGCGGTGCCGACGCAGGCGATGAAGTAGTCGGGTGCCCGGCCGCCCAGGTCGGCGATGATCTCCGGCCCGGTGCCGCGCACGTGCGCCTCGACGTTGAGGTCGTTGAAGTACTGGTCGGTGTGCAGGTAGCCGGCACCGTCGGCGGACACCGCGTGGTACATCCGGGTCAGCGGGTCGTCGGTGTCGTCGGGGTCGAGGCACTCCGAGCGGCCCGGCAGCTCGTCGATCTGCGCGCCGAGCAGCAGCAACAGGTCCTTGATCTCGGGCACCCGCATGCGATTGGTGACGCTGCGGAACGGCAGCCCGTGCATGCCGGCGATCACCGCGAGCGCCTTGGCCGTGTTGCCGCTGGACAGCTCGACGACGGTCTCACCGCGTTCGGCGGCGCCGGTCAGGCGACGGCGGGACATGTTCCACGCGGCGCGGTCCTTGACCGAGCCGAACGGGTTGAACAGCTCCATCTTCGCGTACAGGTCGATGTTGCGCAGGCCGTGCACAGCCGCATCGATGCGCACCAGTGGCGTGTCGCCGATGACGTCGGTGACGCTGTCGTACCTCACCCGTTGTTCTCCTCCCGGCCCGTGACGGGCCAGTACCGCTCGTCCAGGCACCACTGCCAGTCGTCGCCGGTCCGGTAGGCGGCGATCGTGCGGGCGGTGGGCTGCATCAGCGCCTGCCCTGCGCTGAAATCCATGAGGTAGGCGGCCGTGTTGGCGAAGACCAGCAGGTCACCGGCACGCGGCAGCCGCGGCAGGAAAACCTTGCGGCGGGTCACCAGATCGGCCTCCAGGCACAGGTTCCCGGTCAGATACACACCGGCCGGCCCGTCCGGTCGCGGTTCACCCCGCGAGATCAACAGCGGATCCATGAGTACGCCGTGCTGCTCCAACCCGAGGTCGGTGCCATTGCCGGCCACCCGGACGAGCGTCTCGCCCCGCCCGTCGTCGCGGACCTCCTCGACGCGCAGCAGCACGGCCCCGCACTGGTCGAGCAGCGCCCGGCCGGGTTCGGTGTGCAGGTCGTAGAGGCTGTCGAGCACCAGCGTGCCGAGCGGCCGCCGGTGCGTGGCCGAGGCGGTCGCCAGCAGCCGGTCCAGATAGTCCGGTCCGGCGACGGGCCGGTGCGCCGGGTAGACGCTGAGTGCCCCACGGACCGTGCCGCCCTCGTTGCGCAGCCCGTAGCCGTGGCCGTTCCAGGTCAGCGGCGCCCGTCTGCCGAGCACCGCGGCGGTCTGCTCGGTGGTCCACGCCTCCCACTGCTTCTCGTCGTCCAGGTAGTTGATCCCGAAGCCGCCGCCGACGTCGATCGCGCGGGGGGTCAGTCCACGCTGGACCGCCTCGTCCATGGCGTGCAGGCAGCCTTCCAGCGCGGCGGCCTTCTCGGGCAGCCCGACGGTGTCGAGGTGGTAGGCGACGCCGTGGAAGTCGAGCTGGTCGCGGTGCTTCTCGAGGGTGTCCCAGAGCGCGGCCGTGCCGTCGGCCGGGATGCCGAAACGGCTGGCCCGCGACATCACGTTGGTCCCGCTGGTGGCGAAGCCGGACAGCCGGGCCATCACCCGGATCTTGGGCAGACCGTACGCGGTGACGAGCGCGGCCGTCTCGGCCAGCTCGCCGATCGAGTCGGCGTTGACGATCACTCCGGTACGGGCGGCCAGCCACAGGTATTCACGGCTCTTCGGCCCGGTGGCCATGATGCGGCCGGGCCCGAAGCCTGCGCCGAGCGCGTGCTGCAGCTCGCCCAGCGACGCGACGTCGATGCCGGCGTCGGTGGCGGCCAGCGCCCGGATCAGGGCCGGCGAGCGGTTGGCCTTGTGTGCGAAGTAGATGCCGCCGGTGAGGTGGTGTGTCCGGTACACGTCCCGGAACCGGCTCACGTTGCGGGCCAGCTGGTCGGGCAGCACGACGTTGACCGGTGAGCCGAGCGCGTCGACGACCCGGTGCAGCCAGGCGGGATCGTCCAGCAGGGACCCGAGATCGCCGTCGACGCGCGGTCGCAGGAACAGGACCATGTCACCCCCGTGTGGACGCCGGCTCAGCCCGAACGTAATCCATGAATCGGACACAGCCAAGAGGATCATCACCACTACGTGATGACTCGACTACGCCATGCAACATTGCGCATATCGCCATTCTTCTATCTATCCTTCCCCTCGTCTCCCGACTTTACAATGAAAACCATTTCCAACAGGATGTGTCGGCAACAGTTCCCACGAACGAGGAGACACACCCATGGCCGTGGACACCACGACCACCACCGAGCGGCTGCCCGTCACCGTCCTGTCCGGCTTTCTCGGCGCCGGCAAGACCACGCTGCTCAACCACGTCCTGGCCAACCGCGACGGCCTGCGCGTCGCGGTGATCGTCAACGACATGAGCGAGATCAACATCGACGGAGCCCTGGTACGCGACGGCGGGCAGCTGTCCCGGACCGAGGAACGCCTCGTCGAGATGACCAACGGCTGCATCTGCTGCACACTGCGCGACGACCTGCTCGACGAGGTCGCGCACCTCGCCCGGCAGGACCGCTTCGACTACCTGCTCATCGAGTCCAGCGGCATCTCCGAACCACTGCCGGTCGCCGCCACCTTCGCGTTCGGCATCGACGAACAGGACCGCGTGCTGGCCGACATAGCCCGGCTCGACACCATGGCCACGGTCGTCGACGCACCCCACCTCATCGCGCGGATCAACGCCGGGGAGACTCTCGAAGGACGCGGCCTGGCGGCCTTCGAGGGCGATGATCGTACGATCGCCGATCTCCTGATCGACCAGTTGGAATTCGCCGACGTCATCGTGATCAACAAGACCGACCTGGTCTCCGCCGCCGAACTCCGGCAGGTCGAGGCCCTGGTCACCCGCCTGAACCCGAGAGCACGGCAGATCCGGGCGACGTTCGGGCGCGTCTCCCCCGCCGCCCTGCTGAACACCGGCAGCTTCGACATGGACGCCGCCGAGACCGCGCCCGGCTGGGTCGCCGAACTCAACGGCGAACACATTCCCGAGACCATCGAGTACGGCATCGACAGCCTGCTGTTCCGCGCCCCGGAGCCGTTCCACCCGCAACGGCTGTGGGACTTCCTCGAGAACGCGATCAGCGCGTACGGCGTACTGCGCTCGAAGGGCTTTCTCTGGCTGTCCACCCGGCCGGGCATGGTCGGGCTGTGGTCCCAGGCCGGTCCGAACGGCCGTTGCGATCCCGCCGGTGTCCCCGTCGCCGTCAGCGGCGCCTGGCCCGACGACCCGGACGAACGCGCCGACCTGGAGCAGCGATGGCACCCGCGGTTCGGCGACCGCCGGCAGGAACTCGTCTTCATCGGCGTACGGCTACCCGCCGACGACCTGCGTGAAGGCCTGCGCGCCTGCCTGCTGACCGCCGAGGAGCTCGCGGAGGGCGAGGACGTCTGGCGCACCTGGCCCGACCCGTTCCCGGCGTGGGACGAATTCGATGACCACCAGCACTGACGTGGTCCTGTGCGGGTTCTGGCCGCACGCCGTCGCCGAGGTTCCCGGACGCTTCGCCGTACTGCCGGAGACCGCCGAACCCGACTCGGTCCGCACTCGTGGGCGGCAGAACCCGGCCGTGATCACCGTCGTCCCCGCCGACCTGCTGCTCGACGGCCTCACCGACGACCGGTCGCTGCACTCCGTCGGCCTGCCTTCCCGCACCGCGCGTGTTCTCGACGCCGCGGGCTTTGCCGGCATCGGCGGGCTCACCATCGGCGATCTGGTGGCCCGGCAGATCGAGCAGGCCGACGCGGTCCTGCTGACCGGGGAACTCGACGAGGAGTGGGAGACCGAACAGCTCCGGATCCTGCTGCGGCGGCTCGCACCGTGGGCGAGTCACCCTCGCCCCGGTGACCCGCTGAGGCCCGTGCGCGCCCGCACCGAACCGGTCTCGGCGATCACCCGTGGCCTGCGAGGGCATGCGGTCGGCGTGCACGAACCGCTGCCGGCCCGTGGCGTGACCGCCTGCGTGTTCCGGGCCCGGCGGCCGCTGCACCCCGCCCGGCTGCACGACGCCCTCGGCGAGATCACCGCCGGCGTGCTGCGGTCACGCGGCCACTTCTGGCTGGCCAGCCGTCCCGATGTGGTCATGACCTGGGAGTCCGCGGGAGACCTGACCATCACGCCACATGCCGGATGGCTGGACGGCCAGCCCGGCGACCACTGGGCGGAGGCCGACCCGGAACGCCGGCTGGCCGCCGCGCTCGACTGGGACCCCTACTACGGCGACCGGCACCACCATCTCGCGTTCGTCGGCATCGACGCCGACCCGGTCCGTATCCACCGCCTGCTGGACGGCTGCCTGCTCACCGACGACGAACTGTCCCGCGGCGAAGAACACTGGCGACGGCTGCCGGACCCGTTCCACCGCACCGGGCAGGCCGCCTCTCCGGAACCGCGGCCGTGACCGCACAATCTCGTGCTGGCCGACCTGGAGCAGGAGGGCGCGGCGCGGGGGGCGTTCGCCCTGGTCACCGACACCGACGCGCCCGATGTGGGTAGCGGTCGCCGGGTCGGCCCGCCGATCTGGCTTCCGAAGTGGCGGATGCCACAAGAAATCGGCAAAGCCTGGCGACGTTCCCGCCGAGTGGTGACCGCATGATCACCTACCGTTTTCGCCGCAGGTTGGAGCCTCCAGATCCCGCCGGGCGGGTGTTTCACAGCTGAGACACAGATGGCGACCGATTTGACCGCGGGAGCGACAATCCCACCGATGAACACCGATAGGCCCACCCCTGCATCCCGGCCAGGCACGACCGCGGAACCCGCCGCCGTCGATGAGTCGGCCGAGCCCACGGTCGCCCTGAGCGACACCGGCGACGGCGAGCCGACGGTCAACCTGGCCGCCACCGAGCTCTCCGAGAAGACAGTCGACCTGTCGTCTTCGGCGCAATCCGAACCGACTGCCGACCCGTCGGCGGTCCCGCCGGATGCAGACGCCTCATCGGAAGACACCGAATCCGAGCCGACCACGCTGATCACCGGACCGCCGGCTGAGCCGCCGACCGCGAACATCAACCCTGAAGACAACGAGTCCGAGCCCACCGTGACTCTGTCGACGACCCCGATCGCTGACGAGGACGACGCCGAAGAGACGGCCGCCCTTCCCGCAGCGGACGAATCCGAGCCGACTGTCACCCTGGCGGCGGTCACTCCGGAGGCCGACGTCCCGGAAGGGAGCGAGCCCGAGCCCACCGCGACCTTGCCGACGGCTGCGGAGGACACCGACGAAACAGTCGCGCTCTCGGCGGCGGACGAGGCGGAGCCGACCACGGCCCTGGTCCCGGCTGCGGAGGACACCGACCAAACGGTCGCGCTCCCGGCGGCGGACGAGGCGGAGCCGACCACGGCCCTGGTCCCGGCTGCGGAGGACACCGACCAAACGGTCGCGCTCCCGGCGGCGGCGATTGCCGCGGCGGCGGACGAGGCCGAACCGACCACGGTCATCATCGCCGGGTCCGAGCCGACGATTGCGCTGCCCAAGCCCCGGGTCTCGCCGGAGTCGACGGTGGCACTGCCGGTCAGCCGGGTGTCCCCGCCGGACGCGGATCCGACGGTCGCCCTGCCGATCCCCGCCAAACCGGCCCCGGCGGCCGCCCAGCCGGGTGCGGCGTCGAGGGTCACCCTGCCCTCGGTGCCGGCGCCTCGGACGGCGCCGACCGTTACCCCGCCGCCCTCGGAGCCGACGATCGCTCTGCCGGCCGCGCCGGTGACGCCTGTCGTCGTACCCCCGCAGGTAAGGCCTCTGTCTCGCCGTCGCCTGCTCTGGGCGATCCCCGCCGTAGCCGGGACCGCCCTCGTGGGTGGCACGATCGCCGCACTGGCCGGACGCGACGAACCCGAGGCGGCCAAGGGCCCCAAGACTCCCAACCTGCAGGTCAGCGAACCCGCCCCGTCGCAGTTCCCGAGTCCGAGCCCGACGCCGAACACACCCCAGCCGACGGCCCCGATCGTCAAGGACCCGGTGCACACGCTGGCGGACTTCCGCAAGCTGGTCCCGGGTGACCCGTTCCCGGCGGACTCCATCGCCCTCACCATCGACGACGGGCCGCATCCGGTCTGGACGCCGAAGATCCTGCGCCTGCTGGAGAAGCACCACGTCCCGGCGATGTTCTTCATGATCGGCAATCAGGTCCTCGGCCACGAGTCCACCGCTCGTGACGTCGCCACCGACGGTCACCTGATCGCCAACCACACCTGGAGCCACCCGATCAACCTGTCGAAGCTGCCGCCCCACAAGTCGCTCAAGGAGATCCACCGGGCCCAGGACAAGATCTACAGCACCACCGGAAAGACTCCGAGCCTGTTCCGGGCACCCGGCGGCGCCTGGTCCAAAGGCCTGTCGCAATCGGTCTCCCAGAGCAACGTGATCCCGATCGACTGGACCAACGACCCGCGCGACTGGGCGCAGCCCGGCGTCGCCCACATCACCAACCGCATGCTCGCCGCCCAGCCGGGCCAGATCCTGCTCATCCACGACGGCGGCGGCGACCGCTCTCAGACGCTGGCCTCCCTGCGGACCGTCATCCCGGCGCTGCAGGCCAAGGGCTTGAAGTTCGTCGCTCTGATGTGAACGTCAGGCCCGGCGGTCAGTCCGCCGGCGGTGAGATCATGTAAACGACGCCTGTGACGATGAAGACCAGGCCGACGACCATGAATCCACCGCCGGCGAGGAACCGCCCCACACCGAACCCGCGCTTGAAGTCCTCGCTGTTCCGATACTCCTCGGCGGTTCCCGTTGTGCCGGCCGCCAGAGGGCTGACGCGGCTCTCCGAGATCTGCTTGGCGTGTTCGTCCGCGACGCCGAAGAGATTGGCGACCCAGATGAGCCCGACGAAGCCGAGGAGCAGGCCCACGCCGATGAGAGCCAGGCCTCTCTGTATGTGCAACGGCATGGCAGCCCCCGTGTGACGATCCGTCAATCCTGGCGCGCAGGACGCCAGGGTAACGACGGACAACGATGTCAGGCCAGGAGTGGATTCGCCTGCCGTCCGGGGCCCGTCAGAGGCCGGGGGTTGTGGCGGGCGGCAAGAATGATCCGGTGATCGGAATCAGGGCCCGCCGCCTCGTCGTCTCACTGACCGCCGTCGCGCTGCTCGCCGGCTGCGCCAGGCCGGTCAGCGGCTACGAGTCGCCGCCGGATCCGGCACCCGTTCCGTACGGGAAGGCGACCCCGTCGGCGACCGCCGCGACGTGCCCGCCCGAAGGTGTGCGACTCGAGGTGGGCGGGGGTGACGCCGCGATGGGACTGCGCGTTCTCAGTATCACGCTGGTCAACTGCGGTCCACGGACGTACCGGCTGAACGGCTACCCCGCTGTGCGGCCGCTCGACGAGGACCGGGCGGCGCTGAGGGTCCAGGTCCTGCACGGTGTCAAGGAGATCCTCGGCTCGATGCCGTGGGACGGACCGCCGGCGCCGGTGACGCTGGAGCCGGGACAGCGGGCGGGAACAGCAGTGGCCTGGCGCAACACCTACGACGACATTCGCGAACCACCGGTGACGGTCACGTTCCTGGACATCACCCCGCAGGCCGGTCGTCCTGCGCAGACCGTCGAGCCGACCGGCGGTCTCGACCTGGGCAGCACGGGACGGTTCGGTGTCAGTGCCTGGAGCGTGCTGCCCGACAGTGACACCACCGGGGCACCGACCGATCCGCCGGTCCCCGGCGCGTCCGCCTCCGAGCCGGTGGAAACCATCCCCCCGCTGCTGTAACGCCCGTCCTCCGGCAGCCATTCATCCCCATCTACGATCTTTCGACGAGGGCGCCCGATGTCTCCGGGCGGCCACCACGGGGGAGGATTCAGGATGGTGCAGGATCATTCAGGCGCAGGCTCGTTCGGATACGACCAGCGGCCCGCCACACCACGCAGTGTGCAGATCGTCGCGGCGGGTGTGGCGCTGCTCGGTGTGCTCAACATCGTCCGGATCGTCGTTCAGACAGTCATGACGTTCGGCGGTGACGGGTGGTCCACCGGGGCACGGACGGTGTTCCTGGTCCTCAACGCGATCCCGTTCGCTGTGTCGGTGTTCTTCCTGCCGCTCGCCTACCAGCTGCTCCGCGGCCGGTCGTGGGCGTGGGTGACCGCCATCGTGCTGGTGTCGCTGAGCACCGCCATCGGCACCTTCATGCTGCTCATCACGGTCACCTCTGGCGGCTTCCCGCTCGGGCCGGTCATGTTCGGCGTACCCCTCGTCGTTCTTCTGGGGTTGATCGTTCCCCGCTCGGTTCGCGCTTTCTTCAGCAAGCCGGCGCCGGTTCCGTATCCCACATACCCCGCCCAGGGGCCATGGACCTCCTGAAGCGGAGCCGGCGGTTCACCACCAGTAGTTGTCCTGCGGCCGGTACGGGGTCTCCAGCTCGGCGATCTCGTCGGCGGTCAGCGTGAGGTCGAGGGCGGCCACGGCGTCCTGCAGGTGGTTCGGCTTGGTGGCGCCCACGATCGGGCAGGAGACGGCGGGTTTGGACAGCACCCAGGCGAGCGCGACCTGCGCCATCGGTACGCCGCGGTCCTCGGCGACCTTCTGGATCGCGTGGACCACCGATTCGTCGGCGTCGCGGTCGAAGGCCGTGGCCACGCGGTCCGCCGACGACCGCTCGGTGGTGCGGCCCCACGGGCGGGCAGCCCGGCCCTTGGCCAGCGGTGAGTACGGCGTGAGGCCGACACCCTGGTCGAGGCACATCGGGATCATGTCGCGCTCTTCCTCGCGCTTGAGGACGTTGTACTGGTCCTGCATCGCCGCGAAGCCGGTCCACCCGTTCACGACGGCGGTGTGCTGCAGCTTGGCGAACTGCCACGCCCACATCGACGACGCGCCGAGATAGCGCACCTTGCCCGACCGGACCAGGTCGTCGAGTGCGCGCATGGTCTCCTCGACCGGGGTCTCCGGGTCGAAGCGGTGCAGGTAGTAGACGTCGATGTAGTCGGTGCCGAGCCGGCGTAGTGAGGCGTCGGCCTGCTCGAGGATCGCCCGGCGTGACAGGCCGCTGCCGCCGGGGCCGTCGTGCATCCGCCCACTGACCTTGGTGGCGAGCACGATGTCCTCCCGGCGCGAGAACCGTCTGATCGCCCGCCCGACGAACTCCTCCGAGGTGCCGCCCTGGTAGACGTTGGCGGTGTCCCAGAAGGTCACGCCCAGCTCGGCTGCCTGCCGGAAGAACGGCGCGGCGGCCTCCTCGCCGAGTGTCCAGGCGTGCATGCCGGCCGTGGCGTCGCCGTAACTCATACATCCGAGCCCGATCCGGCTGACCCGCAGTCCGGTCCGTCCCAGTCGTGTGAACTGCACGAGGTGCCCCTTTCTGTCGCGGCGCGACCAGCCTAGGCGGGCGGGATCAGGAAAGGTCGACGGTGCGCAGATATCCGAGCCGGTGGTACGCGCTCGGCTCCAGCGTGGCGACGACGCAGCGGTACGACAGCGCGAGCAGTGCGGTGTGCGCGATGTCCGGGCGGTCCTCGATGTCGAGCGCGGCGAGGACGGTGGCGGTGTCGCGCTCCAGCTCGTAGACGTCGATGAACGGGAATTCGTCGCCCTCGGGCCGCCGGTCCATCAGGCGCAGCAGGCGGCCGTACGCTCTCGTGCCGTAGATCCGCGACGCCGCGCGCAGGTAGGACAGTGACGAGACGATGATGTTGCAGCTCGTGTCGGCCACCGCGTCGACCAGGGCCGTTCCGACCGTCTGGTTGTCGAGCCGCGCGTACGAGATCAGCACCTCGGCGTCGAGAATGAGGTGCGGAAGCGGAACCGCGGAAAGCGAGAAACGATTGTTCGTCACGCGCCGGACGGTCCTGAGGAATCCTTCCGTCTGCGTTGTCTCCGGATCGGACCTCCTATTCTCGCGCAAGCGCGGAAGGAGATTCCGGTAGATGCCGTCGAATGTGTTGCCGGTGGCGTGGTATTCGCTGACGATGCGATGCGCCTCCGCGGATCGCCAGCGATTTCTGTCGTTCACGATCGGCGATGCTAGGCACGGCCTCGGGACGTCCGCAACCGCCCCGAATCGACTCGTCGCACCAGGTGAGACACCCCCGTCACCATCTCAACGCCGACTGGCGGGCGGAGTTTACGACCCTGCTGACCGTTTTGATCGCATCATTTCACGCATTTTTTCAACTGGCAGTGCTGCCGGAAGGGCGACGAGCCGCCGGGAGCACTCCCGACGGTCACGAAACGGACGGAAATAAATCTCGATCGCCCGCATCATGAGACGGCATTCCGGCTCGCCCGGCCGCCGTACTCGACCGATCGCCGTTTCGCGTGTCGTCTCGCCGCGATGTTGAATGGCGCCCATGCCGAAAGTGAAGATCAACCACGACGACCATGCGACGTTCACGGAGGCCGCGGCTTCGGCAGGCCTTTCCGTCGGCGAATGGCTCGCGATCGCGGGCCGGCAACACGCCGCCGCCTGCACGGTCGTGGGGGACCGGCCCGGCGTCCGGATACTGCACCTGGCCCTCGACGCCGGCACCGCCGCCTACCTGGACCGGGAGGCCGGACGCTCAGGCACCGGCGACCGCGCCTACCTCACCCGGTTCCTGCAGGACCTGGCCGCCGGCAGCACCGTCGACCCGGATCAACTGTGGGTCGACGCGATGACCGCGATCAGCTTCGACATCGCTTCCCACCGCCAGCGCTCCTACCTGGACCAGGCGAGGATCGACACGATCGTCGGAGACACGGTCCTCATCGCCGTCCCGGACTCGTACACCCGCGACGTCATCGAGGCCCGGCTGCGGCCGCTCCTCACCGAAACACTGTCCGGGCTCCTGCGGCGCAGAGTCCAGATCGCCGTCACCATCGACGCGCCGGACCGCCACCGGCCACTGCCGCCGCCCCAGCACCCGGCGGCCGGGCGTGATCTCGACGAGCTCCGGCGGCTGCTGGACCGGCTGTCAGCCGGCCGGGCGCCACGGCGATGAGTCCTGAACCACCGCGTCGTCCGGCTACGTCCAGATTTCGCGGAGGCGGTCCGCCTCGGTGGCGGCCTGGGCGTAGCCGGCCTCGGCGGCCGGGCGGCGGCGGGCCGGGTCCAGGACGTTGGCGCCGATCGCCCGGACGGCCGCCGCGTCCGGCGACACCACGACTCCCCGTACATCGGCTCCCAGGCTCTTGAGCTGCACGTCCGGGCGTCCGTCACGCCTCGGCGAGCGGGTCGTCGGGGCCAGCACCGCCACCCGCCGGCTGCCATCGGCCAGGTCGACGTTGGCGACCGAACGCACTCCCCCGTCGACGTAGCGGACGCCGCCGATCGTCACCGGCGGCCACACCAGCGGTACCGCACAGCTGGCGGCGACGGCGTCGACCAGCGAGACGCCACTGTCGGCGTCGAATATCCGTACAGCTCCCGTCTCCGCCTCGACCGCCGCGATCCGCAACCGGACCGCCGGCCAGGCACCGTCGCCGATGCGCCGGGCGATCACCTCGCGCCGTTGCGCCTCCGGGATCGTGCGGGTGCGTAGCGCCCTCCGGCCGAGCCAGGCGCGGCCCTTGGCGGGATCGCCCGGCCAGAGGCCGGCCACCGCGAAACCCAGGATCACTCCGGGGCCGATGCGGGCGGACAGCTCACCCGTGGCGTCGGCGAGCTGTGCGTCGAAAAGATCCTTCAGCGGTACGCCGGACAGCACCTGAGCAGCCACGGAGGAACCCGCCGACGTCCCGACGAACAGACCGGCGTCCGTCAGATCGACACCCCGTTCGGCCAGACCGTGCAGAAGCCCGATCTCCCACGCGACACCGGTGACACCGCCGCCGCCGAGCACGAGAGCCTTGCCATCAACACCCATACATGTGATCCAAGCACGAGAATCGGACCATGACAGCCACCGGAACACTGATCGGCGACTCGCTGCGCCCGGGCGCCGAGTTCGCACCGCGCGGCGCCCGGATCCGCCGCGTCTACCGTCTCGACCTGGAAGGCACCGGGACCGCGACACAGCCGCCCGTCTGGACCGTGATCGAGTTCGAGACCGACGACACCGAGGCGGCCGTCGAGGCGCTGGCGGCCTCGCTGAACCCCGGCGGCGGCTGGTACGCGGACATGCGCGACGGCCGGGACCGGATCATCGTGTTCGCCGGTACGGTCTTCCGCTACCGGCCCGGCGACGCCGAGGGCCGGGCGGCCGCGATGGCACACGGGCGGGCCGCCGGTGTCCCCGAGCATCAGCTGGACTGGCCGGACTGATCCCGGCGTGGCGTGCGCACGATCGGCTGCCTGCCGCCCCACATCTCCACGACAGTTCCGCCCACACCGTGCCGGACCAGGTCCAGGACGACGGCCACGACCTCGGACGGCGGGATCAGCGGGCCCGAGCGGTAGCGTTCGGCGACGCTCATGCGCTGCCACTGGATGTGGGCGCGGTCCAGGCCGATCCAGTCCGGTGCCACACACATCACCCGGATCCCGTCGAGTGCGGCCAGACTCGAAGTGAAGCGGATCAGACCGGCTTTGGCGGCCCCGTACTCGGGCGAGCCGTAGGCCTCGAACCCGACGCCGCCGCTGGAGGCGATGTTGACGATCGCACCGCCGCCGCGTTCGCGCATGGGTTCGAGCACCCGCTGGGTGAGACGCATCGGCGCGAGGAGGTTGAGGTCGACCGTCGCGGCCCACTCGGCGGCGCTCGCCTCCGGGTACTGCTGCTCCGGCGTCCACCCGCCGGCATTGTTGACGAGCACGTGCGGGCCGCCGAGTTCCCGGGCGGCCTGCACGACGAGATCAAGATCATCACCTTGGCGTACGTCAGCGCGCACCGCCCGGGCCGGTGTCCCGTACTCCCCGAGCCCGGCGACGCAGGCCCGCGCGGCCCGCTCGTCGACGTCGGCCACGACGACGCCGTATCCCGACCGCGCGAACCCGTACGCGAGTTCCCGCCCCAGCCCGTCACCACCGCCGGTGATGATCGCGATGCCCGTCATACCGAGCCCGTACCCAACGGCCGGATGTCGCATACCGGCCGGGTGACCGCCCCGCGTGCCCGAGAATGAATCCGGTGGAGAGAGGAGGGCCGGTGTGACGGCCATTCCGCAGGCGTACCCGCTGTGGTGCGCGACCCTGGACGGCGACGAGGTGCGGGTCGGCCGGGTCTTCGGCTGGATGTCGGACCTGCTGACGCCCGAGCCGGTCGCCGCCGAGAAGATCGCCGACTCGTCGGCCGCGACCGGGGCGGACGCCCGGTTCTCCCCGCTGGTCACGTGGGACCCACCGCGCGGCGGGCTCGTGGCCGGCGGCCTCGTGCGCTGCGGCCGCGACGCGAAGAACCAGTTCGTGCCGCTGCGCTTCGGCGACACCCGCGAGGAGGCGGTCGCCGCTGTGCGAGCGACCAGAACCTGACCGGGCCGGTCCGACGCTGCGGCGAGCCGCCGTGGCGCGGATCGGTTCTCGCCACGGGCCCGTCGACAGCGGTTCCGGTACGGTCGGCGCATGCCCGTGGAACTGCGGCCCGCCCGCGACTCCGACGCCACCGCGGTCGCGGCGCTCTGGGAGTCGGCGTGGCACGACGGGCACGCCGGCCACGTGCCGGACGAGCTGACCACGCTGCGTACGCCGGAGACGTTCCGCGCCCGCGCCGCCCGGATGGTGCCGCGCACCACGGTGGCCACCGCGAACGGCGAGATCACCGGCTTCGTGACCGTGTCCGGCGACGAGGTCGAGCAGGTCTTCGTGGCCGCCGGCAGCCGGGGCACCGGGACGGCGGGCGTGCTCCTGGCCGAGGCGGCGCGGCAGGTCGCGGCCGCCGGGCACGAGACGGCCTGGCTGGCCGTCGTCGCCGGCAACGCCCGCGCCCGGCGCTTCTACGAGCGCAGCGGCTGGTCCGACGGCGGCCCGTTCTCCTACGCCGCCGAGGGCTCGATCAACGTCCCTTGCCACCGCTACGTCAAGCGCGTGGTCGGCGCATGACGCCCGACGACCTGATCAAGGCCGCGATCGGCGTCGCCGAGGAGGGCATGGCCGGGGGCGAGGCCCCGATCGGTGCGGTCGTCGAGATGGGTGGCCGGATCCTCGCCCGGGCCCACACCCGCGACGTGTCGCTGGGACGCCGGCTGGTCCACGCCGACCTGCTGGCGATGATCGAGGCGGACGAGGCGCTCGGCTGGGGGCCGCGCCCGCATCCGGTACGGCTCGCCGTCAACCTGGAACCCTGCCTGATGTGCATGGGCGCGGCGATGGCACTCAAGGTGGACGAGGTCTACTACGCCCTCGAGTCCCCCGCCGACGGTGGCGCCGCGGTCGGGGCGTCCTGGCCGGTCAGCCCCGACCTGCCGTGGTACCGGCCGCCCGCGATCGTCGGCGGTGTCCGCCGGGCGGAGGCCCGCGATCAGTTCCGCCGTTTCCGCGACAGCGCGCCGGACTCGGGTATGCGCACCTGGGCCGCCACCCTCGCAGCACTCTGACCTCGTCCGGCCGCGGTTCTCCAGCTGTGTCGCGGTTCTCCAGCTGTGTCGTGTCGCTGTCTCACCGGCCCTGTCACGGGACGAAGGTGAACAGGCGGTCCGGCGGGTCACCCGATCCGGTGCGGGCCAGGCGGTGCATGCCGGCCCGGAAACGGGCGTCCGGCGGTCTCGTGAACGCCAGCTCGTGGAAGCCGTGTTCGGTGAAGCACGCGGCGACGCCGGCGCTCGGGTCCGGCCCGTTGTCGTCGCCTCGGCCGCGGGTCCAGATCACGATGCCGCCGGAGACCATCAAAGACGACAAGGCCGCGATCGTACGGCGTACGTCCTCGGTGGTGATGTTTCCGAAGACTCCGCAGGCCAGCAGCACGTGGGCGGGTGCCGCGTCGAGGTAGGTCTCCGTCCGGCCCGCGTCGCCGGTGCGCACGTCGACGCCGGGCAGGTCCAGCTCGGCGGCCGCCGTCCGGGCCCGGCCGGTCAGCTCGGGGTCGAGCTCGGCGAGCACCGCGCGCACGGTCCGGCCCTGATCGTGGCGGGCCAGGACCGGCAGCATGTCCCGGCCATCGCCGGCGCACAGACTGATCAGGCGGCGGTGCCCGTCCGGGTCGGCCGGGGCCTCGGTCAGGGCCCGCTCCAGGTAGTCCTGGACGACCCGCAGACGCCGGGACAGCGAGGAGCCGGCCGTGTCGTAGTCCGCGTGCCACCGCAGCCAGTCACGTGTCATCCGATCATCATGCCTGTGAGGTCGAGGGCTACCTGGGTCGACGAGCTGCTGCCGTCGGTCACCTGGAAGGAGCGGCTGGAGTGGCCGGTCACCGAGCCGGTGCTGCTGTTCGACTCGGTGTACACGGGCACCGACGCGCTGGCCGAGGAGCATCTGCGGATCGAGCTGGAGCCGGGTGAGTATCTGGTCGAGGCCGCCCACGCGGAGCACCCGGACGCATACCTGATCCTGGTGCGGCTCACCGCTCGTCCAGATACTCCAGCAGCTCGTAGGCGGCCCGCATGACGTCACGGTGCCGCCACTCGGCCGCCCGGTACAGGCAGGCGATCAGGCCGCTGCGGTGCACCCGGCGGAAGTCGCCGTAGACGAACGCGTGCCGGGCCTTGGTCTCGTCGTTGGCGCCTTCGGTGAGGCCGAGATGCCACTGGGCGTACTCGTCCCAGGTGTGTGATTCCAGGTACGCGTTGCCGGCTGCGGCGTTCGGCTGCACGTCGCCCCAGTCGCTGTCGAGGACGTACTGCCGGGCGTCGATGAGCTTGCGGGCGTGGGCGACCGCGGCCTTGTTCACGTCGTAGGACGCCATGCCGGCCGGGTACCCGCCGCACGCTCCGGCGAAACGACGGTTGGCACGGCGATGGCCAGGGAATGCCGTGGGCATCGAGTGAGCCGAAGGAGATCGAGATGCGTGCTCTGCTGACCACCCTGGCCGTCTTCGCGGTGGTGCTGATTCTGCTCGGGCTGTTCCTGAAGGCCGTGAAGTGGCTGCTGATCATCGGCGTGCTGGCACTGGTCGCCGTGGTGGTGCTCGGGGTGGTCAAGGGACGGCGGACGCTGCGGTAACCGTTGATCGAACGCGAGGGCTGCCAGTAGCGTCCCGGAGCATGACGAAGGTCGATCTCCAGGACGTCAAGGACATCGGGTCCGGGTACGACCCGGATCCGGCCCGCTCGATGTCGTTGCGGGCGGCGGCGTACCTCGATCCGAAGTGGCTGGAGCTGGATCAGCGGGCGATCTTCGGCCGGACGTGGCAGTGGGTCTGTCATGTGGAGAAGCTGCGGGCGCCCGGCGCCTACGTGGCGACGACCGTGGCGGGCATGCCGATCGCCGTGGTCCGGGACCGGGCCGGAGAGCTGCGGGCGTTCTTCAACGTGTGCAAGCACCGGGCGCACGAGCTGCTGTCCGGTTCGGGAACCACGGGAACGATCGTCTGCCCGTACCACGCCTGGGTTTATGATCTTGATGGTTCTCTGCGCCGTGCCCGGCACACCGATCGGATGCCCGATTTCGATCGCACCGGGATCCGCCTGGACCGGATTCAGGCGGAGGAGTTCGGCGGGTTCGTCTACGTCAACCTGGACCCGGGTGCGCGGCCGCTGGCCGAGCAGGCTCCGGACCTCGCCGCGGAGATCGCCCGGTGGGCGCCGGACGTCGCGGAGCTGACGTTCGCGAAGCGGCTCACCTACGACGTGAAGTCGAACTGGAAGAACGTCATCGACAACTTCCTCGAGTGCTACCACTGTCATGTGGCGCACCGTGAGTTCGTGGCGCTCGTCGACATGGACACCTACGAGGTGCGGACGCACGGCATCTGGTCCAGCCACTTCGCCGAGGCCGGCAAGGTGGACAACCCGGCCTACGACGTGTCCGGCGCTTCGGTCACCCAGCACGCGGTGTGGTGGCTGTGGCCCAACACGTGCCTGCTGCGCTATCCCGGGCGCGGCAACTTCATGGTGTTCCAGGTGGTCCCGGACGGGCCGGATCGCACGCTGGAGACCTGGGACTTCTTCTTCGAGACGCCCGAGCTCGAGGAGGCCGAGGTCGAGGCGGTGCGCTACATCGACGACGTGCTGCAGCAGCAGGACATCGCGATCGTGGAGAGCGTGCAGCGCGGCATGGCGACGCCCGCGTTCGATCAGGGCCGCATCGTGTACGACTCCGCGGGGCCGGGCCTGTCCGAGCAGGGCGTGCACCATTTCCACGGTCTGGTGCTCCAGGCGTACGAGGACTTCGTGCTCAACCGGTGACGCCGGGGCTGTCGTCACAGCCCCGGCGCCGTCAGGTCGTCGGCTCAGTCGATCAGCCCCAGTATCCGGTGGACCAGTCGTCGCTGGCCCAGAACCGGCCGGTCCAGGTGCCGGCGGCCCAGAAGCGGCCGTTCCACGTGCGGCCGCTCCAGGCCGGGTCGGTCCAGCTGTTCGTGCCGCCCCACGCGCCGCCGGCCCAGGTGGCCGAGCCCCACGTCTTGGAGGCGAACGAGGTGCCGTTCCAGCCGTCGGCGGCCATCCGGTGACCCATCCACACGCCGCCCGACCAGGCGGTCTGCGCCTTGGTCTTCGCGGCCCAGCCGGCGGTGTCGAACGGGCCGAAGATGGAGTTCTGGCCGGTCAGGGTGACGTTGTTGGCGACCACGTGGCTGGAGCCGCGGGTCGCTTCGAGCGTGCCGCTGCCGTCGGAGTCGCCACTGGTCCAGGTCTGCCCCGGAGTGGCGGCGAGGGCCAGGTTGACGTCGAGCTGCTTGGCGCCCTGCCCTTCGGAGACGAGTTTGGGCAGCCAGGTGCCCTGCATGAGGACGTTCTTGAGCTGGCCGGAGGTCAGGGTCGGGCGGGCCTGCAGGACGAGTGCGGCGGCGGCCGCGGTGACGGCCGCGGCCTGTGAGGTGCCGCTGCCGCGGAACAGGGTGTCGCCGACGCGGGCGGTCGGGAAGCTGTTGTCGACGTTGGAGCCGGGGACGCGGAGGGACGGGATGGAGGTTCCGGGGGCGAGTACGTCGAGCGGGCGGCCGTTGGTGGACAGGTTGGTGAAGCTGGTCAGGGTGTCGTCGGACGGGTCGGTGGTGCCGTTGGAGGCGGTTGCGCCCACGGACAGTGCGTAGTAGTCGGCGGCCGGGTGGGTGAGTTTGCCGTAGCCGTTGCCCTGGTTGCCGGCGGCCGCGACGACGGTGATGCCGGCTTTCGCGGCCTGTTGCACGGCCAGGGACAGCGGGTCGTTCCACACCGTCGGATTGCCGCCGGTCCCGTACGAGAGGCTGATGATTCTGATCGGATTCGACGGGTCGTGGTTGCGGTTCTCGACCACCCAGTCGATCGCGGCGATCATCTGCGTGACGTCGACGGCGCCGTTCGCGGTGCCGACCTTGATCGAGGTGAGCTTGGCTCCGGGTGCGATGCCCTTGGTGCCGGTCGCGGTGTCGTTGCCGATGATGATGCCGGCCATGTGCGTGCCGTGGCCGTAGGTGTCGAGGTAGCGCAGGCTGCTGCTCTGCGACTCGAAGGACAGGTCGGGGCCGTTGACGACCTGGGCGGCCGGTATGCCGGGGACGGGCGCCACGCCGGTGTCGATGAGGGCGATGCCGACGCCCTTGCCGGTGAGGCTCTTGGCGGCTCCGGTGTCGGCGCCGATCGTGGTGCGCACCTGGGCGAGCGTGCTGGTCGTCGAGGTGGTGCCACCGTTGCTGAGCCAGATCCCGGACCAGTCGTCGGCACCCAGGCCGGCTCTGCTCGGGGCGGCTTGCGCCGGGGCGGCTGCCGCCAGCGCGAGCGGGAGGACACCGGCCGCGATCGCGGCGGTGGCCATCCGCGCACGTCGGCGCAGGGGGTTACGAGCACGCATGTACTGCGCCTCCTTGTGGGTCGTTCCGGGCGAGTTTCACCCGGCTCGCAACCGAGAGTGACGGCACAAGTCGGAAAAGTCTGTAGTCTCCGGACGGTTGCAGCGGGTCCGGCACCTGATCAGGACCGGACGTCGGCGATCGACGGAGCCGCTCGGGCAGATCTCGCGGATTCGTCTTCAGATCGGAGTCCGGCCGACGATGTGGGCTACCGCTCCAGATCGAGGACCTGGTCGATCACCAGGTCGGGGGACGCGCCCCGGCCGGCCGCCGCGAACACCCGCTCGCCGAGCGCCGACCGGGCCGCCGCCAGGATCGACTCGCGTTGCGGGCGGCTCTCCGGCGGCATCGGCAGCCGGAACCTCTCCCGCAGGGCGTCGGCGACGGCGAGCAGGCGTACGGCCAGCTCCGGCTCCCGCTCCACGATCAGGTCCCCCACGCTCTCCAGCGAGATGGCCAGCCCTTCGTGGTCGCCGACCTCCTGCCGCCGCTGGATCGACTCCTGCAGCAGCCGCAGCGCCCCGTCCCGGTCGCCGGACGCGGCGGCCACCGTGCCCAGCTGGTGCAGCGCCATCGCCTCGCCGAACACGTCGCCGAGGTCGCGGCTCAGCGACAGGCTCTCGGTGAGCACCTCGCGGGCCTCCGGCAGCCGGTGCTGGGCGCGCAGCACGTCGCCGAGCACCTCCAGGCCGAGCAGGATCCCGCCGCTGTTGCCGGCCGCGCGTTCCAGCGCCAGGCAGTCGTTGATGAACCCGCCGGCCTCCTCGACGCGGCCGACGCGCAACGACAGCTTGGCGAGGTTGCCGAGCGCCATCGCGGTCCCCCGGTCCTCGCCGAGCTCGTGCCAGATGGCCAGGCTCTGCCGGAAGTGCTCCTCGGCGCCGGGGTACTGCCCGGCGGCCAGCCGCGCGGCGCCGAGCACGTTGTGCGCCTGGGCGGTGGCCACCCGGTCGCCGGCGGCCCGGGCCAGCTGCAGCCCGCGCTCGCCCAGATCGGTAGCGGTCAGATGGTCGTCCTGCGTGGCGGCCAGCACGGCGGCCGGGTAGTACAACCGCGCGTCACCGGCCGCGGCGAGCACCCGGTCCAGCCACTCGCGTCCCTCACGGATGTGGCTGCCCTGACGCCAGTACCGCCACAGGCCGAGACAGATCCGGGCGGCACTGTCCGGATCACCCCGGCGCAGCGCGTGGTCGATGGCCGAGCGCAGGTTGGGGTAGTCGCGTTCCAGCCGGTCCACCCAGTCCAGCTGTTCGGGCGACTCCATCCCGGCGGCGGCCTGCTCCGCGAACGAGGCGAAGTACGCGGCGTGCCGGGCCTCCGCGTCGTCGTCCGGGTAGGCGGCGGCACGCACCTCGGCGGCGTAGGCGCGAACCGTCTCGAGCATCCGGTAGCGGCGGGCGTCACCGGTGACCTCGACGGCGAGCAGGCTTTTCGCCGCCAACATCGCCAAGACCGCGGCATCGGTACGGCAGACCGCGGCAGCCGCCTCGACGCTGCAGCCGCCGGTGAACACCGACAGCGTGACCAGAACCTTCTGCTCCCCCTCGGCGAGCAGGTCGAGGCTCCAGTCGATGGCGCCGCGCAGGGTCTGCTGGCGCCGCGGCCGGTGCCGTGGGCCGTCGCCGAGCGCGGCCAGGCGTCCGCCGAGGCCGGCCAGCAGCGCGGACGGTTCGGCCCGGTCGACGCCGGAGGCGGCCAGCTCGATGGCCAGCGGCAGGCCGTCGAGCAGGCGGCACAGCTCGACGACCGCCGGCAGGTTCTCCGGAGTCAGCTGGAAGTCCGGCCGGGCGGTGGTGGCCCGCTGCTCGAACAGGGCGAGAGCCGGCGACCGCAGCCGGGCCTGCGTCACCCCGGCCACGCCGGGCGCGAGTCCGGCCGGGTCGGGCACCCCGAGCGCCGGGACCCGGTAGACCTGCTCGCCGTAGAGTCCGAGCGCCTCGCGGCTGGTGACCAGCACGGTCACCCCGGGCGCGGCCGCGAGCACCTGCTCGACCAGCGGCGCCGCCTCGATGACGTGCTCGAAGTTGTCCAGCACCAGCAGCAGGCCGGCCTCGGCCAGGTGGTCGAGCAGCGTGTCGAGCGGGTCCTGTCCGGGTGACTCGTCGACCCGCAGTGCGCGGGCCATCGCGGCGATCACCAGGTCCTCGCCGGTGCTGGTGTCCAGCGGCACGAAGACGGCGCCGTCGTCGAAGTCGCCGGCCGCCACGGCCGCGGCCGCCAGCGCGAGCCGGGTCTTGCCGATGCCGCCCATCCCGACCAGGGTCACCAGCCGGGACGTACGCAACAGACGGCTGACGTGCTCCTGCTCGTCCTCGCGGCCGACCAGCTGGGTCATCTGCGCGGGCAGGCGGGCCCGGCGGCGGTCGTTGCGCAGCAGGGCCGGGTTGATCGTCCAGCCGCCGGTGCTGCTCGGGATCAGCCCGCCCCGGTCGCGCAGCCGCTCCAGTTCGGCGGCGGCAGCGGCGGGCAGGCCGCCGCTCTGCCGGGCCACCCAGGTGACCAGGGTGCGGCTCGGCTCACCGCGCAGCACCGAGCGCAGCCAGATCCGCACGACCGCGGGTGACCAGGCGTGCAGTTCGGTGGTGGCCAGTTCGTCGAGGGCGGGAGCCGGCACGGTCGTGGTGGTGGTGACCGCGTAGGCGACACCGAAGACGGCCGGTTGCCGGTCGGCGGGTGCGGCGAGCACGGCGGCGACCGCGCCCTCGACCAGGGCGGCGGCCTGGGTGTCGGCGAGCAGGAGGGTCCGCTGCGAGGTCGCGGCAGGCGACAGCAGCCCGCCGGCGGTCACGTCGGCGACCGCGTAGCCGCGCAGGCCGGCCAGGCGGCGGATCTCGTCGAGGAACCGGGTGTGACCGGCGCCCGGCTGGCCCACCACCCGCAGGGCGCCCCGGCCGCCGGACTCCAGCCGGGTGAGGAATTCGTGCACCGTGGTGAGGGCGGCGTCGCGTTCCCAGAGCCGGCCCGACCCGGTCTCCTGCGCGACGTCGGTGTCGTCGGCGACCGCGCAGCCGCGGCCGCGGTGCTTGGCCAGGAAGTTACGGCGGTCGGCGCAGGCCAGCAGGGTGACCTGGTCGGTGCCGTCCTCCGGGAAGGCGGCCACGCCCAGGCTGACCGACAGGTGCAGCGGCGGGTCACCGGGGAACTCGGCGGCCTTGACGGCGTCGATCAGGCGTACGGCCAGACGCAGTCCGTCGGCACGGTCGGTGCCCGGCAGCAGCACCACGAACTCGTCGCCGCCGTAGCGGAACAGCACGTCCTGCTCGCGCAGGGAGCCGGTCACGGTGGCGGCCAGTCCTCGCAGGACGTCGTCGCCGCGCAGGTGGCCGTACACATCGTTGACGGTCTTGAAGAAATCGACGTCGAAGAGGAAGAGCGCCGCCGGGTCTCCGGTGCGGCCGGCACGGGCGATCTCCTCGTCGATGCGCCGCTGCATGGCAGCGCGGCCGAGTGCGCCGGTCAGAGCATCGGCGAGGCCAGCGTCCACGGCTCAACTTTACGGAGCGACATCGCCCGGTTCCGGCAGAATCCGGCTTAAACACCCTTTTCCGGCAGCGAGGGCCCTCGCCCGGGGCCCCCGCGTCACGCCGTGACTCAGGTCAGCAGGGTGACCGAGTAGTTCAGGGTGGTGCCGCTCGCGGTGTAGGTGGCCGTCTGACCGTTGGCGCAGTAGGAGACGAAGACGTTGCCGAGCACGTCGTTGCCGGCCTCGGCGTGGACCAGGGGCCGCACGTCGACGCCCTCGGCGTACGGGGTGGAGGCCAGGTCGACCAGGCGCCACTGGTTGATCGGGTAGTCGTCGGTGGGCGCGGAGAGCTGGCCGTCGCGGGTGGTGAGCTGGAAGTTGATCACGAAGCCGCCGTTGTTCACGACCGCCACCTTCTGCACGCACGGCACGGCCTGGGCCATCGCCGGCGCGGCGGTCAGCCCGGTCAGGCCGGCCGCGGCGAGCACTGTCGCGGCGATCGTGGCGGGGATTCTGGTGCGAATCACATCGAGCTCCTTCGATCAATGAATGGGTCGACGCAGGTAATGACCTCATCGAGCGACATCAAACACCTGCGGGGTTTCCCATTGACCGGATTCACTCTCCAGGGGCTGCGCGACGGCCGCGGCCGGCGGAGGCCTTGACACGGTTCTGGCAGTTCAGACCAGAGAAGCGGCGGGAGGCGTTGCGGGTCGTGTCAAAGAACACCCCGGTGCGCCGATCCGCCTGACCGGCGCCGAGCCCGGGCCGTCTCGCTTGCTGGGCGCTCGCCACCGGTCACGCGCGCCGGCCCACCCCCTCCCGGCCGCGTGGTGATCCGTGGCGCACATACGGGCACAGGTCACCACGCAGCAGCAGGCAACACCGCGCGTGGTGAACAGCGGCTCACATACGGGCACAGGTCACCACACCACCGGAAGTGGACGTCGCGCGTGGTGAACAGCGGCTCACATACGGGCACAGGTCACCACACCACCGGAAGTGGACGTCGCGCGCGGTGAATCGCGGCTCGGATACGGGCGCGGCTATCAGCCGTGATAGCGCTCGGACGCCTCGAGACGAGGCACGGGCACCTTCAGGCGGCGGGCCTCGGCCAGGGTGTCGCGGCAGACCGCGCGCAGCTCCTCGGGGTTGGCGTGGGCCTCCCCCACCCGGCGCGTCGGCGGGAAGTGGCCGAACATCCAGGCCATCACCGGCGCGGTCAGCCAGGTCGGCGCCGTGAACGGCCGCAGCTCGGCGCGCTGCCGCCGCAGGTCGACGCCGCGCGCTTCGACCAGCGGCAGCAGTTCCCGGATGGCGAGGATGGCCTCGCGTACGGAGCGCGGGTTCCCGCCCAGCGCGGACAGCGAGCCCAGTTTCAGGCTCTGCGTGTGGATGCCCGCGTTCTGGATGAAGTGGACGAACAGCCAGCCCCGGAAGTCGTCGGTCTCCCGCAGCCGCAACCCGGCCTGCCGGAACACCGCGCGTACGGCCTGATCGCGCTCGGTCGGCGGCCCGCCGAGGGTGCCGAAGAAGACCATCGGCAGCAGGGCCGCCCGGAGCACCCCGTCGCCGTCGAAGCCGCCGCCCGCGCCGGGGAAGCCCCAGATCACCTGGTCGGCGGGGAGCGCCTCGACCGCGGCCGCGGGCTCGACCCACAGGTTGTTGAAGATCAGCACGGTGGCCCGTCCCACGCGCGGCGCCAGGAAGGACATCGCCTCGGCGAAGCGGTAGTGCTGGACGCTAACCAGGATCAGGTCGAAGTCGTGGTCCGGCTCCAGCGTCTCGCGGTAGCGCACCGGCCACTTCTCGGTGACCTGCCGCCCGCGCAGCCTGCGCCGCGCGTCGAGCAGGTCGAGGTCGATCGCGTCGCCGTACTGCTCGGCCCGGCCCGGGCGTACGTAGAACTCGATCTCGTGACCGGCCTTCTCCAGCGCCCATCCGTACACCGCGGCGATCACGCCGCGACCGAACATGAGGATCTTCATGCCGCACCCCTATAATTGGAGATCGTCTCCACTTCCAAAATATGGAGACGGTTTCCGTTTGTCAAAGGAGGCTGGGTGACCACCGGCAAACCGTTGCGCGCCGACGCCCGGCGCAACCGCGACGCACTGCTCGCCAAGGCCCGTGAGCTGTTCGCCAACGGCTGCTTCGACCTGCGTTTCGACGACTTCGCCCGGCTGGCCGGCGTCGGCACCGGCACGCTGTACCGGCACTTCCCCACCCGCGAGGCGCTGGCCGAGGCGGTTTACCGGGAGGAGCTCACCGCCATGTGCGCCCGCGGCCGCGAGCTGCTGGCCACCCTGTCCGCGACCGCGGCGCTGGCGGCGTTCCTGCGGGGCTTCGTGGACCATCTGGAGGCACATGAGGGCCTGGCGCGTACGCTCGCCACGCTCATGGCCGCGCAGGCCGGGCCCCTCGCCGAAGGCGGCCGCGAGCTGAGCCGGGTCGTCGCCGAACTGCTCGCGGCGGGCGTCGAGGAGGGCAGCGTCCGCGACGACGTGGGCGCCGGGGCCGTCCTGATGGCGCTTCAGGGCATCTGCACGGCCTGCGGTCAGCCGGGTTCACGGGCCGACGCGGACGGCGTCGTGACGCTGGTGCTCGACGGACTGCGGACGCGGCCGGTCAGCGGTGCCGGTTGATCAGCGGTGCCGGTTGATCAGCGGTGCCGGTTGATCAGCGGTGACGGTTGAGCAGGGCCCTCGCGATCACGGCGACAGCCGGCAGGTGGTCGACAATGACGAGTCGCGGGGTGTCGTCCGGGCGGCGGATCCCCACGGCGAAGCCGTCGCCCGGGACGATCGCCACGGCCACGAACTCGCCGGGAACCGGACGGTCGACGACGATCACGGAGCAGGCGCGGCCGGCCAGTTCGGCCAGCGGCGGGGCGATTCCGGGCAGACCGGTGTCGTCGCTGGACATCACCACGACGGCGGTGTCATGGGCGGCCACGACGTCCCGCAGGCGGGTCATCGCGGCGGCGATGTCGTCCGCGGTCGCCGGCGTCGGGGCCGCCACGGCCGCGGCGCAGTCGTAGGCGTTCTCGGTCGTCTCGTGGAAACCGGGACGGGCCGGGCGCAGCAGGCCGGCGGCCGCCGTGTCGTACCGATGGGCCGCTTCGATGCCTCCGGGACGGCCGAACAGCCAGCCCTGACCCCAGCGGGCACCGAGCAGCCGGGCGGTGGCCAGGTCGTCGGCGGTCTCGATGCCCTCGGCGATGACGAGCGCGCCGGTGCGTTCGGCCTCCGCGCGCACCACCGCGCAGACCGCCCCGGTGTGGTCGCTTCCGGGGTTGCGCAGCAGGCTCATGTCGAGCTTGATGACCTCGGGTTCGATCAGCGGCAGGAACGCCAGCGACATCGGGTCGGCACCGACGTCGTCGAGAGCCAGGCCGTTGCCCCAGGTCTGGGTCTGCCCGGCGACGCGCAGCATGCTTCCGGGCACCGCGGGCAGCGCGCGTTCGGTGAACTCGACGACCTGACGGAACGGCAGGCCACCGGTGATCAGCTCGATGAGGCGCGGGGACAGCGGCTGGTCGAGGACCGCCGGTTCGACGTTCGTGAACAGCAACGGAGGCGGCTGCGGGGCCCCGATCGCCAGCTCCAGCGCGCGTTCCGAGCACAGCAGGTCGAGCGCGCCCAGACAGCCGGCCTCCCGCGCGGCCGTGAACAGGCGGTCCGGGTACTCCAGGCTGGTGCCGGCCGGTCCACGGGCCAGGGCCTCCAGGCCGATCACCCGGCGGGTGGCGAGATCGACGATCGGCTGGAACAGCGGCTGCACCAGCCTGCCCGACAGCACCTGCTCGATGGTGGCACCGGCGGCCACCGCCGTCGGTGCGTACACGGCTCGTGTCATCGTCGCTCCTGGGCCGGCGGGGTCTGGACGCTCCCCTATCGGCGGGCCGGGCAGCGGTACAAGATTTCTGCAGCCGACTCCGTCGAGGATGCTCAGCCGGTCGGCAACGGCGGTGCGGACCGGCGCGGTGATCCGGTGGCCGACCGGGTCGCGGCGTGCGGTCACCGGCGCGCCGGCATCGTCGATCAGGTAGTGCCAGGTGCGGTCAGCAGTCCGCACGCAATGACGGTGCCCTGGTCACCCCGCGCGACGAGGACCGAGGCTCCGGCGGCTCTTCTCGTAGATCAGTTCCAGCCGCCGCAGAAAGACCTCCGGGGTGTACGCCGACGCGGCCGCCAGCCCATCGCGGATCACCGAGGCCCGCAGATCGTCGTCGTCGAGCATCCGCAGCAGCGCCCCGGCGAAGGCCTCCGGCTCCGGCTCGCAGATGAACCGGCCCGCCTCGGTGGCGCCCGGCCGGACCGCCAGGCCCGGATCGGCGACCACCACCGGCAGCCCGGACGCCTCCGCCTCGGCCAGCACCAGGCTCTGCGTGTCGGTGGTGGAGGTGAACGCCAGCACGTCGGCGGCCCGGTAATGGGCGGCGACCTCGGCATGCGGCACCGGCGGGTGGACGTCGACGTGCCCGTCGAGGCCCAGCGCGGCGATCCGGCGGTTCAGGTACCGGCGCCGCTGATGCACCCCGAGCAGGACGAGCCGGGCGTCCGGGCGAGCCACGCGGAGCCGCGCGAACGCCCGCAACAGCAGCTCCGGGTTCTTCTCGGCGGTCCCCCGCCCCACCGACAGCACGACGGCCCCACCGGGAGGGCCCTGCCGGGTGGAGGGTGTGACGGCGGAGACCGGGGTCGGCAGCACACAGACCTCGGCGGCCGGCTCGAACGGGGCGAACCCGGCCGCCGTCTTGGCTGACGGGGCGATCGCCACCGCCATCCGGGCGAACATGGCCCTGCCCAGCTCGACCAGCCGCCGGCGGCGGACGGCACCGGGCCGGGTCAGCTCCAGGAACTCACGGGGCGACCAGCCCAGCTCCAGGCGCAGGGCGCACCAGGCCGCACCGACCGGGACCTCGGTGAACACGTCGGCGTACGCCAGCAAGTCGGTGTGCCAGGTCGCCACCAGCGGCACACCCCAGTCGGCGGCCGCCCGGAAGCCGGTCATCCCGACCGGGCCGGTGCTGTGGGCGTGAACGACCTCGGCGCGCCGGGGCGTGAACGGCAACCCGACCCGGACCTGCCGCAACGGCACGGGCAGCGACCGGACACCGGGGCCACGCAACGGCCCCGGGCGGTAGAGCTCCACCTCGTGCCCGGCCGCCCGGAGCAGCCGGACGGTCATCTCCGCGGATCGGGAGACGCCGTCGGGCCGGCCGGGCTGGCTGTCGCAGAAGTGGGCGATCCTCACGTCGTGGTGAGCCCGCTCGCGATCGCGTCACGAGTGGCGTCGCGCAGGGCGTACACATCAGAGAAATCGGATGGCTGAAGCGGCGGAAGGACCTCGACCCGCGCCTTGATGTGGTCCCGCAGGATGAAGCCCTGCCGTGGCAGGGCCCGGCGGGTGCCGTGCACGACGATCGGATAGACCGGCACGTTGTGCCGCACCGCCAGCTGGAACGCGCCGTCCTTGAACGACCGCAGCTCCCCGTCGGTGGTGCGGGTGCCCTCGGGGAAGATCATCAGCGGCGAACCGGCCTCGAGGTGCTGATCGCAGAGCTCCATCATCCGGCGCACCGACGCGCCGCTGCCGCGGACCACCGGCACGTACCGGTTGAGCCTCATGTTCCAGCCGATCACCGGAACCTTGAAGATCTCCTGCTTCGACACGAACTTGAACGGCCGGAACAGCGCGAACAGCACCAGGATGTCGATCAGCGACGCGTGGTTGGCCACGAACACCGCCGGACCGTGCCAGGGCAGCCGGTCACGGTGCAGCACCCGCAGCCGCCACAGCGGGCAGATGTAGACGTAGAACGACGCCCACGCCGACGAGTAGAGATGCAGCGCGACCCGGCGGCGGTCGAAGGGCAACGTCACCAGCCACACCAGCACCGCGCCGACGAAGAAGATCGGGCAGGTGAGCACGATGAACGCCCAGAACAGCACCGAGAACAGCCACAACATGACGACATCCTTGCGGTACGGGAGACGCGCTGCCACCCCGGGAGGGAGTCCGGTCGTAAGCTCGGGCCGATGGACCGCGTGCGATGGGTGCTGCCGGCTTTCGGCGTGCTCGCCGCGGTGCAGATGATCGTGGTGAGCACCGTCGACGGCCTGACCCGCCCCGGCTACGACGACACGCGCAACTGGATCAGCCAGCTGTCGCTCGGCGAGCACGGCTGGCGCGGCACGCTCAACCTCGCGACCTGCGGACTCTGGCTGATCCTGTGCGGTTTCGGACTCCGCGGGAAGGCCGATCGGCCGGCCGCCGGACTGGTCGCGTGGTGCGGGCTGGCCCTCGTCTCGCTGGCCGTCGTACGCACCGACGCCGGCCTGGACTTCCCGCCGGGAGTGCCGATCGAACACACGACACGCGGCCTGATCCATCAGATGATCTCCGTCACGCTGGCCGTCGCCGGCATCGCGGCGGTCGCCCGGCTCGGCCCGCGACGGGTGGCCCGGCCGCTCGCGGCCGTCGTGACGGTGCTGTTCACGGCGGCGACCGTGCTGGTGCTGCTGGACGCCGCCGGCGTGCTGCCGCGTACCCCGAGCGGACTGCTGGAACGCGTCGCGCTGTTCGCCGGGCTCGGCTGGATCGGCCTGGTCAGCGGCCGGGCAGCATGGGATTCTTCCGGCCGCCGTCACCGCGCATGCTCGCCCACGGGCGGGGCTGGGCCAGGGCGTACGCCAGACGCAGCACCGGGAACAGCAGGAACTGAACGCGGGCGGTGAGCCAGGCGCGGGCGTACGACCGGGACCGTCCCGCATGACGCCGGTAGGTCCGCTCGGTCATCAGCACATAGTCGCGGTAGGCGCCGAACCGGTTCGCGATCCGCCGCGCGGAGGTTCCCGCCCGCATCCCGGCCGCCAGCACCATGGTCGAGCCCTCGGCGTGCAGGTGGATACCGAGGTCGATGTCCTCGTGCACCCCGGCGTCGTCGCAGAGCACCGGCCGGACCCGCCGCCAGGCCGGCGCGCGGATCGCCATGTTGGCGCCGAGCAGCCAGTCGACGGAGCCGCTGCTCCAGATCCGCCGGAAGAGGGCGTCGCCGCCGTCGATCAGCCGCGACAGCGCCGCGTCGTAGTAGGTGACCGGTCCGGTGGCCGCCTGCACCTCCGGGTCCTCGAACGTCTCCCGGACCCCTTGTGACCAGCCCGGCGTCAGCCGCGTGTCGGCGTCGATGCGCCCGATCACGTCGCCGGTCGCCGCGTCCAGGCCACGGTTGCGTGCGTGCTGGACGCCGCGTCTCGGCTCGTGCAAGACGGTGACGCGGTTCGCG
Organism: Actinoplanes italicus; assembly: GCF_003001815.1. Classification (GTDB taxonomy): domain Bacteria; phylum Actinomycetota; class Actinomycetes; order Mycobacteriales; family Micromonosporaceae; genus Actinoplanes; species Actinoplanes italicus. Next base: position 237,204 of record NZ_PVMZ01000005.1, read on the forward strand.
TACTCCTCCAGGATCCTGATCGTGCCGTCGTCGGAACCGTTGTCGACCACGATCACCTCATGCACGGGCTCCCGCTGCCCGAGAACCGCGTCGAGGCAGGCCCGCAGGAAGTGTTCCTCGTTGTAGACCGGCACCACGACAGAGATAGACACCGATGCGCCCCGGCCGAAGGCGTTCAGGGAGGATTTCGCCGGCAGCCTACTGATCACGGCGTCCAGCATCCACCATGGACGACGACATCAGAGGCCCGTCACGGGGCCTCTCCGCGGACAGGACGACTTCGAGATCTCATCCGCGAGGAGGGCTGCGGCCCTCGCCCGCCGCCCGGTGTTCCACGGCTGCCGCTCGAGATCACGGCCGTTCCCTGAGGGCTCGGATGATCTCGGCGCGCTGTTCCGGGTCCGTGCCACGCAGGGCGATGCGCAGGGAGCGGATGCGGCCCCGTACCTCGACCCAGGCCACCAGCGACCGGGCCAGCAGCGTGGTGACAAGGCCCGCCGCCACAGGGATCAAGGTGATCAAATCCGATGTCATGAGGGCTCCCCCAGATTCGCCGGTGCGGAATGTGGACAGCCTGCAAGGGGTGGAGGGCTTCCCTGGCGCGTGGGAAGATACCGGCAACATTCCCGGAACCCGCCGACTCCGTGAGGGACGCCGTGGTGAGCCCGGCCGAGCAGCAATTCGCGGACCTGCTTGCCACCGCGCACCTGGTCTCGGGACTGACGCAGGTCCAGGTGGCGCATCGTGCCCATGTCTCGGCGAGCAAGCTCTCGGAGACGTTCCGCGCCCGCTACCTGCCCGCCTGGGGCACGGCGTGGCAGATCGCCACCGTCCTCGACGTGCCGGAGGAAGAGGCGCGCCGTCTCTGGGTGGCGGCCAGGCAGGCACAGCGGGTCCGGATCGCGGCGGAGCGGGTCCGCCCGTCCGCGACGGTCGCCGGCTGGGATGCGGTGCCCGTCCTGCCGGCGGTCGTCGCCGACCTGATGCGGGCGCAGGCGCGCGCCGCGGAGGCTCTTCCCTACCAGCTGTTCGGGCCACGAAGGCCGGCTCTGTCCGCCGTATACGTCCGGCAGATGCTGGGTGCGAGGCAGGGCGCCGCCTGCTCACTGGAGAGCGCGCTGGCCCGCGATCGGCACCTGGTCCTGGTCGGTGGGCCCGGTCAGGGAAAGTCGACCTTGACGCTGGAGCTGACCGGGCGGCTCGCCCGGCGCTGGCTCGGCCACGTGACCGGCGACGAGTTGCCTCCGGTCCTGCCCCTGCGGGTGACAGCACGCCAGTTGGCCGGCGACCTCAGCGTCTCGTGGCCCACGGCGCTGGTGCACGCGGTCGCCGCCGAACTGGGTGGGCACCTCGATCGGGTCCCCGAACCGTCGTCGGTGGCGGACCTCGTCGGCGGCGTGGAGTGGCTGCTGCTGATCGACGGGCTCGACGAGATCCCGGACCCGGGTCGGCGCGCCCGGTTGCTCGACGTGCTGGCCGGGCGGATGGCGGAGCCGAACGCGCCCCACCGGGTGCTGGTCACCACACGACCGTTGCAGTCCGCGGAACTGGACCAGCTGGACAGCAGCGCACAGTACGCTCTCGAGCCCCTCGACACCGAAGCACTCGACGTCTTCGCCGCTCGATGGTTCGCACCGGACCGCGACCGGGCACACCACTTCCTCCGCGAGGCGGCCACGGCCGGCCTGCTGGAACTCATCCGGGTTCCGTTGATGGCCGCCGTGACGGCCGTGGTGTTCCAGCACGATCCCGACCGGCCGCTGCCGCTGCGCCGCTTCGACCTGTACGAGCGTTACACAGCCCAGGCTCTGGCCAAGGCCGCTGCCGGTCCCCCCGGCGCTGTGCGGCCCGAGCACTACGACCGGCTGCTCGAACAGCTGGGTGCCGCGCAGATCGAATCCGACGAGCCGTTGCTCGACGTCGCCTTGGCGTGGCTCACGAAACAGGAGCGGAACGGCGAGCGCCGGCCACCGGACTTCGAGATCCGCGCCGAGGACCTGCTCACCCGCAGCGGCCTCCTGGTCCGGCACGGGCGACGCTGGGAGTTCCTGCACTTCTCCTTCGCTGAGCACTTCGCGGCCGCCGAGCGAGCCCGGCAGCTGCCGGAGCATTTCGATCCCACCCACGCCGCCCTGCTCCAACTCGTCGACCGAGCCGCCGACTTCACGACGCCCCTGGACACCAGCACCGTCATCCACTACGCACGCATGCACCCCGGCGTCGTCCCGCCCATGATGGACTGGCTGCTGAACGGGCCCTGGCGCCATCGGCAGCTGGCGGCGCACCTGCTCGGTAACGGTCTGCCCGGAACCGTCGCCCAGCGCCGTGCGGCCGTCGCGGACGTCGAGCACGAAATCACCCAGCGCGACGACGGGCAACCGACCTGGCTGCTGGCGGATCTCGCCCGCATCGACCCCATCGGGGTGTCGGCACTGACCCGGATCGCGGACAACCCGACGTCACCGAGCTGGGTCCGGGCGTCCGCCATCGAGGCGCTCGTTCGCCTACCGGGGCACACCGTGCACGACGCCGCCGATTCCCTGCGTGCGCTCGCCCGTGATGACCAGCCGGTCGACGCGGGTTGGGCACGGTGTTTTGCCGGAAGCGGACTCTTCAGACTGGCACCGGAGTTCCAGGACGAGGGCATCCACCTTCTGCGTTCCGTGCTGACCGATCCCCACGCCCACCCGGACGCCCGATTTCAGGCCGCGACCAGGCTGGTCTGGTCGGGGGTCCCACACCTCGAGGCGGAGGCGGCCGAGTCCCTGCGAACCATGACGAGCGACCCGTGCACCTCGGCACTGGAACGGCAGTGGGCCGCCCGCGGCCTCGCGATGCTGGGCCGGGACTATCAGGAGGAGGCGGCCGCCGCGCTCGACGCCGTGCTCGCCGATCCCGCCGCCGACGCCATGTCCGTGGCCGCCACCGTCTACGGGTTCGCCGTGCTGCCCCGGCGATTCTGGACCACGGCCGTCGCGACGTTCCGCGGCATCCTCGCCGACCCGGGTGCCACCCCGGAAGACCGCCAGCGCATCGCCGGCGCCCTCACCTACCTCGGCGTCGACTTCCACGACGAAGCCGCCGAGGCGCTCCGCCGGATACTCGCCGAACCGTGCGACGACCTCGGCGTTCTCGTCCGCGCCGCCGACACGCTCTACGCGGTGGACGCCGAGGCCCAGGATGACGCGATCGCCGTGCTGCGCCGGATCGCCGCGGATGCCGGTGCCCGGCCGGGGGATCGGCAGGCCGCCGTCCGTTGCCTCGTCCGGCTCGACCCACGCCTGCGCGGCGAAGCGGTGGAGCGGCTGCGCACCATGGCGGCCGCGTCCACCCCGGCGCTCCGCGTGGCCGCGGCCGTCGGCCTCGTCCACATCACGACGGAGTTCCAGCCCGACGCTCTCGCGGAACTGCGTGCGGTGCTGACGGACGGCGAGGCCGAGGCTCCGGTCCGGGTCGAGGCCGGGCACTGGCTCCTGGAACTGAGGCACGAGGATCAGCGGGCAGTCGTGACCACACTGCGGGCGCTGATGGACTCCGGCACCGTCAGGCCCGCCGACCGCGCCGAGGTCGCCCGGATCCTCGCCCGCACGCGCCTCGATCACCATGCGGCCGAGGTGGCTGCCGGCCTGGCCGCGCTACTGGCTCATCCGGAGGTGGAGCCGTCGGCCAAGGTCGACGTCGCGTACGAGCTGGGCAGGTTCAGCCACGCCGACCTCGCGACGGCCGGCGACCACCTGAATGCCCTGATGAACGATCCCGAGATCGACGTCCCCGTCCGGCGGCGGGCGGCGCAGCGTCTCGCCAAGATCGACCCCGGCCGGCACGCCGACGCCAGGGCCGCGATCGCCGAGCTCGCGTCAGGACACCGGGCCCGGCCCGGATAGCTCGGCCCGGCAGGGTCACGAAGCCCGGCTCCGATCCGGCCAGACGTCGCCGTCGGAGATGACCGCGCCACGCAGCCGCAGGTCGGCCAGGGCCGTACCGCCGATCCAGTGGAACAGCAGGACACCCTCGACGGTCAGGGTGCGCAGGGCGGGCAGCGCGTCCCACAGGCCGGTGGTGCCGACGAAACCCTTGTCGTGGTGGTCCATCGGGTCGATCCGCTCGCCGGCCGAGGAGAACGTGTGCGCGTACGGGAACTCGAAGTCCCATCCGAGGTACATGCCGGTCAGATGCGTGCGCGGCACCGCCCGGTACCTTTCCGGGCCGGTCAGGCCGCCTGAATCGTCAGGCTCAAGCCGTCGTTCCCGCTGTAGGTCCACACCGCTTTGAACCCCGGCCACTCGTCCGTCTGCCGGCCGTCCCGTGACCGGGTCTCGTCGAGATGCCGCCGGACCGCCTCGGTCGCGTTCAACTCCTGCAGGACGCACACCATCATGTCGTAGCCGGCACCGGGCCGGCCGTGGACGACGAGGGTGTCACCGCCGTCGGTGACCCGGGCCGCGGCGTCGTCCCGGGCGCATGTGGTCTTCGCGGCGGCGAGCTGGTCACCGTTGGCCAGGTAGCCGTAGGCGCCGGCCGCTGCGGCGACGGCCACCACGACACCGATAACGACACCGATGATGACTGCAGTCCGGCGGCTGGCCGGCGGGGGCGGCGTCGTGCCCTCGGTGGGCTGGTGGGCGGGGCCGGACTGGTAGGACACGGTGTCTCCCAGGCGTCGACGAACGGGACGCCCCCGACCAGGCGAGGGCACAGGCAGTCAAGAGCATGGATGCCTGCGCCACGGTGAGGCCATACCGGACGGACGATCAGAGTCGAAGTCCGGCCGATCGGCGGAGCCGTTCCGCGGGCCCCGGACGGGCCCGGTGTATCAGGTGGTGGTGAGGGTGAACGTGGTGTCCTCGACGTATCCGGCGCCGGGCTGGATCAGGTCGAGCTGGAAGCGGCCGTTGAACTCCCGTACGAAACGGTTGGGGTAGTTCGCCGAGGTGAGGCGGACCGTTCCCGCCTCGGGGCCCTGCTGGGCGCAGAAGGTCGCGTCCTGCCGGAACAGCTGGCGGTCGTCGGCCGGGGCGACCACGAGCCGGAACGAGGAGTGCCGGACGTAGCGGCCGTCCGCGGTGCGCAGGGAGACACAGGCGGGGTTGGACAGGCCCGGCGACACCGTGAACCGGGTCGCGGCGCCGGTGGTGGTCACCAGGTCCTCGCCATCCAGCTTGACGGCCGCGGCGGACTGCCCGGCCGGGCGGATGACCACGCGGCCCGCCGGGATGACGACGGGTCCGGCGGCCGACGCCGGCGGCACGGACGGCTGCGGGGCGGACGACTGGGGGGCGGACGACTGCGGGCCGGGGGTCTGTCGCACCACGGGCGCGGTCGACGACCGGTCCGGCGAGTCGCCGGGCAGGGCCAGGAACGCACCGCCGGAGACGGTGGCGCCGACCGCCACGACGGCCGCCACCTTGACGGCGCCGAGGTGGGAGAGCCAGCTGCCCGCCCCCGCTCCGGCCGTCTTGACGGCTCCGGCGGTCGCCGCGGGGTCACCGATCGGCACCAGCGCCAGCGAGGCGCCGCCGAGCAGGAGGCGCTCCACCGGGATGAGACCGGAACGGGCCGTCGCGCATCGGGGGCAGTCGCGGACGTGCCTGGCGAAGCGTTTACGCCACCGCGGGCCCGGAACGCCGTCCCAGCCGCTGGTCAGGGCCTCGAGTTCCGGGCACGGCGGCTCGGACTCGAGCGCGGCCACCAGGTGCCGGCTCAGTTCCAGCTGGTGGCGCATCCGCTGGAGCCGGACGCGGGCGTGCGCCGCGCCGATCCCGAGCGCGGCGACCACGTCGGCCCGGCTGAGGTCGCCCATCAGCTCCTGCCACCACAGCGCGGCCAGGTCCTGGTCGTCGTGGTCGAGCCAGCGGGCGGCGTGGGCGACCTGCCTCCGCTGGGCGGACATGCCCAGACGCAGCAGGGTGACCTCGGCGAACTCGGCGTCCGGGTCCGCGATGTCGGTGGCGTCGTCGAGTGCCGCGGTCCGCTCCCGGTCCTGCTGCCAGGCCCGCAGCCGGCTGCTGGTCTGCCGCATGGCAATGGCGACCAGCCAGGACCGGAAGCTGGCGGGCGCACGCAGGGACGGCAGGTCCCGGTGCGCCCGCAGCACGGTCTCCTGGACGACGTCGTCGACGTCGGCGTGACCGCCGAGGGCCCGGCCCACGATGCGGTAGAGCATGGGCAGGTGGGCGGCGAGCAGTTGCTGCTCGGCGTGCCGGTCACCGCCGCGGGCCGCGACCACCAGGTCGGTGAGTTCGGTCCGGATTTCTGTTACGGCGTCGTGCCGGCCGGCGTCTCCCAGACGGGCGTGGCTTCCGGCCCCGCCGCCACCTACCTTCACCCGTGCTCCCCGTCACTGCGCCCGTACTTTCCGGCGAGCACCCATGTTAATGGCAGATATCGCGTACATGATAGGTGCTTTACTTTTTTCTCGTCCGCGACAAATGCCAACCCATAATTGGCGTACGGTCGTCGCGCTCCCGTTTCCCGGCGGATTCTCCGGTTCTATTCCAGGGAGGCGTCGTCCACGTGGAAACCGTCGGTTCCAGCGGCCGTCTCCACGTAGAGGACGGCCCGCGACAGGGTTCCGGTCCAGGACACCGTGGCGGTGCCGGTCAGCAGTGTCCATCCACCGGTGTTCATCGTGGCCGCCGGTGTCATCTGCACGTAGCTCGTCGTGGAACCGGTGGTCAGCGCCAGCGTGGCCTTGGCGCTGGGGGTGCCGCTCTGGGAACGGACCCAGATGTTCGTACGGTACGTGCCGCCGTTGGCGAGCCGGCTGGTCACCTCCTGGGCCGGGCCGTTCCAGGCGGCGGTGCGCCCGGTGATCGCCAGCGACCGCGTCCCGCTGCGGACCGCGGACGTGCTCGCCGACAGGGTGCCGCCGCCGAACACCTGCCAGCCGTCGGTGCCGTTCTCGGCGGTGCCGTTGACGAGCAGGTTCGTGCTGCCGCCGCCGGTAGGCGTGAACTGCCACCAGTCGAGGTTGAGCAGTGAGCCGCTGCCGCCGGCGAAGCGCAGGTAGAGGTCCTGGGTGCCGGAGGCGCCGGTGATCGGGCAGGTGACCGTGGTCCAGTTCTGCCAGCCTCCGGTGCCGCCCGTGGCGCAGGTCCCGGCCAGGGTTCCGGTCGGGCCGCCCAGGCGCACCTCGATCCGGCCGCCACTCGCGCCGGAGGCGACCCGCGCCTGGAACGAGCCTGCACCCGTACCGAAGGCCACGCCTTTGACCTTGAGGTAGTCGCCGTTGTCGGCGTAGCCGATGCCCATGCCGCCGCCGGAGACGGGTTCGGTCTCGACACCCGAGGCCCAGGCCGTCGTTTCGCCCTCCTGCCGCACATACGGGTTCAGGGAGCTGATCTGCGGCGGCCCGGCGGTGGTCATGTTGATCGTCGGAATGGTGCCGTCGGATCGGTAGGTGAATCGTTCCACTGCCACGGACCGGGTGAATCCGCCGCCGCCGGGCAGTGCGCCGTTGTGATAGAAGAAGTACGACCCGCCGTTGTAGTCGATGACGCCGGCGTGGTTGGTGAAGCTGCCGCCCTGGCGGGGCATGACGGTTCCGCGGTACGTCCACGGCCCGGTCGGGCCGGGCGCGGTGGAGTAACCGATGAATTCCGAGCAGCACTCGGCGGCGAAGACGTTGTAGTACAGGCCGTTGCGCTTGTAGACCCACGGCCCTTCCTCGTACAGCGTCGGCCTGCTGGTGTTGCCGCTCCTGGCGCCGAAACCGGCGGTGGTCAGCGGGATCTGGGTCGCGCTGCCGGAGTAGCTGATCATGTCGGTGTTCAGCCGGACGTACCAGAGGTTGGGGTTGCCCCAGTACAGATACGCCTGGCCGTTGTCGTCGATCATGACGTTCGGGTCGATCTCGCCGTTCTCCACCAGGGGACGGCCGATCGCGTCGGTGAACGGTCCGGTGGGGCTGCTGGACACGCCGACGCCGATCGCCATCCGGCCGGTGGCACGGTTCTTGACCGGCACGTACCAGTAGAACCGGCCGTTGCGTTCAGTGACATGCCCGGCCCACGCGTCGGCGCTGGCCCAGCTGAACGTGGCCAGGCTCATCGGGGAGCCGTGGTCGGTCCAGTTGGCCATGTCGGTGGTCGAGTAGACGCGCCAGTCACGCATGGTGAAGTACGTGGAGCCGTCCTCGTCGTGGCCGGTGTAGACGTAGAGCCGTCCGTTGTGCACCAGCGGGGCCGGGTCGGCGGTGTAGATGGTCTGGACGATGGGGTTGTCGGCCCGTGCCGGGGCGGGCAGCAGTGCCGCGACGAGCACGGCGACGACGGCGAACGCGGCCCTCATGACACGAACCGGAAGGTCGCGTCGTGCCGGTCGGTCGAGTTCAACGTGGCACCGAGCGGATCGAGGCGCAGGACGTACCCGGAATGACGCAGGTAGTGGGTCGGCAGGTTGTAGGAGCGCAAGGAAGTCCCTCCAGGGTCGGCGAGTCCGGTACTGCGTATGAAGGTGGCGTCGGCGCGGAACGCCGCAGTGCCGTCGTCGGGGTCGAGCCGGGTCTGGACGCCGCTGCGCCGCAGGTAGTGGCCCGGCCGGTTGATCGATTCGAACGAGACGCCGCCGCTGCCGGCGAGTCCGGGGACCGTGCGCCACAGCTGGTCCTGATGCGGGTCGAACGGGTAGGCGTCGAGCCGGATGCTGCCGTTGTAGTGCCGCACGTACCGGTCGGGGAAGTTCCACGACTTCAGCCGGGTCCAGGCGGGCAGGCCCCAGCGGGCCGTCATGGCGTCGTACTCCGCGTCGGTGATGCCGACGATCGAGCCGTGCTTGGCATTGAGCGGCGGGGTGTAGTCGCGCTGGTTCAGCAGGGTCCAGGCGCTGCCGTCGACGGAACTGCCGGCCCACGCGTGGAGCTCGTTGCCGACCAGGGAGAACCCGTCGCCCCACAGCCACCAGCCGGTGCCGTCGTTCCGTTTGACCAGCAGCGGCGCCTCCATGGCGTTGCCCTGCCGCAGGCCGGTCGTGTAGGTGGTGAAACTGCCGGGCGCGCCGGTCGGCGACCGGGCGCCGTAGGTGTTGCCGTCGGCGAGGTTCTTGTAGAAGAGGTACGTGGTGCCGCCGTCGACGACGATGTCGCCGTCGAGGACGGGGAAGCCGGGGTCGAAGAGGACCTGGGGCGTGCTGACCGTACGGAAGTCGCCGGTGTAGTTGACCATCAGGACGTCCCGGCCGCCGCCGGCCGCCGAGTAGGCGATGCCGTACCGGCGGCGGCCGGCGTCCCAGAAGATCGTCGGAGCCCAGGTGTGCGTGTTCATGGTGTGCATGCGGACGTGCCGGTACCCGGTGAAGCTCGCCAGGTCGGCGGAGTCCCAGATGTGCAGGTACTGACTGTTGCGACCGAGGTCGAGGCCCTTGAGGTCGGTGGCCGCCACCACGAACGTGCCGTCCTGCTTGCGATGGACGAACGGGTCACGCAGTCCCTGCTGCCCGGAGGTGGGCGTGGTCACCGGCTGGTTCTGGTTCAGCGGTGACCAGTGCAGACCGTCGCGGCTGACGGCCAGGTGCAGGCCGTAGCTCGCTCCGGACTGGTTCGGCGTCTCGGTGAAGTACACGAAGGCGTACGCGGTGGTGGCGGCGCCGTCGGCGTCGAGAGTCGAGGATCTCCGGGGCATCATGGGTTCTCCTGGAGGCGGGTCAGCGCCGGATCCACCGCTGGTTGACGGCGCTCGAGCAGTGCCACAGCAGGACCGCGGTGTTGTTGGCGGTCAGGTTGCGGTCGACGTCCAGGCAGAACCCGGTGCCCGCGTTGCGGACGGTGTTGTCCGAGCGGATCTCCCACTGCTGCCCGGCGGAGCCGTTGCAGTCCCAGAGCCGGACGCGGGTGCCCGCGGCGGCGCCGGACGGAGCCTCCAGGCACTTGCCGAGAACCTGCAGCGCCTGGCCACTGACGGTCCAGTTCTGGTTGGCGCCGCCGTTGCAGTCCCAGATCACCAGCTGGGTGCCGTTGCTGGTGGCACCGTTCGGGGCGTCGAGGCAGCGGCCCGACGACTCGCTGACCAGGGTGGTGGCCGTGGGCTGCTGGACGCCTCCCCCGCTGAGCCGGTACACGGCGGTGCCGTGCGCCGGGACGGACGCGCTGATCGTGCCGGTGGTGGTGCTGGTACCACCGGTCCACGCGTCGACGAGGGTGAAGGAGCTGCCGCTGCGGCCGACCGCGGCCGCGGTGGTCGAGATCGTGGTGGTGCTGCCACCCTGGTTGAACAGCGCGACCGCGACGTCACCGTTGGCCAGCGGCTTGGCGAGCACCCGGCGGGTGCCGTCGAAGGAGACCTGCCGGGCCTGCAGGCCGAGAGTGTCCTGGTTGAACGCGATCAGGCGGGGATTGGTGAGGATGGTACGGGTGGCGGCCGACATCGAGCGCACGTCGTTGCCGGCGATCAGCGGGGACGCCATCATCGCCCACAACGCGAAGTGGCTGCGCATCTCGGTGTCGTTCATGCCGCCGTTGCCGACCTCGAGCATGTCGGGGTCGTTGAAACCGCCCGGAGCGGCGTAGTGGGACAGCGGCACGGTCACGTCGACGATGTTCTGGATGCCCATCGGGTAACCGTTGGTCTGGCCCGAGTTCCAGGTGTTGGTGATGTCCTCGGTGGTGCGCCACATGTTGGCCACGTCGCTCCAGTTGCGGCGGGGCCCGGTCTTCTCGTGGATGCTGTTCGGGTTGATGCTGTAGAAGATCGGCCGGCCGGTGGCGCGCAGCGCGTCACGCATGATCGCGAAGGTGCGGACCTGGTCGTCGATGGTACCGGTGGGTGAGCACCAGTCGTACTTGAGGAAGTCGACACCCCACGAGGCGAAGGTCGCGGCGTCCTGGTACTCGTGGCCACGGCTGCCGGTGGCGCCCGGATACGAGTTGAAGTACTGCGCGCAGGTCTTGTCGACCGGCACCTGGTAGATGCCGAACAGCAGGCCACGGGCGTGCAGGTAGTCGCCGAGGGCCTTCATTCCACTCGGGAAGCGCTGCGCGTTGGCGCGCAGGTTGCCGGCGGAGTCGCGGTTCGGGTCGAACCAGCAGTCGTCGACGACCACGTACTTGTAGCCGAGGTCGCGCATGCCGGAACTGACCATGGCGTCGGCGGTCTGGTGCAGCAGGTTCTCGTCGATGTTGCACCCGAAGGTGTTCCAGGTGTTGAAGCCCATCGGTGGCACCCGCCCGACACCGTTGTCGAGGGCTTGCGCGGCCGTCACGGGCACGCTGACCGCTGCGGCGACGGTCAGAAGGATCGCCGCAGCGAGGCGGCTGAGGGTTCTCATCGACTGCTCCTTCTCCGGTTCTGCTTGTGAGCGCTCACATAGGTGAACTCGAGTGAAGGATTACAGAGGCGGCTGACCGGTCGCAAGGTTTCCGGTGTATTTCGTAGCCGCAGAATGCGGCACTGAAAAGTGTTACGCCCGGCTATGCCGATGCGTCGCAGCCAGATTGACGGCCACCGCTTGAGCGAGTCGAAATCATCTGGCAATATCTCGCGCAATTACTGCCGTTCTATCTTGTTAACGCTAACAGGCTAGGAGCATCCCCATGAGCAGAGTGCGCAGGCGGCTGGGCTTCGTCCTGGCCGCCGTCCTCACGGCGACGGCCGCCGTCATCGCCGGGGCGCCCGTCGCGTCAGCCGCGACGATCGACACCAGCGCCTCGTACGTGCTGGTCAACCGCAACAGCGGCAAGGCCCTCGACGTCTACAACCTGGCCACCGGCGACGGCGCCCGGATCACCCAGTGGAGCCGCAACGACCAGGCGCAGCAGCAGTGGCAGTTCGTCGACTCCGGCGGCGGCTACTACCGGCTCAGGTCCAAGCACTCCGGCAAGGTCCTCGACGTCTCCGGCAACTCGACCGCCGACGGCGGCGCCATCGTGCAGTGGACCGACAACAACGCCGCAAACCAGCAGTTCAGCATCCAGGACATCGACGGCTACATCCAGCTGATCGGCCGCAACAGCGGCAAGGCCGTCGAGGTGCAGGGCGCGTCCACCGCTGACAACGCCAACATCGTCCAGTACTCCGACTGGAACGGCGCCAACCAGCAGTGGCAGCTCGTCAAGCTCGGCGGGACGACCCAGCCGCCGGCCGGGACCTTCACCAACCCGGTCGTCTGGCAGGACTTCGCCGACGGCGACATCATCCGGGTCGGCGACGCCTACTACTACTCGGCGTCGACCATGCACTACTCGCCGGGTGCGCCGATCCTGCGCTCCTACGACCTGGTCAACTGGGAGTACGCCGGACACTCGGTGCCGCGACTGGACTTCGACTCCTCCGCCTACGACCTGTCCGGCGGCCGTGCCTACGTCAAGGGCATCTGGGCGTCGACTCTGAACTACCGGCCGAGCAACAGCACGTACTACTGGCTGGGCTGCACCGAGTTCAACCGCACCTACGTCTACACCGCCGGCGCGGTCGACGGCGCCTGGTCGAAGAAGGCCCGGATCAACAACTGCTACTACGACGCCGGGCTGATGTTCGACAACGACGTCCCCTACGTCGCCTACGGCAACGGCACGATCAGCGTCGCGCAGCTGAACTCGGATCTCACCGCCCAGGTGCGGGCGCAGACGGTGTACCAGACCCCGTCGAACATCGGCACCCTCGAGGGCGCCCGCATGTACAAGCGGGGCAACTACTACTACATCTGGCTGACCCGCCCCGCGAACGGCCAGTACGTGCTGCGGTCGACGAGCCCGTGGGGCCCGTACGAGCAGCGCCAGGTCCTTCTCGATCTGCCCGGCCCCATCTCCGGCGGCGGCGTGCCGCACCAGGGCGGCCTGGTCCAGACGCAGGCGGGTGACTGGTGGTACATGGCGTTCACCGACGCGTACCCCGGCGGGCGGATGCCGACGCTGGCCCCGATCACCTGGAGCAACGACTGGCCGGTGCTGACCACCGTCAACGGACGCTGGGGCGCCACCTACCCGAAGCCGAACATCACCACCTCCAAGACCGTGCAGCCGATGATCGGCTCCGACACGTTCACCAGCCTGGGCCACCGCTGGGAGTGGAACCACAACCCCGACACCAGCAAGTTCAGCGTCGGCAACGGGCTGCGGCTGTCCACCGCGACGGTCACCAACGACCTGTACAGCGCACGCAACACACTCACCCACCGCATCCAGGGCCCGTCGTCGACCGCCACCATCGAGCTCGACTACTCGCAGATGGCCAACGGCGACAGGTCCGGGCTGGCGATGCTGCGCGATCAGTCGGCGTGGATCGGCATCCGCAAGGACAACGGCGTCACCCGGGTCTCGATGACCAACGGCCTCACCATGAACTCCAGCTGGGCCACCACGGGCACCGGCAGTGAGGCGGCCGGCGCGAACGTCTCGGGCGGGAAGATCTGGCTGCGGGTCTCCGCCGACATCCGGCCGGGCTCCGGGCGTACGGCCACGTTCTCCTACAGCACGAACGGCAGCACCTTCACCAACCTCGGACCGGCGTTCACGCTCAACAACGCCTGGCAGTTCTTCATGGGCTACCGGTTCGCGATGTTCAACTACGCCACTCAGGCACTGGGCGGGTCGGTCACGGTCAACAGGTTCGACATGACCGCTCCCTGACGGACACATGCGTCCCTGCGGCCACGGAAGGCCACCGGTTCATCGGCTGAAGCCGGAACCGGCTCGCCGGACGGGCCGCAGGGACGATCATGACGAGATGACGGTCCTGACCCGCATGCGACTCGGCGTGCGCCTGACGGTGGCCTTCGCCGTGGTCGTCGGGCTCATGCTGGTGATGATGTCCGAGGCGCTCGCGACGTCGTCGAGCCAGCACGACGCCACCGATCGGATGGAACTCGCCCAGCAGTTCGTCGCCACGGTCAAGGACGCGAAGTACTCCGCCGCCGACTTCAACGGCTGGCAGACGGCGTACGCCTTCGATGCCGTACGCGACCTTCCCGGCGCCGCCTCGGACAGCGGAGCCTCCCGGTCGGAGTTCCTCGCCACCGTCGACACGTTCCGCCGGCGTACCGCGGACGCAGCCGAACTGGCCCCCAGCGACGCGGCCCACGACGACTTGGAGCAGATCAACGGCCTGCTGGACGAGTTCCTGACCATCGACGACCAGGTGGCCCGGCTCTACACCGCCGACGACGACGCGGCGGCCAGCGCCCTCGTGATGGGCCGCTCGATCGAGCTCTTCAAACAGATCGGTGACCTGCTCGACGCGACGGCCGCCACCGCCGACAGCGAGTTCGCCACGGCCAAGGCCGACGCGGAGAACGCACACCGCAGCGGCACCCGGCTGACCTGGGGTGTGGGGATCGGCGCGGTCGTGCTCGCCGCGATCCTCGCCGTGATGGTGACCCTGTCGGTGACCCGGCCCGTCGAACGGGTCCGCGAACGGCTGGAGCTGCTCGCCGACGGCGACCTGGCGACGCCGATCGTGGTCACCGGCCGCGACGAGGTGGCACAGATGGCCGGCGCGCTCGACCGTACCCTCACCTCTCTGAGCGGGGTGATGCGCACCATCGACGACTCGTCGGCCGCACTGGCCACCGCGGCCGAGGAGATGTCCGCCGCCTCCACCGAGATCGCCGCCTCGGCCGAAGAGTCCGCCGCGCAGGCCCAGACGGTGGCCGACGCCGCCACTCAGGTGTCGAACAACGTGCAGGCCGTCTCAGCCGGCAGTGAACAGATGGGAGCGTCGATCCGCGAGATCGCCCACTCCACCAGCGAGGCCGCCGCCGTCGCGATCACCGCCGTGCGGGCCGCCGAAGCGGCCAACACCACTGTCGCGTCGCTCGGCGAGTCGTCACGGGAGATCAGCGAGGTGGTCAAGGTGATCACCTCGATCGCGGAGCAGACCAACCTGCTGGCGCTCAACGCGACCATCGAGTCCGCCCGCGCGGGCGAGGCCGGAAAGGGCTTCGCCGTCGTGGCCGGCGAGGTCAAGGAGCTGGCCCAGGAGACGGCGCGGGCGACCGAGGACATCATCCGCCGCGTCGACGCCATCCAGAGTGGCACGACCAGCGCGGTCGCGGCCATCGGCGAGATCGCCGCGGTCATCCAGCGGGTCAGCGACTACCAGACCACGATCGCCTCGGCGGTCGAGGAGCAGACCGCCACCACCGCCGAGATGAACCGCAGCGTCTCCGACACCGCCCAAGCCGCCGACGCGATCGCCGTGAACGTGTCGACGGTCGCCGAGGCCGCCCAGCACACCACCCACGGCGTGACCGAGGCGCAGCAGGCCACCGCGGAGCTGGCCGGCATGTCGGCCAACCTGCGGGCCCTGGTCTCGCACTTCCGCTACTGACTCCCGGTGGCGGCAGGTTCGTACGCTGCGCGGATGACGGACGAGGAACTGATCGGACGCCTGATCGACGAGGCGTTTCGGGCGCCCGACTGGCGCGGCGGCGCCGCCCGTCGGGGACACCTCCCCTTGTTCAGCTACTGGGGCCCCGTCCTGTATCTGACGCCGGCCGGTGACGTCGTCCGCAACGACGACGAGGACGGCCCGCTGCGGCCCGCCGATCCGGGCGAGCGCACCTTCGGCCTGGCCCGGGCCGCCGAGCTGTATCCCGAGCTGGCCCACCTGAGGCCGCCGCGCCCGCGGCACGCCGTCACCTGCGAACAGTGTCGCGGCCGGGGCCGGTTGACGGTGTCCCAGGGGAGGGCCGCACCGTGGGACGGCACCCGGTCGTTCGTGTTCTGCCCCGGCTGCGACAGTCTCGGATGGACCTCACCGGCCGAGGGCGGCGATGAACGGGCCCCGGATCACGGCCGGTAGCGGTAGCCCATGCCGGGTTCGGTGAGCAGATGGCGGGGCCGGGCGGGATCGGCCTCGAGTTTGCGGCGCAGGCGGGCCATGTATTGGCGCAGGTAGTTGGTCTGGCCGTGGTACTCGGGCCCCCAGACGTCGTGCAGCAGGTGCCGCTGGCTGATGAGCTTGCCGGGGTGACGCAGCAGGTGTTCGAGCAGCTGCCATTCGGTGGGGGTCAGCCGTACCTCGGAGTCGTCGCCGGTGACGGAGCGGGCGGCCAGGTCGACGGTGTACCGGCCGATGAGGACCTGCGGCCCGGCGTCGTCGCCGTTGTGGGTACGGCGGGTGACGGCGCGGATCCTGGCGAGGAGCTCGTCGATGCTGAACGGTTTGGTGATGTAGTCGTCGGCGCCCGCGTCGAGAGCTTGGACCTTGTCGAGGCTGCCGGCGCGTCCGGACAGCACGATGATGGGGACGGCGGTCCAGCCGCGCAGGCCGCGGACGACCTCGGTGCCGTCCATGTCGGGCAGTCCGAGGTCGAGGACGACCAGGTCGGGGTGGTTACGGGCGGCCAGGTGCAGCCCGGAGGCGGCGTCGGGTGCGGTGTCGACGGTGTAGCCGCGAGCCTTGAGATAGATCCGCAGGGCCCGCACGATCTGCGGCTCGTCGTCGACGACGAGTACGCGGGTCATGCCGGTTCCCCGGCGGGCAGGGCGACGATCATGGTGAGTCCGCCTCCGGGGGTCTCGTCGGGGGTGAGGGTGCCGCCCATGGCTTCGGTGAGGCCGCGGGACAGGGCCAGGCCGAGACCGACGCCGGTGTGGTTGTCACGGTCGCCGAGGCGCTGGAAGGGCAGGAAGACGTCGTCCCACCGATCGTGGGGTATGCCGGGGCCGTGGTCGATGACGCGTAGTTCGATGATGCCGCCGTGGCTGCTGCCCGTGATGACCGGTGGCTGACCGGGCGGGCTGTAGCGCAGCGCGTTGCCGACCAGGTTGACCAGGACGCGTTCGAGCAGGCCGGGGTCGGCGCGCAACGGCGGCAGATCGTCGGGCACGTGCACCCTGACCTGCCGTCCACCGGGTCCGATCTCGTCGAGGGCACGCGGCACCACCTCCTCCGCGCCGACCTCGATGACGGCGATGCCGAGGGCTCCGGCCTGCAGGCGGCTCATGTCGAGCAGGTTGGCCACGAGCCGGTCGAGGCGGTCGAGGGACTCCTCGGTGGTGGCCAGCAGTTCCTCGCGGTCGGTGTCGTCGAGCTGGATGTCGGGGCTGCGCAGACCGGCGACCGCGGCCGTGGCCGCCGCCAGCGGGGTGCGCAGGTCGTGGCTGACCGCTGCGAGCAGAGCGGTACGCAGCCTGTTCGCCTCGGCAAGCGGTTTGGCGGCGGCCGCTTCGGTGGCCAGGCGCTCCTGTTTCAGGGCGACGGCGGCCTGGGCGGCGAAGGCCTCCACGATGCGACGGTCGGAGGCCTCCAGGATCCGGCCGCGCAGCAGCACCGTCAGATCGCCGTCGGCCTTGACCTCGACGTCGGCCTCCGCCGGGGTGGCGCACAGCTGCTGACCGACGCCGGCGACGACGGTGTCGCCGTCGAGCAGGGTCACCGAGTCGAGGGCGAAGGTCTCGCGGAGCCGGTCGAGCAGGGCCATCAGGGGTCGTTCGCCGCGCAGCACGCTGCCGGCGACGGTGGCCAGGGTCTGCGCGTCGGCGGACGCCTGGGCGGCCTGCCGGGTCTTGCGGGCGGCCGTGTCCACGACCCAGCTGACGGCCACGGCCACGGCGACGAAGACGGCCAGGGCCAGCAGGTTCTGAACCTCGGCGATCGAGAACCGGCCCAGCGGCGGGGTGAAGAACCAGTTGAGGATCACGGACCCGCCGACGGCCGCGATCAGGGCGGGCCACAGGCCGCCGATCAGGGCGACACCCACGACGGCCGCCAGGAACAGCAGGATGTTGTTGGTCAGCGACAGGTGCGGGCCGAGTTTGAGCAGCGCGACCAGCAGCGGCAGGCCGAGAAGCGCCGCGGCGAATCCGGCGGCGCGGCGCCGCCGGGACAGCGCCGCCGGCAGCGGGCCCCGGCGGCGGCCCTGACCGGCACGCTCGTGGGGCACCAAATGTACGTCGATGGAACCGGACCGGGCGATGGTGGTGACGCCGACCCCGGCGGCGAACAATCGCGCGAACCGGCCGCGGCTGGAGGCGCCCAGGACGATCTGGGTGGCGTTGGCGCCGCGGGCGAAGTCGAGCAGTGCCTGCGGGATGTCGGCACCGACGACCTGGTGGTAGCTGCCGCCGAGGCTCTCGACCAGGACCCGCTGCCGGGCGAGCGCGGCCGGGTCGGCGCCGGCGAGTCCGTCGCTGCGGGCCACGTGCACGGCCATCAGGTCGGCGCCCTTGGTGCGGGCGGCGATCCTCCAGGCACGCCGGATGAGGGTGTCGCCTTCGGGGCCGCCGGTCAGCGCGACGACGACGCGTTCGCGCGTCTCCCAGGTGGAGTCGATGGCGTGGTCGGTGCGGTACCGGCCGAGCTGGTCGTCGACCTTGTCGGCCAGCCACAGCAGGGCCAGTTCGCGCAGGGCGGTGAGGTTGCCGGTGCGGAAGTAGTTGCCGAGAGCCGCGTCGATCTTCTCGGGCCGGTAGACGTTGCCGTGCGCCATCCGGCGGCGCAGCGCCTCGGGGGTCATGTCGACGAGTTCGACCTGCTCGGCGGCGCGGACGAACCCGTCGGGCACTGTCTCACGCTGCTGGGCGCCGGTGATCCGGGCGACGACGTCGTTGAGCGACTCCAGGTGCTGGACGTTCACGGTGGTCAGCACGCTGATGCCCGCGTCGAGCAGCTCTTGGACGTCCTGCCACCGTTTGGCGTTGCGGGACCCGGGGACGTTGGTGTGGGCGAGCTCGTCGACGACGGCGATCCCGGGCCGGCGGGCGAGGACGGCGTCGAGGTCCATCTCGGTGAACGTCGCGCCGCGGTGGTCCATCGCGCGGCGCGGCACCACCTCGAGGTCGCCGAGCATGGCTGCCGTGTGTTTGCGGCCGTGCGTCTCGACCAGGGCGATCACGACGTCGGTGCCGCGCTCGGCGCGGCGATGGGCTTCTTCGAGCATGGTGTACGTCTTGCCGACGCCCGGAGCGGCGCCGAGGTAGATCCGCAGTTCACCGCGAGGCATGAGGGCCATTCTCTCGTCCGTGGAGGCCGGCCGGCCCTGAAGCGACAGGGCCGGCCCGCCGCGTCCTTCACCTGCCGTCCAGTGCCACGTTGAGTTCGAGGACGTTGACACCGGGTTCGCCGAGGAATCCGAGGGTACGGCCGTCGGTGTGCTCGGTGATCAACTCCCGGACCCGGGCGAGGTCGAGGTTGCGTTCACGGGCGACGCGCGGTGCCTGGAGCGCGGCATAGGCGGGGCTGATGTGCGGATCGAGGCCGCTGCCGCTGGCGGTGACCGCGTCGGCGGGCACGACGGGTCGCGACGGCGCGTCGCCGCGGACGGGGGTGATCACGGCGCCGAGGGCCCGGTAGTCCACGCCGTTCTCCGCCGGCTCGACCCGGACACCCTGGTAGACGGCCAGGAACGGGGTGCCGGTCTGATTGACCGACACGACCCTGGTGACCGGCCCGGTGAAGCCGTCACGGTGGAACACCGCGAGGACCGCGCCGACGCCCTCGGCGGTGCAGTAGGGCCGGCGGCCGTCGACGCCCTCACGCTCGCCGACGGCGAGACTGCGCGCGCAGACCTGGGTGAGCAGGCTCGGCGACGGATCGTCGCCGAGGGTGTCGACGATGCTCTCCGGGCCGAGGTTGCTCGCGCCGGTCGCGGCCGGGTCGTACCCGGTCGCTGACGGCCGGCTCTGGAAGTAGCGGGAATCGTCGTCGAAGGACTGGCCGATCAGGGTGCTGCCGGCCGGGCCGATCGAGCCGGACGCCCTGCCGGACAGGCCGGGCAGGGTACCGATCCCGACCATGAGCAGCGGGTACGCCAGGCCGAGAACGACGGTGAGGACGAGCAGCGCACGCAGCGCCGCGAGGTGCTGGGCAAGCCAGGCGGGAAGTCGCATCTGGATCAGATCCCCGGGATGAGCTGGATGAGCAGGTCGATGAGCTTGATGCCGAGGAACGGGGCGACCACGCCGCCGAGGCCGTAGATCAGCAGGTTGCGGCTGAGCAGCCGGCTCGCCGACGACGGCCGGTACCGGACGCCGCGCAGCGCGAGCGGGATCAGGAAGACGATGACGATCGCGTTGAAGACGACAGCGGACAGGATCGCCGAGCCGGGCGAGTGCAGCCGCATGATGTTGAGCGTGTCCAGGCCCGGGTAGACGGCCGCGAACATGGCCGGGATGATCGCGAAGTACTTGGCGATGTCATTGGCGATCGAGAACGTCGTCAACGCGCCCCGGGTGATCAGAAGCTGCTTGCCGATCTCGACGATCTCGATCAGTTTCGTCGGGTCGGAGTCGAGGTCGACCATGTTGCCCGCCTCTTTGGCCGCCGACGTGCCGGTGTTCATGGCCACGCCGACGTCGGCCTGAGCGAGCGCGGGCGCGTCGTTGGTGCCGTCACCGGTCATCGCGACCAGACGGCCGCCCTGCTGTTCCGTACGGATATAAGCGATTTTGTCCTCGGGTGTTGCCTCGGCCAGGAAGTCGTCGACGCCGGCCTCGGCCGCGATCGCCGCGGCGGTCCTGGGGTTGTCGCCGGTGATCATGACGGTGCGGATGCCCATCCGCCGCATCTCGCCGAACCGTTCACGCATACCGGGCTTCACCACGTCCTTGAGGTGGATCACCCCCAGCACCCGATCGTTCTCGGCCACGACGAGCGGGGTTCCGCCGCCGGAGCTGATCCGGTCGACGATCTCGTCCACCTCGGCGTCACGCACGCCCGCCCACTTGAGCACGGCACTCGCCGCGCCCTTGCGGATCCTCCGTCCGCCGAGGTCGACGCCGCTCATCCGGGTCTGCGCGGAGAACGGCACCCACTGCGCGGAGGCCGGTGCGGGCACGTCGCCACCACCGGCGAGCGCCACGATCGACCGCCCCTCCGGAGTCTCGTCCGCCAGGCTCGACAACCGTGCCGCCTCCGCGAGAACTTCAGGATCAACCCCCTGCAGCGGTACGAACGAAGCAGCCTGACGATTGCCCAGAGTGATCGTCCCCGTCTTGTCCAGCAGCAACGTGTTCACGTCACCGGCCGCCTCGACCGCGCGGCCGCTCATCGCGAGGACGTTGCGCTGCACGAGCCGGTCCATGCCGGCGATGCCGATCGCCGACAGCAGCGCCCCGATCGTCGTCGGGATGAGACAGACCAGCAGGGACACGAGCACGATGCCCGTGACGCCGTGGCCGTCGAGCGCCGCGGTGTCCGGCGCCGCCGCCTGATAGGCCTTCGAGAAGATCGCCAGGGGCTGCAGGGTCACGACCGCCAGCAGGAAGATGATCGTCAGGGCCGCGAGCAGGATGTTCAGGGCGATCTCGTTCGGCGTCTTCTGCCGGTTCGCCCCCTCGACCAGCGCGATCATCCGGTCGACGAAGCTCTCCCCCGGCCGCTGCGTGATCCGCACGACGATCCGGTCACTCAGAACCCGGGTGCCGCCGGTGACCGCCGAACGGTCGCCGCCGGACTCGCGGATCACCGGGGCGGACTCGCCGGTGATGGCCGACTCGTCGACGCTGGCGATGCCCTCGACGACGTCGCCGTCACCGGGGATCACCTGCCCGGCCTCGACGATCACCAGGTCGCCCTGCTGCAGCTGCGGGGCCGCGATGTCGCGGCCGTCCGTCAGGTGCGCGACGGTGTCCTGCCTGGCCGACCGCAGGGTGGCGGCCTGGGCTTTGCCGCGGCCCTCGGCGACGGCCTCGGCAAGGTTCGCGAACACCACGGTCAGCCACAGCCAGATCGTGATCAGCCAGGCGAACAGGCTCGGCTGCGCCATCGACAGCACCGTGGTGAAGACGGCGCCGACCTCGACGATGAACATCACCGGGTTGCGCCACATGACGCGCGGGTCGAGCTTGCGCAGCGCGTCGGGCACCGAACGAAGCAGCTGCCTCGGATCGAGCAGACCGGCCTTGACCGGCTTGGCCGGTGGTTCGGGTGCCGGGTCCACTTCGATGAGGTCGTTCAGGGTGGTGGTCATGACAGTCCTTCAGCGAGGGGGCCGAGCGCGAGAGCGGGCAGGAACGTGAGGGCGACCAGGACCACGGTCACACCGGCGACCATGCCGACGAACAGCGGCCGGTGGGTGGGCAGGGTGCCGTCGGACTCCGGCACGGGTTGCCGGCGGGCCAGCGACCCGGCGAGGGCGAGCACGAGGATCAGCGGCAGGAACCGGCCGAGCAGCATGGCCAGTCCCAGGGCGATGTCCCACCAGGGCGTGTTGACCGTGATGCCGGCGAACGCCGAGCCGTTGTTGTTGCCGGCGCTCGTGAAGGCGTACAGCACCTCGGAGAGGCCGTGCGGCCCCTCGTTGAGCGCGGTGGAGGCGTTGCCGGTCCCGAACGCCGCGGCCGTTCCGCCGAGCACGATCAGCGGCGTGACCAGGAAGTACAGCGACGCGAGTTTGATCTCCCGCGCCTGGATCTTCTTGCCCAGGTACTCCGGGGTACGCCCGACCATCAGCCCGGCCACGAACACCGTGATGGTCGCCAGGATCAGCATGCCGTACAGCCCGGAGCCGACGCCGCCGGGCGCGACCTCGCCGAGCATCATGTTGACCATCGGCATCATCCCGCCCAGGGCGGTGTACGAGTCGTGGAACGAGTTGACCGCGCCGGTCGAGGTGAGCGTGGTCGCCGCGGCGAAGGTGGCCGAGTTCGCGACGCCGAAGCGGGTCTCCTTGCCCTCCATCGCCGCGCCGACGGCCTGCGGGACGGTCCCCGCGCCGTGGATCTCGAAGCCGACGGTCAGGGCGACGCTGCCGAGCGCCAGGATCGCCATGACCGCGGCGATGGCGTAGCCCTGCCGGTTCTGGCCGACCATCCGGCCGAACACCCGGGGCAGGCTGAACGGGATCAGCAGGATCAGGAAGATCTGCACCCAGTTGGTCCAGGCAGAGGGGTTCTCGAACGGGTGGGCCGAGTTGGCGTTGTAGAAGCCGCCACCGTTCGTACCCAGTTCCTTGATGGCCTCCTGCGAGGCGACCGGGCCGCCCGTGATGTGCTGGGTCGCGCCGGTCAGGGTGGTCACGTCGGTGCCGCCGGACAGGTTCTGCACCACGCCGCCGACCATGAACACGACCGCGAACAGGACCGACAGCGGCAGCAGGATCCGCAGCGTGATGCGGGTCAGGTCGACGAGGAAGTTGCCGAGCGTCTCGGCGTTACGGGCGGCGAAGCCCCGCATCAGCACCACCGCCACGGCGATGCCGACACCGGCCGAGACGAAATTCTGCACGGCGAGACCGGCCATCTGTACGAGATGACCCATCGTCGACTCGCCGGAGTAGGCCTGCCAGTTCGTGTTCGTCACGAAGCTCACCGCCGTGTTCCAGGCGATGTGGTCCCCGACGGCGGGCAGGCCCAGTGACAGCCACAGTCTGTCCTGCACCCTCAGGAAGGCGTAGAGGAACAGGATCGAGACCGCGGAGAAGGCGAGCACGCTGCGGGCGTAAACACCCCACGTCTGCCCGGCGCTCGCGTCCACGCCCACGAGGCGGTAGACGCCGCGCTCCACGGCGCTGTGCCGGGTTCCGGACACGACGCGGTACATGTGGTCACCGAACGGCCGGTACACCGCCACGAGCGCGGCGATCAGCGTCAGCACGAACAGCCAGCCGGCCATCAGAACTTCTCCGGGAAGAGCAGGGCGGCCACCAGCAGGGCGGCCAGGAGCACGGCCAGGATCAGGCCGATGGTGTTGACGGCGTTCATCCGCGTTCGACCGCCTTGACCAGCACGGTCAGCGCTGCGAACAGCGCCACCGTGAGCGCGACGATGAGAAGATCAGCCACGGAGGACTCCCAGGATGGTGATGGTGTCTCGGGTGTTGCCCCATCAGCGAAGCTCGCCGGAAAGCCGGTGGAAACGGTTGTTCACGCGTTGTGTACGGGGCCCGCGGCGATATTCACGCGCTGTTGACGCCCCCGGCTCGTTTTGACGTTTTATTAACGCCTTACGGCCGGGCCACCGGGCCGGCCGGTGTCAGGATCGTCCCGTACTCCTGCACGGCAACATGAGAGCGGGCAATGAATTCCACCGACGAGGCGTACGCGATCCCCGCGGTCGTGGACACACCGGCGCAGCGCGAACCGCGCGGCGGAACACTGGCGACGTGGCTGCTCAAGCACCGGGTCCAGCCGATCGGCCCGGCCGCGGGCGAAGGGCACACCGAACAGCACGCCTGGTGGAAAGTGATGTGCCTGACCGGCGTCGACTACTTCTCCAGCCTCGCCTACGTACCGGCCATCGCCGCCGCGGCAGCGGGCGCCGTCTCCCCGCTGGCCACCCTGCTGATCGTGGCGCTGACCCTGCTCGGGATGCTGCCGATGTACCGTCGCGTGGCCAAGGAGAGCCCGCACGGCGCCGGGTCGGTGGCCATGCTCGAACGGCTGCTGCCGTTCTGGCGGGGCAAGGTCTTCGTGCTCGTGCTCCTCGGCTTCGTGGCCACCAGCTGGATCATCACGATCACCCTGTCAGCGGCGGACGCCAGCCTGCACGTGCTGGAGAACCCGCACGCCCCGCAGTTCCTGCACGGTCACGCCGTGACGCTGACCGTGATCCTGCTCCTGTTGCTGGGCGGGGTGTTCCTGCTCGGCTTCAGCGAGGCCGTGAGCGTCGCCATCCCGCTGGTGGCGGTGTTCCTGGGCCTCAACGCCGTCATCATCGCCGTCGGCGTCGCCGAGATCGTCACCACGCCCGGCGCGTGGTCGGCGTGGACCACGGCGCTCACCTCCGGCGGCGGTGGTCCCGGTGACCTGATCGTTCCGGCCGTGCTCGCGTTCCCGCTGCTCGTGCTCGGCCTGTCCGGGTTCGAGACCGGTGTCAGCATGATGCCGCTGGTCGCCACCACCGGTGCCGACGACGGGCAGCGCCTGCGCTCCCGGATCCACAACACCCGCAAGCTGCTCACCGGTGCCGCCCTCATCATGAGCGTCTACCTGCTGGCCAGCAGCCTCGTCACCACCGTGCTGATCCCGTCCGCCGAGTTCGCCGAGGGCGGCGCCGCCAACGGCCGTGCCCTGGCGTGGCTGGCCCACGAGCAACTCGGTGAGGTCTTCGGCACCGTCTACGACATCAGCACCGTGCTCATCCTGTGGTTCGCCGGTGCGTCCGCGATGGCCGGGCTGGTCAACATCGTGCCCCGCTACCTGCCCGGATACGGCATGGCGCCGGAGTGGGGCCGGGCGGTACGGCCGGTCGTGCTCGTCTACACGATCATCAGCGTCGCCATCACGATCGCCTTCGACGCCGACGTCGACGCCCAGGCCGGCGCGTACGCCACCGGCATCCTGGCCATGATGGTCTCCGGCGCGTTCGCGGTCACCATCACGGCCTTCCGCGCCGGGCAGCGCCTCGCCGGTGCCGGGTTCGGGCTGCTGACCGCGATCCTCGGTTACGCGCTGGTCGAGAACATCATCGACAAGCCCGACGGCCTGGCGATCTCCGCGATGTTCATCGCCGGCATCATCGTCGTCTCGCTGATCTCCCGCGTGTCCCGGACCACCGAACTACGCGCCGACCACATCGAGTTCGACGACGAGGCCCGCCGGTTCATCACCGACACGATCGCCCACGACGGCCGTATCAACCTCATCGCCAACCGCCGCCAGGCCGGCGACGCCGCCGAGTACGCCGCCAAGGAACGCGAACAGCGCGGCGACAACCCGGTGCCCGGCACCGCCGACGTGATCTTCCTCGAGATCGACGTCGTCGACCCGTCCGCGTTCAGCGAGACCCTCACCGTCCGCGGCGTCGAGGTCGACGGCCACCGGGTGCTCCGCGCCGAGGCGCCCGCCGCCCCGAACGCCATCGCCGCGATCCTGCTCGCGCTGCGCGACACCACCGGCGTCCGCCCGCACTGCCATTTCGCCTGGGCCGAGGGCAGCCCGCTGGTCCACATGGTCCGCTACTTCCTGCTCGGCCGCGGCGACACCGCACCGGTCGCCCGCGAGATCATCCGCGAGCACGAGTCCGACCCGGACCGCCGGCCCGGCATCCACGTCGGAGCCTGAGCGGCTGTCCCGCGGCCTGTTGCATTCAAAACTGCAGAATTCATGGCATACAGGTCATACGGCGTGTGCGACAGTGCGGCATCCCTTCGCCCCTCGACGAGGTTGTGGAGCGCTACCACCGGCCACGCGAGAACCGGCCGGCAGACTTCGCGGTCGGCCCCGAGTCGTACTGGAGCGGGTTCTATTCCTGACACGGATGCGTTGGCCGAACACTCCCCACTGCCGCCGATCGCGCGTTGCACCGGCGGTCTGCGCCCCAGCCGGCAGAACCAGCCGGACGCATCGATGATCGTCGTGCCGAACCCGTCAAATGGCCTTCAGCCGAAACGACGCCGGGAACTCCTCGGCGCCGAGGACCCGCAGCAGCGACAGGCGCTCGCGAGCCGTTTCGGGTAACCCCCGTTACCCAAATCTGTTCAGGCGGCGCGATCCCGTCACCCTGTTCTCCCGATGAGAGCATTTCGCACGCATGGGCGAGACTACCGACTATGGCGTCTCGAAATCGTCGAGGAAACGCCATCCGGGATGCGCCCCGTGAAGGAGGTCCAGATGCCCACTCCATTCGACTGACGCCAGGCGGCGCGTGGACTCGACGACCGTAATGCCGCCTTTGCGGCTGAACCCCCAACTGAACCCGGTAATGGCTTCGACCACCCTCGTGTCGCCTTCGATGTCTTTGATGTAACTCAGAAAGCTATGGCATAGCCAATCAACTGAAAGACAGCCATCTGCGTATGCCGGCACCTGCCATCGGCGAAGACGAGGCGCTGGACGAAGTGCCGACGACAGTACGGTCCGTTCGCCGAGGAACAGCGGGAAAGCCCTTCTGCCGATCAGGCCGGGTGGTCGGAGGAGATCAGCGCTGTTCCCACTGCTTCTTGGTGATCTCGTACCGCACACCCCCGTACTCGGAACCCTCGACCATCTGCATGTCGGGAGGAGTCTCGAGGGTGCCCGCCATCGTCATCCCGACCTTTTCCAGCACCTTGCGGGAACCGTTGTTCACCAGCATCGTCGCGGCCCAGACCAGGTGTACGCCAAGCTCCGTGAATCCCTTGGCCAGTAATGCCCTTGAACCCTCGGTGGCGTACCCCTTGCCCCACTCCGACTGGCGCAGCCGGTAGCCGAGTTCGACCTCATCCAACGGGCCTTCTTCCTCGGGACACAGGTGGAACCAGCCGATGAAGGCACCGCAGTCCTTGTCATACGCCGCGAACAGCCCGAAGTTGCCGCTCCACCTCTCGTAGCCGCCGATGATGTTCTGCAGACCGCGCTCGCGATAGTGCTCCGGTGCGGTCGGCTCGCCGCCGGTCAAATGGCGCATGACCGCCGGGTCGCTGTCCAGTTCGATCAACAGCTCCGCGTCGTCGGTGGTGAACCGGCGCAGAGTCAAGCGTTCAGTGTCCAGGTAGGCATCCACGAGCGCATGTTGGTCTACGCAGGCAGGGAAGGCCAACGCTTTTCCGGACGGGGAGCCGCCCGGTGCAACCGGGTTCATCGGAGGCGGCGGCACGGCGGCCTGGTCGACCAATTCACCTTCATGCGTTTCGAGACCTCCGGAAGCATGGCTCGGAGGTCCTCCGCGCACAGTCGGCTGCGCAGGTCCTCTCGGCCGCTACCCGCGATCCAGCCAGGCGGGGAGTGGTTCGCAGGCCTCCAGCCAGTCGGCGGGCACGCCGGTCAGGCCGGTGCGGGCGCCGACGATGCCGCCCACGATCGCGCACGTGGTGTCGATGTCGCCACCGGCCAGCGCCGTCGTCCACAGGGCCGCGGTCAGGTCGTCGAGGTCGGTGGCGGCGCACCAGATCGCGTACGGGACCGTGTCAGGCGCCGAGATCTGCCGGCCGCAGCCGATCATGCCGGCGACGTGCCGCGGGTCGGCGCCGGGGGTGATCCGGGCGGCCCGGCGCAGGCGGGAGCGGACCTCGCTGTCCGGCACCCGCTCGATGACCGCCGCGAGGAGATCGCCGCCCGGGATTCCGGTCACGCTGAGCGACGCCGCGACGGCGACCGCGACCGCTCCGGCGACGGCCTCGGGGTGGGCGTGGGTGACGGCCGCCGAGCGGGACGCCTCGGTCACCACGGTGTCGAGGTCACCGGCGAACCAGGCGCCCAGGGGCGCGACCCGCATGGCGGCGCCGTTGCCCCATGACCCCATGCCGTCGAACTGGCCGCGGGTGACGGCCGCCCAGTCCTGTCCGTCGCCGATCGCCCGCAGCACCTTGTGCATCGACCCGCCGTACGACCGGTTCGGGTCCTTCGCGTACGCGTCGGCGAAGGCGGTGGCCAGCGCGTTCTGGTGGACGTGGCCGTACCGCCGAAGGATCTTGAGAAGTGACAGTGCCATCGCGGTGTCGTCGGTCCATGGCCACGGGCCGGCCTTGAGCCATCGCTCGGCGAGCGCCGTCTCCAGTACCTCGGCGGGGTGGAAGAACCACGTCTCGCCGAACGCGTCTCCCAGCGCGAGCCCGCGCATCGCCGCCACCGCCGCCGTCCGATTCACCATCCGACGATCATCGCCGGGTCGATGCGGGGACGGCCACTGAGTATTGTTCGGGCATGTCACGCAGGAACGAGGCGGCCACCGCCCGGCAGGAACGCATCGACGCCGTCATGGCCCGGCGCTGCGGTTTCACACCGCCGGAGGCGTCCGGCGCCGCGTTGCGGTTCGCCGCCGACTACGCACGGACGAACCTGCTGACCTATCTGTACGACGCACTCGACGCGCCCGCGGCCGATCTCGAGGTGGTCGACCACGGCTACGACATGTCCAGCCACGGGCGCCGCGCCGGTGAGACCAACCGTGAGCGCGCCCGGCGCGGCATCTCGCTGTCCGGAAACGATCAAGAGCGATGCCGGGCGTACGGGATGTACCGCGCCCCCGGCACACTCGGTGACCTGTTCGACGCGCCGACCGGCGACACGCGGCCCACCTACGTCTCCGGGTCGGGGCTGGCCGCCGTGACGTGGGAGGGCATGTGGTCGGACCAGTGCCTGCTCGACGGTCTCGAACACGCCCACACGCTCGCCGAGCTGGTGCTCGCCGACGAGATCGCCACCATCGAGACCATCGCGGGTCTCCCCCGGGCCGACGCCTACCCCGATCAGGCCCTGTCGTTCGGTGACGTCCCCAACGACGTGCTGTCGCTGTCGGTCGACGCCTTCCGGGAACGCCTCGAGGACCACGACCCGGTCTTCGACCCGGAGCAGACCGTCGACATGACCGCGCCGCTGGCGGATCTGCCGCAGATGCTGCTGGCCGCCCGGCACGACTGGTCCAGCACCGAGCTGCTGGCCCTGGTCATCGCCGGGCTGCACCCGATCGAGCGGTCGATGCCTCAGTTCTGACTCAGCAGGTCGTGGACGCCGTGGACCGGGCGGTATCCGAACGCCTCCGTGGCTGCGGCAGAGTCGTAGACCCGGTCGATCGTGGACGGCAGTGCCCAGTTCCGGTCGTGGAACGCCGCGGCGATCTCCGGTAGCCGTTCGCTGATCAGAGCGGCGGCGTCGTGGTGCAGGGCTGGAGTGTCCGCACGGGTGAACGCGTACGGCCCGGCGATGTTGAAGATCCCGGTCACGTCGTCGTGGTCCAGGACCCGGGCGATCGCGGCCGTGACGTCGGGCAGCCCGACGGCCCGGTGCAGCAGGTGGACGGCCAGCAGCGGCAGGGGTTCGGGGAAGCAGCGGGCGATGCGCAGCGTGACCGACGGGATCCCCGCCGAGGCGACGAGCCGCTCGGCGGCCAGTTTCGTGTGGTCGTAGATGTCACGGGGCCGTGGCTGCAGCCGCTCGTCCACCCAGACGGCCCGGTCGGTGGGGACGAGCGCGTGCCCGTACACGCTGGTGCTGCTGATGTAGACGATGCGACGGAGCCCGGCGCGCCGGGCCTCGTCCAGCAGCGCCTCCGTCGCGTCGACGTTGACGGCCTGGAACAGCGCGTCGCCGACGCTGCCGACATGCGGGGCGTGCAGGGCCGCGGCGTGCACCACGATGTCACATCCGGTGAGCGCGGCGCGGCGTGCCCGCGGGTCGCGCAGGTCGCCGACGAGGGTGGTCGCCGGGCCGCCGACCCGGTCGAACCCGCGGGCATCCCACCCCGCGTCCCGGAGAGCGGCAACCGCCGCCGAGCCCACCCGGCCCGAGGATCCCGTCACCACCGCAGTCATGCGCATGGATCATTCTGTATCGCCGGTGAGGGCACCTGGTTCACTGGTCGGATGTTTCCGCGCAGCCCGGCCGTACGTCTGACACTGCTCGTCGTTCTGGTGTCGTCGTTCGCCGCCGCCGTCGCCGTGTTCGGCGTGCCCGAGCCGGCCGCGCTGGCGGCCGAGGTGTCCGGGCTCGGTGCGGCCGGGCCGGTCGTGGTCGTCGCCGCCTCGGCGTTTCTGCTGCTCGCGTTGGTGCCGCGGTCGGTGCTGGCGGCCGGTGCCGGGCTGGTCTTCGGACCGTTGGCGGGCGGGATCTACGTGCTGGCGGGTGCGACCCTGGCGGCGCTGGCGGCTTTCGCGGCGGGACGGGCGCTGGGGCGTGACTTCGTCGCCTCCCGAGCCCGCCTGGCCGCGGTCGGCGGCTGGCTGACCCGGCGCGGGATGGTGGGCGTAGCTCTGCTGCGGATCTTGCCTGTCGCACCGTTCGGGCTGGTCAGCTACGGGTTCGGCACCACCGGCATCCGGGTCGGGAGCTACCTGGCCGGTACGGCGGCAGGCGCGGCCCCGAGCACGTTCGTGTATGCGTCGCTCGGTGACAGCGCGCTCAGCCCGGGCAGTCCCGGTTTCCTCGTCTCCGTTGCCGCCGCCGCGCTGCTCGCCGCCGGTGGTGCGGCCGCGGCGGCGATGCTGCGGCGACGGGAACCGCGTACCGACACCGTACGCGTGCCTTAAACTCCAACATATGTGGCGTAAGTCACATCTGCTTTGAAATCTTTCAGAGCGGAGTACGCGCTCCGATCGGAGCGGCGAGACCAGAGCAAGACACCCGACGGTGGTCTCCCGAATCGAGAGGCACCGTAGATGCCCTGGTTGTATCGTGTCACCACGCGACTGGTCGCCGCGTTCGTCATCCCCCTCGTCGTGCTCTGCGTCGTCGGTGCCCTGGCGTACCGCAACACCAGCACCCTGGAGACCAACAGCGGTCAGGTCGTCCACACCTACGAGGTCCTGCAGGGTCTCGAGGAGATCACCGGCACGCTCAAGAACGCCGAGACCGGCCAGCGGGGCTACCTGATCACCGGCAAGGACTCCTACCTCGCCCCGTTCGACAGCGCCTCCAAGTCGATCGACGGGCTGATCGACGTCGTCGCCAAGCTGACCGCCGACAACCCGGCCCAGCAGAAGCGCATCGACGCGCTGCGCCCGCTGGTCCAGGCCAAGTTCGCCGAGCTGAACGAAACCATCGAACTGCGCCGCACCCAGGGGTTCGCCGCCGCCCGTGACGTCGTGCTGACCGACCAGGGCAAGGCGGTCATGGACGACATCCGCGGCCTGCTGACCGAGATGGCCGAGGCGGAGTCCAGCCTGCTGACGGTGCGGGCCGCCTCGACCGACGAGACCGCTGACGCGTCGCGGACCGCCGTCGTCACCGGCGTCCTGCTGGCCGCCCTGCTGGTCCTCGTGCTGGCGTGGCTGCTGTCGCGCAGCATCCTGCGCCCGCTGGCGGCCCTGACCGGGCGGCTCGCCGAGATCGCCGACGGCGAGGGCGACCTGACCCAGCGCGTCGACGAGTCACGGCGTGACGAGTTCGGCACCCTGGGCGCGACGTTCAACCGGTTCGTCGCCAAGCTGGCGGGCATCATCTCGCAGATCGGTGAGCAGGCCGACTCGCTCGCCGGGGCCAGTGAGGAGCTGTCGGCCGGCACCCGTCAGATCGCCGGCTCGGCGCAGCAGACCTCACGCGAGGTCGGTACGGTCGCCGACTCCACCGACTCGATGAGCAACGCCCTGACCACGGTCGCGGCCGGCGCCGAGGAGATGGGCGCCTCCATCCGGGAGATCGCCAACAGCACGTCGGACGCCAGCCTGGCCGGTGTCGAGGCGGTCCGGGTCGCCGAGGAGGCCAGCAAGACCGTGACGGCGCTCGGCAACTCGTCGGCGGAGATCAGCAACGTCGTCAAGTTCATCACCGCGATCGCCGAGCAGACCAACCTGCTGGCCTTGAACGCCACCATCGAGGCGGCCCGGGCCGGGGAGTCCGGCAAGGGCTTCGCGGTGGTCGCGAGCGAGGTCAAGGAACTGGCGCAGGAGACCGCGCGGGCGACCGAGGACATCAGCCGCCGGGTGCACGACATCCAGCTGAGCGCGAGCGCCACCAGCGAGGCGATCAGCCGGGTCACCGAGATCGTCGCGCGGGTCAACGACTACCAGACCACGATCGCCTCGGCGGTCGAGGAGCAGACCGCGACCACGTCCGAGATGTCGCGCAACGTCACCGAGGCGTCGTCGAGCAGCCGGGAGATCTCGAGCAGCCTGTCGACGGTGTCCACGGCCGTGTCCGAGACGTCGACCGCGATCGACTCCTCGGAGCAGGCCGTCGCCGACCTCGCCCGGATGAGCTCGGCCCTGCACGGCCTGGTCGGTCAGTTCAAGTACTGACCGTCTCAGGAGGTGCACGGCGTACCGTCGATGCGGCAGTCCTCGGGCGCCGCGTCGATCAGGGTCGCGCCGTGCACCTCGAACGAGAACGTGACCTGCTCGCCCGGCGCGACCGCGGCGGTCGTCCCGTCCGGGACGAACGTCCACACGGCATCCTGCTGCGTGGCGGTCGCGCCTTTGACCTCGTTGATCCACAGAGTGGACCGGGGCAGCGTGACGGTGACGGTCCATCCGGTACGGCTCGCGGCGCCCGGATTGGCGACGGTCACCTCGGTCCGGTAGCCAAGCAGCCCGACCACGTACGGCGTGGTGGTGTAACCGGCGGCCAGCGCCACCGGAGCCACGCTCGCGCTCGCCACCGGCGACCGTGATCCGGCGATGCCCGCCGCGCGTGCCGGCGACCGGGAGACGACGGCGGCCGGTGAGGTGACGGCCGCCGACGGGGAGACCGACGGGGACACCGTGACCGGCGCGGGCTGCCCCTCCGGCAGCCCGGCGGCCTCCTCGGGTTTGACCGACTGCTGGTACGGCCGGGTCACCAGCAGCACGACCAGCACCGCCGTGATCGCCACCGCGGCCAGCGCACCGGTGACCAGCAGCAACCGCGCGGCCAGCGGGCGGCGCCCGCCTCCGGCCCGGCGGACCCGGGGTTCCGGCGACGGACCGGCCAGCATGGCCGTGGCCACCCGCCACGCGGCGTCACGAACGACGTCCGCGGGCGTTCGCCTCTCACTCATTGCCGACCGCCTGCAGGTCGGCGTCCGGCTCGGCCTCGGTGTCGGCGTGCCCGGTGACCAGGGTCGGCGGAATGCGCACGGCCGCGACGAGTCCGCCGCCGGGTCCGTTGACGAGTTCGACCGCGACGTCCTGGCGGGCCGCGAACCGGCCTGCCGCCCACAACCCCCACCAGGTGCCACCGGGCGGCGGTTCGGACGCGGCCATCACCTCGTGACCGGTGGCGATGTCGTCGTCGGTCATGCCGGGGCCCACGTCGG
The DNA here is from genome assembly GCF_003001815.1 of Actinoplanes italicus. GTDB lineage: Bacteria > Actinomycetota > Actinomycetes > Mycobacteriales > Micromonosporaceae > Actinoplanes > Actinoplanes italicus. Next base: position 270,661 of record NZ_PVMZ01000005.1, read on the forward strand.
TGATCGTGATCAGGTAGCCGGTGCCGTCGTGCTGACCGGCGACCACGATCGGCGAGTCGGCCGGGGCGAAGGTGGCGGCGTTCTCGATCAGTTCGGCGAGCAGATGGGTCACGTCGGTCACGGCGGTCCCGGCCAGGTAGGTCGGCTCGGGGCCGGCCATGGTGACCCGATCGTGATCACCGATCTCGGCGGCCGCGTCCCGCAGGACATCGGCCATCGGGACCAGGCGCGGCCAGCGGCGCTCCAGGATGCCGCCGGTGAGCATGGCGCCCTTCTCGACATTGCGGCGCAGCCTGCTGCCGAGGTTCCCGGCCCGCCGCAGGTCGGCGGCCGTCTCCTCGTCGGCGGCACGGCGGGCCAGCGCGTCGAGCAGCCGCAGCTGCCGGTGCAGCAGACCCTGGTTGCGGCGCTCGAGGTCGTGCAGCAGCCCGTCGGGCCGGTGCCGCGGTCCGGCTAAGGCGGTCCGGTGGGCCGGGGCCGGATCCGCGTTGCCGGCGGTACGCCTGCGCAGCGCCACGACAAGCAGGGCGATCAGCGCGACGAGACCCACACCGGCGACGGCTCCGGCCCAGACGGTCGCCGTCACCGCCCGTGGGGTCGCGGCGGCGGCGGCCTCCTGCACCGCGCGGTCCTGCAGATCCCACAGTGCCGTGTTGAGCTCGTTGAACGTGGGTGACCAGGCGGCCGGGTCCGGGATGCCGCTGGATTCGGCCGCGAGGTCGTTCTCGATGGCGTGCAGCCGGGCCATCGCCGGTGCGGCGGCCAGATCCCGGTGGCGGCGGTCGGCCTCGGGCGGCAGGCCCGCTCCCGCGGCGGTGAACAGGGCACGCCGGGTGCCGGCGAGCTGCGTGAGCCGGATCCGGTCGGTCTCGGTCGGGCCGCGCCCGGCCGCGGTGGCGGCCAGCAGGGCATCCTGCTCGGCGAGGATCTCCCGGGACCGGCTCAGGGCGAGGATGCCGTCGCCGGTGCTGCCGCCCGGGGCGGTGCGCACGGTCGGTGCGGCGGCACCGGACGGGTCGATCACATCGGCGTACGCGGTGACGGCCTGCCGCCGGTCGAGGTCGCCGTCGTCGATCGAGGACCGCAGCTCGGGCAGCCGTTCCATGCGTTTGAGCAGCTCGTCGGCCGTACGCTCCGCCTCCGAAGTGGTGAGCAGGTGCAGCCAGGACCGATCCGCCCGCCGCAACCGCCCGGCCGCGTCGTCGGTCCGGGCCCGCTGGGCGTTCACTTCCACGACCGGCGGGCCGGTGACCGTGAGCCGTCGTTCCGCCTCCAGGGCGAGAACCGCCTCGTCGACCGGCCGGTCCAGCCGGTCGGTGGTGACCCGGTCGGCGAGCGCCCGGACGGCCGTGGTGGTGGCCGGGACGGCGGCCGCGGCCCAGAACGCGACCAGCAGCACCGCGCCGATCAGCCGGAGACGGCGGCTCACGGGGTGGCCTCCGGGTCGCCGAGGAGTTCGCGCAGCCGGCTGAGCAGTTCGTGCCGGTCGGCGCAGCCCAGTCGCTGCCGGATACGTGCCATGTGATGCTCCACGGTCTTCGCCGACAGGTACAGCCGGTCGGCGATCTGCTTGTACGTCATTCCGGCCAGGACCAGCGCGCCGACCTCGCGTTCCCGCGCGCTGAGCAGCTGCTGGCCGGTGGTCACGGCCGGGCTGTCCGCCCGGGTTCCGCGGTCCTGCATGGCGCGGGCCGAGTCGAGCAGCAGCGCCATGGCCTTGCGGTCGGAGGTGCGGATCGCGGCCTGCCCGGCGAGCCGGGCCGCGTCCCAGGTGAGCCCGGCCAGGCTCAGCGTCCGGGAGGCCGCCACCACCGCCTCCGGATCGGCCTGCCCGGTCAGGACCTCCAGCCAGACCGCGGCGGCGTCGGCGAACGCGGCGGCGTACGGCCCGGCGGACCGGCCGCCGTCCAGCAGCGCGGCGTACCGGCGGGCGGTCTGCTGGTCGTCGGCCAGGATCGCGGCCTGCAGCCGGTACCAGTGCAACAGCACCGTCCACGCCGGCGGATCGCCGAGCTCGGCCAGGAGCCGGTCCGCGTCGGCGAGATGCCCGGCGACCCGGTGGAGCTCGCCGAGACGGGCCGCGGCGACCGCGAGTTCGCCGAGCGGCAGCAGGTTGAACAGCTCGACCGGCTGGCCGATCAGCGCCTGGCAGGCGTCCGGCCAGGCGCTGCGCAGGCCGACCAGGTCACCGTTACGGCGGGCCAGGGCGACCCGCAGCGCGGCGGCGAACAGGTCGTCGCGGCCCTGGGCGGCGGTGGCCTCGGCCGTGGCCGGCAGCCGCTGCTCCACCTCGGCGAGCCGGCCGCGCAGCAGCAGCACCCAGGAGCGCAGCAGGTGGTGCCGGGTGGCGAGCAGCGCACCGCCGGTGCTCCGGTGCTCGGCCCGGGTCAGCAGGGTGTCGGCGACGTCGAGTTCGGTGCAGTGCAGGGCGAGCAGGGCACCGGCCGCGGCCGGGCTGTCCGGCAGCAGCGCGGCCGGGCCGACCGGGTCGATCAGGGTGGCCGCCTGGACCAGGCTGGACAGGGCGGTGGCGGGTGAGCCGGTCACCGATTCGGCGGTTCCGCGGGCCATCAGGGTCGCGGCGGCGCTGAGCGAGGTCGGCGGGCGGCCGGTGGTGTCGTCGGGGCGGATCAGCCGCTGGGCGTCGGCGAGCCGTCCGACGGCGATCAGGCCGACCGCGGCGAAGCCGTTCGCGACGTCGGTGCCGGCCCACTCGTGCAGCCGGACGGCCTGGGCGGTCTGGCCGCGGTGGGCCAGGACGGTGGCCGCGACGTACGCGGCCTCGGCCCGCTGCTCGGGCGTTCCGGCGGCCAGCACCTGGTCGGTGAGCCGCGACGCGTGGTCGAGGTCCCCGGCAAGGGCGGTGGCCAGGGCCCGCCGGGACGCCGTGGTGCGACCGGCTCCGGCGGCGGCCGCGAACAGTTCCGCGGCCAGCGCCGGGTCGTCGCCGAGGGCCTCCTCGCCGGCCGCCTCGTAGACGTGGCCGAGGCCGCTGCCGGCGGCGCCGGGCACCAGGCCGGGTGCGGCGGCCACCCGCAGCAGAGGGCGGACCAGCGGCAGGACCGGGCCGCCGCGGGCCATCTGCAGGGCGGCGAGACGCTGCCGTACGTCGATGCGCTGGCTGATCGGGGCGAGCGCGGCGATCGCCCGCCGGGCCAGCGGGACAAGGGTGCCGTCGGCGGCCAGCATGCCGGTGGCCCGGCCCGCGTCGACGAGCTCGGCGACGTTCGCGTCATGGTCGAGTACCGCGGCGACCAGGTCGAACGACAGCCCGGCACCGGCTTCGACGGCCAGCAGCAGGGTGCGCACACTCGCGTCGAGCTCGTCGAATTCGGCGGCGAACGGGGCCAGCGCCGCGACCGGCACGTGCGGCGGGCTGCCCGGGCCGGCGGGAGGCAGCGCGTCGGCGAGGCGGGTCACGTACCGGGCGATGCCGGAGGTCTGAGCGATCACCCAGGCGACCAGCTCGTCGGTCGGGGCGCTCAGGTGCTCGGCGACCTGGGCGGGGGTCAGCGCGGGCAGGGTGATGGCCGGGCCGCCACGGCGCAGCACCTCGATGAGCCGCAGCAGTTCCGGGCGTCGGGGCCACGGCCGGTGCGCGACCACGATCCGCGCGTCCGGACGTTCGGCGTGCTCACGCAGCTCGTCGAGCTGCTGCGGGGTGAGCAGGTGGGCGTCGTCGATCAGCAGGACCTGGTCGGCGGCCGGGTGCCGTGGCGGCCAGGGCCCGGCGACGCTCGCCCCGGCGCTGCGGTACGCGTCGGTCAGCTGCCGCAGCAGGGCGGTCTTGCCGTGCCCGCCGGGGGCGCCCACGCAGGCGTGCAGCGGCGCGGCCGGGTCGGCGGTGACCCGGGCCAGGACGGAGGTGGTCATCGGGCGTCCGCCCGGACCGCCACGCGGTGTCCCGCCGGCACGATCGCGAACGCGTCGGTGGGACCGGCGACGGCCAGAGGATCGACGGGTACGGCGGGCCGCCCGGCCAGGGCGGCGCCGATCGCCACGGTCATGCGGGGCTGGGGGTCACGCACGACCGGTGCGGGGAACACCGCGGCGAGCAAGTCGGACACGTACGTGCATACGGTGCCATCCGCTCCGGCGATCAAAATGGCGGAGAGATCGTCGGTTCCGTAACCACGGCTGCGGACCAGCGCCGCCATGAGATCCACGGTGGGACGGATCAGGCCACGCGCGTCGACCGGGGTGAGGCCGTCCACCTCGAAGCCGCCGACGTCGCTGAGCTCGGCGGACGCGAGCAGTTCCATCCGGCCCGGCTGCTGCGGCGCAACCAGCGCCACCTCGGCGGTCGACCCGCCGAGCCGGTAGACGCCCAGCAACCCGCCGGCGGTGGGTGCGCGGCCGGCGGCCTGGTGGCACTCCACCACGGCGCGGGCGCGGGTCACCGGCACGCAACCCATCAGGTCCGCCTCGGCCAGCCCGGCCTGCAGCAGCCCGAGACGGCCTGCGCCCCAGCCGGACGGATGCGCCACCGCGACGCGGACCGGCGGTTCACCCATGATCTCCCAGACGCGGTCGACCACCCAGCGGGCCATCGCGGCGGTCAAGCCGTGTGCCGGGAAGTAGCCGCCGCCGAAGTACATCGGCAGCGGATCGCCGACCCGGTGCAGGTAGCCGCCGACCGCGTCGGCCGGGTGCTGTCCCACCTCGACCGGGACGACGGCACCGTCGGCGGTCATCCGCAGCGCGGAGGCGACCACCGGTGAGCGGACGCCCAGGGAGATCGGCTCGGCGGGCCCCCAGCCGGGCTCGGCGGGTCGGCAGATGGCCGCTTTGACGGTGCCGACACCGATGTCGATTCCCAGCACGTAGGACACGCGTTCAACTCCTCAGACCGGCGGTACCCGATGTTCGTACCAAAAGGTGGGTTTGAAACGTCCCCCCAAAAATCGGGCGCCGAAGATCCCCTAATCCCCTAATCGCCGGACGGGGCGAGTTGGGGAGCCGACCCCGATGCCCGTGGATGTCCCCGGCCGTAGCTTTCTTCTCGGCGCCGGGCCCGCGCCGTTCGATCCCGCACCAGCGTCAAGGAGTTCGACAATGACCTCGCCCACCCTGCAGGACTTCGTTCTCAACCTGATCTACGACCCGGCCGCCCGGTCGGCGTTCGAACTGGACCCGGAGGCGACCCTGCGGCACGCCGGGCTGGACGACATCACCGCCACCGACGTGCAGCAGGTGCTGCCGCTGGTGATCGACTCCGCCCCGGTCGCCGGCCTGACCGGCCCGGACGGCATCGACGACCTCACCACCGGCGTGGCCAGCCTGGACGTGGCCGGCGCGGTGGCGCAGCTGCAGGCGATCGCCGCGCAGGTCGCGCCGCACGACGCGGTGGAGGTCAACGCCACGAGCAGCGTCAACGTGACGGTGCTGGGCCTGGAGGCCGACGGCCTGGCGCAGGTGTCGGTGCTGCCCGGCGCCCTCGACCTGGGTGTCGGCAGCACGGTGACCGTCGGCGGGCTGTCGGCCGACCACGACCCGGCGCTCGATGTGGACAGCGCGGTGGCCGTCACGACCTCGCCCGCCGACACCTCGTCGCTGTACGGCGTGCAGCCGTACAGCACCGGGACGGCCGACGTCGGACTCAACGACGGGCTCGGCGGAGTCCTCGATACCGTGACGAACGTTCCGTCGTTGGTGGAACCCGCCGGATCCGGACTTCTTGACGTCCCGGGGGTCCACGAGGCAACCTCTTCGATCGGATCGTTGATCCAGCCGGACCTCGGAGCCGTAACGTCGATCGACGCCGTCGACGGCCTGGGCGACACGCTGAACGGTACGGTCAGCGGCGTCGGCGACACCCTGAACGGCGTCACGGGTCTGCTGGGCGGCGGCCACGACGTCACCGAGCAGCCGCCCGCGCACGGCGAGGTGTTCGGCATCCTGTGACGGGCACCATGACGAAAGGCTGACGGACGCGGATGACGAGCTGGGAAGCCGGGACGACGGCACAGACGGTTCCCGCCTCCCTGATTCCGCGTCCCCGGCCGGCTCCCGATCCGCTGCGCGGCGTCGCGGCCGGCACCGACCCGTGGTGGATGGACACCATGGACGCGGTGATCCGCACCTGCGCCGCGCACGGCCGGACGGATCTCGCCGAACGCCTCGCCCGCCGCCGGGCCCGCCTGCTGCACCCGCAGCTGCGGGTCCTGGTGGCCGGCACCGCTCAGCAGGGCCGCAGCCGGCTCGTCAACGCCCTGATCAACGCACCGGCGTGCGGGCTGCTGCCGGACGCCGACACGCCGGTGGCCACCGTGGTCCACCACGCCGACACGCCGGTCGCGCACCTGATCATGCGTGATTCGGTGGACGCCGACTGGACCGCCGCGGTCGGACTGCAGGCCCGGATCCCGCTCACCCCGGACCGGCTCGCCGCGTCGCTGGCCGAGGCCACCGCGACGCTGCCGGCCGGCGCGCCGGTGCACGTCGACATCGGCGTGCCCCGGTCGCTGCTGGCCGGCGGCCTCGTACTGATCGACGCGCCCGCACTGTCGCCGGAAGCCGGGGACCAGGCGATCATCGCGGCCCGCGACCTCGCCGACCAGGCCGGCGCTGACCTGGTCCTGTACGCCTGCGAGGCGGGACGGCGGCTCAGCGACGCCGAACTGACCCTTCTGGCCGGGCTCGGCCAGATCTTCCCCGGCCTGCTGGTGGTGCTCACCAAGGCCGACTACGCCCCCGACTGGCGCCGGGACCTCGCCGAGAGCCGGATCCGGCTCAACCAGGCCGGCATCCCCGCCGCGGTGGCCGCCGTGTCGTCGTCGCTGCGGCAGCACGCGGTCCGCACCGGCGACGAGGCCCTCAACCGCGAGTCCGGGTTCACCGATCTGCTCGTACACCTGCGGCGGATGGCCGAGGACAAACCGGACCGGCTGGCCCGCGCCACCGCCGGGGCACTCGGCCGGCTCGCGCTGCAAGAGCTCGCCGTGCCGCTGCGGACCGAGCTGGAGAACCAGGACGCCGCCGGCTCCTCCGACGCCGTCGCGCATCTGCAGGCCACCCATCGACGCCTCGACGACCTGCGCAAATGCACGGTCCGCTGGCAGAACAAGCTGTCCGACGAGGTCGCCGACCTGATGTCGGACATCGAGCACGACCTGCGCGAAGGCGTGAAGAAACTCCTCGCCGAGGCAGACGAGTTCTTCACCACCAACGATCCGGCCAAGAGCTGGGACGAGTTCGAGCCGTGGCTGAGCCAGTCCGTGCAGGACCTGACCCAGACCAGCGTGTCCTGGCTGGCCGAGCGCACCGAGTGGATGGCCCGCCGCACGGCCGGCATGTTCCCGCCGGAGGCCGGTGACGTGCTGCCGTCCACCGCGCTCGCCATCACCGACGGCTCCTCGCTGTCGGACTTGTCGACCCTCGACGCGCCGCCCGTGGCGACCTTCACCCCGGGGCAGAAGCTCTTCATCGGGCTGCGGGGATCGTACGGCGGGGTCGTGATGTTCGGTCTCGCCACCAGCCTGGCCGGAATGTCGCTGATCAACCCGATCTCGATCGGCGGTGGCGCCCTGTTCGGTGGCAAGAGCGTCCGCGACGAGAGCAAGACACTGCTCAAACGGCGGCAGACCGAGGCACGCAACGCGGTACGCCAGCACGTCGACGACATCTTCGCCAAGCTCAACAAGGACGCCCGCGACAGCGTCCGCCAGGCCCAGCGGGCGCTGCGCGACCACTTCACCGCCGTCACCGAGGACATGCAGGAAGACGCCATGGAGTCGCTGCGCAACGCCAAGGCCGCCGCCGACCGGGACGCGGCCGCCCGGGAGGCGCACAACCGGCGGCTACGTGAGGAACTGGCCCGGCTGGCCGACCTGCACACCCAGGCGCAGGCACTCACCGAACGGGCCCGGGCTTGATCAGCGACGAGCTCGAACGGCGCACCCACGACCTGCTGATGCGGGCCGCGCAGGTGTACCGCGGGCATCCGCACGCCGACCCGCGGCTGCGGCACACCGTGGAACGGTTCACCGGGCCACTGCGCCTCGCGGTCGCCGGAGCCGCCCGGACCGGCAAGTCGACCCTGGTCAACGCCCTGGTCGGGGAAACGGTCGCACCGGTCGGCCAGGCCGACTTCGTGACCTACCGCGACGGCACCCAGCCTCGGGCCTGGCGCCATCCGGAACACGGCCGGCCCTACGAGGTGCCGGTCGCCCGCACCGCCGACGGGCTGCGCCTCGGCCTGGACGCCGCAGCGCCCCGGGCGGTCGTGCAATGGCCCAGCCGGGTGCTGCGGCGCACCGAGCTGATCGACACCGGCCCGTCCCTGACGCCCGCCCGCATCCTGCCCGAGACCGACGCCGTGCTGCTGCTCACGCCCCGGATCGCCGAGCCCGACCTGGACTTCCTGCGAGCCGGCCGCGGCCTGCGCGGGCCGGCCGCGTACCCGGTCCACGCCCTCGTCGTGCAGAGCAGGGCGGACACCCACGGCGACGGGCTTCCGGACGGGCTCCTGGAGGCACGAAGGGCAGCCCGTCGCCGCCGCCGCGAGCCGCTGATCGCCTCGCTCTGCCAGGACGTCGTGGCGGTCTCGCCGCTGATCGGGCACGCCGCCCGGACGCTGCGTGACGACGAGTTCCTGGCCCTGGCCGCGATCGCCGCACTCCCCCGCGCCGACGCCGACCCACACCTGCTGTCCACCGACCGCTTCACCGCGGCCGGGGCGCTGCCCGTAGTAGACCCGCGCACCCGGATCGAACTGCTCAGACGGTTCGGGCTCGGCGGGATCCGGCTGGCGCTGGCATTGGTACGCACCGGTGCGGGCACGACGGCCGCGCTGGGCGAGCGGCTGCACGAGTACAGCGGCCTCAAGGACCTGCAGACCTCGATCGCGGAACTGTTCGTGGCCCGGCGGGCCGCGCTCAAGGCCCGGTCCGCGCTCATCGTGCTCGACCACCTGCTGCGCACCGAACGGCTCCCCGCGTCGGCGCAACTGCTCGCCGAACTGGAACTGCTGCTGGCCGGCGCGCACGACTTCACCGAGATGCGGCTGCTGTCGGCGCTGCGATCCGGGCGGGTGGCACTGCCCGCCGAGACGGCCCGCGAGGCACAGCGGCTGCTGGGCGGCGCCGGTACCAGCCTGGGCGAACGCCTCGGGCTGCCGACCGAGGCCACCGTCGACGACATCTGGGCGGTGGCCGAGGACAGCGCCGAACGCTGGAGCCGGGAGGCCGGCTCGGGCGAACGCACCCCGGCCCAGCGCCGGGCCGCCGCCGTGGTGCTGCGCAGCTGCGAGGCGATCCTCGCCGACGGGACGGTCCCCGCGTCCTAGAGGGTTGGACCTCGTTCCGCCGGGGTGATCCCGTGAACGGGCTGCGAGACGACAATCCGGTGCAGTGTCACCTTCGCCGTACCGGGAGCGACGCCCATGCACGCAACGACGATTCTGGCCACCGCCGCGCTGATCTTCGCGTGGGGCATCGTCTCGGGCCGTCTCCAGCGCGCCGATCTGACCGCGCCGATCGTCTTCGTGGCGGCCGGTGGGCTGATGGCCGCCACCGGCCTCGTCAACACGTCGCCGGATCCGCGATACACGAAACCCCTGGTCGAGATCGCCCTGGTTCTGGTGCTGTTCTCGGACGCCGCCGGTGTGCCGTTCAGCGAGGTACGCCGGGACCTGAGCCGGTACCTGCGGCTGCTCGCCGTCGGGCTGCCCCTGACCGTCCTCGCCGGATTCGCGCTGGCCTACTGGTTCTTCCCCGGCCTCAGCCTCTGGCTCGCCCTGCTGATCGGCGCCGCCCTCGCACCGACCGACGCCGCACTCGGGCTCCCGGTCGTCGCCAACCCCGCCGTACCCAGAAGAGTGCGCGAGCTGATCACCGTCGAGAGCGGCCTGAACGACGGCATCGTCACCCCCGTGGTGATGTTCGCGCTGGCCGGCGCCGCCTCGGCCGAGGCGGTCAAGGGAGCGCCGACCTCTGCGCATGCGCTCGCCGAGCTGGGCATCGGCCTCGGCGTCGGCATCGTCGCCGGAGGACTGGGCGGATGGTTGCTGAGGCTGGCGCGGAGTCGCGGGTGGGCCTCCGAGGATTTCGCGGGTATCGCCGTGCTCGCCCTGGCGCTGGTCGCCTACCTCGCCTCGGTCGCCGTTCACGGCAACGGGTTCATCGCGGCCTTCTGCGCCGGACTCGCCTTCGGAGCCATGGCAGGCCCCCGGGGACCCGCCGAGCTGGTGTTCCTGGAACAGACCGGGGGCCTGGTGTCGCTGCTCGTCTGGCTCGTGTTCGGTGCGATCGCCATCCCCATCGTGCTGGAGTCGGCCAACCTCGTCACCGTGCTGTATGCGGTTCTTAGCCTGACGGTCGTACGCATGGTGCCTGTCGCGCTGGCCCTCATCGGCGCCGGGTTCGATCGCAAGACGGTGCTGTTCATCGGCTGGTTCGGTCCGCGCGGCCTCGCCTCACTGGTCTTCGCCCTGCTCAGCCTCGAAGAACTCGGGCCCGGCGCCGACCGCGCGGTCACCGTCATCGGCCTGACCGTGCTCATCAGCGTCCTCGTGCATGGTCTCACTGCCAACCCGCTGGCCGGCCGGTACGGCAGAGCCGTCACCCGGGATCCCCGATCCACCCCGGAAGACGTGCGATGATCGACTCGCTCCAGGCCGCAAACCGAAGAGCTTCCGGAGACCCAATGCCGAGCGTAGCGGCAGCGAGGCGTCACGACTTGACCGACTGCAGTGAGCGGCCGGCCACCCCAACGAAGGTACGGGAGATCGTCACTCCCGAGCAGGTCGGCGACCTGTACGCGGTGCTGCCGGAGAACGAGTTCCGGTTCCTGGTCGAGACCGATATCGAGACGGGTCTCCACTGGGGGCGAGCTGACCGAGCTTCGGCCTCGAGACATCAACTTCGCCACTCATACGCTCCTGGTGAGCCGGGTGGCCGTCGAGTTGAGCAAGCGCCTCGACCCGTCGGGTGATCGCTTCCTGGTGAAGGAGTACTCGAAGGTCGAGGAGCACCGCCTACGCCCGGACGACCTCCTGTTCGCGATCCGCGACCCGGCGAACGCCACCGGTCCGAAACTCCGCGTGGTCCCCGACCGGGAGACGCTCGGCCTGACCGACCCGAACGACCATGGCCGTCAGTACCGTCACGGCACGTTGAGCGCCTACACCGCCGCAAAGTGCCGCTGCCAGCACTCCAGGGCCGCATTCGCGATCTACCGTTCCCAGCGCCGAGCCGGCGGCAAGAACCCCCGCGAGCCAAGCGAGACCTGACCACCGATGGCAACATCCCGCGCTCCTGGATCCGCATGAAACGTCTGGTACCCCGCCTTGGAGAAGGCCCAGATCGGCAGAGTCCGCATCCACGACCTACGCCACGCTCACGCTTCCTGACTGTTGGTCGGCGGCGCAGATCTCCAGGTGGTGAAGGAGCGCCTCGGCCACGCCAACATCTCCACCACCCCGAAGTACCTACACACCCTCCCCGAAGCCGACGACGCCGCAGTGGACACCCTCTCCCGCATCCGTCGTCGCAGCAGTTAGGCCAAACGCGAACCGCGGCGTGCGAGTGCGGCCCACCAAGAAATTGATTAACCACCCCGTCGAGATCACGCCGCAGATGCACAATCGAGTTCTATCAGCTACACGCTGAAAAATCATTTGGTTGCCGTCAGGTCATATCGGCTGGCCTGCGATGCGTTCGACTGCACGCTCTAGCTTTCCGATATCGCTCCAGCCATAAATATGTTTCACAATCTTCGGTAGCCGATCCGCAGCTAAGCCGGTGCGCATCAGGAGGCAAAGCCTTGTGACCTGGAATAGGCTATCTGCCAGCCAGTACAAGTCTGATCCGTCAAAGCTCTGACGATTATCATCAAGATGAGTGAGGTTGTTCCTCGCTTTTTTGACGGCTTTTACCCACATCGCGGTGTCCCCACCGACCAAGAAGGAGGCGAGACTTCCCAGTTCAGCTACGAGGTCGTTCAAACGGCGGTCGAGGTCGAAATCGTTCGCGTGCGCCATCACGTTCGTGAACCACTCCTGATGCTCCGGCGGCACCATCTGCTCGCGTATTGCCCGCCTAAGTTTGTCGAAACTTGACTGCGGCATGTACCTGCCTCGGCCAACGAAAGCTCGATGCAAACCCTCCGCCGCGGAGGATACGTTTAGGAATCTATTCTCTGCGTAAACACTTTGCGCCCGCATAGTCAACAGTGAACCGACGATAGGAGTAACGCCAGGCACTCGGTCGAGCCAAGTCGCGATCGCCGTAACGCCACCGAAGTCGTCCAAGGGGACGACAACCCTGTGAGCGTCTATTCGCTTTGCATTGAACTGCTGCCCTGGTTCGTGCATGCGCCTTGAATTCTATCGGACGACGCGTACCTTCAAACGGAGATCCGTTAAGATTCGTCACTGGGTGGTCCGAGCGATAGAGGCGCAGGCTTATAAATACGTCGGAGCGGTCTACGCACAGGGAAGACAGACTCTGCAGATTTCCCGCATCTTCAATAATCTCGTCTAACGACGCTCGCTCATCATACTCGATCGTAAACTCTGGCCAATACTCGACAGCGAAGCGCTCAAGCTCAACATCATGTCGAGACCAGTGGAAAGCTAGGTCAATTTCACCGCGCGAGAATCTGGCATGGCTTCTTTCGGGAACATCTAGACGGCATGCAATGTCACGCCGCTCAACGCCACCAACCGGGCGATCGTCATCCACCGTGATTGCTTTCCTATCGACCCATGGCGCCGCGTCTCGCAGGCGAACAATGACCGACTCAAAGACGGTCTCTTCATCGGTTTCGAAGTGCCCTCCAATAAGGATGATGTTTGGCCTGTACAGCCTACGGTTCCCGTTGATGGTGTCGATCAGCGTGACCTTTTGGCGATAATTTCCGTAGTCAAGAAGGCCAAGTATGCGGCGGCGCATACCACCTTCCTTCTCATGCTCTTCTCCGTTGGCATACGTTCCACCAGAGCTTCCGCGAGGGTTAGCGACGCACCGTCAACCGGGTCGAAGACCAGGCGGCCATACTGTTTCACGCCATACGGGCCGGGAAGCCAAAACTCTCCCGTTGAATCGAGTGCTTGCATTCTGTCGATACTATCCCCTGTTCAGGGATCAAGAATCGCCATAACGGGTGAAACCGGCGACGGCCGCTGACCATCCGGGCCGCATGGTCACGTCTCCCTTGCCGACACTTCCCGAAGCCAACCCGCTGGCCGATATGGGCGCGTTGACATCCTGAAGAAGATCCGCGCGAAACGCTCTCTTGCCAACAAATCAGTCAGTTGATCGAGCTCTATCGGTCTCGCAATGCGAGGGGTGACAGGGTCACTGCAGCTTCAGCAATTCGACGACTGGTCTCGGTCTTGAGGTCCTTACGTGCCGAGTCAATCCAGCCCTCGACGCGGCTCACGCCTATGTCCTGATATTCAATGGCCTGGAGGAGCATCTCCAACTTGTCGGCGTCCTTGGCGCACAGCGCTTCGGGTGTCTGACGGGACTCGTACTCGTTGACAGCGGCGCGGACCGCGTCTCGGGAGCGGTTGGGCAACCGGTCGGTCTGGTCTGCTGTGATCTGGTAGGGGTCGGGCTTGGTCAGGTACGCGGTGGCAGTGTGCGGTAGGTCGCCGGTACGGGTCTCCTGGGTGTCGTGCCACAGGGCCAGGAATGCTGCACGAGCCGGGTCGGCGCCTTCCTCGGCCGCGATGAGGGCCGCGAGCTGGGCGGTGCGCATGGTGTGTTCGGCGACGGACTCGGGGTCTCGGACTCCGGCGTGCCACCAGCCGGTTCGGCGGATGCGCTTGAGCAGGCCGAGTTCGTATCCGAAGGCGGCGAGCACCTCGCCGAACGTGGACCGAACTACGGGGCGTTCGGTGAGCAGTGATGGGCGGGAGGCGATCAGGGCGTGGAGGGTGCAGATGTTCAGCGGCCGGTGCGGTGATGCCGGGTCGAGGCGCTCCAACAGGTGTTGCAGCAGCCTGGTGCCCGTCCACGAACGGGTGTCGGCGCTGAGCATGAACGCGTCGTCGGTCTGTTCGTCGCTGAGCTCGCCGATCCAGTAGGCCCAGTAGTTGAGGTTGGCCACCTCGTCGGACTGGTCGGTCATGTGGTCGACGAAGTCGTAGAGGTGGGAGCTGTCCCCGCCGACGGCCAGCGCCACGGAGGCGGATCGGGCAGCCAGTAGGCCGGCGATGTCGTGGTCCGGCGGGCGGGTTCGGCCAGCGCGATGCCATTCGGTGCGGAGCCAGTCGACGGCCTCTGTCCTGCCGTCGAATCCGAGTAGATAGACGGCTTGGCGACGGAGAAGTGCCTCGTCGTCGCGCCGTGCACGGTCGGCGATGGTGAAGAGATAATCGAGGAAGCGGGTGAGTTCCTCGGCGCTCAGGGTCGGTTGGGCCGGGGGCGGTCCGCGCCGGGGCGTCCGGGGCTGGAACTCGTGCAGGTGTCGGGGCACCCGGCCGAGGATGGGCCAGAGGATCAGGTTGCCCGCTCGTCGCTGGAGGCTGCGGGCGACGAACTGGCGTTCTCGGGGCTTCGCCTCGCCCTTGCAGTCGGCCAACCCACAGCGACCCTGTGGGGCAACAGGGAAACCCCTTCGACGCGCTGCGGGATGCCGGCCCGGACCTCAAGTCAAAGCCTGAGCCGCCGATATCGCGGACATCGAGTGGGCGGGGCGTGGGGAGCGGGTTGTGACGGATCATCGGGTTCGCGCCAGTAACGTGCAGCGGGAGCAGGTCGTCGCGAGCCTCAACCAGGCTCTCGTCGAGGGGCGGATCAGCCTGCCCGAATTCGAGCAGCGGTCCACTGCGGCCAGCTTCACGGTCTGGGCCGACGAACTCGCGGCCTTCACTACGGACCTCCTCCGCCGGGCTACCTATGAACAGCGCGCCCATGTCGTCGAGCGGCTGGGTGAGGCCGCCGCTCAGGGATATCTGAAGTTCCCGGAGTTCGAGGAACGGGCGGCCGGGGTGAGCCACACCGTCTGGGCGACCGAGCTGACCCGGTTCACCACCGACCTGCCGCGAGCGTTCCGGAGCGTCCCGCAAGCGGCGATGACGTCGACGACCGGTCTCGCGGGCATCCTGCGTGTTCTCTCGGGTCTTCCCGTCGTCCGGATCGCGCAGCGCCACCCGGCGAAAGCCGCGGCCGCCGCTGCGGCGCTCGTGCTGGCCGGTGGCGCCGGCATCGCGCTGACCGGAGGTGAACCTGAGACGACCACGACGGCAGCGCCCGTTGCTGCCGCATCCGTTGCGGTGATCGCTTCGCCGTCACGGCCGGCACCCACCGTCAGCAGCACCACCTATGCCGCGACGCCGGCCATGTCGAGCCCGACGCCGACCCCGTCCACAGCGCCTCGGGAGATCACCATCGAATGCAACGTCGGTGATTCCGACGACAAGGTCACGTACACGTCACTCGAAGAGGTGTGGGCCGAAAACAGCGGCACCTACTTCTGCGAGGCTTCGGTGCCGGACTCCCACCGGCTGACCAAGGCGGAGAAAAAGGCCGTCGTCATCGATCAGCGCATCGGCAACGGCGACAGCATCATCGACTCGCTCGGCGTGCTCATCTCGCTGTGCGCCAACACGGTGGAATACGAGATCACCGACGAGGAAACCCGCCCGACCACCGTACGAGACTTCGAGCACTTCGATGAAGACCGGCTGGAAGCCGTGTACAAGCTGTGCCCGAACGCGCCCACAGCGAAGCTCATGCGCGAAGTCATCTACTCGTAGAGGTCACAGCGCGCCACCAGTCGTCGAGCGGGGTGACCGGGACGGTGCGCTTGTGACGGGTGGCCAGATACAGCGACTCCACCCTGGCAGCCACCTCAGGGGTGACCTCAGCGCCTTCGAGGTAGTCGTCGATGTCGGCGTACGTGATGCCCAGCGCCACCTCGTCCGGGATCGCCGGGCGGTCGTCCTCCAGGTCGGCGGTCGGCACCTTCTGCCAGCAGCTCGCCGGCGCGCCCAGCGCCCGCAGCAGCGCGGCGCCCTGGCGTTTGGTCAGCCCGGTCAGCGGGGTGAGGTCGACGCCGCCGTCACCGTACTTGGTGAAGAAGCCGGTGACCGCCTCGGCGGCGTGGTCGGTGCCGACGACCAGCATGTTCAGCTGACCGGCGATCGCGTACTGGATGACCATGCGCTCGCGGGCCTTGATGTTGCCGCGGACGAAGTCGCGCAGCTCGACTCCCGCGCCGCGGGCCGTCGCGGCGGACACCGCGTCGGCACCGGGTTTGACGTCGACCGCGACCGACCGGTCGGGGCGGATGAACTCCAGGGCGATCTGCGCGTCGCCCTCGTCGGCCTGCACCCCGTACGGCAGGCGCACCGCCACGAACTCGGCCTCGTGCCCCTCGGCCCGCAGCTGTTCGGCGGCGAGCTGACAGAGCCGGCCGGCGAGGGTGCTGTCCTGGCCGCCGCTGATGCCCAGCACGAAACCCTTGGCCGGGGTGGATCGCAGGTAGGCCTTCAGGAACTCGACCCGCTCCCGGACCTCGTCCTCGGGCGTGATCGACTGGTTCACTCCGAGGTCGGCAACGATCTGTGCCCGTAGCTTCGTCACCAAGGCACTCTAACGGCCCTCAAGCGCGGAGGAAGGTCAGGACGGCCAGCACGCGACGATGTTCCCGCTCGTGCTGGACCAGGCCGAGTTTGCCGAAGATCGAGGTCACGTACGCCTCCACGGTCTTGACCGACAGATGCAGGTCGGCGGCGACCGCGGCGTTGGACAGGCCCCGGGCCATCAGGGCCAGCACGTCGCGCTCCCGGCCGGTGAGCATGTCCAGCGGGTCGCGCTCCCGTCGACGGGCGACCAGCCGGGTCACCAGCTCCGGATCGATGACCGTCGCGCCACGCGCCACCTTTCGTACGTCGGCCCCGAACGCCGTGAGGTCGGAGACACGGTCCTTGAGCAGGTATCCCACTCCCGCGTCGAAATCGGTCATCAGACGCAGGGCATGGTGCACCTCGACGTACTGCGACAGCAGCATGAGGCCGACGCCCGGTGCCATCGCCCGGATGGCGGCCGCGGTGTCGATGCCCTCGGCGGAGAATCCGGGCGGCATGCGCAGGTCGATCACGGCGACGTCGGGCGGGTCGGCGCGCACCAGGCCGATCAGCGCGGCTCCGTCCCCGGCCTGGCCGGTCACCGTGAATCCGGAGTCGGTGAGGATCCGGGCCAGGCCCTCGCGGAACAGCACCGCGTCGTCGGCCAGCATCACCCGCACGGGATCACCGTCCGCAGGCGGGTACCGGCCGGTCCGCTGTCGACGCTCAGCCGCGCATCCAGGATGGCGAGCCGGTCGGCCAGCCCTTCCAGGCCGCTGCCGGACCGGAACTCGGCGCCGCCGCACCCTTCGTCGTGAACCTCCACGGTCAGGCCCGTCGCGTCCAGCTCGACGCGTACCGCGACGGCTGCCGACCCGGAGTGTCTGGCGGCGTTCGTCAAACCTTCGCTGATCACGAAGTAGGCGGTCGACTCGACCTCGGCCGGCAGCCGCCGGGGTACCGACATGGTCAGCCGCACCGGCAGCGGCGACCGGTCGGCGAGGAACCCGATCGCGGGTCCGAGGCCGTCCTGGGTCAGCACGGCCGGGTGCAGTCCACGGGCCATCTCACGCAGTTCCGCGGTGGCCTCCAGCAGCTGCCTCCGGACGTCGTCGGCGCGCTCGGCGACCTCGGCCGCCCCGGTCGTGGTGGCCAGCCGGACCACCGCACCGAGCTCCATCGCCACCGTCACCAGCCGTTGCTGGGCGCCGTCGTGCAGGTCGCGTTCCAGCCGGCGACGCGCCCCGTCACCGGCCACGATCAGGCGCTGGGCGGTCGCCCGCAACTCCAGCACCAGCCCGGCCTGCGCGGCGAGATCACCGACGAGGCGGGACTCGGCGGCGGACAGGGTCTCACCGGGCGTCTTCCGCACCGTGATCGCCCCGCGGAACCGGCCGTCATGGCGCACCGGCACGGCGTCCAGGTCGGCCAGCGTCCGGGTGCCGGCCGGCCGCGGCGTGGTGACCGGCCAGACCGACACCGCCCTCAACTCCTCGGCGGTGCCGGTCCACAGGATCACCTCACGTGCCGCGACGGCGTCGGCGACGGTGCCGCAGATGCCGTCGAGCAGCCCGCCGGACGGGGCGGTCAAATGCGCCGACAGCCGGGCCAGCGCCTCGTACGGTGTGGCGCGCCGGCCGAAGACGAGCCGGTCGGCCAGCCGTTGCAAGCGGGCACGCGCCGGTTCGAAGGTGACCGCGACGACCGCCGTGGCCAGCAGCGACAGCCATGTGCCGGAGCCGCCGACCAGCCGGCCCACACCGGTCACCACCACGGCGTACCCGGCCGTCACCAGCACGGCCATCCCCCCGAAGACCAGCGATTTGTTGAGCACCGGATCGATGTCGTAGAGCCGGTGGCGCAGGATCGCGGAACCTGCCGCAAGCGCGAGCAACGGCCCCGCCAGCGTGCCCGGCACCGGCGAGTGCCACACCACCAGGCCGGTGACCATCACGGCGGCCGACACCGTGGCGGCGTAGAGGAACCAGCGCATCTGCCTGGCCTCGTCACCCTGAGCCCGCCGCACCCGCACCGCCACGCAGGCCACCCAGGTCAGCTGAAACAGCAGATAGGACACCGGCCGGGCCACCCCGTAGAACGCCTCGGCCGCCGCCCGCCCGGGCACCGTGAGCGGGTGCGCGGCGACCAGCCCGGTCCGTGCGTACTCCACCGGCCACAACGCCGACACCGTCGAGAGGATCAACCCCAGGGTGAGCAGTACGCCCACGACCGGCACCCAGCCCCGCGACGGCAGCCGCCCGGTCGGGAAGCACATCACCGCGACACCCACCAGGACCAGCACCAGCGGCAACGGCCAGACACCGAGCCAGCCGATCCAGCTCGCACCCGGCAGCGGCCCGGGACGCAGGCCGTACTCGCGGCCCGCGAACATGACCGCGTGCGCGACGCCGACCGCCACGAACAGCCGGCCCTCCCGATTGCCGGTTCGATTGGCCAGCACGTACAGCCCGACGGCGGTGAACGAGGCCGCGATCAGGCCGTTGTGCAGGTTCCCGACGTGCGGGCCGAGCACGAAGCCACCGGCGACGAGCACGGCCGTCGCCGCGCCCACCGCCCAGCGCGGCCCCGCCCCGGCATCCACGTCTGTATCGTGCCAGCGGACGACCGCCCTGTGACCGGGGTTAACCCTGGGGACATTCGAGGGCCGGCCCGGATCCGCAGCGGGACGGCGGCAAGGACAGTCGGCACCATGACCTCCACACCTCTGCAGCGGCTGCTCACCGGGTCGCTCCTCGTCGCCCCTGTCGTCTACCTGATCGCCGACGTGCTCTACGCAACCCGCGGCTGGGACGACCCCACCGCCGGCGTGGTCCATGTCCTCGCCGCCGCCGGCTACACCGTCGTGATGATCCGCCTGGCCACCCTCGGCGACGGCCCACTGGCCGTGGCGTTGCTGCTGGCCGGAGTGCTCGGCGCGGCCGGTGACGTCGCGTACGGCTTCAACACCATCCACGTCTCCCTCGGCGACACCGACCTGGTCGACGCCTCCGGAGCCGCCGTCCTGATCAAGCCGCTCGGGCTGTGCTTCCCGCTGACGCTGTTGCTCGGTGCGGTGATGCTGCGGCACAGGGTCCCCGCCTGGGCCGTCGCGCTGGTCGCGGCCGGCGGACTGCTGTGGCCGGTCGCCCACATCGCCAACCTCGGCTGGCTGGCCGTGCTGACCAACCTCCTGCTGACCGCGGCGTTCGGCGCGGCCGCCGTCTCCCTACGGCAAGCGGCACCGTTCGAGGTCACCCGTCCGGTCATCGAAAACAGCTGATGCGCGGATCCCGGCTACCCCGTTCGCGGCCAGAATGGATCGTCGCGGCGGAGGCAGGATCCGCCCCCGGATGGTGGAGTCCTTCGCATGACCGGCTGGCAGCTGACCGGCTACACGCCTGTTCGTCAGCTCGGCGCCGGTGCGTCGGGCAGCGTGGTGCTCGCCACGCATGACCCGACCGGCACCCCGGTCGCGATCAAGTACCTGACGAACGCCCTCGGCGACGACGCGTCCTTCCGCGCCGCCTTCCGGCGCGAGGCGCAACTGCTCGGCGAGATCGACGATCCCAACATCTCCCGGCTGTACGAGTACGTCGAGTCCACCGGCGGCGCGGCGATCGTGATGGAACTCGTCAACGGCGTGTCGCTGCGGCACATGCTGCGCGAGCACGGCCCGACCACGCCCGAGTCGGCGCTGGCGGTGCTCAAGGGCTCCCTCGCCGGACTGGCCGCGGCGCACCGCCGCCGGGTGGTGCACCGCGACTACAAGCCGGAGAACGTGCTGGTCACCGGCGAGGGCCAGAGCAAGCTCGCCGACTTCGGCATCGCCACACCGGTCGGTACGGGCACCGGCGCCATCGTCTCCGGCACGCCCCGCTACATGGCCCCGGAGCAGTGGACCGGCGCACCGGCGACACCGGCCTGCGACATCTACGCCGCCACGGCCACGTTCTTCGAATGTCTCACCGGCAGGCCGCCGTACGACGGGACGAACCTGTTCGCCCTGCACGACCAGCACGCCAACGCGCCCATCCCGACCGATCCGGCCCCCGCGCCGGTGCACGACCTGCTCCGGCACGGCATGGCCAAGCAGCCCGCCGACCGGCCGCCGCACGCCGTCGCGTTCCTCGACATCCTCGAGAGCGTGGCCGGTGCGGCGTACGGCCCGGACTGGGAGGACCGCGGCCTGCGCGAGCTGGCACGCCGGGCCGCCCTGCTCGCCGCGTTGTGGCCGTTCCCGGACGGCAACTCGGGCGCCACCAGCGTCGCCTCGACGGCACTCGGTGGTACGACGGCGGGCCGCCCCGGTGGCTCGACGGCAGGCCGTCTCGGTGGTGCAGCGGCGGGCCGTCCCCGTGGTATCCGCGGCAACCGCAAGCTGACCGTCCTGGCCGCCGGTGCCGCCGTGGCCGCACTGCTGATCGGCGGGGTGGGTTACCAGTACGCGGTGGCCGCCGACGGGAAGCCGATCGTGGCCGAGGGCCTGACCACCCTGGCCCCCACCGATCCGGCGGCGACCGGGCCGTCCGCCCCCGTCCCTCCGGTCGCTTCGGCGTCGCCGGCGGTGCCTGCGTCACCGTCGGTCTCGGCGTCACCGGGCGACTCGGCGACGCCGGCCGATCCGGCAACGGCGACCCCGGGCACCACGCCCAGCAAGTCACCGGCCGCCCCGCCGACCACCACCACACCCGCCCCGAGCCCGTCGGTCAGCACCTCACCACCGCCCCCGGCGGACACCACCGCTCCGGCGGTCGGCGCACCCACGGCGAGCCCGACGGCGATCGAGGGGGAAGGCTGCCAGTACGGCCGGCGCGCGAGCACCATCACGGCCGGCGTCACCGACGACCGCAGCGCCGCGGCCGCGCTGAGGGTCACCTTCCGCTACACCCTCAACGGCACGACCTCCACCGTGGCGATGAAGTCGGCCGGCCGCAATGTCTTCCAGGGAACGCTCGGCCCGCTGCCGATCCCGAAGACGGAGACCCGCATCGCGGTCGCGATCGTCGCCGTGGACCCGGCCGGCAACTCGGGCCGCTCGAGGTCGTCGGCGACCGTGACCCTCGTGAACTTCTGCACGCCCGGTTAGGAGGCGGATGTGACCCGGCCGGAGGAACCCGTCGATCCGTGGGCGACCGTCGACGGTCCCGCTCGCACGGTGAACTTCAGCAACCCCACCGCGCACCTCGGCGACCCGGACGCGACCGTCAACCTCACCCCGCCGGCGAGGAGCATGCATCCGCAGACCGCGTACCGGAACGCGCCGGAGGCGACGGTGCGCGCCGAGCGGGAGATGCGCTTCGGCCCCGGAGTGCCCGCAACCCCGGCACCCAGCCCGTCATGGCCGGAACCGGCCCCGGCGAAGCGGCCGAGGCCGGTCTGGCGCCGCCTCGTGTCGCTGCTGTCGAGCCTGGTCACGTTCGCGCTGATCGGGGTGGTCGGCTTCTACATCTGGCAGCGGCTGAGCCCGCTCGAGGTCGAGGGCGTTTCGGTGGCCGTACCCGAACCGGCCGGTGACCGCTGCGATGTCACCGTCGAGGTGGTCGCCACCGTGCGTACCAACGGCAGGAGCGGCGTGATCCGCTACCAGTGGTTCCGTTCGGACGCTGCGCCCGGCGCCGTGCTGACCGAGCAGGTCGGCAGCGGCCAGGACACGGCCGCGCTCACCCTCAAGTGGACGTTCAGCGGCGCCGGCACGACCACCGAGACCGCCACCGTCAACATCCTCGAGCCGTCCCCGGTCCAGGCGGGCGCCGAGATCACGTACCGCTGCGAGCGTGGCTGAGCGGTGCGCAGGGTCGAGGTGCATCGGGACGGCGTCACCCTGTCCTGCCTAGACAGCGGGCCGGGTGGCGACGACGTGGTCGTCCTGCTGCACGGCCTGGCCGGAAGCGCGCGGGAGATGCTGCCCACGGCCGCCGCCCTGCTGCCTGACCACCGGGTGATCGCGGTGGATCAGCGCGGCCACGGCCATGCGACCCGCCGGCCGGAGGACGTCTCCCGGCGGGCGTACGTCGACGACGTCGTGGCCGTCGTGCACGAGCTCGCCGGTGGGCGGCCGGTCACGATCGCCGGGCAGTCGATGGGCGGGCACACCGCGATGCTGACCGCCGCCTGGCATCCCGATGTGGTGGGCCGGCTGGTGATGCTGGAGGCCGGCGTCGGCGGCGACGAGGGTGACTATCCGGCGAAGCTGGGCGCGTTCTTCTCGTCCTGGCCGGTGCCGTTCCCGGACCCCGGCACGGCGGCCGGCTTCCTCGGATCGACACCCATCGCGCGGGCGTGGCTCGATGACCTGGAGCAGTGCGCGGACGGGCTCCGGCCCCGGTTCGACGCCGACGTCATGCGGGCCGCCATCACCCCGGTGGCGGCGCTGGCCCGGTGGGACGAATGGCAGCGGGTGAAGGCTCCCACCCTGCTGGTGCTGGCCGAGCGGGGCGTCATCGAGGCGCCCGAGTCGCAGCGGATGCTGAGGACGCGCCCCGAGGTCACCCACACCGTCATCGCCGACTGCGGGCACGACGCGCACCTGGAACAGCACGACGCCTGGATCCGGGTGCTCAGGGATTTCCTCCGATGAGGGCCTGAGTTCCGGGTCCGGTGAGCTCGTCCGGGCGCACCGGGCGCCCGGAGACGGCGAGCAGTAGGGCGAGAGCCGATCCGTTCACCTCCGGCCCGCTGCCGGTGTCGACGGTCGCGTCCGAGGCGACGAGCCGCAGCCCGTCGGCGCGTTCCCGGCCGCCGCCCATCTTCACGGTGGTGCGCAGCTGGAACTCCAGCGCGGCGGCGACCTGGTCGGGCGGGTAGTCGCCGGTGAGCCCGACGGCACGCCGGATGTCCTCGCCGTGCACGAACGCCTCGACCAGGCGGGTGGCGATCGGTGCGGGCGGGGTGCTGGTGCGCTCGACGACGGCCCGGAACGCGGCGAGGGTCTGCGCGGGGTCGTCGTGCCGTTCGCGGGCGACGCCGAGGGCGTTCTGCCGGTCGAAGTCGAACCGGGCCGCGATCATGTCGCGTACGAAACCGATTCTCGTCGCCTTCGCGCTGTCGACCAGGTGAGCCACGACGTCGTGCACGTCCCAGCCGGCGCAGGCGGTGGGCGCAGTCCACTGCTCCGCCGTCAGAGCGGCCAGGTCACGGACCAGGGCGTGACGTTCGTGACGAACCGTGCTCCAAACAAGGGCTTTCATCGAGCTACTAAAACAGTAGTTGCCACTACCGCACAAGTAGCTACGCTGGCCGGGTGGCGACACGAAGGACGTACGGCTCGTACAACGACGGCTGCGCCTCGGCGCACGCGCTGGACCTCATCGGCGATCGGTGGGCCCTGATCGTCGTGCGCGAGCTGCTGCTGGGTCCGAAACGGTTCATCGACCTGCAGCACGACATTCCCGGCATCGGCCCCGGGGCACTCTCGCGGCGGCTGCAGGAACTCGAGGAGTCGGGCGTCGTCGTGCGGCGGGCGCTGCCCCGGCCCGCCGACGTCACCGTCTACGACCTCACCGACTGGGGACGCGACCTCGAGGAGGTCAACGCGGCCCTGTCCCGGTGGGCGGTGCGATCGCCGCGGCTTCCGCTCGAAGCCGACATGAGCCCCGACACGCTCGTGCTGGCCATGCGCTCACACGCGCGGGCGGTGCCGGGCGACGGCCCCTCCCGCGTCGTGGCGTTGCGGCTGACCGACGCACGCACGGCCGGGAACGAGCCGGTCGCCTATCTGGCGACCGCCGGCCCGGCCGGGACCACCATCACGAAGCGGCCACTTCCGGACCACGTCGACGCCCGGGTCGAGGCCACCACCGCGGCCTGGAAGGCGCTCGTCATCGGCGGCGCCCCGCTCGAGGACGCCGGGATCACGGTCATCGGCGACACCGCCGCGGTCCGTGTCCTGCTCGACGCGACCCGGCTGGACGGCGGTCAGGGCGCGTAACCACGCAGGATGAACGCGATGGTCTCGTCGACGCCCTGATCGAGCTGCTCCTGCGTGAAACCGCCGGTCAGGGCAAGAGCGGTCAAACCCTGAAGGGCCACCATCAGCGGTACGGCCTGACGCTCGACCGGCCCGGGCCGGACCTGCCCGCCGCGCTGCCCGGACTCGATCAGATCCGTGGCCAGATTCTTCAGCCGGTGGGTGGCGGCCACGAGCTCCGCCGTCGCGTCGGGATCGTGCTTGCGCCCGTACATCAGATCGAGAAGTGCGGTGTTGGTGATGGCGAAGTCGAGGTAGGTCCGCGCGAGGCCGGACAGCCGATCACCGAACGCCTCACCGGCACGCTCGAGGCTCGCGTCGAGCGCCGTGGTGAGGCGCTGGAAGCCCTCCAGCGCCAGCGCGTCGAGCAGCGCCTGTTTGGTCTTGAAGTGGCGGCTCGGCGCGGCCGGGCTGACCCCCGCCTCACGGGCCAGCTCCCGCAGCGACAGCTCGGCGGGACCCCGCTCGCGCAGGGTCTGCTCGGCCAGCGACAGCAGGGCGGCGCGGAGATCTCCGTGGTGGTAAGGCCGAGCTCTCATGACGTCATCGTACCGGTGATGTAGGCGACAAACACATTGTGGGCGTTGGCTACATTGTTATCACCGCTTACATTCGAGTCAGGCTTCAAGGTCCCGCCGACGCAGCCGATGAACGACCCGACAGAAGGAGTCGCGCAGCCATGGACAACCGGTTCAACATCGCCGCACAGATCGGCGGGAAGGCCACCGGCGCCCGCCGCGCCCGCGTCGAGGCCTCGCCCCAGTTCTCCGACGGGCGGTTCCGCAACAACGTGCCCACCAGCACCGGTATCTCGCTGTCGGCCGTCCCGCGGGTCGCCGCCGCCGCACTGACCGGCGGCCAGGCACGCCGCCCGCACCGGCCCGTCCCGCTCGCCGAGCCCGCTTCCGGCGACGCGCAGGGCCTGCACATCACGTGGTATGGCCACTCGACCGCCCTGATCGAGATCGAGGGCCACCGGGTCATGCTCGACCCGGTGTGGAGCGACCGCTGCTCACCGACCCCGCTGGCCGGCCCGCGCCGCCTGCACCGGCCGCCGGTCGGACTGCGTGACCTGCCGCCGCTGGACGCTGTCGTGATCTCACACGACCACTACGACCACCTCGACATGCCGACCATCCAGACCCTTGCCGACCTGCAGACCACGATGTTCGTCGTGCCGCTCGGCGTCGGTGCCCACCTGGAGCGCTGGGGCGTGCCGGAGTCCCGCATCACCGAGCTCGACTGGAACGAGTCGACCCGGGTCGCCGGTCTCGAACTGGTCGCCACCCCGGCCCGGCACTTCTCCGGTCGCGGGTTCAGCCGTGACGAGACGCTCTGGGCCAGCTGGGTGATCAAGGGCCCGACCCGCCGCGTCTTCTACTCCGGCGACACCGGCTACTTCCCCGGCTTCGCCGAGATCGGCGCGGAGCACGGCCCGTTCGACGCCACGCTGGTGCAGATCGGGGCGTACGGCAACGACTGGGCCGACATCCACATGGTGCCCGAGGACGGCGTCGCCACCCACGTCGACGTCCACGGCGGCCTGATGATCCCCGTGCACTGGGCCACCTTCGACCTGGCCCCGCACCACTGGGCCGAGCCCGCCGACCGCACCTGGCGCGAGGCCAAGGCGCGCGACGTCCGGCTGGCCATCCCGCGCCCCGGCCAGCGGGTCGATGTGGACAGCCCGCCGGAGATCGACGCCTGGTGGCAGCACATCGCCTGAGTGATTCAGGTCGCACTGTCCGACCGGGAGCACCCGAAGCACGGACACGCCCGGCAGCGGGTCAGCCCACCCGGGGTACCGGCTGAGCCGCGCGCCGGGCGAGGGCGGGCACGACGACGAGCGCGGCCTTACGCATCGGCCGGCGCCGACGATCGGCGGGTCAGGAAGGCCTCGATCCGGGTCGTCATCGACTGGCCGTCCGGGCTGACGCCGACCGACTCGGTGACGAGCCGGTGCGGCCGGTCGATCTCCAGGAACGTCTGGGTCTCCCGGAACAGCACGTCGGGGCCCCCACACGGCCGTCTGCCGGCCGCCGACGCGCAGGTCCACGTCGATCTCCACGATCCCCGGCGTCTCGTCGAGGATCGTGAACCAGATCTTCTGCTTCTCGGCGTCGGTGCAGGCGTCGAAGACCTCCCCCGGCGTGGCCGGCAGCTGCCGCGCCATCCGCATCTCCAGCGTCATTCGCCGGTTCCCTTCGAGTCGGTGCGCAGGGGGAAGTAGGCGTCGAGTCCGTCCAGGCGACGACCCCAGAGCCGCTGGTAGAAGCTGATCCACGCCATCGCGTCGTCCAGCGGGGCGGCGCTGAGGCGGCACTGCCGGGTCCGGCCGACCTTCTCGGTGACGACGAGACCGGCGTCCTCGAGGACCTGGACGTGCTTCTTCATTCCGGTCAGGGTCATCCCGGCGGGCTCGGTGAGCTCACCGACGGTGGCGGGGCCCTCGCCGAGCCGGATGAGGACTCCACGGCGGGTGGGGTCGGCCAGTGCGGCGAACACCCGATCCAGGACAGCTTGCTGAACCATGTGGTTCACCGTAGAACACTGAACCGAAAAGTTCAACGTTGGCAAAGCTCCTGAAAACCGTTACGCCGCGACGGTCCGGATAGTCGGCATTGAGCGATATGGGAGCGCTCCCGTAGCCTCGAGGCTCCCCCTGTTCTCATCCCCGACAGGAGAAATCCTCGTGCGAAAACCCCTGATCGGCGCTGGCGTCGCGCTGCTCGCCGCCACGGCGGCGGCCGTCGCGTTACCGGCCGGCGCCGAGGCCGCGGGCTGCGCGGTCAAGTACGCCGTCTCGTCGCAATGGCAGAGCGGCTTCAACGCCGACGTCACCGTCACCAACCTCGGCGACCCGTTGACCAGCTGGAACCTGACCTGGTCGTACGGCGCCGGGCAGACCGCCGGCCAAGCCTGGAACGCGACCGTGACCCAGAGCGGCGCGGCGGTCAGCGCCCGCAACGTCGCCTACAACGGCGCGGTGGCGACCAACGGCACCGTGTCGTTCGGGTTCACCGGCGCCTGGACCGGCAGCAACCCGTCCCCCACGAGCTTCGCGGTCAACGGAGTGGCCTGCACCGGCGGCACGACACCGCCGTCATCACCGCCTTCGTCGTCGCCGAGCACTGGTCCTGGCGCTACGCCGGACATCACCGTGAACACAGCCACCAAGTACCAGCCGATCGACGGCTTCGGCGCGGCGGTCTCGATCTGGGGCAGCGCCTGGTCGACCGCGGAGACGCAGACGCTGGTCGGGCTCGGCAGCAACCAGCTGGGGCTGTCGATCGTGCGTACCGGGATCTCGCCCGTCTCCGGCGAATGGCCGACACAGGTCAACGCCTTGAAGACCGCCAAGTCGTACGGCTCCGGCGTCAAGATCCTCGCCTCGCCCTGGACCGCACCGGCCGCCTGGAAGACCAACAACAGCCGCGTCAACGGCGGCAAGCTCAAGACCGACTACTACGACGACTACGCCGGTCACCTCAACAACTACGTCCAGTACATGCGCGGCCAGGGAGTGACCGTCGACGTCACCTCCGTGCAGAACGAACCCGACTGGCACCCCGACTACGACTCGATGGACTGGAGCGGCACCGAGCTGCGCAACTTCGTCCGAGACCAGGGCGCCAAGGTACAGAACACGAAACTGATGGTCGCCGAGGCCGTGAACCTCAACTACGGCTACACCGACCCGACCCTCAACGACGCGACCGCCCGCAACAACATCGGCTACATCGGCGGCCACCTCTACGGCACCGAGGACTCCGGCCGGCTCAAGAACTACCCGCTGGCCGACCAGAACGGCAAGCCGGTGTGGATGACCGAGTGGAACCTGCACGAGGCCGACGGCAGCGGCTCCAACATCTGGGGAAACCCGGCCAACCAGACCGTCTGGAACGAAACCCTCGACGACATCATGCGTACGGTCCACAAGTCGATGGAATCGAACTGGAGCGCCTACATCTGGTGGTACGGCAAGCGGTACTACTCGTTCATCGGTGACGGCGAGTCCGCCTTCGGCACCACGGCCGGAGCACCGCTCAAGCGCGGCTACGCCTTCTCCCAGTACTCCAAGTACGTGCGCCCCGGATACCAGCGCGTCGCCCTGGCCAAGAGCACCAAGGCGTCACCGCTGGAGATCACCGCGTACCAGGGCGGCGGCAAGACCACCCTGGTCATCCTCAACCGGTCGAACAGCGCCGTGAACAACGCCGTCGTCCAGGCCCCGCAGAACGTCAGCCGGGCCGAGCACTACGTGACCTCGATCAACGCGAACGCGGCCAGCCAGACCGCCAGCGTCAACGGCGGTCAGGTCACGGTGAACGTGCCGGCCCGCAGCATCTCGACGGTCGTGCTGACCCACTGACAGTGCCCCTCCGCCGCGTGAGACCCTTGCGCGGTGACATCACCCCAGCCCCGCCGCGGACGCGGACGACCCGGCCACGACCAGGCGGCCGTCCTCTCGACCGCGGTGGGGCTGTTCAACCGCAAGGGCTACGACGCCACGAGCATCGGCGACCTGGCCGCTGAGCTCGGCGTCACGAAGTCGGCCATCTACCACCACTTCGCCAGCAAGGAGGACCTGCTCCGGCTGGCCATGGACGACGCGCTCGACGAACTCACCATGGTCGTCTCCGCGGCCGTCAGCGACACCGACGGCACCAGCGCGTACGAACGTCTGCGCGGCGTGGTGCGCCGCTCCGTCGAGGTGCTCGCCGCCCACCAGCCCGCCGTCACCCTGCTGCTGCGCGTCCGCGGCAACACGCCCGTCGAGGTGGAGGCCCTCAAGCGCCGCCGCTGGCTCGACGACCAGCTCGCCGGCCTGGTCCGGGCCGCGATCGCCGAGGGCGCCCTGCGCGACGACCTGTCCCCCGACCTGGTCAGCCGGCTGCTGTTCGGCATGGTGAACTCGCTCGTCGAGTGGTACCGCCCGTCGGGTGCCAACGACCCGGTCACGGTCGCCGACGCCGTCACCTCGATCGCCTTCGACGGACTGTCCCGGCGGCCTCAGCGCTCCCAGTAATTCCGGTCGGGCAGCAGCACCCACTGGTCGGCCGGCCCGGTGATGCATCGCGCGTCGGCCGGGCGCAGACCCGCGAACCCGCACGCGAAGGCCGGCGCCCGATGCCGGTACAGGTGACTGAGCAGCACCAGCTCGCCGCCGTCGGAGTCCCAGGCCTCGCCGCCCGGATGCAGATCCCACTTGATCACCTTGCCGTCGCGGTAGACGCTGCCCTGGTTGCCGCTCTTCGGGTTGGCGTAGAGGCCGTAGGCGGCCGTCCCCGCCGACAGCAGCCGGCCCACCACCGGCGTCTGCGGCTGGTAACCCCACGGCTGCGTGACCACGCAGCCGCCCTCCACGTCGGTGAGGCCGACGAGCAACAGGTCGTCCACGTCGAACAACCACTTCCAGTCGTCCTCGTCGACGCCCGGCTCCCAGTCCTCATCGACCTCGACGTCGTAGTGCGCGAGCAGCTCGTCCTCGCTCATCGCGGTGCCGCCGAGCCGGCGGATCGCCTCGGCCGCGTCGATCCCGGCCACCGCGAGCAGTCCGGTCCCGTCGTAGTACTCGACCCGCAGCGTCACGGCCAGATCGGCGGCCAGCTCCGCGGCCGCCCGTTCCTCCGCGGTCAGCTCCACACCCGGCGGGACGGCACCGAACAGTCCGGGTTCCGGGCCGGCCAGACTCAGCCGGCCCGGTGACCAGCCGGCCATCATCGGCCGCCACGGGTCCGCACCGGCCGCCACCAGCACGCGCGCGTTGTCGTACCGCCCGGAATCGACCGCCACCCACAGCGGCGACCGGCCGCCGACGAGAACGTCCACGTCACCGGCGGCCGCGGCCATCGCCCGCATCAGCTCCGGAGACCAGTGCTCCGCACCGGCGTGCAGCGGTGTCGTGTACCCGTGTACCAGCAGGCAGGGGTCGGCCCCCGCCGTCAGGCACGCCCGCGCCTGAGCCTCGCCGCCGCCACCCCACAGGGGCACACCGTCCCAACCGGTCATCCGTCCGATGTTAGGCGGTGTCGCCGAGCCACTTCAGGATCGCCCGGTTCGTCTCCTCCGGCATCTCCTCCTGGATCCAATGACCACAATCAAGATCAACGACCTCCACATTCGGTACGAACTCCGCAAGGTTCGGTGACTTCGCGATCGTGTCCCGCTCGCCGTAGATCATGAGGGTGGGCTGGTTGATGACCGGCTCCACGTCCACCAGCAGGTGCCAGTTGCGGTCGAGGTTGCGATACCAGTTGACACCGCCCGTGAACCCGGACGACTCGAATGCGGCGACGAGGACGGCCAGTTCGTCGTCGCTCATCACCGGCTCACCGAGCGGCGTCCCGGCCCTGGCCAGATCGATCATCGCCATGCCCGGCCCAGGCTCGGCGGGCGGCAGGTTCTTCCGGTACAGGTTGCGCAGGAACCGGTCGGTGTTCTCGTCGAACACGGCGTCCGCGACGCCCGGCTGCCGGTTGAAGTGGACGAAGTAGAAGTCGCCGCCGAGGAACTCCTCCATGACCTCGATCCACGGCCTCTCCCCCCGCTCCTGATAGGGCAGGCTGAGGTTGATCACCCGGTTCACCCGCTTCGGATGCAGCAGGGTGAGTCCCCAGACGACGAACGCGCCCCAGTCATGACCGACGAAGGTGGCATCCTCGTACCCGTAGTGATCGAGAAGCCCGACGAGGTCGCCCGAAAGCTTCTCGATGTCGTAGTCGGTCACTTCGGCCGGACGCGACGAATTGCCGTAACCCCGC
The DNA here is from genome assembly GCF_003001815.1 of Actinoplanes italicus. Lineage (GTDB taxonomy): Bacteria > Actinomycetota > Actinomycetes > Mycobacteriales > Micromonosporaceae > Actinoplanes > Actinoplanes italicus. The sequence continues at coordinate 301,910 of NZ_PVMZ01000005.1, forward strand.
TGGTTCGGAACGATGACGTGATATCCCGCCGCGACGAGGGCGGGAATCTGGTGGCGCCAGGAGAAGGCGTGCTCGGGCCAGCCGTGACAGAGCACGATCGGCCTTCCCGCGTTCTCCCGGCCGGCTTCGAACACTTCGAGTTCCACACCGTTGACCGCAATCATGGTGGGCTCGGGGAAATGTGAGGTCATGGCGCCATGCTGCCGACCGAAACCGGTCATCCCCTGACCGGTTTACCTGGAAACGTTGCCGGGGTGCGAGCCGACCGACTGATGGCCATCCTGTTTCTGCTGCAACAGCGCGAACACGTGACGGCGGCAGACGTCGCCCGGGAGCTGGAGATCTCCGAACGCACCGCCCGTCGCGACCTCGACGCCCTGGCGATGGCCGGAGTGCCCCTGTACTCCGTGCAGGGACGGGGCGGCGGCTGGCGTCTGGTCGGCGGCGCCCGTACCGACCTCTCGGGTTTGACCGCGGGTGAGGCCCGCGCCCTCTTCCTGGTCGCCGGCCCGGCCTCGGCCGCGACCCCGGCCGTGAAAGCGGCTCTGCGCAAACTCGTCCAGGCCCTGCCGGAGCCCTTCCGGAGGCAGGCCCAAGCGGCGGCGTCGTCGCTGGTCATGGACCCGCAGCGGTGGGGATCGGATCAGGTCGAGCGCCGGTCGCCGCGCTTCCTCGACGAACTCCAGGACGCGGTGATCCACGGCGTCCAGGTGCGGCTCGGCTACATCGACAGCAAGGGCGCCGAAACCCGGAGAACCGTCCACCCGCTGGGCATCGTCGCCAAGGGCCCCGCGTGGTACCTCGTCGCCCACACCGAGACCGGCCGGCGGACCTTCCGGATCGACCGCGTGTCGTCGGTCGAGGCGACCGGCGATCCCGTGCACCGGCCCGGCGACTTCGACCTCGCCGGGAGCTGGCGCGAGATCGCCGACGAGGTCGACCGCAGACGGACACCACTCTCGATCCAGGCGGTGTGCGCGCCCGACGGGCTGAGCAGGCTCCGGATGATCCTCGGCAGCCGGCTCGAGGTGGGAGGCTCCAGGCCCGACGGCCGCATCGAGGTCGCGATCCGCGGCTACAACGAGTACGCGCTCGCAGGAGAACTCGCCGGCCTCGTCGAATGGCTCGAGGTCACCGGCCCGTCCGGGGTTCGAGACCGGATGGCCGCGATCGGCAGAGCACTCCTCGAACGATACGGATGAGATCGGCGGCAACCGCTGACGGGCTTTCACGCTCGGGGCGCAAGTCCGCTCAGGCGTGGAATCCGGCCGGCAAGGGCCGCAGCGGAATTCCGTGGCTGCTTTGAAGATCGCCGACGGCAGGGGTCCACGGACCAGCACTGCGTAACTTCACCGTCGTTGGCGGCGACGTCGGGAGCACACGTGAAGCCCGTGCGTGTGCCCTGTGAGTTGCGGGAAGTGCCCACAGAAAGGTGTCGGGCAATGGGCGACTTCAGAATCAAGATCTTTCCTGGCCCTGGCAACGCCGGACTCCCCTCCCTTTTGACCGTCCTGCTCCTCGTAGTGCTCACGATCGCCAATCCGGAAGGGATGGCCGAGGCCGTCAAAAGGACGGCCGTTTCGTTGTTCGAGCTTCTCGTCAACATCGTGAAGGCGATCTTCGGAGTCGACTGAAGTGTGGCGACGGTCCGGGCGGGGTTGATTCGACACGCTAGCGTGTCATCATGCCATCTATCGCGATCACAGTGGACGGCCGGACGGCGCTCACCACCCGCCAGCTCAGTGCGGAGTTCGGCCTCGACCCCGGCTCCGCGCGGACCGCGGTCCGGCGCGTCGGGCTCGAACCCGTCGCCCACCTGGACGAACGGACACCGCTCTACGACGCCGAAACGGCCCGCGCGGCGCTGAGCAACAGACCGGGCAGGGGCGGCCGCCCGCACTCGAGGTGGGCCGCCGTCGTCAGGTCCATCGCACAGACCGTCTAGGTCGTGGCCGGCCTGCGGCGGTGACGTTCCGCAGGCGGCCACGAGGCCGTGCCGTCACCAGGGCGGCACGGCCGCGCGGCATCCGCCGCTGGTGACGGCGTACTCGGCGGTGCCGGGGCCCTGACCCATCAGGTGCGGGATGCCGTCACCCACCCGCACATGCTGTTCCTGAGCACCTCGTCCCGTCCGGCGGCCATGCATGCGACGGCTTTCGCGGGTGCCCTGGTGGCGGATCGTGCGCCTGCTGTCGGAGATCGTCGGCGTCGCGGTCACCACGGCCGTCATCGTCCACATCGGCAGGCGACGGCTGCTGGCCGCCTGGCACGGGACTGCTCCCGCCCGTACGCCCAGGCCGTTGTTGTTCTGGTCTTCGGTCTCGCTGTCCGCCGTGGTCCTCGCCGCAGCGTCCTCCATGCTGCCGGGCAACGACATCGGCATCCGGATCGTCGGCGCCCGCGGAATGGGGCGGTGTTCCTGGGTCTCCTGCCGGCCGCCGGTTGGCTATCGTGGCGGAATGGCGAAGGGCGAGATCGTCGGCGACGAGTCTCTCGCCGACGGCATGAACCTGTCGGTGCGGTTGCGGTACGACTTCACGGTCACCGACGCCGAGCGGCTCCTCGCCATCGCCCGCCGCATCTATCGGGATCAGAATCCGGGCATGAGCGCCGACGAGGCCTCGGAGTGGGTCTCGTGCGCCGCCGACGTGGTGTTCGTCCTGCTGGAGCACGCCGGGGTGTTCGGCGACGCCGTCGGCGAGCGGCTCCGGGCGCATGAGGCCGACGGGCTCGCGGTGGGCGGCGCACGTGCTCAGGTCGTGCCGGACGAACCCTGGCCGCTGTCACCCCTCCCTCGGCGGGACTGCCTGCACCCCGGGGACGTCTTCGCGCTGCCGCCCGAGACGGGATCAGCCGGCGCCTGAACGCTTGACCTGAAGCCCGCTTGAGGTCGCAGCATGGATCGATGACGGTTACCGACGAAGCCCGGCAGGCCCTGGACCTGCAGCGAACCGTGGACATCACCACGACCGGCCGCCGCAGCGGGCAGCCGCGGCGCATCGAGACGTGGCGGTACCGGGCGGCCGGACGCTACTGGCTGACGGGCAGTCCCGGTTCGCGCGACTGGTACGCCAACGTGGTGGCGAACCCACGGTTCACCCTCCATCTGAAAAATCTTGATCTTGAGGTACGGGGACGCGCGGTCACCGATCCCGACGAGCGGGCCCGGGTGCTGGGCGAGATAGTCCCGGCCCTGGACTGGGCCGGAAGCCTGGAGAGCTGGCTGGACGGAAGCCCCCTGGTCGAGATCGAGTTCGACTGACGATGCGGCGGCCGTGGGATCAGACCACCCGGAAGGACAGACCGGCCGCGTCCATTGCCGCTCGCAGACGGTCGAGGGCGTAGGGCCCGACGCCGTGCAGCGCTCGCACCTCGCTCTCGGTCAGGCGGGCGACCTGCTCCAGGCGGAGCAGGCCGTGCGCGGTGAGCGTGCGGGTCGCGCCGGCGCCGAGGTGCGGCAGCGGGGTGCCCGGCTCCGGCCCCGGCCGGTCCACGGACGGCCGGGGATGTCCCTCGTGGTCCAGGACGGCGCCGCCGCGTGCCGAGAGGCGGTAGCCGATGTCGAGCGATTCGGTCAGACCGCGCTCCTTCAGCTTGCGGACGTTCTGCTTGAACGCCGCGGTGTCGCGTCCCATCCGCTGGGCCAGGTCAGGCGCGCGGGTCGCCGGCAGTTCGTCGATCAGAAGGAGGGTCTCCCGGGTCCAGGGACCGGTCGGCGAGGCCCGGTCGAGCCGGTCGAGCCACGCGGCGATCGTGTCGATCTCCGCGGCGTCGGGCACCGCCTCGCGCAGCGCGTGCCGCGGGTCGACGTCCGCGTACCGCAGCCCGATCCGATACACCGGCCGGTCGGGGTGCACACGGTCCAGCCCCCGCCGCAGCGCGGCGAGTGACACCGCGCCGGCGCGGCGGGCTTCCGCGGCGGTCAGCGAACTCACCGGCACACGGTCGACGGACGTGATCTCCACCAGGCCGACCGCGGTACGCATCCGGGTGCCGACCCTGAGACGAGGCCGCTCCCACCGGCGGAACGCCAGATCGACATCACCGGCACGGATCGCCGCCAGTTCCGCGGGACGCAACAGCATGCCTCAGTTCAGCACACGTCGTAGATCAGGTGTGTTGCCGTCGATGTCGAAGTAACGGTGCGTTGTACCAGCGTGCGTGGTACTCCCCTGGTGAACAGTGGCGTACCGGCACCCAGCGTCACGGGCGCGAGGTGCAGCGAGAGCGTGTCGACCACTCCGGCGTCGAGCGCCGCGCGGATCACGGCACCACCGCCCATGAGGACCACGTCGAGATCCTCACCACGCTCCGACGACGCTGCCTCCGCGTGCGCACGCGCGACGGCGACGGCGTCGGGAACACCGGTGGTGACGAACGTCCAGTCGAGGTCGGTGAGCCGAACCGACTCCGGCGGCGCGCTCGTCACGACGACGAAGGCCGGCCTTCCGGCCTCGCCGGCGCCGTAGCCGGTCTCCTCGCTCCAACCCTGCGGGCCGTCGACCACATCGAAGAGCCGGCGGCCAAGGACGACGGCGCCCGAGCGGGCGGTCGCCTCGCGCAGGATCCGGCGGTCCTCCGGGTCGGTGGAGAACGCCCAGGTGTGCAGGGCCTCGCCACCCGTGCCCAAGCCGTTGCGAGGACCGGGCTCGGGCCCGGTGACGAAGCCGTCGAGGGACATGGAGATGTCAGCGATGATTCGCGTCATGCACGGTAGACCGGACTCACCGCGCTGACTCATCGCTCCTCGGGCTCCGGATCGCCCGCGGCATGTCAGCGCGTGAGTATCGGCAGGTCAACCGCCGGGACTTTCGTCGGCAGGTACCAGCACGGCCAGCTGCGGAAGCGGGCGCCGGCCTCGAGCCGGTCACCGGGCGCGCAGGTCCGCAGCCCTTCGGAGGAACACCGCAAGCACTGGACACCTTTTACGGTCAGGATCTGGTGGAGGCTGGTGGGGACAGTCCTGTCCCGGGCCGCCTGATCGCCCGGCCGTGGGCGGCGAACCCTTTACAGGGCCGGAGGCAGCGATATCCCGGAGCCCACGACGGTAACGCCGGGCCATCAGCCGACCGGGCGCCATCACGGCTCAGACGGACGCGACTGACGGGCCGGGAACCCCGAGTGCGAAAGGTGTCTAGCGGGCCAGGCGGTCCAGCAGTTCGTCGAGCAGCGCGCGTTCCCCAGGGGTGAGGCCGCCCGGATCGTCGCCGACCAGCGCACGCAACGTCAGTGCGGCGCTCGCACGGGTCGCGGGGGCATCGGTGGAGGGCGTGTGCAGGACTCCGGCCAGTGCTGCCTCACGGACGCGCCCGGACAGCCCGAAGTCCGGCTCCGGCTGGCTGATCAAGGTGAGCGTGATACCGACGTTGGCGGCGAGCACCTGTTCGGCGGCTTCAGCAGCAGGCACCTTGAGCAGGCCCTGGGCGGCGGCGCCGGTGAACCGCTCGCGCAAGGCGGCGTGTGCGGGAGCGGTGACGGCGCAGGGCTTTCCCGGCTCGACCCGGCCGTACAGCAGCCCGTAGAACGACGGGTGCTCCAGCCCGAACCGTACGTGCCTGTCCCAGCCCTCGCGCAGGTCACGCAGCGGATCGCCGGAGCTCTCGACCGCCGTGTACTGGGTGAAGCCGTGGTTCACCACGGCGTCGATCAGGCCCTGCTTGCTGCCGAAGTGGTGGTACAGCGTGGGGGCCTGCACCCCGGCGCGTTCGCACACGGCCCTCGTGGACACCGTGCCGCCACCCTCCAGCAACTCCGCTGCGGCGAGCAGGAGTCGATCCCGCGTGTTCTGCATGCTTGCTACAGTAGCCCACATAGCGCTACATTGCCCTCTATAGCGAAAGGTGAAGCCCATGAGGACTTGGTTCATCACTGGTGGAACGCCCGGAGGGTTCGGCCTCGCGTATGCCGAGGCGGCCCTGGAACAGGGCGATCAGGTGGTCGTGACAGCGCGTCGGCCCTCCGAACTGCGGAACTGGGCTGAACCGCACGGCAATCGTGTGCTGGTTCTCCAGCTCGACGTCACCGATGCCGACCAGGTGCGGGCGGCGGTCAAGACGGCGGAGGAACGATTCGGCGGGATCGACGTGCTCGTCAACAACGCGGGCCGTGGCTGGTTCGGCTCGGTCGAGGGCGCCCCTGACGAGACGATCCACCGCACATTCGACCTCAACCTGTTCGCCGTGGTCGAGGTGATGCGCGCGGTCCTGCCAGGTATGCGGGCGCGCGGCGACGGCTGGATCGTGAACATGTCGTCGGTGGCGGGCCTCGTCGGCGCGCAGGGGTTCGGCTACTACACGGCGGCGAAGTTCGCGCTCGAAGGACTGTCGGAGACACTGCGCCAGGAGGTCGAACCGTTCGGTGTGCGCGTGCTCGTCGTGGAGCCGGGAGCGTTCCGCACCAAGGCCTTCGCCGGCTTCCAGAACGAGCCCGTCAACGAGACCGTCGCCGCCTACGTGCCGATGGTCGAGGGCGTCAAGGCGGCGTTCGCCGCCAACGACGGCAAGCAGGCGGGTGACCCTGAACGCGGGGTGCGGGCCGTGATCAGCGCGATGAACGCACCCGTTCCGCCGCAACGGATCGTGCTCGGCAACTCCGGTTACGACGTCGTTGTCGCGATGCACGAGACCGCACTCGCGGAGCTGCGCGCGAACGAGAAGCTCTCACGCGGTGCGGACTTCTCAGCCTGCACCCCAGAAGACCGGAGTGCCGGAATGGACCGCATCACTCTTCCCCTGGCTGTCGAGAACTTCATCGCGGCCACCAACGCGCATGACGCGAACGCGCTGGCCGCGGTCTTCGGTGACGGGGCGACCGTGCGCGATGACGGGACGACCTACGCCGGCGAGGCCGAGATCCGCGAGTGGATCCAGGTGCACCTGATCAACCCCAAGATCCTGCTCACGCCGACCTCGTTCGCGGGCGACCGGCTGGTGGCCTCCGGGGACGGTGATTTCCCCGGAGGGCCCCTGTCCTTCGCGTTCGTGTTCGGCATCAAGGACGACCAGGTCACCGACCTCGCGATCGACCCCGTCTGATTCGTCACCGGCCAGGTCGGCCTGAGGTCTGCCCCGGCATGAACAAGGGTCACGGCTGTAACGGCCGGACCGGACTCGATACCGAGGCGCCGCCTGCCCGCTGTTGATCGGTCGGCATTGCTGTGCACCCGCAATGGCTGTGCGCTCCCGCTCCGGGTGTCTTGACGGCCAACCCGTACGCGGCGGGTTCAGGGGCGCTGTTCGGCTATCGGGCGGCCAAGGGAGCGGCTACGGCCGCGGAACTCGGCGATGACCACCTCGTCGCCCTGGTCGGCGATCCTGACGACGGTGACGTCGTAGAGGCCGGACCGCCCGCGCCGGGCCCGCTCGACGGCCTGTGCCCGCAGCCGGTCGCCGGAACGCGCCGGCTCCAGGAACGTGATGTCGAAGCCGGCCGCGACCGTGACCTCGCCGTACGAGTTGCAGGCGACCGCGAACGCCGTATCGGCGAGGGCCGCGATCAGGCCGCCGTGGCAGAGATCCCAGCCGTTCGTCATGTCCGGCCGGACGGTCATCGACACCTCGGCGGTTCCGGGCCCGACGTGTTCGAGGGCGATGCCGAGCGACCGGCTGGCGGCGTCCCCGGCCAGCATGACGGCGGCACTGTCACGAGCCACGTCGACGTTCACCACGTGAAGAAGCCCTGTCCGGTCTTGCGGCCCAGATGTCCGGCGGCGACCAGTTCACGCAGGATGGCCGGCGGTTCGAAGCGGGGCCCGAGTTCGCGGGCGAGGTGTTCGGCGATCGCGAGCCGCACGTCCAGCCCGACCAGGTCGGTGGTGCGCAGCGGGCCGGTCGGATGCCGGTAGCCGAGGGTCATCGCGGTGTCGATGTCGGCCGCGCTCGCCACCCCCTCCTCGAGCATCCGCATCGCCTCGAGGGCCAGGTGTACGCCGAGCCGACTGCTGGCGAAGCCCGGCGTGTCGTGCACCGTGATCGGGGTCTTGCCGAGCGTCTCGACCCAGGCGCGGGCCTCGGCGACGAGTTCGGGGCTGGTCCTGGCACCGACGACGATCTCGACGAGGGCGCTGACCGGTACCGGGTTGAAGAAGTGCAGCCCCAGGAGGCGGCTCGGATCAGCCAGCCCGGCGGCCAGCGAGTCGATGGACAGGCTGCTGGTGTTGGTGGCCAGCACCGCGTCGGCGGCGTGGGCCGCGACGGTGGCCAGCACCCGCGCCTTGAGGGCGGCGTCCTCGGGCACTGCCTCGACCACGAGACCGCACCCGGTCAGCGCGGACGGGTCCGTCGTGACCGTGAACTCGCGGGTCGTACCGGCGCGGTCGAGGATGCGCCGGATCCGGGACCGGGCCGCCTCGACGGTCTCCGAACTGGTCTCGATGACGGTCACGTCGCTACCGGCGGCGAGAAACGCGTGCGCGATCCCGGCACCCATCCGGCCACCGCCGAAGACCCCGACGGCAGCGGGGAGGACGGCCGACCCCGAAGAGGCCACGGCGGAGGAGGCCGTGTCAGAAGAAGGGGAGGTCACGGGCGCTCCACCAACAGCGCTGTGCCCTGACCGACACCCACGCACATGGTGGCGAGCCCTCGGCGCCCACCGCAGCGTTCGAGACGGCCGAGCAGGGTCACGAGAATACGGGTTCCGGAGGCGCCGAGCGGGTGCCCGAGAGCGATGGCCCCGCCGTCGGCGTTGACCAGCGAAGGGTCGAGGCCGAGGTCGCGCACGCAGGCCAGCGACTGCGACGCGAACGCCTCGTTGAGCTCGACGGCGTCCAGGTCACCGACGCTCCAGCCGGTCCGGTCGAGGACCTTGCGGGTCGCCGGGACCGGGCCGATGCCCATGATCTCCGGAGTGACGCCGGCGTTCGCGGCGGCGACGAGCCGGGCGCGCGGCTGCAGCCCGGTCCGGGCCAGGAACCGTTCGCTCACCACGACCACCGCGGCCGCGCCGTCGTTGAGCGACGACGAGTTGCCGGCGGTGATCAGGCCCCGGTCGCCGTGCACACCGCGCAGCCGGGCGAGCCGTTCCATGCTGGTGTCCGCGCGCGGTCCCTCGTCGGTGTCGAAGGTTCCGCCGCGGACCGGCACGGCGACGATCTCGTCGGCGAACCGTCCGTCCTTGATCGCGGCGACGGCGCGCTCGTGGGAGCGCAGCGCGAAGGCGTCCAGCTCGTCACGGGTGAGTTCCCAGCGTTCGGCGACGATCTCGGCGGTCTGCGGCATCGTGCAGGTGATCGCGTCGTCGAAGCGGGGGTTGGTGAAGCGCCAGCCGATCGAGGTGTCGAAGCTGGCCCCGGGCTTGGCGAACGCCTTGGACGGCTTCTCGGTCACCCACGGGGCGCGGGTCATCGACTCCACTCCCCCGGCGACGATCACGTCGGCGTCACCGGCGGCGATCAGGGCGCGGGCGGTCGCGACCGAGGTGAGGCCGGAGGCGCAGAGCCGGTTGACGGTGAAGCCGGGGATGGTGTCGGGCAGGCCCGCGAGCAGCACGGCCATCCGGGCGACGTTGCGGTTGTCCTCGCCGGCCTGGTTGGCGGCGCCGAAGATCACCTCGTCGATGGCGCCCGGGTCGACGCCGGCGCGGGTGACGGCCTCGCCGACGACGAGTGCCGCGAGATCGTCCGGGCGCACGTGGGCGAGTGCCCCTCCGTAGCGGCCGATCGGCGTCCGGGCGCCGGACAGGACGAAGGCTTCGGACATCGGATTACCCCCGGCGATCAAGATCAAGAACAGGCGGATGCGGTACGGGTGAAGCGCGCGATCAGGCGTCGAAATCCACGGTGACCGTATCGCTGACGGGGAATGTCTGGCAGGTCAGCACGAATCCGGCCGCGACCTCGGAGGGTTCGAGGGCATAGTTGCGCCGCATGTCGGCCTCACCGTCACGCACGAGTGCCCGGCAGGTCCCGCACACCCCGCCCTTGCAGGCGAACGGCAGGTCGGCACGCCCGGCCTGGGCGCCGTCGAGGATCGTGGTCTCCTGCGAGACGGTCGTGGTGGCCTTCCGCCCGTCGAGGACGGTGGTCAGCGCGGTGGTGGCACCGGAGATCTCCACACCGGCTCGCCGCGGCTGGGGCGGCGGGGCATCGACGTAGAACAGCTCGACGTGCACGCGTTCGGCGGGAACACCCAGTTCGGCCAGCACCGCACGCGCGTCCTCGATCATCGCCAGCGGCCCGCAGAGCCAGACGTGGTCGTAGGTCTCGGCCGGGATCACCTCGGTCAGCAGCCTGGCCAGCCGGTCGCGGTCGAGCCGCCCCGAGAACAGCTCGACGTCCCGAGGCTCACGCGACAGCACATGCGACACCTGCAGGCGATGGCGATAGCGGTTCTTCAGGTCGCCGATCTCCTCGGCGAACATGACGGTGTTGCTGGCCCTGTTGCCGTAGAGCAGGGAGACATGCGAGTCGGGGTGGGTCAGCACGGTCCCGGCGATCGACAGCAGCGGGGTGATTCCCGAACCGGCCGCGATGCACAGATGCCGTTCACCACCGTCGGGGTCGGCGTCCCACGCGCCGGTCGGCGTCTGCACCTCGATGACGGTTCCCGGTTTCACGTCGTGAACCAGCCAGGACGAGAAGAGCCCGCCCGGTATCTCGCGCACCCCGATCCTCGGCGCCTCGCCGACCGGCGCGCAGATCGAGTACGAGCGCCGCTCCTCCCCGCCGTCGATCATCCGGCGCAGGGTGAGCGATTGCCCGGCCCGGAAGGCATAGGCCTCGCGTAGCTCCTCCGGGACCGCGAAGGCCACCGCGACCGCGTCGTCGCACAGACGCTCGACCGCCGTGACCCGCAGGGGGTGGAAGGCGGTCCGGGGCCGGACTGCGACGGACATCAGATCTCCTTGACGTGGTCGAACGGTTCGCGACAGTCCGTACAGCGATAGAGGGCCTTGCACGCGGTCGAGCCGAACTCCGACACCCTCTCGGTACGGTCCGAGCCGCACAGCGGGCAAGTCAGAACCCGCCGGGTCGGCCCGAGGAGCAGCGGGATCGGCCCGCCGACGGTCGGCGCCGGGCCGGGCGGCGAGAGTCCCGCGTCGCGCAGCGCGGCCCGCCCGTGCTCGGTGATCCAGTCGCTGGACCAGGCCGGTTCGAGCACGACCCGTACCTCGACCCGTGCGAAACCGGCGTCGGTGAGCCGGTGGACCAGGTCGTCACGCATGGTCGCCATCGCCGGGCACCCGCTGTAGGTGGGCGTGATCGACGCGACCACCACGTCGCCCTCGACCCGCACGTCACGCAGCACACCGAGGTCGGCCAGGGTCAGCATCGGCATCTCGGGGTCGCGCACCTCGGCGGCGACGGCGGCGGCCCGCTCGAGAACGGTCACCACAGGCCCATCGGGTGCGCGCGGGCGACGACCTGCATCTCGGCGAGCATCAGGCTCAGCGCCTCGGTGTGCAGCCCGTCGCGGCCGGTACGCCCACGGGTGCCGATCGGCTCCGGCCGTTCCACCTCGGCCACGGCCAGAACCTGGTCGAGGACGGCGTCGGCCTCGGCACGGACCTCACCCGGGTCGACGGCCGCGGCGAGCGACTTCTCGATCGGGTGGGCGGTGAACAGTTCGTCATGCAGGGGCCAGAGCTGCTCCAGCGCGGTCAGCAACCGGCGCCGGGACTCGTCGGTGCCCAGGGCGAGGGTGACGAACCAGCGCCCGGCCCAGTCCCGGTGGTAGGCCAGCTCCTTGACACCCTTGGCGGCGACGGCGGCGAGCACGGCGTCGGCGCTGCCGCGCAGCCGCTGCAGGACCGCGAGCCGAGCGATGGAGAACAGCAGCAATCGGACTACGACGTGCGCGAAGTCGCCGTTGGGCACCTCGGCCATCCGCACGTTGCGGAACTGCCCGGCCTCCCGGAAGTAGGCGAGCGCGTCCTCGGCCGGCACCGGCGAGCCCTCCGGCAGCGGCGGCACGATCGACGGGTCGGCGGCCGCGGCGCGGGCCAGCAGCAGCCGGGCCTGCCCGAGCAGGTCGAGCGCGAAGTTGGCCAGCGCGATGTCCTCCTCGAGCTCGGGCGCGCGGCTGCACCACTCGGACAGGCGCTGGGACAGCACGAGCGTGTCGTCGCCGAGCATCAGGCAGTAGACGGCCAGCTCGGTGGCGTCGATCCCGGCCGGGACCGTCGTGTCGACGCCGGCGAGCGGGTCCTCGAAGTCGGTGCCGAACGCCCACTGCGAGGAGTCGCCGCCGAGCAGGCCGTCGTAGACGCTCTCATCGTTCATCGAAGCCTTCTCACATGTGCGGGACGTCGGCGGGGATCTCGTAGAACGTGGGGTGCCGGTAGACCTTGTCACCGCTCGGCGCGAAGAGCGGGTCCTTCTCGTCGGGGCTGGACGCGGTGATCGCGTCGGCCCGCACCACCCAGATGCTCACGCCCTCGTTGCGGCGGGTGTACACATCCCGGGCGTGAGCCACGGCGAACGCGTCGTCGGGCGCGTGCAGCGAACCGACGTGCACGTGGTTCAGGCCGCGCTTGCCGCGGATGAAGACCTCGTAGAGCGGCCAGTCACGCTTCACTTCAACCCCTTTGCTGCGGTACGGGCGGCTTCGTTACGGGCAGCGAAAGCGCTGGCGGCTTCGCGTACCCATGCGCCGTCCTCGTGTGCTTTGCGCCGGTGTGCCATCCGCTGGGCGTTGCAGGGCCCGTTGCCCCGGATCACGGCGGTCAGCTCGGCCCAGTCGGGCTGCCCGAAGTCGTGGTGACCACGCTCTTCGTTCCAGCGCAGCTCCGGGTCGGGCAGGGTGACGCCGAGCGCCTTCGCCTGCGGCACGGTCATGTCGACGAACTTCTGGCGCAGTTCGTCGTTGGAGTTGCGCTTGATGCCCCACGCCATCGACTGCTCGCTGTTGGGCGATTTGTCGTCGGGCGGGCCGAACATCATCAGCGACGGCCACCAGAACCGGTCGACCGACTCCTGCACCATGGCACGCTGCTCGCCGGTGCCGCGCATCATCGTCATCAGCAGCTCGAAGCCCTGCCGCTGATGGAACGACTCCTCCTTGCAGATCCGGATCATCGCCCGGCCGTACGGGCCGTACGACGTCCGGCAGAGCGGCACCTGGTTGCAGATCGCGGCGCCGTCGACCAGCCAGCCGATGGTGCCGACATCGGCGTACGACAGCGTCGGGTAGTTGAAGATGGAGGAGTACTTCTGCCGGCCGCTGAGCAGGAGTTCGACCAGTTCGTCCCGGGAGACGCCGAGCGTCTCGGCGGCGGAGTAGAGGTAGAGCCCGTGACCGGCCTCGTCCTGCACCTTGGCGAGCAGGATCGCCTTGCGCCGCAGCGACGGTGCCCGGCTGATCCAGTTGCCCTCGGGCTGCATGCCGATGATCTCGGAGTGCGCGTGCTGGGCGATCTGCCGGATCAGCGTCTTGCGGTAGCCCTCCGGCATCCAGTCGCGGGGCTCGATGCGGTCGTGGTGCGCCACGGTCGCGTCGAAGGCGGCCTGCAGCGCTGCTTCCGGCGGCTCTACCGGCGTCGTCGTCATGGGGCTCCCCGAACACTCCGACAATTTACTTAACGATCGGTCTGTAATACGGTGACACGAGGTTGCCGCTCTGCGCAACCGACTCGATCCCCCGCATGGATCCGAACCCGAGCATGGAGGAGTTCAGCGTGAGCACGCTGCTGGAGAGCTACGCCGCCGGAGGATGGTTCCGCGCCGCCGACGAAGGTCAGCCGCTGCTGGACGCCGCCACCGGCGAAGAGGTCGCCCGGATCTCGAGCTGCGGACTCGACCTGGCCGCGATGGTCGGACACGCCCGCGAGACCGGCGGACCCGCCCTGCGCTCGCTCACCTTCCACGAGCGCGCGTCCGCCCTCAAAGCGCTCGCCAAGCACCTGCTCGCCGGCAAGGACGAGTTCTACGCGCTGTCCGTGCGCACCGGCGCCACCGTCCGCGACACCGCGGTGGACGTCGACGGCGGCATCGGCACGCTGTTCAGCTTCGCCAGCAAGGGCACCCGCGAGCTGCCCAACGACACGATCGTGCTGGACGGGGCCCTCGAACGGCTCGGCAAGACCGGCGCGTTCGTCGGGCAGCACATCTACACGTCGCGGCCGGGCGTGGCCGTACAGATCAATGCCTTCAATTTCCCGGTCTGGGGAATGCTGGAGAAACTCGCCCCGGCCTTCCTCGCCGGTCTGCCGACGATCGTGAAACCGGCCAGCCAGACCGCCTACCTGACCGAGCTCGTGGTCCGCCGGATCATCGAGTCCGGTCTGCTGCCGGAAGGCAGCCTGCAGCTGATCAGCGGCAGCGCCGGCAGCCTGCTCGACGAGCTGACGATGCAGGACTCGGTCGCGTTCACCGGTTCGGCGCACACCGCCGGCATCCTGCGCCGCCACCCCAACGTCATCGACGGCGGCGTGCGCCTCGGCGTCGAGGCCGACTCGCTGAACTGCTCCGTCCTGGGCCCGGATGTGAAGGCCGAAGACCCCGAGTTCGAGCTGTTCATCAAGGGTGTCGTCGCCGAGATGACGGTCAAGGCCGGTCAGAAGTGCACCGCCATCCGCCGCGTCATCGTGCCCTCACGGATCGCCGGCGAGGTCGAGGACGCACTCGCCGCGCGACTCGCCAAGATCTCCGTCGGAGACCCCCGCAATCCCGATGTACGGATGGGCGCGCTCGCCAGCCTCGGCCAGCGCGACGAGGTCCGCAAGGCCGTCTCGTCCCTGCTGGCCAGCGCCGAGGTCGTCGCGGGCGACCTGAACGGCGGCCCGCTGCTCGACGGCGACACCGAGCGCGGCGCCTTCCTCACGCCCCTGCTGCTGCGCGCCGCCAAGGGAGCCGTCGAACCGCACAACGTCGAGCCGTTCGGGCCGGTCAGCACCGTGATCACCTACGACGGCATCGACGAGGCCGTCGCCCTGGCCGCACGCGGCAAGGGCAGCCTGGTCGCCTCGGTCGTCACCCACGACGCCGACGTGGCCCGCTCGGTGGTCCTCGGCCTCGCCCCGTGGCACGGCCGCGTGCTGCTGCTCGACCGCGACGACGCCAAGGAGTCCACCGGCCACGGCTCCCCGCTGCCGATGCTGGTGCACGGCGGCCCCGGCCGGGCGGGCGGCGGCGAGGAACTCGGCGGCATCCGCGCCGTGCTGCACCACATGCAGCGCACCGCCGTCCAGGCCTCCCCCGACCTGCTCACGGCGGTCACCGGCCAGTGGACGACCGGCGCGACCCAGCGGGTCGAGGACGTCCACCCGTTCCGCAAGAGCCTCGCCGACCTGCGCATCGGCGACACCATCAAGTCCGCCGAACGGACCGTCACGCTGGCCGACATCGAACACTTCGCCGAGTTCACCGGCGACACGTTCTACGCACACACCGACGCCGAGGCCGCGGCCCGCAACCCGCTGTTCGGTGGCATCGTGGCCCACGGCTACCTGGTCGTGTCGCTGGCCGCAGGCCTGTTCGTCGAGCCGTCACCGGGCCCGGTACTCGCCAATTACGGCGTTGACAACCTGCGCTTCCTCACCCCGGTCAAGGCCGACGACACCATCGCCGTGACCCTGACCGTCAAGCAGATCAAGCCCCGCAACAGCGCCGACTACGGCGAGGTCCGCTGGGACGCCGTAGTCACCAACCAGGAGGGCTCGCCGGTAGCCACCTACGACGTCCTCACCCTGGTCGCCAAGACCTGGCCCAGCGAGAGCTGACCGGCCTTTGTTCGCGACCCGGCCGCCGTTCGGCCGGGTCGCACCCTACCGCTGGTTCTCGAGGTAAGCCTTCGAGAACAGAACATGGTGGGACAGGCCGACCTCGTGAAGGAACTTCTCCGGGCTGTTCCGAGGCTTGAGCCGGCCCATGTACCTGCGCCAACGGGCAAGGTCGGTCTGCCACAACTCGACGAACTGCTGACACAGGCCGTAGCTGATACTCGAGCTCCGGCCGCGAGCGGCTTCGAGGGATCGGCGCATCCGGTGCCGGTCCTCGTCGGGTCCGACCATGTCGATGACCAGGTCGATGAACTGCCGACGCCGGAACAGGGCGGCGGCCCAGTAGGAGGTCCCGGCCCGCTCCAAGGGCTCCCCGCTGTCGAGCAGCCAGAACAATCCTTCAGCCAGGGTGTCGCCGAGTTCCTCGCCGATCGCACGGGCCGGTTTGGCGAACGGGTCATAGGTGCGCTGGCGCATCACGCCCGCCTTGGCGGCCTTGAACGGCACCCCGTCACCGAGCAGGAAGAGCCAGTCCTCGTTATAGATGTTCGGGAAGAACGACCGGCTTTGCGCCGCGTCAACGATCATGGCGCCGCCGCCGATGAAGGACGCCTGTTCCCCGCCCACGGCCCGGTACGCATGACAGACGACCGAGTTGTCCTCGAAGCCCTCGTTGGCCAATCCGACGGCACGGTACCCGTCGACCAGCCCGGCCACCTGATGCAGCTGCTTCGGTTGGTCGATGTGGATGTCGTCGTCGAGGAAGAGCACCCGGCGCCACCCCGAACCGCGAGCGAGGACGAGGCCCAGGTTGCGCTTCAGACTGAGGTCACTGCTCGTGCCGAATCCGCTGCGCTGCAGCAACACGTCCGCCGCCGATTCCGGAAGTTTCCCGGCGAGCGACCTCTTCACATCGACGGCGAGGACAGCGGCGCCCTCCTCGTCCGCGACATCGATGGCTCGCTCAGCGGACGCGGCCCGGCTACACAGAGCCACGACCGTGCACCCGGTCTCGTTGCCTACCTGCATGGCATGCCGGAGGGCGTTGGCCGGCCAGGCAGTCGGCACGATGATGGCGTCGAGTTTCCGGCCCGCCGCGTCGGCGGGGACCGGCAACTCCGTCAGCAGGTCAGCATGCGATCCGTGGTGCAGTTCGCGGGCGTCGACGAGCAACGCGGCCTGATTCGGCACGGTCAGGCCTCCGGCCACGAGTGCAGGACGGTTCCGGGGGCGGTCCAGTCCGGGGTCAGCGCCTCGTCTTTCACGACGTCGACCCGGAAGAGCAGGCTGAAGGTGTCGTCGACGAACCGCTCCGCCAGGAAGTCGGCGTTCTTGTCACGCATACCGTCGTGCGTCAGGGCCCGTACCGCGCCGTACACACCGCTACCGAACATGCCATTGCATACGGAAATGGTGCGTTCGCGGTTGTGGGGGTTGGGTGCCCGAAAGAAGTGACCGATGTCGTGGGTCAAAACCCGGGAACCTCCGAGGTCGGCGAACGTGGGCGAGAAGTTCAGCGTCTCGTCCCCCTCAACGACCTGGAAGCAGCCACGGCTCGGGTCGTCGTCGACGGACCGCTGCGTCACCGGGACGGAGGTGCGCAGCATGGCCAACTCCGTCGCGAGGTTGAAATCGATGCCGCCGAGCAGGACCAGGTGCTTGGTCCAATCGTCCGTGGTCATCTCCAAGGCACCCTTGTAGCTCACGTGGAGATCGGGGTTGACGGCTCGGATGTGGCCGTACAGCTCGATGAGCGACTTGAGGTCCGTCAGCCGGTACACGTCGGAGGCGTCCGCGGTGGAGGTCAACGGCGCGGAGCCGTTCATCGCCTCCGGCTCGGGCTCCGGGCAGACCAGCAGAATCGGCCCCTGCTCGTAGAACCATGGGCCGTGTCCCACGAGGGTCGACCGAGCCGACGCCGAGACGGTCGGCGCAGCGGTCGCGGCCAACGCGGCGGCTCGCAACGCGAACAGCTCGTCCCGGAGCAATTTGCGCTGGTCCTTCTCGTCGGCGGTCAGATCCTGCTCGTTGATCAGCCGATAGGGCTGGGTCTCGATGGACCGCCGAGTGCTGAAGAAGGTGACGATGGCATTGAGCCGGTCCTCAGGCGGTGGGGCCGGATTGGTACTGCTCTCCCACGACGAGATCAGCTGGACGCTTGCCCTCTTCCGCCCGCTCAGCGCCTCGGCCAGCTCCCCCTGCGTGATCGAGACATCCGGCCACTGCGACTTACGCAGCTTGCGCAGTCGTGCGGCCAGCGCCCGCTCAGGGGGAGTAACACCCGGCACTCTCGCACCTCCAGAAAACTTCACTTTACTACAGCCACGTCGCAGGCAGCCAACTGGCGGCTTGCACAGTAGCAGCATTCCTCGGCACATCGTGAGCTGCCAAGACGAGCGTGCACCCATTCGTTATACCGCGTGAATGAATCGCCGAGAGAGCCGATCCTCATGTTCCAGCGGAATTCAGTCGTTGCTCTGCCGAGTCCAGCAACTTACAGTCTGAAGTACAGGTACTACAGGCAGATCCACTGAGATTGACTGTAAGAGGTCGCCGATGGGTCGACATCGATCATGCGGATGGGTGCCGCGAGCCCCTCCGGCACAGCAGAGCGCTCCCCGCCGTTGCCCCGGCCGGAAGCGCTGCTGAAACAGGGCGGTCCCTGACGACTCCATCAGGAAGGTCCACCTGTGATGAGAACCATAGTCCCGACTCTCAACAGTGCAATCCCCTCGTTCACTGATAGCGCATACGCGTCCGAATTGACACACGCCATCGGCGCGGCCGCGACACTCGCCGGAGCGGTCCTGCTCGTATGGCTCTTCATGTACGCCACCTACAAGCTCGTCCAGCTGATCACCCGAGCGATGATGCTTCCCGCGGTGATCACCTACGTCATCACGGTTCCCCTGCTCGCCACCGTCGTGATCATCGGCATCCTGAACCGCTGACGTACGTCCGCGCTGCTGTCCCCAGGTCGACAGCAGCGCAACGTACCGGCACGATCACCGAAGGCGGAGTGGTGGGGAGGCCCTTCGGTGGATGACGACGTGTCGATACGTATCGCCACGGTCGAAGACGTCCTCAGACTCGTCCAGGACAAGAACGACCGGCACCACCTCCGAGAACATCTGGACCACGACCGGGGCGTTCTTCTCATCGCCCTTCTCGGCGAGGCCCTGGTCGGTCATCTCTTCCTCAGGCTGGGCGAACCGGAGGAGGAGGAACTCCGCAACGGACTCCCCGGCGTGGCGCTGATCCAGCATCTGAAGGTGCTGGAGGCCTACCGGCGCCGCGGTTATGCGACGCGGCTGCTCGACGAGGCCGCCCGCCAGCTGCGGGCACGCGGCCGCCGGACGATGGCCCTCGGCGTGGACCCGAAGAACGAGGGCGCCATCGAGTTGTACCGGAAGGTGGGCTTCCAGGCGTGGGGCGACGAGCCGATCCAGGTCGACCGGGTCGATGTACTCGATGACGGCACGACCCACCGGAGCCGGGAGGACTGTCTGGTGTTCACCAAGGAAGTCTTTCCGTAACGATGCAACCGATGCCCTCGGCAGCCGGTCATGGAGAGCGTGAGACAAAAAAGATCGTCAGGCGGAATCCGGACGCGGCTCGAACGGCGCTCGGGCATCGGACTCCATCAGTTCGGTGTCCGAACGCGACGGGGCCGGGCTGTTCCAGTGGGCGAGCAGCACGGTCGCGTCGTCCTGAAGCTGGTCGTGCTGGTAGTCGAGGATGGCGTGCACCAGCCGCCGGGTCGTCTCCGGCAGCGGCAGACGGTCGGCGACGGCCTTCACGGTGAAGTCGATCAGCCGGTCGATGCCGAACTGGTCGCCGTGCGCGGACCGCGCCTCGATCACGCCGTCGGTGTAGAGCAGCAGGAGGTCCCCGGGTTCGAGGGACTCCTCGACCACCACCGGCCGGCGGCTGTCGCCCAGGCTGACCGGCAGTGCCGTCGGGGTCGGCAGCACCCGCACCGGCTTGCCGTGGCGGATCACGATGCCGCTGGGATGCCCCGCGGAGATCATCCGCAGTACACCGGTGCGCTGGTCCAGTTCGGCTAGCACCGCGGTGATCAGGCCACGGCGGTCGTGCTCGCGTACCGCCCGGTCGATGTGATCGTAGGTGGCGATCAGGTCCAGTCCGGCGCGGCGGGCGTTGCGGTACCCGGCCAGCGCCATCGAGGCCAGGATGACGGCCCGCATCCCACCGGCCGAGCCGTGCCCCACAGCGTCGAACAGAGCCAGATGCGCGACGTCGCCGTTGACCGCGTAGTCGAACGCGTCCCCGCCGACGTCGTAGCAGGGTTCCAGCAGCCCGCTGATCGTCAGATGCCCGGTGGAGAAGGTCAGCGGCGGCAGTTGTGCCCGCAGCATCTCGGCGGCCAGGTGCATCGCCTCCCGCCGGCGCAACCGCTCGACGGTGTCGCTGTACTGGCTACGGGTCGTCACCAGCTCGGCCAGCAACGACGCCACGGTTTCACAGTCGGCCACCACCGCGTCGACGGCCTCGTCGGGCAGGACGACCTCCAGCACGCCGAGGCGCTCGGCCCCGTCGACGAGCGGCAGCCACAGCCGGCGACCATCCGGCTCGCCGTCGCTGGAACACGCCTCGACGGTGCTGAACGCACGGCCCGCGAGCGTCCCGTCGACCGGGAACGGCTCCCTGGCCGGGGCGTCCCCGGCCAGCAGGGGCAGCAGGAGCCGCTGTTGGTGATCGGTCAGGTAGAGGATCATGTCGCCGACGCCGAGCAGCCCCGCGGCGCGTGCCGCCATCTGCGGGAGGTCGTCCGGCCGGGCATGGTGGGACTGACGCAGCAGCTGTCGCAGCGCTTCCATCCCACCCACCGGCTTCCTCCTCACGACAGCACCAGCGCAGTCTGGCGCACCCAACGTGAAGCCGCAGGAATAACGCGGGCGTTCACTCCCGGTCCGGCACGGCGTCCCGTCCGCAGAAGGCGTGATTGACCAGGGCCTGGAGGGCGTCGTCGGGGTCGCCGACGTACGGGTTGACCGACAGCGCGAGACGCCGGGAACCGTCGCGGGTCGTGAACGTGCCTGTCACGTACCCGAAGATGCCTCCGCCGTGGCCGTAGACGGTGATGCCGCAGGGCAGGGTCGTGGCCTCCAGCCCCAGCCCGTAGTCGTGGCCCGGCACCGTCGTGGTCATGGCGGCGAGCTGGGCCGGCGGCAGCAACCGGCCGGTCACCAGGGCGCGGAAGAACGTGTTGAGGTCGGCCGTGCTGGAGATCATGTCGCCGGCCGCGTCGGCGATGCTCGGGTTCATCGTGGTGACGTCGACCGGCTCGTCAGAACCGGCCGGGCCGGCCGGCAGGTATCCGTGGGCGTGCGGGCCGCTGATCACGGTTCGCTCGCCGGGTGACTCGGTGTGCCGCAGGCCCAGCGGGCGGATGATCCGGCGCTGGATCTCGGCCGAGTAGTCCCGGCCGGTCGCCTCCCCCACGACCATGCCGAGCAGCACGTAGTTGGTGTTCGAATAGGACCAGTCGGTACCCGGCGGGAACAGCGGCGGCTTCGCCGTGGCCAGGGCGACCAGTTCGGCCGGCGCCCACGAGCGGTATCGCTGCGGCAGCCACTTCTCCGGGGACAGACCCATCGCGGCCGTGTAGTTCTCGATGCCGCTGGTGTGGTTGAGCAGCTGCCGCAGCGTGATGTGGTCGCCGTTCGGAACGGTGCCGGGCAGCCACCGTTCGACCGTGTCGTCGAGGCTCAGCCGCCCTTCCGCCTCGAGTTGCAGCACCACCGTGGCCAGGAACGTCTTGCTGACACTGCCGATCCGGAACCGGCCGTCGACCGGTGCCGGCGCCGGACGGCCGAGGCGGGCGACACCGGCGGCGGCCCGCCGGGTGCCGGAGCGGTCGGTGTACTCGGCGATGGTGGCGCTCGCTCCGGCGGCGACCACGGCGTCGACGTCACGCTGCAGGTCGCGCTTTGCGGTGGCGGCCGCCGGCGCGGCCACCGACAGGGGCAGCAGGGCGAGAGCGAGGGCGGCGGAGACAGAACGGATAGGCACGAGGTGTCCCTTCTCGATGCCGCGCGGCGCGCGGCGTACCCCACTGATCCTTTGTGCCGGAGGCATTGATCGAACCCTCCGTGAGGACGATCGGTCCCGGAACCGGTTCGGGGTCCGCAATGGACCGGGACCGGGGGGATCGTCGCCCGGAGGTCCGGAGGCGTCGGTGGCTGACCTGCCGCAACGGGATCAGGGCGATCCCGGAGAAGCCCGGGCAGGTGCGAGACCGGCATCGGCCGATGAGGGCGACCGGGGCCGGTTGGCCCGATTTGCAGTCGACCGTGCCGATACGGTGGGACGATCAATCCGTGGTGACGTCATGACGCGCACCCCCGCCGCGGTGCGGTTGCGCGGTCCGGCCACCGGTGATCGCTCGCCGGGGCTGGACCGGCTGACCGCCATGGCGACACGGCTGCTCGACGTTCCGATCGCGCTGGCCACCGTTCTGGAGCCGCATCGGCAGCGGTTTCTCAGCTCGCGCGGGCTGCCACAGCCGTGGGCGTCGATCGGCCACACTCCGCTGACGCACTCGTTCTGCCAGTTCGTCCTGGGGACCGGTGCGCCTCTGGTGGTGTCGGACGCCCGGCTGCATCCACTGCTGCGCAACAGTATGGCGATTCCGGACCTGCGCCTGATCGCCTATGCCGGCTACCCGCTGATGGCACCGGACGGGACCCCGCTCGGGGCGTTCTGTGCCGGTGACACGCAACCACGCCAGTGGGATTTCGACGAGCTGTTGCTGCTCAAGGATCTGGCCGCCATCGCCGCGACCGAGATCGCCGCGCAAGTGCACGCCGACCGGCTGGCCGAGGCCACCCGTCAGATCGCCGAGGCCACCCGCCGAGCCGAGGAGCACGAGGCGTTCCTGGAGGCGCTGCTGGACAGCCTTGACACGGGGGTGGCCGCCTGTGACACCGACGGCCGGCTGGTGCTGTTCAACCGGGCTCTGCGGCAGGCCCTCGACGACGACGCCGATCCGAAGCTGACCACGCAGGAGTGGGCGAACCGGCTACGGGTCCTGCATCCCGACGGACGGCCGTTCAGCGCCACCGAGATGCCGGTGGTGCGGGCGTTGCTCGGTGAGCATGTCCGCGACGTCGACAACATCCTGGTCAACGAGTCCGGGCGGCGGCGCTGGTTCGTCTCGCACGGCAACCAGATCCGCAGCCGCTCGGGGGTGCTGCTCGGAGCGGTCGCGACCGCCCACGACGTCACCGACCGCCGTCTCGCCGAGCGGTTCCGCGACACCGAGCTGGCCGTGCACCGGGTGTTCGCCACCGCGGGCGACACCGTCGAGGCCGCCCCCGAGGTGCTGAAGGCCATTGCCGTCACCCTCGATTGGGTGCACGCCGAGTTGTGGCTGGCCGACGAGCTCACCGAGCGGCTCCTGCCGGCCGGTACGTGGACGAGCCCTGATCATCCGGTGCCGGTTCACGTACCGGCAGGTCTGGCACGTGGGGAGGGCCTGGCCGGTACCGCCTGGGACCAGGACGCCCCGGTGTGGCTGGCCGACATCGGAGCCGACCCCGCGCCGTTGTCCGCCGCGACCGCGACGCGGTACAGGCTTCGGGCCGCCCTGGCCGTGCCGGTGCACGGCGGCGACCGGGCGATCGGCGCGCTGACCGCGTTCGCGGCGACCACCGAGGCGCAGGACGCCTCCTGCATCGCCCTCATGACCGGGATCGCCGCCCAGATCGGCGAGTTCCTGCAGCGCCGCCGGGCCGAGGACCTGCTCCGGCAGCTGGCCCGTACGCAGGACGAATACATCGCGCTGGCCGGACACGAGCTGCGTACCCCCCTGACGTCGATGCTGGCCGCCACCGCACTGCTGCTCGACACCGAACCGGACACCCCGGTGGCCGAGGTGCAGGACCTGGTCGACCTGATCAGCCGCAAGGGCGGCGACATGCGGGCGGTGATCGACGACCTGCTCGACCTGGCCGCGCTGGACTCCGGGCACGCCGAGCTGACACCGGAGAGACTCGACCTGGCCGTCGTCGTGCGGGCCGCCCTCGACGCGGTGTCCGGCGGCGCCGCCGGACTCGGTGTCACCTTCCACCCGGTGCTGCCCGCCGAACTGCCGGTGCGGGGCTGCCCGCGCCGGCTGCGCCAGCTGGTCGACAATCTGCTGAGCAACGCGGTGAAGTACAGCCCGGGCGGCGGCCGGGTCGACGTCGTCCTTCAACACCGGGCGGGTGTGGCACAGCTGCGGGTGACCGACTCCGGCATCGGCATCCCGGACGCCGACCATGATCACGTTTTCCGCCGTTTCTACCGGTCCCCGGAGGCGGTGCAGCTGGCGATCCCCGGGAGCGGGCTGGGGCTGGCGCTGTGTTCGGCGATCACCGCCCGCCACCACGGGACGATCGCCCTCGACCTGGCCGGTGGGCGGGGCACCACCGTAGTGGTCCGGCTTCCGGCCTGTTGAGGGGGCGGCCGATCCACCGGTCGGCGATAAGTTGATGTCCATGACCGCGCGATCCGCGGGATGCCTCAAGTGGTGGACCGAGACGCCGAATCGAGTGCCGTGACCGCGACTCCCCCGGACCAGCAGACGATTCGTGACCGCCTGGCCGCGCATCTGCTGGAGCTGGAACTGCTCACGCCGAAGAACTTCGAGGCGGTTCCGGCGCCGGCCGCGATGCTGGAGCTGCAGGCCCGCGAGCACGGTTTCGAGGATCTGGTGCAGCGGGCGCAGCTGATCCTGGCCGACGTGGCGGGGCGGCGCGGTGACACCGTCGAGCAGGGCCGGGTCGCGCGGGAGGTCACCTTCTGGGCCGAACAGCACGGCGACGACCTGCTGATCGCCCGCGGGCACCGATTGCAGGCCATCTTCTTCCGGCGTCTCGGCGACCGGGCGCAGGGTCTGTCGCACGCCATCACCGGGCTGCGGCACTCCGACACGCTGCCGGAACGGTTGCGCTGCAGCCAGCTGGTCACGGTCGCCCTGCTGCTCGACCTGAACGGCCAGTTCCAGGAGGCCGACCGCCGGTTCGCCGAGGCGCTGGCGCTCGCCGAGAAGTACGACGACCCCGATCAGGCGCTGACGGTCCTCAACAACATGGCGTTCACCGCCTACGAGAAGGGCGACGTGGCGACGGCCAACGAACTGGCCGGGCAGATCCGCGCCATCGGCGTCGAGCACGACATCGCCCTGGACGGCCTCTATCTGGACACGCTGGCCCGGATAGCGTTCCTGCAGGGCCGCTTCGAGGAGGCGGAGGCGGCGCTGCAGCCGGTCCTCGACGATCCGGACGGGCCGCTGGTCAGCGAGGGCGACAGCCTTCCGGAGTGCCTGCTGACGCTGGCCGAGATCTACAGCGGTACGGGCCGTCCCGCGATGGCCGGTGAGGCGCTGGACCGGGCCATGGCGATCTGCGACGAGCGCGGCCTAGACGGGGTCGGCAGCCGGGTGCACCGGGCGCGGGCCGAGTGGCACGCCGAGGCCGGGCGTTTCCGTGAGGCGTACGAGGAGTACCGGCTCTTCCATGCCCGGGCCGAACGGCTGCACTCGGCCGAACGGGAGGCGCGCGCCTACGCCATGCAGGCGGTGTTCCAGGCGGACGAGGCCCGCCGGAGCTCGGAGCGGTTCCAGGCGCTCGCCTACCAGGACGCGCTGACCGGCCTGTTCAACCGCCGCTACGCCGACGAGCACCTGGCCGCGGCGGTGGCCACCGCCCAGCGTGGCGGGGAGCCGCTGTCGGTCGCGGTCGTCGACGCCGACCACTTCAAGCGCATCAACGACCAGCTGTCACATGCTGCCGGCGATGCCGTGCTGCAGGAGCTCGGCGCCCTGCTCAACCGGTTCGTCACCGGCAAGGAACGCGCCGCCCGGCTCGGCGGCGAGGAATTCCTGATCCTGCTGCCCGGCGTGGGCGAGGCGGCGGCACGTCAGCGGTGCGAGGAGCTGGCCGATCTGGTACGCACGACCGACTGGAGTCCGTTGACCGGCACCCTGCCGGTGACCGTCAGCGTCGGCGTCGCCACCTGGACCGCCGGCCCGATCTCGGCGGAGTCCCTGATCGGCCGCGCCGACACCAGCCTGTACGAGGCGAAGCGCGCCGGCCGCGACCGGGTGGCCGCCACCCTGCTCTGACCGCGTCGTCATCCGCGGCCCTCAGTCGTCGGAGGCCAGCGCGACACCGAAGTTCTGGCCCTTCTTACGGACGATCCAGGTACCGGAGACGACGCCGCGGCGCACGGTCACGAGGGGCAGCATGACCGTGAGATCGGAGATGAACATCGGGTAGTGATGTCCGTCGGCGTCGCGCCAGATCAGGTACTTGGCGGATTGTCCCGTTCGCATGGAGTCCAGGGTCAATGTCGCGTCGAAGGCCACATTGGGCCGCATGCTGTACGCCAGGCGGTACGGGTCGCCCTCCAGATAGGAGTAACTGCCCCCGCCGTCGACATAGAACAGTAGATTTCCCCGCTCGTCGTACGGCACCTCGGTCACGGAAGTCTTCCGGGTTGCCACTACAGCCTCCTAGCGCAGCACTGGTGCCCGAACTAGATCATGCTTCGCACCGTTAGCGATGCGGGGTCGGACCAGAGGGCCTCGCAGTCGAGGTCCAGCCCGCCAGCCGTATCTCAGCCCTCGAATCCAGCTGCCATGACGTGGCTCAGCTACGGCTGGGGGCACACGCGCGGGCTTCGCATGTGCTCCCGACGTCGGTAACAACGGCGAGGTCCCACGTTGCCGGTCCGTGGACGCCTGCCGCCGCCATCGCGACGGCAGGCTCGCGCGCAACGGCAACGTGTGACCCCGCCGCCGCAACACCGACCCCGCATGGCGACGCTCTCCGGGGCACCGGATCGGGCCGTGCTCCTCAACCCGGCCGAGATCCTGCTGCCCTATTGCCGACTGGATTCCACCGCTGAGCTACGGCCGGCGGGGTCTGGGTGGCTGTTGATCGTCCGGCTGTGGCCGGCGAACCCTTCCCGGCGCCTCTTGATCGACCCGCGGTGACCGGCGAACCCTTCCCGGCACCTCTTGATCGACCCGCCGTGACCGGCGAACCCTTCCCGGCACCTCTTGATCGACCCGCCGTGACCGGCGAACCCTTCCCGGCGCCGGAGGCAGCCATATCCCGGAGCCCGACCCGCAAAACGGCCGTAGTCGATCATCCAGCACCGCAACGTGGCGGAATCGGGCCGCGAGCCGTAGCCCGGGCCGGTACCACCGCGCCCGGCCGCAGGCCGAACCGGCCGCAGGCCGGACCGGCCGCAAGGCCGAGCACCGCCGACAAACTCAGCCGGACAACCGTCCCGGCAGCCCGCGAGCCGTATCCGAAAACCCCCCGATACGGCTCGCCGGTTCACACCCTGACCATGAAAGGTGTCTAGTGTTCGCGGTGACGCGGCGCCGACCTGCCGGAGGGGATGACTTGCCAACGGAGGACGCCGATCTGTCGGAGCTGGGCGAGACACTGCGTGAGCTGCGCCGGCGGCAGGCCCGCCGCAGCGGCGAGCGCCAGTTGTCCTACCGGGAGCTCGCCGAACGCACCGGCTGGTCGCACGGCATCCTCGGGGAGTACTTCTCCGGCCGGGTGCTGCCACCGACCGACCGGTTCGACCTGCTGGTCCGTCTGCTCGGTGCCTCGCCCGCCGAACAGGGTGCCCTCGCCACGCTGCGTGACCGGGCCGAAGAGTCGCGCCGTGGCAACCGGCGGCCCCGGGAACTGCCCGCCATCGGATCGGTGCTCGTCGGCCGTGACGCCGAGATGTCGGCGCTCGACGCCATGCCTGCCGATCGCGGACCCGTGGTGATCAGCGGGATGGCCGGGGTCGGCAAGACCACCCTGGCGCTGCACTGGGCGCACCGGATCGCCGGCCGGTTCCCGGACGGTCAGCTCCACCTCGATCTGCGCGGATTCCACTCCGAGGGCGCCATGCCGCCGGGCGAGGCCCTGAACACGTTGTTGTCGTCGCTGGGTGTCGGCGCGGCGCGGATCCCGCAGGACGCCGATGCGCGGGCCGGGCTCTATCGGACCCTGCTGCGGGACCGGCGGGTGCTGGTGGTGCTCGACAACGCGGCCGACGCCGAGCAGGTCCGCCCGCTGCTGCCGCCGGCCGGGTGTCTGGCCGTGGTGACCAGTCGCGGGCAGCTGACCGGGCTGGTCGTCAACGACGGGGCCCGGCCGCTGAGTGTCGACCTGCTCGGCGTCGAGGACGCGCGCAGGCTGCTCGCCGAGCGGCTCGGCGCGGCCCGCGTCGAGCGTGAGACCGGCGCCGTCGACCGGATCGTCGAGGCCTGCGGACGGCTGCCGCTGGCTCTGGCCGTGGTGGCGGCGCGGGGTGCGCTCAACCCCGGCTTCAGTCTCGCCGACATCGCCGGGGAGCTGACCGCATCCGGTACGGCCACGGCCACGGCCGCGCTCGCCGACGTGCGCACCGCGTTCTCCTGGTCCTACCGGCTGTTGCACGCCGAAGCGCAGCGGCTGTTCCGGCTGGCCGGCCAGTACCCGGGTCCGGATCTGACGGCGCCGATCGCGGCGGCGCTCGGTGGGCTCGACGTGATGCGGGCCGCGCGGATCCTGGACGAGCTGGCGCGGGCGAGGCTCGTGGTGGAACACCGGCCGGGGCGTTTCGCGTGTCATGATCTGCTCCGGGCGTACGCCCAGGAGATTTCGCGGACCATCGACCCGGAAGCGGACCGCCGGGCCGCGACCGAACGCCTTCTGGATCATCTGGTCCATGCCGCGGGGGCCGCGACGCTGGTTCTCGACCCGCTGCGCAAACCGATCGGGCTCCCGGCCGGTGACCCACCCGCCACGGTGACGCGGCCGGCCGACGAGGCCGCCGCGATGGCGTGGTTCCGCGCCGAGCAGCGGGTCCTGCTGACCGCGCTCGACCTGGCCGTACGCACCGGCCTGGACCGGCGGGCGTGGCAGCTGGCCTGGGGGATCGTGGTCGCCCTGGAACGCGACGGCGCCTGGCAGGACTGGATCGCCGCCCAGGCCGTCGCGGTGCGGGCCGCCGAACGGCTCGGTGACCTCGGCGCCCAGGCGTTCTCGCGGCGTTCGCTGGCCGTCGGTCACGTCCGGCTCGGGCGCACCGCCGAGGCGAAGGCGCACGGGCAGGCCGGTTACGAGCTGTTCCTGCGGGCCGGTGACCCGGCCGGGGCGGCGGTCTGCCGGCACGCGATGGCGTTCGCGTGCGAGACCGAGGGCCGCTGGGCGGACGCCATCGCGCACGCCGAGCAGGCCCTCGAACTGTTCCGGCAGGCGGACGACCCGATCGGGCAGGCCCGGGCGCTGAACTCGGCGGGGCTGTACCGGGCCGAGCTCGGCGATCTCGGCGCCGCCCTGGCCGACTGCGAACAGGCGCTGCGGCTTCAGCTGGCCATGAACGACCCCGGCGGCGTGGGATCCACGCTGGACAGCCTCGGCACCGTCCAGCACAGGCTCGGCGATCATCGGGCGGCGATCGGCCGATACCGGGAGGCGCTGGCCGTGTTCGCCCAGGCCGGTGACCGGATCAGCCAGGCCGACACGCTGGGCAGGCTCGGCGAGACGCTGCTGGCCACCGGTGACATCGAGGCGGTACGCGACGCGTGGCGGCAGGCGCTGGCCCTGCTGGAGGAGGTCGGCCACCCCGGGGTGGCCGCCGCCCGGGCCAGGCTGGCCGGGCTCGACGCTCAGGGGTAGACGTCCCTTGACGCTCAGGGGCAGACGTCCCTCGACGCTAGGGATAGAAGTCCAGCGGCCCGCAGCAGAACCCCAGGATCAGCAGGCCGAGCACGATCGGGACGATCAGCGCCGGGCTCCGCGACACCGGCTCACCCATCGGCAACGGCCGCCCGAACCGCTCCCCCACCTCGGGCACCGGCCCGTCGTCGTAGCTTGGCGGCGGCAGCCGGAGGAACCTCTCGGCCTGGCGCTTGTTCTGCGTCATGACGATCGGTGTGGCCAGGAACGGCAGCCCCCACCAGCCCGCGACCAGACTCTGCTTCTGCGCCGACCGGTAGATCGCGATGCCGCAGTCCCGGCAGAAGTCACCGAGCTGGGTGCCGACGCTGACACCGATGAGGATCACCGTCGAGCTCTTGAACGTCCCGAACGCCGTGGGCGCGCCGCCACAGTGGTCACAGGTCTGGAGCCAGTCCGGCTCCTCAGGTGTCTTCACACCGTGGATGGTGCCGCCGCGGCGGCGCGTGCGTTCACGATCCTGGACGCGGTTGGACAGTCGACAGCCGTACGCGGTGAGCGGGGAGCCGCTTACACCACTTGACGACCATCGATGTTTCTCCTACGTTGACGGCACTTTACGTCGCGACATGAATCGTTTCAAGTCTCCCACATCGGAGGTCGTCGTCGATGAACCGTTCCCTTCTCCGGATCTCCCTCCTTCTCGTCCTGCTCACGAGCCTCGTCGGTCTTCCGGCCGGGCCCGCGGCCGCCGCACCGCCCGCCGTCACGGGACTCACCACGAACGGCCGGGTCGACCCGCTGGGCATACCCGGTGACACCCCGGTCCTCGGCTGGGTGTCGACCTCCGCCGACCGGGGCGTGACGCAGTCGGCGTACCAGATCCAGGTCGGCTCTTCCCCGGGCGCGTCGAACGTGTGGAACTCCGGCCGCGTCACCTCGGACCGGCAGGTCAACGTGGCCTACGGCGGTCCGGCACTGGCCGCCGGCACCCGCTATCACTGGCGCGTACGGGTCTGGGACCAGACCGGCACGGTCAGCGCCTGGAGCGCGTCGTCATGGTTCGAGACCGGGCTGTTGTCGGCGGCCGACTGGGGCGCCGCCGCCTGGATCGGCAAGCCGGCGCCGTCGTACGTGACCTGGACCGACTACACCACGGCGGTGACGTTCGACCTCAACGCCGTCGCCTTCGGCACCTTCCTGCGCGCTGGTGACCTGAACAACGCGTACATGTGGCAGCTCAACGTCGGTCCCACGGCGGCCGACGTGCCGAGGCTGCGCCCGCACCTGCTGGCCGGCGGCGCGTACACCGTGCTCGGCGAGGTCGACCTGCGTCCCTTCGGCTTCACCCGGGCCGGGCTGCTGGACGGGCCGCACACGGTGACCTACGAACTCGCCGGCGACACCGTGCGCACCACCCTCGACGACGTCCTGGTCGACACCCGGACGGTGACCGGCCGCGGGTCCGGGCGCGTCGGCGTGCGAACCCACGGCGACGAGTCGGCGACCGTCACCGCCCTGCGCGTCACCCGGCCCGACGGCACCGTGCTGGCCGAACCCGACTTCCGGAGCAATCCGTTCGACGCCGGCGCCCTCGACGGGCGGCGTCTCACCGTCTCCGGAACCGTGTCGTCGCTGCTGATCACCACCGCGGAGCACGAGCCGCTGCTACGGACCAGGTTCACCACCACGCCCGGGAAGACGATCAGGAGCGCACGGGTG
This sequence comes from Actinoplanes italicus, assembly GCF_003001815.1. GTDB lineage: Bacteria > Actinomycetota > Actinomycetes > Mycobacteriales > Micromonosporaceae > Actinoplanes > Actinoplanes italicus. Next base: position 332,974 of record NZ_PVMZ01000005.1, read on the forward strand.
TACGCCTCCGCGCACGGCGTCTACGAGTTGTCGATCAACGGGCGCAAGGTCGGCGACCAGTTCCTGGCACCCGGCTACACCGAGTACGCCAAGCGCATCCAGTCGCAGACCTACGACGTCACGGGCCTCGTGACCGCGGGTGCCAACGGGTTCGGCGCTGCACTCGGCGACGGCTGGTGGGCCGGCAAGGTGGGACTGGCCGGCAAGGGCGGCTACGGCGACGACCTCGCGCTGGTGGCACGCTTGCGGATCACCTACACCGACGGCACGGTCCAGTGGGTGGACACGAACCCCGGCTGGAGGTGGACGCCGGGACCGTTCGCCGCCACCGACAACCAGCTGGGCGAGACCTACCGCGCCCAGCACCTGCCGGCCGGCTGGAACACCGCGCCCTACGACGACGCGACGTGGCAGGCCGTGGTCGTGCGCCCCTCCGACACCGCGAGGCTGTCACCGCAGCCCGACGAGCCGGTCCGGCAGACGGCCGTTCTCGACACGGTGCGGGTCACCTCCCCCGCCGCCGGGGTGAACATCTACGACCTGGGCCAGAACATGGTCGGCGTGGCCCGGCTGACGATCACCGGCCGGGCCGGCGACACCGTGCGCCTGCGGCACGCCGAGGTACTCAACCGGGATGGCACCATGTACACCGCGAACCTGCGCGCCGCCGCGGCGACCGACTACTACACCTTCGCCACCGGCGGCACTGTGACCTACCAGCCGACCTTCACCCAGCACGGCTTCCGGTACCTCGAGGTCAGCGGCCTGGCGGCGCTGCCCCCGGCGGCGGACGTCAAGGGCGTGGTGTGGGGCTCGGACCTGCCCCGGATCGGCACGCTGCAGACCTCCAGCGCGCTGCTCGACCAGCTGCACGGCAACGTCGCCTGGGGTGCCCGCGGCAACTTCCTGTCGATCCCGACCGACACCCCGGCCCGCGACGAGCGGCTCGGCTGGACCGGTGACATCAACATCTTCGCGCCGACCGCCGCCTACCTGAGCGACACCCGGGCGTTCCTGGGCAAGTGGATGCTCGACGTACGCGACGAGCAGAAGGCGAACGGGTCGATCCCGGCCGTGGCGCCGGCCACCGGCGGCGCCTTCGAGGAGAGCGGTGTCGGCTGGGAGGACGCGATCATCACGGTGCCGTACTCGCTGTGGCACGGATTCGGCGATCTGAAGGCGGTGCAGGAGAACTATCCCGCGATGAAACGTTTCTTCGACTACGCGCGAGCCAGCGCCGGCGCCGACAACCTGGAGACCGGCCGGACCACCTTCTTCACCGCCGACTGGCTGCACCTCGACGACCCGTCGCATCAGGGCGTGCTCGGCACGGCGATCTGGGCACAGGACGTGCGGATGATGGCCGAGATGGCCCGCGCCACCGGCCGGACCGCCGAGGCGGCCGACTACGACGCGCTTTTCCAGAGCGTGCGGCAGGCGTTCACGGCCGCCTACGTGGCCGACGACGGGACCGTGCTGGGCGGGTCGCAGACCGGATACGCGCTGGCCCTGGGCAAGGGACTGATCAGCGACCCGGTCAAGGAACGGCGGGCGGGCGAGAAGTTCGTGGCGAAGCTCGCGCAGACCGACAACCACCTGCGGACCGGGTTCATCGGCACGCCGTGGCTGCTGCCCGCGCTCAGCAGGATCGGGCGCGACGATCTCGCGTACCGGATGCTGCTCAAGGAGGACTACCCCTCCTGGGGTTACGAGATCCGCAACGGGGCCACCACCATCTGGGAGCGATGGAACTCCATCCAGCCGGACGGCTCGTTCGGGCCGGTCGACATGAATTCCTTCAACCATTACGCGTACGGCGCGGTCGCCGACTGGATGCACCAGAACATCGCGGGGATCCGGGCCGCGGAACCCGGCTACCGGCGCAGCGTCATCGCGCCGCGCCCCGGTGGCGGACTCACGTCCGGGCAAGGCACGCTGCGGACCGTGTACGGGACGCTGTCGAGCACCTGGCAGCAGGCCGCCGACGGGCTCACGCTCGGCGTCACTGTGCCAGTCAACACCACGGCCGAGGTACGGATCCCGTCCGACGCCGCCTACCTGGTGACCGAGGGCGGCGCGGCGCTGCCCGGCCGCGCCGGGATCCGTGCTGTGCGTTACGACGAGGCCGACTCGACGACGGTCGTGACCGTCGGCTCCGGCACGTACGCGTTCAAGGCCGCCGCGGTAACCGTGCCACCGGCCGAGACGACGACGGACGCCGTCGACCTCGGTGACGCCGGTTCCGAGGCCGCGCACGCCGTCACGGGTTCGGCCAGCAGCGGCACGAGCGTGGAGGGTGGCCTGACCCGGCGTTACTCGCACAACCTGTATCCGGGCTCCTGGTTCTCGGCGCAGGTCACGGTGCCGGCCGGACGGCCGTTCCGGCTGCGGCTGCGCGAGACCTGGGCGAGTGCCGGAGTGAAGGACTACGACGTCCAGGTCGGTGACACTCCGGTCAGGCGCGTGCACCTGACCAGGTACGCCGGCGGGCAGGGCACGACCAGCCACGAGATCCTCGTCGACGAGCCCGCCGCGCTGGCCAACGACGGCCGGGTGACGGTCCGCTTCACCTATCCGTCCGGCAACCCGCCCGGCGTGTACTACGACGCCTCACTGGCCGACCTGTGGGTGCTGCCCGTCTGAAACGGTCGCCGATCCTGTGAGGTTCGGGTCGCCATGACGGCCGAACCTCACAAGATCGCGCTCGGGCGGCGGGCGGCGGGCGGCGGGCGGCGGGCGGCGGGGCGGCGGGCGGCGGGCGGCGCGGGAAACGGTCAGAGGAGACCGCTATTGTCGGCGTCATGACGATGACACCGGCCGCCGCCGCCGACTCCGAGCCCGCCCGGGGACGTCCGCGGGCGGACCGGACCCGCGAGTCGCGGTCACGGGTGCTCGACGCCGCGGTCACCTGCCTGCTGCGCGACGGCTACGCCCGGACCAGCACGATCTCCATCCAGGCCGAGGCGGGCGTGTCGCGGGGCCGGATGCTGCACCAGTTCCGGTCGAAGGAGGAGCTGCTGGTCGCCGCGGCGCATCACATCTTCGCCGCTCAGCTGGAGGCGCCGATTCCCGGCTCGCTGACCGAGCTGATCGCCGAGGCGTCCGGCCCGGGCGAGCGGATCGCCGTGGTCGTCGACTGCCTGTGGGCCACCTATCAGGAGCCGAGTTTCTGGGCGGCCACCGAGCTGTGGGTCGCCTCCCGCACCGAACCGGTGCTGGCCGAGGCGATCCGGCCGGCCGAGCGGCGCCTGGGCCGGGCCATCCGCGAACGCATGGACGACCTGTTCGGGCCGGATCTGGTGGGCCGCCCGCTCTACCTGCCGATCCGCCCGGTGCTGTTCACCAGCATGCGCGGCACGGCGCTGAGCTACGCCTTCGACGCCCGTGACCCGCGAACGGAACCGCTGCTGGAGCATTGGAAGGAGATCGCTCGGCACGCGTTGCTCGCGTGATTTTCCGTTAACAGACAGGGTTGACTGTTTCCGGGGTGCGGAGAGAAACTCAGCACGTGCGGGCCCTCGTCGACGACGGTCCGGCCAGACTGCGAAGGGGATCTCCGTGAGACTGACCCAGCACGACGTCGCGCTCGTCACGGGCGGCGCCTCCGGCCTCGGCCTCGCCACCGTGCGGGCCCTGGCCGGTGCCGGCGCCCGGGTGGTGATCGTCGACCTGCCCTCGTCGGACGGCAAGGACGTCGCCGAGAGCCTCGGTGACGCCGCCCGGTTCAGCCCCGCCGACGTGACCAGCGAGGAGTCGGTGTCCGCCGCCCTCGACGTCGCCGACGAGCTGGGACAGCTCCGGGTCGTGGTGAACTGCGCGGGCATCGGCACGGCCGCCCGGGTCGCCGGCAAGAACGGCCCGTTCCCGCTCGACCTGTTCCGCCGCACGATCGAGGTCAACCTGCTCGGCACGTTCAACGTCATCCGGCTGGCAGCCGAGCGCATCGCCCGCGGTGAGCCGGTCGGCGGCGAACGCGGTGTCATCGTCAACACCGCCTCGGTCGCCGCCTTCGACGGTCAGATCGGCCAGGCCGCGTACTCGGCCTCCAAGGGCGGCGTCGCCGCGCTGACCCTGCCGGTGGCCCGCGAACTCGCGCAGTCACTGATCCGGGTCGTCACCATCGCGCCCGGCCTGTTCGAGACGCCGATGCTGGCCGGCCTGCCCGAGGAGGCCCGCGCCTCGCTCGGCGCACAGGTCCCGCACCCGGCCCGGCTCGGCAGACCCGACGAGTACGCCGACCTCGCGCTGAGCATCGTGCGCAACCCGATGCTCAACGGCGAGACGATCCGCCTCGACGGCGCGATCCGGATGGCACCCCGATGAGCGCCCGGCTGACCACCCCGTTCACCGAGGCGTTCGGGATCCGGCACCCCATCGTCCAGGGCGGCATGCAGTGGGTGGGCCGCGCCGAACTCGCCGCCGCCGTCTCGTCGGCCGGTGGCCTCGGCATGATCACCGCGCTGACCCAGCCGACGCCGAAGGACCTGGCGGCCGAGATCGAGCGGTGCCGCAAGCTCACCGACCAGCCGTTCGGCGTGAACCTGACCATCCTGCCGGCGATCACGCCACCGCCGTACGACGAATATCGCAAGGTCATCGTCGACTCCGGCATCACCATCGTCGAGACGGCCGGGTCCAATCCCGAGCCCCACATGGAGATGTTCCGGTCACACGGCGTCAAGATCATCCACAAGTGCACGAGCGTGCGTCACGCCCTCAAGGCCGAGAAGGTCGGCGTCGACGCGGTCAGCATCGACGGCTTCGAGTGCGCGGGCCACCCGGGTGAGGACGACGTGCCCGGCCTGGTCCTGATCCCGGCCGCCACGGCGCGGCTCACCATCCCGGTGCTGGCCTCCGGCGGTTTCGCCGACGCGCGCGGCCTGGTGGCGGCGCTGGCCCTCGGCGCCGACGGGATCAACATGGGCAGCCGGTTCATGTGCACCGTCGAGTCCCCGATCCACGACAAGGTCAAGCAGGCCATCGTCGACGGCGACGAGCGGGGCACCCAGCTGATCTTCCGGCAGCTGCGCAACACCGCACGGGTCGCCGGCAACACGGTCAGCCGAGAGGTCGTGGACATCCTGGGAGCGGGCGGCACCTTCCCCGACATCGCCCAGCTGGTGGCCGGCTCCCGCGGCCGGCGGGTCTTCGAGGACGGCGACCTGGACGCCGGCATCTGGACCGTCGGCATGGTGCAGGGCCTCATCAACGACATCCCCACCTGCGCCGAACTGCTCGACCGCATCGTCACCGAGGCCACCGACCTCATCGAGCACCGGCTGCACGGCCTCACCGCCCCGGCCCCGGCGGCGGTGGCCTGATGAGCGACGCCGAGATCGGCTGCCACCGCGACGGCGCGGTCCTGCGGATCACCCTGAACCGGCCGCACGTCCTCAACGCCGTCACCGAGGGCATCCTCAACGACCTGGCCGACCTGATCACCGAAACAGGCGACGATCCCGATGTACGGGTGCTCGTGCTCTCCGGAGCGGGCCGCGCCTTCAGCGCCGGCGCCGACCTGACGGTCACCAGTGGGATCTCCTCCCCCGCCGGCACCATCCACGCCGCGAACCGGGTGATCCGCGCCCTGCTCGGCATCCCGCAACCGGTCGTCGCGGCCGTGCACGGCCCGGCCGCCGGGGTGGGTTGCTCGATCGCCCTCGCCGCCGACCTGGTGCTCGCCTCGGCGAACGCTTTCTTCCAGCTCGCGTTCGTCAACGTCGGGCTGATGCCGGACGGCGGCGCGACCCTGCTGGTCCCGGCCGCCATCGGCCGTGCCCGGGCGTTGCGGCTGGCCCTGCTCGGCGAACGGCTGCCCGCCACCACCGCCGCCGAGTGGGGTCTGATCCACCGTGTCGTGGACGCCGGCGATCTCGGCCCCGCCCTCGACGAACTCGTCGCCCGCCTGTCCGTCGCGGCGCCACTGGCCCTGACCGGCACCAAGCGGGCGGTCAACGCGGCCACGCTCGGCGCCCTCGAGGACAGCCTGGCCCGCGAGCTGACCGGCCAGTCGGCCCTGCTGGAGAGCGCCGACTTCGCGACAGCCGTGGCCGCCTTCCGGGACAAGCGCACGCCCGAGTTCGTGGGCCGCTGAAACTCCGGCTGTCGCGTACCGCTGTCTCAGCGTCGCTGAGACAGCGGTACGCGACAGCCGATCAGGGCCGAACCCGCCGGCCGTACGCCAGGCCAGTCTCCCGACAGGCTTGATCTTGTCTCAGATACGGCTGGCGGGCGGAGGGGGCGGCGGTCAGTCGGCACCTAGGTTGGGGCGGCGTGAGGCGGCGTACAGGATGGCCGTCAGCAAGAAGGCGCCGGCGACGAGCTGGAGACGCACCGAACCGGTGCCTATCACGACCGAGGCGTAGCCGAGCAGAGCCAGGAAGACAGCGGGCGTGAACACGTACCGCGATGTACGCACCATCTGCCAGTAGACCGGACCATCCCGCTCGTCGCGCGCGAAGAGCTTGTCCCTCTCGGCCCTGGCCCTGACCCGGGCGTCGTGGTCGGCGGTGTTCTCGTTCATCTCCTTCGTCAGTTCCTCCCACTTCTCCTCGGCCTTCCTGGCCCGCCTGTCGTACCACCACTTCCACCAGCGCCGTGGCTTCTCGCCGTCGGTGGCGAAGCCGGCCGGGGTGCCGAGCTGGTCGAAGATGTAGACGCAGGCGATGAACAGCACCAGCGATCCGGTCAGCGCTCCCGTCGCGATGACGAGGTCCCACGACCGCTCCTCCGCTTCCAGGAGCAGGAAGTTGAGGGAGGTGAAGACGAAGCCGGCCAGGAAGACCGAGACCGTCATCTTCGAGTGCGCCTTGGTACGGATCGCGTCCTCCTGGTGGTCGACAGTCGGGTACCGATACGCGACCTGGCCTTTGCCCCGCAGCAGCGCGGCCTTCCCGGACGACGTGACATGGACGGCGCCACCCGCGACGAACGGCCGCGAGCGCACGCCGATCAACTCGGTCAGCAGGTCACTCAAGCGCCCTTCATGACCGACCACCACGATCGTCTGTTCTCCGGGAACGTCGTCGCCGCCCAGCTCCTTCAGGAAGGTGTCCAGGTCGGACGGCGTCTCGCTCTGCGGGGTGAGGGAATCCAGATTTCGCACCTTGAGCGGTTCCTGGAGCAGCCCCCGCGACAGCTTCTCAGCCGATTCGACAGCGTGCTTCTTCGAGCTGCTCACGATGGCGGTCGGCCTGATGTCACGCCGGCTCAACGCGGTGACCAGACTTTCCATCTGCCGCTGTCCGCGTGTGTTCAGGCCGCTCTTCTCATTGGCACGGTCACGGGAGCCGTGCCGCACCAGGACGAGGTCGAGAGTCATGCCCGACTATGCGCACCGGGCCGGGAATGGTCACAACGAATACGTCGTCAATGCGACCGCGGTCAGCCGGTCAGGCGAGAACCGCTGATCGACGGGTTGCCGGAACCGAGGTAGAAGATGCCGGGCAGACCGTCGGTCTCGAAGCCCTCGCTGGTGTTGCGGCGCAGCGTCGAGTTGCGGATGGACAGGGTTCCGCTGCGGTCGTTGCTGACGAAGAAGACGGCGCCGCCGCCCTCGTTGGCCCGGTTCTTCTCGATCACGGTGCCGTCGAGCTTCAGCTGGAACGTGTTGCCGTCCAGATAGACCGCTCCGCCGCTGCCACCGCCCGGCGTGCCGCCGCGGGCCGGGTTGGCGCCGTTGCCGACGGCCGTGTTGCCGGAGAACTGGCTGTTCAACAGGGTCCAGGACACGCCGATGCTGCTCAGCGCACCACCGTTGGAGCAGTTGCCGCCGGTGAAGGTGCTGCCGACCACGTAGACCGGTTGATTCGCACCCTGCAGCCGGACACGGATCGCGGCGCCACCGAGGTCGGGTCCCGTACGCGCGCATCGGTTGTTCGTGAATCGTGAATTGACGACCTTGAGGCCGCCACCGTTGGCGAAGATCGCCCCACCGCCGCCGGCCTCGTCGGTCGGGTCGGTCGCGTTGCCGCGGGCGAACACCAGGTTCTGCACGGTCAGGCGCGGCGTGGCCTTCTCATGGCAGTGCCCGCTCGCCGCACTGGTGCCCTGCGCGGTGTCGCAGACGTTCATGTAGAGGATGCGTCGCTTGCCGGCGCCGTCCAGGGTGACCCGGCCGCCACCGTCGAGAACGACCTTCTTGACCGGGTTGCGCACCTTGGCGGTCGCGGTCATGGTGATCGTCACCGGGGCCGGCCCGCAGTCGAAGGTGATGAGACCACCGGCCGCGACGGCCTTCACCACGGCCGCGGAGGTGCAGCTCTCCGGGGTGCCGTCGCCGATCGTACGATCAGGTCTGCTCGTGTCGACCGGCCTGGCCGCCGCCGGAATCGCCGCCCTGCCCGCCGGATTTCCGGGTTTCGGCAGGGTCTTGACGGTCGCCGGCGGTTTCACCGAAGCCGAAGCCGAGGCGGACGCGGCGGGCGGCGAGGCGGAGGGCCGCGCGGAACCCGCGACCGCCACCGGAGCGGACGCCGTCGGAGCCGCGGCGGGCGGCGCGCCTTCGGACTGGCAGGCGGCCAGGCACAGGGCGGCAGCGGCGGTCAGGGCGATCCTTCGAGTTCGCACCGGGCGATGCTACGGCCATCGACGCCGCGGTGGGTCCTCAGTCCGGCCCGGCCGGGTGGCCGAACCGCGGATCAACGGTGAGGCGGGGCTGGTCGGGCCGTCCGGCGGGAAGCGGAACCGGTGCAGCTCGTCGACGGTGAAACCGGCCGACGTGATGGCCGCGGCGGTGTCGCGGGCGGTGTGGCAGCCACCGGCCAGGAGCGGCCACACCGTGGCGTCGACGATGCGCTGGACCCGGCGCAGCGTGCCCGGCTGCTCGGCGAGGACGTGTTCGAGGAAGCGCAACCCGCCGCCGGGACGCAGCACGCGGTGGATCTCGGCGAGCGCGGTCCGCTGGTCGGGCACGGTGCACAGCACCAGCGCGGCGACGGCCGCGTCGAACTCGCCTCCGGCAGCGGGCAGGGTGTCGGCGAGGCCGTCGACGACGCGGATCGGCACCGGCGCGGAACGGGCCGCGGCCTCGGCGGCGGCGCGCAGCCGGGGTTCGGGTTCGACCGCGAGCACCTCGGTGACGGCCGGCGGATAGTGGGCGAACATCAGGCCGTTGCCGGCGCCGACCTCGATCACCCGGCCGGACAGGCCCGCGACCATCGCACGCCGGAGTTCGGTGACTCCCGCGCGGTCCATCCGCACGCTGAGCCTCTCGTAGAAGCGAGCGAAGATCGGATGACCCATCGGGTGCCTCCACGGTAGAAACCTGGGAAACACGAAACGTATCCCCCGGCGGCAAGGAACAACGTCAAATCATGACAAGCACCGACCTCATCGGTACGCCCGAAGCGCGCCGGGCACTGCAGCGGCGCACCCTCACCGTCGTGATGGCCTCGCAGGTGTTCAGTGGCGCGGGTCTGGCCGCGGGCATCACGGTCGGCGCCCTGCTCGCCGCGGACATGTTCGACACGACGAGCCTGTCGGGGCTGCCCACCGCCCTGTTCACGGCCGGGTCGGCGGCCACCGCGGTGCTGGTGGGCCGGCTGTCTCAGCGTTCGGGGCGCCGGGCGGGACTGGCCGCCGGGTACGCCGCCGGCGCGCTGGGCGGCGCCGGTGTGGTGCTGGCCGCGGTCCTCGACAGTCTGCCGCTGCTGCTGGTGTCGCTTCTCGTGTACGGCGCGGGCACGGCCACGAATCTGCAGGCCCGTTACGCCGGTACGGATCTGGCGAGCGCGGACCGGCGGGGCCGTGCCGTCAGCACCGTCCTGGTCGCCACCACCCTCGGCGCGGTCGCCGGCCCGAACCTGGTCGCACCGATCGGGGAGCTCTCCGAACGGTACGGCATCCCCGCGCTGGCCGGCCCGTTCGCGCTGGCCGCGGTCGCCTACGGCATCGCCGGCACGGTGCTGTTCACGCTGCTGCGCCCCGATCCGCTGCTGGCCGCGCGCAACGCGCCCGAGCCGGTGGCCGCCGCCGGAGGACGCGAGCCCGGACGGCAGTTCGCCGGGAGCGTCATGGCGGGCGCGGTCACCATGGTCCTCACCCAGCTGGTCATGGTGGCGGTCATGACGATGACCCCGGTCCACATGCACGCGCACGGCCACGACCTGCAGGCCACGGGCCTCGTGATCGCCATCCACATCGCCGCGATGTATCTGCCGTCGCCGATCACCGGCCTCCTGGTCGACCGGGCCGGCCGGGTGCCGGTGGCCGTAGCGGCCGGGTCGACGCTGCTCGCGGCCGGGGTGGTGGCGGCGCTGGCGCCGGAGGACTCGGTCGTGCTGCTCACGGTCGCCCTGGCACTGCTCGGGCTGGGCTGGAACCTCGGGCTCGTCTCCGGCACCGCCATGATCACCGACAAGGCTCCCGCCGACCGCCGGGCCCGGACGCAGGGCACCGTCGATCTCTGCGTCGCGCTGTCCGGTGCCGGTGGCGGCATCACCAGCGGCCTGATCATGGATGCGGCCGGCTACGCCACGCTGTCGATCGCCGGTGGTGTGCTGGCGCTGGCGGTGATCCCGTTCGTGGTGGTGAGTGCCCGGGGACCGGGCGTCAGCCGACGCTCATGACCTGCACCCGGCCCTGGCGCTGGCGGATCAGGTAGTGCCCGGCGAGTTCGTACGGCTCGTTGACGATCTCGTAGCCGACCTGGCCGAGCAGCGTTCGCCGGCCGGTGACCACGTCCAGGTCGTAGACGCTGGTCGGGTCGATCGGCGGGCCCTGCGGGTGCAGGACGATCAGCCGGCCCTCGCCGGTGATCGAGGACGACGGCATGCCGGAGACCTCGTCGCCGAGCCGTCGTCCGGTGGTCGCGTCGAGTACCGAGATCGCCGGCAGGCCGTCCGCCGCGCTGGAGCTCCCGAACATGACGAGCCGGTCGTCGGAGATCGGCGACATGCCCTGGGCACCAGGTACGAACCACCGCTCGGTTCCGGTGCCGGGCTCCCGTCCGGAGACACCCGCCGGGGTGGCCACGCAGACGACCGGGCCGCAGTCGTCGACGGCGCCCCAGCCGCGTATCTCGGTGCGCCAGCTCTCGGCGAGGTCGTCCAGCAGGTGTGCGGTGACCGTGACCCGGCTGTCGAAGAAGCCGGTGACCAGCAGGCGGTCGCCACTGAACGACAGTTGCGGCGAGTCGATGCCACTCTCGGGCAGGTCGCTGCGGCCGAGGATCTCACCGTCGTCGTACCGGAACAGGGTGAGGTCGCCGTCGTCCAGGGCGATGACCGCCGGCCGCTCGTCATCGGTCCGGACCCGCATGGTCCGCACCTCGCCGATCGGTCGCTGCCAGATCGTCCTGCCGTCCCGGGCCCCGACCAGCCGCAGTGTGCTCGCACGGCCGTCGCCGCCGTCGCGGATCAGGAGGGTCTGCGCGGTCCGGCCCTCCACGCTGCCGGTGAGCTGCCACAGAGTCGCGCCGGTGGTGGCGTCCAGGACCACGGCGCCGGTGGCGGTCGGCAGGAGCACGAGGCCGGGCTCCGGGTGCACCACCAGCCACCCCGCTGTGACGGCGTCGGGTGTGGTGGGAATCGTCCATCGGATCTTGCCGGTGGCCAGGTCGTGGGCGATCAGCTCGCCGCCGAAGCCGACCGCGCGATGGACGTAGACGGTGCCGGACCCGGCCTGCGCGATCAGGGTCCGGTCGAACGGTGACGCCCAGAGCAGCCGGAGGGTCGGCCCGGCGTCGGGCACCGAGTGCAGCGACACCAGGCAGAGGGCGGCCGCGAACGCCAGGCCGAGGTCGCGCCATCGATAGCGGTGGCGCGGCCGCCGGTCCGGACGCGGGTACTCCGGTGCGCTGAGGTCACCGAGGTCGATCATCACCACCGGATGATCTTAAGGATCACCCGGTGTTCAGCGATCGATCGTTCGCTGCATGGCGGCCGAGTAGCGGTCACCCTGGACGCCGATCTTCTCCGCCGCCTCGGTGAGCCCGTCGAAATCGTCGCTGCTCAGTTCCAGGTCGGCGGCCGCCAGGTTCTCGGCGAGGCGCTGCGGGCTGCGGGTGCCGGGAATCGGCACGATCCACGGCTTGCGGGCGAGCAGCCAGGCCAGCGCGATCTGCGCGGGGGTGGCACCGAGCCGGGCCGCGACCGTGCCGAGCAGGTCGACGAGGGCCTGGTTGGCCTGGCGGGCCTCGGCGCTGAACCGTGGCAGGCCGGTGCGGATGTCGCCGTCGGTGAACTCGGTGTTCTGGTCGATCTTGCCGGTGAGGAAGCCGCGGCCGAGCGGGCTGAACGGCACGAAGCCGATACCGAGCTCCTCGAGGGCGGGCAGGATCTCGTCCTCGGGCTCGCGCCACCACAACGAGTACTCGCTCTGCAAGGCGGTCACCGGCTGCACGGCGTGGGCCCGGCGGATGGTCCGGACGCCGGCCTCGGAGAGCCCGAAGTGGCGGACCTTGCCGGCCGCGATGAGCTCGCCGACCGCGCCGGCGACGTCCTCGATCGGCACGTCCGGGTCGACGCGATGCTGGTAGAACAGGTCGATCGTCTCGATGCCGAGCCGTTTGAGGGAGGCGTCGGCGACGGCGCGGATGTGCTCGGGGCGGCTGTCCAGGCCGCTGCGGGCCTGACCGTCGAGGGCGAAGCCGAACTTGGTGGCGATGACGACGCGGTCCCGGTACGGGGCGAGGGCCTCACCGACGACCTGCTCGTTGACGTACGGCCCGTAGACCTCCGCGGTGTCGAAGAAGGTGACGCCGGCCTCGACGGCGGCCCGGATGACCGCGATGCCGTCGGCGCGGTCGGCCGCTTCGCCGTAGCCGTGGCTGATGCCCATGCAGCCCAGTCCGAGCGCGGACACCTCGAGTCCGTTACCCAGCGTGCGAGTGCGCATTGTCGGATTCCTCTCAGGTGGGTAGGAGAAGCCTATCCAGTGAACGGACCCGCACGATCGGTGAGGTGAGCAGCCACACCACCGACAGGGTGCCGCCGGCGGCCGCGATCAGCAGACTGGGGCGCATACCCGCGTACGTGCCGAGTAGTCCCCCGGTCAGCGCGCCGAGCGGGCGGACGCCGTAGTTGACGGTGCTGAACGCGCCGGACACGCGGCTGCGCATGTCGTCGGGCACGACGCTGGTCTGCAGCGAGTTGAGATTGACGTCGAGCAGCATCACACCGAACCCGGAGACGAACTCGGCCGCCGCGAGCGTGCCGACCCGCGCCCAGACGGGGCCGCCGGCCGCGGCGATCAGCGCGATCGGGGCGGCGAACAGCACGACACCGGTCGCGATGGTGGGGCCGACGCCGATGCGCCGGGAGATCCGTGGGGCGAGGACGGCACCCAGGACGCTGCCGGTCGCCCCGATGCCGAAGGCCAGGCCGATCGCACCGGCGGACAGGCCGAGGACACGACTGGCGAAGAGCACCGTCAGGCCGTACGCGATGAAGGTGAAGAAGTTGACCGTCGTGCAGCAACCGAGGCTGGCCCGCAGGATCGGGTGGCCGACGACGAATCGCAGACCCTCGCGGGCGCGGGTGAGCATCGACGGCCCGGTCTCGCCGGCCGGGGCGGGCTCGTCGACGCGGATCCGGCCGATCAGCAGCGCGGACAGCAGGAAGGTGACGGTGTCGGCGAGCAGGGCGATCGGCGCGGTGAGCACCTGGACGAGTGCGCCGCCGGCCGCGGGGCCCGCCACGTGGGAGACGGATCGGCTCGCGCCGAGCTTGCTGTTGGCGTCGATGTAGGCGCTGCGCGGCACCAGCCGGGCGAAGAACGAGGCGTAGGCGGTGTTGAACAGCACGCCGGCCGCACCGGTCACCACGGCGACCAGATAGAGGTGACCGAGGGTGATGACGCCGAACAGGTAGGCAGCTGGCAGCGTGGCCAGAGCGGCGGCCCGGGCGAGGTCGGCGAGCACCATGATCCGGCGTTTGCGGCGCTGCTGGTCGACCCACGCGCCGAGCAGGATCGCGAGCAGGTTAGGGCCCCAGACCAGCGCGGTCAGGGTGGCGACCTCGGCGGTGGAGGCGTCCAGCAGGGTCACCGCGATCAGCGGCAGGGCCAGCTCGGAGATGCGGTCGCCGAACTGGGACAGCGTCTGGCCGCCCCAGAACCGCAGGAATCCGCTGTCTCGCCAAAGATTACTCACCGTGTTCCTCCGGGAGGATGTAGCGCATCAGACGAACCGGGCGGGTGTGCTCCGGGCGGTCGTCGGCGTCGCGGGTCACGTAGGGCGCGAGCACCTGCTGGATGGCGTTCTCGATCGTCTCGGCCTCGTCGGCGGTCAGGTGGACGCGGGTGTTGGACAGGCCGCCGAGCCTGCGCCACTGCGGCTCCAGCCGTGGCTCGACCTCGGTGATCCAGCGGTTCGGCAGGTCGGCGTAGCGCAGGAACATCTCCCGCGACAGGACATGGGCCGCGCTCGCGCCGGCCTCGTCGTCGACCGGCGCACTGAAGCGGAAGCCGCGGCCGACCATCTCCCAGCGGCGCTGCCGGCGGTCGGGGCCGGGCTCGGCGTCGCGCACCAGGCCGAAGCTCGCCAGGTGGCGCAGATGCCAGCTGGTCACGGTCGGTGTGGCGCCGACCTCGGGAGCCAGCTGGGTGGCGGTGGCCGGGCCGTTGCGACGAAGAAGGTCGAGGATCGCGAGCCGGACGGGGTGGGCCAGCGCGCGCATGGCCTGCGGGTCGGTGATCTCGACGTCGCCGAGCGGGTTGGAGGGCTCCATATCTGAGAGTGTCCTCTCACAATTTATGAGAGTCAACTCTCAGATCTCAACCGTCTTGCGATCACATCGAGCCATGCCTATTCTCGCCAGGAAAGCGCTTTCCCCCCGCTTGAAGGCGCTGCCCAATCCCCACATGAAGGTGAGCACCCGGATGAGAAGATCAGTTGCACTACGCGTGATAGCGGTGGGAGCCACCGCGGCTGCCAGCGCCGCGATCGCTCTGATGCTGCCGTCGGCGCAGGCCATGGCCGCCGACAACCTGAGCCTCAACGGTGGGGCCGACGGCTCCAGCAAGGCCAGCGGCACCAGCTACGGCAACGTCAAGGACGGCAGCACCAGCACCTACTGGTCGCCGAACGGCTCGACCGGTTACGTGTCGGTCAAGTGGAGCAGCGCCACGTCGGTCTCCTCGGCCGTCATCAAGCAGGCCTCGGGCGGCGGCTCGATCAGCGCCTGGCGCGTGCTCAACGGCGACAACAGCGCCCAGCTCGCCAGCGGCAGCGGCAGCCCGAGCACCATCAACTTCTCCTCGACCTCGCTGAAGAAGCTCACCTTCGAGATCACCAGCGCGTCCGGCGCGCCGCGGATCGCCGAATTCGAGACCTACTCCAGCGGCGGTTCGAACCCCACCTCGGGCCCGACCAGCCCGACCCCCGGCCCGACCAGCCCGACCCCGGGCCCGACCAGCAACCCCGGTACCCCGACCGGCGCCTGGCCGTCCTCGCAGGGCAACGTCTCGATCTCCGGCACGGTCAACGTCTCCGGCACCTTCGACGGCGGCATGAAGACCTACTGCTGCATCGGCGACGGCGGCCAGAGCGAGTCGCAGGACCCGATGTTCAAGATCGCGAACGGCGGCACCCTGCAGAACGTCATCCTCGGCTCCCCGGCCGGTGACGGCGTGCACTGCGAGGGCACCTGCACCATCCGCAACGTGTGGTGGAACGACATCGGCGAGGACGCGGCCACCTTCAAGGGCACCGGCGGCGGTACGAGCTACGTCATCGGTGGCGGCGCGAGGTCCGGCAGCGACAAGACGTTCCAGCACAACGGCAACGGCACGGTCAGCATCTCCGGCTTCTACCTCAGCGGCGCCGGCAAGCTCTACCGCGGCTGCGGCAACTGCACCAACTCGTACCAGCGCCACGTGAAGATCGACAACGTGCTGCTGAACAACATCGACATGGTGGCCGGCATCAACAGCAACTGGGGCGACACCGCCACCATCACCCGCGTCACCCTGACCAGCAGCTCGGACGCCACGGTCTGCGGCAAGTACCAGGGCGTCGCCAAGGGCAGTGAGCCCAAGTACCTCGGCGAGGGCTGGAACGACAGCAACTGCAAGGTCTCCCAGAGCGACATCACCCGCAAGTAGTCACGCGATCCACGAGGGGCACCCGGCTTCGGCTGGGTGCCCCTTTCTACTGTGTACGCATGAACGCGTCCGGCTGGGTGCCCTGGCGACCGGACGAGGACTTCGTGCCGCAGCTGCTCGCCGCGTCCCGGGCCCGCCGCGGCCTGGACTGCGCGGGTGCCGCGGTCGACGCCGCCGACCTGCGTGCCGCCTGCCTGGCCGCCGACGAGGCCGACCCGTTCGGCCTGCGGCTGGCCGGCGCACGGGTCACCGGCGCTCTCGACCCGCGCACCTGTGCCGTGCCCGCTCCGCTTCAATTCCCGTCTCGGCCGAGCCACCTGATCCTGACCGGGGTTCTCAGGTTGCGACCCGGGCGCGGTCGAGGGTCCAGCGCAGCTGGAAGGCGACGGCGGCGGCCATCAACACCGCCGGGACGACGGTGAACCCGATCAGCAGGGCGGTCCGCGCCGACTCGGGCTGGGTCACCGTGTGGCCCTCCGTGGTGGCCAGGAACCCGCCGGCGGCCAGGACGGCCGAGTAGACGTACGGGCCGATGGCGGTTCCGGTGGCCTCGGTGGCCGTCCAGACGCCGGTGTAGGCG
Organism: Actinoplanes italicus; assembly: GCF_003001815.1. Classification (GTDB taxonomy): domain Bacteria; phylum Actinomycetota; class Actinomycetes; order Mycobacteriales; family Micromonosporaceae; genus Actinoplanes; species Actinoplanes italicus. The sequence goes on from NZ_PVMZ01000005.1 coordinate 349,598, forward strand.
CCGGCCCGGGCGCCGGCAAGCGCGGAGGCGGCCGCCACCGCGTCGGGGACCATCGAGAACGCGAACAGCTGCAGTCCGGCGAACGCGATGCCGAGCACCACCACGACGGCGACGGCGGGGACCAGCCCGTACCCGAGAAGCGGGGCCAGCGAGCCGATCACGAAGGTCACCTGGCAGATCAGCAGGCCACGCTGCTTGCCGATGCGCCGGGAGACCTTCGCCCAGATCGGGCCGGCGAACACGGCCGGGCCCAGGAACGCGCCCATGAACACGGCCGTCAGCTTCGAGTCGGAGAAGACGTACTCGGTGTAGAACGGCAACGCGGCCAGGAACAGGTGCGTGGTCGTGCCGGTGAACAGGTAGGACAGCACCAGCGCCCGGAAGTCGCGGTCGCGCCAGGCCACGGCGATGTCGGCGATCGTGGAGTGGCTCTCCTGACCGGGCGTACGGAATCCGGCCTCGGCGGTCAACCGGCGGACGCCGGTGATCGCGACCAGGCCGGAGACGACCATGACACCGGACAGCAGCAGCGCCATCCGCGCGTAGTCGCCGCGCTCCCCCGCCGCGACCAGGGCCGGTGCGGCGACACCGGCGCCGAGCAGGCCGAGGGTCAGGAACAGCATGCGGAACATGAAGACGCGGGTACGTTCGTGGTAGCCGACCTCCAGGTCCGACGGCGTCGTCAGGTACGGCACCTGGAAGCAGGCGAACAGCAGGTTCCCGGCGATGAACCAGGCGCCGACCCACAGTGCCGCGGCGGGCCCGGTCAGCGCGGCGGGGACGGTGAACATGCCGGCCATCGCGACGGCCAGCAGCAGCCCGAAGCGGAGCATGCCGAGCCGGTCGCCGGTGCGGCGGGCCGCCTGGTCGGAACGGCTGCCCAGGTACGGGTGCACGATCACGTCGATGATCTTCGGCAGCAGCAGGGTCAGGCCGGCCAGCAGCGGTGACACGCCGAGGGTGTGGGTCAGGAAGTAGAGCAGCAGCAGGCCGGGGACGGTCACCCAGACGCCCATGCCGATCGAGCCGCCCGCGTACGCGACGAGGGAACGGGTTCTCGTCTCGGTCATCGGTGATCTCCCTGGCGGGCCACGACACCGGCGGCCAGGGTGGCGCCCTCGAAGGCTCCGGAGCGGACCCGGCCGGCGAGGGTACGGGCCACGATCCGGTCGGTGAGCGCCGGGAAGTGCCGGGCCAGGAAGAACTCGACGGCACCGCGGCGGGTGGTCGGCAGGTCGCGGTACGGGCGGCGGCGCAGCGCGGCGCGCAGCACCGTGTCGACCACGCCGTCGAGTGGCTCGTACCGGCTCATACCCTCCAGCGACAGCCCGGCCGCGGCCGTCGAGTCGTGGATCGGGCTGCGGACCGCCGACGGGTACACGCAGGTCACACCGACGTGGGTGCCGATCTCGAGGCGGAGCGCGTCGGCGTACGCCACCAAGGCTCTTTTCGAGGCGCCGTAGGCGGCCGCGAGCGGCAGTTGCATGACCGCCATCCGTGAGGACAGCATGACGACCCGCCCCCGGGCGCTGACCAGCGCGTCCACGCACGCGGCCGTGACCCGCCAGGTGCCGAGCAGGTTGATGTCGAGCTGCCGGCGGACCTCGGCGCCGGGCGGCAGCTCAGCGGGCGCCGGTCCGCCGACCCCGGCGTTGTTGATCAGCAGGTCGAGGCCGCCGAGCAGGGCGATCGCCTCGGCCACGGCCACCTCGACGGAGTGGTCGTCGGTGATGTCGCAGGGCAGGACCTCGACCGGGTCGTTGACGCGGGGCGCCAGGTCGAGGCCGACGACGCGGGCGCCGAGCGCGTCGAGCCGGGCGCAGACGGCCCGGCCGAACGTCCCGGACGCGCCGGTGACCAGGACGCGCATCCCGCGGGGGTCGCGGCGGCTCATCGGTGCACTCCTCGGGTGAGTTCGCGGTTCAGGTCGGCGACGTACCGGTCGAAGTCGACGCGCATGTGCGGACGCGCCCTCTCGCCCCAGCGTTCGATCGCGGCGCGCAGATCACGGTCGACGGCGCGCCGCTGATCGGCGGCGGGCGGAAGGGCGAAGGTCCCGGAGAGATACGCCGCGGCGAGCTTGGCCTGCGCCTCGACGACCGGGAACGCCGAACCGGTCGACTGCATCAGCCCGACGAACGCCAGGCTGGGATCGTCGAGGTGGAAGACGTGCTTGAACAGCGGCAGGCGTTCCGGGTCCGGCCCCAGCCACCGCGAGGTCAGGAACGGGATGTGTACGCGGTACCCGGTGGCCCACACGATGACGTCGACCGGCTCGGCCGTGCCGTCGGTGAACACCACGCACCGGCCGTCGAGCCGCTCGATGCCGGGACGCGCGACCACCTCGCCGTGGGTGAGCCGGTGCAAAATCGTGTCGCTGATCGTCGGATGGTTCTGGAAGAGGCCACCGGCGGGCGCGGGCAGCCCGTACCGCTGCGGGGTGCCGACCGCGAGCCGCAGCATCGTCTCGGCGAGGCGCTGCCGCAGCCGCCACGGCAGCGCGGCCAGGGCACCGCCGGTCGCGTCGGCCGGCCGGCCGAACAGGTACTTCGGGACGATGTGCACCCCGTGGCGGGCGGAGAGCAGGACCGGTCCGCCGGCCACGTGGGAGGCGTCGACGGCGATGTCCATGGCCGAGTTGCCCATGCCCACGACCAGCACCCGCCGGTTCCGGAAGACGTCCGGTGTGCGGTAGTCGTGGGCGTGCACAGCGATCCCGTCGAACGTGCCGGGGTAGCCGGGTTCCGGCAGGCGCGGCTGCCAGTTGTGCCCGTTCGCGACGATCACCGCGTCGTAGCGCTCCGTGTCACCGGTGTCGGTGGTGACGGTCCAGTCCTCGCCGCGTTCGACGCGGGTCACCGTACTTCCGTACCGGATGTGCTGGGTGAGCCCGAACTTGTCGGCGTAGTCGGCCAGGTAGCCGGCGACCCGCCCGGCCGACGGATAGTCCGGCCACTCGGCCGGCATCGGGAGATCAGCGAACTCGGTGCGGCCCTTGCTGGTGTTCAGATGCAGCGAGGCATAGGTGTCCGTCCAGAGACCACCCGGAAGATCATTCCGCTCGTACGCCACGGGCGTGCAACCCGCGTCGACGAGAGCCTTGATCGTGGCCAGGCCGGCCGCTCCGGCACCGATCACGGCGACACGCATCGTCCATCTCCCACCGGCCTTGTAGTTCTTGCCAAACCGTAGGCGCTGGCCGCCGCACTGGACATGGCGCGGAGCACGCCTTTACGAGCCGATGTTGTGGGCCACCACAACGGCACGGCAGCATGACGACATGAACCCACCGGACGACTGGACGGCCGTGGTCGACCTCATCGAGCGGGTGATGGGCGACGAGGTCCTGCTGCCGTCGGTGATCTCCGGGGTACGCGCCACGGTCCGCGAGGTGTCGGTGCTGCCGCCGTCGGACATCGCCGGGCACACCCGCGCCCTGCTCACCGCGGCCACCCGGGCGATGGCGGCCCGGCGTGGCCCGACCGAGGCCGAGCTGTCGTTCGTGGCGGAGCTGGGCGTCACCCGGGCCCGGCAGGGCGTGCCGATCGAGGCCGTGCTCGGCGCCATCCACGTCGCCGAGCGCGCGATCTGGGCCCGCGCCCGCGAGGTCGCCCGCGCCGAAGGTGTCAGCGCCGAACGGCTGCTCGACGCCCGCGAGCTCTACGACGACTGGGCCGACGCCGTACGCGGCCGGCTGATCATGGCGCACCGGGCGGCGAAGGCGGTCGCCGAGCCCGCGCACGGCAACCGGGAAGCGGCCATCCTGCGCCGCCTGCTGCAGGGCGGCTCGGCAGCGGCCCTCGCGGTCGCCGAGGCCGGGCTGCCGGCCGGCGGCGGGCTGTGGGTGCTGGTGGCCCGGCCCGGCTTCGAGGAGCGCCCGCTCCGGGACCAGCCGGCGGTACTGTGCGCGGTCCTCGGCGACCTGTTCGTGGCCGTCCTGACCCGGCCGCCCACATCCCGCGCCGCGGCGCCCGGCACCACCGCCGGGCTGGCCGGCCCGGCCGAACCCGACAAGCTGGCGCCGGTACGGCGGCTGGCCCTCGCCGCGCTGGCCGCCGCCGAGTCCACCGGGCGTACCGGCATCGTGCACATCGCCGACGTGGCCTGGCAGGCGGCGCTCACCGAACGCGCCGACCTGGCCGCCGTCCTGCTCGACCGGCATCGCGACGCCTGGGCCGCGCTCGGGCCCAACGCCGAGCCGGTGGCCCACGCCGTGCTGGCCTTCCTGGAGAACGACCGGGACGTCACGGTCGCCGGGACGCGGCTGTTCGTGCACCCGAACACGGTCCGCAACCGGGTCCGCCGGTTCGCCGAGGTCACCGGCATCGACCCGGCCGGCACGTTCGGCGCCACGAACGCGTGGTGGCTGTGCCGCACCTGGCTCAGGGAGGCGACCTGACCCGGATAGGCTGGCCGTGAAGATCGCTTGACCAACTCCGGGAGGACCGCGTGACTCAGCCGGCCATCTACGACGTCCAGATCGCCGACCTCCAGGGCAAGCCGCTGGACCTCGACCGATTCCGCGGCACCGCCACCCTCGTCGTCAACGTCGCCTCCCGCTGCGGGCTCACACCCCAGTACGCGGTCCTGGAAAAGCTGCACGAGCGGTACGCGGACCGCGGCTTCACCGTGCTCGGTGTGCCGTGCAACCAGTTCGGCGGCCAGGAGCCCGGCACCGCCGACGAGATCGCCGAGTTCTGCAGCGCCACCTACGGCGTCACCTTCCCGATGACGGAGAAGGTGGAGGTCAACGGCGACGGACGGCACCCGCTGTACCAGGCGCTGACCGGCCACGCCGACGCCGAGGGCTACACCGGCGACATCCGGTGGAACTTCGAGAAGTTCCTGATCGACGCCGACGGCCGGGTCGTGGCCCGATTCTCCCCGCAGACCAGCCCGGACTCCCCCGAGATCGTCGCCGCCGTCGAGTCGGCGCTTACGAGGTCCTGACCCCGTTACCCGTTCGGTGGACGTCGTCCGGTTCCGGTTCGTGCAGTGTGGACGGCGTGGCCGACCGCATCTACATCTCCTGCACCGGACGCGACCGGGCCTGGGCGGAGTGGGCCCGCTGGCACCTGGGCAACGCCGGCTACGAGACCGAGCTGGACGTCGTCGACTGGGTGCCGGGGACCAACTTCGTCGAGGCGATGAACCGGGCGTTGCGGCGGGACAATCCGCTGCTGGTGCTGCTCTCGGCGGCGTACCTGGATCCGGAGCGGTTCACCACCGACGAGTGGACCGCCCGGCTCGCCCAGCGCCGCCGTGACCCGTCCGCGAAACTCATTCCGCTGCGGGTCGAGAACGTCGCCCTCGACGGTCTGTGGGCACCGATCGTCGTGCCCGACGTCTTCGGTCTCTCCCCCGACAAGGCGGCCACGAGTCTGATCGATGCGGTGCGCCGGGTGGTCGATCCGGCTCCGCCGCGTGCCGTCTCGGCGGTCAGCCCGCCCTATCCGGATGCCCGGCCCGTCGTCGATCACGGGCCTCGCCCGCCCGGTTCATCGCCCGCCGTGTGGAATCTGGCACGTCGCAATCCGAGCTTCACCGGCCGCGACGGCATGCTGAACCGGCTCCACGACGCCCTTCAGGGTGACCATCGAGTGGCGGTCCAGGCGCTGCACGGCATGGGCGGCGTCGGCAAGACCCAGCTGGCCCTGGAGTACGCCCACCGCTTCGCCGGCGAGTACGACCTGGTCTGGTGGATTCCTTCCGAACAGCCCGAGCTGATCGGCGACCACCTGTCGTTCCTCGCTCGGAAGCTCGGACTGGTCGGAGCCGGAACGCCCATCCCGGAGGCGGCCGAGGCGGTGCGGGAGTATCTCCGCCAGTCACCTCGATGGTTGCTGGTGTTCGACAACGCCGAGGACCGTGACCAGCTCGCGCCGTGGCTGCCGGACGGGCCGGGCCACTCGCTGATCACCAGCCGGAACCCGAACTGGACCGGCACCGCCAGCGCGGTGAACGTGGACGTGTTCAGTCGCGAGGAGTCCGCCGCCCTGCTGCACACCCACCTGCCGTACCTGACCGACGATGACGCCGACCGGCTGGCTAGCGCACTCGGTGACCTGCCCCTGGCCGTCGGTCAAGCCGTGGACCTGCTCGCCGAGACACACCTGACCGTCGACGCCTACCTGGCCGATCTGGCCTCCCACACGGCAGATCTGCTGAGCAAGGGACGACCGCTGGGCGGTTACCCCGTGTCACTGGCCGCTACCGTGACGCTGACCGCCGACCGTCTCTGCACGGCAGACCCGGCTGCCGGTCAGTTGCTCTACCTGTGTGCCCGGCTGGGACCTGAACCGATCCCCACCGACCTGTTCACCGCCCGGCCCGACATGCTCCCCGAGCCGTTGAATCTGGTGGCGTCCCGACCGGTCGCGTTCGCGCGTGTCCTGGGGCAGCTGGGCCGGTACGGCTTGGCTCGGGTGACCGATGAGGGTCCGATCCTGCACCGGCTCATCCAGGCCGTTCTGCGCGACACCGTCTCCGATCCGGCCGTTCATCGTGAAACCGTCGAGAAGCTGCTGGCTGCCGCCGCACCTGAGGAGGTCATTCACCCGCAATCGTGGCCCCGCTGGAGCGCGCTGGTCCCGCATCTTCTCGCCGTTGACCTCGCAAGCACCGACAATGTCGGACTGCGTTACGCCGCCAATACCGCGGCGTATTACCTGATGATCCGAGGGGATTACTCCACCGCCCTGCCACTGACGCAGCAGTTGCATCAAGCCTGGACCGACCGGCACGGGCCGGACGACGGCACCACCTCGGCGGCGGCCGCCACCCTCGCCGGTCTACATCGTGAGCTGGGCAATCACCAACAGGCCCACGATCTCAACGAGGCCAATCTCCTCCGCAACCGCAGATACCTGGGTTTCCACCATCCCGACACCCTGGCCATGGCCGGAAGTCTCGCCTTCGACCTTGTTCGCCTGGGCCGACTCGAAGAGGCACTCCAGCTGACCACGGACACTCTGGCCCGTAGCAGGCAAACGTCGGGCGACGACGACCCTCTGACCCTCGCCCTGGCCACGGTCCATGCCGGAACCCTCCACAGCCTCGGCCGCTATGAGGAAGCCCGGGAGCTGGATCAGGACACCCTGGCACGTCAAAGAAGGGTGCTCGGCGACGACCATCCCAACACCCTCGTCTCCGCGAACAACCTGGCCATCGACCTCGACAAATTGGGTGAGTACGAGCAGGCACGGCAATTGAGCGAGGACGCGCTGGCCCGTCAACGGCGGATATTCGGTGACGACCACCCCCTCAGCCTCACCTACGCCGCCTACCTGGCGGCGGTTCTCGAGCACCTGGGCGAATATGAGCAAGCACGGGATCTCGGGGAGGACATCCTGAACCGCCGACGACGGGTCTTCGGCGACGAGGATCCCAAAACTCGAATGGCGGCCGGCGACCTCGCCGTCTACTTGGATGCCCTCAACCGGCACGCTGAAGCCGACGATCTTCGCAGGCAGTTTCAGCTGGAACCGGGAATCTGATCGGCGCCACGGCTCCAGGGTCAGGCGGCGGCGTCGCGGCCCCGGGGACGCCCGGCCAGCCAGCGCAACCAGGTGAGCACCGAATCGGCCATGATGTCGTCGAGTTCGGCGCGGGCCTGCCGGGCCGACACCGCCGCCATCGTGCGGTGACCGTCCGCTCGCTGCCGCTGGGCCTCCAGGGCCGCCAGGCAGGAGCCCACGACGGCGTCGAAGGTGACCCGGTCCGCGGCCGTCATGGCGAGCAGCACCCGGTCGACGACGTCGCCGCCGGTCGGATTCTCCGGGACGTCGAGCAGCCACGCCCGCTGCCGGGCCCGCCCCGCGTCGGTCAGCGTGCACACCCGTCGCGTGCCGGGCCGGACCACGGCCGCGGTGCGGACGTACTCCAGCCGTTCCAGTCGGTTGAGTGCCGCACCCACGCGGGTGACGTCGACGACGCGGTCCGGGCCGAAGGTCTGTACGTGGCGCTGCTGCAGGTCGTAAGCGGTCCCCGGCCGATCGGCGAGGAAAACGAGCAGCAGGTCCCCGAGCGTTGCTGTCATCGTGCTGCGCTGCCCCTCTGGTCAGCACCACCTTCTACAGGCTGTAGAAGTTAGCACGCGGCGACGCCCCGGCAAACGACCGTCGATCCACGCCGTGAGATCCGGCTGCGCCGTACCGCTGTCTCAACGCGACCGAGACAGCGGTACGGCACAGCCACCGATCAGCAGCGGTAGGCGACGATCTTCACGAAGTAGTTGCCGGCCAGCCGGTGCCGGTTCGGGCCGACCCAGTCGGAACCGGCCGGTGACCAGTATTGGCCGGTCGGAGAGGTGAAACGCTGTGCGCAGTAACCGGGCCCGATGTAGACGCCACCCGCATGCGGCCAGCCGAAGTTGAAGTCGGTCCAGAAGCCGGACGGGAGCACCCGGTCGTAATTGGTGCCGCCGGTCCGCCAGTTCTGCATCACCCCGATGCCGACCGAGCCGCCGTTGTAGACGCCGTAGACGCTGGTCGGCGCGGCCTGCGCGGGTGCGGCACCGGTCAGCGTGGCGGAGGTGGCGAAGGCGACCGCGGCGGCGGCGCCCAGCAGGCGTTTCCAGATCACTGATGACTCCTTGAGATTCGCGGGATTCGATGGCCTGGCCGCGTCCCAGAGTCGTCGGGCCGCTGGGCAGCGGCAACGCTTATCCGTCCCCGACCTGGGCTTACTGTCCCCTTCAGACAGATGGCCAACCTCTGCGAGAATCAACGGACATCGATTCTCGGAGGTCGCTGGAATGCCGGAGCCGCTGGCGCCCTGGTGGCGGGACGCTCACGACGCCGCACAACTGCTCGCTTCCCGTCTCGACGCGGCGGCCGGTCAGGCCGGACGGGACGGTGTCTACACACCGCCGCCGGGATCGCCGCCACCTCGCCGCCGCCGGCAGCCCGGCTCGCTGCGGCATCTGGCCGAGGTGATCCGCACCCATCGGCTCACCCCCGGCGTCTCGGTCGACAAGGACATCGTCGCGAAGGTCCTGGCCGGCGAACTGCGCTACATCACCGACCCGGTGCTGGTCGTCGGGGTGGCCAAGGCCGCGCACCTGATCGCCGAGACGCCCTTCGACGACGACGACGCCCAGCGGCTGAGCGTGGCCAGCACCCGTGTCGCCGCGCTGGTCGAGGCCGCCGAGCAGGCCGACCGGGACGCGCCGGCGCTGCTGCCCGCACCACGTCCCGCGCTGGAGCGACGGGAGGCCGGGCCGATGGTCCTGGAGGCCACGGTCACCGTCCGCCGGCCCGGGCGGCGACGCCGGCGAGGGCTGATCATCGGCACCTCCCTGGTGGCCCTGTCCTGCGTCACGGCGGGGCTCTTCGTGGTCCGCAGCAACGCGAAGACCGACGCCCCCTGTCGTGACGGCGCTTCCGGCGACGACATCATCGCCGCGACCACCTCGGTCTTCTCCGACGACGGCGCGACCCGGCTGAGCCCGACGCTCGACTTCGACCAGATGAACGGATCGGCCCGGTACGCCCGGCACGCGGGACGGACCTATTACTGGGGCCGGGCCGGCTCCGACGATCACGATCCGCACTCCGGCGGCACCCGGGTGCGCTGGCGAACCGCCGACGGCGACTGGCACAGCTGCGCGACCGCGCTGGCGGTCACGGAGCGTGGTTACGTGCACACTCCCGCGGTCGCCACGACTATCGGCGGCGAGCCGGTGACCGTGCAGATCTGCCTGTGGCGCGACGATCCGCGCCGGGAGAACTGCACCGAACAGATCAGTACCGGCTGAGGACGACCGGGCAGACATCGACCAACCGAACGGTCACTATCGCTACGCAGAGCTACCAAATCGGTCTACGACTACATAGCGTGACGGTTCGCCGGTGAACCGACCGGCGTGGATGGGAGCAGAGATGCGCACGGTGGCGACCTGGCTGGCCGTATTTTCCCTCGCCTGCGGAATGACGTTCGTCGCTTCCCCGGCGCAGGCCGCGGCGGCACGCAAGACGGTCTACCTGACCTTCGACGACGGGCCGAACAGCAAGTGGACGCCGCGATACCTCGACGTGCTGAAGAAGAACGGCGCGAAGGGCACCTTCTTCACCACCGGGCGCAACGCGAAGGCGTACCCGAAGATCGTCGCCCGCATCGACCGTGAAGGGCACCTGCTCGCCAACCACACATGGAGCCACCCGAACCTGACCAAACTGAGCAAGGCTCAGGTCAAGAGCCAGCTCACCCGTACGCAGAGCGCGCTCGGCCGCTACCGCAGCGACTGCATGCGGCCGCCGTACGGCGCCACCAGCACCTCGGTGCGGCGCTGGACCGCCGAGGTCGGACTGCGGACCGTACTGTGGGACGTGGACAGCCGTGACTGGGAGAACTCGCAGACCGCGACCCGCATCTACAACCGCGTCCTGAAGAACGTCCGGAACGGCTCGGTCGTGCTCATGCACGACGGTGGCGACTCACAGGCCGACTCGCTGGCCGCCCTGAAGCGACTCCTGCCGGAGCTGAAGAGCCGGGGTTACACGTTCAAGGTGCTGCCGAACTGCTGAATCGCCGCCGATAGGATGCGGCCGCATGGAGACCGCGCCGTCGTACCGTGACACCACCCGCGCACGGCTGCGGGATTCGCTGGTCAGCGCGGCCCGCGAGCTCACCGTGGCCAACGGCTGGGACCGGGTCCGGATGGTGGACGTCGCCCGCGCGGCCGGGGTCAGCCGGCAGACGGTCTACAACGAGTTCGGCGGGCGCGACGGGCTCGCCGAGGCCGTCGTGGTCCGCGAGATCGAGTGGTTCGCCGCGGCCGTACGCTCCGAGCTGTTCGCCCATGGCGGCGACGCCCGCGCGGCCGTGCACGCCGCGGTCCTGCACACGCTGCGCGAAGCCGCCTCCAACACACTGGTACGGGCGATCCTGACCAGTACGGGCGGCGGCGCCGACGAGCTTCTGCCGTTCCTCACCACCAGGTCGGGCGCGGTGCTGGGCCTGGCCGGTGAGGTGGTGGCCGAGTGGGCGGGCGCGCACCTGCCGGGCTCGGATCCCGCGGTCGTCGCCTTCGCCGGGGACTCGCTCATCCGGTTGACGGTCAGTCACATCATGCTGCCCTCGGCCACGCTGGAGGGCACGGCCGAATCATTGGCGGACTTGTTCGTACGGCTGATCGCCTGAAAGGTTTTTGCAGCTAAAGACCACCTCTCTTGACACACAACGGCTTCGTGTAAAGCATGTTCGCATGGACGTCGCCGTTTCCGCATGGCGCGATACCAAGCGCCCGCTGTGGCCCCTGGCCCTCGTGGTCCCCGTGCTTCCGTTCACCGCCCTGCTGCTCGCCGACGTGACCGGCTCGGCCTGGGCGTGGTGGCTGACGCCGCTGTTCATCCTCGGTGTCATCCCGCTCATCGACCTGCTCGTCGGTGACGATCGCGCCAACCCACCCGACGAGGCCGTCCCCGCCCTGCAGGCCTCGCCCTACTACCGCTGGATCACCTACCTGTTCCTGCCGGCCCAGTACGCGGCCCTCGCCGTCGCCTGCGCGGCCTGGGCCCGCGACCCCGGCTGGATCGGCGGCGTGGGACTCATCCTCACCGCCGGCCTGGTCAACGGCATCGCGATCAACACCGCCCACGAGCTCGGCCACAAACGCGAGACCGCGGAGCGGTGGCTGTCCAAGATCGCCCTGGCACCGACCGGCTACGGGCACTTCTTCGTCGAACACAACCGCGGCCATCACGTACGCGTCGCGACTCCCGAGGACCCGGCCAGTTCACGCCTCGGGGAGAGCTTCTGGCGGTTCTGGCCCCGGACCGTCATCGGCAGCCTGCGGTCGGCCTGGCACCTCGAGACCTCCCGGCACCGGCTGCGCGGACGCAACCCATGGAGTGTCCGCAACGACATCCTCAACGCCTGGGCCATGACGGTGCTGCTGTTCGCCCTGCTGACCGTCACCTTCGGCGTCGAGGTGCTGCCGTTCCTGGTCCTGCAGGCGGTCGTCGGGTTCTCGGTGCTGGAGGTCGTCAACTACCTGGAGCACTACGGCTTGCGGCGCCGCCGCAACGCCGCCGGCCGTTACGAGAAGGTCGACCCCCGGCACAGCTGGAACAGCGACCGCCTCACCACCAACGTCTTCCTGTTCCAGCTGCAGCGGCACAGCGACCACCACGCGAATCCGCTGCGCCGCTACCAGACGCTGCGCAGCTTCGACGTCTCACCGCAGCTGCCGGCCGGGTACGCCACCATGCTGCTGATCGCCCTGATCCCCCCGCTGTGGCGGCGGGTCATGGATCCACGGGTGCTCGCCCACTACGGCGGCGACGCGAGCCTCGCGAACAGCACGCCGTCCTACGGAAGCGGCGGCCGTCCGTAACTCGACACCCGAATGGCATGGTCCTTCCCCGTTCCCCGCCTCGCGCCGGAGCTAGCGTCGCATGCAGATGTTTCGATGAGAGGAGCGAGCATGACACGGGGGAAGCGTGCCGCGCGAAGGGCCGTCGTGGTGATCGCGGTCAGCGGCCTGGGGGCTGCGATCGCGGTGCAACCGGCCGAGGCCCACGCGCAATACGCCAGAATCGGGACGCGTGGCACGGTGCAGATCGCGACCGGCCACACCACCATCGCGGTCTGTGACACCGCCGCCGACGGAGTCGGTGTGTCCGTGGAGTTCTGGACGCGGGGCGGACCGTTCACGCACTACTACTCGATGAGCGACGCCAACGGCAGCCAGCAGGGTTGCGGCGTCTGGCAGTTCCAGGGAGGAACGGTCATCGACCGCTTCAACGGGTACGCCGCCAACGGCGTCTCCACCGGCTGGATCAACGTCAGCTGACGTGACGGCGCGGCATCGCGGCATCCAGGCGCTTGATCATGCCCGGTTGCCGTGTGGCCGCGCGGAGGCGTTCGAGTTCAGAGCGGGCCGGGTCCGACGCCAGCCGTCCGAGAGCGGCGATCGCGGCGTTCGCGATCATCTGGTCGCGGGGCCCGTGCCCGGGAACCTTCTCCATCGTGTACGCCGCGAGCCCACCGATGACAGCCGCGTCGTCGACGTGTTCCGGAGTGACGGACAGCAGATGGAGCAGGCCTCGCAGGGCTTGGGCGTTGTACGGGTCCAGCAGCGCGTTCAGGTCGTAGAGGGTGTTGACCCGCAACGCGATGGTGCGCGGCGACGGCACCCGGGCGAGCCAATCGTGCACGCGCGGTTTCCAGTCCCCGACGGTGACCATGGCGGCGGCCCGGGTCCAGGTGGCGGCCGGCCTGGGCCCGGTCGCGGCGAGCGCGTGGGTCAGCAGCGCCCGGCCCGCGGCGTCGGCGTCAGCGGTCTCGGCCCATGCTTCACCGGCGTTGAGCAGGCCGGTCTGCCGGTCGAGCCAGGGCCGCAGCCGCTCCCGGTCGTGCCGGAAGTGGGCGGTCCGGCGCATGACCGCCACCAGCCCCGGCGGGAGGGCGCCGGTCTCGCGTTCGGCGAACTCGGCGAGCAGGGTCAGCTCGTCGAGCCACGGGAACACGTTGCAGGTCCCGGCGCCGTCGATCAGCAGCCGTGCCGCGGGCCACGTCAGGACGTCGGCGCCGATGCCGTGGGCGAGCATGCGCAACAGCTCGGACACCGGGGCTGTCGCCCGCTCGCCGACGGCGAGGACCAGGGCGTGCCTGCGGGCCGGCGGTTCCTTCTCGAGGGCCAGGCGCACCTGGGCACCGTCGAAACGCCAGACGTCACCGTTGGCCACGGCCAGGTCGGCGAGTTCGGCGGCCAAGGCAGCGTCGTCGCCGGCAGCGATCAGCTCGCGGACGCGGTTCAGCCGCTCGGGGTAGAGGTCCTGCGACGGCGGCCACTGGTTCATGACGCCGGCCCTACCGGAGGCCGAAGGCGCGCAGCACGGCGACGGTGACGGTGCGGGCGACCCGGACGGTCTCGGTCACCGACACCTTCTCGAACGGGCTGTGCGCCAGGCGTACGTCACCCGGCCCGTACTGCAGCGTCGGCACCCCGGCCGCTGAGTAAAGGCGCAGGTCGCTGCCGTACGGCGCACCCCGGTTCACCAGGTGCGGCTCCCCGGTCACCTCGCGGTGGGCGTCCCGGATCAGGTCCTCCAGCGGGTGCCCGGCCGGGAGGCGTCCGCTGGCGAACTGGCCGCCGGTCCAGGCGACGGTCGGCGGATGCTCGCGCAGCCACGGGTCGGCCGCCGCGGCCTCGGCGACGCAGAGTTCGAGTTCGGCGCGGGCGGCGGCCGGTTCCTCGCCGAGCCGGACACCGAGGCGACCCTCCGCGACGAGCAGGTCCGGGACCGTGCTGGCCCAGTCACCGGCCCGGACGATGCCGACGGCCAGCGGGTACGGGATGCGGTAGTCGGCCATCAGCGGATCGATGTCGACGTTGCGGGAGGCCTCGAGCCGGGCCAGCGCGGCGTGCACGGGCAGGTAGGCGTCGATGGCGCTGACGCCCGCGTACCGGGTGCTCGCGTGGGTGGCCAAGCCGTGCACCTCGATGCGGAAGGTCAGTGCTCCGCCGTTGGCGGTGATGACCGTACCGCCGGTCGGTTCGGTGATGATGCAGGCGTCGCCGGTGTGGCCGCGCTCCAGCGTGCCGAAGGCGCCGAGACCGCCGTCCTCCTCGCTGACGACGAAGTGGGCGGCGATGCGTCCGGGCAACCGGATGCCGGCGGCGCGGATCGCCGAGAGCGCGGCCAGGTTGGCCACCACGCCGGCCTTCATGTCGCAGGCGCCGCGACCGTGGATGTCGTCGCCGTCGGCGCGCGGGACGAACGGGTCGCCGGCCCACTGGGCGCGGTCACCCGGCGGTACGACGTCGACGTGCCCCTGCAGGATGACGGTCGGCCCGTCGCTCGTGGCCGGGGTCGTCGCGACCAGCCCCCACGCCTCGTCGCGGGGCGCCTCGGTGCCCGGGAAACCGGGGTGCGCGCGCAGAGCGGGCAGGTCCATCGACCACAGGTCGACGTCGAGCCCGAGCCGCTCCAGACGGGCGGCGAGCAGGTGCTGCAGTTCGCTCTCGGCGGGACTGCCGGTGACGCTCGGGACCGCGAGGAGTTCCATCAGCTCCCTCGCGATGGCTTGCTCGTCGATCGCTGCGAGGGCGGAGACCTCGGCGGAGCTGAAGGTTGCGGTCACTGCGGAGGCCTCCGGTGTCACGAGTGTTTCGATGATGGAAGGCTAGGAGTTGAACCGCGCGTGATCAATCCGCTCATCGGCGACGCTCACCCGCGACGCTTCCGTCACCTTCAAGGAATGGGCGATGATGGATGCATCGACCTCCACCGACATAAGGACTTGAGCGGATGGACACGACCTCGGCTGGGATCGAGACCGAACTGCTCGACCTCTCCACGGTTGACGTTGCCGCCCTGCGTTCCCTCCCAGCCTCTGACTTCGAAACCGCGACAGAACGGGTGCGAGCTCGGATCATCGACGGCGAGGGAAGTATCAGCGGCTACAGCGGATCCTTCTCCGGAGAGATGCGCGGTGACAGGCCCGACCCCCGTTGAGTGCCCGGCCAGCGACCCCTCACACCCTCGAAGTCACGCATTTTCTCCAGCTCGCCGCAGGCAGCGACGATGCGGAGGCAGTCGTCGCGCTGTGGCATACCGAACGAAGCTGGCGGCTCGCCTTGCTTCGTTACCTGATGGAATCGCTCGATCAGCACGACGACATCTGTGGACCGCTTCTGCCGCTTGACGACGCCTGGAGATTGCTGACTGCCGCAGCGGCCGTCGACCCGCCGGCCGTCGATCGGATCCTCACCTGGCCGACGGTCGGGCTCTGGGCCGTTCAAACTGCTCGCCGGTCGATGCATCCCCATCCCGCGGTGCAACCACTGTGGCTCGACGTCGGCTATCTGCATTCCCTCGCTGCCGCCTCCGCGATCCGCGCCGGGCTGGATTTCCAATTGGCGGTCCCCGTCACGCACGGAACGGTGACCCTGCCGACCATAGGTGCGGCGACTCTGCCTTTGAAGTCCGGCACAGCAGTCGTGCACTCACGCGACGGTCGGGTGACCATCACCGCCGGGGACGTCAGCGTGCCGGCCGATGATGGCCATCCCTCCTGGCACCCCTCCATCGTGGTCGAGATCGACGGCGGAGGCACATCCCTGAGCGTCGAGCTGTTGGATCGGGACCCGTTCCGGGACGCACGACGGCCGACACCTCCAGCACCCCTCAGCGCAGCACAGATCGAGAAATGGCGATCCAATCTCGAACAGGCCTGGACAATCCTGGTAAGGGAGCAGCCGGGTCGAGCACCTTCTATCTCGGCCACTCTCAGAGCACTTACACCGCTCCCTGCCGCCGAGCCTTACCGTCCTCTGTCGGCTTCCGGCGTCGAGTCGTTCGGGGGCGCCCTCCTCTCGGCGCCGGACGATCCGACACAGCTCGCCATGACGCTTGTCCATGAGACGCAGCACAATAAACTGGGCGCTCTGCTGCACCTTCTCACTCTCACGAAGGAGGCTGCCTCGGTGCGTTTCTACGCACCTTGGCGCGACGACCCTCGACCGCTGTCGGGCCTGTTGCAAGGGGTGTACGCATTCTCTGGGATCGTCGACTTCTGGCAGGTCCATCGGCGAAATGTCGCAGGTGGGGAGGCTGCCGTAGCGCACTTCGAATTCGCGTTATGGCGTCGGCAGGTGAGCGTCGGCCTGCGTACCCTGGCCGGCAGCGGTCTGCTGACCGATAGCGGCAAACGTTTCGTGAGTCATCTGCTCAATCGAATGCAGGGCGTCGTCGATCTGCCGGTGCCGGAGTGCGCACTCACCGCGGCCCGGCGGATGGCCGCAGACCATCGGAGTATGTGGCGGGGTCATAACGTCCGCCTGGGGCCCGCCGCGGAAGAGATTCTGATGACCGCATGGGAACGCGGCGATCCGCTGCCTTCGGCGCTCTTCCGTGATGGCGGCCCGAACGCAGCCGTGGTCGCTGAACCGGACATCGGCTGGTTCGACACCCGGGCGGTGCTCACTCGGCAGTACCTGTTCACCGGGGCCGTTGGGCCCGCACCCGTCGAAGGTGCGACTGCACCCGACCATGCTCTGATCACCGGCGACCACGATCAGGCACGACAGGGCTATTTGAAGGCCCTGTCGCGGGAGCCGGCGAGTACACACCTCTGGGTCGGCTACGCGTTGGCCGGCGGAGGCCCGGAAACATCGGCACTGATGGGTCGCCCGGAACTGGTCCTGGCCGTGGCGCGTCATCAGTCGGCGGGAGCCGCGGACCCGGAACGATTGGCGGCCTGGATCCAGGCGGGGATTCCCGCTCACATGCTGGCCGAGCCGGACCCAGTGAGCTGGCGAGTGGACGGATAGGCGAAGGGCGGTCGGCAGGCGCGGAAACGCACCGGCAACGGCCACGTTCGCGTCAGCTGCGTGGAAAGTAGACACTGATGGTGACAGAATCGGACCCATCCCATCACCGGAGGTGATCAGCGGGTGACCGGTATCGAGTTGATCGCAGCGGCCCTGGCGGCAGGGGCCGCAGCGGCCTCTCAGGATGTCGCCAGAGCGGCGGTTGCCGAAGCGTACGACAGCCTGCGTAATGCGATACGTCGTCGATTGACAGGGAGGCCGAAAGCCCAGGATGTTCTGGAATCAGTGGAGGACGAGCCCGGCCATTGGGAGGCGTCTCTCGGATCCGATCTTGCGGCCAGTGGCGCCGACCAGGATCAGGCCATCTTGGCGGCGGCCATACGGCTACTCACACTCACACATCCGGAACAGGTACAAGCGGGTCTCTACAGGGTCGAGGAGACCGGCAACACATCGATTCAGATAGACACCGCCTACGGGCCTACCGCAGGGACCATGAACGGCCCGATCACCGTGTCGTATGGCCGGGTTCCAGACCCCCCGGCCAAGCCGGGAGCAACGTAGGGCCACCTTCTCCCGGCCGGATGCTTCACCGGCCCAGCGAACCAGGCGTCCGCGTCGCCACGGGAATGGGCCCGGTGGGCGTATTCCATGGAAACGTCAGCGTCAATGGTCGGCCAGGACCGGAGATCACCTGGCCACACCGCGTCGGCGTGGTCCCTCGGCCGATTTCCGGACGGCTCACCCGGCATGCGGACCAAGACCTGGATGCCGCAGCCGGACAGACCGACTCAGGTGGGCAGATACTGACCGGACTCGGCGGCGTCGGCAAGACCCAGATCGTGGCCCACCTCGCCGACCGCTGGTGGACCACGGGCCGAATCGACCTGCTCGTCTGGGTGACCGCGACGTCGACGACGAATATCGTCAATCGGTATGCGCAGGCAGCCAGGGAGGTTGCCGGCTGTCAGGCAATCGATACGCGAGAATGCGCCGCACGCTTTCTCGCATGGCTTGCCACAACACGGCTCCGTTGGCTCGTCGTTCTGGACGACCTCACTGAACCGGCGGACATGATCGGCCTGTGGCCGCCGACCACCCCCTCCGGTCGTACGATTGTCACGACCCGGCGCCGAGACACCGCATTGACAACTGGTCGGGCAGTGATCGAGGTTGGCAGCTTCACCAACGAAGAGTCGATCGCGTACCTCCGCACACGACTCGGCGACCGGCTGACTCGAGTGAGTGAGGCCGACCAACTGGCGGCCGATCTGGGTCGGCTTCCACTCGCGCTGGCCCAAGCGGTCACCTACATGCTGGACCAGGACCTGACCTGTGTCGACTATCGGCGAAGACTGTCACGTCGTCGGCTGTCAGCGCTCCGCCCGCATCTACTACCCGACGATCAGGAGACCGCTGTGGACACCACCTGGGCACTGTCCGTCGATATCGCCGACGGGGCGACAGAGGGAATCACACGGGTGGTATTGCAGATTGCCGCGCTGCTCGACCCCAATGGGATCCCAAGCGAGTTGTTCACGACCCGTGCGGTCACGGATTATTACCGGCTACGGCTGGGGCGAACCGTCGACAATGACGATGCGCGTGATGCCATCCGAACCCTGTACCGCCTGGGACTGGTCGGTCTTGGGACAGACGACGGCGCTATGACGATCCAAGTACACGCGCTAGTCCAGCGGGCAAGCCGGGAAGCGACACCCGACGAGTATCAGCTTCCCCTCGCCACCGCGGCAGCCGACGCGCTGTTGGAGCTGTGGCCAGCCACCCGGCACGACGAAGCTCGCGCTCAGCTCATTCGGGCCAACGCCACGGCACTCCGTCGAAACAGCGACCGGTTCCTCCTCGAACCTGACGTTCACCCGATCGTCTTCCGGTACGGACGCGATACGAACGAAGCCGGGTTACCCCGATCGGCGATCACCGTTCTGGAGCAGCAACTGAACAGTCAGCTGAATACCCTCGGCTCGGCTCATCCCGACACGCTTGCGACACGACTGGACATCGCCTATCAGATAGGCGAGAACGGTCGGCAGGCCATGGCTGCGGAACAACTGCAGGAACTACTGGCGGACTGTTCGGGTGCTCTGGGCCACGAGCACCGGCTAACTCTGACCGTGCGGAGAGACCTCGCTCGGTGGCGCGGCGAGTCCGGACGACCGGACGACGCTCGCCGCGCATTGGAAGAACTACTTCCCGATTGCATCGAGGCACTCGGACCTACGGACGCCGTCACCTTGGACATCCGGCGCGGCATCGCCGACTGGACCGCCCGAAGCGGTGATCCGGCACTCGCAGTGGCCCAGACGGAAATGCTTCTGGCGGACGTCACGAGAACTCTTGGCCCCGGTGACGCATTCACCCTCACCACACGCGCACACCTAGCCAACTGGCGCGGCCAGGCCGGCGACGCGCAGGGCGCGGCACAGGAGTACGCCGAACTCGTGCCCGACTTCGCCAGAGTTCTAGGTCCGATGCATCCTCACACCCTCACCAGCCGCCGCTATCTGGCCGATTGGCACGGTTATGCCGGCGATCCGGCAGGTGCGGCCGATGCGCTGTCGGCCGTGCTTCGGGACCACTTGGAGGAGCTCGGCCCCGACCATCCTCGCACCCTGATCACCCGCCGGTTCCTTGCCCACTGGCGCGCCGCCCTCGGTGACATCTCCGCCCAGGACCTTCGGCAACTGGTCGATGATCATATTCGGTTGCTCGGCTCGGACCACCCGCACACCCGCCTCGCACGGGACATACTCGGTCGAGCACAAAGCCCTTAGGAAGTACGAGGGACGCCTGCATCCCGTTCGGGTCTCAGCTCGTCGTCGGTGGTGAGCCAGAGCCAGGCCAGGAAGCCGATCGCCACCACGGCGGCGGTTCCGGCCGCACCGGTGAGGAACGTCAACCGGCTCGGCTCCGGAGTGGTCGTCATGCTCTCCGACGTCTTCCCGAGAAGCAACCCCGCCACCGTGATCGGCGCGGTGACCACCGCCGTCACCAGCAGCGGGACGATACCCAGCCAGCTCGGGCGGCCGGGCCGGGCCGCCTTGCGCCACCGCGCCAGCCGCACACCGAGGACGGCTGCCGCACCCCAGGCGAGCACGACGAGCACGGCGGCGACGACGTCGCTGGGCCGATGCCACTGCGCCCACAGGGTGCCGATGGAGATCACCGCGGTGTAGGCGGCGCCGATCAGCGCAGCGGTGGCCCGCAACGCCGGCGGCAGGACCAGGACCAGCGCGAACGCCACCGACGCCGCAGCCGTGGCGTGGCCGCTCGGCAGCGAGTTCGGGTAGGTCAGCCCATCGAACGGCGGCCGCGGCAACGAGTCCTTGAGCACCTGGGTGGTGCCGTTGGCGGCGAGTACCAGCACGGCGGCCGCTATCGCGAGGTCGGGCCGTTTACGGAGGATCCCGACCGCGGCCGCGACGATGCAGACGATCACGAGGCTCGACAGGGTGGTGGCGTCCATCGTGCGGCTGACGATGTCGGCGAACCGTGGATGCTCGACGTCGGTGCCGAACATCGCGGCGGTGTCCAGCCACTGCCCGGAGATGGTGCCGACGAACACCCGGTAGGTGGCCACCACACCTGCGGCGGCGAGGGCGGCGACGACCACCGGAGCCAGCAGATAACCGGCGCCGGGCCGTCTCACCATGACCATCCGCCGTCCGCCTCCCCGCTGTCGAGCGACTGAGCGTACGGGTCGGCGTCAAGCAGGAATACCGCGGGTGCGGTAGGCCGCGACCGCGCTCTCGATCGTCGGATGGAACCGGGCCGGATCGAGGGACTCGTGCATCTTGTATCGCCCGAGTTTCTCCAGCACCGGCGATTTCAGCTCGGCGAACACCAGCCGTACGCCCAGGTCGTCGAGTTCGGCGCCGAGGTCCTCCAGCATGTCCGCGGCGGTCGTGTCGACGTCGGTGATCGGCTCGGCCGCGACCAGGATCCACGCCGGTTTCGGCTCGGCTCGTGCCAGATGCCGCACCTCGTCACGGAACGTACGCGCGTTCGCGAAGATCAGCGGCGCGTCGAAACGGAACATCACCAGCCCGGGGATTCGCTCGGCGTCCGGGTAGACCCGCACGTCGTGGTAGCCGGCCACCTCGTCGGGCCGGCCCAGCTCGGTCCGGTACGGCCACCACGCCCGCCGGAACACGTTGAGCACCGACAACCCGACCGCGACCGCGATGCCGGGCAGCACCCCGAGCAGCGCCACACCCAGAAACGCGGCCAGCGCCAGCACGAACTCGGTGCGCCGCTGCCGCCAGAGCCGCCGCATACCGGCCGCGTCGGCCAGCGACAGCGACGCCGCGATCACCACGGCGGCCAGCATCGGCTGCGGCAGGTTCTTCAGCAGGCCGGGCGCGAAGACCAGCAGCAGCGTGATCGCGGCCGCGCCGACCACCCCGGTGAGCTGGCTGCGGGCGCCGGCGCTCTCGGCCACAGCGGTCCGCGAGCCGCTCGTGCTGACCGGAAAACCCTGGAACAGGCCGGCCGCCAGGTTCGCGGTCCCGATGCCGATCATCTCCTGGTTGCCGCGGACCTCCTGGCCGGTACGCCCGGCGAACGTCGAAGCGGTCGAGATGGTGTCGGTCAGCGAGACCAGGGTGATGCCGAGTGCCCCGGCGGCCAGCAGACCCAGCTCCGACCACTCGACGGTCGGAATGGTGAACGGCGGGAACCCCTGCGGCAGCGGCCCGACCACGTCCACGCCCCGCTCGGTCAGGCCGAACCACACGGTCACCACGATCGCGCCGACCACCGCGATCAGAATGCCCGGCACCTTCGGCAGCCACCGGCGCAGCACCAGGATCACGATGAGCCCGCCCACGCCGATGGCGAGCGCGGCCGGCACGGTCTTCCCGTCGGCGACCCCGCGCACGAACCCGGCCGCCTCGGCGAGCAGCCCCTCCCCGTCGACCGAGAACCCGAACAGTTTCGGCAGCTGCCCGATCAGGATCGTCAGCGCCAGCCCGTTCACGTAGCCGAGCTGGGTGGGACGCGACAGCAGGTCGGCGACGAAACCGAGCTTGGCGACTGCCGCCACGGTCATCATCGCCCCGACCATCAGCGCCAGCATCGAGGCCAGCGCCACCGCCTTGGCCGGGTCGCCACCGGAGACGACGATCGGCAGGATCACCGCGGCGATCATCGGGCCCAGTGAGGAGTCCGGGCCCAGAACCAAAATGCGAGAGGGGCCGAAGACGGCGTACGCCAGCAGGCACAACACCGACGTGTAGAGACCGGTGATCGCGGGCAGCCCGGCGAGTTCCGCGTACGCCATACCCTGCGGCACCAGCAGCGTCGTCAGCACGATCCCGGCAAGCACGTCGCGGGGCAGCCACTTGCGCTCATAGGTGGCCGCCACCCGCACCCCGGGCACCCAGTCGGTGTTCACCGCACCGCCTCCCGCTGTTCAAGAATCGAACGTCGACGAGACGCTACTCCGCCGGGCCCCTCGGGGCCTCATCCTCGGCGGGCAGGGTTTGCCGGGCGGCGCACGACTCGAGGTAGCGCTGCTCGGGCCGGCTGAGCGTGAGTCGAGCGGCCAGGCGATACTGCTCCCGCGCCCCGGCACGGTCACCGGCCAGCTCCAGCAGGTGGGCTCGCACCGCGGCGGTGCGGTGGTGGCGGGCCAGCACCGGATCCCCGGCCACCCTGTCGAGGGCGGCCAGCCCCGCCTCCGGCCCGTGGACCATGGCACCGGCCACAATCCTGTTCAGCGTGACCATCGGACTCGGCGCCAGTGCGTGCAGCATCCCGTACAAAATAAGGATTTGTGGCCAATCGGTGTCCTCGGCCCGCGCCGCCTCGTCATGAATCGCGGCGATCGCGGCCTGTAGTTGAAAGGGCCCGATCGGGGCCCGCGCCAGCGCGTCGGTGATGATCGCGACGCCCTCGGCGACCGCGGCCGCGTCCCAGAGACCGCGGTCCTGCTCGGCGAGCGGGATCAGGGTGCCGTCAGATGCGGTACGCGCGGGCCGGCGCGCGTCGGTGAGCAGCATCAACGCGAGCAACCCGGCCACCTCGCCGTCGTCCGGCAGCCGCCGGTGCAGCTGACGGGTCAGCCGGATCGCCTCCCGCGTCAGATCCACCCGGTTCAGCTGGTCGCCGGAGCTGGCCGTGTAACCCTCATTGAAGATCAGATAAAGCACATGTCGTACGGCCGTGAGGTCGGCGGGCGTCTCGAAGCGGGTACCGGTGTCGCGGATCCGCTGCTTGGCCCGGCTGATCCGCTGCCCCACGGTGGCCTCCGGCAGCAGCAGCGCCCGCGCGATCTCCGCGGTCGTCAGCCCACCGACCGCCCGCAGAGTGAGTGTCACCTGCGCCGGAACGCTGAGCGCCGGATGACAACAGAGCAGCAGCAGGGTCAGCTCGTCGTCACCGCGCACCTCCGGCTCCGGATCGTGCCGGACCGCCTCCTCGCGACGCCGGCGCGCCACCTCATTGCGCAGCGACTCCACCCGGCGGCGACTCGCCACGGTGATCAGCCAGTTGCGCGGGTGGTCCGGGATGCCGGTGTCCGGCCACTGCCGGGCCGCCGCGATCAGCGCCTCCTGCACCGCGTCCTCGCAGGCGTCGAAGTCCCCGTAGCGGCGGACCACGGCGGCCAGGACCTGCGGCGCGCATTCACGCAGCAGGTCCGGCAGCCCGGTCAGATCTCCCACTTGCTCACGCTGCTTCCCACGTGACTCAGGGCCGCATTCCACGTGCTCAGGCCGCATCCCACGTGCTCAGGCCGCATCCCACGTGCTCAGGCCGCATCCCACGTGCTCATGTCGAGGATCGGGCGGACCTCGACCCGGGTGTACGCGGCGTCGGGCGCCTTCGCGGCCCAGGCGACCGCCTCGTCGACATCGGCGACGTCGATCAGGTAGAAACCGGCCAGATGCTCCTTGACCTCGGCATACGGCCCGTCGGACGTGATCGTCTTCCCGTCGCGCACCGACACCTGGGTGGCCAGGGCCGGATCACCAAGCCCCTCGCTCACCACGAGCACACCGGCCTCGCGCATCTCCTCGGTCAGCCGCAGGTGGCCCAGCCCGAAGTCGGTCCGCTGCTCATCGTCGAGCGTCTCCCAAACGGCCAGCGACTGCGGGTTCGACTGGATCAGGATCAGGTATTTCATGCTTTCTCCTCTTCTCTGTCATCGTGATGTCGAAACCGCGGGCCCCGGCTTCGACATCACGGCATGAACGAGATCAGAGAAGTCATCGAACGCAAGGCCGCGCTGCTGGAGACCGGCGACGCCAAGGCCATCCTGTCCTACTACGCACCCGGCTTCGTCGAGTTCAACCTCGCCCCGCCGCTACGCCAGCCGGCGGAGTCTCAGAACCCGGCCGCCCTCGAGACCTGGATGGCGAACTTCGAGGCGCCGCCACGCCGCGAGGTGACCCAGTTGGAGATCACCACCGACGGCGACGTGGCCTTCGCGACCAGCATCGACAGCCTGTCAGCGGTACCGCGCGGCGCGGACGAGGGTTTCACCCTGTGGTTCCGGGTGACGCTGGGCCTGCGCCGCATCGACGGCCGCTGGCTGGTAACCCACGAACACGAGTCGGTCCCGTTCGAGATGGACGGCTCGTTCCGCGCCTCCACCGACCTGACCCCGGACCCCGCCCCGGCCGACTGACTCGCCGCCCCTACAGGCCGTGCCGGTCGGCTCTCACGGGCCGTGCCGGTCCGATCCCCCAAGGCGTCCCGGTCCGCTCCTCCAACGCGTCCCGGTCCGCTCTCACCAACCGTGCCGGTCCGCTCCTCCAACGCGTCCCGGTCCGCTCTCACCAACCGTGCCGGTCGGCCAGATCCCGGAGCCGCCGAACCTCGTCGACGATCGACTGGTCGGTCGGCTCCGGGATCCGCAGAACCGACCCCAGAATCACCCACAAATCCTCGGCCGGTGCCGGCCCATCAAGCTCCCGCAGCAGCTTCTCCACGGTCTTGTCGACCTGCATCCGGTCGTAACCACGCAACGTCACATCAAACGAGGCCGCCCGAAGCGCGTCCCGAGCCGCCGCCCGCCGCGCCGGCCCGCTGTCCTCCCCGAGCGCGTCGAACCCGCGGCCGAGCAGTTCGTCCACCTGCTGCCTGTCATATCCGCGCAACACCACGGTGAAATCCTGCGACATTCCCGCATCGTAGATCGCCGATGCCATGCCGCCGATTGTGGCCGATCAGGCCGCCGACAGCCCTCCCGACGCAAACAACCAGCGCGTCCTCACCTGGCGTGGTGACCTACGGCTCGCCCACGGGCACAGATCACCACACAGCCGTGCGAACCGGGTTGCGTGGTGACGTGCGGCTCGCGGGTAGGCGTAGGTCACCACACAGCCGGGCGAACCAGGTTGCGTGTTGACATGCGGCTCGCGGGTGGGCGTAGATCACCACGCTGCCAGGCGAACCGGGTTGCGTGGTGACATGCGGCTCGCGGGTAGGCGTAGATCACCACGCTGCCAGGCAAACCGGGTTGCGTGGTGACCTACGGCTCGCGGGTAGGCGTAGATCACCACGCTGCCAGGCGAACCGGGTTGCGTGGTGACATGCGGCTCGCGGGTAGGCGTAGATCACCACGCTGCCAGGCAAACCACATCGCGTGGTGACCTACGGCTCGCGGGTAGGCGTAGGTCACCACGCTGCCAGGCGAACCGGGTTGCGTGGTGACATGCGGCTCGCGGGTAGGCGTAGATCACCACGCTGCCGGGCGAACCGGGTTGCGTGGTGACATGCGGCTCGCGGGTGGGCGTAGGTCACCACGTTGCCGGGCGGGGCGCAGGGGTTGATGTCAGGCGGTGGTGCCGAAGGGGTTGTCGATGACGTAGCGCCAGCGTCCGTCGGAGCCTCGGCGCAGCACGTCGGCCGAGACGCCGTGCAGGTCGAGCGGGAAGCCCTGGCGGGCGGTGCCGCGCATCGACCAGTCGACGATCGACAGTGCGATGTCGCCGGCGACGTGCAGATGCCGGGTCTCGGTGAGCATGGGGACACCGAAACCCAGGAGATGGTCGTACGCTGAAGCGCGCTCCGCTTGGCCGCTGCGTGATTCTCCCCGCCCCGGGATCAGCAGAGCGCCCGGCTCGTAGAAACGGTCGATGACGGCACTCGAACCGGAGGCGAAAGCCGCACGGAAGGCGGCCGCATGAGCGGTGGGATCCGTGACCGGGCCGATCGGATCCGCTGGGGCATGACGAGGAGTTTCATCGAAGTCTGTCATGCCCACCCAGCTTAACTCCGGGAGCGGGGCGAGCCGGTGACGACACGCCTACCGCACCGTGGTGAGCATCCTGGCCAGTTCCGGGTTGTCGATCTCGCCGCCGAGCAGCCGGGCCCCGGCCAGCGCACCGGGATCGCCGAGGCGGACCCGGTGAAGCTGGGCGCGGACGACGAGTTCACGCATGTCGCAGCGGGCGGCCAGTTCGGCGAGCGTGTCGACGATCGGGCGCGCCCGGTCGGGTTCGCCCTGGTCGAGGGCGGTCGCGGCGGCCGCGTCGAGGACGTAGCCGCGGACCCACTGGTAGCGATCGGACACCCGGACACTGCGCGTGGCCGCCTCGCTGAACCAGTGCGTGGACTCGTCGCGGCGGCCTCGGGTGGCGCTGAGCAGGCCAAGGCCGCGGGCGGCTACCGCCTCCCAGCACGGGTCGCTGATCTGGCAGGCCATTCCCCACGCCTGTTCCAGCTCGTCGCCGGCCGCTCCCAGGTCGCCGTCGAGCAGGAGGAGCTCGCCGCTGAACGCCTGGTTCCACGGCAGGAAGGCCATCCAGCGGTCGGCGCGGATCAGGTCGGTGGACCGGGTCAGCTCGTGCCGGGCCTGGCTGTACTCCCCGCGCAGCACGTGCGCGCGGGCAAGGATCGCCAGCGTCCAGGCCTGCTGACGGCGAGCCTCCGCCCTTTCGGCCCGCTCGGCCGACTCCCGCAGCCACGCCAGCGCCGCCGGGTAGTCGGCGCGGTCGGAGGCGTTCATTCCTCGTACGCCGAGCACGGCCGCGAGTTCCTTGTCGTCCTCGGCCAGCTCCGCCGCCCTGGCGAGCCAGCCGTCGGCGGTCTCGCGGCGGCCGGCCTGCACCTCGACGAAGCCCAGTTCACGGTGGGCGGAGGCGGCGGTGGCCCGGTCGCCGGCGCGGGTCGCGTGGGTGATCGCCTCGTGCAGGACCACCCCGCCCTCCTCGTCGCGGCCACGCACCGCATGCACCAGTGCGGCGCCCAGCGCGAGCATCGCCCGGCCGCGCAGCGCGTCGTCGCCGCAGCTCTCCGCCTCGACGACGGCCCGGCGCAGGCACTGCACACCGGCGTCGACCGCGCCGGCCGCGATGGCGGCCCGCCCCGCCTCCAGCTGGCTGATCGCGGCGGACCGCCCGCCCACCGGCCGCACCATCGACGAGCCGGTGCCGACGTCGGCGGCCTCGCTCAGGCTGGCCGACGCCTCCACGCCGAGTTCACGTCGTAGCAGGTCACGGCAGACCGCGATCTGGCGCTGGGCCGCCATCGCGTCACCGGCGACGGCGAGGCTTCGTACCAGCAGCTCGTGATTGCTCTCCTCCAGCGGGTTGCGGGCCACCGCCCGCTGGGCGTAAGCCACCGCCGCTCCGGCCCGGCCCTGGGCGATCAGCCGGGCCGCGGTCTCCCGCAGCCGTGCCTCCACGGCGGCCGACGTCCGGTGCCGGGCGACCAGCAGCCACGACTCGAACTCCAGACAGGACGCCAGCTGAACGCCTTCGAGCAACTCACCGTCGGCGAGAGCGAGAGGGTCGGCCGGCGCGGAAGGGGCGGCCAGGGCGAGAGGGTCGGCCGGGGCGGGAGGATCGGCCACAGCGGAAGGGGCGGCCAGGGCGAGAGGGCCGGCCGGGGCGGGAGGATCGGCCACAGCGGAAGGGGTGGCCAGGGCGGCGGTTCTGGTCAGAGCGTGGACGTCGATGAGCACATCCGGGGCGGGTGTCGCGCGCACCGGGTCGCCGGTGACCTCGACGGCGCCGCCGAGGGCTCGGCGCAGCTCGGCCAGTGCCCAGCGCAACGCACCGAGCGGGTCGTCGGCGTCGGCGAAGAGCAGCTCGGCGAGGTGTTTGCGGCTGGGGGGCCGCTCGGCCAGCAGCAGGTAGCCGAGCAGCGCCCACGTCTTGCGTCCCCGCGGCAGCCGGACGGGCCGGCCGTCCCCCTCGACGGCAGGTCCTCCGAGCAGCCGCACGGTGATCATTAACTCGCCTCCGGTTCGATTATCCGCGCCGGATACCGACGGCCTCGAGGTACTCCGCCGGAGCCACCACGGTGCCGTCGGTCGCCGTGTTGAAGCGCCGGGCCACGTCGGCGATGTCGGCGGCGAACTTCTCCGCGTCGGCACCGGACAGCGTGCCGGCGAACCGCGTCATCGGGCCGTAGTAGGTCCGGAACCACTCCGAGAGGTGCTCGGGGGAACGGTAGCGGAACACGTACTCCCGCTTGGTCAGCGAGATCCACTCGACCCGCTCGCCGAACAGTTCGGTGAGGCGCTCGGTGGTGCCCCACAGCGTCGGGGGGACGACCCCGGCGGGCGGCTTGTTCCAGCCGCTCACGGTCTTGAAAAGGTTGCCGATCATGCCGGTCGGGGTCCAGCTGGCGTGGCCGATCTTACCGCCGGGCGTGGTCACCCGGACCAGTTCGTCGGCGGCTCGCTGCTGGTTCGGCGCGAACATCACGCCGACCGTGCTGAGCGTGGCGTCGAAGGAGCCGTCCGGCACCGGCAGTTGCTCGGCGTCGCCCTCGAGGAACGTGATGTCCGCGCTCTGGGCGGCGGCCCGGGCGCGTCCGCGCTCCAGCAGGTTGACGGCGTAGTCGACGCCGGTGGCGTCGGCGAATCGCAGTGCCGCGGCCAGGGCTACGTTGCCCTGTCCACACGCGACGTCGAGCACCTTCTGTCCGGCGCGCACGTCGGCGGCCTCGACCAGCCGTTCGGCCATGATCTGCAGGGTGTTTCCGACCCGGGTGTAGTCGCCGGTCTCCCATGCCGCCCGCTGGCTCTTCTTGATCGCGTCATAGTCGATCTCGGTAGTCGTCATTCGATCTCACCTTTCTCGGGCGCCGCGAACTGCGACGCAGGGCGCCGCGGAGTGCGACGCAGGGCGCCGCGGAGTGCGGCGCAGAACGAGAAGACCGCGCGACCGTGTGACGACGCGTGTGAGCGTGGGAGCGACGCCGTTATTCCCGCGCCACGGGTGAAGAAGACGACCTGTCGCAAAACTATATTCGGCCTATAGGGTTTAGGGACAATCAGACCCGAGGAGCCCTGATGGCCCTGCATCTCGCCCTGGAGGTGGACGGCGACTTCGCCTCCCTTCCCGACCATGTGACCGCGGCCGAACGCGCTGGAGTGGCGCTGGTCACCATCGCCGATTCGCCTCTGCCGCCGGCCGGTGGCGGGATCCGGATCGAGGCCGGTGTACGGGCCGCGTTCCTCGCCCGGCGCACCTCGCGGATCGGGCTCGCGCCGACCCTGCACGCGACCGTGACCGAGCCGTTTCACCTGGCCACCCAGCTGGCCTCGCTCGATCACGCCTCACTGGGACGGGCCGGTTGGGTGGTCGGTGCGGAAAGGTCCCGTCAGGCGTACGCGACCGTCGGCGAACCGCCGCTGGCCGGCGCCGAACTGCGGCGGGAACTCGAGGACGTGATCGACGTGGCCCGGCGGCTCTGGGACTCGTGGGAGGACGACGCGGTGATCCGGGACGTGGCCACCGGACGGTTCCTGGATGCGGACCGGGTGCATCACGTCGGCTTCACCGGAGCGCGGTTCAGCGTCGCCGGGCCGCTGATCACCCCGCGGCCGCCGCAGGGACAGGTCGTGGTGATCGGCTGGGACACCCTCGGCGTCACTTCCCGCCTCGACGTCGCGCTGGTCGGCGGCGGCACGGTCGACGAGGTGATCGCGCGCGCCCGCCGGGCCAGGGAGGACGGGGCTCCGCTGGTATTCGCGTCGGTCGCCTACGACGGCGGGTCCGGACTGCCGGTGGACCGGCTCGTGGGCGCCGTGGACGGCGTACACGCAAGGGTCTCCGATCTTGCCGTTGATCTGCCACGGCTGCTCACCGAAACCGGTCCGCGACCGCCGCTCGGCGCGACCCTGCGGGACACACTCGGGCTCCCCCGACCCGCCAACGTGTTCGCGAACGCCGGTCAGGAGCCGACAGCATGACGCATCAGCTGCACCTCGGGGTGTTCTTCACCGGCGTCGGGCCCCAGCTGCTCTGGACCGATCCGGCGTTCGCGGCGCACACCCACATCGACACGTTCGTGCAGACCGTTGGCACGCTGGAGCGCGGCCTGTTCGACGCGTTCTTCCTGGGTGAGGGCTTACGCGTACGGGAGAATCGGGGTCGGGTCTATGATCTTGACGTCGCCGGGCGGCCGGACGCCATCACCCAGCTCGCCGCCCTGGCCGCGGAGACGTCGAAGATCGGCCTGGTCGCGACCCAGAACACGACCTACAACTACCCCGCCGATCTGGCCCGCCGGCTCGCGTCGCTGGACGCGGTCTCCGCAGGCCGGGCCGGGTGGAACATCGTGACCACCGACAACGCCTGGACCGGGGAGAACTTCCGGCACGGCGGGTGGCTGGCGCACGAGCGTCGCTACGAGCGGGCGGAGGCGTTCGTCGAGACGGCGAAGGCACTGTGGGCCGGGGAACGCGTCGATCGGCACACCGACCTGGTCGACGTGACCGCCGCGCCGACGGTGACCGGGCGTCCGGTGCTGTTCCAGGCCGGTGACTCCCCCGGCGGCCGGGAGCTGGCCGCCAAACACGCCGACGTGGTGTTCTCCGCCAACACCGCCTACGACAAGGCCGTCGCGTACGCCTCCGACCTGCGCCAACGCCTCGTCCGGCACGGGCGCTCGCCGGACGCGGTACGGATCCTGCCGGGTGCGCAGGTGGTGCTCGGCGACACCGCGGCCGAGGCGATGGAGAAGGCCGAATGGATCCAGCGCGAGCAGATCACCGGGCCCCG
Organism: Actinoplanes italicus; assembly: GCF_003001815.1. Taxonomy (GTDB): domain Bacteria; phylum Actinomycetota; class Actinomycetes; order Mycobacteriales; family Micromonosporaceae; genus Actinoplanes; species Actinoplanes italicus. Next base: position 380,864 of record NZ_PVMZ01000005.1, read on the forward strand.
GGCCATCGCGTTCCTCGAGCAATATTGGAACAAGGACCTCTCCGGGTACGACCCTGACGGCCCCCTTCCCGACATCGAGCCGGCCGAGGGTGAACTCGACCCGTCGCGCGGGACCATCTCCATCGAGCACCGCACCGGCAAGCTGGAACGGATCGCCGAGTGGCGCACCTGGGGCGTGTCGATCCGGGAGCTGGCGATCCGGGTGACGCCGCGGCACAACGTGTTCGTCGGCACGGCCGGGCAGGTCGCCGACGAGTGGGCGCGGTACGTGCGAGACCGGGCCGTCGACGGGTTCAACATCATTCCGCAGCTGCTGCCGGGCACGATCGAGGACATCGTCGACCGGCTGGTGCCGGCGCTGCAGGAGCGAGGCGTCTACCGCACCGAGTACACGGGCTCGACCCTGCGCGAACACCTGGACCTGCCGTGACCGGTTCCTGTCGACGATCGCCTCGGCGGGTGGGCGCGCATTACCGGCTGGCGGCTGGCGGCTGCTTCCCGAGCCGGGAAAGGTGCGCTCACCACTGCTGATCGATCAAACCCGACCGGGAGACGTGCGTTGACCACAGCCGGGCGATCAACTCGGCGGAGGCGGAGGCGGGGCGGAGGCGGGGCGGAGGCGGAGGCGGGGGGCGGAGCGGGCAGGAGAGGCGGAACGGGCTGGGCCGCTGCGCTGGTCGCGGGCCGGAGGGAAACGTCGGCGAAAAAGAAGAATCAGGTGCATCCACGGGCGGGCCGGCGAGCGAACACCTCCTGAGAACCCTACGCGGGAGGGAGGTCGATGAGCTCCGACGACGAGCTCGCCGAGCGTTTACGCTCCGGCGACGAGAAGGCTTTGCGTACGGCCTACGAGCGGCACGGCGCGGCGGTGCTCTATCTGGCCCAGCGTCTGCTGGGCAACCGTGCCGACGCCGAGGACGTGACGCAGCTGACGTTCGTGGCGGCGTGGACCGGCCGGGACGGTTACGACCCGCAGCGCGGCACGATCCTGAGCTGGCTGCTCGGCATCGCGCGGCGCAAGGTCGTCGACCGGCTGCGGTCGGCGGCGCGTGACGAGCGGGTGACCGAGACGGTGCGGACGCAGCTGTCGCCCGCTGCCGCGCCGGAGACCCCTGAGCGGATCGTGGACCGGCTGATCGTCGCCGACGAGCTGGGACGGCTGCCCGACGAGCAGCGCCGCTCGCTGGAGCTGGCGTTCTTCGACGACCTCACCCATCCACAGATAGCCGCCATGACCGGGCTGCCGCTCGGTACGGTCAAGAGCCATATCCGCCGTGGAATGGCCAGTCTGCGACGTCGTTGGGAGGTGGACGGTGCAGCATTTGGATCCCGATCGGCTGGTCCTTCTCGCGCTCTCTGAGGAATCGGAGGAGCTGACCGAGTCGGATCACCTGGAGCGGTGTGCCGGCTGCCGGCACGACATCGCGTCGCTGCGTGAGGTCGCTGAACTGGGAGCGGAGAGCCAGGAGCTGCGTGATCTGCCGGCACCGCCGGAGCGCGTGTGGGATGCGATCGAGGCGGGCGTGGCCCGTACCGCCAAACCCGCCGTGACCGCTCCCGTGGTCAGCCTCGCCGACCACCGCCATCGCCGGCCCCGACGCCGGTGGGCGCCGCTGGTCGCCGCCGCGGCCGCCGCCGTGCTCGCGGTCGCCGGGACGGTGGCGTTCGACCGGTTCGCCGGGCAGCGCGCCGAGCGGTCCGTGGCCGCCCGCGCCACCCTCACACCGTTGCCGACGGTCTCGGCCGACGCGAGCGGGAGGGTGCGGGTGCTGACCGACGGCGCTCTGGAGATCGACGTCCGGAACCTGCCGCTGACCACCGGTTTCCACGAGGTGTGGCTGCTCGATCCGGACGATCCGACGAAGATGGTGGCCATCGGCAACCTGTCGGGCAGTCGGCAGGACGTGCTGCCGGTCCCGCCGGGCACGGACCTGAACCGGTTCCGGCTGGTGGACGTGAGTGACGAGCCGCACGACGGCGACGCGACGCACTCCGGCAAGAGTCTGCTGCGCGGAACCCTCACGTCGTGATGTCGCGGGTGGTGGGCAGGGACGCGGTCAGCTCCCACCCGCCACCCGGGCGAGGTCCGGCATGCAGGCGGCCGCCGAGGGCGGTGACGCGCTCGTCGAGGCCGGTCAGCCCGAAGCCGGTGCCGCGGGCGAGGTCGCCGGTGGCCGGTCTGCTGCCGTCGTCACGCACCACGATGTTCAGCGACCGGCCGTCGTGGCCGAGATCGACGGTCACCTCGCTCGCGTCGGCGCCGTGCCGGCGTACGTTGGTCAGCGCCTCCTGCACGACACGGAAAACGGCGACCTGCACCTCGTGCGGCAGGTCCGCGGGGACCTCGGGAGCGGTCCGCAGCGTGACCTGCGGCCCGGCCACGCTGAAACCGGTCACGAGCTCCGGCAACGCCGCCAGGTCCCCGGCCGGGCGTGGAGGATCCGCGGAGCCGGGCTCGTTGCGCAGCATGTCGACGGTGCGCCGCATCGACGCGAGTGCCTCACCGGCGGCTCGTTCGATGCTCTCGAGGATCGGGCCGAGGCGCTCGGGCTGCACGGTCAGAACAGCCTGACCCATCTGCGCCTGTACGAGGATGCCGGTCACGTGATGGGCGACGAAGTCGTGCAGGTCTGCGGCCATCACGAGCCGTTCGGAACGCCGTGCCTGGACCAGGGAGGCCAGCCGCCGGCGGCGCCGTTCGTCGGCCGCGCGCAGATAGCCGCCCAGGCCCGCGAAGATCACCGCGGCGGCGGCCAGTCCCACCGACCCGCCGATCCGGTCGCTGAAGTCGGGTTCCACCGGCCGCTCCCGGAACGGCAGCGCCAGCACGGCGAGCACCACCAGCGCGGCGACCGGGGCGAGCCGGTCGGCGCGGACGCCACGGACCGCGACCAGCAGCAGGCAGAACAGTGCCACCCCCTCCCCCGGACCGGCCAGCATGGACCCGTCGGTGAGGTGGTTGGCGGCGGTGAGCGTCAGGGACGCGACGGCCGGGACACACGCACGGACCTCGATCGTCAGCCAGGGCGGTCGCCTGCGGGCCGGCCAGAGAAGCGCGGCGAGACCGAGCACGACCGCGACGGCCGGCCACGGACCCCCGTTCGCCCCGGCCCCCAGGGCGGCGAGGTCGACGATGCCGAGGACGCACAGGAGGGTGATCCCGACGACCCGCCCGACACGCCGGAGCAGCGCCCGGGGCTCCACCGGATCGTCACCGTCAGCCACCCCCTGATGCTACGCTGCCGCCCCGTGACCAGGGTTGGAGCGGTTCAGTGAGCATCACCGTCATGGTCGTCGACGATCAGGCGATGGTGCGTGAGGGTGTGGCCGTCCTGCTCGGACTCCAGCCCGACATGGTCGTGGTGGCCGACGTCGCCGACGGCGAGCAGGCGGTCCGGGCGGCCCGCGAACACGACCCGGACGTGATCCTGATGGACATCCGCCTGCCGGTGCTCGACGGGCTGGAGGCGACCCGTCGGATCCTGGACGTCCCGCCGGGCCGGAGCCGCCCGCGCGTGATCATGCTGACCACCTTCGAGCTCGACGAGTACATCTTCGAGGCGCTGCGCGCCGGAGCGAGCGGCTTCCTGCTCAAGGGCGCGTCGGCCGCCGACCTGGCCCAGGCCGTACGGGTCGTCGCGTCCGGTGAGAGCCTGCTGTCACCGTCGGTCACCCGGCGGCTCATCGAGGAGTTCTCGGCCCGGCCCGCGCCCCGCGCGACCGGGGGCCGGGCCGTGGCGGCGCTGACCGCCCGGGAGACCGAGGTGCTCACCCTGATCGCCGGCGGTCTGTCCAACGCCGAGATCGCGAAGTCGCTGGTGGTGGCCGAGGAGACGGTCAAGACACACGTGGGCCGCATCTTCACCAAACTGGACCTGCGCGACCGTGCCCAGGCCGTCATCGTCGCCTACGAGGCCGGTCTCGTCGTCCCGCGCGGCTAGCTCCGGCGGCCCGGCGTAGCTCCGTGGAGCTACCCGCGATCTGGCTCCCCGGCACGACGCTTTCACCACCCTCCGACAGCGAAGCTCTCCGGACCGACAACCGGAGGAGCGACCGTGGCCGACCTGTCCGATGTGACCGCCCTGTACGAGAAGTACGCCGACGACCTCACAGCCGCGCGAACCGCGCAGCGGGCGCTGCTGTCTCCCGGCGGTCCCCGGCTGAACCCGAAACTCGACGACGTCGAGGCCGAGATCACGTACCTGCTGGTCCGGCATCACCGGCCGCGGGTCGTGACCGAGATCGGCACGTTCCACGGGTGGTCGACGACCTGGCTGCTGCGGGCGTTGCGCGACAACGGCGAGGGCGAGCTCCACTCGTACGACATCGTTGATCACGCCCGGCGCTCGGTGCCCGCCGATCTCGGCGGCGGAAGGTGGACGTTCCACCACGGTGACGTGCGGCAGACCGCTCTCACGCCGGGCCTGATCGACTACCTGTTCATCGACGCCGCGCACACCGCGCCGTTCGCCCGCTGGTACACGACGCAGGTGTTTCCGCAGATGCGGCCCGGTATCCCCGCCAGCGTGCACGACGTCTATCACCGGCGGCGGGCCGGCCGGTTCAGCGAGGGCCGGGTGGTGCTCGACTGGCTGGCCGCCCGCGGCATCGGCCACTTCACCGCGTCACGGGCCGCGGCACCGATCGAGAATCAAGAGATCATGGCGGTACGGCGGCGCCTGGGCCTGACCGAGCCGGTGCACAGCGGCGACCACAATCCGATGATCTTCTTCCGGTTCGGCGGCTGACCGCTGATGCGCCCGATCCGACTGCTCCGGCCGGGTCCGCGACCGGATCTGATCGCCTCCGCCTCGGCGGCCGTGCTGCTGTGCCTGTCGTTCACCCCGTCGCTGCTGCCGCGCGGCTGGTTCCTGCAGGGCCTCGTGAGTGGTCTCTGCGCGGCGACCGGCTACGCCCTCGGCAGTCTGCCCCGCATCGTGGTGCGGTGGCGGGCCGGGCGGTCGGCGTGGCTGCTGTTCGCGGCCGTGGCCGTACCCGCGACCCTGCTGGCGGCCGTTCTGGGCCGGCGCTGGCAGAACGGGATCGGTCACCAGATGGGCGTCGACGGCCCGGCGGCCCTGACCTGGCCGGGAGCGCTGGCGGTGGCCGCGACCGTGTTCGCCGTCCTCCTCGCGGCCGCCCGGGCCGTGGTCCCGCTCGCGACGCTCGTCCTGCTGGCCGTCCTCGCGGCGCCGTGGTCTCTCGGTGCCCTCTCGACAGCCCTCGACGACCGCGTGACCGGAGTGGCCGCACCGGCCGGGACGACCCACTCCCTGGTGCCGTGGTCGTCACTGGGCCGGCAGGGCCGGGCCTTCGTCACCGGCGGCCGGAACACACCGCACACCGAGACGCCGATCCGGGTGTACGCCGGTCTGCAGTCCGCCCCGACGACCAGGGACCGCGCCCGGCTGGCCGTCGCCGAGCTGCAACGCACCGGCGCGTTCTCCCGCGAGGTGCTCTGCATCGTGGTCCCGACCGGCAGCGGCTGGGTCGACGAGCCGACCGTGGCCGCGCTGGAGGACGAGTTCGACGGAGACACCGCCCTGGTGGCCGTGCAGTACGCCGCGCTGCCGAGCTGGCTGTCGCTGGCGATGGAACCGGAACGCGCCGAGGCCGCCGCCGCCGACCTGCTCGACGAGGTCAGCCGCGTCTGGTCGGTCCTGCCTGCCACGGACCGGCCGAAGCTGCTGCTCTACGGGCACAGTCTCGGTGCGCGCGCCGCGCAGGCCCCCTTCGGCACCGCGGCGAACCTGCTCGACGCGGTCGACGGAGCCCTCATCAGCGGCACTCCCGGCGGCAGTCCGCTCCGGAGCCGGGTCTCCTCAGGTCGGGTGATCATCCTGGAGCACGCCACCGACCCGGTCGTGCACTGGTCGCCGCGCCTGTTCCTGACCGGGCCGGTCGGCTTCTGGCAGATCTCCGGTGACCTGCTCAAGGCTCAGGACGTGCCGGCCGGGTACGGCCACCGCTACGGCGCCGAGGCCCGCACCGCCTGGCAGCTGATCCGCGCGCACCTTATTCACGGCGGATCGGCTTGATTCTTTGTTAGCTTGCCGGAATGCCAGCGCAGCGTGCCCTCCTGCCGCGGTCGGCGCCCGCCGCCGCGCTCGTGTCGTCCGGTGCGATCGCCGCGCTGCTCGACCGGCTCGAGGAGCGGTCCGTCGAGTGCCACTCCATCATGGTCGTCCGGGGTGGTCACGTCGTGGCCGAGGGCTGGTGGGCGCCGTTCTCGGCCGACCGGCCGCACCTGCTCTACTCGCTGACCAAGTCGTTCACGTCGACGGCGGTCGGGCTGGCGATCACCGACGGCCTGCTGTCACTCGACGACCGGGTGGTGGACGTGCTGCCCGACCGGGTTCCGGCCGGCGTCGGCGGGCAGGCCCGCCGGATCACCGTGCACCACCTGCTGTCGATGACGGCCGGACACGACACGGACAGTCTCACCGAGGCCTGGCGGACGGATCCACGCGACCTGGTGAAGGGCTTCCTGCGGGCGCCGTTCGCCGAGTCCGAGGGGACCCGCCACACCTACGACAACGCGACCACGTACGTCCTGGCAAGGATGGTCGAGCGGGTCACCGGCCGCGGGCTGCCGGAGTTCCTCGACGAGCGCCTGTTCGCGCCGATGGGTGTCGGACACGCCGACTGGGACCGGGTGGCCGGCGGTTCCTCGTTCGGGTTCCATGGGCTGCACCTGACCACCGAGGCGGTCGCCGCGTTCGGTGAGCTGCTGCTGCGCGGCGGACGATGGGGCGACCGGCAGCTCGTGCCGCGCGACTGGGTCGAACTCGCGACCCGGCGGCACGTCGCCACCCTGCCGCCCGGCGACACCGACTTCTGCTGCGGGTACGGCTACCAGTTCTGGATGTCACGCTACGGCTTCCACGGCAACGGCTCGTTCGGGCAGATGTGCGTGGTGGTGCCGTCGCATGATCTCGTGGTGGCCGTGACCGGCGCGAACTCGCAGGCGCAGGTGATCCACGACGCGATCCGGGAGTGCCTGCTGCCCGGCATCGATCAGGCGGACGATGGCGGGAGCGACGACGTTCTCGCCGACCGGTTGCGGCGCCTGTCCCTCGTACCGCCACATGGTCTTGACCATCCTGATCGCTCGGTGAAGGCGATCGTGGAAAGCACGGTGCTGCCCGAGGGGACGCCGGTGACCGTCGAACCGGTGGTGGGCGGCTGGTCGCTGGGTCTCGGGTCGCTGAGGGAGATCGCGGCCGGTCACGGCGAGTGGCGGGAGAGCCGGCCGCTGGGGCGTCCGCTCGTCGCCGCGGGCGCCTGGCAGGACGACGTCTTCGTCGCCGACCTCTATGTCATAACCACACCCCATCGGGTACGGCTGTCGGTCGATGCCCGGACTCGGACGGCGAGGGCGGTGTGGAACCTCGAGCCGCTGACCACCCCGAATCTGGAACTGCATCTGCGGTCGCCGCTGATGACCCGCCCCGACGTCGCCTGACGGGCTGTTCCACTCTCGACATCGTCGGGTAGAACTCAGGGGGCGATCACTTAGAGGTGAGGAGACGATGAGGCGTATGCGGCAACGATGGGTCTACACACGCTGGTTCGCCCTGATTGCGGGGCTGATGATCGGCGCCGTCGTCGGCCTCGCCGTCTACTGGGCGAGCACCCTGACCGGTGTGGCCCTCTACACACTGTGCGGCACTGTCGCCGGCGGGCTCGCCGCCCTGGCGATCTACACGTTCTGGCGCAGCGTGCACCTGACCGAGCTGACGGTGTCGATCCCGAACATGACCGACCTGACGTTCGCGGTCACCCCGTCGAACGAGGGCGTGGCGTGGCGTCTGTTCGTCGAGTCGAGCACCCGCGTCGCCACGCAGCCGCTCGACCAGGGCTCCGGCGTGATCCGGGAAACTCTCGACTCTCTCTACAGTCTCTTCGGTTCGGTACGCGCCATCCTGCTCGAAGCCGGCCCGACGACCACCCCGGGCGCCACGCAGACGGTCGAGCACCTCGCCCTGGGCATGCTGAACGGCCAGTTGCGGCCGTTCCTGTCCCGCTGGCATCCGCGTCTGACCACGTGGGAGCAGTCCAACCCGGACACTCCCGAGTCCCAGTGGCCGGAGAACGCGGCCTGCCGCGCGGAGCTGGAGACCATGCGAACCGGGCTGCTCCGGTACGTCAGAGGCCTCGGCGAACTAGCCGGTGTCGGCAACATCGACGTGATGCTCGGCCGTCCGGACACGAAGGATTCCGCTTAGTCCGGGAGCCGTCGTCCATGATCTGAGCTGGGTTCCACGTTCGAACAGAACATGATCGTCTGTGCGTGCCGGCGCACACGCCGTGGTCGGCGCACAGTCCACGGTCGGCGCGCAGCGGTCGGCGCACACGCAGCATTCGGCGCACAGTCCACGGTCGGCGCGCAGCGGTCGGCGCACACGCAGCGGCACCGTGTGCTCCGATCGTGGCCATGACGGCGGTGCGCGTCCACGGATCCGCAGCGTGTGCTCCTGCTGTCGTCGGCCACCACGTCACGCGCACACGGAAAGCGCCAGCGTGCGCCCGACGGAACCGAAAACCCGGCAGCACCCGGAAACCCGACAGCGCCCGAAACCCGGTAGCACCCGGAAACCCGGCAGCAGCGGTGGCGGCACACCGACGATCGCACTACCGGCCATCTCAGCCTCCGGCCCAGCCATGATCACGAACGGCGGCTGCCGTATTCGGTAATTGCCGGCCTCCGATTACCCGCGCATTTGCGGAACACCCCGCTCCGCGGCGAGCACAAATGCGTGCAGCGTCGCGACAAGCTCGTCGATCTTGTCGTCCTCGACGAAGACGCCGTGCTGCGCCAGTGCATCGGCGACGCGATCAGCGATCCGTCGAAGTTCCTGCTCAGTCATGGATGACTCCTTGAGTTTGTTGACGGGCCCATGACAGGAACCGCTCGAACAGGACCGACGGCGGTTCGTGCCGGAGCACCGCGGCTGCGTTCTCGAGTTCGGCCCACAGCCGGATGCCCAGCTGAACAGCGTCCGGTGTGGTCGACAGCAGGTGCTCCCGAGCCGGATCGCACGGCCACGTCCGGTCGCAGGACCGGCAGTCATAGGTGGCGGGGTCCGGCTGGTGTTCGGCGCCGGTCGCCGGTTTTCGGTGGCTCATCGGTCCCCCTGACGGTTCGCTGCGCCCGATGGTGGCCCTCGAAAAGGAAGCTTCGCAATCCACCAAGGTGCAAAATCCACGTCCGGGTATAGCAATTTTCAAGATCACAGGATATCTATTTCATGGTGGATGGATTGGTAGTCCATCGGCACCGACAACGGCGCTTCACCATGGATGGGAGCCATTCGCGTGGCCAACGGCATCGGATCCACTGTGCCCCGCCGACAGCTTGGCAGACTGCTACGTGATCAACGAGAGGCCGCCGGCGTCTCGATGAGATCGGCTTATGAATATCTCGAATGTTCATATCAGCGTTTGTGGCGCATGGAGACCGGCGAGCCGAACGTGACGCTGCGGAAGGCCGAGATCGAATCGCTCGCGCGGTACTACGGCATGACCCGGGAGGCCACCGACCTGGCCCTCGCGCTCGGGCAGGCGGCCAAGGAGGAGGGCTGGTGGCAGAGCTATCGCGGCGCCCTGCACCGCTGGTCGGAGCTGTACGTCGGCCTCGAAACCGCAGCGCACAAGATTCGGCAGTTCGGACCCGCGGTAGTCCCCGGACTGCTTCAGGCGCCCGCGTACAGCGAGGCGTTCTTCAGGGTGGAACGGCCCACCGTTCCTGAACAAGTACTTACCCACCGGATCCAGGTGAAGCAGGAACGTCAACGTCTCATTCGACGGTTCTCACCGGCGCCCCCGGTGTTCGAAGCGATCATTTCCGAGGGCATTCTGCACGCCAGACTCGCCGCACCGGGGGCCATGCAGCAGCAGCTTCATCACCTGTTGATGGCAGGCGAACTGCGGAATGTCAGCGTGCGGGTCCTTCCGCTCTCAGTCGGCCCGCACTCCGCCTCCGTGACCGGCGGCTTCACGATTCTGGAGTTTCCCACGCTGACTGGCAACCGGGGCGGGGAACCTACAACGGTGTACTCGGAGAACCTGACCGGGGCGCTCTACCTGGACAAGCCCGACGAGGTGGAGACCTATGAGGAAGCGTGGACCGCACTGACGGATCTTGCTCTGAGTGAGGGAGACTCGACGGAGATGATCACCAGCATTCTGAAGAGCTTAGGAGGGACGTCATCGTGACTGACCGCGACCTGATCGGGGCCGACTGGCGTAAGTCCACCAGGTCCGGCGGCGGCAATGACTGCGTCGAGGTTGCCGACAACCTGCCGCGCATCGTCGCCGTCCGGGACACCAAGAACCGCGACGGCGGAACGCTGATCTTCACTCGTGGCCAGTGGTCCGAGTTCCTCGCAGGCGTGAAGGACGGCGAGTTCGACCGCGCCTGAGATCATCGATCGCGCGATACCAGCAGTCCGAGCCGGCGGTCCGGCCCGTCACCGTCCACCGTGGCGCCGACGACCTGACCGTGCAGGCGCAGGTCCTCGCCAACGGCGACCTGCGCCTGCTGTCCGTCCCGCCGAGCCGGGCCAGGGCGGCTCCGTCAACGAGCCGGGTCAGGGCAGCCGTCCCGCCGAGCCGGGTCAGGGCGGCCGAGCCGCCGAGCCGGGTCAGGGCGGCCGAGCCGCCGAGCCGGGTCAGGGCGGCCGAGCCGTCAACGAGCCGGTCAGGGCAGGTAGACCTCGGACATCGCGGTGACGGTGCCGTCCACGGTCGTGACCTCGGCCAGTCCGGCTTCGCCGATCCGTTGTGCGAAGCGGTCGGCGGTGATCTTGCAGGTCCCGACGGTGACCGGATCGCCGGCGCAGCGCTCCGGATCGTCGAAGACGCTGGCCAGCTTCGGAGCGGCCGAGGTCGGCAGGGTCACGACCATACGGCTGTCCTCGGTCACCCAGGCGCGCTCGCACGGGGCGTCCGACGACGGCTTCACCTTGAACGTCGTGCAGTACTCGTCGCCGGTCATGAACAGCACCGGCTCCACCACGACCGACCGGGACTTCGGGTAGTAGCCCCAGACCTTGACGATCGACTTGGTGCTGCCCTGGCGTACGTCGGTGAAGGTGAGGCCCGTCGGGGCGGCTGCCTCGCCGATCGGCCGGATCTCGGCGTCGCTGACGACCGCACCGGTCACCGTCTCGTCGTTCTTCGCCGGGTCAGCCGGTCCCACGCCGAAGGCCACCCTGCCGCTGAGCAGGCTCGGATCGGTCAACCTCGTCTCGAGTACGGCAGCGCCGTCGACCGACACCGACGCGACCTGCTCGCGCAGCACCAGCGCGACCTTGCGCCGCTTGCCCGGCTCGAACAGCGTGGACTCCACCGTCGCGAGCCTGGTCGTCTGCAGGGCGCCCTCGTGCCGGATCCGGATCGCCTGCGGGCACAGGTCGAGCCAGTACGAGCCGTCCCCCGCCGCACGGAACTGGATCTCGGCACAGGAGGCGACGCTGTCGACGGTGACGTCCGCGGTGATCGACTGGTCGCCGGCGAACGTCCGGGTGCTGCCGGGACACACCATGGTGAAGCTGGGGGTCGTCATGACCAGGCCGTCCTTGAAGGAGCAGCGTCCGCCGTACTCGTCGGTGGTGGCATTCCACTGACCTCGCCGGTCGAGGGCGTCGACCACCCACGGGCCGCGCACCGCGCCGGGCACCGGCATGGTGGCCTCGACGACCAGCTGACTCCTGGCCGGCTCGTTCACCGGATCGCCCCAGCGTCCGCCGTACAGTCCGAGGGCGGTCGCGAGCACCGTGGCGGCGGCTGTGACCGCGACGACCGCGGTGCGTCCCCGGCGGCGCCGGACCGGCGCGGCGGCGACCGGCAGGCCGAGCCGTCTGCCGCCGCCGGACACGTGCCGGCCGGACAACTGCGCCGCCTCGGCGGCCTCCCGCAACCGTGGGTCGAGGGTGTGCGAGCGGCTGATGGCGTGCGGGTCGGTGTTCTGCGCGAGCAGCAGGTTGAGCAGCTCGTACGCGGTGGGCCGCTCCTCCGGGTCCTTGGAGAGGGCGAGCGCCACCAGATCGGCCAGGGTGCCGGTCAGGCCGGTCAGGTCCGGTGGCTGGGTGAGGATCCGGGCGGCGACGGCGACCGGCGAGTCGGCCCGGAACGGGGTGCGCCCGGTGCCGGCGTAGGCGATGACCGCACCCCAGGCGAACACGTCCGCGGCCGGGGTGATGTCGCGGTGCACGCCGTCGAACCGTTCCGGCGCCATGTACGCGACGGTGCCGACCATCTGGTCGGGCTGGGTGTGCTGACTGGTCACCTCCAGCGCGCGGGCGATACCGAAGTCGATGACCTTCGGCGCTCCCAGGTCGAACAGCACGTTGCGGGGTTTGAGGTCGCGGTGGATCACGCCGGCGCCGTGGATCGCGGTCAGGGCGGTGGCCACGCCGACCGCGACACTGTGCAGGCGGCTGCCGGTCAGCGGCCCGTCGCGGGCCACCACCTCGTCCAGGCTCGGGCCGTCGACGTACTCGACCACGAGGTAGGGAGTCGGATGCTCCGGGTCGGCGTCGAGCACCGCGGCCGTGCAGAACGGGGGCACCTGCCTGGCCCTTTTGACCTCGCTGCGGAACCGGCCCCGGAACTCCTCCTCGTGGGCGTACTCCGGCTTAATGATCTTGACCGCGACCAGCTGTCCGTCGTCGCGCCGGCCGTCATCGCGCCGACCGAGGAAGACCGCGCCCATGCCGCCCTCGCCGAGCCGGGCGATCAGCTCGTAGCCGCCCAGCGACCGGGGGTCACCGGGGCGCAGCGGGCTCTTCATCCTGGGCACCCATCAAGGTCTGCGAACAAAGACCGGCATACAGTACGCATCCGCGCGCCGGACCGGGGCGGCGGGTCATCGATCGCCGATCACGGCCGCAGCCAGATCCAGCCGGTCAGCGCGATGACCTCGGCGGCGATGTCGGGCACCTCGCGCCCGTCGGTGCGGACCCGGTGGACCCGGCTGGGAACGGTCCGTTCCAGTTCGCGGGCCATGAGGCCGCTCCGCTCGACGTGCCTGTCCAGTCCCGTGCCGATCTCGCGTTTCGCCAGCCGTTCCCGCGCCGTGTCGTCGTCGGCCGTCAGCAGGACCGCGGTGACACTCGGGTCGTCGCCCATCGCCGCGGTCAGCCGGCCGGTGAACCGCACGCTGACGGTGTTCGTGTAGATCAGCCGCCGGTAGCCGAGCTCGCGGTAGTTGGACCACATGGCCGTCAGGTTGCGCTCGGCCAGCCCGTGCTCCCACGGAGGCGGGTACGCCTGGTCGAGGTTGTCGCCCTCGATCAGGCAGTGCTGGATCCCTGCCGCGGACAGCTGCTCGTGGATCTCGGCGCCGACACTGGTCTTGCCCACCCCGGCACGCCCGCCGAGAAACAACGCCTCACTTCGTGTGGTCACCACGGCACGATAGTCACTACCCCGACCATCGACGGACGTCTACCCCCATGGACGTCGCGGCGCCTGACCGCCGGGTCGTCAGGCGGCGGCCCGGTCCTCGCGCGGGCGACGCGCGGCCAGGACACCGGCCGCGCCGGCACCGACCAGGAGCAGGCCGATCGCACCGGTCATCCAGGCCGACGGGCCGGTGACGGGAAGGTTGGGCCGGTCGCCGACGACGCGGACCTCGCTCTCGCCGGTGATCGGCGTCAGCCCGTCGGCGGAGAACGTGATGGTCACCGTCCCGCTGTCACCGGGCGTAGCGGTCTTGGCGGCAGACACGGTCACGGGAAGGTACTGCTCGACCGTCTCACCCTCGAACGAGAGCCCGCGCGGGTCGGTGCAGACGACCCGGGTCGACGACGGTGTCTCGCACTCGCCGCCGCCGATGTCGCTCGGCGCGATCCGGACCCCGTCGACGCCGCTCAGCTCGTAGGAGACCTTCACGCCGGTCAGCCTCGTGGGGCCGATCGTGGACCAGAGACTCGGCCCCAAGGGATCGATGGAGGTGCCGCCCACCGGCACCTCGACGTCCGGGAAGGCGGCCTTGACGTCGTCGGCGGCGAGGGCAGGATCCGCCACGGTGACGAGGAACGCGCCGGCCACCGCCATGACGCCCGCCAGGCGTCGCATGTACGAGTTCCGCATCGCCCGTGCCTCCAGTCCCGACGGTGGATCAAGCCGCCGAAGCGTACCCGCCGCCAGGTTAGAACCGGGACGTCGACACGCGTGTTTTCGCAGCTGAGGCTGCACGACGGCGGCTCGGCCACACCGCCGCGAGGCAGAGGAGGGCGACGATGCCGAGGGCCGGCGGGATCAACGGTGCGGGGTTGTCCTTCTGGGCCTGCGCCAGCTCGTCCGGAAGACGCGGATCGGCCGTCCCGTCCGGGTCCTGCACCACGAGCACCTCGTCGCCCACCTCGCCGCTGCCGCCGCCGGGCCAGGCGCCCAGACGCCCCTCCAGCGGGATGCCGTCGGCGGTCAGGTCATAGACGGGGTCGTTGCTGCTGCCGTCGTAGACCACCGCCACCGTGGCCTTGATCTGCTCCCCGTCGGCAGCCAGCACCTGCAGCGGCACGGCGATCCCCACGAACGCCATCACCAGCCCGTTGAGAACGCAGGCGGCGACGATCGGGACGACGCGTGGCGGGCGCTCGGTCAGCCGCGCGACGTAGTAGACGAGCAGGCACTGTCCCGACAGCAGCAGCGTGCCGACGACCGCGTCCACGTCGGACCGGACCCAGGTGGTGGCCGCCGGCACGACCAGGGCGGCACAGAGAAGGAAGATGAGCAGGTAGACCGGGGCAATCAACAGGTCGGACCGCGGACGCATGCGGACACGCTATCGAGGCCCTCAAGGTCCATGACCTTCGATGACGTACTCCGGTCGAGCGACCCCCAATTAGGGGGTCGAGTGACCAGTTGTTATAAGACTATAGTCTAGTGCCATGGCCCCTACCCGCCTTCGCCTGATGGGCGCTCACGAGATCCGCATGCTCCTGGGCGGCATCACCCGACAACGCGTGTACCAACTGACCACCCGCCCGACTTTCCCCGCGCCGGTAGCCGACCTGACCCAGGGGAAGGTGTGGCTGGCCGCCGACGTCGAGGAGTGGGTCGCAACCCGCCGCCCACCCCGACAACCCTCCACTTAATCCACCAAACCGGTGCCGTGACGATCCGACACCTCACGATCCCCGCCCGATGACCACCCACCTCTTGCCCGACCTGGACTAACGAAAGGGGTGGCACCTGCCTCAGCAGGACCACCCCTTTCGAATACAGCAACGCGGCAGGTGACTCAGTCCGGAAGGGTCAGAGTGAGCGCTGACAGCGAGGGTCAGCGAGGCAACTGGGAGACCAACCGACTGAGCTCGCTCGGAAAACCGGGAATATGAGGTTCGGCGCAGTACCTGACGGTACAGGCCGCAGCAACCAACTCCTTCACCGAGTAATCACTGCCTGACAGCATCTTCCCGGCCATACCCAGAGGAACCACGAAGTCCGCCTGAGCCTCGTCCGTCAACGTCTCGAGCAGGCCTGTCTCTTCAGCTAGAACCAGCCGCACGATCGACTTCAAGACCATCGCCAGCTCTGTTGGCTCGACGGTGCGAGCAAGGTCATCCATGTCGCCTGATTCACCGAAGCCGAAGCGATTTATCCGCATCTCGTTCTCGCTCATTCAACTTCCTCAGTAGGTAATCTCTTGCGCGTTCAGCCGCGGCTGGCAGACCGTCGGACAGGGCACGCCCGGCCTCCCATGAGAATCACCAGCCCTCACTCGGACAACTTCGAAGTGACCCCCACGAACTCCGGCCGCACCCTCCCTCGCCTCCGCTTTGATAAGGCACATTGTCTCAGCGCATCCCGTATGGACTCGACCTGCTGGCGAGAATCTGCTGACGAGGGATTCGACCACCCCTCCCGGCTGCGGTTTCATATCATGGCCGGATTTCCCGTAGTACACCTTTCCTGACGGAGAGGTGTACTTCGCCGCCCAGAATGGTCCGGTATTACTGTTGTAGGTCGGACGCAGCGAGTCCGCATACTCCGCCAGATTTCTCGGGGACTTGCTGAAAACACCACGAATACTTCCGAGTACGCCCTGGACGCCCTTTCCGATGTTCGCCATCTCACTCAGGGCCCCGCTGATGAAGCCGCTGATCCTGCCTCCGGCCGCAGCCCCGAATGCACCCTTTATCCCAGAACCGAATATCGACCCCGCTCCGCCGAGGGCTGCGCCGAAGAGGCCTCCAACGGCCGTCGTGCCTGCGAGATCCCAGCCACGCTGACCGTCCATCCAGCCGGTGACGAAGGAACCGGCGGCGCCGGCCGCAGCGCCACATCCGACTGCACCTACCCCGGTCCAGCCGATCGCAGCGCCGCACCCGAGGCCGACAACGACGCCTACGGCGCCGCCGACGATGGTCGACTTGTTACGGCACCACCAGCTCTCCTGGCACTTCTGCTGCTCGCGGATCGCCTTCTGGTGGTTCTCGTACTGGCGGTTGTACTCGTCCGCGATCGGCTTCCAGTAGTTGTACTCAGCCTGCTGCCGGTTGTAGTCCTCGACGGTCTGCTTGGCGTCCGCCTTGTAGGACGGCTCGTTGGCGTCGTTGCGCAGACCGGACGGGTCGCTCATCGTGACCGGGCTGTTGTTGGCGTAGACGTAGCCGTTCCAGGACTGGCGATCGCCGCCGTCGAAGATCGGGTCGACGCTGATGAAACGGCCCGTATCAGGGTCGTAGTTTCTGGCGCCGACCTGGATCAGGCCGGTGTTGCCGTTGACGACCTTGTTGAGGAAGCCACGGTTGTCGGGATAGGTCCCGGCAGCGCCGCGAGCTGCGCCGAACGGGGTGTACTGCCGCCAGGTCGGCGTCGACAGGGTGGCGTTGAGGTACAGGCTCGGGGTGCCGTGATGGTCGGCGAGCGCGAAGCTGTAGTTGCTGCCGGTTCCGGTACGGATGGCGGCGCCACCACCGGGCAGCGCGTAGTAGCGGGTCCCGCTCTGGGTGCCTGCCACGGTGTTGAGGACGATCTGCTGACCGGGCAGGTACAGCGTGGTCTTCCCGGGGTCCTTCTGCAGGAGAAGGCCGCCGTCCGCGTCGTACAGGAAGCTGGTGTTGCCTCCCGTGCTTCCGCTGATCGCGGTGAGCCGGCCGGATTCGTCCCAGGTCAGGGTCTGGTTGCCGTTGCCTGCGGTGCGGCTCTCCATGTTGCCGGCGGTGTCGTAGCCGTAGCTGGTGGTGCCGGTGCTGCCGCCGGTGGTGCTGGTCGACGTCAGCGTGTGGGGCTGACCCTTGCCGTTCCCGTTGTAGGTGTAGCCGGTGACGGTGTCGGCGCCGCCGGACAGTGAGTACTTCGTCTGGCTGGTGCGGTCGCCGAGGTCGTTGAACGCCCAGGTGGTCCAGTAGGCGCTGGCGGCGCCCAGGCTGGAGCCGACCATGGCGCGGCTGCCCTCGGTGGGTTCGACGGCGCAGTTGTCGGTCGCCGTCCAGGCCGCCCGCATCCGCCGCAGGCCGTCGGTGCGGAAACACTGGGTCTCCGACGGTGTCGCGCCGCCCAGGCGCGTGTCGACGATCTTCTCGATGTCGCCGATCGCGTTGTAGGTGAAGTCGGTCTGGTTGACGTTGCTGGGAGTGCCGGTCTGGCGGCTGAT
Organism: Actinoplanes italicus; assembly: GCF_003001815.1. GTDB lineage: Bacteria > Actinomycetota > Actinomycetes > Mycobacteriales > Micromonosporaceae > Actinoplanes > Actinoplanes italicus. Next base: position 398,475 of record NZ_PVMZ01000005.1, read on the forward strand.
GAGCTGGCTGGTGAGCCGGCTCGTGTGCGGGTCCCAGGTGTTGGTGATGTTGCCGTAGTTGGGTGAGCTGCCGAACGTCTGCTGGACGACCCGGCCCCACGCGTCGTAGGTGACGCCGCTGCCGTACGCGGACAGACCGACGGTGGTGGTGGGCAGGTCGAGCACACCGGAGTAGCCGTAGTCGACCGTCTCGGACGGCAGGCCGCCCTTGAAGGGGTAGACGTCACGGCTGAGCAGGCCGGAGTTCGGCGTGTACAGCTTCGAGAAGGTGTACGTGCCGGCGAGGGTGCCCTCGGCGGCGGGGATGGTGATCGTGGCGCCGCGGGACGAGCCGAACTGGTTGAAGTTGTTCTGCTGGACCTTGTAGGCGTCGCGGCCGGTTCCCCAGTAGCTGGTGCTGGAGGTCAACTTCCCCAGCGGGTACGCCATGCCGGGCACCGCGTTGTCGGAGTTGTCGTACACCCATTCAGCGAGCTTGTTGGTGTCGCTCTGGTTCTCGATCGTCGAGGCGTACGAACCGATCTTGCGGTTCAGCTGGTCGTACTTGAACGAGACCGTCTTGGATCGCGAGTCGGTCGACTGGGTCAGGTTGCCGTTGCCGTCGTACTTCAGCCCGGTGACCTTGCCGGCGTCCGGATCGGACTTCTCGGTGGCCTGGCCGAGCATGTTGTACGTGGTGGACCAGGTGTTGCCGGCCTTGTCGGTGATCGTGTTCTGCAGGCCCTGGCCGTTGAACCCGTACGTCGAGGTGGTCTTCGCGCCGCCGGTGACGGTGAACTCGCCGGTGAACGTGTTCGCCGGTTCGGTGACCGTGGGCCGGGTCTGGTAGTCGTCGATCCTGTCGGTACGGCCGAGCGGGTCGGTGTAGGTGGTCTTGACGATGCCACCGGCCGGCGGGAACACGGTGACCGCGTCACCGGAGTACACCGTGGTGCTCGTCTCCTGCGGCTGGACCAGGTTGTTCTTCGCCTGTTCCTGCTTGACCGCGCGGCCGAGCCCGTCGTACGTGAACAGCGTCTGGTTGTCGACCTGCTTCTTCAGGTCGGCGGCCGACACCAGCGTCGTGTTCGGCGTGTTCCCGTCGTCCCACCAGCCGCTGTAGGTCGCCTTGATCCAGCCACGGCTGTCATAGAACGTGTCCGTGACCAGCCGCCCGCCACGCGGTGTCATCGACTGCGTCTGACGCGGCCGCAACATCCCGTCGTAGATCTCGGTGGACGTCACGTAGGACAGCGACTCGTTGAGCGTCTGCGTGGTCGACGACGACAGACCGGTCTGCGAGATGACGTACGAGAACGTCTTGTTCGCCGGCTGGTCGGTGGTCCGCGAGTACAACCACACCGCCGTGCTGCGGCCGAGCGCGTCGTACGCCATGGTGGTGACCACGTCGTTGGCGTCGGTGGTGCTCATGGTGAGCTGCCGGCGCGGGTCGAGCGTGGTGGTGACGTCCTGCTCCAGGACGTTGGTGATCGTGGTGCTGGTGAGCAGACCCGCCGAGTTGATGTTGTACGCCGTGCGGGTCCTGGTGCCGTTGGCGTCGTACGCGGCCGTGGTGTGTCCGTAGCTGTCGAACTCGGCCCGCGACGTCGTCTTGTACGTGTACGCGCTGCCGTTCCAGCCGTCGGCGTGCCGCTCCATCGTCCGCGCGCCCCGCGTCGGCGCCTTGGCCTGCGGGAACGTGGTCGAGAACTCCGGGTCGTCGTAGAAGTAACGCTCGTTGGAGACCACCTGCGCCGGGCGGTTCACGCCGGTCGGGGCGGTCAGGGTGTTGATGTTGCCCGGCGCCGAGGGCTGGCTGCCCGCGGTGTAGCCGCCACACGCCTTGGACACCACGTCGACCTCGGCGAGCAGCCCGACGATGTTGCGATCCTTGTTGATCGGGGCGTACGTGTTGGTGACGCACGTGTCGTACTTGGCGTCTACCGGCACCGAGTGGGTGTAGGTGCGCTGCAGCGTGCCGAACAGCGAACTGTTGACGTCGTCGTCGTAGGAGTTGTTCGTCTGCGAGAGCCGGTAGGACGGGGTCCCACCGGAGTTGATCCGCTGCCGCTGGAACGTCGACGCCTGTGAGATCCAGGTCGCGTTCAAGGCGGGAACACCGGTGCGGGTACGGGTCGCCGACGGCGCCGAGATCCAGTAGGTGTTGATCGTCGACGACTCAGCCGGCCCACCGTCACCGCGGTAGCTGGTCGACTCGAGCACCCGCCCCGACAGGTCGTCGAGGTCCTCGTGCTTGCCACCCTGAGAGTCGGTCAACTGCACGACCGTGGTGTTGTTGTTCTTGCTCATCCCGCGGAAGTAGGTGGCCTCCGACAGCGTCTGCTTGTCGTTGGTGAGGTCGCCGACGCGGGTCTGGACCTTGCCGTACCCGCGGAACTGCCCGTACGTGCGGTACTTCGGCTTGACCAGCTCGTTCACGTCGTAGTGCCAGCCCGCGCCACCCAGGTAGTCGTAGCTGGTCGTGTGGGCGGCAGCGCCACCGGTCGGGTCCGTCTGCGTGACCTTGGTGACGACGTACTTGTTGAACCAGTCGGTGAACGGCTCGGTGTACAGCGGCGGCGTCCAGCGCACCGGGTAGCACGCCGAGGTGTTCGTCGCCGGGGCCAGCGTCACCGGGGCGGTGCACGCGTTCTTGCGGCCGTAGGTGACGGTGATGACCGACCCCGACTCCGTCTTGATCTGCTGCACCCGGTGCCGGTAGAACGCCGGCAGGCCATCGGTGACGGTGTCGACCCGGTTCTGCAGCTTCTCGCTGCTGAACGTCACCGACGGCAACGTGATCGCCGGGCTCCCCGCGTAAGCGGACCGGGTGATCGAGTTCAGCCACAGCGTCGGCGAGGTGCCGTCACCGGTGGCCGGCATCGTGTGCGCCAGCGTGTAGGCGTCGACCCGCTCGTGCTGGCCGGTCGCCGTCGAGTACTGCTTCGTCGTGATCGACGCGAGCCGCACGGTCGCGAAGAACGACGGCGACCAGTTGTCACACTCCGCGCCCGGGGCGCAGATCAGGTCGAACGGCACATCCGGCCAGTTCGCCTTGTTCGTGCTGTTCAGCGGCTGGCAGGTGCCCGACACACAGCGGTCACCGGTGCCGAACACCACCTGGTTCGCCACGGTCCCGTAGGCGTTGCCGTCGGTGAACCCGTAGTCGATACGTTCCAGCCAGCTGTCACGCACGTACGAGGTCTTCGTCGCGCCCTCGTACCGGCCGTAGACGTTGGTGTCCTGGTGGTAGTAGTACGCCATGGCGTTGCCGTGGGCGTCCTTGGTGTAGTCCAGATTCCAGCGGTACGCCGTCGTGCACCACGACTTGTCGAAGCCCGCCGAGTCGTAACACGGGTCCCCCGCGAACGGCGAGTACACCGGCACCGTGTCGACCGAGTTGGTGCGCGGCTTGCCCGACGTCCACCCCGGCAGCTGGTTGCGCCCGAACTGGAACACCGCACCGTTACGCATGGTGACCTGCCAGTACGACGTGTCCTTGGCACCGGACCCGTTGTCACCACCGGCGACCTTGGTGATCACCTCGCCGTTGTCGTCCTCGGCCTTGTACACCTTCTTGGTCTCGTCCCACACCAGCGACGACGACCGGCCATCCAGCGACATGGTCAGAATCGGACCGTTGTGACACTGGTCGTAGATCTTCTTCGGCGCGTCCTTGCCCTGCGGCTTCTCCGAACACGAAACAAACGTCTGCTCGATGTACGACTCAGGAGTCGACCAGCCGTCCCCCGCCCAGTTCGCCTGCGCCTGCGTCGACACGGTCTGCCCGTCCACGCCCGACGAGTTGTAGCTCAGCGCCACACCCGGCACCAGACCCGACGCCGCCGGCGGCACCGTCACCGGATAGCTGTAACTGAACCCACCGGTACTGCCACCACCGGCCCACGTCCCGGTCGGCGACAGCTTCGTCGCCGCATACGAGCCACCGGCCGCGCCACTCTCGCCGGCGCTCGCCACGGCGGCCAGCACCAGCGACTGCTCCGCGGGCACGTCCACGACCGCCGACACACTCTGCGTCCTGGCGTCGTTGGTCCCCGCCACCTCGGCAGGCTTACGGCACGCGGCCACCTCAGGGGTCGTCAGCGCACACGACGGCAACCGCACCAGCCGCAGACGAGAGGCGAAGTTGCCGCCGTACGCCTCCGCGAACCCGGCATAGTCCAGGCCCAGCCGCGCCCGACCCGCCTTCGCCGACGACGCGCTCAGGACCACGCCGTCGATTCCCAGGCGCCGCGCCTTGTCCTGGCCCAGGACCTGCACGTCCACCTCGGACACCGCGGCGGTCGTGGTCGCCTGGGCGGCCTGTGCCCACACCGGCGAACCGGCCGCCCGCGCCTTCGCGGCCCCGTTGAGACGAATCGACGCGCGCGCGGCTGAGGGAAGCTTCGTCGCGGTCGGCGTGAACGCCTGCTCGGCGGGATCCGGCGTCTTCGCGGCCGTCTTCGGCTTGACCTCGAAGACGCCGTCGACCGCGCGTCCCGGGCTGACCGCGGGCGGTGGCACGGGTTTCGGGGATGCGGCGCCACGGCTCGCCGGACTCGCCACGGCCACGCTGTCGGCGAGCAGAAGAACCGACAGCGTGGCGCAGGTCGTCATGAACAGTTGCCGAGCGATTCGCCGGCGGCGCGTCGGTAAGACCGGATCCGCCCCGGGATCAACTCGACTTCGAAGGGATATCGGTTCGGATGATGAATGCAAATACTTCATTCTCACGCCCGGAATCTCTCACGATCCCGACGCCATCGAAATCCCGCATTTTGTGATTCACGCCACACCTATTTTCAGGCAGAAAACACCCTCAATCCCGGTCCACCGGCCCGTTTTCGGCGCGCCATTTTTCCCAGCGGGACCCGAGGTCGGCAAGGGCACGTTCGGTCAGGCGCGGCCCTGAACCGAGAATCCCGTACCCCCCGAGAATGTTCAGCTCCGTACGGCGTGACTTCCGGTCACCAGGGCGTTGCCATTCGATCACCGGAATCGTCATGTCCGTCAGGGAGGCGACACCCGAGGAAAGCCGCCCCGGCCCGATGAATATCACCTCTGACCAGCGTATACGGTACGTCCGGCCGAGGCGGCGAACGAGAATCCTGTCGTCGGTCACAACAACACCGAGCATCAGACACCGACCTGCGACGATCACCAGCACGACCGTGACGAGCCCAAAGCCCGCAGCGACCATCCTGTTGACGACATCGCTCACGGTCGACGCCTCAGAGGCTGCGGAGGCAGCCGACGCCAATGCCATCAGCAAAGCCGCGAAAGACGAAACAGAATTCCAGAACCACGAACGCCAAACAGACTTCATCCCCGCTACGACTCCCACCTCCTCCTTGGAAAAGGATAAGGAAAATATGCCATCCGCCGGGCCGACTTCGCCAGCGATTGCGTCACCGGCGAAGTCGGCCGAACTGTTACGACGTGCGGTGAGCCGGCCCGTCCTGCCCCAGACGAGTACGGAGCTCCGACCGATGCGCTACATGATCAGGGAGGGGAGAACCTTGGTGAACACCTCTCCCCAGGTCTTCGGAGGGTCGACAGCGACCTGCGCCGACACCGCGGGAAGGGTCCATCCGGTCATCTTCATGGTGAAAGGAAGCGCGCCCAGCTCTTTCCACCCATCGGTCTGTACAGCCCTCAGGGCATCTCTGTACTTGGAGCTCAGGAACTTCATCGGCGTGAAGGGAACCGATGTTCGCACACCCTTCAGGGTCCCGAACTGCGCGAGCCGGAAAGGCGCTGCCAGCCCCGCGCTACCCAAGGTGACCGCCCCATCGACCATGATCCCCTTCTCGTTACCCTTCCAGCCCTCCTCATCGATCTTTTCCCAGGTACGCGCACCGAAGGCGACCACGCTCGCGCCTCCGCACGTGACCCATCCGACACCCGGTGAGAGACAGAACAGAAGCGCGCCCCCGCCGGCAATCGCCCCGCGATGGTCCTTGGCGAATTTCCAGGTGTCCCGGAAGCCGCTCTTGGCGCAGTCCGTGAAACCGTCGCAGCCGACCGGTTTGGCCCGCAGCCTCTGGATCTTGGGCTTGGTGCCGCCCGTTCCGGTGCCGGTGGAGGAGTTGCCGCTGTTCTCGCCCAGGTTGACCGGCGGAACCTCGACGTAGGGCTCGTCCCAGGTGTTGATGTAGCTCGGTTCCCTCGCGTCGTTGCGAAGGCCGGTCGGGTCACTCATCGTCACCGGGCTGTTGTTGGCGTACGCGTAGCCGTTCCAGGACTGGCTGTCTTCCTCGTTGAAGTCGGGGTCGACGCTGATGAACCGGCCGACGACGGGGTCGTAGTTCCGGGCGCCGACCTGCGTGAGTCCCGTCGTGCCGTTGAGGACCTTGTTGAGGAAGCCGCGGTTGTCGGGCACCGTGGCGGCCGCACCGCGCGGAGCACCGTACGGCGTGTACTGGCGCCATGTGGGCGTGGACATGGACGCGTCGAGGTAGACCGTGGGCGTGCCATGGTGGTCGCCGATGGCAAACCCGTAACTGGTCCCGGTCCCGGTGCGGACGGCGTTGCCACCGCCGGGCAGCGGGTAGTAGCGGACGCCGGTCTGCGCTGCCGTCGCGGTGTTGAGCGTGATCTGCTGACCGGACAGGTAGAGCGTCGACTTCCCGGGTTCCTTCTGCAGGAGGACGTTGCCGTCGGCGTCGTGGATGAAGGTGCTGTCTCCCCCGGTGCCGCCGGTGACGGCCGTGAGGCGACCCATGTCGTCCCACTCGAGGCTCTGCGATCCGTTGCCGGCGTTGCGACTGATCATGTTGCCGGCGCTGTCGTAGCTGAAGCTGCTGGTGCCGGCCTTGGTGAGAGTGTGCGGCTGACCCTTGGCGTTGCCGTTGTAGGTGTAGTCGGTGACGGTGTCGGCCCCACCGGACGTCGAGTACTGGGTCTGGCTGGTCCGGTCGCCGAGGTCGTTGAAGCTCCAGCTGGTCCAGTACGCGCTTCCGGCGCCGAGCCGGGAACCGACCATCGCCCGGTTGCCCGTGGTCGGCTCGGTCGCGCAGTCCACGTTCGCGGTCCACGCGGCCCGGAGGCGCCGCAGCTCGTCCACCCGGAAACACTGCGTCTCCTTGAGGGCGGCGTCCCCGGAGCGCGTGTCGGCGATCTGGGTGATGTTGCCGATGGCGTCGTAGGTGAGATCGGTCTGGTTGACGGTCGACGGGCTTCCGGACTGCCGGGTGACCGCCTGGCTGGTGAGCCGGCCGGTGTGCGGATCCCAGGTGTTGGTGACGTAGCCGTAGTTGGGTGAGCTGCCGAAGACCTGCTGCAGCACCCGGCCCTGCGCGTCGTAGGTCACCCCGCTGCCGTAGGCGGCCAGGCCGCCGACGGTGTTGGGCATGTCCATGACGCCGGAGTAGCCGTAACTGACGGTCTCGGCCGGCAGGCCGCCCCTGGCCGGGTAGATCTCCCGGCTGACCAGGCCGGTCACCGGCGTGTACAGCTTGCTGAAGGTGTACGTGCCGGCCAGCGCACCTTCGACGGCCGGAACGGTGACGGTCGCGCCGCGCGAGGATCCGAACTCGTTGAAGTTGTTCTGCTGCACCTTGTACGCGTCGCGGCCGGAACCCCGGTACGCGGTGCTCGACGTGAGCTCACCGAGTGGGTGGGTCATGCCGGGCACGGCGTTGTCGGAGTTGTCGTAGACCCACTCGGCAACCTTGTTCGCCGGGCTCTGCCCGTCGATTGCCGAGGCGTACGTGCCCGTCTTCCGGCCGAGCCTGTCGTACGTGAAGGAGATCGTCTTTCCGCGCGAGTCGGTGGACTGGGTCAGATTGCCGTTGCCGTCGTACTTCAGATCCTTCACGGTGCCCGAGTCGGGGTCGGACTTGGTGAGGATCTGACCGAGCAGGTTGAACGTCGACGTCCACGTGTTACCGGTCTGGTCCGTCGTCGTGTCCTGCAGCCCCTGACCGTTGAAACCGAACGTCGAGGTGACCCTGGAACCGCCACTGACCGTCCAGTCGCCGGTGAAGGTGTTCGCCGGCGCGGTCAGCGTCGGCGTGGACTTGTAGCTGTCGGTCTTGACCGTGCGTCCGAGCAGGTCGACGTGGTCGGTCTTGACCGTGCCACCGGCGGGCGGGAACACCGTGACGGCGTCACCGGCGTAGACCTTGGTCGTCGTCTCCTTCGGCTGGACCTGGTTGTTCTTGGCCTGCTCCTGCTTCACGGCGCGGCCGAGACCGTCGTAGGTGAACAGGGTCTGGGTGTCGACCTGCTTCTTCAGGTCGGCGGCCGAGATCAGGGTGGTGTTCGGTGTCGCGCTGTCGTCCCACCAGTTGTCGTAGGTGGCCCTGGTCCAGCCGCGGCTGTCGTAGAACTTGTCGGTGACCGACCGGCCGCCACGCGGCGTCATCCTCTGGGTCTGCCGTTCCCGCAGCATCCCGTCGTAGATCAGGGTGGATACCTGGTAGGCGGAGGACTCGTTCAGCCGCTCCGTGGTGACCGAGGAGACCCCGGTCTTCGACAGCACATAGGTGTACTTGTAGTTGGCCGGCAGGTCGGTGGTACGGGAGTTGGCCCATACGCCGGTGACCCGGCCCAGAGCGTCGTACGAGCGCGTCGTCACCACGTCGTTGAGGTCCGAACTGGTCAGCGGCAGGTGCCGTCGCGGATCCAGAACGGTGGTCACGTCCTGGCCGAGCGCGTTCGTCTCCTTGGTGCCGATGACCAGACCCACCGCGTTGAGGCTGCGCGTGGTGGCCTTCTTGCCGTCGTTGCCGTCGTACGTCGCGGTCTGGAAGCCGTAGCCGTCGTACTCGGCCCGCGACACCGTGCGGTAGGTGTAGGCCGTGCCGTTCCAGTCCTCGGCCTTGCGCTGCATGGTGCGCAGACCGCGGCTCGGCGTCTTCACCTGCGGGAAGGTGGCGTCGAAGTCCACGACGTCGTAGTAGAACCGCTCGTTCGAGACACGCTGGTCGCGTCCGATGGTTCCGGTGGGGGCGGTGAGCGTGTTGATGCTGCCGGTGCTGTAACCGGCGCAGGCCTTCGACACCGTGTCGACCCCGGCGAGCAGGCCCACCAAATTCTTGGCGGTGTTGACCGGCGCATACGTGTTCGTGACGCACCTGTCGTACTTGGCGTCGACCGGGACCGCGTGCGAGTAGGTGTGCTTGACCAGGCCGAACGTCGGGCTGGTGATACTCGTGTCGTACGAGTTGGCGGTCTCGGTGAATCGATATGCGGCGCTGCCGCTGCTGGTGGTTCGCTGGCGGCTGAGAGTCGTGACCGGTGCGACCCACTTCGCGGTCAGTGCGGTCAGGCCGGTGCGGGTCCGGGTCGCCGTCGCGTCCGAGATCCAGTACGAGGTGATCGTGGAGGAGTCCGCGGGGCCGCCGTCGCCGCGATAGGTGGTGGATTCGAGCACCCGGCCGGCCAGACGGTCGTCGTCCTCGTGCTTCCCGCCCTGGGAGTCGGTCACGTTCACGACGGTCGAGTTGTTGTTGCGGCTCATGCCGCGGTAGTAGGCCTCCTCGCCGAGGGTCTGCGCGTCGTTGGTGAGGTCACCGACGCGGGTCTGCACCTTGGCGTATCCACGGAACTGTCCGTAGGTGCGGTGCTTGGCCTTGACGATCTCGTTGTCGTCGTAATGCCAGGCGATGCCCCCGAGGTAGGCGTATCCGGTGGTCTTGGCGGCGGCCGCGCCGGTGGGATCCGTCTCGGTGATCTTCGTGACGACGTACTTGTTGAACCAGTCGGTGGTGGGCGCCGTGTAGGCCGGCGGGGTCCAGCGCACCGGGTAGCACGACGAGGTGTTCGTCGCCGCGTCGAGCGTGACGGGTGTGGCACAGACGTCGGTACGCCCGTAGGTGGCCGTGATGACGGAACCCGACTCGGTGGTGATCTGCCGGATCCGGTGCCGGTAGAACGCGCTGAGCCCGTCCGTCGTACTGTCCACGCGGTTCTGCAGTTTGACGCTGTCGAACGTCACCGCCGGAAGCGTGATCGCCTGGCCGGCGCTGTAACCGGTCCGGGTGATCGAGTTCAGCCACAGCGTCGGGGAGGTGCCGTCACCGGTGGCCGGCATCGTGTGCTGCAGCGCGTAGCCGTCGACCCGCTCGTGCTGGCCGGTCGCGGTCGAGTACTGCTGTGTGGTGATCGACGCGAGCCGGGCCGTGGAGAAGAACGACGGTGACCAGTTCTTGCAGGTCGATTCGGTGGCGCAGATCAGGTCGAACGGGACGTCCGGCCAGTTCGCCTTGTTGGCGCTGTTCAGCGGCTGACAGGTCCCGCTGACGCATCGGTCACCGGTCGCGAACTCGATCCGGTCGGGCACGGTGCCGTAGGCGTTGCCGTCGGTGAATCCGTAGTCGATGCGCTCGAGCCGGCTGTCACGCACGTACGTCGCGTTGGCGGCTCCCTCGAACCGGCCGTACTTGTTGGTGTCCTGGTGGTAGTAGTAGGCCATCGCGTTGTTGTTGACGTCGGTGACGTAGTCGAGGTTCCAGCGATATGCCGTCTGGCACCAGGACTTGTCGAACCCGTCCGCGTTGTAGCAGGGCCCGCCGGCGTGGGGTGAGTAGACCGGGACCGTGTCGACGGAGTTGGTGCGGGCCTTGCCCTGCGTCCAGCCCGGGAGCTGGTTCCGGCCGAACTGGTAGACGGTTCCGTCGCGTGTCGTGATCGTCCAGTACGAGGTGTCGGCGGCGTCGGACCCGTTGCCGGTGCCGGTCTCCTTCTTGATGACCTCGCCGCTGTCCTTCTCGGCCTTCCACGTCTTCTTGTCCGCGTCCCAGACGATGGAGGACGCCTGCCCGTTCAGTGACATGGTCAGGATCGGACCGTTGTAGCACTGGTCGTAGATCTTCTTCGGTGCCGCTTTCCCCTGCGGTTCTTCCGCGCACGAAACAAACGTCTGCTCGATGTACGACTCCGGAGTCGACCAGCCGTCCCCCGCCCAGTCCGCTTGCGCCTGTGTCGAGGCCGTCTTGCCGTCGACAGCAGAGGAGTTGTAACTCAGCGCGACGTCGGGCACCAGGCTCGAGGCCGCCGGCGGCACGGTGACCGCATAGCTGTAGGTGAAGGCGCCGCTGTTGCCGCCGCCGGACCAGTTCCCCGACGGCGACAGCTTGGTCGCCGCGTAGGTGCCGCCGTCGGCGCCGTCCTCACCGGAACTCGCGACCGCGGCCAGTACCAGCGACTGCGCGGCGGGTACGTCCACGACGGCCGAGACGCTCTGCGCCTTCACGTCGTTGGCCGCCGCGACCTCGGCAGGCTTGCGGCACGCGGCCACCTCGGGGGTGGTCAGCGCACACGACGGCAGACGCACCAGCCGCAGGCGGGAGGCGAAGTTGCCGCCGTACGCCTCCGCGAACCCGGCATAGTCCAGGCCCAGCCGCGCCCGGCCCGCCTTCGCCGACGACGCGCTCAGGACGACACCCCTGATGCCGAGCCGCTGTGCGGTGTCCTGGCCAAGCACGTGAACGTCCAGGTCGGACACGCTCGCGGTGGTTCCGGACGCGGGTGCCGCCTGTGCCCACACCGGCGAACCGGTCGCCCGGGATTTCGTGGATCCGTTGAGCCGGATCGACGCGCGCGCCGTGGAGGGAAGCTTCGTCGCGGTCGGCGTGAACGCCTGCTCCGCGGGATCCGGCTTCTTCGCGGCCGTCTTCGGTTTCACCGCGAAGACACCGTCGACCGCACGCCCCGCACTCACCGCCGGTGGCGGCGCCGGCTCCGGGGATGCGGTGCCACGGCTCGCCGGACTCGCCACCGCCACACCGTCGGCGAGCAGAAGGATCGAGAACGTCGCGCAGGTGGTCGCGAGAAAATGCCGGGCGATCCGGCTTCGAAGGGCTTCCCGTGGGAAGGATGGATGCAAGTACCTCAATCTCACGACCGTGAATCTCGCATGATCATCACCCCCATTTTGTGATCCAGGTCACCAGAAGGCGGCCATGAGAGCCCGGTGAGAGTCCGCTGAGAGCGAGATGAGAGTCGAAGATCAGACGGTATCGGCGTGGCCCGTGCCATAACCACCGGAACGCGCGGCGTTCCGGCCAGGTGATCACCAACTGATCCAGGCAGGGGCATGTCTCGACGCGGACGGACTCCTGCCGCTCTCGTTTGCGGGGAAGACTTCACGATGCCTGAAAACCGTCTGCGGCCTCGTTGGCTGGTCGCGGCAACCAGCCTGGCGACAGTGCTCGCCGGTATAACGATCCCGGCTCCGGCCACTGCGGCCCCGATCATCGGCGAAGTGGCCAAGTCAGCACCGGCACCGGGTCCGCTGACCCAGGAGCAGGCTCTCGCTCAGGCCCGTAAGTCGGGCCGGTCGATCACCGTGGACAGCGCCACGACCCCGACCGACCTGGTGACCGCCAATCCGAACGGCACCCTGACCCTGACCCGCTCGCTGGCTCCGGCCCGTAAGCGGGTGGCCGGCAAGTGGAAGGACCTGGACGCGACGCTGGTCCGCAACCCGGACGGGTCACTGAGCCCGGCCGTGTCCACCACACCGGTCGTGCTCTCCGGCGGCGGCACCGGTCCCCTCGCGAAGCTGTCCGGCGCCGGGCAGTCGTTCGAGCTCGGCGCACCCATGAAGCTGCCGAAACCGTCGATCGCCGGTGACACGGCCACCTACGCCGGCGTGCTGCCGGGCGTGGACCTGGAGGTGCGTGCCACGAAGTTCGGCGGCTTCTCCGAGGTCTTCGTCGTGCGCGACGCGGCCGCGGCCGCCGACCCGGCCCTGAAGAAGCTCACCCTCTCCACCAAGGCGAAGGGCCTCAAGCTCACCGAGGACAAGGCCGGCAACCTGGTCGGCAAGGACCGCGCCGGCCGTACGGTCCTGACCGCACCGACGCCGGTCATGTGGGACTCGGCACCACCCACCCCGGCGGCCTCGAGGAAGCTGGCCGGACTCAAGGGAGCCGGCAACCCCGCGGAGGTCGCACCCGAGTCGTCGAGCGCCGACGGTCCCGGGATCTCGGCCAAGGTGGCGCCGCTGGACATGGCAGTCGCCGCGAAGGGCATCACCCTGAACGCGGAGAAGCTGCTGAAGGACCCGGCGGCCAAGTACCCGATCTACATCGACCCCGAGTTCAACTGGCAGTCCAGCGGGCCCACCCCGTCGGGCTGGGCGACGGTGGCCGAGCAGTTCCCCGGCACGAACTACTGGAAGGACACCACCGACCCGAACAACCGGCTCCAGGTCGGCTACTCCCCCACCGGGTACAACGGCCTGCAGATCAAGGCGCGTACGCTGCTGAACTTCACCGTGCCGGTGTCCTTGCTCAAGGACGCCACGATCTCGTCAGCAGTGATCAACATGACCAACGTCTGGTCGTACAACTGCACCGCCTCGACCATCAACATGTACGCGCCGTCCACGGACCTGACGTCCGGCAACGCGACGTGGAACGCCTGGGACGGTGTCTCGCTCGGCAGCGCGGTGCAGTCCAAGAGCTTCGCCCACGGCTACAACTCCAGCTGCCCCGCCAAGGGCGAGGCGTTCGTCGTGACCAGCACCATCGCCAACGACGTCAAGAACAACAACACCACCCGGACCTTCATGCTGAAGGCGGGCAGTGAGTCCGACGTCGACGGCTGGAAGAAGTTCGACCTGTCGACGGTCAAGATGACCATCCTCTACAACCACCGGCCGAACATCCCGACCGGTCTGAAGACGAGCCCGACCACGTCGTGCTCTGCCAGCCCGTCCACCGCCATCGGTGACGGCCCGGTGAAGCTGTTCGCGACGGTCTCGGACCCCAACAAGGACACCATGGGTCTGGAGTTCAAGCTGTGGAAGACCAGCGACACCAGCCAGACCGCCCTGGCCACGTCCAACATGAAGACGTTCACGGCCGGTAACAACACGACCCCCGTCATGGACATCTCGCCGGCCATCCTGCGGACGGCGTCCGGAGTGCCGGCCGGTCAGACGTCCGGTGGCACCATCACCGAGTTCTCGTGGAAGATCCGGACCACCGACTACGCCGAGGTCCCGTCCGACACCAGCCACCACTCCAAGGACTGGTCGCCGACCTGTAAGTTCCGCTACGACCCCACACGCACCGGTGCTCCCGGCGTGACGGTCGTCGGCGCCCAGATCGGCCGGATGGTCACCATCAACATCACGCGCAACGAGAAGGGCACCGCGCCGGCCGGCTACCTGGTCCAGCTCAACGGCGGCGCTCCGATCAGTGTGTCGGCCGACGCCTCCGGCAACGCCACGGCCCAGGTCGTACCCACCCGGTTCACCAACATCGTCGCGGTGACCAGCAAGTCCGCCGCAGGCAACATCGGTGAGACCGGCACCGAGATCTTCAACGCCGCACCGGCCAAGCCCGCCCAGCCCGACGACCTGACCGGCGACGACTTCGCCGACGTGGTCGCCGTGGGTGGCGGCAACGACCTGCCGCCCGGTCTGTGGGTCGCCGGTGGTGAGAACAACGGCCAGGTGGCCGCGTTCGGCACCAACATCGGCGTGTACGGCAACGGCACCACCGGCACCAAGGCGCCGGCCTCCTACAACGGAGCACAGGTCGTCACCGGCGCGTTCACCGGCAACGGCATGCTGGACGTGATGGTCTACTACCCGACCGGCGAGAAGGCCGGCAGCGGTTCGGTCATCGGCGGCAACGGCGACGGCTCGGTCCTGCTGCCCGACTCGGGTAACCAGTTCACCGTCACCGCCGACAAGCTGCTCGAATTCAGCGACGTCACCAGTGACTATGTCCCGGACAGCCAGCCCGCGCAGATCACCGGCGTCGGCGACATCATCGGGTACGGCGACGTCTACCCCGACCTGCTGGGCATCGCCGGCAACGCCACCGCCGGCCACCACCTGAACTACTACATCACCAGCGGCCCCGCCAGCTTCCAGTTCCCCTACACGCTCACCACGGCGACACCGACCGGCGGCAGCGACTGGAACAACTGGACCATCGCCGCCACGCGGACCAGCGCCGGCACCGAGATGTACCTGTGGAACCGCGGCGCCGGGGCGCTGTACCTGTGGCGCAACCTCGACTTCACGACCGGTGAGCTGACCTACACCCAGCACACCATCGCCACGTCCGGCTGGCGTACCACCGCCGCCACCCTGCAGGCGGCCGACATCGATCGTGACGGCGACGCCGACCTGTGGACGATCGGCAGCGGCGCCACGGTCACGGCACACCTGCTCAGCGACCTGAACGGCACGCCCAAGGTCACCGCACAGCCGAACCAGACCATGGCGACCGGCAACCACCTGTGGCTGCTCAACGACGCCGAGACCGGTGTGGTGGGCTCCGGCGCGGCCAAGGACGTGGTCGGCACCATGAACGCCTCGGGCACGTCCGCCGGCGGTACGGCCACGGCCGCCACCTCCTGGGACACCGGCGACCTGTTCAGCCCCTCGGTCGAGCTCAACGGCGCCGACGTCGCCGCCGCGAGCCGGACCGGCTACCTGACCACCGCGGCACGCCCGATCCGGACCGACACGGACTTCACCGTGAGTGTCTGGGCCAAACCGCTCACCGGTGGCACCGTGCTGTCGCTGGGCGGCGCGAACACGGCCGCGCTCAAGCTCTGGGCCGATCCGTCCGACCAGTCCTGGCGGGCCGCCATGAGCCACAGCGACGTGACGAGCCCGGGGTGGGACACCGCCATCGCACCGGCCGGCAGCGCGACCTGGGGTGTCTGGTCGCAGATCACCGTCACCTACAACGCCACCTACGGCACCTTGATGCTCTACCTCAACGGCAGCAACGCGGGCCAGGCCATCCACAACACCAAGTGGACGCCCGGTAGCGGTGACGCCGGCCTGCGCATCGGTTCGCACCGCAGCGGCAGCGGAACCGCGACCGCCGGCTACTTCGGCGGCAAGATCTCCAACGTGCAGACGTGGAACAAGGTCTGGACCCGGCCGGCACCGATCCCGTCCGCGGCCGCGACCACGTTCGCCACCGGCATGGAGCCCGGCGAGCCCCGCGCCAACTGGCGCAACACCGTCGACATCGGCGCCGGGCACGGCGCGGCGATGAACGTGGGCGGGGTCTGCTGCTCGCTGACCGGACCCGAGCTGGCCACCTCCAACAGCGTGGCGGAGGCGGACGGCGCCCGTACCGGAACCGGCGTGCTGTTCTACTCCGGCAAGGACAACGACCTGACCTACTCGTACGCCTACCTGAAGGCGTTCGATCTGCGGCACCTGACCCTGCGGCGGGACGCGGTCCTGTCGTACTGGATCTATCCGCAGAGCACCGCCACCTCCGGCATGGTCAGCGGCAGCAACAGCACCTGCGTCGCGATCGATCTGGTCTACACCGACGGCACCAACCTGCGCGACTCGAGCCTCGTCGACCAGCGCGGCAACCGGGCGCACCCGGCGTACCAGTGCGGCAAGCTGACGCTGGACACCTGGAACGAGGTCGTGGTGCCGGTCGGCACGTCCGGTGTCGGCAAGCAGATCGAGACCGTGACGATCGGCTACGACCAGCCGGCCAACACCGGCGGCTACCGCGGCTTCATCGACGACATCAAGATCACCAACGTGGTGTCGGCGCCGCAGTTCTTCAGCGGCTCGGAGGCCGGCGAGCCGGCGCTGACCTGGCTCAACAGCCTGGTCGCCACCAACACCTCGGTCAACGTGGGAGGCATCTGCTGCAACCTGCCCGGCGCCGAACTCGTCGGCACCAGCACTCCACCCGGAGGCGCCCACACCGGCACCAACACGGTGATGTACTCCGGAAAGGACCTGACCGACACGGCCACCTCCTCGTACGCCTACACCAGGGCGTACCAGGTCAACAGCGTTCCCATCACACCGACCACCAAGCTCAGGTACTGGATCTGGCCGCAGAGCACCGCCACGAGCAGCATGGTCAGCGGCAGCAACAGCACCTGTGTCGCGCTCGACCTGGGCATCGTCGACCAGGTCACCGGCACCACGAGCAACCTGCGCGACAGCATGGCCGTCGACCAGACCGGTGACCGGGCGCACCCGGCCTACCAGTGCAACAAGCTCACGATGGACACCTGGAACGAGGTCGTCGTCCCGCTCGGCGGCTTCGGCAACGGCAAGCTGATCACCCAGATCAACGTCGGCTACGACCAGCCGGCCAACACCGGCGGTTACCGCGGCTTCATCGACGACGTCCGCATCAGCGAGTAGCACCCGCACACCGCTCCGGGGGTGGTGCCCGCTTTGGCGGGCACCACCCCCGGACCCGTCACACGTCCCTGCCGATCGGAGTCACAGCAACGCGTCGCAACCTCACAACATCTGCGAGGCGGGCGTCGACCGGTGGAGGCCACCAGCCACCAGCCGCCGCCCACCGCCCACCAGCCACCGGCCACCGGCCACCGGCCACCGGCCACCGGCCACCGGCCACCGGCCACCGGCCACCGGCCAGATCTTGTGAGGTTCGGCCGCCCCAGCCACCCCAACCACACAAGATCCGCCGGAAGGCGGGAGACACCCGCCGATCTTGAGAGGTTGCGCCGCCGCAGCAGCCCAAACCTCACAAGATCCGCGCAGGCGGACGGCGGACGGACGGCGGACGGGCGGACGGCGGGCGGCCGGCGGACGGCGGGCGGCCGGCGGACGGCGGGCGGCCGGCGGACGGCGGGCGGCCGGCGGGCGGCGGACCGCGGACGGGACGGGACGGCGGACCGCGGACGGCGGCGGACGGACCGCAGACGGCGGCGGACGGCGGCGGCGGGCGGCGGCGGGCGGCCGGACGGCGGACGGGACGGCGGGCGGGCGGACCGCGGACGGCGGCGGGCGGACCGCGGACGGGACGGCGGGCGGCCGGACGGCGGGCGGGCGGACCGCGGACGGCGGCGGGCGGACCGCGGACGGCGGCGGGCGGGCGGCGGCGGCTCACAGGAACGGCGGGTCAATTCAGCAGGCGGTCGAACCAGGCCCGGGTACGGCGCATCACGTCGAGCTGGTGGTTGCGTTCCCGGAAGGAGTGGCCCTCCCTCGGATAGGTCACGAACTCGTGCTCGACGCCGAAGTGACGCAGCGCCCGATGCAGGTAGATGGCCTGCCCGTACGGCACGTTGGTGTCCTCGGCACCGTGCAGGATCAGAACCGGGGTACGGATGCGGGCGGCGTACGAGACCGGGCTGACCGCGTCGTGCGGGTGCGGCCCGGTCCCCGACCAGCCGACGCTGCCGCCGAGCGCCGCCTCGAACAGCCCGTTCTCGCCGTCGGCGGCGAGCATGCCCCAATCGGCGATACCGGCGCCGACCAGCGCGGCCCGGAACCGGTCGCTCTGGCTGACAGCCCACGCGGCCATGTACCCGCCGTGGCTCCACCCGGCGATGCCGAGCCGGTCCGGGTCCGCCACACCGTCGGCGATGAGCAGGTCGATGCCGGTCAGAATGTCGGTCCACTCCTCCTGCCCGACCCGGCCCGCGACTGCTGTGGCGAACTCGTGGCCGTGTCCCTGGCCACCGCGCGGGTTGGGCAGGAACACCGCGTGACCGGCGGTGGCCAGCCACTGGGCGCTCGGCCACCAGAACAGCTGACAGGCGTCGGCGTAACGGGCGTACGGCCCGCCGTGCACGATGGTGACCAGCGGGAACGGGCCTTCCGCGGCGGTCTTCCCGGCGGGCAGCACGAGCAGGCCGTCGAGTGCGAGGCCGTCGCCGGCGCAATAATGCAGCGGCTGTTGCGTACCCAGAAGGATGCCGTTGATCTCGGGTCTGGTGTCGGTGATCTTCCGCAACGGCCCGGCCGGTGGCCCGGCGTGGACGTTTGCGGGCTCGTGGCGGCCGCCGGTGAGTGCCGCGATCCGCATGCCGTCGACGCTGACGGTGACGTCGTCGAGGCGTCCCGGATGCCGCGCCAGGACGGTGAGACCGATGGCGTCGAGGCAGGCCACGGTCGTGTTCAACCCGTCCGCGAGCACGACCAGCGGTGCCGCGCCGGTCTGGCGGAGGGCGGTCGGGCACACCGGCGTGCCCTCGGTGCGGTTGCTGCGGACTCCGCTGGTCAGGGCCAGGTCGAACACGGCCGTGCCGGCCTGCAGCACCGGCGGCGTCAGCGCGATCCAGCCGAGATGCCAGCCGTCCTCGGCGGTCCACCAGGCGAGCGAGTACGCGTCCGCGTCGACCGGTCCGAGGTCCTCGGCGCTGCCGGTGACCGGATCGAACAGGTGCAGCCGGCCGGTCCGCGGGCCGTAGTCGCTGTCGGCACTGGCACGGGTCAGCACGGCGAGCGGGCCACCGCCGGGCCGTTGCCGCAGCTCCACGACGTGCCGGCCGGCGAACACGTCAGGCGTGGTGATGACGCCGGTACGCGGATCGAGCAACCGCAGGCGGTCGTGCGCCTCACTCTGACCCGCGACCACGGCGTCGTCCCGCTCGCGGGCCCGGCGCTCGTCCTCCTCGGTGGGTTCGTCCTCGGCCAGCAGCGCGATCAGGCCGGGGCCGGCGAGCGGCAGATGGCCGGAGACACCGGCACGCCAGCCGGTCAGGACGGTGACCTCACCGCCGGCGAGAGCGTGCAGCTGCGGCGTGCCGCGTTCCGCCCGGTCGGAGAGGAAGAACAGCGTCTCCGAGTCGGCCGACCAGCACGGCTGCGACACGGTGGCCGGGTCCGAGGTGACCCGCCACGGCACGCCGTCACCGTCGAGGTCGGTGAGCCACAGCTCGGTGTCGAGACGGTCGCCGGTCACACAGCCGGGCGAGACGATGTGGCAGAGCCGGCGCCCGTCCGGTGAGATCACCGGCGCCCGCGGAACACGGCCGTCGACCACGAGTTCAGCGCTGAGCTCCGTCATGCGGGCCAGTCTGCCAACATCGATCGCCCTCGGCCCGCCATTAAAATCCTGCCATGTCGCCTCGTCCCACCCGCAGACTCGTCCTCGAGCTACCGGCTGATCTCATGGACAGGATGGCGGGCGCCGCCGAGCTGTCGCACCGGACCGTGGACCGGTTCGTGCAGGACGTGCTCGCGGCCGAGCTGGACCGCTACGACGCCGCGTTTCCGCTGCCCGCCCCGGCGCAGGACGTCCAGCAGGCCCTCGACGCCAATCCGGCGGCGGCCGAGTTCTTCGCCACGATCAGCCGCACCAACCATGCGGCCATCCTGAACAGGATCGACGAGGCGAAACGCCCGGCGACTCGGGCGAGGCGCATCGAGCAGGCGATCGCGATGCTCCTGGAGGGCAGGACTCCCTACCGCGACTGACGCGCCAGGCGAGCCGCACCGTCAGCGGGCGTGCCGCAGCGCCCAGTCGAGGACCTCGTCGGCGATCTGCTCCCAGCCCTTCTGCGCGGGCAGCAGGTGGGCGTATCCCTCGTACTCCCGGCGTTCGGTGATGGTGTCGGACTTGTAGTGCCTGGCGTTGGACTCCTGGATGGCCGGCGGCATGATGTGGTCCTCGGAGCCGGAGACGAACAGCAGCGGCGCCCGGTCGTCGTTGCGGTAGTCGACCCAGGTGTCCTGGTGGCCGGGCTGGAAGTTGGCCAGGACGCTGCCCCACAGGATGCCGCCGTTGGCCGGGATGGCGTACCGCTCCCAGAGCGCCCGGGACTCCTCGGGAGTGAACGTGTTGGTGAACGCGTATGTCCACTCCTCCAGGCTCAGCGGCACCGCCCGGTGCCGGTTGCCCGGGCTCTTCAACACCGGGAACGTCGACTTGACCTGCGAGAGCGGCACCACCCGCACGCCCTCGGTCGGTGCCGAGTTCAGGGCGACACCGGCCGCGCCGTAGCCGTGGTCGAGCAGGATCTGGGTGAACGCGCCGCCCGCCGAGTGGCCCATGATGATCGGCGCCTCGGGCAGGGCTTTGATCACGTCCTCGAGGTGGGCGATGATCTGCGGGACCGTGACGTTCACGATCGGTGACGGGTCGGCGTTCAGCGCCTCCACCTCGACCTCGAAACCGGGATACGCCGGCGCGATCACCCGATGCCCCTTGGCCTCGTAGTGGGCGATCCAGTTCTCCCAGCTACGCGGGGTCACCCAGAATCCGTGGACGAGAACGATGGGCTTCATGCGAGACATCCCTTCGATGAGGTGTGCGGGTCGTGACCGGCCTGCTTACTCAACGTAAGGTTGAGGGGCGTCCGTTCGCGTACGTAGGTCTACGTACTGTGCGAGTTCCCCGCGCGACTTGATGCCCAGCTTCGGGTAGATCCGGTACAGGTGTGTGCTGATCGTGCGCGGCGACAGGAACAGGCGCTCGGCGATCTCCTTGTTGCTCAGTCCGTCGGCGGCCAGCCGGGCGATCTGTTGCTCCTGCAAGGTCAGCGATCCGGCGTCGTCGCCGGCCCGGCGCAGCGACTCACCGGAGGCGCGCAGCTCGGCGCGGGCGCGCTCGGCCCAGGGGGCGGCGCCGAGCGCGTCGAAGGTGGCCGCCGCCGACCGCAGCAGCGGGCGTGATTCGGCGGAGCGGCGCCGGCGGCGTAACCACCCGCCGTAGGCACGTTCCAGTCGGGCCCGCTCGAACGGCCACTCGGACAGGTCGGCGGCCAGGGCCGCCTCGTACGTCCGCCCGTCCCCGGACAGCACGGCTTCGGCATATCGCAGCGCCACCACCAGCGACGGCGAGGCGGATTCCCGTGCCACGCCGGACAGCCGGTCGATCTGCGCCCGCAGCGCCTCCTCCTGCCCGCTCCAGATGGCGGCCTCGATCAGGTGCCCGAACGTCACGAGCGGCAGGTACGCGTGGTGAGCGACGTCGCCGGGGTCGAAGATGCGGCACAGCTGGGCGTACGCGTCGGCAGGCCGTCCCGCGGCCAGCGCCGCGACCCCGCGGATGAGCTGGACGAGGGCCAGCATGGGCAGCCTCCCGCCGGGCAGAAGCACCTGTTCGGCCCGGTCGGCGGCGTCCAGGGCGGCATCGGTGTCGCCGGCGAGCGCGTGGGCGTGACCGAGCGTCAGATGTGCCGTCAGGGTCCACGCGGGCTGGCCGGTCTCGGCGGCGAGCGCCGCGGCCTCGGCCGCTGTCGGACGGGCCATCCGGGTGTCGCCCTGGCACGCGGCGGTGAAGGCCTGGCTGGTCAGCAGCTGGGCGAGGACGCCGACCCGGCCCTGCGCGCGGATGCCGGCAACCGCGGCGGAGAAGAACTGGGCCGACAGCGGCAGCGCCCCGATGCCGCCGGCGCTGAGTCCGAGGTGTTGCTGCTCGGCCGGGGTCAGATCGAAGCGGGCCCGCAGCTGTGTCATCCGTTCCAGCGTCACCGCGCCGCGCTGCACCGGCGCGATCAGTCCCACGGCCGCGGTCAACCGCGGGTTCTCCTTGGACGAGTCGAACTCGTCGGCGACGGCGAGGTAGGCCTGGATGGTTTGCACGGGCGGGTTGGACCAGTAGAAGCGGAGGCTCATCACGATCAGCGCGTCGATCGCCCGCTGCTGGTCGCCGTCGCGGCGCAGCGCGTCGATGAGCTCAGCGAACAGCATCAGCCGCGCGGTTCCGGACCACCCGGTGATGAAGAAGGCCTCCCGCAGGTAGGACAGCCAGGCCTGGTCGGCGGGCCGCAGGTGCTCCTCCGCGACATCGTCGATCAGCTGCCGCGCCGCCGCGATGTCGCCCTGCTCGGAGGCGACCTCGGCGGCTGCCAGGAGCCGCCGGCCGCGTTCGGCGGGGTCCTCGCTCAGCTGCACGGCACGCTGGAACGCGGCCAGGGCAACACTCGCCGCCTGGCGGTCACCGGCGCGGGTCGCCGTCTCGGTCAGTTCGCGGGCCAGGGCCTCGTCGGGGCCGGCCGCCGCTCCGGCGCGGTGCCAGACCCTCCGGTCGAGGTCGGTGGCGATCACCTCGGCGAGCGCGGCGTGGACACGACGCCGATCGGCCACGCCCGCCGACTGGTACAGGGCCGAACGCAGCAGCGGGTGCCGGAACCGTAGCCGGTACGTGTCGTCGACCCGGACCAGCCGGGTGGTGACGGCGGGTTCGATGTCGGCCACGGTCACCGGCCGTCCGGCGAAGCGGCTGCCCGCCGCGAGTATCTCGTCGAGACCGTCGCCGTCGTCGAGGGCCGCCACCAGGAGCAACGACCGGGTGGCCGGCGGCAGTTCGGCGACGAGGGCGGTGAAGGTACGTTCGACGCGGGTGCTCAGCGGCAGCCACGACGGCAGCAGCGCCGCTCCTCCCGAGGTGGCCGCGACCTGGCCCAGCTCGACCAGGCCGAGCGGGTTGCCGGCCGCCTGCGCCAGCACCCGGTCCCGCAGCGGCGGCGACAGTCCGGGCGCGACCGTGTCCAGCAAGGTTCCGGAGTCGGCCGGGGTCAGCGGTTCGAGCCGCTGTTCGGGTAGTCCGGCCTGGGCCAGGAGCCGGTCGACGTCCTCACCGTCACGGATCGTCAGCACCATGGCGACCGGCTCCGAGCCGAGACGGCGGGCGGCGAACGTCAGCGCCTCCCAGGAACCGCGATCGAGCCAGTGCGCGTCCTCCACGGCGATCAGGGCCGGCTCGTCGCGGGAGCCGATCAGTGCGAGCAGGGTCATGGCCGCGGTGTAGGGCGACTCGATCCCGGTGCCGCCTGCCGACCGGTCCCCGCCGAGCAGCCACCACAGGCGGTGCAGTCCGGCGTACGGGATGTGCACCTCGGCCTGGACACCGGCCACCGCGGCGACTCGGACACCGCGGGCAGCGGCCAGCTCGCAGCCGTACGAAAGAATCGTGCTCTTGCCGATGCCCGCCTCGCCGCACAGGACCACCGCGCCACCCGCCTGCCTCTGCGCCTGATCGATCAGAGCGGTGACCGCCGCGATCGGGACATCGCGTCCGACGAGCATTCAGACTCCGCGTGCGGAAGGGTCGAGCTCGCGCCAGCGGGTCGGCGTGCAGCCGTATCGCTGCTTGAAAGCGCGAGCGAACGACGAGTGGTCGGAGAACCCCGACGTCCGGGCGATGGCCGCGACCGACACCAGCGCGTTCGCCGGATTGGTGAGCGCGCGGGCCGCCCGATGGAGCCGTTCGGTGCGGATCCAGTCGCCGAGGCTCACGTCCATCCGGGCGAGCACCGCGTACAGATAGCGCTTGGAGATGCCGAAGTGGGCGGCCAGCAGGTCGGCGCTCATGCCGGGGTCGGTGACATGCTCGCGGAGGAACATCATGATCCGCGTACCGAGGGTCTGGCTGAGCGGCTGCCGGCTGAGGAACTCGTCGCCGCCCGCGGTGGTCAGCAGCGCCCGCAACAGCCCGATCGTCGGGTCGGCCAGTGACGCCGCCTGGGCGTCGGACAGCTCGGGGAGCCCGGCCAGGTCGGTCACGTGCCGGCGGAACATCGGTCCGAGCGGGCTCTCGCCGATGTTGCGGACCATGACGTCGCGCAGAAACAGGTGCGGCAGGCCGAGCTCGCTGAGTGCGACGGTCAGCGACCAGGCCTCGACCGGCTCGTCGGCCTGCAGCCGCAGGGCGCCCCGGCTCGAGTACGGCACCATCGATCCGGACGGCCTGCGGTCCAGGCGGTCGTCCTGCTCGATCCTGTATGCACCGGACGAGATCGTCAGGATCAGCCGGGGCTCGTCGTCGCGGCGGGCGAGACTTGCCGACCGGAATCCGTAGAAGTTGCCGAGCCTGGTCCGGGTGACGTTGAGGCCACCGAAGTAGCGGTCCATGTGCCGGAACCGGACCAGGCGTCCCCGGTCGGCGGGCCGCGCCCGGAACGGCACCGAACAGGCGCGGGCCGCCTCGTCGAGGATGTCGGCCCGCAGCGACGGCTCGGCGTCGGTCAGATTGAAGTGGCGCACCGTACCGCCCTTCCCCAACTCGCGCGGCCAGCTCGGGAAGCCTATCGCCGCACGCTCGGGCGACGCGCCCGGCGAGGTGTGCATCTTTCTGTGCGAGACGTGCACCGCAACGGGGGCCACCGCCGGCCGACGGCGATAGCGGCCTGGCTCACGCCGGCGCGCTGCTCGCCGTCAGTGCAGATCCGCCATGAACTCGCCGGGGTGATCGGGGCAGACGAACAGGCGCAGCTCCCCGAAACGGCCGACCGTCGTGCCGACGGTGTCGTCGCTGGCGATCGTGAACAGCAGCACCAGCATCCGGCCGCAGACCTCGCAGCCGAACGAGTTCACGCCGGTCAGATGCCAGGTCGGCCAGCCGCCCACCTTCCAGCCGGAGACGCGCGTGATGACGTCGCCGCCGCCGGGGCTCGTCCGCTCGACCAGCTGCCGCAACCGCGGCAGCAGGTCCTCGGGAAGCTCCTCCCGGAACGGGAAGTCGACGATCGGCTCGGTCGTGATCGTGCACGGCGTCAGCACGTAGAAGTCCTCGTCCTGGCGCGCCGGCTTCGGCGGGGCCGCGAGAACGTCCCCGACATCGGCCTCCCGGCGCCACCGCAGCGCGACTGCCGGGCTGTCCGGAGCCTGGTTCGGGGCCGACTCGTCGTGGCCGTTCGGGCACCACAGGATCTGCAGCACATCCAGGCCTTCCGGCCACCAGGGACCGGGCACGTCGCGGGCGAAGATCTGCGCGACCGGCACCATGGACACCGGGGGAAGACCGGAGGGCTCGAAGTCATCGGGTACGGAACACGCGGGCCACGGTTCGTCCCGGGGCCAGAGCAGCGGCCCACCGAGCGAACTGTCCCGCACCCCCGGCATGCCCGGCTCCGCGTCGATACGGACGGCGTCCCTGCCGTACGGCTCGAGCTCCGGCATGATCCTCAGGATCTCGTCGACGGGCGGACGCTGCACAGACACTCCTTCACACGGCGGGCGGGGCTCCGTACCGTACTGCAGCAGTGATCATCAGCGCTGCCCCAGCGGACACGACATGGCGCGCTCGATGACGTCAGGATGGTCGGGGTGGGGCATGGACTCATCGGTCATCTCGAAGCCGTGACGCCGGTACAGCCGCTCGGCCACGGTGTTGCCGTCCACCACCCACAGATCGACACTCGGGTGACCGTTCTCGGTCGCCCAGGCCACGACCTCGCCGACCAGCAGGTCACCGACGCCCCTGCCACGCCACTCCGGGCGTACCCACATGCTGTAGAGCTCCACCGCACCGCCGCGATCCTCGGGCACCCAGCCACCCACCAGCCCGGCGTCGTCGTCCGCCACGGCCTTCAGCCCGCGAGCGGGGTCGAGCCGGTCACGCCAGTCGCTTTCGGTATAGCCCTGCTCCCTGGCCAGGGAGGACGAGAACGCACGTGGCGATTCCGCCAGCGCGGCCAGCCTCACCTCACGCCAGGTCCGCCAGTCATCGGGTCCGAGACGACGCATCAGCCGTTCCTTCCGTCGGGGTGCGCCGACGCTATGGACTTCCCGCCCACACCACAACCGAAATTGGCCACCCGGCGCTCCCCACCGGCGAGCCACAGGTCACCATCTTGAAGGCACCGCAGGAGCGCAGCCCGCACCCCGATAGGGTCGGCCGGTGGCTGGGGGCGACAAGCGCTGGGTGAAGAAGGCGGAGAGCGACGGAATCGAGGAGATCGCGCTGCTCCTCCTGGAATGGCTCGCGGAGCAGGGTGTGGACGCCATGCTGCGTGTCGACGCCCAGCGGCTCAGCGACCGGCGGCCCGCCTGGACATTCGCGGCCGGTGGTGGGCCGCTCAGCGTGGGGGTGCGTGCCGACGGGGCCACCGCCGGGCAGTGCCTGGCGCGGGCGGTGGCTCAGCTGCGGGAACGGGGCGTGGAGGTCCCGTACTGATCCGTATCGGACGCCAAGGCCCCGGCCGGCCACCTGCACCATCGCCGCAGTCGGGTCCTGCCCGTCAGGTCATCGGTGACGCCGTACGGCTCCGAGCCTGCGATGTCCCTCCGGAGCTGTCGCGGCGGCGATAGCGTCGGCCAGCTCGCCGACGGTCTCCAGAGACGCGAACGCCTCGAAGTCGACGGCGATGCGGTAGTGGTCCTCGATGGCGATCAGCAGTTCAAGCTCGTCGGCACTGGTTTGGCCGAGGTCGGCGAATCGCGCGTCCGGCGTGATCAGCCGGTCGTCGATGTTGACGACTTTGAGCAGCAGGGTGGTGAGCTCGTCGGGAACGGTCGTTGTCATCTCGGATTCTCTCCCTCGTTGCGGCGAACCAGTGGGCGGGCGGTGACCTCGCGGGCGCACCGTTCGGCCAGGTCCCTCTGCCGCCGGTCGGCGGCGGCGAACTGCTCGGGGTACGCCCGCTCGTACCGCGCGTACCAGTCCTGCTCCTTCAGTGCTCGCAGCACGGCGGCGTCTCTGGTGTCATCGCCCTTGCTGTGCGGGCCGAGCCGGATCGTCTCGAACTCGATCACCAACGGGCGCGGATGTGTGCGCACCCGCATCATCGGCTGGCGCAGCCGCTTGCGGATGGCGGTCACGTCCGTGCCCCGCACGCTGATGTGATCGATACCGAACGCGTGTGCCCGGCCGGTGATGCTCCCGGCGAGATGCTCGGCGGTCGGGGTGGACTGCGCGATGCCGTTGTTCTCCACGACCAGGACGAGCGGCAGCCGCCACAGCGACGCCATGTTGAGCGCCTCGTAGATCGCGCCCTCACCCCAGCTGCCGTCGCCGATGTGAACGAGTGCGAGCTGTCCCGGCTCACGACGCTTCAGCGCGAGGGCGGCACCGGCGGCGACCGGCACGTTCTGGCCCTGAACACCGGTGGACAGGAAGCGGTCACGCCGCAGGTGCTGGCTGCCGCCGATGCCGTGGCAGACCGCACCCTCGCGCCCCATGATCTCCGCGAGCAGACTGTGCGGGTCACCGAACCGGGCCAGGTAGTGCCCGTGGCCCCGGTGGTTGCTGAATACATGGTCGGCGTCATCGATCAGCGGCCTCAACGCCACCGGCACGTGTTCCTGGCCCAAGCAGGTGTGCGTGGTGCCGCCGATGAGGCCCGACTCGAACAGGCGCAGCAACGTCAGCTCGAAATGTCTGGTCATCAACAGAAGATCCAGGTCGGCGTCCGCAGGCCGGGTTACCGCCGTTTCGATCCGCTGGACGGTCACGACGCCGCCTCCTCGTCGGAGAGGTCAGCGGACTCGAGAGCCGCCTTCAGCCCGCCGAGGAACCGGGCAGCGGCCCGGCCGTTGATCAGCCGATGATCGTAGGCAAGCCCCAGCAACGCGACCTGCCGGACCACCGGTTGCCCGTGCCCGTCCGGGATCACCTCGGGATGGGTGGCGCCCAGTGCCAGCATGCAACTCGTCCCCGGCATGATCAGCGGTTGCGCCAGCAACACGTCGCCGGCTGGCAACGACAGGCCGATCGTGGCCCCGGTGAGGTCAGCCGCGGTGAACTCCTCCCGCAGCGCTTTCGCCCGCAGACCGGCCATGGCGGCGGTGACCGTCGCCAGCGAGGTCACCGCGTCAGCGCCGATGACCGGGAGGTAGAGGCCGCGGCCGATGTCGATGGTGACGCCGACCCGGACCTGGCCGGCCAGCACAGCGGTGCCGTCCTCCCGAGCCGAGGCGAAGAACATCGGATAGGTCTCGACGAGGCCGGCCAGGCGGCGGATGAGCAGCTCCGGAAGCCTTGCCGCGATCTTCTGCCGATCGGCGTAGCCGCGCAGCGCCGCCAGTGCGGCGTCCACGACGACCTTGACCACGGCGTACGCCGCGGGAATCGTGTGATGCGACTCAGCGACCACGGCCGCTACCGCGAGTTGGCTCTTGCCGAGATGCTGGATACGCGAACCGCCGACATCGGCTTCGTCGATCAGCCGCTGCACGTCCACCGCCCGGATCACCCTGGTGCTCAGTGTTCGGATCGCGTCCTGGCTGATCCGGTACCGGTCGATCAGACTGCGGGCCGGCTCAGTGATGACCACACCCGCCAGGTCGGCCGCTGGCTCTTCGGAACGGCCGATGAGGAACCGCTGACGCTGCTGCTCGTCCGGGAACAGCCGCCCGATGACCTCGCCCGGTCGGCACTCCTGCATCTCGGTCAATCCGCGCTGCAGGACACCACCGACCTCGCTGCTCAGCTCCTCGGCGGTCTTCGATGTCTCGATCTCAACCACCGGGGCGCTGGCCGGAACGACGTCGCCGTCGCTGTAGTGCCAGGCGGTGAGCAGGTAGCCGGAGTCGTTGCTGTTGAGCTTCGGAACGGTGATCTCATGCACCGGCCACCTCCAGAACGGCGTCGTAGACGGTGTCGGCCTGCACCAGAACCTCGTCCTCCAGATGGCGGGCGGCCGGAATGACCCGGTCGGCGGACGTGACGAGCCGGATCGGTGCGCGCAGCCGGCCCCACAGACGCGGATAGAGGCAGGCGGCGACCTCGGCACCCCAGCCACCGCCGGCGGTGCCTTCCTCGACCACCACGATTCGGCCGGCCCCGGCGATTGCCGGCGGCAGTGATGACGCGTCGAACGGATAGAGCTGCACCGGCACGAGGATCAGGCAGACGATTTCGTGCTCGAGGAACAGCCGGCGCGCCGCGTCGAGGACCCGGCCGGTCAGCCCGCCGGGAGCGATCACCACTACGTCCGCAGCGTCCGGACTGCCCAGGAAGACTCGCGCGCAGCCGTCCGAAGAGGCCGGGAAGTCGTACGAGAAGAGGTCGTCGACGGTGCTGTCGGCGTACATCCGCTCGGTATAAAGGATCTTGTTTTCGAACAGCACCGCGGGTTCACCGGCGGCCAGCATCCGGCCGAACAGCGCGGAGCAGTCGTGGAACGGCGACAGCTCGTAGAGGTTGAGGTGCGGGATCCCGATGAGGTGCTTCTGCGGGCTCTGGCTGTGCGTCGGCCCGTAGCCGCGGTTACCGCCGACCGGACAGCGAACGACCGTTCGCATCGGCACTCGCCGGCCGTACATCCCGACCGACTTGCTGAGCAGGTTAAGGATCGGATCGAACGCCAGCGCGACGAAATCCCCGAACATGATCTCCACGATCGGTCGTTCGCCGCTGAGCGCGAGCCCGCCGGCCAATCCGACAATGCCCGCCTCGCTGATCGGCGTCGACACCACCTGGTCCGGAAACCGACCGGACAGACCCTTCGTGATCTTGAAGGCGCCACCGTACGGGTCGGAGACGTCCTCACCGATCATCCACACCCGAGGATCCTTCTCCAGCATCGCGTGCAATGCCCGGTTCAGATTCTCCGAGACCCGCTCGCGTTGTGACCGAACCATGACCCCTCCGCTGACTGGATTCTCCGTCGCTTGAATCCTGGTCGTCCGAGCAGCGGTGATCACGGGCCCTCAGCCCTGCCGACGGGGAGCCGTTGGTCGCGAATCCGTCGCCTGCATCCGCACGGCCAGTTCGGGCGGCGCCCGAACTGGCCGTGTGGATCAGCCGAGGTAGGGCGGCGCGACGCCCCAGCCCCAGTGCGGCACCGGCGCCTCGCGTGGCGGGTTCGCGCCCGGCTGGGAGTTGGCGATCGCGAGGCGGGTGCCCCACTCGAGGTAGCCCATGAACGCGGCCCGGAACTCCGGGTCGTCGGGCAGGCCGACGTCGTCGGCGGCGTCGGCGAGCAGGTTCACCCAGCGGCGTCGCTGGGGTTCGGTGATCGCCTTGCCGAGGTGGTGGGCGAGCATGTGCGCGTAGCCGCCACGCTCGTCGGTGTAGCGCGACGGCCCCCCGAACACCTCGGCCAGCCACATGGCGACGAACTTCGGGTGCGCCGGATCCATGTGCGCGAACAGCGGCCCGACCACGTCGTCGGCGGTGACCTTGGCGTAGAACCGCTCGGTCAGCCGCTCGAACGCCTCGGCACCGCCGGCCCACTCGTACAGGCTGGGCACCGCACCGCCGGTGCCGCGTACCGCGGTCGGCTCGTAGTGGCGCATCTCCTCGACCGCGGTGACGTACGGCCGGATCTCCGCCAGGAAGCCCGGGAACAGCTCGCCCTGCCGGAAACCCTTGAGGTGGTCCTCCGGAGAGGACCAGGTGATGCGCAGGATGTAGGTGCCGGGCTCCTCGGTGCAGCGGCTCAACTCGTAGTCGGCGCACTGCGGGGCGAGCGCCAGGAAACGCGCCGCGCGGCCGTAGGCCTGTTCGAACTCCGCCGTGTCGCCGGGAACGCGGTACCGGATGTACTCGACAGTCATGCCGTCCACAGTAGGCCAAGTAAGCCTGTAATCATGTAATCGGCTTCCGAGGGCAACACGGGCTCCGCGGCGTCGCCGGTCGGCACCCGGAAACGGCAGTGCCGGCCGGCAACGCCGCAACACGGCCGGAAGGCGGGCGACCAGATCGTCGCACGTCGAGGTCACCCGCCCGGTAGATCACCCGGCCGCGGTCGCCTCGAGCTCGACCATCTGCCCGGGAATCGCCAGCCGCGTGACGCCGAGCATCGTGGTGGCCGGGGCCACGCCCGCCGCGCCGAGCCGCCCGGCCAGCACGCCGTAGTGCGGGAACAGCGCGTCGACGTCGGTGGTGTAGACGTTGAGCCGCACCACGTCGCCGAGGGACATGCCGGCCTCGGCGAGCACCGCCTCCAGGTTGTCGAGGCTCAACGCCAGCTGGGCGGCGATGTCACCGTCGTGCTGCGGTTTGCCGTGGGCGTCCATCGCGGTCTGCCCGGAGCAGTACAGGGTCCGGGTATGCCCGGAGACCAACTCGCCCTGGTTGAACCCCAGCTCCGCCGACCACGCCCACGGGTTGACCGCCGTTCGTTGCACTGTCACATCAGCTCCCATTCGATCGTTCATGTCGTGCGGATCGGAGCCTGCCGGGTAATCACGACATCCTCTGTCATGTATTGGGTAGGGTTCGCGGATGCGCGCCGATCGGCTGGTCTCGCTCGTCCTGCTGCTGCGGCAACGCGGCCGGATGACCGCCGACGCGCTGGCGGCCGAGCTTGAGGTGTCGACCCGGACCGTGCTGCGCGACATCGAGGCGCTGTCGGCGGCCGGTGTCCCGGTTTACGCCGAACGCGGGCGGCACGGCGGGTTCGCGCTGCTGCCCGGCTTCCGGACCGAGCTCACCGGCCTCAACCACGACGAGACCCTGGCCCTGCTGACCACCGGTTCGGGGCGGCTGTTCGGGCTCGGCCCGGCGTTCGCCTCCGCGCTGCGCAAGGTCGTCGACGCGCTGCCGGAGGGCCATCGGGCGACCGCGAACGACGCCGCCCAGCGGTTCCTCGTGGAGCCCGCGGCCGACCTGCTGTCGCGCCGGGCGCCCGGTGAGGAGGTTCCGGACGCGACCATGATCGAGGTCCGGCGAGCGGTCCTGTCAGGGCGCAAGCTGCGCATTCACTACGCCGCCACGGACCGGCCGGCCGCTTGGCGCACGGTCGATCCGATCGGCCTGGTGACCGTCCGCGAGCGCGTCTACCTGCTGGCGACCAGAGGCGGTGAGGACCGCACCTACCGGCTGTCGCGGATGCTCGCCGCCGAGGAACTGCCCGAGGCGGCCGAACGCCCGGACAGCGTCGACCTGGACCGCGCCTGGAACGAACGCCGCGCCCGGTTCCTGGCCGACGGTCACCTCACGGTGCTGGTTCGGGTGAACCCGGCCCGCCGCGACGATCTGCTGAACACCGCGGTGGCCGTCCGCACCGAGGAACCCGGTGCGGACGGGTGGCCCCTGCTGGAGGTCACCTACCAGGACTCGTGGCACGCCGAGTGGGCGCTGTGGCAGCTCGGCACGCAGGCCGAGGCCCTGGCGCCGGACTCGCTGCGCGCGGCCCTGCACGACCGCGCCGCCGCGATCGCCGCCCGCTACGCGCCCCCTTAGAGCGGGGTGACCTGCACCCACCGGCAAGCCACAGATCACCACACGAACAGCGGCCACCCGCACCGTGGTGACCTACGCCCACCAGCGAGCCACAGATCACCACGCAGGCGGGGGTTTCGCAGTTCACGTCGCCCGCGTACCCGGCCGCTTCGGCCTCGGCCAGCGCGATGGCCTCGTCGAACGAGGAGGCCTTCCAGACCGTCACCCGTTCCTCGTACGTCGCGGGCTTCTCGGGGTCGAACAGGAACAGTCAGCGGACCGAGAACCAGGCGGCTTGAGATGTCACCTCGGCAGTGTGCCGCACATCGATCGATCCGCCCGCACGGTCAAAGGGGAGCAAGCGGCCGCTCCGCTGCGAGCGGCCGGCGGTAGCGGACGATCGGCAGCCCGCGCCACTCGTCGCGGCCGCCGTCGTACCGGAAGCCCAGATGTTCGTAGAAGCCTCTGGCGTGCGGGTTCTGTTCGGCCACCCAGAGCATGCAGGCGGTGCAGCCGGATGCGGCGAGCCCGGCCAGCGCGTCCTCGACGAGGAGCCGCCCGGCGCCGATCCCCCGGGCCGAGGGCAGCAGGTAGACCGCGTTGATGACGCCGGTGCCCTCGGGTTCCTCGCTCTCTGGCGGGCCGCTGACGGCGTAGCCGATCACCGTGCCGTCGCTGACCGCGACCCGGATCCGGTGGGTCGTGCCGGTCGCGGCCCGCGCCCAGTTCTCGCTGGTCTTGTCCAGGTCGAGCCCTTCGACCATGGCCGGGTTGAGGTGCCCGTAGGTGGCACGCCAGGCCTCGAGCTGGATGCGGGCGATCACACCGCCGTCGGTGGCCCCCGCGGGCCGTAACACGGTTTCGGGCACCCGGCCACGCTACCGGCTGCCCACCATGTCGGCGAGCCCCTGGGACGCGGGCCAGTCGTCGTGCGGGCGGCCCAGGTGGTAGCCCTGGCCGAGCGGGATTCCGGCGTCGCGCAGGACGGCGACCTCCTCCGCGGTCTCGACGCCCTCGGCGACGACCGTGGTGCCCAGTGAGGCGGCGAAGGCGGCCATCGCGGCCATCAGCGCACGCCGGGCGGAGTCACGCTCGGCCTGGTCGACGATGCTGCGGTCGAGTTTGATCACGTCCGGCCGCAGCCGCAGGATGTGCTGCATCGAGGCGTAGCCGGCGCCCGCGTCGTCGACGGCGAGCCGGGCACCGCGCCCGTGGATCTCGTCGACGACCGCGACGAGGGCGTCGTAGTCGGTCACCACCGCGTGCTCGGTGATCTCGACGGTGATCCGGGCCGCGCACGGCCCGAGGCGGTCGAGCCGCTGCAGGAACCGCGGGTCGAGCATGGTCTCCGGCGCCACGTTGACCGACAGGTAGGCGTCGCCGGGCACGTCCGCCAGCCGGGCCAGGGCCGCGTCCAGCGCGTACAGCTCGAGGTCGGGGCCGAGCCCGGCCTGCCAGGCCTCGTCGAACCACTCGTTCGGCGGCCGGTACGGCTGCCCGGCGAACCGGGACAGGGCCTCGGCGCCGACCGCCCGGTGGGTGGTCAGGTCGACGATCGGCTGCAGGACGATCCGCAGGCCCTCTCCCCCGGCCAGCAGATCGGTGATGCGGGCGCGGGCGGCGTCCTGCTGCTCGCTGCGGGTGCGCTGTTCGGCTTCGGCGAGTACCTGCTCGGTGATGTCGGCGCTGAACCCGTGGTACCCCCGGATCTCGCCGCGTTCGCCGTACACCGGGGTGACGCTGTTGCGCAGGTGGCGGACCGTGCCGTCGGCGTGCCGGGCCTCGGAACGCCACTCGGATCCGGCCGCCGCCGTCAATTCACGGAGTCCGGCGGTCATCACGGTGTCGAGTTCCACCCCGAGGATCCCGTCCGCGGTCGTGCCGAGCACCGCTTCGACGCCCTCGTTGGAGAAAATGAATCGCAGGTCGGCGTCGAGACGCCACACCCAGCCGCCGACCGTCTGCATGGTGCTGTGGAAGGCCTCGACGGCGGCCCGGGCGGTGGCCTGCATCCGCCGGTACAGCCCGATCAGCCGGATCATGATCCAGGCGACCAGCGGTAGCCAGCAGATCGCGGCGACGGCCAGCCACTCGTCGGCCTCGGGGAGTTCGCCGGTGACGACGACGTCCTCCCACTCCCACACCGAGGCGAGCAGGGTGAGCAGCATGCTGGGGCCGAGCACGACGATGACGGCCGCGATCAGCCGCCTGGTGGCGGCCGCGCTCTCCACATCCGTCGGGGCGGACTCGTCTGACACACCGGGGTAATCGGTCACGGCTCCGGCCACCTAAGGTCAGGCGCGTCCCCGTACCAGAGGAAGAAAGATCTCATCGACGATGTCGACCAGCACCTCGTCGGGCACCGAGGGGACGCCCCGCATCGCGTACTCGGCGCGCAGCAGCATCATCGGGGTGGCGGCGACGCGGGGGTGGGCGGCGGCCGCCGGAGCCTCGCCGCGGGCGGCCGCGCGCTCGATCATGGCGAGCCAGGCGCGGTCCATCGTGTCGGCGCCGGAGCCCTCACGCATCAGGGTGAGCAGCTCGGGCTCGTCGGCTGCGGCGGCGAGCAGGCTGCGCAGGATGACGCCGTACGGCGAGGACCAGGTCTCGTTGGCACGGCGGAGCATGTCGAGGGCGTCCCCGCGAAGGGTGCCGGTGTCGGGGTCGGGCATGGCGGCGTCCGACAGGTGCCGGTAGGCCGCGATGCCGAGCGCGGCGCGCTGCGGCCAGCGGCGGTAGATGGCGTTCTTGTTGGTCCCGGCACGGGCGGCCACACGGTCCATGGTCATGCCCGGGTAGCCGGATTCGCGCAGCTCCTCGGCGGCCGCGTGCAGTATCGCCTGCTCCAGTTCCGCACCGCGGCGTCGGGTACCCACGCATTGCAGGGTACTCGACGTACCTTATAGGGTACGCGTCGTACCTTACGAGCGAGGGGAACCGCCATGCGCGTCTTCGGCATGAACTACGACACCGGCTTCGTGAGCGCCGGTTCGACCACCCACGAGCCTTTCGACCCCGATGTCGTACGCCGTGACCTGCGCACCATCCGTGACGAGCTGCACTGCGACGCCGTGCGGATCACCGGCGGGATCCAGGACCGGCTCGAACTGACCGCGCAACTGGCAGCCGACGCCGGCCTGGAGGTCTGGTACTGCCCGTTCACCAACGGCCTGGACCGCGACGAGCTGATGGCGTTCGTCCTCGACGGCGCCGAGCGGGCCGAGCGGCTGCGCCGGACCGGGGCGCCGGTCGTCTACCTGACCGGCTCGGAGATCGCCATGTTCACCGACGGCTTCCTGCCCGGCCGCGACCTGACCGAGCGCATGGCCCTGTTCACCGATCCCCTGCGGATGCGCGAGGCCGTACCGGCGGCGCGCGCCGCGGTACACGGCTTCCTCACCGAGGCCGTCCCCGCGGTCCGGCAGCGGTTCGGCGGCCCGATCGGCTACGCGTCGATCCCCCTCGAAGCCGTCGACTGGGCGCCGTTCGACATCATCGCCAGCGACGCCGGATATCGCGACGCCACCAACGCCGCGGCGTTCCCGCAGACCCTCGCGGCGGCGGTGGGACAGGGCAGGCCGTACGCGGCCACCGAGTTCGGCTGCTGCACGTTCCGCGGCGCTGCCGACGTGGCGGGCGGGCCCGAGCCGGTGACATACGACGAGCACGGCCGCGCCGACCGGCTCACCGCGGACCTGGAACGCGACGAGGAGGGGCAGGCCCGTTACCTGGTCGACCTGCTGCGCGACTACGAGAAGGGCGGTGTCGAGGCCGCGTTCGTGTACACGTTCGCCAACCGGCACCTGCCGACGACCGACGACCCGGCCCGCGACTTCGACCTGGCCGCCCGCGGCATCGTGCGCGTGCTGCCGGACGGCTCCTGGACGCCGAAGGCCGCGTTCCACGCCCTGGCCGAGTACGGCCGCGAACGGGCTGAACGCCGTTACGGGCGCTGATCCCGCAGGACCTGTTTCCCGGCCGAGGCTCACTGCAGGGCGATCGCCACCTTCTGCGGCTCCGGTGCGGCGATGGTGAAACCGGCGGTACGGCCGCCGTGGCTGAGCTGGTAGTCGCCGAGGAAGCCGGTGACGTCGAGATGTCCCGCCGCGTCGGTGCGCAGGACGGTAGCGGGCAGCCACCACTCGCCTTTGATCAGTCGTCGCAGGGCCTCGTACGCGGGTTTGGGTGTGCCGTCGGAGCGGACGAGGCCGGCGGGCGCGCCGAGCCAGGCACCGTCGTCGGACAGGCCCCAGTAGGTGACGGCCTCGACCGACGGGTGGCCGATGAGCGTCCGGTAGTGCCGCACGATCTCGTCGGCCTGCCGCTGCTCGCCGTCCGGCGTGGAGGGCCACGACGGGACCTGGAAGTCGTTGAGGTCCTCGATCTCCGCCGGCATCAGATCGCCGGAGAGCAGGGTGGTCTCGGTCATGTGGATCGGCAGGCCGTACCGGGCGAACCGCTCGAGCGTCTCCAGTGTCCGGTCCTCACCCCAATAGCCCTGGTGCATGTGGCTCTGCAGGCCGAGCGCGTCGATCCGGACCCCGGCCTCGAGAAGACCTTCGATCAGGCATTCGTACGCCGTGGACATGTCGAAGTCGTTGAGGAGCAATGTGGCGCCGGGGTCGGCCGCGCGGGCCGTCTCGAACGCGAGCCGGACGGTCGCGATCCGGCCCCTGACGCGGGCCAGCCGGGTGATGGCGTTGGGGTGCTCCTCGTTGCGGAACACCGGCATGATCACCACCTCGTTGATCACGTCCCAGGAGTCGATGACGTCGGCCATGCCCGCCACCTCGCGCCGGATGCGGGCACGGACGGCAGCCTCGATCTCGTGGATCGGCTTCTCCCGCAGCCAGCTCGGCGCCAGGGTGTGCCACACGAGCGGGTGCCCCTTGACGCGGCAGCCGTGTCCGGCGAACCACTGCGCGGTCCGGTGCAGACGTTCGGTGTCCGGCCGGCCGGGCTGCGGCTCGAAGTCCGACCAGTAGAACGGCAGGGTCGCGGTGTTGAAGACGTCCAGCCACAGGCCGGCGTGGCCGGGCGGGCCGGCCCCGTCGGCCACGGTCATGAACTCGAAGCCGATGTTGCCGAAAGCGAACGCGTGGGATCGCTGCTCGACGATGACCTCCCGCTCGCCGAGCGGCCGGCCGCCCTCGTCCAGCACGGTGAGCAGCGCCTTGCCGTACCGATGCGCCGGTTTCCCGATCGTCAACACGCACCTCCGGGCCTCGAAAGTTTCGGATACTGCTGGTAGTTGCGACAACTTGCCGTCACCCATGGCCATCTGATGACCAGCACAGGTCTTACGCATAGCGTCCATTTTCGCTGCGGTCATTATCTTGACACGCCCGTTGACCTCTTCATAGTTTGAGCGCCATCTTTCCGAAACACTTCGAAACTTTCGCTACCGAGAGGTGGGCTTTCATGGCACGAAAAATGAACCTCGCAGTGGCTGCCGTGGTCGCGTTGAGCGCCATGGGGCTGGCGGCCTGCACCGGCGGGGACGATGAGGGCGGAACCTCGGGCGGCAGCGTCACGATGGACTTCTGGCACAACGCCACGACCGGCCCCGGCAAGGCGTTCTGGGACAAGACGGTGGCCGACTTCCAGACCGCCAACCCGAACGTCAAGATCAAGATTCAGCAGGTGCAGAACGAGGACCTGGACGGCAAGCTGCAGACCGCGCTGAACTCCGGCTCGGCGCCCGACATCTTCCTGCAGCGCGGCGGTGGCAAGATGGCCGCGATGGTCGAAGCGGGCCAGCTCAAGGACATCACCGCCGACATCACCGACGCCACCAAACAGGCGGTCGGCGAGGCGGCCCTCAAGACCGGGCAGGTCGACGGCAAGGCGTACTCCGTGCCCGTCTCGATCCTGCCGGGGGGCTTCTGGTACAGCAAGGACACCTTCGCCAAGGCCGGAGTCACCGCCCCGCCGACCACTCTGGACGAGCTGAACCAGGCGGTGACCAAGCTCAAGGCCAACGGCACCCCGATCGCCCTGGGCGCCAAGGACGCCTGGCCGGCCGCCCACTGGTACTACTTCTTCGCCCTGCGCGCCTGCACCCCGGCCGCCCTGGACGCCGCAGCCAAGGACAAGACCTTCACCGACGCCTGCTGGACCAAGGCCGGTGAGGACCTCAAGGCGTTCGCCGACACCAAGCCGTTCAACGAGGGCTTCCTGACCACCTCGGCCCAGCAGGGTGCGGGCAGCTCGGCCGGCCTGGTCGCCAACTACAAGGCCAGCATGGAACTGATGGGCGCCTGGGACCCGGGTGTCATCGCCTCGCTGACCAAGGACACCAAGCCGCTGCCCGACCTGGGCTTCTTCCCGTTCCCCGCGGTGCCCGGCGGCCAGGGCGACCCGCTCGCGATCATGGGCGGCGCGGACGGCTACTCGTGCTCGACCGACGCGCCGAAGGAGTGCGCCACCTTCCTCAACTACATCCTCACCAAGGACGTGCAGGAGGGCTACTACAAGGCGTTCAACGCGCTGCCGGTCAGCAAGGAGGCCCAGGGCGCGGTCACCGAGGACTACCTGAAGGCGGTTCTCGACGCCTACAACAAGGCGCCGTACGTCTCGCAGTGGCTGGACACGATCTACGGCCAGAACGTCGGCAACGCCCTGAACGTGGGCGTGGTGAACCTGCTCGCCGGCAAGGGTGACGTCGCCGGAATCCTCAAGGCCGTCAACGACGCAGCCAAGAAGGGCTGAGAGGTTTGGTCTCCGTGACATCCGGCACGCGTGTCCGGGACGGGGGTGGCGTCGCGGCGCCGCCTCCGGCCCGGCCCCGCCGGCGCGGCATCAGCTGGGCCCAGCGCCTGGAGATCCTGGCGCTGTCCGGGCCGGCGATCCTGGTGTTCGCCGGCTTCGTGATCACCCCGGTCATCCTGGCCGGCTACTACGGCTTCTACCGCTGGAAGGGGTTCGGGCCGCCGACGAACTTCGTCGGGCTCGACAACTACGTCACCATCCTGCAGGACAAGCTGTTCCACGAGGCACTGTGGCACAACGCCCAGATCGTGGTGCTGTCGCTGGTCCTGCAGGGCCCGATCGCGATCGGATTGGCGCTGCTGCTCAACCGGCGGATGCGCGGTCAGTCGCTGATCCGGGTGCTGATCTTCGTCCCTTACGTGATCTCCGAGGTCATCGTCGGGACGGCATGGGCCCTGCTGCTGCAGTCCCAGGGCGCGGTCAACGGCATCCTGCGGTCGATCGGGCTGGACGGGCTGGCGAAGGACTGGCTGGCCGACCCGAGCCTGGCGATCTGGACCCTGATGCTCATCCTGACCTGGAAGTACGTCGGGTTCGCGGTGATCCTGTTCCTGGCCGGCATGCAGAACATCCCGGAGGAACTGGCCGAGGCCGCCGCGATGGACGGCGCCTCCTACTGGCAGACCCAGTGGCGGATCACGCTGCCGCTGCTGGGGCCGACCATCCGGATCTGGGGCTTCCTGTCGGTCATCGGCGCGCTGCAGCTGTTCGACCTGGTCTACATCATCTGGGGCCAGTACGTTGCATCGACCGCCGGCACCTCCACGATGGCGACGTACATGGTCTCCGAGGGTCGTAACGCAGGCAACTACGGGTACGGCAACGCGGTGGCGGTCGTGCTCTTCATCATCTCGATGATCATCGCGCTCGTGTACCAGCGTTTCGTGCTGCGCCGGGACACCGAGGGCGCGCTCACCGGAGGACGGTAGAAATGGCCACGGCCACCCAAACGCGGCGCGGAAACCCGACCGCCTACGTCGCCGCGCTGGCCCTGATCGGCATCATGCTGGGCCCGGTTGTCTACATCATCATCGGGGGCTTCCGGACCAACTCGCAGATCACCACGGACCCCGCCGGCCTGCCGGACCCGTGGCAGTTCGGCAACTACCTCGACGTGCTGACCGGCGACACCTTCTGGCTCCAGGTCACCAACTCGACGATCGCTGCCGTGGTCACCACGGCCGGGGTGGTCGGGATGGGCGTGATGGCCAGCTATGTGATCGCCCGCTACCGCTTCCGCGGGCGCGGGGCGATGTACGCGCTGTTCGCGGCGGGTCTGATGTTCCCGCCGACCGTCGCGATCACGCCGCTGTACGTACTGATCAAGAATCTCGGTCTGGTGAACACACTGCCCGGGATCATCCTGCCGCAGATCGCCTTCAGCCTCCCGACGACGATCATCATCCTGGTGCCGTTCCTGCGGGCGATCCCCCGGGAACTGGAGGAGGCCGCCTTCATCGACCGGTGCAGCCGGCTCGGCTTCTTCTGGCGGATGGTGCTTCCGCTGTCGGTGCCGGGCCTGATCACCGTCGGCATCCTGGCGTTCGTGAACAGCTGGAACAGCTACCTGCTGCCGCTGTTCATCCTCAACGACCAGGAGTCCTTCACGCTGCCGCTGGGCGTGCAGGCGTTCGCGTCGCAGTACTCGGTCGACACCGCGAAGGTCCTCGCCTTCACGTCCCTGTCGATGATCCCGGCCCTGGTGTTCTTCAGCCTGTTCGAACGCCGCATCGTCGGCGGCCTGACCGGCGCCGTCAAGGGCTAGGTGTGCTGCTCCACGGAGCGGGCCATCTGCCGCAGCGTGGCCGCGAAGGCGGCCCGCCCGGCCAGCGAGACCAGCGGGCCGGCGTAGCGGGTGATCCGGCGCGGGGACACGGTCACGTCCTCGAACCAGAGCACCCGGCAACGCCGGCCCGGCAGCGGTGTCACCGTGAACCAGGCGCTGCCGCGGATGACACGGCCGTGCTTGACGATCTCGCACCGGGCGGGCGGGTCGCCGGGGTCGTCGCCGGACGGCGGCTCCCAGCCCACCACCTCCATCGGGTCGTCGA
Organism: Actinoplanes italicus; assembly: GCF_003001815.1. Classification (GTDB taxonomy): domain Bacteria; phylum Actinomycetota; class Actinomycetes; order Mycobacteriales; family Micromonosporaceae; genus Actinoplanes; species Actinoplanes italicus. The sequence goes on from NZ_PVMZ01000005.1 coordinate 439,777, forward strand.
ATCCCAGCGGGCCGAGACCGGTGCGTGCCACGAAGTAGGCGCCGACCCCGTCGGGCCGGTCGCTGCGGACCCGGACCTCGGTCAGCGGCACCCAGTCGCCGTGACGGGGCCAGTCAACCAGGGTGTTCCAGGTGTCGGTGGCGGTGGCGCGCACGTGCCGGGTGACGGTGAAGCTGGTCATGCCCTTATCTTCGTGAAGATCGGCCGTTCCCGCACACCGGGCGGCGGGTAACACACCCCGGGTGGATCAAATGCGACTGCGTTTCGAGGGCTGGATCGCCGGGCTGGGCACGGCCGGCGGCACACGGCTGGTCGTCGGGCACTGGCCCGGCTCACCGTTCGGGCCGGTCACCGACGTCATGATCGAGGACCGGGCGGGCCATCGGCTGCTGTTCGCCGAGAGCGAAGAGCTGGCCCAGTTCGTCGCCGAGACCTACTCCTTCGATGAGGTACGGGTGGTGCCGTTCACCGTGCGGCGCGAGCCCACGGCCTGGACCGTCACGGCGGGGCCACTCACGCTCCGGTTCACCACCGGCGGACGCGGCCCGCTCGGCCTGCTGCTGCGCGCTGTCCCGGCGGCGCTGGCCAGGCAGCTGTGGTGGGTGCGACTGATCGACCTGCCGGCGCGGATGTTGCACGGTGTGCGCACGTTCGGCAGCGCAGGCAACGGACGGCGCGAGTGGTACGCCGTCCGAGACCTGCACCGCATCACCGCGGCCGACGCCGTGCTGGACGGCGCCGGCCTCGGCTCCCTGACCGATGTCCACCCACCGGTCCGGTTCGGTTTCGGCTCGACCCCGCCGTCCCCGGCACTCGTGCGCATCACGACGACCGTCGAGGTCCCGCACGCCTGACGGCCGGTCACCAGCGGACCGGCACCTCCTCCAAGCCGCCGACGAGCAGGCCCTGCCGGCGGCGCAACTCCTCGACCGGCACCGCGAGCTCCAGCGCGGGCAGGCGCTCCAGCAGCACGGCCAGGACGGTCCGCAGCTCGATCCGGGCCAGCGACTGGCCGAGGCAGGAGTGCGGGCCGGCGCCGAAGGTCAGGTGCGGGTTCGGCGAGCGGGTCAGGTCCATCTCCTCCGGGCAGGTGAAGACCCGTTCGTCGCGGTTGGCCGACGGCATCGCCGACAGCACGGTGGTACCGGCCTCGACGACCGTGCCGGCGATCTCGGTCCGTTCGGTGACCAGCCGGTGCGTGCCGAATCCGAGGTTCGCGTCGAACCGCAGCACCTCCTCGACGGCCGACGGAATCAGACCGGGATCGGCGAGGAGCTGTTCCCAGCGTTCGCGGCGCGCCAGAAGCAAGGCCGCCATCTTGCCGATCATGTTGGCGGTCGTCTCGTGGCCGGCGACCAGGAGCGCCTGTCCCGTGAAGATCGCCTCCTGCTCGGAGAGGCGGCCGTCCTCGGCGTCGACGACCGTGACGAGCTCGGACAGCAGATCGTCGCCCGGTTCCTTGCGCTTGCCCTCGACGTGGGCCCGCATGTACGCCCACAACTCGCGCCCGGACTGCTGCACCTCCTCGGCGCCGAACCGGGTGATGTTGAGGAACCGGTCCGACCAGTGGGCGAACCGGTCGCGGTCCTCGGCCGGCACCCCGAGCAGGTCGCAGATCACGTAGACCGGCAGCGGGAAGCCGAGCGCGGGCCGCAGGTCGGCGGGCGGGCCGTGGCGGACCATCTCGTCGATCAACTCGTGCGCGATCCGCGCGATCCCGGGCTCCAGGGCGGTCATCCGCTTCGCGGTGAACGAGCGGCTCAGCAGGCGCCGCCACCGCAGGTGCGACTCGTCGTCGGCCATGAACGCGGCCTGCCCGCCCAGGGCGTTGTTGCCGGCCGGCGTGTTCCGCACGAACCGGCGGTCGGTGATCATCATGCGCACGTCGTCATACCTGGTCAGCAGCAGCGCCTCGGTGCCGGCGGCGGTCCGCACGTGCGCGACCGGGCAGGTGGCGCGCAGGTCGCTCCACTCCCCCGGCGGATCCAGCGCGGTCGGGGGCGTGAACGGGTAGTCGAGCACTTTCTCCTGATCCGGCATGCCGTCTCCCTGAGATAAACGCTTGATTACTTGGTACGGTACGGCAGGACGACCGGGCAGCAAACAGTCAAAACACCCCTGGGAGGTGCCATGAAGATCTCCGTCGACGAAGAGAAATGCATCGGCGCTGGCCAATGCGTTCTGACCGCGCCACAGGTGTTCGACCAGCGCGACGAGGACGGCGTGGTGATCCTGCTCGAGGACACGCCACCGGCACCGGATCAGCCCGCGGCACGGGACGCCGCCGTCCTCTGCCCCGCTACCGCCATCACCGTCACCGAGGACTGACCGTTGCCGCGTTACCGTGCCGCCCTGCTGCTGGCCACCCTGCTCCTGTCCGGCTGCACGGCCGACGACCGCTCACCAGCGGGCAACGCCGCGTCCGCGGGCACCACAACGTCCGCGGCTGCGGAGAGTGCCACGACGACCCCCGCGACGGCCGCGCCGTTCCCGTACACGGTCAGCCGCCGGGGCGGCTTCGCCGGGGTCGACGACCGTGCCCAGGTCTCCGCGGACGGCACCGCCGTCGTGACGACCGGGAACGGCTCGGCAGCGGCGAAGGCCCTGCCCGTGGCCACCATGGACGAGCTGCGCGGGCTGCTCACCTCGCCAGGCTTCACCTCACCGGCGACCGTCGCGAGCGCACCGACGTGCGCTGACGGCTTCGAGTACGAGATGGTCACCCCGGCGGCGGCGTTGACCGTGCACGACTGCGGCGACTCGCACGGTCCCACCGTCGACCGCCTCATCGCGATCAGCGCCGACCTGTTCAAAGCCTGATCGCGGCGCCCCTCACCGCACCATGACACGCCGGTAGGCCTCGTCGGCGACCTCCTGCTGCGGGTGTCCCCGCAGCAGGAGCAGTGCCTCCGGCCACGGTTCGCTCCAGCGGTCCGCCTGGCCGGCGGACTTGATCAGGCCCAGCGCGAACAATCCGCCCGCCAGGTCGCCCCGGTCCGCCAGCCGCCGCGCCTCGGCCGGGATCTCGTCGAGCCGGGCGGTGTCCGGTGGGGCGTCGGCGATGCGACCGGCCAGCCGCATGGCGAGTACCGGCCGGTCGGCGACGAGGTCGGCGACCTCGGCGAGCCGCTCGGCGTGCGAACCGGCCAGGGTGAGGAGCAGATGGGCGCCCTCGACGAGGAACGCCGGTTCGGCCGCGAGCCTCCGGGCCGCCGCACGCGCCGGTCGCAGGTCACCGGCCGGATGGGCCTTCACCCACTTCGACACGTCACCGGCGATCCGGGACACGCAGCGGCGGGCCGGGCGGTCCCGGTGCGGCGAACCGGGATCCGGGTCCAGCCGATCGAGGGCGATGAGCCGGTCGAGCACCGGTTCCAGCGTGCCGGCATTCTCCAGCAGGGCGAAGACCAGCGACTTCAGGATGTCGCGCGGCCAGAAGACGGCCGGGCCGGTGAACTCGGGATCGGCGAGCACGCCGGTGATCACGCCGATGGCGTCCGGCGCCCACGGGACCCACGGGGCCAGGTACTCGAACGCGTCCTTCGCGATTCTCCGGTCAGGGCTCGCACAGGCGGTCAGGACCAGAGAGGCGAACCGGGGACGATCAAGATCGGGCAGATCCTGCGGTACGACGGCGAGCAGCGCCCGAACCTCGGCGGGCGCCGCAGAACCCGCTGCCTCGGTGAGGATCTCCCACACCGCCGGCGACAGCGGTGCACCGCGGACCGCGGTGACGATCGCGGCCCGTACATCGGGATGGGTCTCCGGGGTGTGCCACACCTCGGCGAGCAGCTCCGTCGACTCCGGTGGGCCGAACCGGGCGAGGAGCCGGATCGCGGCCCTGCGACTGGACACCTTGACCCGCGACGAACCCAGCAGCACGTCCCGCAGCAGGGTGAGCAGGGTGGACGCGTTCACGAAGCGGGCCGCGCGGTCGGCCGCCGGCAGCGCGGCCCGGGCACGGTCACCGCCCGCGTAGCCGAGCAACGTCGGCAGCGCCTCGTCCGGCCGGTCGGTCCAGGGCAACGCGCCGAGCGCCGCCTCGGCGATCGGGACCTCCGGGTCGTCGAGGAACCGCGCGAGCAGCTCACGGCCGGCGACCGGCACCCGGGCGAGGTTCTTCACCGCGGCCGTACGGGCACGCTGGTCCGCCTCGGTGTCGGCGGCGACAGCGGCGACCGCCTCGGCGTAGGCACGCTGCTGCCCGGGCGCCCACCGGCGTACGTACGACGGCGGGCCGATCAGCGCGGGATCGCCCAGCACCGTGTCGAGCAGCGTGGTGCTCCAGCCGGTCACCTCCCGCCACACCGGCGCGAGCCGGACGGCCGAAGGGTCCTCGCGCAGCAGCTCAGCGACCCGCTCGGCCCTGGTCCGCGGGTCGTCGAGCCACCACCGCGCGGCCTGCTCCCGGACATCGGCGGGCGACGACGGCGCCAACGCCCGGCGCAGCAGTTCCTGCAGCTCGGGCACGTGCCGGGCGCGGACCCCCAGCAGGTCGGCCAAATTGAACAGCTCCACCGGATCGGCGGCGACCCGCTTGCGCAGGGCCGCCGTGAGCCGGTGCTCCTGGCCGTGCCGCAGCGGCGTCTCCAGGTAGAAGATGACCGGCAGCCGGGCGATCATGCCGAGCGCCCATCCGGTCAGCTCCTCGCTGTCCGGCCGGCGGGCCAGGACCGCGTAGGCGAGCTCCTCCAGCTGATCCCGGGTACGCGCGGACAGGTCGCGTGCCTCCAGGGTCGCGTCGGTGATCGCCGTCAGGGTGGGTGCGTCCGAACCGTTGAGGTGCGGGATCAGCGAGCGCAGCGACTCCAGGACCTCCCGCTGGATCCCCTCGCGCTCGTTGCGGATCCGCAGCAGCCGCTGCAACACCTGCGGCACGGTGGCGGGTTCGCGGCGGGCCACAGCGATCATCGACTTGTACGCGTCCTCGCGCCGGTACAGCTCCGCGTCGCGAACCTGCTCGTCGAGCCGGGGAAGCACCTCGGCGGCCGGCAGGTAGAGGCTCCACCGCTCGGTCGCGTGCTCACTCTCCGCGATGTGCGGCAGCGTCAGCATCCGCCGCGCCTCGCTGACCCGCAGCGCCTCCGGCAGCAGGCCGACCCGGCCCGTCCACGGGTCGTCCGACGGCGGCATCAAGGCGTAGACCTCGGCCCGCCGGTCCGGCGGGAGCAACTCGAACAGTTCCGGGTATTCGATCACTTTGAGGGTCGCCAGCTCGCCGGCGCCGAGGCCCAGCAGGTGACGGAGCACTCCGGCGTGCAGCAGGCCGTAGAAATCGGAGTGGGAGACGACCCGGCCCCGCAGGAGGGCCGCGACCCGTTCCGGGAACCGCTTGGCGGGCGACCGGAGACCGACCGCGGGCAGTGACGTGGACGTGTGACGCTCCAGCAGATCGAGCACCCGGGCCGGTTCGGTCGAAGCGCACGCGCCGACCGCGGCCTCGAACGGTGCCCAGTCCGGTTCCGGCGTGGCGGCCAGACCGGCGTCGGCCCAGTCCAGGATGACCGCGCTGTGCCGCCGGGCGAGGACCTTCCACGAGTCGATCGAGCGGGCCACGGCGGGCAGCAGCCGGGCCACCGTCGCGGCGGTGCAGGCCGGGAGGAGGGTGGCCGCCTCCCGGTCGCCGTACCGCTCGTGGACCAGGTCGATCACCGCGTCACCGGAACCGGGCCGCTTGCGCAGCAGCCGCAGAATCAGGCGGCGCAGCACGGGCGGGGCATCGGCAAGCAATTCCCCGCCCGTCGTCCAGCCGAGCCGGAGCGCCTGTTTCGCTGCCTCCGCCCGTACCGATGGATCCGGGTCCTTCAAAGCCTCGACCACCACCGGGCGGAAACCGAGGGCAGCCGCCGCCGTCACCGCCAGAAAGCGCTCGTGAGGGCCGCCCGACGCGAGTTCGGCGATCCGTGTCCGCGGTTCCGCCTCTTCACGCAGCAGACCCAGAAGAGCCGGAATCCTTTTCGGGTACGGCAGCGCGTCGAGCTGTTCGGAAAGCACCGGTGGATTGTGCCCTATGGGATCTACAGGCCCCAGCCGTACCTGATTCGGTCACGCCCCGACGTGTTGCGGACCGCGAGGTTGAGGTTGGTGCCGCTGCCGCTGAAGGCGAACATCGAGTAGTAGTCGAAACCGGAGGTGCCGGTCGGTTTGCCGCCGAGCGCCGGCCAGTAGACACCGCCCATCTGGTTGTCGCGCATCACCTGGGTGACCGCGCGGATGTGCCGCACGAAATTGTCGGTGCTGCTGGCGTTGGCGTAGTTGAGGCCCGTCGACATCGGCGCGCCGTACTCGGTCACCACCGCACGGGAGGCGCAGTTCCCGAGACGCGTCTGAATGTGGGTGCGGAACGCGTCGTACGTCATCGCGCTGTAGAAGAAGGCGTAGTGGTGGAAGGAGAGCAGCGTGCCGGCGAAACGGCTGTCGTTGCAGACGTCCCGCAGATCCTGGCTGTACCCGGTGCCGCCGATCAGCGTCCGGCTCGGCACCGCCGAATAGTGGTAGCTCATCCAGTTCGCGGCGACGTTACGCCATTCCGTCGACGAGTAGCCGTGCGGCTCGTTCATCGGCTCGAAGTAGACGTTCGTGTTCGCGCCGTAAAGGTAGGTCACGTTGGACCACATCGTGTTCCACGCGGCGATGTTGTTGATCCGGCCGCCGGACGCGGCCCCGTCCTCCCAGTAGGCGAGGATCACCTTGAAGCCGCGGGCGGTGGCCGCGTCGATGGCGCCCCGGTAGGCGTTCCACCACGTGGTGCCGACGGTGTGCGTGTTGATCGGCAGCCGGACCGTGTTGACGCCCATCGTCGCCATGTCGTCGTAGAGGGCGTTCGCCTTGGCACGGACCGTAGCGTTGCTGTCCGACTGGCTCAGACCCTGCACGACCAGCGGGCCGGTGCTGAAGTTGTCACCCAGCACCGCCCAGTTCATACCCTTGAACTGATTGGTGACCGCCGCGGCCGGCGACGCACCGCTGACGACGGCGACCGGGACCAGCGCCATCGCGGCCAGGGCGCTGGTGATGACACGACGCAACTTTCGGGGATGGTTTCTCATGCCTCGTCCTTCCGCACAGGGGGATGTGCCTAAGGACAGTTGTTAATCACCGATGAACATCCAAGCGATCCTTCAAACCCACTCGCACACAAACATTCACAACCGAACATCGCGCTTGGCGCTTCACCCACCGCGCGGATCTTGTGAGGTTCGGCTTGAGCTGAGGGCCGAACCTCACAAGATCTGCGGCGATCAGCAGGTCACCAGTCGAATTCCGGGCCTCGGACCGTGCCGCGTGGGAGCAGGGGACGGCCGGTGTACTCCCAGGTCTGCACGATCACGTAGCGACGGCCGTGCGGGGCCTGCAGCTCGGCCGGGCCGCAGCTGTGCTTGAGCATGAAGTCGGTGAACATCACGCCCTGGCAGTGGTGCGGACCGGCGACGATCTCGTCGGTCACGGCGTCGTGCACGGACAGCGCCATGTCGGCCTGGACGCCGGGCATCGCCTCCATGTCGCCACGGACGCGGATCGTCGAACCCAGCGCATGGCACGGCTGCACCAGCACGGGGTGGCCGAGATCCCACGAGTACTGCTCGCCGCAGCGCCACGGGCCGAACGCCAGCTTGCCGCCGACCTTGCCCGGACCGGCGGTGGCGCCGACCTGCGCGGGGCCGGCGGTCGCGCCGATCTGCGCTCCGGCCCCGGCGGGCACCCGGACCCCGGCCTGATCCGACGCACCCTTGCCGGCGGCGGGCGGGGCCATGGACGCGGCACCGGGATTCAGGCCCAGCCCGGCCGGGACGACCGTCGGCGACGGCCGGAGCGCCTCCAGCGACGGGGCCACACCGGGCAGCGCGCCGCCGGCCGGACCGCCTCCGATCGGGCCGCCGCCCGCCCCCTGCGACGGCTGCGGGCCCGCGGCGGTGCTCTCGCCGGCGCGCTCGTCACGCAGCTGCCAGGCGCTGTATCCGCCCCAGCCCGACGCGGCGAGCGTACCCACGACCAGGGTGACCACCAGGCCGTGCCGGCCGAACAGCCAGCTTCGGGGCCCGTTGCGCGGCCGCTTGCGGAACGGGCGGACCCGGTCGGGATGCGGCGGGCGGCGATCGGCCTTCAGCGAGCCGGTGGTCAGCCCCCGCGGTTCGGTGGGCACCGAGTCCATCGGGGAGGCAAGAGCGGGGATTCCTGCGGTACGCCGCGCGAGCTCGCGCAACGTCTCGTGCAGCTCGGCGGCCGGCGGGCGGCGGTCCGGATCCTTGTCGAGGCACTCCTCGATGACCTGCCACACCTCGTCGGGCATGCCGGCCGGCCGCGGCGGCGCGTCCTCGAGGTGGCCGTGCAGAACCGCGAACGGCTCGCCGGTGAACGGCGTGTGCCCGCAGACCAGCTCGTACAGCGTCACCCCGAGCGCGTAGACGTCGGCGGGCGGCGCGGCGTCTCCCCCGCTGATCGTCTCGGGAGCCATGTAGTACGGCGTACCGATCACCGCGTGCGGCGTGGTCAGGCCCGCCGCGTCGAGGACCCGGGCGATGCCGAAGTCGGTCAGCCTGATCTCGGTGCTCTCACCCGTACCGTCGAGGAGGATGTTGTCGGGTTTGACGTCGCGATGCACCACGCTGAGCGCATGCGTCTCGGCCAGTGCGGCCGCCACCTGGGCCAGCAGGCCCGCCGCCTCGGCCGCCGGCAGGGTGCCGGCACCGCGCAACCGGTCGCGGAGGCTGCCGCCGGACACGTAGTCCATGACCAGGCCGATCGACTCGCCGACGCTGAACAGGTCGCGGACGCCGACGATGTTCTGATGCTTGACCATCATGAGGATGGTGCGTTCCTGCACGAACCGGGTGACGAGTTTCGGCTGCCGTAGCAGGCCCTCGTGCAGGAGTTTGACGGCTACCTGCTCGCCGGTGGCCCGGTCGATGCCGCGCCAGACCGTGCCCGTGGCGCCCTGCCCCACGGGGCAGACGAGGATGTACGAGCTGCCGACGCAGCGGCCGCTGAGGTCGACGGTGCCGGGCTCCACGGGGCCGGAGCCGGATCCGTTGAGTGAGAGGGACGGCTGCACGTGTCTGCAGATCCTTCCTGTGGCGGGACGAAGCGGGTCGAAGCGACGCCGATCGTGGCCTCGCCGAGCCTCGATGGCAACCCAGCGTTGTCCGAACCGTCAGGAATCGTCAGCCTTGTAAGGAAGTCGTCACCCGTGCACGAGCCCGTTCGTTAGTCCCGCATCGGTACGTCCGTGAACGTCGCGGGAACCTCCAGCATCCGCATCCGCGACGGAGGCCAGTAGGTGGCGAAGGCGCGGCCGATCAGACGGTCGGTCCGGACCATGCCGTCGTCGGCGAACAGGTGCATCCGGGAGTCGCCGGACTCGCTGCGGTGGTCGCCCAGGACGAAGATGTTGCCCGCCGGGACGGTCACGTCGAACGGGACGTCGGACGGCGCGTCGCCGGGGAACAGGTAGTCCTCGGCGAGGGGCTTGCCGTTGACCGTGACCTTGCCGTCGCCGTCACAGCAGACGACCCGGTCGCCGGCCACGCCGATGATGCGTTTGATGTAGTGCTGGTCCGGCTCGGCGCCCCAGGAGGACGGCGGGGTGAACACCGCGATCTCACCACGGCCGGGCTCCTGCCCGAACTTGTAGGCGGTCTTGTTGACCAGGACCTTGTCGTCGATGAGCAGGGTCTGCTCCATCGACTGCGAGGGAATGAAGAAGGTCTGCACCAGGAACGTCCGGACGCCGAAGGCGACGACCGCCGCCACTGCGATCAGGATGACGTACTCACGGAGACGTGACTTGGCGGTGGCACGGGATTCGGTCTGTTCGGGCATCAGCCGCAGCGTACAAGCCACCCGCCACCGGCTCGCGATGGCGGGTGGGCCTGTGCGGTGGATCAGTCGGTGGGGTTGAGGACGACCTGGGCGGATCCGACCTGGCCGTCCGGGTCGGTGTACTCGGCCACGAAGACGGCTGTCAGATTGTCCTGACCCTCGTGGCCGGGGTCGACGAACGTGGTGATCGAGCCGGTGCAGCCCGACGTCGTCGACAGCGGGTGACCGTGCTGGTCGTGGCCGAGGATGTAGGAGACCTCGACGTTCGCGCAGTTCACCGGCACGTCGTCGACCACGTTCACCTGGAAGGTGACGGTGTCGCCGAACGCGAACTCCTGGCCCGGGGTCGGCGTCACGAACGACACGGTGGGTGCGACCGGGCCGACGTGCAGCAGGAACTCGGCGGACGCGGACCGGCCGGTCGAGTCGGTGACCTTCAGGGTGGCCCGGTAGTCGCCGTTGACAGTGTACGTGTACGTCGGGTTGGCCGCCCGCGAGTCCACGTCACCGTCGGCGTCGAAGTCCCACGCGTACCGCAGGGCGTCGCCGTCGGGGTCGGTGGTGCCGGCGCTGGAGAAGTTGACCGGGAAGGGTGCCGAGCCGACCGTCGGCGTGGCGCTGATCTTCACGATCGGGGTCTTGTTGCGCGGCGCGTAGTCGACCCGGGCGAGCTGTGCCTCCGGGTTCTCGGCGAAGTATCCGTCGCCGTACTCGAGGACGTAGAGCGCGCCGTCGGGGCCGAACTCGAGGTCCATCGGGTTGTCGAAGACGATCGACGGCAGCACCGACTCGATCGCGGTGACCTGGTTGCCGGCGCCGAGCGTGAACGCCTTGACGTAGTCGCGGGTCCACTCGTAGAACAGCGGCTTGCCGGCGAAGTCGACCGGCCATTTGAACGGTGAGCGGCTGCGCTTGTCGTACTGGTAGGCGGGTCCGCCCATCGGGCCGATGCCGCCGGTGCCCAGCTGCGGGAACTGCGTGCTGGCCGCGTACGAGTAGACGACCTCGGCCTTCTCGACCGGCGGCAGGGTACGCAGACCGGTGTTGTTGGGCGACTCGTTGACCGGCGCGGCGCAGTTGAACGGCTGCCCGGACGTGTTCGTGGCGAAGTCGAAGTCCACGTAGGGCAGATCCGGGGTGACGCAGTACGGCCAGCCGTAGTTGGCGGGCTTGTCGATGGCCATCCAGCGGCCGTGCCCGGCGGGCCCGCGACCGGGGTTGGGCTGGTTGGCGTCGGGCGAGTAGTCGGCCAGGTACACCACGCCGGTCTTCTCGTCGACGTCGAAGCGGAACGGGTTGCGCAGACCCATGGCGTAGATCTCCGGCCGGGTCTTGGCGGTGCCCTTCTTGAACAGGTTGCCCTTCGGGATGCTGTAGCTCCCGTTCGGCTTCACCGTGATCCGCAGCAGCTTGCCGCGCAGGTCGTTGGTGTTGGCGGAGCTGCGCTGGGCGTCGAACGCCGGGTTGCGGTCGGGGCGCTCGTCGATCGGGGTGTACCCGCTGGAGGCGAACGGGTTGGTGTCGTCGCCGGTGGACAGGTACAGGTTGCCGTGCCTGTCGAAGTCGATCTTTCCGCCGACGTGGCAGCAGATGCCACGGTCGACCGGAACCTGCAGGATCTTCTGCTCACTGCGCAGGTCCAGGGTGTTGCCGCGCAGCTTGAACCGGGACAGTTGCAGGTGGCCCTTGAACGGCGCGAAGTCGGCGGCGGTGCCGTTCTCGGGGGCGTTGCCCTCGTTGACGGTCGGCGTGGCCGGGTCGTCGAGGGGGGTGTTCAGCACCGGCGAGTAGTAGACGTACACCCAGCGGTTGCGTTCGAAATCGGGGTCGACGGCGATGCCCTGCACGCCCTCCTCGTCGTGCTGGTAGACCGGGATGGTCGCGGCCAGCACGTTACGGCCGGTGCTGGGCTCGTGGATGCGCACCTGGCCCTTGCGGGCGGTGTGCAGCACGCGCTTGTCCGGCAGGACGGCCAGGGCGATCGGCTCGCCCGGGAAGTCGTTGAGCGTCACCTTCTGGAAGTCGGAGTCGGGCGGCGGCGCGGCGGCGGCCTGGGCGGCGGGGCTGCCGAGACCGGAGGCCATGGTGGTGACGAGCAGTGCCGCCGCGGCGGCGGTGAGCAGGCGCCGCATCTCAGTACCTCAGTCCGGTGAGGTAGTTGTAGCCGACCCGTGCGGTGTCGAGAGCCTGCGCGGGCGTGCGTGGCGGGCTGCCCGCGTCGTCGCGTTCCACGATGTACTCGACGAGTCCCGCCTCGTTGGCCCGGCGGAAGACCCGCTCGAAGTCGATCAGGCCGTCGCCGGGGTCGGCGAAGCCGCTGCCGACGTTCATGTCCTTGACGTGGACCTGCTTGATCCGGCGGCGATTCTTCTCGATCAGGTCGACCGGGTCCGCGGCGCCACGCCACGCCCAGTAGATGTCGACCTCGAGGTGCACGAGGCGCGGGTCGGTGTCGTCGGTGAGGATGTCGAAACCGGTGATCTCGGTGCCGGTCTGGCGCAGGAACTCGTTGTGGTGGTTGTGGTAGCCGAAGCTCAGCCCGGCCCGGCGGGCCAGCTCACCGGCCTTGTTGAGGTCGGCGGCGAACGCGCGGTACACGGCGGCGTTGCGGATCGGCCCGTTGGCGTCGGTGCCGAAGTACGGGTGGACGATGAACTTGTTGCCGACGATCGCGGCGTCCTCCAGCGTGCGCTTCCAGGATTCGGCGTTCCACGGCTGCGGGATGCCGGCGTGCCCGGAGGTGGCCTTCAGGCCGGCGTTGTCGAGGGCGGCCCGGAACTGGGCGGCGGTGCGGCCGACGAACCCGGCGTGCTCGACGCGCTTGTAGCCGATCGCGGCGAGCTCGGTGAAGCTGCCCTCGAGGTCGATCGTCAGCTGGTTGCGCAGCGTGTAGAGCTGCACGCTGATCTGATCTCGCGGTACCCGGTGTGGGGATCCGCCGCCACCGTGGGCCGCGGCGGGGGAGGCGAGGACGGCGGGCGCGCCGATGGCGGCGGCTCCGGCGGCCGCGGCGCCGAGCAGGTTACGGCGGCTCAGCGAGGTCGGACGGGACGGTGACTCGTGCATGGGTGGTGCCTCCGGTTTCAGTGGTGAACACGGATGGGCGCGCTTTCGTGCAGAGTTGCTTCCGGTCCGGACGTTACAACGAATTTACGCGTGTCTCTAGTTAAACAACTCGATGAAACAATCGAACTTTTGTTACAGCCAGCAAAAGGCATGGCGGTGAGGCCGGGCGCGTTGCGCCCGGCCTGACGACCCGAAACGGATTACTGGTTGGAGGAGAAGGCGGCGTCGAACGCCGCCGTCGGAGCATCGAACGCCAGGCGGCGCACGAACTGCAGGGCCTCGGGAGCGCCGATGAGCCGGTCCATGCCGGCGTCCTCCCACTCGATCGAGATCGGGCCGTCGTAGCCGATGGCGTTCAGCGCCCGGAAGCAGTCCTCCCACGGCACGTCACCGTGGCCGGTGGAGACGAAGTCCCAGCCGCGCCGCAGGTCGGCCCACGGCAGGTGGGAGCTGAGCCGGCCACGGCGGCCGTCCCCGGTGCGCACCTTCGCGTCCTTGCAGTCCACGTGGTAGATGCGGTCCGCGAAGTCGAAGATGAAGTTGACCGGGTCGAGCTCCTGCCAGACGAAGTGCGACGGGTCCCAGTTGAGGCCGAAGGCGGGACGGTGCCCGATCGCCTCCAGGGTCCGCTTGGTCGTCCAGTAGTCGTAGGCGATCTCGCTCGGGTGCACCTCGTGCGCGAACCTGACGCCGACCTCGTCGAAGACGTCGAGGATCGGGTTCCATCGGTCGGCGAAGTCCTGGTAGCCGCGCTCGATCATCGACGGCGGCACCGGCGGGAACATGGCCAGGGTGTGCCAGATCGACGAGCCGGTGAAACCCACGACGGTGTTCACGCCGAGCTTGGCGGCCGCGCGGGCGGTGTCCTTGATCTCCTCGGCCGCACGCTGACGTACGCCCTCGGGTTCGCCGTCGCCCCAGATCCGGGCCGGCAGGATGTCCTGGTGCCGCTCGTCGATCGGGTGGTCGCAGACGGCCTGCCCGACGAGATGGTTGGAGATCGCGAAGACCTGCAGGTTGTGCTTCGCCAGAGTCTCGCGCTTGCGATCGATGTAGCCGTCGTCGGCGAGTGCCTTGTCGACCTCGAAGTGATCGCCCCAGCAGGCGATCTCCAGGCCGTCGTAACCCCACCCGGAAGCCAGCCGGCACACCTCGTCGAACGGCAGGTCGGCCCACTGACCGGTGAACAGGGTGATCGGTCGTGCCATGTTTTCACTTCCTCGCAGAGTGAACTTGTTCAACTGGAGCGGGATTCAGCGCCTGCGCGAGGAGCAGGCGGGAGCGCGGTGACCGGTCGTCACAGGCGGCGGGACTGCCGGGTGGGTTGCGCCTCCCACCCGGACCGCTTGTGACCGCGATCACCGCGCTCCACTCTATTAGGCCGCCGCCCCGGAGGGAAGGCGCCACACCTGGTTGGCCGCGCCCAGGCAGTCCCAGATGTGGATCTGCTGGCCGTCGGCGGAGCTGTTCTGCGACACGTCCAGGCAGCGGCCGGACTGCGGGTTGCGCACCGTGCCGTTGCTCTGGGCCGCCCAGTTCTGCGCGCCGCTGCCGTTGCAGGTCCACAGCTGCGCCTTGGTGCCGTTCGCGGTCGCGCCGCCGGCCACGTCCAGGCACTTGCCGGAGTTCGGGTTGCGCCAGACCTGACCGCTGACCTGCCAGTTCTGCGCAGCGGACCCGTTGCAGGTGTACAGCTGGATCTTCGTGCCGTCGGCGGTTCCGCTGCCGCTCACGTCGAGGCACTTGCCGGCCAGGCCGACGACCGGCCCGGCTCCACCGGTGCTGGTGCCCTTGACGGGGGTGAAGTCGTCGAGGTCGAAGAGTCCCGTTCCGGTGCCGGTGAAGGTCAGGAACAACGTCTGAGATCCGGTGGGTACGTTGCTCAGGCTCCCGGTCACGTCGGCGTAGGTGCTCCAGCTCCCGGTGTTGGGCACCGCGACCGTCCCGAGGACCGTCCCGGTGGCCGAGCCGGTGCGTACCTGAATGGTTCCGCCCGGACCGCCGGAGACGACCCGCGCCTTGATCGACGTGACGCCGGTCAGATCCACGCCCGCGTAGGAGGCCCAGTCACCCGGGTCGATGTAGCCGAGGGTCTGACCGTTGTTGGCACCCGCCTTGGTGAACGCCTGCACACCGTTGGCGCTGGTGAACGACTCGGCCTGCACCGTCGAACCGCCACCGCCCGGGGTCAGCTCCTTGACCCGGATGTTGCGGAACGACGCGTCGTCGCCCGTGCCGTGGTTCTGGATGCCGATGTGGCCCGCGAGGGACCGTACCGGATCGGTGTTGGTGAAGTCGTTGATCTTGACGCTGTTGAGGAAGACCTGCAGACGCTCCCCCTCGACCCGGATCTCGTAGGTGTTCCACTCCCCCGGCGGGTTGAGCGCCCCGTCGCGTGCCGCGATGTCGGCGGACTTGAACGTGTAGACCGCGCCCGTGGTCCGATCGGCCGCGTCGGTGGCGTCGATCTGGATCTCGTAGCCGTTGTTGACGGCCGACCACGGGTCGCTCGACGGCGGGAACCCGATGAAGACACCGGTGTTGTCGTCCCCGGCGAGCTTCCAGTCCATCTTCAGCGAGTAGTTGGTGAACTGCTTCGCCGAGTACCAGTACAGCCCCATGCCGCCGGTGGAGGTCAGCGTGGCGTCGGTGTTGGTGAAGGCGCCCGGCCCGGCCTGCGACCAGCCGGTCGTCGAGCCGTTGTAGAGCGCCGTGTATCCGGTCTCCGGACGGCAGTCGGCGTGCGCGCGCTTGGCCGTGTAGCGGATCCCGCCGAGCAGGTGCGCCCGGAACGCCGGCTCGCTGTAGGCAGACTGGGTGTGCCCGCCGCCGGTGTAGAACGAGCGGCCCGAGTCCAGCGTCTTGCACCAGGA
The DNA here is from genome assembly GCF_003001815.1 of Actinoplanes italicus. GTDB lineage: Bacteria > Actinomycetota > Actinomycetes > Mycobacteriales > Micromonosporaceae > Actinoplanes > Actinoplanes italicus. Next base: position 455,535 of record NZ_PVMZ01000005.1, read on the forward strand.
GTGCGGGTGGTCGGCGCCCATCTGCCCGCCGGAGTACGACGACTCGTCGAGCGTCGACAGCACGTGCGCGGTGCTGCGGGCGTTGGTGCGGTAGTCGTACCACTCGTCGGTGCGCTGTAGGCTCTGCGGCAGGTGCGCGGTCGCGGCGTGCCCCCGGTCCTCGACCTTGACGGTCGCCTGCTGGACCGCCGGATGCGAGGCGAAGTAGGCGCCGACGAGCTGACCGTAGAACGGCCAGTCGTACTCGGTGTCGGCCGCCGAGTGGATGCCGGTGTAGCCGCCACCGCCACGGATGTACGCCTCGAACGCGCTCTGCTGGGTCGCGTCGAGGATGTCGCCGGTGGTGTTCAGGAAGACGACGGTCTCGAAGCGGGCCAGGTTGGTGGCGTTGAACTGGGTCGAGTCCTCGGTGGCGGTCACCGTGAAGTTGTTGGCCGCGCCCAGGTCACGGATGGCCTGGATGCCGGCGGCGATCGAGTCGTGCCGGAAACCGGTCGTCTTGGAGAAGACCAGGACGTCGTACGGGGTGTCGGCCGCGACGGCCGGTGTCGGTGCCGCGGTGCAGGCCAGGGTGGTCAGCGCTGCGGCGAGTACCAGGGAGAGTCTGCTGCGCATGGGATCCCTCCTCACAGGTTCCACTGCTGGTTGGCGGCGCCCAGGCAGTCCCAGATGTGGATCTGCTGGCCGTCGGCGGAGTTGTTCTGCGACACGTCGAGACAGCGGCCGGACACCGGGTTCCGGACCGTCTTGTCGGCCTGTGCCGTCCAGTTCTGGGCGCCGGTGCCGTTGCAGGTCCACAGCTGCGCCTTGGTGCCGTTCGCGGTCGCGCCGCCGGCCACGTCGAGACACTTGCCCGACTGCGGGTTGCGCCACACCTGACCGTTGACCGTCCAGACCTGCGCGGCGGACCCGTTGCAGGTGTACAGCTGGATCTTCGTGCCGTCCGTGGTGCCGCCGCCGGCCACGTCCAGGCACTTGCCGGCGAGGCCGACGACCGGGCCGGTACGGGCAGCGGCACTGGTGTTCAGCGTGAACGCGTCGACGTCGAAGAGCGCGCCCGCGCCGCCGCTGAAGGTCAGGTAGAGCGTGGTGGTGCCGGCCGGTGCGTTCGCGACCGCGCCGGAGACGTCGGTGAAGACGTTCCAGCCGCCGGTCACCGGCACTGTGGCCGAGCCGAGGACGGTCCCGGTGGCCGAACCCGCGCGGACCTGGATCGTGCCGCCGGCACCTGCCGACGAGACCCGCGCGGTGAAGCGGTTGACGTTGCCGAGCTGGTAAGGCTGGAACGCGATCCAGTCGCCGTTGTTGATGTCGCCGACGGTCTTGCCGCCCTCGGCCTCCGGCTTGTTCATCACCGCGATGCCGCCGGAGGTCTTGTAGTGCTCGGCCTGCCGGTGCGCGGGCTGCAGGGTGTGCTGGGTGTGGGTGGTCAGGCCGCCCGCGTCGGTGTACTCGGCGTCGAAGACCGCGAAGATGTTGGCCGCCGTGTCGTGCTCGCCGTCGACCGGGATGGTCAGCGTGCCGTTGCAGCCGGTCTTCGAGGTGATCTGGTGTCCGTGCTGGTCGTGGCCGAGCACGTACGTCATCTTGACCTTGGCGCAGTCGATGCCCGGGTCCTCCGGGTCGGTGACCGTGACCGAGTAGGAGATCGTGTCGCCGAACGAGAACACCGTGCCGTCACCGGGCGCGTTGATCCGTACCGTGGGTGCCGTGTTGCCGACGCCGATCTGCACGTTGGCGCTGCCCGTGGCGCCCTGCGGGTCGGTGACCGTGAGCTTCGCGTCGTAGACGCCGTTGGCGGTGAACGTCTTCGACGGGTTGGCGGCCGTGGAACTGGTGCCGTCACCGAAGTCCCAGCGGTACGTCAGTGCCCCACCCTCCGGGTCGCTGGAACCGGCCGAGGAGAACTGCACGGTCAGCGGCGCCTGGCCGGAGCGCTTGTCGGCGTTCGCCACTGCGGTCGGGGCCCGGTTGCCGCCGCCGACGTAGTCGTAGCGATACAGCGCCGAGTTCTCGTCGCCGCTGAAGTAGCCGGTGCCGTAGTCGAGCACGTAGAGCGAGCCGTCGGGGCCGAACGCGAGGTCCATGACCTGCTTGCCGTTCCACGGGAAGGTCGAGATCTCGCCGACCGAGCCGTCGGTGCCGACGTGGATCGGCTTGATCCAGCCGCGCCCGAACTCGGCCGCGAAGAAGTGCCCGTCCAGCGACTGCGGGAACTTCGTCGTGGAGGTGCTGGACGCGTTGTACCGATAGACCGGGCCGCCCATCGGCGACTCGGAGCCGCCGCCGAACTCCGCGGGGGTGCCGGCGTCTCCGCCGTACCGGATCCATGAGGTTTTGGCGGCCGGAAGGGTCCCGAGGCCGGTGTTGCGCGGTGAGTTGTTGACCGGGCCACCAGCGCAGTTGTACTTCGCGCCGACGGTGCCGTTGGCGAAGTTGAAGTCGGCGTACGTCTCGGCGGCGGTGTTGGTGCCGGTGCAGTACGGCCAGCCGTAGTTGCCGGGTGACGGGACACGGTTGAACTCGACCTGACCGCTCGGGCCGCGAGTCGACGACGATCCGGCGTCCGGGCCGTAGTCGCCGACGTAGACGACACCCGTCGCCTTGTCGACGGTCATCCGGAACGGGTTGCGGAAGCCCATCGCGTAGATCTCCGCGCGGGTCCCGGCTGTTCCGGCGGCGAACAGGTTGCCGGACGGCGAGGTGTACGTGCCGTCAGCGTTGACCTTGATGCGCAGGATCTTGCCACGCAGGTCGTTGGTGTTGCCGGCGGTCCGCTGAGCGTCGAAGGCCGGGTTGCGGTTGGCCCGCTCGTCCAGCGGCGAATAGCCGTCGGACTGGAACGGGTTGCTGTCGTCGCCGGTCGACAGGTACAGGTTGCCGGCCGCGTCGAAGTCGATGTCGCCGCCGACGTGACAGCAGATGCCGCGGGAGGCCGGCACGTCGAGGATCGTGCGCTCGGCGCTGAGCTTCCAGTCCGCGGTGAGGGTGAACCGGGACAGCCGGTTGACGCCGTTGAACGCGGAGAAGTCGGTGCCGGTGTCCGGAGCGTCCCCGGCCGGGGTGCTCAGCGGTGGGGCGTAGTACAGGTAGATGAACCGGTTGGTGGCGAAGCCGGGGTCGACGCCGACACCCTGCAGGCCCTCCTCGTCGTGGGTGTAGACGGCGAGGTTGCCGACCACGGCGGTGTCGCCGGAGGCGGTGGTGCGGCGCAGCGTGCCGTTGCGGGCGGTGTGCAGCACCGAGCGGTCCGGCAGCACGGCCAGGCTCATCGGCTCACCCACCTCGGGCTCGCCCTTGGCCAGTGTGACCTGCTGGAAGTCAGCCGGGTCGACGGGGTGAGCCTGGGCTGGTGCCTCGAACACCGCTAGGGCGAGTGCCGCGACGGAGGCGACAGCCCACCATCGGCGGCGCAGTGAAATGGACATGGGGGTGCCATCCCTTCGAACCATGAGGAATGCGGGTGGTTGTCGCGCCGCCGACTACACCCTGACGTAACACTTAAGTGCCTTGCCCGAAACACTAAAGAAACCATCGACTTTTGTCACTACGGGCGGAACTTTTCAACGCTGGCGATCAACTGTTTCGTGCGCCAGCGCGGTCAGACGGGCCGCCACCTCGGCCGGGATCGGAGAACCGGCCAGCGCCGCCAGGGCCGACTCCACGCGCAGTTTGATCAGCCGCTCGACGCCGTCCAGAGCGCCGGTGTCGATGATGATCCGGCGCAGCTCGGCCGCGCCCTCCTCGTCCAGGTCCGCACGACCGAACAGCGCCCGGATCCGGGCCGTCTGCCGGTGGTCGGCCGCTTCCCGTGCCAGCGCCATGAGCACCGTGCGCTTGCCCTCGCGCAGGTCGTCCAGTATCGGCTTGCCGGTCACCACCGGATCACCGAACACGCCCAGCACGTCGTCACGCAGCTGGAACGCGTCACCGAGCGGATCACCGAACGCCGCATAGGTGTCCAGCAGGTCGTCACCGGCCCCGGCCAGGGCCGCGCCGATCTGCAGCGGCCGCGTCACCGTGTACCGGGCCGCCTTGAGCCGGATCACGGTCAGGGCACTGGCCGCCGACCCGTCACCCACGCCGGACACCAGGTCCAGGTACTGCCCGGCGATCACCTCGGTACGCATCGCGCCGTAGACGGCGTAGCCGCGGCTCACCTGCTCGTCGCTCAGGCCGCAGCTCTGGAACATCTGATCCGCCCACGCCGCGCACAGGTCGCCGCAGAGCAGCGCGGTGTTGCGCCCGTAACTGGCCGCGTCACCGCGCCACGCCGACCGGGTGTGCAGGTCGGCGAAGAGGGCGTGCACCGACGGCTCACCGCGACGGCGCTCACTGCCGTCCATGATGTCGTCGTGGATCAGCGCGAACGCGTGGAAGATCTCCAGCGCCGCGGCCGCCGTCACGATGCCCGGGCCGTCCTCGCCGCCCGCGCTGCGCCAGCCCCAGTAGCAGAACATCGGCCGCAGCCGCTTCCCACCGGACAGCAGGAACCGCTGCAGGGTGCTGAACAGCCCCCGCGGCGCCCCCTCGGGCCACTGCGGGCCCTGTCCGCTCAGGAAGTCGGCGAGCCGGTCGTCGAAACGGGCCCGCAGTGTCACGCCGCCCTCCCCTACCGCTCGGCCAGGCGCAGCAGCAGGCTCTTGACCTCGGTCGCGCCGATCCGGTCGACCGCACCGATGGTCTCTGAGCACAACAGCAACGGGGAGTCCGCCGCGTCGTCCGGCAACCGGCCGTGCGAGCCGCGCACCGCCCGCGCACCGGCGTCCAGGCCGACCACTCGCATCATGTAGCGCATGCCGAGCTTCTTGCGGGCCAGCGCACCGGCCGCCCGCCGTTTCGCCGCTCCCGGATCGGCCGGGTCGAAGAACAGCTCGGCCGGGTCGTAGCCGGGTTTGCGGTGGATGTCGACGAGCCGCGCGAAGTCCGGGGCGCGGTCGTCGTCGAGCCAGTAGTAGTAGGTGAACCACGCGTCCGGCTCGGCCACCAGCACCAGCTCCCCCGAACGCTCGTGCCCGAGACCCTCGTGCACCTCGGCCACCCCCGGCAGATCCTTCAGCAGCGCCGACACCTCCGGTACGTCGGCCGGGTCACGCACGTACACGTGGGCCACCTGGTGGTCGGCGACGGCGAACGCCCGGGACGTCCACGGGTCCAGGTATTCCATGCCGTCCTGGGTGTAGACGCGCAGCAGGCCCCTCTCCCGCAGCAGCCGGTTCACGTCGATCGGCCGGTGCACCGGTGTGATCCCGTACTCCGACAGCGCCACGATCGTCGCCCCGCGCGCCCTCGCCGCGTCCAGCAGCGGGCCGAGCACCTCGTCCAGCTCGGCCGCGGCCGCCGCGGCCCGTGGGTCGTCGGGGCCGAAGCGCTGCAGGTCGTAGTCCAGGTGCGGGACGTAGACGAGGGTCAGGTCGGGGTCGTGGTCGGCCATCACCTGCTCGGCGGCCTTGCAGATCCACTTCGACGAGGCCAGGCCGGCCCCCGGACCCCAGTACGTGAACAGTGGGAACGTGCCGAGCTTCGCCGTCAGCTCGTCGTGCAGCTCGGGCGGGTCGGTGTAGCAGTCGGGCTCCTTGCGACCGTCCGCGTAGTAGATCGGCCGGGGCGTGACCGTCCAGTTCACGTCCGCGCCCATGGCGTACCACCAGCAGATGTTGGCGACCGTGTAATCCGGATCCGTGCGCCGGGCAGCCTGCCACACCTTCTCACCGCCGACCAGGGCGTGATGCTGCCGCCAGAGGAACACCTCGCCCAGGTCGCGGAAGTACCAGCCGTTGCCGACGATCCCGTGACCGGCCGGTGTCTCACCGGTCAGCAGGCTGGCCTGCACCGAGCAGGTGACCGCCGGCAGCACCGGGTCGAGCCGCGCCTGGAAACCACCGTCGGCGACCGAGCGCAGCCGGGGCATGTGCTCCAGCAGCTTCGGGGTCAGGCCGACCACGTCGAGGACCACGAGCTTGTTCATGCGTTCACCTGCCCACTCAGCACGTCACGGGTCCACGCGAGCTCACCGGCGATGCCATCGGCCAGCTCGGCCGGCGAGGTGGGCCGGTGCCCCGCCGGCAGCACATCCCAGGTGTACGTCTCCACGTCGAAGTGGTCGCACGACACCACACCCAGCGCCTCGCGGAGCACCCCCGTGGTAGCCGTGAGCGGCGGTTCCGGTGGTGTGTGCACCGGTACGTGGAAGTGCACCCGCCACGGCCCGGCCGGGTTCTCGGCCAGCGCGATGTCGAGGTCGTCGCAGCTGTGCCCGCCGGCGCTGCGGGTCTGGTGCAGGAACCGCGGCTCGGCGTAACGCTCCAGCACCGGCCGGGCGGCGACCGGATCGGCGACCTCCAGAGCGGCCGAGACCTGCACCTTGACGACCGGGATACCTGCCGTGGCCAGGCGTTTCACCGCGTCGGCCGGGTCCTCCCACGCGCACGCCAGGTGCGCCAGGTCGAGGCAGACACCGAGCCGGTCGGTGTCCGCGCCGGCCAGCATGCCGACGGCCTGGGAGGTCGTCTCGGCCACACAGCCGGGCTCGGGTTCGAACGCCACCCGTACCAGCCGCCCGGTCTCCCAGGCGATCTCGGTGAGACCGTGCGCCAGCCGGTCGAGCATGTGCCGGGCCGCGTCCTGCTGCACGGTCGTCCAGGGCTCGCGCCAGGCCAGCGGCAGCGTCGACACCGAACCCCGCTCGGCGTCGTCGGGCAGCAGGTCGACCAGGATCCGGGCCAGGTCCAGCGTGTACTCCAGGCGCTCCGGAGTGGTCCAGTCCGGGTGGTAGACGGCGTGCTTGACCACCGGAGCCTGGAACGCCTCGTACGGAAAGCCGTTGAGCGTGACCACCTCCAGCCCGCGCACGTCCAGCTCGGTGCGCAGCTGCCGGCGGGCCTCGCCGTCGTCGGCCAGGGCGGCGGCCATCGGCGCGGCCAGCCACAGCCCGAGCCCGAGCACGTCGGCGCCGAGCCGTTCCCGGATCGCGACGGCGTACGTGTCGAGCTGCCCGATGATGCCGGGCAGGTCCTCGGCCGGATGCACGTTGGTGCAGTAGCTGAGGTGGACCTGCCGGCCGTCCTGCTGACGTACCCGCATCAGCTGCCCCCTCGCAGGATCGAGCTGCCCTCGAAGAGCGGCCCGGTGTCGGCGGTCTCGCTCAGATCGAGGCGCCCGGACTGGCCGTAGAACTCCACCGGATTACGCCACAGCACCCGGTCCACGTCGTCCTCGCTGAATCCCGCCTCGAGCATCGCCTCGCCGGTGCGCCGCGTCAGCAGCGGATCGGATTTGCCCCAGTCTGCGGCCGAGTTGACCAGCACCCGTTCCAGGCCGTGGGCGCGCAGGATCTCCACCATCCGCGGCGGCGACATCTTGGTGTCCGGATAGATCGAGAAGCCCATCCAGCAGCCGGTGTCGTGGACCTCGCCGACGGTCACCTCGTTGAGGTGGTCGACGACCACCCGGCCCGACGAGATACCGCTCTCACGGACCACGTCGAGGGTGCGTTTCACGCCCTGCGCCTTGTCCCGGTGCGGGGTGTGCACCAGTGCCGGCAGCTCGTACTCGACGGCCAGCGCCAGCTGCACGGAGAACGCCTCGTCCTCCTCGGGCGTCATGGCGTCGTACCCGATCTCGCCGACCGCCACCACCGAGTCCTTGTCGAGGTAACGCGGGATCAGCTCCAGCACCGGACGGCAGCGCGGGTCGTTGGCCTCCTTCGGGTTCAGCGCGATGGTGGCGAAATGGCGGATACCGAACTGGGCGGCCCGGAACGGCTCCCACCCGACGAGCGAGTCGAAGTAGTCGGTGAACGAGCCCGGGTTGGTGCGCGGCTGGCCCAGCCAGAACGCGGGCTCGACGACGGCACGGACCCCGGCCGCGGCCATCCGCCCGTAGTCGTCGGTGGTGCGTGAGGTCATGTGGATGTGGGGGTCGAAGATGCGCACGGGACCTCCAAGGGGATGGTCAGGGGATGCGTTCGAGCAGGCGGTAGGCGTCGGCGGGCAGCCGGCGACCGGCGGCCTCGCGCTCCGCGCGGAGAGCGGAGACCATCACGGCCAGCTCACGGTCGGCTCGTTGGTCCAGGTTGTCGACTTCTTCCAGCGGTACGCCCACGAAGACGCACTTGAGCACCGCGTGCCGCCAGGCGTGCTGGTCGAGGTGCCGGGCGTACGGCCCGAGCGCGGCCCCGATCAGCCGGGTGTCGTTGGTGCGCAGCGCGTCGTGCAGCAGCGGCACCGCCTCGACGTCGAGCGGCAGGTCCGGCAGCGCCCGCAGGACGGCCAGCTTCTCGTTCGAATCGCCGTGCCTGTACAGGTCGTCGATCCAGTAGGGCACCGCCTCGGCGGGCAGGGCGTGCAGCAGCCGGATCCGGGCCTCCTCGGCCGGCCGGTAGTGGCGGCCGGCCGCCGCGAAGAGGCGGACGATCGCTCGGGGACTGTCACCGACACGTGCGACGGCGTCGGTGAGCCAGGCGTTCTGTTCCATGGCACCTCCTCGTCTACTTCTCGGCGGCTCTCAGAAACTCCAGGGATCGCGCCGCCACCGTGGGGGCGGCGTGTGAGTGGCGGGGCAGTTCGACGGCGACGAGCCCGGTGTACCCGGCGGCGGACAGGGCCGCCAGCACCGGCGGGAAGTCGATCTCCCCGGTGCCGAACTCGAGGTGCTCGTGAACGTCGCGTCGCATGTCGTCGATCTGGACGTTGACCAGGTACTCGGCCACCGACGTGACACAGTCGGGCACCGGGATCGGTTCCAGGCAGCGGCAGTGCCCGATGTCCAGGGTGATGCCGAACGCGGCCGGTGAGCCGAGTTCCGCGTGCAGCCGTCGCCAGGCGGCGATGTCCGGCACGAGCATGCCCGGCTCCGGTTCGAAACCGAGGGTCACGCCGCGCTGCTGCGCCGCCCAGACCGTACGGGCGCAGCCGTCGACGAGCCGCTCCCAGGCGGTGGCCTCGCCGACGCCTGCAGGACGGACCCCGGCCCAGAACGACACCGCCTCGGCACCCAGGTCGGCGCCGATGTCGACGGCCCGGCTCAGGAACTCCAGGCGCAGCTCCCGGTCGTCCTCCAGCAGGGTCGGTGAGTGCTTGCGCCACGGGTCGAGCAGGTAGCGGGCGCCGGTCTCGATCACCACGGACAGGCCCAGCTCCTGCAGCCGGTGGGAAACCTCGCCGACGCGGCGGGACAGCTCACCCGCGAACGGATCCAGGTGATCGTGGTCGAGAGTGAGTGCCACGCCCTCGTATCCGAGGTCGGCGATCACCGCCAGCGCGTCGTTCAGCCGGTGGTTGGCGAACCCGTTGGTGCCGTATCCGAATCGAAGGCCGCTCATGTCGGGCTGACCTTCCTCGCAAGGAGTCCGGCCAGAACCGCGGTTCCGGCCACCGCCACGCCGGCGGCCGGGCGGCCCGCCCGCGCGGTCAGAGCGCCCTGCAACGCCGGGAACGCGGTGATTCCCGCGACCACCGCGCCCTGTAACGACGCCGCATCCGGGCTGGTCAGGGCACGTTGCTGGGCGGCGCCGAAGCGGGCCGCGTACCAGGCCGCGAGCAACCCGGGAACTGTCGCCTTCCTCGAGGCGGCGACACCCGCGACCACAGCGGTCCCGGCCAGGGTCGAGGCCGGCAAGGACGCGGTGGCTCCGGTCGTCTCCCGGCGGGACAGCAGAGTGATCAGGTAGGTGTGGGCGGCCACCGTGAGCGCCGCCGGAAGTGCTGCCCGATGTCGCCCGTGGCCGACACCGAGCAGCACATCGAGCCCGCGACAGGCCGCCATCACGGCCGGTCCGGCGGCGGTCTGCTTGGCCACCAGGTCGTACGCCCAGACCGCCCCGGCCAGCGGAACCGCGACCGCGGCGGCGCGACGGCCACCGGCCAACGCGGCAATCGTCAACCCGGCACCGGTGAGTCCGGCGGCGACCCCCAACGCGGCACCGGGAGTGACCCGGCCCGACGGGATGGGCCTGCCAGGTCGTTCGACCGCGTCGATCTGCCGATCCGACCAGTCGTTGGCAGCCATCCCGGCCCAGTACAGGCAGACCGACGCACCGGCCAGCGCCAGGGTCCGCGGGCGCAGGGTGCCGGCGGCGGCGGCGCCGGCCACGACGTCGCCGGGGACCGAGAGGGCGGCGGGTGCGCGTACCAGCTCGGCCAGATCCCGCCAGCCGGTCACGGTTGTGCCTGGTCGAGGGCGGCCACGAACTCGGTGAGCACCCGGAACTGGTCGGCCAGGCTGTGCGAGACGTCGCCCGGTGGATCCTTGAAGAAGAACGCCAGCTCGGTCAGCGCCCCGGACCGTCCGGCGGCGTGGGCGGCGCCGGTCAGCCGGGCCAGGTCCAGCACGAGCGGGGCGGCCAGCGCCGAGTCGCAGCCGTGCCAGGTGAACTCCAGGCGCATCCGGGTGCCCAGGAAACCGGCGAACGTGATCAGGTCCCACGCCGTCTTGAAGTTGCCGATGTCCTCGACGTACTCGATCCGGACCGTGCCCTGCGGCTCCTGACCCAGCGTCTCCCCCAGGACACGCTGCTTGCTCGTGGTCTTGGCGTTGTTGGCGGCCGGATCGGCGAGATTGGCGCCGTCGCCGCCACCGAGCAGATTGATCCCCGACCACGTACGCACGTCGAGATTGCGCTGCGCGAACATCGGCGCCAGCACCGACTTGAGCAGGGTCTCGCCGGTCTTGCCGTCGCGGCCGCCGTACGGCAGCCCCTGTCTGCGGGCGAGCTCGTCCAGTGCGGGCAGGCGGGCGCCGGTGGACGGGGTGAAGTCGATGAACGGGCAGCCCGCCAGGAACGCCGCGTAGGCGTGCAGCGCGCTCGACGGCAGGACCGGCTCCGGTTCGCGCAGGGCGGCCTCGAGCAGCGCGAGATCGTGGTGGGCGCGATGGCCGTCGGGGACCGCCTCGGTCGAGGCGACGTTGACGACCACGACCCGGTCCAGGCCGTGCCGCTCCCGGAACTCCACCAGGTCGGCGACGATCAGGCCTGCGGTCGCGGACTGGGTCGCGGCCTCCGGCAGCGGCCGGATGTCGGCGTCCACGGCGGCCAGGTCGGACTGCACGGCGGCCAGCAGCGACGCCGGGAGGACACCGGCCGCGGCCAGCGCCTCGGCCTTCTTGGTCAGGGGAACGGTGGACGGATCGTGGCCGCCGAAGACCAGGTCACCGAAACCGGGGAGGGCGGGACTGCGCAGACCGGGCAGTTCGGTGACGCATCCGGTCGGGGCGGCGAGGCCGGCGCGCAGGGCGAGAGCTCCGACAATGCTGGTGACCGCGACGCTGCCGCGACCGCCGACCAGCCATACACCCAGGGACATGAATCCTCCGCTTCCTTGCTTCCGTGCAAAACGAACCTTTTTCAACCTGCCTTCGGCCCGGACTCGCCGACGGTGGCGGGTTGCTGGGCACATTGAAAAAAGTTCATGCGGGGCAGTGCTTGGCAGACAGGCGGAACCGGTGCGGCGTTTCCGGCCCCGCCTGCCGTCAGGGGTGCCGCGGTTCACCCGGTGCGGCGGGGAATCCCGTCCACGCCGCGCCGGGTGGCGGTCCTCTCCTCCGCCGCCCGTCCGGACACGGGGCGCACCGTGTCCGGACCCTCGCGGGCGGCGGAGAAGCTCGGTCGTTCGGCCGTCAGGGAAGTCTCAGGCGGCCACCTCCGCCAGGATCGGCTCCACGTCGGTCCAGGCGGATCCGTGGTCGGCCGACCGGCTGACCGCGTCCAGCACGAGCTGGACCTGCAGCGCGTCGGTGAACGACGGGTTCAGCGGACCCCCGGTCGCGATCGCCTCGAGCAGGTCGCGGGCCTGATGGGTGAAGGAGTGCTCGTAGCCGATGCCGTGACCCGGCGGCCACCAGGCCGACAGGTACGGGTGATCGCCCTCGGTCACCAGGATGGTGGTGAAGCCCTGCTCGGTGGACGGTCCGGTGGCGTCGAAGAACTCGAGCTCGTTCATCCGCTCGAAGTCGAAGGCGACCGAACCCTTCGAGCCGTTGATCTCCACCCGCAGACCGTTCTTGCGGCCGGTGGCGAACCGGGTGGCCTCGTAGGTGGCGATCGCACCGCCGTCGAGCCGGGCCAGGAACAGCGCGGCGTCGTCGACGGTGACCAGGCCGGTCGCCGCCGGCCCGTTGCCGTCCCCGGCCGCGGCGCTCAGTCCGCTGGACGCCTGCGGCAGGGGGCGCTCCTTGACGAACGTCTCGGTCAGCGCGGTCACCCCGGTGATGCGCTGACCGGTGACGAACTGGGTGAGGTCGATGATGTGCGCCCCGATGTCACCGAGCGCACCGGAGCCCGCCTTGTCCTTCTGCAGCCGCCAGACCAGCGGGAACTGTGGATCGGTGATCCAGTCCTGCAGGTAGACGGCCCGGATGTGCCGGATGTCGCCGACCCGCCCGTCGGCGATGAGCTGCCGCATCAGGCTGACCGCCGGCACCCGGCGGTAGTTGAATCCGCACATCGACCGTACGCCCGCCGCCTCGGCCCGGACGGCGGCGGCCGCCATCTGCCGGGCCTCGTCGATCGTGTTGGCCAGCGGCTTCTCGCACAGGACGTGCTTGCCAGCCGCGAGGGCCGCGATCGCGATCTCAGCGTGGCTGTCACCGGGGGTGCAGACGTCGATCAGATCGATGTCGTCACGGGTCACCAGTGAACGCCAGTCGGTGGTGTGCTCCTGCCAGCCGAGCTTGGCCGCCGCAGCCGCGACGTTCGCCTCGTCCCGGCCGCAGACCGCCGTCATCCGGGCGTGCAGTGGCAGATCGTAGACGCGGTTCACGGTGCGCCACGCCTGTGAGTGCGCGGCGCCCATGAACGCGTAGCCGATCATGCCGACCCGCAGTTCCGAGTTGTGCGTGGACAAGATGGGTCTCCCCCCGTAACGGTCAGAACCCGAGCTTCACGTAGTCGCTCGCGTTCTCCTTCGTGATGGTCTCCGAGGCCAGGACGATGTCCTTGGGCACCCGCAGCTCCACCAGGTCGGACATGCCCTTGTTCTGGCCGATCAGGCGGGCCAGCGAGATGGCCGACGAGGCCATCGACGGGCTGTAGGTGACCGTCGCCTTGAGCACCGTGTTGTCGGCCTGGATCGTCTCGATCGCCTGCTTCGAGCCGGCGCCGCCGACCATGATGAACTCCTTGCGCCCGGCCTGGTTGATCGCGGCCAGCACGCCGACGCCCTGGTCGTCGTCGTGGTTCCAGAGCGCGTCCATCTTCGGCAGCGCCTGCAGCAGCTGCGCCGCCTCCTGCTGGCCCGAGTCGACGGTGAAGCGGGCCGCCCGCCGGTTGGCGACCTTGAACCCGGCGGCCTGCAGCGTGTCGGTGAAGCCCTTGGACCGTTCCTGGGTCAGCTCCAGCTCGTCCATGCCGGCGATCTCGCCGATGATCGGCGCGCTGACGTTCTTGGCCTTCATCTGGGCGATGATGTAGTCGGCCGCGGCCACACCCATGCCGTAGTTGTCACCCTTGATCTGGGTGCGGTACGCACGGGCGTCGGGGAAGGCCCGGTCCAGGTTGACGACCGGGATCCCGGCGGCCATCGATTCGAGACCGAACGAGTTGAGCTCCTTGCCGTCGTGCGGCAGCAGCACGATGACGTTCGGCTTCTGCCCGATCAGCGCGGACAGCGCCGCCCGCTGGGCGGCCGCGTCGGCACCCGCCTCGACCGTCTTGAATTCGACGTCCGAGTACGCCTGGGCCTGCGCCTTGGCGTTGTTGGTGATGGCCGCGATCCAGCCGTGGTCGGCGGCGGGTGCGGAGAAGCCGATGACGACCTTCTGGCCGGGCGCCGCGTTGCCGCCGGCCGCGCCGGTGTCCTTGGTCTGCGCCGTGGTCGGCGCGGCTTCGTTGCTGGTGCAGGCGGTGAGAAGGGCTCCCGCACCGACCGCGGCGCCGCTGAAGAGCAGCCGGCGTCGCGACAGGTCGGGGTTGATCTTGGCCATAGCCATCTCCTATGTCTCGTCTCACGAGGACGGGGGTGTGCAGGGTGTGCGGGACCCGGCGGCCGTCCCCTGGACGGTCACCCGGTGGTAACTGTGGAGCTCAGCCGGCCGTGGTCGCCCTGTTTCGGGCGAAAAACCGGGTGAGGGACTTGAATCGGAACTGCTGGACCAGGACCGCGGCGACGATGATGCCGCCCTTCACCATGTTCTGGGCCTCGGTGGAGAGCCCGTTGATGGCGAACAGATTCGTGATCGTCGCGAAGATCAGGACGCCGAGGATGGAGCCGACGATCGTGCCCCTTCCACCGCTGAGCAGGGTGCCGCCGATGATCGCGGCGGCGATGGCGTCCAGTTCGTAGAGGTTGCCCATGGCGGCCTGCGCCGAGGTGGCCTGCGAGGTCAGCATGATCGCGGCGATGCCGCAGCACAGACCGGACAGCCCGTACAGCAGCATGGTGTGCAGCTTGACGTCGATGCCGGCCAGCCGGGCAGCCTCCGGGTTGCCGCCGACGGCCACCGTGCGCCGGCCGAACGTGGTGCGGTTGAGCAGCACCCAGCCGGCCACTGCCACGACGGCGAGGATGTAGACCAGCAGCGGGACGCCCAGGACCCGGTCACTGGCGAGACTGTTGATGAAGGAGTTCGAGGAGATCTGCGTCTGCTTGCCGGAGATCGCGGCGGCCAGGCCCCGGGCCGAGACCAGCATCGCCAGGGTGGCGATGAAGGGCACGAGACGGCCGTACGAGATGAGCACTCCGTTGACCAGGCCGACCGCCACACCCACGACCAGGGCCGTGAAGATCATGCCGACCGTGCCGTACGACTGCGTGGCCAGCGTCGTGCACCAGACCCCGGCCAGCGCGACGATCGCGCCCACCGAGAGGTCGATCCCGCCGCCGATGATGACGAACGTCATCCCGACCGTGACCACGCCGACGACCGACGCCAGCTGCAGGATCGACACGATGTTGTTCCACACCCACGTGGAGTCGCTGTAGAGCTCCGGCTGAGTGACCGCGCCGATGACGATCAGCGCGACCAGCACACCGACCAGCACCAGGTTGCGGGCCACCGACTCACCGGACTCACCGGCCCACGACCGCTTCTGACCGCCGTTCGCCGGCGCGTGGCCGGTCTTGGCCGGTTCCACCGGTGGCGACTGCGCCGGCAGACCGGTGCCTTCGCTGAGGGTCATGCGGGCGTCCCTTCCATCAACGACCCCGACATGACGAGGTCGAGCACCGTGTCTTCGTCTATTTCGTGCGAGGGCGCCTCACGGACGACCCGGCCCTCCCGCATGACCAGCACGCGGTCGGCCAGGCCGAGCACCTCGGGCACCTCGCTGGAGACCAGCAGCACTCCCACCCCTTCCGAGGCGAGTCTGCGGATCACCCGGTACAGCTCGGCCCGTGCGCCGACGTCCACGCCGCGGGTCGGCTCGTCGAGCAGCAGCAGACGGGTGTCGCCGAGCAGCCAGCGCCCGACCACCACCTTCTGCTGGTTGCCACCGGAGAGCGTGCCGACCGCCCGGCGTACGTCCAGCGGCCGCAGGTCGAGCGACCCCGCGATGCGGTCGGCCTCGGCCCGTTCGCGGCCGGCGTTGGTGAACCCCAGGCGGGCCAGGCCGCTGAAGGTCGCCAGCGTCATGTTGCGGTAGATCGGTTCACCGAGCAGCAGCGCCTGACTCTTGCGCTCCTCCGGGGCCATGCCCATGCCGGCGCGGACGGCCGCGCCGACGCTGCCGGCCCGCAGCTTGCGGCCGCCGAGCTCGACGGTACCGGTGTCGGAGCGGCGGGCTCCGTAGATCGTCTCGAGCAGTTCGGAGCGGCCGGAGCCGACCAGGCCCGCGATGCCGACGATCTCGCCGGCCGCGACGCTGAGCGACACGTCACGGAACTCGCCGGCCCGGCTCAGGTTCGTGACCTTCAGCAGCTCCGCGGTCTGCGGCGGCTCCTCCGGGCGGGGCGGGAAGACGTACTCGATCGTGCGGCCGGTCATGCGGCTGACCAGTTCGCTCGTGGGCGTACCGGCGGCGGAGAGGTTCTCGGCCGTGGTCCGGCCGTCCTTGAGCACCGTGACCCGGTCGCCGATCTCGCGGATCTCCTCGAGCCGGTGCGAGATGTAGATGACGGCGATGCCCTGGGCGGTGAGCCGCCGGATGATCCGGAACAGGTTCTCCACCTCGTCGTGGGCGAGCACCGCGCTGGGCTCGTCCATGATCAGCAGCCGGGCCTCCTGGGAGAGGGCGCGGGCCATGCTGACCACCTGCTTGCCGGCCGGCTCCAGGGCGTGGACCATCCGGCGGGCCGGGATCTCCTCGTGCCCGAGCGAGCCGAGGATCTGCCGAGTCCGGTCGGCGATCGTGCCGCGCCGCACGAACCCGAACCGGCGCGGTTCGTGGCCGAGGAAGACGTTCTCCCCCACCGACAGGTCGTTGACGAGGTCGAGCTCCTGGTAGATGGTCGCGATACCGGCCTTCATGGCCGCCTGCGGGTTGGCGAACTGGACCGGTTCCCCGAGCCACTCGACCGTGCCGGCGTCCGGCCGGTGCACCCCGGACAGCACCTTGATCAGGGTGGACTTGCCGGCGCCGTTCTGCCCGAGCAGGCAGTGCACCTCGCCGGCCCGGACCTCCAGCTGCACCCCGTCGAGAGCGCGGACGCCGGGAAAGGTCTTGACCACATCGGTGAGGCGCAGCACGACGTCGGGCTCGACTCCGGTCGGTTCAGCATGCGTGCTCATGCCTGCTTCTCCTCGGTCAGGGGCTGTGTCCTGCCGATCACGGGCTGCGTCCTGCTGTTCATGACGCCTGCTCGAACGCGACGTCGCTGGCCAGCACGGCAGCACCGGTGACACCGGCACGCGAGCCCAGCTCGGAGAGGACGATGGGGAGGTTGCCGGTGGCCAGAGGCAGCGACCGGCGGTAGACCGCACTGCGGATCTCTGCGAGGAGGATGTGGCCCAGCTGGGCCAGTCCTCCCCCGATCACGATCATGGACGGGTTGGCGAAGCTGACCAGCGACGCCAGGACCGAACCGATCCGGTGCCCGCCCTCGCGGATCAGTTTGATGCAGGTCACGTCGCCCTCGGTGGCACCCTCGGCCACGTCGCGGGCGGTCAGCGAACCGTTGGCGGCGAGCCGGTCGGCGAGCGCCTGGGAGTTGCCGGAGCGGGCCGCCACCAGCGCCTCGCGGGCCAGTGCCGTGCCGCTGAACAGGGCCTCGAGGCAGCCGACGTTGCCGCACGAACACATCGGGCCGTGCGGGTCGACCTGGATGTGGCCGATGTCCCCGGCGCATCCGTCGGTGCCCCGGTAGACCTCGTCGTTGAGGTAGATGCCGCAGCCTATTCCGGTGCCGATCTTCACGAACAGGAAGTCCTGCACGCTATGGGCCACCCCGCCGTGCTGCTCGCCGATGGCCATGATGTTCACGTCGTTGTCGACCACCGCGGGGCAGCCGTGCTCACGGGTCAGCAGTTCACGGACCCCGAACCGGTCCCAGCCCGGCATGATCGGCGGTGAGACCGGCACGCCGTCGCGGAAGCTGACCGGCCCCGGAACACCGATCCCGATGGCGTCGAGCCTGTCGTAGGCGCCGTCCACCCGAGCCTTGGCCAGCAACTCGTTGACCCGGTGCAGGGTCGCTTTGGGGCCGGACCGGATGTCGGCCTCCTCGGTGTAGTAGGCGATCGGCTCGAGACGGCCGTTGGTCACCTCCACATCGATGGAGCTGGCGCCCAGGTCGACCGCGGCGAACCGCAGCCGGGGGTGCAGCTCCACCAGCGTCGAGCGGCGACCGCCCCGGGAGGCGGCCATCCCGGCCTCGACGACATAGCCCGTACTCACCAGTCGCTCCACCTCGGCGAGCAACCGGGGCCGGGGCAGTTGCAGGCGATCGGCCAGCTCAGCCCGCGACGTGGCGCCCTCGTTACGGAGGAGCCGCAGCAGTCGCAGGTAGGGGGGATCGATCGTCATACGCACTGTTGGCCTCACACATCCGCACGCCGCTGGGCGTCGCGCCAGTTGATGTCACATCCGTGTTTCCTCGATGTGTTATATGCGCCACAGTAGAAGCCATTGGTTTGGCTGTCCATAGCTTCTCGAAGATCTAGTTCTAACTTTCGCCAGAACTTGCAAAAGACAGTGCCGCTGATCGAAAACGGACTCGTCTATCGTTCGATCCGTGACGCACACGAGTGACCGGACGAGGCTCTGGACTCTGGCTGCCGGCGGTGCGGCGCTGATGCTCGGCGCCTGGCTCGCGTACTGGTGGCTCGCCTACCCACGCCACGAGGTGTGCGCCATGAAACTGCCGGCGCCGGCCGGCTGCAGCTCCCTCGCGCGGACCCCCGTCGCCACGTTCTGGACCGTGGTCACCGGCACGCTCTACGCTGCCACGCTACTGCTCGCGGCATGGCGACCCGGCCGGAGATGGTGGTTCGCTCCGCTCTTCGGACTGTTCCTGTCAGCGGTCTGCGGCTACTTCGCGGTGCTGCACGCGTAGCGTGGCGTGATGGAAGGTCCGCCGGTAACTGTGCGGGCCGACGCCCGTGACGGCACGCAGGTGCTGACGGAACGACGCGGACGTGCCGAACCCGGCGCGCTGGGCGACCCGCTCCACCGGCAGGTCGGTGGTCTCCAGCAGGTGCCGGGCAAGGTCGATGCGCTGGCTGATGAGCCAGGAACCCGGCGTCGCCCCGGTCTCCTGACGGAACCGGCGGGTGAAGGTACGCACGCTCATCCGGGCGTGCTCGGCGAGCGTGGCCAGAGTCAACGGCTCGTCGAGGTGCCGCAGCGCCCACTCCCGCGTCGGCGCGGTGGACGCCTCCGTACGCTCCGGCACCGGCTGCTCGATGTACTGCGCCTGACCACCGTCACGCCACGGCGGCACGATGCATCTGCGGGCCACCGCGTTGGCGACCTCGCTGCCGTGGTCGCGGCGCACGAGGTGCAGGCACAGGTCGACACCGGCCGCGGCGCCGGCCGACGTCAGCACGTCCCCGTCGTCGACGAACAGCACCGTCGGGTCCACCGCGATCCTCGGGAAGAGCCGCTGGAAGTGGGTCGTGCAGTGCCAGTGGTTGGTCGCCGGGCGGCCGTCGAGCAGGCCCGCCGACGCGAGCACGTAGGCGCCGGTGCAGATCGACACCAGGCGGGTGCCCGGCCGGAGGTGCCCCAGGACTGATCTCGTCCGGTCATCGAGGAGCCCGTCGGTGAACATCGGCGCGATCGGCTCGAGTGCCGGGACGACGACCGTGTCGGCGGTGGCCAGGACCTCCGGACCGTGTTCGACGTTGATGCTGAAGTCGGCGGCGGTCGGCACCGGGTCGGCGCTCAGGCCCGCCGTGACGACCTCGTACAGCGCTGCCCCGGTGCGGTCGAAGGCACTGCCGAAGACCCGCTTGGGGATGCCCATCTCGAACGGATAGACGCCGGGCAGTGCGAGGACGACGACGCGATGCATGGCCAGATCTTTGCACATCTCGTCATTCAGGCCACTGTTCCGCGGCGGCTCACGACGCGACGCTGGTGACACAACGTCACGAGAGGATCTGTGCACTCATGCGCGCAATCACGCAAGACCGTCTGGGCGGACCCGAAGTACTCGTCGAGACGACCCTCGACCGCCCGGCACCCGGCCCCACGGAGATCCTGGTCCGGGTCCATGCCGCCGGCCTCAACCCGGTCGACGTCAAGTCCCGCGCGCACGGCGGTTTCCTCGGGCAGCCCCCTTTCGTGCTCGGCTGGGACGTCTCCGGAGTGGTGGAGGAGGTCGGCATCGGCGTGACCCTGTTCACTCCCGGTGACGAGGTGTTCGGGATGCCGTGGTTCCCCCGGCCGGCCGGGGCCTACGCCGAATACGTGACCGCACCTGCCCGGCACTTCGCCGCCAAACCCGCGGGCCTCGACCACGTGCACGCCGCCGGGCTCCCCCTGGCCGGACTCACCGCCTGGCAGGCCCTGGTCGACCGCGCCGAGGTGCTACCCGGTCAGCGCGTCCTGATCCACGCGGCGGCCGGCGGCGTCGGGCATCTCGCCGTGCAGATCGCCAAGGCCCGCGGGGCGTACGTGATCGGTACCGCCCGCGCCGGCAAGCACGAGTTGCTGCGGGAACTCGGCGCCGACGAGGTCGTCGACTACACGGCCGTGGACTTCACCGAGGCGGTCGAGCCGGTCGACGTGGTGATCGACCCGATCGGCGGAACGGACGGGCCCCGCTGCCTGCGCACCCTTCGCCCCGGCGGGATCCTCGTGTCGATCAACTCCCCCGCCGAGCAGGCGCTGGTCGCGCAGGCCGCGCAGCTGGGCGTACGCGCCGGGTTCCTGCTCGTCGAACCCGACCGGGCCGGGCTGCTCGGGCTCGCCGCGCTCGTCACCGAGGGCCGGCTGCGCGTGCTCGTCGAGGCTGAGGTCCCGCTGGCCGAGGCCGCAAAGGCGCACGAGCTGAGCGAGACCGGCCGGGCGACCGGCAAGATCGTCCTGACTACGGGCGCGGACCGCTAGCCGGCGCGGCCTTCTCGGCACACCGCGGGCAGCGTGCCGGGCACGGCGTCAGCGCCGCCGCCCGGCCGAGCCCGCTGGTGTGCAGGATCGTGGTCACCACGTCCTCGAAAGACATCGACTCGGGGATCACCCGCTCGCCGGGCACGCCGAGCAGGTCGCGTTCGGCGTACCAGCCCCGCATCGTCTCCGCGGTGACCGGGATGGGCTGCTCACGCCGCTCGTGCCGGCGGACCGTCTCGTCGAAGGAGACGTCCAGGTAGTAGCAGGCGCTGGGATACTCGGCGATCAGGGGACGCAGCGTGTCGCCGTACTGCCCGGTATGAAGGATTCCCTCGAGGATCACGTGATAGTCCGCGTCGAGGGCCGCCCGCACCATCGTGGCGATGAAGTCCGGCGCCACCTGCTCCGGCCCGCCGCCGTGCTCGCGCAGGATCACCCGGCGCACGTGGTCCTGCTCGATCAGGGCGGCACCACGACCGTACCTGCGGCGCGCCTCCCGGGCGGTGGTGGTCTTCCCGCTTCCGCTGTTGCCGCGAATCACCAGGAGCATGCCGGGTAGTGAACCAGCCCGCCGATCCGGGTGGTGATGCCGTCCGGTGTGCGGGCGGCGGTCGCGCGCACCGTCGAGGGGCGGCCGAGAGTGTCGCCCTGGTGGACCTCGATCCAGGTGCCGCGCCCAGTGTCCAGCAGGTGCGCGGCGAGGCAGCCGGCGCTGTTCGCGTTCACGATGTCCTCGTCGACTCCGATCACGGGGGCGAACATCCGAGCGGCGACGGTAAGACGGGGTGGCTCCCCTGGCGGCCCCACGGCCGGCTCCCCTTGCATCTCCACGGCCGGCTCTCCCGGCGGCTCCAGCGTGTAGGCGAAGCACCCGAGACAGCCGGCCCGGCGGCACTCGGCTGCCAGCCGGGCGAAGTCGGGCCGCATCGCCGTCAGTGTCCGGCGGTCGTGGACCGGCACGAGCAGGCGCCGGGTGCCGGGCGACGCCACCCGCAGGTCGCCGGCGACGTCATCCGGCGTCAGCCCGAGCGCCGCGATCAGGTCGCCACCGTCCCCGGCATGACGGGACAGCTCTATCAGGCCCTGGTCGAACCAGACCTCGATGCCGTCCCCACGCCGGGTGGCGGCCGTTGCGAAGGTCCTCCCGCCGGTGCGGAGTTGTCCGGCGCTGCCGCGATCCAGAAGGAAGGCCTGTGCCGCGAGCGTGCCGTGGCCACAGTTGAGCAGCTCGCCCGCGGCGGTGAAGAACCGGACCGCCGGAGTGTCGCCGACCTCGATGAAAGCGGTATGGGAGGTGCCGGCTGCCACCGCGATGGCACGGCGGCCGTCGTCGGTCAGCGTGGCGTCGTCGATCATGACGGCCGTCGGGCTGCCGCCCCTGCCGTCGCGGGTGCAGGCCGCCAGCACCGTCACCCGCGGGTCGCGCATCACACCGCGACGTCGGTGAAGCGGGGCGCGCCCGATTCGAGGGCGACGCGGGCGGCCCGGGCGGCGAAGCTGATCGCGTGATACCAGCCGCAGAGCAGGAACAGGTCGAGCAACTGCGGCTCGTCCAGGCTCTCGCGGGCGGTCTTCCAGAGCGTGTCGCCGACGTCCGAAGAGTCGTGCAGGGCGTCCGCCACCTGGATCAGCGCCCGTTCGCGGGCCGAGGTCCAGCACGGATCGCCGGGGCTTCCGTGGGTCAGTGAGGTGATCTCGGCGGGGGTGAGACCGGCACGGCCGGTGAAGAACATCAGGTGTACGCCCCACTCGTACTCACATCCGCAGCGTGCGCAGGTGCGAAGAATGACGAGTTCCCGCTCGCGCAGCGTCAGGGACAGCTGCCGGCCGAGTTCGTATCCGCCCCACTGACTCATCGCGACGGTCATCGGCATGTTCCTGGCGAAGGTCCGGAACAGGCCGATCGGCGGCACACCGTCCGGCATCATCGCGGCCAGCTGGTCGGCGACGTTGGGGGCGAAGGGCGGTTCGAGAGCGGGTATGCGAGCCATGGCGTCCTCCCATGCTTCGATTTCAGAAGCACGGTACCGCTTCTGTTTTCGAAGCACCACGGCTCGGCTCAGTCCTGTTCGCCGAGACGGTCGGACCACCGGCCGGACCACTGCACGAGCGGAAGCAGAGCCTGGTGCGCGTCACGACCCAGATCGGTCAGCGCGTACGTGGTATCGGGCTGCTGGTCGACCAGATGCACCCCGGCCAGTTCGGTGAGCCGCTGGCGCAGCACGCTGGAGGACATGTTGTCGCAGCGCTGCTGAAGCGCCCGGAACCCGACCGGCCCGTGCCGGAGCTCCCAGACGATCCGCAGGTTCCACCGCCGCCCGAACAGATCAAGGGCAGCCATCAGCGGACGCCCGGTCTCCGATCCGCGCACCGGCCGCCCTGGCTTGGGCACCGCCATCGCACACCCACTCCCACCGCTTCGATTTCCGAAACCCTAACCTCGAGCCGCGCCACCCAGCCGGGTCAGAGGCTGACAGCCGCTCACCGCAGACGCCGCTCGAGGACCTGGCCCGGCCACGGCTCCTTCGAGGGCCGGGCCACCTCGAAGGCGTCGGTCGCAGTGAACCCCTGACGCTCGTAGTAGCGGACCAGCGCCCGATCCGGGCCGGCGTAGCAGTCGACCCGCACAAGATCCACGCCCTTCGCCCGGGCCAGTGTCCCGGCGTGTTCGAGCAGCCGGCCGCCGATCCCGCGACCGGGCCGGCTCCGGTCGGTCACCAGCAGCCGCACGTATAGCTCCGGTTCCACGGCCGGCGGCACGTAGTCCGGTGCGGCACCGACCGCCAGCGCACCGATCACGTCATCGCCGTTCACCGCCACGTACAGATCGCTGTCACGCACCAGTGTGGTGGTGGCGGCGTGACGTCCGGGCTCGGAACCCCACTGGCCGGTACGGCCCTGGGCGGCCAGCCACACAACGGCACCGTCCATCAGCGCCAGGACGGCGGGCAGATCCCGCTCGTCCCCAGGCCGGATCGTGTCCTCGATCTGCTCGGAATCCATGCATCCTCCACCGTCATACGCTCCGGCTCATCGTCTCAGGCCGCCCTGATGCTCTCGATGATCCGCGCGAACCCGTCGTCACCGTGACCGGCGTCGACCTGGCGCCGGATCAGTGATTGCACCATGTCGACGACCCCGGTGCCGATGCCCCGGTCGGCGCTGGCCGCCACGATCGTCCCGAGGGCGGAGAAGTTCCGACTCTGCTGACCGCCGGCGAACATGACGTACATGCCGGCCAGCAGGGCCAGGTCGGACAGCGAGGCCCGGGTGGGATCGGAGCCGACGTGGGTGCTCGTCGCCCAGATGTCGAACAGGGGACGGCGACGTCGTAGTGAGGAGGACGGCCTGGTCAGCCGTGAGGTGTACGCCGAGGTGCCGCCCAAGGCCGAGTACTCGCTGACCGCGGACGGGATCTCGCTCAACGCCGCCCTGGAGTCACTCGGCGCGTGGGGCACCGAACGCATCCGCCGCATCGGCGCCGAGAAGATCGCGGTGTGATTGCGGGCCGTCCTCAAGAGTCCGGGTGTAACCGCCGGCGCGCGCCACGCGTGTTACCCCGAGCGGCCGGGACCGTCGGGCGCCACGAGAGAGAGGGCACCGTGGTCGATTTGCACCATGCGCGCGAGGTGGACACCGGGCAACCGCCCGATCTGGATTTCGACGGCTTCTACGCCGCCCACTTCCAATCGCTGACGATCCAGCTGTACGCGTACACGGGGGACCTGGCCGACGCTCAGGACGTTGTGCAGGAGGCGTTCCTGCGTGCACTGGCCAGATGGGACCGCCTGACCACACTCGACGATCCATTGGCCTGGGTACGCCGGGTCGCCTGGAACCTGGCCACCAGTCAGTGGCGCCGCGCCCGCACGGCCGCGCTCTTCCTGCGCAGGCACCGCCCGGAGGACACTCCCGCCCCCGGCCCGGATCGGGTCGCGCTGGCCGAGGCGCTCGCCACGCTGCCCGCCCAGCAACGCCGGGTGGTGATCCTGCACTACCTCGCCGACCTGCCGGTACGCGACATCGCGGCGCAGATCGGCGCGCCCGAAGGAAGCGTCAAGGCGTGGCTGTCCCGCGGTCGTACGGCACTGGCCGCCCGGCTCAGCGAGAAGGAGGACGGACGATGACCAACCTCGATCACGACCCGCTGGCGGCCGCGTTCGACGACTTCCGCGGCCGGGTGGCGCCCTTCGTGAAGCCGGCCGGCGCCGACCGTACCCGGGAGGCCATGCGCACACGCACCCGCCGGCGCGGTCTCGCCGCGGCAGCGTTGACCGTGCTGGTCATCGCGATCCCGCTGACCGTCCAGGCCGTGTGGAGAACCGATCCGCACGGTCTGCCGGCGGCGCCGGTCCTCCCGGATCCGCGGGTCTCCGCGTCCACCCACTACTTCGTCGGACCGGGGCAGAACTCGCGTCCCTCACGTACCGCTCCGGAGGGCGGCATCGCCGAGGCGACGCTCTACTCCTCCGTGATCGACCTGCCCGCGTGGCCGGAACAGTCGAGCAGAGCCGGCTGTCCGGCCGGTCCGGTCGAGTTCCAGGACGGTGACACGCAGAACGGGCGGGTGACTCTCTGGATCGCCGGGGTCGTACACGCCGATGCCGACCGGGACGGCCGCGCGGAGACGTTCGCCCGAATCTTCTGCATGAGCGACAACGACATCGCGTCACGGATCCTGGCCCTCACGAACGGCTCCGGCGGTGGGGTCCGAACCGTCGGCACGGTCATCGAGCAGGCGGCCGACGCGGTCGCGATCTGCGGTATCCGTGCGGGCACGGACGGCGCGATCCAGGTCGAGATCGCTGATTTCCCGATGGCCTGGCGGTGCGCCGAGAGGCAACTCGCGAACGAGCGGTACATCTCCCGGCAGTGGCTGACGTTCACCTGGAACGGGTCGTCCTTCGTCCAGCAGGGCGAGGCGGACCGCACGGTCAACCCGTACGCCTCGGATCTGAAACTGACCGGCACCGATCTCGTGATGACCCGGCAGGCGAACGGCCGCTGGACGGGTTCGATGACGCTGACCGTACGCAACCTCGGCGCCTCGAAGATTCCCTACCGGACGCAGAGCATCATCATGGCCGGCATGAAGCTGATCGATCCGCCACCCGGCTGCACGATGGGCAAGCCGCAGGCCGGGATGGTGGACGTGTTCTGCACCGGCGCCGAACTCGCCGCCGGCGGGACCCGCACGCTGACGCTGAACATCGACACACCGAAGCGAGCCCGGCTCACCTTCGTGCCATCCACCGAGCTGCTGCCACTGAACAACGGCTACAACGACCCCGACGAGTCCAACAACAACGCGCCACTCGCCATCGAGTTCCGCGACTGACCCACACGGCGGTCCCCCGTCGAGACGGTAGGTTCGCCGTCACGACTGTCTCGACGGGGGAAGGACGGCTTGGCATGGACGCCAGGACCGAGGAATTGCGGCACGCGCACGACGTGCTGTCGGACTGGTATGCGAAAAACCTGGTCGGGGTGCTGGAGAGCATGCCGGTCGAGCGGGCGATGCTGGACATGTTCGCCGAGATGACGCTGGCCGTGGGTCCGGAAGTGGCGGACGTCGGCTGCGGCACGGGACGGCTTCTGCCGTACCTGGCCGGCCGGGGCCTGTCCCCGCGTGGGGTGGATCTGTCGCCCGGGATGATCGAGACGGCGCGGCGCGAGAATCCGGGCTTCGAGTACGCGGTGGCCGACGTGCGCGCGCTGCCGTTCGAGGACGCCTCACTGGCCGGGGTGGTGTGCTGGTTCTCGCTGATCTACCTGGCGCCGGACGCCCGGGACCGCGCGTTCGCCGAGCTCGCGCGGGTCGTACGGCCGGGCGGGTGCCTTGTCACGGCTTTCAAGCACGGTGACGGCACCCTGCACCGCAACGGGCCGAGCAGCAGTCTCGGTGTCGACTTCGAACGGTACTGGATGTCGGCGCGGGAGATGGAGGACCGCTTCGCCCGGGCCGGGTTCGACATGGTCTTCCAAGGCCACACCCCGCCCGAGGATGGCGGCCCGCCCTACGGTTACATGCTGGTCCGCCGGTCAGCTGACGCCGAGCTCCCGGGACATCGAGTCCGCCGGCCGCGGTAGCCACCGGCGGCTGACGTTCCACACCTTTCGGAAAGGCAACACACGCTCATGCCCAAACTCATGGTCATCATCGGCTCGACCCGTCCCGGCCGCGCCGGACTGCCCATCGGCGACTGGTTCGCCGACCGCGCCCGCGCTCACGGCGACTTCGACGTGGACGTGGCCGACCTCGCCGAGATCGGCCTGCCCCTGCTCGACGAGCCACACCACCCGCGGCTCCGGCAGTACGTGCACCAGCACACCCGCGAGTGGAGCGCCCGTGTCGAGAGCGCGGACGCGTTCGTCATCGTGACCCCGGAGTACAACTACGGCTATCCCGCCGCGGTCAAGAACGCGCTCGATCATCTGGCGCGCGAATGGGCGTACGCCCCGGTCGGTTTCGTCTCCTACGGCGGCATCGCCGCCGGGACCCGCGCGGTGCAGCAGCTCAAGCAGGTCGTCACGACCCTGCGGATGATTCCCGTCTTCGAGAGCGTCAACATCCCGTTCCACGCCCAGCACATCGCCGACGGCACCTTCACCCCACCACCCGGCACCGACGACGCCGCGAAAGCGATGCTCGGCGAACTCGCCAAGGTCGAGGCGGGGTCGCGCAGCCTGCGTGCGGACACCCGGATCACCTTGACCTGAGCGGACGCGAGGGTGGCATGACGGTCTTCTTGTGCAGGGGTTGCGGGGCGACCCTGACGGTTCCGGTGTCACAGACCGTCATGCTCGACCCACCACCGGACCTGCGGGTACCGCTGTGGCAGGCCGCGGTCGCGGAGTCGATCGCCCATGTGGTCGTCGCGTCCGGAGGGTCCCCGGTGTCGGCGAGGCCCGACTCAACAGCGAGGCCAGGGACTAGAGGACGCAGAACTCGTGGCCGTCCGGGTCGATCAGGCAGGTCCACGGGACATCGCCCTGGCCCAGGTCGAGGTCGGTCGCGCCGAGCGTGCGAAGCCGGGCCACCTCGGCGGTCCTGTCGTCGGCGGGGTACGGCAGCAGGTCGAGATGCACGCGGTCCGGTGCGACCTTCTTCTCCGGCGTGCGGAGGAACTCCAGGTAGGGGCCGGTACCCTTGGCGGAGCGCAGCGTCGCGAAATCGTCGGTCACCGTATGCAGCGTCCAGTCGACAGCCCCGCCCCAGAACCGCGCCATTTCCCGCGGTTCCACGCAGTCGACCACCACCGCCGCGATCGGACCGGTGTCCCGGTAGACCTCGCGGGGCTCCAGCACGCAGAACTCGTTGCCCTCCGGATCGGCCAGCACCGTCCACGGGACGTCACGCTGGCCGACGTCGGTGGTGTCGGCCCCGAGGTCCAGGAGGCGCCGGACCAGCTCCGCCTGATGCTCCGGCGAGGTGGTGGCGAGATCGAGATGCATCCGGTTCTTGACCGGCGTCTTTGCCTCCGGCACGGGCACCACGTCGACACCGAGCACGAGCGGGTCCGGCCAGACCAGGCCACCGGCGGGGCCGACGTATGTGGTGACACCCTCGGATCCCGGGTACGCCGTCCAGCCGAGCGCCCGCGCCCAGAACTCCCCGACCGCACCGGCGTCGATGGCCTTGATGTTCACATGAGCGGGTCGGAGTGCCATGCGGACGATCCTATGGGTCCTTCAGGCGCGGGGCAGCCGGCTGCCGTCGGGCAGGGTCCGACCGCTCAACAGGGCGACCAGTGCGGTGCGTTCCGCGCGAACCGTCCGGCCCTCTCCCCAGCTCCAAACAGTATCGGCGACCTCGGCCGCAACGCCGGCCAGGTCGAGGCCGGACGCGGCGCCGTCAGCGGCCTCCAGCCGCACGCCGGTCAGGTCGAGTCCGAACATGGCCCCGCCAGCGGCGGCGAGCCGGTCGAGGACGGCGCTGATCGCACCGTCCGGCGCGACCGCGGGGCGGCCCAGCGCGATCGTCACATCCAGCGAATGGATCACCGCGTGGCTCAGGGCACCGGCTGCTCCACCTCCCGGTGGCTGCCATGCGTGCAGTGACGGTGATCGAAGCTGGTCGAGGAGGTCGGCGATCGGCAGGGACGCGTCCCTCTCGGCCACGGTGTCGGACAGGACCGTGAAATCGCCACCGGCCGCTGCCATCTCGGCGCCGAACCGCTCGGGGCTCAGCCGGACCGGCATCGTCACGTGGGCGATGACGTGCCGCACGAGCCACTTCTCACACAGCGACGGCGCGTCCCAGCTCTGGCCGGGGACGGCCTCGAGCAGGTCGGCCAATCCTCGACAGGTCGGTGCGACCCAGTTCTGCGGTGACGTCATGCCGGCTCCCCTCCACAACGGCGGGCCGAACCCGTCCGGCGTACGAGATGTTCGTCGAGTTTGTCCAGGGAGGTCAGGAAGCCGTCCCGGGATTCCGGTGTCCGCATCGCCTCGGGCACATGCCGCTGATGAATGACGACCGCGGTCGCGCCGCCGCCGAGGTCCTCGAGCGTGCTGGTCGTCCGCATGCCGCTGGCCGGTTCGATCCAGGCGAGCCTCTCGGGCGCCACGACCTCGGTGAACGTGGCGGCCATCCGATGGACGCCGTGCTCGCCGACGATGAGGGTCTCGAAACGACCGCCGGGCCACAGCTCGACGACGATGCCGTCGGCCGGGGTGGTCGTTCCTCGCGGTCCCCAGAAGTGCGCCAGCTCGGCGGGCTCGGTGAGGCAGTGCCACACCAGCTCGCGCGGCGCGCGGAAGACCCGCCGGTGGATGAACTCGTCGTCGGTCACCGGTCGTCACCCTCCTGCAGCTGGGCCAGGCGTGTCTCCAGGCCGTCCATCCGCTCGGCCCAGGTGCGCCGGCTCTCCTCGATCCAGGAGACGGCGACCGCCAGCGCCTCCGGCTCGAGCCGGCACGGCCGGGTCTGCCGATGCCTGCCGCGGCTGATCAGTCCGGACCGTTCGAGCACCCGGAGATGCTGGGACACGGCCTGCATGGTCATGGCGTAGCGCTCGGCGAGCTCCTTGACGGTCGCCTCGCCGGAGCTGAGCCGGACCACGATGTCACGCCTGGTCCGGTCGCCGAGCGCGGTGAACAGCGCGTCGAGCCGCTCTTCGTCGATAGTGGCGTCCATACCCCGTACTCAAGCATCTGCTTTATCAAGCGTCAACTGGAACTTCTGCTCAGCCTGGGATCGTCGGGCCGTGGTTAAGGTCCGGCGTCCGCCGCATTCTGGTGTCACACCCCAGCGAACGACACTCAGGAGCAGCTCATGGCCCGCAAACCCGTCAACATCACCGTCCCCGATCTGTCCGGAAGGCGTGCCGTGGTGACCGGCGGCAGCGACGGCATCGGCCTCGAGGTGGTGGCACGGCTGGCGGCCGCCGGAGCCGAGGTCGTCATGCCGGTGCGCAACGAGCAGAAGGGTGCGGCCGCGATCGCCGCCGTCCGGGACCGTACGCCGGACGCCCGCCTGTCCCTGCGTACGCTCGATCTCTCGTCCCTGGATTCCGTGGCGGCCCTGGGCGAGAGCCTGCGCCGCGAGGGCGAGCCGATCCACTACCTGATCAACAACGCCGGCGTGATGACGCCGCCGGACCGGCAGCTGACGGCGGACGGGTTCGAGCTGCAGTTCGGCACCAACCACCTGGGCCACTTCGCCCTGGTGGCGCACCTCATGCCGCTGCTGCGGGCGGGCCGGGCGCGGGTGACCAACCAGATCAGCGTCGCGGCGAACTCCGGCGCGATCAACTGGGACGACCTCAACTGGGAACGCTCGTACGACGGTATGCGCGCCTACAGCCAGTCGAAGATCGCCTTCGGGCTGTTCGCGCTCGAGCTGAGCAGGCGCAGCCGGCGCAACGACTGGGGCATCACCAGCAACCTGTCACACCCGGGCGTCGCCGCGACGAGTCTGCTGGCGGCGCGTCCGGAGGTGGGACGGACACGGCAGACCGCGGGCCGGCGGCTGATCGGGGCGATGTCGGCGGCCGGCATCCTCCTGGGCACCCCCGCGTCGGCGGCGCTGCCCGCCGTCCAGGCGGCCACGATCGGGCAGGACGCCACCTTCTACGGTCCCAGCGGGCCGGGGAACCTGGGCGGTGCCCCGGCGGAGCAGAAACTCTACTCACGGCTGCGCAGTGAGGAGGAGGCCGCACGCGTCTGGGCCGTCTCGGAGAAACTGACCAGGACGTACGAAGCAGCACCGCGGTGAAGGGGACCACAGTGCCCATCGATCGATCCGGACTCGCCGAGTTCCTGCGCCGGCGGCGTGAGTCGTTGCAGCCCGAGGACGTCGGCCTGCCCCGTGGGCAGCGCCGCCGGACGTCCGGGCTGCGGCGCGAGGAGGTGGCCACGCTCTGCCACATCTCCGCCGACTACTACAGCCGGCTGGAGCGCGAGCGTGGCCCGCACCCCTCCGAGCAGATGATCGCCTCGATCGCGCAGGGTCTGCACCTGTCGCATGACGAGCGGGATCACCTGTTCCGGCTGGCCGGGCACCATCCGCCGGTGCGCGGCGGTTCCGGTGAGCACATCAGCCCCGGTCTGCTGCGCATCTTCGACCGGCTGGCCGACACGCCCGCCGAGATCGTCACCGAACTCGGCGAGACCCTGCGGCAGAACCGGCTCGGCGTGGCTCTCAACGGCGACCTGACCCGGTTCACCGGCCCGGCCCGCAGCATCGGTTACCGCTGGTTCACCGATCCGGCGTGCCGTGCGCTCTACCATCCCGACGACCACCCGCTGCACTCGCGCGTCTTCGCCTCCGGGCTGCGACACGTCGTCACTCTTCGCGGCCCCCGCTCGTGGGCTGCCCACCTGCAGAAACTGCTGTTCGACAGCAGCGCGGAATTCCGCGAGGTCTGGGGGGAACATGAGATCGGCATCCGGTACGCCCACCTCAAACGCTTCGTGCATCCCCAGGTCGGCGCGCTGGAGCTGACATGCCAGGCGATGCTCGACCCCGATCAGGGGCATTCGCTGCTGGTCTACACGGCCGTGCCCGGTACCGAGAGCTACGAGAAGCTGGAACTGCTCGCCGTCATCGGAGCTCAGGATGTCTCCGGTACGGCGTCAGCCGGGACGCCGGGAACACGGCCAGCACGCTGAACAGGAAGGCCGTCACCTGAGTGACCGTGTCGTGGGTGCGGGCGACCACGAGGTCGGAACGTAGCGCCTCGTAGCGGGCGTCGAGGGAGTCCCGCACCTGCCCGGCCAGCTCCTCGATGGTCGCGCGATCGCCGCCGCGAACCTGAGGGGATAGGCTCCCGGACGATGGAACGAGATCTTCTCGCGGCCCGCGAGCTCGCCGCCGGCCTGGCGGTCCGCGCCGGGCGTCTGCAGCTGGAGCGGCGCGACACCCTGAAGATGGGCGCGCCCAAGGCCCACGTCAACGACGTCGTCTCGGATGTCGACATCGACAGTGAACGGCTCATCGTCGACGCGCTCCTGCAGCAGTGGCCCGACGACGCCGTCCAGGCCGAGGAAGGGCACGGCCGGCCCGGTACGAGTGGCTGGTCCTGGATCGTCGACCCGCTGGACGGCACCCGCAACTATGTGAGCCGCACCGGCCCGTGGTCGGTGTGCATCGCGCTCTATCAGGGCGATCAGCCTCGGATGGCGGTGGTGCACGACCCGGCCGCGGACGAGACGTTCAGCGCCGTCGACGGACGGGGTGCGCTGCTCAACGGCGAGCCGATCGCCGCGTCGAGCGAGCCCGAACTCGAGAAGGCCCTGGTGGGCGTCAGTTTCCAGCCCAATCCGCGTACCAAGGACCGCGCCGGCCGGGTGATCCGTCAACTGCTGCCGCTGGCCGGTGACATCCGCCGGATCCCCGCCGCGCTGAACCTCGTCTACCTGGCCGCCGGCCGGTTGGACGGCGGCCTGGCACTGGACACGAACCTCTGGGACATCGCCGCCGGGGCGCTGATCGCCCGGGAGGCCGGTGTCGTTCTCGGCGGCCACGGCCCGGAGTTCACCACCGAGCTGACGATCGGATCGGGCCCGGCGCTGTGGCCCACCCTGTCCGAGCAGGTCCGCGAAGTCGCCTGACAGGGTGCAGTACGGTCGCAGGGGCTAAGCGTTCCCGGCTGAGGTCGATGGTGCAGGCGGAGGTGTCCGGCAGGGGCGCCCGCCTGCACCGGGGAGACCAGATGACGGACCAGCCGCAGCCCGCCGACCTCGCCGGCGATCCCGCCTTCGCCGAAGCCTTCCGGGTCGTCGTGTCCGACGGCGTGCTCGGGCTGGTGATCGATGCCGAGAACGGCGACCTGGTCGCCGTGTCTGAGCACGTCGACGCGCAGTGGGTGGCCGGGCTGCTCGGCGCGGACGGGGTTCTCGCCGAGCTGGGCCGCGCCGCGCAGGAAGGCCGGCCCGCTGTGTTCGGCGCCGTCGGGCCCACCGGCGGCCAGGTTCGCTACGAGGCCGGCGTACGACTGGCCCGTGCCTCGAATCGTGGTCCGAAGCGCCTGGTCGTGGCATTGCGCGACACCACCGCCGAGCGTCGGGCGGTCGCGGAGTCCGAGGGCAGGGTCAACGCCATCGACCGCTCCCAGGCCGTGATCGAGTTCGATCTCGAAGGCACGATCCTGGCCGCCAATGACAACTTTCTGCAGACGCTCGGTTACCAGGCCCGCGAGGTGGTCGGCCAGCACCACCGCATGTTCGTCGAGACCGAGTACGCGAACTCGGCCGAGTACCGCACGTTCTGGGCGAGGCTCGGGCGCGGCGAGTTCGAGTCGGGCGAGTACCGCCGTCTCGGCAAGGGTGATCGCGAGGTGTGGATCCAGGCCACCTACAACCCGATCCTGGACCTGGACGGCCGCCCGCTGAAGGTGGTCAAGTTCGCCACCGACATCACCGTGGCGAAGCAGCGCAGCGCCGAGTTCGAGTCGACCGTCGCCGCCCTGAACCGCTCGCAGGCCGTGATCGAGTTCGACCTGCAGGGCACGATCCTGTCGGCCAACGACAACTTCCTGGCCGCGGTCGGTTACGCCCGTGACGAGGTGGTCGGCAAGCACCACCGGATGTTCTGCGAGGCGGCGTACACCGCGTCGGAGGACTACCGGGACTTCTGGCGCGGCCTGGCGCGCGGCGAGTTCCACGCGGGCGAGTACCGGCGGCTCGGCAAGGCCGGCAACGAGGTGTGGATCCAGGCGTCCTACAACCCGATCGTCGGCCCGGACGGCCGCCCGGTGAAGGTGATCAAGTTCGCCTACGACGTCACCCCGCAGAAGCTGCGCAACGTCGACTTCGAGGGCAAGCTCGACGCGATCAAGCGCTCCCAGGCGGTCGTCGAGTTCACCGTCAAGGGTGAGGTGCTCGACGCCAACGATTCGTTCCTGGCGCTCACCGGGTACCGGCCGGATCAGGTGATCGGCAAGCATCACCGGATGTTCTGCGAGCCGGAGCACGCGCAGAGCGCCGAGTACGCCAACTTCTGGGAGCGTCTGGGCACCGGCGAGTACCAGAGCGGCGAGTACAAGCGGATCGGCGCTCTGGGCAAGGAGGTCTGGATCCAGGCGACGTACAACCCGATCCTGGACACCGACGGCCGGGTGATGAAGGTGGTCAAGTTCGCCACCGACGTCACCGGCACGAAGGTGCGCAGCGCCGAGTTCGAGTCGAAGGTCAACGCCGTCGACCGGTCGCAGGCGGTGATCGAGTTCGACCCCGAGGGCATCGTGCTGTACGCCAACGACAACTTCCTGCGGACAACCGGCTACTCGCTGCGCGAGGTGGTCGGTCAGCATCACAGCATGTTCTGCAGCCCTGAGTACGTGGTCAGCCCGGAGTACCGGGACTTCTGGCTCAACCTGAACAAGGGCCAGTTCTCGGCCGGCCGCTACCACCGGCTCGGCAAGTACCAGCGCGACATCTGGATCCAGGCGACCTACAACCCGGTGTTCGACCTGAACGGCAGGCCCTTCAAGGTCGTCAAGTACGCCACCGAGATCACCGCGCAGGTGCAGATGGAGCAGCTGGTGCAGGCCAAGACCGCCGAGATGACCGCGACCGTCGGCGGCCTGGCCTCGGCGACCACGACCATCGCGCAGACCAGCGGACAGGCCCTTGAGCTGGCACGGCGCACGGCCGGCGACGCCGATCAGGGAGCCGCCGAGCTGCAGCGCTCGATCGAGGCGATCAAGTTGATCCAGGCGTCGACCCGGGAGATCGGGGAGATCGTCTCGGTGATGGGCGAGATCGCGAGTCAGACGAACCTGCTGGCGTTCAACGCCTCCATCGAGGCGGCCCGCGCCGGCGAGCACGGCGTCGGCTTCGCTGTCGTCGCCGGTGAGGTC
This sequence comes from Actinoplanes italicus, assembly GCF_003001815.1. Taxonomy (GTDB): domain Bacteria; phylum Actinomycetota; class Actinomycetes; order Mycobacteriales; family Micromonosporaceae; genus Actinoplanes; species Actinoplanes italicus. Next base: position 490,266 of record NZ_PVMZ01000005.1, read on the forward strand.
CGTAAGCTGGCCGAGCGGTCCGGTGACGCGGCGCGCCAGATCGCCAAGCTGATCAGCGAGTCCGCCCTGCGTGTCAACGAGGGCGCCGACGTCTCCGACCGGGCGTGCAGCGCGCTCACGCGGATCCGGGAGAGCGCCCGCCAGACCGACACCGCGATCGGCCAGATCACCAGCTCGACGACCGCACAGCAGGAAGCCTCACACGAGGTGACCGCCCTGCTCGGCCAGCTTGCCGGCGCGTGCGGCGGATCGACGCCATGAGTACGGCGATGAACACCACGTACGGCCTGCTGCGGATCGCCGACGCCCAGGTGGCGCTGCCGCTGACCGTGCTGCGCGAGGTCATCCCCTGCCCGCGCGAGCTGGCGCCGGTGCCGGCCCGCGCGCCCGGTCTGCTCGGCGCGGTGCATCTGCGCGACGTGGTGATCCCGGTGCTCGACCTGGCATCGGCGCTGGACTGGCCGGTGGATGGGCGGACCGACCCGGTCATCGTGATCATCAGCGAGGGTGGCCGCATGCTCGGCGTGGTCGCCGACCGCATCGACGGCATCACCACGGTCCCCGACGACCAGCGCCACGACACCAGGGACACCGCCGACGACCTGGTCTTCTCCCACACCTTCGGGTACGAGGAGACCGGCGCCGTCGTCAGCATCCTGGACGCCCACGCCATCCTGTCCCTGCCGGGCGTCCCCACGGTCGCCGACCCCGCCGAGGTCCGGGTGGCCGCGGCGCAGCCGTCCGGTGCCGATCCGCGCACCGGCCGGCCGATGCTGCTCGTGCGATGCCGGGACTTCCGCCTGGCGGTGAGCCTCACCGACATCCACACCGTGCTGCCCCAGCTGGTCGTCGCCGACTCACCGCTCAAGGGCGACATGTGCCGTGGCGTCACCACGTACATGCGTGATCTGGTGCCGGTCGTCGACCTCGTGCAGGCGCTCGGGCTGGGTGCGGCGGCGGACTCGGGCGGTGCGCAGGGCCTGCTCTGGCGGTATCCGGGCGGCCTGGTCGCTCTGCAGGTCTCCGAGATCGTGGAGATCGTCACACTGGACGACACGCAGGTCCGCCCGCTGCCCACGCTCGGGATGCCGAACGCTGGCCGGTTCCTCGGTGCGGTGCTGATCCCCGGGCACGGCCAGCACCTGGTGATCGACCCCGACGGTCTGACCGGCGATCCGACGCTGCACGGGCTCAGCCGGCTCAACACCAAGCAGGAGACCGCCCGGTCGGGCCGTCCAGCGGGCGGCACCGCGAAGAGCGACCGTTACCTTACCTACCGCGCCGGAGTCGAGGTGGCCACACCGCTCGATCAGGTGGCCGAGATCATCGCTTACCCGGAGGACTTCTCGCCGCTGCCGGACGTCGGCACCGGCGTGATCGGGTTGTTCACCCACCGCGAGAGCGTGGTGTCGCTGCTGTGCCTGAAGCGGCTGATCGGCCAGCCGTCCGCGATCGACCCGGCGACGAGCCGGGTCCTGCTGGTCGAACATCAGGGCAACCATGTCGGGTACGTGGTGGACGGACTCGGCGCGATCGAGCACTCCGACTGGGAGCAGGGACCGGGGGCCGCCGGCCAGGCGCCGGGGCGCCTGGCCGAGAGCCCGCTCGTTCAGTTCGGCGCCGATCCGGACGGCCGGTTGCTGCCTCGGGTGGACCTGGCCGGATGGGCGGCGAAACTGAACGGCTGAAGGACGCGGAGTCAGTACGAGAACGGGTCGTAGCCGTCGTTGTTGCAGGTCCGCCGCTGGGCGATGCAGTTGCGGACCCGCTGGTTGAGCGCCTTGGAGTCCCACATCACGAACGCGTCGCCGTGCATCGAAGAGGCGCTCTTGCCGTCCGGGTCGGATGAGAGGTAGTAGCCGGCCTTGGTGCCCTTGGCCCCGTACGCGATGTCGAAGGTCAATGCCGGGATCCGCACCGGGTGTGACGCCGGGCAGCTCTCGTTGTTCCCGAACGCCACGTGGTCCTTGTGGTTGGGGCTGTCGAGGTGCTTGCCGTCCCAGCAGTCCGGGAACTGCAGCATGAAGTGCAGGCTGGCCGGCTCACCGCAGATCGGCCAGTTCCCGTTGTCGCTGCGCGCATAACCGTCGATGTCACCGGGCCCGTAGAAGGCACAGTAGAACTGACCCTGCGCGCCGCGCGGGGTCGGCACCTTCTTCTTGGCGTCCCCGGCGATCATTCGCAGGCCGTTCGGAATGGGCATGATGCCCTTCGAATTGTTCCGCAGCGAACGGTAGTAGACCCGGAATCCAGTGGTCTCGGCCGGTTTCTTCGTGGCCGCCTCGTACAGCGTCGGCACCCAGTAGGCGGAGTGGTCGACCGTCGGCTTGCAGGTGGTGGCCGTGAACTTCGTGAGGTCCTCGGCGGTGGTATGGGCGTCCACGGCCTTGTTACCGACGAACGAGTGCATGTGCGAGGCGCCCGGCAGGCCGGGGGCGACGATCGGGTCGTCCGGCTTGCGGTGGCTGTATTTGCAGTCGGCCCGGAACTCCGGCAGGTTTCCGGCGTTCACCGGCGGGTCGGCCTTCGTCTTCTTGAATGCGGCGACCTGCTCATTCCAGACAGCCGGGTCGACCGGAATCCAGCCGCCCCTGGCGACGACCGGTTTCGCGGCGGCCGACGGTTTTCCGGGGGCGGACGCGGATACGGACGGCTTGCGGGCGCCGGGCGTGGGCACGGATGCCGCCGCCGCGGTGGCGCTGCTCGTGCCGGACGGCAGCGGCAGGTTCGCGGCGACGTCCTGCGACGGCTCTGCCGTGTCGGGCCGGTTCGCCCACACGGCCGCGCCCGCGATCAGGACGACGGCGACGCCGGCCGCGGCGACGGCCAGGCCCCGCGAGCGCCGGGCATGACGGCCCGGACCCGGCGGCGTCGGCTCGATGGGTGCGGAAGACGGCACAGAAGACTCCCCAGCATGCGGAACAAGACTGAAACTCGCCGGAATGCTAGGCATCCCGCACGCGCGCCCGACAGGCACTTAAAACAAAGCAAAGAAAAGACTGGCCATGCGTACGCATTTCGCGGACCCGGATCGGAAAAGTGTTATCGCAGGTCACGCCGGCCGTCTCTGATAGTGCGCCAATGGACTGGCCGCGATGTCCTCACTCAACGAGCCGCCGCAATCCACTCGGACCTGTCGGTGGTGCCGTGCCCGGCCACCGGGGTGAGCTGGATCTGCCGGAGACGATCGACGTGGGCGTCATGTGCTGCTCGCCGGAGCGGGAGGCCCTCGAGGCCAGCTTCACCGGGTTCCGGGTCGGAAGCCGATCCCCCGCGAGGGATCGGCGCAGTCGTCCGGCTGTGCGCCCGGTCATGGCCGCCGGATTCACGCGCGGTTAGGGTCACCGCCATGCTGGAATCCGCCGCGCTTCCGTACGACGCCGTGCTCTTCGATTGTGATGGGGTGCTCGTCGACTCGGAACGCATCACGAACTCGGTGCTCCGGACGATGCTGCACGAGCTCGGCTGGCCGATCTCCGAGGCGGACTGTTTCCGCCTGTTCGTCGGGCGGGCGCTGCGCGACGAGGCCGGCGTGATCACCGCGAACACCGGGTTCGTCGTGACCGACGAGTGGCTCGGCGAATTCCGCAAGCGCCGCAACGACGCCCTGGTGCTGGATCTGCAGCCCATTCCCGGCGCGGTGGCCGCGGCCCGGGAGATCGACCGCGTCTACGGCGGGCGGTTGGCGTGCGCGAGCGGCGCCGACCGGCACAAGGTCGAGTTGCAGCTGGCCAAGGTCGGTCTGGACACCGTGTTCGCCGGCAAGATCTTCAGCGGGATGGAGACTCCTCGTAGCAAGCCCGCGCCGGACGTCTACCTGGCCGCCGCGGCCGCGCTGGGTGTCGACCCGGCTCGCACGGCGGTCGTCGAGGACACTCCGACCGGTGTCCGCGCGGGGGTCGCGGCGGGTGCCACCGTGTTCGGCTACTGCCCGCCCGCGAGCCCGTCGCACAGCATCCCGCAGGTGCTGATCGACGCGGGCGCCGCGCACATCTTCACCGACATGGCCGCGCTCCCCGGCATTCTGAGCGCCGCGCTCGCTCATTGACCCGCGGCCCGGCCCCACCGGGTGATCCACTGGGACCATGCCCGCGACCTGCGACAACGTGCGGCGCGGGAGTCGCTGTGCCGTCCTGCTGCTGGCGGTTCTGACGCTGGTCGCCCCGGCGCGGGCCGAGGCTGCCGTCTCGTGGTCGCTGGTGGCCGCCGGGCCCGTGTCGGTCTGCGCGCTCCGCGGTGACCGGACGCTCTGGTGCTGGGGCGGCAACGAGTACGGCCAGGTGGGCGACGGCACGACGGTCGACCGCAACGAGCCGGTCCAGGTCGCGGGTGGCGGTAGGTGGAGGGCCGTGACGGTCGGATCCCGGCACACGTGCGGCCTCCGCACGGACGGCAGCCTGTGGTGCTGGGGCGACGACACCAGCGGCACACCGGCCACTGTCGTTCCCGGCGACGGTCACGCCTGTGGCGTACGCACCGATGGCACGCTCTGGTGCCGGGGCGAGAACGGCGCCGGTCATGCCTGTGGCGTACGCACCGGCGGCACGCTCTGGTGCCGGGGCGAGAACGGCGCCGGTCAGATCGGTGACGGCGGCACCCGGGACGTGACCGAGCCGGTACGCGTGCACGCCGATCTGACCTGGAAGGCGGTCGCCACCGGGTCCGGATTCACCTGTGCCCTGACCGTCGCCGGTGCCCTGTGGTGCTGGGGCGACGACTCCAGCGGCCAGCTCGGCGACGGCACCCGCACGACGCACCTGTTCAGCGACGTCCCCCTGCGCGTCGGTATCGGCACCGGCTGGGACCGGGTCGTCCCGGCCGGCGATCACACCTGCGCGTGGCGCACCGACGGTTCCCGGCGGTGCTGGGGCGGCGAACCGCTCCGTCAACCGGCCGGCACCTGCACGGTCGGTCCCGGCCGGGGCCTCTGGTGCTGGGGCAGCAACCGGCAGGGGCAGGTCGGCAACGGCGACACGAGAAACGTCCCGGAGCCGGTACGCGTGGGCCGCGCCGCGACCTGGACGAGTGTCTCGACCGGCGACGAGTTCGCGTGCGGCAGGCGGACCGACGCGAGCCTCTGGTGCTGGGGCGACAACTTCCATGGTCAGCTGGGCGACGGCAGCCTGATCGAGCGGCACGCCCCGGTCCGCGTGGCGGGCTCCTGGCTCTCGGTCGGCACGGGAACCTCGCACGCGTGCGGGATCCGTACCGACCGGAGCCTGTGGTGCTGGGGCGACAACGAGCACATGCAGCTCGGCGTCGCCACCGTCACACGGCGTCCGGTACCGGTGCCGCCCGCCTGACCCGCCTTCGTTTGGGAGGTGGCAGGTACGGAGATACGAATGTGCATGTCGATGCGTCTGCGTCCAGGCGAGATTGAGGCCACCGGCTGGCGGTTGGTCACCGTCGGTGATGCCGTCTCGCGGCTGTTCGCGGCGTCGCCGGGGGTGTCCGGGCGTCCGCGGGTCTTCGCGATCGACGGCCGGGGAGGTGCCGGAAAGACCACCCTGACTGAACGTCTGCGCAGGTCGGTACCGGGTTCGGCGGTGGTGCACACCGACGATGTAGCGTGGCATCACGCCTGCTTCGACTGGGGCGATCTCCTGATCGAGAAGATCCTTCAACCCCTTCACGGGGGTACGGGAGTGAGCTTCCGCCCGGACGCGTGGGTCAGTCGCGACCGGCCCGGGTCGATCGCGGTGCCCGCCGGTGCCCCCGTGGTCTGGGTCGAGGGCACCGGCGTGATACGTGCCGAACTCGCGCCGTGGCTGGACGCGTCGATCTGGCTGCAGGGCGATCTCGACGAGCAGGAACTCCTGCTGACCGCCCGCGACGGCGACTCGCCCGAGCAGCGTGAGCACGTCGCGAACTGGCTGTCCGAGGAGTTGCCGTTCCTGTCCCGGGAGCGGCCGTGGTCCAGGGCCACGATGGTCGTCGCCGGCCCCTCGCCGGCCGGGCTCGGGCCGGAGGACCTGCTCGTGGCCCCGCCGGTCAGCGGACGGAGTCCCCACCGACTCGACCGATCCGCGGCGTCTCGTGACCCGTCGCGTCAGCGGTCGTCGGATCCGTAGGCCTCGGTGTGCAGCCCGGCGGGCGACGACGCCTGGTACTGCAGGGTGTCGCGCACGTTCTTCTGTACCGCGACCGCCGCGAACAGCGACATCGCGAACGCGAGACCGTAGAAGCCCTTCTCGCTCAGCAGCATTCCGCTGTTCACCAGACCGACCACCAGCATCACGATGGCGATCGCGACTGCCAGCCACGACAACCCCATGTACAGCGCCGACACCGGCAGACCCTCGGCCCGGTCACGCACCGACTTCTGCAGCGAGACGGCCGCGAACAGGCCCAGGACGAGCACCGCCGCATAGAAGCCCTTCTCGCTGGCGACCATCTCGGCGTTCCACAGGCCCACGCCGAAGGCCACGATGCCGAGGAACAGTGCCGCCCAGGAGGCGCCCACGAAGGCGGGGGTCGGCTTGGCCGAGGACGGCGACGGATGCGACACAGAGGGCTCCCGGCAGTTTCGTGAGGATCGAAGGTTCCGACGCGGCGACGATCACTGAGCGCAACCCCGTAGAGCACAACATGCTAGGACAGCCGCGCCAGCCCGGTCGTCACTGTTTCGGCTCGGCATGGACAGCGATCGGCGCGTCAAGCGTTCCCTGCTCGGCCGAGGTTGCCGGTCGGCGCGCCGGGTGCGTCGTTGATCAGCTTTGATGGTTGGATCTACTGATGTTCGATGTCTCCGCCCCGCGGCTCGTCGTGTCCTCCGAAGCTCTGGCGACCGATGACGAGTCGGTGATCCGATCGTTCGCGTCCATCATCAGCGTCATGCTGGAGGAGGGCGCCGCGGCGGAGCATCTCGCCGACGGAGCGCTCGCCGCCTACCACACCGACTTCTACCTGACGCAGGTCGGCAACGGCGGCTTCGCCCAGTTCCTGTGGAACGGCGGCCGCGATGCCGAAGTGCTGCTCCAGGTCCGCGACGGCCTGTCCCGCTTCGGCGGCGAAGCGCACCAGGCGGTGTTCGAGCACTCGGTCGCGGGCTGGAACGCGCTCAGCCCTGACGAGCAGGCGGAGTTCGCGGCGAGCGGCCTGTTCGGCAGCAACCCGCTGCGCGACCGGCTCAGCAGAACCGACGACGAGTACTTCGCCCTGCACTTCACCGACCCGCTCGCCGACCGGCTCGCGGCATGGCTGCGCACCCATCCGGCGCTCCAGTCCGTTCCCCGTGCCGAGCTGGAGCGTTACGTGGCGGCCCGGATGGCAGCGGTCACCGCCTGAACCCGACGGCCCGGCGTGAGCCGCCGGTCGGCGGGTCGGGTGCGGGCTAGGCCTGGCCGGTGTCCATCGGCGCGTCCAGACGCAGGTCGGGGTGACGGCCGGCGATGGTCCGCATCCGCCACCGGTGCGGGAACACCGCGAGCAGGGCGCCGTCACGGACCCGGGTCATCACCTCGACGTTCGACTCGGTGCGGAGGATCTCCTTGCCGGCCGCGTCGGTGATGGCCGCGATCTCGTACGGCAGATGGTCGAGTTTGACCTTGACCCCGAACTCGGTCTCCAGGCGGTAGGTGGCGACCTCGAACTGCATGGGTCCGACCGCGGCGAGCACCGCGAGGTCGCCGCGCTGCTCCGACTTGAGCACCTGGACGACGCCCTCGCCGTCGAGCTGCTCGATGCCGCGCCGGAACCGCTTGAAGGCCGACGTGTCGTCGGTGCGCACCACGGCGAAGTGCTCCGGCGGGAACGACGGCAGCGGAGGGTACTGGACCTGCTCGCTGACGTAGAGGGTGTCGCCGATACCGAGCGCCGTGGCGTTGACCAGGCCGACCACGTCACCCGGGAAGGCCTCGTCGATGGTCTCGCGGCCCTGGCCGAAGATCTGCTGGGCGTACTTGGTGGCGAACGGCCGTCCGGTGCCGGAGTGGGTGACGATCATGCCGCGCTCGAAGCGGCCGGAGCACACCCGCATGAAGGCGACCTGGTCACGGTGAGTGCGGTTCATGTTCGCCTGCATCTTGAACACGAAACCGGAGAACGCGCTGTCGACCGGCTTGTCGGTGCCGGCGACCGTCGGCCGGGCCTCCGGCGGCGGTGCCAGCTCGACCAGGATGTTCAGAAGCTGACGTACGCCCAGGTTGGCGACCGCCGCGCCGAACAGCACCGGGGTGGTGGTCGCCGAGAGGAACGCCGCCTGGTCATGGTCGGCGCCGGTCATGGCGAGCAGCTCGAGCTCCTCGGTGGCGGTCTCCCAGTCGGCGCCGTACTGCTCGGCGGCCTCGGCGTCGCTCATCTCCTCCTCGATGGCGAGGTCGGCGCCACCCGGGGAACGCTGCATGCGGATGAACGTGCCCTCGCGGCGGTCGATGACGCCCTTGAACTGCCCGGCGATGCCCACCGGCCAGGTGAGCGGGGTCGGCTTGAGCCCGATCCGCTGCTCGATCTCGTCCATCAGGGCGAGCGCGTCGTTACCGGGACGGTCCCACTTGTTGATGAAGGTGATCACCGGGATACGGCGCTGGCGGCACACCTCGAACAGCTTGAGCGTCTGCGGCTCGAGGCCCTTGGCGGCGTCGAGCAGCATCACGGCGCTGTCGACCGCGGTCAGCACCCGGTAGGTGTCCTCGGAGAAGTCGGCGTGGCCGGGGGTGTCCAGCAGGTTGATGACCGTGTCGCCGTAGGAGAACTGGAGCGCGGCCGAGGTGACCGAGATGCCGCGCTGCTGCTCCATGGCCATCCAGTCGGAGACCACGCCGCGGCGGTCGCCCTTGCCGTGCACGGCGCCGGCCTGCCCGATCACCCGTGCGTGCAGGGCCAGGGCCTCGGTCATCGTCGACTTACCGGCGTCGGGGTGCGAGATCACCGCAAACGTACGCCTCCGGGCCGCCTGCGCGGCGACCCCCGCGGACGACAGCACACTCTGACTCACGATCTCCCACTTTCCTTGCCGACCAACCCTCCAACCTTACGGTCGCCGCCGAACGGGACCGCCAACGGACCCGGGTCGAAAAAGTGATATCAGTTTGCTACTGTCGAGACATCGCCACATGAGGAGGCCTCACATGACCGAACACCTCGACCTCCCCGCCCCGCAGGTACGCGAGCGCGCCGCCCGTGACATCTCGGGCTGGCCCGTCCTGATCTCGTGCCTCGTCGCCGTCCTCGTCAGCATCGCGGTCTTCGTCGTCGCGGTGCAGCAGGACAGCGACGCGGCCATCGGCGGCCTGCTGGGCCTCACCGTCCTGATCCTTCTCGCCGCCGCGTTCGCCGCGATCGGCCTCACCCCGGTCGCGCCCGGCGAGGCCCGCGTCCTGCAGCTGCTCGGCCGCTACACCGGCACGGTCCGGTCCGACGGGCTGCGCTGGGTCAACCCGCTGACCGCCCGCCGCCGGGTCTCCACCAGGATCCGCAACCACGAGACCGACGTCCTCAAGGTCAACGACGCCGACGGCAACCCCATCGAGATCGCCGCCGTGGTCGTCTGGCAGGTGGAGGACACCGCCCGCGCGGTCTTCGAGGTCGACGACTTCATCGAGTTCGTCGCCATCCAGACCGAGACCGCGGTCCGGCACATCGCCAACAGCTACTCCTACGACTCGCACGACACCACGCTGATGTCGCTGCGGGACAACGCCGACGAGATCACCGCCCGGCTGTCGGAGGAGATCGGCGTGCGTGTCGCCGCGGCCGGGGTGAAGATCATCGAGTCGCGGCTGACCCGTCTCGCCTACTCCCCCGAGATCGCCCACGCCATGCTCCGCCGCCAGCAGGCCAACGCCGTCGTCGCGGCGCGCACCCGGATCGTCGAGGGCGCCGTCGGCATGGTGGAGCTGGCACTGCAGCGCCTCGCCGACCACGACGTCGTCGACCTCGACGAGGAGCGCAAGGCCGCGATGGTCAGCAACCTGCTGGTCGTGCTCTGCGGCGACCGCGACACCCAGCCCGTGGTCAACGCGGGATCCCTTTACTCCTAGGCCCACCATGGCTACCGAGCGAAAGAAGCTGCTGCTCCGGCTCGATCCGGCCGTGCACGACGCGCTGGCACGGTGGGCCGGGGACGAGCTTCGCAGCACGAACGCACAGATCGAGTACCTGCTGCGCAAGGCTCTCGCCGACGTCGGCCGCCTCCCCGGAGGCGTCAGCCGGATGCGAGGACCGGGCAGGCCCCCCGCCACACCCGAGCCGGAAGCAGAAGAGGAGTGACCATGACACTGCCCGGCAGCCTCCCCCAGCGCATCTTCCTGCTGGCCCACGATCCCGACAAAGGCCGGTTCCGCGTGGGTACCGAGATCGGCGCGATGACCCGTGCCGCGGTGCTCGCCGACCTCTACCTCAAAGGACTGCTCACCGACGAGAACGGGCGTGCCACCGTCGCCGGCCGGCACCCCGTGGCCGACCCCGTGCTCGCCGCGGTTCTCGAGGAGATCAAGGCCGCCAAACCACGCAAGTGGCAGCACTGGGTCGACCGGCGGCAGAGCCCGACGGTCAAGGCGGTACGCCAGCAGCTCAACGACGGCGGATGGGTTCGCGTGGAGCCGTACAAAGCCCTCGGGATCTTTCCTTTGACCAGGGTGACCATCCGGGATCCGCGGGTTCGCAAAGAACTGCTCAGCCGGGTCCGGGGCGCCCTGCGCGACCCGGCCGGCAAGGTCGACCACACCGACGCGGCCATGGTCGCCATCGTCGCCGCGGGAGGCCTCGGCATCGTGCTGGACCGCAAGACGAGACGCGCCGAGAAGCAGCGCATCCAGCACCTCAACGACCTCAGCGGGCCGATCGCCCAGGCCCTGCGCAAGTCGATCGAGGCGTCCGCGGCGGCGGCCGCGGGCTGACCGGGCGAGGTGGTGGGCGGCCGTCCCCGCCCACCACCGTCATCCCCCCGATGTGGCTCTCGTCAGGGCTGGATGTTCCAGCGCTGGTTCCTCGGCGACCACCACCCGGTTACGGCGGATCCGGATCGGCCGAAATGTTTCAGTGAGGTTTATTGACGATTAAGCATCGAAGGATGAGAATCGCTGTGAGAGCGCTCTCTCTCCTCCATCCCCAGCTCCATGCCGTCGCCACGACCCGCCACAACCGGGCCGTGCGGTCGTGTGTGCGTGAAAGGACCCTCGATGCCACGCCCTCTCGTCAAGGCACTCGCCATAGGCGGGGCGACGCTCACCGCGGTCGCCCTCACTCCTCTCGCCGGTCACGCCGACCCGAAGCCCGCACCACCGGCAGCCGTCGCGCCCGCCGACCTCGGACTCGCGCCCGGCATGCTCGCCGCGATGCGCCGTGACCTCAAGCTCGACGACGACCAGATCGCCCGGCGGCTCACCACCGAGGCGGCCGCACCCGTCGTCGAGCAGCGGCTGCGCAAGACGCTCGGCGACCGGTTCGGTGGCGCCTGGATCCCGTCCGGCGCGACGCGGCTCACCGTGGCCGTCACCAGCGAGGCCGACGCGGCCGCGGTCCGCGCCGAGGGCGCCGTCCCGGCCGTCGTCAAGCGCAGCGCACGCGACCTCGCGGCGGCGCAGGCCAGGCTCGACCGCAACGGCAAGGCGGCACCGGACTCCGTACGCGGCTGGTACGTCGATACGGCGACCAACAGCGTCGTCGTCACCGTCAAGCCGGGCGCCGAGGCCCAGGCCCGCGCGTTCGCCAAGGACAGCGGCGCCGGCACGGTCACCGTCAAGACCGCCACCGAGGCGCCGAAGCCGATGTACGACACCCGCGGCGGCGACCAGTACGTCATCAACGGCAACACCCTGTGCTCGGTCGGGTTCTCGGTCGCCGGCGGCTTCGTCACGGCCGGACACTGCGGCGGGACCGGCAGCCCGACACTCGGATTCAACAACCAGGCGCAGGGTACGTTCGCCGGCTCCTCCTTCCCGGGCAACGACTACGCGTGGGTCCGTACCAACGGCAACTGGGTCTCGCAGCCCTGGGTGAACAACTACTCCGGCGGGAACGTGCTGGTCGCGGGCTCGCAGGAGGCGGCGATCGGCAGCTCGATCTGCCGGTCCGGCCGCACCACCGGCTGGCGCTGCGGCACCCTGCTCGGCAAGAACGAGACGATCAACTACGCGCAGGGCAGCGTCTCCGGCCTGAGCCGCAGCAACGCGTGCGCGCAGCCGGGCGACTCCGGCGGTTCGTGGATCTCCGGCAACCAGGCGCAGGGCGTCACCTCCGGCGGCAGCGGCAACTGCACCACGGGCGGCACGATGTGGTTCCAGCCGGTCAACGAGATCCTTTCGGTGTACGGCCTCTCACTCACCACGACCGGCGGCGGTGGTGGCGGCGGCGCCGTGATCAGCAACTGGAACAACAAGTGCCTCGACGTGCCGAACGGCAACTTCTCCGACGGCGTGCTCGTGCAGATGTGGAACTGCAACAACTCGGCCGCCCAGAAGTGGGAGGCGGTCGGCGGTGCACTGCGCACCGGCAACAACAAGTGCCTCGACATCCCGTGGGGCTCGACCGCGAACGGCGCGGTCCTGCAGATCGTCACGTGCAGCGGCAACCCTGCCCAGCAGTGGGTGCTGAGCGCCGCCGGTGACCTGGTGAATCCGCAGGCCAACAAGTGCATCGACATCCAGGACTGGAACGGCAACGACGGCGCGCGGCTGCAGCTGTGGGAGTGCGCCGGCACCCTCAACCAGAAGTGGCGCCGCGGCTAGGCCTCACTCCGGGCGCGGTTCTCGAGCACCTCGTCCATGTGTGACTCGGCCCACCGTTTGAGGCCGCGCATCGTCTCGTGCAGGGAGAGTCCCAGGTCGGTGAGCTCGTAGGAGACGGTGACGGGCACGGTCGGCACCACGGTGCGGGTGACCAGCCCGTCCCGCTCCAGCGAGCGCAGCGTCTGGGTCAACATTTTCTGGCTCACGCCGGCGAGCAGGCGGGACAGTTCCGAGTACCGCATCGGCCGCGGCTCACCGGCGCAGTCGGGGCCGCTGCCGAGCGCCGACAGGATCAGCGCGACCCACTTGTCGGAGATCCGTTCGAGCAGCTTGCGGCTGGGGCACACGGCCAGGAAGGCGTCGTACCGCGCCTTGGCCTGTTCTCTCTTCTGTGCTGCCGTCGTCATCGCCACCACCTACGCACTTCAAGGTGCCTACTTCCCGTTGGGGAGTAACTCTCGCACAGTGTGTTCATGGCTTCCACTTCACTTCCCGGCGGCACCTGGCCGCTGGGCGATCTGACCGTCACCCGCTTCGGATACGGCGCGATGCAGCTCGCCGGGCCGTGGGTGATGGGCCCGCCGGCCGACCACGACGGGGCGCTCGCCGTCCTGCGTGCGGCCGTCGACCTCGGCATCACCCACATCGACACCGCCGATGCGTACGGCCCCCGCGTCACCAACCAGCTGATCCGGGAGGCGCTTCACCCGTACCACCAAGATCTGCACATCGTGACGAAGGTCGGCGCCACCCGTGACGCCCAGGGTGGCTGGCCCCCGGCTCGGGACCCTCGGAGCCTGCGCCGGGCCGTGCACGACAACCTGGAGGTTCTCGGCCTGGAGACCCTCGACGTGGTCAACCTGCGGCTCGGCGACGCCGAAGGTCCGCAGCCCGAGCCGGTGGCCGAGGCGTTCGGCACACTCGTCGACCTGCAGCGTGACGGCCTGATCCGGCATCTCGGGGTGAGCAACGCGACGCCCGGGCAGGTCGCCGAGGCGCGGTCGATCGCGCCGATCGTGTGCGTGCAGAACATGTACAACCTGGCGCACCGCCACGACGACACACTGATCGACGAACTCGCCGCCGACGGTATCGCCTACGTGCCGTTCTTCCCGCTCGGCGGGTTCAGCCCGCTGCAGTCGTCGGCGCTGTCCGCGGTCGCCGCCCGGCTGGAGACGACGCCGATGTCGGCGGCGCTGGCCTGGCTGCTGCAGCGGTCGCCGAACATCCTGCTGATCCCGGGCACGTCGAAGGTGGCCCACCTGCGCGAGAACGTCGCCGGGGCGGCCCTGCGGCTCGCTCCCGACGACGTCGCCGAGCTGGACGAGATCGGCCGTTAGCGGCCCACGCTGGGGCGCAGCTGCCACTGCTGGTCGTTGCTGTTGTTGTCCCGGTACTGCTGCACGTTCGCGCTGTCGGCGGTCGACATCGAGTCGACCGCCAGCAGCTTGCCGCTGTGCCGGTTGAGCAGCTTGAAGTTGCCGTTCCCGGCGTCCACGGGCAGCCACAGATGGTCGGCGGTGCCGTTGTCGTCGAACTGGACGACCTGGGCGCTGTCGGCCGTGGACATGCCGGCGACACCGAGCACCTTGTCGCTGTTGAGGTTCCTGATCCGGAACCAGCCGTCGCCGTTGTCGACGAGCTCCCAGCGGTGGTCCATCGTGCCGGTGTCGCCGTACTGCTGCACCGGCGCGCTGTTGGCCGTGGACGCGTTGCTCACGGCCAGCAGCTTCCCGCTGTGCCGGTTGAAGATCTTGAAGGTGGGCCGGCTCCACACCTGCAGCTCGCTCAGGCCCCAGCCGACACCACCGCCCCGGTTGGGCGCCACCACCCGCAGCCGGGTCGCGGTGACCGGTGCGAAGGTGTGCCGGGTGAGCCCGTTGGCGAGCGGCGACGCGCCGGTCGCGGCGGTCAGCCACTCGGTGCCGGTGTAGTACTGCAGCTCGTAACTCGTGGGGACGCGCACTCCGCCGCCGTCGTCGTAGAAGTACAGCCGCACGTCGTCGACGGTCACCGGGCGGCCGAAGTCGACACCGACGTGGTCGGTCGCGTTCGGCGAGCTGTACGTGGTCCAGCGCGTGTTCTGCGGGACGTTGTTCTCGAAGATGTTGCCGTCGATGGTGCGCCACGCGTTGTCGACGGTGAACGTGTAGGACGCGAAGGGCTGCGTGGCCCCGTTGCCGTGCCGCTGGGTGTTGGCGGCGATGTTGACCCGCTCCCCGGTCGGCTGCGTCACCGGGCCACCGACATTCACGGTCAACGGATTCAAACCCGGCTGCGCCGCCGTCTGTACGCCGTCGACGTACACCTTCAGGCCGGCGCCACGGCCGTACCGGCTACCGGTGCGGTCCCAGAGCACGGTCAGGTTGTGGCCGTGGTACGGCGCGTTCTCCAGCAGGAAGTAGTCCCAGCTCGACGGGGCCAGCGGCTTGATCGTGACCGCGTTGTCGGCACGGCCGTCCACGCCGATGAGCCCGGAGATCACGTTGTCGACGTACGTCGAGTGGTTGTAGTCCTCGCTGTGGCCGTTCCCGTCGTAGATCCAGCGGTTCTCGTCCGGGTGGTGGGCCTCGGCCACGTAGGGGACGCCGTTGCGGTACTGCGTCAGCGCGTACTTGCGAAGCAGATCGACGAAGTCGGCGTTGTCGGCGTAGGGCTGTGCCGGATAGTCCTGCAGCAGATTGGCAAGACCGGAGAGAACCTGCGAGGTGGCGTACGGCCACGACGGCCCGTTCCAGCGGCAGCACCCGCTCAGCGCGTCGCGCATGAACTGTGGGCTGCGCCGCTCCGCGGTGGTCGGCCCGTAAACGGAGTAGAACCCCTGCGGATCGGTGACCTGCGCCCAGGCGGCCGACCGGTTCGCGTCCGGCATGTTGAACATCCACGGTACGAACCCGATGTGCTCGCGGGTGTCGAGCTTGCCGAGGTTCGGGTTCTGGTCGCGCATCACGTGGAAGTAGAAGTTGCGCTGCGGATCCCACAGCCGGGCGTCCATGCCGGTCTTCAGCGCCGCCGCCCGCGCGTTGTAGGTGTTCGCGGTCGCGGAGTCGCCGTTGAGCACGGCGATCGCCGCGATGGCCCGCGCGTCACCGTACTGGTAGGCGTTGATGCTCGGCCGGTACCCGGCGCCGCCGTGATAGGGGTCGGGTGACTGGTAGGACGCTGCCGACAGCTCGCTGGCGTCCCAGACCGGCACCTGCCAGTACAGGCCGAGAGCGGCGTTGAACTGCACGTTCCACCGGTCGTAGAACCGCTGCAGGGCCGGCTGCTGCGCGGTCACGAAGGCTCGGTCACCGTTGATCTGGTAGCGGTTCCAGACCGCGCTGGCCGCCCAGAAGCTGTACTCGTGACCCCAGTCGGTGGTGTTCGGGTTGACCGCCTCCTCCGCCGGTTTGGGACCCGCTCCGGGACCGGTGAGCCAGTAGTTGATGTAGTCGTCGAGGTACTGGCTGTTGCGTACCCACCGGCCCTCGTTGATGTGGTGCCCGGCGGCGGCCGAGATGCCACCGTAGGGCGCCCCGTAGAACACCGGGTTGAGGAACTCGCTGGAGATCCAGCCGTACTGCGGCCCGGTGTAGACCAGGTGCTCCTTCCACGTCTTCCACCGGTAGTAGTAGACGTCCTGGATCTGCCGGTCGGGCACCTCGAGGAACGGGATGTTCGCCCGATACCAGGCCGGGTCGTTGAACCCGCCGACGAACGAGTCCTTGTTCAGAAATGTGGTCCCCGCACCCACCGCCGGATACGGGCCCGGCGGATCGGCGGCGGTGGCCGGTTCGGTCCCGGCGGCGAGACCGCCGCCGGTCAGGACCAGGACGGTGGTGGCGGCAAGCAACCGTCGCAGCATCGGCGGACTCCTCGAGGACGACATCTCTAAGGAATCCAACCTGTTAAATGTCACGCGTGTCAATCTCTGATGGAACGTGAGCGAAAATGTGCACTGCTTTCGATCCAACGCTCGATGATCGTCGCGAGGACGCCGAGCGGCACGGGACCGGCGCCCAGCACCCGGTCGTGGAAGGCGACCTCGTCGTAGCGGCTGCCGAGCGCGACGCGGGCGCTTTCGCGCAGTCTCAGAATCTCCCGGGCGCCTACGCTGTACGCGAGCGCCTGACCGGGCCACGCGATGTACCGGTCGACCTCCTTCCGCACGCCGGTTTCCGAGCCGACGGTGTGTTCGCGCAGAAAAGCCCGCGCCTGCTCCCGCGACCAGCGACGGGCGTGCAGGCCCGTGTCGGCGACCAGGCGGGCGGCACGGATGGCGGCCATCGACACCTGGCCCAGACGCGTCAGCGGTGAGGAATAGAGGCCCAGTTCCCCGGCGAGTTGCTCGGCGTAGAGCGCCCATCCCTCCACGTAGGCCCCGAGCCGGGTGTCCACATAGCGGCGGTAGCCGGGCAGCTCGTGGAGCCCTTGGGCGGCGACGGCCTGGAAGTGATGACCCGGCACAGCCTCGTGGAAGATCAGCGCCTCGAGACCGAACCGGGTGCGCTGATCGGGTTCGGCCGTCCCGATGAACACCGTGCCGGGACGACTGCCGTCCACGGCCGGCGGTACGTAGTAGGCGGCCGCCGCCGACGCCGCGTCCTCGGCCGGCACCTCCTGCATGGCACACGGCGCCGACGCCGCGAGCGACGTGATGTCGGCGGCCCGCGCCTCCGCCCGTCGCAACGCCGACGCCACCGCCGCCCGGACCTCGTCGGCGCTGGTGAAACGCAGTGCCGGATCGTCACGCAGCCGAGCCCGCACCGCCACCGGATCGCTCAGCCCGAACGCCTCCACGCCGAGCCGCGACCAATGCTCGTCGAGTTCGGCGAGCAGCCGTACGCCCAGGTCGTGAATCTCCTCCGGGGTTTTCGCCAGCGTGGTCTGCGCGGCGACGGCAGCCCGGTAGCCGGCCTCTCCCCCGCGCACCGCCCAGATGCCGGCGTGGTCGTCGTCGCGGGCGACCGCGGCCGGCTCCCCACTCAGAGCTTCGGCCAGGCGGCGCATCGCGGGCCGCACCTCGTCCTCGATCAGCCGCCGGTTCGGATCGCCGGCACCGATCGGCCGGTCCAGGTGGGCCCGCAGCTGGGCGACGGCCTGCTCGATGCCGGCCCGGGTGCTGGGGCGGCCCCGGGCGGACGCGTCACGGTAGCGCTCGGCGAGGCCGTCGAAGAAGGCGGCCGCACCCGGCAGGCGCTGGTCGCCGCCCGCCGTGAAGTAGGAGCCCTGCGGGGAGCCGATGACCATGGCCGAGGCGTTGGCCTCCCAGAGGCAGTGCTCGGCCTCGTCGGCGGCGGTGTCGGCCATCCAGCGCAGCACCTGACGGTCGATGTCGTCGCCGTCCGCGATCTCGGCGTCCCGCGCGGTCCGCCGGAAGTCCGCGGCGGCGGCCCGGTCGGCTTCCGGCCGCGGATCGGGCAGCATCGCGTCATAGGCGGTCAGCCCGACCAGACTCGCTCCCAGCGGGTCGTGACTGTTGAGCCGGTGGAAGAAGGCGGCGCCGAGTTCACGTACGGTCACCGCGCAATCCTTACAGAACCAAGCCCGCCGATGTTCCCTCCGCACCCGGATCGATGGTCATTGGGTACTCGGCGACAGCCATCCCAGTACCCTCGGCTCGGCATACAACCTTGCCACCGACCTGACCTCGCTGGGCGAGCACGAGCGGGCGCGGGCGATCGACGAGGACACACTGGCTCGCCGGCCTCGATCGCACCGGCGACACGGGTCAATGCCGCCCGCTCGCTGGGGCCGTCCCGGCCGGTTCGCTTTCCCCGGCGGCCATCCCCTCCTCCGCCGCCACCGGCACGAGCAAGGCCGCGATCAGGGGGAACACCGCCACCACGGCGAAGCTCGGCGCGAAACTGACCGCCCCGATCGCCATGGCGATGACCGGTGGGGTGGCGGCGGTCATCACGTTCTGGCCCGTGGTCTGGATGCCGAGGGCGCGACCGGCCCACGCGGATCCCGCGTATTCGGCGACGGCGGTGAAGGACAGGCCGTTGCTGCTCACCGCCACCACGCCGAGGAACAGCAGGACGGGAACGGCAACGCTGGACCCGGCCGCGGCCGCAGCGGCCAGGACCAGCATCCCCGCGCCGGTGGTCACCGCGATGATCCGCATCGGACGTAGCCGGCTTCCGGTGCGGTCGGACCAGTAGCCGGCCGCAAGACGGCTGAAAGCGCCGCACACCTGCGCCCCGGCCAGCAGATGTCCGGCGGCCAGAGCGCTCCAGCCGCGAGCGTCGGTGAGGAACACCAGCGCAAAGGTGGTGATCGTGAACTGCGGAACGACCAGGAGCGCGCTCGCGGCATGAACACGCCACAGGACGGGCGTGCGATAGGGCGCCCCGACGCCCGACGCGGGACCGGTGGCCTTCTCGGCGGTCGCGGCGGATGGGACCGGGGCCGGATCGCGGACCAGCAGGAACGCTGCCGTAGCCGCGGCCAGGAACAAGGCGGAGAGGAACAGCAGGGGCACGCCGGTGCCGCCGGAGGCTAGGGCGGGCAGGGTGGCCGCGGCCAGGGCGAGGCCCATCGGCTGGGCGCTCTGCCGGATTCCCATCGCCAGCGCCCGCTCGTGGCGGGCGAACCAGCCGAGGATCAGCCGGCCGCTCGCCAGCACCGAGGCACCGGCCGCGCCCGACAGCGCCAGCAGCACGGCCAGGCTGGCGGTGCCGGGCGCCCACCGGGCGGCGAGCAGGAAGAGTCCGGCAAGCCCGAGGCCGGTGGACAGCACGACGCGCTCACCCCACCGGTCGGCCGCGGCGCCCCACGCGATCAGGGTGAGCATCACGCCGGCCGTGGGGCAGGCGACCAGAAGACCGGCCTGTTCCAGGGAGAGCCCCTCGTCGCGGAACGCGGGGATCAGGTAGGCCAGGCCGTACTGCGACGTGCTGCCCGCGATCATCGCCAGCATCCCGACGATCAGAACCAGCCAGCGCATCCGGTCACTTCGCATGTCCAGGACCCGTCCCTTCCTCGGTACGCCGGCCGGCGAATCCCGTTGATCTCATCACGCGTGACGCCGAGCCAGGCGGAGTGCTCCGATCGACGCGACGAGCGCGACGACGGCGCAGGCCACCGAGGTCACCAGCACGGCAGGCCAGGGCACCACGATCACCGCGTCCCGCCGGATCCCGGTCTGGTCTCATGGCTTCGCACGCGCTACACCGAAGGCGGTACGTGGCGTTCGCTGGGCTTCGCCGCCCTGCTGATGATCGCGCTCTGGCCGATCGACCTGCTGGCGGTGGGTGCTGGCAGTCTTGACCTTCCTGCGGTCGTGAACCCACTTCGAGGAGGCCGCCATGAACGCGGACGACGTCATGGCTCGCATCGGTCACGGTGTGGAGCTGCACCACCAGCGGGGCGACCGGGAAGCGGCCCGCCTGCTGTTCGCACGGGTCTGGGCCGAGATCGGCGGCGAGCAGGGCGACCCGCTGCACGTCTGCGTCCTTGCGCACTCGATGGCGGATGTTCAGGACGACATACGGGAGGAACTCGTCTGGGACCTGCGGGCGCTGACGGCGGCGGGCCGGCTGACCGATGATCGGGTGGCGGCCGCGGGGGTGCCGCTGTCGCTGGCCGGGTTGTATCCGTCGCTGCATCTCAACCTGAGCGAGTGCTATCGCCGGCTCGGGGATCTCGATCTGGCACGCGAGCATCTGCGGGAGGCGAGAGCCGGGATCGGTGTGCTCGGCGACGACGACTACGGCCGGCTGATCAGGGGTGGTCTGGAACGCCTGGAGGAGCTGCTGGCCGAGTGAGGATGAGGCTCAGTTCGGAGGCGAAGTGCCTCGTCGACTGCAGGGTGGCCGAAGCGGCGTCGAGTCGCGCTCCGGGGCGGATCTGGCGGGTCGAGGTGAGGTCGCGCCGTAGTGCCTGCAGCTCTGCGAGGTGGGCGTCGATCAGGTTGAGAACATCACTGTGCATGGAGCGCCCCGGGTGAACGAATCGTGATCTCGTCATCGGTTGCGACGCGGCACTGTCCGTGGCCGACGCCTTTACAACCGGTTGCGAGCGTAGGGCAGCAAGATGAACGGACGGTGCAGTACCGGCTCAGTTCGATGAAGTGGGAACGTCATACATCGGCCGTGAGCTCGGCAGAAACGATCACGATGCAGCAGGAAGAGACGTCTGTCACTCGACTATCGGGCGGCGATGTGGCGGAGACGGTGAGGTGGGATTCCGGCCGCGGTGAGCGATGCGGCGATCGTCGCCGGTGAATGGTCGAGGAAGACCGCGACCTGATGATCGTCGCCGAGTCCGCAGGCGGCCGCGAGGGTCCCCAGGCTGATCGGGTCGAGCTCCTCGACTTTGGCCAGGTCCATGACGAGGCGCAGCGGCCGGGTGCGGCGGATGGCCTCGACCAGGGTGCAGCGGAGCCCGACCGCGGCCTCCGCGTCGAGGGTGCCGTGCAGCTGGATGACGAGCGTTCCATCAGGACTCGTATTGACGTCCACCGTTGCGACGGCCATCGAACGACCTTCCGTAACCCCGTGTTCTCCGAGCCGTCAACAGTAGAACCTTGCCCAGGCCCGGTCGAGGGTCCACAGGAAGAGTTCACCTCATCACGGCGAGGTCACGGCGGCGTCCGCGGCGTCCAGCAGGTCGATCAGCTCGTCCTCGGTCGGCACGTCGATGCGGTCGGTCCAGCGCAGCGTCGCGACGACCGTGTCGAAGAGCAGGCAGACCGCGTTCAGCACCTCGCTCTCCAGGTCGCCGTCGGTGAGGACGGTGTAGGTGAGCAGGGCCCAGACACCCGCCACCTCCGGATGCGCGATGTAGTAACTGACCTTCAGCGACGGCGGCTTGCGGCCCACCGCGTCGCTGGCGACCACCTCGGTGATACGCGCCGCCGGGCCGCCGCCGATCTCCAGGCGGTTGCCGTTCGGGCCGGCGTCGGCGAGCAGCGAACCGAGCAGCGCCTGTGGGTCCGGCGCGTCGTCGGGTTCCTCGATGACCGTCAGGAGCAGGGAGCCGGGCACCCGCCAGCCGTTGTGATACTCGGTCAGCGGCAGCAGCACGGCTCGGGCCCCGCCACGGGCCGCGTCATCGGTCGCGTTGGTGAGTTCGGTACGCAGCATCTTGCGGAACGGGGCCGCCTTGTCCCGTGGCAGCGAGTCCGGCAGCCGTGACTTGATCAGGGCGTCGATGGTCCGCGACCGGAGCCGGGCCGACTCCGGCGTGGTGGGGATGTGCGCCCAGCCGTCGGGAACGATCAGCTCGAAGTCGATCACTGGTCAGCCTCTTCCGGAAGCGTGACGCCGGCGGTGGGAAACGTGACACCGGCGGCGGGGAACGTGACGCCATCGGCGGGGAGCGTGACACCGTCGGCGGCGATCGTGGTCATCAGCTGTTCGACGCCGGCGCCGATCACGGCCATCTGCGGCATCTCGAAGACGCGGGTACGCAGAACGACGTCGAGCCCGCTGTCGAGGCGCATGGCGGCGTCGACGCGCCCGTACGCCGTGCCGTGCGGTGTGCGGCCGACGGCGAACACCCGGACGCCGTCAGCGCCGGGAACGCTGACGTAGTGCAGCACCGGCTCACGGGCGTCCTCGGGCAGCCCGTGTGCGCCGACGACCTCCATCAGGTATTCCGGGTCGTCGGCGCGCGGCCGGTGGAACTCGGCGACCAGCGGGATCGGCGCCCAGCGGACCTGGCCGTCGTGGAAGGCGGTGCCCCACGCCAGCCGGGCGTAGCCGGGCAGGTCGTCGGCCTTCTCGATCAGCACTCGGGCGGTCTCCCGGCCGACGGCCTCGGCGGTGAAGGGGAACTCCCCCGCGGTCCAGGCGGTCCGCGCGGTGTCCAGGGTGCGGCCGGCCCATTTGCCGAAGAACTCGACCATGTGCTCGGTGAAGCGTTGTTCGGCACCCTCGGCGGCCAGGGGCACGAACTCCCAGTAGAACGGGATGTCGGTGAGAGTCACGAGATCGGCGTCAGTTGACATCGGGGATCCACTCCTCGAGGCGGCCGCCGGAGTAGATCAGGCCCGGCCCGAAGGTGAACAGGGCGTTGAAACCACCGAAGACGAACCAGTACGGGCTGATGCTGCCGCCGACGGCGTTCATGACACTGGACAGGCCGCGGAAGCCGTCCATGCCGCCGATGACGCCGGACCACTCGCGGGCGAACTGGCCGGGGTTGCGGAACAGGTTGCCCCACATGCCGAACGCCGCCCGGCTCTGGATCACGGTCGACTGGAAGAAGCCGATCTCCGGTGTGATCTGCCCGAACCGGCCGAGCAGGTTGTTGATGCCGGGCAGGTTGAACCAGTCGGAGGTGTTCTGCCAGCCGCTGGCCGGGTTCGTCGGGACGTGGAAGTCGCCGGGCCCGAACTGCTGCGTGACGGTGACGTTCCCGCCGCCGGGACGGACCGCCCCGGGGCCGAGGTCGTCCAGCTGGATGGGACGGCCGTTCCAGTCACCGGTCAGGTTGAGCCGCGGCGGGCGGCCGGGGACGGCGTTCATCTCGCCGGTGATGTTGTTGAGGGTCCGCGCCGAGTTCGCCAGGTTCTTGCCGAACAGCGAGATCGCGGCGCCCACTCCGGCGAGGCCGAGTCCGACGGCGCCGAGCACGACGTCCAGGACACTGCCCTCGCCGCCGGCTAAGAGCACGCTGTCGGCTATCAGCGTGATCACACCGGCGACCACGGTTCCCAAGATCAAAAGATTCACACCCGGGAAGATCAGGCAGAGTACGGCCAGCACCATGCCGATGATCGCGAAGATCTTGCTGATCTCGGCGAAGAACGCGTTGACCTTGTCCTTCCAGGTGTCGGTCAGACCGTCGTCGTACCGGCGTGCGCTCACCGCGTCACCCAGCCGCTTGCCGGCCACGTCGAGCGCGTCCAGGGCCGCCGTGAGCTTGTTCTTCGCGGCGGTCAGCTGGGAGCCGGCCTCCTCCTGGGCGCGCTGCTTGTCGGTGTCCTTCTGCTGCTCCTCGGGCGGGAGCACACCGTCCGGACCCTTCTGCCCGTCCGGACGGGCGTTCGCCGAGCTCACCGCCGACTTCGCGGACTCCTCCGCGGACAGTGCCGCAGCGGTCTCGCGCTTCGCCTCTTCGAGTTCAGGGATGTACTTACTGATCTCCGAAGCGCAGTCGTCATAACGTACAGCCGCCTTGCTCAAATCGTCTTTGATCGATTGAGCGTCCTTCTTGAGCGGCTCGACGTAGGCGCCCTGCAGGCTCTCCGCCCCGGCCTCGACGATCTTGGCCAGTTTGGCGATCGTGTCGTTGAGGGTCGTGGCGATGTTCTGGTAGTCGCGCTGGGCCTGCTGGATGCGGTCCACCGACGCCTTGTTCAGGGTGCCGAGGCGTGCGTCGTCGCTCACTGGCCGTTCCCCTCGAGGGAGTCACGAAGCTGCTGATCGGCCTTGGCCCACGCCTCGTTGACCTCCTCGACCGTCTTCGCGAACTTCTTCATCGCCTCGACCATCTTTCCGCGGTGGATCTTCCAGTTGTCGGCGAAGTCGCCCATCGACGAGTTGGCGTTGCCCTGTCCCCAGTGGCCCTTGTCGGTGTTCTGGAGGTGGTTGGCGCCCTCGAACGCGCTGACCAGCGCATTGAGATCGTTGACCAGCTCGCCGAGGTCCTGGACTACGAGGTCGGCCATCAGGTCTCCGGTTTCAGCAGGGGGATCTGGAGCGACTGCAGGGAGCCGTCGCCGAGGTGGGCGCGGGCCGCGCCGGGCACGACACGCTCGGCCAGGTGCGCCCGGGAGAGCCGGACGCCGACCAGGTCGCCGGCGCTCAGCGTGGGCGGGGACAGCAGGATGCCACGGCGGTTCTTCTTGACCTCGACCTGCCAGCCGGAGAAGCCCATCGCCACCGAGGAGATCTCCCCGGCGATGACGACGGCCCGCTTCGAGCCGGACGCCTGCCGGACCAGCTGGCGCACGTAGTCGCGGGCCAGCATGTCGCGCCAGCTCTCGGCGTCGTCGATCAGCAGCACCACCGGGCCGTCGCCGGGCTCGATGAGCTCGGCGAAGTCGGGGTCGCGCGGGTTCTCATCGGTGATCACGCCCCGGACGCCGGGCCGGCCCGCGAAGTCGCGCAGCGGCGACCGCAGCGGCGCTCCGATCACGATCTCCGCGCCACCACGCAGCAGCGACTCGGCCATCACCGCGAGCGCGGTGCTGCGCCCGGAGCGGGACGGGCCCGCGATCAGGAAGGTCGGCAGGTCGTTGACCAGGTCCATGCCGATCGGCTCGAGCTCGTCGCCGCCGACGCCGATCAGTGCCCAGCCCGGTGCCGGAGTGGGCAGGCTCTCCCACACCTGGTCGAACGTGAGCTGGGTCGGCATCACGGCGATCCGGCTGGGACGCTGTTCGCGCGGCACCGCCGCCTCACGTTCGACGAGCCGGGCGGCCAGCGCGTGCATGGCGGCGACCTGGGACGGACCGGACGGGTCCGCGTCGAGCAGGGCGACCTGCAGCTCGACGGAGCTGACCGCGCGGTAGCCGCGGCCGGGCGGCATGTTCTCCGGGATCTTGCGCGGGTTCAGTCCCGCCATGCTCGCGTCGGCCCGATCGGAGAGCCGCAGCACCACCTTCTCCTCGGTGAGCGAGCTGATCCGCCCGCTGAGCAGCGAATGGTCACCCGTGATGATCAGGTGGACGCCCGCGCTGGCGCCCTCGCGCAGCAGCGTGTACACGAGGTCGGTGAGTGCGCCGCCGTCGTGTTCGCTGAGGGTTCCCATGAACCCCTCCCAGCGGTCGAGCAGCAGCAGGATGTGCGGCAGCCGGTCCGCGGGCGCGCTCGCGGCCCGCTGCTCGGTCAGGTCGGCGAACCCGCCCTCGCCGAGCAGTCGCTGGCGGCGCTGCACCTCCTGCTGGAGGCGGTTCAGCAGGCGCACGGCCCGTTCGGTGTCGGAGCGCTGCACGACCGCGCCGCAGTGCGGCAGCTTCACCATCGGGAGCAGCGCGCCGTTTCCACAATCAAGACCATAGAGATGGAGATCGGGTACGGCCGACGCGCTCGCGGCTGCGGCGGCGATCGTACGCAAGGCCTGTGATCTTCCCGATCTCGGTGCCCCGGCGATGTGCAGATGACCGAACGTGGACAGGTCGATCAGCATCGGTTCCTGCCGCTGGCTGCGGGGCAGATCCTGCACCGCCCAGGCGAAGACGGGCTCGCCGGAGGCGGCGGCGTCCGTGCTCAGCCCGGCCACGTGGGTGGTCGGCAGCGGCGGCAGCCACGGACGGCGCTGCCGTGGGAAGTTCGCCATGTCGCTGGCCAGCCGGATCGCCGAGACCAGCACCGACAGGTCGGTGGCCTCCTCGGTCTCGGTGACGCCACGCGGGCGCTGCGGCACCGGACGGCCCAGGTGCTGCCAGTCGACCGGGTAGAGGAACGGCGCGACGACCGCCGTCCGGTCCGGCCGGCCGGGACGCCGCCCGCCGACCCGTCCGGCCTGGAACGGGATGAGCGAGCTGTGGCCGAGCCGGGCGTACGCGCGTCCCGGGGTCGACGCCGAGATGGTGGCCGCGTCGCGTGCGTCGATGACGTCGGTGCTCTCCCCCGCGTCCGTGACCCGCAGCGCGACCCGCAGGTTGGTGTTGGCACGGATCTCCGCCGACACCACACCGGACGGTCGCTGGGTCGCCAGGATCAGGTGGATGCCGAGCGACCGGCCCCGCTGGGCGATGTTGACCAGGCCGGTGACGAAGTCGGGCAGCTCACGGGCCATCGACGCGAACTCGTCGATCACGATCAGCAGACGCGGGATCGGGGCGAGCCCCGGCCGCCGTACCGAGAAGTCGATGTAGTCCTCGATGTCCTTGGCACCGGCCGCGGCGAGCAGGTGCTCGCGGTGGGTCAGCTCGGCGCCGAGCGACGTGAGGGCCCGCTCGACCAGGTGCGAGTCGAGGTCGGTGACCATGCCGACGGTGTGCGGCAGGTCGACGCAGTCCTTGAAGGCCGCGCCGCCCTTGTAGTCGACGAGCACGAAGTTCATCGCGTCCGGCCGGTTCGCCACGGCCAGCGACGCCACCAGCGTCTGCAGGAACTCGGACTTGCCGGAGCCGGTGGTGCCCGCGATCAGGCCGTGCGGGCCGTGGTGGACCAGGTCGAGCGCGAACGGCCCGTCGAGCGTGTAGCCGATCACCGCCCGGGTGTTGCGGCCGGACGCCGACCAGCGAGCGCCGATCGCGGCCGGGGACGGCTCCTCGAGCTTGAGCACCTCCAGCAGCCGGGCCGCGGCCGGCAGGGCGGCGTCGCCCTGGTTGTCGCTGACGTCACGGATCGGGGCGAGCCTGCGGCCCGTGGTGGCGTACCACTCGTCGACGACCTCGTCGACCCGCACGTCGTCGATCCGGGCAGCGCGCTGCTGGTGCAGGGTCGTCGGCAGCCCCGCACCACCGGCGACCACGGTGGTGCACTCCTCCGGCAGAGTGCGCTGGTCGCTGTCCACGCAGATGGAGTAGACACCGACGGCCGGACCGGACAGCAGGATGTTGACGACGCCGGGCAGTGCGCGCAGCCGGCGGGCGCCGTCGAGGACCACCACGATGTCCGGATCGGAGATCACCGCGTTGGCGCCGGCGTTGAGCCGCGCCTGACGGCGGCCCTCGATCAGCTCGATCAGCTCGGCGACGCGGCGGGCGATCGTCTCGGCGTCGGTGCCGAGCAGGGTGAGCGTGCTCTGCCCGAGCAGCGGGCGGGTGTGCGGCAGCCAGGCCGCCCAGTCCCAGAGCGAACCGCCCGCCGGGTCGGTGAGGATGTAGAGCTGCACGTCACGGGGGCTCTGCAGGACGGCGAGCTGGCCGGTCATCCAGCGGGCCACCCGGCGCGGCCAGTCGTCGCGGCCGGCCACGCCGACCACCCCGGCGTGCGCGATGGAGAACGCGACCGGCACATCGTCGACCTGCCGGGACTCACGACGCGGCGGGTTCTCGCCCTCGAGCTCGACGGTCACGTCGCCGCGCAGGTCGGCGGTGCCGACCCGGACCACCAGATGATCGGGGTCGGTGCGACGGCGTTCCCAGAGCCGGGCGCGCGGTCCCATGGCGATGACCAGCAGTTCGGCCGGATCGGGACTGGCGGTACGGCGGTCGCGGCGCTCCAGCTCGACCGCGGCGACGATGTCGGCCTCGACCTTGTCGCGGCGGACCTTGTACTCGCC
Source organism: Actinoplanes italicus (assembly GCF_003001815.1). Classification (GTDB taxonomy): domain Bacteria; phylum Actinomycetota; class Actinomycetes; order Mycobacteriales; family Micromonosporaceae; genus Actinoplanes; species Actinoplanes italicus. Next base: position 518,045 of record NZ_PVMZ01000005.1, read on the forward strand.
GACCTTCGACCGGTGACTCTTCTTGCCCTGGCGGCGTCCGGTGATCCAGTTCGCGACCACCATGATCGGCGACATAGCGGCCATCATCAGGTACAACGGGTTACGCAGGGCCACCGACATGACGACACCGAACACGGCCGGCAGAGCCGCCGCCACCCAGGGCATCGGGTTGCCGTCCGGAGTCTTCGGCTCGGCCGGCATGCGGAAGATCCCGGGACGCTGCGGCGGCAGCAGCCGTGGCGGACGGTTGTAGTCCAGGTACTCGTTGTCCGGGGACGGCTCGACCATCGCGTCCGGGCGAAGCACCGGATGCGCCTCGAACAGGGTCTGCCCCACCTGCAGCTGCGCGGTCACCGGCCAGGGCGTTTCACCATCAAGAGCCTCACGATCCAGCCGTACGCCCTCCGCGGCGCCGCGGATCCGCACGGCCGCGTCGATCGAGACCAGGATCGTCGCGGCGACCGGAGGCTGGTCGGGCTCCAGCTGCACGGGGCTGCCCGGCGCCGACCCGAGCCGGTGCTCGCCGGCACCGAGGTTCCAGATCCGGCCCGCACCCGACCCCGCCACCGCCCGCAGCGTGACCAGGCCGTTGATGGCCGACGGCGCCGAACCCGGCTGGTGCAGTGACAGCACCGTGCCGTCGTGGATGCCGCTGTCGGCCAGCGGCAGGTCGAGGTCGAGCTGTCGCCCGTCACGGAAGACCCGGTCGTCGTCGACGGCCGGGGTCCGCGCCAGGTACGACGGGTCGAGACCGTCCAGGAGAGCCTTGACGACGTCCCGGACCGGCGTGGTCGGTTCGGCGTCCACCAGCACGTCGACCGACCAGGCCGACGGATGCTCCAGTGTGATCAGCGCCCGCACGTTGCTGCTCTACCTCTCCCTCATGACGGCAGAGCGCCGCGCCGGTCCTGCGACCGGCGCGGCGACTTGGTTACTCTCAGCGATTGTTGAGCGAGTTGGCGAGCTGGGTGTCCATGTCACGCATCGCGTCCACGGTCTTGTCCAGCCACGACGAGAGCTGCTCGAGGGTCTCCATCACCTGGTTCGCCGACGTCACGAACTCGGTGTGTACCTCGTCGAACTTCCCGGACGCCTGGTCGGTGACGAAACCCGAGGCAGTGAGGTTGTCCACGATGGACTTGCACTCGGTCAGGCGCGCGTCGATGTCGTTCTTGTTGTTGCGCATGCGGGTCGCGCTGTCCGACATCTCGGCGTAGGTGATGTTCAGATTCGCCATCGGTGGTCCCTCCACAGTGGTGCCGGGTGATGGCGCGCACCAGCCCGACGATCAGCAACGCGATCAAACTAGGGCGATCGTGCGATCTTGTCTATGTAGGTTTGGACACTCCGGACGATCTCCTCCGAGGCGAAGCCCTAAGATTCGGCGATCATGGGCCACCCGTCGCACGACTCCAGTGGCTCGCATCGATGATTGATCCGCGCCGAGGTTCGAGGAGAACACGATGAAATGGCTGGGCCGACCGGCTCTCGCCGTCCTGGGGTGGGCGATGGCCGGACTCACCGCCGCCGTCCTGTTCAGTGGAGCGGCCCACGCGGATCCGCTGCCCGCCCCGTCCGATCAGGGGCAGTCCGCGCCGTACTACATCGTCACTGACAGTTACAACGGCGAACCGGAATACCTCTACGAGATCGCCGAGCGGTTCCTCGGCAACGGCGACCGCGCCATGGAGATCTTCGAACTCAACAAGGGCCGCTGGGAGCCCGGAGGGCAGCAGGTCGCCAACCCCGAGGTGATCGAGCCGGGCTGGGTTCTGCGGCTGCCCGCCGACGCCAAGGGCAAGGAGGTGAAGACCGGCGTCCTGCCGTTCCACCCGGAGCCCGCCGCTTCCTCCGCCTCCTCCGCTCCCGCGGCCACCGCGCCGGCGGCCACGACCGCGGCCACCACGCCCCCCGCCGCCGCGCCGGCAGGCACCAGTGGCGGCAGCTCTTGGCTGATCATCGTGGCCGGTGTGCTGGGGGTGGCGCTCCTCGCCGCCGGCGCGTGGTTCGGGCTTCTGGTGCTGCGCCGCAAGCGGGCCAAGACCGCGATCGTGCCGCCACCGGTCATGAACGACTCCGACGCGTGGACCGTCGACCGGGCGGCACGGGCCCTGGCCACCGCCTGCGTGCAGCAGGGCCGCGAGGCGCCGGAGACGGTCGCGCTGGTACTCGGACCGGAGACCGTGACCCTGCGACTGGCCACTCCGGACGAGGCCGCGCCGATCGGATGGACGGTCGGCGACGACGGCCGGACCTGGTCGGCCACCGTCAGCGAGGTGCAGCGCGCGACCGTGGACAACGCGCTGCCGGAGCCGTTCCCGCGGCTCGTACCGCTGGGTCTGACCGAATCCGGTCAGGTACTGCTGAACCTGGCCCAGTCCGGCGGGGTGATCAGCCTCGACGGCGACCGGGACCGTGCACACGACCTGGCCCGGGCCTGGTCCGTCCGGCTGACCCGAAGCCCGTGGGCGGCGAACATCCGGGTGATCCGGGTCGGGTTCGACCACGAGGCCGGAGAGCGGTTCACCGGCGTCGACGCCACGACCGTCACCGACGCGGCCCGGGTCGCGGAGACCTCGCCGGGCGGTGTCCTGCTGCTCGCCGGCACACCCCGCGGGCATGATCTGGCGCTGGTCAACGCGCTGCTCCAACACCCGCAGCGGGTGTGGTCGGCGGTCGTGATCCAGGCCGACGAGGCGCAGTGGCGGCTCTCGATCGCCGCGACCGGCGCCGTCGAGACGAGCCTCGTGCCCAAGCTGGCCGGGCTGCGCGTGTAGTCGTAGGGCGGACGGCCTCCGGAGCACCTGCCGGAGGCCGTCTCATCGCTTCCCTCTCCCCGGGCGGCGCTCCCCGGCACCCGGGTGGTGGTTGCCGATCTCCGGGCGGTGGTTCCCGATCGCGGCGGCGCATCCCGATTCCCGCTTGACCAGGACGAATACGGAATAGTCTGGTATCGACCTGGCTTGCTGGTGAAACACACGGAGGCGGCCATGACGACCGTTAGACGACAATGGGGCCGAATCGCCACGGTGATGCTTCTGGCCGGGGCCTCGATCGTTCCTGGCGCCGCGGTCAGAGCGTCGGGGTCGGCCGGTCAGGTGATCGTTCCGGCCGACGGCAGATGGGTGGACACCGGTATCGACGTGGTGACCGGCGGCTCCCTACGGATCAGCGCGTGGGGCACCTGGACCGACGGCAACGCCACCTCCGGCCCGGACGGTTCCCCCAAGCACTGGCCCGACAACTTCCTCAACCTCGAGGACATCGGCGTCTGCGCGGTCTGCGCGACAACGATGACCTCCGGATGGGGCGCACTCGACGGCTACATCGGCAACGCGCCGCCCGCCCCGGGCAGCTACACGTCGCACGCGGTCCTTCCGGAGGCGTGGAAGGTCTTCTTCGTCGGCTCGAACTTCGCCACGACGGTCCAGAACTCCGGACGGCTCTGGCTCAACAAGAACGCGGACGCCTACAGCGGCCACATCGTGGACAACAGCGGCTCCATCGCCGCCGTGATCGACACGTCGGCGCTCACACCCCCGGCCGCCGGGGTTCCCAGCATTCCCGACTTCGTCTGCCTCGGTGGCATCGGCGACTGCGACGGCACCCGCGCTCCGAACGACCATCCGCCCGGCTGAACGGTCGGCGGAATCGCGTCACTCACGATGGTGAACTCCGGGGCAGCGTCTCCCCATGGCTTCGAAAGGGACCGATTCTGAACAGGCTCGGTCCCCTCGAAGCCTCGGAGGTCGTCGTGTCGGTGATCCTGGTGCTGCGGTTGAAAGGCGACCCGGAAGCCCTCGAACGGTTCGCCAACGCCAACCCCGAACTGATGGACGGTCTCGCGGCCGCGGGCCGGGAACTCGGCGGTGTCCGGCACACGTTCGCGGCCGGCGACGGCGAGATCCTCGTGGTCGACGAATGGCCGGACGAGGCGAGCTTCCAGAGGTTCTTCGACAGTCAGCCGGACGTGCACCGGATCATGGAGGCGGCCGGCGCCCAGGGCCCGCCGGAGATCACCTTCTACCGCAAGATCGAGGGGCCCGGGCAATTCTAGAGAGACCCGGGTTGGTCCCCGGCAAGGCCGACGTCCGCGGACTCGACTTTCGCATTTCGGGTGCCCTACGTCCGCTGCGTGGCGACCTACGCCCGCAGGCGTAGGTCACACCACACACGCCGCTACCCCCGACTACGTGGTGACATACGCCCACAGGCGCACCGCAAGTCACCACACACGGCGCCGCCCCCGACCACGTGGAGAGCCACGCCCACAGACGGACCGCAGATCACCACACACGGCGCCCACCCCGACCACGTGGAGACCCACGCCCACAGGCGCACCGCAAGTCACCACACACGCCACCCACCCCGACCACGTGGAGACCCACGCCCACAGACGGACCGCAGATCACCACACACGCCGCCCACCCCGACCACGTGGAGAGCCACGCCCGCGAGCGCACCGCAGGTCACCACGCGACCGAGAGCGGTGACCTGCTTGTGGCGGCCATCCGTATCAGCGTCCGATTCTCGGCCGCGACGAATGTCAACGTAACCCCGCGTCCGCTACGGCAACCCCCGGGCCGCTCGGGCCCGGTCGGTCAGCTCCTGAAGGAGGGCGGCCTTCGCTCGCGCATGGTCACGCGAGTGGACGCCCGCGGCTGCCAGCTCCAGTTTCAGCCGGCCGTAGCGGTCTGCCTCCTCCGGATGCTCGCGCAGGTGGTCGCGGAGGATCCGCTGGTTGCGGGTCGGCCAGGTGTCGAGCGTGACCACATGCAGGATGTGGCTGCGTACCCTGTCCACCCAGCGCACGAAGAGCAGCCGGTCGGCCATGGCGTTGACATGACGGTGATACCGGAGCGGTTCCAGCACGTCCGCATGCCCGCCGACCCGGTCCAGGCGGTCGGTGGCCGCCATCAGATCGATCGTCGGCTTCGCCGCGAGGCCCGGGACGGCCGTCGATCCAATGTGTTCGATCGCCGCCACGGAGCCGCCCAGCACGAGCCTCAGTAGCGCGACGGCGCCGGCGGCCATGCCGGGCCAGGCCGGGTCGTACGGCACCACATCGACTTTGGTCACCGGCTCATCGTGGCATCGGCGGTGGGATAGCGTACCGGCGTGGACGTCACGGGGATGATCGCCGACGAGCGCCGCCGGATGGCCGATCTCGTCGACTCGCTCGACGCCGGGCAGCTGGACACACCGAGCCTGTGCGGTGCATGGAGTGTCAAGGAGGTGGTCGGTCACCTGGTCGCCGCCGTCGCGGCGCCCACGTCGACGACCCTGCTCCTGCTGGTCCGCAGCGGTTTCCGGATTCACCGGGCCAACGCGCTCCTGGCCGGCCGGATGGCCGAGCGGCCCGCCGGTGAGCTCGCCGCGCTGCTGCGCGAGCATGCGGAGAACCCGTTCAAGCCGCCGATCGTCGGCTATCCCGGGCAGCTCACCGACCTGCAGGTGCACGGGCAGGACATCCGGCGGCCGCTGGGACTGCCGCACGATCTGCGGCCCGACCGGCTGCGCGTGTCACTGGACTTCCTGGTGGGCGGGCGCGCTGTCGGTTTCGTACCGAAGCATCTGCCCAAGGGTTTACGGTTCGAGACCACCGACCTGGACTGGTCGTGGGGGCGGGGCCCGCTGGTCCGAGGCAGCGCCGAGGCGGTGATGCTGGCCCTGACCGGCCGCTCCGCCGCATTGACCGAGCTGTCCGGCGACGGGGTCCCGGCCGTCAGCCGCGTCTGACCGTCCGGCGAGGCGTCAGCCGGGTCTGCTCTCCTCGCCGCGCTTGATCATCGGCGGACTGCACGGGTCGCAGAAGCTCGGGGCCGGCTCGTGTGCGGTCAGCCGGTTCGGGATCAGCAGCCAGGCCACGATGCCGCCGCAGGTCATCAGCCCGGCGCACACCAGCATCGTGGTGTGATAGACCGGCTGCAGCGTGACCGGGTCGGTCAGGTTGCCCGCCCCCAGGCCCGCGACCAGCGGAAGCACGGCCACCGACAGCAGACCGGCGGCCCGCGCCACCGCGTTGTTGACGCCTGAGGCGACTCCGGCGTACGCGTCGTCGAGCGCGCCGAGCGCGGTCGCGGTCAGCGGCGCAACCTGCAGCGCCAGGCCCAGGCCGAAAATGATCACGGGTGGCAGCACGTCGGCCCAGTAGGAGGCGCCCGGCCCGACCATGCTGAGCCAGACCAGCGCCGCCGCGCAGATCAGCGGGCCAGCGGTCATCGGCAGGCGCGGGCCGATCCGCTGTGCGAGGGCGCCCGCGCGGGCCGACAACAGCAGCATCAGCACCGTCACCGGCAGCAGGGCGACACCGCCGGCCAGCGGGGAGAAGCCGGCGACCACCTGCAGGTTGACCACCACCAGGAAGAACACCCCGCCGTTCGCGGCGTAGACCAGGAAGGTGACCACGTTGGCGCCGCTGAACGCCGTCGACCGGAAGATCGCCGGCGGCACCATCGGGTGGGCGGAGCGGCGCTCGGCGACCACGAACGCGGCCAGGCCCGTCACTCCGAGAGCCAGGGCGGCCAGCACGGCGGGGTCACCCGGTCCGGCCTCCGGCCAGGCGGTGAAGCCGTACGTCAGCCCACCCAGCCCGACAGCACCGGTGACCAGGCCGATCGTGTCGAAGGCGCGGGCCGCGGACGGGTTGCGTGACTCCGGCACGTGCCGGGCCGCGACCAGGAGCACGAGCACCGCCACCGGCACGTTGATCAGGAAGATGTACCGCCAGTTGCCGATCTCGACCAGCCAGCCGCCCAGGAACGGGCCGAGCGCTCCCCCGATGCCGGCCAGCCCGGACCAGGCGCCGATCGCCCGTGACCGGTCCTCGTGAGCGAACGACGCCTCCAGGATCGCCAGGGCGCCGGGCGTGAGCAGCGCGCCGCCGATGCCCTGCAGGATCCGGGCGGCGACCAGCAGCTCGACGGTCGGCGCCAGGCCGCACAGCAGGGAGGCGACGGCGAACCAGGCCACGCCGGTGAGGAAGACCCGCCGGCGGCCGAACCGGTCGCCGAGCGAACCGCCGAGCAGGATGAGCGAGGCCAGGCTCAGGGCGTAGCCGTTGACCGTCCACTGCAGGCCGGCCGCGTCCGCGTCGAGGTCGCGGCCGATCGTGGGCAGCGCGATGTTGACGACGGTGGCGTCGATGAAGGCGAGGCTGGAGCCGAGCACGGTGGCCAGCAGCACCCAGCGGCCGGCCGCCGACCGGTAACGCAGCGGCGCGCCCGCCTGGAGATCCATGCACCGAACCCTACGTGGTCAGCAGTTCTCCGGTCGCGGTGAAATCCGGTTCGGGGACCGGCTTGCCGAAGTAGTAGCCCTGCAACAGGCGGTAGCCGAGCCGGCTCAGCGCCTGCGCCTGCTCGGCGGTCTCCACGCCCTCGGCCACGGCGTCCAGGCCGAGACCGTGGCTGACCTGGATCATCGCCTCGGCGATGACGGCGTGCCGGCCCGCCTCGGTGATCCGGTCCACGAACGACTTGTCGATCTTGAGGATGTCGACGGGGACGGTCTGCAGCAGCCCCAGCGACGAGTGCCCGGTGCCGAAGTCGTCGAGCGCGATCCGCACGCCCAGCGTCCGCAGCTCGTGCAGCGCGGTCACCGCCGGGCCGCCCTCGAAGACCGCCGTCTCGGTCACCTCGACCGTCAGGCGGTACGCGGGCAGTCCGGTGTCGACCAACACGGCGGCGACCCACGCGGCGAAACCGGGGCGTGCCAGCTGGCGGGCCGACACGTTGACGCTGACCCGGTCCGGTGCCAGCGGGCCGAGCCTCGCGGTCCACCGGACGAGCTGCTCGCAGGCGGTCCGCAGGATCCAGGCGCCCAGTTCGACGATGAGGCCGTTGCGCTCGGCGACCGGGATGAACACGCCCGGGCTGATCGGGCCGCGCTGCGGGTGCTGCCAACGGACCAGGGCCTCCACGGCCACGGTCCGCTGCGACGGCAGCGCCACGATCGGCTGGTAGACGACGTGGAACTGCCCGGCGTCGAGCGCGTGCCGCATCTGCGCGCCCAGCCGTACCTGCTCGTTGGACCGCTCGTCGAACGCCGGGGACCAGCGCCGGAACGCCTCGCCGGTCTGTTTGGCGATGCACATCGCCACGCCCGCCCGCCGCAGCACCTCGGCCGCGTCCGCGCCGCTGTCGCCGTCGGCCACCCCGATGCCGGCGCCGACCAGCACCTCGTTGCCGTCGGCGCGGACCGGATCGTGAACGGCGCGGATGAGCCGGGCCGCGACCGCGTCGGCCTGCGCCGCGGTCGCGGCGGTCAGCAGCACGGCGAACTCGTCCCCGCTGAGCCGCGCCACGGTGGCCTCCGGGCCGGCCAGCACCCGGACCCGGCCGCCGATCTCGGTGATGACCTGGTCGCCGACCGCGTGGCCGAGCTCGTCGTTGATGTCACGCAACCGGCTCAGCCCGACCAGGATCACGTGGGCCCGGTCTGTGGGCAGCGCCTCGCCGAGCGCACGGTAGAAGTAGCGCCGGTTGCCGAGTCCGGTCAGATCGTCCTGCATCGCGAGCCGCTGCAGTTCGACGGCCTGTCGGCTCACCCGGCCGTTGATCTCGACGATCCGGACCATACCGAGTACGAACAGCACCACGGCACCGGCCCCGATGACGGTCCGGTTGACCGTGTCCGCGCCGATCGACGGGATGAACAGCAGCGTCGGCGCCAGCACCGCGCAGCCGCCCAGCATCACCGTCCGGACCCGGTTCGATCGCGGCACCTCGAAGGACTCGCGGCCGGCCGGCGCGGCCATCGACGGGTGCAGCGCGGCGGAGGCCGTCAGCACGTACGACAGCAGCCAGCCCCAGTCCAGGGCGCGTCCCTCGTAGTCGAAGTGCAGGCTCGCCACCGAGAACCCGACGTCGGCCACCAGCAGCAGCCCCATCGACACACCGAGCAGGTCGGCGCTGCGCGTACGGGCTCCGCCGCCGGTCAGCAGTCGCGCCACCATGACCAGCAGCAGCAGGTCCAGCGCCGGGTAGGCGGTGCTGACGATCCGCTCGAGCATCGACACGGAGTCGTCGGAGGCGACCGGATGCAGGACGAACACCCACAGCACCAGGCTCAGTCCGACGGCCGCCATCGACGCGTCGATGAGCCCGCCGGACTCGCCGCCGCGCCACCAGCGCAGCAACAGCAGCAGCCCGCCGATCAGCGGCAGGTAGGAGACCAGATAGAACACGTCGGCGACCGACGGGTACGGCTCGACGTGCAGGATGTTCTTCAGGTACCACCAGGCGACGTCACCGCACACCGACAGGATCAGCCCGGTGGAGAACAGCACCCAGGCGACGGCCCGCCCGGGCCGATGCCACCGCACCCCGGCCAGCACCGCGAGCGCCGAGAGCAGGCCGATCGTGTTGTAGGCGGCCAGCGACACCACGGTGTCGGCGGGCAGCAGGTAGTAGCAGCCGGTCGCCAACGCGCCGCCCGCCGTCCACCAGAGCCATTGATGAGCCGCTCTCACGTGCCGCATGATCGGCATCGCTGTGCGGCACTTGAGGGATCAACGCGTCCGGCGGACGGTCTCCTCGATCAGGCCCGCACGGGTCGCGAGCGGCCCCGCGGGCACGTCGACGAGCGTGTAACCCAGCTCACGGTAGACGTCCTCGTGGATCCGCTCGAAGACCAGCGACTCGGCCAGAGTGATCCGGCGGGCGGCCGTCGGCTGCACGAAACCCTGATGGCGTACGAAGAACACGTCCCGTTCGTAGAAGTGCCCGGCCCGGACGCGCTCGACCTCGGCGAGCAACGCGGCCGAGGGCGGCACCGCGGCGTAACGGCTCAGCGCCAGGGTGCAGATCGGCGAACGGTCGAAGAACACCGTGTCGTGCTGCCAGGCCGCGGTGTCCCGCTGCCGTCCCCGCTGGAGTCGCAGTACCCGGTCGACGAACTCCGGCGACCGCCACGGCTCCGGCTCACCGAGGGCCTGGTGGAGGGCGATGACATCCGTGGCGGCCTCCTCGACCACGCCGGCCCCGGTCGTCTCCAGGTGCCGCAGCAGCGCCGTCTTGCCCGATCCCGGTGTGCCGGTGAGGATGTATCGCCGCATCTCAGGCCGCGGCCGGGTGGATACGACGGGCCTCGACGCGGGTCTCCGGCCGGCCCTCACCCCGCTGGTCCTCGATGAGGGCACCCGTCCGCCCGGGGCGAGGAGACCTTCCACGGTTGTAGTAGTCGAGCCGCTCGGCCAGCACGTCGTCGGTCACGCCAACACCATGCGCCATCGCACGGCGTCAGCTCAAGCCGAGCCGCCGCAGCGCCAGGGCGACGTAGCCGCGTGGCGCCCGGTCACGCCAGCCGGGCGGGAAGCCGGGCAGGACGTCACGCTCCTCGGCGTCGACGAGCAGGTCCAGCGCCCGATCCGGCAGGTCCGGGCCGAGCCGGTACGCCAGCGCGATCGCGGCCGTCACCCGTACCGCGAAATCGGGGTGATCCAGCAGCGCCGTCATGCGCCCCACGATGGCCTCCGGCGCGACACCGAGATGTGCCAGCGCGAGGTTGGCCCCGGCCCGGACCGCGTCGTCGCGATCCGCCGCCAGCAGCGCGCCGAGCGTCGGCTCGTCGAGGGGGAACCAGGCCAGCAGCTCGGTCGCCGGTGACGCCACCTCCGGGTCAGGGTCGCCGAGCCAGCGCCGGTAGGCGTCGAGGTGCTGCCCGGTCGCCCGGTAGGCGTCGGCGTCCCACTTCACGGCGCAGGCGTCGGCGACGTCGATCCAGTCCTCGTCGAACTCCTCCTCGAGGTGGTACACCCGCTCGACGACCATGGCCTCCTGCTCCGCGGTCACCGTCCGGTCGAAGGCCGCCACCGGGTCGAACGGCAGGTCGCGGTCACCGCGGGCGCCCAGTCCGACATGCCGCAACAGGGTCACGAGCGCGGCCCGGTCCGGTGTGGCGGGGTCGTCGGCCAGCCGCGCGAGGAAGGGCACCACGTGGGCGCTGACCTGCCAGCGGGTGCCCTGGTGGACGACGGCGTCCGACAATTTCGTGAGCGCGTCACCCCGTACCGCAGCATCTTTTGAAATCAATGCCATGATCTGCCGGGGAACGTCCTCGGCCGAGCGATATGTCCCGTGCAACGAGCCCCAGGCCACCCCATCAAGATCGGAGAGCGGATCCACGGTACGGATTATCGTGGCGCCTTGACGACGGCGGCTAGCGTGCCCCCGGTGGATGTGGCCCGCACCTTCCTGACCGAGGTCGACGCCCGGCAGCCCGGCGCGCTGACCGGCCTCTTCCTGGCCGTCTCGTCGCTGACCGTCGGCCGGCTTTCTACCACGCGTTCAGCCGGAACAACCTCGACACGTACTGGCGCTCGACCCTCTGCGGATCCGCGAGCGCCCGGAGGAGCCGACCGCCTATGACGACACGTCCGAGCGCGGCCGGGAGACGTACGACTTCCTGAAATGGGCGATCGACGACGGCCTCAACCGAAAATCGATGGCCCCGGAGGGATACCACCGAATAGGAAGCAGCGGTGAACTCCTGGATCGTGGCGGTTGAGGCCGTCGACTCGCCCGACGCCCGCCTGCTCCGCCGCGACTACTACGCCGAGGTCGCGAGCCGCTACCTGCACCGGCCTCTCACGGCCGGGGAGATCGATCAGGGGCTGGCCGGGGACGGTGCCGAACTGCTCGTCGCACCGTCGGGCCGGTTCGTCGTCGGGCGGTACGCGGGCGAACCGGCCGCCTGCGCCGGTTACCTCGTCCTGGACGACGAACGCGCCGAACTCACCCGCGTCTATGTGCGGCCGGCCGCGCGCGGCCACGGCGGCGCCGACCTGCTGCTGACGATGCTGGAGGCGCACGCACGCGAACAGGGACTCAGGGAGATCGTGCTCAACACACGACTCGACCTGGTGGAGGCGCGAGCGTTGTACCGCCGGCACGGCTACGCCGAGATCCCCGCCTACTGCACCGGGCCATACATGGAGATCTGGTACGGCAAGCGCCTCTGACACCGCTCAGGCGGTGGTCCACGCGCTGGGCGGATGCTCGTCGAACGGCAACCAGAGCGACGGCTGCGAGTCCGAGTCGTCAGGCCAGCGCAGCTGCACCACGGGGAACGGCGGCTGCTGGTAGTAGTCGATCGCCGCCCCGAACAGGCGCTCGTACCAGCTGCTGTGCACCGGCGCGAGGACGAGCTCCCGCCCCTCGACGATGCCGGAGAGCCGCAGGTCAGGCGTCAGTTCCAGCCCATCCCGAACCATCGCGCCCACCGTGTTGACGATCTCCATGGCCTGCTGCTGCGGCACCCCGAGCAGACAGACCTCGACACTGCCGAAACTGTGCCAAAGACCTATGCTGTACGCCCAATCGGGCATCGTGAGCCCGGCGACGCCGGTGACGCCCCAGCCGTACTCACGGACCAGCTGCGCGTTACGGCGTTCCCGCGCCGGCCAGGACCGCTCAGGCGACCGCCACCACCGCCGGGGCCCGCCGTCCCCGTCACAGATCAGGCAGTGGCATTCACGCTGAGAGAGGTCACGCACCGGCAGATCGTAGACGCACCATGGGGTCCACGCCGGCAGGCAGGAGGTTAGGGTGCTTCGGTGCCCGCCGACGAGCCCGCCCGCGCCCGGCGCCCCGCATCGGTGACGGCCGCCTTCCGGTGCCAGGTCGCAATCGCGTTGCTGCTGGTCGTCGTGGCCGTGGTGAACGCGGTCGACACGGTCCTGACGAGGCGGGTCCACGGGGATCCGCTGGCCGGCTCGTTCGACGATGTCGTCCTGTACCTGGTCCTCGCCGCCTGGCTCGGGTTCGCGGCGCCCGGCCTGCGCCGGGGCCGCCGCCCGGCGTACTGGCTGAGTCTTTCCGGTCTGCTGTTGCCGTTGGCGGCCTTGGCGTCCGAATTCGCCTTCGGCACGTCGACCCACCATTTCGCCGTCTACATCGGACCGGTCGGCGACGAAGACCTGGTGGTGCTGGCGAATACCTGGTCGACCGTGACCTCAGCGGTGACCGGGCTGGGAGGCGTGGCGATCCTGGCCCTGATGCCGGCGGCCGTCGCCCTCCTGCTGACGGGATCCGCTCGCGGCTTCTTCCTCCGGGCGTCACCGGGAACCGTGCAACGGGATGCGTAAGGTTGCGGCGATGAGAGCGCTCATGGTGCGCGGCGGCTGGGAGGGTCACGAGCCGGTGGCCTGTACCGAACTGTTCCGCGATCTGCTGACGGACAACGGCTTCGAGGTGACCACGTCGGAGACGCTCGACGTCTACACCGACCGGGAACTCCTCGCCGCGACGGATCTGATCATCCAGTGCTGGACCGGTGGGCGGTTCACCGCCGAGCAGGAGAAAGGCCTGGTCGCGCGGGTGCGGGACGGCGCCGGGTTCGCCGGGTGGCACGGCGGGATTCTGGCTACCGGGTACGACGCCTCGAGCTACCAGTTCATGATCGGCGGCCGGTTCCTGTGCCATCCGGGCGGGTTCGTCGACCACACCGTCGACATCACCGGGGATCACCCGATCGTCGCCGGGCTGGACAGTTTCGCGGTGCACACCGAGCAGTACTACTGCCATGTCGATCCGTCGCTCGACGTGCTGGCCACCACGACGTTCGCCGGACATCCGGACGAGCCGGGGACAGCCGGTGTGGTCATGCCGGTGGTGTGGGTGCGGCGGTTCGGTGCCGGGCGGGTGTTCGTGTCCACGCTCGGTCACTCCCCCGCCGACCTGCTCGTCCCGCAGACCCGCACGCTCACCGGCCGCGGCCTGCTCTGGGCGGCCGGTCACTGACAGGCCGTCCGTCAGGCCGGTCCACCGAACCTCGCGACGTAGTGCCAGACCCGCTTGAGGTCCTGCGGTTCGTATCGGCCGGTGCGGACCGCCTCACCGATGATCCGCGGGGTGAGCTCGCCACCGACCGCGATCGCGGCACCGAGCTCGACGAACTCCGGCCCTCGATACTCGGGATGGCGGCGCAGCTCGGCCACCGGTAGGCGGAGACCCGGATGCCACTCGACCGGGCACGGCAGGCGGTGGGCCAGCGTCTCCACCTCGGTACCCCGGTAGCTGGGGTCGAGCACCAGCGCCTCGACGTCACGGTCCAGACGTACCGGACCATGCACGTGCGCCTCGACGTAGTCGTCCAGCATGTCCTGCTCGTCGGCGAGGGCCAGGCCGATCAGCGACATCCGCCCGGCCACGGCGAACGCCGACGGCTGCAGGTAGCTGTCCGGGTAGCAGAACGTGGACCGGGCGACGGCGCCGGCGGTCAGTCGCAGGTGGGCCGACCCGAACCGGGGAGCGCCGCCGACCGGCCGGAGCCGGAAGTTCAGGGCACCGTAGACGGGTCGCAGGTGGGGTGGTGCCTCGTCGTAGCAGCCACCGAAGATGCGCTGTTCCCACACCCAGCGATCGCCGCCGGGGAAGGCGGTCAGCCCGCCGTTGCCGGTGCCGGTCACGAACTGGGACAGATAGATCCCGCCGTCGCCCAGTTCACGCAGCAGGTGCCGTCCCGCGTTGATCCGGTCGGGGTGGAAGTTGAGCGTCACCCGCAGTGAGGGGTGCACCGGCGGCCCGTCCGACAGGTCGGCGACATGCCGCAGTGCCCGCGCGCCGTACGAGTGCAGCTCGTCCCGCAGATCCATGCGGAGCATCCTGCCGAAACCCGGATCAGCGACGAAACCGAGTTTCGTGCGTGTGCGGAATTGTCGTACCCGAGGGGCATGATGGCGGCGTGACATCGTCAGCTGGGGAACTCCTCGCCGACGAGCTGGCCGCGCTTCCGCTCACCGAGCAACTCATCCTGTTCCCCCCGTCGCTGACCCCGAAAGGCAGGCCGTGGTCCCGCTCACCGAGCCCCTCACCGATTTCCCGCTACCGGCTTCCGGCGGCTCCCGCGCCGTCGTGGTTCGACTTCCCTTCTCCGGTACGCCTGACGAGCGTTCGACGGCTTCGCCCGACGACACCGTTCCCGGCTCCCGGCCATCCCACCCGGCCGAGACCGTCCCTCAGCCGTAGCTACACGACCTTCTGTGGCTTGGGATGACAGCGCGGCAGCGCCGGCCCGGTGGACCGAGTCCGGGCAGCAGCCGGCCGGGCCGTCCGCATCCTCACCGCAGCCGCGGTGTGAGGCCGGCCTAGGCTGGTTGACGACCGGCTCCCGGCCGGGGCACTTCGAAGATCGACAGCAGGCCGGTGATCTCCAGGACCTGGAAGACGACGGTGCTCACGGCTACGACGGTGAGCCGCGAACCCGCGGCCTCGGCCTCCTGGCGGCTCTCGATCAGAGCGCGTAAGCCGCCGGAGTCGAGAAATTCCAGATCCCCGGCGTCGAGGCCGATCGGCCGGCCGGGATGGCTCCGGACCGCCTGAGTGACCGCGTCGGAGAGTTTCGGCGCCTCGTCGGAGTCGAGTTCGCCGACGAGCGTCAGTCGGATCGCGTCGCCCGTCTCGTCGACGTCGATCCGCAGGCGGGAGGCGGAGGTGAACAGGTGGTCGGGAATCAACGAAACGCCCCAAGGGTCGCAGCCGAGTTTCCCTCACTGTTGAAGGTGTCCCGGCAACCATAGTCCCCGTTCATCGCGCCGCATGACGGCCATGCTGATCCGATGCTCCGCCGGCGGGTCGCCTCAGGCCAGCATCGGTGACAGCCCGGAGACGGCGGCGACCCGCCGCATGACGGGGGTCAGCCCGGTCACCACCACCGTCAGGTCACGGGCCCGGGCCGCCTCGTAGACGCCGAGCAGCACCCGGATCCCCGCGGCGTCGACCAGCGGCACCCGGCTGAGCTCGAGTGTGACGTGGCGGCCGGCGGGCTGCCTGCGGATCAGGGCGAGCAGGGCGTCGCGTAGCTCCGCGGCGTTGTCGCGATCGACCTCCCCGGACACGGTGATCTCGAGCCCGCCGGTCGGCAGCATGCGTGGCGCCATCTCGAACGGGCCGTCGGCGGTGTCGGGGCCGCCGGGCCAGCGCGGCTCCTGGTCGGTGAGCAGGCCGGCGCGCAGCCAGGCCAGCACCCGGGCCAGCACGCGCGACACCTGCATCTGCGAGATGCCGAGGTCGTCGGCGATGGCGGACTGGGTCCGGCCACCGTAGAAGACGGAGACGACGACGTGCCGTTCCCGGTCCGGCAGGCGGGCGATCAGCTCGGCGACGGTGAGCCGGTCCGCGGTCTTCTCCAGCGCGGCGTCCACATCACCGAACAGCTCGGCGTACTCGACCGAGCCGTCGCCGACCGGCATGTTGAGCGAGGACGGCCGGTAACCGGCGGCGCACAGCCGGGCCTTCGCGACGTCAGCCGGTTCGATCCCGCAGGCCCGCGCCACCTCACGGTCGTCGGGCCGTCGTCCCAGCTCGCGGGTCAGCACGGCCTCGTTCTGGTTGACCTCCAGCGCGAGCTCCTGCAGGCGGCGTGGGACGTGCACGCCCCACGTGTGGTCGCGCAGGTAGCGCTTGAGCTCGCCGACGACGGTGTTGATCGCGTACGCCGTGAACGAGCCGCGCTCCGGGTCGTACCGGTCGACGGCCTTGACCAGGCCCATCCGGGCCACCTGTTCGAGGTCGGCCAGGGGTTCGGAGGTCCGCCGGAAACGCCTGGCGAGGCGATCGGCCAGCGGCAACGCGACGGCCACCATCTCGTCGCGCAGCCGCCGGGCGCGCGCGGCATCCGCCACCGCGTGTTCGCGGGCGTAGTCCTCGGCCGTCTCGTCGAGATCGGCCCTCTCGTCGAATCGCTGCGGGGCTTCCCATTGTCCGACAGACATCCCAACCGCCACCTCGCGTCGTTCCCGGCCCCGTCCGGGCTCCTACTTTCCGGCCGTGAACGGCGCAGACAGCGCCTCGTCGATCTGTCACCCCGGGGTCTTCCAGGTGATCGCCGGGCCGACGCTTGATCGCCCGCAACGGGGGTAGTCATCGGCCCTCGACTGGAGGGGGCAGGTGGGAAATGCTGGTCTGGCCTGGGAATCCGTACCCGCTGGGTGCGACTTTCGACGGTGGTGGCACGAACTTCGCGGTGTTCTCGGAGATCGCCGAGCGGGTGGAGTTGTGCCTGTTCGACGACGACGGCCGGGAGACGCGGGTCGACCTGCCGGAGCGGGAGGCGCTGGTCTGGCACGGCTATCTGCCGCGGGTGGTGCCGGGCCAGCGGTACGGCTACCGGGTGCACGGTCCGTACGACCCGTCGCGCGGTCTGCGGTGCAACCCGTCGAAACTGCTGCTCGACCCGTACGCGAAGGCCATCGACGGCGACTACCGCTGGGATCAGGCGCTGTTCGCGTACGGCTTCGACGACCCGGATTCACGCAACGACGACGACTCGGCGCCGTTCACACCCCGCTCGGTGGTGATCAACCCGTATTTCGACTGGGGCAACGACCGGCCGCTGCGTAAGCCGTTCCATCAGACGGTGATCTACGAGGCGCACGTCAAGGGCATGACGATCCAGCACCCCGGCATCCCGGAGGACGTGCGCGGCACCTACTCGGGCCTCGCGCACCCGGTGATGATCAAGCACTTGCAGCGTGTCGGGGTGACGGCGGTCGAGCTGATGCCGGTGCACCAGTTCGTCCACGACAACGGCGGAGCCAACTACTGGGGTTACAACACGATCGGGTTCTTCGCCCCGCACAACGGCTACTCCTCGTTCGGCTGCCGTGGCGGTCAGGTGCAGGAGTTCAAGGCCATGGTCAAAACGCTGCACCAGGCCGGCATCGAGGTGATCCTCGACGTGGTCTACAACCACACCGCGGAGGGCAATCACCTGGGCCCGACGCTGTCCTTCAAGGGGATCGACAATCCGGCGTACTACCGCCTCGTCGACGAGGACAAGCGGTATTACTACGACACGACCGGTACCGGGAACAGTTTGAATGTGCGGC
>NZ_PVMZ01000006.1 GCF_003001815.1 Actinoplanes italicus
AAGCGATGCAACGACTCGGCTACACCGCCCAGCTGCCGGTCCACCGGGCGATCGAACGCGACGAGGACACGATCGCCCACTGGCGCCGGTACCGGTGGCCGGCGCTAAAAGGATCGCCGCGGGAAGCGGCGCATGGATCTGCTTCGCCGACGAGTGCGGGCAGACGCTGAGAGCAGCCAAGGCCACGACGTGGGCGCCCAGAGGCGTGACCCCGGTGGTCAAGGTGACCGCGAAGGGCACCGTACGGGTGTCGGTGGCCGGGCTGTGCTGCTACCGGCCCGGCCACCGATCCCGACTCATCTACCGCACCCGGCTCTACCACGGCCGTAAAGGCGAGCAGAAAGGCTTCCGCGAACCGCAGCTGATCGGCCTGCTCGACGCCGCCCACCAGCAACTGCAAGGGCCGATCGTGCTGATCTGGGACCGGCTGTCACTACACAGGACCCACGCCATCCGCGCCGCGATCGCCCGCCGGCCCTGGCTACGCGTCTACGAACTGCCGTCCTACGCGCCGGAACTCAACCCGGTTGAGAAGGTCTGGTCGACAATGAAACGCAGCATGGCCAACCACGCCGTCCGGACCGCCACCGCCCTCGCCGCCGCAGTGAAGAACCGCCTCAAACGCATGCAATACCGCCACGACCTGGTCGACGGCTACCTCACCGCGACCGGGCTATCCCCACCAGCCCCAACCAGACCCTGACCGTAAAAGGTGTCTAGACACCTTTTACGGTCAGGGTGCGGCCCGCCAGCCGTAGCTCGGCCGTGGAAGCCGGTCGGCAACGGAGGGCAGCGGGATCGCTTGACCGGCTTGAAGAGCGCGGCCTGATCCGGTGCTCCGGAGAGCGCCGCCGTGGAGGGCTGGTGGTGCGGCGGTGGGATCACACGCAGCCGTTGCGCGCGATCCTGCCGCCGCGATGGCGGCGGCAGGCGTCCACGGACCCGCAACGGGGGACCTCACCGTTGTTGCCGACGACGTCAGGAGCACACGCGAAGCCTGGATGTGTGCCCCAGCCGTAGCCAAGCCACGTCATGGCAGCTGGATTCGAGGGCTGAGAGGGGGCTGGCGAGCTGGACCTCGACTGCGAAAGCTCTCTAGATCTAGAGAGCCTTCGTAGTCAGGGTCCAGCTCGCCGGCCGCGGCGCCGGGTTCGGGTGGCTGTCGATCGTCCGGCTGTGGCCGGCGAACCCTTCCCGGCGCCTGTTGATCGCCCGGCCGTGGCCAGCGAATCCTTCCCAGCACCTTTGATCGCCCGGCCGTGGCCGGCGAACCCCTCCCAGCACCTGTTGATCGCCCGACTGTGGGCGGCGAACCCTTCCCGGCGCGGGAGGCAGCCGTATCCCGGAGCCCGACCTGAAAAACGGCTGTAGTTGATCGTCCAGCACCGGAGCATGGCTGTATCGGACCGCGAGCCGTAGCCCAGGCTGGTATTACCGAGCCGACCGCAAGCCGAGCACCGGGCCGACCGCAGGCCGAGCACCGCCGACGGCTCAGCCAGACAGCCGCCCCCGCGGGGAACCGGCGAGCCGCATCCGAGACCCCCATGCGGCTCGCCGGTTCGCACCCCGACTACGAAAGTTTTCTAGATCGGCCGGACGTCGGTGGGGCGGTCGGCGGATCTTGTGCGGTTGGGGCTGGTGGGGCGGCACAACGTCACTAGATCGACTCGGAGTGGCTGCACACGTGGAACGGGGGCGGCCTGTCGGCCGCCCCCGTCTCGTTGGAACTGTGGTGCTACTTGATGGTCACCGTCTTGTTGCCCGAGTAGCCGGTGTTGATGCCGGCGCTCGCGTTGCCGGCGACCATGGCGCGCAGCGTCAGCTTGGTCTTCGACTTGTAGCTGAAGGTGCCCTTCCAACCGGTCGCGGTCGAGGTGCCCTTACCGACGGTCGACCACTTGCCACCGGACCAACGCTGGACCGTGACAGCCTGGCCGGCCGTCCGCGGGTTGCCCGCCACCGAGACGCTCAGCTTGCCCTTCGAGGGCGAGCTGGCCGAGAAGGACGGGTTCTGCGTGACCTTGACGGTCTTGACCGCGGAGTTGATCTCGTGCGACCGGGCGACGAAAGCCCAGCCCGAGGAGAGCGACTTCGAGGAGAGCTCGAAGTAGCCGTCGTCGTCAGAGTCGGTCTCCGAGAGGTACTTGAATTCCTTCGGGTCGGTCGTGGGCAGCGGAGCACCCCACAGTTCGACCGTCGAGTTCGGAGATGCGGTACCGGAGAACGTCGCCAGGCCGACGCCCTTGGCCGGGCCCTTGACCGACAGCGTCGGGGTGACCGCGTCAGCCTTGTCGTCCGACTTGATGATGACCTCGCCGGCACCGCGGGCGATCGACGCTCCGGTCGGGGAGGCGCTGAGAAGCTTGACGTAGAAGTTCTCGTCATTCTCCTTCATCTTGTCGTTGATCACCGGAACGTTGACCTTGGCGGTCAGGTCGCCCGGCTTGAGGGTGATGACGCCCTTGGTGTACTCGTAGTCCTCGCCCTGCTTGGCGGAGCCGTCCACGGTGTGCCACGGGATCGTGACGGTCTGCGTGGTCTCCTTGGTGTTCTCGTCGAAGGCGAAGTTGACGTCTACGTCGACCGTCTGCTCCCACTCACCGATCGACTCGTCCTGCACCGAGGCTGCCGGCGGCAGGTCCGCGGGGTCGTCCGTGATCCGGAAGTTTCCCGTCGCCGACGTGAAGCCCTGCGGCGTGGCGGTGCTCTCCGAGACGGTGACGGCGAAGCCCTCGGTCGGCTCGTCGATGTCGTCCGGCAGAATGTAGAACTCGGCCAGCCTCGACTCGGCATCCGTCAGCGCGGTCTTGCCCCGGGTGACCGGGATCGACAGCGTGGCGAGAGTCGACGGAACCTCGAAGTCGACGGCCCGGGTCGCGGGGTTGTCCCCGGCACCGGCCGCGGTGACGCCGAGCGTGTAGTTGTACTGCGAGACACCGACGAGCGTGCCGATCGCGCGAATGGTGGTGCCTTCGGTGCCGGCGATCTCGGTGATCTTCAGCGTCGGCTTCGCGTCGTCACCGGTGATGGTTACCCGCGAGGCGTGCTGCACGTCCGCTGTGACGGTGTTCGACACCGCGGCGCTGGTCGGGGTGAACGTGACGACCAGTGCCTCGTCGCGCTCGTAGACCGCGTCCCCGTTGATCGGGACCTCGAGGTACGCGGTCGTCTGACCGGCCTTGATGGTCACGTTCTTGCTGGCGGGGTAGTCGTAGTCGTTGTCACCGACGGTCGTGCCGGCGTTGACACCGGTCTCGGTGGCGCTGCCCGGCGTGCTGAAGTCGGCGGTGAAGGTGACGTCCGAGCCGAGCGGGGCGCTCAGCGTGACCGGCACCTTGGCCATCGACTGGCCCTCGTTGCCCTCGGTCAGCGACACGTCCGACGTCGACCAGGTCGGCATCGAGTCGTCGGTGCCCTCGACGATGTAGACCGGCTGCGTGATCGCGAGGTCGGTCGCCAGGATCGAGTTGTTCGAGCTCGCCAGCTTGATGGTGAACGACTCGGCGCGCATGGACGTGTTGTACGTGATGCCTTCATAGGTGGTGTCACCCATGATGGTCACCGGGATCGTCCCGGTCCAGGTGGTGCTCGGTGCCTGGGAGATCGGGATGGTCAGCGTGCCCGACGTCCCCTTGTAGTCGGACCCGTTGGTGGCGGTGCCGTCGACGAAGGAGTAGTCGATCTTCAGCGGGGTCTCCCGCGTGCCGGCTCCGAGGGCGACCGTGACCGCGATCTGCTTGTCCGAGCTGCTGCTGGCGCCCTCGTCGTAGAAGACGTCGGCGTCGAACCCGGCGTTGTCACCCGCGTCCCGGTTGTTGACCAGGTCGAGGTCGGTGAAGTCGATGCCCGGGAGTGTGTCCGTGTCCTTGATCGTCGCGGTCGCCGTCGTCGGCGTACCGAGCGTGAGGCCCGTGCTCGGCGTGGCGATCATGCCGGTGAAGGTCTCAGTACCTTCGATGGTGCTGTCGCTGCCGGTCGTGGCAACCGTCTGGTAGGCGGTCTGCGTCAGCGCCGGGATGGACACCGGAGTGGGGGTGTTGACGCCGGTGAAGTCGGCATTTCCCGCCCCGCGCGCCTTGTCGCTGTCGGTTCCGTTCATGGTCCAGAAGTTGACCGTGAGGTCACGTTCCGAAAGGTTCGACAGCTTGATCGGGAAGCTCGCCTGCACCCCTTCGTTCACCGCGGCCGCGTCACCGATGCTCACCGTCGGCACCGCGTCGTTGTCCTCGATCCCGAGGTCGGCCGTGGCGGGTGAACCGAGAACCACACCGGTCGCGCCGGTCGCGGTGAACCGCACGTACTGCAGATCGACCTCGTCCACGGTGTCGTCGTTGACCGCGAAGTTGATCGACCCGGTCAGCTGGCCGGCCGGGATGGTGATCGTGGCGTCCGACGCGAGGGCCGTGAAGTCACGGGTCACACCGCCAGTGGAGGAAGCCGCCGACACCGTGCCGCCGATGGTCGTTCCCGCGGCGGCGATCGGAATCGTGATGTCGTTCTGCAGGATGCCGGTCAGAGTCGCGACCACCGGGACCGAGGCCTGGCTCTCCGGCACGCTCGCGGGAACGGACAGGTTCAGCGTCGGCGGGCTCGCCGGCAGATCGTAGATCGTGCCGGTGGCCAGCGTGACGAGGTCGTTGGCGTCGGCGGTACCGTCGCTGTCGGGAATGGGCTCGGTGGTGTTCATGTCGCCGTCGATGTCGCCGGCATCGAGGGCTGGGCCGTCGACGTCCTGCACCGCCTGCAGCTGGAAGGTCTCGTTACCCTCCACACCGCCGGTGGTGGTCGTGGTGACCGACACGGTGATCGTGTTGGTCCCGCCCGCGGTCGTTCCCGGGAAGGTGTAGGTGGCGGGCGAAGGAGTTCCGCCGAAGTCGGTGGTGACCGTGGCGTTACCGGTGCCCTGGATCGCCGAGAAGGTGATCGGCCGGGAGGCCGAGGCACCTGTATAGGTGATCTTGAAGTCGACGGTGCCCCCTTCCCAGTTGGCGGCCGGCGTGATGGTCAGATTGGGGATGACAGCGGCATATGCCGGCGACGCGATGAAGGTTGCCGGAACAAGGGCCACGGCCGATGCGGCAGCTGCCGCCAGAACTCGCCGGATTCGCTTGTGTCCCCAGAGCGTGAACGGCACCCGCTCTCGCGGCGCCGTATGGATGGGTCGATGACGCATTCTCTTCCTGTCTCCTTCGGCGGCTGGGCTACCTCAGCGGGGAGGCCCCTGGCTTTGCGTCCCCGCCTCACGACGGGTTTGCCTGTTCGGGTACCGCACCTAGGGCGGTTCGGGGTGCCGGTTCCAAACCGGCCCTCAGCAGCGCAAACACGGGATACGAAGATCCGCGTGAGGCGGCGCCAACTGCAATCTAACCGGCGTATCGCCCTGTTAGCGGCGGAACGGGTTTTTCGGTAGAAAGTCCTTCACATAGCCGGGATTCCGCCTCGACGCGAGACTCCGTCGGGCTCGCGAAGGCACCCTGACCAGCGGCGAACAGTACCCGCGGAGGCAGTCCCCCGTCCCGGGAAACGGCGAAAGGGCGGCCCGGTCGGACCGCCCTTCTCACCGCTCGGTCATCTATTTCACCTTCACCGACCGGGCAGGTGAGGATCCGGCGGTGATGCCCAGCGACGGCGTCGCGGAAATGACAGCCCGGAACACGTGGTTGCCGGCCTTCAGGGACTTCACCGTCACGCTGAACTTGCCGTTCGCACCCAGCTTGCCGTCCTCTACCTCGTCCCAGCCGCCCTTGACCTGACGCTGGATCGTGACCTTCTGACCCGGTTCGTCAGGATCGCCGGTGACCGTGAGGGTCGCGGCGCCCTTGGCGTTGGACACCACGGTGAGCTGCGGGTCCTGACGAACCTGGACGGTACGCACTGGCGACGTCAACGACCCGGCACGGACCTGGACCCGGTAGCCCTTGGTGAAGTTGGGCTTGAACGAGTACGCGCCGTCGTCGTCGGCCGTCGTGGTGGCGGCCACCTTGAAACTGCCGCCGGAGACGCCCTGTGCCGTGAGCAGCTCCACCTTGGTGCCCGGCGCGGCGGTGCCGGTGATCGTGATCCGTCCCTCACCGGTGCTGGTGTCAGGGGCGGTCAGGGTCGGCGCCTTCGGCTTGTCGTCGTCCTCGATGACGACCTCGGCCTCCGCGGCACCCAGCCTGGCGTCGGCCGGTGACGGGGTGCCCAGCTTCACGATGAAGGTCTGGTCGGCCTCGTCCTTGGTGTCGGGCAGGATCGGGATGCTGATGGTGGCCGAATCCGTCCCCGGTGCGAACGTGGCCGTACCCGATGATCTGGTGTAGTCCTTGCCGGCGTCAGCCGTGCCGTCCGCCGTCGACCAGGGGACCGTGACGGTGCGAGAAGTGCTGACCGCGCCGCCGGTGAACTGCACACGCACGTTCACCTTGGCGGTGCCGCCGCTCTCTCCGACGGAGGCGTCGGCGACCGAGACGGCCGGTGGCGTGTCGTCCGGGTCGTCGGTGATCCGGAAGGTACGGCTGCCGCCGGCCAGTGAGATGGTCGCCGTCTCGGTGTTCTCGTCGACGGCGTCGTCGAGGAACTCGATCGTGCCGAGGCGGACCTTGCCGCCACTCGCCGTGCCGCCGGGCACGGTGACCTTGACCCTGTCCAGTTCGAAGTCGTCGGGGCCGGCGTCCTCGCCGTCGGCAGCGATACCGGCGGCGGCCGCGGTGCTGATCTCATGGTCCCGCTGAGCTGTTCCGGTCACGGTGCCGGTCAGTTCGACCGTGTCGCCCTCGTCGACGGTGGCCGCCGTCGGGTCCAGCGTGATGGTGGGGGCCTTGTCGTCGTCGGTGATGAGCAGCCGGCCCTCCTGGGGCTTTCCGGCAGCGTCCTGTTCGCCGGCGGCCAGGGACACCACGACGCGGGCGTTCTCGTCGCCCTCGTACACCTCGTCCTGTTTGATCGGAACCGTGACCGAGCCGCTCGCGCTGCCCTCGGGAATCCGCAGCGCGGCGGCCGGCGTGCCGTAGTCGTCGGCCGTGGCGGTGCCCGGCTGCGCCTCGACGACCAGGTCGACGTCGCCCTGCGCCGGTTCACTCAAGGTCACCGCGAACGTCGCCGAGGCGTCGGCCTCGCGGGCGGTGACGTCGCCGCTCACGGTGAACGACGGCGCCGGCAGATCACGGTCGTCGTCGACGATGACGATGTCGGCCTCGCCACGGGCGATACCCGCGCCGGACGGGTCGGCCGCGACCAGGCGGACCTTGAAACTCTCGTCCTCCTCCCGGCGCTTGTCGTTGGTGATCGGCACCCGGATGACGGCGTAGTTCTGGCCCGCCGGGAAGTAGAGCCGGCTGCCCCCGTCCGTGCCGAAGTCCTCGCTGGTGGCGGTGCCGGGTGTCACCTCGTAATAGATGGTTACCGGCTGGTCGGTACGGGTGGCGCCGTTGCCGCCGGTGAACTCGAGCACCACCGGCACCTCGGCGTAGCCCAGTTCCTCGCGGACGTTGGCGGGGAGCACGACGGCCGACGGCGGCAGGTCGTTCGGGTCGTCGAGGATGCCGTACACGGCCGCGACCGGCGGCGCGCCCGAAACAGCCTGGCTGGTCGCGGTCACCGTGAACGACTCGGTCAGCTCGTCGGCGGTGTCGGCGGCCAGCGGGACCGACCGCAGCAGGACCGGCCCGGTGCTGCCGCCGGGCAGGACGGCCGGCGCGCCGCTGTCGACGTAGTCCTCGGGCTCGGCCGGGTCGTTGCCGGGACCGCCGGTGGTGAAGTTGAGCAGGTAGCCGATCGGATCCTCGGCCACGCCGGACGGGGTGGCGATCACGTCGACGAGGCCGCCCTCGGGGCCGTTCACCGAGTTCAGGGTGATGGTCGGCGCCGGGTCGTCGTCGGCGATGCTCAGCACGCCGGTCTGTGCCGGGCCGGAGGCGTCGGTCTCGCCGGGGGCCGGGGCGACGGTGTACGTCGCGGACTCCTTCTCCTCGTAGACCTGGTCGTCGACGATCGGCAGCGAGAAGGTGGCGGTCGTCTGACCCTGCGGGATGGTGAAGGTCGGCTGCGGTGACCCGTAATCGTCGCCGCCCGGACCGGTCTGGCCGCGCCGGGCGGTGTCGTCGGTGGTGCTGACCGTGAAGTCGACCGGGCCGGCCGCGGCACGCGCGAGCGTGACGGTGACCGCGACGGAACCCTGCCCTTCGGCCGCCGTGACGTCCGGTTGCACCTGGAATCCGACGGCGCTGTCACCCCTGATGGTCACGGTCGCGGGCGAGCCGCCGATCTCCGCGTTCGACGGGTTCGACAGCGTGACCTGCAGTGTCTCGTCGTTCTCGACCGCCGTGTCGGTGAGAGTCGTGACGGTGACGTCCTGGCTGGTGGCCGGTGGGGTGAAGACGAGCGTGCCGGACGTGCTGGTGAAGTCGGTGCCCGCGGTGGCCGTACCGCCGATGGCGTTGTAATCGACCGTGATCTGCTTCTCGGTCGAGGTGGCGGTGTTGCCGGCGACCGCGGCGAAGTCCAGGTTCACCGGGACCGTGGCGGTGCCCGCCTCGTCGACCGTGACCGGGCCGGCGGCCACCACCTTCGGCGGGAGCTGGGTGTTCCAGTCCCGGATCCGGCCGTAACCGGTGGTGTCGCCGATCCCCTGGACGCCGACCGAGACCTTGATCGTCTCGTCGTACTCGTCGGCGGTGTCCTGGGTGAGATTCACGGTGCCGACGTCGATCCGGTCGCCGCCCGGCGCGAGCGTGCCGGACAGGGTGAGGTTGTCGCGGGTGAAGTCGCCGGCCTCGGCCGGATCGCTGGTGCCGTCGGAGCCGCCCTCGACGACGGCCGTCCACGGCAGCGGGTCCTGGGCGTCGCCGGTGACGGTGAACCAGGCGCCGATCCCGCCGGTGCCCTCGGACTGCTCGAACCCGTCGAACGAGATCCGCGGCGCCGCGTCGTCGTTGGTGAGGGTCACGGCGCCGGGGTTCTCCGAGAACGAGATCAGGGCGTCCTCGTGCGACGGCTCGACGAGCAGGTCGATGACCTCGTCCTTCTCGAAGACGCCGTCACCGTTGACGGTCACGTTGATCGTCGCGGTGTCCTGACCGGCGCTGATCTGCACCGCCTGCGGCGCGCTGAAGTCCGACTCACCGGGTCCGGTGCCGCCCTGCACGGCGGTGCCGCCGGTCGAGCCGACGTACAGCGTGGTGTCCAGCGCGACCGGGCCGCTCAGCCGGACGGTGACGGGCACCGTGGAGACGCCGTCGCCCTCGGGGCGCGACTCGCTGCTCACCGACACGATGTTCACGGTGCCGGCGTTGTCGTCCTCGACGATCCAGACCGGGAAGTCGCCGTCGTTGTTCAGCGGGATGCCGGCGGCGTGGCTCGCGTTGGTCAGCCGGACCTTGAAGGCCTTGTTCCTGTTCGAGGGTGCGTCGTTGCCGCGGATCGGCACCGGGATCTGCTTCACGGTCTCGCCGGGCTGGAACGTCAGGTGCCCCGAGACGGGGTCGTAGTCGACGCCCTCGACCGCGGTGTCCGCGATCAGCGAGTAGTCGACGTCGACCGCGGCGTTCATCGCGGCGCTGAGGCGTACCTCGACGATCTGGTCCCGGACGCCGCTGTCGCCCTCCTCGACCGGACCGGTGGTGTTCGCGAAGATCGCGGCGTCGATGATCTCGCCGCTGGCGGCGCCCGCGTCGAGGGTGCCGGTGCCCGGATCCAGGACCTGGATGTGGACGACGCGGCTCTCCGGGTCGTATCCGCCGACCGCGAAGGTGGGCACCAGAATGAAGGCCGTCGTCGCCCCCGCCGGCACGACCACGGTGGCGTCCGTGGCCGGCTGATAGTCGGTGCCGGGAACACCGGAGCTCCGTTCGGGCACCGTGGAGTAGCGCAGCGTGATCGGGGTGGCGCTCGGCCGGCTGAGTCTCACCGGGAAGCTGAGCATCTGGCCCTCGATGACCGGGGTCGCGTTGCCGATCGTGATCGAGGGAGCTGCATCCCGGATCGTGACGGTGGGCATCGGTCCGGGACGCTCGGCGTTACGCATGTTGCTGATCGACAGGGTAAGCGTCTCGTCGGGCTCCGGCGTCTCGTCCGACGCGGTGGGGATGACGATCTCCGTGGAGTTCATCGGCGGATCGATGGTCACGCTTCCGCTGGTGGAGCCGTTCGAGGTGGCGTAGTCGAACGAGATGACCTTCTCGGTGCTGGTGGCGGTGTTGCCGGGCACCGAGGTGTAGTCGAGGGTGACCGGCAAGGTGGCGGGGCTCCCCTCGGTCACCGTGGTCTGCTCCGGCATCCGGATGTTCGGGGGCATGTTCTGGTACGAGTCACGGATGCGGCCGTACGCGGTGACCGGCACCTGCCCGGTGAATTCGACGGACGCCTCGAACGTCTCGTCGTACTCGTCCACCGAGTCCGCCGGGAGGTTGACCGTCCCGAGGTCGATCCGATTCGACCAGGGCTGCAGGGTGCCCGACAGCGTGAGGCCGCTGCCGTCGAAGTCGGTCGCCTCGGCCTGGTCGGAGGTGCCGTCCGAGGCTCCGCGGAGAGCGGCCGTCCAGGGCAGCGGATCCTGGGCCACGCCGTCGACATTGAACCAGAGCGACCCGTTGACGCCCTCGGTCTGGTCGAATCCGCCGAAGGTCAGCGCCGGTGCGGCGTCGTCGTTGTAGATCTTCAGCAGGGACTGTCGCATCGGACCGGTCACGTTCGGGTCGTTGGGACGCGGCGTCACGGTGATCGAGGCCTGCTCGTCCCGCTCGTAGACCCGGTCGCCGTTGATGGTCACCATGAAGGTGGCCTGGGTCTGACCTTCCGGGATGAAGACCTCATCGGGTACGGAGAAGTCGTTGCTGCCGGGGCCGGAGCCCCATCGGACCGCGCTCTCGTCCACAGCGGCGACGTCGAGGGTGACCGGGCCGGGCGCCGGGCCGCTCAGCTGCACGGTGAAGGTGACCTGTGTGGAGCCGTCGCCCTCGTTCTGCGGGGACGAGCTGACCGCCGCGACCGTCGGGACGCCCCCGGAGCCGCCGATCATGGCCGAGTGCTCGCCGGTGCCCATGACCTGCAGTCCCGCGTCGTTCGACAGGCCGTACAGCCGCACCTTGAGCATTTTGCCGGGCGCCGCGACGTTGAAGTCGCCCGGCAGCGGCGCCGAGATCTGCCGCGTCGTCTGACCGGGCTCGTAGGTCAGCGTGCCGGACGTGACCGGGGTGAAAACCCCGGTCGTCGCGGAGCCGAGCAGCAGTTCGTAGTTCGCCTGCAGCCGGGTGTCCAGCGGTGCGTTGAGGACCATGTCGACGACGGCGTTGCGGCTGTCGTTCTCATTGATCGACATGGTGCCGATCTTCAAAGCCGGATCGATGATCTTGCCGTACGAGGTGGTCACCGAACCCAGGGTGGCGGACCCGGGATTGGTGATCCGTGCGTTGACCGTCTCGCTGTCGTGCTCGAACTGGTTGTCCTGGTGTGTCACGACGTCGGCGGTGGCCGTGACCTGTCCGGGCTGGAACGTGACGGACATGTCGGAGATCTCGTTGTAGTCGGCCCCCGGAGTCGCCGTACCCGCCTCGGTGGAGACCCGGACCGTGATCGGGCTGTTGCTCGGACGGTCGAGGGTCAGCGGGAACCGGAGCATCCGGCCCTCGGGGACGGTGCCGGGGCTGCCGATGCCGACCGCCGGCACCACACCCGGATCACTGGACGCGCCGAGTACGGACGAGTGCTCGCCGGTACCCAGAACCGGCATGCCGGAGTCGGTGTACACGCTGTGCAGCCGGACCTTGAGCACCCGGTCGGGTACGCCGGGTTGGTAGTCACCCGGCAGCGCCCCGGTGATCGGCCGGCTGGTCTGACCCGCCTCGTAGGTGAGCGTGCCGGTGGCGATCGGCGTGAAGGTTCCGGTGCTCGCCGAGCCGAGCAGCAGCTCGTAGTTCGCCTGCAGCCGCGTGTCCAGTGGCACGTTGAGGACCATGTCGACGACGGCGTTGCGGCTGTTGTTCTCGTCGACCGACATGGCGCCGATTCGCAGGGCCGGATCGGCGATCTTGCCGTACGAGCTGTTCACCGGCCCGAGGGCGGCGGCGCCGGGATTGGTGATCCGCGCGTTGACCGTCTCGCTGTCGTGCTCGAAGACGCCGTCCTGGTTCGTCGTGATCTCGGCGACGGCGGTGGTCTGCCCCGGCTGGAACGTGACCGGCATGTCGAAGACCTCGGCATAGTCCGTGCCCGCAGACGCCGTACCGGCCGAACTGGAGACGTTCACCGTGATCGGGATGCTGCTGGGACGGTCGAGGGTCAGCGGGAACCGCAGCGGACGGCCCTCCGGAACGGCACCCGGGCTGCCCAGGCTGACCCGCGGCACGGCGCCCGGCTCACCGGACGCGCCGATCACCGACGAGTGCTCGCCGGTGCCGAGGACCTGCAGGCCGTTGTCGGCCTGCACGCCGTACAGGCGGACCTTGAGCACCCGGCCGGGAGTGCCGGCGTCGTAGTCACCGGGCAGCGGCCCGGAGATCTGCCGGCTCGTCTGACCGGGCTCGTACGTCAGCGTCCCCGACGAGATCGGGACGAAGACACCGGTCGTCGCCGAGCTGATCAGGAGCTCGTATCCGGCCTGCAGGCGGGTGTCCAGCGGGACGTTGAGAGCCATGTCGACGACGGCGTTGCCGCTGCCGTTCTCGTCGACCGCCATGGTGCCGATCCGCAACGCCGCGTCGACGATCTTGCCGTAAGCGGTCGTGGCCGAGCCCATGGTGGCAAGGCCGGCATTGGTGATCCGCGCGTGCACGACCTCGCTCTCGTGCTCGGAGACGCCGTCCTGGTTCGTCACGATCTCCGCGACGGCGGTGGTCTGCCCGGGCTGGAACGTGACGTCCATGCCGACGGCCTCGACATAGTCGAGGCCCGGGGTCGCCGTGCCGCCCTCGGTGGTGACCCGCACCGTGATCGGGATGCCGCTCGGACGGTCGAGGGTCAGCGGGAACCGCAGCGGACGGCCCTCAGCGACCGCACCGGGGCTGCCCATGGTGACCGTCGGCATGGCGTCGGGATCACCGGGCACCTTGATGAGCGTCGAATGCTCCCCGGTGCCCATGACCGGCAGGCCGGAGTCGGTGTTCAGGTTGAACAGGCGAACCTTGAGCATCCGGCCGAATGTGGGTACGTCGTAGCCGTCCGGCAGTTGAGCCGTGATCGGCCGGCTCGTCTGACCGGGCGCGTAACTGAGCGTGCCGGACGAGATGGTGGAGAACGTGTTCGTGGTCGCGGAGCCCAGCTGGAGTTCGTAACCGGCCTGCAAAGGCGTGTTCAGCGGGACGTTCAGGACCATGTCGACGACCGCGTCGCGGCTGTCGTCCTCATTGATCGACACGGTGCCGATCTTCAGCGCCGGATCGATGATCGTGGCCGTGGCGGTCGCCGTGCCCAGGTCGGCCGCTCCCGAGTCGGCGATCCGCGCGGTCACCGTCTCGGCGGCGTGCTCGAACTCGCCGTCCGGGTTCGTCGTAACGACGGCGACGGCCGTGGTCTGGCCGGGTGTGAAGGTGACCCCTTCCTCGGAGAGCTCGGTGTAGTCGGCGCCCGCCGTCGCCGTGCCGCCCGTGGTGGAGACCCGCACCGTGACCGGGCTGCCGGTCGGCTGGTCGAGTGTCAGAGGGAACCGGAGCGGCATACCCTCCGGGACCGGACCGGGGCTGCCGATGCTGACCCGGGGCGTGACGTTCGGATCGTAGTCACTCACCGTGACCGTAGTCGTCTCGTTCCCGTCGACCACGGCATTGACGGCACCGTTCAGCGTGACGACGAAGTTCTCGTTCGACTCGGTGTCCTGGTCCGGCAACGTATCGAGGGTGATGTTCGCGGGATCGCCCGGCTCGATGGTCAGTGTGCCGCTCGCCGCGGCGTAGTCGGTGTCCTCGCCCGCGGTGCCGGGAGTCACGGTGTAGTTGACCGTGATCGGCTTCTCGGTGGCGCTTGCGGCGTTGTCGGGTATCGCGGCGAAATCGAGGGTCACCGGGATCGTCACGTCCGAACCCTCCCGGACGGCCACGGTCTGCGGGACGACCAGCCTGGGCTCTTTCTGGGTGTCGGCATCGGTGATGGTGGCGAAGCCGCTGACCGGGTCCGCGTCACCCAGCTGGACGGTGGCCTTGAGCGTCTCGTCGAACTCGTCGGCGCTGCCGGGGGCCAGGTTGATCATGCCCAGGGTGAGTCGTTCGGAGCCGGGACGGAGGTCGCTGAAGGGTGCCAGGCCGGCGTTGACGAAGTCGTCCGTCTCGGCCGGGTCGGTGCCGTTGTCGGAGGCCCCGGCGACCGAACCGGTCCATCGGATCGGGTCCTGCGCCTCGCCGGTCACGGTGAACCCGACCTCGACGCCGTCCGTGCCCTCGGGCCGGGTGAAACCGTCGAACTCGAGCGTCGGCGGGTCGTCGTCGTTGCGGATCGCCAGACTGCCCGCCCGGGGCGAGCCGGTCACGTTCGGATCGTCGGCTCGCGGCGCGACCAGGATCGAGGCCACCTCCAGCTTCTCGAAGACCGCGTCGCCGAATACGTCGGCCTGGAATGTCGCGGTCTTCGCACCGGCCGGGACGGTCACCGTGTCAGGGACGCGATAGTCGAGACCACCGATCGTCTCGGGCTCGTCCTGGACAGCGCCGGCTACGCCCGCCTCACTGGCCGGGCTCCCGGTCACGTCGAGAATGATCGGCTCGTCGGCCGCCTCGGACAGGGTCACGGTGAACTCGGCCGTGGTGATGCCGGAGCTGCCCTCGTCGGCCCCTTCCTGGGACACCGACTGGACGACCGGACGCTGCTCGTCGTCGCCGATGATGTAGGTCCGGGGCTCCATTCCCCGGGCGCTGCCGCCGGTGAGGCCGGACAGGGCGAGGGTGAAGGTCCGATCGCCCTGCCAGCGGTCGTTGCCGAGGATCGTCACCGCGACCCGTTTCGTCTTCTGCCCCGGTGTGAAGGTAAGGACGTCGGCGACCGGGGTGAAGTCCTCGTTCCCGACCGCGTTGCCGTCTCCGGTGGCGACCGCGTAGGCGACACTGGCCGTGTTCTGGAAACCGATGTTGAGGGTGATGTCGATTTCCCGGGTCCGGTCCTCGTCTCCCTCGTCGAACCCGTTGACCGGCGTCACCGTGAACACCGCGTCGACGATGTCGCCGCTGGCGGCCCTGGTCCCCGGCGTGGCGGTATCGGGATCGACGATCTCCAGGCCGATCGACTCCGGGGACTCCTCGGCCGATTCGTCGGGGAGCGTCTCCACCTCGACCGTCACCGTCGTCTCACCCTGGGGGATGAGCACCTCGAACTGGTCGAGGCCGGTGTAGTCCGCACCCTCGTCGGCCTCGGTACTGGACGTGGACACCTTCACCGTGAGGTCGGCGTCGGCGGACTCACTCAGGGTCACCGGAAAGCGGAGTGTGTCGCCCTCGGCGGTGTCCGCGGCCGCACCGACGCTGATCGTGGGGACGACAGCCGCGTGCGCCGTGCCCGGCAACACCGCCACGGCCGGTACCAGACCCGCGGCTGTGGCGGCGGCCACGGAGACGGCGGCGCGGAAGCGCGCCGGCGCCCACAGCCGGAGCGGGACGTCCCCGGACGGGCGGTCGGTCCGTCGATTGCGCATCGGTTCGTTCCTTTGTATCGGTCAGCGGACCCGGGGCGGTGGGACGGCCGGTCAGCGGACCCGCACCGACCGGGCCGGCGACGTTCCGGCGAGGATGCCGAGCGACGGGGGTCGCGGAACCGCAGCGGTGGTGTAGTTCAGTGCGAAGGGGGTAGTACGTCTCCGAGCCGGCGGATCTTGAGGGGAAACGCGCCCGTCTCGGGCGTCGGCCACGTTCGGAAGAGGGTCTGGTGGGCCGGGCGTGCGGGCATGGCGACCTGTCTCCTTGAACGACTACCGGGTGCAGGAAGGCGCGCTGAGCTGCTGGAACAGGCTGCGCCGTCGTTAAGATATCTGCCCGGATAGCGGCTTATGACAGGTTTTCGCGTATCTGGGCTCAGGGCCCCAGCAGGCCATGCCTCATCGCGGTCGTCACCGCGGCGGTACGGTCCGCGACGTCGAGTTTGTTGAACACCCGCAGCAGGTGGGTCTTCACGGTGGCCTCACTGATGAACAACCGCTTGCCGATCTCGGCGTTGGTCAGACCGCCGGCCACCAGCTTGAGGACCTCGGTCTCCCGCGCCGACAGTGCCGGCGGAGCCGGGCTGCGCACCTGCCGGACCAGGGTCGACGCCACGCTCGGGGCCAGCACCGTCTCACCGCGTGCCGCGGCCCGGACCGCGTCCGCCAGCTCCGCCGGGGACGCGTCCTTCAGCAGGTAACCGGAGGCGCCGGCCTCGATGGCGCGCAGGATGTCCCGGTCCGACTCGTAGGTGGTCAGCACCATCACCCGTACGCCGGGCACGGCCGACAGGATCCGGCCGGTGGCCTCGACGCCGTCGCCGCCGGGCATCCGCAGATCCATGAGCACGATGTCGGGGGCGAGTTCGAGGGCCCGGTCGACGCCCTCGGTGCCGGACGACGCCTCCCCCACGACGGTCAGGTCGGGTTCCGCGTCGAGCATGCCGCGCAGCCCCATCCGAACGACCGGGTGATCGTCCACAAGAAGAATGCGGATCATGCGGGGATCTCCAGTTCGACGGTGGTGCCGGTGTCGGCCTCGCTGCGGATGGTCAGGACGCCGCCGGCCTGCTCGGCCCGGGACCGCATCCCCGGAAGCCCGAACCCGCCCGAGGCCGTGGTGTCGAAGCCGCATCCGTCGTCACGGACCACCAGACGCACCGACGACGGTGCGTAGGCGAGCAGCACCGCGACCTCGTTGGCGCCGGCGTGCCGGCGGATGTTCGTCAGCGACTCCTGGGCCGCGCGCAACAGCACCACCTCGAGCCGCGTCGGCAGGCCGCGGAAGTCACCGGTCACGCGGAACGAGGCGGGCACGCCGGACTCCTCGGTGAAACGTGCGGCGCTTCGGCGTACCGCATCGGGAAGTGACGCCGAGGCCAACGCGGTGGGTGAGAGGGCCGCCACCATGGCCCGGGATTCCGCGAGATTCTCCCGTGCGGTACGCACGGCGAGCGCCAGCCGCTCGTCGCGCAGGCCCGGATCGGCGGCCTGGAGCAGGGTGATGATGCTGGTGAAGCCCTGTGCGAGGGTGTCGTGGATCTCGCCGGCGAGCCGGGCCCGTTCGGCAGCGACCCCGGCCTCGTGGGAGAGCC
This sequence comes from Actinoplanes italicus, assembly GCF_003001815.1. GTDB lineage: Bacteria > Actinomycetota > Actinomycetes > Mycobacteriales > Micromonosporaceae > Actinoplanes > Actinoplanes italicus. The sequence goes on from NZ_PVMZ01000006.1 coordinate 17,185, forward strand.
GGGCGACCTCGGCACGGTTGGCCTCGAGTTCGGCGATGAGCTGGGCGCGCTGTTCGCTCTGCTCGGCCATCTTGGTGATCCAGACGCCGATGCAGATGCCGGCGGCCGTGGAGATCGCCGCGATCACCAGGTCGAGGGCGAGGCCGTTGCTGCCGCCGCGGACGATTCCCAGCAGGACCGGGATCACGTTGGCGACCGCGACGAGGGCGACCGCCCGGCGCAGCGACACCAGCATGAAGATCATCGGGATGATCATGAACATCAGCCAGGTGGCCAGCGGGACGGCGGCGACGGCGACCGTGAACAGCGTCAGAATCCCGGCGCACGTCAGCAGCGACGAGATGCCCTGCCAGTCCCGCAGGATCAGTGGCCGGGCGACGGCCAGATAGAACACGACCATCAGGGCTATCGCACCGGCCGCGACCACCCTCGGCCCGGTGGAGTAGCCGTCGACCAGGACGACCGCGGCCGCCAGCGCGACCGCGGTCACCAGGAAGTACAGCTCCCACAGCCGGATCGACGGCATGGGGGTGTCCTCGGTGGTCATCGGTCTCGGCTGCTCCACCGGAACGTCACCAGGCACAGGATCAATCCGATCACACACCACACGCCGAGGACCATCGCCACGGTGCCGAGGTTCCAGGCGCCGCCGATCTCCTGGGTCTGCGCCCCGTCCGGCAGGAAGACGTAGCGGAAACCCTGCGCCATCCAGCGGACCGGGAAGATCGACGCGACCTTCTCCAGCCAGTCCGGCAGCTGGCTCATCGGGTGGATGAACACGCCGGAGACGAACTGCAGCGCCACCACCGGCACGTTGAGGATGGCTCCGGCGTTGCGGGCGTTCTTCACCAGGGCGCTCACCGCGATGCCGAGCGTCGAGCACGCGAACACCGAGAGCAGGAAGATCCAGCCGAAGGTCAGCCAGTGCGCGGCGTCCGGCAGCGGCATGTCGAAGACCAGCACCCCGACTCCGATCAGCACCGCGGCCTCGGCCACGCTCAGGCCAAGAACGAGAAGACCTTTCCCGATCAGGTACGCCGACGCGGGCATCGGCGTTCCGCGGAGTCTCTTGAGCGTCCCGTCCTCACGGTCCATCGCGAGTCCGGCGCCCATCGTCACGAACGCCGTGTTCAGGATGCCGTAGGCGATCATGCTGGCCGTGAAGACCCGGCTCACCGCCACGCCCTGGTCGGTGGACTCGCTGCCGAAGATGGTGCCGAACAGCAGCAGGAGCAGGGCCGGGAAGAAGAACGTGAAGACGACGGCGGTCCGGTCGCGCAGGAACTGCAGCAGCTCCACGTGGCCGCGGCTCAGGCTGACGGCGATCATCGGGTGGCTCCGATCAGGCTGAGGTAGGTGTCTTCCAGGGTCGGACGGGTGATCGTGAGCGTGGTGAGGTCGACGCCGTCCGCCAGCAGGCGCCGGATCAGATCGGTCGGGTCGGGCACCTGCTCGGTGCGAGCCGTGCCGTTCTCGGTCCAGCTCACCCGGGCCTCGGCCGCGGCCCGGCCGCCGAGCGTGGCCGGGGTGCCCTCGGCGACGATCCGGCCCTCCGCGACGACGGCGAGCCGGTCGGCGAGCGCCTCCGCCTCGTCCAGGTAGTGGGTGGTGAGCACGATCGTGGTGCCGTCGGCGGCCAGGGTGCGGATCAGGTCCCAGAACTGGCGACGGGCCTCCGGGTCGAAGCCGGTGGTCGGCTCGTCGAGGAAGAGCAGCTCGGGACGGCCGACGATGCCGAGGGCCACGTCCACCCGGCGACGCTGGCCGCCGGAGAGCGTACGGATCTTGCTGTTGCGTTTCTCGCTGAGGCCGACCAGCTCGATCACCTCATCGGCCTTGCGCGCCTCGGGATAGAAGCCGGCGATGTGCCGGACCATCTCGTGCACGGTCAGGTCGGCCGCGTCGTCGGCGTCCTGCAGCACGATGCCGATCCGCGCACGCCAGGCCGATCCGGCCCGGCCCGGGTCCTCGCCGAGCACCCGCACGTCACCGGCGGTCCGCCTGCGGTGGCCCTCCAGGATCTCCACAGTGGTCGTCTTGCCGGCGCCGTTCGGGCCGAGCAGGGAGAAGATCTCGCCACGGGCGACGACGAGGTCGATGCCCGCGACCGCGTCCCGCCCGCCGTATGTCTTACGAAGTCCGGTTACCTCGATGGCTTCCATGCATCTGATCGTGCTCTGTTTCCACCAGGTGAGGGACGACCGCGCGGCTGTCACCGGTTGTCCACCGATCGATGGACACGGTCACTCCCACCTTCACTCCCAGCGAAATTTCCGGGCGGCGAGCGCCGGCCAGGCGATCGCCCAGACGGCCAGCGCCAGCCAGATCCCGGCCGGGACCGAACCGCCGTACATCAGCGTCTCTCGCAGCGCCTCGGCGTGCGCGGCCAGGGGCAGCAGGAACCAGCCGGCCGTGCCCAGGTCGGGCGCGCCGAACATGATGCCGCCGACGGACAGCATCACCACATAGATCAGGGTGGCCGCACCGGTCGTGGTCTCCGGCTTGAGGATGCTGGCCAGCAGCAGGGCCAGGCCGCTGTACCCGGCGGTGGCCAGCACGGTCACGCCGAGCGCCGGCAGCAGGGCGCCGGCCTCGGGACGCCAGCCGACGGCCAGGCCGACCAGCGCGAGCACCAGCACCTGCACCGCGATCTGGACCAGCACGGCTGCCGTCTTGGCGAGCAGGAGGCCCGGCCGGGTCAGCGGAGAGGCACCGAGCCTTTTCAGTACGCCGTAACTGCGCTCGTATCCGGTCGTGATGGCCTGGCCGGTGAACGCGGTCGACATGACGGTCAGGGCCAGGACGCCGGGCACGACGTAACCGAGACGGTCGGTGGTCGGCAGGTTGGTCACATCGAAGAGGCCGGCGCCGAGCAGGACCAGCAGCGGCACGCCCATGGCGAGTACCACGGCCTCGCCCCGGCGGGCGGTCAGCAGCAGCTCCATCCGGATCTGGGTGGCCAGGATCGTCCGCATCGGGGCCCGTCCCGGCGCGGGGGCGAAGGTGCTCACTTGGTTGCTCCCACCGGGGTCTGCGTGGCGGTCAGGGAGAGGTAGACGTCCTCGAGCGTGCGGCGGCGGGTGTTCACCGCGGTCACGTCGGCGCCCACGCTCGCGAACCAGGCCAGGATCTCGGCCAGCCCGGCGGTGTCCAGGGCGCCGGAGATCGTGTACTGCCCGGAGGCCGGCTCGGCAGCCGTCCAGCGGCTGCCCAGGCCGCTCAGGTCCAGGCCCGGATCGGCCCGCAGTTCCAGGACCTCGATGGCGGCCGCCGAGGTCAGCTCGGCGGGGGTGCCGGTCGCCGCCACCTCCCCGGACCGCATGATCACCACGTCGTCGGCGAGACGCTCCGCCTCGTCCAGCAGGTGCGTGGTGAGCAGCACGGACACTCCGTCGGTGCGCAGCTCCTCGATCAGCTGCCAGGTGGTGTGCCGGGCCTCGGTGTCCATGCCGGCGGTCGGCTCGTCGAGGAAGACCAGCTCGGGCCGGCCGACCAGGGCCACCGCGAGGCTGAGTCGCTGCTGCTCGCCGCCGGACAGCCGACGGAACCGGGTGCGCTCGAATTTCCGCAGCCCGAGCCGGTCCAGCAGCATGTCGGTGTCGAGCGGGTTCGCCGCGAACGACGCGAACAGCCGCAGGATCTCGCCGGCCGTCGCCCACGGGTAGACGCCGCCGGACTGCAGCATGATGCCGAGCCGGGGCATCAGCGCGTCGTGGTCGCCGACCGGGTCCAGCCCCAGCACCCTCGCCACGCCGTCGTCCGGCCGGCGGAAACCCTCACAGACCTGCAGCAGGCTGGTCTTGCCGGCGCCGTTGTGCCCGAGCAGGGCCAGAACTCGCCCGCGTGGCAGGGTCAGGGAGACCCCGCCGACGGCCGTCGTGCCGCCGTAGCGCACCACGACGTCTCTGACCTCGACCGCGGCCGCGTCGCCACCCACCATGAGTCCGCCCATTCGCCATTACGTCCGCCACCGCCACCATACGGTGGCCCATCGAAGCCTTCGGCCAGCCTCCCCCGCGCACACGTCCGGCGCCTCCTCCCCCGGGCCGCTCCCGCTCGTACCAGAGGCCGGGCCTTAGGGTTCTCAGGTATGGGTGTCGTGCAGATCTACACCGACGGGGCGTGCGCTCCCAATCCCGGACCGGGCGGCTGGGGCGCGGTGTTGCGCTGGGGCAGTGCGGAGAAGGATCTCTGCGGTGGTGAGGCCGACACGACCACGAACAACCGGATGGAGCTGATGGCCCCGATCCGGGCGCTGGAGACGCTGAACCGGGCTCCGCTGACGGTGGAGATCTACACCGACAGTGTGTACGTCCGCAACGGCATCACGCAGTACATGCACAACTGGAAACGCAACGGCTGGATGACCGCCGCCCGGCAGCCGGTGAAGAACGTCGACCTGTGGAAACGGCTCGACGAGGCGGTTCGCCGCCACGACGTGACCTGGCACTGGGTGAAGGGCCACGCCGGTCACCCCGAGAACGAGCGGGCCGACCGGCTGGCCGCGCGGGGCCTGCGCGAGGCGGTCGAGGCGGCTCAGCGCGGCTGATCCTCGGGCGCGAGGGCGCGCGGGCGCGGGACCTTGGCGCGGGCGACACGGTCGGCGGGGAGCCGGTATGTCGCGGCCCGCACCAGCTCCTCCGGCACGGTGTGGCGGCCCTCCCGCTGCGACGGCACGTCGGGCACGTCGGTGACGACCTCGGGTGCGACGGAACGGCGGCCGGCCGCCCGTGCGGCCATGCTGAACACGTTCCGGGTGGCCGCCTCGTAGCCGGTCTTGTAGGCCTCACGCAGGTCGGGCCCGCTCTGCCGGCGCTGGTGGAGACGGCCGGCCGCATACCCGGCGCAGGCCATCAGGACGGCGGCCAGAACGATGATGAGGACGATGTCGCCCGGTGCGGTCATGTTCCGATTGTGACGAACTGGATAGACCGTCAGCTATGGCCCGTTTGACCTACCCCGGAGGAATTAGGTCGAAGGCTCAACTCACTTTCCGTAATCGTGCGGTGGCCATTGATTCACCTTTCATGCATCTAAACAGGGCCCGCTCGACGGCGACACATTAACCGTGAGTTACATTCAGCACAGCACCGAAGCCGCCGCGCGGCATCCGCCCAGGTCAAGATCGAAATGACGCTGAAGCGGTGATAGGTCACGAGTTGACACCTTTGAGCGCTGAGCGGCACGGTTACTTCCGATTGTCCTCGTGACAACGCCGGGCTCGGGATGATTGGGGAAGGCCATGCGCAGCACACGACGTGCCCTGGCGGCCGTCGTCAGCGCCGCCGCACTACTGGTGGCGTCGGCCTGCTCGGCCGGGAAGGACGACGACACCACCGCCTCGAAGGTCGAGGTCTTCACCTGGTGGGCCGAGGGTGAGGAGAAGGCCGGTCTCGACGCCCTCGTCAGCCGGTTCACCAGCGCCTGTCCCGGGCAGGAGTTCTCCAGCGGCACGGTCGCCGGCGGCGCCGGCATCAACGCCAAACAGGTCCTCGACGCCCGCCTCCAGCAGAACGATCCGCCCGACGTCTTCCAGGTCCACGCCGGCGCCGAGCTGCTCGACCACATCGACGCCGGCCAGATCCGCGACCTGACGGCCGAGTTCTCGACGTGGGGCCTGACGGGCACCCTGCCGGAGGGTCTGATCGAGACCATCACGGTGAACGGCAAGCTCTGGTCGGTGCCCGCCGGCGTGCACCGGGCCAACGTGGTGTGGACCAACGACCAGGTGCTCGCCGACGCCGGCATCCTGACCGCGCCGAAGAACCTGAAGGAGTTCATCGGCAACCTGGCCAAACTGCGCCGCGACGGCGTCGAGTCGCCCCTGGCGATGGGCCGCGACTGGACCCAGCTGATGCTGCTCGAGGCGGTGCTGATCAGCGATCTCGGACCGAAACGGTTCACCGGGCTGTTCACCGGCACGACCAAGTGGGAGAGCAAGGCCGTCCGCGCGGCGATCCAGGACTACAAGCTGATCCTGGACTACACCAACACCGACCGGGACTCGCTGGACTGGCCCGAGGCGGAGCGGCTGCTCGTCGACGGCAAGGCCGGCTACCAGCTGATGGGCGACTGGGTCGCGGCGGATCTCGAGGCCGGCAACTTCAGCGGGTACGACTCGTTCGCGTTCCCCGGCAACGGCAAGGCCTTCCAGTGGCTCGCCGACTCGTTCGTGCTGCCCACCCGCGCGGCCAACCAGGCCGGCGGCACATGCTGGCTGCAGACCGTCGCCTCACCCGAGGGGCAGCAGGAGTTCAGCGCGAAGAAAGGCTCCATCCCGGCCCGCACCGACGCGCCCACCACGGGCTTCTCCGACTACCAGCTGGAGGCCGTCGAGGACTGGAGGACGGGCACCGCGGTCCCGTCCTGCGCGCACGGCTCGGCCTGCTCCCAGCCGTGGCAGAACGCGGCCAACGCCGCGATCGGCGCCTTCTCCACCTCGGGCGACGCCGCCGCGCTGCAGAGCGCGCTGGCCGCGGCCGCCAAGCAGTTCATCCGCCAGGCCTGAGGGCGGGCGCGACGGCCGATCTTCCGGCACGATGGGCTCATGGGTGAGGAACGCGACGGCGTACCACTGACCAATCTGGATCAGGAGCTCTTTCCCGGAGCCGGTGCCACCAAGCGCGACCTGGTCGACTACCTGGACGCGATGGCGGACCGTCTCCTGCCGGTTCTGCGGGACCGGCCGCTCTCGGTCATCCGGGTGCTGCGCGGCCAGGACCGGTTCATGCAGAAGAACCTGCCCAAATACACACCGGACTGGGTGCCGCGGGCTTCCGTCTGGGCCGAGGCGTCGCACCGCGAGGTGACGTACGCCCTCGCCAACGACCGCCGCACGCTGTTCTGGCTGGGCAATCAGCGCGCCGTGGAGCTGCACCCGGCGCTGATGCTCGCCGGGTCGCCGCACCCCACCCACCTGATCATGGACCTGGACCCGCCCGAGGAGGGCGGCTTCGGGCTCGCCGTGGCCGGAGCCGAGCTGGTCCGGCAGGCCCTCGCCGACGCCGGGATGTCCGGTGCGGTCAAGACCAGCGGCGCCAAGGGGGTGCACGTCTTCGTGCCGCTCACCGGAGATCCCGCGCCCGAGGACGTGGCGGCCGCGCAGCGCGCGGTGGCGGCCCGGGCCGAGCGGATCGATCCGGAGCTGGCCACCACCGCCTTCATCCGGGAGGACCGGCACGGCAAGGTGTTCCTGGATGCGACCCGCGCCGGCGGCGCCACCGTGGCGGCCGTCTACAGCCCTCGTGCCCGGCCGGGCGTACCGGTGTCGTTCCCGGTCGCCTGGTCCGATCTCGACCAGGTCGCGCCGGCTGACTTCACCGTCCGCACCGCGCCCGGGCTGCTCGGCGACCGCGACCCGTGGGCCGAGACGATGCCCGCGCCGCAGAAACTGGACGCCGGGCTGGTCGCCGAGGGCCACACCATCCCGGTCGCCCGGGTGCAGGCCATGCACGAGGGCAAACGCCGCGCCCGTGCCCGTCGCGAGGCGGCCGGGGAGGCCTGAAAAACTACATCGAACGGTGTAGGCGTACGCGGGAGGCGTCGATGCGGGTGTCAGCGGCGGGACGACGCGCCGCCCCGCCAGCCGGACCTAGCGTCCCCGGCATGACGAAGAACTCCACCCGTGCGGCCGCCGTGCTCACCCTCGTCGGTGTACCCGCCGGGCTCGCCCTCACCGGCGGCAACGTCCAGACCGTGATGACCACGACGCTCGCCGCGACCCTGGCCGGGCTCGTCCTCCTCGCCCGCCGATGGCCGCTCGCCGTCCTGCTGTTCACCGTGCTCACCGTCTACGCCTGGCGGGTCGCGCACCTGATCGAGTCCGGATGGGTATGGCCGGCGACCGCCGCCCTGGTGGCCCTCGTGCTGGACGGCCGGCTCCGGATCGCTCTCGGTACCGCAACGTTCTTCCTGCTCTGCGGCCTGAGTTGGGACACGTTCGGCCAGCCGCACGAGCCGGACTGGGTGTTCCTCCGCGTCGGTGGGGAGGCGCTGTGGATCGCCGCCGTGCTGGCCGCCGCCACCGCGTACCGGAACACGCTGCGATGGCGTGCCGAGGTCGCCCACCGGCTGGCCCGCGACGAGCAGCAGCGGGAGCTCGAGGCCGGCCGGAGGCGTGCCGAGGAACGGGTCGCGATCGCCCGCGACCTGCACGACGTGGTCTCGCACACCCTCGCCGTCGTCGGCGTGCACCTCAACGTGGCGCTGGACGCCTTCGACACCGAACCCGATGAGGCCAAGGCGTCGCTGCGGCTGGCTCAGGACGTACGCGGCCGGGCCATGACCGACCTGAAGGCGCTGGTCGGGGTGTTGCGCGACGGCGATCTGCCGGCGCTGGAGGGTCTGGACCGGCTGCTCGACCGGGTCCGGGCCGCGGGTCTCGAGGTGTCGTTCAACGAGTTCGGCGATCCGGTCACGGTGCCGGCCCCGGTCGCCGCCGCCGTGTTCCGGGTGGTGCAGGAGTCGCTGACCAACACGGTCCGGCACGCCGGCGCCGGGCGGGTCGTGGTGACGGTCCGCTACGCGCCGGACAGTGTGCTTGTAGACGTCCAGGACGATGGGACGGGCGGCGTGGCGGCCGACGGTCACGGCATCGCCGGGATGCGGGAGCGGGTGGCGGCGCTCGGCGGCGCGCTCACCGCGGGCCCGGGCAAGACCGGTTTCACGGTACGGGCAAGCATCCCGATCACGGAGTGAACATGTCGATCTCGGTACTCCTCGCCGACGACCAGCACCTGGTCCGAGCCGGTTTCCGGAGCCTGCTTCGGCGCGGCCGCGACCTGACGGTGGTCGGCGAGGCGTCCACCGGCGACGAGGCGGTGCGCGCCGCGCGTACGCTGCGCCCGGATGTGATCCTGATGGACATCCGGATGCCCGGCATGGACGGGATCACGGCGACCAGGGAGATCCTCGCCGCCCAGGACACGCGGATCATCATCCTGACCACCTTCGAGACCGACGAGTACGTGTTCGCCGCGCTCGCCGCCGGCGCCAGCGGCTTCCTCACCAAGGAGATCGACCCGGAAGGGCTGCGTACCGCGGTCCGCGTGGTCGCCGCCGGGGACGCTCTGCTCTCCCCCAGCGTCACGCGCCGTGTCGTCGGCCAGTTCGCGCACCGTCCGGTCCCGGCCGCCGCCACACCGACCGGCGACCGCCTGGCCGTGCTGACCGAGCGGGAGCGGGAGGTGGTCCGCCTGGTCGCGACCGGCCTGTCCAACGACGAGATCGCGGCCGAACTGGTGATCAGCCCGCTGACCGCCAAGACGCACGTCACCCGGGCGATCGGCAAGCTCGGCGTCCGTGACCGCGTGCAGCTGGTGATCGTCGCCTACGAGGACGGCCTCGTCGGCAACTGATCGTCAGGATCTTCTCAGGACCGCGCCGGCCGGCCCGATGTCGGAGTATCCACCCGACCGGGGTGGCCACCCGGAAGGCCGGCGGATGACAGTCGACACGGCAGTCCCCGACACACGCGCGGCGCGCCGCTGGGCCCGCCAGTGCGTGGCCGTCGGTGTCGTCCTGGCCGTGATCGTCGCGCTCGTGGCGAGTGGAGCCGGTGGACCCGGCACCGCGCACACCGTCTCCTCCTGGGGCCTGCTGGCCATGGCCGGGTGCGCGTTCGCCGCCTGTCTGTGGCGGTCCCGCGGGTTCACCGGCCGGGCCCGCTGGGCCTGGACGGTCATCGGCACCGGGCTACTGCTGTGGGGCGCCGGACAGTTCTCGTGGCTCACCCGGTGGCCCGTCGCGGGTGCTCCGGACGGCCTGTTCCCGGTGCTCGGCTGGCCCGGGGTGATCGGTCTGGCCGTACTGCTCCCGGCCGGTCTTCTGATTCTTCCGACCGCATCGCAGCCGCTGGTCAACCGCCTGCGCAGCATCCTCGACGGCCTGCTGATCGCCGTCTCGCTGGCTCTGGTGGCCTGGGTCTTCGTGATCGACCAGCAGCTGGAGTCCAGCGCGCACGGGCCGGGTTTCCACCGCACGCTGGTGTTTCCGCTCACCGACATCGTGCTGGCCACCATGGTCGCCTACATGCTGCCGCTGCAGCGCCGCCGGCACGGCTGCGGAGCCGACCTGGCGTTCCTCGGCACCGGTCTGGCCGCGTTCGCGGTCGCCGACGTGGGTCACGTCTACCTGGAGCTGATCCGGCAGTACGACTCCGCGCCCATGGTGCACCTGGCCTCCGCGACCGGTTATGCCCTGATCGTGATGGGCGCGCTCCGGCCCCGTGACGGCGAATCCGCGCCGCTGGACCTGCCGCCGGGCGTCTGGAACGGCGCGGTCCTGGTGCCCTACCTGGCGGTGCTGGCCGCGCTCGGCTCGAGCGTGATGTTCTACGCGCAGACCGGGCAGAGCCACACCTTCATCGCCAACACCCGCTCGCTGCTGATCCTGCTGATCGTCGGCCGTCAGCTGCTGACCCAGCTGGAGAACCGGGCCCTGACCCGGACCCTGGAGAGCCGGGTCACCGAGCGTACCGCCGAACTGAACGCCCGCGAGCAGCGCTTCCACGCCCTGATCCGGCACAGCTCGGACGTCGTGACGGTGATCGACGCCGACGGGATGATCAGGTACCAGAGCGAGTCGATGCGCCGCGTCTTCGGCTATCCGCCGGAGGTGTTCATCGGCCGCCGGTACACCGACCTCGTCGACGCCGAGGTGGCGATGCGGCTGGCCCAGGCGATGCGGCAGGTCGCGGCCCGCCCGTTCGCCCACGTCACCCTGGAGGTCGTGCACACCCACCGGGACGGCGGCAAGCGCCCGTCCGAGGTGATCATCACGAACCTGGTGGACGACCCGCACGTGGCCGGCTTCGTGCTCAACACCCGCGACATCAGCGACCGCAAGGAGCTGCAGGAACAGCTCATGCACGAGGCGTACCACGACTCACTGACCCAGCTGGCCAACCGTGCGCTGTTCCGGGACCGGGCCGGGTCCGCGCTGTCGGCCGGCGGCGAGGTCACCGTGCTGCACCTCGACCTGGACGGTTTCAAGCGGGTCAACGACAGCCTCGGCCACCTGGCCGGAGACCAGCTGCTGGTGCAGGTCGCCGACCGGCTGCGCGGCTGCGTGCGCGACGGCGACCTGGTGGCCCGGTTCGGCGCCGACGAGTTCGGGGTGCTCCTGCTCGGCGAGGACGAGTCCGGCGCCGAGCGGGTGGCCCGGCGGATCCTCGACGACCTGGAGGTCCCCGTGTCGGTGGGAGCCCGGCAGATCCACGTCCGCGCCAGCATCGGCCTGGCCGGCACCGGCAAGCTTCCGGAGTCCGACAGCCCCGGCGACCACGCCGAGCAGCTGATGCTTCCGGAGTCCGACAGCCCCGGCGACCGCGCCGAGCAGCCGATGCTTCCGGAGTCCGACAGCCCCGGCGACCGCCCCGAGCAGCCGATGCTTCCGGAGTCCGACAGCCCCGGCGACCTCCCCGAGCAGCCGATGCTTCCGGAGTCCGACAGCCCCGGCGACCGCGCCGAGCAGCTGATGCGCAACGCCGACCTGGCCATGCACCACGCCAAGGCGGGCGGTGGCGGTGCCGACGCCTGCTACCGCCCCCGCATGCGCGAGGGTCTGGTCGAACGGCTGGAGCTGGAGTCCGACCTGCGAGCGGCGGTGGAGAACGGCGACCTGCGCCTGCACTACCAGCCCACCGTGGACCTGGCCACCAGCGAGGTGATCGGATTCGAGGCGCTGGTCCGCTGGCCGCACCCGGCCCGCGGCATGATCAACCCGCTGGACTTCATCCCGATCGCCGAGGCCACCGGTCTCATCGTGCCGCTGGGCCGCTGGGTCCTGCACGAGGCCTGCCGCCAGGCCGTCGAGTGGGCCGCCGCCGGTGACGGCCGTCCCCCGAAGATGTCGGTGAACGTCTCGGTCCGCCAGTTCGACCGGGCCGACCTCGCCGAGATGGTCGCCGCGGTGCTGGCCGAGACCGGCATGCCCGCCGACCGGCTGTGCCTGGAGATGACCGAGAGCGTCCTCATGACCGACACCGAGGCCAACCTGGAGCAGCTGCTGCGCCTGAAGGCCCTCGGCCTCACCCTGGCCATCGACGACTTCGGGACCGGATACTCGTCGCTCGCGTACCTGCGCCGCTTCCCCGTCGACACCCTCAAGATCGACCGCTCGTTCGTCGAACGGCTGGGCGTCATCGCCGACGACACCGCCCTCACCGACACCATCGTGCGGCTCGGCAAGAGCCTCGGCATGGCCACGGTGGCCGAGGGCATCGAGGAGTTCGGCCAGCTGGCGGCCTTGCGGGAGATGGGTTGCGGTTACGCGCAGGGCTACTACTTCTCCCGCCCGGTACCCGCCGCCGAGGCCGGCCGTCTGTTCCTGGAGGGAGCGACCGTCTGAGCCGGCCCCTCGCCCCGCATCCCGCCCGTTTCCACCTGCAGCCCCGCCGCACGTCCACGCGCAACCGTCTTCAAGCAAACTTGTGGAGTAAAGGCTGCCTGCCGGGCGAAACCTCACAAGATTCGCTCGGCGACTGGGGCCGGGAGCGCAGTAGGGTCGGGTCCGGGGGTGGTGTGATGGGTGCGCTGCAGGACGCGTGGGAGTTGAGCCGGGCCGAGACCGGGCTGGCGATCGTCTCGACCGTCAGGGCCGACCTGACCGTTCAGTCCACGCTGGTCAACACGGGCCTCGTCGAGCACCCGGGGAACGGCGGGGCGGTGCTGGCGTTCGTCACCTACGGGGCGGTGAAGCTGCGCAACCTGCGGGAGCGTCCCCAGATCGCGGTGGCGTTCCGCAGCGGCTGGCGTTATGCGACGGTCGAGGGCCGGGCGCTGCTGGCCGGGCCGGACGATCCGCAACCGTGGCTCGACGCGGAGCGGCTCCGGCTGCTGCTGCGGGAGATCTTCACCGCGGCCGGTGGCAGCCACGACGACTGGCCCGCCTATGACCGGACCATGGTCGAACAGCGACGTACAGCGGTCCTGATCACACCGTCCAGGATCTATCCGGGGGCCTGACCGGGTCGTACCCTCCGGCCGGTTAGGTTGCCCGCATGCTGATCAGTTTCGGATGTCCGGTGTCCGGTGCATGGGCCCGGCCGGAGACCCTGACCACCATCGCGCGGCAGGCCGAGGAGTACGGCTACCACGGCCTGTGGGCGTTCCAGCGGCTGCTCGTCGGCCGGGGTCAGGATCTCGCGTCGGTCTATCACAGCGTGCTGGATCCGATCGTCGCGCTCACCTGGGCGGCGGCCGCGACGTCACGGATCCGGCTGGGCGTGTCGGTGATCAATCTTCCGTACGTCTCGCCGGCCTATCTGGCCAAGCAGGCGGGTTCCCTGGACCGGCTGTCGGGCGGGCGGTTCGACCTGGGTCTGGGCACCGGCTGGTCGGAGACGGAGTTCGCGGCGACCGGCTCGGATCCGAACCCGCGCGGCCCTCGCACCGAGGAGTACCTCGAGGTGCTGAAGGCGCTGTTCGGCGACGACGAGGCCGAGTTCACCGGTCGTTTCTACCGGATTCCGCCCAGCAGGATGGCCCGCCGCCGGCGCAGCGCGGTGGCCCGCCGGTCCTGCTCGGCGGGACGGCGGACGCGGCACTGCGACGGGCGGGCCGGATCGCGGCCGGCTGGGTGAGCAGCAGCCGTACCACCCTGCCGGAGATCTCCCGTGGTGTCCGGATCGTCCGGGAGGCCGCCGAGTCCGCGGGCCGCGACCCCGACTCGCTGCGCATCGTCGTCCGCGGCGTCGTCCAGGCCGGACGGCGGGACGACACGATCCCACTCTCCGGCGACTGGGATCAGATCCGTGCGGGGGCGGAGAGGTACGCTGAGGCTGGCGCGACCGAACTGTTCTACGAACCGAACTGGGATCCGCGCATCGGCGGACCGGACGCCGACCCCCGGGCGGCATCGGAGCTCGGTGCGGAGGTTCTCGCCGGGCTCGCGCCGAACGGTTGATCCGTGTCAATTAACCGAACGTAATCGGGCGGCGATAAATGGCGGATCTTGATACCCCGGGAGACCGAAGTACGTTCATCGGCCACCGCCGATGGGGGTTCAAAATCGGAAACCGACGGGAAACAGAGAGCCGCCATCCTCGCCTCACCTGGGACAGTAACTCTCCGCAACTGCGAGAACGCATAAGCGCGGTAAACCCGACATTCTCAGCGAGAAGGTCGTTTCGCCGCATGGAAGATGACGCTTTTACCCCCAAAATGGGTTCTTATGACCCCCGCCTACCTGTCACGATATGACCTAGGCCTTATGACTACGAACCCGTTCCGTTACCGGATCGATGCGTCAACACATTTCTCGACCTCCGGATCTCAGATAAATTTCTGAACCGCGGCAGACGAATACCGCTCACATACACGGCAGCGGGCACGTCATCGGGGGAGGGGATTGGTGCGTGGTACAACCAAGTATCGACTCCGGCCGCATGCTGACGATCCTGACGCGCATCGAGCGCTCGCCGTCACGACGACGGGCCGAGTCGACCCGCCCGGGACCGGGCAGGACCCGCCTCGCCACCGCGAGTGACAGGTTCGTTCCGCGATCGAAGTCCGCTACGAGGAGACACCGCACATGAGCAACACCCCGGCCACCGCCGACTCACGCTCACCAGGCACCGAGGACACGGCGGTAGCGGTACTCCAACCCGAGACGGCGGCGAAGGCCTTCGTCGGCCGTTCGCCGGGTGAGCTCGCGTGGATCCGTCTCAAGCGTGACCGGACCGCGTTCGGCAGCTTCATCACCGTCGTCCTCTTCATCGTGGTCGCCCTCGCGTCTCCGCTGATCTCCAAGCTCTACGGGGTCACCCCGACCGCGGGCAACGCGGGCCTGCTCAACTCCGAGGGCCTGCCGATCGGCTACCTGGGCGGCATTTCGGCCGACCACTGGCTGGGCCTGGAGGCGGGCAGCGGCCGGGACCTGTTCATGCAGCTCATCTTCGGTCTGCGGACCTCGCTGATCATCGCCTTCTCGGCCGCCATCATCTCGATCAGCACAGGCGTCGTGATCGGCATCATCTCCGGCTACTTCGGTGGCTGGGTCGACCAGGCTCTCACCTGGTTCACCGACTTCGCACTGGCCTTCCCCTTCCTCGTCTTCGCGCTGGCGATCATCCCGATCATCAACACCGCCTCGTACGACGTCGGCGAGGAGGTTCCCGGCTCGTTCCGGATCGGCGTGATCATCGGAGTGTTCGCCCTGTTCGGCTGGATGACCACGGCACGTCTGGTCCGTGGCCAGATCCTGTCGCTGCGCGAACGGGAATACGTCGAGGCCGCCCGGGCCGCCGGCGCGAGCAGCGCGCACATCCTGTTCAAGCAGCTGCTGCCGAACATCTGGGCGCCCATCCTGGTCGCGTTCTCGCTCGCTCTGCCGGGCTTCATCGCCGCTGAGGCCGCACTGTCGTTCCTCAACATCGGTGTCGTGGAGCCCACCCCCGACCTCGGCCGGCTGGTCTACTACGGCCGGCAGTGGCTGGGCACCCCGGACTGGGCGTACTTCCTGATCCCCGCGTCGGCCGTGTTCATCGTGGTCCTCGCCTTCAATCTGCTGGGCGACTCCCTTCGCGACGCGCTCGACCCGAAGTCGTCGAAGTGACCGTCCAGGCTGCACACAATTGAAAACCGTGTACTTCCGCTCGTGCCGCGGCGGGTCGTGTGGCCCAGGCACGTATCGGTTGAAGAGAAGGAGAACCTAAGTGCGACGTAAGTTCGGAGCGCTGTCCGTCGGCGTTCTGGCGGTTGCTCTTGTTGCCAGTGGTTGTTCGGAGACCACGAACGAGCCCAGCGGCAACAGCGACCAGCAGAACCGGGTGCAGACCGGCACTATTTCAACCGACCCCGCGGAGTCGCAGGGTCCGGCCAAGGCCGTCGAGGGCGCCGCCAAGGGTGGCGTTGTGAAGCTCCTCCACGAGGCGGAGTTCGCGCACCTCGACCCGCAGAAGGTCTACGTGTCCGACGCCCTGTCGATCACGACGCAGTTCGCCCGTACCCTGACCGGGTACAAGGAGGACGGCAAGGGCAACCTGAAGCTGGTCGGCGACCTCGCCACCAACGCGGGTGAGGACGTCAACGGCGACTGCAAGGTGTGGAAGTACACCCTGAAGGACGGCCTGAAGTTCGAGGACGGCACGCCGATCACCGGTGCCGACGTCGTCTACGGCATCTCGCGCTCGTTCGACCCCGACTGGGGTGACGGCCCGACCTACCTGCAGAAGTGGCTGACCGGCTCGGCCGAGTACAACACCACCTACAAGGGCCCGTTCAAGAGCGCGGGCGCCGAGGTTCCCGGCCTCAAGGCCGAGGGCAACGTGGTCACCTTCACGTTCCCGTCCGCGCAGTGTGAGACCCCGTACGCGGTGGCCATGCCCACCTCGGCGCCGGTCCCGAAGGCGAAGGACACCAAGGGCGACTACGACCGCAAGCCGGTCTCCTCTGGTCCGTACATGATCAAGGAGCACGCGTACGACCAGTTCATCGAGTTCGTGCGCAACCCCAACTGGGACGCCAACACGGACCCGATCCGCAACGGCTACCCGGACGGCATCCGGGTCGAGTTCGGCATCACCGCCGAGACCGGCGCGAACCGCGTCGTCGCCGACGCCGCCGAGGACCAGACCGCGTTCATCTGGGCGAACGTCCCGGCCGCGGTGAAGTCCAAGACCAACGAGCCGGCCGTCAAGGCTCGGGTCCAGGCCGGTCCGTCGCAGTACGTCGAGTACACCTGGATCAACACCGAGCGGGTCACCGACCTCAAGGTGCGCCAGGCGCTCAACTACATCGTCGACCGTGACTCGATCGTCAAGCTCCGTGGTGGCGTCGACCAGATCGGCACCACGATCACGTCGCCGACCATCGCCGGCTACCAGGCGTTCAACTCCTACGACGGTGGCCCGACGGGCAACATCGACAAGGCCAAGGAGCTGCTCGGCAACAAGCCGATCAAGCTGACGTACGCGTACCCGAACGTCCCGGTCCGCCAGCAGATGGCCGCCGCGACCAAGGAGACCTACGCCAAGGCCGGCGTCGAGCTCGTCCTGACCCCGCTGGACCCGGCGACCTACTACGAGAGCGTCGGCACCCGCGGCAACCAGTACGACCTGATCCGTGGCGGCTGGGGCGCCGACTGGCCGAGCGCCGCGACGGTCATCCCGGAGCTGCTCGACGGTCGTACCCTGCGTGAGAAGGGCAACCAGAACCTCGCGTACTTCAACTCCGACGAGGTCAACAAGGAGATCGACCGGATCAAGGGCCTGAAGGCCACCGAGTCGGCCGCCGAGTGGGCCAAGCTGGACAAGCTGATCATGGACAAGTACGCGCCGCTGATCCCGCAGTACTACATCGGCAACTACGAGATCCACGGTTCGAAGATCGGCGGGACGTTCCTCAGCGACTCGTACGGTCACATGACCCTCAACACCATGTTCGTAAAGCCGTAACAAGTTCCCAGTCACCCTCGGTGGGATGGTCGCGCAACCCGCGATCATCCCACCGGGTCGTGGCCAGTCAAGAGGAATGTAGAGAACCGTGCTCCGCTTCTTGATCAAGCGCCTGCTGCTGGCGTCGACCACGCTGGTGGCCATCTCGATCGTCACCTTCCTGCTGTTCTTTGCGGTGCCGTCCAGTCCCGCGTGGGTGATGTGTGGGCGGAACTGCTCCCCCGAGCGGATCGCCCAGGTCGAGAAGAGCCTCGGTCTCGATCAGCCACTCCCCGTGCAGTACACAGAGTTCGTCAAAGGCATCTTCGTCGGCCGCACGATCGACGACGCCGGCACCCTCCGTGAGTGCGACGCCCCCTGCCTCGGATACTCGTTCCGCAGCAAGGAGCCCGTCACCGACACCATCTCCCGCTCGCTCCCGGTCACGGTGAGCATCGTGGTCGGCGCGATGGTGGTGTTCCTGACCGTCGGCATCGGGCTCGGCATGCTGGCGGCGCTGAAGAAGGGCACGGTCTTCGACCGGGCCGCCATCGGCGCCTCCGTCGGCTTCGCCTCCACTCAGACCTACACCCTCGGTGGTGTGCTCCTGCTGGTGTTCGTCTACTCGACCGGCCTGCTACCGAACCCGCACTACACCCCGATCACCCAGGATCCGCTCGACTGGGCCGCCGGCATGCTGCTCCCCTGGATCACCCTCGGCCTGATCAACTCGGCGCTGTACGCGCGGCTCTCCCGGGCGCAGATGATCGAGACACTCCAGGAGGACTTCGTACGGACGGCCCGCGCCAAGGGTCTGCCGGCCCGCGTGGTCACCCGCCGGCACGCGCTGCGCGCCGCGATCACCCCGATCGTGACGATCGCCGGCGTCGACCTCGGCGGCTACCTCGGCGGCGTGGTCATCACCGAGAGCGTGTTCAGCCTCAACGGCATCGGCCGCGAGGCCGCGGACGCGGTCGCCGACCTGAACCTGCCCCTGGTCATGGCAACGGTCCTGCTGGCCGCGTTCTTCATCGTCACCATGAACATCATCGTCGACATGCTCTACGCGGTGATCGACCCCCGCGTGCGACTCGGCTGAGCCGTCCAGAGCTGACGTGGAAAAGAGCGATATGACGACCTCGACCAGCCCTGCCGCCGCCGCCGTGGACCCGGAGGCCTACCTGCAGGTACGCGATCTCAAGGTGCAGTTCCCGACCGAGGACGGCCTGGTTCGCGCGGTGGACGGCGTGACCTTCTCGGTGCGCCGTGGACAGACCCTCGGCATCGTGGGCGAGTCCGGTTCCGGCAAGAGCGTGACCAGCATGTCGATCCTCGGCCTGCACAATCCCGCCCGGACGAAGATCACCGGTGAAATCTCGATCGGTGGCAAGAACATCGTCGGGATGAAGGAGGAGCAGATCCAGCGCCTGCGGGGCAAGGACGTGGCGATGATCTTCCAGGATCCGCTGTCCGCCCTGCACCCGTACTACAAGGTCGGTGCGCAGATCGCCGAGGCGTACAAGGTGCACCACCCGTCGGCGAGCAAGAAGGAGGCCGCCACGCGGGCGGTCGACATGCTCGGCCGGGTCGGCATCCCGCAGCCGCAGCGGCGCGCGAACCAGTACCCGCACGAGTTCTCCGGCGGTATGCGCCAGCGCGCGATGATCGCGATGGCCCTGGTCAACGACCCGGCGCTGCTGATCGCCGACGAGCCGACCACCGCCCTCGACGTGACGGTGCAGGCACAGATCCTGGAGCTGCTGGAAGACCTCCAGCGCGAGTTCCACTCGGCCATCATCATGATCACGCACGACCTCGGCGTGGTGTCCCAGGTCGCCGACGACGTGCTGGTGATGTACGGCGGCCGGCCGGTCGAGACCGGCACGGTCGAGCAGATCATGAAGCGGCCGCAGCACCCGTACACGTGGGGCCTGCTGGCCAGCGTGCCGTCGCTGCACGGTGACGCGAGCGTCGACCTGGTGCCGATCAAGGGCAACCCGCCGAGCCTGATCAACCTCCCCACGGGATGTGCGTTCAACCCGCGCTGTCGTTACGCTGGTCAGAACGGCAATCGCTCCTTCTCCGAGGTTCCGGAGCTCCGCCCGGCCGGCGAGCCGGGGCACAACGTCGCCTGCCACATGTCCTTCGAGACCCGGCAGCGGCTCTACGCAGAAGACATCGCGCACGCAGGAGTGGCCCAATGACTGATCTCGCAGACTCCGCGGCGAGCACGGCCACCACGACGACGCCGGGCCGTGAGCCGCTGCTCAAGGTGGAGGGTCTGACCAAGCACTTCCCGGTGCGGTCCGGCCTGTGGGGCAAGGGTTCCGTCGTCCGCGCCGTGGAGAACGTGAACTTCGAGGTCAAGCCCGGCGAGACGCTCGGCCTGGTGGGCGAGTCCGGCTGTGGCAAGACCACGACCGGCCGCATGCTGGTCCGACTCCTCGAGCCGACCTCCGGCAAGATCACCTTCGAGGGTGAGGACATCACCCACACCAAGGGCAACCGGCTGCGCAAGCTCCGCCAGGACATCCAGATCATCTTCCAGGACCCGTACGCCTCGCTGAACCCGCGGCACACGGTCGGCCGGATCGTCGCGATGCCGCTGCAGGTCAACGGCATCGATCCGCCCGGTGGCGTGAAGAAGCGGGTCCAGGAACTGCTGGAGACCGTCGGTCTGAACCCGGAGCACTACAACCGTTACCCGCACGAGTTCTCCGGCGGACAGCGCCAGCGCATCGGCATCGCCCGCGCCCTGGCCCTCAAGCCGAAGCTGATCGTCGCCGACGAGCCGGTGTCCGCCCTGGACGTGTCGATCCAGGCCCAGGTGGTCAACCTGCTGCGTCAGCTGCAGCGCGATCTGGGGCTGTCGTTCGTCTTCATCGCCCACGACCTGGCGGTGGTCCGGCACTTCTGTGAGCGGATCGCCGTCATGTACCTGGGCCGGATGGTCGAGGTCGGCACCCGTGAGCAGATCTACGAGAACCCGGCGCACCCGTACACCAGGGCACTGCTCTCCGCCGTGCCGGACGTGACGAAGCTCGGCGGCCACGGCCGGATCAAGCTGGAGGGCGACGTCCCGTCGCCGATCGACCCGCCGTCCGGCTGTGTCTTCCACACCCGCTGCTGGAAGGCGCAGGAGAAGTGCTCGGCCGAGGCTCCCGCGCTGGTGCCGGTCCAGAACGGTTCGATCGCGGCCTGCCACTTCCCGGAGTCCGGCGAGGTCGTCTGATCACGCCTCCGGGTGATTCGTCAACCGCCTCCCGTGCCTCTGGCGCGGGAGGCGGTTCGCTTTACCCTGTCCGGGTGGATCAGCTATCTCCGACCGTCTATCGCACCAAGTCCTGGCAGAACCGGCGCCGGGCGGTGACCGTCCTGGGCGGGGTGGGCCTCGTGCTCGTCGGCTATCTGCTCGGCCGCTGGCAGGACACCCCGGCCGACCCGGTGATCACTCCGCAGGCCGCGGTCACCGGCACGCCGTCGGCGCAGGCGCCGGGCCCTCAGCCGACCGAGGCGGCCACGTCCGCCGCCCCCGAGGCTTCCGCGATCGACTATCCGGTGCTGCAGGCCGAGTCGGCGACCGAGCTGGCCGGGGTCGAGACGGAGGGCGTGCAGGACGAGGGCGGCGGCGACTACGTCGGCTGGATCAACCGCGACGACCACCTGCGGTTCGACAACCTCGAGTTCGGCACGGTCCCGGCGACCAGGTTGAACCTGCGGCTGGCGTCCGACTCCGGGATCAACGGCCGGATCCAGGTACGCCTCGACAGCCGCGACGCGCCGGTCATCGGGGAGCTGTCGGTGACCGGCACCGGCGGCTGGCAGAACTGGCGTACGGGCACCGCGGTGCTCCAGCCGGTGACCGGTGTGCACACCGTGTTCCTCACGTTCACCGCGAACGACGGCGGCGACTTCGTCAACCTGAACTGGCTGCGGTTCGAGCACTGACAGCGGCGGTGTCAGGCGGCCGGCCGGATCCGCTGCGGCCCACGCTCCAGGACCGGAATCGTCAGGGTCAGCACGCCGTTGTCGTGACGGGCCTCGAGCCGGTCGGTGTCGAGCCGCTCGGACAGGTGGACCTGCCGGGCGAAGGTGCCCATCGGGCGCTCGGCGATCACCAGGTGGCGGCCCTCCCCCTCGAGTCGCCCGCGCTCGGCGCGGACGATCAGCACCTTGCCGTCGACCGTGATGTCGATCGAGGCCGGATCGACGCCGGGCAGGTCGATGTCGATGTAGAAGGTGTCGTCCTCGCGGTAGGCGTCGAGCCGTGCGCCGGAGCCGCGGGCCGAGGTCTCGAAGACCCGCGCGGTGAGGCGCTCGAGGTCGCGCACGGCCGGACCGGTGAGAAACATGGGTGGCTCCTCAGTTCTTGAGCGTGGGTGACTCAACTCTGAGAACGGGATGATCCTCGGCGAGATTCCCGGCCGGGTTGTGACCTCACTCTTCGAACATGTGTACTAGGCTGTCGGCGTGATCCTGCACGCCGATCTGGACTCGTTCTACGCATCGGTCGAGCAGCGCGACGATCCCGCGCTGCGCGGCCGGCCGGTGCTGGTCGGCGGTGGTGTGGTGCTCGCCGCCTCCTACGAGGCCAAGGCGTTCGGCGTCCGTACTCCCATGGCTCTCTCCCGGGCCCGGGCCCTGTGCCCGCACGCCGTCGTGGTGCCACCGCGGATGTCCGCGTATTCGAGGGCCAGCAAGGCGGTGTTCGAGGTGTTCCGGGACACCACACCGCTCGTCGAGCCGATCTCCATCGACGAGGCGTTCCTCGACGTCGACGGCCTGCGCAAGATTCGTGGCACACCGGAGGAGATCGCCCGGCAGCTGCGCTCCGACGTCCGCGAGCGCACCGGCCTGCCGATCACGGTCGGGGTGGCCCGCACCAAGTTCCTGGCCAAGGTGGCCAGCGGGGCCGGCAAGCCGGACGGGCTGCTGGTCGTGCCGATCGGCGGGGAGCTGGCGTTCCTGCACCCGCTGCCGGTGGAGAAGCTCTGGGGTGTCGGCCCGGTCACCGCCGCCAAGCTGCGGGAACGCCAGATCCACACGGTCGGGCACGTCGCCCGCATCGGCGAGGCGGCGCTGATCGCGATGCTCGGCCACAACGCGGGCCGGCATCTGCACGCACTCGCTCACAACCGCGACCCACGCCGGGTGGAGACCGGGCGGCGGCGCGGGTCGATCGGTGCCCAGTGCGCGCTCGGCCGGTCCCGTTCACGGGAGTTTCCGGAGGTGGAAGCGGTGCTGGGAGCGCTCGTCGACCGGGTCACCCACCGGATGCGCCGGGCACACCGCGCCGGGCGGACCATCACGCTGCGCCTGCGGTTCGGCGATTTCAGCCGCGCCACCCGCTCGCGCAGCCTGCTCAAGGCCACCATGCAGACCGGCGAGGTGCTGCGGACGGCGGTCGACCTGCTGCGCGAGGCCTGGCCGCTGATCGGCGAACGCGGCCTCACCCTGGTCGGCGTCGCCGTGAGCAACCTCGACGGCGACGGCGCGGTGCAGATGGAGCTGCCCTTCGAGCCACCCCGGGCCGACGGCCTGGACGCCGCGGTCGACCGGGTCCGCGACCGCTTCGGCTCCGGTGCTCTGCGACGGGCCGCGATGATCGGCCGGGAGATCTCCCCCTCGGTGCCGATCCTGTCCGACTGACCCGCCGCGCCGGCGACGGGTGATCAGCCAGGCGACGCCACCGCAGACGGCACCGACCAGCAGTCCCGTCATCAGGCTGGACAGGGTCATCGCGACCCGGGCGATCGGTTCGGCGACCGTCGCCACACCGTTCCACAGAAGGTTGTGGATCACGGCCAGACTGACGCCGTACACGGCTCCCGCGCCGAGCAGCAGGCGGAACGGGTCGGTGGCCCGGAACACCGCCACCACGATCCAGATCAGCAGTGGCACGGCGACGAACGCCGCGTTGAGCCCGGTGCGCTCGTGGATGAGGTCGAGGTCGTGCAGGACCGCGCGCGGTGCCGCCAGCAGGCCCAGCCCGATCGCGAGGGGGATGTCCTTGCGCATGGCACCGACGGTAGGGATCGGGGGCGGGACGGCGAATCCGGCGGACGGCGTCGGCAGATGTCGCTCTGCGGCGTACCCGACCCCGAGAAACCCTGCCTAGCATCGGAGTGTGCGCAGGGTGCTGGGAGACGTCGCCGTAGCGGCCGGGGTCGCGGTTGTGCTCGCGCTGATGGCCTCGGCCGAGATGGAGGGCGGGCGGGGCGGTGTCGTGGCGTACCTGTCCGCGGCCGCTCTCGGTGCGCTGATGCTCTGGCGGCGACGCTTCGCCCGTACCGTATTGGTATTGACCGTTCTCGGCCTTTTCGCCTACTACTCGGCCGGCCTGGCGCCGATCGGGCTCGCCGTCCCGGTGGCCGCCGCCCTGTATTCGGCCGCCGAGGCAGGACACCGCCGGCTCGCCGTCGCCGCGGCGCTGGTGGCCCTGGGCGTCTCGATACCGTTCCGCCTGGACGAAGGCGAGCGCTTCGCCTTCGTGGTGATCTATGACGGAATCGGTCAGCTCGCGCTGATGGCCGCCGCGATCATGCTGGGCGAGCTGGTCCGGGCACGCCGCCGGATCGCCGCGCTCACCGGCCGGCAGATCGAGCTGGAGGCCGAGCGCCGCATCCACGAGCACAACCAGGAGTTGTCCCGGGAGCTGCACGACTCGATCGGGCACGCCCTGACCGTCGCCGCGATCCAGGCCAACGTGGCCCGGCAGGAGGCGCCACACGACACGCGCGCGACCGCGGCCGCGCTCGACCATGTCACCGGGGCTCTCTCCAAGGCGCTGTCCGAGCTGCGCGGCACGGTCCGCAACCTGCGCGCCGGTCCGTCACTGAAAGACCTCGGCACCCTGATGGACACCGCGCGGGCCGCCGGATTCCAGGTCCATGCCGAGATCGGATCGATCGGGGACGGCCCGGCCACCGTCACCGCGTACCGGCTGGTCCGGGAGGCGATCACGAACGTGCTGCGGCACTCGGCGGGCCGCAGCATCGAGGTCGAGATCCGCGAGTCCGGAGGCATGCTGCTGATCAGCGTGGCGGACGACGGCGCCCCGGCCGGACCGGAGCCGGCCGGTGCGGGACTGAGCGGGCTACGGGAACGCGTCACCGCCCTGGGCGGCCGGCTCGACGCGGGACCCGCCGATCACGGCTGGCGCGTCAGCGCCGCCCTGCCTCTGGAGGCCGTCCGATGAACCCGATCCGTGTGGTCCTCGTCGACGATCAGTCGCTCGTCCGGGCGGGGATCACCGCGCTGCTCAGCGGCGGCGACGACGGCGAGCCGATCGAGGTGGTGGGCGAAGCGTCCGGCGGGACCGCCGGCGCGGCCCTGGTGCGGCGCCTGCGGCCCGCCGTGGTGCTGATGGACATCCGGATGCCCGAGGGCGACGGCATCGCCGCGGTCCGGGAGATCCGGTCCGATCCCGGATCCGGGGACGTAGCGATCCTCATGCTCACCACCTTCGACACCGACGACGAGGTGCTCGGGGCGATGCGGGCCGGTGCCGACGGATACCTGCTCAAGGACACCGCCCCGGAACCGCTGCGAGCCGCGGTCCGGGCCGCCGCCCGCGGGGAACCGGCCCTCTCACCCGGCGTCGCCCGGCAGGTCATGGCGCACGCGGCCACCGCGCCGCGGCCGTTCACCCACGACCGGCTGGAGCGGCTCACCGCCCGTGAGCGGGAGGTTCTCGGTGCGCTCGCCGACGGCGACGACAACGCGGCCGTCGCCCGGATGCTCTCGCTCAGCCCCGAGACGGTCCGGACGTACGTCCATCGGATTCTGGCCAAACTGGAGGCCGGGAGCCGCGCGCAGCTGGTGGCCATCGCACACCGCAGCGGCCTGGCGGCGCCGCACCGCAGAGGGTGAGGCAGCCGTCTCCGCGGGCGGCCTCGCGGCGCAGTGCGACCGCGCGTGAGGCAGACTCGTCGCGTGCGGAAGATTTGTGTAGTCGGGATCGGCGCGGGCGACCCGGACCATCTGACCCTGCAGGCGGCCAAGGCGATCGGACGCACCGACGTCTTCTTCCTGCTCGACAAGGGCGAGACCAAGGCGAGCCTGATCGACCTGAGGGAACGGCTGATCCGTGGCTACTCGCAGCCGCGCAAGCGGATCGTCGAGGGCCGCGACCCCGACCGCGACCGCACCCCCGCCGACTACACCGGCACCGTCAACGACTGGCGGCACCGGCGCTCCCTGGTCCTGGAGGAGTTGATCGTCGAGCACCTGCGTGACGAGGAGATCGGTTCCATCCTGGTGTGGGGCGATCCTTCGCTGTACGACTCCACGATCGCGATCCTGGAGGAGATCCTGGATCGCGGGGCGGTCGAGTTCGAGTTCGAGGTCATCCCCGGCATCAGCAGCGTCTCCGCCCTCGCTGCCAAGCACCGGATCGGGCTCAACCGGGTCGGGCAGCCATTCCAGGTCACCACCGGCCGGCGGCTTGCCGAGGGCTGGCCGGAAGGCGTCGACGACGTCGTCGTGATGCTCGACGCCCAGCAGGCCTTCACGGCACACCCGGACGCCGACATCTACTGGGGGGCGTACGTCAGCACGCCCGACGAGCTGCTGGCCTCCGGCCGGGTGTCCGAGGTCGCCGACGAGATCGTCAAGACGCGCACCGAGGCGCGCGAGCAGCACGGCTGGATCATGGACACCTACCTGCTGCGCCGCCGGGATCGGTAGACGCGGCACCGGCAACCGTCAGGCCGGGCCGTCCTCCAGGTCGCCCTCGGTCTCGAGGTAGAGCTGCTGGAGGGCGGCCAGGGTGTCCGGCTCGGGTGAGTCCCACAGCTTGCGGTCGGCCGCCTCCAGCAGGCGCTCGGTGATGCCGTGCAACGCCCACGGGTTGGACTGCCGCATGAACTCCTGGTTCTCGGGGTCGAGCGCGTAACTGGCGGCGAGCTGCTCGTACATCCAGTCGGTGACCACGCCGGCCGTCGCGTCGTACCCGAAGAGGTAGTCGACGGTGGCGGCCAGCTCGAAGGCGCCCTTGTAGCCGTGCCGGCGCATCGCGGCGATCCAGCGCGGGTTCACCACCCGGGCCCGGAAGATCCGCGCGGTCTCCTCGGTGAGGCTGCGGGTGCGTGCCCGGTCCGGGTTGGTGGAGTCACCGATGTACGCCGCCGGCGCCTTACCGGTCAGCGCGCGCACCGTGGCGATCATGCCGCCGTGGTACTGGAAGTAGTCGTCCGAGTCGAGGACGTCGTGCTCCCGGGTGTCGATGTTCTTGGCGGCCACGTCGATCCGCCGGTAGGCGTTCTCCATGTCGCCCCGGGCCGGCACCCCGTCCAGGTCGCGGCCGTAGGCGAACCCGCCCCACACCGCGTAGACCTCGGCCAGATCGGCGTCGTCGCGCCAGTTCCGGCTGTCCATCAGGGGCAGGATGCCGGCGCCGTACGCCCCGGGGCGGGACCCGAAGATCCGTGTCCGCGCGCGCCGCCAGTCGCCGTGTTCACCCTGGTCGCGCAGCGCGTGCTCGCGGACGTAGTTGTCCGGCTCGTCCAGCTCGGCGATCAGCTGGAAGGCGTCGTCGAGCAGTGCCACCACGTGCGGGAACGCGTCCCGGAAGAAGCCGGAGATGCGGACCGTCACGTCGACGCGTGGCCGGCCGAGCTCCTCGGCGGTGATCGGCTCGAGGCCGGTGACCCGCCGGGAGGCCGGGTCCCAGATGGGGCGGACACCGATCAGCGCCAGGATCTCGGCGATGTCGTCGCCCGCGGTCCGCATGGCGCTGGTGCCCCAGGCGGAGAGGCCGACCGAGCGTGGCCAGTCGCCGTGGTCGGTGCGATAGCGGTCGAGCAGCGACTCGGCCATCGCCTGCCCGGTCTCCCAGGCGAGCTGGCTCGGGATGGCCTTCGGGTCGACGGAGTAGAAGTTGCGGCCGGTCGGCAGCACGTTGATCAGGCCGCGCAGCGGGGAACCGCTGGGCCCGGCCGGGACGTAGCCGCCGTCGAGCGCGTGCAGCACGTGGGTGAGCTCGTCGGTCGTCCTCGCGAGGCGTGGCACGACCTCGGTGGCGGCGAACTCCAGCACCCGGCGCACGTCGGCGTTGTCCGAGATGTCGGGAACAGCCGTCGGCCAGCCTGCCTCCTCCATCTTCGTGACCAGATCGCGGGCCTCCGCCTCCACCCGGTCGGTCTCCGCCGTCGAAGCGTCCTCGGGCAGGCCCAGCGCCTCCCGCAGACCCGGCAGCGCGGCCACCTTGCCGGCCCACATCTGCCGCGCCCGCAGCATCGCCAGGACCAGGTTGATCCTCGCCTCACCGGTCGGCGCCGCGCCGAGCACGTGGAGCCCGTCGCGGATCTGCACGTCCTTGACCTCACACAGCCATCCGTCGATGTGCATGATGAAGTCGTCGAACTCTTCGTCGTCCGGCCGGTGCTGCTGGCCAAGGTCGTGGTCCATCTTGGCGGCCTGGATCAGGGTCCAGATCTGCGCCCGGATCGCCGGCAGCTTGGCCGGGTCGAGGGCCGCGATGTTGGCGTGCTCGTCGAGCAGCTGCTCCAGGCGGGCGATGTCGCCGTACGACTCGGCCCGGGCCATCGGCGGGATCAGATGGTCCACCAGCGTGGCGTGCGCCCGGCGCTTGGCCTGGGTGCCCTCGCCCGGGTCGTTGACCAGGAACGGGTAGATCAGCGGCAGGTCGCCGAGGGCCGCATCGGTGCCGTCGGAGGCCGACATGCCGACGTTCTTGCCGGGCAGCCACTCCAGGTTGCCGTGCTTGCCCACGTGCACCACGGCGTGCGCGCCGAACTCGTCGGCCAGCCAGCGATACGCCGCCAGGTAATGATGCGACGGCGGCAGGTCGGGGTCGTGGTAGATGGCGACCGGGTTGGCACCGAAACCGCGCGGCGGCTGCACCATGACCACGATGTTCTCGTCGCGCAGGGCGGCCAGCACGATGTCGCCGTCGTCGGTGTAGAGCTCGCCGGGTGGCGGCCCCCAGTGCTGCTCGACGCGTTCACGGAAATCGGCCGGTAGGGTCGAGAACCAGGATCCGTAGACAGAGCCCGAGATCCTGACCTTGTTCTCGGACAGCTGCTCCTCGGTCAGCCAGTCGGGATCCTGTCCACCGGCGGCGATCAACGTGTGGATCAGGCCGTCGCCGTCGTAGCCGGAGAAGGATCCGACCTGGTAGCCGCGTTCCTTGAAAGCTTTGATCAGGGCGACCGTGGACGCCGGGGTGTCCAGACCGACCGCGTTGCCGATCCGCGAGTGCTTCGTCGGATAGGCCGACAGCATCAGCGCGATCCGGCGCTCGGACGGCGGCACGTGCCGCAGCCTGGCGTGCGCCACCGCGATCCCGGCCACCCGCAGCGCCCGCTCGGGGTCGGCCACGTAGACCGACAGCCCGTCCTCGTCGATCTCCTTGAACGAGAACGGCACCGTGATGATCCGCCCGTCGAACTCGGGGATCGCCACCTGCGTCGCCGCGTCCAGCGGGGACAGACCGTCGTCGCTGGCCTCCCACGCGGCCCGCGAGCTGGTCAGGCACAGGCCCTGCAGGATCGGCACGTCCAGGTCGGCGAGCACGCCCACGTCCCACGCCTCGTCGTCACCGCCCGCGCTCACCGTCGCCGGACGGGTGCCGCCGGCCGCCAGCACCGTCACCACCAGCGCGTCCGCCTTGCGCAGCTCGGCCAGCAGGTCGGGCGGAGCGGTCCGCAGCGACGCCGTGAAGATCGGCAGCGCCCGGCCGCCCTTGGCCTCGATCGCCCGGCAGAGAGCCTCGACGAAAGCCGTGTTGCCGGCCATGTGGTGGGCGCGGTAATAGAGCACCGCGACCGTCTCACGGCCCTCGGCGGCATGCTCGCGCGGCAGGAGCCCCCACTGCGGGGTCTCGACCGCCGGCGCGAACCCGTTGCCGGTCAGCAGCACCGTGTCGGAGAGGAAATCGTGCAGCGCCGCCAGATTCTCCGCGCCGCCCTGCGCCAGGTAGGTGTGCGCGTCGGCGGCCACTCCGGCCGGCACCGTGGACAGCCTCATCAGTTCGGCGTCGGGCGCCATCTCGCCGCCCAGGACGACGACCGGCAGGCCGCTCGCGAGCAGCGCGTCGAGGCCCTCCTCCCAGGCCCGGCGGCCACCGAGGATGCGCACCACGACCAGCTCGACACCGTCGAGCAGGGCGGGCAGGTCGTCGACCGCGGTGCGGGCCGGGTTGGCCGGGCGCCAGGCCGAGGCACTGGCCCGGGCGCTGAGCAGGTCGGTGTCGGACGTCGACAGCAGCAGGAACACGCGCGCACTCCCCCTCGGGGTCCGCGCCCCGGGTAGACGGATTCCACGGCGACCGGAGTTCCTGGCTCCCAGGGCATCCCTGGTGACAGTGGCGGGACCGCGCCGGACTCGCACCGGCTTCCTCCGCGGCGTCGCCGCTCGTTGACCCCTAACCTTTCCGAACCCCGGTGTCCCGCGTCAAGGCGGAACGGGCGCTGTGACGCTCCCGACCCACCGTACGACGGAGGTGAATCCCTGTCGGGGGCCGGACGTAGTATCCGGGCCATGACTCCCCGTTCGTCCGACACCGACGCCTGTCCGGGCGCGCTGCGGCTGCACGCCGCGGCCGACGGCATGCTGGCCCGGGTGCGGCTGCCCGGGGGGATGCTGTCCGGCGCTCAGTTGCGCTCGCTGCGCGAGCTGGCCGAGGAGTTCGGCGACGGCCATCTGGAGCTGACCTCGCGGGCCAACCTGCAGCTCAGGGCATTGAAAGAGGGCGATGCTCCGGCGTTGGCGACCCGGTTGCGGTCCGCCGGTCTGCTGCCCTCGACAACCCATGACAACGTACGCAACATCGCGGCGCCGCCACTGGCCGACGCCGGGCTCCGCGCTCTCGTGGAGCGGTTGGACGACGCGATCCGGGCCGATCCCGAGCTGGCCGCGCTGCCGGGCAAGTTCCTCTTCGCCGTCGGCCAGGTGCCCCTCGCGGCCGACGTGGCCGCGATCCCGGTCACCACGCACTCCTCGCGCACCGTCGTTCCCGCCCAGCGCCCAGCCGGGGCCGGCGGGTTCGGCCCCGGCCCGGCCCAGGCCGATCTCCTCGTCCCCGGCCCAGCCGGGGCCGACCGGTTCGGCTCCGGCACGCCGGGGGCGGGAACGCGTGCGACCGGTCCCGGCTCCGGTGCTCTTTTCGCGATCCGGTTCGCGGGGCACGACACGGGGGTTCGGGCCGGGTTCGACGATGTGGTGGCGGTGCTGGTCACGGCGGCTCACGCGTTTCTGGCCGAACGCGCGGCGCAGCGCGGTGACGGGCCCGCGGCGTGGCGGCTGCGTGAGCTGACCGGCGGTCCGGCCCGTGTCTCCGCCCGGGTGGTGGCCGCTCTCGGCCTGACTCCGGTCCCCGTGCCGGTCGCGACGGCGGCCGACGCCCCGGAGCCAGGCGACCTGGTCGGAGTGCTGACTCAGGAGGACGGGCGCGCCGCGGTGGCCGCGCTGGTGCCGCTGGGGCGGCTGTCCGGCGTACCGATGAAGGTCCTTGAAGACGCGGATCTGCTGGTCGTGACGCCCTGGCGCGGGATCGTGGTGGCCGATGTGGCGCCGGAGGCGGCGTCCGCCTGGGCGGACCGTCTGGCCGGTGCCGGGCTCGCGGTGACGCCCGGCTCGCCGTGGTCGGGGGTGACCGCCTGCGCCGGCCGCCCGGGCTGCGCGAAGTCGCTGGCCGACGTGCGTGCCGACGCCGCCGCCGCGGCCCGGTTCGTCGACGGGCTGCCGGTGCACTGGGCCGGGTGCGCCCGGGCGTGTGGCAGTCCGGCGGGCAGGCACGTGCGTGCCGAGGCCACCGGCGACGGATATCTGATCACCCGCCTCCCGGCCACCGACGGCGACCCGGGTGTGCATGTCCCGGCCGCGCGGCCGGTCGGCGTTGCGCGGCCGGTTGACGATCAGCGTCCGGTCGATGATCCGCGTCCGGCGGCCGGTGAATCCGGACCGGTCGGACCATCGACCCGGGCGTCCGGATCGCCCAGGATCGGCCACGCCGATCCGTTCCCGGCCGACACCGGGGCGGACAGGCCGGCAGCGGACGGGCTGGTCAAAGCCCGTGCGAACGCTGACCAGCCGTTGACGGACGGGCTGGTCGGGGACGCACGGGCCTTGGGTCGAACCGGGACGGACGGGCCGGTCGCGGGGGCGCCGGCCCCGGTCCCAGCCGAAACAGACAGGCTGGTTCCGGGGCGGCTCCCGGCGGACGGGCCGGTTCCCGGGCGGGCCCGGCCAGGTGGGCCGGTTCCCGGGCGGCTCCGGCCAGGCGGGCTGGAAGACGCGGTTGCTGTGGCGAGGAGGCCCTGAACATGGAGTACGTGCGCGACGGCGCGGAGATCTACCGGCGGTCGTTCGCGACGATCCGGGCCGAGGCGGACCTGTCGGGGCTGCCGGAGGACGTGTCGCGGGTGGTGGTCCGGATGATCCATGCCTGCGGGATGGTCGATCTGGTGGAGGACGTCCGGTTCAGTCCGGGCGTCGTGACGGCGGCGCGCAAGGCCCTGCTCGGCGGTGCCCCGATCCTGTGCGATGCCGAGATGGTGGCGTCGGGGGTGACGCGGGCCCGGCTGCCGGCCGCCAACGAGGTGATCTGCACGCTGCGAGACGCGGCCGTCCCGGCGCTGGCCGCGGAGATCGGCAACACCCGCAGCGCGGCCGCGCTGGACCTGTGGGGCGACCGGCTCGGCGGTTCCGTGGTGGCGATCGGCAACGCCCCGACCGCCCTGTTCCGGCTGCTGGAGATGGTCGCGGCGGGTGCGCCACGGCCGGCCGCGGTGATCGGTGTCCCGGTCGGGTTCATCGGTGCGGCCGAGTCCAAGGAGGCCTTGGCGGAGTCCGGCCTGGAGTACCTGATCGTCCGCGGACGCCGGGGTGGCAGCGCCATCACCGCGGCCGCGGTGAACGCGCTCGCCTCGGAAGCCGAATAGGCCGGAACGGAAGACATGACGAACGACGTAGCCCGCGGCGACGCCGCGGCGGCTGACAACGTCCCGGCCCGGACCGGGCGCCTCTTCGGGGTGGGACTGGGCCCCGGCGACCCGGAACTGGTCACGGTCAAGGCGGCGAGACTGATCGGCGCGGCCGACGTGGTGGCCTACCACGCTGCCCGGCACGGGCGCAGCAACGCCCGCGCGATCGCCGAGGGCTACCTGCGGGCCGGTCAGATCGAGGAGGCCCTGATCTATCCGGTCACGACCGGGACGACCGACCATCCGGGCGGCTACCAGGGCGCGATCGACGAGTTCTACGCCGAGTCGGCGGCCCGGCTGGCGGCCCATCTGGACGCCGGGCGCGACGTGGTGGTGCTCGCCGAGGGCGACCCGTTCTTCTACGGCTCCTACATGCACATGCACAAGCGGCTGGCCGGCCGCTACGACGCGACGGTCGTCCCCGGTGTGACGTCGGTGAGCGCCGCGTCGGCGGTGCTGGGCCGTCCGCTGATGGAGCGCGATGAGGTGCTGACCGTCCTGCCCGGCACGCTCGAGCCGAAGGATCTGGCCGCTCGTCTGGCGGCCACCGACTCGGCCGCCGTGATGAAGTTGGGCCGCACCTTCGAGGGGGTCCGGGAGGCGCTGGAGCAGGCCGGCAGGCTCGACGACGCGTGGTATGTGGAGCGTGCCACCACCACGCGGGAGCGGTCCGCCCCGCTGCGCGAGGTCGATCCGGCGACCGTTCCGTACTTCTCCCTGGCCCTGCTGCCGAGCCCGGCCGCCACCGCCTTCTCCGAGGAGCGGGCGAGCACCGGCCTGGACGTGCTGCTCAGCAGCCCGGTCCACACCCCGGCGGAGCCCGCGACCGATCTGGTGAGCCTCGAGGCCGCCAACGCCGCGGCGGCCGGGACCGCGGCGATGAGCGGGGCCGGGACCGGTGGGGTGACGGTCGTCGGGCTCGGCCCGGGCGCCCGGCACTGGCTGACCCCGGAGGCCCAGGAGGCGCTGGCCGCCGCGGACGATCTGGTCGGCTACGGCCCCTATGTGGACCGGGTTCCGCCGAACCCGCGTCAGCGACGGCACTCCTCGGACAACCGGGTCGAGGCGGAGCGGGCCGCGTTCGCCCTGGACCTGGCGAAACGGGGCCGCCGGGTGGCGGTCGTGTCGTCCGGTGACCCGGGTGTCTTCGCGATGGCCGCCGCCGTGCTGGAGGTCGCCGAGGATCCGCAGTGGCGTGACGTGCCGATCAAGGTTCTTCCGGGCCTGACCGCGGCACAGGCGGTGGCGAGCCGGGCCGGGGCCCCGCTCGGCCACGACTTCTGCATCCTGTCGCTGTCGGACCGGCTCAAGCCGTGGTCGGTGATCGAGTCCCGGCTGCGGGCCGCGGCCGCCGCCGACCTGGTCGTCGCCGTCTACAACCCGGCCTCGAAGACCCGCCGGGAGCAGTTGGTCCGCGCCCTGGAACTGCTGCGCGGCCACCGCGGCCCGGCCACGCCGGTGGTCGTGGGCCGGGACGTCGGCGGCCCGGAGGAGTCGGTGCGGATCACCACGTTGTCCGCGCTCGATCCGACCAGTGTCGACATGCGCTGCCTGCTGATCATCGGCTCGTCACAGACCCGCGCGGTCACCCGCGGCGACGGCACCACGGCGGTCTTCACCCCGAGGCACTACCCAGGCTGAACGCCCGCGCGAATCACCGGCCGCCGGTGGCCCGAGGGGGAAACCATCGGGCCACCGGGCGCCGGAATGAAGGCGTGTACCCGGCACGCCCCTGGACCGCAACCGCACTGCATCGACACAGCCCTGATCAACACGGGTCCGGCAACCGATCTGAGAGGCCGACACCGACCCCTGAAAGGGCTGACGAACCTCCATGCGAACTGCCCGCGCCACGGCGATCCTCGCCTCATCGCTTCTGCTCGCGGTCGCGGCTCCGACCTCCGGATCGGAAGCCGCGGCCAGGATCCACCCCGCCTCCGACACGACGTCGCAGCCGGTGACCGCGTCGGACGAGACGACGGTGACGCTCAAGTCCCGCCTCGCCGCGGTGACGTCCGCCCGCACCGTCAACTACTACCCGTCGAACGCCGGCTGGTCGGCGATGTGGACCTCTTTCGACCCGGTCCGCCTCGAGGAGGACATGGCCAAGGCGGCCGCGCTGGGCGCGGACAACGTACGGATCATCGTGTTCCCGCAGTCCTTCGGTTTCCCGCGTCCCCGGGCCGACTACGCCGATCGCCTGCGCAAGTTCATCAGCATCGCCGACTCGCAGGGCCTGACGGTCAAGCTGACCCTGTTCGACTGGTGGTCCGCCTACTCGGACGCGGCCGGTAGCGCCGCCTGGGCGAAGGCCGTGCTCGCGCCGTACGCCGACGACCGCCGGGTGCTGTCGGTGGAGTTGAAGAACGAGTTCGTCTCGACCGACCCGGCGGCCGTGTCCTGGGTGCGCCGGCTGATCCCGGCCGTGCGCGAGGCCGTACCGCAGATGCCGTTGACCCTGTCGGTGGACGGTCAGAGCGGCGCGGCCGGGCTGGCCCGGATCAAGGCGTCACTCGTCGACACCCCGCTGGACTATTACGACTACCACTTCTACGGCAACTCGGAGCGGGCGCTGGCCGAGATCCGGCGCGCCCAGGAGGCGGTCGCCCCGGACCCGATCGTCATCGGCGAGACCGGGCTGAGCACCGCTGTGACCAGTGAGGGCGAGCAGGGCGCCTACCTGGCCCGGGTGTTCGCGGCGGCGCGGCGGGCCGGGGTGGGGTCGGTGGCGCCGTGGACGCTGTACGACTTCGCGGACGGCGCGATCCCGTCGAACTCACAGGTGTCGAAGGTTCCGGCACAGTACAAGTTCGGTCTGTACCGGGCCGACGGGACGGCCAAGTTCGCCGCGTCGGTGGTGCGGACCGCGTGGACCGGCGGTGCTCTGACGAACGGTCTGCTCGACCTCGGTTTCGAGGCGGGACCGAACAGTTCGCCGTGGCGGCCGTACCTGTCCGACACCGGGGTCGCGGCCCGGGACCGGAGCGTCGCCCACACCGGCGGAGCTTCGGCGCGGATGTCGGGAACCGTGCGCAACGGCTCCAGCCTGCCGTCGATCCGCACCTCGCCGGTCGACCCGGTGCGGGCCGGGCAGACCTGGCACGCCGAGGCGTGGGCCCGCGGTGTGCGGGTGACCGGCTCCAACGAGATGGCGCTGAGCTGGTTCGACATCAATGACCGGTGGCTCGGCCAGACCTCGTCCAAACAGGTCGCAAAGGGCGACAGCGACTGGACGAGGCTGACCGTGGACTCGGTCGCCCCGGCCGGGGCGACCAGCGTGCAGCTTCACCTCAAGTCGGGTGACAACAGCGGCAGCGTCTGGTTCGACGACGTCGAACTGTCGGCCGGTGAGGGATCCTGAGCGATCCCGATCCGGGACAACAGGCGGCTGTACGCATCGACCGTACGCCCCCATGAGGAGGGATCCGCGTGCCGCCGTCCGGTCAGGCCGGCGGCGAGCGTGATCGCCTCACGCAGTTCGGCCGGCTCCTCGGCCGGGACGAAGACCGTGCCGCTGTAGTGTTCGGCGGCCTCGACGAGGCCACCGACCGCGGTGACCACCACCGGCAGGCCGTGGCTCATCGCGATGTGCAGCGGGCCGCTGGCCGAGCTGCGCCGGTACGGCAGCACCACCACGTCGGCGCCGGCGAAGAACTCGTTCACCTCGCCGTCGGTGACGTACCGGTTGACGAACGTGATCCGGTCCCGGACCGGCGACTCCTCGATCATCCGGCCGGGCAGGTTCCAGCCCTCCCAGGTCTCCCCCACCACCGTGAGGTGGTATTGCGGGCCCAGGTCGGCGAACGCCTCGATCAGATCCTCGAGACCTTTGTACGGCCGGATCGTGCCGAAGAACAGCAGCCGGCACACGTCGTCCCCGGGTTCGCGGACAGGACGGTCCGGCAGGTGGTGGTCGAACGGCCCGTGCAGCGCCACCTCGGCCGGAACCGCCGCCAGGTCGTACGCCTCGGCCAGAGCCGCCTCGTCGTACCGGGAGTGCACGACCACCCCGTCGGTGCGGCGCAGCAGCGGGCGGATGCACCGTTGCACGTAACGTGCCGCCCACCGGCGCTGCGCCTCGCCGGTGTCCTGCACCTCGTGGAACTCGACGACCACCCGGATCCCGAGCCGCCGGGCCGCGACCGCGAGCACCAGGTAGGAGTGCAGCACCGCCCCGGTCCACCACTGCAGCACCAGCACGTCCGGCCGGAACCGGCGCAGGAACTTCACCGCCCGGAGCAGGCTCGGCAGCGCCCACCAGTCGACGCCGTCGAAGACCCGTACGTCCTCGGCGTAGCGGAGTTCCGCGAGGGAGTGCCCGACCCGCGCCCGGCCGGGGTAGAGCCGGGCCGGCAACAGGCGGCGCATCAGCACGGCGCCGACCTCGTACCGCTCGGCGAGCGCGTTGCTGAGCCGGCAGGTGTAGTAGCTGATGCCGGACAGGAAGTGCCAGCCGGAGCCGACCACCAGGATCCGTGGACCGGCGGCGAGCAGCTCGGCGTAGGCCCTGGCCTCGGCGTGGCCCTCAGCGGGCGGCGGTGGCGATGCAGGCACGGTAGACCTCCTCGATCACAGGGACGACGCGGGCCGCGGTGAAGTCGAGGCCGCGCTGGTGACCGCCGACGCGCAGCCGCGCCGCCAGGTCACCGTCGGTGAGTACGCGCCGGAGCGCGGCGTGCAGGGCCTCCGCGTCGCCGGGCGGCACGAGCAGACCGTTGACGCCGTCATCGCGGACCACGTCGAGCAGGCCGCCGGAGGCGGAGGCGATCAGCGGGGCGCCGGCCAGCATCGCCTCGACGGCCACCTGGCCCATGCCCTCCAGCAGGGACGGGACAACACCGGCGGCGGCGTGCCGCCAGGCCGACATCACCTGCGGGTGGGGCACGTCGGTACGTACCCGCACGCCCTCCGGAATCGGCGGGGTGTCCTCCCGGCGGGTGCCGAGGCAGAGCAGCTCGGGCGGCGCGTCCGGGCCGGGCCAGTCGGCGCACAGCTTCTGGTAGGCGTCGAAGAGCACGTCGATGCCCTTGTGCGGGCCGAGCTGACCGACGAACAGCAGGTAGGGCCGCTCCGGCAGCCAGTCCGGGCGGGGCGTGGTGCGGGCCAGCTCGTCGAGCCCGTCCGGGACCAGGCTGGAGATCACCTTGACCGGCAGCTCGCCGGGGATCCGGGCCAGGTTGAGCGCCGACGCCACCGAGTTCGAGATCGCCGTGAGGCAGTCGATCCCGCGGTGCCGGTGGGCCCGCAGCCCCGCGGTGAGCAGGGCGGCCTTCGCTGTCCCGTACTGTCCGGCCGCGCACGGGACGCAGCGTCCCAGGCTCGGCCCGTCGCAGCGGCGGCCCTCCCGGGCGAACGTCTTGCGCACACACGTCAGCCCGAAGTCGTGGGCGGTGTGCACGTGCGGGCGGCCCAGCGGGGTCGGATGCAGCGGCAGGTAGCTGTACATCAGCCAGTCGTGGCTGTGCACGAGGTCGTAGTCACCGGACCGGAGCACCCGGGCGATCTCGGCGGTGGTCAGCGGGTCGGCCGTGGTCGGGTGGAACGGCTTGCGCGGGTCCCGGTTCAGCCCGGGCGCGAGGGTGTTCGCCACGCTGCGGACGCGGATCACCCGTACCCCGTTGATGATCTCGTCGTCCGGCGCCGCCGGCGTCGCGAGGGTGAGGACGGTGATCTCGTGCCCGCGCCGGACCATCTCCTCGCCGCTGGTCGCGATGCTGCGCTCCAGCCCGCCGATCACCGGCGCGTAGAGATTCGACAGATGGAGGATCTTCATCGTTTTCTCCCGGTGGGTGCCTCGCCGCCGGCTTGCCGCCGCTTCCCGACCCCGTGGGGTACGCCCACCGTGCGCCCGCCACTGGCTGGCCGGCTGTGCCGGACCGCTGTCTCAGGCTCGGTGAGACCGCGGTCCGGCACAGCCGGGGTCTTGCGGCGGGTCAGGGCCACAGCCGCGACCAGGAGGGCGGCCGCGGTCTGACCGGCCAGCCAGCCGGCGCCCGCCCCGGTGACCCCGGCGGTGGGCAGCAGCAGCCAGGCAAGGGACAGGCAGGTGACCGCGCGGACCAGGTTGAGCCGCCGGCAGAGCCGGAACTCGCCACGCGAACGCCAGTGCGCGACCGCCAGGTTCGCGACGGCGTCGGGCAGCGCGGCCAGCACCAGGATCCGCAGCAGCGGCGCGCCCTCGATCGCGTACCCGGCGCTGAACAGGCCGAGGATCTCGTTCCCGGCCAGCAACAGGACCGTGGCCGGGGCGCCGACCACGGCCAGCACCACGAGCGCGGCCCGGGACACGCTGACCGTGGCCGCGTTGGTGCGTTCGGCGTACAGGGCCGAGGCGACCGCCGGGGACACCATGAACAGCATCGACGCGGTCATCCAGGCGAGATAGAAGTGGGCGTTCGCGTCCGGGCCCAGACGGGCGGTGACCAGTACCGGCAGCAGCGCGGCCGGGCCTGCCTGGGTCAGGTTGATCAGGTGATGGCCGGTGATCGCGGCCCGGACGTGCGGCAGTTCGTCCCGCAGCCCGGTCGCCGCCGCCCGCCACCGCCCGGCGAGCGGACCGGCCTCGCCGGGTCGCTCCGGGGCCGGGCGCAGCCGACGGGGGCCGATCGCCATGGTGGCCAGGCTGATCAACAGGGTGGGCAGGACGAACGAGACGAGGACCGCCCCGGCGCCGTGCATGCCGGCGGCCAGGACCGCGATCAGTGTGACGATCTTGCCGGCGGCCACCGCCAGGTTGCGGATCAGCATGCCGTGTCCGGCCCGGTGTGCGACGTAGAGGTTGTCCAGCAGCGTGGTCAGGGTGACCGCGATCGCGGCGGTGACCAGGGCGGTCGTGCCACCGGGGCCGGTGAGGAACCCGAAGTTGCCGGAGAGCGACGGTACGGCCAGGGCCGCGACGGTGGCGGCGCCCGCGGTGGCGGCCGAGCCGAGGAACAGGCCGCAGCCGACGATCCGGGACCAGGTGGCGGTGTCGCTGCCGGGCAGGCGCTGGATGAACATGTGCCCGGCGCCCAGGTTCGCGATCATGCTGACCGCGGTGGCGGCCGAGATGACCGCGGTCGCGGTACCGATCCGGTCCGGCGGAACCGACCGTGCCGCCAGCATCCAGTAGACGTAGCCGAGGCCGCCGTTGCTCACCGTGGTCGCCATGATGAGCAGGCTGTTGCGGGCCAGGGAGTCCCTGGACAGCCGCCGGACCGCGCTGATCAGCACGCGGCCCGCTCCGCTGCCGCCGCAACGCGCCGCTTCGCCGGCGCACGGCCAACGCCGGGGTCCCGTCCCTCGGGCGCACGCGCGGCGCGAGGGCGGACTCCGGGGCCGGTCAGGGCGGCGCCGGCGGTGGTCCGCCCGACCGGGTCCGAGCCGGCGTGGCCGCGGGCGTAGAAGCCGGTGCTGGTGTCGCCGACGCTGATGTCGACCGGGTGGAGGCAGCCGTCCGCCGGAAGCGCCGGAACGTAGACGGTCAGCGACCGCACCGAGTCGGCGTTCACGGTCATCGGGCGGCTCGCGACGACCCGGCCGCCGACCCGCAACCGCAGCGGGAGGGTGGTGGTGCCCAGGCCGGCGCTGCTGACCCGGACCGGGACGACGAGGCCGCGGGCCGGGACGGTGACCGGGGTGTCGATGGCGGCGGCCCAGCCGTTGAGGGCGATGCTCAGGTATCCGGGCTCGGCGGGGCGGGACGCGTTCAGGTAGCCACGGACCGTCACCCCGCCGACGCTCACCGCCAGGACCACCGGAATCGTCACCGCCGCGGTCGTCCGGACGTACCGCCGAGGGGGTGGGAAATCGATGTCGTGGTCCGGAGAGCTCTCGGCGGGGAGGGGACCCGGATCATGCCTGCGCTGGGTGGGCAGGCCGGCCTTTGCGGCGGCCCGGCGCGCGGAACGCCGGCGGTCCCGGAGGATCGCGGCCGCGCCGAGCAGCGTGACCAGGACCGCGCACCCGATGACCAGCGGGATCGGCCGCACCGGCTGCCCGGCGGCGTGCAGGATCAGCGCGATCAGCGGCCAGGTGATGAGTCCGGCGACGGCGGCGAGGCCACCGCGTACCGCCGGTATCGGAGCCTCGGCGGCGATCCCGGACAGCGCGCGGGTCCACAACGCACCGGTGGCGAGGGTGGCGGCGAGGCAGAGGGGTACGGCGAGCCAGGGACGGCCGCCGGCGGGGAGGACGCCGGCCAGTCCGACGTAGGCGACCAGCAACAGCCGGTAGGTCATCGGGCTCCCATGCGGATGCGCTGCCCGAGGCTGTCGAAGTCGAAGCGGTAGATCGCGATGTGCGGTCCGTCGTAGACCTTGATCAGCCAGGGCAGGGTGTCGAACTTGGTCAGCTGGGCCCGGGTGAAACCGGGCCGGCCGTCGTGCGGGATCGGCTCGTTCGTCTCGAAATAGATCTTGATCTCGGGGACCTGTTCGGCCATCCGGCGGTCCACCACCAGGTATTCGAAGCGCCAGTCGCGCAGCTGTGCGAGCAGCGCCGGTGGCATCGGCCGTCCAGGTTTCGCCAGATAGAGGTCGTACGTGGGGAAGCTCTCCGAGCCGGTGGTCGGCTCCTGCTCCCCGTAGGACCCGAAGATCAGTCCTGAGTAGCGGTCAGCGACCAGGCGGGCCCCGCGACCGTGGGTCTCGCGCAGCCAGTCGGAGGCGGCGAGCAGCTCCGGTGTGGCGGCCCGGGTGTCGGCGCCGAAGACCGGCGGGCCGGGAAAACGGTACGACGGGTTCATCCCGGCCGCCGTGTTCCCGACCATGACCAGCGCACACGCGGCGAGAAGAAGTGCACCTGATCCGCTGATCCGCCGACGCGAACGCTCCAGCAATGCGATGATCAACGGGGCGGTCGCCACGGCGATGCCGAGGTAGCTGAACGCCCAGGACCGGCGTGCGCCCTCGGCTCCGCTCGGCGTGAGGATGAGCAGCGTCGCCGGGAAGTAGAGGGCGCCGAGCAGCAGCATCGCGCCCGAACACGCCCGGGTGACAGGATCGGTGACGCTCCGTCGGCGCCACCACAGCACGGCCGCGCCGGCGGTGGCGATCAGAGCCGCCCCGGGAGCGGCGAAGGCGGCGTACTGCTCCCACCACGGAGCGACTGACTGGCTGAACAGGGTGCGGCTTCCGGAACTGCCGCCGGCCAGGCCGCTGAACTGGCCCAGCGCCCGGCCCAGGTAGGGCTCGAGGTAACTGCCGGTACGCGGTGAGACGGCGGCCATCCAGGTCGCGACCGAGACACCGGCCAGCGCGGTCAGCACCCACGCGGTCCGGGCGGGCGCCTTCAGGACCGTGCAGGCGATCGCGACGAGCCCGAGCATCCCGGTCAGCCAGAGCGCGGTCAGGTGGTGCGTCGCGGTGATCGCCACAGTGAGCAGCAGCATCACGGCCGACCACCCGGCCCGGGCGCGGGTGCCCGTGGACCGGACGGCACCTAGTGCGGCGGCCAGCGCCCAGACCATCACGCCGATGGCCAGCGACTCGTAGCCGAACTGGGTGTCGAAGTAGAGGAACGAGCTGTTCAGGCTGTAGACGATCGCGGCAGCGGCGGCGATCCGCGGGTCCGGCCACAACTGCCCGGCCAGGACGGCGACACCGAGGGTGAGCAGCACGTGCGCCAGGATCAGCACGAACAGTGCGGCGTGCCAGACGGTGACGCCGGTCAGCGTGGCCAGCGAGGCGACGGTCGCGTGCAGACCGGGGTAGTCGCCGATCACCCGGATGATCGGGTTCTGCTGGAAGAGCACCCCGTCGAGGACGATGTCCTGACTCTGTCCCCAGTGGGCGTACTCGTCGTGGTACAGCGGGCCGGCCGGGTTGCGCAACAGCTTCGGCAGGTACGTGAAACACGCATAGCCGATCAGGACGGCGAGGCGCAGCCGGGCGCTGGAGTCGCGCCGGACCGCCCAGTAGGCGGCCGGCAGGCTGAAGACCAGCATCCCGGCCCAGAACCAGGTGAAGGCGCCGTCCTGCCCCCATTCGGCCTGCCGGTAGGCGACCGCCAGGGCGGTGGCCCCGGCGGCACCGGTGATCGTGAGAGCGATCCCGGCGGCGACCGGCCCGGTCCAGGCACGTGGCGCCGGTCCGGGATCCCGGCCGTCCTGCTGCTCGATCATGGGACTGGTCGTGGCAGCGCTCATCGGGCGCCGGCGCTCGCGCCGACGGTGCGGCGGGCCACCGCGGCGTAGACGTTGCGCGTCGCACCGACCACGTCCGGCCAGGTCGGCAGCATGGCCGGGCGGGTCCGCCCGAGCGCGGCAGCGTCCTTGAGCGCGGCGGCCAGGGCGCTCTCGTCGTCCGGGTCGGCGAACCGGAGCCATGCGCTGTCCCCGGCCAGCCCGGCGACCTCGCGGTGTGCCGGGATCGGCGTGGCCACGGTGGGCAGCCCGGCGGCGAGCGCGTCGGCGACGGCCATGCCGAAGGCCTC
This sequence comes from Actinoplanes italicus, assembly GCF_003001815.1. Lineage (GTDB taxonomy): Bacteria > Actinomycetota > Actinomycetes > Mycobacteriales > Micromonosporaceae > Actinoplanes > Actinoplanes italicus. The sequence goes on from NZ_PVMZ01000006.1 coordinate 59,920, forward strand.
GTGCTCGGAGGCGGAGACGGCCGCCGAGGCCTGCGCGAGGCAGGAGTCGAAGGCGGCGTCGTCGAGGCGGCCGTGGAAGACGACCTTGCCGGCCAGCCCCAGGTTGGCGGCGAGCTGGCGCAGGCGGTCACCGGCCGGGCCGGTGCCGACCACATCGAGACGGTGCTCGGGGCCGAGCCGGGTCATCGCCCGGATCACCCGGTCGACGCGTTTGTACTGCTCCAGGCGTCCGACGCAGAGGATGCGGCGGGTACGCGGAGACGAGCCGCCGCGGGCCGGGCGCGGGTCGGTGCCGTTCGGGATGACCACGGCCCGGGTGCCGACCCCGGGGAAGTCGCGCAGCACGAGCTCGCGTTCGGCCGAGGTGACGCAGACGACGGCGGAGGCCCGGTTCATGATGGTCCGGCCGAGCGGCCGGTAGAGCGGGTGCAACGCGGCCCGGAACCGGGTGTGCCCGGTGCCGTGGTAGTGCGGCGTGAACACCAGCGGGGCACGGTTGCCCAGGGCGGCGCAGAGCGCGGCGAGGGCGTGGTAACTGTGCGCGTGCAGGACGTCGTATTCGCCGGCGTGGGCGCGCAGCCAGCGCCACAGCGGCACGGACAGCCGGTAGTTGCCGGCCGGGACGGTGAGGGGGAAACGGCGGACGAGCACGCCGTCGACGGCCTCCACGGACCGGACGGCGTGCTGGGTGATCACCTCGACCTCGTCGCCGGCCGCGATGAGGCCGGCGCAGAGCCGCTTGACGTGGGTCTCCACCCCGCCGATGTCGGGGTGGTAGGCGTTCGAGACGATGCCGATCCTCATCGGGCCTGCCGTTCCGCGACCCGCCGGCTGCCGGCCTTGCGGGGCCGCCATTCGCGGGCGATGGTACGCAGCACGCGGACCCCGTCGGTGAGGGCGTTGAGGTTGCTGACGCCGTGGATCCGGTTGTGCTCGAAGCTGGCGACCTCGGTGATCTTCAGGTCGGCGCGGGCCGCGCGCAGGTTGAGCAGGGTCTCGATCTCGAACCCGTCACCCCAGAGCCGCCCGTCCGCGTTGTCCGGGGCCGGTGACGTGCTGTCCAGGTCGAAGACGTCCAGGCAGTGTGCCCAGAAGGCGTTGTAGCCGTAGCAGAGGTCGCTGTAGCGGGTCCGGAACAGGACGTTGACCAGCATGCTCAGGCACTTGTTGCCGGCCCGCCGCAGACGGGTGATGTCGGCACTGCCGCCGGTCGGCTGGAACCGGGATCCCTTGGCGAAGTCCGCGCCCTCGCGCAGCGCTTCGATGAAGCGCGGGATCTCCAGCGGATCGGTCGAACCGTCGGCGTCGATCATGACGATGATGTCCCCGGTCGCCTCGGCGAACCCGCAGGCCAGGGCATTGCCCTTGCCCTTGCGGTTCTGCACGACCACGCGGATGTCGGGGCGCAGCCGCCGGGCCACCGCCACGGTGTCGTCGGTGGAGCCGCCGTCGACCAGGACGATCTCGTCGACCTGCGGCAGCCGGGCGAAGACGTGCGGCAGGTTCTGCGCCTCGTTGAGCGCCGGGACGATGACGCTGATCCTCGGTTCCGGTTCGGCGCCGTCCTCAGGGTCGTCCGGGAGGTCGGGGATAGCCGGGATGACCGAGATGTCGATGACGGCGTCGGTCTCGTCGGGAAGCACACGGTCGACCGTGGGCATGTCGTTCTCCGATCGGGCATGGTGGCCCGGTCCGGGCCGGGCCGGAGCGTGGGAAGGTGCCGGGGCGCTGGCCCCCCGGCGGATGGCGGGTACTCACGCCTGGGGCGTGGTGACCGTCCACTCGTAGACGTCCTGGCGCGCGGTGAGATGTCCGGTGGAACCGGTGAAGCCGATCCAGCCGCTGCTCGCGCCGGTCCGGTTGGCGAGGGCGACCTTCTGGTCGAGCATCAGTTCCTCGGGAGCGCCGGGGGTGAGGGCACGCACGAAGACCTGCAGCCGCCAGTTGTCGGCGTCGTAACGGACCCGGACCTGGAACGGCTTGCCGTACAGCGGGATCGAGGACTCGGCGGCCGAGTCGTACCGGTCGGGGTTTCCGCCGAGCGAGACCGCGAGATGGTTGCTGCTGGGGTCGGGCTGGTTCTGGTAGATGTCGAACTCGACGGCCACGCTGTCACGGATCCCGCGGTAGCCGAGACCGCCACCCCAGCCGCCGAGAGCGCGGGGACTCTGGCTCTGCGCCACGAACGCGATGCCGTCGGCGCCACCGTGGCCGCCGCGCAGGTGGGCGGTGAACCGGGTCTCGAACGACTCGGTCAGGTCGATCTGCTGCATGCTCCACGCCGAGCCGGTCTGGCGGTAGCCACCGTCGGTCAGACGGATGACCCGCTCGTCGTCGCCGGCTCGCCACATCAGCGAAGCGGTGCCGTTGAGAGCCAGCGGCGGCGTGTACGGAGGCTCACTGTCGGCCGCGAACGCTCCCGGCGAGTTGACCGCGGCCACGATGGAGAGCATGGCGGAGGCCCAGAGACCGCCCCTCGCGACTCTGGACGAGCGGAAACAGCGCACGACTCACTCCACTTCATACGGGTTTGCCCGACTTAGACCTGGCCTAAGCTAGGGCAGTCCGCGCAGCCGTGTGAGCGAGTCCCGTTATTTACCCCCGAGGGTTTTCGTTTCCGAGGCGATCCCGGACCCACCCGTGGAAGGCGGAGATGTGGTGCTCGCTCGGCACCAGCACCCCGCCCGCGGCGTACGCCCGCGACGCCATCCCGGGCTGGCACGCCTCACACGCCTCGAAGTCCTGCCGGTTCACCCGGTCGAAGAGTTCCACCGACGGATCGAGATCCACTCCCGAGTCGATCACATCCGGGCGGAACAGCCAGTCGCACTCCACGATCGTGTGATCAGCCGCGAGCGGGAACATCCGGTGCAGGATGACGTGATCCGGCACCAGGTTGATGAAGACCTGGGGTTTCACGGTGATCGCGTAGTAGCGCCGATCCTGCTCGGTGCTGATCGTCTCGATGGTAGTCACACCGGGGCCACCGTCGACGGTGAATCCCGAGATGTCCGGTCCGAATTCGGCACCGTGACCCACGTAGTACTGCGCCGCGTACCCGCCGGCGAACTCCGGCAGCACGCGGACCAGCTCGGGATGGATCGTCGCGCAGTGATAGCACTCCATGAAGTTCTCGATGATCAGCTTCCAGTTGGCCCGGACGTCGTAGCGGATCCGCCGGCCGACGTGCAGTTCGGACAGCCGGTACCGGTCGATCGCGTCGAGGTCGCCCAGCCGTTCGACGCAGGCGCCCATCACGTCCTCCTCGAAGGAGGGCGGATCGTCGGCCAGGCATACCCACACGTAACCGAGCCACTCCCGGACCTGCAGCGGGCGCAGGCCGAACTCCACCCGGTCGACGTCCGGCATCTTCACCAGGTTCGGCGCCGCGACGAGACGACCATCGAGGTCGTACGCCCACGCGTGGTACATGCAGCGGAAGGTCCGCTTCACCGAACCCGCCTCGTCGCCGCACAACCGGGCCCCGCGGTGGCGGCACACGTTGAGGAACGCCCGGGCGGCGCCGTCACGGGACCGCGTGACCAGCACGCTCTCCCTCCCCACAGTCACCGTGCGGTACTGGCCGGGGTTCGCCACGTCCGAGCCGCGGACGACGCAGAACCACATCCGTTCGAAGATCAGTTCCTGCTCGGCGCTGAAGATCGCGGGGTCGGTGTAGTAGTGGCCGGGGAGGGTGGGCAGCAGCGACGACATCGGCATCACTCCGTCAGGCGCGAGGGGTGGAACAGGTCGATCGGGTGGCGGGTGGAACCGGTGGTCGCCAGATCCGCGACGATCTCGCCGACCACCGGCACGAACTTGAAGCCGTGCCCGGAGAAGCCGCAGGCCACGGTGACCGCCTCGTGGGCCGGGTGCCGGCTGATCACGAAGTGCTCGTCCGGGGTGGTGCTGTACAGGCAGGGCTCGCCGCGCAGCCACTGTCCCGGCAGGTCGGGCAGGATCCGGGCGGCGCCCGCGGCCATCTCGGCGATCTCGTCCGGATGCACGGCGGTGTCCAGACCCTCGGGAGTCGTCTCGGTGCCGCGCCGGAAGAACGCGATCTTGGCGCCGCCGCCGGGGCCGTCGATCGCCGGGAAGCCGTACATCTGATGCCCCTCAGCCGGCTCCCAGATGTAGATCGGGTGACGGTCGGCGAGGAACGGCTCGACCCCGCCGCGCGGCGTGAACCAGTGCTGCACCTGCCGCTCGATCCGGACCGGCACACCCAGGTCGGCCAGCAGCCGCGGCGCCCACGGTCCGGGAGTGATCACCAGCTGGCCGGCCGTGTACTCGCCGGCCGCGGTCCGCACCCGGACACCGCCGCCGGTGTCCGGCGACCATGACTCCATCGGCTCGTCGAAGTGCAGCTCGGCGCCGTGCCGGGCGGCCAGGTCGAGTTGCGCCACCACGGTGCGCTCAGGGCGTACGAAACCCGCCTTGGCCTCGTAGAGAGCGACCTCGTCGTCGTGCGGCGCCATGGTCGGGAACCGTCGGCGCAGCTCGGCCGCGTCGAGCAACTCGTGCTCCAGGCCGTGTGCCCGGGCGCTCTCCAGAGCGCCGGCGACGGTACGGCAGCCGGGCCGCCCCACCATCACACCACCGGTAAGCGTGATCACGTCCTGCCCGGAGTCGGCCGCCAGCCGGTCGAACAGCTCGTACGCCCGGAGCAGCAGCGGAACGTACTCCGACCCCTCGAAGTAGGACTGCCGGGTGATCCGCGACCCGCCGTGACTGGCCCCGCGATCGTGCCCGGGCCCGAACCGCTCCAGCCCGAGAACCCGGTGCCCGCGGGCGGCCAGCTGGTGAACGGTGGCGCTGCCCATGCCACCGAGTCCGACGACGATCACATCGAATGCGGCCATACCGGCTCCCTCGGGTCTGCTCAGCGCCGGAGGCGCTCGTGTTTCGGATCGAACAGCGGCTCGGCCGCCACGGTGGCGAGGAGCAGCCGGTCGAAGTATCCGATCTCCACCTGCGTTCCGGGCTCGGACAGCGCGGACGGCAGCCAGGCGTAGGCGATCGGGGCGCCCACCGACCAGCCGTACGCCGCGCTGGTCACGTGTCCGACCGGGAACCCACCGGCGTAGACCGGTTCGCGCCCGAGCGGCACGTCCCCGGTGTCGGCGAGGATCAGGCAGGTGAGCCGGCGATCCGGCTCACGATCGCCGGGCGGCAGCAGCCCTGCCTGGTACGGGTCGTCCTCGGCCGTCATGTCCCGGCCCCAGGAGCGGTAGCCCTTCTCCAGGCGCAGGCTGTCGAACGCGACCCGCCCGGCCGCGATCAGCTGGTGCTCCCGGCCGGCCTCCCAGAGTGTGTCCCACAGCCGCAGCCCGTACTGGGCCTCGGTGTAGATCTCCCAGCCCAGCTCACCCACATAGGAGAGCCGCAACATGGTGACCGGGACCGTGCCGATGTGCCCGAGCCGGCACTGGAAGTACTTGAACGCCTCGGCCGACACGTCGACGTCGGTGAGCGGGGCGACCAGTTCCCGGGCCGCCGGACCCCACAGGCCGACCCCGCAGGTACCGCCGGTGACGTCGCGCACCGAGACCCCGGGGGTGGCGTGCCTCCGCAGCCAGTCGACGTCGAGCGGACCGTTGCCGCCGACCTGCCAGCGGTTCTCGGCGAGACGGGCCACGGTGATGTCGCTGCGCACGCCGCCCGCCGCGTCGAGCAGGAAGGTGTAGACCACGCTGCCGACCTTGCGGTCGATGTTGCCGGCGACCAGCCCGGCCAGGAACGAGACCGGGCCGGTCACCTCGATCCGGGTCAGCGGGGTCATGTCGTACAGGGCGACCCGCCGGCGGGTGAGCCGGGCCTCGGTCTCGGCGATCGGGGAGAAGTGCCGTGACGACCATTCGTCGCGGGGGCGCGGCGCGTCCGGGGCCGGGTTGGAGGCGTACCAGAGGGGTCGCTCCCACCCGGCAGCCTCACCGAAGACCGCGCCGAGCTCGACCTGCCGGGGGTGGAACGGGCTGACCCGTACGTTGCGCACCGACGGCGGGTCGGCCGGGTGGATGATGTCGTAGACCTCGATGAAGCTGCGGATCGAGCGTTTCCGCACGTAGTCGGGGGCGAGCTGGGCCGCGTCGAAACGATTGAGGTCGCACTCGTGCAGGTCGATGGCGGGCCGCCCGTCGACCATCCACTCGGCGACGGCCTTCGCGGCGCCGGCCGAGTGGGTGACCCAGACGGCCTCGGCGGTCCAGAAGCCGCGCAGCGCGGCCGACTCGCCGAGCAGCGGGAAGCCGTCGGCGGTGAACGAGAAGACGCCGTTGAACGCGTCCTCCAGGGTGGCGCCGCGCAGCGCCGGGATCAGCTCGCCGGCCGCCGACCAGGACGTCTTGAAGGCGTCCGGGGTGAACGGCAGTTTCGACGGGTGGGCGTCGCCGGGCAGGTCGGCCAGGTCGACCGGCATCGGGTCGTGCAGGTAGGAACCGACGCCCAGCCGGTCACCGTGGGCCCGGAAGTAGAGGTCACGGTCCTGGTGGCGCAGGATCGGCAGCGTGTCGGCCGCGCCCGCCGGGGTGCTCCGGACGTACTGATGGGCCATCGGCAGCAGCGGGATCGGGACGCCGGCCATGGCGCCGATCGCGGGGCCCCAGAAGCCGGCGCAGCTGACCACCATGTCCGCTTTGTAACGGTCATCCGCGGTCACGACTCCGGTGACTCGACCGCCCTGCGATGTGATCGCGACGACCTCACTGTTACCGACGAATCTGGCGCCACGTGAGGTCGCCCGCTCCGCCTGGGACGAGGCAGCGCGCACCGCCGAGGCAAGCCCGTCGGACGGCACATAAAGCCCGCCGGTAATTAACGATTTGTCCAATAATGGGAATAGGGAGAAGCAGGCGTCCGGATCCAGGACGGAGGACGGGACTCCCCAGGACTGCCCGTAGCCGAAACGGCGATGCAGTTCGGCGAGGCGAGCCGGAGTCGTCGCGACTTCCAGACTGCCCACCGCCGAGAAGCACCCCAGCTCGGAGAACTTCTCGACGGTGTAGCGGGCGAGCCTGGCCATGGTCCGCGACGGATTGGTCTGGAAGACCAGTCCGGGCGCGTGCGAGCTGGACCCGCCGGTCTCGAACAGAGGCCCCTGTTCCAGGACGGTGACGTCGGTCCAGCCACGCCCGGTGAGCTCGTCGGCGAGCGCACAGCCGACGATCCCGGCGCCGATGATCACGACCGCGGGTCCGGGCATCGTCAGCTCCCGGCCGGAATCCAGGGCTTCCAGGTCGCCTCGTGCTCGGCCACCCACTTCTCGGCGGCCTTCTCAGCGCTCAGACCCTGGTTGGTGATGTAGTCGGAGACCAGGTTCTGGTCGTCGTTGGTCCACTTGAAGTTCTTGACCAGCTCGTACGCGGCCCCGCCGGTATCGGCGAACTTCTTGCTGACCACCTTGTCGAGCACGTAGTCCGGGTAGTCGCAGGCGACCTTCTTCGGGTCGGCGTCACAGCCGGCCTTGTACTCCGGCAGCTTCACCCGGGCGTACTTCTCCTTCGCGAACAGCCACTGCGGCTCGTAGAAGTAGAAGAGCAGCGGCTTCTTCTGCGCGTTGGCCTGCTGGGCGGCCTTGATGATGGCCGCCTCGCTGCCGGAGAAGACCACCTTGTAATTCAGCTTCAGGTTGGCGATCAACGCCTCGTCGTTGGTGACGAACGACGGGTCGCCGGCCAGGAACTGCCCCTTGCCGCCCGACTCGGAGGTCTTGAACAGGTCGGCGTACTTGTTCAAGTTGTTCCAGTCGGTGATGTCCGGATACTGGTCGGCCATCCACTGCGGGACGTACCAGCCGATCGTGCCGGTGTTGCCGGTCGGCCCGGCGTCGACCGCGACCTTCTTCTCGGTGATGTAGGTCTTCTTCAGGTCGTCGTGGCCCCAGTTCTCCACGATCGCGTCGACCTCACCGGTCTCGAACCCCTGCCAGGAGATCTCCTCCTTGAGGTTCTTGGTCTCGACCGTGTAGCCCAGCTTCGTCTCGAGCAGGTGCTCGATCACGGCGGCGTTCGCCTCGTACCCCACCCAGGGGTTGATCGCGAGTTTGACCGTGCCCTTGTTCGCGGGGGCACTCGGCGGGGGTGTGCCGCCCGCATCAGAGGTGGCGCCCTGGCAGCCGCCCAGGAGCAGCCCCAGAACCACGATTACCGGAATCTTCTTCACACTTCAGCCTTTCGGGGGGTTAGACGGTCGAGCAGGATGCCGAGGAGGACGATCGCGAAGCCGGCGGCCAGGCCACGCCCGAAGTCCTCGCGTTGCGAGAAGCCGGCGACCACGTCGTATCCGAGCGCACCGGCCCCGACCAGGCCACCGACCACGACCATGCCGAGGACCATGACGATCCCCTGGTTCGCGGCGAGCAGCAGGCCCGGACGGGCGAGCGGCAGCTGCACCTTCCACAGCAGCTGGCGTGGGGTGGATCCGGACGAGACCGCGGCCTCGACCACAGGGGACGGCACGTCGCGGATGCCGCGCTCGACGAGCCGGACCACGGGCGGCACCGCGAAGATCACGGCCGCGACGATCGCGGTGAACCGGCTGGCGCCGAAGAGGGCGACGGCCGGGAGCAGGTAGACGAACGACGGCATGGTCTGCGCCGCGTCCAGCAGCGGGCGGACCGCTGTGGCCAGCCGGTCATGCCGGGCGCAGAGCACTCCGGCCCAGGCGCCGATCAGCAGTGTCAGCGCGGTCCCGACCAGCACCGTGGCCAGCGTCTGCATGGCATGCGCCCAGAGTCCGAGTCCGGCGATCCCGGCGGACGCGGCACCGGCGATCAGCGCGGCCCGCCAGCCCGCCGCGAGGAACCCGATCGCGACCACCACCAGCGTGAACAGCCACCACGGGGTGGTCGTCAGCACGGTCTCGAGGGGGTTCAGCAGGACGGTGCTGACCGTGTTGCGCAGCCATTCGGTCGCGTCGTACCAGTGCAGTTCGACCCAGGCGGTGATCTCGTTGACGGGCTCGGCGGCACTCCATCGCGGCACCGCGTCGCCGATCGGCAGCAGAGCCACCACCGCGGCGGCCGCCAGCACCGGCACCGACACCCGCCAGCCGATCGGACTGCGGCGGGACGCGGCCGTGGTCACCCGGTCCAGCACCACCGCCATGATCACGATCGCCAGGCCGGCGTCGAAAGCCGCGCCCACGTTGACCCGCTCCAGCGCGCGGATGATGTTCTCGCCGAGACCCGGGGCGTCGATCAGGGCGGTCACCACCACCATGGACAGCGCCATCATGATCGTCTGGTTGACCGCGAGCACGAGCACCGGGCGGGCCATCGGCAGGCGTACCTTCACGAGCAGCTGCCACCGGGTCGAACCCTGCGCCGCCGCCGCCTCCACCGCCGTCGGCGACACCCCGGCGATGCCCAGCTCGGTGATCCGGATCGTCACCGGCACCGCGTAGATCAGGGTCGCGACCACGGCGGCCGGCGAGCCGATCAGGAACAGCAGCGTCATCGGTGCCAGGTAGGCGAACGCCGGCAGGATCTGCATGACGTCGAGCACCGGCCGGATCGCGGCACCGAACCAGCGGACCCGCGCGGCCAGCACCCCGAGCGGCACCCCGATCAGCACCGACAGCAGCACCGCCGACAGCGTCAGGGACAGGGTGGCCACACTCTCGGTCCACAGTCCGAGCACCGCGAAACTCAGGAAACCGGCCACCGCGAGCAGCGCGTACCGCCAGCCGGCCAGCACGAACGACACAGCCCCGGCGACCGCCACCAGCCCGGCGAACCCGAGCCCGGTCAGCGCCGCGCTCACCGACTCGGTCAGCAGCCGCACACCGAGCCGCAGGTAGTTCATCCCGAACAGGAACGCCGGATGGGTGTCACGGTTCTCGTCCACCCAGTCCCGCACATCGGTGAAGAGCCGGAAGGCGGCGGCATCCGTGTTCTCCGCCGCCGGCTCTCCGCGGAACACCAGATAGGCGACGGTCGCGGCGGCGATCAGGACCAATGCGATCGTACGGGTGAGCCACGGTCCCCTCTGTTGTTCCAGGGAACGGACCGGAGCCCGGGTCAGTACGGCGGTCACACCGGCACCTGACGCCGGTGGCCGAGAAGCGCGGGCAGCAGTCGTTCCGCGTCGACGACACCGATCGATCGCCCGTCCTCGGTGACCGGAATCGGTCGTCCGGCCGTCAGCACCCGGGACACCGCGTCCCGGATCACCGTGTCGTGCGGCAGGGGCGTGTCCTCGTGCTCCTCACCGGCCGTGGGCGGCCGGACGATCCAGCGCAGCGTCAGCACGTCGGCCCGCGGCACGTCCCGGACGAAGTCCGCCACGTAGTCGTCCGCGGGCGCCCCGACCAGCTGCTCCGGAGTACCGACCTGCACCAGCTCGCCGTCACGCAGCACCGCGATCCGGTCGCCGAGGGTCAGCGCCTCGGCCAGATCGTGGGTGATGAAGAGCATCGTCTTGCCGACTTCGGCGTGCAGCCTGCGCACCTCGGCCTGCATGTCCCGGCGGATCAGCGGGTCGAGCGCGCTGAACGGCTCGTCGAAGAGCAGCACCTCGGGGTCGGTGGCCAGCGCCCGCGCCAGGCCGACGCGCTGCTGCATGCCGCCGGAGAGCTGCTCCGGCAGCTGCCGCTCGTGCCCGGTGAGGCCGACCAGCTCCAGCATCTCGGCCGCGCGGCGGTGCCGCTCGGCCCGGCCGGCACCCTGGATCTCCAGCCCGTAGGCGACGTTGTCCAGCACCCGGCGGTGCGGCAGCAGGCCGAAGTGCTGGAACACCATGGCGACCCGGTGCCGGCGCAGGTCGCGCAGCCGTTTCGCGGACATGGCGCCGACCGGCTCGCCGTCGATCCGGACCTCCCCGCTGGTCGGTTCGACGAGCCGGGTCAGGCAGCGGACCAGCGTGGACTTGCCACTGCCGGACAGTCCCATCACGACGAAGACCTCGTTGCGGGCCACCTCGAAACTGATGTCCCGCAGCGCGACCAGACAGCCGGCCTTCTCCCGCAGCTCGGCCGCGGACAGGTCGGCCAGCGGCGAGCCCGGCACCCTTTGCGCGCGTGGCCCGAACACCTTCCACAACCGATCGACCGCGATCGTCGCCTCTGGGTCGTCGCTCACCCGTTCGGCCCCCGCCCGATCAGGTCGGCGGCACGTTCGCCGATCATGAGCACCGCGACCATCGGGTTCACCGAGGTCATCGTCGGCAGGACCGAGGCGTCGGCGATCCGTACGTTCGGGAAGCCGATCAACCGCAGTTCCGGGTCGACCACCGACTCCGGGCTGCCGGCCGCGCCCATCCGGCAGGTGCCCGCCGGGTGGTAGACCGTGTGATGGGCGGCGCGGCCGTACGCCGACAGCTCCTCGTCGGTGCGCAGCGCCGGGCCGGGCGCGATCTCCCGCTTGATCCACGAGGCGAACGGCTCCGTGGCCGCGACCTCGCGGGCCAGCCTCAGGCCGTCCACGATGGTGCGCTCGTCGTACCCCTCCGGGTCGGTGAAGTAGCCGAAGTCCAGCAGAGGCTTGACCGTCGGATCGGCCGAGGCCAGCCGGAGACGTCCGGAGCTGCGCGGCCGGGGCACGTTCGGCGTCATGCCGAAGCCGTGTTCCGGCACGTCGTAGCCGAGGCGCTCGGTGTTGAACGTGAACGGGATCTGATAGAGGTGGAACATCAGGTCCGGGCGGGTGGCCTCCGGGTCGCGCCGGACGAAGAGCCCGGCGTCGGAGTCCATCGCCGACATCGGCGGGATCGGCCGGCTCGCCTCCCAGAGGATCAGCGACTCCGGGTGGTCCAGCAGATGCTCGCCCACCGGCAGGTCGGCACGCACCGGAATGCCGAGTTCCGCCAGGTCGGCGGCCGGTCCGATACCGGAGAGCAGCAGCAGGCGCGGGGTGTCGATCGCACCGGCGGCCAGCACGTACTCACGGGCGGCCCGGATCAGCTTGACGCCTTCGGCGTCGCGCACGGTCACCCCACGATCAGGATCGAGGTGGTACGCCCAGGTCTCGGTCCTGATGGTCAGATTCGGTCGATCCAGGTACGGGTGCAGGTACGCCACCGACGCGGACGAGCGGATGCCGCTCTCCGGGTGGTAGCCGACCGGGAAGAAGCCCGTCCCGTCGGCGAACGGCCCCGCGTTGAAGTCCTCGTGCACCGGCACACCGAGCGCCGTGTGACAGGCAGCGACGAAGTCGGCGGTCAGCGGGTTGCGGTCGGCCTCACCGACCGGACTGATATTGATCGCCAGCCGTTTCCAGTAGGGCAGCATCTCGTCGTACGACCAGCCGGTCGCCCCGGCCGCCACCCAGTCGGCGAAGTCCTCCGGCGGCGGCAGAAAACTGATCATGGTGTTGTGCGAGGAACAGCCGCCCAGCACCCGCGCGCGCGAGTGACGGATATGTGAGTTCCCGCGCGGCTGCTCCACGATCGGATAGTCGTAGTCGTATTCGGTCTCGAGCAGATTCAGCCAGTTGCGCAGCCTAAGAACCCGCTCGTCGCCGACATCCGAAGGACCGCCTTCGATCACACAGATCCGCAGGTCGGGGTCGGCCGAGAGCCGTGACGCCACCACCGACCCGGCGGTGCCGCCTCCGATGATCACCACGTCGTACTCGAAAGTCTCCAGCTTCGCGCCCCTTCCGTGAGGCCGCGGTCACACTGCGCGGACAATGATCTTCATCGCTGCGGCCACGGTCAATGCCTTCGGACTTCTTTTACTTCAGTGCAACAAGCCCGGCATACTGCCCTGGTGAATCTTTTTCACCGCGGCGAAGGACATCGGACCTGGTACAGGCCGATGAAGCCGCCGCCACCGGCCCCGGGCCGGGCTGAAAAAGATTCTTCGGACCGTTACTCCCCCGACTCCGACCGCCCTGGGCCGCCGGCTCGCGTCCCCAGCCGCCCCGGTCCTCCCGCTCGCTTCCTCGACCAGCCCGGACCGCTCGCCTTCGCCCACCGCGGCGGGGCGGCCGAGGGCGACGAGAACACCGCCGAGGCGTTCCGGCGGGCGATCGACATGGGATACCGGTACGTCGAGACCGACGTGCACGCCACCAGGGACGGCGTTCCGGTCGTCATCCACGACGCGCGCCTCGACCGGGTGGCCGGGCAGTCGGCCCGGGTCGCCGACCTGAGCTGGGCCGACCTGTCGACGGTGCGGGTCGGCGGCGCGGCCGCGGTGCCCCGCCTCGACGAGGTCCTCGACGCCTGGCCCGAGGTCCGCTTCAACATCGACGTGAAATCCGACCCGGCCGCCGAGCCCACGGTCGCCGCGGTCCGCGCGGCCGACGCCGAGGACCGGGTGCTGCTCGGCTCGTTCAGCGACGCCCGCCTGACCCGGATCCGCGCCCTGGCCGGGCCACGGGTAGCCACCTCGCTCGCCATGCGCGCCATCGCCCGGTTGCGCGTCGCCTCCACGGCCGGCGTCCGGATCCGGCTGCCGCAGTCGGCGGTGGCCGCCCAGATCCCGGTCCGGCACGGGCGATTCACCGTGCTCACGCCGCGATTCCTCGCCTATCTGCACCGGCTCGGATTAGCGGTCCACGTGTGGACGATCGACGATCCCGATGAAATGAATGACCTTCTCGACATGGGTGTCGACGGCATCATGACGGATCGCATTGAAGTACTCCGCGACGTCTATACGGCGCGCGGTTTCTGGTCGCTCTGAGCATCCGGTCGCTCACAGAGTCGTACGCTACTCTCCCCGCTCAGCAACGTGCGCCCAAGATCGCATGAACTCCGGACATCATCCGTTCGGAGGATGCTTGGGGTTCGAGGGCCGTTCCATATTTTTTCTTTAAGTGGGCTGCAGAGAATCTTCAAACAAAGTTCCGGAATTGCTTTCTGTGAGGCGCGCCCCTAACGTCTGGGCGTCGGCGCCGGATGCGGCACCGACCGACTGCGAAATCTGGGGAAAAGAAGGTCTCGTCATGCGAAGCTCGGGTCAACGACGCACCCGGCTACTAGCCGCCGGCGCCGTGCTCACCGCCCTAGGCGGGGTCATCGGGTTCACCCAGTTCGCCTCAGCCGCGGACACCGACAACAGCACGCGGGCCGGCGAGAGCGGGCGCGGCAAGGTTGTCGGCAACAACCTGACCATCCTCACCGACACCTGCGTGGACAGCCAGCTGCAGGCACACGACGGCTTCCAGCGCGGCGACCGATGCGTGTCCACCGAGTTCGGCGAGGTCGGGGTGGCGGCCAACAACCCCACCCTGCTGATCACCCAGGCTCCGCGCGACGTCACCGTCGGCGCGCCGTTCCAGCTGCGGATCAGCACCCGCAACCTGATCAGGGACCGCTTCCTCGCGGCCGGTCAGGGCGGCTACTACGTGGAGAGCAGCGTTCTCCAGAACGGCCTGGTCCGCGGCCACTTCCACACCGCCTGCCGCATGCTGACCAGCACGAACGAGGCGCCCGAATCCGCGCCGGTGCCGGCGTTCTTCGTAGCCACCGAGGACAGCCGCGGCGGCGCCGACCCGGACACCGTGACCATCCAGGTGCCCGGCCTGCCCCAGGAGGGCACCGCCCAGTGCTCGTCCTGGGCGGGCGACGGTTCGCACCGGATCCCGATGATGGAGCGCGCCAACCAGACGCCGGCCCTCGACTCCGTCCGCATCACCGTCCGGGCCGCCGGTAACAACGGTGGCGGCCAGAACGGTGGCGGTCAGAACGGTGGCGGTCAGAACGGCGGCGGCCAGAACGGTGGCGGCAACAACGGCGGTGGCCAGAACGGTGGCGGCAACAACGGCGGTGGCCAGAACGGTGGCGGCAACAACGGCGGTGGCCAGAACGGTGGCGGCAACGACACCAACAGCGGTGAGGTCACACCGACGCCCACGGCGACCGCTACCGGCAAGCCCGCCTCGACGAAGCCGGCGACCGCGAAGCCGAACAACACCACGGTGACCGCGACCCCGCGTGCCACCGTGACCACGACGGACCGCGAGGACGAGGAGGAGGCGACCACCTCCGGCAAGACCTCGACCCCGAAGGCGACCGCGACTGCCCGGCCGACCAAGACGTCCGATTCTTCAGAGTCTGAGGAATCGGCCACCGAGTCCGAAACCACCGCACCGGCCACGAAGACGACCAAGAAGTCGACCACCAACACCGAGTTCGACCAGCCCGACCCCGAGGCCACCGACACGGACGGTCCGGCTCTGGCCAACGACCCCGGCGACGGTGCCCCCGACCCGGAGAGCACCGGCGACACGCTGGCCGAACCGCCGGCCCAGGCGGGCCCGACCAGCCTGATCAGCAGCAACCTCGCCTGGATCGGCGGCGGCGCGGTGACGGTCCTGATCGGCCTCCTGATCGCGGCCTTCCTCCGGACGCGGCCCCGGAACAACTGGCGCTGACGCGCTCCGCTCCACTGAAAGCGGGCAGGACCTGACGGTCCTGCCCGCTTTCACGTTCCGTTCCCACTGCCCCACCTTGCCGTTGCGCCTCACCGACCGGCCTCGCCACACGTCGCCTCGCCGCCCGACCTCGCCACACGTCGCCTCACCGCCCGACCTCGCCACACGTCGCCTCACCGCCCGACCTCGCCACACGTCGCCTCACCGCCCGACCTCGCCACACGTCGCCTCACCGCCCTGCCACGCCACGCCTTACGCCACGCTCCAACTGCATCGCCCTGCTTCGCCGCCCTGCTTCGCCGCCTCCGCATTTGATTCGCGTCGCCTCAGCCCGTACAGCCGTGGTGGGGTCACCCAAGCGTCGGCCGCGGTCGCGCTTCAGCCGTCGCTCGTCCGCGGTCAGCGACGACTCAACTCCTGCGATCGACGAGGCGCTGATCGAGAAATGAGATGGGTCCGACGTCTCCATAGCCGCACCATTCCTGACCTGGGTGATCATCTCGGACCGTTTTCCAGAGGCCGCATATGCACTACGGCTGCTTCCCAGGCCGGGAACTGTGAACTAGAGAGCTTTCGCGGTTGAGGTTCCCGGCCCGTCAGCCGCATCCGTCTGAGCCGTGATGGCGCTCGGCCGGCTGATGGCCTGGCGTCACCGTCGTGGGCTCCGGAATCGCGGGGTCGGTTACCGCCACGACCCGGTGCTGGACGATCAACTACGGCCGTTTTCGGAGCCCGGCTCCGGGATATCGCTGCCTCCGGCCCGGTAAAGGATTCGCCGGGCACGGCTGGGCGATCAGGCGGCCTGGGGAAGGGTTCGCCGGCCACGGCTGGGCGATCAACAACCCGGGGAAGGGTTCGCCGGGCACGGCCGGGCGATCAGGCGGCCTGGGGAAGGGTTCACCGGCCACGGCTGGGCGATCAACAACCCGGGGAAGGGTTCGCCGGGCACGGCCGGGCGATCAGGCGGCCTGGGGAAGGGTTCACCGGCCACGGCTGGGCGATCAACAACCCGGGGAAGGGTTCGCCGGGCACGGCCGGGCGATCAGGCGGCCTGGGGAAGGGTTCACCGGCCACGGCTGGGCGATCAACAACCCGGGGAAGGGTTCACCGGCCACGGCCGGGCGATCAGGCGGCCTGGGGAAGGGTTCACCGGGCACGGCTGGGCGATCAACAGCCCGGGGAAGGGTTCACCGCCCACGGCTGGGCGATCAGGTGGTCCGGGACATGGCTATCCCCACCAGCCTCAGACCCTGACCGTAAAAGGTGTCTAGTACGGCTGCCACCGTTCGTGATCACGGTTGGGGCCGGAGGCTGAGATGGCCCGGTAGTGCGATCGTCGGTGTGCTGCCGCCGCTACTGTCGGGCTTTCCGGATGCGGTCGGGCGCACGCTGATGCTTTCCGTGTGCGCATGACGTCGTGGACGGCGACGGCAGGAGCACACGCTGTGGACCCGTGGACGCGCACTGCCGTCCTGGCCACAACCGAAGCGCACGATGCCACTGAGTGTGCGCCCGCAGTTGCCTGTGCGCCGGTCGCTGCACAATCCCGGTGCCCCTATCGCAGGCACCATCCGTCACGGGAATCGCCGGCACCACCCGCCATGGACTCGCCAGGCACCACCCGCTACGGAACGGCCGGACGGGCGCACCGCCGTGCACATCAACCGGCCAGTTCCGCCCCTGCCTGGCACCGGCACCGGCACCGGCACCGACACCGACACCGACACCGACACCGACAGACGATCATGCGGTATCCGAACCACGAACCTAGGAACTCAGCTCAGATCACGAACGGCGGCTGCCGTGCCAGGCACGGCTGGGATCAGATCCAGTCTCGCGACTTCCCGGCCTCCGGACGACGGCCGGACGGCGTGAAGCGACGAACGCCGTAAAGCTACGAACGGCGTGAAGCGGCGTGGGGCGTGAAGCAGCGTGGGGCGTGAAGCGGCGGGCCGAGGGGCCACGAGCCACGTATCCACGCGGCCGGGATGGGGAGCCGTCATCGGCGACGACGGGTGACAGTGTCTGGGCGACGACGTGCGGGCCGTGTGGGAGCTCGTCGCTTTCTTCGGGAGCGGACGGGCGGAGATCCGCGCTCGGTGGGGCGCGCAGGCGTACCGGACAAGGCTTCAAAGCGGGAGGGCACAGGTTGCGGAAGTCGGCCGCATCGGGTGACGGCTACCGAGCGGAGCGAGGCTTGGAGGGCTTCGCACCCGGTGGAGAGGGACGCTGAGCGGCGGGGATCGCTTTTCCGGCCCCGGAGGGCCGAATACGCTGCGTATCCACTGAACGCGTGCCACAGTTGGCCGTAGGTTGAGAAATTTGCAGGAACGCAGAGGCGGGGCGGTAGATCGCCGGAAATAAGGGTAGCCTTACCTGCCGAGATCGTCCCACCGGCAGTGAGGTGCAGCCCATGGCGAACAGACCCGCGCGACCGGCCCACGAGGGTGTGGTCATCCGGGTGGAGCAGCTGACCCCGCACATGGTGCGCGTCGTGGTCGGCGGTGAGGCTCTGACCCGTATCGAGGCCGGGCAGTTCACCGACCATTACATCAAGGTGCTGTTCCCTCCGCCCGGTGTCGTCTATCCGGAGCCGTTCGACCAGGCCGCCATCCGGGAGAGCCTGCCGCGCGAGCAGTGGCCTTGCACCCGCACCTACACGGTTCGCAAGTGGCTGCCCGAGGCCGGCGAGATGTGGGTCGACTTCGTGGTTCATGGCGACGAGGGCATTGCCGGTCCGTGGGCGGCGCGGGCCCGGCCCGGTGATCCGTTCCGGTTCATGGGGCCCGGTGGTGGCTACGCGCCCAGCGCCGACGCCGGATGGCATCTGATCGCCGGTGACGAGAGTGCCATCCCGGCCATCGCCGCCTCGCTCGAGGCGATGCCCGAGGGCGCTACCGTGCGGGCGTTCATCGAGGTCTCGGGCCCCGACGAGGAGCAGAAGATCGAGACCGACGCCGAGATCACCTGGCTGCACCGGGGGGACCGGCCGGTCGGCGAGCTGCTGGTGTCGGCGGTCCGCACGCTGGAGTTCCCGGACGGTGAGGTTCAGGCGTTCGTCCACGGTGAGGCCAACTTCGTGAAGGCGCTGCGTGGGTTCCTGCGCGTCGAGCTGGGCCTTCCGATGAGCCAGTTGTCGATCTCCGGCTACTGGCGCCGCGGCATGAACGAGGACGGCTGGCAGTCCAGCAAGCGCGAATGGAACGAGCAGACCGAGCGCGAGCAGGAGTCCACCGCCGCCGTGTGAACGACGGTGTAAGGAGTGTTACGCCGATCACCCAATACCATGGGTCTGTGGTGATCGACGAGAAGACGCGTACCGGCGGGCTGCTGGCGCTGGTAGCCCTGCTGCTGGCCGCGGTCAACCTGCGGCTCGCGGTCACCAGCATCGGCCCGGTTCTCACCGAGATCCGGGACGGTCTCGGCATGAGCGCCACCGTCGCCGGCCTGCTCACCTCGGTGCCGGTGCTCTGCTTCGCCTCGATCGGCCTGGCCGCGCCCCGGCTCGCCCAGCGCCTCGGGGCCGCCCGGGTCATCCTGATCGGCCTGGCGCTGCTCACCCTCGGACTCGTGATCCGGCCCTACACGGGCGGGTCGGTCCTGTTCCTGCTGTTCAGTGCGGTCGCCCTGGCCGGTATCGCGGTGGTCAACGTGCTGCTGCCGTCGATCGTCAAGGAACGCTTCCCGGACCGGGTCGGCACGGTGACCGGCCTGTACTCGGTGGCACTCAACATCGGCGCCACCACGGCCGCCGCCGCGACCGTGCCCATCACCGACGCCTTCGGCGGCGACTGGCGACTCGGCCTGGCGTGCTGGTCACTCGCCGCGGTGGTCGCCCTTCCACCGTGGTTGCTGCTGGCGCGATCGCGCGGCGTCGCCGGTGGCCCGGCTTCGTCAGACCATGCCGCGGTACGGGTGAGCAGGCACCCGGTGGCCTGGGCCCTGGCCGTGTACTTCGGCATGCAGTCGACCTCCGCCTACGTGATCATCGGCTGGCTCCCGGAGATCTACCGCGACGCCGGGCTCTCCCCGTCCCTGGCCGGCGTGCTCTTCGCGGTCACGTCCCTGCTCGGCGTGCCGCTGTCGTTCCTGCTCTCCGCGTACGCGGGCAGACTCCGCTCGCAGAGCGGCATCGCGCTGGTGCTCGGACTGTTCGGGATAGCCGGGTGGGCCGGACTGTGGGCCTCCCCCGCAGCCGCGCCCTGGCTGTGGGCCGTCCTCCTGGGCGTCGTCAACGCCGCGTTCCCGCTGGCCCTGACCATGATCGCTCTCCGCGGACGTACGCCCGCCACGGTCGTCCGGCTGTCCGCGTTCGCCCAGAGCGTCGGCTACCTGTTCGCGATCCCGGGGCCGATCCTGGTCGGCGCGCTGCACGACGCCTCCGGCGGGTGGCGGGTGCCGCTGGCGTTGATGGCGGTTCTGATGGTCCCGCAGATCGCGGCGGGGATGGCCGCGGGGCGGAACCGCCAGATCTGACCGCGGAGTCGCCGGCTCGCCATGGACATCGACGTTCTTCGCCGGACCTCCTGACGGCACCGAGGCTCCGCCCATTGTGGGGCCGGACGGGGAGCGGTGACATTGCTACGGTGGGACCGTGGTCGATGCGCTCAGTGATGTGACCGAGACACAGCGTATGGATTCAGCCCGCCAACCTATCGCCTGGTGGCCGGTCGGCCTGATCGCCGCCGGCACCACGCTTCTGCTTCTGATCACCGCGAACGGATACGGCTACCACCGCGACGAGTTGTACTTCCGGCTTCTCGGCCAGCATCCGCAATGGGGATACGCCGACCAGCCGCCGTTCACGCCGATGCTGGTCCGGCTCGGCATCGAGACGTTCGGCGACAATCTCTGGGCGATCCGGGTGCCGGTCGCCGTGCTGCTCGGGATCACCGCGATCGTGGCGGCGGCCATCGCCCGGGAGGCCGGGGGCGGCTCGATCGCCCAGTCACTGGCCGCGACCGGGGTGCTCGGCGCGTTCCCGCTGTCAGCGGCACACGTCACCGCGACCGCCGCGACCGACCTGCTGGTCTGGCTGGGTGTGCTGTTCTTCGCGACGCGGGCGCTGCTCTGGCGGCGGCCGCGGGCCTGGGCCGGCGCCGGGATCGTGGCCGGGCTCGGACTCTGGAACAAACATCTGGTGGTGATCCTGTTGCTGTGCCTCCTCGTGGCACTGCTGCTGGCCGGGCCGCGCGGGGAACTGCGTACTCGGCACCTGTGGATCGGCGCGGGACTGGCATTCGCGATCGGCTCACCGAACCTGATCTACCAGGTGGTGAACGGGTTCCCGCAGGCCGAGATGGCGGCGGCGATCGCCGAGGACAAGGGCGGCGAGTCCCGGGTCATGCTGCTGCCACTGCAGTTCGCCATGCTCGCGCTGCCTCCGGTGTGGATCGCCGGGATGGTCACACTGGTACGCGATCCCCGGCTCCGACGACTCCGGGCGCTCGCTGTGGCGTACCCGCTGATGTTGGTCCTGGTGTTCGTGACCGCCGGGCAGCCGTACTACACGATGGGTCTGCTCGTCGGCCTGTACGCGATCGGCGCCGTGCCGGTGGAACGGTGGGTCACCGGGCGGGGCGGACGCCTGGCGCTGCTCGCCGGTGCCGTGGCGGTCACCTCGGTGGCCGCGGTGGTCTCCGCGCTGCCGGTGATCCCGGAGAAGGACCTGGCCGGATCGCTGCCGGCCGCGGTGAACCAGACGATTCCGGAGCAGGTCGGCTGGCGCGGGTACGTGTGGCAGATCGGTGGGGTCTACGCCGACCTGCCGCGCACCGACCAGCAGCGGGCGGTGCTGTTCACCGGCAACTACGGTGAGGCCGGGGCACTCGACCGGTACGGACCGTCGCTGCGGCTGCCGCCGGTCTACAGCGGACACAACGAACTTCATCGGTACGGACCGCCGCCGGACTCCGCGACCATCGCCGTGGCCGTGCTGGACGCGTCGCCGGAACGGGCGAGCCGGATGCTCGGCTCGTGCGCGCCGAAGGCGGTGCTCCGCAACGCGGCCGGGGTCGACAACGAGGAGAACGGCGTCCGTGTCTACGTCTGCCGGCTGTCCGAGCCGTGGTCGGTGATCTGGCCGCGTCTCCAGCACTACTCCTGACCCGCGCTACTCCCGGATCGACACCGCGGCCAGCACGAGCCCGTTCGTGACCAGGTAGCGGCCGTGCAGAGCGGCCCACGGCGCGTCCACCCGCAGACGCGCCGTGAACGTCCGCGCGTGCGGGTCGACGGTCAGCGCCGCCTCCTCGAAGCCGAGCCAGCGGCCGGTCAGCGGATACCACGCCTTGTAGACGGCCTCCTTGGCGGAGAACAGCAGCCGGTCCCAGTGCACCGACGGATCCCGGGCGGCGAGTTCGGCGAGGTGCTCGACGTCGCCGGGCGCGGTCACCGCCGGGATCACCCGGGGTGGCAGCGGGGCGTGCGTCTCGGCGTCGATGCCGATGCTCGCGACGTCCGAGGTGCGCACCACGGCGGCCGCCCGGTAGCCGGTGCAGTGCGTGATGCTGCCGGCCACCCCGTCCGGCCAGATCGGCTCGCGGCGCGGGCCGGGCCGGATCGCCACGGGCGCGAACCCCAGCCCGGACAGGGCCTCGCGGGCGCAGCGGCGGGCGGTGACGAACTCCCTGCGGCGGGTCGCCACGGCGGTGGCGATCAGGTCCTCCTCGCCGGGGAAGGACGGCTCGTCCGGGTCGTCGCCGAACGCCTCGGCGGTTATCACTGAAGGCGGCAGCAACGATCCCAGCACCGCTGAAGTCTCGCACCCGCGTTCCTCCAGCTGTCGCGCACCGCTGCCTCAGTTGTGCTGAGACAGCGGCGAGCCGATCCCGGCCTCGGCGAACAGCCCCGGCAGCCGGTGGCCGAGCCGGACGTCACGGCCCGCCACGATGAACGCGCCGAGGAACACCCGGCGCCACTCGCCCACCACCGGCAACGGCGGTTCCACGGCGACCGTACGCATGTCGTAGCCCTGCACGACGAGCCATCCGCCCGGTGCCGTCCACTCCCACATCCGGCTGGCGGGCGCGGGGCACCGGCCGGCTGACGCTGAGCCGCCGGACCGTGGAGACGCACCTGGCACACGCCTACCGGAAACTGGAGATCCGCTCCCGCGCCGAGCTGTCCGGTGTCCTGCCAGAATGACGCATGCCGATCGACCGGTTCAGCATGACGTACGCCGTCGACGCCCCGCCCGACGAGGTGTGGGCGCATCTCACCGACCCGCAGAGCTACGTCGGGCTGTCGCCGCTCGTGGTGACCGTCCGCGACGTCCGCCCGGTCCGCGACGACCAGGGCCGGGAGGCGGTCCGGTACGTGGCGGTCGAGCGGTTCCGCTGGGGGCCGCTGCGCTGGGACAACCCGATCCGGGTCACCATGACGACCCCCACCGGACGCCGGATCGTCAGCAGCGTGGTCAGTCCCGGCGCGGTCCGTCTCGACTCGACCGTCGATCTGGCCCAGCACGGGACCGGCACCGAGGTCACCGAGACGATCGAGGTCCGGTCACCGAGCCTGCTGCGCGGCTTCGTGACCGGCAAGGCCCGCTCGGTGCAGACCGAACGGGCCGGTGAGCTGACACGGCGGATGAGCCGGGCGTGAGGCGACCGGCGTTCAACGAAGGGGGGCCATCGGAAACGTCGGAGAGGCACAATGGCGGCATGGATCTTCGACAGGGCACCGGTCTACGCAAACTGGGCAAGACCGCTGATGAGTTCCAGCAGGACCTGTTGAGCAACCTCTTCTACCGGCGCGGTACGACAGTGGAGTCGGCCAGCGCGCGGGACGCGTACGAGACGCTGTCCCTGACCGTCCGCGACCGCCTCGCCGAGCGCCGGGCCCGGACCGCCGCCGCGCACTACGCCAGCAACCCCCGCTGGGTCTACTACCTCTCCGCGGAGTACCTGCTCGGCGCTCAGCTCGAACAGAACCTGCTGTACTCCGGCACCGGCGATCTCGCCGCCGAGGCGGTCAAGGCCCTCGGCTTCAGCCTGGAGGACCTGGAGGACCTCGACGTCGAACCGGGTCTCGGCAACGGCGGCCTGGGCCGGCTCGCGGCCTGCCTGGTCGACTCGCTGGCCACCCGGGACATCCCGGCGGTCGGCTACGGCATCCGTTACGACCTCGGCATCTTCCGGCAGATCATCACCGAGAACGGGCAGACCGAGCTGCCCGACGACTGGGCGTTCCACGGCAACCCGTGGGAGTTCCCGGCCCCCGACGACCGGCAGGCCGTCGGCTTCTACGGCCACACCGAGCCGATCCCCGGCTCGGAGACCCGCAAGATCTGGGTGCCCGGCGAGATCGTCCTGGGCGAGCCGAGCCACATGCTGGTCCCCGGCTACGGCACCGAGACGGTCAATATCGTACGGCTGTGGAGCGCCAAGGCCAGCGAGGCGTCGTTCGACCTGAGCCGCTTCTCGGCCGGGCAGTACGCCGAGGCCGTGCAGGAGGCGGTCCGCGCCGAGAACATCAGCAAGGTGCTGTATCCCGACGACAGCACCGAGCTGGGCCGGGAACTGCGGCTCAAGCAGCAGTACTTCCTGGTCTCCTGCTCGCTGCGAGACATCGTGCGGCGCTTCCGCCTGCGCAACGAGGGCTGGGACACGTTCGCCGAGAAGACGGTCATCCAGCTCAACGACACGCACCCGACGATCGCGATCCCCGAGCTGATGCGACTGCTCGTCGACGAGTACGAGCTGGAGTGGGACCGGGCCTGGGAGATCACCCGCAAGACGTTCGCCTACACCTGCCACACCCTGCTGCCGGAGGCACTGGAGACGTGGCCGGTGCGGATGTTCGAGAAGCTCCTGCCCCGGCATCTGGAGATCATCTACCTGATCAACATGCTGTTCCTGCGCGAGGTCGAGGCCCGGTTCCCCGGCGACCACGACCGCCTCCGCCGGATGTCGATCATCGGCGAGGAGGGCGAACGACGGGTCCGGATGGCACACCTCGCGGTGGTCGGCACCGAGGCCGTCAACGGCGTGGCCGAGCTGCACTCCAAGCTGTTGCGCGAGACCGTCCTCGACGACTTCGCCGAACTGTGGCCGGCCAAGTTCCAGAACGTCACGAACGGCGTCTCACCGCGCCGCTTCATCAAGATCGCGAACCCGCGGCTGTCCGACCTGATCACCGAGGGTCTCGGCGGCGAGGGCTGGCTCCGCGACCTGGACCGCCTCGCCGAGCTGGAACACCTCGCGGGTGACGCCTCGTTCGCCGAGCGCTGGCAGTCGATCAAGCGGGCCAACAAGGTCGACCTCGGGCTCGGCGACCCGGACTCGCTGACCGATGTGATGATCAAGCGGTTCCACGAGTACAAGCGGCAGCAGCTCAAACTGCTCCACGTCATCACGCTCTACCACAGGATCCGGGCCAATCCGGGCGGCGACTGGATCCCGCGCACGATCCTGTTCGCGGGGAAGGCAGCGCCCGCCTATCACGCCGCGAAGGACATCATCCGGCTCATCGCCACGGTCGCGGCCCGGATCGAGGCGGACCCGGTCGTCTCGCCGTACCTCAAGGTGGTCTTCCCCTCGAACTACAACGTCACCCTGGCCGAGCGGATCATCCCGGCCGCCGACCTGTCCGAGCAGATCTCGCTCGCCGGCAAGGAGGCGTCCGGCACCGGCAACATGAAGCTCGCCCTCAACGGCGCCATCACCATCGGCACCCTGGACGGCGCCAACATCGAGATCCGGGCGCGGGTGGGCGCCGAGAACTTTTTCCTCTTCGGCATGGACGCCTACCAGGCCGCTCAGACCCGGATCAACGGGTACGACCCGCGGCATTTCTACGAGCACGACGCGGAACTGCGGGCCGCCCTCGACACCCTGGCATCCGGCATCTTCGGCGACGTCGGCCATCGGGTCGCCGGCAGCCTGCTCGGCTGGGACGAATACCTGACACTCGCCGACTACCGCGGGTACATCGAGGCGCAGGAGGAGGTCGAACGCGCCTGGCGCGAACCGGCCCGCTGGACCCGGATGTCCATTCTGAACACCGCCCACAGCGGTTTCTTCAGCGCCGACCGCACGGTCGCCGACTACGCGGCCCGCATCTGGCGGGTCGCGCCTGTCCCCGTACAACACGAGGACTGACCGCTGTTCATCAGGGCGATCAGGCTGGACGGGACACCCCGTACCGGCTATCCGTTCGAGCTCCCCGTCGTCCGCGCGCTCGCGGATGGCGGGGAGCTGCGGTTGTCCGCGCCCGTGACGCTGCTCAGCGGCGACAACGGGAGCGGCAAGTCGACGCTGATCGAAGCGATCGCGGTGGCGGCCGGGTTCAACCCGGAGGGCGGGACCACGTCGTTCAACTTCGCGACACGGGCCACCGAATCGTCGCTGGGCGGGCATCTCACGCTCGTGCGGACGCCCGGCCGCAAGCCGCGCACCGGGTTCTTCCTGCGCGCCGAGTCCTACTACAACGTGGCGACCGAGATCGAACGGCTGGGCGTCACCGGCTCGTACGGCGGTGTCTCCCCACACCAGCGGTCGCACGGCGAGTCCTTCCTGGACCTGGTCGCGCACCGGTTCGGGCCCGGCGGTCTCTACCTGCTCGACGAGCCGGAGGCGGCGCTGTCCGTCCAGGGTTGCCTCGCGCTGCTGCTGCGGATCGCCGACCTGGTGGCGGACGGCAGCCAGTTCGTGATCGCCACGCACTCGCCGATCCTGCTGGCCTGTCCGGGCGCGACGATCCTGGAGATCGGTCCGGGCGGCGGCATCGAGCCGGTGAGCTTCGACCAGGCCGAGCCGGTCGTCATGACCCGCGCCTTCCTCGCCGACCCGGCCCGTTTCCTCGGCCGCCTCACCTGACGCCGCGCCCCCACCCGCAACGTGGTGACCCGCGCCCACCGGCGAGCCGCATGTCACCACACCAAACGCTGCGGCCCGCAACGTGGCGACCCGCGCCCACCCGCGAGCCACACATCACCACACCAAACGCTGCCACCCGCAACGTGGCGACCTGCGCCCACCGGCGAGCCACACATCACCACACCAAACGCTGCCACCCGCAACGTGGCGACCCGCGCCCACCCGCGAGCCACACATCACCACACCAAACGCTGCCACCCGCAACGTGGCGACCCGCGCCCACCCGCGAGCCACACATCACCACGTAGGGGCCGGTTGGGGCGCTGCGGGCCGGGCGGACTGGCGCCGGGGCGGACAGTGGCGGGAACCGCGAGAGTCGAGCTCATGGGAGAGGCAGGTAGGAGACGGCCAGGCCGATGGCCAGGGCGCCGAGCAGGAAACGCAGCGCCGCCTCCGGGATGCGCCGCTGCAGGCGCGCCCCCAGATACCCGCCGATCAGGCCGCCGAGGCCGCAGAGCAGGCCGAGCACCCAGTGCGGGGCGATCTCACCCTCGCCGGTGACCAGGGCGATCAGCCCGAACGTAGCGGCGCCGGCAATCGAGGTGACGAACGTCGACGCGAGCGCGGCCGGGGCGACCGTGGCCATCGGGATGCCGCTGCCCGCCAGGATCGGCCCGAGCAGCGATCCGCCG
This sequence comes from Actinoplanes italicus, assembly GCF_003001815.1. Classification (GTDB taxonomy): domain Bacteria; phylum Actinomycetota; class Actinomycetes; order Mycobacteriales; family Micromonosporaceae; genus Actinoplanes; species Actinoplanes italicus. The sequence goes on from NZ_PVMZ01000006.1 coordinate 86,748, forward strand.
CCGATGCCGTAGATTCCGCCGATCACGCCCACGCCGACCCCGAGCGGGACGATCGGGAGGTTGCGCCGCACGATGCGGGCAGGTCGCAGCGCCCGGAAACACAGCCAGCATCCGAGCGGGAGCAGCACGGCGGCCACGATGATCCGGAACACCTCCGGGCCGGGCAGGGCGAACACCCGGACGAACGCACCGAGGATCACGCCGGGGAGAGTTCCGAGGATCAAGTGCCTGGTCAGCGTACGATCGAAGCCGCCCTGCCGAAGGTATCGCAGGAGCGCGCCGGGCCCGGCCACGACGTTGTAAAGCAGGTTGGTCGGGGTGACCGCCGGGTTGGGCACGTGCAGCACGCTGAGCTGAACCGGCAGCAGGAAGACCGCGCCGGAGACTCCCACCGGCGCGGTCACGATCGAGATGAGGAAGCCGGCCACGAATCCGGCAATCCCTATTTCCATGATCGATAAACTAGCCTATGGTGATCGCGCCGCTCCCCGACCGGACGCAGCTGACCTCCCGTGCGGCGGTGGACGCCGCGCCGGTCAGGCAGGTGGCCAGCACACCGTGGCCGGCCGCGTTCGGGTGCCACGACTCCTGGCAGGTCTGGTAATAGGTGACGCAGGTGTTGGCGAACCGCTGGATCGCGATCTTGTCGTAGCCGTCCAGATCCTGGATGAAGACACCGGTCGTGCCGTCCTGCACCCGGATCGGGGTGGCCAGGGTCGCGGCCGGGTTGGTGGTCGTCTCACAGAGCCGGGCCCCGTCGAACGCCCGCTGCACGTTCAGCTTCACCAGTTGCGGGAAGTCGGCCTTGAGCGAGTTGTGCACCGAGGTCACCAGCCCGCCGAGCGCCGTGGAGAAGGTGTGCCCGGCCGGCAGGCTGGCCCGGTGGATGGGACAGCCCGCCCGGTAGCGCTCCGCGCCGAGCGCCCGGAACTTGTCCCGGTCGTCCTGGCGGTTGTCCTCCTCTACGAGGCTCTGCAGCACGTCCGTGGCCAGCGGGTTGGTGTAGTCCTGCAGTACCACCCGGTGCTGGCCGTCCGGGTCGATCTGCTCCAGGACGGTGAGCAGCTCCCGTACCGCAGCGGTGGTCTCGGTCGTGGCAGTCTGCAGTTGAGCGGCCGTGGCCAGGTCGTCCGCCGCGCACGGCTGCTGCGGGACCGGGCCGTTGATGTAGGCCCAGAACTCCCACCACCCGGTCCAGGCGTCGGCGATGAACCGGTTGGCGCACTTGATCGCGACGTCGCCGAAGGTGAACGAGCTGTTGTTCGACCCGATTCCGAGCAGCACCAGATCGATGTCGTGGGTCTGCGCCACGGCCCTCAGCTGGTCGATCTGCGAGGCGACCTGCCGGCCGCCGGTGCGGGTACTGGAGGCCGAGGCGATGTCGTACGGCCGGCCGCCCGAACAGGCGAGGTTGAACCGGGCCGCGATGCCGGGCAGCTCGGCCCGGAAGATCGACGCGTTGGCCGAGCGGTGACAGAAGTAGGCGTTGGCGTTGGCGGCGGACCATCCGGGGAACCCCTGGGCGACCCCGTTGGCGTCGGGGACGGGCTGATAGGCGCCGGCCCCCTCACCGCTGATGAAGCTGTCACCGAGCGCCACGGCGGCGGAGGGTAGCGCGGCGCCCGCCGGGGAAGCGGGCATGAACAGGACGAATGCGGCGAGGACGGCGGTCAGGACATGGAAAGTGAACGATTTCCGGGCCATGTCGAATCTGAACATCCACTCCGGATCGACGTCAATATTGCCCATCGGGAAAGTAGGTGCGCCCCGAACAGCCCTTGCCGAGAACCTGACAAGATCTCTAACGTCGTCCGGTCCGATCGACGCGGGAAGGGGTGTGGCGGTGCGCGACGACGCGTTCCACGCGTACTTCGAGCGGCATCATGCCTCGCTGTCCCGCCTGGCCTATCTGATGACCGGCGAGTCCGAGGTCGCCGACGATCTGGCCGCCGACGCGCTGACCGAGGTGTGGCGGCACTGGGACCGGGTGAACGCCGCCGACGACCCGGTCGCCTACGGGCACGGCATCGTGATGAACCTGGCCCGCAACTGGGTGCGCCGTCGCGGCCGGGAGCGGCTGCTGTCGTTCGAGTCGCTGCGCCGCGGCCGTGACCCCGATGTGCCGGCCGTCCTCGACGTGCGCGGCGCGCTGCGCCGGCTGCCGCACCGCAGGCGTGCCTGCGTGGTTCTGCGTTACGCGTTCGACCTGCCGGAACGCGAGGTGGCGGCGATACTCGGGATCTCCGTGGGCGCGGTGAAGAGCGCGACGTCCCGCGGGGCGAAGCAGCTGGCCGAACTACTGGGAGACCACGTCCGCATCGACGGCTGGGAGGCGGCACGATGAAATTCTCCGACGACCAGCTACGGTCCGCGCTCCGGTCCGAGGCGGCCACGCACCGCCCCGACCGCGACGCCATGCTGGATCGGATCACCACGGCCGCCATGCAGGACACCGGCCACCGCCGGCGGGGCCCGCGTGTCCGGGTGGCCGCCGCGGTGGCCGCCGTGGTGGTCGTCTTCGGCGGCGGCGGGGTCGGGACCTGGGCGCTGGCCGGTGGCGACGACCGTGAGGAGGCCGCCCCGGCACCCACCGCGGCACCGGTGACGACCGCTCCCAGCCCGGTCAACACCGACCCGGTCAGCCTCACCCCGACGACGCCGGCCACCACGAAGCCGACGCCGGCCCGGACCACGCCGTCGTCCCGGCCGACCACCGCGAAGCCGTCACCCACGCCGACACGGGGGCGGCCCGGGAACACCCGGGTCGAACAGGGACCGCTGTGGTCCGACGGGTCGGTCGATCCGGACAGTGGTGACACTCAGGGCGCGAGCATCGTCACGCTCAAGACCACCGCGGAGCTGACGTCGCTCGAGGTGGTGATCCGGGTGGCCCGCACCGACGGCCTGGCCTCCCGGGGAGGCACGAAACAGACACCGGGCGCAAGCGTCACCACCAGGGTCGACGAGGAACCCGGCGCCTACCTGTATCGCTTCACGCTCTCCTCGGCGGACACGCTGGCTCCGGGGACGTACACGTTCACGGCGAAGTACACGTACCCGTCCGGTGGCCGCGACGCCGGCGGCGACACCTATGAGGCCACCGCCGGCCCGCTGAACGTCTACGGCAACTTCTACTGATCCGGCTCTGTCAGCCGGATCGGTTTCAGTCGGTCTCCTTGACGTCCTTGAGGGCCAGCGCTGCGATGACGTTCTGGTCGGCGTTCCACTTCTGCAGGGTGGAACCGCTGCACTCGGCCACGTAGATCTTGCTGATCCTGTCGGTGTCCGGGTGGTACAGGTCGGCGCCCGCGGGGTCCTTCGGATCGCGGGGCTGCAGGCAGTACTTCCCGGTGCCGTCGACGATCTGGTAGCTGGTGGCGTACTTGTCGGTCTCGCCGTACACGGTCCACTTCTGGTTGGCGTTGCCGGTGCAGGTCCTCGTCTGCACGTACTGGCCGAGCCCCGTGGCGGACGGGCTGGTCAGGCAGTACGGGGTGCCGCTGTACGTGGTGCTGATCGTTCCGGAGGCGTGGTTGGCCCTGTCACCGGCCAGCGCCGGATCGAGCGCGGGCAGCGCGTACCGCTGGTTCCAGGTGACGTTGGCCGGGTTCGGGTTCTGCTTGCAGGGCCAGGCGATCAGATAGCCGAAGCCGACCTTCTGCTCGGTGACGTCGAGACAGCGGCCGAACTGGTTGTAGTTGACCAGCTGACCGACGGCCCGTCCCTCGGCGGATCCCGCCTTGCCGGCGCCGACCGCCGCGTCCGGTGACCACCGCCGCGCGTTGACCGAGCCGGTGTTGCAGTAACTCGACCCGACGATCAGGGCCAGCTTGCTGTTCGCGGCCGCGTCGGTGACCCGGTAGAAGCACGACCAGTCCCACCCGGTGCCGGCGGTGAGCTCGGAACCGACGAGTTGCGCGCTGTCGTTGAAGCTCCACTGCTGCCGGTACAGCGACGGCCTGGTGCCCTGGCAGGGCTGCAGCTTGACGATGTTGCCGGCGGTGTGGGTGGTGCCGGCGTCCAGGCACAGGCCCCGCGGCCGGGACGGCTTCTGCGACGCGACCAGGACGATCTGCAGGGTGTCGGTGTACGCCCACGTCTGCGCGACCGCACCGGCGCTGCACAGCTGCATGGTGACCTCGGTGTCCGGTTCCGGGTCGCCGGAGCCCGCGTCGATGCAGTGGTCCTTGACGCTGCCGCTGGTCCGGTAGGCGTGGATGAGCCCGCCGTAGATGTTGGCGTTCGTCGTGTGCAGCACGTAGGTGCCGCTGAGGGTCCGGGTGGCGGTCCGGCCACCGGCCACGGCCTTGCCGACCGACGTGAACCGGGCGTAGGCGGGGACGTACTGCGGCCCGTTGACGGTCACGCAGGAGATCGCGTTGTCCGTGAGCCAGTTCGCGTCCTTGCCCTGCGGGTCGGTGCGGTAGTACGAGACCGCCACCGTGTACGAGGAGGCATTGCCGGCCCCGACCGTGCCGGAGAGCGGAGTGCACGGCAGCGCGGCGCGGGCGCCCTCCTCCTCACCGGTGCTGCCGTTGATCCGTACCGCGCCGCGCACCTGGCCCAGGCCGACGTCGAGCCCGGCCTGGGCGGCGTGCAGCGCCAGCACCCGGCGCGAGTTCAGGTTCGAGTTCGCGATCGCGTTGACCACCATGTTGGTCAGCAGGCCGCTCAGGCTGACCCCGACCAGCGTGATCAGGACGGCGATGGGGAGCGATCCGTCGTCCCCTCTACGCCACCTCCTCATGAATCCACTCCCCTGGCTTCCGTGCAGGTTTTCGCGTTGTCGTCGGCGGTGGCGTTGAGCGCCGTGAAGGTGATGTCGCTGACGCGGCTGGAGGCCGACTCGCCGAGGCCGGCCTTCGACGTGAAGGTGACGCGCAGCCGCTGGTAGCGGAACGCGTCCAGGGCGTTGGCGTCGGCCGCGCTGACCTGGAACGGCTTCGGCGAGGTGGTCAGTGACGCCAGGGTGGTCCAGCTCGTGGGTGACAGCGGGACCGCGTTCTTGACCCACTGGCGGCGCTGCAGCTCGCTGGTCGACGTCCGCAGCCGCAGCTGGACACACGTGTCCACGTCGTCGAGGTTCACCAGGTACTCGACGTAGTGGTCGCCGTCGACCACGCCCTCGTCGCTCACGCTCCGCGCGTACCGGATCTCCTTGTCGAGGGTCCGGAAGGCGGTGGAGACCTGGTTCTGTGCCTCGATCTCGGCGTCGGTGGAGTTGAACGAGCGGTAGATCTGCACGATCGCGACGGTGGTGACCGCCGTGACCACCCCCATCAGGGTGGTCGCGACGATCAGCTCCGCCAGGGTGTAACCCTCGTCGTCCCGCCGGCGCATCACGTCACCTTCCAGGTGGCGCTCTTGTTGACGATGGCGCCGGCCGAGTCGGTCACCCGGACCGCCACGGTCCAGCTGCCGGTCGCGGCCGGTGTTCCGCTGACCACACCGGTCGAGCCGTCCATGGTCAGGCCGGTCGGCAGGTTGGTGGCCACGTACGTGTAGGGCTTGAAACCGCCGGACGCCGCGATCGTGATCGTGGCCGCCGTACCGGCCGTCAGGGTCTGCCCGGCCACGCTCATCGCCAGAGCCGGCACCGAGAAGGTGAACGTCTTCGACGCGGCCTGCTGGTAGCTGTCCGTGACGGTGATCGTCGTGCTGTAGGTGCCCAGTTTCGCCGGGGTGCCGGAGACCACGCCGGTGGCTGGCGCGATGCCGAGCCCGGGAGGCAGGCCCGTGGCGGTCCAGACCAGCGCCGGTGATCCGCCGGTGGCCGCGAACGTCCTCGTGTACGCGGTCCCGCCCGCCGCGGTCAGCGTCGCGGTGTTGCTCGTGCTGATCACCGGCAGCGCCCTGATGTTCCAGGTCCAGGCGACGTAGTCCTGCTGGTCGTAGACGTCGGTGACGACCACGCGGGTCGCGTAGGTGCCGGCCGCCGCCGTGGTGGGCGTGCCGCTGACCGTCCCGGTCGAGGAGTCGATCGAGACGCCGGGCGGCAGGTTGACCGCCGACCACTTGAGGTCGCCGGTGCCGCCGGAGGACTGGAACTCCAGCGTGACCGGCAGGGTGACGTCGTTGTAGAGGGTCGCGGCCATCACGGTGGTCAGGTCGAGCTCACCGGCGTCGGTGTTGGTGTTGAAGACCGGCTCCTCGGTCTTGCTGCCGATCAGGGACGAGCTGACGTACGCGCACTCGCCGCCCTCACAGAGCAGGCCGGGCCAGGTGACCGCCGTGACGACCCGGTAGAACGGGATCACGTCGCTCCGCCCGGCACCCCCCGCGGCGGCCGTCGAGACGCACTCGGAGGTGGTCCCGGCCGGCCGCACGCACGTACCGATGTAGAAGTGCTGCCGGTAGGTGAGCCCGTTGAGGGTCACCGGGAGCGGCTCGGTGGGCAGCACCGCGGAGGCGCCGTCCCCACCGGCCGCGTCGGCGTCGTACGCCAGGTCGGTGTAGCCGCTCGCGAGCATGCCACCGACCGCTTCCAGCGGACTGTTCCACTGCGCCCGCACACTGTTCTCGTCGCGGCCGGTCAGGAGCGCGGCCACCTTGAGGGCGTGCACGCGCTCCATCGCGTCGTCGGCGAGCTGGATGGCGATCTGCCGGTCACCGTGCAGGTGGGTGAGCCGGGTGGTGCTGACGAACAGACCGGTCAGCGACGCCGTCACCACGAGGACGACGACGATCGCCACCGCGGTCTCCACCAGGGTGAAGCCCGCTTCCGGGTCGGTCCGTACGTTACTTCTCATTGACGTCGGTGATCGGCGTCAGCTTGTTGATGTTGGCAGGGGCGTTCCACTTCTGCAGCTCGGAGCTGTTGCACTTCTCGACCTTCACCTTGCTGGTGCCGTCGCTGTGCGTGTCCTTGGGGGTGGCGTTGAGATCGGTCGGCTGCAGGCACAGCTTCCCGGTGGTGTCGACGATCCGGTAGCTCGTGGCGTAGCTGTCAGTGGCGTAGTACACGGTCCACAGCAGCTCCTTCGCCAGCGTGGTGGAGTTCGGGTTGCAGGACACCGTCGTCACGTAGACCTTGGCGCCGTCGCTCTGCGGCGACTTGAGGCAGAAGTAGGCGCGGTCCGCCTCCGCCTTGGTGATGTCCCTGGTGACGGCGAGCGGGCCGGTCTTGCTGGTCGCGGGCGCCACCGGGATCGGCTGCTTCCAGATCTGGTTCCAGTCGACAGCGCCCTTCGGGCTCTGCTTGCAGAACCACGCGATCATGTACGACTGGTTCGTGTCCTGGTTGGTGACGTCCAGGCAGCGGCTGAACTGGCGGTAGTTGACCAGCTGGTTGGTCCGCGCCCCGGCCATGCCGGCGCCGACACCCGCGTCCGAGCGCCAGATGACCAGCGTGCTGTCGCTCCCGCAGCCGTTGAGAATGATCGCGGAGCCCACGGTGCTCGCGGCCTTCATGTTGATGCAGTAGCTCTCGATCCCCTGCGAGGGGCTGGTCGAGTGGAACCGGCTGCTGCCGTCCAGGCTCCACTGGAACTCGGTCGAGTTGGACGCGGTGGGACAGTTCTTGAACGCGACGGCGAGGCCGTTGGCGCGCTTCGTCTCGGCCGGGGCGAGGCACATGCCGTAGCCCCCGTTCGCCGTGTTCTCCGAGTTGATCAGCTTCAGGTACAGGTCGGGCGTGTAGCCGAACTGCTGGGTGGCGCTGCCGTTGCACAGCTTGGCGGTCAGGGCGGCACCGGCGGCCGGCTTGTTCGAGCCGGCGTCGAAGCAGAGGCTGCCGACGCTGGACGACGCGATCTTGATGGCGCCGCCGGGGATGTTGTTGTTACTGGTGGAGAAGACGTAGGTGGCGCTCAGCGTCCGCGACCCGGCGGACTGACGGGTCGGGTCGGTGGAGTCGGCGTACTGGGGTGACAGGCCCTCCGAGGTCACCGTGGCGGTCGCCGGCACCTTGGACAGCGGGCAATCGATCTTGTTGCCCTCCTGGTCGAAGTACTTGATCGTCACCTTGTACTTCAGCTTCTCGCCGGTGCCGTCGACACCGGCGTCACCGGTGACCGTGCACTGCGGCATGTCCTCCAGCTGGCCCTCCGGAATGCCGTCACCGTTCTCGTCGACGGACGCGGCGCGGACCCGGGCCATCACGACGTCCAGCCCGACCTGGGCGCCGTTGAGGGCGGTGTTGCGGTCGACGATGCCCCGGGTGGTCTTGATCTGCTGGAGGATGACCGGCAGGAGCATGGCCGACATGACGATGCCGACGGTCACGACCATCACCGCCATCGGCAGCGAGCCCCGGTCGTCCCGGGAGAAACGAAGCGAGATCATGTGGTCGGCCTTCCCTTGCTGCAGTCGCTCGTCAGCGATCCGCTGGTGATCCTCTTCGCGAGGTCGCGGTCGATGTTCTGGGTGGTGTAGATGCTGTCGAACGGCAGCGTGACCTTGCCGGAGTTGACGGTGAACCGGAGCCGGATCTGCACGTACTGGGCCTCGAACGCGGTGCCCACGCCGACCGGGTTGGAGCCGGACAGGGCGTACGACTTGTCCTCCGGCATGTAGATCTCGACCGGGCCCTTCGTGGCGTCCGCGGTCACCCCCTCGGCGATGATGAACGGGGTGCCGGGGGTGGTCGACGGCTGGTTCCAGGACGCCATGGTCAGCACGCCCTTGTTGAGGACGACCTGCCGGCACGGGTACTGCCGCACGTTGTTGCTGTCGGTCACCGGCGGCAGCGCGTACTCGAAGTACCAGCGGCCGTTCACCGCCTTGGCGTCGGAGATCCACGTGGCGTACCGCAGCTCCTTGTCGAGCCGCCGGAAGCTGACGTCGATCCGATCGCGCACGGTGACCGTCTCCTCGGCCCGGTTGACGCCCGAGTAGATCTGGATGATCGCGGTCAGTGTCACGGCCGTGACCACGGCCATGAGACTCGCCGCCACCATGACTTCCACGAGGGAATAGCCCCCGTCCTCGCGACGGCGTCGCATCCGGTTCTCCTTTCCGATGAGATTCACGCGATGGTCCAGACGAACGTGGTGATGGCGGTCGAGATCGGCTTGGTGCTGACCGCGGTCACGGTGACCAGGTAGGTGCCGGCCACGGTCGGGGTGCCGACGAAGGCCTCCTTGCCGTTGTTGTAGGTGACGCCCGGGGGCAGCCCGACCGCCGTGATCTTCACGTTCTTCGCGTCGATGTTCGTGACGACCGGCACGGACACCGGCTGGTTGAGCGTCGAGGCCACGGCCGGTCCGGGCGCCGCGAAGTTCACGTCGGTCAGAAGGCCGTTGACGTCCAGCTCGAACCGGGTGCTGACGGCCATGCCCAGGCTGTCGGTCACCTTGACCGTCGGCAGGTACCGGCCGGCCGTGAGCGCGATTCCGGTGATCTTGCCGGTGGAGGCGTTGATCGAGAGCCCGGCCGGCAGATCGGTCACGGTGTAGGTGTAGGCGCCGTACCCGCCCGAGGCGGACACCGTGATGTTGGCGGCGGCGGCGACGTTCACCGACTGGGTGGGCGGCGCCGGAAGCTCGAGCTTCGGGTAGACGGTGTGCGTGAAGGTGGTCTGACCGGCGACCTTGTTGACGTCGGTGGCCAGCACGGTCGCCGTGTAGGTGATGAGCGCGGACCCGGTGATCGCACCGGTGGCCGGGTCGAGCGTCATCTCGGCCGGCAGCCCGGTGGCGGAGAACGTGTACTTCGGGGTGCCCGTGGTGTCGCCGCCGGTGGCCGCCGCCTGGATGGTGATCGACTGTCCGACGGAGCTCCGCGGTGCGGCCGGCGACAGGGTCACGACCGGCGGGTTGACCACCCGGATGGTGATGTTCGACAGCTTGTGCGAACGGCCCTGGGCGTCGGTGACCTCCGCGGTCGCGTTGGTGACGGTGCCCGCGGTGGTGGGCTTGCCGGAGATCAGGCCGGCCGAGTTGCCGGTCAGTCCGGCGGGCAGGCCGGTGAACTTCCACGTGTTCGGCAGCGAGCCACCGGTGGCCTTGAACGTGTACGACTGCGTGTCGAGGCCAACGTAGAAGACGGACATCGGGTTGAGGGTGGTGTCCCGGATGACGGGCGAGGGGCGCTGGAAGTTGAAGATCGGCTCACTGGCGCGGGAGACCAGGGTCGAGGCGATGTACGCGCAGCGCCCACCGGTGTCGGCGCAGCTCTTGTGCGGCCAGGTCTCCAGCACGACGACCCGGAAGTACCGCAGGACCGTGGTGGCGTCCGCGGGCTTCTTGGTGGCCGTGTCCGGGTTGACGCAGTCGTCGGTCCACTCGAAGTAGACCTCGCAGCCGCCGACGATGACGGTCTGCTTGAATTCGATGCCACCGAGCGTCAGCGTCTTCGTCTCGGTGGGAAGCGCGGCTTCGGCACCGGCCGAGGCGTCGACCTTCGCGTCGGACTCCATCTTCATGCTGTCGAGGTACGGCTTGAGCCGGCTCTTGAACGGGCTGTCCTGAAGTGCGGTCTTCCACTGATCGGCGGTGGCGGTCGTGCCCCGGCCGAGCAACAGCGCCTTGCCCTCCAGCGCGCGGATCTGCTCCAGCGCGGTGGCCGCGATCTGTGACGCCTGACGCTCATCGCGTTGCTGTGACACCGCGGACGTGCCGTTCACGAAGAACACGCCGATGCCGGCCATGGCAACACTCAGAACCGCCAAGGCCACGATGAGCTCGACGACGGTAAAGCCCTCGTCTTCGCTTTTCATCTCACTCCCAGCTGTGCACTTCCCAGAGAATTGGCACAGCGTCCATCGGCACTGGGCCGAGGGAGTGAAGGATTCTCAGCCGGTGCGATCCGCGATGTATTCGCAGAGCTGCTCGAGCGCCCGGCGGGCCGGGCCGGCGGGCAGGCTGCGGGCACTGGTGCGGGCCGCTTCGGCGTAACCGTGCACGGTCTCCCGCGCCTGCTTCAGCGCCGCCGACTCGCGCAGCAGGCCGAGCGCCTCGGCGTGCTCCTCATCGTCGGTGAGGGGGCCCTTCGACAGGAGTTCGCGCAGACGGGGGCTGCCGGCCGAAGGGTCGGACAACGCGTAGAGCATCGGCAGGGTGGGCACGCCCTCACGCAGGTCGGTGCCGGGGGTCTTGCCGGACTGGGCGGTCTCCGAGGCGATGTCGAGCAGGTCGTCGGAGAGCTGGAAGGCGATGCCGATCGCGGTGCCGTACTCGGCCAGCGTCTCGACGTGGTGTGCCGGCAGGCCGGAGAAGAGGCCGCCGAACCGGGCCGAGGTGGCGATCAGCGAGGCGGTCTTGTCCTCGACGGCGCCCAGGTGGTGACGGATCGGGTCACCGCCGCGCGGACCGACGGTCTCGGCCAGCTGCCCGCGGACCAGCTGGGCGAGGGTCCGCGCCTGCAGCCGGACCGCCTCGTCGCCCAGGCCGGCGGCCATCTGCGCGGCCCGGGCCAGCAGGAAGTCACCGACATACACGGCTATTCGGTTGCTCCACCGCGAGTTGGCGCTGGCCGCGCCCCGCCGCAGCGGCGCCTCGTCCATCACGTCGTCGTGGTAGAGGGTCGCCAGGTGGGTCAACTCCATGAGCACCGCGGCCGACAGCAGCTCGGGCCGGGTCGGGTCGCCGAGCTGGGCGCAGAGCGAGACGGTCAGCGGGCGGAAGCGCTTGCCGCCGGCTCGCACCAGATGCGCCGCGGCCTCGTCGATCAGCGGGTCGGGGCTCGTCACGGCGGCCCGCAGCTCGGTCTCCACGTCCGTCAGGAAGGCCGCGACCGCGTCGCGGACGCCGGGATCGACGAGGTCGCTGAGTCCAGGTATCGAGGCCGCCATGATCAAGAGGCTAGATCATGGCCTCTGAGAGAACGCTGACGAGCCCGGCGGTGCAGAATCAGGGGCATGACCATCACCGATCCGCTCGATCTGCTCGACTTCGACAGCCTGCTCAGCGACGAGGAGCGGCAGATCCGCGAGACGGTGGCGCGGTTCGTGACCGAGCATGTGCGGCCGCACCTCGCCGACTGGTTCGAGGCCGGCACGTTCCCCCGCGAGCTCGCTCCTGAGCTGGGCAGGCTCGGCGTTCTCGGCATGCACCTGGAGGGCTACGGCTGCGCCGGGACCAGCGCGGTGGCGTACGGCCTGGCCTGTCTGGAACTGGAGGCCGGTGACTCGGGGCTGCGCAGCTTCGTGTCGGTGCAGGGCTCTCTCGCGATGTTCTCGATCTGGAAGTACGGGTCGGAGGAGCAGAAGCTCCAGTGGCTGCCGCGGATGGCGGCCGGCGAGGCGATCGGGTGCTTCGGTCTCACCGAGCCCGACTTCGGCAGCGACCCGGCGAACATGCGCACCCGGGCGGTTCGCGACGGCGGCGACTGGATCCTGAACGGCTCCAAGATGTGGATCACCAACGGCAGCATCGCGGACGTGGCGACCGTCTGGGCCCGTACCGATGAGGGGATCCGGGGTTTTCTGGTCCCCAAGGACACACCCGGGTTCACCACCCGCACCATCAAGCGCAAGCTGTCCCTGCGCGCCTCGATCACCGGTGAGCTGTCGCTCGACGACGTCCGGCTGCCGGCATCCGCGCAACTGCCCGGCGCACAGGGGCTCGGTGCGCCGCTGAGCTGCCTGAGCGAGGCCCGGTTCGGCATCGTCTTCGGCTCCACCGGCGCCGCGCTGGACTCGCTGCGCGCCGCGATCGGCTACGCGAACGCCCGCGTCCAGTTCGGCAAGCCGATCGCCGCCTTCCAGCTCACCCAGCAGAAACTGGCCGACATGGCGGTCGACCTGAACACCGCGGCGCTGCTCGCCCTGCACCTGGGACGCCTCAAGGACGCCGGTGGCGTCAAGCCGCACCAGATCAGCGTCGGCAAGCTGAACAACGTGCGCCGGGCGCTGGCCATCGCCCGTGAGTGCCGCACCATCCTCGGCGGCAGCGGCATCACGCTGGAGTACTCACCGCTGCGCCACGCCAACAACCTCGAGTCGGTGCTCACCTACGAGGGCACCTCGGAGATCCACACCCTCGTGATCGGCCAGACCCTCACCGGCCACGCCGCCTACCGCTGAAGATCAAGTCCGGCTGGGTTTTGCTACTGGTAGCCGCGGATCTGGCAGAACGTCTTCGTGAGGTCGCCGCCGCGCCGGGCGTCCCACAGTTCGCCGCCGCTGACGGTGGCGACCCGGCGCATCTGCCCCTCGGCGGCCTCGCCGAACAGCACCGGGAACACCGGGACCGGCTCGGCCGTGGCCGGGCGCTGCCGCACCTGCTTCTCGAAATCGGCGAGGACCCGGCCGCGGTTGCTCTCCCCGTCGGTCATCAGCACGATGCTGGCGAACCGGTTGCGGTCGGCGGCGCCGTCGATCTCCCGGTAGGCGGCGAGCAGCGAGTCGTAGACCGCGGTGTCGCCACCGGCCCGCAGTCTGCCGGCCGCGGCGCGCAGCAGGTCGCGGGACGGCTGCGGTGCGGCAGCGTCGACGGTGTACCGCTGCGGTGCCGCGGGTCGCGAACTGAACGGCAGCAGGATCACCTCCTCACGGCTGCGGAACCGGCAGTGCTCCCCGGTCAATGACGTGTTCACCCCGGTCAGGCCTTCGAGGGCGGCCTTGAGCTGCTTGAGCCGGCCGTCCTTCGCCATCGAGCCGGACACGTCCAGCACATAGACGGTCCGCGACGGCCGCCGCAGCCGGTCCTGATAGGCGGTCAGCAGCGCCTCGATCGCCGCACGGGTGTCCGGGAAGGACAGTTCCACCGGCGCGGCCGGCAGATCGGACGGCAGCGCGACCCCTGTGGTGCCCGGCCGCCGCCAGGTCCGCGCCACGATCTGCTCCTGCGCCACACGCCCGCGCAGATAGGCGGTGAGCCGCTCGTGCGCGTCACGCGCCCCGGTCGGCGCCGAGGTCAGCAGGGTCAGCGGATAGTCGGCGCTGACCACGCCGTCGCCCGGCCGGATCACCGTGAGCTGCTCGGACAGCTTGCCGGACGAGTTCAGTTCCAGCAGCGACGCCTCGTAGGTGATCAGCCCGTCCACCGCCGGACCCGGATCGGTGCCCGCCATCCGCCCGAGGAACGCGTCGGTGAGCCAGCCGGACGACCCGGCGGTGATCCGCTGTCCACTGAAGAATCCGGTGAGCGGGGCGGCCACCCGGTCGATCGCTGCCGCGTCGAGCGCCCGGCCGCTGCCGTCGAGTGCCGAGGCGACCGCCACGAGCGCCGAGAAACCGGTGTTGGAGGTGGCCGGGTCGGTCATCGCGAAGGTCAGCTCGCCCCTGCCGGCGGCGGCCGCGATGTCCTTCCAGGTGGCCGTGCCGGCGGTCCAGCCGAGCCGCTGGGCGGTGGCCGGACGGACGCCGAGCACCACCGGCGAGCCCATGATCCGGGTCGCGTTGCCGAGCCGCTGCTTCGCCTCGGGCAGTGTCTCCAGGTAGCGGTTGGAGGAGAACCACAGTGCGTCGTACTTCCCGTCGGCGCCGCCGGTGGCGACCCGCTCGGCGCCCTCCAGGCTGCCGATCAGGTCCAGTTGCACGGTGACGCCGGTGGCCTTGGCCGCCTCGTCGAGGATCGGCTGCATGTCGGCCAGCTCGCTGCCCGCGAGCACCCGCAACGTCGTGGCCGGCCCGGAGACCACCGGGGCCGGGCCGGTCGGCGGGGTCCTCGGCGGCTCGGGCGACGCGGTGCAACCGGCCAGCAGCACGGTCGTGGACAGGACGGCCAGGAGTCGTCTCACTTCGGGCACCGGGCGGCCTTCCGCTGGTCGGCCAGCGCGTCGAGCATCTCCTCGAGCACCTGGTAGTCGGGCGGTTCGACGACGACCGGCGGGTTCGGGCGGTCGTCGAGGCGGCGGCCCTGCGGACGGAAGCCGTACTCGACGGCGATGTCCTTGAGCGTGTCGTCGTCGCGCAGCAGCCTGCCGATCTCGCCACCGGCCGGGGTCAGCGGCACGAGGGTGTGCCAGGCGTAGACCGTCGGGTTCGGGAACAGCAGCACGTTCTCGCCGCCGGCCGGCACCTTCTGGTCGGAGACCGAGTCGAGGAACTGCGACTCGTAGATCAGCGCCATCGGGATGCGTTCCGCGCCGCCGGTCAGGTACTCCTCGAACAGCACGCCGCTGGTGTTCGGTTTGGTGCCCTGGTCGAGGACGAGCCGGCACAGGTCGGGCATCAGCTTCGGCACGGCGTCCGCCCCGCCGACCGGGCGGCCGTCGTTGAGCGCCGCCGA
The DNA here is from genome assembly GCF_003001815.1 of Actinoplanes italicus. Classification (GTDB taxonomy): domain Bacteria; phylum Actinomycetota; class Actinomycetes; order Mycobacteriales; family Micromonosporaceae; genus Actinoplanes; species Actinoplanes italicus. Next base: position 101,861 of record NZ_PVMZ01000006.1, read on the forward strand.
CGCGATCGACAGGAACATGATCGCCGAGTTGGAGTCGGCCGGGTCCGTGGTACGCAGCATCACGACGTTGCCGTTCGGGGAGCCCTCGTTGATCGCCTTCCAGGTGACACCGGCCCGGCTCATCTCGACCAGCTTCGCGATCGAGACGACATCACGCCCCTTGACCGTCTCCACCACGTTCTTCCTGCGCAGCACCTCGACGGTCGGCTTGAAGGTGGCCACCACCATCACCGACGAGAACGGCTTGTACGACTCGGTGACGTTGCGGCCTCGCATGATCTTCTCGGCCGTCGGGGTGCTGGACGGGAACGCGAAGTCGTAACCGGTGGCGACCCGCTCCGCCATGTCCCGGGAGCCGTCCGCGTCGATCCGCAGCGTGAACCCGGCGCACCCGAGAGCCTCGACGACCCGCGCGTCGGACAGGAACGCCTCCTTCTCCGAGCCGACGATGCCGCTGACCTCGGTCCGGGTCGTGGCGCAGTCGCCGGCCACCGCGTCGTCGTCGCGGGTCACCTGCCAGACCACGACGAGGATCAGCAGTACGGCCACCACGACGGCGAGCAACCGGAGTCTCATCGGGTCGCTCCTCGGTCGATCATGCGAGTGGAGTCGTCGGCACCCGCCGCGGCGGGCCGGACACCCCAGCCGAGGAAGGCGCCGGCCGCGGCGAGGGCCGGCAGTGCCCACAGCACCGACGTCGCGTCGAGCAGGCCGGCCGAGACCAGCGCCACCCCGGCCCCTGCCCCGAGCACGCCGCCGCCGGCCGGCCAGGCCACATCGCGGGGCAGCCGGGACGGCGTCGCCGCTCCCGGGTTCAGGGCCGCCCACGCCTCCTCGCCGAAGTCTGCCGCGCTGGCGTACCGCTGATCGGGTTCTTTGGCCAGGCCCTTCTCGACCACCCGGCGCAGCTCCGGCGGAACCGACGGCGGCAGGGCCCGCGGCGGGTCGAAGAGGTGCGCGCGTAGTGGGAACGGCATGCCGGTGTCGCCGAACGGCAGCTTGCCGGTCAGCGCCTGGTAGAGGACGACGGCCAGTGAGTAGATGTCGGCGCGGTGGTCGGACTGCGTGCCCAGGAGGCGTTCCGGGGCGATGTACGACGGGGTGCCGACGATCTGGCCGCCCCGGGTGATCTCCGGGTCGGCCGTGTCGATGCGGTGCGCGATGCCCCAGTCGAAGAGGTACGCGTGATCGTGTCCCTGCCGGTGCCCGCGCTCCAGCATGATGTTCGACGGTTTGACGTCACGGTGTCGCAGGCCCTTGGCATGCGCGGCGGCCAGCGCGGACGCGATCTGCTGCACGATGTCGACGGCCCGCGCCGGGTTCAGCGGGGCGGTGCGGATCTCCTCGGCCAGGGTGATGCCACGGATCAGGCGCATCGCGATGTACGGCTGGGGCGTCGCCGCGAAGTCGTAGACGGCGATCACGTACGGGTTCTCGATCTCGGCGGCCAGACGCATCTCGCGCAGGAAGCGTTCACGCAGCTCGGGGTCGAGAAGGGCGGCGGAGGTGAGCAGCTTGAGAGCGACGGTACGGCCGGTGTGGCCGTCGACGGCCTCCCACACCTCACCCATCCCGCCCTTTCCCAGCAGCGTGATCTTCTGATAGCGGCCGCTCTGCTCGGGCATTTCCACTCCGGACGGCATCGAGGTGCTCGGGACCGGATAGTACGACCGCCCGGCCTGCCAGATATCCGCTGAAATCAGTGCCAAAGCGCACGGCGGAGAGAGCTGTTCATCGATCGTTCATCCTTGCGTCGCACCGCCCGAGGGGCCGCCCCTGCGAGCCGTACGCGTGACGCATGTTTATGATCTTGCCGCGTGATCCACAGAAAACTGTCCATAGTGGCAGCACTAGGATTGATCGCGGTCGCCGTTCCCGGCGCCTCCCCCGCACACGCCGAACCCGGCGCCGAGGCCGAGCCGCCCGTGGTGGAACTCGTCCTCGACGTCAGCGGATCGATGAAGGCCGCCGACATCGACGGCGAGACCCGGATGGCGGTCGCCAAACGTGCCTTCAACGACGTCGTCGACGCCTTGCCGGAGACCACCCAGCTGGGCATCCGGGTGCTCGGCGCCACGTACGGCGGCGAGAACAAGAAGCAGGGCTGCAAGGACACCCAGCAGATCGTCGAGGTCGGCCCGGTCAACCGGGTCGCTGCCAAGAACGCCATCGCCACCCTGAAGCCGACCGGGTTCACCCCGATCGGCCTGGCCCTGCGTGAGGCGGCCAAGGACCTCGACGGCGCCGGTGCGGCCCGCCGGATCGTCCTGATCACCGACGGTGAGGACACCTGCACACCGCCCGACCCGTGCGACGTCGCCCGCGACCTCGCCGCGCAGGGCACCGACCTGGTCGTCGACACACTCGGCCTGGCGCCCGACGAGAAGACCCGCAAGCAGCTGGTCTGCATCTCGCAGGCGACCGGAGGCACGTACGCCTCGGCGCAGAGCGAGGAGGAGCTGACCGACCGGATAAAGCAGCTCGTCGATCGCGCCGCGCTGCCGCCGCCGGTCACCCCGGCCGTGGTCGCCGGCGCGAAGAACTGCGAGGGAGCTCCGCTGCTGGCCGCCGGTGTCTACAGCGACCGGGAGCTGATCGGTGAGCACCGCTTCTACCGGGTCGCCGTCTCCGAGGGTGACGAGCTGCGGGCGTCGGTCAGCATCGCGCTGGACCGGCCGCTCAACCGCGACTACGGGGTGCTGATCAAGGCGGCCACCGTGGACGGTCGTGAGCTGGTCCGCGGCCTGGACGCGGGCAGCGGTCGCGCCGACGTGATCTCGGCGGGCCTGCGCTGGTCCGGTGACGAGGAACCGGCCCTCTCCGCGATCTCGGAGATCTGCCTGATCGTCAGCAACTCGCTCGCCTCGGCCACCGCGGCCGGTGCTCCCGGTATGCCGGTCGAGCTGACCATCGGCCTGGCACCCGCTTCGGAGACTCCGGACGCGCCCGGTCTGGGCCGCGGCTTCCTGCTGCTGCTCGTGCTCGTGATCGCCGGACTGATCGCCGGTGTGCTGGCCGGCTGGCTGACCCGCTGGTGGGTCGCCAAGTGGAAGGAGAACTGACCATGAAGCTCGTTCTTGCGGCGGCCCTTCTTCTCGCCGATCCGACCCCCCTCACGGGCACCGCCGGCACCAGCTATCTGACGGCGGTGGCGATCACGCCGGAGCAGCCGGTGGCGGTGAAGGCCGTCCTCGGCGACTACCTCTACTGGCAGTTCCCCGCGTCCGCCGGGCAGCGGCCGGAGCTGGCCGTCGACGTCGCTCTTCCGGATTCGGGCCGGACCGGGCCGCAGTCGTGGACCGTCGAGGTCTTCGACGGGCTGCGTCGCCGTCAGGCCTGCGTCGGCGGCGAACAGAGCCCGGTGGCCGCCGCTTCGGACACGTCGGTGAAGCTCGGCTGCCGTCTGCGGCAGGTCCGCTCGTGGGCCGAGCCGTGGGACGGTGACCCGCTGCCGGGCACCTACTACGTGCGGCTGTCCAGCACCGAACTGCCGGAGAAGGATCTCGGCCTGCCGGTCGAGGTGAGTCTCGCGCTCACCGCGCCGACCGGTGACACCGGCGCCGACCAGGGCGAGCTCGCCACCCCGCTGGTCCCCGTGAACCAGCCCGGCAAGGTCCTCACGACTCCCGCTCCGACCGGCTCGGCGGCGCCGGAGGAGGACTCGCTCTCGCTGGACTGGCTGCCGGACTTCTCGTCCCGCTGGATCTGGACGGCCGGAGGCGGTGTGCTGGCCGCGATCGCCGGCCTCATCGGCTTCTCCTGGACCCGCAGGCGCCGGGTCTGACTCGTTCCCGGCCCGGGGCACGAGCCCCGGGCCGGGACGTCGTCACAGCTTGTCGAGCTGGGTCACGACCATCGCGATGGCGAAGAAGCCGTAGAAGCCGATCGCCACGAGCATGCCGCCCAGACGCCAGCCCCTCATCCGTACCGGCGCCGGAAGGTCCCTGGTGTTGAGCCGGACCAGCAGGATCGAATAGAGCAGCGTCACCACCGAGGCCGCGCAGGTCGACACGATCAGCAGACCGAGCGGCTGGGTGAAACCGGCCAGCAGGATGGCCGAGCCGAGGATGATCTCCGCCCACACCACGGTCAGGTAGATCCGCGGCTCGGTCCAGCGCGCCGAGTCGGCGAGGTAGTTGCGGCGCAGGAAGTCCGACGCGACCCGGCCGATGATGTCGAGCAGGCCCATCGCGGCCGCCCACAGCGAGACCGCCGCGACCGCCAGGAACAGCAGCTTGAGCCAGGTGCCCACCTCGGCCGCGAAGATGTCGCCCTGGATCCGCAGGAACGACGGGTCCGACTTGAGGTCGTCACGGCCGAAGAGGGTCTCGTACGCCAGCAGGCTCATCACGCCGATCGTGACGAAGCAGACCGCCACGAACGTGACCAGGTGCTCGGCGTTGGCCCGCTTCCACCACAGGTTCCAGCGGCTCAGCGAGGCCTCGTCCAGCGGGAACGAATACCGGTCGGCGCCACCGGCCGCCTCCTCCTGGCCGTTGATCGGGGAGATCAGCCGGGGGACGTGCGCGCCCATCCCGTACCGCTTGTCCCGGATCCAGTTGCTCAGCACCAGGTTGTGCACACCGCCGGCGCCGGCCGCACCGATCGCGCTGAGCAGCATGGTGAACGTGATGCCGTCCGGGATCTGCCCGAACTCGGTGACCGTGGCCTTGGCGCCCTCGCCCCAGGTGCTCAGCGAGATCACGAAGACGACCACGACCAGCAGGAAGAACAGCGTGAGGGCGACCTTGACGACCTCGACCCGCTCGACGGTCTTGTAGACGACCTTGGACAGCGACAGCAGCACGCCGATGGCGAACAGAGTGCCGACCGTGATCCAGACCGGGTCACCGCCGCCGACCAGGTACGTGAAGACGGTGGAGCCGCTGGTCGCCCAGCCGGGCCAGACGTACTGGAAGGCGCCGGCCAGGCAGATCAGGATGCCCCAGCCCTTCCACCAGCGGGAGAAGCCGGCCACCACGGTCTGGCCGGTGGCCAGCGTGTAGCGCTCGATCTCCATGTTGATGACGAACTGCACGGCCAGCGTGGTGAACGCCAGCCAGAGCAGGCCGAGTCCGCCGAGAGCGGTGAGGTACGGCCAGAGGATGATCTCCCCGGCCGCCATACCGATGCCGACGGCGACGACGCCGGGTCCGATCATCCGGCGTAGCGAGGGGGGTTCGGGGAGTTCTTTAGTGGTGGTCTCGGTCAGCATTGCCGCGCTCCAGAAGGTGGGAGAGGTTACGCAACATCCGCGCGATATCGGGGGTACGCCCGGTGAACAGCTCGAACGCGGCGGCGGCCTGGAAAGCGCACATCGCCGTGCCGCCGATCGCCCGCAGGCCGGCGGACCGGGCCGCGCGCAGCAGCTCCGTCTCCACGGGCATGTAAACGATGTCGACGACCCACAGGCCACGGTGGAGTGACTCCGCGGGCAGCGGGATACCGGGGTGGTGGTGCATGCCGATCGGACTGGTGTTGACCAGCCCGTCGGCGTCGGTGAGCAGCTCCGGACCGGCCTCGCGGACGTGAGCCGCGCCGAGGCGATCGGCCAGCTCACCGCCCCGGCCGGGGTCCGGGTCGACGATGGTGAGGCGTTCGACGCCGAGCCCGCGCAGCGCATGGCCGCAGGCGGCCCCGGCGCCGCCCGCACCCAGCTGCACGACGTGACCGGTGGCGGCTCCGTCGAGCTGGAAGCGGAAGGACTCGGCGAATCCGTAGGCGTCGGTGTTGTGGCCGTACCGCCGCCCGTTCTTGAAGACCACGGTGTTGACCGCGCCGATGGCCCGGGCGTTCGGTGACAGGTCGTCGAGGTGCTTGATCACCTGCTGCTTGAAGGGGTGGGTGATGTTGACCCCGGCGAAGCCCGCGCGTTCGGCCTCGTCGAGGAGCCGTTCGAGGTCCGCCGGACTGCCCGTGTCGAACAGCGTGTAGGTGAGCCCGAGGTGGTGGTGGCTCCCCTCGGCCTCGTGCAGGGCGGGTGACAGCGACGCACCGATCCCGGTCCCGATCAGCCCGACGCATACCGCCATCTCGATCTCCGTTTCTAATGTACGAACTGGTACGTTAGTTATCGGGTGTGACGGCAGACACTGTCAAGGCCCACGGCAGACTGGGTTCATGACGCAGGAGAAAACAGTGCGGGCAGAGACGGGCGAACGGCGGCGCGACGCCGAGCGCACCCGCACCGAGCTGCTCGACGTGGCCACCGACGAGTTCGCGGACCGGGGCTACAGCGGGGCCAGAGTGGACGAGATCGCCGCCCGGACCAGGACCACGAAACGGATGATCTACTACTACTTCGGCGGCAAGGAACAGCTCTACCTGGCCGTTCTCGAACGGGCCTACTCGGAGATCCGCGCCGCCGAGCGGACCGCCGACGTCGACCACCTCGACCCCACGGCAGCGGTCCGCCGGCTCGCCGAGGTCACCTTCGACCACCACGAGGCACACCCCGCGTTCATCAAGCTCGTCGGCGTCGAGAACGCGCAGCAGGCCAAGCACATGAACCACGTGGCCCGGCTCGTCGACCTGAACAGCTCCGCGGTCGACCTGCTCGCCGGCGTGCTGGCCCGCGGCGTCGCCGACGGCCTGTTCCGCGACGACGTCGACGCCCTCGACGTCCACATGATGATCAGCTCGTTCTGCTTCTTCCGCGTCGCCAACCGTCACACGTGGGGCGCCCTCTTCGACCGGGACCTGCTGGCCCCGGACCGCCGGGAGCACTACCGCACGATGCTGGGCGACCTGGTAACAGGATATTTACGGAAATGAGGTAATAATGCGGCGGTCGATCGCCACTGTCTGCATCTCCGGAACCCTCGACGACAAGCTGACCGCAGCGGCGGCGGCCGGATTCGACGGCATCGAACTGTTCGAGAACGATCTCGTGGTCTCCCCGTGGTCCCCGTCGGAGGTCCGTTCCCGGTGCGCCGACCTCGGCCTGAGCATCGACCTCTACCAGCCGTTCCGCGACTTCGAGGCGGTCGGCCCTTCACTACTGCGACGGAATCTGGACCGCGCAGCCAGAAAGTTCGACGTGATGGCTTCACTGGGCGTCGACACCGTGCTGGTCTGCTCGTCGGTGTCACCGGACAGTGTCGACGACGACGAACTGGCCGCCTCCCAGCTTGCCGCTCTGGCCGACCGCGCCGGGGAACGGGGCATGCGGATCGCCTACGAGGCCCTCGCCTGGGGCCGGCACGTCTCCACTTGGGACCACTCGTGGCGCATCGTCCAGCTCGCCGACCATCCCGCGCTGGGACTCTGCCTCGACTCGTTCCACGTACTGTCGCGTGAGGTGAGCCCCGACGGGATCGCCGGCATCACCCCCGGCAAGATCTTCTTCCTGCAGCTGGCCGACGCGCCACACCTGCGGATGGACGTGCTGCAGTGGAGCCGCCACCACCGCCTCTTCCCGGGTCAGGGCGCCTTCGACCTACCCCGTTTCGTTGAGCTGGTGCTCGCTGCCGGTTACGACGGACCGCTGTCCCTCGAGGTCTTCAACGACGTGTTCCGCCAGGCCGACCCGGCCCGTACCGCGGTCGACGCGATGCGCTCGCTGACAGCCCTGGAGGACCGGCTCGGCTCACGCCGCCTCCCACCAGCTCCGGACCTGACCGGTCACGCGTTCACCGAGTTCGCCGTCGACGGCCACTCCGGCCCGGAACTGCGCTCGGCGCTGCGCGGCCTGGGCTTCGCCCACACCGGCCAGCACCGCACCAAGCCCGTCGAACTATGGGAACAGGCCGCCTGCCGCATCGTCCTGAACAGTGCCGTCACCCATCCCGGCCCGGCCATGATCAGCGCTTTCGCGGTCACCTCGTCCGACCCGCTGCGCTCGCTGGCCCGCGCCGAGGCACTGTCGGCACCCGCCCACCCCAACGTCCGCGAACCCGGCGAGGCCGAACTGGCCGCCATCACCGCCCCCGACGGCACCAGCGTCTTCGTCACCCACCCCGGCGACGACTGGCGCTCCGACTTCCTCCCGACCGGCGGCACTGCCAGTGGCGATGCCGGGCTGCTCACGGTCGATCACCTGGGCCTGGCCCAGCCGTTCGACCACTTCGACGAGGCCGGGCTCTTCTACCAGTCGGTGCTCGGCCTCGAGCATCTCGCCACCGAGGAGTACGCGGCCCCGTACGGCCTGATGCGCTCACGAGCCATGTCGAACCCGTCCCGCGCGGTCCGCCTGGCCCTCACGGTGGCCGTGCTGCGCCGCGGTGAGTGGGCCCCCGCCGTGGCCGACCCGCAGCACGTGGCGTTCACCACCGCCGACATCGTCGCCACGGCCGCCGCCCTGACCCTGCCGAAGCTGCGGATCCCCGACAACTACTACGACGACCTGGCCGCCCGTTTCGCCCTGCCGGACGACTTCATCACCACCCTGAGCAGGCACGGAATCCTCTACGACCGCGACCCGTCCGGCAGCGAACTGCTGCACCTCTACACCCCGGTCTTCGGCGGCCGCGTCTTCTTCGAGATCATCGAGCGCCGCCACGGCTACGACCGCTCCGGCGAACCCAACGCCCCGGTCCGCATGGCCGCCCAGCGTCACCGGCGCCTAACAACCTCAAACCACCCATATGGTACGAGCCAAGCAGTCCCGTAAGCCACCCAGTCCCGGACTACAACGCGACGCAGGCCTACCGTCCCGGCCCCAACGCGCCCGCCGGGGCTGAGGGCGGCCCCTCAGACCCCGCTTCACCGCCCGCCGGCCCCCGCTCGCCGGCCCCTGCCCGCCGGGCCTGCTGCCTGCGGTCCCTGCCGCTCGCTCGGCCGCATGGTGACCTCGCCCATACGCACGCCACAGATCACCACGCAATCGGAAGGAGCGGTCATCACTCAGCGCAGCATCAAGCCCGCGGAGATTCCGCTCCCGGCTACCGGTGTCAATCGGCAAGCCCGGAGACACGACGCTCCCTTGCCCGGGAGAGCGGTGTTGTGGAGGGCCGACACTACGGCGGCAGGGTCACACGTAGCGGCTGCATAAGACCCTCCCACCGCGATGGCACGGCCAGTCCCCGCAGCGGTGAGGTCACACGTAACGGCTCCGCGCGACCCTCCCGTCGCGATGGCGACGGTGGGCGTCCACGACCCTGCAGTGTGGGACTTCACCGTCGTTGCCTGCGACGTCCGAAGCACACGCGAAGCCCGGGCGTGTGCCCCGCGGCATGCGGGCGGGCGGCGGCACGCGGAACCGCCCGTCGTGATCGTCCGGCGGCCCGGGGTTGCGCGGAACCCGCGAGCAGCGGGGACCCACAGGCAGCAGACACGGCAGCGGGCGAACGACAGGAACCCACAGGCAGAGCAGGCACGGCGGGCGAGCGGCAGGGACCCACGGGCAGAGGACACGGCAGCGAGCGAACGACAGGAACCCACAGGCAGCAGACACGGCGGACAGGGCTGGTGGGCGGCGCTGGCGGGCGGGCGGCGCTGGCGGGCGGGCGGCGCTGGCGGGCGGGCGGCGAAGCGGGGGATCGGAAGGCGCCGCTGCCACCCGCCGTGTCGCGCTTCCGGACAAATCGCCGCCCCGGCCGACGGCGTGCCAGAGACGGCGTGCCAGAGACGGCGTGCCGGGGACACCCGGTGCTGGGCGTGGTAAGACGGTGAGCAGGGATTCAGCCCGAAAGGCGCGCTGATGGGCCGGAGTCTCGCCCTCGTCGCGTCGTAGTGCGGGACGTCATCGATGCGTCCGGAAATTGCCTAGGGCGTACCGCCGGAGGGTCTTTTGATCGCCGGACCTCGATTCCACCAGAGCGAGAGCGTGACGCCCGCCGTGACCAGCAGTGTTCCGAGGAGCAGGAACCAGACGCTGACCTCGACGTTCTGCTTGGTGAGGCCGAACTCGCGGGGCAGGTCGGCGAGGACGTCGGTGAGCTGTTCGGCGTCCTCGGCCTTGAAGTAGCGACCGCCGGTCAGGTCGGCGACCCGGGTCAGGGCCTCCTCGTCGATCTCGCGGTTGCCGCCGCCGCGTCCGCCGCCGCCGAAGCCGCCGCCGCCGAAACCGCCGCCGCCCATGAAGGCGGAGTCGCCGCTGACCTGGTTGGCGGTGCAGACCATCTGCTGCGGGTTGGTGGTGCCGAAGCCGATCGTGTAGACGCGCAAGCGCCGGGCCGCGGCCTGTTCGGCGGCGGTGACCGGGTCGACGCCGGTGGTGTTGGAGCCGTCGGTGAGCACCACGATCGTGTCGGCGTGATAGTCGACCGGGGTGCCGTCGGGGGTGGTGGCGTTGAGTTCGACGCCGGTGCCGGCCACCTCGGGGTTGATCTCGGCGATCGCGTCGATCGAGGTCAGGATGGCCTGGCCGATGGCGGTGCCGCGGGCGGTCTTGAGGTTCTCGATGGCCTCCAGCAGGGGCTTCTTGTCGCTGGTCGGCGGGACGAGCAGGCCGGCGATGCCGGAGAAGGCGACCAGGCCGATCCGGGTGTCGCCCTCCTGTGCGTCGACGAACTCGCGGGCCGCTTCGACCGCTACGGCCAGCCTGTTCGGGGCGATGTCGGTGTTGCACATCGAGCCGGACACGTCGATGGCCAGCAGGATCGTGGTGTCGTTCGAGGGGACCGCGACCGACGCCTGTGGCCGGGCCACGCCGGTGGCCAGGGCCAGCAGGCCGATCAGGAACAGGTAGACGGGAATGCGCCGGCGCCAGGCGGTGCGGCCGGGCAGGGCGGCCCGGATCAGCGCGATGCTGGACACGGTGACGGCGGTGCGTTTGCGGCGGCGGTTGAACCACCAGCGGGCGAGCAGCAGCAGCGGCACCGCGAGGACCGCGGCCAGCGCCCAGGGCCAGCTCAGCGACATCAGACGATCCTTCCGTGCCAGCGGACGCCCAGCAGGCCGCCGAGGGTGAGCAGCAGCAGGGCCGCGGCCGCGAAGGGTGCGGTCAGCTCTATCGGTTCCTTCTCGGTGGTGAGCCGCAGGTCGATCGAGCCGGTGCTCGCGGCCAGGGCGGCGGCGTCGCCGGCCTGCTGGTACGAGCCACCGGTGACCTGGGCGACCGTGCTGAGCAGGGTCTCGTCGAGGGCGGTGCCGAGCTGGAAGCCGTCGACCTCGACGGTCGCGCCCTTGGCGGTGCCGACGCCGACGGTCTGGATCCGCACACCGGCGGCCGCGGCGAGTTCGGCGGCGGCCTGCACGTCGGGTCCGCCGGTCTCCTCGCCGTCGGAGAAGACGACGATGGTGGCCGACGGCCAGTAGCCGAGGTCCGGGGCGGCCGCCCCCTCGGCCGGGAGGCTCACGGGCTTGCCGGTGATGGTGCCGAGCGCGACCAGGATGGCCTGGCCCAGCGACGTGCCACCACCGGCCGAGGCCCGCCCGATCGCGGCGATCGCGGCGTTGTGGTCGTCGGTGGGCGCCTGGGTGAGCAGGGCCTGGTCACCGAAGACGAGGACGCCGACGTCGACGGTGTCCGGCTGGTCCTGGACGTACGCCTTCGCGGCCTCCTGGGCGGCGCCGAGCCGGGTCGGCGCCACGTCGTTCGCGGACATGCTGTTGGAGATGTCGAAGGCGAGCAGCACGGTGCCGGCGACGCGGGGCACGGCCACCTCGGCCTGCGGGCGGGCCAGGCCGACCAGCATCACCGGCAGGGCGGCCAGCAGCAGGGCGGTCGGGAGGTGCTTGCGTACGCCCCCGCCGCCCAGGCTCTTGAATCCGGCCGCCGCCAGGGCCGCCGACCGTCGCTTCTGCAGGGCCACGTATCCGGCCGTCGCGGCGGCGGTGAGCAGGACGGCGATCGCGATGACGGCCGGGTAGAGGAAGGTCACCGGCGCCTCCGTCCGGATCGGCGGACCATGTCGACCAGGGCGGCGAGCATGTCCTGGTCGGTGGTTATCCGGTGGGCGTCGACTCCGGCCCGGCGCATGCCGGCGGCCAGCTCCTCCTCGCGGTTGCCGACCTGCTCGGTGAGGCGGGCGCGCAGCAGCGGGTCGCTGGTGTCGACGAGGAGTTGTTCGCCGGTCTCGGCGTCCTCGACGAGGACGAGTCCGAGGTCCGGGAGTTCGAGTTCGGCGGGGTCGACGACGCGGATGACGACGACCTCGTGGCGGTGGGTGAGCTGGGCGAGCGGGCGGTCCCAGCCGGGGTCGCCGATGAAGTCGGACATGACGAAGACGAGGCTGCGCCGTTGTGCCGTCGTCGAGGCGGCAAGGCGGAGCATGGCGGCCAGATCCGTTGTCTTGTCCGACTTCTTCGTGACTTCTTTCGTCGCGTCGCGCGCGATCCGCAGGATCTGGTCTCTCCCGGTGCGCGGCGGGATGATCCGATGCGACTGATTGTCGAACAGAATCGCCCCCACCCGGTTTCCGCCCTGGGAGATCAGCCTGGCGATGGCGATCGCGAGTGACGAGGCGACCGACTCCTTGCCGTCACCACCACCGAAACGCATCGACGCCGACCGGTCGATCACCAGCCAGGCCGTCATCTCCCGGTCCTCGGTGTACTGCCGGACGAACGGCTCGTCGAGACGTGCCGTCACGTTCCAGTCGATGTGCCGGACGTCGTCCTCGGGCGTGTACGAGCGCAGGTCGGTGAAGTCGAGACCGGCACCGTGCCACACGGTCCGGTAGGACCCCTGCAGGCGCCCGTCGAGGCGGCGCCCGAGTTTCCACTCGAGGCGCCGCAGCAGGCGATCGGGGGCGGTGGACATCTAGCGACCCCGGCCGGCCGGCTCCGGGAACGACATGTTCGCCACGATCTTCGCGATGATCAGATCCGCGGTGACCTCGTCGGACAGCGCCTCGTAGGAGAGCACGAGCCGGTGCCGCAGAACATCAAGGGCGAGATCACCCAAATCCTCGGGTACGACGTACTCGCGCCCACGGATGTAGGCGAGCGCCCGCGCCGCGAGCACCAGACTGATCGACGACCGTGGGCTGGCGCCGAAGGTGACGTATCGGGCGAGGTCGGTGAGCCCGACCCGGCCCGGTTCGCGGGTGGCGTGTGCGAGGTTGACCGCGTACTCGATGAGCGACGGGTCGACGTAGACGCGGTCGGCCTCCTCCTGCAGGCCGGTGAGGACCGCCGGGTCGATGATCTTCTGGATCACCGCGGGCCGGGTCAGTGCCCGCTCGACAACCACGAACTCCTCGGTGACGCTCGGGTAGCCGACGACGACCTTCATCATGAACCGGTCGACCTGGGCCTCGGGCAGTGGATAGACGCCCTCGTTCTCGATCGGGTTCTGGGTGGCCATGACGAGGAACGGGTTCGGCAGCTTGTGCGTCTCGCGGCCGATGGTGACCTGGCGCTCCTGCATGGTCTCCAGCAGGGCGCTCTGCACCTTGGCCGGCGCCCGGTTGATCTCGTCGGCCAGCAGCAGGTTGGTGAAGACCGGGCCGAGCTGCACCTGGAACTCGCCGGTCGGCTGGTGGTAGACCCGGGTGCCGACGATGTCGGCAGGCACCAGGTCGGGCGTGAACTGCACCCGGTGGAAGTCGCCGCCGATCGCCCCGGCCAGCGACTTGACGGCCAGCGTCTTGGCCAGGCCGGGCACGCCCTCGACCAGGATGTGCCCGCGGGCCAGCAGCGCCACGATGAGGCGTTCGAGCAGGTTGTCCTGGCCGACGATGGTCTTCTTGACCTCGTACAGCACCTTCTCGATCGGGCCGGCGGAGGCGGGCGGGGCGTCGGTCCAGCTCATTCGTCCATCCTTGCTGTCAGGGAACGCGTTGTCACAGCGGTGGCGCCTGTCCTTCACCCTCGCCGCCGCCGAGGGCCGCACCGATCGGGACGGCGAAACCGATGCCGATGAAGGTGCCCGCACCGCTCGGGTTGGCCAGCGCGATGACGATGCCGACCACCTGCCCGCGGTCGTTGATGAGCGGTCCGCCGGAGTTGCCCGGGTTGACCGCCGCGTCGAACTGGATGAGGCCCTCGATGGCGGCCTCTCCCCCGTCCCGGTTCATCCTGCGCTCGAGCCCGGAGACGACGCCGCTGCTGGTGCTGAACGTGAGGCCGAGCGGGTTGCCGATCGCCACCACGTCGTCGCCCACCTGCGTGCCGCCGCCGAGCACGGCCGGGACCAGGGTCTCCGGCAGCTTGTCGGGGGTGAGGGTGGCGATGTCCCGCGACGGGTCCTCGCTCGCCATCCGCGCGGTCGCCTTGGTGCCGTCGGCGTAGGTCAGCCGGATCTCCTCGGCACCGTCGATGACGTGCAGCGCGGTGAGAACGGTGCCGTCGGCGTTGGCGATCACGCCGGTGCCGGTGCCGGCTTCCAGACGGGCGCGCGAGTCGTGCCCGGTGGTCTCGATCAGCACCACGGACGGGGTGAGCGCCTGATAGACCTCGGCGACGGTGAACGGCGTCTCGGAAGCGGACGGGGAGACCGACGGTCGCGCCGCGATGGACGCCGGATCGTCTCCACCGCCGCGGACGACAACGATCGCGGTAATCGCCACGGCCCAGGTTACGATCGCGCCGATGAGCACCCTGCGGCGCAGCTCAGCGGTGTTCCACCGGGGCTTCGGCTCCGCCGGGACGGGCTCCGGCTCGGCCGGGCCGTCCGGGCGGAGCACCGTCATCACGGCACGACCGCCAGACTCTGCATCCATCGACCCTAGAAGCGTTTCCTAGGAATCCGCCATGAGAGTTCTGATGGTTTCCGGGACGCAAAATCCGCCACAGGTTCATGAAACATGGCATACCCCCGCAGACCCTGCGGTCTTGCCGCATCGCTACCGGAGTGCTTAGGTATCGATGAAGTCCGATGTATACGGGGAGCAATCGGAGGTAATGATGAAGTCCGCACGCACTCTGGCGACCGCCGCCGTGGCCGGCACGATCCTCTCGGCCGGGCTGTTCTCGAGCCCCGCACAGGCCGCCAGCGAGTCCTTCACCCTGTGTGTGACCCCGCTGACGTGCGCGTCGGCGTCGGTCAGCGGCACGGTGAACTGGACCACGAACACCCTGACCGCCACGGGCGTCAACAACGCCTACCCCACCGCCACCGTGACGGTGTCCACGACCAGCCGGATCACCCAGGTCAGCCTGGTCCGTGGCGTCCGGCGCACCTTCACCCAGACGTTCGCGGCCACCGACCAGACCCTGACCGTGCGACTGTGCGCACCGGTCAACACCTGCAACTCGGTGACGCTGACCCGGTCCTGAAACACGAACAGGGGCGGCACCATGACGGTGCCGCCCCTGTTCGTGTGCTGTCAGGCGATGACGGTGACCTTGCCGGTGTCCAGGTCGTAACGGGCGCCGACGACCTTCATGTGCCCGGCGCCGACCTTCTCCCGGATGACGGCGCTCTGCGCCAGTACGGCCGCGACCTGCGCCCTGACGTTCGCCTGGACGCCCTGCTCGACGGCGTCGGCGCCATTGGCGTACGGGCCCACGATCGGGGTCAGCGCCTCGACGATCGACTGGATGTGGCCGGGTGCCTTCCCGCCGGTCCGCACACAGCCCTGGGTGGCGGCGACGGCACCGCACCGTTCGTGGCCCAGCACCATGACCAGCGGCGGCACGAATTCCTCGGCCGCGTACTCCATGCTGCCCAGCAGCAGGTCGCTCACCACGTTGCCGGCCACCCGGTTCGTGAACAGGTCACCGATGCCCTGGTCGAAGAGCAGTTCGGGGGCGACCCGCGAGTCGGCGCAGCCCAGGATGATCGCGATCGGGTGCTGACCGGCGGCGACGGCGTGGATCCGCTCCCGGCTCTGGTGCGGGTGCTTGGGCGTGCAGGAGACGAAACGCTTGTTGCCGGCGAGGAGGTTCGCGAGCACCTCGTCCGGGGTCAGGCCCGAGTCGGCGGCGAACGCGGCCGAGGAGGAACCGATCGCACCGAGGGCGACCGAACCGGCAACGGCACCGCCGGCACCGAGGAAGAGGCGGCGGTTGAGCTTCGTCTGCAGCATGTGATCTCCGAACGTTCGTCTTGGCTGGCGCCAGGACTGTTCGACCCGCCCGGGCCGCAGCGAAGGACCGGCAACCGAATGCCTACCGACGGCTACCGTTCGGTAACGGAGGTGGGTAGCGTGCCTTTATGAGCACCACACAGCGCAGCAACGCCCATGTCTCCGAGAAGCAGGCGCGGCAGACCGCTGAGGCCGCTCGCGAGTCCGAGTGGAGCCGGCCCAGCTTCGGCAAGGAACTGTTCCTCGGGAGATTCCGGCTCGACCTCATCCATCCACGGCCGGCCGCCGAGCCACGGCCCGAGTTCCTGGACTCTCTGGAGAGCTATCTGCGCTCCGACGTGGACGGGGCCCTCATCGAGCGCGAGGCACGCATCCCCGACGAGGTCTTCCGCGGCCTCGCCGAGCTCGGCGCGTTCGGCATGAAGATCGATCCGGAGTACGGCGGTCTCGGCCTGTCCAATCTGCACTACTGCCAGGCGCTGACGATGACCGGCTCGGTCAACGCCGCGGTGGGTGCGCTGCTCTCCGCGCACCAGTCGATCGGTGTGCCCCAGCCGCTGAAGACGTTCGGCACGCCGGAGCAGAAGAAGGCGTTCCTGCCACGGCTGGCTGCCGGCGAGGTGTCGGCGTTCCTGCTCACCGAACCGGACGTCGGCTCCGACCCGGCCCGCCTGGGCACCGTAGCCGAGCCGGTCGAGGGTGGCTACAAGCTCAACGGCGTGAAGCTGTGGGCCACCAACGGCACGGTCGCCACCCTGCTCGTGGTGATGGCCCGCGTCCCGGACAAGGGCATCACCGCCTTCGTGGTCGAGGGCGACTCGCAGGGCATCACGGTGGAGCGGCGCAACGCATTCCTCGGCCTGCGTGGCCTGGAGAACAGCGTGACCCGCTTCCACGACGTGTTCGTGCCGGAGGCGAACGTCATCGGCGGGCTCGGCAAGGGCCTGCGGATCGCACTGACCACGTTGAACACCGGTCGCCTGTCGCTGCCGGCGATGTGTGTCGCCGCCGGCAAGCGGGCGCTGGGGATCGCCCGCGAGTGGTCGGCCGACCGGGTGCAGTGGGGACGGCCGCTCGGCGAGCACGAGGCGGTGGCCAAGAAGATCGCGTTCATCGCGGCCTCGACGTACGCCATGGAGTCCATGCTGGACCTCTGCTGCCTGATCGCCGACGACCAGCGCAACGACATCCGGATCGAGGCGGCGCTGGTCAAACTGTTCGCCAGCGAGATCGCCTGGCAGGTGGCCGACGAGCTGATCCAGATCCGCGGCGGCCGGGGCTACGAGACGGCCGACTCGCTGACCGCGCGGGGCGAGCGCGGGGCCGAGTCCGAGCAGATCCTGCGCGACCTGCGGATCAACCGGATCTTCGAGGGCTCGACCGAGATCATGCACCTGCTCATCGCCCGCGAGGCGGTGGACGCGCACCTCTCGGTGGCCGGCGACATCATCGACCCGGAGGCGGATCTGCGTCGCAAGGCCCGGGCCGGGGCCAGGGCTGGCGCGTTCTACGCCAGGTGGCTGCCCACGCTCGCGGTCGGTCAGGGTCAGAATCCGGGGGCGTACGCCGAGTTCGGTCCCCTGGCGGCGCATCTGCGGTACGTGGAGCGGGCTTCGCGCAAACTGGCCCGGTCCACGTTCCTCGGGATGTCGCGCTGGCAGGGCCGGCTGGAACGCAAGCAGGCCTTCCTCGGCCGCCTGGTCGACATCGGCGCGGAGCTGTTCGCGATGACGTCGGTGTGCGTGCGCGCCAACGCCGACCTGCCGGACCGCCCGGAGGGGCGCGAGCTGGCCGACCTGTTCTGCAGGCAGGCCAGGCTGCGGATCGAGGCGGGGTTCGGCGCGCTGTGGGACAACACCGACAGCCTGGACGTGAAGGCCGCGAAGCGGGTCGTCGGCGGCCGCTACCGGTTCCTGGAGGACGGCGTGATCACCCCGGACTCCGACGCGCCCTGGGTGTCCCCCTGGACGGCCGGGCCGAGCACCGCCGAGGACGTGCGCAGACGCCTGAAATGAGGAAAGTCCCCGGGCCGACGGCCCGGGGACTTCTCTCAGCTGACGACGAGGCTCAGCTGGTGACGGGTTCACCCGGCACGATGAACAGCGGCTTCCACGGGTCGTCGGGACTGATCGGGTACTCCGTCGAGGGCGCGTCGCCGGTGCTGGTCCACCGGGCCTCGTACGGCAGATCGTTGAACAGCACCTTCTGCCCGCGGGAGTAGATCGCCTCCGGCTTCCACTCGTCGGTCACACCGGTGACCGTCGGACTCGGTGACGGCGCCACGTCGGTCGAGGTCACCGGGCCGATCACCGACCACGGGGTGGGCGTGGTCGAGTCGCCGCCGGCGGACGGGTCGATGCCCTGGTTGGCCCACTTGGCCTCGTACACGACACCGTGCCAGACGACCTTGTAGCCGCGCACGTACTGGGCGGTGAGACGCCACACCGGGTAGGGGCTCTTCGCCGGGTCGTCGGTGACCGACGACTGCGCCGGGATGGTCACCGCCTCCCGGCCGGAGTCGCCCACGATCGCGCCCGGCAGGTCGGCGAAGACCTTGGAGAACGCCAGCTTCTCCTGGGAGACGCCACTGCACGTGTTGGAGTGCACGACCACGTTGGTGAAGGTGCCGGTGCACTGCGAGTCCCGGTTCAGCGACCACATCGACACCCGGCCGAGGCCGTTGTCGACGGCGAAGGCGGCCAGCCCCTGCGCGTCGGCCACGGTGAACCGCTCGGCGTCGATGTCGTTCTGCCCGATCATCGGGGTGGCACCGATCCGCGACCACACCTCGGGCCCGGTCAGCTGCACACCGAGCCGCAGGTAGAGGTCGGACAGCTGCTTGTGCGTGGCCTCCAGCGCGCTCTCGCCGAGCTCCAGCATGTCCGGGCTGGAACCGGCGGTGCCGTAGTCCATGATCATGACGTTGACGCCGCGCAGGGCGACTCCGCCCTCCAGGGTGGTCCGGACCGCGGCGATGCCGTCGTTCGTGAGTCCGGTCGGCGCGACCGGCAGGGTCAGCCACACGTCCAGGTTCTCGCCGGCCGCCTTCCGCTCGGCCTGCAACGTCTTCAGCGCGAGGGCGCGGCGCTGCAGGGACGCCGTGTCGGCGACGGCCGTGCCCTCGACGTCGAGGTCGAGGGTGTCGAGCTGGTACCGGCTCACCAGCTGCCGGTAGGCGTCGGTCAGCCGCGTCTGGTCGGTGCAGGCCACCGCCAGCTCGGTGTTGGTCAGGCCGCCGACACTGAGCATGATGTCGCCGCCGGCCGCCCGCAGCTGTTCGATCCGGCGGTCCAGTTCCAGCGACGCCGCCGCCTCGTCGGGCGTGTAGAAGCCGCCCCAGCTGGGCGCGCACCCGTCCTCCGGGTCGGCGACCACGAACGCGAGAGCCACGTCGTTGGCCGGGTTCACCGCCGGGTCCTGGAACTCGAACGTCGGGGTGAGCGTGACGTCGACGTACGGCACGGCCCACGATTTGACGGCCGGGCCGGCGTTGTCCCGGTAGTGGATCACCGCCGCCGTGCCGCCGGCTCCGAGCCCGGCGACCACCAGGATCAGGAAACTCAGCCGCAGCCAGGACAGTTTCTGGACCGGGCCCTCGGGCTCCTGCCAGTCCGGGTCGGCGAGCGGGTCGTCCGGTTCCGGCCGCACCAACTGCGGGGTGGCGGTCTGCATGGCTGCCCTCTCGTTCACGGATCGTCGTCGGTTTCTCGAATCGGCAGCCCGGCCGCCCGCTGAAGGCAACCGCGCCGAAACCTTCATGCGACCCGGCGCACCGGCCGATGGTTCCGGTCGACGGACACCGGCGGAACGCGCCGGGGACCGGCGTCCCATCCCCAGTGAGAGGCCATCCCACATGCAGCGCAAACCGGTGGACCAGCACCGGACCGACACCCCACGGCAGTGGGGCTCGGACCGGCGGTCGGCTCCCCACCCGCTGATTCCGCCACCCGTGTCCGAAGGCCGGATCGCCCGGGGCCGGCTAGCGATCGTCCTGACCATCGCGGTCTGGGCCTGCTACATCGCCTACACCGTGTTCGAGCAGTTCGTCGTCGGCAAGGCCAGCAGCGCGAAGCTGGTCGTCGAGGCCATCGTCTACATGCTGGTGGTCACCGCGCTGATGGGTTCGGCGATGGCCTACCTGATCACGCGGATCGGGTTCTTCTACCGCAGCCGGGCACACCACCGGGCGCCGCGGATCGCGCTGGACCCGTTCCTGGCCGGGCCGACCCCGACGGTGACCGTGCTGGTGCCCTCGTACCAGGAGGACGAACGGGTCATCAGGACCACGCTGCTGTCGGCGGCGCTGCAGGAGTACCCGGGACTGCGGGTCACGCTGCTCATCGACGACCCGCAGCAGCCCAAGACCCGGGCCGCGCGTGACCTGCTGCTCTCGGCCCGCGCCCTGCCCGGCGCGATCGAGTCCGAACTGGCCGTGCCGTTCGGTCGCGCGCAGGCGGCGTACGACCGGTTCGAGACCGCCCTCGACAGCCGCCCCACCCGGGTCGCGACCGTCGACGACATGCGTGACCTCGCGGCCGAGTTCCAGTCCGCGGTGGGCTGGCTGTACGGCCTGGGTCACCGGCAGGAGATGGTCGACCACACCGACACCTTCTTCGTCGAGCACATCGTCAACCGGCTCGGCGCCGACCTCGGCACGATCGCCGAGGCCTTGGAGCGCGGTGCCGCCGAGGAGGCGGTCCTCCCCGTCGAGCGGATGGTCCAGCTCTACAAGCGGCTGATGGCGATCTTCGACGCGACGGTGACCAGCTTCGAGCGCAAGCGGTACGTCTCGCTCTCCGGCGAGCCGAACAAGGCGATGAACCTGAACAGCTACATCGGCCTGATGGGCGGCAGCTACCAGGAGGTGAGCACCCCGATGGGGATCGCCCTGGTCTCCGCCGGGGCCGGCCGGGCCGAGGTGACCATCCCGAACCCGGACTACGTGCTCACCCTGGACGCCGACAGCGTGCTGCTGCCCGAGTACGCGCTGCGGCTGGTGCACCTGATGGAGCAGGGCGCCTACGCCCAGTGCGCGGTGGCGCAGACCCCCTACAGCGCGTTCCCGGGCGCGGCGACCCGCCTCGAGCGGATCTCCGGCGCCACCACCGACATCCAGCACATCGTGCACCAGGGCATGACCCACTACGGTGCGACATTCTGGGTCGGCGCGAACGCGGTGCTGCGCAAGAAGGCGCTCGACGACATCTGCGAGGCCGCCTATGAGGGCGACTGGGAGATCAAGCGCTACATCCAGGACCGTACGGTCATCGAGGACACCGAGTCGACGATCGACCTCGGGGTGCGCGGCTGGACGCTCTACAACTACCCCGAGCGGATGGCCTACAGCGCCACCCCGCCGGACTTCGGCTCGCTCGCCATCCAGCGCCAGCGCTGGGCCAACGGCGGCCTGCTCATCCTGTCCCGGCTCAAGGACCAGTTCCGGGCGAAGGCGGCACGCGGGCAGAAGAACCGCTTCGGCGAGCTGTTCCTCCGGGTCAACTACATGGCCTCCATCTTCTGGAGCTCCATCTGCCTGGTGATCATGCTGGCGTACCCGTTCAACGCCGACCTGCTCAACCCGGTGCTGCTGCTGGTGTCGGTGCCGTACTTCATGATGATGGCGGCCGACCTGAAGTACGTCGGCTACAAGCGCATGGACATCTTCCGGATCTACGGTTTCAACCTGATCCTGCTGCCGGTCAACCTCTCCGGCAGTTTCGCCTCGATCCTGCAACTGCTCACGGGCGAGAAGAGCCAGTTCAAACGTACGCCCAAGGTCCGTAACCGGACGACGGCGGCGACCACCTACCTGCTCGCGCCGCTCGCCCTGATCGCGCTCTGTGCCTACACCGCGGTCCGCGACGTGCAGCTCGCCCAGTGGGAGAACCTGGTCTTCGCGGTGATCAACCTGGTGCTCGCCTCGTACGCGATGATCGCCTTCGTCGGTCTCGGCAACACCGTGGTCGACCTGCTCACGCACCTCAAGGGCTGGCTGTACCGCCCGGTGCAGCCGAAGAGGAAGACCCGTGGCGCCGCCGCAGCCGCGAAGACCGCCCCGGCCACCGGCCACGCCGAGAACCGGGCGATGGCCGGCGCGATCGGCGACTGGGCGTCGGTGCTGCACTACGGCGCCGAGGGCAACTCCCCCGGCATGGTCGCGGTCCGGTCCTCGCAGGCGGCGGCGGCCAGCCGTCGCGGCCCGCGTGGTCCGCAGACATCCAGCTCGTTCGAGGAGTACACGTTCTTCACCGTCTTCCAGCCGATCTTCGAGCTGAAGTCCGGTGAGGTGGCCGGCTACGAGGCGCTGACCCGGTTCGCCGACGGCAGCAGCCCCGACCAGGGCCTGGCCGACGCGCAGGCACAGGGCCGGCACATCGACCTGGACGCCGCGCTGGTGCGGGCCGCGATGGCCTCGGCCGAGTCACTGCCGGAGGGCGCGTGGCTGTCGGTGAACGTCTCGGCCGGGCTGCTGCGACGCCCGCGGGAGATGGAACAGCTGCTGGCCGAGAGCACCCGGCCGATCGTGCTGGAGATCAGCGACGCCGATCCCGACGATCTGGCCGCGCTGCCGGCCGGTGTGCGGATCGCCGTCGACGACGCCGGCGCCGGGTACGACAGCCTGGCCCGGATGGAGTCGCTCAAGCCCGCGTTCCTGAAACTGGGACGGGCCGCGCTGGCCGGGGTCGAGACCGAGGGGGCACGGCGCGCGTCGATCCGTTCGATGGTCGAATTCGCAGCCGAGAACGGGTGCACGGTGATCGCCGAGGGCATCGAGTCGGCGCCGCAACGGGATGCGCTCGAGGCGTGTGGCGTACCGCTGGGTCAGGGTTTCTATCTCGGGAAACCGGTGCCGGTGGAGCGTGCGCTGGCCGACGCGGCCAGTCGCTGACGTGCGAAAAAGGGGGCCTCTCACCCGAGGGGCCCCCTTTTCGTCGTGTAGATCAGCCGCGCGAGATGGCGGTCATCTCGTCACGGTCGACGACCTTGATCCGCTTGCGGCCGTGCGGCTCGCCGAGCGCGATCTCGTGGGCGTCCAGCAGCTGCCAGCCGGCCCAGGTGGTGATCGGCAGGCCACGCTGCTCCAGGTAGACGATCGGGGCCTCCGGGTCGCCCTCCGGCGCGATCGGCAGCCGGCCCTCGGTCTGGTCCTCCATCAGGCTCGCGACCGTTTCGCCGGAGCATCCCTTGGTGTGGCCGATGAGGCCGACCGGGCCGCGCTTGATCCAGCCGGCCACGTACGTGCCGGGCACGTGCTCGCCGTCCAGGTCGATGACCCGGCCGGCGGCGTGCGGAACCGTGCCGGTGCGGGTGTCGAACGGCAGGTCCGGCAACGCGCTGCTCAGGTAACCCACGGCGCGGTAGACGGCCTGCACGTTCCAGTCGGTGAACTCGCCGGTGCCGCGGACCCAGCCGTCGCCGGTCAGCTCCTGCGTCTCGGTGCGCAGGCCGACGACCTTGCCGTTCTCGCCGAGCACCTCGACCGGCGCCTGCAGGAAGTACAGGTGCAGGCGGCGCGGCCGGTCCCGCGGGTCGCGGACGGCCCAGTTCTGCAGGATGTCGACGCACATCTTGATGTGCCGGGTCTGTCGCATCGCCTCGAGGCTGGCCTCGTCGAACTCGATGCCCTCGGGGTGGACGATCACCTCGACGTTCTCCGAGTGGTCCAGCTCGCGCAGCTCCTGCGGGGTGAACTTGACCTGGCCCGGGCCACGGCGCGAGAACAGGTGCACGTCGGTGACCGGGCTGTTCTTCAGCGCCTGGTAGACGTTGTCCGGGATCTCGGTGACCAGCAGCTCGTCGGCGGTCTTGGCGAGGATCCGGGCCACGTCGATCGCCACGTTGCCGGCGCCGATGACGGCGACCTCTCTGGCCTCCAGCGGCCAGTCGCGCGGCACGTCCGGGTGGCCGTTGAACCAGGAGGCGAAGTCCGCGCCGCCGAAGCTGCCCTGCAGATCGATGCCGGGGATGTCGAGGGCACGGTCCTTCTCGGCGCCGGTCGAGATGATCGTGGCGTCGTAGAATCGGTTCAGTTCCTCGGGCTTGACGTCGACGCCGTAGGCGACGTTGCCGATGAACCGGATCCTGGGGTTGTCCAGGACCCGGAAGAGCGCGTTGACGATCTCCTTGATCCGGGGGTGGTCGGGCGCCACGCCGTACCGGATCAGTCCGTAGGGGGTCGGCAGCTTGTCGAAGATGTCGACGGTGACCGTCTCCGATGCCTTGATCAGATGGTCGGCGGCGTAGATACCGGCCGGGCCGGCTCCGATGACGGCAACTCGCAGGGGGCGGTTCATGGTCGCTTCCTAACTCGCGCTTCGATTCCGTCAGCCAAGATCGACGGCAGGCCGAGGCGACCATAAAACCTCAACCTAGGTTCAGATCAAAGCGACCCGGGTCACCAAATCCCCCAAACCGGACTTAGGTCACCCTTACAAAAGACGCTGAGCTGGGAAAACAGCAATTTCTGTGTAACGGGTCTCTCCGGTTATCCACATCCCGGAGTTCAGGACCGTGGGCATCGATGAATCTTGCTAGCTTCGATGTCCATGGATGAGCTGCTGGACCCTGATGCGTCCCGTTCCCACCTGCGTGACTGGCAGGACCGCATCGCACGGACCGCCGCGAACACCCGCGAGGCCGGCGACCGCATCGCCGCGATCCGGGCCACCGCCCGCGACGGCAACGGCCTCACCGAGGTGACCGTCGACTCCTCCGGCGCCCTCCTGGACATCCGCTTCACCGACCGCATCCAGCGGACCCCACCCGACGCCGTCACCCGCGCCGTGATGGACGCCGCCCAGGGCGCCCGCGTCCGCGCCGCCGAGGAGTCCCGCCGGATCATCGACGACATCCTCGGCCCGGACTCGGTCGCCGGCCGAGCCATCGCCGATCGCATCGCCAACCCGCCGTCCTCCCACCCGGCCTCCCGACCGCCTTCGCACCCCGCGTCCCCACCGCCTTCGCACCCGGCGTCCCCACCGCCTTCGCACCCGGCCTCCCGCCGGCCGGAGCACCTGTGGGACCTTCCGTGAGCGACGGCTTCATCGCGGACCCCGCACAGATTCGCGCCCACGCCGCGAGGGTCGCCGCCATCCGCGAACGGTTCGGCGCGATCACCGCCGCAAGCGCGGCCATCACCCGGGACGACGCCGCCTACGGCCTGCTCTGCGGCTGGATGGCAGGCATCCTCGGCGAACGGCTCGATTCCCAGAGGACCATCCATGCGTACGTGGAGGAGAACCTCCACCTGGCCGAGGAGTCCCTCCTCCGCACCGGCCGTGACTACGACGACGTCGACATGGCCGCCGCGGACCGCATCCGTGGAGCGGGGAACGGCCGATGACCCTCGTCGCCGCTGCGTCGCCCACCGCCACCGCGACCACCGGGCTGTCTCTCGCCGAGAGCTTCCAAGGCACCCTCCGGGCCGTGGAGAGCGGCGGCTGGGCCGATCGTGCCCTGGCCGGCGGCGCCTTCGCGGCCGAGACGGCGGCCACCGTCCTCGACCCGTTCAGCGCGTTGCTGGCCAACGGTCTCGGGTGGGCGATGGAACACTTCGAACCACTCCGCGAGATCCTCGACAAGCTCGCCGGACTGCCCGACGTGGTAGCCGCCCACGCCGCGACCTGGCGGAACATCGCGGCTGAACTCGACTCGATGTCCGCCGACCTCAAGGACTGCCTGAACGCCGACCTGCCGGACTGGCAGGGGACCGCAGCGGACACCTACCGGAACCTGATGGGCAACAACGTCAACGCGCTCGGCGGTCTCGGCGTCCTGGCCCAGACCATGTCGGCGGCCACCGAGGCCGCCGGCAACCTGGTCACCTTCACCCGGGACCTCGTACGCGACCTCATCTGCGACCTGATCGCCCGAGTCATCGTCTGGGCCGCCGAGGCGTTGCTGGTCGTCACGATCCCGGTGGTGGCCGCACAGATCGCGGTGGCAGTGACGAAGTGGGCGATGCGGATCGCGAGTTACGTCGGCGCCCTGATCACCAGCCTCAGCAACCTGACCCGGCTCCTCAACGGCTGACCACGCGATGACCCCGAGACCCCGAGGCCACGACGGCGACCCCGACGGACCCGGCCAGACCCGCCCGCACGGCGCGGCCGGCGTCGGAGGCGGAGGCGGGGGCGTCCGCTCCGACGAGGCGATGGCGAGCGCGTTCTCCCAGGCCGGCCGCGCCGGCAACGGCCCTGCCAGCACACCGTCCGACATCGCCAACGGCCAGCCCCAGCACCTGACCACCCACCCCACCGGCCCTTTGGGCGGCACCCCGACCGGCAAACCGAAAGAGATCACGTTCAGCAACGATCGCACCAATCAGCGTTCCGATGAGATGGAAAACTCAGGAGCCACGGCCCTGGCGGCTTCCGGCTACCGCGTCAAGCAGAATCCGTCGACCGAAGAGGTGGCACAGGCGCGCACAAACACCGGCGACACCGGCAGGTCGGTGAAGAACCCCGACTACCTGATCGAAGGGCGCGTTTTCGACTGCTACTCCCCGACTGAGCCAGAGAA
Organism: Actinoplanes italicus; assembly: GCF_003001815.1. GTDB lineage: Bacteria > Actinomycetota > Actinomycetes > Mycobacteriales > Micromonosporaceae > Actinoplanes > Actinoplanes italicus. The sequence goes on from NZ_PVMZ01000006.1 coordinate 128,239, forward strand.
GTCAACGCGAGGCATCTGGACCGAATCGAGGAACAAGGTCATTAAGGGGCAAACGCAGCGTGTCGTGGTAAACCTCGAGGATTGGCGAGGAGATTTCGGCGCTCTCCAGCAGCAATTCGACAAATGGCCCGTGGCCGGTCTCAAGGAGCTCAAAGTGATTACTCCAGAAGGCGAAATAGTTCAAATCGACCTACCCCGCTCCAGCGATCGGGAGTGAGACATGTCGGTTGACTACAGCCTCACAATCGCGACCGACGCAACCGCTGTCCAGGTCGCAGCCCGCGGACTGCCCCATCAAACCGAGTGGATGCCTGGTACCGGCACTGCGCTGTCGGTAAATCTGTATGAGACCTTGGGCATCGATCTCTCGATCTTGAGTGACCGCCACGGTTATGTCGACGCGATAACGGACGAGGGCCGGTTCGAATGGGAACCAGATCCGTTGGTTACGGTGATCTTCGATCTGGATGGGCAGATCGGCCACGAGCAAGCGGCCGCAAACATGATCAATATCGTGCGACGGCTGCTGGATACAGGCACCGAAGACATGGCGCTCGTCATCAACGGCGACCTTCTACTGCTCGCACGCTTCGGCGGCAAGCTGGTCAAACACAACCGTGAACGGTGGTGGCGGCACTATCCCGGGGCTGAACAGGTGATCTTTGGGTAGCGCCCGTTTGCGCGGGGATCGACAAACGGCAATCTTGTGCTGGGCTTGCGTCCAGTCCGGGGCTCCAGACTTAGTGATCGTTCGGGTTACCTACCGGTAGCCCGGGCGCCCACCGGCAGCCCGTTCCAGCGGGACGGGCCGTTCGAAGGAGCCCCGATGTCCGCGACACCACCGGTTGCGACGACCGCCGCTCATCACTCCCCCGCCCTGCCCCGACTGTTCCGCGCTCTGTCGGCCGCGCTTCTCGCTCTCGCCATGCTCCTCGGCGTGAGCGGCCCCGCGAACGCCGCGACCGCCGCACAGAAGCTGGCCGTCCTGCAGTCCTTCACCCAGACCTCCGCCGCCTCCTACAACAGCTGGAACGCCGCCCGCAGGAATCAGGCCGCCTGGGCGGCGTACGGCTTCGCATGGGGTACCGATTTCTGCTCGGCGAGCCCGGACCGGCCGCTCGGGTTCGACTTCACCCTGTCCTGCCACCGGCACGATTTCGGATACCGGAACTACAAAGCGGTCGGCGCTTTCACGGGTGCCGCCAAGAGCCTGGTCGACTCGGCCTTCTACGCCGATCTGAAACGGACGTGCGCCACCTACTCGGTGGCCGTGCGCCCGGCCTGTTACAGCCTCGCGTGGACGTACTATCAAGCGGTTTCGCTCTTCGGTTCGCTCGCCTCGGTGGACTCCGCCGATGTGGAAGCGGCCGCCGCCCTCATGTGACGTGAAAAGCTCACCGCTGTCCCCGGTCTTCCGGAGACAGCGGTGAGCGACAGCCGTACAGAATCAGCAGTAAAGGTTTGCCCCTGGGGTGACGCCGAGGATCCCGGCGAACCGCTGGTAGGCGGTGACCCGGCTCTGGACCTGGGCGGGGTTGCCGCCGTTGCACTCGAGCGAGCCGTTGATGCTGCGGATCGTCTCGCCGAATCCGCGGCTGTTGACCATGGCGTCGTGCGGGGTCATGGTGCCCGGGCCGCGCTGGGTCATCCAGTACCAGACGGCGGTCTGGTACGCGACGGACGCCTCGTTCTTGACCCGGTCGGGGTTGTTGAGCAGGTCGATGCCGAGCGCGTCACCGGCCGCCTTGTAGTTGAAGTTCCAGCTCAGCTGGATCGGCCCGCGACCGTGGTAGGCGCTCTGACCGGCGGGGCACCCGTACGGCTGGCTGCGGTCGCAGTAGAGCGGCCAGTTCGCCTGGTTGATCTCCTCGACGTAGACCAGACCGCCGGACTCGTGGTTGATGTTCGCGAGGAAGGCCGCGGCCTCCTGCTTGCGGATCGTGTCGCTGCCGGCGCCGGTGAACGCCGGGTACTTCTTGACCGCGTCGATCAGGCCGGAGTACGAGTAGAACGCGATCCGGTTCGGGAACATCTGGTTGAACTGCGCCTCGCTGACCGGGAAGCTGCCCGGGTTGGTCGGCGGGTTGGTCGTGCCGCCACCGGTGCAGGTGTACGGCGACCAGTACCAGGTGCTGATGACCGGGTCGTAGCCCGGGTTCTCGTGGGTGGCCCGGTAGTACTGGCCGTTGGTGTACCGCACGATCGAGCCGGCCGCGTAGAACTGTCCGGCGACCCAGTTGGGGTGATTGCAGCCGGTAGCGGGCGGCGGGTTGGTCGTGCCGCCGCCACAGGCGCCGTTGTCGGCCCACACGCCGGAACCGCCGGTGCTCGGCGTCTCGCCCTGGGTCCACCACTTGGCGGTCCAGTTCTTGCCGTTGTAGGAGGCGCGCTGGCCGCCGGTGTAGACGGCGGAGTTGTTGTACGCGGCGACGCAGGCCTCGGCGGCGTTGGATGCCGTCATGGGCAGGATCGCGGCTGCGGCGCCGGCCACGGCGACACCGACAGCGGCCATAAGGGATAGAAGCCGTCTCTTGGGCATGGTTCACCTTCCGTACGCCGGGGGACGCACTGGAGCGAGAGGGATGAGAGGTATATCGACTCAACTAGATCCCGGCGCTCGGCGTCAAGGCATCTGTTAAGAAAGTTCAAAAAAGGTGAACCGCTTAGAGTGTCGATCGTGGACGTGTTCGGATCGGTTGCGGAGTTGTACGAGACGGCGCGCCCCGGGTATCCACCGGAAATCGCGGCCGCGATCGTCGACCACCACGGCGGCCGCCCTGCCTCGGTGGCCGAGATCGGCGCGGGCACGGGTAAGGGAACCGAGGTGCTGGCCGCCATCGGCGCACCCCTGACCTGCATCGAGCCGGATCCGCGCATGGCGGCGCTGCTGGCCCGGCGGTTCCCGTCCGCCACCGTGCACGCCGGCACCTTCGAACAGTGGCCACCGCCTGCGGGCGGCGTCGACGTGCTGGCCTGCGCGATGGCGTGGCACTGGCTCGACCCCGCCACCCGCAACACGCGCGCCCGGCGAGCACTCGCACCTGACGGCACACTTGCGATCTTCGGGCATCGGTACGACTACGCGGACGCCGCCCAGCGCGAGGCCGTCACAGCCGTTCTGCACGCCGTCGACCCCGACGTCCGGGAACGTCCGGTCGACTGGTTCGAGCAGGACGTGTTCGACAGCGGCGAGTTCACCGACGTACGCAAGGAAGTGATCCGCCGCGACCTGCCCCTGAGCGGGGATCAGTATCTGGCCCTGGTGGGCACCTTCGGCCCGTTCCTGTCCCGCACGCCGCAACAGCAGCGTGCGGGGCTGGAAGCACTCGGCCGCCTGGTCGACGACTTCGGCGGCACCATCGTCCTGAACCTGCGGACCACCCTGGTCCTGGGCCGGGCCGGTCAGTCCTGAGCCTGAGCGGCCGGGATGTCGATCCGCTCGGTGTGACTCGCCCCGATCACCTCGACACCCTTGGTGCCGAGCAGACCGGTCAGGTCGAGTTCGACGACGTACGGGACGATCGCCGGCTGACCGATTTCGGGCATCGTGCCGATGACCTCGATGCCCCAGTACTCCGGCTGCTGCACGTAACGCCGGGGATTGAGCGTCACCTCCATGTTCGCCCACGGCTTCTGGCCGGAGACGACCAGCATCGGCGGCGGAGGAGGATAGATCATCAGGGATACGGCATCGGCTCGCTCGAAGTCGATGAGCCGGGCCACCTCGGCGGCCTCCACCGGCCCCTCCAGGCCCACCGGTTCTTCCCGACCCACCGGTTCTTGCGGGCTCACCGGCTGTTCGGGGCCGGGACCGGCGTCAGGCGCTTGCGACATGCTGCAGACCTACGACGAACTCGAGTGCCAGCGGCTGCGCGGTCCAGGTCTGCTGCCCGACGACGCCGTCCACCGGGATGCCGGCCCACTTCTGGAAAGCGCGCACCGACGCCTCGGTGTTCGCCCCGAAGTGCCCGTCGGTGCCCTGCGGTGTCGTCTCCCACAGACCCGCAGCGCCCAGCGTCAGCACCTGCTGCAGGCTGCGGACCGCGTCTCCCTGCGTGCCCTGCCGCAACGTCGGCATCGGGCTGCCGTCCGGAAGCGCGTTCCACGTCGCCGCGTCGACCGTACCGGTGACCGGCAGTCCCTCCGCCTTCTGGAAGGCCTTCGTGGCGTCCTCGGTCTTGGGCCCGAAAGTGCCGTCCACGACCAGTGCGGTGTTCGGGGTCCGGCGGAGCGCGCGTTGCGCCTGCTTCACGGCGTCACCGGTGGCGCCGGGGCCGACTGTGGGCATTCCTTTGTTGGCCATCATGCTCCCTGTTCAGCAGCTCATCACCCGGAGCCCCTGCGCCGGGGAAGCGAAGTGTATCGACGAACATCTCTTTGAACCTTGATGGAGACGCTTATCCGACCGATGTACGAGCCTTCGCTGCGGGCCGGGCTCGCCCGGGTTGCCACCTTGGCCCTGGCAGGCCCGCGAGCCGCACGCGGGGGCGTCTTCGGGCTACCCGATCGCACGGCTGCCCCGTTTGCATTCCGCGTCTCGCTCTTGTGTGCGGTTCTCGCACCTCTGCGCGATTTCGCTCCTATGCGCGATCTCGCTCCTGTACGACTTCGCCGAACTTGTGCACGCTTCGCCGCTCGGCCGAACTTGTGCACGCTTCGCCGCTCGGCCGATCTTGTGCACGCTTCGCCGCTCGGCCGATCTTGCGGACTTTCTCGTATGCCGATCTTGTGCGACTTGCCGCCTGGTCGATCTGGTGCCGGTTCACCCGACCTGGCGGCAACGCTCGCACCACGTCACCCGACCGCTGTCGATCTTGGGCAAGGTAGCCGCCAGGGCAACGAAATGCGTGCAAGGTCGCGGCGGGCGACGACCAGCGCCCCAGATCCCCAGGGTGTGGATGCGCTGGGCGGCAGCCTCCTGGCTGCAGATGCACGGGCGCTACTCAGCTGAGGCGGCCGGCGCCAAACGAGGAGGCGGCACGGATTGGCGGCTCAGGGGCTTGGCGGCGCTCACGGCGGCTACGGGACGGTCGCTCGGCCGGAGCAGCGGGGGGAACAGACAGGACAGAGCGGACATAGGGCCGAACGCCGCAGAGGTAGATCTAGCGCGTTTTCGCCCCGTCTGCCGCCCAAAACGCCCAAGATCGCGCAAGATCCCGCGACGCGACGCGACGCGACGCGACGCGAGGCGACGCGACGCGAGGCGACGCGACGCGAGGCGACGCGAGGCCACTGAGTGAGGTGAAGCAGAGTGACGAGGAACGCCAGAGACGGTCATGAGGCTCTGGCGGATACGGAAACGGCCGACCGCCCTGGAAGGGCTGCCGACCGGATCGAGCAAGTGGGCGATACTGGGATCGAACCAGTGACCTCTTCCGTGTCAGGGAAGCGCGCTCCCGCTGCGCCAATCGCCCTTGCACCCAGCTTGTAACACCCAGCTTCCGAAGAAGCGAGCGAGGTGGAGACGGGATTTGAACCCGTGTACACGGCTTTGCAGGCCGTTGCCTCGCCTCTCGGCCACTCCACCGAGGCGGCCGATGCAAGGATCAGCAACAGCCTTCTCCGAGCGGAAGACGGGATTCGAACCCGCGACCCTCACCTTGGCAAGGTGATGCGCTACCACTGCGCCACTTCCGCTTGCTCCGCCCGGTTTCCCTGGCGACGGAAGAAACCTTAGCCGAGCCCCCGGCCCGATGCCAAAGCACCCCCCGCCCTAAGCGTTTCACCGCTGGTCAGAGCACCGGCAAGACCGCAGGCCGCACACCCGGCACGACCGCAGGCCCGACGGGGCCGCGGGCGGAGCACGGGTCAGCGCGTCTCGTCCAGGAGACGCCGTACCTCGGCGACCAGCTCGGCCTGGAATGCGGCGACGCTGCCGTCGACGACGCCGATCCGGTAGTCCTGGCCGGTCTCGGGGTCGTTCGCGCGGGATCCGTCGCGAACTCCGGCGGCGCCGTCGGTGTGACCGGCGTTGTACGCCACGAATGCTTCTTCCATGGGGGCCTCCTCGAACACGCGCGACAATCTCGCACGTCAGCCGGTTGCCGCAATACCGGCCGATCCGGCAGGCCGGCGTCAGCCGGTTGCCAGTGGCCGGACAGACGTGCGCGTAAGTCTTCACGCAAAACCACCGCCTGAGGTTCAGGCGGAGGTGTCGAGGAGAAGATGACATGCGTGGAACGGCCGAGCGGGACGGAATACGGCTCGCGTACGAGGTGAACGGCGACGGCGATCGGACCATCGTGCTGTTGCCGGCCTGGATGGTGACGAACCGGCGGATGTGGGCGGCCCAGGTCACGGCGTTGTCCGGACGGTTCCGGGTGGTGACCTACGACGCACGGGGAAGCGGCGGGTCGGACCGCCCGCTCGATCCGGCGGCGTACGCCCCGAAGGAGCTGGTGGCCGACCTGCTGACGGTGCTGGAGACGACGGGGACCGATGAGGCCGTGCTGGTCGGCAACTCGCTGGGCGGCCTGATCGCGCTGCTGGCCGCCGCACGATTTCCGGACCGGGTGTCCGGTCTGGCGCTGATCGGCCCGACGGTCGACGTGATCGGAACGACGCCGAGCGCGTTGCAGCTGGCCATGGCACGGTTCGACACCGAGGTGGAACCGGGTGACGGCTGGGCGCGATACAACCGGCACGCCTGGGTGCGGGACTACCGCGGTTTCGTGGAGTGGTTCGTCGACACGGCGCTGGGGCCGGAGGGCACGGCCGAACAGCGGGCGGCCGGCGTCGCCGCGGGCCTCGACAACACGCCGGAGGTGCTGGCCGCGACCGTCACGAGCCGCGCCGAGCAGCCTGTCCACCTGCGGGCGGTGCGATGCCCTGCGCTCGTGATGAACGGGGACCGGGACGCGATCTGCCCGCCGGAGTGGGGCCGGGCGCTGGCGGACCGGCTCGGAGCCAGGCACGTCGGCCTGCCGGGGGCGGGCCACTGCCCGCACGTGACCCGCGCCGCGACCACGGCGGCCCTGATCGCGGAGTTCGCGGCGGAGAGGGGGCTGCCGTGACGGGCAATCCGGTACGCGGCCGCCTCAACGCCGGCGTGCTGCGGGCCCTGGACGGCTACGCCCACCGCGTGCTCGGGGAACACAAGCGGCGAATGTTCGCGGACCTGCCGCAGACGGTGGTCGAGATCGGACCGGGCACCGGCGCGAATCTGCGGTACTACCGGCCGGGCACCCGGCTGGTGGCGGTGGAGCCCAACCCGTACATGCACAAGGTTTTGAAGAGCACCGCGGAGCGGGACCGGATCGCCCTGGATCTCCTGCCGGGAGCGGGGGGTGCGGAGTCGATCGATCTGCCGGACGCCTCGGTGGACGCGGTGGTCAGCACGCTGGTGCTGTGCACGGTCCCGGATCCGGCGGCGGTGCTGCGCGAGGTCCGCCGGGTACTGCGGCCGGGCGGGCGGCTGCTCCTGCTGGAGCACGTCCGGGCCGAGGAGCGCAGCGGCCACGCGGTCGTCCAGCGGCTGGTGGCCCGCCCGTGGCGATGGTTCTTCGAGGGCTGCGACGTGGGCCGGGACATCGAGGGCATGCTGCGGGATGCCGGTTTCGCGACGGTACGGGTGGACCGCCACCGGGCACGGTCGGTGCTGGTGCCGATCAATCCGCAGATCGTAGGAGTGGCGGTGCGATAGTCGTCGTGTGAGGTTCCGGGTTCTCGGCGCCGTCCGGGCGTACGACGAGCAGGGTGCGCCGGTCGCGCTGGGCGACCGGCGCCGCGCTCTGCTCGCCGTGTTCCTGGCCCGGGCCGGACGGATCGTGCCTGCCGACCGGCTGGCTGACCTGCTGTGGGGCGACGACGCGCCGGCGGATCCGGCGGGCGCTCTGCACAGCCAGATCTCGCGGCTGCGCCGGACCCTGCCGGGCATCACGATCGACACGGTGCCGCCCGGTTACGTACTGCGGATCGACCCGGACGAGATCGACGCCGGACGGTTCGACCGGCTGGTGGCGCTGGCCCGGGAGGGTGATGCCGCGGATCTGCTCGGTGAGGCGCTGGGTCTGTGGGCCGGTCCCGCCTACGCCGGGTTCGCCGACTCCGAGGTGGCCCGGCTGGAGGCGATCCGGCTGGAGGAGGCCCGGCTGCACGCGACCGAGGCCTGGCACCGGGCGCTGCTGGCGGCGGACCGGCCGCGCTTGGCGGAACTCGAGGCCTTCGTCGCCGGTCACCCTCTGCGGGAACAGGCGAGAGACATATTCATGCGTACGTTGTACGCGCTCGGCCGCCAGGCCGACGCCCTCGAGACCTACCGGGAGTACGCCGACCGCCTCGCCGACGAGCTGGGTCTCGAACCGTCCGCGGCGATCCGGGACACCCGCCTGCTCATCCTGCGGCACGACCTGCCGGGGCCGCCGCCGGCCGTCACGCCGGCACCGCTGTCGGCGCTCGCGGCCCGCTATCTGACCGCTCCGGGCGGCCGCACGATCGCGACGGCGACGCTGGGCGAGGGCCCGCCGCTGGTGGCGCTGCCCGGCTGGGTGTCGAGCATCGACGTGATCGCCTCCGGCCGCGATCCCCGTTCGTCGCTGCTGCAACGCCTGGTCGCGCACGTCCGCCTGACCGTCTATGACCGGTACGGCACGGGCCTGTCCCGTGGCCCGGTCGACGACTTCGGCCTGGAGGCCGCGGTCGGCGAGCTGCGGGCGGTGGTGGACCGGATCGGTGGCCCGGTGCACCTGCTGGCCATGTCGGAGGCGGGCCCGATCGCGGTGGCGCTGGCCGCCGCGCACCCGGAGCTGGTTTGTGGGCTGGTGTTCTTCGGCACGTTCGCCGACGGCCCGGGCACCTTTCTGCGGCCGGATCTGAACGCGGCGCTGGTCACGATGGTGCGCACGCACTGGGGCATGGGCGCGAAGCTGTTCGCCGACCTGTACCGGCCGGACGCCACCGACGACGCGGCCCGGCACCTGGCCGAGGTGCTGCGCGACTCGGCGGACCGGGACGTGGCCGCCGAGTACCTGGCGGAGACGTACGTGGCGGACGTGTCGGCGTTGCTGGCCGAGGTCCGGGCACCGGCGCTGATCCTGCACTACCGGGGGGACCGCGTGATCCCGTTCGCGGGCGGGCGGCAGCTGGCGGCCGGGCTGAAGGACGCCCGCCTGGTTCCGCTGGACGGTCGCTACCACCTCCCGGACGCCGCCGACCTGGACCGGCTGACCGACGTGATCGTCGGTTTCCTGCGGGAGAACGGGTCGCCGGACGGTTCGTGACCGGGTTGCAACGACGCGGCACCCCATTTTGCAGCGCCGCAACCGTCATGCCCGGCCGGACCACGCCGATGGAAGGACATGACCCACGTCCAGGCCACCGGCCCCGCGCCCGCTTCCCGGGCGCTTCTCGAGTTCCGTGTGCACCTGGGCCTCAGCGCGGCCCTGCTCGGGTTCCTGCTGCTCGGCCCGGAGCAGGCGGCCGCCCCGATGATGGTTCTGCTGCTGGCGCTCAGCCTGGTGGCGATCCATCGCGGTCCGCGGCTGAACCGGCCGGCCGACGAGACGCCGTGGCGGTACATCCGTTACGCCTCGTACTTCTTCGTCGTCTGCAGTCTGCTACGGGTGGTACGCGCCGAGGGCGGGCTGCCGGACTGGCTGACTCTGCTGCCGGACCTGCTCACCATTCCGGCGTACCTGCTGGTGGCACTCTGTTTCGTGGTGATGCTGCGGATGCGGCGGGCCAGCGACGACGACTCGGCCCGGATCGACGCGCTGCTGATGGGTCTCGGCACGGCGTTCCTGACCTGGACGTTCCTGATCGGGCCGCGGACCGCGGTGCACCTGACCGGTTCGCAGCTGGTCAACGTGCTCTTCCCGGTCTTCGACGTGGTGATCCTGGTGCAGGCCGCACGACTCATGCTGTCTCGCGGCACCCGGCAGCCGGCGCTGTGGACGATGATCCTCGCGTGCGGGGCGCTGTTCACCGGTGACCTGCTGTACTGCCTGCGGGAGGCACTCGGGGTCGGCGTTCCGGAGCAGTTCGTCGACACGTTCCTGCTGCTGATGTTCGCGCTGCTGACCGCTTCCTCGCTGCACCCGTCGATGCGGGAGCTCACCGAGCCGCAGCAGGCCGTGGCCCGCGACCTGAGCCGGGGCCGGACCGCGCTGATCGGCGCGATGGTGATCTTCCCGGTGGCGCTGACCGCGATCATGCCGCAGGGCACCACGACCAACAACGCGATGCGCGCCGTGCTCTGCGTGGCGCTGATCCTGACCGTGCTGCTGCGGGTGATCCGCTCGAACAACTCCCGGGCGCGGGCCGAGCGGCTCAGCCGGCGCCGGGTCACCCACGACACGCTGACCGACCTGCCGAACCGGGAGCTGCTCACCGAGACGGTGACCGGGTGGGCCGGCCGGGCCGCCGCGGAGCGGCACGAGATCAGCCTGCTCTTCCTGGACCTCGACCGGTTCAAGATGATCAACGACAACTGGGGTCACCCGGTCGGTGACGAGCTGCTCCGGGCCGTCGCGGAACGGCTCACCCAGGTGGTACGGGCCGAGGACGTGGTGAGCCGGATCGGCGGCGACGAGTTCGTGGTCGCCCTGTCCGGGCCGCCCCACGAGCGGCTGGGCGAGCAACTCGCCGAGCGGCTGATCGCCGAGTTCAACCGGCCGTTCTCGCTCTCCATCGGCGACGTGGTCACCTCGGTGTCGATCGGCGTGGCCAAGTCCGCCGGTGACGTGCACGCGCTGGACCTGATCCGGGACGCGGACACCGCGATGTACAAGGCCAAGAGCAACGGCCGCAACGTCTACACGCTCTTCGACGCCTCGATGCGGGTCCAGGTCCAGGACCGGGTCCGGCTGGAGCAGGCGCTGCGCGGCGCCCTGGAACGCGGCGAACTGGCGGCGCACTTCCAGCCGATCATCGACCTGGCCTCCGGCGAGCTGGACGGCTTCGAGGCGCTGATGCGCTGGCACTCGCCCGAGCTGGGTTTCGTGTCGCCGGTGGAGTTCATCCCGATCGCCGAGGAGACCGGCATGATCGAGGAGATGGGCGCGTGGCTGCTGCGCGAGTCGGTACGCCAGCTGGGCGAGTGGACCGCCCGGCGCGGACCGGACGCCCGGCCGCTGCACGTGTCGGTGAACGTCGCGGTACGCCAGCTGCGCGACGGCTCCCTGGTCCGGATCGTCGACGAGGCGCTCCGGGAGAACGACCTGCCGCCGGCCGCCCTGTGGCTGGAGATCACCGAGTCGGGCGTGATGGAGGACCTGGAAGCGGCCCTGCTCACCCTCAACGCGCTGCGGACCATGGGCGTGACCCTGGCCGTCGACGACTTCGGCACGGGTTACTCGTCGCTGAGCTACCTGCACCGGCTCCCGGTCGGCATCGTCAAGATCGACCGGTCGTTCGTCTCGGGTGTCGGTGAGAACGGCGCCAAGGAGCCGATCGTACGGGCGGTCCTCGCGATGGCTCTGGCGATGGGTCACCGGGTGGTGGCCGAGGGTGTGGAGACCGAGATCCAGCGCGACTGGCTGCGCGAGCAGGGCTGTGACCTGGTGCAGGGCTGGCTCTACAGCAAGGCCGACCTGCCCGCGAACCTCACCGCGTGGATCGACCGGACGCCCGCCCTCACGGAGGCGTAGGCGGCGGTCAGAGTGCCAGCCAGGACGGGTCGGTTGCGAGGGTGCGCAGCCGGCCGGCCGGGTCGTCGACGAGGCGGCGGGTGGACCGGTCCAGCAGGCCGGCCACCCCGGTGACGGCGGCGACCGGAACCCCGTCGGCACGTGTGTAGTCCTGCTCGACCCGGAACGTCTTGCCCTCGCCCCAGAGGAACCGGCAGGTCACGTCGACCTCGTCGCCGGCCCGCAGCTCCTTCAGGTAGCGGATCGTGGTCTCCAGCACCACGGGGCCCACCCCTGCCGTGACCAGCGTGTCCGGCCCCAGTCCGGCGGCGAGGAACGCCTGCCAGCGGGCATGCTCGCCGTACTGCAGATAGACGGCTTGATTGACGTGCCCCTGAAGGTCCAGCTCGTATCCGCGGACCGCGATGCGTACCTGGAACAGGTCTGCCATCCGCCCATCCTGGCACAACCCGAACGCCGGACACGTTCCCCGAGCCTGCCGTATAAAACCTTTATAAGGTCATACGGAAGGGTCGGGATGACACGGAGCAGCTCACCGCCCACGGTGTTGCGCCCGGTGCTCAGGATCACCGATCGGATCCGCACCGCCACCCGGCTGAGCGTGGTCGTGCTGGCACTGTTCGTTCCGGGCGCCCTGGCCACCGGCATGTACACCGCTGTGACCACCTCCGACATCGGCTTCAGCAGCCGCGAGGAGGAGGGCGCCGACGCCCTGCGTCCGGTGCTGACCGCGCTGACCGACACGGCCGCCGGCCGTACCCCCGATCTCGGCGCCGTCCGTGCCGCCGCCGGGGAGCACCCCGACCTGAAGATCACCGACGCCGCGACGGCCGTCCCGGAGACCGGGGACGGCTCGATCGAGGCACGCGTCGCCACCGCGTCCGCGCTGGCCGCCCTGATCACCGAGATCGGCAACACGTCGAACCTCATCCTCGACCCCGACCTGGACTCGTTCTATGTGATGGACGCCCAGGTGGTGCAGCTGCCGCAGGCGATGCTGACCGCGCTGCAGTCGTCGGCGCCGGTACCGGCGGGCACCAGCGCCCGGGACGCGGTGGCGGCCCAGGCGGTGATCGCCGGGCGCCTCACCGGCGTGGCGGAGGCGCTGCGCAACGACATCGCCACGGCCATCGGCAACACCGGCGACGAAGGGCTGTCCGGCCTGATCAGCGGGCCGGTGCAGGCGCTCGCCGACCGGATCGAGGAGCTCGGCCGGCAGCTCACCGAAACCCTCGACAGGCCCGGCCCCGCCGACCCGGTCGCGGTGGCGGACGCCGCGGACGCCGCGGTGCAACCGCTGCACGACGCGCTGAGCCGTCTGCTGGACGACCGGATCGCGACGTATTCGCTGGAGCGGGCCCTGGTGCTCGGATTCTCGATCGGCGGCTTCCTGCTGGCGCTCTGGTTCGCGGGTGCGGTGCTCTGGCGGACCAGCCACGACGTACGCCAGACCGTATCCGCGGTGACCGCGATCGCCGGGTCGGATCTGGCGCCACGGCCGATGCCGGAAGGCCGCGACGAGATGGGCGACATCGGGCGGGCGCTGACCGTGGCCCGGACCCGGCTGCAGGACCAGGAGACCGCGCTGTCCAACGCGGAGATCGCCCGCGAGCAGCAGCTACGGTCCGGCTTCCTGCACCAGCGGCAGGCCGAGACCCAGTTCCGGCGGCGGACCCAGGAGATCATCGACGAGTCCACCACGGTCATCGCCGGGGAGCTGCGCCAGGTGACCGAGAAGGTCGGCGAGGTCCGGGGCTCGTCCGAGGTGATCGACGAGCGGATCACGGTCGCCGACATGGCCGCCAACGCGATCGTCGGCCAGGCGCACGAGGCCGAGCAGGTGATCACCTCGCTGGAGATGAGCCTGCGCCGGGTCGCGACCGGTGCGGCGCTGGTCACCGACATCGCCCGGCAGACCCGGCTGCTCGCCCTGAACGCGACGATCGAGGCGGCCCGGGCCGGTGACCTGGGGTACGGCTTCACGGTCGTCGCCGACGAGGTCAAACAGCTCGCCACGCACACCACCGAGTCGACCGACCAGATCATCGAGACGATCCACGACCTGGAGCGGGACACCACCGCCATGGCCCGCACGATCACCACGATGACCGAGGGCATCGCCGCGGTGAGCGACGCGGCCGTCTCGCTACGGTCCGTCGCCGCCGACCAGTCCACCCTGATGGACCAGCTCACCGACCAGATGACCGACACCCTGGGCCGGGTCGAGGAGATGGCCGACCTGGCCACCCGCCTGGAGCGCCGCGAGCACGACCGGATCACCGCGGCCGGCCGGGTGTTGCTGCGCTGCCCCGGCCGCCCGGCAGTCGAGGCGCCGCTGGTCAACGTGAGCGCCGGTGGCCTGCGCTGCCTGGTGCCCGAGGAGGCGCGGCTGATCGAGGGCACGAGCCTGGAGGCCGACCTGGACGGCGGCGATGACCGGGTGACCGTGCACGCCCGGGTGGTGAACTCGGCGGACACCCGGGACGGGCAGGAGATCGGCCTGCAGTTCCTGATCGCCGACGAGGCGGAGGCGACCCGGCTGGCCACCCTCGCGGACCGGCTGATCAACGCCGCGCAGGAGTGACTCCCCGCAGGTGGGATCGACATAGACGGTGACGACTCTCCACACCTAGGCTGGGCCGGCGCGTGTCGGTGTCCGAAGGGGAGAGTGGTGCGGTTCCGGCTTCTGGGTCCGGTCGAGGCGGCCGAGGGGGAACTGGTCGTCGCGCTGGGCGCACTCAAGCAGCGGCATCTGCTCGCCGCTCTGCTCTTCGACGGCGGGCACCCGGTCACCTTCGAGACCCTGATCGACCGGCTCTGGGGTGACGAGCCGCCCGCCGACGCCCGCGGCGCGCTCTACGGTTACGTCGCCCGGCTGCGCCGGGTGGTCAAGGACAGCACCGGGGTCACCCTGGTCCGCTGGTCGGGCGGTTACACGTTGCAGGTGCCGCCCGGTTCGGTCGACCTCTACCGGTTCCGTGAACTGGTGGAGTTCACCCGGACCGCGGGGCCGGACGAGCGGCTCGCCGCCTGCGACGAGGCGCTCGGGCTCTGGCGGGGCGAGGCGCTGGCCGGCCTGCCCGGCGAATGGGCCCAGCGCACCCGGGAGAGCCTGGAGCAGCACCGGCTCGCGACACTGGCAGACTGGGCGCTCACCGCGGTGGCGCGGGGACGGCACGCGGAGGCGGCCGACCGGCTGGCCGTGGCCCTGGCCCGGGATCCGCTGTGCGAGCCGCTGATCGCGGCGATGATGCGCGCGTTGCACGCGTCCGGCCGTACCGTAGAAGCACTTGATCTCTTCGCCCGGTCCCGCAACCGGATCGTCGACGAGCTCGGCACCGAGCCCGGACCGCTGCTGCGTGAGGCGCACACCAGCGTGTTGCGGGAACCGGCCGCACCGGCCGGCCTGACACGGGCGCACCGGCCGTTCCTGCTGCCGCCCGACCTGCCGGACTACACCGGATTCGACCCGCAGTTCACCGCCACCGCCGAGGCGTTGCGCACGCCCGCCGGCAGCCCGGTCGTGGTGGTCTCCGGGCAGGGTGGCGCCGGGAAGACGGCGTTCGCGGTGCACGTGGCGCACGCCGTCCGCGATCACTACCCGGACGGGTCGCTCTTCCTGAACGTGGGCGGCGCCGACCCGCTGGAACCGGCGGAGGCGCTCAGCCGGCTGCTGCGCATGCTCGGTGTCACCGACGCGGACGCCCGGGGCAACTCCGACCTGCGCGAACGTGAGGCACGGTACCGCGCGGAGCTGGCCGGCCGTCGGATCCTGGTGGTCGTCGACGACGCGGTCGGGGCGCGGCAGATCCACCCGTTCCTGCCCGGTGACGCGGGCTCTGCGCTGCTAGTGACGAGCCGGAACCGGCTGGTCACCGTGCCCGCGACGAATCGCGTCGAGCTGAGCACCATGTCCGCCGGGGAGGCGCGGGCCCTGCTCACCCGGGTGGTCGGCGCGGAGCGGACCGAGGCCGAACCGGCCCAGACGTCACGCCTGATCGAACTGTGCGCCCGGCTTCCGCTCGCGGTCCGCGTCGCCGGGGCCCGGCTGGCGGCCCGTCCGCACTGGACGGTGGGACAGCTGGCCCATCGGCTCGACGACGAGCGGCGGCGGCTCGACGAGCTGGCCGTCGACGACCTGGAGGTACGCGCCGGTCTGGCCGTCGGTTTCCGCGGCCTCAGCCCGCGGGCGCAGCTGGCGTTCCGGGCGCTGGGCTGCCTCGATCCGCCGGTGCTGACCGCGCTCACCGTGTCGGCGCTGCTCGACGTCACGCTGGACGAGGCCGACGACCTGGTCGAGGAGATCACCGACGCGCGGCTGCTGGACGTGGTCGGCGCCGACGGGCCGTGCACGCGCTACCGGATGCACGACCTGGTCCGCCTCTACGCCGGTGAGCTGGCGCGGGAGGATCCGGACGGCATCCGCGCGACGGTCACCGGGGCGCTGGCCGCGCTGCTGCGGCTGGTCGAGCACCTCGCACACCAGCTGCCGGTGGCGACGCCGCGGCTCTACCACCCGGACGGGCTGCCCGAACCGGCCGCGCACTGGACCGCCACCATCGACCGGGTCGACCTGCGGCGCTGGTTCGACAACGAGGAGCCGGCGCTGATCGCCGCGGTCGAACGGGCCGCCGCTCTCGACCTGGTGGCCCCGGCCTGCGGGCTCGCCGACGCGCTGGTCTTCGCGTCGTTCGCGGCGCGCAACAACTTCGACGGCTGGGAGCGGACACACACCGCGGCGAGCGCCGCGGCCGCCCGTGCCGGGGACCGGCTCGCCGAGGCTGCCATGGAGTGCGGCATCGGTCAGCTGCGCTACGCCCAGGACCGGTTCCCGGAGTCGCGGCGGCACTTCTCCCGGGCGGCCGAGCTGTTCGAGACGGCCGGGCACGACCGCGGCCAGGCGGTGGCGCTGAACGGTCTCGGCACGGTCAGCCGCGAGCTCGGCGAGCACGCCATCGCCCTGCCGGAGATCAACCGGGCGCGGGAGGTGCTGGAGCGTCTCGGCGACGAGGCCGGGGTGGCGCACGCCCACTACAGCCTCGGTTTCGCGCACCGCGAGCTCGGCGACGACGACGTGGCTCTCGACCATCTCGCGGCGGCGCTCGCCCTCTACCGCCGGCTCGGACATCGGCGCGGCGAGCTCATCGCGATCCGCGGCATGGGTCTGGTGCACCGGGCCCGTGGGGAGCTCGACAAGGCGGAGGAGCACTGCTCCGCAGCGCACACCATCGCCACCGCAGTCGGAGACACCCATCTGGCCGCCTACACCGCGCAGGCGCTGGCCAAGGTGTGGATCCGGCAGGGCGATCCGGACCGTGGGCTGGAGCCGCTGCGGGTCGCCCTGGCCGCCACCGACGGGCGGCGCGACGGACACGGCACCGCGCTGGTCACCCGGACGCTCGGGGAGCTGCATCTGGCCGCCGGCCGGCTCGCCGAGGCCGCCGAGCTGCTGGAGTCGGCGGCGGCCCAGTGGCGCGACATCGGCATGGATCTGGGCCGGGCGCGCACGCTACGCGATCTCGGTGCTGTCCGATGCGCGTCCGGCGACCACGAGGCGGCGCACTCCTGCTGGGCGACGGCAGACGAGATCTTTCAAAGATTGGGCGTACGGGAGAGCGCCGAACTGACCGCATGGCGTGCCGCCTCCGGCTGCGCCTGCCCGGCCTCGGCACTGCGCATCACGCGGAGCACGTTGCCGCCGGCCAGAGCGGCCAGTTCCTCGTCCGACCAGCGGCGGGCCGCCAGTTCGCCGAACAGCCGGGGGTAGCACGACACGTCGTCGAGCCCCGAGGGCGTGTGGTCGCACCCGTCGAAATCACCGCCGAGCCCGACGTGTTCCACCCCGGCCACCTCGCGGACGTGCTCGACGTGGTCGGCCACCTGCTCCACGGTCACCGGTGGTGGCGGCCCCTCCGGGTTCCGGGTCCAGGCCCAGCGCTCCTCGGAGAGGAAGGCCGGCACGAACGTCACCATGCACACCCCGCCGTTGCCGGGCAGCTCGGCCAGCACGTCGTCGGGAACGTTGCGGGGATGAGGGCAGAGCGCCCGCGCCGACGAGTGGCTGAAGATCACCGGCGCGGTCGTCACGGCCAGGGCGTCGCGCATCGTGGTGTCGGCGACGTGCGACAGGTCGACGAGCATGCCGATCCGGTTCATCTCAGCGACCACCTCGCGGCCGAAGTCGTTGAGCCCGCCGAGCCGGGGTGTGTCGGTGGCGCTGTCGGCCCACGCGACGTTCTGCTTGTGGGTCAGGGTCAGATACCGGACGCCCAGCTCACCGAGCATCCGCAGGACCGCCAGGGAGTCGCAGATGCTGTGGCCGCCCTCGGCACCGAGCAGCCCGGCGATCCGTCCCGCCCGGAACGCGGCCTCCACGCCGTCAGCCGTCGTCACGAGTTGGAGCCGGCCGGCGTAGCGGCGGTGCAGCGCGTACACCAGGTCGATCTGCTGCAGGGTCCGGACCACGGCAGCCGCCGGAGGCAGGTCGCCGGGCACGTAGACCGACCAGAACTGGGCGCCCACCCGCCCGGCGGCCAGTCTCGGCAGGTCGGTACGGGTCAGTGGCTGATGCCGGTCGAGCGCGAACTTGTCCAGGTCCGCCGGGGCGAGCGCGCCGCCGTGCAGGGTGCGCAGCGTGTCCGGTAGATCGTTGTGCCCGTCGACGAGCGGATGCTGAGCCAGCAGGCGGGCGATCCGGTCACCTGCGGTCTCGTTCCGCACTGACTCGTCGATCGGCCACATGGGTCACCCGGATCCGTTGATGAACGCGGAAGGTGCGGGATCCCCCCTTCACTGCTAATCCCGCACCGTCCGCGTTCGTCAGGCGAGGAACGTCGAGGTGGACGCCCGCCAGCGCGTCGCGTCGTCGTCCCGTCCGGCGCCGGCCTCAAGATTGACAGCCGTATCTGCCGAACTTCTGGCACATTTCTGTCAGCCACTTCCTGTCAGCCCTGCCCGAGTTCGGTCCCCCACCTCGCGAACTGCGCCCGCGCCTGGCGTTCGGAACGTGCCAGCAGCCGGGCCCGGCCGCCCGGAAGCCGCCCCAGGACGTGGCTGACCAGCAGATTCGCGGCGACCCGGGTAAGGCCGTACCAGGGCGGCCGGTAGGGCAGGCCCAGGTCACGCATGGCGGCCGGTCCGAGCAGCCAGCAGCTCACCGACAGTGCGCGCTCACGTTCGTACCACCGCCGGCGGCCGGTCGTCACGTCGTCGGTCATCGTGATCAGGGCGCGGGCCAGGGCGACGCTGTTGGCGTCCGGCGGAGGATCGTTGGCCAGGAAGTGGTAGAGCAGGCGGCGGCCACGACGCTCGGTGTGCGGCAGCCACTCCTCGTCCACACCCATCAGCCAGCCGACGTAACTCCACAGGTGCATGACGGCGGCCGCGTCGGCGCGGGAGACACGCACCCCGAGCAGGCGCAGGTGCAGCAGGAAGCTGGTGCTGAACACGCCCAGGGTGCTGGCCTGGTCATACTGGTTGATCGGCACACCTCGCAGGTCCCACTCCCAGGTCGGGTCGGCCTCCAGCCGTGCGTTGACCAGCGCGTGCATGACCCGGACGTGCACGGTCGCCCGGAACCCCTCCCCGCCGGGCGCCATCCCGCCGGGCGCGGTGACCGCTCGCCACCAGAACGACGTCTCCTGGATCCGGCGCAGGGTCTCCCCGCCGGCCAGCCGGCCGGTCCGCACCAGCGGTTCCAGGGCCGCCGCGGTCCGGTAGCCGCCGAGCAGCGAGCCGTAGGCCAGGACCAGCCCGGAATCCATGCCGAACGCCCGGCACGCCTCGGCGCCACGGGTGAGCAGCTCGTCGTCGACCCAGTCGGGCCGCCAGGACACGGCGTCCCAGAAGGCCCGCACAGGCTCGGGGTCGTCCGGGGACGGGCCCGCGGCCAGCGCCCGGTGCAGCTCGTTCGGGCGTACCGCCTTGATCAGGTCGGCGGCGAGCTCGTCGCGGCGGACGAGGCCGGTCCGCAGCGCGGCCAGCTCCGCCTCGGTGGGGTCCGCGCCCGGCCCGGCGACCAGTCGCAGCGGCCGGGCGGCCCGTTCGGCCCACGGCCGGTCGGCCCCGAACCGGCTGGGCACCCGCAGATCGGCGTGCGTCGTCATGGTTCGACGATAAAGTGAGCGAAAGCTCGTTTACTACTCGTCTTTCGAGGCCTTCCTTGACGGGCAATAACCACAGGTCAAAGCCGCGACAGCAGCGCTCCCGGGAGATGATCGATCGAATCCTGAGTGCGACCGCTCAGGTTCTGGCCGAGAAAGGCTACGCCGGGCTGAGCACCAACCGCGTCGCCGCGGCGGCCGGTGTGAGCATCGGCTCGCTCTACCGTTACTTCGCCGACAAGAACGAACTCATCGAGCAGCTACGGGCACGCAGCTCGGCCGACGTCCTGGCAGACCTGACCGGCGCACTGACCGCGGCGGTCACCATGCCGGCCCGAGACGGTGTCCACCACATCCTGTCCGTGCTGGTCCACGCCGTGCAACGGCACCGGGCGGTGACCACCGCGATGATCGCCGAGGCGCCGCTGGGCGCGCACGGCAACATCCTGCCCGAGGTCGAACGCCAGCTCGCCCAGATGACCCGGCTCTTCGTGGCGGTGCACGCCCCCGGTCTCGACCCGCTGGAGGCGGACGCCCGCATCCACCTGGCCATGGGCGTCACCCTCAACGCCTGCCTGCGGATCGCCCTCGACCCGCCACCCGGCGTGACCGAGGACAGGTTGATCAGTCTGACGGCCGACCTGCTGGTCCTCGGCCTGGTCCCGGATCTCTAGACACCTTTTGAAGGTCATGGTCTCCGGCACCTCGCCCCGCCCCGGGCGGTTCCGCGTGCCGCCACCACCCGCGCTTCGCGTGTGCTCTGCGATAGACCAGCCGGCTGCGGTGCCCGCTCCGGTAGCAGACACGCGCACGTCGCCGACCGCCCCGGCGCCGCTGACATCCGGCGCCACTGACCATCTGCGGTGACCGCCTCGTTCATCTCGGAAAGTCCAAGTCGTATACCACTTCGGCGGGCGTGACCCCCGGTGCCACTGACCCCGGGTGCCACTCACCCCGGTGCCACTGACACGCCGACTTCTACCACGTCTTCGCCAACCCCGGCGGTGATACATCCGCCGTGGGTGGCCCGCCGCCTGCCAGGGCGCGTGCTCACGCCGTTCCCGCTGCCGCCGGCCCGAACCACCGCCAATACCGCACCGCACTCATCCAACACACCCGAAACCATCGAAATAGGCCGATCGCCAGAAGCGTCTTCAACAGACCTGACGCAGACTCTGGCTTCGAAGACTCTCCACACAGCTGTCGCCGTAGAGGCCCGGGCCGCCTCAAGGCTGGAATCCCGATGCTGATACACGTCTCGCGGGCCTGCCGGAGACCCCGACACCTCCAATCTCTCCGGTGTCCGTCACGCAGCTCCCCCGTCGACTGGTCTCCAATGTGTTCATCGTCTCGGTTCGGGGATTGGCATGATCCAACGCTGACAGTCGTGGATCGGGATTCGAGACAATTGATGCATGGGGCAGGTCTCATTGTTCAGTCGCGCGGAAATAGCCGCGATGCGCGATCGCACCGCGTCACGGAATTACTCTGCGAGCCGCGAGGAATTCCGCCGCGAGCATGAGCGGCGCCGTTTCTGGGGACTGCGGAGCCGACACGGCGAGAAACTGCGCCGGAACCGCGAGGCCGGGTGCTCATCGGCCTCATCGCCGCTCGATCCGGCTGCGAGCCGAGCGAGAACCGAGGGGCCACCACCCGTCACTGATCTGCCGGCCGCTGGACCGCGGTCATCGGCTTCCGCATCCGCCCTTGCTCCCTCTCCCACCTTCACTTCGGCCTCGTCCGTCGCCTTCTCATCCTCTTCGGCTTCCGCCTCCGCCCCTATCCCTGCCTCGTCCGTCGCCTCCTCCTCCGCCCCTACCTTCGCCTCTGCCTCGTCCGTCGCCTCCTCATCCGCCCCTGTCCGTGCCTCGCCTGTCGCCTCCTCAACCGCCCCTACCTTCGCCTCTGCCTCGTCCGTCGCCTCCTCATCCGCCCCTGTCCGTGCCTCGCCTGTCGCCTCCTCAACCGCCCCCACCCCTGCCTCTCCCTCGTCCGTCGCCTCCTCAACCGCCCCCACCCCCGCCCCTACGCCTGCCTCGTCCCTCGCCGCCTCATCCGCTTCGCCGTCCGTCTCCGCCTCCCCCTCCACCGGTGCTTCGCCGCAGCGGAGCTCGGCGGCCCGGACGATTGCCGCCTTGGCGCGGGTCCCAGCATCGGATGCAGTGCGGGCTGTCAAATCGGAGCAGGTGATACGGGGCGGGCCGGTTCGACGGCCGTGGAGCGCGGTGCGCCCGGCGGCGAACAGTTCGGTCAAGCGAGGTGTTTCACTGCGAGCGCCGCGGTCGTTGCCAGCGGTCCGGCGACATGAGCGTGATGTCGGACCAACGTTGCCGTCCGTATTTCGACCAGCTCACTGTGAAATTTCATTGAATGGGGATGGTCTCCGCAGGACGGAAGTCGCGGTAACCAATTCCAGCAATTTCCTTCCTGGCCGCACCGATGGGGGTTACCCGGCGACGGTTACGGTAAAAGCAGCCTCTGCATGCTTTCACTGTCTTCTTTCTTCGCGCCGGGTGGGAGCGGCTGACCTGGAACGCGTTCTTGGACTCTCCCGGACCCCATGGGAAAAGTCAGGTTCAGAACATTTCACCGAAGGCCGGGATTTCGTTGAGGCCCGGGAAGTGAGACGAACCCCATCCGGCAGAGCCGGGCGGTGCTCACCGAGCCGAAGCCTTCCACGGCGCCCGACAACGGCCCATCATGGCCACGCGACGCCCGCCAGACTCGAACACGTCTGCCAGGTCGAGCGCTTCCCGCCGAGTCCCGGTCTCAGTCCTGCCCAGTCCCGGTCTCAGTCCTGCCCAGTCACGGTCCCGGTCCCGGTCCCGGTCCAGTCCCAGTCCCGGTCCCAGTCCCAGTCCCGGTCCCGGTCCCGGTCCCGGTCCCGGTCCCAGTCCCAGTCCAGTCCCAGTCCCAGTCCCGGTCCCAGTCCCAGTCCCAGTCCCGGTCCCAGTCCCAGTCCCAGTCCCGGTCCCGGTCCCGGTCCCGGTCCAGTCCCGGCCTTGGCCCCGGTCCCGGTCCAGTCCCGGCCTTGGCCCCGGCCCCGGCCCCGGCCCCGGTTCAAGCCCAGGCCCAGGCCCGGTTCCGGCCCCGGTTCAAGCCCAGGCCCGGTTCCGGCCCCCCGGTTCCCGGCCCGGCCCGGCCCGGCCCCGAGCTTCTGCGGTCAGGGTCTCCGGCAGCCCGCAAGCCGTAGCCGATCCACGTGACAGCACTGAGATACGGCTTGCGGGCTGGACCTCGACGACTGCGACGGCTAACGGTTGCCCGCGACGACCGTGCTGACCTGGGTGCCGTTCAGCGTCCCGCCGACGTAGAGTCCACCCCCTACCGCCGTGCCGGAGACCGATCCGCCGGTGCGCACCGCGTAGGTCGTACCCCGGGTGATCTGGTTCGAGGAGAAGACGACGCCCCGGAAGGCCTTCGTGGGCTGGTAGGACGCGATCTGCGCACCCGAGGTGGTGGCCAGATGGACCACCGTCCCAGCAGGCTGGTTGGCGCTGAAGGTGATCGACACCCAGCCCTGACCGGAGGTCGGCAGGGTGCTGGTGGTGGCGCTGATCCCGGAGGAGAGCAGCGTGCCGCCGGTGATGGTGAGCGCACCGTTGGAGTCGAGGCCGCCCTCGCCGCCGCCGCGGGTGGCGGAGCCGGTGACCACCACGGTGCCGCCGCCGATGGTGAGGGCGCCGTTGGAGTCGAGGCCGTCGGTGCCGCCGCCGACGACCACCGAGCCGCCGGTGACGGAGATGAGCGCGTTCGGCGAGTTCTGCATCTCGCCGTAGGCCGGGTCGGAGGCGTTGACCGCGTCGTCGGAGGCCACCGCGGAGACGTTTCCGCCGCTCAGATAAACCTTCAGACCTTCGATTCCCTCGTACGACTTCGTGACGTTCACAGTTCCGCCGGAGATCCGCACGTCCGTCTCGGCGTGCACGCCGTCGTCCGACGTGGACACCGTCGTGGTGCCGCCGTCGACGGTGACGTTCGCGTCGGAGTGGACCCCGTCGTCGGTGGCGGTGACGTTCGCCGTCCCGTCGCTGATCACGGTCAGCACCCCGGCCTTGAGTCCCTTGCCGGTGGCGTTGGCGGTGATCGAGCCGCCGTTGACGATCACGTCGGTCTGTCCGGTGATCGCGTCGTCGGTCGCGTGCACGTTGACGGTTCCGCCCGTGACCGCCACGTACCCGCGGGTGGTGTCCTCCTCGTTGTCGGACTTGAGCCCGTCACCGCCGGCCGTGGCGGTGATCGAACCGCCGCTGACGATCACGTAGTCCTGACCGCGGATCGCGTCGTCCGGCGCGGTCGCGGTGATCGTTCCCCCGGCGATGACGAGGCCGTCCTTGACGTTGATGGCGTCGTTGGCGTTGCCGGTGACGACGAGCGAGCCGGTGCCGGCGATGGTCAGGTCGGCGGCCGAGGCGATCGGCCCGTCGGCGGAGGTGGTGCCGTCGGTGAGCCGGTTGGTGGTGCCGGCCTGGAGGAACAGCAGGACCTCGTCGGCGGCGACCACGTTGATCGCACCGGTGGCGCCGGTGACGGTGACACCGTTGAGGATGAGCCGGACGATGCCGCTGCCGGTGCTGTTGACGACGATCTGGCCGCTGGTGAGGGAGCCGCTGAAGCGGTAGGTGCCGGCCGCGTTCACGGTCACCGTGCTGCCCGCGACGGTCACGTTCGGGTTGCTGGTGGTGGCGCCCGTGCCGGTCAGGGTGACGGCGGCGACGTCCGGCTCGTTCCAGGTGAGGTCGGCGGAGCTGTGATGGCTGGCCTGGTTGGCGGCGAGGGCGGCCGCCGCCGCGGGCCCGGCGGCCACCGCGGGCGTCGGGGCGACCCAGACGGCGAGGGCGGTGGCGGTCAGCGCCGCGGGGACGGCGAGCCGGGGGATTCGGGGCATGGTGGGTCCTTCTTCAGGTGGGGGAGAAGTGGCGGCGCAGGAGGCGCCGCCACGGGACGGCGGGCAGGTCGGGTCGCAGCGCGGCGAGCCCGGTGGCGTACTTGGAGATGCTGATGGGCCGGTGCCCGCAGGCCCACAGCAGCCGGTCGGCCGGGGAGACCGCCGAGCCGGTCTTGGTCTCGATCACCGCGACGTCCGGCAGCGTGATCTCCCGGCCGTCCATGTCGGTCCAGGTCAGACCGATGTCGACGGTCATCCGGGCGTCGCCGGTCGATTGCAGGAAGGTGGTCCGCCGGTAGGTGGTGACCAGTGTCGGCGCGAGGGTCAGGTCGTCGTCGCCGAGCACGTCGTCGACGAACCACCGGCCCGGCTCGACAGTGTCGTGGTCGTCTGGTTCGTACGGCAGCCGGTTCTTGATCGTCCCGCCGCGGTATCCCTCGGTCTTCACCTCGAGCCAGCACAGCGCCGAGTCGAGATAGGTCCTGGTCCTGACCTTGAAACGGCGGCGCCGCCGGTACGCGGTGAGCCGGAAGCTGACCAGGTCGGGTGTGTCGAAGTAGACCGATCGGTAGCGGAAGGTCCGTTCCCCGTCGATCTCCAGGACGCGGGTTCCGGGATCGAGCCGGGACACCAGCCGGCCGGCGTCGGCGACGGGCAGCACGTACTTGCGGTCCACCCGGGTCTGCAGCTCGGCCTTCGCGGTCAGTTCGGACAGCGAGACCGGGCCCAGGCCGGTGGTCACGGTCATCGGGCCGCTCCGGCAAGCGTTTTCCGATTCTGGGCGTACGAGTAGCGCACCTCCACCACGGTCGTCTCGTTGACGAGATCCACCCGTTCGACGGTGGCCGCGTGCACCCGGGCGCCGAGGATGCGTTCCAGCTGCGCGACCAGGGCGAGCTGGTCGATGACCGCGTTGTCGAGCACCATCACCTGCCGCCGGTAACCGCGGAACAGGCGTGGGTGGTCGCCCAGGTACATGACGACGAGGATCAGTCCCATCAGCGACGGGGCCAGCCAGAGCGGTCCGCCGCTGAGCGGGCCGAGGATGCCGAGGGCCAGCGCAGAGAAGTAGTAGGCGACCTCGTGCTGGTCCAGTTCGGTGGACCGGAGCCGGATGATCGACAGCACTCCGAACAGGCCGAGGCCAAGCCCGGCGCCGACCGTGCTGGAGCTGAGCGATCCGGCCACCGCGAGCACGCCCACGTTGACCCCGAGGTAGGCCACCACCAGGTCCCGCCGCCGGTGCCTCGGGAAGTACAGCCCGAAGACGAGAACACTCACAGCTGCGATATCTAGCGCGAACAGCGCAAGCCGGGGCATAGTGGCACGACCTCTCCGTGGCCGGCCGGACAGAGCCCCCGTGAACACCGTCCGGCCGACGGGTTACATATAGATGAACGTCGATCTGACTCTAACCGTGAGCAGGCTCTGGTTCATCGAACGCAACCTCAGAGAACCCTCAAAGTCGCCTATGCCCCACCTGTGTCAGACGCCGTGTCAGAGGCGTGTCAGAGCCGGAACAGGGGCGGCCCCGATCGTTGCCGGCATGAGCGATTCAGCGATCGAAGCAACCGGGCTCCGGAAGGCCTTCGGCGACAAGACCGTCCTCGACGGTGTCGACCTGACGGTCCGGACCGGCACCGTCTTCTCCCTGCTCGGCCCGAACGGCGCCGGCAAGACGACGACGGTCAACATCCTGACGACCCTGATCAAACCCGACGCGGGTACGGTCCGCGTCGCGGGCCACGACATCGCCGGCGCGGCCAAGGCGGTCCGCCGGTCGATCGGGGTCACCGGCCAGTTCGCGGCGGTCGACGAGCTGCTCACCGGCCGGGAGAACCTGCAGCTCATGACCGACCTGAGCGGTGGCCGGCGGACCGTCGGCGGGCTGCTGGAGCGGTTCGACCTCATCGAGGCGGCGGACAAGCCCGCGGCGACCTACTCGGGGGGCATGCGCCGCAAGCTCGACCTGGCCATGACGCTGGTCGGCGATCCGCGGATCATCTTCCTGGACGAGCCGACGACCGGCCTGGACCCGCGCAGCCGCCGCACGATGTGGGACATCATCCGCGACCTGGTGGCCGGCGGCGTGACCATCTTCCTCACCACGCAGTACCTCGAGGAGGCCGACCAGCTCGCCGACCGGATCGCGGTGCTCGACCAGGGCCGCCTGGTCGCCGAGGGCACCGCCGGTGAGCTCAAGCGCCGGCTCCCCGGAACCCACGTCCGGCTGCGGTTCACGGCCGCCGAGCCCCTCGACGCGGCGGCACGCCTCTTCGACGGCTCCACGACCGATGCCGAGGCCCTGACCCTGCGGGTTCCCAGTGACGGCGGGACCGCCTCGCTGCATGCCCTGCTGAACCGCCTCGACGAGTACTCCCTGCACGCCGAGGAGTTCTCCGTGCACACCCCCGACCTCGACGACGTCTTCCTCGCCCTGACCGGCCACACCACGAAGGTGGATGCGAAATGAGCGCCAAGTCCCACTCCGCCGTGATGCTGCGCCGCAACCTCCGGCACATCACCCGCAACCCGACGTCGATCTTCAACGCGGTCCTCATGCCGATCGTGATGATGCTGATGTTCGTGTACGTGTTCGGCGACGCGTTCGACGTCGGTGTCGACTACATCGACTACGCCACACCGGGCCTCATGCTGCTGGCCGTCTGCTACGGGCTCGGCGCCGTCGCGACCTCGGTCAACTCCGACATGACCAAGGGCATCATCAACCGGTTCAAGGTCATGGACGTCTCCCGTGGCGCGGTTCTCAACGGCCACGTCATCGCGAGCGTGCTGACCAACGTCATCGCCATCACGGCGCTCGTCGGGGTTGCGTTCCTGCTCGGATTCGACCCGGCGGCCGGTCCCCTCGACTGGCTCGGCGTGGCCGGCATGATCGTCCTGCTCGGCTTCGCGGCCGGCTGGATCACCGTCGCCCTGGGGCTGGCCGCGAAGTCGCCGGAGACCGCCGGCATGGCCGCCGTACCGCTGGTCATGCTGCCGTTCTTCAGCAGTGCGATCGTGCCCGCCGAGAAGATGGGCCAGGGCGTCCGGCAGTTCGCCGAGTACCAGCCCTTCACCCCGATCATCGAGACGCTGCGCGGGCTGCTCGACGGCGCGCCGCAGACCGGTGACCTGATCGCCGCGATCGCCTGGTGCGTCGGCATAACGATCGTCGGTTATCTGTGGGCGTCGTCCACGTTCACGAAGCGAGCGTGACAGCGGCCAGCTGACGCCAGTCCCCCGCGGCACCCACCCGAGCCGCCTCGGCGAACCCTTCGCCGAGGCGGCCGCGTGCTTCCCGCTCGATCCGCGCCACATCGGGGTTCGACAGGTCCTGCAGCCCACGGACCCTGGTGCTCGCCGCCAGCAGCCGGGCGGCCTGCTCGTACTCGCCGCGGCGCAGAGCCAGGTCGGCGACCCCCACGAGGACCAGTGCCGACAGGTGGGCGTGTCCCGCGTCGGCCGCCTCGTCGAACGCCGCCGCCCGCAGGTCACGGACCTCGGTGAGATCCTCGGTCAGGTACGCCATCCGGTCCCGGACCAGCGCCCGGACGTTGGCCTGCTCCGCCTTGCCGCCCAGCATCGTCGTCGCGGCGTCGAGCTGGCGCCGGGCCTCCGCGACGTCACCGTCCCAGCGGGCCAGGTCGGCCTTCGCCAGCGCCAGCTCCGACAGCGCGTCGGGCCAGGTCACCCGGGCCGCCAGCCGATCCGCCTCGGCCATCGCCGCCACGGAGCCGGCCGGGTCGCCCATCAGGTGGCACAGCTGCGCCTGCCGCGCCCGCATCGCGATGACGTCCTCGATCGACCCGACCTCCGTGACCGCGGCGATGGCCTGCTCGTAGCACTCGTAGGCGGCGGCGAACCCGCCCCGCGTCGCGATCCGGTCGGCCAGCTCGGTCATGGCGAAATACATCCCGAACCGTTCACCCAGCGCCCGGAACTCGGCGAGCGCCGCCTGCAGGTAGTCGTCCGCGTCCCGCCCGCCGTGGCCCAGCGCGATCCGCATCTTGCCGAGGTGCAGCCGGGCCAGGGCACGGACCCACGGATCCGGGTTGCCGAGCAGCGGCTCCCAGACGGTCAGGGCTGACCCCGGGTCCCGCAGCAGGCTCTCCAGCGGCACGACCAGCCCCAGGATCGGGTTGCGGGAACCACCACGGACCACGATCTCGTACGCCTTGTGGATCCACTCCGCCGCCTGGCGCTCGTCCGACCGGCCCGAACCGGCGAAGAGCACTACCAGCGCGTACACCGCGGCTCTGATCTCGTCGTCGACCTCGCCGGGCACCTCGGTGGCCGCCGTGATCAGCTCGATGCCCTCGGCCTTGTATCCGCCCAGCCACCAGTACCAGCCGGCCGCCGCCGCGAGCCGCATCGCGCCGGTCGCCTCCCCGGCCGCGAGCGCGCCCCGCATCGCCGCGCCGATGTTGTCGTGCTCGGATTCGAGCACGGCCATCCACTCCAGCTGCTCGGCCCGGCGCAGATGCGGCTCCGCCGCCTCGGCCAGCTCGACGCACCAGTCCAGATGTGCCCGGCGGGCGACGTCCGACTGCCCCGCCTCGGCGAGCCGCCCGGCGGCGTACTCCTTGATCGTGCCGAGCATCCGGTAGCGCGGAGTGCCGCCGCCCCGGGTGACCAGCAGCGACTTCTCGGCCAGCGCGGTGAGCAGCTCGAGCACCTCGTACGACTCGACGGCGTCGTCCGCGCAGACCCGTTCGGCCGCCTCCAGGCTCGCACCGCCGGCGAAGACCGACAGCCGGCACAGCACCGTCCGCTCGGCCTCGGACAGCAGCTCCCAGCTCCAGTCGACCATCGCGCGCAGTGTCCGGTGGCGCGGCAGCGCGGTCCGGCTGCCACCGGTGAGCAGCCGGAACCGGTCGTCCAGCCGGTTGGCGAGCTGATCGAGCGACATCGTGCGCAGCCGCGCCGCGGCCAGCTCGATCGCCAGCGGCATCCCGTCCAGCGCCCGGCAGATCCGCGCCATGGTCGCCAGCGCCGGGGCGTCCGCCACCAGGTCGGAGCGCACCGCGCCGGCCCGGTCCCGCAGCAGCCGGACCGCCGGCGCCGACGCGATCCGGTCGGCACCGGCGTCGCCGTCCGGCACCGAGAGCGGCTCCACCGGCCACAGCGCCTCGCCGGTGATGCCGAGCGGTTCCCGGCTGGTCGCCAGGATCCGCAGCCGGCGGCACTCGCCGAGCACCCGGTGGGCGAACCCGGCCGCCTGCTCGATCACATGCTCGCAGTTGTCCAGGATCAACAGGGTCTCCCGGTCGCGCAGCGCCGTGATCAGGCGCTCGGCCGGCTCCATGTCCGGCGCCTCGCCGAGCAGCGCGTCCCGCAGGCCCAGCGCGGCGAGCGTCGCCTGCGCCACGTCGCCGTCCGGGCCGATCGCCGCCAGCTCCACGAGCCAGGCCCCGTCCGGCAGGTCGCCCAGCAGCGCCCGCGCGGTCTCCGTCGCCAGCCGGGTCTTCCCCGAACCGCCCGGCCCGATTAGCGTGGTCAGCCGTCGCCCGGCGACCAGATCACCCACCGCGGCGACATCGGAGTCCTTGCCGATGTAGCTGGTCAGCTCGGCCCGCAGGTTCGTGGTGCGGTTCTCCTCGCGCCGGCCCGACTCGCCCCGCAGCAGCGCCAGATGCAGCGCCGCCAGCTCCGGCGACGGGTCGACGCCGAGTTCGTCGGCGAGGGTCTCGCGGGTGCGCTGGAAGACCAGCAGCGCCTCGGTGTCGCGGCCGCTCGCGACGAGCGCCCGCATCAGCGCGGCGACCAGCCGCTCGCGGACCGGATGCGCGGTGACCAGGTCGGTCAGCTCGGTGACCAGCTCCGCGCCGTGTCCGGCCCGGACCTCGGCGTCGAACCGCTCCTCCAGGGCGGCCAGGCGCAGGGCCTTGAGCCGGGTGACGGCCGCCTCGAAGGCCGGGCTGTCCAGCGGGCCGACGTCCTGCAGGGGCGCGCCGCGCCACAGGCCGAGCGCCTCGCGGAGCAGCCGGAGCCGCTGGGCGGCATCGTCCCCGCGGGCCTGCGCGGCGGCGGTGAGGCGTTCGAACCGCACGGCGTCGACGGCGTCCGGCTCCACCGCGAGGCGGTAGCCCTCCGGATGGCCCTCGACCGAGCCGTCCGGCAGCACCTTGCGCAGCCGGGAGACGAGGCGGTGCAGGGCGTTCGCGGCCTCGGCGGGCGGGTTCTCGCCCCAGATCCAGTCGACGAGTGTCGCCTTCGGAACCACCCGGCCGGCTTCCAGCGCCAGAGCGGTCAGGAGGCCGCGCAGCCGGGCACCCGGGACGTCGGCGCGGAGGCCGTCGTCCGTACGCACCTCGAACGATCCGAGCACCCCGATCCGCACCCGCCAGATTTTGCCACGGCGGATGATCGCCCATCCATCCGCCGACGTCATATCGCTCTCCGGCGCCGGCCGGGTTCGCCTATCACCCACGGTGATCGGCTGTTCGACCGACGCGAAGTGGCCGACAGGAGGACCGCGATCAGCCAACAAGATCAACTAGCCTGCTGTTGCAACGTTCCAAGATCCACTGGAGTGCCACCGTGACCAACCCGGTCCCGCCCGCCGAACAGCCCTCCTACGGCGGGTATCCCCCGCCCGGCCAGCCGGCGGGTGAACACCCGTCATCTGCCCCGCCCTCCGGTGGATACCCCGCGCCCGGCCAGTTCGGCCACGGATACCCGGCACCCGGTCAGCCCGCAGGTGGCTACCCGGCACCCGGCCAGGCCGCGGGTGGCTACCCGCCGGCCGGCCAGTTCGGGGGCGGCTACCCACCGGCCGGCCAGTTCGGGGGCGGCTACCCGCCGGCCGGCCAGCCCGGGGGATACCCGCCGCCGCAGGGCTACCCGGGGCAGACCCACCCGGGGCAGTACGCGCCCCAGCCCGCTCCGCAGATCCTCATCCAGAACAGCACGAGCGCCGCCGCGTTCGCCGGTGGCTACGCCGTCCGCAAGCGACAGTCGTTCGGCCTACACGTCGTTCTGTTCCTGCTCACGGGTGGCCTCGGCAACATCGTCTACGCCTGGTACGTGATCGACTGGAACCGCAAGCGCGGCCTGTAGAGCACACGGTGGCGGCCACCACCGGTGGCCGCCGTCGGCGTATCGTCTCGCCATCGACCCGAGGGGACGACGCGTGTTCAGGCTGGAAAGGGAGTGACGGGCTTCCGCCACGGCAGGGAGCCCGAGCCGCCGGAGGTCCCGGTCCACCGGTTCCGCGGCACCTGCCACGAAGCCGCACGCCTCGTCGGCGGCACCACGGCCTTCACCGGCGCGGACTTCTCGTCCTCGATCGCGCGGTGCTCGACGCCCCGCTCGCCACGGCCGACACGACAGCCCTGGGGAAGGACGAATGGCTGCAAACCCATTCGTGGAAGCCGGAAACCGTCTTTCCATCACTGGAGTCGACTACCCGCCCATGAATGGGTCTCTTCCCCGCTGAGTGCGAGGCCAGGCCACGTGCGGCTGATTGACTGCCGCCCCGAGCGAGCGGGCGTGGCATCCGGCTACCGTCTCGTCATGACCTTCTCGATCGTTGCCCGCTCCGCCGACGGCACCACCCTCGGCGTCGCCGTGGCCAGCAAGTTCCTCGGCGCCGGAGCGGCTGTTCCGGCCGCGCTCGCCGACGTCGGCGCGGTCGCCACCCAGTCGTACGCCAACCTCGCCTACCGGCCGCAGGCACTGGCGCTGCTCAGCACCGGGGTCGCCGCGGCCGAGACGGTGCGTGCGCTGATCGCCGGTGACGCCGGCCCGGTCGGGCACCGGCAGGTCGGTGTGGTCGGCACGCACGGGCCGGGCGCCACCTACACCGGCGACGACTGTCACGAGTGGGCGGGCGGGGTGGCCGGCGACGGCTACGCGATCCAGGGCAACATGCTGGCCGGGCCGGGGGTGGTCGCCGACATGGAGACCGTGTGGCTGGCCGGCGCGGAGCAGCCGCGGTTGCCGTACCGGCTGGTCGAGGCGTTGCGCGCCGGCGATCTGGCCGGAGGCGACCGGCGTGGCCGCCAGAGTGCCGCCCTGCTCGTCGTGGCCAAGGGCATGGGGTACGGCGGTACCAGTGACGTCCTCGTCGATCTGCGCGTCGACGACCACCCGGATCCGGTGACCGAACTGGCTCGCCTGCTGGAACTGCACACCCTCTACTTCGAGCGCCCCGACCCGGCCACGCTGATCCCCCTCACCGGCGCCGTCGCGGACGAGGTACGGACCAGGCTCGCGCAGGCCGGCCAGGCCGCCGCGGACCTGGACGAGGCGCTGGCGAGCTGGGCCGGCATCGAGAACCTGGAGGAGCGGATCGTGCCGGGTGCGATCGATCCGCTGGTGCTGGCGCAGCTGCGCTCCGGTCAGGTCGTCTGACGAGGCCTTCGACCCTGTCGGTCGAAGGCCCCGTGTCAGCGGCCGCGGGGCCCGGGCAGCCTCGATCTTCTTGGCGATCAGGGCGACGTCCTCCGCGGAACTGACGATCTCGAAGTGCATCTCGTCCTTACGGCCGCGGTAGTCGCCGCCCCACCGCACGGTGCCGTCGCAGAAGTCGAGGATCCTGCGGATGGCGGCGACCTGCGTACGGGTGAACGTGTCCTCGGCGCCGAGCGGGTGCGCCGGTGCGTTCAGGTCGATCGCCGTCCCCGAGGCGTGGTTGGACAGCACCTTCCCGCCTCGGACCACCCGGTACGCGTACCCCCAGCATTGTCCTGCTCGCAGTGGTTCGACGGTGTCGTGAAACCGTTCGGCGACGTGGAGCAGGACAGTGGCGACGGCCCCGCGCCGGACGCCCTGCGGAAGGCGCACGGTGGTACCCGGCACCGCCGTGGTACGCAGCCCGCCGATCTCCCGGGCCGAACCGGCGGCCCAGCCGTTCTGGCTGTATCGCATGGCTTCCTCCTTCATCGGACGTGCTCGGCGAGGGCGTCGGTCAGTTCCCGCATGGCGACGGCGGAGTCGCCGGTGAGCACCCACCCGGTCTCGTCCTCCCACCCCGGGGTGTTCCAGGCCAGATAGACGCTCGGTGGCTGGTCGATCGGCCGGCGGCCGGTCGCGTACCGGTCGAAGACCGCGTCCAGCCAGGCCCGCTCGCGGCGGATGGTCGCGGCGCGCAGGGTGTCCTCGCCCATGAAGCCGCGCTCGCCGAGGCCGTAGGCGACGGTCCCGCCCGCCTCGAGCCGGGGACGGACGATCGCGGAGAACCAGCCGACGAACCCGGGGTGCTCCGGCAGGATCAGGTCGCCACGGAAGGAGCCGTTCTCCCCGTTCCGGCCCGAGTAGACATCGCACAGGTACTCGTCGGCCTCGACCCGCTGCCATGCGGCCGGCCGCTTCGCCGCGCTACCGCCGGGCCGCCACTGGTAGGCCATGGCGCAGTAGGCCACCCGCGCACCGGGCCAGCCGGCCTTGATCTCGTCGCGGGACCGGTTGAACACGGCGCGGAAGGTGCCGCCGTCCAGGCTCCCCCGCCCGCCCTCCGGCTCGTGATGCACGATGATCCCGACCCACGGGTGGTCGGCCAGCCACTCGCCGATCTCGCGGTGGACGGCGGTCCACCGGCCCGTCGACACCTCCTCGGGTGACGGCTTGTAGGACACGTAGACGCCGCCGTCCCGCCAGGTCTTCGCGAACCCGCGGAGGAGTTGGAGCACTCGGTCCGGGCTCTCATGCCGCTTCAGCGGCCCGATGAACCCGCGGCCGATCCGAGCGGCCGGGAACCGGCGCCGGGTGTCTCCCGGCTCGGCCTTCTCATGCACGCCGACGGACACCGCCCGGGTACCGATGAGACTGATGCTATTGACGGACATCTGCCGCTCCTATTTCCTGAAATATCCGTTTCGGACAGATCAAGGATCAGCTTGGCAGGCCAGACACCACATCGGGCTGAGGCTGTATTCGTGGTCCGTCCGCATAGGGCGACAGCGGTAATCCCTGACGGGATCAGTAACGCTCCGGGATGACACAGCCGGCTGACAAACAGAAGAACCGCCCGTCAGGACTGACAGGCGGTTCGAATGCGAATACTGGTGGGCGATACTGGGATCGAACCAGTGACCTCTTCCGTGTCAAGGAAGCGCGCTCCCGCTGCGCCAATCGCCCTTGCAACTAGCTTCCGAAGAAGCAAGCGAGGTGGAGACGGGATTTGAACCCGTGTACACGGCTTTGCAGGCCGTTGCCTCGCCTCTCGGCCACTCCACCGAGTGGGCCCTGGATCAGGCCTCTCCGAGCGGAAGACGGGATTCGAACCCGCGACCCTCACCTTGGCAAGGTGATGCGCTACCACTGCGCCACTTCCGCGTGTCACCCGGTGTTCCCCGGCGACGACAGAACTTTATCTGGTCATCGGACCGCACGCCAAACCGGGGTCCCGGCGTGTCGCCCGCAGGCGGGCATCATGGGCAGCGTGGAGATCACGAAGTGGTACCTGGAGCAGGACGACGCCACCCTGATCCGTCCGGCGCGGCCGCCCGCGGAGCCGGTGGAGATCATCCGGGCGGAGCTGCCCAGTCCCGAGCTGAACAGGTTCCTCTACACCGCGGTGGGCGGCGACTGGTCGTGGACCGACCGGCTGCCCTGGACGTGGCAACAGTGGCAGGACTGGCTGGACCGCCCGGGCATCGAGACGTGGGTGGCGTACGTCCGCGGCACCCCGGCCGGGTACGCCGAGCTGGACGGCACCGTTCCGGGCGTGGTCGACATCGCGTACTTCGGCCTGCTGCCGCGCTTCGCCGGGCAGGGCATCGGCGGGCACCTGCTCACGGTGACCCTGCGCAACGCCTGGTCCCTCGCGGAGCGGCATGCCGGCTTCGCGCCGGTCGAGCGCGTCACGGTCAACACGTGCAGTCTCGACGGTCCGGCCGCGCTGACCAACTACCAGGCCAGGGGCCTGACCGTCCGGCGGACGGAGATCCTCACGCCCAGCGCCGAGCCGACAGCGCCCGGCCCCTGGCCGGGCGCCCGACCCGCCGCCGACCCGCCCGCCGCTTTGCCCGGCGCCGACCCGCCTGCCGCCGCACCTACGCAGATCTTGTGAACTTCGGGTCGGACGTCCGACCCGAAGTTCACAAGATCTGCGGGGAGGGAGGGAGGGAGGGAGGGCGAGGCAAGGCAAGGCGGGGAGGGCGAGGCGAGGCAAGGCGAGGCAAGGCGGGGCGAGGCAAGGCGAGGCAAGGCGAGGCGAGGCGAGGCAAGGCGAGGCGAGGCAAGGCGGGGAGAGCGAGGCAAGGCGAGGTGGAAAGGGCGAGGCGAGAACGTGGAGGCGCTGACCGGCGTCAGTCGACGGTCGGGAGGCCCGGCGAGGTGAAGGCGCGGCCGTCGTCGGTGACCGCGGCCGACTCGTAGCCCTCGTCGATGCGCTGGGCGAGCCAGGCGAGCCCACTCTCGCCCATGGCCAGGGCCGCCGTAGCGTAGGCGTCGGCGACGGCCAGGTCGGGGCCGACCACGGTCACCGAGCGCAGGCCCTCGGCCGGTTTGCCGGTGAGCGGGTTCCACACGTGCGCGCCCCGCTCGTACGTCCCGGAAGTAGCCACCGCACCATCGGTGACCGAAAGTACCCACGCCAGCTGATCGGCTTCCCACGGGTGACGCACGCCGACCCGCCAGGGGCGGCCGCCGGGGCCGGAGCCGCGCATCCGGATGTCGCCGCCGGCGCCGATGTAGTGCCTGATCGAACCGGCGTCCGCGAGCCGCCGGGACGCGACCTCGACGGACCAGCCCTTGACGTATCCGGACGGGTCGAGCGCCCCGCCCCCGTTGGCGTCGAAGTAGCCGCCCGTGTCGCGCCACAGGTCGGCGCACCGGTCGAGGACGTGCCGGAAGTCGTCGGAGCAGTCGGCGAGGGCGATCTCACCGCGACGGAAGCGGCACACCTCGCTGTCGTCCCTGTAGGTGCTGAACCGCGCGTCGACCTCGTGGAGCCAGGCGCACGTCGACCCGACGAGCTCGACGAGCCGCTCGGGGGGCAGGTCGTCGGCCAGTTCGATGCTGACGACCGTACCCATGACCTCTTCGACGTGCCGCACGAACCGGAACCCTACGCCGCCTTGTCGAGAGCCGCCTGCAAGGAGCTGGCGTACGCCCCGCTGGTGAGCGTGGCGCCGGAGACCGCGTCGACGTCGGCGCTCTGCTTCTTGAGCGTGGAGGCGTTGAGGGACTTGACGGCGTTCGGGTTGATCGTGCCGCTGAAGCCCTCCTTCGGGAAGGTGGCGTCCGCCGCGGTGATCTTGCCGCCACTGATCTTGATGGTGACCTGGACGGTGCCGTAGGTGTGCTGCACCGCCTTGCCCTTGTAGGTGCCGGACTTCAGACCGGCTTCCTCTTCCTCGTTCTTCTCCGGGGCGGTGGTCTTCTTGCCGGCCGGCTTCTTGGTGGCCGTGGCCTCCGGCTCGGCGGTCTTCTCGGCGCCGGCCGCGTCGATCTCGGGCTCCTCGGCGGAACTGCCGCCCGCGGCGGACGACACCGGGACGGTCGCCGGTTGGACGCTCAGGCGGACCCCGAGGATCAGGGCCGCGCCGGTGAGGGTGCCGACGGCTGCTGCGGTACTACGTCGCATCGCGAGAACTCCTGGGTCTCGATGGGGAGAGGGACTCAGAACTCGAACGGGTCGAGGTGGAGCTGGCTGTCCGGGACGTCGAGCTCCTTGAGGGTGTCGACGGCGGCGTTGACCAGTCCGGGCGGGCCGCACAGGTAGACGTCGCGGCGGTTCACGTCCGGGACCAGGCCGCGCAGCCCGTCCGGGGTGAACAGCCGCCGCGGGCCGGGGTCGTTGCGGCCGCCGACGATGTAGCGCACCCAGGCGTCCCGCTCCTCGGCGAGCTCCTCGAGCTCGGCGCGGAAGACCAGTTCGTCGGGGCGGCTGGCCCGGTAGATGACGATGGTGTCCGGCGGCATGTCCTCGAGCAGGGCCCGGATGGGTGCGATGCCGCTGCCGCCGGCGATGAGAAGGGCACGGCGGCGGGTACGACGCTCGGCCGTGAACGTTCCGAACGGGCCCTCGGCCCAGATCGGCGCGCCGGGGCGCATGGTGGCGAGCTTGCGGGTGTGACCGCCCGCGATCGTGACGGTGAGCCGCAGCCACTGCGGGTTCGGGGCCGCCGACAGCGAGAACGGGTGCGACTGCCACCAGCCGTTGGCGGTCAGGAAGCGCCAGCGCATGAACTGGCCGGCCTGCACGGGCAGCTTGTCGAGCCGCTTGCCCTCGATGTAGATCGAGAACGTGTTGGCG
This sequence comes from Actinoplanes italicus, assembly GCF_003001815.1. Classification (GTDB taxonomy): domain Bacteria; phylum Actinomycetota; class Actinomycetes; order Mycobacteriales; family Micromonosporaceae; genus Actinoplanes; species Actinoplanes italicus. The sequence goes on from NZ_PVMZ01000006.1 coordinate 166,021, forward strand.
CCCTCGCCCACGACCTCGGCGACGGTGAAACGGTGCCGGGCGTTGAGCCAGAGCGGCTCGACGATGCGGCCCCAGAAGAGGGCGGCGATGGTGATGCAGCCGAGCGCCGGCCAGAACACCGAGGCGAACTTGCCGCTCATGTCGGCGCCGGCGGCGATCTGGTGGCCGTACCCGAGCAGCAGGACGGCGTAGCTGGTCAGGTGGATCAGGTGCCAGAGCTCGTAGTTGAGCACGTTGCGGACGGCCCGGATCGAGATCAGTGCGATGAACGCCAGCAGGCCGGTGGCGATGGTCGCGCTGATCATCTCCGGGAACGTGGTGATCACGGTCCAGCCCTGCTCGACGACGCCGGTGCCGGCGGTGAGCGCGTAGCCGTACACGATGAAGACGACGTGGGCGATGACGAAGGTCAGCAGCGAGGTGCCTAGCCAGCGGTGCCAACGCAGCAGGTCGCGCGAGCCGACCCACTCCTCGAGCCAGGAGACCCGGCTCATCATCAGCAGCTGCATGAAGAGCAGGTAGCCGCCGATCAGGCCGGTGACCCGGCCGGCGGCGATCATCAGGGTGGCGTCGTTGCTGATCGCGCCGGGCTGGGTGTTGAACAGCCACAGCGCGACGCTGGTGGCCAGCCCGGAGAAGAACAGCAGGACGGTGAGGAGCCGGTTGCCGCTGGTCGACTCACCGGGCGGGCGCTCGTCGACGACCGGGACGCCGGTGCCGGCCTTCCAGCCGGTCGGGTCGGTCAGGGACGGCTCGGTGATGTCGCCGCGGCGGTAGTTGTCCTGGCCCGCGTACGGCTGCCCGTACTGCTGGGGCTGGGCGTACTGTCCCTGCTGCTCCGGCCACGGCGGCATGGACGGGTTGTCCCAGCTCGGCCGGGCCTCATCGGTCCGGAGGCTGGAGAAGTACCCATCGTCGTCGGGAAGCTCGCGTTGATCCCGGAACGCCGGAATTGTCAACGTCCTCACCTGCTCAGCAGTCGTCTCACGGCGCCTGCCACCCCATGCGGCCGACGTGACGACCCGTGCGCGGAAGGGTCGTCAGTGTTGGGTACGCGCATCACGCCGAGTTGGCTCAACGAGATCGCAAAATTCCCAGAGGTTAGGTTCTGCGCATGCATTCCGAACCTCCGATCACCGTGATCGGCATCGGTGCCGGCGGCTGGCCGGGCCTTTCCGGTACGGCTCAGAGCACCCTGATCGGCGCGGAGGTCGTGTTCGGCAGCACCCGCCAGCTCGATCTGCTCCCGCCCGACGTCGCCGCGCGCCGCGTCCCGTGGCCGTCTCCGCTGGTCCCGGCCCTGCCCGGTCTGCTCGACGCGGAGCAGGACCGCCGGGTGTGCGTGCTGGCCAGCGGCGACCCGATGTTCCACGGCATCGGCGCCACCCTCACCAGACTCGTGGGCGTCGACCGGCTCCGTGTCCTGCCACATCCATCGTCGGTGTCGCTGGCCGCTGCCCGCCTGGGCTGGGATCTCGCGGCAACCGACGTGGTGAGCCTGGTCACGGCTCCGGTCGAGACGCTGGGACGGCTGATCAATCCCGGACGCCGCATCCTGGTGCTCTCCGCGGGCGCGCACACTCCGGCGGCGGTCGCGGAACTGCTCACCAGGCACGGACACGGCTCGGCCACCATGACCGTCCTGGAACAACTCGACGGTCCGGCCGAACGGCTCGTCACGGGCGCTGCCGAAGGCTGGACGATTCCGGACGGCGATCCCCTCAACGTCGTGGCGATCGAATGTGGTGACGGACCCGCCCGGGCCGTCGTTCCCGGCCTGCCCGACGACGACTACGAAGGGGACGGCCAGCTGACCAAGCGCGAGGTCCGCGCCGTCACCCTGGCCGCGCTCGCCCCGGCCCCCGGCGCACTGCTGTGGGACGTCGGAGCCGGCTCCGGCAGCATCGGCATCGAATGGATGCGCGCACACCCGGCCTGCCGGGCGATCGCCGTCGAGTCGTCGGCCGACCGGGCCGCCGTCATCACCGCCAACGCGACCGCGCTCGGCGTGCCCGGTCTGCGGGTGGTGCACGGCCGCGCTCCCGACGCCCTCGACGGACTCCCCCGGCCCGACACGATCTTCATTGGAGGCGGCTTGACCCGCGACGGCGTCCTGGACCGTTGTCTCACCGCGCTGCACCCCGGCGGCCGGCTGGTGGCCAACGCGGTGACGGTTGAATCCGAGGCGGTGCTGGCCGCCGCGTACGCGAAGCTCGGTGGCGAATTGACCCGGATCACCGTGCAACGTGGGTCACCGGTCGGCGGGTTCACGGGGTGGCGCTCGTTCATGCCGGTGACGATCTGGTCGGCGGTGATCGCATGACCGTCCACTTCATCGGCGCCGGTCCGGGTGCCGCCGACCTGATCACCCTGCGCGGCCACCGGCTGATCGCCTCGTCACCGGTCTGCCTCTACGCCGGCAGCCTGGTACCGGCCGAGCTGCTGGAGGCCTGCCCGCCGGACGCCCGCAGGATCGACACCGCGAACCTGAACCTCGACGAGATCATCACCGAGATGACGGCCGCCCACGAGGCGGGACTCGACGTGGCCCGGCTGCACTCCGGCGACCCGTCGGTGTTCAGCGCGGTGGCCGAACAGATGCGCCGCCTCGACGCGGCCGGCGTCCCCTACGACGTCACGCCAGGGGTGCCCGCCTTCGCCGCCGCGGCCGCCGCCCTGGGCCGCGAGTTCACGGTGCCCGAGGTCGCGCAGACCGTCATCCTCACCCGCACGGCGGAGCGGGCCACCGCCATGCCACCCGGCGAGGACCTGGCCACCCTCGGCGCCAGCCGGGCCACCATGGTGCTGCACCTCGCGGTCCAGCGGATCGACGCGGTGGTGGCCGACCTCATCGGCAACTACGGACCGGACTGCCCGGTCGCCGTCGTGGCGAGGGCCTCACGGCCCGACGAGCTCATCATCCGCGGCACGCTCACCGACATCGCGGCAAGAGTTCAAGAGGCGGGCGTACGGCGTACGGCGGTGATCGTGGTCGGTGCGGCGCTGACCGCCGGACAGTTCCCGGACAGTCACCTGTACTCGGTGGACCGCTGCCGGTCATGAGAGTCCTGCTCCTCGGTGGGACCACGGAGGCCCGCCGGCTGGCCGATCTGGTCGCCGGCGAGGTCGCTGTGACCACCTCGCTGGCGGGTCGCACCCGCGAGCCGTTGCTGCCCGCGGGCGCGGTCCGGATCGGCGGGTTCGGCGGGGCCGACGGGCTCGCGCGGTACCTGCGGGACGAGCACGTCGACGCGGTCGTCGACGCGACACACCCGTTCGCGGCCGCGATGAGCGGTAACGCGTTCGAGGCGTGCACCGCTTCGGACGTACCGCTGATGATCCTGCGAAGGCCCGGCTGGACCGCGCGGCCGGGCGACGAGTGGCACCGTGTCGCGTCGCTGCCGGAAGCCGCCGCGCTGCTGCCCGGGCTCGGCCGCCGGGTGTTCCTGACCACCGGGCGGCAGGGTATCGCGCACTTCGCCGGATCGGACGAGTGCTTCTTCCTGGCACGGTCCGTGGAACCGCCTGCCGGGCCAGTGCCCCGGCAACTGGAGGTAGTGCTCGATCGGGGGCCGTTCACCGTCGCGGGGGAGCGCGACCTGATCACCCGGCACCGCCTCGACGTGCTCGTCACCAAGGACAGCGGCGGTGCCGACGCCAAGCTCGTCGCCGCCCGTGAGCTGGCCATTCCGGTACTGATGGTGGATCGCCCCCCGCTGCCACCGGCCGCCGTCGTGTCCACAGCGGACGCCGCGGCAGCCTGGTTGCGAAGCCTGAGGCGCTGAAATACGACAGTCCGGGAGCTGCACGACGGGCGTCACGATGCGACGCTCGACACATGTCCGGACGTGCGCTGCCAGCCGAACTCGCCGCGGTGCGAGCGCTGGTCGCCGACGGGCTCGCCGAGATGGGCGAGGTGGGTGACGCCGGCCAGGTATGGATCCGCTCGGCCTCCGCCAGGCTCACCGCCCTCGACGGCGTGCTCACCGAGGCTGCCGGCGTACTGGCGGCACCCGTGCAGGTAGCCGCCGTGACCATGGCGACGTTCCTGGTCGTGGCCGGTTCGGCGGCGCTGGCCGGTGCCCTCGGCTTCAGCGGCGGCGGGGTGCTCGCGTTCACCGGGGCCGCCGTCCTGATCATGTTCGCGGCGTTGCCGTACGCCGGACGCCGTGTCTTCGGCCTGGTCGGCCGACGCCGCCTGGCCCGGTCCGCTGCCGTCCCAGCGCACCGCTCCGCGCGGCCGGCACCCCCTGGACCAGCGATCGTGCGGCACCCCGAGGCTGCGTTGGCACAGGCTTCGGATCGTCTCCTGCGGGCCCGGGTACGGCTGGTGTCGGCCGCCCTCCGCCGGGCCGGTGCCGACGACTGGACCACGCCCGGACTGCGCCGGGCGATCCGCACCGACCCGGTGATCCGCCGTCTCGCGCACGCCGACCAGTTGCTCTGCCAGGCCGTCGACTGTCTCGAACGGCACCTCGGCGATCAGCGGAAGGACGCCGTATGACACGCTCCCTCGTCCGCGAGGACCCGTTCTCCGGCGAGGCCCGCCCGAGCCTGCGAGCCATCGACCGCGACCTCGACGCCGTGATCGTCGACGCCCAGAGCCGCGACTGGGCAGCCGACCGCCCGGACCGGGTGATCTTCGCCCGGCTCGGCCAGGCCCGCCATCAGGTCCGCGCGGCCGCCGGTCGCCGTACGGGTTCCGGCCCGGTAGCCGACCGGGCCGCGATCCTGCCCGGCACCGCCGTCGGCATCCTCGTGGCCGGCGCGACGGCGGCAGCTGTCGGCGATCCGGCGACGCGACCGCTGCCACTGGCCCTGATCGCCGTCGCCGGTCTCTGGACGGCCCTGATCACCGTCGCCGGGCTGCGGTTCCTCCAGCGCCGCCGCGACACCTTCGCCGGCCCGGCACCGATCGACGACCACTACCGGTACGCGGCCTTCCGCCGCCGCATCGAGACCCGCGCCGCCGACGCGCGCAGTCATCGCTCACAGCGCCGCCGGGCCACCGCGATCGATCTCGAGTACGCCCTCGACTGGCTCGCCGCCGCCCAGAGCGAACTCCCTCGCCGCTGAGAGCCCCAGACCTCTCCCTGTCTCTCTTCCGTCCGGCCCGGAGCCCCGGCGCAATCCCGTGAGCGGCCCTCAGGCTGTTGCCGGGACCAGGCCACCGCGCCGGGTGAACAGGACCGTGCAGACGATCAGCGCGCTCGTCAGGCCCACCAGCGCGGACGCCCACACGGCGGGCTGGCCGACGCCGATCCCGTACGCCAGCCAGGATCCGCATGCCGACGCGGCCAGCGTCCAGCGCACCGGGGACAGGCCGGAGATGTCCTGGTCACGGTCGCGGAGCAAAGCCAGTGGCTGCGGGATCGCGGACACGAACGACACCGCGGCCAGCACCATGCCGAGCACCGCGGCGGCCCGCGGGCCGCTGATCTGCGGCGACAACGCGGAGGCCGCGGTGCCGAGGATCGCGAGCAGCACACCGCCGGCGGCACCCGCCGAGGCCAGCAGGGCACGCCCGGTCCGCGTGGCCGGGCGGGTCACCAGCAACGCGATCAGGATGGCGAGCCCGGTCGAGGCGCTGACCGTGTTCGTCACCACCTGGAAGCGGTCGCCGATCAGCAGTCCATAGGTGACCCAGCCCAGCGGCATCGCGACACTCAGCATGCACGCGGTGGCGGACAGGCCGCTGGTACGCCGGCGTACGCAGGAGCGGTACACCTGCGGCCAGGCGATCGACATGGACAGGACGGCACCGAGGATCCCGAAGGCGTGGATAAGCATCGCCGAGCCGTTCGGCCCGTCCCGGCGGCGGCTGACACCGCGCACCCGCACGGCAACCATCCGCACCACACCCGCACCCGCGAGCCGTACGGCGGGCAGGCCGAGCGCCCTGGACCGCAGGCATCGCGGAGGGCTGCCGAGCGACCTGGACCCACAGGCGTCGCGGACGGCCGGCGGGCGACGAAGCGGCACCCGGGGGTGACGGGGACCGGGCCCCGTTTGGCACAGTGGACAGATGCTGACCGACGTGGATCTGCCAGCGCCCGGACTGCTCTGGACCCGCTGGGCCGCGCTGAGCGCCACGTATGCCGCGATCGGCCGCACCGGGTGGTCGATCGACGAGCGCGGGGCCTCCCGGGAGCGGCCGGACCGCAGCTGGGCCAGGTTCGCGCTGCTCGACGGGCGGCGGGCGGTGCTTTACGGCCACCACCGGGAACGCAGTGCCACGACGCAGACCGACCCGCCGCTCGACCTGCTCACCGGCGCACCCGACTGGCTGCCCTGGGACGCCCTGTCCCCGCTCGCCGAACAGGACCGGCTGGGGTTCGCGATCTGGCACGAGAACGGCCGCTGGTCGCGGGTGCGGTACCGGGACGGGATCGGCGACGGCATGACGGACCTGGCCGGTCGGTTGCTGACCGGGGAGAGCACGATCGTCGCGCTGTCCCGGTTCGGTCCCCGTCCGGCGGCCGAGCGGCTGCTGGCCGCCGCGGTACGGGTCGAGGTGTCGGCCGCGCACTTCGGTGACCTGCTGGCCGATCCGCTGCCGGATCTGGCGGCGGCGATGGTGACGGCCGAGCGGGGCGGTCTCGTGCAGGGCAGTGTCGCGCCACGGATCGAGCCGGGCCGGCGACCACCGATGCGCCGGGTCCGCCGGCTCAGCCAGGGCGAGCACGACCGGCTGGTCTGGGCGGCCATGCAGGACTCCACCGAGCTGTCCCGGCCCGCGCCGCCGACGACGGCCGAGCTGGACACCCTGGTCGAATGGCTGCAGGATCGGGCGCCGGGTGGTGAAGGGCGGTGCTCGCTGCTGGCTTACGCGGACGCGACCAGCTTCCTGGAGCAACCCGGCGACCGCCCGCCGGCCGATCGGCCGGACGAACAGCGGTATGCGGCGTTCCGGCGGCTCACCGAGCTGGTCCGGGCGTTGCGGCGGGCCGAGTCGGATCCACGGTACGGCCGGTGGCTGTTCCTGCGGGTCGAGACGAGCGCGTCCGGCGTACGGGTGGAACGGCGCTACGACTCCTGGCCGTCCTGGTGGCACGACGACGGTGTCTCGGGCCCGTGGCGGACGAACCTGACCGAGGAGATGGACGCACGCCTGCCCGCGTACCGCCCGTCGTGGGTGTCACTGCTCGACCCCGAGGTGGCGTTCCGCCCGCTGTGATGCGGCGGGTCAGCGAGCTTTGCCCGCACGCAGCAGGTCGAGGGACTTGGCCAGCCGCCGGGCGCGGGTCTCGTCGGTCTTGGCGGAAGTCAGCTGCTCGGCATGCCACCGCTGGTTGCTGAAGGACATCTTGTCCCAGAAGGCCTTGGCGTCCGGTTCCGCGGCGAGGGCCTCAGCAAGATCTTCAGGCACTTCGACGGTACGCGGAGCGTCGTCGAGTGTGATCTCGAGGTCATAGGTCTGGCCGCCTTCGAGCCCACCGGCCGTCCGCCGTTCGGCGCTGACGCCGAGCCAGTACTCCCCGCTCATCCGGGCGATCGAGGACCGGAACTCGAACCCACCGGTCCGCACGACCACCTTGGGCCGTCCACCACCGCCGAGGTCCGCCACGAAGGCGTCCGGAATCCGAAACCCGGTGGTGTTCCCCCCGGTCTGCACCAACTCGCCGCGGTACTCCATCCCGAGACGATAACCAACCAGGGGGTAGGAGTCAGGCCGTCACGATCGACGGCCCGTAGTTGATTCGGAAGTAGCCGAAATCTCTGACGTTCCACGTGGCAAGACGAGGCGACATCTGTGTCGAGCACGACACCCGCTCTAGCCCTCGGTGGTTTCGAAACGTACTCGGTCGAGGAAGGTGAGCCGGGCCCTCTTGTGGCCCAGGTCGATCTCCGGGCCCAGGGTGAAACCCTCCCTCTCGAGGCGGGCGATCATGCGGTCGTTGCGGATGTCCGGCTCGGCGATGATGCGCGTGCGCGCCGGATCCGCCGCGAAGAGGTGGCGGAGCAAAGCCGGAAAGACGGCGCTGGTCAGGTGTGGCAGGTCGCGACCCTCGGCGTCGAGCAGCAGGTGCAGGCCGAAGTCACCGGGCCGCACGTCGTAGCACTCGCCGACCGGGTCGAACGACGGTTCGTACGTCTGGAAGATCCCGATCGGGCCGTCGTCGATCAGCAGCAGATAGGCGTGGTGGCTGTCCAGGCTGTCGACGTAACCGTAGATCTCCTCGACGTCGGCGACCGAGTGTTCGCCCATGCCCCAGAACCGGTTGCGCTCCTTGCCCACCCAGCCGTGCACGACGGGAGCGTGCAGAGCCGGGTCGAGCGGGATCATCGTGAGTTCACCGAGCCCGGGCAGCTTCTCCGCGAAGATGATCAGCGGTTCTTCCATGAGGTCCTCCCAGTCGGTGACCAGCGGGACGAGCGCCCCGTCCGCCCATAGCGGCAGCTGGTCGAGGAAGTGCGGCGACGAGGGGTCGTCGGAGGCGCCGAAAGGCACGACCCAGCGACTGCGCCGCCGGTCGGCGAGGTCCCAGACGTAGCGGGCGACCGGCCCGCGCCAGCACAGGTCGCTGACCCCGGGAATGCTGGACGTGTTGAGCACACAGCCGGAGGAGCCGCCGAGCCGGATCTCCGGCACATCGGCTTCCAGTCCGGGAAGCTGGAGCGGATGTAGCAGGTGCCGCACGCCCCAGACCGAATCCGGCAGATCAACAAAAAGGGAGGCCGGAGAGGAAGCCGGAGCCGGCGGCGCGGAGACGAGGGCTTCCGCGTCGAGGCCCAGGCCGGCGAGCACCCCGTCGAGCGCGAGCCCGATCCGCGCACGGGGATCGGTCCACGGTGCGAACAACGGATCGCGGCCGGACGGCGAGAAGAGCGGCCGCAGCACCGGCAGATCACACAGCGCGCGGGCCACGGCCGACCGCGAGGCCATCCGGCGACCGGCCTCCGCGGAGTCGGCCGGCAGCGCGGTGTCCATGTGGATCGACTCGTGCGGAACCCCGGATTCGAGCAGCTCACCGATCCGGCGGGCACGGGCGGGCGGGGCGAAGTCCACGCCGTACGGCTCGGTGTCGGGCCGCCGGTCGTTGGCGTTGACGGCGGTGGTCACCTCGGCGCGGAACATCGGCGCCCACTCCGGCCGCCACGCGTAGCGGGCCTCCCACGCGGGTACCGGGACGATCCGGTTCCGGTCGTCGCGCTGCGGAACGCGGCCGACGGTGAGCTGCAGCGTACGGCCGGTGCTGTCGGCGGTGAGGACGCTGTTGACCGGCTCGACCCACCGCGACAGGGCGTCTGCCACGTCGTCCACCGTGGACGCGTGCAGCAGCGGCAGCAGGGCGTCGAAACCGAGGTCGAAATCAGACAACGATGGCGTACGAAGACTCAGGTTCCCATCGATGACCGGCCCGCGCGCGGTCACCATGACATCGACCACGACCGAGGGCTCGTCCCGTACAACGATCGTCTCCTGATGGGTGACCACCGGCTCCCAGCCGGTCGCGCCGCGAGCCTCGAAGCCGTCCTCGGTCGCGCGCAGTTCCTCGATGTAGAGATCCTGGTAGTCGGCCATCGCGTTGGTGATGGCCCAGGCCACCGACCCGGCGTGGCCGAAGTGCTGCACACCGGGGACGCCGGGGAAGGTGAGCCCGGCCACGTCGAAGGCCGGGCAGGCGAGGCGGATCTGCTGGTAGACGCCGGGCAGTTCGAGGAGCCGGTGCGGATCGCCGGCGATCTCCCCCGGGATCGTCCAGGCGTTGCTGCCGGAGCCTCCGGGCCCCTCGTTCGCGAACCACGCGACCGCGGAGGCGCCGAGAGCCCGCTCGACGTGCGCCCGCCACATCTTGTTGCCGAACGTCCCGAACAGAATGTGCTGCACCTGAAAAACGCCGAGCGACGACCACGGGTGCCACTCGACGCCACCTGCACGGACACCGGCGGCGTAGGCCTCCAGGAACTCCCGCGTCGAGATGTCCAGATTGGCGAATGAGCGGCGCGCCGTCTCGTCGAGCCAGACCCGCCGGGCGAACCGGTCCCACCCCACCTCGGCGGCCCCGGCGACCGACGCGAGACGCCCCTCGGAGCGCAGCCGCTCGACGGTGATCTGACGGCCCCGATCGGAAGCGGTCACCCGCCCCTGCAGCCAGGCCAGGTCGAGGACCGAGCCGGCCCGCAGGTGCGGGATTCCGTAGGCGTCGCGATAGACCTTCATGCCGTCACCTCCGCTTCGCTCCGGCGGCGACATGAATTCTGACTGAGCTCGATGATTCGCTCGCAGGCGCGCTCATGCCGCGATCGGGTTGTCCAGCTCGCCCGCGAAGATCAGCGAGCTGGCCTGGTCGGTGAGATCCACCATCTGCAGCGTGTTGCGCAGCTGGAGCCGGTTCAGGCAGGAGTGCTTGAACGTGGGTCGCAGCAGGTCGAGCCGCCCGCCGAGTGACGGGTGGTCCTTGGCGTGCTCGCGGACGCAGTCGCCGGCCAGGGTCCAGAACTCGGCCGCGCTCAGCACCCCGTCCGTGTCGAGGATCCCGGCGAGGTGCCGCAGAAAGCCGTCGAACACGTCGGTGAAGATCGCCAGCTCCTTGAACTCGTCGCTGACGTCGATGCGGATCCGCTCGACCTCGGGCGGCAGCGGCTGGTCGTTCATGACAGCCACCTCCTCGCCGATGTCCTTCATGAACACCCTGGTGGGCACGTGGTTCTCGAGCACCAGGATCAGGTTCTCGCCGTGCGGCATGAACGCGAGATCGTGCTTGAGCAGGCAGTGCACGACCGGCCGCAGGTAGGCGCGCAGGTACGTCGCCACCCACGCGGACGGTGTCACGCCGGACTCGCGGATCAGGGCGGCGGCCAGCGAGTTCCCGTCGCGGTCGCGGTGCAGCAGGCTGGCCATGGTGGCGAGCCGCTCCCCCTCGGCCAGGCGCGGGAGCGGGCTCTCGCGCCACAGGGCGGCGAGCATCTTGGTGTACGCGCTGGGCGTGCCGGTCCGGTGATACGCGTCCCCGGTGTACCCGATCGACGCCAGCTCGCGCAGGACCCCGAACCCGCAGGCGCGCAGCTCCTCGTCGCCCTCCACCACCGACGCGACCCAGTCGTTGATCGGCGGGGTGGCCTGCATGTACTTCGGGGACAGCCCGCGCAGGAAGCCCATGTTCTGCACGGCGATCGCGGTCTTCACGTAGTGGCGTTCCGGCCGGTCGAGGTTGAAGAACGTCCGGATCGACTGCTGTGCCTGATAACGATCATCGCCGGCGTCGAGCGGGACGATCGACCGGCCGGCCACGTCGGGCGCGAACGTGACGGTCACCTTGTGCTCCCACTGCCACGGGTGCACCGGCAGGTAGCGGTACTCGGCCGGGTCCAGCCCCAGGCCACGGAGCTGCTGCTCGAAACGGTCCAGCAGGTCACCGAGCTCGGCCCGGTAATGGTCGCGCTCGTCTCCCCCGTACACGAAGATGCTCTGGTCCTTGCGAATGGCCACCCACCGCAAGCGGACCGGCCGCCCGGATTCCGGCGTATAGGCCTCGTGATCGGAAAGCCCGTAACCGATACGCCCGTTGTTGGCCACGAAGCCGGGGTGCCCCTCGGTCATCGCCTTTTCGATGGTCTGGAAGCTCGCGTGCACGAGGTCGCCGGCGGTCTCCCGGCGATGCGCGAACTTCCACGCGCTGCCGGCGAGCGTCGCGGAGATCTCCTCGAGGTACGTGCCGAGCAGCTTCTCCGGGATGCCGAGCGTCTCGCGCAGCCCGGCGATGAAGTCGAGCGCGTCGAGCGGCCCGTCCAGCGACTCCGGGTCGATCACCCAGTGTTCGAGCGGGTAGCGCTTCGCGGTGAACGTGTTCTCGCCGAAGCGATACCTGTCGCCCTCCTCGGCGAACGCGATCAGCCGCTCGTGGCTGAACTCGGCGAGCGCCTTCGCGATCAGCCGCCGGTTGGCGAACTCGACGGCCTCCGGCCGCAGATGCGGAACGCTCATCGCGTACGCCGTACGCGTGCAGAAACTGAGCCGGCCGGTCTTGCCGTGCAGCGGCACATCACGCTCCGGCACGAACCCGACCTCGGCGTTCTTGCGCTGGATGGCGTCGTTGCGCACGTCCGGCTCGACGACGACCCGCTCGATCCGCGGATCGGCGAAGCAGAAGTCCATGACGGCCCGCATCACGGCGGAGGTGACCCCGGAGCGCTTCCGGGTCGGCGGCGCGACCAGCACGTGCATGCCGATGTCACCGGGCCGCACGTCGTAGTGCGGTGCCAGCTCGCTGTGCGCCGGATCGTAGGTCTCGGCGAGGAACAGCGGCGTTTCGTCGTCGTCCAGCCCGAGCCACACGTCGTAGTGCGGGTTGTCCAGGAAGCCCTGGTACTCCTCGCGCACCCGGTCGATCGTCGCGCCCTGCAGACCCCAGTAGTGCGCACGGGGATGCGTCACCCAGGCGAAGAGAAGATCAAGATCACGATCAAGGTTCAGCGGTACGAGTCTCACGATGTCACCAGTGCCTTGGGGATGTCGGCCCTCGGGGCCCCGAACTGCTGGAAGGCGATCGACTCCTCGATCTTGTAAATCTCCCGCCCGGTGATGCCCTTGAGGATCACGCTGTTGCGATAGGCGCCCATGCCCAGGTCGGGGTCGGTCACGCTGTGCGTGTGCTCGGCCGCGTTCTGGACGAAGATCTCGTCGCCCTCGCGGTCGACGGCGTAGTCGGCGGTCACGTCGAACCGGCCGCGGGCGTCCCAGTTGATCCGGTCCCGGACCGGGTCCAGGAAGGACGGGACGCGTGGGGCGTAACCGGTGGCCAGCACGAGTCCCCGGGTGGTGGCCGTGAACGAGCTGCCCTCCTCCTGGTGCTCCAGTGCCAGCGTCCAGCGGTCCCCGTCCCAGATCACACCGTCCAGAGCGGTGCCGGTGAGCAGCGTCGTCGGCACCGGCCCGGACAGGCTCTTGGTGTAGAGCGTGTCGTAGATGGTGTCGACCAGGTCGCCGCTGATGCCCTTGTAGAGGTTGCGCTGCTCACGGCCGAGCCGGTCGCGCGTCTCCAGCGGCAGGCGCTGGTGGTACCGGATGTACTCCGGCGAGGTCATCTCCAGGGTGAGCTTGGTGTACTCCATCGGGAAGAACCGCGGGGAGCGGGTGATCCAGCTCAGGTGGTAGCCGTACGTCTCGATGTCGTTGAGGAGGTCGAGGTAGATCTCGGCGGCGCTCTGCCCGCTGCCGATGATCGTGATCGAGTCGAGCCCCTGGAGCTCCGCCTTCTTCGGCAGGTAGTCGGCGCTGTGCACGTAGGGACCCTGATCGACGGCGGCCGGGACCCGGGGCGCCGTGCCGATGCCGAGCACCAGTTTGCGGGCCCGGAACGTCTCGCCGCCCGTATGCACCAGGTAGGCCTCGCCGTCGTGGGTGACGGTGTCGACGCGGGTGTTCCAGCGGATCGACGGCAGCTGACGGGCCACCCACTTGCAGTACTCGTTGTACTCCGCGCGCAGGGGGTAGAAGCTCTCCCGGATATAGAACGGGTAGAGCCGGCCGACCTGCTTGAGGTAGTTCAGGAACGAGAAGCGCGAGGTCGGGTCGGCCATCGTGACCAGGTCGGCCATGAACGGGACCTGGATCGTCACGCCGTCGATCATCAGTCCGGGGTGCCAGTCGAACTCGGCGCGCTGCTCCAGGAAGATGCCGTCGACGTCGGTGAGGTCCTCGGTGAGAGCGGCCAGGCCCAGGTTGAACGGGCCGACGCCGATCGCGGCGAAGTCGTACGTACGCATCAGGCCATCACCGCCGCGGGCTCGTCGCACTTGCCGGTCATCTCGCCGCCGATCCCGCGGATCAGGTCCAGCACGCTGCGCAGGTCGTCCATCGTGGTGTTCGGGTTGAGCAGGGTGAACTTGAGCCAGTAGTGGCCGCCGATGGTGGTGCCGGCGACGATCGCCCGGCCGCCGTAGAACAACCGCTGCCGCAGCCGTGGCATCAGGTCGTCACACTCGGCGACGGTCATCCCGGCCGGCCTGTACCGGAACAGCACGGTGCTCAGCGTCGGCGCGGCCACCGCCTCGAAGTCCGGATCGTCACAGATCTCCAGGTAGACGTCGTGCGCCCGGTCGATGACGGCGTCGAACATGGCGCCGATCTGCTCGGCCCCCATGGTCCGCAGCGTCATCCACAGCTTCAGCGCGTCGAACCGGCGGGTGGTCTGCAGGCTCTTGTCGACCTGGTTGGGCACGGCGGCGGTCCGCGGGTTCAGGTAGTCGGCGTGCACCGCGATCCGGCGCATCGTCTCGCCGCGGCGGACCACGATCGCGCTGGAGCTGACCGGCTGGAAGTAGCTCTTGTGGAAGTCGACGGTCACCGAGTCGGCCCGCTCGATGCCGTCCAGCAGCTGGCGGCGGCGCGAGACGAGGAGGCCACAGCCGTACGCGGCGTCGACGTGGAACCAGATCCCCCTGGTCTCACAGATCGCCGCGACGGCGTCGACCGGGTCGATGCGGCCCAGGTCCGTTGTGCCGGCAGTGGCGACCACGGCCATCGGGACGCCACCGTCGCGGCTCACGTCGTCGATGGCGGCGGCGAGCGCCTCCGGGTCCATCCGGCCGGTGCCGTCGGTGGCCACACCGACCACCGCGTCGGCGGCCATGCCGAGGATGCCGGCCGACTTGCTGACGCTGAAGTGGCTCTCGGTGGTCGCGAAGATCCGCAGTCGCGGGATCACGGTGGCCCGGTCCTCGGTGAGACCCGCAAGGGTCTCCTCGCGGGCCAGGAGCAGGGCCTGCAGGTTGGACTGGGTGCCGCCGCTGGTGAAGATGCCGTCGGCGCCCGGGCCGAAGCCGATCCGCCCGGCCGTCCAGTCGATCAGGCGGCGCTCGATGAGGGTGCCCGCGGTGCTCTGGTCCCAGGTGTCCACCGAGGAGTTGACCGCCGAGATCAGCACCTCGGCGCTGAGCGCGGGGATGGCGACCGGGCAGTTGAGGTGGGCGACGTAGGTCGGCTCGTGGAACCAGACGGCGTTGTCCAGGTAGAGCCGGGCGACTTCGTGCAGTGCCGCACCGGTGTCCCCGAGGGGGCGGTCGAGGTCGACGGTGTCGACCTGTTCCTGCAACTCGGCGACGCCTGCGCCGGAGTACGGCTGCCGCACCGCCTTCACCCGGTCGGCGAGCAGCGCCGACGCGTGCCACACACCGGACGTGTAAGCGTCCAGCGTGGAGCCGGAAAACAGATGCGGAGAATCGGACCGCTCCAACGGGGGCCTCCAATAAGGTAAACCTTACCTAACTGAGGGGAGGCTAACCGTATGGACACGGGAAGGAAACTTGCCCCCGGCGCCATGGGACGACCAGCACCGGCCCACGCGACCCTCAGACGTGGCACGACCAGCGCATGTGCTCGTCTCGACCACTTCGACGACCGTCGAGTGACGATTGCCACATAATGCACGAAGCCCACTCTTTTCAGAGTGGGCTTCGTCGATGTAGAAGATCCTTCTCCTACGGGAGATCAGAACGGGGACAGCGTGATGCCGGCCGCGCGCGGATCTCCATCATGTACCAGCGACTCCTGGGCCAGCACGTCGTCGAAGGCGAAGGCGTACGCCCGGCCGTCGACCATGTTGTCGTGGATCGACTTCGCGTACGGGTTGGCCGGCCCGCCGGTGTAGAAGTCGGCGGCCTTGCCACCCGGCTGCGTGTCGATCCGGCCGAGCGTGGTCCGCCACAGCGCCGAGCAGAGGGTCCGGGAGATCGGTCCGACCACCTGGTCGTTCGGCGCGCCGAGAGCACCGTCACAGCCCCACACGTTCGCGGTCGACGGCTTGGTGAACGAGGCCACGGTCCGGCCGCTGCCGTCGGTGAAGTTCATGACGTTGCCACTCGTGCGGCCCAGGTACTTCACGTCCGGACGGTCGCCGAAGGGCACGACGGTCAGGGTCTTCGAGGTGTACGCGTTCCAGGCGCTCGTGATGTACGAGTCCAGGTAGGTGGGGCTCATCAGCCCGGCGTCGGCCGCCTTGCCGGGGGCGAGGACCCGCAGCACCGTGCCGTCGGAACGAGTGACCACGCTCTTGGCGAAGTCGGGGTTCGCCCGGACCGCGTCGATGACCTTCTGCCGGCCGTTGGCGACCAGCTCACCGGTCTTCGAGGTCTTCCCGCTGCCACCGGTGACCGAGACACCGTGCGGCACCGCGAACATGTCGACCTGCGAGCTGTTCAGCCACAGGCCGGAACCGTTGAGGGTGAACTCGCTCCAGTCGAACAGGATGTCCCGGTTCGGGTCGCCGCCCGCCCACGGGGCCGGCTGGACCAGGCCGTCGGTGGTGATCCGGAAGTCCAGCTTCCTGCCGAACGAGAAGTAGATCCGGCCGGAGAGGTTCTTGAGCACCTTGATCGTCGTGCTGGAGCCGTTGGCCGGGCCGGGGATCGAGACGTCCGGCGCGGGCACCGGAACCGGACCGCCGCCGGTCCACGGGGTGAAGCCGCCTCCCGCGTTGACGTACCCGAGCTTGCCGGTCTGCAGGTTCACGCCGAGCACGTACAGGTAGACCGGCTCGTTGCGGCCGCTGCGGTTCGTCACCGTGACCGGCAGCAGGTCACCCGCCGGCGGAACGGTCGCGGCCGGCGTGGTGGTCACCGGAGTGGTCGGGGCCTTTGTCGTGGGCGCGGTCGTCGGCGCCGCCGTGGTCGGCCGCGTGGTCGGGACCGTCGTGGCGGGGGTGGTGACCGGCGGCTGGGTGGCCGTCGACTCGCCGCTGCACGGGTTGCCGTTCAGCTTGCAGTTGATCGGCTGCGCTCCGGCGCCGACGAAGCCGAACGTCACCTTCGCGCCCACCGGGACGGAACCATTCCAGGCACGGTTGGTGAATGTCCGATGACTGCCCGAAGCGGTCATCTCGGTGTCCCAGAAACTGCCGATCGAGCTTCCGGCCGGCAGATCGAACTCGACCTTCCAGGACGTCATCGCGGACGTTCCGGTGTTGCTGATGGTGATCTCGTCCTGCCAGCCGCTGCCCCAGTCGGAGACCGTACGCAGGGTGGCGGTCGGTGCGGCCGCCGAGGCGGGCAGGGCGATCCAGGCGGTGGCGAGCGCTGCGACAGTCGCCACCGCGGCGAGTATCAGGCTCCTTTTGCGACGCATGGGGATGTGACCTCCGTGGGGGCTGTCAGGGGTAGGCCGCCCATTATTCGTCGCGAGAGAACGCTCTCACAGAGGCTTTAACGTTCCTTTAAGGTCAAATTCTCCGACGTTCTCACCGACCGCCGATAACAGAAACTTCCCCGCTGTCGCGCACCGCTGTCTCAGCTCACGCGAGACAGCGGTGCGCGACAGCCGCGGGGTCAGCGGGTGAAGCGGATGGCGGTCCAGGAGACTCGGGGCAGGGACAGGGTGACGGCTCCGCCGTCGACCGTGATCGCGCCGCCGGGGACGTCCGTCAGAGGGCGCAGCGTGACCCGCTCCGGGGCGTCCTTGCTGTTGCTCGCGTAGACGTCGTCGTCAGTCAGCGTCCAGGACTCGGCGACGGTCAGGCCGGCTCCGAGGGCGCTCAGGTCCACGCCGAACTCGACCGGGTTCGCCACGTCCCGGTTCACCGCGAACAGGGTCACGTCGCCGGTGGCCGCGTCGTGGGTGGCGACCGCGTCGACCAGCGGGGCGGGCCCGTACTTCGCCGTCTCGTAGGTCGGCGCGTCGATGTGCAGGCGCAGCACGTCGCCCTTGGCCAGTGCGGCGGTCTTGGCGAACGGGTGGAAGATGGTCTGCCTCCAGGCCGGGCCGCCGGGCTCGGTCATGATCGGGGCGATCACGTTGACGAGCTGCGCCTGGCAGGCCGCGGTCACCCGATCGCTGTGCCGCAGCAGCGAGATCAGCAGGTTGCCGACCACCACGGCGTCCGCGACGTTGTACCGGTCCTCGATGACCCGCGGGGCGACCTTCCACTCCTCGGGCAGCGGGGCGTTCTGGAAGCGGGAGAGATACCAGACGTTCCACTCGTCGAACGACAGGTTGATCTTCTTGGTGCTCTTGAGCCGGGCACCGACCGCGTCCGCCGTGGCCACGATGCTGTTCACGAAGAAGTCCATGTCGACCGCCGAGGCCAGGAAGGAACCCAGGTCGCCGTCGTGCTCCTCGTAGTACGCGTGGCAGGACACGTAATCCACCACGTCGTACGCGTGCTCGAGCACCGTCGACTCCCAGGTGCCGAACGTCGGCATCGAGGAGGACGAGCTGCCGCAGGCGACCAGTTCCAGATCCGGTTCGGCCGAGCGGAGAGCCCGCGCCGTGCTGGCCGCGAGAAGGCCGTACTCCTCGGGGGTCTTGTGCCCGGTCTGCCAGGGGCCGTCCAATTCATTGCCGAGACACCAGACCTTGATGCCGTACGGCTTCTCCGCCCCGTTGGCCCGGCGCTGCTCGGACAGGGCCGTCCCCTCCGGGTGGTTGATGTACTCGTGGACGTCGAGCGCCTCCTGCACACCACGGGTGCCGAGGTTGACCGCGTACATGATCTCGACGTCGGCCTTCTCCGCCCACTTGGCGAACTCGTCGATGCCGACCTCGTTGGTCTCGATGCTGCGCCAGGCCAGGTCGCGCCGGCGGGGCCGCTGCCCGCGCGGGCCGACGCCGTCCTCCCAGCGGTAGCCGGAGACGAAGTTGCCGCCCGGGTAGCGGACCATGGTGACGCCCAGCTCACGGGCGAGCGCCAGCACGTCGGTGCGGAAGCCGTCCTCGTCGGCCAGCGGGTGGTCCGGTTCGTAGATGCCGGTGTAGACGCAGCGGCCCATGTGCTCGACGAACGAGCCGAAGGTGCGGCGGCTGACGGGCGCCACGACGGCAGCCGGATTCAATGCGACACGCGCACGGAGCATGGTTGTTCCCTTTGCAAGAAAAGAAGAGGAGATGCGCGGGTTACTTGACGGAGCCGATGGTCAGGCCGCCGCGCCAGTACCGCTGGAGCATCAGGAAGGCCGCGATCAGGGGCACGATCGCCACGAGCGCGCCGGTCACGATCACGTTGAACGTGGCCGCTCCGCCGTTGCCCATGATCGCCGACATGTACCAGGCCCGGAGGCCGACGGTCAGCGGGTAGAGCTGGTCGTCGCTCAGCATCACCAGCGGCAGGAAGAAGTTGTTCCAGGACGCGACCATGCTGAACAGCAGGACGGTGACCAGGGCCGGCCTCATCGCGGGCAGGGCCACACTGCGGAACACCCGGAACTCGCCGGCGCCGTCGATGCGGGCCGCCTCGAGCATCTCGTCCGGGATCGAGTCGTGGACGTACACCCTCAGCAGGTAGACGCCGAACGGGTTGAGCAGCGACGGCAGGATCACGGCCCAGATCGTGTCGACCATGTTCGCCTGTGACATCAGCAGGTACGTGGGCAGCACGAGCGCCGTGGCCGGCACCATGATCAGACCCAGCAGCAGCGCGAACAGGGCGTTGCGGCCCGGGAAGCGCAGCTTGGCGAAGGCGTACCCGGCGAGCGCCGAGATCACCGTGGCGCCGACGCCGCTGACGACCGCGTAGAACGCCGAGTTGCGCAGCCAGGTGAGGTACACCCCGTCGTTCTGCGCGAACAGCAGCTTCAGGTTGTCGATCAGCTGGAAGTCGGAGAACCACAGCGACGAGGACTGGAACAGACCGTCGTTGTTCTTGGTCGCGGCGACCAGCAGCCACCAGAACGGGAGCAGGAAGTAGATCGCCAGCAGGCCCATCACGACGTGGGCGGCGACGCTGCCTTTCTTGAAGCTCATTGCAGCGCGCTCCTCTTCCGGGTGGCGAACAGGAAGATGTACGACCCGATGAAGACCACCGCGCCGAGCAGGAACGAGATCGCCGCCGAGTAGTTGTACTGCTGGAACGAGAACGCCTGGTTGTAGGCGTACACGTTGGGTGTGTAGTGCTGGGTGATCGCGCCCGGGTTGAGCGGCTGCAGGATCAGCGGCTCGGTGAAGAACTGCAGGGTGCCCATGATGGTGAAGAGCGTGGCCAGGACGAGCGCCGACGAGATCATCGGCGTCTTGATCCGCAGAGCGATCTGCACCTCGCCGGCGCCGTCGATCTTCGCCGACTCGTATGTCTCGCGGGGCAGGCCCTGCAGTGCCGCGTACAGGACGATCATGTTGTAACCGGCCCACTGCCAGGTCGTGATGTTGCCCAGCGACGCCAGCACCGTGTCACTGGAGACGAAGTCGATGCCCAGGCCGGAGAACGGGCCGAGGCTGTCGCTGTACAGGAAGCCCCACATCAGCGTGCCGATGACCACCGGGACGGCGTAAGGAACGAACGCCGCGAGCCGGAAGAACCGGGAGAACCGGGAGGTGGCCGCGTCGATCAGCAGCGCCGCGAGCAGGGCCACACCGATCATCACCGGTGTCTGGATCAGTCCGAAGATCAGGACCCGGACCACGCCCTCACGGACCAGCGGGTCGTCGATCGCCTGCTTGTAGTTGTCGAAGAACGCGAAGACCTCGCCCTCGATCAGGGTCGACCGGTAGAGGCTGATCTTGAACGCGTACGCCATCGGCAGCAGCAGGAACGCGACCAGCAGCACCGCGAACGGGAGCACGAAGAGCCAGCCGGCGGCCGCCTCCCGCCGGTGGGAGCGCCGTCCGGTCTTCTCCGAGGGCCCCGCGGCCGCCGGAGCGGCCGCGGGGGAAGTCTGTACCTCGGTCATTACTGGACCTTGAAGCCCTGCTGGGTGGCGTAGGTCTTGATGTTCTCCTGCGCGGCGTCCAGCGACGCCGTCCAGGACGTCTTCTTCTCGATCGCCTGGCCCAGGTTGGTGGTCAGCTGGTTGAAGTTGTAGCTGTTGAACGGGCTCCAGTCGAGCTCGCCGATCGCGCTGTAGGCCGGCACGAAGACCTCGTTGACCTTCTGGCCACCGAAGAAGTCGTAGGTCTTGCCGGTGAAGGCGTCCGACTCGAGCACCGGGGTGACGGTCGGGAAGAGGAACGCCTTGTCGATACCGATCTTCCAGGCCTCGGTGTTCTTGGCGCCGAAGATCTCGATGGCGACCTTGGCCGCGATGTCCGGGTACTTGGCCTGGTCGGTCACCGCGAACGACGAGCCACCCCAGTCACCCTGCGCGTTGGCGCCGGCGGTCCACTGCGGCAGCGGGGCGACCTTCCACTTGCCGGCCGCACCGCCGGCGTTGGCCTGGATGTAACCGGGGCCCCAGCCGGCCGCGAGATAGGTGGCGTACTTCTCCGAGCCGAGACCGTTGTAGAAGTCCGTGGTGTGGAAGGCGGTGGTGTCGGCGAGGCCGTTGTTGACCATGCCCTCCCAGTATTCGAAGACCTTCTTGGCCTCGGCGCTGTTGACGTTCACGCCGATGCTGCTCGGGTTCGCGATGTCGTAGGTGTACGGCTTGGCGCCGGCCTGCCAGAACAGACCGGTCATGAAGCCGCCGTCGTTGGCGCCGAAGTCGGTCATGAAGCTCTTGCCACCGGAGGCGGCCTTCAGCTTCTCGGCCTGCGCCTTGTACTCGTCCCACGTGGTCGGGACGGTCAGGTTGTACTTCTTGAAGATGTCGTCGCGGTACATCATCGCCATGGGGCCGGCGTCGACCGGGATCGCGTAGACCTGCTCACCGGAGCTGACCTGGCTCCAGGCCCAGCCCGCGTAGTCGCCCTTGACGTCGTTCGCACCGTACTTGCCGAGGTCGACCAGATGCTTGGTGAGCGCGAAGGTGGGGATCTCCTGCAGCTCCAGCATCACCACGTCGGGCGCGCCCTTGCCTGCCTTCAGCGCGGTCTGCAGCTTGGTGTACTGGTCCTGGCCGGTGCCCGCGTTCGTCCACTCGATCTTGACATCGGTGTGGGTGGCGTTGAACTGGTCGACGACGGCCTTGAACTCCGGGTACCAGGCCCACACCTTGACGGTGACCGTGCCGGTGGGCTTCTCGGCGGGTTTGTCGTCGTCACCGCCGCTGCTGCAACCGGTCAGCGCGAGGGCCGTCGCCGCGACCGCCGCCACAACTGATCGCCGACTGACTCTCCGTGCACTAAAGTTGCCGATGTTCACTGGGTCCTCACAGACAAGTAGATGCGTATCCAGTTGATCATTTCCGCGCCTGGTAAGGGCTCGGAGAGCCGACCTCCGGCGCTGGCACGCCGGGGGTCGGCCGTTAGGCCAGAGCTCACACGTCCAACAGTCTTCACCGCTGGTCGAGCGATGTTGCTACGCTTTTGCAGCGCTGCAAAGCAAAGCATGCACGGCACCCCGAACGTCGGCAAGGGGTAACCTGCCGGAAACTTGGGGCGGCCAGAGGGGGCAAGAATGCGTCGAGAAGTCACTCTGCGTGACGTCGCGGAGTTGGCCGGCGTCTCCAGCCGAACCGTCTCCAACGTGGTGAACGGCTACGCCAACGTCACCGAACACACGAGAGAGCGTGTTCAACGCGCGGTCGAACAGCTCGGCTATCGGCCCAACGTGCTGGCCCGCAACCTCGCACAGGGCCGATCCGGTCAGATCGCGGTCGTCGTCCCGTACCTGGACACCCCGTATTTCTCCGAGTTGTTGCAGAGCGTGATCCGGGCAGCGCGGAAAAGCGGCTATAACGTTTTGATCGACCAGACCGACGGCGACCCCGAACACGAGCGAGCGTTCATCGCACACGGCTCCCGCCGGCTGCTCTTCGACGGCATCATCTTCAGCCC
This sequence comes from Actinoplanes italicus, assembly GCF_003001815.1. Lineage (GTDB taxonomy): Bacteria > Actinomycetota > Actinomycetes > Mycobacteriales > Micromonosporaceae > Actinoplanes > Actinoplanes italicus. The sequence goes on from NZ_PVMZ01000006.1 coordinate 188,603, forward strand.
GCTCGGCCTCGACCAGCAGGCACTCGCCGACCGCGACCCGAACCTGCCTCTCGTCATACTCGGCGAGCGGTCCAGCGACGGCAGCTTCGACCACGTGGGCATCGACGACGTCGCCGCCTCCCGCCAGGCCACCGAGCACCTGCTCGACCTGGGCCGGCAGCGGGTGGCCGCCATCGGCGACCAGCCGTACGCCACCGGCGAGGCGGCGCAGCGGCGCACCCAGGGCTTCCGCGAGGCGCACGCGGCCCGCGGGCTCACCCCGCGCGAGGATCTGATCATCAGCACGCCCCGGTTCAACCGGCCGGACGGCGCCCGGGCCATGGCCCACCTGCTCGACCTGCCCGAGCCGCCGGACGCCGTGTTCTGCTACTCCGACCTGGTCGCGCTCGGCGCGATCCGCACGATCGTGTCGCGCGGGCTGCGGGTGCCCGAGGACGTCGCGGTCATCGGTTACGACGACATCGAGGACGGCCGCTTCTCGAACCCCACGATCACCACCATCTCCCCGGACAAGGAGATGATCGCGACCACCGCGGTGGAGAGGTTGCTGCTGCGCATCACGAGCGCGACCCCTCCCGAGGGCCTCGAGGTACGCGCTCCGCACAAACTGATCATCCGGGAGAGCACCGCCGGCCCCGGGCACAGATCTTGTTGACTTGCGCCGAGATGTCAGCCGTAACGCCACAAGATCGGCGGTGATAGGGGCTAGGCGAACAGCTTCGCCGCGGTGATCAGGGTCTGGACCACTCCGTAACCCAGCAGCAGGGCCACCAGCCCCCAGGACAGCACGAGCCTCGTCCTCATCCCGGCACCTCCTCCTTCGCGGCGGCCGGTTCATGGTGGTGTTCGGGCACCGGACGGATCAGCAGGTTGGCGACGAACCCGACGGCCAGCACGCCGACCATGGTGAACAGTGCCGGGCGATAGGCGTCCGCCGTCAGCGTGCCCGGCTTGCCCTGCGCGTCCAGGAACCCGTTGATGATCAGCGGACCGGCCACCCCGGCGGCCGACCAGGCGGTCAGCAACCGGCCGTGGATCGCGCCCACCTGATAGGTCCCGAACAGGTCCCGCAGATAGGCGGGCACGGTGGCGAATCCACCGCCGTAGAACGACAGGATCACCCCGGCCAGCAGTACGAACAGCGCTGTCGCCAGGTGACCGGCGAGCGCGAGCAGGGCGTACAGGAGCATGCCGACGCCCAGGTAGACCATGTAGATCGGCTTGCGCCCGATCAGGTCCGAAGTCGACGACCAGGCGAACCGGCCGGCCATGTTGAACAGCGACAGCAGACCCACGAACCCCGCCGCCGCCGACACCGTGACCGTGGAGATCCCGTCCGGCCCGCGGAAGAAGTCCTGGATCATCGGGCTGGCCTGCTCCAGGATGCCGATCCCGGCGGTCACGTTGCAGAACAACACGATCCAGAGCAACCAGAACGACCTCGTGCGTACGGCATTCGCGGCCGACACATCGGCCGTGGTGACCAGCGGCTTCTCACGTACCGTCGCGGGGTCCCAGCCGTCCGGGCGCCAGCCCTCGCGGGGCACCCGGATGTTGACCACCCCGAACATCATGATCACGAAATAGCCGATGCCGAGGGTCACGAACAGGCCGGTCAGCGCGTCCCCGTCGGCCACCGAGGTGGCCACCGCCGGGTCGTAGTCGCCGTCGTAGAGCGACATGAGCTGCCGCGACAGCGGGCCGGCGATCAGCGCGCCACCGCCGAACCCCATGATCGCGAGCCCGGTGGCCAGACCCGGCCGGTCGGGAAACCACTTGATCAGTGTGGAGACCGGCGAGATGTAACCGATGCCCAGGCCGATGCCGCCGAGCACGCCGTAACCCAGGTAGAGCAGCCAGAGCTGACCGGTGGCGATGCCGAGAGCACCGACCAGGAACCCGGACGACCAGAACGAGGCGGACACGAACATGGCCTTGCGCGGTCCGCTGCGCTCCACCCAGGTGCCGCCGACCGCGGCGGACAGCCCGAGCATGACGATGGCGATGCTGAACACGATCCCGATGGCCGTCTGGCTGGTGTCGAAGTGCTGGACCAGCGAGTTCTTGTAGACGCTGGTCGCGTAGGCCTGGCCGATGCACAGGTGCACCGACAGGGCAGCCGGCGGGATGAGCCAGCGGCTGTACCCGGCGGGAGCGACGGTGTGCTCCCGATCAAGAGCGGACAAAAGTCCCATCGCCCGACGATAGCCATCGGATGATGTCAATAGAAGACTTAGTCGATCGTCATGCTGAAAAGATTCATCAGGCTGACCCCGGAAGCACCGACCGGATAGACCGCGAGCCGCAGCGTCTTGTCGTTCTCCCACGCCGCCGTGATCGCCGGGGGGATCTTCTCGAACCCCTGGTTCAGCATGAACGTGCCGTTCAACACCTTCCCGTCGGAGATCCGGATCTGGTCCGCGGCGCTGTCCAGGCCCTTCTCGCCGTTCCGGTCGTAGACGACGGCCAGCGTGGCGCCGTCCGGGGAGACCCGCATGTCGCTCAGGGCGATGCAGCCCGACGCGGTCAGCGGGATCTCGGCCACCAGCCGGCCGGTGGTGACGTCGTAGACACGGGGCACGCACTCGTCCCGCATCCGGGCGATCGCCAGCCGGTTGCCGGAGAGGTCGATGAAACGTATCTGATCGGCGTCGCCGACCTGTACCGCGGCACTCCTGACGACGATCCTCTCCTTGCCGGTCGTCAGGTTGTGCGAGACCAGACCGGCCGGACGCCAGAGGTATGCGGTGGTCGCCGTCGCGGTCACCAGCACGACGGGCTCCCCCTGTCTGCGGACGTCACGCTGGATCCGCACCTTGCCGTCCGGCCGGGTCACGACGAGGCGGTACTCGACCCCCGTGACGTCCGGGCCGTCGGTGCGCTTCGTCCCGGGCCGGGTGTCGTGCGAGCCCAGCGCGACGAGCGAGCCGTCCGCCAGCACCACGAGGCGTTCCCAGTTCCGGGAGCCCACCACGTCGTGGGTGACCAGGGTGCCGTCCGGAAGGATCTCGGCCAGCCGGGTCTCCCCGCCGATCTCGAAGCGCTTGCCGCTGGGTGCCTCGTACGTACCGTCCGCATCCCGGAGGACGAGATGCTGGACGGGGCCCTTGGCCGCGGGCGACGAGGCCGGGCCGGTGCTGGGCGCCACCGAGGGGACCGCGACGACGGGTTCGCCGGTGGCGGCCGGCGGCGGGGCCGGTTCGGCCCGCCGCATGAGGCTCACGCCCGCGCCGGCCCCGGCGACCACCGCCACCACTGCCGCCGCGGACAGAACCATCTGACGCCTGCGGAACCGCCGGGCCCGCCGATGGATGTCGGCCAGGTCGCCCGGATATCCCCGTGCGGCTCCCGCCGCCACCCGAACCGCCTCGGCCATGTCCTGTGGAATCCTTTCCATGACTCAGTCCTCGCTGTTCAGCTCGAGCCGGAGGGTGGCCAGACCGCGCGACAGCCGGCTCTTGACGGTGCCCTCGCTTATCCGCAGGGCGGCCGCGGTCTCGGCGGTGGAGAAGTCCAGAAGCACCCGGCAGGTGATCACTGCTCGCTGCGCCGCGGGCAGTTTGGCCAGCGCGTCCCGGGCGACGACCGCGTTGTCCGGCGGCCGCAGATGCGGGTGGGCCGACTCGTCGGCCGGTGGGCGTTCCCGCCGCACCTTGCGCCACCACGAGGTGGCCCAGTTGAGACCCACCCGGAAGACCCAGCCGGCCGGATTGTCCAGCCGGCGGACGGTGTCCCAGCGCGCGTAGGCCCGCGCCATCGCCTCGGCCACAGCCTCGGCGGCCAGGTCGTCGCGACGCAGCGTTACGGCGAGGGCACGGTGCACCCGGTCGGCGTTGGCCCGGTAGAACGCCTCGAAGCCGTCGGCTTCTCCGAGCGAGTCGTCCGCGCCGATCATCACTGTCGAGACCACCATGCCCGATACACGCGGACGGCAGGCGATCGGTTCCGTCAGTCGGCGGATTTCTCGTCGGGGACGGTCAGGCCGGCCTTCTCGTCGCGGTCGGCCCACTCCAGCAGGGTGTCCAGCGAGTACGCATGATCGTCGATGGCGGCGTGCAGGTCTCCGAGCTCGGCGAAGCGCGCGGGGACCGTACGGATGGTGAAGTCCTTCGGGTCGAGGTCTTGGATCTCGTCCCAGGTGACCGGAGTGGAGACGGTGGCCGTGGGCACGCCCCGCACCGAGTAGGCGCTCGCGATGGTGTGGTCGCGGGCGTTCTGGTTGTAGTCGATGAACAGCGCGCTCGGATCGCGGTCGCGGCGCCACCAGGTGGTCGTCACGTCGTCGGGGGCACGCCGCTCCACCTCGCGGGCGAAGGCGAGCGCGGCCCGGCGTACGTCGGAGAACTCCCAGCGTGGATCGATCCGCACGTAGACGTGCAGGCCCTTGCCGCCGGAGGTCTTCGGGAAGCCGGTGACGCCGAGCTCGTCGAGAACCTCACGGACCACCGGCGCGACCCGGCGGACCGTGTCGAACGGGCAGTCCGGCATCGGGTCGAGGTCGATGCGCCACTCGTCGGGCCGCTCGGTGTCGGCCCGCCGGGAGTTCCACGGGTGGAACTCCACGGTGGACATCTGGACCGCCCAGATCACGTCGGCCGGCTTGGTGACGCACAGCTCGTCGGCGTGCCGGTTGTAGCGCGGGAACTTCACCCGGACCGTCTCCAGCCAGGGCGGAGCGCCGTTCGGCACCCGTTTCTGGTGCACCTTCTCCCCCGCGAGGCCGTCCGGGAACCGGTGCAGCATGCAGGGTCGTTCGCGCAGCGCGCGGACGATCCCGTCGCTCACCGCCAGGTAGTACTCGACCAGGTCGAGCTTCGTGGCGCCGAGCTCCGGGAAGTAGACGCGATCCGGGTTGGAGACCCGGACCTCGTGGTCGCCGACTTCGATGATCGTGGCTTTACCGGCCATACCTGCGAACCTAGCCCAACCAGGCGTCGTCCATGTCCCGAAGCAGGGTGTCGCCCGAGTCGAGCAGGTCCAGCATCGGGCCGATCCGGGGCAGCTCGTGGGTGACGAAGTACCGCGCCGCGAGGCGTTTGCCCTCGTAGAAGTCGCCCTCCTTGCCCTCCGCGGCAAGCAGTTGCTCCAGCCACATCCAGGCGATCACGAGGTGGCCGGCGGCGTCCAGATATGCCGTGGCGTTGATCAGCGCTGTCGAGGGGTCGGCCCACAGGCGGGCGGTGGTCGCGGCGAGCCGGTCGCACGCCTCCAGTACGGGGGCTCCCAGGTCACTCTTGAGAGCGGTGGCCCGGATCCGGTCGAGGAGCAGGGCCAGGCCGGCGCCGCCCCGCTGGGTGACCTTGCGGCCGAGCAGGTCGAGGGCCTGGATACCGTCGGTGCCCTCGTGGATCGAGTTGAGGCGGTTGTCGCGGTAGAACTGCTCGACCGGGTACTCGCGGGTGTAGCCGTAGCCGCCGTGCACCTGGATGGCGTGGTCGTCGGCGAGGCGGCACCACTGCGACGGCCAGGCCTTCACGATCGGGGTCAGCGTGTCCAGGAGCAGGTCGTTCTCCGGCGACGGCTCGTCCAGCAGCTTCGCGGCATAGAGGACCAGGGCAAGACCGCCTTCGACGTACGTCTTCGACGCGAGCAGCATGCGGCGGACGTCGGGGTGCTCGACGATCGGGACGGGCGGGGCGAGCGGGTCCTTGGCGGTGACCGGACGGCCCTGCTGACGTTCCCGGGCGTACGCGAGAGCATGCAGGTAGCCGGTGTAGCCGAGGGCCACCGCGCCGGAGCCGACGCCGATCCGGGCCTCGTTCATCATGTGGAACATGTACTGGAGGCCGCGGCCCTCCTCGCCGACCAGCTCGCCGGCCGCGTCCTCGAAGGCGAGCACCGTGTTGGTGGTGCCGCGGTAGCCCATCTTGTGGTTGAGCCCGGCCAGCACCACGCCGTTGCGTTCGCCGGTGTCCAGGTTCCTCTTCGGCACGATGAACAGCGACAGGCCCTTGACCCCGGCCGGCGCGCCGGCGACCCGGGCGAGGACCAGATGGATGATGTTCTCGCTGAGCTCGTGGTCGCCGCCGGAGATCCACATCTTGCCGCCGTTGAGCACGTAGGTGCCGTCCTCGCGCCGGACGGCCTTGGTGGCCACGTCGCTGAGCGAGGAGCCGGCCTGTGGCTCCGACAGGCACATGGTGCCGGTGAACCGGCCCTCCAGCATCGGGTGGACGTAGCGGCGGATCTGCTCGTCGGTGCCGTGCGTCAGCAGCAGGTGGGCGTTGCCGGAGGTGAGCATCGCGTACGCCGAGGTGCCGGTGTTGGCGGCCTGGAACCAGAGGAAGCAGGCCCGCTGCACCACGTGCGGCAGCTGCAGGCCGCCGTGCTCGGCGGGGAAGCCGGCCGCGATCAGGCCGGACTCGGCGAAGACCTTCAGCGCCCGGCTCACCTCCGGGATGAGAGTGACCCGCTCGCCGTCGAAGGTGGGCTCGTTGAGGTCGCCGGCACGGTTGTGCGGGGCGAAGTCACGCTCGGCGATCTGCTGGGAGACGTCCAGGAAGTCGTCGAACGTCTCCCGGGAGTGCTCGGCGAACCGCTCGCGGGCGGTCAGCGCCTCGGCGTCGAGCCATTCGTAGAGCAGGAAGTCGAGATCCCGCCGGGAGAACACCTTTGACACCGCGGCCACCACCGTTCCGGTCGGACTTAATGCACCCAGTGTGCACGAAGTTTAGTCCACCGCACGGTGCCGGCCCACCCTGATCGTCACCCCGGCGGGAACCCGGGTGGTGTGCTTGATCTCGTACATGGCGTGGTCGGCGGCGCGCAGGGCCTCGTCCGGGTCGGTGGCGGCCGCGGCCAGGTGCACGCCGACGCTCGCCCCGATCCCGATCTCGTGCCCGTCGATCCGGAACGGCAGCTCGAGGACGTACCGTACGCGGCCGCTCATGGCCACCGCGTCGTCGGCCGTCATCACGCCGGGCATCAGGATGACGAACTCGTCGCCACCGACCCGGGAGAGCACGTCCTCGGCCCGCACACAGGCGCTGAGCCGGTCGGCCACCTGGCGCAGCAGTTCGTCGCCGACCTCGTGGCCGTGCGCGTCGTTGACCGGCTTGAAGCCGTTCAGGTCGACGAAGAGCACCGCGACCGCGTCCGAGCGCAGCGTCGAGTTGAGCTTGTCCTGCATCCGGCGCCGGTTGGGCAGGCCGGTCAACGGGTCATGCTGGGCCTCGTGCTCGAGCCGCTCCTGGAACGCCCGGTTCTCCGAGATGTCCCGGGCGTTGATCACCACACCGTTCAGCGACGGGTTGTGCATCTGGTTGGACGCGGTGAAATCGAACCAGCGGAACTCGCCGTCCGCCGTCCGGACCCGGCACTGCAGGCGCAGCACCCCGTCCGGGTCGGCGAGCAGGGTGCCGAGACGCTCGCGCATCTGCGGCTGGTCCTCGTGGTGCACCACGTCGAAGACGCTGTGCCCGGCGAGCGAGCCGGCCTTGAAGCCGAGCACCGAGGTGGTGCTCGGGCTGCTGAAGATGATCCGGCCGTCGACGTCGAGCACCGAGACCAGGTCGGGGGCGTGCTGGAAGAGAGCCTGGAACCGTTCGTCGGCGCGGCGCCGGGTGATCTGGGTCCGGTAGCCGAGCACCGTGATGCCCACCACACCGATCACCAGCATCACGAGCAGCGTCAGGTTCAGCGTCTGGCTGCGGCTGTAGACGGCACCGTCGAAGTAGGCCTTCGTCTGGGTCCGCACATAGGACCAGCCGCTCGGCTGCACCCCGACGACGACCGCGATCATCTTCACGTCGTTCTCGGTGTACTCGACGAACCGGCTCCCGGTCAGGCCGAGACCGGGCCGGATCGCCTTGTTGATCTCACCGCCGACAAGCGCGTCGTCGCTGGCCGCGCCGATCCGGCCGGCGGTGTCCACGATCATCGTCTTGTGCACGTCGCTGCGCAGCTCACGGATGTAGCCGTGCAGGGGGGTCGTGGCGACCTGGTTGAACCCGATCAGGTGACCGACCAGTCCGCCACCGACCTTGATCGGGATGGCGACCGCGGTCACGTACGCCTCACCCGCGAGCATGACGCCGGAGAAACCGAAGGCCCGCGTCTCGAGCGACTTCCACAAGGGCGCCCAGGCCGTGTCGGACGCCGACGGGAGGCCCGAGGAACGGCTCGCGGTGAGGACCTTGCCATCCGCGGCCGCGGTGGCCATGCCGTACTGGAACGTGGTGCTCTTGGCCGCGAGAACGGACAGCGTGATCCGGTCCTTCGCGTCGTTGACACCCAGGCGCATGGCGGCGGTGCCGAGCAGCTTCGCGAGCTCCAGGGTGGAGTTCTTCTGCAGCTGCCCGGTCAGGGTGCCGTTGTTGGTACCGAGCGCCGTGGTGTCCTTCTCGTGGACGGCCTCCACCGCCTTGACGGTCGAGCGGTTCACCAGAATGCCGGCGACCCCGGCACCGGCCAGCAACAGCACGCTGACCAGCACCGCGATCCAGTTACGCAGCCGCATCGCGTTCCTCCTCACCGCATGTCATCGGCCACGCGGGGGCCGGAGTGAAGCTTCCCCGGGCAAGAAACCAGGGATTACCCGGAGAGAAATAGGGCGGCGCTCAACGGCATCGAGCCATGAGAATGGGGAGGCAGCGCGTCGGGTAGATGTCCTCACGCCCGGTGCGGACCGGTCCGACGAACGGAGCACCGGATGCACAGACAGGTGGTCTCGTCGCCGCCCAGCTGGCCTGCGGCGCTCCGCGCCCGGATCCCCTCCCCTCGCCGCCCCCTCTCCGACTCCCCCGTCGTCCTGCCGGTTCTCCCGCCACCCCGGCGACGTATCGTCCGGACCCGCCTGAGCCTCGCCGGAGCCGGCCTCGCCGCCGTCTTCTACTGCCTCTCCTTCACCCCGTCACTGCTGCCCCGGGCCTGGTTCCTGCAGGGCGTCGTGGCCGGTATCACGGCCGCCATGGGCTACGCGACCGGTGCCGCCGCCGGCGCGCTGGTCCGCCGTGTGCGCGGTCCCTTCGGGGCCGGGACCACCCGGATCGCCTGGCTGCTGCTGGCCGCGGCACTTCCCGTCCTGGTGGCGATCTTCCTCTGGCTGGGCACCCGATGGCAGCGTGATCTGCGGATCCGCCTCGGAATGCCACCCGTCCCGGAGTACGACGTGGCCCGTACCGTCGGCGTCAGCCTGCTGACCTTCGGGACGCTGCTGCTGATCGCCCGGCTACTGCGACTCGCCACATACGGCTGCGCCCTGCTGTTCCGGCGGGTCTTCCCGGTCACGGCCGCCTACTGCGCCGGCACCCTGGTGGTGGCCGTGCTGGCGTACGGCGCCTTCGACGGCCTGCTGATCGCCAACCTGTTCGCCACCGCCGACCGGCTGGCCGCCGTGGAGAACAGCGGGACCGGCAACGGCGTGACCGTCCCGGCGTCGACGCTGCGCTCGGGCGGCCCGCGGTCGCTCGTGCCGTGGGACACCCTTGGGCGCCAGGGCCGGGCGTTCGTGGCCGGGGCGCCCACGGGCGAGCAGCTCACCGAGTTCGCCGGACGGCCCGCGGTGGAGCCGATCCGGGTCTACGCCGGCCTCACCTCGGCCGACACCCTGGAGAAACGCGCCGAACTGGTGGTCCGCGAGATGGACCGGACCGGGGCGTTCGACCGCTCGGTGGTGGCCGTCTTCACCCCGACCGGCACCGGCTGGGTCGACAACAAGGTGACCCGCTCCCTTGAGTACATGTACGCCGGGGACACCGCGCTGGTGTCCATGCAGTACTCGTACCTGCCCAGCTTCTTCGCCTTCATGGGCGACCGCTCCGAGGTGGCGGACGCGGCCGACGCACTGATCGGCGCGGTCCGGGAGCGCTGGTCCCGGCTGCCGGCCGCGACCCGGCCCCGGCTGCTGCTGTTCGGGGAGAGCCTGGGGACGTACGGGATGGAGATGACCTTCGGCACGCCGGAGCGCCTGGTCGACGGGGCGGACGGGGCGCTGCTGCTCGGGCCGACGTTCGCCAACCCGACCCACCGGGTGCTCACGGCCGGCCGGGAGCCCGGCAGCCCGGTCTGGGACCCGGACTATCCGGGCCTGGCGGTCGAGTTCGCCGACGACGCGGCCGAGCTCCGCGACCTGACCGGGCCCCGGCCCAAGGTGGTCTACCTGCAGAACGCCACCGATCCGGTGGTCTGGTGGAGCTGGGACCTGCTCTGGAAGAAACCGGAGTGGCTGGTCGGGAAGCGGGCGCAGGACGTCACCCCGGACATGCATTGGTACCCCGGCATCACGTTCTGGCAGATCACCTGTGACCTGGTCTTCTCCAACAAGGTGCCGACCGGGCACGGACACTCGTACAAGTCCGAGACGGTCGACGGATGGGCCGCTATCGCTCCACCACCGGGCTGGACGACGCAGGACAGTCTTCGTCTGCGGGCACTGCTGGGCTGACGCCGGACGGACGGTCGCCGAGCCGCGCGATCACCGGCCTCTCCCCGGCCCGCTCCTCCGCGTAGGCGCGGACGGCCAGACCGGCCAGAGCCGCCGCCACCGTCGACACGATCAGCACGGTGAGAGCGCCGCGCCGGAAATCCGTCCTGAATCGGTCATCCATCGGCAGGCCTCTCCTATCAGCGAAACCTCCCATTAATGGTGATGCGACGGACACGGGGTTCGTACCCGGTTGTTCGACTGACCCAGAACGAGTGACAACCGCCGAAGCGCCCCGCCCGTTGAGAATCGAGGTGGGATGCGGAGAGGGGCGGCGATGATGGATGCGCTGAACGGATTCCAGCGACTGCCCGGCCGGCGTCCGCGCCCCGTGACGCAGGGACTGGTCGCGATGATCGCCGCGGTGCTGATCCTCGGCTGTGGCCTGCTCGCCGGGCGGCTCTTCGCGAACGAGGCGCCCGCACCCGTACCGTCACCGGGACCGTCGAGATCCGCCGCCTGACGCGGTAGGTTCGCCGGCATGACGTTGCATCGAAATCTGTCCATAGCAGTGCTCGCCCTCGTCGTGGCCGGCGGCACCGGATTCACCCCGGGCCCCGGACTGTCCTGGCAGCTCACCGACACCGGCACGACCGCGCGGTTCCGTGGGCTGGCCCCGGTCAGCGGACACGTCGCGTGGGCCGCCGGGTCCGCCGGGACGGTTCTGCGGACCGTCGACGGCGGACGCACCTGGGCCTCGGTCGGGCCACCGGACGCGGCCGCGTTGCAGTTCCGGGACATCGAGGCCTTCGACTCCCGCAACGCGGTGGCCCTCACCATCGGCAACGGCCCGGACTCCCGCGTGTACGCGACCTCGGACGGCGGTGCCACCTGGACCGAGACGTTCCGCAACGACGATCCGGTCGCCTTCTACGACTGCCTGACGTTCTCCGACCGGCGGCACGGCCTGGCCCTGTCCGACCCGGTCGGCGGGAAGTTCCGGATCCTGGCCACCCGCGACGGCGGCCGCACCTGGAAGGTCAGCCCGACCGAGGGCATGCCGGAAGCGCTGCCCGGCGAGTTCGCCTTCGCGGCCAGCGGGACCTGTCTCGTCTCGTCCGGCCGCCACGCCTGGTTCGCCACCGGCGGTGACGCCACCGCCCGGGTGTTCAGCTCGCGCGACGGCGGACGCACCTGGAAGGTGAGCGATTCGCCGCTGCCCAGCGGGCCGAGCGCCGGAATCTACTCACTGGCGTTCCGGGACCCCGGGCACGGGATCGCGGTCGGTGGCGACTACAACACCGAGACGTCCGCGCCGGACGGTGCGGCGGTCACCCGGGACGGTGGCCGGCACTGGACCGTGTCGAAGAGGGAGCCCGGCGAGTACCGGTCCGGGGTGGCCTGGTGGCGTGGACGGACCGCGCTGGCGGTCGGGCCGACCGGCAGCGACGTGTCCTTCGACGGCGGCGTCACCTGGCGCCGGTTCGACTCCGGCAGCTTCGACGCGGTGGCCTGCACCGATGACGGCTCCTGCTGGGCGTCCGGCCGCGACGGCCGGATCGCACGCCTGCGGAAGTGACCGGGGTTCAGACGTCGAGGTAGGCGAGGACGGCCAGGACGCGGCGGTGATCGTCGTCGGAGGGCGGCAGGCCCAGCTTCGTGAAGATGCTGCTGATGTGCTTGCTGACCGCCTTCTCACCGATGAACAGCTTGGTGGCGATCGCCCCGTTCGACCGGCCCTCGGCCATCAGTCCCAGCACCTCACGCTCCCGGCCGGTCAGCGCGGCCAGGGGCGGCTGGTGGCGGGCGAGCAGCTGCGAGACGACCTCCGGGTCCATCGCGGTGCCGCCGCCCGCCACCCGGCGCACCGCGTCCACGAACTGGGCCACGTTCGCCACCCGATCCTTGAGCAGGTAACCCACACCGCCGGCCCGGTCGGTCAGCAGCTCCCGGGCGTACAGCGGCTCGACGTGCTGGGACAGCACCAGCACCGGCAGGCCGGGCACCCGCTGCCGGGCCGCGATCGCCGCCTGCAGCCCCTCGTCGGTGAAGGTGGGCGGCAGGCGTACGTCCACCACCGCCACGTCCGGCTTGTGCTCCAGCAGGGCCGGCAGCAGCGACGGTCCGTTGTCGACCGACGCCACGACCTGGAACTCGAACGCCTCGAGGAGACGGGTCAGCCCGTCCCGGAGGAGGGCGAGGTCTTCGGCGAGGACAACGCGCACGGCAGCTCCATGGTCACGACGGTCGGTCCGCCCGGCGGGCTGGACAGGCTCATCGTGCCATCGAAGGCGGCGAGACGGCGTTCGATGCCCCGCAGCCCGGTCCCACCCGACGGATCGGCCCCACCACGGCCGTCGTCGCTGATCCGCATGAACAGTGAGTCCCCGGTGTGCCACAGGTCCACCGCGGTGTTCCGGGCACCGCCGTGCCGGGCCGCGTTCGCCAGCGCCTCGGCGACCGCGAAGTAGGCCGCCGACTCGACCGGCGTGTCGAGGCGTCCCGGCAGCGACGCCGTCACCTCGGTCGGGGTGGGCAGGGCCATCGCCAGCGCCCGCACCGCGCCCTCCAGCCCGCGCTCGGCGAGCACCGGCGGGTGAATGCCGCGGACCAGGTGACGCAGCTCGACCAGGGCCGCCGAACTGGTCTCCCGCGCCTCGGCCAGCAGTTTGCGGGCGGTGGCCGGGTCGGCGTCGACGATCTCCTCGGCCAGCCCGATCGTCATGCCGAGCGCGACCAGCCGGGCCTGGGCGCCGTCGTGCAGATCGCGTTCGATCCGGCGCAGCTCGGCGGCCTGTGCGTCGACCGTGTCGGCCCGGGTGACGGTGAGCTGGCTGACCCGCAGACGCAGCTCGGCGGCCCGGGTCGGTGCCAGGAACAGCCGGTTGAAGAGGGCGTCGGCCCGTCGGAGATAGGGCGCCGCGGCGATGCCGATCGCCAGGATCAGCGCGCCCTGCGGCAGCGACAGGAAACCCTCGCCCAGGGTCTCGATCGGCCAGATCATGCCGTAGCCGTACGAGTCGGTGCCGAGCCAGATCCACAGCGGGATGAGCAGGATGCCCTCGGCCCCGTAGACGGGCAGTGCCAGCGTGAACACCGCCAGCACCAGGCCGATCACCGTGCCGGGCACCAGCCAGGCGAAGTCCCGCCAGGTCGCCGGGTCGGTGATCAGCCACCGGTAGTAGCCCACGCCGCCGAAGACGGCCTTCTCCGGGCGCGGACGGTACGGCCGGGAGATGGCCACGCCACGTCCGGCGGCGAGCCTGCGGGCGGCGTCGGCGCGGGCCCGGATCAGCAACGTGACCAGTGGCAGCACCAGAAGGCCGATCCCGAACACCGGGGTCAGGACCAGCCCGACCACGAAGAACAGGAACAGCGGGAGATTGACGACGGCGAGCGGGACGGCGAGCAGGCCGCCGGCCACCGCACGGACGCCGTCGCGGATCCAGTCACGCGAGTCCATGCCACCATCCTCGCCAGCCGCCGCCACGTTGTCGGTAGTGCCAGCCCTACCGTGATTCGGTGGCCTGACACTCCTGCCCGTCGATCATTTCGCCGGAACGCTTGCGGCATGACGACGACAGCCGAGACACGCGCCACCGCAGGCAGCGACTTCGCCGAGCTCAACCGCCGGATCAACGCGGCCGGGCTCCTGCGCCGGCGGCCGGGCCACTACGCCGTACGACTGAGTCTGGTCTCTCTCGCCATGATCGGCGGCTGGACCGCGTTCTTCCTGGTCGGAGCGTCCTGGTGGACGCTCGCTGTGGCCGTGTTCCTGGCCGTGGCGTTCGCCCAGGTGGCATTGGTGGCGCACGACCTGGCGCACCGGCAGGTGTTCCGCCGGAACGCACCGAGCGCGCGGGCCGGGATGATCGCCGGGAACCTGGCGATCGGCATGTCCTACGGCTACTGGATGGACAAGCACACCAAGCACCACGCCAACCCGAACCATGACGACCTGGACCCGGACGTCAGCCCCGACGTGCTGGTGTGGTCCCGCGAGAGTGCCCGTGGCAAGGGCTTCCTGGTGCGCCACCAGGCGTGGTTCTTCTTCCCGCTGCTCACCCTCCTGGGCCTCTCCCTCAAACGGGACAGCGTCCGCGCGCTTCTCGGCGGCTCGGTCAAGCGACGCGGCCTCGAGTCCGTGCTTCTCGCGGTTCATTTCCTGGGGTACGCCGCCGCGCTGCTCCTGGTCCTGTCGCCGGCCCAGGCACTGGCCTTCCTGGTGGTGCACCAGGCCCTCTTCGGCGTCTACCTCGGCCTGACGTTCGCCCCCAACCACAAGGGCATGCCGCACCCGGACGGAACCGAGGACTTCCTCCGCAAACAGGTGCTGACGTCACGCAACGTGCGTGGCGGGCCGTTCGTGGACGCGGCGCTGGGCGGGCTCAACTACCAGATCGAGCATCACCTGTTCCCGGCCATGCCGACGCCGAACCTGCGCCGGGCGCAGCCGATCGTTCGGGACTATTGCGACGAGATCGGTGTTCCGTACGAGATGACCGGATTGGTGGAGTCCTATCGTCAGGCGCTCCGGCACCTTCACGACGTGGGCGTCGAGCTGCGTGTCAGGTGAGGCACGCGTAGAGTTGTGCTCTACAACAACGAGCGAGACCGTGTTGTGACTTTGCCGAAAATTCCGACTACGGGCCGCCTTGATCGGCATTACCGCAGGTAAGTGGCCCTGGTTCACCGGCGGGCCACATAGCGTTCTCATGGGATTAAGGTCTAAAGTGCCGCGCGTGAAGGTGACCTTGCAGGAAATCCGGGAACGGACTTACAAACCGGTTGACGCGTGGTGGACCGTGCTCCTGGTCGATCCACTGGCGGCTCGGCTGGTGCGTCTGGTTGCGCCGTACCGATGGATCACGCCCAACGTTCTGACCCTTATCGCCTCGATCTTCGGATTCGGGGCGGCCGCCTGTTTCGCCACCGGCGAGCGGTGGGCGCTCGTCGCCGGCGGCATCCTGTTCCACATCAGCTTCGTCGTCGACTGTATGGACGGCAAGATCGCGAGGCTGAACGGGACGGGGACGATGTTCGGGCAGTGGCTCGACTTCGTGCTCGACCGGGTGCGGGTCTTCTTCATCGCGCTGGCCCTGTTCGGCGGCCAGTACGTGCAGACCGAGAACGTGGCGTGGCTCTGGCTCATGGCCGTGGCCGTCTTCCTGGACCTGTTCCGCTACCTGAACAGCGCCCAGATGACCAAGGTGCGCGCCAGCATGCGCGACCAGATCGCCGCCTACCGCCTGCCGGTCGCGCCCCGGGCCGATTCGGGCGCCGACATGGGCGAGCCGGGCGACGAGATGCCCGCCCCCGCGCCGGCCGCGGCCGGCGGCGGCTCGCTGAAGAACCGGATCGGCGCGACGCTGCGCCGCAACCGGATCCGGACGCACCTGTTCAGCGGCATCGAGTACGAGATGTTCGTCTTCATCGTCGGCCCGATCACCGGCCTGATCTTCGGAGTGACCATCGCGGCCGGCGCCGCGCTGCTCGCCTTCGAGATGTTCCTGATCTACAAGCTGCTCCGGGCCTGCCAGCAGTTCCCCGGCAAGCTGGCCGCCGCCAAGGCCGCCCACGAGGAGCAGGAGACCGAACGCGTCCCGTCCTCGGTCTGAGGTCACCACCGGTCATCTGACACCCCCGGCGCGCACGTCGCACCGGGGGTGCTCCCGTTCTGCCACCGGCGTCGGGGTTCAGGCACCGGGATCGGTGCCGAACAGACCGCCATGACGGAGACTGCCATCGGTGTGCCGCTGACCGTGAAACTGCGGCTGGTGAGCTCGAACTCGGGTCGCCCGCGGACCGGCTGCACAGTCAGCCTCTGGCACTGCGGCGGCCACCGGAACCGCAGCCGGCAGCCGGTCGACCCGGCCGGCTGGGTCGCGTTCAGCAGCGCGTTCCCGGGTGCCCACGCCGGGCACTGGCCGCACGTGCACTTCGCGGTGCACTCCGACGGTGATCTCCTGCACGCCGCGCAACTCGCCCTGCCGCAGGACGCGTGCGCCAAGGCGTACCGGCCGGACGAACGGCGCCGCCTCGACGCGATGACGATCGCGGGCGACGACTGCTTCACCGACGGGTGGGCCCTGGAGATGCCGTCGGTGACCGGCGACGCGTCCCGCGGGATGGTGGCGACCCGCACAGTGGGCGTCTGAGGGGACCACGGCTAGATTGGCCCGATGCCACGACGCCGCTTGATCCAGATCCTGGCGGTCGTGGCGATGCTGGCGCAGATGGCGTTCGCCATGGTCACCACGGCGATGCAGCAGTCGCCGACGATCGACGAGCCGGTCTACGTGGCCACCGCCGAGATCTACCGGCAGCAGCACAGCCTGCGCTACAACCCGGAGCACCCGCCGCTCGGCAAGCTGATCATCGCGACCGGCACGGCGTTCGCCGGGGCCGAGCTGGACCCGGCCTACCCCGGCAACCAGACCCGGCTCGGACGCCATCTGCTGTACGAGAGCGGCAACAACCCGTTCCAGCTGATGCTGCTGGCCCGGCTGCCGATCATCGTGCTCACCCTGGTGTTCGGGCTGGTGGTGTTCTTCTTCGCGCGCGACCTGGCGGGGCCGTGGGCCGGGCTGATCGCGCTCGCGCTCTACAGCTTCTCCCCCGACGTCATCGCGCACGGCTCGCTCGCCACCCTCGACGTGCCGGCCGCGGGGATGCTGCTCACCGCGTTCTGGATGGCCTGGCGCGCCCGGACCCGGCCGGGGCTGTACGTGCCCCTCGCCGGGGTGGCGCTGGGCGCGGCCCTCGCGACGCGGGCCAGTGTGCTCCCGGCCGTACCGCTGGTGATGTTGCTCGTCGGCCTGTCCGCCTGGCGTGCCCGGACCGATGACCTGAAGCGACGCCTTCTGATCGCCGCGGGAGCGGCCGCGGGTGCCGGGCTGATCGCCGTGGCCGTGGTGTGGTTCGTGTATCTCGTGGTGGATCCCCGGCTGCGCTGGACCACGCCGCCCAACCTGCCCGACGTCGAGGGCCTCAAGGGCCTGGCGGTGGACCTGCTGCCGTTCCCGCAGGCCTATCGCGACGGGATGCTGATCCAGTTCAAGTTCGAGAACCGGCTGTTCAACGGGTTCCTGCTGGGCGAGTCCTACAAGGGGTCGCCGTGGTACTACATGCCGGTCGCGATCCTGATCAAGACGCCGCTGGCGATGCTGGCGCTCTGGATCGGCGGGGTGTTCACCATGCTGGTGGTGCCGAGGCTGCGGGTCGCGCTGCTCTACCTGCTGCCGGTCTCCGCGGTGCTGTTGCTGGTCACCATGACCGGTGCGCGCAACTACGGCACCCGGTACGCCATCCACCTGCCGATGTTCCTGGCCGTCGCCGCGGGCGCCGTGGCACTGATCGAGTGGAAATGGTCGCGGATCGCCGCCGGGCTGCTCGTGCTCTGGGTGGCGGCCACGTCGGCGCTGACCTTCCCGTACTACCTGCCGTACTCGAACGAGGCCTTCGGCGGAACCTCGCAGACCCACCTCAACCTGCACGACGCCAACGTCGACTGGGGGCAGGACCTGGCCCGGCTGGGACAGCATCTGCGCACGAGATATCCCGGCGAGCAGGTGTGGCTGGTCTACAAGGGGTCGGGGGTGCCCTCCTACTACGGAATCAGGGCGCGCGATCCGTATTCGGTGCCGCTCGACGAGATCCGCGGCCTGCTGGTCGTCTCCGACTCCCGGGTCGCCCTGGCCGGGCCCCGGCTGAAACAGATGATCGCCACATCGCGGGAGATAGACCACGTCGGGTACTCGATCCGGATATATCGACGCTGACCCCTTGATGGTTACCGGCTGGTAATGCTTAGGTGACCCGATGACGCACTTCGACATCGTGATCGTGGGCAGCGGCTTCGGTGGCAGCGTCAGCGCTCTGCGGCTGGCGGAGAAGGGGTACCGGGTCGCCGTGCTCGAAGCCGGCCGCCGGTTCACTCCGGAGACCCTGCCCAAGACCTCCTGGGACCTGCGCAACTTCCTCTGGGCGCCGAAGCTCGGGCTCCGCGGTATGCAGCGCATCACCCTGCTCAAGGACATCATGGTGCTGTCCGCGGCCGGGGTCGGCGGCGGCTCGCTCGTCTACGCCAACACCCTCTACGTACCGCCGGCACCGTTCTTCGCCGACGCGAACTGGTCGCACATCACCGATTGGTCGTCCGAGCTGGCACCCTTCTACGACCAGGCGTCGCGGATGCTCGGCGTGACCGAACAGCCGACCATGACGTCGTCGGACGTCGTCATCAAGCAGGTCGCCGAGGACATGGGGGTCGGGCACACGTTCCGGCGCACCCCCGTCGGGGTGTACTTCGGCGAACCCGGCAAGACCGTGCCCGACCCGTACTTCGGCGGCGCCGGCCCGGAACGTACCGGCTGCGTCGAGTGCGGCAACTGCATGATCGGCTGCAAGGTGGGAGCCAAGAACCGGCTCGACGTCAACTACCTCTACCTGGCCGAGCGTGCCGGGGTGACCGTGCAGCCGGACACCGAGGTCACGGCGGTCGTCAGAACGAGCGACGGCTGGCGTATCGAGACCCGGCGCGGCGTCTTCACCGCCGAGCAGGTCATCCTGTCGGCCGGAGCGCTCGGCACCCAGCGGCTGCTGCACACCATGAAGGACCGCGGAGTGCTGCCCGGGCTGTCCGACCGGCTCGGGCAGCTGACCCGGACCAACTCCGAGGCCCTGCTCGGCGCCGCCGCCGCCGACGTGCCCGAGCAGCCGTTCTCCCAGGGCATCGCGATCACCTCGTCGTTCCACCCGGACGCCGACACCCACATCGAGCCGGTCCGGTACGGGCCTCGCAGCAACGCCATGGGCCTGCTCTCGACGATCCTCGTCGACGGCGGCGGGCGGGTGCCGCGGCCGCTGCGGTTCCTCTGGCAGGCTCTGCGGCACCCGGTGGTGCTCGGGCACTCGCTGTCGGTGCGCCGGTGGAGCGAGCGGACCATCATCGCGCTGGTCATGCAGTCGGTGGACAACTCGCTGACGGTACGGCGTACGCGTACCGGCCGGCTCACCACCTCACTCGGTCACGGCAAGCCCAACCCGACGTGGATCCCGGTCGGTCACGAAGCGGTCCGGCGGATCGCCGACCGGATCGGCGGGTACCCCGGGGGCACCGTGGGCGACATCTTCAACATCCCGCTCACCGCCCACATCCTCGGCGGCGCGACCATCGGCGACTCGCCGTCGACCGGTGTCGTGGACGCGTACCACCGGGTCTTCGGATACCCCGGCCTGCACGTCATCGACGGGTCAGCGGTGCCCGCCAACCTGGGCGTCAACCCGTCCCTGACGATCACCGCGCTCGCCGAGCGGGCCGTCGCGCTGTGGCCCAACAAGGGCGAGGCCGACCCGAGGCCCGATCTCGGCTCCGGGTACCGGCGCGTCGATCCGGTCGCTCCCCGTTCCCCCGCCGTCCCGGCCCACGCCCCCGGCGCCCTGCGGCTGATCCCTCTACGACCCACCTCCGGCTGACACCCTCTCGCGGGTTCATCTCCCCCTCGTAGCTCGCCGTCCTTGTCGCGGCACGCCGGCCACTCCCGGCATGCCGCCCTTTCGGGGCCGCCCGGCACCTTCGGGGACGCCTAGCATCGACGGGTATGACGCTCCCTCTGACCGGAAAGACTGCTCTCGTCACCGGCGGCTCCCGTGGCATCGGGCGGGCCACCGTGCTGCGCCTGGTCGCTGACGGCGCCCGGGTCGTGTTCACGTACCACTCCGCCAAGGACGCCGCCGACGCCCTGACCGAGGAGACCGGCGCGGTCGCGGTCCGCTGCGATCAGGCCGACCTCGACACGCTCCCGGCCGTCTTCGAAACCGTCCGCGACGGCCTGGACATCCTGGTCAACAACGCCGGGGTGGCCTTCGCCAAGCCCATCGCCGAGATCACCCCGGCCGACTTCGACCGGATCCTGACGATCAACACGAAGTTCCCGCTCTTCGCCATCCAGGCCGCCGTCCCACTGCTGCGTGACGGCGGCCGGATCATCAACCTGTCCAGCCTCAACACCGCGGTCCCGGCACCGGGTGGCGCCCTCTACAGCGCGAGCAAGGCCGCCCTCGAGCAGGTCACCAAGATCGCCGCCCGCGAACTGGGCGCACGCGGCATCACGGTCAACACCGTCTCGCCCGGCGCCACCGACACCGACATGCTGCGCTCGGTCAACACTCCGGAGGGCCTCGAACGGGCCGTCGCGTTCACCGCCCTCCAGCGCCTCGGCACCCCGGAGGACGTCGCCGCGGTGATCGCCCTCCTGGCCGGCCCCGACGCCGCCTGGGTCACGGGCCAGAACCTCCACGCCGGCGGCGGCTTCGTGATCTGACCGCAACCGCAGCGGATCTCCACAGCTGTGTCGCACCGCCGTCTCAGCGCGAGACAACGGTGCGACACAGCCGGGTTCTGGGGCGCTACCCCCGGAGGGTGGTGACCACTGATTCAGCCCGTGAGGGGCCTTGGCGGGCGGGAGTGGGCAGCCGCCTCGCGGGCGGAGCCAGGGGACGGCCAGGTGTGCGGTCGAGTGGCGGCGGGCCGCGTACCGGCAAAGGGGTTGAGGGGTCTGAGGCCTGGTGGAGGGACTCGCGGGAGAAATCAGAGGATGAAGGCGTCGGTCCACAGCTGGCGGGAGCGGCCGGAAAGGGCCTCCATGAGGCCGACGGCCTGGCTGTCGGTGAGGCCGGCGACGAAGTCTATGACGGCTCGGCCCCGGGCGCGGGAGAGTCGTTCCGGGGTGCCGGGCGGCAGTTCGGCCTCGGCGAGCTGGACCAGATCGCGGAGACGGCGCGGCAGACGCTGCTCCTCGTCGGGATCGGTGAGCCATGCCGAGAGGGCCTCGACCAGAGACGCCAGGAGGCGGGCCTGACCGCGTTGATGCAGGGCCAGATCGGGACGTTCCAGGACGAACCGGTTCTGGACGAACTTGAGGATCTGTACCTCGTGCCACTGCGCGCGGGACAGCTGGGCGTGACCGCTGCGGACGGCGGGCTGGCCGATCAGCTCGACGGATTCGACGAGGCGGCGGGTCCAGTTGGCGGAGAAGGCCGCCACCCTGGCCTCGGCCTCCAGGGAGCCGTCGAAGGGGCGGGCCAGGAGGCCGTCGACGAGCTCGGCGCGGACCAGTTCGACGGCGTCGGCGAAGGCCTCGTCGTCGGCGATCCAGTCCTCCTTGCGGCGCAACCGCCGCCGCAGCGACTCGATGGCGCCACCGGCGCGGGTGAGGTCGGACTCGCTGCGCCAGCGCTGCCAGGCCATCAGCTCGGTGGCGACCAGGCCCTGCTGGAGGACACCGACGCGGTGCACGTCCTCCAGGTCGTGGATGGCGTACGCGATGTCGTCGGCGGTGTCCATCACCGAGGCCTCGACGGTCTGCTGCCAATCGGCGACCCGGCCGGCGAACGGGGCCCGGGCGGCACGGACGTCGGCGATCTCGGTGGAGTAGGCGCCGAACTTGAGCGAGCCGCCGTCCGGGTCGTCGGGCACGACCGCGGCCCCGCGCGGCGGCGGGTCCATGAACCGCGGGTGCGGGTCGGGATGGGTGCGCCGGGTCCACGGGTACTTCAGGATCGCGGCACGGACCGCGTTCGTCAGGTTGAGCCCGATGGTGGCCTGGCCGCCGATCTCGGTGCTGGTGACTATGCGGTACGACTGCGCGTTGCCCTCGAAGCCGTCGCGCAGCCCGAGCCGCTGCCGGGCCAGCCGGTCCAGCACCCGTTCGCCGAGGTGCCCGAACGGTGGGTGGCCCAGGTCGTGGGCGAGCGCCGCGGCCTCGACCACGTCGGGGTCACAGCCGCCCAGCTTCTCCGACAGATCGGGAGCGGATGCCCGGAGCCGCTCGGCGATGGCCCGGCCCACCTGAGCCACCTTGAGGCTGTGGGTGAGCCGGTTGTGCACGAGCAGTCCCGCCCCGCCGGGGCTGATCACCTGCGTGACCCCGGCGAGACGGGCCAGGAACGGTGAACTGACGATCCGGTCCCGGTCGACCCGGAACGGGCTCTGCGCCAGATCTCCCGGAGCTACCAGACTGTCACCGAAGAGCCGCTGAGCACGTGGATCGTCCATCCCGATGAATCTACCGACTCTGCAGAGCGTCCAGCGCGACGGCCATGGCCACCACGAGGCGGCGGTCCAGGTACTGGTCGTGGATGCTCACCTGATAGGTGTCGCGGAGGCCCCACTTGCGCACCACCGAGAAGGCCGGGCGGCCCTGGATGGTGAAGTCGAAGTGGTACGGCAGCCACGACAGGTAGTCGACGAACCGCCGCAGGATCGCCACCCACTGGTTGCGCTCCTGACCGGTGATCTCGCCGTAACCGGGCTGCTCGACGACCCAGCTGGAGCGCAGCAGCGAGGCCGCGAAGTTCTTCCGGAACAGGCCGATGGGCTGCCCGTTCGCGTCGGTCACGTCGTAGGTCGCGCCGAGGTCGATGACCTGGCGGGCCTTGAAGCCGAGCAGCGGCGTCTGCTTGGTGTCGTCGGTGTAGAGGGTCACCTGCTCCTTGAACGCCATCCGCTTCTGCTGAGCGAACGCGAGGATGCCGGCCTCCTGGCCGTCGGGTGAGACGGCGTGGACCTCGTACTGGTTGACCATGAGTCGAATGCGCTGGCGAACGATGAGGTGGGCCTGCGCCTGAAGGGTGTCTTGCGTCACCGCGGCAGTGTGTCATACCGGTCACTTGCTGAGCAGACGCTGAGGCAGGTGGTGGCCGTCATCAACCGGGGCAGGTCAGACTGGAGACCATGGCGAAACGAACGCGTACCGTGATGGCACTGGCGCTGGCAGCCGCGGCGGTCTGGGCCGCCCGTGACATTCCCGCTCAGCTGGGCGCCCGGGCAGCCGGTTCCCGCCGGACCCGGGTCGAGTCGTCACCACAGTTCTCGGGCGGCAAGTTCCGTAACACCGTCCCCGCCACCGAGCTCGTCGCGGCATCGATGCCGCGGCTCGCGGTCGCGGCGGCGACCGGCCGGGAGGCTCGGCGGCCGCATCTTCCGGTCCCGCTGGTCACTCCCGTCCCGGGCGGGGATGCTCAGGGACTTCACATCACGTGGTACGGCCACTCGTCCGCCCTGATCGAGATCGAGGGCCGCCGGGTCCTGCTCGACCCGGTGTGGAGCGACCGGTGCTCACCGTCGCGGCTGGCCGGTCCGCGGCGGCTGCACGAGCCGCCGGTGGCACTGCGTGAGCTGCCGCCGATCGACGCCGTGGTGATCTCCCACGACCACTACGACCACCTCGACATGGTCACCATCCAGAACCTGGTCGACCTGCAGGCGGCGAAATTCCTGGTGCCGCTCGGCGTCGGCGCGCACCTGGAGCGCTGGGGCGTCCCCGCCGGCCGGATCGTCGAGCTGGACTGGAACGAGAGGGCCACGGTCGCCGGGGTCGAGTTCGTCGCCACGCCGGCTCGGCACTTCTCCGGGCGCGGGCTGGGCCGTGACGAGACGCTCTGGGCCAGCTGGGTGATCAACGGGCCGACCCGGAAGGTGTTCTACTCCGGCGACACGGGCTACTTCCCGGGATTCGCGGAGGTCGGCGAGGCGCACGGGCCGTTCGACGCGACCCTGGTGCAGGTCGGGGCGTACGGCGACGCCTGGCCGGACATCCACATGACTCCGGAGGACGGGGTGGCCACCCACGTCGACGTGCGGGGCGGGCTGATGATCCCGGTGCACTGGGCGACCTTCAACCTGGCCCTGCACGACTGGTCGGAGCCGGCCGACCGCACCTGGCGGGAGGCGAAGGCGCGCGACGTGAAGCTCGCCGTGCCGCGGCCCGGTGAGCGGGTCGACGTCGACAACCCGCCACCGGTCGACGGCTGGTGGCAGCAGATCAGCTGAGCTCCGTCATTCCTCGTCCGACTTCCTCGGGACACAGATCTTCACCGCGGAGGGTACGACCTCCGCGGTGAACTTCTTCGTCTTGGCCCGGGCGCCACCGTCGAGTTCGTACTCGAGCTTGGACTCCAGGGTGACGTCGATGCGGCGGGCCCGGGTGGTGCGGACGAACGGCGAGTGGTCGGAGCGGGTGACCGCCATCGTGCCGAGGGCGCGGGCCCATTGCAGGGCGTTCTGCGCTGTGGCGACGCCGACGTCGAGCCAGCCGTCGTCGGGGGCCGCGTCGTCGAAGGCGTGGATGCCGCCGGTGATGGTGCCGACGTTGCCGATGAGGACACAGCTGGCCTCGTCGTCGAACCAGTCGGTGCCGTCCACCTTGATCCTCGCCCGCGGCGCGTCACCGTTGACGTGCCGGATGCCGGTCCAGACGTACGCGAGTTTGCCCAGCCGGTCCTTCAGCGCCCCGTCGGCGTCCTTGATCATGGCGCCGTCGAAGCCGACGCCGGCCATCACGGCGAAGTGTTCCCCGCCGAGCCGGCCCAGGTCGTATCGTCGCTGCTCGCCGGTGAAGGCGATGTCGACGGCCTTCTCGAGGTCGGTGGGGATGCCGAGGTTGCCGGCGAGCAGGTTGCCGGTGCCGGCCGGCATGATCGCCACCGGGATCTTGCTGCCGCCCTTCTCCCGGGCGAGCACGTCCAGGGTGCGCTGGACCATGCCGTCTCCGCCCCAGACCACGAGCAGGTCCACACCGGCCTCGACGGCCTTGCGTACCTTCTTCGGGGCCTTGCGGCTCTTCGGCACCTCGTGCCAGATCAGTTTCTCGACGCCGCGTCCGGTGAGGAGGCGGCGCAGCTCGTCGAGGCCGCCGCCGAGGGTCTTCCGCTGGTGGGCGACGACGGCGATCGTGCGTGGTGTTCGCATGCCGCCGCCGTTACCCGATGCCCACGGAAATCAATCAGAGGAAGCCGAAGCGACGCCGCTTCTTGCGGCCGAACAGCGTCTGGGTGGCGTCCGCGCCGCGGCGGAGCAGACGGGACACCCGGTTGTTCGGTCCACGGCGACGCTCGACGGTGTCGCTGAGCTTGCGGGCTCCCGCGACGCCGAGCGGGACGAGGACAGCGGTGAGGACGATGCGGCGAACAAGGTTCCAGATCATGTCCTCCACATACCCAGCCGGCGCGATCAGTTCACCGTTTCCCGCATCCGTTGTTCGGCGGCCGCGCTGCGGATCACCATGAGCCGCAGCTCCAGCTCGTCCGCGACGATCGAGGCCAGGTGCTCCAGCGCCTTGAGCTGCCGCTGATCCGCCTCCCTCGGCACGCTGTCGATCACGTTGACGGTGCCGAGGCGGTAGCCGTCGTGGGTGCGGATCGGCGCGGCGGCGTAGAACCGCAGGCCCAGGTCGCCGCGGACCAGCGGGTGCTCCAGGGTGCGCGGGTCCACGGCCGCGTTGTTGATCACGTATACCTCGTCCTGTGCGATCACCGAGGCGCACAGGCCGGGTTCCTTGCCGACCTCGCGTACGCCGCTCAGGCCCTGGCAGGCCGCCAGCCAGACCCGGTCCCGCTCGACCAGGGACACGGTGGCGATCGGTGTGCCGAAGAGGGCGCCGGCCACGAACGCGATCCGGTCGTACGCCTCCTCGACCGGCTGGTCGACCAGGCGGTACCGGCGTACGGCCTCCAGGCGGGCCTGCTCGCGCGGGTCCACGTTGTCCAGATATTCGTAAGCGCTCGACGACTCTGTCATGGATGGCAGCCTATTCCCGCCAAGCGTCCCGAAGGTCGCACAGAGCGTCAGTCGTCCTGTTCCACCGGCAGCGCTCGGACCCGTACCTCGGTGATGGCCCGCCCGGTCACCTCGGTCACCTCGGCGGTGAACTCGGGCAGGGTCACCACCTCGCCCGGCTCGGTGGGGATGTGACCCAGCTTGGCCAGCACCATCCCGGCGATCGTGGTGTAGTCGCCCTCCTCCTCGTGGTAGCCCTGGAATCCGACGTCCGGCAGGTCGTGGATGGGGAACGAGCCGGGCATGAGCAGGGCGCCGTCCGCCTCCCGCACGGTCGCCGCCACGTCCCGGTCGGTCTCGTCGTAGATCTCGCCCACGATCTCCTCAACCAGGTCCTCGATCGTGACGATGCCGTCGATGGCCCCGCGCTCGTCGACGACCAGGGCGAGGGGCTGGCGTTCGACCCGCAGCTGCTTGAGCGCGTCGGTCACCCGCAGGGTCTCCGGCAGGAACATCGGCGGCCGGGCCAGTTCGTCGACCGGGCCGGACGCGCCGACCAGGTCTCGCAGGTGCACCACGCCGATCACGTCGTCCAGGCCGGCCGGTCCGATCACCGGGGCCCGCGAGTGCCCGCCGTCGATCAGTGCGCGCAGCGCCTCCGCGGCGGGCCGCCCGCTGGGCAGGGTCAGCACGTCCCGGCGGGGCACCAGGATCTCGCGCAGGATCCGGTCGGCGATCTCGAAGGCACCCGAGATGATGGTCCGCTGCTCGGCGGAGAACTCCTGCTGGGCCGCGACCAGGTCACGGATCTCTTCGGGGGTGACCTCGTCGCGCTGGGCGTGCGGGTCCACCCCGGCCAGCCGGACCACCCCGTCGGTCGACTTCCCGAGCAGCCAGACGGCCGGGCGGGAGAACTGGGACAGCAGGTCGAGCGGCCGGGCCACGAGCAGTGCCCAGCCCTCGGCCCGCTGCATCGCGATCCGTTTCGGCGCGAGCTCGCCGAGCACCAGGGTGACGAAGGTCAGCACCACGGTGGTCAGGAAGGTGGCGACCGGTTCGGCGGCGGCGCCGAGGAAGTCGAGCCGCTCGACCAGTGGCCGGGAGAGGTAGATCGCGACCACCGCGGAGGCCAGGAAGCCGCCGAGGGTGATACCGATCTGGATGGTGGCCAGGAAGCGGTTGGAGTCCCGGGTGAGCCGGGCCAGCACCCGCCCGGACCGGGATTCCCGTTCCAGGCGCTGCACCTGCCCCTCGCGCAGCGAGATGACCGCCATCTCACTGCCGGTGAACACGGCGTTGACCAGGATCAGCAGGAACACCAGGAGGACCGGCACACCGATGCCATCCATCACGACGCCTTTCGGGACAAATGACACATTCCCGAACAATTTAGCGAGTCGATCGGTTCAGAACCGGGAGAACGACCGCAGCGGCATCCGCGGCCCGAACTTCGGTGCGCCGATCCCGCCCATCGCCAGCAGATCGCACACCCGGCCACGGTGACCGCGGAACGGCTCGAGCAGCTCCAGCATCCGCTCGTCGGTGCCGCGAGCCTCGCCGGCCAGCGCGAACGCCACCGTGTTCGGGATGTGGAAGTCGCCGACGCTCACCGCGTCCGGATCGCCGTAGGTGTGCCGGACCGTCTCGGCCGCGGTCCACGGGCCGATCCCCGGCAGGGCCGTCAACCGGACCGTCGCCTCGGCCGCGTCGGCACAGCGCTCCAGCCGGGCCGCGACCTGCGCGGCCCGCAGCAGAGCCTGTGTACGGCGCTGCTCGACCCCGAACGGGTGGAAAGCCCAGTAGGCGGTGGCCGCCACGGCCACCGGGTCGGGCGGCAATACCAGGGCCAGGGGGCCCGGCGCCGGTTCGCCGAAATGACGGCACACGGCGCGGTACGACCGGTGCGCCTCCTTGCCGGTGACCTTCTGCTCCAGAATCGCTCTGAGCAATCGGGGGAACAGAACGCCGGTCGCCGGTAGGCGTACGCCCGAAAAGGTCTTCGCCAGACGCCCCACCAGCGGATGCCGCGCCGCCAACGCCGGGAAACCGCTCACGTCGTCGCGGAGGCCGGCGATCGCGTCCGCGCGATCGGCCGCCCAGCATCCACCCGGTCCGTGCCCGGTGGCGACGAGCTCACCGGCCTCGCGGGCCAGATGCAGGGTGGCCGGGCCGTCGGGAGTGCGCATGGCGAGCCAGAAGCCGTCCTCGCGAACCAGTCCGCACGGATCGTGCTTCGGCACGAGGAGCGGACGCACCGTGCGCTCGAAGGCGTAGCGCTCGGGAGGCGTCAGCCGGCGGGTCACGGTCACCGCGCAACTATGCCACTCTCCGGGCCCACCCGCGGGCACGCCGATGGCCCTGACCATGCTCCGTGGTCAGGGCCATCAGCCGGTGACCGGACACCCGAGAAAGGTCCGGTCACCGTTTGCGGATCCGCTCGTCCCGTCCGGCAGGGGGAAGGACGGCCGCCGGTGCCGATGGGGGGTTCCGGACCGGGTTGGGAGAACCCGGTCCGGTTCGGCTCCCGGCGAAGCGACTCGCGACTCCGCGATCAGTGATCGACGGTCAGCGGACCCGGATGCGAACCGAGTCGAAGGCCGGCGTCTGGTTGGCGCGCTCCATCATCGGGATACGGTGCGAACCGTCACCCGCCCACGAGGAGCACTGGAACTCGCCCGCCTGGGCCAGACCCGGCACCTGAATGGCGACGGTGTCGGCCTGTGCCCCGCCACGGCTGTCCTCGGTCGCGACGAAGAACGCCGGGACCGGGTCCGGAGCGGGAGCCGCGTTGCGGTTGTCCAGGATCCGGCAGGCGCTGTGGAAGTGACCGCGGACCAGGCCGCCCTGCAGCACGCTGCTCTCCACGTAGTAACCGCCCTGGCCGGCCGCGAGGAAGCGGTCACGGATCAGGTTGCGGGTGCTGACCTGGATGGTGAACGGCTGGTTCCGGTTCACCTGACGCGGCGCGTTCGTGATCAGCAGGGTCGGGTTGTTCGCGGCGGCACCGACCTCACCGAACTCGGTGGAGACGCAACGGTTGCCCCGCTGGAAGCCGTCGTGCGCATCCAGGTCGGAGGTCTCGCAGCTGTTGGTCAGGATGCCGAGGCCGGCGCCGGGCGGCGGGGTGGTGGCGGCCGGAGGCGGGTTCTGGTTCCCGCCGCCCTGGTTGCCACCGTTGTTACCGCCGTTGTTGCCGCCCTGGTTGCCGCCGTTGTTGCCGCCCTGGTTGCCACCGTTGTTGCCGCCCTGGTTGCCACCGTTGTTGCCGCCGTTGTTGCCACCCTGGGCGGGCGGCTGGCTGCTCGCGCCGGTGCTCGGCTGGGCGCCGGTGCTCGGCTGGGCGCTGGCGTTGCCGCCGTTGTTGCCGCCCTGGTTGCCACCGTTGTTGCCGCCCTGGTTGCCACCGTTGTTGTTGCCGCCGTTGTTGTTGCCGCGGCCACGGTTACGGCGGGCCAGCGTCTCGGCGTCGGAGGCCACGTTGTTCATGACCCACTCGCGGCACCGGGTACGGACCTGGTTGGTCGTCGCCACGTCGCCGGCGCCGTCGTCCGCGTGCTGCGTGACCTGGCCGTTGTTCGTGGTGTACGTGCCCTTCCGGGTCTGCGTCGAGAGCCGGGAGGACTTCGGCGCCGTGAGGTTGTCACATGAGGCCAGGGCACGGTTGGTGACCGGGTCCTCAGAGCTGGCGCTCGAGATCTGCGTGACGGCCACGACACCACCGAACGCTGCCAGCGAGGCGGCGGCGAGGGCGATGATGCGGCGCCGACCGCTGAACCACGCCGGAGTATTGGCGCGGCGGTACTTGGACCTTCGCATGGGGTGACACCTTTCTCTGTCGCCGTGGGCGATGTTTGACCTACCGTGCGCGGAAGATGCGCATGGTGGTGACGACCCCGACAACCAGCGCGGCAGCGAGGACCAACAGGATCACGGTGTTGCTGAGGCCGGGGATGTTCTCCCCGGAGGTGGCTGAAACCAGCATCTGGTTGTCGATGGGCACCGGGCCCTGCCCCGCGGCGGCCTTCGGAGCCGGCGCCGTGGGCAGCGCGGCGTAGTCGACGATGCCGCTGCTCTCCAGCAGGGTCATGTGCGTCATCACGAACTGGTTGGTCTGCTGCGCGAGCTTGCGGACCGAGTCGTTGCGCGTGGTGCCGCGGATGGTGGCGATCGCGGGGAAGATGTTGCCGTGAGCGGCCCGGAGCCGGTCGATGAAGATCTGGTCGAACTGCTGCGGGGTCGCGGCTGTCTTCATCTCGTTCAGCCAGGCCTGCTGGTCACCGTTCGGCTTGTTCGGCAGCATGATGCCGAGCCTCGCGGCCACCGCGCGGTCCAGCGCGTCGAGGGACTCGTGCTGCTTGGCGATGTCCGCGCCGATCTTCCGGATCGTCGGGTTCTCCGATTTCTCCGCGGCCATGTTGCCGGCCGGGACCTCCCAGAGACCGGCCAGCCGGACCTTCACCACGAAGTCACGGTCCGCGGCGCTGACCACGCCGGCGCCCTTGTCGGTCAGACCGGTGTTCGGGGGCACTGGCACGACCGGCTCCGCGTGCGCGACACCGGTCGGCGTCACCATGAACGCCAGGGACAGTGCCAACGTGGCGACCAGCCATCGGGGAATACGGCGGGTCCTCATGTCTTTCCTCCAACCTCCGGTGCTGAGCCTGATCAGTAGCTGATGTCGCCGCCGGCGTCCGCGTCACCGCCGGCTTCGCCCTCGGCGTCGGCCGGGGGCGCGACCGGCTTCGACACGGCCGGGAGACAGGTCAGGTTCTTGGTCCCGTTCGGCTGAATCACGAACCAGGTGCCACTGACGTTCTGGCCCTTCCACTGACCGGCCTTCTTGTCGCCGATGTAGCGGTAGAGCGGCCAGCCCTTCAGGGTGAGCTGCTTGGTGCCGTCCGCCCGGGTGACGGTCCCGACCAGGGACTCGTCGACGCCGTCCAGGGTCGGCTCGCCGTCGTTGGTCAGCGCCGCCGGCCAGATCTTGGCGCATTCGTCGTTGCAGTTCGACTTGGACGGGCTGTCGCCGTCCTTGTCGAACCGGTAGAGGACGAAGCCGTTCTCGTCCTGGACGGTCGTGCCCATCCGGGCGACCTTGCGGGCGTTGAGCTCCGTGGTGGCCAGCTCGTCGCTGATCTCCGCGGTGTTCGCCTCGCCACCGCCCGGCTCGGCCGGTGCGGTCGCCTCGGCACTGGGGTCGCCCGCTTCGGCGCCCGGCGTGGCCGCGACATCGTTGGACGCCGGCTCAGCCGCGTTGCCGTAGTCGGCGGCGTTGTATCCGGTCGGGGCGCAACCGGCCATGGCGATCACCGCCGCCAGACCCGCGCCGACGACCTTCAACTTTCGCTTCTCCGGTGCCACTGGCCCCTCCAACTGATTCAGGGTCATGCCATTTCCGGGCAGTAGTACGGAGGGAGGTTCAAGTCGGTTGAACATTCGGGTGGATCAAATCAATGTTTTTTCGGTTGAACCTTCCGGCCGTCCGGTACGTAAAACCGGGGATCACCTACGCGAAAATGGCCCGGTCGCCTGAGCGACCGGGCCATTTCGGTGTTCGTACGGTTACGGAACGCGAACCAGGGTCTCGCCCGCGCCGCTCTCGGTGATCTCCTGCACCTGCACGTGGGCGATGTCCTCACGCGGAACCGCGGTGACCCCCTGCAGTAGCAGCGGCTCACGGTTCGCCGCCGTGCCCCAGCCCTTCTCGCCCACCGTCCAGTCGGCCACCTTCACGGAGGTGCCGTCCCGGCGGACCACGAACAGGGCGCACTCCTTCGGCCCGCTCACGCCGGCGACCGCGAAGGAGACCTGGGTGCCCCAGTCCTTCTTCAGCAGGCCCACAGCGGCGCTGACACCGCTGCGCGGGTCCTTGCCGACCAGGTTGTCGCCGGGCAGCGGCGTGCCACCGATGTCCACGCCGTCGGCCGGCAGCGGGTCCAGCTTGTTGCCGGCCTCCGCCGTGTTGCCCGGTGCGGGTGAGCCGTCGTCGCCGAGCCACTGCCCGCCGGCGAAGAGCGCGCCGATGGACAGCATCGCGAAGACCACCACCGCGGCGGCCAGCGAGTAGAGACGGCGGCTGTTGGCGCGCTGCCGCTCGACGCCGACCTCGCGGAGCATCTTGTTGAGCACCGCACCATCACGCTCGGCGCGTTCGGCGGCCTCGAAGGCCTCGCCGTCGACGGTCGCGAGCACATCCGCCACCTCGACGAAGGACTCCAGCTCGTAAGCGCACTGCGCGCAGTCGATCAGGTGGTCCTCGAAACGGGCCGCGTCGCGGTCGTCCAGGATGCCGAGGGCGTATGACGCCACGTCGTAGTGCTGCTGGTCCTGGGTCATTCGGTCACCCCCCGCTGCTGCAGCGCGGTGCGGAGGGCACGCAGCGCGTAGTAGACCCGCGACTTGGCTGTGCCGAGCGGCAGGTTCAGCGCTTCGGCCGCCTCCGGCACGGTGCGCCCGCGGAAGTACGTCTCGATGAGAATCTCCCGATGCGAATGGCTGAGCTGCCGGAGCGCGTCCGACACCGTCATCGACTGCAGGACCTTGTCGGTCTCGTCGGACGTGGTCGGGAAACTCTCCAGCTCCCGATCATACGTCTCGGCGGGGCGGGCGTTGGCGCTGCGATGCTCGTCGATGGCGATCCGCCGGGCGACCGTGACCAGCCACGGACGCAGGGACTGCTGCCCCTGCGCACCGAGCCGGTGCGCGTTGCGCCAGGCCCTCAGCAGCGTCTCCTGCACGATGTCCTCGGCGCGCTGCCGGTCTCCACCGGTCAGCCGCAGGACGAACATCAGCAGAGGACCGGCGTGCTCCTCGTACAGCAGCCGCACGAGCGTGTCCTCGTGACCCGGAGTGCTGTTCGGAGCGGCCTCGTGCCGCGGAGACTGCCGCGGGATCACTGTGCCCTCGTCCCGGTTGTTGTTGCCACCGTCGAGAGCCTGCCACCTACCACCGGAGTGTTGCCGTGCCATCACACGCACCCTCTCCGGCGCGAGCCGATCCTCGGCCACCGCATGCATCGATACCTCCGCCCGGACCTTTCCCCGTCGCCCGATATACGGCCGGGAGGCCCGGCCGGGATCAAAGCCGGGGCGAGAATTTCCGGGACACTCGGTCTCAACGGTCCTCCGCTGCGTTCGTGGTGGAGAGGGCACCCGCGTCGGCGGTCACCCTCCGTATTGATCAACGCCGATTGGGATGCCTGGTAAGCCGGAATGATACTCAGCGACATTCGGCCCTGGACATGTCCCCGAGAATAATTCTCGCCCCCTGCGGGAGAGCGTGATCTCGCAGCGTGAACCTACGATTCCGCTGCGTTGTCATGCGTGCGTAATGTGCGGTGAATGGGCGCTCCCGTGAGCCGATCGGGGGATGCCCTATTGCCGGTCGGCCCCTTTCGGGCGACACCCGTCGGGGAGCGCTCCCATTTCAGATACCGCAGTTCGCGGGCCCGCGCGGCCCCGCTCACCCTTCGTCGCCGCGACACGTCGGCGCAGGTTGGCGCGAACGTTTCCCCGAACGTGTGAGGGCGTTCCGGGATACGGATCGAGTTCTCATCCAGCGGGATGGGGCGATCTCGTCTGGGACCTCCCCGGCCCACCTGGCGGGAACGGTCTGTGCACGAGCACAGAACAGGCGGTGGTCAGCGTGTGTGGCTGGTCGCCAACGACAACGCCCGGTGCAGGACCCGGGCGTCGCCCAGCATCCCCCGCAGGCGGCGTTCCAGCCCCGCGATCGGCACCAGATTCTGTGGCGCGCGCGGGTCCTTGTACGCCGAGGACGCGAACCGGGGCAGCGTCGCCACCGACACCTCGGCCAGTTCGATCGCCTGATCCGCGGTCAGCTCCGGCGAGCACTCGACCCGGACGATGCCCGACCACGGAGCGCCCGACGCGCCGGGCAGACGGAGGTACCACGACCAGCCGCCCCACACCGAACCCAGGTGGAACACCGGCGTCCGCTGCCCCGGCCGCAACCGCGGCACGATCGCCTCCTGAGCGGCCGGAAGATAGTGCTTCTGCTGCGTCTTGACGTAGCCGATCGTGCGCGGAAGCTGCCGCCGGTTGCGCAACGGCCCGTCCACGACCAGCAGGTCGGCGCCGTCCGTCCCGCCGTCCCGGGCCGCCGCCGAGATCTCGATCTCCAGCGCGGTCAGCGGGCCCTGCACCGCCGCCGGCAGCTTGCTCGCCTCACCGGCGCCGCTGATCCGGTGCACCTCGTAACGCACCGAACCGGCCTGCACGTCGGTCGCCGTCGGGCTCGCCGTGAACAGACCACGGGCCACCCGCGCGCCGACCAGCTCGGCCGCTCCCCGGGCCAGGTCGCACCGGACCACCCCGGCGGCGTACGAGGCGGCCAGGCCCGCGTACGTCGTGCCGTCCTCCTCGGCCGTCCACAGCCCGGCGTCGTTGCGCCGCACCCCGTCGACCAGGAACACCACGTCCGGCACGGCCGCCGTCCGGGACACGTCGATCGGCGCCCACTCGGCGGCCGGCACCTCCACGTCGACGTCCACCTGGGCGCTGCTGGACGAGCCCGGCCCGTCCCCGCCGTCACCGCCCTCGAAGGACGAACCGTAGGACGGGTCCCAGGCGTCGACGTACATCCGTGTCACAGACCGACCCTCTCGACATGGGCGGTACGCGCGTCCTTGCGCACCTCGAACCGGACCGGCACCCGCTCGGCGAGCGCGTGCACGTGGGTGACCAGGCCCACCATCCGATCGCCGCGGGCCGCCAGGTTCTCCAGCGTGGCCGCCACGACGTCGAGGGTGGCCGCATCCAGGGTGCCGAAGCCCTCGTCGAGGACGATCGACTCCAGGCTGGCCGCGGTGGTGCTCATCCCGGCCAGCTGCTCGGACAGTGCCAGCGCCAGGGCGAGGGAGGCCTGGAACGTCTCGCCGCCGGACAGGGTCCGCACCCCGCGCCGCAGCCCGGCGTCGTGGTGGTCGACGACGAAGAACTCGCCCTTCTCGTGCATCAGCTCGTACTGCCCGCCGGTCAGCTCCCGCAGGATCCGGGACGCCCCGTCGACCAGCAGGTCGAGTGCCTCCTCCAGCAGCCAGCGCTCGAAGTTGTTCGCCCGCAGGTGCCCGGCCAGCGACTTCGCCACCCGGCTCGCGCGCAGCAACGCGTCCCGCTGCTCGAGCGCGGCCCGGGCCTCCTCGCGCCGCTCAGCGAGCCGCCGCCAGGCCGCCTCGGCCCGCTCGGCGGTCACCGCGGCGGCCCGGATCAGCCCGGCCTCGTCCGGGGACGAGGGGCCCGCCACTCCGGCGGCGGTGAACAGGTCCACGATGTCGGCGCGGGCCCGGACCGTCTGCTGGTGCGCGGCGGCCACCGCGGCATCCGCCTCGGCGCGGGCCGTCTGCCGCGCGGCGTGCTCGCCGGAAGCCCAGCCGACCAGGGTGCGCCAGGCGCCGGCGAGGTCGTCCCGATCGGCGGGCGGCGGACCGAACCGGGCCAGGCCGTCGCGGACCGCGTCGAACGTGCGCCAGGCCGCGCGCTGCCGCTCCTCGGCGGCCTTGACCACCGCGTGCGCCTTGCGCTGCGCCTCCCGCGCCGCGCGCACCGCCGCACCGGCGTCCTCCAGCCGCCGCTGCAGGACGCTGAACTCGGCCAGCCGCTGCTGCAGCGCCTCCACCCCCGGCAGCGCCTCGACGGCCTTGCGCACCTCGGCGAGGCGGGTCAGGTGGTGTTCGTGCTGGCCGCGCTTGCGTTCCAGGTCGAAGGCCGCGTTGCGGGCGATCGCGTCGCGCTCGCGCCAGCGGGCCTGCGCCGATTCGGCCTCCTGTTTGGCCACGTTGCCGGCCTGCTCGGCGAGCCGGACCGCAGACTCGCGGGGCACCTCGGGCACCACCGCGACGGTCTGCTCGCAGACCGGGCAGGCGTCGCCGGCGCTGAGGTGACCGCGCAGCGCCGCCGCCCGATCCCGCTGCTGGGCGTCCCGGTAGTCCTGCCGGGCCTGTTCCAGCAGTTGCTGGGCCCCGAGATGCTGCGCGTGAGCCAGCTCGGCGGCGGCCAGCGCGTCCCGGTGCTCGACGTCGGCGACCGACACCTTCCCGGCGAACCACTCCTCCTGCTCGATCAGCCGGGCCAGCTCGGTATGCCGGTCCAGCTCCACCCGTAACCGGCCGGGGTCGCCGGCCGCGGCCAGCTCGCCGCGGACCTTCTCCTCGGCCTCCTCGGCCGCATGGACCTCGTCGGCGGCCCGGTCGGCCGCCTCACGCGCCGCCGAGACGGCGCCGGACGCCTCGGACAACCCCTCGGGGGTACGCACGGAGCCGAGTGCCGCGAGCTCCGCGTCCACCGCGTCACGTGCCTCCGAGGCGGCCACCTCGGCCTGCCGGGCGGACCGCAGCCCCGGCACCGCAGCCTCCACCGCGGTGGTCAGCTCCCGCATCCGCTCCAAGTGGGCGGCAGCCTGCTCGACGGCCTCGTCGGTGGCGTCGTCCAGAGCGCCGAGCTGCTGCTCGACCACGGACAGCTTGGCCTCCGCGTTCTTGCCCCGCTCGGCGGCCTTGACCTGCACCTCCTCGTAGACGTGCAGGCCCAGCAGGTTGACCAGGATCTGCTGCCGAGTGGCCGGCTTGGCGTGCAGGAAGTCGGCGAACTGTCCCTGCGGCAGCACCACGCAGCTGGTGAACTGCTCGTAGGGAAGACCGACCGCGTCCAGCACGGCCGCGTCCATCTCGGCCGGGGTGCCGGCCAGGACCTCGCCCAGGTCCTCCAGGTCCATGCCGGTGTCGAGTTTGGTGACGTCGAAGCCGGGCGGCATCAGCTGCAGCCCGGCTCCCGCGGTCTTCACGTTGCCCCGGCCGTCGCGGCGGACCACCCGGGTCGCCACGAACCGGTCGCCCGCCGACTCGAAGACCAGGCGCACCCGGGCCTCGGCGGCCGACGGCGCGAGGGCGTTGCCGATGCCCCGTGTGCCGCCCCAGCGGGGCACCGTGCCGTAGAGGGCGAAGCAGATCGCGTCCAGGACCGTCGACTTGCCGGAGCCGGTCGGGCCGACCAGGGCGAAGTAGTCGGCGTCGGTGAAATCCACGGTCGTCTGGTCACGGAAGACCGTGAACCCGGCCATGTCGAGCCTCAGTGGCCTCATTTGTTGCTGCTCACCTCGTCGTACAGCTGGTCGAAGAGCTCACGGACGCCCTCCTCGGCGTTGCCGCGGCTGTCCAGGTAGTCGCCGAAGAGCTCACGCGGCGAACGGCCGGCTCGCTCGGCGCTGCGCGCTCCGCTGCTCTTCGGCAGCATGTCCGGGTCGATGCGCACCTCCAGGGCGTTCGGCAGAAGCTCCTGCACGTCCTCGCGGAGGCCGGGCCGGGGAGCTTCCCGCACCAGGACACGCAACCAGGCGTCCGGAAGGTTCACCGTGGCCAGCTGCTCCAGCGTGCCGCGCACGGTCCGCAGGGTGAGCGCCGAGGTCACCGGCACGTCGCGGACGTGCGCGGCCTTCTCCGCGGACACGTCGACGATCGCGACCGAGCAGACGTTCTCCTCCTCGCCGAAGTCGACGGCGAGCGGGCTGCCGGAGTAGCGCGTGGGGCACGGGGAGATCACCGACTGGGTGCGGTGGAGGTGGCCCAGGGCGACGTAGTGCGCGTTCGGCGGGAAGACGGTGGCCGGCACGGCGTAACCCATGATGGTGTGCGCCTCGCGCTCGCCGCCGCCGGTGGTCGCGCCGACGATCGTCAGGTGGGCTGTCAGCAGGTTGACCACGCCCGGCTCGTCGAACGGCGCACTGATCTTGGCGATCAGGCGGGCCATCAGGTCGGCGTACGTCTGGTTGGCCTCGGCGGCGGTCAGCTCGTACATCTCGGCAGCGCGGATCGCGTACCGCTGGGAGAGGAACGGCAGAGCGACGAGCCGCCACCGCTCACCGCCCTCGGTGGTCCCCTCGATCAGAAGATCGTTCAGATCACCTTTGGGGTACGACCCACGCAGCTCGATCCCGGCCGCGTCGGCCCACGGGCGCAACGCGTCGAGGGCGGCGCCGTTGTCGTGGTTGCCGCCGATCGCCACCACCCGTGCGCCGGTCTTGCGCAGCGCCGACAGCGCCCGGGTCACGAGCCTGGTCGCCTCGGCCGTGGGCGCCGCGGTGTCGTAGAGGTCACCGGCCACGATCACCAGATCGGGGCGCTCGGCGCGGGCGATGTCCACCACCTGGGCGAGAACCCTGATGTGCTCCTCGGTGCGGTTCTTGCCCTTGAGAACCTTGCCGACGTGCCAGTCGGAGGTGTGCAGGATGCGCATCGCTGAACCCTAGTCCGATCGCTAGCTCTGGGTTGGGAAGGGATGAGTGGGCTGCGGCGTGGCCCAGAGCTAGAACGGGATGTCGTCGTCGGCACCTGGTCGCCCGCCTATCACCGCGAACGGGTCGGCACCCTGCACGATCGAGCGCAGCGTCTCGGCCGGCGGAGGCCCGGACTCCGACTTGCGGGTGGCCCAGGCCGGGAACGGGAACTCGACGCAGAGCGGGACCGGGATGTCCGGCTGATTCACGAACATCGTGCCCGGCCGGGCCAGCAGGGCCCGCTGACGCATGGCCGGCGGCAGGAAGCCGTACTCCGGCCTCGACGCCTCGGCCGGGTCGAGCCGGCCGACCACCCGGATCGCCGAGTTGGTGACGATCCGCCGCTCCACCTCGCTGGCGGTCTGCTGCGCGCCGATCAGGATCACGCCGAGCGACCGGCCCCGCTCGGCGATGTCGAGCAGCACCTCCTTGATCGGCGAGGAGCCCTCGCGCGGGGCGTACTTGTTGAGCTCGTCGAGGACCACGAAGAGCAGCGGGCGGCCGGTGCCGGACTTCTCCTTCTCCTCGAACTCCGTCTTCAGGGTCACACCGACCACGAACCGCTGGGCACGGTCCGGCAGATTGTGCAGGTCGACCACGGTCACCTGGGCGCTGTCGGCGGTCTTGATCCGGTGCGGGCGGCGCTGCGCGAGGTCACCGCGGATCAGCCGGGACAGGTCGCGCTTGCTGGCGATCATCCGCCGGGCGAACGCGTTGACCGTGCCCATGTTGACGGCGCTGCCCGCCCAGGTGGACCGGGTCTCGTCGTCGGTGAGCTGCTCGACGACGTGGTCGACGAGGTCCTGGTACGACGAGATGCGTTTGCCGTCGATGCTGATGCCGCCCTCGGCGGGGACGGCGTAGCGGTTGAGGTGGGCGGTCACCGAGTGGACCACCATCGTGTACTGCTGGCGCTCGTCGTCGGCGTCGGCGAACACGTACGGCAGCAGTTTCTGCTCGCAGAACTCGGCGAGCGTCCAGTAGAACGAATCGACCCCGGTGAGCCGGCTGGCCACGTCGGGCGCGCCGGACGAGTCGCCGGCCCGGGGCGGCGCGTAGACCCGCACGTCCGGGAAGGGGGCCGCGGGCAGGCCGAGCAGCGCGTACGCCTCCCTGGTCCGGTCGTCGAGTTTGGTGTTGGGATGGTCGAGGAAGAGCAGGTCCTCGCCCTTGACGTTGAAGATCAGCGCGCGGGCGTTGGTGCCGTCCGCGCCCAGTTGCCCGGACCGGAACACCGAGTAGAGCAGGAACGTCGCGAAACTGGTCTTGGTCGCCACGCCGGAGATGCCGGAGATCGACACGTGCGCGCCGCGGGTGCCGTCGAGGAAGTCGGCGTTGAGGAACACCGGGACCCCGTCACGCCCCGTGCCCATCGGGACCCGCCGCTCCATCCGGTCGAAGTGCAGCGCCGCGTCACGCGCGTCGCCGGACGCCCGGTGCACGACGGCGCCGGGGGTCGGTGGCACGTAGAGCTCGGGGTCGACACGGGTGGTGGTGATCTCGGCCGCCTCCTGCACCATCGCGGGCAGGGTGCCGTCGGCGATGGCGAACACGTCCGAGTCGAACTGGGCGCCCTCGTGCCGGGCCCGCACCTGCGTGACCACGCCGGCGATCGTCACCGGTTCGCGGTCCGGCAGATCGCGCCTGGTCACCACGACGTCGTCGAGCTGGAGGTAGCTGCCCGGGGTCACGGCCGTCCAGAACTGCAGCGGTGTCGCATCCGCTGTTCCGAGCACCCGCCCGACGGGGGAAGTTTCGTCAGACACGGGGATCATGGTGCCTCAGAGGTACGACAAAATGCCCGCGCCCTCGGTTGTCCACAACTTCTGGTGTCCATCCACAGAGTTATGCACAAGATCTTGCCCTTTGACGGAAGGCGCGCCTGAGACCGAACCGATTGCCGCCGATCGGTCAAAGACCGGGTGACAGACCTCTTCCCCAGACAGGGCGCAGATGCCACAAATCACACGATCGGCTGCGATAGCCGACGATCACACCGTGATCAGGCGCTCGGCCGACGACCCGGAAGCCTTCGGCGCCATCTTCGACCGGCATGCCTCGACCGTGCACCGATACCTGGCCCGGCGGGCCGGGCCCACGCTCGCCGACGACCTGACCGCCGAGGTCTTCCTGGCCGCGTTCCGGGCCCGCGGGCGGTACGACCTGACCCAGCCGGACGCGCTGCCCTGGCTGTACGGCATCGCCGCCAACCTGCTACGCGGTCACCAGCGGTCGGAGACCCGTCAGTACCGGGCACTGGCCCGCACCGGCGTCGACCCGGCCCTGGACGGCCCCGCCGACCTGGTCTCCGAGCGGGTCACCGCGGCCGCGCACGTGCGCGCCCTGGCCGCCGTCCTGGCACGCCTCTCGGTCCGCGAACGGGAGGTTCTCACCCTCGTCGGCCAGGCGCAGCTGAGCTACCCGGAGGTGGCCCGCGCGCTGGACATCCCGGTCGGCACGGTCCGTTCCCGGCTGCACAGCGCCCGGCAGCGGATCCGCCGCGCCCTCGCCGACTTCCCCGAGCTCGACCTCACGAACGGAGCGGACGCATGAACGACCTCGACCTGATGGCGGGCTTCCGCGCCGGCGTGGCTCCGCCCGTCCCGGGCGCACTCGACGCCGCCCGGGACCGGCTCATGAGCGAGGCGGCCGGGCCGGACCGGCGTCGCGGCCGTCTCCGGTTCCGGCACCTCGCCCCGGTGGCCGCCGCGGTGGCCGCGGTGGTCACCGTGTCCTCGCTGTTGTTGCGCCCGTCCGCTCCGGGGACGCCGTCGGCCGAGGCGGCCGCCGTCCTGCGACTGGCCGCCGCCGGGGCGCGGGGTGCACCGGCGCTGGCGGCCAGGCCGGACCAGTTCGTCTACATCCACTCGATCCAGGGCGGCGCCACCTTCCACTTCGACACGGCGAACGGGGTGGAGACCTTCACACCGCCGGTGGAGCGGGAACGCTGGGACTGGTCGTCGGTGGACGGCACCAGGGGCGCCCACATCAGGCAGAAGTCCCTCGAACCCGGGAAGGACGAGCCGGGCGCGGACT
This sequence comes from Actinoplanes italicus, assembly GCF_003001815.1. Taxonomy (GTDB): domain Bacteria; phylum Actinomycetota; class Actinomycetes; order Mycobacteriales; family Micromonosporaceae; genus Actinoplanes; species Actinoplanes italicus. Next base: position 229,849 of record NZ_PVMZ01000006.1, read on the forward strand.
GGGAGCAGGCCTTTCCGCCCTGCACCACCGACCGTGTGACCGACTGTGACAGCGACGTCGGTTATCCGCGGGACCTGCCGACCGATGCCGCCGCGATGCGCGAGCGTCTGTACGGCACGCCGCGCGGGGACAATCCGGCCGACCAGGGCGCTTTCACCACGATCGGCGACATCATGCGGTCGCACTACGTGACGCCGGACGCGGCGGCCGCGATGTTCGAGGCGGCCGCGACCATTCCGGGGGTGACCCTGGTCCCCGGGGCCGTCGACACGGCGGGGCGGCAGGGCGTCGCGGTGTCCCGGCTCGAGAGGGGCAGCCGCCGCGAGCTGATCTTCGAGGAGGGCACCTACCGATACCTCGGCGAACGGGAGGTGGCGACCGCGGATCACCCGGCCGCACCCGAAGGCGCGGTGATCAGCTACCGCGTACAGCTCGAGGTGGCGATCGTGGACCGGACGAAGCAGCTGCCATAGGCCGCCGTCAGTGTCACAGCGGTCGGCGCGCACACAGCGGCACCGAGTGCTCCCGTCGTCGCCAGGACGACCGTGCGCGTCCACGGATCCGCAGCGTGTGCTCCTGCCGTCGCCGCCCACGAGGTCACACGCACACGGAAAGCGCCAACGTGCGCCCGGCCACGCCGGAAAGCCCGACAGCACCGTCAAACCCGGCAGAACCGTGAAGCCCGACAGCGACGGAAGCGCACCGACGATCGCACCACCGGCCATCACAGCCTCCGGGCCAGCCATGATCACGAACGGCGGGCTGCCTCACCAGGCGGGTTCGCTCCGGGCGTACCGCAGGAAGAGCATGTCCTCGTGGGTCAGCGCGTGCCGCAGCGACATCCTGCGCGGAGGCGCCGGCGGGCCGTGTGCGATCCGGCCCGCCGAGCCGCCGACCAGCAGCGGGGCGACCGTGAGGCACAGCTCGTCGATCAGGTCGGCGGCGATCATCGCGCCGAGCAGGCCTGGTCCGCCCTCGCAGAGCACGCGCGTCGCGCCCCGATCGTGCAGCAGCCGCACCCCGGCGGCCAGGTCGACCTCGTCCTCACCGAGCGCGATCACCTCGGCCACCTCGCGGATCGGCGCGTCCGCGGGCGCCGCGCGATGGGTCAGCACGATCGGGCGGATCGGGGCGTCCGAGAAGATCAGCTGCTCAGGGTCGAGATCGAGAGAACCGGAGACGACGACCATGAGCGGGTACGGGGAGAGCCCGTTCGCGATCCGCCAGGTGCGAGCCGATCCGGTCAGGCGCAGCGCGTCGTAGCGTTCGGCGCGGACCGTGCCGGCCGCCACCACCAGGGCATCGCAGGTCATCCGGAGATGGTCGAAGATCTCCTTGTCACCGGGCCCCTGGAGCCCGGCGGAGAGCCCGTCGACCGAGACCGCCCCGTCGGCGCTGGCGATGAAGTTGGCCCGCAGGGTGGGGTGCTCGGCCCGCGGGTAGTGGCCGAGCAGCTCGTCCGGCGTGAAGATCATGGACCGGGCGGGCCCGTGACCGGCGGGGTCGGCTCGGGCTTGCGGTGCTGGCAGTCGCACCAGGACGCGCCCCGGCAGTCGTCGTGCCGCCGCTCCCGGCAGGACTCACAGATCATGCCTCGACCTTAGCGCCCGGGCAGGGCGCCGAACCCGGACCGGCTGTCTCTCACCGCTGTCTCAGGCGCGTCGAGACAGCGGTGTGAGACAGCCGGGTGCTGAATCCCGGATTCTGGGAGCCTGATCCACTCTCCGGGAGTACGACGGTGTCCGACACCCGACCGGCGAACCGCCGCGACCGGCCCGGACTTCTACCCTCAGTGGTGATTCCGGGCATACCGCGACAGCTTGACGGCCGGGACACGGCCGCGCAACGGGTCGGAAACGCCAGGTGGGCAGGGTGTTGAACGGGGACGGCGCGCCGGCCGTCGCGACAGGAGGAGTCACATGTTGCTGCGGGTTCGAGTCACCCTGCCGGACCGCCCCGGCGCTCTGGGGCAGGTCGCGCGCACCCTCGGGGTGGCCGGTGCCGACATCGTCCAGGTCGTCGTGCTGGAGCGCCTCGGCGGCCGCGCGGTCGACGACTTCACCGTCGTGTGGCCCGGCGCCACCCGGGTCGAGCGTCTTCTCGCCGGCCTGGCCGCCATCCCCGGTGTGCAGGTCGACGGCGTGTGGAAGGCGATAGGAGCCCCGGTCAACGGCGGCCACGACGCCGAACTGCTCGCCCAGGTCGCGGCGAACCCCGCCGACGGGCTGGCCACGCTGGTCGACGCGGTTCCCGGACTGCTCGCCGCCGACTGGGCCGCGGCCGCCGTGGTGCCGGCCGACTGGGCCGCCCGCAACGGCTCCGGCGCGGGCACCGGGCCGGGTGTCGTCTACGCGAGCTGGCGTGCCCCGTCCCCGCTGCACCTGCCCGAGGTCACCCCGCTGCGGGCCCGCCCGATGACCGAGCCCGGTGGCGCGCGATTCGCGGTCGCCCCGTTCGGCCGTGCCGGGCTGGTCCTCGTGGTCGCCCGCACCGACGAGGACGACCTGCCGGCCGCCGCCTTCCACATCACCGAGGTGGACCGGGTCGCCCAGCTGGTCCGGGCTGCCGCGGTCATCCTCGGCGACCGGCTGGACTCCGTGGGCACGCCCGCCACCGCCCACCGGGTGTGACCGTACTAACCCCGGTTTTCCCAGCTCAAGCAATACCGGCGCAACATCGGCGGTGCACTCTGGAAGACGGATGAAGGGAGTGCCCCCGATGGCGTTGTGGCGAGTCAGGGCAACGGTCGACGACCGTCCCGGTTACCTCTCGGTGCTGACCGCGAGCCTGGCACTGCGGTCGGTCAACATCCTGGCCGTGCAGGTGCACACCACCGAGGACGGCGCGGTCGACGACTTCCTCGTCGATGCTCCGGACAATCTGACCGAGGCCGATCTGCTGGCCGCGGTGGCCAAGGGCCGCGGACGCGACGCGTTCGTGGCCCGGGCCGAGGCACAGGGGCTGGCCGACCAGCCGACCCGGGCCCTCGCCCTGGCCGGACGTCTGGTGCACGAGCCCGAGTCGCTGGGTGAGGCGCTCGTCACACTGCTCGACGCGACCGAGGTGCGCTGGCGCCCGCAGAGTGGTGAGCTGCCCGGTTTCCACGGCGGGCGGATGACCCTGACCGACCCGGCCGGCGGTTCGCTCGAGGTGCTGCGGGCCCTGCCGGCGTTCACCCCTGCCGAGTTCGCCCGGGCGCAGGCACTGGTCGAGGTCGCCACCGGGGTCCACCGGCGGCACCGCGAACAGGTAGCGCTGCTGCTGCCGGACGGCACCGAGACGGTGCTGCGCGCCGCCGGGCCGGACGACCTGGCCGCGGTCGGCGAGTTCCACGACGAGTGCTCACCGGCGGCGCTGCGCCAGCGCTATCCCGCCGGGGTGCCCGCCGAGGGCCGGCTGCGCCGCCTGCTGGAGCCGGCCGGTGGGGTGACGCTGCTCGCCGTCGCACCCGGTGGCGCCGTGGTGGCGATGGCGACCCTGCTGGCCGAGGGAGACCTGGGCGAGGTCCGGGTCCTGGTGGCAGACGACTGGCAGCGCCGCGGCCTGGGCACTGCCCTGCTGCGGCGACTGCGGGCGCACGCCACGCGATCGGGTGTGGCCGCGGTGGTGGCGCACATCGGCGCCGGCAACGTGGCGATGCTGCGCACCCTGCGCCGGGTCGGCTCGGGCCCGATCGAACGCGACGGTGCGATGGTGACCGTCACGCTGCGCACGGCCGGCCCGCGGGTCGGCGACGAGGCTCCTCGCATCGCGGGGTGAGAGGGGTGGCGGCGGGCTCCGGTTCGGACCCGCCGTCACCCAGGGGTCACCGCGCGACACACCCGGCTCGCCGGAGTGGTCAGCCCCGCAGCTCGCCGTGCTCCACACAGGTCGCCGTCCAGCCGGTGGGGACGACCTGCACCTTCATCCGGCGGCGGCAGTGCGTGCAGTACCGCGGTGGTTCCAGCGCGCGGGCAGCCGAACACGCCTGGTGGGAACCCGGCTCTCCGCAGCGATCGCAGTACATCAGAACGTCGCCGACAGGGACTTGACCGGCATCTTCAGGTCCTTGAGCAGCTCGAGGTCGTCGCTTGCCGGACGGCCCAGCGTGGTCAGGTAGTTGCCGACGATCATCGCGTTGATGCCACCGAGCATGCCGTCACGGGTACCCAGGTCACCCAGCGTGATCTCGCGCCCGCCGGCGTACCGCAGGATGGTTCTCGGCATGGCCAGCCGGAAGGCCGCGATCGCACGCAACGCGTCGCGACCCTCCACCACCGGACGGTCCGAGAACGGGGTGCCGGGCCGCGGTGTGAGGAAGTTCAGCGGGACCTCGTGCGGGTCGAGTTCGGCCAGCTGGGCGGCGAACTCGGCGCGTTGCTCGAGGGTCTCGCCCATGCCGAGGATGCCGCCGCAGCAGACCTCCATGCCGGAGTCGCGCACCATCTTCAGCGTGCCCCAGCGCTCCTCCCACGAATGGGTGGTCACCACGTTGGGGAAGTGGGAGCGGCAGGTCTCGAGGTTGTGGTTGTAGCGGTGCACACCCATCTCGACCAGCTCGTCGACCTGCTCCTGGGTGAGCATGCCGAGGCTGGCCGCGACCTGGATGTCGACCGCCTCCCTGATCGCCTTGACGCCCTCGCGCATCTGATCCATCAGGCGCTTGTCCGGCCCGCGGACGGCGGCGACGATGCAGAACTCGGTCGCCCCGGTGGCCGCGGTCTGCCTCGCGGCCTCCACGAGGGAGGGAATGTCGAGCCAGACCGCCCGGACGGGGGATGCGAAAAGACCCGACTGCGAGCAGAAATGACAGTCCTCGGGACAGCCACCGGTCTTCAGCGAGACGATCCCCTCGACCTCGACCTCCGGGCCGCACCACTTCATCCGCACGTCGTGGGCGAGCTGGAGCAGCTCCGGCAGATCCTCGTCGGGGAGGCGGAGGACCTCCAGGATGTCCGTCTCGTCGAGACCGGCACCGTCGTCGAGCACCCGGGCCCGCGCCCGGTCGAGGATCTCTGGCATGGCCCGTACCCTACAGAGTTCCCAGCACGGTAGGACTGTCGGAGCTGGGTGATAGTTTGCCAGTCTCGTGATCAATGGGGGTGTCTTGGCGGACTGGTTGGAGGCGCTCGACCGCCTGGCCCACGAGCGGGCCAAGGCGGGGCTCACCCGTCAGTTGCGGCCACGGGCGGCCGGCGACACCGTCGTCGACCTCGCCGGAAACGACTACCTCGGCCTCTCCGGACATCCCCGGGTGATCGACGCGGCACGGCAGGCCCTGGAGACGTACGGCCTCGGCGCCACCGGTTCCCGGCTGGTCCGCGGCTCGACCGACGCGCACGCCGCCCTCGAGGACTCCCTGGCCGGCTGGCTCGGTCTCGACGCGGCCCTGGTCTTCTCCTCGGGATACCTCGCCAACCTGGCCGTCGTCCGGGCCCTCTCCGCGGTCTGCGACCTGGTGGTGTCCGACGCGTACAACCACGCCTCCCTGATCGACGGATGCAGGATCTCCGGCCTGCCGGTCCGGGTGGCGCCGCACAACGACCCCGCCGCCGTCGCCGCCGTCCTCGACGCGCACCCCGGCCGGGCCGCCGTCGTCACCGAGTCGGTGTTCTCCGTCGACGGCGACCTCGCCCCACTCGCCGAGCTGTATCGGGTCACGTCGTCCCGGGGCGCCCTGCTGATCGTCGACGACGCACACGCGCTCGGCCTGCTCGGCGACGCGGGCGCCGGCGGGGTCGCGGCCGCCGGCCTGGCCGGTGCGCCGGACGTGATCGTCACGGCGACGCTGTCCAAATCGCTCGGTGGCGCCGGCGGTGTGGTGGCCGGGCCCGCGGCGCTGGTCCGGCACCTGGTCGACACGGGGCGCAGCTTCATCTACGACACCGCTCCCCCACCGGCCGTGGTCGCCGGGGTCCTCGCCGCCGTCGAGGTGGCCCGGGCCGCCGACGACCGGCGGGCCGTGCTGTTCCGGCGGGGCGCACACCTGGCCGCCACGCTGCACCGTCCCGTCCCGGCGGCCGGGGTGCTCTCGGTGCCGGCACCGGGGCCGGAGGCCGCCGTGGCCTGGGCCGCCGACTGCCGGGACCGCGGGGTCGCGGTCGGCTGCTTCCGGCCACCGTCGACACCGGACGGCAGCTCGCGCCTGCGACTGACCGTGAACGCGGGCGTCCCCGAGGAGGCTTTCGCCCGGGCCTTGCAAGTGATCCTGGAGTGCGCACCATGACCCCCGACCCCCCACGACACCTTTCGGCGGTTCCGCCGCTGCCCCGCTCCGGCGGACACGGGTTGCCCGACCTGCCGGCCCGCCCGGCGCCGGTGACCGGACCCGACCCGCTGCAGGCCCACGGCGGAGGGCACATACCGCCGGCGGCCGAGACGCTGCCACCCTCTGACCCGCCGCCCACGTCATCGCCCTCTCGCCCGGAACCCGAAGCCGAGCAGACGGAGGAGCCCGAAGCCGAGCAGACGGAGGAGCCCGCAGCCGAGCAGGCAGAGGAGCCCGAGCCGGTGACGGAAGCCCCGCCGGTGACGGCGTCGGAGGCCGAACCGCCCGCGGAAGCCCGGGCCGAGCCCGCGCCGAGTGACGAATGGCACGGGATCGTCCTGGTCACCGGCACCGACACCGAGGTCGGCAAGACCATCGCGACAGCCGCCATGGCCGCCGCCGCCCAGGCCGCCGGCCTCCGCGTCGCCGTGATCAAACCCGGTCAGACCGGCATCGCGACCGGCGCGCCCACCGACGCCGACGTGGTGACCCGTCTGGCCGGTCCCGAGACCGTCCGCACCCTCGCCGAGTACCCCGAGCCCCTGGCCCCGCTGGCCGCCGCCAAGGTCGCCGGCCTGCCCGCGCTCGACCTGTTCGACGTGGTCGACGCGATCCGGGCCGAAGCCGGCAAGCACGACCTTGTCCTGGTCGAGGGCGCCGGCGGCCTGCTGGTGCCGATGGGCCTGCGGCCGTCCGGCGAGTCGTGGACCTTCGCCGACCTGGCGACCACGCTCGGCTCCGGCACGATCGTGGTGGCCCGTGCCGGACTGGGCACGCTCAACCACACGGCGCTCACCCTGGAGGCGCTGGAGCGGCGCGGTGTGACGGCCAAGGTGATCCTCGGCGCCTGGCCGGCCGAGCCCGAGCTGGTCCACTGGGCGAACCTCGGCGAGCTGGTCCCGCATCTGGTCGGGGCACTGCCGGCGGGTGCCGGGTCGATGGATCCGGGCGTCTTCCGGCGATCGGCTCCGGGCTGGCTGACACCGGCGCTGCACGGTGTGCTGGACAACTGGCGCGTCTGGGCGGAGGAGGCGGGATGACGGTCCCCGATGGGGGATCGGCGTCGCGGGCGGGGTAACGGGACACCCGACACAATTGCAGTCCGGGGAGGTGATCCGCGTGCAGACTGGCCGAGTGGCTTTCACCCTGACGATCGACTGTGGCGGTGGCGGGATCAAGGGTTCGGTCCTTGACGAGGCCGGGACGATGCGGGCCCAGCCGATCCGGGTGCCGACGCCCTACCCGCTTCCGCCGGACCTGTTCGTGAAGACGCTCGTCACGCTCGGCGAGCAGCTGCCGTCCGCGGACCGGGTGACCGTCGGCATGCCCGGGATGATCCGGCACGGCGTGGTGGTGGCGACCCCGCACTACGTGACCCGGTCCGGCCCGCGTACGAAGGTCGATCCCGAGTTGGTCGAGGCCTGGCACGGGTTCGACGCGCGGACCGCTCTGGCCGAGGCGTTCGGGCTGCCGACGCTGGTGCTCAACGACGCCGAGGTGCACGGTGCCGGAGTGGTCGCCGGCACCGGCTGCGAGCTGGTCCTCACTCTGGGGACCGGGCTGGGCTGCGCGCTGTTCGACGGCGGCGAACTGGCTCCGCACCTGGAGATGTCACAGGCGCCGATCCGGTGGGGCACGTCCTACGACACGTACATCGGTGAGCACGAGCGCCGCCGGCTCGGCGACGCCCTCTGGTCGCGCCGGGTCCGCAACGTGGTCGACGGGCTGCGGCCGGTCTTCCTCTGGGACCGGGTCTACCTGGGCGGCGGCAACTCCCGGCTGATCACCCCGACGCAGCTGGCCCGGATGGGCGACGACGTGGTGGTGGTCCCGAACACGGCGGGCATCGTCGGCGGGGTCCGCGCCTGGACGCTGGGTCACCGGTCATGATCGGCCGACCCGCCGCCGTCCTGCTCGACTTCGGTGGTGTGCTCGCCGACGCGCCGTACCGTGCCGAGCGCCCCGACCTGGTCCTGCGCCTCTACAACCTCACCGACCGGGCGCTCTCCCCCGGCCGGATCCAGCAGTCGCTGATCGACGGCGGCGCCGCCTACGCCCGCTGGCGCGACGAGGACTGGCCCGACGAGCTGCCGCAGCCCGAGGTCTGGGAACGCTTCGTGATCCACGACTGGCCACCGCTCGCCCAGGCCAGAGTGCGCGGCGCGGTCACCCGGCTCAGTTACGACTGGGCCTGGCGGGAGGGCTGGGCGCTGCGGCCCGGCATCGCCGGGTTCCTCACCACATGCGCCGGGCGGGGCATCCCGCTCGCGGTGGTCAGCAACACCCTCAGCGGCGCGGCGCACCGTGACTTCCTGGCCAAGGCCGGCGTCGGGCGCCTGTTCGCGGCACAGATCTACAGCGACGAGGCCGGGGTCCGCAAACCCAACCCGCAGATGATCTGGAACGCCACCGACGCGCTCGGCGTCTCCCCGGCGGACTGCTGGTTCGTGGGCGACAGCAAACGCCGCGACATCGCGTGTGCCCGGCGTGCCGACATCGGCACCGCCATCCTGATGCCGTCCGGCCGTAAGGACTCCGGCGGCACGCAACCCGAGGCCGATGCGGTGGTCGCCGACGGCCACGAACTTCAAGACCTTCTCTCCGGTACGCCCTGAGCGTCCCGTTCTCAGCGGGGCGGGCTCGTGTAGAGCCCGGTCCGGCAGCCCATCTCGCCCGGTTCGAGCCAGATCCGGTCGAACCCGACGTCCTTCGTCCTGCCGTCCGGTGTCCGGATCACCACGACGCAGTCACGCTCGGCGGCGATGCCCACGGCCGCCACCAGAACGCCCTCGACGACGGCGGTGTCGATGCCGGTCCCTGCCGGGAACGCGGCCCGGACCGCGTCCGCCAGCGTCTCCGGTGTAGCGGTCTTCAGCACCTCGGCGAGCCGATCACGCGCATCGGGCGGCAGCGACGGCGGAGGCGACGGTGAGGGCGCGGCCGGAGCGGTGCCCTCCGGGCAGTCGACGACCTTGTGGGTGGTGTAGCGGTACATCTTGAGGGTGAACCGATAGCAGGCCGCCGGTGTGACCGCCGGGTCGGGCGAGGGCAGCTCGAACCGGACGTCCACGGTCGCCTCCTCGTCCGAGGAGACCCGCCCGGACCAGGCCACCGGCGTCAGGCGGATCGAGTCGTCGAGTGATGGGGCGGGCATCTCGGCCGGGATCTCGGTGGCGGCGATGTGCTCGGCTGTGCGGCTGCGCTCCCGATAACCGAGGTCCTTGCCGAGTTCCTCCGCCATGGACTCGGTCGCGCGCCGCGCCGAGGACGTGCCGTCGGCGGACTCGGTCGCCCGGGTCAGGACACTCACCGCCACCGCGATCACCGCGCCGACCATGACCAGACTGCCGACCAGCCACACGACGAACGCCCGTATTCCGCGCACGCCGGAACTCTATCGGTGCCGGTCAATCAGGCCGCGGTGACCTGCCAGACCGTGGTGCGGCGGATCGGCATGTTCTCCAGCTCCTCCACCACCGGGACGTCGTAGACCGCCCGCTGGATCAGCCCCTCCGGCAGGTAGGCGCGGCCCGGGTCACCCACCAGGACCAGCGAGCCCCGGCCCGCGGCCCGCCGCAGGAACGGCAGCACACGCCCGGCCATCTCCCGGCTGTAGAAGACGTCCCCGGCCAGGACCACGCCGTACCGGTCGTCGGAGTCCAGCAGGTCGGCCTCGACGGTCTCCACCCGTACGCCGTTGGCCTCGGCGTTGGCCCGCGCCGCCGCCAGCGACAACGGGTCGATGTCGTTCGCCGTGACCGGTTGCGCCCCGGCCCGCGCCGCGGCCACCGCCACCAGGCCGGAGCCGGTCGCCAGGTCGAGGACGCTGCGGTCGGCCACCAGGTCGGGATCGTCGAGGACGTGGCGGGCCAGGGCCTGCCCACCGGCCCAGGCGAAGGCCCAGAACGGCGGCGGCTGCGGGGTCCCGGACTCCTCGGTCGCCTCCCACAGGGCGATCGGGTCGCCGGCCTGGAAGAGCGAGACCTCGGGCACGAACGGGACCGGCGCCAGAGCGGTGTGGGCGCGGAGGAACTCCAGAAGCACGCCTGCGATTGTGCCGTTTCCGCTCAGGTGCGCGGTCACCGGGCCGATCAGTCCGACAAGGGTCTACGTCGGGAGGAGCACCGATGCCGACACGGTGGCCCGCCACCATCTTCGGAGCCTGGATGGTGGTGCTCGCCGTGGCCTTCGGGCTGCAGCCGGACCTCCAGGGGCTGTTGCGCCTGGTCGCCGGCATCTCGGCGGCGCTGGCGCTCTCCTTCGGCATCCGCCGCAGCCGCCCTGACGACGTCAAGCCGTGGTGGGTGCTGGCCGGGGCGGTGCTCCTGTCAGCCGTCGGCGGCGCTCTCGCCACAGCACCGGCGTTCATCGCGAACTGGCTGACCTGGCTGGAGTCGGCCGGGGTCGCGCTGCTGCTCGTCGCGTACGCCGCCCTGGCCGTCGCCCTGGCCGGTTTCGTGGATCGCCGCACCAGCTCGTCGCGGGACCGGGCCGGTCTGCTGGACGCGCTCACCGTCACGTCCGGGGTGGCGCTGCTGATCTGGACGTTCGTGGTCGGTCCGCGGCTGGAGGGCTCGGCCGCCACCGGCTGGACCGAGATCGCCATGCCGGTCGCCGACCTGCTCTGCCTGGGTCTGCTGGTCCGGCTCGCGACCATGCCGGGCCGCCTGGTGGCACCCGGTTACATGCTCGGGGCCGGGGTGGTGGCGCTGCTCGCCGCCGACGTGGGCCGGGCGTCCGGTTTCGGGCATCTGGCCCTCTACACGGCGGCGGGGCTCGCCGCGCTGATCCCGTCGATGGCCGAGTTGACCCGTCCGGCCGAGACACCGCCGGCCGAGACCAGTCACGCCCGGCTCGCGCTGCTCGGGGTGGCGGCCATGGTCGCGCCGACCGTGCTGCTGGTGAAGATGTTCCGCGACGGCCAGTTCGCCGGTCTCACCGTGGTCGCCGCGCTCAGCACCCTGATGGTGGCGCTGGTCCTGGCCCGGATGGCCGGGATCATGGCGAGTCACCGGCAGGCGATGTCCCGGGAGCGGGCGTTGCGCGAGGCGTCGGCGGCACTGGTCTCGGCGGCCGACAGCGAGGCGGTGGGCCTGGCCGTACGCACCGCGGTCGCCCAGCTCATCCCGGGTGACGTGCCACACGGCGTGGTCCTGGCGATCGCGATCGCCCAGTCCGAGCCGCAGTCGCCGGAGGCGGCCGCGCAGGCCGCCGTGGACCGGGCCACCGGCACCGCGGCCCGGCTCGTCACCACCCGTGACGTGGACTGGGCGGTGGCGGTACGCCTGACCCAGTTCACCAGGACGCTGCGCTGCCCCATGGTGCTCAAGGACCGGCCGGGCGGCGACCCGCTCGTCGGCGTTCTGCACGTGGGCGCGCCGACCTGGGCGCTGCTGGAGCTGCAGCGGTCGGTGGAGGTGCTGGCCGCGCAGGTGGCGCTGGCCCTGGAACGGATCGCGCTGGGGCACGAGGTGGCGCGGCGCAACAGCGAGACGTACTTCCGGACGCTGATCCAGAACACCGCCGACGTGATCACCATCCTCGACGACGAGGACCGGATCCGGTACGCCAGCCCGTCCGCGGTCGGGGTGTTCGGCGGCGACCCGACCGGCGCCCTGCTACCCGAGGTGATCCACCCCGGCGAACGGGACCGGCTCGGCGACGTCCTGGCCGCGGTCCGCGGCGGTCATCAGCTGGAGCAGCAGCTCGACTTCCGGGCGCGCGGCAACCGGCGTACCGAAGTCCTGCTCGAATTGCACTGCCGGGACCTGCGGGCGGAACCGACCGTGGCCGGGCTCGTCATCACCATGCGGGATGTCACCGAGCAGCGCCGCCTGCAGAACGAGCTGACCCACCAGGCGTTCCACGACGCGATGACCGGCCTGGCGAACCGGGTGCTGTTCAACGACCGCCTGCGGCACGCGGTGTCCCGCAGCACCCGGGACGGTTCGGTGATCGGCGTCCTCTTCATCGACCTGGACGACTTCAAGATGGTGAACGACACTCTCGGGCACGCGGTCGGCGACCAGCTGCTGATCGAGGTGGCGCACCGGATCGCCGGGGCGCTGCGGGCCGACGACACGGCGGCCCGGCTCGGCGGCGACGAGTTCGCGGCCCTGGTGGAGAATGTCAACGACCCGGGCGCGGTCGAGGAGACCGCCAACCGGATCTTCGCGGCCCTCGCCCAGCCGGTGATGACCGACGCCAAGCCGCTGTACGCGATGGCCAGCATCGGCATCACCACGACGCCCGAGGGCAACGACGCCGACGAGCTGCTGCGGCAGGCCGACCTGGCGCTGTACGTGGCCAAGGGCGCCGGCAAGAACCAGTGGCGGCGCTACCAGGCGCACCTGCACAACGAGATGGTGGAGCGGCTGGAGCTGCGGTCGGCGCTCGACCACGCGGTCAACGAGGGCCACTTCCTGCTGCACTACCAGCCGATCGTGGACCTGCCGTCGGGCATGGCGGTCGGGTTCGAGGCGCTGGTCCGCTGGCACCACCCGAAGCGCGGCGTGATCACGCCGGACCAGTTCATCGAGGTCGCCGAGGAGAGCGGGCTGGTCCTGCCGATGGGCCGCTGGGTGCTGGAGGAGGCATTGCGCACGGTCGCCGAGTGGCGCCGCATCCTGCCGGACGGTCACACGCCGTACGTCAGCGTCAACGTGTCGGTCAAGCAGTTCCGGGAGAGCGGCTTCGTCGAGCAGGTGCGGACCGCGCTCGCACACACCGGGGTGCCGCCGCAGTCACTGATGCTCGAGATCACCGAGACGCTGCTGGCCAAGGACGACGAGCGTATGTGGACCGACCTGAGTGTGCTGCGGGAGATGGGCATCCGGATCGCGATCGACGACTTCGGCACCGGGTACTCGTCGCTCGGCTACCTGCGGCAGCGACCGATCGACGTCATCAAGATCGACAAGACGTTCATCGACGACATGGTCACCGGGCAGCAGCCGCTCGCACTGGTCAGCGGCATCGTCAGCCTGGCACAGTCGCTGGGCCTGGTCGTCATCGCCGAGGGCATCGAGGATCCCGGTCACCGCGAGGTTCTGGTGCGCCTCGGGTGCCCGCTCGGGCAGGGCTTCCTGTTCTCGAGTCCGCTCGGCCCGACCGAGGTGCTGGCCTGGCTGCGGAGCACCCAGTCGATCGCCGTCTGACCCGTCTGGCGCGTTTCGAGGGGCAGGTCAGCGTGCTCGGGTGGTGCGTCGCGGGACGTGTGGGTTGCGGTTGGGCACCGCGACGTGCGTACAAAATAGGTCAATAGGGGTTTCCGGTGCCGGGAAGCCGGCCGCGCAGCAGACCACCCAACCGTCCGGGCAGGCCGGGGTCGTCCGCCAGAGGCGGGCTTTCGGTGCCGGCCTCGCCGGCGATCCCGGCGACAAGCTCACGCAGGGCGCTCACCGCATCGGTCCGCGGACGCCAGCCGAGGGCGGCGGCCGCCCGGTCGCAACTCATCAAGGGCGCCTTCAGCGCCAGCCGCACCCACCCCCGATCCACCGGCTGCAGCCGCAACTGCCAGGTCAGCGCGGCGGCTCCCTCCAACAACAAACCAGGCACCCGCAGTCGTACGCCGTGAAACGCGCGCCCCACGATGTCGGCGTCGAGCACCGGCCCGGCCGCGAGATTGAAGGCACCCCGCACGTCGGCGCGGAGCACGCGCAGAAAGGCGTCGGCGACATCGTCCGCGTGCACCGCCTGCATCCGCAGCCCCGGATGACTCGGGACGATCGGGATCCGCCCGAAGCGCAGCAGGTTCGCGGGCAGCAGCGGTCCGGCGAAGTAGCGGGCGATCTCGGCGCCGGCGTCCCGCTGGAAGATCAGCCCCGGCCGCAACCGGACGATCCGCAACGTCGGATGGTCCGACTCGATCTCGTCGAGCATGCGTTCCACCAGCGCCTTGTGGCGGCTGTACGACGACTCGGCGACGCCGGTGCGCAGCCAGGTCTCGCGGACGAACGCCCGTTTCGGGCCGGGCGCGTAGACGCCGACCGACGAGGCATGCACGAGGGCCGGGACGCCGGCCGCGATCGCGGCCCGGAAAACGGTCCGGCTGCCGAGCACGTTCGTCCGGTACAGGCGGCGCTGGTCGTGGCTGGGCTGGATCTGCCAGGCGAGGTTCACCACCGCGTCCGCGCCGGTGAAGAGCTCGGTCAGCCGTACGCCCGCTTCGTCGGTCCCGATGTCGATCGAGTGCCAGTCGACATCCGCGTACGGACCGGTCGGCGGCGGCCGGCGACGGCTGACACCGGAGAGTTCGAGGTCGGGCTCCTCGTGGAGACGCCGCAGCAGGGCCGTGCCGGCGTTGCCGCTGGCGCCCACGATCACTACACGCATGGGTGATGCGGTACCCCCGGGCGCCCGCTTGAACCGTTGCGGCCCGCACTACCCGTCCCACCGAACGGAAGTACGTCGAGCCGGAGCCGTTTCATTCCTGCGGGCGGGAAATCATCCGCCCGCGCCACTTTCCTGTGTGCGGGCCATGAATGACCGTGGCAATCTGGAATTATCTCGCGCCGCATTGCGGTACGTTCTTCGGGCCCACCGGCCGTTCTTTACACCGCTCCGGCCGTTCCGCCGGGTGAACCGGCCGTTCTCTCAGGCCGCCGGGTCGTTCTTTGTGCCCTTTCGGGCCGCGCGGCCCGCGTAGAGCCGGTCGGGCACGAACGGCAGCGCATTGGCCAGCAGGATCGCCGCGCGATACTTCCCCGGAACGACGATCCGCCGGCGCGGCCGGTTCAGTGCCCGTTCCACCGCCGCCGCCACGATTTCCGGGCCGGGCAGGCCGGAACGGTGCGCGGTCAGGTCGGTCGCGATGTATCCGGGCTCGACGAGAGTGACGCCGATGCCCGTACCGGCCAGTTCCCGGCGCACCGAGTCATTGATGCCGCGAAGGCCGAACTTGGTCGCGGAGTAGACGCCGCCGATACCGATCTCACCGGCCACCGAACCGATGTTCACGATCGAACCGGACCCCTGAGCCCGCATGATCGGAACGATGGCCCGCATCAGCCGGATCGGCGCCAGGAGATTTACCTCGACCGCCGCCCGGACCTCGTCCTCACCGGCCAGAACGGACGCGTCACAGCCGACACCCGCGTTGTTGATCAGGGCATCGATCCGCCCGTCGACCGTCATAGCCCGCTCGACCAGCGCGTTCACGGCATCGGGATCGGTGACGTCGGCGGGCGCCACGAGCGCCGTGCCGCCCGTCTCCACGATCCGGGCGGCCACCGACCCCAGCTCGGCGGCCCGGCGCGCGGCCAGCACCACGGTGTCCCCCCGGGCTCCGAGCCGGAGGGCGATCGCCCGGCCGATCCCGCTGGACGCTCCGGTCACGACGACGACGGCCACGGCACTCCCCTTTCGGCGGCAACGCCTTCCGACGGCAAACGGCGCCACCCGATCGGGCGGCGCCGTTGCACGGGCGACTAGCGCTTGCTGTGGTACGCCTCGACGACCTCACTCGGGATGCGGCCACGCTCGGAGACGGTGAAACCGTTCTTGTTGGCCCACTCCCGAATAGCCTGATTCTGGTCGCGGCTGGAACGGCTCGACACCGCCGGAACTGCACGCCGGGCTGGGGTCGGAACGTTACCGTTCCGGCCCAGCCGGGTGGCTGCGGAGAGGAACGGTTCCAATGCTTTACGCAGCTTGCCGGCGTTCTTCTCGGACAGGTCGATCGTGTAGTTGACCCCGTCGAGGCCGAATTCGACGGTGCGGTCCGCTTCGGTACCGTCGAGGTCGTCGGTCAGCACGGTAATTATCTGCTTGGCCATGGTTGTTCGCTCCTACGGCGAGTATTCGGCTGACGTCCGCGCGCACACGCCAGTCCTGCTCGCGAATGCCCGCCGTCACATTCATTCTGTCTTCCACAAGGCAGCCAGTGCAAATTGCCCGTTCTGGCATGTCGCAATTGCCGGGTACCAACCGCCCCAGAACTCTTTTCGTAGCCGTGAATGTGCGGTAACGTCGCAGGTGGGAGCGCTCCCACACCTCCTGGAGGCCAGATGAGCCGCGCCGTCCGAGTCATGACCCTGACCGCCCTGGTGGCGTTCGCGGTAGCCACCGCGATCGTCGCCGCCCAACAGGCCTGACCCCCGGCCGTGCTGACCCCGCAGCGTAGTTGACCTTCCATACCCAACGCCACCACCCGCTGCCCACGATCCCGAGCCGCCTCGTCGCCGATTCTCCGGTGCCGGGGCGGTTCGCCGTTCCACCGCACGGCATCCAGGTCCGGCCCGACGTTGAGAGCCCGGCCCGACGTCAAGGCCCGGCCCGGCGTCAAGGCCCGGCCCGACGTTGAGAGCCCGGCCCGGCGTCAAGGCCCGGCCCGGCGTCAAGGCCCGGCCCGACGTCAAGGCCCGGCCCGACGTTGAGAGCCCGGCCCGGCGTCAACGGCCCGGCCCGGCGTTGAGGGCGACTCCCGCCGCGGCATGCACGCTGAAGCCGACCTCGCCAGGTCGGTCCCTGTCAGCCTCCGGCACGCCGTAGCCCACGTCCGGTGACCGGTTCACAGCTGACCTTCGTCCGCGCCTGTTCCCGGCTCTCACCTCGGGCCCACACCTACGTCGAGAATGCGCGTCTTTCCCTGACCCGGCGAACGTCTCGACCTGGCCTTCCTTTCCCGGCCTCGCCGCCCGCCACCTCCCTCGGAAGAGCGCGACGGCATCACGCCGGTCGCCGGGCGAGTGAGTAACCGCAGCAGCCCTTGACTGGATGATCAACTAGACCGCTTCTGGAGAGCGGGCTGTGGGATATGGCCGCCTCCCGCGCTCGGAAAGGTGCGTCGGCCACATCCCGTCGATCAGATAAGCCCACGAGAGGTCCGCCAACCACCGCCCACAGATCGGAAACATCACCGAGCCCACCGGAAAGGCCCGCCAACCACGGCCCACAGATCGGAAAGATCACCGGAGCCACCGGGAAGGCCCGCCAACCAGCGTCCATCGATCGGAAACATCACCGGAGCCACCGGAGAGCTCCGTCAACCAGCGTCCATCGATCGGAGACGTCGCCGAGCCCGCCTGCGAGCGAGTCAGGCGGGGCACACCGGACTGACGAGCTGCGCCTTCGTGAATCGAGGGGAGACGTTAGGCAGCAGGGCCCGGCACCGAACGCCTGCCGGCTCAGGACAACGAACCGGCCCCTCGATGCGGAAGTTCGCGCTCAGCGCCAACGCGAGCGAGGACGACTGGTCGGCGGCGGTGAAAGGATGTAAGCATGTAATCAAGTAAGTAGAGGGAGGATGACATGCGCGTCCGTTTCGCCCCGCCCGGTGGGCGGGCTGAGCCACCTGCCGCTGACGACGCCGCCGCCTGGATCGCCGGTGCGGTCGCGGATGGCTGGTTCACCGAGCAGCCCGAAGTGGTCATCGACCGAGACGAGATCATCATCTGGGGACGGTTGCCCCGTCCCGAGCTGGGTGACGAAGCCACCGAGGCGGACGACGCGGCCGCCCAGGCAGGGCGGATCGCCCAGTTCCGCGAAGACACCCGCGACGCACGGATCCGCGTCGCACGGCAGGTGGAGCACCGCTACCAGCGCAAGGTCGCCTGGGGCGTCCGGTGCGGCGACGCCTCCGAGCTCTTCACACACCTGTCCGCCCCGGTCATGACCCGTCTCCGTCAGCCCGAACGCCAGGTGCTCGACACTCTCGTCGACGCCGGCGTGGCGCGGTCCCGCTCGGAGGCTCTCGCCTGGTGCGTCAAGCTGGTCGGCCGCCACACCGAGGACTGGCTGACCGAGCTCCGCACCGCCATGACACAGGTCGACGAACTACGCCGCCGAGGCCCGGACGCCTGACAGCCCTCCTCCGCTGCCCAGCCGCAGGCCGAAGGCCGAACGGCTGGGCAGTCCTACCAGCGGCCGGCGAGGAAAGCGGCTATGGGCGGGTGTGGGCCTTGGACCGGCGGAGGCGGCCGTAGGGTGGGCGGCGTGCTTCGTGAGGTCACCGCCATTCGTTATGTCACCCCTCTCCGTGAGGGTGGATCTCTGCCCGGTGTGGTCGAGGCCGACGATCTCGGGACCTATGTGGTCAAGTTCCGCGGGGCGGGGCAGGGCCCGCGTGCTCTGGTCGCCGAGGTGATCGCTGGGGAACTGGCTCGGCGGCTCGGGCTCCCGGTGCCTGAGCTGGCTCGGGTGGAGCTGGATCCCGTGGTGGCCCGGGCCGAGCCGGACGAGGAGGTCCAGGAGCTGATCAAGGCCAGCGCCGGCGGCAACCTCGGAATGGACTTTCTGCCTGGATCGCTCGGCTATGACCCTGTGGCGCACCACATCGAGCCGGGGCTGGCGAGCCGCGTGGTGGTTTTCGACGCGTTCGTGGAGAACGTCGACCGCAGCTGGCGCAATCCCAACCTGCTGATCTGGCACGGTGGGCTATGGCTCATCGACCACGGTGCGACGCTCTATTTCCACCACAACTGGGCTCGCGCCGAACAGGTGGTGCACCGGGCATATAAGTGGGATGACCATGTGCTCAAGCCGTACGCCCATGATCTCGCCGTCGAAGGACCGGCTCTGGCCGAGCGGATCACCCCGGAGCTGCTGGGTGAGGTGATCGCCCTGATTCCCGAGGAGTGGCTCGAGGAGGGCGACCGGGACGCCTACCTGAATCACCTGTCGCGCCGGGCGGCGCGCCCGGAGGCGTGGCTGCCGTGACCACCAGAATGACTCCCTATGAGTACGCGATCATCCAGGCGGTTCCACGGATCGAGCGCGGTGAGTTGATCAATGTCGGGGTGCTGCTCTACAGCCAGCGGCACGACTTCCTGTGCGCCCGGACCCACCTGGACCCCGCACGGCTGCGGGCACTGGACGCCGGCGCCGACGTCGACGCGATCCAGAAGGCGCTGGATGCCTGGGAGATGACTTGCAGGGGCGGCGGAGCCTCTGAACAGATGCGCCTCGGCGAACGATTTCGCTGGCTGGTGGCCCCACGCAGCACGATTCTGCGAGCCGGCCCGGTCCACATGGGCCTGACCGCGGACCCGGCCGTCGAACTGGAGCGGCTCGTCGGCCTGCTGGTCCACTGACCACAGCCTCCTCCACCGGAACGCGCAGGGAAGTCGACTGACCACAGCGTCCTCCACCGGAACGCGCAGGGAAGTCGCAGGAAATCGCGAACAACCGGGGCGACGAAACGGAAGGCAGCGGTAGTCCGGCAAGGCACCGGCGGCAGAAGCGACCAGCGGCTGGCGGCCGGCCGCCGGTCGCGGGCCGGCTGCAGGCCGACCGCTGGGCGACGGGAAGCTGATCGCCGTGTGGCCACAGACCGGCCCCAACCAACCGCATTCCGATCACCGGGCAGTGACAAGGCCCGCCACCAACCAAACCGCAGAGACCACCGCGGCAGTGACAAGGCCCGCCACCAACCAACCGCAGGCCGATCGCCGGGTGGCGGGAGACCGATCGCCAGCTGGTGGCAGCCCACGGATGGTCGACCGACAGATGGCGGTATGGGCGGTGGTACTTGACCGCTTGGCTGGACTTCTTGTGGAGCGGCGCCGGGGATGACGTCGCAGAGGCGGTCGTGGAGCAGAGGCCAAAGGACATCGCCGAGGCGGATTCGGGGTGGATCCCACGGTCTGCCCGAGCGCGAGCTTCGGCATCAGGCCGCCGACGGGCCGCAAGAGATCGGGCGCCGACGGGCCGCAAGAGATCGGGCGCCGACGGGCCGCAATAGGCCAAGGCCACCGACGGATTGCGTGAGGAGCCAGGCCACCGAAAGACCGCGTGAGGATCAAGCCACCGGCAATCCGCGAGGAGGTCAGGCCACCGACAGGCCGTAAGAGGACCAAACCACCGACAGACCGCAAGAAGGTCAAGCCACCGACAGGCCGCAAGAAGGTCAAGCCACCGACAGGCCGCAAGCGGACCACATCACTGACGGACCGCACGAAGGTCAGGCCATCGACAGACCGCAAGCGGACCACTCCACCGACAGCCCGCGACGGGACCGCGCAACAGGCCGACCGCGAGGGGAACGGGCGCCGGCCGACCGCGAGCGGAACAGGGCGCCGGCCGGCCTCGACTGGGTCAGCTGATCGGGGGTGGTGTGGGGCGGTGTGGGTCGACGGTGTAGGTGAGGCCCCGGGGTGAGTGACAGGTGACGACGTCGCCGAGGTGGAGGCGGGGGTCGGTGGCGTACATGGCGGCCAGCTTCTGTTCGGCTGCCTGGTCTCCGGCGTCGGCGGCGAGCAGCAGGTCGGCTATCTCGTCGATCAGGCTGACGGAGCCCGTGTTCCACGGTGGCAGGTCGGCCCACGCCTCGACCAGGGGGCGGCCGCCCAGGTCGCCGACGAAGGTGGCGTCGTCGGCCCAGAAGTCCCACAGCAGGAGCTCGTCGCCCTGGCGGTGGGCCAGCTCGGACAGCACGTACTTGCGGATCATGAGGGGACCGCGGATCGGCACGTCGCGGCCCACGCCGTACTTCTCAGGGTCGATCTCGCCGCGCCGGAAGGCGCGCCAGGACTGGGCCGCGGTGCGCAACCCGCCGGGGCCCAGGGGTACGTCGGTGACGTCGACCGGGAAGCCGGCGTCCGGAGCGAGCTGGGCGTCGGTCGCGACCCAGCGGGTGCCGTCGTGGTACTCCGTCACCACGTGGTCGACGTGGTAGCCGGGCTCGAAGTAGTCGGCGAACCCGATCCGGCTGCGCGCCGGGATCCCCTTGGCCCGCAGCGCCGCGACGGTGAGCAGGGTGAAGTCACGGCAGCAGCCGACGATGCGCTCCTCGGCGGGGCGCGGAGCGTCGAGCGGCCCGTCGTCGCCGAGGCTGTCGAGCATGGTCTCCACCCAGCGGTTGTCGATCTCGGCGAGCCGCTCCGGCGGGAACTCGAGGCCGGAGGCCCGGTAGTGCACGACGAGGTTGCGGACGGCGGCGCTGATCCCGGCGACGTCGTCGGGGAGCGCCCGGATCCGGTCGAGATGCCGGCCCGGGTCGGAGAAGCGGGTCTGTCGCGTGTGGTCCATGGTCCTCAGCCTTCGAACGGTAGGGCGACGTGCACGAAGTCGTCGCTGCCGGAGAGGTTTTCCCAGCTGTCCAGATAGAGCTCGCGGGGTGGCGCGCTGATGATCAGCCCGGCGGACCGGACGTACTCGCCGACCGCGTCATAGGCCTGCAGGATCCGTGGGTAGAAGCAGTCGTCGCGGGTGACCGCGGCGTAGGCGACCAGTCGCTCCGGCTCGAGCCGGATGGTGATGCGGCCGGCGGGCTCGACGGCGCCGGTGAACGGGACGCAGATCTCGACCCGGGCCTCGCTGTCCGGCGTGATCTGGCCGTGGAAGATCACCCAGTGCACGCCGGTCGCGACGGCGTCCTGCTCCTCCAGGTGACGGCGGATCTCCCACTCCGCCGCGGCCATCTCGGGGACCAGCTGTATCTGGTCGACCTCGATCTGCAGGGTCGCCACCTTGCGCGCCGGGACCGCGGTGATCTCGACCGCATACCGTCGCTCGGGCTCGTCGCCGTGCGCCAGATGGGTGCGCAGCCAGGTGTAGCTCTCGCTGCGGGCGGACCAGGCCGCCTGCTCGGTCGCCCACCAGCGGTCGAGTCGGCGCACCGCCTCTGCGTCGGGCAGGTCGAGCACCTCGCCGATCACGGCGAGCGGCATGCCGAGCCGCCGGAGCACGCTGATCCGGTTGGCCCGGTCGAGTTGGTCCGGTGTGTACCGCCGGTAGTTGCTGGCGCCCACCGTCGCGGGTGGCAGCAGGCCGGACGCCTCGTAGAGGCGCAGGGCCTTGATGGAGAGCCCGGCCCGGCGGCCGAACTCACCGATGGTCATCGACTCGATCCCCCGCGTCGTCATGGGTTTGATGGTGAGGTCTGCCCCAGGGGACGAGTAAAGGGGGCACACTGATCGAATGCAGCTCCCGCTGAACCCACCGGTCAAGCCGATGCTCGCCAAGCCCGTCGCGGACATCCCGCCCGGCCAGATCTACGAGCCCAAATGGGACGGATTCCGGTCGATCGTCTTCCGCGACGGTGCCGAGGTGGAGATCGGCAGCCGCAACGAGAAGCCGATGACCCGCTACTTCCCCGAGGTGGTCGAGGCGGTGCTGGCGAACTTCCCGGAGCGGGCGGTGATCGACGGTGAGGTGATCGTCGCCGACACCGCGCGGAACACCCTCGACTTCGAGGCACTCCAGCAGCGCATCCATCCGGCGGCGAGCCGGGTGAAGCTGCTCTCCGAACAGACGCCGGCCGGTTTCGTGGCCTTCGATCTGCTGGCCCTCGGCGACGACGACCTGACCGAGCTGCCGTTCCACAGGAGACGCGAGATGCTGGTGAAGGCCCTGGAGAACGCCAAACCTCCGGTGTACGTCACTCCGGCGACCGACGATGTGGAGACGGCCCGGCGCTGGTTCGCCGAGTTCGAGGGCGCCGGACTGGACGGCCTGATCGCGAAGGGCCGTGATCTGACGTACCAGCCCGACAAGCGGGTCATGGCGAAGGTCAAGCACAAGCGGACCGCGGACTGCGTGGTGGCCGGTTACCGGGTGCACAAGTCGGCGGAGAACCGGATCGGCTCGCTGCTGCTCGGCCTGCACGACGAGCGGGGGGTGCTGGTGAGCGTCGGTGTGATCGGCTCGTTCCCGATGGCGGTCCGCGAGGAGCTGTTCGAGGAGCTGCAGCCGCTGGTCACCACGTTCGAGGGTCACCCGTGGAACTGGGCGGCGCACGAGCAGGGCGAGCGGACCCCGCGCAAGAACGAGGTGAGCCGGTGGAACGCGGGCAAGGACCTGTCGTTCACGCCGTTGCGACCCGAACGGGTCGTCGAGGTCCGCTACGACTACATGGAGGGCGTCCGGTTCCGGCACACCGCGCAGTTCGAGCGATGGCGGCCTGACCGCGATCCGCTGACCTGCACGTACGAGCAGCTGGAGCGCCCGGTCCGGTTCGACCTGGCGGAGGTGCTGACCAGCCGCTGAGTCGCACCCGCGCCGGGCGCGAAGTGGCACTCGAGCGCCGACCGGATAGGGTCGGTGCGTGGAACGTCGCTCTCGCCTGGCCGTCGCCCTCCTCTCGGTGCTCGTCCTCGCCACGGGGTGCACCCTGCCCTCGTTCGCGCCGGAGGGCTCCGACGAGCCGACCCGCAAGGGTGGTACGACCACGTCCGGCACCACCTCCGGCCCCCAGTGGAAACCGTGCCCCGACGTGCCACGCGAGCTGGTCGGCAAGGCCGCCGAGGGGATGAGCTACGACTGCGCCACGGTCGAGGTTCCCCGCGACTGGGCGACTCCGGCCGGCGGCGATACGTATGGCATCGAGATGATCCGGATCCGGTCGAAGAAGCAGAAGCAGCGGATCGGCTCGCTGCTGCTGAACCCGGGCGGGCCGGGCGGTTCCGGCATCGACGTGGCGGTCTACCTGTCGTACGGCCCCGGGTTCGGCGGTCTGCCCACCGGGATCACCGACCGGTTCGACATCGTCGGGTTCGACCCGCGCGGCGTGGGCGACTCCGCTCCGGTGAAGTGCATCAACCCGCGCGACCAGGACGCTAGCTTCGCGGCCGAGCCGGACCCTGCCGACCAGGCCGCCTTCGACGCGATCGTGGCTCTGAACAAGAAGATCGCCGACGACTGCGCCGCGAAGTACGGCACACGCCTGCGCACCTTCTCCACCGAGCAGGCGGCCCGCGACCTGGACGCGCTGCGTGCCGCGGTCGGCGACGAGAAACTGACCTACCTGGGCTACTCGTACGGAACGCTGCTGGGCGCCACCTACGCGCAGCTGTTCCCGAAGAACGTGCGGGCGCTGGTGCTGGACGGCGCGGTCGACCCGACCGAGGGTTACGTGGCCGGATCCGAGCAGCAGGCCAAGGGCTTCGAGCGGGCGTTCACGAACTTCACGAACTGGTGCGCGAAGAACGCCGGGAAGTGCCCGATCGCCCCGGACGCCCGGGGTGCGGTGACCGACGCGATGGCCAAGGCGAGGGTGTCGCCGGTCCGCGGTTCGGACGGGCGGGACGCGACCGCCGGCTGGGTCTTCCTGAGCGTGATCTCGTCGCTCTACACCGAGCGGGGCTGGACCGATCTGGCGAACGCCGTCGACGATCTTCAGAAGGGTGACGCCGAGGGCGTCTTCGAGCTGGCCGATCAATACGCCGAACGCGAACCCGACGGCACCTACTCGAACCTGTTCGACGCCAACCTGACGGTGAACTGCGCGGACACCGACAAGGCGCCGACCGTCGAGGAGGTGCGCAAGCTGCAGGGCGAGTGGCGCACGAAATACCCGCTGTTCGGCCCGGCCCTCGCGATCGGCATGCTGCCGTGCACGTTCTGGGCGAAGGACCGCGACCCGTACCCGGCGGGCAAGGCCGAGGGCGCCCCGCCGATCGTGGTGGTGGGCACGACCGGTGACCCGGCCACGCCGTACGAGAACACCGCCGACCTGGCGAACATGCTGGGTGTCGGCCACGTACTGACGTGGGAGGGCGAGGGGCACACGGCGTACCCGTCGACCACCTGCATCCGGGACGCGGTCGACTCGTACTTCATCGATCTGAAGGTGCCGCAGGAGGGCCTGCGCTGCCCTCCGAAGTGAGGGTGATGCCCTGACGGGCGGCCATCTCCTCGAGCAGGGCCCGCGTCACCCGCAGGTTCGCTTTGAGTTCTTCCTGCTCCTCGTGGTGGAAGGCGTCGTTGTTGACGATCAGCTTGCTGGCGAAGTGTGCCGTGATCAGCGGGATCACCAGCAGCACCATGGCCGAGATCAGGATGCCGGCCATCACGCGGGCCTGCCACGTCTCAGGCGAGATGTCGCCGTACCCGACGGTCGAGGCGGTGACCACGGCCCACCAGAACGAGTCGCCGAAGGTCTGATCCTCGAAGTGCTCGTAGAGGACGGCGCAGACGACGATCAGGATGGTGTACGACAGCAGGAGCTTCTTCGGCGAGTTGGCCAGCCAGACCAGCACGCGATATAGCGCCCGGGGCAGGATGAGCAGCGCGTTCATCTCGTCATGGTGCCCGACGTCACCGGTCCGCGACAGCCCGTGACAAGCTTTCGATCATGCAGATCCGGATCGCGAACCGTACCGACGTCCCCGCCGTTCTCGGCCTGCTCGCCGACGACGACGTCAGCCGCGCCCGTGGTTTCGGGGTGGTGCCCGAGGAGGTCGACGCCGCGGTGTGGGCGGCGTTCGAGTCGATCGACGCGGACGACCGCAACGAGCTGATCGTGGCGGCCGAC
This sequence comes from Actinoplanes italicus, assembly GCF_003001815.1. GTDB lineage: Bacteria > Actinomycetota > Actinomycetes > Mycobacteriales > Micromonosporaceae > Actinoplanes > Actinoplanes italicus. The sequence goes on from NZ_PVMZ01000006.1 coordinate 255,288, forward strand.
GGCGACGACGTGATCGGCACCTGTCAGCTCACGTTCATCCCGGGACTGAGCCGGGGCGGCGCCGAGCGGATGCTGATCGAGGCGGTACGGATCCACTCGGGCCGGCGCGGGCAGGGTCTGGGCGGCGAGCTGATCCGCTGGACGATCGAGCGGGCCCGCGAGCGCGGATGCCGGATCGTGCAGCTCACCACGGACAAGCGGCGCACCGACGCGCACCGCTTCTATGCCGCGCTCGGCTTCGAGGCCTCCCACGAGGGGATGAAACTGATGCTCTAGCATTCTCGCCGATCGATATCCTTCGGCACAGTGGAGCGACCATCCGTAAGCCTCTGAGTTTTCTGGCCGTCGCCCTCGCCGGTGCAGCGCTGATCATGGCCGTCGAACCGCCGGTGAGCGCTGCGGCCTGCGTGACGATTCCGGTGGTGGCGCACCGCGGTGGCCTCGAGCGCTGGGCGGAGAACAGCGGCAACGCGTACCGCGACGCCTCCAACCAGGGTGCCGGCGTGTGGGAGACCGACGTGCGGTTCACCAGCGACGACGTGCCGGTGATCATGCACGATCCGGAGGTCGACCGGACCACCGACGGCACCGGCCTGGTCGCCGACCTGACCTACGCGCAGGTGGCCGCTCTGCGGACCGCGGACGGACAGCCCGTTCCGACGCTCACGCAGCTGATCAACGACGCCGCCGTCGACGGGCCGCGCCTGCTGGTCGAGTTGAAGACGGTTCCGACGCCCGCCCAGTGGGCGACGTTCAACGCGGCGCTCGCGTCCCGGCCCGGCGTGGCGAGCCGGGTGCTGCTGATGTCGTTCGAGGTGCAGGCCCTCGTCGGGGCCACGCAGTACGCGCCCGCGCTCACCCGCGGCCTGCTGCAGAGCGTCGGCGACACCGACCCGGCGGCGGTCACCCCGTACGCCAAGATCTTGATCAAGCATGTCAACGCGATCACCGCGGCACGCATGACGAAGTGGAAAGGCGCTGGGCTCACCGTGTACGCCTGGACCGTCAACACGTCGTCGGAGTGGGAGCGGATGACGTGGTATCCGGGGATGGCCGGGGTGATCACCGACCAGCCGGGCGCCTACCTGGCGTGGCAGAAGTCCCGCACCTGCTGAGGGCCTGCTAGACCTGCTTCGCGCGGCTCGGCTGCACCCTCGGGGGCTCGCCGGGCATCTTGGGGTGGTCGGGCGGGTAGGGCAGGTCGCCGAGGCCGTCGCGCTCGTCCCTCTCGACCCACTCGAGCAGCGGGGTGAGGTCGTGGGCCACATCGTCGATGCCGGCGTGCGGGTCGCCGATCTCGGCGAATCGCGCCGGCGTGGTCCGCAGGTCGAAGTCGTCCGGCTCGACGCCGGGCAGCTCGTCCCAGGTGACGGGGGCGGAGACGGTAGCCCGGCCGTTGGCGCGCAGCGAGTAGGCGCAGGCGATGGTGCGGTCGCGGGCCATCTGGTTGTAGTCGAGGAAGACCCGCTCGCCGCGCTCCTCCTTCCACCAGGAGGTGGTGATGCCGGCCGGGTTGCGCCGCTCCACCTCACGGGCCAGGGCGATCGCGGCCCGCCGCACCTCCACGAACGACCAGCGCGGGGCGATCCGCACATACACGTGCACCCCGCGGCCGCCCGAGGTCTTGGGGTAGCCGGTCCAGCCGAGGTCGGCGAGGACCTCGCGGACGACACCCGCGGTGGCGACCACGTCGGCGAAGCCGGTGCCGGGCTGCGGGTCGAGGTCGACGCGCAGCTCGTCGGGCTCGTCGGGATGCTCGGCGCGTACCGGCCAGGGGTGGAAGACCACGGTGCCCATCTGGGCCGCCCAGGCGACGTGGGCCAGGTCGGACGGGCTGAGCTCGTCCGCCGTACGCATGCTGGGGAATTTGATCTTCGCGGTCTTGATCCAGTCCGGGACGCCGCGGGCAGGGATCCGCTTCTGGAAGAACATCTCCCCCTCGATGCCGTCGGGGAAGCGCTGCAGGGTGGTGGGACGGTCGCGCAGAGCCCGCAGGATGCCGTCGCCGACGGACCGGTAGTACTCGAAGACGTCGCGCTTGGTGAACCCGCGATCCGGGAAGACGATCTTGTCCGGGCTGCTCAGTCGCACGGTGTGCCCGGCGATCTCGTGCTCTTCAGCGGCGGCTTTCGGCATGACCCGAGCCTATGCGCTGAAACGCTCCGAGGCCGCCCGGCGAACCGGACGGCCTCGGGTGCGGAACCGACTTCTCAGGCGCTGCGCCGCCGGCGGGTGTACCAGACGGCGGTGGCGCCACCGGCCAGCATCAGGCCACCGAGCGCCAGGGTGCCGCCGAGCGGGGCACCGGTGACCGGCAGCTTCTGACCTGAGCTGAGCCCGTTCCCGGTGGCACCGGGGCCCGTCACCGGCGCGGCGGTCTGCGAGCTGACACCGGTCGGCGTGATCACGTTGACGCTGCCGGTCGTCGTCGGCGGGCTGGGGGTGGTGCTCGTGAAGGACGGCGTGCTCGGCGTCGGGCTGGTGGTCGTGGTGTAGCCCGGGCGCCCACGGGTGGGCCCGGTGGTCGCGGCGGCCGGCTGACCGGTGGTCCCGCCCGGAGCCGGCGTTGTGGCGGCGGGTGCGGTCGTCGTCGGCGGCGCCTCTTTGACAGTGCCGCCGTAGCCCGCGTTACCGCGCTGATCGCCCGTATCGGGACTCGGCGTGACAACCACGTGACCGGCCTTGCCGGCTACGTCAGCGGCGGTCGCCGGAGCTCCGCCAAGGGCGAGAGCAGCGAGAACAGTGGCACCGACCGTGGCGAGTCCAGCGGCCGGACGGCGCGAAAAGCTCATGAGGAGTATCCGTTCTGTTGCGGAAGGTACGTTCCATGGTCGCACGGGAGCTTAACGGTAATTGCCCGTTTTACCCGGAAACACCCCCCGGCGCGTGTTCAGCCGGGAAGACCACCGAAACGGTGACTCCGCCACAAATGGGACAGAGTGAACACCTTGAACTCGAACTGCGGGTCTGCTGCGAAAAGGCCGCCGCTGTACGGCGCGTGCAGTTGCACGCTGACTCCCGAATCCAGGTACACCGAGACCACGTTGCGGCTCCCGCGCCGCTCCGCGCGCAGGTCCACCACCCGGTGCCACGGTGCGACACCCTCTTCGAACACCGAGGACGTACGGATGCCGCACTCACCCACCTCGACACCGGTGCGCCGCCCCGCGACCGCCCCGACCGCCGCCCCGGTCAGCAGCGGCCCGAGCACCAGCATCGGCCAGATCCAGCCCGGCGGCCCCGACCAGAAAAGCGCGGCGATCACCCCCACCGTGACGCTCGCCACCGCGCCGAGCACGCCGAGGTAGAGACCATGGCCGAGAACCTGCTGATTGGTCGGCCGGAACGTCGCCGGGGATGCACCTTCCATAGAGGTCTCAACAGGCGGCGGACATCACCCGTGGCGCACCGGGCGTGCGACGTACGGTTGATGGCATGACGACCGATCTACCCGCGACCCCCGATCTGCCGAAGACCGAGGACGAGTGGCGGATCCGCCTGAGCCCCGCCGAGTTCCGGGTGCTCCGCGAAGCCGGCACCGAGGCGCCCTGGTCCGGGGAGTATGTGAACACCAAGACCGAGGGTGTGTACGACTGCCGCGCGTGCGGCGCCCAGCTCTATCCCAGCGACACGAAGTTCGACTCCCACTGCGGCTGGCCGTCGTTCGACGACGCCATCCCGGGAGCGGTCAGGGAGATCGAGGACCGCGGTCACGGGATGGTCCGCGTCGAGATCAGGTGTGCGCGGTGCGACTCGCACCTGGGCCACGTGTTCCGGGGCGAGGGATTCACCCCGAAGAACACGCGGCACTGCGTGAACAGCCTGTCGATCAGGCTGGACCCCGCCTCCTGAGGTCCTCGACCACATAGGTGACCCCGGTGGGCGCCTCATGCTCGGCGCTCTCGACGACCTCCCAGTCATCGCCGAGTTCCGGCGCGAGGGTGTCCCCCGGGACCTCGAGATCGATCCTGGTCCGCACGATGTGCCCGGCCCGCGGCAGGAAGGCGGCGTAGATCTCGGCGCCGCCCATCACCCAGAAGTCGTCGTGTTTCACGTCGTCCAGGGAGTGCACCGCCGTGGCGCCGGGCGCCGACCACGAGGGATCCCGGGTCAGGACGATGTTGTCCCGGCCGGGCAGCGGCTTGAGCGGCAGCGATTCCCAGGTGAGCCGGCCCATCACCACCGCGGCGCCGGTCGTCCGTTCCTTGAAGATCCGCTGCTCCCCCGGCACCCGCCACGGGATGGTGTTGCCCGCGCCGATCACCCGGCCGTGTGCCTCGGCCCAGATCATGTGGATCATCAGATCGCGACCGGAGCCTTGATCAGCGGGTGGTGCCGGTAGCCGACCACGGTGAAATCGTCGTACTCGTGCTCGAACAGGCTCTCCCGCGGTTTGATCTCGATCGTGGGGAACGGGTACGGCTCGCGGGTGAGCTGCTCCTTCACCTGCTCGATGTGGTTGCTGTAGATGTGCACGTCACCACCGACCCAGATGAAGTCGCCGGGCCGCAGACCCACGTGCGCGGCCACCATCTGCGTCAGCAGGGCGTAGCTGGCGATGTTGAACGGCACACCCAGGAACAGGTCGGCGCTGCGCTGGTAGAGCTGGCAGGACAGCTTGCCGTCGGCCACGTAGAACTGGAACAGCGCATGACACGGCGCCAGCGCCATGTCGGGGATGTCCGAGACGTTCCACGCCGACACGATCATCCGGCGGGAGTCGGGGTTCGTCCGGATCGTCTCGACGACCTCGGCGAACTGGTCGACGTCCCCGCGTGAGGTGGGCCACGACCGCCACTGCCTGCCGTAGACGGGCCCGAGCTCACCGTTCGGGTCGGCCCACTCGTCCCAGATCGTCACGCCCTGCTCGTGCAGCCACCGCACGTTCGTGTCGCCGCGCAGGAACCAGAGCAGCTCCACAGCGAGGGACTTGAAGTGCACCCGCTTTGTGGTGATCAGCGGGAACCCCTGGGACAGGTCGTACCGCAACCGCTCGCCGAACAGGCTGAGCGTCCCCGTCCCGGTGCGGTCGCTCTTCGGCGTCCCGGTCGCCAGGACCCGGCGGAGGAGGTCTTCGTACTGGGTGTCCATACCCCAGACCGTACCGTCGTCTACAGGTGGAGCTCGGGACCGTCCTCGTCGTCCAGCCACACACCGTCGGTGGCGAGGTAACGGAACTTGTAGTGGCCCGGCTCGAGCGGGATGCTGACCGTCCGGGTTCCGTTGCGCCGTACCTGCAACTCGTGCTTCCCCGGCTCCCACCCGTTGAAATCGCCGACCACGCTCACGGTCCCGGCCGGCTCGTCGGCCGGCAGGGAGAAGGTCACGCGGGTCTTCGTACCGAACAGTTTGCTTGTCTTGATCATGACGTCCTCCAGCCTTCACCGGTACAACGTCGCACTGCCGCGTATGTTGTGCCGATGCATCCCGAACCTCACGACGAGCTGCGGGTGGCGTCCTTCCGCGACCTGGACACCACTACCCTCTACGAAATTCTCAAGCTGCGCAGCGAGGTCTTCGTGGTCGAGCAGGAATGCGCCTACCTTGATCCGGACGGACGGGACGACGAGCCCGGAACCCGGCACGTATGGCTCGCCCAGGGCAAGAAGGTGCGGGCCTACCTGCGAATTCTCAGCGATCACGGGGTGGAGCGGATCGGCCGGGTGGTGACCGCTCCCCAAGCCCGGGGCGCCGGCCTGGCCGGGCGACTCATGGATCACGCCATGGAGGTGATCGGCAGCCGGCCGGCCGTGCTCGACGCCCAGGCGCACCTCGCCGGGTTCTACCGGCGATACGGCTTCGAGACGACCGGCCCGGAGTACGTGGAGGACGGGATCCCCCACGTGCCGATGGCCCGGAAGGCTAGGGCAGATTCGCAACCAGCTCGGTGACGGAACGCCGGCGACCGGTGTAGAACGGCACCTCCTCGCGGACGTGCCGCCGGGCCCCCGACGCGCGCAGGTCGCGCATCAGGTCGACGATGCGGTGCAGTTCGTCGGCCTCGAAGGCCAGCATCCACTCGTAGTCACCGAGCGCGAACGAGGCGACCGTGTTGGCCCGCACATCCGGGTACGGCCGGGCCATCCTGCCGTGCTCGGCCAGCAGCGCGCGGCGCTCCTCGTCGGGCAGCAGGTACCACTCGTAGGAGCGCACGAACGGGTAGACGCAGATGTACGGCCGGGCCTCCTCACCGGCGAGGAAGGCCGGCAGGTGGCTGCGGTTGAACTCGGCCGGGCGGTGCAGCGCCATCTGCGACCAGACCGGCTCCAGGTGGCGGCCCAGGGCGGTGCGGCGGAACAGCCCGTAGGCGTCCTGCAGCGCGTCCGGCGAAGCGGAGTGCCACCACACCATGATGTCGGCGTCGGCGCGCAGGCCGGACACGTCGTAGGTGCCGCGGATCGTCACGTCCTTGCCGGCGAGCTGCTCGAACAGCGCGTCCACCTCACCGGCCAGCTCGTCACGCAGCGCCGGCAGCGGGGACGAGACCCGGAACACCGACCACATCGTGTAGCGGATGGTCGCGTTCAGTTCCTTGATGCGCGACGCGTTGGTCTGCTCGGTCATTCGATCTCCTCCAGGAACTTGCTCACATCGTCTGCCGCACGCTCACCACTGGCCACGCACACCGGGATCCCGACGCCGTCGAACGCGGCCCCGGCCAGAGCCAGCCCTGCCGGCAGCCCGGCACGCACGCGGGCGACACGCTCGGCATGACCCGGGGCGTACTGCGGCAGGCCACCGCCCCAACGCTGCACCCACGACTCCACCGGCTCCGGCAGCGGCGTGCCGATCAGCTCACCCAGCTCGCGACGGGCGATGGCGAGCAGCGACGCGTCGTCGAGCTGCAGCCGGGCCTCCTCACCGGCCCGGCCGAGCGAGACCCGCACGATCACCGGCCCGGCGGCGCCCAGATGCGGCCACTTCGTCGTGAAGAAGGTCGCGGCCTTGACCAGCGTCCCCTCCCCCGGCGGAACCAGGAATCCGGACAGATCCGGCAGCTCGGTGCCCGGTGGCAGGGCCAGCCCGGCCAGCGCGACGCTCGCATACTCCAGCGCCTCGACCCCGGCCTCCCCGAGCAGCCGCGCGGCCGGTCCGGCGGGCACGGCCAGGATCACCGCGTCGACAATCTCGGTCTGCGGCGCGGGCACCGGACCAAAGATCAACTTCCAACGGCCATCGGTTGTACGGGTGAGCTCGCGCACCGGCATCCCCAGCACGACCCGCGCACCACCGGCCGCGGCGGCGGCCTCGACCAGGCGGCTCATCCCGCCGTCCACGGCCGCGAACACCGGCCGGCCCGGAACCCGCCGGCTGCGGGCCTGAGCCGCCCGCACGGCACCTGCCAGCGTGTGCTCGGTCTCCGCCGTGGCCGCCAGCTGCGGCATCGTGACCCGCAACGACAGCCGGTCGGCCCGGCCCGCGTAAACCCCGCCGAGCATCGGGTCGACCAGCCGGTCCACCACCTCGTCGCCGTAACGCTCCCGGACCAGCGCGCCGACCGCCACGTCCTCACCGGGAGCCAGCAGCGGGCGCCCCCGGTCGGTGTCGGCGCCGCTCGCCGGCAGTGCCACGCCGTCCAGCGCGGACAGATCGCCGGGCACACCGACCAGGGTGCCACCCGGAATCGGGGCCAGGCGGCCACCGAGGGCCAGCGCGGCCGGGCGGGCGGCCGGATGCACCAGCGCGTCACCGAGACCGAGGCGGCGGGCCAGGGCGACGGCCGCCGACTCACCGCCGTCGGATCCGCTGTTCAAAAAGGACTCGGCGCCGCGCTCGACCCGTCGTCCACCCAGCTCGCCGGTGCGGAGTTTGCCGCCCAGGGCTCCACTCTGCTCGTACAGAATGATCTCGGTATGTTCCGGAAGAAGATCGCGCAGGCGCACCGACGCGGCGAGGCCGGCAATGCCGCCGCCGATGATCGCGATCCGCTTCCGCACGCCTCTCACACTCCCAGGTCAAGCTCCGGTCCGCCGACCGGGGTCGCCGGCTGTGACGAGAGCCCGGTCGAAGACTCCGGCTGTGCCGTACCCGCCACAGCCGGGTCCGGTCAACGCGATGACACCTCGTGCACCAGGGCGGTCAGCCGGGTCAGCACATCCGGATCGGTCTCCGGCATCACGCCGTGTCCCAGGTTGAAGACGTGACCCGGGGCGGACCCGCCCTGCTGCAGCACCCGGCGGGCCTCCCGCTCGACCGTGTCCCAACCGGCGAACAGGATCGCCGGGTCCAGGTTGCCCTGCACCGAGCGGTCCGGACCGATCCGCTTGGTGGCCACGTCCAGCGGGGTGCGCCAGTCCACACCGACCACGTCGGCACCGGCCTCGCCCATCGCCTCGAGCAGCACCGCCGTGCCCACCCCGAAGTGGATCCGGGGCACGCCGGCGTCGACCAGGCCGCGCAGCACCGACGCCGAGTGCGGCATGACGAACCGCCGGTAGTCGGCCTCGGACAGCGCACCGGCCCACGAATCGAACAGCTGCACCGCACTCACCCCGGCGTCGACCTGGACCTTCAGGAACGTCAGCGTGATCTCGGCGAGGCGCGCGAGCAACGCGTTCCACAGGTCGGGAGCGCCGTACATCATGGCCTTGGTCTTGAGATAGGTCCGCGAGGGACCGCCCTCGATGAGGTAGCTGGCCAGCGTGAACGGCGCGCCGGCGAAACCGATCAGCGGGGTCGTGCCCAGCTCGGCCACCAGCAGCTCGACCGCCTCGGTGATGAAGGCGACATCGCCCGGCTCGATCGCGCGCAGACGGGCCAGATCGACCTCGGTGCGCACCGGCTCGGCCACCACCGGACCGGTGCCGGCCACGATGTCCAGATCGATGCCGGCCGCCGCCACCGGGACCACGATGTCGCTGAAGAAGATCGCCGCGTCCACGTTGTGGCGGCGCACCGGCTGCAGGGTGATCTCGGTGACCAGGTCGGGCCGGCGGCACGACTCGAGCATGCCGACGCCCTGGCGGATCTTGCGGTACTCCGGCAGCGAGCGCCCGGCCTGCCGCATGAACCAGACCGGCGTGTGCGGGACGGGCAGACCGCGGCACGCCCGGACGAAGGGGGAATCCTCAAGAACCGTCACCGAGACATCGTGCCACGCGAGTGAACGGCCTCGGCGGCGCGCCGAGCACCGACCGGCGGCGAGATCGGCATAGGCTGCCCCCATGGCGTCCCCCACCGCTGCCCCCGAGGCGTTCACCCGCGCCGTTGCCGGGTTGCGCGCGGAGTCGCCGCGGCCGGAGATCCTGCTCGAGGAGATCGCCGCGCCACAGCGGCTCGCGCCGTTCTCGTTCGCTCTCAGCGCCACCGTGCTCCGCGGAGGTGACGAGGTGGCGAGCGGCCGGCTCATCCTCCTGCACGACCCGGCCGGGCACGACGCCTGGCGCGGCGACCTGCGACTGGTCACGCTGATCACCGCGGAGCTGGAGGAGGATCTGGCCTCCGACCCGCTGCTGCCGGCGGTGGCCTGGACCTGGCTGACCGACGGGCTCGATCAGTACGCCGCGGCGTACACGGCGATCGGTGGCACGGTCACCCAGACCGCTTCCACCCGGTTCGGCGAGCTGGCCGGACCCGAGCCGACCGCCGATCTGGAGGTGCGCGCGTCGTGGACGCCCACCTCCGACGACTTCGGTGCGCACCTGCGCGGCTGGCTCGCGATGCTCTCCTCGACGGCGGGCCTGCCGCCGCCCGGAGTGGCCTCGCTCAGCGACCGGCAGTTACGGGTCTAGGGCCCGCTCCTAACTGTTTCCGCAGGCCCCGAGGGTCTCGCAGGCGACCTCGATCGGGATCGCCAAGCCGATGCCCTCGGCGTCCCGCGCCTTCGCCGTGGCCAGCCCGACCACCTGCCGGTTGGAGTTGACCACCGGACCGCCGGAGTTGCCCGGGTTGATGGGGGCGTCGAACTGGATCGTCGGCCCGTCCTCGGTGTCCCGGTAGGCGCTGATCACGCCGGTGGTCACCGAGTCCTCCAGTCCCAGCGGCGCGCCGACGACCATCACCTGCTGGCCCGACTTCACCTTGTTGCCGGCGACCTTCAGCGTGGTGATCTCGCGGTTGGCCCGCAGCAGCGCGAGGTCCTTGCCCTCGCTGACCTTGACGATCGTCGCGTTGATCCGGGTGTTGCCCCGCTCCAGCGTGACCGCCTTGTCGCCGCTGTCCCACACCTCCTCGACCACGTGGAAGTTCGTGAAGAGGCTGGTACGCCCGTTGGCCTGGCTGATCGCGAACGCCGTGCCGGTGAACTCGCCGGCCTGAACCCGGAAGACGCTGGGCAGTACGTCCTCGGCGATGCCCTCCGAGTCGAAGACCGAGGTCAGCTTTTTCTCCAGCTCCTCGGTGCGGCCCTGTGAGGAACTGACCCTCTCGGCGAGGTCGTTGCTGCTCTGGATCATGTTCTCGACCCGGAACGCCTGCCAGCCGGAGACGGCGACCAGCGCGACGACCAGGCCGATGACGATCGGCTTGTACCGGCTCCGCTTCGCCCGCGGCTGTTCGTAGGACGGCTGGGGGGCCTGATAGACCGGCTGTTCATAGACGGGCTGCTGGTAGACGGGCTGCTGCTGGTAGACCGGCTGCTCGTAGGACGGCTGCTCGTAGGACGGCTGCTGATAGGTGGGCTGCTGCTGCGCCCACGGGTCGTAGGCCTGGTACTGCTGCTCCTCCTGCCAGTTCCACTCCTGGGCGCGGCGGCCGCTGTTGGCCGGCGTGAAGGGCTCGAACGGAGTGGACATAAGGCGCGGCCTCCCGGTGGCGTCTCGGCGCTGCAACAGGTGGTACGGACGCAGGCGGCGAAAGGATGAACCCCCGGAAGATCGAGAATCGACGCGCCGGGAGCCCTGCTGCGCACGGCAAGGGTGCTACCCCCGTACGGTTACGGAGTGACCGACGAAGCACCCCTGCGCCGTCGGGACTCGCCGGACACGGCAGGGGACGGACCGCACCTTGTGCCGCCCGACCCGACATCTGGCGGTCCCGAGGATTCCCGCCCCGCGACACCCCTGACCGCACCCCGTGATGGCACGCCCCCACCGGTGGAAACCCCGGACGAGCTCGCCGATGTGGTTTCCCGGATGACGGCCGGCACCGGCCCGGTCGCCGTCGACGCCGAACGAGCCTCGGGCTACCGCTACACCCAGCGGGCATACCTCGTGCAGCTTCGCCGGGCCGGGTCCGGCACGGTGCTGATCGACCCCCTCCCGCTCGACGACCTGCGCACCCTGGACGCCGCGCTGGCCGACACCGAGTGGGTGCTGCACGCGGCCAGCCAGGACCTGCCCTGCCTGGCCGAGCTTGGTTTCCGGCCGCGCCGGCTGTTCGACACCGAGCTGGCCGCCCGGCTGGCCGGCTTCGAGCGGGTCGGTCTGGCCGCGCTGACCGAGCAGCTGCTCGGCTACTCGCTGGAGAAACACCACTCGGCCGCCGACTGGTCGACCCGGCCGCTGCCCGAGTCGTGGCTCACCTACGCCGCCCTCGACGTGGAGCTGCTCACCGATCTGCGTGACGTGCTCGCCGAGGAGCTGGACCGGCAGAACAAGACGGCGTGGGCCGCGGAGGAGTTCGCCGCGCTGGTGCAGAGCGCCGACCGCCCGCCCCGGGTCCGCCCCGACCCGTGGCGCCGCACGTCCGGGATCCACCGGGTCCGCGGCGCGCGGGCACAGTCCCGGGTGCGCGCTCTCTGGTACGCCCGCGACGGTGTCGCGGCCCGCCGTGACTCCGCGCCCGGCCGGGTCCTGCCCGACTCGGCGATCGTCGCGGCCGCCGAGATGGATCCGAAGGACGAACGCACCCTGCTCGGTATCCCCGGCTTCGGTGGCCGTTCGGTGCGCCGGCTGGCACGTATCTGGCTGGACGCACTCGACCAGGCACGGTCCCTGCCGGACGACGCGCTGCCGGTGAACCAGCCGGTCGACGGCCCTCCGCCGCCGCACCGCTGGGCCGAACGCGACCCGATCGCGGCCGCCCGGCTGGCTCGCTGCAGGCAGATCGTGGTCGGCACCGCCGAGCAGCACAACCTGCCACCGGAGAACCTGATCAGCCCGGACTTCATCCGCCGGCTGGCCTGGTCGCCGCCGGACGAGATGACGTCACGGACGGTCGGTGACACGCTGCGCGGTTTCGGCGCCCGTAACTGGCAGGTGAACCTGCTGGCCGACCAGCTCGCCGACGCTCTGCCCGAAACCTCCTGAATCACCCATACCGTACGGTCGACGCGCGCCACTCGTCGATCTTGTGAGGTTGCGGCCGGACGTCTCGCCGCAACCTCACAAGATCGCGGCCAAGGCGGCGGCGCGGCCGCGGCGCGATGGGGCGGTGAAATGCGAGAAGCCCGGCTCCGAAAGGGCCGGGCTTCTCACGTACGGCTGAAGGTCAGCTCTTGGTCTCGATCTGAGCCCGCAGCTTCGGGAACTCGGTCTTCACCTGCTTGGCCTTCTTGAAGTACCACATGAGCATGCCGATGCTGCCCTCGTCGGCCCAGCTGCAGACCGCCACGTCGACACCCTCGGCGTCACCGTCGCCGCACTTGGCCACGCCGCCCAGCTTGCCGGTGCTGACGTCGGTCAGGTTGCTGACCTTGAGGCCGCCGATGCCGATGCCGGCGAAGGTGCCGGCGAGCGCGGACTTCGGCTGGGGCACGTCGGTCTCGACGGCGATCGCGATGACGATGTCCTCGGAGCCGAGCTCGCCGTAGAACGCGCCGAACGAGTTGCCGGAGCCGTAGTCGGCGGCGATCCCGTCCTGCAGTTCCTTGGTGATGTCGGCGAACTGCTCGTCGGTCAGCTTCGGGCGTCCGCCCAGCTTGGCCGGCTCAGTGATCTTGATGTTCGCCTTCGGCGGCGCGGGATCGGTCGTCTCCGGCCCCGTCTCCGAGGTGGACTCGGTCGTCGGCAGACCGGAGGCGGCCGTGTCGATCGCCTTGCTGGTCTCGTCGATGGCGTTCTTGCCGACCAGGTAGAGCGACGTCACGCCACCGACACAGAGCACCAGCACCAGTGCGACGACGCCCAGGATGATCGGCGTCTTCGACTTCTGCGGCGGCAGGGGCGGCGGCGGGAAGCCGGGCGCGCCGTACTGCTGGTTCGGGTCGAACGGCGGCGGCTGGTTCGGGTCGTACTGAGGCTGACCGTACTGCGGCTGACCGTACTGTGGCTGGCCGTACTGCGGCTGAGCCCCGAACTGCGGCACGGTCGGGTCTGGGTATGCCGGCGGAGGCTGGGGCGGGCCCCATCCCGACGGCTGGCCGCTCGTCGGCTGAGCGGGGTTGGGTTCACCGGGGTACGGCGGGTACGTCATCAACGCTCCAAAATCGTGATGTCGATGGATCCTACCGGCGCCCGGAGCTCGGGAAGGTCCCTCAACCGGTGACATCCGGCACCGGTTCGGCCAGTCTTCGCTTTTCGGTTCAGGACGGGGCCGAACGGGCCGATCTGCAGGGATGGCCCGGAGATGTGACCTTTTCTCGGAGCCCCTGGCAGCTACTAGTTACTGGCGAGTAGCATTGCCGACACATTTGGGTTCACGCCCGCAAGGAGGCTTGCTGTGCCCCGTGAAGTACGCGAGGTCGTCTTCGTCGACGGCGTCCGCACCCCGTTCGGCAAGGCGGGCGGCATGTATGCCGAGACCCGCGCCGACGACCTGGTGATCCGCTGCATGCGCGAACTGCTCAAGCGGAATCCCAACCTCCCGCCCGAGAAGGTGGAGGAGGTCGCGATCGCGGCCACCACCCAGATCGGCGACCAGGGCCTGACGCTCGGCCGGACCGCCGCGTTGCTCTCCGGCCTGCCCAAGACCACGCCCGGCTACTCCGTCGACCGGATGTGCGCGGGCGCCATGACTGCGGTGACCAATGTCGCCGGCGGCATCGCGATGGGCGCGTACGACATCGCCATCGCCGGTGGCGTCGAGCACATGGGCCGGCACCCGATGGGTGAGGGCGTCGACCCCAACCCGCGGATCCTGGCCGAGAAGCTGGTCGACCCCTCCGCACTGGTGATGGGCTCGACGGCGGAGAACCTGCACGACCGTCTGCCGCACATCACCAAGGAGCGGGCCGACGCCTACGGCCTCAACAGCCAGATCAAGACCGCCAAGGCGTACGCCGACGGCAAGATCCAGCCGGACCTGGTCCCGGTCGCGATCCGCTCGGCCGAGCTGGGCTGGGGCCTGGCCACCGTCGACGAGGCCCCGCGCCAGACGTCGCTGGAGAAGCTGGCCACCCTGAAGACCCCGTTCCGCCCGCACGGCCGGGTCACCGCGGGCAACGCGGCCGGCCTGAACGACGGCGCCACCGCGGCGATCCTGGCCGACGAGGCCACCGCCCGCGAGCTGGGCCTGCCGGTCGCCATGCGCCTGGTTTCCTACGCGTTCGTCGGCGTCGAGCCCGAGGTCATGGGTTACGGCCCGGTCCCGTCGACGGAGAAGGCGCTGAAGAAGGCCGGCCTCACCATCGGCGACATCGGCCTGTTCGAGCTGAACGAGGCCTTCGCGGTGCAGGTGCTCGCCTTCCTCGACCACTTCGGCATCGCCGACGACGACCCGCGGGTCAACCCGTGGGGCGGCGCGATCGCCATCGGTCACCCGCTCGCGTCCTCGGCGATCCGCCTGATGACGCAGCTCGCCCGGCAGTTCGCCGAGCGTCCCGACGTCCGCTACGGGATCAACGCGATGTGCATCGGCATCGGCATGGGCGGCACCGTTATCTGGGAGAACCCGTACTGGGAGGGCGCGGCCAAGTGATCGAGAACCCGAACGAGGTAGTCACCAAGGCGATCCTCCGCCTGGTACCGGTGCCCGGGCTGGAGAAGCCCGCGGCCCTGATCACGCTGGACAACGGCTTCGACCACAAGAAGCCGAACAGCTTCGGACCGGGCGGCCTGGCGTCGCTGGACGAGGCGATCACCGCGGCCACCGAGGCGAACCCGTCGTTCATCGCACTGACCGGCAAGCCCTACATCTTCTGCGTCGGCGCCGACATCACCGGCATGCCGCTGATCAACTCCCGGGAGCAGGCCCTCGCGCTCGGCGAGCTGGGCCACCGGGTCTTCGCCCGCCTCCGCAACAGCGAGATCCCGACCTTCGCGTTCGTCAACGGCGCGGCGATGGGCGGCGGTCTCGAGGTCGCGCTGCACTGCCACTACCGGACCGTCTCCTCCGGCGCGGCGGCGCTCGCGCTGCCCGAGGTCGCGATCGGCCTGATCCCCGGCTGGGGCGGCTCGCAGATCCTGCCGAACCTGATCGGCATCATCAACGCGGCCACGGTCATCCTGCAGAACCCGCTGACCCAGAAGACGCTGCGTCCCAAGCAGGCCAGGGAGTGGGGTGTCGCGGACGCCCTGTTCGAGGCGGCCGACTTCCTGGAGGACTCGCTGGCCTGGGCGGCCGGCGTGGTCAAGGGCGAGGTCACCGTCGAGCGCCCGGAGATCGAGCGCAAGGACTGGGACGGCGTCCTCGAGTTCGCCAAGGCGGTGCTGGACGAGAAGCTGCACGGCGCCGTCCCGTCCGCCAACAAGGCCCTCGAGCTGCTGGCCCTGGCCAAGACGGCGTCCTTCGAGGAGGGCACCGCGGCCGAGACCGAGGCGCTCGCCGACCTGATCATGGGCGACGAGGCGCGTGCCAGCCTGTACTCGTTCGACCTGGTCCAGCGCCGGGCAAAGCGCCCGGTCGGCGTGCCGGACAAGTCGCTGGCCCGCAAGGTCACCAAGGTCGGCATCATCGGCGCCGGCCTGATGGCCTCCCAGCTGGCCCTGCTCTTCCTGCGCCGCCTCCAGGTCCCGGTCGTGCTGACCGACCTCGACCAGGAGCGCGTCGACAAGGGCGTCGCCTACGTGACCGGTGAGATCGACAAGCTGGTCGCCAAGAAGCGGATGGACGAGGGCACCGCGACCAAGCTGCGTCTGCTGATCAGCGGCTCGGTCGACAAGTCCGTCTTCGCCGACGCCGACTTCGTGATCGAGGCGGTCTTCGAGAACCTCGATCTCAAGAAGCAGATCTGGGCCGAGTTCGAGAAGATCGTCAAGCCCGAGGCGATCCTCGCGACCAACACCAGCTCGCTGTCGATCACCGAGATGGCGGCCGGCCTCGAGCACCCCGAGCGGGTCGTCGGCTTCCACTTCTTCAACCCGGTCGCCGTCCTCCCGCTGCTGGAGATCATCCGCGGTGAGAAGACCGACGATGCCACGCTGGCCACCGCGTTCGAGGTCGGCAAGACCCTGCGCAAGTCGTCGGTGCTGGTCAAGGACGCCCCGGCGTTCGTGGTCAACCGCCTGCTCACCCGGGTCACGAGCGAGATCTTCCAGGCCGTCGACGCGGGCACCCCGCTGGACGTGGTGAACGTGGCGATGGACCCGCTGGGCCTGCCGATGCGGCCGATCGCCCTGCTCCAGCTGGTCGGCCCGGCTGTGGCGTACCACGTGGGCGAGACCCTGCACGCCGCGTTCCCGGACCGGTACGTGGACTCCGCGAACCTCAAGCGGATCGTCGACTCCAAGCTGCCGGTCATGGTGGACAAGGAGATCAACCCCGAGGTCATCAAGATCCTCGAGGTCGGCGACGCCCCGCTCACCGCCGACGAGGTACGCCAGAAGGCGCTCGACGGCCTGGCCGAGGAGATCCGCATCATGCTCGACGAGGGCGTGGTCGCGGAGGCGCAGGACATCGACCTGTGCATGATCCTCGGCGCCGGTTACCCGTTCCACCTGGGCGGCGTCACGCCGTACCTGGACCGCAGCGGCACCTCCGAGAAGGTCACCGGCAAGCGGTTCCTCGCCGACGGGGTGGCGAACGTCCGCGCCTGATTCACATGGTGCACAACGAGTGCCCCCGCGCCGCTGAGGTGCGGGGGCACCTGTCGTTCACCCGTCAGCGGCCAGCCCGGTCGCCGGTTCGTCGGTAGGATCCACCGACTACACAAGTTCTGGAGCATCGATGACGTACCCTCCTCACCCCGGTGAGCCCAACCCTTCCGGATACCAGCCACCCCAGCAGCCGCCGCAGTACGGCCAGCAGCCCCCGCAGTACGGGCAGCAGCAGCCCCAGTACGGCCAGCAGCCGCAGTACGGCCAGCAGCCCCCGCAGTACGGCCAGCAGCAGCCGGGGCAGCAGTACGGCGCGCCTGCCCCGCAGTACGGCGAGCAGCCCGGTTACGGCCAGCCCGGCCAGCTCCCGCCGCCCGGCTTCCCGCCGCCGCCGGGGGCCCCGCAGAAGAAGTCGCGCGTTGTGCCGATCATCCTGCTCGTGGTGGGCATCCTGGCGGTGCTCTGCCTCGGCGGCGGCGCGGTGCTCTACTTCATCGGCAAGGACGCGGCCGACGACGCCGCGGCGGTCAGCATCACCGAGCCGGCGACGCTCGGCGGCCGGCCGAAACTGGAGAGCCCGGAATTCGCCACGCTGACGGCGGACATGGAGAAGAGCCTCGCCGAGTACCCGGGCGCCTCCGACTCGTTCGGCGCGTTCTACGGTGACCCGGCCAAGAAGGACATGGTCGCCGCCATCGCCACGAAGGCCCTGATCACGAACCCGCAGGCCGAGTTGGACGCCTCGTTCAAGACATTCGGCCAGGACGCGCCGGTCAGCGGCCTGACCGACGTCAGCACCGGCACGCTCGGCGGCGTCGCCAAGTGCGGCACCAGCGCGTTCTCCGGTATCGACGTGGCCGTCTGCGGCTGGGCCGACGAGGGCAGCGTCGGCATGATCATGTGGTTCTTCAAGAAGGCTCCCGACGTGCAGGCCGAGTTCCCGAAGGCGCGCGCCGAGATCGAGACCAAGACGAAGTGATCGACCGCGGCCGTCCCCCTCACCTGGTGCGGGGGACGCTCGCCGTCGCGGCCACCACGGGTGTCGTGTCGGCGGCCGGCAGGGTCACCGTGACCTCCAGACCACCACCCTCCTGGGCCACCGCGCTGACCGTGCCACCGTGCGCGTCGCAGACTGCCCGCACGATCGACAGACCCAGCCCCGAACCCCTCGATCCGGTACGTTCCCAGCCGCCGCGCCGGAACGGTTCGAACAGTCCCGGCACGTCGGCGGGCTCCACCTCGTAACCGGTGTTGCCGACGATCAGCCGGGCCCGGCCGCCGGACGACTCGGTGCGCAGCCAGAGCCGGCCCAGCAGGTGGTTGTAGCGGATCGCGTTCTCGATGAGGTTCCCGGCCAGCCGGTCCAGCAGGCTCGGGTCACCGACCACCGGAGCCGGGTCGAGTTCCGTGGTGACCTCCAGTTTCAGCCGCTCGGCTTCGACCTTCACCGCCGACAGCGCGTTCTGCACGCTGAGCGCCAGGTCGGCGGGCACCTTGCGGACCAGCCGCCGGCCGGACTGCGCTTCCGAGCGGGCCAGCACCAGCAGCGCGTCGACCAGCCCGTTCGCCCGTTCCGAGGCGTTGCGGACCACCTTGGCCATCCGCCGGTACTCGGCGACGTCGGCCTCGTCGTCGCTCAGTGTCACGTCGATCTCGGTGCGCATCACCGCGAGCGGGGTGCGCAGTTCGTGCGACGCGTTCGCGACGAACCGTTTCTGCGACTCGAAGGCGGCCGCCAGCCGATCCAGCATCGCGTCGAAGGTCTGCGCCAGCTCGGCCACCTCACCGTCCGCGCCCGAGTACCGGATCCGCTGGTCCAGGGTCTCCTCGCCGAGCCGCTGCGCGGTCTGGGTGACGTCCCGCAACGGACGCAGGGCACGGCCGGTCACCACGTAGGCCAGGACGATGCCCACGATCACCACCAGCCCCAGCGCGCCGAACCCTTGGAACAGCAGGTCGTCGGAGGCCTGCTCGACGACCTGACTCTGCCAGGCCGCCGCGTCGCGGACGTTGCCGTCGGCCAGGGTCACCGTCGTGCCCTCGCGCAGCGCCGGCACCGGCTGCACCGACTGGCTGATCAGCAGCCAGTCCAGCAGCACCAGCACCGTCCCGGCGCCGACCAGCAGCAGTCCATTGAGCAGGGTGAGCCGCAGCCGCAGGGTCGGTGGCACGTGCAGCCGCAGGCCGCGGCTGCGGAGCCCCGGATAGACGGTCACGAGGCCACGACCGGCTCCGGAACCCGGTAACCGGCGCCCACCACGGTCTCGATCAACGGCGGTTCCCCGATCTTCTTGCGCAGCGTGTTGATGGTGACCCGCACGGTCGTGGTGAACGGGTCGGTGTTCGCGTCCCAGACCCGTTCCAGCAGCTCCTCGCTGGAGACCACCCCGCCCTTGGCCTTGAGCAGCTCCTCCAGGACGCAGAACTCCTTGTTGGTGAGGTCGAGCGTGGCCCCGCCCCGGGTCACCACCCGGCGGGACTGGTCGAGAACCAGGTTGCCGACAGTGAGCACCGGAGGCGCGACAGGCGTGGCCCGCCGGCCCAGCGCCTGCACGCGGGCCACCAGCTCCTTGAAGTCGAACGGCTTGGCCAGGTAGTCGTCGGCGCCCAGCTCCAGGCCCTCGACCTTGTCCTCGACCGAGGAACTGGCGGTCAGCATGAGGACCCGGGTGAGCGCGCCCGACTCGACCAGGGCCGCGCAGATGTCGTCACCGTGCATGCCGGGCAGGTCACGGTCGAGCACGACCACGTCGTACCGGGTCACGTACGCCATCTCGTGCCCCTGGAGGCCGTCGTAGGCGACGTCCACCGCCATACCCTTGCGACGCAGGCCACGCGCGATCGCGTCGGCCATGTCCCGCTCGTCTTCCACCACCAGCACACGCACCGCTGACCTCCGCCGTCCGTCCGGGCCGTAGGTGCAGGTTACCGACCGGGAACCACGTGGCGTCAGAGCCGCCAGACGGCGATCGACGAATCGAGCCGCCGGCAGACCAGGACGGCCGTGTTGAACTGGCAGCCGCCGGCGATCCGCTCCGCCCGGCCGAGCAGGCGCACCTTCCCGTCACCCAGGTCGAGGACCCCGTACGCGAGCTGGTAGCCGGGCTGATTGAGGCGATAGACCCAGGCCGTGCCGGGGGCCGGACCCGGGCCTCCGCTGACCCAGCCGGGGATCCGCGTGACGACCGTCCCGCTCCTCGGGTCGAGCAGAGCCAGCGCGGGCTCGGCCTGGCTGGACTGGGAGACGACGACGTGCCCGTCGATGACCTCGCCGGCGTCGTACCCGTCGGCACGCCAGAGCAGGCGCCCGGTGGCCGGGTCGACCGCGCTGAAGCCGCCACCGCCGTACGTGGCGATGCAGATCGTCGGCCGGCAGTCCTGCGGGAAGCCGTCCTCGGGCATCACCGGTCCGGGGCGCCGCCATTTCTCGGCGAGCGTCTCCTGGTCGTAGGCGGTCGTCTCCTCGGTTCCCCGCCCGACCAGCACCAGACCGCCGGCCGCCCAGATCGCCGTGTCGTCCCGGAGCGGGCCGGCCGGCCGGGTGGTCGCGGTGACCACACCGGTTCGGGCGCTGCGTACCTCCAGCCTCCCGTCGGCGCGCAGCGCGTAGATCCGCTCCGGGAATCCCGACCAGAACGACTCGACCGGCATCGTGACCTGCAGTACCTCGGACGGCTCCATCGACCAGAGGACGGCGCCGGTCCGCGGATCCATCCCGCGCCAGACCGGCTGGTTCGCCCCCGGTCCCTCATAGGCCAGCAGCACGCTGCGGTCCGGTGCGATGCCGTACAGGTCCACCGGGCGGGTCCAGACAGGCGTCTCGTCGTCGGGCCGCATCACCGACGTGCCCGGGTCGCCGTTCTGCACGTCGCTGAAGCCGACCATCAGCAGGCCGTCGCCGACGTCGGCGATCCGCTGGATGTCGCCGGTCACCTCGACCCGATAGGTGTCGAGCAGCTCCATCCCGGGCAGGTCGTAGGCCCTGATGGTGTGATGGCGGACCACGGTGCCGACGGGGTCGGCCTGTTCGACCACGTAGAGCCGGTTCTCGTCGAGCCGGATCCCGTCGCCCAGCGTCAGCGGCAGGACAAAGGGTGCGGGCGGCGGCTGCGGCGGCGGGCCACCTCCGCCGAGCATCACGACCAGCAGGAGGGTCAAGGGCCCGAGAATCCAGCGGTACGGCACAGGCGCGCGCGGCAGTGCGGTCCCGGACTCACCGGACGGCACCTCGCCGAGGTCGATCTGGACGTCCCGCACGATGCGATGCTCAGACCCGGTAGGCCCAGACGCGCAGCCCTCGGACATCCCGACAGACTACGTAGCGATCGTCGCCCCCGCAGTCCCCGCCACTGCCGCCGGCCACCCCGAGAACCCGTACCTCGGGCCGCCCCGGCAGCACCGCCCCGAAGGCCGGCCCGCCGCTCGCGTCGTCGCGCCGGAGCAGCAGCACCCGGGAGGCGAAACCCTCCACCTCGCCGGTCCAGCCGGACAGCGACAGCAGCGGCCGTCCGGTGGCCGGATCCACCAGCGCCGACGGGGTGCCCGACGACGGCTCACGCATCACCACCCAGCCGGACCGCACCGCCAGGTCCACCTCGGAGGGCGCCGACCAGGCCGCCCGCCCGGTACGCCGGTCCAGCACCCGCACCTCGCCGCGTTCGGCGGCACAGAGCAGCCCGGCACAGTCCGCCGAGTCCAGCCCGGGGTCGAGGTCGCGGATCCAGAGACGCTCCAGGGTCCGGGTGTCGTAGCCGGCCTGCCGCCCGGCCTCCGGATAGCCGATCAGGGCCACGTCGTCCAGCACGTCGCTGGTGCCCGGCCCGTAACCGTCCTCCCGCGGCAGCGTGGTCTCCCGCAGCACCGCGCCGGTGCGGGCGTCGTGCAGGCTCAGCGCATCGGAGGCGGTGATCAGGACGGCGGGGCGGTCGTCACCTCCACCGGTCGCCTCGGCGGTCACCGAGCCGCCCGGCGCGGCGCTCCACAGCACCGCGCCGGTGGCCAGGTCGAGACCGCGTACCTCGGTCCGGATCGGCGGCTCCACGTGCGGCTGCCCGTCGGCCGAGAAGTAGAGCATTCCCGGATCGCCGGACTCCTGGTCGTACAGCGTGCCGGGCCGGAAGATCCGCTCGGTGACGATCGCCGTGCCGCCGGCCACCGGGGTGATCCGTGCCGGGGTGGTCCACCGGATCCGGCCGGTCGCCGGGTCGAGGATCGTGCTGGACAGACCCGCGCTGAGCAGCAGCAGATCGTCGATCCGCTCCACCCGGACCACCCCGAAGACGCCGTTCACCGGGTCGAAGGAGGCGCTGATCGGCACCTCGGCGCTCCACAGCCGGTGCGGCGACGGCTGCAGTCCCCACGCCGTCAGGAGCCGGTTCCGGCCGGCCGAGACGACCGTGAACACCCGGCCGCCGGCCATCTGGATGCTCGCCTCGGCGCCGGCCTCGGCCGGGATGAGCCCGAGCTCGCGCCAGAAGGTGCCACCGGTCGGCGCGGCACCGCCGAGGGTCAGCAGCAACGCGACGACCAGGGCCAGGCCGGCATGGCGGTAACGCCACGGGGGCGGTGGGCTGCGTTCGGCGGGCCGATCGGGCAGGGCGTCCAGATCCAGATCGATCAGCGCCACGCCACACCTTTCCCGAGGATCACGCCGCCTCGGTCCGGTAGGACCAGACGACCAGTTCGCCATACATCGACCGGCAGATCAGCCGGCCGTGCGCGGACTGGCACTCACCGGTGCCGGTGGGCAGCTCGCCGAGCAGGCGCGGCCGGGACAGACGGGGCGACGCGACGGCGACCATCGTACGCCGGTCCGGGCCACCGTCCCTGGCGACGAGAACCTCCCCGCCGGCGGTGATGCCACCGAGCGGCTGCCAGCCGGTCAGGTCGACGATCACCCCGCCGGACGCCGGATCGGTCAGCGCCGTCGGCGCGTCCGGCCCGTCCGCGTAGGAGATCAGCCGGCCGCCGATCGTCTCCACCGACCGCCAGCCAGGACGGTGCCAGCGCGCGTCACCGGTCGCCGGATCGATGGCCCGCACCCCGTCCAGCCCGATCAGGCAGGCCAGCGGGCCGCACGGCTGAATCTCCCGGGTGTTGCCGGCCGGCGCCGTCCACAACGGCCGCAGCGTGAACGGGTCGTACGCCGACACCTCTATCCCGGACGGGCCGGGGTGCCGCAGGAGCAGGGCCTCCCCCACCAGCAGCGGGTTCTCGGTGTCGTAGTTGGCCGCCGGCACCCTGCGCTCGGCCAGGACCGCGCCGGTACGTCCGTCGTGCAGCAGGGCCGTCTGGTCGTCGCGCACCATCAGCATGCGGGCGGGGCCGCCGTCCGGGCCGGGCATGCTGAGCAGCACGGCCGTCGACGGCACGTCGACCCGCCAGCGGGACAGCCCGGCGTCCGGGTCCAGGGCCTCGACGATGCGCTCCACCCGGCGGCCGGTGCCGGTCGACTGGCTGCGCACCCCCTCGACCGAGAACATCAGGCCGGTGCCGTCGAAACTCACCACGCTGCGCTGGTTGTGCCAGCGCTCGGCGCCGGTCCGCAGGGACAGCGCGGTCGTGCCGGGCTCGATGCTGCCGGCACCCCACGGTCGCAGCAAAAGCAGCCCGTCACCGGCCCGCAGCCGGTAGGTGGGCACCTGCTGGACGACCCGCCACTGCCGCTCCCCGGTCTCGAGGTCGTACGCGGACAGCCGGCCGGCCGACTGGACCACCAGCTGACCGGTCCCGGTGACCAGATAGGGGTCACCGGAGCCGATCTCCACCCGGATCAGCTCCGCCATCAGGGGCGGGGGCGGCGCGCCCGAGGCGACGGTGGTGAAGAGCAGAAGCAGCACGACGACGGCCGGGGCGAACCAGGGCGGCGCCCAGTTTCGCTCCGGCCGGTCGTACGCCGAAGGCTCACCCCGGCTCGTGCCCAGGTCGATGACGACTGGACCGGCGGCGGTGTCCGCTCTCATCCGACAACGGTAACGTTGCCGTAACGATCCTGCCCAGTGACTCAGACCCGGATGTCAGGCTCCGCGAGACGCGACACCCACTCGGTCGTCTCCCGGGCCACGTCCTGGGACGTCAGACCGAGCGAGGCCAGGATCTCGGCGCGGGTCCCGTGCGGGTGGAAGCCGACCGGCACGCCGAAGTCGCGCAGCGGGGTGGCCACCCCGGCGTCGCGCAGCGCGCTCGCCACCGCGTCACCGACACCACCCGCACGCACGCCGTCCTCCAGCGTCACCACGGCCCGGTGCTGGGCGGCCAGACCGGTCAGCTCGATCGGCACGGGACGCACCCAGCGCGGGTCGACGACCGTCACGCCGTAACCCTGCTCGGCGATCCGCTCCGCCGCGTCGAGCGCCAGCCCGACGAACGAGCCCACCGCCACGAACAGGATGTCCTGACGTGAGTCCTCACGGAGCACGTCGACCTGGCCCACCCTGCGGATCGCCGGGGTGTCGGCCGCGACCGAGCCGGTCGGGAACCGCAGGATCGTCGGCCCGTCCTCGACGGCGACCGCCTCACGCAGCTCCTCCCGCAGCGTCGCGGCGTCCCGCGGAGCGGCGATCCGCAGCCCCGGGACCACGCCGAACACGCTCATGTCCCACATGCCGTAGTGGCTCGGCCCGTCCGGACCGGTGATGCCGGCCCGGTCCAGCACGAAGGTGACCGGCAGCTCGTGCATCGCCACGTCCAGCAGGACCTGGTCGAACGCCCGGTTCAGGAAGGTCGCGTAGACCGCCACGACCGGGTGCAGCCCGCCCATGGCCAGGCCGGCCGCGGAGGTCGCCGCGTGCTGCTCGGCGATGCCCACGTCATACGTCCGCTCGGGGTACTTCTCGGCCAGCGCGGCGATGCCGGTCGGCTCGGCCATCGCGGCGGTGATGCCGACGATGTCCGGCCGCTCGTCGGCGATCCGGACCAGCTCGTCGGAGAAGACCTTGGTCCACTTCAGCGACGGCTTGGCGGTCAGCGCGCCGGTCTGCGGGTCGAACGCGCCCGGACCGTGCAGGCAGTCCGCCTCGTCCTGCTCGGCGGGGCGGTAGCCGTAGCCCTTGCGGGTGACCGCGTGCACGATGACCGGGGCGTTGAAGCCCTTGGCCCGCCGCAGCGCCGACTCCATGGCCTGCTGGTCGTGGCCGTCGACCGGGCCGATGTACTTCAGGCCGAGGTCCTCGAACATCGGCTGCGGGCTGATCGCGTCCTTGATGCCACGCTTGACCGCGTGCAGCACCTCGAACACCGGCTTGCCCACCACCGGTGTCTGCCCCAGCGCGTCCTTGACCAGGTCGAGCACCTTCTCGTAACCCGGGTTGAGGCGCAGCGTGGAGAGGTGGTCGGCGAGGCCGCCGATGGTCGGCGCATACGACCGGCCGTTGTCGTTGACCACGATGACCAGCCGGTTGCGTGTCGCCGCGATGTTGTTGAGCGCCTCCCAGCACATGCCGCCGGTCAGCGCGCCGTCACCGACGACCGCGACCACGTGACGGTCCTCACCGCGGAGGGTGAACGCCTTGGCCAGACCGTCCGCGTAGGACAGTGCCGTGGAGGCGTGCGAGTTCTCGATCAGGTCGTGCTCACTCTCGGCCCGGCTCGGGTAGCCGGTGAGGCCGCCCCGCTGGCGGAGCAGGTCGAAGCCGTCCTGCCGGCCGGTCACGATCTTGTGCACATAGGCCTGATGGCCGGTGTCGAAAAGGATCTTGTCGCGTGGGGAGTCGAAGACCCGGTGCAGCGCCAGGGTCGTCTCGACCACGCCCAGGTTCGGACCCAGGTGGCCGCCGGTGCGGGAGACCTTGGCCACCAGGAAGTCACGAATCTCGGCCGCGAGCAGGGTCAACTGCTCCGCGGTCAGTCGCTTGAGATCACCGGGTTCGGTGATGCTGCTCAGCAGGCCGGCCGGGGTCGAGGGGGAGTCACTCATGAGGGGAGAGTCTATCCGTGCCGCGCTTGATGGCGACTTGAGCGAACGGACCGTCACCATTCCTCCACACAATTGGTACATCCCCCATCCGGCGTACCGGAGACCCCCGCCTGGTCGATGGAACGGGCCGTCCGGCATCCTGGAGAGCACGCAGCGACTGGCGGCACAGGGATGGTCGAACCATCGGGGAGCTAGTCACGAGGAGTCGACCGCCTGGGCTCCCGCCTGAGGAGATACGCATGTCCACTGCTCGTCTTCTTCCTGGCGCCCCGGTCGCCGAGTCCGTCCTCAACGACGTCCGCGAACGTGTCGCACGTCTCAAGGAACGCGGCGTCCAGCCCAGCCTCGCCACCATCCTGGTCGGTGACGACGACGCCAGCGCCGGCTACATCCGGATCAAGCAGAAGCAGGCCGCCGAGCTCGGCTTCGAGTCCCCGCACGAGCACCTGAGCGGCGACGTGACCCAGGCCGACCTGCTCAAGGTGATCGCCGGCTACAACGACGACAAGAACGTGCACGGCGTCCTCATCCAGTACCCGATCCCCGGCCACCTCGACTACGACGCCGCGCTGCAGACGCTCGACCCCGACAAGGACGTCGACGGCATGCACCCGCTCAACATGGGCCGCCTCGCCGTCGGCCTGCCCGGCCCGCTGCCCTGCACCCCGGCCGGCATCGAGGCGCTGCTCGCCTTCCATGGCGTGGAGGTCTCCGGCCGTGAGGTCGTCATCCTCGGCCGCGGCGCCACCCTCGGCCGTCCGCTGGCCATGCTGCTGGCGCAGAAGCGGCCCACCGCCAACGCCGCCGTCACCGTGGTGCACACGGGGGTCAAGGACTGGCCGCGGTACGCCCAGCGCGCCGACATCCTGATCGCCGCCGTGGGCGTCCCCGGCATCGTCAAGCCCGAGCACGTCAAGCCCGGTTCCGTGGTGATCGGCGCCGGTGTCCGCTACGAGGGCCGCCGCCTGCTGCCGGACGTCGAGGAATCCTGCGCCGAGGTGGCCGGAGCCATCACCCCCCGCGTCGGCGGTGTGGGCCCCACCACGGTCGCCATGCTGTTCCGCAATGCGGTGGCCGCTGCCGAGCGGGCCAACCCCTGACCGAGACCGGCCGCCGGTGCGGGGACCATGGTCCCCGCACCCGGGCTCAGGCGGCGTGCTGATAGGCCGGATAGGTCAGGTATCCCGAGTCGCCACCCTGATAGAAGGTCTGTTCCTCGACCGGCGCCAGCGGCAACCCGATCCGTAGCCGCTCGACCAGGTCCGGGTTGGCCAGGAACGCCCGTCCGAAACTGATCAGGTCGGCACCCAGACCGAGCCAGTGCTCGGCCTCCGCCCGCCCGGTCTGCTTCGGCCCCATCGGCATGACCGGGTTCATGATCAGTACCCCCGGCCAGTCCCGCCGCAGCCCAAGCAGCACGTCCTCCGCCACGGTCGCCTCCAGGTGCACGTAGGCGATCTCCAGCCGGGCCAGTTCCCGCAGCAGCGCCGCGTACATCTCCGGGACGTCCGACTCGGCCACACCCCAGAAGACACCGCCGGGCGACAGCCGGATCCCGGTCCGCGCAGCGCCGATCGCGTCCACCGTCGCGGAGACGGCCTCGACCGCGAACCGGATCCGGTTCGCCACCGATCCGCCGTACCTGTCGTCGCGCAGATTCGCGTTCGACGACAGGAACTGTGAGATCAGGTACCCGTTGGCGCCGTGCAGCTCCACCCCGTCGAACCCGGCCTCGACCGCCCGCCGCGCCGCCGCGCCGTAGGCGGCCGCATGCTCCGGAACCTCGGCGGTCTCCAGAGCCCGGGGCACCGGCGCCGGCTGCGGACCGCTGGGGGTGAAGACGTCACCGGTCGCGGCCACCGCCGACGGACCGACCGGCCGCAACCCGGTGGTCTCCGGATGCGACACCCTGCCACCGTGCATGAGCTGGGCGAAGATCCGCCCGCCGCTGGTGTGCACCGCGTCGGTCACCGGACGCCAGGACTCCACCTGCGCCGCGGTGTGCAGGCCGGGGGTGCCCGGATTGGACTGTCCGACGAGACTCGGCTGCACGCCCTCGGACACGATCAGGCCCGCGGTCGCCCGCTGCGCGTAGTAGGCGGCCATCGAGCGCGTGGCAAGACCACCGGCGGCCGCGCGGACCCGGGTCATCGGCGCCATCACGATCCGGTTGGGCAGGGACAGACCGCCGAGCGGGAACCCGCTGAAGAGATTCGTCATGCGGCTACGCTAGAAGCTGACATTGACGTCAGAGGCAAGGTTAGGGAGGCCACAGAGATGCGCATCGGCGATTTGGCCGCACGGGCGGGCGTCAGCGTCCGCTCGGTCCGCTATTACGAGGAGCAGGGCCTGCTGACCAGTGTCCGCAGCCCGCGCGGCCAGCGGCTCTACGGTGACGCCGAGGTCGAACGGGTCCGGTTCGTCCAGCGCCTCTATGCGGCCGGGCTCTCCAGCCGCACCATCGCCGAACTGCTGCCCTGCGTCGACTCCCCGAGCCGGGAGAACTCCGACGCCGCCATGGAGCGCATGCTGCAGGAACGCGCCCGGCTCTCCCAGCACATCGACGACCTGATCCAGACCCGGGACACCCTGGACCGCCTGATGGCGGTCGCAGCCGAGCACCACGCCCTTCAGGCCGCCGGCACCAGCAGCGCCACGCACTCCACGTGCTGAGTCATCGGGAAGCAGTCGAAGGCCCGTAGCCGCTCGACGCGCCAGCCCTCCGACCGGAACGTCTTCAGGTCACGGGCCAGGGCCGCCGGGTCACACGCCACGTAGGCGATCGCCCGGGGCCGGGCCGCCGCCAGAGCCTTGACCACCCGGGCACCGGCGCCGGCGCGGGGCGGGTCGAGCACCACCAGGTCGACCGGCGCCGTGATCCGCCGCCGGGCCAGCGCGACCTCGACCCGTGCCTCGACCACGTCGGCCCGTGGCAGACCGGCGAGGTTGGTACGTGCCGCGGCCACCCCGGTCGACGAGGACTCCACGACGGTCACCCGGGCTCCGGTACGTTCCCCGACCGCGGCCGCGAACAGCCCGGCGCCACCGTAGAGGTCCCAGGCGGTCTCGCCCTCGACCGGGCGCAACATGTCCAGGACCGCGGCGACCAGGGTGTCCGGCGCCGCCGGATGGACCTGCCAGAACCCCTGCGGCGGGAGTCGCCACGCGTGTCCGGCGGCCAGCTCGATCACCTCGGGCGGTCCGGAGAGGCGCACCATGGGGCCGCTCTCCGGCGCCTCGGTGAGGTCGTCGCCGGAGGCCGGGCCGGACGAGCCCGACGGACGCCCCAGCACGACGACGTCGCCGCCGGTGGAGGCGACCGCTTGAAGGGCGTCGATGTTGGGCCAGTCGTTGGCCAGCACGTCCAGGTCCTGGATCGAGCGGTGGGCGATCCGGCAGCGGTCGATCGGCACGACCTGGTGCGACCGGTGCTGCAGCAGACCGGGCCGTCCGGCGGCGTCGATCGCGTACCGGATCCGGCTGCGCCATCCGAGCAACCGGGCCGCTTCGTCACGGTCGTCCGCGGGCAGGCCGGGGCCGTCGGGCGGCGGCGGGAGTGCTTCCACCCGTACGAAGATCTGCTCCTGATCCTCTCGAGTCAGGCCGGCCAGGCGGGTGAGCTGTTCCCGGACCACCTCGGTCTTCCACCGCAGCTGTGCATCCCCGGAGGCGTGCTGGAGATCGCAGCCGCCGCAGGCGCCGGGACGGGCGTGGGGACACGGCGGGGTGACCCGGTCCGGACTGTGCTCGTGGATCTCCACGGCATCGCCCCGCAGATAGCCCCGGTGCAGTTCGGTGATCTCGACGGTGACCCGCTCGCCAGGCAGCGCGTGCCGGACGAAGACGACCCGCCCGTGCGGACCGCCGATCCGGGCGACGCAGTGCCCGCCGTGCGCGGGTGCGCCGACGACGACCTCGACCCGGTCGCCCTCTATCAATTCCTCGGTGAGCTCGGCAGGGGCCGTCATGGCTGGTCTCCGTCATCCTGGCCGGGCTGGTTACGCGGTCCGCGGGCGGGTGCTCGGCTCAGCACCCGGTCGAGGCGTTCGAGATCGCGGTCCTGGCTGGACCGCAGCTGCCAGGGCACACTGACGACCATCACGCCGTTCTCGAAGAGCAGGCGGCCCTTGATCCGCAGAGCACTCTGGTTGTGCAGCAGATTCTCCCACCATCGGCCGACCACGTACTCCGGGACGAAGACCGTGACCACGTCGCGCGGTGAGGCTCGGCGGGTGTTCTTCACGAAGTCCAGGATCGGGCGGGTGATTTCGCGGTACGGCGAGTCGACCACCGTGAGCGGCACCGGTAGCTGCCGCCGCTCCCACTCGGCCTGGATGGACCGGGTGTCGTTGTCGTCGACGTTCACGGTGACCGCGGTGAGGGTGTCCGGCCGGGTCGCCTGCGCGTAGGCGATCGCCCGCAGTGTCGGCTGGTGCACCTTGCTGACCAGCACGATCGCGTGATTGCGGGACGGCAGGACGGGCCGCTCGTCGGTGGGCTTGAGCTCCTCGGCGACCCGGGTGTAGTGCCGGTGGATGGCCACCATCAGCCCGTAGATGACGATCATGGCGGCGATCGCGATCCACGCGCCGAGCAGGAACTTGGTGATCAGCACGACGATCAGCACGGCGCCGGTGAGGATCATGCCGAACGTGTTGATCGCCCGGGACCGGATCATCTGCCGCCGCCGGACCGGGTCACGCTGGGTGCGCAGCAGCCGGTTCCAGTGCAGGATCATCCCGAGCTGGGAGAGCGTGAACGACACGAACACGCCCACGATGTAGAGCTGGATCAGCCGGGTGACCTCGGCCTCGAAGGCCACGATCAGCACCATGGCGGCGACCGCCAGGAACAGGATGCCGTTGCTGAAGGCCAGCCGGTCACCGCGGGTGTGCAGCTGGCGTGGCAGGTATCGATCCTGGGCCAGGATCGAGCCGAGCACCGGGAAGCCGTTGAAGGCGGTGTTCGCGGCCAGGAACAGGATCAGCGCGGTCACCGCGCCGACCACGTAGAGCAGGAACGACCCGCTACCGAAGACCGTCTCGGCCAGCTGCGTGGTGACCGTCTTCTGGACGTAACCCTCGGACGCCGCGTTCGGGACGATCTGCAGCGTCGGGTTCTCGACGAACTTCAGGTGCGTGGCCTGGGCCAGCAGGATGATGCCGTACAGCATCACGATCGAGAGGCCACCCAGCAGCATCAGCGTGATCGCCGCGTTCCGGCTCTTCGGCTTCTTGAACGCGGGCACGCCGTTGGAGATCGCCTCGACACCGGTCAGCGCCGCACACCCGGACGAGAACGTCCGCAACAGCAGGAACGCGAACCCGGCCTGGGTGAACTCGT
Source organism: Actinoplanes italicus (assembly GCF_003001815.1). Lineage (GTDB taxonomy): Bacteria > Actinomycetota > Actinomycetes > Mycobacteriales > Micromonosporaceae > Actinoplanes > Actinoplanes italicus. Next base: position 286,338 of record NZ_PVMZ01000006.1, read on the forward strand.
CCTCGGCGATGATTGTCAGGCCGGCGCTGGGCGCCCGCAGGTCGTCACCGAGCACGAGCACCCGGAACAGCCCGGTGAGGATCATCCCGACGATCACGACGATGAAGAGATACGTGGGTACGGCGAAAGCCGCGCCCGACTCCCGCAGGCCGCGCAGGTTGAGCGCGCTGAGCAGAACGATCGCGATGATGGCGATGATGACCTTGTGGGTGGCCACCCAGGGTATGACCGAGCCCAGGTTGCTCACCCCGGACGAGATCGACACGGCCACCGTGAGGATGTAGTCGACCAGCAGGGCGCTGGCCACACCGAGCCCGGCCTTCGACCCGAGGTTGACCGTGGCCACCTCGTAGTCGCCGCCGCCGGACGGATAGGCGTGCACGTTCTGCCGATAGCTGGCCACCACCGTCACCATGACCACCGCGACCGCGAGCGTCACCCAGGGCGAGTACAGGTAGGCGCCGGCGCCGGCGATCGAGAGGGTCAGCAGGATCTCGTCGGGCGCGTACGCCACGCTGGACAGCGCGTCGCTCGCGAAGACCGGCAGGGCGATCCGCTTCGGCAGCAGCGTGTGTTGCAGCTTGTCGGAACGGAACGGTCTGCCGAGCAGCAGCCGTTTGGCGAGAGAGGTGGTACTTGCCACGAGTGCCAAGCGTACGGGCGCACCGCCGGCCGCGTGCCCCGCCCCGGACACCGTCCGCGCGCACGGCATGGGAGGCTCACGGTGAGGTTTGTTCAGGACGGTGGAGACCGGATCGCCAAGGTCCAGCTAGGCATAAGTCTAGGTGGGTCCTGAGCAAACCTCAGTGGTCGGTACAGACTCGGGAGGGCACGAACCGTGCACGTGGTCATCATGGGGTGCGGCCGGCTCGGTTCGACGCTGGCGCAGAAGCTCGACGCGCAGGGACATCAGGTCGTGGTGATCGACCGGGACGCCGACGCGTTCCGGCGGCTCGGTGACAACTTCGGCGGCATCACGGTGAACGGCATCGGCTTCGACCGGGACGTGCTGCGGGCTGCCGGGGTCGAGCGGGCCGACGCCTTCGCCGCGGTCTCCAGCGGCGACAACTCCAACATCATCTCGGCCCGGCTGGCCCGCGAGACGTTCGGCGTCTCCCGCGTGGTGGCCCGGATCTACGACTCGCGGCGCGCGCAGGTCTACGAGCGGCTGGGCATCCCGACGATCGCCACGATCCGATGGGCCGCCGACCGGATGTACCGGTTCCTGGTGCCCGAGGACCGCGTAGAGGTGTTCCGCGACCCGACGAGCGTGGTCAGCATCGTGGAGACGCCCCTGCACCGTGACTGGATCGGGCAGACCGTCAAGTCGCTGGAGGACAGGACCGGCGCCCGCGTCGCCTACCTGGCCCGGTTCGGCATGGGCACCCTGGCCCAGCCGTCGACCGTGCTGCAGGACGGCGACCAGGTCTACATGCTGGTCACCGACGAGACCGTGGAACAGGTGCTGGACGTCGCCCAGGGCGCTGACAAGGAAGGGAACTGACCGTGCGCATCGCCATCGCCGGGGCCGGCAACGTGGGCCGGTCGATCGCAAGTGAGCTGATCGGCAACGGGCACGAGGTCATGCTGATCGAACGCCACCCGCGTCAGCTCTGCCCCGAGCGGGTGCCCGAGGCCCGCTGGGTGCTCGCCGACGCCTGCGAGCTGAGCAGCCTCGAGGAGGCCGACCTGGCCGGCTGCGACGTGGTGGTCGCGGCCACCGGCGACGACAAGGCCAATCTGGTGGTGTCGCTGCTGGCCAAGACCGAGTTCGCGGTCCCCCGCGTGGTGGCCCGGGTGAACCGCGCCGAGAACGAGTGGCTCTTCACCGAGCAGTGGGGTGTCGACGTCGCGGTGAGCAAGCCCCGCCTGATGGCCGCCCTGGTCGAGGAGGCGGTGACGGTCGGCGACCTGGTCCGGCTGATGACCTTCCGGCAGGGCGAGGCGAACCTGGTCGAGATCACCCTGCCGAAGAACGCGCCCTACGAGGGCAAGCCGGTCCGCTCGGTGCCGATGCCGCGCGACTCCGCCCTGGTCGCGATCCTGCGCGGCAAACGGGTCCTGGTGCCCACGCCGGACGACCCGCTGGAGTCCGGCGACGAGCTGATCTTCGTGTGCACCGCCGAGGTCGAGGAGCAGGTCCGGGCCGTGGTGCTAGGCGACAGCGGTCTCCCGCCGCTGGGCTGACGTCACCCGGTGGATGGCCCACACCGTGTAGGCGAAGGTGGCGGCGTAGATGGGCCAGCTGACCAGGATCCGCACGATGCCGATCGCGTTGGCCTCGCCCATCAGATAGAGCACGAACTGGATGCCGGCGCGCACCGAGAGGGAGACCGCCCACAGCACGGTCAGCCACTGGAAGGTGCGGAACAGCCGGCTGTTGGCGAACCAGTCCTGCTTGCCCTTGTTCGCCATGATGCCCCAGGCGTACCCGATGAGCGGCTTGCGGAACGCCACCGAGACCAGCAGCACCGCGGCCTGGCCGAAGGTGAGCAGGATGCCGGGAAGATAGAAATTCTTGGCATCGCCGGTACGCCACGCGAGCCAGGCGCCGAGCGCGATGCCGAAGAGCCCGTTCACCGCATGCCGGACCGGCTGCCGCCGGGCCAGCCGGACACCGCCGATGGCCAGCGCCGAGCCGACCGAGCCGATGATCGCCCAGAGCAGCGCCTCTCGCTTCTCGAGGCCCAGGGCCTCGAGGCTGAGCAGCACGTTGAGGAGCACGAAGGCGAGGACGGGGACGCTCGACTCGATCAGACCGCGCACACCGCCGAGCTGTTCGGCGATCTGCTCGCTCATCGACGGGAGCTCGTCCTCGTCGTCGGGCCGGCTCTTGGTGACCGGGTGCAGATCCTGCTCCGCGATGATCTCCGCGGCGATCTTCTCCTCGGCCTCCCCGACGAGCTCACCGAGCCGCTCCTCGACCGACTCGTGCGCGACGTGACGCGGCTCGCTTCCGGACGTCACCGGGGCGCCTCCAGCTCGTAGTAGGGGTTGTAGATCACCTTGCGATCGTCACGGACCGCGATCCGGCCTCGCGCGGTGAGCTGACGCCCCGGTTCGATGCCGGCGATGGACCGACGTCCCAGGAAGACCAGCGTGACCACGTCACTGCCGTCGTAGAGGTCGGCCTCAAGCGTAGGCAGGTTGGTCCGAGGAGTGTACGCCACCGTGCGCAGCCGCCCCGACACCGAAACGACCTGTCCTCGCCTGCAGTCGCCGGCCGGGACGGCGCCGCACTTGGCGCTGTCCCGCTGCAACTCCTCGGCGTCGAGCTCGGAGTCGGTCGCCGTGAGCCGGTTCAGGAACCGGCGGAATCCGGTGCGCTCTTCAGTCGTCATGACTTCGCCGTCACCCTTCGTCGACGCGACGCAGTGTGCGCGTGTCTCCGGCGACCACGCTACGCCCGAAGCGCCCCGGTGATCTAGCTCACCCCGGCTGGTTGCCGTTCGCGGCCTCCTGCGCGGCCTGGCCCTGCTCGGCCATCTCCCGCGGCAGGCGCATCGGCAGCGGCTCGCGCACCGGACGGGGCTCGTTGTCGCGGACCACCACGAGACCGGACAGCACGTCGCCGAGCACGCCCTCCCGCGACGGGTCGGCGGCCGCCGCGCCCTGATAGAGCGCCCGGACCATCCAGCGCGGCCCGTCCACGCCGACGAACCGGACGTCGGCCGGACCGTCCGGGGTGTTCACCCGGGCCAGCAGCTCCACGCCGTACCGGCCGTCGACCTCGCGCGCGCTGACCCCGTCCGCGGCCATCGCCCCGGCAATCTCGGCCCGCACCTCGCTCCAGATGCCCTCGGTACGCGGCGCGGCGAAGACACCCAGCTGCAGGGCGCTCTCCCCGTCGACCAGGACGACCTGCTCGACACCGCCGTCCGGGTTGGCCTGCACCCGCACCTCGACGCCCTCGATCGCCGGGATCCGCAGGCTGCCCAGATCGAGCAGCTGCACCCCGTCCGGTGCCTGCCTGGCGTCCCACGGGCCGAACTCGGGCGCCGGCGGCAACCCGTCGGAGGCGAGGCTGTCGGCGAGCGCCTTGGACGGCGGCGCGTCCGCCGAACGGACGTGCTTCGCTTCGCCGCGCTTACGGGAGAACATCTCTGTCAGCCTTTCGTTCTTCAAGCTCAGAGGGCCTGGTGGCCGCCGGTGGAACCGTGTCCGCCCGCACCGCGCGCGCTGTCGTCGAGGGCGTCCACGACGTGGAACGCCGCCCGCTCGACACGCTGGATCACGAGCTGGGCGATCCGGTCGCCCCGGGAGATCTTGACGGTGTTCTCCCGATCGTGATTGATCAGGTTCACCAGGATCTCACCGCGGTATCCGGCGTCGACCGTACCGGGCGCGTTGAGGACCGTCACCCCCAGTCGCGCCGCCAACCCGGAGCGCGGGTGGACCAGGCCCACGAAGCCCTCCGGAAGAGCGATCGCCACCCCGGTACGGATCTTGACGCGGGCGCCGGGGGCGATCTCCGCCTCCTCCGCGGCGACCAGGTCGGCGCCGGCATCACCCGGATGGGCGTACGCCGGAAGTGGAAGATCCGGGTCGATCCGGAGGACCTGGACGATCACATCGGTCACGGCGGGTGTTCCTTCACTGGGGTACGGGCGGCACCTACCCTGCCATCCTGCCGCGCCCCGCAACGGAGGCGCGCCGTACCCTTCGAGGGTGACACCCGAGTCCCCGGCCCGCACCGTGGCGGCCCATCAGGAACGGCTGAGCGTCCCGTGGTGGGCCTGGCCAGCCGCGCTGCTGGCCGGCGGCATCCTGGCCACCGAACTCATGCTGGGCCTTCCCGAGCTGCCGATCTGGGTGCCGTACGCGGTCCTGGTCCCGCTGAGCGTGCTGGGCCTGGTCCCGCTGGGCCGCTGGCGGGTGGAGGTCACGGCGGACGAGTTCCGGGCCGACGACGCCCGGCTGCCGGTGGAGTTCGTCTCGGGCGTGGTGGCCCTCGACGCGGCCGGCAAGCGGGAGGCGCTCGGCGTCGGCGCGCACCCGCTGGCCTTCGTGGTGCAGCGGGCCTGGATCGGCACGGCCGTGCAGGTGCTGATCGACGACCCGGACGACCCCACCCCGTTCTGGGTGGTGAGCACCCGGCGCCCGGTGGAGCTGGCGACCGCCCTGCTGGAGGTCAGTCGCCGAGCGCGGGCCGATCGGGCGTCGTGAGCGCCTGTCCGCGCAGGTCCTTGTGGACGCTTTCGCCGACCTGCAGCGTGGCCCGCCGGTTGAGGTAACCGGCGACGGCCGCCCCGGTCAGCATCGGGCCCAGCGAGGTCAGATTGCGCCCGAACCGCTTCATCAGCGATTTCTGCAGCTCCTTGCGGGTCGTGGTGCCGAGAACGGCCGCAACCCCCACCCCGGGCACGAGCGGGTTGACGCCACGCCGGCCGGACCACGCCTCGACCAGCCTGACCGCGCGCTCCGTGACGGTGCCGGTGATCGGCCGGCCGTAGATCTCGTGCAGCTCGCCGATCAGCTTGATCTCGATCGCGACCACCGCGACCGTCTCGGTGGCCAGCAGCACGGGCGCGGAGAGCAGCGTCGGCGTCGCGACCCACTCGACCGCGGCGACGCCACCACCGGCAGCACCGACCCCCGCCGTCGCCCGGGCGGCGTTGCGGATCAGGCGCTCAGCCAGCTCCGTGTCGTCCAGGCCGGGGAAGTGCCGGCGCAGCGTCTCCCGATCACGGACGGGCACATGCGGGGCCACGTCGGTCACCAGGTCGGCGACCCACCGCAGGGCCGCACCGGGCCGGAACAGCCGGCCGACGCCACGGCCACGGATCTCGCCCGCGAGACGGCCGAGAATCCGCCGGCGGCCGCCGGGTGCGAGATCGTCCGCGGTGAGCGCCGCGACGGTCCGGCCCACCTCCTCCGGACTGGTGGCGGTGGCGGGCACGATCTCGGTCCCGGGCTCGGGCGCGCGATCCGGCTGGTTCATCGTCGTCCTTCCCATGGTCGTCACCGGGTAGTGCCCGGTCACGCCCCAGGGTCAAACCCCCTGTCAAACCCCCCGTGAACCTGTCAAGCCCCCGTGAACGCCGTACGCCCGACCGCGGTTCCGCGATCGGGTGACAGGCGCGCTCCGCGCGGTTGCGCCAGGGCGCTGCGCGCGAGTGCGCTCACGCGCACTCGCGGCAGATCAGCTCCCCGTTGCGTTCCGTCGCCAGCTGGCTGCGGTGGTGGACGAGGAAGCAGCGGGAACAGCGGAACTCGTCGGTCTGCATCGGCAGCACCTTGACGGTGAGCTCCTCGTCGGCCAGGTCGGCGCCGGGAAGCTCGAAGCTCTCCGCCACCTCGACCTCGTCGACGTCCACTGCGCCCGACTGCGAGTCGGCGCGGCGCGCCTTGAGCTCCTCAAGGCTGTCCTCGCCGAGGTCGACCTCATCGCGACGCGGGGCGTCGTAGTCGGTGGCCATCGGTCTTCACTCTCCTGTATCGATGTGTCACTTGGCGTTTGTAACGCCATTGGCAGTGTTTCGGTTCCCGGTTCCGCCGGCCGATTTCTGACACCCGTTTCGGACTTCAGAAACTGCCCCGGTGGGCGCGGAACACTACCGCTGTCGCGGCAGGCTTGTACGCACTCCGGCGGCACATTGTTCCCGATGTGACCGAGGCGACATCAAAGTAGGTGCACCAGCCTCTGGATCATCGTCAACGCGCCGTAGGCATTCCCTGTTTCCGCGCCCCTGGCGGACAGACGTTAACCTCTCGACAGGTCCGGGCACCTTACCCGGGTCCGTCCCCCGATCCTGGAGCCGACCCATGAGCTTTGCCCGCGTCCGAGCGCTGGTCGTCGTAGGTGTGCTCGCCGTGGCCGCTATTGTCTTCGTCGTCGTCACCCTCGTCCGGGACACGCAGCGCGGCAGCACGAACGGCAGCGACTGCCCGGCCGGGGCTCCGCTCGCCGACATCCGGCTCCCGAACGACCCCGCTCAGGTGAAGATCAAGGTCTACAACGGGACCAACAAGTCGGACGTGGCCGAGCAGGTGAGCAACGAGTTCGCCAACCGCCGCTTCGTGGTCGAGAAGCCGGGCAAGACCAAGACCCGCGTCGACGGTGTCGCCGAGATCCGCTACGGCCCGGACACCGTCGGCAAGGCCCAGCTCCTGCGGGCGTACTTCCTGGCCAGGTCGACGATGGTCTACAACGCCAAGCGCAAGGGCGACGTCGTGGACATCATCATCGGCAACCAGTTCCAGCAGCTCGCCACGACCACCGAGGTGAACCAGTCGCTGGGCGCCGAGGGTGAGCCCACCCTCCCGCCGGGCGCCTGCCTCAAGCCGGTCACCGAGACCACCGAGCCCGATACGGAGTGAGCTCCGCGCGGCCGCCGGGCTCACGGCCCGCCGGCCGCGTCCAGCTCGACCAGGGCGTCGTGCAGGGGCGCGAACAGCGCCGGTGGGGCCGCTACGAGCATCCGGCCGCCGGCCGGCTCCCCGGACAACCCCGCGACGGTCAGGCCCGCCTCCGTGGCGATCAGGCCGCCGGCGGCGTGATCCCAGAGGTTGAGACCCTTCTCGAAATAGGCGTCGAGTGAGCCCTCCGCGGTCAGGCAGAGGTCCAGAGCCGCCGCGCCGAATCTGCGGATGTCACGCACACGGGTGATCAATGCGGCGAAAACCCGGCCCTGATGTTCCCGCCGCCGCGGGTCGTAACCGAACCCGGTGCCCACCAGCGACTGGTCCAGGGTGGTCCGCTCGGACCCGCCGAGGCGCCGCCCGGCACGCCATGCGCCGCCGCCCCGGGTGGCCGTCCACTCGTCGCCGGTGGCCGCGTTGATCACCACTCCGGCCACCACCTCGCCGTCGCGCTCGGCGGCCAGCGAGACCGCGTACTGCGGCAGGCCGTACAGGTAGTTCACCGTGCCGTCGATCGGGTCGAGGATCCACCTCACCGCGCCGGGCTCGACGCTCAGCGAGTCGCCGTACTCCTCGCCCAGCACGCCGTCGCCGGGTCTCTCCGCCTTCAACGCCTCCACCACCTGCCGCTCGACGGCCTTGTCGGCCGCGGTGACCACGTCGGTGTCGGTGCTCTTGGTCTGGACGTCGCCGATCGCCTCGTCCCGCATCCTGCGGGCCGTCACGGCCGCCTCCCGCGCGATCCGCACCGCCACGGACAACAGCTCGCCGGGTGTCGATACCACCGGAATCTCGCTCACGTATGGGTCCTTTCCGCCGATAGCATTCTCGCGTCAGGCGTCTCTGACGAGGTCGTCGGGCCCCGGCGGCGTGCTGTGGGCGGAGGATCTCGGTAAGCGGCGCTACAATTCACCCCTGCCCACCGCTTCACGGACACGCCACCGGGACGGTCCGCGAGCCGGGGGCCCCCACAAACCGACTCCGGCGACACTCGCCCCCGCGTGCTGCGCTGGACCATGGCCGTGCCCAACCTCATGCCTCCGGAAGGTCTGTTCGTGACAGAAGCCCACCAGAACGGTGCCGACGTTCGCTCTCTCACCGAGGCCTTGATCACCCATGCCCAGGGTGCGGGCGGGCAACTCACTTCGGCCCAGGTCGCGCACACGCTCGAGTCCGCTGCGGTCAACCCGGCGCAGGCCAAGAAGATCCTGCGCGGGCTGGTCGATGCCGGCATCACCGTCGTGGTCGACGGTTCCGCCAGCACCCGCCGGCCCAAGGTCGCCGCGGCCCGCTCCACCACTCCGGCGTCCCGGGCGACCACCGCCAAGACGGCACCGGCCAAGAAGGCCGCACCCGCGCCGAAGCAGGCCGCGCCGGCCGTGGGCGGCGACGCCGCGACTGCTCCGGCCAAGAAGGCCGCGCCGGTCCGCAAGGCCGCCGCAGCGAAGGCCGCCGTCCCCGCCAAGAAGGCCGTGCCCGGCAAGCCGGGCGAGGATGGCCCCGGCGAGGAGATCGATCCCGCGGAGCTCGCCGCCGCGGTCGACGACGTGGTGATCGAGGAGGCGCCCGCCATGGTCGCGGCGGCCGCCACCGACGCCGCCAGCTCGGCCACCGACGGCGACTTCGAGTGGGACGACGAGGAGTCCGAGGCTCTCAAGCAGGCCCGCCGCGACGCGGAGCTGACCGCCTCGGCCGACTCGGTCCGCGCCTACCTCAAGCAGATCGGCAAGGTTCCGCTGCTCAACGCGGAGCAAGAGGTCGAGCTCGCCAAGCGGATCGAGGCCGGCCTCTACGCCGCCGAGCGGCTGCGTGCCGCCGACGAGGGCGAGGAGTCGCTCGAGCGCAACTTCGAGCGCGACCTCAAGTGGATCAACCGGGACGGCGAGCGGGCCAAGAATCACCTGCTCGAGGCCAACCTGCGGCTCGTGGTATCGCTGGCCAAGCGCTACACCGGTCGCGGCATGGCGTTCCTGGACCTGATCCAGGAGGGCAACCTCGGCCTGATCCGCGCGGTCGAGAAGTTCGACTACACCAAGGGCTACAAGTTCTCCACGTACGCCACCTGGTGGATCCGTCAGGCCATCACGCGAGCCATGGCCGACCAGGCCCGCACCATCCGCATCCCGGTGCACATGGTCGAGGTCATCAACAAGCTCGGCCGCATCCAGCGTGAGCTGCTCCAGGACCTGGGCCGCGAGCCCACCCCGGAGGAGCTGGCCAAGGAGATGGACATCACCCCGGAGAAGGTGCTGGAGATCCAGCAGTACGCCCGGGAGCCCATCTCGCTCGACCAGACCATCGGCGACGAGGGCGACAGCCAGCTCGGTGACTTCATCGAGGACTCCGAGGCGGTCGTCGCGGTCGACGCGGTGTCGTTCTCGCTGTTGCAGGACCAGCTCCAGCAGGTGCTGCAGACGCTCTCCGAGCGTGAGGCGGGTGTGGTCCGGCTGCGGTTCGGCCTGACCGACGGCCAGCCGCGGACGCTGGACGAGATCGGCCAGGTTTACGGGGTCACCCGTGAGCGGATCCGGCAGATCGAGTCCAAGACCATGTCGAAGCTGCGGCACCCGTCGCGGTCCCAGGTCCTCCGCGACTACCTCGACTAGGTCTTTTGGTCAACATTCAGTGTCGGATTGGTCACCACCCGTACATCAACGGGTGGTGATCAGACCGTTGTGCAGAAGTGATCGTTGACGTGGCACCCTTGGATCACGGCACACTAGCTAGAACCAACGGTGTGACCTCGGTCCCCCCGGGGCACATTGGGAAGGCTGCAACGGTGCAGGGTGTTGCACGATGTGTGAGCAGTAGCCGAGGAACATGTTCATCGGTGACGAACAGAGGAGGAAGGCGATGACCCCGACCCTCACGCCGCCGGCCGGAAGTGTGGCCGGCCCCGCAGCCGATGAACGGTGCGACCGCTGCAATGCAGCCGGGAAGCTCCGTTTGACCCTGGCGGGTGGCAGTGAACTGGTTTTCTGTGGCCACCACGCCAACCGGTACGCCCCGGACCTGGTGAAGATCGCGGTGCAGTTCAAGGCCGATCCCGAGTTCACCTGGCGCGGCGCGGACATGATGTCGAACTCCAGCAACTAGCAGCAGCGGTCCCCCGAACAAGACGAACAAGAAAGGGCGCCCCCACCGGGAGCGCCCTTTCTGCCGTCCGCCTCAGCCCCACAGCTCCTCGACCGTGGTGCCCAGCGCCCTGGCCACCTTCACCGCGAGGTACACCGAGGGCGCGTAGTCGCCGGTCTCCATCGCGATGATCGTCTGCCGGCTGACCTGCACCTCGGCCGCGAGCGTCTGCTGGGTGAACTTGGCGGCCCGGCGGGCGGCCCGGATCCGCTCGCCCACGGTCCCGTCGGCCTCCGCCGCCCGGACCGGGCCCGCCGGTGCCATCAGGCCAGCCACTCGTAGTTGCCGATCATCGGTCGCCCGCCGCTCACTCGTCGTCCTCGACGAGGGAGTCTTCCAGCATGCGGCGGCGACGGGCCCGGATCGCCGAGGCGATCACCCCGGCCACACCGCCGAGCACGCCGCCGACGGCCGTGCTCTGCCAGACGGTCGAGGACGGGCCGGCGGCGTGGTAGGCGGCGCCGACGAAGAACAGCACCCACGGCGCGGTGCCGAGCACGGCCAGGACGATCCGCTTGCGGGTCCACGAACGGGGGTCGGTGTCGACCTGCCGGTGATGCAGGTAGAACGTCGTGAGCACCATCGGGACGGCGAGCACCGCCATCATCACGGACAGCGGCAGCACGGCCGGCTCCCCGAGCACCCAGACCAGGACGGCGGCGGCCCACGGGACCGCGGTCCACTGCACGGACGCGGCCACGGTCATCGCCTCATACCACCTCAGGCGGTCGCGCTCGTCGGCGCCGTACATGTCGCCGTCGAAGTCGAGGTGCCACCGGACAATGCGATCGAGAACCGTCGTCGTCATGATCCCAGCATGATGTTAAGGATACTTGACGTCAAGTCCTCTTAACGTCAAGTTTCTTTGACATCGTCAGGCGGCCAGCACGGTCTCCTCGTCGCGACACACCAGGACTCCGTCGCCACCACCGCGTTTCACCTGGTACATGACCTCGTCGGCCCGGTCCAGCGCGGTCGGCAGGTCGTCGGCGGAAACGACCGCGATCCCGATGCTGACCGTGGCCGGGCAGTCCGGGATCGCCCGGACCGCCTCGACCATGCGGTCGGCGATCTCGGCGGCCTCCTCCTCCTCGCAGCCCTCCAGCAGCGCCGCGAACTCGTCGCCACCCAGCCGGGCCACCATGTCGTCCGAACCGATCTGCGCCACCAGCGCGTCCGCGATGGCACGCAGCGCCGTGTCCCCGGCCGTGTGGCCGCGGGTGTCGTTGATCTCCTTGAACTTGTCCGTGTCGATGAGCAGCACCGCGATCCGGTGGCAGGCGGCGTCCGGCGCGGCGCCGGCCCGCTCCAGGGCGTGGTCGAAAGCACGCCGGTTCGGGATCCCGGTCAGCGCGTCCAGCTCGGCCGCACGGGCCATCTGCTCGTGCTGCAGGCGCAGGGTCTCCAGGTCGTGCAGGCTCCGGGCCGCGTGCAGGGTGTTCAGCCGCTGGCGCCATAGTCCGGCGGCCAGCGTGTCGCCGTACGCCAGGGTCGACTCGGCGTCCCGCGAGCCGAGTTTGGCCATCAGCACCGCCCTGGTCCGGTGGGTGCTCGCCGCGGCCAGCCAGTCGGCGTCGGGCGGAAGATCCTGGACGGCGTCGGCCATCACCCTCAGAGCCTCCTCCGGACGGCCCGAGCGGCTCAGGGCGACCGCGTAGAACGGTTTGCTGAGGGTGGTAGGGGTCGCCATGAAACCGCGCTCCTCGAGCCGCGTCAGGTAGATCCCGATGTCGGACGCGGCACCGGCGGGATCGTGCCGGTCCGCCCGCGAGCAGGCGGCGTAGAGCAGCGCGTTCTCCCGCCAGGCGTCCGCGTCGTCGCCGCCGACCTCCTCAGCGGCCCGCAGGGCGTACCGCTCGGCCTCGGCGGTGTGCGCCTCAGCCTCGTCCTCGTGAGAGATCTGGTAGAGCTCCAGAGCCCAGCAGAGGTGCATCTCGGCCAGGTTGAGCAGCCACATGGCCCGGTTGCCGTTCTGCTCGTCGTCGGCCCGGCTCATCTCGTACGCCATCAGGAACTGCGGGGCGGCCAGCTCGTACAGGCGCAGCTCCCAGTAGCCGATGGCGACCGCCACGAGCGAGTTCACCGCGGCGATCGGCTCCCGCTCCTCGGCCGCGAACGCCTCGGCGGACACCAGGTCGCGCAGGACCCGGTCCACGTCGTTCTGGGACGGATCCTTCTGCCCCAGACGCAAGCGCTGCCAGGCACGGGTGGCCAGCGCGCTGGCCCGCCAGCCGGCACTGCCCTCACGTTCGGCCGCCGGCAGCATGAGCTCCGCGGCCTCGATCGCACCGGCCGGGTCGTTCTTCGCGATGAACGTGACCATCCGGACGAAATGCATGCAAGCAGGGCCGTCGGCAAGATCACCGGAGGCAGACCGGAGCACCTCTTCAGCCCGTTCCCGGGCGGCGTCGGCCTCGCCGATCTGCGCCCGCTCGAGCAGGCGTGCCGCCTCTCGTGTGATCTCCCGCATCGGTCCCCTCCCCGGCGCCCTATCGGCGCTGGGGCGGCCGAGTAGAGGGAATCCGGAAGCTCAGAACGTCTGGATCGTAGCGATCCTCTCTTCCAGTTGCTCGATCGTCGCCTGCGCACTCGGCGGCCCGCCGCAGATCCGTCGCAGCTCAGCGTGAATCTTGCCGTGCGGAAGATTGGTCCGGTGATGGTGCGCCGCGACGAGGGTGTTGAGCTGACGGCGCAGGCTGTTGCGCCGCTCCCCCGCACTCATCGGCACGACCGGCTCGGGGCGGGCGGGCTCCTCGTCCTTCGGCTGCTCCGCGAGCCGGCGTTTGTGCGCCGCCATCTGGTCCGCCTGGCGCTTGTTGAGCAGGGTGGTCACCTGGTCCGGGGTGAGCAGCCCGGGCAGGCCCAGATAGTCCGCCTCCTCGGCGGTGCCGGTGCGCGCCCCCGTGCCGAACGACGTGCCCTCGTAGATGACCTGATCCAGCTCGGCCGTGGCCGACAGCGCCTCGAACATCTTGTCGAGCTCGCCGATCGCGTCCTCGCTCTTCTGCGCCCGCTCCAGCAGCTCGTCGTCGAGGCCGTCCTTCTCCTTCGGCGCGCCGAGCACGTGGTTGCGCTGGGCCTCCATCTCGCTGGCCAGCCCCAGCAGGTGCGGGACGCTGGGCAGGAACACGGTGGCGGTCTCGCCGGGGACACGGGACCGCACGAAACGACCGATCGCCTGGGCGAAGTAGAGCGGGGTGGAGGCACTGGTGGCGTAGACGCCGACGGCCAGGCGCGGGATGTCGACGCCCTCGGACACCATCCGGACGGCGACCATCCAGCGCTTCTGGGAGGCGGCGAACTCGGCGATCCGGCCGGAGGCGCCCTCGTCGTCGGAGAGGACCACGGTCGCCGGCTCGCCGGTCAGCTCGTGCAGGAGTTTCGCGTACGCCCGGGCGGACTGCTGGTCACTCGCGATGACCAGGCCGCCCGCGTCCGGCATGCCGTGATCGCGGATCTTCGACAGGCGGGCGTCGGCGGCGCGCATCACCTGTGGCATCCAGTCGCCGCGGTGGTCCAGGGCGGTACGCCAGGCCTGCGCGATCAGGTCCTTGGTCATCGGCTCACCCAGGCGGGCGGCCAGTTCGTCACCGGCGTTGGTGCGCCAGCGGGTCTCGCCCGAGTACGCCATGAACAGCACGGGCCGCACGACGCGATCCTTGAGGGCGTCGGCGTAGCCGTACACCGAATCGGCCTTTGATCGTTGAATGCCGTCCTGACCGCGCTCGTAGCTCACGAACGGGATCGGGTTCTCGTCGGACCGGAACGGCGTCCCGGTGAGCAGCAGGCGCCGCTCGGCGGGCTCGAACGCGTCCTTGACCCCGTCACCCCAGGTCCGCGAGTCACCGGCGTGGTGGATCTCGTCGAGGATGACGAACGTGCGGCGCGACAGGGTGCGCCGCTTGTGTACGGCCGGCGCCATGCCGACCTGGGCATAGGTCAGGACGGCGCCGTGGAAGTCACGCGACGAGTGCACGTCCGAGTTGCGGAACTTCGGGTCGAGCTGGATGCCCACCCGGGCCGCGGCGAGCGACCACTGGGTCTTCAGGTGCTCGGTGGGGCAGACGACGGTGACCGCGTCGCAGGTGCCGTCGGCGAGCATCTCGGCGGCGATCCTCAGGGCGAACGTGGTCTTGCCGGCGCCGGGCGTGGCCACGGCCATGAAGTCCTCGGAACGGCGACGGAGGTACGTCACCATCGCCCTTCGCTGCCAGTCCCGCAGCGGCGGAAAACTCTCCAGGTTCGGCACAGGCGGGCTCAAGCTGCGATGATCCCTTCTCCACGGAAAAACCTCCGCGGGCAGGGCGCGGAGGCGCGGTCCAGCATAGCCGTGGAACGTTGCCGGACGGCTTCACGGCACCGCTACCGGAGCCGACCACCGGCGATAGAGCGCCAGGATCCGCAGCCCGGTCATCAGCACGGCGGCGGCCACGAGCGGCGCCACCCCGGTCTGTTCGAGCCGGTGCAGGACAGCCACCAGCACGGCGCCGCCGAGGGCGACGACCGCGTAGATCTCCTTCTGAAGCACCACCGGGATCTCGCCGGTGAGCAGGTCACGGATCACGCCTCCGCCGATGGCTGTGAGCATCCCCACGAGACAGGCGCCGACCGCCGGCACGCCCGCTTCGAGCGCCTTCAGCGTGCCGGTCACGGTGAACAGGCCGAGGCCGGCGGCGTCGAGCACGAGCACGGTCCGCCGCACCCGGTGCAGCGCCGGGTGCAGCCAGAAGGCCGCCACCGATGCGGCCACCGCGGTCATCGCATACCGCCAGTCGGCGAAGGCCAGCGGGGGGACCGCGCCGATCACGACGTCACGCAGGATGCCACCACCGAGCGCGGCCGCGAAGCCGACGAACGCGACACCGAACAGATCGAGTCGTTTCGCGACGCCGGCCGAGGCACCCGAGGCGGCGAACACCGCCACACCGATCAGATCCGCGACGAGCAGCGGGTATCCGCCCGTCACGACTTGATCAGGCCTTCATGGCTTCGTAGACCTCCTTGCACTGCGGGCACACCGGTGATCCGGGTTTCGGCGACTTGGTCACCGGGAAGGTCTCGCCGCAGAGAGCGATCACGAAGGTGCCCATGACGGCACTCTCGGCGATCTTCTCCTTGCGCACGTAGTGGAACATCTCGGGACCGGTGTCGGCGTCCTTAAGCTCCGGACGCTCCAGGATCTGGGTGCTCACAGGTATCTGCCCTTCTGAGGTAAGCCAAGCTCCAGCCGTCAAGTCTGACACCTCAC
Organism: Actinoplanes italicus; assembly: GCF_003001815.1. Classification (GTDB taxonomy): domain Bacteria; phylum Actinomycetota; class Actinomycetes; order Mycobacteriales; family Micromonosporaceae; genus Actinoplanes; species Actinoplanes italicus. The sequence goes on from NZ_PVMZ01000006.1 coordinate 302,083, forward strand.
GCCTGACCGGTCCAACGACAACGCAGCCGGTGAGCGCCGTAGCGTAGATCCCGTGACTGACTTCGCGATTCGATACGGCGAGCATGTGCTTCGTGCCCGCCGGGACGGCCGGCCGGTGGTGGCCCTGGAGAGCACGATCATCTCGCACGGGCTGCCGCACCCCGACAACATCCGGGTGGCGGGCGAGATCGAGCAGGCCGTCCGGGACAACGGTGCGGTCCCGGCCACGATCGGCATGATCGACGGCGAGGTGATCGTCGGGCTGGAGGACGCCCAGGTCCAGCGGCTGGCGTCCGCCGAGGCGGTGGCCAAGCTCTCGATCCGGGACCTGGCGATCGCGGCGGCCCGGCGCGCCGACGGGGCGACCACGGTCGCCGCCACCAGCGCCATCGCGGCAGCCGCGGGCATCGGCGTGTTCGCCACCGGCGGGCTGGGCGGCGTGCACCGCGAGGCGAACGTCACATACGACGAGTCGGCCGACCTGACCGCGCTGGCCCGGACGCCGATCGTGGTGGTCTGCGCCGGGGTGAAGTCGATCCTGGACGTCGGCGCCACCCTGGAGCGCCTGGAGACCCTCGGCGTCTCGGTGGCCGGTTACCGTACCCACCGGTTCCCGGGCTTCTTCATCACCGACGGCGGCTTCGACCTCGACTGGCAGCTGGACTCGCCGGAGCAGGTCGCCGACTTCATCCGGGCCCGCGACGACCAGGGTGTCGCCGAGAGCGCGCTGGTGCTGGCCAACCCGCTGCCGGCCGACGAGCAGCTGGACCCGGCGCTGCACGACCGGACCCTGGCCACCGGGCTGAACCTGCTGGCCGAGCAGAACATCAGCGGCAAGGCGGTAACCCCGTTCCTGCTCGGTCACTTCCACTCCAGCACCGAGGGCAGGAGCCTGGCGGTCAACATCCGGATCATCCTGCGCAACGCCGCCCTCGCCGCGAAGATCGCGGTGGCCGCGACCGACGGCTCGGCGGCACCGGTCGGCTTCGCCGTACCGGCATGATCCTCGTCGTCGGCGACCTGGTCACCGACGTCCTGGTCGAGCACGACGGAGAGATCCGGGCCGGCTCGGACACGGACGCGGCGATCCGGGTCGCCGGGGGCGGTCAGGGCGCGAACACGGCGGCCTGGCTGGCCCACGCGGGTCACGAGGTGACCCTGATCGCGGCGGTCGGCGACGACCAGGCCGGCCGGGACCGGGTGGCCGAGCTCACGGCGGCCGGGGTGCGCTGTGCGGTACAGATCCTCCCGGGTGTCGCGACCGGCAGCGTGGTGGTGCTCACGGGGGTGGCCGAGCGCACGATGATCACCGATCGGGGCGCGTCGCTGCTCCTCGATCCCGGCCACGTCACCGCGGCGATCGCCGATGCGCCGGCCGGGAGCCATCTGCACCTCTCCGGCTATCCCCTGCTGCACGCCGGATCCCGTCCGGCGGGCCTGGCGGCCCTCACGGCCGCTTCCTCGAGGGGACTCACGGTGAGCGTCGACGCGGCGTCGGCGGCCCCGTTGCGGGACGCCGGGGCCGGGGCCTTCCTGGATTGGGTACGGGAGACCGACGTGCTCCTGTGCAACGCGGACGAGGCCGACGTGCTGGCCGGTCCGGGCGGTGCGGCCGGGCAGGCGGGCCGGCTGACCGCGCACGTGCGCAACGCCGTGGTCAAGCAGGGCGCCGCCGGGGCGGTGTGGGCCGGCCGGGACGGAAAGGTGTGGTCGGTGGCGGCGCGTGCCGTACCGCTGAAGGATCCGACCGGCGCCGGTGACGCCTTCGCCGCCGGCCTGCTCACCGCATGGTGTTCCGGCGCCGGGCCGGCGGCAGCGTTAGAGGCCGGGAGCGCGCTGGGCGCCGCGGCCGTCTCCCGGATCGGCGCCCGCCCGGCCTAGCTTCGGTTCCTCGACGATCTCGGCGTCGATGGTGATGTAGTCGGGCTCGGGTGCCGGCTGCTCCAGAGACCGGCGCACGTCCTCGCGGGCGGCCGCGTCGGCGGCCCGCTCCTCCTTGCTCTTGGGAGGCCGATCGTTCGCGATCAGCACCGCCATCCACGGCAACAGCACCATGCCGAGGGCACAGAGGCCCAGCCAGAGGGGTAACCACGGCACCTGGGCGCTGATCAGGATCCCGCCGAGGATGAGGCATCCGGCACGGACGCTCATCATCGAGACGTAGCGGATCTGGCGGCTGCGGAGTTGATCGTCCTGGCTGCGAGCGGCGTCGGTGATCAACACCGGACGCTCCGGGTGTTTCTTCACGCGAGGTCTCCGATCGACCCCGTCATCCTCCCACCGGACGGGCCGTCATGCCCACCGGGGCGCGGACTCAGGACTCTTTCGCAGCCTTCGCCTCAGCCTTGACCTGCTTCTTGTACGCCCGGACCCGCCCCAGGGACTCGGCGTCGACGATGTCGGCCACCGACCTGTAGGAGCCCTCCTCGCCGTAGCCGCCGGCCGCCTCACGCCAGCCGTCCGGCCGGACGTCGTAGAGCTTGCCGAGCAGCGCCACGAAGATCTGCGCCTTCTGCTTGCCGAACCCGGGCAGCGCGAAGATCCGCTTGTAGAGCTCGGCGCCGTTCGCCACGCCACGCCACAGGCCCGCGGCGTCACCGTCGTACTCGTCGGCGATCACCCGGCAGACCTCCTGCACCCGGGCCGCCATCGCCTTCGGGAAGCGGTGCAGCGCCGGCGGCTCCGAGAAGATCGCGACCAGCGCCTCGGGGTCGAACTCGGCGAGCTCGACGGCGGTGGGCTCGTGGCCGAGCCGCTGCGCCAGCACCCACGGCGACGTGAACGCCTTCTCGAGCGTGATCTGCTGGTCCAGCACGATGCCGAGGGTCACGGCGAGCGGGTCCCGGTTGAGCAGGTCGTTGGCTTCGGCGGGCACCGGCAGGGAGAACGTCACGGCTCCATGATGTCAGGCTCGGCCCGGGCTTCGATGCGGCGGACCGCCTCGTCCGCGAGATCCTGCAGAACGCACAGCTGGCCTTCGCCGAACTCGCGGGGCCGTACGTCCAGGCCGCAGAGCCCGCCGACCACGTGCCCGTTGCTCATGATCAGCGGAGCCGCGATGTAGGACCGCACGCCCTCGACCGTGACCAGCGGATTCTCCCGATGGTCCGGCTCGGTGGCGAAGTCACCGACGAACCAGCCCGCGCGGGACCTCAGCATCGGCAGGCAGAACGCCCACTCGATGGGAGTACCGCCCGCCTCGCCGATCCACGCCGGGATCGGGCCGACCCCGGCGAGGAAGACCTGCGCGCCGTCGAGCAGGACGCTGATCACGGCGAACGGCGTGTCCATCCGGTCCGTGACGGATTCCACGATCTCGGTGAGGTACGGCCGCTCGATCTGCAGATCCACCCCGGCACGGGCGAGGGCGAGGAGCCGCCGCCGATCGGACAGCTCCGGGTAGTAGGTGCCAAGCGTCACGCTCTGACCGTCCGCGCCAGAGCCTCGTAGGTGATGATCCGGACCTTGAGGGAGCGCCCGGCCACCCGGCTCAGCTCGCCCACCTCCATGACGTGTTCGGCGACCCGGCGCAGCTCGGCCGAGGTGCTGACCGGCCGACGCAGGCCGAGCGCCTGCACCGACAGGTTCCACAGGCCCTCGGCCATCTGCGGGCCGACGAGGTCCGCGAGGGCCTTCACGGCGTCCTGCTCGGTCGGCCGATCGTGGCCGTGATTCTCGACGCGGGCCATGGGCTGTGCCTCTCGCTGGATTCGCAACGACGGTCAGAACAGTTCGATGAGGGGTTCGGCGTCCGCGTGGGCGGGGCCACCCGTCTGCGCGGCGTGGGTGCTCCGCTGCCGGGACATCACGTGTTTGGCGCGGAGAGCCTCCACGCTGATCACCCGTGACATGAGTTCCTCCTCGGTGAGGCCGCCGCGGGCGTACGCCACGACGTCCTCCGACTGCCGGCGGACGTCGACGACCGCCTCCGCCACGTGCTCCAGCATCTGCCGGGTGATGTCCTGGAACTGGACGTGCCCGACGGCGCCGGTCGTCTCCGTGGTCAGCGCGGCCGAACTGCGCTGCACCTGGTCCGCGGCGTTCACGGTGTCCTTGAGGATGCCGGCGACCAGCTCCGACATCTCCCGTTGAGCGTTCGCGATGCCGCCGAGCCGGCGGGTCATCGCCGTCTCCTCGTTCGTCTGCGGGATCTCCTGCTCCCGGTCGAACTGGCTGTCGTCGGAGAGGACCGCGTCCAGCCTGGCGGTCAGGTCGCCGATGCTCGAACCGATGCCGTGCGCGGCCTCGGCCGACCGGTGGGCCAGCTTGCGGACCTCGTCGGCGACGACGGAGAAGCCCTCGCCCGCCTCACCGGCCCGGACCGCCTCGATCATCGCGTTCAACGCGAGGATGTTGGTGGCCCGGCTGACCTCCTCGATCTGCTTGACGTGCTGGTCGAGCTCCCGCATCTGATCGACCAGCGCCCGGATCTGTTGGTCACGGTGCAGGAAGTACGAGATGAGGCGGCCCACCAGCTGGTCGTTGCTGGAACTGACCTGGCTCAGCTCGGTCTCGGTCCGGCCGAGGGTGCCGGCGAGCTGCGCCACGTCGCCGGCCATCACCTCCGCCAGGGAGTCCACCTTCACCAGCTGCTGGATGATCGCGGTCGCGGCCTCATCGGTCTGCGCGATGACGTCGTGGACGTGGCCGTCGACCACGTCGCAGTACGCGGGAACCGGATCCAGGGCGGTGGCCACGGCGTCCGGGCGCACGGACTGTTCCTCCGGCGCGGCCGTCGCCGGCGAGAGTCTGCGAAGAAGACTTGGCATGGAGACCTCCGTTTCGCCGGTCTGGGGCTCAGGCCCCGGGCAGAACCTGCTTGATCACACCGAGGAGCTGGTCCGGGCCGACCGGCTTGACCAGCCAGCCGGTGGCCCCGGCAGCCTTCGCCTCGGCGCGCTTGGTCGCCTCCGACTCGGTGGTCAGCATGAGGATCGGGGTGAAACGCATACCGGGGGCCTTGCGGGCCTCGCGGGCGAACGTGATCCCGTCCATCTGCGGCATGTTCACGTCGCTGATGATCAGGTTCGGCTTGACGCCCTTGCCGAGCTTGTCGAGCGCCTCCTTGCCGTGGCCGGCGGTCTCCACGGCGTAACCCGCCTTGGTCAGGATGGCCTTCAGGCTCATGAGCATGGTGGCGGAGTCGTCGACGAGCATCACAGTGGTCATGGAGGATCGCTTCCCTGCTTGTTGGCTGGGCCGCTGCTCCCGGTGAGCAGCGGCAGCACCTGAGCCGCCAGGAAGGCGTCATTCGGTGCTGAAGAAATCTTCGGACGGAAAAGAAGCAGGGCCTGGAGTGCGCCGGTGTGCAGATGGTTGCAACGGCGCAGGGAGACCTTCGGCCGCTTGGCCGCACGCAGCCAGCCGGCCAGCTGTTCGACCTCGTCGACGGTCACCACACCGACCAGGTTCGCGGTCTCGTCATGCAACTCGAGCGGCAAGGCCGAGCACCTCCTTCATGTTGAGCACCAGCAGGACCAGGCCGTCGCCGAGCAGCGCCGTGCCGGAGAACTCGTCGGCGTACGCGAGCAGGCCCTCCATCGGCTTCAGGATCACGTCGACCTCGCGGTGGAACTGCTCGACCAGCAGGCCCACGCGCTGGTTGTTCACGCTGACCACCAGGATCGGGCGGTCGGCGCCCTCGGCGAGGGTGGACGGCATGTCCAGGGCACGGGCCAGGTCGATGACCGGCACCACCTCGCCGCGCATCATCACCACCTCCTGGTGCAGCACCCGGCTCATCTCGCCGGCCGGGACGCGTACCGTCTCGACCACCAGGTCCACCGGGATGCCGAACCGCTGTCCACCGACGCTGAACACCATCACCTGGGTGACCGCCATCGACAGCGGGAGCCGTAGCCGGGTGGACGTGCCGTGACCGAACTTGGAACGCATGGTCACGGTGCCGCCGAGCTTCTCCACGCTGGCCCGGACGGCGTCCATGCCGACTCCCCGCCCCGACAGATCCGAAACCTGGTCGGCGGTCGAGAAGCCGGGGCGGAACACCAGGTCGACCGCCTCGGTCTCGGTCAGCGTCTCGAGCTCTTCCTCGGAGATCAGACCTTTCTCGTACGCCTTGCGCTTGACCCTTTCCGGGTCGACACCCCGCCCGTCGTCCGACACCTCCACGATCACCGCGTCGCCGTCGGCCACCGCCGCGAGAGTCAGCTTGGCCGCCGCGTGCTTGCCGGCCGCGATCCGCTCGTCGGACGTCTCGATGCCGTGGTCGAGGCTGTTGCGCACCAGGTGCACCAGCGGGTCGCCGAGCGCTTCGATGACGTCCTTGTCGGCCATCGTGTCCTCGCCCTCGGTGACCAGCTCGATGGTCTTGCCGAGCCGCCGGCTGAGGTCCCGGACCAGCCGGGGGAACCGGCCGAACGCCACCGACAGCGGCAGCATCCGGACGTCCATCACGGCCGCCTGCAGTTCCTCGGCGATCCGGTGCAGACCGGCGTACTGGTCCTTGATCCGACGACTGAGCACCCGGCTGCCGAACTCCTCCTCGGCGGCGTCGGCGAGGAAGGTCAGGCCGTTCTTCGCCACGTTCAGCTCGCCGACCAACTCCATGAGCCGGTCCACCTTCTCCTGGTCGACCTTGAGTACCCGGGTACCGACCTGGCCGCCCGGGTCGTCGGCCCGCCCGACCGGTTCCTTCTCCTCGTGCGGCGCGACCGCCTGGGTCTGGAGCTGGGCCGGAATCGGAGCGACGGGTGCCGGCGCGGCCTCACCGGCGAGCCGGACCACCGTAGCGATCAGCTCGTCCGGGGAGGACTCGGCCACATCCACCGGCACGCCCAGCGCCCACGCCGCCGCGGCGACCGCGTGCCGTACCGACCGGAGCCGGGCGCCCTCGGCCACCGCGCCCTCGAGCGTCAGCGCCCGGTGTGCGGCCTGCAGCACGGCACGGGCGTCGGCGGACACCTCGGAGTCGATCACCGCGGTCACCACGACCGAGACCGCCTCCTCGGCCCTGAGCGGTGGCTCGCCGCTGAGGTGCCGGGTGATCGCGTCCGAGTCCAGCTCGACGATCTCGATCTGGTCCGGTACGTAGCGGAACAGATGGTTCAGCTCACCCATCGCGGCGCGGGTGACCACGACGAAGGAGAGCATGCAGGTGTACTCGTCGTAGTCCTCCGGGGCGGGCCAGGCCTCCGGCTGCACGACCCCGAGCTTCTCCAGGGCGGGCACCTGCCGGACCAGATGCAGCGGGTCCTCGGCCCGGAAGAAGCAGTCGGTGTCCGGCGTGTACCAGACGAAACGCAGCGTGGAGGACGTGGTGGCGAGCCAGGCGGCCGTCTCGGTCAGCCACTCGGCGTCGAGCCAGGCCAGCCAGTCCGGCGCCACGTCGATCACCGGTGCCGGGACACCCGCGGTCCGGGCGGCGGCCGGTGCCGCCTCACCACCGAGCGGGGCCCGCAGCTTGGTGATCAGGCCGGCCGCGTCGGTGCCGGCGCTGGCGGGAAGCCGTTCGTGTGTCGTGACGTGCGCCAGCCAGCCCCGGATCAGGTCGAACGCCGCCAGCAGGTCGTCGGTCATGCCCGAGTCGAGCGTGAGCCGGCCTCCGCGTACCGCGTCCAGAAGGTCCTCGGCGGCATGGGTGAGCCGGGTCAGCTCAGGGAAGTCGAACAGGCCGGACGAGCCCTTGAACGTGTGCGCGGCCCGGAACACCTCGTTCACGAGCTCCGGATCGCCGGGCACCCGCTCCAGCTGGAGCAGCCCCTCGTCGACCTGGGCCAGCAGGTCGTTCGCCTCGGCGAGGAACTGGGCGAGCAGTGGGTTCATGCCGCCACCTCCGCTGTCAGCATGGTCGCCACCCGTACGAGCCGATCGCCGTTGACCGGTTTGACGAGGTAGAGATTCGCCCCTGCCAGGTACGCCCGGTCGGCGTCGCCGGGCCGGTCCTCGGTGCTGATCATCACGACCGGGGCAGCGCTGCCGACGTTCTCCGAGCGGAGGGCCTCGACGCAGGCGTAGCCGTTCATCTTCGGCATGTTGACGTCGACCACGAACAGGTCGAAATCGGTGACGAGCGCCGCCTCGACGGCCTCCAGTCCGTTCGCCGCCTCGCTCACCTCGAAGCCGGCGCCGGTGAGCAGGCTGGAGTGATAGAGCCGCACGGTGGCGGCGTCGTCGACGACGAGCACCCGGGCTCTGGTCGCAGTGTCCGAGGTCATCACTTGCCTCCGGTCGGTCGCTGGTACACGAGGCCCTCCGGCAGGCGGGTCGGCGTGAAGATCGGCGAGATCCGGCTCATCGACTCGGAGTGGCCGAGGAACAGGTAACCGCCGGGGCGGAGGGCGCCGTACAGGTTCTCCGCCGCCCGGCGGCTGGACAGCTCGTCGAAGTAGATGAGCACGTTGCGGCAGAAGATCACGTCGAAGTCGCGGAACGCCCGCATGGCGGGGGTGTCGCAGATGTTGATCCGGTGCAGGGTCACCGCGCTGCGGATGCCCTCGTCCACCTGGTAACGCCCGGCGCCGACCGACACGAAGTACTTGTTGAGCCACGGCTTGGGCACCCGCTGCAGGGATCGATCGCCATAACTGGCGTGTGCGGCCTTGGCGAGGACGTCGCTGTCGATGTCACCCCCGTGGATCTCCACGTCCACGTGGTCGATCTGGTCCCATTCCTCGAGAAGACGCAGGGCGATCGAGTACGGCTCCTCGCCGGTCGAGCACGGCAGGGAGAGGATCTTCACCGGCCCGACGATCCGGCCCGGACCGCCGCGGGCCGCCAGCACGTCCGGCAGCACCGTGCTGAGCATCGCGTCGAACTGGTAGTCCTCGCGCAGGAAGTAGGTCTCGTTGACGGTGAGCTGGTTGATCAGCTCCTGCATCATCTCGCCCTTGTCGTTCGTCCGGAGTGCGGCGAACCAGGACGCGAACGTGTCGTAGCGGGAGTTGCGGATGCACGTGTCGATCCGCTTGTCCACGAAGTACCGCTTGCCCGACGTGAAGTGGATGCCGGTGCGCTTGTAGAAGTACTCGCAGAACCGCGCGAAGTCCGCATCGGACAGCCCGGTCGCGGCGGCCGGCGTCATTGAACCGTTCCGGTCAGACGGGGCAACGCCGCCTGCACCGTGAATCGCAGGAAGGGGTCGTCCGGGAACCGCAGCACCGCGTCCTGGAGCACCGGGGCGTCCTCCGGGGTGGCCGATGGCAGCAGGGCGTCGATGGCGCCGGTCACCACGTTCGGATGCGGGTCCTCACAGATCATCCGGAGCAGCCAGGTACGCGCCTCGGGATGCGGCAGGTCGGCCAGGACCATGGCGGTCATCACCCGTACGTCGTGATCGGGAGCCGCCAGCAGGCTCGGCAGCACGTCCGGCACCGACCTCGGCATGGTGGCCAGGGCGGCGGCCGCCGCGGTGCGCAGCCCTGCCTCGTCGCTGGCCAGGTGGACCGCCAGTCCTCCGGCCACCTCGTCGGTGTCGTGCGCGGCCAGCGTGGTGAGGATCGACTCGAGCACGCGCGGCTCCTCCTCGACGCCGACCCGGGCGAGCAGCGCCGGCACCGCCTCGACCACGCCGCCCAGCCCGAGCGCCGCCTCCCGCCGCTCGTCCGCGTCGGGATCGCCCAGCCTGCCCAGCAGCTCCTCTACCGAGGGCTTCTCCGGCGCCACTTCCTCGGGTTCCTGCGGCGCCTGCTTACGGACGAGTCCCATGGTGCTCAACCTCTCCTTCGAGGAGTCAGCGGACCCAGTCGGCCAGCCGGTCGGCGATCTCGTACGAGGGCAGCACGACGGTGGCCCCGCCGCGACGGGCCAGTTCGCCGGGCATGCCCCACACCACCGCCGTCTCCTCGGACTCGGCGATGGTCCGGCCGCCGCCCTCCTTGACCGCGGCCATCTCGGTGGCCCCGTCGTCGCCCATGCCGGTGAGCAGCGCGCACACCAGCCGTTCCGGATCGATGTATCGGCGGGCCGAGGCAACCAGACGGTCCACGCTCGGATGCCAGCGGTACTCGGCGGCGGCCGGCACGCTCTTCACGATCAGGCCGTCGGTACGCCGCGCGACCACCACGTCGGCGTTGCCCCGGCCGATGTAGATGTTCCCCCGCTTGACGGTCATGATCCGGTCCACCTCGTGCACCCGCAGCGCGCAGCTCTCGTCGAGGCGCCGGGACAGCGCGCCGGTGAACGAGGCCGGGATGTGCTGCGCCACGATCACGGGCGCGCCCAGCGTGGCGGGCAGCTGCGGGAGCAGGTCGGACAGCAGGGCCGGTCCGCCGGTGGACGATCCGATCAGGAGCAGGTCGACGGCCCCGACCGCGCTGATGTCGCGTTTCGGCGGTGTGGCCGCCACCCGCTGGGACTGCGCCTTGAGCCGGGCGCTCAGCCCGCCGGCCCGCTTCAGCTTCGCCGCCGAGGCACTGCGGACCTTGTTGATCAGCTCCTTGGAGACGTCGTCGATGTTCAGCGACACCGTGCCGCCCGGCTTCGGCACGTAGTCCACCGCACCGAGCTCCAGCGCCTCCAGGGTGACCAGGGCGTTGTGCTCGGTCAGTGAGGAGACCATCACGACCGGGGTGGGCTGCTCCTCCATGATCTTCACGAGGCAGGTCAGCCCGTCCATCTCCGGCATGTTGATGTCCAGGGTGATCACGTCCGGCTGGAGGCGACCGATCTGTTCCAGGGCGTCGACCCCGTTGCGCGCGGTGTGCACCTCGAAGTCGCCGGCGTCGGCGAGGATGCCCTTGATGGCCCGTCGCATCAGCGCGGAGTCGTCGACCACGAGTACGGAGGTAGGCACCGCGAACTCCGATCAGACCCCGACGAGCGCCTCGTCGGCGACCGTCACGCACAGTTCCGCGGCCTCCTCGGCCTGGCCCGCGGCTAGCAGCTGGTCCACCTGGACGAGCAGGAGCATCCGCTGCTGGTCCGGCAGGTTCGCCACCCGGGACACCACCCGGGCCTGCTCCGCCGAGAGCTCCGGCGCCGGCTCCAGCACGTTGCGGCCGACCCGGGCCACCTCGGCCACCGAGTCCACGATGAAGCCGGTCCGCACCCCGCCGATGATCAGCACCACGATGCGCTGCCGCTCGTCGCGTTCGGTGCGCCCCAGCCCGAGCCGGGTCCGCAGGTCCACCACCGGCAGCACCGTCCCGCGCAGGTTTACCAGGCCCTCCACGAAGTCGTACGACTTCGGCACCCGGATCAGTGCCTCCGGCACCCGGATGATCTCCTGCACCGCGTCGACATCGACCGCGTACTCCTCGTCGTCCAGGCGGAAGACCACGAAGAGCTCCTCGTCGCCCCGCCCGTCGTCGGCGCTTTCAATGCGTTCGTCGGCCATCTCCAGCTCGTCCTCCCGCCGGTAGTCGGCGATCTCGTCACGTACCTCGGGCGAGTCGAACATCCGGTTCACGCTCAGCACCGAGACCAGCCGCTTGCCGTCCTCCAGGCGGCACACCGACTCCACCTCGGTGCTGCGCCCCTCCCCGGTCACCACCGTGGGCAGCGGGGCGACCAGCTGGTGCGGCACCCGCAAGACCTCGCGCACGGTGTCCATCACGACGCCGACCACGCCGCCGTCGATGGAGACCACGACGATCCGGTTCTGCGGCTCCAACGGGGTCACCGGCAGTCCGAAGACCCGGCGCATGCTCACCACCGGCAGCAGCCGGCCGCGCAGGTCGATCACACCGAGCACCCGGCTACCCGCGTTCGGCACGTGACTCACCGACTCGGGAGCCTGCACGATCTCCTGCACCTGGTCGATCGGCAGGGCGTACTCCTGACCCTCGACCGCGAAACTGACCAGCTCCAGCGTGTCGTCGAGATCGGCGTCGGCATCGCTCTCGGCGGACACCTGGGACACCGCCGAGGCGTCCCGCCCCCGCTTCTCCGACGCGAGCCGGCTGAACTGGCTGCCGATCAGCCGGTCCACGTCCAGGACGGTGGTCATCTCGCCACCGCCGGACTTGATCACGCCGACCAGCACGTCGGAGTTGACCGTCGACTGCACCGCCTCGGCCGACTCCACCTGGTTCGGATCGATGCTGATCACACTGGACACCCGGTCGACGACGAAGCCGAGCGGCACTCCCCCGTCCACGATTATCACCCGGGTGGTCTCGTCGTGCCCGGTCTGGTCCATCTGGCAGCACCGCCGCAGGCTGACCACCGGCAGCACCCGTCCGCGCAGGTTGGCCAGGCCCTCCAACGAGGGCGGCCCGAGCGGCACCTTCACCACGGCCGGCATCCGGATGATCTCCTGGACCCGCTGCATCGGGAAGGCGTACCGCTCCCCCGCCATGTCGAAGGTGACGAAATCGCTGTTCTCGTCGAACTCCTCGTCGGCGAGATCGGTGTCCGCGTCCATGTCGCTCCCGTCCCGCTCAGGCGTTGTTCTGCAGCTCGTCGGCGAGCGCGGCGATCTCCTCGACCGCCGCCGCGAGCTCCTCCGCCCCCTGGGCCTGTTCCCGGGCCGCCGACGAGGCCTGCCCGGCCAGTTGTTCGGCCTCGTTCGCGGACGATGAGATCTGCTCGAGCCCGACCTTGACCTCGCCGAGCGTGTTAGCGATCGCCAGCGCTGACTCGCGGACCTCCTCGTTGCCGCCCCGGACCTGCTGCATGTCGCGCTCGATCTCCTCGAGGCGGGCGGTGGTGGCCTTGGCCGACTCCACCTCGGCCAGTGACAACCGGCTGGTCTCCTCGAGGTCGGCACGGACCTCGACGATCCGGTCCTGCACCGACTTGACCAGGTCCTTGATCCGGTCGGCGTTGTCGGCCGAGTCCCGAGCAAGATTGCGGATGTCGGTGGAGACCACGGCGAAGCCCTTGCCGAACTCACCGGCCCGGGCCGACTCGACCGACCCGTTCACCGCCAGCATGTTGGTCTGGATCGAGACGTTCGCGATCGCGTCCACGATCTTGTCGATCCGGCGGGAGATCTGCTCCAGCTCACTGACCTTGCGGACGTTCTCGGTACCCTCTCGGGCGGCCTTGCCGATCGCCTCGATCATCGAGTCGACGGCCTGCTTGTTGGAGGCCAGCAGCTCGAGGATCACATCGGAACGCTCCACCGCGGACCCGCCCCGGTCGGACGAGAGCTGAGCGCCCTGCTCGATCTGGCTCACCGCCTCGGCCGTCTGCTGGCCCTTCTCGGCGGCCGTACGAGCGCCGGCGTTGATCTCGTTGATCGCGACGTTGATCTGCGTCGCGGCCCGGTTGATCTCCTCCACCGCGGCGGACAGCTCCTCGGCCGCGGAGGCCACCTCCTCGGCACTCTTGGCGATGTCAGTGCTGCTGCGCAGCGTCTCGGAGACCTCGGCCAGCGCCTCAGCGGCCTGCTCGCTCTGCCGCAGGGCCTGGGTCTGCTGGGCGACCGTCTGCAGGGACTCCTCGCATGCGGCGGACTGCTGCTCGGCCGCCGCGGCGATCTCCTCGGACCGCTGCTTGGCGCTGCCGGCCGCCTTCTTGGCCTGCTCCGCAACGGCGGCCATCTCCGTCGCCCCGGCCATGATCGTGCCCATGTCGGCACGGATCGTCTCCAGCTGCGAGGTGATCGTCTTGCCCTTCTCCACCTCGCCTCGAGCCGCCTCGGCGGAGGCCTGCACCGCGCCGGCGATCTCGGTGACGCTGTTGCGTACCTCGTCGATCAGGTCGCGGATCTGCCGGGCGCTGCGTTCGCTGGTCTCGGCGAGCGTGCGGACCTCGTCGGCGACCACGGCGAAGCCTTTGCCGTGCTGCCGGGCCCGGGCCGCCTCGATAGCGGCGTTCAGAGCGAGCAGGTTGGTCTGGTCGGCGATGTGCGCGACCGTTTTGACGATCTCGCCGATCTCGTCGGCCTGCTTCTCCAGCTCGGTGATGGTCGCGACCGACTCGGTCTGCCGGCTCGACGCGCTGTCCACGTTCGCCAGGAGGTTGCTGATCCCGTTGCGGGTCTCGTTGAGCAGGTTCTGCAGTTGCTGGCTCAGGTCGGCGACCTGGCGAGTGGTCTGCCCCTGGGCGCCGACTCGCTCCTCGATCTGGTTCATCGCGGCCAGGCTCTGCTGGGTCGCGCCCGACGCCTCCTCGGCTCCGGCCGCGATCTGCTGCATCGCCTCGGACAATTGCCGGGACGCCTCGGCGGCCTCGGCGTTCTGTGCCGAGATCTCGGCGGTGGCCGCGGCGACTCTCTCGGCCGCCTGTTGCTGCTTGGCCACCGAGCGGGCCTGGCGCCGGTTCGCGTCCGGATCACCGCCCCGGGCCGGCTTGGCAGCGGACGGCGCCGGCGCCGGCGGCCGCCCCCGAGAGGTGTCGGTACCGCGCCCGGCGGCGGTGCTGGTGAGGGGCATGGGTGGTCTCCCATCTGGGTCCGGTCGATCCGGCACTCACGAGGGTCGGGTCGCCACGATCGGGGTACGTCGGTCGCTCACCATCGGAGCCCAAACCTTGACGAACCCCCTCCGACCAGGCAAATCCTGGCACCGTCACAAACCTCGCCGACGCGATATCGACGGAGTTCATGGCCGTACGCCGGGGTTTGTCCCGTCGGTGAACGGGCAAAGCGGGGCCGACCATCCCGCACGAACTCCGAAGGTGGACGATGAGCGACCCGCGTACCGAAGGCGAACTGTCGAACACGATTCCCGCCGGAACCGACCCGGAGGAGCTCCGCAACGGCGGGCCCGCCGGCGAGGGAATCCTCACCACCACCGGCGGCACCGCCGGTCCGGCCAGCTTCCCGGACCGGGCGCGCACCGGCCCCGGCGTGGCGAACACCACCACCGGTGACGCCGGCACCGGTGGCCTGAACGTCGAGGAGTGACCCTTATCGTGCACACATGCGTGCACTGGTGCAGACCGTCAGCCGGGCGAGTGTGACCGTCGGCGAGGCGGTCGTCGGCAAGATCGAGGACGGCCTGCTGGTCCTGGTCGGGGTGACCCACGACGACACCCCGGCCAAGGCCGCCGAGCTGGCCCGCAAGACCTGGGAGCTGCGTGTCCTGGACGATCGTTCGGCCGCCGACCTGGGAGCACCCCTGCTCGTGGTCAGCCAGTTCACGCTCTACGGCGACGCACGCAAGGGCCGCCGCCCCAGCTGGAGCGCCGCAGCGCCGGCCGAGGTCGCCGAGCCGCTGATCGAGGAGTACGTGAAAGCGCTGCGCGCCCGGGGAGCGACCGTCGAGACCGGCCGCTTCCGGGCGCACATGCTGGTGGAATCGGTGAACGTCGGACCGTGCACGGTCCTGCTGGAACTCTGACGGTCTAGAAGAACAGACCCCGGCGCTGGGCCGACTGGCGCAGCCACTGGTCGAGCCGGGACACCCAGTCGGTCTGATCCGCGGTCGCGTAGTCGACATCGAAGCTGCCGAACGCGTCGTGGCCCTCGGTGAAGACGCCGCCGCGCTTGTCCAGCTCCAGCACCACCTGCAGTTTCTGCGGCGTGGGCAGGAACGTCAGCTCCAGCTGGTTGATGCCGCTCGCGTACTGCGGGGGCGGGTAGAACTCGATCTCCTGGTAGAACGGCAGGTGCTGCTCGACGCCGTAGATCCGGCCCTGCTCCACGTCCGCCTTGCTGAACCGGAAACCGATCTGGAGCAGCGCGTTCAGGATGCGCTCCTGGGCCGGCAGCGGGTGCACGCTGACGGCGTCCAGGTCGGACTTGTCGACGGCGCGGGCCACCTCCAGCTCGGTCGCCAGACCCATCGTCATGCCGTGCAGGCGCTGGCCGTACAGATCGGTGATGGGGGTCTGCCAGGGCACCTCGAAGCGGAACGGGATGTCGTGGCGAACGCCCGGCTCCAGCCTGAACGAACCGGTCAGGCGCTGCTTGTGGAATTCCTGGTTCGACTGGTACTCGCTGTCGCCGCTCTCCACCTCGACCCGCGTCTGCAGGGCGACGGCGACATACTCGATGTCGGTCGCGTGATCGCCGCCGACCACGTGTACCTGCCCCTCCAGGTAACCACCGGGGTAGGTGTTCGGATTGGTCAGCACCGTGTCGACCGACGGGCCACCGACGCCGAGCGCTTGCATCATTCGCTTGAAGACCACGCTTACTCCTCCTAGGGCCAAGCACATTATCGAGTTGCGGCAAATCTTGACGGTGTTCCGAACGCCCGGGTTGTCGGCTTGACGACGGCAGGGTTCTCCCCGATTCATGCCACCTGGACGCTGGCCTCACCTCCGCTTAACGCGCCTCGGACGAAGCTATGCCTCACCGGCACGGAGCGGCTGGTACGCACGAGACGTTACTCGGGGGAGGGGACTGAAAAGTGGTCCTGAAGATGAAGGCGTCGGAGTCCAAGGCGGTTGAGGACAGCATGACCGACGATGTCGAGGCGCTGGCCGACCTGGACGCCACGGACGAGCGCGGCGTCTCCGCCGACCTGGTCCGCGCGTACCTGAACGGAATCGGGCGCACCCGCCTGCTCACCGCCGTCGAGGAGGTGACGCTCTCCAAGCGCATCGAGGCGGGGCTGTACGCCGAGGAGAAGCTGCGGTCGGCCCCGGCCGACCTGGCGCCTCTGCTGCGCGTCATCGCCGCGGAGGGCAAGTCCGCGAAGAACCACCTGCTCGAGGCGAACCTGCGCCTCGTGGTCAGCATCGCGAAGCGCTACACCGGTCGCGGCATGGCGTTCCTGGACCTGATCCAGGAGGGCAACCTCGGCCTGATCCGCGCGGTCGAGAAGTTCGACTACACCAAGGGCTACAAGTTCTCCACGTACGCCACCTGGTGGATCCGTCAGGCCATCACGCGAGCCATGGCCGACCAGGCCCGCACCATCCGCATCCCGGTGCACATGGTCGAGCAGGTCAACCGGATGGTCCGCTGCCGGCGCGACCTGGCCGCCACTCTCGGCCGCGAGCCGAGCATCGCCGAGATCGCCAAGGCGATGGACGTACCCGAATACCAGGTCATCGAGCTGATCTCGTACGACCGTGAGCCGGTCAGCCTGGACCAGGCGGTCGGCGAGGACGGCGAGAGCGCCCTCGGTGACTTCGTCGCCGCGGTCGACCCGAACGTGCCCGGCGAGGGCCACTCCCAGGGCGAGCTGCGCGGCCAGGTGGAGATCGTGCTCGCCACGCTCAGCGAGCGGGAGTCGGCGGTGATCCGGCTGCGGTTCGGCCTGGACGACGGCCGTCAGCGCACCCTCGACGAGGTGGGCCGCGAGTTCGGTCTCAGCCGCGAGCGGATCCGCCAGATCGAGAAGGTCACCATGCTGAAACTGCGCGACCCGGAGCGGGCCTCCCGCCTCGAGGCCTACGCGGTCTGACACAGCACCGCGGTTGCATGCCCTCCCGGCCCTCGCCTGCGACGTCTGGGGCCCGCTGCGGCTGACTGCCGCTCGGTGCAGTCGGTCATGCTGCTGTCACACGCTTCTCAACCTCCGGGGGCCGGTGTCCGGCCGGGCCCCCGGGTCGCCGAACTCGACCGCGGCGTGCAGCACGGACCAGCCGTCCGGCCGCACCAGTACCGGGTTCAGCGTCAGCGAACGGACCCGCGGGTGCTCGTCGGCGAGCCGGCCCACCCGCAGCAGCAGTTCGACCAGGGCGGCCCGGTCCACCGGGGTGGACCCGCGGTACCCGTGCAGCAGCGGGGCAGCCCGTGGCTCGTCGACGAGTGCCTCGGCGGCGCGGTCGGTGAGCGGCGCGGCCCGCCAGGCCAGATCGCCGAGCAGTTCGCTGGCCACGCCGCCGAGACCGAAACCGATCACCGGGCCGAACGCCGGGTCCTCGACCATCTCGATCGTGCAGGCGACGCCCGGCGGCACCATGGTCTGAACCAGCACGTCCGGGCCGAACGCGGCTGCCAGTTCGCCGTACGCCGCGCGTACGGCCGGCTCGTCGGAGACCGCGAGGCGCACCGCGCCGAGGTCGATCCGATGGCGCAACGCACCGCCCGCCGCTTTGATCACGACCGGAAAGCCCAGCTCGACCGCCGCCGCGACGGCCGCGTCGACATCGCCTGCCTGCACCGACGGCACCACCGGCACGCCGTAGGCGGCGAGCAGGCCGGTCGGCGACTCCGCCACGACGGCAACCTCGGCGGCGGCGGGGTCCACAGCGGACAGCGCCGGCATCACGCCCGGCGGACGACGCAGCCAGTCGGCGTAACCGACCACCCTGGACAGTGCGCGGACCGCCTCCTCGACCGACGGATAGGCGGGCACCCGCGGCGGCACCTGACCGAAGACCATCGTCGCGACGGTCGGTTTCTCACCGGCCAGCGCCACGCTCGCGAGGGCGGCCGTGAAGTCCGCGTCCTCATCGGCGCGCCGGCCCGGCATCGGCGGCGCGAAGACCACCACCAGTGCGTCCACCGAATCGTCGACCGCAGCGTCGGCCAGCGCGTCCGCGAGATCGTGAGCGCCCGCCTCCGGACCGGTGTCCCGCGGATAGCCGTCGGCCACCACGAGACCGGCCGACCGGCAGGCCACCACGGCCAGCTCGGCCAGCGCCGACGAGTTGCCCACCACGGCGACCCGGCGACCGGCCGGCAACGGCTGATGGGCGAGAAGCATGCCGACGTCGAAGAGCTCCTGGACGGTGTCCACCCGGATCACGCCGGACCGCGCGAACAGGGCGGTCACCGCGTGTGCGTCGGGACCGGGCGCGTCGCCCGACAGACCCGGCGGACGGGTCGCGGAGGCCACCGCCACCACCGGCTTGACCCTGCTGATCCGGCGGGCGAGACGGGCGAACTTGCGCGGGTTGCCGAACGTCTCCAGGTACAGCAGCACCACGTCGGTCCCGGGGTCGTCCTGCCAGTACTGCAGGAGGTCGTTGCCGGAGACGTCGGCACGGTTGCCGGCCGACACGAAGCTGGACAGGCCGAGCCCGCGGCGGTCGGCCTCGGCGAGCAGGGCGACCCCGAGAGCGCCGCTCTGACTGAAGAAGCCCACTCGACCGGCCTTCGGCAGGCGTGGAGAGAGGGTCGCGTTCAGGCGTACCGCCGGGTCGGTGTTGGCGATGCCGAAGCTGCCCGGGCCCACCACGCGCAAGCCGGCCGCCCGCGCCGCCTCCACCAGGGCACGCTGCCGCGCGGCGCCCTCGGCGCCGGTCTCGGCGAAGCCGGCCGAGACGACCACCACCCCACCGGCGCCGGCACGTGCGGCGTCCGTCGCGGCTTCCGACACCCGGTCGGCCGGCACGGCGATCAGGGCAAGGTCGATCGGGACACCGGCGTCCGATGCCTTCCGGTACGCCGGAAGCCCGGCCACGCGTTCGGCGGTGGGATGCACGAGCACCACGTCACCGGTGTAGCCGCTGTCGCGCAGGTTGCCGAGCACGTGCGCGCCGATGCCGTGCCCGGTGGCGCTGGCGCCGTAGATCGCGATCCCGCGCGGGGCCAGCAGCCGGGCGATCGACCGTGCCTCGGTCAGGTGCTCACGCGACTCCTGCACCTCGCGCGACTTCTCGGTCGGCTCGATCGGGAAACTCAGGTGCACCACGCCGTCGGCGTAGCGGCGGTGCACCTGGTAACCGGTGTCACCGAAGACGCGCAGCATGCCGTTGTTCTCCGGCAGCACCTCGGCGACGAACCGGGTGATGCCGTTCTCCCGGGCCGCGTCGGCGAGATGCTCCAGCAGCACCGAACCGATCCCCCGGCCCTGCTGGGCGTCCTCGACCACGAACGCGACCTCGGCCTCCGGCGAGTCCGGGCCGAGGCGTTCGTAGCGGCCGACCGAGGTGATCCGGCCGTCGGCCAAGGTCACGAACGCCTCGCGGTCGCGGTGGTCGACGTTGACGAAGCGCTGCAGGTCACGCTCCGGGATGCGCGGATAGGGCGAGAAGTAGCGGAGGTACCGGGTGCGGTCGCTCATCCGCGAGTGGAAGTCCACGATGGCCGGAGCGTCCTCGGGACGGATCCGGCGCAGGTGCACGGCCGTGCCGTCGGAGAGGAGGACGTCCGCGCTGCGCTCCATCGTCTCAGTCCCGGGGATCGTGGGGGTCTAGGCCGTGCAACGGGAAGACCGCGGTCCGGGTGGCGAGGACGGCCCGGTCCACCGGATCGTCGGAGGTCCCCGGCCAGGCCTGCACGCTGGGCTCGGACCCATCGGTCATCGTCTCCGGAATCGTAGCCCCCGGACGGCGGGTCGCGGCCAGCGCGCGCCACTGCTGCGGGATCCGCAGCTCCGGCGCCAGCGGCTCGCCGGTGGCCACCGCGAGCAGGTGCGTCCAGGCTCGGGGAACCACCTCGACCAGCGCGTATCCCCCGCCGCCGGTGGCCACCCAGCGGCCGTCGCAGAGCTCGTCGGCCAGCTGCCGCATGGCGATGTACGCCGCGCGCTGCCCGTCCACCGACAGCCGCAGGTCGGCCAGCGGGTCGAGCCGGTGCGCGTCGGCGCCGCACTGGCTGATGATGATCTCCGGGGCGAAGGCGCGGACCACCGACGGGACGATCGCGTGGAACGCCCGGAGCCAGCCGGCGTCGCCGGTGCCCGGTGGCAGCGGCACGTTCACCGCGGTGCCCTCGGCGTCCGGCCCGCCGATCTCGTCGGCGAACCCGGTGCCCGGGAAGAGTGCCAGCGGCGACTCGTGCAGGCTCACCGTGAGCACGCGAGGGTCGTTGTAGAAGGCGGTCTGCACGCCGTCACCGTGGTGCACGTCGACGTCGATGTAGGCCACCCGCTGAGCGCCCTGCTCCAGTAGCCAGGCGATGGCCACCGCGGGGTCGTTGTAGACGCAGAAGCCCGCGGCCCGGGCCGGCATGGCGTGGTGCAGGCCGCCCGCCACGTTGACCGCGCGCCGGGACTCGCCGTGCCAGACCGCCCGCACGGCGGCCAGCGTCGCGCCGCAGATCCGGGCGGACGCCTGGTGCATGTCGTCGAAGACGGGGTTGTCCGGTGTGTTCAGTCCCCAGCCGGTGAAGAACGGGTCGATCGGGGCGTGGCGGACCGCGTCCAGATAGTCGGCACGGTGCACCCGGGTGAGATCGGTCTCAGTGGCCGGCACCGGAGTGACCATCCGGACGCCGGGGCGGTCCAGAACCCCCAGCTCCCGGGCCAGCGCCATGGTCAACTCGATCCGCACCGGATTGAGAGGATGATCGCCCATGTCGTAGTCGAGCAGGGCACTGTCCCAGACCACCGCCGTCGTGTCGTCCGCCATGCCCGCCATGCTCGCACGCCGTTCCCGTCCCCCGGTCGTGGCGCTGTGCTGTTAGCACACGTGTTCCGCCGTCGGGTAGGGTCGGCAGGCACTTGTCCGGGGCGGCGGTCTACCCACCGCAACGCGGTATTATCGCTGCTGGGAGGACCGCATCGTGAACGATCTCGTCGATACCACCGAGATGTACCTGCGCACCATTCTCGAACTCGAGGAGGAAGGCGTCCCAGCGCTTCGTGCCCGGATCGCCGAGCGCCTCCACCAGAGCGGTCCCACGGTCAGTCAGACCGTCGCGCGGATGGAACGCGACGGCCTCCTCACCGTCGAGGGTGACCGCCATCTCGTGCTCACCGAGCTGGGCCGCACCACCGCGGTGGCGGTGATGCGCAAGCACCGTCTCGCCGAGCTTCTGCTGGTCAACGTCATCGGCATGCCCTACGAGGAGGCCCATGAGGAGGCCTGCCGCTGGGAGCACGTGATGAGCGACGCCGTCGAGAAGCGGGTGTACGAGCTGCTCAACAAGCCGACCCGCTCGCCGTACGGCAACCCCATCCCCGGCCTCGATCAGCTCGGCGCCCCGGATGACACCGTCGAGTCGCTCAGCCTCGGCGAGCGCAACCTGGCCTTCCCCGGTCTCAGCGGCAGCGTGGTCATCCAGCGCATCTGCGAGAGCGTGCAGACCAACTCCGACGTGCTGCGCCAGCTGCACGCGGCCGGCATAAACCCGGGCACCACGGTGACCGTCGCGCAGGAGCGCGACGGCGTGACCATCGACGGTTCGGCCGGTGACAAGATCCGGCTGCCACGTGAGGTCGCGTCGCGGGTCTTCGTGGCGGCTCGCTAGCTTGGGCGGCTCGCCAGCAGTGGCGGCTCGCTAGCCGTTAGTCGTGCTCAGGGCCTTGGCGAGGTCGAGCAGCTTCGCGTTCATGTCCTTCACGTCGGCCGCCGAGGCGCCCTTCGCGAAGGTGAAACGGACGGTCTGCAGCTGCTTCGCCTCGCTGAGCCAGCCGATCTCCACGGTGGGCCCGTGGTCGGCGGCGGCCTTGGCGTTGAGCCGGTAACCCGCGCGGCCCAGCCCGGTCAGCTTGGTGGCCTTCGCCGGCATCCGGGTGTCCAGGAAGACCTCGGCGTTCGCGGTCGTCGTCTCCACGACGGACAGCGACAGGTCGGGCCAGGCCCCGCTCAGCGTCTGCACCACGCAGGTCGACGTGTCCTCGACCTGGTCCGCGGCGGACACGGCGAACCGGATGCCGATCGCCTGCTCGATGAAGTCGTAGTCCCACAGGATGCATGCGCCACCGGCCGACGCGGCGGGCTGCTCGGCCAGGTCCTCCGCGGTCGACGGCGCCGGGGTGACGAGGGTGGCGGACTCGTCGCCGGAGTCGCTGCAGCCGGCGACGGCGAACAGGACGGCGGCGCCGATCACGGCCAGACGCTTGGGCACTGATGATCCTCCCCGGGGCGGGCGCACACACCGTACTGGGCGGGCGGCGATCGCGAAAGAGGGCGATCAGGCGTCGGTCACGTACGGGCAGTGACGGCAGCCACGTGTGCAGCAGGTCTCCCGGGCCGCCAGGAATCCGGCCGTCAGCACGAAGAGGCCGGAGCCGGGGTCCAGGTAACCGGCCTGACCGGCCTCGAGGGCGGCGGCGTGCTCGGCGAGGATCTCGGCACGGTGCGGATGGTCCGGTGCGAGGCGGGACGGGTGCGGCTCGGTCAGCGCACGGGGCGCCAAAGGGAGTCGCTTCACGGCACGAACCCTATCCCGGCGGTTCCGGCACTTCACTTGACACCAGCTGTCAAGTAGCGGAACGATTGCCACATGAGCGAGACCGGCGACCTCACCGGGCAACTCCTCCGGATCCTCGACAACCGCCTGCTCGACCCGCTCGAGATCCTCCTGGAGGACGCCCACGTCGTCGACGACGTGCGCGGCCTGCTCCGCCGCCGGGCCGCCGGCTGGGCCCGGATCCTGGAGACCGGTGACGACGCCGCGGCGATCCGTATGATCGCCAGGCTGATCGCCACGCTCTATCCCGACGACCGCGCCTTCACGCCACCGGTCGACTGGTGGCGCACCCCGCTCGGCCAGATCGTGGTGCGCCGGGCCGGCCACCCGTTCGCGGCCTCGGTCTCCTACGCGACCGCCGGCGCGATGCTCGGCATCAGCCGGCAGGGCGTGCACGACCTGGTCCGCCGTGGCCGCCTGCCACGGCATCCGGACGGTGGCGTCCCCGTCGACGCCATCCGTGACCGGCTCCGCAACTCCCCTCCCACCGAGGAGTCCTCATGATCAACGACCGTCTCATCGACGCCGGTGGCGTCCAGATCGCCACCCGCGACTTCGGCGGCGACTTCGGCGCCGAGCCACCCCTGCTTCTCTTGCACGGCGCGGGTGGCAACCTGGCCCACATGACCACGCTCGCGCGGGCGCTGCGGCCCCGGCACCGCGTGGTGACCATGGATCTGCGCGGGCACGGCCGTTCCGGCGACGGCCCGTGGAGCTGGGACGCCGCACTCGGCGACCTGGCGGCCGTCTGCGTCCAGCTCGAGCTCGAGCGTCCCGCGGTCGTCGGCCACTCGCTGGGCGGCATGCTGGCCGCCCTCTGGGGCGAGCGACACCCCGAGTCGCCCGGCGTGATCAGCCTGGACGGCAACCCGCCGCCCACACGCCCCGAGCACCTTCCCGGACTCGACGAGGAGAAGGCGGCGGCCGAGCTGGCCCGCCTGCACGCGGTCTTCGACGCGATCCAGGCCGCCGCCGGTCAGGTGATCCCCGCCGACCAGCTGCCCGACCTGGTGGAACGGCAGCAGATGGCGGCCCGCGACATGGGCGCCAACGAGAAGGTGTGGGTCGAGGGCTTCCGGCGCAACCTCGTCCACCTCGGCGGTGAGACCTCGATCCGTCCGTCGGCCGCTCTCACCGCCGAGCTGCGCACCGCCATGAACGAGCTCGACCTGACGCCGGTCTACGCCGCGACTACCTGCCCCGAGCTCGTCGTCCTGCCCACGCGCGACCTGCCCGAGCAGGAGCCCTTCGCCGAGCTCTACGCCGCGCACCGCCGCTTCCTGGTCGAGCAGGCCGCCGCCGTCGGCCACCTGCGTCATCTGTCCCTGGCCGATTCCTCGCACGCCATGGTGATCGAGCAGCCCGCCCTGCTGGCCACCGTGATCACCGACTTCCTGACCGCGGCGCGCTGAGCCCGGTCTCGTTGAGCCGGGGCCGGTCGACAGCCCCGTACAGCCCACATCCGACAATGTGCTTCGACGGGGGACGGAGACATCTAGGAGGGAAGCACGATGGCCAGCCCGGAGGACCTGCAGGCGGAGGCGCGTACGCTGCTCGCGCTGCTGGAGCCGCTGGGGCCACTGATGCCCACCGGCAGTTTCGTCTCGGGCCTGATGGTGTGGCGCGACCTGGACGTGATGCTCCACGGTGGCCCCGGTTTCGGTCCGGAGGACGTCGTGGCCCTGCTCGGCAAGGCGGTGACGATCCCCGGGCTGACCGGCTTCACCTGCACCGACGAGCGCGGTGACCGGTCGCCGACCGGGGAACGGCACGACGAGCGGTACCACCTCACCCTCACCATCGGTGAGTGGCGTGTCGATCTCTCGATCTGGCTGCACGACGATCACGCGAATGTGACCGAATGGCACCGTGAACTCACGACCCGCCTGACCGACGAGGAACGCCAGGCCATCCTCGCCGTCAAGAACGTCTGGCACCTTCGTCCGGAGTATCCGGACGAGGTCAGCGGCTTCGAGATCTACACCGCGGTGCTGGAGCACGGCGTCCGGACCGCGGTCGAGTTCGGTGTCTGGTTGCGAACCGAGCGCAACGTCCGCTGACGCACTCATCGCCCGTCCGGGCCCGCCGATACAGCCGACGTAGGCATCGGCACTCCAGGATGGGCACAGATGAGGCGTCTCCGGCTCGGCATGTTCGCGGCTTCGGTCACAGGGCTCCTGTTCTGCACCGGCATGGCAACCTCCGCGTCAGCGCAACCGTCCGCACCCGACCTCACCGGCTCCGTCGCGTCCGCCACCCTGCGGATCATGCCGCTCGGCGACAGCATCACGGTCGGCGTCGGCTCGCCGGGCAAGAACGGCTGGCGCGGCGATCTGCAACGCCGTCTCCGGGAGGCCGGCATGCCCGTCGACTTCGTCGGCTCGCAGAGCGAGGGCACCGGAGGAGACCTCGACCACGAGGGCCACGGCGGGTGGACGATCGAGCAGATCGCCGGCATCGCCGATCAGCGGCTCGCCGAGTACGAGCCCGACGTGGTGCTGCTGCACGCCGGAACCAACAACATCACCCGCTCCGAGGACCCGGAGTCGGCCGGCGCCAAGCTGTCCGCTCTGATCGACGTGGTCCACAACCGGGTGCCCGGCGCCCACGTCTTCGTGGCGCGGATCGTCGGCACGGCGGTCAGGTCCGAGACGGCCGCCAACCGGGCGTACAACGCGCTGATCCCGGAGATCGTCCGCGACAAGGGGCCGATGGTTCACCTCGTCGACCAGTCCACCGTCACCGGGCTGGACATCTACGACGCCCACCACCCGAACGAGTTCGGGTACCGCAAGATGGCCTACAACTGGTACCAGGCCATGCGCGCCACCCTCCACCCGGAGTGGCCCGGCACGGGTAACCCGTACAAGGCCCGCAAGGCCTATCTGTGCCACGCCAGGAGCCGTACCGAGCGGGACTGCCGTACCTGGGAGGTCCGCCGGGTCATCGTCTCCCGGGAGGGCGGCCAGGTGGTCACCGCGAGGCGCTGGCAGACCCGTCGTGTGGTCACCGAGTCGGTGCGGGTGTGGGAGCCGGGCCACTACGAGTACCGCCACGGCGGCAAGACCTGGGTGCCGGGCCGACAGGTGACCAAGACCCGACAGGTCAGCCGCTGGTCCAACACCTGACAGCGACCACGAGAGCGCCCCGGTCCTCATCGGACCGGGGCGTTTCGTCGTTCGCGTACAAACCAGCGGGACGGTCAGATCCCCGCCCGTCGCCGGAGGGCAGCAGGAGGACAGCCGGCAGGAACGCCGGGGACAGGCCCTGTCCGGCCAGGATCAGCCGATCTCAGGTACGGAAAGTCCCCCGGACCGTTCCAGGTCCGGGGGACTTTCCGATCAGTCGACTTTCAGCTGCAGCCCGAGGTCGAGCCGCAGCCCTCACAGACGTAGCAGCTACCGGCACGGCGCATCTTCGTACCGCAGGTGAAGCAGAGCGGTGCGTCGGCCGCGTGGCCGGTCACCTTCTCCAGCAGCTCGGTCGAGGAGCCGACGGACGCCGGGGTCTCCTTCTCCGGGGCGGTGGAGGCCTTCACCTCGGCCACCGTCACCTTGGCGGGGCCGGTCGGGGCGGTGACCGGAGCGGAGGCGGCCAGGGCGGCCATCTCCTCGGCCGCCGCTTCCGCCGCCGCCTCGGCGGCGGCCTGCGCGCTGCGCTCCTTGACGGTGAAGATGCCCAGCTCGGCCCGCGTCTCGTACGGCAGGAAGTCCAGCGCCAGGCGACGGAAGATGTAGTCCATCACCGAGGTCGCCATGCGCACGTCCGGGTCGTCGGTCATACCGGCCGGCTCGAAGCGCATGTTGGTGAACTTGCTGACGAACGTCTCGAGCGGGACGCCGTACTGGAGCCCTATCGAGATCGCGACCGAGAAGGCGTCCATGACACCGGCCAGGGTGGAACCCTGCTTCGACATCTTGAGGAAGACCTCGCCGAGACCGTCGTCCGGGTAGGACGAGGCGGTCAGGTAGCCCTTGGCACCGGCGACCGAGAACGACACCGTCTCCGACGTCCGCTTCTTCGGCAGGCGCTTACGGATCGGGCGGTACTCGATGACCTTCTCGATGATCTTCTCGACCTCGGCGACCGGAATCGCCGGGGCCTCGACCTCGGTGGTCTTCTTCTTGGCGGCCGACAGCGGCTGGCCGACCTTGCAGTTGTCCCGGTAGATCGCGAGCGCCTTGAGACCCAGCTTCCAGCCCTGGTAGTGGATCTCCTCGATCTCCTCGACGGTCGCCGTCTCCGGCATGTTGACCGTCTTGGAGATCGCGCCCGAGATGAACGGCTGCACCGCGGCCATCATCTTGACGTGGCCGAGCGGCGAGATCACCCGGTCGCCCATGGCGCAGTCGAAGATCGCGTAGTGCTCCGGCTTGAGGCCGGGCGCGTCGACGACGTTGCCGTTCTCGGCGATGTGCTCGACGATCGCCTCGACCTGCTCCTCGGGGTACCCGATGCTGCGCAGGGCGCGCGGAACCGTCTGGTTGACGATCTGCATCGAGCCGCCGCCGACGAGCTTCTTGAACTTGACCAGGGCCAGGTCGGGCTCGATGCCGGTGGTGTCGCAGTCCATCATCAGACCGATGGTGCCGGTCGGTGCGAGCACCGAGGCCTGCGCGTTGCGCCAGCCGTTCTTGGCACCGATCTTGTTGCCGTTCTGCCACTGCCGGGTCGCCTCGCGCAGGATCTCGGTGGCGACCACGCCCAGCGGACGGACCTCGTCGTTGGCGGCGGCGTGCTTGCGCATGACCCGCTGGTGCGCGTCGGCGTTACGGGCGTAGCCCTCGTACGCGCCGACGACGCCGGCCAGTTCGGCGGAGCGCCGGTAGGCGGTACCGGTCATCAGCGAGGTGATCGCCGCGGCGACACTACGACCACCATCGGAGTCGTACGGAAGACCGGACGCCATGAGCAGCGCGCCGATGTTCGCGTACCCGATGCCGAGCTGGCGGTACGCCCGGGTGGTGACGCCGATCTTCTCGGTCGGGAAGTCGGCGAAGCAGATCGAGATGTCCATCGCGGTGATGATGAACTCGACGCTCTTGACGAACTTCTCCACCTCGAAGCCGCCGTCGGCCTTGAGGAACTTCATGAGGTTGAGCGAGGCCAGGTTGCAGGACGAGTCGTCCAGCGACATGTACTCCGAGCACGGGTTGGACGCGGTGATCCGGCCGGTCTCGGGGTTGGTGTGCCAGTCGTTGATCGTGTCGTCGTACTGCAGGCCGGGGTCGGCGCACTCCCAGGCGGCCTGGGCGATGCCACGGAACAGCTTCTTGGCGTCGATGGTCTCGATGACCTCGCCGTCGAGGCGACCGCGGAGACCGAACTCGGCGCCCTCTTCGTACGCCCGCATGAACTCGTCGCTGACCCGCACCGAGTTGTTGGCGTTCTGGTACTGCACCGACACGATGTCGGCGCCGCCCAGGTCCATGTCGAAGCCGGCGTCCCGCAGCGCACGGATCTTGTCCTCCTCGCGCGCCTTCGTCGAGACGAACTCCTCGATGTCCGGGTGGTCCACGTCGAGGATGACCATCTTCGCCGCGCGCCGGGTGGCGCCGCCGGACTTGATGGTGCCCGCGCTGGCGTCGGCGCCGCGCATGAAGCTGACCGGGCCGCTCGCCGTTCCGCCGGACGAGAGCAGTTCCTTGGAGGACCGGATCCGGGACAGGTTGACACCCGAACCGGAGCCGCCCTTGAAGATCAGGCCCTCTTCCTTGTACCAGTCGAGGATCGAGTCCATCGAGTCGTCGACCGACAGGATGAAGCAGGCGCTGACCTGCTGCGGCGACTTGGTGCCGACGTTGAACCAGACCGGCGAGTTGAAGCTGAAGACCTGGTGCAGCAGCATCCAGGTGAGCTCGTGGTCGAAGATCTCCGCGTCGGCGGGGGTGGCGAAGTAGCCGTACTCCTCGCCTGCCTTGCGGTAGGTCTTCACGACCCGGTCGATCAGCTGCTTGAGCGACCACTCCCGCTCAGGGGTGCCGACCGCGCCACGGAAGTACTTCGTCGTGACGATGTTCGCGGCGTTCACGCTCCAGAACGCCGGGTACTCTACGCCGCGCTGCTCGAAGTTGATCGAGCCGTCGCGCCAGTTGGTCATGACGACGTCGCGGCGTTCCCACTCGACCTCGTCGTACGGGTGAACGCCCTCGCTCGTCCAGACCCGCTCCACTCGCAGCCCCCCGGCCGCCGCGCCGCCGCCGCCGTTCGTCCGGCTGCGCTGGCGACCTGCAGTGATGCCGTCTCCGGCCATATGGATGTGCTCCCCCTCGTAGGTACCGCTACAAACGTGTCGGTAAGAAGTGCCTCGGGCTGAGGCCGGCCGAACTGACGCCTCAGCCGTTCAGCTTGGGTGCGCGTCCCCCGGACCGTGGCGCGATCGCATGTCGCGTCCCGGATTCCCGGACGGGGCCGGCTTCGCGCAGCGCGGCGATCTCCTTCTCGAATTCGTCGAGAGAGTCGAACGACTTGTACACGCTGGCGAACCGGAGGTAAGCCACCTGGTCCAGCTCACGCAACGGCGTGAGGATGGCCAGGCCCACATCGTGGCTCGGGATCTCGGCGGCGCCACGGGCCCGGACGGCTTCCTCCACGCGCTGCGCGAGCTTCGCGATGGAGTCCTCGTCGACGGGCCGGCCCTGACAGGCCTTGCGTACCCCGCTCATGATCTTCGTCCGGCTGAAGGGCTCGGTGACACCGCTGCGCTTGACCACCGCGAGGACCGCCTCCTCGACCGTGGTGAAGCGCTTGCCGCACTCGGGGCACGAGCGGCGGCGACGGATCAGCTGACCGTCGTCGGCCTCACGTGAGTCGACCACGCGAGAATCGGCGTGGCGACAGTACGGGCAGCGCACCTTGATCTCCTTACCAGACCCGTCTCACCGGTCTCCGGGCACGCCGAAACGCAGCGAACCCATTGTCGGAGCAATCGGTTGCGCTGTGGATGACATGTGGATAACCGAGAAGAAGGAAACCCAACCTGTGGACGACTTACATCCGTGTAACCACTAGATGTTGGGGTAGACGCTAGGCCCCGGCGGACGCCGATGCAAGTTCACCCGTGTGCCGACGCGCCGTATTTTCCGCCTCACCACCTGGGGTGATGACACCATCACGCGCAGCGGCCGGATCGAGCCGTGCGACGCGCCGGAGAATCGGGCAGCACACCCGACGGAGATCAACCGGGGATGCCCGGGACGCCCCGCGGTAACGCAGATCAGCCCTGCGAGGCGATGGTGAACAGGACCACGTTCGCCAGAGCGACGGTGGCGAAGAACAGACCGAGCAGCACCACTCGGCCACGACGGGTGAGCCGTAGCGGCGGCTCGGCGTGTCGCGCACCACTGACCGTCATGTCTGACCCCTCTCGGACACCCGTTCGATAGAACGCCCGTACGACGGTCTATCAGAACACAGGTACGGAAGTCGAGCCTTTCGGAGCGACACGCCGGTGAAAACTCGTACAGATGTTTGAATATGTCGGACCTGCACACTAGGTTCTCCGTCAAGAGGGGTCAGCCGGACGCACGCCATCCCCACGGCGTCGACCGGCTCCGCGACGCACCACGTGCCGCGAGGCACCTGGCCGACAGGGAGGGCGGACGTGTCGACCGAAGACCGGACGAACCGACAGCAGCAGAGCAGGAAGCCCGAGACCGTCCGGCGCCGCGCACCGAGTCGTTCCCGCGGCGCCGACGCGCCGCAGTTACGCGCGGTCACGCCGATCGGTCATGTCCCGGAAGTGGTCGCCTCCGACCTGACCGCACGGCAGCGGCGGATCCTGGAGTTCATCCGCGACTGGGTGGAGCGTTACGGCTATCCACCCAGCGTCCGTGAGATCGGCGAGGCCGTCGGCCTGGTCTCCCCCTCCAGCGTGGCCTACCAGCTGAAGGCCCTGGAGTCCAAGGGATACCTGCGCCGCGACCCCAACCGGCCGCGGGCCGTGGACGTGCGTGCGCCCAGTGACATGGTCGACGACGAGGCACTGCGGGCCGCCCGTCCGCAGCCCGCGTACGTGCCGCTGGTCGGGCGCATCGCGGCAGGCGGACCGATCCTCGCCGAGCAGGCCGTCGAGGACTTCTTCCCGCTGCCGCGCGAGCTGGTGGGCGAGGGCGAGGTGTTCATGCTCGAGGTCAAGGGCGACTCGATGATCGACGCCGCGATCTGCAACGGCGACTGGGTGGTGGTACGCCAGCAGCCCAACGCCGAGGCCGGTGACATCGTCGCCGCGATGATCGACGGCGAGGCGACGGTCAAGAGCTACCGGCAGCGGGACGGGCACGTCTGGCTGATGCCGGCGAACCCTGCCTTCGACCCGATCCCGGGCGACGACGCGACGATCATGGGCCGCGTGGTGGCGGTTCTGCGCCGCGTCTGACCGGCCAACCGCCGCGTGGTGACTTGTGGCTCGCCCACGGGCACAGGTCACCACGCAGCAGCCACCCAGCACCGGCGTGGACATCTACGGCCCACCAGCGGGCACAGGTCACCACACAACAAGCGCACACCACCAACGTGACGAACAACGGCCCACCGGCGGGCACAGGTCACCACACAACAAGCGCACACCACCGGCGCGGCGAACGATGGCCCACCGGCGGGCACAGGTCACCACACAACAAACGCACACCACCGGCGTGACGAACAACGGCCCACCGGCGGGCACAGGTCACCACGCAGCAAACGCACACCACCGGCGTGACGAACAACGGCCCACCGGCGGGCACAAGTCACCACGCAGCAAAAAGCCGGTTCCGCTGGTGCAGCGAAACCGGCTTCGGGGCTAACGGCGGCCGTCGGGGCCCGGTGGGCGGTTGCCGCCATAGGTTCCGGGGCTTCGGGGTGCCTGGCCCTGCGGTCCCCGGGGAGGCTGCTGCCCGCCGTAGACACCGCCGCCACCACCACCGGGTCCCTGCTGCGGGCCGCGTGGGGGCTGCTGCGGACCGCGCGGCGGCTGCTGCTGAGGCCCGCCGCGACCGGGCGCCTGCTGCGGACCGCGCGGAGCCTGCTGCGTATTGCGTGACGGGGCCTGCTGCGGGTTGCGAGGCGGGGCCTGCTGCGGACTGCGCGACGGAGCCTGCTGCGGCCCACGCGGCTGCTGACCGGCGGGACGGCCGTACTGCGGGCCGCCGCCCTTACCACCACCCTGACCGCCGCCACCCTGCCCGCCAGCGCCCTTGCCGCCACCGCCCGGACCGCCGTAGACGCCACTGCCACGCTGAGGGCCACCGGAGGCCGGACCGGAGGACTGCGCCGCCGCCCCGTAGACGGGACCACCACCACCGGCCCGCCCGGATCCGTAGGAGGCACCTCGCTGCGGGGCGCCGCCGACGCCGATCAGCTCGGTCTCGGGATCCCCCTTGTGCGGGCCACCCGACATCAGGTCGTCGTCATCGTCGGCGCGGCCCTGCGGCGACTTGCGGAACCGCATGATGCCGAAGACACCGGCGCCGACCAGGATCAGGCCGAGCACGCCGATGCCGCCCACGATGTAGGTGATGCCGTCGATGCCGAGGTCGGTGATCCACGAGCTGCCGCCGTCGGCGTCCGCGGACTTCGTCGACTTCGCGGCGACCGTGGTGGCCGGGGTGTACTCCCGGATGTGGTTGGCCGTCTCCTTCACACCGCTCATGTCGGAGACCGTGTAGAACAGCTTGCCGTCGCTGCTGTAGGCGATCGCTTCACCGAGCTGCTCATTGGGCAGGCCGGTGGTGCGGGGCTCCTTCTTCAGGGCCGCGATCACGTCGCCGCCGGACACGTCCCACTCGAGGGCGTCGGTGTAGGTGCGCAGCACCACCTTGCCCGCGTTCTCGGTGACCGCGCCGCCGGTGATGGTCTTATTGCCGATGCGGGCGATCGGGTTGCCGGCCGTCTCGGTGGCGGAGAGCTTGATCTCGCCGACCCGCTCCAGCGGCACCGGGGTGTTGCTGTTCTTCTTCAGCGCGGTGGCCGGCTTGTAGACGCCGGCGGGCGCACCGACCTCCTTGGTGACGATCAGCGGGGTGCCGTCGCCGTCGAAGATCAGGGCCTCGGCGTCGTGCTTGTCCTTGTCCGGGTACTTCACCCGGTGGATGACCGCCTCGCCGTTGCCGCTGACCGGAATGCTCCAGAGCGCGACGTGCGGCCGGGTGTCCGACGGGTCGTTGCGGACGTTGTTGTCGCCGGTGTCGGCGATCCACAGCGTCTGGCCGTCGGGAGACAGGACGATGTCCTCGGCGTCCAGCGGCGTGCCGTCGAAGGAGGCCTCTTTGACCTTCTTGCACTCACGGTTGAGGAAGTAGATCTTGGCGGTGCCACCGTCGATCCGTCCGTCGTTGATCACGGCGAAGCCGTTCTTGGTGGTCGCGAGGCCGGAGATCTCGGTCAGCTCGGTGTCGCCGATCTTGCAGAGCTTCTTGCCGGGCGTCGACTTCGCGCTGACGGTGGGCGCTGGCGTCGGGTCCTCGGCGGACGCGCTGGAGGAGCCGACCATTACCAGACCGAAGGCCACGATGGTCGAAAACACGAGACGCCGCATCCGAACAGTGTCGCACGCGACGTCTCGTGCCGGTATTACGTGTGGATCAACTCGGGCGACAGACCCCGTGAAGTCCGGATTGCGCTTACTGATCAGCTCTGAAAACCGGACAGCTCCGCCGCGAACTGCTCATCGACACGGACCACTAGTTCGGTGCCTTCGTCCAGATGCCGGGACTGGATCACCTGACCGGTCCGGTGCACCCGGGCGACCAGGTCACCCCGGTCGTACGGAATCAGGACCCGCAGCTCGACCGCAGGACGGGGCAGCCGGTCGGCGATCGCCTTGTGGAGCTCCGCGATGCCGGCTCCGGACCGGGCGGACACGAAGAGCGCCTCCGGCCACGTCCGCTTGAGCCGCAGCACGGTCTCCTCGTCGGCCGCGTCGACCTTGTTGATCACCAGCAGCTCGGGGAGCTGATCGGCACCGACCTCGCCGAGCACCTCGCGGACCGCGCTGACCTGACCCTCCGGGTCGGGGTGGGCGCCGTCGACGACGTGCACCAGCAGATCGGCCTTGGCGACCTCCTCCAGCGTCGAGCGGAACGCCTCGACGATCTGGTGCGGCAGGTGCCGGACGAATCCGACCGTGTCGGAGAGCGTGAAGATCCGCCCGTCCTCCGCGGCGGTGCGCCGGGTGGTCGGGTCGAGGGTCGCGAACAGCGCGTCCTCCACCAGCACACCCGCACTCGTGAGACGGTTGAGCAGGCTGGACTTGCCGGCGTTGGTGTAACCGGCGATCGCCACGGCCGGAACGCCGCTGGCGACACGGCGGGAGCGCTTGGTCTCCCGTACCGTCTTCATGGCTTTGATCTCGCGCCGCAGTTTCGCGATGCGGGTGTTGATCCGCCGCCGGTCGGTCTCCAGCTTGGTCTCACCGGGACCACGTGTGCCGACACCGCCGCCGCCCGAGCCACCGCCCGCGCCGCCGCCCTGCCGGGACATCGCCTCACCCCAGCCGCGCAACCGCGGCAGAAGGTATTGCAGCTGGGCGAGCTCGACCTGAGCCTTGCCCTCCTTGCTCTTCGCGTGCTGGGCGAAGATGTCGAGAATCAGCGCGGTCCGGTCGACGACCTTGACCTTGATCTGCTCCTCGAGCTTGCGCAGCTGCGAAGGCGACAACTCGCCGTCGCAGATGACCGTGTCGGCGCCGGTCATGATGACCACGTCGCGCAGTTCGTCGACCTTGCCGCGACCGATGAAGGTGGCGGCGTCGGGCTGTTTGCGTCGTTGGATCAGGCCCTCGAGGACCTGGGAGCCTGCGGTCTCGGCGAGAGCCGCGAGCTCGGTGAGTGAATTGTCGGCGTCTTCGACGCTGCCCTCGGTCCACACTCCGACCAGCACGACCCGTTCGAGTCGCAACTGGCGGTACTCGACCTCGGTGACGTCGGTCAGCTCGGTGGAGAGACCGGCCACCCGCCTGAGCGAGTGCCGCTCCTCGAGCTCCAGGTCCCCGGTGGTGGGATCCAGCTCGTCAAGGACGGGTGTCTGGTACGTGTTTCGCAAAAGTGACCTCCTACGTCCGATCGTGGCACGTCACGAGAGCGAACGCATCCGCATAACTCCACCTGACCCACGAGTAACCACCGAGCGGTGAGCCGTTATTCCACAAGAGCGACAATCTCCAGTACTCACCCCACCAACGTCGGAGGGAACACCGTGGTGACCACCCGCCTGCCGAGCGCAGGATTCTCGATCACGATCCGAATCGCCGTTACCGCGGACGCCTCGTCCATCGGACGGCTCACCACCTGTGTGGGTGAGGCCGGTGCGATCGTGACGGCGCTGGACGTGGTGGACTCCGACCCCACGCACGTGCTGGTCGACCTCACCTGTGACACCGCTGACGCCGCGCACGCCGACCAGGTCGTCAAACAGCTGGAGCAGCAGGACGGCGTCGACGTCCGCAAGGTCTCCGACCGGACGTTCCTGCTGCACCTGGGCGGCAAGATCGAGGTGTCGTCGAAGGTCGCGCTCCGCAACCGTGACGAACTGTCCCGGGCGTACACGCCGGGTGTCGCCCGGGTCTGCATGGCGATCGCCGAGAACCCGGCGGACGCCCGCCGCCTCACCATCAAGCGCAACACGGTCGCCGTGGTCAGCGACGGCTCGGCCGTCCTGGGCCTGGGCAACATCGGCCCGGCCGCCGCGATGCCGGTCATGGAGGGCAAGGCCGCGCTGTTCAAGCGGTTCGGCGGCGTCGACGCCTGGCCCGTGGTGCTCGACACCCAGGACACCGACGAGATCGTCGCGATCGTCAAGGCGATCGCCCCGGCCTACGGCGGCATCAACCTGGAGGACATCGCGGCTCCGCGATGCTTCGAGATCGAGGCCCGGCTGAAGGAGATGCTGGACATCCCGGTCTTCCACGACGACCAGCACGGCACCGCGATCTGCGTGCTCGCCGCGCTGACCAACGCGCTGCGGGTGGTCGGCAAGCGGATGCAGGACGTCAAGGTCGTGGTGTCGGGGGCCGGTGCGGCCGGCACCGCGATCATGAAGCTGCTGATGCGCCAGGGTGTGGCGGACATCATCGCGTACGACCGGAAGGGCGTCCTGCACCGCGGGATGCCCGACCTCAACGAGTCGATGCAGTGGCTCGCGGAGAACACCAACAAGGAGAACTACGCGGGTGATCTGCCCGGCGCGATCGTCGGCGCGGACGTCTTCATCGGGGTCTCCGCGCCGAACCTGCTGACCGGCGACGACATCGCGAAGATGGCGCAGAAGTCGATCGTGTTCGCGATGGCCAACCCGGACCCGGAGGTCGACCCGCGGGAGGCCCGCAAGCACGCCGCGATCGTCGCGACCGGCCGTTCCGACCAGCCCAACCAGATCAACAACGTGCTCGCCTTCCCGGGCGTCTTCCGCGGCATGCTGGACGCCGCCGCCGAGGAGTTCACCGAGGAGATGGCGCTGGCCGCGGCCCGGGCCATCGCCGACGTGGTGGGTGAGGACAAGCTCAACCCCACCGTGATCATCCCGAGCGTCTTCGATCCCAAGGTCACCCCGGCGGTGGCGGCGGCGATCCGGGCGGTCGTCCGAGGCGTTCCGGCACCGTCCAACCCGGCGGCGGTTCCGGAGAGCGAACTCGACAAAGCCCCAGAAACAACCTTCTAGGGTACGGCTGTCGCGCGCCCGGGGTCACAGGGATCTCGGGCGCGCCGAACCCGTATCCCGGGCGGAGTACCGGCCTCAGGCGTTGACCCAGCCGGTGAGCTCGCCGACCAGATCCGTGATCAGACCGGCCGCACCCGCGTCCACCAGCGGCCGCCACTGGGCCATGTCGTTGGGCGTCCACGGCATCACGGCGACACCGGCCGCCGCCAGCGCGGCCATCGTCTCCGGTCCGTTCAGCACGTCGTCCACCGACGGGTTGCACCAGGTGACGCCCAGTTCCCGGCACAGCTCGACGGTCTCGGCGTCGAACCGGAACAGCAGCAGGCCACGACGCGCCTCGGGGGCCACGTCGCGGACCTTGCGCACCACGTCGGCGTCGAAGCTCTGCAGCACCGTGCGGTCCAGCAGGTCGCGCTCGGCGAGCTGGGCGACGATCGACTTCACCTCGTCGAGCGTGGCCGGCGGCTTGATCTCCACGAGCAGCTCGACCGGCGCGGGGGCGAGCAGGTCGAGCGTCTCGGCCAGCGACGGCACCCGCAGACCGGTGAACCCGGCCCCGAACCAGGAGCCGGCATCCAGCGCGGCCACCTCGTCCCAGGTCAGATCCCAGATCCGGCCGGCACCGTTCGTGGTCCGGTTGACCGTGCGGTCGTGGATCACCACGGGCACGCCGTCGCGGGTGGCCCGGACGTCGAACTCGACGACCGTGGCGCCGGCCCGGACCGCCGCGGCGAAGGCGGGCAGGGTGTTCTCGGGGGCGACCGCGGAATAGCCCCGGTGCGCGACGCGGGCCAGCATCAGAGCACGGCCCCCGGGTCGACCTCGCCGTCGGCGACCAGCACCGCCGGGCCCTCCAGCCACCACGCGCCGTCCGCGTCGGCGGTGACGATCACCCGGCCGCCGAGCACGTCGACCGCCACCGAGCCGGTGGTCAGGCCGGCATCACGCAGCGCCACCGCGCCGACCGCGAGCGCGCCGGTGCCGCACGACTGAGTCTCGCCGGAGCCGCGCTCGTGCACCCGCATGCGGACGTGCAGGTCGACGCCGTCCAGCGGCTCGGCGGGCTCGACGAACTCCACGTTCACCCCGGCGGGGAACACCTTCGCGTCGTGCAGCGGGGCGCGGGTCAGGTCGAGGGCGGCCAGTGCCACCCCGTCGTGGAGGCCGCAGACCAGGTGCGGGTTACCGCAGTCGACCGCGACTCCCGGGACGGTCAGGGCGCCGAGGGTCGCGGTGCTTCCCGCGTACACCCTCGGGGTTGTCATCCTCGCGCTGATCGTGCCTGCCCCGACGACCGTGAGCAGCACCCCGGCCCGCGTCGCCACCGGAAGGCCCGAAGGGCCGGACGTGGCCAGGCCGCGGTCCAGCAGATAACGCACGAAGACCCGCAGGCCGTTGCCGCACATCTCGGCGATCGAGCCGTCGCTGTTGTGGTAGTCCATGAACCACTCGGCCTCACCGGCGTAACCGGCGGCGTCGGGATGTTTGGCGCTGCGCACCACCCGGATCACGCCGTCGCCGCCGATGCCCCGCCGCCGGTCGCAGAGCGCCGCGACGAGTGCGGGCGTCAGCTCCAGCTCGCCGTCGGGATCGGGGAGCAGGACGAAGTCGTTACTGGTTCCATGGCCCTTGGTGAAACGCACGCGGCCCATCATCGCGCAAGGCCCACGGCATCCGCCAACAGCGTCGGGGCCGCGCCGTCGAGCCAGGTGACCGAGGGATCCCGGCGGAACCACGACCTCTGCCTGCGTACGAAACGCCGCGTGCCCTGGACCGTGTCGGCCTTGGCCTGCTCCTCGGTGAGCACGCCGTCGATCTGGGCGAGGGCCTGCTGATAGCCGAGCGCGCGGGACGCCGTCCGGCCGTCACGGATGCCGTCCAGGCCGCGCACCTCGTCGATCAGCCCGGCGGCCCACATCAGATCGACCCGCAGCGCGATCCGCTCGTCCAGCCCGGCGGTGTCCCGGTCGACGCCGATCTGCACCGACTCGTAGACGGGTCGCGGGTCCGGCAGCGAAGCGGTGAACGGCCGGCCGGTCAGCTCGATGACCTCCAGCGCGCGGACGATCCGGCGTCCGTTGCTGGGCAGGATCTTCGCGGCCGCCTCCGGGTCGCGCTCGCCGAGCCGGGCGTACAACGGGCCGGCCCCGGCGGCGGCCAGTTCCTCCTCGAGACGCGCCCGGATCGCCGGGTCGGTGCCCGGAAACTCGAAGTCCTCCAGTACGGCACGCACATAGAGGCCGGAACCGCCGACCAGCAGAGGCACCCGCCCGCGCGCGTGGATGTCGTCGATCGCGGCCCTGGCCAGCCGCTGATATTCGGCGACCGCGGCCGGTTCGGTGACGTCCCAGATGTCGAGCAGATGATGGGGTACGCCCTCGCGCTCGGCCGGGGTGAGCTTGGCCGTGCCGATGTCCATCCCCCGGTAGAGCTGCATGGAGTCGGCGTTGACGACCTCGCCGCCCAGCTCGTGCGCGAGCGCGATGCTCAGAGCGGACTTCCCGGCCGCCGTCGGGCCGACGACGGTGATGACTCGCAGACCTGTCCGGAACGGCACGAACCAACCGTAGGACACCGTTGTGTCACGGTCGTCAGCGGGAGCTTTCCCCTAACCGGGTTGGACCTGTGACAATGCGCGAGAAAGAATGCCGATGAGAAGTCGGCATTCATACTGCGCCGTGGCGGTGGCCGCGGGCCCGGTTCGGGCCGGTGACGCCGGGAGAACGAGGATGAGCTCATGAACGACTGGACGACCTTCGGGCGCGTGGATGCCGACGGCACCGTGTACGTGAAGACCGCTGAGGGTGACCGGGTGGTCGGATCCTGGCAGGCGGGCACCCCAGAGGAGGGGCTGGCCCACTTCGCCCGGCGATTCGCCGACCTGGTGACCGAGGTCGAGCTCGTCGAGGCTCGCCTCAAGTCGGGCGCGGCTGACGCGGCTCACTCGCTGAGCAGTGTCAAGCGACTGCGTGCGACCCTCGACGAGGCCCACGTGGTGGGCGACATCGACGGTCTCGCCACCCGCCTGGACCGGCTCGCGACGCTCGCCGAGGAGAAGGCCGGCGAGGCCCGCGCGGCCCGCGAGGTGGCCCGCACCGAGGCCCTCGCCCGCAAGACCGCGCTGGTCGAGGAGGCGGAGACGATCGCCGCCGACGCCACCGGCTGGAAGTCGGCCGGCGACCGCCTCAAGGAGATCCTGGACGAGTGGAAGACCATCCGCGGCGTCGACAAGAAGACCGACGGTGAGCTGTGGAAGCGGTTCGCCGCCGCGCGGGACGGCTTCACCCGCCGCCGTGGCGCCCACTTCGCCACCCTCGACGGCCAGCGCAAGCAGGCGCAGACCGCCAAGGAGGACCTGGTCAAGGAGGCCGAGGGCCTGGCCGACTCGACCGAGTGGTCGAGCACGGCCAACCGGCTCAAGGAGCTGATGACCGAGTGGAAGGCGGCGCCCCGCGCCGCCAAGGAGGCCGAGCAGCGCCTCTGGGAACGCTTCCGCGCCGCCCAGGACGCGTTCTTCACCCGGCGCAGCGAGGTCTTCTCCGCCCGCGACGCGGAGTACCAGGGCAACCTCGAGAAGAAGCAGGCCATCCTCGCCGAGCTCGAGGCCGTCGACGTCGACGCGGACGCCCGCGGCGCGCAGAACAAGCTGCGTGACGCCCAGGCCGCGTGGCACGAGGCCGGCCGGGTGCCGCGGGAGGCCTCCGCCTCGCTGGACCGGCGCTGGCGGGCCGCCGAGGAGCGCATCC
Source organism: Actinoplanes italicus (assembly GCF_003001815.1). Classification (GTDB taxonomy): domain Bacteria; phylum Actinomycetota; class Actinomycetes; order Mycobacteriales; family Micromonosporaceae; genus Actinoplanes; species Actinoplanes italicus. The sequence goes on from NZ_PVMZ01000006.1 coordinate 342,292, forward strand.
GGGTGGCGATGGACTCGGCGTGGCGCAAGACCAGCCCGCAGGACAACCCGCTGCTGCGTCAGATGCGCGAGCAGGTCGCCGAGGCCGAGCAGCGTCTCGAGCGGGCGAAGACGGCCGGCGACAACCGCCGCATCAAGGAGGCCGAGCAGGCGCTCGCCTCCAAGAAGCAGTTCCTCGCCCTGGCCGAGCAGGCCAACTGATCACTTACGGCTGAGGGTCGCCAGTTCGTCGGCGTCGGCATTTCCGCCGGTGCAGACGACGGCGACCCTTTTCCCGTTGAAGAGGTCGGGGTGGCTCAGCACTCCGGCCAGGGCGGCCGCTCCGGCACCTTCGGCAAGGGTGTGCGCGGCGGTCGCGAGCAGTCGCCTCGCCTCGGTGATCTGTTCGTCGTCCACCAGCAGGAAGTCCGCCAGACGGTTCCGCATGACCCGCTGCGGCAGTTCGAACCCGCGACCGGTGGCCAGCCCGGCGGCGACGGTGCCGTTGGGGCGCTCGACGAGGTCACCGGACCGCCAGGAGTCGTGCGCGGCCGGAGAGGCCGACGACTGGACCGCGATCACCGCGCAGCCGGGGGCCACCTGCTCCGCGACCAGGCACGCGGCGGCCGCGCCGGTGCCGCTGCCGACCGGGACGACGATCGCGTCGAGGTCCGGGCGCTGCTCCAGGATCTCCAGGTACACGGTGCCGACGCCGGCCAGCAGCTCGGGCGTGTCACCGGGACTGACCAGCCTCGCCCCGGTCTCGGCGGCGTGCTGCCGGGCCTGCCGTTCGGCGGCCTCCAGGCTGTCCCCGGCCCGGACGGCGCGGGCACCCCAGCCCTCGACCGCCGCCGCCTTGCCCGTCGGCGTGCCGGCCGGCATGAACACCGTGCACTTCACCCCGAAGACATGACCGGCGTACGCCAGCGACTGGGCATGGTTGCCGGTCGACCAGGTGACCGTGCCGCGCTCCCGCTCGGCCGGGCTCGTGCCGGCCATCAGGGTCAGGCCGCCGCGCACCTTGAACGCGCCGACCGGCTGGGTGTTCTCGTGCTTGACCAGCACCGACGTGCCGGCGGCCGCGTCCAGCAGCGGATAGGACCACATCGAGGTGGGCGGCAGGTGGGAACGGAGCAGTTCACGGGCGGCGCGAATGTCGTCGAAGCTGAGATCCATGTCTACGATCGTCGGCCGTACGAAGGCATAGGTCCAATATCTTTGTTCTCGGTGACCTATAGACCGGATTGATAGGTTGGCCGGATGCTCGACGTCACGAGGCTGACCGTGCTGGTCGCCGTCGCCCGGCACGGTTCCGTGACCGCGGCCGCGCAGGCCTTGCACTACGCCCAGCCGACGGTGAGCCACCACCTAGCCCGGCTCGAGGCCGAGACCGGGACACGGCTGCTGCAGCGGTCCGGTCGCGGCGTGCGGCTCACCGATGCGGGGCGGCTGCTGGCCGACCGGGCCGAGGAGATCCTGGGCCGGCTCACAGCGGCCGAGGCCGAACTGGCCGAACTGGCCGGACTCCGTGCCGGGCGGGTCCGGCTGGCGGCGTTCCCGTCCGCGCTCGGTACCTTCGTGCCGGTCGCCGCGGCCGGTTTCGTGGCCGCCCACCCGGGCGTCGACCTGCGCTTCACCGAGGCCGAGCCGCCTGCCGCGATCCGGCTGCTGCGCGGCGGCGAGGTGGAGGCGGCGCTCGTCTTCAACCACCCCGGCGAGCCGTTCCCCGAGTGGTACGGCCTGCGGCACGAGCCGCTGCTGGAAGAGCCGACCTGCCTGGTCGTCCCGGCGGACTGGGCCGGCGACCGGCTCGCCGACCATCGGGACCGGCCGTGGATCGGCGGATGCGAGCGGTGCCGCGACCGGCTGGTCAACGCCTGTGCCGCGGAGGGCTTCACCCCGGACATCCGATTCACCACCGACGACTACGTGGCGGTGCAGGCGCTGGTCGCGGCTGGGATGGGCGCCACCACACTGCCCGCACTCGCGCTGGCCGCCCACCGTGATCCACGGGTGCGGGTGGTCACGCTGCCGGGTCCCGGCCGCCGGGTGTCGATCGCGCTACCCGGCGATCCGCCGGACCCACCGGCCACGGCCGCGCTGCTCACCCAGCTACGCGCCGCGACCCGCTCCTCCGGCTACGCCCCGCAACCACCAGCGAGCGACTCCCCGTAACCACCCTCAAGCGACCCACCGCACCCAGCCACCCACCGCACCCAGCCACCCACCGCACCACCAGCAAGCCAGCCAGCAACCCACCGCACCCACCAGCCAAGCAGCCAGCAATCCACCCGCACCTACCGCACCAGCCAGCGACCCACCGTAGCCGTCAGCCAGCCAGCCACCGCACCCATCCGCCAACCAGCCACCGCACCCATCAGCCAACCAGCCACCGCACCCATCAGCCAACCAGCGACCCACCGTAGCCGTCAGCCAGCAACCCACCGCACCCACCAGCCAGCCAGCCACCGCACCCATCCGCCAACCAGCCACCGCACCCATCAGCCAACCAGCGACTCACCGTAGCCGTCAGCCAGCAACCCACCGCACCCACCAGCCAGCCAGCCACCGCACCCATCCGCCAACCAGCCACCGCACCCATCAGCCAACCAGCGACTCACCGTAGCCGTCAGCCAGCAACCCACCGCACCCACCAGCCAGCCAGCCACCGCACCCATCCGCCAACCAGCCACCGCACCCATCAGCCAACCAGCGACTCACCGTAGCCGTCAGCCAGCAACCCACCGCACCCACCAGCCAGCCAGCCACCGCACCCGTCAGCCAACCAGCGACTCACCGTAGCCGTCAGCCAGCGACTCAACGCACTCACCGCGACTCGTCGCAAGCGCCGCCTCAGCGGCGACTCCCCGCACCCACCGCTCTGCACAACGCCACCTCTCACAGATCTTGTGAGGTTGTGGTCGCTGGAGCGGCGTAGCCGCACAAGATCGCCCGCCGCTTCGCCGCTTCGTCTCCTTGGCGGCAGATCTAGTGAGGTTCGGGTCGCTATGGCGGCCGAACCTGGCAAGATCAGGCGCACGGATGGGCGTGGGCCCGGCGGGGCGGCGACGAGGGCAAGAGCGCAGCAGACAAGCAAGGCCGGCACAGCCATAAGGCCGGCACAGCCATAAGGCCGGCACAGCCGCAAGGCCGGCACAGCCGCAAGACCGGCACAGCCGCAAGACCGGCACAGCCGCAAGACCGGCACAGCCGCAAGACCAGCACAGCCGCAAGACCAGCACAGCCGCAAGACCAGCACAGCCGCAAGACCAGCGCAGCCGCAGGTCACGTCCACCGAAGTGGTGTATGACCTGGACTTTCCGGGATGAAAGAGGCGGCCACCGCAGATCCTTCGGATTGTTCGAAGATCACGAAGGAGAACCTGCGATGGCCGCAGAACCGAGTTTGGACCTTGCCGGTTTGCTGGGCGCGCATTTGGAATCGGCGAGCCCTGATGTGCTGCAGTCCCTGGTCAAGACGTTTTTGCCGACGCGTTGATGTCCGCCGAAGCCGACGCCCTCTGCGGTGCCGGCAAGACCGGCACCGCCGACAGCAAGGCCAGCGCAGCCGACAGCAAGGGCAGCGGCGGGGTTAGAAGTTAGAGGGCGCAGCCGTCCGTCGCGGGCGGCAGCGGGGCTGGGACGCCGATCGAGGGCAGGCCCAGCGAGACGCCCTTGAGCTTCGGGGTGCGGCCCGCCTCGAAGGCGTCGCCGGCGCGGGTGCGGCGGTGGCTCAGCGGGTCGCCGTCGGCGTTGAGGTGGTGCGGGGCGGCGTAGGTGATCACCGTCTCGACGATGTCGCCGGGACGCGGCGTGATCCCCCCGGTGGCGAAGTGGACCAGGCGGCCGTCGCGGGCCCGGCCGCTCAACCGGCCGGTGTGCTCGTCCTTACGACCCTCGCCGACCGCGACGAGGACCTCGACCTTCTCGCCGACCAGCTTCTTGTTCTCCGACCAGGTGATGTCCTCGAGCGTGGCGATCAGGCGGTTGTAGCGGTCCTGGACGACCGCCTTCGGGACCTGCTCCTCCATGGTCGCGGCCGGGGTGCCGGGACGCTTCGAGTACTGGAAGGTGAAGGCGCTGGAGAACCGGGCCCGGCGGACCACCTCGAGGGTCTGCTCGAAGTCCTCCTCGGTCTCGCCCGGGAAGCCGACGATGATGTCGGTGGTGATCGCGGCGTCCGGCATGGCGGCCCGGACCTTCTCGATGATGCCCAGGTACTTCTCCTGGCGGTAGCTGCGGCGCATCGCCTTGAGCACGGTGTCCGAGCCGGACTGCAGCGGCATGTGCAGCGAGTGGCACACGTTCGGCGTCTCGGCCATCGCGGCGATCACGTCGTCGGTGAAGTCCTTCGGGTGCGGGCTGGTGAACCGGACCCGCTCCAGGCCCTCCACCTCGCCGCAGGCGCGCAGCAGCTTGCCGAACGCGAGCCGGTCACCGAACTCGACGCCGTACGAGTTCACGTTCTGCCCGAGCAGGGTCACCTCGAGGACGCCTTCGGCGACCAGTGCCCGTACCTCGGCCAGGATGTCGCCGGGACGGCGGTCCTTCTCCTTGCCTCGCAGGCTGGGCACGATGCAGAACGTGCAGGTGTTGTTGCAGCCCACCGAGATCGAGACCCATCCGGCGTACGTCGACTCGCGCTTGGTCGGCAGCGTGGAGGGGAAGACCTCGAGCGACTCGAGGATCTCGACCTGCGCCTCCTCGTTGTGCCGGGCACGCTCCAGCATGGCCGGCAGGGAGCCGATGTTGTGGGTGCCGAAGACGACGTCGACCCAGGGCGCCTTCTTGACGATGTCGCCCTTGTCCTTCTGGGCGAGGCAGCCACCGACCGCGATCTGCATGCCGGGGTTCTTCAGCTTCGTCGGGCGCAGGTGGCCGAGGTTTCCGTAGAGGCGGTTGTCGGCGTTCTCGCGTACCGCACAGGTGTTGAAGACCACGATGTCAGCGGCGTCCGCGTCGGCCGCGCGCACGTAGCCCGCGTCCTCCATCAGGCCGGAGATCCGCTCGCTGTCGTGCACGTTCATCTGGCAGCCGTACGTGCGCACGTCATAGGTGCGCGGGGCGCCGGTCATCTCGGTAGTCATGGCAATTGACCAGGCTACCCCTCACGCCGCGGCGGGCCGCTCCGGCGTCGGGTCCGGTTTCCACCGCGAACGGTCGCACCCGGCCGGAGCGGCACAGGCCGGATCGTCGCCGGTGCACGGCCGGACGTGCCGCCGTTCCGGGCCGTCGTCGGTCTCCCGCTCGTCGACGTGCACGGCTCTCAGCGTGCCGTCGGGTTCGGCCAGCACGTACCGCGTCGGGTTGATCGTGTCGTCGGGAAGCAGGACCGCGGCACGCAGCCGGACCGCGACGGCGCTCGCGATGGTCTCCTCGGCGACGCCGGCGGGCGTCACGTAGACGTCGACCACGGTCGGGAAATCTCCGCCGACGTGATAGACGTCGCAGAGCAGATCCGCCCCCGGCACCATGCCGTGCACCGGACGTTCCAGAGCGCCGGCCAGCGCGCCCATGACCCGGTCCGGATCGACCAGGTCGGATACGCACCAGTTCCACGGGCCGTCCCCCATAAAGTCCATGGTCCGGACCCCTCTCTCAGCGCAGTGGCTGTGTTACCGCTCCGTGACCATTCTCGACACATTCCGATACGGAGCGACCCATAGGGTGTGTCCATTCGAGTGAACCGAGAACGAGTGGATGGACCAGGGGTGACAGGCGAGGCTCTCATCGTTCTGGAGAACGTCAACAAGTGGTTCGGCCCGTTGCACGTGCTGCAGGACGTGGATCTGTCTGTCGCGCGCGGCGAGGTGGTGGTCGTCATCGGACCCTCCGGGTCCGGCAAGTCCACGCTGTGCCGTGCCATCAACCGGCTGGAGCCGATCAACTCCGGCACGATCACTTTCGACGGGCAGCCACTTCCGGCGGAGGGCCGGGCTCTGGCCCGGCTGCGCAGCGAGGTCGGCATGGTGTTCCAGTCGTTCAACCTCTTCGCGCACAAGACCATCCTGCAGAACGTGATGCTGGGACCGGTCAAGGTGCGCCGGGAGAAGGCATCGGTCGTCCGTGACCGGGCCATGGGGCTGCTGGAGCGGGTCGGCATCGCCAACCAGGCGGACAAGTACCCGGCTCAGCTCTCCGGCGGCCAGCAGCAGCGGGTCGCGATCGCGCGGGCGCTCGCCATGCAGCCCAAGGCGCTGCTGTTCGACGAGCCCACCAGCGCTCTCGACCCGGAGATGGTCGGCGAGGTCCTGGACGTGATGACCTCACTGGCACGCGAGGGCATGACCATGGTGGTCGTCACCCATGAGATGGGTTTCGCCCGGCATGCGGCCGACCGCGTCGTGTTCATGGCCGACGGTCAGCTGGTCGAGCAGGCGGCGCCGGAGGAGTTCTTCGCGAACCCGCGCAGCGACCGGGCCAAGGACTTCCTTTCCAAGATCCTCACGCACTGATGTGCCCCTCAGGGCCGCCACACGACGGCGGTCCTGATCGAAAAGGAGATGAAGTATGCGTTTCACTCGTGCAGCCGTTGTGGCCACCGCCGCGGCTCTGACTTTCGGCCTGACCGCGTGCGCCGGCGAGGACGCCGGATCCAGCGGTGACACCGGCGGATCCACCAAGACCTTCGCGGCCGGCAGCACCATGGAGAAGCTCAACAAGGCCCAGGCGATCAAGGTCGGCACCAAGTTCGACCAGCCCGGCTTCGGCCTCAAGGGCCTGTCCGGCAAGCCCGAGGGCTTCGACGTCGAGGTCGCGAAGATCATCGTCAAGGAGCTCGGCATCCCGGCCGACAAGATCGAGTTCGTCGAGACGCCCTCCAAGATCCGCGAGGACGCCATCGTGAACAACAACGTCGACTTCGTCGTCGCCACGTACACGATCAACGACAAGCGCAAGGAGCGCATCGCGTTCGCCGGGCCGTACTACGAGGCCGGCCAGAACATCCTGGTCAAGGCGGACGAGGCGACCATCACCGGCCCGGACGCCTTCAAGGCCGGCGACAAGAAGGTCTGCTCGGTCACCGGCTCGACCCCGGCCGAGAACATCAAGACGTACGTCAAGGACGTCGCCACCCAGGTGGTGCTCTTCGACACCTACGACAAGTGCATCACCGCGCTCGATGGTGGCCAGGTCAACGCCGTGACGACCGACAACGTCATCCTGCTCGGCTACATCGCCAAGAACGAGGGCAAGTACAAGCTGGCCGGCGACAACTTCACCAAGGAGCCGTACGGCATCGGCGTGAAGATCGACGACAAGGACTTCCGGACCTTCATCAACGACACCCTCGAGAAGGCCTACGCCGACGGCAGCTGGAAGAAGGCGTGGGACGACACCGCCGGCAAGTTCGGCGCCGAGCTGGGCACCGCCCCGGCCGTCAACCGTTACTGATCTCGTCAGCTGAGCCGGGGAGCTTCCGCCCGTGAGTGTGTTGGTAGACAAGTTCGACGTCTTCGCGGGCGGTTTCTGGCTCACCTTCCAGATCTGCGTGCTCGCCGCGATCGGCGCCCTCATCCTGGGCGCCGTCGTGGCGGTGCTCCGCATCTCACCGGTGCCGCCGCTGCGGGCGGTCGGCACCGCGTACGTGACGATCTTCCGCAACATGCCACTGACCGTGGTCATGTTCTTCTCCGCGTTCGCGTTGCCGGCCCTCGGCTCCAACGCCGACTTCCTGCGGATCCCGGTGCTCGACGTGGTCTTCACCCGGCTCAGCACCGACCTGCCGTACTTCCGCTTCGCACTGATCGCGCTGACCCTCTACACCGCCGCCTTCGTCTGTGAGGCGCTGCGCTCCGGAATCAACGCCGTCCCGCCCGGCCAAGCCGAGGCGGCCCGCTCACTCGGGCTGACCTTCGGACAGAATCTGCGGTACGTGGTACTGCCGCAGTCGTGGAAGGCCTCGATCGTTCCGCTCGGCTCCGTGATCATCGCGATGATCAAGAACTCGGCACTGATCGGCTTCTTCGGCGTCGTGGGCGACCTGTCCGCGAGCGCCGACCAGCTCACCGGCGCCGAGGGGTACGCCTTCATCCCCGTCGCCATCGGCATCTCGATCGGATACCTGATCATGACCGTCCCCCTCGGGGCTCTCCTGGACCGGATCGAGCGGCGGCAGGCGGTGGCGGCCCGATGACCAGCGTCCTCTACGACGTGCCCGGCCCGCGTCAGCGGCGCCTCACCCTAATCCTCAGCATCGTGGCCACGTTCGTGGTCGTGGCCGGTGCGTACTACCTGATCTATCTGCCCCTGGACGAGAAGGGGCAGTTCTCGATGGAGCTGTGGGGGCCGCTGGTCGACCCCTCCAACGAGAACTTCGTGCTCGTCTGGGAGCGGATCTGGGTCGGCATCGAGAACACGCTGATCGCGGCCGTACTCGCCATCGTGGCGTCACTGATCATCGGCACGCTGCTGTCCCTCCTCCGGCTGCAGCTCAAGAGCATCGCCGGCAACCGGTACGCCGGCCTGTCCACCCCGGTGGCCTACCTTCTGCGTGGGCTCGGCAGCGGGCTGGCCGTACTGACCCGGGTCTGTGTCGAGGTCTTCCGCGGTCTGCCCGTGGTCATCACGATCTTCTTCGTGGCGCGGGGCTTCCCCGAGTTCGGCGTGACCCTCGAGACGCTGTGGTACCTGGTGATCGGCCTGACCATCTACAACGGTGTGGTCATCGCCGAGATCCTGCGCTCCGGCATGGAGGGCCTGCCATTCGGTCAGCGGGAGGCGGCCGTCGCGATCGGCCTCTCCCCGTTCCAGACCACGACGCTGATCCTGCTGCCGCAGTCCTTCCGGATCATGCTCCCGGCGCTGATCAGCCAGCTCGTCGTGGTTCTCAAGGACACCTCGCTCGGCTTCATCATCAGCTACGAGGAGACCCTGAACATCGGCAAGCAGATCATCGGTGTGCTGAGCAACCCGATCCAGGTCTACTTCGTGATCGCGGTGCTCTTCATCCTGGTCAACTACTCGCTGTCGAAGCTCGCCCAGTACGTCCAGAAGCGGCTCGCCCGCGGCCGCAAGACCGCGAACCTGCCGGTCCCGCACAACGCGGTGCAGACCGCCGACCTGGTCGACGTCGACGACTGACGGCTACCGGGCCAGTTCGGTCACCCGGGACTCACGGACCACGGTGACCCGGATCTGGCCCGGGTAGGTCAGCTCTTCCTCGATCTGCTTCGCCACATCGCGGGCCAGCACGGCGGCACCGATGTCGTCGATGTCGTCCGGCCGCACCATCACCCGGATCTCGCGGCCGGCCTGCATCGCGAACACCTTCTCCACCCCGGCCTTGCCGCCGGCGATCTCCTCGATGCGCTCAAGCCTCTTGACGTACGCCTCCAGGCTCTCCCGCCGCGCTCCCGGCCGCCCGCCCGAACAGGCGTCCGCGGCCTGCGTCAGCACCGCCTCGATGGTCTGCGGCGGCACCTCGTTGTGGTGGGCCTCGATCGCATGGACGATGTCGTCGTGCTCGCCGTACTTGCGGGCCATGTCGGCGCCGATCAGGGCGTGACTGCCCTCCACCTCGTGGGTGAGCGCCTTGCCGATGTCGTGCAGGAACGCCGCGCGCTTCATCGTGGGCACGTCCAGGCCCAGCTCGGCCGCCATGATCCCGGCGATGTGCGCGGTCTCCACCAGGTGCTTCAGCACGTTCTGGCCGTAGCTCGTCCGGTACCGCAGCCGGCCCAGCAGCTTCGCCAGCTCCGGGTGGATGTTCGTGATCCCGACATCGACCAGAGCCTCCTCGGCCGCCCGGTCGCAGAGCCGCTCGACCTCGTTCTTGGCGCTGTCGAAGACCTCCTCGATGCGGTGCGGATGGATCCGGCCGTCCAGCACCAGCTTCTCCAGCGTCAGGCGGCCCACCTCCCGGCGTACCGGATCGAAGCAGGAGAGAAGGACCGCCTCAGGGGTGTCGTCGATGATCAGGTTCACGCCGGTGGTCGACTCGAACGCCCGGATGTTGCGGCCCTCACGCCCGATGATCCGGCCCTTCATCTCGTCGCTCGGCAGATGCAGGACGCTGACCACGCTCTCCGCGGTCTGCTCGCTGGCGATCCGCTGGATGGCGTCGACCACGATGTGCCGGGCCCGGGTGTCGGCGGTGCTCCTCGCGTCCGTCTCGATGTCCCGGACCAGGATCGCGGCCTCCCGCTTCGCCTGCCCCTCGATCGCCTCGATCAGCTCGCCACGCGCCGTGTCAGCGGTCAGCCCGGCGATCCGCTCCAGCTCCCGGCGCTTCACCTCGTCGGCCTTCGCCAGCTCCGCCTCGCGCTCGGAGAGCGCGGTCTCCCGCCGCGAAAGGTCCGACTCGAGGGAGGCGAGGCGGCGCTCCCGCTCCACGAGGCGCTCCACCTCCTCGCCGTGCAGCCGCTCCCGCTCGTCGATCCGGGCCGCGCGGCGCTCCACCTCCGCGGCCTGCTCCTTCACCGTGGCGTTGAGCAGCGCGATCTCCCGCTCCCCCGACCGGCGGGCCGCCGATCGCAGCTGCTCGGCATCCGTCTCCGCCTGCCGGTGGGCATGCTCGAGGATCGTGTCGGCCTCGCTGTGCGCCGCTTCCAGAACCCGGCGTGCCTCGGCACGGGCCGCGTTCGCCTCCGCCTTGGCTGCGGCCGTCTCGGCCCGTACCGAAGCAGCCTTGGCATTTGCGTCCTCGACCTTGGCCTGGGCGTCGCCGACTGCCTGCTCCTGCTTCTCCTGGGCGACCTGCCGATAGGAGTGCATCTGGCGCAACGCACGTGTCCCCAGGAACAGCCCGGCTATCACCGACACGGCAAGCACGATGATCGCAACCACGAGTACCCAGGTCACGGGGGTCATCTCGCCGCGTCTCCCTTCGCCGCCGGCGCGAAGCACACGCGCGGGCTCTCTGCGGGATGCCCGACCAAGGCAGCTGACCGCGGGCGGCACGGGCCCGGGTGTCACGCGCTCCGCCTTCGGCTACCCCGAGCCTCCAGTCTCCGTCCGAACGGCCTGCGCCGCCCGGCGTACGCCTGCCGCCGCCCGCTCACGCCTGCTGGCGCTCTGCAGCGCTCCGGTTCGGCGCTCGCCGGGTTCCGGTTCGACGCTCGCCGGGCCAGCCGGTGCAGGTTCGCAGGGCATCCCTTACAGGCGGCCCGGCTACCTTGCCGGCTCGCTCTCCGGATGTCCGGGTCGCTCGCCTGCCAGGTCGCCCGGTTCGGGTGCCTCGCCGGTCTGCCTGGTCGGCTCACCTTGGTGGTGTGCCGCTTCGGCTTTGTCCGGTTCGGCTTTCGGCTCTTGCGAGGATCCGCTCTCACCGGGTTCGGCTCCGGCTTTCGCCTGGCTCGGCTTTCGCCTGGCTCGGCCTTGCCGGGCTCGGCCTTGCCGGGCTCGGCCTTGCCGGGCTGACCTTCACCAGGCTCTGCATTCCCGGATCGGCGTCTGCCAGATGACCTTTCGGCAGGCTCTGCTCTCACCCGGATCGGGCTTTGCCAGGCTCAAGTTTCGCCCCGGCTCGGCTTTCCCGGGATAGGGCCTCGCCCGGATCGGCGTGGACCAGGCTTGCCGGAGGTTCGGCTGCCGGCGCGCTTTCCGGAGCCGGCGGTCACACGTGACTTCCGTGTGCTGCCGACCCGTCAGCCTCGACCGCCGGTGACGTGCACCGACGACCGAATCGCTCCGGCATCGGACCCCGGGCACTTCAGGCCGCGAGGGCCGCTCAGTGTCCACCACATCCAGGTTGAGGATGTGGTCGGCAGAAGCACTCGAAAGGGTCTCGAACGCTCCGGCCGAAGGTGCCGATGAGCCACGTCACCGATGATCACTATGTGCCCATGCCGGCGACGCTGCCCTGAGTAGCCTCGCCACCGCGGTCGTCTCACCGGACGGGAATCCCGTTACAGTCCGTGGGATACGACGATGTCTCGAGCGAACGGTGTCGCCCGAGACCCCATCTGATCTCCCCGGCCGGTTACGGATGCCCCGCCAGCGAGCCGCCCGTCAGCCGCTCGAATCAGGAGTGTGTGGAGTTGTGGGGTTGACCGCCGGTATGTCGCGCCGTCAGCCGCGCGGTCAGCGGCCGACGGAGGCATCACCCTGACCAGATCAGTCCAAGTGATGCCGTAATGTAATGCGATCTATGTTGTGCCTGTTGCATGCGATGGTCGAACAAACCTTGTGTAACGCGAGGCTAGGTCGCAAGGACCGCTTCGGTCAAGGACTCATGATTCGGCAGCGGATAGGACGTACGGCACAGAGATGCTTACGCCCAGCTCACGATCCCACGGGACATATCCAGACGTACCACGCGATCACACCCCACGCGAACGAGTGATCCCCGTTTCCGCTATCACCCGTCCCGTCGAACGCGAGACACGGAGCGTGACAGGAACACAGGGTGACGCACCGTGTCAGCCGCCACGTCCTCGACGCCGCCGCGTGATATCTGGCCGAATAGCGCCCAGAAGAACTTTCCTCACATCAGGACTATATCGGCCTGCGCCCTGGCCCCTGGCCGCAACCGCCCAGCGGACCGGCAGCCCTTGATGCCGGCCGACACCGGAAGGCATTCGTGAGTTGTACGCGACCTGACGGAACTCCGCTGCTCCCGGCGCACCGGCCCGCAAGGCTCACCGGGCCGCACGTTCGTCACGTTCGGGAGCAGCACCTCCCCGATCCGAACACCGGCACTCACGATCGGCTCGCCGAGGTCTCATTCTCGGCCGAGCCAGCAGTGAGGGCTCAAGATATGACTCTGCCGACCGTCGGCCCGTCGGGGACGACATATCTACCGCGCCTGGCGACCGGCGCGTCGCGGGTGATGACTCCATGACTTTGAGTTACATCGCTCGGATGCGCCAGAACCAATCACTCGTATGTCGCGTCCGGCAACTTCACGGATGACAGATCTCACGGACGGCCGTCGCGGGCGGCAGCCCAGACCGATCCGGCGACCCTTGCTCGGCAGGATCTGACTCCTCAAGCTCGCGCTCCGCGCGGTCCCCTACTCCGCCGGCTCTTACTTTGCGGGCCTTTACTGCGCAGGCTCCTACCCCGAAGGCCCCTACTCCGCCGGCTCTCACTTTGCGGGCCTTTACTGCGCAGGCTCCTACCCCGAAGGCCCCTACTTCGCAGATCGAACGGACTCGCTTCGCAGATCGAACGCACTCGCGGCCGGACACCGATCCAGGCAGGCCTCTCACGCCCGGACACCAAGCCAGGCAGGCCACTCACAGGTGGTCACCGGGCCAGGGCGAACGAAGCGCGATGGCCTCCGCCCGAAGCCGGACGGGCTGCGTCTACCACGGCCCGAACGGGCCGAGCGGCCGCCACCCGAAGCCGGAGAGGCCGTACCCGCCATACCCCTGAACGACCGAGCCGCCACCGCCCCGTGGCGAACAGGTCGCACTCACCACGCCCTGAACAGCCCGTCGCCGCATCGCAGAACGGGCCGCCGCCCCGGTTCAACAGGCCGCCGCCCCGGCTCAACAGGCCGCCGCCCCGGCTGAACGGAACCGGGGCAGCTCAGGATTCGAGGCCGCTCGCCTCATCAGCGAGGGCGTCGGCATCGAGCGCGTCGGCGAACTCAGCGGCCTCGGCGTCACGGGCGGCCAAGGCGTCTTTGACAGCACGGATGGCCACGCCGGCTGGGTAGCCCTTGCGGGCGAGCATCGCGACGAGCCGCCGGAAGATCGCATCCGGGGCTCCCGAAGCGGTACGCAGTTTGCGGTCGACCAGCGCCCGCGCGGTTTCGGCCTCCGCCTCGTCGTCGACGGCTTCCAGCGCCTCGCCGGCGACCTCGGGATCGACGCCGCGCTGGCGCAACTCGTTGGCGAGCGCCCGACGGGCCAGCCCGCGGCCGTGATGCCGGCTGGATACCCAGGCGCGGGCGAAGGCTGCATCGTCGATGATCCCGACCTCGTCGTAGCGGTCGAGGACCTCGGAAATCACCTCCTCGGAGATCTCCTTGCGAGTCAGAACCTTTGCCAGCTCGGCGCGTGTCCGTGGGCGGACCGCCAGCTGACGCAGGCATATCTCTCGGGCGACCTCGGACTCGCTCCGCGGTGGCTCGCTGCGGCCGCCGCCTCGAGCCCGGCCATCCCTGTCGGGCCGACCGGGATGGCCGGGCCGCAAATCCGCGTCACCGCCCGGCACCTCGCCATCGCGGTGTGGGTATCCACCGGAATGCGCGTCTCCGCCGCCCGATGGTTCTCCACCGCTGCGGCGACCGCGACGCCCGGAGGCACGTCGCGGCTCCGCCGCATCGTCGTCTGCTGCCATGCCGGCGCCGGTCCTGGGCGGGATGGCATCCCATCCTCGCCCAGACCGTGCGCCGCGCCGTCCAGCCATTGCGGGTTACCGGATCAGAAGTCGACCGGAGGCAGCTCGGGGCCACCTGCGGCGTCACCCGCGCCAGCCTGACCGACGCCGAGCTTCTCCAGGATCTTCTTCTCGATCTCGGCGGCTACGTCCGGGTTCTCCTTGAGGAACTCCCGGGCCTTCTCCTTGCCCTGGCCGAGCTGGTCGCCATCGTAGGTGTACCAGGCGCCGGACTTGCGGATGATGCTCTGCTCGACACCCACGTCGATGAGCGAGCCCTCCCGCGAGATGCCCTTGCCGTACATGATGTCGAACTCGGCCTGCTTGAACGGCGCGGCCACCTTGTTCTTGACGACCTTGACCCGGGTCCGGTTACCGACGACGTCGGTGCCGTCCTTCAGGCTCTCGATGCGGCGGACGTCGAGACGCACCGACGCGTAGAACTTCAGCGCGCGACCACCGGTCGTGGTCTCGGGCGAGCCGAACATGACGCCGATCTTCTCGCGGAGCTGGTTGATGAAGATGGCGGTGGTACCCGAGTTGTTGAGGATACCGGTGATCTTGCGGAGCGCCTGGCTCATCAGCCGCGCCTGCAGACCGACGTGACTGTCACCCATCTCACCCTCGATCTCGGCACGCGGCACGAGAGCCGCCACCGAGTCGATGACGATGATGTCGAGGGCGCCGGAGCGGATCAGCATGTCCGCGATCTCCAGAGCCTGCTCACCGGTGTCGGGCTGAGAGACCAGAAGCGCGTCGGTGTCGACGCCGAGGGCCCGCGCGTACTCCGGGTCGAGGGCGTGCTCGGCGTCGATGAACGCCGCAAGGCCGCCAGCCTTCTGCGCGTTGGCCACCGCGTGCAGGGCGACCGTCGTCTTACCGCTCGACTCGGGACCGTAGACCTCGATGACCCGGCCGCGCGGCAGACCGCCGACGCCGAGCGCCACATCGAGGGCGATGGAGCTGGTGGGGATGACGGCCATCTGCATGACCGGGCGCTCCCCGAGCCGCATCACCGAGCCCTTGCCGAACTGCTTGTCAATCTGTGCCAGCGCTAGTTCGAGCGCTTTCTCCCGATCAGGTCCTGCCGCCATTCCCGCCACCCCTGTATTCGACTTCGTGCTCTTCGTCGACGAGCTTTTGTTCACCACGGTCGACACGTTAGGCGAGGGGTACGACAAAAATCCTTCGCCCTGTCGTGTGCTGTGGATGACCGAGCCGCTGTGGACAATAGCCGAACACCTGTACGACGATCGAGAGACACGCCAGAACATGCGTACGAAAGCAGCTCAGCGTAGCCGTGAAGGCACCCGATCGGGGTAAGCCGCCACCACGGCTCGCCAGATAGTAGCGGTATCAATACCCTTGGTGATCGCCTCGTCGATGGTTCGGCCACCGAGCTCCGTGAAGGCATGGTCGGCCGCGATGCTGTGGGCATAGGCGGAGCCGAAGCTCTGTTCCAGGCGTTCCCAGAAGTCTGTCAACCGCACCGGGAAAGGGTACCCAGGGAGGGTTCCGGCCGAACTCAGGCGACCGCCGCGGCCGCCACCCGCAGATCGTCGACGAGCCCGCGGTAGGCGGTCTCCCGGTCGTCGGCCCGCAGCACGGCGGACGGATGGATCGTGGCGATCGCCTGGATCTCCGCCACCGGGAAGTCCTCGGGGTGCTGGGCCGAGGCGGGCCAGGGCATCAGCTGTCCACGCGACCTGGTGACCCGGAACGA
This sequence comes from Actinoplanes italicus, assembly GCF_003001815.1. GTDB lineage: Bacteria > Actinomycetota > Actinomycetes > Mycobacteriales > Micromonosporaceae > Actinoplanes > Actinoplanes italicus. The sequence goes on from NZ_PVMZ01000006.1 coordinate 358,263, forward strand.
CGGACCGAGCAGCGCCTTGCCCGCCGTCGCGCCGAGGATCACCACGAGTTTCGGCTTGAGCAGGGAGAACTCGGACACGAGCCAGGGTCGGCAGGCGGTGATGTGAGCCGGGCCCGGGTTCTGGTGGATCCGGCGGCCGCCCCGCAGCTCGAAGCGGAAGTGCTTCACGGCGTTGGTGATGTAGAGCTCAGCCGGGTCGATGCCGGCATCGTCCACCGCGTCCCGGAGCAGCCGTCCGGCCGGACCGACGAACGGCAGGCCGTGCCGGTCCTCGACGTCGCCGGGCTGCTCGCCGACGAAGACGATCTTCGCGTGCGGTGCTCCGCGGCCGAACACGGTCTGGGTCGCGTTCTCGTACAGCTCGCAGCCGTGACAATCCGCCGCCGCCGGCTTCAGCTCGTCGATGCTCCGCGGGTGCGGCGGCACCCACTGCTGCGCGCCGATCGGCGCGTCCGTCCTCTGCATGGCAACGTTCTACCCCTACCCCCCGACAACATTCCGCCCGGTGTAACCCTCCCGGTGGTCACCTCATCGGCGACGTGACTCCGGCGGGGTGGACGGCCAGCGCCACCGCGCGTGCCAGATCAGCCGTCTCCTCCTGCCCGAGCGTGCTGATCGTGATGCGGATCCCGGGCCGTGACTCAAGCCGGAAGAGCGCGCCCGCGGCCACGGCGAAACCCTGGTCACGAAGCATGGCGACGGCCCGCGTCTCGTCCGGCACCGGAACCCAGACGTTGATGCCGGTGTCGCCGGACGCGTCGACGCCCACCGCCCGAAGTGCCTCGCGCAGCGCACGACGGCGTACGCCATAGATTTGCGCAGCCCTGCCGACCAGCGCGGTCACCTCGGGGTCGTGCCACAGCCACACCAGCATCCGCTGCAGCACGGTGGAGACCCAGCCCATACCGATCCGCATCCGCCCGGCGACACGGGCGACCGTCGTCTCGTCCCCGGCCAGAACGGCAATACGCAGATCGGGGCCGAACGGTTTCGAGGCCGAACGCACGAACGCCCAGCTGCCCGTCACCGGACCGATGCACTGCGGTCCGTGTTCGGCGAGCTCGGCAGCGTGGTCGTCCTCGATGACCAGGACACCGGGATGATCGCCCAGCAGCTCGCGGAGGCGCGCGGCGCGCGTGGCGCTCACCGCGACGCCGGTCGGGTTCTGTGCTCGGACGGTGACCACCACGGCCCGGGCGCCGGATCGCAGCGCGGCTTCGAGCGACTCCGGATCGGGCCCCTCGTCGTCGACGGCCACCGGCGCCGCGCGCAGGCCGAGGGCTGCCAGCAGGTCGATCAGCGCCGCCCAGGCGGGGTCCTCGATCGCGACCGTGTCACCTGGTCGGAGATGCGCGTTCAACACCCGTTCGATCGAGTCGAGCGCCCCCGAGGTGACCACGATCCCGGCGTCGGCGACCGGCACGCCCTCGGCGAGCAGACGCGGACGCGCCGCGTCGGCCAGCTCGGGCATCGTGACCGCCGAGGCGTAGCCCTGCGTCGGGGCGGCCATGGTCGCGGCCGCGGCCAGCGCGGGTGCCAGCGGTGGCAGCAGCCGCAGGTCGGGCTCACCGGAGGAGAGGTCACGCACCCCGGCCGGAATCGGGGTGCGCAGCCCGGACCGCGGCGCGGACACCGCCGGACGGGGCCGGACCCGGGTGCCGCGACGGCCCGCGGTCTCGATCACGCCACGCTGGCGCAGTTCCTGGTACGCCTTGGCGACCGTGGCCGGGCTGACGTGCAGAGAGCTCGCAAGAACCCGTACCGACGGAAGCGCCGCTCCGAACACCCAGTCGCCCCGCATGACGCCGGTCTCGATGCTGGCCGAAATCTCGGCGGCGGTCGCTCCGGTCACCTGATATTGTTCTGCCACAGATGGAATCCTGTACTAGTACAGGAGATCACGCAAGCGGAACACGCCGGGGAGGCTCCGATGACCGACCTCTACACACCCACCGATCGCACGACAGCCACCCGCACCCGCAAGCGGATGCGCTATGAACGCGAGGCCGCCCACGCGATTCTCGACGAGGCGTATGACTGTTCGGTGGGCTTCGTCGTGGACGGTGAGCCCCGCGTCCTGCCCAATCTGCACGTCCGTATCGACGACACCCTCTACCTGCACGGATCCACCGGTGCACGGCTCGGCCTGGCCGCACGGGGCGACGGGGTCGCGGTGTGCGTGACCGTCACGCTCCTGGACGGTCTGGTGTACGCACGATCACAGTTCAACCACAGCGCCAACTACCGTTCGGTGGTCGCCCTCGGCATCGCCCGCCCGGTCACCGACGCCGCCGAGAAGCTCCGTGTCCTCTACGCGCTGGCCGACAAGGTCGGGCCGGGCCGATCCACCGACAGCCGTCCACCCACCCGCCAGGAGCTGGCGCAGACCACCGTCCTCGCGCTGCCATTGGCCGAGGTGTCCGTCCGGGCGCGTTCCGGCGGCGTCGGGGACGACCCGGAGGATCTGGATCTGCCGCACTGGGCCGGTGTCCTGCCCCTCCGGACGGTCGCCGGTCCACCGGTGACCGAGCCTGGTGTGGCTGCCGCACCACCGTCCTACCTGCCCGGTTCCCCTTCACAGTGGCAGACACCGGTCGTGCTGGAGGGCCGGCACGTACGCCTCGAGCCCCTCACACCCGGCCATGCGCCGGGTCTGTTCGAGGCGCTGGACGACGAGGAGGTCTGGCGGCACATCCCGTACCCGCGTCCGCGCACACCCGACGCGCTGACCGAGGACATCGCTGGGGTGCTGCGCGGTCAGTGGCTGGGCCAGCGGTGCGGGTGGGCGCAGATCGACCCGGCCAGCGGCGCCGTGATCGGTATGACCACGTACCACGACATCGACACGAACCTGCGTGCCCTCGGCATCGGCCACACCATGGTCGGGCGAAAGTGGTGGCGGACCGGCGTCAACACCGAGGCGAAACTGATGCTCCTGGAGCGGGCCTTCGACGTACTCGGAGCCGAGCGTGTGTTCTGGTACACGGACATCCTCAACGAACGCTCCCAGAACGCGATCGCCCGTCTGGGCGCGAGCCGGGACGGGCTGATCCGTCGCCAGCGCAGGCGTCCGGACGGCACCTGGCGCGACACCGTAGTGTTCGCGATGACCGCGGATGAATGGCCCGCCGCCGCGCGGCGGCTGCGTGACCGGCTTGCGGCGGGATGAATCACTCCCTGATCTTCAAGGAAGGCTGACCGATGCTGGGCATCACCGATTTCTGGACGTACGTGCTCGGTGTGGTGGCCATCATCCTGCTGCCCGGCCCCAACTCGATCTTCGTGTTGTCGGTGGCCGCACAACGGGGCGTCCGCGCCGGTTACCGGGCGGCCGGTGGCGTCTTCCTCGGTGACACGGTTCTCATGGTGCTCTCCGCGACTGGCGTGGCATCGCTGCTGGGTGCCTACCCACCCCTGTTCCTGATCCTGAAGTACGCGGGTGCGGCTTACCTGGGATGGGTCGGCGTCAACATCATCCGCAGCGCCTGGAGCCGATGGCGGCACCGCGCGGAGCCGGCGGTGGCCGTCGAGGAGCCACCCGCTCAGTTGCAGCGCCCGTTCCGCCGTGCGGCCGTGATCAGCCTGCTCAACCCGAAGGCCATCCTGTTCTTCATCTCGTTCTTCATCCAGTTCGTCGAGCCGGGGTATGCCCACCCCGAGGTGTCCTTCCTGATCCTCGGTGCGGTGGTGCAGTTCTTCAGTGCGCTCTACCTGTCCGCGCTGATCTTCGGCGGGCGGTACCTCGCCGGGCAGTTCCGGCAGCGGCGCCGCCTGGCGGCCGGGGCGACGACTGCGGTGGGCGCCCTCTTCGTGGGCTTCGGCATCAAGCTGGCCACCGCCAGCGCCGGCTGAACACGAGCCGCTCGGCGCCCCGGCGCAGTCGAGGACCTCACCGGGGCGCGCTGGAGTAGAAGGTGCTGCGGATCATCTGGATCCGGCTCAGGTCGGATTTCCAGGTCTTCTCCGGCGTACTCCAGCCGAGCACGTAGGCCTTGCGTCCGGTGAGGAACCATCGGACGACGGTGTGCCGGGCCGCGCCGGCCGACGTCTGGTATCGGTACTCCCAGTCGGCGGCGCGGTTCAGCAACGGCACCGAGGCGAGACCGATCAGTTCGTATTCGGACAGGTCACCCGAGGCGGCGAGACGGCGTTCCGCGGCACGGGATGCCGTCAACGGATCGTCGGCCGGGTCCCGCCCGGTGTCGACGGTCATCACCCGGGTGCTGCGTGGACTCCGGAAGCAGTGTGTCGAACCGATGCGCTCGTGGGTCCACCCGTCGGGCACGGCGATGTGGAAACCGGAGCCGTCGGTGAAGTAGGACCAGCCGGCCTGCAGCTTCCAGCCGTTGACCCCGCGGGCGGAGCCCGGGAGCGGGGTGAAGGGCAGGCTCTCGGCCGGTGATGTCTCGCAGGCCAGGGGAGAGAACGTTCGCCCGTCCGGAGTGACCGGTTCCGTGGCGGGGGCCGTCCCGGACAACGCGGAGCCGGACGGGGACAACTCCGGGCCGGACGGGGACACCGCCAGGGCTGACGGGGAGACCGGCAGGCCCGTGGTGGGGCCCGGCACTACCGGGACGAGAGGCGGAGAGGTCGGTACCGGCCCGGGCGCGGTGCCCCCCGGTTGCTGGCCGGATGGCTGGGCGGGCATGGACGAAGATGTGGAGGACAGCGGTGACGGGAGAAACACCTGCGGCCGGGCACCGGTCAGCTCGGCCACATAGCCGGCCACCAGGCTGCCGCCGAGCAACAGCACCACGAGTCCGGTCACCGTGAGCCGGGCCGGGGTGACGCGAATCGGCGCCGGACGCCCGAACCGGCGGCGGCGTGATCGCCGCCCGCTGGCACCAGCGGCAGCACCGGCCCTGGCACCGGCCCGCACCAGGGCTTGTCCCGGAGGGTGGGAAACTCCTGCGGTTTCCGGCCCGTCGGAGCCGGATGCCGAGGAGCGATCGAAACCTCCTGTCCCGGTCGAGTCGACCTCGGCAGACGTCTCGGAAGGCGACGACGGACCGTCCGCCGAGCTCTGGTCAGCGCTCCCGGAAGCAAGAACCCCGGCATCCGACCCCTGATCAGCATCGACGGCCACGGACGAGCCATCATCCACCGGCCGAGGATCGGCATCGGACAAGGCAGGCGAACCAGCTTCAGCCGGGACAGGGGAACCGCCATGGCTCGAAGCAGACGAACCAACTTCAGCCGAGGCAGAGGAACCGCCATGGCTCGAAGCAGGCGAACCAACTTCGGCCGAGGCAGGCGAGCCGCCATGGCTCGGATCAGCCGAACTGCCACGAGCCAGGGTGGGCGATCCACCATCGACGGGGTGACGATCGGATCCAGACTGCACGGACGAGCCGGTATCGACGGGCAGGACGGGATGGAGGGACACGCCAGGATCTGCGGACGAGCCGGGAAACGCCGCCGAACCGGATGCCGTAGACGAAACGACATCCGCAGGGTGACGTTCCGCCTCGGGTGACGACGGGCCGACCGGCGCGGCCGGATCATCGGCCGACGCGACGGGAGATGCCGCGGGAACCGACTGGCTCGCCTGCTCAGAATGTTCGAGAGCGGCACCGGTGAGGTCCGGACCGGGCTCCTCCCGTGGCGTACCGGACGGGATGTCGGCCTGCTCCGGAACGCTTCCGGCGGGCACGGAACCCCCTTGACGTGGAGCCGGCCGCGGCCCGGGACGACGGGTGTCCACGTCAGGCGGGGCCGCGGGAGCAACGGCCCGCCGCAACTGGCGGGGCGACGGCCGCTCGTGACCGGCCGAAGGCCGCTCGTGACCGGCCGAAGGCCGCTCGTGGCCGGTAGGGGGCCGCTCGTGACCGGTCGGGGGCCGCTCGTGGCCGGTAGGGGGCCGTTCGTTACCAGCCGGCCGCGCCGGACTCCCCGGCGGTATCGGCGGCCAGGCCGGCGGTGGCTGCTGGGGGTGCCGGCCGGTCACGGTGGCCGTGCCCCGCGACGGGCCGGTGGGCCGGTCCGATCCGGAATCGCCCACGCCGGAACGCCCCGATGCCGCGGGAACCGTCCCCTCCGAGCCCGCCGGATCCAGCCCGGACGAGGCAGCCGAACCGACCGGCTCCGGCGCCGTGGTATCCGGCCCCGACCCCACCCCCGCGACAAAACCGGTGAGATCGGGCCCCGCCCCCGCGACAAAACCGGCGGCACCCGGCCCCGCCCCCGCGACAGAACTGGTGAGATCCGGCCCCGGCGCCGCGACAGAACCGGCCGGCCCCGGCGCCGCCACAGAACCGGCCGGCCCCGGCGCCGCGACAGAACCGGCCGGCTCCGGCGCCACGGGATCCGGCCGGGAAGGGGTTGTGAAGACGGCCTGTCCGGAGGGCTTCCTCGCCGTCCCGGAACGGTCCTGGCGAGGCAGGAACGGTATCTCCCGCGGATCGCTGAACACGATCATGCGAAGCCGGCGTTCGATCTCGGGGACGGTCAGTCGGCTGGTGGGCTCGTACCGCAGCAGACCGTCGAGGACGGCGGCGAGCGGCCCGGCCCGGACGGGCGGATCGGGTGGTTCGGTGGCCAGGGCGGCAAGGGTCGCCATCGCGGTCTCCCGGGCATACGGGGAGTGCCCCTCGACCGAGGCGTAGAGGGTCGCGCCGAGGGACCAGAGGTCGGACTCGACGGTGGACGCACCGTTGCGGGCGCGTTCCGGAGAGACGTACTGCGGCGAGCCGACGATCAGCCCGGGAGCGGTCACCGAACCGTCACCGACGAAGGTGGCCAGACCAAAATCGGTCAGAACCACGCGACCGTCGGTACCGATCAGCACGTTGTGCGGTTTCACGTCACGATGGAGGACACCGGCTCGGTGCGCGGCGGCGAGCGCGTCGAGCACGGCCAGGCCGATTCGTGCGGCGACCGCCGGCTCGTACGGCCCGTCTTCATTGAGGACCTGATGGAGCGAACGGGACGGCACGTACTCCATGACGATCCAGGACAGGCCCTCGGCGTGCACGACGTCGTAGATCCGGACCACGTGCGGATGGTTGAGACGAGCGGCGCTGCGTGCCTCACGGAGGGTCCGAGCATGCATGCGGTGCTGTTCAGCATCGGACATCCACGAGGGCGGCACGATTTCCTTGACGGCCACGTCGCGGTGCAGCATCTCGTCCCGGGCCAGCCAGACCCGGCCCATCCCGCCGGCGCCGACCGGTTCCAGAAGGCGGTACCGGTCTGCGACGAGCATCTGCCTGACCGCCATCGGCACCCACCCATCACGTCGGGTATCAGGATAATCACGCACAGACCGCCCAAGGAACGACGCTCACCCGGCCCCCGCTCAGCGCCTGCAGGATCCGAAAACCCTTCAAGATCTTTCTTGGGTACGGCTACGCGCTCCGCCACCTGCCGAGTAAGGGCGCGCGCTCCACCCGTACAGCAGAAGAAGTCGGGTTTTCCCGGTCTTCCGGACCGGCGTCGCGTCCGCACGCGGGTTTTCTGTCATACCCCCGGGGCAGGATGTGAGGCGTGCGAGAGGTGCTAGAGAAGTTCGGTCCGGCCACACGTGAGTGGTTCACGGCCGCCTTCGCCGCGCCCACCGCCGCTCAGACCGGAGCGTGGCGGGCGATCGGTGCGGGGCACAACGCCCTGGTGGTGGCCCCAACCGGTTCCGGCAAGACGCTGGCGGCCTTCCTGTGGTCGCTCGACCGGCTGGCCCGCGAGCCGGCTCCGGAGCAGGTCCGGCATCGATGCCGCGTGCTTTACGTGAGCCCTCTGAAAGCGCTGGCCGTTGACGTGGAGCGCAACCTCCGGGCGCCGTTGACCGGGATCCGGCAGGCGGCCGGGAGGCTCGGTCTGCCACCGCCGGAGATCACCGTGGGCATGCGCACCGGCGACACCCCGGCCGAGGAGCGGCGCGGCTTCGCCCGCACCCCGCCGGACATTCTGATCACCACTCCGGAGTCGCTGTTCCTGCTGCTCACATCAGCTGCGCGGGAGTCGCTGCGAGGCGTCCAGACAGTGATCCTCGACGAGGTGCACGCCGTCGCGGCTACCAAACGGGGCGCGCATCTGGCGCTCTCGCTGGAGCGGCTGGACGCCCTTCTGGAACGCCCCGCCCAACGGGTGGGTCTGTCCGCGACCGTCCGGCCGATCGACGAGACCGCCCGGTTCCTCGGCGGTGCCCACGATGTCGAGATCGTGCAGCCACGCAGCGCGAAGACGATCGAGGTGACGGTCGAGGTCCCCGTGGAGGACATGACACGCCTCGACGAGAGGCCGGATCCCGATCAGGACGATCCGGGTTCCGGGCGGCACACGCCGTCGATCTGGCCGGCCGTCGAGGAGCGGGTGCTCGACCTGATCCAGGCGCATCGGTCGACGATCGTGTTCACGAATTCACGGCGGGGGTCCGAGCGGCTCTGCGCCCGTCTCAACGAGCTCGCCGCCGAGCGCGCCGATCCCGAGTCGGCACAGGTCCCCGCCGGGTACCGCACACCCGCGGAGATCATGGCGCAGGCCGGCGGCACCCGCGGCGCGCCACCGGTCGTGGCCCGGGCCCACCACGGCAGCGTCTCCCGCGAGGAACGCAAACAGATCGAGGAGGCGCTGAAATCCGGGCTGCTCCCGGCGGTGGTGGCGACGTCGAGCCTGGAGCTGGGCATCGACATGGGTGCGGTCGATCTCGTGGTGCAGATCGAGGCGCCACCGTCGGTCGCGGCCGGTCTGCAGCGCATCGGCCGGGCCGGGCACCAGGTGGGTGCGGTGTCCCGGGGCGTGGTCTTCCCGAAGCATCGCGGGGACCTGCTGTCCTGTGCTGTGGTGGCCGAGCGGATGGGCGACGGCGCGATCGAGGAGCTGCGCTGCCCACGCAATCCACTGGACGTGCTGGCTCAGCAGATCGTCGCGTTGACGGCGCTCGACGAGTGGCAGGTCGACGATCTGGCGGCGCTGGTCCGGCGGGCGGCGCCGTTCGCCGAGCTGCCGTCGTCGGCGCTGCACGCCGTGCTCGACATGCTGTCCGGGCGCTATCCGTCCACCGCGTTCGCCGAGTTGCGCCCACGCCTGGTCTGGGACCGGGCCACCGACCGGCTCACCGGCCGGCCGGGCGCGCAGCGTCTCGCCGTGACCAGTGGCGGCACCATCCCCGACCGCGGCACGTTCGGGGTGTTCCTGGCCGGCTCGGAGCGTGCCTCCCGGGTGGGCGAGCTCGACGAGGAGATGGTCTACGAGTCCCGGGTGGGCGACGTGTTCCTGCTCGGCTCGACGTCCTGGCGCATCGAGGACATCACCCCCGACCGGGTGCTGGTCTCCCCCGCTCCCGGCGCACCAGCCAGGATGCCGTTCTGGAAGGGTGACTCGCCGGGCCGCCCGATCGAGCTGGGCCGTGCGATCGGCGCCCGCCTGCGCTCACTGGTCAAGGCCGGCGACGAGGCGGCCACCACCGCGCTGCGCGAGTCGGGGCTCGACGAGTGGGCGGCCGGAAACCTGGTGGCCTATCTGCGTGAGCAGCGTGAGTCGACCCGGTATCTGCCCGACGACCGGACCGTCGTGGTCGAACGCTTCCGCGACGAGCTCGGCGACTGGCGGATGACCGTGCACTGTGTGCTGGGTGCCCGGGTGAACGCGCCGTGGGCTCTGGCCATCGCCCGCCGGCTGACCGAGCGATACGGCGTGGACGGCCAGGTCATGCCCTCCGACGACGGCATCGTCGTACGCCTGCCGGACACCGCGGAGGAGCCACCCGGCAGCGACCTGATCGCCTTCGACCCGGAGGAGATCGTCCAGCTGGTCGAGGAGTCGGTCGGCACGTCGGCGCTGTTCGCGTCCCGGTTCCGCGAATGCGCCGCCCGCTCTCTGCTGCTGCCCCGACGTGACCCGCGCCGCCGCCAGCCGCTCTGGCAGCAGCGTCAGCGGTCGGCGCAGCTGCTCGACGTGGCGCGGGAGTTCGCCGACTTCCCGGTGACGCTGGAGGCCGCTCGCGAGTGCCTGCAGGATGTCTTCGACGTGCCCGGCCTGACCGGTCTGATGCGGGAGATCGCCGGGCGCAAGGTCCGGCTGGTCGAGGCCGAGACCGCGCGGCCGTCGCCGTTCGCCCGGTCGCTGTTGTTCGGTTACGTGGGCGCGTTCCTCTACGAGGGTGACGCGCCACTGGCCGAGCGCCGGGCCGCCGCGCTCGCCCTCGACTCGACCCTGCTCGGCGAGCTGCTGGGCCGGGTCGATCTGCGGGAACTGCTCGACCCCGAGGTCGTCGCCGAGACCGAGACCCAGCTGCAGTGGCTCACAGCACAGCGCACCCCACGCGACGCCGAGGACGCGGCCGAGCTGCTCCGGCTCCTCGGTGACCTGTCCGCGGCCGAACTGGCCGTTCGAGGTGTGCCCGAGGAGTGGGTGGAAGCACTCGCCGCGGCCCGCCGGGCGATCCGCGTGCGGGTGGCCGGCGAGGACCGCTGGATCGGCATCGACGACGCCGGGCGCTACCGCGACGCGCTCGGCGTGGCGCTACCGGTCGGTGTTCCGGAGGCCTATCTCGAGCCGGTCGCCGACCCGCTCGGTGACCTGGTCGCCCGCTGGGCCCGCACGCACGGGCCGTTCGCGGCGGCGACCTGCGCGGCCCGGTTCGGGCTCGGCGTCTTCGTCGTCGAGCAGGCCCTCAAACGGCTCAGCGCCACCGGCCGGGTCACCTCCGGCGAGTTCTCCCCCGGCGGCGCCGGGACCGAGTGGTGTGACGCCGAGGTGCTGCGGATGCTGCGCCGGCGCTCGCTGGCCGCGCTGCGCCGCGAGATCGAACCGGTGCCACCCCGGATCCTGGCCACCTTCCTGCCCCGCTGGCAGCAGGTGGGCGGCAACGCCCGTGGCGTTGACGCGCTCGCCGCCGCGCTCGAGCAGATCCAGGGCGTGGCGGTGCCGGCGTCGGCGTGGGAACGGCTCGTGCTTCCGGCCAGGGTGGCCGACTACGCGGCACCACAGCTGGACGAGCTGTGCGCCTCCGGTGAAGTGCTCTGGGCCGGTTCCGGGTCGATCGCCGGAGGGGACGGCTGGGTGACCCTGGCGTATGCGGAGAGCGCCCCGCTGCTGCTGCCACCACCCGATGAGGAGTTCGCGGCGACGCCACTGCACCAGTCCGTCCTCGACGCGCTCGACGGCGGGCAGGCCCTGTTCTTCCGGTCGCTCTCCGACCGGGTCGGCTCGACCGACGACACCGAACTGTCCGCGGCCGTGTGGGACCTGGTGTGGGCCGGCCACCTGACCAACGACACCTTCGCGCCGCTGCGGGCCCTGCTCGGCGGCAGCGGCGCGCACAAGGCGAAAGCGGCTCCGGCCCGCGCGCGGTACCGCCGTCCCGGACGACCATCGATGCCGGCCCGCGGTGGCCCACCGAACATGGCGGGCCGCTGGTCCCGGCTTCCCGAGCGCGATCTGGACCCGACCCGGCGGGCGGCGGCGGTCGCCGACGTGCTGTTGGAGCGGCACGGTGTGGTGACCCGCGGCGCGGCGGTGGCCGAGGGGGTGACCGGCGGGTTCGCGGCGGTCTATCCGGTGCTGGCGGCTCTGGAGGAACGCGGGGCGGCCCGGCGTGGCTATTTCGTCGAAGGACTCGGGGCGGCGCAGTTCGCGGTGCCCGGCGCGGTGGACCGATTGCGGGCACTCAGCGAACCCGACGACGAACGCCGTGACACGGCCCCCGCGGTAGTGCTGGCGTCGACCGACCCGGCCAACCCGTACGGGGCGGCGCTGCCATGGCCGGAGCGGATCGTCGACAGCGGCAGCGGCGAGCCGGTCGCCAAAGCCGGTCATCGAGCCGGCCGCAAAGCGGGTGCCCTGGTGGTGCTGTCCGGCGGCGCCCTGGTCCTCTACGTCGAGCGCGGGGGACGCACCCTGCTGTCCTTCTCTGACGACACCGACCTGCTCACCCGGGCCGCCCACGGTCTGGCCGGCGCGGTCCGATCGGGCGCGCTGGGCCCGATGTCGGTGGAACGCGCCGACGGCGAGTCGGTGCACGCCTCACCACTGCGGGACGCCCTCACCACGGCCGGTTTCCGCACCACACCCCGGGGCCTCCGGCTGCGAGCCTGACCCCACCGCCACCGAGCCCGCGACGTCCGAACAGCAGAGCCCAACCCAGCAGAACGTGGGCACGCTGGGCGGGTGCACGCTCGTGGACAGTCGGCGGAACACTGTGGCGCATTGAAGCCGCGAGTGGGAAGCGCCGGTAGGCCGTGGTCGCCGGGGCCGCAGCGGAGTACCGGTATCACGGCTCAGTGGGCCATGGGTCGCCGGACGCCCCGTCGGGACGGTTGGCCCGGACCGGCTCGCCGGAGTGGCACGGCCCGAACCGATCCGCCGGACGGCAGGACCCGGGGAAGCACCGAAAGGGCGGGGTCGACACGGCACGGCCGGGACGTCAGGGGCGCCGGACGGCGTTGGTCCGCCGGACGGCTTTGGTCCGCCGGACGGCTTTGGTCAACCGGGACGGCTTTGGTCAACCGGGACGGCGTGCGGTCGCACTGCTGGCGCGGCCCTCCAGATGACGGCCGCCCCAGCGGCGCGTGGCGTCAGAGCTGCGGGGCCACCGCAGAGGCGACCAGGTCGATGTGGTCGAGGTCGGACAGGTCGAGGACCTGCAGGAAGAGGCGGGACGCTCCGGCCTCGGCGTAGCGACGGATGGCGTCGACGGCCTCGGCCGGGGTTCCGACGACGCCGCCGTTGGTGCGCATCTCGTCGGCCTCCCGGCCGATCGCGGCGGCGCGACGCTTCACCTCGGCGTCGTCGCGGCCGACGCAGAGGACGGCGGCCGCGGAGAAGGCGGGCGGTTCGGTGCGGCCCAGCGCGTCGGAGGCGGCGCGGACCCGGTCGTACTGTGCCGGAATGTCCTCGATCTTGGAGAAGGGGACGTTGAACTCGGTGGCATAGCGTGCGGCCAGGTACGGCGTGCGCTTCTTGCCGTGGCCGCCGATGATGACGGGCGGGCGCGGGGTCTGCACCGGCTTGGGCAGCGCGGGCGAGTTGCCGACCTGGTAGTGCTTGCCCTTGAAGTCGTAGGTGGACCCCTCGGGCGTCTCCCACAGGCCGGTGATGATCTCCAGCTGTTCCTCGAGACGGTCGAAGCGTTCACCGAGCGACGGGAACGGGATGCCGTAGGCGGTGTGCTCGTCCTCGAACCAGCCGCCGCCGAGGCCGAACTCGATTCGTCCGCCGCTCATGGCGTCGACCTGGGCCACCGCGATCGCCAGCGGGCCGGGCAGCCGGAAGGTGGCGGAGCTGACCAGCGTGCCGAGCCGGATGCGGGAGGTCTGCACGGCCAGGGCGGCCAGCGTGATCCACGCGTCGGTGGGCCCGGGCAGGCCGGAGCCGTCGCCCATCTTGAGGTAGTGGTCGGAGCGGAAGAACCCGTCGTAGCCGCCGTCCTCGGCGGCCTTGGCGACACGCAGGAGATCGTCGTGGGTGGCGCCCTGCTGGGGTTCGGTGAAGATCACGAGACGCATGGCCCAACACTGCCACGACGCCCCGGCGTGCCCGTACCACATCGAACAACAACAGGCAGTAACGTTGACCACCATGGCCGGTTATGGATGGATCAGCTTCACTACCGATTACGGCACCTTTGACGGCTTTGTCGCCGCCTGCCATGGCTCGATCGCGCGGGTCGCTCCCGACATCAAAGTGATCGACGTCACTCATCATGTCCCGCCGGCTGACGTCGCCCGGGGTGCGGCCGTCCTGGCGCAGACCGCGCCCCACCTGCCGGCCTCCGTGCACCTGGCGGTGGTCGACCCCGGCGTCGGCACGGCCCGCCGCGGCATCGTGCTGACCACGCCGAACGGGCTCCTGGTCGGCCCGGACAACGGACTGCTGATCTGGGCCGCCGAGGCCCTCGGCGGCATCACCGCCGCGCATGAGCTGGACAACAAGGACTGGACGTTCGGCGACGTCTCCCGCACCTTTCACGGGCGGGACCTCTTCGCCCCTGCCGCGGCGCACCTGGCTGCCGGTGCCGCACCCGAGCAGGCCGGTCCCGCGATCGATCCGGCGAGCCTGACCCGCCTGCCCGACCCGCACGTGACGATCGGGGACGGCTGGATCGAGGCCGAGGTCCTCACCGTCGACCGGTTCGGCAACGTGCAGCTCGCCGCGGACGGGTCGGCGCTCTCCGGTCTCGGTTCGGAGCTGCTGGTGAACGGTGGGGTCCGGGCCCGGCGCGGCACCACGTTCGCCGACGTGAACGTCGGTGAGCTGCTCGTCTTCGCCGACTCCGCCGACCGCGTGGCGATCGCCGTCAACAACGGCCGCGCCGTCGTGCTGCTCTCGGTCGTCCCCGGCGACACCGTCCGCATCACCGCCCGCTGAAACCCGGCTGTGTCACACCGCTGTCTCAAGCCCGCCGAGACAGCGGTGTGACACAGCCACCAAGATCCATGCGCTGACAGCGTGAGCGTCAGATGCGGTGGTGGACCCAGACGTTGGGTTCGATGTAGACGGCATGGTTCTGGGCGACATCGCAGTGGATCGGGGACAGCGCTCCCGGCACCTCCACCGGCCCCGTACGGTCGAACGGCAACCCGGTCCACGATCGCCACTGCGGAAGCGTCCCCGCGAAGCTCATGCTGTAGTGCGCCACATTGAGGATCGACGCCCCGGCCCGCACGTGCACCCGCAGCCACGGGTCGATCGGCAGGCCGTCGGGGCGGGTCGCGTAGGCGTACTCCCCGATGGGTCTGTTGATCTCGTCGGGTTTGCCGCTGGGCCGGACCGGCGCGACCAGGTCGGTGAAGCCGTGCCGTGCCGCGTTGTCGCGCATGGCCGTGAGCATCAGCCCGGACAGGCCGGACCCGCGCAGGTCGGAGCGGATGTTGATCTCCAAGGCGGACACCATGGTCGGCTCGGCGCCGCCAAGGCTGTCGTGCAGGGCCGTGCGGCACACCCAGTCCCAGCCACCCTCGGGCAGCCCCTCGGTGATGTCCCCGTCGTAGGCCAGCGGCACGGAATGCGCCTTGGCCACCGCCCGGCCGGTGTCCCGATCGACCGCGAGCAGCGCGAAGTCCGGCCAGAACCGGTCGGCGTAACGGTAGTAGAAGGCTCCGGTCGGATCCTTGGTCATGAACTCGGGCCAGCCTCCGTCGAGTTCCGCGTAGAGCTCCAGCCGGTCCCCGACCGGGGCGATGTCCAGATCCATGCGGGCAGGATGTCAGCCGCGCCGCACGGCCGGCATCCGGTTTCGACGCCCCGGGCCGGGGCAGAATGAGGGCATGCCGGAAGGTGACACCGTCTGGAACACCGCCCGGGTTCTGGAGAAGGCCCTGACCGGGGAAACCCTGACCGGCTCCGACTTCCGGGTCCCACGCCTGGCGACGACGGACCTGAACGGCTGGACGGTCGCCGAGTCGGCCAGCCGCGGCAAACACCTGCTGCTGCGCCTGACCCGTGACGGTCGTCCGCCGCACACCCTCCACTCACATCTACGGATGGAGGGCGCCTGGCGTGCCTACGCCCCGGGCGAACGCTGGACCGGGCGGCCCGCCCACCTGATCCGGGTGGTGCTGCGCACGGCCCGATCGGTGGCGGTCGGCTATCACCTGCACGAGATCTCCCTGGTCCCGACGGCCGACGAGGACAGTCTGGTCGGCCACCTCGGACCGGACCTGCTGGGCGCCGACTGGGATCCGGCCGAGGCGGTACGCCGGATCTCCGCCGATCAGTCCACGTCGATCGCCGAGGCGCTGCTGGACCAGCGGAACCTCGCCGGGGTGGGCAACCTGTACAAGGCCGAGACGCTGTTCCTGCGGGGCCTGTGGCCATGGACACCGGTCTCGGGTGTCGCCGACCTCACCGGCACGGTCGAGCTGGCGCAGAAACTCGTCGCCTCCAACCGCGGCCGTTGGACGCAGACCACCACCGGTTCGCTACGCAAGGGCGAGACCAGTTATGTGTACGGCCGTCGCGCCCAGCCGTGCCGCCGGTGCGGCACGGCGATCCGCAAGGCGGACCAGGGCGAGCGGATCACGTACTGGTGCCCCCGCTGCCAGCCGGAGCCGTGATCAGCCGGCCGCTGGGGACCGCGAGCCCGGTGGTCGGCGTGACTCCCCGGCGCGCGTCTCCCGGAGCTCGTCGGACGCGCTGAGCGGGTCGGACGTGGAGTAGGCGGCGCCCCCCGGGCCAGACGCGGCACGGAAGGACTCGGTCGGGCCGGACGGAGAGCGGAGAGGCTCGGTCGGGCTGGACGCCGAACGGAAGGGCTCCGTCGGATCTGATGCCGTCAGGAAGGGGTCTGATGCCGTCCCGAAGGAGTCTGATGCCGACCCGAACGGGTCTGATGCCGGGCGCGGCGCGGATCGGGCGGCAGGGGGCACCCGGATATCGCCGGTCCGCAGCTCGGCCAGGCCCTCGGCGATGCCGCGCAGCTTGTCGGCCGCGTCGACGAGGCTGAAGTAGACCGGGTGGCGCGTCTCGGCGAGCGGATGCCCGTCCTCGGCCACGTAACTCGCGGCCGCGGCGACCAGCTGCTCGTAGGCCTCGACGCCCTCACTGAACTGCTCGGCCAGCCCGGCGTGCGACTCGACCAGGGCGTCACGCTGCCCCGACTGCCCCAGGGGGATGGCCCGCTCGACACTGGCCGCCCGCTGCCCGAGATCGCGTAGCCACCGCTCGGCGGTCGCCGCCTCGAGCAGCGCGGTCTCCCCCACCCCGGTGAGCCGGCCGGCCAGCCCGGCCATGGTGTGCGAGGCCCGCTCGAGCCGCTCCCACGCGTCGGCGATCACGGAACCGCGCAGCGCGAAACGGTTGCGCTGGCGCCGGACCTCCCGCAGCACGGTGCGGCCGGCGGGGAACCGCTGCAGGGCGGCACTGAGCTTGTCCTCCGGCAGGGAGGGCGGCGGCGCCGGGGTGGCGGCCAGCTCGCGGTGATCTTTCCAGCGCCACCAGGCGAGGACGACCGACGCGCCGGCTCCGGCCGCCCAGGCGGCGTCGCCGGGGCCGATCCCCGCGTACGGCGTCATGACGAGCGCGGCAGCGGTCAGGCCACCGCCCATCACGCTCCACCGCCGCGCGGCCCCACGCAGCCGTTTGAGCCGCCGGAAATACTTGGCCCGCTCGTCCACCGTCGCTCCTCTCCCGCGTTGGGTGCCGGTCAGCCGGCCGCGCTGGTGTCGCCGCGCTTCTGGTTCAGGCTGGCGCGGATCTCGTCGAGACGCGCGACGCTCGCCGGGTCGGCGGTCGGGGTGGCCGGCTGGTCGACGGCCGGCTGTGCCGCGGCGCCACCGAGCTTCTCGCCCGCCATGCTGGACCGGATCTGCTCCAGGCGGGAGGCGCCGGCCAGGTCCAGGCTGGACTTCTGCACCTCCAGCATGCGGCCCTCGACCGAGTTGGAGGCCAGCTCCGCGCGGCCCATGGCGTTCGCGTAGCGCTGCTCGATCTTGTCGCGCACCTGGTCCAGAGACGGGGTGTTGCCCGGCGCGGCGAGCTGCGACATCGACTCGAGAGACTTGGCCACGGTCTCCTGCATCTTGGCCTGCTCGAGCTGGCTGAGCAGACGGGACCGCTCGGCGATGCGCTGCTGGAGGATCATGGCGTTGTTCTCGACCGCCTTGCGGGCCTGTCCGGCCGCGCCGAGAGCCTGGTCGTGGAGGGTCTTCAGGTCCTCCATCGACTGCTCACCGGCGACCAGCTGGGTGGCCAGGGTCTGTGCGGTCTGCTCGTACTTCTGCGCCTCGGACTCGTCACCGGCGGCGCGGGCCCGGTCGGCGAGCACCAGAGCCTGGCGGGCCATGCCCTGAAGCTTCTCGACCTCGGACATCTGCCGGGACAGCTTCATCTCGAGCTGCCGCTGGTTGCCGATGACGGCCGCGGCCTGCTGCACGAGAGCCTGGTGCTGGCGCTGAGCGTCCTCGATGGCCTGCTGGATCTGGACCTTCGGGTCGGCGTACTCGTCGATCTTCGCGCCGAAGAGCGCCATCACGTAGTGCCAGCCCTTGACGAACGGATTCGCCATCTCGTGGTGTCCCCTCAAATGTCGCTCCGTCGGACGCGTCACCGCTGGATCTGTCGGTGACGCGAAACCCATCGTGACAGCCGGACGCCAGCTGCGTCACGTGTCGTCAGGGGGATCTCAGGGTCTCCCCTGGCATCGAGGCTACGCCGCCCTGAGTCACATGGGCGAGGCACGAAGAAGGCCGGACTGCTCCCAAGGGAACGGCCCGGCCCTGACGTCTTCATGATCAGGCGGCGTAGACGATGTCCCGCTTCGGTTTGCGGGTCGCGTGCAACGTCGCCTTCAGCGGCGACTCCTGGCGAACCTTGACGGCGACATCCCCGTCGGAGGCGGCCTTCTCCTCGATGGGGACGAGCACACCCTCCATGTTCTCGGCGAGCGCCAGCGTGTTGCTGACCTCACTGAGCAACTCGGAGAGGCGGGCGCCGAGTGCGTCACAGATGGCGGCTAACAGCTCGCTGGACGCCTCCTTCTGCCCACGCTCGATCTCGGACAGATATCCCAGGCTGACGTTCGCGGCGGTCGACACCTCGCGCAGCGTGCGGTGCTGCCCCTGCCGGCGCGCACGAAGTGCGTCGCCGATAACGCGGCGTAGCAGGACCATGGCACCTCCTCCTGCGGGCTCGCCGCCGGCTGACGCCGGAGGCTTCCCGCAACCGTACCTGGCGCGAGCCGCGCCGACATCCCGCCCCGCCGAATTCCCGGACCGGCCGACTCGCCATCGAACCGGACAACTCGCGCACGGCCGGAAGTATTCCCAGCTCAAAGCCGCGCCGGCAGGGCGCGGAGAGAGTCGGTCAGCAATTGCAGGACGGCCGTCACACTTTCGGTGCGGACGGCTTCCCGGTTTCCGTCCAGTTTCAATTCGCGCACCGTGGCCCCGGCCCGATCGGCGACCGCGACATAGACGAGCCCGACCGGCTTGCCGTCCTGCGGGTCCGGGCCCGCGACACCGGTGGTGGCCAGGCCCCAGTCCGCGCCGCAGCGTTCCCGGACACCCTGGGCCAGGGCGGCGGCCACGTCACCGTCAACCGGGCCCCGCTCGTCCAGAAGCTCCTGCGGTACGCCCGCGAGGCGCGCCTTGAGGTCGGTGGCATACACCACGAACCCGCCGCGGTAGACGGCGCTCACCCCGGGGATCTCGACGATCGTCGCGGCCACCAGGCCACCGGTGAGCGACTCGGCCGTCGCCACGGTCTCCCGGCGATCGACGAGGGCGTGCACGGCCGCGGCGGCCGCCACGGACATCTCCATCGGGACCTCCTAGGACTTCTCGCGGGCCGCCCGCCGCAGCCTCAGGGCCTGCAGCACATAGTCGGCGCCGGTGACCACGGTGACCACCAGCGCGGCGCCCATGAGCACCACGCCCACGAGATGGAACGGCTCCGGAACGGGCCACAGGTACCACGCGATGGCGAGGGTCTGGAGCCCGGTCTTGAGCTTGCCACCCCGTGAGGCGGGAATGATGCCGTACCGGATGACCCAGAACCGCAGGGCGGTCACGCCCCACTCACGGATCAGGATCGGCACGGTCACCCACCAGGGCAGCGGGCCGTAGAGGGAGAGCAGAACCAGTGCCGTGCCGGTCAGGGCCTTGTCCGCGATCGGGTCGGCGACCTTGCCGAAGGAGGTGACCAGGTGCCATCTGCGGGCGATCCAGCCGTCCGCGAAGTCGGTCGCCGCGGCGATGCAGAACGCCAGGCAGGCGGCCATCCGCCAGTCCGGGTCGTTCATCTCGGAGACGACGACCAGTGCCAGGAAGACCGGCACCAGCACGATCCGGACCACGGTCAGCGCGTTGGCGGCGTTGTAGAGCGACACCACGCGCGGCGCGGGCACCGGCTCGTTGGTCACCGGATCACCGGCGCTGCCGAGATCATCTCCATCGGCACCGCGATCAGGTCCACGCCCTCGGTGCCCGTGACGCGGGCCCGCACCAGGTCACCGGGGCGCAGAGCGGCGAGATCGACGCCCTGGTCGCCGCTCACCAGGGTGGTGGAGCCGTCGACCTCGGGAGCCTGGTGCTCGGCGCGGCCCTCGATCTCGCCGTCGTCGATCGTGTCGACGAGCACCTCGACGGTGTTGCCGATCCGATCTTCGGCCCGCTGGGCACACAGCTCCTCGGCCAGGGCGACGACCTTCTCGTACCGCCGCTTGATCGTGCTCTCGCTGATCTTGCGGTCCAGGCCGGCCGCCTCGGTGCCGTCCTCGTCGCTGTAGTCGAAGACGCCGATCGCGTCCAGCCGGGCCTCGGTGAGGAAGCGGATCAGCTCGTCGACGTCCTGCTTGGTCTCGCCGGGGAACCCGACGATGAAGTTGCTCCGCGCGCCCGCCATGGGCGCCAGCTTGCGGGCCGAGTCGAGCAGCTCCAGGAAGCGGTCGGTCGAGCCGAAGCGGCGCATCCGGCGCAGCACCGGCTCGCTGGAGTGCTGGAAGGACAGGTCGAAGTAGGCGGCCACACCGGGCGTGGTGGCGATCGCCTCGACCAGGCCGGGGCGGGTCTCGGCGGGCTGCAGATAACTGGCCCGGACCCGGACGATGCCGTCGACCGCGGCGAGCTGTGGCAGCAGTTTCTCCAGCAGGCGCGGGTCGCCCAGGTCCTTGCCGTACGACGTGCTGTTCTCACTGACCAGGACCAGCTCGCGCACGCCGGTCTTGGCCAGCCACTCGGCCTCGGCGAGCAGCTCCTGCGGGTCGCGCGAGACGAACGCGCCGCGGAAGGCCGGGATCGCGCAGAACGCGCAGCGCCGGTCGCAGCCGCTGGCCAGCTTGAGCGAGGCGACCGGGCCGGTGTCGAGCCGGCGGCGCAGCACGGTGCGCAGGTGGGCCGGGGTGTGCTCGTCGACCGTGGCGTGGCCGGGCACGACCACCTTGGCGGCGTGCCGCTCGACCGGCGTGATCGGGAGCAGCTCGCGGCGGTCGCGCGGAACGTGTGAGACGTGGCTCTCACCGCGCAGCACGCTCTCCAGGCGGTCGGTGATGTCGGTGTAGTCGTCGAAGCCGAGCACCGCGTTGGCCTCGGGCAGGTTGTCGGCCAGCTCTTTGCCGTAGCGCTCGGCCATGCAGCCGGCGGCCACGACCTTGGCGCCGGTGTCAGCGGCCGCGAGCAGGGTGTCGATCGAGTCCTGCTTGGCCTTCTCGACGAAGCCGCAGGTGTTCACGACGACCACGTCGGCGCCCTCTGCATCGGTGCCGACCTCCCAGCCGCCGGCGTCGAGGCGGGCGGCCAGCTCTTCCGAGTCGACCTCGTTACGGGCACAGCCCAGGGTCAGCAGGGCGACACGGCGGGTGGGAGGAGTTCCAGACACCCGACAAGGTTACCGGGCCGCTCGCACGAGCCCTTCCTCCGCACGGCCGGGACTCTAGCGACAAATCGAGTTGGCAATACGATCGACGGGTGACCACACCCGAGCACCTGGGCGACCTCGACGCCGTGTCCGCACTGACCGATCGGGTGCGGCGCGCCGCGTACCAGGCGGTGGCCGACGCGGCGCCGGATCCGCGGGGGCGTGACGAGGTGGCCGAGACGCTCGGGGTGGGCCGCACGCTGGCCGCGTTCCACCTGGACAAGCTCGTCGATGCCGGGTTGCTCGAGGTGTCGTACGCCCGCAGGTCGGGCCGCACCGGACCGGGCGCCGGACGTCCCGCCAAGCTGTACCGGCTCTCCGCCGCGGAGCACGCCGTGAGCGTGCCGCCGCGCGCCTACCGCAGCGCCGCCGAACTGCTCGCCGAGGCCCTGGAACGCACCGGCGGCGAGGAGACGCTGTACCGGGTGGCCGAGGCGCACGGCCGGCAGGCCGGACCAGCGCCGGACGTCACGACGCTGCTCAGCGACAACGGCTACGCCCCGGCACTCGACGGGGACGGGCGGATCGAGCTGCGCAACTGCCCCTATCACCGCCTCGCCGAGGAGTTCCCGCCGCTGATCTGCGGGATGAACCTGGCGATGCTCGGCGGCCTGCTGGAGGGCGCCGGACTGGCCGGCGAGTGGTGCGCCCGGATGGAGCCCTCGCCCGGCAGATGCTGCGTGACCGTATCTAAAACTAAATCCGATTGACTTTAGAAATCGGGACTGGTGAAGTTGAGGGCATGACCTTCCACCTCGCCCAGATGAACGTCGCCAAGCTCCGAGCCCCCGAGGGGGATCCCCTGGTCGCCGAGTTCACGGCCGGCGTCGATCTGATGAACGAGCTGGCCGACCGGTCACCCGGCTTCGTCTGGCGGCTCAAGGAGGAGGACGTCGATCTCGAGGCGCTGGGCATCCAGCCGGCGCCGCCGGACATGATCGCCACCATGTCGGTCTGGGAGTCGCTGGAGGCCCTCCGGGGGTACGTCTACCAGTCCACCCATCTGGACTATCTGCGCCGCCGCCGGGAGTGGTTCGTGGCCGGTCAGTCCGCCATGGTCCTGTGGTGGGTCGAGGCCGGCCGCATCCCGACACTCCGCGACGGACTCCAGCGCCTGGCACTGCTCGGCGCCAACGGGCCGGGGCCGCAGGCGTTCACGTTCCGCCAGACGTTCCCGGCCCCGGAACTCAGTCGACCCTGAGGGCCGCGAGCGACTCCTCCAGCTCGTCCGGCTTGATCAGCACGTCACGGGCCTTCGAACCCTCGGACGGGCCGACGATGCCGCGGGTCTCCATCAGGTCCATCAGGCGGCCCGCCTTGGCGAACCCGACGCGCAGTTTGCGCTGCAGCATCGAGGTGGAGCCGAACTGGCTGGTCACCACGAGCTCGATGGCCTGGATCAGGAGTGCGAGATCGTCGCCGATCTCCTCGTCGATGTCCTTCTTCTTGCTCTGCGGGACCTCGGTGACGTCCTCACGGAATTCCGGCTCGCGCTGGTCCTTGCAGAACTTGACGACCGCCGCGATCTCCGTCTCGTCGACCCACGCGCCCTGGATACGGGTCGGTTTCGACGCGCCCATCGGCAGGAAGAGACCGTCACCGCGGCCGAGCAGCTTCTCCGCGCCCGGCTGGTCCAGGATGACCCGCGAGTCGGCCAGCGAGCTCGTGGCGAAGGCCAGCCGGGACGGCACGTTCGCCTTGATCAGGCCGGTGACGACGTCGACCGACGGCCGCTGGGTGGCCAGCACCAGGTGGATGCCGGCGGCCCGGGCCAGCTGGGTGATCCGGACGACCGAGTCCTCGACGTCACGCGGGGCGACCATCATCAGGTCGGCGAGCTCGTCGATGATCACCAGCAGGTACGGGTACGGCTTCATCTCCCGCTCGCTGCCCGGCGGCGCCGTGATCTCGCCGCTGCGGACCTTGCGGTTGAAGTCGTCGATGTGGCGTACCCCGTTGGCGGCGAGGTCGTCGTAGCGCATGTCCATCTCACGGACCACCCACTCCAGCGCGTCCGCCGCCTTCTTCGGGTTCGTGATGATCGGCGTGACGAGGTGCGGGATGCCCTCGTAAGCGGTCATCTCCACCCGCTTCGGGTCGACCAGCAGTAGCCGTACCTCATCGGGGGTGGCTCTGGTCAGAAGCGACACCAGCAGTGAGTTGAGGCAGGAGCTCTTGCCCGCACCGGTGGCGCCGGCGATCAGGATGTGCGGCATCTTCGCCAGGTTCGCCACGACGAACCCACCCTCGATGTCCTTGCCGAGCGCCACCAGCATCGGGTGGTGGTCGGCCGCCGCGGCCCGGGAGCGCAGCACGTCGCCGAGCGACACGTTCTCCGGGTCGGTGTTGGGAATCTCCACACCGACCGCGCTCTTGCCCGGGATCGGGCTGAGGATGCGCACGTCCGGCGACTTCACCGCGTAGGCGATGTTGCGCGACAGCTGGGTGATCCGCTCGACCTTCGTGCCCGGGCCGATCTCCACCTCGTACCGGGTGACCGTCGGGCCGCGGGTGAAGCCGGTGACCACCGCGTCCACGTTGAACTGCTCGAACACCCCGGTCAGGGCGGCCATGATCTCGTCGTTGGCGCGACTGCGGGCCTTCGCGGGTGCGCCGACGGCCAGCAGGTTCGCCGGCGGCAGGCGGTAGTCGCCCTTGACCGCCGAGATCTCCAGCTGCTCGGCCCGGGTGGGCGGCATCGGCGAATGCTCGGGCGGCGGCTTCTTCCGGGCCTTCGGCATCGGCATCTTCGGCAGGGCCACCGTGTCGTGCAGAATCAGCTCTTCGTCGAAGTCGTCCGGCGGGTCCTGCTCGAACGGCGCCGGCTCGGCCATCGTCGCCTGCCTGCGACGAGCCGGGCGCCGCGGTTTCGCGGTCGCCTCCTCGTCCTCCGGCTCGTCCTCCTCGCCGTCCGGCGGGGGCGGCACGGCCGGGAGATGCCGGCCGGATCGGCCGGACACCATGTCGGCCAGCTGGGTCACGCGCTCCGGGATCTTCGCGATCGGTGTCGCGGTTATCACCAGGAAACCGAAGACGAAGAGAAGCAACAGCAGCGGTACGGCCACCCAGGCGGTCACCGCGCGCTCCAGCAGCCCACCGACCCCGAAACCGAGCAGGCCACCCGCCTGATCGACCCTCGGGTTGTCCGACGCCGGGCCGGAGATGTGCAGCAGCGCGGCGGTCGCCACGATGATCGCGGTCCAGCCGACCAGGCTGCGCCCGCGATGCTCCGGGTCGGCCGGCTCCCGCATCAGCCGGATCGCGCCGAAGAACAGCAGCAGCGGCAGGAGCACGGCCAGGTTGCCGAGGAAGAGGCGGACCATGTCGGCCACCCACACACCGACCGGGCCGGCGCTGCCCGCCCAGACCGCGACCGCGATCAGGATGGCGATGCCGAGCATGAAGAGGCCGGCACCGTCGCGGCGGTGCTCCGGACCGATCGACTTGGCCGACGCGGCCTGCCGCCCGGCGCCGCGGGCCAGCCAGCCCACACCGCCCGCCATGCCCAGCCAGAGCGAGCCGACACCGCGTGCGATGCTGGGCCCGACGGCCGGTGGGGCTTTGCGGACCGCGGGACGCTTCGCCGCGGGCTTGCGTGCGGCCGCCTTACCGGTGGCCTTTCGTGCCGGTTGCCGGGCACGGTTGACCGCCGCGCCCCGGGTTGTGGACGCGGCGCGGCTCCGGCCCGCCGGAGGAGTTCGGCCCGCCATGGATGTCACCGTAGCGGTGCGGGGGCGATCCGCCGAGAAGGCGCACCGCGACTGCTTTTCACTTTCCCGGCATTTACCATCGTACGGTGCAACCTCTCAGCAACGACTTGATCAAGGCGGCGCTGGACCAGCGTGGCTTCTCGTACTTCGTCGATGCCGACGGGGACATCGCCGGCAACTTCCAGGGCAACCTCATCTACTTCTTCCGCCTCGGTCAGCGGCAGGAGATCCTCCAGGTCCGCGCCATGATGCAGCACGTCTTCGCCGTCGACGACGTGCCACGGCTCTACGAGTTCTGCAACACCTGGAACCGGGACCAGCTCTGGCCGAAGGCGTACGTACAGGTCACCGACGACGGCCAGGCGATCGTGGTGGGCGAGGTCACCACCGACTGGGAACACGGCGCCACCCTCCAGCAGCTCGACCAGGTCATCCTCTGCGGAGTGGCGACCGGCTGCCGGCTCGGCGAGGCGCTCGGCGAACTGAAATCGGGGCCCCCACGCTCGGCGTGAGGACCCCGATCCGCTACCGGGTCACGGATGCCCGGCCGGGCGGAGGCGTCCGTACCCGGCTGCCGGACCGGACCGGGTGGCTTCCACACCCGGCCGGTCCGATGCCCGGTGGACTACTGGACGTTGAAGCCCAGGCTGTACGCGCCCGTGCCGGAGGCGGCCACGACCACGTACCGGTAGGTGCCGGAACGGCCGGTGAAGGTCAGCGTCTTGTCACCGTTGCCGGCCGACTGCGCCACGGTCCGGAACTGACCGCGGTTGTTGGCCCGCTGCAGCACCAGGTCGAAGTCGGCGCCCTCCGGGGCGTCGAGGCAGGCGGTGTGCGTGCCGGCCCGGGCCCGGTAGGCCCCGCCGTTCGGCTGCGCCTGCGCCTGGCCGGCCCGGTTGATCGTGCCGGTCCGCTGCACCGGGAGCGCGTCACACGCGGACGCCTCCTCACCCTCCTCGGCGGGCGGGGTGGTCGCCGGCGGAGCCTCGCCGCCCCCACCCTCGGTGGTGACCAGCGTCAGGTTCTGCGCCGCCAGCACCTCGTTCAGCGGCTGGAAGAACGTCTCGCCACCGACCGTGCAGTCACCGGAACCACCCGAGGTCATGCCCTGCGCCTGGTCACCGGAGAGCCACGGCCCGCCGGAGTCGCCACCCTCGGCGCAGACGTCGGTACGGGTCAGGCCCGTGACCGCGCCCTCCGGGTACCGGACCGTCTGGTTCTTGGCGAGGATCGTGCCGCAGAACGTGCCGGTGGTGGAACCGGAACGGCAGATCGCCGCGCCGACCGGCGCCTCGGTGTTACCGGCCACCGGCAGCTCGTTGCCGTTGAAGTCGTTGACCACCGGGCGCGGGTCCCAGTCGTCGTTCACCGCGACGAAGCCCATGTCGGCCTCACCCGGGAAGACCGAGAACTCCACGGTGCCCTGGGCCTGGTTGTTGAAGCCCGTGGTCGTGGTGCCCTCCTCGCCGCAGTGACCGGCCGTGACGAAACCGGTCGTCACCGAGAAACCGATCGAACAGCGGGCCTGGCCACCACCGACGTTGATGAAGTACGGGTCCGCGCCGCGCACGTCGAACAGCGGCTTCGGCTTGGCGTCGCTGATCTTCACGGTCACCGCGTCGGACGACAGGCCGGCCCGCTTCGCGAGCGCGAGCGCCTCCGCCTTCTCGCCGGGCTGCGCCACGACGACCACCTTGTTGGTGGCCACATCGACGTACCAGCCGGTCAGGCCGGCGACCTTCGCCGCGGCCGCGTCGAGCTTGGTCTTGGCCTCGTCCAG
Source organism: Actinoplanes italicus (assembly GCF_003001815.1). Lineage (GTDB taxonomy): Bacteria > Actinomycetota > Actinomycetes > Mycobacteriales > Micromonosporaceae > Actinoplanes > Actinoplanes italicus. The sequence goes on from NZ_PVMZ01000006.1 coordinate 385,041, forward strand.
CTCGGCCTCACTCCGCTTGACCAGCACCGGCACGGCACCCGCGGCCTTGACCGCCGACGCCGCTCCGGAATCGGTCACCGCGACCTTGAGCGTGGTGCCGTCGGAAGCCAGCCAGGCGCCACCGAAGTCCTCACCCGTCTGCGCGGCCAGCGTCGCCGAGACGCCACCGGCCCACTCCGAGCGGGCCAGCCGGGTGGCTGCCTGTTCACCGTTGAGACCCAGGTCGCGTTTCATCGCCGCGAGCAGCTCCGGGGACAGACCCCCCGGAGTGCTGCTCTTGGCCTTCGACCCACCGGGCTCTTCGGTGTCGGCGAGCGACGGCAGGGTGAAGGCGACCGCCGCCGCACCCGCCACCGCAACAACCGCCCCTACGGCGATCGCACTGCGCTGCATCTGGAGAACTCCCTCCGCCACGGGTGCCGTGGGGGCGGCACCGGTGCCAGGGAGTACGCAGTTGCGGCGGAGATGGTTGAAACTCCACGCGTGATCCTTATGGATTCACAGGAATCTCAGACTTCGACCACCGTCGGTACGATCATCGGCCGACGCCGATAGGCGTCGTTCACCCAGCGGCCCACCGTGCGCCGCACCACCTGTTGCAGCTGGTGGGTGTCGGTGATGCCGTCCTCGGCCGAGCGGTGCAGAGCCGCGGTCAGCAGCGGGACGACCGGGTTGAACGCCTCCGGGTCCTCGGAGAAGCCCTTCGCCGAGATGACCGGCTCGCCGACCACCTTCCCGGTCACCGAGTCGATGACCACGGTCGCGGCGATGAACCCACCGTCACCGAGTATGCGGCGCTCGGTGAGCAACGACTCGCTGACGTCGCCGACCGCGAGACCGTCCACGTAGACGTACCGGCTCTTGACCCGGCCGACCACGCGGGCGTGCCCCTCGACCAGGTCGACCACGTCACCGTCCTCGCACAGCACCACACGGTCCGGCGCCACACCGGTCTCGATGCCGAGTTGCGCGTGGGCCCGCAGGTGCCGCCACTCGCCGTGCACCGGCATCAGGTTGCTGGGACGGGTCACGTTCAACAGGTAACGGAGCTCCCCGGCCGGGGCGTGCCCGGAGACGTGCACCTTGGCCGTCTCCTTGTGGACGACCGTGGCACCGGCCCGGGAGAGCTGGTTGATCACCCGGTAGACCGAGGTCTCGTTGCCCGGCACCAGCGAACTGGCCAGCACGACCGTGTCACCGGACGCGATGGTGATGTGCCGGTGGTCACCCGTGGACATCCGGCCGAGGGCGCTCATCGGCTCGCCCTGGGAACCGGTCGACATGAAGACGATCTCGTCGGGCGGCAGGTGGGTCGCCTCGTCCAGGCCGACCAGCAGGCCGTCCGGGATGCGCAGCAGACCCAGGTCACGGGCGATGCCCATGTTGCGGACCATGGACCGGCCGATCAGGGCGACCTTGCGCTCGTACTCCCAGGCCGCGTCCATCACCTGCTGCACGCGGTGCACATGGGAGGCGAAGCTGGCCACGATGATGCGGCCGCGGGCCTTGCCGAAGATCGAGCTGAGCACCGGCCCGATGTCGCGCTCCGGCGTGACGAAGCCCGGCACCTCGGCGTTCGTCGAGTCCGACAGCAGCAGGTCGACGCCCTCGGCGCCGAGCCGTGCGAAGCCGGCCAGGTCGGTGATCCGCCCGTCGAGCGGCACCTGGTCCATCTTGAAGTCACCGGTGTGCAGCACCAGACCCGCGGGGGTACGGATGGCGACCGCCAGCGCGTCCGGGATCGAGTGGTTCACGGCGAAGAACTCGCACTCGAACGGGCCGAGCCGCTCCACGCCGCCCTCGCGGACGGTCAGGGTGTACGGGTCCAGCCGGCGCTCGGCGAGTTTCGCCTCGACCAGGGCCAACGTGAACTCCGACCCGACCAGCGGGATGTCCGGCTTGTGGGCGAGCAGGTAGGGCACCGCGCCGATGTGGTCCTCGTGCCCGTGGGTGAGCACGATCGCCTGCACGTCCCCGAGCCGGTCCAATATCGGCGCGAAGTCGGGCAGGATCAGGTCGACACCCGGTTGCTCGACGTCGGGGAAGAGCACCCCGCAGTCGACGATCAGGATCTTCCCGTCGTACTCGAAATACGTCATGTTGCGGCCGATGGCGCCGAGCCCACCGAGCGGGACGACGCGCAGAGCGCCCTCCGGCAGCGGCGGCGGCGGACCCAGCTCGACGTGAGCGTTAGTCATTCGCCTCTTCCTGTCAGAGCACGATGCCGGCCGCGGCGGCGTCCTGGCGCAGTTGGTTCAATTCCTCGGTGGTCGCGTCGACCAGCGGCGAGCGGACCTGCCCCGCGGGCAGGCCGAGCGCGCCCAGACCGGCCTTGACCAGCATTACCCCCTGTGTCCGGAAGATGCCGGTGAACAGGGGCAGAGCGGTGCGGTGCAGGGTCAGCGCGGCCGCCGCGTCGCCCCGCTCCCACGCCTCGATCATGTCCTTGGCGAGCTTGCCGGTGAAATGCGTCGACGTGCCCACCAAGCCCACGCCGCCGATCGCGAGCAGCGGCAGAGTGGCCGCGTCGTCACCGGAGTAGTAGGCCAGGTCGGTCCGGGCCAGCACCTGTGAGCTGGCGACCAGATCGCCCTTGGCGTCTTTCACCGCGACGATCCGCTCGTGCTCGGCGATCCGCACCATTGTCTCGGTGGTGATCGCCGTGCCGGCGCGGTGTGGAATGTCATAGGCCATGATCGGCAGGCCGGTGGCGTCGGCGACCGTGCGGAAGTGCCGCTCGACGCCCGCCTGCGGCGGCTTGGAGTAATACGGCGTGACGACCAGCAGACCGTGTGCTCCCGCCTTCTCCGCGGTCTGCGCCAGCTCGATGGTGTGTGCGGTGTTGTTGGTGCCCACACCCGCCAGAACCTGCGCCCGGTCCCCGACGGCCTCGATCACGGCACGGAGCAACGACTCCTTCTCCGCGTCGGTGGTGGTGGGGGACTCTCCGGTGGTGCCGCTGATCACGAGAGCGTCGTTGCGCTGCTCGTCGACGAGGTGGACGGCGAGCCGTGCCGCGCCCTCGGTGTCCAGGGAACCGTCCGGGGTGAACGGGGTCACCATGGCGGTCAGCAGCCGTCCGAAGGGCCGCGGGTCTTGCGTCATACCTGACAACCTATCGGACGCTCCGGTCACACGTAGAAAGCGGTGAACGGCGCCCATGGGAGGTTACGCAGGATGCTCCACACACCCCAGACCGCCATGAATGTGATCATGGCGGCCGGACTGATCGAGAACTCCGGGAGCCTCCACCGGAACAGCCGCCGGCCGGCCCACGCCACGTACAGATAGATCAGGAACGGCACCGCGAAGACGAACAGCAGGTGGTGGCGGGCCGCGGCCGGCACGTCGCCGTGCAGCAGGAACCACGCGGCCCGGGTGCCGCCGCAGCCCGGGCAGACGAAGCCCGTGAGAAATTTCAGCAGGCAGGACGGCGCCTCACCGGCGCCGGCTGTGGCCGGGTCGCTGATCAGCGTGTAACCCACCGCGGCGCCCGTGCAGGCCAGCACCGCGAACGGGGCGAGCCACATCGGCGAGCGCGCGGCGAGCCGGTTGACCAGACGGGTCAGCCGGTCGGGCTCGGGTGGCCGGTAGTAGTCGAACCACTCGGGCGGGACCGGTGGCCCCTGCAGGGGCTGGTCGGCCAGCCAGGGAGGCAGCTCGACAGCGCTCATGGCCGCCACGGTACACCCGCGGCGCCGCGGGTCAGGGCGCTCGTCAGGGGGCCCGCCAAGTCGCCGCGCCCGGGCACGGTGACCGTGTGCAGGCCCAGCCAGCCGGCCAGGCGCCGCAGCTCGGTGGCGAGGGCCTCGGCGGTCTCCTCCTGATCGGCGTCGGGCTCGAGCCAGGCGGCCGGGATCTGCAGCTCACCGGTGCGCCGGTCGGCTTTCAGGTCGACGCGGGCCGCGAACCGGTCGCCGAGCAGGAACGGCAGGACGTAGTAGCCGAAGAGCCGCTGCGGTTTCGGAACATAGATCTCGATGCGGTACGTCATGCCGAACAGCCGCTCGGTCCGCGCCCGCTCCCAGATCAGCGGGTCGAACGGGCTGACCAGCGTCGCCGCACCGACCCGGCGGGGCAGCCGCGCCTCGTGATGCAGCCAGGCCGTCTTCCAGCCCGGGATCGTCACCGGGCGCAGCACCCCGGCCTCGGCCAGCTCGGCGATCGCCGTCCGGCACGGCTGCACCGGGAGCCGGAAGTAGTCACGCAGCTCCGCCTCGGCGGCCACGCCCAGCGCGCGGGCGGAGAGCTCCACCAGGGCGCGGAAGGCCTCGGCCGGCTCCGGCGTGGGCGCGGCCAGCACAGCCGGCGGCAGCACCCGCTCGGGTAGGTCGTAGCGCCGGGCGAAGGACGTGGTGCGCTCGGCCGCGGTCACCTGGCCGGTGTAGAAGAGCCACTCCAGGGCCTGCTTGACGACCGACCAGTTCCACCCCCAGTGCTCCTTGGTCCGCGGGGTGTCGTGCTCGATCTCGGCCGCGGTGATCGGGCCCCGGTCACGCACCTCGTCGAGCACCCAGGCCACCAGATCGGGCTGCTCCTCGGCGATGCGCCGCATGTTGCCCCAGGCGAACTCGTGGGCCCGCGCCATCCGCCAGCGGAACAGCGGCTGCAGGTCGGCGCGGATCAGCGACGCCTCGTGGCCCCAGAACTCGAACAGCTCGCGGGGCTTGCGGTAGGCGGCCCGCTCCAGCAGGCCGGGGTCGTACGGCCCGAGGCGGCTGTAGAGCGGCATGTAGTGGGCACGCTGCAACACGTTCACCGAATCCATCTGGATCAGGTGCAGGCGGCGCAGCACCCGGCGCAGGTGACGCAGATCGGTGACGCCACCCGGCCGGGCGTCGAGGAAGCCCTGGGCCGCCAGTGTGATCCGGCGGGCCTGGGCGACGGAGAGCGAGTCGGACACGGCCACCGGGGAAGACTAGGTGACGGGTATGACAAAGTTGCCGCCATGGCACTCGGCTTCGTCCGTCCCGCCCGTCCCGAGGACGCCGCGGAGATCGCTCGCATCCAGCTCTCCACCTGGCGCACCGCGTACCGCCGGATGTTCCCGGCGCACGTGCTCGCCAGTCTCGACGAGGGCTACCTGGCCCGTGGCTGGACCGAGGCGATCACCGCGCCGCCGTCCGCGCGGCACCGGGTCCTGATCGCCGTCGAGCAGGGTGAGAGCAACGCGCACGTCGTCGGGTTCGCGGCCTCAGGACCGGCCGACGAGCAGGCGCTCGCGCCGGACGAGAAACCCCTGCCGGATGACGTCGCGGCCGTCACCGACCTGCTCATCGAGCCGCGCTGGGGCCGCCGGGGCCATGGCAGCCGGCTGCTGGCCGCCGCGGTCGACAACTGGCGTGACGACGGTTTCCGGACCGCCGTGGCGTGGGTGTACGAGGCCGACGACGCGATGCGCAAGTTCCTCGGCTCGACCGGCTGGGAGCCGGACGGGGCGGGCCGGGCCCTGGACGTCGACGACCTCCTGGTGCCGCAGTTCCGCCTGCACGTCGCGGTCAACGAGACGCCCGCCGGAGACTAACCCTCCAGCAGCGGGTCCAGGCCGATGGTCAGGCCGGGACGGCTCACCACGTTGCGGACGGCGAGCAGCACGCCCGGCATGAACGACGAGCGGTCCAGCGAGTCGTGGCGGATGGTCAGCGTCTCACCGGAGGTGCCGAACAGCACCTCCTGGTGCGCCACGAGACCCGCGGCGCGTACCGAATGGATCCGAATGCCGTCGATCTCGGTGCCGCGGGCGCCGAGCTGCTCCTCCTTGGTGGCGTCGGGCATCGGCGGGCAGTTCGCCGCGGCGCGGGCCTCGGCGATCACCTTGGCGGTGTGCATGGACGTGCCGCTCGGCGCGTCCAGCTTGCGCGGGTGGTGCTGCTCGATGATCTCGACCGAGTCGAAGTAGCGGGCCGCGCGGGCGGCGAACTGCATCATCAGCACCGCGCCGATGCCGAAGTTGGGCGCGATGAGCACGCCGACGCCGGGCTTGGCGGCCAGGCGGCCGCGCACCGCCTCCAGCCGGTCCTCGGTGAACCCCGAGGTGCCGACCACGACGTGGATGCCCTGCTCGATCGCCCACGCCAGGTTGTCCATCACCACGTCGGGGTTGGTGAAGTCGACGAGCACCTGCGCACCGGCGTCGGACGCCTGGAACAGCTCCTCGCCCTGGTCGATCATCGACACGAGGGCCAGGTCGTCGGCGGCGTCCACCGCCTTGCACACCTCGAGGCCCATGCGGCCCCGGGCGCCGAGAACTCCGACACGGATGGGTTCAGGCAGATCGGTCACAACGTCAACCTAACGTACGCCCACGCCGTGCCGATTTAACGTGCCCACGTTGTGCCCACCATCGCTCACCGGCGCCCACGACCAGGAAGACCACCCCGACGTACGCCCATCCGACCAGCACGTCGATCACCCAGTGCTCGGCCGTGTAGACCAGCGTGAAGGTCATCGACAGCGGGTACGCGAGCAGCAGCGGCCACCACAGCCTGCGCACCCGGGGCAGGAAGAACACCACCGCCATGAAGGCGAACGCGGTGTGCAGTGACGGCATCGCGGCCACCGGGTTCGACGCCTCCACCTGCAGCGCGTTGAGCGTGTTGCCGGCGCTGTGCAGTCCGACGGCATTCCAGCCGTTGGTCGAGATGCGCTCGGCGTCGATCAGCGAGCCGTGCTCGGGCAGAGCGGCCCACCACGGCGGGGCGGCCGGATAGAGGAAGTACGTGATGAGCCCGAACACGCAGAGCAGGAACCACCGCCGCATGAACCGGGCCCACTGCGGCCGGGACCGCATCCACAGCACCACGGCGATCGTCGGCAGCGTCAGGAAGTGCGAGAAGTAGACGAGCGAGACGACCACCTCCCACCACTGCACGACGCCCGGCTGCCAGAGGTGGTCCTGCAGCCACTCGGTCGGTGTGAGCCCGCCGGTGAGCCCCCCGAACGCCCACTTGTCGAAGGCGATCAGCTCGGTGACGTGCGGATCGAACAGCCGGTCGGCGTAGCCGCGGGACACGTTGTAGAGCACCAGGAGCAGGCAGATCGGCAGCCAGTCACGCAGGAAGCGCAGGTGGGTACGCCACGGCTCGTAGTTGCGCCACGCCACGGTGGCCAGCCACAGCCAGCCGAAGGCGATCAGCGGATCGCTGGTCGGGACACCCACGAAATAGACCCCGACGGCGAAGACCCCCGCCCAGACGAGCATCCCCAGGACCCGCCGCTTCCGGACGTCCGGCGGCGGCGGGGTCGCAGGTGTTTCGGGGGGTGTCTCCAGTGCTGTCACGGTGAACAAGGGTAGAACCAGAGGTTGCTAGGACGGTAATTCACCGGAGTCGAAGGGACCCACCACCGCCAGCGACAACGGCTTGGCCAGCAGGTCCGCGGCGACCGCGTGGACCTCCTCGGCGGTGACCGCGTCCACCCGGGCGAGCAGCTCGTCGACGCCCATCAGATCGCCGTGCAGCAGTTCCGACTTGGCCAGCCGGCTCATCCGGGAACCGCTGTCCTCCAGGCCCAGCACGTACGACCCCTTGGCCATACCCCGGCCCCGGAGCAGTTCCTCCGGCGTGATGCCGTCGGTCGCGACCCGGTCCAGCTCGATCCGGATCAGGTCGAGCACCTCACGGGCCTTGGCCGGCGCGCAGCCGGCGTAGACACCGATCAGGCCGCTGTCGGCGTACTGACCGGCGTAGGAGTAGACCGAGTAGGCGAGGCCGCGCTTCTCCCGGATCTCCTGGAACAGCCGGCTCGACATGCCGCCGCCGAGCACGTTGTTGAGCACGCCGAGCGCGAACCGCCGCTGGTCGTGCCGCCCGAGCCCGGGACCGCCCAGGACGATGTGCGCCTGCTCGGTGTCACGGTGCAGGACGATGTCGTGGGCCTTGCGTACGCGTACCCGCGCATTGCCTTTTCGTGGCGGTGCCGGATCCGCCTGCCCGGTGTCCAGCGGGGTGCCCGCCAGGGCCTTGCGGACCAGCCGCACCACCGTGGCGTGATCCAGGTTGCCGGCCGCCGCGACGACGATCTCCGGGGCCGTGTACCGACGCCGGTAGAACCGGTTGATCTGGTCCCGCGTCATCGGGGTGATCGACTCGGGCGTGCCGGAGATCAGACGGCCGAGCGGGTGGTCACCGTAGATCGCCTCGGCGAAGACGTCGTGCACCTCGTCACCGGGCTCGTCCTCGTGCATGGCGATCTCCTCGAGGATCACGCCACGTTCGGTCTCCACGTCGGTCGGGTCGAGGATCGAGTCCGCCACCGCGTCGACCAGCACGTCCACCGCGAGCGGCAGATCGGTGTCGAGCACCCGCGCGTAGTAGCAGGTGTATTCCTTCGTGGTGAAGGCGTTCGTCTCGCCGCCGACCGCCTCGATCTGCGAGGAGATCTCCAGCGCGGTGCGCTTGTGGGTGCCCTTGAAGAGCAGGTGCTCCAGGAAGTGCGAGGCACCGTGCAGTGCCGGCGTCTCGTCCCGCGAACCGATCCCGACCCAGATGCCGAGCGCGGCGCTGCGGGTGGTCGGGATGGCCTCGGTGATGACGCGCAGGCCACTGGGCAGGACGGTCTTCTTCACACCGTCCTGCAGGGTCCGGGTAGAGACGCGGGCCGGCCTAGTGGCCGGCCCGCGTCCTTCATTCGCTGTCACTTAGTCGCGGCGCTCGCCGCGGTCGCCTCCGGCCGAGCGCGACCGGCGCCGGCGGGGCTCGCCACCGCCGTCGCGGGGACCACGGTCCTCACGCGGCGGACGGCTCTCCCGGCCCTCGGCGGCACCCTCGGCCGGGGCGGCCGGGGCCTCCTCGCCCTCCGGGCGGACCTTGTCCAGGTAGATCTTGCCGCGGGCGTCGATGTCCGCGATGGACACCTCGACCTTGTCGCCGACGTTGAGGAAGTCCTCGACCTTCTCGACCCGCTTGCCGTCGCCCACCTTGGAGATGTGCAGCAGGCCGTCACGGCCGGGAAGCAGCGAGATGAAGGCGCCGAACGCGGCGGTCTTCACCACGGTGCCGAGGAACTTGTCGCCCACCTTCGGCAGCGTCGGGTTGGCGATCGCGTTGATCCGCTCGACGGCGGCCTCGGCGGCCGGGCCGTTGGTCGCGCCGACGTAGATCGTGCCGTCGTCCTCGATGGAGATGTCGGCGCCGGTCTCGTCCTGGATCGCGTTGATGGTCTGGCCCTTCGGGCCGATCACCATGCCGATCTTGTCGACCGGGATCTTCACGGTGGTGACCCGCGGGGCGTGCTCGCTCATCGCGGCCGGGCCCTCGATCGCCTCGGTCATCACCGCGAGGATCGTGGCACGGGCCTCGTGCGCCTGCTGCAGCGCGCCGGCCAGCACGTCCGACGGGATGCCGTCGAGCTTGGTGTCCAGCTGCAGGGCGGTGACGAACTCACTGGTGCCGGCGACCTTGAAGTCCATGTCACCGAACGCGTCCTCGGCACCGAGGATGTCGGTCAGCGCGATGTACTCGGTCTTGCCGTCGACCTCGTCGGAGATGAGACCCATGGCGATGCCGGCGACCGGGGCCTTCAGCGGCACACCGGCGCTGAGCAGGGCCAGCGTCGAGGCGCAGACCGAGCCCATCGAGGTGGAGCCGTTGGAGCTGAGAGCCTCGGAGACCTGACGGATCGCGTACGGGAACTCCTCGCGCGACGGCAGCACGGGCACCAGGGCCCGCTCCGCCAGCGCGCCGTGACCGATCTCGCGGCGCTTCGGCGAGCCCACCCGGCCGGTCTCACCGGTGGAGTAGGGCGGGAAGTTGTAGTTGTGCATGTAACGCTTGGTCTTCTCGGGAGCGAGAGTGTCCAGCGACTGCTCCAGGCGCAGCATGTTCAGCGTGGTGACGCCCAGGATCTGGGTCTCGCCCCGCTCGAACAGCGCCGAGCCGTGCACGCGCGGCAGGACGCCGACCTCGGCGGCCAGGCCACGGATGTCGCGCGGGCCACGGCCGTCGATGCGGATCTGCTCGCGGAGAACCCGCTGGCGGACCTCGGACTTGGTGACCGAGCGGAACGCCGCGCTGATCTCCTTCTCCCGGCCCTCGAACCGCTCGTCGAGCAGCTCGTGCGCCTTCGCCTTGACCAGGTCGAGGGCTTCCTCGCGCTCCTGCTTGCCGGCGATCTTGAGAGCCTCGGCGGTCTCCTCGCGGACGGCCTCCGCGACGGCGGCGAAGACGTCGTCCTGGTAGTCGAGGAAGACCGGGAACTCGGCGACCGGCTTGGCGGCGATCTCGGCCAGCTCGCTCTGCGCGCGGCACAGCTCACGGATCGCGGGCTTGGCGGCCTCCAGGCCGCTCGCCACGACCTCCTCGGTCGGCGCAACGGCGCCGGCCGAGATCAGCTTGATCGCGTGCGGGGTGGCCTCGGCCTCGACCATCATGATCGCGACATCGCCCTCGGCGGTGACGCGACCGGCCACGACCATGTCGAACGTGGCGCGCTCGAGCTCCTCGAGGGTCGGGAACGCGACCCACTGGCCCTCGACGTGCGCGACGCGGGTGGAGCCGACCGGACCGCTGAACGGCAGGCCGGAGAGCTTCGTCGACATCGAGGCCGCGTTCATGGCGACGACGTCGTACGGGTGCTGCGGGTCGAGCGCGAGGACGGTCTCGACGACCTGGACCTCGTTGCGCAGGCCCTTGGTGAACGACGGGCGCAGCGGCCGGTCGATCAGGCGGCAGGTGAGGATGGCGTCCTCGGACGGACGGCCCTCACGCCGGAAGAACGAGCCGGGGATGCGCCCGGCGGCGTACATCCGCTCCTCGACGTCGACGGTCAGCGGGAAGAAGTCGAAGTGGTCCTTCGGCTGCTTGCTGGCGGTCGTCGCGGAGAGGACGGTGGTGTCGCCCAGCTGGACGATCACGGAGCCGGCAGCCTGCTGTGCGAGGCGGCCGACCCGGAACACGATCTCGCGGGTGCCGAACGAGCCGTTGTCGATGACGGCGGTGCGGGATTCGTTGCCGAGAGCGTTGTTCTGGTCTGTCATGAAGTGCGGTACTCCTTCGTCGAGGACCCGGCGGTCAACAGCGCGTTTCAGTCGAGCCGGTCTTCGATCGAAGCGCCCAGGGACGTCACCTGGGAACCACTACCGAGGACCGGTGCTGACGGGTGTGATCCGCGCGGGTCCGTGGGGTGTCAGTGGTGCTTCCTGGGGGAGCATGCTCCCCCAGGATTGAAACTATCGGCGCAGGCCGAGGCGCTCGATGAGCGTCCGGTAGCGGGCGATGTCCTTCTTCTGAACGTAGTTCAGAAGGCGGCGACGCTGACCGACGAGCAGCAGCAGACCACGACGGCTGTGGTGGTCGTGCTTGTGCTTCTTGAGGTGCTCGGTGAGGTCGGCGATCCGCTTGGTCAGCATCGCGACCTGAACCTCGGGCGAACCGGTGTCGCCGTCCTTGGTCGCGTACTCACCCATGATCTTGTTCTTGGTCTCTTGATCGAGCGCCATGTTCTCCGAACTTCTGTGTTGCCGATTTCACGGTTACCCCGCGACCCGCGGCGTCGGGCAGGCAGGCGGGACCGGTGTCGGATATTCCAACGACCGTTCAACCCTACCAGGGGGTCAACCGAGCAACACCCGGGTCTCTTCGACGTCGGCTCTGATCTGCGCGATCAATGGGTCGATGCCTTCATATTTACGTTGCTCACGTAGATGGGCGACGAAATCGAGGCTGACCCGCTCGCCGTACAGGTCGCCGGAGAAGTCGAGGACGTACGCCTCCACCCGGCGTTCCCGCCCGGAGAAAGTGGGATTGGTGCCGATCGAAACGCTGGCCGGCAGCCGTTCGCCGTTCTCGCCGCCCCGGGTCAGCCACGCCGCGTAGATTCCGTCGGCCGGCACCGCGGCGTACCGGTGCGTCATCAGGTTGGCGGTCGGGAAGCCGAGCTCGCGCCCGCGCTGGTCACCGCGGACCACCACACCGGCGAGGCGGTGCGGGCGGCCGAGCGCGACCGCGGCGGCCCGCACGTCGCCGGCGTCGACACAGCTGCGGATGTACGTCGAGGAGAACACCAGCCCGCCCTCGGAGACCAGCGGGGCGTCCTCGACGGTGAAGCCGAACGTGCGGCCGAGCGACTCGAGCAGCCCCACGTCACCGGCGGCGCGGTGCCCGAACCGGAAGTTGTCACCGACCACCACGGCCGCGGTGTGCAGCGACTCGACGAGCACGTCGTGCACGAACTCGTTCGGCGTCAGCTGGGAGAAGGCCGGCGTGAACGGCACCACGCAGAGCGCGTCCACGCCGAGGGCCTCGATCAGCGCGGCCTTGCGGACCGGCTCGGTGAGCACGGCCGGGTGCGAGCCCGGACGGACCACCTCGGCCGGGTGCGGGTCGAAGGTCATCACCACCGACTGCAGACCCGAGTCGCGGGCGCGCTTCACGGCGTGCCCGATGATCGCCTGGTGACCGCGGTGCACCCCGTCGAAGACACCGATCGTCACGACCGATCGGCCCCACCCGGACGGGATCGTCTCCAACCCCCGCCATCGCTGCATCGAACGCTCCTCAGCCGACGTTTATCCGCCCCAGCGTATCGATCGTTCAGCGGGCCGGTATCAGCCCTCCGAGTCACCCGTAACGGTATGATAAATAGCGAAATGAGCGTCGGGTGGGATCGCCTCGTGCTGCTCGCTGCGGAGGTCACCTTCGCGGTGCTCTTCCTCCGCGCCCTCCTCGGCTGGCTCCGTGCCCGCGATCCGCTGCAACGCGACGTGTGCCTGGTCTTCGCCCCGCTCATGCTGGTGTTCTGCGTTGACATCGCGCGGATGACCGGTGGGACCCCACCCGCCTGGATCAACGCGATCGCACTCATGGCCCAGCCGTACCTGACCCTGCGGCTGGCCGGCCGGCTGCGCGAGGTGTCACCGGCACTCACCGCCGGCGTGCTCGTCGGGTACGTGGCGGTGCTGCAGCCTCTGGTGATGATGGACCGGCCGCTGCCGGCCTGGGCCCGGATCGCCGCGGTGGCCTACTTCCTGTCGGTCGAGACGATCGCTGCCGCGCTGCTCTACGGCGAGGCGCGGACCAGGACCGGCGCGAACCGGGCCCGCCTGGTGATCGCGGCGGGAGCGACCCTGGTCTTCGGCCTCATGATCATGCTCCGGGTCAGCCCCGACCCGTCGACCCGCAACGCGAGCATCGTGCTCGCCCTGGTCAGCGCAATGGGCTACCTGATCGCCTTCCAACCGCCCCACTGGCTGCGGCGCCTGTTCTCGGCCGCCGCCGCCCAGTCGGTCACCGAACGCCTGCTGCGGGCGCCCGCCGGCTCCCCGGAACAGGTCTGGCAGACGTACGCCGAGATCATGCGGGCCCAGACCGGCGCGGACGCGGTCGCCGTCCTGCTGCACGACGACGACGGGACACTGAACCGGATCGCCTACTCCGGTCCGGTGCTGCCCGCCTCCGGCAGCCCGATCGACGCGGGCCTGAGCACCCTGGGCCGCGGCACCGTGCCGATCCGGCTGCGCGACGGCCCGCCCGGTCTCGTCCGCCACTTCGGGGCCGGACTGGCCGACGACCACGTCCGGGTGCTGCGCATGAGGGTTCCGCCCGACGTCGAAGGCGCGGTGCTGCTGTTCAACCGGCACCGGAACCTGTTCAGCGAGGACGACATGCGGCTGCTGGCCGACCTCGGCGGTCATGCCGGGGTCCTGGCCGAACGCCAGGCGATCACGGCCGAGCTGAGCGAGTCGGTGGCGGCGCTGACCCGGGCCAGTCAGGCGAAGAGCGACTTCCTGGCCAACATGAGCCACGAGTTGCGTACCCCGTTGAATGCGATCATCGGCTTCAGTGACCTGATGCGGCTCGAAGAGCCGGACGGTGACCGCCGCAGGGTGCCCGCCGAGTGGGTGGACCACGTGCACGGCAGTGGCCGCCACCTGCTCGGCCTGATCAACGACATCCTCGACCTCACCAAGGTCGAGTCCGGGCGGATGGAACTGCGGCTCGCCCCGGTCCGGGTGGACACCGCCATCGAGGACCTGCTCACCACGCTGGCCCCGCTCTTCGCCGGCAAGCGGCTCGCGGTCCGCGCCGATCTCGCGCCGGTCACCGCGCTCGCCGACCGTCTGCGGTTCCGCCAGATCGTCGAGAACCTGCTCTCCAACGCGGTCAAGTTCACGCCCGAGGAGGGTTGCGTGACGATCACCGCACGGGCGGCCGGCGACCGGATCAGGATCGTCGTGGCCGACACCGGCGTCGGCATCGCCACCGCGGACCTGGAACGCGTCTTCGAGGAGTTCCAGCAGGTCGGCCACCCGGAACAACGGCACTCCGGCACCGGTCTGGGGCTGGCCCTGACCCGGCGCCTGGTCGCGGCCCACCAGGGGAGGATCAGTCTCACCTCGGAACCCGGCCGGGGTAGCGAGTTCACCGTCGAGCTGCCGGCCACCTCGGTGACCGCGTCGGCCGAGCACCCCGCGCCGGGGCCCTACGTGCTGCTCGTCGAGGACGATCCGCAGTCCGCCGAGCTGATGCGCACCCAGCTCGGCAACGCCGGGTACCGGGTGGAGGTGGCCGGCACCGGCGAGAGCGGCCTGGCCCTGGCCCGCGAGCACCGGCCGGACGCCGTGGTCCTCGACGTCACGCTGCCCGGCATCGACGGCTGGGAGGTGCTGCGCCGGTTCAAGTCCGACCACCGGCTGGCAGGCATCCCGGTCTTCTTCGCCAGCATCCTCGACGAGGCGCCGGCCGGGATCGCCCTCGGCGCGCACGACTGGTTCGTCAAGCCGGTCGACCAGCCGACGCTGCTCAGCGCCCTGGCCAACGCCGTCGCCGCCCGGCCCGCCCCGAGAGTGCTGCTGGTCGACCACGACGACGAGGTGCGGGAGGCCGTCGAGAGGGGTCTGCGGGCCGGCGGCGCCGACGTGGTGGCCTGCGCCGACGGGCGGGCCGGGCTGGCGCGCAGCCGCGACGAGGAGTTCGACCTCATCGTCTGTGACATGCAGTCCCCCGAGGAGGACGGGTTCAGCCTGCTGGCCGCCATCGAGCAGGACCCGTCCGGGCGGCAGACCCCGGTGCTCGGGCTGAGCGCGGCGGCCCTCGCCTCCGGGGAGACGGCCCCGCTGATCGCCACCGCGATGGCCGGCGGAGTGGTCGCCGAGGCCCTGGCCGGCATCGACCACAGGCCACCACGGTTGGGTCACCACCCGGCTGCCCGGCGAGGTGTCACCCGGTTCTCCGCTGACGACATCACGATCCGCAGCGCAGTCCCGCCCGTCGAAGCCCGGAGGACCGATCCGTGAGCGAACCGCACCGCATCCTCCTGGTCGAGGACGAGGAACTGAACCGCATGCTGGTCAAGGCGGTCCTGGCACGGGCCGCCATCGCCGCGGTCCGGGATGCCGAGCTGGTCGACGCCGAGACCCTGAGCGCCGCACGGCAACGGCTGGCGGACAGCGACTTCGACCTGATCCTGCTCGACCTCAACCTGCCCGACGGCAACGGCCTGACCCTGGCCCGCGAGCTGGCCGCGGCCGGCACGCCGAAACCGCCGGTGGTCGCGGTCACCGCCAGCGTGCTGCCGCAGGACCAGAAGGCGGCCCTCGACGCCGGATGTGACGACTTCCTCGACAAGCCGTACGCCGCCGCCGATCTGGTCGCCACGATCGCCCGTCACCTGGGTGAGCGCTGAGGGCGTCAGACGGGCATCGCGGTCGCCCGGATCCGGTCGAGAACCGAGATCAACGTGTCGACGTCGGCATCGGCGAACAGGTCCTCGGGGCCGCCGGGCGCGACCGCGGTGAACGGCGGCTCGTAGAGCTGACCCGCCTCGACCACCCCGTTCGCGGCGACGAAATCGACGAGCATGGTCAGGAAACGCTCCTGACCGGACGTCAGGCCCCGGCCGGTGCGGAAGGGTTCGAAGGCCTCCCGTACGGCCTCCCGGTCGAGGCCGGTGAGAGAGCGCAGGAACAGGCCCAGGCCATCGTGTCTGGCAGCGGCTGCCTCGATGTCCTCCCGGGTTCCGATCCCGGACGCCAGGAACACCTCCGTCAGGCTCTCCAGATCACCCGCGACGATCTGGCGGTGGTGCCG
This sequence comes from Actinoplanes italicus, assembly GCF_003001815.1. GTDB lineage: Bacteria > Actinomycetota > Actinomycetes > Mycobacteriales > Micromonosporaceae > Actinoplanes > Actinoplanes italicus. Next base: position 401,066 of record NZ_PVMZ01000006.1, read on the forward strand.
GAGCTTGCGCACCACCGGGTCGTCCTCGTGGCTGCGGAGGTAGATGCGTGCCTTCGTCGCGAACCGGCCGCGGTCGGTGCCCAGGGCGACGCCCTGCAGCCGTGACTCGCTGATCTCACCGATCTCGTCGGTGAAGTGGCTGTAGACGACGGCCCGGCGGGTCCGCTCGATGAGCCGGACCAGCCCGCGCACCCTCCGGCGCATCGCCTCCAGCATCGGCGCCGTCACGTCGTCCCACCACTGGTCGCCGGAGAGCTCCTCGAGCAGCTCCTGCTGCGCCGCCACGGCGGGGATGGTGGTCTGTCCCAGGAGCGCGTCGGCGATCTCCCGCACCTGGTCGCGAAGCTCACCGAAACCGGGTTCGACGTCGAGGACGGCGAGTTGCAGCCGCAGCGCGAGCAGGTCGAACCGCTTGGCCTCCTCGCTGTCGTCGGTGCCGCGGAAGCCCGACGGAAGCGGGGCCAGGTGCTCCGACACCTCGCTGTGCCGTTCCGGGGTCATCCGTTCCCAGGCGGCGAGCTCGCTGTACTGCTCGACCTGCCGCCGATGCGGCCGGACCAGGATGTTCTCCGGGTCCATCGCGCGCACCTCGGCGTTCAGACGGCCGACCAGCGCCCAGCGCAGTTGCTCGCCGGTGGCCGGCTCGTCGGGGATCTCCGCCGGAGGCTGGCCCACGTCCTCGAGAATCCGGTCGAGGGCGAGCAGCAGATCGGCCCGGCGCCGGAAGAGACGCTCGCCGAGCGAGGGCGTCACATGGCCGTCGCCGCGGGCCAGGCCGGCGTTGAAGAACTCCACGTTCTGGCACAGGTCGAAGACGAGGAAGCCGCGTTTGTCACGGCCCGGACCGAACAGGTCGGGGCGCAGCCGGGTGCCACGGCCGATCATCTGCCAGAACTTGGTCTTGGAACGGACGAGCTTGAAGAAGACCAGGTTGACGACCTCAGGCACGTCGATGCCGGTGTCCAGCATGTCGACCGAGATGGCGACGTGCGGCATCCGGTCGTGCTGCGAGAACTCGTCGATGGCGCTCTGCGAGAACGCGGTCGCATGTGTGATGACCTGGGCGAAGCGCCCTTTCAGCTCGGGGAAGCAGTGGTCGAACCGCTTGAGCAGGAAGTCCGCGTGGTCCTGGTTCTTGGCGAAGACGATGGTCTTGCCTAGCCGGTCACCGCCCGCCACCTTCACGCCGTGCAGCATGAGGGTCCGCAACGCCTTGTCGACGGTGTCGGAGTTGAACAGGAACCGGTTCAGCTCCTCCGAGCTGATCTCGTCCGGGACGGTCCCCTCGTCGTCCCATTCGAGGGACTCCCACTCCTCCTTCTCGTCGTCGGGAAGCTCGTCGTACCGGATGCCCCGCCGCTGGAACTTGAGCGGGACATCGATGGTCCGCGGCGGGACCAGGTAGTCGTCGGCGACGGCCTCCTCCAGGGTGTAGGAGTCGGTCGGCACGCCGTCTTCCAGGTGGAACAGGCGATAGGTGTTGCGATCGATCTCGTCCTTCGGGGTCGCCGTCAGGCCGACGAGCAGCGCGTCGAAGTAGTCGAAGATCGCCCTGTACTTCTGATAGACCGACCGGTGTGCCTCGTCCACCACGATGAGGTCGAAATAACCGGGCCCGAATCGGCGCCGGTCGCCGTCCATCTCACCGAGCAGACCCATCATGGTCGGGTACGTGCTGACCATGACCCGCCCGTCCGGGTTGCGCTCGGTGAGCAGGTTCACCGTCGGCAGTCCCGGCGCGTGGGCCCGGAACGCGTTCGCGGCCTGTTTGACCAGCGCCGTACGGTCGGCGAGGAACAGCACGCGTTTCGCCCATCCGGCCCGGCTCAACTGATCGACCAGCGCGATGACCGTACGCGTCTTCCCCGAACCGGTGGCCATGACCAGCAGCGCCTCGCGCCCTCCGGCGGTGAACACCTCACCGATCCGGCGGATCGCCCGGCTCTGGTAGTGCCGGTTGACGATCTCCGAGTTGATCGGGACGCCGCCGAGCGCCTGCCGGCCGGCCCGCCGCTGGATGAGCAGACGCAGCTGTTCCTTGGTGTGGAAGCCCTGCAGTTGCCGGGGCGGGTAGGAGACGTCGTCCCACATCCAGGTCTCGTAGCCGTTCGTGAAGAAGATGACCGGCCGCTGTCCGTACCTGCGCTCGAGCGCGTCCGCGTAGCAGGCGGCCTGGTGCCGGCCCGCCTGCGGGTCACGGGTGGCACGCTTGGCCTCGATCACCGCGAGCGGCTTGCCGTCGTCGTCCCACAGCACGTAGTCGACCTTGCCCCGGCCGGTCCGGCTCGCCGACTCGGGCAGCCCGTCGACCGGGAACTCACGGTCCTCGTCGTCCGCCAGATCCCAGCCGGCCTCCCGGAGCAGCAGGTCGATGACGAACGTCCGGGTCTCGGCCTCGTTGTAGTCGTGGGTGTCCGGGCGGCCCTCGTTCGCCTTCTTCGCCGCCCTGATGGCGGCCCGCAGGGCGGCGAGCTCGGCGTCGAGGTCCTCGGCCCGGCGCCGGGCCTCGGCCAGCTCGGCCTGCTGGCGGGCGAACTCGTCGGCCTGCCTCTTGAGCTCCTCCTGCCGCTGCTGCCGGGCCAGGGCCGGCCGCGGGATCAGCGACGTGTCGAACGTCAGGCCGGTGGGCGGCAGGTGGCCGGGGTCCCGGGCGTATCGTCCGGCGATCCAGAACATGACCTGGAACAGCTCTCCGGTCACCCGGACCGAGTCGGCCACCGGCACCGTCGCCGTGCGATGCACCGCCGCGTTGCCGACCCGGCGGATCACATCCATCTTGGTGCGGATGGCGGGGCCGGCCAGGGCGAGAAGGCTCGGCTCCGCGATCATTCCGGAGAGATCGTTCTTGTACGGCGTACGCAGGCTCTCATCGGCCCGGTAGAGCCAGTTCAGCGCGAGTTCGAGACAACGGCGGGCGTAGAAGCAGGAGGCACGCGGATCGGCGGTGGCGAGGTGCTCGGCCCGCGCCGCCTCGTCGAACAACTCCGGCCATTCCGTCTCGAGAAACGCGAAGTTGCCCACCGGCTCGGTCCCCTCCTCAGAGCTCGCCCCGGAACGCCCGCTGCCGGAGTGCCCCGAACATCTCATCCAGGACCACCCCGCCGCGGCCCACGGTGGCCTCCAGCTCCTCGACGGCCGCCATCCGCCGCTTGAACTCACGTTGCAGCTCGACCGGCGGCAGCGGGACCTCGATCGCCTTCACGATCGGCGTGTTGAGGTTCTTCTGGGTGCCCTCGGGAGCCAGCCGGGACAGGTGCGGCCGCATGATCCGGAAGAACGAGTAGAGGTACTCGGCCAGGACCCGGTCGGACAGGTCCAGGAATGCGAGGAAACCGTCGTGGATGCAGGACCCGACGCCCAGGAACTTCGGAATGCCGACGGTGGCGCTGTTGGTGAGGATCAGCGTCCCGCGCTCCAGGTAGACGCTCTTGGCCCGGCCCGCCTCGGTCACCGTCTCCCGGACGTGCTCGACGGTCTTGCCCCGGGCCGCCGTGACGTCGGAGATCTTGAGCCAGGGAATGGTCCCGCCGAAGTATCGGGGATCCCCGGCCGGACGCGGTGAGGCGCCCCGGATCACCCGGGCCAGCGATCCCACCGGCGCGGTCGGCCACCGCCCGCCGGGTTCGGCCGGGCTGCCGAACATCTCCAGGTAGACGGAATCGGCGAGTTCGTGCAGCAGACCCCGGGCCTCCCGGCGTCGGGCGCGCAGGGCCTCCACCCGGTCGAGAACGCCAGCGACCCGCCGCTGACCGTCCATGGACGGGATCGCCATCCGGATCTCCGCGACGAACGCGGGACGGGCCCGCATCAGGGACCCTCCGACCCCGGCGACGGTGTTCATGAAGCTCGCGTGGAACTCGTCACCGACGAGCAGGTGGCGGAGGTACCCGGGATCCACCGCGTCGGACCGGAACACGATCCATTCGCTGGAGGCGAGCTTGCGCAGGCCGCGGTCCGGGCCGACCACCCAGGCCCGCCGGATGTGCGGGACGATCTTCGACAGGAGGACGTCACCGGCCTGGACGAGCTGCTTGGAGGAGCCGATCTGAGAACCGGGGACCGTCTCCGGCGCGCCCCGGTCGAACGCCGGGATGCTGTAGAGCTCGAAATCCTCGTCCATGAACCTGGCCGGGTTGACCGTCGTGGCGCGGCCGGCCATCAGGTCACCCAGGCGCACGGATTGCTCCCCGCTCATCCGAGCATGCCCTTCAGCTCGGAGATGCCCTGCTGGATCTCGGCCTCGACCCGTTCCAGGTCGTCGAGGATCTCGACGGACGGCCGGTAGGCGAATTCCTCGTGGACGACCTGCTTGTAGCGGTTCAGGCTCAGGTCGTACCCCTGCCCGGCGATCTCCTCCCGCGGCACACAGAAGCTCTGGTCGGTACGGGTGCGCTCGCGTTCACTGCCGTTGCGGCGCGCCCATCGCGCCAGCAGGTCGGGAAGGTTGTTCCGGCCGTGCTCGGCGTCGTCCAGCGGCTCGGCCGGGGTCACGCCGAGCCGGGCCTCGGGCAGCAGCGGGGTGCGCTTGTCGTCGAGGCTGTAGCCGTCGGCCGTCACCTCGTAGAACCAGACGTCGTCGGTGCCGCCGACATCGGTCCGCCGGAAGAACAGGATGGCGGTCGAGACTCCGGCGTACGGCTTGAACACACCGCCGGGAAGCTTCACCACCGCGTCCAGCTTGTGCTCCTCGACCAGGATCCGCCGCAGGTCCTTGTGCGCCTTGGTCGAGCCGAAGAGCACCCCGTCCGGCACGATGACCGCGGCGCGTCCACCGGGCCTGAGCAGGCGCAGGAACAGAGCGAGGAACAGCAGCTCGGTCTTGCGGGTCTTGACCACCTGCTGGAGGTCCTTGGCGATGGTCTCGTCGTCGAGGCTGCCGGCGAACGGCGGATTGGCCAGGATCACCGAGTACCGGCCGGCGTCCTCGTCGGCACTCTCCGCGAGCGAGTCCCGGTAGCGGATGTCCGGCTGCTCCACCTCGTGCAGCAGCATGTTCATGCTGGCGATGCGCAGCATGGTCCGGTCGAAGTCGAAGCCGTGGAACATGCTGTCGTTGAAGTGCCGGCGCTGCTCCACCTCGAGCAGGGCGTCCCGATGGGTGCGGCTGACGTACTCGGCGCTGGCCACCAGGAAGCCCGCGGTGCCGCACGCCGGGTCGCAGATCTCGTCACGGGGGCCGGGCGCCATCATCTCCACGATCAGCTGGATGATGTGCCGGGGCGTACGGAACTGCCCGTTCTGCCCCGCGGTCGCGATCTTGCCGAGCATGTACTCGTACAGGTCGCCCTTGGTGTCCCGCTCGTCCAGCGACAGGTCGTCGACCATCTTGACGACCCGGGCCAGCAGCCCCGCGGTGGGGATGGTGAACCGCGCGTCACGCATGTGGTGGGCGTAGGTCGACCCGTCGCCGCCGAGCGCCCGCAGCCAGGGGAAGACCTCGTCACCCACGGTGTCGAGCATGTCGCCGGGGTCCTCGTTGGTGAACCGGCGCCAGCGCAGCCGATCGGTGTCCGCGCTGTAGATCGGGTCCTTGATCGGCTGCCCGGTCCGGCTCGCGACGCGTTCCTTGCGGGTGTGCAACTCGTCCAGCCGCCGGATGAACATCAGGTAGGTGATCTGCTCGATCACCTCCAGCGGGTTGGAGATTCCCCCTGACCAGAAGGCGTCCCACACACGATCGATCTTGCTCCTGAGCTCGCCCGTAATCACTGGCGCAGAGTACTCGTCAGGCAGGCGCCAGGACGATCTCGGCGCGCGCCCGGCCGCCGCGTTCACTGACGACGGCCAGCACGTCACCCGCGGCGTCGAAGACGGCGTACGGCCCGTCGATGCCGACCGCCTCGAGCGGACCGCCGTGCCGCAGCACCCGGGTCTCCTCCTCGGTGGCGACCCGCTGCGGGAAGGCCCGCCGGGCCGCCTCGGCGAGCGGCAGCCCGATCACGTCGGGAGCGCGTTCCTCCAGGTCGGCGAGGGTGGACGCGGCGTCCAGGGTCATGCCGCCGACCGCGGTCCGGCGCAGCGCGGTGAGGTGCCCGCCGACGCCGAGCGCGGTACCGAGGTCACGCGCGATGGCCCGGATGTACGTCCCGGAGGAACACGTCACGTCGATGTCCACATCGACCACCTCACGGTCGTCGGGCCGGCGGATGCCGAGCACGTCGAGCCGGTGGATCGTGATGCGACGGGCCGGGATCTCCACGGTTTCACCCTCACGGACCCGTTTGTACGCCCGCTCACCGTTGATCTTGATGGCGCTGACCGCGCTGGGCACCTGGTCGATCTCTCCGACCTGGACGGCCAGCCCGGCCCGGATCGCCTCGTCGGTCACGTGGCGGGCCGGGGCGTTCCCGGTCACGTCGCCCTCGGCGTCGTCGGTGATCGTCGACTGGCCGAGCCGGATGGTGGCGGCGTAGCTCTTCTCCGCGCCGATCACATAGGTCAGCAGCCGGGTGGCCCGGTTCACCCCGATGATCAGGACACCGGTCGCCATCGGGTCCAGCGTGCCCCCGTGCCCCACCCGCCGGGTCTTCGCCAGCCGCCGGATCCGGGCGACGACGTCGTGCGACGTCATCCCGGCCGGCTTGTCCACCACGATCAGTCCGTCCGTGTTCACCCGCCCACCCTAGAGCCGCCGGCACGGCCGGGGTTTCAGCGGGTGGCGCCGGTCACCGCCCACCGCGGGGAGCGCCAGCGCAGGAGCAGACCGACGAACCGGGCCAGGGTGAACAGGCCGAGACCGGCCCAGACACCGCCGAGGCCGAGATCGAACGCGTACGCCAGCCAGATGGCCGGCAGGAAGCCGAGCAGTGCCGACAACACGGTCAGGGTCCGCAGGAAGGCCACGTCCCCGGCGCCGATGAGCACGCCGTCCAGGGCGTAGACGATCCCGGCGAACGGCAGCAACGCCACGAACCAGGGCCAGACGATCGCCGCCTGGGCGTGCACCGCCGGGTCGGGGGTGAACCAGCCCGGCACCACCGAGGCACCGGCCGCGGCCAGCACGGCGAAGGCCACCGCGGCCACCCCGCCGGCCAGGGTGACCCGGCGGGCCACGTCCCGCGCCTCGTCCGCGTCACCGGCACCGAGGGCGGCCCCGACCAGGGACTGCGCGGCGATCGCCACGGCGTCGAGGGCGAGCGCCGCAAAGAACCACAGCTGCAGCGCGATCTGGTGGGCGCCGACCGCCGCCACCCCGAACCGGGCGGCCACCGCGGTCGCGGACAGGAAGCAGACCTGGAAGGCGGCGCCGCGGATCAGCAGGTCACGCCCGAGCACGACCTGGCTCGCGATGACCGACGGGATCGGGCGCAGCTCTCGGGTCTCGCGGATCAGTGCGGTCAGGAACAGGGCACCGCCGATGGTCTGGGCGGTCACGTTGGCGATCGCCGAGCCGGTCAGTCCGAGGCCCACCGGATAGACCAGGATCGGGCAGAGGATCGCGGAGAGCACGTTGGCGCCGAGCACGATCCAGAGCGGCCGGCGGGCATCCTGCACCCCGCGCATCCAGCCGTTGCCTGCCGCGGCGAGCAGCAGGCCGGGCGCGCCCAGCGCGGCGATCCGCAGCCAGCCGGCGGCCGCCTCGGCGGTTTCCGGGTCACCGGCGAGCAGCCCGGCCAGCGGGCCCGCGGCGGTCACTCCGACCAGGGCGAGGATCAGTCCCACGCCGATCGCGAGCCAGGAGGCCTGCACCCCCTCGGCCACGGCGGCGGCCCGGTCCCCGGCTCCGAAGCGGCGGGCGGCACGGCCGGTGGTCCCGTACGCCATGAGCGTGCCGAACCAGACGGCGAGCGACATGATCGTCCCGCCGATCGCGACTGCGGCCAGCGGCACGGAGCCGAGGTGGCCGACCACAGCGGTGTCGACCAGGACGTAGAGCGGCTCGGCGGCGAGCACCACGAGAGCGGGCAGCGCCAGTTCGGCGATCCGGCGTGCTGTCGCGGTGCGCTGCGGCGGGCTCATGGAAACTCATGATGCCCGCCGACAGGTAAGGGCCGCAAGGCGGCCCGTCACTTACAACTACTGACGCGTGTCCATCGAGGTCTGCAGCGCGCGGCGGGCCTGCTCGGCGGAGTCGTCAGAGGGCTTGCTGGGCTTCGACTTGGCAGCCATGAGAGGGAGTCCTTCCAAAGGTGCGGGCGAGCGACGCCCACGGTCGGTCGAGCGGGGCGTCACCGGCGAGCGCGGGGTCGCCGCAGCCTCTGGCCCGGGTGACGCGACCCGGGTCGGTGGACCCGGGCGGCTCGAGGTTCCGCTGAAGGCATCGGTGACAGCCGGGCGGAACCAAAACACCGTTCAGTCCCAAACTAACGTTCAGTCATGCCCTCGCACCCCGCGTTCCCGCGATCCGGGACGAGAAAAGCGGGAGCCCCCCTTTCGGGCGACCCCCGCCATGCAGGTAAAACATCGACTAGTTCAGATGTTCGTCGAGTAGGCGACGCACCGTGTCCACCACGTCGGAGGCCTCGCCGTACCCGGTGAAACCCGCAGCCAGGCGATGACCGCCACCGCCCTGCGAGACCGCCACACCACTCACGTCGACCGCACCCTTGCTGCGCAGCGACACCGACCACTCACCCGGCGCCACCTGCTTGACCACCATCGACACATCCGCCTCGGCCACCGAACGGACCGGGTCGATCAGCGCGTCGAGCACATAGGGCGGCTGCCCGTGCCGCTCCAGATCGGCCAGCGTGGCGTAGGTCCACACCATGCCCCGCCCGGCTGCCGCGGACGGCTCCAGCACGGCCCGCCCGATCACCTCACCGGTCAGCTTCATGGCGCCGAACGGCTTGCTGTCGAAGATCCGCCGCGAGATCTCCCCCGGCCGGATCCCGGTCGCGATCAGCCGCGCGGCCAGCTCGTGGACCGATACCGTGGTCATGTCGAACTTGAACGAGCCGGTGTCGGTCGCCAGCGCGATGTAAAGACACTCCGCGATCTCCGCGTCCAGCGGCACGCCGAGGCGGCTCAGCAGCCCATCGGCCACCACCGAGGTCGCGGCAGCCCGCGGGTCGACCAGCTGCACCCCGCCGAAACCGGTGTTGGACGCGTGATGATCGAGCACCACGCTGGCCGGCGCGTCCGCGACCCGGGCGGCGAGCGCACCGAGGCGCGACTCGCTCGCCACATCGAAGACCAGGATCAGACGGGGCTCGGCGAAGGCGTCCGATTCCGGCACCAGAAGATCAACACCGGGGATTTCGCGGTACGGGTCGGGCACCACGAAGTCGCCGGGGAACGTCGCCCGCACCCGGGTGAAGCCGAGGCGCCGCAACCCCAGCCCGAAGCCCAGCATGCTGCCGAGCGCGTCCCCGTCCGGGTTGACGTGGCAGATCAGCTGGATCTCATCGTCGGGGCCGGCCGAGCGGACCGCCGCGACGGCGGCGGCCCACTGGTCGGCGGAGGGTCCGAGGGTCACCCGTTGTCCTCGCGGGCACCGACCCGCTCGGCCTCGTCGTCCTCGCTCTTGTAAGGGTCCGGATCGCCGGCGTATTTCGCACTCGCCGCGATCCGCTGGACCTCCTCGTCCCGGTGACGTGCCTCGGCGAGCAGGTCGTCGATCTCCTTGACGTGGGTCTGCACGTTGTCGAGCACGAACGCCAGGCTCGGCGAGTGCCGCAGCGCGAGCGCGTGTCCGACCCGGGTGCGGAGCATGCCCTTCGCGCTCTCCAGCGCCGCCGCCGTGGAGGCCTGCTCGGTGACGTCACCCAGAACCGTGTAGAAGACCGTCGCCTCGCGCAGGTCGCCGGTGATCCGGGCGTCCGTGATCGTCACCATGCCGAGACGGGGGTCCTTGATCTCCCGCACCAGCCTGGCCACCAGCTCCTTGATCCGCTCCGCGTGCCGGCGCGTCTTGGCTGGGTCAGACATATCGCCCACCTCCGACTGTGTATCCCGCGGGTCGAACCACCCCGCCCAACTGCTGAAGCGTACCCAGCGTCAATCCTCGTCGCCGTACAGCCGTCGCTTGACCGAGAGCAGCTCGATCTCCGGCCGGCCGGCCACCTGGTTCTCACACGTGTCGACGACGGCGCGGGCCTGCGCGGGCTCGGCGGCCACCACGGCCACCCCGATCCGGGCGCGGCCGTGCAGATCGTGAAAGCCCACCTCGGCGACGCTGACGTCGAACTTCTTCAGCATCGCGATGATCGGGCGGACATAGGAGCGCTTCTGCTTCAGCGAATGCGAGTCACCGGGCAGGAGCAGGTCGAAGACTGCGGTCTCGGTATACATCAGCGAGCAGGGTACGCCCGGAACAGTCCGGGGTTCAGCCCTATTTCCGGGCCACCACCACGTCCCGCTCGATCCCCTGATCCACCCGGTGACTCAACGGCTGGTACTCGATCAGTTTCAGCCCGTGCGCCAGCAGGATGTCCTCGGCCAGCTCCCGCTTGGCGACCTTGGTGTTCCAGGACAGACCGATCGCACCCCCCGGCCGCAGCAGAGGCAGCCACTGCGGGAGTGCCCGCTCCAGCAGTTCCAGCGGCTTGCGGGAGATGCCGCCCTCGTCGTCGTAACTGCCGTGCATCACCCCGTAGGGCAGATCGGCGACCAGCAGGTCGGCGACGTGGCCACGGGACAGGCCCTCCAGCTGAGTGGTGTCGGCCTGCAACACGGTCACCTTCTGCACGGCGCCGGCCTTGTGGTCCTCCTTGCTGGCGGCGAGCGTCACCTCCAGCCGGCGGGCCGCACGGCGTCCCTGCCGGCGCACCGGCACCAGGTCAGCGGTGTGCTTGAGCCGCTTGCGCTTGAGCCACGTCTGCAGGAACAGCTTGTACGCCTCGACGTCCTTGCCGTCGATCTCCACGCCGATGCCGTCATACCCGTACATCAAAGCCTGGTTGAGCGTCGTGCCGCGGCCGCAGAGCGGGTCGAGGACGGTGAGGTGGCCGTCGAGCATCTTGTGGGCAGAGGCGGAGGCAAGCAGCGTGAGATTGAGCACCAGCTTGGTGAACTGCTCGTTCGTCTTGCCCGCGTATTTCGGGATGGTGATCAGGTCGCTGTCGTAACGGGCCAGCGGGGTCAGCTCGACCGGGCGGAGCAGCTCGCCCTCCACCTGCTCGAAGAGCGCGTAGGCCGACGAGAGGTTGGACAGGTAGGCCACGTCACGCTCACCGAGGTCACCGGTGAATGTCAGGTATTCGACACCACCGAGCACTGTCACACCGATGTCGTCGAGTCCCGACGTGAGCACCGGGCCGAACGCGGCCAGCTCCGCCTGTGAGATGCGAGCGGCCTGATCGGCGTAGACGCGGTTGGCGGACGGGGCGAGGAGCATGGCGTACCGGGACATCCGACCATCCTCCCAGCTACGCCGGACCGCCCTGGAAAGGGGGCGGCCCCCGGTGCCGTGTAGCACCGGGGGCCGCCTCAGATCGCTGGACGTTGTTACGCCCGGACCTTCTCGCGCATCTCCCAGGTCTCGATGATGTCGCCGACCTGCGGCGAACCATAGCCCTGGAGCGTCAGACCACACTCGAAGCCCTCGCGGACCTCGGTGGCGTCGTCCTTGAACCGCTTGAGCGAGCTGATCGTGACGCTCTCCGCCACCACGACACCGTCCCGGAGGACGCGCGCCTTGGTGTTGCGGCGGATGAGGCCCGACCGGACGATACAACCGGCGATGAGACCGATCTTCGACGAGCGGAACACCTCGCGGATCTCCGCGGTGCCGAGCTCGACCTCTTCGTACTCCGGCTTGAGCAGACCCTTGAGGGCCGCCTCGATCTCCTCGATGGCCTGGTAGATCACGCTGTAGTAGCGGATCTCCACGCCGGCGCGGTCGGCCATCTCCTTGACCTTGTTCGAGGCCCGGACGTTGAAGCCGATGATCGTGGCCGTCTGCTCCGAGGAGGCCGACGCCAGGTTGACGTCGCTCTCGGTGATCGCACCGACACCGCGGTGGATGACCTTGAGCTGTACCTCTTCCGGAATGTCCAGCTTGAACAGCGCGTCCTCGAGAGCCTCGACGGAACCGGAGCCGTCACCCTTGATGACCAGGGTGAGCGACGCCTTCTCGCCTTCCTTGAGGTCACGCATGAGGTCGTCGAGCGACTTGGCGCGGCCCGAGTTGGCGAAGGTCGCCGCACGACGGCGAGCCTGCCGCTGCTCGGCGATCTGCCGCACCGTGCGGTCGTCCTCAGCGGCGAGGAACGTGTCGCCCGCGCTGGGAACCGAGGTGAGACCGAGCACCAGGACCGGACGGGCCGGACCCGCCTCAGCGACCTGCTTGCCGTTCTCGTCGAGCATGGCCCGGACGCGACCGTGCGCGCCACCTGCCACGATCGAGTCGCCGGCACGCAGCGTGCCCTTCTGCACCAGGACGGTGGCCACGGCGCCGCGACCCTTGTCCAGGTGTGCCTCGACCGCGACACCCTGGGCGGGGCCGTCGATCGGGGCGGTCAGCTCGAGCGCCGCGTCGGCGGTCAGCAGGACAGCCTCGAGGAGGTTGTCGATGCCGGTACCGGGCTTCGCCGCGACGTTGACGAACATCGTGTCGCCGCCGTACTCCTCAGCGAGCAGGCCGTAGTCGGTGAGCTGCTGCCGGACCTTGTCCGGGTTGGCGTCCGGCTTGTCGACCTTGTTCACCGCGACCACGATCGGCACGTCGGCCGCCTTGGCGTGGTTGAGCGCCTCGACCGTCTGCGGCATGACGCCGTCGTCGGCCGCGACCACCAGGATCACGATGTCGGTCACCTTGGCACCACGGGCACGCATGGCGGTGAACGCCTCGTGACCGGGGGTGTCCAGGAAGGTGATCGCCCGGTCCTCCCCCTGGTGGGGGACGACGACCTGGTAGGCACCGATGTGCTGGGTGATGCCACCCGACTCGCCGGCCACCACGTTTGTCTTGCGGATCGCGTCGAGCAGCTTCGTCTTACCGTGGTCGACGTGACCCATGACGGTCACCACCGGCGGCCGGGTGACCAGCCGGTCCTCGGCAACCGCGGCGTCGAGGTCGATGTCGAACTGCGCGAGCAGCTCACGATCCTCGTCCTCGGGGCTGACGATGACGACCTCGAAGCCCAGGTGCACGCCGAGCAGCTTCAGGGTGTCGTCGGACACCGACTGCGTGGCGGTCACCATCTCGCCCAGGTTGAACATCTCCTGGACCAGCGAGCCCGGGTTGGCGTTGATCTTGTCAGCGAAGTCGGAGAGCGACGCGCCGCGGGAGAGCCGGATCTCCTGGCCGTTACCGCGGGGAGCGCCAGAGCTCATCTGCGGTGCGGACAGGTTGTCGAACTCTTGACGCCGCTGCTTCTTCGACTTGCGGCCACGGGTCGGCCGGCCACCGGGACGACCGAAGGCGCCCGCGGTACCGCCGCCACGACCGCGGCCACCGGGACCGCCGCCACCCGGACGACCGGGCGCGCCGGCACCGACCGGGCCACCGCCGCCGCCACCGGGACGGAAGCCACCACCGGCACCGCCGCCGCCACCGGGACGGAAACCGCCACCGGCACCGCCGCCGCCACCGGGACGGAAACCGCCACCGGCACCGCCGCCGCCACCGCGGTAGCCGCCACCGCCGCCGCCACCGGGGCCGCCACGACCGCCACCGGGACCGCCGGGACGACCGGCGCCACCGGCACCGGGACCACCCGGACGGGCCGGACGCTGGGCCGGCATCGAGGAGGGGCTGGGCCGCGGCGGCATCGAGGCAGGGCTCGGCCGCGGCGGCATGCCCGCCTGGTTGGGACGCGGCATCGAGGCCGGCGAGGGACGCGGAGCGCCGCCGCCGGAGACACCGAACGGGTTGTTACCCGGGCCACGCGCCGGCGGACGCGGAGATCCGCCGCCGGGACCGGGACGAGGGCCACCGGGAGCACCCGGACCACCGGAGCGACCGGCGGCCGGCGAACCCGGACGCGGCGGGACGCTGCCCGGACCCGGACGAGGACCGGGACCGCGCTGGGCGCCGCCCTCGGTCGTGCCCTGCGGCCGGCGCTCGGCGTCCCGCGTGCGGGCAGCCTGCGCGGCCTGGGCGGCCTTGACGGCAGCCTCCTGCTCGGCCTTCAGCGCCGAGGCGCGCGCCTCGGCGGCCGCCACCTCGATGTCGTGCGCGCTGGCCGGCTTGGCGACCGGGCCGGGCGTCGGGCCCGGACGGCCGGGAACCGGCGCCTTCGGCCGGACGAACGGGCCGGGCGTCGGTGCTGCCGGGGACGTAGGACTGTTGCTGGGTCCACCCTGCGGCGCACCCGGACGACGCGGCGGCTGGGGCCGCCCCATCGGAGGACCGGGACGGGGGGACGCGGACGTGCTCGGGCCACCGGGGGCGGCGGGAGCACCTGACGCCGGAGCCGGCGAGGACGCCGGAATGGCGCCGCCCTGCTCCAGAGCGCCACGAAGCCGTCGGGCCACCGGGGCCTCGACGGTGCTCGACGCGGATTTAACGAACTCGCCCATGTCCTTGAGGGTGGCGAGAACGGTCTTGCTGTCGACCCCGAGCTCTTTGGCGAGCTCGTGTACGCGGGCCTTGCCTGGCACTGCACTCCTCACTTTGAGGTCGTACGAGCAGCGCCCGCACAGACCTCACTCGTGCACTAGAAGCCTGGTCATTTCAGGGACTTCATCGTGTGCTCATCTGGGTCGTCCTACCTTGCTGGGTCGTGACGGGGCGCCAGCGCCTCGTCATCGGTGGTTCCGCACGGCACGGAGACCGTACGGATGTGCTCCGCAAGCAGTTCTGGGTTAGCAAGTCCAGTGAGACGCAACGCACGCCCGAAGGCGCGACGTCGCTCCGCCTGCGCGAAGCAGGCCGGATCGGGGTGCAAATGCGCTCCCCGCCCCGGCAGTCGGCGGGCCGGATCGGGCAGAAGCCGGAGGTGACCCCCCAGTTCCGCCGCGACGAACCGCAGCAGTTGATCGGCCGGCGCGCGTGTGCGGCAGCCGACGCAGGTTCGCATCGGGCCGACCGAGAGCAAGTCTACCTCTCGTTCGCGCCCGACGCTTATCCGGTCAGTTCCCCGCCTCGGCCGCATCACGGTCCGAGACTCCGGCCGGCTCGCTGTCCGGACGGATGTCGATGCGCCAGCCGGTGAGACGGGCGGCCAGCCTGGCGTTCTGTCCCTCCCGGCCGATCGCCAGCGACAGCTGGAAATCGGGCACGGTCACCCGGGCCGTACGGCTGGCGGCGTCCACCACCTCGACACGCAGGGCCTTCGCCGGTGAGAGCGCGTTGCCGACGAACTGGGCCGGGTCGTCCGACCAGTCGATGATGTCGATCTTCTCGCCGTGCAGTTCGCTCATCACCGCGCGGACCCGCTGGCCCATGGGGCCGATGCACGCGCCCTTCGCGTTCACGCCCTGAACGGTCGAGCGCACCGCGATCTTCGTCCGGTGACCTGCCTCACGTGCGATCGCGGCGATCTCCACGGTCCCGTCGGCGATCTCCGGCACCTCGAGGGCGAAGAGCTTCTTCACCAGCGCCGGGTGCGAACGGGACAGGGTGATCTGCGGGCCGCGGAAGCCCTTCGCCACATGCACCACGATGCACCGGATCCGGGTGCCGTGCGGGTACGTCTCGCCGGGCACCTGCTCGGACTGCGGCAGCACCGCCTCGAGCTTGCCCAGGTCGACGGTCACGATGTGTTTCTCGGCACGGGCGGCGTCGGCCTGCACCACACCGGTGACCAGATCGCCGTCGCGTCCCGCGTACTCCCCGAAGTGCTGCTCGTCGGTGGCCTCCCGGAGCCGCTGCAGGATCACCTGCTTGGCGGTCATCGCGGCGATCCGGCCGAAGTCGTGCGGTGTGTCGTCCCACTCACGCACCACCGAGCCGTCCGCGTCGAGCTCCTGTGCCAGGACGGAGGCCACGCCGCTCTTGCGGTCGATCTCCACCCGGGCGTGACTCTCGGCGCCGTCGGTGTGCCGGTAGGCGGTCAGCAGTGCGGTCTCGATGGCCGCGAGAATGGTCTCGAACGGGATCTCCCGCTCGCGCTCCAGGGCGCGCAGCGCCGCGAGGTCGATGTTCACTCCTCGCCCTCCCCTTCGTCGTCGTCTTCATCGTCGTCGTCGGACTCGTCGAACTCGGCTTCGTCCATACGCTTGAACTCGATCTGGACCTTGCCCGCACCCAGCTCGGCCCAGCCCAGCTCACGGGTCGCGCCGTCCACGTCCAGCACCACGCCGGCGTCACCGGCCGAGACCACCCGGCCGACCAGTCCGTTCACCGCGACCAGGCGGCCGGTGTTGCGACGCCAGTGCCGCGGCTCGGTCAGCGGCCGGTCCACACCGGGCGAGCCGACCTCGAGCTGGTACTCCCCGGCCAGGACCTCGCCGCCGGACTCCTCGGCCGTGTCGAGCGCCTCGGAGATCTCCCGCGAGACCACGGCCACGTCGTCCAGGCTGATGCCGCCGTCGGTGTCGATCAGGACCCGCACCACGAATCGGCGGCCGGCCCGGGTCAGGGTCAGGTCCTCCAGGTCGTAACCGGCCTTCGCGACGACGGGCTCGACCACCTCGCGGAGCCGGGTCCGCGCCGCGGTCAGATCGACGCGGGGAGGGACCGGGGTGCTTCGGGTCTCCGGCTCGGGCCGGGAACGGCGGTTACCGCCGGGGCGGCCACCGGGCCGGGCCCCGGCGCGACCACGCTGCGTCATCGGGCTCGACCTCTCGCTAGCTTTCTCGCAGGAACGACTATATGCCGCCGGACAGCATGAGGCCCCGCGGCTGGCGGTGAGCGTAACGTGCCGCCGGGCAGGGCGGCGCGGCGCCGCACCGAATGGTGTTGACTGTGCTCCGTGCTGACGACTTCACGGCGGTTCCTCCTCGGCGCCCTGGCGGGGTCCGCCGCGCTCGCCGGCTGCGGGATCCTCGACCGCGAGCCCGAGCCCGCACCCCAGCCGGACGCCCTGCAGCCCCTGCTCGACGAGGCTCTGACGCTGGCAGCCTCCTACGATCGGGCGATCGTCGCGCAGCCCGATCTCGCCGCCCGGCTGACACCGCTCGCGGAGGATCACCGGGCGCACGCCACCGAGCTGGCACGGGTGATCGGCGCGACACTTCCGTCGGCCGGGCCGTCGGCGTCCGCTCCGACCGCCGGCGACACCACGGCCACGCTCCGTAAGGCCGAGCAGGCCGCGCAGAAGACGGCCGTCGCCGCGTGCAAGGCCGCCCCGCCCGAGCGGGCCGCGCTGGCCGGCTCGATCGCCGCCTGCCGCGCCACACACGCCGAAGCACTGCGCTGACCGCCGGCGCCGCGCCGGTAGGACGGCTGGGCCGCGGCGTGGTCCAGCCCCACCGGCACAGGCGCTAGTCTTCGCCCGTGACCGAACAACTCGCCGCCGCCCTCGCCGCCGAGGAGGCGGCCATCTATGCGTACGGCGTGATCGGCGTCCACCTGGAGGCCAAGGACGAGGTGTCGCGCGCCCGTTCGGCGGACCTCGAACACCGGGCCCGGCGCGACGCCCTGGTGGACCGGATCGACGAGCTGAAGGCCAGTGCCGCCCCGCAGCCGGCCGCGTACCGGCTGCCGTTCGAGGTCACCGATCGCGACAGTGCGCTCAAGCTCGCCGTCCACGTGGAGGACGGCGTGGCCCAGGCCTGGCGGGCGCTGCTCGCGGTCACCGAGGGCGACGAGCGGGTCGATGCGCTGTCGCATTTGACCGACTCCGCAGTTCGTGCGACCCGCTGGCGGCGGATAGCCGAGGTCACACCGCTGACCATGTCCTTCCCCGGGCGCCCGGGCTGATGATCAGGCCACCCCGCCGAGGGCAATGGCCGAGAATGAGAGCGTGATCGCCGAGCTCGACACCACCACGCCCCGCGGGTCGCTCGCCATCCGGCTGCGCGACGCCGTTCAGGAGCGATGGGCGGCCGACATCCAGGCCGTCGCGCTCTGCGGGTCGATGGCGCACGGCGACGACACCGACAGCAGCGACGTCAATCTCGTGGTGGTCACCTACCGCCCCCGGACCGGCCCGAGGCCCACCCGGCGGAGGGTCGACGGCATCCCGGTCGATCTGCGGGTGGTGAGCGCCGAGGACGGTCTGGTCCAGGCCCGGGTGCTGACATCGTGCTGGCCGCTGGAGGCCGACGCGTTCATCACCACGCTCCCGATGGACGACCCGCGGGGGTGGTTCAAGACACGGCGCGAGGCACATCTCAATCTGCTGGCCGAGGCCCGGCCGATGGAGTTCACCGGGCTGGCACGGCAGAACTGGGCGGTCGCCAGCAGCGCGCACGCCCGGGCCGTACGCCTCACCCAGTGGTACGACACCGACGCCGCCCTGATCCTGATGGCCGACGCCCGGCTGCACGCCGCGCTGGTCGCCGGTTTCCTGACCCGCACCTATTTCCGCAACGTGGCCGACGCCGTGAAGCACACCGGGGTGGCCGCGGCCGACATGCAGGAGCTCGGGGCGATCCTGAAATACCAGGCCGAGGAGTTGACCGCGCGCGGCCGCCCGGTGGACGGCCGGCTCGCCGCCCTCTTCGACTGACCGACGGCCGTCAGGGCAGGGTCAGGATCTCGTAACCGTCCTCGGTGACCACCAGGGTGTGCTCGAACTGGGCCGTCCACCTGCGGTCCTTGGTGACCACCGTCCAGCCGTCGCGCCACAGGTCGTAGTCGTGGGTGCCCAGGGTGATCATCGGCTCGACGGTGAACGTCATGCCCGGTTCCATGACGGTGGTGAGCTGCGGGTTGTCGTAGTGCGGCACATACAGCCCGGAGTGGAACGTCTCGCCGATCCCGTGGCCGGTGAAGTCCCGCACCACGCCGTACCCGAATCGTCGCGCATACGCCTCGATGACCCGGCCGATCGCATTGATCGGGCGGCCCGGCGCAACCGCGCGGATGCCCCGCATCATCGCCTCGTGGGTCCGCTCGACCAGCAGCCGGGCCTCCTCGCCCACCTCGCCGACACAGAAGGTGGCGTCGGTGTCGCCGTGCACACCGTTCAGGTAGGCCGTGACGTCGACGTTGATGATGTCGCCGTCCTCCAGCACGGTGGAGTCGGGGATGCCGTGGCAGATCACCTCGTTGAGTGATGTGCAGCACGACTTGGGGAAGCCCTTGTAGCCCAGCGTCGACGGGTAGGCGTTGTGGTCGAGCAGGAACTCGTGCACCACCCGGTCGATCTCGTCGGTGGTCACGCCGGGTTTGCAGTGCTCGCCGGCGAGCTGGGTGGCCTGCGCCGCGATCCGGCCCGCGATCCGCATCTTCTCGATCGTCTCGGGGGTCTGCACGTGCGAGCCGCGCCACTCGCGGGGGCGCTTCTTGCCCACATACTCGGGGCGGACGATATGAGCCGGGACCGAGCGCTCGCGCGACTGCTTTCCCGGCACGAGTGGGGCACGTACCGTCATGGGGACAGCCTAACCGGCGGCCGGAGCGCCACCCCGCCCCGTCCTTGCCGCCTCCAGTGCGCTGTGAAATCGTGTTCGGCGTGGATCACGAGGGTGCGGACCCGGGTTTCTCCGCGGTCGGCGAGGTGGCCGGTGACCGAGTCACCGTCACGGTGACCGGTGAGGTCGACATGGCGACCGCCGACGCGCTCGTCAAGGCGGCCACCCCGGAACGGGTCACCGCCGCCACGCTGGACCTGCGGGCGGTCACCTTCTTCGACTCGGCCGCGATCCACGCGCTCGTGCGGCTGGCCGAGCACTATCCGGGCCGGCTCGAGGTGTTCCCCTCCGACCGGGTGCGCCGGGTCCTCGACATCTCCGGGCTGGGCGGGCAGCCCTGGCTCAGGAACGACTGAGCGAGGGCCGGGCGGTCAGCCCGGGTCAGGAACGACTGAGCGAGGGCCGGGCGGTCAGCCCGGGTCAGGAACGGCTGAGCGGCCGCCGCAGGGTCACCTCGGTGCCCTCGTCCGAGCGGTGCACGGACAGTTCGGTGAGTGCGCCGATCAGCGCCAGGCCACGTCCGCGGAACCCGGCGTCGGTGGCCGGGCGCCAGTTCCCGGTGTCGCGGACGGTCACCAGCACCGCGCCCGGCTCCATCGACGCGGTGACCCTGATCGCCGGTTCGGCCGGGTCGATCGGGTGCTCGATGGCGTTGGCCGCCGCCTCGGAGACCGCCACCACCAGGTCGAAGGCGTCCTCGTCGGGCACCTCGTGCGCGGCCAGGAAGTCCTCCAGCCGACGGCGCAGCACGGTGAGCCGGCCCGGTTCGGCGGGCAGTCGCAGCACGAACTCGCTTGGCTCGGTCACCTCGAGCACGACCAGGGCGATGTCGTCGCGACGGGTCTGCCGGGCCGCCTTGTCGAGCAGCCGGTCCAGCAGGTCGTCGACGGGCCCGGTGGGGTCGGCGACGTCGGCGATCAGCTCGGCGAGGCCGCTGTCGATCCCCTGCCGGCGGTCCTCGATCAGCCCGTCGGTGTAGAGCAGCAGCCGCGATCCGGCGCTGAGCCAGGTCTCCCTGGTCGGATAGGAGACGGTCCCGAGGGCGCCGATCGGCGGGCCGAGCGCGGAGTCGTACAGAAAAGTCCCGGTCTTGCCCGGCTCGATCATGACGGGTGAGGGGTGCCCGGCCGAGGAGTACGTCATCCGCCGCGTCCGCGGGTCGAAGCCGACACAGAGGACGGTCGCGAACTGCCGCCGGCCCAGGGTGTCCACCAGGCGGTTGAGGCGGCTCAGCGCGGTCCCGCAGTCGAAGCCCTCCAGCAGGTACGCACGCAGCGCGTTCCGCAGCTGTCCCATGCCGGCGGCGGCCTGCACGCCTTTGCCGACGACGTCCCCGATGACCAGGAACAATCCGCCGTCCGGACCCACGATGACGTCATACCAGTCACCACCGACCTTGGCCTCGTCGCTACCGGCCACGTAGCGGCCGGCCACGAGCGCGCCCGGCACCCGGGGCAACGACTGCGGCAGCATGCTGTGCTGCAGGGTCGAGGCGATCCGGTGCTCGGTCTCGTACAGCCGGGCGTTGGCCAGCCGCAGCCCGACCAGCCGGGCCAGCTGGGTGAGCACCACCGGCTCGGCCGGTTCGCCGGGGCCGCGCCACACCCGCAGCTCGCCGAGCGGATCCCCGGCGGTGTCCGGCAGCGGCAGCACGACGTCGGGCGGGGCGGATCCCTCGGCACCTCCGTCGCGTTCGGCCCGCCGGCCGTCCGGTGTGGTCAGCACGACCCGGGCGGCCGACGTCATCGCCTGCACGTGCCGGGCCGCGACCTCCAGCACCTCGGCGGTGCCGGGCACGGCGTTGAGGGCGGCGGCCGCGTCGACCAGCCCGCGCAGGCGGGTGACGGTCTCCCGCCGCCGCTGGCCGAGCTCCAGGTTGGCGCGGACCCGCGCGACAAGCTCGCGGGTGGAGAACGGCTTGACCAGGTAGTCGTCGGCGCCCGCGGACAGGCCCTCGACCGCGGACTCCTCACCGGCGCGGGCGGAGAGCACGACGATCGGCACATCGCGGGTACGCGGGTCCGCGCGCAACCCGGTGATCAGGCCGAAGCCGTCGAGCCGGGGCATCATCACGTCGGTGAGCACCAGGTCGAACTGTTGTGCCCGGGCCAGTTCGAGCGCGGCCGCGCCGTCCACCGCGGTCTCCACGTCCCAGTACGGCCCCAGCAGCCGGGCCACGTGTTCGCGCAGGTCGGCGTTGTCGTCGGCGAGCAGGATACGCCCGCCGGGCCCGCTGCGTACCGGCTGCGGCCCGGACGGCCCGTCCCCTGCCCACCAGGTCGCCTCGTCGACCCAGAGCCGTGCCCCGGCCGGATCCGCGGGCGGTGCCGGATCATGGCTGATCATGTCCGGCGGCAGGTGGGCGGTGCCGAACGGGATCCGCACGGTGAACTCGCTGCCCCCGCCGGGCCGGCTGGCCACGCCGACCGTGCCGCCGTGCAGCCCGGCCAGCTGGCGGACCAGCGCGAGCCCGATGCCGGTGCCCTCGTGGCTACGCGACCAGGTCCCGGTGACCCGGTGGAAGCGGTCGAAGAGCAGGGCCTGCTCGGATTCGGAGATGCCGACGCCGGTGTCGCGCACCGACAGCACGGCGTGGCCGTCCTCGGCCCGGAGCCGTACCTCGACACCGCCCTCGCGGGTGAACTTGACCGCGTTGGAGAGCAGATTGAAGACGATCTTCTCCCAGAACTCGTGGTCGACGTGAACCGGTTCGCGCAGCGGCGGCAGGTCGGCGGTCAGGGTGAGCCCGGCCCGTTCGATGGCGGGGCGGAACGTCCCGGCCAGCCGCGCGGTGAGCGGCGCGAGATCGGTGGGCCGGAAGACGGCCCGCATCCGCCCGGACTCCATCCGGGAGAAGTCGAGCACGCTGTTGACCAGCTTGAGCAGGCGGAGCCCGTTGCGGTGCACCGGCACGAGCCGGTCGCGCACGGGCCCGGCCGCGATCGGATCGTCGAGCAGGTCCTCGACGGGTCCGAGGATCAGGGTCAGGGGGGTACGGAACTCGTGGCTCACGTTCGAGAAGAAGGCGGTCTTGGCGCGATCCAGGGCGGCCAGCCGCTCATAGGCGCGGGCGTTGGCCACCGCGCTGGCGATCTGTTCCGCCGCCAGGTCGAGGAACTCCCGGTAGTCGTCGTCCAGAGCGAGGTACCGGCTGACCCCGACGACCAGCGCACCGGCCGTGTCCGCGGCCACCCGGATCGGCAGAACCAGTGCCTCGCCGGCCGCGGACGGCGCCGGGGTGGTCAGCTCGGCCAGCGCGACCGTGCCGGGCCGGCCGCTCGTGATCACCGCGCGGACCGCCGGGTGCGGATCCGGGTCGTCGAGGAACAGCGCGGCGAACGGCACGTCCTCGGCGTCGCCGGTGAGCACCGCGACCGACTCGGCGGCGAGAGTGGCAAGAGCGGCCTGGTGAGGCACGTCCGCAAGCCGCCGGCCCAGCGCTCCGAGGGTGCGCACCCGCCGTTCACCGATGACCCTCCGGGTCGTCTCGGTGACGATGCACATGACGCCGCTGGGCACGCCCTCCTCGGAACGGACCGGGTCGTACGAGATGTCGAAGTACGTCTCCTCAATGAACCCGTTGCGTTCGATCATGAAGAGGCGGTCCCGGGCGAAGAACGACCGGTCGTCGGCGAGCACCCCGTCGAACAGCTCGTGGAGCACGTCCCAGACCTCGGCCCAGAGCTCACGGCCCGGCCGGCCCAGGAAGCCGGGGTGCTTGCTACCCACCACCGGGATGTAGGCGTCGTTGTGGAGGACCACGTACTCCGGGCCCCAGAACAGGATGATCTGGGCCCGGGAGGCGAGCATGGTGACCACGGCGTCGACCAGCTCCGGCGGCCAGGACGACGGCTCACCGACGGCGGTCCCGGACCAGTCCGTCGCGGACATCCGGGCGCCCATCTCACCGCCCCGCTCGAAGGCGTTGCGCAGCCGCCTCGGCAGGACATCCATCCGTCTGCCTCCCACGGATTCACGGGACCGGAGCGGCACGCCCGGTCCGGTGGCACGTTAACACCGCGCCGACGGTGCCGCTCGTCAGGCGACGACGGCCCGGTCCCGTGCCGCCGCTTCGGCCAGGGCCGCGAACGCCCGCAGGTCGGTGGTGCGCTCCGGGTGCCACTGCACGCCGAGCGCGAAGGACTTGCCGGGGTGCTCGACGATCTCGACGACCTGGTCGTCCGGGCACCAGCCGACCGGCCGGAACTCACCCGGATCGGCGATCGCCTGATGATGGAACGAGTTCACCGTGAGGGTACGGCCGAACAACCGGTGCGCCGCCGTGCCCTCCTCGACGACCACGTCATGCCTGCCGTAGTCGGAGGAGCCGGCGGCGAGCGGATCGGTGCCCGCGGCGGCCCGGTGCCGCTCGTGGCCGACCACGTCGGGCAGATGCTGGTGCAGGGAGCCGCCGGTCGCCACGGCCATCAGCTGCAGACCCCGGCAGACACCCAGGATCGGCAGGTCGGCCTCCAGGGCGGCGCGCATCAGCAGCAGCTCGGAGGCGTCGCGGACCGTGTCGGCCTCGGTGGCCGGGTGGCGCGGGGCGCCCCAGTTCGCCGGGTCGATGTCGCCACCGCCGCAGAAGACGATGCCGTCCAGCGACTCGATCACGTCGGTGCCGGGCTCGTCCGGGGTGATCAGGACAGCGCGGCCACCGGTGGCATGCACCGCCTTCACATAGTTCATCGGCAGCATCGCGGCCATCAGGTCGTTACGTCCGTGGTGGATCTGCTCGGCGTACGCCGTCAGTCCGATCAGCGGTCTGCGCATGCTTTCGTGAGCTCCTTCGAGGCCGCCGCCACCAGGGCTCCGAAGAGGCGCCGATCACGGCTCACCTCCGGATGCCACTGAACGCCGAGCACGAAACGCCTATCCGGATCCTCGACCACTTCGGGCAGGCCGTCGGCGGCCCGCCCGGTGACGGTCAGCGAGCCCGGGTCGGCGACGCCCTGGTGATGGAAGCAGTTGATGGTCAGGTCGTCGCCCATCAGGGCGGCGATCCGGCTGCCCGGTTCGAGCACGGCCTGCTGTGAGCCGTACACCCCCGGTCCCGGACGGTGCTTCTCGTGGCCGAGCACGTCCGGCAGATGCTGGTGCAGGGTGCCTCCGGCGGCGATGGTGAGCAGTTGCATGCCCCGGCAGACCCCCAGGATCGGCAGGTCGCGGTCGAGGGCCGCGCGGAGCAGCAGCAGTTCGGCGATGTCGCGTTCGGCGTGGACCACCGTGTGCGGGCCGAGATTCTGGCCGTACAGCGAGGGCTGCAGGTCCGGCCCACCGGTGAGGACCAGGCCGTCCAGCCGGTCGAGGACGTCCGCGTCGTGGTCGTCCGGCGGCAGGATCACCGCGCGGCCACCGGCGAGGCGCACCGCCTCGGTGTAGTCGTGCGGGACCAGCGCGGTCGGGAGGTCCCTCCAGACGCCCCAGTCGGCCGGGAGCACATAGGACGTCATGCCGATGATCGGACGCATCGCACCACCGTAGTCACAGGCGCGCGGCGCCGGTGAACCGACGCCGCGTCACGGGCCCATCTGTCCCACCTACACGGGGATCTGACCCGTACGGGCAGGGATTCGACCCCTTGCACCTTGTTGAGCTGGTGTTAGGGGTTCCATCCCCACCGTAGCGGGTCGGTAAACCTCACAGCGGAGTTACGTACGCTCCGGTGATGCCGCCGTCGACGACGAACTGGGACGCCGTCATGAACGAGGCGTCGTCGCTCGCCAGGAATGCGACGGCGGCGGCGATCTCGTCCGGTTCGGCGAAGCGGCCCATCGGCACGTGCACGAGCCGGCGGGCGGCCCGCTCCGGGTCCTTGGCGAACAGCTCCATCAGCAGCGGAGTTGCCACCGGACCGGGGCAGAGCGCGTTGATCCGGATGCCCTCGCGGGCGAACTGCACGCCCAGCTCCCGGGTCATCGCCAGCACCCCGCCCTTGCTCGCCGTGTAGGCGATCTGCGAGGTGGCCGCACCGAGCAGGGCGACGAACGACGCGGTGTTGATGATCGAGCCCTTGCCCTGCCGCTGCATGTGCGGGATCGCGTACTTGCAGCAGAAGAAGACGCTCGTGGTGTTGACCTTGAGCACCCGCTCCCAGGCGTCCAGGCCGGTGACCAGGATCGAATCGTCGTCGGGCGGCGAGATGCCGGCGTTGTTGAAGGCGATGTCGACCCGGCCGTGCCGCTCGGCGACCCCGTCGAAGAGTGCCTTGACCTGCTCCTCGTCGCTGACGTCGCAGGCCACGAACTCGCCGCCGACCTCCTCGGCGATCGCTTTGCCAGCTTTGTCGGAGATATCCACGCAAACGACGAACGCGCCCTCCGCGGCGAACCTCCGCGCGGTGGCCAGACCGATACCGCTGCCGGCGCCGGTGATGACGGCGACCCGGTCCTGCAAACGCTCCACTTAGTCTCCCGTAGCCAAGAACACGTTCTTCACGTCCGTGAAGGACAGCAATGCGTCGGGCCCCAGTTCCCGACCCAGACCGGACTGCTTCATGCCGCCGAACGGCGTCCAGTAGCGCACCGAGGAGTTGCTGTTGACGCTGAGCGCCCCGGTTTCCACGGCTCGTGAGACCCGCAGCGCGCGCCCGACGTCCCGGGTCCAGATCGAGCCGGACAGCCCGTACTCGGTGTCGTTGGCGAGCTCGATCGCCTCGGCCTCGTCCCGGAACGGCAACACGCTGACGACCGGGCCGAAGATCTCCTCGCGCCAGTGCCGGTCGGCCCGGTTCCGGGCCAGCAGGACGGTCGGCGGAAACCACCACCCGCTCTGATCGGGCACGGAGCCCCGGAACGCCACGTCGGCGCCGTCCAGATAGGACGCGACCGAGCTCCGCTGACCGGAGGAGATCAGAGGACCCATCTCGGATGAGTCATCGGAGGGGTCCAGCACCCTGAAGTCACGGACGGCCGGCTCGAACAGCGCCAGGAACCTGTCGTACACCGAGGCCTCGACGAGGATCCGGGAACGCGCGCAGCAGTCCTGACCCGCGTTGTCGAAGACCGCGCCGGGTGCGGCAGCGGCCGCGGCCGGCAGGTCGGCGTCCGCGAAGACGATGTTGGCGCTCTTGCCGCCCAGCTCCAGGGTCACCCGTTTCACCTGGTCGGCGCAGCCCGCCATGATCGACTTGCCGACCTCGGTGGACCCGGTGAAGCAGACCTTGCGGACCGCCGGGTGGGTGACGAACCGCTGACCCACGACGCTGCCCTTACCCGGCAGCACCTGGAACACGTCCTCCGGCAGCCCGGCCTCCAGGGCGAGCTCACCGAGCCGGATCGCGGTCAGCGGGGTCAGCTCGGCCGGTTTGAGCACCACTGTGTTGCCGGCGGCCAGCGCGGGTGCGAAACCCCAGCCGGCGATCGGCATCGGGAAGTTCCACGGCACGATGATGCCGACCACACCGAGCGGCTCGTGGAAAGTCACGTCGACGCCACCGGCCACCGGGATCTGCCGGCCGGACAGCCGCTCGGGCGCGCCCGCGTAGTAGTTCAGCACGTCCCGGACGTTGCCGGCCTCCCATCGCGCGTTGCCGATGGTGTGACCCGCGTTGCGTACCTCAAGCCGGGCCAGCTCTTCGATGTGGTCCTCGACCACCGCCGCGAAGCGACGCAGAAGCCGTGCCCGGTCCCCGGGCGCCACGCGACGCCATCCGGTGAAGGCCTTCCGCGCGCGGTCGATCGCCGCGTCGGTCTCTTCCAAACCCGTCGACGGTACGGTCGTGAAGACCTCACCCGTCGACGGGTCGATCACCTCTGTAGTCCCCACGCCAAGATCCTCACACTCAGAGGCGCTCGAATCCACGGCGTAGCTCCCAATCCGTCACCGCGGCGTCGTAGGCGGCCAGTTCCACCCGCCCCATGTTCGCGTAGTGGGCCACCACGTCCGCCCCGAACGCCGTTTCCGCCACCGAACTCGCCGCCCAGAGATCGGTCGCCTCGCGCAGCGTGCCGGGCACCCGCCCGGCCGACGGGTCCTGGTACGCGTTGCCGGCGAACTCGTCCTCCAGGGGCAGCTCGTTCTCGATGCCGTGCAGCGCGCCGGCCACCAGGGCGGCGATCGCCAGGTACGGGTTCACGTCACCGCCCGGCACCCGGTTCTCCACCCGCATGCCCTGCCCGTGCCCGGCGATCCGCAGCGCGCAGGTGCGGTTGTCGACGCCCCAGCGCAGCGCGGTCGGCGCGAACGAGCCCGGCTGGTAACGCTTGTACGAGTTGATGTTCGGCGCGAAGAGCAGGCTGAACTCGCGCATCGTGGCGAGCAGCCCGGCCAGCACCCGCTGTCCGGTCTCGCTCAGATGCGCCGGGCCGTCGCCGAGCATCGCACTTCTCGAGGACGAGTCCCGCAGTGAGAAGTGGATGTGGCAGGAGTTGCCCTCCCGCTCGTTGGGCTTGGCCATGAAGGTGAGCGCCATGCCCTCCTGGGCGGCGATCTCCTTGGCCCCGTTCTTGTAGATGACGTGGTTGTCGGCGCTGGTCAGCGCGTCGGCGTAGCGGAAGGCGATTTCGTGCTGGCCGAGGTTGCACTCGCCCTTGGCGCTCTCCGGGATCAGCCCCGCGCCGTACATCTCGTTGCGGATCCGGCGCAGCAGCGGCTCGACCCGGGCGGTGCCGAGCAGCGAGTAGTCCACGTTGTACTGGTTCGCCGGGACCAGGCCGCGGTAGCCCTTGTCCCACGCCTGCTCGTAGCTGTCCCGGTAGAGCACGAACTCCAGCTCGGTGCCGGCGAACGCGGTCAGCCCGTGCGCCGCCAGCCGGTCCAGCTGGCGGCGCAGGATCTGCCGGGGCGACGGCGGCACCGGCTGTCCCGCCGTGTCGAGCAGGTCGGCGAGGACCAGCGCGGTGCCGGGCTGCCACGGGACCCGGCGCAGCGTGCTGAAGTCGGGCTTCATCACGAAGTCGCCGTAGCCGGTGGACCAGGAGGACATCTCGTAACCGTCGACGGTGTTCATGTCGGCGTCGACCGCGAGCAGGTAGTTGCAACCCTCGCTGCCGCCGGACACCACCTCGTCCAGGAAGAACCGTCCGTGCAGCCGCTTGCCCTGCAACCGGCCCTGCATGTCGGTCAGTGCCAGCAGGACGGTGTCGATGCTGCCGTTGTCGACGGAGACGTCGAGTTCCTCGAGATCCATGTGCTCAGTCCTATCAGTCGGTCGACTCGCCGTGGGCGGCCTTCTCGAGGAGGTTCTGCTTCGGCCCGGTGAACCACTTCCGGGCACTGGCGAACCACCAGATCGCGGCCGCCCCGAGCACCACCGCCACGGCGACGATCGTGTAGTTGAACGTCTCCGCGGTGATCGGACTGCTGGGCGGCAGCACGAAGAGCACGCAGATGATCCCTACCCAGACGATGGCGATCCAGCCCACCGGGGCGCTCCACTTCCCGAGATTCCACGGGCCGGGCTGGAAGTCCGGGTTGAGCCGGCGCAGCAGGACCGGTCCGACGTAGGCGATGTAGAGGCCGATCACCGCGATCGAGGTGGCCGCGAAGTACGCGACGGTGTTCCAGAGCGACGGGAGCACCAGGATCGTGGAGAGGCCCACGCAGAGCCAGATGGAGTTGGTCGGCGTACCGGTCCGGGGATTGACCTTCTTCCAGATCCTCGAGCCGGGAATCGCGTCGTCACGGGCGAAGGCGTAGGACATCCGGGAGTTCGCGGTGACCGAGGCCATACCGCAGAACCACTGCGCGACCATGCAGATGAAGAGCAGGAACACGCCGAGGTCGTGGCCGACCGCGTCGATGAAGATCTGCGCCGGCGGCAGTCCGAGGTCGGTGCCGAGCGCGCCCTCGTAGTCCTGGATGGACCAGGTGATCGCGACCAGCAGCACGAAACCGGCGATGACCGAAACGACCACCGACATCACGATGCCGCGGGGCGCCGCGTTGGCCGCGTCGTGGGTCTCCTCGGCGACGTGGGCGGAGGCGTCGTAACCGGTGTACGTGTACTGCGCCATGAGCAGGCCCATGAGGACGGCGTAGACGCCCGCGCCGGCGAAGGTGAAGCCGGTCGCGTTGTAGACCTCGGTGAACACCTCGGAGATGGGTTTGTGCTGGTCGGGGACGACGGCGAGGATGCCGACGATCACCGCGACGCC
Source organism: Actinoplanes italicus (assembly GCF_003001815.1). Classification (GTDB taxonomy): domain Bacteria; phylum Actinomycetota; class Actinomycetes; order Mycobacteriales; family Micromonosporaceae; genus Actinoplanes; species Actinoplanes italicus. The sequence goes on from NZ_PVMZ01000006.1 coordinate 430,513, forward strand.
GATCAGGTGCCACCAGGCGCTGATGTCGGAGAGGACCCGGACCAGGTTGACGCCGAACGTGTTCAGCAGCCCGTGCACCACGATGATGACCAGGAAGATCAGGAACGTCGAGAGGGCTGTCACCTCCAGGCCGAAGGTGAGGCTGAGGAAGGCCGCCGTGGTGATCGCCGCGCCGAAGTCGATGGCCGCGGTGACGGCGACCTCGCCGAGGAAGTTGAACCAGCCGATGAACCAGGCCCAGGCGGGCTTGTTCCTCTTGGCCAGTGCCGCCGCCCACCAGTAGAGCGCGCCGGCGGTCGGGTAGGCCGAGCAGACCTCGGCCATGGCCAGTGCCACGAAGGTGACCATGATGCCGACGAAGAGCCAGCCCAGGGTGATCGCGACCGGGCCGCCGGCCTTCATGGCGATGCCGTACGAGGTGATGGCGCCGGCCAGGATCGAGATGATCGAGAACGAGACGGCGAAGTTGGAGAAGCCGGAGAGACGGCGGTGGAGTTCCTGTTTGTATCCGAGTTGGGCGAGTCGTTCCTCGTCGGTGCTCATCGGGGTGCCTCCTGCACGAAGGACTGTGACCTGAGCCAAATGAGGCTTGTTCGCGACGGTGGAGACCGGTTGCGTCACCGGCGGCAATGCCTGGAGCCAGGTAGGTCGCGAACAAGCCTCACTGCTGGGAGCATGATCGCTCCGCCGTGTTACGACAGTCAATGCACAGGGTTAATTGCGTTGCCGCGTACGGGCCCCGGTGCGAGCCTGGTTGCAGGCGATCCCCTCGGAAGGATCACCAGTGGACACCTCTCCGCCGGCGGCGGTGCGGGGCGCGGTCACCTCTCTCTTCCTCAGCGCCCGTCCCGCACCGCCGCCGCTTCACGTATCGACGCCTGAAAGAGTTTGCGCAGGTGGTCGGACCTTTGCACGAAAAAATCTACAGCGGCGACTCTAGAAATTCGGCGAGGATCGGCCTACATTTGGTTTGTCGGTCACGGCCGGCAAGCAACTGGCACAGACGCTGAGTTGGAGAAGGAGGACGAGATACCGCAGCAACGCGTAATCACGTTGTCCCCTACCCGACAAGAGGTGATCGCAGCCGATGCCTTTCACTCCGGTCGACTGCTAGCGGCACGCAGCCGGTCGACCAGATGCGCCGGATAGAGTCCGGCATCAGAATTGAAAAGCCAGGGCCCCGGTTACCCGCCGGGGCCCTGGACTGTTCCGGTTCGTGTACGAAGAAGACATGGATCGGGACTCCCCGTCATACAGCATGGGCCGCGCCGCCGAGATGATCGGCGTGACCGCGGCCTTTCTCCGTAGCCTCGACGAAGCCGGCCTGATCGAGCCCGAACGCTCACACGGAGGGCACCGCCGTTACTCCCGGCACCAGCTCGACCTCGCCGCCCGCGTCCGGGTGCTGCTCAACGAGGGATTCCTGCTCACGGCCGCCTGCCGGATAGTCACGCTCGAGGACCGCCTCGAGGCCGCGCACCGGCACATCCGCGAACTCGGCGGCACCGTCACGCCCGACCAGGACGCCACCATCCCGACCCAGACCCGCCGCGGCTGACGCCACCCGTCACCGCAGGCCATCGCCGTACGGCACCGTCGCATGGCATCGTCGTCCGCATGGCATCGGAGAACCTCGACGACTGGGTACGGCCACGCCCGACCGCGGCGCAACGCCGCGCCGACGTGTGGACCGGACTGGCCGTCGCCGCCGTGGCCGTGGTCAACCTGTTCCTGGCCCGGCGTTCCGGATTCTACGAACTCCCGCACCGGGCGGCGCTGGCCGAGCAGATCTGCTGGGTGCTGGCCACCACGCTGCCGCTGGTGGTCCGCCGGTCGCATCCGGACGTGGTCGCCGTGCTGATCTCGATCGCCTTCGTCGGCGGGCAGTTCCGCGGCTCCCAGGAGCAGCAGGTCACCACGGGCGTCCTGTTCGCGGCGATCTACACGCTCGGCGCGTGGGGCCGCCATCGCAACCGGTCCCGGTTCCTGCGGCTGGGCATCATCGTCGGCATGTTCGGCTGGCTGGTCCTGTCCTTCGTGATCTTCAGCCGTGAACTGGGCGACCCGGCCGAGAGAGCCTCGCTCGCCTTCAACGCCCTGGTGGTCAACACGGTCTTCTTCGCCTTCTGCCACCTGATGGGCGACGCCGTCTGGAACGGCGCCCGCCAGCGGCACGAGCTCGAGGAGCAGGCCGCCGAACTCCGGGAGGCGCAGACCCTCGTCGCCGAGCGGGCCGTTCTCGGCGAACGTGTCCGGATCGCCCGTGAGCTGCACGACGTGGTCGCCCACCACGTCTCGGTGATGGGCATCCAGGCGTCCGCGGCCCGCCGGGCGATGGACAAGGACCCGGCCCGGTCCCGGACCGCGCTCACCGCCGTCGAGGAGGGCGCGCGCACCGCCGTCGACGAGTTGCGGCGGATGCTCGGAGCGCTGCACTCCCCCGCTGCCGGCACGGAGGCTCAGGACGTGGTCCCGAACGCGGGCATCGACCGCCTGCCGGAGATCACCGACCGGGCCCGGGACGCCGGGCTCACCGTGCGGTACGCCGTCTACGGTGATCCGGTGCCGTTGCCCGAGTCGCTGTCCCAGGCCGCCTACCGGATCGTCCAGGAGGCGGTGACGAACACCCTCAAGCACGCCCACGCGAAGGCGCTCGACGTCCGGGTCCGCTACCTCAGCGGGGAGCTCGAGCTCGACGTGACCGACGACGGGCGGGGCAGTTCCACGTCCGACGGTGGCCTCGGGCTGGTCGGCATGCGGGAGCGGGTGGCGGTGCACGACGGCGCCCTGGAGCACGGCCCGCATCCGGACGGCGGCTACCGGGTGCGGGCGCGGTTCCCGTACCAGGCGGGCGTGGTCCTGTGACCGTCAGCGTTCTGCTCGCCGACGACCACCAGCTGGTGCGGACCGGGTTCCGGGTCATCCTCGAGATGGAGGACGACATCACCGTCGTCGGGGAGGCCGCCGACGGAGCGCAGGCGGTCGACCTGGCCCTGCGGCTGCGGCCCGACGTCGTGCTGATGGACGTCGAGATGCCCGGCGTCGACGGTCTCGAGGCCACCCGGCGGATCGCCGCGGGCGGCGGGCCGTCGGTGCTGATCCTGACCACGTTCGACCGTGACGACTACCTGTTCGCGGCGTTGCGGGCCGGCGCGAGCGGTTTCCTGCTCAAGAACGGAACCCCGGAGGCCCTGACCGAGGCGGTACGGGTGGTCGCCGCCGGCGAGGCGCTGCTGGCACCGGCCGTGACCAGGCGGGTCATCTCCACCTTCACCACGCCCGCGACCGCCGGGGTCCGTCTCGACCAGCTCACCCCGCGCGAACACGAGGTGCTGGTTCTGCTCGCCGGTGGCGCCACCAACGCGGAGATCGCGACCACCCTGCACCTCGGCGAGACCACCGTGAAGACGCATGTCAGCCGGGTGTTGATGAAGATCGGGGCGCGCGACCGCACCCAGGCCGTCGTTCTGGCGTACGAGCTGGGGGTCGTTCGTCCCGGGGGTTGAGGGTCCTTCGGAAGGAGGACCTCCGCGAGCCGGACGACGAGACAGCGCTCGATCTCTAGCGTGGAACGCATGACAACCGTCCTGAACGTGGAGGCCGTGAACCGGACCTTCGGCGAGCGACAGGTCCTCAAGGACGTGTCGTTCACGGTGGACTCCGGCCGGCTGACCGGCTTCGTCGGCGCGAACGGCGCGGGCAAGACCACCACCATGCGGATCATCCTGGGCGTCCTGGCCGCCGACAGCGGCCAGGTGACCTGGCACGGCCGGCCGGTGACCCGTGAGGACCGGCAGAAGTTCGGATACATGCCGGAGGAACGCGGCCTCTACCCGAAGATGACCGTGGTCGAGCAGGTCGTCTACCTGGGACGGTTGCACGGTCTCAGCGCCGCCGACGCCAAGCGCCGCACCACCGCGCTGCTGGAACGCCTGGAGCTGTCCGAGCGGGGCGGTGACCCGGTGGAGAAGCTGTCGCTCGGCAACCAGCAGCGGGCCCAGATCGCCGCCGCCCTCGTGCACGACCCCGAGCTGCTGGTCCTCGACGAGCCGTTCTCCGGCCTCGACCCGATCGCGGTCGAGACCGTGCTGGCCGTGCTTCGCGAGCGGGCCCGCTCCGGCGCGGCCGTGCTCTTCTCCAGCCACCAGCTGGAACTGGTCGAACGCCTCTGCGACGACCTGGCGATCATCGCCGACGGGACCATCCGGGCCGCCGGATCGCGTACCTGGCTGCGCGAGCAGTACACGCTCCCCCGCTACTCGGTCGAGGTCGAGTCCGACGCGGGCTGGCTGCGCGACGAACCCGGCGTCACCCTGCTCGAACTCGACGGCCGCCGGGCCGTCTTCGACCTCGACCCGGGTACCGACGACCAGGCCGTGCTGCGCTCCGCCCTGGCCCGCGGCCCGGTCCGAGCGTTCGCCCCGGTCCGCCCGTCGCTCGCCGAGATCTTCCGAGAGGTGATCCAGTGACCACGTTCGAAGCCGCCAAACTCGTCGCGGGCCGGGAGATCCGGGTCAAACTACGCGACAAGGCATTCCTCTTCGGTACGGTGCTGCTGCTCTTCTTCACGGCACTCGGTGTCTTCCTGCCCATGCTCCTCGACGGCGGCCCCGACAAGGTCGCCGTGGTCGGCGCCACCCACGTGGCCGCCCTCGAGCAGGCCGGCCTCGACGTTCAGGTGGTCGCCGACCGGGCCGCCGCCGAACAGCTCGTCCGCGACGAGGAGGTGTCGGCCGCCGTCGTCGACGGGCCCGTGGTGCTCGCCCTCGAGGACGCGCCGCAGGACGTGGTGTCCGCGCTCAGCGTCGAGCCGCCGGTCGAGTTCCTCGACCCCGACGCGCTCAACGAGGCCGCCCGGTTCCTCGTACCGTTCGTGCTGTCGTTCCTGTTCTTCCTGACGACACTGACGTTCGGCGTACAGATCGCGCAGAGTGTCACCGAGGAGAAGCAGACCCGGATCGTCGAGATCCTCGTCTCCAGCGTCCCGGTCCGGGCCCTGCTGATCGGCAAGGTCGCCGCCATGACGCTGCTCGCGTTCGGGCAGCTCGCCCTGCTGGTCACCTTCGGCGTCATCGGCATGCGGGTGGCCGACGTCGGCGGCCCGCTCATCGACGCGCTGATCCCGACCATCGGCTGGTTCCTGCCGTTCTTCGTGATCGGCTTCCTGATGCTCGCCACCCTGTGGGCCGCGGTCGGCGCGCTGGCGGCCCGGCTCGAGGACGTGAACGCCACCTCCGCCCCGCTCCAGTTCATGGTGATGATCCCGTTCTTCCTGGTCCTCAGCCTGCAGGAGAACCCGTTCGCGATGACCGTGCTGTCGTACGTCCCGTTCTCCGCGCCGATCGCCATGCCCGCTCGCGTCTTCAGCGGCGAGGCGGCCGCGTGGGAGCCGTACCTCGCCCTCGTGATCCTGCTGGCCACCACGGCACTGACCCTGCTGGCAGGCGCCCGCATCTACCAGGGCTCCCTGCTGCGCACCAACGGGCGGACCTCCTTCGCCACCGCCTGGCGCAACCCGACTCCGGTCGGCTGATCCACGGTGTCCACCGGGCTTGGCCGACCCGGTGGACACCACGCCGTGCCGCCCGGCAGGATCAAGGGCATGTCGATGCGATGGGGCATGACCGTGCCGTTCGGCGGCCTTCCGCTCTCCGAGCACTCCGCCGTCTTCTCAGGCCTGGCCGATGCGGGTTTCACCGATGTCTGGACGGCCGAGGTCGCCGGCACCGACGGGTTCACCCCGTTGACGCTGGCCGCCGCCTGGGAGCCACGGCTGCGGCTGGGCACCGCCATCGCCCCGGTCTTCACCCGCGGGCCGGGCCTGCTGGCGATGACCGCGGCGGCGCTCGCCGAGGCTGCTCCGGGCCGCTTCCAGCTCGGCATCGGCGCCTCCTCGCCGGTGGTCGTCGGCGACTGGAACGCCGTCGATTTCGACCGGCCGTTCGCCCGCAGCCGGGACGTGCTCCGGTTCGTGCGTTCAGCGCTCGCCGGTGAGCTGGTCAACGGCGACTTCGAGACCTTTTCGGTACGCCGGTTCAAGCTCGAGCGCCCGCCGGCGACCCCGCCACGGATCATGCTGGCCGCGCTCCGCCCCGGCATGCTGCGCCTGGCGGCCGCCGAGGCCGACGGGGTGATCCTCAACTGGCTCTCCGCCGCCGACGTGACGACCGCCCTGGCCGAGACCAAGGAGGCGACGACGGACTTCGACGTAGCCGCCCGCATCTTCGTGATCCCGACCGAGGACGCCGCGTACGCCCGTACCGTCGGCCGCCGGATGATCACCGCCTACCTGACGGTTCCCGCCTATGCGGCCTTCCACCGCTGGCTCGGACGCGGTGAGGTGCTCACGCCCATGTGGGAGGCGTGGCAGTCCGGCGATCGCAAGGGCGCGCTGGCCGCCATCCCGGATTCGCTGGTCGACGAGCTGATCGTGCACGGTTCCCCGGCCGAGTGCCGGGCCCGGGTCCAGGCCTACGCCGATGCCGGCATCACGATTCCGGTCATGGCGCTGACCCCGACGCCCGAACTCGAGCGCGGCGGCCTGCCGGCCCTGATGGAGCTGATCGCCGCCCTCGGGGCCTGATCAGGCCCGGTCCAGCGCCTCGCCTCGCCGCCCTGGGGCACCCGCCGGCCCCATCACGACCGGTCCAGCGCCTCACGGAGTCGTTCGAGGAGTTCGGCCTGGGTGAACGGCTTGGTGATCAGGATGGTGTTGGGTTCCAGAGTGCCCTCGCCGGTGATGAACGGCTGGGCGTACCCGGACATGTAGACGACCGGGAGCCCGGGCCGGGCGTCGCGGACGTGTTCGGCCAGCTGACGGCCGTGCATCTGGGGCATGACGACGTCGGTGAGCATCAGGTCGATGTGGCAGCTCGGGTCCAGGGCGACCTTGAGGGCTTCCGGGCCGCCGCCGGCGCTCAGGACGTGGTAACCGTGGCGGGTCAGGATGCGCTCGGTGACGGCCCGCAGCGCCTCCTCGTCCTCGACCACCAGGATGGTCTCGCCGCCACGCTGGAGCTGAGCCGGGCCGGCCAGCGCCGGGACCGCGGCCGGCCGCTCCTCGGTGATCGGGAACAGCGCGGTGACGACCGTTCCGGCGCCGACGGTGGAGTACACGGAGGCGTGGCCCCCGGCCTGGGTGACGATGCCGTACACGGTGGCCAGGCCGAGTCCGGTGCCCTCGCCGGGCGGTTTCGTGGTGAAGAACGGCTCGAAGACGCGTTCCAGCACCTCGGGCGGGATGCCGCTGCCGGTGTCGGCGACCCGCAGGCACACGTAACGGCCGGGCGGGGCGGGTGGCCGCATCCGGCGGGACTCCTCGGCGGTGACCTCGTGGTTGCCGGTGTGGACGGTGAGCGTGCCGCCACCGGGCATCGCGTCGCGCGCGTTGACCGCCAGGTTGACCAGCACCTGTTCGATCTGGCCGGGGTCGGCGAGCACCGGCCGGAGCCGCCGGTCCAGATCGGCGTGCAGCTGGATGTGCTCGCCGAGAGTGCGCAGGAGCAGCTGCTCGACCTCGCGGATGACGCCGTTGAGGTCGAGCACGCGTGGGCGTACGACCTCGCGGCGGCCGAAGGCCAGAAGTTGATGGGTGAGCTCGGTGGCGCGCCGCCCGGCCCGGAGCACCTGCTGCAGGTCGCGGGAGGCCTGCGGCCAGGCGCCCGCCGGATCGGCGTCGGCGGCCTCCTGGATCTGCTCGGCCACGAAGCTGGCGTAGTTGAGCATCACCGCGAGCAGGTTGTTGAAATCGTGCGCAACGCCGCCGGCGAGCTGTCCCAGGCTCTCCAGACGCTGGGACTGCTGCAGCTGGGCTTCGAGGCGTTCCCGTTCGGCGGCGGCGGCGAGGCGCTCCCCCTCGGCCTCCAGACGCTGGCGTTCGGCCTGCGCCTCGATGCGTTCGGTGACGTCCCGGATGGCCGCGGAGACGATCAGCCCGTCCTCGGTCTCCAAGGCGGAGAGGCTGATCTCGGCGGGGAACTCGGTGCCGTCGCGGCGACGGGCGCGCAGGGCGTTGCCGGAACCCATCGGCCGGGGTCGTGGGTCGGCGAAGTATCGGCGCCGCTTCTCCGGATGTCCGATCCGCGCCGACTCGGGGACCAGCGTCTCGATCGGCTGGCCGAGCAGCTCGGTGCGCGGGTATCCGAACAGCCGCTCAGCCTGCGCATTGACCAGGGTGATCCGGCCGTCGGCGGCGACGCCGACGATCGCGTCGGGCGCGGCCTCGAGCAGCCCCTGGAACTTGGCCTCCCGGCGGACCCGGTCGCTGACGTCCCGGACCGCGGCGACGATCATGCCGCCGTTCTCCAGGGCGGAGAGCGAGATCTCGGCCGGGAACTCGCTGCCGTCACGGCGTCGGGCGGCGAGGGGGACTCCGGCGCCCATCGGGCGGGGACGCATGTCGCGGAGGTAGGCGAGGCGGTGCCCCGGGTGACGGCCGCGGAACCGCTCGGGCACCAGCAGTTCGATGGATTGCCCGAGCAGCTCCGACCGTTCGTAGCCGAACATGCGGACGGTCTGCGCGTTCACGACAGCGATGCGCCCGCCGCGGTCGACCGCGATGATCGCGTCGGGCGCCGCCTCCAGAAGACCCGTCACCACGGCATCGGAGGGTTCGCTCATGGCCGCACCTCGCCCTTGTTGCCGCCTGTTTCGCCAGCATCATCGAGCGTAGGTGGCCGTGGCCGTCGTGGGACGCGGTTCGTGCGTCCTTCCTGTCACTCGCTCTCGGCTCGTCCTGTCACTCGCTCTCGGCCAGGATCGCGTAGAGCTTGCGCTTGGTCTCGTTGAGCACCTCGAGCGCCTTCTGGCGCTGCTCGGGGGTGCCGCTGAAACCGACCTGCTTGAGCGCGCCCATGATGCCGACGGCCGCGTCGCGGAAGTCCTGCACCTGGGACATGGTGTCGGCGCCGATCTGGGCCCAGGGCGGATTCTGAGCGGCGATCTCGGCCTCGGGCCGACCGTCCTCGGTGAGCCGGTAGCTCTTGCGACCGCCCTCGGCGGTCATCTCGATCAGGCCCTCATCCTCCAGCAACTGCAGTGTCGGGTAGACCGAGCCCGGGCTCGGACGCCAGATGCCGCCCGTCCGGGAGTCGAGCTCCTGAATCATCTCGTAGCCGTGCATCGGGCGCTCGAGGAGCAGCGCCAGGATGGCGGGCCGGACGTTCTGCCGGCCACCGCGGCCTCGCCGCTGGCCGGGCCGGCCGCCGAAATCGGGTGGGGGGAATCCCGGCCCGCCCGGGCCACCGGGACCGCCGAAGGGGAATCCGGGCGGGAACCCGAAACCACGCCGACGGAACTCGCCCGGCCAACCGTGTCCACGCCCTCCATGCATGTGTCGCATGATCTTCTCCGTTCTTTCGCCGATAGATAGACGATATATCGGCAACGTGTCGCCGACAAGGGTTTCTGGGATCGCGGGGTTGCGATACGTGTCGACGGCCCCGCATCTGGCAATGTGGTACCTGTGTTGACGGTGCCCATTCGTCAGCTCGGTGAGCCCGAGCGCGCGGCCGTCGAGCGGATCCTCGACGCCGATCCCTATGCGGGCGCCCAGATCGCGGAGCGCGTGGCCGCGCACGGCCTGAACTGGTGGCGTTCCGACGGGCGGATCTACGGCTATGAGCCGCGCCGCCAGATCGAGTCGATCATCTGGTCAGGGGCGCACCTGGTTCCGGTCGGCGCGACCCCACCCGCGACCGCGGCCTTCGCCGACCTGCTCGGCGCCGAGCCGCGGATCTGCTCATCGATCATCGGCCGCTCCGAGGCGGTGCTCGACCTGTGGGACCGGCTCGGCGGCAACTGGGGTCCGGCCCGCGACGTACGGCCACACCAGCCGCTGCTGGTGACCGACCGGGATGCGCCGGTCCGGCCCGACCCCGACGTACGCCTGGTCCGCTCCGGCGAGGTCGACCAGCTGTTCCCGGCAGCGGTGGCGATGTACACCGAGGAGGTCGGAGTCTCCCCGACTCAGGACGACGGCGGACGCGGATACCGGCGGCGGATCGCCGAGCTCGTCAAGGGCAAACGGGCCTACGCACGCTTCGACGGCGACCTGGTCGTCTTCAAGGCCGAGCTGGCGATCGTGACCCGGCGGACCACGCAGGTGCAGGGCGTCTGGGTGCACCCGGGGTACCGGGGCAAGGGCCTGGCAACCAGCGCGATGGCATCCGTCGTGGCGGACGCGCTACGCCGGGTCGCGCCGACCGTGAGCCTCTACGTCAACGACTACAACACCTCAGCCCGCAGGGTCTACGCCAACTGCGGCTTCGTCTCGGCAGGCAGCTTCGCCACGATCCTGTTCTGAGCAGCCGTCACCCCGGCACGCCGCACCCTGCACGCCCCGCCCGCGCCCCGCGCACGCATCCCGCGCACCCCGCGCACCCCGCGCACCCGCATCCCGCGCACCCCGCAAGCCCGCACCCGCAAGCCCGCATCCCGCGCACCCCGCGCACCCGCATCCCGCGCACCCCGCGCGCGCCCGCGCACCGCGCACGCCGCAGCCCCGCGCGCCGCATGGACGGGCCAGGATTTCGATAACCGCGACATTGCTGTGCTGGACGATCATCCTGGCCCCGTTTTGGAGGCCGGCTGTGCCCTGTGGCTGCTTCCCGCGCCGGGAAGGGTGTGCAAGGCCCGGCTGGCCGATCAGGACGGCCTGCGGCGCAGCTGGGCGACGCGCGACAAGCGGGACGACACCCACAAACGAAAGCGGGCAGCGGGCAGCGGACGGCGGGCAGCGGACGGCGGGCAGCCGGCAGCGGACAGCGGACAGCGGACAGCGGACAGCGGGCAGCGGGCAGCGGGCAGCGGGCAGCGGGCAAACCCGTAACGAGAGGGGCCGCACGCGGCGCGCAGTTGGAGAAAAGCCGCCGGTGATGAGGCGGTCGAATCGCCGAGGGTCCGCGGTTCTTGCGGAAGGACGGGAATCGACTGCCTCACCACCGGCTGGCAGGTGTTCGTCTTGGAGCGGCTCAGGTCAGTGCACGGTCACCGTCGGGCCGGGGAGCAGTTCGCGTAGTTCGTCGGGGAGGTCGGCGCCCATCTCGTCGGCGAGCCTCAGCGCCTCCTCGACCAGGGTCTCCACGATGATCGCCTCGGGCACCGTCTTGATGACCTTGCCCTTGACGAAGATCTGGCCCTTGCCGTTGCCGGACGCCACGCCGAGGTCGGCCTCGCGGGCCTCACCCGGGCCGTTGACGACACAGCCCATGACGGCGACCCGCAGCGGCACCGGGAAGCCGTCGAGCGCCGCGGTGACCTGCTCGGCCAGGGTGTAGACGTCGACCTGGGCGCGGCCGCAGGACGGGCAGGAGACGATCTCCAGGCCGCGCTCACGCAGACCCAGCGACTCCAGGATCTGGTTGCCGACCTTGATCTCCTCGACCGGCGGCGCGGACAGCGAGACCCGGATGGTGTCGCCGATACCCTCGGCCAGCAGCGCACCGAACGCCACAGCGCTCTTGATCGTGCCCTGGAACGCCGGACCGGCCTCGGTCACGCCCAGGTGCAGCGGGTAGTCGCACTGCTCGGCTAGCTGACGGTACGCCCGGATCATGACCACCGGGTCGTTGTGCTTGACCGAGATCTTGATGTCACGGAAGCCGTGCTCCTCGAAGAGCGAGCACTCCCAGAGCGCCGACTCGACCAGCGCCTCGGCGGTGGCCTTGCCGTACTTCTCCAGCAGCCGCTTGTCCAGCGAGCCGGCGTTGACGCCGATCCGGATCGGGATCCCGGCGTCACCGGCCGCCTTCGCGATCTCCTTGACCTTGTCGTCGAACTGCCGGATGTTGCCCGGGTTGACCCGGACGGCGGCGCAGCCGGCGTCGATCGCGGCGAACACGTACTTCGGCTGGAAGTGGATGTCGGCGATGACCGGGAGCTGCGACTTCTTGGCGATCGCGGGCAGCGCCTCGACGTCGTCCTGGGACGGCACGGCGACCCGCACGATCTGGCAACCGGCCGCGGTGAGCTCGGCGATCTGCTGCAACGTCGAGTTGACATCGGAGGTGAGCGTGGTGGTCATCGACTGGACGCTGACCGGGGCGCCGCCGCCGACCAGCACTCCACCGACGTTGATCTGGCGGCTCTGTCGGCGCGGGGCCAGCGGCGGCGGGGGTACGGCCGGCATTCCCAGACTGATCGCAGTCATTGAAAGTTATTCACGACCTTCCTTGAGTTGCGGTGAGAGCGAGTTGAGGTCCAAGGTCTTCGCCGTCGTGAATAACTTTCACAGCTACTCAACTCACTTGAAGATCGAAATCGGGTTGACGATGTCGGCGGTCACGGTCAGGAGGGTGAACGCCCCACCGATGAGGATGACCGCGTACGTCACGGGCATCAACTTGTAGTAGTCCACCCGCCCTGGATCAGGCCGGCGGAAACGCTTGTAGAGCCACGAGCGAATTGCTTCGAACCAGGCGATGGCGATGTGCCCGCCGTCGACCGGTAGCAACGGCAGCAGGTTGAACAGCCCGATGAACACGTTCAGCGAGATGAAGACCTGCCAGAAGACCTCGGGCACACCCTTCTCGAGAGCTTCACCGCCGATCCGGCTGGCCCCGACGACGCTGATCGGGGTGTCCGGGTCACGCTGGTCACCGGTGATCGAGTTCCACAGCGCGGGGATCTTCTCCGGGATCCGGGCCATGGCCCTCATGGAGTTCTCCACCAGGTACCAGTTGAAGGCGCCGGAGGCCGGAATCGCGCCGACCGGACTGTAGTCGACCACCAGCGGCTGGTCGGTCTCCCAGCTCACACCCGCGACCGCGACCTGGCTGACCGGGCCGTCCGGGTCACCCACCGGCCGTCGTTCGGCGGGGAGCAGGTCGACCGTCGTCGAAGCGGCCTGGCCGTCCCGTACGTACTCGAAGATCGTCTTGCCCGGGGGTTGTGCCCGGATGGCGTCGGTGAGCTCCCCGTAGTTGCCGACCGGGGTGGCGCCGACCTTGGTGATCACGTCACCGGTCTTGAGGGAGGCCGCCTTTGCCGGGCCCTCCCGGCCGCTCGCCTGTCCGGGGACGCACTTCTCGCTCTTGTCCGACAGCGACGTGGGAATGCAGGGCGCCACACCGATCATCGCGGGGGCGGCACGCTGTTCCTCGGCGGTCTGCGGCAGGTCGATGTTGGGCAGGCCGATGGTCCACGCCATGATCCAGGCGCCGATCAGGGCCAGCGCGAAGTGGGCGGCCGAGCCGGCGCCCATCACGATGGTCCGCTTCCACACCGGGAACCGCCACATGGCGCGGTGCTGGTCCTCGGGAGCGACGTCGTCGTCCTGCGGCGTCATGCCGACGATCTTGCAGAAGCCGCCGAGCGGGATGAGCTTCAGGCCGTACTCGGTCTCACCGCGGTGGAACGAGAAGATGGTCGGACCAAAGCCGACGAAGTACTTCGTGACCTTCATCCCGAAGCGCTTGCCGGTGATCATGTGACCCAGCTCGTGCAGGCTCACCGAGATCAGAATCGTCAGCGCGAAGGCTGCGCACCCCAGCCAGAACAGCATCAGGCTCCTTCAGCCACAGTCTCGATTGTCCGTTGTGCCTGGGCACGCGCCCACGCTTCGGCGGCAAGCACGTCATCGACGGTACCCGGCTCCGCGAAATCCGGGGCCGCCGCCAGCACCTGTTCCAGCGTGTCGACGATGCCCAGAAAAGGTAGCCGACCCGAGACGAAAGCGGCCACACACTCCTCGTTGGCCGCGTTGTAGACGGCCGGCAGGCAGCGCCCGGCACGACCGGCCTCCTTCGCCAGCCGTACCGCTGGAAAGGCCTCTTCGTCCAGCGGACGCAGCTCCCAGTTGTGGGCCTGTGTCCAGTCCACCGCGGCGGCCGCCGCCGGCACCCGCTCCGGCCAGGCCAGGGCCAGGGCGATCGGCAGCCGCATGTCCGGGGGGCTGGCCTGGGCCAGGGTCGACCCGTCGGTGAACTCGACGAGCGAGTGCAGCACCGACTGGGGGTGGACCATGACCTCGATGTCGTCGTACGACACCCCGAACAGCTCGTGGGCCTCGATCACCTCGAGCGCCTTGTTGACCATGGTGGCCGAGTTGATCGTGACGACCGGCCCCATGTCCCAGGTCGGGTGCTTGAGCGCCTCCTCGGGTGTGACGTTCGCCAACTCCTCGCGCCGCCGCCCGCGGAAGGCGCCGCCGCTGGCGGTCAGCACCAGCCGCCGCACCTCGGCCGCCGTGCCGCCGCGCAGGCACTGGGCCAGCGCCGAGTGCTCGGAGTCGACCGGGACGATCTGCCCCTCCTTGGCGATCCGCCGGACCAGCGGCCCGCCGGCGACCAGCGACTCCTTGTTGGCCAGGGCGAGGATGCGGCCCTCGGAGAGCGCCGCGAGCGTCGGGGCGAGGCCCAGGCTGCCGACCACACCGTTGAGGACCACGTCGCAGGGCCAGCGGGCGAGCTCGGTCATCGCGTCCGGGCCGGCCACGATCTTGGGCAGTTTGAAGTCGCCGGTGGCCCAGCCGCGCTTCTGCGCCTCGGCGTAGAACGCGAGCTGGAGATCCTGGGTCACCGAGGAACGGGCCACACCCACCACGTCGACGCCCAGCTCGAGGGCCTGAGCGGCGAGCAGTTCGACGTTGCCGCCGCCGGCGCCCAGCGCCACCACCCGGAACCGGTCCGGGTTGCGGCGGACTATGTCGATGGCCTGGGTGCCGATGGACCCGGTCGAGCCGAGCAGAACGAGGTCACGCATGCCGCCCATCTTCCCGGACGGCCGCACCCGCCCGCCGGTCAGCCTTGGTCTGTGCACAACGTGACTCGATCGGGTACTAGCCGTTCGTGCTCAAGCGTGTGGTGACCGCCCTGTTCCGACCTCTGCGTGGCAAGGACGTGGCGCTGCACGCGGCCGCGATCACCTTCTACAGCGGCATCGCGGTGGTGCCGGTGGCGCTGCTGGCTGTCTGGATCACCGGGCTGGCGGTGGGCGCGGAGCGCGTACGCCAGTTGACCGGCCGGACCCTGGCCGCGCTCCCGGACGAGATCGGCGCGCCGGGTGCACTGAACGCGCTCATCGACGCCGGGCTGCACCTCACCCCGATGCTGGCGCTGGCGAGCCTGCTGCCGGCCACGCTGTACGGCGAGGGCCTGCGCCGGGCGTTCGCGTCGATCGCCCGGCCCGGGGAGAAGCTGGTCGGCTGGCGTGGGCGGATCCTGTGGCTGCCGCTGCTCGCCGCCGCACCGGCCCTGCTGCTGTCGCTGCTGCTGGGCCTGCCGACGACGAGCGGTCTGTGGGTGCGCGGCGGCTGGTGGTCGGCGCTCGGGGTGGTGCTCTCGTTCCTGGCGATCTGGCTGCTGCTCACGCCGGTGGTGATATGGGTGTTCCGGTACGTCGCCCCGGGTCGTCCGCCGTGGCTCGCCACCGTGCTGATCGGTTCGTTCACCGCCGCGAATCTGTCCGGTTTCCTGCACGGGGCCGTGCTGTTCTCGTCCCTGCCGCTGGACCTGGGCGTGCCGTTCGGCGGGTTGACCGAGGTGGG
This sequence comes from Actinoplanes italicus, assembly GCF_003001815.1. Lineage (GTDB taxonomy): Bacteria > Actinomycetota > Actinomycetes > Mycobacteriales > Micromonosporaceae > Actinoplanes > Actinoplanes italicus. The sequence continues at coordinate 445,997 of NZ_PVMZ01000006.1, forward strand.
CGCGGTGGTGGCGATCGGACTGTGGCTCTACCTGTTCCACGTGGTGCTGCTCGCCGGTTTCGCGGCGACCCGGGCCGTCAAGACGCATTTATCGGATGATTCGGCGAGTTCACCGAAAGCGATCGACAGGTAACCTCGCGAACCATGACCCCCATCCCGGACCGTTCCGACGTGGTGATCATCGGAGCCGGTCACAACGCCCTCGTCTCCGCGATCCTGCTCGCCCGCGCCGGCCTCGACGTCGTCGTGCTCGAGGCGGCCGGCGTGATCGGCGGCGCCACCCGCACCGAACACCCCTTCCCCAAGGTTCCCGGCCTCGGCCAGTCCACCGGTTCGTACCTGCTCGGGCTGATGCCGCCCGAGCTGCTGCGGACGCTGGACCTGGACATCCCCACCCTGCGTCGCGATCCGCACTACTTCCTGCCCGGTGTCGGCGCCGGCTCGCCGTACCTGCTCTTCGGCAGTGACGCCGCCGCCAACCGGGCACAGCTCAGCAAACGTGACGCGGACGCCGACGAGGCCCTCTCCGTCGAGATCGGCGCGATCCGCGCCGATCTGGCGCCCGCCTGGCTGGAGGAGCCGGCACCCGTCGAGGAGATCGCCGACCGGCACATCCGGCCGCAGCTGCAGAGCACCTTCCTCGATCTGGTACGCGGCTCGGTCGCCGACTACCTGGCCAGGTTCGGGTTCGCCAGTGAGCTGCTGGTCGCGATGTACGCGGTCACCGACGGCCTGTCCGGGCTCAACGCCGGGCCGGACGACCCCGGCACGGGCCACAACTTCCTCGTGCACAACATGTGCCGGCTGCCCGGCTCGGACGGCACCTGGCTGATCGCCGAGGGCGGGATGGGGACCGTGTCACGGACCTTCGCCGACGCGGCGCGGGCCGCCGGAGCGCGGATCTTCACGGATGCCCGGGTGACCGCGGTCACCGTCGACGGCGGCGCCGCCAGTGGTGTGGTGCTCGCCGACGGGCGGAGTGTCTCGGCCCGGGTCGTTCTGGGCGGCTGTGACCCGTACCAGCTGATGGGTCTCGTCCCTGAAGGTTCTCTGCCCGCCGGTCTGACCGAGCGGATGGCCTCGGTCAAGCGGCCCGGCAGCACCCTCAAGGTCAACCTCGCGCTGCGTGACCTGCCGCGATTCGACTGCCTGCCGGCCGGCGCGCCGTCACCGTTCGGCTCGACGATCCATCTGCTGCCCGGCGACGAGTCGCCGATGACGAACCTGCGGCGGATGTGGGCCGATGTGCAGGCCGGTGTCCTGCCGGCCGAGCCGACCGTCGAGTGGTACCTGCACACCACCGTCGACCCGTCGCTTCGCGACGAGGCCGGACACCATTCCTCGGCGTTGTTCGTCCAATCGGTGCCCTTCGAGCCCGCGGGTTCGTCCTGGGATCAGGAGCTTCCGGCGTACGTCGACAGGCTGCTCGCCCTCTGCGACAGGTATGCCCCCGGCACCTCGGAGCTGGTGGCGGACGTGTTCCCGCTCACGCCGCCGGGGATCGAGCGGCACTTCGGGATCACCGGAGGCCACATCCACCATGTCGACAACACGGTGGCGTTCGACAAGCGGATGCCGTACTTCACCGGGCTGGACGGGCTGTATCACGGCTCGGCCGGTGCACACCCGGCCGGAAGTGTGATCGGCGCGGCGGGCCACAACGCGGCCCGCCGCATCCTCAAGGATCTTGCCGTCTAGGACTCTTTGCTGGCCCGGATCTTGTGGCCGACGCCGGTGAGGCATCGGCCACTGGGCAGGTCGAACTTCCAGCCGTGCAGCTGGCAGGTGAGGACGTTGCCGTCGAGGACACCGAAACGGGACAGGTCGGCCTTCAGGTGCGGACAGCGCCGCTGGACCGTCCAGTCGCCGAACTGGATGTCCTCGGCGTCGACGGCCTTCTCATGCTCGTCGTACCAGCCCTCGGCGTACTGCAGGCGCTCCTCGGACAGGCACTTGAAGAACGCGTAGACGAACTCGTTGTACTGCCCGATCCGGGCCGCGGAGAAGCGGCACGACAGGAACAGCGAGTTCACCCAGTCGCCCTCGTCGATGAAGATGAGGTGCTCGATCAGCTCCCGCTGCATCTTGAAGCGGTAACGGACCTTCTCGTCGGCATACGACCGGACCTGCTTGCCGGGGAAGTCGACCACGATCGACTCGATCTCGTCGCCGTCGTAGGAGACCAGGTCGAAGCGGACCGGCCCGCCGACGCCCTTGGCCATGTAGAGAGACTCCTCGAGGAGCGGCTCGATCCGCTTCTTCAGCTCGCCCAGGACGTCGATCTCCGGGTGCCGCCAGGAGGCCTTCTCGGCCTCGATGATGGGGCGCTTGCGCTCCCGCATCTCCTCGAGGTGCGCCCGCTTGTTCGCGAAGAACTCGTCGACCGGCGTCGGGTGCGTGGTGGTCTGCCTGGTGCCGCCGTCGGTCAGCTCGGTCACACTGCCGGGCAGCTGAACGACCGCGTTGGTGCCGCCGACCTTCGCGTACTCCGTCAGGAACACCGACTG
>NZ_PVMZ01000007.1 GCF_003001815.1 Actinoplanes italicus
GCCGCACATTCAAACTGTTCCCGGTACCGGTCGTGTCGTAGTAATACCGCTTGTCCTCGTCGACGAGGCGGTAGTACGCCGGATTGTCGATCCCCCGGAACGACAGCGTCGGGCCCAGGTGATTGCCCTCGGCCGTGTGGTTGTAGACCACGTCGAGGATGACCTCGATGCCCTGCGAGTGCAGGGCCTTCACCATCGCCTTGAACTCCTGCACCTGACCGCCGGCGCCGCCGAACGACGAGTAGCCGTTGTGCGGGGCGAAGAACCCGATCGTGTTGTAACCCCAGTAGTTGGTGAGGCCGCGCTCGACCAGGCCGCTGTCGTGGACGAACTGGTGCACCGGCATCAGCTCGACCGCGGTCACGCCGAGGCCCTTCAGGTACTTGATCATCGCGGGGTGCGCGAGGCCCGAGTAGGTGCCGCGCACGTCGTCGGGGATGTCCGGGTGCTGGATCGTCATGCCCTTGACGTGCGCCTCGTAGATCACCGTCTCCCACATCGGGATCTTCAGCGGCCGGTCGTTGCCCCAGTCGAAATACGGGTTGATCACGACGGAACGCGGCGAGAAGGGTGCCGAGTCGGCATCGTTGCAGGACTCGGGATCACCGAAGTTGTACGAGAAGAGCGCCTGATCCCAGCGATAGTCGCCGTCGATGGCCTTCGCGTACGGGTCGAGCAGCAGTTTCGACGGGTTGCACCGCAGACCGCGCGACGGGTCGTACGGACCGTGGACCCGGTAGCCGTACCGCTGGCCCGGCACCACCCGCGGCAGATAGCCGTGCCAGACCAGCGCCTCGCGTTCCGGCAGGTCGACGCAGGTCTCCCGGCCGTCCTCGTCGAACAGGCAGAGCTCGACACGGGTCGCCGCCTCGGAGAAGAGCGCGAAGTTCGTACCGCCACCGTCATAGGTCGCCCCGAGCGGATACGGGTTCCCCGGCCAGATATGCATGCGCCCACCTTGCCCAATCCGTACCCGCCGGGAAACTGTGATCAGGTCAACGTGGCGAGAATGACTTTCTGGGCCACGGCCGGCTGCTCGTCGCCGCCCATCTTCAGCGGGTTGATCGAATAGACGAGTCGCCTGGTCAGGTCGAGGGTGGCGCCCATGCCGCTGTTGTAACCCGGCCGGTCCCCCGACTTGCCCCAGATCTCCAGCTCACCGATCCAGAACCGGGTCAGGCCGCACCCGTGGGTGCCGCCCTCCGGCACCGTCATCATGGCCCGCAGCTCCCGCGGCGGCAGCAGTCGCCCGCCGAGCAGCGCGGACAGGAACCGGTCGAGATCGCCGGTACTCGAGATCATCTCCGCGGCGGCCCACTGCAGCGACGGATTCGCCCGGGTCACGTCCACGTACCGATCGCCGATCAGCTCGTATCCCCGGGCGTGTGGACCGGGGATCGCGGTGGCCGTACCCGGAAGGAAGGTGTTGCGAAGTCCCAGAGGCCGCAGAATGCCGCGCCGGATCGCATCGGCGTAGGGCCGGCCGGTCACCCTCTCGATCACCAGCCCCGCCACGATGTAGCTGACGTTGCCGTAGACCTGCCGCGTGCCCGGATCGAACGGCGGCGTCTCGTCCCACAGCACCTGCGAACCGGGTTCGAACGTGTCGAACCGGTGCTCCAGGAACCACTCCGGGTCCTTGTGCGGCAGCGCCCGTCCCTGCAGCCCGCTCGTGTAGTCGAGCAGGTGGCGCACCGTGCCGGTGTAACCCTCCGGCAGCCGCTCAGGCAGATAGCGGCGCACCGGCGCGTCCAGGTCGAGCAGCCCGGCCGCTGCCAGCTGCAGGACCGCCGTCGCGGTGAACGCCTTGGTCATGCTGCCGATCCGGAACCGGGCGTCCCACGGCACCGGCCGCCCGTCGCGCACATCGGCGACGCCCGCCCGGCCACGCCACCGCCCCGCCGAGCCCTCGACGCGAACCAGGGCGCCACTCACCGACGGGTCCAGCGGATCGATCGCCTCACGGAGCGCGGTCTCATTCAAGGGCGGGAGACCTCGGGCGTACGCCGGAAGCTGTCCCGTCAAGGCGACGGCCGTACCGGCGAGAGCGGCTCCGAGCAGGGTGCGACGCTGCATGCTTCAACCTCCGATGTGGACCCCGTGCGGTCGCCGCCCACTCTTCCGGCCCGCTGCGGCATCGTCATCGGGGTCGAACCCTGACCCGTACCCCCGTATCGCCCCTTAAGAGATCTTGCCGACACGATGCGGGTGCCCGGCCGGAAGAGGGGTAGAACCGCAGGGTGCAACCGCGCCGCTATCTCGTCCTGGCCATCTGCTGCATGAGCCTGCTGATCATCAGCCTGGACGTCACGATCGTGAACGTCGCGCTGCCGGCGATCAGCGAGGACCTGGACGCGCCGGTCTCCGGCCTCCAGTGGATCATCGATGCGTACACCCTGGTCCTGGCCAGTCTGCTGGTGCTCGCGGGCTCCACCGGCGACCGGATCGGCCGGCGCCGCGTCTTCCAGGCCGGGCTCGCGCTGTTCACGATCGGCTCGCTGCTGTGCAGTGTCGCGCCGAGCCTCGAGATGCTCATCCTGTTCCGGATGGTCCAGGCCGTCGGCGGTTCGATGCTCAACCCGGTCGCCATGTCGATCATCACGAACACGTTCACCGAGCCGAGGGAACGGGCCCGCGCGATCGGCGTCTGGGGCGCGGTCACCGGCTTCAGCATGGCCCTCGGCCCGCTCGCCGGCGGTGTCCTGGTCCACACGCTCGGCTGGCGGAGCATCTTCTGGATCAACGTGCCGGTCGGCATCGCGGCGTTCCTGCTGGCCTGGCGTTTCGTCCCGGAATCCCGTGCCGAGCACCCGCGCCGCCTGGACCCGGTGGGCCAGTTGCTGGTCCTCACCCTGCTGGCGGCGCTCACCTTCGGCATCATCGAGGGCCCCGCGGCCGGCTGGTCCTCCCCGCTCATCATCGGCTGCTTCGCGCTGGCCGCGGCGGCCCTGGCCGGGCTGCTGCGGTGGGAGCCGCGCCGCGACGAGCCGCTGATCGAGCTGCGGTTCTTCCGCAGCGCGCCGTTCTCCGGGGCGACCCTGATCGCGGTCTGCGCGTTCGCCTCGCTCGGCGGTTTCCTGTTCCTCAACACCCTCTACCTGCAGGAGGTACGCGGCCTGTCGGCGCTGCAGGCCGGCCTCTACACCCTGCCGATGGCCGCGATGACCATCGTCGCGTCACCGCTGTCCGGCCGGCTCGTCGGCAGCCGCGGCACCCGCCTCCCCCTGCACATCGCCGGCACCGCGATGGCCCTCGGCATGCTGCCGCTCACCTGGGCGGGATCGGACACCCCGGCCTGGCAGTTGTTCGCCGGCTACCTGCTCTTCGGCTTCGGCTTCGGCATGGTCAACACCCCGATCACGAACACCGCGGTCTCCGGCATGCCTCGCGCCCGCGCCGGAGTCGCCGCCGCCATCGCCTCGACCAGCCGCCAGGTGGGCAGCGCCCTCGGCGTAGCCGTCATCGGCGCCGTCGTAGCCTCCGGCACGGGCCCCGACAGCGCCGCCGGCTGGTGGATCATGTTCGCCCTGGGCCTCGCCGTCCTGCTGGTAGGCCACCTGAGCACAGGCCGCTGGGCCCAGGCCACCGCGGCCCGAACCACCCCCGACGCCGTCCCCGCCTGACCCCCGCCGCACTCCCCACCCAGCAACCCACTTCACCCCGCCCCCACCTTCCCTCTCCCTCCCCACCTCTTCTCCCTCCCCCTCGCCGCCGCATCCCCCTCGCCGCCTGCTTCCCCTCGCCGCCTGCTTCCCCTCGCCGCGGGCTTCCCCTCGCCGCTGCGCTGTCGCCCTGCTGCCTCCTCCTGCAGATCTGGCGAGGCTCCGCCGCCAACGCAGCCCAAACCTCACAAGATCTGATGGCCGGGTGAGGCACGGATGCAAGCCACGAAGGACCACCCGACAACTACCGCCCACCTCCTGGGAGATCTCGGGAGTTTCGGCCGTCGGCGCAGCCGGAACCTCACAAGATCGCGTGACGGGCAGGCGAGACGGCAGGCCACAGCCAGCGGCGGACGACAACGGCAGCAACGGCGGGGCGACCGACCACCCGCACCGCCCTACTTACTGCCAGATCTTGGGGACTTCGGCCACCAGAACAGCCAAAACCTCACAAGATCGCGCCGAGAGCAGGCGACGGCAGGCGACAGGCGACGGCAGGCGACAGGCGACGGCAGGCCGGGGCGGCGGGGCGACCGACCACCCGCACCGCCCTACCCGCCGCCAGATCTTGGGAACTTCGGCCACCAAAACAGCCAAAACCTCACAAGATCGCGCCGAGAGCAGGCGAGACAGGGGCGGGCAGGCGAGACGGCAGGCCGCAGCCAGCGGCGACCGACGACGGCAAGCGACGGGCGGCAGGCGGCAGTCGGCAGTCGACGGGCGGCGGGCGGCAGTCGGCAGTCGACGGCAGGCGACGGGCGGCGGGCGGCGACCGACGACGGCAAGCGACGGGCGGCAGCAGGCGGCAGTCGGCAGTCGACGGCAGGCGACGGGCGGCGGGCGGCGGCGGGCGGCGGGCGACGGCGGGCGACGGGCGGCGGGCGGCGGGCGGCGGGCGGCGGGCGGCGGGCGGCGGGCGGCGGCGGGCGGCGGGCGACGGCGGGCGACGGGCGGCGGGCGGCGGGCGGCGGCGGGTGACGGGCGGCGCGCGGCAGGCGACGGGCTCGCCTGCCTGCTGGGAGATCTTGGAGGTTTTGGCCATCGGCGCAGCCAGAACCTCACAAGATCTGGCGGGAGGTGGGCGGGGCGTGGTCGGGGAGGCGAAAGCGTGGGGTGGATGGGCGACAGGGCGAGGTAGGTGCGGTGGCGAGTGACCGGGGGTCAGGGCGGGTGCGGCGACGGGCGGGGAGTGACGGGGGCGGGTGCGGCGACGGAGGGCGGGGGACGGGGTGGCGCGGGTGCGGCGACGCGACCGGGGCCGGGCAACGGGGCGGGGCGGGTGCGGCGACGCGACGGGGGCGGGGTGACGGGGCGGGTGCGGCGACGGGGACGGGGTGACGGGGCGGGCGGGTGCGGCGACGGGGTGGGGACGGGCGGCGGGGGGACAATGGGGGCGTGGGGGAACTGCTGGACATTCGGCGTATCTATGTTGAGGCGGGGGCGGCCGAGCTGCCGAGAGGTAAGGAGATCCTTGGGCGCTGGCCGGAGGCGACGATCGTCGAGGTGGAGAGTCACCAGCGGATTCCGGAGCTGTACGGGGACGAGACCAACGTCCGGCGATGGGTGCGGATCAAGCGGGAGGCCCTGGTCGTCGGGGTGAAGAAGACGATGACCGCGCGGCCCAACGGGCGGTCGGCGGACTTCATCGCGCCGTCCACGGCCAATGGGTGCGCGATGGCCTGCGCCTACTGCTATGTGCCCCGGCACAAGGGGTACAGCAATCCGATCACCGTGTTCGCCAACATCGAGCGCGTCTGTTCGTACGTCAAAGGGCATGCGGGTCGTCAGGGACGCAAGGCGGAACCGAACGAATGCGACCCGGTGGCCTGGGTTTATGACATCGGGGAGAATTCGGACTGCTCGGTGGATGCGCTGATCAGTGACAACGTGCGCGATCTGGTCGAGCTTTTCCGGGGGCTGCCGGATGCCAAGGCCAGTTTCGCCACGAAATACGTCAACCGGGATCTGCTGGACTGGGATCCGCGGGGACGGACCCGGATCCGGTTCTCGCTGATGCCGCCGGCCGACGCCAAGGTGCTCGACATCCGCACCAGTCCGGTCGGGGAGCGGATCGCCGCGATCGACGACTTCGTCGCGGCGGGGTACGAAGTGCACGTCAACTTCAGCCCGGTCGTGGTGCGTGACGGCTGGCTCGAGGACTGGGCCGACCTGCTCGATCAGCTCGACGCCGGGATCGGGGCGGCGGCGAAACGGCAGCTCGCCGCCGAGATCATCTTTCTGACGCACAACCGTGGGCTGCACGAGGTCAACCTGGGCTGGCATCCGCGGGCCGAGGAGCTGATCTGGCGGCCCGAACTGCAGCAGGTGAAGCGCTCGCAGAACGGTGATCTCAACGTCCGCTACCGGACCGGGAGCAAGGGTGGGTACGTACACGCGCTCACCGGCCTGATCGCGCAGCGGACCCCCTACCTGAGGGTCCGCTACGCATTCTGAGGAAGAGGACCAGGTCAGGTGAAGCGGGTCGCGATCCAGTTCGCCACCAGCGCGGCGGTCTCGGTCACGGCACCGTCGTGGGTGGCGCCCTCGACGGTGTGGAACGTGACCGGCACGCCGTAGTCGGCGATCTGACCGGCCAGGATCTCCGAGGCGAAGTACGGGACGGCCGCGTCGTCCGTGCCGTGCACCAGGAAGACCGGAGCACTCGGCGCGGTCTGCAGCGGGTTCTCGTAGGAGGCCATCTTCGCGAGCGCGGCGGGCGGCACCTGGCCGCCCTCGATCAGCTCGACGTCCTCGAAGTCCTGGTAGGTCTCGAGGATGTCGTAGAGGCAGCCGGACTGCAGAACCCCGAGCTGCGCCTCGGCGGGCGCGGCGAGGATGTCCTTCCACTTGAAGCTCGGGTCGACGACGTTCACCCCGTAGAGCGCCATCACCAGGTAGCCCTGGGCCTCGGAGCCCGGGATGTAGTTGATGAACTCCTGGGTGTTGGAGACCGGGGCGAGCGCCGCGGTGCCCTTCAACACCAGATTCCCGTCGTACGAGGGAGCGAGCTGACTGGCGAAGAGGGCGCCCTGGCCGCCCTGGGAGTGGCCGTCCACGACGTACTGGGTGGACAGGGCGGGGTCGAGCAGGCGGGCGGCGCGGACGTTGTCGATCAGTGAACGGCCGGCGCTGGCGCCGATCAGGTACGGGTGGTTCTGCGGCGTGCCGATGCCGGGGTAGTCGGGCGCGGCCACGCTCCAGCCCCGGAGGAGCATCTCCTTGATCGCCGCCCGGGCCTCAGGCCAGAAGATGGCGTGGTTGGTCGACGGGGCGCACTGGTCGGCGAGGCCCGTGGTGCCGTGCCCCCACGCCACGACACGGTTCGTCTTGCCGGTCTTCGGGGTGATCACCAGTCCGGTGGCGGTTATCAGCCCGCCCTTGATGTTGGTCGTGACGTACTGGATCCGCTTGCCGGTCGCGAGAGCGGCCAGTTCCGGCGGCAGGCTCGCCGTCGTCGAGCTCAGCACGAATCCCGGCACGCTCGCGTACGCCGGTCCGGCGGTCGCGACGAGCATCCCTACCGCGGCGATCAGCGCGGCGAGGAGGAGTCGGGAGATCTTTCTCATGGCACCACGTTCCCTGACTGAATCCGAAATGGATGATCGATGGAGGCCACAGCCTAAAACTGATCTACCCCGGAATGGATCGGCATTCAAGGGCACAGGTGCGTGCCCATTCAGGTAACGACACACGTCGTCAGAAGGATGTGCCACCGAAATCGAAAAGATCCATTTAATCGGCGGTTCATAATCAAATTCAGACACCGCTGGGGTACGTCTCCGGCTCGTGCGAGTCCACCCGCAGAGTGTGCAGCGGACGCAGCGCCCGTGTCCCGGCAAACCACAGAAACGCGTCGTAGCGCTCGCCCAGGATCGTCGGCACATAGTTGGCCCAGCGTTCCCGCTCGGGCCGGAAGACCACGCCGATCGCCCGGTGCGGCAGCTCGGTGGTGAGCAGATCCGGTCGCGGACCCCGGGCGGGGAAGACGAACAGCGCCTCCGGCGGGGCCGCCGCCTGTAAGACTTCCTCAAGCGAACCGGGTCGTGCCCCGGGCACCCCCATGGCCTCCATCGGCGCGCCCCACTCCGAACCGGCCACCACCGTCCCGTGGTGAGTGCCGAACCCGACGAGCAGCGTCCGGCCGGCGCCGAAGCGCTCCCGGGCCAGCTGGCCGAGCGTCACCTCGCCGTAGCCGGCCTGGTCGGTGGCCCGCGCGTCGCCCACATGCGTGTTGTGTGCCCACACCACGGCTCTCGCGCTCGGGCCGTAGCGGCGCAGCAGGCGGTCCAGGGTCTGGTCCATGTGCCGGTCCCGGATGTTCCAGGCGTCCGGGCCGCCGCGCACCATGGTCCGGTAGTAACTCTCGGCGCCCGCCACCACCTCGGCGTTCTGCCACACCCCGAAGTCACGGTCCTTGACCGCGGCCAGCATCCTGACGACCTTGTCCTCGCAGGCGGCGGGCACGAACTGGTTGGCCCAGCCGTAGGCGTTCGGATCCTCGTTGTACGGCTCGAAGCACCGGTACGCGTCCAGAGCCGCCGGCGCCAGGTCCGGGTCGTGCTCACGCAGCCAGGTCAGGATCTCCCGCATCGACTGCCACAGCGAGTAGACGTCCAGCCCGTGGAAGCCGACGTGGTCGTCGGGTGCCCGGCGCTCGTTGAAGCCGCGCAGCCAGCGGGTGAAGTCGACGGTCTCCTCGTTCGCCCACATCCACGTCGGCCACCGGTCGTAGCGCACGAGCGCGTCCCGCGGGTCCGGCCCGCCACCGCGGACCGCGGCGTTCACCCGCTCGCAGTCCGGCCAGTCGCCCTCCACCGCGACGAACGAGAAGCCGCGCTCCTCGATCAGCCGCCTGGTCAGCGCCGCCCGCCACTCGTAGAACTCGTGCGTGCCGTGGGTGGCCTCGCCGATCAGGACCGCCTTCGCACCGTCCGCCCGGTCCAGCAGGATCTCCAGATCCCCCGGATCACGCAGCGGGCGGGCAATCGACGCCACCTCGTCCCCGAAACGGATCACCCCCGACGCGTACCCGCCGGGGGTCGCCTCATACGTCCGACCTTGCCGTGCCCGGGAGGTGGCCGCTCCGGGCCCGGGCCGGGCGCCACGGGCTGGACTCCTCCGTGTCGACCGGGGAGCCTGTCACCCGTACGCCATAGGTCGGCCTTTGACCTTGAACCGGCCCCAGGTATTCGTGACCGGTCAGGTGGCACCAGGCCGGAAGGTCCAGCGGCGCGGCCGGGTCGGTCGCGATCAGGTGGATCTCGGTGCCGGGCGGGAGCGTGGTGGTGAGCTTGCGCAGCTCGATGAGGAGCAGCACGCAGCGGCGGTCGCCACCGTCGAGAATCACCGGTTCCATGCAGAGATCATGCCCCGGGGCCTGCCGCTCATCCCCGGGGCCTGGCCGCCAGGATGCAGGTGTCGTCGTCGGGGTTGGCGCGCCGCAGGCGGCCCAGCAGCTCCGCCAGCGGCTGCTCCGGCGACGCCCGCACCGCGTCGTCGACGGTCGCGATCACCGTGTCCAGGCCGACGTCCAGGCCGCGCCGGCGATGCTCGACCAGACCGTCGGTGTAGAGCAGCAGCACGTCGCCGGGCACGAAGCCGATCACCGCGTCGGCATACCGGGCGTCGTCGACCACTCCGAGCATCGGCCCGGCCGGCCGGGCCAGCGGCGTGGTACGCCCGTCGCGGCTCAGCAACGGCGGCGGGTGCCCGGCCTGCGCCCACACCAGCTCGCGGCGGGCCGGGTCGAACCGGGCGATGACCGCGGTCGCCGCCAGCTCCGGGGTGTCCTCCTCCAGCTCGCACATCAGCCGGTTCAGGTGCTCCAGCAGCACCCCCGGATCGCTGGTGATCACCGCGAGGGCCCGTAGCGCGTGCCGCATCTGCGCCATCGTGGTCGCCGCGTGGGTGCCGTGCCCGGCCACGTCACCGACCGCGAGCAGCACCGATCCGTCGCGCAGCGGCGCGGCGTGGTACCAGTCCCCGCCGATCATCGCCTCCGGCCCGGCCGGCAGGTACCGCACGGCGACCCGCATCCCCGGCAGGTCGATCGGCCCGGCCGGGATCGGCAGGATGATCCGCTGCAGCCGGGCGGCCAGCTCGTGCTCGGCCGCCAGCGTGCGCTCCACCTCGGCCAGCCGGTCCGCGCCCGCCTGCTGCTCGGTGACGTCCTGCACTATCCCGTAGATCCGCAGCGGCCGGCCCTCGGTGTCGCGTACCGCGTCGGCGACCGTCCGCAGATGCTTCACCCGGCCGCCGACCAGCACCCGGGTCACCACGTCGACCCGCTCCGACCGGCGGAACGCCTCCATCGCCGCGGCCCGCAGCGGCTGGTCGTCGGCGACGGCGATCGCGTTCGACTCGTCCTCGCCGAGCGGGCCGAGCGCCGGATCCCGCTCGTAGATCCGGTACAGGTGCGGCGACCAGTAGATCTCGCCGCTGACCAGGTCCCACTCACCCCAGCCCAGGTTGCCGAGCTGTTCCATGCCGTCGATCCGCTCCGGCTCGCGGTCCGGGTCCGGCAGGCGCTCCCAGCTGATCAGCAGGCCGGGTCCGAGCCGGCCGGCGCGGATCGAGTAGTCGGCCCCCGTCAGCCGGACCGGTCCCAGGTCGGCGGGCATTCCGGTGTCCAGCACCGCCTGGTAGACCTGCCAGCGGTCGCCGGCGATCACCTCCGGGTAGTAGCGGCTCATCGGCAGCCCGATCAGCTGGGTGCCGCGACGGCCGTCCGGGGTGACCGCCTCCGGGCTGGCCGCCGCCCACACGAGATCGGCCAGCCGGCCCGCGTCGTCGACCTCGGCCGTCATGTAGACCGACATGCCCGGCAGCGAGTCCAGGACGCCCTGCACCGTGGCCAGCCAGGGCGACGGGCCCGGCTCGACCGGTGCCGGGCTGTTGGCCAGCGCCGCCGCCACCAGCTGCGGAACCGTCTCGGGGGCCGGGATGTCGGCGACCGCGTCGGCGGTGTCCATCAGCCGGACCACACGGCCGGCGAGATCGGCGACGTCACAGCGCCGTTCCGACGCCATCCGCAACAGATGCCGGTACGCCTCCGTCGACCGGCACCGGGCCCGGCCGGCCAGCAGCCCGACCGCGCGTTCCACCGTCAGCCGTCCGGCGTCGGCCCCGGGCCCGGGGTCGACACCCCATCCCGCGCGCACCGTCCGGGCGCCGCCGCCGACCGGGACTCCGCGATCGCTGTCCGCCGAGCCCCAGCCGGCGCCGGGGCGCATACCGCCCGCCGCCCGCACGTAAGCCTGCCCTCCCACCAGCGACCTCCCCGCCCGTTCCGGGTTCCTGCTTACGCCAGCACACGGCACCCTGGCATCCCCCGATCATCCGGCCGGGTGCCTGGGAATGCGGACACGTCGCACAGGTCACCCGGTCGAGCGTCGAACGTTCGGCCATCGGCTCCCACCACTGCGGACAGTCACCCGGATTTCCGCCCGGCCGAGCCGTGCCGCCGTGTCCGCGTCCTGAGACGGGGGCACGGCACAGCGGGGGGTTTTCCCGGGCGGGGCGGGCGCGGGCGAGATCGGGGCGGCGGTACGCTTCGTGCCATGCCGAGCCGGACCGCGCCCAACCCCGCGGCGCGCTGACATGAGGCGCGGCGAGATCTGGACGATCGGTGATCGGGCCGACCTGCGTTATCGCGTGCTCGTGCTCTCCGGCGACACCCACAACGAGCGGAAGAACGCGACGCCGTTCTGCGCGCCGATCGTGCGCCAGCGTGGGGTGACCGAGTTGCCGCCCTACGCGGTGGCGCTGACGGAACAGGATCCGATCACCGGGGTCGTGGTCGTCAACCGGATGCGGCGGCTGCCGGCGTCCACGGGCGCCGAGCGGATCGGCATGGTGACGGGCGCGAGCATGGCCCGGCTGGCGGCCGCGATGCGGGACCTGTTCGAGATCTGACCACCCGCCGGCGGGGCCACTCCCAGGGCCGCCGTGCAGGCGAGCGCCACGGGCGCACGGGCCGTGATGCCGGAGAACCGGGTCACGGCTGTGCGATGGGCCGGGACGGCGCAGACTTGAGCATGCTCACCACGTGGACGTGATCGAACCCCAGAGGCCCGTATCCCGTAAGAATGACCGCGGGGCCCATAACGGGCAGGTAACGAGGAAGGACGTAGTTGATGTCGCAGAAGGCGCAGATCGGTGTCACCGGCCTGGCGGTGATGGGCCGTAACCTGGCCCGTAACTTCGCCCGGCACGGACACACCGTGGCGTTGCACAACCGCTCCTACGGCCGCACCAAGGAACTGGTCGAGGAGTTCGGGCACGAGGGCACGTTCCTCCCCGCGGAGACCGCGCAGCAGTTCGTCGAGAGTCTGGAGCGCCCGCGCCGCGTCGTCATCATGGTGAAGGCCGGCCCGGCCACCGACGCGGTGATCGACGAGTTCGCGCCGCTGCTGGAAGAGGGCGACATGCTCATCGACGCCGGCAACGCGCACTACGCCGACACCCGGCGGCGCGAGGCGGCGCTCAAGGCGAAGGGCCTGCACTTCGTGGGCGCGGGCGTCTCCGGTGGCGAGGAGGGCGCGCTGCACGGCCCGAGCATCATGCCGGGCGGCCCGAAGGAGTCGTACGACGCGCTCGGCCCGCTGCTGGAGGACATCGCGGCGAAGGTCGACGGCGAGCCGTGCTGCGTGCACGTCGGCCCGGACGGCGCCGGTCACTTCGTGAAGATGGTGCACAACGGCATCGAGTACGCCGACATGCAGCTCATCGCGGAGGCGTACGACCTGCTGCGCCAGGTCGGTGGCCACTCCCCCGCCGAGATCGCCGACATCTTCAGGAGCTGGAACGAGGGCCGTCTCGGCTCTTACCTGATCGAGATCACCGCTGAGGTGCTCAAGCAGGTGGACGCGGCCACGGGCAAGCCGTTCGTCGACATCGTGGTGGACCGCGCCGAGCAGAAGGGCACCGGCCGCTGGACCGTACAGGCGGCTCTGGATCTCGGTGTTCCGGTGTCGGGCATCGCCGAGTCGGTGTTCGCCCGCGCGATCTCCGGCGGCGTGCCGGAGCGCACCGCCGCCACCGAGGCCGGGCTGCCCGGCCCGTCGGCCGGCGGTGAGCACGTCGGCGGCGATCTGACGGCGGACGTCGAGCAGGCGCTGTTCGCGTCGAAGATCGTGGCGTACGCCCAGGGCTTCCAGCAGATCCAGGCGGCCAGCAAGGAGTACGGCTGGGACATCGACCCGGGCGCGATGGCGAAGATCTGGCGGGCCGGCTGCATCATCCGGGCCAAGTTCCTGGACTTCATCAAGCAGGCGTACGACAAGAAGCCGGACCTGGCGACGCTGCTGGCCGACGAGTACTTCCTGGACGCGGTGTCGGGCGCGCAGGACGCGTGGCGGCGGGTCGTGGTGACGGCCGCGCAGCAGGGCATCCCCGCTCCGGGCTTCTCGTCGGCGCTGGCGTACTACGACAGCCTCCGGGCGTCGCGTCTGCCGGCCGCCCTGATCCAGGGCCAGCGGGACTTCTTCGGCGCGCACACCTACCAGCGGGTGGACAAGCCGGGCTCGTTCCACACGCTGTGGGCCGCCGAGGGCCGTCCCGAGGTCGACGCCTGATCAGACCGTCGCGGGTTCCGACGCCGCGATGCGCCCCTTCACGGTGTACATCGCGGCGTCGGCCCGGGCGATGAGGCTCTCCCGGTCGGCGCCGTCGCCGGGCCAGGCGGTCGCGGTGCCGATCGAGGCGCCGATGGTCACCGTGCCTCCGGCGACCTCGATGGGCTCGCGCAGCAGCGCGGTGATCCGGTCGGCCATCGGCTCAGCGCCATGATGCAGGACGACGAACTCGTCGCCGCCGAGCCGGCCGACGGCGTCGTGCGGGCCCGCCGCCGCGGTCAGCCGCTGCGCGACCGCCTGGAGAACCGTGTCGCCGGCCTGGTGGCCGTACCGGTCGTTGACCGGTTTGAAGCCGTCGAGGTCGCACAGCAGCAGGGTGATCTCGCTGTGCTCCCCCTCTTCGAGGCCGCGGATCGCCTCGTCGATGCGGGCGACGATGTGCCGCCGGTTGTAGAGCCCGGTCAGCTCGTCGTGGTGCGCCTGGTGGGCGAGCGTCCGTTCGGCGGCCGCCCGCTGCAACGACAGCAGACGCAGGCGCAGGACCACCACCGGCACGACCAGGATGGTGCTGACCGGCAGCACGACGCTGGCGGGCCGGTCGGCCTGGATCGCCTGGACGGCGGCGAGCAGCGGATTGATGCAGAGCGCGGCGCCGAGCCAGCCGAGCGGCGGGTGGTCGGCGGTGGTACGTCCGGTCGTCGGCTGGGTGATCAGGGGCGCGGTCGGCAGCGCCGTGCCGGCGGCGAGGGCGAGGTAGGCCAGCATCATCAGCTGGGCGGTCCAGACGGAGCTGCTGTTCACCGTCAGCACCGCGAGCACGTGACAGGCCAGGGTGAGCAGGCCGGACGCCATCAGGTAGCCGAGTGGCCCGCGTGCCCGCGGGACGGTGACGCCGATCCGGATCAGGCACCCCAGCACCCCGGTGAGGACCAGCAGGTCACCGAGGACCAGCGCCTCGCCCAGCGGGGTCGCGGCCGGCCCCAGATTGGGCCCGATCAACCACTCCCAGATCGGCCCGGCCGCGCAGAGGCCGAACAGTGCCGCGTCGATGAGGCCGCCCGGGTCCCGCTGCCCGTGCCGCCGCAACGCGTTGGCGACACCGACGAGGAACAGCGAGTGGGCGCCGGCCATGACGAGATCGGCCGCCGCGCCCTCGGCCTGGCCCAGGTGGTGTTCGGAGATCCATTCGGGCCACAGCACGGTGCCGATCGTGAGGCAGGCGAGCCCGGCCGAGGCGGCGAGCCAGGGCCGGCGGTCGCTGAGGTGTCCGGAGCCGAGGGCTAGCAGGTAGATGACGACCGGGACGACGGTCACCATGGTGAAGACCACCACGCGCATCTCGGGGCCGGTCAGCGCGTACGCCGTGCACGCGGCCCCCGAGAGCAGGAACATCCCCGCGTGCACGGGCCAGGCGGACGCCGTCGCGTGCGGCCATCCCATCGCCAGTTCCTCTCGCCGATGCCGGCGGAGGCCGACGAGGGAAGATCGACGGTCCTTGCCGGGACCTGAGGACAACCCGTTCTCTGACTCAGGTCAGATATCGTCGGCGCATGCATGCCGACGCGATCGACCGGATCCGTGACTTCAACCGCTTCTACACCCGGCGGCTGGGACTGCTCAGCGATCAGTACCTGGGGCTCGACCGCCCGCTCGGCCACTCCCGTCTGCTGTGGGAGATCGGTGACCGCGCCGGGGTCCGGGACCTGCGCGAGCGGCTGGGGCTGGACTCGGGTTACCTGAGCCGGCTGCTGCGCGCCCTCGAGGAGCACGGGCTCATCCGGGTCGTCCCGCATCCGTCCGACGCCCGCGTCCGGGTCGCCGAGCTGACCGACGCCGGACGGCGCGAGCGTGCCGTCCTCGACGAGCGTTCCCGGGACGGGATCGCCGCCCTGGTGGCCGGGTTGAGCCCGGAGGAACGCGCCGAGCTGGTGGCCGCCCAGGAGCGGGTGCGGCGGCTGCTGCGCCTGGCGGCCGTGACGATCGAGCCGGTGCCCGCCGACGATCCGGCGGCGTGGCGGTGCCTGCGGAGGTACGCGGCGGAGCTGGCCGGACGCTTCCCGGAGGGCTACGACGAGGCGGCCCTGACCCGGCCGGAGGACCTGGACGGGAGCCTGATGCTGGCCCGCGAGGAGGACCGGCCGGCCGGGTGCGGCGCGTGGGTCCGGTTGTCACCGGGTGTGGCCGAGATCCGCCACCTGTGGGTCGCCGGGGAGGCACGCGGCCTGGGCCTCGGCCGGCGTCTGCTGCGCCGGCTGGAGCAGGACGCGGCACGGCACGGGATCGCCACGGTCCGGCTCGGCACGCACACCGTGCTCACCGAGGCGATCGCGCTGTACCGGGACGCCGGTTACCACGAGATCGGCGGGTACGGCGCTTCCCCGTACAACCAGATCTGTTGGGAGAAGGTCCTCTAGGCGGTGGCGGGTTCCTCGGCCTCGGTGGACGGCGACTCCTCGGAGACGCGGCGGCTCAGCGCCCGGTAGGGGCGGCTGGCCAGGGCGGCCGTCGTGGCGATGATGCCGATGACGCCGGTCAGTACGAAGACCAGTGCCATGCCGCGGTCGGGTCCCGTGCCGAACCAGGAGCCGATCGCGTCCGCCCCGGCGCCGCCGTCGCTCATGAACGGGATGAACACGAACTGCGTGATCGGCGAGATGAGGAAGGCCGTCAGCGGGGACGCGGCCTGCTCGACGCTCTGCGCGAGGCCGAAGACGCGACCCTGACGCTCGTACGGCACGACCCGCTGCAGGATGGTCTGCTCGGCCGCCTCCGCATAGGGCATGAGCAGCATGTACAGGTACATGCCGACGGCCATCGGGATGATCGACGCCCAGAGCGGGAAGATCAGGATGATCGCCCAGAGCGCCACGTTGATCAGCAGGAGCAGCCGGACCGGACGGGAGCCGAGGCCGGTACGGGCGATCGCCAGCCCGCCGATGATGAAGCCGGTGCTGATCACGCCCCACAGCAGGCCCCACGTCTGCACCGACACCAGCGACAGCCCGTAGGCGTCGGCGAGCGCCATGAAGACGCCGCCCAGGAAGTTGTTGAACGTGCTGAACAGGATCAGCGCGGTCAGGCCCGGCACCCGGCCGATGATGCGCAACGTGCCCCGCAGGTCGATGCCGGGAGCGGACGCGCCGTCGCCGTCGTGGGCGGCCGGACGCTCCGGAATCGGCACGAACGCCAGGTGGACGATCGACAGCCCGAGCACCACGAGGGCGAGGACCAGGATCGAGAACATGCCGTCGAAGGCCACCAGCACACCGCTGATCACCGACGTGACCAGGAACGTGGTGCCGGAGACGGTGCCGACCAGTCCGTTGGCGCGATCCCGCCGGTCCTCGTCGATCAGCAGGGTGACCATGGTGGGCAGCGCGATGGTGCGGATGTTGCCGGCGATCACGCCGAACATCAGGAGCAGCACGAACCCCCAGAGCCGGGCGTCGGCCGGGTCGTGGAACGCCTCCTCGGGCACCACGAGGTAGAGCGCGAGGGCGGCCGCGTACATCACCAGCGAGGCGAGCGCCGAACCCTGCAGGGCGTTCTTCTTGCGGTGCCCGTCGACCAGGCTGCCGAACCAGATGCCGGTCAACGCGGTCAGCACCAGGAAGATGCCCGAGATCACGCCGGTCGCGAAGACCGATTTCGTCTGGAGGTAGGTCCAGAAGGTGACGGCGAACCAGACGCTGAAGTTGATGACCGACACCAGCCCCGTGTTGATCAGCAGCTGGTAGAAGGTCCGGACATGGCCGGTGATGGCGGTCATGGGGTGCACGCTAGTACGTGCACCCCGGTTGAGGTCCAATCGAAATGCGTCATGGAATCCGTCAGGCTGCGCGGACGGGGGCCGCGGCCATCAGTGCGCCGCACTCGGCCGGTGGCAGCGGCCTGGCCATGAAGAAGCCCTGACCGTACCGGTAGCCCATGTCGCGAAGGCGGTCCACCTGCTCCTGGCTCTCGATGCCCTCGGCGACCGCCTTCAGCTGGAGGTACTCGGCCAGCTGGGCGACCGCGGCGGCGACCGCGAGGCGGCCCCGGTCCGCGCCGTCGGCGATGCCGTCGACGAACGACTTGTCGAGCTTCAGCACGTCCACCGGGAAGGCCCGTAGCAGGCTGAGCGACGACTGACCGGTGCCGAAGTCGTCGAGCGCCAGCCGTACGCCCATCTCGTGCAGCGCCTGCAGGGTCTCCTGCACCTGCCAGCCGTCGACGACCGACGACTCGGTGACCTCGAGGATGATGTTGCGCGAGGTCAGCCCGGTGTCACTGAGCACGGCGGCGACCTCGTCGACGAACCCGGCCTCGCGCAGCTGACGGACCGCCACGTTGACGTTGACCGCCTCGACCGCGCCGGCGCCGTACTCGGCACGCCAGCGGGCCAGCTGCTCGCACGCCTCACGCAGCACCCACGCGCCGAGCGGCACGATGAGGCCGGACCGCTCGGCGACCGGGATGAAGTCGCCGGGCGAGACGAACCCGCGCTCCGGGTGCTGCCAGCGCACCAGCGCTTCACAGCCGTGCAGCCGACCGGTGACCAGATCGAACACGGGTTGGTAGAGCAGCCGCAGCTCCCCGCGGATGATGGCGTTGCGCAGTTCGCTGGCCATCCGGGCGTGGTTGACCACGTCCTGCCGCATCCGCGGCTCGAACCGGACCAGGGACGCCTTGCCGCTGCCCTTGGCCTCGTACATGGCGATATCGGCGTTGCGCAGCACCTCGTCGGCGCCCTCACCGGTATCGGCGATCGCGATGCCGGCGCTGCCGTGCAGCAGCAGCTGCTGGTCGCCGACACGGAACGGGTCGGCGAGGGCGAGCAGCAGCCGGTTGCCGGCGGCCTCCGCCTCGTCGGGATCGTCGACCGGCAGCAGCACGGCGAACTCGTCGCCGCCGAGCCGGGCCGGGATCTCGCCGGTCACGCACCGCTGGCTGAGCCGCTGCGACACCTGGAAGAGCAGCTGATCGCCGGCGGCCGGGCCGATCGTATCGTTGATCATCTTGAAGTCGTCGACGTCGATCAGCAGCGCGGCGGCCGGCCGGTGGGCGTCGAGGCGTTCGCCGAGCATGACCAGGAAACGGGCCCGGTTGGGCAGCCCGGTGAGGCCGTCGCTGAGCGCGAGGCGCTCCAGTTCGGCCTGCTGGACGCGGATGCCGCGCAGGGCGACGGTGTTCTCCCGGAGGCTGAGCAGTTGCCGGGCGACGACACAGCCGGCGATCAGCAGCGCGCCGATGATCACCACGCGCTGGCGGCCGGTCATGTGCTGGGAGCTGACGCTGACGACCAGGCCGGTGGTGGCGGTGAGCGCGGCGAACGGCAGCAGGTTGAACAGCGACCGGCCGGCGAAGGCACTCGCCCGCGCGGCCGGCCGGATCAGGGCCCGCCGCTGCAGGTGGGCGGCGATGCACATGGCGGCGCCGGTCATCGGCAGGGCCAGCACCGACAGCGCCAGACGCGACCGGTCGTCGCCGGCGATCAGCAGGGCGGTCCCGGCGACACAGGTGATCGGGCCGGTGGTGAGTACGCGCAGCGCGCCACCGTCGACGACCGACTCCGGCGCGGACGCGGCCTTGCCCACGACGACCAGCAGCAGGACGCCGCCGACGCCGACGCCCGCGGCCACCGCACGGGCCGACAGCGAGGTGCCGGCGGGGGCGAGGTCGAACACGACGTACCAGAAGATGAGGGCGCTGGCGACCGCGATGGTGAACGTGTCGAGCACCGCCCGCAGCCACCCGGCCGCGGTGCGGCGCGGCCCGGGCAGGCCGAGGAACGCGGCGATCAGCAGCAGGAGGCCGAACATCATGGGCACGGCGACCCACAGCGACATGCCGGTGTTGTTGTTGGCCCGCACCAGCGCCACGACCGCGGTGACCGCCAGGCAGATCGCCGCGTGTTCGAGACGGCGCCAGAAGGCGCGCACCGGCCGGGGCAGCTGCACGACCCGGGCGATCCGCTGGCAGGCGAACGCGCCGGCGGCCAGAGCGATCGGGCCGCCCACGTAGCCGAGGAACACCTCCTCGGCGCCGCGGATCAGCAACCAGACCAGGACTCCGATGTTCGCCCAGACGGCCACCAGCACGGGGGCCAGGCCCCCGGCTCGGAGCCGGGGCGCACCGGCGGCGGTCTCGGGTTCGGTCATCGGGTCGTACGGCTCCTGCTCATCTAGGCGCGTCTCCCTGTCGTGAAGACTGTCGGCCCGGGAGCTCGCGACCTGAGACGAACGGTCAGCCGGAGAGGGCGGCGGAGACCACAGCCCGGGCCTCCTCCTGGATGCGGGCCAGGTGCTCCGGCCCGTGGAACGACTCGGCGTAGATCTTGTAGACGTCCTCGGTGCCGGACGGGCGGGCCGCGAACCAGCCGGACCCGGTCACCACCTTGAGCCCGCCGATCGCCGCGCCGTTGGCGGGCGCGCTGGTCAGCACGTCGGTGATCGGCTCCCCGGCCAGTGACGACGCGGTCACCTGCGACGGCGACAGCTTGCCGAGCACCGCCTTCTCGGCGGGGGTGGCCGGCGCGTCGATCCGCGCGTAGGCGGGCTCGCCGAAGCGGGCGGTCAGCTCCCGGTAGTGCTCGCTGGGAGTCCTGCCGGTGACCGCCAGGATCTCGGAGGCCAGCAGGTCGAGGATGAGCCCGTCCTTGTCGGTGCTCCACGCGCCGCCGTCACGCCGCAGGAACGACGCCCCGGCGCTCTCCTCGCCGCCGAAACCGATCGAGCCGTCGAGCAGGCCGGGCACGAACCACTTGAAGCCGACCGGCACCTCGTCGAGGCGGCGGCCCAGGTCGGCGGCGACCCGGTCGATCATCGACGACGAGACCAGGGTCTTGCCGATCCCGGCTCCGGAGGGCCAGCCGTCACGGGCTTTGTAGAGGTAGGCGATGGCGACGGCCAGGTAGTGGTTGGGGTTCATCAGGCCGGCGTCAGGCGTGACGATGCCGTGGCGGTCGGCGTCGGCGTCGTTGCCGGTGGAGATCTGGAAGGCGTCGCGGCGCTCGATCAGCGAGGCCATCGCGTACGCCGAGGAGCAGTCCATCCGGATCTTGCCGTCCCAGTCCAGCGTCATGAACCCGAACGCCGGATCGACCCGCGGGTTCACGACGGTCAGGTCCAGCCCGTGCCGGCTCGCGATCTCACCCCAGTACGCCACGCTGGCCCCGCCCAGCGGATCGGCGCCGATGCGGATCCCGGCGGCGCGGATCGCCTCCACGTCGATCACCGAGGGCAGGTCGTCGACGTAGGTGCCGAGGTAGTCGTACCTCTCCGTGGCCGTCGGGCGCGCGGTCCGCCGGACCTCCTTGAGACCCGCGGCGATCAGCGCGTTGGCCCGGTCCTGGATCCACCGGGTGGCGTCGGTGTCGGCCGGCCCGCCGTTCGGCGGGTTGTACTTGAAGCCGCCGTCGTCCGGCGGGTTGTGCGACGGCGTGACCACGACACCGTCGGCCTGCGCAGTGTTCGACCGGTTCCACCGCAGGATCGCGTGCGAGAGCGCCGGGGTCGGCGTATAGCCGTCACGGTCGTCGATCAGCACGGTCACGTCGTTGGCGGCGAACACCTCCAGAGCGGTGATCATCGCGGGCTCGCTGAGCGCGTGCGTGTCGCGGCCGAGGAAGAGCGGGCCCGTGGTGCCCTGATCCCGGCGGTACTCGACGATGGCCTGGCTGGTCGCCGCGATGTGATCCTCGTTGAACGCGGTCCGCAGGCTCGACCCGCGGTGCCCGGAGGTGCCGAACGCGACCCGCTGCCCCGCCTCGGCCGGGTCCGGGTGGTCCGTGTAGTAACGCGAGACGACCTTCGGCACGTCGATCAGGTCGTCCGGTCCGGCAGGCCGGCCGGCACGGGGGTGGACGGACATTACGGCCTCCTCGGTGGCGGATGGGGCTGTGACGGATCGTATCCACACGGCCACCTTGAACCTTTCCCCGCGTGGATACGAACTACCCCATGTGACCCGGGTGCTCCTCGTACTGTTCGTCCTGCTGACCACCACTCTCGCGCTGCCCGCCGCGCCTGCCGCCGCGCACGCCGCGACCGTCGGCTCGAGCCCGGCGCCGGGAAGTGTGATCGGCGCCTCGCCCTCCGAGGTCACCGTGACGTTCAGCGAACCGGTCAGCCCGGTCAGCGGCCGGGTCCAGGTGATCGCCCCGGACGGCGAGCGGATCTCGGGGGCGGCCACGGTCGAGGGCAACGTGGTGCGCATCCCGGTGCGCAAGGCGACGAAGCCGCTCGGCACCTACCTGATCAGCTTCCGGGTCATCTCGGCCGACAGCCACCCGGTCGGCGGCGCGATCACCTTCTCGGTCGGCGCGCCCTCGGCACGCCCCGAGGAACCCGCCGCGATCACCGGGCCGCATCCCTCGGTGGCGGGGGCGGTGCCGGTTCTGAAGACCATCGGGTACGCCGGAGTCACGCTGATCGCCGGTCCCGCGCTGTTCCTGGCGTTCCTGTGGCCGCGCCGGCGCCCCCGGGGCGGGGCGCTGCGGATGATCCGGATCGGGCTGGCGCTGACCGCAGCGGCGACCCTCGGCGCGCTCGGCACCCAGGCCCAGCAGGGCTCCGGCGCGCCCATCTGGCAGCTGTCGGGGGCCGAGTTCACCGAGGTGCTCACCAGTCAGTACGGGTTGCTGCTGGTGGCCCGGCTCACGTTGGTGGGCGCTCTGGCCGTACTGCTGCCGCCTCTGCTGCGCCGCCCACGACGTGCCGTGACCGTGCCGCGGAGCGTGCCCGCCGCCGTCCTGGTCGGTGCCGGAGCACCTGTCGCCGAGACCGGACCGGTGACAGCGCCGGCCGCGCCGCAGCCGACGCCCGGCCGGAGCCGTCCGCGGGCGGCCGCCGTCCTGGCCGTCTCCGCCGCCGGGCTGGCGACCTGGCCGCTGACCGGCCACGCGATCGCCGTGCCGCTGCCCGCCGTGACCGTCGCGGCCGGGATCGTGCACATGGCCGCCATGGCGGCGTGGCTCGGCGGCCTCGTCACCCTGACCGTCTTCCTGCTGCGCCGCACGCACGAGCGGGTGCTCGGGGTGATCCTGCCGGTGTGGTCGCGATGGGCGGCGCTCGCAGTGATCTGGCTGGTGATGGCCGGTGCGGTGCAGGCCGTCATCCAGCTCGGCTCGCTGCCGGCGCTCTGGCAGACCGGTTACGGGCGGCTGCTGCTGGTCAAGCTCGGCATCCTCACCGTGATCCTGGGCGCCGCGGCCGGTGCCCGGCGGATGGTGAACAGCGCCCGCAACGGGCGCGGACTGCGCCGCACGGTCGCCGTCGAGGTGGTCGCCAGCGTGGTGATCCTGGCGCTGAGCGCGGTGCTGGTGCAGGTCGACCCGGGTCGCAGCGCCGCCGCCAAACAGGCCGCGATCAGCGCGAAGGGCGTCTCCGAGACGCTGTCCAGCAACATCTACACGGTGCAGTTCAACATCTACCCGGTCGAGCTGGGCGAGTACAACACGGTGCACGCGTTCCTCTACCGGCCGGACGGGGCACCGCTGCAGGCCGAGGAGTGGGAGGTGACGGCGCGGCTGCTCGACCCGGCGCTGGAGGCCGTCAAGCACCCGATGGCCGGCATCCTGCCGGGCAACCAGGCGCTCGGCTCGATCGCCTTCCCGCTGCCGGGCACGTACGAGGTCGTCTTCACCATCAGGACCAGCGAGATCGACCGCGCGTCCGTGAAAACCACGGTGACCGTCGGGAAGTAAGGTTCCGGCGTGCTCATCCTGCTCCCGCCCTCCGAGGGCAAGACCCCCGCCACCGGCGGCTCCCCCGTCGATCCGGCGTCGCTGTGGCTGCCGTCGCTGGCCACGGCCCGCACCCGGGTGCTCAACCGCCTCGTCGCGATGTGCGGGCGCACGAGCGCGCGGTCGATCGCGGACAGCCTGGCCGTACTCGGGCTCAGCGAGGGTCAGCGGGGCGAGATCGCACGCAACGCGGAGCTGCGGGAGGCGCCCGCCGCGCCCGCGTCGGAGGTCTACACCGGGGTGCTCTACGAGGCTCTGGGTGTCCGGGAGCTGGACGAGGCCGCCGTGAACTGGCTCGGCGAGCGGGTGGTGGTGTTCTCCGGGCTGTGGGGCGTCGTCCGGCTCGGCGACCGGATTCCGGCGTACCGCTGCTCGGTGGGCGTCACCCTGCCCGCACCGGTCGGCGGGCTCACGGCGTACTGGAAGAAGGCTTTGAAACCCGCCCTCGACAAAGCGTGTGCCGGCACGCCGGTGCTGGATCTGCGCTCCGGGGCCTATGCCGCGATGTGGACGCCCGGCCCGGAGGCCGCCGCGCTGCGGGTGCTGCACGAACGGATCGTCGACGGCGTGGCCAGGCGGTCCGTGGTGAGCCACTTCAACAAGGCCACCAAGGGCCGCCTGGTACGCGCGCTCGCCGCCGAGCAGGCCGCGCCGAACTCGGTGGACGAGCTGGTCACGGCCCTGCGGGACCTGAAGTTCACGGTCGAGGAACAACCCTCGCCGGCCGGCCGGGCCCGGCAGCTCGACGTCGTGGTGGCCGAGCTGTAGGTCGGGTCACTTCGCGGAGAGGATGTCGACCACGAACCGCAGGTCGCCCTTCTCCGGGCCGTAGGCGAGGGCCTGCGGCACGTCCAACTGGATCCGGCTGCCGACCTTCTGCCCGGGGATGCCCTTGTCCCAGCCCTGGATCAGCTGGCCGGTGCCGATCTGGAAGCTGATCGGCTTGGACGTGCCGCCCTGCCAGGACGAGTCCATCTCCTCCCCGGAGGTGTACCCGACCAGCTTGTAGTTGACCGAGATGGTCTGGCCCGCCTTGACCACCTCGCCGGTGCCCGGCACCAGCTCCTTGATCACCAGCTCGGTGAGGGTGCCGGATCCGGTCGTGATCTGCGGCTCCACGCTGAGCGGGTCGGCCACGGTGGCGGGCGCGGCGGCCGGCACCGGCTTCGGATCGTCGTCGTTGCGCACGACGAAGAAGACGACCACGAGTACGGCGAAGACGAGCACGCCGCTGAGCACCCCGGCTATCGCCTGGCCGCGGCCCTTGCTGGTGGTCCTGATCGTGTCGCTCATTCGCGGTTCTCCTGGTCGGCCGAGTCGGAAACTCCGGACACGCTACTCGTAACCGGGACCTATGCGGTTAAGAACCTCCCCCGAATCGCCGATGTGGGCGATCGGCCGTAAGGACCCGACCGGCCTCCCCCTCTTCACCCGGGCCGGACAAGATGAGATCGTTTAGCGCCCTGCCCGCCGCGACCCGATCTGGAGGATCCTTGCCTCTGCTCGATGCCGGCTGGTGGCGTCAGTGGCGGCAGCACGTGGAACCGGCCGCCGTGATCCTGGCCGGCGTGCTCGCCGTCATCACGGTCGGCGTGGTCATCCACAGCCACGCGACCCGCGACGACACCCCCGCGGCCGCCCCCGCGACGGTGGCGCCGACCGACGACCAGGTCCCGATCCCGCTGCCGAGCCCCAGCCCGTCCCCGTCGATGACACCGATCGACTCGATCGTCGTCGAGCGGGTGCCGGTCGCCGCGACCGTCGACCTGGACTCCGAGGGCACCGCCGACTGGGTGCACTGGGGCGAGCAGGGCCGGTTCTCGCTGGAGCGCGACCGCGGTGGCAACTTCGCGATCCTGGAGGGCACCCCCGGCGAGCCCCGGCAGCGGCACACAGCGAGCCCGGAGCGGTTCACCTGGACCGGCGGCGAGCCGATGGCCTCCTCCTCCGGGGTCGCCAGCGGCATCCGGACCTGCGGAGACGGCAACGGGTTCACACTCTCCGCACCGGCGACGACGGCATCGAGAACCCTCAAGCTGTACGTCGGCGCGATCAACGCCCGGGGAAGTCTGCGCCTGCAACTCAGCACCGGCGGCGAGGCATACACCGATCTCTTCACCGGCCGCGGCGATTCGATGGCGACGACCGCCTATGTCGTCTCGTACCGTGCGTCGGAAACTGGCAAGATCTCGATCAAGTGGATCACCGACGCGGCCTTCGACGAAGACTGCGGCGGCGTGGCCCTCCAGGCCGCGACCCTGAGCTGAACTGCTCCACTCTTGTGAATCCGGAAAGGGGAACCCTGTGTTCGCGGGCTGGGGATCGCGGGTCGCCCGCCTGAGGTGGCCGGTGCTCATCATCGCGCTCGTCGCGGTGATCGGATCCGGCATCTGGGGCTTCGGCGTGTTCGGTCAGCTCACCGAGGGCGGGTACAACGACCCACGGAGCGAGTCGGCCAGAGCCGCCGAGACGGTGGCCGAGGCGACCGGTGACCAGGGTGGCGACGTGATCGCCATCTACACACCCGACCAGGGCACCATCGACGACGCCGCTCTCACCAAGCGGATCAGGGAACGCCTCGCGGCGCTGCCCAAGTCGGCCGTCGAGACGCACAGCTCGTACTGGGACTCCAAGGCGAAGGCGTTCGCCGCCGAGGACAAGTCCAGCGCGGTCGCGGTCATCACCCTCGCCGGCGAGGACGACGCCGCCAAGATGGAGTCGTACCGCGAGATCGAGGGCGACCTCGCGGTTCCCGGCGCGCAGGTGCAGCTGGCCGGCGGCATCCCGCTCAGCCATGCCTCGTCCGAGCGGTCCACCGACGACCTGGCCTTCGCCGAGATGGTGTCGCTGCCGATCGTCCTGGTCCTGCTGCTGGTCATCTTCGGCTCGCTGGTCGCGGCGTCGCTGCCGGTGCTGGTCGGCGGCGCGGCCGTGCTCGGCTCGCTCGGTGTGCTGCACGCCGTCGCGCTGACCCACGAGGTCAACTCGTTCGCGATCAACGTGGCCAGCCTTCTCGGCCTCGGCATGGCGATCGACTACGGCCTGTTCATGGTCGGCCGGTTCCGGGAGGAACAGGCCGTCCACGACACGGCCGAGGCGGTCCGCCGTACCGTGGCCACCGCCGGGCGCACCGTCGTCTTCTCCGCCACGCTGCTCATGACGGCGCTCGCCGGGCTCCTGCTCTTCCCCCAGGACTTCCTCAAATCCCTGGCGTACGGCGGGCTCGCGGCCGTCTTCCTGGCGATGGTCCTGTCGCTGACCCTGCTGCCGGCGCTGCTCGCGGTCCTCGGCCCGCGCGTCGACCTGGTCCCGATCCGGCTGCCCCGCTTCTCCCGCGGTGAGGGCGGCGGCTGGGAGCGGCTCGCGGGACGGGTGCTGCGGCGTCCGGTGCTCGTGGCCGTACCCATCCTCGCCGCTCTCGTGGTCCTCGCCCTGCCGATCGCGGGCGCCCGCTTCGGTGAGAACGACGAACGGCAGCTGCCGGCCGGTGACCCGTCCCGGGTCGCGATCGAGACGCTCAAGGCCGACTACCCGCAGTTCAGCTCGGACGGCGTACAGGTCGTCGTGCGGGCCGCCGACGTCGGCGACAAGCCGGACGTCAAGGCGTTCAGCGAGGCCGTCGCCAAGATCGCCGGCGTCGAGTCCGTGACCACCACCGGCGGCAACGGCAAGGACGTTGTCGTCCTGACCGCCGATCTGAAGAGCACCGACATGTTCAGCGACGAGGCCCGCGACACCGTCGACGCGCTGCGCGCCCTCGAGGCGCCCGCCGGCACCACGGTCCTCGTCGGCGGCGTCACGGCCCGTAACGTCGACAGCCTCGAAGCCATCGGCGCCGAGCTCCCCCTCATGATCGGCCTGCTCGCCGGGGCGACCCTGGTGCTGATGTTCCTGGCGTTCGGCTCCATCCTGCTGCCGATCAAGGCGGTCGTGATGAGCGCGCTCAGCCTCACCGCGACCTTCGGCATCCTCGTCTGGATCTTCCAGGAGGGCCACGGCGCGTCCCTGCTCGACGTCACGCCGACCCCGCTGGAGGCCGGCATCGTCGTGCTGATGGCGGCCGTCGTCTTCGGCCTCTCCACCGACTACGAGGTGTTCCTGCTCTCCCGCATGGTCGAGGCCCGGCTGCGGGGCGCCACCACCCACCAGGCCGTGACGATCGGCCTGACCCGCACCGGCCGGGTCATCAGCGCCGCGGCGCTGCTGCTCATCGTCGTGACCGGCGCGTTCTCCCTGTCGTCGGTCACCACCATGCGGTTCATCGGCGTCGGCATGATCATCGCGCTGGTGCTGGACGCCACCGTCGTGCGCGTGCTGCTCGTACCCGCCGTGCTCGCCGTCCTCGGCGACGCCGCCTGGTGGGCACCGGGCCCGCTGCGGCGTCTCCAGGAGAAGGCCGGCCTCGCCGAGTACGCGGGCGAGGAGGAGGCCTCCGGACGGCACGCGTGGCGTCCGGTGGACCCGTCGTTCGAGGAGACCACCGTCCTCGACGGGACGCTGCTGGCCCGGGCCCTTCCGGCGGCTCCGGCGCAGGCCGCGCTGACCTCCGGCTCGGGCGGCTCTCCTTCCGGCGATGCCGAGGTGTCCAGCACGGTCGTCCTCGACTACGACGCGGTCCTCGACTACCTCTCCGAGAAGGAGGGGGCGGCGGTCCGGGCGGGCGGTCTTCTTCCGGAGCGTTCCCTTTCCTCCGGCGGTACGGATTCTCCCGGTTCTGCGGAGCCAGATGTGCCCGAAGGCCCCGGACGCCATCGTGATCCGGATGCCTCCTCCCCTTCGCCGTCCTCGTCCTCGCCGGGAGCCGTCACTTCCGAGGATCTCTGGGCCGAGGTGGAGGCGACGCTGGCCGCCGGCGTCGAGATCACCAAGCCGGATCCTGAGTCCGGGGACAATGAGAAGCAGTCGTCCGGCGATGGCCTGGATCCGGCCGCGACCCACGTTCTGCGTCTGCCTGGGGATTCGGAGGCCACTTCCCAGGCGGCCGGCGACGCGTCGGTGACTCAGGTGCTGCACCTGCCGGACTCCAGCGTTTCCGCCTCGCCTGCGCCTGACGAGGCCGCCGGCTCCCCGGAATCGTCGGTCACGGCGTCGGAATCGTCGGTCACGGCGTCCGACTCGTCGGTCGCTGCCTCCGCATCTTCAGCCGCCGCGTCCGCCTCCTCCGCTTCTTCAGCCGCCGCGCCTCCCTCAGCCACCACGTCCGCCTCCTCAGCCACCGCGTCCGCCTCCTCAGCCACCGCGTCCGCCTCCTCAGCCACCGCGCCCGCCTACGATGCCGCGCTCGCCGGGTCCTCGGACGCGTCAGGCTCCGACGATGACGCCCTGTCCAGCAGCGAGACCGTCATCGGGGCGTCTGACGGCTCCGTCGGTGACTCCGCGCTCTCCGTCCCTGGCGGCGTCTCGGGGTCCTTCCCTGTCACCGGCGATCTCCCGGTGGACTTCATCGGTGAGGATCCGGCCGCCGGCTCCACCGGGACCGACGCACTCGCCGACGCAGGCTCGCCACTGGACGGCGGCTGGTCCTCCGATGCCGAGACGTCCTTGGATGCCGAGACGTCCTCCGGCGCCAGGACCTCCTCCGACGCCGGGACGTCCTTGGACACCGACACGTCATTCGACACCGGCTGGTCCCTGGACGCGGGGACGTCTTCGGACGCCGGGACGGGCTCGACTGCCGGAACATCGGCTGACGAGGTCCCCGCCCCGACGGCCGAACCTGCCACACCATCGGCCGACGGGGCCGATTCCGCCACCCCGGAGACGGCCACCTGGTCCGCGGAACCATCGATCTTCTCGGCTACGGTCTACACCGGTCTGTTCACCGAGGAGACGGTCCGGGCGGCCACGCTCGACCCGGCTGACGAGACGGTCCCGGCCGAGGAGACGGTTCCGGCGGCCACGCTGGACCCGGCCGAGGAAACGGCCCCGGCCGCCACGCTGGACCCGGCCGAGGTGACGGCCCCCGCCAGCACGCTGGACCCGGCCGCTGAGACGGCCGAGGCCGCCACGCTCGACCCTCCCGCGGAAAGCGCGGCGGGCCTCACCGCCCACGCTGTGCCCGAGGTCGCTGCTCAGGGCCGGGCGGACAACGAACCGGTCATCGCCGACACCCCCCAGGACCGCATCGAGCCGACGGCCTACGCGGGTAGCGGTTCGGCATTCCCGGGAGCCGACGACGCCATCCAGGCCGCCGATTCTCCGGCTCAGGCCGCGGGCTTCACACCCACCGCGGAACCCGGGCGGCCCGAAGCTCCCACAGCCTTCGAGACCGCCGAAGCGGCGCTGTTCGGGTCCGCGGCCTCCGCCTCCTTCGATGCGGCGTGGAGCAGCTTCACAGAGACCGGCGACGAGCCGGCAACCCGTGACAAGCCTGAAATCCGTCACGAGCCGGTTACCCGTCATGAACCGGTTACCCGTCACGAACCGGTTACCCGTGACGAGCCGGTAATCCGCGACGAGCCGGTGACCCGCGACGAGCCGGTGATCCGTGAGCCGGCCTTCCGTCACGAGCCGGTAGTCCGTGACGAGCCGGCGATTCGTCATGAGGCCGCGACCCGTTACGAGCCTGCGAGCCACGAACCCGAGGCCGGACACTCCGCAACGCCCGCCGGCAGTGCCACAGCTTCCAGTCCGGACGAAGCGGATCAGGACCCGTTCTCGTGGCGCGCCGACCCCCGCCTGGCCAATCTCGCCGAACCCGATCCGTTCCCTTGGCTGGACCGCTTCGGCGCGTTCCCGGCCGCGTCGGAGGGCCAGGCCACGAAGCCCGTCGCCGACCTGCCGCACCCACAGCCCGAACGTGTGGGCCGGCAGCGTCCGCAGACTCTCGACGATCTGCTCGCCGCCAGTCCGCCGGCACCGGCCACATCTCCTGTCGCCATGCGTCCGGAAAGCCTCGGTGATCTGCCTGCTCCGGTGAGTC
The DNA here is from genome assembly GCF_003001815.1 of Actinoplanes italicus. Lineage (GTDB taxonomy): Bacteria > Actinomycetota > Actinomycetes > Mycobacteriales > Micromonosporaceae > Actinoplanes > Actinoplanes italicus. The sequence continues at coordinate 29,884 of NZ_PVMZ01000007.1, forward strand.
CCGCCGCCCGGCGAGACCGGCCCCAGAGCCTGGCCGATCTCCCCGCCCGCCCGGCGGAGACGGACAAGCCCACCGCCGGCCCGGCCCCGGCCGCGCTTCCGGAGGCCCACCCGGCCGCCGAGCCCGGCCACGGCCGCCGGGAAGCGGAGCCGACCAGTCAGGACGCCGGCTTCACCACCTCCGAAGACGTCGACCACCAGGCCCTCTCCACCCCGGCGGAACCTGCCGAATCCCCGTCCCTGAACGAGGAAGCGCCCTACTCCGCGGCCTCGGCACACCGTGACGACTCGGCCACCGGGAGCCCGGCGACCGAGCAGGGCGTCGAAACGCCTGCTGACGCCGTGAGCGAGGCACCGTCCAAGGCGTCCAGCGAATCGGCGACCGCCACGCTGAACGAGACGCCGGCCCAGGAGCCGGCCGAACCGTTCGAAGCCGCGTCCGACTCCGCCGAGACCGAAGAGGCGACCCCCGAGGCACCGGAGCCGGCGTCCGGACCCGTCTCCCCCGGGTTCTGGGAACCCGCCGATACGACCGAGCCGACAGCCGGCGAGTTCCCCGGATCGCCGGCGGCTGACGTGGCCGCTGACACCATCCGCGAGACAGACACCACGACGGTCACCCCGGACTCCGCAGCCGTCCCGCGGCCTCTCGCGGCCACGGCCTCACACTCCACCGGAGAGCCGGAACCGGCCCGCCGCCCGCAGACACTCGACGAGTGGCTGGGCAGCACGGCCGCCGCCGATCCGGCGCCGGCCCACCGGCCGCAGAGCCTGGAGGACGCGCCGGTCTCCCGGCCACGAACTCTGGAGGACGCCCCGGTCAGCCCGGCCGGCAGCGAACGCCGTCCGCGAACCCTCGACGAGTGGCTGAGCGGCGACAACCCCGCAGCCGCGGACGAGCCCGCGTCCGGAGGCCAGCCCACCGGTGGCGACCCCGCCGCCGGCGACACACCGGCCACCGAGAAGACCGACCGGAACGAGCCCGACTACCTTCGTGGCCGCCGCCCGGAGACGCTGGACGACCGGCTGCGGGGCACGGTGCGCCCGTCGACTCTCGCCGATCATCTGCCGGAACACGGGCGCGCTACCCGGCGCCCGGCGAACGGCGGGCCGTCGTGGGCGGGTGGGTCGGGCGAGCACCCGTACGACCGGCAGACCCGCCGCCCGGCCTCCCTGGCCGACCACCCGGGGACGGCACGCACGGGTCAGGAGCCCGCCTCGGAGGAGCAGGACCCCGACCCGGCGCACTGAAGCTGATCGAATGAGCGGATCGGATGCTCGACGGCGGCGCCCGGCGGCCGACAGGACCGCCGATGGGCCCGGGCGCCGCCGGAAGTACAGTGCGTGCGGGTAGGGAACAGAGGGGACGTACGAAATGACCGGCATCGACCCGGACGTCGTGGGTGTGGATCCGGACCGGCTCGCGGTCTGTCTCGAGGTCCTGGCCGAGGTGGAGGCGCTGCAGCCGGATCACCCGGACGCGGTGCGGGTGCGGCGGGCGACCGCCGGCCTGTTCAAGACGGTCAAGGTGCAGCGCCGCAAGGAGCGCCGGCAGGCGATCCTCGCGAACGACCGCGCCGTGACGGCGTCGACCGCGACCGGCGCGCCGGGCCGGATCGACGACGAGACGGCGGGCATCCCGCTGCGCAGCACGGTCCGCGGCGCGACGGCCGGGGTGCTGAAGCAGGCGCGCGGCTGCTACGTGTGCAAGCAGCGGTTCACCGTGGTGGACGCCTTCTATCACCAGCTCTGCCCGTCGTGTGCCGAGCTGAACCACTCCCGCCGGGACGCGCGTACCGACCTGACCGGGCGGACGGCGCTGCTCACCGGCGGCCGCGCCAAGATCGGTATGTACATCGCGCTGCGTCTGCTGCGCGACGGCGCGGATCTGACGATCACGACGCGGTTCCCGCACGACGCGGTCCGCCGCTTCTCAGCGATGCCGGACAGCGGCGACTGGCTGCACCGGCTGCGGGTGGTCGGCATCGATCTGCGTGATCCCTCGCAGGTGGTCGGCCTGGCCGAGTCGGTCGCGGCACGCGGTCCTCTCGACATTCTGATCAACAACGCGGCCCAGACGGTACGCCGTACGGCCGGCGCCTATTCGGAACTGGTGGCCGCCGAGTCGGCTCCCCTGCCCGACGGTCCGCTGCCCGAGCTGGAGTTCTTCGGTGGCGCCGCGCAGATCAGCTCGTCGCCAGCCGCGGCGCTGACGGCGGCGCACCCGCCGACGCTGTCCGCGAAGGAGGTCACCGAGATGGCGCTGACCGCCCGTTCGGTGGCGATCGACGCGGGTGGCCTGGTCCCCGACCTGGTCTCGACGAACAGCTGGAGCGACCGGGTGCACGAGGTGGCGCCGCTGGAGCTGCTGGAGGTGCAGCTCTGCAACGTGACCGCTCCGTTCATCCTGGTCAGCCGACTGCGTCCGGCGATGAAGGCATCAAAATTCCCTCGGCGGTACGTGGTGAACGTGTCCGCCATGGAGGGCATCTTCAGCCGTGGTTACAAGGGTGCCGGCCACCCGCACACGAACATGGCGAAGGCCGCGCTGAACATGCTCACGCGTACCAGCGCGGACGACATGTTCGCCGACGGCATCCTGATGACCAGCGTCGACACCGGCTGGATCACCGATGAGCGCCCGCACCCGACCAAGATGCGCCTGCACGAGGAGGGCTTCCACGCCCCGCTCGACCTGGTCGACGGCGCGGCCCGCGTGTACGACCCGATCGTCCGCGGCGAGAAGGGCGAAGACGTGTACGGCTGCTTCCTGAAGGATTACGCCCCCGTCGCGTGGTGACACTCCAGCAGCAAAGGCGAAACGGGCCACACCGCCAGGTGTGACCCGTTTCTTCGAAGGAACACTCACTACGCGCAGCAGTGACTACGCGGCCGCGTTGCCGCCAGGGACGCCACCGAGGAACCCGCCGGGACCGCCACCCGGGCCACCGCCCGGACCGCCACCCGGGCCACCGCCCGGACCGCCACCAGGACCGCCACCAGGACCGCCACCAGGACCGCCACCAGGGAACCCGCCGGGACCGCCACCCGGGCCACCGCCCGGACCGCCACCAGGTCCACCGCCCGGACCGCCGCCCGGACCGCCGCCCGGACCGCCGCCAGGGCACCCGCCGGGACCGCCACCCGGGCCACCGCCCGGACCGCCACCAGGTCCACCGCCCGGGCCACCGCCCGGACCGCCACCAGGACCGCCACCGGGACCGCCGCCCGGACCGCCGCCCGGACCGCCACCAGGACCGCCACCCGGGCCACCGCCCGGACCGCCACCCGGACCGCCGCCCGGACCGCCGCCCGGACCGCCACCAGGACCGCCACCCGGACCGCCACCCGGGCCACCGCCCGGACCGCCACCGGGACCGCCACCAGGACCGCCACCCGGACCGCCACCCGGACCGCCACCCGGACCGCCACCCGGGCCACCGCCCGGACCGCCCCCAGGACCGCCACCGGGACCGCCACCCGGACCGCCACCAGGACCGCCACCAGGACCGCCACCCGGGCCACCGCCCGGACCGCCACCAGGTCCACCACCAGGTCCACCACCCGGGCCACCGCCCGGGCCACCGCCCGGACCGCCGCCCGGACCGCCACCCGGACCGCCACCAGGACCGCCACCAGGACCGCCACCCGGGCCACCGCCCGGACCGCCACCAGGTCCACCACCAGGTCCACCACCCGGGCCACCGCCCGGACCGCCACCAGGTCCACCGCCCGGACCGCCACCAGGCCAGCCGGGGAAGCCGGGCTTCTTCCACTTAGGGAAGCCCTTCGGGAACTGGCTCAGGGGTCCGTACTTGATCCCATGCAGGTACTTGAAGGGATGCTTGTACTTGCCGCCAATGTGGTAGCCACCGCTGACCAGGTACGCCGGCTTGTAGGCCCATCCCTTGGGCCAACCGCCCACCCAGGAGTTCCAGATCCACCAATCTTCTTCGACCTCGAGCACCCACACCCAGCCGTAGCCGGGCACGAACGCCGGGTAGCAGTAGTAGTCGCTCCAGGCACCGAACTTCTCACCAACCTGGCCGGCCTTTCGGCACTGCCACTCGCTGGTGTAGTAGCCCACCACATAGTCGTCGTCCCAGCCGATCGCCTTGAGTGGCGACGACGTGGTTTCCGCCGTGTTCGTAGCCGGCGCCGTAACTGGCTTGGCGGCCGGCCTGGCAACCGCGGCCGATGTCGGGGCTTGTATCCCCAGCAATCCGGCAGCCGTCAGGCTAATGCTGGCAACTGCCAGCATTCGCTTCGGGTTCTTCATGTCACACCTTTTCCGGACAAATCGCCATGACCTGCGTAGCTCACCATGGACCCGAAATCAGATCCGGGGTTTAGTGGAAAGCTGACCGTTCGGACGACCCGCCCGGTGTCCATAGAGTCAGGTTAAGCCCCACCAGGTTTAACCACGAAACGCCTCTGACCTGCGGTTTCATTACAGCTGAGGCCCTGGCCGGCGTCAGCCATCACCGACCCGAGGTCCGACATATCCGCTAAAACCGACACAAGAAATCAATGGGCGTTCCAGGCCCGAACGACTCACCACGGATCGCCTCAGGACAACGACCGAACCGGATCCTTCAGCCGGACCTCTCGGTGTCAGGCAGTGCCAGGTAGGCCACCCGCAGCACCTCGGCAATGGGCTGCCCGAGGTGGGAAAGCCCAGGAGCATCGAGCTGGTCCAGCAAGGCATCCGGCCGCACCCCAACACCACGGCCGGCATCCCCACCCGCCGAAGCAGCACCCGCTCCAGCACCGTCACCACCGACGGCCGACCGGCCGGCACCGGCACCCTCACCCCCGACGGCAGGCCGCGTGCCCCTGAGATCTGCACCATCGCCGGTGGCAGGCGGGGCGGCGCTTCGATCTGCTCCGCTGGCGGCAGACCGGACGCGGGCAGCCGCAGGCCCGGCGTGGCCGGCTCGTCCTCCCGTTTCAGAAAGGTCGCCGGCAACCCCGGGACGGGCGGCACCCTCATCGTTCTCCGGCCGTGCTGGTCGTGCGAATCCCCAGAAAATCAGCGGGTCGGCCGCCGGATGCCGCGCCGCCGCAGAACCGTCACCAGCCCGTCCGGCTCCACGGTGGCCGCCATCAACAGGGCCGTGCCGCCCATGGATGTCATGATCGGCGCCGTCAGGGAAGCCGCCCGAGCCGCCCGAGCCGGCGGACCCACGGCCAGCGGATGAACCGTCGAAGCCGGTGGGCCCACGGCCGCCGAACGACCCGCCGGAGCCGGAGGCGTCGACCGCGGCGGCCTCCCGCAGCCGGCGCAGTCGCATCAGGAGTTCGTCCCGTGGCCGCCCCCGCCAGGTGAACACCTCGAACGGGTCGGTCTCGAACGCCCTGGCCAGGGCGTAACAGGTAGCCGCCAGATGGGCGCACGGCATCGGCCATCGCTCGCACGTGCAGTCCATCGCCACCTCGTCGATGGAGAGCGGCAACAGGCTCAGCCCCGCCCCGGCGAAGATCTCCTCGATCCCGGGTGGCATCCGGCCGTCCAGTAGATCGGCGAGATAGCGCGCCTCGGCGACCAGCGAAGTCTCCACGCGTGCCCACTCGGAGGCGCCGAAGGCCCGGACCGCGATCCGTGCCCGGAACGCCGCCGGATCGTCGGGGCCCCGGACGAGGGCGACGACCAGGCTGCCCGACACGGTGAGGCTGCGGACGTGTCCGGCCCGTTCGTCACGGCGGCCCCGGGCGAACGTCGGTCCCATCCGCAGCGATTCGAACATGCCGAGGAACGCGGGCGAGAAGTCAGTCATCGCGCACCGGCCACGTGAGCGGAAAGGGCGCCGGCCGCATGAGCGGGCCGAAGCACGGGCCGCATGAGAGGCGGGGCGGGGCGATCAGTCAACGATGGCCTCCGGGGCGAGGGCGAACAGGTCGCGCAGCTCCTGGGCGGAGAGGGCGCTCAGCCAGCCCTCGCCGGTGCCGACGACGCGTTCGGCGAGGATGCCCTTGTCGGACAGGACGCGGTCGATGCGTTCCTCCAGGGTGCCGAGGCAGACCAGGGTGTGCACATGCACGTCGCGGTGCTGGCCGATGCGGAACGCCCGGTCGGAGGCCTGGGTCTCGGTGGCCGGGTTCCACCAGCGGTCGATGTGCACGACGTGGTTGGCCGCGGTCAGGTTGAGGCCGGTGCCGCCCGCCTTGAGGGACAGCACGAACACGCCGGGGCGTTCGGCTTTCTGGAACTCGGCGACCATCGCGTCGCGGGCGCCGCGCGGGGTGCCCCCGTGCAGGAACGACACCGGCACGCCGAACCGCGCCGCGAGGTGCGGGGTGAGCATGCCCCCGAACCGGGCGAACTGGGTGAAGCACAGCACGCTCTCGCCCGCGCCGAGCGCATGGTCGACGATCTCCTCGAGGCGTTCGATCTTGCCGGACCGGCCGGGCAGCGGTGACGCGTCCTTGAGCAGCAGCGCCGGGTGCACGCACGCCTGCTTCAACTTGGTCATCGCGGCCAGGACCAGGCCCTTGCGCCATTTCTCGCCGGGTTCGGCGAGCCGCTCGAGCAGGTCGTCGAGGACCGCGCGATAGAGGCTGACCTGCTCGAGCGTCATCCCGCACAGGTGACGGACGTGCCGTTTCGCGGGCAGCTCGGCGGCGATGGCGTGGTCGGCCTTGGTGCGGCGCAGCAGGAACGGCCGGGTGGCCTGCCGGAGGCGGGCGGCGGCGTCCTCCTCCGCGTAGCGTTCGATCGGCACCGCGAACCGCGCCCGGAACGTGTGCGCCGACGCCAGGATCCCGGGGTTGACGAAGTCCAGGATCGACCAGAGTTCGGCCAGCCGGTTCTCGACCGGGGTGCCGGTCAGCGCGATCCGGTTGCGGGCCGGGAAACGGCGCACCGCCTTGGCGACGGCGGCACCGCTGTTCTTGATGTGCTGCGCCTCGTCGAGCACCACCCGATCCCAGGAGATGGCGGCGAGGGCGTCGGCGTCGCGCATCGCGGTGGCGTAGGTGGTGAGCACCACGTCGGCCTCGGCGGCGACCAGCGCCGGGTCGTCGCGGCCGGCGCCGTGCAGCACCCGCACCCGGAGCCCGGGCGCGAACCTGGCCGCCTCACGCTGCCAGTTGCCGAGCACCGAGAGCGGGCAGATCAGCAGTGCGGGGCCCGCCCGGTGGTGCAGCAGCAACGCCAGGAGCTGCACGGTCTTGCCCAGTCCCATGTCGTCGGCGAGACAGGCGCCGAGTCCGAGCGTGTCGAGGAAGGCCAACCAGGAGAAACCCCGGATCTGGTACGGCCGGAGCTGCCCCTCGAACCCCGCGGGCTGCGGCAGGATCTCCAGCCGCTGGTCGAGGCGCCCGCTGAGCAGGTCGGCCAGCCAGCCGTCGCCACGTGCGTCGGTCACCGGCAGCGGCAGCTCCTCGGGTGGCAGCAGCCGCATCATCCGCAGCGCGTCACCGGCGGTCATCCGCCCGCCGCCGCGCCGCAGGAACGCCAGGCCGGCGGCGAGCCGCTCCGGGTCGAGGAAGACCCACCGCCCCCGCAGCCGGACCAGCGGCACCTTGGCCCGGGCCAGATCGGCCAGGTCGTCCTCGGTGAGGGTGCGCCCGCCGAGCGCCAGTCCCCACCGGAAGTCGACCAGCTCGCGCAGCCCGACGGCGCGGTCGCGGAGCACCTGCGAGACCGGGTCACGGCCGCGCACCTCCAGCGACAGGCCGAGACTCGGCCGGCGCCGCCACCAGGCCGGCAGCAGCACGCCGTAACCCGCCTCCTCCAGCAGGGCGGCATGGCTGAGGAACCGGTGCGCGCCCTCGGTGTCGAGCAGCATCTGGCCCGGGTGGGTGCCGCGCAGTGCCTCGGCCAGGTCGGGGTAGAGCCGCGCCGCCCGGCCCAGCCCGGCGAGCAGCCGCTCCTGTGGGTGGGCCGTCCATCGCCGCAGCGGCGCCGACCGGTCCAGCCAGACGTCGGCGGCCGGGACCAGCACGCTGGGCTCGTCGACGGCCTGGAGCAGGAACTCCAGCCGCCACACGTCTTCCGGCAGCGGCACCTCGTCGGGTATGACCGGCTCGTGCTCGCGCGGGTCGCTCAGCCGGAAGCACACCCGCACCTCGGCACCGCGCGCCGCCTGCTCGAACCACGCGTCCAGCCGCCCGGCCAGGGTGTCGGCCAGCGGCGCCGCCGCCTCGAACTCGGGCTCGCCGGTCAGCGCCGCGAGCCACCCGTAGTCGGCGAGCGTCACGCCGGCCTCGGCCAGACGCGTGCGCACCAGGCCGTCGACGAGACGCTCCAGGGCGGCCTCGGCCGCCGGAGCAGTCCGCTCGTCGCCGCCTCCGGCCCGGTCGGCCGGCTCCAGGTCGGCCGGAGCGGACAGCGGTTGCTCGGCGAGGCAGGCGGGGGGTAGATGGTCGAGGAGCGCGGCGCGGCGGACCGCGTCGGCACCGGTCACGATCGGCCGCCACAGCGCCACCGGGCGGGCGCCGTCGATCCGCACACCCGGGAGCACCCGCCCGCGACGGACCAGGCTCGCCGCGAACGCGCACCACTCGACGACCCAGCGGGTGGACGGGGCGACCCGGCCGTCGAATTCGGCCACCAGGTCGTCGTCGACGAACGGCACGCCGGCCGCCGGGACCCGCCAGGCCCGCGGCCGCGGAGTCCCCCGGCGGGCGGGCAGCCCGAGATGTGGCGACGGCAGCGGCCCGGAGCCGGTCGACGGCAGGATCACCGTGGCCTCGGCCCTGGCCTCACCGAGCGGCAGCCCGCCGGCCGCGACGGCGAACGGGTGGGGCGGCGCTGCGCCCCGGCCGGCGGTGACGTCGGTGGCGGCCGCGCCGTCCTCGGCCCACAGGCTCAGACGGCCGTCGCGCCCGACGAGGGCGTGCAACACCCGCACGTCCGACCCGCCGGCCCGGCTGACGTCGGTCATGCCGGACCCCGGAGGCGCTGCGTCCGGCCGTCGTTGAACATGTCGCCGACTCTAGGCCGCCGGTACGACACTTTCCGTCGCGCCCGGTCGGCCCCGGACGGTAACCCCTGTCACTCCAGGGTCCAGGTGATGTCCGGCGGCCGGACCCGTGCGCAGCGCGGGCCGCCGTCCGGTCCGGTCAGCCCGAGCCGCCCGACCAGTACGCCCTCACCGGCCGCGGACGCCCGCAGCAGCTCGCCGGGCACGTCACCGAACATCAGCTTGGCCCGGCGGAACATCGCGAACTCACCGGTGGCCGTGGAACCCCAGCTCAGATAGAGGAACCGGGCACCCGGCCGGCCGTGCACCCAGGGCCCGCCGACGTCGATGAACCCGTCCACCTCGCGGCTGTCGACCTCCAGTTCCCAGACGGCGCGGTCCTCGTGCACCGGGACCCGGCCGACGATCTCCTGCTTGCGCTGCACACCGACGTGCACCCCGCCCAGCCGCAGCGTCTCCGCCTGCGGGGCACCGGCACGTCCCGGCAGCTCGTCCCCCTCGATCCGAATCCGCACGTCCAGACACTAGAGACCCCACCGGCCGTACACCAGCCGACGTAGCCGTACCGGAGAAGACGGGGTTTGCGCACGCCGGGCGGAGGTGCCCGACCGGCGCTAGGGTTCGTTCATGGAGGGTGCCGCGTGGTGCGAGGACACCGTGCTCCGGTTCCGCCTACCCGACCCCGCCCACCGCTTGGCCGGTGTGCGCCTGCACTCGTCGGCGTTCCGCGCCGACCTGGAATTCCACGCCGGCACGGGAGCGTGGGAGTTGCGCCGGGACCGGCCACCGTTGTGGCGGCTGGAGTACCGGCTGGAACTGACGCACGCCGACGGCTCGCGCGAGGAGGTCACTGCCGGTGAGCTGCGCTGCCCGGACTACGTGGAACCGGACTGGCTGGACCTGCCGCCCGTACCCGGCCACTGGTGGTCGCTCGACTCGGCACGGGTGTGGTCGCCGGACGCCCCGACGGACCGGGTGCTGGTGGCGCACGACGGGCCGGAGTACGACCGGCTGGGCGGGCTCGGCAGGTTCGCGGCGATCGGTGACGGGCGGATCCCGCCGTTTCACCTGGTGCTGCTGACCCCGTCCGACCGGGAGCGGCGGTATTCGGCGGACCCGGAGTACGCCCGTGAGCTGGCTTGCGAGACGCTGCCGCGGATCCGGGCGCGGCTCGGCGGCCGGCCGGTGGTCGGTGCGGGCGTCAGTCTGGGCGCTCTCGCCATGCTGCACGCGCAGTGGCGGCATCCGGAGGGCTTCGCCGGGCTGTTCCTGCAGTCGGGGAGCTTCTTCCGGCCCGAGCTGGACGGCCAGGAGTCGGGCTTCCGGTACTTCCGGCGGATCGTCCGGTTCACCGGAACCCTACACGGCGCGTCAGCGAACCGGACCAGCAACGCGTCAGCGAGCGGGGCCAGCAACGAGTCAGCGAACCGGGCCAGCAACGCGTCAGCGAACCGGCGGAGAGCGGTTCCGGTGACGCTGACCTGCGGGGCGGCCGAGGAGAACCTGGCGAACAACCGGGCTCTGGCGGGTGTCCTGCGCGAGCGGGGGTACCTGGTGGATCTCGCCGAGAACCCGGACGCACACACCTGGACCGGCTGGCGGGACGCGTTGCATCCGCATCTGACCCGACTTCTGCGACAAGTGTGGCCGGACTGACCTGAGGGAGGCGACGTGGCCGACGTCGAGCACACCATCGGAATGCTGCTGGGGACCGAGGACGACTGGCCACGTGCCTACGAGTCGCTGCTGCGGCGTCTGGGCGTGGTGACCGGGACGGACGGGCGCAGTCACCGGGCCCGGCCGGTAAGGGTCACGATCGAGCCGTTCAACCTGCGTGACAAGCCGAAGCACGACCTGGTCATCGACCGCCTGGCGTACTGGTACTACCACCCGCGCGAGTGGCTCAAGAAGATCGCGCTGATGGACGACGTGTACCTGCTGAACAGCCCGTTCACGTTCCAGTCGATGGAGAAGCACGCGGCCTACTGCGCGATGATGCGGCTCGGGCTCAAGGTGCCGGAGACGGTTCTGGTGCCGTTCAAGAACCCCCTCGAGAACTCCCGGTGGGCGTACACGGCGGCCCGGTACAACCGGCCGTTCGACCTGGAGGCCACGGCGGCCGGGGTCGGCTATCCGCTGTGGATGAAGCCGTACGACGGTGGCGCCTGGGTGGGTGTGTCGAAGATCCGGAATCCGGCCGAGCTGCACGCCGCCTACGACGCGTCCGGTGAGCGGCTGATGCACCTGCAGGAGTCGGTCGAGGGTTACGACGTGTTCGCCCGGTCCCTGAGCATCGGGCCGGAGACGATGGTGATGAGGTTCCGGCCGGAGCAGCCGATGCACGGCCGCTACGAGGTCGATCACAACTTCCTGTCGGCGGAGGCCGGCGACGAGGTGGTGACGATCTCCCGGCTGGTCAACGCGTTCTTCCGGTGGGAGTTCAACAGCTGCGAGTCGCTGGTGCGGGGCACGGACGTGCACCCGATCGACTATGCGAACGCGTGCCCGGACGTGTCGCTGACCTCGCTGCACTACTACTTCCCGTGGGCGATGACGGCGCTGCTGCGCTGGACGGTGTTCTGCGTGGTGACCGGCCGCCGTCCGCGACTCGACATGGACACGGCCGAGTACTTCGCCATCGCCGACTCGGATCGGACATATAGTGAGAAATTGCAAGGCTATCGCGAGCTTGCGGACGCCTATTTCGAGATCGACAGATACCGGGAGTTCTGCGAGAAGAGCCTGGGGAACATCGAGGACATCGTGTACGACTGGGTCAGTTCCGAAGAGTTCCGGTCACTTCTGCGCGAAACGGTCCGCGCCCACTACCCGGTGCACGAGCACGAGAAGTTCCTGGCCCACTTCGGCGGGCTGATCGATGCGTGGATCCGCGACCAAGGGCGTTGACGACGTAACACATGCGCAACCAATATGTGTCCATGCCTCTATGGGAGCGCTCCCTCAAGATAGCCACTGTCACTTTGCTCATGGTCGCCGGAGCCGCGGCCCCGGCCCAGGCCGAAGAAGCCGAACAGGTCGTCAACGGCGGTTTCGACAACGGCACGGACCCGTTCTGGACCAATGCGGGCATGACGATCGGCCTCACCGACGGCCGCGCGTGCGTCGACGTCCCGGGCGGCACCGTCAACCGCTGGGACGCCGCCGTCGGCCAGAACGACATCGACCTGGTCGCCGGTGAGACGTACCGCTTCAGCTTCGACGCACAGGGCGACGCCGGCCACGTGGTCCGGGCCATCACCGGGCTCTCGGTCGCACCGTACGACACCTACTTCGAGCAGTCGCCCGTCCTCGGCGACTGGACGCACTACGAGTACACGTTCACCGCCAACGCGAGCACGGCGCAGGGCCAGGTCGCGTTCCAGGTGGGCGGCAGCCCCGACCCGTGGCGTTTCTGCGTGGACAACGTCTCGCTGGTCGGCGGCGTCCCGCCGGAGGTCTACGTGCCGGACACCGGCCCGCGCGTGCGGGTCAACCAGGTCGCCTACCTGCCGGACGGCCCGAAGGGCGCCACCCTCGTCACCGAGTCCACCACCGCACTGCCCTGGCAGCTCAAGGACCGGTCGGGCAAGGTCGTGAAGAGCGGCAGGACCACGCCGCGCGGCGTCGACGCGTCCTCCGGGCAGAACGTCCACACGATCGACTTCAGTGGCTACCGCCACAAGGCCACCGGGCTCACCCTCAGCGTGGACGGCGAGGTCTCCCGGCCCTTCGACATCAACGGGCGGGCGTACGACCAGCTGCGCGCCGACGCTCTGAAGTTCTACTACACCCAGCGCAGCGGCATCGAGATCCGTGACGACCTGCGGCCCGGGTACGCCCGCCCCGCCGGTCACGTCGACGTGGCCCCGAACCAGGGCGACGGCGCCGTCGGTTGCGTGCCGGGCGTCTGCGACTACACCCTCGACGTGCGTGGCGGCTGGTACGACGCCGGCGACCACGGCAAGTACGTCGTCAACGGCGGCATCTCGGTCTGGGAGCTGCTGGCCGAGTACGAGCACAACTCCGGCTCCCGCAAGGTGAACCTGGCCATCCCGGAGAGCGGGAACCGCGTCCCGGACATCCTCGACGAGGCACGCTGGGAGCTGGAGTTCCTGCTGAGCATGCAGGTCCCGGCCGGCAAGCCGTTCGCGGGCATGGCTCACCACAAGATCCACGACCAGGCGTGGACCGGTCTGCCGCTGCTGCCGCACCTCGACCCGCAGCCGCGTGAGGTGCACCCGGTCTCCACCGCCGCGAGCCTGAACCTGGCCGCCACCGGAGCCCAGGCCGCGCGCCTCTACCACCGGTACGACCGCACGTTCGCGGCGAAGTCGCTGGCCGCGGCCCGCAAGGCCTACGACGCGGCCAAGGCCAACCCGGCCCTGTTCGCTCCCGCCGACGGCGTCGGTGGCGGCCCCTACAACGACACCAAGGTCTCCGACGACTTCTACTGGGCGGCGGTCGAGCTCTACCTGACCACCGGTGAGAAGAAGTACGCGGCCGACATCCTGGCCAGTCCGGAACACACCGCCGACGTGTTCGGGCAGGGGGCGTTCGACTGGGCCTCCACGGCCGCGGCCGCGAAGATCGACCTGGCACTGGTCCCGAACCGGCTGCCGGGCCTGCACAGGGTCAAGGCCCAGGTGGTCGCGGGTGCCGACAAGTACCTCGCGATCCAGCGGCAGCATCCGTACGGCGTGGCCTACGCTCCGGCGGACAACGTGTGGGACTGGGGCTCCAGCAGCACCATCGCCAACAACCTGGTGGTGATCGCGGCCGCCGAGCGGATCACCGGTAAGCAGCGTTACCGGGACGGCCTGCTCACCGGCCTGGACTACCTGTTCGGCCGCAACGCGCTGAACATCTCCTACGTCACCGGGTACGGCGAGGTCAACGCGAAGAACCAGCACAGCCGCTGGTACGCCGCGCAACTCGACCCGGCGCTGCCGCACCCGCCGGCCGGCACCCTGTCCGGCGGCCCGAACTCGTCGATCCAGGACCCGGTCGCGCAGGCCAAGCTCAAGGGCTGCACCGGCCAGTTCTGCTACATCGACGACATCGGCTCGTGGGCGACCAACGAGCTGACCATCAACTGGAACGCGGCCCTGGCCCACGTGATCGGGTACGTGTCCGAGCTGGACTGACACACCGCGGCGTGCGGGTTCCTCCTAGGCTGAACCACGAGCGAGGCTGGGGAGGAACCCGTGCGAGCGATCAGATTCGCCACCGATCTGTACGTCAACCGACTGTCCATCGCCTACCACGGCTACGCCCGGCGCGACCCGATGAGCCTGCTCCATCTGGCTCCGGGCCGCGCCGACCCGTACACCATCTATGAAGGTCTTCGTTCTCGAGGCGACCTGGTGCCGACCCGGCTCGGCAACTTCGTCAGCCCGGGCCACACCGTCTGCAACGCCGTGCTCCGCGACCGCCGGTTCGGTGTGCGCTCCTCCGCCAACACCGGCTCGCTGCCCACCGAGAACCAGGTCGACATGTCGTTCCTTGACGCCGACCCGCCGGATCACACCCGGCTACGCCGCCTGGCCCAGCCGTCGTTCAGTCCGAAGCAGATCGCCGGGTTCCGGCCGCAGGTCGAGCAGACCGTTGACAAGCTGCTCGCCAAGGCTCTCGAGTCGGGCACGTTCGACCTGGTCAGCGCGTTCTCAGCGCCCCTGCCGATCGCGGTGATCACCGATCTGCTCGGCGTACCGGACGCCGACGCCGACCGGTTCGCCGAGCACGGCGCCGTCATCGGCAGCGCCCTCGACGGTATCCGTTCGCTGGCACACGCGCGCCGGCTGCTGGCCGCCAGCAGGGAACTCGACGACGTGTTCGTCCGCCTGCTGACCATGCGCCGCACCCTGCTGGAACTGCCCGGTGCCACACCCCGTGACGACGTGATCGGCCGGATCCTGGCCACCGAGGGTGACCGGATCCAGACGGCGGAGATCCTGCCGATGCTGCGGCTGCTGCTGGTGGCCGGGTTCGAGACGACGGTCAACCTGATCGGCAACGCGGTCAACGCCCTGCTCGACCACCCCGCGCAGTGGCGCGCGCTCTGCGAAGACCCGGCCGGCCTGGCCGGGGCCGCGATCGAGGAGACGCTGCGCTGGGATCCGCCGGTCCAGCGGACCGCGCGCTGCGCGCTGGAGGAGGTCGAGCTCGCCGGGCATACGGTCCGCCGTGGCCAGTTCGTCGTCACCCTGATCGGCGGCGCCAACCGTGACCCGGCCGTCTGGACGGACGCGGCCCGCTTCGACATCCACCGTGCGCCGGAGGCCGACCACCTGGCCTTCTCCAGCGGCATCCACTACTGCGTGGGTGCTCCCCTGGCCCGTCTCGAGGCGACGATCGCTCTCCAGCGGCTGGCCGAGCGGATGCCCGGCCTGCGGCGCGCCGGCACGGTCCGGCGGCGCAGCTCGGGCCTGATCCGCGGCCCGATCCACTTCCCGGTCCGGGTCGCTCAGGCGGCCTAGAGCCGGTCGTTGCGCAACGACGCCGGCGACAAGCCGAACAGTCCGGTCAGGCCGGTGATCCGCAGCTGGCGGTGCACGAAGTCGCTCGGGTTACGCAGGACGAACCGCACGCCCAGGTCCCGGGCCGCGTCGTGGCCGGCGACGAGCATGCTGATGCCGACCGAGTCCATGAACGTCACGTATGTGAGGTCCACGATCATCAGGCGGGGCCGGTCCTGGTGCAGTGTGTCGAACAGGGCCGTGCGCACCCCGTCGACGCCCGCGGCATCGAGGCTGCCGCGCACCTCGACCACGGTCGAGCCGTCGGCCTGGCGCCGGGTCGTCAACACGGCATCGCTCATCACGCGTCCTCCGGCTCCGGCACCCGTTCTGTCCGATTCGAAGGCTTCCGCACTTGCGGGACGGTGCGGCGCACAGGGCGTACGCCTCCAGGGGTTTCATCGCCGGTGAGTCCGGCAATCCGCAACCGGAGCGACGGGTTTCGGCGCATCGCGCCGATCAACTTGCGACACGGCACCCTCCGGAGCGACGGTGACAGGCAGGTTACGGAGAGGGGTCTGTCGATGGCGAGACACGGAATCTTCGCGGTCCGCGACGTCGGTTCGCTGGTGGGTGCGACCTCTGCGGAAGGAACCCAGCTCAAGCGAGCGGTCGGCACGACCCAGCTCACGGCCATGGGCGTCGGCGCGATCATCGGCACCGGCATCTTCGTGGTGATCGGCAAGGGGTCGGCGATCGCGGGACCCGCGGTCATCGTGTCGTTCATGCTGGCGGCCGTGGCATGCGCGTTCTCGGCGCTGTCCTACTCCGAGCTGGCATCATCGATCCCGGTCTCCGGCAGCGCGTACACCTACGCGTACGCCACCCTCGGTGAGCTGGTCGCCTGGATCATCGGCTGGGACCTGATCCTGGAGTACGGGGTGTCGGTGGCGGCCATCGCGGTCGGCTGGGGCGGCAACCTCAACGCGTTCCTCGACGCGGCGTTCGGATACGCGCTGCCAGACGCCATCTCGGCCGCGCCCGAGGAGGGCGGCGTGTTCAACCTGCCCGCCGTCCTGATCGTCCTGGCGATCACGTTCCTGCTGGTCCGCGGCGTCACCGAGAGCGTCAAGGCGAACCTTGTCATGGTCGTGATCAAGCTGGCCGTGCTGGTGTTCTTCATCGTGGTGGCGTTCGCGAACTTCGGCACCGGCAACTTCACCCCGTTCGCGCCGGCCGGGGTGGACGGCATCACCGCGGCCGCGGCGATCATCTTCTTCGCGTACATCGGATTCGACGCGGTCTCCACCGGCAGCGAGGAGGCCCGCGACCCGTCCAAACTGCCGCTGGCCATCCTCGGCTCGCTCGCCATCTGCACGGTCTTCTACGTGCTCACCGTCGTCGCCGCGATCGGCATCGCCAGCCCGGAGCAGATGGCGGCGTCGGACGCCCCGCTGGCGGCGGCCCTGGACCAGGGCGCCGGGCTGAACTGGGCGGCGGCGATCCTGGCGCTCGGCGCGGTCGTCGCGATCACCAGCGTGGTGCTGGTCATCTTCTACGGCCAGACCCGCATCTTCTTCGCCATGTGCCGCGACGGCCTGATGCCGCGGCGTCTCGCGGCGGTCAACCAGCGGTACGGGACTCCCGCCCGCCTGACGATCATCCTGGGGCTGCTGATCTCCGTGCTGGCGGCGCTGGTTCCGCTCGGCACCATCGTCGAGCTGGTCAACATCGGCACGCTGTTCGCGTTCGTCCTGGTCAACATCGGAGTGATCGTGCTGCGGCGGACCCGCCCGGACATGCCCCGCCCGTACCGGGTGCCGTGGTCGCCGCTGCTGCCGCTGATCGGCGTGGCGTTCGCCGTCTACCTGATGACGGACCTGCCGCTGGACACGTGGCTGCGGTTCCTGGGCTGGCTGGCAGTGGGCCTGCTCATCTACTTCGCCTACGGCTACCGCCATTCCCGGCTCCGCGCCACCGACGACGCACCGAAGGGCTAGGCGCGGTGGCGGCCCACGTGGGAGGTGTGCTCGGCGGCTGAGGTGGGAGCGTCGGCGGCCCGCTCGTCCCACGGTGAGATCGTGGCCGGGCGGGGCGCCGGCTGCGGGTCGCGCAGCGGCACATAGACGCGGGCGTCCACGGCCTCGGCGAGCAGCAGCGCCGCGACCAGGGAGGTGGGCCGCTCGGCCGGATCACGGGCCAGGCACCGGGAACACAGGTCGAGGACCTCGGGCGGCAGCGACTCGAGGTGCGGCAGTGGCTCCGGGTCCTCGAACCGCTGGGCCATCACCATCTCGGTGTGCGTGCGCGCGGCCCACGGCAGCCGCCCGGAGAGGCAGTGGTACAGCAGGGTGCCGAGAGCGAACATGTCGGCGGCCGGGGTGGCCGGGTGGCCGTCGAACCGCTCCGGGGCGATGTAGGCGGGGGTGCCCATCACCGGGCCGTCCGGGTCCGGGTCGGGAGTGCCGATCACGGCCGCGATGCCGAAGTCGAGAACCTTCGCTCCGGACGGGGTGAGCATGATGTTGGCCGGCTTGATGTCCCGGTGCACGACGTCCTCGGCGTGTGCCGCGGCCAGGGCGGCGGCCACCTCGGCGCAGATCCGCACCCCGATGCGCCAGTCCAGCGGTCCCGCGGCGAGGTGTTCGCTCAGGGTCTGACCTTCGACGAGCTCCATGACGATGTACGGCACGTCGCGCTCGGCCCCCGGCGAGGTGCCGAAGTCGTGCACCCCGGCGACGTTGGGGTGCGCCAGACGGGCGGCGGAGCGGGCCTCGGCGCGGACCAGGGCGACTCCGGTCTCACCGAGGGTGCCCTCGACGGCCGGGTGCATGATCTTCACGGCGACAGGCCGGTCGAGGACGCCGTCGTGCCCGCGCCACACCTCCGACATGCCGCCCAGGCCGATCCGGTTGACCAGCCTGTACCGGCCGCCCAGCGTCCGCATCCGCACCCCCAGTGTTCCGCGTCAGGGGTTGCCGTTACCCGGACGGGCCAGGGACAAACACCACCCCCGGTGCACCCCGACCGAAAGAGAACAGAAATGGCGGGGCCCGTTTCCTTGTGGGTCGGGCCCCGCCATATCGACAGTGCGGCCGTTTTTCCGCGCGCACCTGACGTCGGATGACGACGTTAGGTCATCGGCTCCGGAGGCTCTGAACCGGCCCCCAGCAGCGTGACAACGCTCTCAACTGATCATCCTGCGACCGTGCGTGGTCACTGTCGGTGAGAATTCTTCAGATGACTTCGGTACGCAGGTCGTGTGCCCCGTCGTGCCGGGTGGCTTCGTAGTAGAGCCGCTGCCGGCCGTCCGGCAGCGCGATGAGGCTCAGATAGCGCAGACCGTGGGGTTTGTGCGGGCTGCCCACCGGATCGCGGTCCTCGGCGGTGAGTCCGCCGAACGTGCCGTCGGCCAGGCGCACGCCGTGGGCGACGCCGGTCCGCTCCTCCCAGTTCTCCCCCGCCGTGGCGCGGCCGTCGTAGGAGGCGGTGATGCGGTCGCCGTCGACCACGACCGACGAGATCCGCACCCCGCGCGCGTCCCATTCGCCGGCCCGGCCGGACAGCGCGGTCCGCACCCAGGTCCAGTGCACGCCGTCGGGGCTGGTGGCGTACTCGGTGGTCATCCGGTCGGCGTCGTCCCACGACTCGAGCGGGTGCACCGACGCCCACAGGTGCCAGCCGTGCTCGTCGTGGTGCAGCACCGGGTCCTTGACGCCGGTGGCCTCGTCGCCGGCCAGCACGGTCCGGGCCGGCGCGTCGGCCAGGCCCTCCGGGGTGTCGGCCTCGAGCAGGTCGACCCGCCAGTGCTTGGTGCCGGGCGTGGCGGCGCTGACGTAGAGCCGCCACCTGCCCTCGGGGGTACGGACCAGGGCCGGGCGTTCCAGCGACTCGGCGCCGAAGCGGTCCTTGCTGATCTCGGCGACGACGGTGAAGCCGATGCCGTCGGCGGAGCGGGCCACCACGTTGGCGATCCCGCGGCCGGCGCCGATCGGCAGCCGCAGACGGTACGCGAGGTAGACGTATCCGTCGGCGGTGATCGTGCTCGGGGCGCCGGACCAGGCTCCCGGCTCGGTGCCGGGCGGTTCCACCACCACGGTGGAGTCCTCCCAGCCGGGCAGTGGCAGAGTGGTGGTTCCGGTGGTCAAGACGACTCCTGCGGGGGTAGGCGGCGACGGACCTCGACAAGTTTGCATCATCTATCGAACTGATGGGGTTTACCGGGTCCGGGCGTGTCGGTCCAGGCTCAGCCAGTCGTCGTAGTTCTCGCCGGTGACCTCCTCCAGCAGGGCGATGTCCTCGGCGAAGTACGGCAGCAGCGCCTCCCGCTCCTCGGGCGTGGTCACCGGGCGGTTGCCACGCTTGCGGTGGAGCAGGGTGAGCAGCGGGCCCCGGGCAGCCAGGCGCAGCGGCACCGGGAAGTGGTGGCCGAACCGGCCGCCGGTCCGCAGCAGGCCTCGCAGCACCCGGTTCACCCCGTTGTCCTCGACGTAGTGCCGGTTGACGTTCTCCTTCGGGATGGCGGTGAGGACACCGGTCCGCACGCCGAGGAAGGAGCAGACCCGGTCCAGCGTCTCGGCCGGGCTGTCCTTCAGGTCGCGGTAGCGCAGCAGCAGGACCTGGTCACGGGGGAAGCGCTCGTAGAGGTGTTGCAGCTGCCGGCCGTAGAGCCCCAGCTGGACGTAGTGCCAGAAGTCGGCCCACTGCCGTTCGCGGCGTGACTGTTCGGCACGGCAGGCGGCCAGGAAGTCGGCCTCCTCCTCCAGCCCTGCCACCCACAGGTGGGTCCAGTTGGAGTGCGCGCGGTCGACGGGGTCGCGGAGCAGGATGATCAGCTTGACGTCCGGGATGAGCTTGCTGATGCGGTCGTGCGCCTGCAGGTCGTACAGATAGAAGGGTGTGGCCTCGCCTTTGAGGGTCCCTTGCGGCGCCCTGGCGAAGAGCTTCTCGTAGTCGGCCTGCCGCCAGACGTGCTCCTGGTAGGTCTGCACGTCACCGGGACCGCCGACGGCCGGCGGCGGGCCGTCGGAGAGGAAGAACTTCGGCTCCTTGACCGGCGACAGGTACAGATCGGGGTGGCCGGTCAGTGCGGCGTGCAGCGCGGTGGTTCCGGCTTTGGGCACGCCCGCGATCAGGAAATCGGGAAGAGACATGTGGACCCCCTCGGCTGAAATGAGACTTAGCCTACAGATCCACTAGGATTTCGCAGCCGCTCGCCCACCTGGCGGACCGCCCTGTTGCGAACATCATGCCCGGTACCGGCCCCGGGTACTCCCAAATCCGGCGATCCGGCCGGTAACCGTCGAGGCGAATAAGTCAGACAGGTGGACCGGCACCCGGCCGATCCGGTGGCTGCGGGCCGACCCGGCACGGGCCGTTCGGCCGAGGGTCAGCGCGCGCCCAGCAGACGGCGCCACCAGGGCGTCGCGGACCGGAACCGCCGGCAGCGGCCGGCTTCGCAAAGCACGCATTCGGTGCCGGGACGGTAGTGCTCGTGCGCCCGGTAGGGGTGCCCGCAGACGCAGAGTCCGGTTTCAGTAGCCATCCACCCACCAACGGCTCGGAGCGGCGCGGGGCCACGCATGGTCGACCAGATCGATGCTAGCCGACCGGCATGCTCACACATGGCAACTACGCGACCACGTTGACGACTCTTGAATAAAACTGAGAGTGATGGCGGCCTGTCATGTCGTGAGATCGGGTCACGTCGACCTTGTCCTATTTTGACATGATCGATTCCACATACCCGGCATTCGCCTGAGACGTTCCCCGGTGCACTTGCCGCCCGCCGGTGTCCATTACTATCAGTCACTTTCGGGCCCGACCCGGCAGGCCACGCAGGCCACACCTGAGCGCGGATAGCGCTTTGATCAGGCGATTTGGCTGAACTGTGATCAGCACCGTCCATTCGCACTGTTGACGCAGAGTGATCCGTTGCTAGGTTGATGTCTCGAAGCGAGCGGCGGTGCAGCCCCTTCCCGGGGTTACCGGGCGCCAGCCGTATTGCCGCCCCCGGAAGGGACCGACATGGAGTCTTCGCACGTGAATCCGAACACCGACAGCAACCGCCCGCAATCACCGACCGTGAGCGTTGTGATTCCCACCCTCAATGAGGAGCGGAATCTGCCCCACGTGTTCGCGAAGCTTCCGCCGATGATCACCGAGGTGGTCGTCGTCGACGGTGGCTCCAAGGACCGCACCGTCGAGGTGGCCCGCCAGCTGCGCCCGGACGCGGTGATCGTGCAGCAGACCCGGATCGGCAAGGGCAACGCGCTGGCCTGCGGCTTCGCGGCCTGCACCGGCGACATCATCGTGATGATCGATGCCGACGGCTCGACCGACCCGGCCGAGATCCCGCTGTTCGTCGACAAGCTGATCCGCGGCGACCACTTCGTGAAGGGCTCGCGGTTCAGCCACGGCGGCCACAGCCACGACATCACCCGGCTGCGCAAGGCCGGCAACGACGGCCTCAACCTCGTCGTGAACATCCTGTTCCGCACGCACTTCACGGACCTCTGCTACGGCTACAACGCCTTCTGGCGCTCGGTCGTGCCGGCCCTGGACCTGCCGGACGTCGAGCTGCCCCGCCCCGCCGACGGCCGCAAGCTGTGGGGCGACGGCTTCGAGATCGAGACGATGATCAACATCCGGGCGGTCACCGAGAAGCTGAACGTCGGCGAGGTCGGCAGCACCGAGCACGAGCGGATCTTCGGCGAGAGCAACCTCAACACCTTCCGCGACGGCTTCCGGGTGCTGCGGACCATCTTCAGCGAGTACGGCCGGATGCGCCGCCGTCGCCGGGCCGGCATCCGCCCGTTCGTCGACAGCATCATCCTCGCCGGCATCACCCCGCGCCCACGGCCGGCGGCCACGGCCCCGTCCGCCCCGGCGCAGCCTGCGGCGTCGACGGCCGCCACCCGGCACCCGGCCGACCCGCGCCGCGACACCGGCCTGATCAACCGGGCGCGCCCCCGCGCCACCGACGACCTCGGCCTGCAGCCCACCCAGGACCTGAGCGCCGCCCGGGCCCGGGTCCTCGACGAGGCCGGCAGCCGTACCACGCTCGAAGACTGAGTCCACAGGAGCCCTCCCCCCGTGAACCACACCCCCCTCGCCACGACCATCGTCATCCCGACCTACTCCGAGGTGCGCTGGGACTACCTGACCCGGACACTCGCGTCCGCACGGGCCCAGACGCACGCCCCGGCCGAGATCGTCGTGGTCGTCGACCACAACCAGGCGATGTTCGAGCGGATCCAGCGTGAGCTGCCCGGCGTCACGGTGCTGCGCAACGCGTACGCCCAGGGTGTCTCCGGCAACCGCAACACCGGCGCCTTCCACGCCACCACACCGCTGATCGCCTTCCTGGACGACGACATCATCGCCGACCGGGACTGGCTGGCCCGCCAGATCGAGCCGTTCGCCGACCCGGCCGTGGTCGGCACCGGCGGCGCGATCCGTCCGGCGTGGGAGGGCCCGGCGCCGCGCTGGATGCCGGCCGAGTTCCTGTGGGCGGTCGGCGGCTCGTACGCCGGCATGCCCACCCGCACCGCGCCGATCCGCAACGTCTGGTCCGCCAACATGATCGTCCGCAAGGACGTCTTCGAGGCGGCCGGCGGCTTCCGGGTCGGGTTCGGCAAGCTCGGGTCCCGCAACCGGCCTGAGGACACCGATCTGTGCCTGCGGATGAGCCAGGTCGGCGGGGGCCGCTGGATGTACGTGCCGAGCGCCGTCATCCAGCACGAGGTCCCCGCCGAGCGGGCCAGCTTCCGGTTCTTCGTGCGCCGCTGCTACGCCGAGGGGCGCGGCAAGGTCCAGATGGCCGGCCTGCACGAGAACGACGCGCTCGGCGCCGAGCGCAACTACCTGTGGTCGCTGCCCCTGGCGATGCTCCGGCACCTCGGGGCGGGCCTGACCGGCCGGGGCGCCGACAACTTCCTGCGCGCCGGCGGTGTGGTCGCCGGCGTCGCCGCCGCCGGGTTCGGTGGCGTCGTCGAGACCGTCAGCTCACGGCGGGTCGCCCGCCGCACCCCGGTGGAGGCCACCCCATGACCGCGACGTACCCGGCCGCTCCGCGACTCGACGAGGAGCACGACGTCCTGCCCGCCGTCGTGCTCGACCTGGAGATCTCCGAACCGCTGCCGGCGGTCGGCGCGGTGGCGGCCGACGGCCGGCGGGTCCGGCAGGCCTGGGCCCTGGTCCGGCTCTTCACCGAACCGCTGGGCACGATCCTGGTCGACGTCCCCGAGCGGGGACTCACCCCGGCAGATCTGGCCGCCGCGGTCGACGCCGCGCTCGGCGACGTGCTCCGGCCCCGCCTGGGCGGGATCCCGGTGCCGCCGGACGGTTTCCTCCCGGCGAGCGAGCCCGCGTTCCTGGCCGGCCGCCGGGCCGCGCTGGCCGTCGCACCGGACATCACCGTGGTGATCTGCACCCGGGAGCGGCCCGGCGCGCTGGCCCGCTGCCTGGACAGCCTGCTCGCCCAGGAGTACATGCCGGCCCGCGTGCTGGTCGTGGACAACGCCCCGGCGACCGAAGCGACCGCCGAGGTGGTCCGGTCGGCGGCCCGCCGCGGCCGGGTCGACTATCTGCGGGAGCCCCGCCCCGGTCTCTCCTTCGCCCGCAACGCGGCCGAGGCCGCGACCCGCGGCGAGATCGTGGCCTGGCTCGACGACGACGAGCTGGCCGACCGCTGGTGGCTGGCCGAGGTGGCCCGCGCGCTGGTGGAGAACCCGGACGCCGACGTCATCTCGGGTGTGATCGTGCCGGCCGAGCTGGAGACCCGCGCGCAGATCTGGTTCGAGCAGTTCGGCGGGCACAGCAAGGGACGCGGCTTCAAGCCGGACACGTTCGGCCCGCACACCGCGCACATCCAGAGCCCGCTCTACCCGCTTCCGCCGTTCGGCACCGGCGCGAACATGACGTTCCGGCCGGGCGTGATCGAGCGGATCGGCGGCTGGGACACCGCGCTCGGCGCCGGCACCCCGGCCATGGGCTCGGAGGACACGCTCGCCTTCATCCAGGTGCTGCTGGCCGGCGGGACGATCGTGTACCAGCCGGCCGCGGTCACGCACCACTACCACCGCCGGGACTTCGCGGGGCTGCACAAGCAGATGGTCGGGTACGGCACCGGCCTGACCGCCGCGTACACCGGGCTGCTGCTCGGACGTCCCGGGCTGCTGTGGCGCCTCCTCCGGCTGGCACCCACCGCGCTGCGTGATCTGACCGGGTCGGACAGCCTCCGGGTGTCGACTCTCAAGGACGATTTCCCACGTGAGCTGCTCACGGCCAACCGGCGGGGGATGATGGCCGGACCGGGTGCCTACCTGCGGGGACGCCGCGCCGCACGGATGCGGCCGCGCGCCGCTCGCTGACCGAACCGTTCACCCGGGCGCCGCCCGCCCGTGCCCCGAGCACCGGGACACGGGCGGCCGGCGCCTGCGCTCGATCTGTGGAGGGTCTTTCCATGGGGGACCAGCCGACGTCCGACAAGGATCGGACGCCGGAGGAGGCGGCTGCGGAACCGGCAGACGCGCGACCCGACGAGACGGTCGTGATCCCGGCGGTGAAGAAGCCCGCCGACGACACGGTGATCATCCGGCTGCCCGGGTCACCGGCCAAGACCGGCACGGCTACGAAGAAGAAGACCGTCGGCGACGACACCGTCATCATCCGGCTGCCCAGTCCTCCCAAATCCGCCGCCGCCAAGCCGAAGGCCGCCAACGCGCTGACCACGGTCCGCAAGCAGGCCGGCGACGACACCGTCGTCATCCGCCTGCCGCAGGCCGCCAAGAAGTCCGCCGGTCGCGCCGTGGCCGTGGCCGTGGAGAAGATCTCCCGCGACGAGACCGTCGTCATCCGGCTGCCCGCCGAACCCGAGCCCGGGAAGACCCGGCCGGCCGGACTGGGCTGGGCGCCCTGGGTGCTGGCGCTCTCCAGCTTCGGCGTGGTGCTGGTCGCCCTGGCGTACGCCGGAGGCCGCCACGAGACGGCCTGGGCCATGACCGCGTACTGGATCGGGCAGGTCATCGTCTTCTCCCCGGTCGTGTTCCGGCTGCTCAGCCGTCTCGCCGGGGTTGCCGAGTCGTTCGTGCTGGTGATGGGCCTGGCCGCGAACCAGTACATGCTGAAGTGGATGTACAGCCCGGACCAGTTCCGGTTCCCCGACGAGCTGCAGCACTGGCTGGCCACCACCCTGATCACCGAGTCCGGCGACCTGTTCCGGCAGAACAACGCGCTGCCACCGGCCGTGCACTTTCCCGGACTGGCCGAGATGGGCGCCGGGTTGTCGCTGCTCACCGGCCTGCCGGTGACCGCGGCCGGGATCATCGTCGCCGGCGTCGCGCACCTGATCTTCGTGGGCTGGCTGTTCGCGGCCGTGCTGCGCGCCAGCCACTCCCCCGCGATGGCGGGTGTCGCCTGCGTGACCTACGCGACGGCCATGCACTATCTCTTCTTCAATTCGATGTTCCTGTACGCGACAGCGGCGTTGCCGTACTTCATGCTCACCGTCTGGGCGCACCGCAGGTGGCGCACGGGCGGCGGGCCGAAGTTCCTGGCGCTGGTCGTGACGGGCATCGTGATGACCACGGTGAGCCATCACGTCACCGCGTTCGCCCTGTTCGCGACGTTGTTGCTGCTGTCGCTCACCGAGCTGGCCCTGGAACGGCCACGCCCGTGGGCGACGCTGATCCCGCCGGCTGTCGCGCTGGCCGTGGTGGCCGGCTGGATCGGCTTCGTGGCCCGCGACGTCATCTCCTACCTCGAGGCCCCGGTGCAGCGGCTTGCCGCGGCGCTGAACCAGATGTTCGGCGGCGCCGCCGGCGGGGAGGCGGGCACGGCCGACGCGGTACCGCTGCTGCAGCTCGCCGTGCAGGGTCTCGGCCTGCTGGGCCTGCTCGTGCTCTTCCTGGCGGTGGCCCGCGACATGATCCTGCGCAGGGACCGCGACACCTGGCGCTGGGCGGCCCTGGTCGGCGGGGCCGCGTTCTTCGCCGGCAACGGGGCCCGGTTCCTCGGCTCGGGCGGGCCGGAGATCGCCGGGCGGCTGTCGACCTTCACCTACGTCCCCATCTCGATCATCGCGGCGATCGCGATCGTGCACGCGGTGCAGATCGTCCCGGCCAGGGACGAGAACGGCCGCCGGTGGCTGTCGGTGCCGCCGCCGGGGGTCGCGGTCACCACCGGGCGGCGGCTGTCGCGCCAGGTGTACGTCGGCACGACGCTGATCACGCTGCTGATGATCGGCGCCCGCACCGGTGGCTGGCCGCCGGTGTCCGCGCTGCTGCCCGGCCCGTACATGCCGGCCTCCTACGAGCGGTCGGTGGACGCCTTCGGCGTGGCGGCGGCCCACTGGCAGGAGGCGAACCTGCCACGGACGGCACGGGTCGGCGGTGACATCACCGCGGTGGCGCTGTCCTCGACGTACGGGCGGATCGACCCGGTCCGTGAGGTGGGTGAACTGTTCTACGCGAACGCGTGGACCCCGGCCGAGACGGAGATCGTCCGGCAGCTCGCCATCGACTACCTGGTGGTCGACCACCGCCTCGGCGACCGGGTGCCGGCCGACAACGCCTACTTCCAGTCCGACCCGATGGCCGGGCGGATCACCGAGCCGCTCAGCGACGAGCAGCTCGGCAAGTTCGACGACCTCGAGCCGGTGTCGCGTCTCTACGACAACGGCACGGTACGGATCTACCGATTGGGGCGCCCGTGAATCCGGTACGCGCCGGTGTCCTCGCCGGCCTGACGGTCGCGGCGGCCGTGGCCGTGGAGTTCGGGCCGCTCGCGGTGTCGCTGCCGGGCGGTCTGCTGCTGGCCTTCGTACTGCCGGGACTGGCGCTCAACGAGGCGGTGTTCCGGCCCGGGCGCCGGGACGTCGGGCTGACCGAACGGGCCGTGCTGGTGCCGTCGCTGAGCCTGGTCGTGCTGGTGCTCGGCGGCCTGGGCCTGTGGAGCGTCGGCGGGCACCTGAACCG
The DNA here is from genome assembly GCF_003001815.1 of Actinoplanes italicus. Taxonomy (GTDB): domain Bacteria; phylum Actinomycetota; class Actinomycetes; order Mycobacteriales; family Micromonosporaceae; genus Actinoplanes; species Actinoplanes italicus. Next base: position 57,243 of record NZ_PVMZ01000007.1, read on the forward strand.
GACCAGCTGGACCCTGGTCTGCGCGGTCACCACGCTGATCGCCACCGGGGTCGCCTACTACCGCACGCTGCGGGCCGGGGAGTCGGACGACTCCCCTCCGGCGACCACCCCCGCTCCCACGAAGCTCGTCTCCCAGGAGCGGCTGATCCGGGACGTGCTGCCGCTGACCCTGGCGGTGCTGCTCGTCGCCGGGGCCGGGGTGTGGTCGTACGCCGACTCGGTCGACACCTACGACGTCGCGGTCAGCAGCCTGTCGGCCGCGCCGCCGGGACCGGTGGACACCGCCGGCAACCGGGTCCTCCAGGTGTCGGCGAGCGGCCTGAAGTCCATCGACGGGCCGTGGCGGATGGTGTGGATCGGCGACAGCGGCGCGCAGCTCGGCACCCGTGACGTCGCGCCGGACGGCGACGGCGCCTGGACCGGGCAGGTCACCGTGCCGGGCGACGAACGGATCGTCGTGAACCTGTTCCGGGGTGGGGACGCCACCGCGTTCCGTACGCTGATCATCGCCAGCCAGTAGCGCCGCAGACCTGGAGCCGCCCGCATGCCGGACGTCCCGGCCGCGTCCCGGCGCGGCCGCCTCGGGACGGCCGCCGCCGGAGTCGCCGTCCTCATCATCGGCATCGCCGGTTGCCACAGCACCGACGAGCGTCCCGTGCCGCAGCCGGGCCCGGCCGCCGGAACGGGTCCCCGGTCGGCCCGCGCGCACCTGAGTCTCACCCGGGAGGCCGGATCCTGGCCGGGTGAGCACGGCCTGTCCGGGGTCAACGGCTTCCCGGTCCTGAACACCGCCTCGGTCACCGAGTTCTGCACCGACCGGGGCCGCCCCTGCACGATGGCGCAGACCTACACCGACCGCACCGACTACGACGCGATGACGCGCGAGTCCGACTGGGTGTTCGAGTTCTTCGCCGACTTCGACGGCGTCCTGGTGATCTCCCAGGCGCTCGTGCCCGACAAGGGCGAGAAGCTGGTCGCCGCCTGCGCGGCCGGCGACTACGACCAGAACTGGCGCGACTTCGGCGCGCTCATGGTGAAACACGGCCGCGGTGACTCGATCGTGCGCCTCGGCTGGGAGATGAACGAGTCGTCGATGGCCTGGCGGGGCCTTTCCACCGAGGACTACATCGCCTGCTACCGGACCGCGGCGGACGCGATCCGGGAGACGAACCCGCAGGTCGTGCTCGACTGGACGATCAACGGGCACAACACGCCGGATGTGCTGTGCGGCGGGCTGAGCACCAACTGCTACCCGGGCGACGACTACGTCGACATCGTCGGCATCGACAACTACGACCACCATCCCTGGTCACCGACGAAGGCCGACTTCGACCGTACGGCGGCCGAGCCGGAAGGCCTGGACTGGCTCTTCGACTTCGCCCGCGCCCATGGCAAGCTGTTCTCGGTCGGCGAGTGGGGTGTCATGCCGACCGGGGACGCCGGCAGGGACAACCCGGACTTCGTGCGCTGGATGCACGAGTGGTTCGCCGGGCACGCGCCGTACCTGGTCTACGAGGCCTGGTTCCAGCGCTGTGACGGCGACTTCTCACAGTCGGCGATCCTGCGCCCGGACGACCCGAAGTGCCTGCCGAACACCGGCTCGTCCGAGGTCTACACCGAGCTGTTCAAGCGCTGAACCGCGGGCTCGCGGCCATCGCCTTGAACGCGGCCGCCGACTCGGGCCGGGTGTCGATGCGCCAGTGCTCGGTGTACGCGTCGTGGGTGTCGGTGTCGAACCAGACGACTCCGCCGATCGCGGGACGCTGCTCGACGTACGCCGAGAAGTCCTTGATCCAATCTTCTTTGCTGGTCCCCCCGTGATCCTTCGCCGCCACCTCGGTGAGCATGATGGGCTTGCGGTTCGAGTACTTCCGGTAGACCGGATCGAAGAGCGTGGCCGGCGACTCCTGGTTCAGGTTGTAGCCCGAGACGCCCACCCAGTCGACGTACTTGTCACCCGGGTAGTACGCGTCCATCCGGTTCCACTCGTCCGGCGGCGCCGAGTTCCAGTTCGGGCTCCACACCCAGGAGACGTTGTCGGCCCCCTCGGCGTCGAAGATCTTGCGGATGTGCTTGAAGCACTTGACGTAGCCCGCCGGGTCCTGCCCGTTCTGGAAACCGCTCCACTCGTACCAGCGGCCGTTCATCTCCCAGCCCCAGCGCAGCAGCACGGGCCGGTCCAGGTCCCGGATCCGGCGCCCGGCCGCGGCGATCAGGTCGTCGGAGTCGCCGCTGAGGATCTTCTCGTAGCGCGGGCCGCGCCAGGACACCATCGGCACGGACTTCTTCGGCATGCCCTCGATCTTCGTGGGCAGCCGGTCCGGCCAGGCGTAGAAGACGTGCGTGATCCGCTGGTCGCGGCCGAGCTGCTTGCGGCGCAGCTCGACCGCGTCGGGGTAGCTCATCCGGTCCAGGCTCAGGTAGGAGCCGAGCATGGCCTTGCCCGCCACGTACGGCACCGAGCCGCCGAGCTTCCACGGCCCCTTGTCGGCGAACGGCGCCGGGGTCGGCGCGGCCGAGGCCGGTGGCGCGGTGGGTGTACCGCTGACCGTGACCGGGGCCTCCCGGGACGCGGCCTTCCACATGCCGAACGCCCCGGCCGCGGAGGCCACGCCGAGCCCGGCCAGGCCGAGCAGGCCCCGGCGGCTGACACTCTCGTCGCGGCGGCGCTGCCCGGCCGTCATGCCAGGTTCCGCCCTGCCCCGCGGGCCAGCCGGCGCACCATCCGCCAGCCGGGCTGGGCGCACTGCCTGAGCCGGGCGGACAGCGGCGTGCCGCCCTCGATGAGGCGGACCAGGTCGGCGCCGGTGTGGTCCGGGGTGGGCTGGAAGCGCGGCACGGCGAACCGGCGCTCGGACGGGGTGTGCACCCGCCGGCCGACCTCGGTCGCGTTGTCGTGCCCGGACCGCTCGACGGTCCGGCGGACCAGGCCGCTGTTGTAGCCGTGCGGGTAGGCGAACGAGCGCACCCGCCGCTGCAGCCGCTGTTCGAGCTGGTCGCGGCTGCTCACCACCTCGTCGCGCAGCTGACGTGGGGAGAGCACGTCGAGCGGGTGGTGAATCAGGCTGTGGTTGCCGATCTCGATGCCGGAGGCCGCGACCTCGTCGAGCTCCGCCCAGGTGAGCATGGGCCCGAAGTCGGGCGACCAGCGGCCGAGCCAGCCGGCGTGGCCGCCGAGGTGGCCGACGGAGGCGTACAGGGTGGCGCCCGCGCCGGTCTTCTGCAGGACCGGCACGCCCTCGGTGAGGAAGTCGCGGTAGCCGTCGTCGAAGGTGACCGCCACCATCTTCGCGGTGCTGCCGGCGCCCAGCAGGTCGAGCGCCTCGGTCAGCCCGACGAGGCGGTACCCGGCGTCGCCGAGCGCTTCGAGCTGCTCGGCCAGACGCTCCGGCGGCACCGCCAGGTCACGCAGCGGTCCACCGACCGCGGAGACCGAGTGGTACATCAGCGCGGGCAGCGTGGTCCACGTTCGGGCCACTGTAGCGGTCACCGCGTCCCCCCATGATCTTTTCCTCGGGCGCCTGACCAGCGCTTTCCGGCCACGGACGTTACCAACCGTGACCGTCGGTCTGACTCATCCGTTCGACTGGTCCTCTAGCCATTTCACACTACAGCGAGTAACGTCCGGGGTCCTCCGACTCTCCTACCAGCGCGAATGGCGTCACACGATCACTACTCCAAGTGACAAGTGAACCGAAGCGCAACGGGAGACGTATCGGAGGAGGACACCGAAACCGCTCTAACCCCGGGAGCGCGCACCATGTTCCGCCTCATTCAGCTGCACACCGAAGCCGGCGTGCCACGCATCGGCGTCGACCCAGACGGCTACGCCAGCGCACGCGCTGCGCTGGCCCACTACCGCACCGCCCCGGCGACCTACTTCGCCGTCGGCCGCTTCGACCACGAGGGCACCCTCACCGAGGTGATCCTCGACCCCATATGCGGGCTCGACGGCGCCTGCCAGCGCCCGGCGTCCGTGATCCACGCCAAGACCTACGAACGCCTCTGCGAGCGCTGCGCCTCCGGCCTCGACGTGCTCACCGTGCCGCAGCTGGCCCGCCGCCTCGGCATCGCCTGCCGCCTCGCCCCGAGCGTCGCGCGCTTCCGGCAGACCGCCCTCGGCGGCCTGCGCGCCCCGTCCGGCAACCGCATCGCCCGGGAGTTCCCCGACCACGTCCACGATCCGGCCTGGCGCCAGGAACTCTGCATGAGCCTCACGCAGAGCCCGACCGCCCTCAACGGGCTGCTCATCGGCACCGGCGCGCTCAGCCACCGCCAGGTCCTCGACCTGTTCCCGGCGCTCTGCGCGCTCGGCGACGAACTCCCGGACGCGATCCGCTCCGACCTCACCCGGGCCACGGCCCGGCCGCTCTCCCCCGCGGGCGTCGCCGGTCTGCGTCTAGGTCTACACCCTTAGATTTCGTACGACCTGCGAAGGTCCCGGGCTCCGCACGCGACGAGGGCGAGACTCACGCCCGGCAAGGCGCCTCACGGGCTGCAGCGCCGGGTCACCGGCTGTGGCGTACCGCTGCCTCAAGCACGCTGAGACAGCGGCACGCCACAGCCGGTTCCGGGAGGCGGCCTGCGGGCGGGGCGGTCCGCGGCGGCCGGATGTCAGAGGCGGATGCGCAGTACGGCTCCGGTGTCGTTGCAGGTGCTGCAGGTGGAGACGTAGGCGTGGCCGCCCCGGAGCGCCAGACCGCCCGGGTCGTCGAGGCCGGTGGCGATCAGGCGGCGCGCGTGGTCGGGACCGATCCGGAACAGGGCGTCGCGGTCCAGGACGTAGAGGCCGCCGTCCGGTGACCAGGCCACGTCGACGATGCTGGTGAAGCCCTCCGCCCACACCACCGGGACACGGCCGGGCTCGACGCGCCAGATTCGGGCGGCTCCGGGCCGTACCGTGGCGAGGTGGAACATCTCGCCGACGAACCAGGCGCCGTCCGGGCCCCGGGTGATCGAACCGGGCGTCAGCGGCGTCCGATCGGGCAGGACCGCGACCGTCTGGACCCGCCCGCGCGGCGTCACCCGGCGCACCGCCCGGCTCTGCGCGTCGACAACCAGCCACCCGCGCGTGTTGTCGAGGAGCGCGACCGGATCACCGCCGACCCCCGTCAGCACGTTCCCGCCACGATAGAGCCGCGCGTCGGCGCCCACCGTCAGGATCGGCTCGCCGCCGGCGCCGGCCACCACGTCCGACGGGCCGGCCACACCGGCGCCGTCCGGTGACACGAGTGACGGCAGACCCGATACCACCCGCCACTGGCGACCGAATTCGACCATGGTGATCGCGCCCGACCGGCCGCTGCAGACCACGCCGCCGGCCTCGGCACGACAGGGACCGCCCCGCCCGGCCTCCGCGACGTACAGCTCCCCGCGTGGTCCGAAGGCGAGACCGCGCGGGCTGTCGAGACCGCGCGCGACCACCTCCACCGCGGGCCGGGCCGGTATCGGCATCGGCATCGGCGGTCCCGGATCGCCCGCCAGCAGGCTCGAGCCCGCAACAAGTGCAGCAAAACATGAACGGAATGTGATCAAGTGAGTCCCCCGTGTAATCGACAATCCTCGACCAGGCTCTGCCCCCACCCCGGCGCCTCCACATCGCCCGAACGGCCGTTCAAGCCCGGGAGTCGTGAATCCGACCCCGGGGGAGGGACCGGTACGGTCACGGAATGAGGCGCACGTTCCCCGATCTCGTGGCCCGGGCCCGCGCGCTGACCGGGAACGGGCGGCGGGCCGTGCTCGGCATCGCGGGCCCGCCCGCGGCCGGCAAGACCACCCTCGCCGCCGAGCTCGTCGCGGCCCTCGCCTCCGGACCGCCGGCCGGGCTGGAGGCGGACTGGGTGGCACACGTGCCGATGGACGGCTTCCACCTCGCCGACGTCGAGCTGGACCGGCTCGGGCGGCGCGACCGCAAGGGCGCACCGGACACCTTCGACGCCTACGGGTACGCGGCCCTGCTGCGGCGGCTGCTCGAGGACCGGGACGAGATGATCTACGCGCCGGGCTTCGAACGGGTCCTGGAGCAACCGATCGCCGCGAGCATCGGCGTGCCGCGGTCCGCCCGGCTGATCGTCACCGAGGGGAACTATCTGCTGCTCGACGAGCCGCCATGGACACCGGTGCGGGAGCTGCTGAGCGAGGTCTGGTACGCCGATCTGGAACCCGGCGAGCGGTTGCGGCGGCTGGTCGACCGCCACGTCCGGTTCGGCAAGGAGCCCGCGGCCGCGCGGGCCTGGGCGACCGGCACCGACGAGCGCAACGCCGAGCTGATCGCGGCCACCCGGTCACGGGCCGACCTGATCGTGCCGTCCGAGGTGATCGCCGGGCTGGGCGGCCCGCCATCCTGAGAGCCGGCTGAGGGTTGCCGGTGGGCGCTGAAACGAGCGGGTGGCATGCTTGCCGTCATGTCGGTGGGTGAGGCTGTCGAGACCGAGCCGCGCAGGCGTGGACCACGGTTCGCGCGTTTCGGTCTGGTGCTGGTCGCGGTGCTGTCGCTGCTGTTCGGCGTGCCGTGGGCGACTCTGGTCTGGTCCGGCAACGACTGGCCGGCACCGGTCTTCGTGGCCGGCACGCTGCTGTTCGTCGCGGTCGCCGGGGGCTTCCCGTGGCTGATGTTCCGCGGGCACGGCGGTCATCGCGATCGCGAGTCCCGGATCGCCGACACCCTGCTCGGCGTGATCTGGGTGCTGTTCACCTGGTCGATCATCGGCCAGCTCGCCGGACTGCTGCTGGCCGTCCTCGGTGTCGAGGACCCGGTCCGGTCCCGCGTGGTGTCGGCCGGTGTGGTGCTGATCTCCGTGGTCCTGCTGGCCTGGGGTCACCACGAGGCGATGCGGGTCTCCCGGGTACGCGAGGTCGAGGTGACGATCTCCCGGCTCGGTCCCGGCCTCGACGGGCTGAGGGTGGCGCTGATCACCGACACGCACTACGGCCCGATCGACCGCTCCCGCTGGTCGCGCGGCGTCACCGAGGTGGTCAATTCCCTCGACGCGGACATCGTGGCGCACACCGGTGACATCGCCGACGGCCTCGTCGAGCAGCGTCTGGAGATGGCCGCTCCGCTCGGCGACATCCGGGCCCGGTTCGCCCGTGTCTACGTGACCGGCAACCACGAGTACCACAGCGGCGCCCAGGGCTGGGTCGAGCACATGGAGCACCTCGGCTGGGAGACGCTGCACAATCGCCACCTCGTGGTCACCCGTGGCGGCGACTCCCTGGTGGTCGCCGGGGTCGACGACCGCACCGCGGGCGGCTCGGGCCTGCCCGGTCACCGGACCGACCACGAGGCCGCCCTGGCCGGGGCCGACCCCGATCTGCCGGTGCTGCTGCTGGCCCACCAGCCGCAGCAGATCAAGGACGCGGTCGCGCACGGCATCGACCTGCAGCTGTCCGGGCACACCCACGGCGGTCAGATGTGGCCGTTCCACTACCTGGTCCTCACCGACCAGCCGAGCTTGCAGGGGCTGTCCCGGCACTCCGAGCGGACCCAGCTCTACACCAGCCGCGGCACCGGGTTCTGGGGCCCGCCGTTCCGCATCTTCGCGCCGAGCGAGATCACTCTGCTGATCCTGCGCTCCACCCGGTGACCGCCTCGTTCGACGACTACGAGCGCGCGATGTGGGCCGGGCAGGCCGACGTCTACCAGGACAATCTCGCGGTGCTCTGCGCCGGCACGGCGACGGCGCTGCTCGACGCGGCAGAGGTCACCGCCGGCACCCGGATGCTCGACGTGGGCACCGGGCCGGGCACGGTGGCCGGCCTGGCCGATGAGCGGGGCGCCGCGGTGACCGGCGTCGACGCCGAGCCGAGCATGGTCGAGCTGGCCGCCCGGCGGGTGCCCGGGGCCGAGTTCCGGCACGGCGTGCTGCCCGGCCTGCCGTTCCCGGACGACACCTTCGACGTGGCGGTGGCCAACTTCGTGCTCAACCACGTGGGTACGCCGGCCGCCGCCCTGTCCGGGATGGGGCGGGTCGTGCGGCCGGGCGGACGGGTCGCGGTGACGATCTGGCCGCAGCCGCTTCCCGAGGCGCAGCGGCTCTGGGACGAGATCTTCGACGCCGCCGGGGTGGTGCGGCCCGGCGACCTGCCACGACTGGCCCCGGAGCACGACTTCGCACGTACGACATCGGGTCTTGCGGGTTTGATGGACGCGGCCGGCCTGAAGGACATCGGCTGCCGCACGGTCGCCTGGACGCAGCACATCCCGGCGGAGGCCTGGTGGAACGGGCCGGCCGCCGGGATCGGCCTCAAGGGGCACCTGTTGCGCCGGCAGACGCCGGAGACGATCGCCAGGATCCGGTCGGAGTACGACGCACGGACCGCTCCCTACCGTTCGCCCGACGGCGTGCTCGCCCTGCCGACCGCCGCCGTCCTGGGTGTCGGATTCGTGCCCTGATTCGCGCAGCGGTCAGGAAGTGGCCGCAATCGGCGACAGGATGAACTCATGACAGCAACGTGGAAGATCGAGCTCATCCCGGTGCCCGTGACCGATGTGGATCGGGCCAAGGCGTTCTACGAGCGGATCGGCTTCAACGCCGATCACGACCACACGGTGCACGAGGGCCTGCGGTTCGTGCAGCTCACCCCGCCGGGTTCGGCGTGCTCCATCGCGATCGGCACCGGGCTCACCGAGAAGACGCCGGGGACGCAGGAGATCCAGGTCGTCGTGGCGGACGCGGACGCCGCCCGCAAGCAGCTGGTCGAGGCCGGCGTCGAGGCGAGCGAGATCGACGAGCAGCCGTGGGGCCGATTCGTCAATTTCCGCGATCCGGACGGCAACAGCTGGACGCTGCAGGCCATCCCGTACCGCCCGAACGGCTAGGTCCTGAATGGACCCGGTCGCGTGGGTGATATGCCAGGAATAAACCTGTTGAGCAGTGGTCTAGGGGCCGAGCAGGATGGAAGCACCGCCTTCCCCTACCGCTGCGAGGATCCTTCATGCGTCTGCTCCGCGACCTGTGGGCCACGAGCCGGAGTCGCACCGCCCTCGTCGCCTTCCTGATAGTCATCGGCGCGTCCGGTTCGGCGGCTTCGTTAGCCCTGGCCGGCCCGGTGCTCGTCGATCGATCGATACCCCTCTTCACCGTGCTGGCCGTCGCCCTGGTCGCCGCCGTCCTCAGCGACGTCACCGTCGGACTCGTGGTGGCGCGACTGACCGCCGACTGGGCGGCGGGCACCCGGCGTGAACTCAACCGGGTCGCGTTCGGCCAGGACATCCCGACCCTGGAGAACACCCCGGTCGGCGAGCTGCTCGACCGCATCGACTCCGACGTCTACCAGGTCGGCGCCGAGCTGCGCGGCAGCGGCGTGCGCCTGGCCCAGTCGATCGCGGTGGCGTCGCTGTCGGTGGTCACCACGTTCTTCGTCTGGTGGCCGGCCGCGCTCGCGATGATCGCCGTGGGCGCGCTGCTGTTCGTCGTGATGAACAAACCGGTCCAGCGGATCGGCCCGGTCCGCATCGCCGAGGAGGAGGCCTGGTCCGACCTGGCCGCGGTGATGGAGGAGGCCATCCACGGGCAGGACGACGTGCGTACGAGCCTGGCCGCGCCGTACGTCCGCCGCCTCTACGCCCTGCGCTCGGCCGAGGTGCTGCGCCGCGGCCGCCGGGTGTGGCGGATGTCGGCGAAGGTCACGACGACCGCGGGCGGCATCAGCCGGACGCTGATCGCCGGGCTCGTCGTGGCCGGGGCCTGGGCGCTGGCCGCCGGGCACATCGACGCGGCGCGGCTGACCGCGGTGTGGCTGCTGGCGCTCGGTTTCGGCGGCACCCTGGAGCACCTCACCCGGATGGTTCCCGAGATCCAGAACGCGCTCGGCGCCTGGAGCCGGGTACGGCTGCTCGCCGAGGTGCCGCAGGAGCCGTCCGAGGGTGTCGAGGCCGTCGACGGCGACCTTGTCGTACGCAACCTCACGTTCCGATACGGCGAGGCGGACAGCGGGCGGCCTCCTGCTCTGCGGGACGTGTCCGTGACCTTCGCGCGCGGCCGGTCGTACGCGCTGATCGGCCGCACCGGCTCCGGCAAGTCCACTCTGGCCAAGATCCTGACCAGGGCGGTGGACGTGCCGCCCGGCACGGTGTTCCTGGGCGGCGTCGACCTCAACGACATCGGCGTCGAGGGCCTGCGCCGGCGGACCGCGATCGTGCCGCAGCGCACCGAGATCCTGTCCGGCTCGCTGGCCGAGAACATCGCGCTGTTCGACCGCGAGCTGCTACCCGGGGCCGGTGCCGCGCTGGACGAGCTCGGCCTGAGCAGCTGGGTCGCCGGACTGCCGGACGGCGTGGACACCAAACTCGGCGAGGGCGGCTACAAGCTCTCCGCCGGCCAGGAGCAGCTGGTGGCGTTCGCGCGGATCCTGGTCCGCGACCCGCAGGTGGTGATCCTCGACGAGGCCACCGCCCGGATGGACCCGGTCACCGAGTCGTGGGTGCAGCGGGCCACCGACCGGCTGCTGGAGGGCCGGATCGGCGTGATCGTGGCGCACCGGCTCTCGTCGGTGCAGCGCTGCGACGAGGTGGTCGTGCTGGCCGACGGCGCGGTCCTGGAGTCGGGCCCGCTGCGCGAGTCGCAGCGGTTCGCCGAGCTGATGGCGAGCAGCAACCTGGCGGTGCCGGCGGCGAACACGTCCGGCGGCGGGGTGCTGCTGGCCGAACGCGACTGGGACACCGCGATGCGCGAGGAGCTCGGGCCGGACGCGCTGTCGAACCCGCTGCCCACGGTGGAACCGCCGGCTCTGCCCGATCCGCCGAAGGCCCGCACCATGCGGGAGATCCTGCGGCTCGCCATGAACGACAAGCGGTACGGCCTGGCCGCGTGCGGGTTCTTCCTGGTGCTGGTGCTGCTCGGCTTCGACGGGGCGGTCCTGCCGCTGCTCTGGGTGAACGTGGTCGACGGTATGGGCGACCCGCTGTTGCCGGCGCTCGGCATCGCGGCCGGCCTGCTGGCGCTGATCCCGTCGCTCTACTACACCGGGGCCTGGTTCCCGGAGTGGTGGGTGCGGCAGATGCTGCGGATCAGCCTGCGCCTCACACACGGCCAGATCGGGCCGCGCCGGGTCAGCAAGCACACCCCGGCCGAGGTGGTGGCACAGGGCGGCGACACCGAACGCGTGGTTCAGCTCGCCGACAACCTGATCGACAACACCGTCGCGATCTTCGCGCTGGTGTCGATGACGGTGTTCTCGCAGTCGATCGTGCCGGGCCTTTTCTTCGCCGGCACGATGGTGCTCTCCGGTCTGGCGGCGACCCTGTTCGGGCCGCGGCTGGAGCGGGCGGCCCGGCGGACCGTGGCGGCACGGGCGGCGTTCGCCACGTCTCTGGTGTCGTCGCTGTCGGCGGCGCGCACGGTGAAACTCGCGGGCGCGACCGAGCCGGTGCTGGCGCACCTGGCGTCGCTCGACGCGACCCGCAGTGAGCTGCAGCGGCGGGAGATCGCGATCCAGGTGTGGGCGCGGTCCACGCCGTCGATCGCGAGCGGGCTGCTGCCGATCGCCGCGTGGGGCCTCTACCTGGGCGGTCACCTGACCGCGGCGGCGACGCTGATCGCGGTGTCGGTGCTCGGCTCGGCCCGCTGGTTCGCGTGGACGACGGCGTCGCTGGTGTCGCACTACCCGTCGGCGAAGGTGTGGACCCACCGGACGGCCGCGATGACCGGCACGTCGGAGTACTCGGCCGACATCCCCGGTGTGGACATCTCGGCGGGTACCGCACCGGCGCCGCCGACGGCGCCGCGTAACCCGCTGCGCACGCTGCGGCTGTCCGGCTTCAGCGCGGTGCACGAGAACGGCACCGTGGGTGTTCGCGACATCGACCTGACCGTCGAGCGCGGCGAGCTGGTGCTGGTGGTCGGCCCGGTCGGCTCCGGCAAGTCGTCGCTGCTGCGTGCGCTGGCCGGCATCGTGCACCACACCGGTGAGCTGCGGTGGAACGGCGATCCGGTCGACGAGCCGGAGCTGTTCCTGCGCCCGAACCAGGTGGGTTACGTCGCCCAGCTGCCCCGGGTGCTGTCCGGGACGGTGGCCGACAACATCCAGCTCGGGCACGAGGTGGACGCGGCCGGCGCGGTGTCGGTGGCGCAGCTGGAACACGACCTGGCCACGGCCGGTGGCGGGTTGCAGCTGCTGATCGGGCACAAGGGGACCCGGCTGTCCGGCGGCCAGCTGCAGCGGCTGGCGCTGGCCCGGGCGCTCGCCCCGCGGACCGAGCTGCTGATCGCCGACGACGTCTCGTCCGCGCTGGACGTGACGACAGAGCTGGCGCTGTGGGAGGCGCTGCGCTCGCACGGGGTGACCGTGGTCGGCTCGACGTCGAAACGGGCCGCCCTGGCCCAGGCCGACAAGGTGGTCGTGCTGATCGGCGGCCGGGCCGAGGACCAGGGCCCCTGGTCGTCACTGGCCGACCGCTGGGGCCACCTGGCCGGCTGACCCGCCGGCGTGGTGATCTGCGGCGCTCCGGCGCGCCGCGGGTCACCACGCGCTGGTCCGCGCTGGCTGGCGTGGTGACTTGCGGCTCGATGCGCGCCGCGGGTCGCCACGCGCTGGTCCGCGCTGGCTAGCGTGGTGACTTGCGGCTCGATGCGCGCCGCGGGTCACCACCATCGGGGGACGGCATCAACGAGGACGCGTTTCTACTGCTCAAGCCGGACTGTCTGCGGCTCGGGCTGACCGGTGAGGCCGAGCGGGCCGTCGAGGCGGCCGGGCTGCGGATCGGCGGGCGGCGGCCGGTCCGCCTCTCCCCCGCGGACGTGCGGTATCTCTGGTCGGAGTACGACCCGGCCGGGCACAGCCTGATCCTCGCTTTCCTGGACCGCTATCTGACCACCGGCCCGTCCGAGGTTCTGCTGCTCAGCGGCCCCGACGCGTTCGAGGCCGCCCGCCGGGTGAAGCGGGAGATCCGCTCCCGGTACGCGGATGGGCCGTTCGCCAACGTCATTCACGCGGCCGAGCGGCGGGCCGAGCTGGCCCGCCAGCGCGACCACCTGCTCGGCCGGCCCGGCGACGACCCGCCGGTCAGTCCGCCCCGCCCGCCCGGCATGGACTTCCGCGAGCTGTTCGACGTGCCCGCGCTGGTGGACGAGGCGTGGCCGCTGATCCAGGGACAGCCCGCCGACCCGGGCCCGCACCGGCTCGACGCCGGCGACCGGGTCGTCCACCTGGGCCCGGATCCGGGTCACACCCTCGACTCGACGGTCACCGCCCTGTGGCACGCGCTGCCCGGGGTGGAGCCGCTGCGGGCGGTGCTGCTGACGTTGCATGCGGGCTGGTCGGGCGGCACCCCGATCGCGACCGGTGGCCGGGGTGCCGTGCGACGCTGTCTGCGGACGCTGCACGAGCACGGCGTCCGCGCCTGGTCTCAGTCCCTCTGAAGACGGTTGGCCAGCCACTCGACGGCCAGCGGGTACCGCCAGTCGATGCCGCCGTGCTTGGCGGGGAACAACTCGAAGGCGATCTTGTCCCCGGGTACTCCGATCCGTACCAGACCATCCTTGAAGGCCTCGGCACCCAGATCGAGGAACCATTCGTCACGCGTTCCCGCGTCGATCCACACCGCGTTCAGGGAGCGCAGCTCGTCGGCGTACCGATCGATCATGCGAATCGGGTCCCAGTGCAGCCACCGCTGCCAGACCTCCTCGCGGATCTGCCCGGACCGGGGGTCGAACGGCAGCCGTGGGGTGCCGTCCGGGTCGGCGGAGAACGCCGCGGTGCAGCCCAGGACGAGAACCAGCAGCATGTCCTCCTCCTTGGTGAAGGCGACCCGCGACTGGAAGTCCTTCCAGTACGCCAGAATGTCGTGGTCGTAGTCGCGCAGCGCGCGTGCGGCCTTGGCGAACTCGCCGAGGTAGCAGTACTCGTAGAGCGCGTCGCCGGCGTGGGTGGCCAGGGCGCCGAACAGGTCGGGCCGCAGCATCGGCGTGATCATCGCGCCGAACCCGCCGGACGACTTGCCGGTGATGGCCCGTGAGTCCCGGTGCGCCAAGGTCCGGTAGTTGGCGTCCACGTACGGCACCACCTCGTCACAGAGGTAGGTGTGGTAGTTCCCGGTGCCGGGCGAGTCGACGAACTGCGAGCCGCCGTACGCGGTCCACGCGTCGACGTAGACGAGGATGCAGCCGGGCGCCTTCTGCTGGGCGAACACCTGGTCGGCGGTCTCGACGAAGGGCTGCCGGAACGGCGTCCGGTTGCTCCACATGGTGACCTGGCCGGAGTAGCCCTGGATCACGTAGATGCTCGGGTAGCGCTGGTCGCCCTGCTCGTAGCCGGGCGGCGTGTAGACCCACAGCGGCCGCACGTGCGGGTCGCCGAGGACGTTGCCGCGCAGGGCCTGCGAGTCGATCGTGTCGTGGTGCAGGGTGCCGGCGAGTTCACTGGTCCATATCGACATACCGCCGAGTCAACTATGTTTCTGCGATGACCGCACCCAGGTTGGCGTGGCTCGACGGGCTCCGCGCCGTCGCCGTACTGCTGGTGGTCTATGCGCATCTGACCCGGTTCACCTTCACCGGCCTGCGGGCGGTGACCGGCGAGTGGCTGCACGCCGGAACCGCCGGCGTGATGCTGTTCTTCCTGGTCAGCGGCTACATCGTCCCGGCCTCGCTGGAACGGCACGGCGATCTGCGACGGTTCTGGATCAGCCGCGCCCGCCGCCTCTTCCCGCTCTACCTCGCGGTGATCGCGGTCCTCGCGGTCGCCCACCCGCCGCAGGACCCCGTCGCCTCGGTGGCCGGCCACGCGACGATGCTGCCCTTCCTCACGGGTGTGCCGCTCGTCACCGCGGTTTTCTGGACGCTCTCCTTCGAGATGGTCTTCTACCTTCTGGTCACCACCCTCTTTGCGGTACGGAGGGAGCGTTCCGTTCTTCCGCCGGTCCTCCTGGCGCTCGCCGGAGCGGCCACGGCGCCCCTCGTCCCGCTCCGGCTCGGCCAGGTTCCGTGGGCGGCCGCGGTGGTCCTCGTCGCCGGGCTGGCCGCGGTCGTGTCCCGCCGCCGGTGGGCCGAGATCGGCGGCGGCCTGCTGCTCGGTGGCCTGGCGCTGGGCCTGCTGTTGTTCAACATGGATCCGGCGCACGCCCGGGACGGCCTGCTGATCGTCGCCGTGATGTTCACCGGCACGGTCATCCACCGTGCCGACCACGGGCAGGTCGGCTGGCTGCGGGCGGGCGCGGTGATCGCGGTGGTGGCGTCCGCGCTGCTGGCCGTCTGGATCGGTGAACTGGCCGCGCTCGACGCGCTGACCCCGCGTTACATCGCACGTTCGGTGCTCACGCTGCTGGTCTTCGGCGGGTCGTTCGTGGCCGGCATGCTGCTGCGTCACCATCGCACGCCGTTCTGGCTGACCCGGATCGGCGTGCTCAGCTACTCCGTCTATCTGGTGCACTACGCGGTGATCGAACTGGGGCGGCCGATCCTGCGCTCGGACATCCCGGATCCGCTGCTCGCGGCCGGTTACCTGACCATGGTCCTCGGCGTCTCGTGGCTCACCCACCGGTACATCGAGCTGCCCGGCCAGCGGCTAGGGTCCTCACATGCCGGACAGCACCCTCACCTGGCGGAGAGTCGACGGTGACGTCGTCCACGGCTTGCAGCGCCTGATCTACGAAGGCCAGTACGACCACATCCTGCGGGTCCGCCGTTATCGGATGGTTCCGCTGATGTACTTCGCCGACGGACACGTGACCTGGGGAGTCGGCAGCACCACCGACCTCGACGGGCTGCGCGAGGCGCTGTCCGACGGGACTCTCACGCTCGACCCGCCGGAGGGAACCGAGGTGTCCGTGCCCGGCCTCGGGGTGGTCACCGCCGGTTCGCGGGAGAATCCGCTGACCGTGGAGGCGCTGCTGGCCGACATCGCCGACGATCTCGCCCGCCTCGCCGGCCGGCACCACTCGTCGCGGCTGGCGTACGACGCGTTCCTCGCCTACGCCGCCGATCCCACCGACGCGGCACTGGCCACCGCCCGCGAGCGTTACCTGGCGATTCCGGGTGATCGCCGGATCTACTTCCTCGGCGACATGGACCAGAACGACGTGCCGGTCCGGGTACTGCTGGCCGCTCCCGGCGAGTCGATCGAGGGCCGGGATCCCGGCTCGGTCGTGGCCGTGACGAGCGAGACCCGGGAGTGGGCGCTCGAGTACTTCCGCGAGCAGGCACGCGCCTTCGACCGATCGGTCGCCCGGAGAAGCGCCGACGGTCCCGAGATCGCCACCACGGCCCCGTTCATCGTGCGCTGGACCGGCTACCCGAACGGCTGGCCGGAGCCGCCGGGGCCGGAGGTGCTGCAGAACGACTATCCCGCCCTCGTCGTGCACGGTGGCCGGGAGTACCGGAGCGTCACGCACGCCTACTGGGCACTCTCCACCGACGACCCGAGGCAGCACGATCTGATCGCCGCAGCCGGGCGAGCCGCGGAGGCGGAGGCGCTCGGCCGGGACGCGCCCCGGCGCGGGGACTGGGCCGATGCCCGGCTGGGGTTGATGGGTGCGCTGCTGCGGGACAAGTTCCGCCGTCATCCGGCGATGGCCGCCACGCTGCTCGGCACCGGGGACGCCCGCATCCTGTACCGGCCGTCCGACTCCCGGTACTGGGCAACCGGCGACAACGCGTCGAACTGGATGGGCCGGCTGCTCGAGGTGGTGCGCTCGGAACTCGTCGCGGAAGGTGCCGGCGTCCTCTCGTACGACATCTAGGTCTTGAGGTTTTGATCGAGCCAGGCGAAGGCATCGTCCTGCATCTCGGCGGTGAAGATGTGGCCGAGGCCGGGCCAGGTCCGGGTGCGCAGCCGCGAGGCGGCGCGCTGCGAGGCATAAACCCGGGCGATCTTGCGGTACGCGACGGCGACGCCCTCGGCGGTGAAGAGTGGGTCGAGTTCGCCGCCGGTCAGGTACATCGGGCGCGGGGCGGCGAGGCTCGCGACGTCCGGGATGTCCAGGTGCCGGTAGAGGCCGGGATGCAGCATGTAGAAGGCGGACTGACCACGCAGCGTGTTGTTGCCGGGGACCATCATCTCCTTGAGACCCGTCATCCAGCAGGCGGAGACGGTCGCCGCGATGTGGCCGGAGAGGGCCGCGACCTGCCACGCTCGGTAACCGCCCATCGAGAAACCGACCGCGGCGATCCGGCGCCGGTCGATCTCGGGCAGCGTGGTCAGCAGGGCTGCGGCGCGGGCGTCCTCGCGGGCCATCAGGCCGGCCGGTGAGGAGCCGAGGTTGAACAGGTTGCTCGCCAGGGCCTGCTGGCCCTCGTAGGTGAGGCCGCCGCGGTCGCCCCAGCCGAGGGCGTCGACGGCGAGGACCGCGTAACCGCGGGCGGCGAGGTGATCGCCGGGAAAACGGCCACTGAAGTAGCGCGCCGACCAGGCGCGGGCCGAGGTGAGGCGGGCCTCGTCGTACCAGGGTTCGATCAGTTTCTCCTTGCCGATGTCGAACCGGGCGCCGTGATCGTGCAGCAGCAGCGCGGCCGGGAACGGGCCCGGACCGTCGGGGACCAGCATGGTGGCGCGGACGCGGCTGTGCCGGGTGACGTTGAAGATCAGCTGGCGGCGGCGGTATCCGGGGCCGGGCTGCTCGTCGACGATCTCCGGGCGGAAGGGGGTGTGGTCGGCGGGTTCGACGAGGTGCTCCTCGAACCGGGCACGGGCCCGTCGTTTCCAGTCCCGGAATTCGCGCTCGCGGGCGTTCGGCCAGGCGAGGGGGAAGGTGAGCTCCGGCTTCAGGCGCTCGAAGAAGACCGGGAGGTTGCCGTCGATCACGGACGGGCCCTCGAAGCCGGCTGCCGCGCGGGCGTCGGCCAGGTGCGGGGCGGCGAGGGCCACGGCGGGGAGCGAGATGACGGAACGACGCTTCATGGGATTCCTGTTCGTCGATGGGATCCCGACGCTAGAAAGCCCTTTCCCGCATGTCAATGAGTTCTGCTGAAACAGCACTGCCCGCCCCGGGGACGGTCCGGGGCGGGCAGTACCGGGATCGGTCAGCGACCCTGCAGGGCCTTCACGTTGTCGCCGAAGGTCCAGTTCTTGGAGCCGTCCCAGTTGATCGACCAGGTCATCAGGCCCTTGATGCCGGGGACACTGTTCCAGGCCTGGCTGACCAGGGCCGGTGTCATGTAACCGCCACCGGCACCCACCTGCGCGGGCAGTCCGGGGACCTGCTTGTCGTACGGAATCCGGATGGTCGTGCCCTGGATGGTGAGACCGTTCGCGAGGCACTGGGTCTGCACGGTGAAGCCCTGAACGGTGCCGGCGCCGTACGAGTCACCGGAGCAGCCGTACATGCTGCCGTTGTAGTACTGCATGTTCAGCCACCAGAGGCGGCCGTTGTCCAGATACTTCTTGATGATCGGCAGGTAGGAGCCCCAGATCGAGCCGTAGACGACCGAGCCGCCGGTCACGTACGCCGTCTCGGGTGCCATGGTGAGGCCGAAGTTGGACGGCATGGCCGCGAGGACGCCGTCGATGATCCGGATCAGGTTGGCCTGCGAGGTCGACAGGGTGTTGATGTTGCCGCTGCCGGTGAGGCCGGTCTCGATGTCGATGTCGATGCCGTCGAAGTTGTACGCCTTCAGGATCGGCACGATGGTCGCCACGAACCGGTCGGCGACGGCGCTGGAACTGAGGTCGACACCGGCGGTCGCGCCGCCGATGGACATCAGGATGGTCGCGCCCTGGGCCTTGGCGGCGCAGATCTCGGCGACGGTGGGCACCTTGACACCGGAGTCCATGCCGTTCTCCCACAGCACCGTGCCGTCGGAGCGGATCACCGGGAAGGCCGCCATCAGCACGTTGTAGCCGTGCTGGGTGATCCGGCTGTCGTTGATCGGGATCCAGCCCATGCCGGGGTGGACGCCGTTGGAGGCCCCGTCCCAGTTCTCCCAGTAGCCCTGCAGGACCTTGCCGGCGGGGCGGCCCTTGACGCCGCAGCCGGTCGGGTTGGAGGGCGATGTCGACGGGGACGTCGACGGGCTCGGGCTCGGGCTCGTGGAAGGGCTCTTGCTCACCGACGGGCTGGGGCTCGGGTTCGTACCGCCCTCACACGCGCCGAGGCTCTTCCACAAGGTCGGCGTTGCGGCCGGGTTCCAGTTCGTCCCCGCCCAGGCGGTGTGCGTGACCAGTGCCTGGTAGAGCGTCGACTGATAGGTGACCTGCTGCCCCGCGGTGTAGCTGACGCCCTCGGCCCAGATCGTCGAGGAGCAGGCCACGGCCGCGTTTCCGGTCGAGGCGAAGGCGACGGCCGAACCCAGCACCACCCCCGCTCCGGCGATCACGGCCAGCATCTTGCGGCGAAGCCTCATGGCGAACTCCTCGACATCCGTGGCGTGTGTGACCACATCCTCGAGTTCACACACGTAAATATCAAGGGTTCTTAACAGTGGATTATGGAAGAGTCTTTACAGTTAGTGGCAGGCCCACGAAGGCAGCGAACGGCTCCAGCGCCGGGCGCGCCTCCTCGATGTCGAACTCGGCCAGAGGCAACACCGTCACGGTGACCGCTTTCTTGCCCAGCGTCCGTTTCCAGGTGGCCATCACGCGACCATCACGGACCAGGGTCGACTGGAAGATCCCGTTGTTGCCGGGGATGACTTTCGCGACCTGCTCCTTCGTCGCCATCATGGAACGGTCCTTGTAGCCGAGCATGTACTCGTCGAAGCCGGGCAGCGCCCACCAGCCGGTCGCCGGGCCCGCGTCGAGCACCGCCGGGTCGGCCCACATCTCCACGCCGTCGACGTCGACCCTGGCCAATCCGGCCCCGTCGACGCCCTTCCGGCAGTCCGTCATGGTCAGACCGGTCCACCCCGCGAAGTCCTTGACCGTGGTCGGGCCGTGGGATTGGAAGTAGCGCTTCGCCAGGACCGCCAGGGCCTCCTCGCGGGACGGGCTGTTGCGCTCGGTGGCCCACTCGTCGAGCAGCACGAACGTCTGCTCGCTGCCCTGGTTGGGCGCAATCGCCGTGATGCCGCGCTGGCTCACATACCAGAGAAGGTGGTAGCCCCGCTGGCCCTCGGTGGAGATGCCGCCCTCGTTGAGCGCGGCCACACACGCCGACCGGGTCAGGCGGCCGCCGCCGGCCGCGATCGCCGCGCCGAGCACGTCCATCGCCTGGTGCGCGGTCTTCTCGTCGAGGCCCAGGTATTCCCAGCGCTTGGCCACCCCGCTCAGGCTCCGGACACCGGCCAGCTCGAGCATCCAGTGCGCGTCGGCGGACGGGACCAGGTGAACGGTGCCTCGCATCGGCCAGGTGCGGACCACGTCACCCCGCTCGGTGGCGGCGACCACCTCGGGCAACGTGATGCCTGGCAGGCGCACGCCCAGCGACCACAGCACGCTGTTGAGATCCTGCGCCTGCATGGCGCCGAACCACTCCACGATGCCCGGCACGTCGGTCTTGGAACGCGCGCCGAGCAGCAGGCTCGTCATCCGGAGGCTCAGGGCCGTGTCGATGTCCACGGCCCTGAGCCTAGAGAAGGCCTACGACAGAAATCAGCGGCCGCGCTGTTCCCGGTACCGCTTGATCAGCGTGTTGGTCGACGAGTCGGCGTCGTCGGCCGGCGCCTCACGGGACGTCAGCTTCGGCGCGAGCTGGTTGGCCATCACCTTGCCGAGCTCCACACCCCACTGGTCGAAGGAGTTGATCTCCCAGATCACGCCCTGGGTGAAGGTGATGTGCTCGTAGAGCGCCACCAGCTGCCCGAACGTCTGCGGCGTCAGCGAGTGGGCCAGGATCGTGGTGGTCGGGTGGTTGCCCTGCATCACGCGGTGATGCGCCACCTTCGGGTCGGTGCCCTCGGCCTGTACCTGCTCCAGCGTGCGGCCGAACGCGAGCGCGCCGGTCTGCGCCAGGAAGTTCGACATGAACAGGTCGTGCATCTCGCCGATGTCGTGGTTGGGCACGCTGAAACCGATGAAGTCCGCCGGGATCAGCTTCGTGCCCTGGTGGATCAGCTGGTAGAAGGCGTGCTGGCCGTTGGTGCCGGGCTCGCCCCAGAACACCTCGCCGGTCTGGAAGGTGACCGGCTCACCGGACAGGCGCACCGACTTGCCGTTGCTCTCCATGGTGAGCTGCTGGAGATAGGCGGCGAAACGGTGCAGATACTGGGCGTACGGCAGGACCGCGTGCGACTGGGCGCCGAGGAACGTGTCGTACCAGACGTTGATCAGGCCGAGCAGGGCCGGCACGTTGCGCTCGATCGGCGTTCCGCGGAAGTGCTCGTCGACGGCGTGGTAACCGGCGAGCATCTCGGCGAACCGCTCCTTGCCGATGGCGATCATGACGGACAGGCCGACCGCGGACGGCAGCGAGTAACGGCCACCCACCCAGTCCCAGAAGCCGAACATGTTCGCCGTGTCGATGCCGAAGTCGCCGACCTTGGCGGCGTTGGTGCTGACCGCGACGAAGTGCTTGGCGACCGCGGACGCGTCACCGCCGAGACCCTCCAGCAGCCAGGCGCGGGCCTCCTTGGCGTTGGTCAGCGTCTCCTGGGTGGTGAAGGTCTTCGACACCACGATGAACAGGGTGGTGGCCGGGTCGAGGTCGACGGTCTTCTCGAACAGGTCGGTGGGGTCGATGTTCGAGACGAACCGGCACTCGATGTCGCGCTGGCTGAAGTCCTTCAACGCCTCGTACGCCATGACGGGGCCCAGGTCGGAGCCACCGATGCCGATGTTGACGATCGTCTTGATGTGCTCACCGGTGTGGCCTTTCCACTCCCCCGAGCGGACCTTGTCGGCGAACGCGCCCATCTTGTCGAGGACCTCGTGCACGTCGGCAACCACGTCCTGGCCGTCGACCACCAGCGACGCGTCACGCGGCAGCCGCAGCGCGGTGTGCAGGACGGCACGGTCCTCGGTGATGTTGATGTGCTCGCCGGCGAACATGCCGGTGATCTTCTCGCTGAGCTTCGCCCGCTGCGCCAGCGCGAACAGGGCGGTCAGGACCTCGTCGGTGACGAGGTTCTTGCTGTAGTCGACATACAGCCCGGCGACCTCGGCGGCATAACGCTCGCCCCGCTGCGGGTCACTGCCGAACAGGTCGCGCAGGTGCACCGCGGCGAACTTCTCGGCCAGTCCCTGAAGAGTCTGCCACTCGGCGCTGTCGGAAACGTGTTCGCTCATCTCTCCCACTCCGAACCTGGACGACGCACAAATCGTGGCACGATCCGCCGCCCGGCACCGGAGGAACCGGCCGCTCAGTCGTGTCCTGTCCGCGAGGTTAGTCGCCCGGAGTGACCACTGCTGCCTTGGTGTCCGCCTTCTCACTCCGGTGAACCATGTGCCCGATCTATGCTTCCGCAGTGGATCTCGGCGGCTATCAGAACTTCTTCGAGGGCGACCCCGACCTGGACGTCGCGGCGCTGCTCACCGACGGCCGCCACCTCCTCGACAAGCCCGGCTTCTGGGCCGCCTACCTGCGGGCCCTCATGATCCCGGATGAGGACTACGTGCTCGCCGCGATCTGGAACACCGCCGCGGACGACGACCTCGACGACTTCATCGACCCCGGCCGCTGGGAGGTGCTCCGGGTCGGGCTGGGCGGCGGTGCCGAGATCGCTGTGGTGTTCCGCAACCTCGACGAGGACGACGGGGTGGACTACCTGGTGCTTCCCGGCGGCGGGGCGGAGGCGATCCCGATCGCGGCGATCGACGGGCACCAGACCGGCCCCGGACTCTCCTGGCCCGAACTGGCCGGCGTCGCCGCCCGGCAGGAGGACCCGGTCCGGCGGGCGCAGGCGCTGCTGCTGCTCGCCCCGGCCTTCGGCGACGCGGCGGCGGACAACCCGGAGGCGATCGCCCTGGTCTCCGGGGCGATGCGCGTGCTCGGCGCCACCGGCGATGTCGAGGCCGCCGCGTCGATGCTGGTCTCCGACGAGGTCGACTTCTGGGGACACGTCGAGTGGGACGCGGGCGTTCCGGACTCGGATCTCGCCCCGCGCAACCCCGGGAGCTACTTCGCCCTGGTCGAGGCCGAGAGACTGCAGGTCATCCAGTTGCTGACTCCGTAGATCCGGACGGCCGGTCGAAAATGTCGTACCCGGCCTCTAGGTTCTGCGCATGGTTTCCGCGGCGTACTCGTACCTCGGCTCGTCGGCCCTCGACGACAGCCTCACCCTGCAGACCTCCGGTGGTCCCGCAGCGCACCCCCGCTTCTTCACCGGCTTCCTCACCGACCCGGGCGCCGCCGCCACCGGCCTGCTCGCGGTCGCCGAGGTCGCCCGGACCAGATATTTCCGGCCGCTTCCCCCGGCCAGTCTCGACCCGGTCGTCACGGCCGGCTCCGACCGGCTGCGGTTCGAGTCGTTCTCCGGCTGCTGCGGCGTCTACGCGCGGATGGACGTGCTGCCCGAGGGCCTCGACGGTGACATCGAGGCGCACGGCACCACCAACGTCGACGTCAACGTGCCGCTCCAGCGGGCCCTGACCCGCGTCGGGCGCACCGATCCGATGCACGTCGCGGTCGGCCCCGACGACCTCACCGTCACCACCTTCGACGGCGAGCTCGTGGAGAGGAAGGTGCCGCTGCCGTCACGCTGGTTGCGCGGCTTCGCCGAGGCACAGGTGCTCACCTCCCGCTTCGACGCGCGCGCCGAGATCGGCGTCGCCGAGGCGCGGATCCTGCTCAACCGGCTCCCGGCGGGTGACAAGTCGATCCTCTGGGCGGTTCCCGCAGGGCGTTCGCTGCGCTTCACGTCCCGGCCGGTGCCGGGCGCGGTGTGCCTGCCGGGCGCCGGGCGTCTCACGGCCTTCAAACCCTTCCTGCGGTACGCGACGAGGCTGCGCGTCTACGGTCCGGCCGTGGCCGCCGGCAGTGGTCCGGTGGCCAGCACCTGGGAGCTCAGCATGCCGTCGCTGCGGCTGTCGCTGACCCTGTCGCCCGAGCCGTACCGCGGCTTCTCCGGCGAGGGCGCCGTCCTCGACGCCCTCGCCAGCGACGAGGCCGCCGACGACGCCGACCTGGTGAGCGCCCTGCTCTCGTGGGACCCGACGATCGACGTGGACACGCTGGCCACCGCCGCCGGGCTGCCCGCCGCCCGGGTCCGGGACGCGCTCACCCAGCTCGGCACGGCCGGCCGGGTGGGTTACGACGTGGCCGAGGCGGGCTATTTCCACCGCACGCTCCCGTACTCCGCCGACGTGGTCGAGCGGATGAACCCACGGCTGGCCGGCGCGCGGGCCCTGGCCACCTCCGGCGCGGTCACCGCCGGGCCGGAGGTGTCTGTGGTGCGCAGCGGCGACGAGATCTACCACGTCCGCGAGGCGACCTCGTGCACCTGCCCCTGGTGGGCGAAACACCGCGGCGAGCGCGGGCCGTGCAAGCACGCCCTCGCGGTGCGCATGGTCCTCGCCGGCGCGGTCACCGAGGACGCCGCCGAGGAGGTGCCGGCATGACCCTCGACTGGGAGACCGTCGACCGGCGCGCCCGGTCCGGCGATCAGCCCGGCGTGGCCCGGCTGTTCCTCGAGGCCACCGAGGCGGAACGCCTCGCGTTCACCAAGCAGTTCGAGGCCGGTCTCAGGGCCGTCGACCCGGACGTCTACTGGCGGGCCCGGGTCGACCCCGCGCCCGGCTACGCGATCGCCGTCATCGGTGCCGCACCGAGCGCCGCCCGTGCCGCGACCCTGCTGCTCAAGCGGGGGATCCGTGACTCGTGGCAGCAGATCCAGTTCGACCGGGTGCTGCAGGTCGCCGAGGCCCGCGAGCTCGACTGGCTGGGCGACCTGGGTCTGCGGCTGGCCGCCCGGCTGCCCACCCGCGACGTGTGGGACGGCGGCGACTGGGCGTTCACCGCCCGGTTCCTGCGGGCCGGCGGGACCCCGCCACCGGTCACCGAGGGGGTGGTGCGGGGCTGGCTGGCCCGGCTGATCCGGCCCCGGCGCGAGCGGGTGCCTCCGCTGAGCATCCGGATGCGCGAGGACCCCGACCTCGACGTGCTCCTGCCGGGCGTCTTCGAGATCGACGGCATGGGCTCGGACATCTTCAACGCCACCTGGGGTGAGGACTCGGCGCTGCCCAAGTCGGCGATCCGGTTCCATCAGGCGGTCGCCGCACTCGTCGCCGAGGGCCGGCTGGAACGCAAGGCGATCCTGACCGCGACCATCGACCGGCTGGCGCGCGGCGACAAGCCCAACGCGCTGCGCCCGTTCGTCCTGCTGCACGACGAGCTCGACCCGGCGGTCGACGAGATCGCCGCCCACGCTCTCGACTACGCCCGGCTGCTCGCCGAAGGGCCGGGCGCGGTCGCCACGGTGGCGCAGCGCTGCCTGCGTGTTCTCGACGACACCGGCCGCCTCGACGCGGACACCCTGCTCGAGACCAGCTTCCCGGTCCTGCTCCGCAAGGAGAAGACCCTGGTCAAGGCACAGATCACCTGGCTGGAAAAGGTGGCCCGGCGCGAACCCGAGCGGGCCGACGAGGTGTTCGGCACGGTCTCCGCCGCGTTCGGTCATCCCGCTCTCGACATCCAGGAACGCGCGTTCACCCTGGTCGCCAAGCATCTGCCCGGCCTCGCGCCGGACACCGTGGCCCGGCTCGCCGAGGCGTCCGTGGTGCTGGCGGGCGACCTGCCGGCCCGCGCCGCCGCCCTGTTCGGCACCACCGTGCTCACCGAGACCGTGCCCGAGCTGCCGCCGCACACCGGCCCGGCCCCGATGCCGCCGCCGATCACGACCGCCGCCGAGCTCGCCGAGGAGATCGCGGTTCTCGTCCACGAGGAGTCCGGCGTCCGCTGGGAGCGGGTGCTGGCCGCGTTCGTCGCTCTGCACGCCGACGGCGGCCGGGGGTCGCTGACCGCGGCGCTGTCCCCACTGCTCGACCGCTATCCGGGCGATCTCGGCGAGCATCCGTGGAACGAGGGCGAGGCCCTGGCCTGCCTGGGCGCCGCGATCACGATGGCGATCGATCCAGCTCGCCAGGACGGCGTCCACCGGCGCCTTCACGAGACGGTCCGGATCGCCCGGCAGGAGGGCCGCCGCGGCGAGAACGGGTCGAGACTGTCCCCGTTGCCCGACGGGGTGCTGGCTCTGCGCGTGGCCGAGATCGCGGTACACCTCAACGGCTCGATGATGCCGATGCTGGTGGCCACGCCCACCCACGTGAGCGGCAGCCTCGACGCGGCCGTCCTGCTGGACCGGCTGTCCCGCGCCGAGGCCGAGGGCTGGCAGCCGTGGCCGTTCGACCTGGAGCAGGCCCTGCTGCGCCTGCCCCGCGGCCCCGTCAGCGCCGACGTGACGACGGGCGTGGCCGCGCTGGCGTCCCCGGCGGGCCGGCAGTTCGCACAGTGGCTGGCCTCCGGCGGGCTGCCCGACCCGATCAGCGAGCGGGTCGTCCAGCAGGGGAAGCTGGGCTACCTCGGCGCCTACGACTGGGACCGGCCGGTGGCCCGCCGGATGCTGGCCAGGCTGCGACCAGCCCGCGACGGCGGACTCCGGCTGGAGAGGCAGTTGCTCACTCTCGCACCGCCGGACGAGTTGAAGTACATGCCCGACGACCTCGAGGGCGCCGAGGAGGTCGTGGCGATGGTGCTTCCCCACCACCGCGAGGTCGCCGCGGCCTGGGCTCTCCCCGAGATGGCCGCCCTCGCCGACCAGGACCAGCAGGGCTCCGCCCGCTTGCTCCCGCTGCTCGCCGAGGGCACCGGCCCGATCGGTCCGGCGCTGTCGGCCGCGATGGCCTACGCGTTCTGCGCCAAACAGGAGTCCGACCGTGTCGCCGCCGTCGACGCGTTCCTGACGCTGACGGCCGGCACCGAGCCGTTCGCCGGACGGGTCGGCGAAGCCTTGGGCGACCTTTGCTCCGACAGCACGGCGAAACTCGGCCGGGCGCTGCCCGCCCTGACCGACGCCCACCGCTCCGGAGCCTCCGCCGCCGTCTGGGAACTCCTCGCCGCGGCCCTGCCACCGCTGCTGCCCACCAAGGTCCGGGGCGTGCCCGACCTGCTCGAACTCGCCACCCAGGTCGCCGTCACCCTCGGCGCCCGCACCGAGATCCCCGGCCTGGCCGACATCGCTGCCCGTCCAGGCGCCTCCCGCCTGGTCCAGGAGGCGAAACGTCTCCAGTCCACCCTGGCACCCTGATGACCGCGTTCGTGGACGCCGCTCCCCCGGCGTCCACTCCGGGCGCCGCGACGGACGGCTGTTTTCGGGGCTGTCCGGCACCCACGTCCGACGGAGGCCAGGACCTGCCCGACAGCCGCGACCTGCCCGACAGCCGCGACCTGCCCGACAGCCGCGACCTGCCCGACAGCCGCGACCTGCCCGACAGCCGCGACCTGCCCGACAGCCGCGACCTGCCGGACGGCCGGTCGTAAATGTCGTACCCGGTCTCTAGATTCAGCGGCATGGTTTCCGCGGGCCACCCGAACCCCGACCCGACCGACCACGTCCGCCCGGCCCTCTCCCAGGAGATCGCCGGCACCGGAAACCGTGGGCGGCATGGCACGGAAACCGAGCACGTCCACCCGGCGATCTCCCGGGAGATCGCCGGGCCGCATGCCGTGGGCGGCACGGCATGAGGCTCGACTGGGAGATGCTGGACGTGCGGGCACGGTCCGGCAACCACACCGGGGTGGCACGACTGCTGCTGCAGGCCGGCGAAGAGGAGCGGCTGGCCTTCGGCAAGGCGGTGGAGGCCGGCATCAAGGGCGCCGGCCCGGACGTGTGGTGGCGTTCCCACACCAACCCCGCTCCGGGGTACGCGCTGGCCGTCATCGGCACGGCACGCAGCGCCGCCAAGGCCGCGAGCCTCTTGCGCCACCGCAGCCTGCGGGCCCAGTGGCGCGAGATCCCGATGGACCGGTTTCTGGCGCTCGCTCAGGCCCGCCGGCTGGACTGGCTCGGTGACCTGGGCACCCGGCTGTCCCGCCCGACGCCCACGGGCAGCGACTGGGACAACGGGGAGTGGGCGTTCACCGCGGCGATCATGCGGGCCGGCGGGGTCGAGCCGCCGGTCACCGAGGGCGTCACGCGCTTCTGGCTGCTGCGCCTCCTCCAGCCGTACGGCGGTCACGGCCGTGAACGACCGCCGCTGAACGTCCGGTTGCGCGACGACCCGTACCTGGACCTGCTCCTGCCCGCGGTCTTCGACATCGACACCCTGGGCACCGCCGTCACCCATTCGTCGTGGGGCGAGCCGGAGGGGCGGCTGACGGCTGCCCACCACTTCCCCGCCGCGGTCGCCTCGCTGGTCGCCGAAGGCCGCCTGCAGCGCAAGGTCGTGCTGGCGGCCACGATCGACCGGCTGGTACGCGGTGACACACCCAACGCCCTGCGCCCGTTCCTGCAGCTGCACGACGAGCTCGACCCGACGGCCGACGAGATCGCCGCGCACGCTCTCGGCTACGCGCGGATGCTCGCCGAGGGCCCGGGCCCGGTGGCGGCGTTGTCGCAGCGGGTCCTGCGCGTTCTGGACGACACCGGCCGCCTCGACGTGGAGACACTGCTCGACACCAGCTCCGCGGTTCTGCTCCGCAAGGAGAAGACCATGGTCAAGGTGCAGATCTCCTGGCTGGAGAGGGTGGCCGGCCGGGAGCCGGGCCGGGCCGGTGAGGTGTTCGAGACGATCGCCGTCGCGTTCGGCCACCCGGCTCTCGACGTCCAGGAACGCGCGCTGGTCCTGATCGGCAGGCAACTGCCGCATCTCGGCCCGGACGTGGTCGCCCGGCTCGCCGACGCCTCCCGGGTCCTGGCCGGCGACCTCCCGGCCCGTGCCGCGGAGCTGTTCGGCGGGATCGTGCCGGTGACCGGGCCCGCCGGCGTGCCCTCGCTGCCGCCGCCGGTGGAGTCCGCTCCCATGCCGCCGCCCGTCGCGAACGCGCCCGAACTGGCCGAGGAGGTCGTCGCGCTGCTGCACGACCAGTCCGGTGTCCGCTGGGAGCGGGTTCTCGCCGGGCTGGTCGCTCTGCACGCCGCCGGGGAACGTGACGCGCTGGCCACCGCCCTCACCCCGGTGCTCGATCGGTACCCGGCCAGGTTCACCGACGTCAGGTGGAACTCCGGTTCCCCGCTGGTCTGCCTCGGCAACGCGATGCGGATCGCGAGCGGCGCCGTCCCTCAGGACGAGATCCAGCAACATCTCCACAACGCGGTGGAGGTGGCCCGGCACGAGGGCCGCCGCGGCGGTCTCGGCTCGAAGCTGTCGCCCCGGCCCGACGGGGTGCTGGCACTGCGCGCGGCCGAGCTCGCCGTGCGGCTCGGCGATCCGGTGACGCCGAGGCTGGTCGCCACCCCGACACGGGTGAACGGCAGCCTCGACCCGGCGACGCTGCTGGAGCGGCTGTCCAGGGCCGAGGCCGAGCAATGGCAGCCGTGGCCGTTCGACCTGGAGCAGGCCCTGCTCCGGCTGCCTCGCGGTGCCACCCCCGTCGAGGTGACCGCCGGCGCCGGGGCGCTCGTCTCGCCGGCCGGGCGGCGGTTCGCGCAGTGGCTGGCGTCCGGCGGGCTGCCCGATCCCGTCAGCGAGCGGTTCGTCCAGTACGCCGACCAGAACCCGCCCGGCGGTTACACCTGGGACGCCCCGGTGTCCCGCAGGCTGGTGGCGACACTTCGCCCGTCCCGCCACGACGGTCTGCTCCTGACACGGCAATTACTCACCCACGAGCCGGTCAAGCGTCCGAAGTACATGCCGCGCCAGTTCAAGGACATTCCGGAGGTGCTGGCCATGGTCCTGCCGCACCACCGCGAAGTGGCGGCTGCCTGGGCCGTGGGCGAGATCGCGTCCACGGCGGACCAGGGCCAGAGAGGCTCTGCCAGGCTGCTGCCGCTGCTCGCCGACGGCACCGGCCCGGTCGGTCCGGCGCTGGCCGCCGCCCTCGCCTACGGGTTCTGCGCCAAACACGAGTCCGACCGTGCCGCCGCCGTCGACGCGTTCCTGACGCTGGCGGCCGGCACCGAGTCCTTCGCCGGGGCGGTCGGCGCGGTCCTCGGCGACCTGTGCTCCGACAGTGTGGTCAAACTCGGCCGGGCCCTGACCGCCCTGACCGACGCCCACCGCTCCGGAGCCTCCGCCGCCGTCTGGGAACTCCTCGCCGCGGCCCTGCCACCGCTGCTGCCCACCAAGGTCCGGGGTGTGCCCGACCTGCTCGAACTCGCCACCCAGGTCGCCGTCACCCTCGGCGCCCGCACCGAGATCCCCGGCCTGGCCGACATCGCTGCCCGGCCGGGCAGCTCCCGGCTGACCAAGGAGGCGAGACGTCTTCGAACCACCCTGGTCTCCTGAACACGGCGCCCTCGATGTGAGCGGCCATCAGGCCGGCGTCAGGCCATCCCCGCGCCGGGGTCCCCACTCAGCCTTCCCGGACCGCGGCTTCCCCGACCACGGCTTCCCCGACCACGGCTTCCCGGACCGCGACTTCCCCGACCACGACTTCCTGGACCGCGACTTCCCTGACCGCGGCGAGCCGCCTGACCGCGTAGTCGTCCTTCCAGCACACGGCGGCCTCCCAAGCGGCCGACGCCTGCGCGGCGATGTCGTGGGCGTCGTCGTCGAGCCCGGCCGCGTTGCCGGGCAGAACCAGGTCGAGATCGGGTACGTCGACGTGCGCCTCGTCCCAGTCGATCAGGGCCACCCGGCCGGCGGTCATGCGGACGTTGCCGGGGTTGTTCGGATTGCCGTGGACGACGCACGTCCGGCGTCCGGCGAGCCGCGCCCACGCCGCCCGGCACCGGGCGACGCCCTCAGCGGGCATCGCATCGAGGTCGATCCTCGTCCCGGTCGCGGAGTGCAGAAGGTCGGTCGACGACC
Organism: Actinoplanes italicus; assembly: GCF_003001815.1. Lineage (GTDB taxonomy): Bacteria > Actinomycetota > Actinomycetes > Mycobacteriales > Micromonosporaceae > Actinoplanes > Actinoplanes italicus. The sequence goes on from NZ_PVMZ01000007.1 coordinate 87,957, forward strand.
GCCAGCCCGGACGCTGCGGCCATCCCCGCGTCAGGCGATGCAGTTCGCGGAGCGTCTCCGCCACGCGGCGCCAGTCGGCGTGCGTCTCGGGCGGTCCGCCCTCCTGGTACGTCATCACCACCAGGCCGTCGACGAACAGCCGGCCGTCCCGGGTCGGTATCGGCACCGGCACGGCGAGACCCGCCCGATCGAGGTGTTGCAGGAGCCCGGTCTCCCAGGCGAGATCGGCGTCGCCGCGGCTACCGAGACGACCCACCGCGAGGCTCCCGTCGAGGCGTACGCTCCACACGTCGTTCGCGACCCCGCCGGTGAGCGGTTCGATGCGGGTCACGTCGCCGCCCCACCGCTCGAGTGCCTCCCACCCCACCGGCGCCATGCTACGGGCCGAGCCAGCGGCACCGGGGCCCCGGCACGCGGTGGGCCGGGGTACCGGAGCCCCGGCACGCGGTGGGCCGGCCATCGGCGGAGATGGGTGATGATGTCGGCGTGGGTCAGCCCGGGATAGTGAATCGTTTCGAGGACAGCCGATACCGCTACGTCCATCCCCCTGACCGGCCGGGGATCTTCGGTGCGGGCAATGCCGCCGAGTGTGACTACCTCACCGTCGACGGGGCGGTGCGGATCCCCTGGGGCGGGTCGCCCCGGCCCGGGGATGTGGAGAGGATCCGCAGCCTGCACCTGTGCCCGACGCCCGCACAGCTGCGGAAGCCGAGGTTGCCGGCGTACCTGCCGTCGCTCGTCAATCTCGAGTCCTTGTCGGTGCCGGCACCGCTGGTGCCCCACCTGGCGTCCGGTGGCGTCGGCGGGAGGTTGAGAACGCTCACCGTCCACGTCGACCACCGCGATCCGATTCCGGAGGAGCCACTCGACGCGGCCGCCGCCCTTCCCGGGCTCACCGCCCTGATGTGGGTCAGCGGCATCACCACGCCGCGCCTGCCGCGGATCGTCGATCCGCTGCCGCCACTGGAGTTCCTTCTCACCAACGTCACCGGCGACCCGGCGGTGCTGCGGCAGGTGGAGTCACTGCCGACGCTGCGCCATCTCGAGCTGATCGACTCCAGGAACGCCGACGTCTTCGACCACATCCGGGCACCGCTGCGGACGTTGGAGCTGAGCGGGACCGGACGTGCGTTCCCGATCCACCGGCTGTCCACGGTGCCGACGCTGGAGGCGTTGCGTCTCAACACCGTACGGACCGAAATCGACTGCGCCGTGTTCGCCACGCTGCCCGAACTGGTCGACCTCCGTGTTCTGAACTGCCCGAGGGTCGTGAACGTCGAGGCGCTCCTGGATCATCCCAGGCTGGCGAGCGTCAGCTTCCTCTCCTCTCGCAACCCCTTCGGGAAGGAGGGCAAGGCCCTGTTCAAGAGCAGAGGCTTCGCCCGCCTGGACATCGACTACTCGTGAACGGACAGGACGGCTGCGTGGTGGAGGAAGCCATCGACCGGCTCGCCGCGGCGGGTGACCTCGACGGCATCGTGGGACTGCTGGCGGGCGCCGCCGAGGCGGACCGATTCGCGGCCGGCGCCGCGATCGAGGCCGCGGTCATGTCCGCGGAGCCGGTCCCGTGGCAGTCGGCGGCGAACCCCGCCCCCGGTCAGGCGCTGGCCGTCATCGCGTGTGTACGCGGTGCGGCCAAGGCCGCCACGCTGCTGGCGAGGCTGTCGGCGAGGACGTCGAACCGCTCCTACCTGGACCGTATCGGCGAGGTGGGCCGGAGCCGGGGACCGTCCTGGCTGGCCGACGTCGGCACCCGCCTCGCGCTGCGGCTGCCCGAGCGGAACGGCCGCCCGGAGGACTGGAACCTCGCCGCCGTGCTGCTGCGCGCGGCCGGCGCCGACCCGCCGGTCACCGAGGCGTTCGCCCGCGGCTGGATCCGGCAGCTGCTGCGCCCCGTGCCGGCGGGGCAAGAGCCGAGATCCCTGGCCGTACGGCTCGGCGAGGATCCGTTCCTGGACCGGCTCCTTCCCGCGTTCTTCGAGATCGACGGCCTCGGCACGGAGGCGGCGGTCGCGTTCCGGGACCCGGGGGTCGAACACGAGGATCGCGAGCCCTGGCTCCCAGCGGTCGTTCCGGTGCTGCTGGAGCAGGGACGGCTCGACCGGGACCTGATCCTCGGTGCGACGGTCGACCGGCTGGGCCACGGCGGCCGGCCGGCCGGTCTGCGTGCTTTCGTCCTGCTGCACGACGCGCTGCGGCCCACGCTCGACGAGTCGACCGCCCGCGTCTCCGACTACACCCTGATGCTGCCGGACGGACCGTCGACGGTCGCCGCGCTGGCCCAGCGAACGTTGCGGGCAATGGACGACGCCGGTCGGCTGGACCTGGAAGTACTGCTGGAGGTGAGCGGGCCCGTTCTCGTACGACCGGAGAAGTCCCTGGTCAAGGCCCAGCTGATATGGCTGTCGCGGGTTGCGGCCCGGCACCCGGACCGGATCGACGAGATGGTGGAGACGGTCGCCGTCGCCCTGGGCCACCCCGATTCCGAGATCCGGCAGCGCGCACTCGACCTGGTCACCCGTCACCGCCCGGACGCCGTCCCCGGCGCCGCCGGACCGGACACCACCGGTCCGGGTGTCGCGGCCGTGTACGTGGCCGCCGAGATGCCGCCGCCCATCGCCGGCGTGGCGGAACTGGCCGGTGAGGTGGCGTCGCTGCTGGTCACCGAGACGGCCGCGGGCTGGGAGCGGGTGCTCGCCGGCCTGGTCACCCTGCACGCGGCGGGTCACCGGCGGGAGATGGCCGCCATGCTGACGCCGTTCCTGGAGCGGTACCCGTACGAGTTCGAGCACCTGATCTGGGTGGCGCAGAAGCGCACGGTGTTCCTCGGCGTGGCGATCCGGCGGCTGTCCGACCCGGACGATCCGGGGCCGGCATGGGAGCGGATGGTCGAGGCGCTCCGGGTCGCCGGGGAGACCGGACAGCGCGGCGGCCCCGACTCGGCGCTGGCGAAGACGCCGGACGGTGTCCTCGCGGCGCGGATCGCCGAGGTGGCGATGCGGTTGACCGACCAGCCGGTGCCGCTGCTGACGGCCACGCCGACGCACGTCAACGGCAGTCTGGACGCCACGGTTCTGCTGGCACGGCTGGAAAGGGCCGAGGCCGAGGGCTGGCAACCGTGGCGGTTCGATCTGGAGCAGGCGCTGCTGCGGCTGCCGCGCCGGGTGGAACCCGCGGTGGTGGCGGCCGTGCAACGGCTGACGTCACCGGCCGGGCGGCTGTTCGCCGGGTGGCTGAGGGACGGCGGCCTTCCGGATCCGGTCAGCGTCCGCGTCGAGCAGCGCCCGGGCGGCTTCCACCCGACCAGGGTGGACCCGGCCACCACGCCCGTCGAGCGGGTGGTGGCCGATCTGAAGCCGGCCCGCGCCGGAGAAACGGCCCCCGCCGGAGAGCCGGCCCGCGCCGGGAAGACGGCCGGCACCGCAGAGCCGTCCCGCACCGCCGGGCTGTCGCTGGAGGCGCAGCTGGTCACGGTCGTCAGGGATCCGCTGCCGTTCCGGGTCGGCTGGGAACCGGGCGGTGACGACGTCGGCCTCGCGATGGTGCTGCCCCACCACCGGGACGTGATCGCCGCCTGGATCCTGCCCGACATCGCCGGTGTGGGTGGCGGCCCGCGCATGTCGCTGCTCGCCGACTGCACCGGTCCGGCGGGGGCGGCGACCGCCCTGGCGCTGGTGTACGGCCTGACCGCCCGGCACGAACCGGACCGGGCGGCGGCCGTGGATCTCTTCCTGGCTCTGGCTGCCGACGGCACGGAGCTGACGGACGTCGGCACCGAACTGGGACGGCTCGGCGGCCCGGACGGTCTGGTCATGGTGAGCCGATCGGTTCCGGCACTGGCCGACGCGCACCGGGCGGGTGCTTCCCGGCAGGTGTGGGAGGTGCTCGCCGCGGCGCTGCCGCATCTGCTGCCGGTGGCGCCGCGCGGCCTTCCGGACCTGCTGGCACTCGCGGCCGACGTGGCGCCCGCGGCCGGGGCGCGGGGTGAGGTCGCCGGCCTGGCCGAGGTCGCGGCACGACGGGGATCGTCGCGGCTGATCGCCGAGGCGCGCCGGCTGAAATCACTGCTGATGTGACCGTACGGAACAGATCGGTCACCGGCCGTACCGACTTCGTGCCAGGAGAATTCGTCGCGCGGTCCACGGCCGTTCGGGATTCCTAATCTTCTCCTCACCGAAAAGAAAAGGAGAACGTAGGTGCCGGAGAAGAAGCGCCGTTGGTACATTCCCGTGGTGGCCGCCCCGGTGGTCGCCGCACTCGTCAGTGGATGCACGTTCACCGGGACCGTGACCGCCGGCGGAGCTTCCCCGGTTTCCGAAAGCGAGCCGCTGACCAGCTCGTCAACGCCGCCCGAGGCCTCCACGAAGAAGTCCGGGGCGTCCCAGGAGCCGACTCCGGAGAAGCAGGCGGAAAAGAAGCCGGAAAAGGTCGAGCCGAAGCCGGAGAAGTCCACCGGCCCGGAGATCGTCTACTTCCGCGTCAAGCAGAAGCCGACATGTGAGTCCGGCACCGACGCGGTGCGATACCCCGGCCAGCCGGTCATTCTCGAATGGAAGGCGACGGGAGCCGAGAAGACGACCCTGTCGGTCGACGGTCCCGGGATCTACGCGGAGTACGGTGCCAAGGACTCCGCAACGCTGGACTTCCCGTGCGCCGGCACGCCGAACAGCTACGTGTCACACCGTTACCTGCTCACGGTGACGAGCGGCCACACCACCAGGACCAAGCTGATCCACGTCAAGGCGCGGGTCAACGAGATCGCCGCACTCTGACAGCAGGCGCGTCCCGTACAGCGAAAGAAAGACGCCGCCCGGCGGGGGACCGGGCGGCGTCTCTCTTTCAAGGGGGTCTGATCAGCCGATCTTGACCTTGAAGATCGGGTCGGCGGCGAGCTTCTTGAACGCGGCGAGGCTCGCCCTGGTGCTGTCGATGCTGATGTCGCGGTCGCCCTGGTCGTCCTTCTTGGTGTCGAAGTGCACGATCGCCTTGATGGCGGGGCGCTTCTTCAGCTCGCTGACGACGCCGTTGTAGACGAACGACTTGTCGGTGGTCCTGCCCACGCGGTGGTAGGCGCCCCACTCGGCGACCATGATCGGCTTGGTCTTGTGCAAGGTCGCGGCCCAGTCGTAGAAGCCGAGGCCACCCTTCTTGGGCTTACGGTCGAGCAGGTCGGCGAAGGTGCCGTAGTGGTAGTAGCCCTTCTCGACCGAGACGTAGGAGTCCAGGCCGATCCAGTCCACGTACTTGTCGCCGGGGTAGAGGTCGGCCCACCACGACTGCGACATCCACTTCTCGTTGCCCATGTACGCCATGACGTTGACCACGTTGGTCACGCCCTGCTTGCGCAGGCGCTCGATGGTGTGGCGGTACATCGCGGCGAAGTCCTTGGCCTCCCAGCCGGAGCCCTTCTTGGCGATGACGTCGTTCTCCGGCTCGTGGTTGAGGACCAGGAAGAACTTCTTGCCGTACGCCTTCGCGCGCTTGGCGAAGGCGTCGATGCGCTTGTCCTGCTCACCCTTGGCGACCTTGGCCCACGACGAACCGTAGGCGATCTTCCAGTTCTGCAGCAGGACGCGCGGGTTGGCCGGATCGTTCGTCATCGCGATCTCAGCCTTGGTGGGGAACGCCTCGTCGCCCTTGTGGTACTGGTGGAACAGCGTCGCGGTGCGGCCGCTGGCCTTCTCCCAGGTCTTGAGGGCCTGGTCACGCGGCGTGCTGGTGAATCCACCGGCCGCGCCGCCCCAGAGGACGCCGCAGGACGGGACGAGCTTGTTGTCGGTGACGCACGCCTTGGCAGCCGGGGCCGCGTGCGCGGCGGTCGGCGCCAGAACGGCGGTGGTCCCCGCGAAGACGGCGGTCAGAGCTGTCAGGAACTTCGGCAGCTTGGCCAGTCGCATTCAGTAACTCCCCCAGTGTGTCCGGCTCGTTGTCGGCCGGGCATGTGAAAGAGATTCCAGGGCGGGAGGTGCGGGCCGAGTGCCCGTGCCGGTGCCACCCGGTTGCGGTGATTCGAACTCCGAACGGGCGATCCGCTTGCACCACCGGTCGAGTCCCGGTAGCCAGAGGGAATGAACTTGATCATCGACGGCCACAACGACCTGCCGATGCGCCTGCGCGAGTGGCACGGGTCGGACGTGTCAGGGCTGGAGAGCGGGCGACCATCGCTGCACACGGACCTCCCGCGGCTGCGCGCCGGCGGGGTGGGCGGCCAGTTCTGGTCGGTGTACGTGCCGTCGGATCTGCCCGAGGCGGCCGCGGTGACGAGCACGCTGGAACAGATCGACCTGGTGCACCGGATGGTCGCCGCCTACCCGGACGACCTGGCGATCGCGTACACCTCGGCGGACGTGGAACGGGCGGTGGCCGGCGGCCGGATCGCGTCATTGATCGGCGTGGAGGGCGGGCACTGCCTGGCGAGTTCGCTGGGGGTGCTGCGGTCACTGGCCCGCCTCGGCGTGCGCTACGTGACGCTGACCCACAACCACAACACGCCGTGGGCGGATTCGGCGACGCAGGATCCGGCGCACGGCGGCCTGACAGATCAAGGGCGGGCTGTCGTACGGGAGATGCAGCGCCTGGGAGTGCTGGTGGACCTGTCGCACGTCTCCCCCGCGACGATGCACGCCGCCCTGGACGAGGCCGTCGCCCCGGTGATCTTCAGCCACTCGGGCGCCCGGGCGGTGACCGACCACCCCCGTAACGTGCCCGACGACGTGCTCTCCCGGCTGGCCGGGAACGGTGGCGTCATCCAGCTGACGTTCGTGTCGTTCTTCGTGTCGCCGGAGTTCCGCGACTGGATCCACGCGGCCGACGCCGAGTGGGCCCGGCTCGGGCTGCCCCCGTACGGCGAGGACTGGCCGCGCGGCCCGTTGCCCGGCGAGAACCCGGCGGACGTGCCGGTCGTCCCGTTGCACGATTTCGCCGCGGAGCCGGCCTTCGCTCCGTGGCTGGCCGCCCACCCGAAGCCGTCCGCCACGCTGGCCCAGGTCGCCGATCACGTCGAGCACGCCCGCGAGGTGGCAGGCATCGACCACGTGGGAATCGGCGGGGACTTCGACGGCACCGCCGAGGTGCCGGAAGGCTTGACCGACGTGTCGTGCTATCCGCGCCTGTTCGAGGAACTGCGTACGCGCGGCTGGTCGGAACGGGACCTGGAGCGGCTCGCCAACCGCAACATCCTGCGAGCGCTGCGTGACGCGGAGGAGCAGGCCGAGGAGCCGCTCTGGCCGCGCTGAGCCGCGCTCCGCCGCCGCGACGGCCGCGCCGCGCCGCAGCGAACATCGATATTTCAAGAAAGTTAACAGAAGATATTGACATGAACATCGAGCGGCATAACTCTGTGAGAGCGCTCTCACATCACTCCCCCAGAGGAGCCCGCCGATGAAGGTCCTATCCACGGCACTCCGTGCCCTGGCGGCCGCCGTCATGGCCGTCCCCATCGCCCTCACGGCCGCCCAGAGTCCCGCGGCGGCCATCGGCCCCGACCTGCTGCCGGTGACCGTCACCAACAACACCGGCCGCGGCGAAGCCGTCCACCTGTACATCCTCGGCCAGGACATCCGCCCCGGCGGACGGCTCGGGTACGTCAACGCGGCGGGCCAGTTCTTCAACTGGCCCGCCGGCGGCAACCCGCCCACCCCGGCGCCGGACGTCTCGATCGCCGGGCCGGGCAACGGCGGCAGCGTCACGGTCCGGTTCCCGCGGTTCATCTCGGCCCGCATCTACTTCTCGCTGGGCAAGAAGATCGACTTCCGGCTCACCCCGGACGGTCTGGTGCAGCCCGCGCCGTGGGCCGGCGGCGACCCCAACCGGGACACGCTGTTCGACTGGTCCGAGTTCACCTACAACGACGCGGGACTGTGGCTCAACAGCTCACAGGTCGACATGTTCGCGATCCCGCACGGGGTCAGCGTCACCGGCGCCGACGGCCGCACCATCCGCACCGGCGACCCGGTCGCCAACGGCCGGCAGAACGTCATCGACCAGATCCGCGGCAACGGCGACTTCAGCCGCTCGATCATGACCCGCTCGGACGGCACCGTGCTGCGGGTGCTCGCGCCCGGCAAGGCGGTGGGCGCGGGGCTCATGAACGCCAATTACCTGGACGCGTACATCAACACGGCGTGGAACGCGTACACCAGCCGCACCCTGACGGTCGTGCCGCGGGTCAACGAGCCGAACCGGCGCTTCTTCGGGCGTACCTCGGGCAACAACATGGTCTTCACCGACTCGAGCGGCGCGCAGGTGGCCGTGGTGGGCAAGCCGACCGGCAACAACGTGTGGGGCTGTGACGGCGTCTTCAACGCGCCGAACGTCCCGCCGTTCATCGAGCCGGAGATCAAGCGGACCCTGTGCACGGCACTCAACCGGGGCACCCTGGGCACCTCGACGCAGGAGCCGGTGCTCGACGCGGGGCAGTTCTACCGCAACAGCGCCCCGAACCACTACTCGCGGATCATCCACAACAACATGGCGGACGGGAAGGCGTACGGCTTCGCGTACGACGACGTCGGCGGTTTCGAGTCGCTCGTGCACAGCGGCGACCCGCGCTCGGCGGCGATCATCCTGTCCCCGTTCACCGGTGGCAACCCGCCCCCGACCGACCCGCCGCCGGCCACCGGCAACGCGATCATCAGTAACTGGCACAACAAGTGCATCGACGTGCCGAACTGGAACTTCAACGACGGCGTGCGCCCGCTCATGTGGGACTGCACCGGCGGCACGAACCAGCGCTGGGAGTTCGTCAACGGCACGCTGCGCACCCAGAACAACAAGTGCATGGACGTGGCCTGGGGCGGCACCGCCGACGGCACGCCCATCCAGATCGCGACGTGCAGCGGCAATCCGGCCCAGCAGTTCGTCCTCAGCGGCGCCGGTGACCTGGTGAACCCGCAGGCCAACAAGTGTGTCGACATCGCCGAGGTGAACCCGAACAACAACGCGCTCCTGCACCTGTGGACGTGCGTCGGCGGCGTCAACCAGAAGTGGCGCCGGGGCTGACGCTCTAGCGATCGTGTGAGGTTCGGGTGAGCACCACACCCGAACCTCACACGACCCGTTGTGCGGCTCATGACCCCTGCTCGCCGCCTCGTCCGGCTGGTCCTGATCCTGCTGCTCCCCCTGGCGGCGATCTTCGTCTGGTCGCTGCCGGACAGCTTCGACGTGCGCTACGAGTTCTCGTACATGATCATGCTGTTCGCCGTCATCCTGGCAACGGCCGCCTACCTGATCGGGGTGGCGTCCGCCGGCGCCGAGCACTACGGCATGACGACGGCGGAGTTCGGCACCGGGCTCGCGCGCCTACTGGGACTGCTCACCGCGCTCACCCTGCTGCTCGGCGCCCTGTGGACCGGCGCCTTCCGGATCGTCGCCGGACTGCGCGGGACCACGGACGGGCTCACCACCGGCGACTGGCTGTCGTTCGGCCTGACCGGTCTGCGCGGCCTCGGTCTGGTCCTGGCCTCCGGCGCCGTCGGATTCGCCGTGACCTCTCTGGGCCGGCGGATCAGTGTCGGGCTGCTCGCGCTGGTCGCCGCCGCGGTCGCACAGGGCGCCGTGGGCGTGGTGACGGGCGTGGCGGACACGACGTGGGCGGAGCTCTACTTCTCCCCGATGTGGGTCGGGGCGTGGATGACCGAGGAGGTCGAGATGATCGACCCGGCGTCCTGTGACTTCGAGCGGGTCCCCGACTGCGCGTTCGACACCCTGACCCTCACGCGGCCCATGGCGGGCTCGGCCATCGCGGCCCTGACCATCATGGTCGTCGGCGTGGCGGTGTGGGCGGCGCACCGCCGCGCCGACGACTGAGCTCGTTCGCCCGTACGATCAAGGCCTGATCCCGATCTTGCCGACCACCGCCCTCGTCGTCTCCGCGGTGGTGGACATCAGCATCCCCGCCCTGCCGTATTCGGTGTCCTCGACCAGGTAGGAGCGCTCGCCGAGGTACTGTCCCGTCGCCCGGTCGAAGATCCACTCCCGGCGCCGGCTCTGTTCGGTCCGCGCGACCGCGACACCGTGCCGTCCGGCCGCGTCGACCGCGTCCGGCACGAGCTCCACACCGGGGATCCTCGCGGCCGCCCGATAGAGCGCCGCCGTCGTCTCCGGTGACAACAGCGACTCGGCCAGCAGGTCACCGATCACCGTGAAGGCCTGACCGTCCGGGCTGTGCCCCCGGTTCCCGGACTCGGCGTAGATCTTCGCGAGCAGTTCGCCGGGGTCGTCCGGCAGTTCCGGCTGCAGGTCCACCGGCCGCGCGGGTCCGGTCTGCCTGCTGTCGCCGTCCTCACGGATCAGGCCGTTCCCGCCGACGAACAGCGGCTTCCAGATCTCCCGGTCGTGCATTTCCTGCAACTCGGCCCTGACCGGTTCGCCGCTACCGTCCTCACCGCCGGTGAAAGCGGTGAACGCCACGCGGCTCCGCACATACAGGTACCTGCCGTCGGCGCGCTCCGTCTCACCACCGGCCCCCGCCTGCGCCATCCGATTCAGGAACACCACCGCCCCGTCATGATCACCCGGCAGGACCTCGATGATCGGCGGCGCGACGCCCCGGTCCCACGGCGCGGCGAAGAGGGTGGCCCCGAGCGTCACGGCGACGACGGCCGCTGCCGGGGCGAAGATCCATCTCCGGCGTACGGGTGAGACCAGCCCCCGATCGATCTCGGCCAGGAGCCGTGCCCTCCGCCGCAGCAGCGCACCCTCCGGCATCCGAGGTTCACCCGGCTTCGGCAGCAGCGCGGCCAGTTCGTCCCGCAGTTCGATGTCGTTCATCGGTGCCCTCCCGCATCGCTCGTCGGCGGCCGTTTCCCGGCGTTCATCGGCAGCCCTCCCGCATCGCTCGTCGGCGGCCGTTCTCGCGCGATCATCGGTAACCCTCCCGCGTCGGGGTCAGTCCCGGCCCGCTCGAGGTGCGGGCCAGCTCGGCCTGGGCCAGCGCCCGCAGCCGCACCCGGGCGCGGGACAGCCGCGACCGGACCGTCCCGATCGGCACGCCGAGCGCCTCGGCGGCCGCCGCGTAGTCGAGTTCCTGCCAGACGCAGAGCAGGAAGACCTCCCGGTCGGCCCGGCGCAACGCCCGGAGCGCCGCAGCCGCGGCGGCCAGCTGGGCGCTGTCGTGCATCCTGCCCACGACCTCGTCGGCGAAGTCCGGCACCTCACCGGCCGCCGCCACCCGCGCCAGTGCCGCCCGGTGCCGCCGAGCGGCCCGGCGGCGGTTACGCAGCACGTTGGTGGCGATGCCGAGCAGCCAGGGCCGCAGCCCGTCCCCGTCCGGGCGCAGGGTCCCACGGATCCGCCACGCCTCGAGAAAGGTCAGGGAGACCACGTCGTCTGCGCCGGCCCGGTCACCGTCCATCCAGACCGCGTGCCGGTACACGGCCTGCGCATGCTCGTCGAACACCTCCGCGAACGCGTCGGTGTCCCCGGCCCGGATCCGAGCCCGCAAGATTGCTGTCACGCCCGATACTGTCCGCCCCGGGCCCCGGGTTCCACCCGATCTCCCCGGCGCCGCACCCTTACAGGATCTGTCACCACATCGCGGCCGCTCGACTTCTGCAGATCTTGTGCCGTTCAGGCTGCTCTCGCGGCGCACCATCGCCGGACGACACCCTCAACAGCGCGCGCCACGTAGAGATCTTGTGTGGTTCGGGCTGCCGGGGCTTGGCCCAACCGCTCAGGATCTTCTCGGGCGTGGCACGGCCGGACGGCGACACGGTGGGGCAACGGCACGCGGATCCGCCGGCGGCCCGACGTCGGGATGTGGAGGTCGGGTCGTCCGGCGGATCGGCCGGCCGGTGGGCGCTGGGCCTTCTGGGCTGCGCGGGTGCGGCCGGTCGCCCGGCGGTGGTGGCCGCTGGGCGTGAAGATGGTACGCATTCGCAAGATCACTCCAACGGACAGGGGTCTTGATAGATACGGAACACCGCGCCCGCCTGGCGTGAAAATGCGGAAACCCCCGGTGCACGAACCGCACACCAGGGGTTTCCGAAGAGAAGCGATCCGGGGGCGGACCGGTTCGCCTCTCGATGAGGGCCGGCCCGGGACCGGCCGACCCTCGGGTGAGGACGGCCGTGGCGGGCCGGGCCTCGGGTGGGGTCAGACTCGGTGGGCCGGGTCCAGCACCGCGCGGTGGCGGCGGGCGGCGTCCTGGCGGTTGAGGATGGCGTGGATCTCGCGGGTCTCCTCGGCGCTGTGGCGGCCGAGCATGAGGTCGAGCTCGGTGCGCTCCGCGGCGGTGCGGAAGGCGGCGAGCTCATCGCTCAGGCGGCGGTGGGCGCGGCGTTCGGCGAGACGGTGAGAAAGGGAGGTACGGGCGTCACGGATGAACTTCACGACGAGCTCCTCGACGGATAGTGACGGAAACTCTGACGGGTACAACACTCTCCCGGCCGCGCTTCTTCCCCAAATCCACCAGGTAAAACTCTGACGATGAAAGTGACCGCCGCCACTGGATTACGGTAATCCAGATCACTCTGCGTCAGCAAAGTGCTGGTCAGGACGAGCCGGTGATCTCGCCCACCGCCGGGAGCACCGAGAGCAGCTGCGTACGCGAGCGCACACCCAGCTTGCGGTACACCCGCGTCAGGGTCGCCTCGACGGTCTTGACGCTCAGGTAGAGCCGGCTCGCGATCTCCCGGTTGCTGGCCCCGTCGCGGACCATGCCGGCGATCCGCAGCTCGGTCGAGGTCAGGCCCTGGTCGGGCGTGCCCTCGGTGCGGGCCAGCGCGAGTTCGGCCTCGCGCAGCCAGGGGCGGGCCTCGGCCGCCCGGAAGAGAGTGGACGCCTCGGCGATCGCCTGCCGCGCGGCCGCGTAACGACGGCGCCGGCGTTCCGCGCCGGCCACCACGAGCAGGGCGTGAGCGTGTTCGACCGGCTGGCGCAGCAGTTCGAAGTGCCGGGCCGCGGCGGTCGCCTGGTCGGCGGCCAGGTCGGCCTGGCCGGATTCGGAGCTGACGATCGCGGCCGCCCGGTCCAGATAACCCGTGAGCGCCGGTGTGGTGCCGAGCCGTTCGGCCGCCAGCCGGGCCAGTGCCAGGGTGGCGGCGGCCTCGGCGTGCTCGCCGAGCGCGGCCAGGGCGGCGGCCAGGTCGGCCCGCCAGCGCACGATCATCGGGTCGGCGCTGCCCGCCTCGGCCTCCAGGTCGCGCAGCTGCCGCAGGGTGGCGACCCCGGCACGGGCGTCGCCGGAGCGGACCTCGGCCTGGCCGAGCGCGTGCAGCAGGCGGCGCAGATAGAGGCCGTCGCCCTCCTGGCGGGACGAGCGGATGCCCCGCCGGGCGAACCCGGCCGCCGCCTCCAGGGTGCCGCCGGCCAGTTCGGCGACCGCGGCGGTGTACCAGGTCGGACCGGGGCTGAGTCCGGCGTCCTGCGCCGCCCGGACCGCGCGATGGGCGTACCGCAGGGCCTCCTGGCACCGGCCCGCCCTGGTGGACACCTCGGAGAGGCTGCGCAGCACCTCGACCCTGGCCTCGCCGATCCGGTCGTGTTCGGCGACCGCGAGCAGGGTGAGCAGTTCGGCGCGGGCCTCGTCGAGCCGGTCGTCGAAGAGCGCCATCCGGGCGGCCATGTAGTGCGGGCCGTAGTGCAGCCAGTCCGGCGCGGGCGCGGCGGGCAGCGCGCGGGCCGTCTCGAGGGTCTCGAGCCAGCCGGCCTCGCCCTGGACCCGCTGGATCTGAGCGAGGATGGTCAGCGCCATCGCCTCGGTGGTCGGGTCGCCGGCCAGCCGTGCCGCGTCGCGGGCCCGGACCGCCTCGCCGGCGGCCGCGTCCAGGTCACCGGTGAGGAAGCCGGCCCAGGTCAGCCGCAGCCGGATCGGGGCTGCCAGGGCAGGGTCGTCACCGGCCTCGGCCAGGGCCGCGGCGAACGTCTCCCCCATCTCGGCGAGCGCCTGCCCGGCCAGGTCGATCAGGACGAGCCGGGCGCGGACCCGGTGGGCGGGCGGTGCCCCGGCGGCCAGGACGGCCTCGGCGGCGCGGCCGGCCAGCGCGGGCGCTCCGCCGGTGATCGCGGTACGGGCGGCGGTGACCAGCCAGTCGAGACGGTCGGCGCTGTTCTCCGGCGGGCAGCGGTCGGCGGCCAGCAGGTAGAGCTCGGCGGCGGTGCGTTCGGCGCCGCGCTGCGCGCACCGGCCGGCCGCCGCGGCCAGGTCGCCGGCGACGCGCGGGTCCGGGCGGGCGGTCCGCAGCGCCTGCTGGCGCAGGGCCTCCACCGGGTCGTACGCGGCGGCGGCGAGGTCGGCGTGGACCCGTCCCCGGTCGCTGGCCGGCGTCTCCTCGGCGAGCACCTGGGCGAGCAGCGGCGGCGTGAACCGGATCCGCTCGCCGGACATCTCGATCACCCCGGCCGCGTCGGCGAGGCGCAGTTCGCGGGCGGCGTCCTCACGCCCGGCCCGCAGCATGAGGGTGAGGGTGGGTTCGGTGGCGAGGGCCGCGGTGAGCAGCGTGGCCTGCACCCCGGCCGGAAGCAGTCCGAGCCGTTCGCGGGCCATCGCACGCACAGGCTCGGGCAGCGGAGCGGGCCGCCAGGCCGGGCCGCGGGCGACGGCGCCGCCGAGTTCCAGGGCCAGGAACGGGTTGCCACCACTGGCCCGGTGCAGCTGGCTGGCGGTCCGGCAGGGCAGTCCCCGGGACTCGAGCAGGGCGGTCAGGTCGTCCGGGGACAGTGGTGGGACGGCCAGTTCGATCGCGGGCGCGGGGCAGAGGCGAGCGGCGCGGACGGGGCCGGGCCGGCGTTCGGCGGCGATCATCCGGACGCGGGGGCCGGGGCGGCGGCGCATCGCGAAGCCGATGAGCTCGGCCGACTCGGGGTCGAGCCACTGGACGTCGTCGAGGACGAGCAGGACCGGGGCGGTGCGGGCACAGTGGGCCAGCAGCTCCGGCAGGACGAGGCGCCGGGCGAGGGCCGGCACGCCGGTGCGGGACGGCCGGCCCTGGCGCAGCGCGGCGAGCGAGTGGCGGGGTGCGGGCGCCAGGGCGGCGATCGCCTCGGCCGGGATCTGACGGAGAAGATCGGCGATCCCGGCGTACGCGATGACACGCTCGCCGCGGGCCGGGCGAAGGCGGAGAACCAGTTCCCCGCGCGCCGCGGCGTGGTCGGCGACGGTGTCGAGGAGCACGGTCCGGCCGATGCCGGGCGGTCCCTGCAGGGCAACCCCGCCGCCGGCGGCGAGCCGGGCGTCGATCGTCGCGAGCAGGGCCTCCCGGCCGAGCAGAGCGGGCACTCGGCCTCACCCCCCTGGATCTGAAGGAGTCAGCCTAGGAAGAGAGAAGCACACCCATCAATAAGTTCTCGGGTACGTCACACCCCGCTCATTTCGTGGCGGTGACCTTGGTGGCCGTCACCGAGCCGTCCGCGGCGGCAGCTCCTTCGACGGTGATCGATTGACCAGCCTTGACGTCGCTCAGCTTGCCCTTGGTGGCGGTGCTGATCGTGGTCGTGCCGTCGGTCTTGACCGTCACGACCGTACCGTCCTCGGTCTCGACGTAAATGGTCTTGCCGTTGACCAGTTTGACCTTGCCGGTGGTGCCGCTGCCCGCCGCGGCCGTCGCGCTGGTCTCCTGCGGGAAGGCTCCGGGCGCGCCGCTGGCCCCGGTCCGGGGGAAGCCGCCCCCGCCGGTCCGGCCCATCCCGCCGGCCGGGAAGCCGCTGGCCGCCGTGGTCGAGGTGCCCCACTGCTTCTGCGCCTGTACGCCGCCGAGGAAGCCGCCCATCAGCAGCAACGCCACCCCGAGGCCGACCGTGCCCTTGTTCCACCACTTCTTCGGGGCGGCGGCCGCCAGCTCGGCGGAGAGGCCGTCGTGATCGGGTTCCTCGATCCTGGAGATGATCGCGGTCTCGTCGTTCATCGTCGTCACAGCGGGGTCCTCACTCGTAGCGCAGCGCGTCGATCGGACGCAGGCGGGCGGCGCGGGCGGCCGGGAGCCCGCCGAAGAACAGGCCGATCGCGACGGAGACACCCACCGCGAGCCCGATGGAACTGGGCACGATCACCGGCTGGACGCCGACGATCTGGAACTGTGCGCCGATCAGCGCGGCGGCGACCCCGAGGCCGCCGCCCAGCACGCTCAAGAGCGTCGCCTCGATCAGGAACTGCGTCAGGATCACCCGGCGGGGCGCGCCCAGGGCCTTGCGGATGCCGATCTCGCGGGTCCGCTCGGTGACCGTGACCAGCATGATGTTGGTGATGCCGATGCCGCCGACGAGCAGGCTGATCGCGGCCACGGCGCCGAGCAGGGTGGTGAACGTGTCGGCGGTCTCGGTCTGCGTCTCCAGCAGCGACGACGCGTTCTGGATCCGGTACGGGGTGCTGGTCGAGGACGACGACACGTCGAGTTTCTGGTTCAGGATCGTGGACACCTCGGCCTGCGCGGCGTCGACCTTGTCGGGGTTCGCGGCCTCGACGATGATCGAGGTGAGCGCGCCGTACCCGGTGAGGACCTGCTGCACCGCGGTGAGCGGGGCGACCGCGGTGTCGTTGCCGTCGTTGAAGCCGGTCGAGCTCTTCTCGTCGAGCACGCCGACGATGGTGAACAGCGCGCCACCGACGGTGACCTGCTTGTCGAGCGGGTCGACGCCGGGGAACAGTTCCTCGGCGACCGTCTTGCCGATCACCACGACCCGGCGCCCCTGGTCGACGTCGTCGGAGGTGAAGGCGGAGCCCCTGCCGACCGGGGTGGTGGAGGCCGCGAACCAGGTGGGTGTGGTGCCGACGAAGGTGGCGACCGAGTGGTCGGTGCCCTCGTAGGTCATGGTCGCCGACGACGAGCTGACCACCGGTGACACCGACTTGACGTCCGGCGCGAGCTCCGGGTCGATCAGCGCGTCGGCCATGTCCCTGGTGAGGGCGGTGCTGCTCGAACCGCCCCGGCCCGCGCTCATCACGGTGATCGTGTTGGTGCCGAGCGCCTCGATCCGGTCGCTGATCGTCTTGGCGGAGCCGTTGCCGACCGCGACCAGCAGGATCACCGCGGCGACACCGATCAGGATGCCGAGCATGGTGAGCGCGGAGCGGAGCTTGTTGGCGTTCAGGCCGCGCAGGGAGAAGCGGACAACCTCGAAGAAGTTCACAGCGAGTGCCGCCCCGCCACCACGGCCCGTCCGGCGCTTCTCCTGATGGCGCCGACCGGTGGCAGGTGGATCGGCGACTGCCGTACGTCGGTGACGATCGCGCCGTCGACCAGCCGGATCAGCCGCTTGGCGCGGGCGCCGACCTCGTCCTCGTGCGTGATGATCACGATGGTCCGGCCGGCCGCGCTCAGGTCGTCGAAGACCTGCAGCACGTCGTCGGTCGACTTGGAGTCGAGGTTGCCGGTGGGCTCGTCGGCGAGCAGCAGGGCCGGCTCGGTGACCAGGGCGCGGGCCACAGCGACCCGCTGCTGCTGGCCGCCGGAGAGCTGGTTGGGCTCGTGCCCGGCCCGGTCGGCGAGACCGACCACGTCCAGCGCCTCCATGGCACGCCTGCGGCGTTCCTTCGGCTTCACCCCGGCGTACGCCAGCGGCAGCTCGACGTTGGCCACGGCGGTGGTCCGCGGGATCAGGTTGAACGCCTGGAAGATGAAGCCGATGAGCCGGTTGCGGGCCAGAGCGAGCTGACCGTCGGAGAGGCGGCTGACGTCCACGCCGTCGAGCAGGTAACTGCCCGACGTGGGGATGTCGAGCGCGCCGAGGATGTTCATCAGGGTCGACTTGCCGGACCCGGACGAGCCCATGATCGCCACATAGTCGCCGCGGTGCACGGTCATCGTGGCCCCGCTCAGCGCGTGGACGGTCGCCTCACCCGTACCGTAGATCTTCTTCAGGTCGGTGACCTGCAGGACCGGCCGGCTCACTGGGGCCTCCCGCCGCCGGCGGGTCCGCCGCCGCCGTTGAAGCCGCCGCCGCCGAAGCCGCTGCCGCCGCCCGGGAACCCGCCGCCGCCCTGCTGGCTGCCGCTGGTGCCGGTCGAGGTGGTCTTCACGACGACCTGCTCGCCCGCGGCGAGCCCGGAGGTGATCTCGGTGGCCGAGTCGCCCGCCAGGCCGATCTCCACCGATCGGGTCTCCTGCACGCCGTTCGCCACGACGGTGACGGTGTGCCGGTTGCCGACCGTGGTGAGCGCGGCCGCATTGACCAGCACCACGTTCTCCCGGGAACCGGTGGTGACCGACACCGACACGGTCTGGCCCACCTTGGCACCGGCCGGCACCTTGTCCAGGCTGAGGGTCACGCCGTACGTGACCACGCTGTTGGCGGTGGTGGCGGACGGGTCGACGGCGGCGACCCTGGCACTCTGCGAGGTGCCGCTGAGGGCGTTCCAGGTGACCGTGGCGACCTGACCGTCCTTGAGGCTGGTCGCGTCGGCCTCGGCGAAGCTCGCCGCGACCTGCATCTTCGTCAGGTCGGCGATCTCCACGAAGCCGCTGCCCGAACTCTCCGTCGAGCCGCTGGAGCCGCCTGCCTGCGAGCCGCCGCTCGAGGACGAGGTCGACGAGGAACTGCCGGAGGCGGAGCCGCCGAGCGTGCCGTTCACGGCGGTGACCGTGCCGGCCATCGGAGCGGTCAGCACCGTGCCGTCGACGCCTGCCTCGGCCTCGTCGACGGCCAGCGCGGCCGTGGTGACCTGGTTCTCGGCGTCGGCGGTGTCCGAGCCGGCCGCCTCGGCCCGGTCCAGCGAGTCCTGCGCCGCGTCCAGGTCGGCCTCGGCGGCGTCCAGGGCCCGCTGCGCGGCCGCCGGGTCGACCTTGGCCAGGACCTGACCCTTCTTGACCTTGTCGCCGACCTTCACGCTGATCGCCGTGATCGTGCCGCTGGTCTCGAAGGTCGCGCTCGCGGTGCTGGCGCTCTCCAGGGTCCCGTCGGCGGTCGCGGTCTTGGTGACCGTGCCCTGCTGGACGGTGACCGTTCGCTCGGAGGCCGTCGCGGCCGTCGCCCCGTCGCCGGTTCCGGAAAATGTCTCGTACACCGCGTATGCCCCGGCGGCGAGCACTACGCCGATCACGGCGTTGACCACCAACGACGGGTGGCGGCTCAGACGTACCTTCATGGCGAACACTCTGGGGCCACGGGCTATGAGGAGCTTCGGCGAAACCTGGGAGCCAGCTCAAAGCCTCACGGCGAGTCACCGACAGCGGGTAGGTCCACACGGAACGTGGCCCCGCCGCCCGGTGTCTCGTACAGCTCCACCGTGCCGCCGTGCTGCCGCACGATGGCCGCCACGATCGCCAGGCCCAGGCCGGAGCCGCCACCGTGGGCCCGCGACCGGCTCGGATCGGCACGGTAGAGGCGTTCGAAGATGCGGGACGCGTGCCCGGGCGACACGCCGGGGCCGTCGTCGCATACCTCGAGCACGGCCCGGTCGCCGTGGGCGAGCCCGACGCGTACGGTCACCGAGGTCCCGGCCGGGGTGTGACTGAGTGCGTTCGCCACCAGGTTGGTGACCACCTGCCGCAGTCCGTGATCGTCGCCGAGCACGGTCGCCGGCTCGAAGGTGTCCTCCTCGTCGCTGAGCCCGGCGAGCAGCACCGGACGTCCGGGCGCGCGGGCGTGCGCGTCGCGGATGGTGTCGGCGGCGATCTCCAGCAGGTCGATGCGCCGCAGGTCGAGGGTGCGGTACTGGTCCATCCGGGCGAGCCGGAGCAGGTCCTCGACCAGCACCGCCATCCGGGCCGACTCGGCCTCGATGCGTCCCATCGTCTCGTCCAGCTGCGGGCCGGGCGGGGCTCCGCCACGGCGGTACAGCTCGGCCCAGCCGCGGATCGAGGTGAGCGGGGTGCGCAGCTCGTGCGAGGCGTCCGCGACGAACTGGCGCAGCCGCTGTTCCGAGGCGGTACGCGCGTCGACCTCGCCCTCGATCCGGGTGAGCATGGCGTTCAGGGCGAGCCCGAGGCGGCCCGGCTCGGTGTGCGGGTCGGCGTCCGGCACCCGGCCGGACAGGTTGCCGCCGGAGATGTCGGCGGCCACCGACTCCATCGCGGTGAGCGGCCGCAATCCGATCCGGACCACGAACGCGGCGCCCACCACCAGCGCGGTCAGGAGCAACAGCATCACTCCGGCGTCGATGAGGATCAGCTGCTCGGTGGTCTGTTCGACCTCCAGCAGGGAGTACCCGACGAGCGCGCGCTGCCCGGTGTCGGCGATGTCGACGGTCAGCACCCGCCAGTCGGCGCCGGCGGTCGTGGCGACGGTGTAGGGCCGCCCGGCCACCGCGCGGAGCGCGTCGAGGGCGGGCCGGGTGTCGTCGACCGGTGAGCTGCGGGTGGTGTCGAGGGTGCCGTCGGCGGCGTAGAAGTACATGATCTGGTCCGGGCCGAGACCACGGAACCGGCCGGGGCGGGGACCGAAGTTACCGCCCGGCGGGTTGAAGTCGGCCAGTGGGCGACTGATTCCGATCAGCTGGTCGTCGATCCGGTCGAGGAGATACCTCTGGATCAGCAGTACGCCGGTCACGTTGGCGATGATCAGCGCCACCGCGGACAGGGCCGCGACGACGAGGACGAGCCTGGATCGGAGAGTCCAGAACCGCCAGCGCCTCACTCCCATCCGACCGCCCCGCCCGCCATCCGGACAACGCCCTTCGGTCAATCCCCGATGCGGGGCAGCCGCAAGGCGTACCCCACTCCCCGCACGGTGTGGATCAACGGCGGATCCGTCCGGTCGATCTTGCGCCGCAGGTAGTAGACGTAGGACTCCACGATGCGGCCGTCGCCCCCGAAGTCGTACTTCCACACCCGGTCCAGGATCTGCGCCTTGCTGACCACCCGCCCCGCGTTGATCATCAGGTAGCGCAGCAGGTTGAACTCGGTCGGGGACAGCTCGATCAGCCGGCCCGAGCGGCGCACCTCGTGGGCGTCCTCGTCCAGCTCCAGGTCCGCGTAGCGCAGCACCCCGGTGTCCGGCTGTGGTTCCTCCGGCTGGCTGCGCCGCAGGATCGCGCGTATCCGTAGCACGACCTCCTCGAGACTGAACGGCTTGGTGACATAGTCGTCCGCGCCGGCCGACAGTCCGAGGATGCGGTCCTCCACCGCGTCGCGGGCGGTGAGGAACAGGACCGGGACGCGGTGTCCGGCGGCTCGCAACCGCCGGGCCACCTCGATCCCGTCGACGTCCGGGAGCATCACGTCGAGGACGATCAGATCCGGCTCGAACTCCTGCACCGCCACGAGAGCGCCGTGCCCCGACTCGGCGACGCGGACGTCGAAGGCGACCAGCCGGAGCGTCGCGCTGAGCAGCGCCGAGATGTTCGGCTCGTCGTCGACGACCAGGACGCGGCACGGCCGCGACGCGGCGTCGGCGAGGGTCACGGGACCACGGGTTTCGGAGAGCACCCGCTCAGAACTATCAGCGCTTTCTTTGAATGACCTATGAACGGGTTGAGAGCTACCAGGACCGGGCGACCGGGTCACCCTCGGCGAGACCGGAAACGATCTCGGTGTACTGGTCGCCCCGGAGCCCGACCGTCACCTTGACCTCGGCGCCGCCCCTGAGCACGGTGCCGCTGTCACCGGACACGTCGTGCACCGCGGTGCTGGGCACCCGCAGCACGTCCTCCTTGCTGCCGGTGGTGACCCGGACGCCGGCGCTCTGCCCGACGAGCAGCTCCTTCGGCGCCTCGTCGAACGCGAGCACGACGCCGAATCGGGTGAGCGTGCCGTCGCTGGTGCCGACCGGGTCGACCTGCACCACGGTCGCGTCGAACGTCTCGCCGGCACGGTCGGCGAGGGTGATCACCGCCTTCTGCCTCACCGCCAGGTGATCGGCGTCGGCCTCCGGGAAGTCGGCGCTGATCTGCATGTCGTAGACGTCGGCCAGCGTGATGAAGGTGGACCCGGATCTGGCGCTGCTGCCCACCCTGCCGCTCACCGAGATGATCTTCCCGGCGATCGGTGCCGTGATCGTGGTGCCCTCGAGGTTCTCCTCGGCCTCCTCCAGCGCCACCCTCGCGGCGTTGACACGTTGCTGTGCGCTCAGAATGGCGTCACTGCCGGACCCCGCACCGCGCGATCCGGTGCTCGTAGCCGTACAACCGGAGGTCTTGGAGGGGTTGGGTCCGGCCGTTCTCGTCGCGGACGGTGACGCCGCCGCACCCGGTGAGGCGGAGGCGGAGGCGGGCGCACTCGGTGAGACAGGTGCGCTCGGGGAGACACTGAAGGCCGCTGCCACGTCGCACCCGGCCGATGTCGAAGTGGACGCCGACTCCGCCTTGTCCAGCGTGTCGTAGGCGTCCGACAGCGTCGTCTCGGCGTCCTCGACCCGCTCGGCCGCGTCCGTGTCGTCGACGGTCGCGAGCACCTGACCGGCGGTGACCGTGTTCCCGGCCCGCACCTTGACCGTCTCCACCTCGGCCGACACCGCGAACGACAGACTCCGCGTCTGCGCCGCCTGCAGTGTTCCGGTGGTGGCCACCTCGGTGGTGACCGCCCCCTTGCCGGCCTCGACGGTCTCGGCCGCCGCAGGCTTCTCCCGCGCCGCGCCGGCCGTCAGCGCACGCACCACGCCGGAGGCGAGCAACGCGAGCACGACGACCGCCACGGCGAGCCAGATCAAACGCCGGCGACCGGCCAGTGCAACACCCATGGTCACCGAGTGTGCTGACCGGTCCTCGCCGTCGGCTCGGTCCTACCTGGGAGTTCGCTCGGAGCGACACCGGGCCGCTCTTAGGTAACTCCTAGGGTCGTCCGACCTTGCGCACAGGTGCGGCCGTTTTCCTTCACACGTTCCCGCATCCATCTTCGAAGGAGACCCACCGTGCCGGTGATCAGTTCGACGGCGCCCCGCCGCGCCGCAGCAGTCTTCGCCGTCTCGATGGCCATGCTGTTCACGGCGGCCTGCGGCTCCGACGAGGCGAGCACGGACAGCGGCGCCACCGGCGGCACCGGGCAGAACGGCGGCAACAGCGCGTTCACGGCCTACATCAGCTGTCTCAACGAGAACGGCGTGACCATCACGATGCCGTCCGGCGGCCCGGGTGGCGGCGGTCCCGGCGGCGGCACGCGCCCGTCCGGCGCTCCCGACGGTGTGCGGCCCTCCGGCCAGCCCCGGCCCTCCGGCGCCGCGGGCCAGCGTGGGGGTGGCTTCCCCGGCGGTGGCGGGTTCGGCAAGCCCGAAGGCGTCGACGACGCGACCTGGCAGAAGGCTCAGGAGGCGTGCGCCTCGGTGCGGCCGAGCATGGGCGCCGGGCGTGGCGGCAACGGCGGCGGTCCGGGCGGGGGTGGCGCCGACGCCGCCTACCAGAACTGCCTCAAGGAGAACGGCGTCACCGACACCGCCGACCTCGACACCTCCGACGCGACGGTGAAGAAGGCGACCGAGACCTGCGCGGTCCTCAAGCCGTCCGCTGCCTCCTAGTTTCAGAACCACCGTGCCGGCATCGCCGTCCCCCCGTCGTTGCGATGCCGGCACGGTTCGTCCTCACTTCTTCACAACCCCTGCTGCGGTACGTCTTCACGCGCCGGCGCTCGCTCGCGGGCGCACCGAGTCGAGGACGTCCTGCACGATGTCCCGGTCAGCGCCGACCACGTAGACGGCGAAGCTGCCGGAGTACACGTGACCGGACCAGCGGCCGCGGTACTGCTGCACCTCGGGGCCGTGGGCCGGGTCGAAGGTGGCGGCACCGTAGAACGCGAGCCCCGTGCTCAACCGGCAGGGGTCCGCTCCCGGCGGCGTCCACTGTGCGAACTGGAACTCGCAGCGGTTCATGTCGGCGCGCACCCAGTCGGCCGGGACGTCGACCTGGACACCCCGGTTCTCGATGGTCGTCCAGCCCGGGGATATCGCGTCCGCCGACGCCGGCGCTGACACTGACGGGGGCACCGAGGCGACCGCCGGTGGTGTCGCCGCGCCGGGCCGCTCCGGCTCGGAACACGACGTCACGAGGGTGAGCAGAGCGAACGCGGCAGCGGGCAGGAGCAGTCTGGACGTACCCGATCCGGGTGTGAAGGTCATGGTTCTTGGACTGTCCCGGGCGGCACCGGGTTCCGTCACCGCGGCGCGGGACCCGTGGTGCTGCGGACCACCAGTCTCGGCGGGATGACGACCGCCCGCGGGCCGGCCGGGACACCCTCGATGCGCTCGACCGCGCGGTCGATGGCGCGAGCCGCCAAAGCGTCGACGTCCTGGGCGATCGTGGTCAGGTCGATGTGGGCGAGCCTGCTCAGGCTGGTGTCGTCGTAACCGACCACGCTGATGTCGCCGGGCACGCTCAGCCCGTTGCGGCGCAGCACGTCGAGCAGGCCGGTCGCGCTCAGGTCGTTGAACACGGTCACCGCGGTCGGAGGGTCGGCCAGCAGCTTCTCGGCGGCCCTGGCGCCGTCCTCCTCGCCCGGCCCGCCCG
The DNA here is from genome assembly GCF_003001815.1 of Actinoplanes italicus. GTDB lineage: Bacteria > Actinomycetota > Actinomycetes > Mycobacteriales > Micromonosporaceae > Actinoplanes > Actinoplanes italicus. The sequence continues at coordinate 112,261 of NZ_PVMZ01000007.1, forward strand.
GTACCACCCGGATGTGCTCGTCCAGCCCGTGCCGGCGCATCGCCTCCTGGTAGCCGGTGCGCCGCTCGGACGACCCGTGCAGCGCGCCGCCGTCGACGTGCGCGATCCGGCGATGTCCCAGTGACACCAGGTGGTCGACGGCCTGGTGCGAGCCGAGAGCGTCGTCGTTGTGCACCACGTCGACGTCACGGCGCCGGGCGCTGCGCATCATCGCCACCACCGGGAGCCGGGCCGCGATCGACGCCAGCTCCGAGGTACGCAACTGGCCGCCGAACAGGACTATCGCCTCGCACCGGTCCTGGAGGAGGTCGCCGATGGCCGTACGCTCGCCGCGCCGTGGTGTCACCGCACTGAGGGTGAGCTGGTAGCCCGCCGCACCCGCCGCGTCGTAGAGCCCGGTGAGCAGGTCGTGGTGGAACGGGTGCCGCACGTCGAAGACCACCCCGAGCAGGCGGCTGCGCCCGCTGCGCAACAGCCGGGCCCGGCTGTCCGGCCGGTAGCCGAGGTCCTCCGCCACCTTCATGACCCGCTCGCGGGTGACCGCGCCCGCACCCGGCGCACCCCGCATCACGATCGACGCCAGAGCCACCGACACACCGGCCTCGGCCGCGACGTCGGCGAGTGTGATCCGCCGCTCCCCTGACCGCATCCCGCGATGGTACGGCGTGTGACCGCTAGAACGTTCTATTCAGCTGTGGACTAGAACGTTCTAGGGTGTCGAGGTGGACACACTGACCGCGGGTCGCCGGTGGGCGGCGCTCATCGCCCTGTCGCTGGGCGGGTTCGGGCTCGGCCTCACCGAGTTCGTCGCCATGGGGCTGCTGCCCGACATCGCCCGCAACCTGCTGCCCGAGGCCTATGCGGCTTCGGAGCCGGACGCGCTCGCCTGGGCCGGGTGGATGATCACCGTCTACGCGCTCGGTGTCGTCGCGGGCGCGCCGACGATCGCGGTCCTGACCACCCGGGTGCCGCGCCGGCGGCTCGTGCTCTGGCTGCTCGCGCTGTTCGTCGCCGGCACGACGGCGTCCGCGCTCGCGCCGACCTTCGAACTGGTGCTGGCCGCCCGGTTCGTCGCGGCCCTCGCGCACGGAGCCTACTTCGGTGCGGCAGGTCTGCTCGCCGCCGCGATCCTCGGGCCCGGCAACCAGGGGCGCGGTGTGTCCATCGTGATCGGCGGGCTGACCGCGGCCAACCTGCTCGGCGTTCCGCTGATCACGGTGCTCGGGCAGACACACGGGTGGCGGGCCGCCTATCTGGCCGTCGCCGCCGTCTTCGGGCTCAGCCTGATCGCGGTGCTCACGACCGTACCGCCGATGTCCGCCGCCCCCGGCGGGTCGCCACGTGCCGAACTCCGCGCCTTCCGATCACCGCAGGTCTGGCTCGTCGCTCTCGCCGTCGCCGTCGGCACGAGCGGCTTCTTCGCCGTCAACAGCTACATCGCGCCGATCACCACGCACGTGACCGGGCTGTCCGAGACGACCGTGCCGTGGGTGCTCGCCGCGATGGGCCTGGGCATGACCGTCGGCATCGCGCTCGGCGGTGTCGCCGCCGACCGCGATCTGCGGCGCAGCGTGCTGCTCGGGTTCGCCGGGCTGATCACCACGACGGCGTTCTTCGCGGTCGCCGCCGGAAGCGCGGCCGGACTCGTCGTCGGCGCGTTCCTGGTCGGCGCGGCCAGCCTGTTCATCGTTCCGGCCCTGCAGTCGCGGCTGATCGCGGTCGCTCCGGGCGCGCAGCTGATGGGCGCGGCCGTCAACCAGTCGTCGCTCAACATCGCGAACAGCATCGGTGCGGCGCTGGGTGGGGTGGTCATCGCCGCGGGCTGGGGTTATCTGGCGTCGGCGTGGCTGGGGGTGGCTCTGTCGGTGGGCGGCCTGGTGCTGGCACTGATCAGTTTCCGCCTGGACCGTACGGCCACGCCCGCCGCCGCGGTGCCCGAGCCCGTTCCCGCCTGAAGTGGGCAGATCTGGTGTGACACCGCCACAGGATCGGTCAGCGGGGCAGGAGCCTTTCCGCGACCGGGAGCGGAAGGGCGGGGTTCGCCGCGGCCGCGGTCGTGGTGGGCGAGTCCTCGAGGAGTTCGAGCAGGCGTTCCGGCGGCAGGCGGGGGTCCTCGGCGGCCGCGGCGCGGACCGTGGCGGACGCGTCGTGGCTGAGCTGTCCGATCAGGGCCGGCGGTGCGGCGGGGTCGCGTGTGACCAGGGCACGCGCTCGTTCGTCCGGGCTGGACATCAGGCGCGCGAGTCCCGTACGCGGAAAGGCCGGATGCCGGACCAGATCGTCGCCGGACAGGCCCGCGAAGCCGGAATCGGCGCAGGGGGAACCGGAGACGACCGTCAGGTAGGTGTCCAGCACCAGGTCACCGGGGACGTCGGCCCGGTAGGCGCAGAGCAGCGCCCGCACCGCCGGGTCCGGATCGGCGGCGAGCACGCCGACCAGGTCGGCGGGCAGCTCGGGATGGCAGGCCGCGCTGCGCCGCAGGCCGGGGTGGGCGGAGCGGGCGCACCGGCGCAGTTCGTCGGGCCCGGCGGCGAGGACCCAGTCCAGCAGCGGGGTCTCCTGGCCGGCGGGGTAGTCGATGGCGGCGCGCTGGTCCTCGGTGAGTTCGGGCCGCTGGGAGACGGCGAGACGGACCCGGGGTGAGGGGTCGGCGGCGAGCGTGGTGACCCAGTCGGCGGGCAGGGCCGGGTCGGCCGCGGCGCGTTCCCGGTTCCACTCGGAGCCGCCGGAGGCGAACGCCACAGCCTGGCCGGCGCCGATGGACGTGGGTTCGTAGGGCTTGCGATCGAGGAGGGCGCGGGCGGCGTCGGCGATGCCGGGGTGCGGGTCGCGGGCCAGCAGGGCGACCACCTCACGCGGTGTGCCGGGCAGGTACGTGAGCAGGTCGCGGACCAGCGGTTCGGGGTGGTGGGCCAGGCGGCGGTGGACCCAGCCGGGCAGCGGATCGGACCAGCGGGCGGGAGGGCCTTCGAGGAGGGCCTGCAGGACCCGGATGCTGAGGTCGCCGACGAGGCGGGCGCGCTGTGCTCCGGTGGCGCCGGGGCTCTGGGCGAGTGCTTCGCGTACCTCGGGGCCGGGGTGTGCGGCGAGGGTGTCGAAGGCCTCGTCGGTCCAGGTGTGCCGGCAGGTGAGGTCCCACGGGGTGATCCGGTCGTCGGCGGCGAGCCGCAGCAGCACAGCGCCCGGGAGCGCCGGGTTGCGGGCCAGGCCGCGCAGGGCCGCCAGGGGGTTGGGCACGAGCACGAAGGATACGGGCAGCGGCCCGGCGCATCCATCCCTGGATGGACGCGCCGGGCGTGAGTGAAACCGTCAGTGCGACGTCACGAGAGAGGGCAGGTGCTGCGGTAGTCGGAGATCGACGAGCTGCTCGGCCCGGGGCAGATGAACTGGTCGTACCGGGTGTCGTTGTCGACGAACCGCTTCAGCCAGGCGACGGACTGAACCGCGGTCGGCGTGTTGGTGCTCTGCGGGAAGAAGTGGCTGGCGTTGTTGAGCTCGAGGTACGCCTTCTCCGCCGACGCCGGGATGCTGTTGTAGAAGGGAATGGAGTGCGAGGAGACGGCCGCGATGCTGTCACTCTCGCCGCCGATGATCAGGGTCGGCACACGGAGCTCGCTCCAGCTCTTGTCCGTGTTCCACGGCGCCAGAGGCACCGCGGCCTGCAGGGACGGCCGGCTGCTGGCGGCCTCGAGGCTGCCACCGCCGCCCATCGAGTGCCCGGCGACCGCGAGACGGCTCGCGTCGATGCGGGTACGCACGGAGCTGCGCTGGGTCAGGTAGTCGAGCGCGGCGAGCAGCTGCCGGCCACGGGAGGCCGGCTGGTCGGCGGTGGTGTTGGTCTCGATGCCGATGACGACGAAGCCGTGTGACGCCAGCCGCGGCCCGAGCCAGGAGATGCTCGACCAGTAGGCGGTGAATCCGGGCGAGATGGCGATGGCGCCGAAGGTGCCGTCGCTGGTCGAGGTCGGGTAGTAGATCTCGCCGCCGCCGAATCCGGTGACGGACAGGCTGGAGACGGAGGTCTGGCTGACCGCGTACGGGCCACGGGAGGCCTGCAGCGAGGAGAGCGTGGGCGCGGGGCCCCGCTCGTACGGGTTGTCCGCGGCCTGCGCGCTGGTCACGCCGGTGCCGGCGACGAGGGTGACCGCGGTGGCCGCGACGGCCAGCCAGCGGAGGGCCCGCTTGGGGACGGATGTCACGTCGACTCTCCTTACCGTGGGGGATCGGATCGACGAGCGTCAGTTTTGGCGGGATGACGACAAGTACGCATCGGTGAAATCACCGGCGTTCTGTCATCGCATGGCAACATCCCGGAAATTTCATTTGCCGAAACGGTGTTCCGTTCGCGCCGGGAGCAGGGCAGACTCGCGGCATGATTGATGCACCGGCAGTGCATAAACTTTGGCCGGACGCGATCGCCGCGATCGGCGGGCTCACCGCGTCGGCCCGTGCCGGCCGTGGCGGCGTCCTGGTGATCTCCGCCGGGCCCGGCGAGGGCCGCACCACACTGCTGCACGCGGTCGCGGACGGCCACGCCCACGACTGGACGGTGCTCACCACCACCGGGTACGAGGACGAGCGCGGTCTGCCCTACGCGAGCCTGCGGACGCTGACCGGCACCGGCGACGCGCTCCCCTTCCTCCTCGAAGCGGCGCAAGCCCGCCCGGTTCTGTGCCTGATCGACGACGCGCACCTGCTCGACCCGGAGTCCTGGCGGTCGATCTCCTTCGCCGCCCGCCGCCTCGGCGCCGGCCGGGTCGCGATCGTGCTGTCCGTCCCGGCCGGCGCCGAGCCGCCCGGGTTCGACGTGCACCGCCTGGCCCCGCTGAGCCCCGCCGCGGCCCGCCGGATCCTCGCCGCCCACTGCCCCGATCTGGCCGAGGACGTCGCCGGCACCCTGGTCGAGATCGCCGCCGGTCACCCCGGCGCCCTGGCCGACCTGGCGCGCGGGCTGTCGCCGGAGCAGCGCCGCGGATACGCGCCACTGCCGGAGTCGCTGCCGCCGGACAGCCCGCTGCGCCGCCGGCTGGCCGCCGAGCTCGACAGTCTTCCAGCCGTCACCCGTGAACTGCTGCTGCTCGCCGCCGCGGCCCCCGACGCCGCCCCGGACACCCTGCTGGCGGCCGCGCCGGGTGATCCCGGGCTCGCCGACTTCGGAGCCGCCGAGCGGCGGGGGCTGGTCACCGTCACGGCGGCCGGGGTGCGCTTCCGTGGGCCGTTGATGCGCGCGGTCGCGTACGCCGAGATGCCCGTCGCCCGTCGCCGGACCGCCCACGCCGCCCTCGCCGCGGTCCTGGAGTCCCGCGGGGCCCGTCTGCCCGCACTGCTGCAGCGCGCCGCCGCGACCACCGGGCCGGACGCGGCCCTGGCGCGGGAGCTGGCCGATGCCGCGCGGTCGGCTGATCCATCGGTCGCGGCGGAGGCGAGGCGGTACGCGGCCGGGCTGTGCCCCACCCCCGCCGACCGGGCCGCCCTGCTGCTGGACGCGGCCCGCTCCGCGTGGCTGGCCGGGCGTCCGCACCAGGCCGGGCTGCTGATCCGCCGGATCCCGGCGGCCGGTGGCACGGCCCGGGTCCGCGCCCGCGCCCTGACCGCCGAGATGAGCCTGCCGGAGAGCCGCCCGGGGGCCCGTGACGTGCTGCTCGACGTGGCCGCGGAACTGGCCGAGACCGATCCCGGCACCGCCCTCGAGGCGCTGGCCCTTGCCGGGGAGTCGGCGTGCCGCTCCGGCGAGCAGGGCCGCTACGCCGCGCTGGCCCGCCGGGTGGCCGCCGCGGAGCACGGCGACGAGCCGCCGGCCGTCACGCTCACCTTCCGGCACGTGGCCGGGCTGGCCCGGATCGCCGAAGGCGACGAGCAGGGCGCTTTCGTCCCGCTGCGCCGGACCGTTGCGCTGGCCGACCGGGTGGCCGAACCCGGGCCACTGCTGCGCGCCGCCACCGCGGGCATCCTGATCGGCGACGCCCGCAGGGCCGCCGCGCTGGCGGGGCGGGCCGCCGTGCTGGCCCGGGAGGCGGGCGCGTCGGTGCTGGTGCCGCAGGCCTTGGAGCTTGCCGCGCTGTCCGGGATGGCGTCCGGCGACTACGCCGCGGCCAATGAGGCGGCGATGGACGGGGCGGCGGTCGCCCGCGGCACCGGCCAGCCGGTCCTGGCCGCCGGCCACCTGGCGGTGCTGGCCGTGCTGGCCGCCCTGGTCGGCGACCGGACCACGGCGCTGCACCGGATCGCGTCGGCCGGCGACGGGCCGTCGCGCCCGCTCTGCGAATGGGCGCTGGCCCTGCTCGACCTGGTCGACGGACGCTGCCAGGCCGCCGCCGAACGCCTGCTCGCGGTGGTCACCGGACCGCCCGGACCGGGTTCGGCGCTGCTGCGGGTGGCAGTGGTGCCGCACCTGCTGGAGACCGCCGCGCAGACCGGGGCGCGCTCGGCGGTGGAGCCGGTGGCGGTGGCGTTCGACAGATGGGCCGGCCGCACGGGGCAGCCCGCCTGGCTGGCGCTGCGCGACCGCTGCCGCGCGCTGCGCTCCGACGACTCCGAGACCGCGGCCGGATACTTCGACGCGGCGCTCGGTCACGAGGGGGACGGGGGTTTCCCGCGGGCGCACACCGAGCTGCTGTACGGCCGGCTGCTGCGCCGCAGCCGCCGCAACGTGGCGGCGCGAACCCACCTGCGGCGGGCCGCCGAGACGTTCCAGCTGCTGGACGCGGTCCCGTGGGCCGAGCAGAGCGTCCGGGAGCTGCGGGCCGCCGGAGAGCGGGTGGAGACCCCGCAGCCGTCCGGGCCCGCGCTCACCGCCCAGCAGGAGCGGATCGCCTCCCTGGTCGCGGGCGGCGCCACCAACCGGGAGGTGGCCCAGGAACTGCACCTGAGCCCGCGCACCGTCGACCATCACCTGCGCAACGTCTTCGCCCGGCTCGGGGTCCGCTCACGCACCGAGATGGCCCGCATGTTGACGACCTGAGCCTGAGCCTGGGCCGTGTTTCGCAGGCGCGCTTCCGGGGTGTGCGGCTGTCAGCCGTATCTCGGGCCGGGGTTCCCCTGCCTTGAGGTGACTCGGCTACGCCAGCTCGCGGGCCGTCAGGTGCCGGGTGGCCGTGGTCGTCGGCTTGCGTGGGGGATGACCGCCGTTTCCCGGTGCTGGACGATCATCGTGGGCTGTTTTCCGAGGGCGGCCCCGTGATATGGCTGCTTCCCGGCCAGGGAAGGGTGCGCGGGACACCGCTGGGCGATCGGGTCGGCCTGGGAGGGGTGCGCGGGGTTCTGCTGGGCGATCGGGCCGGGTCGGTTGGGTGCGTGGGGTGCTGCTGGGTGATCAGGTCGGGCCGGTTGGGTGCGCGGGCATCGCGTCCGGGGATGCGGCAGGACCGGGATGAACTGCGGGCTGTCGCCGCGCTGCCCGTCGGTCACTCCGGTGTGAAGTTCTGGCTTGGTCGCTGAACCAACTACCGAACGTTATCGATCACCGCCACACCACAACATCAACGGCCCTACGAAACACTGCCTAGCCGAGGTCGAGGGTCGCCCAGCGTTCGGCGAGCTGACGGCGGCGGCAGGCGACCAGGTGGCCGGCCAGGATGCCCGGGTGGCCGCCGCGCACGCACACGTCGGCGCCCGCGTCGAGGACGCCGGAGACCAGCTCGGCGGGCGCCCAGTCGTCGATCAGGGCGACGATCCGGGTGACCGGCGGCAGCAGCGAGCGGGCGGTCCGGACACCCCGCGCCGTCGCGCCGCTGAGCACCACCAGCTCGCCGGCCCGGACGTCGTCGAGATCGGGCAGCATCCGCATCCGCCAGCCGGACGGCAGGTGTTGCGGCAGGGCGGCGACCCGGCTCCGCTGGCCGAGCACGGCGACCACGGGCTGAGCCGCGGGCGCGACGGCGTGATCGATCTGTCCGAGCATGGCGGTGCTCCCCTCGCTGATCCCTCGTGTGACCCCCACGATTCGCCGCGAGACTGTGCACCACCATGTGCCCCGGCTGTGTGTTAGGTGTCAGCCGTTCCAGCTGGCCAGCACGGGATCGACGTCGTGCTCGAACCCGAGCGCCGAATAGGTCGCGGTGTCCAGTCTGAGAAGCCCGCCGACCGCCGGGGGCAGCCCGATCCAGCGGGCGCCGGCCACGCGCAGGCAGTGCCCGTGCGCGATCATCGCCACGTCGCCGCGGGTCAGCATTTCGCGGGCGCGGGCCAGGACGCGGTCGAGACGCGCGCCGACCTGCTCGGGGGACTCGCCGCCGGGACAGCCGTCGGTCCACAGCGACCAGCCCGGCCGCCCGGAACGGATCTCCGGTGTGGTGATGCCCTCGTACTCGCCGTAGTTCCACTCGGCCAGGTCGTCGGTCACCTCGGTCACGGTTAGCCCGGCCAGCTCGGCGGTGCGCCGCGCGCGCTCCCGCGGGCTGGACAGCACGGCCGCGAACTCCCGCCCGGCGATCCGCTCACCGGCGGAGCGTGCCTGCCGTTCCCCTTCCGAGGTCAACGGCAGATCGGTGTACGAGGTGTGCCTGCCGCGGGCACTCCACTCCGTCTGCCCGTGCCGGATCAGAACGATCTCCGCCATGTGCCCTCCCGCTCCATGTCTACCAGGGCGAGGCGTCCACCAGAGGCGAGGCGTCCATCAGAGGCGAGGCGTCCATCAGAGGCGAGGCGTCTACCAGGGAACAGCCATCGGGTGCCGCTCCTCGTCGCGGGCGGCGATCTGTGCGAGCGCACGCAGATACTGCCCGCGGGTGATCTCACCGGCGATCAGCTGGGCGGTGAGGACACCTTCGAGGCTGCTCGGCGCCGACGGCTCGGCATGCCCGGCGGCGCGGTCCGGCCCGCTCCCGTCGGCCCGGTCCTCCCGCGAGGGCCAGAACGCGAGCAACGCAGCGGCCACCAGGCCTAACATCGCGACGAGCAGAACCACCATCAGCGTCACCACCCTTCCCGTGACATCTTCTGCACCCACCGAGATCATCGGCAGCGGAAGCGCGAAAGATCCCTTTTGACACACCCGGTAGGGCCCACGAAGGTATGACTAACGGCCCTGTCTGTGGCGGGCCTGTCAATGCACCGTGGAAACATGAAGTGCCTGGTGCTGTACGAATCGATGTTCGGCCACACCGAAGCGGTGGCCCGGGCGGTCGCGGCCGGGATGTCCTCCGCCCTGCCCGGCGGCTCTCTGGTGGAGATCGCCGACGTGTCGGCCCGTCCGCTCCCGAGGGGGGTCGGCCTGCTGGTCACCGGAGCGCCCACCCATGCCTTCGGGATGAGCCGGCCGGCCACCCGCGCCGACGCCGCGCGACAGGGCACGGTACGGCCCGGTGCCGTCGAGGCCGGGCTGCGTGAATGGCTGGACGGCCTGGCCGGGCTGGACGACGTCGCCGTGGCCGCGTTCGACACCCGGGTCGCGGGCGCGCTGTTCACCGGCTCGGCGGCCCGCAAGGCGCTGCGCTCGCTGCACCGGCTCGGCGGCGAGCCCGTACTGGCGGCCGAGGGCTTCCTGGTCTCCGGTACGCGGGGACCGCTCGTGCCGGGCGAACTGGACCGGGCCCGCGAGTGGGGTGCCCGGCTGGCCCGCGCGGCCAGCGCCTCCTCCGCCGCGGCCGCCTAAGGTCCGGACCGAGGAGGAGCCATGCGGCCCTGGATCGATGAGCCGGATCGGCACGATGACCCGCCCGTCGCGCCTATCGCACTATTCTGGACTAATCAGACAGCGAAACGGAGTGCCCGGTTCGCTGGTCTCTCCTTCAGGAGGCAGTGATGAGCACCGGATACCTGATCGTGGTGGGCGTCGACGGCTCCGAAGGCGGTCGCCGCGCTCTCGCCTGGGCGGCCACCGAGGCGGCCGCCCGCGGAGGAGCCGTCCGGGCCGTCATCGCCTGGTCGTGGACCGGCCTCGACTACGGCCCGATCGCCACCGCCGTCTCGCCGAGCGACGAGAGCGCCCTCGCCGGCCAGGTGCTGGCCTCCGAGATCGACGCCCTCGCCCGGGAGCGGGGCTCACGGCTGCCGGTCACCGCCGAGGTCGTCGAGGGCAGCCCCGCCGAGGCCCTCACCACCGCCGCCCGCGACGCCGACCTGCTGGTGCTGGGCAGTCACGGCCACAGCCGGGTCCGGCACACCGTCCTGGGTTCGGTGAGCGAGTCCTGCATCCGCAAGGCCACCTGCCCGGTCGTGGTCATCCCGGCTCCGATCCGGGAACCCGCCACCGTCGGCTGAGACGGACGCACGGCGAGGGGCGCGTCATCCGGCGCGCCCCTCGCCGTGTCCATCGGCCGGCGCATCAGGTACCGGGGGGCCGTTGGTCCCGAAACGGTCGGGACCTCGGCCGTGCCGCAAGGGGCTCTGCGGCACAGGTGGCGATCGATGCGGAAGCGGAGAGTCATAGGTGACGACAAGGTCTCGAGGAGGACCAGATGGCCACCACCGCACGCCACAACATCGCCCAGTTGGAGCAGGTCGAGGCCCCCGGCTCGATGCTCACCCACACCGCCGCCCGGGTGCTGGCGGTGCTGCGGATCGCCACCGGGTTCGTCTTTCTCTGGGCGTTTCTCGACAAGACATTCGGATTCGGGTACGCGACGCCCGCCGAGCGCGCCTGGATCAACGGCGGATCGCCGACCAAAGGATTTCTCTCCGGAGTCGAGGTCGGACCGTTCGAGAACTTCTTCCACAGCATCGCCGGAGCCGTCTGGGCCGACTGGCTGTTCATGCTGGGCCTGCTCGGGGTCGGCGTCGCGCTGATCCTCGGCATCGGCCTGCGGATCGCCGCCGTCGCCGCCGGCCTGATGATGGCCTTCATGTGGGCCGCCGAGTGGCCGCTCGCCCAGGAGACCAGCAGCGGTGAGCCCACCCGGTCGAGCAACCCGCTGGTCGACTACCACGTCGTCTACGGTCTGGGTGCCGCGGTGCTGGCCCTGACCTACGCCGGGCACACCTGGGGTCTGGGCCGCTGGTGGGCGCGACTGCCCCTGGTCCAGAAGAACCGCTGGCTCATCTGATTCGCCCATCCCCCACAGCCCGGCCGGGGCGCCCCGGCCGAGCTTCCCCGTGCCCGCGTCCGGCGGATCGTGCGCAACCGGTACCTCCGGACGGTCCGCAGGCGCATGCTGCGAGGAGACGAGAAACCGGGAGGCAGGGATGATCGCGCACGTGGGTGACCGGATCGTGGTCAAGGGCAAGCACGTCGGCGACGGCAGCAGGGGCGGTGTGATCACCCAGCTGCGGCACGAGGACGGCACACCGCCCTACGAGGTCCAGTGGGACGACGGGCACACCGGCCTGATCTTCCCGGGGCCGGAGACGCACCTGGAGGCCGGCCGCGCCTCAGCGGTCTCCTGACCCGCGGGGCGCCTCCGCCGGCCGGGCGGTGCTCTCCCGCAGGCGAACCCTCGCCGGCGGGGCCGGGCGGACCGGCGGCGGCCCACCGTCGAGCACGGCCAGGACGGTCTCGCCCAGGACACGGCCGAACGCGTGTGCGTCGGTACCGAGGGCGGACAGCGGTGGTGTGGCCAGCTCGCACAGCGGCGAGTCGTTGCCGGCGACCAGGCTGAGGCGCCCGGGGACCGGGATCCCCTCGCGGGCCAGTTCCCGGGCGGCGGCCACGGCCATGACGTCGTTGTCGAACACGACCGCGGTGGGCGGCGGGTCGGCGGCCAGCAGCGCCCGCAGGCCACGGACGCCGGAGGCGGCACTGTAGTCGCCCTCGGTGACGTGGACGGTGAGGCGGTGCGCCGCGGCGGCGGCGCCACGTTCGGCGGTGTGCGCCAGGGCGGCGGGCCCGCTGACGCGGCCCACCACCCGGTGCCCGAGATCGTGCAGGACGTCCAGCGCGGCGGTCAGGGCGCGGCCGTCGTCGGTGACCACGGCGGGGTACGCCCCCTCGCGCCGGCCCGCCAGCAGGGCCGGGAGTCCCAGCTCCGCCAGCAGGTCCGGCCGGTCGTCGCCGTGCACGAGGTTGACCAGCACCACCGCGGCGACCGACCGTTGCGCCGCCCAGCGGCGATACGTGTCACGCTCGGCCGCGGCGTCCGCGACGACGAGCAGGAACACGCTCCCCGCCCGTCCGGCCAGCACCTCGTCGAGCCCGGCGGTGAGTTCGAGGAAGAACGGTTCCACACCGACGCGCGCGTCGCCCGCGGTGAGGACGAGCCCGATCAGCACAGCCGGTTCGCGGAGTGCAGCAGTCGCTCCATCTCCGCGCCGCCGGTGCTCCCCGGGGCCGTCGTGACGGTGAACGTGCGGGACTCACCGGGCAGCAGGTCGATCAGCATGTCGTCGACCTCGGCGGACGGGCTCAGCCGGTCGGCGAGGAGGGCGACGTCCCGGGCGAACGACCTCGCCGTGACGGTCACCTCGTAGCCGTTCCGGACGGCGGTCACCTCGGTCGTCAGCGCGTCCGGGTCGTAGGCGAGGTCCCGGTCCTCGGCGAACAGATGGACGGCCCGCAGGGTCCCGGCGTCGGCCACCAGGACCTCGCCGGCCGCGCTCGTCACGGCGTACAACTCGGGGGTCAGGTCTTGGATCCGCACGGACCTGGCCGGCACGCTGACCTGGAGTTCCGCCGAGGCCAGGCACGTCCCGCCGAAGGTGGTCCGGCGCAGCCGGACCGGCGAGTCCCACGGCTCGTCGGTGTCGTTGACGGTGACCAGCACCGGGACGCCGTCGCGGAGGCGAAGGGCGAGAAGCCTGGGGGCGTACGCACGACGCAGCGCGTACCAGGCGGGCTTGCGCCGCCCGGCGCCGTCGACCATGGCCCACGACGTGACCGGCCAGCAGTCGTTGAGCTGCCAGATGATGCTGCCCATCGTGCGCGGGGCATGGGACCTCAGATGCTCGACGGCGTACGCGGTGGCGCGCGCCTGGTTGAGCTGGGTCGCCCAGTGCCAGTCGGCGAAGTCCTCGGGCACCCGCATGTGGTGGGCCAGGCCGCGGTCGAGTTTGCCGTTGCCGTCCTCCGCCTTCTGGTGCAGCAGGAACGCCGCCGACTCCTTGTGCAGGTCGGCCGGGTCGAGGGCCTCGGCGAGCGTGGACCAGGCCGGTGGCGCCTGCCAGCCGAACTCGGAGCAGAACCGGGGCACGAACCGGTCGTGATGGGTGTAGTCCTGCCGGTTCCACACCTCCCACTCGTGGCGGGTGCCGTACCGGTCGTCGTTGGGGTGCACGACCTCGGGATCGTGGCCGGGGCTGGACGGGCTGCCCGCGTGGTACGGCCGGGTCGGGTCGAGGGCGGCCACGAGTTCCGGGAAGTCGCGGTAGTAGTAGCCGGCGCCCCAGGTGGCGCCGTTCAGCTCGTCCTTCCAGCCCCAGTCCTCGTGACCCCAGATGTTCTCGTTGCCGCCGTTCCACAGGATCAGCGAGGGGTGCGGGGCCAGGCGGGTGATGTTCTCAGCCGCCTCGGCGAGGATCTCGGAGCGCAGCGGCTCCTCCTCGGCGTAGGCGGCACACGCCAGTGGGAAGTCCTGCCACACCAGGACACCGCGCTCGTCGCAGACGTCGTAGAAGTCGTCGCTCTCCCAGATGCCGCCGCCCCAGATGCGCAGCAGGTTGGCGTTCGCGGCCACGGCACGGTCGACGGCGGCCTCGAGATCGGCGCGGGTCAGGCGGGTGAGCAGGTGGTCCTCGGGGATCCAGTTGAGGCCCAGCACGAAGACCTCGCGGTCGTTGACCAGCAGCGTGAACTTCGTGCCGTGCTCATCGGGGGTCTCGTCGAGGCGGACGTCGCGGAAGCCGACGCGGGTGCGGTGCTCGTCGAGGGCCTCGCCGCCGGACAGCAGGGTGACGGTGACGGGCACCAGCGGCTGGTCGCCGTAGCCGGCCGGCCACCAGAGCGGGGCGCCGGGCACGGCGAGCTCGACGCTGCCACTGACGGTGCCGGCCGCCAGCTCGACGGTGGCGCGACGGTCGCCCGCGGTCACCTCGACGGTCAGCGGGGTGTCGGCGGCGCGTTCGACGTCGACGTGCACGGTGAGGCGGTCCCGGGTGGCCAGCGGGCGGACGGCGGCCAGGCGCGCGGTGCGCCACCGCTCCAGGCGCACGTTCTTCCAGATGCCGGCGGTCTGCAGGTCGGGACCCCAGTCCCAGCCGAACGAGCAGGCCATCTTGCGGACAGCGTTGAAGGGGTGGGCGTACGCGCGGGGCCGCCGCCCGATCCGGCGCTCGGTCTCCTCCGCGTACTCGAGGGCGGACGCGAAGTCGACGGTCAGCGGGATCGCCTCGCCGCCGAGCAGCCGGCCGACGTCGAAGCGGTAACCGCGGTGCATGTTCGCGGTCCGGCCGATCTCCGTCCCGCCGAGCTCGACGACGGCGACCGTGTCGAGGCCGTCGAAGACCAGGTCGACGCGCTCCCCGTCGGCGGCAGGCTCCGCGGTGAGGGTGGTCTCGTAGCGCCACGCCGACCGGTGGAACCAGACGAGGTCCGCCTCGTTCGTGCCGGTGTAAGGGTCGGGGATGAGACCGGCCGCGAGCAGGTCGACGTGAACGGTGCCCGGGACCGTGGCGGGCAGGGTGGCGGCGGCGATCGCGGGCGGCACGGGGCCGCCCGTGGCGCGCAGGGTCCAGCCGGTGTTCAGGTCGTGTCGCAGCAGCATACGATGATTCTTAAGCCAGTGAAGTAACCTCGTCAACCACCTGTGGGAGCGTGACCATGAGTGCTCGGGCACGCATCCTCGACGCGATCCGCGCGGGCGAGCCCGTGAGCCGTGTCGAATTGGCCCGCCGCACCGGGCTGACCGAGGCCGCCGTGTCGACGACCGTACGCAAGCTTCTCGATGAAGGTCTCGTGCTGGAGACCGGCCGCAGCCCCAGCGGCGGCAAGCCGCGCACGCTGCTGCGCCTCGATCCGGCCGCCCGCGTCGCCGTCGGCATCCACCACGACGGCGACCGGATCATCTACGTGCTGACCGGACAGACCGGCGGCGTCCTGGCCCGGCTCGCCACCCCCGCCGTCTCCCCCAGCTACGCCGCCGGGCCGCTCGCCGACGGCGTCGAGCGACTGCTCAGCGTCGCGGGCGTGGACCGGGACCGCTGCCTCGGCGTGGGCGTCGCCACGGCGGACGGCCCGCCGCCGGACGAGATCGCCGGCTTCCCGGTGCTCAGTCAGGATCAGGCCACCGCGGCGGCGGTCGGCGCCTACTGGGTGGAACGGGTCGAGCCGGAGCGCCCCTTCGCGGCCCTCTACCTGGGCACGGCCTTCGGCGCCGGGGTGGTCCTCGACGGCCGGGCCCGACCGGCCGGTTTCGGTCACGTCTGCGTGCTCGTCGACGGCCCGGAATGCTGGTGCGGCGGGCGGGGCTGCCTGGAGGCGGTGGCCGGGCCCCGTACCGTGATCACCTCCGGCGGGCCCGCCGGCTTCGACGCGGTGGCCCGGCAGGCACGATCCGCTCCCGGTCCCTGCCGGGAAGCCCTCGAAGCGTCGGCAGGGTACGTCGCGGCGGCGGCCGAGACGGTGGTGAACCTGTTCGGGGTGAACCTGCTGGTGCTGACCGGCCCGGGTTTCGCGGCGGCGTCGTTCGTCTACGGCCCGGCCATAGCCCGCCGGATCAGGGCGGCTGACGCCCGCACATGGAAGAGATCAGTAACGGTCACCGTCTCACCTGCCGCGACCATCGCCGCGGCCACCGGAGCGGCTGCCCTGATCCTCCAGTCCCACCTGACCCGCTGACCCGCTGACCGGCGGACGGTGACGGTCGGTCGCGAGAAATCTCCGGTGTGTCATTGAACCGATCCAAGACGGGGCTGGTACACACCCGCGTCCGGCTTGGGGAGGGAGAAGGACCATGGCCGATCGACTGCATGTCGACCCGGTGTCACTCGAGGGGATCGCCGACCAGCTGCTGCGGTCCGCGGACGGGCTGGGGGCGGCCGTCTCCGGCGCGCCCGGGGCACCCGACGCCGGGATGGACACACCGATCTTCGACGAACTGCTCGTGCACCTCGGGCAGAGCGCTTCCGGCCTGGCCGAAGGGCTCGGCGCGGCGGCCGCGCGGGTGACACAGGCGAATCACACGTACGCCGACGAGGACGCCGGCAACGCGCAGAGCATCAACGGGAGTCGATGATGCCGATCGACACGCGACTCGACGGGAACCCGGCCGCCCTGTTCTCCGGCGCGCAGTGGCTGCGCGGCCGGCTCGGCTTCGAGGTCGACAACGGCGCCACCACGATGCGGCTGGCCGGTCACGAGGCGCGGCACAGCTGGGTGGGCGCGGGCGGCGCGGCGTTCAGTGAGCGGATGACCGCCGCCGCGGGGCTCGCCGACCGGCTGCGGGCCGAGATCGAGGCGACCGCCGCGACGTTCTCCGACTACGGCCAGACGCTGGCCACCGCGCAGGCGCGCATGCAGGCCGTCCGGTCCCTCGCCGGCGGGCAGGGCCTCATGGTGGCCGGGACGTTGATCCTCGACCCGGTCGCGGCCGACCCGGCGACCTACGCGAGGCTGCAGACCGCCTATGTCCTGGCCATGTCGCAGGTCGCGGAGCTGCGCACGCTGATGGCCTCGGCACGGGCGCTGGCGCAGGCCCGGCAGGCGCAGGTGCGGGCCGTGCCGCCGATCCAGCCCACCGACGTGGTCAGCGGCTCAGGTGGCGCGCCGCCGCCCGCGAAGCCGGACGAGCTCCGGTCCCGGGCGTTCACCACGGAGCAGAGCAAGCCGGCGCCCGGCCCCGAACCCGCCGGGCGCAACCTCCCCGCCCACGAGCAGACCCACGTCGTCCAGCAGCGCAACGGTGTGCAGGCCGGAAACTGAGAACGGGAGCCGAGGGCCCGGGTTCTCCGCGAGGTGACGCTACAACCCGGCGGCAACCGTTCCGGCAACCGTGAGCAGGCAGAGTGCGACCCATGCGAAAACTGGGAGCGGCCGTCGCGGTCGTCGCGTCAATCCTCGGTGTGGCCGGAAGTATCGCCGGTCCCCTGTACGCCGCGTTCGGGGCGAGCTGACACACTTGACCGATCATGACGCTGACCGATCGCCTCCCGGGCTCCCCCGAACCTGACGCCGTCTTCGACGCCTTCCAGGCGTGGGTGACCGAGCAGGGCCTGACCCTGTATCCGCATCAGGAGGAGGCGCTGATCGAGATCGCGACCGGCGCGAACGTCATCCTGAACACACCGACCGGCTCGGGCAAGAGCCTGGTCGCGACCGGTGCGCACTTCGCGGCGCTGGCCGACGGCCGCACCACGTTCTACACGGCGCCGATCAAGGCGCTGGTGAGCGAGAAGTTCTTCGCCCTCTGCGCGACGTTCGGCGCGCACAACGTGGGCATGCTGACCGGTGACGCGAGCGTCAACGCGGACGCGCCGATCATCTGCTGCACCGCGGAGATCCTGGCGAACCTGGCACTGCGTGAGGGCACCGACGCCGACGTCGGACAGGTCGTGATGGACGAGTTCCACTTCTACGCCGAACCCGACCGGGGCTGGGCCTGGCAGGTGCCGCTCATCGAGCTGCCGCAGGCGCAGTTCATCCTCATGTCGGCGACGCTCGGTGACGTGACCCGGTTCGTCGACGATCTGTCGAGGCGCACCGGCCGGGAGACGGCCGTGGTCAGCAACGCCGAGCGGCCGGTCCCGCTGATCTTCGAGTACGCGATGACACCACTGCACGAGACGATCGAGGAGCTGCTGACGACCAAGCAGGCGCCGGTCTACATCGTGCATTTCACGCAGGCCGCGGCGCTGGAGCGGGCGCAGTCGCTGATGAGCATCAACATGAGCACCCGGGCGGAGAAGGACGCGATCGCCGCGGCGATCGGCAACTTCCGGTTCACGGCGGGCTTCGGGCGTACGCTCTCGCGCCTGGTCCGGCACGGGATCGGCGTGCACCACGCGGGCATGCTGCCGAAGTACCGCCGGCTGGTCGAGACACTCGCGCAGGCCGGCCTCCTCAAGGTCATCTGCGGTACGGACACGCTCGGCGTGGGCATCAACGTGCCGATCCGGACCGTGCTGTTCACCGGCCTGTCGAAGTACGACGGTGTGAAGACCCGCCTGCTCAAGGCACGTGAGTTCCACCAGATCGCGGGCCGCGCCGGTCGTGCCGGGTTCGACACCATCGGCACCGTGATCGTCCAGGCTCCGGAACACGTGATCGACAACGAGCGGGCGCTCGCGAAGGCCGGCGACGACCCGAAGAAGCGCCGCAAGGTGGTGCGCAAGAAGCCGCCGGAGGGGCAGATCGGCTGGGGCCGGCCCACGTTCGACCGGCTGGTCGACGCCGAGCCGGAGCCGCTGACCTCGTCGTTCCAGGTGAGCCATGCGATGCTGCTCAACGTGATGAACCGGGGCGGCGACCCGTACCCCGCCCTGAAGCATCTCTTGACCGAGAATCACGAGGAGCGGCCCGCTCAGCGCAGGCACATCCGCAGGGCGGTCGGGATCGCGCGGGCGCTCGTGGCGGGTGGCGTCATCGAACGTACCGATGAGGGCATCTACAAGCTCGTCGAGGATCTGCAGCTGGACTTCGCCCTGAACCAGGCGCTGTCGCCGTTCGCGCTCGCGTGCCTGGAGCTGCTCGACAAGGAGTCACCGGAGTACCCGCTCGACGTCGTCTCGGTGATCGAGTCGACCCTGGAGGACCCCCGGCAGATCGTCTCCGAGCAGCGCAAGAAGGCCCGCGGCGAGGCGGTCAACGCCATGAAGGCCGAGGGCATCGAATACGAGGAGCGCATGCAGCTCCTGGAGGACGTGACCTGGCCGCAGCCGCTGAAGGAGCTGCTCGAGGCCGCGTACGAGACGTACCGCCGCGGCCACCCGTGGGTCGCCGACTACGAGCTCAAACCCAAGTCCGTGGTCCGCGACATGTACGAGCGGGCCATGACGTTCACCGAGTACGTGTCGTTCTACGGCCTGTCCCGCTCCGAGGGCCTGGTGCTGCGCTACCTCGCCGACGCGTACCGCGCGCTGCGCCAGACGGTGCCCGAGGACGCCCGCACCGAGGAACTCACCGACCTCATCGAGTGGCTCGGCGAGCTGGTCCGTCAGGTCGACTCCAGCCTGCTCGACGAGTGGGCCCGCCTGCAGAACCCCGGCGAGGAGATCACCGAGGTCCGCATCGACGACAAGCCGCCCGCCGTCACCCGCAACGCCCGCGCCTTCCGGGTGCTGGTGCGCAACGCCATGTTCCGGCGGGTGGAGCTGGCCGCGCTGCGCCGCTGGGACCTGCTCGGCGAGATGGACGCCGAGCACGGCTGGACCTCCGAGCGCTGGCAGAAGGCGATCCAGGACTACTTCGAGGAGTACGACACGCTCGGCACCGGCCCGGCGGCGCGCGGCCCGGCGTTCCTGAACATCGAGCAGGGCGCCACCCAGTGGACGGTCCGGCAGGTGTTCGAGGACCCGGAGGGCGACCACGACTGGGGCATCGACGCCGTCGTCGACCTGGCCGAGTCCGACGAAGCCGGCACGGCCGCGATCACGGTCACCGCCGTCGGCCCGCACTGACGGTGCGACCGGAGGACGTCCTGGCCGTTCTGGCGGAGCTGGCCCCGGCCGGCGCCGACCGGATCCTGGACGTCACGCAGGGCTCGCAGCCGCTCGTGTGGCTCGCCGGCTCCGATCGTGTGCCGCGTAAGGACGGTGACCGGCTCGCCGCCATCGACGCGCTGCACCGCGAGGAGCGGATCCTGCACCGGGGCTGGGGCTTTCTGGCCGGCCGCACCGAGGTCGACGGGAAGCAGCGCAAGATCCGGGTACCGCTGCTCAGCCAGCCGGTGCACCTGGAACGCACGCTCACCGGCTACCGGGTGGCGGCGGCCGGGGACGTCGAGGTCACCCCGCTGATCGCCGACCGGGAACTGGCGGCCTCGCTGGAGAACGCGCCCGGTCTGGGCAGCGCCGGCTGGCTCGACGTGGTCGGCGCGCGGGCCTGGCTGGCGTCGGCGGCCGAGGCGACCGGGCTCGAGTTCGACGCGGTCACCGAGCCGGGCGGGCGGCTGCCGGCGGACCGCCTCGTGCTGGTGGCGGGGGCGGCGCTGTTCGTGGCACGTGACGTGTTCGGCGGCGGCCTGCGCGACAGTCTGCGCAGCTGGGCGGGCCGGGACCTGACCGGGACGGCGCTGGCCGCCGTCTACGGGTGTGCGCCTGACCTCCCTGCCGCTCCCGCTCCCGGCGATCCGGTCCTCTCACCGCTTCCGCTCAGTGAGGCGCAGGCCGCCGTGGTGGCGCGGGCCCGGACCGCTCCGGTCACGGTGGTCTCCGGGCCGCCCGGCAACGGCAAGAGCCATACGGTGGTCGCGGCCGCTCTCGAGGTGGTGCTGCGCGGTGGGTCGGTGCTGATCGCGACACAGTCGCCGCACGCCGCCGAGGTGCTGGCGGCTCTGCTGGCACGCTATTCGGGTCCGGCGCCGGTGCTGTTCGGGGACGCGGACCGGTCCAGCCTGGCGGCCTCCCTCGGGGCGGGCGCGGACGAGGGTGTCGGGTCACGGCAGCTGCGCGCCGACCGGCAGGCGGTTCTTCACAACCTTTCGCGGGTACGGTCGGCGCGCGCCGCCGTCACGACGGTCCTGCGGGCCGAGCTGCTGGCGGCCGGCCTGCCCGGCTACGAGCCGCTGCTGGCGGGGCTGGCCGCCGACGTGCCGGGTGCCTTCGACGACGACGTGGACCTCGACGAGGCCGCCCGCCTGCTCGGCTCGGGCAGTCCGGCCGGGTGGTGGGCACGTCGGCGGGTGGCGAGGGCTCGGGGGCGGGCCCTGCGGCTGCTGGGCGCTCGTCCGGGCGTACCGATGGAAAGGGTTCTCGAAGCTCTCGCCGCGGCGAGCGCGCAGCGAGCCGCCGCACGTCTCGCCGTGACCGGTGGTGGTGATCTTGACCGGTTGTGGGCCGTTGTGCACGAGGCCGAGGCCGCGTTGCGGGCGTCCGCCGGGACCTCGATCCGGCATGCCGCGCGCAGTGCCGAGCGGTGGGACGGTGACGCGCGGCGGGCCGCGTCCGCGCTGGCCACGGCTCTGCGGTCGGGCCGGAACCGGCGCCGGGAACTGCTCGCCCGCCTGGACGCGCCGCCGCTGGTGCGGGCGCTGCCGCTGTGGATCGGCACGGTCGCCGATGTGGAGGACCTGCTGCCGGCCGCGCCCGCTCTGTTCGATCTCGTGGTGATCGACGAGGCGTCGCACGTCGACCAGATCCGGGCCGCGCCGGTGCTGGCGCGGGCGCGGCGGGCGCTGATCGTCGGCGATCCACGACAGCTGCGGTTCGTGTCATTCGTCAGTGACGCCGGGGTGAGCGGGGTGCTGGAACGGCACGGCGCCGACGACCGGTTGGACGTGCGGCGGGTCAGCACGTTCGACCTGGCCACCGCGGCCGCGCCGACGACCTGGCTGACCGAGCATTTCCGCAGCGTGCCACACCTGATCGGGTTCTCGGCGCGGCGGTTCTACGACGGGCGGATCGTGGCGATGACCCGGACGCCGGCCGCCGACGAGGCCGACGCCGTCGACGTGGTGCCGGTGGCGGGCGCGACCGTGTCCGACGGGGTGAACACGGCCGAGGTGGCAGCCGCCGTAGCGGCGGTGGAGAAGCTCGCGGCGGCCGGGTTCCGCGGCATCGGGGTGATCACGCCGTTCCGGGCGCAGGCCGACGCCTGCGAGTCCGCGCTGGTGGCGGCGTTCCCGGTGGAGCGGATCGAGGAACTGGGGCTACGGGTCGGCACGGTACACGCCTTCCAGGGCAGCGAGGCCGACGCGGTCGTCGTGTCGCTGGGGCTGGTCGATGGCGACGCGGCCGGGCGGCGGCGGTTCGTCACCGACGCGCAGCTGTTCAACGTGATGGTCACCCGGGCGCGGCGCCGGCTCGTGGTGCTGAACTCGCTGACCGCCCCGGACGGGCTGCTCGGCGAGTATCTGCGCTACGCC
This sequence comes from Actinoplanes italicus, assembly GCF_003001815.1. GTDB lineage: Bacteria > Actinomycetota > Actinomycetes > Mycobacteriales > Micromonosporaceae > Actinoplanes > Actinoplanes italicus. The sequence goes on from NZ_PVMZ01000007.1 coordinate 134,085, forward strand.
GCGGGTCCGCCGCATCCCGGACCGGCTCCGGACGCGCCGACCGGCTGGGCGGCCCGGCTGGCCGTCGAGCTCGAACGCGTCGGCGTGCCGGTCCGGCCCGGTTACGCGGTCGGTTCCTGGCGGATCGACCTGTGCGCGGGTCCGGCGTCGTCACCGGCCGGCGTGCTGTGCGGCGTACACCCCGGCGGCCCGGAAGCGCACCTGGCCCGCCAGTCGGCCCTGCACCGGGCGGGTTGGCGCCTGATCGACGCGTTCCCCACACGCTGGGACGGCGACCCGCGCCGGGCGGCCCTGGAGATAGCCGCGGCGTGCTCGTCAGAGTGAGCGCGGGTTCCCGTCAGAGCGCGGGTTCCCGTCAGAGCGCGGGTTCCCGTCAGAGCGCGGGTTCCCGTCAGAGCGCGGGTTCCCGTCAGAGCGCGGGTTCTCGTCAGAGCGAGCGCGGGTTCAGAATGCGGTTTATGTCGGTCACGGCCGGCAGGCGGACACGGAACGTCGTGCCGAGGCCCGGCTCGCTGGTGGCGGTCACGTCGCCGCCCTGGTCAGCGACGATCCGGCGCACGATGGTCAGTCCCAGGCCGGAGCCGCCGGTGGCCCGCTGCCGGGCCGGGTCGGCGCGCCAGAACCGGTCGAACACCCGGGACACCTCGTCGGCGTTCATGCCGACACCGGTGTCGCGCACGGTCAGGATCGCGTCCGGCCCGTCCCGCGAGACGCGTAGCTCGACCTGCCCACCGGCGTCGGTGTAGCGGATCGCGTTGCTCATCAGGTTGCCCAGTACCTGCCGCATGCGGTCCGGGTCGACGAACACCTCGACCGGCTCGGGCGCGTCCACGACCACCTCGATGCCCGCGTTGCCGGCGACGACGCGATGCGCGGTCGCGGCGGTCTCGGTCAGGTCGGCCAGGTCCAGCGGCATCGGGTCGTAGCCGAGCTCACCCGCCTCGGCGAGCGCCAGCACCTGCAGGTCGTCGAGGATCCGCCGCTGCAGCAGGGTCTCCTCGTGCAGGGACGCGAAGAGTTCCGGGCTGGGCTCGATCACCCCGTCGGCCAGGCCCTCCAGGTAGCCGCGCAGGTTCGACAGCGGGGTGCGCAGCTCGTGGGCGACGTCGGCGACCAGCCGCCGCTGGCGTTCCTCGCTGCGCTGCAGCGCCTCGGCCATCGCGTTGAACGCGCCGGACAGGCGGGCCAGTTCGTCCTGGCCGCGGGTCGGCACCCGGACGTCCAGGCGGCCGGCGGCCAGTTGGAGGGAGGCCCCGGTGAGCAGCCGGACCGGCCGGCTGACCCGCCGGGCGATCGCGGCGGTGCCGACCGCGGCGACCAGCAGCAGGGCGGCGGCGCCGAAAGTCGCCGGTTGCTGGATGACCTCGAGGCCCCGGTCCTGCCGTGCGCCGAAATACACCTGCAGCGGTACGACCGACGGGTTCTGCACCGCCGACTGGAACCCCAGGAGCAGGCACTTGTCGTAGCCCTCGCCGGTCAGGGCGCAGCTGCCGATCCCCGCCCAGGCCTCCTTGAGCCACGTGGCGTCGTTGTGGACCTGGAAGGCCGCCTTCCTCACACAGTCGGGGGCGGCCAGGCGGCGTTCCTCGTCGAGGTAGGGCGGCTGGTCGAGGGTCAGCGCCGGGGACGTCGCGCCGCCGGCGGCCATGCAGCGGGCCGCGGCCAGCGCCGCACGGTACTGCGCGGCCTGGAACAGGGCGCGATCGGTCGGCCGGCCGTCGGCCGGCAGCCCGTCGAACAGGTCGGGCGGGAGTTGCGGCCGCCGCAGGATGATCTGCGCGGGCCGCGTCGCCGGGTCGTCGAGCCGCTCGCCCGTGCTGGCCTCGATCCGCACCCCGGCCAGCCGGGCCGACACCAGGATGTCGGGGTCGATGTCCGGCACCGGTTCGACGGTGCTGGGCAGGCGCTGCACCGGCCCGGACGGCCGCTTCTCGAGGTGGTCGGAGTCGGTGACCACGTCACCGTCGCGGGTCTCCACCCGGATGTGCAGGCCGGTCCGCTCGGACAGCCCGGAGACCACGCCGTCGATCCCGACCCACTGGCCGTGCGTCACGCCGAAGGCGCGGATGGCGTCGACGATCTCGGATTCGTGCCGGTCACGGGCCTGTTCGGCGCGGCTCACCTCGCGGGCGGCGAGACTCAGGGTGAGCCAGGCCGTGGCACCGATCGCCGAACCGGCGACGAACAGCACCAGCAGGAAGATCCGCAGCCGGAAACTCACGGTTCGGCGATCCGGTAGCCGCGGCCGTAGACGGTCTGCACATAGCGGGGTTCGGCCGGGTTCGTCTCGATCTTGCGGCGCAGGTTGACGACGTGGGCGTCGACGGTCCGCTCGGAGACCTCGTTCTCGAAGCCGAACGTCTTGTCCAGGATCTGGCCGCGGGTGAAGACCCGGCCGGGTTCGCGGGCCAGCAGTTCCAGGATGCCGAACTCCTTGGCGGTCAGCCGGACCGGTTCGCCGTCCACCCGTACCTCGAAGCGGGGTGCGTCGACCTCGAGCCCGCCGACCCGCAGCACCTCGGAGGCCTCGCCGCCGCGGGTGCGGCGCAGCAGGGCCCGGATGCGGGCGGTGAGCTCGCGGGGGCTGACCGGCTTGCTCAGGTAGTCGTCGGCGCCGATGTCCAGCCCGAGGAGCATGTCGTTCTCCGCGGACCGGGCCGTGACCAGCAGGATCGCCACGTTGGCGAGGGTGGCGTCGGGGTCGGCGCGCAGGATCCGGCAGACGTCCAGGCCGTCGACCTCGGGCATCATCCAGTCCAGTACGACCAGGTCGGGGCGGCGGGCACGGGTCTGCTCGAGAGCGGCCCGGCCGTCACCGACGGTGAGCACCTGATGCCCTTCCCGTTCCAGGTACAGGCGGATCAGCTGGGCATGCTTGGGATCGTCGTCGGCTACGAGGATGCGGGCGGTCACGGCTCGCATTCTGTCCCAGCCTGTCCAGCCGCCCAAGAAATATGAAGAACCCGTGAGGTTCACGTCCCGGATTCGTGCCGCGCACAATCACAGCATCTTCCGCACAGGTTCTTCACAGGTGCCGTCCTACGGTCGCCTCCTTGCAATGTTGAGGAGGTACTTCGATGTGTGGCCTGAGCGCATTCGTCAGCAGCCGTTCTGACGCCGGCCCGCTGGACGCCTCGTTCCGTGAGGCCTTCGCCGCCTCGCTGTCGAGCATTCACCACCGCGGACCCGACGACACTCAGATCGAGTTCGGTGACGGGTTCGCGTTCGGCTTCAAGCGCCTCGCGATCATCGACCGCGAGCATTCGGTCCAGCCGCTGCACTACGCCGGCCGGTGGACCGTGGTGTTCAACGGTGAGATCTACAACTACCGGGAGCTGCGGGCTGAGCTGATCCGGGAGCACAACGCGGTCTTCGCCACCGAGGGTGACAGCGAGGTCCTCGCGGCGGCCTACCACTACTGGGGCGAGGCCGCCCTTCCCCGGCTGCGCGGCATGTTCGCCTTCGTGGCGTACGACCACCGCACCGGCACCCTGCACGCGGCCCGCGACGCCTTCGGCATCAAGCCGATGTACATGCTGGAGACCGCCGACGGGCTGTACCTCGGCAGTGAGCGCAAGGTCCTCGACCCGTTCGCGGCGCCGGCCGGCGCGGCCCTGGAGACCGAGGCCCTCGCCCACTACCTGACGTTCCAGTTCGTGCCCGACCCGATGACGCTGCACCGGCACATCAAGCGGCTGCCGCCGGGTCACCGGATCATCTGGACGCCGGGCGGCGGGATCCGCATGCACCGCTGGTTCCGGCCGTCGCTGCGCCCGCTGCACGTGCAGCCGGAAGCCGCCTACCAGGCGATCCAGGACGCGCTGACCGCCAGCGTCCGCAAGCACCTGCACGCCGACGTGCCGGTCGGCACGTTCCTGTCCAGCGGTGTCGACTCGTCCGCGATCGCCGCGCTCGCCGCCCGGGAGAAGCCCGACCTGCACGCGTTCACCGCCGGGTTCGCGGCCCAGGGCTACTCGGAGATCGAGATCGCCCAGGACACCGCCGACCAGCTCGGCATCCGGCTCACGCCGACCGTCGTCACCGACGAGGACGTTCTCAACCACCTGCCGCGGATCATCCAGTTGCTCGACGACCCGGTCGCCGACCCGTCGCTGATCCCGCTGTTCTTCCTGGCCCGGACCGCGTCCCGGTTCGTCACCGTGGTGCTGTCCGGCGAGGGTTCCGACGAGCTGTTCGGCGGCTACACGATCTACCGGGAGCCACTGTCGCTCGACCGGGTCGACCGGCTGCCGCCCGGCATGAAGCGGGGCCTCAAGCACCTGGCCGAGGTGCTGCCCGAGGGGGTGCGGGGCCGCTCGTTCCTGGAACGCGGCACCACCCCGATCGAGCAGCGTTACTACGGCAACGCCCGGATCTTCGACCCGGAGGAGAAGGCCAAGGTGATGCGGTTCACGTCCCAGCCGCACACGGCGATCACAGCGCATCTGTACGCCGAGACGGCCGACGTCGACCACGTCGCCTCCATGCAGTACGTCGACCTGCACACGTGGCTACCCGGTGACATCCTGGTCAAGGCCGACCGGATGTCGATGGCGCACAGCCTGGAACTGCGGGTGCCGTTCCTGGACCAGCAGGTCTACGCGGCCGCCGCCGGCCTGCCCACCGACCTGAAGCTGCCGCCCGGCACCGTCACCACGAAGCACGCGCTGCGTGAGGCGATGAAGGGCATCGTGCCGGAGTCGGTGCGCTCGGCCAAGAAGCTGGGCTTCCCGACCCCGACCCGGCTGTGGCTGCGCGGCCCGATCGGCGACTGGGTGGACCACCTGTTGTCCACCTCGCAGACCGGCCACCTGATCGACCTGGAGTACGTCCGGGGCCTGCTGGCCGAGCACCGCGCGGGCGGCGCCGACCGCTCCCGCAAGGTGTGGACCGTCGCGATGTTCTGCCTGTGGCACGCCATCGCCGTGGAACGCTCGATCGTCGTCGACGAGCCGCTCCCGCTGCCGCACCGCCTGCCCAACCAGCGCCAGGAGGGCCTCTCCTCGATCGGTCTCTGACCGGCGTCCGCACCGCCCCGATCCCCCGGCCCGGCCGCCACCGGGCCGGGCCGGCCGCTCGGGCAGCCGGACACCCGCTGCCCGCTCCCGGCCAGACGTCACCACATGGGCGGAACATCCGCCCATGTGGTGACCTGCGGTTCGATCCACGGCACGGATCACCACGCGGTCTGCCTTGTGCCCGCGGCGTGGTGACCTACGGGCCGATCCGCACCACAGCCAGCCCACGCGGGGGCGTGGGCTGGCTGTGTGGTGAGGCGCGGCTGACGTCATGATCGATGGATGCGTGACGGGGAATGGTGGCAGGGGCTGAACCGGGCGGACTCGGCTGTCGGCCCAGCGGAAGCGTGGCTGCGGCCGAGAGCGGCGCTGCGGTGGGAACCGGTCGACAAGCCGATCGTCGAGCCGGTGACGAAACTGGGCGGCCAGCCGGTCTGGCTCGACGAGCCCTTCTGGCCGGTGTCGTCGACGGGCGGCGGACCCATGGTGTTCATCGCCCAGTTCCGGCTTCCCGGGCCGGAGCTGCGGATGGCGTACCTGTTCATCGCCGATGACCCGGACGGCACCGGCCTGACATTCGAGCCGGAGGGCGGCGACAACGCCCTGCTCGTGCAGCCGGACGGCCGGATCCCGGAGTTCGTGCGCGGGGTGGCGCAGCCGACCGGGCCGTCGCTGTGGCGCCGCGGGGAGCAGTGGACCGAGCGGGTGCCGGTCGAGGTCCGGGTGAGCGCGACGGACTTCGGCCCGGACGACGAGTACCACTACAGCTGGATCGGTGGACGGCCGCACTTCTGGCAGCCCGACGTGCTCGGGATCGGTAAGGGCTGGCTGTTCTTCTTCCAGCTCGACGGCGCCGAAGGGATCGACGAGGACGCCTACGCGCTCAACTTCGGCGGCGGGACGGGCTTCGCCTTCCTGAGCCGGGACGAGCGCGAAGGTCGCTTCTTCTGGGACTGCGTCTGAGAAACGAAAACCCGGGACCGATGAGTTCGGCGGCCGGACACGGTCCTGACTCACATGGGGGTCTCTGCGGTCCGGTTCGTGGTGCGGGCGACGATCACGCGCGCCGACATTCCCGCGCTGTGTGCACGGCTGGCCGACCTGCTGCGGGGGCGGCCCGGCGACGTCGTGACGTGCGACGTCGCCGGGATCGACCGGCCGGACGTGGTGACGGTCGAGGCCCTGGCCCGGCTGCGGATGACCGCCCGCCGGCACGGCAGCCGGCTGGTGGTCACCGGTGCCTGCCCGGACCTGCTGCTGCTGTTCGGGCTGCTCGGGCTGACCGACCTGCTGGCCGCGGGCGGGCCGGGGCCAGCGTCCGGCAGGTCAGGGCAGGTCGGCCGGCGGCAGGTGGGCCGGCAGGCCGAAGAGCGGGAACAGCCGGGCGGTGTCCAGGAAGTTGTTGACGGCCGCGATCCGCCCGTCTGAGATCTCCAGGACGATCAGCGCCCACGGGTCGTGCCCGGCGCCGGTGGTGCTCGACCGGTACTGCCCGAACGCGGGCATGCCGTTGGCGATCACCGGGATCAGGCGGGAACCGCGGCAGCCGCTGCCGGTGCCCTCCATCCACGCGGTGATGTCGTCGTGGCCGTGCAGCCACAGCGCCAGCGGCGGCATCGACAGGGTGGCGTCCTCGTGCAGGAGTGTGGTGAGAGCGCGCAGGTCGTACGCCTCGAAGGCCTTGACGTAGCGACCGAGAAGCTCGCGCTGTTCCGCATCGAGGGGTTGGAAGGCGTCGCCCGCCGAAGGCGTGGCGGCCGCGAGGGTGGCACGGGCACGCTGCAGGGCACTGTTGACACTGGCCACCGAGGTGTCGAGCAGCTCGGCGGTCTCCTGCGCCGACCAGGCCAGCACCTCCCGCAGGATCAGCACGGCCCGCTGCCGGGCCGGCAGGTGCTGCAGCGCCGCGACGAACGCCAGCCGGATCGACTCGCGGCCGGCGACCAGGTTCGCCGGATCGGAGCCCTCCGGCAGGACGCGCTCGTCGGGGACCGGGCCGACCCAGATCTGCTCCGGGTGGATCGCGCCCGGATCGGTCGCGTGGCCGGAACCGGCCGGCCCGAGGTCCATCGGGCGGACCCGGCGCTGGGCGCTGCCGGCCATGTTCAGGCACACGTTGGTGGCGATCCGGTAGAGCCAGGATCGCAGCGACGAACGTCCCTCGAACGTGTCGTGGCCGCGCCACGCCCGGATCATCGTCTCCTGGACGGCGTCCTCGGCCTCGAAGGCCGAACCCATCATCCGGTAGCAGTAGCCGATCAGCTCGGGGCGGAATCGCTCCAGCTCGGCCTCGATCGGTGGATTGGTGACGGCTTCGCTCACAGGCCGAAACCTATCGCGGAAATTTTCTCCGCGGCACCGATGAGTTTCCGGAAGGCACCGTGTCTACCCCGTGCAGACCGAAACGATGAGGGAGTGACCATGAGCTACGCCGACGTCAACGGCATCAACCTCTACTACGAGATCCAGGGTTCCGGCCGGCCGCTGATCCTGCTGCATGGCGGTCTGGGCTCCGGCGAGATGTTCGGGGCGTCACTCGCCGCCTTCACCGCGGGGTATCAGGTGATCCTGCCCGACCTGCAGGGGCACGGGCGCACCGCGGACATCGACCGGCCGCTGGACATCGCCACGATGGCCGACGACGTGGCGGCTCTGATCGATCACCTGGGGCTGGACAAGCCGGACGTGGTCGGGTTCTCCCTCGGCGGCGGGGTCGGCCTGCACCTGGCGATCCGACACCCGGAGAAGATCGGCAAGCTGGTGTCGGCGTCGGCCGGGATCCGGCGGGGCGCCACCTATCCGGAGATCCTGGAGCAGCAGGGCCAGGTGACGGGTGCCGCCGCGGAGTTCATGAAGGAAACGCCGATGTACGAGCTGTACCAGCGGGTGGCGCCGCGTCCCGAGGACTTCCCGCGCCTGCTCGACAAGATCGGCGAGGCGATGCAGAAGGACTTCGACCTGACCGACGAGGTCCGCGGCCTGCGGGTGCCGACACTGGTCATGGGCGCGGACGCCGACATGGTGCCGCCCAGCCACTTCGTGGAGATCTTCAACCTGCTCGACGGCGGCCTGCGCGACGGCGGCTGGACCGGCGAGGGACGGCCGAAGGGCGGCCACGCCCTGGCGATCGTGCCCGGCACCACCCACTACGACATCATCGACTCGCCGCTGTTCGCCACGCTCGCCTTGGCGTTCCTCGCCAAGCGCGACTGATCGTCGTCCTCGCGCCCCTACCGCCAGAGCCCCCGCCGCCACGCCGCCGTCCCCGCCGTCCCCGCCGGCCACCGCCACAGCCGCCGCCACGCCCACCGCCGCCGCCGCCAGCCACCGCCACAGCCCCCGCCGCCGCGCCCACCGCCACCGCCGGCCACCGCTGCTTAGCCCACCGCCACCGCCGGCCACCGCTGCTACGCCTGCCGCCGCTGTTGCCATGCCACGCGGCCGCTCCGCCGCTCGCCCATGCCACAGAGGTTGTGAGGTTCAGCCGTCATTTCGACCCGAACCCCACAAGATCGCCGCGTGGAGTAGGCGGACACCCCGCGCCCCCGCCACCCCGCTAACGCCCCACCCCGCACCACCCACCCACGTCAGAAACCTTGCGAAGTTCAGCCGCCAACTCGACCCGAACCCCACAAGATCGCCGCCTGGAGTAGGCGGACACCCCACGCCCCGCCACCCCACTGCCGCCCCACCCACCCACGTCAGAAACCTTGCGAAGTTCGGCCGCCAACTCGACCCGAACCCCACAAGATCGCCACGTGGGATGGGCCCTCGCCAGGCGGGCGACGAGCGGCGACGGGCAGCGGGCAGCGGCGATGGGCGGCGGACGGCGGGCAGCGGGCAGGCGGCGGCGGGCAGGCGGCGGCGGGCGGCGGGCAGGCGGCGGCGAGGTCCGCCCCGGGGGCGGCGACGGGGTCGAGTGTCGGGCCGGTTGCGGGGTGGGGCCGGATGGGTGGCGGGGGTGGGTGTCAGGCGACGTAGTCGCGCAGGTGGCGTGCGGTCAAGGTGTCCGAGGTGGAGACGAGCTCGGCGGGCGTGCCGGTGAAGGTGACCCGGCCGCCGTCGTGGCCGGCGCCCGGCCCCAGGTCGATGATCCAGTCGGCGTGGGCCATCACCGCCATGTGGTGCTCGATGACGATGACGGTGTTGCCGGTGTCGACGAGCCGGTCGAGCAGGGCCAGCAGCTGGTCGACGTCGGCCAGGTGCAGGCCGCTGGTGGGCTCGTCGAGCAGGTAGGTGGCGGTGCCACCGCCCATGTGGACGGCCAGTTTGAGACGCTGCCGCTCGCCGCCGGACAGCGTGTTGAGCGGCTGGCCGAGGGTGATGTAGCCGAGCCCGACGGCGTTGAGCCGGTCCAGCACGGCACGGGCGGCCTTTTCGGTGAAGAACTCGAGGGCCTCGCCGACCGGCATGGCCAGGACCTCGCTGATGTCGCGGCCACGCAGTTTGTAGCCGAGCACCTCGGCGGTGAAGCGGCGGCCCTCGCACTCCTCGCAGACGCTGGCCACACCGGCCATCATGGCCAGGTCCATGTAGACCAGTCCGATGCCTTTGCAGTTCGGGCAGGCGCCCTCGGAGTTGGCGCTGAACAGGGCGGCCTTGACGCCGTTGGCCTTGGCGAACGCGGTCCGGACGGCGTCCAGCAGGCCGGTGTAGGTGGCCGGGTTGCTACGCCGGGAGCCACGGATGGCGGACTGGTCGACGACGATGACGCCGTCACGGTTGCGCAGCGAGCCGTAGATCAGTGAGCTCTTGCCGGATCCGGCCACCCCGGTGACGACGGTGAGCACCCCGGTCGGGATGTCGACGGAGACATTTCGGAGGTTATGCGTACTTGCGTTGCGAATGGGGATATTACCGGCATGAGGCCTGACCGACTCGCGAAGCGCCACCCGGTGCGAGAGATACCGCCCGGTCAGCGTGGACGACGTACGCAGATCGGCCACCGCCCCCTCGAACTGGATCCGCCCACCGGCCGGCCCGGCGCCCGGCCCGATGTCCACCACGTGATCGGCGATCGAGATCGTCTCCGGCTTGTGCTCGACGACCAGGACCGTGTTGCCCTTGTCCCGCAGTCGCAGCAGGAGCCCGTTCATCCGCTGGATGTCGTGCGGGTGCAGACCCACGGTCGGCTCGTCGAACACGTACGTGATGTCGGTGAGACTGGAGCCGAGATGGCGCACCATCTTGACCCGCTGTGCCTCGCCGCCGGACAGGGTCGCCGACTCCCGGTCCAGCGACAGGTAACCGAGCCCGATCTCCACGAGCGAGTCGAGCGTCTGCCGCAGGTTCGTCACGACCGGCGCGACCGACGGCGCGGTGATCCCGGCCAGGAACACCGCCAGATCACTGACCTGCATGGCCGAGCACTCGGCGATGTTGCGCCCGTCGATCCGCGACTGCAGCACGGCCGGCTTGAGGCGGGCGCCGCCGCAGTCGGGACAGGCCGCGAACGTCGCCGCCCGGTCGATGAAGGCACGGATGTGCGGCTGTACCGACTCACGTTCCTTGGTCAGGTACATGCGCTGCACCTTCACGACGAGTCCCTCGTACGTCGTGTTGATGCCGTTGACCTTGACCTTGATCGCCGGTTTGTGCAGGAAGTCGTCGAGCTCGGCGTCGGTGAACTCCTTGATCGGCTTGTCCGGATCGAACAGTCCGGACTCGGCGAACCCGCGCACGTACCAGCCGTCGACGCTGAAGTTCGGGACCGTGATCGCACCCTCGTTGATCGACTTGGACCGGTCGACGAGCTGGTCGAGGTCGAGGGTGGACACCTTGCCGAGGCCCTCGCAGCCGGGGCACATGCCCTCGGCGTTGAACGAGTAGGCGAGCGCGCTGCCTGCGCCCGGTGTGCCGAGACGACTGAAAATGATCCGGAGCATCGTGTACGCGTCGGTGGCCGTGCCGAGCGTGGATCGGGCGTTGGCACCCATCCGCTCCTGGTCGACGACGATCGCGGCACTGAGATTGTGCAGGGCGTCGACGTCGGGACGGGCCGGGCTGCCCATGAACGACTGCAGGAACGCCGAGTACGTCTCGTTGATCATCCGCTGGGACTCCGCGGCGATGGTGCCGAACACCAGGGACGACTTTCCCGAACCGGACACCCCGGTGAAGACCGTCAGTCGCCGTTTCGGAACGTCGAGGGAAACGTCGCGGAGGTTGTTCTCCCGGGCCCCGCGGACCTGGATGACATCGTGGCTGTCTGCGATGTGAGTCACCGGCAGACGGTAGCGCGCAATGCGGTCAGAAACCGTCCGTTATCCGGCGCGACGGCGGGCCCGGCGGGCCGCCAGCTCGTCACCCTCGGCCGGCTCGGCCGGAACACCGACCGGCTGCGGACCGGCGGCCGGCTCGGACGGCAGATGCGACAGCGAGCCCTGGATCTCCTTGAACGCGCCGCCGATGGCGATGCCGAACACGCCCTGACCACCCTGCAGAAGGTCGACGACCTCCTCCGGGGACCGGCACTCGTAGACCGTCGTGCCGTCCGAGATCAGCGTGATCTCCGCCAGGTCGTCGACCCCCCGCGAACGGAGCGTCTCGATCGCGCGCCTGATGTTCTGCAGCGAAACCCCGGCGTCCAACAGTCGTTTGACCACCTTGAGGACGACCAGATCACGGAACGAATAGAGCCGCTGGGTGCCGGAACCGGTCGCGTCCCGCACGCTCGGGACCACCAGTGTGGTCCGGGCCCAGTAGTCGAGCTGACGGTAGCTGATCCCGACCGCCTGACAGGCGGTCACTCCCCGATATCCGACTTCCCCGTCCTCGCCGACGAGAGGGCCTTCAAGAGGTTGCTCGTGCACGCGACTACCTCCCCGCGCCCATGATCAAAATCTAGGCGGTGTGCCGGTTCACCTGGACTTCACGAGCGTATATCTCAATCACGGCCGAAACATGGAGGTAACCGCTCGACACGCCGCGCACGGACGAACGGCGCCGGTCGATGCCGCCCGGTTCATGTCAACCGGCGAAGTCTTCGGGACGCACCTGGTCGAGGAACTCACGGAACTTCTCGACCTCGTCCTCCTGCTCATCCGGGATGACGATACCCGCTTCGGTGAGCACTTGATCAGCGCAACGGATCGGCGCGCCGACACGCAGCGCGAGCGCGATCGAGTCACTCGGCCGCGCCGACACCCGCAGATTGTCACCGATCAACAGATCAGCGTAGAAGACGTTGTCCTTCAGCTCGGTGATCTCGACCGCCTTCAGCGGGGCCTTCAGCGCCGCCAGGATGTCGCGCAACAGGTCGTGGGTCAGCGGACGGGCCGGCTTGACACCCTGCTGCTCGTAGGCGATCGCGGTCGCCTCCACCGCGCCGATCCAGATCGGGAGATAACGGTCGCCGTCGACCTCCCGCAGCAACACGATCGGCTGGTTGCTGGGCAGCTCCACCCGGACCCCGACCACGCTCAGCTCACGCACCGCCGCCTCCGTGTCGTTATTGTCTCGGCCGCACCGCAGCCGCCCTAACCTGCACGGTACACGCACACCGGGGGTGTCCGATCCACGCGGCATCGCCTTTCAGCGACCCAACTCACCCCGTAGACCCGAACGAACCAGTGCCGCGTGCAACCGCTGCGAGAGCGCCTGCAGCTCACGCGCAGTCTCGGCGGCACGAGCCCGCGCCGCCGGGTCGTGCTGACGCGCCATCGGCGCCAGCAGCTGTGTGAACAGGCCCACTTCGCGGTCCGCGCCGTTGCGGAAAGCCCGCAGGTGACGGACCTCGAGACCGTATCGAGTGAGACCCACCACGGCCTCCACGATGATCACCTGATCGGCGTCGTACCAGCCGGGCGGACGCGCGGTGACCAGGCCGATCTGCTCCAGCTCGGCCAGCAGCGCCTCGTCCACCCCGGTCCGCTCGACCAGGTCGGCCTTCGGGATGCGGGCGTCGGCCGGGTCCTTGGCCTGCTGGGTGCCGACCGCCACCAGCGTGGGCCGCTGAGGGACGACCGGCTCCTTCTCCATCCGGTCCAGCTGCTCCCGGATCACCCGCAAGGGGAGGTACTGATCGCGCTGGGCGGTCAGCACGAACCGCAGCCGTGCCACGTCGTTCCACGAGTACTTGCGGTACCCGGAGGCGGTGCGTTGCGGGTCGACCAGACCCTCCGCCTCCAGGAACCGCAACTTCGAGATCGTGGTGTCGGGGAACTCGGTGCGCAGATGGGCCAGCACCTCCCCGATGCTCATCAGCGCACTGTCACGCCCGTCCTGAGGGCGCGAGGCCCCCGGATCACGCGCTGCCGCCCCCGACGGAGTCACGCCCGGCCCTCGCCCTCCGGCCGCGGACCGGCGATGAACACCAGACGGAACTTGCCGATCTGGACCTCGTCGCCGTTGCTGAGGGTCGCGGATTCGACCCTTTCCCGGTTCACGTACGTACCGTTGAGCGAGCCGACATCGCGGACGGTGAAGACACCGTTGTCGCGGTGGAACTCGGCGTGGCGGCGCGACACCGTCACGTCGTCGAGGAAGATGTCACTGTCCGGGTGCCGGCCGCTGGTCGTCACGTCGTGATCGAGGAGGAAGCGGGCCCCGGCGTTGGGCCCACGGCGCACCACCAGCAGAGCCATCCCCGGGGGGAGCGAGCCGGCCACCCGGCTCGGAACCACGTCCGTCTCGGGTCCCTCGAGCACCTCGTCAAGGGCGCCAAGGTTCAGCGTGGACGTGACGTCGAGCGGGGGGAACTCGTCGTCTGGGCGCGTCATCGGACCACCTCACGGATCAGTTGGTCGTCGCCTCCCGGCGAGGCTGGCGACGTTGCGGCCCCGCCGAGGCCAGTTCGGCCCGACGCACGACTATCGGTTTCAAAGGAATAACAGTTCTTCGTGTGCTCCGCGAGCCTAGTCAGCGCCAATATCGCTGAGCAACCGGACTCGCGGGGAACGAATGGACGGGTATGAAACCCGGTGACGCGTCAGCTTTCGGTCAGAGCCCGGTAGGCCGCCGCGTCCAGCAGAGCCGCCACCGACGCCGGGTCGTCCGGCGCGATCTCGACCAGCCACCCGGCCGCGTACGGCTCGCCGTTGATGATCTCCGGCTCGTCGGTGAGCGTGGCATTCCTGGCCACCACCGTGCCGGAGATCGGCGCGTAGATCTCCGAGACGCTCTTGGTCGACTCGATCTCACCGAGCGAGTCACCCGCCTGCACGACCGTGCCCTCGTCGGGCAGTTGCACGTAGACGATGTCACCCAGCGCATCCTGCGCGAAATGGGTGATACCCACCCGCACCGGCCCGCTGCCGTCACCGGCGACCCACTCGTGCTCCGCGGTGTACCGCAGATCCTCAGGAATCAACGCTTCCTCCGTTAATCACGACACCGGACGCGCGTACCGCAAGGCTGCCGCCTTACGCACCGCGGTCACTTCGACCAGCGAACGCGAGTCCATGGTCACGCTACCGCCGTCACTCTTCGCCGACGCCACCACCCCGCCCGGGATCTGCAGCGCCGTGCTCATCGTGCCCGCTGGGCCGATCACCAGAAGGTGGAACGGGCCGGTCAGCTGCTCACCGTCAGCAATGATGCCGCCACCGGACGCGTCCACGAAGAAGCTCGACGCGACCACTCGCACGGCTGTCCCGTTCGTACCGTTGAGCTGCATCACCTCGCCGCCGGCACCGCGCAGCTCCTGCACCGTGTTCAGCACGTCGGAGGCATCCACGTCGCTCAGCGTGATGTCCAGGCCGGGCCCGCTGCCACGCTCCGTACCGGCCAGCAGACCCAGCTGCCGACTGCGCCGCTCGGCCTCCGCCCGCGCCGCCTCCTTGCCGCCGACCTCCGAGCTGAGCTGCTGTTTGCTCTGCTCAAGGGTCTGGATCTCGGCCAGCAGGCGGCTGTCCTGGGCCTCCAGATCGCTCAGGATCCGGACCAGGTCCTCCTGCCGCATGGCCGAGAGTCCCTCGTCGGCGTCGTTGCTGCGCAGCTGCACCACCAGGGTGAATCCGAGCAGCGCCAGGAGCACCCAGATCAGCGTCCCGGCCGGGGCGGGCCGCCGGCGGGCCGGGCGATCAAGATCACTTTCCGCCTTCGGCACGGAAATCGACGGATCGGGTGACGTGTCCGAGGTCTCCCCCGCACCCTCCGGTGCGCCCTTTCCGAGATCAAGATCACCTTCTGGTACGCCCTGAGCGGCGCCGATCTCCGAGGTGTCTGGTCGATCCCCCGCTGCGGGCGAGGCGACCGGGGCCGGGGGACTCAGCGCCGTGGAAGGGCTCTCCGAGGCCGACGGGTTCACCGTCCCCGGCGGGGTCAGCGCCGCCGGCGGATTCACCGTCCCCGGCGGGGTCAGCGCCGCTGGCGGATTCACGGTCCCCGGCGGGGTCAGCGCCGCCGGCGGACTCACCGTCGTCGGCGGGTTCAGCGGCCGCCCGGCCAGCGAGACGGTCGGCTCGTCGTCAGGCTCGGATACCGCCATCCGGCGATCGTCAGGCCTCCGCCGGGAGACAGGCGGTTCACTTTCTTCTGGTCTCCTCCCGGGAGCGGCCGGCCCGCGATCGTCAGACTTCAACCCGGGAGCGGCCGGCCCGCGATCGTCAGACTTCAGCCCGGGAACGGCCGGCTCACGGTCGGCGAGTGAGACGGTCGGCTCCTCATCGGCCTCGACCGGCACGGGAAGAGAGACGGCCGTCTCCTTCTCGGCCTGCCGCGGCACGCTCGCACCGGGACCCGCGGAGGGCTGACCGGCAGAGGACGCGGAGGAAGCGGGCGGAAGCGCGGGAACGGCGGGAGAGGCAGGCGGAAGCGCGGACGCCGGGGGCGTGGCGGCCGAAGGCGTGCCGGGAGCCGCCGCGGCCTCGCCGCCGGACCGGACGTTGTCGTCGGGGTCGGTCATCGCACGTCCCTAGGCCCGGAAGAGGTGGCGTCGGATCGCCGCGACATTACCGAAGATCCGCACGCCCAGCACGACGACGACACCGGTCGACAGCTGACCGCCCACGCCGAGCTGGTCCCCCACATAGACGATCAGTGCCGAGACCAGAACGTTCGAGATGAACGACACCACGAACTGCTTGTCGTCGAAGATGCCGTCCAGCTTGGCGCGCACCCCGCCGAACACCGCGTCCAGCGCCGCCACCACCGCAATCGGCAGGTAGGGCACCAGCTCGGGCGGAACGGACGGCTCGAACAGGATGCCCAGCAGGACACCGGCGAGCAGGGCGAGTACGGCGATCATCGGCCGCCTTCCGTCACTGAGGTGTCCGGCACGGGCGACCCCGCACCGGACGGAGCGTTCGACGAGGGGGAGTCCGACGGCGCGATGCTGGGTTGCACCGAGCGCAGCTTGAAGCCGGCCGCCGCCTCCAGGGTCAGATCGTCGGCCTGGGCGGCCTCGAAGGAGATCCCGAACCGGTCCGACAGGGTCTCGAAGAACTGGCCGGCGTACCCCTTGCGGAAGTCGTCGGCCATGTCGTCGGGGCCGATCGCGGAGATCTCGTACGGCGAGCCGACCGGCCGGATGTCGACCAGGATCGCCTCGCCGGCCTGCCGGATCCGCGACGTCGCGGTCAGACGCTGCCCGTTGATCATGATGGCCTCGGCGCCGGCCTCCCACAGCGCGTTCGCCGCCAGCTGCAGGTCGATGTCCTTGACCTGCGCCTCGGTACGACGCTGCCCGGTCACCGCGTCCACCGACGTCGGCCCGTCGGTCAGTGTGATCCGCGCGCCGGAACCCCGCACCCGGGCCATCCCGGTGAGCGCCTCCAGCTCGAGCAGGCGGGCCACCGCCTCGCCGCCCAGCTCGCTGTCACGCAGCGCCGCCACCTCGTCGGCGAGCTCGTCGGCCCGGCGCTGCAGCTCCTCGGTCTCGGCCCGCCGGTTGTGCACCTGGCCGATCAGCGACTCCCGCGCCGTGGTGCGGGCCGGTTCCTCGGCCACCGTCTGCCGATAGGCCACCACCAGCAGGAACCCGATCACCACCAGGGTCAGCGCGGCCGAGCCGCCGGCCATCAGCCGCCGCGGCCCGGCCCGTGGCCCCTCCTTCGCCCGGCGCGCGGCGGCGTCGGCGTAACCCGGGTCGAGCGGGTTCTGGAACAGCGCGGTCAGGAAGTCGGGGCCCCACGTCCGTTTCCCGGAACCACCGTCCGGGTCCGGCGGCCCGTCGAGCTCGGGCAGGCCCGGCTCGGCAGCGGGGCGGATCACGACGAGGCCTCCCGGTCGGCGCGGAGCACCCGCGCCGCCTGGACCATGTAGAGAACGGCCGCACACCAGTACAGCCCGAGCGCCCACCAGGCCAGGCCCCAGCCCACCGGCCCGGCCCACCACTCGAACGACGGCACCGCCTTGGCCAGCAGGATGAGCGGGAACGAGCCGAGCAGCAGGAACGTGCCGGTCTTGCCGACGTAGTGCACGGGAGGCGGGCCGTAGCCGTGCCGGCGCAGGATGAGCAGCACCACGCCGAGCACCGCCTCACGCAGCAGCAGCGCCCCGGTCAGCCACAGCGGGATCACCTCGCGCACGGTGAACCCGATCAGCGTCGCCACGATGTAGAGCCGGTCAGCGAACGGGTCGAGCAGCTCGCCCAGGCGGCTCACCGAGTTCATCCTGCGGGCGACGTAACCGTCCACCCAGTCGGTGGACCCGCCGACCATCAGCACGATCACCGCACCGACGTCGTTCTCCACGCCGAGCAGGAGGTAGAGGAAGAGGGGCACCCCGAGCAGCCGCAGGAAGCTGATGGCGTTGGGGATGGTCCAGATCCGGTCGGAGGTCTCGATGGACGGCGCAGGCTGCTGCGACATCGCGACTTCCTCTCCCCCTCGGCCGAGGCCCCCGCCCGGCTCGTGTGCGAGCCGGGTATCGGCTGCTGCCGGTGTGGCGGCTGTGCGTATACGTCCCGGTCGCGGAGCAACTATAACCATCCGCGTCCCGCAGCCTGACGCGCAGTCACGCCCGCCACACCGTGCCTGTCGCGGGGACGGCAGGCGCGGCGGGGTACGGAGCTAACTGGCGGCCCGGCGCGCGGCGCGTCCCCGGCGGGCCCGGACGTAGTCGTCGATCACGTAGCGGCCCAGCTCGCCCGGTTCGGGGCTGAAGACCCGCCCGCCGTTGCGGTGGGCCACGGCGCCGACGAAGCGCCGCAGACCCGGGTCCTCGCCGAGCATGAACACGTTCAGCGTGGCGCCGAACCTGGTGAGCAGGTCCACCTCGCGGATCGTCGCCTGGATCGTCTCGGCCAGCGGAGGCCACCAGAAGATCGCCTCGCCGTCGTCCTCCAGGTGCGAGGTGGGCTCGCCGTCGGTGACGACGAGCACGACGGGTTCGGCCCCTGGGTGCCTGCGCACGTGCCGGGACGCCAGTTTCAGGGCGTGCTGCAGGTTCGTGCCCTTCTCCGTGGTTGGCTCGATGGCGGCCAGCTCACCCTGGGACAGCGTCTGCGCGTACCGGCCGAATCCGATGATCTGCAGCGCGTCCTGCGGGTACTTGGTGGCGACCAGGTGCGACAGGGCCAGGGCGGTCTGCTTCATCGGGCCCCAGCGGCCGTCGGCGTACATCGAGTAGGACAGGTCGACGCAGAGCGCGACCGCCGCCGAGGCACGGCGCTCGGTCTCGGCGACCTCGAAGTCGTCCGGCTCGAGACGGACCGGGAGCTCCCCGCGACCGCCGGCCGCCCGCCGCCGGACGGCGTTGCCGATCGTGCGGACGACGTCGAGCGGCTGGTCGTCGCCGAACTCCCAGCGGCGCGACGATCCGATCAGATCGCCCGCGGCGCCCGCGTCGCGCATGTCGTGCTGCCCGCGTTTGCCGGCGATGTCGCGGAAGATCGCGGAGAGGGCGGTCTGACCGAGCCGGCGCAGCGCTTTCGGCGAGAGGGTCAGACCGTCGGCGTCACGCTGCACCCAGCCCTGGCGGCGCAGTTCGCGTTCGAGCTCGCGCAGCCGGCGCAGGTCGTCGGCGGCGCCCCGGCCGAGCTGGCGTTCGACGGCCTCGACGTCGACGTCGTCGAGGGTCGCGCCGGGATGCTCCTGACCGAGCTGGTCGATCAGCTCGTCGAGGTCGGCGATCTCGCCGAGCGCCGACGCGGCGTCGCCGTAGCCGAGGTCGGCCGGGCCCCGCATCCGCTCACCACGGCCCCAGTTCAGGTTGGGGCGCAGCGAACGCAGGTTGTCGGTGAGCTCGGCGAGCTGCCCGGCGAGCGGACCGTCACCGAGCGCCTGGGCCATCAGCTGCTGCAGCTCCTCGCGCTGCTGCGGGCTGAGCGAGCGCATCAGCCGCTCAGCGGCCGCGGCCTGCCGGGCCAGCGAGTCGATCAGCTCGTCGACGTTGCGCGGGTTGTCGGGGAAGAAGCGGCCGTGCTTCTGCATGAAGTCACGGAACGCGTCATCGGTGTCCTCGCCACGGGCGTGCCGCCCGAGGAGTTCGTTCAGATCCTGCACCATGTCCGACACTTCAGACATGTCACCGTTCTGAAGCGCCTGTTTCATCCCGGCGAAGCGCTGCGAGACCACCTCCTCCCGCAATCCGGCCAGGATCTGCTGGTAGATGTCCCGGGCTTCAGGTGAGGCCCACTGATAGTCGGACAGGTCCGACACGGCCTGGGACACCGACCGTGGAAGGTTGTCGAGCACCGCCTCGCTGAAACGAGCCGCGTCGTCGTCGCGGGCCGTCAACGCGTCCCGCTCTGCCGCGAGAGCCTGGTCGAGCATCTGCCGGGCCCTGGTGACGGCTCCGTCGAGGTTGCCCCGCCGCAGCGCGTCGCGGCGCAGGCGGCGGGCGCGCTCGCGCAGGGCGTCGAGCCCGCTCCCGTCACGCGGGCCCCGCCGGATCAGATCGCGCAGCGCGTCGCGCAGGCTGTCACCGGCGAGGACCCGCTCGCCCATCTCGTCGACGGCCGCGCGCACGTCGTAGGGCGGCGCGAGCGGATCGGGCCCGTCCCGCCACGCCCCGTATCGAAAGACGTTGCCGCTCATGAGATCTCAGCTCCCGTAGAGGGTGCGGCCGTCGTCGGTCAGTTCCTTGGCCAGCCGGCGGGTCAGGTGCAGGCCCTCCAGCACGAACTCGATGGCGGACGCCGCCTGCCCGGGGCTGGGCGCGTCGCCGAGGCCGAGCCGGTCGAGGACCTTGGCCAGGCCCGGGACGGTGCCGATCTGCCCGAGCAGCTCCTCGGCGCTGACCAGGTCGCCGGTCTGGATGATCGCGCCCTCGGCGACCAGGTCGGTGAACCCGGACAGGTCGAGGCCGGACAGCCGGGCCCGGAACGTCTCAGCGGTGGCGACCCGCAGCAGGTGCCCGAGAATCTCGGTCTCCCGGCCCTCCTCACCGCTCTCGAACTCGACCTTGCCGCGCAGCGTCGAGGTGACTGACACGGTGTCGCAGACCCGGGCCACGGCCTCACGCTCGCCGCGCAGACCGGCCCGGCGCAGCGCGGACGCGGCCACCGTCTCGGCGGCGGCGATCGCGAACCGGGCGGACACGCCGGAGCGGGAGTCGACCGACGGCGACTCGCGGACGCCGCGGGTGTACCGCGCGAGGACCTCGACCAGGTGCTCGGGCAGTGACGCCACGAGCGACGCCTCCTGCCGGATCAGAGCGGTCTCCAGCTCCAGGTCGAGCGGGTAGTGGGTGCGGATCTCGGCGCCGAACCGGTCCTTGAGCGGGGTGATGATCCGGCCGCGGTTGGTGTAGTCCTCCGGATTGGCCGACGCCACGAGCAGCAGGTCGAGCGGCAGCCGCAACTGGTAACCGCGGACCTGGATGTCGCGTTCCTCCAGCACGTTGAGCAGCGACACCTGGATGCGCTCGGCGAGGTCGGGCAGCTCGTTGACGGCGAAGACGCCCCGGTTGGTGCGCGGCACGAGGCCGAAGTGGATGGTCTCCGGGTCGCCCAGGGCACGGCCCTCGGCCACCTTGATCGGGTCGACGTCGCCGATCAGGTCACCGACGCTGGTGTCCGGGGTGGCGAGCTTCTCGCCGTACCGCTCGGAGCGGTGCAGCCAGGCGATCGGGAGCAGGTCACCGGCCTCCGCGGCCAGCCGGCGGGCCGCGGGGGTGAGCGGATGGTACGGATGTTCGTGCAGCTCGGAGCCGGCGATGTAGGGCGTCCACTCGTCGAGCAGGCCGACGAGGGCCCGGATCAGCCGGGTCTTTCCCTGGCCGCGTTCACCGAGCAGCACCATGTCGTGGCCGGCGAGCAGCGCCCGCTCGACCTCGGGCAGAACGGTGTCCTCGTAGCCGACGATGCCGGGAAACCGGGGCTCGCCGGAGCCGAGCCGGGCCAGCAGGTTGTCGCGGAGCTCCTCCTTGACCGTGCGGAACTCGTGCCCGGTGGCACGCAGCTCCCCCACGGTGCGGGGCAGGTCGGCGGGTGGGGTGGGCGTGATCGCGGTAGTCGCCTCTGTCACCGCAAGAACGGTACTCCTCCGGATATGACAAACATCGACTGTGCGTGCCGACACATCCAGGCGCGCGGGATTGGCTCTGGTTGCGGCAGGTGCCGCGCGGCACGCTCCAACCCATGACAACCGAGATTCAGCGGTACGCCGCATTCACGCTCGACCCGTCCGGCGGCAATCCGGCCGGTGTGGTCCTCGACGCGAGCACCCTGGACGACGCCGCCATGCAGGCGATCGCGGCCGACGTCGGCTATTCGGAGACGGCGTTCGTAACCGTCCGTGACGGTGACCGGTTCCGGGTGCGGTACTTCAGCCCGCTCGCCGAAGTGCCGTTCTGCGGGCACGCCACCGTCGCGACAGCGGTCGCGCTGGGCCCGGGACGACATGTCTTCGCGACCAACGCGGGTGACGTGCCGGTGCTCGTCGACGACGCCGGGCGGGCCACGCTGACCAGTGTGGACCCGAAGATCGCCGAGCTCGGCGACGCGGACCTGGCCGATCTGCTGGCTGCGCTGCGCTGGGACGCGGGCGACCTCGACCCACTACTGCCGCCGCGGGTCGCGTACGCCGGGGCGTACCATCCGATCATCGCCGTGAGCAGCCGCGAGCGCCTCGCCGACCTGGACTACGACGTGCCGGCGTTGAAGGCGCTGATGACGGCGCGTGACTGGACCACGGTACAGCTGGTGTTCCGCGACCCGGCGGGTTCGTTCGACGTGCGCAACCCGTTCCCGGTCGGCGGGGTGTACGAGGACCCGGCGACCGGCGCGGCCGCCGCGGCCCTCGGTGGTTACCTGCGTGAGCTGGGACTGGTCGCCGCGGACGCCACGATCGAGCTGCGGCAGGGCGACGACCTGGGACGGCCGAGCCGGATCACCGTCCGCCTGGACCCCGGCGTGACCGGGGTCCAGGTGAGCGGCGCCGCGGTGGAGATCAGCCGAGGCGGAGCTCCGACGACGACGCCGTGACCGGGGTCCAGGTGAGCGGCGCCGCGGTGGAGATCAGCTGAGGCGCAGCTCGATCGACGACGCGCCCGGCTGGACGCCCACCACGGTGCCGGACGGGTAGCGCAGCGTGTGGTCGCGGTCGGTGGCGATCAGTACCACGCCGATCCGGTGACCGGCCGCGAACACGTGGTCGGTGCTCTGCAGATCCCACCGGAACGTGTACGGCTTCCCGGCCTCGATCGGCGTGGTCCGTGCCGGGGAGAGCCGGTTGCGCACGTCGATCCAGCCACGGGTGACGATCTCGTAGTCGGAGGCCGCCGTCACGTACTCCCGCTTGGCGAAGCAGCCGGGGTCGCCCTCGATGCCGGGCCCGACGCAGTCCTGCTCGGCGAGTGTCCGGGTGCGCACGAACCGGTCTGCGGTCCCGTAGTCGACGAGCAGAGCGGTCAGGTACGGCGAGTCACCCGTGACGTCGGCGCGGACCGTGACCTCGGGCGTGCCGGAGAGCCGGACGTCCTTCGTCAGCGGCGCGCTGAGGTGCACGAACCGGTTCGGGTCGGCGGTCTCGGGCGCGGCGGCCAGCGACTCGGCGGTCCGCGACGTGTCGTCGATGAACGTCTGCCGGGCCCCGCCGCCCAGCCGGACCGTCGTGTCGCGGCCCTTCAGGGGCCAGGATCGTGACGTCGTCCACTGGTTCGGGGCGGTCTCGACGTCGGCGACCGGCTCCCGCATGATCCCGGTGTCGATCCGGTAGAGCCACTGGTCGAACCAGCGGTGCAGGGTCGACAGCCACGCGTCGCGGCGGATGTTGAACGGGTCGGTGTGCCCGGCCTGGTGCAGCCAGATCTTGCGGGGCACGTGGTTCTTCCCGAGGGCGTCCCACCACTGGCCGGCCTGCCCGGTGCGCACGTTGAAGTCGTGCAGCCCGTGCACCAGCAGCACGCTGGCCCGCACCTT
The DNA here is from genome assembly GCF_003001815.1 of Actinoplanes italicus. Lineage (GTDB taxonomy): Bacteria > Actinomycetota > Actinomycetes > Mycobacteriales > Micromonosporaceae > Actinoplanes > Actinoplanes italicus. The sequence continues at coordinate 157,350 of NZ_PVMZ01000007.1, forward strand.
GTGGGCGTCGCGCAGGTAGTCGCGTTCGGCCCAGTACCTGCTGTAGTCGCCGGTCTCCCGGTCCTGCTCGCGTTCCAGGTCAGCCATGACATCGGCGCAGACCTCGGGATTCGCCCTGGTCAGGACCGCCTTTGCCAGGATGTCGGTGTCCTCGCCCTGGAAGCCTCCGGGCGCCACGACCCCACCGTCGGCCCTGTAATAGTCGTACCAGCTGCTGATCGCCGCGATCGGCACGATCGTCTCCAGACCGCGCACGCCGGTGGAGGCGACGGCGTTCGGGAGGGTGCCGTTGTAGGAGACACCGATCATGCCGGTACGCCCGGTCGACCAGCCCGCCTTCACGGGTGCCCCGGCGGCGTCGAAGCCCGGCGCCCGTCCGTTGAGCCAGTCGATGACGGCCTTCATGCCGAGGGTCTCGTTGCGGCCGCCCGAGGTGGGGCAGCCGTCGGAGCCGCCGCTGCCGAGGCTGTCGGCGAAGATGACGGCGTACCCGCGGGGCACGAAGTAGTTGTCGAGGTATCCGGCGAAGGTGATCGTCTCGGCGCGGTTCACGGCCTGCGGGGAGAGCGCGGAGACGCTGCCGTCCCGGTCGACGTCGTCGTGGTTCGGGATGTCGTTGAGGCCCGCGTAGTACGGGCTCGGCTGGAAGATGACCGGCACCTTCGCTGTGGTGGCGGGCCGGATGATCCGCACGGCGACCCGGTCCGGTCTCCCGTCGGAGTCGCTGTCGACCGGGGTCTGCACCCAGACCTGTTCCCGGACGGCGCTGGCGTAGTCGTGGACGGGCTGGGTACCGCCGGTCGTGGCGCGGGCCGGATCGGCGGCCGTCACCACCGGTCCGGCGAGGACGAGGAGCACGGCGAGACTCCTGGCAAGCAGTCGCATCGGCACACCGTATCGCCAAACTTCGATGCCAGGGGGTACGCCTAAACTCACCCCTGATGAGCGCCACACTGATCGCCCGGGAACTCGCGGCGGGACACGGGGACCGCACCCTCTTCACCGGACTCGACCTCGTCGTCGCGCCGGGTGACGTGATCGGCCTGGTCGGGGTCAACGGAGCGGGTAAGACGACGCTTCTGCGTACCCTCGCCGGTTTGATCGCCACGGAGAGCGGAAGCGTCTCGCTGAGCCCGCCCACCGCCAACGTCGGATATCTGCCGCAGGAGCGGGAGCGCCGCGCCGGTGAGACCGTGCGCGGCTTCCTCGGCCGGCGGACCGGGGTGACCGCCGCGCAGGAGGCGATGGACGCGGCCGCGGTCGCCCTGGCCGAGGGCGAGGCGGGGGCCGACGACCGGTATGCGGCGGCTCTCGACCGCTGGCTCGACCTGGGTGGTGCCGACCTCGACGAGCGGATCGCCGAGGCCGACCTCGGGTTCGACCTGGACCTGCCGATGACCGCGCTCTCCGGCGGGCAGGCGGCCCGCGCCGGGATGGCGTCGCTGCTGCTCAGCCGCTATGACGTCTACCTGCTCGACGAGCCCACCAACGACCTCGACCTGGACGGGCTGGCCCGTCTCGAGGCGTTCGTGGCCGGGCTGCGCGCCGGTGCCGTGGTGGTCAGCCACGACCGCGAGTTCCTCACCCGCACCGTCACCAAGGTCCTCGAACTCGACCTGGCGCAGAACCAGATCAACCTGTTCGGCGGCGGCTACGACTCCTATCTGCGCGAGCGCGAGCGGGCCCGGCAGCACGCGCGCGACCAGTTCGAGGAGTACGCCGACAAGAAGGACGATCTGCTGGAACGCGCCCGCATGCAGCGCGGCTGGGCGGACAAGGGTGTGCGCAACGCCCGCCGCAAGGCGCCCGACAACGACAAGAACGCGAAGGCGTTCCGGGCCGACGCCAGCGAGAAGCAGGCCGCCAAGGCCAGGCAGACCGAGCGGATGATCGAGCGCCTCGATGTGGTCGAGGAGCCGCGCAAGGAGTGGGACCTGCGGATGGAGATCGCCGTCGCGCCCCGCGCCGGCGCCGTCGTGGCCACGCTGCGCGACGCCGTGGTCCGCCGCGGCGACTTCACGCTCGGCCCGGTCACGCTGCAGATCGACTGGGCCGACCGGGTGGCGATCACCGGCGCCAACGGTTCCGGCAAGTCCACCCTGCTCGCGGCACTGCTCGGCCGGATCGGCCTCGAGTCGGGCGCGCAGCACCTGGGGCCGGGTGTGGTGGTCGGCGAGGTCGACCAGGCCCGCGGCCTGTTCCTCGGCGACGAGCCGCTGTCCCGCGCGTTCGGGGCGGCCGTGCCCGACTGGAACGACGCCGACGTGCGGACGTTGCTGGCCAAGTTCGGGCTCAGGTCCGCGCACGTGCTGCGCCCGGCCGCGACCCTCTCCCCCGGCGAACGCACCCGCGCCGCGCTGGCCCTGCTGCAGGCGCGCGGGGTCAACCTGCTGGTGCTCGACGAGCCGACCAACCACCTCGACCTGCCGGCGATCGAGCAGCTGGAGTCGGCGCTGGCGGGTTACACCGGCACGCTGCTGCTGGTCACCCACGACCGCCGGATGCTGGAGGCGGTCGCGACCGACCGGCACGTCGAGGTCGCCGCCGGCAAGGTCACCGGCTGACCGGGCCCAGCTCCCGACGGCCCAGCTCCCGACGGCCCAGCTCCGGACCGCTCAGCTCCCGACGGCTCAGCTCGCGGTGGTGAACGGGCTGCTCAGCGGGCCTTCGTTGGCCGACCGGTCCAGGCCGCTGACACAGTAGGTGGCCGGGCCCGCCGGAGGCTTGCGGTCGACCACCGGGCTGCCGGCCCGGCCCGTCGCCACCAGGGTGCCGGTGTCGGAGTCCGTACGGTAAAGGGCCCAGCTCGTGCCGTCGCCCCCGGTGACCGTGAGGGTGACCGCACCACCGTCGGACCTGGTCGCCGCGGTGATCCGCGGCGCGGCGGGAGGTGCCGCCGGGAGCCGCGCGATCCGCGGCAGGAGCGCCGGCGTCGCGTAGTGCTTCGCCCGGTATCGGGTGACCGAACCGAGCCGGTCGGCGCGGACCTGCTTGGCGTTGTAGTGGACCTGTCCCTGGACGCCGTACTTGTCGTTCAGGGCCATCTGCCTGTCGAGCTGTGCCGGATCGCTCCAGTCGCCCTTCTCGCCGACCCGGTAGTCGGCCATGCCGATGTAGAGCTGCACGCCGGTGCCCTTGACCGTTTTCGACCACCAGGGCAGCACCTTGGCGTAGTCGGCCTTGTCGAACCCGATGGTCCAGTACAGCTGCGGCACGATGTAGTCGAGCCAGCGTTCGCGCACCCAGGTGCGGGTGTCGGCGTAGATCGCGCTGTAGCTCTCCAGACCCTTGGTGTCGGAGCCCTCGCCGCCGTTGCGCCAGATCCCGAACGGGCTGATCCCGAACTTCACCCACGGCTTGGTCTCGGCGATCCGCTGCCGCATCTCGCGGACCAGGGCGTTGACGTTCTCCCGGCGCCAGTCGGCACGGCTCTTCCCGGCGCCGTACTTCGCGTACGAGGCGTCGTCGGGGAAGTCCTCGCCCTTGCCGTCGCCGGGGTACGGGTAGAAGAAGTCGTCGAAGTGGACGCCGTCGACGTCGTACTTGACGACCGCCTCCAGCATCGCGTCCTCGACGAACTTGCGCGCCTCCGGGTTGCCCGGGTCGTAGTAGAAGCGGCCCTTGGGCCCCGCCGGGTGGGCGATCCGCCACTGCGGGTGCACCACCAGCGGATGGTTCGCGGGCAGCTTGGTCAGGTCCGTTCCGGCGCCGGACGGGGCGAACTGGGTCCCCCGGTACGGGTTGAACCAGGCGTGGAACTCCAGGTTGCGCTTGTGGGCCTCGTCGACCATGAACGCCATCGGGTCCCAGCCGGGGTCCGTGCCGTCGAGCCTGCCGGTCAGCCAGTTCGACCACGGGGCGAAGTCGGACTTCCAGAAGGCGTCGCCGCTCGGGCGTACGTGCACGAAGATCGCGTTGTGGTTCTGCGCGACGGCCAGGTCGACCCACCGCAGATACTCGGAGCGGACCTGCTCCTGCGACAGCCCCGGACGGCTCGGGAAGTCGATGTTGTAGACCGTGGTGAGCCACATGCCGCGCAGCTCCCGTGGCGCCGTCACCGGCACCGCACCGCACCGGCCGGCCACCGTCTGCGTCGGCGCGTCGGCCACCGCCACGGTGCCGCCGCTGCGCGCCGGTGGCTCGTAGAACGCGGCCCGCAACAGGCCGAGTCCCAGCACCGCCACCGCGAACAGGACCGCCGCCAGCAGCATCGCCACCCGCGCCGGCGGCCGGCGCAGCAGACTCACAGCACCGACCGGTAGATCTCGAGAGTGTCCTCGGCGATCCGTGACCAGCTGAACCTCTCCACAGCGCGGCGACGTCCGGCCCTGCCCATCCGCTCGGCCAGCTGCGGGTCGTTCAGCACGCGGGTCAGGGTCGCGGCCAGGTCGGCGACGAACCGCTCCGGGTCGACGGGCGTGCCCGTACCGTCCTCGACCTGCTCGATCGGCACCAGCAGACCGGTCTCGCCGTCCGCGACGACCTCGGGGATGCCGCCGGTCGCGGTGGCGACCACCGCGGTCTCGCAGGCCATCGCCTCCAGGTTGACGATGCCCATCGGCTCGTAGATCGACGGGCAGACGAAGACGGTGGCGTGCGTGAGGACCTGGATGACCTCCTGCTTGGGCAGCATCTCCTGCACCCAGATCACGCCCTTCGCATCCCGCACGCCGCGAAGCTCACGGGCCAGCTCGGCCACCTCGGCGGCGATCTCCGGAGTGTCCGGGGCACCGGCGAGCAGGATGATCTGCGCCTCAGCGGGCAGCTCGCGGCAGGCCCGCATCAGATACGGCAGGCCCTTCTGCCGGGTGATCCGCCCGACGAAGACGACGCTGGGCCGGTTGCGGTCGATGCCGAGCCGGTCGGTCACGTCCGTACCGGAATCGGGGGTGTAAAGATCGGTGTCGATGCCGTTGTAGACCACGTGGATCTTGTCCGGATCGACCGAGGGGTACGCCTTGAGCACGTCCCGCCGCATCCCGCCCGACACCGCGATGATCGCGTCGGCGTTCACGATCGCGGTCCGCTCGCAGAACGACGAGAGCGCGTAGCCGCCGCCGAGCTGCTCGGCCTTCCACGGGCGCAGCGGCTCCAGGCTGTGCGTGGTCAGCACGTGCGGGACGCCGTGCAGCAGCTTGGCGGTGTGCCCGGCGAAGTTCGCGTACCAGGTATGGCTGTGCACAACGTCGGCGCCCGCACAGCCCTGGGCGATCGCCAGGTTCACCCCCATGGTGCGCAGGGCGGCGTTCGCCCCGGCCAGCTCGGCGGGCTCGGGATAGGCCGTGACGCCCGGTTCGTCGCGTGGCGCGCCGAAGCAGTGCACCCGCACGTCGGCGAGCCCGCGCAGGTCGCGGGCGAGGTATTCGAGGTGGACACCGGCGCCGCCGTACACCTCCGGCGGATACTCCCGGGAGATCAGATCGATCCGCACCTGGTCACGGCGTACATCAGCATCGGCCACCCTGGCAGGATAGTCGGCGCCGCCGCCCGACCTTCAAGTCGTGCCCCGACCGGACGATAAACGATGCGTGACATCGTCAGGCGGCCGCCTCTGGCTCTGGAGCCTGCTGCTGGGCCTCGCGGCGGCGGCCACCTCGTCGTTCGCCGGCGGAGGGTCGGGCATCGGTGTCACCGTCGTCCAGTGGGCCGCACCCCTGGCGCTCGTCGCCGGGCTGTGGTGGCGCCGCCCCGAGCAACCCCTGCTCTGGTGGATCGCCGCCGCCGGATTGGCCCTCCACGCGGCCGCCCAGGCCTGGTGGCGGCTCGGGCTCGGCGGCGCTGTGAAACCCGCCATCCCCACCCACGACGTCGCCGATCCGCTCTTCTACCTCGCGTTCGTGCTGTCCGCGACGACCCTGCTGTTCCTCGCGGCCCGGCACACCCCGATCGCACAGCGCCGCGCCGACGCGCTCGACGGTCTCATCGTCTTCGTCGGTATGACCGGCGTGACCTGGAGTTTCGCCACCGAGCCGTTCCTGGTGAAGTTCGCCGGAGAGCCCGGCTCGCTGCTGCTCTTCGGCACCTACGAGATCCTCGACCTGATCCGGATCTCGCTGGCCGGGATGGTGGTCCTGATCCCCGGACGGCGCAGCCCGGCCGAACGGGCGGTGATCGGCGGCTCCGTGGTCCAGATCGCCGGCGACGTCTCCTACATCCTCAGTCTGTCCGGTTCGTCCGCGTACGGCTGGCCGCCCGGCACCCTGGCCGGCGTGCCGTCGTCGGGGATCCAGGACCTGCTGTGGCTCTCCGGCGCCGTGCTGATCGCGTCCGGGGTGCTGCACCCGACCGCGGGCAGTGCCGCCCGGCCGCTGCCGGGCCGGGGCAGCGTGTCGCAGGTCCGGCTGGTCGTGTTCGTCCTGCTCGCGGTGGCCTGCCCGGTCGGGACGGCCGGCGCGGGTACGGCTCCGCTGGTCATCTCGGTCCTGCTGTCCTGCCTGCTGGTGCTCCGGATGGGTGTCCTCGGCAAGCTCGCCCAGCAGCGGGCCGAGGCACTCGACTCGGCGCTGCAGGGCCAGGAGGCGCTCCGGGCCGCCCTGGAACACCGGGCCACCCACGACTCGCTCACCGGGCTGAGCAACCGGGCCGCCCTCACGGCGGAACTGGAGACCGCCGTGGAGCGCCCGCCCGGCGCGCGTGGCTGGCTGTTCCTGATCGACCTGGACGGCTTCAAACCGGTCAACGACACCCTCGGGCACCCTGCCGGTGACGAGCTCCTGGTGCGGCTCGGCGCGGACTTCCGCGCGATGGTGCCGGACGGCCTCGTCGCCCGGCTCGGCGGGGACGAGTTCGCGGTGGTGCTGCCGCCGCTGTCCGGCGACGAGCCCCGTGAGCGCGCGGACGCCCTGCTGCGGGTGGCCGGTCTGACCCGCGAGATCGCGGGACACCCGGTGACGGTGTCGGCGAGCATCGGCCTGCTCGATCTCGACCGGGTCGGCTCGGTCGCCGCCGCGCTGCACGACGCCGACATCTCGCTCTATGCCGCGAAGGCGGCCGGCCGTGGGTGCTACCGCGTCCACGCAACCGAACCCGACCAGCGCGGCACCCGCGCCGCAACCGGCGCGAGGTGACATGGCAACTGTGCAGATCCCCCGCCTCCCGGCCTGGCAGTACACCCTCGTGGGTGGCACCGCGGTGGTGCTCGTCCTGCACCTGCTCGGCAGCGGGCCGGCCTGGCTGATCCCGCAGGCGATCGCGACGGTGATCCTGTTCCGGGCCGCCCGCCGGCATCGGTGCGGGTGGTGGCTGTTCACCGCGGCGAGCGCGGCCGGCCTGGCCGCCTCGGCCTTCTGGGTCGTCCGCGGCGGGGTTCCGGCGAACACGCCGATGGGCCTGACCCTGGCCCTGCAGTACGCGCTGCACGCCGCGGCTGCCGTCCAGTTCAGCCGGCTGCGGCGTCCCGGCGGCGCCGCCGAGGCCGCCGCCGTGGTGCTCTGCCTGGCGATGCTGGCGTGGTCGTTCATCGTGCTGCCGTACCTCGACCAGCCCGGTTACGAGATGGTCGACGACGCCCTCGCGGTGCTCTACGCGATCCTCGACCTGGCGATCCTGGCGACCGCGCTGCGGACCGCCGCCGACTCCCGGCGGGTGCCCGGCCGGCTCGTGGCCGCCGGTGGCGTCATGCTGCTCGCCGCCCACCTGGTCTACGCCGCGGCCGGGGCCGAGGGCACCGCGGCGCTGCTGCCCGGTGGGCTGCCGCACCTGACGGCCCAGCTCTGGTGGGTGTTCGTGGCGGCGGCCGGCATGCACCCGCAGGCCGCCCAGTTCGAGGCCGCGGACCCGACGCCGCGGCGACCCGCGCTGATCGCCATGTACGCCGCCGCCGTCGCCAGCCCCCTGCTGCCGGCGATCGCCGACCCGCGAGGCGTGGTGATCGTCCCCGCGCTGCTCACCGCCGGGCTGTGCGGGCTGCTGCTGCTACGGATCGTGCTGCTCGCCCGGCTCGCCCAGCGCCGCGCCGTACAGGCCCGCCAGGCGCTCGCCGAGCAGCGGGCGCTGCAGGAGCAGCTGGCCTACCGGGCCGGGCACGACGGGCTGACCGGCCTGGCCAACCGTGACCTGCTGCTGGAACATCTGGATCGGGCCGTCGCCGGGGAGCGGCCGTTCGCCCTGATCCTGTGCGCGCTGGACGGGTTCAAGGAGGTCAACGACACGTACGGCCACCACGTCGGCGACACGGTGCTGCGCCAGGTGGCCGGGCGGCTGCTGCGGTTCGCGCCCGAGGTCGCGATGGTGGCCCGCCTGGGCGGCGACGAGTTCGGCTTCCTGGTCACCACCGGGGCCGACGCGGCGGAGCTGGCCGACCGCGTGGTGACGGCCGTGTCGGTGGCGCCGTACGAGGCCGGGGAGCGGCGCATCCATCTCACCGCGCGTGCGGGGCTCGCGGAGGGCGTACCCGGGAATGATGCCGTTCTCGGTGACGCCGATCTGGCCCTGCGCGCCGCGAAGCAGGCCGGTGGCGCCCGCACCGCCCGTTTCGACGAGTCACTGCGCGCCGAGCAGTCCGAACGCGCCCGGATCGCGGCCGGCCTGCGCCAGGCGCTGACCGACGGCGGCCTGTTCATGCACTATCAGCCGGTGGTGGAGACCGGGACGGCCCGGATCACCGGCGTCGAGGCGCTGATGCGCTGGCGCCGCGACGGGGAGCTGGTACCGCCGGGCGTGTTCATCCCGGTCGCCGAGCAGACCGGCCTGATCATCGCGATCGGCGCACAGGCGCTGCGGCTGGCGTGCGGGCAGGCCGTGGCCTGGCACCGGGAGCACGGGCTCTACCTGACCGTCAACGTCTCCACCCACCAGCTGCGCGACCCCGGCTTCGCCGCCACGGTGCTGGAGATCCTGGCCGACACCGGGCTGCCCGCCGCGGCGCTGGTGCTGGAGATCACCGAATCGGTGCTGATCGACGCCGCGGACACCCCGGTACTCGGGACGCTGCGGTCGCGCGGCATCCGGATCGCGATCGACGACTTCGGTACCGGGTACTCGTCGCTGGCCTACCTGCACGCCCTGCCGGTCGACATCCTCAAGATCGACCAGTCGTTCATCCGCCGCCACGAGGACCCGCCGCGGCCCCAGGACGTGAGCCTGACCAGGGCCATCCTCGAGCTGGCCCGCGGCCAGGGCCTCATCGCGGTGGCCGAGGGCGTCGAGACCGCCGGGCAGGCGGACCTGCTCCGGGAACTGGACTGCCCGCTCTCGCAGGGCTACCACTTCGGCCGTCCGGCCGACGCCGAGACCATCGGGACGCTGCTCGGCACCCGGGTCGAGGGGGTCGCGGCCTGACCGGAAAGAAGGCCTCATCGCCAGCAAGATATTTCGAACCGCCCTTTCGGGTGGCGCGGGGGCGGCCGGAATATTAGCGTCCTCCCCATGGCAGTCAAGGTGCTTGCGATCGTTCTGGCTGGTGGGGAAGGCAAGCGCCTGATGCCGTTGACGGCTGACCGGGCCAAACCCGGTGTGCCGTTCGGCGGTATCTATCGCATGATCGACTTCGTGCTGTCGAACCTGGCCAACGCCGGGTACCTCAAGATCGTCGTGCTGACGCAGTACAAGTCGCACTCCCTGGACCGGCACATCTCCAAGACGTGGCGCATGTCGACGCTGCTCGGCAACTACGTCACCCCGGTCCCCGCCCAGCAGCGCCTGGGCCCGCGCTGGTTCGCCGGCTCCGCCGACGCGATCTACCAGAGCCTCAACCTGATCAACGACGAGTCGCCCGACTACGTGATCGTCTTCGGCGCCGACCACATCTACCGCATGGACCCGAAGCAGATGGTCAACGACCACATCGCCTCCGGGGCCGCGGTCACCGTCGCCGGCATCCGCCAGCCGCTGAGCCTCGCCGACCAGTTCGGCGTCATCGACGTCGGCGCCGACGGCAAGCGCATCCGTGCCTTCCGCGAGAAGCCGAAGGACGCCGTCGGCCTGCCCGACGCACCCGACCAGGTCTACGCGTCGATGGGCAACTACGTCTTCACCACCCGCGCCCTGTGCGAGGCGGTCTCCGCCGACGCGCAGAACCCCGACAGCAAGCACGACATGGGCGGCAACATCATCCCCATGCTGGTCGAACGCGGCGAGGCGAACGTCTACGACTTCCGCGACAACGAGCTGCCCGGCGCCACCGACCGCGACCGCGGCTACTGGCGCGACGTGGGAACCCTCGACTCGTTCTACGAGGCCCACATGGACCTCATCGCCACACTGCCGATCTTCAACCTCTACAACCACGACTGGCCGATCTTCACCAACTACGGCTCGTGGCCGCCCGCGAAGTTCGTCCACGGCTACGACGACCGCCAGGGCCGCGCCCTCGACTCGATGATCTCCCCCGGCGTCGTGGTCTCCGGCGCGCTGGTCGAACGCTCGGTCATCTCCCCGAACGTCCGCGTCAACTCATGGGCCCACGTCGACGGCGCGGTCATCATGGAGGGCGTCTCGGTCGGCCGGCGCGCGGTCATCCGCAACGCCATCATCGACAAGAACGTCGTCATCCCCGAGGGCGCGCAGATAGGCGTCGACCTCGATCGTGACCGCAAGCTCTACACCGTCAGCGACAACGGCGTGGTGGTCATCGGCAAGGGGCAGAGAGTAGAGCTTTAACCCCTTATCCGGTACGGCTACGCCGGCCCCGAACGCACCTGTCGCGTCCCGGGGCTCCGCCGCGACGCAGGCGATCCCTCACGGCCCCAGAGCCACCGCCGGGGCTGAGGGCGTCCCCGCACCGTTACCCCGCAGCGGGGCACCACCCATCCGTGGCGCCCGCGCCGGCCCGGCCCAGCGGCCCAGCAGACTCCGGCCGCCCTCTCACCGACCCCCGCGGCCCACCCCCGCCACCGAGGGCAGGCACACCAGTCCGAGCACCCGCGGCCCACCCCCGCCACCGAGGGCAGGCACACCAGTCCGAGCAGATGCTGGCTGCCGTTCACTCCGCCAGGCCGAAATCGGACACACTCCGCCTTGGCCGGATGCCATTACTCCGGTAGGTCGAGGTCGGCACGAGCTGTCCCAGCAGACGCCAGCTGTCATCCCCCTCCGCGCCCAGGTCGGACATGCCATGCCCTCACACCCTGCCGAGCCAGGTCGGACGCGCCATGCCCCGCTTCCCCACCAGGCCAAGGTCGGCCACACCGTCGCCCGGCAGCCGCTCTTCACCCCACCAGACCGGGACCCGGCCACACCGCAGCCAACAGACGCAGACCACCGCTACCCCACCAGACCGGAACCCGGCAGAACATGGCTTCGCGACTCGCCGCGCCGAGGGGCGCCGCGCGTCCCGCCAGTGCATAACCGCCACAACCCACAGCTGGATGATCAACTTCGCCCGTTTTCGGCGGCGAGCTGTGGGCAATGGCTGCTTCCCTGCCCAGGAAGCGTGCGTAAGCCGCTGCTCGCCGATCAAGACCACCCAGGAGGCATGCGTAAGCCACCGCCCGCAGATCAACACCGCCGGGAGGCGTGCGCGACCCGCAGCCTGCCGATCGACACCGCCGCGAGACGAGCGCGAGCCGCAGCACGCAGATCAACAGCGGGGGCAACGTGCGCAAGTCGCTGGTCAGCGGCGGCCGCGGAGGGTCTGGGACGGGGACTCGCCGAAGCGGTCACGATAGGCGCCCGCGAAGCGGCCCAGGTGGGTGAAGCCCCACCGATAGGCGACCTCGCTGACGCTGACCCGGCCCGGTTCGGAGCGGGACAGCTCGTCGTGCACGCCGTCGAGGCGCAGGCGGCGCAGGTAGGTCAGCGGCGGCAGGCCGACGTGCTGGCGGAACGACTCCTGCAGCACGCGGGCTCCGACACCGGCGAGGGCGGCCAGATCGTGGGTGGTCCAGCCACGTGCCGGTTCGGTGTTCATGGCGTCGAGGGCGCGTTTGACCGTACGCGGGCGGTGCGGGCCCTGCAGTCCGGCCGGCTCCTCGCCGTAGGGGTGTTCGACGGTGAGGGCCAGGCCGCTGACCACCATGTCACGCCAGCGGGCGGCCATCCGGGGGCGGCTGGCGAGAGCGTCGGGGCCGCGTAGCTCGTGCAGGAGCAGCCGGGCCAGGGCGGCCCAGGTGCGGCCGGGACCGTCGACCAGGTCGAAGGTGGCGCCGAGCGGCAGCGGGGAGACGACCCGCTGGTCGAGGGCCGCGTCCACCTCGCGTTCCAGGGCGGCGCGATCGACCTTCACGCTGAGCAGGCGGCAGGTGCCGGGCCAGTCGATTTCGATGTCGCCGGTGGGCCGGTAGACGACGGCGCGGGAGGCGTCGGCGAAGACCGCCGAGCCGCGGTGCTGGGAGCGGATGAAGCCGTTGAGCGGCACCAGGACGTGGTACGCCGTCTCGAGCGCCCCGATCGACACGCGGATGTCGGTGCCGTACCGCACCTCACCGACGGTGATCGGACCGAGCGTCGCCACGTCGGCGGTGAACCGCAGCCGGCCGGGGTCACCGACCGGCTCGATCCGCAGGGGTCCGTAGTAGAGCTTGCGGCAGAAGTCGGTTGCCTCGTCCATGTCGGAGGTGCGCAGGCCGACATGGACCGGGACGTCCGCGCCCGGCGTCGCCGGGCCCGGGAGCCGCTCGCCTGCCATCCGTCCAGACTAGACCGTGAGAGGTGTCCTGCCGGGGACGAGATTCGCCGGCCAGGTGACCTCGGCGACGGCACCGCCGCGCACGTCGACCTGGGTGAGCGGGGTGTCCTCGTCCTGCCAGACCACGTAGCGGCCCTCCGGCAGACTGTCGATGACCACACAGAAGGTGACACCCGAACGGACGTACCGGGCGCGGACCGCGGCGTGGGTACGCCGTCCGGTGTCCTCGACCGGGGACACCTCGATCTCGTGGCCGTGCAGCACGGACGGCGTGTTGATGATCAGCGCGCCGATCGTACCGCCGATGTTGAGCATGACCGTGCCCTGACCGGACGGCGCGAAGGTGTGGTGGTGATGGTGGTGGTCACCGTGTCCGAGACTCATGACGGAACTCCCTGCGGAAAATGAGGTCAGGACGGGTTGGAGAAGCCGTCGAACGGAACGGGCAGGTACGGGAACTTCTTCAGGAGCTTGGCGCTGACGTTCTTGATGCTCAGGCCCTGCTCGACCGCGGCGGACGCGGCGTCGGCCTTGAAGTCTTTGTTCACCAGCGGCAACGTGGCGCCGGCCACGGCTTTGATGGAGATGGAGACCACGTCGTCGGCGATGCGGCGCCCGTTGGGGAAACCTGCGAGGTCGCCGCCGACGACACCGAAGGCGTTCTCCTTCTCGGCCGGCGGGATGGCCGTGTTGAGCCGCAGCATGTCGGCCTGAAGGGTGCCGGTGTTGTTCTGGAAGCCGTCGATGATCCCGTCCGGGATGCCGGTCAGCAGGATGGCCAGCAGATCGGCGCGGGGCTCCTTGGTCTTGTTGAACTCCGCCAGGTTGTCGAAGAGACCCGGGTAGAGCACCGGCAGGAGCGCTCCCAGCTCGGGCGTGGCGACGAACTCGGCGAACCGCTTGTCCTCGCTCGGCGGCAGGCTGTTGAACTTGTCCTTCTGCGCCATCGGCACGATGACCTCGTTGAACAGCGGGTTGCCGAGCCGGGAGACCTGCACCTGCGGGCCTACCACCACGTCACCGGCGCCCTTGTCGCCACGGACCTCGACCTGACGGCGGCTCGCGGACGTCCACACGCCGATGACGGCGCCCGCGTCCTTGGCCCGGACCCGCTTCTTGCCGTCGCGGCGGACCATGTCCAGCGGGATCTGGATCGCGATGCTGTGCACGTTGGTCTTGTCGGTGGCGTTGACGGCCTTGCCCGCGTAGTTGAACAACTGCGAGCCGACCAGGTGCTTGTCCTGGAACGGGCGCAGCGTACCCAGGTCGAAGATCGCGCCGAGGTCGACGAAGAAGGCGTCGGCCCGCTGGCCGGCGAAGACGATCTCGCGGCTCTTCAGCTTGTGCACCGCGTCGGCGGCGAGCTTGTCGTAGTCGGGGATCGAGATCTTGCCGACGTTGCAGGGCGGGCACGGGAGCTTGTTCGCCAGGACGGTGCTCTTGCCGTGGCTGTCGACCTTGGTCACCGAGTAGAACTGTCGACGGTTCCAGTTCTCGTCGTCCAGCGACTTGATCTGACCGGTGTTGTACAGGAACGTCTTGTCGTTGCGCAGCTCGGTGCGGAACCGGAACTGGTAGGTGATGTCCGGGCGGGCGTCACCGTTCGCGTCGATGTGGATCTCGTACAGCACGTCATCGCCGAACTCGAAGAAGTTCGGGCCGCTGGCGGGGATCTGGAGCGGCACGTAGTTGGCGATGATGGTGACCGTGTCCGGATCGTCGGGGCTGACGAACGCGTACAGGTCGGAGCTGTCGGCGACCGGGTCCTTGCTGATCTCCGGCGCTTCGCGATGGGAAGACATGTTCGGGGGGATCTCCTGTCGGAAGGTAACGTCGGAAGGTCAGCGGCCGGCGGCTTTTAGCAGGCTGGCCACGAGCTTCTTGTCGGTGATCGTCTTGACCTTCTCACCGGAGAAGACGTCGATCGTGCCCTTCTTGACATCGCGCAGCGAGATGACGAGCGGCGCGCCGCCGTCCTTGCTCTCGGTCTCACCGGCGAGGCTGAGACCGGCCACCGAGACGGCGGAGACGCCGACACCGGTAGCGGCGAGGGCCAGCACGCGGCGGCGGGACAGCCACGAGGTGCGGCCCGGTGCGCGGTAACGAACACGACTCATGCTTGGCCTTTCATCGTTGGGGGGCCTGACAGGCGATGCATCGTCGACGCCGATCAGTACGAGATCCACGTCCCGGCGGTTCAACAAAAGTTTTCGAGAACGCTCAGCGGGTACGTCCGCGGCGGAGGCGGGAAAGGCCCGCACCGGCCGCTGCCAGCAACGCTGCGGTGATCGCCCCGCCGATCAGCCAGTGACCGAAACCGACCATTCCGTCGTCCGGCTTCGAGATGGCGACCGGCTCCGGGTCGATGGTGGCCGGCGGCGGGGCGGCGGGCTCCGGCGACGACGGGGCCACCGGCGGGGTCGTCTTCACCACGGCGGCCTTCCTCGTGGTGGGAGCCGCGGCGGAAGGGGTGGCCGGCGGGGCCGAGGCCGCCGCTGGGAACACCAGGTCGGAGCAGGAATAGTATGTGTCCGGGGTGTTGCTGGTCTCCCAGACCGTGTAGAGGATGTGCCGCCCGGTCCGTTTCGGCAGCGTCACCCGCATCCGGTATGCCCCGTCGGTCAGCGGCGGATCCTTGATGTCGGCGAGCGGCGAACCGAGGTCGTCCCAGGTGAGCTTCTTCGCCGGGTCGTAGCCCGCACGGGTGAGATAGAGACGGAACGACCCCTGGTGCGGGATGGTGCCCCGGTAGGAGATTTTGAGCTTCTGCCCGGACGCCACCTTCGTCGACGGGAAGTCGTCGCGCGCCAGGTCGAGGCCCCGGTAGAGGTCGATCCCGGCGCTGCAGAGCTTTCCGTCCGGAACGCGCGTCCGGTCGTCCTTCACGTTGGCGAGCCGCACGTTGTCGTACGCCCCAAGAAAGCCGTCGGTGACCTTGAGCGCGGCCTTGCAGGCCGCGGCGCCACGTTGCGTGCCGTTGCCGCCGCAGGCGGCGCTGCGGCTGATCGGCGTCATCGGCGCTCCGTGCGCCATCGCGGGGGCGGGCAGGGCGGGGACGGCGGCGGCGGCGAGCAGGCCGGCGGCGGCGAGGCGGCGGACGAACATGAGATCTCCCGGGTACGGCAGGGCAAGAGCCACCCGGGGGTACGGAGTTCAGGCACCGCTCGTTCATCGGCCACGGTCCTGTGATTGCATGGCCGAGTCAGTAAGAAACCAGGAGGATTCATGAACAAGCCCGATGTCGGTCCGATTCCTGACGCTCCCGCCAGCGAACTGCTGATCGAGGACATCGTCGAGGGGGAGGGCCAGGAGGCGAAGGCCGGCGACTTCGTGAGCGTCCACTACGTGGGTGTCGCCCAGTCGACGGGCAAGGAGTTCGACGCCTCCTACAACCGGGGCGAGGCGTTCGGCTTCCGGGTGGCCGGCCAGCAGGTCATCGCGGGCTGGGACCAGGGTGTCGCCGGTATGAAGGTGGGCGGCCGCCGCAAGCTGGTCATCCCGCCGCACCTGGGTTACGGCTCACGCGGCGCGGCCGGCGCGATCAAGCCGAACGAGACCCTCGTCTTCGTGGTGGACCTGCTCCAGGTGCACTGACTCCCGCTGCCGGCGGCCGCGTCGCCACGCGAAGAGGGAAACGCGGCCGCCGAGAGCGAAACAAGAGAAGATCGACAACGCCGCACGTCATGATCTTGGACATGCAGCCGCTGGAGAATCCCGGAGTGTCCACGGTACGCATCACACCGACCGCCGATCTGCGCCCCGACGAACGCACCGCCGTCCGAGCTCTGCTCGACCTGGCCTTCGACGGTCACTTCGACGACCACGACTGGGAACACGCACTCGGCGGCCTGCACCTGATCGTCACCCGCGACGGCGCACCGGTCGCTCACGGCGCGGTGGTGCAGCGCCGGTTCCTGCACGACGGCCGGTCCTGGCGGTGCGGCTACGTCGAGGCGGTCGCGGTGCATCCGCGGTGGCGCGGGCAGGGTCTCGCCACGGCGGTGATGACCGAGGCCGAGCGGCTGATCGACGGCGGGTACGACTTCGGTGCCCTCTCCGCCTCCGACGACGGCCGCGGCCTCTATCTCGCCCGCGGCTGGTTGCCCTGGAAGGGCCCGACCGCGGTGCTCGCGCCCGGCGGCGTGACCCGCACCCCGGACGACGACGACAGCACCCTGGTCCGCCCGGCCCCCGGCCTGGTCCTGACGGGCACCCTCACCTGCGACTGGCGCGAGGGCGACGTCTGGTGATCGCCGCAGGACCGCCGTGTCCAGGCCGAACCGCCGTTGCTCCCGCCGGACCGCCGTTGATCACCGCGAGACGGCCCACAGCCGTTCCAGAAGTGTCCGCAGTTCCCCGCCGTCACCGGTGCCCTGCAGCGCACGAGCGTCGGCCACCCCGATGACGGCCGCCGTGGCCGCGGTAAGCAGCTCGATACCCGGCCCCGCGTCGATCAGGCCGATACGAACCCCGTCGGCGACCATGGCGGCGATCCACGGGTCGCCCTGACCGGCATCCGGAGCATCGGCCGCGAGCACGGCTCGATCGTCCGGGTGCTCGCGCAGGTGGCCGAGCAACCGGCGGCTCCCGTCCGCGAGGCGCTCCCACAGCTCGCCGGCGCCGTCGACCGGCTCCCAGGGACCGAGCACGGCCAGCACGCGACCCGCGGTGTCGGCGGCCACCGCCGCGAACAGGTCGTCCTTGCCGTCGAAGTAGTGGTAGGCGCTGGTCTTGGAGATCCCCGCGTCCGCGATGATCCGGTTGAACGAGGCGCCGTCGCGGCCGTCACGGGCGAAATGCGACCGGGCTACGGCGAGGATCGCGGCCCGTGACTCGGGCGACAGCCGGTCGAAGCGGGGCAGCGGCACGGTCCAAACCCTAACCCGGCTGTGCTGTACCGCTGTCTCAGGCCCGCCGAGTCAGCGGTACAGCACAGCCGGGGGGTTGGTTCTGGCGGCCAGAGCACGGTTCAGGCGGGCGGTCAGGAGCCAGTGGGCGGCCCACAGCGGCAGGGCCATCGCTCCCCCGGCCAGCCCGGCGGCGCCGGGGAGCAGGGACACGATCTGGAGGGCGCACCAGCCGTACCCGAGCGAAGCCCAGCGCCGCACCCCGCCGGCGCCGTCGGCGGCCAGCGAGGCGGCGACCGCCCGGACGATGAAGAAGTCCTCGACGAAGTTGTGCGGGATCGCGAACATCCACCACACCGACGCGGGCCGGGCCTGCCGCGCCCCGGGCCGGACCAGGAGCAGGGTCCGGTGCAGGGCACGGCAGTAGAACGCGACCAGCGCGAGGAATCCGGCGACGATCGCGGCGCTAGCCCAGAGGGGCTGCCCCGCAATCTCCCCCAGGATCCCGCTGCCCCACTGCGGGGCCCAGATCGGGTAGGCCAGCAGGATCGTCACGCAGATCGTCCCGAGGACGCGCACCATCACGCTCATGGACGATGAGTGTACCGGCGGTGTGTACTACTGGTACACTATCGTCGAGCGGCTCCCCGATCGGCGTCACGCCTGCCTCCGCAGGTCCGCGCACTCCTTCTCGTCCGGCAGCAGCGGGCGGAACTTGATCTGCCACTTCTTGCCTGCGGACTCCCACGGCGTGCGCTCGTTGGCCTTGCTCGCCAGTGCCAGGACCTCGTCCTTCTCGGTGCCCTCGACGGTCAGGCAGTTGATCCGCAGCTGCTCGTTGAGGAACGCGCCGGGCAGGTCGGCGGCCGGCCACTTGACCGGGGCCCCGCCCATGCCGTCGCCGGTCTCCTGGTACGGCGTGGCGAGCACCGCCAGCCGCTGAGCCTGATAGGGCTTCGCGGGCGGGCTGGCCGCGTCGGCGAACTGGGCGTGCAACGTGCCCAGGAACTCGGTCAGCTTCTTGCGCGCGGCCTGCTGGGCGGCGGTCAGGCTCTGGTCGTCGGGGCTGGCCTCGCTGAGCGCCATCACCTCGACGGACTGCTCACCACCGGCGGTGACGACGCTGATCCTCGTGCTGGGGATGTCGGCGACTCCGGGCGTACCGAAGTCTGCTCCGGATTTGACGCCCGCCGCGAGGGCCGCGTCGGTCAGCTCCGTCAGCTTGGCCGGGCTGATCTTGATTTCCTGCATGTTCGGCAGGGCCGCACCGGGATAGATCAGGGTGACCGGCCCCTCGGTCACCGCGCGCCCGTCGGCGTAGAAGCTGAACAGCGGGATCCGGGACGGGATGGTCTCGGCCGGGACGAAACCACCGCGATACTCCACGCGCAGGGCGATGGCGGCCGGATCGGCGGTGGTGCTCTCGGTGACCGGTGCGGCGGAACCCGGTGAGCCGGCCTCGCCGGCGACGCCGGGCCGCGCGCACGCGCCCAGGAGCATGAGGGGGACGGCGACAGCGGTCATGAGCCCGCGGTTGATGGTCATGACGAGTACGACGAAACGGACCCCGCCGAGGTTCCGGCCTTCGCTAAGAAACCACCCGGGCCCTGCGCCCGAGAACCTCGACGACGTCGCCCGGATGGAGTTGCCGGCCGCGTCGCACGTCGACCTCGCCGTTGACGGTGACGTCCCCGGAGGCGATCAGGATCTTGCCCTCTCCGCCGGTGTCGATGAGATCGGCCAGCTTGAGGAACTGGCCGAGCCGGATCATGTCGCCGTCGATGGGCACGTCACGCATGGGTTCATCATCCGTCACGAGATCTCCTCGAAATCTTCTGGGTCGAGGTTGAACCATCGGGGCCGGTGATCCGAACTACATGTCGTGAGGCATCTGGGGATGGCCCGCCGTGCGGGCGTGATGACCGCTGTGACCGCCGTCGGCGTGCTGTTCGCCGCCGGCCCGGCCGCGGCGGACGTGACGGTGAACCCGGCGAGCGTGCCGCAGGGCAGTGGAGCGAACCTGAGCTTCCATGTGACCAACGAGGGCACCGCGCCGATCACCGAGGTGACGCTGAAGATTCCGGCGGACACTCCGATCGCCGAGGTGTACCCGCTGTCGGTCGACGACTGGGCGCCACGGATCACCTACCGCAAGCTGAGCGTGCCGCTGGACACCATCCACGGCGGCACCCCGGTGACCGAGGCCTCCGACTCGATCGTCTGGCTCGCGGTGAACGGCGCGAAGATCGAACCCGGCAAGTCTGCCGACCTGACTGTCGCGCTCGGGCCGATGCCGGCGCTGAGCTCGGTGCGGTTCATGATGGACACGAAGTACGCCGATGGCACGGCCGGCCCCACCATGCCCGCGACCGTGGCGACGAGCCCGTCGAACGGCGGCCTGCCGGTGTCCCACCACGGCGGCACCGCCGGCAACGAGGGCTCGGCGTCCGAGCAGGCGCTGTTCGACCAGATCGCGGCGCAGGCGCAGCAGGACGACGGACCGTCGCCGCTGTCGATCGGCGGCTGGGTGGTCGCCGCGCTGGCGCTGCTCGCGGTCGGGTTCATGGCGCTGCGTGGACGGCACCGCGCCGAGGAGGAGCCGGGCGAGCCCGAGGAGACCCCGGCCGGCGACGACGTGGCAGTGGACGAGGACGGCGAGAAGGAGCCGGTGGCCGCCGGCGACTCCAAGTGGAGTTACAAGGGCTGAGAGACTCCCATGGCAGGCCGGGCCTGCTGCATTGGGAAATGAGGGTTGTTCGCGACGGCCGAGACGGTTACGGCCCGCTTGCGGATCGCGAAAGTACAGGTAGGTCGCGAACAACCCTCGCCTTCACGCGGGTGGGCGTGGAGGGACGTCGTGGCGAGCGCGTGGGGCGCGAAACCACGACCAGCGGGTGGGGCCCGGGCAAGGCCCGTGATCCGCGTGCCGAACGGACGGGGCTGTACGACAGCCCCGTCCGTTCGGTCAGACCGGGACGACCCGCTCGGTGCGCAGCGCGTCGATGATCTCGCGTTCGACCCGCTCGGACTCGTCGTGCGGGACCTGACAGGTGCCGGCCGCGAGGTGACCGCCTCCCCCGTAGCGCAGCATCACCTCACCCACGTCGACCGGCGAGGTGCGGTCCAGGATCGACTTGCCGCAGGCGAAGACGGTGTTGAGCTTCTGCCGGCCCCAGATGATGTGCACCGACACACGTGACTCGGGGAACAGCGCGTAGACCATGAACCGGTTCCCCGCCTCGATCACCTCCTCGTCACGCAGGTCGACGACGACCACGTCGCCCTCCATGTGGCACACCCGGTGCAGCTGGTCGACGAACCGCTGAGAGCACTCGTGGAACAGCTCGGAGCGTTCCACCACGTCGGGCAGGGCGAGGATCTCGTTCACGTCGTTGTGCTCGATGCACGCGTCGATGAGCTGCATCATCAGCTGATAGTTGGAGATCCGGAAGTTGCGGAAGCGGCCCAGGCCGGTGCGGCTGTCCATCAGGAAGTTGAGCAGTGTCCAGCCGGTCGGGCTGAGGATGTCGGTCAGCGTGTAGTCGGCCGAGTCGGCCTGGTCCACGGCGCGCATCAGGTCGTCGGTGACCTTCGGGAACCGGGCTCTGCCGCCGAAGTGCTCGTAGATCACCCGGGCGGCCGACGGCGCCTCCGCGTCGATGACGTGGTTGCTGAGTTCACCGGTGTTACGCAGGGTCTCCGAGTGGTGGTGGTCGAACACCATGTTGGCGCGCGGGTCGTACGGCACGTTGGTCAGGATGTCGCGGTCGGTCACGTCGACGACGCCGTCCTGGACGTCTTTGGGGTGCACGAAGAGGATGTCGTCGATCATGTCGAGATGGCGCAGTAGTACGGCACACACGAGACCGTCGAAGTCGCTACGGGTCACGAGCCGGTACTTCACGGGGTCCCCCTCGGTTGCCAGACCTTTGAGACCAGTTTGCCACTTTTTTCGCTATCGCCCGACCTGCATCGACGTACGGACGTGTTCACCGCCACGTTGTCCCGCTTTACAGGAAGTGGATGAACCGTCCGAGGGTTACCGGCCGTAAGGTTCAAACGGACGGTTACGACCCGGTCGGAGGACTCGCAGACCATGGACCACGCACCTCAGCTCATCCAGGAGCGCAGCGCCCCGCCAGCCACGCTGGTGATCTTCGGCGCGTCCGGCGACCTGACCCGCCGCAAGCTGCTGCCGGCGGTCGAGAACCTGGCCCGGCACGGGCGGCTCCCCGACCAGTTCGCGCTGGTCGGCGTCGCGCGCACGGCGATGAGCGACGAGCAGTTCGCCGAGAGCGCCCTGGGCGGGCGCAGCCTGTCGGAGAAACGGCAGCTGGCCGGCGGCGTGCGGTACGTGGCCGGCGGCTACGACGACCCGGACACCTACAAGCGCCTGGCCGAGACCCTCGACGAGCTCGACGCGTCCCGCGGCACCTCCGGTAACCGGCTGTTCTACCTGTCCACCCCGGCCGGCGCGTTCGAGCCGGTGATCAACGGGCTGGCCGGCGCCGGCCTCAACCAGGCGGACGAGGGCTCCTTCTCGCGTCTGGTCATCGAGAAGCCGTACGGCCGCGACCTGGCCACCGCGCGTGAGCTCGACGGCATCGTGCACGGCGCGTTCGAGGAGCACCAGGTCTTCCGCATCGACCACTACCTGGGCAAGGACACCGTCCAGAACGTGCTGGCGCTGCGCTTCGCCAACTCGATCTTCCAGCCCATCTGGGACCGCTCCTGGGTCGACCACGTGCAGATCACCGTGGCCGAGACGCTCGGCGTCGGCACCCGCGGCGGCTTCTACGAGGGCGCCGGCGCGATGCGCGACATCGTGCAGAACCACGTGCTCCAGGTCCTCGCCCTGGCACTGATGGAGCCGCCCGCATCGTTCGAGGCCGAGGGCCTGCGCAACGAGAAGGTGAAACTGCTCCAGGCGATCCGGCTCCCCACCGACCGTGACATCGCCGACGCCGCGGTCCGCGGGCAGTACACCCGTGGCGGCACCCGCGAGGAGCTGATGGCCGGCTACCGCGAGGAGGTCGGCGTCGACCCGCTGTCGCGGACGGAGACCTACGCGGCGATGCGGCTCAACGTGGACAACTGGCGCTGGGCCGGGGTGCCCTTCTACGTGCGTACCGGCAAGCGCTTGCCGGCCCGCCTCACCGAGGTCGCGCTGCAGTTCCAGCGTCCGCCGCACCTGCCGATCCCGACCGACCAGCTGACCGGCCTGGACGCCGACGCGCTGATTCTGCGTATCCAGCCCAACGAGGGCATCTCGCTGCGCTTCGGCGCCAAGGTGCCCGGCCACTCCTTCCGGGTGCGGACGGCGAGCATGGAGTTCTCGTACGACCAGACGTTCGTCGAGGAGTCGCCGGAGGCCTACGAGCGGCTCCTGCTGGACGCCCTGATCGGTGACGCGTCGCTGTTCATCCGCAGTGACGAGGTGCAGCACAGCTGGCGGATCGTCGACCCGATCATCGAGCACTGGAACAAGGACACGTCGCCGATACCGACGTACGAGGCCGCGTCCTGGGGCCCGACCGACGCCGACCGGCTGATCGGGCGCAACGGCCGGAAGTGGCGCAACGCCGCCTGAGTGGCGCAACCTGCGCGTAGTGACGGGCTCGCATAGGGTATTCATCGATCCCCGGCGAGCCCGTTCCACGCAAAGGACATCAGAACATGCAGGTCTCGGTCGCGCACCATCCACCGAACACGGCCGTGCTGGTCCTGCGCGGATCACTCGACATCGACACCGCGCCGGCACTCAAGGCGAACCTGAGCCGCCTCGTCGAGCGCCCCGCGCCCCGCGTGGTGGTGGACGTCTCCGGACTCGACTTCTGCGACTCGATGGGTGTGGGCGTGCTGGTCACCGCCCACGGCCGGGCCGCCGAACGAGACGGCTGGGTACGTCTGGCCTCCCCGTCGGGCTTCCTGCGCCGCCTCTTCGACACCCTGGGGCTCAGCGACTATCTGCCGATGTTCCCCGACGTGGCGGCGGCGCTCAAAGAGGACTGACCGATCAGACGGCCACCATGTTGAGCGCCGCCACGGCGGCGCCCCGGGCCCCGGCCATGTCGCGGTCCGGGACGAGGGCGAAGGTCGCGACCGCCTTCTGCTCGTCACGCAGCTCGGTGGCCTCCCGGACGCTGTTGAGGAACCACTGCCGGAAGTGCGGGGCCGCCTCGACCACGCCTCCGCCCAGGAAGTACGCGGACGGGTCGGTGAAGTTCGCGGCGATGGTGAACAGCTTGCCGACCGCCTTGGCCTGCTGACCGAAGACGGCGAGGGCGAGGGCGTCGTCCTTCTCCCCGTAACTGCGCAGGGCCTTGGCGGCCTTCGCGATCGGCTCGTCGTTGAGTGGGTGGTCCGGGAAGCGGGTCAGCCAGTACGGCAGCAGGTTGTTCTTGATGCCGGTCAGCGACGCGATGCTCTCCACGTCGCCGGCGAAGCCGCAGTTGCACTGCGGGACGGGCTGGCCCTCCTCGAGGACTCCGTGCAGCGGGATCTGCACGTGCCCGAGCTCTCCGGCCATGCCTGCGGCGCCGCGCACCACCTGGCCGGCCTCGACCACACCGCCGCCCAGGCCGGTGCCGACGATCGCCGAGACCGACGAGTGCTCCGGCGCGTCGGCGCCGAAGTGCCGGTGGTGGGCGTACAGGGCGGCCGCGTTGCCGTCGTTGTTGTAGATCACCGGCAGGCCGAGGCGGGCCTCGAGGGCGCCGCGGATGTCGAAGCCGTGCCAGGAGACCTGGTTGAAGTTGGTCGCGCCCTTCGACGAGATGACGCCGTGCGCGCTGGCCGGCCCGGGGGTGTCCAGACCCACCGCGCGGACCAGCGACAGCGGCGTGCTGGTCAGCTCGAGGATGCCGGTGAACGCGTCGGCGAGGGCTTCGACGGCCGACTCCGGCCCGTCGAGCACCCGGCTCGGGTTCTCGACGAGGTTGTTGACGAGGAACTGTCCCGTCGCGTCGAGGACGGTGGCGTTGTTGCAGGTGCCGCCGTTGTCGAGTCCGACGACGACCCACGAGGAGGGGGTGCGTACCTTTTCAGCCTGATCCACGGTCTTGAGACTAAGTCAGTACCCGGTTTCCGGTCACGGGTGCGCCTGGATTGCGGGTCCGTTAGTCACGGTTGCAGCCGTGCCCGGAGCCGCCCGGCGGGCCGAACCGTGAGGCATGACCAAGCCGACCCGCCGTACCGTGCTCGCCGGTTCCGTCGCCACCGCTGCCCTCACCGTCACCGGCATCACCACCGGGGCCCCGGCCGCCGCGGCGGCCGGGGGCACCGTCGACCTCGTCAAGACGCTGGGCGCCGACCCGATCGCCCACCTGCTGCGCCGCGCCACCTTCGGCGCCACGCCGGAGTCGCTGGCCGAGGCACGGAAGCTGGGCGCGGCCGGCTGGCTGGACCGGCAGCTCGAGCCGGCGCGGATCGCCGACTCCCGGTGCGAGCAGGTGCTGACGCGGCTGCCGCTGGCCGGCGCCGCCCCGGCCACCGTACGGGCGAAGTCGTCGAAGGACTCCTACGACTCGTTCAAGCAGCTCGGCCGGGCCGCGATCGCGCGGGCCGCGTGGAGCGAACGGCAGCTGTTCGAGCAGGTCGTCGCTTTCTGGTCGAACCACCTGCACATCACGGCGCCGTCCAGCGGCGTCTGGGACACCCGGGCCGACTACGACCGTACGGTCATCCGCAAGCACGCGTTCGGCAAGTTCTCCGACATGCTCAAGGACAGCGCACGGCACCCGGCGATGCTGACCTACCTGGACCAGCGGTCCTCGACCAGGGCGCACCCGAACGAGAACTACGCCCGTGAGCTGATGGAGCTGCACACCGTCGGCGTCGAGCACTACCGCGAGGCCGACGTGCTGGCCGCGGCACGGCTGCTCACCGGCATGACGGTCGGCAAGTCGTCGCGCGCGTACGCGTACGACGCCTCCCTGCACGCCACCGGTGCCGTCGACATCCTCGGCTTCCGGCACGCCAACAAGACCGCCGACGGTGAGGCCGCCGCGCTGGCGTTCCTCGACCACCTGGCCCGGCACGAGCTGACCGCCGAGCGGATCGCCACCAAGCTGTGCGTCCGGTTCGTCGCCGACGAGGCGCCCGCGTCGCTGGTGGCCAAGCTCGCGAAGGTCTACCGGGACAACGACACCGCGATCGCGCCGGTGCTGCGCGCGCTGTTCACCTCTCCCGAGTTCGCGGCATCGGCGGGCCGCAAGACGCGGACGCCGTTCGAGGACACGATCGCCTCGGTCCGCGCGCTCGGTCTCGGACCGGACGCCTCGGGTGTGAAGTCGCTCGACGGGCTCTACAACGCGCTGGTGTCCATGGGCAACGCGCCGTTCCGGTGGAGCGCGCCGAACGGTTACCCGGACGTCGCGGCGGCCTGGGCGTCGCCGTCGGCGTTCCTGCTGCGCTGCAACCTGCACCTGAACCTGGCCGCCGGCTGGTACCCCAAGCAGCTGACCCGGCCCGCGGACCTGTTGAAGTCGCTGGTTCCGGTGCTGCCGGCGACGTACGGCGCACTGGTGGACGCCCTCGCGACCCGTCTCGTCGGCGGGAAGCTGCCTGCCGCGCACACGGCCGCCGTGCTCAGTGTCGCGGGCAAGGTGCCGACCAGTCCTCTGACCGCCAAGGACAAGTCGCTCGCCGGCGCCGCGCCGTACCTGATCGCACTCGTCCTGGACTCGCCGTCCTTCCAGCTGAGGTGACAACCATGACGACACTGCTCTGCTGCGACGAGAACGAGAAGGCTCAGCTCACCCGGCGGGGCCTGCTCGGGCGTGCCGCGGCCGTCGGTGGGGGCACCGCCCTCGCCGGGCTGGCGGGCGAGGCGCTCAGCACCAACCTCGCCTTCGCCGCCGGGACGTACACCGGTGACACCCTGGTCGTGCTGTCGCTGCGCGGCGGATTCGACGGACTCTCGGCGTTCGCGCCCATCGGCGACGCCGGCTACTACCGGGCCCGTCCCGGGATCGCCGTGCCCAAGGCCAAGGTGATCGCCGGTGACGGCATGTTCGGCCTGCACCCCGCGCTGGCCCCGCTACTGCCGCAATGGAAGGCCGGCCGGCTGGCGGCCGTGCACGCGGTCGGCCAGCAGAACCCGACCCGGTCGCACTTCGCCGCCATGGAGGCGATGGAGAACGCCGCACCCGGCTCGTCGGTCCGTACCGGCTGGCTGGACAGGATGCTGGGCCAGACGGGCGCCACCGGGCCGCTCGCCGGGGTGTCGCTCGGCGACTCGATGCCGTCCCGGCTGCTGGCCGGTCCCACGGCCGACCTGTCGATGGCCGCCATCGACGACTTCGAGCTGGCCGCGGACGGCCGCAAGCCGATGGCCGCGGCCCTGCGGGCGATGTACGCCGACGCGCCGCCGCTGCTCGCCGGCCCGGCGCTGGCCGCCGACCGGGCGCTGTCGGCCGCCGGTTCGATCAAGGGTGACTACCGGCCGGCGAACGGGGCCGTCTACCCGGACACCGACCTGGGAGCCGCGCTGCGCGACGTGGCACGGCTGATCAAGGCGAAAGCGGGCCTCGTCACGGCCGCGGTCGACTGCGGCGACTGGGACATGCACGAGGGACTCGGCCCGGCGGTCAAGGGCCAGCGGATGTTCGACAACCTGACCGACCTGGCCACGGCGCTGGCCGCCTTCACCACCGATCTCGGCGAGACCGGGATGAAGAACGTGACGGTGCTGACGATCAGCGAATTCGGCCGCCGGGTCAAGGAGAACGGTTCACGCGGCGTCGACCACGGGCACGGCAACGCGATGATGCTGCTCGGCGGCGGGGTGCGGGGCGGGAAGGTGTACGGGAACTGGCCCGGCCTCGACCCGGCGGCGCTGGTCCAGGGTGACCTTGCGGTGACCACCGACTACCGTTCGGTGATCGGTGAGGTGCTGCAGAAGCGGTGCGATATCGGCGGCTTGGACCGCGTCTTCCCGGGCGTGAAGCCGTCCGCGTTCGGGCTGGTCGCCGCCCGCTGAGGACCAGCCGATCGGCGGGTGCGCCCAATGACTATTCCAGCCGGTCGGCGGGGTCGATGAAATCGAATCCCCAATAGCATGAACCGACGTTTTTCATGCACGGGGAGGAATACCTTGCAGATCCGCAGCACTCCATTCATGCGCACCGCCGCCGCTGGTGCCGCGTCGATGACGCTGGCCGCCGCCGGCCTCACCCTGGTGACGGCGACGCCGGCTCAGGCCGCGCCGCGCTGCAACGGCGCGAAGCCGAGCGCGATCGCCGGCAAGTTCCGCAACGACACCGACCAGACCATCATGGTCAAGGGTGACAAGTACGTCGGCAAGGACGCCAGCGGCAAGGCCAAGTACAAGACCGTCGAGGTCGCGGTGGGTCGCAACGGCGGCACCGCCCTGGGCGCGGGTGTCTGCGACGCGGACTTCATCAAGACCTACTGGGACTGGCTGTACAACGGCGTCGAGCTCGTCGACGGTGACTCGTGGCGCAAGATCCAGGGCTCGTGGTCGTGCCAGAACGCCCCGGGCACCGGCTACCGGATCAAGTGCGGCTGACGCACTTCTCCTATTGAAACAATGGTAGGGCCGGCGCTTCTCCCAGAAGCGCCGGCCCTTTGCCGTCCCGGCCGGAACGGCAGCTTGCGAATTGGAGAAGGCCCGGCGGAAAGCCGGGCCTTTCGTCACTTGGCGCCGGCGGCGCGACGCTTCGAGTAGACGTCGAAGGCGACCGCGGCGAGCAGCACCAGACCCTTGACGAGCATGACCTGCTGCGGCTTGGTGGCACCCATCAGACCCATGCCGTTGTTGATGACGGCCATGATCAGACCACCGGTGATGGCGCCGACCACCCGGCCGACACCACCCTGGACGGCGGCGCCGCCGATGAACGCGGCCGCGATGGCGTCCAGCTCGAAGCTGTTACCGGCGGTCGGACCGGCGAGGTTGAGGCGGCCCGCGAAGATGATGCCGGCCAGCGCCGAGAGCACGCCCATGTTGACGAACAACCAGAACACCACGGACTTGACCTTCACGCCGGACAGCGTGGCGGCCTGCAGGTTGCCGCCGACGGCGTAGATCTGGCGGCCGAACACGGCCCGGTTGGTGACCAGGGTGTAGCCGACCACCAGCACCGCGAGCAGGACGAGCACCCACGGCAGGTTGCGGAACCGGGCGAGCTGCACGACCAGGAAGATCACGATCACGGCCGGGAGGATGACCTTGAGCAGGAACAGCCACGCCGGGTCGACGGCCTGGTTGTAGCGGATCCGGCCGGCGCGGGTCCGGTACTGCACGAACGCCATGGCGACCACCACGACGACACCGGCGATGATGCTGAACAGATCGGCGCCGCCCAGCGTGCCGAGGCCGACGTTACCGAGGAAGCCGGGAAGGAAGCCGTTGGCCAGCGACCGGACGGCCTCCGGGAACGGGCCGATGCCCTGGTTGCCGAGGATGGCGTAGGTGACCGCGCGGAACAGCAGCATGCCGGCCAGCGTCACGATGAACGCCGGAATCCCGAAGTACGCCACCCAGTAGCCCTGCCAGGCGCCGACCACCGCACCGAAGACCAGCGTGATCAGCACGGCGAGCGGCCACGGGATGTTCATGTCGACCATCATCACGGCGGCGAGCGCCCCGGCCGCGGCGACCACCGAGCCGACCGACAGGTCGATGTGCCCGGCGATGATGATCAGCACCATGCCGATCGCGAGGACCAGGATGTAGGACTGCTGCACGATGATGTTGCTGAGGTTCTGCGGGGACAGCAGCACGCCCTCGGTCAGGATCGTGAACACCACGATCGTGATCGCGAACGCGATGAAGATGCCGCTTTCCTTCAGGTCGAAATTGACCTTGCGCGGCGCCTTGTCAGCTGGGGGCGCGGCCGGTCCCTTGCCGGTCTGCACGGGTGCGGCCGTCACGGCGCTACCTCCTGTACTTCCTTCGTCATGAGGGTCATCAGGCTTTCCTGCGTGGCCTCGGCGCGCGGCACCTCGCCGGTGATCCGGCCGGCCGAGAGGGTGTAGATGCGGTCACAGATCCCGAGCAGCTCGGGAAGCTCGGACGAGATGACCAGGATGGCCTTCCCCTCGTCGGCGAGCCGGTTGATGATCGTGTAGATCTCGTACTTCGCGCCGACGTCGATGCCGCGGGTCGGCTCGTCGAGGATCAGCACGTCCGGGTCGGTGAAGATCCACTTGGAGAGTACGACCTTCTGCTGGTTGCCGCCGGACAGCTTCCCGACGACCGACTCGACGCTCGGTGCCTTGATGTTCATGCTGGAACGGAACTCGTCGGCGACCCGGCGCTCCTCGTTGCCGTCCACCCAGCCGCCGCTGGCGAGCTTGGACAGACCGGCGGCCGAGACGTTGCGCTTGATGTCCTCGATCAGGTTCAGGCCGTACCGCTTGCGGTCCTCGGTGGCATAGGCGATGCCGTGGTCGATCGCCTCCCGTACGCTCCGGGCCTTGATCTCCTTGCCGTCCTTGATCAGACGCCCGGAGATGTTGATGCCGTAGGAGCGGCCGAACACGCTCATCGCCAGTTCGGTGCGCCCGGCGCCCATCAGGCCGGCCAGCCCGACGATCTCTCCGCGGCGCAGCGTGAGGTTGACGTTGCGCACCAGCGCCCGGTCGGGCTGGGTGGGGCTGTAGACCGTCCAGTCCTCGATCCGCAGCGCCTCCTCGCCGATCGTCGGCGTGTGCTCGGGGTACCGGTGGTCCATGTCGCGGCCCACCATGCCGGAGATGATCTTCTCCTCGGTGAGGTTCGCGGTCTCCTCGGTCCAGATGGTCTTACCGTCGCGCAGGATGGTGACCCGGTCCGAGATGCCCATCACCTCGTTGAGCTTGTGCGAGATGATCACGCAGGTGATGCCCTCGTCACGCAGGCCGCGCAGCAGGTCGAGCAGGTGCGCCGAGTCCTCGTCGTTGAGCGCCGCGGTGGGCTCGTCGAGGATCAGCAGCTTGACCTCCTTGGAGAGCGCCTTGGCGATCTCCACGAGCTGCTGCTTGCCGACGCCGAGCTCGATGACCGGCGTGACGGACCGCTCGCTCAGGCCGACCCGGCGCAGCAGGGCGTCCGCGGCGGCGTTGGTCTTGTTCCAGTCGATCCAGCCGCGCTTGGCCTGCTCGTTGCCGAGAAAAATGTTCTCGGCGATGGAAAGATTCGACGCGAGCGCGAGCTCCTGGTGGATGATGACGATGCCACGGTGCTCGCTGTCGCGGATGCCGGAGAACCGGCAGATGTCGCCCTCGTATTCGATGTCGCCCTCGTAGGTGCCGTGCGGGTAGACACCCGACAGCACCTTCATCAGGGTCGACTTACCGGCCCCGTTCTCCCCGCAGATGGAGTGGATCTCGCCTCTGCGTACTTCCAGGTTGACGTCCTGCAGCGCCTTCACGCCCGGGAACGTCTTGGTGATTCCCCGCATACGCAGGATCGTGTCGCTCATTCGAGCAGCGCTCCTCTCATGGGCCGGTTGAGGGCCGTGCCCCGCCCGGAGATCCCGGACGGGGCACGGAACCGGGAAACTTACTTCAGCGCGTCGGCCGAGATGTAGCCGCTGTCGATGAGTTCCTTCTGGTAGTTGCTCTTGTCGACGATGATCGACTCGAGCAACTGCGACGGGACGACCTTCACACCGTTGTCGTAGTCGGTGGTGTTGTTCGTCTTCGGCGCCTGGCCCTTGAGCACGGCGTCGGCCATCTCGCCGGTCGCCTTGGCGAGCTGGCGGGTGTCCTTGTAGATGGTGGAGTACTGCTCACCCGCGATGATCGACTTGACCGAGGTGACCTCGGCGTCCTGGCCGCTGACGATCGGGTAGGCCTGCGAGCCGGTGCCGTAACCGGCCGACTTCAGGGCCGAGAGGATACCGATCGAGATGCCGTCGTAGGGCGAGAGAACGCCGTCGACCTTGGAGCCGTCCTTGTAGGTCGAGGTGAGGATGTTCTCCATGCGCTTCTGCGCGGTCTCCGGGTCCCAGCGCAGCGTGGAGACGGTCTGGAAGTCCATCTGCTTGCTCTTGACGTTCAGAACACCCTTGTCGATGTACGGCTTGAGGATGCTCATGGCGCCGTTGAAGAAGAACGTCGCGTTGTTGTCGTCCGGCGAACCGGCGAACAGCTCGATGTTCAGCGGGCCCTTGGCGCCGAGGTCCTTGCCGGTCGCGTCGACGACCTTGAGGCCGGTCAGCAGCGAGGTGGCCTGCTGCACGCCGACCTTGAAGTTGTCGAAGGTGGCGTAGTAGTCCACGTTCGGGCTCTTACGGATGAGCCGGTCGTACGCGATGACCTTGATGCCGGCCTTGGCGGCGTTGTCCAGCTGGCTGGTGATCGCCTCGCCGTCGATCGACGCGATGATCAGGAGCTTGGCGCCCTTGGTGATCTGGCTGTCCAGCTGCTGGGTCTGGGTCGGGATGTCGTTCTCCGCGTACTGGAGGTCGACCTTGTAGCCCAGGTCCTCGAGCTGCTTCTTCAGGTTGTCACCGTCGTGGATCCAGCGTTCCGAGGTACGCGTGGGCATGGTGATGCCGACCAGGGCGCCCTTGTTGTCGCCGCTGGTGGCCTCCTTGTCGACGGTCTTCTCGGCGTCACCGCAGGCGGCCAGGGTGGCGACCATGGTGGCAGCGGTCAGGATGGCCGCGAGCCGGGGATATTTCACGTGGATCTCCTCTTCGAGAGCGGGTGTTACAGGGGGCGGGCCAGGCGGTGGTACGCCTGGTTCCAGCGCACCCGGTCGGAGAAATCGGCCGTGGTGGTGCGCTCGTCGATCATCAGAAGTTCGGTCTGCGCCATATCGGCGAAGTCACGCAGTGTCTCCGCGCCGACCGCCTGGGTGAGCACCGTGTGGTGCGGGCCGCCGGCGGTGATCCAGCACTCCGCGGAGGTGGAGAGCGACGGGAGGGGCTTCCACACCGCGCGGGCCACGGGCAGGTTCGGCAGCGGCTCGTCCGGCGGGATCACCTCGATCTCATTGGCGACCAGGCGGAACCGGTCGCCCATGTCGGCCATGCCCATGACGACCGCCGGGCCATCGGCGGCGTCGAAGACAAGGCGCACGGGGTCCTCCCGGCCGCCGATTCCCAAGGGGTGGATCTCGGCGCGCGGCTTGGCCGACGCGATGGACGGGCAGACCTCGAGCATGTGTGCGCCGAGGATCTTAGGCTCGCCGGGGCCGAAGTGGTAGGTGTAATCCTCCATGAATGAGGTGCCACGTCCCGTTCCGGCACCCATCGCCTTGACCGTGGCGACAAGTACCGATGTCTTCCAGTCGCCCTCGCCGCCGAAGCCGTAACCGTCGGCCATCAGACGCTGCACGGCGAGTCCCGGAAGCTGGCGCAGGCCGCCCAGGTCCTCGAAGTTGGTGGTGAACGCGCCGAAGCCGCCGTCGGTGAGGAACTGCCGCAGGCCGGCCTCGATCCGGGCGGCGTAGCGCAGCGACTCGTGCCGTTCGCCGAGCAGGGACGCGTCGACCTCGTACAGGTCGCGGTACTCGGCGACGAGCTTGTCGATCTCCGCGTCCGGGATGTCGTCCACGACCTTGACCAGGTCATTGACCCCATACGTATTGACCGAGACGCCGAACCGCAGCTCAGCCTCGACCTTGTCACCCTCGGTGACCGCGACGTCGCGCATGTTGTCGCCGAAGCGTGCCAGCCGGAGGCCGCGCAGGTGCTGCAGGCCGGTCGCGGCGCGCGCCCATCCGCCGATCCGCCGGACCACCGACGGATCGGACACGTGCCCGGCGACCACCTTGCGCGGCACACCGAGCCGGGCCTGGATGAACCCGAACTCCCGGTCGCCGTGAGCGGCCTGGTTGAGGTTCATGAAGTCCATGTCGATGGTCGACCACGGCAGGGACGCGTTGTGCTGGGTGTGCAGGTGCAGCAGCGGCTTTCGCAGCGCGTCCAGCCCGCCGATCCACATCTTGGCCGGCGAGAAGGTGTGCATCCAGGCGATCACGCCGATGCAGTCGTCGTCGGCGTTGGCCTCGAGCATGACCTGCTTGATGGCACGCGCGTCGGTGAGCACCGGCTTGCCGACGATCTCGGCGCTGAGCCCACCGGCAGCCAGGGTCCGCTGGATCTCGGCGGACTGGTCGGCGACCTGTGTGAGCGTCTCCGGGCCGTAGAGATGCTGGCTTCCGGTCAGGAACCAGATCTGCGGATTCATCGGTTGGTCCTTCGGTCGAAGAAGTTCAGGCGCACACTGCAGAAGTGGCCCTTGTCGCCGGGCGCCGGCGATTCTTCATCGGGTCGCCGCGGCGCGAACGCCCCGGCCGCCCCTGTGATCTTACGTCCGCCGTGGTACATGTCCGGTCAGATTCGCACACCGGCACACACGGTCGGACATGGGCCCACCTCTTCTGCGGAGCCGGTGGAGTGGCCGCGACCACACCCCGGCGGGAGAACCCCAGTGTTATCGCTAACAAAGTGGGGTGTCAACGGTCCTCGGCAACAACGAGGTAACGACCCATTAACGCGGGTGCGTTAATTTGGTCAGACGCGGCGGGGTGCGCTTTCCCGGACGATCAGCTGCGGCGGTACGACGATCTGGTTCGCGGTGCCGTTCTCGTCCCGCATCTGGCCGAGGAGCAGGCTCAACGCGGCGCGGGCGACATCACCGAAGGCCTGCCGGACGGTGGTCAGCGGCGGGATGAAATAGGCAGCCTCGGGCACGTCGTCGAAGCCGACCACGCTCACGTCGTGCGGCACCCGGCGGCCCCGCTCGTGCAGGGCGCGCAGGATGCCCAGCGCCAGGTGATCGTTCGCCGTGAAGATGGCCGTGACCTCGGGCATCCGGGCCAGCATCTGTCCGGTGCGGTACCCCTCGGCCGCCGACCAGTCCGCCGACAGCAGCGGCGGCACCTCGGCGCCCGCCTCCTCCAGCGTCTGCCGCCAGCCCTGGATGCGCCCGGCCGAGTCGAACCAGTCGGTCGGACCGGAGACGTGCCAGACCGTCTCGTGCCCGGCGTCCAGCAGATGCCGCGTCGCCGCCCGGGCGCCGGCCACCTGATCCACCGTCACGAGCGGCCGGCCGCTGTCCGGGTCGCCGTCGATGAAGACCACCGGCAGGTCACCGGGGATCTCGGCGAGCGCCTCGGTCGCCGACGCGGTGTTCGCGATCACCACGAGGCCGGCGACCCGCTGGTCCAGGTGCCGGTCGACGACCGCGGAGATCGAGGAGCGGTCCAGCTCGTGCACGCTGCCCACGCTGACCGCGAAACCGGCGTCCGCGGCGGCCTGCTCGAACTCGCTCAGCATGGTGGCCGGGCCGAACAGCGTGCTGTTGCGGGCGACCACGCCGATCAGCTGGGAACGGCCGGTGACCAGGGCACGGGCGGCGCGGTTGGGCCGGTAGCCGAGCTCGGCGATCGCGGCGCGAACCCGGATACGGGTCTGCTCCTTGACGTTGGGATGATCGTTGAGGACGCGCGAGACGGTCTGGTGGGAGACTCCCGCCAAACGGGCCACATCCGTCATCGCCGGGCTACGGGATCCCTTGTCCACTTGCGCACCTCGTCCGATCCAGTTCTGATGGAGCGTAGCGGGAGCCGCACACAGGCCCGCTCAAGCTTCCCAATTCAGAAATGTTATCGATAACATCCGCTTTTCACGAGCCCCGCGCGGACGATCTTCCGTGGCACGTACCCTCGGCAACGATGGAACCGTCTTCAAGGAACGACGGCCCGGGCGTGCTCGGCAGCCTAGCGGACGAGGGATTCACCTCGTTACGCCGGGCCGCCGCTCCCCGCGCCGAGCGCTACGGCATCGGCCGCTCGCTACGTGAGCGGTCACCCCGGTCCGACGTGGCCCACTGGCGGGCACCCGACCGCCGCCCCGACCCGGTCCGGCTCGTCGCCGCCTCGCACGAGGGCCGGGTCGAACGGCTCGTCCCCGTGCGCGTCGGCCGGATGATCGCCTCGCCGTACACGTTCCTCCGCGGCACCGCCGGTCTGATGGCCGACGACTTCGCCGGCCTGCCCAGCACCGGCATCACCCCCGTCATCTGCGGCGACGCCCATCTCGGCAACTTCGGCTTCTACGCCTCCCCCGAGCGCGAACTGGTCTTCGACCTCAACGACTTCGACGAGGCGCACCCCGGGCCCTGGGAGTGGGATCTGCGCCGCCTCACGGTCAGCGTGCACGTCGCCGGCCGGGTCAGCGGTTTCCGGGAGAACTCCTGCTCCGACGCCGTGCGGCACTGCGTGGAGGCGTACCGCGAACACATCGCCCACCTGGCCGAAGAGCCACTGCTGGCCCGGTCCTTCGACCGGATGGACGTCAACGGGATGCGCTCGGTCGCCAGCAAGGCGAGCTTCCGCGACGAGATCGAACGCGCCGCCCGCCGGGCCCGGCGGCGCACCAGCGACCGCGCGCTGCCCCGCTTCACCGAACGCAACGACGGCGCCCTGCGGCTCGTCGAGGAGCCGCCGCTGATCACCCGCCTGCCCGACGACGAGCGCGAACAGCTGGCCGAGGCCCTCGACGGCTACCTGAGCACGCTGCGGCCGCACTGGGCACGAATCCTCGGCGGCTACCGGATCGTCGACATCGCGCACAAGGTCGTCGGTGTGGGCTCGGTCGGACTGCGCGCCTACGTCGCCCTGTGCGAGGGCAGCGACCCCGACGACGTGCTCTTCCTGCAGCTCAAACAGGCTCGCCGCTCGGTCGTCGCCCGGCATCAGCACGGCGCCCTCGCCTGGCACCGGCACCAGGGCCAGCGCGTCGTGGAGTACCAGCAGGTGCTCCAGACCGTCAGCGACCCTCTGCTCGGCTGGACCACGGTCGGCCGGCACCAGTACTACGTGCGCCAGTTCCGCGACATGAAGGGCGCCATCGTCGTCGAGGACGTCAACGCCGAATCGCTCGCCGACTACGCCCGCATCTGCGGATACCTGCTGGCCAAGTCACACGCCCGCACCAGCGGCGCCTCCATGATCTCCGGCTACGTCGGCAGCGGCGACAAACTCGACGAGTCCCTGGCCCGGTTCGCCCGGGCCTACGCCGACCAGGTCGAGAGTGACCATGCGGCACTGGTCGCGGCGGTCCGCCGCGGCGAACTCCCGGCCGAACCGGCCCACTGAAAGGTTGCGAGACTTGAGCGGCACCATCCCCATCGACTCCCCCGCACTGGCCGAGTTCTGGACCGAACGCCACCTGTGCACGCTCACCACGCTGCGCGCCGACGGATCACCGCACGTCGTCGCGGTCGGCGCCACCCTCGACCCGGTCGCCGGTGTGGCCCGGGTGATCACCTCCAACGCGTCCACCAAGGTCCGCAACGTGCTGCGCGGCCGCCGGCGGGTCGCCATCTGCCAGGTCGACGGGCCCCGATGGAGCACGATCGAGGGCCTCGCCGTCATCCGCGACGACCCGTCGTCGGTCGCCGACGCCGAGCAGCGGTACGCCGCCCGCTACCGCCAGCCCCGCCCCAACCCGGCACGAGTCGTCATCGAGGTCGAGATCACCCGCATCCTGGGGTCGGCGACGCTACTACGCTCAGCGGAATGAGGACCGCCGACAGCGTGCTGCTCCCCGGCCACGACGTTCCCCTCGGCCGGTACACCACGGTCCGCCGGCTCCTGCCGCACCGCGAGCGGCGGATGATCGGCGCCTGGTGCTTCGTCGACCACTTCGGACCCGACGACGTCAGCGGCCGCCCCGGCATGCAGGTGCCGCCGCATCCGCACACCGGACTGCAGACCGTGACATGGCTGGTGGACGGCCTGATCGAGCACCGCGACAGTCTCGGCAGCCACCAGTTCATCGCGCCCGGCCAGCTCAACCTGATGACCTCCGGGCACGGCATCGCCCACTCCGAGTACACGCCGCCGGAGCACCCCGACGGCATGCACGGCCTCCAGCTGTGGATAGCCCTGCCCGACGACGCCCGCAACGGCCCGGCCCGCTTCGAGCACCACGCGGGCCTGCCGTCCCGCTCCGACGGCCCGCTCACGGTCACCGTGATCATCGGACGGCTCGGCGAACTCCACTCCCCCGCCCTCGTGCACTCGCCACTGGTCGGCGCGGAACTGCTGTACGCCGGTGCGGCCCGGCACACGCTCGACCTGGCTCCGGCCTTCGAGCACGGCGTCCTGGTCATGTCCGGCACGGCCACCGTCGACGGCACCCGGCTGGATCCCGGCTCACTGTTCTACGCCGGTGGCGGGCGCGGCGCACTGGACATCGAGGTCACCGGGCCGGCCAGGTTGTTCCTCGTCGGCGGGGCGCCGTTCGACGAGCCTCTCGTGATGTGGTGGAACTTCGTGGGGCGTACCCATGAGGAGATCGTCGAGGCCCGGACCCGGTGGATGTCCGGTTCCGATCGCTTCGGCGTCGTCGATGGTTGCGAGGCCGATCCCCTTCCGGCTCCAGACCTTCCTTCGGTACGCCTGAAGGCGCGCGACCGGCACGGCAACACCTTCTGACCGTGGGCGTGGCTCTCTGACCGCGGCCGTTGCCTTCTCCGCCGTCGTCGTCTTCTCCGGGCCGCGGCCCCTTTCCGGCCGTGCCTTCTCGCGGCCGTGGCTTTACGGATCGGGGTGACGATCGTCATGATCATCCGATGACGCCCGCCCGCCTGCTGACGGCTCTCGCCAGCGTCCACGGCCTGCATCCACGCGCCGAACAGCGGATTCCACCCGTCATCACCTGGGACGACGACCCGTGCGGCGGCACCGCGGCGGCCACGCTGAACGCCGGTGGCATCCGGGTAACCGAACCGTTCGGGGCCGGCGGCCTGGCCGACGTGCAGGACATCGAACCGTGCGTCTTCCAGCGGGTCCTACGCCCGGAGGCCGCCGCCCTGCTCTGGCTGCACAGCACCGAACCGGACACATCAGACGGCGACGAGGTTCTTGCGCAGCGCGTCTTCGCCACGGATCTGCCCGCCGAGGGGTATCTCCCCGGTTCGCCGGAGGACGAGCTCACCATCCACATGCTGGTCGGCGAACTCACCGCCGGCGCCGAGTGCGACTTCGGCGGCGACATGTTGTTCGCACAGATGAGGGCAGTGGTCAGAAGTACGTTCGGAGAGCGGGCCGGACTCGTCGAGATCACCCGCCGAGCCGTCATCTGATCACCGCGCACCTGCCCCTCATCGATCACGTGCAAGGAGGGCGATGACCGGAAACGAACAGTCCCCGCCTACCGGCGCGGCCGAGGACGGCGGCGGGACGGGCACGAGCGGCGACCATCACGGCGGCAGGCCGGACGCGCACTGCGATCACCACGGCGGCGCGGCGGAAACCTACA
Organism: Actinoplanes italicus; assembly: GCF_003001815.1. GTDB lineage: Bacteria > Actinomycetota > Actinomycetes > Mycobacteriales > Micromonosporaceae > Actinoplanes > Actinoplanes italicus. Next base: position 195,995 of record NZ_PVMZ01000007.1, read on the forward strand.
GCGATCACCACGGCGGCAGGCCGGACACGCACAGCGATCGCCACGACGGCGGGACCGCGCGGCTTCCGCGTTCGCACGCGGTGTACATCCGGGCGGTCGCTGAGGCACTCGAGGCCGCGGGTGTTCCGGTGGCCGACTGGAGGGCCGACGACGGCCCGGTCCCGGAAGGCTGGATTCCCTTCGATCTGGCCCGGCAGGTGCGCCTCCACGGATGGCCGGTGTGGGATCACGACGAGGCCGGGGCGGGCTGGGCCGAGAATCGGGGGTGGTACCTGCTGACCGTCGACGATCCGGGTGGGCGGAACGTCAGGTCTGTTCACGTCCTTCCAGTCGCCACGAGGGCAGCGCCGGATTCGGTGACGCGGGCGGTCGTGGCCCACGCCGGGTTGTCGCCGCGGCCTTCGGACTGACGATCCGCAGCCTCGCCCGCCGGAAAGAACGTTCGGTCTCTTCGGGAGGTGACTGCTCGCGCGTCGCACAAAGTGCGTTGACGGGTGGCTGGGTGGGGCGGAAGGTCGAGGGTGGACCGACCGAAACACCCGGCGGAGGAAATCCGTGACCCTCCTCGATGCCAGCCGACTCGTTCTCGTCTTCGTCGCTCCGGGCTTGGTGATCGCCGCTGTCCGGTATGTACCGCGGTGGTGTGCCGCCGTGGCTGAGCACCGCCGGCGGCGATCACCGGAGGCTGTGCCGTACGGGCCGCCGATCGAGCGGCTCGCCGCCGACCTCCGGCGGCTGTTACGGCTGCACGGGGAGCTCGCCGCCTCCGCGCATTCGGCCTACTGCGCTCATCGGCTGTGGGCGGTCGAGGCCGCCATCAGCACGCGAGCCATCGAGGCCGCCACGGCGCTGGAGGTACCGCATCCCCACCCGGACCGGGCGGCCACGCTTACCCGGACCGAGATCTCCGCGCTGCTCGCCGCTCTGGCCGCCGCGGGCCTGGTGCTTCCGGCCCGCATCGACGGCTTCACCACCGACGGCCGGATCTGAGCCACCGACGAAGCCACCCGCGAAGCTCTTCGCCACCGACGAAGCCACCCGCGAAGGCACTGAACTACCGCCGAAGCCACCCGCGAAAGCTGTGGGCCACCGGCGACAGGCTTGCGGAATCAGGGTCAGGCCTCCCATACAGATCACGCCGAAAGGGCGACCGCGAGCCGTATCTGACCCATATTCAAGTGCCCGGTTCGCAGTGCCTCACGCATCCTTCCCAGCCGGGGAAGCAGCCATAGGGCACAGCCCGCCTCCAAAAAAGCGGCCAAGATGATCATCCAGCGCAGCGATGTTGTGGTTGACGAGACCCTGATCCATCGATCTGCGGGGCCAGAGCCACCCGGTCCTCGTATCCGAGAACTCGATGGCAATGGCCGAGAGGCGACGGCCAACCGGTCGCGTCGGGATCAGCCACTGCTCGCGCAGCCCTGATTCAGAAAGGCGTCCGACGGCGCACTTCGAGTCGCCCGGCAGCAGAACTCGAGCCACCGGCACGGAGTTCGCGGCGCCTGCATGGGGCAGGCCTGCAAGGGCAAGGCCACAACAGGCGCAGGCCACAAGGGGCGCAGGCAGAAGAGGCGAGGCTACGAAGGGCGCAGGCCCGAAGGGGAAGGCTGCAGGGAGAGGACAGCGGCGGGAGATGGGCTCCCGCCGCTGCCTCCCGTCCCGGCCGCACGCCAAGAATCGCCAGCCGCGAGAGGACGAGGGGGCGTCGCCTCAGCGGAGAATCTCGGGCGCGGTCCGGCCGCCGAATTAACTGGGGGGCTCGGCGGCCGTGGGCCGGGAAGTCGGGGTGGTTCGTGGTACTCGCAGGGGCTCGTGGATCCGGCCCCGCAGGGCCGCACATCCACCGTGACAGATCACCCTCCCATGATCCGCGATAACGCAGCGTGTCCTTCGCCACCCGCCGGACACTCTCCGGTAATCCACCGTCCACATGGGAACCGTGTGCCGATCACGCAGACAGCATGCTGCGGGCTTCACACAGCGTAGGCGACCGTTAGCGCAGTGGCTACCCGGCGCACGCGTGGCCGTACCGGAGAAAGGTCTGGATGAAAGGGCCGGGTGCGCATCACCTGTTCAGGGTCGCCCGCCAGTCCGTGGTTGTTCTGAAGAGAAGCTTAAAAGGTTCTTAAGTCGATACCGTGGCCGTCACCCGCGGACAGCGATCAGCGTTGATCGGAGCAGCTCCGGCGGCTGTCTCCGAAAGCGCTCCGGAACGCCGTCATAGTCACTGCTCAACCCGTTGAACCGGGGCCGCCCGCAGGACGTATACCCCCGTGATCGCGCATCATCGGCGGGCTGCGGCGCCGATGCGATCGACGCTCGCGGGCCGTCCGCGAGGCCGGTGACGGGGATCCGCAGAGCGGTGGCGCGGTGCGCAAATCCGTGGTTAACCTTCCACATCCACCACGTGGCAGGGGTTGATCTCGGGGCGCAAGGGGCGCGCATCGGGGTGCGGAGGTGGTACACGGTGAGGACGGTGGCGCGGATGCGGCTACGGGGCGTTGGGTCCTTCCCCAGCCGATTCGGGGCCTCGTCATGAGCTTCGAAGACGACGAGTACTGGGCGGACGAGTACGACGAGTACTCCTTCATGCCCAGCTCTGCCGTCAAACAGGAGAAGCACTACACCAAACGTACGGCGCCGGACCCGGTCATTCCGACGCGCCGCCGCAGCGGCGCGGGCCCGGACGACCCCCGCCGCCCGAAGAAGGCCACCTTCGACGCGGAACGCCCCAGCTGGCTGAACGACCCCGACTTCGAGCCGATCGACACCTCCGTCGACAACCTGGTCGGCGACGACTTCGACGACGTCGACTTCAACCGCCCCGAACTCGGCGTCGACTTCGACAAACCCGACTTTCCGATCGTCGACCCCGCGGCGCGTCCGGAGCTGCGGCGCGGTGCCGCGAGCCAGCGTCGCGGTGGCGAAAACCGCTATGAGCGTACGCCCGGCGCGCGCCGGGCCGACGACCGCGAATCGCCCCGCAGCGACCGTGGTCACACATCCTCGCGCTACCGGGACGACGGCCCGGAACGCTGGGAGGACGCCCCCGACCGCCGGGACCGCCGCCGCGACGAGCCCGCCTCGAGCCGGGACCGCCGCCGCGACGATGTCCCGCCCCGTCCCGACCCTCGGTGGGACGACCGTGACGCCCGGTGGGACGACCGCGACCGCCGGCCCGGCTCCCGTGACCCCCGCGATTCCCGCACGCCGTGGGACGCCCGGGAGCCCGACCTTCGCGACCCGCGCGCCTACCGGGACGACCGTGACCCGCGCGACCTCCGTGGCCCGTCCGGGGACCGTGACCTCCGCCCGGCCGACCGCGACCCCCGCACGGGCGACCGTGATCTCCGTGCGCCGCGGGACGATCGTGACCCGCGCGGCCTCCGCTCCGCACCCGGTGACCGGGACGCACGTCCCTCGCGGGACGATCGTGACCCTCGTACTGTGCGGGACGACCGGGACGGGCGCGGGTCGCTCGAGTCCCGCGGCTCCCGGGACCTGCGGGACCCGCGCGACGAGCGGCGCGACCCCGCCCGGGACGACCGCGCCGGCCGCGGGCGCCGCAGTGCCGAGATCCGCCCCGACGAGCTCTGGGACGACGAGGGCCGGGCCGGCCGTGGCCGTGCCGACGAGCGCTGGGAGACCGTCGAGCCGCCGCGTGACGACGACCGTCCGGGCATCGGCCGGACCATCGAGCTGGGCGCCGACGAGTACTGGGAGGGCCAGCCGGGCCGCCAGGCACGCCCGGGCGGTGACCGGGCCCGTGCCACCGCGGCGTGGGAGGACGACGACTTCGGCCCGATCCGTCCGGCCGGTGGACGCCGGGCGCGGCGCGACGAGGCGGACGCGCGGCGGGCCGGTCCGGCGCGCAACGACGATCTCGCGGTCACCGGGCGCGCGCAGGTCCCGGCGCCGGGTTCCGAACGTGGCGACGGTCTCGAGCCGGGCTTCGGGAGCGACGAGTCCTACGACCGGTACCGCCAGGATCGCGAGCCGCGGCGGGACGCCGGGCAGCCGGTCGGCGGGCAGCCGGTCGGCGGGCAGCCGGTCGGTGCGCAGCCGGTCGGTGCCGACGCTCGTGCCGGCTTCGATTCGGCGGGCCGTGAGCAGGGCGAACGCCCGCCTGCGGCGGCCGGGGCCGACCTCACCGTGGGGCGCGACGCCCTCAGCGGCGACGTCCCGGCGCGTGGCGTGGCGTCCGATGGCACGCCGCGTACCGAGCGCGACGATCCGGCCGTCCTTGCCGACGCCGCCGCGCGAGCCGACGCCGCCGCGCGAGCCGACGCGGAGCGGGCGAACACGGAACGGGCCGCGTCCGAGCGAGAGGATCCCGATCGTGGCCTGGACGGGCGTGCCGTTCAGGACGGCGGGGCCGGGTCGCGTGTGGACGGCGACGGTTACGCCGGGCTACAGGGCGCAGCTGTCCCAGGTGCGTCCGCGGCCGGAGCTGACGGCTCCGCCGGTGACGGTACGGGCCGGCGTACGGGTCCCGATCCGCAGAGCGAGCGTGGCGGTGCGCCGAATGCCGCCGGTGGCTCCGGTTCCCCGGCAGTGGACGCCGGTGGTGCGGCCGGCAACGGTGTACCGCAGTACGGCACGGCCGGAGCGGCGAACCCGCAACAGGACGCTCGCTGGGGCGTGACCCAGCCTGGTGCCGGTCAGGTGGCCGGTGGCGCCGCCGACGGTGGCTACGGGGTCGCCGGGACCGATCAGCGGGGCGGAAACGGCGAACCGGGGGCCGCTGGGGCCCGTGCCGATCACAGCGGCCCAGGCCAGGACGAGCCGGGCAAGGGTGAGCGGAAAGGGCGCGGGGGCTGGCGGTCCGCGGTGGCACGTCTCGTACCGGGACAGCGCGGGTCCACGCCGGTGGAGCCTACGGTTGATCTCAGCCATCGGGACGGGCCGCACGGGAACCCTGGTCAGGCTCCGAACAGCGACGCGGGTCAGACGCCGCCTCCGGGGCCGGGTGAGCCCGCGCCGGGTGCGGTCGGCTCCGGGCCTCGTGTGGTGCGGCGCGCTGAACCGCCCGTACCGCCGAAGGTTGTCACCAAAGCCACGCCGCCTCCCGCGCCTCGCGTCGTCAAGGCCGACCCGCCGGTCGCGCCGCGGGTTCTCGCCGCGCCCGCGCCGGTTCCGCCTGCCCGGGTGATCGGGCCGAACGGCGTTCAGGTGCCTGCCATGCCGGGGGCCTCGGACACGGGCACGGTCCCGGACGCTGGCGAACGGTCCGGGACGACCGCCGGGGCCGCTGGCGGAAGTGCGGGCATCGAACGCGTCATGGGACCCGGCGCCGGTCCCGCCGCCGGGGTGCCGGAGCGGACCACCACGACGGGGTACGGCAGTGCGGGCTCCGGGGACGCCCGGCGACCCGGTGGGCCCGAAGCGGCTGCCGGGCGGCCGGGACAGGCCGGCGCCGAGCAGCTCAGCCCCTACAGCACCGGAGAGATCCGGCTCGGCCCGGACGAGGCCGGGTGGGCCGACGTCCCGCAGCAGCGCGGCCGCCGGTCGCCCCGGGCCGCTCACGTCTTCCTGTCCGAAGGGGACGGGCCCTGGGCCATCGTCCCGGACGACGCACAGCCTGCTCCCGGGGCTCCGCCGGTGTCCCCGGCACGGCCGGCGGCTCCTGGCCAGTGGGGGCCTGCTGCCGGGACCGGCACGCCGGGCGGTCAGCCGTCGCCCGCGACGGCGTGGCCGCCCGCGGCTCGGCCGCCGGTTGTGGGCGGGGCTCCCGATCAGAGCGTGACGAGCGGCGGATTTCCTGGTCAGGGCACCGCGCCGTACCAACCCGAGGTGCCGGGTCAGCCCGCTGGCCCGTCCCAGCCGGTCGGTCCGGCTCAACCGGGTGGCTCGTCCCGGCTCGGCATTCCGGGTCAGCCTGGTGGTCCGGGTCAGCCGGGTCAACCGGGTGTCGAGCAGCCCACCGCGGCGACGGCCTGGCCGCCGGCCCCGCGGGCCGGGGATGTTCCCGGCCAGACGGCTGCAGCTGCCAACGCGTGGCCGCCGGTGGTGCATCCGGACTCCGCGACGCCGTCGCAGGGGCCGGGTTCGGAGCGACCGGGGGATCCGCGATCGGGATACGGCACGTCGCCGGCAGCCGGTCGGCTGGACGGACCCGGGGCGGGAGCCTGGAACGGACCGACGGGAACGCCGTCCGCACCGCGCTCGGCACCGCCGATGGGAACGCCGGCTACGCAGTCGGCACCGCCGGTGGGAACGCAGCCGGCACAGCCGGCACAGCCGGCACCGCCGGTGGCACAGCCGGCACCGCAGACGGGCATGCCGTCGGCGCCTCGCTCGGCTCCGCCCGCTCAGCCTCAGGCCGCCGGAAACGGCTGGAACGGTACGGGACAGCACGCAACGGGCGGGTCACACCGAGCGGACAACACTTGGAAGGGTGGCGTTCCGGGGCAGAACCCGGCCGGTACCGCGCCCCGCTCGGCGCCGCCGGCTCCGCCCTCGGGTGGTCCGCACGCGTCGTGGAACGGGTTCGGACCTCAGTCTCCGGCCGGGCCAGCGGCAGTTCCGCAGAGCACTGCCACGCCGGGACAGGCTCCCGCCGCCGGCGTGCCGCGACCGGTGCCGCCCGCGATGACGTCCGGTGGCCCGCAGGCCGCCGGAGATGACGGCACCCGTCCGGCACCACCCGCCGGCGCCGGGTGGAACGGCGCGACACCCCAGTCGGGCACCGGCTGGAACAGCGCCACGCCCGAGGCCGGAACCGGACCGAACCGCCCGACGGCCCCGACGAGCACGGGCTGGAACAGCGCGACACCCGAGGCCGGAACCGGACCGAACAGCCCGGCCCCCCAGACGGCCGCCGGCTGGAACAGCGCCACACCGCGATCGGCGCCGACCGTCCCACCGGCCGGTGGGCGCGACGCGCCGTCGCGGCCCACCGTGGCCATGCCCGAACCGGCTTCCGCCGGGGACGGCGGGGCCCGGCGGGAGAAGCTCGGGTTCCCGCTGGTACGGCCCGACCAGGACGAGTCCGACCGGCCGTACATGGACCCGGACGGGACGCTGCACAACCTGAAGCCGATCGCGCGGCTGGAGACGTCGGGGCCGGACACCGAGCCGCGGCGGTACTCGGACACCGCGCTCGGCAGCGGCTGGTTCGTCAGCAAGGCGGCGGCGAAAGACGAGGAAGACGCCGTATCGGACGGGACCGGCACGGCGGCGACGGCCGGCCCGGAATCGTCGGACGGAACTCCCGCGGACGGGGCGAACGGCACAGCGGGCCAGGGCGGCGACCCGGCCGCGGGCGGCGCAAAGCCCGAGGGAGAGAGAGCGGGCGACGACGGCCAGGACGGGAAGGCGGGCGACGGCGCATCGCCGTGGGACGGCAAGGCCGCGCAGCAGGGGCCGGAACTGGCGCCCCATCTGCCGCTGACGGCCGCCGACCTGTCCGCGATCCGGTGGCGGCTGGACGGCGCGACCCTGCGCGAGGTGGTCGACAACCGGGACGCCCTGCGGGAGCTCGGCGAACGCCTCGACGGGCCGCTCGCCGACGAGGCCGACAACATCGTCAAGGCAGGGCTTCTGAGCGTACGTGCGGAGGTGTACCGCCTGCTCGGTGAGCTCGGCATGGCCGCCGCGGCGAGCCGGTTGGCGCTGGCGCACGCCGAGTCGGCGCACGATCTGCAGTCGATGGTGATCGCGCAGGCCGAGCTGGCGCACGTGCTGCGGCTGCGGGGTGACTACATGGAGGCGGACCGGCTGTTCCAGAAGGCGATCGAGGCCGACGTATCGCCGGCGGTGCGCAGCGTGGTGCACGAGAACGCCGGGCGCAGCTGCTTCGATCAGGGCCGGCACATGGAGGCACTGGACCACTTCGCGCGGGCGGTCCGGCTGGGCGCGGCGGAGGACACCGATCTGGTGGAGCGGATCGGGGTGTGCCTCGAGGCGGTGTACATCCACGTGTTGCGGGACGGCTGGGGCCCGTACCCCAGAAGGTCTCCGGAGATCTTGACTCCCTTGACCGGGCGCCCGGCCGCGGCCGGTGAGGCGGGAGTGACCGCGGCGCAGCCGTGAGGGGTCGTCAGCCCGCGCGGCTGACGACCGGCAGGTGGGCCATCATGCTGCGGCCCCGGCCGCCCTCCTTGGCCCGGTAGAGCGCCGCGTCGGCGGCCTTCTGCAGGTCGTCGGTGGCCTGGGCGTGGTCGGGCGCGACCGCGATGCCGATGCTGAGGCTGGGTGGCCCGCAGGGCAGGCCGGTGGTGTCCCGGACGCGGGTCCGGACGTGTTCGACGTAGCGGACGGCCGCGTAGGGCGCGGCGCGGAGCAGGACCGCGAACTCGTCGCCGCCGAGGCGGGCGACCATGTTTTCGCGGTCCTCGGCGGCGCCGCGGAGGGCGTCGGCGACGGTACGCAAGGCGAGGTCCCCGACGGCGTGTCCCCACGTGTCGTTGATCGTCTTGAAGTGGTCGACGTCGATCATGATGAGGGCCAGCGGGTGGTCGGGTCCGACGTCGCCGGCCATCCGGTCGAGTTCGGCGTCGAAGGCCCGCCTGTTGGCCACGCCGGTCAGCGAGTCGGAGGTGGCCTGGGCCTCGAGGACGGCGCGCAGCCGGTCGTTGCGTTCGCGCAGGCCGGCGACGACGACGCCGGTCATCGCCATGGCCACGGTGATCGCGATCCAGTCGAGCAGCGCCTGGCCGCCCTCCTGGTACTGGAAGGCGGTGATCGCGTGCCCGGCGGAGATCTGGGCGACGGTGCCGGCGATGAACCTGCGGTTGAGGAACATCGCGGCGTAGAGCAGTGGCCACAGGTAGAAGAGTTGCGGCCCCATCGTCGCGTCCCGGGTCGCCACGTTGAGCGCGGTGATCACACCAGCGCCCGCGAACGGGACGATCAGCCAGAACAGCCGGGGCATCGCTGCCGGGCGGCGCAGGCAGGCCAGGCCGACGACGAACAGGACCACCGAGGTGACGCCGAGGGCGATGAGCTCGGGCAGCGGGTCGCCGAACTTCATCAGAACACCGGTGACGAAGTTGTACGGCGCGGCGGCCAGCATCAGGTAGGCGACGGCACGGGCGGCGCCGTGCAAATCGCGCAACTGATGCGCCAAGGTATTCTCCTCCGGGTCCGGTCCGAAACCTTCATTCGGTTCGGCTGGCCTTCTCCTGAGGTCTTACCCCGTGCACGGTGGGTCTCACTCCGGGTGCTATTCGGTACGCAACGCGACCACCGGGTCGAGGCGGCCGGCCCGCTGGGCGGGGACCACGCCGAACACGATCCCGACGGCCGCGGACACGCCGAAGGCGAGCGTCATCGACCACCAGGTGAGGGCGGCCGGCACCGGGCTGAGCCCGTCGACGAGCAGCGCGGTGCCAGCGCCGAGAGCCATGCCGAGGATCCCGCCGGTGGTGGTCAGCAGGACCGCCTCGAGCAGGAACTGGACGCCGATGTCGCGGGGCCGGGCACCGACGGCCTTGCGCAGACCGATCTCCTTCGTCCGCTCACGGACCGAGACGAGCATGATGTTGGAGACGCCGACGCCACCGACGAGCAGACTGATACCGGCGATGGCCGCGAGCACGCCGGTGAGCACGCCGAGGATGTCGCCGAGCACGCCGAGGATCTGCTCCTGGGTGACGGCCGAGAAGTCGGTGTCCGGGTGGCGTTCGGCGAGGGTCGCGACGACGGCGTCGGAGAGTTCGCCGATGCGTTCCCGGTCGGGGGCGCGGATCGCGATGCCGTCGATGCGTTCGGTGCCGAGCAGGCGCTGCGCGGCGGTGACCGGTACGTGCACCTCGCCGTCCCGATCGACGCCGAGGCTCTGGCCGAGCGGCTCGAAAACGCCGATCACCCGGAACCGGACACCGCCGATGGTGATCTGCCGGCCGATCGGGTCCCGGTCGCCGAACAGGTCACGGGCCGTCCCGGCGCCGAGCACCGCGACCCGGCGGCCGGTGCTGACGTCGGTCCTGGTCAGGTAGGTGCCCCGGTCGAGGTTGCGGACGAAGACGGTCGGCGTGGTCTCGAGGACGCCCTGCATGCTGGCGAAGCGGGTGCGTGAGCCGGCGCGTACCGTCTCGCCCGACGCGATGGTGACCGCGACCCGCGTCCGGTCGCCGACCACCCGGTTGATCGCGTCGATGTCGTCGAGGGTGAGCGGTGACGAGGTGGGCGCCGACCCGGCCTCGATCCGGCCCGGCACGACAAGCAGCAGGTTCGAGCCGAGTCCCTCGACCTGATTCTCGATCTGCTGCTTGGTGCCGGTGCCGATGGCGACCAGGGCCACCACCGCGGCCACCCCGATGATCACGCCGAGCATGGTGAGCATGCTGCGCAGCCGGTTGGCGCGCAGCGCTTCGAGGGCGACCCGCCAGGCCTCAGCCAGCCGCACTGATCAGCCCGTCCTTCATCACGATCTGCCGGTGGGCACGGGCCGCCACGTCCCGGTCGTGGGTGACGAGCACGACGGCGACCCCGTCGGCGTTGAGCGATTCGAGCAGGGCCAGGACGGACTGGCCGGTGGCCGAGTCGAGGTTGCCGGTCGGTTCGTCGGCGAGCAGCACGGACGGGCCGGTGACCAGGGCGCGGGCGATGGCGACGCGCTGTTGTTCGCCACCGGACATCTGGTTGGGGCGGTGGGTGACGCGGTGCGCGAGGCCGACGCGTCCGAGCATGGCGGCGGCGCGTTCCCGGCGTTCGCGGCGGCCGATCCCGCGGTAGACCAGCGGCAGGCCGACGTTGTCCTGCGCGGTGGTGCGGGCCAGCAGGTGGAAGCTCTGGAAGACGAACCCGATGGTGGTGTTGCGCAGTTCGGCCATCTCGTCGGGGGTGAGCTTGCTGACGTCGCGGCCGCCGATCAGCAGGGTCCCGCCGGTCGGCCGGTCGAGCCCGCCGAGCAGGTGCATCAGCGTCGACTTGCCGGAGCCGGAGGTGCCGACGATGGCCACGTAGTCACCGGCTTCGACGGTCAGGGACACGCCGCGCAGCGCGGGCACCGAGACGCCGTCGAGCTCGTAGGTGCGGCTGACGTCGTCGGCGACGATCGCGGCGGTCACGGGGCCTCGTCGCCGGCCGCGACCTGGTCGGCGCCGGCGACCACGACCCTCTCCCCCGCGCCGACGCCGGAGACGATCTGCACGGTGTCCTCGCCCTGCACGCCGAGGCGTACGGGCACCGCGGTGTAGCGGCCGTCCCGGACCGCCCAGACCGTGTCGCGGCCGTCGGTGCTGACCACGGCCGACGCCGGGACGGTCACGGCACTGGTCGCCTGCCGCACCTTCAGCCGGATGACCGCGCTCATGCCGGGCCGTGGGTTGGGCGCGGCCTCGCCGCTGTCCGGGTACGAGCCCTCGCCGAGTTCGAGGCGGACCTTGTACGAGACGCCGCCGCGGGCCGAGGTGGTGGGGAGCAGGTCGACGGCCTTGACGGTGGCCGGGTAGAGGGCGCCGGGTGCGGCGTCGAGTTCGATGTCGGCGGCGACGCCCGCCTCGACGAGCAGCACGTCCGTCTCGTCGACCTCGGCGGAGAGCCCGAGCCGCGCGGTGTCGACGACGGTCACCACCGGGGTACCGGCCGCCACGTAGCCGCCCTCGGGGACGGCGGCGTCGACGCCGGGCGCGGCACCGCCGGAGCCGGTCGGGACCTGCCCACCCTCGAGGAGCCCGGCCAGGGAGCTGCCGCCGCTCTGCGCCGGGCCGCCGAGCTGCACCACCCCGGCGACGGGCGCCTTGAGGGTCAGCGCCTCCACGGCCGCGTCGGCGAGTTCGTACGCCTGCTCGGCCTGAAGTCTCTGGGCCGCGGAGAGGGTGCCCATGGCCCGCGACAGCGAGTTGACGCCCCGCTGCACCGACCGCAGCGCCGCCGCGGAGGCGTCCGAGGCGGTCTCGTAGTTGCGTTCGGCCGCGTCGACCTGGTCGGTGAGTGCCTTGCGGACCTGCGGGTCGGCGATCTTCTTCGCCGCGGCGCGGGCCTGCTCGAACGCGTCGGCGGCCTGCTTGTCGGTGCGATGGCGGACGGCGGTGAACTCGGCCGTCCCGCCGACGCTCACCCCGGAGCCGGACGGCGCCTTCTCGACGGCGTCGCGGGCGGCGTCGCGGCGCCGGGTCAGCTCGGGCGAGTCGATGACGGCGAGGACGTCACCCTTGCGGACCTGCTGCCCGGGTTCGGCATACAGCTCGCGGAGGGTGCCGGCGGCGGGCGCGGTCAGGGTCGCGGCGGTGCGGGCGGTCACCGCGCCGGGCGCCTCGACGATCTCGTCGACCGTGCCGACCTCGGCGTTGCCGAGCCGGACCGGGTTCTCCTGGTCGTCGCAGGAGGCCGCGGTCAGTGGCAGGAGCACCAGGACACCGGCGGCGATGATCACTGCACGTGAGCGGGCGCGATACACAGCCGCCACTCTAGCCCGATCTACCATCCAGCCTCGCCGATGGCGGCGCAACGGAGCGGGCCGCCCCTCGGTGAGGGACGGCCCGCTCGCTGGTGAAGCTGTTCGGATCAGGTGCCGGGACGACGCCCGATGACCTTCACCGTCATGCCGATCTTGCCGATGCTCCAGTACTTCTTGGCGTCGGACTCGAGCAGGTTCACGCAGCCGTGCGACCCGCGCCACTTGTCGTGGATGTAGGTCGTGGTCTGGTGGAAGCCGCGCCCGCCGATGAAGCGCTGCCAGTACGGCAGCCACACCTCGTACGGGTCGGACCATTCCTTCTTCGTCCGCTTATTGATCTTGAAGGTGCCCGCCGGGGTCCGGTAACCCTTGTACCCGGTACGGGTGATCGTCGGGGTGACGAACACCTTGCCGTTCTTCATGACCCACGTCGTCTGGTTGGTCAGATCGACGCAGAAGGTGATGCCGGTCTTCTTGGCCTTGCAGGCCGCCGTCTTCGTCGCCGCCAGTCGCTTGGCCACGTCGAAGGTCGTCGGTCCCGCCAGGCCCTTGGCCGGCTGGATGCCGAAACGCTTCTGGAACTTCACGATCGCGGCACAGTCGGCGGGCGACTGCTTGCCGTCGACCGTCACGGTGCCGTAGCCACCCAGCTTCTTCAGGTAGCCCTCGACCTGCTTCTGGTACTTGCCGGTCGCACACGACGCGGCGGCCGCCTTGGTGACCACCGTGGTGCTCACTGCCGCGGCCGCCGGCGCGGACGCACCGGCGCTCGCCGGCGTCAGCGCGATAGCGCCGAGACCGCCACCCACCAGCGCCGCCATCGTGGCGCCGGCGAGGCGAGCGGAAACCCGTCCCCTTGCCAAAGTGATCCTCCCCAGGACTGATTGGTCCGCACATCGAAGCACAGCCGTCTCACCTGTGGAGGCCCGGAGGGACCGGTGACACGAAACCGGTATGCCATCGGCATCCGGGTGCACCGGCTTGAGGGGATCTCAGCTACGGGGCGTGGCGAAATCCTGCACCCAGTAGGGCGTCTTGTCCGAGGCCAGGGCCAGCCCGACGCCCATCTGGTCGAGCTGGCAGTCCAGGATGTTCTCCCGGTGGCCCGGGCTGTTCATCCAGTCGTTCATCACCTCGTACGGGCTGTCCTGGCCCTTGGCGATGTTCTCGCCGTAGCGGCGCCAGACGTAGCCCGCGTCGGTCACCCGCTCGCCGGCCCGGTCGCCGCGCGGTGACTCGTGGTCGAAGTAGTCGCGCCGGGCCATGTCGGCGGCGTGCCGGTTCGCCGCCTCGATCAACCGCCGGTCCAGCGTGATCGGATCGCAGCCGGCCGTCCGGCGGTTGCGGTTGACCAGGGCGAGAACCTGCTGCTGCACCGGCGCCTGCAGGCCGGGCGAGACCGAGGAGGCGGTGATGGCGGTACGCGACGCGACGATCGGATCACCGTCGGGTGCCGCGTCGGCGGCACGGGGTGCGGGCTGCACCGCCCGCGAAGGCTCGGCCGGCGGCGAAGTGGTGCGGACGGCCGCCGGGGTCGCGGGCGGGCGCGGCGCGCCACCCCACCCCGTCTGCGGGTCGTCCTGATGACTCAGCAGCGCCGGGTCCCCGTACAACCGCCGGAGGTCCGCCTTTGCCGTTGCCGTGGTGTCCGGTGTGTCCGGTGGCTCGTGTGCCAGCGCGCGAGCGGCGCAGCCACTCGAGACCAGCGTCACGGCAGCCAGGCCGAGCACTACCAGAGGTTTCCGCATGTCCCCGTCGATCCCCTTGTTCCACCGCGCCCCGGCCGCTCCGGGGCGCTCACCGGTAGACCAACGGGGCGGCCAGCGGAAACGCAACGGAGACCGGATCACGGGTGTCGCACAAGCGCACAGGATTCCGGCGTTCTTCCACCTATCGGGGTAATCCACACAGGCGCATTCCGCCGTCCGGCCGGTGGTCCCGGCCTCGGGCGGGCCGTCGCTACGGTTTCGCGGTGCGTAATCGATACCTGGACACGCTTCGTGCCGCCGCGATCGTCCGGGTCGTCGTGTACCACCATTTCGGCTGGGCCTGGCTGTCCGTGGTGTTCCCGGCGATGGGCGTGATGTTCGCGGTCGCCGGGTCGCTGACGGCGGCCTCGCTGGACCGGCGCGCGGCCCGTCCGGTCGTCGTCTCCCGCCTGCGCAGGCTGCTCCCTCCGGTCTGGCTGCTCGGCCTGATGGCGGTGCCGGCGATGCTCGGGGCCGGGTGGGCCGCCGAGACCGACGGGCAGCACCCGTTCCGGCCGGCCGAACTCGGGTTCTGGCTGCTGCCGCTGGGCGACCCACCGGGCAGCGACGCGGCCGCCTTCGTCTGGGACGCGCTCTGGTACGTCCGCACCTACCTGTGGCTCGTCCTGCTGTCGCCGCTGCTGTATCCGCTGTTCAAGAAGATCGGGTGGCCGCTGCTGGCGGTCCCGCTGCTCGGCATGGCGATGCTGGAGCACGGCGACTTCGGCATGCCCGCCCCGGTCGAGTCGGCGCTCTGGGACCTGACCACGTACGGGGCGTGCTGGCTGGCCGGGTTCGCGCACCGCGACGGCCGGTTGCGCCGGCTGCACCCCGCCCTGACCGTCCTGGCCGCGTGCGCGCTCGGCGGCCTGGGGTTGTACTGGCTGGTCCAGGGACACGCCGAGGTCGGCTGGGATCTCAACGAGGCGTCCGAGGCGCAGGCCGTCTACTCGCTCGCGGCGGTGCTGCTCCTGCTGCGCTGGGAGCCCGCCTCCGATCCCCTGGCCCGGCTGCGGCCGGTGGCGAACCTGGTGTCCGGGCTCAACTCCCGCGCCGTGACGATCTACCTGTGGCACGGGGTGGCGATCGCCGCGGTCTGGCCCGTGCTCGAACGTACCGGCCTGGATGATCTCGGCCGTTTCGAGGACTTCGCGACCCTGGCGGTGACCGCCGCGCTGACAGCGGTGCTGGTGGCGATGTTCGGCTGGGCCGAGGACCTGGCCGCGGGCCGGCGACCACGGTTGTGGCCCGCGACGCCCGCGGCTCCGCCGTCGGCTCCGGCTCCGGCTTCGCCTTCGGCTCCGCCTTCGGCTTCGGCTTCGAGTTCGGCTTCGCCGAGGCACGCGGCTCCCCCGGCGCCTGCGCCACGTAGGGCGGAGCGGCTCCCGGCGGGCTGGCCGGAGACGCCGCGCGAGGCGCTGTCCGACCGGGAGGTCGCCACCCAGCGGATCACGCCGCACCGGCTCGCCCGGGACATGCCGGTGGCGGGAAGGCCCCCGGCGGCGGCCGGTGGCGGTGCGCCGCACACCGGGCCGCAGGGCGCTCCGTGGGCCGGATACGCCCCGCCCACCCAGCCCGGCGGGCATCCGCTGCCGCTGCGCTTCACCGGCCACGACGACGCCACCTGAGCAGGCCGGTCCGGCGCGCGGAGGGCGGCCGCGCGCCGGGCCGGCCGACCGGCGTACACCGGAATGCCGTGAATGCCAGATAGCGAGCGAAGCTCACAAAACGGTGGTTAGCCTGAGGCAGTGGGGGGGCGGCCTGGCGGTGTTCTGGCTCCGGCGCTGGACGCCGGAGTCGTCGCGTTGGTGTTCCGCGCCGGTCCGTTCTACTGCGCTCTCCCTCTCGGCGAGGTCATCGAGACCATGCGCCCGCTGGAGACGCGGGCACTGGCCGGCACACCACCGTACGTCCGCGGCCTGACCATCCTGCGCGGCGCCCCGGCCCCCGTGATCGACATGCCGCGCCTGCTGACCGGCGTCGAGACGACCGTGGACCGGTACGTCGCGGTCCGTGCCGGACGCGGGCCGATCGTCTGCGCCACCGGCGAGGTCCTCGGCGTGCGGGAGGTCCACGTGGAACCGCCCGAGGGCCCGGCCGCCGTGCTGGCCGGGGTGTCGCGGACGCTGATCGCCGCCGTCGGCACGCTCGGCACCGAGCCGCTGCTGCTCCTGCACAGCATCGCCGCCGTGCCGGACGAGGTGTGGGAGGCAGCCGGTCAGACGCCACCGGAGAACCCGTCATGATCGGCGCGGCGTCCCTGACCCGCTTCCGGGAGCTGCTGCAGAGACGGCTCGGCTGGACGTTCGCCGACCACGACCTCGGGCAGACCGCCGAGGTGCTGACCGCCCGGGCCAGGGCGCACGGGCTGAACGAGCGGGAGTATCTCGACCGGCTCGCCGGCCGCCGGTGGACCACCGAGACCGCCGAGCTGGCACAGGCGCTGAGCATCACCGAGACGTACTTCTTCCGGCACTCCGAACAGTTCCGGGTGCTGAACGAACGGGCGCTGCCCGAACTCCTGGAAGCGCGGGCCGGGCAGCGGGTGCTGCGGTTGCTCTCTGTCGGCTGCTCGTCCGGCGAGGAGGCGTACTCGCTGGCGATCGCGGCGGTCCGGGCCCGCCCCGGCCCGGACTGGATCGTGACGGTCACCGGCGTCGACGCCAACCGTGAGATGCTGCGCCGGGCCCGGACCGCGGCCTACTCGCCGTGGTCGCTGCGGGACACGCCGGAGGACGTACGCCGTCGCTGGTTCCGCCGGACCGCCGACGGCTTCCGGGTGGCCGACGAGATCGTGTCGGCGGTCCGGTTCGTCGAGCACAACGTCGCCACCGACGACCCGCAACTGTGGCATCCGGCCGGTTACGACGTCATCTTCTGCCGCAACCTGCTGATGTACCTGACCGAGGAGGTGCGAGCCGACCTGATCCGGCGGATGACCCGGGCGCTCGCCGACGGCGGATTCCTGTTCCTGGGACACACAGACTCGCTGGGCAGCCGGCCGGAAGGGCTCGAGCTGTGCCACTCCGACGGGACCGTCTACTACCGCCGGCAGGCTCCCGCCCGGACACCCGAACCCTCTCCGGCACCACGGCTGACCGTCGCGGCACCGGCCGCCGCCCCGAGGCGGCCGGCCGGAGCGGACCCGCTGCAGCGGGCGCTCGCCCTGATGCGCGAGGACCGCTTCGCCGACGCCCTGGACGCGATCGGCACCCGTGACGTGCTGCCGCGCGGGGTGCTGCTGGCCCAGGTCGGCCGGATCGACGAGGCGCGCGACACCGCGCACCGGCTGCTGCACACCGGCGGGCCGCAGGCCGACGCGCACCACCTGCTCGGCGTCTGCCACGAGCTGGACTGCGCGGAGAAGGCGGTCGGGCAGTACCGGCTGGCCGCCTATCTGGATCCGCGGTTCGCGATGCCGCGGCTGCGGATGGGGCTGCTGGCCCGGCGGCGCGGCGACGATCGCGGCGCGGCCGAGCATCTGGAGGCCGCGACGGAACTGCTGACCACCGAGGACGAGGACCGGATCGTGCTGTTCGGCGGCGGTTTCGGGCGGCTCGCGCTGACCATGCTGTGCCGCACCGAACTGGACTCCTGCGGGGTACGGCGATGAGCAGGGTCAGCGTGGCCGACCGGGTGGCCCGGCTGCGCGACGACTTCGACCGGTCGTTCGCCGACCCCGCCCGGGTCCTGGACGGCGAGATGGTGGAGCTGCTCGCGGTACGGGCCGGTGGCCGGCCGTACGCGATCCGCCTGGACCAGTGCTCCGGCCTGCACCCCGACCGGCCGGTGACCGCGCTGCCCACCACGGTCCGGGCGCTGATCGGCGTGGCCGGGTTCGCCGGCACCGTGGTCCCGGTGTACGACCTCGCCGGCCTGCTGGCCCACCCGGTGCCGCAGCGACCCCGCTGGCTGCTGCTCACCACCGGCGAACCGCCGCTGGCGCTCGCCTTCCACGAGCTGGACCGCCACCTGCGGGTGCCGGTCACCGACGTGATCGGCGGCTCGGCCGACGGCGACCGGAAGGGCTGTCTGCGCGGGATGGTCCGGCTGCCGGACGGCGACCGGCCGATCGTGGACGTCACGGCCGCCCGTGCACTCGTACACCAGTTGGCCGGACACCGGCCCGTCCCCGAGGAGACCCGATGATGGCCGGACGCACGTACGGCGGGAAACTGGCGGTCGGTGTCGCCATCACCGTCCTGCTCACCCTGCTGACCATCGCGATCTCGGTGGCCGGTCTGGCCGTCGTGGTCTCCGCCAAGGACTCGGCCATCACGTCGGCGACCGAGGACCTGGCCGGCGCCGAGGAGCTGAGCCGGCTCATGGAGATGCGGATCGCCGATTACCGCAACTATCTGCTCGACGGCAGGCCGGAGAACTCCCGGCTGACCGAGGAACACCACCAGGACTTCCGGCGCAAGCTCGATGAGCTGCAGCGCGGCATCTCCGACACCGCCTCCCAGGAGATGCTCACCAAGATCCGCGGCCTGAACGAACGGCATGCCGCCGCGAGCGCCGAGATGATGACCGAGCGAGCGGTCAACAACGACATCGTCGCGATCACCCGGATCAACGACACCAAGGTCGTCCCTGTCCGCACGCAGCTGCAGCAGGCCCTGGCCGAACTCATCGTGCGGGTCCGCAACGACGTCGACCGTGACCGGCAGGAGTCCTCGACCCGGGCCAATCAGGCCATCGGGCTGGTCATCGGGCTGGGGGTGCTGACCGCGATCAGCGCCGTCCTGGTCGCCCTGCGGCTGAGCCGGGACCTCAAGCGCGAGGTGGGCGCCGCGGTCGGTCACATCCAGAGTTCGTCGGCGCAGCTGGAGGCGGCCGCCGCGCAGCAGGTCAACGGCGGCCGCGACCAGGCCAGCGCGATGAGCGAGATCACCACCACGATCAGCGAGCTGCTGATCACGTCCCGGCAGATCGCCGAGAGCGCCCAGCGGGTGTCGAAGATCGCCGAGGAGACCGAGGCCGCGGCGCGGGCCGGGGACGCCACCATCGACCAGACCCGCAGCTCGATCGGCACGATCCGCTCCCAGGTCGACCAGATCGTCCAGCACATGCTCGCGCTCGGCGAGAAGTCGCAGCAGATCGGCCAGGTCGTGGACCTGGTGTCGGAGCTGGCCGAGCAGACCAACATCCTGGCCATCAACGCCACCATCGAGGCCAGCGGTGCCGGCGAGTGGGGCCGGCGGTTCGCGGTGGTGGCCGAGGAGATCCGGAAACTCGCCGACCGTACGGCCGCCTCGGCCAAGGAGATCCGCACACTGATCGAGGACGTCCGGGGCGCCGTCAACACCACCGTGATGGCCACCGAGATCGGGGCGAAGGCGGTCGACGCCGGCGCGCGTAAGTTCGACGACGCCACCAACTCGTTCCGGGAGATCGCCCAGCTGGTCTCCACCACCAACGACGCCACCCGGGAGATCGAGCTGTCCACCAAGCAGCAGACCACGGCGGTCGAGCAGGTCAACGTGGCCGCCTCGGACACGGCACGGGTGTCGCGGGAGACCGAGGCCAGCGCGGTGCAGACCAGGCAGACAGCCGCTCACCTCTCGACGCTCTCCAGTGACCTGCTGGAGATGGTCGGCACCGGGCGTCACTGATGGCCGAAGGGGGCCGGGATCCGCTGCGCTATTTCCGGATCGAGGCGCGTGAGCTGATCGACCAGATCTCGGCCGGGGTGCTCGACCTGGACCAGCGGGCCGGACCGGAGCCGGTGGCCCGGCTGCTGCGGTTCGCGCACACGCTCAAGGGCGCGGCCCGGGTGGTGCGGCAGAAGGACATCGCCGACCGGGCGCACGCGTTCGAGGAGGTCCTGGTCCCGCACCGCACCGACGAGGGGTCGCTGGCCGCCGAGGAGATGCGCGAGCTGCTGCGCCTCAACGACGAGATCGCGTCGTACGTCTCCGCGCTGGAGAAGCCCGCCGAGCCGGAGAAGGCGGCGGCGCCACCCGACGTTCCGGCGCCCGAGAGCGATCCGGAACCGGCCGAGGCCGCCACCCACCGGGCCTCCACCCGGGACCTGGACGAGCTGCTGGACGCGATCGGCGAGACCAACGCCCGGATGGCGCCGCTGCGCACCGGGTGCTCCACCGTCGAACGTCTGCACCGGTCGGCGGTGAACCTCGCCGACCAGCTGCGTCTGGACCGGGCCGGCACCACGACGGCGGCGCGGGCCGCGGCCGAACGGCTCGCCGGGGAACTGGGCTCGGCCGGGCGCCGGTTCACCGACGCGGTCGACCAGATCGAACGGGAACTCGACGACGTCCGGGCCAAGGCCGAAGGGCTGCGGCTGGTGCCGGTCGGTTCGGTGTTCACCACGCTGCGCCGGGCGGTCCGGGACGCCGCCGACAGCGAGGGCAGAAGGGTCCGGTTCGTCTCCCGCGGTGCCGGGATCCGGATGGGCGCGCACCTGCTCGGGCCGGTCAGCGGCGCTTTCCTGCACGTGGTGCGCAACGCGGTGGTGCACGGGATCGAGCCGGAGGACGTCCGGCTGGCCGCCGGTAAACCGGCCGAGGGGACGATCACCCTGGAGGTGGAACGGCGGGGACGGCATGCGGTGTTCCGCTGCGTCGACGACGGCCGCGGCTTCGATCTGGAGGCGCTGCGCAGCACCGCGCTGGCGCGGGGCCTGCTTCCGTCCGGTGGACGGCCGCCGGACACCGACGAGTTGCTGCGGCTCGTGCTCCAGGGCGGGATCAGCACGTCGCCGTCGGTCACCGAGGTCTCCGGGCGGGGCATCGGCATGGACGCGGTCCGCGAGGTCGCCGTCCAGCTGCAGGGTGAGGTCGCGGTCCGCAGCGAGCCCGGCCGGGGCGCCACGGTCGAGCTGGTCATCCCGCTGGCGCTACTGGCGATGACCGGGCTGATCGTCGAGGCCGGCGGCACCGTGGCGACCCTGCCGCTGGACGCGGTCCGCGCCTGTGTCCGGCTGAGTCCCGAGGAGGTCACGGCCGCCGCCGCCAGCGGCCGGCTGGTCCACGAGGACAGTGCCGCGCCCTTTCTGCCGCTGGCCGAGGCGCTCTACACGGGGTCGACCGTGCCGGACTCCCCCGGCATCGGCGCCGCGGTGGTGATCAACGGCGACAACGGGGTGTTCGCGATCGGTGTGGACCGGCTGGCCGGCACGTCGGCGCTGGTCGCCCGGCCGCTGCCGGACCTGGCCCCGGCAGCGCCGGTGATCGGCAGCGTCGCGGTCGACGCGGACGGCAACCCTCGGCTGGTGCTGGACCCGCTGGGGCTGGCCGACGAGGTGCTGCGCAACCTGCGCGGCGGTGACCGGACGGCGGCCCCGGCGGTGGCCGAGCCGCTGCCCATCCTCGTCGTCGACGACTCGCTGACCACCCGGATGCTGGAACGCAGCATCCTCGAGTCGGCCGGTTACGAGGTGGACCTGGCCGCCTCCGGCGAGGAGGGGCTGGAGAGGGCGGCGGCCCGCTCGTACGGCCTGTTCCTCACCGACATCGACATGCCCGGCATCGACGGCTTCACCTTCGTCGAACGGACCCGCGCCGACCCGAAGCTGGCGACTGTCCCGGCGATCCTGGTCAGCTCCCGGGCCAGCGCCGCCGACCGGGACCGCGGCCGGGCGGCCGGGGCCAGCGCCTACGTCGTCAAAGGCGAGTTCGACCAGGAGCAACTCCTCGAGCACATCAGGCGGCTGGTGGTTCGGACATGACCGACTGCACCGAGCGGCAGCCACCGCAACACGCCGCAGGCGAGGGCCGGCAGGGCACGGCCCAGGGGGCGCAGACATGACAAGGGTCTTGATCGTCGAGGACTCCGCGACCATGCGCCATCACCTCCGGGAGGCGCTCACCGCGGATCCCCAGCTCCAGATCGTCGGCGAGGCGGCCGACGGGGAACGGGCCGTGCAGCTGGCCGGACGGCTGCGCCCCGACGTGATCACGATGGACATGATGCTGCCCGGCATCAGCGGACTCGCCGCGACCGAACAGATCATGGCCGAGCACCCGACGCCGATCCTCGTGGTGTCGTCGGCCGACCGGGAGGAGCTGTTCAGCACGTACAACGCGCTGGCCGCGGGCGCGGTCGACGTGATGGAGAAGCCGCGCGGCGACGACTCGGACGCCGACTGGGCGGTGCGGCTGCGTACCTCGGTGCGCATGGTGGCCCGGATCCGGGTGATCACGCACCCGCGGGCCCGGCTGGACCGCCGGGTCACCGCTTCCCCGCCGCCGCCGGCGCCGCCTGTCCCGGTGCCGCTGCCCGCCACCGGCCGCCTGAACGTGGTCACGGTCGGCGCCTCCACCGGCGGACCGGCCGCGCTCACCGAGTTCCTTCGCGGCCTGCCGCCGAGTTTCCCGACCCCGGTGCTGGCGGTGCAGCACATCGCGGCCAGCGAACAGTTCGCGGTCGCCTTCTCCGACTGGCTGGGTGGGCAGACCGGCCGGGACGTGCGGTACGCCGTCGACGGCTCCCCGGTCGCGCGGGGCGCCGGGCGGATCCTGCTGGCGCCGCCGGACCGGCACCTGTTCGTCCGCGACGGGCTGCTCCGCCTCAGCGCCGGCCCGCCCCGCCACTCCTGCCGGCCGTCGGTGGACGTGCTGTTCGAGTCGGTGGCCGAGGAGTTCGGCCCGGCCGCCGCCGGCTGCCTGCTCACCGGGATGGGCCGTGACGGCGCGGCCGGGCTGCTGCAGATGCGCGACCGTGGTGCGGTCACGTTCGCCCAGGACGAGGGGAGCTGCACCGTCTACGGGATGCCGCGGGAGGCGGCCCTGCTCGGGGCCGCCGTGCACGTGCTGCCGCCCGGCCGGATGGCCGCCCGGGTCGCCGAGCTGCACACCGCGGCGGTGCGCCGATGACACCGACCGTGCTGATCGTCGATGACAGCCTGACCGTGCGGATGGACCTGCACGAGGCGTTCTCCGATGACGGGTTCGCCACCATCCTGTGCGCCAACGGGGCGGAGGCCCGGACCGCGTTCAGCGACGCCCGCTTCGACGCGGCGGTGCTGGACGTGCTGCTGCCCGACGCCGACGGCCTGGAACTGCTCACCGAGCTGCGGCGCGATCCCGGCCGCAGCGGGGTGGTGACGATGCTGCTGTCCAGCGAGAGCGAGGTCACCGACCGGCTGGCCGGGCTGCGTACCGGCGCCGACGAGTACGTGGGGAAGCCCTACGACGCGGGGTACGTGGTGGCGCGTACCCGCCAGCTGCTCGGTGAGACCCCGGACCGGGCCGCCGACCGCACCACCGTCCTGGTCATCGACGACAGCATGACGTTCCGGGAGAAGCTGCGTGAGCTGCTGGAACCGGAGGGGTACGCGGTGCTGACCGCCCCCGGCGGCGAGGAGGGCCTGCGGATGGCCGCCGACCGGCGGCCGCACGCGGTGATCGTCGACGGGGTGATGCCGGGCATCGACGGCGCCACCGTGATCCGCCGGATCCGTCTCGACCCGGCGCTGCGCGACACGCCGTGCCTGCTGATGACGGCGGCCGACGACTACGCCACCGAGATGCAGATGCTCGACGCCGGCGCCGACGCGTTCGTCCGCAAGCAGCAGGATCTCGCGGTGGTGCTGGCGAAACTGGCCGCGGTGCTGCGGCAGAGCGCCGAGCAACTGCCGATCGAGGCGCTCGGTGTGCCGCACGGGCCGGGCAAGGTGCTGATGGTCGGCTCCGCGCGCAACCACCTCGACCACTGGGCCGACGCGCTGCGCGCCGACGGTTACGACATCGTGCAGGCCTCCGGCATCGACGACACCCTCGACCTGCTCGCCGCGCAGCCGGTCGACTGCATCGTGATCAGCATCGGCGACGACATCGACCGGGCCCGGGAGGACTGCCGCCGGCTGCGGGAGGTGCCGCTGGTCGGTGACCTGCCGGTGGTGATGACCGGCGCCGAGGAACGGATGCTGGACTGCCTGGCGGCCGGCGCCGACGACTACGTACGCGACACCGACGTGCCCGAGGGGCTGCGGGTGCACGTACGCGCCCAGATCCGCCGCAAGCAGTCGCACGACGACGCGCGCCGGATCCGCGAGGAGCTGATGCGCCGGGAGCTGGACGCGGCCGAGGAACGGGCGGCCCGGCAGCTGGCCGAGACGCGGGCGGCGCTGGTCGAGGAGCTGGAGTGGCGCAACCGGGAGCTGGAGGCGTTCTCCGGGTCGGTGTCCCACGACCTGCGCGGCCCGCTCCAGGTGATCAGCAGTTTCGCCGAGCACATGCTGGAGGAGGACGAGGAGCCGCTCGGCGAGAAGACCCGCTATCGCCTCACCCGGGTGCACGCGGCGGCGATGCGGATGGCCGAGCTGGTCGAGTCGCTGCTGATCCTGGCCCGCGCCAGCCGCGGCGAGCTGCGCCGGGCGAGGTTCGACATGACGGCGACGGCCCGCCAGGTGATCAGTGACGTCGCGGCCCGCGATCCGGAGCGGCAGGTCACCTTCACGGTACGGGAGTCGATGACCGCCGACGGCGACGAGGGCCTGGTCCGGGTCATCCTGGAGAACCTGATCAACAACGCGGTGAAGTTCACCCGCAAGGTGGCCGACCCGGTCGTCGAGGTGGGCGCCGAGGACGACCGCTTCTACGTGCGCGACAACGGCGCCGGATTCCCCGCCGAGCAGGCCGACCAGCTGTTCCGGCCGTTCGCCCGGCTGCACGACGCGCGTGACTTCCCGGGCACCGGGATCGGGCTGACCACCGTGCACCGGGCGGTGGAACGGCACGGCGGCGAGATCCGGGCGGAGGGCGGGGAGGGCCGGGGCGCGACGTTCTGGTTCACGCTGCCGCCGTCCGCTGACGTCACCGGTCCGGACCGGCGGGCGAACCCGCGCCGGTCCGGGTGAGAACTCAGCGGATGTAGGCGAGCCCGTCGGAGACCACGGTCGGGCGGCCGGAGGTGCCGGCCACCACGATCACGACGGTGTGCTTCTTGACCGACGTCGACGACACCCACAGCGCCTGGCGGTACCTGGTGGCTCCGGAGCGGGTGTCGATGGTGGCGACCTTCCGGCCGTCCAGGTAGACGTACGCCTTGCCGGTCTTGGTCCCCCGTGAGAAGAGCAGCGCCGCCGACCGGCCGGTGAACGTGTAGGTCAGCTTCGCGTTCTTCTTGGCCGAGGTCAGGGCCTTGCCGCCGAGGTACGACTTGCTCTGCCGCGAGCTCCAGGTGCCGGTCTTCTTGGCGGAGGTCTCGGCGGACAGCACCACGGTCCGCGACATGGACGCGGCCCGGGTGTTGCCGGCCGTGTCCTTGGCCGTGACGGTCCAGGTGGCGGCGCCGGGGCGGACCGTGGTGGTCCAGCTGCCGACCGGGCCGAGGTTCGCGGCGCGGGGGCGGCTCACCGTGTATCCGGCGAGTTTGACGTTGTCGGTGCCGGTGAGGCCGAGCCGGACCGGCACCGAGGTGGTGCTGTAGGTGCCGCTGACCAGGTCGAGCGGCAGCACGGCCCGATAGGTGGGTGCCGTGGTGTCGCCGTGGATGGTGACGCCGACCCGCGCCGTGGTGCCGGAGGTGTGCACGGCCAGCACGGTGACGGTGTGCGCGCCGGCGGGGATGTCCACCTTCGCGCCGGTCGCGGTGCCGGGCTGGGTGCCGACCACCTTGCCGTCGAGGTAGACGTCGAACCGGGCGATGTCGGTGGCGGTGTTGGCGACCGCCCAGGTGAGCCAGGCGGCGGTCTTCACGTAGTAGGCGCCGCCGGAGTAGCCGCCGCCGGCGACCTTGGTGAGCGTCATCCCGGTGACCATCTGCTGTGACCTGGCGCGGATGTCGGGCAGGCGGGCGTCGAGGCTGGCGCCGGGGCAAAGGGTCGCGTCGGCCTCACGGTGCCCGGCCAGCCGCGGGATCGTGATCTTCTCGTCCTTGGCCAGCTTGCCGTTGGCCACGCCGGCCGCGAAGGTGGCCCGGCTGGTCGGGTTGAGGCCGTATTTACCGAGGCGGGCGGCACCGACCTGGGCGAGGATCGTCTCGATCGCCGCGTTGGAGGCCGCGGTCTCGAAGTTGCCGATCACCGCGATCGCGGCGTAACCGGTGTTGAATCCGACCGTGGCGGCGGGGGCGATGGCGTTCTCCACGCCGCCCCGGCGGCCCTCGAAGAGCCGCCCGCACTTGTCGACCATGTAGTTGTAGCCGAGGTCGGACAGGCCCTTGACCTTGACGTCGTTGCTCTGGATGCTGCGCACGATCGCCGCCGACTCGGAGCAGTCGTAGTCGTTGCTGGTGCCGGTGTGGTGCACCCAGACCGCGTTGACCACCTTGGCGTCGGTGACGCTGCCGACGATCGTCTCGTCGGCGCTCCACGCCTTGCGCGTGAAGTAGCTCGGGAACTGCGCCTTCACCGGCACGGTCGACGTCGGCTCCGGGACCGGTCCGGTGGACGCGGCCTGGGCGGGCGCCACCTGCTGAATCACCGAGTCGGCGCCGGCCGCGGGGTCCTCCGCGACCGGGACCGGGGTCTCCTCGACGACCGCCGGCTCGGCGACGGGCTCTTCGGTGACGTCCTCGACCGGGCCGTCGCCCTCGATCGGCTCCTCGTCGCCGGGGGCCGGGACGGCCGGCTCGGGAGAGACGGAGGCCGACGGGTCCGCCGAGGCGCTGGGCGAGGGCTCGCCGGCGCCGCGGCCGCCGGTCTTCTCGGTGCCCGGGTCGATCAGGTCGAGCCGCAGCCCGGCCGGGAGGCCGTTCTGCTTCCCGGCGATCCGGACGGCCACGCCGTCGGACGGGCCCGCCCAGAGGGGCTCGGTGGCACCCCGGCGGCCGGAGGCGGACGCCTCGGCGCCGTCCGGGCCGGTGTCCGACTTCTCGAGCTCCTGCCAGCCGGTCCACCTGCCGGAGGCGACGCCGCGGGTGCGCACCTCGATGGTCCCGTCCGGCTCGGCGGCCGGGTCCGACCAGCTGATGCCGAGCAGGCTGAACCGTTTCGTGTCCCGCTGGGCGATCTCGGCCCGGCCACCGCTGGGCTTCAGGTCGAGGCTGTTCAGCTCGGTGCGGATCCGCGGGGGTGCGGGGCTGGGGTCCGGCGGCAGCTCGGCCGGTGCGATGACGGGCGCGGCCCCCGCCGGTGTGCCCGCCGACGGCCAGGTCAGGACGGCGACGCCGCCCCCGGCCGCGAGCACGGCGACCGCCGTGCCGATACCCATCGCCAGCTTGCGCTGCATCCCCGTGTCCCCCGCGGTGATCGACAGTCCTGGGGGCGTGACCCTACCGGACGATCGCCGCGAGGTGCTGTCCGGCTGTGCCGCACCGCTGTCTCAACGCGGCTGAGACAGCGGTGTGGCACAGCCGGGGGCTTACTCGGTGCCGAGGGCGGTCACCGGGCTCACGCGGGCGGCCTTGCGGGCCGGCATCACGCCGGCCAGCGCGGTCAGGAGCACGAGGACCACGAAGACCGCGACGAGCTGCCACACCGGCAGGGTGAGCGGCGCGTCCAGGCCGATGGCGGAGACGGCGAGCCAGGCGTACGGAACACCCAGCACCACCCCGAGCACGGCGCCGATCAGGCCGTACAGGGCCGATTCGGTGGTGAGCATCCCGCGCAGCCCGCCGCGCGACATGCCGACCGCGCGCAGCAGCCCCGACTCGCGGGCCCGCTCGACGACCGACAGCGCCGTCGTCGCGCCGACACCGACGACCGCGATCAGCACGGTCAGGCTGATCAGGGCCAGCGCGATCAGCATCAGCACGCCGAGCTGCTGGTCGACCGCGTCACGCTGGTCGGCGAGCACCTCGACCCGGGCCTCCGAGCCGGCGCCGATCGTGCCCTGCAGCGCCCGCAGTGCCGTGGTGCGGCC
The DNA here is from genome assembly GCF_003001815.1 of Actinoplanes italicus. GTDB lineage: Bacteria > Actinomycetota > Actinomycetes > Mycobacteriales > Micromonosporaceae > Actinoplanes > Actinoplanes italicus. The sequence goes on from NZ_PVMZ01000007.1 coordinate 223,858, forward strand.
GTCCTCACCGGCCGTGGCGGCGTCGGCGAGCAGGCCGGTCGGCGCGGCGGGCGCGCCCAGGGCGGTCAGGTCGGCCCGGTCGAGCAGGACCTCGGTCCGCAGCGGGGTGGGACCGCCGAGGACGGCGGCGACCGTCACGCGTACCTGCTTGCCCTTGGCCGAGACGGTGACCTGGTCACCGGTCTGCAGTCCCACGTATCCGGCGACGACCGCCCGGCCGGGCGCGAGATCCGCCACCGACCCGGACTTGACGTCCAGCTCGGACAGGCTCGGCAGCGCGGTGGTCGACAGGTCGGTCGCGTTGCCGCCCTCCAGGTCGCCGACCTTGACGTCGACCACCCGGCGGTACGGGGTGACGCGGGTCAGCTCGGTGAGGCCGGCGGCCTTCTCGGCGAGCCCGGCCGGCAGGGTGCCGTCCGGTGCGCCTTCCAGCTGGAAGTCGGCCGGTGCCGCGGCGACCGCCTCCCGGTTGGCGAGCACCCGGATCGAGTCACCGCCGACCAGCACCCCGGTGACCAGGGTGACGCCGAGCGCGACCACGACCGACACCGCCGCCGCGCGGCGGGCGCTGCCGCCGACGCCGCCGACCGCGAGCCGCCCGACCGGGCCGAGCAGCCGCAGCGGCCGGCCGGCGACCGCGAGGACCGGCCGGACCAGCAGCGGACCGAGCGCGATCAGGGCGATGAAGGCGAGCGCGCCCGAGCCGACGACGCTGAGCAGCATCTGCTCGGCGGGGTAGTTCTGCTCCTGCGGGCCCGGCAGGCTCGTCCACACCAGAGCGGCGAGGCCGCCGGCGGCCAGGGCGAAAAGCAGCCCGGTGATCATCCGCAGCAGTCCGATGCCCTGCTTGGCACCACTGGTCGCGGCTGACCGCAGCGCCTCCAGCGGCGCGACCCGGGAGGCGGAGAACGCCGGTGCCAGGACGGCCACGACGGTGATCAGGACGGCCAGCAGCACGGTGCCGGCGGCCTGCGCCAGCGGCAGGCCGGGGCTGGAGATCTCCACGCCGAACGCCGACAGCACGACCGGGATCAGATGGCCGAGGGCCAGCGCGCCGAGCACACCGGTGACCCCGGCGAGCAGGCCGGTTAGTGCACCCTCGAGGGCCAGTGCCCGGGCCAGGGCGCCCCGGCCGGCGCCGACCGCGCGGAGCAGGGCGAGCTGCCGCATCCGCTGCGCGAAGACGATCCGGAAGGTGGAGGCGGCGATCAGCCCGGCCGCCGCCACGGCGACCGCCACGAAGACGCGCACCACGATGAAGAGCTGCTCGACCTGGGAGGCGGCGTCGATGGCCTCCTGTTCCCGGACCTCCGGCCCGGCGACGATCAGGGGCGCGCCCTCGCCCGCGACCAGGGGCTCGATGCGCTCCCGCACGGACTGCGGGTCGGCTCCGGCGTCGAGGCGGATCTCGAGCCGGTCGATGTACTCGGTGCCGGTCGCCGCCGTCACCGTGTCGAGCGACCCGTACGACAGGAAGCCGACGTCGTCGCGGGTCTCGGCCACGCCGACGACGGTGAGCGTGATCGGCTTGCCACCCTCGGGCTGGACCGGGATCTTCGAGCCGATCGGCAGGCCCATCCGTTCCACGGTCCGGGGCGTGACCGCGATCTCGCCGGTCGCGGCCGGGAAGCGGCCCTCGGTGACCTTGACGGTGCTCAGCGGCCCGCTGCCCGGATCGGTGCTGACGACGAGGTATCCCGGGCCGAGCTGGAAGCCGTTCTCGGCACGGGCCACCACCTCGGCGACCCCCGGCAGGCCCTCGACCGCGGTGATGTCCTTCCTGGCGATCTCACCGCTCATCACCACCAGGTCGGTGGCCTCCGGCGTGCCGCTGAGGCCGTTGAGCACGCTGCGCTCGGTGATCTGCTGGGCCAGCACGGTCGCGTAGACGACGAACGACGCGACCAGCACCGCGAGCCCGGTGAGCAGCATCCGGGCCGGCCGGCGGCTGACACCGGCGAGCTGAGTGCGCAGAACGGTGTTCATCGACCGGCCGCCAGATTCTGCAGGGCATCGGTGACCGAGGCGATGTCCGGGTTCTGGATCTCTCCGGCCAGCCGGCCGTCGGCGAGCATGACGACCCGGTCGGCGTACGCGGCGGCGCCCGGATCGTGGGTGACCATGACGATGGTCTGTCCCAGGTCGCGGGCCGAGTTCTGGAGCAGGGCCAGGACCTCGGCGCCGGACCGGGAGTCGAGGTTGCCGGTCGGCTCGTCGGCGAAGACCACCTCGGGCCGCGAGACCAGGGCCCGGGCCAGCGCGACCCGCTGCTGCTGGCCGCCGGAGAGCTCGGCGGGCAGGTGGTTGAGCCGTCCGGAAAGGCCGAGCGTGGTGATCAGCCGGTCCTGGAACTCACGATCCGGCTTGCGGCCGGCCAGGTCGAGCGGCAGCGTGATGTTGGCGGCCGCGGTGAGCTGCGGCAGCAGGTTGAACGACTGGAACACGAACCCGATCCGCTCCCGGCGGGCCTTGGTGAGCACCTTGTCCGGCTGGGTGGTCAGGTCGGTGCCGCCGAGCAGCACCTGCCCGGAGGTGGCGGTGTCGAGACCGGCGAGGCAGTGCATGAGCGTGGACTTGCCGGAACCGGACGGGCCCATGATGGCGGTGAACCGGCCGCGTTCGAAGCCCACGGTGACGCCGTCGAGCGCCCGGACCGCGGTGTCGCCGGCGCCGTACACCTTCACCAGATCGACGGCCGCGACGGCCGCCAGGCTCTCGTGCCCGGCGACGTTCCCGCGCCCGGAGACGGGTGAGGACTGCCTCTGCATGAATGCTCCAAGCTAGCTGTGAATCGGACCTGACGGATATTGGTCGATCGATGCAACCTCGCGCATCCGCCCGCTGTCGGGGATGCGGGTCTAACTTTCGGCCGATGGAGACCGGCCCCGGTCCGCCTACGCTGGGTGACGATGATGAACCTCGCCCTGCTCCGGCTGGGTCAGCTCGCGGCCTTCCTCGCGCTGGCCTTCCTCGGCATTCTCGACGTACAGGGCGGCCTGGCCTCGGACTCGGTGGAGATGGCGCTGTGGCGGGTGGCCGCCGCGGTGGCCGCGGCGGCGGTCTGGTTACCGGCGCATCGGCAGGACTCGGTGTTCCTGCCCCGGGCCGGGATCGTCCTCGGCCTGCACTCGCTGTTCCTGACCGCGGTCGTGTTCCTGACCGCGCCGGAGCAGTCGCTGTGGGGGCTGGCCGAGTCGGCGGCGCTGCTCGGGGTGCTGATGGTGGTGGCGCGCCGGGGCCGGGCGGTGTGGGCCGTCCCGGCGGTGGCGCTGCTGCTGGCGGCGGTGGCCGGGGTCCCGCTGCGGACCGGTCTGGGGGACGCCCAGGGGGTGGTGTTCGGGCTGGTCCAGGCGCTGGCCGGGGCGGCCGCGATCGGGGTCGGTGTCTATCTGCGGACGCTGGAGGGCAACCGGCAGCGGGCGGTCGACGCGGTCCGCGCCGAGCAGCGCGCCGAGTTCGCCCGCGACCTGCACGACTTCATCGCCCACCACGTGACCGGGATCGTGGTGCAGGCGCAGGGTGCCCGGTTCGTGGCCGAGCAGGACCCGAAGCGGGTGCTGCTGGCCCTGGAGCAGATCGAGCAGGCGGGCGCCGAGACGATGGCGTCGATGCGGCGGATGGTCGGTGTGCTGCGTGACCCGCAGTCGCGGCCGGACGCGCCGCTCGCCCCGGTGGCCGGGGTGTCCGACCTGGAGACGCTGGTCGGGCAGTTCACGGCGGCCGGCGGGCCGCCGGCGGGGCTGCACGTGGAAGGCGACATGGCGGGACTTCCGGTGGAGGTCTCGACGTCGGCCTACCGGGTGGTGATGGAGGCTCTCACGAATATCCGCCAGCACGCTCCGGAGGCGTCGGTGGTGGGTGTCTGGCTCGCCCGTACACCCGCGCAGTTGATGGTCAGGGTGACCAACGACGGACCCGCCGCCCGGACACCCGCCGTCCCGCACCGCCCGGGGTACGGTCTCGTCGGCCTCGCCGAACGGGTCCGCACCGTGGGCGGGTGGATCACGGCGGGGCCGGGCGTCGCCGGCGGATGGGTCGTCGACGCCGTGTTGCCGCTGGAGTGGAGCGAGTCTTGATAAAGGTTCTCATCGCCGACGACCAGGCCATGGTCCGCACCGGGTTTGGCATGATCATCGGGGCGCAGCCGGACATGGAGGTGGTCGGCGAGGCGGCCGACGGGGTGGAGGCGGTCGCCGAGGCGCGGCGGCTCAAGCCCGACGTGGCGCTGATGGACATCCGGATGCCGCGGATGGACGGGCTGCAGGCGCTGCGGCTGCTGGCCGGACCGGAGGTGCCCGACCCGGTGAAGGTGGTCGTGGTGACCACGTTCGACCTGGACGAGTACGTGCACGAGGCGCTGCTCGGCGGCGCGGCCGGGTTCCTGCTCAAGGACTCCGGCCCGGCGCTGCTGGTGGAGGCGGTCCGCGCGGCCGCCTCCGGAGACGCGCTGATCAGCCCGTCGATCACGGTCCGGCTGCTGCAGCACCTGTCGAAGCCGGCGCCCGCGAGCGGCGACGGCGGACTGTCCCCCCGTGAGCTGGAGGTGGTCCGCCTGACCGCCCGCGGTCAGACCAACGCGGAGATCGCCCGTGAGCTGTTCATCTCGGTCGGGACCGTGAAGACGCATCTCGGCAGCATCCACGCCAAGCTCGGCACCCGGAACCGGGTGGAGATCGCGGCGTGGGCCTGGGAACGACGGCTGATCAGCTGATCACCCGGCTGCGCAGCTGCCCTTTGGTCAGCAGCGCGGCCACCGGCGGCTCGGCCGGCTCGGCGGGCCGGAACAGGTTGCGGGCCGCCTGCTTGGCCGGGCCGAGCCGGTGCCGGGCGATCAGCCGGGCGTCCGAGCGCATCCGGGTGCTGCGCGGCACCGGGACCGACGGCTGGTAGCCGAACTTGGCGAGCCGGTCGCCGAACGTGTCCTCGCAGCGGCGCAGCTCCTCCTCGGTGAGCCGGGTACGCCAGCTCTGGATCCGCTCGGTGGTGGGCGCCTTGTGGGTGAGGGTGTGCCACGTCTTGTACTCCGGCACGGCCACCGACGCGAGCTTGTTCGGCGTGCTCATGGCCGGGTCGTAGTCCTCCTCCAGGAACTCGCACATCCTCCGCAGGTGCGGTTCCGGGTCGGCGACCAGGTCCTCGTAGCGCACCTGGAAGTAGACGTCCTTCGGGTACCGGCGTGCGGCCAGCAGCGAGGCGTCGGCCGACTTGGTCCAGTAGTCGATCAGCGTGTCGAATTCGGACGGCTTCCACGGCGTCTCCTTGAGCGACGCCACGCAGTCCCGTCCGTCCCGCATGATGTTGATGATCTGCGCGTCCGGGAAGAGCCTCAGAATGGTCGTCAGGTGCCGCAGGTAGAGGGGCCGTTTGTCGCCCCAGCGGGCTTTGCCGAACCGTTGCGAATACATCCGGAAGACGATCCCGAAGGCGGAGCCGATCGTCGGCGGACCGGCCACGATGGCCTCCACCGTCTCGTCGGTGTCCAGGCCCAGGTCCTCGAACTGGAGACTCTCCACGATGAACCGGGCGAGCTCGTGGCGCCGGGCCGGGTCGGTGAGGTCACCGAACTCGGCGCGCTTGGAGTAGGCCGCCAGGAGGAAGCGGGTCTCCGGCGGTAGCGCGATCCGGGGGTGCGCGTGCAGCATGAGCTGGAGCATCGTCGTGCCGGACCGGGGACAGCCGACGACGAAGATCGGGCGGTCAGAGGACATGCCGACCACCGTAGAAGCACCCCGTGGGGTTTGTCGTCCCCAGCGCTGTCATGTCGCTCCTTTCCCAGGTCTTCCCTACGATCTTGAAGACTTGGCAAAGATTTCGCAAAAACCCTGTGCTTCCAAGTGGTGTCGGCTGTTCGCTGGCTGTGAGTTGACTGGCAGTTTGCCAACTGCGCAACAAAGGTTATCCGACCGATACACAAAGGCCCTGGTCAGAGCCGATCAAACCGGGAGGCCGGTCCGGCTTGCGGACCGACCTCCTCGTTTACATTTCACTCACCGTGAGGGCTCCAACACCTTCTCTTCGGTACGTTCCACGACCGGCCGTGTGGCGAACCAGCAACCGGCCACCACCAGTGCGAAACCTCCCAGCGTCCCCGGCCCGATCGGCTCGTTCAGCAGCACCACACCGAGCAGCACGGCGACGACCGGGTTGACATAGGTGATCAGTCCGGCCCGGTTCGACCCGGCCAGCGCGATCAGCTTGTAGAAGGCGAGCAGCGCGATCGCCGTGCAGAACACCCCGAGCACCGCGAGCGCACTGAGAGAGTTCACGCCCACCGGCTCGACGGGCAGGTTGAACAGCGCGACCGGCAGCAGCACGAGCGTGGTGATGACCGTGGTGCCGACGGTCAGCGACTCCGGCGGGATGTCGGCGGCGTGCCGCTGCACCAGCATCGTCGCGACCGCGTAACTGATCGCGGCCAGCAGCACCATGGCGGCGCCGACCAGCCCCCACCGGTCACCGGACAGGTCCACCCCGACCAGGACCACCACCCCGGCGAAACCGATGACCAGGCCGAGGACCCGTGTCGGGGTGAGCGGCTCGGTACGCGACAGCAGCAGCGCGATGACGACCGGCTCGATCGCGATCAGGATGCCGGTCAGTGACGAGGTGATGTGCTGCTCGCCGTAGGTGATCAGCAGGAACGGCCCGACGATGTGCACCGCGGAGAGCAGCGCGACCACGCGCATCCGCCCGCGCAGCGCACCGAGCGTGCCGCGCATCAGGGCGAACGGGATCAGCACTGCGGCGGCGATGGCGGTACGGCCGGCCACCACGACCACCGGTGACAGGTCCTCGATCGCGATCTTGATGAGGAAGTACGGGATGCCCCACAGGAACGAGCAGAGCACGAAGAGAAGCCAGGCCAGACGATTCACTCCTACAGCCTGGGGCCGTACGGTAGTAAGCGGAAGTGGCCACCTACTGATGCCGTGTTAAGGATTACTTATGATCGACGCGCGCCGCCTGCAGGTGCTCACCGAGGTCGCCCGCCAGGGCAGCTTCAACCGCGCGGCCGCCGAGCTGCGTCTCACGCCGTCTGCGGTCTCCCAGCAGATCAGCGCCCTGGAACGGGCCGTCGGCACCCCGGTCGTACGGCGCAGCACCCGCGGCGTCGAGCTCACCGAGGCGGGCCGGGTCCTCACCGAGGCCGCCGACGCCATCGCGGCCGAGCTGCTCAGTGCCGAGCAGGAGATCGCGCGCCTGTCGGCCCGGACCGAGCGGCTGACGGTGGCCACCTTCACCAGCGGCGGGCAGCGTATCCTGCCGCACGCGCTCACCCGGTTCACCGCCCAGCGGCCCGACGTGGAGCTCACCGTCATCGAGAGCGAACCGGAGGCGAGCCTGCCCCTGGTCCGGTCCGGGGCGGCCGACCTGGCGCTGGTCTACCACTACGACGGCGTGCCGGCGATACCGCCCGGCGTCGAGTGGACGCCGCTGCTCGACGACCCGATGTGGATCGTGCTGCCGGCCGGGCACCGCCACGCCGGGCGCACCGCGCTCGCCCTGGCCGAACTGGCCGGCGAACGCTGGGTGCAGGGCTGCCTGTCGGTCGCCGAGATGGTCGAGCACTACGCGGCACTCGCCGGGTTCGAGGTGAACACCGCGTGCCGGGGCACCGACTACCAGTTCGCGCAGTCGCTGGTCCGGGCCGGGGTCGGCATCTCGATGATCCCCGAGGTGGCGCTCACCGCCGACGCCTCCGGACTCACCGCGGCCCGGCTCGTCCCACCCGGCCCCTGCCGTTACGTGGGAGCCGCCATCGCACGGCGGCGGCGCACCGATCCGCTCGTCGCGGGCCTGCTCGCGATGCTGCGCGAGACCGTGCAGGCGCTGCCCGCGACGCCGCTGGCTACAACGTGATCCAGTACCGCTTGAGGGCGCCCAGCTCGGTGTCGCGCACGTCCTCCAGGACGCCGCCGTTGCGCTCGATCGTGCGGGCCGAGGCGATGTTGGGGACGTTGCAGGTCACCAGTACCCGCTCCAGCCCGATCTTGCGGGCCTCCGCGAGGATCTCGCCGAGCGCCCAGGACGCCAGGCCGTGCCCACGGGCGGAAGGGCGCACGCCGTAACCGATGTGGCCGCCCGCCTCCAGCAGGAAGTCGTTGAGCTCGTGGCGCAGGGCGATCGCGCCGAGATAGCGGTCGCCCTCCACCATCCACCGGAACGTGCACGGCACCCAGCCCTCCGGAGCGGCGTGCTCGGCAGCGTTCAGCCGGGCCACCCACTCCGCGAAGCCCTCCGGCGTGTCCACCTCTCCGGCCTCACGCAGACCCGCGCCGTCCTGGTGGACGCCGCGGCCCCACTCGTCGCGGGACTCGATCCAGGAAGCGTGCAGGCGGGCGGTCGGTGCGATCAACTCAGGCATGCGCCGACCGTACCCACCTCGGTCTATCGGTTTTTCATCCGGCGGCCAACGCGAGAAGTCGCTGGATCTGCGATTGCCGCGCCTCCGTCATCTTCTTGGCGAGATCAACCGCTTGCGGGTACGAGCCACCGGTGGCCTCCATCCGGATGGTCTCCATGGCGTTGTGCAGGTTGCCGAGCAGCAGAGCCACGGCGGCGCGGTCGAACTCGGCGCCCTGGAATCCGCCCAGCCCGGTGAAGTCCTCCTCACGCAGCGAGTGCAGGTCCCCGTGCCCGGCGTGCAGCCCGGCCGACGGGTCCGCCTCGAGCGGCCGCTTCCACTGCTCGAGCCAGCCGCGCATCGTGTCGCTCTCGGTGCGCCACTGGCCGCGCAGCTCGCCGGCGACGGCCTTGATCTCCGGGTTGGACGCCCGGCTCTCGGCCATCTCCGCGACCCGGTCGCCCTCGGTGATCTGCGCCAGGCCCATCTGCAGGAACATCACGTCGGTGTCGTTGAACGAGGCGGACTGCGGGGCGGCCTGCGGCGAACCTCCGCACGCGGCCAGCAGCCCGAGCAGCAGCAGGGAGAGGGCGGCCCGGAGAACCGGACCGCCCGTTCCTGCTAGACGGCGGCCCACAGCGCCGCGGTGTACGGGGGCTCCCACCCGGCCAGCGCGGTGTGCGCCTGCCGGCACTGGTAGGAGGCTCCGTTGTAGGTGACCCGGTCACCGGCCTTGTACGCCGTACCGGCCGCCCACGTGGTCGAACCCGGGTTGGTCGGCGCCGGAGTCGTCGGCGCCGGCGTGGTCGGCCTCGGCGTGGTCGGGGTGGGGCTCGGCGTGGTCGGGGTGGGCGTCGGGTTGGTGGCCCCGCCGAAGTTCAGGTCCACGCACGAGTAGAACGCGTTGACCGTGTCGGAGATGTTCCACCGGGCCAGCACGGTCTGCCGTCCGCTGTAGCCGGCGAAGTTGACCGTGTGCTGCTTGGTGGCCCCGGGCTGGGCACCGTTGTCGTTGAAGGACGCCACCAGCTTGTTGCCGATGAAGTACTCCCACGTCGCGGTCCGGTGCCGGGCGGTGATCACCCAGTTGAAGGTGACGCTCGACCCGACGCTGGCGGCCGGCCAGTTCTTCGAGTTGTCGTTGAGGACGGTGAACCGGCTGCCGCCGCCGTTGCACTGCGTCGAGCCCTTGGGGGTCTCGACACTCTGCGGCTCGTAGACGATGTCACCACAGCCGGAGACCGCGCCGCTCGCGCAGTTGGCCTGACGGCTGGGCGGGGATGAGATGTAACCGTGCGCGGACGCCGGGGAAGCGGCCACGAAGAGGGAACCGCTGACCGCTGCGACGGTCAGTGCGGGAAGGGTGAACCTGCGTCGCATGCATTGCTCCTTGTGAAGGGGGCTGCGTGTTCACCAACGTAAATTAAAGAGTCTTAACAGTAAATACTGTTAAGGAATCTTTAGGGTCTCGTAGACTGTTGTGATGTCCGTAGACCTGTTCGCCGGAATCTCCGTGAGCGACTATCCGGCGGCGCTCGACTGGTACGAGAAACTGCTCGGCGAGCCGCCCGCGTTCTCCCCCAACGACGTCGAATCGGTGTGGCAGGTCGCCGAGAACCGGTTCGTCTACGTCGAGCACCGGCCGGCCCACGCCGGGCACGGCCTGATCACCCTGTTCGTCGGTGACTTCGACGATCGGATGAAGGCGATCACGGCACGCGGCCTGCAGCCGGACAGGGAGGAGACGTACGAGAACGGCGTGCGCAAGACCACCTACGTCGACCCGGACGGCAACGAGTTCGGCTTCGGCGGGGCACCGCTCTGACACGGCGTTCCTGTCGTACCCCCGTGGCATGCTGCGCGGGTGCGGGTGGAATTCGAGAGTGAGCTGTGGATCTGGGACGCGCGGCGCGACGAGAGCTGGACGTTCGTCAGCCTGCCCGTCGACGCCTCGGAGGAGATCCGCCATCGGGCCGGCGGCCTGCGGCGCGGCTTCGGCTCGCTGCGGGTGAGGGTCGCCGTCGGCGCGACGGTCTGGACCACGTCGATCTTCCCGGGCAGCGGGCGTGGCGCCTACGTGCTGCCGGTCAAGCGGGCCGTGCGCACCGCCGAGTCACTCGCCGCGGGCGACGTCGTCTCCGTCGCCGTCGAGCTGCTGGACCTCTGACTCCCGGAACGCCCTGCCCACCGACGCCTCGGCCCGGTCCAGGCGGTCCCCGGCCCCTACCGCGAACCCGACCAGGAAACGCCGCAGATCCGCATATCCGGCTGCCCGCCCCGCTCCTGCGCCATCCGGCCGTTCCGCGCCCGGCCGTTCCGCGCCCGCACCTTCTCCGCTTTGTCCTTCTCCGCTCCGTCCTTCTCCGCTCCGTCCTTCGCCATCCGGCCCTTCAGCAGCGGGACGTCCGGGATAGAAGCCTGCCAGTTCCAGGCTGACCAGGCCGTGCACCAGGCACCAGGACTGCCGGGTCAGCTCCCACGGCTCGGCAGCGCGGAACCGGCCGGACTCGATGCACCGCGCGATCGAGTCCCGCGCCACCCGCAGCGTGTACGCGCCGATCGCACGATCCTCGCCGCTCTGCTCGACGCCGGCCGCCCCGAACATCACCCGATACAGATGCGGGGCTCGGTGTGCGGCCCGGCGGTAGGCGAGCGCGAGAGCCGCACAGTCGGCCACCGCGTCATCGGTAGCCGGAACCCGCGCGAGCTCGGCGGCCAAGCGGGCGAACCCCTCGTGGATGATCGCGCGCACCACCGCCGGCATTCCGCCGAAGTGCGTGTACACCGCCATGGTCGACGTGCCCGCCGCCCGGGCCAGGGACCGCGCCGACAGCGCGCCGGGCCCCTCCTCCGCCAGCACCCGCGCACCCGCCTCGACGAGTTCCGTGCGAGGGTCTCGACCCTGCTTCACCACTCCCCTACCATAACGAGTGTTATGACATAACACTCGTTATGGAGGCGATGCCATGGTCAAGGTCCAAGCGGCCGGCGGCCCCGTGCACGGCCACTCCCCCGGCCCGGACCCCGAGCTACGCCTGGCCGTCCTCGGCGACTCCTCCGCGGCCGGTTTCGGAGCCCCGGACCACGAGACGGCTCTGGCAGGTCAGCTCGCCGGAGCCCTCGCCGGCCACCTCGGCCGAGCCGTCTCGTGGCGCGTCGCCGCCCGCGGAGGCGCCACCGCCCGTACCGTGGCCGCCCTGATCCCCGCCCTCTCGGACCCGACCACCGGCCGCCATCCCGACATCGTGCTGGTGGTCGTCGGCGTCAACGACACCACCCGGCTCCGCCGCCCGGCCGCCTTCCACCGAGACGTGAGCCGCCTGATCAGCAGCATCCGCGGCCACCTGGCCACATCGTCCGCGGGGACACGGATCCTGCTGGCCGGCCTTCCCCCTGTACACAGATTCCCAGCGCTGCCCGCACCGGTCCGCACGCTGTTCGGCGCCCACGCCCGCCGTCTCGACCGGCAGCTCGCCGCTCTCGCCGCCGCCTCGCCGGACACCCACCACCTGCCGGTCGGCGATCTGCCCCTGGACCAGCCGGGCCTGTTCGCCGAGGACGGCTTCCACCCCGCACCCGCCGCCTACCGGGTATGGGGCGAGATCCTCGCCGCCAGGGCCGCCCCACTACTGACCTGACGACGCCCGCCCCGAACTCGCTTCCCCCGTGGTCATCCGCGATCCGATCCACACCACGAATCACCACGAAGGCGCTTTCTCCGCAGCGTGGTGACCCACGCCCACCCGCAAGCCGCAGCCGCACCTCACCCACACGGGCGCGCTCAGGCAGGCAGCGTGGTGACCTGCGCCCACCCGCAAACCGCACCTCACCACGCTGCGCCCAGCCGCCCGCAACGTGGTGACCTGCACCCACCCGCACGCCAAAAGTCACCACACGGGCGCGCCCGGGCAGACAGCGTGGTGACCTGCGCCCACCCGCAAACCGCACCTCACCACACACGCAAGCGCTGCCCGCAGCGTGGTGACCTGCACCCACCCGCAAACCGAAAGTCACCACACGGGCGCGCTCAGGCAGACAGCGTGGTGACCTGCGCCCACCCGCAAACCGCACCTCACCACACACGCAAGCGCTGCCCGCAGCGTGGTGACCTGCACCCACCCGCAAACCGAAAGTCACCACACGGGCGCGCCCAGGCAGACAACGTGGTGACCTGCGCCCACCCGCAAACCGCACCTCACCACACACGCAAGCGCTGCCCGCAGCGTGGTGAACTGCGGTCGGAATCGGGCCGCGGGTCGCCCAAGGGCGGCGGGGACGACGGCCAAGAGGCGGGCGAGCGCCAGCTGAGACCGACCGCGGCACGTCAGCCGGCGGGGACGGCGGGGACGGAGGCGGCGGGGACGGAGGTGCGGGCGGCGGCGGGGACGGAGGTCAGCTGGGCCATGGCCGGGCGGCCGAAGTGGTAGCCCTGCGCGCGCCGGTATCCGAGGCGGTACAGCTCGGCCGCCTGCTCGGCGGTCTCGACACCCTCGGCCACGGCGACCAGGCCCAGGCCGTTCGCCACGTGGATGAGCGAGGTGGCGATGACGGCGTGGCGGCCGGCCATGGTGACGTTCTCGACGAAGGACTTGTCGACCTTCAGGATGCGGACCGGCAGGGTCTGCAGGAGCCCGAGCGAGCTGTGGCCGGTGCCGAAGTCGTCGAGCGCGATCTCGACGCCGAGCTCGGTGAGCTCGCGGACGGCCCGGACCGCGGCGCCGCCACCGAAGACCGCGGTCTCGGTGACCTCGACGATGAGACGGGCCGGGTGGACGCCGGTCTCGGCGAGGATGGCGGCGACCACGCCGACGAAGCCGGGTTCGGCCAGCTGGCGGGCGGAGATGTTGACGCCGAAGCGGTACGGCGCAACGCCGTTGCGCCACCAGTCGGCGTATTGCAGGCAGGTCGTCCGGAGGATCCACTCGCCCAGCTCGACGATGAGTCCGGTGCGTTCGGCGACCGGGATGAACACGTCGGGGCTCACGTAGCCGCGGTCCGGGCGCCACCAGCGCACGAGGCTCTCGACGGCCACGCAGTTACCGGTCGGCAGTTCGACGATGGGCTGGTAGACCATGTGGAACTCGCCGTTGTCGAGGGCGGTGCGCAGCTCGGCGCCGAGCCGGGCCTCCTCGTCGTTGCCCCGGTCCAGGTCGGTGGAGTAGCGGCGGTGCCGGCCACCGTCGGACTTGGCCGCGTACATGGCGACGTCGGCGCGGCGCAGCACCTCGACCGGGTCGGTGCCGTCGGCGATGCCGATGCTGGCGCCGACGAGCAGGTCGTGGCCGCCGGCCAGGATCGGCTGGTGGATGGCCGCGCGTAGGCGTACCGCGCATTCGTCGCCGATGTCGCGGGGCAGCATGACGGCGAACTCGTCGCCGCCCATCCGCGCCGCCACCGCGCCGGGCGGGAGTTCGGCGGCGATCCGTTTCGCGACGACGGCCAGGAGTTCGTCGCCGACGGCGTGGCCGAACCGGTCGTTGACGGCCTTGAAGCCGTTGAGGTCGAGCAGCAGCACGGTGGGTGCGCCGGCGGTGACGGCCTTGCCGAGCCGCTCCTCGAACGAGCGGCGGTTGGCGAGGCCTGTCAGCGCGTCGTGCATGGCGAGGTCGCCGAGCCGGGACGCCTGCACCTTGACGTACTGGACGAGACCCCACATCCGCAGCACCACCAGCAGGAACATCACCACCGCGCCGGTGCCGAGAGCCGCCCAGTCGATGCCGGCCGGGTCGCCGGTGCCCTGCAGGAACAGCAGGCCGGGGGCGATCAGCGTGAACGCGGCGAGGACGGCGAGCCGCCGGGCGCCGATCCGGTGCACGTCGAGGACGGTGTCGGGGCGCTGCCGCATGGACGGGTGCAGGGCGGCGGCGCCCCAGCACGCGTAGGCCATCAGGAAGCCGGAGTCGACGAAACCGCCGGTGTACTCGGCCGTGCTGGACATGGTCGTGTAAATCAGGTCGCAGGTCAGCATGATGACCGAGCCGACGGCGAGCAGCCGCAGGCTGGGGGTACGGTTGCCGGGCCGGGTCAGCATCCGGGCGACGCCTGCGGTCAGCAGCACGTCGGCCAGCGGGTACCCGATGGTGACGAGCCGCTCCAGCAGGGGCGCCCCGGCGTCGGAGAGGGTGGGGCCGACCACCCACACCCAGAAGATCAGGCCGATGCCGGTCGAGATGATCGCCGCGTCGATGAGGCCGCCGCGCTCCCGGTCGCCGTGGCCGCGGCCGAGTTTCGACAGCGACGCCCAGAGCAGCGGGTACGCGCACAGGTAGAGCAGGTCGGCCCAGTACGGATACGGGTACTCGCCGAGCCGCAGCTCGGTCACGTCGTAGGTGATGTCGCCCGAGACGAAGGTCAGCACCCCGGCCGCGAACAGCGCCCACGCCCGCCAGTGCCCGGGCCGGTTGCGCACGATGCCGACGATCATGACGGCCACCGACGACAGGCCCACCGTGTTGACGTAGATCTTGGCCGGCACGGTGTCATCGGGCACCAACGGGAAACAGAGAGCGGCGGTGGCAGCCACCACCAGCCAGCCCGCCCACAACGGCACCCGCTTCAGCACGACCTCCGCATCGTCCGTGACCGCGGTCACTTGAGAATCCGGCCTCAGAGGGTCCCGGTTCGAGCCGAACAGACCCGTGTGGGGCGATTCCGGCCGGCCGCGGCACTGCACCGTGGCGAATTACTTCCGGTGCTGGGTCTGGTCGCGGCCATGCTGGTCATCCTCGGGGTGCCGGTCTACCTGGTGACGGTGTCGGCGTTCGACCGGGTGGAGCGCGCCGAGGTGGGCCGGGAGGGCGAGGAGCTGCGGGTCGCGATCAGCGCCCAGGCGCAGCGGTTGCGTGACTTCGGCGTGACCAACTCGATCTGGACCGAGCTGTACGAGAACGTGGCGGCCGGCGACGCCCGCCAGTTCACGATCGACCTGCCACCGGATGTGCTGTCGGACCAGTACGGCATCTCCGGCGCGATGGTGGCCGGCAAGGACGGCCGGATCCGGGCGGGCGGGAAGATCTCGGGTACGGAATACGCCCCCGCTCCGGCACCGCTGGACGACCCGGCCACGCTGTCGGCGTACCTGCGCGACGGCGAGCCGGGCGAGTCGAAGTGCGGGCTGACGAGTGTGACCGGCACGCCGACCGAGTTCTGCAGCTTCCCGGTTTACCGGGACGAGGGCGCCGGACCGTCGAACGGCCACCTGCTGGTGTTCCGCGAGCTGGACGAGGCGGGCCTGGCGGCGCTGGCGGGACAGACCGACGACGAGATCACCATGCGGCCGGATCCGCGCGAGGACGCTGTGGTGCTCCGCGAGCTGGACAGCATGTTCGGCACGATCACGGTGACGACCGCGCTGGTGGACGACGCGATCGCGGTGGCCTGCACTCTCACCGGTGTGGACGGGGTGCCGGTCACCTTCGAGGGCCTCAACGAGCGGCCGATCCACGCCCAGGCCCACGCCACGCTGCTCCGGCTGGGCGTCGCGGTGCTGGTGGCGGTGACGATAGCGGGCGCGGCGATCAGCATGGCGATGCGCCGGGCGGTGCGCCATCACGTGAAGCCGCTACGGCGTACCACCGAGAAGATCATGAGTTCCCGGGACCTGACGCTGCGGGTGCCGCCGTCCGACGACGCCGACATCAACGTGGTCGCCGCCGCGATCAACGACATGCTCGCCGCGATCGACCGGCACGCCGCCGAATTGGCCGAGCTGCGGGCCCGTGAGGTGCGCGAACGTGAGCGGGAGGCGCGGGAGCGCGGGGCGCAGCGGGAGGAGATGCTGCGCCGGGTGGAGGCCGAGTCGGAGCAGATCATCGGCGGGGTGGCGTACCAGCTGGGTGACGCGGTCCGCGGGGTGGACGCGGTGAAGGCCTCGGTGCAGGACATCAACACCGGGGCGGTGGCCGCGCACTCGGCCACCGAGCAGATGGCCGACCACGCGGCGACGGCCGATCAGGCGGCCGAGGCGCTCACGGTGAGCCTGCCGGCGACCCGGGAGATGGTGGCGATGATCGCGTCGATCGCCGGGCAGACCCGGATGCTGGCGCTGAACGCGACGATCGAGGCGGCCAGGGCCGGGCACGCCGGGCTCGGGTTCGCCGTGGTGGCCGACGAGGTGCGCAAACTGGCCGACGACACGGCCGAGTCCACCGAGCGGATCACCGCCACGCTGAACACGCTGACCAGCACGGCAACGGACGTGTCCGGCGCGGTGGCCACGATGACGGACACCATCGCGAGCGTACGGGCGGCGATCGGCCAGGTCCGGGCGGTGGCCGACGCGCAGCACCAGACGATCACCGGGCTCGTCGATCAGGTGCAGAACGCGATCGGCCAGATCAACGACTTCTCCACCGATCGCACCCGCCTGACCGACCGCCCGGACGGAACGGGCAGCGGGCTCGAGTTGTTCTGACAGGAGCTTCGCAGGTTGGCTGTGGGGTAATGGTTCGTCATGCGGCCTGATCTTCCCGAGTTACGAGCCGGCGCAGTCGCCCTGGTGGCGGTTCTGCCGCTGATCCCGTTCGCCCTGATCGCGGTGCTCGTGTCCGGTGGCTGGGAGCCACTGCACGAGTTCGACCGGGATGTGACGGACGCGCTGAATCAGGCCGCCAACGCGAGCCCGCTCCTGACCACCGTGATGACCTGGCTGACGTATCTCTTCCACCCGAACGTCTTCCGGGCCGCCGCTCTCGTGCTGGTGATCTGGCTGGTCCGTCGCCGGGCCAGGCGGACCGCGGCGTGGGTGGCGGTGACGATGATCGCCGGTGGCCTGCTCGGTGGCCTGCTGAAACTGCTGTTCGAACGGGCCCGGCCCGAGCTGCCGGAGGCGGTGGCCTCCGCCGTCGGCTATGCGTTCCCCTCGGGGCACGCCCTGAACAGCGTGCTGGGCGTGGCCGTCTTCGTGGCCGTGTTTCCGAGGCTCGGGTGGCTCTGGATCATCCCGCCGATCACGGCGCTGACACGCGTCTTCCTCGGCGTGCACTGGACCAGTGACGTGATCGCCGGTCTTTTGCTGGGCGCCGCGGTCCCGGCGATCACGCTGGCCGTCTTCCGGCGGTTCGCCGCCCGGACCCCGCAGCGGGTGCCGGACGGCGAGCCGGTTCGTCAGCTGTAACGCAGCAGCGGGGCGTCGATCTCCTCCCACCGGGCCCGCAGTTCGGCGGTCAGCGCCGGCTGCCTGGCGGCGAGGTTGGCTTGCTCTCGCGGGTCGGTCTCGATGTCGTACAGCGCGTCGGCGCCGGTCGCCGTGAGCCGCAGGTACTTGTACCTCCCCCGCCGCAGCGCGCGCCCGGACCTCGTACGCCAGAAAAGGTCCCTCTCCGGGGCGTCCGCGCCGCGCAGCAGGTATCCGGCGAAGCTGGCGCCGTCGAGCGGGTAGTCGGGGTGCGGTTTCGCCCCGGCGATCTCCAGTAGCGTGGCGGTCCAGTCGTGGGTGACGACCGGCTCGTGGCTGACCTGGCCGGAGCGGATCCGGGCCGGCCACCGGACGATGGTGGGCACCCGGATGCCGCCCTCGCTGAGGCTGGCCTTGTTGCCGGTGAGCGGCCAGTTGTAGGAGAACCGCTCGCCGCCGTTGTCGCTCTGGAAGATCACCAGGGTGTCGCGTTCCTGGCCGGTCTTCCGCAGAGCGCCGAGCACCTGCCCGATCCGCTGGTCAAGATTTTCGACCATCTTCTTGTACGTCTCCAGCGAGCCGCCGTCGTTGTGGAAGATGGCCTGCGCGTTGCCGGCCTTGATCCTGGCGGTGATCTCCTCGCTGACCGCGGTGTCGCCCGGCGCCTCCCACGGCCAGTGCGGGCTGGTGAAGTTGAGGTGCAGCAGCCACGGCCTGTCGTGGGTGCGCCGCACGAACGCCTCGGCCCGGTCGGCGATGACGTCGGTGTAGTAGCGCCCGTCGTTCTCGACCGGCGTCTCCCCCTCGTACAGGTCGTACTTGCCGGTGTGGCTGTACTTGGAGTAGTAGTCGACGCCGCCGGAGTAGTTGCCGAAGAACTCGTCGAAGCCGCTGCGCAGCGGGCTGAAGTGCGGCAGGAACCCGCCGTGCCACTTGCCGATCAGCGCGGTGGCGTAGCCCGCGGCCTTGAGCAGCGAGGGCAGCGTCGGGTGGGCGGCCGGGATGCCGTCGGTGGCGTTGGCGGCGCCGATCGGCTCGGGCAGGCCGCCGGGGGTGCGTCCCGGGAACCGTCCGGTGTAGAGCGCGACGCGGGTGGGCGAGCAGACCGCGCCGGCCGAGTACCCATTGGTGAACCGCACGCCGGCACGGGCCAGCCGGTCCAGGTTCGGCGTCTCGATGAGCGGCGAGCCGTAGCTGCTCAGGTCACCCCAGCCGAGGTCGTCGGCGAGGATGAAGAGGATGTTCGGGCGCTTCGAGCGGCCCGGCACCGCCTGGAAGGACCGCTCGGCGGCGGAGGCCTCGGCGGGGATGGCGGTCGCGGCGGCGGCTCCGGCGAGCACGCCGAAGACCCCGCGGCGGGTGGTCCCACTACTGGTCACGTCATCTCCTGTGGATCGAGGAAGGCGAACCGCACATTACCTACCGGGCCGATAGGAGCAAAGGAATTGTCGGAATGCGGGACACTGTGTTCGTGCTTCGATGGATCACGGCCTGGCGCACCGAGCGCGTCTCCCAGCCCTGCCCGCTACCGCCCGGCGCCGCACTCCGGCACATTCACGACGGCATCGATGCCCGCCGCCGCCACCTCGTCTCCCGCGAACTGCTGGCCGATGCGGACTTCGTGATCCTCGGCCGGGCCGACGACCGTGGCATCCGGATCTGCGCCGCCCGCCCGCACATGAGCAACGATTTCCGGACCCACCTGTACGCCCGGTTCGTACCGGACGGATCCGGCAGCCGTCTCGAGGGCCGTCTGGGCTGGCGGCCGTCCGTCCGTCTGCTCACCGCCACCCTGAGTGGCGGCCTGGCGTTCCTCTGGTTCGCCATCCTCGGCTTCGCCGGCCGATCGCTGACCACCGGCGGCCCGGTCCGGCAGTCCCTGGCCGCCCTGCTCGTGGTCGCCGTCGTCCTGGCGGTCCTGGTCGGCATCACCGCGGGCGGCGAACGCCTCGCCCGCGCCGAGACGGCCCACCTCCGCGCCTGGCTCACGGCCCGCCTCGACACCCCCGCGGCGCCGCCTCCCCCGGCCCCGCCCGCGCCCCGGACGGGCCCGATCCGGCCGTCCGCCCCCGGCTGACGGCTATCTGTCTGAGGGGACAGATACGCCCAGGTCAGGGACATCTACGCATTGCCCGGCCCACCCTCCGGAATCCAACGTGGAGTCCGCCGGTCGCCGAGGGAGCGACCGGGAAGGAGGAATCGGATGCGCATCACCAGCCTGTCGAAGCGAGTGGTGGCGGTGGTCCTGGCGGGGGTGTTCGGCGCGGCCGCGGTGGCGACGCCGGCGCTCGCCGTCGCACCGAGCTACCAGCCCTACGGGGCGGGCAGCATCTTGTCGCTCTACAACGACGCGGGAACCATCCTGGTCGGCCGGATCACGGTCACCGCGCACCCCAGCGCCGGCTGGAACGTCGAGGTCTGCGACCGGCATTCGGACGGCTATGTGGTGACCGGCCGGTTCGACGCGGGCGCGAGCGGCGTGGTCGCGGTGTCGAGCCCGAACTACAACCAGTGCGCCTACCGGCACTTCTCGACGATCAACAAGTACCGGCTGGCCTGGAACACCTACGCCACCGGCTGGTATCTGCCCTGACGACCGCGCCGGCCCGGGGTGCTCAGCCCCGGGTCGGCCGGGTCAGGAAGTCGAGCAGGATCTGCCGGCTGGTCTGGGCCGCGATGCTGCCGTAGGCGTCGTCGAACGCGTGGACACCGAAGGCCAGCGTCTCGACCCGGACCTCGGCGCCGCTGCGGGCCAGCACCGCCCCGAACTCCTCGACCGCCGGGACGGCGACACCACGGTCCCGGTCGCCGACGACCAGCAACGTCGGCATGAGGCCGGGCGTGACGTGCGCGCTCGGTGACACCTCGCGGTAGCGCTCCGGGTGCTCGGCGGGCGTGCCGCCGGTGAACCAGGTCGCCGCCTCGCGGCTGCCGTCCACGTTGATGCTCCACATCTGCTCGACGTCGAACCCGGGATAGAACCCGATGGCCGAGGCGGGCGGGGCCGGAGTGGAACCGCAGGGTGACGTGATGGTGCGGTCGTGCAGGCGGTACGCCGCGTTCAGGGCGAGGACGCCGCCGGCGGACATGCCACCCAGCGAGATCCGGCCCGCGTCCACGCGGTGCCGGGTCGCGTTCGCGTGCACCCAGCCGAGCGCGCACACCACGTCCTGCGGCGCCTTGTCCCAGGTCGGCGTGGTCGCGGTGGCCAGCCGGTAGTCGATGGCGTAGGCCGCCACACCGTGGTCGGCGAGCCAGCGTGCCGTACCCCGGAGGTCGCTTTTGTCGAAGGTCCGGAAGCCACCCGCGTGAGCGAACACGACAGCGGGTGCGGTGGTGCCCGGCGCCACCTCGGGGAGGTAGGCGTCGACGGTGAGCGGCTGCCCGCCGGGGCTGGCGTAGACCGTCGACTCGTCGGGCGTGACGCCGGGATAGGCGAGCTGGGTGAAGATGTCGCCCACGGACAGGTCGGCACCGGCGCGGACGGCGTCCCGGATCTGGAGGCCGGCGATGACGAGCACGCCCGCCGCGGCGGCCGCCGTGATCACGGTGAGCGCCCGGCCCCACCGGACCAGACCTGCCCACCGGGCGATCAGTCCGCAGGCGGTCCCCATCAACGCGAGAATCACGATGTGGAACGGCCACTGACCGGCCAGCACCGGGCCGGCGATCCCGGCCTTGGGTATCGCCGGGAACCAGGCACCGAGCACGATGGCCGCGGCCAGGAAACCGAGCAGGGAACCGGCGACGGCGAACACCACCCCGACCGGCGTGCGAAGGTCGAATCTCATGGACGCGACGCTAGGTGCGGGACCCGCGCGCGGGCGTCACGCCGGGGAGCCAGGTCGAGGCGTACCTCTCAGGTACTACAGGTCGACACGCCCGGGCCTGACGATGCCCGTCTCATAGGCGAAGACCGCGGCCTGCGTACGGTCGCGAAGCTGAAGTTTGGTCAGGATGCGGCCCACGTGCGTCTTCACGGTCTGCTCGGCCACCACGAGCCCGGCGGCGATCTCGGCGTTCGACAGCCCCTGCGCGACCAGGGCCAGCACCTCGTTCTCCCGTTCGGTGAGCCGCTCGGCACGGGCCGTGGCGGGCGCCCGCCGGGGACCGCCGAGGCGCGCGAACTCGGCGATCAGGCGCCTGGTCACGGCCGGTGACAGGATGGCGTCACCGGCGTGCGCGACCCGGATCGCCTCGGCCAGCTGCACCCCGGAGGCGTCCTTGAGCAGGAACCCGCTGGCTCCGGCGCGCAGCGCCTCGTAGACGTACTCGTCCAGGTCGAAGGTCGTCAGCACCAGCACCCGGGCGTCGAGGCCGGGGTCGGCGGCGATCCGGCGGGTGGCCTCGATGCCGCCCAGCCGCGGCATCCGGATGTCCATCACGATCACGTCGGGACGCAGTTCGGCGGCCCGCTCGACCGCCTCGAGCCCGTCGGCCGCGGTGCCCACCACCGTGATGCCGGGCTGGGCGTCGAGCAGGATCGAGAACGCCTCCCGGACCATGGCCTGGTCGTCGGCGATCAGCACACGGATCGTCATCGCGGGTTCTCCTCGACGGGTAGCAGGGCGGACACCTCGTAGCCGCCGTCCGGTGTGGGTCCGGCGGCCAGCTCACCGCCGAGCATCGCGACGCGTTCCCGCATCCCGAGCAGGCCGTGCCCGCCGCCGGCCGTCCTTCCGGCCGAGACCGCCGCGGGCCCGTTGACGACGTGCACGCGGAGCCCCGCATCCGAGTGCGCGATGCCGACGGTCGCACGGGACCCCGGAGCGTGCCGCAGCGCGTTGCTCAGCGCCTCCTGCACGATCCGGAACGCCGACAGCTCCACACTCGGCGGCAGGCTCCGGCCGGCGCCTCCGACGGTCGCGGTCACGTCCAGCCCCGCCGCACGGACCTGCGTGACCACGTCGTCGAGCTGGTCCAGCCCGGGCTGCGGGCCGTCCGGTGCCGGACCGCCGTCGCGCAGCACGCCGAGCACCTGCCGCAACTCCCTGAGCGCCTCCAGCGCACCGGCCCGGATGCTGCCGAACGCGGCGACGAGCTCCTCCGGCGGCGCGGCGACCCGGTGCGGCGCGGCGTCGGCCTGGATGGCCACCAGCGACATGTGGTGGGCGACCACGTCGTGCAGCTCCCGCGCGATCCGGGCCCGCTCCTCCAGCAGCACGCGCTGCGCCCGCTCCTCCGCCAGCCGCTCGCGCGTCCGCCGATGGCTCCACCCGGCGCCACCGGCGACCGCGGCCAGCACGAACAGGACCAGCGCGAACACGGCCTCCGCCGATCCCACGACCGCGACACCGCTGACCACCACGGCCACTGCCGCGACTTCCGGCGGGTTGCGCAGGGCCAGGAGGAACAACACCCCGGCGTGTACGACCGGAGCCCACAGCTGATTGGCCGGTGTGGGAGGGTGCATCACCGGGATGGCGGCGAGCAGGCCCAGCGACAGCCACCACGCCGGAACCGGCCACCGCAGGGCGACCACCAGCGTGACCGCGTGCACGGCGGCCAGCATCATGGCCCGCTGGTCCGCACCGGTCAGTGCGAGCACACCCGCCCCGGCCACGACACCCGCATGCGGCAGCCACCGCAGCGCGCGCACCCCCGCCATCGGCGGCAGCGGCTGAGCCCGTACCGCCACCAGCCCACGGACCTGATCGATCACACGCACGGGCCCCATCCTGACAGGCGGCCGCAGCCCGCCCGTGATGCGAGCATGAGGACATGACGAAGCTGACTGGGCCGGAGATCACCGAACGGGCACCGCGGGGCTGGGTGTACCTGCGAAACGCGCTGCGGACCCGGCTGCGCACCGGGGACTTCGCGACCGGGCTGGCGCTGGTGAACACGATCGGCACGGCGGCCGAGGCAGCGAATCACCATCCCGACCTGGATCTGCGGTACACGTATGTGGACGTGCGGCTGAGAAGCCACGACGTCCACGGGGTGACCGAGCGGGACCTGCGACTGGCCGCGACGATCAGCGAGCTGGCGGACTCGGTCGAGGTCACCGCGGACGGGAACGACCTGACGGTGCTGGAGCTGGGGCTGGACAGCCCGACGTTCCCGGCGCAGGTGGACTTCTGGGAGGCGGTGCTGGGTTATCCGCGCGACGCCGACGGCGACCTGCTCGACCCGTACGCGAAAGTGCCGTTGATCTGGTTTCAGAAGTCGGGGAGCGAGGAGCCGCGCCAGCGCTGGCACCCGGACCTGTGGGTGGACCCGTCCGAGGTGCAGCCGCGCATCGACCGGGCGCTGGCCGCCGGAGGCACGCTGGTCAGTGACGCGGACGCGCCGAGTTACTGGGTGCTGGCCGACCCGGAGGGCAATCGGGTCTGCCTGTGCACCTGGCAAGGGCGGGAGTAGCACTCCGGCTGTCGCGCACCGCCTGTCTCAGGTGCCGTGAGACAGGCGGTGCGCGACAGCCGGAGAAACTCTGCGAACGGGGCGGCGTGGACCGAGACCACGCCGCCCCGCCCTCAACCGATCAGGCCGCGACAGGAGCCTGAGCGGTCGCCGGAGCCGCCACCCCACCCGACAGGTGCCGTAGGTATGCCGGCAGGGTGAGGAACTCCGGGCAGGTCCGCTCGGAGAGCAGGACCGTCAGCAGAGTCCGCGCCTGGCCGAAGCAACGGGCCGCTTCCTCGTCCAGGGCGCCGGTCTCGCTGAGGACATCGAGCTCCTCGCGGAGCATCCGGCCGACCAGGACCGCCGAGACCGGCACACCGTAGTCGGTGGGGGTGCCCGACGAGATCCACTGCCAGAGCTGGGCCCGGCAGATCTCGGCGGTCGCCGCGTCCTCCATCAGGCCGCCGAGCGCCACCGCGCCCCGGCCGCCCAGCCACGCGGCGATGTAGCGCAGTGCCACGCTGACGTTGGTCCGCAGTGCCACCTCGCTGACGGTGACCGAGCTGGACTTGACGTCGAGCAGTTCGGCGGCGGTGACCCGCACGTCGTCGCGCTTGCGCACGATCTGGTGCGGCTCGTCGCCGAGCCACTGGTCGAACACCTCGCGGCAGGTCTCGACGAGGCCCGGATGCGCGACCCAGGAGCCGTCGAAGCCGTCGCCGACCTCGCGCCGCTTGTCCTGGCGGACCTGGTTGAGGGCCCGCTTCGCGGCGACCGGGTCACGGCTCGGCACGACCGCGGCCATGCCGCCGATCGCGTGGGCGCCGCGCTTGTGGCAGGTCTTGACCAGCAGTTCGGTGTACGCCCGCATGAACGGCGCCGTCATGGTGACCTGCGAGCGCTCGGGCAGGACCACGTCCGGACGGTTCTTGATCATGCTGAACAGGTAGTCCCAGCGGCCCGCGTTCAGGCCGGCCGAGTGCTCGCGCAGCTCGTACAGGATCTCCTCCATCTCGAACGCGGCGTTGATCGTCTCGATCAGGACGGTGGCCCGGATCGTGCCGCGCGGGATGCCGAGGTATTCCTGGGCGAAGACGAAGACGTCGTTCCAGAGGCGGGCCTCCAGGTGCGACTCCAGCTTCGGCAGGTAGAAGTAGGGTCCGCTGCCCCGGTCGATCTGCTTCTGCCCGCTGTGGAACAGGTACATACCGAAGTCGAACAGCGACGCCGACACGGCCCGGCCGCCGATGCGCAGGTGACACTCCGGCAGGTGCCAGCCACGCGGCCGCACCATGATCGTCGGCATCTGCGAGCCGATCTCGTAACGCTTGCCGTCCGGGGCGGTGAAGTCGAGGGTGCCGTCCAGCGCGTCGCGCAGGTTGAGCTGGCCCAGGATCACGTTGTCCCAGGTGGGCGACGTGGCGTCTTCGAAGTCGGCCATCCAGACCTTCGCGCCCGAGTTGAGGGCGTTGATGGTCATCTTCCGCTCCGGCGGGCCGGTGATCTCGACCCGCCGGTCGGTGAGGTCAGCAGCGGCCGGGGCGACCTGCCAGGACAGGTCGTCCCGGACGTGCTGGGTGGAGGACAGGAAGTCCAGGTCGGTCGTACGGGTGGCCCGGCGGCGCCGGCGGCGCTCCAGCAGCTGCACCCGGCGGGCGCCGAACTCGCGGTCAAGCGCCACGATGAACTCGACGGCCTCAGCGGTCAGGATCTCGGAGTAACGGCCTGCGGTCGTACCGGTGATGGTGATCTCTTCGGCGCCCATTGTCTCTACCTACCTGTCGCTGTCGCTGATCAGAACTGCTCGGCCTCGGTGGAACCCGACAGCGCCGTGGTGGAGCTGTCCGGGTTGAGAGCGGTGGAGACGGCGTCGAAGTAACCGGTGCCGACCTCGGCCTGGTGCTTGGTGGCGGTGTAGCCGTCGGCCTCGGCCGCGAACTCGGCCTCCTGCAGCTTCACGTAGGCGCTCATGCCGGTCTGGGCATAGCCGCGGGCCAGCTCGAACATCGAGTGGTTGAGCGCGTGGAAGCCGGCCAGGGTGACGAACTGGAACTTGTAGCCCATCGCGCCGAGCTCCTTCTGGAAGCGCGCGATCGTGTCGTCGTCGAGGTTCTTCTTCCAGTTGAACGACGGCGAGCAGTTGTACGACAGCAGCTTGCCGGGGTGCTTGGCGTGCACGGCCTCGGCGAACTTGCGGGCGAAGTCGAGGTCCGGCTTGCCGGTCTCGACCCACAGCATGTCGGCGTAGTCGGCGTAGGCGACACCGCGGGCGATCGCGGCGTCGTCGCCCGGGGTGACCCGGAAGAAGCCCTCGGAGGTGCGCTCGCCGGTCACGAACGGCTGGTCACGGGGGTCGACGTCGGTGGTCAGCAGGTCGGCCGCGAGGGCGTCGGTGCGGGCGATCACCAGGGTCGGCACGCCGGCGACGTCGGCCGCGAGGCGGGCCGCGTTGAGGGTGCGGATGTGCTGCTGGGTCGGGATGAGCACCTTGCCGCCGAGGTGGCCGCACTTCTTCTCGCTGGCGAGCTGGTCCTCCCAGTGCACACCGGCGGCGCCGGCCGCGATCATGCCCTTCATCAGCTCGAACGCGTTGAGCGGGCCACCGAAGCCGGCCTCCGCGTCAGCGACGATCGGGGCGAACCAGTCGCGCTCGTACTTACCGTTCGAGGTGTCGATCTGGTCGGCGCGCAGCAGCGCGTTGTTGATCCGCCGGACGACCGCGGGGACCGAGTTCGCCGGGTAGAGCGACTGGTCGGGGTAGGTGTGACCGGAGAGGTTCGCGTCGGCGGCGACCTGCCAGCCGGACAGGTAGATCGCCTTGAGGCCGGCGCGCACCATCTGGGTCGCCTGGCCACCGGTCAGCGAGCCGAGGGCGTTGATGTAGTCCTCGGTGTGCAGCAGGTCCCACAGCTTCGCCGCGCCGCGCTCGGCCAGGGTGTGCCGCTCCTGCAGGGTGCCCCGCAGCCGCACGACGTCCTGCGCGGTGTAGTCACGCTTGATGCCGGCCCAGCGGGGGTTGGTCGCCCACTCCCGGGTGAGGTCCTCAGCGGTACCGCCCCGGTTCTCGAACTCAGTCATCGGAAAATCCCTTTCCTGCCCTGTCGCGTTCTTCCTCGTGGAAGAACTTCACTCTCACGGATCTCACCAGCCCCCCTGAAGGCCCTTCCCAAGGAAAGAAGTGCAAAAATTCTGTTAGGGTGAAACCCGTGACCGCTTCACCTTCTTTCGGTTCTCCAGCGAGCCCCGAGCCTTCGGTCGATCTCGTCACCCTCGGGCAACGTCTCCGGCACCTGCGCCGCACCCGCGGACTGACGCTCGAACAGCTCAGCGACGCCGTCGGGCGCGCGCCGTCGCAGCTGTCGCTCATCGAGAACGGCAAGCGGGAGCCCAAACTGTCGGTGCTGCAGGCGATCGCCGGCGCGCTCGGCGTACCGATGCAGGATCTTCTCCGTTCCGAGGCCCCGAGCCGTCGCGCCGGCCTGGAGATCGAGCTCGCTCACTTCCAGAAGAACCCCGCCTACCAGGCATTGGGCCTTCCGGTCGTACGGGCGGGGCGGCGCCTGCCGGCCGACGCGCTGGAGTCACTGATCGGCATGCATCGCGAGCTCAACCGGGTGCTCACCGAGCAGACCGCCACACCCGAGGTGGCCCGGCGGGCCAACGCGCAGCTACGCGCGGACATGCGCCGCCGTGACAACTACTTCGCCGAGATCGAGGCGGCGGCGGCGAAAGTCCTTCAGTCGGTACGCCACACGACCGGCCCGCTGTCGCAACGCGGGATCCTCGACATCGCCGCCCAGATCGGGTTCAGCCTGCACTACGTCAACGACCTGCCGAGCTCCACCCGGTCGGTCACCGACCTGAAGAACCGCAGAATTTATCTCCCACAGGTGGCCAGCGGTAAGGGCCACGACCCTCGGGCCGTCGTGCTGCAGACACTCGGGCACTTCGTCCTCGGCCACAACGACCCGTCCGACTACGGTGACTTCCTGCGCCAGCGGGTCGAGGTCAACTACTTCGCGGCGGCACTGCTCATGCCGGAGAAGTTCGCCGTCGACTTCCTCGCCGAGGCCAAGACCGACCGGGCACTCGCGATCGACGACTTCCGCGACGCGTTCGGGGTCTCCTACGAGACGGCGGCGCACCGCTTCACCAACCTGGCCACGCACCACTTCGGCATCCCGGTGCACTTCGCGCGCGTCCACGAGAGCGGGATCGTCTACAAGGCGTACGAGAACGACAACGTCCGCTTCCCGTCGGACGTGACCGGCGCGATCGAGGGCCAGCCGGTGTGCCGCAAGTGGGCGTCGCGGACCGTGTTCGAGGCCGAGGACCCGTACTCGTCGTTCTACCAGTTCACCGACACGACCGCCGGCACGTACTGGTGCACCGTCCACGTGGAGGCGACCGGTTCCGGGCTGTTCTCGGTCACCGTCGGCACGCCGTACGAACACGCCCGCTGGTTCCGTGGTGGTGACGTGTCCGGGCGTACCGTCTCGCACTGCCCCGACCCCGACTGCTGCCGCCGCCCGCCGGCCGAGCTGATCGACCGGTGGGCCGGCAACGCGTGGCCGAGCGCCCGCGTCCACTCGCACCTGCTGGCCGCCCTGCCGCCGGGCACCTTCCCCGGCGTCGACAACCGCGACGTCTACGACTTCCTGCAGCGCCGAGCCTGAGAGTTCTCCCAGGATGACACCGGAAACGTCGTAGGTGGACGGTAGTTTCGGGCCATGCGGCGGCTGCTGGTGGTGGACGACGAGGCGACCGTACGGGAGCTGCTCTCCGAGGCCCCGCGGTTCGCCGGCTCAGCGTTCGGCGGCCCAGTCGTCCAGCCTGCGTCGCGCCTCGGTCTCGAACGGCTGGACCTCCGCGCTGAGCCTGGTGAACAGCTCGTCGCAGGTGGCCCGGGCCGCGGCGACGACCTCCGGCGGGTAGCCGTAGCGGACCTGGTGCTCGGCGAACTCGTCCTCGTCGAGCACCAGGACCGAGCCGTCCCACTTCCGGATCACGTCGAGGTCCAGGTCGCAGGCGTGGACCACCCCGCCGTCGATCCGCGGGCGGTCGGTGATGTCGATGTAGACGGCGATCGACGTGTGTTCGGTGGGCGCGTTGACCGAGGCGATCCAGTCGCCCTCGGCGGGCACCAGCATCACGAAGTCGTGCCCCTGAGGGAAGTGCCGGCCGTCGCCGCGACGCATGCTGATCCCCTTCCGGCCGCCGAGCCACACCCCGAACCCGTCCTCGCCGAGCCGCTCCAGCTCGCACTCCCAGTGCCGCCGCCCACCCCACTTGGTGAACCGCACGTCCACCGTCATGCCGGCACCGCGGCCACGGCCTCGATCTCGATGAGCAGGTCGGGCCGGAACAACCCCGCCACCCGCACGAGCGAACTGGCCGGCGGCCGCGCCACGTCGACGAACTCGTCCCGGATCCGCCGGATCGCCGGCAGCTCGTCGACGCCGGTCACGAAGTAGGTCAGCTTGACCACGTCCCCCCAGCCCGCGCCGGCCGACGCCAGCACCTCACCCAGATTGCGGAAGACCAGCCGCGTCTGCTCCTCCCACCCCTCCGGCACCTTCCCATCAGCGTCGATCGCCACC
Organism: Actinoplanes italicus; assembly: GCF_003001815.1. Classification (GTDB taxonomy): domain Bacteria; phylum Actinomycetota; class Actinomycetes; order Mycobacteriales; family Micromonosporaceae; genus Actinoplanes; species Actinoplanes italicus. Next base: position 253,262 of record NZ_PVMZ01000007.1, read on the forward strand.
TGCCCGGACGTATGAACGACCCGGCTGCCCGGCCCGACCACGACGGCATGGCTGTAACCGTTCGCGGACGGCACCGCGGGAAACTCAAGGCTCGGCATCCGTCCACCCTAGATACTCACCCCACCCGCAGCAGCCGATTTCCCGCCGCGGCCACCGCCCACTTCCTGCCCGCCGCCTTGGACGCCTACCGCGGGGCGCGCCCGGACTTCCCGGCACGACTTTGGCTCGCCGACGGGTGTAGGTCACCACACTGCAAACCAGCGCCCCCCACGTGGTGACCCACGGCTCACCGGCGGGCACAGATCACCACACTGGCAGGTGAAGCGCCTCGCGTGGTGACCCACGGCTCACCGGCGGGCACAGATCACCACGCGGTGGAGCGGGGCATGTGGGCCGGAGACATCGTGGAGGCGAACGACAGCAAACGGCAGGTTGAGACGAACGAGCAACACGCGGCCATGACAAGCGCGAACCGGCCGGCCGCGACAAGCGCGAACCGGTCGGCCATGACAAGCGCGAACCGGACGCCACGACGCGGGTGAACCGGCCGCGGTCAGGGCGAGGGAGAGCGGACGGCCGCGGTCAAGGGGTGGTGGCCGGGCCGCCGCGGAGGTTGCGGACGGCGGTGAGCAGGTCGTCCTGCGTGATGGGGCCGGCCGGGCCGCCGCGGGCCTCCTGCATCGCCTTGGCGAGCTGCACCCGGCGCAGCACCTCCTTGATGTCGGCGCCGGTCATGCCGGTGGCGGCCACGCCCAGGACCGGCGGGTCGAGGTCGTCGGCGAACATCCGGAAGCCAGGCCTCTCGTGGGCGCTGATCAGGGCGCGGATCATCTTGCGGAAGATCTCCGCGCGCGCGTGCTCGTCCGGCTTCGGGACGCTGATCTTCACATCGAAGCGTCCGGAACGGATCAGTGACTCGTCGACGCGGTGGGGGAAGTTGGTGGTGGCCACCACGATGACGTTCGGGTTCTCCTCAATGAGGTCGTTCATCTCCTGCTTGAAGATCCCGGCGACGGCGTTGAGGGCCTGGCTGGCCGCGTCACCGCCGGCCCCGGCGTAGCTGACGATCGAGTCGAACTCGTCGAACAGGATCAGCGTCGGCGTCCGGTAGCCGCGGGCCTCCCGGAAGATCTGCTTGATGTTGCGCTCGGAGCCGCCGAGCCACTTGTCGAGGATCTCCGGGGTACGGATCTCGCGGAAGTCAGCGCCGATCTCGTTGGCCAGGGCTCGGGACAGCATCGTCTTGCCGGTGCCGGGTGGCCCGTACATCAGCAGGCCCTGAGGGCGACGGGCGCCCCACCGTGCCATCGCCTCGGGATGCCGGAAGGAGACGGCTATCTGGCGTAGTTCGGCGACCACGTCGGCGAGCCCACCGACCATGTCGAGCGTGACCGACTGCGTGGTCGCCGGGTTGCGCGGCAGGTTCTCCCGGCTGACCACGTAGTGCCGCCCGGCCAGCGATCCGGCGCCGGAGAGCTCGGTGACGGCCTGCAGAGTGAGGGTGACGAACGCGCGCAGGTGGGTGACACCGACCTCGTCACGCGGCACCCGCGACTCGAGCCGGGCGACGGAACCGTCGTCGGTCCAGGTCACGGTCGCCTCGATCCCGGCGGCGGCGTCGGCGAGAAGTCCGGGTTCGCGTTCGACCGGCTTCTCCAACCCCAATCTGCGGTACGCCGCGGCGGCGGCCGTGCCGACGCCGTCCACGATCCGGGTCACCACCTCGTCGCCGGCGGCGATCCGGCGGGACAGGAGCAGGCCCAGCGGATCACGGCCGAGCACCAGCGCGCGCATGCGCTGCTCGGTGTCGGCGAGCGCGACGATCCGGGCGATGAACACGTGCTCGGATCCCCCGGTCCCGTCGACGGTCAGGTCGACCCGCTGCACCGGGTCCGGCCAGTCGGCCCGCCGCAGCAGCTCGACCGGGTTGGCCCGGGCGGCGGCCAGTACGGTGGCGGCGTCGATCAGGTCGACGGTCGCACCCCCGTGCTCGAAGGTCTCGGTGTGCGGCCGGGCGAAACTCGCGTCGGTCATGGGTTGTCCCTCCGCGGTGTGGATACCCCCCAGCGTGACACGCATGCGCACGACCGGCCGGTTTGGCCGGCGCGGAGCCGGGCATCCCGGGTCCATGAGTGACTTCCTGAACAAGGCCAAGGACTTCGCGGGCAAGCACGACGAGCAGGTGGATCAGGGGCTGGAGAAGGCCGGCGACCAGATCGACGAGCGCACCGGCGCCAAGTACTCCCAGCACGTGGACCGGGGTGTGGACGAGGCGCAGAAGCGGACCGGCGAGGGCGACACGGTTCCGCGTTGAGGCCGGGCGCCCCGGGTCGAGAACGGTGGCATGCCACTGCCGATCGAGGTCCGGGGGACCTGCGCCGAGAAATGCGCTGGCCCGGGGCGTGACCGCCTTGCCACGATGGCCGGTGTGGACCAGAAGATCAGGGAGATCGTCAGTTTCTACACCGGTTACGACGAGGCGGGCCGGCTGGACCGGCGCGCCTCGTTCCAGCTGGAGCGGATCCGGACGCTGGAGCTGCTCGAGCAGCACCTGCCTCCGGCGCCCGCCTCGATCCTGGACGTGGGCGGCGGTCCCGGCGCCTACGCCCGGCCGCTGCTCGGCGCCGGTTACCGGGTCCGTCTCATCGACCTGGTCCCCGCGCACGTCGAGCAGGCCCGCGCCGGGCAGCCGCCGATCGACGCGGTCGTCGGCGACGCCCGCGAGCTGCCCGAACCGGACGGCTTCCACGACGCGACGCTGCTGCTCGGCCCGCTCTACCATCTGCAGGACCGTGGCGACCGGGTGCGGGCGCTGAGCGAGGCGGTCAGGGTGACGCGCCCGGGCGGTGTGGTGGTGGCCGCGGCGATCTCCCGGTTCGCCGGCCCGATCGACTTCGCGGTCACCGGCCGGCTCGGCCCGGCCATCGTCGAGGAGACCCGCCAGATCCTCACCGACGGCATCAACCATCCGGGGCTCGGGTTCACACACGCCTACTTCCACCGGGTGGCGGATCTGATCGCCGAATGCCGGGAGGCCGGCCTCACCGGGATCACGGTGCACGGCGTCGAGGGCCCGGCGTGGGGCGCTGCCGAGGCGGCCGCCGGAACACCGGCCGAGGAAGTGGTCTTCGACGGCGCGCTGAAACTGGCCCGGGTCTGCGGCACCGAGCCGGAGATCGTGGCCGCCAGCGCACATCTGCTGGCCGTAGGTGTACGCGAGACGTCCGGACGATGACGTCGCGGTGATCGGGGTGGCAGGATGTCGGCATGCTGGTCGTGTTCGCACACAGCACCACCGGGTCGACCGTGGCGACGCTCCACCGGGCCGACGGCGTGATCCTGCAGCTGCCCGGTTACGACCGGAAGTATCGGGTTCCCCACGACCTCGCGCACTTCGCCACCGAACGCACCTTCGAGATGTCGGGCGGCGTCTTCGGCTCGATCGCCGCGGGCGCCGTCTTCTCCAACATGCGTGTCCTGAGCGGCCGCCCGCGCCACGACGCGGCGCTGCGCAGCAAACGGGTGCTGGACGCCCACAAGGAGAGCCTGAGCCTGGCCGAGGTGATCGCCGGCATGGTCCACCACGCGGTGGAGACGGGCATTCCCGAGCAGGCGCCGGCTCTGGCCCGCAAGGCTTGGGAATCCCGCGGGGCCGGCGATCCACCCTGGACCGACGAGCAGGTCGCCGAGGCGGTCCGCCTGCTGTCCGAGCTGGCCGCCGACTTCGAGGCGCAGGGGCAGGTCCGCGCGACCTGGCCGGATCACCTCATCGCGCCCACTCCCCCGGCTCGCGGCATCCGGCGCGGTCGCCGCGGAAGAACCTGAAAATCCTCCTTCGGTACGGCTACGCGGCACCCTGGGTTGTCATCCTCAGCCTGGTGAGCGGCGCTCCCGGTCCCAAGGCCGCTCACGGGCTGAGGCGGCCCCGGACGTCACCCCGCAAGTCAGCGGGCGGCCCGGCGACGACGCAGGCGGCGCAGCTGCTGAAACACCTCGTCCAGCCCGGCGGCCAGCACCAGACCGCCGATCACCCGCAGCCACATCGGACGGTCCGGGCTGAGCACGCCCATCAGACCGCCGACGATCAGGAGAGCGGGCCACCACCAACCGCCGTCGTCGTCCTTCTCCGGCTCGACCTGGCTGAACGGGTCCCGTCCGATGGCGTCGCGGGCGGCGTCGCGCAAACGGATCCTGCTGAACTCCCCCGCCCGCGCCGCCTCGACGGTGGCGTCGAGGACGGGCCGGAGCCGATCGAGTTCGTCCTCGGTGAGCACGCTCTGCAGCGGCCGCGGCGCGGCCTCGAGAACGACCAGAACCGCCCGTCCCATCGGTGCCGAACGCCAGCCGATCTCCGCGGTCATCACCCTCCACCCGCCCGTCCGGCCCGCCAAGGTAGCGCACCCCGCCAACCCGCGCCGGCGACCGTTCCCAGCAGGCGGTCGGCACCCCCGTTTGACGAGCTCAGCTCGGCTACTCTGCGCCGATGCGCTACCGCATCCTCGGGCCGCTGTCGGTCATGGACGGCGACCTGCCGGTCACGATCTCCGCGGGCCGGGATCGGGTCGTGCTCGCGATGCTCCTGATACGACCGGGCCAGATCGTTCCGCTGAGCCGGATCGTGGAAGCGGTCTGGGACACCACACCGCCGGCGACGGCCCGTGGCCAGGTGCACACGTGCGTGTCCCGGTTGCGACGGGTGGTGGCGGCCGACGCGATTCTCAGCGATCCGGCCGGGTACGGGATCCGCGTCGGCCCCGACGATCTGGACGCGCTGGTGTTCGCGCGGCTCGTGGACGAGGCCCGGGCCGCCGGTGATCCCGGGAAGGCGCGTACCGCGTACCGCAAAGCTCTGGATCTGTGGCGTGGTGAGGCCTTCGCCGAGATCGACGCTCCCGCCGTGCGTCTGGCCGCGGCCGCCCTGGACGAGCAGCACACCCTGGCCGCCGAGGACTGGGCCGCGCTGGAACTGGCCGCGGGCCGGGCCCGTGAGCTGCTCGCCGACCTGGTGCCGCTGGTCGAGCGGTTCCCGCTGCGGGAGCGTCTGCGCGGGCATCTGATGCTGGCCTACCAGCAGACCGGACGGCAGGCCGACGCGCTGACGGAGTATCGCCGTGCCTACGACAGGTTGCGCGACGAGCTGGGCATCGAGCCGGGACCGGAACTGCAGGCGCTGCACCGCGAGATCCTGTCCGGCACTCCGTCAGGCGCCATCAGATGCCTTCCGCGTACGGTCCGCGACTTCACCGGCCGTGCGGCGCTGACCGACCGCCTGCTGGAGAGGGTCGACACGGGCGAGCCGGCGATCGTGGTCGACGGGATGGCCGGGTCGGGCAAGACGACCCTGGCCCTGCACCTGGCGGCCCGGGTCGGCGACCGTTTCCCCGACGCGCACCTCTTCATCGACCTGCACGGACATTCCGAACAGGACCCGGTCGAACCGCAGGCCGCGCTGCTGATGCTGCTGCGGCAGCTGGGCCTGTCCGCCGACGCGATCCCCGGCGATCTGGCCGGGCGGGTCGCGCTGTGGCGCAACGAGGTCTCCCGGCGGCGGGTCCTGGTGGTCCTGGACAACGCCGCCACCAGCGAGCAGGTCGCCGACCTGCTGCCGTCCTCGCCGGACAGCATCGCCCTGGTCACGAGCCGTCGCCGGCTCGCGGGCCTCGACGACGTCCGCCCCGAGTCGCTGCCCCTGCTCGCCCCGGCCGAGGCGACGACGCTGCTGCGGCGCATCGCCGGTGACCGGGTCCGCGCCGAACCGGAGGCCGCCGCCGAGGTGGTCCGCCGCTGCGACGGTCTCCCGCTCGCGGTGCGGCTGGCCGGGGCACGCCTGGCGCAGCGTCCGCGCTGGCGGGTCACCGACCTGGTCCGGCGCCTCACCGACGCCGCCCTGCCCGAACTGGCCGTCGAGAACCGGACCGTGATCAGCGCGTTCGCCCTCTCCTACAGCCACCTCGACGAACCCGCCCGCCGCTTCTTCCGGTTGCTCGGCGTCTACCCGGGTGCTCTCGTCGACGCTCCCGCGGCCGCGGCACTCACCGACCTGCCCCTGACCCGGGCCGGCGACCTGCTGGACGAGCTGGTCGACGTGCACCTGATCGAGGAACCCGCCCCCGGGGTCTACCGCCTGCACGACCTGCTCCGCGAGTACGCCGCCGCGCTCGTGACCGAGGAGGAGCGCGCCCCGGCCCTGCTGGGCGTGCTGAATCTGGAGACCCACGCGCTGCTTGCGACGGTGACCGGTGTGCAGCGCCCGCTCGTCGCCCGCGATCTCGGCACCGTCCCCGCGCCACGGGCGGACCTGCTGACGGCGATCACCGATCCGGAGGCGCGGCTGGAGCGGCAGCGGGCCGCCCTCGGCGCGTTCATGGACGCGGCCGACACGGCCGGTGAACCGCGTTATACCTGGTGGATCCCGCGAGCTGCCTGGTACCTGCTGTTCTACCGCGGGTACAACGAGGACGTCGCACGGCTGAGCGGACACGCGCTCGCCGTCGCGAGGGAGAAGGGTGACGACGACGGGGTCGCCGCCATGGCCAAGAGCGTCGCCTCGTACCACTACCGCACCGGGGCGTACGAGCTCGCGCGTCACCATCTCGGCATAGCCATGGAGATCTGGGAGCGGCGTGGTGAGCCCACCGCGCTCGCCGCCGGGCTCAGCAACCTGGCCGCCATCCAGAACGCGATGAACCGCTACCCGGAGGCCGCCGCGTCGGCGTTACGCTCTCTGCACCTGGCCGCCCGCGCCAGGGGGTCGTACCAGATGCCGGTCGCGCTCTTCCAGCTGAGCACCGCCTACCAGCGGCTCGGCCGGTATGAGGAGGCGCTGCGGATCGACCGGTTGCGGCTGCTCGCGATCGATCGCGGCGAGGGCCATGAGCGGGCCGGATGCCTGCTCCAGATCCAGCGGAGCAAACTCCGGCTGGGCCTCGCCACCCCGGAGGCGGCCCAGCGGTACGTGGAACTCGCTCTCGGGATCGTCGTCCGTCGCGGCCTGCCGACCATGGAGATGGAGGCCTGCGCCGAACTCGGTAACGTCCTCACCGAACAGGGCCGCTACGCCGAGGCCCTGGTCCAGCATCAGCGGGCCGTCGAACTCGCCGAGCGGGTTGGCGAGATCCGGACCCGGGCCGACATCCTGCACGACCGGGCGCGGACCCTGCTGCGCTCCGGTGACATCGCGGCCGCCCGGGACGGCTTCGAACTGTCCCTGGCGACGGCACGGCGCTGGGACCAGCCGTACGCGATCGCCCGCGCCGCCGCCGGACTGGCCGCATGCCTCGAACCGGCGGACCCGGAACGGGCCCGCCGGCTGCGATCGGAGTCGCGCGCCCTGTTCGACCAGGTCGGGGCCGGGGCTACTTGACGTAGGTGACGGTCACGTTCGGGTCGGCGGCGTCACCGGTGGTGTAGACGTACTTCTTGGCGGCGCTGTCGCCGGTCTGGGCGAGCAGCCATTGCGCCGACCAGCGAGCGGTCGTCTCGACGCCGACCGCCTGGTTCAGGGTCTGCGCCGACGGGTCCGGGGCGGCCCCTGCCGGGTTCTGCGCGTCGGTGATGCCGTAATGGTTGGCACCGGCCAGCTCGATGAAGGCCTTCGGCGTGCCGGCGGTCAGGTTGTAGGTGCCCTCGCCCTCGTCCGGGGTCGCGACGCCGTCGGCGAGACCCTGGATGTAGGCGACCGGGACGGTGTTGAGCACGGGCAGGATCAGCGACGTGCCGGTGAGGACGTTGTTGCCGCCGTACGTGACGACCGCCTCGAGCTCGCCGGGTGCGACGTTGGCGATCGCGCAGAACGGGATGACGCAGAGACCGGAACTCAGGCTGAGCGCGGTCGCGGCGCCGAACGAGTGGCCGGACAGCACCAGGGTGTTCTCGTCGATGCGCCGATGAAGCGGTGACGCAGGGTCGTCGTCCTCGGCCTCGGCCCAGTCGACGGCCCAGCCGGCCTGGGCGCCCTCGGGGAAGAGGCCGCTCTGGCCGAACAGGCTGCGGGAGTGGTTGGGAACGGCTACGACGAAGCCGTACGAGGCGAGCGTCTCCGCATACGTGGAGTAGTGCGACTTGTCCACGTTGGCGCCCTGCAGGAGGAGTGCGACGGGCAGCCGGGTGCCGGTCGTGGGGTAGTAGACGTCGGTGCTGTCGCCGTTGATCGTCGTCGCGTAGCTCGCTACCGCCGGGGTGGCGTGCGCGGGCGACGGGGCCACGGTCAGTGCCGTGACCAGGGCGGCGGCCGACACGGCGGCAGCCGCCCGTTTCCAAGAACGGAACGATGTCACATTCATGGATACGGACTATGTCGATCAATCGGTACGCCGTCAAGTGGCGTGATTTTCTGCGAGGATCCCGGAGTGACTTCCGCATCCCGGTACCTCAGCGAGCACATCGACCTGCCGGCCGACCGCGTGTACGAGTTCGCGGCCGACCCGGCGAACCTGCCGCAGTGGGCGTCCGGCCTGGCCACGACGGTCACGAAAGAGGGCGACCGCTGGCTGATCGGCGACGACGGCGCCGAGCTGATCTTCGCCCCACGCAACGACCACGGCGTCCTGGACCACTGGGTCCGGCCACCCGGCGGGGACGAGGTCTACGCACCGATGCGCGTCATCACGGCCGGCAAGGACACCTCCGAGATCATGTTCACGCTGCTACGACTGCCGGGCATGACCGACGAGGAGTTCGACCGCGACGCCGGCCTGGTCCAGGCCGACCTGACCCGCCTCAAGGAGATCGTGGAGAACGCGGCCTAGATGTCGATCTCGAGCTCGACGGCGACCGGGTCGCCCGCGTCCAGCGACTCGGCCTTCCGCACGGCCGCCTTGATCGGGACGAGGTAGCCGCCGTCCTTGGGGAACAGCGACGTGGTCCACTGCGAGCCGCCGAGGCGGACGGTCACCGGGATCATCCCCCAGCCGTACGTGACCAGCGACGACGCGTCGGCGAGGGCCTGGCACTCCGCCTCGGGGACCGGGACGAAGTGATGCGGGGCGGGTCCCCGCCAGTAGATGATCTCGCCGTCGAACGTCAGTCGCATCGTCACTCCGTGTGCTTCACCCGTACCACAAGAGCCGCCGCACCCAGCAGGACCTGAAGGCCCGGCACCGCGAGCACCACCGCCAGCATCGGGCCCTCCGGGTCCATGCCAAGATGCAGCACCATCATGATCGCGCTCAGCGCGAGCAGAGTCACCCACGCCGCGCGGTCGCCCGGCCGTCGCCACAGCGAGACGCCGCAGGGGACGCAGACCAGCGCGAGCGCGCCGAGCCCGGCCAGGAACGCGGGAGCGTGGCCGGCGTGCGCGCCGGCGAGCGCGAGATGCACGGCGATGCCGGCGGCGCCGATCGCCGCGGCGAGCCGGGCGGGAAGGGCGCGCGTCACCAGACCGTCCTCCTAGGAGCGTCGCAGAGGTCGATCGGCGAGTCTGCCGACCGGAACGATCTTCCGCAAGGTTGGTAACAGGTAGCCAACGACTGCTTTCGATCATCATCGTGGCGTGGAAAAGTGCAGGCAAACCCCAGGCGACGGCGGAAGGGCCGAATTCGCCCCCAGGTCTACTGCCGTACGCCTTCCCTCCACCCGGCACTTCCATGATCCACCAGCGCGCATCGGGTCTCCGGTGCCGCAGAAGGAGGAACACAGTGCGTACCCTCGCCCGCTCAGCGGCCGCCACCCTGACGGCCGCCGCGATAGTCGCTTTCGCCGGCGCCTGCTCGCCGCCGGAGAAGGAGTCGGAGGCCGCCACGAGCGGCGCCGCCACCGCCACCAGCGCCGCCGACCTCGGTGGCCTGGACGCCCTGATCGCCGAGGCCAAGAAGGAGGGCGCGCTCAACGTCATCGCGCTGCCGCCCGACTGGGCCAACTACGGCGAGATCATCAAGGCGTTCGGCGACAAGTACGGCATCAAGGTCAACTCGGCCCAGCCGGACGGCTCGAGCCAGGACGAGATCAACGCGGCCACCCAGCTCAAGGGCCAGGACACCGCGCCCGACGTGTTCGACCTCGGCATGTCGGTGGCGACCGCGAACACCGCGATCTTCGCCCCGTACAAGGTGGAGAAGTTCGCCGAGATCCCGGACAGCCTCAAGGAGGCGAACGGCGCCTGGGTCAACGACTACGGCGGCTACATGTCGATCGGGTACGACAGCGCCAAGGTGCCCGCCCCGACGAGTGTCGCCGACCTGCTGAAGCCGGAGTACAAGGGCAAGGTTGCGCTCAACGGCGACCCGACGCAGGCCGGTGCCGCATTCGGTGGTGTGCAGATGGCGTCGCTGGCCAACGGTGGCACCGTCGAGGACATCGCCAAGGGCGTCGAGTTCTTCGCCGGCCTGAAGAAGGCCGGCAACTTCCTGCCCGTCGACCCGACCTCGGCGACCGTCGAGTCCGGACAGACCCCGGTCGTCTTCGACTGGGACTACCTGAACGCCGCGCAGTCCAAGAAGCTGCCGACCTGGAAGGTCTTCGTGCCGTCCAACGCCGTGCTCGGCTCGTACTACGTGCAGGCGATCAACAAGGATGCTCCGCACCCGGCGGCGGCCCGGCTGTGGCAGGAGTTCCTGTACTCCGACGAGGGCCAGAACCTGTGGCTCAAGGGCGGCGCCCGCCCGGTCCGCGCCGACGCCATGCAGAAGGCCGGCACCATCGACGCGACCGCGTTCGCCGCACTGCCCAAGGTGGAGGGCACCCCGGTCATCCCGACCGAGGCGCAGAGCACCAAGGCCAAGGAGTACCTGACCGCGAACTGGGCCAAGGCCATTGGCTGAGATCGCCGCGGACGCTCCGCAGCGCGTGGCCCGGCGGCCACGCCTGCGGGGCGCCGCCCTGCTCGGTACCGTGCCGTTCTTCGCGTTCGTGACGATCTTCCTGATCATTCCCACGCTGGCCGTGGTGATCGGCGCGTTCACCGGAGACGGCGGCCGCGGGTTCACCCTCGACAACGTGCGCGCCCTCGGCGACGAGTACATCGTTGCGGCGTTCGGCCGCAGCATCACCCTGTCCGCGTCGAGCGCGATCATCGGCGCGGTGCTCGGTGCCCTGCTGGCGTACGCGCTGGTCACCGGCAAACCCGACGGGCTGCTGCGCCGGATGGTCACGGCGGCGGCCGGGGTGCTCGCGCAGTTCGGCGGCGTCACGCTGGCGTTCGCCTTCCTGGCGACCATCGGCCTGTCCGGCTTCGTCACCGTCTGGCTTCAGGAGCACGGGCTCGACCCGTACGCCAACGGGGTCTGGCTCTTCGAACTTCCGGGGTTGACCCTCGTCTACACCTACTTCCAGATCCCGCTCATGGTGATCGTCTTCCTGCCCGCGCTCGACGGCATCCGGCCGCAGTGGCGTGAGGCGCACGTCAGCCTGGGCGGCAACACCTGGCAGTACTGGACGCGGGTGGCCGGGCCGTTGCTGGCACCGGCGTTCCTCGGTTCCACGCTGCTTCTCTTCGCCAATGCCTTCTCCGCGTACGCCACCGCGGCGGCCCTGGTCAGCCAGGGCAGCCCGATCGTGCCGCTGCAGATCCGCGGTGCCCTGACCAGCGAGGTCGTCCTCGGGCAGGCCAACCTGGGCAAGGCCATGGCGCTCGGCATGGTCGTGGTGGTCGCCGTGGTGATGACCGCCTACTCGCTGCTGCAGAGGAGGACCGCCAGATGGCTAGGGTGATCTTCCGCTGGACCGTGCTGTCCGTGATGGGCGTGTTCTTCCTGCTCCCGCTCGTCGCCATGGTCGAGTTCAGCACCCGCGACCCGGAGACCTGGCCGCTGCTGGTCGACTGGCCCCGGCTCAGCTCCGAGTACCCGGCCCTGGCCGAGGGCATCCTCGCGTCGCTGGCGCAGGCCGCGCTCACGTCGGTGCTGATGCTGGCGCTGCTGGTGCCGACGGCGGTCTGGGTACGCCTGCGACTGCCGGGTCTGCGCCGGCTGGTGGAGTTCCTCTGCCTGCTGCCGCTGACCATCCCGGCGATCGTGCTGGTCGTCGGCCTGGCTCCGGTCTACGCCTGGGTCAACTACCTGATCGGCGGCTCGTCGCTGACGCTGGTGTTCGCCTACACGATCCTGGTGCTCCCGTACGCGTACCGCGCGATCGACACCGGCCTGTCCGCGATCGACGTGAAGACCCTGGCCGAGGCCGCCCGCAGTCTCGGCGCCGGCTGGACGACCGTGATCTGGCGTGTCGTGCTGCCGAACATCCGGTCGGCCGTGCTGTCGGCGGCGTTCCTGACCGTGGCCCTGGTACTCGGCGAGTTCACCATCGCGTCGCTGCTGCACCGCACCAACCTGCAGGTCGCCATCGAGTACCTCGGTAAGAGCAGCGCGACCGTCTCGGTGGCGGTGTCACTCGCGGCGCTGCTGCTCGCGTTCGCGCTGTTGCTCGTGCTGTCCCTGGCGGGCTCTTCGAAGAAGGGGAAGACCTCATGACCGGCGTCGCCGTTCACCTCGACGGGCTGCGCCGCACGTTCGGCGCCGTGCACGCCCTCGACGACCTGGACCTGTCGATCGAGCCGGGCGAGCTGGTCGCGCTGCTCGGGCCGTCCGGCTGCGGCAAGACCACCGCCCTGCGGATCCTGGCCGGGCTGGAGGAGGCGACCGCCGGGCGGGTGCTGGTCGACGGCCGCGACGTCACGCGACTGCCGGCCAACAAGCGTGACATGGGCATGGTGTTCCAGGCGTACAGCCTCTTCCCGCACCTGAACACGTTGCAGAACGTCGAGTTCGGGTTGCGCCTGCGACGGTCGTCGGCGAAGAACCGGGCCGCGGAGATGCTGGAGCTCGTGGGCCTGTCCGACCTCAGGGACAGGTATCCGCACCAGCTCTCCGGCGGTCAGCAGCAGCGGGTCGCGCTGGCCCGGGCGCTGGCGATCGAGCCGCAGGTGCTGTTGCTCGACGAGCCGCTGTCGGCGCTGGACGCCAAGGTGCGGGTGCAGCTGCGTGACGAGATCCGCCGCATCCAGACCGAGGTCGGCACCACCACGCTGTTCGTCACGCACGATCAGGAGGAGGCCCTCGCGATCGCCGACCGGGTCGGTGTGATGCGCGCCGGACGGCTGGAGCAGCTGGCCACACCGTCGGAGGTGTACCTGCGGCCGGCGACCGCGTTCGTGGCCGACTTCGTCGGGCTCAGCAACCGCCTGCCGGGAACTGTCACCGGCGACACCGTCGAGGTTCTGGGTCACCGGCTGCCGCTGGTCACCCCGCACGCGGACGGGGCGGTGACCGCGCTCATCCGGCCCGAGGCGATCGAGGCGGTCCCCGATCCGGACTCCACGGTCAAGGTGCTGACCAGCAGTTTCCTTGGTTCGCTGAGCCGGGTCACGGTGTCGGTGGACGATCACCTCGTGGTGGCGCAGGTACCCAGCGGACGGCTGCCGGACCTGCCCCCCGGCACACCGGTGCGGATCACGATTCAGCCGGTGGCGGTCGCCCTGGAATAGACGGCGCTTATCACAGGGGTTACAGTCGGAGGCCCTGGGAGCGCTCCCAGCGCGGGTTCCCCCACTGCCGTTCCCCAGCGGCGGCCCGCGACCATCCCCCGAGGTGATGTTTCGTGAAACGCCGTACCGCCACCATCCTAACCACGGTGCTAGCCGTGGCCGCGGCCTCGACCGCCGCCTTCTTCGCGCTCCCGGCGAGCGCGGAGACGGCGGCGTTCACCGTCCAGAACGCCTGGAGCAACGGATACCAGGCCCAGGTGACCGTCAACAACAACACGTCGTCGCAGATCAGCACGTGGAAGGTCGAGCTGACCTTCCCGGCCGGGACGACCGTCGCCCAGTCCTGGAACGCCACGCAGGCCGGCAGCGGCAGCACCTACACCTTCACGCCCGCGGGCTGGAACGCCACAATCGCGGCCGGAGCCTCCACCAGTTTCGGCTTCATCGTCAACGGCGCCGGCCGCCCGACGAGCTGCCTGGTCAACGGTCAGGCCTGCACCGGCACGACCCCGTCCTCGCCGTCGCCCAGCGTCCCGTCCTCGCCCAGCCCCAGCGCGAGCACCTCCACGCCGCCTCCCACCAGCGGCACGCCGGTGCAGGTCAACGGCCAGCTGCGGGTCTGCGGCACGAAGCTGTGCAACGAGAGCGGCCAGGCGGTCCAGCTCAAGGGCATGAGCACGCACGGTATCCAGTGGTTCCCGAACTGCTACACCGACGCCTCGCTCGACGTGCTCGCCAAGGAGTGGAACTCCGACCTGTTCCGGATCTCGATGTACGTCCAGGAGCAGGGTTACGAGACCGACCCGGCCGGGTTCACCAACCGCGTGAACAACCTGGTCGAGGAGGCCACCGAGCGCGGCATGTACGCGCTCATCGACTTCCACATCCTCACCCCGGGCGACCCGGCGTTCAACCTGGAACGCGCAAAGACCTTCTTCGCGCAGGTCTCGGCCCGGCACGCGAACAAGAAGAACGTCATCTACGAGATCGCCAACGAGCCGAACGGCGTGAGCTGGGCACAGATCAAGAACTACGCCGATCAGGTCATCCCGGTGATCCGGGCGAACGACCCGGACGGCGTCGTGATCGTCGGCACCCGCGGCTGGTCGTCGCTGGGCGTCTCGGAGGGCTCGAACTCCTCCGAGATCGTGAACAACCCGGTCAGCGCGTCGAACGTGATGTACGCCTTCCACTACTACGCGGCGTCGCACAAGGACAACTACCGCGCCGAGGTGGAGCGGGCCGCGGCCTCGCTGCCGCTGTTCGTGACCGAGTTCGGCACGGTGACCTACACCGGTGACGGCGCGGTCGACGTGGCCAGCAGCAACGCCTGGTTCGACCTGCTGGACCGGCTCAAGATCGGTTACGCCAACTGGACGTACTCCGACGCGAGCGAGGGCAGCGCGGCCTTCAAGCCGGGCACCTGCAACGCCGGCTCCTTCGCCGGCACCGGTTCGCTGACCGAGTCCGGGGCGCTGCTGCGCAACCGCATCCGCGCCTGACCCGCGAACTCCGCCGGGCCCGCCTCCCTTCCACCGGGCGGGCCCGGCGGTCTTTAAAGCTTGCACTTATATAAGTCGCATCTGATAGGGTTCCGCTCGTGCATGCGTTCGATGTGCTCGGCGATCCGGTCCGCCGCCGGATCCTCGAGCTGCTCGCCGAGGGCGAGCTGACCTCCGGAGCCGTCACCGCCGTCATCCGTGCGGAGTTCGGCATCACCCAGCCGGCCGTGTCCCAGCACCTCAAGGTGCTGCGTGACAACGGTTTCGCCACCGTGCGCCCGGCGGGCGCACGCCGTCTCTACGCGGTCGACCACACCGCGTTGCGGCAGGTGGACGAGTGGCTGGCCCCCTTCCGGAGGTTCTGGGCGCCGCACCTGTCCGCGATGGCCACCGAGGTGGCCCGCGGCAAGCGCCTGCGGCGACTGGCCGAGGGCGCGGGACCCACCGATGCGAGGAGCGGAAGATGATCGACGTCAAGGAGCAGATCAACCAGGTACGGCGTGCCGTCGGCACCCGCGTGCTGGAGGCCGGTGAGGCCCGGGTGATGACGATCAGCCAGGTCTACGACACCGACCAGGACGATCTGTGGGACGTGGTCACCAACCCGGAGCGGATCCCGCGCTGGTTCCTGCCCGTCTCCGGTGACCTGCGCGAGGGCGGGAAGTACCAGTTCGAGGGGAACGCCGGCGGCACCATCACCAAGTGCGACAAGCCGAATCTGGTCGCCGCCACCTGGGAGTTCAACGGCGGGATCAGCTGGGTCGAGGTCCGCATCACGCCCGAGGGCGACGGCGCCCGGTTCGAGCTGGAGCACGTGGCCCTGGTCGACGAGGAGCACTGGGAGCAGTACGGCCCCGGCGCCGTCGGGCTGGGCTGGGAGGGCGCGTTCTGGGGGCTGCGCAACCACCTGGCGGGGGCGGAGGGAACGATCACCCCGGAGAACGCGATGGAATGGTCGATGTCCTCCGACGGCAAGGACTTCCTGCGACTCAGCTCAGACGCGTGGATCGAGGCCGACATCGCCTCCGGCACCGACCCCGGGCGCGCCCGCCGGCAGGGGGACAACACCCTCAAGGCGTACCTCGGCGAATAGGGTTGTCCGGGTGACCGGTGCGGAACTTCTTCAGTACTGTCTCGCCAAGCCCGGAGCCTGGCAGGACGAGCCGTGGGAGGGTGACGTCGTCGCCAAGGTGGGCGCCAAGATCTTCGCCTTCCTGGGCGGCGGCGGCACCGTCGGCGTCAAGTGCGGCAAGGGCCGCGACCTGGCCGACGAGTGGCTCGCCCGCTATCCGTCGGACGCCACGGCCAGCGCCTACATCGGGCGGCACGGATGGAACACGCTGCGGCTCGGCGGCGCCATCCCGGACGACGAGATCCTCGAGGCGGTCGACGCGTCGTACGAGGCCGTGGTCGCGGCGCTGCCGAAGAAGGACCGCCCGGCTTGACCTCAAGGGGGCTTGAGGTCGGATGCTGGGGCACATGGACGTCAATGCCTATCTCGACCGCATCGGAGCGCCGCGCACCGGGCCTGAGGGCGTGGCCCGGCTGCGCGCGCTCCATCGGGCCCACCTGACCACGGTGCCCTTCGAGAACCTCGACATTCACCTCGGCACCCGCATCTCGCTCGACACCGAAGACCTTTTCGACAAGGTCGTACGGCGGGCGCGCGGCGGATTCTGTTACGAGCTCAACGGCCTGTTCGCGGTTCTGCTGGAGGAGCTCGGCCACAGCGTCGTCCGGCTGGCCGCCCGCGTGCACGGCGGAGAACGGCTCGGCCCGCCGTACGACCACCTGGTCCTGCTCGTCGACGGGCGCTGGCTTGTCGATGTCGGATTCGGCGACCACAGCGAGTACCCGCTGGACTTCGGCTCGCGTACCGACCAGGACGATCCGGCCGGCCGCTTCCTGCTGGCCGACACCCCCGACGGGGACGTGGACGTGCTGCGCGACGGCAAACCGCGGTACCGCATCGAGACCCGGCCCCGGACGCTCGACGACTTCGTGGCCACCTGCTGGTTCCAGCAGACCAACCCCGGCTCGCACTTCACCGTCAAGACCGTGTGCACCCTGCTCACCGACGGCGGCCGGGTCACCCTCAGCGACCGGACCCTGATCGTCACCACCGGTGACTCCCGCGCCGAGACCGAGCTGTCCGATGACCAGGCGCTGCTCGCGGCCTACCGCGACCACTTCGGCATCCACCTCCCGGCCGGCACCACGTTCCGCTGATCTTCACGGCGGGGCGGGACCGGGGTGTCCCGGGAAAGCGGGACGGGTGTCCGTGGAAACCGGGACACCGGGCGGGAGAGCTTGTGCCGGCGGGCCGCGCGGCCCGCGTACAGCATCCCGGTCTTCAAGGAGCTTTTGATGAGTCACGTCCCGGATCTCGCCGCCCCGCCCGCGCCCGTCACCGCGCAGCCGCGCGGCTGGGCGGTCGCCGGAGTCCTCGCCGGTGCCGCCGGCTTCAGCGCCCTGGTCCTCGAGTCGGGACTGGCGATGTTCGACCAGAAGGAGGCGTACGCCGACGCGGCGCTCATGTACGCCGAGACCCACGACCGGAGCCTGATCATCGCGGTGTTCCTGCCGCTGATGGTCCTGGCCGCACTGACCGCCGCGATCTTCGGCGCCGGGCTGCGCCGCTGGCTGGCCGCCCAGTCCCCGGCCGGTTCGCTGCTGCCGGAACTCGCCGGGTGGGGCGCGCTGCTCGTCGCCGCGCTCAGCCTGGTCGGGTCCGGGCCGGTGACCGAGGTGTACTTCCAGGTGCTGCACACGTACAACCCGGCCGACCCGGACATCGCGATGACCCTGCAGCGGCTGCTCGACACCCTGCCGTGGGTCTGGACGGGCCTGCTGCTCAGCACCGGTTCGCTGACCGTCGCCGCGCTCCGGCACGGCGCCGCGCCGCGCTGGCTGGGGTGGGTCAGCGCCGTCTTCACGGTCCTGATGATCGCCGTCAACGTCTTCCCGCAGCAGTACCTCACCGGCTACCTCGGCGCGATCTGGCTGGTCATCGCCGGTGCGGGTTTCGCTCTCCGCCGCCGCCCGGCTGTGTGAGGCGCCGGGGGTGCTGCCGGTGGGGTGGGGCTGTACGGCCGGTTGGAGGAGGCACGATCGGACGAGCGGTCACGGCGGAGACGGCTGACATCATGGCCGCGTGCGGGGGATGTCGACGGGGCGCTGGTCCGGGGATCGGGTTGCGGCGGTGGTCGTCGCCGGGAGTTCGCTGACGATCGCGGGCGTCGCGGTGCTGATGCTGCCGTTCTCACGGTCGGACGAGGCGTGGACCGAATGGTTCTATCTGAACGACGTGATCGTGGGCGTCGTGTACGGCCTGATGGCGGGTCTGCTGATCGGGCGCGGGGCCCGGGTCGTCGGCGGGTTCGCCGGGCTCGCGGCCATCGGGTGCGGGGTGGCCGCGGCGGGGCAACGGTATCCGCTGCTGGACGTCGCGGGCGGGCCGCCGTTCGCGGAGGTGTTCCTGGCGCTGCTCGGGACCGCGTGGGTGCCGGGGACGCTCGCGTTGATCACCGTGGTGCCGTGGCTGGTGCGCGACGATCGGCTGCCGGGGTACGCCCGGGTCGCCGTCGCGGCCGGGGTGCTGGTCAGCGCGACGATCACGCTGATGCGCGTGGTCCGGCCGGTCAATGGACTGATCCCGGCCGGCAACCGGGAGTGGGACGCGTTCGTCGAGGAGACTCTGCCCGTACAGATGGGGATCGTGGTTCTGCTCGGGCTTCTGGCCGCCGGTGACGCGGGACTGCGGTGGCGGCGGCTGCCCGAGGAGCGGCGGCGCGGGCTCGGCTGGCTGACCATCGGCGCGGGGTTGATGGCGTTGTCGTTCGTGCCACTGGCGTTGCCGTTGCCGGTGTCGGTGCCGCTCGTTTCCGCGTCGGTGACTCCGGTGCTGCAGATGGCGGCGCAGGCCTTCTTCCCGGCGGCGACGCTGGTCGTGGTGCTGCGGCAGCGGCTGTGGGGCATCGACGTGGCGGTCAGCCGGGCACTGCTCTGGTCGCTGCTCACCGCCGGGTCGGTGGCGGCGTACGTGCTGGTCGCGCAGGCCGTGGTGTGGCTGGTGCCGCTGCCGGACGGCACGCCGGGGGCGGTCGCGGCGGCGGTTCTGGCGGTTGCGGTGTTCCCGGCCCGGACCTGGCTGCAGGCCCGGGTGGATCACCTGGTGCGCGGGCCGTCGGCGCGGCCGGGTACGGCTGCCGAGCGGCTGGCCCGGCGGATCGGGACGGACGAGAGCGGGCCGGTCCAGGGCGCCGTGGAGGCGATCCGCGAGTCGGTGCGGCTGCACTACGTGCGCCTGGAGACCGGCGACCCGGCCGGATCGATCATGCCGACGGGAGACAGAACGGTCGTTCTGGCGAAGGGTGAGGCAACGGCAAACCCTCCCACCCAAGACAGAACGTTCATTCCCGCGAAGGGTGAGGCAACGGCAAACCCTCCCACCCAAGACAGAACGTTCGTTCTCGCGAACGACGTGGCGCCCGTGCTGGCGGAGGCCGGGACGCCGGGTGGGCCGGAACTCGTCGTGCCGCTGACCTACGGCGGAGCGGCTGTCGGGCGGCTCGTGGTCACCGGCGCGCCGGGCGAGCGCCTCGACGGGCGTACCAGAAAAGATCTTGATGTTCTCGCCGGACCCGTCGCGGCGGTCGCGCAGCTCGCCGTGCGTGGTGAGGAGCTGGCTGCGGCCCGGGCGCGGACCACGGCGGCCCGGGTCGAGGAGCGGCGGCTGCTGCGCCGGGAGTTGCACGATCGGCTCGGGCCCACGCTCGTCGGGATCGGGCTGACCGTGCAGGGCGCCCGCAACATGCTCGGCGCCGGACGGGCCGCGGAGGCCGATGAGCTGCTCGGGCAGTTGCGGGCCGAGCTCGATCGCAGCGCCGAGGACGTACGGACGCTGGCGCGGGCACTGCTGCCGCCGTCGCTGGAGCGTGACGGGCTGGGCGCGGCGGTCACCGAGCTGGCGCAGCGGCTCGGCGGCACCGATCTGGCGGTGACCGCCGAGGTGTCCGGTGACGCCGGGAGCCTGCGTCCCGAGGTGGCCGCGGGACTGTACGGAATCGCGGCGGAGGCGCTGGTCAACGCGCGCCGGCACGCCCGTGCGGCGGCGGCCGCGGTGCGGCTGACTGTGGCCGGGGACGCGGTACTCCTGGAGGTGACCGACGACGGCCGTGGCCTGGACGTGGCGGCCGAGCCGGGGATCGGCCTGCAGTCGATGCGGGAGCGGGCCGAGGAACTGGGTGGCACGCTGTCGCTGGCGGGGGCCGCGCCGACGGGTACGTGCGTACGCGTGGAGGTGCCCCGATGAGTGTCCGCGTGGTGATCGTCGACGACCATCCGATGTTCCGGATGGGCCTGAGGTCGCTGCTGTCCTCACTGGACGGCCTGGAGGTCGCCGGGGAGGCCGCGGACCTGCGCACGGCCCTCGACCTGGTGGCCGCGACACGGCCGGGCGTGGTGCTGATGGACCTGCACCTGGAGGCCGGCGGTTCGGGGGTGGAGGCGACCGCCGAGCTGGTCCGCCGCGACCCGGACGTGCGGGTGCTGGTGGTGACGATGCTGGACGACGACGACTCGCTCTTCGCGGCGATGCGGGCCGGGGCACGTGGCTATCTGCTGAAGAACGCGGGTCCGGACGAGCTGGAGCGGGCGGTACGCGCGGTCGCCAACGGGGACGCGCTGTTCTCCGGTCCGATCGCGCAGCGGGCGCTGGGGTTCCTGACCGGCGCCCGGCAGTCCGGGTCGCCGTTCCCGGAGCTGACCCAGCGGGAGCTGGACGTGCTGGACCTGGTGGCGCGCGGGCTGGACAACCTGGCGGTGGCCCGGCGGCTCTCACTGAGCGACAAGACGGTCCGCAACTACCTGTCGACGATCCTGATGAAGCTGCGGGTCGCGGACCGGGCGCAGGCGATCGTACGGGCGCGGGAGGCGGGGCTGGGCGGCGTGCCGTGACCCCGCCTCCGGGCGGCCGTCGTCAGGCGAGCTTCTTGGACTTCGTGATCGCCGCGGTCAGCGCCTCGAGCAGCGGGGCGGAACCGGCCCACGAGTAGATCGGCACGGCCTGCCACGGGAAGACCTGGTTGGCCTTGACGGCGGGCAGCGCGCTCCAGCCGGGCTTCGCGGCCAGGTCGTTGGGCTGCAGGGTGCCGGTCCGCGCGTCCAGGAAGATGATGTCGGCGTGGTACTTGTCGGCGTTCTCCCAGCTCAGCGACTCGTAATAGTCACCGCCGTCGGTCTTCTCCGGGACGATGATGTCGACGCCCAGCTCCTTGAAGTACATGAGGTCGGAGGACACCTTCGGGTTCGACACGTAGAAGATGTCGGCGGCGCCGGAGCCGGCGAGCACCTTGATGCCGCCGCTGGCCTTGGCGGCCGCGGACAGATCGGCGGCGGCCTTCTCGAAGCGGGCCTTGGCCTCGGTGACCTTCGGCGCGTCGAGGTCGGCGCCCAGCGACTTGGCCAGTTCGGCGTACCGCTCGATCGGCTTGGTCAGCGGCACCCGGCCGACGGTGATGGTGGCGGTCGGCGCGAGCTTGAGGATCTGGTCCTTGCTCTCGTCCGGGATGTACCAGTACGCGCCCGGGTCGAACATGTGGGTGATCAGCAGCTCGGGAGCGAGCGCGGCGTACTTCTCGACGGAGAACTCACCCCACGCGTTGCCGATGATCTGGACCTTGCTGATGTCCAGCGAACCGGCCTGCGGCTCGGCGGTGCCGTCGGCCTTCTTCGTCTCACCGAAGACGCCGACGATCGAGTCCTGCAGGCCCAGGTCGGCCAGCGCCGCGGCGGTGCCCGTGAAGGCCACGACCTTCTTCGGCGTGCTCGGGGCGGTCAGCGCCTTGGGCTGGTCGTCGGTGAACGACCAGGGGCCGGCGGCGGCGTTGGAGGCGGCCGGCGACGACCCGGTCTCGTTCTTGCTGCCACCGCAGGCGGCGAGCAGCGCGCCGGCACCGACCGCGCCACCAGCGGCCAGCAGGCCACGACGGGACAAAGAAAGCTGCGAGTACTTCATCTTCAAGTCTTTCTGGGGTACGACCGGCCCTTCGACCGCGTGCGATGGTTAGGCTAACCTAACGAACCGAACGCGCGTCAACAGGATCTAGAACACCCCGGACGGGAGAACCGCACTGTCCACCTACGACACCCCCCTCGACCAGGGGGTACGCACCAGCGCGCCGCCCCGGCCGGGACGGCGCGCCTCCGTACGCCTGTTCGGTTTGCTCCTCGCCCTTCTGGTCCTCGCCGCGGTGCTGGTCCTGAGCATCGGGCTCGGCGCCCGATTCCTCTCCCCCGGTGAGGTGTGGGCCGGGCTGTGGGACTCGTCCTCCGCCTACTACCACATCGTTCACGACAGCCGGCTGCCGCGGACGCTGCTCGGCCTGATGGTCGGCACGGCGCTCGGACTCGCCGGCGCGATCATGCAGGCGCTGACGCGTAACCCACTCGCCGACCCGGGCCTGCTCGGCATCAACGCCGGCGCCTCGGCGGCGGTGGCCACCGCGGCGGTCTTCTTCGGCGTCGGGACCTTCTTCGGGTACGTGTGGTTCGCGCTCGCCGGTGCCGCGATCGTCACGGCCATGGTGTACGCGGTGGGCGGCGGCCGCTCGGCGACACCGGCCCGCCTGGCGCTGGCCGGAGCCGCGCTCAACGCCACACTTCTCTCCTATGTGTCCGCCGTGCTGCTCGGCGACACGCAGGCCATCGACCGGATGAAGTTCTGGACCGCCGGTTCGCTGGCCAGCGCCGACTTCGCCACCGTCGAGCGGCTGCTGCCGTTCTTCGCGGCCGGGCTGGCGACGGGACTGCTGGCGGCCCGGCCGCTGAACGCGCTGTCGCTCGGTGACGACGCGGCCCGCGCCCTGGGCGCCCGGCCCGCGGTCATCCGCACCGCGGTGATCGTGGCGGTCACCCTGCTCTGCGGCAGCGCGACCGCGGCGTGCGGCCCGATCGTCTTCGTCGGCCTGCTCATCCCGCACATGGTCCGCCCGTTCACCGGGCCGGATCTGCGGTGGATGCTGCCGTACACGGCGGTGCTGGCGCCGGTGCTGCTGCTCGGCGCCGATGTGCTCGGCCGTGTTCTCGGCAGCCCTGGTGAGCTGCAGGTCGGCACGGTCACCGCGGTCGTCGGCGGCCCCCTGTTCCTCTATCTCGTGCGAGCCGCCAAATGACCGCCGTCCTGGAGAAGCGCACCGCCCGCCCGATCGGCCGGAAGGCGGGCGTCCGGCCCCGGGCCGTGGTCGTCGGGCTGATCGCGGTGCTCGGCACGTTCGTGGTGAGCGTGTTCAGCCTCGGCACCGGCGACTTCGACATCGCCCCGGCCGATGTGGTGACGACCCTGTTCGGCGAGGGCAACCCGGCCCACGAGTTCATCATCGGTGAGCTGCGGCTCCCCCGGCTGATCACCGCGATCGCCGTCGGCGCCGCCCTGGCCGCCGGTGGCGCGGTCTTCCAGTCGCTGGTCCGCAACCCGCTGGGCAGCCCGGACATGCTCGGCGTCACGAACGGCGCGAGCACCGCGGCGCTCACCGTGATCATCCTCGGCGGCACCAGCACCCAGCTGTCGATCGCCGCGGTCCTCGGCGGGCTGGGCGCCACGCTGCTGATCCAGCTGATCGCCGGCCGGGCCCTGCACGGTTTCCGCTTCATCCTGGTCGGCATCGGCATGGCGGCGATCCTCACCGGCATCAGCGGTTACCTGCTGACCCGTGGTGTCCAGATGGAGAACGCCCGTGCGCTGCTCTGGCTCACCGGCAGCCTCGACGGACGCGACTGGGGTCAGGCGAAGCCGATGCTCGTGGTCCTGGCGATCGTGGTCCCGGTTCTGCTGCTGGCCTGCGGTCCGGGTCTGAAGATCCTGGAGATGGGCGACGACTCGGCGTCCGCGCTGGGCGTGCCCGTGCCGCTGCTGCGCAACGGCGCGCTGCTGTCGGCCGCGCTGCTCGTGTCGTTCGCGGCGGCCAGCGCAGGGCCGGTGAACTTCGTCGCGCTGATCGCCCCGCACCTGGCCAAGCGCCTCACCCGGGCGCCGGGTCCGAACCTGCTGCCGTCGATCGCGGTCGGCACGCTCCTGCTGACCGGCGCCGACTTCGCCGCCCAGCATCTGCTGCAGGAGCGGACACTGCCGGTCGGTGTGGTCACCGGCCTGGTCGGCGGCGGATACCTGGTCTGGCTGCTCACCACCGAACGCCGGGCCGGCCGGATTTGACGAACACAGCAACGGGAGAAGAGATGACCGGTCAGACGCCTCGGCTCAGCGGGAACGGGATGACGCTCGCGTACGACAAGCGGGTCATCGCCGAAGAGCTGAGCGTCGAGATCCCGGACGGCTCGTTCACGGTGATCATCGGCCCCAACGCATGCGGCAAGTCGACCCTGCTCCGGGCGCTGTCCCGGCTGCTCAAGCCGTCCACCGGCGCGGTCCTGCTGGACGGCAGGGACGTGCACTCGCAGCCGACGCGCACGGTCGCCAAGACGATAGGGCTGCTGCCGCAGTCGTCGACCGCGCCGGACGGCATCACGGTGGCCGAACTGGTGGCCCGTGGCCGCTACCCGCACCAGAGCATCCTGCGCCGCTGGTCGGCCGAGGACGAGCGGGTCGTCACCGAGTCGATGGAGGCGACCGGGGTGGCCGACCTGGCCGACCGGCACGTCGACGAGCTCTCCGGCGGCCAGCGGCAGCGGGTGTGGCTGGCCATGGCGCTGGCCCAGCAGACGCCGCTGCTGCTGCTCGACGAGCCGACCACCTACCTGGACATCGCGCACCAGATCGAGGTGCTCGACCTCTGCGCCGAACTGCACGAGCGCCAGGGCCGGACGCTGGTGGCGGTGCTGCACGACCTCAACCACGCGGCCCGGTACGCCAGCCACCTGATCGCCATGAAGTCGGGGAGGGTGGCCCGCTGCGGGCAGCCCGGTGACGTCCTCACCGCCGAACTTGTCGAGGAGGTGTTCGGGCTGCCGTGCCGGGTGATCGACGACCCGGAGACCGGCACACCGCTGGTCGTCCCAGCGGCGCGCCGCCTGGCCACTTCCCCTCAGCAGGTCTGATTCACTCGAATACCTGCCCCACCACGTGCTCGGCGATCGCCAGGGAGGACGTCGCGGCGGGTGAGGGCGCGTTGCGTACGGCCGTGATCGGACCCAGCCGGTGGATCCGGAAGTCGTCGACGAGGCTGCCGTCACGGTCCAGTGCCTGCGCGCGCACCCCGGCGCCGGCCCGGTACACGTCGTCGGCGCCGATCTCCGGGACGTACCGCATCGCCTCGGCCATGTAGCGGCTCTTGGACAGCGAGCCCCGGACCTCCTTGACACCGGTCCGCCAGTGCTTGCGGGCCATGTGCCAGGTGCCGGGCCAGGCCGCGATTCCGGCAAGATCAGGGACGGAGATTCTGGTACGGGTGTAGCCCTCCCGCGCGGTCGCCAGGACCGCGTTCGGGCCGACCTCGACAATGCCGGTGACACGGCGGGTGAAGTGCACGCCGAGGAACGGGTAGCGCGGGTCCGGAACCGGGTAGATCATGCCCCGGACCAAATCCGCCTTCTCGTCACTGACACGCATGTACTCGCCGCGGAACGGGATGATCCGCGGCTCGGCGACATCACCGGCCAGGCGCGCGACCCTGTCGGTGTGGATGCCGGCGCAGACGATCACCCGGTCGGCGGTGACGCTCTGCTCGCCGGACTCGATCCGGATCGAGCCGACGTTCTTCCTGATGGCGGTGACCGGGAAGTTCAGCCGTACCTCCCCGCCCGCTTTGCGGATGTCGTCGGCGAACGCCCTGGCGACACCGGGGAAATCGGTGATCGCGGTCTCCGGCGAATGCAGCGCGGCCAGTCCGGCGGCATGCGGTTCGATCTCACGGATCCCGGCCGGGTCGACCCTGCGCAATCCCGGTACGCCGTTCTCACGCGCCCGCTTCTCCAGGTCGTTCAGGCGTCCCAGTTCGTCCTCCCGGACCGCCACGACGAGTTTTCCGCATTCGTCGTACGCGATGCCGCGTTCCGAGCAGTACTCGCGCAGCAGCAGCCGCCCCCGCGTGCAGAGCTCCGCCTTCAGGCTGCCCGGTGTGTAGTAGATGCCCGCGTGCACGACACCCGAGTTGTGTCCGGTCTGGTGCTGCCCGACCTCGGACTCCTTGTCGACGACCACGACCCGGGTACCCGGCCGCCGCAACGCGATCTCGCGTCCGATGGCCAGGCCAACGATGCCGGCCCCGACGATCCCGATGATCTCGTTCGCCACGTGTGTCGCCTCTCTGGTGGTGCCATCCGGCGGCGGCCTCGGCTACCGGGGTGGATGACGCGGAACCTGACCCTGTTATGGAACCGCATCGTGCCTGCCCCGCCGCCGGGCAGGTAGCCCGGCAGCGGGGTATCTCACGCGGTCGCGGGCAGCCGGACCGTGACGACCGTGCCGTGCGGCTGGTTGGGACCCGCCGTGACGGCGCCACCGTGCTGAGCGGCGGTCTGCGCGACGATCGCCAGGCCGAGCCCGGAGCCGGGCATGGCACGGGCCGCCGGAGCGCGGTAGAAGCGGTCGAAGACGTGCGGCAGATCCTCCGCCGCGATACCCGGCCCGCTGTCGGCGACGGTCAGCACGCCACCGGCCAGACGGGTGGTGACGGTGGCGCCGGGCGGACTCCACTTGGCCGCGTTGTCCAGCACGTTCACCACCATCCGCTCCAGCTCACCGAACCGGCCCTGGACGGTCACCGGGGCCAGATCGGTGTCGAAGATCAGACCCGGCGCCCGGATCCTGACCCGGTTGATCGCGGCCGTCACCACCTCGGCGAACTCCACCTGCTCGACCGTCTCCCGGCTGCCCTCCTCACGGGACAGCTCGACCAGCTCGGTGGTGAGCGTGGCCAGCTCGCGGACCTGGGCGTCCAGGTCGTCGAGCAGTTTGACCCGCTCCTCGGGCGGCAGCCGGTGCGCCAGTTCGGGCTGGTGCTCCACCGCGAGCAGGAGCTCGACGTTCGTCCGGATGCTGGTCAGCGGGGTACGCAACTCGTGGCCGGCATCCTCCACCAGGGCCCGCTGAGACTGCCGGGACGCGTCGATGGCGGTCAGCATCGCATTCACCGAACGACCCAGACGGGCGATCTCGTCGTCGCCGGACACCTCGATCGGCCGGGTCAGGTCCATCGACACGGCGACATCCTCGACCGCCTCTGTCAGGTGGTCGACCGGGGCCAGCCCGGCCCGTGCCACCGTGCGCCCGAGCACCGCGGCGCCCGCGATCCCGGCCGCACAACCGATCGCGAGCAGCACCGCGAACAGGGCCAGCGCCCCCTCGTCCGGCGACGGGTCGAGGCCGACCTGCACCGCTCCCCCGCCCTCGATCGGGACGGTCAGCATCAGGTACTCACCGGGGCCGATGGTGATCTTCTCCTGCGCCTCCGGATGCCCGGCCGTGGCGATCGCGACGGCGGCGCCGGTGACCGGCAGGCGGACGGCGCTTCCACCGACCACCACGCCGCTCGGGTCGAGGATCTGCCAGCAGGGCCCGATCTCCTTGTCGTCGGGATCGGGGCGGGCGCCCTGGGCCTGCAGCCACTGCCACGGGTTCTCGGCGATGGTCCGCGCGTCGGACAGCAGCTCGGCGGAGATCTTGTTCTGCTGGATGCCGCGCACGGTCAGCCAGGCACCACCCGACACGATCAGCACGGTGGCCGCCACCGCCCCGGTCACCAGCAGCGACAGCCGGTCGTGCAGCGGTCTGCTGCGCCACCAGGCTTTCACGGAGCTCCTCCCCGGAGCACTCACAGGGGCTCCTCCCGGAGCACGAAACCTACACCCCGGACCGTGTGCAGCAGCCGGGCGTCGCCGTCGGACTCCAGCTTGCGGCGCAGGTAGCCGAGGTAGACGTGCAGGCTGTTCGACTGCTCGCCGAAGTCGTAGCCCCAGACCTGCTCGAACAGGGCGGTCCGGGACAGCACCTGCCGGGGGTGGCGCAGGAACGCCTCGAGGATGCCGAACTCGGTACGGGTCAGCTTCAGGGCGCGTTCACCCCGCCAGACCTCCCGGGTCGCCGTGTTCATCCGTACATCGGCAAAGGTCAGAAGATCTTCAGAAGGCTCCCCGCCGGCCGTCGACACGAGCGCCGAGCGACGCAGCAGGGCCCGGATCCGGGCCAGCAACTCCTGGAGCGCGAACGGTTTGACCAGGTAGTCGTCGGCGCCCGCGTCGAGCCCCGCGACCCGGTCGCCGACGCTGTCCCGGGCGGTCAGCATCAGCACCGGCACCACCACCCCGTCGGCACGCAGCCGGC
The DNA here is from genome assembly GCF_003001815.1 of Actinoplanes italicus. GTDB lineage: Bacteria > Actinomycetota > Actinomycetes > Mycobacteriales > Micromonosporaceae > Actinoplanes > Actinoplanes italicus. The sequence continues at coordinate 281,454 of NZ_PVMZ01000007.1, forward strand.
GGCACGCCTCGAGACCGTCCATCCGCGGCATGCTCACGTCGAGGACCACCGCGTCCGGCTCGCCGGCCCGCACCACGTCGAGGGCGGCAAGACCGTCAGCGGCGGTCTCGACCTGGTAGCCCTCGAAGCGCAGGGTCCGGCCGAGCGAGTCACGCACGGCCGCGTCGTCCTCCACCACCAGGATCCGCATGAGGTCCATTAAAGCCGGGCGGCGTCGATCGCCGACTGCAGTGACTGCTTGTAGCCGCCACTGGTGTAGGTCGCTCCGGACACCGAGTCGATGTCCGCGCCCTGTGCCGCCAGGGTGGCCTCGATCAGCTGCGGAAGGGCCCGCGCGCTGATCTCGTCGTGCCGCTGCCCGCCGGTCGGATGGACGGGCACGCTGACCGAGGTGATCTTCCCGTCGGCGACGGTGATCACCACCTGGACGTCGCCCTCCTCGGTCCGCACGGTTTCGCCGGTGTAGGTCTGGCCCTCCCCTGCCGGAGTCGCCGCGACGGTGGTGGCGGGAGCGGCGGTGAGACCGGTGCTGGTGCGGTAGCCGAACAGCAGCACGAGCGCCGCCACGGTGGAGAGCAGCCACAGGCTGATACGTCGCATCGGAATCCCCCTTACCAGGCGAAGAGCTCGGTGTGGACACGGTCGGCGGGAACCCCGGCCGCGATCGCCGCGGCGCGGGCCGTCGCGGCCCATTCCTCGGGGCCGCAGATGTAGACGCGGGACTCGGCGATCTGAGGCGCCACCTGCCGCAACGCCTCGGCGTCGCCGGTGCCGGCCAGTTCGCCGGGCAGCCAGGAGGCGCTGCGGGCCCGGGGCCCGGTCAGCGGCACGATCCGTACGCCGCGCCGGGCCTCGAACCACTCCAGCTCGCTACGGAACGCCAGGTCGGCCTCGGTGCGGGCCCGATAGACGAGGGTGGCGTCACCGTCGCGGTACGGCAGCTCGCCGAGCAGCGACAGCAGCGGGGTGATGCCGATACCGCAGGCCATCAGCACGACCGGCTCCCCGGCGTACGACTCACCGGTCAGTTTTCCGTACGGGCCCTCGAACAGCACGCGGGTGCCGGGCTCGAGCCGGGCGACGCGGGAGCTGCCGTCGCCGGAGTCCTTCACGGTGATCCGCAGCGTGTCGCCGTGCGGCGTGGCGGACAGCGAGAACGGGTTGGCGCGCGTCCAGCCGGGGCCGTCCAGGAAGCGCCATCCGAAGAACTGCCCGGCCCGGACGGGCAGCTCGGCGAGCCGGTCACCGGTCAGATAAACCGAGGTCAGACCCGGCCCTTCGGCGACCACGCGGCTCACCGTCAGGCGGTGCTTACGGTTGCGCAAGACCGGCAACCCGATGCGGTACGCGAGGACTGCACCGGCCGCGGCCAGGTAGAGGGCCCACCAGTAGGCGCGGGCCCAGGCCGTGCCGGTGAAGTCGGCGCCGGTCCAGATCTGGTGCGGCAGCGCGAGCCCGACGCCCAGGTAGGCGTAGAGGTGCAGCAGGTGCCAGGACTCGTAGCGCAGCTTTCTCCGGGCCGCCCGGATCGAGGTGGCCACCACCATGACCAGCGCGAGCGCGCCCGCGGCGGCGAGCAGCATGCCGGGGTACGTCCAGATCAGGTCCCACAGCGTGACGAAGAAGTTCGCACCGGCCGCGTATCCGCCGGTGATGGTCACGATGTGCAGGACCATCAGCCAGAACGAGGTGAACCCGGTCCACCGGTGCCAGCGGGCCAGCCGGTCCTGCCCGAAGGCGCGTTCGACGACCGGGATCCGGGCCATCAGCAGCACCTGGATCAGCAGCAGGTCGGAGGCGTACAGGCCGGTGAGGCGGCCGATCGCGGTGATCGCGTCGCCACTGGTGAGGTCCGACAGGCCGCCGTTGCCCACCCAGAGCCCGGTCACGATCAGCAGGCTCAGTGCGGCGGCGGTCGTTCCCACGCCGGGCGTGGCCCGGCGTGGGAGTTGAACAGCGGGCGCAACGGTAACGGTCATGGGGGCAACCCTGGCGCGATCTTCTAAGACCCCGCTGGACTGTTTCTAAGGGTCTGCTAAGAGCCGTGCCGGTGTGACGGCGGACTCACGTGATCGCCATAGAGGGCTCACAGGATGCGGACAGCGACGTCCGGCGGAATGGAAACACCTGATGAACGCCACCTGAAGGAAGCCCTCCTGTGACCACGTTGCTCGCCGTCGCCGCGGATCTCATCGCGATCGCCGTCCTCACGTTCGGTGTCTACTTCCCCCGCCACCGGCGGCGGGACCTGGTCGCCGCCTTCCTCGGAGTGAACATCGGCGTCCTGGCGGTCGCCAGCGTCCTCGGTTCCTCGACGGTGGGCGCGGGGCTGGGGCTCGGGCTGTTCGGCGTCCTGTCGATCATCCGGCTCCGCTCCGACGAGATCAGCCAGCACGAGATCGCGTACTACTTCGCGGCCCTCGCGCTGGGCCTGATCGCCGGTCTCGGCGACGTGATGGACGCGCTGCACCTGGGTCTCATGGCGCTGGTCGTGGCCGCTCTCTTCGTCGGCGACCACCCGGCGCTGTTCCGCCGGCACCGCAATCAGCTGATCCGGCTCGACGTCGCCTACACCGACGAGGACACGTTGCGCGCCCATCTCGAGACGATGCTCGGCGGGCGGGTCACCAACGTGATCGTCAAGCAGATCGACATGGTCAACGACAGCACGCTCGTCGAGGTCCGTCACGTGGCCCCGGCGTCGCGCCTGGAGAGGGCCGGCGCCCGATGACCGTCGTCACCGAGATCCCGCTGTTCCACGGGTTCGCGCCGATCACGCTGGACGAACTGGTCGGCGAGGCCGCCCTGCTGACCCGCCTGGACCGCAAGTACGTCCTCCCGGCCGCCGCGCTGCCCCACCTGCTGGACCGGATGCCGGCCGGGGTGCGGGCGCTGCAGATCGACGGCCGGCGCGTCTTCGGTTACCGGTCGATCTACTTCGACACGGCCGGTCTCGACAGCTTCCACGCGGCCGCCCATCGGCGCCGGCGCCGCTTCAAGGTCCGGGTGCGGACCTATCTGGACAGTGGGCTCGACTTCGTCGAGGTGAAGACTCGCGGTTCGCGCGGGGTCACGGTCAAGGAGCGGATGCCGTACGCCGGGGACGGCTCCGATCTGGGCCCGGAGGGCCGGGCGTACGCCGCCGGGGTGCTGTCGGGCGCCGGCATCGACCCGCACGTCCACGATCTGCGCCCGGTGATGGCGACCTTCTACCGGCGCAACACCCTCTACGTCCCGTCGACCGGCAGCCGCGTCACCATCGACACCGGCCTGGCGTGGCAGCTCGCGGACGGCAGAACCGTCCTCATGCCGCACTCGGTGATCGTCGAGACCAAGTCCGGCCGGGTCGCCTCGGACGTCGACCGGCTGCTCTGGTCGCTCGGCCACCGGCCCGCCTCCATCTCCAAGTACGCGACCGGCCTCGCCGCGCTGCGCCCCGAACTGCCCTCCAACCACTGGCGTCCCGTTCTGCGCCGCCACTTCTCCAGCCTCTGATCCTCACCGCTTTCGAGAAAGGGTCCTGATGAGACTCCGCAAGAAGGTCATCGCCGCCGTCAGCTCCCTTGCCCTGGCCTCGGCCGTCCTGGCCGGATGCTCCTCCCCGGAGGGCGCCGGGACCACCGCCGTCGCCGCGACCAGCGTGGCCGCCGCGTCCGTGGACGGCACGCAGAACGCCTCCGCGGTCCTGAAGGCGAACAAAACGGTGCACACCGCGGCCGCTTCCTCGGACTCGGTCGCCGTCGACCTGACCGGCAGCTCGGCCACGTCGTCGAGTGACGCCGTCAAGGTCGACGGCGACACGGTCACCATCACCGCGGCCGGGACGTACCGGATCAGCGGACAGCTCGACGGCCAGATCGTCGTGAACGCGCCGGACGCCGCCGTGACGCTGATCCTGGACGGCGCCGAGATCAGCAGCGGCACCACCGCAGCGATCGCCGCGACCGAGATCGATCAGCTCGTGCTGTCGCTCGCCGACGGCAGCACCAACACGCTGTCGGATGCCTCGTCGTACGCCGGGGACGCCGATGTCAACGCCGCGCTGTTCAGCGCCGGGGATCTGACCGTCACGGGCTCCGGCAGGCTGACGGTCAAGGGCAACGGCAACGACGGCATCACCAGCAAGGACGGCCTCCTGGTCGGCTCCGGCACGATCACCGTGACGGCGAAGGACGACGGCCTGCGCGGCAGGGACTACGTGTCGATCGTGGACGGTGCCGTCACGGTCACCGCGGGCGGCGACGGGATCAAGGCCGACAACGACGAGGACGCCGACTCGGGTTACGTGGTGATCTCCGGCGGTACGGTCGAGCTGACCAGCACCGGCGACGGCGTGGACGCGGTCACCGACATCGTGCAGACCGGTGGCACGCTGACCGTCGCGGCCGGTGGCGGGCACACCGTCAAGCCGGCCGACGACGCCTCCGCCAAGGGCCTCAAGTCCGGTGTGATCACCGTCCTGGAGGGTGGCACGGCCACCGTCGACGCCTCGGACGATGCGGTGCACAGCGACGGCGCCGTGCACTTCAACGGCGCGAAGGTGACCGTGGCCAGCGGTGACGACGGCGTGCACGCCGAGGGCCAGCAGATCGTGGACGGCGGCAGCCTGTCGGTGACCGCGGCGGTCGAAGGGCTGGAGGCGGCCGACTTCGTCCTCAACGACGGCAGGGTGCGCGTGGTGTCGAGCGACGACGGCATCAACGGCGCCGGCGGCACGAGCACCGCCACCACCGACCAGGGCGGGACCCAGGACGCCACTCAAGGCGGCGCCCAGGGCGGGCCCGCTGCCGGTGGCGGCTTCCCGGACGGCGGCGGTGACACCGCCGGTGGCGGCTTCCCAGGCGGCGGTCCCGGTGGTGGCGGTGAGAACGTCGGTGACTTCTCGGTCGTGGTCAACGGCGGCACCCTGGTGATCGACTCGGAGGGTGACGGTCTCGACTCCAACGGCACCGCCTCGATCACCGGCGGCACGGTCGTGGTGAACGGGCCGGAGGGCAACGGCAACGGGGCGCTGGACGTCAACGGGACGTTCACGATCAGCGGTGGCACGCTGCTCGCCGCGGGCAGCGCCGGCATGGTGGTCACGCCGGGTGCCGACTCGGCGCAGGGCTGGATCTCGGCGACACTGGACAGCGCGGTCGCGGCCGGTACGACGGTGCAGATCGCCGACGGCGACGGCACGCTCGTCGGCACGTACGTGACCGGCAAGACGGTGCAGAACATCACGTACTCCTCGCCGAGGATCAAGACCGGTCAGTCGTACACGATCTCGACCGGAGGCACCGCGAGCGGCACGAGCACCGGCGGCCTGGCCGCGTCCGGCAGGCTCGGCTCCGCCGCGAAGATCGCCACCGTGACCGCCGGCCAGGCACCGTCCGGCGGCGGCCAGCGCCGGGGCCGCTGACCCCTCACCCCGGACCGGCTGTGCCGTACTGCTGCCTCAGCCCCGCCGAGACAGCAGTACGAGCCAGCCGCAAAGATCTGGCTGTGCCCTGCCGCTGTCCCTGCCCCGCCGAGACAGCGGCAGGGCACAGCTCGTGATTAGGTTGTGACTAAAGCGTCGCTCTTCGAGTTGACCTCGACGTCCGCCAAGCGCCTAGGCATGAGTATGCTGAGGCCGATCCCCAGCGGAGCATCCACACAGGACTGTCGAAGAGGTCCACGTGTCCGACGAAGTGACCGACAACGACGACAACGGCGTCAGCCATAACAGTGGTGCCACGGTCCGCCGGCTTCAGCTCGGCGGCCATTTGCGTGCCCTTCGCCGGGCCAAGGGGCTCACCCGCGACCAGGCCGGTTACACGATCCGGGCCAGCGAGTCGAAGATCAGCCGGATGGAGCTGGGCCGCGTCAGCTTCAAGGAACGCGACGTCACCGACCTGCTGAAACTCTACGGCGTCGAGGATCCGGCCGAGCACCGCCGGGTGCTGGCCATGATGCGCGAGGCCAACGCGCCGAGCTGCTGGCAGGCCTACGGCGACGTCCTCGACACGTGGTTCCAGAACTATCTCGACCTGGAGCAGGCGGCCGAGCTGATCCGCACCTACGAGATCCAGTTCGTGCCCGGCCTGCTGCAGACCGACGCGTATGCGCGCGCCGTGATCAAACTCGGCCACGACGACGACGGACCCGAGGAGATCAACCGGCGGGCGCAGCTGCGGATGGCGCGCAAGCAGGTGCTGGACCGGCCCGACGCGCCCCGGCTGTGGGCGGTCCTCGACGAGGCCGTGCTGCGCCGGCCGATCGGCGGGCGTGAGGTGCTGCGCGAGCAGATCAGCTATCTGCTCGAGGTCTGCGAGTCGCCGCGGGTCCGGCTGCAGGTGATGCCGTTCAGCAAGGGCGGCCACGCGGCTGCCGGGCAGGCGTTCAGCATTCTGCGGTTCCCGCACGCGAAACTGCCCGACGTCGTCTACATCGAGCACCTCACGAGCGGCCTCTACCTGGAGCGCCGTGAGGAGGTCGACAAGTACGCGGCGGCGATCGGCCGCCTGTTCATCGAGGCCGAGCTGCCGGGCCGGACCCCCGAGATCCTGCGCGGCTTCCTGGCCGAGCTCGACGCCGGCAAGTAAGCCGGGTCAAGCCGGTGATCAAGCCGGTCGCGACGCCGGCGAGTAAGCGGGCCTCGACGCCGGCGAGTAATCAGGGCCCTCTCGTAAGCGGACCACAGGGGACCCACAAGATCCGCCGGTTGACTGCGATGCGTGACGACGAACCCCTCACCTCACCAGCCCCGCCGGATCGGCCGCCGCGGATTCCTCGCCGGCGGATTGGGCCTGCTCGCCGCGGCCGGTGGCGGTAGCGCCTGGGCACTCGACCGCTACGTCCTCGACCACGTCGAGGTGAGCGGCGCCTCGCAGCTCGCTGCACAGAACGTGGTCGCGGCGGAGCCGGACGGCACCGGCACGGCGACCGCGGCCGGTTACTCCAGCGACACCGCGAAGATCTCCATCGAGACGGTGACGACCGGGTCCGGTGACGACCGGGTCACCTACTTCGTGGCGGACGTGCGGGTGACCGACGCGACGATCGTGAAGTCGGCGTTCGCCGAGGACCAGTTCGGCGAGAACATCATCGCCTACCCCTCGGAGATCGCGGCGTCGGCGAACGCGGTGCTCGCGATCAACGGCGACTACTACGGTTTCCGCGACACCGGCATCGTGATCCGCAACGGCGTGAAATTTCGTGACAAAGGGGCACGACAAGGTCTCGCGCTGTACGCCGACGGGTCGATGAAGCTCTACGACGAGACCGCCACCAGTGCCGACGAGCTGATCAGTGACGGGGTGTGGAACACGCTGTCGTTCGGGCCCGGACTCGTCGACGACGGCACGGTGATCAGCGGCATCGACCGGATCGAGGTCGACACCAACTTCGGCAACCACTCCGTCCAGGGACAGCAGCCGCGCACCGGCATCGGCCTGGTCGGCAACAACCACCTGCTGTTCGTCGTCGCCGACGGGCGCAGCAGCGGATACAGCCGCGGCGTCACGATGCCGGAGTTCGCGCGGATCTTCGCCGACCGGGGCGCGCGGACCGCCTACAACCTCGACGGAGGCGGCTCCTCGGCGATGATCTTCCGGGGCGGTCTGGTGAACAATCCTCTCGGCAAGGGAAGAGAACGAGGCACCAGCGACATCCTGTACGTGGCGGGCTAAGCCGTGATCGTGCTGATTCCCGCCTACCAGCCCGACCACCGTCTCGCGCACCTGGTCGAACGCCTGAACCGCCATCAGGTCCTCGTCGTCGACGACGGCAGCGGTCCCCCGTACGCCCAAGCCTTCGAAGAAGCCCGCCGCGCCGGCGCCGAAGTGATCACCCTGCCCACCAACCGCGGCAAGGGTTTCGCCCTGAAGACCGGTTTCGCCCATGTGGCCGCCCGTTATCCGGGCGAGGACGTGATCTGCGCCGACAGCGACGGCCAGCACCGGGCCGACGACATCGAGGCCGTCGCCGAGCGGTTGCGCACCACCCCGGCCGCCATGGTGCTCGGCGTGCGCCGGTTCACCGGACCGGTCCCGGCCCGCAGCCGGTACGGCAACGCCGCCACCCGCGTCCTGTTCCGGATGATCACCGGATTGGCGGTGACCGACACCCAGACCGGGCTGCGCGGCTACCCGGCACGGATGCTCGGCCGGCTCGGCGGCGTGCCCGGCGACCGTTTCGAGTACGAGCTGCGGCTGCTGCTGCGCGCCGCCCGGGAACGCCTGCCGGTCGAGGAGGTCGGGATCGCCACCGTCTACCTGGAGGGCAACCGGTCGTCGCACTTCCGGCCGGTCATCGACTCGGCCCGGATCTACGGCCCGCTGCTCGCCTTCGCCGGCTCGTCGCTGCTCGCGTTCGCCGTCGACGCCGCCCTGCTGGCCGGCATGGTGGCGCTCACCGGTCAGCTGGCCACCTCCGCGGTCGCCGCCCGGCTGGTCAGCGCCACCCTCAACTACTCGGTCAACCGGTCGGCCGTCTTCGGTGGCGGCGAGCGGGTGCCGCACCGGCGGGCGCTGCCCCGCTACGCCGCCCTCGCCGTCGTCTCGCTCACCGCGAACGTGCTGCTCCTGCGGTTCCTGACGTCGGCGACCGGCTCGCTCGCGATCGGCAAGGTGATCACCGAGGCGGCGCTCTTCCTGGCCGGGTTCGCCGTCCAGCGGATGTTCGTCTTCCACCGCCGGTCGTCCGCCACCGGCACCCCGATCGCAACCGCACGACAGCCGGCCGGCACCCGGCGGTGATCACGCTTGCGGAATGACCGACGACCTCGGCAAGTCCCCCCGTCGTGTCGCGGCCTGGCATCTGTGTCTCGCCGCGATCCCGATCGTCATCGGCGCGTACTTCGCGATGGTCCAGGCCGGCGTGTGGCCCGCCGGGCAGGTCGCGCTCTACGTCAGTGCGAACGTGACCTTCGCGGTCGCGGCCCTGGTCGTGTCGCGGCGGCTGCCGGCGATGCGGACGATCCTGATCTTCCTGGCCGGTTCCGCGGCGGCCGGCGCGACCGGTGACGTGCTGTTCTACGTGGACGCCCTGATCCACGGTGAACCGCCCTATCCCGGCGTCCCGGACCTGTTCTACCTGATCGCCTACCCTTTGATGGCGGTCGGCCTGATCCTGGTCGTCCGGCGGCGGACCCCCGGCTGGGACAGCGCCAGCGTGATCGACGCGGCGATCGTCGCGATCGGCGCCGGCTACCTGGTCTTCCTGTTCCTCGTGGTGCCGCTGGTCGACTTCGGGGACAAGGTCACCTCGCTCGTCTCGATCGCCTACCCGATCGGTGACCTGATGCTGATCGTGGTCGGCGCCCGCCTCATGCTCGGCGCCGGGCCGCGTACCACCGCGCTGCGTTTCATCGGCGCCTACCTGGGTCTCGTCCTGATCGCCGACGCGATCTACGGCTTCCAGACCCAGGCCGGGACGTACGTGGCCGGCAACTTCCTCGACGCGTTCTGGATGACGGCGAGCTTCTGCATGGCGGCCGGAGTGCTGCACCCGTCGGCGCCCAAGCTCGTCGCCGTGTCCAACACCGCCACCCCCGACGCCACCCCCGGCCGCCTGGCCATCCTGGCGATCGCCGCGATCACCGCGCCCACCTCGATGGTGATCCAGCACCTCCGCGACGAGGAGGAGCACCTGGTCGCCGCGGCGGTCATCTGCAACCTGCTGTTCCTGCTGGTCATGGTCCGGATGGCGCTGCTCGTCCAGGCGCAGCGGCACGCCGCGGTCACCGACGGGCTCACCGGTCTGCGCAGCCGCCGGTTCTTCGAGCAGGCGCTCGGCAACCAGGGTGAGCGGTCGGCCAAGTCCGGTGTGCCGGTCAGCGTCCTGCTGCTCGACATCGACCATTTCAAGAGCGTCAACGACACGTACGGCCACAACGGCGGCGACCGCGTCCTCGTCGAGGTGACGCACCGCCTGCGCGAACTGGTCCGCCCCGGCGACGTGGTCGCCCGCTACGGCGGTGAGGAGTTCGCGGTGCTGCTGCCCGACACGACCACCGCCCAGGCCGTCGAGGTCGCCGAGCGGATCCGGCGCGGGGTCAGCGCGGCACCGATCGCGGTCGGCGACTCCCGCCTGCTCACCGTGACCGTCTCGGGCGGCATCGCCGGCATGCCGGCCGCCGGTACGACCGAGGAGCTGGTGCTGGCCGCGGACCGGGCGCTGTACGCGGCCAAGCACGCGGGCCGCAACCGGGTAGCCTCCGCCGACGACCAGGCGATCGAGGAGCCCGTCGCCGTCTGACCCGGCCGGGCTCTCACCGGCTGGGCGGGACGCGGCAGAATCGTCGGCATGCGGTTCGGCATCCTGGGTCCCGTCCGGGCGGAGCGACCGGACGGGACACCGGTCCCGCTCGGTGGCCTCCGTCTGCGGGCGCTGCTCGCGATGCTGCTGCTCGACGCCGATCGGCCGATTCCGATCGACCGGCTGATCGACGGCCTCTACGGTGAGGATCCGCCGGCCGGCGCGGGCAACGCGCTGCAGTCCCAGGTGTCCCGGCTGCGGCAGTCGCTGCCGGTCGAGCTCGACTCCGCCGGTTACCGGCTGGCGATCCCCCGCGGCGAGGTCGACGCCCACCGGTTCGCCGCGCTCGCCGCCGACGGTCATCAGGCCCTCGCCTCCGGCGAGACGGAGCGTGCGGTCACCCTGCTGCGGCAGGCGACGGGTCTCTGGCGGGGAGAACCCCTCGTGGACGTACGCGACGCGCCGTTCGCGGCGACCCAGATCCCCCGGCTCACCGAGCAGCGGCTGACCGCTCTCGAGGACTGCTTCGCGGCCGAGATCGGCCTGGGGCCACTGGCGCCCGCGTCGATCACCGAACTCCGCGACCTGATCGCCGGCCACCCCCTCCGCGAGCGTCCCCGGGCCCTGCTGATGCGCGCCCTGACCGCGGCCGGCCGCCCGGCCGAGGCGCTGACCGCCTACGAGGACGCCCGCCGCACCCTCGCCGACGAACTCGGCGCCGATCCCTCGCCCGAACTGACCGCCCTCCATCGCGACCTGCTCCGCGGGCCGGCCAGCCCCTCCGCCGCGCCTGCCCCGGCCCTCCCCGGCGCGGCCTCACCGGCCCGCGCCCGGGTGCGGCACGGGGTGCCGGGGCAGCTCACCAGCTTCGTCGGCCGGGACGACGAGCTGTCGCGGGTGGCGGCCGTGTTGCGTACCCGCCGGCTGGTGACCCTGCACGGACCGGGAGGCGCGGGAAAGACCCGTCTCGCCGCGGAGGCCGCGAGCCGGTACGACGGTGATGTCTGGTTCGTCGAACTCGCCGACGCCGGGCCTGACGACGTCCCGCACGCCGTGCAGGCCGCGCTCGGCCTCCGCGACGTCCTGGTCAACTCGCCCACCGGTCACCCGCCGCCGTGGCCGGGACCCGCCGGCGACGATCCGGCGGCCCCGGGCGTGACGGACCGGCTCGTCGCCGCCCTCGCCGACCGTCACCTGCTGCTGGTCCTCGACAACTGCGAGCACGTCATCGCCGCGGCGGCCGGGCTCACCGCCCGGATGCTGGCCGGTGCTCCCGGTCTGCGCGTCCTCGCCACCAGCCGGGAACCGCTCAGGATCACCGGCGAGGCGCTGCTCCCGATCGGCGGTCTCGGTGTTCCGCCGGCCGCCGATCCGGTCGCCGAGCTCACCGCCTTCCCCGCGGTACGGCTCTTCGCCGACCGCGCCGCCGACGTGGTGCCCGGTTTCACCGTCACCGCGGCGAACGCCGACGCGGTCCGGCGGCTCTGCCGCACCCTCGACGGACTGCCACTGGCCGTCGAGATCGCGGCGGCCCGCCTGCACGCGCTGCCGGTCGCCGAGATCGCCGCCCGGATCGGCGACCGGTTCCGGCTGCTGTCCGGCGGCAGCCGCACCGCCGAGGTCCGGCACCGGACGTTGCAGGCGGTCGTGGCCTGGAGCTGGGATCTGCTGACCGAACCGGAACGCACCCTGGCCCGCCGATTCACGGTCTTCGCCGGCGGCGCCGACCTGAACGCCGTCGAACGCGTCTGCGGACCGGGGACGGGGATCGTCGACGTGCTGGCCGGGCTGGTCGGGAAGTCGCTGATCGAGCGGGACGGGGACCGCTACCGGATGCTGGAGACGATCCGGGCCTACTGCGCGGAGCGCCTCGACGAGTCCGGCGAGCGGGATCGGCTGCACCGGGCTCACGCCGAGCACTTCCTGGCGTTCGCGGCGCGCGCTGACCCGTACCTCCGTGGCTCTGATCAGATCGCCTGGCTGGACCGCCTCGACTCCGACCGGGACAACCTGCATGCAGCCTTGCGGCGCAGCATCGCGCACGGCGCGCCGGAGACCGCGCTGCGGCTGGTCTCGGCGTTGTCCTTCTACTGGTGGTTACGGGGGTTGCGGGCCGAGGCCGCGGCGCTGGCCGGGCTCGCCCTGCGCGCGGCGGGCCCGGAGCCGCCGCCCGGTCAGGACGAGGACTACGCGGTCAGCGTCTTCACCGCAGCGCTGCGCAGCGACGTGGCGGAACGGCCGGACGAACGCTGGTCCGCGTACATGCGTGCCCTGACGGCGCCGCCCGCGCAGCCGTTCCTGCTCTATCTGTCGGCGATGGCGGTCGGGCCGCCGGACGGCGACCCGGCCGGTGTCGTCGAGATGAACCGGCAACTGCGCGCCCAGATCGACGGCGACCCGTGGAGCCGGGCCCTCGGCGGTATCGGCGCCGGATGGATGGTCCTGTTCTCCGGCCTGGACCCGGCCCTGGCCGAACCGGAGTTCGCCGGTTCGCTCGCCGGATTCCGGCAGATCGGCGACCGGTGGGGCGCGATGCTGGCGCTGTCCGGGCTGGCCGAGCTGGCATCGTGGCGGGGCGATCCGGCGGCGGCCATCGCACCGACCGCCGAGGCGCTGGAACTGGCCGGGGAACTGGGGTCCACCGTGGATGTCGCCGACCTGCTGCGCGGCCGGGCGCAGGCCAGGATGGACACCGGCGACACGGCGGGTGCGGCCGCCGACTTCGCCCGGGTCGCCGAGCTCGCTCGCGAGTGCGGCGCCCCTGAACTGATCGCGGCGGCCCTGCTCGGGCTGGGTTCGATCGCGCTGTCACGGGCGTACGCCGGCACCCCAGACGCCTCCGGCTCCCCCGACGCCTCCGGCACCCCGGATCGGGAGGCGCTGGCCGAGTCGTTGCGGTACTGCTCGGAGGCGCTGGCCGCATGCCCGGCCGGCTGGTACAGCGCCGACGGCACCCGGATGACGATCCTGGTGGTGCTGGGCCGGATCGCCGAGGCCGCCGGCGACCCGGTGACCGCCGAGGCCCGCTACCGTGAGGTGTTCAGGATCCGCGGCGGCATGATCGGTTTCCAGGTCATGGCCGAGGCGTACGACCGGCTCGCCGCCCTGGCCGTGACCAGCGGCGATGCGGAGCGGGCGGCCCGGCTGCTGGGTGCGGTGCGCGCGCTCAACCTGCGCGCCGACGCTGAGGGCTCGGAACCTGCCGCGCTGGCGGCAGCTGCGGCACGTCGAGCCTTGGGGCCGGACCGTTTCACGGCTGCGGTTGCGGTCGGTGCCGCACTCACGGCGGAGGAGGCCATCGCCCTGCCGCTGGCCGGTGTGTGACCGTTCACTGCATCCGCGATGACGTTCAGTCACTGAGGTCGCCGATGCGGCGGACGACGACGGCGACGACGTTGGTGATCGGGATGAACCCGAGGTGCCGTGAGTCGAGGCTCTGTGCCGGGTTGTCGCCGAGCACGGCGATGTGGCCGGAGGGCACGGCCGGGCGGGCAAGGCCGTCCGGGGCGGGCTCGGCCGGGCCGGCGGCCACCCGTTTGATCAGCAGCGGGCCCTCCGACGAACCGGCTACGCCGTGCGGGCGCGGGTTGCGGAACACCACGACGTCGCCGCGCCGGGGTACGGCCCGGCGGCGCCGCGCGAGCAGCCGGTCGCCGTCGTCATAGGTGGGGCGCATGCTGGGTCCGCGTACCACGGCGATGAGCACGGTGGCCCGGATCCAGACGGCACCGGCCGCGATCAGGAGCAGCAGGGCGGTGATCAGCATCGTGGCCGGCTTTCTGGGCGGTCCTGCCGCCGGGCGGGCCCCCGGCGGCAGGACCTCGGTGTCAGGCGGAGCAGCTGTACGTCACCCGGTCGGCGCAGTTGTCGTAGATGTACGTGTAGCGGTAGCGAGGGATGCGGTCGCCCATCGAACCGCCGGCGCACCAGCCGACCTGGGTCGTCACCTTCCGGAGAAAGATGCAGGCGGCGTCGACCTCCGCGGCCGGGGCCATCTTCTCCAGCAGGCGATCGGCGAGCTTGCCGAACATGCTCATGGTTCCTCCCTGGTTGCGCCGGCCGGTGGGTGACCAGCCGGTTCTTCTCACCCGCCGGTCGACGGGTGAAGTTCATCCGCGTATCCGGCCGCCTGCAGCGTGAACAGGCCGGCGTAGGCGCCACCGGCGGCCAGCAGCGCGGTGTGGTCGCCGAGCTCGCTGACCACACCCTCGGACAGCACCGCGATGGTGTCGGCGTCGCGGACGGTGCTCAGCCGGTGCGAGATGAGGACGCTGGTGGAGCCGTGACGCAGGGTCCGCAGCCGGGTGTGGACCTCGTGCTCGGCGGCGGCGTCCAGGCCGGCGCTCGGCTCGTCGAGGATGAGCAGGTCACGATCGGCGCGCATGAAGGCGCGGGCGAGCGCGAGCCGCTGCCACTGCCCGCCGGACAACTGCACACCACCGGCGTCGTCGGGCTCGTCCGGTGCGAAGAACCTGGTCAGCAAGGTGTCGTAGCCGCTCGGCAGGTTCTCGACGGCGGTGTGGGCGCCGGCCCTTTCGGCGGCTGCCCGGATCGCCGTCCGGTCGTCGAGGCGCGCTACGTCACCGAGTCCGACGTTCTCGGCCGCGCTCAGGTCGTACGACATGAAGTCCTGGAAAACCGCCCCGAGCCGCCTGCGCAGATCGTGAACCGCGAATCGACGCACGTCGACGCCGTCCCAGAGAACCGTTCCGCGCGCCGGGTCGTAGAACCGGCACAGCAGTTTCACGATCGTGCTCTTGCCGGCGCCGTTGAGCCCGACGAGAGCGGTGGCCTGACCTGCGCGGATGGTCAGGTTGACGCCCTTGAGGATCCACGGCAGCGACGGGCCGTAGCGGAACCACACGTCCCGCAGCTCGATCGCGTCGCGCAGCGGCGGCACCGGCAGGACCGGCAGTCCGGCGGGCGGCACCAGGTCGGGCGGGGCGAGGACCACACGGCGGAAATGCCTGAAGATCAAGAGCGCTTGGTGGGTACGTCCGAAGTGGCCGATGATCGACGACAACAGATTCTGGACGCCCCCGGTCGCCGCGGCGAACACCACGATGTCACCGACGCCGAGCCGGCCCGCGCGCGCGGAGAGCGCCGCCCACACCAGTCCCCCGCCCGCGACCACCGCGCCGAGCCCGGTGAGCAGCGCCTGCATCCGCAGCTCCCGCACGTCCAGGTCGCGCATCCCGCGGTTGATCCTGCGGAGTTCGGTCGTCATCCGGGCGGCGAACAGGTTGCCGAGCCCGTAGAGGCGGACCTCCTTGGCGGCGGTGACCGACGAGATCAGGTCGGCGTAGAACAGTTCCCGCCGGTTGGCGTGCCCGAGCCGCAGCATCATGGCGGCGCGCGCCCTGGCCAGGGTGAGTTCGGCCCGGATCGTGGGGATCGCGGCGAGCGCCACCACCACCGTCATCCACGGGGCCATGCTCGCCAGCGCCACCGCGAAGCCCGCGATGGTGACCGTGGACTGAGCGATGGCCAGCCCGTTCGCGGTGACCTGCGCGGGGGTGGCCGGGCCGTCGGCGACGGCAAGCTGCAGCCGGTCCTGGAAGTCCGGGTCCTCGAAGCGGCCCAGGCCGCCGAACCCGCCGATCGCCCGGTAGAGCTCCACGCGCCCGGCGAGCTGGGTGCGCCGGATCAGTTCGGCGTCGGCGAAGTCGCCGAGCGCCGGCAGCAGCGCGGCGGCCAGCCCGGTGGCGGCCAGGCCGAGGACCACGGTCAGCACCTCGGACGCCGGAACGCCGGCGACGAGACGATCGAGCAGCAGTTTCGTCAGCCAGGCGAGCACGACTGGGACGAGTCCTCCGGCCAGCGCGATCGCGGCACGGATGACGAGCAGCCATCGTGACGCCCGCCAGGCCATGCCGAAAGCCGCTCGTAACAGCTCGATCATGGGGCGCAGGGCAGCACGATTCGGGCATAGCGATATGCCACTTGTTTCCCCTTAAATACGGCCATTTACCGGGATCACCGGCCGCTGCTGTACGTTACTGGATCGTCACCCGATTTGCCATCATCGATCTGCGTGGACCGTCAGCGCGCGGTGCGCGAGCCGTCAGCGCCCCCCGCGACCCTGGTGTCATGACATCGATGATCGTGGCCGAAGAGCTGCGCAAACGATATCGGGGCGGGCAAGGGACCATCGCACTCGACGGGTTCCGCCTCGACGTGCCGGGCGGCATCGTGCACGGACTCCTCGGGCCCAACGGCGCCGGCAAGACCACCGCCGTGCGGGTGCTGTCGACCCTGCTCGGCTTCGACTCCGGCCGTGCGGAGGTGGCCGGCGCCGACGTGGTGCGCCAGCCCGGCCTGGTCCGCGAACGGATCGCGCTGACCGGTCAGTACGCGGCCGTCGACGAGCTCCTCAGCGGACGGCAGAACCTCGTGCTGTTCGGCCGTCTGCACCACCTGCGGCCCCGCGACGCCCGGCGCCGGGCCGACGAGCTGCTCGAACGGTTCGGGCTGACCGACGCGGCCGGACGGTCGGCGAAGGACTACTCGGGCGGCATGCGCCGGCGCCTCGATCTCGCCGCCAGTCTGATCCGGCGACCGCAGGTGCTGTTCCTCGACGAACCCACCACCGGACTCGACCCGCGCAGCCGCAACCAGGTCTGGGACGCCGTCCGCGGGCTCGTCACCGAGGGCACCACGGTCCTGCTCACCACGCAGTATCTGGAGGAGGCCGACCAGCTCGCCGGGCGGATCTCGGTCGTGGACGCCGGCCGGATCGTCGCCGAGGGCACCCCCGACGAGCTCAAGTCGGCGCTCGGGGCGGACCGGCTCGAGGTCGTGATCCGCGAGAGCGACCGGCTCGGCGACGCGGCGGCCGTCGTCGCCCGGATCGCGGGCGGGCGGCCGGACACCGACCTTGATCGGCGCGCGGTGCGCGTACCGCTGATGGGAGATCGGGTGGAGACGCTGACCGTGACCCTGCAGGCATTGCGGGAGGCCGGGATCACCGTGGCCAACGTCGGCATCCACCAGCCCACCCTGGATGAGGCGTTCCTGCACCTCACCGGCCGCCGGGCGGCCATGCCGGCCGATCCCGCCCCGCCTCCCGCGGCCCCTCCGCCCTCCTCCCCCGCGGCCTCTTCCTCCGCGGCCCCCGCGCGGGCCTCGGCGTCCTCGGAGGTGACGGCATGAGTACGGCGATCGCGGACGGACGGGTGATGGCCGGGCGGTACCTGCGGCACGTCGTGCGGGCACCCGAGGAGATCGTCATCTATTTCTCGCTGCCGATCATGTTCGTGCTGGTGTTCGGGTACGTGTTCGGCAGCGGCATGTCGGTGCCGGGCGGTGGCGGCTACCGCGAGTTCCTGATCCCCGGCGTCTTCGTGATGACCATGTTGTACGGGATCGGCGCGACCGCCACCGGCATCGCGGTCGATGCCGGGCGCGGGGTGGTCGACCGGTTCCGGTCCATGCCGATGGCGCGGTCCGCGCTGATCAGCGGCCGGGTCATCGCCGACCTGGCTCGCGCCCTGCTGGAGACCGCCGTGCTGGTGGTGTGCGGGCTGCTCGTCGGCTGGCGCTGGCACCTCGGCCTCGGCAACGTGCTCGCGGCGATCGGGCTGCTCCTGCTGCTGCGGCTGGCGCTGAGCTGCGCCGGGGTGGCGCTCGGGCTTGCCGCGCCGAACCCGGACACGGTCGCGACCATCGTGTTCCCACTGGCCTTCCCACTGAGCGCGCTCTCCAACGTGTTCGTCGCGCCGGAGATGATGCCCGGGTGGCTGGGCACGATCTCGGAGTGGAACCCGATCTCGGCCACGACCACCGCGCTACGGGAGCTGTTCGGCAATCCGGGTCTCGGCTCGGACTCGTGGCCCGCCGAGCACGCGATGCTGCTGGCGGTCGCCTGGCCGGTGTTGTTGATCGCGATCTTCGGGCCGGTGTCGGTGCGTCTCTACCGGCGGCTCGGGCAGTAGATGTTCTGATCTTCACGGCGCTGCGGCCTGCTCTTCGACGGCGCTGCGGCTTGCTTTTCACGGCGCTGCGGCCTGTTCTTCGACGGCGCTGCGGCTTGCTTTTCACGGCGCTGCGGGCGGGCGGTCGCGGCAACGCACCGGCCGCCCGCAGCGCCGCACCGGGAAGCTCGGGTGGGAGCGTCCCGGGGACCGCGCTCCGGCCAGGCGGTCCGGTCGGCCATTCTCAGGGCGGTGAGAATGGCCACGCCTTTGCCTGCGAAGTCTGCAAGATGCTTGTTACGGTTGGCGACTCTTGGTTCACGCTGCGTGCCACACCAGACAAAACAACCAAAACTGCCTTTTAATAGCCTTTATGCTGAGAAGATCAACTCCGTTGAAGTGATCTACAGCGGGGGTGGGCAGTGCGCAATGAGGAGAGCCGGAGCACACCGGTCATCAACAGGCCGGTGCCAAGGCCCGTGACCCGGGGGCCGCAGCCGGCCACGCTGCCGATGGCCGAACCCGGAAACACCGCTCCCCTGCCCCTGGAGCTGGTCCGTCGTGACATCGCCGGCGACCGCCCCGGAGTACCGCTCATGCTGCGCATCCGGGTCCTCGACGCCGTGCACGGCACCGCGGTCAGCGCCGCAGTGGTCGACATCCGGCACCGCGACGCCACCACCGACGACGAAGTGCGCGGCGCTCAGGTCACCGACACCGACGGGTACGCCGAGTTCCGTACCGTCCATCCCGGCCGCGAACCCGGACAGCACGCCCACATCATCGCCTCCGTCCACGTCGGCGGTTACCTGGCCGGTGGCCGGACCGTCACCTACACCGGCCCGCTCTACATTCCCGAGCAGATCGCCGGCCAGGTGGTCGGGGGCCTGTCCCCCACCGACGACCCGCAACCCGGCATCGGCGGCATGCTGACCGTGGTCCCCCGGGACCGTTTCGACCTGACCGCGGGCCTGCTGGCCACCGTCATCACCACGGTTGGCCCCTGAGAGTCCCCGCCCCCGTCTGTGGCCTGCCGGTGCTCAGATAGTGCGGGGTACCGCCGATCACCTTCGCGTGCCTACCCGAACGCGCGGATCGGTCAGCGGCCCGCTTCTGGCCGCACTGATCGAGTGGCTCGCCCGGCAACCGTCCCGGCGGCTCACCCTGACCGGTCTGGTCCTGCTGGCCGTGATCGCCGTCGCCGACCGGGAGACCGGCGAGCACGTGTCGATCACGGTCGGCTACCTGCTCCCGGTCTTCCTGGCCGCCGCGAACGGACGCCGGTCCAGCATCGTCCTCGCCGGGATCTCCGCCGTCGCGTGGACGGTGCTCGAGGCGGAATCGATCGGCTACCACTACGAGAACCCGATCATCCCGGCGTGGAACGTACTGGCCCGCTTCACGGTCCTGTGGCTGTTCGGCGCCCTGGTCGGCCACCTGTCGTCCCGGCTGGCCGAGGAGACCGGCCTGTCCCGGACCGATGCGCTGACCGGCCTGCCGAACGCCCGCGCGTTCCGGGAGGCCACCGACGAGGAGATCGACCTCATGCGGGCGTCGGGCGGGTCGCTGACCGCCGCATACGTGGACGTGGACGGCTTCAAGGCCGTCAACGACACCCTCGGCCACGCGGCCGGCGACTCGGTGCTGGCCGCCGCCGGCCGGGTCCTCGGCGCCGCGCTCCCGCCCGGCAGCCGGGTTGCCCGCCTCGGTGGTGACGAGTTCGCCGTACTGCTGCCCCGAACCGGTCTGGACGAGGCCCTGACGCTTCTCGCCACCCTCCGGGACGAGCTGCTGCGCGCCACCGCCGCCTGGTCACCGCGGGTGGGCTTCAGCGTGGGCGCGGTGACCTTCGACAGCCCACCGGCTTCTGCCGCGGACCTCCTCGAACAGGCGGACCAGGTGATGTACGGCGCCAAGCGCCACGGCCGCAACACGGTCCGGGGCGTCAACGCCGACACCGACATCGACGCCGACCGCTCGGCGGCCTAGCGTCCCGGGCGTTCCGTCTCCGCCCGATTCCCGGCCGCAGTCCCTTCCGGCCGGCCTCTTCCGCTGCCCCTTCGACGGATCAGCGTCGGTGCTCGTCGAGCAGTGCGATGAGCGCCCGGGCGAACTGCGCCGGCCGCTCGACCGGTCCGAGGTGGCCGCCGGGCATCTCGGTCAGCGGCAGGCCGAGCCGTGCGGCGAGTGCTGCCGCGGCCCGATAGGGCAGCCGACCGCGGGAGTCGATGCCGGCGACCGGGACGAGACGCTCCGGCACGGTCAGGTCGATCTCCCTGGTCGTGAAGGGCACCAGCATGTGCTCGAGGAACAACGGCTGAAGCCCGGCGAGCCGGGTGAACAGGTCCAGAAGTTCCGGGGTCGGCGGTTCGGGCCGCGTATCGGCGTAACCGTCGATCCAGTCACCCGCGTGACGTACCGCCATCGACGCGGCTCCGTCCGCCGGTGTGGTCCCGCCTTCCGATCTGGCACCGCTATCCGGCCCGGCCCCACCATCCGGCCCGGCCCCACCTTCCGGCCCGGCCCCACCTTCCGGTGTGGTCATGGCGGCGGTCATGAGCTTCGCCGCGGCGGCCGGGTCCGTACGAGCGGTCACCCGGACCGCCTCGAGCGCACTCCGGTGTCGAGCGGCGTCCGGCAGGAGGGTGATCACCGGCGGCTCGTGGACGACCGCGAGTCGCACCCGCTCGGGGTGACGGGCCAGGAGTTCGAGCGCGGTGATGGCCCCGGCACTGAACCCGAACACGATCGGCGGCTCGTCGAAGAGCTTCTCGATCAGGGCGAGAGTGTCCTCGGCGTGCACCCGCGGGTCCTGTTCCACGT
This sequence comes from Actinoplanes italicus, assembly GCF_003001815.1. Classification (GTDB taxonomy): domain Bacteria; phylum Actinomycetota; class Actinomycetes; order Mycobacteriales; family Micromonosporaceae; genus Actinoplanes; species Actinoplanes italicus. Next base: position 302,414 of record NZ_PVMZ01000007.1, read on the forward strand.
CGACGGTGTCGAGCCGCACCGCGGAGGCGACACGACTGGACATCGCGACGACACGATAGGACCCGGCCAGCTGTACGACGAGCCGGTCGAGGACTCCGGCGTGCCCCGATCCACCGGGCACGAGCAGCAACGGTGGCCCGGAACCGTGTTCGTGGCAGTTGATGCTGATGCCGTTGAGGTGGAGCGTCGAGGCAGACACAGCGTTGCTCCCGTCTAGATTTCGGACCAGTGCGTCAGGGTGTGGTGCAGCGCGTCGACCGCTCGCCACCACGAGGCGTCGAGGCTGCGATCAGCGGTGAATCCGCCGGTGGCCTCCAGGTCGCTGAAGCCGTGCAGGGTGCTGCGCAGCAGGCGGACGGCGTCGGTGGCCTCCGGCTCGGACAGCGCATAGCCACGCAGCAGCGCATAGCAGACGCCGATGATGCGGGCAGCGCTGTCCGATCCGGCGAGCCGCTCGGGTGAAACCGGAAACCGGGTCGCGGCGTACCGGCCGGGATGCCCGGTGGCCAGCGTCCGATAAGCGTCGGCGAAGGCCCGGAGCGCCTCCTGCCCCGATCGTCCGGCGATGGCCGCGCCGAGCGCGTCGGCCCACTCGCCGAGAGCCAGCATGGCCACGCGTTCCTGCAGGTCGGCGAGCCCTCGAATGTGCGTGTACAGGCTGGCGTCCCGCACACCGAACCGCTTGGCGACAGCCGCCAGCGTCAGATGCTCGAACCCGATCTCGTCGGCGAGATCAGCAGCCGCCGACACCAGGGCGTCGGGGGTGATTCTCTCCCGCGGCATATTTCCTAACCTTCCTAGGTAGAGCCCTATGGTACCTAGGAAAGTGCATCACAGAGCAACCACACCCAGCGGGAATCTCGATCGCACGCCCAGGGAAAATCTCAGATCTCCCACCCCGGCCGAAGCCATCAGAGGCCTGCAACCAACCACAATGGGTGAGCACCCGCCGTTTTAAGGACCGGCCATGCGACGGAGGCGGGCCGCCACGGATCAGGCAGGCCAGGCCGGCAAGGCGTCGCCGGTGCGGCATGGCCCGGCCGTTCGACCAGCCCGCCGTGGCCAGCCCGACATGGCCGACGACGCATGGCCTGCGACGACGCGTCAGCCTCGCAGGAAGGCCAGAACAGCGCGGACCCGGCGGTGGTCGTCGCAGTCCGGTGGCAGGTCGAGCTTGGCGAGCAGACTGTTGATGTGCTTGGCGACCATCGCCTCGGTGACCACCAGGTGCCGGGCGATCGCCACGTTCGACCGGCCCTCAGCCATCAGTGCCAGAACCTCGCGTTCCCGGACGGTCAGCCGGTGCAGCGGATCACGGCGGCGCCCGAGCAACTGGCGGACAACTTCCGGATCCACCACGGTGCTGCCGCCCGCCACCGCTTCGAGCGCGTCGACGAACTCGGTGACCTCGCCGATGCGGTCCTTGAGCAGATAGCCCACACCCGCGCCATGATCGGAGTCGATCAGCTCGGCGGCGTAGGTCTGCTCGACATACTGGCTCAGAACCAGGACGGGCAATTTCGGATCGACGGCCCGCATCTCGATCGCGGCCTGCAACCCCTCGTCGCTGAAGGTCGGTGGCATCCGGACATCGGTGACCACCACGTCGGGCCGGTGCTCCCGGACCGCCTCGCGCAACTCGACCGCGTCACCGACAGCGGCGACCACCTCGTGCCCGAAGCGGCGCAGCATGCCGGCCACGCCCTCGCGCACGATCACCCCGTCCTCGGCGATGACCACCCTCATGCGCTTTCCTCCCGCAACGGGATCTCCAACCGCAGCAGCGTAGGACCGCCTGCAGGGCTGGACACGGTCACCGTGCCGTCGAGCACGGCGACACGGTCGGCGAGCCCGATCAACCCGGATCCGTTCGCCGGATCGGCGCCGCCGCAGCCGTCGTCGCCAACTTCGACGACCAACCGGCCGCGGCTGAGCAGGGCCGTTACCGAGGCCCGCTCGGCCCCGGCGTGCTTGGCGACATTGGTGAGGCCCTCGGACACCACGAAGTAGGCGGTCACCTCGACCGCCGCCGGCAGGCGCCCCGGCAGCCGCAGGTCCAGATCGACCGGCAGCGGCGCGATCGACGCCGCCTCCCCCACCGCCGCGGCCAGGCCGCGGTCTGTCAGGACCTTCGGGTGTACGCCGCGAATCAGCTCCCGCAGGTCGGTGAGCGCCTGCTTGGCCAGCTCATGAGCGGCGGCGAGCGGCTCGGCGCCGGGCGAACCGGCCGGCACCTCGAGGCGGGCCAGGCCGAGCTGCATGCTGAGGGCGACGAGCCTCTGCTGGGCTCCGTCGTGCAGGTCACGCTCGATGCGGCGGCGCTCCACCTCGAAGGCGTCCACGAGCCGCGCGCGTGACCGGGTCACCTCGACCAGCCGCGCGTTGTCGCGTGGCGTGAGCATGGCCCGGGCCATGGCCGCCCTGGCACCCGCCCAGGCGATGACCGGGTAGCCGAGGATCGGACCCAGCAGCAACCCGGCGAAAGTCGCGGGCAGGGTCGACGACAGCGGTTCGTCAGCGATCGTCCACGGCGCGCCGATCGAGATGGCCAGCGTGTACGCGACACCGGCGAGCACCAGGAGATCCATCCAGCACAGCATCGCGGCGGACAGGGCCGCATAGAACAACTCCCGCCACGTCACCTCCTCCCGCAGCCGCAGCGAGACCCAGGCCCGCAGGCCGGCCCGTGGCGGCGGCAGATGGGGGTCGGGCAGCTCGTCGTCGTCGACGAGACGCAGTCGTCTGCGCTCCAGCCGGGCGACCACGATGCCGGACAGCAGGCAGGCCACATAGCCGGCGAAGCCGACGACCACCACCGCCAGGAGGGTCCCCACCGTCAGGAGAGCCGCCACCGCGCCGATCGTGGCGGCGCCCAGCAGCCCGCCGGTCAGCAGGTAGGCCAGCGAGCGCCACGGCCAGGACGATCGCAACAGGGCGACCGGCGGCAGCGTGAGCGCTTCGAGGGCGGTGCGGGGCTGCATGGAGGGCACGCTACCGGCCGGTCGCGGCGGTGTCGGTAGTGCTGGGGTTACCTTCGAATGTGGACCCCGCGTGACTGTGCCGGAGGCTTGCGCCCGGTTGGCTGAACGGCATGACGAACAACGCGACACCAGCGGTCGAGCTGCGGGCGGCGACCAGGACATATGGGACGGGCGAGCGCGCGGTCACGGCATTGGACCGGGTGGACGCCCGGTTCGAGCCGGGCACGTTCACCGCGGTCATGGGTCCGTCGGGTTCCGGCAAATCCACCCTGCTGCACTGCGGGGCGGGGCTGGACCGGCTCACCGGCGGAGAGGTGATCATCGACGGCGTTCCGGTCGGCGGCCTGAGCGAACGCGCTCTGACCCGGCTGCGCCGCAGCCGGGTGGGCTTCGTCTTTCAGGCCTTCAATCTGGTGCCGGCCCTGACCGCCGCTCAGAACGTGGCGTTGCCGCTGCGCCTGGCCGGTCGGCGGCCGCAGCCCGGTGCGGTGGCCGGGATGCTGGCCGAGGTGGGGCTGACCGGCCGTGAGGGGCACCGACCATCGGAGCTGTCCGGCGGCCAGCAGCAGCGGGTTGCCATAGCCCGGGCTCTGGTGTCCCGGCCCGCGGTGCTCTTCGCTGACGAGCCGACCGGTTCGCTGGACGCGGCCTCGGGCGCAGCGGTGCTGAGTCTGCTCAGGGCCGCGGTTGACCGTCACCGGCAGACGATCGTGATGGTGACCCACGACCCGGTCGCCGCCGCTACGGCGGACCGGGTGCTGTTCCTGGCCGACGGCCGCGTGGTCGGTGAGCTGCCGGGCAGTGTCGGAGCCGAGCGGATCGCTCTGCACACCGCCCGTCTCGAGGGCGCCACGGCGGTGGCCCGATGAGCGCGGCCTGGGCGATGGTCCGGCACCGGTTCGCGAGCTTCGCCGGCACGTTCGTCGCGGTCTTCCTGGGCGTTGCCGTCGTGTCCGGCTCCGCGACGCTCTATCTGAGTTCGCAGCCGCAGGCCCCCGCACGTTACGACCAGGCTCCGGTCCTGGTGACGCCCCCGAACGCGGAGACCGGAGACACCCGCGACCAGCAGGCCTGGACGGCCGCGGAGGCCTCCGCACTCGCCGCCCGGCTGGGCAGCCTGCCAGGAGTCATGGCGGCTGTCCCCGACCCGTGGTTCTACGTGCAGCGACTTGAGGCGGGTCGCGCGACCGGCGACGACCAGGCCGCTCTGATCGACGGCCACCCCTGGTCGGCGGCGACCCTCGGCGCTTATCGGCTGACCGACGGCCGCGCCCCCAAGGCAAAGGGCGAGGTCGTGATCGGTACGGACGTCTCAGCAACAGCGACGGCGAGGGGCGGCACCGCTCCGGCCGCGGCGGCTGCCGGCACAACAGCGAGCGTAGCGGCCGGCTCCGGCCCGCGTGGTTCCGCGGTGACTGCGGGGACCACGGTCGAGGTGCTCACGGCGACCGGGCCGGAAACCTGGCAGGTCACGGGCACCGTGGATGGTCCGGGGTTCTACGTGACGGACGGCGAGGCGGCGAGGCGGGCTTCCGGCGTGCGCGTGATCGGTCTCACTGTGACCGGGGACGTCCAGAAAGTGGTCGACGCGGCGGCCGCCGAGGTGGGGTCCTCGGGGGTCGTCCGGTCCGGCGCCGAGCGCGACGCCCTGGAGCCGGGCAGCATCACACGTGTCCGCTGGATCGGTGCACAGCTGCTGATCGCCCTGGTGTCGCTGGGAGCGTTCGCCACCGTGTTCGTGGTCTCGTCGACGTGTGCTCTGAGCGCCGCGCAGCGACGCCGGGAGCTGGGCCTGCTGCGCGCGGTGGGCGCGACGCCCGGCCAGGTGCGCCGCATGATGTATGCCGAGACCAGCCTGGTCGCGTTGCTCGCCGGGCTGATCGGTGCGCCCGCCGGTGCGGCCGCCGCCCCGCTGCTGGGCGACGCCATGGTCGGGATCGGGCTCGAACCGGCCGGGTTCACCGTCACCTGGCAGCCCACGGCCTTGATCGGATCGGTTCTGCTCGGGCTGTTCGTGGCACTGGCCGGGGTGACCGCGGCGACTCGCCGGGCGAGCCGGATCCCCCCGCTCGACGCACTCCGGGAGGCAGCCGCCGACCCGCGGGCGATGACCCCGGCACGCTGGGTCATGGGCCCGCTGTGCGCGATCGCCGGTGGAGCCCTGCTGGCCGGGATGCCGACGTTCCCGCTGGAGATGCGGAGCTCCGCCGGCCTCGGTGCGGCGATGTTCCTGCTGTGCGCGGCCGCGCTGCTGTCGCCGGTGCTGATCGTGCCGCTGGTGCGCACGGTGGCCAGACCGTGGCGTGGCACCGCCACCGGCATGCTGGTCCGCGAGGGCACGCTGACCGGGGTGCGCCGGGTCGCGTCGACCGCCGCGCCCGTGCTGGCGACCGTCGGGTTGACGGTCCTGCTCGCCGGCACGGTCGCGACGATCGAGGTGGCCGCCGGCATCGACGAGACCGCGAAGTACCCGGCGGCCGATGTACTGGTCCCGGACGGAACGCCAGGCCTGTCCGCCGCCGCGGTCGCCGCGCAGGGTGCCGAGCCGGCCCTGACGACACGGCTTCTGATCACCCACGGGGACACTACGACCGGCGGCTATGCCACCGGCCGGGGTGATGGGCTGGTTCTCGACCAGTTCACCGCCTCCGAGCTCGGCAGCAAGGCCGGCGACGTGGTGACGGTCCGGTTCGCCGACGGGGCGCGGGCGGAGCTACCGGTCGACGCCGTCGAGGAGGAGGCGAGCATTCCGCAGGACCTCGTCCGCAGGCACGATCCCGATGCACTGACCAGCATGATCGTCCTCAAGGACACGGCCGTGCCGACACCGGGGGCGCGTTCGGTCCCGATCCGGGACTTCGTCATGGAGGAGATCGAGGAAGAGGGACGGCTGGTCGATCTGTTCCTGCTGGCGCTGATCGGGCTCACCGCCGGGTACACCGCCATCGCGGTCGGGAACACGCTGCTGATGGCCACGACGGCACGGCGGGTTGAGTTCCAGGCGCTCCGGCTTGCCGGGGCCGGCACCGGACAGGTACTCAGGGTCGTCTCCGGTGAGGCACTGCTCGCGGTGTCGGTCGGCGCGGCCCTCGGCGGACTGGTGGCGGTCATCTCACTGGCCGGGGTACGTGCCGCGGTCGAGGACGAGATCGGCCGCGACATCGACCTGGTCATCCCCTGGGGCTCGACCGCCGCGGTGACGGCCCTCTGCGCCGCGCTCGCCCTCACCGCGGCCGCCTTCCCGGTACTCAGGGCCGCACGAGGCCGGTCATAACCCGCAATGGCCCTGACGAATCCGAAGCTACTTCCCGGTCCGGCCCTGGACCGCGGCGCGGGCCGGGAAGATCTGAGCTGACACTGATGGAAAAGCAGGAGGTCGGCGCGATGCGGGACGAACCTGGGCCGGCGGACGAGCGGGAGCGCGCGGGTCCTCGGTGGCGGGTTCTGCGGAGGCTCGTGGCGGTTCAGGCAGTCGTTCTGGGTCCGATGATCTATCTCTGGCTCGGGCCGGCCAGCGAGACGGCCGCCGCGAACCCGGGGCCGGATCTCGGTGCGGGGCTGGTCGGGCTTGTGCTGATGGTGCTCGGGCTGCCGTGGTCGGTCTTCGTCTGCCTGTTCGACAACCGGTATGGGATGTTCGACAGCGGGTGGCGTGACCTGTTCGTCATCGGGCCCGCCGTGGTCAATTTCGGCCTGGCAGCGCTGAGCCTGTGGTGGACCGCCCGCCATCCCGTCGACGACGCGGAGTGGCAGGTCGTCCAGGCCGACGACCTTGAGGAATCGGAGACTTAGCAGGCCGACCACCGCAACCGGATCGCGACGGCTGGGCGGCAGGGTTCAGTCCCGGCGGACCAGAACGGGACACCGGGGAGCGACCGAGTCCAGACCCGCGGACCAGAACAGGACACCGGGGAGCGACCGAGTCCAGACCCGCGGACCAGAACAGGACAGCGGGATCAGGCCGGACGGGCGGCCGGGCCCCGGCGGCGCTTCGCCGAGCCCGGGGAGAAGCGGTGGGCCGCGGTGAGCGTCCGGGTGGACCAGCGCATCGCGTCGAGGGAGAGGTCGGCCAGGTTGTCGGCGTTCCACTCGCCGTTCTCGTAGGCGCGTACCGCTTTCAGTACGTCGCCCAGCCGGCCGCTGCCGACGGTCAACGCGTCCGCCACCTCGGCGGTCAGGGGCAGCTGCTCGGCCATCGCGGCCGGGGTCATCGCCATCAGGCCGGCCATGCCGGTGACCAGGCCCGCCACGAAGGCGGCACCGGGGTCGGCGCCGAACCGCGGGGCCAGGTTCTCGCAGAGCCGGGCCTGGGTGAGAGCGGTCAGCAGCTGCTCCTCGGGAGCCTCGGCCACGTCGTCGACCACCATCAGGGTCGCCCAGCGGCGGATCCGGGTCAGGCCGACCATCATGACGGCCTGCCGGACCGAGGAGATGCGGCTGACCACGCCGGCGGCCACCGAGTTGCTGACCCTGAGCACGCGCAGGGCCAGCGCCGGGTCGCTGACGATGATCGAGGTGATCTTGTCGAGCGGCACGTCGGGGGACATCAGGGCGGCGACGAGTTCGAGGCGGCGCAGCCGGGACGGCGACAGGCTGGGGGTGCTGAGCACCTGGGGACGGCTCAGGGCGTACCCCTGCCGTAGTTCCATGCCGTAATGGTCGGCGATGGCCACCTGTGTCTCGGTCTCCAGCCGCTCGGCGACCAGTTCGAGGCCGGGGTACTCGCGGCAGGCGGCGACGATCTCGTCGAGCCTGCTCAGGTCACCGTCGAGGAGGTCGAGTTTCACGTACGACGCCAGGCCGAGCAGCTGCTCGTGCCCGGAGCCCCAGACGAAGTCGTCCAGGGCGATCTTGTAACCGGCCTCGGACAGCGCGGTCAGCCCGGCGATCACCTCGTCGTCGACGTGGACCGTCTCCAGCACCTCGAGCACCACCTGTTCGGGGCCGAACGGCAACGGGAGCCGCCCGGTCACGAACTCACGGGTGAGGTTGATGAAGCACGGCCGGTTGCCGGCCACCTCGGCAATGCCGAATTCGGTGAACGCGTTCACCATCACGGCGCTGGTGGCGTATGTGTCCTGCCGCCCCGAAGCGACGTCGTCCATACGGCCGCGGAAGAGCAGCTCGTAAGCCACGACGACGCCTGCAGCGTCGAAGATCGGCTGACGGCCGACGTGTACCGCGTCCAACACCGGGATTCCCACGCCGGAGCCATCGGCATCCCGAAGCCGGAGTTGATGAATCGGACGCCGAAACATTGGCTTCACAAACACTTCCACGGTGCCCGGCCGCCGTGTTGGTATGAGACGGCCGTCACAAATCGCGGATGCGATCACTACTTCACGGGCAAGAAGGGTTCCACCACATGCTCAACCTCTCCGTTCTCCTGGAGGACAGCGCCCGCCAATATCCGGAGCGCGCCGCTGTGGTGCTCGGCCCGCAGCGACTGACCTACGCGCAGGTGAACGCGGCCGCCAACCAGGTCGCCGGACTGCTCCGCTCGCGTGGCATCCAGCCCGGCGACAAGGTGGCACTCACCTGTCCCAACCTTCCGTACTTCCCGATCGTCTACTACGGCATCCTCAAGGCCGGCGCCGTCGTCGTACCGCTGAATGTGCTCCTCAAAGGCCGTGAGATCGCCTACCACCTGCGTGACTCCGGCGCCAAGGCGTACTTCTGCTTCCAGGGCACACCGGAGCTCCCGATGGGCGCGGAGGGCTTTGCCGGCTTCAACGAGGTCGACGCCGCCGAGCACTTCTTCCTGATCACCGCGGACCCGGCCGCGGCCTCGCCGATCGAGGGCGCCGAGACGATGGGCTCCGGCCTGGCGGGGCAGTCGCCGATCTTCGAGACGGTGCTGCGCGACGAGACCGACGCCGCGGTGATCCTCTACACCAGCGGCACGACCGGTCAGGCCAAGGGTGCCGAGCTGTCGCACTCGAACCTGGTGCTGAACGCGCTCACCTGCAACCGGCTGTTCGGCACCCAGCCCGCCACCGACACGCATCTGCTGGTGCTGCCGCTGTTCCACTCGTTCGGCTCGACGGTCAACATGAACGCCGGTTTCTCCACGGCGTCGACGCTCGTGCTGCTCCCGCGCTTCGACCCGGATGCGGCGGTGCAGCTGCTCCAGAGCGAGAACGTCACGTTCTTCGCCGGCGTACCCACCATGTATTGGGGTTTGTTGAATGCCCTGAAAGAGGGCGTGGACGTGGAGCGGATCGCCTCGAACATGCGGGTCGCCGTCTCCGGCGGCTCCAGCCTGCCGGTGGAGATCATCAAGGCGGTCAAGGAGCGGTTCGGCGTCACCATCCTCGAGGGGTACGGCCTGTCCGAGACCTCCCCGGTGGCGACGTTCAGCGCCCCGGGCAGCGAGCCCCGCCCCGGCTCGATCGGCATCCCGATCTGGGGTGTCGAGGTGAAGCTGATCGACTCCGACTGGAACAGCATCGACAATCCGGACGAGATCGGCGAGATCGCGATCCGGGGCCACAACATCTTCCGCGGCTACATCGGCCGGCCGGAGGCGACCGCCGAGGTGATGCGAAACGGCTGGTTCCGGACCGGTGACCTGGCGCGCCGGGACAAGGACGGCTGGTACTACATCGTCGACCGGGCCAAGGACATGATCATCCGTGGTGGCTTCAACGTCTACCCGCGGGAGATCGAGGAGGTCCTGCTCACCCATGAGGCGATCTCGCTGGCCGCGGTGATCGGCGTGCCGCACGAGAGCCACGGCGAGGAGATCAAGGCGTTCGTGATCCTCAAGCCGGGAGCGTCGGCAGGAGAGGAGGAGATCGTCGCCTGGAGCAAGGAGCAGATGGCCTCCTACAAGTACCCCCGGATCGTCAAGATCGTCGAGTCGCTGCCCATGACGGCGACCGGCAAGCTCCTCAAGCGTGAACTCAGCTGACCGTCGCTCGGAAGCAGGCGCCCGGCGGTTTCCGCCGGGCGCCTCGCGTTCGTAGGATCCTCTCGATCACTTGCGCCGATAACGCACAGTGGACGTGCGATCCCACAGCGAGAGGCCACCAGAGTGACAGCAGTTCAGACGGCACCACGGGCGGCGCTGACCCGCCTCTCCGGGATGCGGCACACCTCCCCCGGCCGTCTGCAGCTGCTGCTCGCCATCCTGCTCGTGCTCGCCGGTCTGACCGGCCTGACCGCCGGGCTGGCCGCCCGCTCCGCCACCGTCGGCACCTCCGACCTGCGCGACCGGGCCCAGCCGCTGCTCGCCGAGGCGGAGATCATCTACTCCTCCCTGGCCGACGCCGACACCACCGCCGCGCAGGCGTTCATCACCGGCGGCCTGGAGCCGCCCGAGCTGACCCGGCGTTACGACGAGAAGATCGCCGCGACCGCCACCGCTCTCACCTCCGCGGCCCGCCGGGTCCCCGCCGAGGGCCGGGCGGCCGAGGCGATCCGGTCCATCTCGACCGGCCTGGGGGACTACACGGCTCTGGTGGCGACGGCGCGGGCGATGAACCGGCAGGGCAGACCCGTCGGCTCCTCCTATCTGGCGACCGCCTCCGCGCTCAACCGCGACACCCTTCAGCCGCAGGCCGAGATCCTGTTCGACGAGGCCCGCAGCGAGGCGCAGAACACCTACGACGACGCCCGCAGCACCGGGTGGCTGATGTCGGTGCTGACACTGGTGGTGGTTCTCGGCGCCGTCCTGGTGTGGGCCCAGGCCTACCTCAGCCGCACCACTCGCCGCACCTTCAACGTGCCGCTGCTCATCGCGACCGGCCTGACCGTGCTCATGGCGCTGATCGGCACCGGGGTGTTCGCGCATCAGTGGACCCGGCTGGCCGACGCCGACCGGGAGGGGTCGGCGGCGCTGGAGGAGCTCGCCCAGCGACGGATCCTGGTGCTGCGCGAACGAGCCGACGAGGCGCTCACCCTGGCCGCCCGGTCGGGCCACGGCCCGCTCGAGGAGGACTTCAAGAAACTTCAGGAGCGGGTCAGCTTCTCCGGGAAGGACCTCGACGCGGTCGGCGCGCTGATGGGGACCGCGCGGCAGCGGCACGACGAATACCTCGACCTGCACCGGCGGATCCGGGAACTGGACGACGGCGGGAAGTACGAGGACGCCGTGAAACTCGCCGTCAGCGAGGAGTCGGCACGGACGTTCGACGGGCTCACCGCGGTTCTGGACGAGGCGATGGCCGACCGGCGTGCGGCGTTCGACGACCGGATCCGCTCGGCCGGGCGTGGACTGGGCCTGCTCACGGTGCTGGGTCCGCTGCTCGCTCTGGCGGTCGGGGTGTTCGCGGCGAGCGGGCTGCGCGCCCGGCTGGAGGAGTACCGCTGATGCGTACCAGAATCGGTCTCGTCATGTCCGTGCTGCTGGTGACCGGGCTGACCGCCTGCACCGACGCATCGCCCGAGACGCCCCGGGCGGCTCCCTCTAACGCCCCCGCGACCACCGCTCCGGCCTCTGCCGCACCGCAGACCTGTGACCCTCGGACCAGCTTCCGGCCCCAGGGCGCGCAGCCCGCCGCCGGGAAGATGCCGGCCGGGTCGCACATGAAGACGATCCTCGACCGGGGCCGGCTGATCCTCGGCACCAACCAGGGAACCCTGCTGTTCAGCTCGCGTGACCCGTTCACCGGGCGGATCGAGGGTTTCGACGTGGACATGGGTCGCGAGATCGCGCGGGCGATCTTCGGTGACCCGAACAGGCTGGAGATCCGGGTGATCCCGAACGCCCAGCGGATGGACAGGGTCGAGGACGGGACGGTCGACCTGGTCATCAGCACCATGACCACCAACTGCGCCCGCTGGGAGCGGGTCGACTTCTCCACCGTCTACTACGAGGCCGGGCAGCGCCTGCTCGTCGGCAAGGACTCCAAGGCCCAGCGGATCGAGGACATGGGCGGGCGGCCGGTCTGCTCGGTCAACGGGTCCACCTCCCTGGACAACCTGGCGAAGGTGGAGCCGAAGCCGGTGCTGGTGACCCGGGCCGACTACGGTCTGTGCCTGGTCGCGTTCCAGCTGGGCGAGGCCGAGGCCATCTCCACCGACGACACCATCCTGGCCGGGATGGCGGCGCAGGACCCGTACGCCAAGGTGGTCGGCCCGAAGTTCACCGAGGAGCCGTACGCGATCGCGATCGACAAGAGCCACCCGGAGTTCACCCGGTTCGTCAACGGGGTGCTGGAGCGGGTGCGCGCCGACGGCACCTGGAAGTCGATCCACGAACGCTGGCTGGGCGCGTCCGGCCCGGCTCCGCAGCCACCCCCGGCACGGTACCGATGACGGGCCCGATGCTCGCCGCCGACACCGAACTGGCCCGCCTAGAGAAGGCGGTCGCCGCGATCGCCGCCAACCTGGTGGAACTGGACCAGAACCCGGACCGTCAGGAGCTGGGCCGCATCAGGCTGACCGGCCGGACCGCGACGTTGTGGGCCGACGCCGGGGACGCCCTGGCCCGGCTCTGGCAGGGTCACCGCCAGCTGGGCGAGGTGATCGCGCGCGCGAGGGTGCTGCGCGGCCAGCGCCGGATGAACGACGCCGACCGGGCCGCCTTCCAGCACGAGGTGCTCGGTAGTTCGATCACCCTGTCCACGGCGACCGTGCCGCTGGCGCAGCGCGGGTTGCTCGGTTCCGGGCAGGTCGTCTCCACCTGCAGCCCGGCGGAGCTGCTGGCGGCCATGGAGTCGGCGTTCAACACGGCGGTCGCGGTGGTCACCGGGGCCGGCGAGGCCTGGCGCCGTGCCACGCCGGCCGCCGCCGAGGCTGCCGACGCGCTGCTGCGGGTACGTGACCTCACGCGGCAGGCGGGTGCGGGAGGGCTGGCCGCCGAGGCGAACCGGTTGCTCGACGAAGCCGACCGGCTGCTCGGCGACCTGACCGGAACGCTGCTGTCGGATCCGCTGGGCGCCGACCTCTCCGGGCTGGACCGGGTGCGGACGCTGATCTCCCGGGCGGACGCGGAGCGGACCTCGGCGGCCGAGCTGCGCGCCTCGCTGAGTCAGCGGCTGCGCGACGCCCGGTCGACGGTCGCCGAGATCGAGGCGGCCCAGCAGGCCGCCGACGCGGCACGTGACGCGGTCGCCGGGCGTTTTCCGGATCAAACCATCGTCACGGTACGGGGAAACGACCCCCGCCCCGAGCTGGCCGCGATCGAGGCCCTGGCCGCCGCCGGGCATTGGGCGCTGATCAGTCCCCGTCTGTCGGCGTGGAACCGGCAGGCCCGGGAGCGCCTGGAGACGCTGCGGTCGGCGCAGGCACGCAACGCCGGGCTGCTCGCCGAGCGCAACGAGCTGCGCGGCCGGTTCGACGCGTTCCGGGCCAAGGCGCTGAGCCGCGGCCTCGGCGAGGACACCCGGCTCGACCCGCTCGCACAGACCGCACGGGACGCCCTTCACCAGGCGCCCTGTGATCTCGCGGTGGCACGTGCCGCCGTCGACGCATACCAGGACGCGCTCTCCGCCACCATCGCCGCCCGGGAGGCCCGATGACCCGCTGCAAGCGCAGCAACTGTTCCGGCACGATCGAGGACGGCTACTGCGACACCTGCGGCCTGGCGCCCGTCGCCGCGCCCGCCCGGGTACCGGCGGTGCCGGCCGCCGCTTCCGGCAGGTGCGGCCGCAACGGCTGCGACGGGGCCATCGAGGACGGCTACTGCAACGAGTGCGGGCTGGCAGCGAGCCCGGTACCGGCGCCCCGATCGGGGACCGCCTCGTCGACGCGCGGCAGCAGCAGCGCGTTCTCCTCCCGTACCCGCGGAAGTGGCCGCACCTCCGGAAGCTCCCGGACCGGGTCGGCCCGCCGCTTCGGCGGCGGCCTGGTGGAGATCGCGCCGGTCCGGACCGCGGACCCGGCGACCGCGGTCATGGCGGTGGCCGAGGTGCCCGAGTCCAAGCGGTACTGCGCGAAGTGCGGCAACGCGGTCGGCCGGTCCCGTGGTGACCGGCCCGCACGGACCTCCGGCTTCTGCCCCAGCTGTGGTGAGGCGTTCGACTTCACCCCCAAGCTGACCAAGGGCGACCTGGTCGCCGGGCAGTACGAGATCGTCGGCGCGCTGGCGCACGGCGGCCTGGGCTGGGTCTACCTGGCCATCGACAAGAACGTGTCGGACCGGTGGGTGGTGCTCAAGGGCCTGCTCAACTCCGGTGACGAGGACGCGCTGGCCGCCGCGGTGGCCGAGCAGCGCTTCCTGGCCGAGGTCGAGCACCCGAACATCGTCAAGATCTACAACTTCGTCGAGTACGACGGCGCCGGCTACATCGTCATGGAGTACGTCGGCGGCAAATCGCTCAAGGATCTGCTCAAGGAGCGCCGCGGCGCCGGGGCGGTGGACCCGCTGCCGGTGGACCAGGCGCTCGCCTTCGTGCTGGAGATCATGCCGGCGTTCGGCTACCTGCACGACCGCGGCCTGATCTTCTGCGACTTCAAGCCGGACAACGTGATCCAGTCCGGTGACCAGATGAGGCTGATCGACCTGGGCGGCGTGGTGCACGTCGACGACCAGGAGGCGGCGATCTACGGCACGGTCGGCTACCAGGCGCCGGAGATGGCCACCGCCGGGCCGTCGCCGCAGTCCGACCTCTACACCATCGGCCGTACGCTGGCGGTGCTCACCACCGACTTCCGCGGCTACCAGTCGACCTTCGCGGCCAGCCTGCCGGACCGCAACGAGTTCGACGTCTACCGCGAGCACGAGTCGTTCTACCGGCTCCTGACCCGATCCACGCACACCGACCCGGACGAGCGGTTCGCCGACGCCGCCGAGATGTCCGAGCAGATGCTGGGCGTGCTGCGGCAGGTCCTCGCCACCGGCGGCACCCCGCACCCGGCGGTCTCCCGGCACTTCTCCGGCGAACTGCGCACCGACCTGCGCGACGACCGCGTCCGCTGGCAGGACCTTCCGACCCCCCTGGTCGATCTGAGCGACCCGGCCGCCGGCGTGATCGCCTCGATCACCGCGGCCGACCCGAAGACCGTTCTCGCCCAGCTGGCCTCGGCCCCGCAGGACTCGGTGGAGGTGCGGCTGCGGCAACTGCGTGCCGCCATCGAGATGGGCGACGAGCAGATGGCCGGGCGGCTGCGCGACGGCCTCGCCGACGAGGGCGGGGACTGGCGGACCGACTGGTACGACGGGATCCTGGCCCTGTCCACCGGTGATCACACCCGCGCCCGGCAGCGGTTCGACGCGGTCTGGTCGGCGCTGCCCGGCGAGCTGGCGCCGCAGCTGGCCCTCGGGTTCACCGCGGAGCTGGCCGGCGACGCGGCGACCGCGTGCGGCTACTACGACGTGGTGAGCCGCACCGACCCGTCGTACACCACGGCCGCGGCCGGGCTGGCGCGCTGCCGGCTCGAGACCGGCGACCGGGCGGGTGCGGTCGAGGCCTACAACCGGGTTCCGGGTACGTCCTCGGCGTACCCCATCTCGCAGATCGGCGCGATCCGGGCGCTGGTCCGCTCGCACCGGTCGGCGACGGTCGACATGGACTCGCTGAAGACCGCGGCCGGGCTCATCTCCCGCCTCGAGGTCGAGGCCGCCCAGCTGGCCACCCTGCGGGCGGAACTGCTCGAGCAGGTACTGCGTACTCTCGGCGGCGGCGCCTCGATGAGCGGGGACGTGCTGGCCTCGGTCATCGGCGCCGAGCCGGCCGAGAAACAGCCGGAACGGGATGTGCGGTTCGCGCTCGAGTCGGCGTACCGGGAGATGGCCCGGGCGTCGCAGGGTGTGGAGAAGATCCGCCTGGTGGACCTGGCGAACGCGGTACGCCCGCGGACGCGTACGTGAGAGGGGCGGAACCGCGCCGATGACCTTGACGACCGACTGCGAATCGTGTGAGGACGAGCTCGCCTCCGGCGCTACCTTCTGCGAGGTCTGCGGGCGTAGGCTCGCCGAACCGCCCGTACCCGACGCCGCCCCGGTGGAGCCCGCCGCGGCGGGACGCAAGGACTGCGCGCGGTGCGGAGCGGAGAGTTCCGTGGGCGACGACGGGTACTGCGAGGAGTGCGGCATGATGGCCGGCCGATCCCGCGATCATCTGGAGGCGGACGGCGGTGCGGCCGGAGCGGCGGTCAGCGACCGCGGCCGCCGTCACCACCGCAACGAGGACGCCATGTGGCTGGCCGTCGGCGCCGACGCCGCCGACGTGGTCGTCTCCGACGGCGTCTCGGCCTCGTTCGACCCGGACGCGGCCTCGGACATCGCCGTCCGCGCGGCCGGGGAGCTGCTCGCCGGCGCCCGCCACCCGGACCAGCCGGTCGACACCGCGAACCCGGACGAGACCGTCGACCTGGAGAACCTGGAACGCCCGGCCGGCGCGGTCGGGCTGGCGGGTGCGGTCGCGCACGCCATCACCGGCGCCGCCGCCGCGGTCGCCTCGCTGGCGCACACCGGCGACCCGCGCCGGGCCGCCGCCAACCCGGCCTGCACGATCGTGGCCGCCGCGGTCCGGGGCCCGCACGTCGGCTACGGCTGGGTCGGCGACAGCCGGGTCTACTGGCTCGGCCCGGACGGTCCGGCGGAGCAGCTCACCGAGGACGACTCGTGGGCCACCCACGTGATCGCGATGGGCGCCGACCCGGTGGCGGCGATGAACGATCCGAAGGCGCACGCCATCACGGCGTGGCTCGGCGCGGACGCGGGGCCGGTCCGGCCGCGGGTCCGGTCGTTCACCGCGACCGAACCCGGTCACCTGATCCTCTGCAGCGACGGACTGTGGAACTACCTGCTCGACCCGGCCGAGTTCGGCGACCTGGTGCGTGACTGCCTCGGCGCCGCGAACAACCTGCTGGGGGCGGTGCGGGCGCTGGCCGCCTACGCCAATGCCGCCGGAGGCGCCGACAACATCACCGTCGCCGTGATCCCGGTCCGGCCGGCAGCGGCCGCGACGGAGCCCGAGACCACCGACCTGTCCACCACCAAGGCGTAAGGAGTCCCGAGAGTGTCGTACACCGCCGAGGCCTTCCAGAACGAATACCTCGCCCTGGGTGCGAGCGAAGTCAACGCGATCGTGACCGTCACGTCCAGTGGGGGCGACGGCGGCCGCCGCACCGGAGGCGCCACCGAGATCATCATCGTGGACGCGTCCGGGTCCATGCAGGCCGAGGGCCGGATCGGCGCCGCCCGCCAGGCCGCCAAAGCCGCCGTGGAGTGCATCGACGACGGTGTCCACTTCGCCATCATCGCCGGTGTCAGCACCGCCCAGCAGCTCTTCCCCGAGCCGGGCCGGCTGGCCGTCGCGTCACCGCAGACCCGGGCCGCGGCCTCGCACGCCATCGACCGCCTGCAGGCCAACGGCGGCACCGCGATGGGCGCCTGGCTGCTGCTGGCCGCGCAGCTGTTCGGGCAGCGCCCGGGCGACATCAAGCACGCGATCCTGCTGACCGACGGTGACAACGGCGAGCGGCACGGCTACCTGGACAGCGTCCTGGAACAGATCAAGGAGCAGTTCATCTGCGACTGCCGGGGCGTCGGCGCGAACTGGAAGGTCGCCGAGCTGCGCAAGATCGCCGACAAGATGCTCGGCACCGTGGACATCGTGGCCAAGCCGATGGAGCTGACCGCGTCATTCCAGCAGATGATCACGGCGGCGATGGGCAAGACCGCCGCCGACGTGCAGCTCAAGGTCTGGACGCCGGTCAACGCCTCGGTCCGGTTCGTCAAGCAGGTCGAGCCGCAGGTCGCCGACCTGACCGGCAAGCGGGTCGAGGACGGGCCACGGGCCGGCCGGTACCCGCTCGGCTCGTGGGGTCAGGAGAGCCGTGACTACCACATCTGCGTCGACGTGCCGGCCGGCTCGTCCGGCGACGAGATGCTGGCCGCCCGGGTGCACATCATGGAGGGCGACAACGAGCACGCCCGCGCCCTGGTCCGGGCCGTGTGGACCGACGACACGGCGCTGTCGACCCGGATCAACCGGCAGGTGGCCCATTACACCGGGCAGGCTGAACTGGCCGACGTGATCCAGGCCGGTCTGGCGGCGCGGGAGGCCGGCGACGACCGGACCGCCACCATCAAGTTCGGCCGGGCCGCGCAGCTCGCGCACGCCAGCGGCAACACGGCGACCGAGGAGCTGCTGGCCAAGGTCGTGGAGATCGAGGACGCGGTGACCGGCACGGTCCGGCTGCGGCGCAAGGTCGCGGCCGAGGACGAGATGGCGCTGGACACCCGCTCGACGAAGACGGTCCGTGTGGGGCGCGGCCAGTGACGACGTCCCTCTGCCCGAAGGGCCACATCTCGGCGGAGAGCGACTTCTGCGACACGTGCGGGACCCGGATCGAGGGCGCCTCCCCGCCCACGTTGCCGCTGGTCACCGCGCCGGCCGACCAGCCGCCCGCCCCGGTCAAGGAGAAGTGCCCGAACTGCGGCTATCCGCGCAGCGGGCCGTTCCGGTTCTGCGAGGACTGCGGGTACGACCACAGCACCGGCCGGGTCCCGACGATCGACCCGCTGCCGGTTGCGGCCCCGTCCGGGCCGTGGACGGCCACGATCGACGCCGACGCGGCGTACTTCGCGCTCAACGACATCGAGGGCGTGACGTTCCCGGCAGGTGTCCTGCCGCAGACGATCGAGCTGACGCCGCCGCAGGTACGGATAGGGCGGCGCAGCGTGTCCAAGGGCACCATGCCCGAGATCGACCTGGCCGCCGAGCCCGCCGACCCGGGCGTCTCGCACAACCACGCGCTGCTGACGTTCAGCATCGACGGGGTCTGGCTCGTCTCGGATGTGGGCTCGTCGAACGGCACCTGGATCAACGACGAGGACCAGCCGCTCACCGCGGGTCAGTCCCGGGCCCTGAAGGACGGCGACCAGGTGCACGTCGGCGCCTGGACGACGATCACCATCCGCGCCCCCTACTAGCCTCTCAGAACGGCCAGGGCGGCGTCGCCCAGTCGCGCACTGCGGCTGTACAGCGACGCGCCCGGGCCGGGGTCGGTGCGCCCGTCGAGCCCACGGTAGTCGCCGCCGGCCTCGGTGACGATCAGCGAAGTCGCAGCGAAGTCCCAGATCTGGCCGCTGGTCTGCACCGCCACGTCGAGATCGCCGCGTGCCACCAGCAGGGCCGGCTGGAGAGCCCAGTCACGTTCGCCGGCGGCGTCGATCAGCGCCGTGACCTGCGGGCGGCCCCAGTCGGGGACGACACCGAGACGGCTCTCGGCGAGCTCCGGGGAGTCACCGGCGGCGACGTGGATGCGCCGCTCCCCGGCGATCCGGCCGTCGAGCACCTCGGCCTCCCAGGCGCCCGCGCCGCGTACCGCCCAAAAGATCTTGTTCTGGGCCGGAACGGCCGCGACGCCGACGGTGACCTCGCCGTGGTCCTCCAGCGCGATCAGCACGAGCCAGCGGTCGTCACCCTCGACGAACAGCAGGGTGCCGTCGATCGGGTCGATGATCCAGCGGCGCCCCTCGTTCCCCCGGGTCTCGCCGTGCTCCTCGCCGAGGATCGCGTCGCCGGGCCGGGAGCCGCTCAGGACCTCCCGGATCCGGTCCTCGACGGCCCGGTCGGCGGCGGTCACCACCGAGCCGTCCGCCTTGAGCTCGCGCGACAACCCGGCGAGCGCCGCGAAGTGCCGGAGGCCCTCGGCCGCGCCGGCGAGCGCGGCTTCCAGGGCGATCTTGAGGTCATCGGGGCGGGTGAAGTCGTCGGCCACGCCCCCATCCTGCCCGGACAGACCGGCCGAGGTCTGCGGTAGTCGTGAGAAGTTCACGACTGTTTCAGCGGTCGCTATTGGACAGATTTCCCGCCTAGGGTGTGATCATGCATCGCAGCCGCCTCTTCGGGCTCTTCATCGACACCCCGTCCGCCGAGACTCCCGCCGCGGCTACGTTCTGGGCGGGCGCGTTCGGCACCACCGCCACGCCTGTTCCCGGCGAGGAGGAGTTCATCGCGCTGCGCGACGCGTTCCCCGGTCTGGCCGTGGACGTGCAGTCGGTCGACGACGCGCCCCGCTACCACCTGGACATCGAGACCGACGACGTGCCGGCCGAGACGGACCGGCTGCTGGCGCTGGGCGCGACGATCGTGGCCGACCACGGGGGCCACAAGACGCTGCGCGCCCCGGGTGGTCACCTGCTCTGCGTGGTCCCGGTGCAGAGTGACCAGCGCCTCTTCGAATCGACAGCGCGCAGCTGGACATAGATCGACTAGGATCACCGCCGCTGAAGATCACCGGGGGATCCACATGAAGTCGTACCGTCCTGTTCTGGTCGTCGCCGCCGGTCTGCTCACCGCCGGCTGCACGACCCCGTCCGCACCCGTCCCAGCCGCCGGGACCGGGGCGCCACCGTCCGCCGCGGCCGCGCCGTCCGAGGCCGCGGCGTCGCCGAGCCCCGCCGGCCCGGACGCCCGCGAGCAGCTGATGGCCGCTCTGGAGAAGACGAAGGCCGGCACGTACAAGTTCGTCGTCAGCGGTGACGTGCCGGACTCCAAGAAGGTCGCGGGCTCCGGCGCCTACGACCCGAAGGGCAAGCGGATCTCGGTCAAGTACAAGATCACCGGCGGCGGTGAGAAGGCCACCGCGGCGCAGCGGATCGTGGTCGGCACCGACCTGTACTCACGTCAGAAGGACGGCGAGACCTGGGTCCACCTCGACCTCAAGAGGGTCAAGAAGGACTCGCTGCACTACTACGACATGACCGACCCGACCGGCATGGCACGGTTCGTCTCGTCGGTCGACACGGTCAGCAGCACCGGCCCCAACACGTTCACCGGCACGCTCGACCTCAAGGGCGACAGCTTCAACGAAGGCTTCCTGCCGGTCGGCACCCCGGCCATCTCGGTGCTGTTCGGCGGTGAGGCGACCTTCAGCGCCACCACCGACGCCGCCGGCTGGGTGACCACCATCGGCGTGCAGATGCGCGACAGCGACAGCTCACTGAAGATGATCACCAAGCTGAGCGGCCACGGGAAGTCGTCGGGCGTCAAGAAACCTTCGAACTTCGGTGAGGCATGGGACTTCTACTACGACAAGTGAGGGCCGTTCTGCCGGTCCTCGCCCTGATGCTCGGCGCCGGCTGCGTCAGCCTTCCCGACCGAGGTTCCACGGCGCCGCCGAGCTCGCGGCCGTCGTACCCGGTCGTCGTCGACGAGTTCCGGACGATCCTCGACCGGACCCGGGCGGCGTCGTTCTCGTACACCGTCGAGGCCGACCTGCCGGGCGAGTCGCCGCTGACCGCCTCCGGCGACTACGACCCGACGGGCACCGACCTGACCGGCCTCGACCGGTTCGCCGAGGCGATCAAGGACGTACGCCTCGCCGGGCCGAACCTCTACTGGGTGTACATCCAGACCGACAAACCGTCGGCGGGCGGGGAGTCCTTCATGCCGATCGGGGCGCCCGGCAAGGTGCACGTGTTCTCCCCGTACGGCGGCGCGGTCCGGGTCGACGTGACGACCGACGACGCCGGGTGGGTCACCTCGTTCGTGGTGGAGGCGACCACGGGCAGCTCGGGGATGCGGCTCGCCACGACGCTGACCGCGCACGGCAAGCCGGTCGCCACCGGCTGAGGGCCACCGGGTCTCACACGCCGTCGAACAGGTCGGCGGCCCGGGTGGCCCGCAGCAGCCAGCGCAGATGCGGCTGCGGGTCGTGCAGGTGACAGGTGGCCTGGCGGGACTCGGCCACCCGGCGGGCAGCGACCAGCATGCGCAGGCCGGCCGCGTCGCAGAAGTCCACCCCGGCCACGTCGATGTGGATCTGCCGGACCGGTGCGCTGATGCCGATCAGGTCGTGCACCCGGGTCAGGTCGAACAGCTGGCTCTGCAACGCGTCCACCGACATGGCGTCCAGGCTGCCGCGCAGCGTGATCAGCAGACGGTCACCGTCACGTGAGCCGTCGATCCGGGTACCGGTCACCAGGGCGCCTCCTCAGGCCGGGAACGGACGATGGCCCACACCAGCTTGCCGCCGTGGGCGGGCAACGCACCCCACGACGAGGCCGCCGCGCCCACGATCCGCAGGCCGAGCCCGCGGTCGGACAGCGACGGTCCGAGCGGCCCGGACACCGGGTCGCGCACGCGGGGCAGCGCCGCCTCGCCGTCGTAGACCGCCAGGTGCACGGCGGCCGCGGTTCCGGCGCCGCGCGAGGACACGAACACTTCGATATCGGTACCCGCGTGCTCGGCCGCGTTCACCACCAGCTCGGAGATGACCAGGCGTGCCCGTTCACGCAGATGGTCGAGACCCCACCCGGCGCACGCCTCGGTCACCAGGGTGCGGGCCTGCAGCGCCGCCGCCGGGTCCGGGGGCAGTGCCAGGTGCATCCGGTCCGGCAGCGGGCGGCGCCCGGTCAGCACGGCGCGCGCCTGCGGGACGGTCGCGTACAGCACCAGCCAGTCGCGGGCGCCGAGACGTCGCAGCCGGCGGGCCAGCGGCATCCGGGCCGACACGCAGACCGCGATCGCTATCGGCGGCTGCATCGCCGCACCCTGCGCGCAGACGGTCAGCCACAGCGGGGCGCTGACGGCGTGCGGGTCGCTCAGGTGGTGCAGGTCGACGATCACCCCCGCCGGGTGCTCGGCCAGGCACTTGTCCAGCACCGTCCGGGCCTGCGCGGAGAGGCGACGGTCCCAGCCGCCCCACACCGAGATCTCGATGACCGTGGTGTCGGCGTCGATGACCGCCAGAACCGAGTCCGCCACCTCGTCACCGGACCAGCCGATCAGATGCGGCGATCCCGCGCCCATGCCCCCTACTTCCGGACTTCCGGTGTCTCGCGGTGCCGTCCGGCCGCGATGAATGAATCTCCGCAATTCTTGATTTCTGCGAGCGAAACCGTCAACGGAGATTCACCATCCGCGATGATCAGAGCGCGCTTTGCAGGGCGAGCACCCCCCGATTGACCGCGGTGATGGCCTTCCGGGCGGTCTCCTTCACGCTCGGCGAGGTGGCCGACGCCTCCCTGACCTGGCCGAGAAGGTCGAGGACCTGCCGGGCCCAGCGGACGAAGTCACCGGCCGGCATGTCGTCGTTCTGCCCGCTGGACAGAACCCGGGCCAGCGGCTCGCCGCGGGCCCACCGATACATCGGCCAGACGAAACCGGGGTCGGGCTCACGGGTCAGTGACAGCCCGTGCTCGCTCTCGTCGGCGGCGATCTCGCCCCACAGCTTGGCGCAGGCGTCGACCGCCGCGCTGACCGGGCCCTTGGGCACGGACCCGCGGTCCTCGCCCTCACGACGCGACTCATACAGCACCATCGACACGGCGGCGGCCAGCTCCTCGGGAGCCAGCCCGTCCCAGACTCCCTGCCGCAGGCACTCGGCGACGAGCAGGTCGGCCTCGGACCAGATGCGGCCCAGCATGCGGCCCGCCTCGGTGACCTCGCCGTCGCCGGAGAGGTAGCCGCGGGTGGTCAGCACCGCGCACACCTGGTCGAACGTGCGGGCCAGCGAGCCGGTCCGCCCGGCGACCTTGTCGCGCAGCGCGTCGGTGTCACGCAGCAGCCGGTGCCGGCGCTCGGCCCAGCGGGCGTGATCCTCGCGTTCCGGGCAGGCGTGGCAGGGGTGCTGCCGCAGCTGAACCTTGAGCAGGGCGACCTCGGCGTCCTCGCCCGGGTTGGCCCGGCTGCGGCCACTGCGGCGGCGATCCGGGTGACGGTCCAGACCGGTGGCGCTGACCTGGGCGGCCAGGTCGCGGCGAGCGCCGGGCGAGCGGTGGTTGAAGTTGCGGGGCACCCGCACCCGGGCCAGCACCTCGACATCGCCGGCGAAGTCGCCCGGGCTGACCCGGCCGGACCACCGATCCTGGGTGAGCACCAGCGGACGCGGCTCGCCGAACCCGACAGCGGCCGGCTCCAGAACCACGGCCAGACCGGCCCGGCGGCCCTGCGGCACCCGGATCACGTCCCCGATACGCAGTTTCTCCAGCGAGGAGACGGCGGCCGACCGTCGCTGCTGCACGCCCTGGCGGGCCAGCGACTTCTCCCGGTCGGCGATGGCGACCCGCAGCCCGAAGTACTCGTCGAAGTCGCCGTGATGGCAGGTGGCATCGGCGTCGTACGACTGCATGGTCTCGACGTTGCGCTGCACCTGGCGGGCCAGGCCGACCACCGAGCGGTCCGCCTGGAACTGGGCGAAGGAGGACTCCAGCAGCTCACGCGACTTCTCCGCGCCGACGCTGCCGACCAGGTTGACCGCCATGTTGTAGGACGGCCGGAACGAGGAACGCAGCGGGTAGGTGCGGGTGGAGGCGAGCCCGGCCACGTGCCGCGGGTCGATGTCGGGGCTCCACAGCACCACGGCGTGGCCCTCGACGTCGATGCCGCGGCGGCCGGCCCGGCCGGTGAGCTGGGTGTACTCCCCCGGAGTCAGGTCGACGTGCGCCTCCCCGTTGAATTTGACCAGCCGCTCCAGCACCACGCAGCGGGCCGGCATGTTGATGCCCAGCGCCAGGGTCTCGGTGGCGAAGACCGCCTTGACCAGGCCCTTGACGAAACACTCCTCGACCGCCTCCTTGAAGGCGGGCAGCATGCCGGCGTGGTGGGCGGCGACGCCGCGCTCCAGCCCGTCGAGCCACTCCCAGTAGCCCAGGACGGACAGGTCGTCGGAGGGCAGGTGGGCCACCTTGGCCGAGACGATCCGCCGGATCTCGGCCCGCTCGTCGGGGTCGGTGAGGCGCAGCCCCGCGGCCAGGCACTGCTGGACGGCCGCGTCACAGCCGGCCCGGCTGAAGATGAACAGGATGGCCGGGAGCAGGCCGGCCCGCTCGAGGCGGTCGACGACCTCGGCGCGCGGCGGTGGCTGCCAGCGCTTGCCGCGCCCGCCTTTCCACCCGGTGGCCGCCCGGTCGGTGAAATCGAGCCGCCGGTCCATCTCGCGGGTGTAACGCAGCAGCTCGGGGTGGACGTCGTGTTTCCTGGCCGCGTCGGCGTCGTGGAACAGGTCGAACATGCGCCGCCCGACCAGCATGTGCTGCCAGAGCGGGACCGGCCGGTGCTCGCTGACCACCACCTCGGTCTCGCCGCGGACGGTGACCAGCCAGTCGGCGAACTCCTCGTAGTTGCTGACGGTCGCCGACAGCGAGACCAGCGTGACCGAGGCGGGCAGGTGGATGATCACCTCTTCCCAGACCGCGCCACGGAACCGGTCGGCGAGGTAGTGCACCTCGTCCATCACCACGTAGGCCAGGTTGCGCAGCTGGTCGGAGCCCGAATACAGCATGTTGCGCAGCACCTCGGTGGTCATCACCACCACCGGAGCGTCGCCGTTGATCGCGTTGTCACCGGTGAGGAGACCGACCTTGTCGGCGCCGTGGCGGGCCACCAGATCGTGGTACTTCTGGTTGGACAGCGCCTTGATGGGGGTGGTGTAGAAGCACTTGCGCTCGCCGGAGCGCAGCGCCAGGTGCACCGCGAACTCACCGACGACCGTCTTGCCGGCGCCGGTCGGGGCGCAGACCAGCACGCCGTTGCCCCGCTCCACGACCTCGCACGCCTCGCGCTGGAAGTCGTCGAGGTCGAAGCCCACGTCGAGCATGAAATCGTCGAGGGCCGGGTAGGTGGCGACCCGCGCCGCCCGCCGCTTGGATGCCGCATATTTCTCGGCGGGACTCGTCATGAGCACAAGGCTAGTTCGTGGGTATGACAAAACGCAGCACGGTTATGGGGCCGTCGGGAGCGGTGCGACGGGTCGGTAAGGTGCACCACGTGCCGCATGCCTCGAATCCCCCTCCCCATCCGGTGCGCCCCATCGAGGCCGTGCTGTTCGACTTCCACGGCACGCTGGCTCAGGTGGAGGATCCGCTGACCTGGGTGCAGGCTGCGGCGGCGGCCTGCGGCGCCGAGCTGGACCGGGGCAAGGCGACGATTCTGGCCGACCGGCTGATGACCGCGGGCCGGGCCGGTGGTCCGACGCCGCACCGGGTTCCACCGCATCTGGCCGAGCACTGGGCCGACCGCGACCTCTACGCGCACAGCCACCGGGCCGCCTACACCGGACTGGCCGCGACCGTGCCGACGGATGTTGCGGGTCTGGCCGACGCCCTCTACGAGCGCCTGCTGATCCCGGACGGCTGGCTCCCCTACCCGGACACCGAGCCGACGCTGCGCAAACTCCACGAGGCGGGAGTGAAGGTGGCGGTGGTCAGCAACATCGCCTTCGACATCAGGCCGCTGTTCGGCTCGTGGGGCCTGGACGGCCTGGTCGACGCGTTCGTGCTCAGCTACGAGATCGGGCGGATCAAACCCGACCCGGCGATCTTCTACCGGGCGTGCGGCCTGCTCGGGGTGGACCCGGAGCACGCGATCATGGTCGGTGACACCCCGGCCGACGCGGGCGCCGTCAAGGCCGGTTGTGCCGCCCTGGTGCTCCCGGCCGCCGATCCGGGCAAGCCCAACGGACTGGGGGCCGTGCTGTCACTGGCCCTGCCCCATCAGGCGTAACGGTCCAGGACGGTCCCGCGGCGGCCCTTGCGGGCGGCGGCCTCGGCGACCGCGGCCGGCGACTCGGCCGACGGGTTGACGGCGGCTTCGGCCATCGCCTTGAACGCCTGCTTGGCGCTGCCGAAAACCGAGTTCGCGAGGCCGGCGACGGACGAGACGTTGGTGCTGATCGAGTTCGTCATGCCTCTCCGTTCGGCCGCTCCGGCGGAATCTGACCGCCGGCTCACCGGAGCAACCGGACCGCACCCGGCGCACAGCTCACCTCGACCGGCAGCGGGCCGAGCCGCTCGCCGTCGGCGTACGAGACGATGCCCTCCGCTTGGATCCGCACCTCACGCCCCCGCAGCACGGTGACCCTCGGATCACGGACGTGCGTGCCCTGCCGCAGCCGCGGCTTGAGCCGGGCGATGCCGATCCGCCCCAGCGGCGCCGCGAGGATCACGTCGAGCAGGCCGTCGGCGGGATCGGCGTCGGGCAGGATCCGCATCCCGCCGCCATAGCTCGCACAGTTACCCACGGCGACGATCTCCGAGGTGAAGGAGTACTCCGTCCCGTCCACCGACACCGTGTAACCGCGCGCCCGGAGCCGGGCCAGCTCCAGCATGATCGCGAGGTCATAACGGCGTGGCCCGCGCGGCCGGCGCATCCGGTTGGCCCGCTCGTTGACGAGCGCGTCGAATCCCGCGGCAAGGACCGCACAGAACCACCGTCGCTCACCGTGAGCATCGAGAGTCCGGGCCAGATCAAACCGGTGGGCACGCCCATCCCGCAGCGCCGCGCTTATCCCCTCCGCCGCCTTCAACGGATCATGCGGTACGCCCACCGCGTTCGCGAAGTCGTTCCCGGTACCGGCCGGCACCACCCCGAAGCCGACCGGCTGCCCGGCGACCGACTGCAGGGCACGATGCACCGTGCCGTCCCCACCGACCGCGACGACGGCCACCGCCCCCTCAGCGACCGCGTCATGGCAGGCCCGCTCCGCTTCCAGGCCGCTGCCGGCCACCAGCGGCCGCACCGGATGCCCGGCCGCACCGAGGGCCTGCAGAACCCCCGGCAGCAGACCGCGGTGCCGGCCACGCCCCGCCGAGGGGTTGGCCAGCACCGCGATGAAGTCACTCGTCACAGCCGCAGACGGTACCGCGTGCCGGCCGTCGAACCCCCGGCTGTGGCTAGGACGCCAGCCGGGGCCGCAGATAACGTTCGGCCGGCCGCTCGACGGCGACGAACAGCAGATGTGCGGCGCACACCGAGCCGGCCAGCAGCCCGACCGCGAGCGCTGACCGGGCGGCATCGCCGAGGTCCCGGCCGGCCACACCAGCGTCGACGGCTTTGATCAACGGCACGTGGATCAGGTACAGCGCGAACGAGCGGTCACCCAGCGCGACCAGCGACGGCGCCCGCAACGGCGTCCGATCGCCCCTGAGGTCGGCGCTCGCCGCGGCCGCGATGACGGCGAGGAAGAAGGGCAGCAGCACCGAGTCGGTGAGGATTCTCGGGATCTCGCCCTCGCTGTCGTGCGGGGCGAACAGCACCAGTGCCAGGTAGGCGCCGACGCCGCCGGCGGCCGGGATCCAGGTCGGCCACGGCGCCCGCCAGCCTCGCCGGATCGCACACGCGAGCAGGATGCCGAGCCCGAACTCGCCGAGCCGGTACAGCGGATTGAGGTAGAGCAGGAAGCCCCAGGTGGTGTCGGGCGCGACCGCGACGACGGCGAGCGCGGCCACCACCATGAGCGTAACCGTGAAAGCGGCGAGAACGCGCAGGCGCTCCTGCCACCGGCGGGCCACCCGGATCAGGACGGGGAACACGGCGTAGAAGAAGGCCTCCGCCGCGAGCGACCAGGACGGCCCGTTGAAGGCGTAGTGCCACGCCGGGCTCGGAATCCAGACGTGTGTACAGGTCAGCACGAAGGTAAGGGCACCCCAGACCGGTTCGGCCCCGGCCAGGTAGATCACCGGAATGGTGAGGACGGTGACGACGGCGTGCGCGGGCCAGATCCGGGCGAACCGGCGGCCGTAGAAGCGGCGGGCGGTGTCGCCGGGCCGGGCCGTCCAGGCCAGCACGAAGCCGGACAGGGTGAAGAAGAAGGCGACGCCGGCGTATCCCAGGCCGACCGCCTCGTCGATCAGGTGCGGCAGATCGAGTTCGGCGCTGAGATGGACCAGCACGACGACCGCCGCGGCGAAGAACCGGAGACTGGTCAGCGAGTTCAGGCGAGCCGCCGGGACCCCGCTGTCGGGCGTTGGCATCGGGTCCTTCCTGCCGGACCGAGCCGCCGGACGTGGCATGGCCGCCATCTGATGCTAGGCAGCGACACCTCCGGTTTCTCCCGATTCGGTGGACCCGTCCGCGGGAAACAGCGCAGCCCTGGGAACCAAGGTCCCAGGGCTGCGGCCGTGCACGTTGAATCTCTCAGGTCATGTCGTCGTATCTACGCTCGATCGGCCTCGGCTCCTGCACCGGGGTCGGGGCGTCGATCGCGGTGGCCGGCTCGATCCGGTCGGACACACCCACCGGAACCTTCTCCTCCTCGAGCGGCGATGTCTCGTCGTCGTCGAGGTCGGAGTAGATCTCCTTGCCCCGGCCCTTGCGCCTGTCGTTGAGCACCGCGACACCGCACGCGATGAAGTAGAGCAGCGACATGCAGGCCGCGAGCAGCGTCATCCCGAACGGTCCGGGGTCGGGGGTGGCGATCGCGGCGAACGCGAACGACACGAAGATCATGGTCCGCCACCAGCTGAGCAGCCTGCGGCCGGTCACCACGCCGGTGAAGTTCAGCATCAGCAGCACGAGTGGGAACTCGAACGCCACACCGAACAGCAGGATCATCATGGTGACGAACTCGATGTAGGCCGTCACCTCGAGCTGCTGCGACTCCTGGAGCACGCCGTATTCCATGACGAACTCGAGGCTGTGCTGCACCACGAAGTAGGCAAGCACCGCACCGCCGGCGAACAGCGGGGCGGCGATCGCGACGAACACGTACGCCCATTTGCGCTCGTGCCGGTGCAGACCCGGGGCGATGAACGCCCACAGCTGATAGAGCCAGACCGGGCCACCGATGATCAGACCGAGCCACAGGGCGATCTTCAACCGGAGGATCACCGTGTCGACGGGGCCCAGGGTGATGAACTTGCACTCCGACAGGCCCGCGGCGTTCAGCACCCAGGACGTGTCCAGAGAGCAATACGGCCCCTTGAGCACGTCGAACGCCCACTTCGACAGGAGCAGGCCGACGATCAACCCGACCACGATGCCGATCGACGCGAAGAACAGCCGGTTCCGCAGCTCGCGGACGTGCTCGATCAGCGTCATGGAGCCGTCGGCGGCCTGCTGGAACTTCGTCGGTCCCTTTTTCTTACGCAGGCTCAGTGCCATCGGCCCGGGTCAGCGGTCGTTGGTGCGGTTCTGCACCGCGGGGTCGACATACGGCTGGGCCGGCGGCTGCTGGTAGCCCGGCTGGGGCTGCTGCTGGTAACCGGCGGGCGGCGGCTGCTGCTGGTAGCCCGGCTGCTGGTAGGGCTGCTGAACGTCACCCTGCAGAGGCTGGCGGCTGTACTGCGGCTCGGCCTTCTCCGCGACGTCGTTGTTGTCGTCGACGAGGCCCTTGGTCTCCGCTTTGATGATCCGCAGCGAGCGCCCGAGGGACCGCGCCGCGTCCGGCAGCCGCTTCGCGCCGAAGAGCAGCACGAGCACGATGACGAGGACGATGATGTGCCAGGTCTGAAAGGCACCCATGGGAGACTCCAGTCGGTCGGATCAGGTTGCGGGGTCCATCGTACGTGTGGATCCGGGTGATGTTGCCCTGCGGATGCCTCGGGTTTCTTATGATCTTGGTAAGGCTGGACAACAGGTCGGTAACCTCCCGGTCACCGGCCGCGGGCCGCCTGAATCTCGGCGATCTTGTCCTGGGCGCGCTCGGCCCGCTCCTGCACACCGAGCACCGTCTCCTGCAGCCGCTCGGCACCGGCCTGCAGCAGCATCGCCTCCTCCTGGCGCCGCTGCAGCCGCGTCGCGGCCCGGCGCAGACCGGAGAGACGCCCGGCAACCCTCGACGCGGCGAAGATCAGGACGAACAGCGCGACCACCACCACGGCGATCCAGACCCACATCAGCACGCGCTAAACCCTAGCGGCCCGCGCCGGAGTCCGCCCCGAGGGCGTGCGGCGCGGCGTACTGGTCGAGAGCCGTCGCCGCCTGCGCCCGGATCCGGTCCAGCAGCTCCGGCGGGCCGATCACGGTCACGTCGCGGCCCTGACCGGCCAGGAACCGCTGCGCCCAGCCGAGGTCGGTCACCCGCATGGTGACCAGCCACTCCGGGCTGTCCTTGAGCACCTGTTCGACCGGGTAGTACTCGGTGATCCACCGGCCGCCGCGGCCCACCCGCAGGGTGACCAGCGGCAGTTCCGGGCCGGGGTGGAAGACGCCGCCGCTCACGTCGTGCGGCACCGCCCCGACCGGCGGCGCGGACGGCTCGGTCAGCTCGGTGAAGCCGTCGATCCGGTCGATCCGGAACAACCGGGTCGCCTCGGCCCGGCGGCACCACGCCTCGAGGTAGTTGAAGCCGCCGACCATGAGCATCCGCATCGGGTCGACCACCCGGTCGGTCGTCTCGTCCCGGGCCGAGGTGTAGTAGGTGAGCCGCAGCGCGTGCCCCGAGTCCACCGCCGCGCGGATCGCGGCGAGTTTCTTCTGGTTGGCCGGCAGCCGGACCGCGACCGGGGCGTCGGCCAGGTCACCGGCCGCGTTCTCGATCTTGGCGAGCGCCCGCTCGATCCCGTCGCGGGTGCCGATGCCGGGCGTCTCGGCCAGCATCCGCAACGCCACCACCAGGGCGAGCGCCTCGTCCGGGTTCAGCCGCAGCGGCTTGTCCATCCCGGCGTCGTGGCTGATCGTCACGTGGTCGCCGTCGATCGCCATGTCGATCAGGTCACCGGGTCCGTAGCCGGGCAGGCCGCACACCCAGAGCAGCTCCAGGTCCTCGCGCAGCTGCTTGTCGGTGACCCCCAGGTCGGCGGCCGCCTCGGAGATCAGGATGCCGGGCCGGGCCAGGAGGTACGGAACCAGGTTGAGCAACCGGCCGAGCCGGTCCGCCGACGGCGTCCGCTGCGTGCTCATGCCGTCACCGCCGGGGTCTCGTGCCGGGCGATCAGCTCTTTCAGGTGCTGGATCACGGCCTCACGC
This sequence comes from Actinoplanes italicus, assembly GCF_003001815.1. Lineage (GTDB taxonomy): Bacteria > Actinomycetota > Actinomycetes > Mycobacteriales > Micromonosporaceae > Actinoplanes > Actinoplanes italicus. The sequence goes on from NZ_PVMZ01000007.1 coordinate 333,927, forward strand.
AACTCCGGCGGGCCGTCGGCACGGACGTCCGGGCCGTACCCGGCGATCCGTGAGGCGAGCCAGTCCACATCGCCGAAGTTGATGGTGAGCCGGTCCCCGTCCGGTCCCGGCACCACCGAGGCGGCCAGCCGGCGCAGCCCGGCGGCCCGGCCCGGCCGGACGGTGACGACGGCCCGGCCGTTGCGCGCGATCGGACCCGACGACCTGGCCACATGACTGATCAGGTCGGCACCGACCGGCGGCTCGAACGCGTCCGGCCGTCCGGTGGCGCGCACGTCGCCGACGATCCGGGACAGCCGGAAGCAGCGGGTCGCGGCCCGGTCGCGGTCGTGGCCGACCACGTACCACCGGCCGCGCCAGCAGACCACGCCCCACGGCTCGAGCCTGCGGGTGCTCGGCTCGTCGACCTCGGGCACCCGGTACTTGAAGGTCACCGCCCGGCGGTCGCGGGCGGCCGAGGTGAGCGGGCCGAACGACGGGTCGACCGTCACCACCGGCTCCACCCCGAGGGTGGCCTGCGGATCCACCTCGACGCCGGCGGCGCGTAGTTTCGCCAGGCCGGACGACGCGGCGGCGGCCAGCCCGGCGTGTTGCCAGAGGCGGGCCGCGATGCCGACGGCGGCGGCCTCGTCCGGCTCCAGCAGGATGTCCGGCAGCGCGTACTCGCGCTGGGCGATCCGGTAGCCCGGCTCCTGGTCGAAGATGCTGGCCGTACCGGTCTCCAGCGGGACGCCCAGCTCACGCAACTCCGCCTTGTCGCGCTCGAACTTGCGCTGGAACGCCTCGTGATCGCGTGGGTCCGACGGGTCGTGCTCGTAACCGGGCACGGTCGCGGCGATCTGCGCGGCGGTGAGGAACCGTCGCGTGGACAGGAGGCAGATGACCAGGTTTACCAGGCGCTCGGTGCGAGTGCGCGACACGGCCGCAACGCTAGCAGGCGGCGCGGGGCGACGGTTATCCGTCACTGTGCCGGGGAAGACCGCATTCGTGACCTCCACTGGAACCTCGGTAACCGCGCCCGCGGAACCGCCCACGGAATCGGAGAGCGTCGGCACCGTCCTGGTCGCCGGCGCAGCCAATCTGGCCATCTCGGTGGCGAAACTGGTCGCCGGGCTGCTGTCCGGGTCGGCCGCGATGCTCTCCGAGGCGGCCCACTCGCTCGCCGACACCGTCACCGAGGTGTTCCTCTACGTCGCGTTGCGGCGCGGCACCAGACCGGCCGACGAACAACACCCGTTCGGGTACGGCAAGGAGAGCTGGGTCTGGGCGTTCATCGCGGCGATCTTCACCTTCGTCGCGGGCGCCGGATTCTCGATCTACCACGGCATCGTGACGATCGTCGAGGGTGAGCACACCGGGGACTACCTGGTGTCGTACATCGTCCTGGCCGTGGCGTTCGCGGCCGAAAGCGTCTCGTTCGCCAAGGCGCTCAAGCAGGTACGCGGCGCGGCCCGCAAGTGGGACACCACGCCGGGCCGGTACCTGCGGCACACGTCGGACACCACCGTGAAAGCGGTCTTCTTCGAGGATCTCGCGGCGCTCGCCGGTCTGGTGCTGGCCGCGGCGGGACTCGGCCTGGCCCAGGTCACCGGCTCGGAGACGTGGGACGGCATCGCCTCGATCCTGATCGGCCTGCTCCTGCTCGTGGTCGCGGCGGTTCTCGCGCACAGCAACGCGTCGCTGCTGGTCGGGCAGGCCGTACCGCAGCGGATTCACGACCGGATCGCCGCGGACCTGGCCGGTATCGCCGTGGTGACCGCGGTGCCGACGCTGTTCACCATGCGGATCGGGCCCGGCGAGATCCTGGTGGCGGCGAAGGTCGACTTCGCCGACGACGTCCCGGCGGGGGAGATCGAGATCGCCTGCGACGAGGCCGAACGCCGCCTGCGGGACACCTTCCCGGGGATCCGGTACGTGTTCCTGGACCCGACCAGGGGCCGCGACGCCCACAGCGGATAGGGTCGCGGCCATGGTGCGATGGCGGTCCGGGACGGTCCAGGCGGTACGACGCGGCTGGCACGGGGCCGTCGAACTGGACGTCACCACCGGCGACGGACCGGTGCGCGCCCTGGCCTATCCCGAGCTGGTCGGCTCGCCCGAACCCGGCGACCGGGTGCTGCTCAACGTCGGTGCGCTGGTGATGGGGCTGGGCACCGGCGGGTACGCGCTGGTCGTCGCCCTCCCCGACCGGCTGCCCGCAGACCCGGACGGCGACGGTGACACCCGCGACGGCGGTCACCTGGTCAAGGCCCGCTACACCCCGCTGCAGCCGATCCGGCTCGGCGTCGACGAGGAGGCGTCCCCGCACCGGGCCGTGATGGCGGCCGCCGAGTCGATCGACGGCATGCCGGTGATCACGGCCGACCTGCATTCGGCCCTGCCCGCGATCCTGGCCGGGATCCACGCCGACCGCCCCGGCGCGGCCGTCGCCTACGTGATGACCGACGGCGGGGCGCTGCCGGCCTGGTTCTCCCGCACCCTCGACGGGCTGCGCGGGCACCTGGCCGGGACGATCACCACAGGGCAGTCGTTCGGTGGCGACCTCGAGGCGAGCACCGTGCACACCGGGCTGCTGGCGGCGCGGCATGTGCTGCACGCCGACGTGACGATCGTCGCCCAGGGGCCGGGCAATCTCGGCACCGGCACCACGTGGGGGTTCTCCGGGGTGGCACTCGGCGAGGCGGTCAACGCGGTGGCGGTGCTCGGCGGACGGCCGGTCGGCTCACTCCGGATCTCCGACGGCGACGGCCGTGACCGGCACCGCGGCATTTCCCATCACAGCCTCACGGCGTACGGAAAGGTCGCCCTCACCCCCGCCGACCTGCCGGTGCCGGACCGCCTCGAGCCGGCCCTCGCCGCCCTGGTCGACGCCGCGCTCGCCCCGCTTAGCGGACGGCACCGCATCGTCCGCGTCGCCTCCGACGGGCTGGACGCCGCACTCCGCGCCTGTCCCGTGCCGCTGTCCACGATGGGCCGCAAACTGGACCAGGACCACGGCTACTTCCTGTCCGCCGCCGCGGCCGGCCGTCACGCCGCCGCCCTGCTGGACTGACCCGGCTCCCGCGACCGGCCGTCAGGCCGCCGCCCTGCTGGACCGGCCGGCGACCGCGATCCGGTTCCGGCCCGCCCCCTTGGCCGCGTAGAGCGCCGTGTCGGCCCGTCCGAGCAGCTCCTCGGACGTCTCCACGCCGTCCCAGACGGCCAGCCCGGCAGAGAACGTCTGTCCCAGCGGTGTCGCGGTCAGCGCCCGGACCATCGCCCGATGGCCCTCCTCGACGGCAGCGGCGGGCAGCAGCACCACGAACTCCTCGCCGCCGTAGCGGGCGATCACGTCGACGTCACGCAACGCCGAGTGCCACGCCGCGCTCGCCGCCTTGAGCAGCTGGTCGCCGGCCGGATGCCCGTAGGTGTCGTTGTACCGCTTGAAGTGGTCCAGATCCAGGATGGCCACCGAGACCGGCTCACCGTTACGCCGGGCCCGCTCCAGAGCTCGGGGCAGCTCGTCGTTCCAGGCACGGCGGTTCGGCAGCCCGGTGAGCTCGTCCGAGCGGGCCAGTTCGCGGACCTGGCGGGCCTGCCGTTCGACGTGCCGGATGAGCAGCGCCATCCGGGCGACCACCAGCAGGAACAGCACTGCCGAGCAGGCCGCGATGCTCCAGCCGTCGGCCACCCGCCCGGTGGCGGTCTCCGCGGCCAGCACGGCCGGGGCGATCAGCGAGGCCCCGGCCAGCAGCGCGAGCAGGCCCTTGCCGAGCCCGGCCTGGCGGGCGTCGGCGGGCGCCGCCACCTCACGGGCTCCGCCATGCAGACAAGCGACACCGAACAGCACGAACGCCACCAGGAACACCGACTCGAGGCCGCTGTAGAACCACGGGATGCCGATCAGCGCCTCGCCGGTCTCGCCCATGTTGTCCAGGACCACCCAGGCGCTGTCACCGATCAGGAACGCGGACAACGAGCCGGTGATCCACCAGAACGGGGCGCCGCGGCTGCCTCCACTACGCAGCAGGCGGGTGGTCATCGCGATAAGAAGAAGATCACCGATCGGGTACGCCACCTGCGTCGCGTGTGCAAGCCGGTCCATCGGATCGCCCAGATCCACCGGCGCGATCACGTACACCCAGGCCAACAGCCCGAACCCGGTGGTGATGGTGGCCGCGTCGATCAGCGCCGCCCAGTCGGACCGGCGGTCGCGGCGACGGATCAGGACGGTCAGAGCGGCCGCGCAGGCCGGGTAGAGGCCGAGGAAGAACGGGTCGGCCGGTGTCGGCAGGTCGACCAGGCCGTACCAGGACTCCGCGATGTTGCCGACCGCGATGCCGGTGGAGTTGCTGAACACCCCGAGCGCGAACAGCCACCACGGCAGCCGTTCCGGGCGGGGCAGCCGGTGGGCGCCGATCAGCAGCGCGGCGACACCGGCCCAGCCGATCCCGACCTGCCAGCCGGTACGCAACCACAGGTGGTCCGGAAGAAACTGGTATGCGGCGATGGCGAGAGCCGCCATCGCCGCGAAGACCGTCGCGGGCCGTCCGGCCCGCACGCGCTGTTCCGACACGCCCTCAGGAGACCGCACAGCGGGGACATCCCGGGTGACCGGACGGGAGCGGGCCGGTTGTCAGCTCCGCCGGCGGACCAGCGTCACACCGTCGCGGACCGGCAGCATCACCGAGTCCACCCGGTCGTCGGTCACGATGTGGTCGTTGAGGCCGGCCACCGCCCGGTCGGCGGCATCCCGCGGCTCCAGCACCCGGCCGCCGCGCAGCACGTTGTCCAGCACCAGCAGACCGCCGGGCCGCAGGCGGGGCACCAGCTCGGCGTAGTAGTCCGGGTAGCCGGTCTTGTCGGCGTCCACGAACGCGAAGTCGATCACCGGGTCCGGGGCGAGGGCCCGCAGCGTCTCGATCGCCGGCGCGATCCGCAGCTCGATCCGGTCGGTCAGCCCGGCCCGCCCCCAGTAGTCGCGGGCCACCCCTGTCCACTCCTCCGACACGTCGCAGGCCAGCAGGCGGCCGCCCGGGCGCAGGCCACGGGCGATACAGATCGACGAGTATCCGGTGAAGGTGCCCACCTCGACCGCGTACTCGGCGCCGGTCATCCGGACCAGCATGGTGAGCAGAGCGCCCTCGTCGTGCGAGATCTGCATGCCGGCGTTGCCGGGCAGCTTCGCCCAGGTCTCCGCGGCGAGGTCGCGCAGCACCTGGTCGGCGGGCGTGCAGTGGGTCAGCAGGTAGTCGCCGACGGCGGGATCGATGATGTCAGCCATACCGGACAGCTTTTCGCAAACCCGGCGGCGCCGTCAGCCCCGGATGGTGTGGCGTCAGCCCCAGATCAGACGCGGCGTCAGCCCCAGATCAAATATGCCCAGCCCGCCACGAACAGGACCAGGATCAGCGCCAGCACCCACGTGGGGACCTTGTGGTCGCCCTCCCGGTCGCGCTGGATCTCACGGCGGATCTTCTCGCGGCGGCGGTCGAACCGGTTCAGCCGTACCTCGCGCTCGGAGGTCTCGGGCGGTTCGGGAAGGTCAGGCTGGCCAGGTGTCGTCATAGCCCGGCCAGCCTAACCTGCTCTCACATACTGGCGATCAGGCGCTCCACCCGCTCGTCGTAGGCGCGGAACGGGTCCTTGCACAGGACCGTGCGCTGCGCCTGGTCGTTGAGCTTCAGGTGCACCCAGTCGACGGTGAAGTCGCGCCGCTTCTCCTGCGCGTGCTTGATGAACTCGCCGCGCAGCCGGGCCCGGGTGGTCTGCGGCGGCGTCTCCTTGGCCTCGAAGATCTGCAGGTCGTTGGCGATCCGGTCGACCGTCTTGCGCTTCTCCATGAGGGCGTAGAGACCGCGGCCCCGACGCACGTCGTGGTAGGCCAGGTCGAGCTGCGCGATCCGCGGATGCGACATCGGGATCTCGTGCTTGGCCTGGTAGCGCTCGATCAGCTTGTATTTCGACACCCAGTCGATCTCGCGTGCGACCGGGTCGAGGTTCTCGCTCTCGATCGCGTTGAGCACCCGCCCCCACAGCTCGACGACCCGCTTGGCGACCGGGTCGCCGCCGCGCCGCTCGACGAACTCGGTGGCCTTCGCGAGGTACTCCTGCTGGATCTCCAGCGCGGAGACCTCCTTGTTGTTCGCCAGGCGGATCTTGCGGCGCCCGGTGACGTCGTGGCTGACCTCGCGGATGGCCCGGATCGGGTTCTCCAGGGTCAGGTCACGCATCACCACACCGGCCTCGATCATGCGGAGCACGATGTCGGCGCTGCCCACCTTGAGCAGGGTGGTGACCTCGTTCATGTTGGAGTCGCCGACGATCACGTGAAGGCGGCGGTAGCGCTCGGCGTCGGCGTGCGGCTCGTCGCGGGTGTTGATGATCGGCCGCGACCGGGTGGTCGCGCTGGAGACGCCCTCCCAGATGTGCTCGGCACGCTGCGACAGGCAGAACACCGCGCCGCGCGGCGTCTGCAGCACCTTGCCGGCCCCACAGATCAGCTGGCGGGTGACCAGGAACGGGATGAGGACGTCGGCGAGACGGCCGAACTCGCCGTGCCTGCTCACGAGGTAGTTCTCGTGGCAGCCGTAGGAGTTGCCGGCCGAGTCGGTGTTGTTCTTGAAGAGGTAGATCTCCCCCGCGATGCCCTCGTCGTGCAGACGCTTCTCCGCGTCGACGAGAAGGCCCTCCAGGATCCGCTCGCCGGCCCGGTCGTGGGCGACCAGGTCGGTGACGGAGTCGCACTCGGGGGTCGCGTACTCAGGGTGGGAACCGACATCGAGGTAGAGGCGGGCGCCGTTGCGGAGGAAAACGTTGCTGCTGCGTCCCCAGGACACCACTCGGCGGAACAGGTAGCGGGCCACCTCGTCGGGCGACAGCCGCCGCTGTCCCCGATAGGTGCACGTGACTCCGTACTCGGTCTCGAGGCCGAAAATTCGCCGTTCCATGTCAGAACACTACCGGCAGAAACCGGTTCAGCGGCACCCACAACCGGCCCTTTCCATGATTGCGGGGCGTGGTCGCAGTGACCACGCCCCGCAATCATGCACACGGCTTACTTCTCGGTGCCCTCCGCGGTCTCCGACGCCGCCGACTCGGTCGGTTTGCCCTCGGACGGCGCGGGCGGTGCCGCGTCGACCTCGCCCAGATCCGCGTCCGACACCGACTCGTGCCCGAGCAGGGTGGTCAGCGCCGCCCCGGTCAGCCGCCGGAACGCCCGGCCCGGACGCCGCCGGTCCAGCACGGCCACCTCGAGCTGCTTGTCGGTGAGCTGGCGGGCCTGCCCGTTCTCACCGCCGACACTGCCCAGCGCCTCGGACGCCAGGGCCAGCGCCACCGTCAGCTCAGCCGTCGCGTCGTGCCGGTCACGCAGCACCGTCGCGATCGCCTCGGCCTGTCCGCCCATGGCCATGAAGCCCGGCTCGTCCATGACCGAACCGTCGTAGGTGATCCGGTACAGCTCGTCGGCCTCGGGGGTCGCGCCGACCTGCGCGACGCAGATCTCCACCTCGTACGGCTTCTGCGTCTCCGAGAAGATCGCACCGAGTGTCTGGGTGTAGGTGTTGGCCAGCGCCCGGGCCGTCACGTCACGCCGGTCGTAGCTGAGACCGACCATGTCGGCCATCCGCACGCCGCCGCGCCGCAGCGCCTCGAACTCGTTGTACCGCCCGACGGCCGCGAACGCGATCTTGTCGTAGATCTCGCTGATCTTGCGCAGGGTGGTGATGTTCTCGGCGACCAGCAGGATGCCGCCCTCGTAGGTGAGCACCACGGCCGACCGGCCACGGGCGATGCCCTTGCGGGCGTACTCCGAGCGGTCCCTCTGGACCTGCTCGGGTGATGCGTAGAACTGCATGGCCACAGGTGGCTACCTCTCTTCCTCGAAGTGCGGGTCAGCCGCCCGGGTTCTCGTGACGCCCCGCGACGACGCGTTCGGCCACCGTGGTGATCTCTTCGTCGCTGAGCCGGTGCGTGCCGTTCGCCGTAGCGGTCATCACCACCGGGTAGATCTTGCGGATGACGTCCGGCCCGCCGGTGGCGGTGTCGTCGTCGGCCGCGTCGTAGAGCGCCTCGACCGCCAGGTTGATCGCGTCCTCGGTGCTCACCCCGGCCCGGTAGCGCTTCTTCAGCGCCGACTTCGCGAACAGCGAACCCGAGCCGATCGCCTCGTAGCCGGTCTCCTCGTACAGGCCGCCGGCCACGTCGAAGCTCCAGATCCGGCCCGGGCCCACGCCCTCGGCCGGCGCCAGGTCGAAACCGGCGAACAGCGGCACCACGGCCAGGCCCTGCATGGCCGCGCCCAGGTTGCCACGCACCATCGCGGCCAGGCGGTTCGCCTTACCGTCGAGGGAGAGCATGGCGCCCTCGATCTTCTCGTAGTGCTCGAGCTCGACCTGGAACAGGCGGATCAGCTCGATGCCGATGCCCGCCGTGCCGGCGATGCCGATCAACGAGTACGCGTCGGCCGGGTGCACCTTCTTGATGTCCCGGCTGGCGATGAGGTTGCCCATGGTCGCCCGGCGGTCACCGGCCATCACCACACCGTCGGCCGTCGCGATGGCGACGATCGTGGTGCCGTGCGGTGCGATGTCCGCGGACAGGCCCGGTGGTAGCGGCCGCCGGCCCGGCAGCAGCTCCGGTGCGGCCTGGCTCAGGAACTGCGTGAAGGAGGACGTCCCCGTGCTGGTGAAGAAATCCGGTAGACGCCCGGATGGATCAAAGCCCGTCGCCACGTGGTTCCTTTCGAGTACGTGCAGTTGACGCACAATATCCCGCCAGAGCGTGCGGGTGCGATCAACATCATCGACATGTCTTGGAGGAAATGGCGGGCGCCGCCGAAACGGCGGCGCCCGATCACCTAGAAACGGACAAAACGCTCACTGACCGCCTTTTTGCACGTACCCACGCACAAATTCTTCGGCGTTCTCCTCCAGGACGGAGTCGATCTCGTCCAGGAGGTCGTCGACGTCCTCGGTGATCTCCGCGTGCCGTTCCGCTACCTCGGGATTGGCCTCGACGGTGACGTCCTCGATCTCCTGGTCGCTGCGGCCCTTGCCACTCTGCGACTGACCACCTGTGTCTCGGGTTGCCATGGATGTCCCCCTTCAGAAGCCACCCGAAGTCCTGCAACATCGGGATGGGAAAAACCTACCTCGCACCTGTGACGAAACGGCCCGCCGGAACGGGTGTTTTATTACCGGCTCGTGATCACCTCGAGCAGATCCTTGGCGGTGTCGCACTTGTCGAACAGCGCCCCGACATGCTTCTTGGTGCCACGCTCGGGCTCCATCATCGGCACCCGGACCAGCGACTCCCGGCCCACATCGAAGATCACCGAGTCCCAGCTGGCGGCGACCACCTCGGACGCGTACTGCGCCAGGCAGCGGCCACGGAAGTAGGCCCGGGTGTCCTCCGGCGGCTCGTACATCGCGCGCTGGGTGGCGTCCGGGTCGAGCAGGGTCTTCATCGATCCACGGGCCACCAGGCGGTGGTAGAGGCCCTTCTCCGGGCGTACGTCGGAGTACTGCAGATCGACGAGCTGGAGTTTCGGCGAGGACCAGCCCAGGTTCTCGCGCTCCCGGTAACCCTCCAGCAGCCGCAGCTTGGCTACCCAGTCGAGGCTGTCGGACAGCACCATCGGGTCGCCGCCGAGCTTCTCCAGGACGTCCTCCCAGCGGTCCAGCACGTCGGAGGTCTGCTCGTCGATGTCGGTGCCGTAGCGGTCGTCGCAGAACTGGCGGGCCCGCTCGTAGTAGGCCCACTGCAGGTCCAGGGCGGTGAGTCGGCGGCCGTCGCGCAGACGCATCAGGTGCGCCAGCGTCGGGTCGTGGCTGACCGCCTTGAGCTCCGAGACCGGGTCGGCGATGCCCAGCTCGCCGGTGAACACCTTCTCCTCGATCATGTTGAGGATCAGGGCGGTGGTGCCCACCTTGAGGTAGGTGGAGATCTCCGACAGGTTGGCGTCACCGATGATGACGTGCAGGCGGCGGTACTTGTCGGCGTCGGAGTGCGGCTCGTCGCGGGTGTTGATGATCGGCCGCTTGAGGGTCGTCTCCAACCCGACCTCGACCTCGAAGAAGTCGGCGCGCGAAGAGATCTGAAAACCGGCGCCGCTGCCGTCCTGGCCGATACCGACACGACCGGCCCCGCAGAAGATCTGCCGCGTCACGAAGAACGGCGTGAGGTGGGCGACGATGTCGGCGAACGCGGTCTGACGCCGCATCAGATAATTCTCGTGTGCGCCGTACGACGCACCCTTGTTGTCGGTGTTGTTCTTGTAGAGCTGGATGCGGTGCGTGCCGGGGATCGTGGCGGCCCGGCGCGACGCCTCGGCCATCACCCGCTCGCCGGCCTTGTCCCACTTGACGATGTCGAGGGGGTTGGTCACCTCGGGCGTGCTGTACTCCGGGTGGGCGTGGTCGACGTAGAGGCGGGCTCCGTTGGTCAGTATCACGTTGGCCAGGCCGAGGTCCTCGTCGGCGAGGGCTTCGGCCGGGTCGTAGGCGGCCCCGGAGTAGGTGAATCCGCGGGCGTCGCGCAGTGGCGACTCCTCCTCGTAGTCCCAGCGGGCGCGGCCTTTGCTGCTGAGCTCGGGGCGGGCGCCGTAGGCGTTGACCACCTGGGAGGACGTGACCATCGGATTGGCACCGGGCTGACCGGGAACCGAAATGCCGTACTCGACCTCGGTCCCCATAATCCGTCGAACGCTCATGCGACCACCCTGTCCGCCACGAAGCTGCGCCTGCTCATGCATCGAGCCTAGACGCTCTGCCCGGCCTTTCCGAAACTCCCCGTGCCCGCGTCGGAACCTTCAGTCGCAGCCGGTGCCCGCAGCGGCTCCCCGGGACCGAGAACGATCCCGGGCGGGCGTTGCAGAGCACGTCCCAGCGCCTGCCCCGGCTGCTCCACGAACCGGTGGACGAACCCGGCGGCGAGCAGCGTGCCACCGGCGAACAGGAGCCCGAACAGGATCGGCCCGGCCTTCTCGACCGGCACGACCTGCTTGAGCAGCCCCAGGACCACCACGTGCAGCAGATAGATCGAGAAGCTGACCGCGCCGAGCCAGGTGAGCACGGCCGGCATGCGGCGTTCACGCAACGCGAAACCGAGCACGAAGGTGATCGTGACGGCCGTCGTGACACTGACCCAACGGACGAGTTCTTCCGGCTGGCCGGTGTGCAGCCGGTTGGCGAACACACAGCCGAGGAACACCACGGTGAGTGCGGCGACGGCCGTACGCCGCGGGATCTCGCCGTGCTGGAGCCGGTGGACGACCGTTCCCGCGAACATCACGCCCAGCATCAGCAGTGCCTGCCAGGAGGCGGTCGCCACGACCCAGCGGGTGGCGTGGCCGTTCACGGCCGGCAGCAGCACGAACGCGATCCCGGCCGCGCCGGCCGCCAGCACCAGCGGGCGCCGGCCGCTCAGATAGGCGCCCAGGCACCCGGCGACCAGCAGGATCAGCAACGCGGCCAGCAGGAGCCGGCGGCCGGGGGTGCCGCCGAGCAGCGCGTCCGGCAACATCGGGCCGCCCGTGACGGCGGCCAGGGTGAGTCCGGCCGCCCACCAGGCGCTGAGGCGGTGCAGGTTCCACGCGAAGAGCCCGGCGACGATCAGGTAGAAGGCCATCTCGAAGGAGAGCGTCCAGAACGGGGTGATCATCCCGCTGACGCCCACGAAATCCTGCAGCATCGTGACCTGGCCCAGAGCTCCGGCGACGGTCTCCTCGCGCAGGCCCGGGTGGAGATCGCCGAGCCCGGCCGCGACGAGGAGCACGACGACGGCGACGGTGAACAGGTAGGCCGGGTAGATCCGGGACAGACGACCGATCCAGAACCTGCGCAGCGAGCCGTGCCGCTCCAGCGACATCGGGATCACATAGCCACTGACCAGGAAGAACAGAAGCACACCGTACTTGCCCAGGTCGAAGTACTCATAGATCAGCAGATGGTTGCGGGTGCCGATGACGTACGGGCTCAGGTGGAAGAGCGCCACGACGACGGCCGCGAATCCGCGCATCGCGTCGAGCCAGGCCATGCGCTGGATCTTGGTCACGGGCCGCGACCATAACCGCTGTGCGGGGTACTCCGGTTAACACCTGCTTGCCGGCGGGTGGCGGGCTCACGACACGCCGGGCGAGAGCCTGGGCGGGCCGTTCGACCCAGCGGTGCCCGGCCCAGGCCGCGGCGAGCGAGCCGGCCGCGAACGCCACGGCCGTGACGAGCGGGTCGTCGGTGAGCCGGCGGACGACGGCCAGCACCGGGATGTGCAGCAGATAGAGCGAGTAGCTGATCACGCCGAGCCGGGTGAGCACGGCCGGGACGCGCCTGGTCCGCATCGCCCACGCGAGCGCGAAGGTCGCCGCGACAGCCACCGCGACGGACGGCCTGATCTGCACGGCCACACCCGCGGTGACGAGGACGAGGGCCGCCACCGCGGCGGGCGGGCGGATCTGCCGGTGCTGGAGACGGAAGAGGACCGTGCCGGCGAACATCACCGCGAGCATCTGCGCGGCCTGGGCCGACGACCGGCTGGTCACCTCATCGGTGGCATGACCGTTGAGGAGCGGCAATGCGGCGGTGCAGATTCCGGCGGCACCGGCGGCGAGGACGAGGGGCCTCCGGCTGATGAGGTACGCGCAAAGCCCGCCGGCCACCAGCACGAAGGCCAGCACCGCGGTGATCCGGCGGCCGTCGGCCGTCGCGCCGAGCAGGGCGTCCGGCGGACCCGCCGCCGCCAGGACGGTCAGCCCCGCCGCCCACCAGACGGTGCCGCGCCGCCCGCTCCATACGAAGAGACCGGCCACCAGCAGGTAGAAGATCATCTCGAAGGAGAGCGTCCAGAACGGGCGCACCACGCCACGGGTGCCGAGCAGGTCCTGCAGCATGGTGACGTGCCCGAGGACCGCGGTGGTGGTCTCGGAAGTGAGCTGGGCGGGCATGCGCATCATCCCGGCAGCGCCGAGGACCAGCGCGACCGCCACGGCCAGCAGGTAGGCCGGGTAGATCCGCAGCAGCCGCCCGACCCAGAAGCGCCGCAGGTCGCCGTGCCGTTCCAGCGACATCGGGATGACGTAACCGCTGACCAGGAAGAACAGCAGCACACCGTACTTGCCCAGGTCGATGACGCCGAAGATCCGCAGGTGGAGTGTGGTGCCGAGGACGAGCGGGCTGACGTGGAACGCCGCCACGATGATCGCGGCCCAGCCGCGGAGGGCGTCGAGCCATGCCAGGCGGCCTTGGGTCATACGGGGTTGAACGAGGGCGGGGCCGGAGGGAAACCCTCCAGCCCCGCACCGTAACGCGTCTTACAGGTACTGACCGGTGTTGGTCGCGGTCTCGATGGACCGGCCGGCCTCCGCGCCCTTGCCACCGGAGACGAGCGTACGGATGTAGACGATCCGCTCGCCCTTCTTGCCGGAGATGCGGGCCCAGTCGTCGGGGTTGGTGGTGTTCGGGAGGTCCTCGTTCTCGCGGAACTCGTCGACACAACTGTCGAGCAGGTGCTGCAGGCGCAGCCCCTTCTTGCCGGAGGTGAGGAACTCCTTGATCGCCATCTTCTTGCCGCGGTCGACGATGTTCTGGATCATCGCGCCGGAGTTGAAGTCCTTGAAGTACAGGACCTCCTTGTCACCGTTGGCATAGGTGACCTCCAGGAAGCGGTTCTCCTCCGTCTCCGTGTACATCCGCAGGACGACCGCCTCGATCATCGCGGCGACCGTGGCGTCCCGGTTGCCACCGTGCTCCGTCAGGTCGTCCGAGCTCAGCGGCAGGTCCGCCAGGATGTACTTGGCGAAGATGTCCTTCGCCGCCTCGGCGTCCGGGCGCTCGATCTTGATCTTCACGTCGAGTCGTCCGGGGCGCAGGATGGCCGGGTCGATCATGTCTTCCCGGTTGGAGGCGCCGATGACGATCACGTTCTCCAGGCCCTCGACACCGTCGATCTCGCTGAGCAGCTGGGGAACGATGGTGTTCTCCACGTCACTGGAGACACCCGAACCACGGGTCCGGAAGATCGAGTCCATCTCGTCGAAGAACACGATCACCGGGGTGCCCTCGCCGGCCTTCTCACGGGCCCGCTGGAAGACCAGGCGGATGTGCCGCTCGGTCTCACCCACGTACTTGTTGAGCAGCTCCGGGCCCTTGATGTTGAGGAAGTAGCTGGTGTGCTTCTCCTCGCCACGTCGCTCGGCGATCTTCTTGGCCAGCGAGTTGGCCACCGCCTTGGCGATCAGGGTCTTGCCACAGCCGGGCGGGCCGTAGAGCAGGATGCCCTTCGGCGGGCGCAGCTGGTGCTCCCGGAACAGGTCCGCATGCAGGAACGGAAGCTCGACGGCGTCGCGGATCTGCTCGATCTGCGAGTGCAGGCCACCGATGTCGCCGTAGTCGACGTCGGGCACCTCCTCCAGGACGAGTTCCTCGACCTCGCTCTTCGGAATCCGCTCGTAGGCGTACGCCGAACGCGGCTCGATCATGAGCGAGTCGCCGGCGCGCAGCTTGTCGATGTCGAGCGAGTCGGCGAGGAACACGATGCGTTCCTCGTCGGCGTGCGACATGACCAGCGCCCGGTCGCGGGGGCCGCCGGACGGGTTGTCCAGGACCTCCTTGAGCGAGACGACCTCGCCGGTGCGCTCGAACCCGAACGCGTCGACGACGTTGAGAGCGTCGTTCAGCAGGACTTCCTGTCCGCGCTGGAGCTCGTCGGCGGCGAGCGACGGCGAGACCGCCACCCGCAGCTTGCGGCCGCCGGTGAACACGTCCACCGTGCCGTCCTCGTGTGCCGCCAGGAATACGCCGTAGCCGCTCGGCGGCTGGGCGAGCCGGTCAATCTCTTCCTTGAGAGTGACGATCTGGGCTCTGGCTTCCTTGAGGGTCGCCACGAGCCTCTCGTTGTTTTCCGTCACTCGGGAGAGCTGCGCCTGCGTTGCCGCGAGCCGTTCCTCGAGCTGCCGGACGTGCCGGGGGCTCTCAGTCAACTTTCTCCGGACCAGAGCTAGTTCCTCTTGCAGGAACGCGACCTGGCTCGAGAGATCGTTGGCCTCCTTCTCCCATCGTGCGGCGCGGGAGTTCTCATCGTCGCTACGTGCCACGTCCCACCTCCCCGGGGGGCTTGAACGTCTTGGGTTAACACTAGCCGTTGCGAAGCGGTTTTCGACCCATGCAACACCCTCGTCACCGACTCTTGATCGATTGGTCCGAAGGTGGCTGAGCCGGTCGGACATAGTTCGGGTACCGTCGGCCCCCACGGGTTGCAGGAGGTAGATGTGGCGTCGGACACTGGTGAGCTGCGGGTCTGGATCGATCAGGATCTCTGTACTGGTGACGGACTCTGTGTCCAGTACGCCCCGGAAGTGTTCGAACTCGACATCGACGGCCTCGCCTACGTGAAAAACGGCACGGGCGAGTTGCTCCAGGCACCCGGGATTCGCGCGGACGTACCGCGTCAGTTGTTGCTCGAGGTCATCGACTCCGCGAAGGAGTGCCCCGGCGACTGCATCCACGTGGTGCGGGCGGCCGACGACGTCGAGGTCGCCGGCCCGGACGCCGCCTGAGGCTCAGAGCGTGGGGCGCCCGACCAGGGACGCGACCACCCGGGAGAACTCCTCCAGGCGGGCGATCTGACCGGCGCCGCCGTCGTCGAGTGTCTTGCCGAACCGCAGCGCGTCGTGCCGCAGCGGCGCCCGGCCCTCGTCCTCGCCGACACCGGGCGGCGGCACCGCGTCATCCACCGAGCTGAGCAGCAGGTAGACGTCGATGCTGTCGACCCGGGCCTGCCCGTTCGGGGTGCGGGTGAGGCGCCGACGGCAGCCCACCTCGGTCACCGTCGACAGCGGCACCACGCGCAGCGACGACGTCATCGCGCCGACCGGGCCGTCGCCGGGCGCCACGTCCTCGCCGTGCCAGAGCACCAGGCGGCTGCCGTCACAGACGACCACCTCCTGCCACACCCCGTTCACCTCGTTGACGAAGCGCTCGAGTGTGAAACACAGCACCTGCGCGCCGCGCAGCACCCCGAAGAGTGCCTCCAAGGCCACCTCGGGGTCACGCAGATAGGCGCGCGCCGCCGAGTCCAGGTCCGGGTAGGGCGACCAGTCGGGGAAAACCGCCGGCATCTCGTTGCTGCCGCCGAATGGCGGAGAGCTCATGGCGCCAACTCCTGTCCTCCCGAGGCCGAACCCCCACGGAACCTACCGGACGAAAGCTACGACGGTCACTCCCCCGCGGCTTCCATGGCGGTCACCTGACCCGCGGCTTCCGCGGCGGTCACCCGCTGCGGCCTCCCGCGGCGGTCACTCCCCCGCGGCTTCCATGGCGGTCACCTGACCCGCGGCTTCCGCGGCGGTCACCCGCTGCGGCCTCCCGCGGTGGTCACTCCCCCGCGGCCTCGACGGCCTGCGCGGCCAGCGCCGCCTGGGTGGCCTTGCGAATCGCGTACGCCTCCGCGCCCTTGCTGGGCTTGCGCCGCCGCGGCGGCGCCGTCACGCCGGGCGCGAGCTTACGCGCCGACACCAGGAACGCGGTGTGCGCGATCATCCGGTGATCCGGCCGGACCGCGAGGCCGTCGGCGTGCCAGTCGCGCACCAGCGACTCCCAGGCCCGCGGCTCGGTCCAGCCGCCACGCTCGCGCAGCGCCTCGACCAGCTCGGAAAGCTGCGGGGTGGTCGCCACGTAGCCGATGAACACGCCGCCCGGGATGAGCGCCTTCTCGACCATGTCGAGAGCCTCCCACGGGGTCAGCATGTCCAGGATGATCCGGTCGAAACCGGTGATGTCGTTGCCGGCCACGTCACCGTTGTGCAGGTGCCACGCCGGGTGCGGGCCGCCGAAGAACGCCTCCACGTTCTTACGGGCGATCGCCGCGAAGTCGTCGCGCAGCTCGTAGCTGTGCACCTCGCCGGAACTGCCGACGGCCCGCAGCAGAGAGCAGGTCAGCGCACCCGAACCGGCACCCGCCTCGAGGACCTTGGCGCCCGGGAAGACGTCGCCCATCGCGACGATCTGCGCCGCGTCCTTCGGGTAGATCACCTGCGCGCCGCGCGGCATCGACAGCACGTAGTCCGACAGCAGCGGGCGTAGCGCCAGGTAGGCGGTGCCGCTGGTCGCGGTGATGACACTGCCGTCCGGCAGACCGATCAGCTCGTCGTGCTGCAGAGCGCCGCGGTGGGTGTGGAACGCCTTGCCGGGTTCCAGCACGATCGTGTGCATCCGCCCTTTCGGGTCGGTGAGCTGAACGCGGTCGCCCTCCCGGAACGGCCCGCGGTGCGCGGGAACGTCGTCGACGACGGTGGCTGAGGTTGTGGTCACTGCTCTTCTCTCAGGGATCGCTGATTCCCGCCCGGCGCTTTCTCACCTGGCGCTTTCTCACCTGGCGCGCCGTGGTTCCAGCACGGCCGCCACGTCGGCGACCCGCAGGACGCCCACGACATCCTCGCCTGCGGTCACCAGGTACTGCGCGCCAGGGTGGGCCTGCAGCGCGCGGACCACCTGCTCACCGGTGAGCCCGAGCGGCAGCGTGGTCAGCGCGTCACGGGACCGGGCCACGCTCTCCACGCTCACCCAGGGCCGCCGGTCGACCGGAACCCGCTCGGCGGCGACCGGATCGACCAGTGCGGTGAGGCTACCCGCCGAGTCGGCGACGGCCAGCACCACGTCCGGTCTCGGGTCCTCTGCCCGGCGCCGCTGCGCCTCACCCAGCGGTGTGCCGGCCGGCACCGCCAGCACCGGCCGTACCAGCGAACCAAGGTCGACCAGCGGGAACCGGCCGGTCATCCGGCCCAGCCGGATCGACTGCCCGGCCCCCTGCCACAGCGTCAGCACCACCAGCAGCACGAAGACCAGACCCAGCAGAGTGACCAGACCCACCCGGTAGAGCACGATCGACACCGACGCGGTCACCAGCGCCAGCGCCCGGCCCGACCAGCCGGCCACCACGGTCGCCCGGTTGCGGTCCTTCAGCATCGCCCACAGCAGCGCCCGCAACGCCCGGCCGCCGTCCAGCGGCAGGCCCGGCAGCACGTTGAAGAACGCCACCAGCACGTTGCTCAGCGCCAGCTGGAAGGCGATCTCCCCGGCCAGTGTCCGGTCCGGCAGCACCAGCGCGGCCGCCGTGGCCACCCCGCCCAGCAGCAGCGACACCGCCGGCCCGGCCAGCGAGACGAGCGCGTCCACCCGCGGGGCCGGCGCGTCCCGGTCCATCTCGGTCCAGCCGCTGAGGAGTTCCAGAGTGATCCGGCGCACGCCGATGCCGAACCGGCGAGCCGTCAGCGCGTGCCCGAGTTCGTGCAGGAGAACCGAGCCGAGCAGACACACCACGAAACCCAGGCCGACGAGGTACGCCCAAGGCTGCGCGAGTCCCAGCTCGGCGCGGGCATAGTTGCCGTACACCACCGTGACCAGCACCGCGAGCAGCACCATCGACGCGTTCGCATGCACCGGGATGCCCGCCACATGCCCGACCGGCCGCCCGGCACCCGGCGGCGGGCCCGGCTGCGGACCCGGCCGCCCATCCGGCCGCCGGTCCGGCGACGGGTCGCGCGGTCCCTGGCTCTGCTCCACGCGATCGATGCTACGGACACGCCCGCACGGGACCCACCCCGCTTTTTTCGTCGTACCTCTGGCCTAGCCTCTGTGACATGACGGCGCTCTCTCCCATGGCGGCCCAGCCGGTCTCCCCGCCCCCGCAGCCCGGCGAGACCCCGGTGGCACCCGCCGCACGGTCCCGACGGCCGGAGACCCCGGCCGGGCCGTCGCTGTCGCCCTCCCGGGCGGCCGACTTCAAGACCTGCCCGCTTCTGTTCCGCTTCCGCACCGTCGACAAACTGCCCGAGACACCGTCGGCCGACCAGGTCCGGGGCACCCTGGTGCACGCCGTCCTGGAGCGCCTGTTCGACCTGCCCGCCGCCGACCGCACCCCGGAGGCCGCGGCCGCGCTGGTCGCCCCCGAGTGGGACAAGCTGGTCGCCCAGGAGCCCGAGCTGGCGTCCATCTTCGCCGCCGAGCCACCAGCCCGGGGTCGTCCGGCCCCTTCCACGGCCGCTGCCGTCTCCGGCTCCGGCTCCGGCCCTGCCTCCGGCCCCGCCCCGGCTTCCGGCCCCGTCCCGGCTTCCGGCCCCGTCCCGGCTTCCGGCCCCGTCCCGGCTTCCGGCCCCGTCCCAGGCTCCGGCTCCGGCTCCGGTGACGTCGACGCGCCGGTCCTCCCGGTGTCGCCGGTGCGTGATCCCGCAGCGGTCGAGGCCGAGATCGATGCGACCGGCCAGGCCGCGCTGATCGACATCCCCGGCAGCTCGGCCGAGGCGGCCCGGATCGCCGCGTTCCTGTCCGGCGCCCGCGACCTGCTGGCCGGCTACTTCGCGGTCGAGGACCCCCGCCGCCTGCAGCCGGCCGAACGCGAGACCTTGATCTCCACGATGATCGGCGACGAGCTGCTACTCCGCGGTTACATCGACCGCCTCGACGTCTCGCCCGCGGGCGACCTGCGGGTCGTCGACTACAAGACCGGCGGGGCACCGCGCGAGGCCTTCGAGGGCCGCGCGCTGTTCCAGCTGAAGTTCTACGCCCTGGTCCTGTGGCGCGCCCGGGGCACGGTTCCCCGGGCGCTGCGCCTGCTCTACCTGAAGGATGCCGAGGCCCTCGACTACAGCCCCGACGCAGGCGAGCTGGAGCGGTTCGAGCGCACCCTGATCGCCCTGTCCCAGGCCATCGAACGCGCCAAGCGCAGCCAGGACTTCCGCCCCAAGCCGAGCCGCCTGTGCGGCTGGTGCAGCCACCAGAGTCTGTGCCCCGAGTTCGGCGGCACCCCGCCGCCCTACCCGGTCACCGCCCCGGCCGGCGGCCCCACCGCCGACCAGGAACCCGACCGGGTCGGCGCCCTGCTCAGGGACGACCCCCTTGGCTGACCCGCCCGGCCCTCCGGCCGTACCGGCCAACCACCGCGGCCCCCGCAGCGGGGCCGGCCCGGCCGTGCCTCGCCATGGCCGGGGCAGGCCCGGCCCGGCCATGGCCCGCCATTGCCGAAGCAGTTCTGACCCGGCTGTGCGGGGACACGGCCGGCCGCGGGCCCTCCCCGACCGTGCCGGGTCGGCCACGCCGTCTCCGGAGGCCGGTCCAGTCATCCCGCCGGGGGAAAGCTCGGATGGTCTGTGCCCCGCACCAGACCGACACTCCCTACGAAACCGACAGCAGATGCCGCTGGGCGGTGGCTTCCAGCATGGCCTGCACCCCGTACGAGGCCGGCACCTCTCGCAGTTCCGGCGACGGATGCCGGTGGGCGGCGGACCTGCCGGTGCCGGCTCGGGAGGGTGGGTGGCCGGGCTGTGACCGGACCGCTGCGCGTTCTCCTCGCGGACGCCGCTCCCCTGCACCGGGCGGGCCTGCGGACGGTCCTCACCGCGGCCAACGAACCGGGTCGAGGCTATTCCGCTGCCGGGATACCGCCCGGCGGCCACTCCTCAACCGGAACACCGCCCGGCAGCAACTCCTCTGCCAGCGCGCCGTCCAGCAGCAACTCCTTCGCCGGGTCATCGTCCGGCAGCAACTCCTTCGCCGGGTTACCGTCCGGCAGCAACTCCTCTGCCAGCGCGCCGTCCGGCAGCAACTCCTTCGCCGGGTCATCGTCCGGCAGCAACTCCTTCGCCGGGTCACCGTCCGGCAGCAACTCCCCTGCCAGCGCGCCGTCCGGCAGCAACTCCCCTGCCAGCGCGCCGTCCGGCAGCAACTCCTTCGCCGGGATACCGTCCGGCGGTGACGCCTCGGACGCGGAGCGGATCGTCGGGGAGCGGGAGATCGTCGTCGCCGGGGAGGCCGGTGACGGGGTGGAGGCGGTCGATCTGGCCCGGCGTCTGCTGCCCGACGTGCTGATCTGCGACGTCACGCTGCCGCGGCTGGACGGCCTCGGTGTGGCCCGGTCGGTCACTGAGGCGCGGCTCGCGGTGCGGGTGCTGCTGCTGACCGACCGGGACTCCGACGACGAGGTGGTCGCCGCGATCGGCGCCGGTGCCGCGGGTTATCTGTGCAAGGACACCCCACGCGATGAGCTGATCGCCGCCGTGCGGGCCGTCTCGGCCGGTGGCGCGGTGATCGCCCCGCTGGTGCTCGCGCGGGTTCTGACCCGGATCGCCGCGGCGCTGCCCGCTGAGCCCGCCAGCAGCACCGCTGCCCGGCTGGCACCACTGACCGGCAGGGAACGCGAGGTCCTGGTGCACGTCGCCCGCGGGCGCAGCAACAGTGAGATCGCCGGCATCCTCGGCGTCAGCGAGACCACCGTGAAGACCCACGTCGGCCACGTGCTGGCCAAGCTCCGCCTGCGCGACCGCACCCAGGCGGTCGCCCTCGCCTACGAGACCGGCCTGGTCCGCCCGGGAACCTGACCGGCAGATCAAGGAACACGAGGCCGAAGCGGCAGGTAGGTCTGCGCCAAGTTCACGATCGTGCCGATTCCCCGGACGCGATGCCCACGCCCAACCGACCCGACCTGATCACCCAGCAGCACCCCACGCACCCATCCCCGGTCGACCTGATCGCCCAGCGGTGTCCCGCGCACCCATCCGACCCGACCTGATCACCCAGCAGCACCCCACGCACCCCTCCCAGGCCGACCCGATCACCCAGCGGTGTCCCACGCACCCAACCGACCCGACCCGATCACCCAGCAGCACCCCACGCACCCCTCCCAGGCCGACCCGATCGCCCAGCGGTGTCCCACGCACCCTTCCTGGGCCGGGAAGCAGCCATATCACGGGGCCGGCCTCCGAAAACAGCCCACGATGATCGTCCAGCACCGGGAAAAGGCGGTCATCCCCCACGCAAGCCGACGACCACGGCCACCCGACACCTGACGGCCCGCGAGCTGGCGTAGCCGAGTCACCTCAAGGGAGGGGAACCCCGGCCCGAGATACGGCTGACAGCCTCACACCCCGACTCGGAAGCGCGCCTACGAAACATGGCCGAGAGAGGTAGCCGATGTCGACGCCGATACCGGAGCGGCGGATCAGGCGGGCAAGCCGGCCAAAAAAGGCGACGCCCGGAACCGGAACGGCAGGTCAGACGAGCAGCCCGGCCAAAAGGCGACGCCCGGAACCGGAGCGCCGGATCAGACGAGCAGGCCGGCCAGAAAGGCGATGTCGACGCCGGTCAGCGTGGTCCGCAGGTGTACCCCGTCGACGGGAGCCAGTTCCAGTTCGGCCGGCACCGCCAGCACCGCCGCGCCCGCGGCGGACGCGCTGGCCACGCCGCTGGGCGAGTCCTCGATCGCCACGCAGGAGCCGATCGGCACGCCGAGCAGGGCGGCCGCGGTCCGGTACGGCTCCGGGTCGGGTTTCGGCCGCCCGACCTCGTCGCCGCAGACGATGACGTCGAAGTTCTCCCGTCCGAGGGTCTTGAGTGCCACCTCGACCAGCCGCCGCCCGGTGGAGGTGACCAGCGCGGTCGGCACCCCGGCCGCCCGGACGGCGAGCAGCAGCTCCATGGCGCCGGGCCGCCAGACGAGGCCTTCGGAGAACAGCTCCTCGACCCGGTTGCTCAGCCAGGCGACGTCCGGCGCCTCGGGGCGGCCGGGCTGGCCCAGGTCGTCGCGGAAGATCTGCATGCTGAGGGACATGCTGGTGCCGACCATGGCGAGGCGGGCGGCATCGGAGAGGACGCCGCCGGCATGCACGGCGAGCTCGGACAGGGCGATGCCCCAGACCCGCTCGCTGTCGACCAGCGTCCCGTCCATGTCGAAGAGCACGGCGGCAGGATTCACCGCACCATTCTCCGTTCGCCCCGCCCCGCTGCCGATCGATTGTGACCACGCCCTCAGAGCCCGCAGGGCTCCAGCGAGTCCTCGTATCCCTCGGCGAACGACCCGAAGCGCTGTGCGGGTGACCCGTGCGCTCCGGGCGCGAACCACGGCTGGTCCGGATCGTCGCCGACGGCTTCGAGTCCGTCGGCGAGCTCCTGGGTGTCGTCGGATTCCATGCTGAGGCTCTTGTCGCGGACCTTGTCACCGATGAACGCCCCGGCCATGCAGTCGGCCTGGAGTTCCTGCTGGATGGTGAACTCCTTGCGGATGCCGAGGCGGGCCTGGATGGCGTGCGCGTACTCGTGGCCGAGCAGGTAGTACACGAACGCGTCGCCGAGCTGCTGGAACGCCGCGAACGCCCAGTTGACGTCGTAGGCGATGAAGTCGCCGGCCGAGCAGTAGACCGCGTTGTTGCGCGGCAGCGGCTGCCCGGCACAGTCCAGTTCGCCGTCACGTTCGTACGGG
Organism: Actinoplanes italicus; assembly: GCF_003001815.1. Taxonomy (GTDB): domain Bacteria; phylum Actinomycetota; class Actinomycetes; order Mycobacteriales; family Micromonosporaceae; genus Actinoplanes; species Actinoplanes italicus. Next base: position 357,150 of record NZ_PVMZ01000007.1, read on the forward strand.
ATGATCTGCCTCACCGGCTCGAAGCCGGATCCGAGCCGCTGACTCCAGTAGACCTCGGCGACGTGCTGCGCCACCCGCATGTCCTGCTGGAACTCCTCGGGTGTGTCGGTGCCCTCGGGGCCGAGGTCGCCGGTGCCCGTGGCGCCGGGTGTCGCGGCGGGCCGCCCGGCGGGCGGCGGTTCCTGCACGGGCAGGCATCCGACGGTCAGCAGGGCGGCCGCGAGAGCCGCGAGAAGGGCCAGGAGCGGTGCCGGTCGAGCGCGCATGCGGTCCTCCAGGACGGGGGTTTCCACGTTAATCGGCATCGACCAAGATCGACCGGCTCAGGGGCTTCCCTGAGAGTCCCCTGGGTGCCACCCCCAGGGAAATCTCCGCGTCGGCCTACGCCGCCGGACGGACGCCGCGGGGCCGGGACGCCGAAACACTGAGCCGGACGGAATTCTGGAGACCACAGGGGGAGACACGGTGGCTGCGACGAATGCCGGCGGGCCGGTGGCGGCGCGCGCGGAGGAGATCTGGAAGGTGTACGGCTCGGGTGAGGCCCAGGTCGTGGCGCTGCGGGGGGTCAGTGCCGAGTTCGGGAGGGGCCGGTTCACGGCGATCATGGGGCCGTCCGGCAGCGGCAAGTCGACGCTCATGCACTGCCTGGCCGGCCTGGACACGGTCGACAAGGGCACGGTCCACATCGGTGGCACCGAGATCAGCACGCTGGGCGACAAGGCGCTGACCCGTCTGCGCCGGGATCGGATCGGCTTCATCTTCCAGCAGTTCAACCTGCTGCCGACGCTGAGCGCGGCGGAGAACATCACGCTTCCGCTGGACATCGCCGGCCGCAAGGCCGACCCGCAGTGGTGGGACACGGTGATCGGAACGGTCGGTCTCAAGGACCGCCTCAGGCACCGGCCCAGCCAGCTCTCCGGCGGTCAGCAGCAGCGGGTGGCGTGCGCGCGGGCCCTGATGGGGCGGCCGGACGTGATCTTCGCGGACGAGCCGACCGGCAACCTGGACTCCCGGTCCGGCGGCGAGGTGCTGTCGTTCCTGCGCCAGAGCGTGCGGGAGCACGGCCAGACCATCGTGATGGTCACCCACGACCCGGTGGCGGCGAGTTACGCCGACCGGGTGGTGTTCCTGGCCGACGGTTCGATCGTCGACGAGCTGGCGAACCCGACTGCCGAGACGGTGCTGGACACCATGAAGCGGCTGGACACGCCGAGCGACTCGGTGATGCTCTGATGTTCCGCGCCACCCTCAAGAGCCTGCTGGCCAGGAAGCTGCGGCTGGTCCTGTCCGGTCTCGCGGTGATCCTGGGCGTGATGTTCGTGTCGGGCGCGCTGGTGCTGACCGACACGCTGAACCGTACGTTCGACTCGATCTTCTCCGACGTCTACGCGGCGACCGACGTCTCGGTCACCGCGAAACCCAAGGTCGAGGTCTCCGAGATGGACGGTGAGGAGGTCTCCGCGCCGCTTCCGGCGTCCGCCGTGGAGACGATCAAGACCCAGGCGGGCGTACGGTCGGCGACCGGCCGTGTCGACGCCGACGGGGCCAGGGTGATCGCCACCGACGGCAAGGTGCTCACCTCGTTCGGCCCTCCACGGATCGGCTCGAACTGGACCGGCACCGACGAGATGATGGAGATCCGCTCCGGCCGCGGTCCCGAGGCGCCGGACGAGATCGCCCTGAACGCGACGACCGCGAAACTGGCCGGCTACGCCGTCGGCGACCGGGTGCCGGTCCTCACCCAGCAGCCGAAACGTGAGTTCACGCTGGTCGGCATCTGGGGTTACACGGGCGGACGGGACAGCATCAGCGGCGTGCAGGAGGTCGCGTTCACCACGCCGGTGGCGCAGGAGCTGATGCTCGGCGAGAAGGACGTGTTCACCTCGGTGACGGTGGCCGCCGCCGACGGGGTCACCCCGGACCAGCTGCGCGATCGCCTCGCTCCGGTGCTCGGCGCCGGATACGAGGTGAAGACGGGGGCGCAGCTTTCCGCGGAGGACTCGGCGAGCCTGAAGGAGGGCATGGGCTTCTTCAACCAGATCCTGCTCGGCTTCGCCGGGGTCGCGCTGTTCGTCGGCATCTTCCTGATCCTCAACACGTTCTCGATCGTGGTCGCCCAGCGCACCCGTGAGCTGGCGCTGCTGCGGGCGATCGGCGCGTCGCGCCGCCAGGTGATCAACTCGGTGCTGGTGGAGGCCGTGGTGGTCGGCATGATCGCCTCGGTCCTGGGCCTGCTGGCCGGGATCGGCGCGGGCGCCGGGCTGGGCGCCCTGTTCAGCGGCATGAGCGGCGGGATGGACCTGGCCCCGATCGGGGTGCCGCTGTCCGCGGTGATCAGCTCGTTCACGGTGGGCATCCTGGTCACCGTGGTCGCCGCGGTGATGCCGGCGCTGCGCGCGTCGCGGATCGCCCCGGTCGCCGCGATGCAGGACGTGGCCACCCCGGACCGCCCGCTCACGAAGCTGACGGTCGCCGGGACCGTGGTGACCGCGGCCGGCGCGGCGGCGCTGGGCACGGGCCTGTTCGTGGCGAGCGGCGACTCCGCGCTCTATCTGATCCTCGGCGGCGTGCTGGTCACGTTCATCGGGGTCGCGCTGCTCACGCCGTTGATCAGCCGTCCCGTGGTGTCGCTGCTGGGCAGGCTGTTCGCGTGGTCGGTGCCGGGCCGCCTGGGCCGGCTCAACTCGGGCCGCAACCCGCGCCGGACGGCGATCACGGCGGCCGCGCTGATGGTCGGCATCGCCCTGGTCACGGGCGTGACCGTGGTGATGGACTCGGCGAAGAGCAGCCTCAAGGCCGAGGCGGCACGGATCCTCAAGGCCCAGATCATGATCAGTGGCGATCAGGGTGGGCCGCGTCCGCCGACCTACGATCCGGCCGTCGTCGACCGGGCCGAGGCGATCCCGGGGGTGCGGGCGGCCGCGGGGCTCTACAACGACCTGGTGGCGATCGGGGGCGAACGGTCCTACATCGCCGCCACCGAGGACCTGTCGAGGCTGGCCGAGGCGTATGGGACGACGGCCGCGAAGCTCGGCGCGGACCAGATCGCGGTGAGCGCCCCGGAGGCTGCGGAGCGGAACTGGCAGGCCGGCTCACAGGTCTCGATCCAGACCTCACGCGGCGAGGCCCACACGTACACCGTGTCCCAGGTCTTCACCGAGGATACGCTGCCGGGCAGCATCATCCTGCCGGCCGAGGCGATCAAGGGCTTCGGCATCACGCAGCCGGTGCTCGGCTTCATCCGGCTCGACGACGGTGTCGCGGTGTCGGCGGTGCTGCCGCAGGTCAAGGCTCTGGTGGCGGACAGTCCCGAGGTGTCGGCCACCGACCAGCAGACGTTCGTCGACAGTCAGGCCGCGATCTTCGACCAGATCATCACGATGATCCAGATCCTGCTGGGCCTGGCCATCCTGATCGCGGTGCTCGGCGTCATCAACACGCTGGCGTTGTCGGTGCTGGAGCGTACCCGCGAATTGGGTCTTCTCCGGGCCGTAGGCCTCGGCCGTGCCCAGACGATGCGGATGATCACCGTCGAGGCCGTGGTGATCGCGGTCTTCGGCGCTCTGCTCGGTGTCGCGGTCGGCGCCGGCATGGGCAGCGCGGTGGCCCGTGCCCTGAAGGACGACGGCATCACACAGATCGTCCTGCCGTGGGACCGGATGGGCACCTACCTGGCCCTGGCCGCGCTGGTCGGCGTCATCGCCGCCGTCCTGCCGGCGATCCGGGCGGCGCGCCTGAACGTGCTGAACGCCATCGCGCACGACTGACCGCCACGACGCCGCGCACGACACAGAGGTGGCCCCGGCTCCGGCCGGGGCCACCTCTGCCGTGTCAGGCCAGGATCTTGTCGAGCTTGGTGAAGCTGGAGCCCCAGCCCTCGCGGGCGCCATCGGCCATCGCCTCGGGGAACGGGCTCTGCGTCACGACCAGCCGGGTCCGGCCGCCCTCCTCCTCGAAGAACTCGATGCGCAGCCGCAGCTTGTCGGCGCCGAAGTCGGGGATGTGGCTCACGTCCTCCTCGCCGACGATCAGCTCGTTCTCCACCACCTCGACGAACGTCGCGTTCACCGGCGACGCCATCGACGGATCGTCGTCGTTGACCATGGTGAAGACCTGCTTGCCCCCGGGGCGGACGTCCATGTCGATGGTGTCGCGGGGCACCGACCAGCCGACCGGGCCGAACCACGCGGCGAGCTGGTCGGGGTCGGCGAAGGCCCGGTACACCAGGTGGCGCGGGGCGTCGAAGATGCGGGTGATGACGAGGTCGGTCACTGGTCGTCCTCCTGAATGCGTTTGAGGTGGGCGTCGAGGCGGTCGAGGTTGTCGTCCCAGTAGCGGCGGTAACGCTCCATCCACGCGGTCGCCTCACGCAGCGGCGCCGCCTCGAGACGGCTGGAACGCCACTGCGCGGAACGGCTGCGGGAGATCAGTCCCGCGTTCTCCAGCACCTTCAGGTGCCGGGAGATCGCCGGGAGGCTGATGTCGAACGGCTCGGCGAGCTCGTTCACGGTCGCCTCACTGTCGGCGAGGCGGGCAAGGATGGCGCGGCGCGTGGGGTCGGCAAGCGCCGAGAAGATCACGCTCAGCCGATCCGGCACCGCACTCGCCCTCCAGTATTTAACGCCTCGGTTAATTAACGGGCAGGTTAAGAACCTAACGACGCCCGCGGCGCTTGTCAAACCTTGCTGGGGATGCGCCGGTGCAGCTCGGCGAGAAGGACCTCCGGTCCGGGGGACATCAAACCCACATCGATGATGTACGCGAACTCGCCGCCCCTGCGGCGCACGCGGGGTGCCCCGCCACTCCCCGCGAGCTCGGTCGCGTAGTCCTCACCGACCGGGATCATCACCAGCTCGGTGAACGGGCCACGCCCGTGCAGTGCCACGGAGGCGATGCCGGACCAGGGCAGATGGACCGGCCGGCGGCCGGTGGCGGCGAAGTCCAGCCCGTGCACCGAGGTGTGCAGCCACCCCAGCCGGCGCCAGACCAGCAGCATCAGCAGGGCCGCCACCACGGCGGGGACGATCAGGACGGCCTCGGCGAAGACCACGATGTCGGCGGCGCGCGGACGGTACCCGGCGGCCATCCGCACCAGCACCGTGATCAGCAACATCGGCAGCCACGCGGCGGCCAGCACCCACAGCGCGGTCACATAGAACATGCCGCGGGCCTGAAAGAAGCTCACGGTGTCGTCCGTGGGCCCGAGCACCTGATCCACATGGTCGGCCATATGCAGCATTATGCCCGTATAAATGCGACTTGGTGTGCGGTATCGACAGTGAGCATGATCGATACCGCAGGGGGTCCGGCGCGGCCATCGGGTACGTTCCCACACCCGCACGTAGGCTGTGTGCCATGACTGAGTTCGACGGCCTTCCGCTGCTCCGCTCCCCCGTGGCCATCGCCGCCTTCGAGGGGTGGAACGATGCTGCGGACGCTTCGACCGCGGCCGTGGAACACCTCGAGCAGGTCTGGGAGGCCCGCGAGGTCACCAGCATCGACCCCGAGGACTTCTACGACTTCCAGGTCAGCCGGCCCACCATCACCATGGCCGAGGGAGAGACCCGTAAGATCGAGTGGCCGACCACCCGTTTCACCGTGGCCAGCCCGCCCGGCGCCGACCGTGACGTGGTCCTGATCCGCGGCATCGAGCCGAGCATGCGGTGGCGCACCTTCTGCGAGAACGTGCTGGAGATCTGCCACAGCCTCGAGGTCACCCGGATCGTGCTGCTGGGCGCCCTGCTGGCCGACGTGCCCTACACCCGGCCGCTCCCGATCAGCGGCACCGCCAGCGACCGGGAGACCGCCGAGAAGTACAAGGTCGTGCCCACCCGCTACGACGGCCCGACCGGCATCGTCGGGGTGCTGCAGGAGGCCGCCACCCGTGCCGAGCTGGACGCGCTCTCCTTCTGGGTGCACGTCCCGCACTACGCCAACAACCCGCCCTGCCCCAAGGCCACCCTGTCCCTGCTCAGCCGGATCGAGGACGTCCTCGACCTGCCCGTGCCGATGGCCGACCTGGCCGAGCAGGCCGACGAGTGGGAGAAGCGCGTCCGGGCCGCCGCCGAGCAGGACGCCGAGCTCGGCGAGTACGTCCGCGAGCTGGAGGAACGGGTCGGTGACGCCGGAATACAGCCTCTCACCGGTGACGAGATCGCCAGCGAGTTCGAGAAGTACCTGCGCCGCCGCGGCGGCTCCGCGGGCCCGACCGCCGGCTCCTGGTGAAACGAAACGGGCGTCCCGGCGGGACGCCCGTTCTGGCGATTACGGCGGCTTCAGGAAGACTTCCCGATAGCCAGTACCTCATGCTGGAATCCGGCCCACTGCTCATAGGTGAAGACCAGAGCGGGCTGGCCGGGGTTCTTGGCATCACGCAGATGAACGGTCCCGTCGATCTGCGCCACTTCGATACACGCTCCGTGGGAGCAAAAGCTGCTGCGCTGCCACGCCGTTGTGGTTGGTTTCATCTCGGACCTCTCATGCGGGAAAGTCAGGACTCCATGCCCTGATCTTGGCTCACTTGGCGCGCGGCGCGAGGCAGCTTCGCGCTCTCGGCGCGGGCCAGCTTCGCCCGCAGCTCATACACACGCGCCAGAATCGTGGCCCGGCTGGCGTCCTCGTCGAACGCGCGCAGCCAGAACCGCTCGAAGACGTCCCGGTGATAACGCACCTGCGCCGGGTCCTCGACAACCTCGTCCTCGAGGTAGATCTCCCGGTACAGCACGGCGTCGTCGGGATCAGCACCGAGATCGAGCACGCTGAAGTAGCCGAAGGTGCCCATCATCATGCCGTCGTCCAGCGGCAGCACCCGGACGTGCACGTTGGGCCAGCGGGACACCGCGGCGAGTTCCTCGAACTGGTCGGCTGTCACCGCGAGGCCACCCACGGTCCGCCACAGCGCCGCCTCGTCCAGCAGCAGGCAGAACTCCGGCGGGTCCTCACGCTTGAGCACCTGGTCGCGGCGTGACAGGCGCACGTCGCGGCGGACCCTGCGCTGCTCCTCGCTCAGCGTCTGCTCGAACCAGGCCAGGGTCGCCTCGGCCACCGCCGGAGTCTGCAGATAGGCCGGGATGAGAGTCGAGTGGTACTCCCGGATCGCGGTCGCCGCCTGCTCGAACTGCAGCAGCTGAACCAGGCCGGGAGTCAGATGGTCGCGATACTCCTGGGTGGTCAGGTATCGCTCGCGACGGGCGGTGCGGGCCTCGGCGAGGAGAGCGGCGATGCTCCGCTCGTCGGCGACCTGGTAGATGTCGAGCGCGGCCCGCAGGTCCGTGGGCGAGATGGTGACCTCGCCCAACTCGATGCGCTGCACCTTGGACAGTGACCAGCCGAGCTTCTTGGCCACCTCGTTCTGGCTCAGGCCGGAACGCTCCCGAGCCGCGCGTAGCGCCAGTCGGACCCGCCGTCTCGCGACAGCGGGCAACTCGCCACGCGCAGCCGACATCCAGCCCCTCACCAAAGTCTAAAAGCCGCTAATCGCCCTTGATTGCGACATCGCACGTTGCCCTGTCGCCGAATCCGCAAGAGCTTACCGCAGTACCTCGAACGGGTTGGCGATCAGGCCTCCCCGTACTCCAGGGCACGAACCAGACCACGGCAGAACTCGGCGAACTCCCTCTCGTCGCGCGACGAGAAGATCTCGATGACGTCGCCGCGGTAACCGGCTCGCAGCTGCCACCAGCGACCCGCCCGGGGCCGCAGGCAGAACACCGCGCCGACACCGAGCGCCGACGACAGCACCACGGTCAGGAGCAGCGAGGCGGGCCCCACCAGGGGAACCGCCATCACGGCCGCGACCAGTGCGGACACCCCCGCCACGTACCGGCCGGCGTCGTCCGGCGCGGGGTCGAACCGGACAATGTGCAGATCGGCCATCTCCGTCACCACGAAGAGCCTGCGATGCTCCCTCGACACCTCGACGACCTGGTGCGTGATGACGGCTTTGGGACCTCGGTAGAAGACCGGCAACTCTCACCCCTCCCCTCGGCTTGCACGACGGAGGAGGGGTGCACGAGGATAGCGATGGACAAGGCTCTCCCCCTCCATGAGCGAGAGGCCTCGGCGGCGGCCAGCGGCTACTGGCCGCCGCCTCTTCAATTGATCCTCATCGCCCTTAACGTGAATTCAGTATGGGGCTAACCGACCGTGTCCGCTAGATGCCTGTCAGCCTTGTAGCTGATAGCCGAATTCACTCACGGAGTTTCACGCGTGTCGAGTCGCTGAGCTCGCCGTCCGTACCGCATCCTAGGAACCTAGCTGGAAGGAGACGGGCATGAGCATCAATCCGGGAGCGGCTGAGTTCCCGCATCGGCAGATCGCGTCCCAGCTGCGGGAACGCATCCGGCGCGGTGAGTGGCAGCCGGGCGAGAGGCTGCCGTCCATCCCCGCCATGGCGGAGATGTTCGGCGTCGCGAAACAGACCGTTCAGCGCACCGTCGACCAGCTGCGGGTCGAGGGCATCCTGATCACCAAACCCGGTTCGGGTACGTACGTCCGCGGCACCCGCCGGCGTCTGAACCGACTCTCGCGCGGCCGCTACGGCGCGCACCGCGGCTACCACGCCGACCTGGCCGCCAGATACCGCCAGCAGCTCACCGGCGTCGGCCGGGAGGCGGCGCCACCCGAGGTGGCCGACGCCTTCGGGGTGCGCGACGGCACGGAGATGCTGGTCAGGCGGCATGTGGTGCGCACCGACGACGCCACCGTCGAGCTCGGCGCCTCCTGGTTCCGGGTCACCGACGCCACCGGCACCCCACTGGAACGCCTGGAGGCGTTCGGCCGGCCGCTGTACCAGGAGGCGGAGGAGGTGCTGGGCCGCCGCTACACCTCGGCCACCGACACGATCAGCGCCCGGCAGCCGAGCCGCGAGGAGGCCGAGATCCTGCAGATCCGGCCGGACACCCCGGTGCTGCACCTGCTACATGTCGCCTTCGACGAGACCCGCAAGCCGATCGAGGTGGCGCAGGCGACCTGGCCGGGACCGATGACCACGCTGACCGAGGAGTACCGGATCCCGGCACCCGCCCCGGAACCCGACCCGGACCCGGGGATGGCACTGGCCTGACCCGTCCACCACCTCACGCCTCACCCCCGCAGCAGCTCGGCCAGCGTGGCGACGAACCGGTCCGGGTCCTCGGCCATCGGCCGGTGACCCGCCTCCGGGAAGGTGACCAGGCGCTTGTCCGGCGACCGCAGCGCCGCGTACCAGGACGTGAACTCCACGGCCAGGCCCCGCATCTCCCGGCCGCCCTGCACGAAGTACGCCGGGATCGACAGGGCGGGCACGTCCCGGTGCAGGTCGACGTCCTGCATGCGGGGGTAGAGGGCGTCCCAGGTGTCCAGCATCGTGGTCATGAAGTGGGCCTTGCGCATCAGGTCGTACTCGGAGACGGCCAGATCGATCGGCGGCTCGGGTAGTCCGTACGCCTGTGTGCCGTACAGCTGAAAGGTCTCGTAGTCGTAGGCGCGCGGCCACGGTGGCGGACCCTGCCGCTCCAGTTGCGACACCACGCCGTCGCGTCCCTCGGCCCGTGCCCAGGCCAGGATGTCGGTGTAGAAGATCTGGTCGCTGGCCCGCAGGTCGACGGCCTGGCCGGTACCGACGTACGCCCGGAACCGCTCCGGGTGCCGGTACGCGGTCAGGACCGCCGGGATCGACCCGCCGGAGTGGCCGGCCAGGACGATCCGGTCCTGCCCGAAGCGTCGCCGCAGGTGGTCGGTGACCGCCAGGATGTCGGCGACCTCGGTGTCCACGGTGACCGGCGCGTCCCGGCCGAGCCCGCGGGCGGACGCTCCCCCGCCGCGCCGGTCCAGGGTCGCGACCACGAAATGTTCCTCCAGCCCCGACACCCGCTCGCGCATCGTGCCGGTCTCCGAACCGCCCGGCGGGCCCGGCACGTACAGCAGCACCGGCAGCTCCGGGGACCGGCCGCGGATCATCACGCCCAGGTCACCGACCCGAGCCAGTTCGGCGACACCGCCGGGGATCGCCGGGGTACGGGCCGGGACGGCCACCGCCACGGCGACGACGAGCGTCACGGCCGCGGCCAATCCGGCGGTGATCCGGCCGGCGATCCGCCGGAAGCGGGTGCCGGCCGGGCGGCGGTGCCCGTAAGCCGCACCGGCCGCCATCGGCAGCAGGGCCAGCAGACCGTGCAGGCCACGACCGGTGAGCAGGACGAGGATCCCGAGCGGGGTCGCCCGCGGCAGATCCACGGAGGGGCCGGACACACTCAACCTGGTCAGTTCGAACGCCAGGGCGTACCCGATGGGGGTCGTCAGAATCGCCCACCGGGACCGCGCCGTCCGGCCGGCCAGCACGCCGACGCCGGCGCTGATCACGATGGACGCGAGCGCCTCCGAGGTGGTGAGCGGGCCGCGTGGGGTCCAGAGGCCGGCGGTGACGCCCCAGGCGGCCGCGAGCAGGAGAGCGCCGATGAGTGAGGTCATGCCCGGAAGCATCACGGCCGGGCGCGCCCGTCCACAGCGGCCGATGGAATCGATCAGGAACATACTTTGGTAGCTCCCGGAAGACTTTCGTCAGCCCTAGGGTTGCGGCATGTTCTTCGCGCTCCTGGTGCCCGACCCCGGCTCCGGCCGGTCCACGGCCCGGGACCGTGTCGCCGACGTCACGGCGATCGTCCTCGCGCTCTTCTACGGCTCGGTGATGATGCTGCTCGGCGACGCCACCAGCCCCGGTGCGGCACTGCCCTGGCAGGCCGACCTGGCGCTGGGGCTGCTCTGCGCCGCCGCCCTGACCGCCCGCCGGCGGCATCCGCTCGCGGTGGCCGTCGCGTTGCTGCCGTTCGGGGCGGTCTCGGTGACCGCCACCGGCCCGATCATCGTGGCCCTGTTCACCGTGGCGATCCGGCGGCGGCCATCACTCCTGCTGCTGCTCGGCGCGGTCAACGTCGGCACCGGGGTCGTCTACTTCCTCCTGCACGACCGGCCCTCCTCCGGGATCTGGATGGATCTCCTGGTGCGATCGGTGATCACCGCGGCGGCCGTGGGCTGGGGGCTGTTCGTGCAGGCCTACCGGCGCCTGACAACTTCGCTGCGTGAGCACGCGGCTCGGCTGGAGGCCGAACAGCAGCTGCGCGAGGAACAGGCCCGGCTCACCGAGCGCGCCCGCATCGCCCGCGAGATGCACGACGTCCTCGCCCACCGGATGTCCCTGATCAGCCTGCATGCGGGTGCCCTTGAGGTCCGGGCCGGAGTCTCCCCCGAGGAGCTGTCGATCGCGGCCGGGGCGATCCGCGGCAGCGCCCACGAGGCCCTGGAGGAGTTACGCTCGGTGATCGGCGTGCCGAGCGGGCGGCCGGAGCCACCCCAGCCCGGGCTCGCCGACATGTCGGGGCTGATCAGCAGCGCCCGCGAGGCCGGCATGACGGTCGACTACGACAACGGCGTGCCGGCCGACGGCCTGCCCGCGCAGCTCGGCCGCACGGCGTACCGGATCGTGCAGGAAGGCCTCACCAACGCCCGGCGGCACGGATCAGCGCCGGCCGCCTCCGTGGTCCTGGCCGGCGGGGCGGGCCGGGCGTTGCAGATCACCGTCATCAACCCCTGCGCCGGTACGAACTCCGCGCCCTCCGCCCACGGCGGCCAGGGCCTGCTCGGCATCGGCGAACGGGTGGCCCTCGCGGGCGGTCGTGTCACCCACCGCGCCGAGCGGGGCGAGTTCCGGCTGGAGGCCGAGCTGCCATGGCCTGCTTGAACCGGTCGGCCGGAGCCATCCCAGCCGCGCTGGCCAGGCCCAAGCCGCCCGGGCCGCCCCGCACCGAGCCGTCTCAGCTTTCCTGGGCCGATTCAGACCAGGCCAAGCCAAGCCGACCGAGCCAATCCAATCGGGGCCAGGCCGGGCCGGGCCGAGCCAGGCCAGGCCGGGCCGGGCCGAGCCGGGCTACTGGGCTACGACCTGGCATTGGAGAAGATCCGCGGCGGCTGCCCAAGGGCGACTTTTGGTCGGCGGCAGCTCCCGAAGCGGCGAATTAGTCGGCGACGTACGTCGCCGGGGGCAGCGCCTTCCGCACGGATCGCTCAGGATGGCGAAGCGCCTTCCGGCCTGGATGAAGAGGATGGCGTGTCTCAGGCCGGGATGACAGGAGACGGTGCGTGACAGGAGACGGTGCGTGACTGGTGAGCGGCCGATCCGGCTGGCGATCGTGGATGACGATCCGCTGGTCAGGGCCGGGTTGCGAATTCTGGTGGGTGGGTCGCCGGACATCGAGGTGGTCGCCGAGGCCGGGGACGGCGCGGAAGCGGTCACCGCTGCCGACGCTCACTGGCCGGACATCATCCTGATGGACATCCGTATGCCGCGGGTCGACGGTCTCGTGGCGACCCGCCGGATCCGCAGCCGGGAGGGCGCGCCGCAGGTGATCGTGCTGACCACGTTCGACGCGGACGAGTATGTCCTGGAGGCGCTGCGCGGCGGGGCCAGCGGATTCCTGCTCAAGGACACGCCACCGCGGGAGATTCTCGCGGCGGTCCGTTCGGTCGCGTCCGGCGCGGCGACACTCTCTCCCACGGTGATCCGCCGGTTGATCGACCACGTGGCCGATCCGGAGGCGGGCACCAGACGTGCGCGCGCCCGGGCTCGCCTGGCCGACCTGACCGAACGGGAACGCGAGGTCGCGATCCTCGTCGGCCAGGGACACTCCAACGCCGAGATCGCCGGTGAGCTGGGGATGAGCCTTCCGACGGTCAAAGGCCATGTGTCGCGTCTGCTGAGCAAACTCGATCTGAACAATCGCGTGCAAATCGCTCTGCTCGTCCACGACGCCGAACTGCTCTGATCGCCGGCGCTATTGAGAAAACGATCTATTCAGGGAAAGAAACACCGTGTTATGCAGCGAAAATAGTCACGCGTGGTGGTTTGGCTCGGCCGGAACCGGGTACGCCTGCCCAGGCGAGAATGACCTCTGGATGAACAGGCCACCGGCCCGGACACCGAGTGGCACCAAGACGCGTCCTCAGCCAATGAAAGACGCCGCGGCAACGCGCTGAAGAAATCCTGCGGCGACACGCCGTTGGGGCCGAGGACCAGCGCCGCAGCGAACCGGAGGCGTAGCCGCGAACGACGGCCGAGCAGTAGAACGACGGTCGACCTGGAACCGCGGCGACACAAAGGGCACTCCGCGATGAACAGGACCGGCCGTGGGCCGCCGGGCACAGGCGCCACATCAGGAGCCGGAACCTGAGCGGGGACTACGGCGACGCAAGAACCACACGAGATCGGGCTGGCGGCACGCGGGCACCACGCCACGCTGGACCTCGGACAAAGGTCGCGTAACAGCAGAAAAACCTGTCCGAACTGGGACTTCCGCCAGGTAGAACCGCCAGAGTCGGCACCGGTCCACCGGAAACGTCCGCTCGGTGGGCGGGATGTCCAGTGAGGTGGGAGGTCGCCGTCGCCGAAGAGTGTCGCCACGGGCGGGGCCGCGACTCGCCGCGCGGCCGGGCAGCCCAGCAGGGGAAGGTCGCGGCACGCGAACATCGCGGCCGGGCAGCGCAGCAGGGAAGGTCGCGGCACGCGAACATCGCGGCACGGACGAGGTCGCGGCACCGCCGGGCAGCGCGGGAACTTCGCGGCACGTGGAGGGTCGACGTCGCGGCGCGGGTCGGAGGCGGATCCGAGACGGGCCGGAGAGCCGCGGTGAAACCATCCGAAGCCGAAAACGACTGAGGCCCGGGGCGCCAGAAGGCGCCTCGGGCATCAGTCGTTCATGGTGTCAGGCCGTTGTCAGGCCTGCCCGTACGACTCGTCTCAGAAGATGCCGATCGGGCTGTCGATCAGGCCGACGTTGACGAGACCGTTCTGGTTGACGGCCTTGTACGAGTTGACCTCGTAGCCACCACCGTAGCCACCGCCGTAGCCGTAGCCACCGACCGGAACGACCGCGACGGGGGCGGCGGCGTAGCCGTAACCGTAGTCGGCACCGTAGCCGTAGTAGTTACCGACGGCGTAGTCCTTCTTGCACTTGCCGTCGGCGGCCTGGGCGGGAGCCGCCATGGCCAGCGTGGCGCCGGTGGCCAGGAAGAGACCGCCGAGGTACAGAGCCGTGCGACGCATGTTTTTTCCTTTCAAGCGGTTGGTTGCTTGGGGAAAATTCTGGACCCCGCAACACCGTTTCGCGGGGATTTGCCCGAATAAAACGCCATCTTTCATCATTTCGTGGTTTGGCAACCGAAATCGAGATAATCGGGCTAAGGTCGCGCGGGGCGCTGCACCGCAAAAGCAGAATCCCCCACCCTTCAATAGCGGCGGGGGATCTTCAAATAACCCTATAAACGCACTCCCAGCAGGGCATTCACGGTACGAGCCATCAGTTCGGGTGCTTCGGTGTCGTCCCCGGCGCCGGACAGGGCCGCCTCGGACCATGCGTCAACGAGGGCCAGCGCGCCCGGCGTGTCGAGGTCGGTGCCCAGTGCCTCACGTACCGCGCCGAGCAGACCCACGCCGGACGGGCCCGACGTGGCGGCCGCGGCCTCGCGCCAGCGCGCCAGGCGCTCCTGGCCGGCTTTGAGCACGTCATCGGTCCAGTCACGGTCGGTGCGGTAGTGGCCGGAGAGCAGGCCCAGGCGTACCGCCATCGGGTCCACGCCGTCGCCACGCAGCCGCGACACGAAGACCAGGTTGCCGCGGGACTTGGACATCTTCTCGCCGTCCAGACCGATCATCCCGGCGTGTACGTAGTGCTCCGCGAACGGCTCCGCGCCGGTCAGGACCTCGGCGTGCGCGGCGGAGCACTCGTGATGCGGGTAGAGCAGGTCGCTGCCGCCGCCCTGGACGCTGATCGTGTCGCCGAGCAGGTTCAGGGCGATGGTGGCGCACTCGATGTGCCAGCCGGGCCTGCCGGGGCCCAGGTCGGCGCCGTCCCACACGGGCTCGCCCTCGCGGGCGCCGCGCCACAGCAGGGGATCGAGCGGGTCACGCTTGCCGGCCCGGCCGGGGTCGCCGCCGCGCTCGGCGGACAGGACGAGCATCTCCTCGCGGGACAGGTGCGACTCGTAGCCGAACCGGGGCGCCGCCTCCAGCGAGAAGTACACGTCGCCGGTGCCGTCCTCGAGACGGTAGGCGGCACCCTTGGCCACCAGGTCCCGCACGTGGGTGACGATCGACGGGATGGACTCGACCGCGCCGACGTAGTGGGCCGGCGGGATGATCCGCAGCGCCTCCATGTCCTCACGGAACAGGGCCGTCTCGCGCATCGCCAGGACGATCCAGTCCTCGCCGTCGCGCTCCGCGCGCTCCAGCAGCGGGTCGTCGATGTCGGTCACGTTCTGCACGTACCGCACGTCCAGTCCCTGGTCGCGCCACAACCGGTTGACCAGGTCGAAAGTGATCATCGTGGCGGCGTGGCCGAGGTGGGTGGCGTCGTACGGCGTGATGCCGCAGACATACATCGAGGCGCTGCCCGAGGGCGTGCTGGGCTGCACCGACGCCCGCGCCGTGTCGTAGAGCCGCAGCGGGCCACGCCCCGGTGTGTCCGGCAGGGTGGGAACGTCGTGAGCGGTCCAAGCATCCATGCTCGGAGCCTAACCAGCACCCCGACCACTGACGCCGGTGCGTGAGCTAAACCTCAAGCTTCCCGAAGGCGCGGCGAGGAGAGAGCCGGGGGAATCCATACCTGCGGTACGGCCGGCGCGGTCCCGCCTCCCACGCTAGATCGGGGGCCAGGGGATGGCGGGCCAGTCCTGTGGGGGCTGCGGGAAGCGAGCGGCCCGCAGGAGACGTTTGATGCGGAGGCTGACGTGCTGGACCTCGGAGACGGTGAGGTGCTCCTCGAGGGCGGCGCCGAGCCGGCCGGTCAGCTGCTCGTGCAGGTGGGTCAGGACCTCACACGCGTCGTCGGGCAGGGGCCTGCCGGTCCAGCCCCAGAGGACCGTGCGCAGCTTGTTCTCCACGTGGAAGCTCACACCGTGGTCGACACCGTGCACGCCGCCGGTGGCCGGGTAGAGCACGTGGCCGCCCTTGCGATCGGCGTTGTTGATGACCGCGTCGAAAATCGCGAGGCGGGCCAGGCGCGGGTCGTCGGCGTGCGCCAGCGCGTACGCGTCGCCGTCGTCGTCGCGGGCCGCGGCCACCGGGAACCAGCCGTCGGGCACGTCGTAGGCCGGGACGAAACCGATCAGCGCGCCGGTCTCGTCGGGCTCGTCGATCCAGAGTTGCAGCGCGCCGGGCCCGAGCGGGCCGTCGCGCAGGATGGTCGGCGGCACCAGGTCCCAGCCGGTGGCCCGGGACACCAGGTAGGCGGAGACCTCACGGCCGGCCAGGGTGCCGTCGGGGAAGTCCCACAGGGGACGCTCGCCGCGCACCGGTTTGTAGACGCAGCGGCGGGTCAGTCCGTCCAGGGTGATCTCGGCGCGGAGAGTGGTGTTGGAGGCGTCGACCAGGCGGCCCTCGATCTCTATCCGCCCCCGTTCGAGCAGCGCGAGCGCATCGGCTTCAGCCAGCACGGACGTGGGCTCCGCCGTCACCGGTGGTAACCGTTGTGCCGGGGGCAGAGGTGGCCGGCCGGGTCGAGCGGCTGGCCGCAGAGCGGGCACGGCGGGCGGCCGGCGGCCACCACGCGACGGGCCCGGTCGATGAACGCGCGAGTCGCGTCGGGGGTCAGCCTCACCCGCAGCCGGTCGAGGTCGTCGTCGGGCTCGTCGTCCTCGTCGTCGTCGTCGTGATCCTCGTCGTCGTCATCGTCCTCGAGCGGGTCGCCCATGAGGTCGGGCTCCGGCTCACCGGCCTCGATGGCCTCGATCACGACGGTGCTGGTGTCGACGTCGAACGCCAGACCCAGGGTGCCGACCCGGAACTCCTCGTCGACCGGGGAGTCGAGCGGCTCGTTGTCGTGCATGGCCAGCAGGGACTCCTCCGGCAGCGCGACGCCGAACCGCTTGCTGGCCTCGAGCAGGAGCTCCTCGAGTTTCTCGGCGAGCAGTGACACCTGGACCTTCTCCAGCGCGACGCTGATCACCCGGCCGCCACCGCGGGCCTGGAGATAGAAAGTGCGGTCCCCCGGCTCGCCCACCGTCCCGGCGACGAATCGCTCGGGCGGCTCGAAGGCATGCACTTGGTGGGTCATGCCGACAACCCTAGCCATCCAAGCGGACGAGCGCGCGGGCCAAGGTGCCGGGTTCGCCGAGGGCGCAAAGGGGTGCACGCTGCGGCGATAGGGCGAGCACGGAGCGTTGTCAGACGCCGCCTCCGGCGCCACCGCCCACGGCCGCGTCACTGTCGGCTGCCTTCTCTCGCCCATCGGATTTCGGGGGTACGAGGGAGGCCAGCTCACCGGTCTCGTTGACGCGCACCACGAACGGCCGCCCCGGCGTGTACCGGATCACGGTGATCGACGCCGGATCGGCCACGATCCGCTGGAACTGGTCCAGATGCAGGCCCAGGGCGTCGGCGACAATGGCCTTGATCACATCGCCGTGGCTGCACGCGACCCAGATCGCCTCCGGACCGTGCTCGGCGGTCACCTTCTCGTCCCAGCGGCGGACCGCGGCCACCGCGCGGGCCGACATCGCGGCCATCGCCTCGCCGTTCGGGAAGACCACGGCGCTCGGGTGGTGCTGGACGACCGGCCAGAGCGGGTCCTTGGCCAGCTCCTTGAGCGGCTTGCCCTCCCAGTCGCCGTAACCGCACTCGATCAGCCCGTCCTCCAGCGCGGGCTCGGTGTCCGGCAGGGCGATCTCCAGTGTCTGCCGGCAGCGGATCAGCGGGCTGCTGACCACCGCGGCCAGCGGCAGTGCCCGCAGGCGCTCCCCGGCCCGGCCGGCCTGGACCCGGCCGGTGTCGTCGAGTTCGACCGGCTGGCGGCCGGCCAGGCCGCCGGACGCGTTCGCCGTGGTCCGGCCGTGCCGGAGCAGCAGGACGGTGGCCACTAGCTCGCCACGCCGGACTCTTGGTACGCCTCGGCGACGATCCGCAGCGTGTCGAGCCCGCTCTTCAGGTCGCCGACGTACGGGCTGATCGACAGCGTGCCGACACCCGCCGACGCGTACTCCCGGATGCGCCGGACCACCTGCTCACGCGTACCGATGATGGAGGTCCGCTCGATGAAGTCCCGGGGTACCGCGGCGGCCGCCTCACGGGGCTGCCGGCTCAGGTAGAGGTCCTGCACGACCTTCGCCTCGGCGGCGTAGCCCATCCGTACGGCCAGGGCGTTGTAGAAGTTCTGCTCGCGGCTGCCCATGCCGCCGACGTAGAGCGCCGCGTACGGCCGGATCACGTCGGCACACGCGTCCAGGTCGTCGCCGATCACCACGGGCACCGACGCGACCACGTCGAACCCGGTGAGGTCCTTGCCCGCCTTCGCGCGGCCGGCCTCGATGTGGGCCAGGTGGTCACCGGCCGCGTCGGGGGCGAAGAAGATGGCCAGCCAGCCGTCGGCGATCTCACCGGCGAGCTCCAGGTTCTTCGGGCCGACGGCGGCCAGATAGACCGGGATGTCCGAGCGCAGCGGGTGGAAGCCCAGCTTGAGCGCCTTGCCGGCACCGCCGGGCAGCGGCAGTTCGTAGTGTTCACCCTGGTAGGACACCGGCTGGCGGGCCAGAGCCAACCGCACCACGTCGACGTACTCACGCGTACGCCCGAGGGGTTTGGCGAATCGCACACCGTGCCAGCCCTCGGAGACCTGGGGCCCGGAGACGCCGAGGCCCAGCCGGAACCGGCCGCCGGAGAGCGTGTCGAGGGTGGCGGCGGTCATCGCCGTCATCGCCGGGGTGCGCGCCGGGATCTGCATGACGGCGGCGCCCAGGTCGATCCGCTCGGTCTGCCCGGCCATCCAGCCGAGCATGCTGACCGTGTCCGAGCCGTAGGCCTCGGCCGCCCAGAGCACGGAGTAACCGAGGCGGTCGGCCTCCCGCGCCATGGCCAGGTGGTCGGCCGGCGTGGTCCACGCCGTCTGGTACCCGAGGTTGAGTCCGAGCCGCACGAGCCTGTCCTCCCGCCGATCATGGATGTCACCAGCAAGCCTACTGATCGGCGTCTCCAGCGTTTCGGTCCGGTAACCGACCCACCCGGCTGAGGCGTGAGCATTTCGCTGAGCAGGGAGTCTGAATAAGGTTCACTCATGCATCAGCGACCGCTCGGCCGAAGCGGGCTAGCGGTTTCGCGGCTCGCGCTCGGCACCATGTCCTGGGGACGCGACACCGACCCCGACGACGCGGCGGATCAGCTGAAGATCTTCCTGGAGGCCGGCGGGACGATGATCGACACCGCCGACGTGTACGGCGACGGCGACGCCGAGGCCGTGATCGGTTCCCTGCTCGACCATCTCATCCCCCGCGACGAGATCGTCATCGCCACCAAGTCCGGCCTGACCCCGCACCGCTACCGCCCGCGCGACGCCTCCCGCGGCAACCTGCTGCGCTCGCTCGACGCGTCGCTGCGACGGCTCGGCACCGACTACGTCGACCTGTGGCAGGTGCACGGCTACGACGCGCAGACCCCGTTCGAGGAGACGCTGGCCGCTCTCGATCAGGCGGTGTCGAGCGGCCGGGTCCGTTACATCGGGGTGTCGAACTTCTCGGCCTGGCAGACCGCGCGGGCCGCCACCTGGCAGGCCGCCTATCCGGGGCGGGCCCCGATCGTGGCCGCCCAGATGGAGTACTCGCTGCTGGAGCGCGGCATCGAGCGGGAGATACTGCCGGCCGCCGCGGCGCTCGGCTTCGGGGTGCTGGCCTGGTCGCCGCTGGGCCGGGGCGTGCTGACCGGCAAGTACCGCAACGGCCGGCCGCTCGACTCGCGGGCCGCATCGGATCACATGGCGTCGTTCGTGCAGACCTATCTGGAGCCGCGCAGTTCCAGCATCGTCGAGGCGGTGGTGACGGCGGCCGCCGGGCTGGGCGTGTCGCCGCTCGAGGTGGCGCTCGCGTGGATACGCGACCGGCCGGGCATCTCCTCGGTGATCCTCGGCGCCCGCACCTCGGGGCAGCTGCAGGGGTCGCTGCGCAGTGAACAGCTCACCCTGCCCGCGGAGATCGCCTTCGCGCTCGACGACGTGTCGGCCATCGAGGTCGGCTATCCGGAGCGCGAGGGCGTCGGCCACCCGAACACCTACTTCGGCTGAGCGGCGTGCTGCGGGCCGTCTTTCTCCTGCTGGGTGGGGTGCTGCTTCTCCCGTACGCCCTCGGGGCCGGGGTTTTCACGCAGTTGATCGTGGAGGAGACCGGAAGTCGCGCCGGTGTCCTGGCCATCGCCGTGGTCGCGGTGGTGATCGCGCTGACGCCGCCGTTCCTCGGTGGCACCCGTGAGCTGGAGATCGCGGCGGCCCGCGCGCTGCTCGGCGTCGA
Source organism: Actinoplanes italicus (assembly GCF_003001815.1). Lineage (GTDB taxonomy): Bacteria > Actinomycetota > Actinomycetes > Mycobacteriales > Micromonosporaceae > Actinoplanes > Actinoplanes italicus. Next base: position 377,445 of record NZ_PVMZ01000007.1, read on the forward strand.
TCTGCCGGGGCACGACCGGACGCGGCCGCCCGCGCTGGAGACCCGGCTGCGGTCGGCTCTGTGGTTCGCGCTGCATCTGGCCAGCGGCGGGCTCGTCGGGGTGGCGCTGCTGATCGCCGTGCCGCTGGCGCTGCTCGCGTTCACCGAGCGGCTCGGGCTGACCGCCGGCGCGCTCGGCCCTCTCACCCCGGCCGGACGCTGGTGGTGGACGCTCGCCGGAGTGGGGCTGCTGGTGGTGACGGTGGCCGGGACCGCGGGGCTGGGCCGTCTGGCCGCCACCATGGCGCCGGTGCTGCTCGGCCCGTCACCGGCCGAGCGCCTGGCCGAACTGCAAGCCCGTGAGCTGCGGCTGGCCGAGCGCAACCGGCTGGCCCGGGAGCTGCACGACTCGGTCGGGCACGCGCTGACCGCGATGACGCTGCAGGCGGGCGCCGCGCGGGCGGTGTTCGACGCGGACCCGGGCTTCGCCCGGCAGGCCCTCGGCGCGATCGAGGAGACCGGGCGGTCGGCGGCCGAGGAGCTGGACGCGGTGCTCGGAATCCTGCGCGACGACGTCGCCGATCGTTCCCCCGCGCCCACCCTGGCCGATATCGATCGCCTGCTGACGTCCGCGGTGACGGCCGAGATCGGGACGATCGACGTGCCGCCGGTGGTGTCGCGTGAGGCGTTCCGCATCATCCAGGAATCGCTGACCAATGCGGCACGGCACGGCGACGGGCCCGCCACCCTGCGGGTCGGTCAGGAGGAGGAACTGATGATCGAAGTGGTGAACCGGCGTTCCGGCGGCGCGGCGCGTGGCGGCGGGCACGGCATCGAGGGCATGCGCGAGCGGGTACGCCTGCTCGGTGGCCGGATCGAGGCCGGTCCGGACGGCGACCTGTGGCGGATCGTCGCCCGGCTGCCGGTGGGACCGCGGTGATCAGCGTCCTGATCGCCGGACTCCCGGCGGGACAACGATGACCAGCGTCCTGATCGCCGGACTCCCGGCCGGACAACGATGACCAGCATCCTGATCGCCGACGACGACGCCCTGGTCCGGGCCGGGTTGCGGGCGATCCTGGCGGCCGAGGTGGACCTGACCGTGACCGGCGAGGTCGCCGACGGCACCGAGGTGCTGCCCGCCGCGCTGCGGCAGCGCCCCGACGTGGTGCTGATGGACGTGCGGATGCCCCGGATGGACGGCATCCAGGCGACCCGGCTGCTGCTCGAGAAGTTCGACGATCCGCCGAAGGTGCTGGTCGTGACGACGTTCGCCAACGACGAGTACGTCTACCAGGCACTCCAGGCCGGCGCCGCGGGGTTCCTCCTGAAACGGGCCCGTCCGGAACAGATCACCGAGGCGGTACGGGTCGTCGCGCGCGGCGACTCGCTGCTGTTCCCGGCAGCGGTGCGACGGCTCGCGGCCGCCTATGGTCCCCCGGACGGGCCGGCCGGATCCGGGCTGACCGCGCGGGAGGCCGAGGTGCTCACCCTGATGGCCGAGGGCCTGTCGAACGCGGAGATCGCCGCCCGGATGGTCCTCGGGGTGGAGACGGTGAAGAGTCACGTCGGCAGCATCCTGGCCAAGCTCGGGGTTCGCGACCGGACACAGGCGGTCGTGGTCGCGTACCGATCGGGCTTCGTCCCTCTCTGAACAGCGCTCAGGGTCCGCGATCGTGCCGAGTCCCACGCACCCTTCCCCGCCCGGGAAGCAGCCATATCGCGGGGCCGGCCTCCGAAAACGGCCCACGATGATCGTCCAGCACCGGGATACGGCGGTCATCCCACGCGCGAGCCGGCCGCGATGACCACGCGGCACCGGTGAGCGAACCGGGCGGTCCCGCGAGCCGGGGCCGAACCAGTCCATGGCCCAGGTGCGAACCAGTCCATGGCCCAGGTACCGGACCAGTCCATGGCCCGGGGCCGAACCAGTCCATGGCCCGGGGCCGAACCAGTCCATGGCCGAGGTATGGCTGCTCCCTCTCCGGAGGGAGGCGGTCCCCTCCCGGCGGGGATCCGCGCGCGGCTCCCGGCAACGAGTGTCGATGGCATGAGTGACACGAGAATCCGTGTGGCGGCCGGATGGGCCGCCGCCTACGGCACCCTCGCCCTGGCCTGGGCCGTCACCGGCCGCGGCTACCCCTTCGGCGGCAACGATCCGGCGCCGGACACGAGCGCCCTGCGCGCCCTCGATCCCGGCGTCGGCGCCCCGGTGTTCGCGGCGGTGCTGCTGACCGCCGCCGTGGCGCTGCTCGCGGTCCCCCACGGCGCGGTCCTCCGCAGCACGGTCCCCCACGGCACGGTCTCCCACGGCACGGTCCCTGGCAGCATGGTTCCCCGCGGCGCGGTCCGATTCCTGGTGCTCGGCTATCTCTGGCTCACCGCGGGCGCGCTGCTGCTCCTGGTCCCAGACGTGCGTCTGCTGGCCCTCGCCGGGTACCTGCCGATGCTGATCGCGGGACTGCCGTTCGGCTGGCCGGACATCGACTACGGCACCGTCTTCACCTGGACGCTCGGCAACCAGGTGCTCGCCCTGATCGGCGGGGTGCTGATCGCCCGCGCGGCGCTGGTCCGGCAACGGCGCACGGCGGGCGACTGTGAGGACTGCGGCCGCAGCGACGGCTGGACGTCTCCGGAAGCGGCCGCCCGGTGGGGCCGGGTCGCGGTGTGGATCGCCGCGGCCTGCCCGGCCGCGTACGCCGTGTCCCGCCTCTCCTGGGCGCTGGGGCATCCCGCTCGGCGTCGACGCCGGGCTGCTCCGCGAGCTGCGCAGCGACGGTGCCGCGGTCGCGCCCGCCGGACTGGGCCTGTTCGCGCTGGCCGGAGCGGTGCTGACATTGGGGCTCGCCCAGCGGTGGGGTGAGCGTTTCCCGCGCTGGATGCTCCCGCTCGCCGGCAGGCCGGTGCCGGTCCGCCTGGCGACGGTCCCGGCGACGATCGTGGCGATCCTGGTCGCCTCGGCTTCGATCTGGGTGCTGACCGGCGACCACGACACCAGCCTGTTCGACGGTGCCGTCGCGCCGGTGCTGCTGTGGCCGCTGTGGAGTGTGGCTCTGGGCGCCGCCACGTACGCCTACCACCTGCGGCGGCGTCCGCCGTGCCCGCGCTGCGGCCGTACCCGGACGCCGCTCGATCGGCCTGAACCGGCCAGGTAGAACCGGCGTGCGGTCTCGAGTCACCTGGGAGGCGAGGTGGGCCCGGCGGAGGCAGGACTGAACCTGCGGACGGCAGCGTCGGATTGCGGGATGTCGCCCGGAGCTCGGTGTACTCGGAAGGATTCCTGGCCGGCTTCGAACGGTACCGGCGGTGGAGGCCGGGCCGGATCCGGCGGAGGTGCGGCAGGGGGTCGAGGAGACGCGTGCCGCGATAGGTGACGACCGTCTCGGGGACTGAACGGGCTTCGCTGGTCAGAGTCTTGTCGGGTCCGCGACAGCGGGTGCACTCTAGACGCCATGGACTACGAATATGCGCCCTTGCGGTTGCCTTCGAATGTCGATCGTCTGACCGCGGCGGCGCAGCTCGCCATTCAGGCCGAATTCTCCGGGTGGGAGCTGGCCAGGGTCCAGCTCTTCGCCGACGGCACGCGGAAGGTGATGCTCCGCCGCCGCCGCCAGACCACTCCGCAGCCCGGCCTCAGTTACTGAGAGGGCCCGCCCGCTCAAGCGGACGGGCCCTCCGCGGTTCTCAGTGCCGGTGGTTGTGGCCCGCGTGGTCGTGGCCCTCGTGGTCGTGGCCCTCGTGGTCGTCCTCGTCGGGCAGGAACGGGTGCTCGTCGAGACGGCCGACCAGCAGGTCGGTCTCGACCGGCGCGAACGGGCCGTTGCCGTCGGCGTCGTCGAACGCCTCCAGGTCCAGCGGCTCGGCGACCTCGGTCACCGTGAGCAGGCCGTCCAGCGGCTCCAGCTCGGGCACGTCCAGCGAGGAGAGCGAGCCGTCGCCGGCCTGCAGCAGCTCCAGCACGGCCTCACCGACCGACTCGACCGGGCCGGCGTCCTCGTCCTCGGGCACGGCGCTGCGGCGGGCGGTCTCGGCGACGCGCAGCAGCGCGGACACGCTGGGGACCCGGTAGTCACGGCGCTGACGGACCGACACGACGTGCTCGTACGGGTCGGCGCCCCCGGCACCCGGCTCGGTGATCTGGCCGAAGCGGCGGTCCGCCTCGTCCGCGTCGATCGACTCGACGTCCCAGGGCGTCACTTCGCCGAAAGCGTCGAGCAGCTTCTCGTCGTACGCGAAAGAAGCGTTGTTGAGATCGACATACGCCTGCCAGACGTCGTCGTCGTCGATCCGCCCGGCGGCCGCCTTGACGGCCGCGAGGTGCGCCCGCGCCGCCTCGATCACCCGGTCGAGGGCGACGTCGAGATCGGCGTTCTGGTCAGTCATGGGATTGGGGGTCCTTCCGATTTCAGCTGTTTCGGAGCAAGCGGTCGAGCACACGCACGCCGAACTTTAGTCCCTCCACCGGAACTCGCTCGTCGATGCCGTGGAAGAGCGCACTGAAGTTGAGGTCCGGCGGGAGCCTCAGCGGGGCGAAGCCGAAGCACCGGATGCCCAGTGTGGAGAAGGCCTTGGCGTCGGTGCCACCCGACATCAGGTACGGCACGGTACGCGCACCCGGATCCTCGGCGCGCAGCGCGGCACCCATGGCGTCGACCAGGTCACCGTCGAACGACGTCTCCACGGCCGGCTGCTGGTGCACGTGCTCGATCTCCAGATCCGGGCCGATCACGTCACGCAGCTCGCGCAGAAACGCGTCGGCGTGCCCGGGCAGGGTGCGGCAGTCGATGGTGGCCGACGCCTTGCCGGGGATGACGTTGTCCTTGTAACCCGCTTCGAGGCGGGTCGGGTTGGCGGTGTTGCGCAGGGTGGCGCCGATCAGGTTGGCGATCGGGCCGAGCTTGGACACCGCGAGCTCCGGCTCGTCCGGGTCGAGCTCGATCGCGAGGGCGTCGCTGACCTGCTCCAGGAACGAGCGCACGGTCGGGGTGAGGACGGTCGGGAAGCGGTGCCGGCCGACACGGGCGACGGCCTCGGCCAGTGTGGTGACCGCGTTGTCGTCGTGGATGAAGGACCCGTGGCCCGGACGGCCGGTGGCGTGCAGCCGCAGCCAGTCGAGTCCCTTCTCGGCGGTCTGCACGAGATAAAGGCGAAGATCATCATTGACGGTGTACGAGTAACCGCCGACCTCGCCGATCGCCTCCGTGCACCCCTCGAACGCGCCCGGGTGGTTCTGCACCAGCCACTGGGAGCCGTACTCCATGCCGGCTTCCTCGTCGGCCGTGTAGGCCAGCACGATGTCGCGCGGCGGGACGTAGCCGGTGCGCTTCCACTCGCGCACGACGGCCAGCACCATGGCGTCGAAGTCCTTCATGTCGACGGCGCCGCGGCCCCACAGGTAGCCGTCCTTCTCCTCGCCGGCGAACGGGTGCACCGACCATTCGCTCGCGTCGGCCGGGACCACGTCGAGGTGGCCGTGCACGAGCAGCGCGCCGCGGGAGGAGTCCGCGCCGGGGATCCGGGCGATCAGGTTGGCCCGTTTCGGCGCCGACTCGAGCAGCTCCGACTCGACGCCGGCATCGGCCAGTTTCTCCGCGACGTATTCGGCGGCGGCCCGCTCCCCCACGGTGGTGCGCGGGTCGCCGGTGTTGGTGGTGTCGATGCGGAGCAGGTCGCGGCACAGGTCCACGACCTCGCCCTCGGCGGTCGTCGTCATCCAGCATTCTTACCAGCATTCGGTGAGGGGCTTCATTCCGATCTTCGGGTGGCCGGAGGGTCGGAAGTTTGATCGGAGAGTTCCCCTGGGTACCAGCGTGCCGTGTCTGACGTGAATCTTCCCCCGCTGCCGCCGACCGGCGGCGAGATACCCGGGCGCAGCATCGTTGATGTGGTCGCCGCCCAGCACCGTGAGCTGCTGGACCTGACCGAGCGCCTCACCGAGGGCCCGGACGACCCCAAGGTCAAGTCCGTGCTGGTCGCGACGCTGTCGCGGCACCTGTGCGCCGAGGAGCAGTACCTCTACCCGGCGGTCCGTACCGCGGTTCCCGGCGGTGAGCAGATCGCCGACCGCGAACTGGCCGAGGACCAGGCGATCCTGGAACGGCTGCGTGAGCTGGAGCGCACCGGAGACGGTCACGAGGTGCTCGTCGAGGCGGTCCGCCGGCACGTGGCCGCCGACGCCCAGGAGCTCCTGCCGCTGCTGGAGCAGATGGTGCCGTCGGAGGATCTGGTCCGGCTGGGCAACCGCTTCGAGACCGCCGAGGAGGCCGCGCCGACCCGGCCGCACCCCGCCACACCGTCGACTCCGCCGTGGAACAAGGTGGTCGATCCCCTCGTCGGAGTGGCCGACAAGGTTCGTGACGTGATCACCGCTCGCGCGACATACGTACGCGATCTGTAACTAAAGACAGGTTACGGCCGGTAAGCGACGAGTGTCCTGTTCGTTCATACGTTTGTCACAGGTTGCCGATCATTCCACGGCTCTTGGACTAGCGTTCGATCCCTTTCTAGTCCTAACGTCACGCTATGAACCTCGAGCTGCGGCATCTGAAGGTGGTCTGCGCCATCGCGGAGACCGGCAGCGTGACCAAGGCCGCGTCACAACTCGGCCTTGCCCAGCCTGCGCTCACCGCCCAACTTCAGCGGATAGAGCGCACTCTGGGTGGACCGCTGTTCGACCGTGACCGCCGGGGCGCACGCCCCACAGCCCTGGGAGAGCTGGTGCTGTCCCGCGCCAGAGTGCTGCTGCCCGCCATGAAGGGCCTCCAGGACGAGGCGGCCAGACTGGCCGCCGGCGGCGATCACGACACGATGACCAGGTACCGGATCGGCGCGATCGGCGGCCCCGTCGTCGCGCATCTGGTGCACCGCCTCTCCGGCGCCCAGCCGGAGGCACAGATCTCCACCCACGCCTCCTACTACATCTCCGAGCTGGCCGGCATGGTGCTGGCCGGCAAGCTGGACTACGCACAGGTCGGTGTCTGCGGCGACGCGCTACCGTCGGCGGAGTACGGCCTGGTCTGGCAGACCATCGGGGTGGACGCCGTCTGCGTGCTGATGCCCGACGACCACCCACAGGCCAAGAACCTGTCGGTCGATCTGGCCGAGCTCGCCGAGGAGCAGTGGGTGGCGAGCGCCGGTGACGGCTGTTTCGGCGACTGCTTCGCGGCGGCCTGCGCCCGGGCCGGCTTCGCCCCACGCCGGGTCCTGGAGTCGGACGTGCGCAACTGCGTCGACATGGTCGAGCTGGGCCTGGCCATCGGACTGTGCCAGCCCACGTTCCGCCCACCGGCGGGACTGACCAGCCGGCCACTGCGCGGCGCCCCGCTGCGCTGGCGCCTGGTGCTCGGCTGGCACCCGGAGTCCGTCGCCTCCCGCAGCGCACCCAAGCTGATGGAGCACGCGCAGGAGGCGTACCAGGAGATCCTGGCCCGCAACGAGCACTACACCCAGTGGGTGCAGAGCCAGACAATGGGCGGCAGCAACAGCCACCTCGCCGCGGCCTGACCTTTCGCGCGAAAGGGGCGCCGGATCGCGGCGCCCCTTCAGCGAACCTGACTGCCGGCCAATCTCAGTGCGCGGCGGCAGTCAGCTCCACGTCGAAGACCAGCTCACCGTCACGGGCGTCCACCCGGACCGTACGGCCCGGCGCCAGATCGGCGGCGAGCAGCATCTTCGACAGCCGGTTGTCCAGCTCGCGCTGAATCGTGCGCCGCAACGGCCGGGCCCCGAACTCCGGCTGGAAGCCACGCTCGGACAGCCAGTCCACCGCCTCCGCCGTGATCTCCATCCGCACCTCCTGGGCGTGCAGCCGCTGCCTCGTCTCACCCAGCATCATCTCGGTGATCCGATGCAGCTGGTCGCTCTCCAGCTGCCGGAAGACGACGATCTCGTCGATCCGGTTGATGAACTCGGGGCGCAGCTGCTCCTTGAGCCGGCGGTCCAGCCGGTCGCGCAGCTCGTCGTCCGCCGACCGGCCGTTCTCCGCGCCGGCGAACCCGACGCTGCGCTTCGAGCCGCTGATCAGATCCGAGCCCAGGTTGCTCGTCATGATCAGCACGGTGTTCTTGAAGCTGACCGTCCGGCCCTGACTGTCGGTGAGCCGGCCGTCGTCGAGCACCTGCAGCAGGATGTTGAAGACGTCCGGATGGGCCTTCTCGATCTCGTCGAGAAGCACCACGCTGTACGGCCGCCGCCGCACCGCCTCGGTCAGCTGCCCCGCCTCGTCGTAGCCGACGTATCCGGGCGGCGCGCCGACCAGCCGCGACACCGTGTGCCGCTCCTGGAACTCGCTCATGTCCAGCCTGATCAACCGGTCCTGCTCCCCGAAGAGCGCCTCGGCCAGCGAGCGGGCCAGCTCCGTCTTGCCCACGCCCGTCGGACCGAGGAACAGGAAGCTGCCGACCGGCCGGTCCGGGTCGCCGAGCCCGGCGCGCGAGCGGCGTACCGCCTCGGCCACCGCGTTCACCGCGTCCTCCTGGCCGATCACCTTCCCGTGCAGGTGCTCCTCGAGGCGCAGCAGACGGTCCCGCTCGGCCTCGGTCAGCTGGGCGACCGGGATGCCGGTGGCCCGCGACACCACCTCGGCGATCTCCTCCGGCGACACCTGCGGCACGCCGTCGGAGCCCCAGCCGGGCCGGGACAGCTGGGCCTTCAAGGAGTTGATCTTGTCGCGCAGCTCGGACGCCTGCTCGTAGTGCTCGGCCGCCACCGCCTGGTCACGGTCGCGCGACAGCTGCTCCAGACGCCGCTCACGCTCCCGGCGGCCGGCATCGGGTGTCTTCGTGCGCAGCCGGACACGTGCCCCCGCCTGGTCGATCAGGTCGATCGCCTTGTCCGGCAGGAACCGGTCGGTGATGTAGCGGTCGGAGAGGGCCGCCGCCGCGTCCAGGGCCGCGTCGGTTATCCGTACCTGATGATGGGCCTCGTAGTTGTCCCGGAGCCCGCGCAGGATCGCCACCGTGTCCTCGACACTGGGTTCTCCCACCAGGACCGGCTGGAAGCGCCGGGCCAGCGCGGCGTCCTTCTCGATGTGCTTGCGGTACTCGTCGAGCGTGGTCGCGCCGATCACCCGCAGCTGCCCGCGTGCCAGCGCCGGTTTGAGCATGTTCCCGGCGTCCATGCCGCCGCCCTCACCGCCACCGCCCGCGCCGACCAGCGTGTGGATCTCGTCGAGGAAGACGATCAGGTTGTCGCCGGACGCCTTGATCTCGTCGATCACCTTCTTGAGGCGCTCCTCGAAGTCACCGCGGTACTTGGTGCCCGCCACCAGCCCGGCCAGGTCGAGCTGGACCACCCTCATGTCCTGCAGCGTCATCGGCACCTCGCCCTCGACGATCCGCTGCGCCAGGCCCTCCACCACCGCGGTCTTGCCGACACCGGCCTCGCCGATCAGCACCGGGTTGTTCTTGGTACGCCGGGACAGGATCTCCACGGCCTGCTCGATCTCGTCGGCCCGGCCGATCACCGGGTCGATCTCGCCGCGCCGCGCCGACTCGGTCAGGTCTACGCCGAACTGCTCCAGCGTCGGCGTCGGCGCCCCGCTCGGCCGCTGCCCGCCGTGACTCGGGGCGTTCGGCTTCGGCAGCTCACTGTGGTGCGGGATGTTCCGCGGATCCACGATCCGACCGGCGAGCAGGCGCCCCGCCGCGGAGTCGGTGTTCATGCCGAGCGCCATCAGGATGTGCTCCGGCCCGATGTACGAGGCGCCGACCGCCCGGGAGATCTGCAGGCTGTCCAGCAGCGCCCGTTTCGCCGCGGGCGTCAGCGAGATGCTCTCCGGCAGCTCACCGGACCGCTCGGCCGGACGGCCCAGCTCGGTGAGCAGCCGGTCCGGGTCGGCGCCGGCCCGGCGCACGGTGTCCTTCATCGGATCCTGCTGCAGCAACGCCCACAGCAGGTGATCGGTGTCGAGGTCGGCGAGCGGCCGGTCGGCGGCGGCCAGCTCGGCGGCCCGGCGCGCCGCGTCGGCGAGCACCTGCCGGGCGTCGTTGCTCATGTAACGCGCGATGTCGAAACGCTGCGCCTGGCGGCGCGGCTCGGCCGCACCGAAGAAGCGCGCGAACAGGTCGTCCCACTGACCGGGCCCGGCAGGCCCGAACGGTCCGATGCTCATCAGTCTCTCTTCTCCTGTGTACCTCGGGCCGGTCGCCCCGCAGGGCTCCCCGGCCGCCCGGGCGGCAAACGCACACCGTCCACGTGTCAGTCCGGCCGGTCCCGGATCCGGTTGCGGCTGCCGGTCCGGCCGGGGTCTACAGCGCGTGGATCGCCCCGGAGATTCCCGGATCGCCGAGAAAGTTGATACGACTACACTCAACTTCATGGCCGTGCCGCAGGATCCGCCTTCCCTTCCGCCACCCTCCCGGGGATCGGACACCCCCGCGCCGCCTTCGCCTTCCTCCGCGCCGTCTTCCACCACGGCGTCCTCGTCAGCGGACGTGTCCCTCACGCCGCTCTTTCAGGAGCCTTCCCCGCCAGCGGCTCCGGTGCCTGCCGATTCCGGGATCCCGCTGGTGATCGTCGACGGCGCGAACGTGGTCGGCTCGGTTCCGGACGGCTGGTGGCGCGACCGGGCGGGCGCGGCCGTGCGGCTCCGCGACAGCCTGGCGACGGTTCCCGCCGCGGGGCTGCCCGACGTGCCGGCGCCGGTCGAGGTGCTCCTGGTGGTGGAGGGAAAGGCCCGGAACATCCCGCAAGGTCCGTCCGGCGTCCGCATCGAGCGCGCGTCCGGCTCGGGCGACGACAAGATCGTTGATCTGGTACGGGAGACGGCCGCGAACCGGCGCACCATCGTCGTCACCGCCGACCGGGGCCTGCGTGACCGGGTCACCGCGCTCGGCGCCGAGGTCCGCGGGCCGTCCGCGGTCCCGCGCTGACGCCGCGCCTCCCCGATGTGGCAGATCTTGTGAGGTTCGGGCGGCAGTGACGGCCGAACCTCACAAGATCTGCCAGGCGGTGGGCTCGCGCGGCGGCGCGCGGCGGCGCGCCGTGGGTTGCGGCGGTGACGGCGGGGGTTGACTCTGGGGACTGACCCTCTGGGGAGGGCGTGTCGGTGCCCGGGACGGTGACGCGGGGCGGGCACGCAGGGGGGCCTTGATCCACTGTGGATCGTCGTCGGATACGATCTCACCTGCGCGATCTTCGGCGTGTTCGGGGAAAACGGTGTCGTGCCGTGCCTGGCAGGCTCTGATAAAACGGGGCATGCGGGGACGGCCGGGCGGGAACCGGACGCTAGGCTGGAGCCGCAAGACGAACCCCCGTTCAGGAGGCTACCCGGGTGGCCAGTGTCGCCGAACTCAGAGCTGCCGTGGAGGCCGCGCTTCAGCAGGTCACCGAGGGGCAGCAGGCGATACAGGCGGCTCGGGAGAAGATCGGTGAGGCCCAGCAGAGCCTGGCCGCCGCTCTCGACGGCAGCGCCAACGACGCGGTCGGTGCCGCGCACGCCTCGCTGTCCCAGGCCGACCAGCAGCTCGAGGATTCGATGAGCGCTACGTTGGCGGCCGTGGAGCAGGCGCACACCTACACGGCGAACCTCTGACGGCATGTCGCTGCTGCAGGAACTCGGCGCCCAGCTCCGGGCCACCTCTGACGATCTTCCCACCGGGCTGGTCGCGGCCGCGATGGACAAGATCCGCAGCGCCACCGAGCTGCTCCGATGGGTGCAGGAGGAGTCCAGCAAGGACCTGGGTGTGCAGCGCCTGGGCCACGCCACCGAGCACGCCGAGACCGCCGCGGCGGCGCTGCGCGCTGTGCAGGACGCCGTCGAGGCGTACCTCGGCGCCCTCGGTCTCTCCGGGACTCCGGGTGCCGCGCCGGGCCAGGAGTGGCGCACCGCGCTGCGCCGCGAGGAGGACCGGGAGCAGAAACCGCGGTCCGGTGACGCGGAGCCGGCCGAGCCGGTGGAGAGCCTCGGCCCGTGGTGGCAGCAGCGGGTGGCGAAACTGACCGGTGAGGCGGCGCCCGCCGGGAAGGACGGGCCGGAGATGGGCAAGCCGGCCGACGCCTCCGAGCTGCTGCGCCGGATCGCCACAGGCGTGCGTTCCGGCGACCGGGGCCGCCTCGGGCGCGAGTTGCACGCGGTCAACGCCTCCACCGGGCTGGGGCTGTCGGCGATCACCCCGCAGGTGTTGCATCGGCTGGCCGGTGATCTGCTCGGTCACGATCCGCGGCCGGAGGACGTGCCGCGGCTGCGGACTGCCGCCGAGAACCGGGTGCGGGCGCTGCTTCCCGGCACCCCGCCGGGCGTGCTGGAGACGCTCCTGGACCGGATCTGCCGTGTCCCGCTCGATCAGCAGCAGCAGAAACGCGGTGACCAGCCGGCTCCACACCCGGCGGACAGCGCGGTCACCGCGAGCGTGCTCACCGGTGTGTTCCTGGCCCGGCTGGGCCGTGACGCCGCGGCGCTCGACCCGGACGCGCCCGAGCCGGCCCGCCCCGCGCCCGGCACCCCGGAGGAGAGCCGGTGACGCGGAACGAGAGACTGGACGCAGCCGCGGTGATGCGCCCGGCCGACGCGCCGGAGGGCGGCCGGTGACCCGGAACGGGAGATCGGATACGGGTCATGGCTGAATCCACCAAGAACCGGGTGATCGAGATCCGGGCGGGACTGTCCCAGGCGCTCGGCGCCGCGCAGGCCGCCCTGGAACGGGCGCTGGACGCGCGGAAGGCGGCCGAGGCACGCTACCGGCGGATCGTCGCGGCCGCGGCCGCCCGGCGGCGGAAGCTGGCGGCGGCCCGCGACGAGCGGATCCACGAGATCGAGTCGTGGCACGACACCGAGCTGTCGGCGCTGGCCGGCGCGGCGGCGGGCGCGGCCGACCGGGCGGCGCCCGGCGCGGCCGGCGAGCCGTGGCACAGCTGGGAGCCGACGCCCCTGGAACGGGCCGCCGAGCTGCGGGTCGGCCGGTTGATGCTGCCCGAGGCGCCGCTGCCGCCGCCGGTGCGCAACGAGCGGCCGGCAGCCGCCGACCGGCACACCGACGACGGCGAACACTGGACCGGCGGTGCCTGGGCGGGTGCGCCCGGCGAGGTCACCGACGCGTGGGCCGGGCCGGACAGTGAGCCGCCGGAGAGCGTTCCCGCGCCGGTGGCCGACGACTCGCCGCCGGTCACGCCGGCGCTGGTGCGGCTGCTCGACCACGGGCACATCGTGGTCGAGGGCGATCAGCGTCTCGGCGACGACGTGGTGGCGGGGCTGCTGCTGCGTGCGCTGGGCACCAGCACGGCGGGGCAGGTGCGGATCATCGGGTACGACCCCGAGCACCTCGGCGGCGGCCTGGCCGGGTTCGCGCCGCTGGCACCCGCGGGCGTGCTCACCTTCGTCGGCCCGGGCGGGCTGGACAAGCTGCTCGACGAGCTGGTCGGGCACGTCCGGCGGATCAACGAGACGGTGCTGGCCGGTGAGTACACCTCGTTGCGGGAGCTGCACGCGGCCACGAAACGGCGGCCGGAGCCGTGGCGGGTGGCGGTGCTGCTCGGCGGCGGGGATCTGTCCCGGCACGAGCGGTCCCAGCTGGACCGGCTGCTGCGTACCGGTGCGGCGTGCGGGGTGCACCTGGTGATCCGGGGGCAGGCCGTGGAGCCGGGTCCGGGGATCGAGTTCGTGGTGGCGGCGCCGGGTGACGACGCCCGCGTGGACAGTGCGGGTGCTCTGCCCGTACGACTGGATCATGGTCCTACGCCGACCCTCGTGACCGCGACGTGCCGTCAGATCGCCGAGGCGGTGGCCGCCGGGCCGGCGCCGGTGGCGCTGGACAGCCTCCTGCCGGAGGCGGGCGCGGAGTGGCGCGAGAGTTCCGCCACCGAGCTGACCGCGCCGCTCGGGGACAGTCCGCAGGGGCCGCGGGTGCACGTGACGCTGAGCGACTATCCGCCGCACGCGTTGATCGCCGGGCCGTCCGGGACCGGTAAGACGAACTTCATCTACGCCTGGATGGGCGCGCTCGCGGCCCGCTACTCCCCCGACGAGCTGGCGTTCTACCTGCTCGACTTCAAGGAGGGGGTGTCGTTCGCGCGGTTCGCGCCGGGCCGGCGGGATCCGAGCTGGCTGCCGCACGTCCGGCTGGTCGGGGTGAACGTCAACACCGACCGTGAGTTCGGGCTGGCGCTGCTGCGGTTCCTGAGCGGCGAGCTGAAGCGGCGCGCCGACGCCGCCAAGCAGTACGAGGTGACGAACCTGGCCGAGTTGCGGGCCGAGGATCCGGAGGGCTCGTGGCCCCGGATCCTGGCCGTGGTCGACGAGTTCCAGGTGCTGCTCTCCGGCCGGGACTCGGTATCCGCCGAGGCCGTCGATCTGCTCGAGGACCTCGCCCGGCGGGGCCGCTCGCAGGGCATCCACCTGATCCTGGCGAGCCAGGACGTGTCCGGCATCGAGGCGCTGTGGGGGCGGCCCGCGCTGGTCGCCCAGTTCAGTCTGCGGATCGCCCTGCCCCGGGCGCGGCGGGTGCTGGCCGAGACGAACGCGGCGGCCGACTCGCTCCCCCGGTATCACGCGGTGGTCAACGCCGACTCGGGCGCCACCGAGGCGAACCGGGTGGTACGGGTCCCGGCCGCCGGCGACCGCGAGCAGTGGAGCGCCCTGCAGCACCGGCTGTGGCGGCGCCGCCCGCCGGAGGTGGGGCCGCCACGGCTGTTCGACGGTGACGTGATCCCCAAGCTCGCCGACAGCCCCGACTTCCGCCAGCTGCGGGCCAGTGCGTCGCCGGCCGCGCCGATCGCGCTGCTCGGCGAGACCATCGACGTGGCGGCCCGCTCGGCGCGGACCGTGCTGCGCCGGGCGCCGGGCCGCAACCTGGCGGTGCTCGGCACCCGGGTGGACGAGGCGTGCGCGATCCTGGCGACGGCGGGCCGGTCACTGGCCGCGCAGTTCCCGCCGGACGGCGCCCGGTTCTCGGTGGTCTGCCTCGACCAGGACGCACGGGCCGCGGCGGAGGCGCTGCACGCCCGGATCCCGGACTGCGGGTGGTACGACATGGAGAACGTGGACTGGCTGCTGGAGGACGCCGCCGCGGAGGCGACCGCGGCGTGGCCGGCGGACCGGCCGCACTTCATCCTGATCTACGCGGCCGACGCGCTGCCCGGCGGCAAGGAGGCCGCCGAGCAGCTGCGGACCGTGCTGCGCCAGGGCCCGGAGCGGCGGCTGCACGTGCTCGGCTGGTGGCGCGGGGCCGGACTGCTGCGCGACTCGCTCGGCGGGCACGCGTCGCGGACCGATCCGATCGGCGCATGGGTGGCCCTGGACGTGCACGGCAGCGAACTGTCGCCGTACTACCCGGGCCAGGGCGCGCCGAACTGGTATCCGCGGCCGTGGCGGGCCCTGCATTTCGACCGCTCGGTGCATCGTGGCGCCGAGGTGATCATCCCTTACGGAACCTCATGAGCGAACTGCAACCGGCCGACTTCGAGCGCGCCGACTACCGGACCGTCCTGCGGCGGCTGACCAGCCTCGACGAGAAGGCGAGCGGCCTGCGGGCGGAGGCCCGGCGGTGGTACGCCGATCGCGCGGCCGCCGCCGACGCCGCAGTCGGAGAGGCCGCGGGACAGCTGGAGGCGGCCGAGCGGGCCGTCCGGGCCGCTCAGCGCGATCTGGAGCGGGTCGACGCCCGGGCCGCGGGCCTGTGGTCGGACTTCGTGCACCGGGTCGGGCCGCCGGCCGAGCGGTTCGGCCGCACCCTGCCTCCCGCCAGCATCCCCCGCCAGCGCGCCGACGAGGCGGACCGCGACGCCGAGGACTATCTGAAAGAGGTGGAGAACCGGGTCCGGTACACGCCACCGGCCCGGCCGATCACCCTCGGAACGAAGATCGTTTTCGGGCTGCTGGGGCTGGCCGGAGGGCTGCTCGGTGTGATCGGCAACCTGATGGTCCGGCGTACCGGCACGGCGGCCGGCGGTGACTGGCAGCAGGCCGCACCGGTGGTGGCGCTGCTGGTCCTGCTGCTGTTCCCGGTGCTGGCGGTGGTGGCGGCGAAACTCATCGCCGACCGCCGGGACGCGCCGCTGGACACGTCGGCGGTCGTGACGGTCCTCGGTACCGGCCTGGTGACGGCCGGGCTGCTGTTCGCCGCGGTGCTGACGGCCCAGCCGACCTGACGGCCCAGCCGACCTGACGGCTCAGCGCGGGTTGAGGTCGAGGTGCCGGCGGGCCTCCTCCTCGACGCCGGCCGGGACGTCCGGGCCCGAGTCGCCTCCGCCGTGCGCCTCGTCGTACTCGTAGTCGCCGCCGGAGGCCTCGTAGTCGCCGGAAGCGGAGTCCCGTTCATCGTCGCGGATGCTCTCTGGTGAATCGGTCATGGAACCGGTTGTACCCGGGAACGGCGACGGAATGCCGAGAATCGGCACATCGGGATGGCACGAGCGGACATCGGACGGGTTCCTGCCGGCCCGCCGCGACACTGCACGTGCGGCTGTCCGGTAACGCCGCTGTGGCGGACCGCCGGTTTCGGATACCCGCGACTGCACGAGGGCGCCGCGAAACCGTGGCCGCGATAGGGAACGGCGGCACTGCGGTCGTGGCTCGATCGCATGCGCGTACCGGAAATGTTCGTGTTCTTCAACAATGACCGCGGCGGCGCGGCGGTCAACGACGCCGGAGTGATGCCGGCGCCGGCCGGCCGTCGTGGCATGAACGCAGGGCCGGTCCCGCGGATTCGACCACGATGATTCCTCGCCGGCCGACAATTCTTCAGTAAAGCAAGTGGTGCCCGGCAATGCGCCGTGGCGTCGAATTGCGATTACCGGGCCCGCCCGGTCCGACGGGCCCGGACGACGTCAGCTGGCCCGCCGCTCACGCACCTGCTTGCAGTTCACGCACGTGGTCGCCGACGGGAACACCTCGAGCCGCTCCACCGGGATCGGGTTGGAACAGCCCTCGCAGTTGCCATAGGTTCCCTCGTCGAGCCGGTGCAGCGCGTGTTCCGCCTGGGTGCGCCGGTCCAGCAGCGTCCTCAGCAGCGAGGTCGCGGCGTCCCGCTCGGCCGTCTTGGATCCGCTGTCGGCCTGGTCGTCACCGGCGGCGTCGCCGATCTCGACCAGCCGCAGACGGGTGTTCTGAGCGACGGCCTCCTCGTACTCGCGGTCGAGATCCTCGAACCGGCTCTGCAGGAGCACCCGGATCTGCTCGATCTCATCGGCCGAGCGCCCCCTGGCCGTGCTCGCGCCCTTACCCGCAACAACCGCTCCGTTGACGAGCATGCAGTCCCCCTGCCCTTCACTCTGCCCCGACCGGTGGCCATCGCCGGGTCACCCTCGTCCCGGCCGGCTCGGCATGTGGAGCCGGACGATACCCACCGCCGGAGATCCCAAACGGGACCCCCGCAAAAAAGTAACCGGAGCATAACTGTCGGTGTTCGAATCCGCCACGGACTCGGCACGTGGGTCTTGTGCCGGGCGTCACCAGGTGGTCGTCACGAGCGCTGGGCGGCGGGGGTCGTCGAGACGAACGACCACGTCAGCGAAGGTTTCCGGGGCTACCTCGGCGGCGTAGCGGCCGTACGCCGGAAGTGTCCAGGCCAGCTCGGCCGGAGTCCGCCGGGCGAGTGCGGCCGGAGTCAGCTCAAGGTGGACGGAGAAGTCGAACGGCAGGCCCGAACCGAGCAGCAGAGGGCCGCTGACCAGCACGATCGCGCCCGGCGGCAGCTGCCTGTACGGAACTCGGGCGGCCCGGTCCACACCCGCGTCCCAGAGCCGCTCCAGGATGCGACCCGACCCGTCCGGGCCGGATGGGGAGAGAACCTCACGGATCAGGCCCGCCTCGTCGAACCAGCCGGTGTAGAAAGAGTCCGGATTGGTGCGCCCGAACTCCAGTCGCAGCGACGCGGGACGGAGGAAATCCCTGGTGTCCACACGGACCGCGGGCCGGCCACGGACGCGCAGCGGGTCGACCAGCGCGTCCGCCAGCCGGCCCGGGTCAGCCGCGTCGGAGCCGTCGACGGCCACTCGCAGGCGGCTGTCGGATTCCCGACTCGCCAGCCGTTCGGCGAGGTCGTCGACGAGAAGGGGAAAGGAGACGGGACGGACCTGCATACGTTCAATCGTGCGGCAGGATGCTGATCTGCGCGTCGTCGGCCAGGCGGTAGCCCACCCCGTAGACGGTGGTGATCAGCGGCAGGTGGTTGCCCAGCTTGAGCCGCAGGCGGCGCACGTGGACGTCCACGGTGCGCTCTCCGGCCCGCTCGTAACCCCAGACCGCGGCGAGCAGCTGCGCACGGGTGAAGACCCGGCGGGGACGCTCGGCCAGATATTGCAGGAGGTCGAACTCCAGGCGTGTCAGTGGCAGTGCGGCGCCGTCCAGCAGCGCCTGACGCGACGAGGTCAGCAGACGCACCTCGGGACCGTCGAAGGCGCCGTCGGCGGCCTCCACGGGCGTCTCCGGCTCACCCTCGGGCAGCGCCGGCGCCTGCTCGACGGTGACCGTCCCCTTGCTCAGCTCGACCAGCTCCCGAACCGCGGCGAGGAGACGGTGCGCCTGTGGGGAGACCACATCCCCGGTGAGCGGAATGGCGAGCGTCACGGTCAGCGCGGGCTCGGCGGCGCGGCGGGCGGCACCCCGGCCCGGTCCGGCGGAACGACGATCGGCACGCGGCGACAATGCGCTGACCGGCATTGATTCATCTCCCAGAATTTGCTGCGGCAAGCGAATATGTTTATTCACTCTGCGTAAATGCCCGAACGATATTTCCGGTCCGCCGGTGAGCGGGTCAAGTCGCCAACCACACTGTGGGAAAGACGTTCCATATTGGCGTGCGGCCCCGCGAATTCATCCCGGGAACGTTCTCTGTCAGCCTCATTAAACATTGCCGAACGTCATGGGCGGTAAGACAAGCGGGGGTGCCGCCGTCAAGGCGACACCCCCGGATTGAATCGAAATACTCTGTGACCTCAGCCGCCCGAGGTGAGACGACGCCCGACTGCCGCGATCAGACGGTCCAGTTCGGAACCGAACGGGTTGTCGTGCACCAGGTAGGTCCAGGTGGCGCTCGGGCGTACGATCTCGGCCCGGTCCGGCTCCCAGCCGTCGGCCAGGTCGACCTCTTCGAACGTCTCGATGGTCCGGGCCTCGACCTGGGTGAGCAGCTCCTGGAAGGCCGGGACGGCCGAGCGGTGGAACTCGTCGAGCGGGTCCAGCTTGCCCAGCGCGCGCAGGTGCACGCCCTCACGGACCTCCGACAGGTAGGCCAGGTGCTCGGCCCACAGACGGTCCAGGTGGAACAGCGCGATCGCCCGGGCCGCCTCGGACAGCACGTCCTCGTCGGTCTCCTTGGCCTTCTCCGCCGACTTCTCGAGCAGCATGATCGCGGCGACCTCGGAGGTCAGCAGCCGCTCGCGGCGCTCGGCCAGCAGCAGACGCTGCTGCTCGGTCACGACGCTGTACCGCCAGGTGTTCTTGTGGATCTCGTGGTTGACACCCTCGGCGACCCGCTGGGCGTGCTCCACGGCGTACTCGACCTGGGAGTCGTGCACGACGCCGTCGATGTCCATCCGCGGCGAGGCGGGCAGGATGTCACCGGCGTGCCGGAAGACCAGCTCGTCCTCGAGGCTCACGAAGAACACCGAGCGGCCCGGGTCGCCCTGCCGGCCGGCCCGGCCACGAAGCTGGTCGTCGACCCGGCGGCTGTCGTGCCGGCCGGAGCCGATGACGTAGAGCCCGCCCAGCTCGACGACCGCGTCGCGGTCCTTCTCGTCGCTGCCGCCCAGGCGGATGTCGACACCACGGCCCGCCATCTGGGTGGAGACGGTGACCGCGCCGAGCGCTCCCGCCTCCGCGATGATCGCGGCCTCCTCGGCGTCGTTCTTCGCGTTCAGGACGCTGCACGGGACACCGGCGTCGGCCAGCTGCTGGGCCAGGCGCTCGGACGCCTTCACGTCCAGCGTGCCGATCAGCACCGGGCGGCCCGACTCGTGCGCGATCTTGATCTCCTCGACCAGCGCCTCGTCGCGCATGTCGTGCGCCGAGTAGATCCGGTCGACGTCGTCCTCACGGATGTTCGGCGTGTTCGGCGGGATCACCGCGACCTCGAGCTTGAAGTACTCCCGGAGCTGCTCGCCGACGTGCACGGCGGTCGCCGTCATGCCGCAGGCCGTCTTGTACAGCGCGATGAACGCCTGGACGGTGATGGTGTTCAGCACCTCGCCCTCGGCGGTGGCGGACAGCCCCTCCTTGGCCTCCACGGCCGCCTGCAGGCCGTCCGGCCAGCGGCGGCGCTGGGCCACGCGGCCGCGCATCTCGTCGATCAGCTCGACACCGCCGTTGCGGACGATGTAGTCGACGTCGCGGCGCAGCAGGGCGTGCGCGTGCAGGGCCACGTTCACCGCGGACAGCTGCTCGACCTGGTCGTCGGCGTACAGGTCGACGCCGCCGAGCCGCTCCTCGACGTTCTTCAGGCCGTCCTCGGTGAAGGCCACCGACCGGCCGTCCTCGGCGACCTCGTAGTCCTTGCCCTTGCGCAGCTCACGGACCAGGGCGGCGGCCTCGTGCACCGGGTCGCTCTCGGCCGACGTGCTGCCGGCCAGGACCATCGGCACGCGGGCCTCGTCGATCAGGATCGAGTCGGCCTCGTCGACGATGCAGGTGGCCAGCTCACGCTGCACCCGGTCGGCCACGTCCGTGACCAGCTGGTCGCGCAGGTAGTCGAAGCCGGCCTCGCTCGTCGAGACATAGGTGACGTCGGCGGCGTACGCCTCCCGGCGCTCCTCCGGCGTCATCGACTCGGTCACCGACGCCACCGTGAGGCCGAGCAGCGTGTAGATCGGGCCCATCCACTCGGCGTCGCGCTTGGCGAGGTAGTCGTTGACGGTGAGGACGTGCACCGGGCCGTTGCCGAGACGGGTGTGGCCGTACGCCGCGACGGCGGCGGTGAGCGTCTTGCCCTCGCCGGTGGCCATCTCGGCGACCCGCTTGTCGAGCAGCGCCATGGCGCCGAGCAACTGGACGTCGTACGGCCGCTGGCTGATCGCGCGCCGCGCCGCCTCACGCCCGACGGCGCAGATCTCGACGTAGTCGGTAGCCTCGCGCGCGGCTTCGGTCAGCGCCGCGTCGTCCTTCTCCTGCAGAGCCTCCTCGCGGGCCTCGATGGCGGCGAGCCGCTTCGACAGCGGGGCGAGGTCCACCGTCGTGCCCGGACGCTGGAGAAACTTGCGGAACCGGCTCTTCAGCCGCTGCGACACACCCATGGCGCGCAACGGTACTGCATTTTGCCCGATCTCAGGCGACGGACTCCCACCGGACCGTCAGAACGTGATGACCGCCTGCAACTCACTCCGGCGGCGCTCGGCGAGATCGGTGAGAAGTGTGGGCGCCTCGTCGAACGGCACCATTGCGGTGACCAGGTGTTTCCGGATCGCGTCACCGTCGGTGTGGAGCAGGTCCAGAGTGGCGGCGGAGAGCCGTTCCCGGTCCCAGGCGTGTGCCAGCCCGCGCGGAACCCGGCCGATCTGGGCGCAGCGCACGCCGAGGCCGTTGTGGTGGAACTCCTCGCCGAGCCGGACCTCGTCAGCGCCGCCGGGGTAGAACGCCAGGTCGATCACGGTGCCCTGCGGGCGCAGGAGCCGCAGCGCCAGGTGCAGGGCGGCGGCCTGGCCACGGCACTGGAAGACGACGTCGGCGCCCCGGTCGCCGTCGGCGTGCCGCCAGCGGGTCTTGAGCGTGACCGCGGCGTCGCCGCTCTCCGGGTCGAGGGTGTCGAGGCCGAGAGCGCGGGCCACGTCGCGGCGTGCCGGGGTCGGGTCCACCACGACCACCGAGGCGGCGCCGTGCGCGCGGGCGAACAGAGCGGTGAGCAGGCCGACCACGCCGGCGCCGACCACCGCGACCCGGCAGCCGGCCACGCCGTCGGACAGCGAGCGGACCGCCGGGCCGAACCGGTCGGCGGCCGCGTGCAGCAGCCCGTTGGCGCAGATCGGCCCCATGTGCGCGACGTAGACGCCGAGCACCGGGTCGAGCCCGCCGGGCAGCGGGACGACCCGGTCGCGCAGCGGGTCGGCGAGGTAGCCGGTGCGGTGTCCGTACGTCATCGCCACGACCGTGCCGTCCGGGACGGCCGGGGTGCGGCTGCGCTCGACGCGGGCGACCTCCATGTAGCCGAGCCGGGTCACCGGGTACGCCCGCTCGGGCGGGGCGCCGAAGAGGCCGAGCACCGGGTCGAAGCCCGCGTGCAGGGCCGGGTTGGTGCCCTTCAGGAACGTCAGCTCGGTGCCGGCGGAGACCCCGCTGAACAGGGTGCGGGCGTGGAAGCCACCGTCCGGCACGTCGGCGTCGGGCACGTCGACGATCTCCACGCGGCCCTGCGCGGCGACGATCAGGTTGCGGTCAGGCACGGACGACTCCGGGGGTCACGGCACGGCCCTCGGCCGCGGATTGGGCGACGGCAAGGGCCAATTCGTGGGTACGGAGGGCCTCGGCGTACGGCACACGGATGTCGTCGTCCTCGCCCCGCACGGCACGCACGAACGCCCGGTCCACCGCCACGTGCCCGTCCACCGGATCGCAGGTGACGGTCTCGGCACGGTCGCCGTCGCGGATCACCAGCTCGGTCTCGGTCAGGGCCAGGGCCAGCCCGTCGGCGTAGACCTCCAGCCCGGCCCGCTGCTTCCAGCCGAGCACGCAGGTGGCCGCCAGGGTCCCGACCGCGCCGCTCGCGAACCGCAGCACCGCGGTGGTGGCGCCGTCCACATCCGCGCCGTCGACCGGTGGCGGTGTCCCGTTGCCGTAGGCGAACACCTCGTCCACCTCGCCGGCCAGGTGCCGGGCCAGGTCGAGCACGTGCGCGGCCTGCTCGACGACCGGGCCGCCGGAGCGCCCGCCGATCGGCCACCAGGCCACCGGCGGCACCTTGTCCAGCCAGGACCCGGTGAGCAGCCGGACCGGCCGCCCGGCCAGCACCTCCCGGGCCCTCTCCACCACGGGCAGGTAACGCCAGTGGTGGCCGACCGCGGTGAGCACCTTGCCGGTCTCGATCTGTGCGGCGAGCTCCGAGGCGATGCCGTGGTTGATCGCGATCGGCTTCTCCACGAACATCGGCAGCCCGGCCGCGAGGACGGCCCGTTCGGCGTCGCCGTGGGCGAACGGCGGCACACAGACGTAAACGGCGTCCGGCCGGTCGGCGAGCAGGTCGTCGACGGTGGCGTACGCCCGGCCGCCGTGCTGTCCGGCGAGGCGCTCGGCGGCCTCGGGCACGACGTCGGTGACACCGCTGACCGTCACTCCGGGCAGTCCCGACAGCACGCGGGCGTGCCGGGCCGCGACGCCGCCCGCACCGATCAGGCCGATTCTCGTGGTGGTCATGCGCTCCCCTGTCCCTCGTCGGCCGGTTCTGTAACCGTCCCCGAGAATGCCAAACATCGATGCGGGAGGGATTCGTCACGCTCCAGGGGGATTGATCACGGTCGAACGCGGGAATGGGGGCGGAGCCGGCAAGATCGCGCAACTGGGGGTAGCGGATGTGGCACTCGCACGCGAACACCTCGCCCGTCGTCGAGGCATGGACGACCTACCGGACCGGTCACGCCGGTCGATGGACACCCGAGGCCCTGCTCGCCGCGAAGGGCCGTGACCGGGTCAGCGTCGTCATTCCGGCCCGCAACGAGGAGGCCACCATCGGCGCGATCGTCGCGACGATCCGCCGCGACCTGGTCGAACACGTGCCTCTGGTGGACGAGATCCTGGTGGTGGACTCCCGTTCCACCGACGCCACCGCGGAGGTGGCCCGCCGGGCCGGCGCCCGGGTGGTCAGCCAGGACCGGATGACCCGCGGACTGCCCCGGATGGAGGGCAAGGGCGACGCGCTGTGGGCCGGGCTCGCGGCCACCACCGGTGACCTGGTCGCGTTCGTCGACGGCGACCTGCACGAGTTCTCGTCGCACTTCGTGACCGGGCTGCTCGGCCCGATGCTCACCGATCAGTCGGTCGAGTTCGTGAAGGGCTTCTACCACCGGCCGCTGAACGGGCCGGTGAGCGTGGAGGCCGACGGCGGCGGGCGGGTCACCGAACTCGCGGCCCGGCCCCTGATCAACCTGTTCTTCCCGGAACTCGCCGGATTCGTGCAGCCGCTCGCCGGTGAGTACGCGGGACGCCGCCGGACCCTGGAGCGGGTGCCGTTCGTCTCCGGCTACGGCGTCGAGATCGGCATGCTGATCGACCTCGTGGACCTCGTCGGCCTGGACGCGCTCGCCCAGGTGGACCTGGGTGAGCGCAAGCACCGGCACCAGAGCAGCGAGGCGCTCGGTCGGATGGCCGCGCAGATCATGGTGACCGCCTGGTCGCGGATGTACCGGCGCGGGCTGGCCACCGAGCCGCTGCCACCGTCCACCCTGCTCACCCAGTTCCGCCGCGGCGGGCACGACGCGCTGCCCAACCTGGACCGGGAGATCGCGGTCACCGAGACCGCCGTGACCGAGCGGCCGCCGCTGGCCTCCCTCCGTAGCGCGGTGGCGGCATGAGCGAGCTCGCGAGCGAATCATCGGGCACAGGTGAAAACTCGTGCCGACGCCGGAGCGAAGCGGAGGTGGCGGCATGAGGGTCCTGATGAACGCCGGGCCGTGGCTGGCCGTGCCGCCGGCCGGGTACGGCGGCATCGAGAACGTCGTCGCCACGCTGATCCCGGAGCTGCGCGCGCTCGGTGTCCAGGTGGTGCTCGCCAGCGTCGGCGAGAGCACGGTCGAGACCGACGGGCGGGTGTCGGTCTTCGAGCGGGGCCAGTTCGCGCAGATCCAGCGGCCCTACAACCAGGCGGTCGGCGTCGTCCAGGCGCATCAGCACGCGGTGACCCGGGCGGTCGCCGGCGGCGGGTTCGACGTGATCCACGACCACGTCGAGGCGGCCGGGCTGGTCACCGCCGCGTCCCTCGGTGACGGCGCGCCGCCGGTGCTCCACACCCTGCACTGGGACCTGCACAAACACCCCGAGCTGTACGGGACCTTCGACGGCGGCGGCCGGGTCCGGGTCAACGGCGTGTCCGCGTCGCAGCTCGCCCGCGCCCCGGAGGCGCTGCGCCGGCACTCGATCGGCCACGTCCACCTGGCCACACCCCTGGCCGCCCAGCCCGTCCCGGAGGTGAGCCGGGGGTCGTACGCCGTCGTCCTGGGTCGTATCTTCCCGGGCAAGGGGCAGGACCTCGCGGCACGGCTGGCGCACGAGCACGGGTTCGATCTCGTGCTGGCGGGGCCGGTCGGGCCGTACCGCAACGCCGCCGAGCTCGCCCTCGCCGACCGGGAGAATCCGGATGTGCGTTTCTGGGACGAGCAGGTGGCGCCGCACGTCGACGGGACGCGGGTGCGCTGGATCGGCACGGTGACCGGCCGCGACCGGGACCTGCTGGTGGCCGGCGCCCGCGCCGCGCTCTTCCCGCTGCGCTGGGAGGAACCGGGCGGCACCGCCGTGGTGGAGTCGCTGGCGCTGGGGACGCCGGTCGTCGGGATGGCCCGGGGCTGCCTGCCCGAGCTGATCGACGACGGCGTGACGGGGCTGCTCACCGACGACGAGGACGCCCTCGGCGAGCTGATGAACAAGGCCGGCGCCGTGGACCCGGGTGTCTGCCGGGCGGAGGCGGAGCGCCGTTTCAGCCCCGCGGTCATGGCCGCCGCATATCTGGACCTGTACGAACGGCTCTGTTGACGTTTGCCCCCGGCGGACGCCGGGCACCCCTGTGCCTGACGTCCGCCGGGCGTCCGGCGCGGTCCGCGGGGAGGGAGACGCATGCCCAGCCAGCTCGTGTGCCGGCCGGTGCGGGACCTTCCGGTGGCGGTGCTCCGCATCAGCGGCACCCTGGACCACATCACCGGTGGTGCGCTCGGTGCGGCGGTACGCCGCAGCCTGTCGGTGCAGCCGGCGAAGGTGCTGCTCGATGTGACCCGATTACGCGTCGGCGACCCGGTGGCCCTGTCCGGGCTTGGCGCCGTGGTCTGTCAGGCCGAGGAGTTCCCGGCCGTGCCGATCGTGGTGTGCGGCGCCGACCCGCCCACCCTCGAGGCGCTCGCCGCCGACCGGGGCTGCGCGGGTCTCACGCTCGCTGACGATTGTGACAAAGCGCTCGCCGAGGCCGAGGCCCTGCCCGGCACCCCCTCGCTACGGGTCCGCCTGCGGCCGGTGCCGGAGGCCTGCCGGCAGGTACGTCACCTGGTAACCCAGGCGTGCACCGCCTGGCAGCGCACCGATGTGACGGCGACGGCGACACTGGTCGCCACCGAACTCGTCGCGAACGTGGTCCGGCACGCGCACACCACGATGGAGTTCACCCTCGGGCTGCGCGACGGCCGCCTGATCCTGGCGGTGCGCGATCGCAGCCGCGTGCTGCCCCGCACGCTCGACCCGGCCGTCACCGACGCGGGCGGGCGCGGTCTGCGGCTGGTCCGCGACCTCACCGACACGTGGGGAGTATTGCCGGTCTCCGACGGTAAGGTGGTCTGGACACAGCTCACCACCGGAGCCGCCGTGTGACCGAGCCCGCACCTGCCGAGCGCCGGGACCTGATCGCCGTCGGTGCCTCCGCAGGCGGCGTGGAAGCTCTGCGCGCCCTGGTCGGCGGGCTGCCTCCGGCGTACCCCGGAACTCTTCTGGTCGTGTTGCACATGCCGCGCTCCGCGCCGAGCGCCCTTCCCGGCATCCTGTCGCGCAGCGGTCCTCTCCCGGCGACCGCCGCCCGCGACGGTGAGCCGGTGGCCGCCGGACGGATCTACGTCGCCCCGGCCGACCATCATCTCCTGCTGATGGACGGCCACCTGCAACTGAGCCGGGGACCCACCGAGAACGGGCACCGCCCGGCCGTCGACCCGCTGTTCCGCTCGGTGGCCCGGGCCGCCGGGCGACGGGCCGTCGGGGTGGTGCTGTCCGGTTCCCGCGACGACGGCGCGGCCGGGCTGGCCGTGATCGCCGCGCGCGGCGGCGCCACCATCGTGCAGGAGCCGCAGGATGCCCTGCACCCGTGGATGCCGCGGGCCGCCCTGAATGCGGTCGAGGTCCACCACGTGGTGCCGGCCGCCAAGATCGGACCCCTGCTCGGTGAGATCACCGCGACGACGCTGGCACCGGCTTCCGCCCTGGGGCCCGACCCCCTGCTCGACGCCGAGGTCGCCGTGTCGGAATTCGTTCCGCTGAGCTCGGACCAGTTCGCGCCTCCGGCCGGTTTCGGCTGCCCCACCTGCGGCGGCAGCCTGTTCCAGATCGAGGAGCGGCCGATCCCGCGGTTCCGCTGCCGGGTCGGCCATGCCTGGTCACCGGAGACCCTCCTCGACGAGCAGGCCGAGGTGCTGGAGGGCGCGCTCTGGATGGCGTTGCGCGCGTTGCGGGAGAAGGCGGAGCTGAGCCGGCGGATGGCCGCCGGGGGCCGCGACCACTTCCTGGAGCGGGCCGAGGAGGCCGAGGCAGCGGCCGCCACACTCGGTGAGCTGATCGCCCGTCTCGGTGCCACCGCCACGAATTGACGTGCGGTAGCGTTCCGGATCGTGCAAGAGACCGACCCTCACTTCGAGGCCCTTCTGGTCTATCTGAAGGAATCCCGCGGCTTCGACTTCACCGGTTACAAGCGGTCCAGCCTGATGCGCCGGGTGAACCGCCGGATGACACAGGTGGACGCCGCCGAGTACCAGGACTACCTGGACTTCCTTCAGGTCCACCCGGACGAGTTCACCGCGCTCTTCAACACGATCCTGATCAACGTGACGGCGTTCTTCCGCGACCTCGACGCGTGGGAGTATTTGCAGTCGGACGTGCTGGAGCCGATGGTGGCGAGCAAGCCGGCCGACTCGATGATCCGGGTATGGTCCGCCGGCTGCGCCTCCGGCGAGGAGGCCTACACGCTGGCCATGGCCCTCGCCGAGCTGCTCGGCGTCGAGCAGTTCAAGGACCGCGTCAAGATCTATGCGACGGACGTGGACGAGGAGCAACTCAACGAGGCCCGGCAGGCGACCTACGGCGAGCGTGAGATGCAGGGCCTCTCGCCCGAGCTCGTCGAGCGCTACTTCGAGCAGAACGGTGGCCGCTACACGTTCCGCAAGGATCTGCGCCGCTCGGTCATCTTCGGCCGCAACGATCTGGTGCAGGACGCCCCGATCTCCCGGATCGACCTGCTCACCTGCCGCAACACGCTGATGTACTTCAACGCCGAGACTCAGGCGAAGATCCTCGGCCGGTTCCACTTCGCGCTGGCCGACACCGGCGTGCTCTTCCTCGGCAAGGCCGAGATGCTGCTCAGCCACAGCAGCCTGTTCACACCGATCGACCTGAAGCGGCGCGTTTTCCGGCGGGTTCCGCGGCTGTACGCGCCGCCCGGCGTCGTCTTCGCCGACCCGCCGCTGAACGGCGCCACCGCCGTAACCGGACTCGACGAGCTGCGCAACGAGGTCTTCGCGGCCAGCCCGCTCGCCCAGCTGGCGCTCACCCCCGACGGCCTGGTCGCACTGTCGAACCGGCAGCTGGAGAAGATGTTCGGGGTGTCCGCACGCGACATCGGCCGGCCGTTCCGCGACCTCGACCTGTCCTACCGGCCGGTCGAGCTGCGCCGCTACATCGAGCAGGCCCAGCTGGAACGGCGCACGCTGCGGGTCACCGACGTCGAGTTCCACCGCGGCTCCGAGGTCACCCACCTGGTGGTGCAGATCAGCCCGCTCAGCGGCAGCGACGGCAGCCTCCTCGGCGTCAACCTGATCTTCCACGACGTGACCGCGTCGCGCCGTCTGCAGGACGACCTCGAACACGCCAACCAGCAGCTGGAGGCGGCCTACGAGGAGCTTCAGTCGACCAACGAGGAGCTCGAGACCACCAACGAGGAGCTCCAGTCCACCGTCGAGGAGCTCGAGACCACCAACGAGGAACTCCAGTCCACCAACGAGGAACTGGAGACCATGAACGAGGAACTCCAGTCCACCAACGACGAGCTGCAGAGCATCAACGACCAGCTGCGCGTCAGCACGAGTCGCCTCGACGAGGCCAACGCCTTCCTCGAGACGGTGCTGACCAGCCTGCAGGCCGGCGTCGCGGTCGTCGACCCGGACCTGCGGATCCGCATGTGGAACCGGCACGCCGAGGACCTGTGGGGGCTGCGCTCCGGCGAGCTCATCGGCCAGCACTTCCTCAACCTGGACATCGGCCTGCCCATCGACCAGATCCGTCCGCTGCTGCGCGGCGCGCTCGGAGCCGACGGCGAATCGGGCGAGGTCCTGCTCGAGGCGGTCAACCGGCGGGGACGGCCGATCACCGTACGGGTGGCGTGCACCCCGCTGCGCGGCCGGGACGGTGGCACGATCGGGGGCGACGGGGCCATCATCGTCATGGAGACGGCCTGACGTTTACCCGGTCGAGACCGGGGAATTCGTGACAGGGCGGAAGGGCGAGGCCATGTCGATCCGGTGCGAAGTGTACGGCGACGGGACGACCCTGATCGCCGAGCTCTCGGGCGAGCTCCGCCTCTCCGACAGCGCGCCGCTCCGCGAGCGCCTGCTCAAGTGTCTCGCCGACCAGCCTGACGCCCTTCTGATCGACCTGTCCGGGATGCGGGTGGAACAGCCGCTCGCGCTGGCGATCTTCACGGCCGTGCTGAGGCAGGCCGCCCGCTGGCCCGGAACACCGATCCTGTGTTACTCACCCACCGGGGACACCCGTGAACTGCTGTCCGCCAAGGCGTACCACCGGCTGCCGATCTTCGGCAGCCGG
The DNA here is from genome assembly GCF_003001815.1 of Actinoplanes italicus. Classification (GTDB taxonomy): domain Bacteria; phylum Actinomycetota; class Actinomycetes; order Mycobacteriales; family Micromonosporaceae; genus Actinoplanes; species Actinoplanes italicus. The sequence goes on from NZ_PVMZ01000007.1 coordinate 407,056, forward strand.
GAGGCCGCGCTCGCACATCTGCACGACGGCCGGCTGACCGTGCCGTCGATCAGCGAGGAACTGCTGCCGGTCGGCGGGTCCAGCCGGCACGCCCGGGACGTCGCCACCGAGGCCTGCCTGCGGTGGGACCTGCCCGACCTGATCGCCCCGGCCAGCCTCATCGTCACCGAACTCGTCGCCAACGTGGTCGACCACGCGCGCACCATGATGACGCTGCGGCTGTCGCTGCGACCGCGTTACCTCAATCTCGCTGTCCGCGACGGATCACACGCACCACCGGTCGCCGCGATCCCGGCTCACCCGGAGGCGAAGCGGGGCCGCGGGCTGCTGCTGGTCAACGAGCTCGCGTACAGCTGGGGGCATCTTCCCTCGGACCACGGCAAGGTCGTCTGGGCGGCTCTGCGCCGCATCTGACTCTCAGGAACGGCTGACTTGCAGAAACGGCTGGCTCTCAGGAACGGCGCAACACTCCGGCCAGGCCCGACACGGCGAGGATCCTTGCGACGTACGGCTGAGCGCCCGTAACGCCGAACTCCACCCGCGCCGTCGCCGCGGCCTGCACGGCGTCCACCAGCACGGCAACGCCCGCGGCGTCCACCAGCGGGACCGCCGTGAGATCCACCGTCACGGCCGACACACCGTCACCGGAGATCGCGTGCCGCAGACCGATCCGCAGCCGGTCGGCCGTATCCCGATCCACCTCGCCGCGCACTCGTACCACCAGCGCGTCGCCGTCGCGGTCCACCGACACGTGCATGCCGGGGCGGCCGCCGCGCGTCTCGCCCTCCCAGTACGGTGGGTTGTCGCTGAGCATCGCCTCACGCAGCCAGGTCAGCGCCCGGCTCAGAAGCCGGGACACGTGCATCTGCGAGATGCCCAGCTCGTCGGCGATCTCCGCCTGGGTGCGGTTGCCGTAGAAACGCAACGCCAGCATCCGGCGCTCCCGGGCCGGCATCCGCAGCAGCAGGTCGGTCACGGTCAGCTTGTCGGTGACGGACTCCAGATCACCGTCGACGTCGCCGAGCAGGTCACCGAACTCCATGGCGCCGTCCTCGGCGACCGGCGCGTTCAGTGAAGCTGGTGAGTAACCGGCAGCCGACTCGACCGCCTCCAGCACGGCGGCCTCGGTCACCCCTAGACGGACCGCGAGTTCACCCACCGTGGGGGTACGGGCGAGCGTGCTGGTCAGCAGCATCGAGGCGTGCCCCACCTCGAGACTCAAGTCCTGCACCCGGCGCGGAACGTGCACACCCCAGGTGCGGTCACGGAAGTGGCGCTTCAGCTCACCGGAGATCGTGATGACCGCGTACGCCGTGAACGAGCCCCGCTCGGGGTCATAGCGGTCGACGGCCTTCACCAGGCCCAGCCGGGCCACCTGCTCCAGGTCCTCCAGGTACTCGCCGCGGCCGCGATAACGGCGGGCCAGCCGCCCGGCGAACGGAAGGCAGTAGCGGACCAGTTCCTCCCGGGCGGCGTCGATCTCGGCCCGGGTCGCACCGGCGCAGCGGTGCGCGTACGCAATCGCGGCCGCGTCGAGATCTTCGAGCGTGTTCTCAGCCGGTTCCCCGACCTGGCCTCGTGAGGGCATGTCACCCCTTCCGGAAGCGGAACCCGGACGGCACGGGAGTGCCCGGTGTCCAACCATCAACGGCATCTACTGCCCGGTCGGGCCGCGTCCCAAACACCCCCACCCTCCCTGCCGTGGACGAGGTTTCGCAATACCTCTCCCGCCGTGCCGGCACACGGACCCTCAGCATCGCTCATCGGACCGTCTCCCACGCCGGAACATCTCAGCTGTCAGCCCAAAGCGCGAACCTCAGCCGACGCCGCCCACCCTGACCACCGACAGCCGGCCATCCCTGAGACACGCATCCGCGCCGCTCGGCACACCGCGAATCGCCGCTTTCCGCGAGCGTCGCCTGTCCGCTCCGTGGTGACCCGTGCCCGCATGCGCACCACAAATCACCACCCACACCACCCACCCACGTCGCGTGGTGACCTACGCCCACAGACACACCACAAATCACCACCCACACCACCCACCCACGTCGCGTGGTGACCCGTGCCCGTATGCGCACCACAAATCACCACCCACACCACCCACCCACGTCGCGTGATGACCTACGCCCACAGACACACCACAAATCACCACCCACACCACCCACCCACGTCGCGTGGTGACCTACGCCCACAGACACACCACAGATCACCACGCCACCAGGCAGGGTGGCCTACCCAACGGACCGGTTGAACCACGACGCCAAACGCCCGCCATCCGGCACCCCGGCACGCGGCACGCGGCACCCAGCACCCGGCACGCGGCACCCGGCACCCGGCACCCGGCACCCGGCACCCGGCACAGATGATCAAGGCCGAGGCGAGGGTTCGTCCCCGGTCGTCGGGGCTCGGCCAGACGGACCGGTAGATCCTGCACCGCGGCGCGCGGCGTAGCAGCACGCGGCGCGAGGTTGCTGGTGGCCTATTGGCGCGGGCTGCGGCCGGGGAGGCCGCTGGGCGCGGTCGACGGGTCCTCCAGCCCCTCGGGCAGAGCGGCTGCTTCGGGACGGGTCAGGGCCACTCCGGAGCGGGGCGGCAGGCCGGACGGCACGTTCTCGTCGTCGGTCGGTGCGCCGTCGGAGAGGCGGGGTGCCGGCTCCGCGTGCGCGGCCGGAGCATTCTGCTGGCCCATGTCGGGTGCCTGCAACGGCCGCGGCGCGTTGTGCTGGCCCATGTCCGGGGCCTGCAGCGGCGAGCGGGCCGGGGCTTGCGCCGGATTCTGCTGACCCATGTCGGGCGCCTGCAACGGCGAACGAGCAGGAACCGCGGACATCGGCGCGTTGTGCTGACCCATGTCCGGCGCCTGCAACGGCGAACGGCCGGCCGCCGGCGGCATCGCAGCGTTGTGCTGGCCCATGTCCGGCGCCTGCAGCGGCGAGCGGGCCGGGGCCTGCGCCGGATTCTGCTGACCCATGTCGGGCGCCTGCAACGGCGAACGAGCAGGAACCGCCGACATCGGCGCGTTGTGCTGACCCATGTCCGGCGCCTGCAACGGCGAACGAGCAGGAACCGCCGGCTGCACGGGTACGTTCTGCTGTCCCGGGTCTGCGGGAGTCGGTGGGACGGCCGCGTTCTGCAGTCCCGGGCTCGCGGACGCCGATGGCATGACTGCGTTCTGCTGTCCCGGACCTGCGGTGGCCGATGGCAGGGCCGTGTTGTGTCCCGGAGCCGCGGGGACCGGTGGCATGGCCGCGTTCTGTCCCGGAGCCGCAGGAGGCGGTGGCATGGCCGCGTGCTGCTGTCCCGGACCGGTGGGTGCCGTGGGAGCGGCCATGTTCGGAGGCGGCATCGGCGTGGTGGGCCGGCTCTGGTCAGCGGGCTGCATCGGAGGCCCGGCCTGAGCCTCCGGCTGCGTGGACGGCAGGGCACCGGCCTGCGTCGAACCCCCGAAGCCGCCGGCCGGCGCGTTGCCCCCGAAGCCGCCGGCCGGGACGTTGCCGCCGAACCCGCCGGCCGGCGTGGAGCTACCGAAACCACTTGCGGACGCGGAGCCACCGGATTCACCCGCATACGCGGAGCCACCGGAATCACCGGCCGGGGCCGGGCCGCCCGCCGGGTCTCCGGCTCCGTACCCGCCCGCTGCGGCAGGGCCGCCGGGGATCGGCGGCGGCATGGCCGAGGACTGCTGCGCGGGCCGGGCCGAACGGGTGAACCGGGGTGCGTCGAGCGGGCTGTTCTGCTGGCTGTAGAGCGGCGGCCGCCGCATCAGCTCGTCCACGTCGTCGGTCATCGAGACGCTCGGTGGCGGCATGGCGCCTCCGAACGACGGCGACGCCTGTCCACCTTCCGCCGGGGCAACCGGGCCCGGCATCACCGGCACGGCCGGCATGAGACCGGTCGCCGCCGGACCGCCGGGCATCGCACCGCCGCCGGCACTGCCCAAGGGCATCTCGGGAGCCGGCATGGGGCCGCCGGGAACATGGCCGCCCGGCACGGAACCACCAGGAAGCGGGCTGCCGGGGACAAGGCCACCCGGGACGGAACCACCCGGCATGTAGCCACCCGGCAGCGACTCGCCCGGCAGCGGACCGCTGGGAACATGACTTCCGGGTACACCGCTTCCCGGCGCGCCGGGGCCGAACCCGCCGCCCTCGCCCGGCACTCCTCCGGCCGGCGGCGATCCCGGCACACCGCCGAAGGCAGATCCCGGCACACTTCCGCCCGGCACACCGCCACCACCGAACCCGGGCGCCGGCATGCCTCCGCCGGAAGCATCCCCACCGGGGAACGCTGGACCCGGCGCACCCTGGCCCGGCGTCACACCACCGTTGAACGCGGATCCCGGCGATTGCCCGCCCGGCACCGCACCGCCGGTGAATGCGGGACCCGGCACACCACCACCGCTGTATCCGGGCGCGGGCACGCCACCACCGGTGAATGTGGATTCCGCCGCGCCACCGGAACCGGGTGCGGGCATCCCGCCGGGGATGTCTTCGCCGCCCCAGGTGGAACCGGACATGCCGCCCGGAGCCGCACCCGCGCCACCGGCACCGGACGACCCGGTGCCCGCGAAGCCGGGAAGGCCACCACCGGAGGACCCGAAACCCGCCAGGTCGGTGTGCGCCGGCGACGCCCCCGGCACACCGCCACCGCTCGGGGCTGACCCGGGAACGCCGTCACCGGGCAGGGAGAGCCCGGACATGGTGCCGCCGGGAGAGGGAAGGCCGGGTACGGCGGTGGCCGGGAACACCGCTCCGGGCATGGACGCCACCGACGGCCGCTCGACCGGCGCCGATCCCGCGGCACCGTGACCGGGCATGCCGGTACCCGCCCACGGCGGCCTCGGCTCGCCCTCGGCGTTTCCGCCCGCCGCAACACCGCCTGTCACCGGCACGGAGCCCGCGAACCCGCCGCCCTCACCGGGCCCGGGCACCACCGCACGGCCGACCGCGCCCTCCGGCGACGTGCCGATCGGGAACATGCTCGAGACAGCGGCGACCCCTGCCGGGAGCGGCGTGCCGGAAGTGGTGCTCCCGGAAGCGGGACCACCGGGACGAGCGGCCTCAGAACCACCACCGCTCCAAGCACCGGCGACGTCCGGCAGCGGGATACCGGACTCGGCTTGACCCGCTGAACCGGGACGGGTCGCACCGGAGAATCCGGGAGCGGCTTCTGCCGTACCCGGGAATCCTGAAGTTTCGCCCACCGCGGACCCGGAGTGTCCCGTGTCCGGTTGTCCCGGGCTCAGCCAGGGAGGACGGGAACCCGCGGCCGCCCCCGAACCTCCGGCAGTGGACCATGCCCCGGTCTCCTCGGTGGCCCAGCTCGGGGCCGGCGATTCTCCGGAGGCCGGCTCGGGTGGCGGCCACATCTTCCGGAGGCCTGTATCGGACCGGAGGCCTGTATCGGACCGGAGGCCCGTATCGGACAGGGCGTGATCAGCGCCGGGAGAGGGAGCGACCGGATCGCCCGGCGGAGGCATGGAGACCGATCCGCGAGCGGTTCCCGCCATGCCGAGCGGATCGTCGGCAGCGAAAGGAACGTCGGCAGCAGGAGAAGGAGTATCAGCAGGGCCATGTGACAGGGACTCCTCGACCACCCATGGTGGCGGTGACGGCACGGCGGACGGCATCAGGCCGGACGCGGGCGAGAACGGTGTTTCCGCCGGACCGGGCGGGGCCCAGGCGGGACGGGTGGCGGCGACGAGACCGGAGGCCTCGGCCAGGCCGGCTGCGGCGAGGACCTCGGCGGCGGCCAGGGCGGTACGGCAGGGCAGCGGCTCGCCGCAGGCGGGACACTCGGTGATCCCGTCGTGCGGGCCGAGTCCTCCGCCGTGCGCTTCGACCATTCGCGTCGCGGTCCGTGCCAGCACACTTTCCGGTTTGACGTAAGTCGATGCCATCGCCGTGTCGCCCCCATCCCCCGCCTGTCCACCTGCCGGGACGACACGACGGTCCCGCCGGTTGGCTCGGCTCCGCTCCAGTTCACCCCTTCGGGGGTACCCGGGAGGTGGATTTCCCCAGATCAGTGCAGATCCGGTGGTGGGTTGCCGGAAATCGGGACGGATGGGGAGGACGGGCGGTATGCAGTGAGAGGAAATTCACTCACGGTGTTGAAGCGAGTTCTCTCCGTAGCATTGATGTACTTCCAGGAGGTGACCCCTATGGACGACACCGAACTGCACCGCGAGCGGATCCTCCGGCACGTGAGTCCCATCATCACCGGCCGCTTCGTCGGCTTCCAGACGTCCTACACCCGCGAGGTACAGATCGGCCGGCCGGTCGCCCTCGCCGTGTTCCTGCTCGCCGGCATCGTCCAGCTGATCGGTTCGCTGATGCGGATGAAACCCGCCCGGCGCACGCTGAAGGAGCTGCGCAAAGGCCCGGAGTTCCTGGTGACGCCGGTCCGGCTGCGCGACGACCTGGGGCAGATCTACGAGATCGAGATGCACGGACAGCTGCCGCAGTCGGCGCTGCACCGCGGCGACCTGGTCCAGGTGCGCACCGAACCGCAGCCCGACCCGACCCTGCCGGTCCGGCTGACGCAGGTGGTGAACCTGACGACCATGCAGCCGCTGACCCCGCGCATCCCGACCCAGTGGTCGCACATGGGCCCGGCCATGCTGGTGCAGGCCGCGGTCGGTGTCACCATCTTCGGCGCGGTGATGGCCTTCTGGCTGGGATGAAATTCCGGCCGTTCGGGTAGGAACAGCGCTCATGGAAGATCGATTGAACATCTGGCGAGAATGGACGGTCGCCACCGGGCACTCTGCCATCGACACCCGTCATCATGAGGGTGGGGGATGGCGGCTACGGCGCCGCGCTATCTCCTGGCGTCTGTAGAGACGGCTCGAAAGGTGGTGCGCGGTGGGCGAGAAAGTCGACCAGACCAATTTCACCCGCGAGGACCGAACCCGCTACCGGCAGAAGATCCGCCGTAGTCTCGACGTGTTCGCGACGATGTTGCGCGAGGCACGGTTCGAGTTCGAACGGCCTCTGACCGGCATGGAGATCGAGCTCAACCTGATCGACGAACAGGGCGACCCGGCGATGCGTAACGCCGAGGTGCTGGGCGCGATCGCCGACCCGGACTTCCAGACGGAGCTGGGCCAGTTCAACATCGAGATCAACCTGCCACCACGGCGGCTGGCCGGCGACGACTTCGCCGAGCTGGAGCGGGGTCTGCGGGCCAGCCTGAACCAGGCGGAGCGGCGGGCCCGGGCGGCGGGCGCACACATGATCCAGATCGGCATCCTGCCGACGCTGCGGCGCGAGCACCTCACCGGCGAGGCGCTCACCGTGAACCCGCGGTACCAGCTGCTCAACGAGCAGATCTTCGCGGCCCGCGGCGAGGACCTGGATATCCGGATCGACGGAGTGGACCGGCTGGCGGTCACCACGGACACCATCGCGCCGGAGGCGGCGTGCACGAGCACCCAGTTCCATCTGCAGGTGAGCCCGGCACAGTTCGCGGCGTACTGGAACGCCTCGCAGATCACCGCCGGCATCCAGGTGGCCCTTGGTGCCAACTCACCGCTGCTGTTCGGCCGCGAGCTGTGGCGTGAGACCCGGATCCCGCTGTTCGAACAGGCCACCGACACGAGGTCGGAGGAGATAAGAGCTCAGGGTGTACGTCCACGCGTGTGGTTCGGCGAGCGCTGGATCACCAGCGTCTTCGACCTGTTCGAGGAGAACGTCCGCTACTTCCCGGCACTTCTGCCGATCTGTGACATCCATGATCCGGCCGAAATCCTGGAACGCGGCGAGATCCCCGAGCTGAGCGAGTTGCGGCTGCACAACGGCACGGTCTACCGCTGGAACCGGCCGATCTACGCGGTCGTCAACGGCCGCCCGCACCTGCGGGTGGAGAACCGGGTGATGCCGGCCGGGCCGACGGTGGCCGACACGATCGCCAACGCCGCGTTCTACTACGGCCTGGTGCGCACCCTCGCCGAGGCGGACCGGCCGCTGTGGACGCAGATGAGTTTCCGGGCCGCCGAGGAGAACTTCCACAACTGCGCCCGGCACGGCATCGACGCGACCGTGTTCTGGCCGGGCCACGGCACCCTGCCGGTCACCGAGCTGGTGCTGCGGCGGCTGCTGCCGCAGGCGGCGGACGGCCTCGACCTGTGGGGTGTCTCGCCGGCCCAGCGCGACCGGCTGCTCGGCATCATCGAGCAGCGCTGCCTGCAGCACCGCAACGGCGCGTCCTGGCAGGTCGACACGTTGCACGCGCTGGAGGCGCAGGGGCACGACCGGCAGGCGGCCCTGCACGAGATGGTGCGTCGCTATCTGCCGCTGATGCACGACAACATCCCGGTCCACGAGTGGCCGGCGGCCAAGAAGTAGGCCGGCTCACTGATCCCGGGACGTGGCGACCGCCACGGTCACCCCGTCCCGGGCCGTCTTCGGCAGAAGGAGCACCGCGCCGGGACCGGCCGCCAGCAGCGCGGCCGCCTCGGCGACGCTCGGGGCGCCGACCGCCACCTCAGCGACCCGCCCCGGGTTCGGCACGGGTTGAGCGGCCAGGACGTCCGCCGGATAGCCCGCCAGCCGCCAGCCGTGTGCCGCGGCCAGGGCCCGGACCCGCTCCTCGGCGGCCCGCCGGTCCAGGGTGGCGAGCACGTCGACGTCACCGGCGCCGAGGCCGGCCGACGCCAGGGCGGCCAGCACCGGGCCGGTGAGCGCGACGCCGCTGCGGGCACCCAGCCCGAGCGCGATCATCGGGCCGCGGCGGCGACCAGGTTGCGGGCCAGCGCCGGGACTCCGGCCCAGTGCAGGTGCAGGTAGGACGCGTGCAGAGCCGGTGTGGCGAAGCCCTCCGGGTCGGCGCCGCGCCACGCCCAGGCCGCGCCACCTGCCGGGGACAGCAGCAGGCCCGAACGTGGGTGCACGGTGGTCCGGTGGAACTCGTGCCCGGTGACGCGGGTGCCGGCCGGGGCGAGCGGGCTGTCCGACAGCGCCACCGCGTCCCGGTATCCCAGGGTCAGCGACGGCGTCATGGCCGCGTCGGCGTCGAGCACCCCGCACATCGGCTTGCCGTCCAATGTCCTGCACAGCCACAGCAGACCCGCGCACTCGGCGGCGATGACACCGCCGAAGTTCCGGACGGCCGCCAGCAGCCCGGTGTTCTCCGACAGGGCGGACGCGTACACCTCGGGGAACCCGCCGCCGACCACCAGCGCCCGGGTTCCGGCGGGCAGCGCCGGATCGTGCAGCGGGTCGAACGGCACGACGGTCGCTCCCGCACCGGCCAGAAGTTCGGTCGTCTCGGCGTACGAGAAGGAGAAGGCCGGACCACCGGCGACCGCGACGACCGGACCACCCGGCACCGGGTCCTCGGCGAGGGGTGTCCACGGCGTAGCCGTGAAGGGTGACGCCGAACGTGCCACCGCGGCGACCGCGTCCAGATCGACCGACGCCGCGATCAGCGTGGCCATGGCGTCCACCGAGGCCAGCGCCTCGGCGTGGCGTTCGGCCGCCGGGATCAGCCCGAGATGCCGGGACGGCGCCGCGACCGCGTCGGCGCGCCGCAGCGCACCGAGCACCGGCGTGCCGACCTCCTCGCAGGCGTCCCGCAGGATCCGCTCGTGGCGCTCCGATCCGACCCGGTTGAGAATCACCCCGGCGATCCGGGCGTTGCCGAAGCTGCGGAACCCGTGCACCACGGCGGCGATCGACCGGCCCTGCGCCGCCGCATCGATCACCATGATCACCGGAGCGTCGAGAAGGGCCGCGACCTGTGCCGTCGACCCGGCCTCGCCGGCGCCGGTCCGCCCGTCGTAGAGGCCCATGACGCCCTCGACGACCGCCAGGTCGGCGCCGGCCGAGCCGTGCGCGAACAACGGCCCGACCAGGTGCTCCCCCACCATCACCGGGTCCAGGTTGCGTCCCGGCCGTCCGGCGGCGAGCGCGTGATAACCCGGATCGATGTAGTCGGGCCCCACCTTGAACGGCGCCACCCGCAGCCCGCGCCGCGCGAACGCCGCCAGCAGCCCGGTGGCCACGGTCGTCTTGCCGTGCCCGCTCGCCGGAGCCGCGATCACCAGCCGGTTCACCACTCGATGCCCTGCTGCCCTTTACGACCCGCGTCCATCGGGTGCTTCACCTTCGTCATCTCGGTCACCAGGTCGGCCGCCGCAATCAGATCCGGATGCGCGTCGCGTCCGGTGATCACCACGTGCTGCGTGCCGGGCCGGTTCGCGAGCGTCTCGATCACGTCGGCGACATCCACCCAGCCCCACTTCATCGGGTAGGTGAACTCGTCCAGCACATAGAACCTATAGGTCTCGGCGGCCAGGTCCCGCTTGATCTGAGCCCAGCCCTCGGCGGCCTCGGTGGCGTGGTCGCGCTCGGTGCCGGCCCGCTGGATCCAGGACCAGCCCTCCCCCATCTTGTGCCAGGTCACCGGCGCTCTGCCGGCCTCGCCGAGGGCCTTGAGGGCGGCCTCCTCACCGACCTTCCACTTCTCCGACTTGACGAACTGGAACACCCCGATCGGCCAGCCGGCGCTCCAGGCCCGCAGCGCCATCCCGAATGCCGCCGTCGACTTGCCCTTGCCGGGCCCGGTGTGCACCGCGAACACCGCCTGCCGCCGGCGCTGCCGCGTCGTCAGCCCGTCGTCGGGCACGCTGGTGACTTTCCCTTGCGGCACAACCCCTCCTACAGCCACGAAGATCAAACCCCTTTGGCGGTACGCGGAAACCCGCTCCGCCGGACCGGGACCGTCCCGCCGTCGCGGGCATACGGGCTCGGCGCGGCTCACGCCCCTCACCCTCCGGCGGAACTCACCGTCACCCCGGGATCCGGTCCCGCGCCACCACGAACCAGCGGTGCGCTGCGGCGGCCGATTCTGCCGCGGGTCACGCAGCGCGCCGGTACGCACGATCCGGAGCGGGGGCGGGCGCGACGCCCGGGCCCCGGCGGACAGTGGTGGCGTCGAGCTGTTCGAGCGGCATGACCTCGGCCGACAGGGCGGCGGCCAGCTTGCGGGCCAGGCCCAGGCGGATCGGGCCGGACTCGCAGTCGACGACCACGGTGGCCACCCCGGACAGGGCGGGCGTCAGGCGCAACGGGTCGGGGCCGCTGGTCGCACGGCCGTCGGTGACGATCACCAGCAGCGGCCGGCGGCGCGGGTCGCGGCGGCGTTCGGTGGCGATCGTCGCGACGGCGGCACGCAGACCGGCGGCGAGCGGGGTACGCCCGCCGGTACGCAGCGCGGCCAGCCGTTGCACGCCGACCTCGTGACTGGAGGTCGGCGGCAGCACCACCTCGGCGTCGGCCCCCCGGAACGTGATCATGCCGATCCGGTCCCGCCGCTGGTAGGCGTCCCGCAGCAGCGACAGCACCGCCGTCTTGACCAGGGTCATCCGCTTGCGCGCCGCCATCGAGCCCGAGGCGTCGACGACGAACAGCACGAGGTTCGCCTCCCGCCCGACGTGCACCGACTCACGCAGGTCCCGCGGGAGCACCCGGATCATCGGGCCGCCGCCGGATGTCGCGCCGTCGAGGGCGGCCCGGTCCAGGGCGGCTCGCAGCGTGGCGAACAGGTGCGGGGCACCGGCCAGTTTGCCCTGTGGCGGACGGGCTCCCACGACGCGACCGCGACGGGCGAAGGCCGGGGACCGGCGGCCCGCGTGACCGCCCTCGCCACGGGCGGTGATCCGCAGCGTGCGCGTGCGGTAGGCGGTGCCGGCGACGGCCACCGCCCCCGGCGGCGACTGCCCTGAACCGCTGTCGTCCGCGGAAGCCGACGGATCGAGCCCCGGCGCGGGTGCCTCACCGGGAGCGGGAGGCGCGTCGGACTCGGCGGGCGGACGGGTGCTCTGTCCCGTACCGCCGGAGGGGTTCTGGGGGCCGGAAGGACCGCCTCCGCCGCCCGGGCCATCGTCCTCGGGATCGCCGTCCTCAGGGGAATCAGAGGGTTCGGAAGGATCCGGGGAGGCCGCGCGGTCCTCCTCGGCCTGGCGTTCGGCCTCGGCGAGGGCGTCCTCGAGCTTCTGCTCGTCGGTGCCCGGCGGGTCGAGCGGATCCGTGCGGCGGCGGTGCGGGAGCGCGAGCCGGGCAGCGTCGCGGACGTCGTCGGCGGTGACCCGGTCGCGGCCGTGCCAGGCGGCCAGCGCGACGGCGCAGCGGGCGACCACGATGTCGGCGCGCATGCCGTCGACGCCGTAGGCGAGGCAGACGCGGGCGATCCGGTCGAGCTCGGCGTCCGGGAGCGTCACCGACGGCAGGACCGCGCGGGCCGCGGCGATGTGGGCCGCGTACTCGTGTTCCAGCTGCTCATAGCGGGTGGCGAAACCGGCCGGGTCGGCCTCGTAGGCGAGCCGGCGCCGGACCACCTCGGCCCGCTGACGGGCGTCGCGGGGTGCGGCCACCGTGACGACCAGGCCGAAACGGTCGACGAGCTGCGGGCGGGGTTCGCCCTCCTCCGGGTTCATGGTGCCGACGAGCAGGAAGCGGGCGGCGTGCTTGACCGAGACACCGTCGCGCTCGACGTGGGCGCGGCCCATCGCGGCGGCGTCCAGGAGCAGGTCGACCAGGTGGTCGGGGAGCAGGTTGACCTCGTCGACGTAGAGGACGCCCCGGTGTGCGGCGGCGAGCAGGCCCGGTTCGTACGCCTTGACGCCGTCGCTGAGGGCCCGTTGCAGGTCGAGCGTGCCGACGACGCGGTCCTCGGTCGCGCCGACGGGGAGTTCGACGAGGCTCGCCGGCCGGTCGTCCGACGGCCCGCCCGGAGTGTGCGGGCCGTCGGGACAACCGGGGTCGGGCGCGGCCGGGTCACACGCGAACCGGCAGCCGTGCACGACCGTGACCTGCGGCAACAGGCCGGCCAGGGCGCGGACGACGGTGCTCTTGGCGGTGCCCTTCTCGCCCCGGACCAGAACCCCGCCGACGGCCGGGGAGACCGAGGTGAGCAGCAGGGCGAGGCGTAGGTCGTCGAGGCCGACCACGGCCGAGAACGGGTACGGAGTCGTCACCGGGATCCCTTCGGTGCGGGTGTCCACGCCCGCGCGTCGGTTGTCACGAGCGGCCGGAGTTCCTGGCTCCCGGAAGCCCTGTCGAGGGCCTCCGGTCACAGTGGCGGGACCGTCCCGGATTCGCACCGGGTTCCTCCGCTACCGCTCGCCGGTCACTCTTCCCGACCGGCCGGGCACCCGTCAACGCGGGGTCCGTCACGCCGGACCCGGCTGTGTCGCACCGCTGGCTCGAGCGCGGTGAGACAGCGGTGCGGCACAGCCGGGGTGATCAGGATTGGACGGCCTTCTCGGTGCCGGGCAGGGGTTCCGGGGCGAGACGGTCGAGTTCGGCGACCACATCGAGGACTGCCAGCGCGGACTTCTCCACGAGCGGCCGCAGCCTGCGGTAGAGCTCGGCGTCGTCCGGGTCGGGGGTGACCGGCCGGCCGGTGGGCACGAGCGCGGCCGCCTCGTCCAGGTCCGGCAGTTCGCCGAGGGCGTGCCGGGCGAGCAGGCAGGCGCCGAGCGCGGTGCCCTCGGGCACGTCGGCGACGGAAACCGGCAGATCAAGGGCGGCGGCGAGTACGTCCACCCACAGCTTCGACGCGGCCGCGCCACCGGTGGCCCGGATCTCGGTGAGCGGGTTGCCCTCGGCGTCGAACGAGTCGCGGACCAGCGCCAGCTGCTGGCAGACGCCCTCGACGGCGGCCCGGACCAGGTGCGGGCGGCCGTGCTCGCGGCGCAGTCCGAGGTAGGCGCCGCGCAGGCCGGGCCGCCACCACGGGGCGCGTTCGCCGAGCAGGTAGGGCAGGCAGAGCAGCCCCTCGCTACCGGCGACGACCCGGGACGCCTCCTCCAGCAGGGACGCGTCGCGTTCGTCGGCGTCCTCGCCGTCGCCACCGGGGACCAGGGTCTGCCCGGCCCAGCGGACCACCGAGCCGGCGTTGTTGACGGCTCCGCCGATCACCCAGCGGTCCTCGGTGAGGGCGTAGCAGAAGAGCCGGCCGGCCTCGTCGGCGGTGGGACTTCCGACGACGGTACGCAGCGCGCCGCTGGTGCCGAGCGACACCGCTCCGATGCCGGGCGGGGTGGCGCCGACCCCGAGGTTGGCCAGCGGCCCGTCGGCGGCGCCGATGATCAGCGGGGTGCCGGGGTCGAGCCCGGTGGCGGCGGCGACCTCGGCGCTCAGGCGCAGCGCCTGGGTGGTGGGCACCACCTCGGCGAGCTGCGACGGGCGTACTCCGGCGATCTCGAGGGCCTCGTCGTCCCAGCGCCGGGCGTGGATGTCGTAGAGGCCGGTGCCGGAGGCGATCGACAGGTCGACCAGGAACGGCCCGCCGGCCAGTGCCGCGACGACCAGCTCCTTGACCCCGCCCCAGCGTGCGGTGCCACGCAGGGTGTCCGGGTCGTGCTCGGACCACCAGGCGAGTTTGGGCAGCGGGGACATCGGGTGGACCGGGGTGCCGGTGCGGGCCTGCAGCTGCCTGGCCCGGCCGTCGGCGACGATCCGCTCACACTGCGCGGCTGCCCGGTTGTCGGCCCAGGTCACGACCGGGCCGGCCGGCTTTCCGTCGGCGTCCATCGGGACGAGGGCGTGCAGGAACGAGCTGAGACTGACAGCGATCACCCGGTCGCCGTGTTCACGGCAGGCGGCGGACACGTCGATGAGGGCCTTCAGCGCCGCGTCGGCGAGCTGGACCGGGTCGAGCTCGGCGCGGCCCGACGCGGGCACGGCGAGCGGGTAGTGAACGCTGGTCAGGGCGCGGATCTCACCGCCCGGCCCGGCGGCGACGCCCTTCGTCGAGGTGGTCCCGGTGTCGATGCCTATCACGACGTCCATGCGCGTCCTCCCGCTGAAATCCCTGCCCTGCGAGCCTTTCATGCCCGCGGGGGCCACCGCGCAAGCCCGGTCGCGGCCGGAACGCGGACGCCCCGCCGGCAGTTGCCGGCGGGGCGTCCGTGAAACGATCAGACTGGAGCGGGTCAGCGCTGGTCGAGCGGCACGAAGTCGCGGACCGGAGAGCCGGTGTAGATCTGCCGCGGGCGGCCGATCTTGTTGGCCGGGTCGGTCATCATCTCGCGCCACTGCGCGATCCAGCCGGGGAGCCGGCCGATCGCGAAGAGAACGGTGAAAGCGTTCGTCGGGAAGCCCATGGCCTTGTAGATCAGACCGGTGTAGAAGTCGACGTTCGGGTACAGCTTGCGGGAGATGAAGTACTCGTCGGAGAGCGCGATCTCCTCGAGCTTGAATGCGATCTCCAGCAGCGGGTCCGGCTTGTCCAGGGTGTTCAGCATCTCCTGGGCGGCCTTCTTCACGATGGCGGCGCGCGGGTCGTAATTCTTGTAGACCCGGTGGCCGAAGCCCATGAGCTTGACGCCCTTTTCCTTGTTCTTCACCCGGGTGACGAACGAGGTGACGTCTCCGCCCTCCTTGCGGATCTGCTCGAGCATCTCGAGCACCGCCGCGTTGGCGCCGCCGTGCAGCGGACCGGACAGCGCCGCGATGCCGGCCGAGACCGACGCGAACAGGTTGGCCTGCGAGGAGCCCACCAGGCGCACCGACGAGGTCGAGCAGTTCTGCTCGTGGTCGGCGTGCAGGATGAACAGCATGTCCAGGATCTTGGCGATCTTGGGGTCGACGTTGTAGTTGACCGTGGGCAGGCCGAACGTGAGGCGCAGGAAGTTCTCGACGTAGTCGAGGGAGTTGTCCGGGTACGGCAGCGGGTGGCCGATGGACCGCTTGTAGATGTACGCCGCGATAGTCGGAAGTTTCGCCATCAGACGGATGGCGGAGATGTCGACCTGCTCCTCGTCGAGCGGGTCGAGCGCGTCCTGGTAGAAGGTCGACAGCGCGGTGACCGCCGACGACAGCACCGACATCGGGTGCGCGTCACGCGGGAAGCTGGAGAAGAAGGTGCGCATCTCCTCCTGCAGGAGCGTGTGCACACGGATCTTGTCCGCGAAGTCCTGCAGCTGAGCCGTGGTCGGCAGCTCACCGTTCATCAGCAGGTAGGAGACCTCCAGGAAGGTGCTCTTCTCCGCCAGCTGCTCGATGGGGTAGCCCCGGTATCGCAGAATGCCCTGGTCACCGTCGATGTAAGTGATCGCCGACTTGGTCGACGCGGTGTTCACGAAACCCTGATCGAGGGTTACGTAACCGGTCTCCTTCAGCAGAGCACTGACGTCGATGCCGCCCGGCCCGTCGACGGCCTTCGTGACCGCCATCGACAATTGACCACCGGGGTGGTCGAGCTTGACATCCGTCATGTATTTCCCTCACTTCACCGGCAGATGTCCCAAAGATTTTGCCGTTCACCGTAAACCCTCAACCTGAATGGGTCATCAGGTGGCCACCGGTTGAGGCATTGGTCACCAGTACGTATGGGTCGTTGCGCCATAGACAATGGTCGGTATATTGCGACTTCGTTACGGAGGGCCCATGCAGATCCCGAGTGACGGACCCGTCGTCCTGGGAGTAGGCGATCCGGCGACCGACGCGGCCGCGGTCCGCCTCGCCGCGCGGGAGGCGGCCTCCCGCGGGCGGGTGTTGCAGGTCGTGCACGCGTTCGCCGGGCCCGGCGACGCCGGCTGGGGTCCGGCCCGGCGGGTCGCCTCGCTCGTTGTCGACGAGGCGGTCTCCATCGCCCAGCGTTCCACACCTGGCGTCGACGCGCGGGGTCAACTGGTGGATGGCCCGCCGGGACGGGTTCTTCTGCGCCTGAGCCGCGGCGCCGTCCTGGTCGTGGTGGGCGGCCCGCTGATCGAGGTGGTGGCGCGGGCCTGGTGCCCGGTGGCGGTGGCACGGGTCCATCGCACACCGTCCGGACCAGTGCTCGCGGCGGTGGACGGTTCGCCCAGCTCGGTGCTGGCGCTGCGGTTCGCGGCCGAGGCGGCCGGGCGGCGCGGCGGTGCCGCGCACGTGGTGCACGTGGCCGAGCCCGGGCGGGAGTCCGACGGGGAGCGGGTGCTCGACGACGTGCTGGCGCGGGCGTCGCGGGCGACGGCCGTACGCCCCCTTCTGTTGATCGGTAGTCCGGGAGCCACCCTGGTCCGCGCGTCCCGCAAGGCCGGGATGATCGTTCTCGGTCCGCGCGGTGTGACCGCGTCCGGACGGCTCGGCACGATCGCCCGCGAGGTGCTGCACAGCGCGGCCTGCCCGGCCGTGTTCGTGCACGGAGCGAGCCGCCCGGCAGGTTTCGTGAAGCCCGGTGATGCGGTGCCCGTATTGCTACCGTTGACGCATACATAGGTCTTCGGGCTGTACGAGAGGAATGCCCGGTGCGATCGGTACTCCCGCCGGGAATCGCCCGCCGGCTCTGGCAGGTCATGGCCGGCGGCGGGATCCTCGCCACGGTCGTCTACACCGTCTTCCCCTCCTCGGTCCTGAGCAATGTGGCGTTCGCCGGGCTCGCCGTCACCGTGGTGGCAGCCTGCTTCATCGGGCCGCGCCGCTGGGCGGCCGAGCCCCCGTCAGCCTGGCGCAGCATGGCCGCGGCCGCTCTGCTCTTCATGATCGGCGTACTGATCCGGCCCACCGTCACCGACATGGCGATGCCGTGGCCGCTGCTGGCCGACGCCGCCTCCTTCAGCGGATACCTGCTGCTCGGCGTCTTCGTGCTGATCCTGCTGCACCGGCGCGGCAGCCTCGACCGGCACG
This sequence comes from Actinoplanes italicus, assembly GCF_003001815.1. Lineage (GTDB taxonomy): Bacteria > Actinomycetota > Actinomycetes > Mycobacteriales > Micromonosporaceae > Actinoplanes > Actinoplanes italicus. The sequence continues at coordinate 424,668 of NZ_PVMZ01000007.1, forward strand.
CCGCCCTCGACGGGCTGACCGTCTGCCTCTCCGCCGGTGTCGCCAGCACCCTCCTGCTGGCCCTGCCCGCCGCCGCGATCGCCGACCGGGACCCGGTGCTCTCGCTCATCCAGGGCACCTACCCGCTCTTCGACATCATGCTGGCGCTGCTCACGGTGAACCTGACCTTCACCGCCAAGCACTGGCCGGTCAGCCTGATCGGGCTGCTCACCATGATGATCGGGATCTTCGTCGGCGACCTGGCGTACGCGATCGAGGGCGTCAGCGGCAAGATCTACGGATCACCGCTGCTCAACGTGCCGTTCATGCTCGCCTACACGGCTCTCGGGGTGGCCGCGCTGCACCCGTCCGTGGCGGACATGGGCCGGGCCGCGAAACCGCCGGTCCAGGCCTGGTCGTGGCCGCGCATGTCGCTGCTTCTGCCCGCGCTGGCCGTACCGTACGCCCTGCTGCTCACCCCGGTCTCGCGGTCGGCCACCGGACGGAACCTGATCGCGGTGGCCGGCTGCCTGTCCGTCGCCCTGCTGCTGATCCGGGCCGTCTCCGCGGTCCGCGCCCAGGTCGCCGCCCAGCTGCGCTCCGAGCACCAGGCCACCCACGACCCGCTGACCGGCCTGCCCAACCGGCAGTCGATGACGTCGCAGATCGCCCGCCTTGTCACCGTGGCCGATCCGGAGGGACACGACCGGGTCTGGGTCTACATGCTCGACCTGGACGGCTTCAAATGGGTCAACGACTCGTGGGGGCACGACACCGGCGACCAGCTGGTGATCGAGGTCGGCCGGCGGCTGCGCAGCACGGTCCCGGGCAGCATCCCGGTGTCCCGGGTCGGCGGCGACGAGTTCCTGCTCGGCTTCATCGGCGAGAAGGGCGGCGCGCTGCGCCTGGTCGACGACATCCGCGGCTGCTTCGCCCGGCCGTTCACGGTCCGCGACCACGACGTGGTGATCAGCGCGTCGATCGGCATCTCGCACGCCGAGGGCGACCCGGACAACGCCACGGTCACCGCCGAGGCGCTGATGCGCGACGCCGACACCGCCATGTACCGGGCCAAGGGCGAGGGCCCCGGCCGGTCGACCATCTTCGACACCAGCATGCACGCCCAGGTACGCGAGCGCATCGAGCTGGAGGTCGCGCTGCGGCAGGCGCTCGCCGATGAGCAGCTGCACGTGGCGTACCAGCCGATCGTCCGCCTCGAGAGCGGCATACCGGTCGGCGCCGAGGCGCTGGTCCGCTGGCTGCACCCGGAACGCGGGGCGATCCCGCCGATGACGTTCATCCCGATCGCCGAGGACGCCGGCCTGATCACCGCGATCGGCACCTGGGTCCGCAAGGAGGCGCTGCGCCAGCTCGGCGTGTGGCGCTCGGAGGGGACCGTCGGCGACGACTTCTACCTGTCGATCAACGTGTCGCCGCGGCAGCTGTCCGACCCGGAGCTGCCGCTGATCGTCTCCGGCGAGATGATGCGGTACGGGGTGCCACCGCACTGCGTGGCCCTGGAGATGACCGAGTCGGTGATGGTCGACGGCTCCAGCGTGACCTCGCGGGTCCTCTTCGAACTGCGCGAGCTGGGCGTGAAACTGCTGATCGACGACTTCGGCACCGGTTTCTCGGCGCTGGGATACCTGCGCCGCTTCCCGGTCACCGGCGTCAAGATCGACCGCTCGTTCGTGACCGGGCTCGGCGTGAACCACGAGGACGACGAGATCGTCCGTGCCGTGGTGGCGATGAGTCACGCCCTCGGCCTGTCGGTCATCGCCGAGGGCGTCGAGACGCCGCTGCAGCGCGAGGCGCTCTATGCGGTCGGTGTCGTCAACGGGCAGGGCTGGCTGTGGGGGGCGGCGGTGCCGGCGCCCGAGTTCGCCCAGCGCTGGCGGGACGTGGTGCTGCGCGGCCCGGAGATCCCGGCGATCGTGTCGAACCCGTCGGGCCGGCACCGCCGGCCCGACTGAGATCGGCCGTCAGACCCGCGACGCGCGCCGCTCGGGCTGGCCGTCCGAGAGCTTGTTCGGCAGGCCGCGCCGCTCGGCACGCCGGTACGGCTTGTCGTCCTTGGGGAACTCGTACATCCAGAACGACTGGGCGTCGAGCCGCGTCGGCTGGGCGCGTCCGGCCGACGACGCCCGGCTCAGGATCATCGCGATCATGCGGGGCAGCTGGTTGCGCTCCTCGTTGAACCCGCAGATGTCGAAGAAGACCTTGCCGTCGACCTCCTCGATCGGCGCGTACATCGTGCGCTGCAGGGCGACGAACACCCCCTGGCCGCGGTGTCCCAGCGCGGAGCCCGCGAACAGGCAGTAGAAGAGCCGGTGCTGCTCGTACAGCTCGGGCCAGTGGTATTTGAAGTAGTCCGCCGAGATCAGCGGGATCGACTCCAGATCGTTGGTGATGGTGCCCATCCCGGCGATGCCGTCGTCGTCCACCGCCACGTGCTTGTCGATGCGTTTGTCGTGCATCACCTCCTCGAACTCGTGCCGGTACATCAGATGCCGGTTGACCGCGAGGATCCGCAGGTCGCTGAAGCAGTCCCGGTAGAACTCCCAGGCCTCCTCCATCAACTCGGCCGGCAGTTCGTCCATGATCTCCACGCGCATGTCGTCGCCCCCTCTCGAGGACAAACCTTCCAAAGACCCCGCGGCTGTGAGGGCAACTCCGGCGATTCACCGGTAGAAATCGGGTATGCGCTTCGCGACGTGGAACGTCAACTCGGTCAAGGCCCGGCTGCCCCGCCTGCTCGACTGGCTCGCCGGCACCGCCCCCGACGTCGTCTGCCTTCAGGAGACCAAGGTCGCCGACGACGGCTTCCCCTCGGCCGAGGTCGCCGAACTCGGTTACGAGACGGCCGCGTACGGCCAGGGCCGCTGGAACGGTGTGGCCGTGCTCTCCCGCATCGGGCTGGACGACGTGCGCCGCGGGTTCACCGGCGTGCCCGGCTATCCCGAGCCGGAGGCGCGCGCGGTCAGCGCCCGGTGCGGCGGCATCCGCTTCATGTCGGTGTACGTGCCGAACGGCCGCACCCCCGACGACCCGCACTACGCCTACAAGCTGCAGTGGCTGGCCGCGCTGCGCGAGGCACTGATCCCGGACCTGAAGGCGGGGCCGCTCGTGGTCGCCGGCGACTACAACGTGGCACCTGCCGACGCCGACGTGTGGGACATCACGCTCTTCGCGAATTCCACCCACGTGACACCGCCGGAGCGGGCGGCGCTCGCCGCGATCCGGGAGATCGGCCTGACCGACGTTCCGGCGCGGGCGCTCAAGGGTGATCATCCGTTCACCTACTGGGACTATCGTGCCGGGATGTTCCATCAGAACAAGGGCATGAGGATCGATCTCGTGTACGGCAGCGCCGACGTCGCCGAGCGGGTCACCGACGCCTACGTCGACCGCGAGGCCCGCAAGGGCAAAGGCCCCTCCGACCACGCCCCGATCGTGGTTGATCTGACCGATTGACGGGGGAGCACGTAGGCTGGTGTCGATCCTGGAAGCGCGACGACAAGGGCAGGAGGCGGCGATGACGGCGCTCAGACCGGCACCGGCTCTGCTGGAGGCCGCGTTCGAAGCCGCCCGGGAAGCCATGGTCCTGTGCACCGCGGATCGGGTGGTGGTGATGGCCAACGAGGCCGCTCGCCACCTGCTGCCCAGCGCACGTCCCGGCAGCCCGGCCCCCGCGCCCCTGCCCGCCGACGGAGCCGACTCCTTCCAGGCCGAACACGAAGGCCGGCAGCTGTACGGCATGCGCCGCGAACTGGACGACGGGCACCACGCCTGGTTCCTCCGCGACCACACCGAGGAGCTCGCCCGCACCACCGCCCTGGAGGTCGAACGCTCCCGGACGGCGTTCCTGGCCGAGGCCGGGCGGCGGCTCTCCGCGTCCCTGCACATGCGGCGCTGTGTGCGGACCGCGGTCGAGCTCGCCGCGACGCACCTGGCCGACGCCGCCATCGTGGTGCTGCCGCCGGAGCGCCGGCAGAGCGCCTGGACCCGGCTGCTGCCCGGCCTGCCGGTCGAGGAGGGCACGCTGCGCGAGCCCCAGCTCGGCGAGGTGCCGGGCCTGCTCGAGGCGCTCGGTGGTTTCCCGCCGATCCCCAGCCGCTGGCTCGACCCGTCGCAGGCCCCCGGCTGGCTGGTGCCGGCCGGGTTCGGTCCGGTCGGCGCACTGCTGGTGATCCCGCTGCCCGGCAACGCCGAACCGGCCGGGGCGCTGATCCTGGCCCGGTGCGGCCCGGCAGCCGTCTTCACCAGCGAGGACGAGGTGCTGGCCCGGATCTTCGCGGCCCGCGCGGGAGCCGCTGTCTCGGCCGCCGTCCTGTATCGCGAGCAGGTCGACACCACGGCGATCCTGCAGGCCGACCTGCTGCCGCCGGAGCTGCCCGAGCCCGAGGGATTCGAGCTGACCGGCGCCTACCAGGCCGCCCGTGAGGGCCTGCGGATCGGCGGCGACTTCTACGACGTGTTCGGCCCGGCCGGGGCCAGCACCGACACGGTGATCGCGCTCGGCGACGTCTGCGGCACCGGCCCGGAGGCCGCGGTACTGACCGGCAAGGTCCGCCAGACCCTGCGGGCGCTGCGCCTGGTCCACACCGAACCCGCGGCGATGCTCACGGTGCTCAACGAGGCGCTGCTGCAGCAGTCGTCCCGGCAGCCCCGGTTCGTGACCATGGTCATCGGCTCGGTGCACCGCATCGACCACGGCCGGGTCCAGCTCGAACTCGCCAGCGGCGGCCACCCGGCGCCCCTCGTGCTGCGCCACGACGGCTCGGTCGAGGAGGTCCCGACCAGCGGCACCCTGATCGGCGTGCTTCCGCGTACCGTCGTGCGGCCCGCGACTGTCGAACTCGCCCCCGGTGAGCTGTGCCTGCTCTACAGCGACGGCCTCACCGAGGCGCGCGGCGGCCCGACCGGCACCGAACAGTTCGGCGAGGGCCGCCTGCACCAGGCGCTCAGCGAGTGCCGCGGCATGCCCGGCGCCGTCGCCGTCGAACGGATCCGGCAGCTCGTCTCCGACTGGGTGCGCGGCGGCGACTCCGACGACATCGCCATGCTCGCGGTCCGCGCGCCGACCCGGACCCCGCTCAGCCTGCGCGGCGGTGGCGCGCCCGCGCAGTCCCCGTACGTCATCGCCGCGCGCCGCGGCGACCGGCGCCCCAGGAACTTCTGATGACCGCACCCGGCGGCACGATCACACCTGCGGTCAGCGGGGCGATCGCCGGCCACTACCTCGGTCTGGTCGCCGACGGTGACGAGCTGGGCGCCACCGAGCTGGTCGACGATCTGCTGAAGGACGGCGTCCCGGCCCAGCGGGTCATCGTCGACCTGATCGGCGCCACCCAGGCCCGGGTCGGCGACCTGTGGGCCGCCAACCAGTGGTCGGTCGCCCGCGAGCACGCCGCCACCGCCGTCGGCGAACGCGCCCTGGCCGCCGTCGCCGCCCGGACCACCACGCCCACGGCCCGCGGCCGGATCGCCCTGGCCTGCGTCGACGGCGAGTGGCACGGTCTGCCCGCCCGCATGCTCGCCGAGCTGCTGCGCCTCGACGGCTGGCGCGTCGACTTCCTCGGCGCCAGCGTCCCCGGCCGGCACCTGATCACCCACCTGCACCAGACCGGCCCCGACGCGGTGGCCCTGAGCTGCATGATCCCCACCCGGCTGCCCCGGGCCCACGCCGCCATCACCGCCTGCCGCTCGGCCGGCGTCCCGGTGATCGCCGGCGGCCGCGGCTTCGGCCCCGGCGGCCGCTGGGCCGAACGTCTCGGCGCCCACGCCTGGGCCGCCTCCGGCGAAGAGGCGGTCACCCTGCTGGCCGACCGCTGGCCACCGCGCAACATGACCGACTTCCCGCTGCCCGACGGCGAGGCCTTCATCGGCGACGAGGAGTACACCCATCTGGTCCGCTCCCGCCCCCAGCTGATAGCCACGGCGATGGACCGCCTGCCGGTCGCCTATCCGCCGGCCCACGACTACGACGACGCCCAGCTCGAGGCGACCACCGACGACATGGGCCACATCGCCGACTTCCTGGCGGCCGCCCTCTACATCGGCGAGCAGACCATCTTCACCGACTTCACCGAGTGGACCACCTACGTCCTGCAGTCCCGCGGCGTACCGCCGACCGCCCTGCGCATCGGCCTCGGCCTGATCCGCGATCAGCTGGTCGACTTCCCGACCGCGACGTCCATGCTCGACGCGGCGCTCGCCGGCCTGCCAGCCCGCTGACCCGGTTCCGCAGCCCTCACCGGCCGATTCCGCGGGCTTCCGGCGCCCAGCCACCCCAACCCCACAGGATCCGCAACACCACCCACCCCGCTCCCACCCCTCCTGTCGCTCCCCTCCCCTCCTTCCCTCCCCTCCTTCCCCGCAGACCTTGCGACTTTCAGCCGCCCCAGCCACCCCAACCCCACAAGATCCGCAACACCACCCACCCCGCCACCCACCGCGTTCCCCCCTCCCTTCGCTCCCTCCCTCCCCTCCTCCCCCGCAGACCTTGCGACTTTCAGCCACCCCAGCCACCCCAACCCCACAAGATCCATGGCGCCCGCCCACCCCGCACCACCCACCGCACCCTTCCCCTTAGACCTTGTGACGCTCGGCCACCCCAGCCACCACAACGACACAAAGGTCCGCAGCACCACCCACCTACGCCACCCGCCGCGTTCCCTCCCTTCCCCGCAGACCTTGTGACTTTCGGCCATCCCAGCCACCTCAACCCCACAAGATCCACGGCATCGCCCACCGCGCACACCGCGCCGGGTGGGGTTGGCCGAGGTGCGACGGGCCGGGCGCGATGGGCGGGCGAGACGCCGCAGGCCGAGGCACGATCAGCGGGCGAGACGCCGCAGGCCCGGGGCACGATCAACGGGCGAGACGCCGCAGGCCGAGGCGATGCGCAACGAGGACGGCGAGGCGCGACGGGCCGGGCAGAGGTGCGGTCGGCGGGACGGGACGGCGAGAGCAGCGGGACGGGACGGGGCCGGCGGGCGGGGCCGGCGGGACGTACGAATAAATGGATGGCGGTGGCCTGAGGGGCGGATTAGCGTTAGCGCCATGCTGTGATGCCTTCCCGACCGCCGCCTGCCGCCCGCCGCAACCGCGTCGTGGCCGTGGGCCGCGTTGATCTCCGTGAGCCGAGCCTGGGCCGGAGTGGGATGGTCCACGCGTCTCTCCGTTCAGGGCTCCGGCACGTCCGGGTAGGGCTTCACGCGCCTTCCGGGCTTTCCGGCCGTTCCTTCCGGTTCTACGAACGGCGCAGCGATCATCTTCGTATCGCGAGCCCGCCGAACCGTGATTCCGGCCCTCATCGCTGAACATCGAACGCCCCAGAGGCGCGAGTACTTCTGCCGCCCGCGTGGAGCGACGAGCTGCCCCCTCAGAGCCGCCATGAGTTGCCCCCTCGGAGCCCTTACGAGCTGCCCGAGCGGGCAGCCACGAGCTGTCCCGTCGGAGCAGCCATGAGCTCCGCAGGGAGCAGCCACGAGCCGTCCCGAGCGGGCAGCCACGAGCTCCGCAGGGAGCAGCCACGAGCCGTCCCGAGCGGGCAGCCATGAGCTCCGCAGGGAGCAGCCATGAGTTGCCCGCGTGGGTCCGCAAGGAGTCGCTCGCTTATGGGTCCGCAAGGGCTCCCGTGTGGAGCCGCAAAGGAGGTCGCCTTATGCCTGCCAAACCGTTTTCCGTACACCTGAACCTCGACGAGATCGCCCAGCAGGACATCGCCGCGGCATTGCGCCCGAGCAACGCCACCGGTGGGCCGGACGGCCAGCAGACCGATACGACCGCCGCCCATCACGGTGCCCGCGACGCCCGCCAGGCGGCCCGGGAACGCTCGGGCCGGGATCACGCGGGCCGCGCCGGCCGTGCCTCCGGTGGCCGCTCATACGTGTTCCGCCGAAGCTGAGAGCCACCGGCACCAACAACGGCGGGCAGCCGTCCTAAGGGCGCCGGCGGAAGACGAGAACGCCCGGTGTCGCAGATCGCGACACCGGGCGTTCCACTGTGACCAGAACGAATACCGACCCGGATCAGAGCAGCTGGACGAGGACCTCGTCGAGCTGGCCGTGATACATGTCGCCGTTCGCGGCGAGGTTGGGGCCGCCGACACGCAGCGGCATCGCGTTGTCGACCGAGGCGGTGGCCGGCAGGGTGACCTTGGAGCCGGCCACACCGTCGACGGAGACCGCGAGGGTGGTGCCGATCCGCTCGCAGACGACGCGGTGCCAGGCACCGTCGGCCACGGGGCGGGCGGAGATGGCGGAGAAGGTCTGGCCGGTGGTGCGGGCGACCATCACGCACTGGGCGCGACCGGTCTTGCCGGTGACCTGCATCTTCCACTGGCTCTCGGCGTCGGCCACACCCTTCTGCATGATGTTGGCGTTGCCGCTGAGCTGGGCGGTGGTGAGGCGGACGCTGGCCGCCCACCGGAAGTTGCGGGTGCCCGGGTCGAGGTCGACGTCGTCGGGCGCCTCCATGAGGGCCTTGGCGCAGGTGACGGCGTTGGCGGCGCAGACGCCGGGGAAGGCCGCGAAGCGGTTGGTGCCTTCGGTGTTGATGGCGACCTGCCCGTTGGCGGAGCCGCGGATGGTGAGGGCGGTGCCCCGCCCGGACAGTTCGGAGACTCGGCCTGCGGTGGCGCCGCCGTCGAAGCTGTAGCGGGCTACCAGGGCCGGGCCGGTGGGCTCGGCGGCCGCGTGGGCGGGGGCGCCGAGCAGGGGCAGCGTGAGCATGGCGGTCAGGGCCGACAGCCTGAGGATCTTCATGAGACGAAGATGGCCTACTGGGCGTTTTGGTGCTTAGAGTCCGGAACAATGTAGCCCGTTAGAGGAGGCCCTCCGCCTCCGCGATCATGCAAACGGCGACCAGGCGCAGCAGCGGGAAGCCGGCGGCCAGCCACTCGGCCGTGGTCATCGGGGCGAAGCCGGGCTCGGGCAGCGGACGGCCGATCCGGGCGGCGCCGGCCGCCATCGAGCGGGCGTAGGCGGCCAGCCCGTCGGCGTCGGTGATCCGGCCGGCGTCCAGCAGGGCGTCGCGGACCGCGGCGGCGTGCTGGTCGAGGCGGGCGAGCAGGGCGGGCTCGGCGAAGGCGGCGGTGAGCCCGTCGACACCGACCCGGGCCATCATCTCGTCGAGGAAGGCGCCGGCCGGGCGGGCAGCGGCGACAGCGGCGGTGATCGGGGCGGCGAAGTTCGTCATGCCGAGAACCCTAGGAGGCGCCGCCCGGTCACGACAGGGGCGTGACCGAACGGCACCTACAGCGCACCGAGCTGCAACCGACTAGAGCGGCAGAGCGTCCATCGCCTTGAATATGCGCTTGTCGGAGACGGGGTACGCGGTGCCGAGCGCCTGCGCGAAGTAGTTGATCCGCAGCTCCTCGATCATCCAGCGGATCTCCCGCAATCCCTCGGTGGCGGGACCGTTGGCGGGTGCTGAATTACGCAGTTCGCGGTACTCCGACTCGATCTCGTGGATCTGCGTGGTCAGCTGACGGTCGCGGGCCAGACTGCCGCCGAGGCGGTCCAGCCGGTGGACGATGCCGCGCAGGTAGCGAGGCATCTGGTGCAGCTGACGCCATCCGGCCTCGGTCGCGAACCCGGCGTGGACCAGGCCCTTGAGCTGCTGCCGGATGTCGGCGAGCGCGGGCAGGTAGGCCGGATCACGCAACGACTTGAGGCGCTGCTCCACGTCGTACGTCGTGGCGAGCACCGCCCGCACCTGGGTGACGAGGTTGGCGACCGCGTCCACGAGGTCCTGCCGGACGGTGTCGCGCAGGGACGCGAACTCGACCGACGACCACACCGGGCCGCCCGCGTCGGCGACGAGCCGGTCCACGGCGGCGCCCGCGCAGTCGTCGAGCAGGTCGGCGATCGACCGGTACGGGTTGGCGCGCGACAGCTCGAGTTTGGCACGGTTGTCGAGCCGCCCCTGCAGGAAGCGCGCCGCCGGTGGCAGCGTGAGCATCAGCAGTCGACGGGTGCCGGCGACCATGGCGACCCGCTGGGACGCCTCGTCCTCGAACACCCGGATCGCCACGCTGTCGCCCTCGTCGACCAGCGCCGGCCACACGTTGACCTCGTATCCGCCGCGCACCTGGGCGACGCGCCGTGGTATCGCGCCGAAGTCGTTGGCGGTGATGCCGCGCCGCTCGATGTTGCCGGCCGCCTTGGAGATGGTGGCCTGTACCTTGGGCGCGAGCTGGCGGCGCAGCACCTCGAGGTCACGGCCCTCGGCGACGACGTCACCTGCTTCGTTGACGATCCGGAAGTTCATCCGCAGATGCTCGGGCACCTGGTCGGGCCGCCACGCGTCGCGCGGCACGATCGTGCCGGTCAGCCGCCGCAGCTCGTTGCCGATGGCGTCGGGCAGCGGCCCGCGCCGCACCGGCACCCGGTCGAGGACGGCCTCGGCCCAGTCCGGTACCGGCACGAAGCTGGTGCGCAGATGCTTGGGCAGGGCCCGGATCAGCGCGATCACGACCTCCTTGCGGAAGCCGGGCACCGACCAGCCGAAGTCGTCGGCGTCGATCTTGTTGATCAGGTCGAGCGGCACCCGCACCGTGACGCCGTCGGCGGGTGAATTGGGCTCGAAACTGTAGGAGAGCGGCATCTTGATGCCACCGGAGAGCCACGCGTCCGGGAACTGGTGGGGGTCGATGGTGTCCCGGCCCGCATTGACCAGGTCCTCGCGGGTGAAGGTCAGCAGTTCGGGCTTCTCGTGCCGGGCGCGTTTCCACCAGCCGTCGAAATGGCGGGCGGAGACGACCTCGCCCGGGATCCTGGCGTCGTACAGCGCGTAGACGGTCTCGTCGTCGACCGCGATGTCACGCCGGCGTGCCCGGTTCTCGATCTCGGTGATCTTCTCGAGCAGTCGTTTGTTCTCGCCGAAGAACTTGTGGTGGGTCTCCCAGTCGCCCTCGACGAGCGCGTGCCGGATGAACAGTTCCCGGGAGACGACCGGATCGACCTTGCCGTAACCGACGCGGCGCCGCCCCACGATCGGCAGTCCGTAGAGGGTCACCTTCTCGAACGCCATCACGGCGCCCATCTTGCGGTCCCAATGGGGCTCGCTGTAGCTGTGCTTGACCAGGTGCGGAGCGAGTTTCTCGGCCCATTCCGGCTCGATCCGGGCGTTCACCCGGCCCCACAGCCGGCTGGTCTCGACCAGTTCGGCGGACATCACCCAGCGCGGCTGCCGCTTGAACAGCGCGGACCCCGGGAAGATCGCGAACTTCGCTCCGCGCGCGCCGACGTACTCCCGTTTCTCCTGGTCCTTCATGCCGATGTGGCTGAGCAGACCCGCGAGCAGGGCGGTATGCACCGGTTGTGCCGCGACTCCGGCCTCCCAATCCTCTTTCAAAGACAGATTGAGGGTACGGGCGACCTGCTTCAGTTGTGAGTAGATGTCCTGCCACTCACGCACCCGCAGATAGTTCAGGAATTCGCTGCGGCACAACCGGCGGAACTGGTTGCCGGACAGCTCCTGCTGTTTCTCCCGCAGATAGCGCCACAGGTTGAGATAGCTGAAGAAGTCCGATTCCTTGTCGGTGAACCGGGCGTGTTTCTCGTCGGCCTGCTGCTGTTTCTCGGCGGGCCGCTCGCGCGGATCCTGGATGGACAGCGCACCGGCGATGACCATGACCTCGGCCAGGCACTCCTGCCGGTCTGCCTCGATGACCATGCGGGCCAGGCGCGGGTCGACCGGGAGCTGGGCGAGCTGGCGTCCCATCGGGGTGAGCTTGCGGTCCTCGAGCGCCCCGAGCTCCTCGAGCAGCTTGATGCCGTCGGTGATGTTCCGCTTGTCCGGCGGGTCGATGAACGGGAACTTCTGCAGATCGCCGAGGCCCAGGTTGGTCATCTGGAGGATGACGCTCGCCAGGTTCGTGCGCAGGATCTCCGGCTCGGTGAACTCGGGACGCTGCTCGAAGTCCTCCTCCGAGTACAGCCGGATGCAGATGCCGTCGGACGTACGACCGCATCGGCCTTTTCTCTGATTGGCGCTCGCCTGGGACACCGGCTCGATCGGGAGCCGCTGCACCTTGAGCCGATGGCTGTAGCGGCTGATCCGGGCGGTGCCGGGGTCGATGACGTAGCGGATGCCGGGGACCGTCAGCGACGTCTCGGCGACGTTCGTGGCCAGCACGACGCGCCGCTCGCTGTGCCGTTCGAAGACCCGGTGCTGTTCGGCGGCCGAGAGCCGGCCGTAGAGCGGGATCACCTCGGTGCCCCGCAGATCCTTCTTGTTCAGCGCGTCGGCGGTGTCGCGGATCTCCCGCTCGCCGGAGAGGAAGACCAGGATGTCGCCGTCGCGGGGCAGCTCGTCGACGGCCGCCGCGATGCCGTCGATCTGGTCGATCGGCTCCTCGCGGATCTCGTCGTCGTCGATGACCGTGGTGGTGAGCAGCGGGCGGTAGCGCACCTCGACCGGATAGGTCCGCCCGGAGACCTCGATCACCGGCGCCGGCTTGCCCGCAGCGTCGGCGAAGTGCTGGGCGAACCGCTGCGTCTCGATCGTGGCCGACGTGATGATCAGCTTGAGATCGGGCCGCCGGGGCAGCAGGTCACGCAGGTAGCCGAGGATGAAGTCGATGTTGAGGCTGCGCTCGTGCGCCTCGTCGATGATCAGCGTGTCGTACCGGTACAGCATCCGGTCGTTCTGTATCTCGGCCAGCAGGATGCCGTCGGTCATCACCTTGATCATGGTGTCGTCGCTCACCTGGTCGGTGAACCGCACCTTGTAACCGACGGTGGACCCGAGCGGCCGGTCGAGCTCCTCGGCGATCCGCTCGGCCACGGTGCGGGCCGCGATCCGGCGGGGCTGGGTGTGCCCGATCTGCCCGCGGACGCCACGCCCCAGCTCCACGCAGATCTTCGGGATCTGGGTGGTCTTGCCGGAGCCGGTCTCGCCGGCGACGACGACCACCTGATGGTCGCGGATCGCGGCGGCGATGTCGTCCTTGCGGGCGCTGACCGGCAGCGCCTGGGGATAGGTGACCCGCGGCACCGACGCGAGGCGGCTCTGCAGGCGCAGCCGGGCCTGTTCGGTCTCGGCCGCGATCTCGGCGAGCACCGCCGAGCGGGCGCCGTCGTCGCGGATGCGCTTGGTCCCCTCCAGGCGGCGCTGGAGCCGCCGCTGGTCACGGGGCAGCAACTCGGAGATCTGGGTACGCAAGGTGGCGGCGGGCGTTATCGACATGGCGGGCCAAGAATAGGCGCAAGCGGGCCGGAACGCCTGGTGATTAACGCCGCCCCGTGTCCCGCGGCCACGGTGCGTCGATAACCCGGATGACGGGATCACCGCCACGAGCGAAGAAGAGGCCGACTGTGATCGTAGTTGCCGAGGATCACGACGATATCCGGTACGTGCTCAAACGCTCCCTGGAACGCGCCGGGCACCGTGTGGTGGCCGCGGCGGACGGGGCGTCGGCACTGGAGGCGATCCGGGAACACCGGCCCGACCTGGTCGTCACGGACGTCGACATGCCCCGGATGACCGGGCTGGACCTGTGCCGCGCGATCCGGGCCGACGACACCCTGCGGCACATCCCCATCGTGGTGGCGAGCGGCTCGCTGATGCCGGGCGACAACCTGGCCGAGGACGCGGGCGCCTCGGCCACGCTGCTCAAGCCGTTCGTGCCGGCACAACTGCTGGCCCTGATCGCCCAGCTGCTTCCGCCACGGGTGAGCGCCGACTAGTCCTGGCGCTGGTGGCGGCGTTCCGGGATCGGGGCTCGCAGACGGCCCGGGGCGGGCTCGTCGGACGGCACCACGCCGGGCGGCATGACGAGGCCGGACAGGCTGGCCGCCTCCATCATCGCGGCACGTTCGGCCAGAGCCCGTTCCAGGGCCGCGCGGACGGCGTCCTCGTCGTCGGCCGCGCTGTTGTCGGTGCTGCTCATCTCGGGCTCCTCACTGAGGTCGGCGGCGGGCAGGGTGAACCAGAAACGCGTACCCCCGCCGGGGTTGTCGGCGACGCCGATCTCGCCGCCGTGCCGCTGGACGATGCGCTGGCAGATAGTCAGGCCGAGGCCGGTGCCGGAATAGCCCGCCGCGGCCGCGGTGCGGTGGAAGGTCTCGAAGATGTGCGGCTTGTCGTCGTCCGGGATGCCGATGCCGGAGTCGGCGACCTCGATCCGTGCCATGCCGGGTTCCGCCGTGCCCGCGGCGATCTCGACCCGCGGCGTGCCGCCCGGCCGGACGTACTTCATCGCGTTGCCGATCAGGTTGTCCAGGACGTGCCGCAGCATGGCCGGGTCGGCCCGCACCGCCGGCAGCGGTTCGAGCGACCACTCCGGTGCCGGGCGGTCCGGTCCGAGGCCGACGATCCGCTCGTCGATGATCTCCCGGACCATCGCGGCCGGGTCGACGGCGACCGCGCGCAGCGGCGCGTGCCGGGCCGTGGTGTAGGCGAGCATCGTCTCGATCAGCCCGTCCATCCGGTCCACGGCCTGCACGATGCGGCGTAGCCCGTCGCGGATCTCCGCGCTCTCCGGCCAGCCGTCCGGCACGTCTTCGAGGACCAGCTCGGCAAGCCCGCGGGCCGTCGACAGCGGCGCCTTCAGGTCGTGCGCCACCACCCCCGCGAAGATCGACAGGTCGGTCTCGTAGCGGCGCAGCTCGGTCACGTCGCGGCAGACGGCGACCGCGCCGTGCTCACCGGCGCTCGGGTCGAGGGGCCGGCCGTCGATGCTGAGCAGCATGCCCTCCGGGCGCCCCGGGTTACGGATGATCACCTCGACACCGTCGGTGGACTCACCGCCCAGCGCGCGGATCAGCGGCATCTCCTCCAGCGGGAACGGTGTCCGGCCGTCCGGCCGGAAGACGCCGAAGTGCTCCTGCCACTGCTGCGGGCCGTCCGGCCGTTCCTTGACGCCGAGCAGCCGCCGGGCCGCCGGATTCTCCAGCAGGAGCTCGCCGCGCGAGCCGACCACGGTGACGCCGTCGCTGATCGTCGTCATGATGGCGCCGAGCAGCTCGGCCTGCCGGCGGCTCTTGCCCTCGGCCTCGCGCAGTCCCGCGGTGGCCGCCTCGACCTGGGCGCGGGCCCGGGCGCGGCCGGTTGCCAGCACGTGCACCTGCCAGGCCAGCAGCCCGGTGAGGATCAGCCCGCCGGCCAGCACGACCACCGGCAGGTACCACCCGGAGCCGACCAGGTGCCGGAAGTCGCCGTGGGTCTCGAGGATCCAGTCCCGGTCGCCGACCCTGATCAGGTCGGAACGGTGCAGGTCCGGCGAGCCGGGGCCCTCCCAGCCGGCGACCTGATGCCGGGTGCCGTCGGCGTTGACCGAGAGCAGTTCTCCGGAGATCTGCCGTTCACTGACCTTGATCAGGATGTCGCTGAGGAAGTCGCCGAGGCGCAGGCTCGAGGTCACCCAGGCCTGGAAGTGCGGGGTGTTCCCGGGCGCCCAGACCGGGACGGCCAGGATGAAGGACTTCTGCTGCTCGGCCGCCGGCACGTCGCGGCGGTCCCGCGCCAGGACGTAGGCGTCGGAGACCACCATCTCGCGGTTGTCGCGGGCCTTCGCCAGGGTCTGGGCCAGCAGCGCGTTCGCGGCGCCGTCGGCGCCCGAGGGGTTGACGGCCTCGGAGTCGTCGAGATAGCGCACATAGACGCCGAAGTAGTGCTCCGTGAGAGCCGGATCCGGGTGGAGGGTGACCGTGGCGCCGCGGTCACGCCACAGCCGCTGCGCCTCCTCGACGTCCTCGGTGCGGACCGGTACGAGATAGGCCACCGACGCCGCGCCCATCAGCCGGGCGTCGGCCAGCGGGGCGGTCGCCCCGTCCCACTCCTCCCAGGTCAGGTCGGGGTCGTTGACGAGGCCGGCGGCCAGGGTCTCGAGCAGGCGGTGGTAGCGCTCGGTCTCGCTGCGGATCGCCCGCAGGGCCATCTCGTGGCGCTGGCTCATCTCGCGGGTGGCGGTGTCGCGCTGGGCCGAGTAGAGGGCCGCGGCGGACAGGACCGTGGCGATGAGGCCGGTCAGAAGCACGAAGACGGAGAGCAGCGGGCCGGTGGCCCGCTGCGCTCCGTTCACTCGTCGCTCCACCATACGGAGCGTATGCCGCTAATTACTTCCAGGTGTCGTAGCGGTACAAATCGTATTTCGTCATGATGCCGGTGACCTTGGTGTAGTACTTCGGGTCGGTCGCGTACCCGGCCTTCCACACCGTCCAGATGAACTTGTTCGCGTCCTTCGTGTGGGTGAACGCGGGGGCGTACCGCTTGTTGTTCCTCAGGAAGTGACCGTGGTCGCGGAACGAGCGCGCCATCGACGCGTACGTCCGGAAGGCGTCCGACGTCTCGAAGCACTTGCCGGCCTTGTCGCACTCGGTCGTGCTGTAGACGTGGCACCCGCTGGCGTGCGGACCGTGGTAGCCGTTCTGGCACTTGATGCCGAAGTAGTTGCGGTCGGTCGCGGAGAGACTGCTGCGGCCCCAGCCGGACTCCAGGATCGCCTGCGCGATCGTCACCGACGCCGGCACACCGTACTGTTTCCAGCCCTGCTGGGCGCCGGACGACGCGGCCGCGATGAACTGCTCCGGCGTGAGGACAGGCGCGGGCGTCACCGGGGGCGCGGGGCAGGCCCCGACCGTGCCGGAGATCACGTACGCGTGCGAGATGTACTGCCCGTCGGACAGCCGGTCCCACTGGGTGGTGGTCCGCACCGTGCCGGCGACCTTGGCGCCCTGCACCGAGCAGGCGATCTTGACGGCCGCGCCGTTGGCGGCCTTGCGCACCACGGCGTTGTGGGCGGAGGGCCCGCTGCGCACGTTGACCGGGCCGTCGGCGGTGCGGACCTTCCCCGCGATGTACGTCTTCGAGCTCACCGGCGTCGAGCAGGCCGGGATCGCGGTCGCGCCACGGACGTACGCGTGCGACACGTACCGCCCACCGGCCAGCCGGTCCCACTGTGCCGTGGTGCGCACCTTGCCCCGCACCTTCTGTCCGGTCACCGCACAGTCCACGGTGATCCGCTGTCCGTCGCGCAGGGTGCCCACCACACTCGCCGTCCAGCTGGGCCCGGAACGAACCTTGAGCTCGCTGTTCACGTCGACGGTCACCGGAACCCCGGCCGCCTGCGCGGCGAGCGGGCCGGTCACCGCCCCCGCCCCGGCGGCAAGCACCAGCAGAGCGCCGGTGAACAGTCGTCGGGTCGTGTGCCTCATGAGTCCCCTTCGCCCCGGCCGAAGCCGGATATATCCGTCGGCATCGGATACGAAGGTCCGTCCCGGGCGTTGCGCCCGCGGGGTCCGATCGGGTGCACTCACGTTGCCGTGCTTGGAAACCGGCCGGACGGGGAAAGCCGTGTCGGCGTCGCCGAGCCGCTTCGGCGTCGCCACTCCAGGAGGTCCTCGATGACGGCAGTCGCGTCCCGCCCGGTCACCGCCGACACCGGCAACCGCTCGCCGGGCAGCACGTGGCACACTCTCAGCCCGCTACTGGCCGCGGTCCTCGCCGCGGTCGGCGCGTGGGCCGTGCACCGGCTGTTCGTCGGCACCCCACTCGGACAGGAGCTGGACACCGCGGCGCTCCGGGGCGGGGACTTCGACCATCCGCGGGTGAGCGAGGTGCTCACCCGCACGCTCGACGCCACCCGCCTGGCCGTACTCGCTCTGGTCTGTGTCCTGGCCGCCGTCTTCGGCGTGCTGCGCCGGCGCCTCGACCTGGCCGTCGCCTCGGCCTTCCTGGTGGTCGCCGCCAACGTGATCACCCAGCAGCTCAAGGCGAACCTGGACCGCCCGCTCCTGGACGCCTTCCCGGCACCCAACTCGTGGCCCAGCGGGCACGCCACCGCCGCCGCCTCGGCCGCGTTCGTGCTGGTCCTGGTCTTCCCCCGGGCACTGCGCGGCACCGTGGGCCTGGTCGGCGCCGGCTATGTCGCGATCGTCGCGGTGGCCACCGTCTGGGCCGAGTGGCACCGCCCCAGCGACGTCATCGCCGCCCTGCTGATCGTGCTTGCCTGCGGTTGCCTCACGGTCTTCGGCGTACGCCTGCGCCGCACCGGACCGGCGCCCCGCATCCACCTCCCGAACCGCCTGGTCATGGTGGTCCTCGGCGCGGCCGCGGCGATCGCCACCGCTGCCGGGATCTTCGGGATGGCCTCGGTGGCCCTCTCCGAACGCGCCCTGCCCGACCTGGTCTCCGGGCGGTTCGCCTTCCTCACCGGCACGGCCGGCATCGTCGCCGCCACGGCCGCGACCTTCATCGTCTGGGTCCGGCTCACCGCCGGCGAGCCCGCGCCCCTCAAGGGAGACAAAGAATGAGCACCCCGTCCCACGATTCACCCACCAGCCCGATCCCGCCCGCCGACTCCCCCACCGCACCGATCCCACCCACCGCGCCGGCCGACTCGCCCACCGCCGTCATCCCGCCGGCGACCTCACCGGCTTCTCCGGCCGCCACGCCCTCGACGGCTCCTCCGGCCGCCACGCCCTCACCGGCTTCTCCGGCCGCCGCGGCCTCTCCCGCGGCCGGGGCGGGTACCGCGGCCGGGGCGGGTACCGCGGTGCCGCCCGGTCCCGGCGGCAGCGTGCCCGCGCTGCCCGCCCAGACGACCGGAACCGGCATGGCGACCGGCCCGACGGCTGTGGTCGGCACCTACCCCGAGTACGCGCTGGCCCAGCAGGCGGTCGACCACCTGTCGGACAACAAGTTCCCGGTCCAGCGGACGTCCATCGTCGGCACGGACCTCCGCCTGGTCGAGAACGTCCTGGGCCGCCTCACCACGGCCCGGGCAGCGGTGGCGGGCGCGGCCAGCGGCGCCTGGTTCGGCCTGTTGATCGGCCTGTTCTTCGGCATCTTCAGCGACTCCAGCTGGATCGCCGTGCTCCTCACCACGGTCGTCATCGGTGCCGTCTGGGGCGCGATCTTCGGCGCCATCGCCCACGCGGCCACCGGCGGACGCCGCGACTTCACCTCCCGCAGCTCCCTGCAGGCCGCCACCTACGAGGTGCACGCCGACGCCGACGTCGCCGACGAGGCCCGCAGCCTGCTGATCAGCCTCAACTGGCGGGCCAGCGGCGCTCAGTGACAGGTGGTCCGGCGGCCCGGGAAGCTCACGATCCGAGCTCCCCGGGCCGCCGTCATCTCAAATCCGATGTCGTACGGACGTGGCCGGCACCCGACCGCACCGGCAACGTCCCGGACTACGACGCGACGCAGGCGGGACGTCCGGGCCTCAGCGCGACCGCCGGGGCTGAGGGCGACCCCTCGCCCTTCAGCCGAACCCGCTACGCGGCCGCCGCCACCAGCCTGCCCCACCCCAACGTGGCGACCCACGAGCCGCGCCTCACCACACAGGACGCCCCAACCCCGGCGTGGTGACCTACGCCCACCCACAGGCCGCAACTCACCACACAAGACGCACCACCCCCAGCGTGGTGACCTACGCCCACCCGCAAGCCGCAACTCACCACACAAGACGCACCAACCCCGGCGTGGTGACCTACGCCCACCCGCAAGCCGCAACTCACCACACAAGACGCACCACCCCCAGCGTGGTGACCTACGCCCACCCGCAAGCCGCAACTCACCACACAAGACGCACCACCCCCAGCGTGGTGACCTACGCCCACCCGCGGGCCGCTAATCACCACACAAAGCGCCACCCGCCTCTGCGTGGTGACCTACGCCCACGGGTGCGCCGTAGTTCGCCACGAACAGGGCGGCCGGTCGGCAGCGTGGTGATCTGTGGACGGCGGTGCCCTGCCGGACATGACGGCGAGCGGTGGCGGGGCCATCACAGCTGTGCCGTATCGCTGTCTCGAGGCGGCGAAGACAGCGATACGGCACAGCCGGGGCTCAGCGTTCGCCGGCTTACTCGGCCAGCTGGCGGCGCAGCTTGGTCAGGGCCTTGGTGAGCAGGCGGGAGACGTGCATCTGGGAGATGCCGATCTGCTCGGCGATCTGGCTCTGGGTGAGGTTGCCGTA
>NZ_PVMZ01000008.1 GCF_003001815.1 Actinoplanes italicus
CGGGTGAAACGGAACCTTAGACAGCTCCACCTCACCCGGAGGTCCTCGCCTATTTCAGGACTTCCGCAGCGTTACCAACGTCCGTGGCCAGTACATCTAGAGAGCCTTCGCGATCAGGGTGCGGCCCGCCAGCCGTAGCTCAGCCGTGGAAGCCGGCCGGCAACGGAGGGCAACGGGATCGCTTGACCGGCCTTAATAGCGCGGCCCGATCCGGCGCTCCGGAGAGCGCCGCCGTGGAGGGCCGGTGGTGCGGCGGCGCGATCACACGCAGCCGTTGCGCGCGACCTCGCCGCCGCGACGACGACGGCAGGCGTCCACGGACCCGCAACGTGGGACCCCACCGTTGTTGCCAACGACGTCAGGAGCACACGCAAAGCCTGGGTGTGTGCCCCAGCCGTAGCCAAGCCACGTCATGTCAGCTGGATTCGAGGGCTGAGATGGGGCTGGTGAGCTGGACCTCGACTGCGAAAGCTCTCTAGACACCTTTTACGGTCAGGGTCTGAGGCCGGTGGGGACAGCCCGTCCCCAGGCCGCCTGATCGCCCAGCCGTGCCCGGCGAACCCTTCCCCGGGCTGTTGATCGCCCAGCCCTGGGCGGCGAAGCCTTCCCCGGACCGCCTGATCGCCCAGCCGTGGGCGGCGAACCCTTCACCGGGCCGGAGGCAGCGATATCCCGGAGCCCGGCTCCAAAAACGGCCGTAGTTGATCGTCCAGCACCCGTCAGCGGCGGTAACCGACCCCCGCCACCCCGGAGCCCACGACCGTAACGCCAGGCCATCAGCCGACCGAACGCCACCACGGCCCAGACGGATGCGGCCGACGGGCCGGAAACCCCGACGGCGAAAGCTCTCTGGAGACGTCCTCGTCTGATCGCCAAGGGAACACCCACGACCAGCACCAGGACGAGGCACCCGGCGATGGTCAGCATCATCGGCGCGGCCGCATGACCGTCGATCGCGTATTTCAGCGAGATACCCGCCGTTCGGCGGATCCACACCCCCGCCGAACGGCGGGACACGTCTTTTTCGGCGCTGAAATGGCGGGCAAAAACAACAGAGTCGCGAACAATACGAACGCGCGAAAATGACCTTCACCCAATCTCTCGACCATCGGAAGCGGTCATGTATGTTCGGTGATGCGAGTGGCGGGTCACGACCCTTGTCACTCGATCGCCCCATCATGTCGCGGGAGACCCCCGGGCTTTGTGGAAAGGAAACCGAATTGCGTTCCATCATGCGTGGCGCCATTGTCGCCGGCATCGTCGCGGCCGTGCTCACCCCGGCCGCCGCCCAGGCCGCCCCGGCTCGGGCCGCCGTCGGGCTGCTGGGCACCTACGGTTTCGGCCGCGCCGCGGTCATCGGACAGTCCGGGATGGAAGCCGGGATCTTCCGGGCCTACGCCGTCCGTTCCGGCTTCGCCGGTGACGATCTCCTGGTCAGCTACCAGACGCGCACCGCGCCGCTGGAGGAGGAGACCGTCGTGTACACGGCCGCCTTCAACCAGGTGGCCGACCCGCAGTCGGAGTGCCGGAAGGTCGGCGCCGACGGCGTCGCCCGTAAGGCCTGGGCGTCGTTCCGCTGCCGGACCGGATTCGTGCCGAGTTACACGCTGCTTGTGCGCTGATCTGAACAACCATTTCGCAAAGCTGTCGTTCGACAAATGACACGACAGCTTCCGTGCGCCCTTGACACAATTGAGGAGCATCCTGTGAAAAATCGAATCACGGCGATTATCGTCGGCGCCGGTGCGGCCGTCGTCATGGCCGCCACACCGGCTCTCGCCGCGGACAACACCTTTGAATTGTCCGCCGGCCGGGCCACCGCCTACGGCACCTACGACCGGATGATGAGCATTCCGGAGCGGCCGGTTCCGCCGGTCGCGGTCAACGGCACGCTGGCCGTGAACGGCCGCGCCCGCTGCGCCGTCGTGCAGATCGCCTACAACGGCCCGGCCGACGGCATCGAGTGGCGCACCCTGAACAGCCTGTGCGGCCGCGGCAAGACCGGCTTCTCGGCCCGGTCCGAGTTCCTGTGGGGCGGCTCTCAGCCGGAGGTACGCCTGTGCACGGGCTCCACGGTCGCCCGTGCCGAACGGGGCCGCGACTGCGACGTCTTCACTCCGGCGGCAAACCGCTGACATCCAGCACACCCGGGGCTTCTCCGCTTCCCCATCAGGCGGCGGAGAAGCCCTGGAACGCGGTCGGACGGCGGAGAAAGCTCACCGCATCATCGATCCCGCCCCCAGTCGTTGATCTTGTGTGAACCTCTTTCTGACAGCCGCTCTGAGCGCAACCCTCAGTCTGCCCGCCCCACCCACAACGGTTCCCACCTCGGATTGGACCCAGACCGGATACGGGCCGGGCCTGACCTACTACAACCCGCACGAGGAGGGACTCACCCCGGAATCGATCGACGCCGTCGGGCAGCGCTGGGAGATCCCCACCCACGGCGCCCCGGAATGCGAGGTCGGGCGGGAACCCCTCGCCGGGAACGGTCGGATCTACACCAGCGATCCCGGCGGCATCGGCGCCTACGACCCGGCGACCGGCGCCCGCCGCTGGCACGTGAACCTCCCGCGGCGCGGCGTCACCAGGATGGCCGTCTCCGAAGGCATCCTGGCCACCCTCACCTACGCCTGCGACAACCAGCACAGCTACCTGACCGCCTATCGGGCCACCACCGGCCAGCGGATCTGGGAGATCGCGCTCGGCGCACCCACCCAGGACATGATCGTCGACCGTGGAGTGATCGTGGTCGACACCCGCCCCGACTTCGAGACGTCCACGGTCGCCCACCGGCTCGGCACCGGCGCCCGGATGTGGAAACTGTTCGGCACCCGAGGGGACGGCCTTCTGTCGGCGCAGGGGCGGATCCTGCTGCGTACCGCGGGCGAAGGTTCCCGGGCGGTCGACGTCAAGACCGGGACGACCATCTGGCGTACGCCGGAGGACTGGTACGCCGTGGGCAGCAACCCGAGCGGCTCGCGGTTCTACATCGGTGGCCGCAACGGCGGGCTCACCGCGATCGACTCGGCCAACGGCAACGTGGCCTGGCAGTCGACCTGGCCGGCGCGCTCGGTCACCGTCGACGACCAGCGTGTGTACTTCCCGCGGTACCGCAGCACGATCTGCCTGGACGCGACGACCGGCAGGAAACTCTGGTCGGTGCATCTGCCGGACACCGCCGGGCAGCCGGTCCGGGCCGGTCGCCTGCTGTACAGCCCGAGCGGCATGGGCCACCCGCTGTCGATCGTCGACGCCGTGACCGGGCAGGCGAAGAAGGGTGGTATGCCGAGCAGCGAGAATTACCCGCCGACGGTGGCAGGCGGCCGCCTCTTCCTCACGGACGGCAACCGCCTGCGCGCCTACTTCTGACGAACCTCTCAGCCGTACAGGCGGCGGCGGCTCACCTCGGCGAGAGTGACCGCTGCCGCCACGCTGGCGTTCAGCGACTCGACGTCGGAGGCCATCGGGATGCTCACCCGCAGGTCACACGTCTCGCCGACCAGGCGGGACAGACCGCGGCCCTCGGAGCCGACGACCACGAGCAGCGGGCCGACCGCGGCTTCGAGCTGGTAGAGGTCGGTCTCGCCGTCGGCGTCGAGGCCGATCGCGGTGAATCCGGCCTTCTGTGCCGACTTGACGGCCCGGGTCAGGTTGACCACCTGCGACACCGGGACCCGGGCGGCCGCGCCGGCGCTGGTGCGCCAGGCGGTCGCGGTGATCCCGGCGGCACGCCGCTCGGTCATGAAGACGCCGTGCCCGCCGAACGCGGCCACCGACCGGATCACCGCGCCCAGGTTGCGCGGGTCGGTGATGCCGTCGAGCGCGACCAGCAGCGGGGCGGTCTGCTCCAGCGCGGCGGCCACGAGGTCGTCGAAGTCCTCGTAGGCGAACGGCGGCACCTGCAGGCCGACACCCTGGTGCAGCACGCCGCCGGTCATCCGGTCGAGCTCGTTGCGGCTGATCTCCAGGATCGGGATGCCCCGGTCGCCTGAGGTCCGGACGATCTCGGTGACCCGGTCGTCGATGTCGAGGCCCTGCGCCACGTAGAGCGCGGTGGCCGGCACCAGCGCCCGCAGCGCCTCGACCACCGGGTTGCGGCCGAGCAGCAGCTCGGGACCCTCTTTGGTGGGGTTGGACCGGCGGCCCGGAGCGATCCGCGGACCGCGGGGCCCTCCACCGCGGACACCCCCGCGAGTCGTCTGGGTGCGGGTGATCCCGGGAGCGCGGCCACCGCTGCGGCCCCAGGTGGTGTCCTTGGTGCCGGGCATGCCGACCTTGGGCGCGCGGCCCTCGGCGGCCGCGGCCCGGCGCTCCTTGTCCTGCTTACGGGCGGTCTTCTCGGGCAGTTTCTCGGTGCCCGAGTAGCCCTTGTGCCAGGGTCGCTCGTCGGCGGGCAGGGTCTTGCCCCGGCCCTTGAGACCGGCGCGGTTCTTGCCACCGGAACCTGCCGCGGCGCCCTTCTTCGAGGTCGTACGCTTGCTCGCGTTGAATGAATTGCCCGGCATCAGTGCTGTTCTCCTACCGTCCATCGCGGCCCGGCCGGAGTGTCCTCCACCTGAATACCCGCGTTCTTGAGCTGGTCGCGCACCGAGTCGGCGGCCGCCCAGTCCTTACGTGCACGGGCCTGCGCCCGCTGCTCCAGCGCCAGCGCCACCAGCCCGTCGACCACCGGCTTGAGGTCGTTGCCGCCCTCGCCGCCGCCCCACTTCTCGTCGAAGGGGTCGAGGCCGAGCACGCCCAGCATGGCCCGGACCGCAGTGAGCGCGCCCCGGATGGCGGCCTCGTCACCAGCGGTCAGGGCGGTGTTGCCCTCCCGCACGGTGTCGTGGACGATCGCCAGCGCCGCCGACGTGTTCAGGTCGTCGTTCATCGCGTCGGCGAAGGCCGGCGGCACCTGCTTGGGCCGGCCCTGCCCGACGACCTCGGCGGCCCGTTGCACGAAGCCCTCGATCCGCCTGTACGCGACAGCGGCCTCCCGCAGCGCCTCGTCGGAGTAGTCGATCCGGGAGCGGTAGTGCGGGCTGCCCAGGTAGTAGCGCAGCTCGACCGGCCGGATGCCGGACTCGACGAGCGAGGTCAGGTCGATCACGTTGCCCAGCGACTTGCTCATCTTCGAGTCGCCGAGGTTGAGCAGGGCGTGGTGCACCCAGAACCGGGCGAACCCGAGACCGGCCGCCTTGGACTGCGCCACCTCGTTCTCGTGGTGCGGGAACGTCAGGTCGAGGCCGCCGCCGTGGATGTCGAACTCGTCGCCGAGGTAGCGCCGGGCCATCGCCGAGCACTCGATGTGCCAGCCGGGACGGCCGCGGCCCCAGGGTGACGGCCAGTAGGCGTCCTGCGGCTCGTCCGTCTTCTCGCCCTTCCACAGGGCGAAGTCGCGGTGGTCGCGCTTGTCGCGGACCGGGGCGTCACCGGCCTCGCGCATGTCGTCCGGGCGCTGGCCGGAGAGAGCGCCGTACTCGGCGAAGGAGCGCACGTCGAAGTAGACGTCGGCGCAGTCACCACCGGCCGGATAGGCGTGCCCGCGCTCGATCAGTGACGCGATCAGCTCGTGCATCTCGGTGATGTGCCCGGTGGCCAGCGGCTCGTAGGTGGGCGCCAGCACGTTGAGCGCCGAGTAGTCCCGGTCGAGCAGGAGCCGGTTCTCGTAGGCGATCGCCCACCATGGCCTGCCGTGGTCCAGCGACTTCTGGAGGATCTTGTCGTCGACGTCGGTGACGTTGCGGACGAAGTTGACCTCGAGCCCGGTGTGCAGCAGCCAGCGGCGCAGCACGTCGTAGTTGACGGCGGAGCGAAGGTGACCGATGTGGGGCGAGGACTGCACGGTGACACCACACAGGTAGATCCCCACCTGACCGGGCGTCATCGGGACGAAGTCCCGGACCGATCGGGTCGCGGTGTCGTACAAGCGCAGAGTCACCGTACAAGGGTACCGGCCTGTCCTCAGGGACGCGTCATCCGGAGCACGTCGAGTGCCTCGTCCAGTTGAGCCTCGGTCACGGTCCCGTTCGCGACGTGCCCACGCTCGATCACGACCTCGCGGATGGTGCGACCGGTGGCGAGCGCCTGCTTGGCGATCGCGGCCGCCTCGTCGTACCCGAGATAGCGGTTGAGCGGGGTGACGATCGACGGCGAGCCCTCCGCGTAACCGCGGGTGACCTCCTCGTCCGCCTCGAGACCGGCCACGCAGCGGTCGGCGAGGAGCCGGGACACCGCGGCCAGCAGACGGATCGACTCGAGTACGTTGCGGGCCATCACCGGCAGCATCACGTTGAGCTCGAAGTCGCCCTGGGTGCCGGCGAAGGCGACCGTGGCGTCGTTGCCGATGACCTGGGCGGCGACCTGGCGAACCGCCTCGGGGACGACCGGGTTCACCTTGCCCGGCATGATCGACGAGCCCGGCTGCAGGTCGGGCAGGCGCAGCTCACGCAGGCCGGCCCGGGGCCCGGAACCCATCCAGCGGATGTCATTGGCGATCTTGTAAAGGCCGGCGGCCACCACCCGGAGCTGCCCGGACACCTCGACCAGCGCGTCGCGGGCGCCCTGTGCCTCGAAGTGGTCACGGGTCTCGGTCAGCGGCAGGCCGGTCTCCTCGGCCAGCAGGCGGATCACCGCGGGCGCGAAACCGGGCGG
Organism: Actinoplanes italicus; assembly: GCF_003001815.1. Lineage (GTDB taxonomy): Bacteria > Actinomycetota > Actinomycetes > Mycobacteriales > Micromonosporaceae > Actinoplanes > Actinoplanes italicus. The sequence continues at coordinate 6,637 of NZ_PVMZ01000008.1, forward strand.
GGTGTTCACGCCGGTGCCGACCGCGGTGCCGCCGAGCGGCAGCTCACCGAGCCGGGGCAGGGTGGCCTGGAGGCGCTCGACACCGTTGGTGACCTGCCGGGCGTACCCGGAGAATTCCTGCCCCAGAGTGACCGGGGTGGCATCCATGAGATGCGTGCGACCGCTCTTGACGATCGTCGAGAAGTCGGCGGACTTCGCGCTGAGCACGGTCGCCAGGTGCGCGAGGGCCGGGATCAGGTCGGTGGTCACCGTCTCGACGGCGGCCAGATGGATCGACGACGGGAAGACGTCGTTGGACGACTGCGACGCGTTGACGTGGTCGTTCGGGTGCACCGGCCGGCCCAGATCGCGACTGGCCAGCGTGGCGATGACCTCGTTGGCGTTCATGTTCGACGAGGTGCCCGAGCCGGTCTGGAAGACGTCGACCGGGAACTGGTCGTCGTAACCGCCGCCGGCCACGTGCGCGGCCGCGGTCGCGATCGACTCGGCCAGGTCCTTCTCCAGCACACCGAGGTTCGCGTTGACCCGCGCGGCGGCCCCCTTGATCCGGGCCAGCGCCCGGATGTGGGACGGCTCCAGGCCGCGGCCGGAGAGCGGGAAGTTCTCGACCGCCCGCTGTGTCTGCGCGCGCCACAGCGCGGCGGCCGGCACCCGTACCTCGCCCATGGTGTCGCGTTCGATCCGGAAACCACTCTCGTCAGTCGTCACCGGACCATCCTCTCTCGACGTCCGCCGGATCGCAGTCGATCCCGATCCGGCGGAACAGCTCACCCGCGCGGGCCCGGAGGGTCACCGCCTCCGGATCGTCCGGGGGCAGGCAGGCGGCCAGCCCGGCCTGGGCGCGGGCGATCGAGTACGCCATCTGCCCCGCCACCGCGAGCCGCAGCGACCGCCCGTACATCTCCCGGGCCGCGGCGAGGTCCCCGGCGCGGCGCAGGGTGGTGGCGAGCTCGTGGCTGAACTCGGACTCGTGCCGGGTGTCGCGCAGCCTGATCGCGATGTCCAGCGCCCTGCGGTGCTCGGTGAACGCCTCGACGTACCGGCCGGTGTCGCGGAACAGCCGGGCCCGGTCGTTGTGGGCGTCCGCCACGACGGATCGGGAACCGCCACGGACCGCGAGGCGGTACGCCAGTTCCACGTACCGTTGCGCGGTGTCCGGCCCGGTCAGGCCGTGCTCGTACTTGAGCCGCTGCAACAGCAGCAGGACCACGGCCAGCGGGCCGTCCTCGCGGTGCTCGGTCACCGCCATCAGCAGCCGCCGGGCGTAGTGGAGCGCCTCGTCGTAGCGTCCGAGGCGGCCGAGCACCTCGGACAGGGTGGACAGCGGGCCGGCCGACGAGCTGCGCATCGGGCGCCGGGCGACGATCCGCAGAGAGGTGTGGATCGCGTCGATGGCCTCGGCGAACCGGCCCTGCGACTGGTAGAGAGTGCCCAGGTTGCCGTAGCTGGTGGCGACCGCGCCCAGCTCGCCGAGTTCCTCACGCAGCCGGATGGCGAGCAGCAGGTACTCCTCGGCCGGGGTGTGCTCGCCGCCGCGGGCGTACGAGGAGGCCAGGTAGTTGGCGATGGTGGCGACCGCCGCGTGGTCCCCGGACGACCCGACCCGGTCCATGGCCCGCTGGTGCAGCTCACGGATGTCGTCCATGTAGCCGCGGTAGTAGAGCGGCTGCCAGGCCGCTCGCGGGATCCGCCAGGCGTAGGCGGGGTATCCGGCCGCCGCGGCCGCGTCGACGAAGGCCGGCAGACCGGACCTCTCCCGTTCCAGGCGCGCGTGCGGATCCTCGAGCGCCGCCAGCAGGTCGGGCCGGTGCGGGCGCGGCCATCCGAGGTCACGGTCCAGTACGTCGCGATGGCTCGTCGCGACCGCCGCGACCAGCGCGTGCAGCTGCAGGTCGAGCACGCCGGCCAGGGCGATGCGCCGGTCGGCCGCGGGCAGGTCGGCGGCGAGCATCCCGGCGTACTCGCGGATCAGGTCGTGCAGCCGGTACAGCCCTCGTTCGGGTTCCTCCAGCAGGTGCACGTCGACCAGTTCGTCGAGCGCGTCCCGGGCCTCGTCGAGGGAGAGCCCGGCCAGCGCGGCCACTGCCAGGTCGTCGACGGTCGCGACGGGGTGGACGCCGAGCAGCCGGAACACCCGCTGGACCGGTGGGCGCAGCTGCCGGTAGGTGAGGGTGAACGCGCCGGCCACGGTCCGGTCCTCGGCGGCCAGTTCGGGCAGCGCCGACTCGCCGAGGCGGCGCAGCAGGTCGGCGACCCGCCAGCGGGGCCGGTGTGCGAGCCGGGCACCGGCCAGGCGCACCGCCAGCGGCAGGCCACCGCATCGCCGTACGACCTCGGCGGAGGCGGCCGGGTCCGCACGCACCCGGTCCCCGACGATCCGTTCCAGCAGGGCCATCGCCTCGTCGTGGGCGAGGACCGGCAGCGATTCGAGCTGGATGCCGTCCAGTCCGGCCAGCCGCCGACGGCCGGTGACCAGGGCCAGGCTGCCGGGGGTGGTCGGCAGCAGGTCGGCGATCTGTGCGCTGGTGGCGACGTTGTCGAGGATCATCAGCAGGCGCCGGCCGGCCACCTGGGCACGCCAGAACCCGATCCGCTCGATCGGCTCGGCCGGGATCTCATCGGCGCCGAGACCGAGCTGCCGGAGCAGGATCAGCATCGCCGCCGCCGGGTCGACCGGGTCCTGCTCGCTGTGGCCCTGCAAGTCGACGAAGAGATGCGCGTCCGGGAACCCGTCGCCGAGCAGGGTCGCCAGATGCAGGGCGAGCGTGGTCTTGCCGCTGCCGGCCATCCCGTCCAGGACGGCGACCACCGGCCCGGACGCACTCGCCGCGTTGATTCCGGCGACCAGCCGTTCGACCTGGTCGGCGCGACCGGTGAAGTCGCTGACCGTACGCGGAAGGCATCTGATCGTGCCGGGACCCGGAGCCGCCCGGCCCACCGATCCGGCCAGCATGTCGCGGTGAAGTTCCTGCAGCTCACGGCCGGGTTCGATGCCCAGCTCGTCGCGCAGCACATCCCGCGCCCGGCGGAACTCGGCCAGAGCCTCCGCCTGCCGCCCCGACCGGAACAACGCCAGCATGAACTGCCCGCGCAGCCGCTCCCGCAGCGGGAACCGGTCCACCTGGGCGGTCAGCTCGCCCAGCAACTCCCGGGCCCGTCCCGCCTCGAGCTCCAGATCGATGGCGTCCTCGATCGCCAGCGCCCGGGCCTCGTCCAGCATCGCCGCGGCCTGACGCACCGCCGCGGCGTCGATCTCGACACACGCCGGACCACGCCACAGATCCAGAGCCTGGCGGTACGACACACGCGCGCTCTCCGGGTCCGGCGCCGACCGGGCCGCCTCCACCAGGCGGAGGAAGACGTGCACGTCCAGGTCCTCCGGGCCGATGGTGATCCCGTAGCCGGCCCGATCGGTGCGGATCACGTCGTCCGGCAACATCCGGCGCAGCCGCGACACGCACGTCTGCAACTGGCCCCGCGCGGTGGCCGGCGGCTCCGCGTCCCAGACGGCCGCGGCAAGCTCGCCGAACCCGACGATCCGGCCGGAGTTCAGCAGCAGCACGGCGAGGACCACCCGGTCACGGCCGGCGGTCACCGCCACCGGCTCGCCGTCCACGGTCACCTGCAGCGGCCCGAGCAGACCGAAACGCCGTTCGCTCATCGATCGCCCAGCCGCTCGGCCATCGCGAAGCGTTCGGGCGTACCCATCTCCTCGAACATCTTCCGCGCCTCGGCCCAGAGCAGCCGGGCCCGATCCGGGTCACCGTCGGCGACGCAGTCACCGATTCCGGCGAGACCACGAGCTATGGAGTACGGCTGGCGCGCTTGCCGGGCGACGCGCAGGGACCGCTCGAAGATCGCCAAAGCCTCCGTTCCCTTTCCCGAGCGCAGCAGGGTGACCGCGTAGTCGTGCAGGTGTGCGGCCGCGTACTGGGCCTGCCCGACCCGGTCGGCGATCTCCACCGCCCGCCGGTGCTGGACCAGCGCCGCGTCGAAGTGACCCTGCTCGGCCAGGATCGTGCCGAGTTCGGTTCGAGCCTCGGCTTCCAGAACGGCGATACCTTCCCGCAGGGCCAGCCTGAGGGCGATCTCGACGTATCGCTGCGCGGCCGGCGCCGAGGCGAGTCCGAGCCGCCGCTTGCTCCGCTGGATGTTGAGCAGGCATCCGGCATGCTGCTGGGCGGTGTCCCGGAGCCCGCCCGAGAGCAGGCGGATCCGGTCCAGACGCAGCGCCTCCCGGTAGTTGCCGAGATGCTGGTAGGCGTTCGACAACTGGAAGAGCGCGGCCAGACCCACCGCGCGGGAGCGGCCCACGGCGGAGACCCGGCCGGCCCGCCGGGAGGTCTGCACCGCCTCGGCGAACCTGCTGGTGGCGATATCCAGGGTGGCCAGGTTGCCGAGCTTGTTGGCCATGGCCCGGAGATCCCCCTGCCGCTCCGCGGTGCGCACCGAGATCAGCACGTACTCACGGGCGGTGTCGTACTCACCGCGCCGGTAGTGGTAGGAGGCCAGACCGTTGACCATCATCGCCACGGCGGTCTCGTCATCGGCCCGCCGAGCGGCGGCCAGGCCGCGTTCGTGCAGCACACCCACGTCCTGGGTGTAGCCGCGGTAGAAGAGCTGGAACCAGGTCGCCCGTGGAATCAGCCAGGCGTACTGCGGATGCTCGGACCGGGCCGCCGCATCGACGAAAGCGACCAGGTCGGGGCGCTGCCGTTCGATGCGGGCGACCGGGTCGGCGATCGCGGTCACCAGTTCCGGCCGCAGACGTGGCACGTGCTTGAGCTCCCGGCCCATCGACTGCTGGTACGTGCTGAAGCTGGAGGCAACGGCCGCGTAGGTCTCCAGGTTGAACAGACCGAGCAGGGCCTGCTGCCGCTCCGGCCCGGGCAGTTGCCCGGCGAGCGCGGCGGCGAACTCCCGCAGCAGGTCGTGGAGGCGGTAGACCCCGGGCTCGGGCTCCTCGATCAGGTGCACGTCGACGAGTTCGTCGAGCAGTTCCCGGGCGTCGTCCAGGTGGGCTCCGCTGAGCGCCGCGGCCGCCGGTGCGTCGAGTGACATGCCCGGGTAGAGGCCGAGCAGCTGGAAGAACCGCTGCGTGCGCTCGGACAGCTGCCCGAAGGAGAGGGCGAACGCGCTGCCCACCGTCCGGTTCTCGATGGCCAGCTCGGGCAGTGCCGCCTCACCGAGCCGGCGCACCAGGTCGGCGACCCGCCAGCGGGGCCGATGTGCCAGCCGGGCCCCGGCCAGGCGTACCGCCAGCGGCAGGCCGCCGCACCGGCGCACCACCTCGGCCGACGCCTCCGGGTCGGCCCGGACCCGCTCGCCGACGATCCGCTCCAGCAACGCCAGCGCCTCGTCGTCGGCGAGCACCGGCAACGACTGCGGGTTCACGCCGTCCAGCCCGGCCAACCGGCGACGACTGGTGACCAGTGCGACGCTGCCGGGTGCGGTCGGCAGCAGGTCGGCGACCTGCGCGCTGGAGCCGGCATTGTCGAAGATCACCAGTGCCCGGCGGCGGGCCAGTTCGGTACGCCACAGCCCGATCCGATCGACCAGGGTGGGCGGGATGCCGTCGGCGGCGAGGCCGAGCTGCCGCAGCAGTACGAGCAGCGCCGCGGCCGGGTCGACCGGGTCCTGTTCGCTATGGCCCTGCAGGTCGACGAAAAGATGCGCGTCCGGGTAGGCGTCGCCGGTGAGAGCGGCCAGGTGCAGTGCGAGCGTGGTCTTGCCGCTGCCGGCCATCCCGTCGATCACGACGATCGCCGGTCCCCGGGAGGTCGCCATCGTCTCGGCGAGGAGCCGGTCGACCAGCCCGGTGCGTCCGGTGAAGTCCGGGACCGACCGTGGCAGGCAGTGGACGGGCGCCTCGCGCACCGGGGCCGCCTGCGTCACCACCGCGACCTCGGGCACCGCGCCCACCAGGATGTCGCGGTGCAGGTCCTGGAGCTCCTTGCCGGGCTCGATGCCCAGCTCGTCGTGCAGCACGTCGCGGGCCCGCCGGAACTCGGCCAGCGCGTCGGCCTGCCGCCCCGACCGGAACAGCGCGAGCATCAGCTGACCGCGCAGCCGCTCGCGCAGCGGGAACCGGTCGACCTGGGCGGCCAGCTCGCCCAGCATCTCCCGGGCCCGTCCCGCCTCCAGCTCCAGGTCGATCGCGTCCTCCAGAGCCGTCGCCCGGCGTTCGTCCAGCATCGCCGCGGCCTGGCGTACCCCCGGCGCCTCGATCTCCGCACAGGCGGGACCACGCCAGAGATCCAGGGCCTCGCGGTACGCGGATCGCGCGGCCCCGGCGTCCGGCGCGGAGCGAGCCGCCTCGACGAGGGCGAGGAAGCGTTCCGAGTCGAGTTCGCCGGGAGCGACGTCGATGCCGTACCCGGCCGGGTCGGTGATGATGGCGTCCGCCGGGAGCAACCGGCGCAGGCGTGAGATGCACGTCTGCACCTGGCCCCGCACGGTGGGCGGCGGCGACGCGCCCCAGACCGCCTCGGTGAGTTCGCCCAGGCCGACGATGCGGCGCGGACGCAGAAGCATCATCGCGAGCATGGTGCGGTCACGACCGGCCGTGATCGCTACCGGGCGTTCGTCAATAGCTACTGAGAGTGTTCCTAGGATTCGATAGCGCAACGTGGTCATCCCGTCCCCCCGTGGGCCGCGTGGGAAGCCTACCGATCGCATCAAGAGCGGAACGACAGTGAATCGATAGCGCGCTACGGCACCCTTCTCCCCAGCGCCGCTTCGCCGCCGATGCTTCCAAAGAGCGCCCCCAGAGTGTGGCGAGGCGGCCCAGCCTCAACGGGGGAGGTACAGCCCGCTCGCGGTTCGCCGCGAGCGGGCTGTTCGTATCAGGGACGATCACACAGAGTTGGACGTCGCTGCTTTCGTTACGTACCGTCGGCTGAGTTTGGATGACCCCGACGAAGAGGAATCTCCGATGCGACGCGCCATCCTGGCCGTGTTCGCGGGCGGTGCACTGTTGACCAGTGCCGCCTGCGGCGACGATCCGAAGACCGATGAGGTCGCCGCGCCGGCCGCCACCACCCCCGCCGCGTCCGCCGCGGCGGCACCGGACCCCTCGGCCGCCGCCCCCGACTACTCGGCCGACAACGTGCTGATCTGCGACCGCCTGGACAAGGTGTTCAACGCCGAGTTCAAGGGTTTCGGTGAGGCGCTGGGCAAGATGATCGCCTACAAGGAGGCCAAGGCGACCGCCGAGGCCGACAAGGCGGAGAAGCAGGCCGCCGGCGAGCTCAAGGCCATCAGCACGCAGATCCGCAAGGAGACCGCGAACGCGGAGGACCCGGAGCTCAAGGCGGTGGCCGCGACCTCGGCCCAGCGGATCGACGCGAGCGTCAAGGACCTCGACTACATCGAGGCGATCAAGACCACCAAGGACCTCGACAAGACGCTGCAGAAGCAGATCACCACCTGGCTCAGCCCGGTCGTCGGCCACTGCGCCGTGAGCCGCGCGTCCGCCGCGCCCAGCGAGTCCGTCACCACGTCGCCCGAGGTGTCCGCCTCCGCCCCGTGACCGGCCCACGCCGTCCCGGTTCCTGTCGTATCCCCCTCCTAGGATTCACGACGACCCCGATTTCGGCCTCAACGCCTGAGAGGCGGTCACCGCGACCTTCGCCCTCTGGCCCGTCGGTCACCGTGACCAGCGGACCGAGTGGTCGGGGGCCGCGCTGACCTCCGAGGGCGCCAAGCGCTGGAAACCGGACACCACACTCACCAACGGCGTGCGCTACCGGTTCGAGGTGCGGGCCACCGGCGCGGCAGGTGGCCCCGGGATCCCCGGCACGTTCACCTTCGCGGTAGGCGCCGGTGACGTCAGCGGCGGCCGATGTTGAGGACCGGGTTCGGCCGGGTGACCTCGGCGAAGAAGTCATTGCCCTTGTCGTCGACGACGATGAAGGCCGGGAAGTCCTCGACCTCGATCTTCCAGACCGCCTCCATGCCGAGCTCGGGGAACTCGAGCACCTCGACATGCCGGATGCAGTCCTGGGCGAGCCGCGCGGCCGGGCCGCCGATCGAACCGAGGTAGAAGCCGCCGTACGTCTGGCACGCGTCGGTGACCTGCTTGGACCGGTTGCCCTTGGCCAGCATCACCATCGAGCCGCCGGCCGCCTGGAACTTCTCCACGTAGGAGTCCATCCGGCCGGCCGTGGTCGGGCCGAACGAGCCGGAGGCGTACCCCTCGGGGGTCTTGGCCGGCCCGGCGTAATAGACGGCGTGATCGCGCATGTACTCGGGCATCGGCTGTCCGGCGTCGAGCCGCTCGGCGATCTTGGCGTGCGCGATGTCGCGTGCCACCACGAGCGGGCCGCTCAGCGACAGGCGGGTCTTGACCGGGTACTTGCTGAGCTCCTCGCGGATCTCGGCCATCGGACGGTTCAGGTCGATGTTCACGACCGGCGAGGACTCCAGGTCGACCTCCGGCAGGTAGCGGGCCGGGTCTGTCTCCAGACGCTCCAGCCAGACGCCCGACGGAGTGATCTTGGCGACCGCCTGGCGGTCGGCCGAGCAGGAGACCGCGATCGCGACCGGGCAGGAGGCGCCGTGCCGGGGCAGGCGGATCACCCGTACGTCATGGCAGAAGTAACGTCCGCCGAACTGCGCGCCGATGCCGAAGTCGCGGGTCAGCTCCAGAACCGCGGCCTCCAGCTCCAGGTCGCGGAAGCCGTGCGCGAGCATCGTGCCCGAGGTCGGCAGGTTGTCGAGATACTTCGCGGAGGCAAGCTTCGCGGTCTTCAGCGCGTGCTCGGCGCTGGTACCGCCGACGACCACGGCGAGGTGGTACGGCGGGCACGCCGACGTCCCGATGAGGCGCAGTTTCTCGTCCAGGAACTGCATCATCCGCTGCGGGTTGAGCAGCGCCTTCGTCTCCTGGTACAGGTACGACTTGTTGGCCGAACCGCCGCCCTTGGCCATGAAGAGGAACTTGTACGCGTCCGGGTGGCCGCCCGGGTCCTCGGCGTACAGCTCGATCTGCGCCGGCAGGTTGGTGCCGGTGTTCTTCTCGTCCCACATCGTGATCGGGGCGAGCTGCGAATACCGCAGGTTGAGCCGGGTGTACGCCTGATAGACGCCGAGCGCGATGGCCGCCTCGTCCTGGCCGTCGGTCAGCACGTGCCGCCCGCGCTTGCCCATCACGATCGCCGTGCCGGTGTCCTGGCACATCGGCAGCACACCCCCGGCCGCGATGTTCGCGTTGCGCAGCAGGTCCAGCGCGACGAACCGGTCGTTCGGCGACGCTTTCGGGTCGTCGATGATGGCGCGCAGCTGCGCCAGGTGCGCCGGCCGCAGGTAGTGGGCGATGTCGTGCATCGCCTCCGCGGTCAGCTGGGTGAGCGCGGCCGGTTCGACGGTCAGGAACCGCCGTTTGCCCGGGCCTTCGACGACATCCACGCCCTCATCCGTGACCAGGCGGTACTCGGTCAGGTCGTCTCCGGTCGGAAGGAGCGGCGAGTACCTGAAATCGACGCTGGAGCTCATGAGCGGAAAGCCTAGGCCAGCGGGGCGGCGGTATGCGAACCCATCCCCGGCGGTCCGCTTTTCAGGCGAACGGCAGATAGGCCATGTCACGGCCGGAGACCAGGATCATGCCGTTCGAACCCACGGCGAAAACCTTCGCATCGGTACGCACATCGGCACGAACCGCCCCGGTTGAAGGTGCCAGCGCGGTCACCCGCCCCTTGGAGGCCACGATCGCGGCGTACGGAGTGAGGGCGGCACCCGCCTTCTCCCGGTCGTCCTGTTTCCACACGGTCTTGTCCTTGGTGAACGAGAAGCCCCGGACCGACCCGCCCTTGCCGATCACCGCGTGCGTGTCGCTGACGGCCAGCACGGTCGACTCCTTGTCGCCGTACCAGAGGTTCCGCCCGTCGTACCCGTTGATCAGAACCTCCCGGCCGTACGGGTCGACGCCGAGCACCACGTTGTAGCCACCCGCCGGATCCCGCGACTGCTCACAGGCCGAACCGTTCTCGGCGGTCCGCAGGTTGAGCCCGTCACGCTCCCACACCTTCTGCCCGCCGGGCGGACTGCCGGCCACCACGCCGTAGTAGCAGGTGCCGTCCCGAGCCGTGCCGGTGACCGTGAGGACCCGCCCGCCGACCACCGCGACCCGCTGGTTGCGTTCCGGCCGCAGGGTCTGCACCAGCTTCCCGGTCGCCGTGTCGATCACCCGGACCTCGCCGTCGTGCGGCAGCCCGAGCAGGCCGGGCAGCACCGGCGGCCCGGCCACGTCGTCGTCCACCGCGCCGGAGATCAGCCGCCGGGTGTCCGGCAGATCGGGGTTGGCGGCGTCCAGGACGAAGCCGATGCTGCCGGTGCCGACACTCCACAGCTGGGAGCCGGAGCGCGGGTCCCAGGCGGTCAGCTTGCAGTCGTCGCCCCCACCGCAGGTCAGGTCCACGATCGCGTCCTGGTACGTCCACACCGCCGAGGCGGCCGTGTCGGCACGGCGTACCGCCCCGGTGGCCGGGTCGAGGACCTGGTAGCCCTTGGTCAGCAGGCGGCCCGTCACCACCACGGCGTTCGCGCCCTTGCCCGCGATCGCGGCCCAGTCGGCGTCGGAGGACCAGAGTTTGACGGCCGCGGTCAGGCCGTAGGCCTCGACCGACGTCCGGTACTCGACGATCACCGCCTCCCCGGCGATGGCCACGCTCTGCGGGGTGCCGCCGAGCGTCTGCTGCCAGGTGGTGCCCGGCGCGACCGGCCCGCTCGTGGTGATCCAGGACCAGACCTGCGGCCACGGGTTCCACACCCGGGTGGTGGCCAGCACGGTGACGGCCACCGCGGCGACGGTGACCACCCAGAGTCCCTTCCAGGAACCGCCTCCCGAGGCCATGCGGGCAGGGTAATGACCTTCGATCCCGGAAGCGTCGAGCGCGGAATGCCCGTGTCGTTGCGTTATGCCTGACTTGCTGCCCGGACCAGGGGCACGGTCCGGTACGGGATCAACTCGGCCAGCGCGATGATCGTGTGCGCCCGGACGATGCCCTCGTAACCCACGATCTGATCGATCACCCGCTGCAGGTCGGCGTTGGAACGGGCCACGATGCGGCAGAGGATGTCCCCGCTGCCGGTGATCGTGTGCGCCTCCAGGACCTCGGGGATCTCGGCCAGATGCTCGGCGACGGCATCGTGGCCGTACCGCTGGCTGATCTCGAGCGTCACGAAACTCATCACGCCGAACCCGATCGCCGCCGGTTGGACCTCGGGCCCGAAGCCCTTGATCGCGCCCCGCGCGGTCAGCTTGTCGAGCCGCGCCTGCACGGTGCCCCGGGCGACCGCGAGCCGCCGGGAGAGTTCCAGCACACCGATCCGCGGCTCGGCCGCCAGCATCGAGATCAGGCGCGCGTCGAGCGCATCAAGCTGGACATTCTGCTCGCTCACCCGGGGAACGTACCGCACCGATTGCACACGTTGCCCATCGAAGATCGCGACGGTTGCCCAGGACCGCGGGCTGCGTCACCGTCAGGCCACCTGTGACACTGTGATCAGGCCCTCGCGCCGGGCGACCGCTGCGCAGGGAAGTGTCAGGCTGTCGTGGTAAAGGTTTGCGCATGAGTTCCGTTTCCGCGGGTTGGTACAAGGACCCGGCCGACACCAGTACCCAGCGCTATTGGGACGGTGAGGGCTGGCTGGGCAAAGCCATCCCGGCGGACGCCGTGCCACCGGACGGCCCGCCCGCGGCCGAACCGGAACCCCCCGCGCCGGACCCCGTGCCCGCCACCCCGGCCCAGCCTCTTCCCCAGCCGGTCACAGGCCCACCGGTCGCCGGCCCACCGGTCGCCGGCCCACCAGTCGCCGGCCCACCGGTCCCGCCGCCTCCCCCTGGATGGATGCCTCAGCCGCCACCGCCGCCGGGCTGGCAGCCGCCGCCCGGCATGCAGCCGCCACCGGGATGGCAGCCTCATCCCGGGGCACAGCCCATGCAGGCGCAGCCCTACCCCTATCCGTATCCCATGCCGCTGCCCGAGGTCCGGCCGCACGGCATGGCACTGGCCGGGCTCGGCAAGCGGCTCACCGCGCGGCTCATCGACATCTTCGCGGTGCTGATCCTCAACATCGTGGTCAACGGCTACTTCGGATACCTCTACCTGCAGGACTTCCGGCCGGCCTTCCGCAATTACATGGAGGAGGTGGCGGCCGGCAACACCGCGCCGATCCTCCAGGTCACCGAGCGCATGCAGACGCTGTCGGTGGCGATGGTCATGATCGCCACGCTCGTCTGGCTGGCCTACGAGGCGCCCGCGATCGCCAGCAGCGGCCAGACCCTCGGCAAACGGATCCTGGGGATCAAGGTCGTCCCGGTGGAGAAGAACGAGCCGCTCGGCTTCGCCCGGGCGTTCGCCCGATGGGGCCGGCTCGGCATCTGGAACCTCTTCTGGTGGTGCGGCGTCGGCCTGATCGTCCAGTTCGTCTTCGCGCTCTCGCCCGCCTTCGACCCCCGCCTACGGCAGGCTTGGCATGACAAGGCGGCGGCCACCGTCGTCGTCGACGTGCCGCCCGGCGGAACCCCACCGAGCACCCCATCCGGAGGATCCCGATGACCCGCCTGACCCGCGCCGACCTGGATGCGCTGCCCAACTACGTGCCCGGCCGCAACGTCGCCGACCTGGCCCGTGAGCTGGGCATCGCCGAGGCCGTCAAACTGGCCAGCAACGAGGTGCCGTACGGCCCCCTCCCCGGCGTGGTCGAGGCGGTCACCGAGGCCGTCCGGTCGGTCCACCGGTACCCGGACATGGGCGTGGTCGAGCTGCGCGACCGCATCGGCGCCTGGCTCGGTGTCGCCCCGGCCCGCGTCGTGACCGGCTGCGGTTCGGTGGCACTGGCCGAGATCCTCGTCAAGGCCACCTGTTTGCCCGGTGACGAGGTCGTCTACTCGTGGCGGTCGTTCGAGGCGTACCCGATCATCGCGGCCGGGGCCGGCGCCACCAGCGTGCGGGTGCCGAACACCGCCGCGCACGGGCACGACCTGACCGCCATCGCCGAGGCGATCACCGACCAGACCCGCCTCGTCTTCGTCTGCAACCCGAACAACCCGACCGGCACCTTCCTGCGCAAGGCGGAGATCGACCGGTTCCTCGCCGACGTGCCCTCCGACGTGCTGGTGGTGCTCGACGAGGCGTACAGGGAGTTCGTCACCGACCCTGACGTGCCCGACGGCGTCGAGGTGTACGGCGACCGCGCCAACGTGGTCGTGCTGCGCACCATGAGCAAGGCGTGGGGCCTGGCCGGCCTGCGGATGGGCTACCTGGTCGCCCAGCCCGAGGTCGCGTCCGCCGTCCGTAAGGTCGTCACCCCGTTCTCCACCAGTCTGGTCGCGCAGGCGGCGGCCCTCGCGGCCCTCGACCAGGAGGATGAGGTACGCCGTCGCTGCGCCCTGGTCGTGGCCGAGCGGACCCGCGTGGCGGAGGCGCTGCGCAAGCTGTCGCTCGACGTGCCGGACAGCCAGGCCAACTTCGTGTGGCTGCCACTCGGTGACCGGACCGCGGCGTTCGCCTCCGCCTGCGAGAACCGCGGGGTCATCGTGCGTGGCTTCCACCCCGAGGGCGTCCGCGTGACGATCGGCACCCCCGAGGAGAACGACCTTTTCCTGGCCGCAGCCGAGGCGGCTCTGTAGAGATGCTCCGTCAGTGGGCGGCGGCTTCGGCCTCCGCCCTCTGATGGTCCTCGGCGGTGATCCGGCGCGGGAAGACCGCCGGGGACAGCGCGGTGATGATCGAGGCGGTCAGCGCCAGGGCACCGGCCAGCAGCGGCAACGTACCGAGGTAGCCGGCGCTGACCAGCCGCTCGCCGAGGAAGGCACCGCCGCCGATGCCGATCTGGAAGGCGACCACGTAGACGGCCGAGGCGGCGTCGCGGGCGGTTGGCGCCACGCGTAGCGGTGCGGTGGACAGGAACACCGGGATGGCCGTGAAGGCGCCGCCCCAGAGCAGTGTGAAGACGATCGTCGGCACCGGGCCCAGCACGGGGGCCAGCATCACCACCGAGAGCGCCACGGTCGCCGACAGGCCGATCACCAGTGGCCCGGGCCGCCGGTCCACGAACCGTCGCACCACGAAGTTGGCCAGCAGGCCGACCGCGCCGTACCCGAGCAGCAGCGCGCTCAGTGCGGCACCGTCCAGCCCGGCGTCCCGGCGGACCAGCGGCGCGATGTAGGTGTAGGCCGCGAAGTGCCCCACCACCAGTACCGTGGTGACCACGCAGAGCCGGGCGACCCGCCCGTTGCGCAGGATCCCGATCGCGTTGCGCATCTGCTGCCCGGTCCGCGCCTCCCGGTCCCGGGGCAGCGCCGGCAGCTTCGGCAGCACCGCCAGCAGCAACGCCACACAGATCGCGCCCGCCACCGCGAAGATACCGACCGCGACCCGCCAGCCGAGCCACTGACCGAGGGCCGTACCGGCCGGCACCCCGAGCACGATGGCCAGCGAGTTCCCGACGAAGACCATGGCCGTCGCGCGACCGCCCTGCCCCGGCGGCGCCAGACGGAGGATGATCGGCGCGATCACCGACCAGAACACCCCGTGCGCAAGAGCGCAGATCAGCCGGGACAGCATCAGGATGAGGAACGTCGGCGCCACTGCCGCTGCCGCCTGCGACACCGCGAACACCGCTACGGTGACGGCGATCAGTGTGTGCCGGGGCACCCGCATGGTGAGCGCGGTCAACGGGATCGTGCTGACCGCGGCGATCACGGCGTAGCTGGTCAGCAGCAGGCCGACCTGCGCTTCGGTGACGTCGAGGTCGGCCGCGATCTCCGGTAGGAGACCGACCGGAAGGGTTTCGGCGGCGACGTAGCAGAAGGTGGAGGTGCCGAGGACGACGAGCGCCGGGCGGTTGAGCTTCACCCCCACACAATAAACTCTAAGCTAGAGCTTAAGAAGGATGACGATTGTGACGACCCGCTCCACCGAACTGCTCCGCATCGTGCACCGCCACCCCGGCGTGACCAGAGCCGACGCGGCCCGCATGCTCGGCATCGGCACCGGCGCCGCCACCGAACTCGTCACCAAACTCAGCCGCGCGACCCTCCTCACCCAGGCACCGGCCGCACCGAGCGGCACCCGCGGCCGCCCCACCACGGTTCTGCTTCCCCACCCCGACGGCCCGCTCGTCCTCGCGCTCGCCGTCACCCACGAGGCGTGGCGCTTGGACGTCGTCGAACTCGGCGGCGCCACCATCGCCTCCGTCGCGGAACGGCACGGCGACGCCCGATGGGCCGAGGTCCGATCAGCGGTCGCCGCCGCAATCAAGGATCTGACGACGCGGTACGGCCACAGGCTGCGCGCCATCGGCATCTCCGTCCCCGGCCCCGTCTCCCGCACCCTGCGCCTGGAGGCGTTCAAGTCCGACTGGCACGGCATCGACCTCAACGACCTCTGGCCCGAAGCCGACCTCCTGGTAGCCGGCAACGACGCCACCCTGGCCGCCACCGCCGAACACCGCCGAGGCGCCGCGACCGGTGCGGCCGTGGCCCTGCACC
Source organism: Actinoplanes italicus (assembly GCF_003001815.1). Classification (GTDB taxonomy): domain Bacteria; phylum Actinomycetota; class Actinomycetes; order Mycobacteriales; family Micromonosporaceae; genus Actinoplanes; species Actinoplanes italicus. Next base: position 22,133 of record NZ_PVMZ01000008.1, read on the forward strand.
TGCGCATCGAGGCCGGCCTCGGCGGAGCCGTGATCGAGGACGGCCGGCCGGTGATCGGCGCACACGGAGCCGCCGGCGAGTTCGGCCACATGCCCTTCGGCGACCCGGCCGTACGTTGCGGTTGCGGCGCCAACGGCTGCTGGGGAACCGCCATCGACGGCACCGCCCTGGCCCGCATCCTCGGCGCCCCGCGCCCCCGCGACCCGGTCACCTACGCCCGCCGGGTGATCGCCACCGCGGCCCGGGCCCTGACCACACAGCGAGCGCGCCAGGATCTGGCCGGCCTCCCCCCACCCCTCAGCACGCCTCCCTCGACGCCCACTCACACCACCACCGCCAGTCCGCCTGCCCCCAGCGCACCTCCGCCAATGGCCGCTCACGCCACCACGGCCGACCGGCCCGCCCTCGCGCCCCCACCAACAGCCGCTCACGCCACCACGGCCGACCTGCCCGCCCTCGCGCCCCCGCCAACGGCCGCTCACGCCACCACGGCCGACCGGCCCGCCGAGCCCGGCATCACGCCGGGGTCATCCGCCTCGACCAGTCCGTACAGTTCCGGCGAGACTGGCCCGGACACCGACCCGGTCGCCGCCGCCGAGGCCGTCCGAACCGTGGGCATCGCCCTGGGCCGCGGTATCGCAGGCCTGGTCAACGCACTCGACCCCGACCTGGTCACCCTCGGCGGCCTCGGTGTCGACCTGCTCGCCACGGTCCCCGAGGCGATCGAGTCCGCCTACCGAGACGGCCTCATGCTGATCCACCGCGACTCACCGCCACCGATCCTCCCGGCAGCTCTCCCCGACGACGAGGGCCCGATCGCCGGCGCAGCCGAGGAGGCCTGGTCAGCCTTGCTCCCCCACCTGACCTGATCCCGCCCGCGGTGACCTGCGCCCACCCGGCAACCGCAAATCACCACGCACAAGCCCGGCACTTCCCTGTGGTGACCTGCGTCCACCGGCAGACCGCAACTCACCACACAAAGCGCCCCACCTGACAACGTGGCGACTTGCGCCCACCCACAGACCGCAACTCACCACGCAAAGTGGTACCCGACATCGTGGTGATCCGCGCCCACCCACAGACCGCAACTCACCACGCAAAGTGGTACCCGACATCGTGGTGATCCGCGCCCACCCACAGACCGCAACTCACCACGCACCACGGCCAGCACGTCCCCGTGGTGACACACGGTTCGATCCGCGTTCGATCCGCGCCAGACGTCACCACGCAACGGCGGCGCTCAGTCAGGCAGTGCGGCGACCAGGACAGCGTCGAGGGTCAGGTAGTAGATCGGCGACTCCGGATCGTCCGGCGCATCCCGGTTCAGGCGCTCCATCGACAGAAAACCATCGGTCAGGTGATACAGCCCGGGCTTCCAGTCGGTGTTGTCCACCGGGTCGGGCGGGAACGTCATCGGGAACGAGTACTTGAGCACTCCGGTCTGAGCATCCACCCCCCTCAGCATGTTGTCCGGCGTCAGCAGCAGAACCGTCCGCAAGTCTGCACCCAGCACCCGAGCGGGCCCGGAAGTTATCCACAATGCCGCTCCATCCACAGACCGCGCGGCGATCTCCGCGGAATAGGTGGAGTGTGGGTCCCCGGACGCCGAGGTTCCGGCGTCCGCGGGCAGGGTCGGCGCCGAGTCGGAGGACGGCCCACTGCCGTCGGCCGACGCAGAGGCCGACGGCAGCCCGGCAGCACCGGACGAGGCCAAGGCTGCGGCTCCGGCAGCAGAAGACGAGGCCGAAGCTGCGGCTCCGGCAGCAGAAGACGAGGCCGAAGCTGCGGCTCCGGCAGCAGAAGACGAGGCCGAGGTTGATGCCCCGGCGGCACCAGACGGGGCCGGGGTGGGCACAGCCGCCGGCGACGGAGCGACAGGAGGCGCGGAGTGCGCGGAGGAGCCGATGAGCACGACCCCGGCGGCGAACGTGGCGGCCGGGTCGTCGAGCGCCGGCACGCGACGGGGCTCGGCCCCGCTGACGAGCCAGCCCTGCCCGGCGCCGTCGCGGACGGCGTCACAGTCGGAGGTCCCACAGCCCACGGGTGCGTAGGGGCCGGCCGGCCAGCCGGTGAGCGGCGCACCCGACGTCGCCTCGTAGGCACCGGTCGCGCAGAGATACGCCCCGCCGCTGGTGGTGATGCCTTCCGTGCACCCGGCCGGGACGGTCGTGGTCCAAATCGACTGGCCGTTGCTCACCGCGTACCCGGAAAGGCTCTGCCCCTCGGTGACCACGAGGGTGCCGCCGGCGAGACGCAGGCCGGGAGGGTTCCAGACCGCCGCGGCGCCGGTGCGGTGTCCGGCATAGCCGGGCGCCGCCGGGCCGTCAGCCCGCCAGGTTTCTTTTCCGGTACGGGAGTCGATCGCGACCAGTTTGCCGTCGGACCACCGGGTGACGACCGTCGTGCCGCTCGCGACCACCGCGCTGAGCTGCTCGGGCCAGCGGCGGAACGACCAGCGGGCGGTGTAGACGGTTCGCGCGGTGACCGGGCCGTCGGCCCGCACCTGGTGTTTCGCCGCATAGACGCGGACGCGCCCGTCGACGATGAGCGGAGCCACGTTGAGGCGGCTGGTCACACCGAGGAGCGTGGTCGACGGCGTGGGAGGGTTCGGCGTCCTGGCACTCGCCGACAGCTCCGCGGGAGCCAGCACACGCCAGCCGATCAGGCCGCTCACCACCAGCAGAAGCGCGGCCGCCATGATTCGCAGCAGCACCCGGGTCACGGCCGAGAGTATTCCAGGTACGGGCGGATCGGCTCACCACCGGGCGGATGACGACGGCACACACGGGGGATACGCCGCCCGCACTGTCCCCACCGGGCCGTGCCGCGATGTCGGCCGGGGGCTGGCCTGAGGAGCGCCGACGCTACTCGTAGCCGCCGTTGATCAGGCCGAGGCGCACCAGTTCGGTGAGCGGCTCGACCACGTTGGCGGCGCCGAAACCGACGAAGAGCGGGCGCGGCCCGTCGCGATGGGCGCGGGCCGGTTCGACGAGCGGGACGGGGTGGGTGGCCGCGAGTGCTTCAGCGACCTCGGCGACCTCACCTCCCTCGGCGGCGACCACTGTGGCGACCAGCACGTTGAGGAATCCGTGGTGGGTGAAGCCGGTCTCCGGGTCGGTGTGCCGGGTGGCGTGCCGGAGTCCGGCCGCGAGTTTGAACGGCAGTCGCCGGTCCCGGCAGGCGCAGATCACGGCGGCGAGCTCGACCGGGGTGGGGAAGAGTTCCGCGGCCAGGCCACCGACGCGGAACTTGGGTGCGATCGGCAGTCCACCGGCGCGCGCTTCGGCGACCGAGTCGAGGGCGGAGAGGAGGCCCCAGCTGAGCGGGATCTCGGCGTACAGCGGCAGGCCGTTCTGCGCGGCGGCGAATTCGCAGAGGGTGGCGACGCCGGGCTGGGGGTCCTCGCCGCGCCGGGCGACCGCCGCTTCGACGTGCTCGACGACGACTCCGGAGGCGCGCAGCTTCTCGACGGTTGCCGGGAGGGCGGCGGCCGACACGTCGCCGATCAGGCCCGCGGTGAGACGGGGTACCTGTCCGGTGCCGACGACCGACGCGGGTACGAGCAGCGAGCCGACCAGTCCGCGATACCACGCGGTGGCGTGTTCGTGGTGTTTGGCGACGGCGTCGGTGAGGCCCACCGGGCTGGGTGGGAGCAGGGAAGCGTCATCGACCAGCCCGGCATACAGCGGAGGCACCATCGTTGACACGATTCCGAACCTAATAGACGCCCTGAGATACGGACAACCAAGTCCGTTATGTCACTTCCCAGCCCGACCGGGCAACAAGACCCGTTTCACCATCACAGACGAGCCGGCCGGGCCGGGTGTCAGCGGCGTCTGCCGAGCACTGTCAGGAGCTCGGCCACCACCGCCGTGAGCATGCCGGCGACCAGCGGGATCGGGCCGCCGATCACGGCGTACGCCAGAAGGAAGAGTGGTGCCGCGAAGGTGAGGTAGACCGCGACCGCGAGTTTCTGGTCGTTGTTGCGCAGTCTCGGCAGCACCACGCCGACCGGTTCGGGCAGGCGCCCGCGGAACCAGAAGATCACCGCACCGAAGACGAGCACGCCGATCAGACCTGCCCAGACCCGGGAGATGCCGGTGCTGGTCAGGGTCATGGCGGCGGCCAGGACCGCGGCGACGATGGTGCCGCCGGCGCCGTACCGGACGGTCTCGCGCACCGCCTCGGACGACTCCTCGGAGGTGTCCAGTACCGGACGGGTGGGCCGGCTCACCGGCGGGACCGCTGGCGCGGCGGGCGCGGCGGGCGCGGTCGCGGTGCCGGGTGTGTCCGTGGTGTCCGCGGGTGCCGGCTCCTGGGGTGTGCTGAGCGACGCGAGTTCGGCGAGGTCCTCGATGGCCTGCGCCCACCGTCGTCGTTCGAACCGGACGATGCCGGTCTCCTGGCTCGCGTCGGCGATCGCCGAGTCGAGTTCGAGCGCTTCGCCGTATGCCCGCTGTGCCAGGTCGAACAGGCGCAGCCGGGCCGCCACCAGGGCCAGCACCAGGTGCGCTTCGGCTTCGGTGGGGGCGGCCTTGACGCCGTTCCACGCGGCGTTGAGTGCCTCCTGGCCATTGCGCGACTCGCTGAGCAGAGCGGCGCCGGTGCGTTGCGCGTACGGGTCGTCCGGCCACCCGTGCAGGATCTCGCCGGCGATCCGTGCGGCGTCGGCGAACCGTCGGCTGTCGGTGAGCGCCATGGCTCGTACCACCAGCGCGGGGAGCGCCTGTGGGTCGGCCGACGCGGCACGTTCGGCTGCGGCGAGGGCTTCGGCGGGTTGTTCGGCGGCGAGGTGGATGCGGGCGAGGGTGGCGAGGAGGTTGACCTCCTGCGGCTCGGCGGTCAGTCCGGCCGCGATCTCGTCGGCGGCCTCGTCGTAGCGGCCGAGGTCGGCGAGCAGGAGGGCGCGCTGCCGGTGTTCCTCCGGCGTGGTGTCGGGCTCCAAGGGGGCGGGCACGTGCCGAGCGTAGGCGGTCTACCTGGAAATCACGTGAGTCGGGGTGTGGCCGCGGTGTGGACCATCGCCACCGCGATGCCGGCGAGCCCCTCACCGCGCCCGGTGAGGCCGAGTCCGTCGGTGGTGGTGCCGGCCACGGTGACCGGAGCACCGACCGCCTCGGAGAGCAACTTCTCGGCTTCGGCGCGGCGCTTGCCGATCTTGGGGTGGTTGCCGATCACCTGGATCGAGACGTTGCCGATCTCGAACCCGGCTTCGCGGACCCGGCGGGCCGTCTCGGCGAGCAGGGTGATCCCGGCCGCACCGGCCCACTCCGGGCGGCTCGTGCCGTAGTTGCTGCCGAGGTCGCCGAGTCCGGCGGCGGAGAGCAGGGCGTCGCAGGCGGCGTGCGCGGCGACGTCGGCGTCGGAGTGCCCGGCCAGCCCGGGTTCGCCGGGCCAGTGCAGGCCGGCCACCCAGCAGGGACGCTCGGGGTCGAAAGCGTGAACGTCGGTACCGATACCGACCCGCGGAATGATCACGCGGTGAAGCCTAGGACTCCAGGCTCAGCAGGTGGGTCGCGAGGGCCAGATCGATCGGCCGGGTGATCTTCAGAGCGAAGTCGGACCCGGTCACGCAGACCACCGGACGACCCAGTTTCTCGACCGCTCCGGCGTCGTCGGTGTGCAGGTCGGCGGCCGCGGCATGGGCGGCCCGCAGAACCGCGGCACGGAAGCCCTGGGGTGTCTGCACGGCTCGCAGCACCGACCGGTCGACGGTGCCGAGCACCGTGCCGTCGGCGGCGACCTCCTTGATCGTGTCGATCACGGGAAGCGACGGGATGACGGCGTCGGCCCCATCACGGACCGTGGCCGCGACACGCTCGAAAAGTTCGGCGGGCGCCAGGCAGCGGGCGGCGTCGTGCACGAGAACGATGCCGATGTCGTCGGGAACGACCGCGAGCGCCGCGGAGACGGAGTCCTGCCGTTCAGCGCCGCCGGCCACCACGGTGACGGGGGCGACCGGCGCGAGCAGGGCGTGCACGGCGTCGACCTCGGCGGGTGGCGCGGCCACCACGATCATCCGGACCGACGGCGCGGCGGCCGTCCGCCGGATGGCATGGACGAGCAGTGGTTCGCCGTCCAGCAGGCGGAGCGCCTTGGGAGCGCCGGGACCGAGGCGGACACCGGCACCCGCGGCTGGAACGACGACGGCGACGTCACCGCGAGCATTGAGCTGCGCGGTCACGTCGCCGTCGTCGGACACAGTTTGAAGAGGGATGGCGTCGGTGGATCAGGCCTCGGTGAGGACCTTGTCGAGCAGGACCTCGGCCTCATCCTTGGTGCTCTTCTCAGCGAGGGCGACCTCGCCGACCAGAATGTCACGAGCCTTGGCGAGCATCCGCTTCTCACCCGCCGACAGGCCACGCTCACGCTCACGACGCCAAAGGTCACGAACAACTTCCGCGACCTTGAGCGGGTTACCGGAAGCGAGCTTCTCCAGGTTCGCCTTGTAGCGCCGCGACCAGTTGGTCGGCTCCTCGGTGTGCGGAGCGCGGAGGACGTCGAAGACCTTACCCAGGCCTTCCTCGCCAACCACTTCGCGCACGCCGACTTCCTCGGCGTTCTCAGCGGGCACTCGAACAGTCAGATCGCCCTGGGCGACACGCAGAACGAGGTACTGCCTTTCAACGCCCTTGATGACCCTAGTCTCGATTGCCTCGATGAGTGCGGCCCCGTGGTGGGGGTAAACAACGGTCTCGCCGACACTGAAAACCATAGGTTCGAAACCCCTTTCGCTGTGTCTAGGGTAACACGCCCAGGCGCTCGTGTCTCGCCCTGACGGTCACTGTTAGTGCAGCTCAGAGGCCCTGTGATGGGGCTTTCTACCGCTTGACAGCGAAGCCGGAAGCTGCCTAAGTAACGCAAAGTGACATCTCTGTCACGGCTCACACCAACGAGCCCGCACTTACCAAGTCGGAAATTTCCGACCTGATGGCTTTGTGAGATCCAGCTTATCGCTAAGGTCCGCATCAGTGCAGCACTGGCGATGCGGCCTCACGTGGGGGAGGCTGGACGGGAGTTCCCCGACCGAAGCAAGATCTGGTCGGCCAGGGGGGAGGTTGAGTCATGGCTGGCGCGAGCGACAACGGCGGCAGGCCGCCCGGGGGCGGGACCCCCGACGATCTCCCTGACTTCCCCGAGGAGTGGGGCGTGATCGTCATCCCCGACGATCTCTCCGAGCTCGCTGACGAGGTCGCGGCCGTGCGCGCCGAGCTGCACACCGGCCCGCCGCTCACCCGACTGCAGCGCCTGGCCCGACGACCATCGGTCCGGCGGCTGCGCAGGTTCGGGACGCTGCTCGTACGTACCCCCGCCCTGATCATTTCAATGGCCGTGCTGGTCACAGTGGCCAGCCTGTTCGCCTCGGCCTGGCCCGGCCCGCCCCGACAGCCGGTCACTCAGCGCACCTCCAGTACCACCGCGACGCCGATCGACAAGCTCCCCGCCATCGACCTGATCAACACGACCGACGGCGAGGCCGTCTCGGTCCGTGGCCGCCTGCCGGCAGTGGTGCTGCTCACCGAGGGCTGCGACTGCGCAAAACTGATCACCGACACGGTCGCCGCGGCCCGCCCCGGCACCACGATCCTGGTGGTCTCCTCGATCAAGCCGTCCACCGGCGCGACGTCGTCCGACGTGCTGCCCACCGCGCGGACCCCCGCCGCCGACGGCAAGACCCTCGTCTTCCTGCACGATCAGACCGACACGCTGCGTGACCAACTCGGCATCGGCCCTCCCGACGGAACCGCCGCTGTCGCCGTGGTCGACACCCTCGGCAAGATCGTCAGGCTGCACCAGCGAACCGCGTCGGTGGAGACGATTCGTCCGGATCTCTCACGCCTATAAAGACCAAACACCTCATTCGGTACGAGCTACGCAGATCACAACCGCATCAACCCGTTCCGGGCCTACACCGCGACGCCGGCGACCCTCAAGGCCTTACAGCGACCGCCGGGGCTCATGCGGTGGCCGAGGCCCTACGCGTGCACAAAAGCAGCACCCATGCAGCAGGCCGTCACCTTTCGAGGCACCCGCACCCGCCGCCTCCACGCCGCCCGCCGCCACGCCGCCCGCCGCTCGCCTCGCACACCGCTCGCCTCGCACGCCCACAATTGCCGACAGCGCCACGCCGCCCAGCTCAAACGCTTACATCCGCCGGCCGCCCCACGACGCCCAGCTCAAACACCCACACCCGCCGCCCCCACCCCGGCCGAGCCACGCCGCCCAGCTCAAACACCCACACCCGCCGCCCCCACCCCGGCCGAGCCACGCCGCCCAGCTCAAACGCCCACATCCGCCGCCCCACCCCGGCCGCCTCGAGACCCACACCCACTGCCCTGGGGCACCGCTCGCCTCGGATAACCAACCCGGGCGACGCTCGCCTCGTTACACGCGCGCTCGCCTCCGCCGTGCGACACCCGGCAGTCAAAGGCCGCAAGCACACCTGTCGCACCTGCTCAATCGTGGATTCTGGTCACTCGTCGCCGCCAGCCAGATCTTGTGAGGTTGTGGTCGCTGGAACGGCGTAACCGCACAAGATTGCCCGCCGCTCCGCCGCTCCGCCTACCTGGCGGCAGAAGTAGTGAGGTTCAGGTCGAGATGGCGGCCGAACCTCACAAGATCTCCCCCATTGATGGCAGCGCGGCCCGGCCCGCCCGGCACGGCCCGCACGGGGCGCGGCGGCGCGGCGCGGCGCGGGGCGCGGCACGGCGCGGGGCGCGGCACGGCGCGGGGCACGGCACGGCGCGGGGCACGGCACGGCGCGCGGCACGGCACGGCGCGCGGCACGGCGCGGCGCGCGGCGCGGCGCGGCGCGCGGCGCGGCGCGGCGCGCGGAGCGGCGCGCGGAGCGGCGCGGGGCACGGCACGGCACGGGGCACGGCACGGCACGGGGCACGGCACGGCACGGGGCACGGCGCGGGGCGCGGCACGGCGCGGGGCGCGGCACGGCGGCACGGCACGGGCACGGCACGGCGCGGCATGGCGGGCGCGGCGGCGGCGGGGCGACGGCACGGCGGGGCCAGGCGGCAGGTCGGGTCGGGGGCGGACCCGGCAACCCCCGCGCCGCAACCGTTTGACAGCGACCCTCACAGATCTTGTGCGCGGCTCGTCGCCCACTTCTTCGGTTCTCTAGCCAGTCTCCCCCGCGGCCATCAGCATCCAAGGTCACCGCGACCGGCCCATGTTGGACGCCCCTCGCCGCCGGAGCCGCCAGGACACCAAATTGCCGCACAAGAACCACGCAGGGTAAAGGTGTAGGTGAAACACAGCCGGAGAGCAACACGCTCGCCGGAAAGAAGCTCGACGAGGAGCTAAGGGCGGTGGGCACAGAGAACCGCCAGGCAGAGCAAGCTCATGGAGACAGCAAGCCGACAGAGACAGTGAACCAGTGGAGACAGCGAGCCGACAGGCACAGCAAGCCCATGGAGACACCGAGCCGACAGGGCCAAGGACCGACACGGCCAAGGACCGACACGGACAGGGCCGGAATCACCCGTTTGAGCGCTGCAAGGCATAGCGGAAGACGACCGGGCCGGTGGATTCGACGGATACCTTCAGGCGCAGCTCGTTGACGAGGGTGACAGTGAACGTCTCCGGCGTACGGGAACCGGAGCAGCGCAGGCCACGGCCGGAGCCCTCTCCCAGGCTCACCCGGACCCGGCTGCCGTCGCTGCCCGCGCAGACGACCGAGATCAGGAACTCGCCCTGTTCGACGTCGACGACCTCCTCGTGGCCGGCTTCGGCCTCCAATGCCAGCGTGTTGGACATCTCGTGGTCGCCGATGTCGGGCAGCAGCTGTTCGGCGGACTGCCGCCAGTCGACCAACCGGCGGTCGACAGCCGGATGTGGTGCGGCACGCCACCACCACCCGACACCGATCACCAAGATCAGAGCGGCCAGTGCGTGCAGCACGGCACCGTGCCCCCGTTCGACGCTCACGCTGCGAGGGTAGAGGCCTCCAGAAGGGTGACATAGAGCGTGAGCCCCGGACCGAACGCGAGCATGATGATCGATCTCGGTGGATTCGGGAGGCGGCGCAGCTCGTCGAGTACGAGCAGGACCGTGGGTGAGGAGCAGTTGCCGCGGGCGGCCAGCACCGCGCGGGAGGTGGCGAGCGCGGTGTCGTCGAGGCCGAGCCGCTCCTGGACCACGTCGAGGATCTTGGGGCCGCCCGGGTGCACGGCCCAGCCGTCGACGTCGGCGATGGTCCGTCCGTGCCGTTCCAGGACCTGGTCGACGAGACCGCGGACGTGTGCGGCGAGCACCGACGGCACCCTCGGCGAGAGTCCCATCCGGAAGCCCTGGTCGGTGATCTCCCACGTCATGTGGTCGGCCGTGGAGGTGTCGGTGATCGCGGCGACCTCGCGTACGGCGTACCCCGGTGAATCCGCCGTGACCACGACGGCGGCCGCGGCGTCGGAGAACAGCGCGTGGGAGACGATCTGCTGGATGTCGGTACGGGAGCCGGCCGGCTGCAGGTGCAGGCTGGTGAGCTCCGCGCAGAGCAGCAGGGCCGGCCGGCCGCGGGCGGTGACGAAGTCGCTGACCGTGCCGAGGCCCGGCAACGCCGCGTAACAGCCCATGTGCCCGACGACGAGTCGTTGCAGGTTCGGTGACATTCCCATGTCCCGGGCGAGCAGGATGTCCAGGCCCGGAGTGGCGTAGCCGGTGCAGGAACAGACCGCGAACAGCCCCAGATCGCCGGCCGCGATCCCGGCGTCGGCGAGGGCCCGGCTGACCGCCGCCTTGCCCAGCGGCATCACTTCAGCCTGGTAGCGGCGCATCCGGCGTTCTGTGGACCACTCGGAGACGTCCTCCAGCAGCGGGCTCACGACGGCCTGCCTTGTGCGTACGCCGGCGTTCGCGAAGATGCGCCGGGCCAGTCCGCTGCGTGACCCCGCGTAGTGGCGGGCGAAGTAACCATCCCATAGGTCGTCCTGGGCGGTCGCGGGTGGCAGGGCGACACCCAGGCCGCTGATCGCCGCCGTCACCATCGCGGTGCCACCCCGTCGGCGTCCGGGTCGCCGCCGAGCGCGTCCACCCCGAGCCAGTCGGCGCAGACGTCGCCGGTGGCCGGTTGCAGTGAGCCGGCCCGCGCGTCCCGGTAGAGCCGTTCCAGCGGATGCCCACGGCGCATCGCGGAGGTGCCGGCCGCCTCCAGCATCGACGCCGCCACCTCGGCGGCGGTGCTTCCGGCGAGCAGTTTCGCCCGCCACACCCAACGGTTCGTCTCGGCGTCGCCGGGTGCCTCGTCGACCCGGCGGGCCGCTTCCCGGGTCACCAGGTGAGCGGCGGCGACCGCGGCGTCGGCCCGGCCGATGCGCGACCGCACGGCTGGGAGCCCGCCCAGGCCACGCGCCTGCACGTGTTCGACGGCGGCGTCGACGGCGGCCCGGGCCACACCCACGTAGACGGCGGCGTAGCTGGCGACCATCCAGTGGGGCGCGAGCTGGGCCACCGCCAGGGCCAGGCCCTCGACACCGCCGAGCAGCGCGGCGGCCGGCACGGTGACGTCCACGTGCAGGTCGTGGGAGGCGGTGGCGCGCATGCCGAGGGCGTCCCAGGTCGGTTCCACCCGCAGACCGTCACCGGCCGTGACCAGGAATTGCGAGACCTGCGACGGGTCGGCGGCGCTGCGGGCGGCGATCAGGTACGCGTCCGCGTGCCCGGCCCCCGAGCAGAACGTCTTCGAGCCCTTGATCCGGTAGCCGCCGTCCACCGGTTCGTAGGTGGTGGCCAGCCGGGACAGCCGGGACCCGGCACCCCGTTCGCTCATCGCGACGGCGTACCAGCTACCCCCGGCCGCAGCCTTGAGCGCGTCGTCGCGAGCCGCCAGCGCCTCCGGCGGGAGCCCGAGCGCCTCGGCCAGCTCGTCGGTGACGCCGCTGAGGGCGCCGGTCACCGAGGCGTGCATGTTGAAGATCAGGGCGGTGGCGCCGTTGCCGCGGGCCAGTTCGTAGGCGACGTCCGCGTACTGGCTGAAGCCCGCCCCGGCGCCGCCCAGCCGCGCCGGGACCATCAGGCCGAAGAATCCGGCGTCACGGAGATCGGCGAAGTCGTCGGCGGGGAACATTCCGTCACGGTCGGTATCGGGGGCACGGGCCGCTAATCGTGGCGCCAGCCGCCGGGCGTCATCCAGCAGCATGGGCAACTCCTGTTTCGTGAGCACGTCCTTCGATACCCCGGATTTTGCGGCCGATGCCTTGGTAGAGGACCGCGGTCGACGGGACCGGAACGATCCGGCGGCCGTGCGCCGGCCGGCGCAGCACCAGCCAGCGGAACAGTCCGGTCAGGCTGGGCCGCACTCCGCGGATGCGTAGTGGCACTCCGTGCCGGGCGAATTCGGCGACCAGCCGGCGCGGCGGCACGAACAGCGCCGGATCGTGCAGGCCGGGCGGGGCGATGCCGAGCCGTTCCCCGAGCGTCACGGTGATCAGCCGGCTAAGGCCCGTGTCGTTGAGTGTGTCGAGCACCACAATGCCGCCCGGGCGCAGCACCCGGCACAGCTCGGCGACCGTGCCGGGCAGGTCGGTGACGTGCTCCAGGATCTCGCCGGCCACCACCACGTCGGCGCTGTGCGGGGCCAGCGGCAGCGCCGTCACGTCGCCGAGGACCGCGGTCACGCCGCGCGGCGCGGCCTGTTCGAGACCGGTGCGGCGCAGGTCGACGCCGATGTGCCGGTAGCCCTTACCGCGCAGGTGGGGCGCGAGCAGGCCGCCTCCGCAGCCTGCGTCGACCAGGATCCGGCCGGGTCCGGGGGCGGGCGGGACGAGGGCGGCACGGGCGGCGGCGAGCCAGTGCAGCAGGGCGAAGGTTCCGGTCGGGTGCCACCACTCGGCGGCGAGGTCGTCGTACTGACGTGGATCGTTGCGCGGCATCGATCGCATGCGATCGAGACTGGCACGGCTCGGGCCCGGCCACCACACTTACGAGTCATGTCCCGTGCGCTCGCGCTGCTCAGATCAGCACATCCGGAACCGGGCGGCGCGGTCACCGTGGCCATCACGCTGCTGGCCGCCGGGGCGGGGCACCGTGGGTGGCGGCTGGCCGCGGTCGCCGCGACGGTGGCGGCCACCCAGCTCGCGGTGGGCTGGGTCAACGACTGGCTGGACGCGGAACGTGACCGGGCCAGCGGGCGGCTCGACAAACCGGTCGCGTCGGGGGCGGTCACCGCGCGTGCCGTCGGACTCTCCGGACTTCTGGCCGCGCTGGCCGTACCCCTCCTCGCCCTGCCCCTGGGTCTTGAGGCGACGCTGGCGATCTCGGTCGCCATGGTGGTCGCCCTGCTCTACGACTGGCCGCTCAAGAACACCGCGTTCTCGGTGCTCCCCTATCTGATCTCTTTCGGTCTGCTACCGGCATTCGTGGTGCTGGCGCTGCCCGGCTCCCCTGCCCCGCCGGTGTGGCTGGTCGCGGCGGGCGCCCTGCTGGGTGGTGGCGCGCATTTCGCCAACGTGCTGCCCGATCTCGCCGACGACGCGGCCACCGGGATCCACGGCCTGCCGCACCGCATCGGCGCGAGGGGGTCGCAGCTGGCCGCCGCGGTGCTCCTGCTGGGCGCGACACTCACGCTGGTCCTCGGGCCGCCCGGGCCGCCGTCGTGGTCCGGGCTGGCTGCGGGCGCGGCCGCCGTCGTGGTCCTGCCATGGGGCTGGTACGCCGCGCGCCGCGCCGAGGGGCGGCCGGTCGCACTCTTCCGGGCGGTCGTCGTGGTGGCCCTGATCGACGTCCTGCTGCTGGTCCTCAGCGGCCGGGTGACCTGAGGTTCTCAGCGGCCCGGCGACCTGATGGATGGGTCCCCGCACGCGCACGATCGTCGCCCACTACGCTGATCTAACACCTTGGTGTCTCTATTTGGAGGATCGTGATGCGCTCCCTGGGAACCCGTCGCGCCGCTCTGGTCGCGGGTGCCGCCACGGTCGCTGCGCTGGCATTGGGCGGCTGCTCGGCCGGCCAGGTCGCCGAGACCGCCATCCTGGACGCGCCGATCGCCGGCGTGAACACGAAGTCGGCCACCGGCAGCGTGCTCATCCGCAACCTGCAGGTGGAGTACAACGGCGTCGAGGGCTACCACGCCAAGGAGAACGCGCCGCTCGAGCTGAGTCTGTACAACCAGACCAACGAGACGGTCACCGTCACGATCAGCCCCAAGGCGCCGGACCGTCCGCAGGTCGTCGGTGCCACCCAGGTCGGGTTCGTCAGCACGGCGACCGTCACGACGCCGGGTGAGGTCGCCTCCTCGACCAGCGCCGGCCCGTCGGCGGGCCCTGCCGCGAGCGCCGCCCCGACCGCCACGGTGAAGCCCGCGCAGATCAAGATCGCCCCGCAGGGTTCCGCCCTGTTCCGGCCGACCGACAGCGCCCAGCTCCAGGTCATCGGTCTGAGCGACGACCTCAAGCCGGGCATGTCCGTCAGCCTGGTCTTCGAGTTCAGTGACGACGCCACTCCGCTCGAGGTGCAGGCGCCGGTCGCGTCGCCGCTCACCCCGGCTCCGCGCGGTTCCGCCGAGGTCCACGGCGAGTCCGAGGGCGAAGGCCACTGACGTCCGGAGTTGTCGTACCCCCGAGCTAGCGTGTCGGGGTGACGACCTCCCGCTCCACCGCCAAGGCTCCCAAGGCCGCCTACGTCTGCGACGCCTGTGGCCACCAGCCACCGAAGTGGCTGGGCCGCTGTCCGGAGTGCGGTGAGTGGGGCTCGATCATCGAGTCCACGGTCACCGTGGCCGCCACCGGCCGCGTGGTCAGCTCCCGCATGCCGGCCGAGCCGGCCCGCCCGATCGCGCAGATCAGCGCGGCTCCCGCGCGGGCTGTGGCGACCGGGGTCGGCGAGCTCGACCGAGTGCTCGGCGGTGGTCTGGTGCCCGGTGCCGTGGTGCTTCTCGCCGGGGAGCCCGGCGTGGGCAAGTCGACACTGCTGCTCGACGTCGCCCAGCAGTGGGCGGCCGGGGCCGGCACGCCATCGCTGGTGGTCAGTGGTGAGGAGTCGGTCAGCCAGGTCCGTCTGCGGGCCGAGCGCCTCGGCGCCCTGCACGACAAGCTCTACCTGGCCTCGGAGAACGATCTCGGTACGGTGATCGGCCACCTCGACGCGGTCAAGCCGGGCCTGCTGGTCCTCGACTCGGTGCAGACCGTCTCGGCCCCCGGCACCGAGGGCGTGCCGGGTGGTGTCACCCAGGTGCGGGCGGTCACCGCCGCGCTGGTCTCGATCGCCAAGGAGCGGGGCATCGCCACCGTCCTGGTCGGTCACGTGACCAAGGACGGTCAGGTCGCCGGCCCACGCGTGCTCGAGCACCTGGTCGACGTGGTGCTGCACTTCGAGGGCGACAAGCACTCGTCGCTGCGCCTGGTGCGCGGTGTGAAGAACCGGTTCGGCGCCGCCGACGAGGTGGGCTGCTTCGAGATGCACGAGGGTGGCATCACCAGCCTGCCCGACCCGTCCGGGCTGTTCCTCACGCGCTATCTGGAGCCGGTTCCCGGCACCTGCGTCACCGTGGCGATGGAGGGCCGGCGGGCGCTGGTCACCGAGGTGCAGGCGCTGATCGGGGCCGAGGTGCAGGGTTCACCCCGCCGCACGGTGTCAGGTCTCGACCATGCCCGGCTCGCGATGGTGCTGGCCGTCCTGGAGCGCCGCACCAAGCAGCTCAAGCTCTACAACCGTGAGGTCTTCGCGGCCACTGTGGGCGGCATCCGGCTGATCGAGCCGTCCGCCGACCTGGCCATGGCCCTGGCCGTCGCGTCCGGCGGCCTCGACCTGGCGATGGCACCGCATCTGGTGGCGATCGGCGAGGTCGGCCTGACCGGCGAGATCCGCCGGGTCGGCGCGGTGGGCCGGCGACTGGCCGAGGCGGCGCGGCTCGGTTTCAAGGTCGCGCTGGTGCCACCGGGCTGCGGTCCCGACGGCACGGCCGGTGTGCCCAAGAGCATGCAGGTCGTCGAGGTGAGCAATTTGCAGGCGGCGTTGCAGAGCGCGGCGCGCGCCTCGGCCGAGCACGGCTCCCGATGACCAGCCGATTCCAGTGACTGTGGGTCACGTTTCATCACGCTACGGAACATTCATCGAACCACGCCTCGTTGGCCTGGACCGTAGTCCGTAGAATGTCCGGGTGCCGCTCGACCGCGATGGTTCAAAGCCCGCCGCCAGTTCAACGCCGCGTCCCGGCGTCAACGGCGCGGGGCATCGCGCGATGACGCCGGTTGCGGGAGCCGGTCTGACCGGTGGCGCGAGTGATCCGCTGCGGGCCAACCTGGCCCTCATGGCGCCCGGCACCGCCCTGCGCGACGGTCTGGAGCGCATCCTGCGGGGCCGCACCGGCGCGCTCATCGTCCTGGGCTACGACGCTGTCGTGGAGACCATCTGCACCGGCGGTTTCCCGCTCGACGTGGAGTTCTCCGCCACCCGGCTCCGCGAGCTGTGCAAGATGGACGGCGCCGTGGTCCTGTCCAGCGACGGCACCCGGATAGTCCGGGCCGCCGTCCATCTGATGCCCGACCCGTCGATCCCGTCCGAGGAGTCCGGCACCCGGCACCGCACCGCCGAGCGGGTCGCCAAGCAGTCCGGTTACCCGGTGATCTCGGTGAGCCAGTCGATGCACATCATCGGTCTGTATGTGAACGGGCAGCGGCACGTCCTCGACGACTCGGCGGCCATCCTGTCGCGCGCCAACCAGGCCCTCGCCACGCTCGAGCGTTACAAGCTCCGCCTCGACGAGGTGTCCGGCACACTGTCCGCCCTCGAGATCGAGGACCTGGTCACCGTCCGCGACGCGGTCGCCGTGGTGCAGCGTCTCGAGATGGTCCGGCGGATCGCCGACGAGATCTCCGGGTATGTGGTCGAGCTCGGCACCGACGGCCGTCTCCTCGCCCTGCAGCTCGACGAGCTCATGGCCGGTGTCGACGCCGACCGCACCCTGGTCATCCGCGACTACCTGCCGTCCGGCCGCAAGGCCCGCACCCTGGACGAGGCCCTCGTCGAGCTCGACCTGCTCACCGCCACCGAGATGATCGACCTGGTGGCGGTCGCCAAGGCGATCGGCTACCCGGGCGCCTCCGACTCGCTGGACGCCGCCGTCTCGCCGCGCGGGTTCCGGCTGCTGGCCAAGGTGCCCCGGCTGCCCGCCCAGATCGTCGACCGGCTCGTCGACCACTTCGGCAGTCTGCAGCGTCTGCTCGGCGCCACGGTCGAGGACCTCCAGGCCGTCGAGGGCGTCGGCGATGCCCGGGCGCGGGGTGTCCGCGAAGGGCTGTCGCGTCTGGCCGAGGCGTCGATCCTGGAACGCTACGTCTGACGACGGGCCGCTACCTCCGGGTGAATCGGCGAGTGACATGCGTCACCCGTCCGGCCCGGACAGACGGTCGCCTGATCGCGTTTCCCATGTGCCGGTGGTCGGCCAGCGTCACGTTACGTAGTTCCCCCGGCTGTGGCATGGGTTTCGGTGACCGGACGCCTCAGCCCGAAAGTGGCGCTGGGGCCCGGGACCACCGCGGATGTCGCCGGCCACACCACCGGGGTACTCGTAGCCGTACCGAAATCAAAGGTTGTGGCTTATGTCCTGGGAATGGTCGGCCAGCGCCGCGCCGACGACGGTCGCGCGTATCGGCAGGTATTCCAGGCAGCGCCGGACCGCCGGGGCCATCACCGGGTTGGGGACCCGCAGCGAGATCGTGCAGTGCGGCACCCACCGCCCCGGCCGGTAGTGGTCCCAGATCTCGACGCCGCCCGCGGTGAGGCGCTCGTGGACGGCCCGATGGTGCGCCAGCAGCTCCTCGGTCACGGTGACGCCGAGCCAGAGGACGCGACCGACGAACTGGCCGACGAAGTCGAACTCGAGGGTCAGGCCACGACCGACCGGGAAGCCGTCGAGCGCCGACGCCACCGCATGCGGGTCGATGCGGTGGGCGGCTGCCAGCGAGACGTGCGGGCGGTGCTTCTGGTGCAGCGAGCCGAGCGACGGGATGCCCTCGTCGTCCAGGGCGCGCCAGAGGGTCCGTACCCGGCGTGTCGTGTCGACGTCCAGGTACAGCTCCAGTGCCGCGACCAAATCAGGCGACGACGGTGAGTACGACCGGCGGGCTCACGATCGTGTCGAGACGGCCGAACAGCTGGTAGGCACCGGTCGGCGGCACCGGACCGGAGGCGGCCGCCCCCGTGCACTGGTTGGACTGCTTGCCGTTCCAGTTGACCTCGAAGACCTTCTCGACGCCGGGGCCGAGCGTCACGATGTCGTTGCCCTTGACCGCCGCGCACTGGTCGGACGACCAGAGTCGCTGGGCGCCCTCGGCGATGTACAGCTCCTGCGCACTGGCGCCCAGGTCGCGGGTGCACGTACGGGTGCCGGAGTTCTTGATCTTCAGCTTGATCGAGATCGTGGCGCCCCGCTGTGGCGACGTGTCGGACGGAACCGGCGTGAGCGACATCTCCGCGTCCGCGCAGCCCTCGCCCTGACCGGCGGCCGGCGGGTTCACGGCAGCGCCGGTGGTGGCCGGCGGGGGCAGGGGGTCACCGTCGCCGGGCTGCTGCGAGAGCAGGTCGGCCGGGTCGGGGTAGGCCGGACCCACGCCGGGCGGCGCACTGTCCTCGAGCGACGGCTTCGGCGACGCGCCCGTGTCCTTGGGCGCCGGGGTGCCCGTGCTCTGCGCCGAGGTGTTCTTCGGGTCAGGTTTGTCCTCACCGGAGCAGGACACGAACAGCACGATGACGCCGAGCAGCACCGCGCCCAGCACGACCGCACGCCGCCGCCAGTAGACCGCGGGTGGGAGGGGACCAACCGTCGCACGCATGATGTCGCCCACCGTAAACCCGCACACCCATCGCTATGTGCACGACGCGCCGGACATGCGACACCAAGTCAGGCAAGGTTCGTTAAAGATGGACCTCGCCTACAGTTGACCGGCTATGACTCTCGCAGACGACGCCATCGCATGGTTCGACGTGAACGCCCGTGATCTGCCCTGGCGGCAGCCCGACACCACACCCTGGGGAGTGCTGGTCAGCGAGGTGATGCTGCAGCAGACCCCGGTCGTACGGGTGGAACCCGCCTGGCGATCCTGGATGACCCGCTGGCCGGAACCGGCCGCTCTGGCCGCCGACCCGCAGTCGGAGGCGATCCGCATGTGGGGCCGTCTGGGGTACCCCAGACGGGCGATGCGCCTGCACGCGTGCGCGGTCGCCATCGTCGAGCGCCACGGCGGACGAGTTCCCTCCTCCCTGGACGAGCTGCTGGCGCTGCCGGGTGTCGGGACGTACACCGGACGGGCGGTCGCGACGTTCGCCTACGGCCAGCGTCATCCGGTCGTCGACACCAACGTGCGCCGGGTCGTCTGCCGCGCCGTCGAGGGCAAGCCGGACGCCGGACCCGCCACCACGGCCGCCGATCTGACCGCCATGGAGGCGCTGCTGCCGGACGACGAGGCACGCGCGGCGCGGGCAAGTATCGCGTTCATGGAGCTCGGCGCGATCGTCTGCACGGCCCGAGCCCCGAAGTGCGTCGACTGCCCGTTCCACGACGTCTGCGCGTGGCGGCTCACCGGCCTGCCGCTGCCCGAGGGGCCGAGCCGTAAACCGCAGCGTTACGCCGGCACCGACCGGCAGGTCCGCGGCCTGCTCCTGGAGGTGCTGCGGCACGCGACCGGCCCTGTCTCGCGGCAGCGGCTCGACCTGGTCTGGCAGGACGAGGTGCAGCGGGCCCGGGCGCTGGCTGGGCTGGTCGAGGACGGGCTGGTGGAGAACCTCGGGACGAACGATTTCGTGCTGGCCGGCGACGCGCCCCGGGGCGACGTCCAGAGCCTGTTCTAGCCCGCGGCGATCCGCGCGGCGATCTGCTCGGTCAGCGGGTACGGGCGCTCGGGTGGCAGCAACGTGGCCGCCCGGGCCTCGTCGCCGTCGTCGAGGTGTCCACGGATCCGGCGGGCGAGCCCGGTGACGTCGGTGATCGTGGTGATCCACTCATCGACGTAGAGCGGCACGGCCGAACCGCCCAGACCGAGCTGCAGCGACCGGTACGGCAGCTCACGCAACCGCAGATCACGCTCGGGATCCCACTGGAGACGGACCGGGGCGCCCCTGAGTTCCCGCTGCCAGGTCACCCGATCGGGGTGCAGGCTGCGCTCATGATGGCTGAGCTCCGCATTGGCGAGGGCCCACTCGAACCCGGAGCGGGTGATCGACACGGCGAGGACGTGCTCCTGGCCGGGCTTGGTGGCCCAGCCACAGCGGTACATCATCCACAGGAACGACGGCTTGATCCAGGTCATCCGCTCGCGCTTGAACGGCGGCACGAACCGCCCGGCCCGTACGGCGGGGACGGCGATGGCTGGTGAGTAAGCCTGGTAGACGGTGACGGTGTCATCGTCGTACACCGCCCGGATCTGACGTCGCATGGTCGTCGATTAAACGCCGAACGGCCCGGCTGCACACGCAGCCGGGCCGTCACGCCGATTTCCTACGACTCCTCGGTGGTCGTCACGCCGAGGTCGGCCGGCACCGCGTCGGGCACCGTCACGCCCTTCTCGGCGCCCTTGAAGACCAGCTTGGCCTTCTCGAACTTGACCGGGTCGCCCTCGCAGTCGACGACGACGATCTGGCCGGGACGCAGCTCGTTGAAGAGGATCTGCTCGGACAGGGTGTCCTCCAGCTCGCGCTGGATCGTGCGGCGCAGCGGCCGGGCACCGAGGACCGGGTCGAAGCCCTTGGCCGCCAGGTAACGCTTCGCGTTGTCGGTCAGCTCCAGGCCCATGTCCTTGTTCTTCAGCTGCCCCTCGATGCGGGCGGTGAAGATGTCGACGATCTGGAGGATCTCCTTCTCACGCAGCTGGTGGAAGACGATCGTGTCGTCGATACGGTTCAGGAACTCGGGGCGGAAGTGCTGCTTCAGCTCGTCGTTGACCTTGATCTTCATCCGCTCGTAGCTCGACTCCTCGGCCTCGGAGGCCTGGAAGCCCAGCGACACCGCCTTGGCCACGTCACGCGTGCCCAGGTTGGTGGTGAGGATGATGACCGTGTTCTTGAAGTCGACGATCCGGCCCTGACCGTCGGTCAGGCGGCCGTCCTCCAGGATCTGCAGGAGCGTGTTGAAGACGTCGGGGTGGGCCTTCTCGATCTCGTCGAAGAGCACCACGCTGAACGGCTTACGACGCACCTTCTCGGTCAGCTGACCGCCCTCGTCGTAACCCACGTAGCCGGGAGGGGCACCGACGAGGCGGGACACCGTGTAGCGGTCGTGGAACTCGGACATGTCGAGCTGGATCAGCGCGTCCTCGGAGCCGAAGAGGAACTCGGCGAGCGCCTTGGACAGCTCGGTCTTACCGACACCGGACGGGCCGGCGAAGATGAACGAGCCGGAGGGGCGCTTCGGGTCCTTCAGACCGGCCCGGGTGCGGCGGATCGCCTTGGAGACGGCCTGGACCGCGTCCTCCTGGCCGATGACGCGCTTGTGCAGCTCGTCCTCCATGCGCAGCAGGCGGGAGGTCTCCTCCTCGGTCAGCTTGTAGACCGGGATGCCGGTCCAGTTGCCCAGAACCTCGGCGATCTGCTCGTCGTCGACCTCGGACACGACGTCGAGGTCGCCGGCCTTCCACTCCTTCTCCCGCTGCGCCTTCTGGCCCAGCAGCTGCTTCTCCTTGTCACGCAGCTGCGCGGCCCGCTCGAAGTCCTGCGCGTCGATCGCGGACTCCTTGTCGCGGCGGACCTGGGCGATGCGCTCGTCGAAGTCACGGAGGTCCGGCGGCGCGGTCATCCGGCGGATGCGCATCCGTGCGCCGGCCTCGTCGATCAGGTCGATCGCCTTGTCCGGCAGGAACCGGTCGGAGATGTACCGGTCGGCCAGCGTCGCGGCCGCGACCAGGGCGGCGTCGGTGATGCTGATCCGGTGGTGCGCCTCGTAACGGTCGCGAAGACCCTTGAGGATCTCGATGGTGTGCGCCAGCGACGGCTCGCCGACCTGGATCGGCTGGAAGCGACGCTCGAGGGCCGCGTCCTTCTCCAGGTGCTTGCGGTACTCGTCGAGGGTGGTCGCGCCGATGGTCTGCAGCTCACCGCGGGCGAGCATCGGCTTGAGGATGCTGGCCGCGTCGATCGCGCCCTCGGCGGCGCCCGCACCGACGAGCGTGTGGATCTCGTCGATGAACAGGATGATGTCGCCCCGGGTGCGGATCTCCTTGAGCACCTTCTTCAGGCGCTCCTCGAAGTCACCGCGGTAGCGGGAACCGGCCACCAGGGCGCCCAGGTCGAGTGTGTAGAGCTGCTTGTCCTTCAGCGTCTCGGGCACCTCGCCCTTGACGATGGACTGCGACAGGCCCTCGACCACGGCGGTCTTGCCGACACCGGGCTCGCCGATGAGGACCGGGTTGTTCTTGGTACGCCGGGACAGCACCTGCATGACCCGCTCGATTTCCTTCTCCCGGCCGATGACCGGGTCGAGCTTGCCCTCGCGGGCGGCCTGCGTCAGGTTGCGTCCGAACTGGTCGAGCACGAGCGACGTGGACGGTGCGGCCTCGCCGGTCGCGGTGCCCGCGGCGGCCGGCTCCTTGCCCTGGTAACCGGAGAGCAGCTGGATCACCTGCTGGCGGACCCGGTTGAGGTCGGCGCCGAGCTTGACCAGCACCTGGGCGGCGACGCCCTCGCCCTCACGGATCAGGCCGAGCAGGATGTGCTCGGTGCCGATGTAGTTGTGGCCGAGCTGGAGCGCCTCGCGCAGCGAGAGCTCGAGCACCTTCTTGGCGCGCGGCGTGAACGGGATGTGCCCGCTCGGCGCCTGCTGCCCCTGGCCGATGATTTCCTCGACCTGCTGCCGGACCCCTTCGAGGGAGATACCGAGGCTCTCCAGAGCCTTGGCGGCGACGCCCTCGCCCTCGTGGATCAGGCCGAGCAGGATGTGTTCGGTCCCGATGTAGTTGTGGTTGAGCATCCGGGCCTCTTCTTGGGCCAGGACGACAACCCGTCGCGCTCGGTCGGTGAACCGCTCGAACATGCCCTCGTGCTCCTCACGTGCCGTGCGCCAATGAACTGGCGGGGCCAGCGCACGGGCATCGGTGATGCCCGTGCTGTAACTCTATCGCCGCTGGCGGCATCCGCCGGGTCCTCGCGACCCTTGGAGACGATCCGCAACGTTGATTAAGCCAACTTCGCACGCTCAGCGGCTGTTCCCCCACCCGAACGTGTACGCGTACAGCGAAATCCTGCCGATCCACAGGCTGTGGACAACTCTGTCCACGCCTGTGGATAACCGTAGTGAGGTTGTGGAGCGGCCGACGGCTAAACGCGGAGAGGGCGCCACCGACGTCGTCGGGGCGCCCTCTCCGAGGCCGGACCGGGAAATCAGGCCCGGCCGGGACCCTTGGCGTGGAACTCGTCCACGATCTCCTGCGGGATGCGGCCGCGGTCGGAGATCTCCTTGCCCGACTTCTTGGCCCACTCCCGGATCGCCTTGTTCTGCTCCCGGTCCGCGGTCGCTCCGCCACGACCACGAGCCGCACGACCACCGACCACGACACCGCCGCGGGCGACCTTCGTACCGTGCTTCAGGTAGGGCTCGAAGACCTCCCGCAATTTAGCGGCGTTCTTCTCCGAGAGGTCGATCTCGTACTGAATACCGTCGAGCGCGAACTTCACGGTCTCGTCGGCGTCGACACCATCGATGTCATCGACCAGCTTGTGAATGATCTGCTTGGCCACGCGCCGTTATCCTCCCGAACACAGGTTCTCTCCCCAGCAATGGGAAGACAATAACGCTAGGGACGCATGACCCGTCAATGGCGGGTGGGTAATTGTTACTCCGGCCGAACCAGGGGGAAGAGGATCGTTTCCCGAATGCCCAGGCCGGTGAGCGCCATCAACAGCCGGTCGATTCCCATTCCCATGCCACCGGACGGCGGCATTCCGTACTCCATGGCACGCAGGAAATCCTCGTCCAGCTGCATCGCCTCGGGGTCGCCACCGGCCGCGAGCAGCGACTGCGCGTGGAACCGCTCGCGCTGAACGACCGGGTCCACCAACTCGGAATAGGCGGTGGCGAGTTCGAATCCGCCGACGTAGAGGTCCCACTTCTCGGTCAGGCCCGGAGTGGTGCGGTGGCCCGCGGTCAGGGGCGCCGTCTCCTCCGGGAAGTCCCGGACGAAGGTCGGCGCCTGCAGGCTGTCGGTCACCAGGTGCTCGAACAGTTCCTCGGCCAGCTTGCCGGCGCTCCACTTCGGGTCGACCGACAGTTGCACCTTGTCGGCGTACCGCTGCAGCTGGGCCAGGTCGGTCTCGATGGTGACCTCCTCGCCGAGCGCCTCGGAGATGGCGCCGAAAAGTGTGATCTGCCTCCACTCGCCGCCCAGGTCGACCTCGGTGCCGTCCTGGTGGGTGACCACATGCGATCCGGACACCGCGAACGCGGCCTCCTGAATCCACTCCCGCACCTGCGCCTGCATCACGTTGTAGTCGGCATAGGCCTGATAGGCCTCGAGCATGGCGAACTCCGGCGAGTGCGTGGAGTCCATGCCCTCATTCCTGAAGTTGCGGTTGATCTCGAAGACCCGGTCGATGCCGCCGACCACAGCGCGCTTCAAAAACAGTTCCGGAGCGATCCGCAGATAAAGATCGGTATCGAGTGCGTTGCTGTGAGTCACAAACGGACGCGCCGCGGCGCCGCCGTGGAGCAACTGCAACATCGGCGTTTCCACCTCGAGGAAATTCCGGCGGAACAGCGACTCACGCAGGCTGCGCACCACGGTGGCCCGCGTCCGCACCACGTCGCGCGCCTGCGGGCGCACGATCAGATCGACATAGCGCTGCCGGACCCGGGTCTCCTCGGAAAGCGGCTTGTGCGCGACCGGAAGGGGACGCAGAGCCTTGGCGCTCATCGCCCAGGAATCGGCGAGGACCGAGAGCTCACCCCGCCGGCTGGTGATCACCTCACCGGTGACCGCGACCAGGTCGCCGAGGTCGACCAGGCTCTTCCAGTCGGCCAGCGACTTCTCGCCGACCTTGTCCAGCGAGAACATCGCCTGGATCTCGGAGCCGTCACCGGCCCGCAGCGTGGCGAAGCAGAGCTTGCCGCCGTTGCGCACGAAGATCACCCGGCCGGTGATCGACACCTTGTCGCCGGAGGCGGTGTCGGTGGCCAGATCCGCGTAGCGCTCGCGGATCGCGGCGATCTCGTCGGTCCGCGGGACCTCGACCGGGTAGGGCGGCAGCCCTTCGGCGAGCAACCGGTCCCGCTTCGACCGGCGGACCCGCATCTGCTCGGGAAGGTCCTCGGCGGGGTCGATCGCTGGCGTGTTCTGCTCGGTCACGGCAAGACTTCCTTCTCGGTGCTGGGACCTCGAAAGCCTACTCAGGCGGGCTCAGACGTTCCGCTCATATACCATCCGCAGCCCGATCAGCGTGATCATCGGCTCGTGGGCGGTGATCGTGCGGCACTCGTCCTTCACCAGCCAGGCCAGACCGCCGGTGGCGATCACCGCCTTGACCTGGCCGATCTCCTCGATCATCCGCTCGACGATCCGGTCCACCTGACCTGCGAAACCGAAGTAGAGACCGGCCTGCAGACACTCCACGGTGTTCTTGCCGATCACCGAGCGCGGCTTGGTCGGCTCCACCTTGCGCAGCTGGGCGGCCCGCGCGGCGAGCGCGTCGAACGAGATCTCGATGCCCGGGGCGAACGCGCCGCCCAAGAACTCGCCCTTCGCGCTGATCAGGTCGAAGTTCGTCGTCGTGCCGAAGTCGACCACGATCGACGGTCCGCCGTAGAGGGCGTGCGCGGCCAAGGTGTTGACCACCCGGTCGGCGCCGACCTCCTTGGGGTTGTCGATCGCGAGCTGCACCCCGGTCTTCACGCCCGGCTCGACGATCACACTGGGAACGTCGTCGTAGTAGCGCTTCAGCATGGTGCGCAGGGTGCGCAGGGCGGCCGGCACGGTCGAGCAGGCCGCCACACCGGTGATCTCCACGGCGTCACCGGCGAGCAGGCCACGGAACTTCAGGCCCAGCTCGTCGGCGGTCGCGGCGCCATCGGTCTTGATCCGCCAGTTGTGCACCAGCTTGTCGCCGTCGAAGGTCGCCAACACGGTGTTGGTGTTTCCGATGTCAATGCAGAGCAGCACGGAGGCCCCTAAGAATCAAAATCAAGACCCTTATTCTGTACGGCCACGAGTCCTCCAGAAGCACCGGGACGGTCCCGTGGTGGCACCACCCGTCTAGCGCGGCCGGAGATCCAGGGCGATGTCCAGGATCGGTGACGAATGGGTCAGCCCGCCCACCGACAGATAGTCGACGCCGGTCGCGGCGTAGGCGGCCGCCGTCTCCAGGGTCAGGTTGCCGGTCGCCTCCAGCTCGACCCGGTCCCCCACCGCGCGCACCACCTCGGTCAGCAGCTCCGGCGTCATGTTGTCGCAGAGCAGGAAGTCCGCACCGGCGGCGACCGCCTCCTCCGCCTCGGCGAGCGTGGTCACCTCGACCTGCACCGAGACGTCCGGGAAGGTGGCGCGCACCAGCTCGTACGCCGCGGTGATGCTCCCCGCGGCCAGCTTGTGGTTGTCCTTGATCATGGCGACGTCGTACAGGCCCATGCGCTTGTTGGTGCCGCCACCGGCCCGGACCGCGTACTTCTCCAGCACCCGCAGCCCCGGCGTCGTCTTGCGGGTGTCCAGCACGGTGGCGCTGGTGCCCTGCAGGACGTCGGCCCATCGGCGGGTGTGGGTGGCCACGCCGGACATCCGGCACAGCAGGTTCAGCGCGGTGCGCTCGGCGGTCAGCAGCGCCCGGGACGGCCCGGTGATCACGGCGAGGACGTCGCCGCGGTGTACCCGGTCGCCGTCGCTCACCCGCGCCTCGAAGCTCGCCGCGCCGCCACTCGTGGCGGCGAACACCTCGGCGGCCACGAGCAGGCCGGCCACCACGCCGTCGGCCCGGGCCACCAGCTCGGCGGTGTCGGTCTGGGCGGCCGGGATGGTGGACTCGCTGGTCACGTCACGCGGCGGGTCGCCGAGGTCCTCGACGAGGGCGGTCAGCACGATCCGCTGTACCTCGGCCAGGTCGAGTCCGAGGAACTCGACCGGAACCTCGTCGCCGGGAAGGGGCTCGTCGGGGGAAAGCGTCACGCTGTGTCTCCTTCGTCGTGCTCTCCTGGCCCTTGCTTCGCTGCGGTGCAGTCGATCACGACATCTCCTGGAAGTCCTGGGTGAGAACGCCGTCGGGGCGGATCGCGTTGAGCAGGTGGCCGCGCCACTCGTCGGCCGCGTTCGGGTGGTCCTCGCGCCAGTGGCAGCCGCGGGTCTCGCGGCGGCTGCCGGCCGCCGCCACCAGCGTGGCCGCGACGGTCAGCAGGTTGGTTACCTCCCACGCCGCGTTGTTCGGCTTGGCCCGCTGCTCGGCCAGGCGGGCCAGCTCCTTGGCCGCGGTCTCGAGCGAGTCGGCGGAACGCAGCACCCCGGCCCCGCGCGTCATGGCCCGCTGCAGGTCCGTACGGATGGCCGGGTCGACGACCCAGGCCGGGCCGGCGGCCGCGCGCACCGGCTCGGCCGGCGGCGGTAGCTCGCGGGCGATGTCGTCGGCGATCCGGCGGGCGAAGACCAGGCCCTCCAGCAGCGAGTTGCTGGCCAGACGGTTCGCGCCGTGCACGCCGGTGCAGGCCACCTCACCGCACGCGTACAGCCCGTCGATGCTCGTGCGGCCGTGCAGGTCGGTACGGACGCCGCCGGAGGCGTAGTGGGCGGCCGGCGCGACCGGGATCAGGTCGGTGGCCGGGTCGACGCCTGCGGCCCGGGTCGACGCCATGATGGTCGGGAAGCGGCCCTCCAGGAACTCCCTGCCGAGGTGCCGGGCGTCCAGGTAGACGTGGTCGGCCCCGGTGGCCCGCAGCACCCGGTAGATGCCCTTGGCGACCACGTCGCGGGGCGCCAGCTCGGCCAGCTCGTGCTGCCCGACCATGAACCGCTTGCCGGCCTCGTCGATCAGGTGGGCGCCCTCACCGCGCAGCGCCTCGGAGATCAGCGGACGCTGTACCGGGTCCACCGGGGGAAATCCCGAGGTGGGGCCACGGGAGAAACCCGCTCCCGCGGTCCCGGAGCTCACGAACGAGGTGGGGTGGAACTGCACGAACTCGACGTCGGTGACCTCGGCGCCGGCCCGCAGCGCGAGCGCCACGCCGTCGCCGGTGGAGACCGACGGGTTCGTGGTGGACGAGAAGATCTGGCCCATACCGCCGGTGGCCAGCACCACGGCCCGGGCCAGCACCGCGCCCACGCCGTCCTCGCTGCCCTCGCCGAGCACGTGCAGGGTGATACCGCAGGCCCGGCCGTCGGCTGCGCGCAGCAGGTCGAGGACGAGCGCGTGCTCGACCAGCCGGATCCACGGGTCGCGGCGGACCGCCTCGTGCAGGGCGCGCTGCACCTCGGCGCCGGTCGCGTCGCCGCCGGCGTGCACGATCCGATCGGCGCGGTGGCCGCCCTCGCGGGTCAGCATGAGCGAGCCGTCGGGGTTGCGGTCGAACTCGGCGCCGCGGCGGATCAGCTCACGGATCCGGGCCGGGCCCTCCTCGACGAGCACCCGCACGGCGGCCGGGTCGCAGAGGCCGACCCCGGCGATCTCGGTGTCGTACGCGTGGGCCTGCGGGGTGTCCAGCGGGTCGAGAACGGCCGCGATGCCACCCTGCGCCCACCGGGTGGAGCCGTCATCAATGTTGACCTTGGTGACGACGGTGACGTGCAGACCCTGTTCCCGCAGGTAGAGGGCAGCGGTCAGGCCCGCGATGCCGGAGCCGACCACGACGACGTCGGTGGTCTCGGTCCAGCCTGGCTCGGCGGCGGCGAGCCGGCGGGGCAGCGCCGGGAGATCCGCGAGAGGTGACATGTGTTTCAGTACACTCCGCCCGTACGGCTGCGTCACGGCGGGGGCGCGATCAGTGGTAACCGTTACTTGTACTGGACCGGCAGGGCCTTCGTCCCCTTGCCCTTGAGCGAGCCGGTCAGCTCGGCCCCGTCCAGCCAGAGGTAACAGCGCACACCGTGGTCCCCGTGCGCCCAGACGTCGGCGTTGCCGGGCAGCGACACCACACCGGTGCGGTACTGGAGGTTCTCGTCGTCGGGTATCCCGGCGTACTTCGCGGCCACGCCGCGGCAGCCCTCGTGGAACTCCTCCCAGGCGGCGTCGCCCTTGGGATAGGCGGCCTTGGCGGGGGCGTTCCAGATCCCGGCGAACTCGGCGTTGTGCTTCTTCGCACAGTCGGCCGGCGGCATCGAGGTGATCGCCCCGGCCTTGTCGAGCTCGATGCGGTAGCAGGTCAGCAGCAGGTCGGACGTGGGGTCGGCGAGCGCGCCGCGCAGGCTGCCGGTCCGCTGGATGAGGGCACCGTCGTTCTCGATCGAGTCGAGTTCCACCACCTCGCAGCGGAACCAGCGGCTGCCGCCGCTCCACGCCGCCGGGGACGGCTGGGTGACGCCGATCCAGAGCCGGGCGTGACGCCACGGGCCGCCGACGTACTCGGTCGTCTTCTGATCGCAGACCTGGTAGGCCGCGCGGGCGCCGGCGGAGGTGCCGGCCGGTGGTTCGGCGGCGTCGGCGGCCGGCGCGGTGAACTCGCCGACGAAGACGGTCTCGGTCCGGTGCGGGACTCCGCAGTCGGTCTCCTCGTAGGTGGCCCGCGGCCCGGAGACGGCGAAGTTGGAGAGATGACAGGTCTCGGCGACCGGCACGAAGCCGGTCGCCGGAGCCATGGCACCCCAATCATTGGTCAGATCGCCGTCGACATCTCCGCCGCCGCCACATCCGGCGACGGCGAGCAGCGCCGCGGTTGCGACCATCCCCCATCGGAATCGCATGGGCCGTGCCTCCCGAGCCTCGGCAGCTATATCCGATTCGCCGACTATATGGCTACATCTCAGGCGCGGGAGGTGAAATCGATGAAGAGCTACACGGCGCTCAGGGTCAGGTCTCCACGCACCGGGTCACCGGCCATGCCCGCGGCCGCGGCGGCCGGGTCGGCACCCAGCTCGATGATCCGGTTGTCCGCGTCCACGTGCACGATCCGCGGCTGATGGGCCCGCGCCTCGGCGTCCTCCATCTGCCCGTACGAGATCAGGATGACCAGGTCACCCGGATGCACCAGGTGGGCCGCCGCACCGTTGATGCCGATCACGCCGCTGCCCCGTTCGCCCGGGATCACGTACGTCTCCAGGCGCGCCCCGTTCGTCACGTCGACGATCGCCACCTGCTCGCCGGGGATCAGATCGGCCGCCTCGAGCAGATCGAGATCGACCGTGACCGAGCCGACGTAGTGCAGGTCCGCCTGCGTCACCGTGGCACGGTGGATCTTCGACTTGAGCATGGTCCGGAGCATCAGGCGCCCTTCTGCAGAGTCAGCGGAACGTTGTCGATGAGCCGGGTGCCACCCACCCGGGCGGCCACCAGCAGGCGCGCCGGACCCTCGTCCGGGGCCGGTCCGAGATCCGAACCGGTCAGCGCGAGGTAGTCCACCCGTACGCCCGGCTCCTCGGAAAGGATCTTGTGGGCAGCCGCCAGGACCGCGTCGGGATCGCCGTGCGCCGCCCCTTCGCGCAAGGCGCGGGAAAGCGCCAGCGCGGCGATGCGGTCGTCCGGCGACAGGAAGCGGTTGCGGCTCGACAGGGCAAGACCATCGGCTTCGCGTACGGTCGGCACGCCCACGATCTCGACGGGCAGCTCGAGATCGCGCGCCATCCGGCGGATCAGCGCCAGCTGCTGGAAGTCCTTCTCGCCGAAGTACGCCACGTCAGCGCGGGTGAGCAGCAGCAGTTTCTCGACCACCGTGAGCATGCCGGAGAAGTGCCCGGGCCGGCTCGCGCCCTCCAGGATCTCGCCCAGCTCGCCCGGATGCATCGTGATCGACGGCGCCCCATGCGGGTAGACGTCGTCCCGGCTCGGCGCGAAGACCAGCGCGACACCCTCCGCCCGGCAGGCGGCCAGGTCGTCGTCGAGGGTCCGCGGATACTTCTCGAAATCCTCGCCCGGCCCGAATTGCAGCGGGTTCACGAAGATCGTGACGAGCACGAACGCGGACCGCTCCCGGGCCCGGCGCATGAGCTCCCGGTGTCCCTCGTGCAGCGCGCCCATCGTCATCACGACGGCGATCTCTCCGGTCACCCCGTCCAGCGCGGTGGCCAGGTCAGCGCGGGTGTGCGCCAGTGCGGTCACGGGTCGTTCCCTTCTCCTGGTGCGCCGCCCGCGCCAGGACGTCGAGCAGGGCCGTCGCGTCCTGCGGGCGCAGGCGGCCGGAGGCGATCGCCCGGTCCGCGGTGCGGCGGGCCATCGCCAGATAGGCGGGCACGGCGTCGGCCGGCATCCGGTCCAGGTGCTTGGCGACCGTGCCGGCGTCGCCGCGGGACACGGGACCGGTCAGCGCGGCGTCACCCATCCGCAGCGCGTTGTCCAGCGCGGCGGTCAGCAGCGGTGTCAGCACCCTGCCGGGTTCGCCGACGCCGGCCGCCCGTAGCAGGTCGGCCGCCTCGTTGACCAGGGTGACCATGTGGTTCGCGCCGTGCGCCAGGGCCGCGTGATAGACCGGCCGGGACTCCTCGGCCACCCACTCGGGCACCCCGCCCATGTCGGCGACGAGCCGGGTGGCGAAGACCCGGTCCGGAGCGGTCACGCCCCAGGCGATCCCGGGCAGCCGGCCCAGGTCGGTGTCCGCGCCCGTGAAGGTCATCGCGGGGTGCAGGGCCATGCCGTTCACATCGCCCAGCACGGCGAGTCCATGAGCCCCTGAGGTGTGCGCCACCACCGGCCCGTTGCGCAGCGCGCCGGTCCGGTCGAGTCCGGCGACCACCGCGGCCAGGTTGTCGTCCGGGACGGCCAGCAGCAGCAGATCGGTGGCCGCGCGGGCCACCTCGTCAGCGGGGAGGATCGCCGCGTCCGGCATCAGGCGGGCGGCCCGCTCACGGGATGCGGCGGAGACGGCAGCGGCGGCGACCACATGGTGCCCGGCCGCGTTCAGAGCCGCGCCCAGCACCGCACCGACCCGGCCGGCGCCGACGACGCCGACGGTCAAAGCGTTCATCCGTGGATCCAGTCCTCGTGTAGGGGTACCGGTCGAGCGCCAGTATGCGCCGCGTTCACAGGCCGGTGACAACCACGTGTGAATAACCGCACCGGCATCGATGCGACCCCGGTCGCGCCCACCCCAGAATCGGCCATCCACCGTCCGCTCTGAGCCCGCCGGCCGTACCCCCGTGACCGCCGAGCGCCCCCGGACGACCCGCCCTCGGGTACGCCCCGCCGAGCGGGGTGCGGCGCGTGGCGTACGAGATGAGGGTGATGGTGGAGAGGCCTAGGGTGACGGCATGGCTATCGGGTGGCGGCTGGCCATGCAGGCGGCTCTTTACGGCAGTGACGGGTTCTTCGTGCGGGAACGCGAGGGCCCCGCCGATCACTTCCGGACGAGCGTGCACGCCTCGCCGCTGTTCGCCGCTGCGCTTGCCCGCCTCGTCGGGCGGCTCGACGAGGCGCTCGGGCGACCGGAGACGTTCGACCTGGTGGATGTCGGCGCGGGTCGCGGCGAACTGATCATCGCGCTGCTCGCGATGCTGCCGGCCGAGCTGCGCGGGCGGCTGAACGTGACCGGCGTCGAGGTCGCGCCCCGCCCACCCGGCCTGGATCCGGCCGTGCACTGGCGGCGGGACGTCCCGGAACGGATCACCGGGTTGCTGGTGGCCACCGAGTGGCTGGACAACGTGCCGCTCGACATCGTGGAGACGGACGACGACGGACGGCTGCGCAAGGTCCTCGTGGACCGCGGGACCGGCGCCGAGACGCTGGGACCGCCGGCCGACCCCGCCGAGCTGTTCTGGATCAGCCGCTGGTGGCCGGGCACGGGCCGGATCGAGATCGGGGCGCCACGCGACGCCGCCTGGGCGCAGGCGGTCGAATCCGTCCACAGGGGCGCGGCGCTGTGTGTGGACTACGGGCACGTCAAGGCCGGGCGGCCGGTGTTCGGGACGCTGACCGGGTTCCGCGACGGCAGGCAGGTCACGCCCGTCCCGGACGGGCGCTGCGACGTGACGGCACATGTGGCGATGGACTCGGTGGCGTGCGCGGCCGGGACTCCGCATCGGATGGTCCGGCAGCGGGAGGCGCTGCGGGCGCTCGGTGTGGACGGTTCCCGGCCGTCCCTCGACCTGGCGCGCAGCGATCCGGCGGGCTATCTCCGGGCACTGAGCACCGCCGGGGCGGCCGCTGAGCTGACCGATCCCGCCGGACTCGGCGGACACTGGTGGCTGTGGCACAGCATCGGCCTGAGCGACCGTGGCACGATGCTCGGGTGACGGACTCGCTGCGGGAGATGACGGTCGGCACCGGCGCCGGCCTGGACACGGCCGACATGGTGCTCAACATCGGGCCCCAGCACCCGTCGACGCACGGCGTGCTGCGCCTCAAGCTCACCCTCGACGGCGAGCGCGTGGTCGCCTGCGAGCCGATCGTC
Organism: Actinoplanes italicus; assembly: GCF_003001815.1. Classification (GTDB taxonomy): domain Bacteria; phylum Actinomycetota; class Actinomycetes; order Mycobacteriales; family Micromonosporaceae; genus Actinoplanes; species Actinoplanes italicus. Next base: position 55,563 of record NZ_PVMZ01000008.1, read on the forward strand.
GGATACATGCACCGCGGTGCCGAGAAGCTGTTCGAGGTGCGCGACTACCGGCAGATCATCATGCTGGCGAACCGGCACGACTGGCTGTCGGCGTTCTCCAACGAGCTGGGCGTGGTCCTCGCCGTCGAACGGCTCATGGGCATCGAGGTGCCGGAACGGGCCACCTGGCTGCGGATGACGCTGGCCGAGCTGAACCGGGTGCTCAACCACCTGATGTTCCTCGGCTCGTACCCGCTGGAGATCGGCGCGATCACGCCGATGTTCTACGCGTTCCGCGAGCGCGAGACGCTGCAGGCGGTGATGGAGGAGGTCTCCGGCGGCCGGATCCACTACATGTTCAACCGGGTCGGCGGCCTCAAGGAGGAGATCCCGGCAGGCTGGACGAAACGGGCCCGGCAGGCGGTCGCGGCGGTCCGGCGGCGGATGCCGGACCTCGACAACGTGATCCGGCGCAACGACATCTTCATGGCGCGCACGGTCGGCGTCGGCGTGCTCAGCGCGGCCGACGCCGCGGCCTTCGGCGCGTCCGGCCCGGTGGCCAGGGCGAGCGGTCTGGATTTCGACGTACGCCGGGACGAGCCCTATCTGCTGTACGACCAGATCGACGTGCCGGTGGTGACGCGGACGTCCGGCGACTGTCACGCCCGCTTCGAGGTGCTGCTCGAACAGGTCCTCGTGTCGCTCGACCTGATCGAGGAGTGCCTGGACCGCGTGGACCGCATCGGCGGCCCGGTCAACGTGCGGCTGCCCAAGGTGGTCAAGGCTCCCGAGGGGCACACCTACGCGTGGACCGAGAACCCGCTCGGGGTGAACGGCTACTACCTGGTGTCCCGCGGTGAGAAGACGCCGTGGCGGCTCAAGCTGCGGACCGCGTCCTACGCCAACGTGCAGGCGCTGGCCACGCTCATCCCGGGCTGCCTCGTGCCCGACCTGATCGCGATCCTGGGCTCGATGTTCTTCGTGGTCGGGGACATCGACAAGTAGCCGGTCACCAGTTCTGGGCGCTGCTGTCGTACCCGGGGTAGTTGGCGAAGTCGGCGAGGGTGCCCACGTTGGTGTCGTTCGCGGACGGCCGGTGCCGGCGGGCCTTGTACTCGGCGCTGGTGTCGGGGTCGTTGGCACCGGCGTACCCGTTCGTGGCCCCGAAGTCGCCGTCGGGGGCCTCCGGGCGTCCGTACTGCGTGCCGGGACGGACGGAGGCTGCCGCGCGGGCCGGTGGCGCCATCATGCCGTTGGGGCCGGGCGCGGCCATCATGCCGTTCGGACCGGGCGGCGGTGGTACGGCGGCCGCGGCCCGTGGCCGGGGCACCGGCTGCCCGAGCGGGACGGCCGGCGGCGTCATCGGGACCGACGCGGCCGCGGAGGCACGGGCGACCGGTGGGGACGGCGGCGGTACGGCCGCGCTCGCCCGGCCGACACTCGCCTGGGCGGCGAATCCCTGGCTGGTCTGCGCGGCGAATCCCTGACTGGTCTGCGCCGGGAAGCCCTGACTGGTCTGTGCCGGGAAGCCCTGACTGACCTGAGCCGGCGAGACCGGCCGGACGATGCCGGGGACCGAGGCACGGCCGCCGGTCGCCCGCACCGGGACCTCCGGCTCGTAGGGCTGCTCGCTCTGATACCCGTCGTCGTACCCGTAGCCGGCCTGGTCGTAGCCGGTCTGGTCATAACCGGACTCGTCGTAGCCGGACTGGTCGTACTCATAGCCGTTCTCCGGCGGTCCGCCGTAGGAGGCCATGACCGGCTCCGGCTGGTGCACGAACTTGGTCCGTTCCACGAATTCCTGCTGAGGAACGAACTCCTCCTGGGCGACGAACTCCTGCTGGGCAACGAACTCCTGCTGGGGAACGAACTCCTGCTGGGCGACGAAGGGTTCGGGCTCGAAGCCGCCGCCGTACACCGGGGCGTGTCCGCCCGGGTTCCGCGGCGTCAACGGCGGCCGGGTGTCGGCCTGCGGAGCCGGCGAGGCGTTGGCGAACTCCGCCCGCAACTCGCGGCGCACCGCGTCGACCTCCTGGGCGACCCGATCCTCCACGTCCATCCGGAGCAGCTCGGGATCGCTGCGTATCAGCACCGACGCGCCGATCAGCACCACGCTGACGGCTATCAGCAGCACCGCGAAGCGAACCGTGTTGGAGTTGCCACCGATCAGCACCACGGCGGCCGCGATCGGGGCGAGGACCACGCCCGCCCAGACGAGGCCACGGAGCAGCCGCACGCTGTGTCCCGCTTGGTCGTCCCGTTCCGGCATGGCCGCAGATGTTACCGAGAGCACGTCTCCGACAAAATAGTTGAACCCGGTACGGCACGTTCGGTCAGCCTCCAGCGGAAACCCGGCTGTTTCTCACCGCTGCCCCGATGACCGGGCAGCGGTGAGAAGCCGTCAGCGCGTGCCGCGCCAGCCGCCGAGGGAGGCGAGGCCGATGATCCAGCCGACGAAGAAGCCGTACCCCGCGCCGGAACCGGCCGCGTTGAAGGCGCCGAGCAGCGACGGGTTGGTGAGGAACAGGGTCGCGAACAGGGCGGCGAACGCCCCGGCGAAGATGTAAGCGGCCCAGCCGGCCAGGAACTGGCTGACCGTGCCGCGGGCCCGGGCCAGCTGTGAACCGGGCAGCAGGTAGAGGAAGACGAAGGTCAGCACTACGACCAGGATCGCCTTGAGGTCACCGACGATCACGTCGCGCAGTGAGTCGTCGGTGTCGAAACTCCAGGCCGGCCACGCCAGCAGACGAAGCCACCATCCGCCGGCGGTGGCCGGGTTCGTGTTCTCCTGGGCCCAGTCCGCGTACCACGGGCTGCCGAAGACCAGGACGAGTATCAGTGCGGCGAGTGTTCCCGCACCGGGTGCGGTCTTGTAACGGTTACCGAGAGCCATGCCCGCCAAATTCCCAGCGGACACTCAGTTTCAAACGACGACTGTCGCTATCTGCTCAGATAGTCGATGAAGGCGGCCCGCAGCAGGGGTTCCTGGGCACCGAGGTCGCGCCCCTCGAATTCGCGCCACAGGGCGACCGCCTCGTCCACGGTCGGTCCGATCGAGTTGGGCGCACCGTCGAGCGAGGCGGCGTCACCGGCGTCCGGCAGGTGTCCCAGCACCGACCAGAAGAAGGCGACGTCGTGCTTGGCGCGGGCTTTGGCGAAAGCCTGCTCCCGCAGAGTGTCGGTGGGCAGGGCGTCCAGTTCGGCGAAGCTGGGCGAGGTCATGTCCGAAAGCATACTTTCAGCGGTTGGCGCCCCACGGCCCGTCGTCCCAACGGTCGCTGCGCGGGGCCGGGGTGGCCGGCGTGTTCCAGGTCTCCGGCAGGGTCGGCGACCAGTTGGCGCCGCCGGACGGTGCCGCGTTCCACTCCTCGGGGGTGCGGCCGGCGTACGGGCTGCCGTACGACTCGACGAAGCGTGTCACCACCAGACCGGCCACCATCAGCGAGCCGGCGATCGCGAACAGCGCGATGTCGAGCTCGAGCAGCACCTGATAACGCAGGAAGAGGGTCAGCGCGGTGACCGCGAACAGGGTGCCGAAGATGCCGCCACGCCGCCCGTAGGCGCTGGTCCCGGCGAGCAGGGCCAGTCCGATGGCGATGCCGGTCCACTCGAACCCGGTCTCCGGGGCGATCGGGCCGTCGGCGCCGGCCGCGATCAGCACACCGGCGCCGGTCGCGAACAGCGACGAAAGCGGCAGCGTGAGCATCGCCGGGACCGCGGCGGTGACGCCGCGCCGCTGGGCCGGGTCACCGGTGGGCCGGGTCCGTCCGAGGAAGCGGCGCACCGGGCCGATGGCGCCGAGCCCGGCGCCCACCACGGCCAGCACCGCGAAGCCGCCGAAGAGCAGGAAGGCCTGGCTGGTCGGGTCCCAGTCGCCCTGCACGTTCACCGGGCCGGGCCGCAGCTGGATGTAGACGATGACGCCGAAGGCGGCGGCCAGGGTGGCGGCCCAGCCGGGCACGTGCAGGACGGTCACGATCAGTCCGACCGCGAGGCTGGCGGCCGCGGCGACGATCATCGCCGGGACGATCGCCTGGACCAGGCCCTTGTCGCTGTTCTCGGCGTACTGCACGGCGGCCGCGAGAGCGATCGGCCCGATCGCCAGGTTGGGCACGCCGGCCCGCAGGGTGAGGCCCGCGCCGAGGGTGAGCAGACCGATCGAGGCGCCGGTGACCAGCAGCGCGTCCAGAGCCGGGCGCTGCAGGGCGGCCGAGTCCTCGCGCTGGAGCAGGAAGCCGATGACCGCGGCGGCGACCAGGAGCATGACCTCCCAGCTGAGGTGGATGCCGAGCCGGTCGCGCCCGTCCTCCTCGGCAGACTGGGTCGCCCCGGTGGCGGTCACGGGGCTGCGCAGCGACTGGTCGAGCGTGGTGCCGGCGGTGTCGTCGTACTGCACCCGGCGCCGGTAGGCGGCCGGATCGGACTCGGTGGTCTCGTCACCGGTCCGGCGGAAGGTGGTGTCGTCGTACGCCATGGTCCGCGCCTCCTTACGCCTCCACGAGCGGTTCGAGGCGCACGCTACTCCGGCTTCGTCCCCGCCCGCCGCAAAGCATACGGATCCGAGACCATGTCAGTTCAGAGCACAAGTCTCTTCGAAGATCGTCAGTACGCGGCTGCCGGCGGATCGGAGCGGTCGTCCCTCCGGTCGGGGTCCTCCGGTACGCGGCAGGCCCGCTCCAGCCAGAGCGCGGCGCCGATCAGGGCGACCGCGGCGACCAGTGTGGTGACCGCGACCGGGACGCTGGAGGCGGCCTCGTCGGTCGGCTCCAGCAGCAGCCAGACGAGCAGCCCCGCGGTGAACCCCCCGGACAGCGCGCCGACCAGCGAGGACGCTTTGGCCAGAGCGGCGAACCGGGCCACCGACAGCGCGTGCACCGGCAGCGAGCCGGGTTTGCGCTGGATGCGGGCACTCGTGTTCTGCGCCAGGTAGGCCTCGGCCACCGCCAGCACGGCCAGCACCCCGGCGCCGGTCCACGGCAGCGGTGAGATGCGGTAGAAGAGGTCGTTCGTGGAGATCAGCAGCCACGCCACGGCGGCGGCCACGAGGGCGGCCACCACCAGCGTCGACATGCTCGTCGGCCGCAGGGAGGGGTCGGTCCGGCGCGGGGAACCGCCGTCTGGGTTGACGCTCACTCCATCGACTCTAACGACAGGTCCGGACGCGGCGTCACACCGGCGAGATCGGCCGTGACCGCCGGCGTGTCCAGCAGGGCGGCGATCGGGCCGTGGCCGGGCAGCTCGGCGTCCGGCTCGACCGCGTGCCACGGCAACAGCACGAAGGCACGCAGGTGGGCGCGCGGGTGCGGCAGCGTCAGCTCGGGATCGTCGTCGACGACCGGCGTCCCGCGGTCGTCCCGCACGGCGATGACGTCCACGTCGAGGGTGCGCGGCCCGAAGCGGCGCTCCGGGTCCCGGACGCGGCCCTCGGCCGCTTCGCAAGCCTGTGCGCGGGTCAGCCACTCCCGGGCGGTCACCGTGACGTCGTCCACGATCAGGACCGCATTGAGGTACGACGGCTGCGCGGCGTCCCCCCACGGCGGTGTCTCGTAGACCCCGGAGACCTCCACAGGGGTCAGCAGGGTGACCGCGGCACGCAGGTGGGCGAGCCGGTCGCCGAGGTTGCTGCCGACGGACAGCACGGCGCGGGTCACCCGCGGATCCGGCGCACGGTCACGGCCACGTCGGCGAACTCGTGCGGGATCGGTGCCTGTGGCTTGTGCACGGTCACCTCGGCGGCCTGCACCCGCGGGTCGGCCAGGCACACGTCGAGGAGCCGGTCGGCGAGCCGTTCCAGCAGATTGACCGGCTCGCCGGTGAGCACCCCGGCCAGTGCCGTGGCGAGCTCGCCGTAATGAACGGTGTCGGTGACGTCGTCACTGCGCGCGGCCGGGCCCAGGTCCAGGTCCAGGGTCACGTCGACGACGAAGTCCTGGCCCTGCTCGCGCTCGAAGTCGTACACACCGTGGTTGCCCTTGGCCCGCAGCCCGGTGAGGGTGATCCGCCCGTTCATCTGTTCTCCGTTCCCAGTCGGGGTGAGCCCGTCGCCCGCCAGACGGCGAGCGCGTCGGCGGTCGCCCGCACCTCGTGGACCCGTACGCCCCAGGCGCCGGCGGCGACCGCCAGTACCGAGGTGGCCAGCGTCGCCGCCTCGCGCTCGTCCACCGGCCGCGGCGTGCCGTCCGGTCCGGCGAGAAGCCGGCCCAGGTACGTCTTGCGACTGGCCGCGAAGAGGACCGGGAAGCCGAGCCCGACGAGACTGCCGAGGTTCGCGCTGAGCGCCCAGTTGTGCTCGGGCAGCTTGGCGAAGCCGAGGCCCGGGTCGAGCACGATCATGCCGGGGTCGACACCGGCCGCGACCGCCTCGTCGGCGCGGGCCCGCAGCTCGTCGCGGACCTCGCGGACCACGTCGTCGTAGACGGCGAGCCGCTGCATGTCGCGGGAGTGGCCACGCCAGTGCATCAGGATCCACGGACAGCCCGCCGCGGCGGCGACCGACGCCATGTCCGGGTCGGCCAGGCCGCCGGAGACGTCGTTGATCACCACGGCGCCGGCCTTCAGCGCGGCCTCGGCGACCGCCGCGCGGGTGGTGTCGATGCTGACCGGTACGCCCTGGGCGAACAACCGCTCGATCACCGGCACGACCCGGCTGATCTCGGTCTGCGCGTCCACGCGCTCGGCGCCCGGCCGGGTCGACTCGCCACCCACGTCGATGACGTGCGCGCCCTCCTGAAAAAGGCAGACACCGTGCTGAACCGCGGCGTCGACACCGGTGTATCTACCACCGTCAGAGAAGGAGTCCGGCGTGACGTTGAGGACACCCATCACGACCGGGTGATCCCGGCGAAGCAGTTCAGCCCCTGTGAGCTGCGCGTCTGTCGGCGAATTGGACACACGTGAAGGGTACGGGGCACGGGTGATTCGAACAGGCGTACGATGCCGTGTGACTGTGAATCACGCACTCCTTCACCTTGGGTAACGAAACGGGCGCTTGTTGCTCGCAAGTACGGGCCGTACTCTTCGGAACTGGGCATCATGAAGTGACCGAAGAGAGCAGAGACGAGCATGGCAGTGCCCGAACGGCTCACTCGACGCGGTGAGTCAGAGGTAGCACCATATGGGCGTTGCCGTACGGCTTCACAACTGCAGCGTGTCCGTACCCCCCACGGACACCGGGAGGTTTACCGATGATCGCCACCGAGATCGCCATCCTGGCGGCAGAGCCATCAGGCAGCATCAACACCGAAGGCATCGTCACCTTCTTCGCGAGCAACATCGCTCCGATCCTGCTCGCGGTGCTCGGCGTGATCTTCATCGGCCGGGCCAGCAGAGGTGAGATCTCGAAGGTCCTCACCAGTTCGGCGATCGCGATCGTGGGCCTGGCGTTCATCGCCGGCGCCGCGACGCTGTTCTTCGTCGGCGAGTCGATCATCGACCTGATCTTCAACTGAGATGCGGCTCCGGACCGACGACGACATCTACCGGGCGCGCCTGGTCTACCTCGGCCCGCCCGGCTACACACTGCCCGTACACCTGCCCTACGCGCAGTACGGCATGTTCGTCGTTCTAGTGCCGCTCTTCATGGCCATCCACTACGCGCTCACGCTCGAGTTCGACCCGTTCCCGGCCTGGGAGATCGCCCTCGCCATGGTGTCGACCTCGTACGTGTTCCGGCATGTCGACCCGGACCGACCGGCCCGCGTCGTCATCCGCACCGCGCTCACCGACTGGCGCCGCACCCGCGAGCCGGCCGTGGAACAGCGCGATCCCCGACTTGTCGCCACTCGCATCCGCGTCCGGGAGGAGTTGGTATGACCAGTTGCCAGGTCGTCCGCGCATACGAGGTCCACGCATGACCGGAACGTATCCGCACGGGCATCCCCGCGCGGACGCATCGTCCCCGGGCAGGCAGAGTAACGGTGTGCGTTCGGACAACTACTCCTCGCCTGATTCGCTCGACGACGCCGAAGAGTTCGTCGCCGCGCCCGGACACGGTGGAGTGGGCGTCTTCCAGGCACCGCAACCGGTGCGGCCGCGTGGCGCCGTCGACACCAGTATGGACATCGACTCGCCGTTCCTGGACCTGTTCGGTGGAGCAGCGGTTACCCCGAAGAGTGATCCGCAAACGCCACCCGCCTCACGTCCGGTTGCGACACCCCCGATCCCGGCAGCGCCGCCGGTCGCACCGGCCCCCGTCTCACCGGCGCCGGTCTCCACCCCGCCGGCCATCTCGGCTCCGCCCGCGCCGGTCGCGGGACCGCCGCCGGTCGCCGCGCCGCCCCACGGCTGGAACGGCACCTCGTACCCCACCCCGGCACCGGCCGCGCCGGAACCCGCCTACTTCCCCGAGAACGGCCACGTCCACGAGAACGGCCACGTGGTCGCGCCGGATCCGGTGGACGACGACGAGCTGCTCGACTTCGAGGACTGGCCGCCCGCCCAGCCGATCGCCCGCCCCCTGTCCTGGGAGCAGCCGGCCGTCGCGGCGGCGCCCGCTCCGATCGCGCCCATGCCGGCCGCCGACCCGGCGCCGCTGCCCGTCCCGGTCCCCGAGAAGGCCCCGGCCCGGCGCAAGGAGAAGGCGCCCGCCAAGCGCAAGGAGAAGAAGGAGCCGACGCCGGCTCCGCTGCGGCCGCAGAAGCTCAAGTTCAACGACCGGGACCCGTCCGTCGAGCTGGCGATCAGCGAGATCGCCGGGCACCTGACGTTCACCCAGAGCACCGTGACGGCGTGGTACTACCTGCCCGAGGTGCGCTGGGCCTTCCGCCCGGACGCCGAGCGCGAGGCGCTGCTCAGCGCCATCTCCGAGCAGTACGCCGGCCTCGCCGGATTCCGGCTGCACCTGCGCCGCACCACCCGCCCCTTCCCGGCCGACGAGTGGGCCCGCACCGTCGACTCGTTCACCACCAAACCGCTGGCCGACGTGCACGGTGCCACCTCATGGTCGGACCACCTGGTCGCGGCCCAGCGGCACCTGCTCTCGGTCAACCACGCGGAGGGGCAGACCTTCCTCGGCGTCACGTTCGCGCGGCGGTCGCTCGGCGACACCTTCTCCGAGCGGATCCTGCGCGCCTTCGGCAAGGGCACCTCGGACGGCGAACGGCGCAAACTCGGCCGGACCGTCGAGCAGTTCGACGAGGTGCTCAACGCGTTCGGCATGCGCGGGCGGCGGGTCACCCCGCAGGAGCTGGAGTGGCTGCTCTACCGCTCGGTGGCGCTCGGCATGGCCCCGCCGGGACTGCTCTCCCCGGTCACCAACGGGCACTGGGAGACCGGTGACCTGCTCGCGCTCACCGAGGCGGTGGAGCGCTACCGGACGCCGTACGGCTCGACCGTGAAGCTCGTCAACCGCATGTCCGGCGAGGAACGCCACGTGGCCGTGCTCTCCGTCGGCCGGATGGAGCCGCTGGAGATCCCGGAGAAGCACGAACCGTGGATGCACTTCCACGAGCGGCTTCCCTGGCCCATGGAGCTGTCGTCGCGGATCGACATCCTCGGCTCCAACAGCTCGTTCAAGAATCTCGAGCACCGGCTCCGGATGATCCGGTCCCAGCAGCTCGACTACGCCGAGCACGGCATCGACGCGCCGCCCGAGCTGGAGCGCCTCGCCAAGCGGGCCCTGGTCATCGGCGACGAGATGACCACCGGGCTGCCCGTCGAGTCGGCCCGTGCACATGGCTGGCACCGGCTCGCGGTCAGCGGCGCCACCCGCGAGGAGTGTCTGGAGCGGGCCCGGCGGCTCATCCAGCTCTACTCGCGCGAGCTGCGGATCTCCCTGCAGCACCCGAAGAACCAGGACCAGCTGGCCCGCGAGTTCATCCCGGGCGAGCCGATCGCCAACACCGGCTACGTCCGGCGGATGCCGGTCAAGCTGCTGGCCGCGGCGCTCCCGCAGGCGGCCTCGACGGTCGGCGACCGCCGGGGAGACCTCATCGGGCGTACGTCCGGCACGTGCCGTCGTCCGGTCTTCCTCGACCTGCACTTCCCGATGGAGGTACGCGAGCGCTCCGGTCTGGGTGTGTTCGTGGCCGAGCCGGGCGGTGGCAAGTCGACCCTGATGGGTGCGCTCGGCTACCTCAACGCCCGCCGCGGCGTGCAGGTGACCCTGCTCGACCCGTCCGGCCCACTCGCCCGCCTGTGTCAGATGCCCGAGCTCCGGCCGTACAGCCGGGTCCTGAATCTGACCGGTTCGGAACAGGGCACCCTCGCTCCCTACTCGCTGATCCCGACCCCGGTGCGCTCGGAATTCCCGACCGGACCGGCCGGCGACCGGGAGTACGAGATCGCCGTCTCCAACGCGCGCGCCGAGCGGCGGATGCTCGTGCAGGACATCTGCTCGATGCTGGTGCCGCCGCAGGTCGCCAAGGAGGCGTCCACCGCCACCCTGCTCCGGCACGCGGTGCGGCAGGTGCCGGCCGAGGAGACGTCCACTCTCGACGACGTCGTGCGTACCCTCCAGGCGCTCGACAACGACGAGGGCCGGGAACTCGCCAACCTGCTCCTCGACACCGCCGAGATGCCGCTGGCGCTGCTGTTCTTCGGCCACCCGCCGCCGCACCTGCTCGGCGCCGACGCGGCCCTCACCGTGATCACCATGGCCGGACTGCGGCTACCCGACCTCAAGATCGAGCGGGAGTACTGGTCGGCCGAGGAGTCACTGGCCCTGCCGATGCTGCACACCGCACACCGGCTCGCGGTCCGGCGCTGCTACGGCGGCTCGATGTCCTCCCGCAAGATGGTCGGCCTGGACGAGGCCCACTTCATGGAGGGCTGGCGCTCCGGCCGGTCGTTCCTGGTCCGTCTCGCCCGCGACTCCCGTAAATGGAACCTGGCCGCCCTCGTGGCCTCCCAGAACCCGCGCGACATCCTCGGCCTCGACGTGCAGAACCTGGTCTCCACGGTCTTCGTCGGCCGGATCGCCGAGGACCAGGAGATCGCCTCCGAGGCACTGCGGCTGCTGCGGGTCCCGGTCCACGACGGGTACGAGGCGACGCTGGCGTCCCTCTCCCAGGTCGACACATCCTCCCAGCAGCGACTCGGCTTCCGTGAGTTCGTGATGCGGGACGTGGACGGCCGGGTCCAGAAGGTACGCGTCGACGTCTCGTACGTCGACGGACTGCTCGAACACCTGGACACGACACCGGGCGTGGCACCGACACAGGTCGTGCCTCTCCCGTCCGACCTGGAGGTTTGAGATGGTGCGGCGGGGGCTGGCGTTTCTCACGACATTGGTCGTCGCGATGGTGGCGTCGATCGCCTGGGCGGTCGCCGCACCGAGCGGGGCGGCGGCGGCCCCACCGGCACAGGTTCCCGGCGGCGCCTGCAGCGTCGAGGAGTGGCAGCAGGACTTCCGGGCCTGTGTCGACCGGCTCGCCGAGGTCACCGGTGCGCGGGCCACGTGCCTCGACCCGCCGACACCGAGCACGCCCGACTCCGGCCTGGCCGGCTGGTTCGCCGAACGTCCCGCCTCGTCGACCAAGAACAGCTTCCCCGGCCTCTACAGCGACTACGGCTACGCCGGGTACAACTTCGTCACCTACGACATGGAGGGCGGCTGCGCCTCCACCGTCGTCGCCGCCGATCAGAAGTTCGAGACGACGATCGCCAACGGCGAGTTCATGATCGCCACGGCGGTGATCGGCGCCTCGAACGCACTGCGCGAGCGGGCCTGGAACCCGGAGACCCTCTGGGGCTGGGCCGACCCGCTGGTCGACCAGGCCACCAAGGCCGTCTACCAGAAGGTCTTCACCGTCTTCGGCGTGATCACCCTCGCGGTGGTCGGTCTCTACCTGCTCTGGCGCTCCCGGCAGGCCGAGATGGGCGCCGCCACGACGACCGCGGGCTGGGCGATCTTCATCATGGTCGTGGTCACCGCCATCGCTTCATGGCCGGTGCAGTCAGCCAAGATCGCCGACCAGAGCCTGATCACTTCGCTCGGCGTGGTGCACGAAGCAGTAGGACCGCAGCCCAAGGAACGCGTCGGAGAATGCGCCCTCGGACCTGACGCATGTGCCGACAAGCGCCCACCCGCGGTGCGCGCCAGTGACACCGCAACCGAGACCATGCTCTACCGCAACTGGCTTCGGGGCGTTCTCGGTTCCGCCGACAGCCAGACGGCCAAGAAGTACGGTGAAGCGCTCTACGACGCCCGCTCGCTGAGCTGGGAAGAGGTAAAACAGATCCGCGCGTTCCCCGCAACTCGCGACGGGACGCTGGACCTCAAGAAGACCCAGTGGTCGAAGGTCGCCGAGCAGATCCGCACCGAGGATCCGGAAGCCTACGAGTACCTCCAGGGCGCGAAGGGGATGGAGCGGGTCGGCGCCGGCTTCATCGCGATGCTCGCCGCGATCATGTACGCGATGTTCGACATCACCGCCTCCCTCCTGGTCCTGCTCGGCTTCCTGATCTTCCGCTGGGCCGTCATCGCGGCGCCGATCCTCGGCACCATCGGCCTCCTGCGGCCGGCGAGCGGCGGCGTGCGGCGGCTGGGCAACGCGGTCGTCGCGGCGCTGTTCAACATCGCGATCTTCGGTACGGGCGCGGCGATCTACCTGTTCGCCGTCGACCTGATCATGAACACCGCGAGCCTGGCCGGCTGGCTCCAGGTGGTTCTGGTCTGGCTCTGCGGCGTGGTCGGATGGCTGCTGCTCCGGCCGTACCGGCGGATCACCCAGCTCGGCGGCAAGGACGGCGCCGCCGCGATCGCCTCCGGCGGATCCTGGCACCGGCGCTTCTTCCGCGACATGCGGGAGGCCGCCAAGCTCGACATCGCCGAGCCCGGAGGTACCCGGGAACCCACCTTCGGCAAAGGCAACATGCTGGAGCAGCGCAATCTGCGCCCGGAGGCCCGGCTCGAGGACGCCTCGACGAACCAGCGCCGGGAGAGCACCGAGATCGTCCCGGTCGCCGGTCCGCCGACCCGGCCGGACGGCAACGAGAGCGTGCGCGACGACAGTCCGGCCCCGGCGCAGACCGGAAAGGGCCGGGCCGCCCCGTCCCGGACGCGCGGCGCCTCCGACTGGACCGAGCCGGACGTCTCGGAACGGCCGTCATCGTTCGCGATCTACCGGCCCGAGACCGGCGCGACCAGTGAGGAGCCGGCCAGCCCGCGGGTGCGCTCCGAGGCACGGTGAGTGGGATGTCCGGTCTGGTAGCGCGCACCCTCAACGGGATCTTCCGGTCCCGCTGGGGCATCGCCGTCGTCATCGCCGTGATGGTGCTGGCGGTGGTCGGAATCGGACGGGTCTTCTCCGACGGAGACTCCACCTCGCCGCTCGGCAACGGCAGTCCGGCTCCGGCGATCAGCATCAACCCCTCCGACGACGACAGCGTCGTCTCCTCCGATCCGCCACCCACACCCCGGACCAGTCCCGGACGGGCTCAGCCGGAGGCCGTCGCCTACGCGTTCGCCTCCGCGTGGGTCGACCACGACGGCGTGACCGCGAAGAAGTGGCTCAACCGGCTCCAGCCGAACGCCACACCGCGGCTCACCGACCAGTTGCGCGGCGCGGACCCGGCCGGGATACCGGCCGACCGGATCATCGGCCGGCCCAGCCTGGTCACGATCAACGCCACCATGGTCAACGCGACCGTCACGATGGACAGCGGAAAGCTCGGTCTCCGCCTGGTGGCGCCGGAAGGACACTGGCTGGTCGACGGCATCGACTGGACGCCGGCATGAAGTTCCGGCGGCCGCGCAAGGCGGTCCTCATGGTCGCCTTGGTCGTCACGCTCGCCCTGCTGTGCTGCGGCGGCAGCGTCACCGTTCTGCTGCTGAACGGGGTGATCAACGATAATGAACGCAGCTTCCTGAACGCCTCCCTCGGCTGCGGCAAGGGCGGGGCCGTCGATCCGGACTCCAAGATGCCCGACATCAGTGGGTACAACGCATCCCAGATCCGCAATGCCGCGATCATCATCAACGTCGGCTCCGACCTGGGCCTGCCGCCGCGCGCCTGGGTGATCGCGGTGGCGACCGCCATGCAGGAGTCCGCGCTGGTCAACCTCGGACACCTCGGCAAGAGGAACGACCACGACTCGCAGGGGCTCTTCCAGCAGCGGCCCAGCTCCGGCTGGGGAACGCCGGCCCAGGTGCGGGACCCGGTCTACGCCAGCACGAAGTTCTACAGCAAGCTCCAGACGATCCCGGGATGGGACAAGATGCCGCTGACCGACGCGGCGCAGGCGGTGCAGATCAGCGCCTACCCCGACGCGTACGCCAAGCACGAGCCACTGGCCACCCAGATCGTCAACATGCTCGCGGACGGCGCGGCCAACGCGGTCGGCAACTCGGTGGCCATGGAGTGCGCGGCGTCCGGGGCGGTCGCCGCGTCCGGCTGGACGATCCCGCTCAAAGGGCCGGTCGGCTCCGGGTTCCGCAGCCGCTCCCGCCCCAACCACCAGGGTGTCGACATCAGTGTGGACAAGTACCGGCCGATCTTCGCGGTGGCCAGCGGCGTGGTGTCGATGGTGAAGTGCGACGAGGACTTCCGCGGCCGCAAGACCTGCAATGTGGACGGATACCCGGGCAAGGGCGGGTGCGGGTGGATGGTCGAGATCATCCATGCGGGCAACGTGATGACGCGCTACTGTCACATGGTGCAACGGCCCTTCGTGCGCGAGAACCAGCAGGTCGCGGCCGGTGAGCTTCTCGGACGGGTGGGCAGCAGCGGCAACTCGTCCGGTCCGCACCTGCACTTCGAGGTGCATCTCGGCAACGACCGGTCGAGTGCCGGAGCAACCGACCCGGTCAGGTTCATGCAGCAGCAGGGCGCTCCGTTGGGGAACGAGGAATGAGCAGCGGATCGATGCCGGACCCGTTCAACGGCCGGCGCGAGGGGGCGCTGGAGTCACCGCGTCCGATAGTGCCCACTCCGGCGACCATGGCGGGAGATCTGCGGGGCCGTCGGGTCCTGGTCGGGCTGCCCGGCCACGGCTGGCGGGGTGATCTGCGGGCCGACGAGAAGGTCATACAGGGCAGCCGTACGTACGTCCCGGTGATGCCCGAGGCCGAGTGGTACCGCGCCGAGTCCGAACGCACCGAGGTCTTCGCCGCGCTGGTTCCGGTCGAACGCGTCTGGGTCGAGGAGCTCGGCTTCTCCGGGACCACCACGCCCGGCGCAAAGGTCAATCAGCTGGTCTCCCTCGACGAGCCACCGCGCCGCCCGCCGGTGTCGGCCATCGACGCCGACTCGCTGACCGGCCGCCGGGTCACACAGATCCTCGACGACGGGACCGAACGCCGTGGCCTGCGGGCGGTGACCGAGTCGCACGTGAGCGACGACGGGACCGTCACCGTGCGGGTGGCACAGGAACTCGACTGGTACCGCTGGGGCTGGAGCGGCAAGCTCCCCCGCACGCTCGAGGTCCCGGCCCACCTGGTGTGGGTCGAGTAACGCCTACGACGTCTGCTCAGCTCCACAGACGCGCCAGCCATCCTGATCCACAACCGCGAGCTGCCAGGTGCTTCCGTCGCGGCCCGCGCGGCCGGCGAGAGTGCGGGTGACATCGACGTTCACCGCACCCGCAGTCCCGTTGACGTTCAGAGCAACGATCGACCACGAGAACGAAATGGTGGTCGAGAACTGCTGCTCACGCTGTTGGGTGTCGCCTCGATACGACGTGAGCTGCGAGAAGTCGCCCGAATCGCACTGGTAGAGCCGTGCCGCGTTGTCGTCCCGGTTCCTCAGATATGCGCCGAGAAAATCATTGACCACCGCGTCCGGGTTCGATCGTTTGATCTCGGTGGCCTCGTCGTAGAGGACGATGAACGTGCCCACCCCACCCGCGCAGAGCAGGGCCATCACCCCACCGGTGAGAGCCAGCATCAGGCGGGCCCGCCGACTCTGAAACCGGCCTCCCCGCCCGGCCGGACGACCACCAGGCACCGCCGGCGTCGTCACACTGCCACTCTCGGACGGCCGCGGCGCCGGGGGCGTGAAGCCGGCGTCGGTCTCAGGCTCTCGCGGTCCCATGTGTACGACAGTAGTTCGTCCATCGGACTCATCCCTGATCGCCGTCCACGGTCACGCCCCGCCCAGCGTGATGAACTCGGTGTCGGTACCCCAGTGCCGCAGCACCTCGACCACCGCGTCCTTGATGACGGCGAGGTCCTCGGCCGGGATCGGCTCACCGTCGTCCCAGGCCGGTACACGCGGCAAATAGATGCCGTGACTCCCGATCCCCCGGTCCACCGGCAGGATGACGTTGCGGCCCCGATACTCCGCCCGCATCGTCTCCCTATCGACGCTGAGCAGGACCACTCCCGTGTCGGTCCGCGCCGCCTGGCTGTCGAGCTCCTGCACACCCATCCCTACTCCGTCCACCATCATGCGTCGGGATCGATGACACTTATCTTCGTCACTGCCGAATTCTGCTCCAAGGCCGGCTTCTCAACGGTGTTCCAGATGCTGTTGACACGCGGGTTGTGCGACCAGGCCGTCACCTCACCCTGAGCGCCTTCGGCGTACCGCTCGGAGAGGCGTCTCCAGATGTCCTCGGCCTGGCCGGTTCGGATCGGAGAGCCGTTCTCGAACAGCAGCAGATCGTCGAACCTCTCGCCACCCGGGGTCTGTTCGAGCGTCACCCGTGTCACGCCGTCAGTGTGTTTCTCGGCGAAGACGCGCATCGGCGTACCGTCGGTGGCCTTGCCTGAATAGAAGTTGGCGCCGTCGACAGGGCTCCGGACGTCGGCGAGTTCGACCTCCCGCATCAGCCGGTGGAACTCCGAGTTCTGCCCGAAGTGCGTGGCCAGATCCCCGGCGTGCCGGGCGGCGGTCTTGGTGCCCGCGGTACGCAGCAGTTCGGCCGCCTGACGGAACATCTGCGCGATCTCGCCCTCGACCACCTGCAACGCCTTGCGGACGAGCTGCCGGCAGGCGAGCCGGCTGGCCGCCACGAAGATCGGGATCTCCGCGAGGGTGGCCCCGGCGGTGGCGACCGAGGTGGCGATCGCCTGCCCGACCTGGAAAGCGAGCAGCGTGAGCTGGGCGAGGTAGGCGGTCTTGAGGGCGACCGTGACACCCGCCATGGCGATCAGCCCGGCACCGATCAGCTCGACGGCGGTGGCGGCGTCGTCGAGGTGGCGCCCGGGGCCGTCCGCGCCGTTCCACCACTGCTCGAAGGCGTCGACGGAGGCGCCCTCGTTCTCCAGCCACACCCGGCGGGCGGCCGCGTCGGCCTCGGCCGCGTGCCGGCGCAGCCGGGTGCCGTGCTCGATCCAGGCGAGTCCGTCAGCGTGCAGGCGGTCCTCGTCGGCCTGCGGCCAGCTGAGGCCGAGCCACTCCAGCGGCTCGGTGAGTTCGGCGGGCAGCTCGATGGTCATGAGCGCCGCCCGGGATCCGCGCCGGTCAGGTCGGCGGCGCCCGTCAGATCGGCCGAGGCGATGGCCCGGGCCTGCAGGTGAAGATCAAGGGCGGCTTCGCCCATCTGCTGTACGTGTGAGCCGAGTGCCTGGAGTGCGTGGCCGAGGACAGCCTGGTAGGCCAGAGCGAACACGCTGCCGCTCTCGTCGTCGCCCCACGGGTTCCCGGCGCCGATCACGGTGGACTCCAGGGCGGCGACGTCGTCGGCCATCCGCTGCGCGACTCCGGCCAGGGTGCTGCCCGCGGCGGCCACGTTCGCCGGATCGAGATTCAGCCGTACGCTCATCGCCGCACCGCCCGCCGGGAGAGGTCGTGGAGGGCTTCCGAGATCTCGGCGAAGCGTCGCTCGGCCGCGGTGTTGACGTCGGCCACCGCGTCCTCGAAGGAGGGCGGCTCGGGCATCCGCATCCCGTCCTGAGCCTCGGTGACGGCGTCGAAGAGGGCCGTCCGCAGTTCGTCGACGGTCAGTTCGGTGACCTGCGGATCGAGGACGACGTCCCACAGCCGGCCGGCGCCGTCGAGCTCGATGCGCACGAGTCCGCCGGCACCCTCCCCGGCCGAGGCGATGTAGTCGGGGGAGGATTCCGCCTCGTTCGTGGAGCGGGCTTGTCCGTCGTAGCCCCGGGTGGCGTCCACCTCTACCTCCTTCGTGCGGTTCCCTGTACATGCGAATACCGCAGATGCACGCTCCGAGTTCAAACCAGTACGCAACGTCCCGCCTGAAGTCGAGATTGGACGGATGCGGCCGGGTCCGGCACGAAAGTCGCACCGGGGACGCAACGCGGAGTCGGGTCGGGTCTGGGATAGGTTTTATTCCGCGGGATAGGAGGTGACGGCAGTGGCGGATTCGACTCTGCGGGTCCGGCAGGCCGCTGCTTTGCACCGGCAGGCGGTAGCGACGGCGGATGCGGCCGCTGTCGCGTTGGAGGCGTTCGCGCCGGCCGCCGCCGACCCTCGCGAGCAGCATCGTCTCGCCGACCGGTTGCGTGCGGCGGCCTCGGCGCTGGCGCCGGGCTGGCTGGGTTCGACGCTCGACGCGTTGTCCCCGGTGGCGCCGCTGGGCGGGCCGGCGTTGCCGCGGTTCGTACGGGTGGGTCTGGCGCAGCCGCTGGATGACGTGCGGTTCCCCGCCGTCGTGCCGCTGCTCGGCACGGGCCATCTGACGGTCGACGCGACGGCGACCGATCCCCGGGTTTTCGGCCTGCTCCGATCGTTGCTGCTGCGTCTGCTGGCGACCGCTCCGGCGGGATCGCTGCTGGTGCGCGCGGTGGACGGGGTGGGTGGCGGTTCGGTGTTCGCGCCGTTCGAGGAACTGGCCGACGCGGGTCTGTTGTCCCCGCCGGCCACCGACCGGCAGGGCCTGCGTGACGTGCTGTCCGAGGCGGAGAAGTGGCTGCGCCCGGCGCGGGCCGGTGCCGGCCGCCGTGACCGGCGCGACCGGATGCTGCTCGTGGTGATCGCCAGCCTGCCGGAGATGACCGAGGGCGAGGAACTGCGGCGGATTGCCGCGCTGGCCCAGCAGGGCCCGGACTCCGGCCTGCACCTGATCGTGGCGGGCTGGCCGCCGCCTCCGCTGACCGCCGAGACGACGCAGGCGCCGCTGCCGCGGACGACGGCCATCTCGGTGCGCAATCCGTATGCGATCGTCGGCGATCCGCCCGGCGGCACGTTCGGCTCGACGGCGGACGCCCCGTGGCTGAACGCCCCGGTCTTCCTCGACGAGGATCCGCCACCGCACCTGATCGACGCGGTCTGCCGGGAACTGGCCGCCGACTCCGAGGTGGCGTCCCGGGTGACGCTGACCGACCTGCTGCCGGAGCCGGCCGAGGAGATGTGGTCGCAGGACGCGGCGGCCGGTGTGGAGACGGTGGTCGGGCATCACGGTGAGGTGCCGCTGGTGCTGCGCTTCAACGACCTGACCCCGCACTGGATGATCGGCGGCCGGTCGGGTGCCGGCAAGACCGCCTTCCTGATCAACGTGTTGTACGGCCTGGGCACCCGGTACAGCCCCGACCAGCTGGCGCTCTACCTGCTGGACTTCAAGGAGGGCGTGTCGTTCTCCGAGTTCGTGCCGACCCAGCGCGACCGTACGTGGCTGCCGCACGCGCGGGCGGTCGGTGTCGAGTCCGACCGGGAGTACGGCCTGGCCGTGCTGCGCGAGCTGGACGCGGAGATGGGCCGGCGCTCGCTGGCGTACAAGAGGGCCGGGGTCTCGCGTTTCGCGGATCTGCGCGCGGTCGCCGAGGAGGAGGGTCGCGGCCGTCCCCTGCCCCGGATCCTCTGCGTGATCGACGAGTTCCAGGTGCTGCTGGCCGGCAACGACCCGATGGCTGCCGAGGCGGTCGCGCTGCTCGAGTCGCTGGCGCGCAAGGGCCGGTCGTACGGCATCCATCTGGTCCTGGCCAGCCAGACCGTCCTCGGTGTCGAGGCGCTGTACGCGAAGCGCGATTCGATCTTCGGCCAGTTCCCGGTGCGGATCGCACTGCCGGGCGGCGGTGACGTGCTGGAGCCGACGAACGATTCGGCGGCGGGCCTGCCGATGGGCAGCGCCGTGGTGAACACGGCCGGAGGCCTGGGCGGCCCGCGCGGCGCGACCCGCGGTCATGAGCGGGTGGTCCGGTTCCCCGACCCGCACGCCGATCAGAAGCTGCTCAGCGACCTGCGGCACCGGCTGTGGGGTGCGCGCGATCCGGAGTCGCAGCAGCCCCTGGTCTTCGCCGGTTACGCCGAGCAGCACCTGGCCGACGATCCGACCTACCGGGCGGCGCTGGCGGGCCGGGTGTCCCGGCCGGCCGCGCTGGTGGGCCGGGTGATCGACGTACCGCTGACGTCGGCGGCGTTCCCGCTGGACTCGTCGCCCGGCCGGCATCTGGCCGTCCTGGGCTCGCAGACGGCCGGGGCCGAGGTGCTCGACGCGGCGGCCCGCAGCCTGGCCGCCTGCCACGCGCCGCGGACCGCCCGTTTCGTGATCGCGTCGCTGGTCGCCGAGGGTGACGAGCGGGCCGCGGCCCTGGCCGCCGAGATCGGCCACCGGCAGGACGTCGAGATGGTCGACGCGGCCGGGCTGGCCGCTGAGCTGTCCGCCGAGCGGCCCGGCTACCGGGTGGTCTTCGGCATGGACGCGGCCCCTCCGGGCACGCTGGGCGGCCTGCGCGCGCTGTTGCGGGAGGGACCGAGCGCCGGGGCGCACCTGCTGTCGTGGTGGCGCGGCGTGCGCCGGTTCAGTGAGGAGATCGGCGGCAGCATGGGCCGCGAGGACGTGGCCGGGCTGGTCTTCCTGAACGTGCCGCAGTCCGATGTGTCGCTGCTGCTGGGGCGGCCCGTGGACTGGCAGCCCCGGGAGAACCGGGCGTTGCTGCACGACAGGCACGCCGACCGCACGGTGACCGTGGTCCCGTTCGTAGACCCTGAGAGTGACGAGTCGTGACCGAGCAGGCCGAACAGCATCTGATCCCGGCACAGTCGGGGCCACCCGCGCCGGGTCCGTGGGACGACTATCTGGCCGCCGCACGGGAGCTGGACGCGGTTCGCCGGGTGGCGAGTTCGGTGGCGGGTGAGCATGCCACGACGGTGGCGGCGGCACGGCAGGAGCTGACGTCGGTACGGGCGCGGCTCGCACCGCAACGCGCGCGGCTGGCACGCGATTTCCGCGTACCCGAGAATGAACTGATCCCGCACCCGGCGGAGCAGGCGGCGGCAATGGACCGGGTGGCCGGGGGGCCGCCGGCCGTGCTGGCCGCGCTGCGCGAGGCCCGGGCCACCGCGGACGCCGCGGACAACGCCTTCATCGGGCCCGCGCCGGTCGGTCCGGAGCGGCCGTGGGCACGCAACATGCTGGTGTACGGCCCGTTCGCCGGCGCCGTGCTGCTGGTGCAGGTCTTGCTGTTCCTGGTCGCACCGCCCGACTCACCGTCCACCTATGCGCTGCTGTGCGGCCTGAGCATGCCGTTGCTGGCGTTCGGGCTGGGCTGGACGACGATCGGGTTCGTCTACGGCGGCGAGGGTGTGAAGGTCGATCGGACGCCGGTGCTGGGGCTGATCACGTGTCTGACGCCGGTGTTGCTGACGTGCGCGGGAACCGGCCTGCAGGCGCTCTTGTAACGCTCTTCCGGCCGGGAACCCGCACCCCTCCCGCCCGGCTCCCAAAGCACTTCCGGCCGGGCACCCGCACCCCTCCCGCCCAGCTCCCAAAGCTCTTCCGGCCGGGAACCCGCACCCCTCCCGCCCGGCTCCGAAGCACTTCCAACCGGGAAAGGAGAAACGGTGGCAAATGTCGAAGAGGTCAAGGTCAGCGTCGCGGCGACGGTTGACGGCGCGCAGCGGGCCGTCGCCGGCATCAAGGCCGTGTCGGATCAGCTGGACGAGGCGCTGGCCCGGATGCGGATGACGGCCGTCGGCTCGTTCCATCCGGCTGCGGCGGCCGCGATCGCGCATCTGGAGCAGGCTCGGACCCGGCTGGACGAGGCGGTTCAGCTCACCCACGCGGCCGTCGACTCGGCCAACCAGTACCGCAACATGATCTAGCGGGGATGCAGAAAGGCCGGCCCTCGATGGTGGACCGGCCTGGAAGCTGTCGCTCAGCGGGCGTTTATCAACGCCATCGCTTCGGCGCGGACCTTGCCGTCGGTCTGGAAAGCGCCGCGCACCGCGCTCGTCACGGTCCGTGCGCCGGCCTTACGGATGCCGCGCATCTCCATGCAGAGGTGCTCGCACTCCAGGACGACGATCGCGCCCCGGGCGCCGAGCTGCGCCATGAGCAGGTCGGCGATCTGGGAGGTGAGGCGTTCCTGGACCTGGGGCCGGCGGGCGAAGACCTCGACGAGCCGCGCCAGTTTCGACAGGCCGGTGATGCGCCCGTCGGTGCCGGGGATGTAGCCGATGCTCGCCACACCCTTGAACGGCAGCAGGTGGTGCTCGCACATGCTCTGCACTTCGATGTCGCGGACCAGCACGAGTTCCTCGTGGTCCGCCTCGAAGCTGGTGGTGAGCACGGTGGCCGGGTCGACCCGGAGCCCGGCGAAGAGCTCGGCGTAGGCCCGGGCCACGCGGGCCGGGGTGCGCTGCAGCCCGTCACGGTCCGGGTCCTCACCGACGGCGATGAGGATCTCCCGGACCGCTTTCTCGATCCGCCCGAGGTCGACGGCATCCTCCACCGGGGTTCCGGTGAGCTTGCCGTCGACCAGACGGGCGGCCAGGTAGTCGAGTTCGCCTGACGTACTGATTGAACTTTTTTCAACGTGGCGACGCCCCGCAGTTTCCGGCTCGATGCCAGGTTGAAAAACGTTCACTAGTTGCTGCCTTCCGAACCGTTCGCGTTCGGGTTGTGCCCGACCGCGATCTGCCCGTCGGCCTCGGCCTGAGCCTTCAGCTTGTCCCGCTCCGCGGGAGTCAGCACCGGCGGTGCCTCGGACGGGAGCCGCTTGCCGAAGCCGTTGAACGGCGACATGGGCGGACGCTTGGCGACCCGGGCACAGATCCGGTTCATGTCCTCCTGCGTGATGGTCTCCTTCTCCATCAGCTCGAGGACCATGTTGTCGAGGACGTCGCGGTACTCGACCAGGATCTCCCAGGCCTCGTCGTGCGCCAGCTCGATCAGGGCCCGGACCTCGCCGTCGATGTCGGCCGCGACCGCGTCCGAGTACGACTTCTCGTGCCCCATGCTGCGACCCATGAACGGCTCGTCACCGGTGCTGCCGTACTTGACGGCGCCCAGCTTGGAGCTCATGCCGTACTGCGTGACCATCGCCTTGGCGAGGCTGGTGGCCTTCTCGATGTCGTTGCCGGCGCCGGTGGTGGGCTCGTGGAAGACGAGCTCCTCGGCGGCCCGGCCACCCAGCGCGTACGCCAGGGTGTCGATCATCTCGGCACGGGTCTGGGTGTACTTGTCCTCGGTCGGCAGCACCAGCGTGTGACCCAGTGAGCGGCCACGCGGCAGGATCGTCACCTTGTGCACCGGAGCGGAGTGCGGCAGAGCGTAGGCGACCAGCGCGTGTCCACCCTCGTGGTACGCGGTGATCTTCTTCTCCTTGTCGCTCATCGCCCGGGTACGGCGCTCGGGGCCGGCGATGACCCGGTCGATCGCCTCCTCGAGGAACTCGTTGGAGATCGCCCGCTTCTCGTTACGGGCGGTCAGCAGCGCGGCCTCATTGATCACGTTGGCCAGGTCGGCGCCGGAGAAACCGGGCGTGCGGCGGGCCACCGAGTCGAGGTCGACGTCGGGCGTGAACGGCTTGCCCTTGGCGTGCACCCGCAGGATCGCCTTGCGGCCTTCCATGTCCGGGTTGTCGACCGGGATCTGCCGGTCGAAACGGCCGGGACGCAGCAGTGCGGGGTCGAGGATGTCGGGCCGGTTGGTGGCCGCGATCAGGATGACCCCACCCTTGGTGTCGAAGCCGTCCATCTCGACGAGCAGCTGGTTGAGCGTCTGCTCGCGCTCGTCGTGACCGCCGCCCATGCCGGCGCCACGGTGGCGGCCGACTGCGTCGATCTCGTCGACGAAGACGATCGCCGGAGCGTTCGACTTGGCCTGCTCGAAGAGGTCGCGGACCCGGCTCGCGCCGACACCGACGAACATCTCGACGAAGTCCGAACCGGAGATGGAGTAGAACGGCACACCGGCCTCGCCGGCGACGGCACGCGCCAGCAACGTCTTACCGGTACCCGGGGAGCCGAAGAGCAGCACGCCCTTCGGGATCTTGGCACCGAGTGCCTGGTACTTCGTCGGGTTCTGCAGGAAGTCCTTGATCTCCTGCAGCTCCTCGACCGCCTCGTCCGAACCCGCCACGTCGGCGAACGTCGTCTTCGGCGTGTCCTTGGTGATCATCTTCGCCTTGGACTTGCCGAAGTTGAGCACACGCGAACCGCCACCCTGCATCTGCGACATGAACAGCAGCAGCAGGACCACGAGGATCGCGATCGGCAGCAGGTTGATCAGAATGCTGAGGAGAATGTTGTCGCCGGACACCGTGGTGTCGACCGGACCGGAGATCCGGCCCTGCTTCTTGGCCTGGTCGACCTGATTGAAGATCTCGTCGGTCAGCTCGTACGGGTACTGAGCCTCGATCTTGTCGGTGCTCTTGCCGTCGAACGTGGCCGACTGCTCCAGATCGATCTGGAGCGTCTGCTCCTTGTCCTTCTGGACGACCTTCTTGATTCCGGGCTGGTTCAGACGGTCCAGCGCGACCGATGTCTCGACCCTCTGGTAGCTGGGACCACTGGTGAATACAGTGCTCAGCGCGACTACGCCGATGATCACCAGAATGATCCAGACCACCGGGCGGCGGAAGAAACGCGTACGTTCCATACTGTTGTCGGGCGCCAAGCGCCCGGACCCTCCTGATCGGCGTCCTGGTCACCTCAACGTCACCGCCCACCGGCGGCTGCCGAGGCCGTTTCCGGCCCCAGCCCCTCCAGCGCTCGTGACACCACGCCATCGGTCACTCGACGGTACACCGTACGTGCCGATTACGAACCCGTGAGCCCGCAGGGCTAACGACACGTACGCACGGTTAAATCAGGGCGGTTCAGGTGCAAAAACGCCCATACTGAACCAATACTGAGAACACGCTGAGAAAGCGGTTCAGCTACGGGCGTACACCTCGGGCTTGAGAACGCCCACATAAGGGAGCTCTCTGTACCTCTCGGAGAAGTCCAAGCCGTAGCCGACCACGAACTCGTTCGGGATGTCGAAGCCCACATACCGCACCGGGACCTGCACCTTGACCGCGTCCGGCTTGCGGAACAGGGCCACCACCTCGACGCTCGCCGGCTGACGCGACTCCAGGTACTTCATCAGCCAGGAGAGTGTCAGTCCGGAGTCCACGATGTCCTCGACGACGAGCACGTGCCGGCCGGTGATGTCCCGGTCCAGGTCCTTCAGGATCCGCACCACGCCCGAGGAGGTCGTCCCCTGCCCGTACGACGAGACGGCCATGAACTCCATCTCGGTCGAGGGGCCGTGCTTGCCCAGCGCACGGGCGAAGTCGGCCATGAACATGACCGCGCCCTTCAGCACACAGACGAGAAGGATGCCGCCGTCGGCGTCGGTGTGGTCCACGGACACCTGCTTGGCCAGTTCGTCGATCTTGTCCCGGATCTGTTGCTCCGAGATGATCACGTGGTCGATGTCGGCGTCGTACCAAGAGCCATCAGCCATGACGCCTAGCCTGCCGTATCGAAGTTACCGTTCGGCGAACGGGGCCTCTTTCCGAACCGGATGCCTCAGCTGATATTGGGCAGAACCACCCGAACGAGGTCCCCGGAGCGGCGTTCCACACTGATTCCGGCCGGCAGGAACACCGGCCCCTGACCGTGCCAGTCGGTCACCAGAGCGTCCAGGGCGACCACATGGGCGTACGCCAGCGCGCCGCCCGGAGCACCCAACTCCCCCGCCCAGCGGTGCAGCACACGGCCACGGATCGCCGGGCGGAAGCCGGCCAGCACCGGCACCGACAGCCCCGCGGCGGACCGGGCCGACTCCAGCGCCTCCGCCGACAACTCGTCGAGGGCGGCGTTGTCCGCCGCGACCAGCGACGCCGTCCGGGCCAGGTTGGCCAGCACCGCCGGGCCCAGTGCGTCGACCAGCGAGGGCAGCGCCGAAGCACGGACGCGCGACCGCGCGTACGCCGGATCGGTGTTGTGGGGATCCTCCCAGGGCGCCAGGCCCAGCGCGGCACACGCCTTGCGGGTGTCGGCCCTGGCCACGTCCAGCAGCGGGCGCCGGAAGATCCCGCGTCGCGCCGGCATCCCGGACAGGCCCCGCGGCCCGGCACCCCGGGCCAGCGCCAGCAGCACCGTCTCGGCCTGGTCGTCGCGGGTGTGCCCGAGCAGCATCGCGGCCGCGCCCAGCTCGGCCGCGGCGTCGCTGAGCGCGGTGTAACGCGCGCTGCGGGCCGCCGCCTCGGGACCACCGGGCAGCCCGGCGACCGAGACCGTCTCGATCCGCACCGGGTCGAACCCGGAGTCGCGGGCCCACGCGGCCACCGACCGTGCCCGCCGGTCGGACCCCTCCTGCAGACCGTGGTCGACAGTGACCAGTCCGACAGGGCGACCCGAGAAACGGGCCGCCGAGGCGAGTGCCAGTGAATCGGCTCCGCCCGAACACGCCACCAGGATCAGGGCGTCGCCGGGCAGGTCGGCCAGACCCCGGCGCACCGCCATGCGCACTGCCGCCACCGGCGGCGGGATCCTGGCCATGGCTAGTGGTGAACCCTCGCCACCCAGGCGTCCGGGTCGCCGAGCTCCTCCAGGCGCGGCAGGGTCAGCGGCGACTCGAAGATCTTGTTGAAGCCGTCCATGCCGACCCGCTCGTGCACCCCGTGGACGAATTTGCGGCCCTCGGCGTACTGCCGCATCTTGACCTCGATGCCGAGAACCCGGCGCACCGCCTTCTCCAGCGGGTTGCCGCCCTCGCGGCGCCGGTTGAACTTGGCCCGGATCGACTCGACGGACGGGATGACCTCGGGGCCGACGCCGTCCATCACGAACTCGGCGTGGCCCTCCAGCAGGGTCATCAGCGCGGTCAGCCGGTCGAGCACCGCACGCTGGGCCGGAGTCTGCACGATGTCCAGCACCGAGACCCGGCTCTCCTCGTCGCGCAGCGCGTCGGAGAGCGTGGCAACGCCGCGGCGCAGCCGCTCCAGGATGTGCTCGCCACCCTGCGAGGCGTCGACGAACGCCTGCACCTCGCCCAGGAAGTAGCCCCGCATCCACGGCACCGCGGTGAACTGTGTGCGGTGGGTCACCTCGTGCAGGCAGACCCAGAGCCGGAAGTCACGCGGGTCGGCGTCGATCTTGCGCTCGACCTCGACGATGTTCGGAGCGTTCAGCAGCAGCTGACCCGGATCGCCGGAGAACACCTCATATTGTCCGAGGACGCGGCCGGACAGGTAGGCCAGCACCGTCCCCGCCTGCACACCGGTCACCCGGGACCCGATCGCGTCGGCCAGCGGCCCCGGCTCCTTGTCGCCCGACAGGCGGGTGACCAGCGGGCCGATGATCCGCTGAAGACCGGCGATGTTCACCTTCGCCCAGTCACGACGGTCCACCACCCGGACGGGTGGGACCGGCGTCTGCGAGGTCAGACCGGTGTACGCCGCGACGTGCACGGCCGCCTCATCGGTCAGAGCCCGGAGCTCGTGCACCACCTGAGTGGCTTCCTCGTAGGAGACCGCGGGTCCGGATTTCGACAGCGCGCCCGCGGTGGCGGCGGCCAGATCCCAGTCAACGAACTGCGCCATGCAGCCCACCGTACCCGCGTGGTTCCAGACCGCACTCAGGTGAAACCCCCGATCACAGCCGCGGGGGTCAGCAGCCGCAGGCCACCAACCTGGCCACCACCTCGTCCAGCGCCGAGCGGGCCGTGGTCGCGTCCGCACCGCCCTTCGCCATGATCGCGAACGCGAGCACCCGCTGCTCCCGGGTGATCAGCACACCGGCCAGTGTGTTCACACCGCTCAGCGACCCCGTCTTGGCCCGGACTACGCCCTGCGCCGTCTCGTTGTCGCTGGGCGTGGCGAATCTGGTCTCCAGCGTGCCCGACCAGCCGGCCACCGGCAGCCCGTTGAACATGTTGCCCAGCGCGGGCTGCCTACCCCCGGCGGCCAGCGCCAGCGTCTGAACCAGCAGCGTCGGGGTGATGCCGTTACGGGTCGAGAGACCGCTCGCGTCGAAGAGCTTCGCCTGTTCCGCCGGCAGACCGAGCTCGGTGAGCTTGTCGCCCATCGCCTCGGCCGCGCCCGTGAAACTCGCCTCCTTGCCTGCCGCCAGCGCCACCTGCCGGCCCAGCACCTCGGCCAGCACGTTGTCGCTCTGCTGCAGCATCCAGTCGACGACCTGCACCAGCGGCGGCGACTGGACCTTGCCCAGCTCGGCGCCGGGAGTCCAGGTCGTGGCGGCCGATGCCGTCGGCGCGGGACCTGCGGTGCCCCTTCTGACGGCCGACTGCGAGACGCCGATCATCTTCGCGAAGGCTTTCCCCGCCGCCAGCGCCGGATCACCGGACCGCGGATCACCACCGAACTCGTTGTGCACCGGCTCGATCCGGCCCGCGTTCGTCATCAGAGACTGGATCCGGGCCACCTGGCCACCCGGGATGTCCCCGGCGTCCCATCCGGTCGCCGTCTCCGGCCCCTCGAACAGCGAGGTGTCCACCAGCACCCGGGTCGGTTTCGTACCGCCCAGCGCCTTCTTCACCTGCGCGGCCAGGTCGTCCAGCCGGGCCGCTCCCGGGAACAGGTCCTTGTCGCTCTCACGCACCGCGAGCGACGCGTCCCCACCACCGATGATCACGACCTCGCCCGGGTTCGCACCGGCCACCACGCGCGTCTCCAGCCGGTAGGCCGGCCCCCGCGCCGCCAGCACCGTAGCCGCCGTCAGAACCTTGGTGGTCGAGGCCGGCGTGGTCGGCTTGGTGGGATTGCGCTCGTAGAGAATCGTGTCACTCGCCACATCGACCACCTGAACGTGCACGGTCGGGCCGAGTTCCTTCGCGTTCACCAGCGGATCCAGCGCGGCCTTGACCGCCACCGGATCGGGGGCCGAGCCGTCCGCCTCCGCCGCGACCAGTACCGGCGTCGGCGAAGGTTCCGGCGTGGTCGCCGCCGGGGTCGGTGTGCTGGTCGGCTCGCCGCTCAGCGCGTCCAGCCATCCGTCGACGGGTCCGGGGCGCACCACGATGCCGACGGCGCCGGCCATCGCCACCAAGACCACAACCGCGACGACCAATTTGGTACGGAGTCCGCGTCGCGTCTTCGTCTCGGCGGGACTCTCGCCCGCTCCGGTTCCGATGCCCGGCCCGGTCCCGACACCTGGGGCCACGCCGGGCAGGGTCGCGGGCACACTCGCCCTCGCCGCGCCGGCCGCCACGGAGGCGCGACCGTATGTTCCGGCCTCCGCCGAGCCGGCCTTTCCGGCCACTCCCACGGTCCCTGCCTGCGCGGTCCCCGCCTGCGTGGTCCCTGCCTTCGCGGCCGCTGGGCTTGCGATGCCCGCCGACGCGGCGGCCGCGGTTCCGGCAGCCGGAGTTCCGGCAGCCGGAGTTCCTACGCGGGCGGAGCCGACGCTCGGCCCGGCTCGCGTAGGACTCGGGGTGCCGGGAACTGTCACGGACGCCTTCGCGGCCGGACCTGCGGACGCCTTCGCGGCCTGGCCCGAGGTGCCTGGAGCGGCCGGCTCGCCGGGTCCGGCCGGGCTCTTCGTAGCAGGACCGCTCCCTGCCGGACCCAGGTTGGCGGTCCGGTCGGGATCGCCGAGACCGGCGACCCGATCCGCCCCGGCGGGCCGCTCCATGCTGACCGTACGGTCCAGGTCGACACCATGGTCCGACCCGGCGGGCGGCTTCGGAGCCGTAGCGGATCCCGAAGCGGCAACCGGCTTCGGAACGGCGACCGGGCTCGAACCGGCGGCGGAGCCCGTCGGCAGATCCAGGCGTGCGGTGTGGTCCGGATCGGCTGGTCCTCCGACGCCGTCGTTCCGGCCGCCGGACTGCTCCACACCCGAAGGGCGAGCGAGGGCAGCGGTCCGATCGGGGTCCGCCCTGTCACCCGGCGGGTCCACGTTCCCGGCCGGCGCGACTGCCCTCCCGGCCGGCGCGACTGCCTTTCCGCCCGGCGGGACCGGGCGAGCAGCGTCGGCTTCTCCGCCGGAAGGTGCTGGACGAGTGAGGGCGGCGGTCCGGTCGGGGTCCACCGCCCCGCCCGGAGGGCCCGCCTTCTCACCCGGCGGAACCGGGTGAGAAGCGTGGCTCTCCCCACGGGAAGGCGCTGATCGAGCCAGGTCGGGGTCCGCCTTCTCACTCGGCGGGACCGAGCGAGCAGCGTCCGGACCGGTACCGCGATTGCCGCCCGCAGCGGCCTGGAGCTGTCCACCCGGCCAGTTCCCGGCAGGATCGGGCCCACTCGGCGGATAGTGAGCGGATGCGGCGGCCGGCGACGGGCCTTGCACGGGGCGATCCGGCCGCGGAGCGGCCTGCTCACCGCGAACGGTTTCCTGTCCGGAGACGGCTTGCCGAGCGGAAGCCGTCCCCTGGCCGGCGCCGTTTGCCCGGCCATGGCCCGAGCCCTGACCGGAGGCAGCCTTCTCAGCTTCGGGGGCGGGCAACGGTGCAGCCGTTTCAGATTCGGTGCCGGACGGCGATGCGGCCGACGCCTGACCGGAGGCGGCCGGGACAGCCCCCGGGCTTGAAGGGCTCGACGCCTCCGGGCCGGAAGGGCCCGGCGCCCCCTGACTCGAATGGCCCGACGACCCTTGGCCTGCAGAAGGGCTCGACAACCCCTGCCCCGGGACCGGCCTGCCGACGGAATCACCCAACGAGGTCGGCCGGGCCGCCGCCGGCGCTCTTCCCGTGACCGCTGGAGATGAAGGCTCCGATCCACCGACCGGTGGCGCGGAGGTGCCCCCATCCTTCGGTACAGGCGCCTGATCCGGACGAACAACCGGCTTCTGCACGGATCCGGGCGGAGTGACGTTCCCCGTCCGGGCAGGCTCCGACGGACCGGCCTGCGCGGCAGATGCTTGGTCCACCGAATCCGGCGAGGTCACGCCGGCGGGCGGCGGTGAAGCGGCCGGCTTCGAAATCGTTTCAGCCGCGGTCGTCCCGGTACCCGGTGCTGAGCCCTCGCCGGGGCCTGCCACCGGGGTGGTCGCCTCCTCCGACATCGAGGGCTTCCCCGAGCCGCCTGGTTGTGACGCCGACGCTGCTTCCGGCGAGGCCGCCGGCGGCGTCGAGGGCACGGGCGGCGGCGCGGAGGGCGGCGGCGCGGAGGGCGGCGGCGCGGAGGGCGGCGGCGCGGAGGGCGATGGCGGCGTCGAGGACGGCCGGGTGCCCACACCCTCGGAGGCGGAAGCGGACCCACCCGTGGCGGGGGTCTTTCCGGCGGCCGGCATTCCCCGCTCGGGAGCCGGACCTCCGGCTACCGGCCGCGAGGCGGCGCCGTCTGCCGGGGACGCCTTCCCCGGCAGAAAGGCCAGCGAGAGCGGATTCTGCCCTTGACCTGAACCACCGGACGCCTTACCCGCGCTGGGCACCTGCGGACCACCGGTCTGACCGCCCGGCGCCTGCGTCCCCAGGCTGGACGTTCCCGCCTGACCGGAACCGGCCGGAGCTGCGGCGGACGGCGCTTCAGCTGCCGGAACACTCACTCGGCCGGGTGCCGTCGGAGCCGACGAACCTGGATTCGGCACGCTTGCCCGACCAGATCCGGACGAAGCCGAAGCCGCGCCCGCAGAGGGGACGCCCGCTGATCCCTGCGGGGAAGAGGCGGGGGCCGATGGCGGCGGGACGCTCGCACGGCCCGGACTCACCGGAGCCGACGGAGACGGCTGGGCGGCGGGTGAGGGAACGGCGGCCCGACCTGGCGCCGACGAGACAGGAGCCGCCGGAACAGACGAACCGGATGAACCGGGCGGCGACGATCCGGGGACGGCCCGCGCGGCCGGGCCCGGCACCGGCCGACCCGCGGCGGGTGAGGGCGGCGGCAGGAAGCCGGTCTCGCGGGACCCGAACGAGGGAGGCCCGGCCTGCGACGACCCGGATGCCTGACCTCCGGCGGGGTCGTCCTGCTGCCAGGGAAACGGCCGCCGGGTCTCACCCGACAGCGGGGGTACGGCCGCCCGGCCGGACGGCGACACGGGAGAGCGCAGAGCGTCGGCAGCGCCCGAATTATTCGGGTATGACGGAAATGCAGCTGCCGAGTCGGCGACTCCCTTAGCCTCTTCAGAGCCGGGTTGCGAACCCGACACGCCGTGTTCGTCCGAACTGTCATGTGAATCTTGCCTCGTCACACGCCCCTCCTCACCCGTGGCGTCAGACTTAGGGGAGACTAGCGACATCCGGCACACCGTCGCGCGCGGATCCTGCGGGCCCTGCTTCCATGCCCCGCTTCCCCGCCCGGCGGACCGGTCTATTCAAGCGGGCAAGCAAAAGGGGAGCGAATAATGGATTTCGACGTCTTGGTTGAGATCCCCAAGGGGCAGCGCAACAAGTACGAGGTTGACCACAAGACCGGACGTATCCGGCTGGACCGGACCCTCTTCACCGCGACACAGTATCCCGCGGACTACGGCTTCATCGAGGGCACCCTGGGGCAGGACGGCGACCCTCTGGACGCTCTGGTGCTGATCCAGGAGCCGACCTTCCCCGGCTGCCTGGTGCGCGCCCGCGCGATCGGGATGTACCGGATGACCGACGAGAAGGGCCGCGACGACAAGGTCATCTGCGTGCCGTTCGAGGACCCGCGCCAGGAGCACCTGCGCGACATTCACCACCTGGGCGAGTTCGACCGCCTGGAGATCCAGCACTTCTTCCAGGTCTACAAGGACCTGGAGCCGGGCAAGTCGGTCGAGGGCGCGACCTGGGTCGGGCGCATCGAGGCCGAGCAGGAGATCCGCGCCTCGTTCAAGCGCGAGGAGGCCGCGCAGGCCGAGGGAGAGCACGAGCACTGACCTCTCGCTCCCACCAATACCGCTGACGACCGCACCTGCGGGGCACGTGCCCCGCAGGTGCGGTCGTTGTTGCGCCTGCAGTCGCCAGACGCGCGATCCGGAGAGCGCCAGAACGTCAGGGCCTCCGGCTCTCCCGCACACCGATCTTGGACATCCGCCACCGTCAGCAGCGATGTTGTGCTCGATCTTCCGCTCCCGCGACCACTGGAGTCCAAGGACCACGGCGGCCGGCCGACGGTGAACATCCCGCAATCCCACAGATCATGTGAGGTTCGGCCGTCATCTCGACCCGAACCTCACAAGATCTGCGAGGTGGGTGGGTGGGTGGGTGGGTGGGTGGGTGGGTGGGTGGGTGGGGGAGATGGGTGGGCGGCTGCGCGCGATCAGGTCAGGCCGGAGACGGCGCTGTAGAGGCCCGTCACAGCGCAAGCCACCGGGATCACCGAGATGACGATCAACGCGTCGATGATGTCGGCCGCACGGCCCAGGTAGGGCGAGGGCGGACGGTCCGCATACCGCGCTCCGGCGGCGACGGTGATCAACGCCACCACGACCGCGCCCGCCATGACCACGGGAAGGGCGTCACCGGCGCCCGCGAGCAGGTCGACGCCGAGGGCGGCACCACCGGCGAGCCCGGCGGTCAGCACCGGAGCCCGATGACGCTGGGTGACGAACAGACGCGAGCGCAGCAGCAACGCCAGCGCGCTCACCGTGATCAACACGCGGGACGCGAGGGTCCCGGCGGTGGCGAGCACGGCGAAGGCGCCGACGGCGAGGACGGCGTGGCCGAGGAGCATCCCGGCGAGAAGTTCGTCGGTACGAGCCACGGACGCGAACACGGCGCCGCGCTCGGGCAGTCTGCGCACCTGGTCGGCGCCCGGCCGTACGACCTCGTCGTTGATCGACTCCGTGCCGGGCGGCAGCGTGACCGGAGGCAGCGGAGTGCGCCCGAACCGGACGGCGAGCAGCGGCAGCATCCCGATTCCGCAGACCAGGAGCGATATCAGGATCGCCGCGCCACCGGCGGCCGTGGTGAACAGCCCCGTGGCGGCGGTGAGCGCGCCGAGCAGCCCGACCACGACACCCGCGGTGAAGAACCGGGCGCCGGCGGCCACCCCGGCTCCGGCCAGCGCCGACACCAGTAGCACCGCGACCGATCCGGCGAGCAGCTCCGGACCACCCAGCCAGGGCACTGGCGCGAGCACTCCGGCACGGTCGTAGGAGGTGATCAGGAGGGCACCCCCGGCGAAGGCGTACGGCAGCGCGTACCCACCGAGCGCGACTCCGGCACGCGAGTCCCCGTACGCCCGGGAGGCGACCGTCCCGACCAGGGCGAGCAGAACCGCCACGCCGAGCCCGATCATCCCCGGCACGCCGCCCCCGGACCCGCTCGCGAGCAGGGTGGGCAGGCCGAGCCCGAGCGGCACGGCGGCGGCCGCGAGGGTGGCCGTGCGGCTCGCGGCCGGTGTCCAGATCCCGCCACGGCGGCGCGCGCCCTCGGCGATGGCCTCGACCACGTCGTCGTACTCGAGCTCGGGCCACTCCTCACCGGCCGGAACCAGGTGGAGCACCTCGCCGTCGCGTACGCCCTGGGGATGAAGTCCCTGAGCGGTCGCGAGGGCGACGCCGTCGCCGCGCCGCAGCACCCACCCACCGTGTCGTTCGCCCTGGTCAGCGAGGCCTTCGCCAGCGTGGCGCAGCACCTCGGGCAACAGCTCGGCCAAGGGCACCTGCTCGGGGAGGGCCACGTCGACCCGCCGTTGCGGCGCACTGATCGTCACGCGGGCCAGACCGACGCTCACCAGGCAATCCTTCCGTTCGTCCACAGCCAGTGACGGAGGTTATCCACATCGACCGGGACGAGGCTGCGGGATCGACGGAACTTTACCTAGAGTGGGCCGGTCGTGAAGTCCCGAGATCTGGCGGGGCTGCCGGAGCCGGATTGCAAGGGGGCGGGGATGGGCACCGTGATGATCAAGCGGGCGGCCCGTCGACCGGCTCCCGAGATCCCGGAGGGGCAGCTGACCGTCGAGGCGCCGCCGGAGATCCCCGAGGCGGTCGGCTCACGGTGGCAGCAGTGGCTGATGGCGCTGCCGATGCTGGGCGGCACCATGGCGATGGCGATGATGATGGGCCAGGGACGGGGCGGCGCTTATTCGTACGTCATCGGTGGCCTTTTCGGTGTTTCGTCCCTTGCCATGCTGATGACCTCGTTCGGCTCCGCGGGCGCGCCACGCAAGGCGGAGATGATGGCCGCCCGCCGGGAGTATCTGCGGCATCTGGCCTCGCTGCGCAAACGCGTCCGGGACACCGCGCGCCTGCAGCGGCTCGGCCTGATCTATCGGCATCCCGATCCGGAGCGGCTGTGGTCGACGGCCGACAGCCACCGGGTGTGGGAGCGGCGCCCCGGCGACCCGGACTTCGGGGTGGTCCGGGTCGGGCTCGGCCCGCAGACGCTGGCCACGCCGCTGGTGCCACCGGTGACCCGTCCACTGGACGAGCTGGAGCCGATGACCGCGGGTGCGCTGCGCCGGTTCCTCGACGCCTATTCGGTGGTTCCGGACCTGCCGGTGGCGATGTCGCTGCGCGGTTTCGCCCGGGTGTTCGTCCGAGGCGACGCACCGGGAGCCGAGGGACCGCGGGCGCTGGTCCGGGCGGTGCTCGCCCAACTGACCGTCTTCCACGCGCCGGAGGATCTGGTGATCGCGGTCTGCGCGGGCAGGGAGACCCGGCAGTACTGGGAGTGGGTCAAGTGGCTGCCGCACGCTCAGCATCCGTCACTGACCGACGCACTGGGCGCGGTGCGCCTGGTGGCCGGTGACGAGCCACGGCTGGCCGAGCTCCTGGAGCAGGTCATCGGCTCGCGGCCACGGTTCCAGCCCGGCCACAGCGGTGGGAGCACCCCGCACGTCCTGGTCGTGGTCGACGGCGCCGAGCCGGCCAATACCCGGCTCGACGACGCGCTGGACGGGCTGACCGTCCTCGACCTGGACACCATGCCGCCCCGGCTGCTCGACCGGTCGTCGCTGGTGCTGGAGGTCCGCACCGACGGGATCCTCGGCACCTGGACGATGGATCACGAGAGCGAGGCGGGCCGGGCCGACGGGCTGACCGTCGACGAGGCCGAGTCGGTGGCCCGGCGGCTGGCGCCGCTGCGGCTCGCCACCGCGCCGGACCCGGGTGGCGGCGCACCGTCCACGACCGAGACCGGCCTGCCGGAGCTGCTCGGCATCGGCGACCCGGAGAACTTCAGCGTGTCCCGTGGCTGGCCGGCCCGCCCGCACCGGGACCGGCTGCGGGTGCCGATCGGGGTGAGCGACGACGGCATGCCGGTCGAGCTGGACCTCAAGGAGTCGGCGCAGGACGGCATGGGCCCGCACGGGCTGCTCGTCGGCGCCACCGGTTCGGGCAAGTCGGAGCTGCTGCGCACGCTGGTGCTGGCACTCGCCGCATCGCACTCGTCGGAGATCCTGAACTTCGTCCTGATCGACTTCAAGGGCGGCGCCGCGTTCGCCGCCTGTGACCGGCTGCCGCACACGGCCGCGCTGGTCACCAACCTGGAGGACGCGCTGCCCCTGGTCGACCGGATGGCCGACGCGCTGGAGGGCGAGCTGAGCCGGCGGCAGGAGCTGCTGCGCAAGGCGGGCAACTACGCGGGGCAGTTCGACTACGAGAAGGCACGGGCCGGTGGTGCGCCGCTGGCTCCCCTGCCGACGCTGTTCGTGGTCTGTGACGAGTTCACCGAGATGCTCGAGAAACGGCCGCACTTCATCGACATCTTCCTGCAGATCGGGCGGCTCGGCCGGTCGCTCGGCGTGCACCTGCTGCTGGCCAGCCAGCGGCTCGAGGACGGCCGGTTGCGCGGCCTGGACACGCATCTGTCGTACCGGATCGGTCTGCGGACGTTCTCGGCGCTGGAGTCGCGGGCCGTGCTCGGCGTTCCGGACGCGTACGAGCTGCCGCGCTCCCCCGGCAACGGCTACATGAAGTTCGGCACCGAGCCGATGATCCGGTTCAAGGCCGCCTACGTGGGCGGGCCGGTGCGTCGCTCCGGTGGCTCCGGCCGGCGGGCCGACCACGGCAGCGTCCAGGTGCTCCCGTGGACCACTCAGCACGTGGCGGCACCGGCCGCCGCGCCCACGCCGGTGGCCGACCAGGACGGGCCGAAACTGGCCGACGTGCTGATCGAGAAGCTGATCGGCCAGGGCCCACCGGCACACCAGGTGTGGCTGCCGCCGCTGGACGAATCGGCGGTGCTCGACGACCTGCTCGGCCCGGTCGGTGTCACGCCGGGGCGCGGGCTCACCTTCACCAACCCGGCGCTGCACAACCGCCTCCAGGTGCCGATCGCGGTCATCGACAAGCCGCGTGACCAGCTGCGCGACGTCATGTGGCTGCAGCTGGCCGGCGCGGCCGGGCACGTGGCCGTGGTCGGTGGCACGCTCAGCGGCAAGTCGACGGCGCTGCGCACCCTGGTCTGCGGGCTGGCACTCACCCACACCCCGGCCGAGGTGCAGATCTACTGCCTCGACTTCGGCGGTGGCGGTCTCGCGACGCTACGGGACCTGCCGCATGTCGGCGGGGTGTTCGGGCGGCTCGAGGCGGAGGGCGTACGCCGTACCGTCGGCGAGATGACGACCCTGCTCGCCGAGCGGGAGGCCAGGTTCACCGAGCTCGGCGTGGAGTCGATGGCCGCCTACCGGAGCCGGCGGACGGGCGGCAACGACCCGTTCGGTGACGTGTTCCTGGTGGTCGACGGCTGGAGCAGCGTCCGCAAGGACTACGAGGAGCTGGAGCCGGTCCTCACCGATCTCGCCACCCGGGGCCTGTCCTACGGCATCCATCTGGTGGCGGCCGCGTCCCGCTGGATGGACTTCCGCCCGGCGGTCCGGGATCTCTTCGGCTCCCGGCTTGAGCTGCGGCTCGGCGACCCGTCCGACTCGATCATCGCCCGGCGGGCCGCGGAGTCGGTGCCGGACGCGACCCCCGGCCGCGGCATGATCGCGCACCCGACCGATCGGACGAAGGGGCTGCACCTGCTCACGGTCCGGCCCGAGGTCAGTTCGATCGGCGAGACCCCGGCGCTGGTCAAGTCGATCGCGTCGGCGTGGGACGGCCAGCCGGCGCCGCGGGTGCGGCTGCTCCCGGCCTCGGTTCCGTACACCGCTCTGGAGGCCGACCGTGGCAGCGGCCTGCGGATTCCGATCGGCATCGCCGAGGCGGATCTGCGGCCCGTCGAGATCGATTTCGCGACCGACCCGCACTTCCTTCTCTTCGGCGAGGGTGAGAGCGGCAAGACGTCGTTCCTGCGGTCGATCGCGACCACGCTGACCCAACGGTTCCGGCCCGAGGAGTGCCGGATCATCCTGGTCGACTATCGGCGCAGCCTGATGGACCTTCCAGAATCAGAACACCGGATCGGGTACGGCATGCAGGCTCAGCAGACACAGGATCTGATCCTGTCCGCGGCCGGGTACATGCAGCGCCGCCTGCCCGGCCCCGACGTGACCGCCCGCGAGCTGCGGGAGCGCTCGTGGTGGACGGGTCCGGAGCTGTTCGTGCTGGTCGACGACTACGACCTGGTGGTGTCCGGCCCGACGAACCCGCTGACGCCACTCGTGGAGTACCTCCCGCAGGCCCGTGACATCGGCCTGCACCTGGTGCTGACCCGGCGCTCCGGTGGCGCCGGGCGCGCGCTCTACGAGCCGGTGATCCAGCGCCTGCGGGAGCTGTCCGCACCCGGCATGGTCATGTCCGGCTCGCCGGAGGAGGGCGCGCTCATCGGCAACGTCAAACCCACGCCGCTGCCACCCGGCCGTGGTCGCCTGATCACGCGGCGTGAGGGTACGCGACTGATTCAGGTCGCGCACGTGCCACCGTTCCGCGATTCGGGGAAATGAACAGACACAGCGTGCGATTGGTCATGACGGACCGCAGCGACACGCCGATGTGTAGGAGTAATCTCCCTCCATCGACTGACGACGCACCCATCGAGGCGACTCATCGAACCTGTAGTGACTGACCGAAGCTGCCGACCGTTTCAGAATGGCGACGCCGACCAGTGACCAGTGAGCATCGAGACCGGGCCGGACAGGCCACGGCCGTCGGCACCCTCCGGCGGATGGGAGCGGCCGCCCTGGCCGGTCTGATCGCGTTCGGCGCCCCGGCCACCGCCGCCTCCGCCGCGCCCGCACTCCCCCTCAACGAGCCGATCCTCACCGGCGACCAGGTCCGGGCCGATCAGTGGCAGCTGAGTGCGCTGAACCTGACCGAGGCGTGGAACTACGCGGACGGCTCCGGCGTCACCGTCGCGGTGATCGACTCCGGTGTCGACGCGCACCATGTCGATCTGGAGGGCCAGGTGCTGACCGGCATCGACCTGGTCGACCGGAAGACCGACAGCGGCGAGAGCGACCCCGTCGGTCACGGCACCTCGGTCTCGGCG
Source organism: Actinoplanes italicus (assembly GCF_003001815.1). Taxonomy (GTDB): domain Bacteria; phylum Actinomycetota; class Actinomycetes; order Mycobacteriales; family Micromonosporaceae; genus Actinoplanes; species Actinoplanes italicus. The sequence continues at coordinate 94,788 of NZ_PVMZ01000008.1, forward strand.
ATCATCGCGGGCAAGTCCGATGACCAGGCCGGCGTCGTGGGCATCGCTCCCAGAGCCAAGATTCTGCCGGTACGCGTGCTCGACGAGGACAACAAGTACGACGACTCCCTGATCGTCGCCAAGGGCGTGCGCTGGGCGGTCGACAACGGCGCCAAGGTGATCAACCTGTCGCTCGGCGGCAGCGGCTCCAGCCCGACTCTCGCCGCCGCCATCGACTACGCGTTCGCCAAGGACGTCGTGGTGATCGCGTGCACCGGCAACGCCACCGGCACGAGCACGCAGAAGAGCTCGAACGTCGGCGTGTGGTACCCGGCCCGTGAGCCCGGCGTGATCGCGGTCGGCGGCACCGAACGCGACGGCCAGGGCCTGTGGAGCGGCTCGATCCGGGGCAAGGAGACCGTCGTGACCGCCCCCGCGACCGATCTGGTCGGCGCCCGGCCGCTGGGATACTGGCGGATCCAGGGCACCAGCTTCGCGGCGCCGATGGTGTCGGCCACCGCTGCTCTGATCAGGTCCCGCTGGCCGGACATGTCGGCCGGCGAGGTGATCAACCGGATCATCCGGACCGCCGACGACCGTGGCGAACCGGGCCGGGATCCGGAGTTCGGGTACGGCCTGATCAACCCGGTCGCGGCACTCACCGCGGACGTGCCGTTCGTGACCGGCAACCCGCTCGACAACACGCCGTCGCCCGGGGTGGCACGGTTCGGCAGCGCTCCGGTCTCCGGGCAGGCGCAGTCGGCTCCGCAGGAGAGCACCCAGCCGGCCGGCGTCCCACCGGCGGTGCCCGGCGGCAACGTCGGTGGATGGGCGGCCCCGGCCAAACCCGAACCGACCGGCACCCCGATGGCCCGGTGGATCGCGATCGCCCTGTTCCTGCTCTCAGCGATCGCCGCCGCCATCACGATCCGCCGCTTCGCCGCCACCACCGGCTGACCGCCACCACCGGCTGACCGCCACCACCGGCTGACCGCCGCCACGGGCCGAGCGGTGCCGCCACTTCGCCGCCACGCCGAGCGGTGCCGCCGCTTCGCCGCCACGCCGAGCGGTGCCGCCGCTTCGCCGCCACGCCGAGCGGTGCCGCCGCTTCGCCGCCACGGGCCGAGCGGTGCCGCCGCTTCGCCGAGCAGCGCCACCCCACGGGCTGTCCTAGCCGTCGGCGGGCACAGCTAGCCACCGTCGGGCAGGCTGGCCTGGCTAGGCGCACTCGCCGGTGCGGACCTCCTGGGTATTGGCCCGGCCGGCCTGAGCCACCCCGGCGGCCTCGTCGGCGGTGAGGGCGAAGCCCACGTTCTTGTCATCGGCGGCCGCCGCGAAGATCACGCCGAGGACGTCGCCGTTGGGGTCGATCAGCGGGCCGCCCGAGTTGCCGCTGCGGACCAGCGACTTGATCGTGTAGATCTCCCGGGTCACGTCGCCGGACTCGTAGATGTCCGGGCCGGTGATGTCACCGACGTCGCGGATCCGGGCGGACTGGGCGTTGTACGGCCCGTCCTGCGGATAGCCGAGCACGATCGCACTGGCACCGGTCGCCGCTTCCTTGCCGACGAACGACATCACCGGTGCCTTGAGGCCGGGCACGTAGAGGACGGCCAGATCACGCTTGGGGTCGTAGACGACGACCTTGCCCTCGACCTCCCGGCCACCGCTCTCCACGACCACCTCACGGGTGCCGGCGACCACGTGCGCGTTCGTCATCACGCGCTCCTTGGCGTAGACGAACCCGGTGCCCTCGATGCGACGGGAGCAGCTCGGCGCCGAGCCGAGGATCTTCAGTACCGAGCTCTTGGAGTCCTTGACGACCTTGGATCCGGCGAGCGCGGGGTCGGGGGCGGCGACCTCACGTGCCTGGGTTCGGGCAAGACCGCCGAACACGTCGGGGAAGCCGTTGGTGTCCAGGGTGTCGCGCAGACCGGAGGAGAGGGACCGCACCTCCTCGGGGACCAACTCGGTGACCCCGCCGAGGATGGCGCTGTCCCGGACCGCGGCGTTGATCGCCGGGAACGGCGTCGAGCCGAACGGAACCGCGACCAGCCAGGCGGCGAAGAGCACCGCGACCACCGAGACGAGCGCGCCACCGGCGTCGTCCAGGTACTGCACGGGCCGGCTCTCGATCACCTGCCGCAGATTGGTGCCGAGCCAGCCGGCGAGGGTCTGGCCGAGGACCGCGAGCACGAGGATGACGCCGAGCGCGACGACCAGGCGCACCGTCCCGTTCTCGAACTGCCGGGCCAGCAGCGGACCGAGCTGCAGACCGATGAGAACGCCGCTGAAGAAGCCACCGAGCGACAGCGCGCCGATGACGAAGCCCTGGCGGTATCCGCTGATCGCGAACAGCACCATGACCACGATCAGGAGAATATCGACCACAGGCACTCACTCAGCGTAGAAGTCGGAGGCCATCTCACGGCACCACCTCATCCGGCGCACCGCCGCGGGCGGCCGGAACGGGGGCGGTGGCGTCCGGAAGTTCGACGAGGCGGCCCGGCTCCCACGGGAGCGACCAACCGGCCATGTCCAGCAACGCAGCGATCACTCCCGCCGTGAATCCCCAGACGAGCAGGCCTCGGACCTGGAACGCGGGACCGATCCAGCCGCTCGGATGTCGCACCCGGATACGGTTCGCGGGGTCGGCGAGTTCACTGATCGGCAGACGGGCCACGTGAGCGACCTCGGCCGGCTGCAACGGATGCACCGGATGTGGTTTTCGCCACCATGCGAGAACCGGGCTGACCACGAAGCCGCTGACCGGGATCCAGAGGTCCGGCAGGAGCGCCAGCACCTCGGCCGAGGACGGGTCGAGACCGACCTCCTCCTCGGCCTCACGCAAAGCCGTGGCGGGCGCGTGGGCGTCGTCCGGGTCGGTGGCGCCGCCGGGGAACGCGGGCTGCCCGGCGTGGTTCCGCATGGTCGCGGCGCGCTGGAGGATGAGCAGATCGGGACGGCCCGGCTCGTCCTCACCCAGCAGTACCAGGACCGCGCTGGACCGGCCGCCCGTCCCGGACGGTTTGCGCAGGGTGGTGAAGTCCTCGGTCCGGCACTGGTCGACTCTGGTGAGCAGCGGCTCGAACCAGTCGGGGAGCCCATCCGGCCGGGCCAGCACCTCGCCCTTGCTCATCGGGTCACCGTAACGCCGGTGTGTTTCTTCATCTGTTCGATCAACTGGTCGACGTCCATGGCTGTGCGATGCACGTTCATCCCCCCGTCGGCATCGATGAACACGGTGGCGGGCAGGGTGGCCACCCCGAGCGCGTCGGCGAACTTCTTGCCCTCGTCGAAGAGAGTCGGAAAGGTGACACTCCGGTCGGTGGCGAAGTCGGCCGCGGCGGACCGGCGGTCACCGCTGTCCACGCCGATGACGGTGAACCGGCCGTCGGCCCGGTCGGCCAGTCCCTGCATGACCGGCAGCTCTTCGCGGCACGGGGCGCACCAGGAGGCCCAGATGTTGATCACCGCGGGACCGCGCAGATCTCGCAGTCGCACCTCGGTGCCGCCGGTGAAGCACGGAAGCGCCACATCGGGCAGACGACCACCCGCCGCCGGGGCGCCGCTCAGACCGTCGCAGGCCGCGAACGGCGAGGGCACCTCAGGGGCGTCGACCTCGGCGGTGCAGGCGGAGAGGACCAGAAAGGCACCCAGAGCCGGGAGAAGCCCTCTCACAGGCCCTCCGGGGCCGAGGAAACAGCGTCCTCCGGGGTCGACGAAACGACGTCCTCCGGAACGGGCGAGAGGACGGGCGTCAGGGCGGAGGCCGGGACCAGGTCGGGGTCGACACCGGCGGCCGCGGCCAGATCGCGCGCCCGCGGCCCCTTCAGCAGCTTCGCCGCCGGAGCCGCCTCGGTCGGCCCGGTCCCGTACGACGGACACATCGCGGCCAGGGTGCACGCCCCGCACGCGGGCGTCCGCGCATGGCAGACCCGGCGCCCGTGGAAGATCACCCGGTGCGACAGCATGGTCCAGTCGCGTTTCTCGATCAGCTCGGCGACGAGGAACTCGATCTTCACCTCGTCCTGCTCGTCGACCCAGCCGAACCGGTTGGTCAGACGCCGGAAGTGGGTGTCGACGGTGATGCCGGGTACGTCGAACGCGTTGCCGAGGACCACGTTGGCGGTCTTGCGGCCGATGCCGGGCAGTTTCACCAGCTGCTCCAGCTTGCGCGGGACCTGCCCGTCATGGTGTTCGAGCAGCGCCTGACCGAGCCCGATCAGCGAGTTGGTCTTGGAGCGGAAGAAGCCGGTCGGCCGGAGCAGCGTCTCCATCTCGGCCCGGTCGGCGCCCGCGTAGTCGGCGGCCGTCCGGTACTTCCGGAAGAGCTCCGGGGTGACCAGATTGACTCGGACGTCGGTGGTCTGCGCAGACAGGATCGTCGCGACGGCCAGCTCGAGCGGGTTGGTGAAGTCGAGCTCGCAGTGCGCGTCGGGATGCGTCTCGGCCAGCACCCGGGCCATCTTGCGGGCCCGGCGTTTGCGGCCGAGCACCGTCTCGCCCGCGAAGCGCTTGGGTGCGAGAGTCGCTGCGCGGGGTCGAGTCACCGGTAAAGAGTACGTCGGCACTTCACGCCGGCGGTTTGATGCTTCCGTCGGTGCCGACGACCGCCCCGGTGTCGCCGAAATCGGCCTCGGACAGCTCGGCCACCAGCTTCCGTCCGCGCTCGTTCGCCTTGTCCCGGGTGGGCAGGCCGTTGTCGTTCATGTACGTGGAGACGAACTTCCCACCCACGTACTTCCCATCCTTGGTGAGCGACACGTGCAGCACCCCGCCGTACTTCAGGACGCCGTTGCGCGACAGTGTCCGCCCGCCGCCGGCGAAGTTGCCGAGGCTGTACGCGATGAGCTTGCCCTTGTAGAACTCCATGCCCCGGAGCACGTGCGGCCCGTGTCCGACGACCAGGTCGGCCCCGGCGTCGATGACGGTGCGGCTGAACTTCATCGGGTCGCCCCGGTTCTCGCCGAAGAAGGTCTCGGTGCCCGGCTTCACGTGGTTCTTCTCGGAGCCTTCGGCGCCCATGTGCACCTGCACCACGACCAGGTCGGCCTGATCCGCCGCCTTCTCGACGACGGTCGCGGCCGCGTCCAGGTCGTTCAGGGGGTTCGCGCCGGCGTACGACGAGAATCCGAGCACCGCGACCTTGACGCCCTTGACGTCGACCACGGTGATCTGGCCCTCGGCGCCGGTGTGTTCGAGCCCGGCCTTCTCCAGGGCTTCCACGGTGTTCTCGTACCCCTGGGACCCGAAGTCCTTGGCGTGGTTGTTCGCCGTGTTGAGCAGCTGGAACCCGCCGTCCTTGAGGTGCCCGGCGTAGGACGGCGGCGACCGGAAGGCGAAGCAGTTGGCCGACTTCGGGCTGCCGCACTTGGAGGTGCCGGTGTCGGCGGTGAGCGGCTGCTCCAGGTTGCCCATGACGAGATCGGACTTCAGAGCCTCGGTGACCGAGTCGAAGAAGCCCTCGCCGTTGTTCGGCGGGAGGCCGCCCGGGGCGCTGCTCATCATGATGTCGCCGGTGGCGGAGAGACTGATCGACTCGACCTGCGCGGACTCCTCGACGGGTTTCGCGCTGGATCCGCTCGACGCCGACGTGCCGGCCGGGGGATTCCAGACTGGTTCCGGGTCACCTCCGGTGAGGCCACATCCCCCCAAACCGGCCCCTACCAGAACAAGAGCGGCAATAGCGACGACCGAAACGGGTCGCTTTTTACGGTGGGTCGGGGGGTGCGGATTCATCGACGCGGACGATACCTTCGTTCCGCAAGCGGGATCGACAGACGAAAGGCCTGTCCTGATATGCCCGGACCGCTGAATTGTCAGCACCGGTCACGGCATTTCTGGTTACCGTCCAGTATCTGGATCAAGGGGTGGCCGCCCGTTTCCCGCCCGCATGCGCCTAGACTGATCGAGCGCAGACGTTGCGCGTTTTCGGAGGTGCGGCGATGGATGAGGTACTGGCTCGCAGCGGAATCTTCCAGGGCGTTGACCCGGAAGCCGCCGAGGCGCTCGCCAAGGAGATGGACACGATCGAAGTCCGTAAGGGCGACGTCGTCTTCAACGAGGGCGAGGCCGGCGACAGCCTGTATATCGTTCTGTCGGGGAAGATCAAGCTCGGACGCCGCGCCGCGGACGGCCGGCAGAATCTCGTCTCCATCATGGGCCCGTCGGACATGCTTGGTGAGCTCTCCCTGTTCGACCCGGGGCCGCGGACGGCAACCGCGACCGCGGTGACCGACAGCCGGCTGGCCCGGCTGAAGAAGTCGTCACTGCGCCCGTGGCTGAACAACCGGCCGGAGATCGCCGAGCAACTGCTCCGCGTTCTGGCCCGGCGGCTGCGTCGTACGAACGACGCACTCGCTGATCTGATCTTCACAGACGTGCCCGGTCGCGTCGCGAAGAATCTGCTGCAGATGGCGGGCCGTTTCGGCACCCGTGACGGCGGCGTCCTGCGGGTGACCCACGACCTCACCCAGGAGGAGCTGGCCCAGCTGGTCGGTGCCTCCCGCGAGACGGTCAACAAGGCTCTCGCCGACTTCGCCTCGCGCGCCTGGCTGCGGCTCGACGGCAAGAGCGTGATCATCCTCGACCCGGAGCGCCTGGCCCGCCGCGCACGCGTCTGACCTTCGCTTATAAGGGGCTGTCCGAAAGGACAGCCCCTTAATCGTGTCGTTACACCTGTCCGTGTCGCATCACCTCGGCCACTCGTTACGGAGGTGGCCGAGAGGCATCGGTATGGACAGGGAAGGGCGCGGCATTGAAGGCAGGCAGGGGTGTGGCGAGATGACCGTGCTCGACACCACGCTGGACACGCGTGACCCCGCCTATCTCGAGGGGCGCGGCACCACCATGCAACGCCTCGCCGAGCTCGAATCCGCCCTCGACGAGGCCCGTGCGGGCGGCGGCGAGAAGTACGTGACCCGGCACCACGCCCGCGGCAAACTGCTGCCCCGCGAGCGCATCGAGATGCTGCTCGACCAGGACAGCCCATTTCTCGAGCTGTGCCCGGTCGCCGCTCGTGGATCCGAGTTCCCGGTCGGGGCCAGCGTGGTGACCGGGATCGGCGTGATCGAGGGCGTCGAGTGCGTTGTGATGGCGAACGACCCAACCGTGGACGAGGGTTCGGTCAACCCGTACACCGCCGAGAAGATCCGCCGGGCCACCACCATCGCCTCGGCCAACCGCCTGCCGATGGTCAACCTGGTGGAATCGGCGGGTGACACCTCCTCCGGCGGCCTGTTCCCACCGGACCGGGTCCCCTCGATCTGCGTGGTCTTCGGTGCCGCCACGGGGGACGCCGCCTACCTGCCGGCGCTCTGCGACTACACGATCCGGGTACGAGGGCATGCCAAGGTGCTGACCATCCACCCACAGCCGATAAACGGTCACACCAGCGTGGACGTACGCGCCACGCCGGTCGTCCCGGCGGGACCGGACGGACCCGCGGACCAGCTGGCCGAGGACGAGCGGGACGGGCTGCGCCTGGCCCGGCAGTGTGTCCGGCGGCTGAACTGGCGCAAGCTCGGCCGGCCGGCGAGCACACGGCGTCCGCGGCCGCCCCGGCACGACGTGGAGGGCCTGCTGACCCTGGCCGCCGCCGATCCGGCCGTGTTCGAGCCGCGCGAGGTGCTCGCCCGGATCCTCGACGACAGCGACTTCGACGAGTTCAAGCCCGGTATGGCGACCGCTCTGGTGGCCGGCTGGGGTGAGCTGCACGGCTACCCGATCGCGGTGATAGCCGTGCCATGCCGCTCCTACACCGCGGTCGAGGCGCAGAAGGTGGTCCACTTCCTGCACCTGGCGAACACGACCTCGACCCCGGTCCTCTTCCTGCTGCACGCCGGCGCACCGGCCGCCGACGAGCCGGACACCAGGCACGACGCCCCGATGGCGCACGCGATCGCCCGGTCCACCGTGCCTCACCTGGTGCTCACCGTCGGCGAGGCCAACGGGGAGCGCAGCGATGAGCCTCGCTTCCGGTTCAGCTGGCCGTCGGCCGAAACGAGCAGAGCCGATGACGGCGTCATCGACCCACGCGACACCCGTACGGTCCTCGGCCTCTGCCTCTCCGCCGTGCACAGCGCGGCCGTGGAGGGTGCCGGCCACGTCGGCGTGTTCCGATCTTGAAAGGTAGACCAGTGATCCGACGACTTCTGGTGGCTGACCGTGGAGAGGTCGCCCGCCGGGTGTTCGCCACCTGCAGGCTGGTCGGCATCGAGACGGTCGCCGTCTACTCCGACGTCGACTCCGATGCGCCGCACGTCATCGAGGCCGACTACGCGGTCCATCTGCCGGGCAACACGCCGTCGGCGACCTATCTGCAGACCGAGGCGCTGATCGCGGCCGCCCAGCGGGCCGGCGCCAACGCCGTACATCCGGGTATCGGAATGCTCGCCGAGGATCCCGCTTTCGCGCAGGCGGTCGTCGACGCCGGGATGATCTGGATCGGTCCACCGCCGGCCACACTGCGCACCCTGGCCGCCAAGATCGAGACGAAGAAGCTGGTCGCCGAGGCCCAGGTCCCGGTGCTGCCGACCTTCACCGACCCGGACCGGGTGCCGGGCTTCCCGGTGCTGATCAAACCGGCGACCGGCACCGGCGGGCACGGGATCCGGGTGGTACGCGACGCGAGCACCCTGGCCGAGGCGGTGGCCTCCACCCGGCGCGAGGTCGGCGGCGACGTCTTCTGTGAGCCGTACGTCAGCAACGTCCGCCACATTGAGGTGCCGATCCTGGCCGACGCCCAGGGCGCGGTCGTGCCGTTCGGTGAGCGCGAATGCTCGGTCCAGCGCCGCTACCAGAAGATCGTCGAGGAGACCCCGTCCCCCGCGGTCGACGTGGCACTGCGCGAGGACCTGTGCCGGGCCGCGATCGTGGCGGTCCGGGCGCTGGGCTACGTCGGCGCCGGAGCGGTCGAATTCCTGCTCGACGCACAGGGCGACTTCTGGTTCCTCGAGCTCACCCCGACGCTGCAGGCCGATCACGCGGTCACCGAGTGCGTGTCCGGCTACGACCTGGTCCGCCTCCAGCTGCTGGTGGCCGAGGGCGGCAGCGTGCCGATGCCGGGCCCGCCGCCGATCCGCGGGCACGCCATCGAGGTGCGCATCTGTGCCGAGGACCCGGCCTACGCCTGGCTGCCGGCGGCCGGGACGCTGCACCGGTTCGCGGTGCCGGACATCGCCGGGCAGTTCCGCCCACTGGCACAGCCCGGTCTGCGGCTGGACGCCGGGGTCTCGGACGGCTCGGTGATCGGCATGCACCACGACCCGATGCTGGCGAAGCTGGTGGCCTGGGCGCCGAGCCGCCAGGAGGCCGCTCGCATGCTGGCGTCCGCGCTTGCCCGTACCCATCTGCATGGTGTTGTCTCGAATCGGGATCTGCTGGTCCGGGTGTTGCGGCATCACGCCTTCCGGGCAGGCGACGTGGACACCGGGTTCCTGGACCGGCATCCCGAGGTGTTCGCCCCGCTGCTCTCCTCGGTCGACGCGGTCCGGCTCTCCTGCCTCGCCGCCGCCCTCGCCGGCGCCGCGGCACGGCGGGCCGCCGCGCCGGTGCTCAACTCGCTGCCGTCCGGCTGGCGCAACGTCCCCTCCGGCTCGCAGACGGCGGTGTACGACGGCCCCACCGGCCCGGTCGAGGTCGGCTACCGGATGAACCGCCAGGGCAACCTGGCCGGCTGGTGGGTCCGCGCCGTCGACCCCGAGGAGCTGGATCTGGCCGGGCTGGGTCAGGCACCGGTCGCCGACGAGCACCCGCCCGTGGTCGTGGTGCAGGCCGGCGCGGAGCGGGTGGTCCTCAACGTGCAGGGCATCCGGATGGCCGTGCACGTCCACCGGGTCGGCGACGTCTCCTATGTCGACAGTCCGGAGGGGTCGGTCGCGTTGCGGGAGATCTCCCGGTTCCCGCTGCCGGCTCCCGAGGCGGCGGAGAGCTCCCTGATCGCGCCGCTTCCCGGTGCGGTCCGGCGGGTGCTGGTCGTGCCGGGGCAACGCGTCCGGGCCGGCGAGCTGCTGCTGACGCTGGAGGCGATGAAGCTCGAGCATCCGGTGCACGCGCCGTCCGCCGGCGTGGTCTCGTCACTGCCGGTTCAGCCGGGGGCCGAGGTGGACACCGGCGAGTTGCTGGCGGTCCTCGACCCCGAGTAGGCCGGGCGCGTCAGCCGCCGAACCACTTCTGGAAGAACCCCTTGTTCTTCTGGTTCTGGTGGACCGTGGGCGTCTCGTCGAGGGTCGGCGTGGACGGCGGGACCGGTCGTGGTCGCGGTGGTGGCACGTGGCCGGCCGACGGCGTGGGGTACACGGTCGGCGGCGGCTGCGGTGTTCTCGGGTCCAGGTGCAGGTTGTTGAGCAGGTCGCGCAGTTGCTGAGCGGTCGGCCGGGAGGCCGGGTCGTTGTTCATGCCGTATCGCAGCACGTCGGTCAGCGCCTTCGGCGCGTTCGGCAGCTCCGGGATGGGCTGGTGGAACAGGTCCATCAGGGTGAGCAGGCTGGGACTGCGGTTGGTCGCCCAGCGCGGCGGCCGGCCGCTCATCACCGCGTAGAGGGTGGCGCAGAGCGCGTACACGTCGGCCGCGCCGGACGGGGTGTCGTGGCGGAACATCTCGGGCGGCGCGTACGCCGGGGTGAGCACCTCGAGGGTCACCGAGGAGTCGCGCATCTCACCGAGCACGGCGAGGCCGAAGTCGGCGAGGACTGCGGCGTTGAACTCGGAGTAGAGGATGTTGGCCGGCTTCACGTCGCGGTGCAGCACCCCGTTGGCGTGCGAGTGCACCAGAGCATCGGCGATCTTGATGCCGACGTCACGGGCCTCGACGGCGTTGAGCGGGGCGACGCGCATCCGGTCCAGGTACGACCCGTCGCACAACTCCATGATCAGGTACGGGTGCTGGTCGACCGTGACACCGACGTCGAACAGGTCCACGACGTGCGGGTGCGACGACATGCGCCCGGCCGCCCGCGCCTCGCGCAGGAACCGGGCCTGGTCGCGCGGATTGTCGAGCGTCCGATTTTCCATCTTGATGGCGACATCGCGCCCGACTGAATCCTGGGTGGCCCGGTACACGGTGGCATAACCGCCCCGCGCCATGACCGACAAGCCGGACATGCCTGGCACGTACGGTACGGGCAGGGCACCAGGCGGAGTCTCCGTCACGGAATAGAAAATACGCCAGTCACCCGGAAGATCATCCGGGCACGTCAGACGCGTAGGCGACAGTTTCCTCGACGACCGTCACGGAAAGGGTTTCCCGCAGCTCAGCGGCGACCCCTCGCTCGCTGGCCTGCTCGGTCGCGTGTGCCAGCCGGACGGCCTCCTCGGCGGCGGCCCGGGCTTCGTCGCACCGGTCGGCGGCCGCCAGCACCCGGGCGCGGACCATGGCGGCGATCACCGAGCTGCGCACGTCCTCGGCCGGCGCGGCGGTCGCCCGCTCGATCCAGGTGAGTGCCGTGTCGACCCGGCCGTCGGCGAGCAGAGCGGAGGCGTACGACGCCAGCGCGTGCCGCCGCGAGAAGAGCAGGGAGGGCGTGGACGTGTCACTGGCGATCGGCGCGAGCAGCCCGATCGCGGTCGCCGCGTCACCGGCCCGGTTGCGCGCCTCGGCCAGCAGCACCCGTGGACCCACCTGCGCGGGCGCCAGCGGGTTGTGCGGCTCGACCGCGGTCATCACCCGTCGCGCGTCCGCCTCGGCCGCCTCCAGATCGCCACTCTGCAGGGCGACGAACCCTCGCAACGTCCCGGCCATCCCGAGCAGCAGCGGGTGGCCGGTCCTGTCGGCATAGCCGAGTGCGTCGGTGAGCAGATCGTACGCGTGCTCCGGCTCGTTCAGCCCGCGGGCGATCGCGCCCCGCACCACCAGCGCCAGCCCACAGCCCCAGTCGTCGTTGACGTCGAGGAACTCCCTGTACGCCCGGCGCGCCTGACCGTCGGCCGCGCGGAGATCGCCGAGTTCCGCAGCCGCGTACGCCTCGACGACCCGCAACGTGCCGACCGCCCAGCCCTCGCCGACCCGGTCACCGAACGGCAGGAACAGCCGGGCCAGCCGGCGCGCCTCCTGCAGCCGGCCGGCCAGCAGCCGGGCGAACGCCGTGGTGCCGCGCAGCCAGGCCCGCCCGACCGGGTCACCCAACTCGGCGAAGAGCCGCGCGGCCCGGCCCAGCACCGCGTCGGTGCCGGCGAAGTCGCCACGGGTGGTGGTCACCCAGGCCAGGCTCTGCAGGGCCCAGGCCTGCCCGTGGCGGTCACCGGCGGCCAGCGTGACCTGGTAGGCGGCGGCGAACCGGCTGCTCGCCTGGCTGAGCCGCCCGTTCAGGAAGTCGGCCATGCCGAGCCGGCGCATCGCGTTGGCCCGCTCCGGCAGCAGCTGCGCCTCGGTCGCCACGTCGAGCGCCTCCTGCCAGGAGGTCACCGCCCGCCCGGTGTCGCCGAGCGCCTCATATGCCCGGCCCACCACGATCATCGCCTCGGCGCGGCACACCGGCTCCCCGGAGGCGGCCACCGAGATCTTCTCGCCGAGCGCCAGCGCCTCCTCGGCACGGCCCAGCCGCAGCAGTGCCCGGGCCAGCACGAGCTGGTCCGGCAGCGGCAAACCGTCCTTGGACAGGGCGGTGGCGCGGTCCGCGTACTCGATGGCGGCTGCCGGTTCGATGTCGGCGAGGGCCTGGCGGGCCAGCCGGCCGAGCGCGGCGACACCGAGCGGGGCCACCTGGCGCGCCGGTGCGTCCGGCCGCAGCCGCACCGCGTCGGCCAGCTCGACCGCGTGCTCGGCGTGCATGGCGATGAACGCGTCGCGCTCGCCGCCGACCAGGTTGAGCCGGACCGCGCCGTCGTGGCCGGGCTGCGCCACGCTCTCCGGTGCCGCCCAGGAGGCCAGGTAGGCATGCCGCTCGGCCAGGTCACCCTTGCCGATCCCGGCGTACGCCGCCTCCCGCATCAGCGGGGTGGAGAACTGGTAGCCCCCGGACCGCGACCGGTGCAGCATGCGGCGCTGCAGCAGCTCGTCGACGGCCCGTTCGAGTTCGACGGCGACCACCACACCGGGCCGGGTGTCAGCGAGCGCACGACGCTCCTGAAGGGCCTCCAGAACGCCGCTGGGCACGGTCGTGCCGGCTACCGAGGCGTCCCGCAGCACCGACCGCGGATCCGGCGAGAGGGCGTCTATACGAGCGGCGAGGACCGCGGCCAGGTCACGGGAAAGCAGCCTGCTGCCCAGCGATCCGGCCGCCAGCTGCCAGCGGCCGGCCGCGTTGGCTCCGACCGCGGGAGTGAGCGCGCCGCGCTCCATCAGCAGGGTGACCATCTCGGCCAGGTAGAACGGGTTGCCCTGAGCGGTGGCGAGCAGCCGGTCGCTGTCGGCCGGTGGCAGCTTGCCGCCGTGCAGATAGGACGTGAGCAGGCGGGACGCGTCGGCGCCGCGCAGCGGAGGCAGGGCGTGCACCTCGGCGTCGGCGAGCCGCGCCATCGCACCCGCGGACCGCACCAGCTCGGGCCGGGCCAGCAGCAGCGCCACGACCGGGCCGTCCAGCAGGTTGAGGGTGCGCCCGATCGCGTCGACCGTGGTGTCGGTGGCGTCGTGGAGGTCGTCCACGATCACCATCAGCGGTTCCTCGGCGGCCATCGCGTCGAGCAGTTTGGCCACCGCGATCGAGATGGCCTCGGCGTCGGTCCGGCGCGCACTGGCCGGGCGGTCGGCGGGCGCGGTGGGCCCGACCTTGCGGTCCGGCGCCTCGCCGTACCCGAGCAGGACCAGCAGCCGATCGTTGTCGAGGGTGACGCCGAGCCGGCCGCCCAGCTTACGAAGCCGTTCGTCCACCACGGTGCGGGCCACCGAGGTCGCCACGTCCTTGGGCAGACCTGCCGCCTTGCGGACCAGGTCGGCCAGTGGCGCGTACCGGCGGCGTTCGCCGAAGGCCCGGCACCGCACCCGCAAAACCCGGGCGCCGTGCCCGGAGTACCCGGCGGCGAGGCGCTTGACCTCACCGGCGAACCGGGACTTGCCGATGCCCGCCTCCGCGGTCATCACCAGGATCTTGGGGGTACCGGTGTCGATCGCCTCGGCCAGCCGGCCGGAGACCCGGCCCAGCTCGGCCTCCCGGCCCACGAACGGCGCCTCGTCACCGAGGCCGGAGCGGGTGCCGGGGGCGTCGTGCAGACCGAGCAGCTCGTACGTCGGGACGGGCTCCCGCTTTCCCTTGAGCTTGAGCGGCCGCAACTGCCGCCAGGAGGCCACGTGCCGGGTACCGGCGCTGGTCCGCTCACCGGCGTAGACGCCGCCGATGGTGGCGGCGTCGGCGAGCCGGGCCGCGGTGTTCACCGTGTCGCCGATGACGGTGTATTCGATGCCGGCCTGCATGCCGGCGACCACCTCGCCGGTGTTGAGTCCGATCCGCAGCCCGAGCGGGGCCCCGCCACCTCGTTCGTCGTCGAGCACCCGGCGGACAGCACGCTGCATGCTCAGCGCGGCCCGGACGGCCCGCTCGGCGTCGTCCTCGTGCGCCACCGGGGCGCCGAAGACCGCCATGATCCCGTCACCGGTCAGCTTGTCGACGTGCCCGCCGAAGGTCTTCACGGCGCCGGCCAGCGAGGCCAGCACCCGGTCGGTCACCGCGCCGACCCGTTCCGGATCCAGGTCCTCGGAGAACGAGGTGAAGTCGGAGAGGTCGCCGAAGAGCACCGTGACGATGCGCCGCTCGGCGGCCGGGAGCACGGCCGCGGCCGGGAGCCCGGCACCGCAGTGGTGGCAGAAGCGGGCGCCGGGGACCGGGACGGTCCCGCAGACCGGGCAGGTCACGGCGCGTCCTGCTGTCGGCGCAGATATTCCAGCTGGGCATCCGCGGACCACTCGGCGGCGAACCGCAGCGCCGGATCGAGGTCCGGATAGACCAGGTCGACCACGGCCGCGGGGGTGTCCGCGCCGGCCGCCATGGCTGCCGTCACCTGCGCCAGCCGCTCCCGGCGGTGATCCAGGTAGAAGAGCGCCCGCTCGGCCGTATCGGCCCGGACCGGGCCATGACCCGGCAGCATCAGGACCGCCGGGTACGCGCTGAGCAGCTCGAGACTGCGGAGGTAGGCCCCGAGGTCGCCGTCGGGACGGGCGACCACGGTGGTCCCGCGCCCCAGGATGGTGTCACCGGTGAACATCGCACGGTCGTCCCCACACTCGACGAGAAACGACACCGAATCGCTGGTGTGCCCCGGAGTGTCGAGCACGCGTATTTCGAGCCCGTTCCCATCCAGGGGCTCGCGTGGGTCCAACGGCTCACCACCCACGCAGTGTGCCGGTGAACCCGCCCGAACGGGAGTGCCGCCGAGCAGCTCGGAGAGCCGGGCGGCGCCCTCGACGTGGTCGTGATGACCGTGTGTGACCAAGATGCGCCCGATCGACCCGTGCTCGGCGATCCGCCGCAGGTGGCCCTCGTCGAGCGGGCCGGGGTCGATCACCGTCGCGTCTCCGCCGCCGGGCGCCCGCAGGATCCACGTGTTGGTGCCGTCCAGCGTCATCGGCCCCGGGTTGGGTGCCCGCAGCAACGTCACCCAACCCGGTAGCCGGTCGACCTCGGCCGACTCGGGCTCAGCACCCCGCATGACCCGAATCGTACGTCGGCCCGGCGACCGTGACCGAGACACGATGTCCGATCCGGTCACCATCGGTGAGCAAATGCTGCCGAATCACCGCAAGATCACGCCACTTCGGCGATGACCTCGACCTCGACCGGGGAGCCCAGGGGCAGCTCGGAGACGCCGACGGCGCTGCGGGCATGCCGGCCCTGCTCGCCGAGGACCGCGGCGAATAGGTCCGAGGCCCCGTTGATCACCGCGGGCTGGCCGGTGAAGCCGGGCGCCGAGGCGACGAAGCCGACCACCTTGACGATCTTGACGATCCGGCCCAGGCCCACCAGGGCGTCGATCGCGGCGAGGGCGTTGACGGCGCAGAGCCGCGCCAGCCCGGCCGCCTCCTCGGGGCTCACCTCGGCGCCGACCTTGCCGGTCTGCGGCAGCTTGCCGTCGACGAACGGCAGCTGGCCCGAGGTGTAGACGTAGTTGCCGGACTGCACGGCGGGCACGTACGACCCGACCGGCGGCACCACCGCCGGCAGGGTCAGACCCAGCTCGGTGAGCTTCGCGTAGGCGTCGACCGCGCCGTCCCCAGCGACCGGGGCGGGCGTGGTCACTTGGGCCGCTTCATGTACGCGACCAGCTGCTCCGGGTTCGGTCCGGGGACCACCTGGACGAGCTCCCAGCCGTCCTCGCCCCAGTTGTCGAGGATCTGCTTGGTCGCGTGGACCAGCAGGGGCACGGTCACGTACTCCCACTTCTGCATGGCTAGTGCTCTCCTCACGTCGGATGTCGCGATCAGCTTAGGACGCGGGACGGACGGCCGTTGGCTAGGCTGACCGGGGAGTTGTGCACGCACAGCGCACATGCCATCACTGAATGCGATGAGCGGAGGATGACATGACGCAGCACGCACGGAACGAGCCCGGCGGGCACCCGGAGCCGCCGCCGACGCCCGAGCCGGAGCCGCCCACACCGATCCCGCCCGACGAGCCGATCCCGGTGCCGGAGCCGCCGCACGAGGCCGCGGCGTCGGACGCCACCTCGGAATTACCCGCGATCTCCGCCGAGGTGATGTCGCCCACGCCGGTGTGGCATCAGCCGCCGCCCACCGGTCCCTGGCACGCCCGGCACGAGAAACCCGGAGAGTGGCGACACCAACCCCCGGAACATCTGGCGTACGAACATTCGCCGCCGGCCGAGATCCAGCCGCAGCCGGAGCCGATCTGGGTGGGCGAGCCGACCGGCCGCCCGCCCGCGGGCATCGACTCACGACAGCGCTCGGCGGTGTTCCTGTCGATGGCGACGGTGGCCACGATGGCGCTCTGCGGTGGTGGCGCCGTCTCGGCGTACTACCTGCTCAGGGACGCCGACAATCCCGGTTCACCCGATCCGACCACCGCGGTCAACCGCTTCCTGACCGCGGTCTACACGCAACAGGACGCGACGGCGGCCCGCGATCTGGTCTGCAGCAAATCGCGGGACGAGGCGAAACTCGCGAGCCGGGTGGAACAGATCAGCACGTACGCGGACGGCTATCAGGGCCCGGCCTTCCGCTGGGACGAGCCGGCCGTGGCCGACCGCGACGACGACCGGGCGCGGGTGGACGTACGCGTCGTCATGTCGACGGAGGACGAGCGGACCGCCTCGCAGGATCTCCGTTTCACCGTCGTCCGCAAGACCGGCTGGCTGGTGTGTGAGGTCGCCGGCTGACAGGTCGCCGTAACGTGGATCCCATGGGCGACGAACACCGCAACTGGCCGGAACGGTTGCACGTGGTGACCGGCAAGGGCGGCACCGGAAAGAGCACCGTGGCCGCGGCCCTGGCACTGGGCCTGGCAGCGGGCGGCCGGCGCACGCTGCTCGTCGAGGTGGAGGGCCGGCAGGGCATCGCCCAGTTGTTCGGCCTGGAGCCACTCCCCTACGCGGAGCGCCGGGTGGCGACCACGACCGGCGGCGGTGAGGTCCGCGCACTGGCCGTGGACCCCGAGGAGGCCCTCCTCGAGTACCTGGACATGTTCTACAAGCTCGGCGCCGCCGGGCGGGCGCTGCGCAAGGTCGGCGCCATCGACTTCGCCACCACGATCGCCCCCGGCCTGCGCGACGTGCTGCTCACCGGAAAGGTGAAGGAGTCGACCACCCGGACGCAGGACGGCCGCCGGGTCTACGACGCGGTGGTCCTCGACGCGCCGCCGACCGGGCGGGTCGGCCGATTCCTGAACGTGACCGAGGAGACCGCCCGCCTGGTCAAGGTGGGTCCGATCAAGACGCAGAGCGAGGGCGTGGCGTCCCTGCTGCGCTCACCGATGACCGCGGTGCACGTGGTGACGCTGCTGGAGGAGATGCCGGTCCAGGAGACGCTGGACGCCATCACCGAGCTCTCCGCGCTGCACATCCCGGTCGGGCGGATCGTGGTGAACGGAGCCCGGCCCCCGCTGCTGGCCGGTGGCCGGGTCACGAAGGCGGAGATCAAGCGCGGACTCGTCGCGGCCGGGTTGTCCTCGGCTTCGGCCACGGTCAATCAGCTGGCCACCGAGGCGCAGGCCCATCTGACCCGGCGGGAGCTGGAGGAGTCGCTGCGTCTGGAGCTGACCGAGCTCGGGCGCCCGATCGTCGAGCTGCCGCTGCTCCCGGACGGAGTCAGCCGCGATTCCCTGACCGAGCTCGCCGGGCTCCTGATGCGAGCCTGATCGAGCGGAATGTCCGATCAAGACGCACTACCCTGAAATGGTGGCTGAATTGACGGCTCCACGGCTCGACGTCGACGGTCTGCTGGCCGACCCGGCCATCCGCATCGTGGTGTGCTGCGGAGCCGGCGGAGTCGGCAAGACCACCACGGCCGCGGCTCTCGGGCTGCGGGCCGCTGAGGTGCACGGCCGGCGCACGGTGGTGCTCACCATCGACCCGGCCCGCCGGCTCGCCCAGTCCATGGGCCTCACCGAGCTGGACAACACGCCTCGCCAGGTCAAGGGCATCGCCGAGGCGGGTGGCGGCGAGCTGCACGCCATGATGCTGGACATGAAACGCACCTTCGACGAGGTGGTGGAGCAGCACACCAACCCGAAACGTGCCGCCGAGATCTTCGCGAACCCGTTCTACCAGGCCATGAGCTCCACCTTCGCCGGCACTCAGGAGTACATGGCGATGGAGAAGCTGGGTCAGCTGCGGGCCGCTGACGAGTGGGACCTGATCGTGGTGGACACTCCGCCGTCGCGTTCGGCGCTCGACTTCCTGGACGCGCCGGCCCGGCTGTCCCGGTTCCTCGACGGCCGGATGCTGCGGCTGCTGCTGGCGCCCGCCCGGACCGGTGGTCGCAGCGTGTTCAGCCTGGTCACCGCATCGTTCGGGCTGTTCTCCAAGACCGTGCAGAAGGTTCTCGGCGCGCAGCTGCTGACCGACCTGTCCGGTTTTGTGGCCGCGCTGGATTCGATGTTCGGCGGATTCCGCCAGCGCGCCGACCAGACGTACCGGATCCTGCAGGACCCGCAGACCGCGTTCCTGCTGGTCGCGGCCCCGGAGCGGGACGCGATCCGGGAAGCCGCATATTTCGCCGAGCGCCTGGTCGCCGAGCGGATGCCACTGGCCGGGCTGGTGCTCAACCGAATGCACCACACCGAACTGGCCGGGCTGGGTGCGGCCGAGAGCGAGGCGGCGGCCGATCGGCTCGACGAGGCCGGCGACCAGCAGACGGCCGCCGACGTGCTGCGCATCCACGCCGCACTGCTGCGCAAGGTCGAGCGCGAGGCCGCGGTCGCGGCCGGATTCACCGAGGCGTTCCCCGCGGTGCCGTCCGCGCGGATCACGGCACAGCCCGCCGACGTCCACGACGTCGACGGGCTGCGAACGATCGGAGCGCTGCTCGCCTGACCGGCGATTTCACCGATCAGACGGACCTCGCCTGATCAGCGGGTGGAGACGAGCACCTTGTCGGCGCCCTTCTCCCGCAGTGCGGCCTCGAACATCTTCCGCCAGCTCGCCACATGCGGGTGCCGGCGGAGCAGGGCTCGCCGCTCCCGTTCCGTCATGCCTCCCCAGACGCCGAACTCGATGCGGTTGTCCAGGGCGTCGGCGAGGCACTCGTAGCGGACCGGGCAGCTGCGGCAAATCCTCTTCGCCACGTTCTGCTCGGCGCCCTGCACGAACAACGCGTCAGGGTCGCCACTCTGACACGCCGCCATGCTGGGCCAGTCGCTGATCATCCCCACGGTAAACGTCCCCCCTTGCTGTCACCCCCTGACGCCGGCGGCCCCTGTTCCCCCATGCCCGACCGGCGTCCGTGTCTCGCCGCACCATCATGCTCTGTAGTTGGGTGATTACGCAACGTTGTCCCTCAAATACGTATAGGCCGGTAGTTCCGGGCATAGCGGCCGAGTGACGGTGACCGAACGGGGGCATCTTTGGTGCAGATGTGGGAAATCGATCCGCCGGGACGGGTGACACGTCACACTCGATTCGGGCGAGAGGGGGATTCTCGGCGGGCGGTCGCGTGCGTTGTTCGCGTACCCTGCTCGCGTGTCCTCCTGGTTTCGCAGACGCGATCACAACATCTTCACGAACGCGACCTCGCTGCTGGTCTGTGGCCTGCTCGCCGGAGTCGTGGTGGCCGCCGCCGCGTTCCCGGCCGCGGCGATGACCGGTCTGGCCGCCAAGGCCGGCGGTCAGACCTTCGCGGGCCTGCCCAGTGAGCTCAAGGAGTTCAGCTCCCCACAGATCACGCGGGTGTACGCGTCCGACGGCAAGACGCAGATCGCCGTGTTCTACGACGAGTTCCGCAGCGACGTCCCGCTGAAGGACATCTCGAAGAACATGCAGGCCGCGATCCTGGCCGCGGAGGACCGCAAGTTCTACGAACACAACGGTGTCGACGTCAAGGGCATCGCGCGCGCGTTCGTGAGCAATCAGAACGGCGGATCGCAACAGGGTGCCTCCACCCTGACCATGCAGTACGTGCGGATGTCGCTGGCCTACTCGGCCACCAACCCGCAGGAGGTGATCGACGCGACGGAGGACAGCCCGAAACGCAAGATCACCGAGATGAAGTACGCGATGCAGATCTCGAAGCAGCTCACCAAGGACCAGATCCTGGAGCGCTACCTGAACATCGCGCCCTTCGGACTCCAGACCTACGGCATCTTCGCGGCCAGCCACGTCTACTTCAACAAGAAGCCGAAGGACCTGACCGTCGGCGAGTCGGCGATGCTCGCCGGCATGGTGAAGGCGCCGAGCGACTACAACCCGACGACGCCGGGCGGTCACGAGCTGATCACCGACCGCCGCAACAACTACATCATCCCGGCCATGGTCGACATGGGCGCGGTCACCGCGGCGGACGCCGAGAAGGCCAAGAAGGAAGCGGTCCCGACCAAGGTCAGGCAGGTCGGCCGCGGCTGCGCCTGGGTGGCCAGGAACAACTGGGGCTTCTTCTGCGACTTCTTCTACCGCTGGTGGCTGGACCAGGAGTCGTTCGGCGCCACCACGTACGACCGGGAGCGTCGCCTCAAGAGCGGCGGCTACAAGGTCGTCACCACCCTCGACCTGAAGGGTCAGAGCGGCGCCCGCCGGGAGATCGCCGAGCGCCAGTCGGACAGCAGCCAGAACGCGCTGCTCCTGGCCGGTATCGAACCGGGCAACGGCAAGGTCCGGCTGCTCGCCGCGAACCGTAAGTTCAAGCTCGACGACCCGGCCAAACCGGAGAACAAGCTGAACTCGGATCCGAAGAAGGCGAAGCTGAAGATCCGGGGCACCCACCCGAACACGACGAACCCGCTGATGAGCGGTGGCGGCGATATCACCGGCTATCAGGCCGGCTCGGTGTTCAAGATCTTCCCGATCATCGCGGCACTGGAGAACAACTACCCGCTCAGCTACACGATCAAGGCGGAGAAACAGTACAAGTCCGGCTACATCGTGGGTCCCGGCCCAGCGACCTGCGGCGGGCACTTCTACTGCCCGAAGAACTCGGGTGGCGGTGGCGCCGGCGTCTACACGATGTGGTCCGCCTTCGCGAAGTCGATCAACACGTACTTCATCCCGCTCCAGGAACGGGTCGGCGCGGAGAAGGTCATCGCCGTCGCCAAGCGGTTCGGCGTCCAGTTCCGGCAGCCGAAGGATGCCGACATGACCACCAAGGAGGGCGGCGCCAACCAGTTCGGCGCGTTCTCGCTGGGCGTCACGGCCTCCACCCCGCTCGACATGGCGAACGCCTACGCGACCCTCGCCGCCGATGGCAAGTACTGCGCCCCGACCCCGATCGAGCAGATCACCACGCTGAACGGCGAGAAGATCGACATCGGCAAGCCGTTCTGCAACCAGGCCACCACCAAGGACGTGGCCCGCGCCGCCCTGGACGCCGCCCGCTGCCCGGTCGGTGACTCGGCCCAGCTCGGCGCCTGCAACGGTGCCACCGCCGGTCCGACCAAGGGCATCGTGGGGCACCCGGTCTTCGGCAAGTCCGGCACCACCGACGCGGAGAAGACCGCTTCACTGATCGTCGGCACCACGAAGATCGTCGTCGCCGGTTACATGGCCAATCCGGACTGGCCCGACCACCGCGACCAGATGAAGCACGACATCATCAACCCGGCCGTCCAGTACACCGTGAAGGAGTACATGGAGGGCAAGCCGAAGGTCCAGTTCAAGAAGCCGGGCAGCAGCAAGATCGTCTTCGGTGAGCAGCGCTCGATCCCGAATGTGAAGTGCGACTCGGTCTCTTCGGCCACCAACCGGCTCGAGGACGCGGGCTTCCACGTCTCCACCGGCGCCGAGGTCGACTCCGAGTGCCCGAAGGGGACCGTCGCGAGCACCGATCCGTCGGGTCGGACGATCAAGAACGGCGCGGTCGTACTCCAGATCAGTAACGGGAAGACCGGAGCTCCGGAGCCCGGCACCAGTGCTGGCCCGCCGGGCGGCAGGCCAGGCAACTAGCAACGGAACCGGAAACGGGCGGGAGAGCCGATCTCCCGCCCGTTTTCCGTCCGCCGGTCAGCCGAGCTGGCGACGCACCTCGGCGGCGACACGGCCGCCCTCAGCGCGTCCCGCCACAGCTGCCTGAGCCGCCTTCATGGCCGGGCCCATCTGTCCCTTGCCGCTGAATCCACCGGCCGCCAGCGCCTGCGCGACCACATCGGCGATCTCCGCGTCGGTGAGCTGCTTCGGCAGGTAACGGTCGAGGACCTCGCCCTCGGCCGTCTCCTTGGCCGCCTGGTCCGCCCGGCCCGCGTCGGCGAAGGCGGTGGCCGCCTCGCGGCGCTTCTTCGTCTCCTTGGTCAGCACCGACAGCACCTCCTCGTCGGAGAGCTCACGGGCCTCCTTGCCGGCGACCTCGGCGGTCCGCACCGCGGCCAGCGCCATCCGCAGCGTCGACGTGATCAGCTCGTCGCGGGACTTCATGGCGGTGTGCAGGTCATCGTTCAGGCGGTCTTTCAACGTTCCCATGGACGGAGAAACTACCCTTGCGGGCATGCGTAAGCGCTCCCTTATTTCGGCCGCCGCCACTCTGTCCGCTCTCGGTGCCGCGACGCTCGCCTATGCCGCCCTGGTCGAGCGCAACATGTTCACCCTCCGGCGCTTCGACGTCCCGGTGCTGGAGCCGGACGCGGAACCGCTGCGCATCCTGCACCTGAGCGACCTGCACATGATGCCCGACCAGCGGCGCAAGCAGGAGTGGGTGGCCGCGCTCGGCGGTGCCGACCCCGATCTGGTCGTCGTCACCGGCGACAACATGGCCGACCCGGAGGCGGTGCCCGGCGTGCTGCGCGCCCTCGACCCGCTGCTGTCGGTGCCGGGCGCGTTCGTCTTCGGCTCCAACGACTACCGCGGCCCCGTCTGGAAGAACCCACTGCAATATCTGATGCCCGATCGGGAGTACGTGCAGGGCGTCGAGCTGCCCGCCGACGAGCTGCGCGCGGCCCTGACCGATGCGGGCTGGGCCGATCTGAACAACGCTCGCACCGTCCTCAAGGCCGGCGGCCGCTCGATCGAGCTGGTCGGCGTGGACGACCCGCACGTCGAGCGGGACGACTACGCCTCGGTGGCCGGTCCGATCAGCTCCGGAGCCGACCTGCACCTCGGGGTCACCCACACGCCCGCATCCGGAGTCCTGGACGCGATGGCCGCCGACGGTTTCGCGCTCCTGCTCGCCGGCCACACCCACGGCGGCCAGGTCTGTGTGCCGGGTGTCGGCGCGCTCACCACCAACTGCGACCTGCCCACCTCGATGGCGAAGGGCCTGCACCGCTGGCCAGGTTCGGACGCCTGGCTGCACGTCTCCGCCGGACTGGGCACCCACCCGACCGCGCCGATCCGCTTCGCCTGCCGCCCGGAGGCCTCGCTGCTCACCCTGATTCCACGCTGACCTGCGGTTTTACCTCTTAGGGATACCGGTTGCGGAGGCGGCGGGGGCCTCCGCTAGTATTTATCTCGCACCACCGGGGTGTGGCGCAGTTTGGTAGCGCGCTACGTTCGGGACGTAGAGGCCGTGGGTTCAAATCCCGCCACCCCGACCAGATGTGCATTCAGGGCCGATCTCCGGAAGCGGAGATCAGGCCCTGATTCATTTGCACGACCTATTCACTCGATCTCGGTGTTCTCCGGCGGCTCGATCCCCAGGCGCAGCAGCGCGGTCGACGTCACCATCCGGGTGAAGGAACAACCGAAGGTGCCGTCCGGCTTCTGGATACGCGGCATGTGGATGCGAACCTCATCCGGGCCGAACGGGTTCCAGTCGATGCCCCAGCCTCGCAGTCAAGCGTCCCAGGCTCGATGGAGCTTCCCCGAGCCGACACTGCCGTCAGCCGTCTGCACGATCACCCATCCGGCGTCCATGTCGGGCACGCTACCCTGCCGGAACCATCACCCGAAACGGACGATCATGCCGGGGGAGGCCTAGATCACATCGCCACCGGTAAGATCTACATTCTCGGGCATGTCGCTGCAAACGCATCGAAGCCACATCAAGGCCGCTGCGCAAGGGCCTGTCCTGGCACCTCATCTGCAGGAGATCATCGAGTCACTCGCGGCCGGGCAGACGGCCCGCGAGATGGCTGCTCGCCTATACATCTCGCCCAACACCGTCAAGTCCCGGCTGAAGACGCTGTATCAGCAGCTCGGAGCGCGGGACCAGGCGCATGCCGTGGCCATCGGCTTCCGGATCGGAGTGCTTCGGGCGGCCGGCGAGCCCGCTCCGGGCCCGGATCGGCAAGCCGTCATGATCGGAACCCTGGATCCGGAGGGTCTCCGGGAGACGATCGCCGACCTCACCGCGCTGTTGCGGATCGTGGAACGGGTCCGTGAGCTGGGCGGTGGGCACCTTCCCGATCTGCTGCGGCAGGTGGGGGAACTGGCGAGCCATCATCACGAAGACCCGTACAGAGCACTCGCCCGGATAGCCGAGATCGCGGCCGAGGCGGGATTCGGCATCTACCAGCCGGGCGACGAGTACCAGCCCGGCGACGAGTTCCGGCCGGGCGACGAGCCCGGCTCCTGAAACAGCCGGCTCCTGAGGACGAGCGAAGCGGTGAGTGGCCGTCGGTGCGGTCGCTCGACCGCGGGCCACTCGACGTTCAGAGAGCCAGCTGAGGTCCGACCGTGCGCGGAGCCATCTGCTGGGGCACCGCGTACGGCCCGATCATCGACTCGACGACCGGGGCGATCGACGGGCGCTCGGAGAGCTGCATGAGCCGGGTGGCGCGGGCCAGGGAGCCGGTCTCACCGTCACGGAAGCCCTCGCGGTAGCCGCGCTCGTAGCGTTCGCCACGGCCCAGGGCCCGGCCGAGGGCGAAACACGACGATCCAGCGAGGGCGAGCAGGAAGAGCATCGCGAAGGGTGTCACAGAACTATCCTTCCGGGGCGCAAGCCACTAATTAGGCGAAAATTACCCTAAAAAGGCATACGTTGCGGTAACGATGAGATCAAGTACGCCAACGGGTGACCCGCCGGGGTGCCGTCCGGACCCGGTGGGCCACCTGACAAGGTGGGACCTTGTGACTGACTCCATCGACCTCGCCCGCCAGGTCCGCAGCGTGAGCCGCCTCACCGGCGAGTTCACGCTCCGCTCCGGCCGGACCGCCACCGAATACTTCGACAAGTACCAGTTCGAGGCCGACCCGGTCCTGCTCGACCAGCTCGCCGAGCGCCTCGCCGTACTCATCCCCGAAGGCACCGAGGTGCTCGCCG
The DNA here is from genome assembly GCF_003001815.1 of Actinoplanes italicus. Taxonomy (GTDB): domain Bacteria; phylum Actinomycetota; class Actinomycetes; order Mycobacteriales; family Micromonosporaceae; genus Actinoplanes; species Actinoplanes italicus. The sequence goes on from NZ_PVMZ01000008.1 coordinate 120,493, forward strand.
GCCTGGAGATGGGCGGCATCGCCGTCGTCACCGCCCTGGCCCGGCACGCGAAGCTGCCCACCGCGTTCGTCCGCAAGCAGGCGAAGCAGTACGGCACCGCCCGTCTCGCCGAGGGCGCCGAGGTCGCCGGTCGCCGGGTCCTGATCGTCGAGGACGTCGTCACCTCCGGTGGACAGGTCGTTCTGTCCACCAACGACCTGCGCAAGCTCGGCGCGCACGTGGACCACGCGGTCTGCGTCATCGACCGTCAGGAGGGCGGCTCCCAGGCGCTCGCCGCCGAGGGCATCACGCTGCGCGCGCTGCTGACCCGAGCCGACCTCGAAGCCGCCGCCTGACCGCTCTCACCCACCCCAGCGTGGTGACCTAAGGTCCGATCCAGACCAGACTTCACCACGCTGTACGGGTGAGCCGCCCGCGTGGTGACCAACGGTCCGATACGCGCCACAGGTCACCACGCACGGCGTGCGTCCTGAAGTGAGCGCCGTCAGGCGGTGCGCTTGGCTGCGGCCCGAGGCTGGGGCTGTCAGGCGGTGCCGCTCGGCTGCGGCCCTGGGTTGAGGCTGTCAGGCGGTGCGCTTGGCTGCGGCCCTGAGCCGAGGGCTGTCAGGCGGTGCGCTTGGCTGCGGCCCTGGGGTGGGGGCTGTCAGGCGGTGCGCTTGGCGATCTCGGCGGCTATCAGCTCGGCGATCTGGACAGTGTTCAGAGCCGCGCCCTTACGACGGTTGTCGCCGGTGATAAAGAGGGACAACGCGCGCGGGTCGTCCATGGCCCGGCGGATGCGGCCCACCCATGACGGGTCGGTGCCGACCGCATCGATCGGCATCGGGAACTCGCCGGACTCCGGGTCGTCGACCAGGATCACGCCGGGGGCGTTGCGCAGCACCTGACGTGCGCCGTCGGCGGTCACCTCGGAGGCGAAGACCGCGTGCACGGCCACCGAGTGGCCGGTGACGACCGGTACCCGTACGCAGGTGGCGGAGACCTTGAGGGCCGGCAGGCCCAGAATCTTGCGGGACTCGTTGCGGAGCTTGAGCTCCTCGGAGGACCACCCGTTGTCCGCCGGATCCCCGGACCATGGCACCACGTTGAGCGCCAGCGGGGCCGGGAAGGGTCCGAGGTCGTCACCGATGGCCTGGCGCACGTTGCCCGGCCGTGAACCCAGCAGCCGGTCGCCGGCCACCTTGGTGAGCTGGTCGTGGAGCGTGTCGACGCCGTACTGACCGGCGCCGGAGGCGGACTGGTACGACGCCAGGACGAGCTCACGCAGGCCGTACTCGTGGTGCAACGGCGCCACCGCGATGATCATCGCGGCCACCGTGCAGTTGGCGCTGGACACGATGCCGACCGGCCGGTGAGCGGCGTCCTCACGGTTGACCTCGGGCACCACGAGCGGCACGTCCGGCCGCATGCGGAAGGCCGACGAGTTGTCCACCACGACCGTGCCGCGGGAGACCGCGATCGGCGCCCAGTGCTCGGAGACCGCGTCGGGCACGTCGAACATCGCCACGTCGACGCCGTCGAAGGAGTCCGCGGTGAGTTCCCGGACGTCCATGCGTTCGCCGCGGCAGTTCAGCGACTTGCCGGCGGACCGTGCCGACGCCAGGAGCCTGATCTCGCCCCAGACGTTGCGCCGGGACGAGAGCAGCTCGAGCATGACGGTCCCGACGGAGCCGGTGGCTCCGACGACGGCGAGCGTGGGCTGCGCCATCGCCCGGGTTACCGGCCGGTGCCGCCGTAGACGACAGCTTCCTCGTTACTGCCTAGCTCGAACGCGGCGTGCACTGCACGCACCGCGGTGTCGAGGTCGGTATCACGGCAGACGACCGAGACCCTGATCTCCGAGGTGGAGATCATCTCGATGTTGACGCCGGCGGCGCCGATGGTGGCGAAGAACTCGGCGGCGACACCGGGGTGCGAGCGCATGCCGGCACCGACCAGCGAGACCTTGCCGATGTGGTCGTCGAAGAGCAGGCCCTTGAACTTGACCTGGTCCTTGATCTTGTCGAGCGCGCTCATCGCGGTCTGGCCGTCGGCCTTCGGCAGGGTGAACGAGATGTCGGTGCGGCCGGTGCCCTCGGTCGACACGTTCTGCACGATCATGTCGATGTTGATCTCGGCCTTGGCGACCGTCTCGAAGATGCGGCCGGCCGCGCCGGGCTCGTCGGGCACGCCGACAATCGTGATCTTCGCGTCGCTGCGCTCGTGCGCGACCCCGGTGATCAGTGCGTTCTCCACGTCAGGGTCCTCCATCGAGCCTGTGACTAGCGTGCCTTCTTTGTTCGAGTACGACGAGCGTACGTGGATCGGCACGTTGAAACGCCGCGCGTACTCCACGCATCGCAACATCAGCACCTTCGCCCCGCCGGCCGCGAGGTCGAGCATCTCCTCGTACGTGATCTTCTTGATGTGCTTGGCGTCCGGCACGATCCGCGGGTCGGCGGTGAAGACGCCGTCCACGTCGGTGTAGATCTCGCAGACGTCGGCGTGCAGGGCCGCTGCCAGGGCGACCGCCGTGGTGTCCGAGCCGCCGCGGCCGAGGGTGGTGATGTCCTTGGTGTCCTGCGACACGCCCTGGAAGCCGGCGACGATGGCGATCGCGCCCTCGTCCAGCGCGGTCCGCAGGCGGCCGGGTGTGACATCGATGATCCGGGCCTTGCCGTGCACCGAGGTGGTCAGCACGCCGGCCTGGGAGCCGGTGTACGACCGCGCCTCATAACCCAGGTTGTGGATGGCCATGGCGAGCAGCGCCATCGAGATCCGCTCGCCGGCGGTGAGCAGCATGTCCAGCTCGCGGCCGGGTGGCAGCGGGCTGACCTGGTTGGCGAGGTCGAGCAGCTCATCGGTGGTGTCGCCCATGGCGGAGACCACGACGACCACGTCGTCACCGGCCTTGCGCGCGGCCACGATGCGCTCGGCCACCCGCTTGATGCGCTCAGCGTTCGCTACCGACGAACCACCGTACTTCTGCACCACTAGAGCCACGGCGAAACCATTCCTTCGGCGATACGGAACAACGACGCCGGTCAGGGCAGTCGCCACCACACTAGTCGCGCTCGGGCACGGCCTCGACAGGCGATCCCAGATTCCGGTTGAGGTCACGCGCGACACGCCGGTGACGCGCGCCGCGCCGTTTCGGCAAAGACGCGCAGAATGACGCGATGCGCCTTCCCTCCGCGTCGATCGCCGTGCTGCTGGCCGCCGGTCTGGCCGCCTGCGGCGACAGCGACGCCACGCCGGAGCCGGCTCCCGGATCGCCGTCCGTCTCCGCCGCCGTGCCCGAGCCCGAGGCCCGCAGCGAGTTCGCGGGCCTGGCCGCGCTCGCCCTGGACCGCCGGTACGCCGCTCTCTACAGCCTCGAGTCGGGTGGTTCGACCCGCGAGGTGGTGGCGGCCGTCGCCGAGGACGGCAGCTGGCGGGTGGACATCCCGGCCGGCGCGCTGGGCGGTACCGCCGGGGTCACGATCATCCGGGTCGCGACCGGTCTTCATCAGTGCACGCTCTCCACCCCGAGCGCACCGGTCAGCCCCACCTGCGTGCGGGTGGCCGAACGCGGTGACAAGGTCCCCCGCAAGTACGACCCCCGCGTGCAGCGCCTGTTCCGGCAGTGGCTGCCGGTCTTCACCGACCGCAAGGCGCCGCTGGCGGTCTCCGCGGTGCAGCCGCTGCCCGGCGTGCAGGGCTCCTGCTATGCGGTCGACTCGGTCACCGCCGCCCTGGACCAGCCGGTCGACGTTGGCATCTACTGCTACGCCCCGGACGGGCTGCTGACCGCTGCCCGGGTCGACTTCGGGCAGCTCAAGCTGGTCCGGCAGGTGGCCGGCCCGAAGACGCTGCAACTGCCGGGCCCGGAGGTGGCCGGTGAGCCGATGGGTATGACCGCCCCGCCTCCGGTCGTCGAGCCGACCGGACTGGTCCCCTCGGCCTGATCCACCACCCCTTCCCACGATCCGGGCGAACGGTTAGCCGAACCGATTTCGATGACGTAACGTGGCTGGCGACATGTGGCAGGTGAACCTTCTCCTTCGCTGCCGCGACGAGGCCCCTTCCCAGGGCGGCACCTCGTCGCGGAGGTGACGCACGCCGCCTGCTCGTCTTCTTCCTGACTGGAGCAGTCCCACATGTCCGTTTACGGCCCTCAGCAGCCCAGCCCCATGCCGTTCCAGCGCTACGAGGCTTACCAAAAACAGTTCTCGATCAACCTGCCCGAACGGCAGTGGCCCGGCCGCGTGACCGAAAAGGCCCCTCGCTGGTGCGCGGTCGACCTGCGTGACGGCAACCAGGCTCTGATCGACCCGATGTCGCCCGAGCGCAAGCGGCGGATGTTCATGCTGCTGGTGAAGATGGGCTACAAGGAGATCGAGGTCGGCTTCCCGGCCGCGAGCCAGACCGACTTCGACTTCGTACGCCAGCTGATCGAGCAGGACCTGATCCCGGACGACGTCACGATCCAGGTGCTGGTGCAGTGCCGGGAGCACCTGATCGACCGGACCTTCGAGTCGATCCGCGGCGCCAAGCGCGCCATCGTGCACTTCTACAACTCGACCTCGACGCTGCAGCGGCGTGTGGTGTTCGGCCTGGACAAGGACGGCATCACCGACATCGCGACGACCGGCGCGCGGCTCTGCCAGAAGTACGCCGAGATCCACACCCCGGACACCGAGATCTTCTACGAGTACTCGCCCGAGTCGTACACCGGCACCGAGCTGGAGTACGCACTGGAGATCTGCTCCGCGGTGATCGACGTGATCGACCCGACCCCGGCCCGGCCGCTGATCATCAACCTGCCGGCCACCGTCGAGATGGCGACGCCGAACGTGTACGCCGACTCGATCGAGTGGATGCACCGGAACCTGCCGCGACGCGAGAGCATCATCCTGAGCCTGCACCCGCACAACGACCGGGGCACCGGCGTGGCCGCCGCCGAGCTGGGCCTGCTGGCCGGCGCCGACCGGATCGAGGGCTGCCTGTTCGGCAACGGCGAGCGGACCGGCAACGTCGACCTGGTCACGCTGGGACTGAACCTGTTCTCCCAGGGCATCGACCCGCAGATCGACTTCTCGAACATCGACGAGATCAAGCGGACCGTCGAGTACTGCAATCAGCTGCCGGTGCACGAGCGGCACCCGTACGCGGGCGATCTGGTCTACACCGCGTTCTCCGGCTCGCACCAGGACGCGATCAAGAAGGGCTTCACCGCCCTGGAGGCCGACGCCGACGCGGACGGCACCCCGATCGACGAGTTCACCTGGGGCGTTCCCTATCTGCCGATCGACCCGAAGGACGTGGGCCGCACCTACGAGGCCGTCATCCGGGTCAACTCGCAGTCCGGTAAGGGCGGCGTGGCGTACATCATGAAGGAAGAGCACAAGCTGGACCTGCCGCGGCGGCTGCAGATCGAGTTCTCCGGCGTGGTGCAGCAGCACACCGACGCCGACGGTGGCGAGGTCAACCCGCAGCAGATGTGGGACTACTTCGCCACCGAGTACCTGATCGAGCACCAGGTGTCGACGGCCTTCGCGCTGGAGAACTACAGCACCGCCACGGTCGACGGCAAGGTCGAGATCGACGTCGAGGTGTTCCACCGGGGCGTCCGGCGCCCGCTGGTCGGTGTCGGCAACGGCCCGATCGACGCGTTCGTGCAGGCCATCGAGCCGCTGGGCATCAAGGCGCGGGTGCTGGACTACAACGAGCACGCCCTGACCTCCGGCGGCGACGCGCAGGCGGCGGCCTATGTGGAGGTCGAGGTGGGCGACGTCGCGGTCTGGGGCGTCGGCATCGACGCCAACATCGTCAGCGCGTCCATCAAAGCGGTGACGAGCGCGATCAACCGCGCCCGCTGATTGGCGAACTTCAAGATCCGGTACGAGACTGAGCTACGTGGCCCCACGTAGCTCAGTTCTCGCCGCCCTCGTCCTCACTCTGATCGCCGCCTCCGGTTGTGAGGTGTCCACCACGGGCACCGGAGACTCCGGCGCACCGTCGGGCTCGGGCTCCGACAAGAACGCGACGACCGCCCTCGACAGCCTGACGATCGCCGACGCCCGCTCGATGCGGGGCTACAACCGGGAGAAGTTTCCGCACTGGCGCGACGCCGGAGAGAACTGCGACGTCCGGGACACCGTGCTCAAGCGGGACGGTGACAAGGTCAAGTTCTCCGGCTGCAACGTCGTCGCCGGCTCCTGGGACAGCTGGTACGACGGCAAGGTCCTGAACACACCCACCCAGGTCGACATCGACCACATGGTGCCGCTGGCCAATGCCTGGCGTTCGGGCGCCGACGTGTGGACCGACGACGAGCGCGGCGACTTCGCCAACGACCTGGACCGGCCCCAGCTGTTCGCCGTCTCCGCCGCCTCCAACCGGTCGAAGGGCGACCAGGACCCGTCCACCTGGAAGCCGCCGGCCGAGAACGCCTGGTGCGTCTATGCGCAGGACTGGATTGAGGTGAAGAGCTACTGGAAACTGACGGTCACGAAGAAGGAGAAGGAAGCTCTCACCGAGATGCTGGGGACCTGCTGATGAGCAAGACCACCGACATCGTGCCCGGGCCGGGCGGGGTGATGACCGACGAGGTCGGCGTCGTCACCGGCGACCTGACCCTGCGCACGGAACTGACCGACGGCGACGCCGTCGTCAGCGTTCAGTACAAGGACGCCGAGGAGTGGTACGCGGTGACCGGCGGCCGTGCCAAGCTGGCCGATCCCGCCGATCTGGATGCCGTGCACGCGATCGCTGTCGGCCTGCTGCACCGGCCGGAGGGCTGAGCTGGCCCTCGATGGCTATGGTCGGGCGGGTGCGTCCTCTCCGCCTGGCCGTCGCGCTGCTGCTGGTCCTGCCGCTGGTCACCGCCTCGGCCGGTCCACACCCGACCCGGCCGATCGCTCTGACCGATGTGCTGCCGGCCGTCGCCGAGGCGGCCCCGGACCCGGGCGGTGACTTCCGGATCACCGCGGACACCGAGATCAGCGCGACGGAGAGCGCCCTTGCGGTTGCCGGGCAGCTAGCCGAGGCGCTTCGTCCGGCTACCGGCTTCGATCTTCGGCTGGTACGGGCGAGTCGCGGTCCCGTGATCGACCTGGCTCTGGAGCCCGGCCATCCGGACGAAGGGTACCGCCTGGAGGTCCGCCAGGATCGTGTCGAGCTGCGTGCGACGTACCCGGCCGGATTGTTCTTCGGGGTGCAGACGCTGCGCCAACTGCTCCCGCCGGAGATCGAGTCGGACACCGTCCAGCGCCGGCGGTGGACCGTCCCGGGTGGACGGATTCACGATCGGCCGAGGTACGCCTATCGCGGCGCCATGCTGGACCTGGCCCGCCATTTCCACACGGCTGCCGAGGTGCGCGCCTACATCGACCAGATCAGCCGGTTCAAGATCAACTACCTGCACCTGCATCTGAGCGATGATCAGGGCTGGCGCATCCGGATCGACAGCTGGCCACGACTGACCGAGGTCGGTGGCGCGCCCGGGACCGGGGTGGGCGGCGACGGTGGCGGATTCCTGACCAAGGACGACTACCGCGAGCTGGTCCGGTACGCCGCCGAGCGGTACATCACGGTCATCCCCGAGATCGACATGCCCGGGCACGTGAATGCCGCCCAGGTCGCCTATCCCGAGCTGGCCTGTGACGGGGTGGCCCCACGGCCGCGCACCGACATGCGGGTCGGCTACAGCTCGCTCTGCGTTCGCGAGGAGACCACCTACCGGTTCGTCGAGGACGTGATCCGCGAGCTGGCCGAGATGACGCCCGGCCCGTACCTGCACGTCGGCGGGGACGAGACGTTCGCGACCCCGCACGGCAGCTATCTCGCGTTCCAGCGCCGGGTGCTCCCGCTGGTCCGGAAGCACGGCAAGATCCCGTACGGCTGGCACGAGATCGGCCAGTCACCGGCCGCCGGAGACGCACTGCTTCAGTTCTGGGGTCGCGAGCGTGACAACCCGATGGTGAACACCGCCGTCGCCGCGGGCGCGAAGCTGGTCATGTCACCGGCGAACCGCACCTACCTCGACATGAAATACGACAGCCTCACCCCCGGTGGTCTCGACTGGGCCGGGGCCATCGAGGTGCGGACCGCCTACGACTGGGACCCGGACGGTCTGCTCGCCGATGTGCCCGCGACCGCGATCCTGGGCGTCGAGGCGCCGCTGTGGTCCGAGACGCTGCGCGATTACGCCGACATCGAGTTCCTGGCCTTCCCCCGGCTGGTCGCCATCGCCGAACTGGGCTGGTCTCCCGCGCGGAGCCACGACTGGGAGTCGTTCCGGGCCCGCCTCGGCACGTACGGCTCTCGATGGGTCCGCCAGGACGTCGGCTTTCACCGGTCACCACAGATCCGCTGGTCCTGACATGCGTGCGGGCCGCCACCCGGACGGCCCGCACCACAGTCGACCAGGCTCAGACGACCGGGCCGCCCGGGGTCTCCAACGCGGCGGCCAGGGTGCCGTGAGCCTCCACAGCCCCGGCGCCGTCCGCGACGACCTCGGCCGTCACCGCGTGCGGCCGGATCTCACCGGACTCGATCTGCTCGGCCCAGTGGCAGGCCACGCGGTGCGTACCCGTGCCGATGACCCGCAGGCCGGGCCGTTCATCGCCGCAGCGGGTCGGCTGCGCCCAAGGGCACCTGGTGTGGAACCGGCAGCCGGACGGCGGGTTCGCCGGTGACGGCAGGTCGCCGGCGAGCAGGATCCGTTCCCGGCGGTCCTCCACCTCAGGGTCCGGGACCGGCACGGCAGACATCAGAGCCCGGGTGTACGGGTGAAGCGGCCGCTCGTAGAGGTCGTCTCCCGACGCCTCCTCGACCAGTGCGCCCAGGTACATCACACCGACCGTGTCGGAGATGTGCCGGACCACGGCGAGGTCGTGGGCGATCACCAGGTAGGTGAGGCCCAGTTCCTCCTGCAGGTCCTCCAGCAGGTTGATCACCTGTGCCTGGATCGACACGTCGAGGGCCGAGACCGGCTCGTCGGCCACGATCAGGTCCGGGTTGAGCACCACGGCGCGGGCGATGCCGATGCGCTGCCGCTGACCGCCGGAGAACTCGTGCGGGTACCGCGACAGCGCCCACTGCGGCAGGCCGACCGCGTCGAGCGTCTTCGCGATGAGCTTGCGCCGCTCGGCCCGGTCCCCGCCGATGCCGTGCGCCTGCAGGCCCTCGGTCAGGATCGACTCGACGTTCTGCCGCGGGTCCAGGCTCGACATCGGGTCCTGGAAGATCATCTGCATCCGGCGGCGCATCGAGCGCAGCTGCTTTGTCGGCAGCGTCGTCAGCTCGGTGCCGTCGAAGTTGACCGTGCCGCCGGTCGGCTTGGTCAGCTGCAGCAACGCCCGGCCCAGCGTCGACTTCCCGCAGCCGGACTCGCCGACCAGGCCGTACGTCTTGCCCTTCTCGATCCGCAGGGACACCCCGTCGACCGCCTTGACGTGGCCGACCACCCGGTCGAAGAACGCCCCGCGCTTGATGGGGAAATGCACTTTGAGGTCGTCGACCTCGACCAGCACCTCGGTCACGAGGACACCTCCGCGGTCGCGGGCTCGGGATTGACACAGCGGTAGGCGTGCCGGTGGATGCCCTCGACCAGCGCCGGAGGCTCTCCGACACACGCGTCGACCTGGCGGTCGCACCGCGGAGCGAAGGCGCAGCCGTCCGGCCAGGGCAGGACGTCGCGCACCGAGCCGCGGATCGCGTGCAGCTTCTCGCCACGACCGGAGTCGAGGCGCGGCACCGAGCCGAGAAGCCCGTGAGTGTACGGGTGCCGCGGCTCGGCGAACAGCGGCTTGCGCCGGGCCGACTCGACGACGCGGCCGGCGTACAACACGTTGACCGTGTCGCAAATGCCCGCCACCACACCGAGGTCGTGCGTAATCATGATGAGCGCCGTCCCGGACTCACGGACCAGGCCGCGCAGCAGCTCAAGAATCTGCGCCTGGATCGTCACGTCCAGAGCCGTGGTCGGCTCGTCCGCGATCAGCAGGCGCGGCTTGCAGGCCACCGCCATGGCGATCAGCGCACGCTGCCGCATACCGCCGGAGAGCTGGTGCGGGTACTCCTTGAGCCGCCGCGTCGGGTCCGGGATACCCACCTTGTTGAGCAGGTCGGTGGCCTCCTTGCGGGCGGCGTCACCGGTCATCCCGCGGTGCCGGGTCAGAACCTCGGTCACCTGTACGCCGATCGGCACCACCGGATTCAGCGAGGACAGCGGGTCCTGGAAGATCATCGCGACATCACGGCCGCGGATGTCCCGCATGGTGCGCTCGTCGGTCTTGAGCAGGTCGGTGTCGTCCGCGAAGATCGCCGACCCGCCGACCGTCACGCCACGCTGCTTCGGCAGCAGGCCCATGAGCGCCAGCGAGGTGACGCTCTTGCCGCAGCCGGACTCGCCGACCAGGCCGACGACCTGACCGGCCTCCACCGAGAACGAGACACCGTCGACCGCCCGCACCGTACGCTGACCGCGCCGGGCGAAGGTGACGGACAGATCCTTGACGTCAAGCAAAGGCATGGCGGGCCTCACTTCCGCAGTTTCGGGTCGAGGGCCTCACGCATCGCCTCACCGAGCAGGGTGAATCCGAGCGCGGTGATGATGATGCCCAGCGCCGGATAGATCGCCAGACCGGGACGGATCCCGAGGTACGACTGCGCGTCGGCGAGCATCACACCCCACTCCGGAACCGACGAGTCCGGGTTGCCGAGTCCCAGGAAGGACAGGGCGGCGGCCTCGATGATCGCGGTGGCCAGTGTCAGTGTCGCCTGAACGATCACCGGCGCCAGCGAGTTCGGCACGATGTGCGTCAGCGCGATCCTTCTCCTCGTCACGCCGAGCGAGGTCGCGGCGAGCACGTAGTCGCCGCCGGACTGGGCGAGCATCGCGCCACGCAGCAGCCGGGCGAAGATCGGCACCGACACCAGGCCGACCGCGATCATCACGGTGGTCAGGCTGGCGCCGAGCAGTGCCGCGATGCTGACCGCCAGCAGCAGGCTGGGCAGGGCGAGCATGATGTCGACGAAGCGCATCAGCACGTTGTCGACCCACCGGCCGACCCGGCCACCGAGACCGGCCGCGGCACCCGCGATACCACCGATGATCGCGCCGATGGTGAGGCCGATCAGGGTGGAGATGACGCCGACGAGCAGGGTCTGGCGGGCACCGACCAGCATCCGGCTGAACAGGTCACGGCCCTGGTGGTCGTAACCGAGCCAGTGCTCGGCGGACGCGCCCGGGATGATGCCCTGGCCGGACTTCACGACACCCTCACGGATACCGATCGTGTCGGTCGGCGAGTAGGGCGCCACCCACGGGCCGATGATCGCGACGATCACGAAGATCAGGAGGATCGAGGCGCCGATGATGGCGCTGGGGCTGCGGCGCAGGCGCCGGAACGCCTCGGTCCACAGGCTGACGCCCTGTTCCTCCTGCTTGACCGCGGACAGCTCGCTGAGCCGGTCGATCTTGTCGGTCTTGACGCTCATCGAACCCTCACCCTCGGGTCGATCAGGCTGTACGAGACGTCGACCAACAAGTTCACCAGGAGATACACGACCGCAATGATCATGATGAAGCCCATCAGCACCGGGTAGTCCAGGTTGCTGATGGCGTCCTTGAGGAACGCTCCGATGCCACTGAACGCGAACACCGTCTCGGTCAGTACCGCGCCGGAGAGCAGACCGCCGGTGAGCAGGCCGATCACCGTGACGATCGGCAGCATCGCGTTACGCAGAATGTGCCGGCCGCGGATCGTACTCTCGGTCAGGCCCTTCGATTTCGCCGTTCGCACATAGTCCTCGCTCAGCACCTCGAGCACGCTCGCCCGGGTGATCCGGACGATGATCGCCAGCGGGATGCTGGCGAGCGCGATGCCGGGCAGGACGAGATGCCAGAGCGCGTCCAGAGCGGCGTCCCACTCGCGGGTCATCAACCCGTCCAGGACGAAGAAGTTGGTGATCCGGGTTGCCCCGAGGGTCGGGTCCTGCCGACCGCTCGACGGGAACAGGTGCAGCTGCTCCGAGAAGATCGCCTTCAGGACGTACGCCAGGAAGAAGACCGGGACACAGATGCCGATCAGCGAGCCGCCGACCGAGGCACTGTCCAGGAAACTTCCCCGGCGGCGGGCGGCGAGATAGCCGAGCGGGATGCCGACACCGATCGCGATGATCATCGCCATCACGGTGAGTTCGACAGTGCCCGGGAAACGCTCGATGAACTCCGTCGTGACCTCGCGCTTCGTCGAGATCGAGGTGCCCAGGTCGAGCTTGAGCATGCGCTGCATGAACCGGCCGTACTGAACCAGGATCGGCTCGTCCAGGCCGAGGTTCGCCCGGATCTGCGCGCGCAGCTCCGGGGTGCCGCGCTCGCCGAGGATCGCGGTCTCCGGGCCGCCGGGAAGGCGGTGCAACCAAGTGAACAGAAGAATCGACAGGCCGAACAGCGTGGGAATCAGCTGTAGCAGGCGTCGCACGATGAACCGAATCAAGGCCGCCTCGTGAGGTGGGAGGTCGACAGCGGGCGGGCGTCAGGGTATGACGCCCGCCCGCCGATCAATCAGAAATGCGGTACCGAAAGGTGACTTACGAGAACGTGGCTCCCACGAACCGCTCGTCGGTCAGCGGGCTCGGCGTGATGCCGGTGAGGCCCTTGCCGAACACGATCGCCGGCGGCGAGTGCGAGATCGGCACACCCGGCGCGAACTCCGCGATGGCGGCGTTCAGAGCCTTGTACTTCTCGATGCGCTGCGCCTGGTCCGCCGTGGTGTCGGCGTCCTTGAACTGCGCGAACAGCTGCGGGTTGTTGAAACCCCACTCGTCCTTCTGGCGGTCGAACATGGTGCCGATGAAGTTGTACGCGTCACCGTAGTCGCCGGTCCAGCCGAGCAGGTGCAGGTCGTGCGCGCTACCCGAGGTGGTGGCGTTGAGGTAGTCGGGGCTCCACTTCAGCGGAATGGCCTCGACCTCGATGCCGACCGCCTTCAGGTCGGCGGCGAGCAGCTCGTACAGGTCCTTCGGGTTCGGCATGTACGGCCGGGTGACCTCGGTCGGGTAGTGGAACTTCAGCTTCAGGTTGCTGACGCCGGCCGCGGCGAGCAGCTTCTTGGCTTCCTCGACGTTGTAGTCGTACTTCTTGACGTCGGCGTTCCAGCCCTCGACCGTGTCCGGCATGAACTGGCTGGCGGCCTTCGCACCCGGGGGCAGCTTCGAGTCGACCAGGGCCTGACGGTTGATCGCGTACGAGATCGCCTGGCGAACCTCGGGCTTGGCCAGCGCCGGGTTGCCCTTCTGGTTGATCGCCATGTAGAAGATGTTGAACGCCGGACGGGTCAGGACGTTGAAGCCGTCCGCCTTCAGCGGCTCGACGTCGGCCGGGCCGACCAGGTCGTAACCCTGGATGTCACCGGAACGAAGCGCCTGCTTACGGGCGTTCTCGTCGGAGATCGTGCGGAAGACGACCGTCTTCAGCTTCGCCTTGTCACCCCAGTAGGCGTCGTTGCGCTCGATCGTCAGCGACTTGTTCGGCAGGTCCCAGGTCTTGAACTTGAACGGGCCGGTGCCGGTCGGGTGCTCCATCGCGTACGACGGGTACTTGATGTCATCGGCCGAACCGGTGATGTTCGACGCGTCGTACTGCTTGAGGGCAGCCGGGCTGTGGATCGAGAACGACGGCAGCATCAGCGCCGCCGGAACCTTGCTGGACACCCGGGTGAACGCCAGGTCGACAGTCGCGGGGTCCTTGGCGGTGCAGGACTTGAAGAGGCTCGGCGGCAGCTCGGCGTTCTCGTTTTTCGCGAAGCCACCCATGACGTCCTGCCAGTACGGCGTGACGTCCGGGCTCTGCATGAGACCGGTCGAGTTGAACCAGCGGTTGAAGTTGACGCAGACAGCCTCGGCGTTGAAGTCGGTGCCGTCGTGGAACTTCACGCCGGTCCGCAGCTTGAACGTCCAGGTCGTGCCGGCCGCGTCCGGGGTCCAGCTCTCGGCCAGGCCGGGCGACGGCTTGGTGCCACCCTCCTCCGGGCGGACCAGGGTCTCGAAGATCTGCCGGGCGACACGCAGCGACTCACCGTCACTGGCGAGGCTCGGGTCGAGCACCTTCGGGTCACCGGCGACGCCGAAGACCAGTGTGTCCTTGACGGCAGTGTTACCGCCGGAGGGATCACGGTCACTCTCGGCGCAGCCGGCGGCTGCCAGAACAGCGACTGCGGTAACCGCGATCGCGGCTTTCCGCCTCGATGAACGCATCGTGCTTCACCTCTGCCTTGTGGGGTGGTCAACGCGGTGGAGTGTGCCACCGATGCGACGGACATTAACGGCCCGGTAAGTTTCCGGGCAGCCGTTGGTATCCAATCGTGTTGTTACGAAGCTGCTTCGCTTCGCACCCACCCCGGCACCTGTCGTCAGACCGCGCGACGTCCCTCGAAAGCACGCCCCAGGGTGATCTCGTCGGCGTACTCTAGATCGCCGCCGACGGGCAGGCCACTGGCCAGACGGGTCACCGCGAGACCCATCGGTTTGATCAGGAGAGCCAGATAGGTCGCCGTGGCCTCCCCCTCCGTGTTGGGATCGGTGGCCAGAATCAGCTCCTTGACCTCGCCCGTCCCGACCCGGTGCAGCAGCTCACGAATGCGAAGATTGTCCGGCCCGATGCCCTCGAGCGGGTTGATGGCACCGCCGAGCACGTGATAGCGCCCCCGGAACTCGCCGGTGCGCTCGATCGCCACGACGTCCTTCGGCTCCTCCACCACGCACAGCACCTCGTTGGTACGGCGGGTGTCACGGCAGACCCGGCACTGCTCCGACTCGGCCACGTTGAAGCAGGTGGTGCAGAAGCGGACCAGTTCCTTGACCTTCCGCAATGCGGTGGCCAGCCGGTTCACATCGGCCGGATCCGCGGACAGGACGTGGAACGCGATGCGCTGGGCCGACTTCGGGCCCACGCCCGGCAGCCGGCCCAGCTCATCGATCAGGTCCTGGATGGCACCCTCGTACACGGATCAGAACCCCGGCAGGGAGAAGCCGCCGGTCGCCGGACCCATCTTCGACTCGGCCAGCTCACGCTGCGCCTCCGCCGCGTTGTGGATCGCGGCCAGCACCAGGTCCTCGAGCGTCTCCACGTCGTCCGCGTCGACCACCTTCGGGTCGATCTTGACCGACTTGAACTCGCCCAGACCGGTGATCACCACGGTCACCAGGCCGTTGCCGGCAGCGCCGGTCAGCTCGGCCTCGGCCAGTTCGGCCTGCGCCTGGGCGACCTGCTGCTGCATCTTCTGCGCCTGCTTCATGATCTGCTGCATGTTCGGCTGTGCACCGGGGCGCATGGCACCGCTCCTCAACTAATCGGTTTCGTTGTCCACCGTCGATCTCGAGGCGGCGGTCGAAGTTACCGCCGCCAGCGTAGCCGCCGCCCCCTCAATGCCCGCCGAGACGCCGCCGGACACACCTACGCCGCTCGGCGCCACCACGCCCGGCGCTCGGCCTCACTACGCCGCCGCGCTCGACCCTCAACACGCGCGGCGCTCGGCCTCACTACGCCACTGCGCTCGCCCCCACTGCGCCACTGCGCAGCTGACCGATCTCGATCAGAGTTCGCCGATCTTCTCCGCGCCGAAGGCCGCCCGGAGCAGCTGGATCGCCTGCTCCTCGCCGCTCTGCCGCGCGGTTTTCTCGTCGATCACGTCGTCGAGCGGCTCGTCACCGGGATCGAACCCCTCATAGCCCGGCGCAGGACCGTCGTACTCGGGGTCGTAGGGCGCCTCCTCCACCGGCGGCGCGTCCGAGAACGATCGTGCCGACCCACTCGGCGTCCCGGCTCCCCGGCCGGCAGCCGGGCCCCCAGCGGCTCCCCGGCCGGCAGCCGGGCCTCCAGCAGGCCGAGCGGCCACCCCACTGCGGGCGTTGGCCAGGGCAGCCCGCGCCGCCTCGGCAGCAGCCGACCGCACGGGCGCCGCCGGCGAGGCCCCGCCGCTGCCCGCGACGGCCGCCGCTGCCGGGGAGACGCCCTGCGGTGCCATACCCCCAGACGCCGCTCGTGAGGCCCCACCTGGAGCCGATCCCGCGCCAGAGGGCGGGGCCGATACGGCGGCCCCGCCGAACGCGGAGCCTCCGCCCGCCGCCCCTGGGCCGGCACCACCGCCGAAACCGGGCCGGCCACCGCCCGCACCGAGGCCCGAAGCCGCAGCAGATCCGGGACCCGCAGCAGGCGCACCACCACCCGCCGCTGGAGCAGCCACCCCACCGGTCGAGGCCGCACCGGAACCCGGTCGCACCGGCTCGGGCCAGGCGGAACTCTCCGTAGCCCCGGCGTCCGCCAGTGGACCGGCCCGGTCGGCCGACTGTCCCGCCCCGCCCCGCCCCGCAGCGCCGGGCCGAGCAGGCTCAGACCAACTGGCGTCATCACCGCGGGCAGCGCCGGCAGGACGCTGAGCGGGGCGAGCAGGCTCAGGCCATCCGGTGTCACCAGCGGCCGGAGCGGATCCGGGGACAGCGGGTCGCGCCGGTTCCGGCCAGTCCTCGTCGGAGTCAGCGGCCGGGGCACGCTGGGGTCGCGGCGGGTGCGACTCGGTACGGCCGGTGTTCCGCGTCGATCCGCCGGCCGGGTTCGGCTGCTGGGCCGGGCGGCCGGGAGCGCCCCCGGGCTGCCTGCGGCCGGTGGATTGTTCGCGGGGGTCGGCGGCTGCGGCCGGGCCGGCGGTGCCGACCTCGCAGCGGATCCGCCAGTCGCCCCCCGGGGACTTCCGGAACTCCGTCGTGATCGCCTCACGCCAGTTCAGGAAGCGTTCCACCAGCGCCTGGGTAGGTGCGGCGAACACGATGGTGTCGCCTTCCAGGTCGCGGACGCCGATGCCGTAGTCCTGCATCGCCCGAACCTTCGGCTGGTTCTGGCCCAATGCCTGCCACGCCGCGCGGACCCGTTCCAGCCGGGCATCCGGCCGGACGGCGAGACCGTCCTCCACGTCCGGCCGAAGGACGGGACCGATCCCCGTGTCCGGCCCGACGGCGGGGTCGCTCTCCGCCTCCGGCCGAACGACGGGATGACGATCCGCCTGCGGCCGACCGTCGACACGGCTCTCCGCCTCCGGCCGGGTGGCGGGACGACTCTCCGCCTGCGGCCGGACCGGCGCGGGCGGCTCGTCCTCAGGCGGCTCCTCGTCCCACGGTGGCGCCTCGTCGTAGTAACCGGCGTCGACCGGCGCGGACCCGCCGCCATCAGCGACCCGGTTCCAGTCCGGCTCGCCGTTCTCGTCGTGCCGTGGCGCCGAACCGGGGGCGACCGCGGACCGGTCGGACGGCCCGTCGGCCCGGGAACGGGGCCCCGAACCACCGGACGCCGCCGAAGCTCCGGGCTGCATCACAGCGCCCGCACCACTGGCAGCAGACGCTGGAGCCGTATCCGACCCGGCAGATGCCGTCGCGGTCGCCGCTTCGCCGAACGACTCCGAAGCGGCGGCGGCAGACGGGGCCGGTCCCGTGACGCCCGGAGACGGAGCATGGGCGGGCGAACCCGCAGATGCGGCCGCACCTGCCGGCGCTGGAGCGGCGGGCGAGACCGGACGGGCAGAAGACGGGCGTGCCGAGCCGGCCCGAGCGGCAGCAGCCGCGGCCATGGCAGCCGCTTTACCGCCGCCACCGGGGCCACCTCCCGCAGGAGCGTTCCCGACGACGGCCGGGCCCCCCGCGGAACCGTCCTCGTCGACGCGAGCGATCGGGGTGCCGGCGTCGGTGGGTGGGTGCTCACCCCGTACATCGGAGGAATGGATCTGACCGGTGCCGGACGGCATCAGGGTGACCCCGCGCTCGAGTCTCTCCAGGCGCTGCAGCAGCGCCGATGCCGAAGCGTCGGCACCGGGCAGCAGCATGCGGGCCGTGACCAGTTCCAGCAGCAGGCGGGGCGCGGTCGTGCCGCGCATCTCGACCAGGCCGTTGTGCAGGATGTCCGCGCAGCGGGACAGGGTCGCCGCACCCAGCCGGTGCGCCTGCCCGGCCATCGCCTCCAGCTGGTCGGCCGGGCCGTCGATGAGGCCCTTGGCGACGGCGTCGGGCACCTGCTGCAGCACGATCAGGTCACGGAAGCGTTCCAGCAGGTCGGAAGCGAACCGGCGGGGCTCGTGACCGGCCTCGGCGACCCGGTCGATGGTGGCGTAGGCGGCCGCGCCGTCGCCGTTGGCCACGGCGTCGCACATCTCGTCGATCAGGGTGACGTCGGTGACACCGAGCAGACCCACGGCCCGGGAGTACGTGACTCCCTCCGGCCCGGATCCGGCGATCAACTGGTCGAGGATCGACAGCGAGTCTCGCGCACTGCCGCCGCCGGCGCGGACGACCAGGGGGAGCACCGACGGCTCGACGGTGATGCCCTCGGCGTCGGTGAGCTGCTGAAGGTACGGCCGGAGGACCGCGGGTGGGATGAGCCGGAACGGGTAGTGATGGGTCCGCGAGCGGATCGTGCCGAGCACCTTGTCGGGCTCGGTGGTGGCGAAGATGAACTTCACATAGTCCGGCGGCTCCTCGACGAGCTTGAGCAGCGCGTTGAAGCCGGCCGACGAGACCATGTGCGCCTCGTCGATCACGTAGATCTTGTATCGGCTGTTCGCCGGCGCGAAGAACGCCTTCTCCCGCAGCTCACGGGCGTCGTCGACACCACCGTGGCTGGCCGCGTCGATCTCGATGACGTCGATCGACCCGGCGCCGTCGTTGGCCAGCGATTTGCAGGACCCGCAGACGCCGCACGGCTCGGGGGTGGGACCCTGCTCGCAGTTGAGCGAGCGGGCCAGGATGCGCGCGCTGGAGGTCTTGCCGCAGCCGCGTGGCCCCGAGAAGAGATAGGCGTGGTTGAGCCGCCCGCTGCGCAACGCCTGCGACAGCGGCTCCGTGACGTGCTCCTGGCCGATGATCTCGGCGAAGGTGCGCGGCCGGTACTTGCGATAGAGGGCGAGAGCCACTCCTGCCACCTCCTGAACGACCGCGTCATTCTCCGCCGAGGGTCTGACAAGAACAAACGGGCGTGCCCCGGAAGTGGGCCGGGATGCAAAGGACCCCTCGTGCACCCGTCAGAGCCCGCTTATCCTTGCTGCCTTCCGGCCCTGGGGAGGTTCACGAGATACACGCCGCACGAGGGGCTGTCGTCG
Organism: Actinoplanes italicus; assembly: GCF_003001815.1. GTDB lineage: Bacteria > Actinomycetota > Actinomycetes > Mycobacteriales > Micromonosporaceae > Actinoplanes > Actinoplanes italicus. The sequence continues at coordinate 139,602 of NZ_PVMZ01000008.1, forward strand.
AGGATACCCGGCCGACCTTGGGCATGTGTGATGCGCCCCCTGCCTTCGGTGACGGCGCGGGCCTCTGTATCCTGGCGCACGGAGGATTCGCCTAGAGGCCTAGGGCGCACGCTTGGAAAGCGTGTTGGGATAAAACCCTCACGAGTTCGAATCTCGTATCCTCCGCCAGCTTCACGGCGAACATGTAAGGCCGGACCCCGCGGGTCCGGCCTTCGCCGCATTCTCGGCCGACGCTGGCACAGCACGCCGATCGGTCGATGTGCAGGGCTTTTGCGAAACTGCACCTAAATGAGTGAACCCCGAGGTCAAGGCCGGTAGAGCCTACGGGGCCATGGTGCGGTCGGTGGTGTGTCGAAACGGATTACCTCGATGGTGGCGGCGGCGATAGCCCTGGGGGCGGCGCTCGCGGTGGCTCCCGCCACGATGGCCACAGCTCAGATGCTGGGTCCCCAGTGGGTTCAGCTGGTCGCTGGCGACTCCCATACCTGCGGCCTGAAAAACACCGGGCAAGCCTTCTGCTGGGGCATGGGCAGCAATGGCCAGCTGGGCGACGGTAGTACGACGAACCGATCGGCCGCGACGCCGGTTCAGATGCCGTCCGGGGTGCAGTTCACCGAGATCACCCTCGGCGAGAGTCACACCTGCGCGATCGGCAACGACTCGAAGGCCTACTGCTGGGGCATGGGCTTGGGCGGCAGGCTGGGAGACGGCACCGAATCGGACCGAAGTGCCCCGGTCCCCGTCGACATGCCGAGCGGGGTGTCGTTCAGAGGGATCAGCGGTACCGGTCACCATACGTGTGCGATCGGAAACGACTCTAAGACCTACTGCTGGGGGCAGAACAGCCACGGCCAGGTGGGTGACGGCACCACCACGTCCCGGCTGGGGCCCGTCCAGGTCAACAGCCCATCCGGGGTGATCTTCACCCAGGTCGCCGCTGGCTACAGTCACACGTGCGCGATCGGAAACGACTCGAAGACCTACTGCTGGGGCATGGGCCAGCACGGTGAGATCGGTGACGGGTCGCTGAACGGTCGGACGAGTCCGGTGCCGGTCGACGTACCAGCAGGTGTGATCTTCACCGAGCTTGCCCCTGGCGGGGCAGTACATTCGTGCGCGCTCGGCAATGACAACAAGACCTATTGCTGGGGCGACAACAGCTACGCGCAACTCGGCAACGGCAACTTCGCGATCCAGTCGCGTCCCGTATCGGTCAACATGCCACCGGGGATCATCTTCCAACGACTCACCGTCAGCGCCAGCCAAACCTGCGCGATGGGGTCGGACAACAGACCTTGGTGCTGGGGCCGGTTCGCGGGCATGGATCACCCCGCTCCGGTGGCCGTCGATCCCCCGTCCGGGACGAGTTTCTACCGCGTCACCGCTGGTGCCAACCACACCTGCGCACTCGCCAACCCCTACAACAACGCCTACTGCTGGGGTTCCGGTCACAGCGGTCAGCTGGGCAACAATCAGAATTCCGGCCAGTCCGCGCCGGTCGAGGTCCTGGAGGCGGGGCAGGCGCCGCCCGGCCCAGGCGGCTCCCGTCTCACCCGGGTGTTCGCCGGCGGGTCTCACCTTTGTGGACTCGACGAGAACGCGAAGGCGTACTGCTGGGGTCAGAACGACTCCGGGCAGCTGGGTGACGGCACCACCACGAGCCGGCAGGCACCGACGGCGGTCAACACTCCGTCCGGCGTGACCTTCACGCAGTTCGCCCTCGGCTCGACCCATACGTGTGCCACCGGAAGCGACACCAGGACCTACTGCTGGGGCAGCGGTTTCAACGGTGTCCTGGGCAACGGCAGCACCGCGAACGTCTCGACTCCGACGCCGGTCGACGCCCCGCCGGGGGTCACCCTCACCGGGCTCAGCACTCAGGGTTTCCACACCTGTGGGCTCGGCAGCAACGCCACCACCTATTGCTGGGGCCAGAACGCTGAAGGCCAGGTGGGTGACGGCACCACGACCAATCGGCTGAGCCCGGTGCCGGTCAACGCCCCGGGCGGGGTGACCTTCACCCAGATCGCCGCCGGCCACAACCACACCTGCGCGATCGGCAGCGACAGCAAGGTCTACTGCTGGGGACTCGGCCAGAACGGCGCGATGGGTAACGGCGGCACCTCGAACCAGTCGGCTCCCGGGCTTGTCACCTTGCCGGGCGGTGTGACCTTCACCCAGGTCGCCAGCGGTCAGAACCACTCGTGCGCGATCGGCGGCGACAACAGGACCTACTGCTGGGGCTTCAACGGCAACTCCCAGGTCGGCAACGGCAACACCACGAGCCAGCCGATCCCGGTACCGGTCGCGGTCCCCGGCGGAGCAGCCCTCACCGAGGTGGCGGCGAACTTCAACTTCACCTGCGGGCTGGGTAACGACAGCAGGGCTTACTGCTGGGGTTCGGGTTGGGGTTACCAGACGGAGAGCTCGACCCCGGTGGCGACCATCACCATGCCGGTGCCCTTCACCAGGCTGTCCGTCGGCAGCGCCCTCTGCGCACAGGGCAATGACAACTCGGCCTACTGCTGGTCCGGCTATGACCCACCCGGGGTGATCCTCGCCGGGGGTGCGGTCGCCGGCGGCGATCGGATGGTCAACGTGATCTGGAACGACCAGATGACCGGCACACAGAGGGAGTACATGGCGATCTGTCGCGGATGTGGCCCCAGAGCCGATTGAGGACAGGGCGAAGGCCGGACCCCGAGGGGTCCGGCCTTCGTTCTTTCAGGCGCAGGTCGGCCGGTACGGCGTCTCCGGGATGTACGCCTCCCACTCCTGAAGGGTGAAGCCGTCGCCGGTGACCGCGCAGGCGACCGCGGCGGGATCGGCCCGCAGACCGTCGAGCGCCGAGTAGTCCCAGAGAACGGCCCGGGTGCTGTCGAAGTTCCCGCTGGTCGCGAGCCTGCGCCCGTCCGGGTGGAAGACCAGGGCGGTCGACTTCAGGTCGGTACGCCGAAGCACCGCGACCCGGACCGGCCCGGACAACTCGGCCACGTCCCAGAACGCCACGGTCTCGGCCTCGGTTCCGGTGGCGAGGGTCCTGCCGTCGGGCGTGAACGCCACCGACCACACCGGGGCGCCGATGCCGGTCAGGATGGCCTGCCGGCGGAGCCGCCCGTCGACGCTCCACAGCGACGCCGTCCTGTCCTCGCCGCCGGTGGCCAGAGTGCGCCCGTCCGGGCTGAACGCCACGGCGAGCACCCGGTCGGTGTGTCCCTTGAGCGTGCCGAGCTGAACCGGCTCCGACCGGTCGGTCACGTTCCACAGGTTCACGGTCTGACCCGTGGTGACGGCGACCGTACGCCCGTCGGGGCTGAACGCGACGGCTGCGATGAGGTCGTTCCCCGGCAGGTCGCCGAGCTGGACCGGGTTCCGCCGGTCGGTGAGGTCCCAGAGGGCCACGTCGAAGCCGTTGCCGATCGCCAGAGTGTGACCGGCCGGATCGAACGCCACGGTCCCGCCCGAGACGGACAATCCACCCAGCGCCACCGGCGCGCCCGGATCACCGACATCGGTCAGCGTCACCGGTTGCTTCTCGTCCCACCCGATCGCGACGACGGTACGGCCGTCGGAGCTGATCGCGGCCGCGTCGATGTACGTGGGGTGGATCCGTACGGTGGCGCGCTCGACGGGCCCGGCCGGTCCGGACAGATCCCACACGGTGGCCGTGCCCTTGAAGTGGGTCGTGATCAGCCGCTGCCCGTCCGGCGTGATCATCGCGGACAGCGCGCGGTCGAACTCGCCCTCACCACGGCCGAGCATCGCGGGTTCGCCGTGTGCCCGGACGGACCACAGGCTCAGCGAGCCGATGTTCCCGGCGGTCGCCAGCGTACGGCCGTCGGGGCTGAAGGAGATCGCCTCGGCGTACCCGCTGTGATCGTCGAGGTCGGCCATGTGGACGGGCGCGTTGTCGGTCATGTCCCACAGCCGTGCGGTCCCGTCGTTGTCGCTGGTGGCGAGGACCAGACCGTCGTCGCTGAATGTCGCGTCCAGACCACGGGTCACCGTCGTGTTGAAGCGCCGCGGTTTCGTGAGGTCGTCCATGTGCCAGAACGCGAGGTTGCCGGCGCCGTCGTTGGTGGCCACGAGGGGGCGTACCGGATGGAAGGTGATCCTTCGCCATTCACCGGCCAGCGTGCCGACCGCGACGGGTTTGGTCCGGTCGGTGATGTCCCAGACGGTTCCGGGTGTCCCGGCGGTCACGACGGTCCGGCTGTCGGGACCGAACGCGACCGGTCCCGCGTACCCCATGCTTTGTCTGGTGAGAAGAACGGGCCGTTTCCGGTCCGCCATGTTCCACAGGGTCCACTTCTTGTCGGGGCCGGAGACGGCGAGCGTCTGCCCGTCGGGGCTGTAGACCATCCAGCCGGTGAACGGCGCGGCCACCGTCACGAGCTTGATCGGATGGGCCGGATCGGACACGTCGAACAGAACCGGCCGGAAGTCCCGGGCGCCCACGATGGCGAGTGTCGTGCCGTCCGGGCTGAAGACCGGCTCACCGAGGTAGTGGTCGTCGTCGATGACGGCGATCCGGACCGGCGTGGCGGGGTCGGCGACGCTCCACAGCGACGCGGAGAACTCCGACTCGATGACGGCGATGACATTCCCCGGGCCGTACGTCACCGACATGGCATCGCTGATGGTGCCGAGCCGGCGCGTGGAACTGACGAGTCCGGCGAGCTCGGCCCGGGCCTCGGTGCCGGGCTGCACCGCCTGCGCGGCGATCCCGAGCCGCAGCGCCGTCACCGGGTCGTTGTCGATCATCTTCCGGGCCTGGTTGAACAATCGGCGGCCGACGGTGATCTGTTTCTGCTCCGCGGCGTTCTCCTCCTGCCGACGAGCCTCCTCGGCGGCCTCCTTCGCCTTCCGCTCGTTCTCGCGGGCGAGGGCCTCCTGGCGGCGAGCCTCCGCGCCGGACTCCTCGGCGATGCGTTGCTGCTGGCGTGCGATGTGCCGCTGGCGCTCGGCCTCGGCCGTGGCCTCATCGGCGAGGCGCTGCTGCTCCTCCGCGATGATCTTCTGGCGGGCCGTCTCCTGTGTCGACTGCCTCGCCAGCTCGCTCTGCTCCTCGGCCACGGCCCGCTGTTCCTCGGCGAGCGCCTGTGCCCGGCTCGCCAGCTGTTCCTGGCGGCGGGCGTTCGCCTGCTGGCGTCGCGCTTCGGCGCCCGCACGCTCGGCGGCACCCTGCTGTTCCCGGGCGCGCTGCTCCTGCCGCTTCGTCTCGGAGGTCGCGGCACGGGCCCGCGCCTCCTGCGTACGGGCGATCGTCTCCTGTTGCCGCGCCTCCTCGGCGAACCGCTCGGCGTTGCCGCGCTGCTGCGAGGCGACCTGCTGCTGGTGTTGTGCCTCCGCCGAGGCGGCGGTGGCCCGGTCGGCGTTGTGCCCGGCGAGCGCACCGGTGAGCGACGCCACCATGGTCAGCGCCGCCACGGCCGCCACGGCCACCCGGCGCAGCCTGCGGGCCTGCCGGTGGTGGCGGACGTCCTCGCCTTCCAGCTCGTCCTTGCTGACGCCGTGCATGGGTGCGGCCAGTTGCGCGATCGCGTTGCGGAACCGGGAATGCCGCAGGCTGAGTTCCCGGCCGTCGCGGGCCCAGCGCAGGTCGAGGAAGAGCGGCTCCTCGGCGAACACCCCGCGCAGCGCGTCCGGTACGGCCGTCGAATCCACGGAAAGATCACCGAGCTCGGGATCCCAGCGCCATTCGCCGTCGGTCACCACGGGAAGGATCCGGTCGACCGGCTTGGTGGCGAGCCAGTGCTCGATCTCGCGGTTGACCCACGCCGACCGTGCGGCCGTCGGCGAGGCGAGCAGCACGAAATACTCGGAGCCGTCCAGCGCCTTCTGGATCGACGACCACAGTGCCGGGGTCACCGACAGTCCGGTCTGGTCTCGGAAGATCCATAGGGCGCGACGCCGGTGCCACGGTTTCGCAAGACGATGCAAACCATGGTGTACGGCCGGCGCGAGCCGCCCGTCCGCGGCGTGGCTGTACGAGATGAAGCCGTCGAAAGTCATGCCCGGGCCCCTGCAGTCGGTCATCAACGCCGACCGATTCTGCACGCCGACCGCGGACGATGCGAAAAGGGCCGTACCCGATGAGTACGGCCTTCACTCGTTGTGCCCCGCTGATCGACCCTCCGTGGGGCGGGTCTATTCTCTGGGGTGAAAACAGTGCGGGCGAGGGCTGGCTCCCGATCGGGGCCGGCCCTCGCCTATTTCACACTGCCGTCTCACATCTGTGCGGCTGCTATCGCGTCCTCGACCTCCGGGAAGATCGCGAAGTATCGCCCCAGGCCGACCGTCTCCAGCAGCTGGCTCAGGAACGGGTTCGCACCGGCGAAGCTCAACCATCCGCCGCGCGCGGAGATCACTTCTTTACTGGTGATGAACGCGCTCAGGCCGACCGAGTCGCAGAACTTGAGCCCGGTCAGATCGACCACGATCCGGGGGACCGGTCTCTCCAGCAGCCCGGCCAGGGTGGCATGCAACTGACCGGCGGTGTCCGCGTCCAGCTCGCCGCGGAGGTGCAGAACCGCGACTTCGGCACGATGCTCGGTGACTGCTGCTTGCATGATGATCGGCTTCCTACCCGTGCGATGGGGATTCAGCCTAGATCCCGACCATTTCCACACATCGGACAGTACGTGCGTCAGAACAAACACGAACGGACCGGACCCAACGTGGGGTCCGGCCCGTTTCGAGGCTGGCCGGGATCAGTCAAGCAGGTGCGGCGCAGCCTGAGGGGGGCTCCTGGCGCGGCATCAGAGCTCGCGCCACCGCCAGCGTGGACCACGCCACGCGTCGGCAAGGATCATCGCTGACGCCTTGCCGGGACACTGCTGCACCTTCGACTTGCCCTCGGGGCCGCCCATCTGGGCTTCGACCTCCCAGAACGTGCCGTCGGTGCGGACGTAGACGTCGCGGCGCCCGAGCCGGACGTCGCCATTCCACCAGTGATGCTCAACTCTCACATGTCAAATCTAGGACAGATATCGACGAACCTGGGTGGGGCGATTCTGTATAACTTGTTCGACGCCCGGTCAGACCGCATTGTCTGATCCGGTGTATTTGGCCCGCGTGACTTGCGCGACACCATATGTATTAGGGCCGTCCACACCTGACTACAGAACGTAGTTCTCAGGGCTGAGCTGCGACGAAACACCGTCGTTACATCCATGGCGCTGATCATGGAGAACAGCCGAACGGACGAGTGTCGGCTCCAGCGCTCGGTGGACCCCGCCACCGGGCACGCACAGTAACAAGATCTAGGTGGGAAAACCAGAGAGCCCGGTCCATATGAACCGGGCTCTTTCATGGCGGTGGCGGCGGGATTTGAACCCGCGGAGGGCGTAAACCCTCACACGCTTTCGAGGCGTGCTCCTTAGGCCACTCGGACACACCACCGGGAAGTACGTTACCGGACGCCGCAGAGGCTTTGCCGCCGGGTCACCCATAACCGTGCGCGGCACCGCTGACCTGGCAAGATCGACGGTCTAAGCATGGAAAGCGGAGGATTGAGATGAGCGTGCACATCGGCGGCAAGCCGGGCGACATCGCCGAGCGGGTTCTGCTGCCCGGTGACCCGATGCGGGCCAAGTGGATCGCGGAGACGTTCCTCGAGGACGCCGTCTGCTACAGCCAGGTGCGGGGGATGCTCGGCTTCACCGGCACCTGGAAGGGAGTGCGGGTCTCGGTGCAGGGCTCCGGCATGGGTATGCCGTCGGCCTCCATCTACACCCACGAGCTGATCAACGAGTACGGCGTGAAGTCGGTCATCCGGATCGGCTCGTGCGGTGCTCTCGCCATGGACCTGAACCTGGGTGACGTCATCGCCGCGATCGGCTCGGCGACCGACTCCAACATGAACCGGACCCGCTTCGACGGTCTGGTCGACTACGCGCCGGTGGCCGATTTCGGCCTGCTGCGCACCGCGGTCGAGACCGCCGAGGCGCAGGGTGTTCCGATGCGGGTCGGCCCGATCCTGGCTGCCGACGCGTTCTACACCGACCGCCCCGACCTCTACGACAGCCTCGCCGACTACGGCGTCCTCGCGGTCGAGATGGAGTCGGCCGCGATCTACACGATCGCCGCCCGCTACAAGGCGAAGGCGCTGACGATCCTCACGGTCAGCGACCACATCAAGCGCGGCGAAGCCATGGACTCCGCCCAGCGCGAGCAGGGCTTCTCGAACATGGTCCGAATCGGCTTGGACACCGCAATCGCCTGATCCTCCGGCTGACCTTTGGCGGTCAGCGGAAGAAGTTGCGTAAGAGGGCTGCGCACTCGTTTTCCAGGACTCCGGCGTAGACCTCGGGGCGGTGGTTCAGGCGAGTGTCTCTCACTACGTCCCAGAGGGAGCCTACGGCGCCGGTCTTGGGCTCCCAGGCTCCGAAGATCAGGGTGGAGATTCGGGCCAGGGTCAGGGCGCCGGCGCACATCGTGCACGGCTCCAGGGTCACCACGAGGGTGCAGCCCTCCAGGCGCCACGTATCCAGGCGGGCGGCGGCACGGCGGATCGCCAGGACCTCGGCGTGGCCGGTCGGGTCGCCGGTGAGTTCCCGCTCGTTCCCGGCGGCCGCCAGCTCGGCGCCGTCGGGTCCGAGTATCACCGCCCCGACCGGGACGTCCTCGGGTGAGGTGGACGCGACGGCGAGCGCCCGCCGCATCCACTCCTCATGCTGCCGACGGCGGATCACGCCTCGCGCAGCTCCTCCATCTCGTCCCCGCAGCCGATCTTCTGGCAGATCTCGGCGGTGACGTCGGACGGCAGCATCCCCTCCATGCTGCAGAGGGCGAGCAGCCGCTGGGCGCTGACGCCCAGGTCGCCGAGCAGTTCGGCGTCACCGATCGGGTCGGCGTCCGGGTCGACCGGCTTGTCGTCGTCCTTGTCTTCCTTGTCGTCCAGGTCGTCCAGCTCCAGTGCCGGTGTCTCCACCTCGCCGAGCAGCACCGATCCGATCCGCGACTCCTCGGCGAAGGCCGAGTCCGACCCGAAGACCCGCAGGTCCTCACCTTCGTCCAGGCGCAACACGGCCAGGTACTCGTCGTCGCTCTCGACGAACAGCAGTGCGAGGTCGGCGTCCGGCTCGGTATCCCGGAGCGCGTCCACCACCTCGTCGATGTCGGCCAGGCCCGAAAGCTCCAGCTCCGACGCCGTCCATCCGTTTTTTCCCCGGGCGACGGCGGCAGCGAAAATCGACACGATTTCCCCCAACGCGACTCTTATGTCTCAGCGCCTGACGGTAGCGGGTGCGGCGGCGGGCGCATCGCGCCACGCCTTGATGTGACCTAAGTCAGTTCACGGGCCGGCGGCGTTTCGCGATCAACTCGCGGAGCCGGAGGCCGCGCAGACGAGGCGAAGGCATCGACTCACGTGTCGATTTCGCCTGGGCTAGAGCCGCCAGCAGCTGGAGGCGGCGACGGCTGCGATCGGGGTCCAGCCGTTGTGGCGAGGGGGCCATGCGACCGAGAGTGCGACGCCGCGCGGCGTTAGTCAAGGCTCGATGGGCATGTCGGCAGAACCACTGCTCAGGGCTACCGAAGGGGCACATCGGGTGGCGGAAATCACCACAACGGCCAGTCCTGCGTGGTGACCCATCGGAGGGTGGTGAACAACAGTGCGACCGACAGGCCGATCCCGCTCGCGACGGCCACGCCGACGGCCACCCCGCGGTCGCCGATCATGGCCAGGACCGCGGCGACGCCCCAGGCGACGAGTGCGGCCCCGATCGTCCACCAGGTGTACGACCCGAGATCGGCGCCCAGGCTCCCGAACAGCACGAACCACACCGTGGTGGCGGCCAGACCGCTGACGACCGGCCCGGCGGTGACCGGGTGCGGCTCGCGATAGGTGGGGCGCGGCGGCAGTCCGCTGTACAGCGGCGGCGGCAGGTCCCGAGGCGGAAGGTAGCCCGGTGGCGGCGGCGCGGCCGCGGCCCACGAACCCTGCCGTTCTGCCATCTGTCGGTCCTCCTCACAGCTCTTACCAGCAGCCTAGCCACCGGTGCAGGTCTGCACGATCTGCGGTCTTCTGCCAGGATGGCGCGGTGCGCTTACTCCGTAGCCTCTCCGGTCTGACGATCGCGGCCGTGTGCCTCGCCGGCTGCGGCGGCGCCAACGGGTCGGGGTCTCCGGCCTCGACTCCCCAGTTCGTCGACCCGGTGGCGAGCGCGGCGAGCGCCGAGTCGGCCTCGGCTCTCGCACAGCCGCCGGCGGCCACGAGCGCCGCGGCGAGCCCTTCGGTGAGCACGAGCGCGAGCGCCAAGGCGAAACCGAAGGCGAGCGAGTCCGCGAATACGAAGGTGAAGTACGCCTTCCCTGTCGACGCCTCGAACGTGGACTGGAGCAACACGCACTCGAAGTACCCGGCGACCGACCTCTTCGTCGACTGCGGCGAGCGTTTCGTGGCCACCACGAGCGGCACGGTCCTGGAGGTCAGCCTCTCCGACCGCTACGTGGAGGGGAACCCGGACGGGCCCAACAACGGCGGCCTGTCGGTGTCGATCGAGGGTGACGACGGGGTGCGTTACTACGGCTCGCACCTGAGCAAGGTCCAGTCCGGCATCAAGCCCGGGGTCCGGGTCAAGAGTGGTCAGCTGCTCGGCCTGACCGGCAAGACCGGCAACTCGAGCGGAGTCTGCCACCTGCACTACGGCATCTCCCCGCCGTGCGCCAGGACCGGCGACTGGAAGGTGAGGCGCGGCGTGGTCTGGCCGTACACCTATCTCTCGTCGTGGCGTAAGGGCGGCCAGAAGAGCCCGGTCGCCACGGTGGCCTCCTGGAAGAAGGAGAGCGACTGCAAGGCCTAGAGTCTGGACCGTGCGGATTGCGGTCATCGGGCTGGGGCTGATCGGCGGGTCGCTGCTGCGGGCGCTCGCGGCGGCCGGGCATGACGTCGTCGGGTTCGATGCCGACCCGGAGACGCGGGTGCTGGCTCGCAAGGCGGGGTTCCGGATCGCCGGCTCGGTGCGCGAGACGGTGGCCGGTAGTCAGGTGACGGCTTTGGCCGTACCGCTGCAGATTCTCCCGGAAGTGGTCGCTGACCTGGACGGATACAGCGGCCTGGTGACCGATGTGACGTCGGTGAAGGGTCCCGTCAGGGACCTGTTGAAAGGTCGCCGGTTCGTCGGCGGGCATCCGATGGCCGGTAAGGAGACGTCGGGTTTCACGGCGGCCGAGGTGGGGCTCTTCGACGGGTGCGCGTGGGTGTTGTGCCTGGAGCCGCACGAGACGGATCTCGACGACTGGCTGCTGCTGGCCGCGATGTTCACCGGGATGGGCGCGCGGGTGGTGCCGGTGACAGCGGCCGAACACGACACCGCGGTGGCACAGATCAGTCACGTCCCGCACCTGTTCGCCGCCGCGCTGGCCTGGCAACTCGCCGAGAATCCGCTGGCCGGGACACTGGCGGCGGGTAGTTTCCGGGACGGGACCCGGGTGGCCGGGACGCGGGCCGAGCTGATCGCGGCGATGTGCGGCGGCAACTGGAGCGCGGTGCACCGGGTGTTGCACTCGCTCATCGGAGATCTGGAGAGGTTCGAGGACGCGCTGACCGCCGACGAGCCGATGGAGGCGCTGCTGCCGGTGCTGCGGGCGTCGACGAGGCTGCGCCGGTCCTGGCCCGCGCCGCCCGGTGAGCCGGCAGCGGTGACCGCTGACGTCCAGGCGCTTCTGGCGCTCGGCCGGGAGGGCGGATGGGTGACTTCGGTGAACGGTACGGAACTTGTCGGATTGCGGCCAGAAAGTGGCCGCTTCATTCCCTAGCGTTAGGGGTGTCCACGACACCAGCCTTAGGGAGCCCGCGATGCCCGGTCAGGTCCGCCCCGTCGCCGACGAGCAGGACGGTCTGCTCGCCTACCTCGCCCAGATGCGGTACGTCATCAAGCTGACCGCGTACGGCCTCACGCCCGAACAGCTGCGGGCCACCCCGAGCGCCAGCACGCTGAGCGTCGGCGGCCTGATCAAGCACTGCGCCTCCACCGAGGAGGGCTGGATGACGACGGTACGGGCCGAGCCGCAGGGCATCGACTACGAGGCGTACGAGCGCAACTTCTCGATGGCCGACGGCGAGACGGTCGAGGAGTTGTTCGCCTACTACGACCGGGTCGCCGAGGCCACCGAGAAGACCGTCCGGGACATCGCGGACCTCGACCACCCGGTGCCGATCGACCACTCGGTGCCGTGGAACCCGCAGGACCACGACTTCTGGTCGCTGCGCTGGGTGCTGCTGCACCTGATCCAGGAGACGGCGCGACACACCGGGCACGCCGACCTGATCCGGGAGACCGTCGACGGCGCCACCGCGTACCCGCTGATGGCGGCCGCCGAAGGCTGGCCCGAGTCCCCGTGGATGAAGCCCTGGAAGAAGGCCGACTAGGGGATCTCGCCGCGGTCGACGCGGATCACCCGGCGGTCGGTGACGATCGCGGTGACCAGGTCGGACGGGGTGATGTCGAAGGCCGGGTTCACCGCCTCGCCCCAGGCGGTGACCTCGGCCGAGCCGCGGTCCTCGATCTCCACGTGAGCGCCCGACGGGGTGTCGAGATCGACCGTGGACTCCGGCGCCACCACGATGAACGGGATCCCGGCCCGCTGCGCGCCGAGGGCGTGCGAGTACGTCCCGATCTTGTTGATCACGTCACCGTTGGCGCAGATCCGGTCGGCGCCGAGGATCACCGCGTCCACCTCGCCGCGGGCCATCAGGAACGGCCCCGCCGAGTCGACGGCGACCCGGTGCTCGATACCCCAGCGTGTCAGCTCCCACGAGGTGAGCCGGGCGCCCTGCAGCAGCGGACGGGTCTCGCTGGCGATCACCCCGGCCAGCCGGCCACGATGGTGCAGCTCACCGACCACGCCAAGCGCGGTGCCGACGGTCACCGCGGCGAGACCACCGGTGTTGCAGTGCGTGAGCAGCCGGGGCCGGGCTCCGCACAGCTGGGCGACCAGGTCGGCACCGAGCCGAGCCATCGCCGCCGACGCCGCGATCTCGGAGTCCCGCACCGCGCACGCCTCGGCGAGCACGGCCTCCGGCCCGTGCGAGATCCGGGCGGCGGCACGTTGCGCACCACGGGCCAGGTTCACCGCCGTCGGACGTGCGGTTTCGATCTTTCGTACGGCCACCGCGAGCGCCACCGGATCGTCGACGTGGATCCGGGCCGCGAGCGCCACGCCGAAGGCGCCCGCCACACCCAGTGCGGGCGCGCCGCGTACCGCGAGCGACTGGATCGCCGCGATCAGCTCACCCACGGTGTGCAGGCGCAGCACCCGTTCCTCGCCGGGCAGGGCGGTCTGATCGATGATCTCGACGGCCCCGTTGACCCAATCGATGGTCCGCAAGACTATTCCGCCCGTTCGTTGATCCGCTTCAGCACGGCTTCCAGTGTGTCCCGGCTCTTGCCGAGCTGCTCGCCCGACCAACGCTCCTTGATCGACACCGTGGCACCGCCGTGCAGGTCGAGCTCGGCGTTGATCGGCACCGCCTTGGTGATCCGGGCGCCGGTCACCTCCTCGTACGGCACGAACCGGTAGTGGTGTGCCAGAGTGGCCGGATCGTTGTTGGACAGCAGATCCTTGAGCCGCTTCTCGCCCTCGTTGCCGCCCTTGGGCGCGGGCACGAACAGGAAGCCGCGGTCCAGCAGGATCAGGTCGGTTTCCTGGTCGTCGACGCGCACGTTGGCCATCGCGCCGATGACGTCCGAGCCGCTCGCGGTCGCCTTGGCCTCGACCACCCGGGCCGCCTCGAGGTGGATCCCGATCGCGGCGAGCCGATGCCGGGCCTCGTCGACGGTCGACGGGTCGACGGCCAGCTTGGCGATCTCGGCGTAGTCGACCGGCTGGCCGTACGGGTCGACCAGCCGGGCCGGCGCCGACCAGGAGTGCTGCCAGCGGGCCGCGCCGGAACGCACCGCGGCGAGGGTGATGAGGTCGTCCATCGGGTCGGCGAAGGCCACGGCCGCCTCCTTGCGGGTGGCGTCCGGGAAGAACTCGGCCGCGAGTTCGCCCAGCCCACCGGAGCTGACCAGGCCGAAGATCTCGGCCAGTCCGGCCTCCTGGACGCCGAGACGACGGGCCGCGGACCGGAACACCCGGTCGGCCCGGCGCTGCTGGATCGCGGTGATCGACGCGGCGGTGAAGTCGTCCCAGGGCAGCACGGTGCGGTCACCGAAGTCGACGACCGCCGCCTGCAGCGCGAGCCCGGCACCGCCGAGGTGGGGCAGCAGGGTAGAGGCGGGACGCCGGTCGGGGGCGTGCTGGACCGGAGGCAGGGCGCGCATGGCCGCGATCCGGACACCGATCGCCGGGTGGGTGTCCCAGCGGGAGGTCTCGTGGTCCGGCTCCTCGTCGCGCAGGCGGGCCAGTTCCTCGGTACGGGCCGTGTAGAGCTGCCCGAATCCGCCGAAGATGTCGTCCGGGGCGTAGCCGAGCTCCCAGCCGTTGGAGACGTAGCGTCCGAAATAGAAGTTCCAGGCCGCCGCGACGACGGGCAGTTCCCGCATCGAGCCGACCGCCGCGTCGACGCCGGCCACACGTACCGACACCTGGTCTGCCTCAAGCTCCTGGCGGCGGGTCACCGCGTTGCTGACCAGCAGATAGAGGCGGCCGTATCCCTTGAACACCCAGCCGAAGACGTTCCACTTGCCGACCCGGCTGAGGGTCTCGTGCAGGGCCGCCCGGCCGCGGTAGGCGACGGCGGAGAGCCGGGTGTGCGAGCCGGAGTAGTGACCGAGCTCGTGGGCGAGCACGGAACGCATCTGGTCGACGGTGAACGTCTGCAGCAGCGGCATGCCGATGTACAGGCGACGGGTGCCGGCGATCAGGCCGAGCGCCTTGGCGTCCTCGCTGACCGCGGCGTTGACCTCGGGCACCAGGCGGATCTCGTCGGGTGCCCGGGTGCCGGCCTCCTGTGCCAGCTCACGGACTGTCCGCCACAGGTCGGGCGCCTGCTCGGGGGTGAGGAGCAGACCCTCCGGCTCACCCGGCTGGGCCCGGATCGCCTTCCACAGGCCGACCACGACCGCGCCGACGGCGGCCAGCAGGAGCCAGCTCGCCTTGGCGGCGCCGGCGCTCTGGGTGTGGGTCCAGATCTCGTACAGGAGCCAGCCGACAAGGGCGAGCTGGAGCAGGCCGAGCAGATAGAAGCCGACCAGCATGGCCACCGATATGGCGGCTCGCAGAGCTGTGGACATGACCGTGCTTTCCTCCCCGTGAGACCGCCCGTGCGGGCGGCCGTCGGAAGGTACCCACCTCGATATGTGCCGGGCAAGACCATAAGATCTGCACCCATCACGGGGAGGTATCCGACATGTGGCCGTTCGACAGAACTCCGGCAATCGATCCGACACACGGCGATCCGCGGGCGCGCGCGTTGGTGAACGCGCTCACCGTCCAGGACCGGAACACGGTCCGGGCGTGCCTGGCCGACGTGCACGATCCGGACGCCCGGGCGTTCCTGATCTCGCTGGCCGCGGACGTGCCGGGCGTGCAGGACTGGATCCCCCGGTGGATCGAGGAGGAGCCGGACTCCACGCTGCCGCTGCTGATCCGTGGCTGCCACGGGGTCTGGTGGGCCTGGGAGGCACGCGGGGCGGCGCGGGCCGAGTACACCTCGAAGGACCGGTTCGAGGAGTTCTTCCGGCGGCTCCGGATCGCCGAGAACTGCCTCGACGAGGTCACCGCGCGGACCCCGGAGGACACCACGGCCTGGGCGTTCCTGACCGCGTCGGCGCGCGGCCGGCAGGTCCAGCCGGACGAGGCCGCGGCCCGGTTCGACGCCGTGCTCAAGTACGCGCCGGAGCACGTGATGGCGCATGAGCAGCGGCTTCAGTATCTCTGCAAGAAGTGGTTCGGCAGCCACGAGGAGATGTTCTCGTTCGCCCGCGCGGCCGCCGGCCGGGCGACTCCCGGCAGCCTGGTGCACAACATCATCCCGGCCGCGCACATCGAGTACTGGCTCAGCCTGCCGTCGGGTGAGGATCAGGAGCACATGCGCAATCCGCAGGTACGGCAGGAGCTGGTCGCCGCGACCTACCAGTCGGTGCTGAACCCCGCGTTCCGGTTCGTCCCCGGCTGGCCGTCCCGGGCCAACACGTTCGCGATGGCGCTCCACATGAGCGGTGAGTACGCGCACGCGGCACGCGTCTTCGACCTGATCGGCGATCACGTCACCGAGTGGCCGTGGGAGTACCGGGGCAACGCGGCCAAGCAGTTCGTCTCGGCTCGCAAGGACGCGTACGCCTTCGGCCGCTGACGCCTAGGCTGCGGACATGGCTGAGTCCCGTGATCCGGTCGCCGACCTGCGACGCATCGCGTTCCTGCTCGAACGGGCCAACGAGGCGACCTACCGGGTACGCGCGTTCCGGTCGGCGGCGACGGCGATCGCGAACACCCCACGCGACGAGGTGGTCGAGCGGGCCACCGCCGGCACCCTGGCGAAGCTGTCCGGCGTCGGCGATGTGACGGCCCGGTGCGTGACCGAGTCGCTGGCCGGTGAGGAGCCGGTCTACCTGCGCCGGATCACCGCGACCGCGGGCACCGACCTGCCGGCCGAGGCGGCCGCGCTGCGGGCGGCGCTGCGCGGTGACTGCCATGTGCACTCGGACTGGTCCGACGGCGGTTCGCCGATCGAGGAGATGGCCCTGGCCGCCGCCGACCTGGGCCACGAGTACTTCGTGCTGACCGACCACTCGCCGCGGCTGACCGTGGCCCGCGGGCTGACCGCCGACCGGCTGCGCCGTCAGCTCGACCATGTGGCCCGGCTCAACGAGGCCCTGCCCGACGGTTTCCGGATCCTGACCGGCATCGAGGTGGACATCCTGGAGGACGGCCGCCTGGATCAGGAGGACGAGCTGCTGGCCCGGCTCGACCTGGTGGTCGGTTCGGTGCACAGCAAACTGCGCGACGACTCGGCCCGGATGACCCGGCGGATGGTGACCGCCATCGCCAACCCGCACCTGGACGTCCTCGGGCACATGACCGGACGGAAGGTGGCCGCGGCCGGTGCCGGCGACGCCGCCCACTCGAAGGTCCGGACCCGGCCGCCGAGCGACTTCGACCTGGAGAAGGTGCTCGCCGCCTGCCTCGAGCACGGCAAGGCCGTCGAGATCAATTCGCGGCCGGACCGGCTGGACCCGCCGAAGCGGATGCTCACCGTCGCGGTGGAGGCCGGCTGTCTCTTCACGATCGACACCGACGCGCACGCGCCGGGTCAGCTGGACTGGCTGGATCTCGGCTGCGAAAGGGCCGCGCTGTGCGGTGTCCCGGCCGAGCGGATCGTCAATACCTGGCCGGTCGAGGGCCTGATTAACTGGACTGCCTCGCATGCGTGAGGTCCCGTAGTGTCGCGCCGTGGGACAAATTGACGAACTCGCGAACCGCTATGTCGACGAGTGGGCCGCGCTCAACCCGACGGGCGCCACCGCAGTCGGCATGACCGGCTTCGAGGACAAGACCGACGACCTCTCGCCCGAGGGCTTCGCGGCGCAGGCCGAGCTGATCCGCCGGACCGTCAACGAGCTCGACGTGACCGAGCCGGAGCACGAGTCCGAACAGGTCGCCAAGGACGCCATGATGGAGCGTCTCGGCCTGCAGCTGGCCCAGTACGACGCGGGTTACGTCAGCACCGACGTCAGCGTCATCACCAGCGCGCTGCACGAGCTGCGGATGGTGCTCGACGTGATGCCGACCGAGGGCGAGCAGGCGGTCGCCGACATCACGGCCCGGCTCAAGGAGTTCCCGCGCGCGCTCGATCAGTACCGGCGGACCCTGCTGGAGGGCGCCGCCGACGGCCGGGTCAGCGCGGCGAAGCAGCTGGCGGCGGTGGCCGAGCAGTGCGACGCGTGGACCGATCCGACCCGTGACGACTTCTTCCACGGGCTGGCCGGCCGGCTGAACGCGTCCGGGGCCCTCGCCGCCGAGCTGCGCCGCGGCGCCGAGGCGGCCACCGCGGCGACCGCCGCCTTCGGCGCCTTCCTGCGTGACGAGCTCGCTCCCCTCGGCAGGGACAAGGAGGCGGCCGGCCCGGAACGGTACGAGCTGGCCTCGCAGTACTTTCTCGGCGCGAAGGTCGACCTGCAGGAGACGTACCTGTGGGGGTTCGCCGAGCTGGACCGGCTGGAGCGGGAGATGCGCTCGGTGTCGGCGCGGATCGCCGGATCCGGTGCGTCGGTGGACGAGGCGGTGGCGGTGCTCGACGCCGACCCGGCCCGCACGATTCCCGGCAAGGAGGCCTTCCGGGACTGGATGCAGGCACTCTCCGACCGGGCGATCACCGAGCTGAACGGCACCCACTTCGACATCGAGGCGCCGGCGCAGAAGCTGGAGTGCTGTCTCACCCCGACCAGTGACGGTGGCATCTACTACACCGGGCCGAGTGAGGACTTCTCCCGGCCGGGCCGGATGTGGTGGGCCGTGCCGGAGGGGCAGGAGAGCTTCTCCACGTGGCGTGAGGTCACCACGGTGTTCCACGAGGGCGTTCCGGGCCACCACCTGCAGATCAGCCAGACGCTGCTGCGAGCCGACACACTGAACCGCTGGCAGCGGCTGCTCTGCTGGTGTTCCGGGCACGGCGAGGGCTGGGCCCTGTACGCCGAACGCCTGATGGACGAGCTCGGCTACCTGGGCGATCCGGGTGACCGGCTGGGCATGCTCGACGGCCAGGCGTTGCGTGCGGCGCGGGTGATCGTCGACATCGGCATGCACCTCGAGCTCGAGATCCCGCGTGACAATCCGTTCGGTTTCCGCCCGGGTGAGCGATGGACACCGGAGCTGGGCTGGGAGTTCCTGCGCGCGCACACCCGGATGCAGGAGGAGGTCCTGCGGTTCGAGTGGAAGCGTTACCTGGGATGGCCGGGACAGGCGCCGTCGTACAAGGTCGGCGAGCGCATCTGGCTGCAGGCTCGCGACGAGGCGAAAGCTCGCAAAGGAAGTGATTTCGACCTCAAGACTTTCCACCGTGACGCCCTGAATCTTGGCTCTCTGGGGCTTGACCCGCTCCGAAAGGCACTGGCCAGGATTTGAGTCAATCGGGTCTCTCCGTACTTAAATCAGGACGGAGAGACCCACCTTTCTGTATTCACTTGCTCACCATGCGTGACTTCACTCCGCAGAGCTATTGATCCGCCACATGGCGTAAGCACGAAGACGCCGAGACGTAACAAATCCGAAGTAGAACTCATATTCACGTCCCGCCAGGTGGGCGGATACGATCTCCCGCGGCGCTTCTCACTTTGTTCCGGAACCCGCGTGGACTGGGCCTTCCCCTTTCAGGCCGCCGGGCGGGAGTTCGTACAGCGAAGTCGGCGGCGCCGCGTATCCCCCGATCAGCCGAGCGAACTCTGACCCTTGGAAAGGGGTTTTCTGAGGATTTCTCGGATAGATTGACCCGGATCGGTGCGCCCGCATGGCTACTCTCCGTAGCCCCCCATCGGCCCATCGCGTGTGCATGGCGGAGGACTAAAGCAATGTCAGTCTCGGTGAAAAGCCGGCGATCCCGTTTCGGCTCCGCCCTCGCGGTGGTGCTGACGGTCCTCGTCGTGCTGCCGACCGCAGTCCTGTTCCTGCGCGTCCTGAACGAGAACACCACTCAGCGGGACGACACGGAGCTCAAGCAAAAGGGCATCGAGTACCTCGCCGAGTTGGCTCCGCTGATCAGCGCGCTGGCCGAGTCGCAGTCCTCGGCCCTGCAGGGTGTCACCGCCGAGCCGGCCTCGCTGACCGCCGCCGTCGCGCGCGTGCAGGGCGTCGACGAGAACCTCGGCGACGACCTCGACACAAGCAGCCGCTGGGCCGGCCTCAAGGAGAAGATCGGCCGTCTTCCCGGCATCAGCGGGACCGCGGAGCAGGTCTATGAGGCCCACATCGAGGTCAGCGACCTCGCTCTCGAGCTCTACAGCGAGATCCGTGAGAACTCGCGGCTGAACCAGGACCAGCAGAGCGACATCTGGTACCTCCAGGAGACCGTCACGGTCAACATGCCGGAGGCCGTAACTCACGTGAGCCGCATGGCCGACCTGGCCAACATGGTCGCCGCCGCGAAGGAGCGCCAGCGGGCCGCGCTCGCGGTCCTGTTCGGCGCCGAGATCAAGGCCGTCGAGGAGAGCGTCGCCGAGCTGACGGACAACCTGCAGGCCGCGGCCGAGGACACCGAGAGCTCGACCCTCGCCAGCAACACGGTCAACAACCTGGACCAGTTCCGCCAGGGCGTCGAGAACGCCAACCGTGGCGCCCACCTCGGCAGCACCCCGGACGTGTCCGTTCTGGTGACCGCCCAGAGCTCGCTGACCAACGCCCTCAAGGCCCTCAGCACGGTCCTCCTCAAGGAGATGTCGACGCTGCTCGAGGATCGCCTCGACGACCTGAACTACCGCCGCGCCGAGGCCTGGGTCATGCTCTCGGTCAGCATCGTGCTGCTGATCGGTGCCGCGTTCGTCGCCCGTGGCCGCGCCGCCCGGACCGGCCTCGACTCCGGCATGAGCGGCCGGGACGTCTCGGTCCTCAGCGACGCCCCCGGCAACTCCGCCCCCGCCTCGAACGGCTACGGCAACAGCCCGTACGACCCGGTGCCCGCGTACGGCGACAACCCCAACTACGGCAGCGGTGCCGGTCGGGAGCGTTCCGGTGCTCTTCGGTAAGTTCCGCATCCTGGGCAAACTGGCCCTGCTGATCCTCGTGCCGCTGCTCGGCGTCGTCGGCCTTGCGGTCCCGGTCATCTACGAGCGCATCAACGAGGCCCAGGTCGCCCAGGACCACTCGGACGCGGTCCAGCGGGCCACCTCGGTGAGTTCGGCCCTGATCGAGCTCCAGGAGGAGCGGCTCCTCTCGGTCGGTTACCTGCTCGGCATCGTCGACCGGCCGACGCTGGTCCTGCAGGCGGCCGAGTCCGCCGACATCGTGGCCGACCTGGCCCAGGACGACGAGGCCCCGATCGCCCTGCGTCGCGCCCTGTCCGGCGCGGCCAAGCTGAACAGCACCCGGCAGAACGTGCTCAACCGGTCGATCAAGCCGCCGACCGTCATCGAGGACTTCACCAACGTCATCAACCCGATGATCGAGGGCCTGGGCCTGTCCGGCAACGCCGACCTCACCACCCAGGACGGCCGGCAGATCTACGCCCTGGACCGCGCCATGCGCTCCGACGACCTGATCAGCCAGGCCTCGTGCTGGCTGGCCGCCGCGGTCGTCTCCGGTCGCAACCCGCAGGACGCGGCCCTGCTGCTGAGCCAGTTCAACGCGACGTTCGCCCAGATCCAGTCGATCATCACCTCGTCGCGGTCGTACTTCACCGACACGCAGTACAAGCTCTACCTCAGCACCCAGCAGGCGTTCGCGGCGCGCGTGGGCGACAAGTTCACCAGGGCGCTCGAGACGAACCCGACGCTGGCGCTGAAAGACCTCAAGATCCAGCTGCTCTTCCCGTCACTGCAGTCCGTGACCATCCTCGGTAGCTTCGTCGAGCAGCGCGTGGCCCAGGACGTGGACCTCGCGGTGACCGAGAGCCGGGACAGCGCCATCCGGCAGGCGGCACTCATCGGTGGTGGCGCGTTCCTGCTGCTCATCCTGGTGATCACGCTGTCGATCTTCATGGCCCGCGCGGTCGCCCGGCCGCTGCGGCGTCTGACCGCCTCGGCCGACCGCATCGCCCGCGCCGCCGAGGCCGAGCTCGAGCGGGTGGCCGACGACGAGGCCGAGGCCCAGGTACGACCGATCCGACTGGACCCGGTCGACGTCGAGGCCCAGGACGAGATCGGCGACCTGGCGCGAGCGTTCGACCGCGTGCAGACCACCGCCGCCCGGCTGGTGCAGCGTCAGGTGGACGGCCGGCGCAACGTCGCCCAGATGTTCGGTCACGTCGGTCGTCGTACCCAGAACCTGGTCGGCCGTCAGCTGTCCCTGATCGACACGCTGGAGCGCAAGGAGACCGACAGCGACCGCCTGCGCGAGCTCTACCGACTGGACCACATGTCCAGCCGTCTGCGCCGGAACGCGTCCGCGCTGGTCGTGCTCTCCGGTGGCGCCGGCGCGAACGAGCACATGGCTCCGCTGGCCCTCTCCGACGTCGTCCGCCTCTCCCTCGGTGAGATCGAGGACTACACCCGCGTCGAGGTGGAGATCCCCGAGGACATCGTCGTGGTGCCGGCCGTCCTGGCCGACCTGACGCTGCTCCTGGCCGAGCTGCTGGAGAACGCCACCACCTTCTCCCCGCCGCACACCACCGTCACGGTCACCGCCGACGAGCTGCGCGGCGGCGCCCGTCTCGCGATCATCGACCACGGCCTGGGCCTCGCGCCCGAGCGTCTGGCCGAGGAGAACGCACGACTGACCCGCCGTGAGCGCCTCGACCTGGCGCCCACCGAGGTTCTGGGTCTCTTCGTGGTCGGCCGGCTCGCCCGCCGGCACGGCATCGAGGTGACCCTGACCGACACCCCGGACGGCGGTCTGACCGCCTGGATCGACCTCAACCCGTCGCACCTGATCTCGCGGGTGGAGAACCTCACCCCGATCGCCCCGGCCGCGTACCCGGCTCCGGCCTTCGCGGCACCGATCGCGGTGCCGCAGATCCAGGCCGCCGACTACCCGTCCGGTGCGGTTCCCGCGTACTCGGGGGCACTGCGCGGCAACACCACCGAGGTCGCGATCACCAGCGCCGGTGTTCGCTCGGTGCCGGGCAGCCAGCAGCCGTTCGACCCGGTGATGCTCAACCGCGCCACCCAGGTCGTCGAGTCCGGTCACTCGTGGAACGCCTTCGGCGGGTCGGGCGCCCCGGCGCTCGGCAGTGCCCCGGCCGACCCGTACGCCGGTCAGCCGGTCTACGACGCCGAGCCGGTCTACTCGCCGGGCCCGGCCTACCAGGAACCGGCATACCCGGCCGCTGGCGGCTACCCCGAGCCGGTTCAGCAGTTCGACATGGGCACCCCGGTCGCCGGTCGCGTTCCGGCCGCGCTGCCGGAGCTTCCCCCGGCCCAGCCCAGCTGGAGCGCCGAGGTGGCCGTACAGCCGAGCTGGAACGTTCCGGCCCCGGCCGCCCACGAGATCCCCGCACCTCCGGCCGCGCCGGTCTCCCCCGTGGCTCCGGCCGCACCGGAGCCGCAGCGCAACGGTGGCCCCACCCCGCTGCGCCGCCGGGTTCCCGGCAGTCAGCTGCCGGAGGAGCACGTTCCGCACCAGCTGGCCGCACCGAAGTCACAGGACGACGCCCTGGCCGCACGGGCCGCGTTCGACGCCTTCGAGGCAGGCGTGGTCCGGGCGCACGACACGAGCGCGTCGATCCCGGCGCCGAACTTCGCCGCGCCCAGCTGGGACACCCCGGCTCCGGCACAGTGGGACAACCCGGCTCCCGCGGATTGGAACACCCCGGCTCCGGCTCCGGCGCCGCAGTGGGACGCTCCCGCCGCGCCGCCCGCTCCGCCGTCGTCCAACGGTGGTGGCGCTCCGCTGACCCGTCGTGTGCCGGGAGCGACCCTCCCTGCCGACGACATGCACCGACCGATCACACCGCCCGCTCCGGCCGCGCTCGACCCTGAGGCAGCCCGAGCTCTCATGGATCAGTTCGAGTACGGAGTCGCACTCGCACTGAACGAAAGTCAGCCACAACACGAGGGACAACCGCGATGACTTCCCCTTACTCCCCCGCGCAAAGTCAGCTCAGCGCTGAAGCCAAAACCTTCAACTGGCTGCTCGACTCGTTCACCTCCGGCACCGCGGGTGTGATCGAAGCCATCGCGGTCTCGTCGGACGGCCTGCTGATGGCCATGTCGGCGATCAAGGACCGGCCCAATGCGGAGCGTCTCGCGGCCGTGGTCTCCGGCCTGACGAGTCTCGCCGGCGGTGCCGCGAGCTGGTACCGGCTGGGCGCGCTGAACCGGGTCATCATCGACATGGCGGACGGCTACCTGCTGGTCACCGCGATCAGCGCCGGTTCCGTCCTGGGTGTCATCGCGGACCGCTCGGCCAACCTCGGCACGCTGGCGTACGAGATGACGCTCTTCGCGACCCGCGCCGGTGGCGCCCTCAGCCCGCGCCTGATCGCCGAGCTGAAGAACGCCGTTCAGCAATGACCTACCCGGACCCCGACGACCCGGTTGCTCCGGCGCGCCCCGGAGTCCGGCCCTTCCTGCAATCCGGTCCTCAGCACTCGACCGGTGGCTATACCCCTACCGGGGAGCAGCCGCCGGTCGAGGCTTCGACCAACAAGCTGCGCCCGTTCGTCATCACGTCCGGGCGGACCGATGGAGGAGACCCCGACATCGGTATGGAGACTCAGGTGACGTTGGTGCACGGTGCGCCACCGTCCCGGCTCTCCCCGGAAACCAGGGCGATCGTGGCTCTCTGCGAGGAGAGTCCGATCTCGGTAGCCGAGATCTCCGCGCGCCTTCGCCTGCACCTGGGTGTGACCCGAATCCTGGTCGGTGACCTTCGTGCCTCCGGCCAGCTCGACGTCCATGTGCTGGAAAACGACACACCTGACCCCGACACCATCATGCGAGTGATCCGTGGACTTCGATCCATCAGCTAACCGCGTCGTCGGCACCGCGCGCATACCGGGAGCCCCGGCCCCCAAGAAGGCGCCGGTCCCGGTCAAGATCATCGTGGCCGGCGGCTTCGGGGTGGGCAAGACGACCACCGTGGGCGCCATCTCCGAGATCTCGCCCCTGACCACCGAGGCCGAGATGACCTCCGAGTCGGTCGGTATCGACAATCCCGGTCAGGCCACCATGAAGACCGGCACCACGGTCGCGATGGACTTCGGCGTCCTCACCATCGACCAGACCCTGAAGCTCTACATCTTCGGCACGCCGGGGCAGACCCGGTTCGCCTTCATGTGGGACGACCTGGTCAAGGGCGCGCTCGGCGCGCTGGTCGTGGTGGACACCAACCGAATAGACGACTGTTATCCGGCGGTCGACTACTTCGAGCGTGCCGGCCTGCCGTTCGTGGTCGGCATCAACACCTTCAACGGGCAGATGAGCTACAGCGTGGAAGAGGTTAGGTGGGCCCTCGCGGTACGCGAGGACGTGCCGGTCATATCCTTCGATGCACGCTTCCGCGCATCCGTGCGGGACGCTCTGCTCGTGGTACTGGACCAGGCTCTCGACAAGGCGATCCGCATGAAGTCGTAGGGTGTGGTCCGGTCGCCCGGTCACGGATTCCCACGAACCCGGGGCAGAGCGGTTCCCAAACCGGCCCGCGGAGGGGCAGAGTTGGGGTACCGGGCGACCGCGTAGGAAAGAGGACGGTGACGTGCGAGGCGGACTTGACGACGCGCTCGACAAGCTCGCCCGGCGGGACGAGCTGAGGCGCCGGGCCGCCGGAGAGAGCAACGGCACTCCGCCGGCGGTGACCGAGCTGGTCGAGGCGATCGCGGGCGTGGTGTCCCGCAATCCCGAGATGAGCGTCACTGTCGGTGTCGAGGGAGCCGGCGATCCGGTGCTGCTGCATTTCGCGATGGCCGACGGCGTGGTCCAGGTGACCGCCGACAACTCGGTCGCGACCCGCGCCACCGAGGCCGGGCCCAGACACGCGGACTTCGAGATAGACGTCGAGGAGCCCGCCGAGGAGCCGCCGGCCGCGGAGCGGCCACGGGCCAGCCGCGACGACCAGGACCGGTTCGGGCCGACCGACTACGAGTACGACTACGAGGAGCCCACGACGGCCGAGCAGCCGTTCGTCTCCAACCGGCACGAGCAGGCCTTCGGTTACGATCCGGCCGGCTACGCCGATCAAGGCAACATCACTCCGCATCCGTTCGCCGCGACACCGCCGCCCGCGGTCCCGCCGCAGAACAACCCCCCTCATCCGTACGCGGCCGCGCAGCCCCCCTACGCGCCGCCACCCCAGCCGGAGCCGCATCCGTACGCCTCCGCACCCGCCGCGTCCTTCCAGACCCAGCACGCCGAGCCGCAGCCCGGTTTCCCGGAGCCGCTGCCCGAGCCGATCCCGCTGAAGGTGGAACGCCCGGAGGAGACCGAGCAGGCGGCCCGCCGGCTGGCAGCCATGCTGCGCAGCGACCCCACGTTGCTCGACGGCCCTCAGTAGCACTTGCGACTACTTTCCGTAGTCGCACCTGCACGTCCGGTGAAGTCACTCTCCGCAGTTGATTGATCTCGCTCTGACACCTCCCCCATTTGCCGGAAATGGCGCTGAACGCGCCCGGTTTCGCCTGCTGAGCGCAGTCTGAGATGTCTGGGTTCGCCCTTTTGGCCGATCTCCTCCTCCGTTCCGCTCACCGCTCTTGAGTGACGCTCCGTAGCACCTTAATGTCCTATTACGTCCAGGAGCTGGGGTCACCCCGATCCAGGATGCAAACGGACAGTGACGAGCACGGGGGAGGTTCGGATGACCGCGTCTGACAGCTGGCTCTTCGCGGTCGGCGGCTATGCGGTCCTGCTGGCCTGGCCGATCACCACGGTGGTACTGGTCTGGTTCGCGCTCCGCTACAACGGCACGCACCGCGCCAAGACCGTCAACCGGTCGGTGGCCGGCGGCAACGGACGCCCCGAGCACTTCTGGATCATCGTCCCGGCCCTGAACGAGGAGGCCGTGGTCGCCAACACCGTCGGTGCGGCCCTCAAGCTGCGCGGCCCGTCCGGCACCCTGTCCCGGGTGCTGGTCGTGGACGACGGCTCGGACGACCGGACCCCCGAGGTGCTCGCCGCGATCGACCACCCCCGCCTGCACGTCATGCGGCGCGACCTGCCCGAGGCCCGGCAGGGCAAGGGCGAGGCGCTGAACGCGGCCTACCGGCACATCTCGATGCTGACCACCCAGGCCGGTGTCGCCCCGGAGAAGGTCGTCGTCGGCATCATCGACGGCGACGGCCAGGGCAGCGAGAACATCCTGGTCGAGATCTCCCGGCTGATGCGCGACGAGCGGATCGGCGCGGCCCAGGTGCAGGTACGCATCCGCAACCGCAACAAGCTCCTCGGCGCCGTGCAGGACCTCGAGTTCGGCGCGATCGTCGACGCCTGCCAGAACATGCGCGACGCCCTGGACACCGTCGGTCTCGGCGGCAACGGCCAGTTCAGCCGGCTCTCCACCCTGCAGAAGCTCGGCACCGCCCCCTGGTCCAGCTGCCTCGTCGAGGACATGGAACTGGGCCTGCGGATGCACCTGAACGGCGACGGGATCCGCTACACCTCCCGCGCCTCGGTCACCCAGCAGGCCGTGGTCGACGTCCGCCGCCTCACCCGGCAGCGCACCCGCTGGGCGCAGGGCAACATGCAGTGCGCCCGCTACCTGGGCAAGCTCTTCTCGTCGCCGCGGGTCGCCCGGATCGCGCTGGCCGAGATGCTGCACTACCTGCTCTCCCCGTGGGCCAACGCGATGATCACGGTGCTGCTGATCGGCACCGGGATCGCCGGGTTCGGCGGGCTGCTGATCGGCCACCCGATCGTGTTCATCCCGACCTGGGAGGCCCTGGCCCTGAGCTTCGGCGTCTGGGTCGGCGTCACCACCTTCCCCGGTCTGCTCTGGGCCGCCGTCCACCAGCGCAAGCACGGAGACGAGGGCGTGGGACGCATGCTGACCGCCGCTCTCGCGTACCCCGCCTTCCTGATCCTCGGTCTCGCCGCCACCTACCGCGCTCTGGGCCGCCAGGCCAGCGGGCGCCAGGCCTGGGCCAAGACCGAACGGCTCGTCGAAGAACCACTGGCTCTCCCGGCCTGATCCACCCCTCCCCCCTTTCGAAACAAGCGAGAGAAGGCTCCCCCATGTCTCGTCGTGAAGTTCACCTGGTCGGCGGCACCCGCCCCGAAGCCGTGAAGCTCGCCCCGGTCGCCCTGGCCATGCGCGACGCCGGTCTCCTCGAGCCGGTCCTGCTCGCCAGCGGCCAGCACCCCACGATGGTCACCCAGGCACTCGCCGCTTTCGGCCTCGAGCCGGACATCACGCTCCAGGTCGACCGGGCGACCGGCAGCCAGGCCGAACTGCTCACCGCGATGATCCGGGAGCTGGACGAGCTCTGGTCGGTACGCACTCCGGCCGCCGTGATCGTGCAGGGTGACACCACGACGAGCCTGGCCGGCGCGCTGGCCGCGTTCTGGCGCCGCATCCCGGTCGTGCACCTGGAGGCCGGCCTGCGCTCCGGTGACCTCGAGTCGCCGTTCCCGGAGGAGGGCAACCGCCGCCTGGTCGCCCAGGTCGCCGCCCTGCACCTGGCGCCCACCCCGCTGGCCGCGATGAACCTGCTCGACGAGAAGATCCCGGCGAGCGACGTGCTGGTCACCGGCAACACCGTGGTCGACGCGACCCTCGCGGTGGCCGGCCGGAAGCTGCCATTCGAGAACCAGAACGTGGCCGCGGCCCGCGCGGGCAGCACGAACCGCCTGGTCCTGGTGACCGCGCACCGCCGCGAGTCGTGGGGCGAGCCCCTGGACCGGATCCTGGCCGCGGTCAAGGAACTGATCGCCCGCTACGACGACATCGACGTGATCCTGCCGAGCCACCCCAACCCGGCGGTCCGCGAGCAGGTGGAGGCCGCGCTGGCCGGGGTGGAGCGGGTCACGGTCACCGACCCGCTGCCCTACCCGGACCTGTCCCGCCTGCTCTCCGAGGCGTACCTGGTGCTCACCGACTCGGGCGGGATCCAGGAGGAGGCCCCGTCGTTCGGGGTGCCCGCGCTGGTGCTGCGGGACGTCACCGAGCGGGTGGAGTCGCTGCACGCCGGCTGCGCCAAGCTGGTCGGCTCGGACACCGGCCTGATCGTGTCGGAGGCGTCCGCGCTGCTGGACAGCCGGGCGCGACGCGACTCGATGACGGCCGGCGGCAACCCGTACGGCGATGGCCTCGCCGCCGTCCGTACCGCCCAGGCCACCGCGAACCTGCTCGGTCTCGCTCCGGCCCCCGAGGCCATGCCCGTCCCCCAGACCGCCCTCGCCACCGGAGCCGTTGCCTGATGCTGAACAACCCCGTCTCCCGCCGCAGCGTCCTCGTCGCCGGAGCAGCCGCCGCCACGGCCGCCGCCGTCGGTTTCCACACCCTCGCGGCCGACGCCGCCGTCACCGGCAAGGCAACCGTCAAGACCGGCAAGGCGGCGCCCGGCGGCGGCACGGCGAAGACCCTTGTGCTGTACGACACCACGGGCGACTACGGCTGGCTGGGCGAGGTCTACGCCACCCAGACGGCGAACCTGGCCTCGCACTTCGGCTCCTGGACGGCCGCACCCGTGGCCGCGTACAAGTCCGGCGACCTGAAGAACCACACCGCGGTGATCTACCTGGGTTCGACCTACGACGAGCCGCTGCCGGCCGCGTTCCTGGCTGACGTCATGGCCACGACGCTTCCGGTGATCTGGGTGCGCGACAACATCTGGCAGCTGACCAAGGTGGACGGTTTCGCGGCGAAGTTCGGTTTCACCAGCGGCCTCTTCGACTTCGCCGACGTGGCCGAGGTGACCTACAAGGGCCGGGTGCTGGGCCGCAGCGCCGACAACAAGTCCGGCCTGATGAACCTGTCGATCAGCGACGCCGCCAAGGTCACCACGCTGGCCACCGCGAAGAAGGCCGACGGGACCCTGCCGTGGGCGGTCCGGTCCGGCAACCTCACCTACGTCAGCGAGATCCCGTTCTCGTACGTGACGCACGAGGACCGCTACCTGATCTTCGCGGACCTGCTCTTCGACGCGCTGGCGCCGAAGACCGCCGAGCGGCACCGGGCACTGCTCCGGCTCGAGGACGTCGGCCCCGACGCCGACCCCGCGCAGCTGCGGGCGATCGCCGACTACCTGTGGTCGATGAAGGTGCCGTTCAGCATCGCGGCCTACCCGCGGTACCGCGACCCGAAGGGCGCCAAGAACGACGGCGTGGCCGAGGACTACACCCTGGCGAAGCGGCCCGAGGTGGTGGCCGCGCTCAAGTACATGCAGGCCAAGGGCGGCACGCTGCTCATGCACGGCTACACCCACCAGTACGGCGCGGTGAACAACCCGTACGACGGCAGCAGCGGCAACGACTTCGAGTTCTACATGGCGCACGTCGACTCGGCCGACCGGGTGATCTACGACGGTCCGGTCAAGGAGGACTCGGCCGCCTGGGCCACCTCGCGGATGGTCGCGGCCGGCGCGGTCTTCGCGGCGACCGGACTGGGCGTGCCGAAGATCTTCGAGTTCCCGCACTACGCGGCAAGCCCGGCCGACTACCAGGCGGTGCAGGCGCTGTTCGGCAAGCGGTACGACCGTGGCCTCTACTTCCCGGGCGTGCTGACCGGCGGGAAGTACGACTACGCCCGCCAGTTCGGCCAGTTCTTCCCCTACACCGTCCGGGACGTGTACGGCTCGGTCGTGGTGCCGGAGAACATCGGTAACGTGGAGCCGGAGGCGTACAACACCCACCCGGTCCGCCTGCCCTCCCACCTGGTCGCCGACGCCGAGCGCAACCTCGTGGTCCGGGACGGTGTCGCCAGCTTCTTCTACCACCCGTACCTCGGCACGGACTACCTCAAGGAGCTCGTTCCGGGCATCATCAAGGCCGGTTACACCTTCGTGAGCGCTGACACGATGCTCAACGGCTGATGGAGAACCTCATGGACGTGGTCGATCTCTGGGTCAAGTCTTGGACCAGTGACGACCTGCCCGGGGCGAGGAAGCTCCTCGCCCCGGACGTCGAGACGGAGTGGAACTTCGACGCTCCGGTCGACGACGAGGAACTCCTGCAGGTGCTGCACCGGATCGCCGCCTTCGCCGACCACGTCACGCTGGTCGCCCGAACCGACGCGGTGGACGGTGCCGCTCTGATCTACGACCTGGCCGCGCCGTTCGGAACGGCGCGGCTGGTCGAGTTCCTCGGCGTCGACAATCAGAAGATCAACGAGATACGGCATGTGTACGACGTGACCGCGATCGACAGGTACTTCCCGGATCTCTACACCAATTAGGCCGGTAAGTGACCGCAAGCGTCGGTAGCGTGCGATCCATGGCCTACGACTTCCAAGTCACCGTGGACTGCACGAACCCGCACGACCTCGCCGACTGGTGGGCGGAGACCCTCGGCTGGGACGTCGAGCCCCAGGATGAGGGGTTCATCAAGGAGATGGTCGCCAAGGGGTTCGCCACCGACGCCGAGACCACCCATCACCGCGGCAAGCTGGTGTGGCGGACCGGTGCGGCGATCCGGCACCCGGAGAACGACCGGCGGCTGCTCTTCCAGTTCGACGAGGCCGCCAAGACGGTCAAGAACCGCTGGCACGTCGACGTACGGGTGGGTGAGGACAAGCGGGACGCCGAGCGCGACAAACTGGTCGAACGCGGCGCGACCTTCCTCTGGGAGGCCAGCCAGGGCCCGCACAAGTGGTTCACGATGTCCGACCCCGAGGGCAACGAGTTCTGCGTCACCTGACCGGCAGCGCACGCTCCAGCAGGGCGAACAGCACCTGCCAGTGCCGCTGTTCGGCGGCCTGGTCGTACATCGAGGTGTCGCTCATCGTGAAACCGTGCGGCGCGCCCTCGTAGAGCTCGGAGGTGTACTCCACCCCGGTCTCGGCGAGGGCCAGCTCCAGGGTCTTGATCTGGTCCGGCGTCATCGAACCGTCGTCGTCGGCATGTCCGAAGTAGACCTCTGCCGTCAGCGCGGCGACACCCAGATGCGGACTATCCGCGGCATCGGTGACCACCCCGCCCGCGTGAAAGCTCGCGAGCGCGGCGAACCGAAGCGGGTGCGCCTGTGCCGCGAGCAGCGCGTTCCGCCCGCCCATGCAGTAGCCGACGATCCCGGCCGGCCCGTCCGCCACCTCCGGCCGCCCGTCCAGGAAGTCGAGGTAGGCGGCCGCGTCCGCGCCGATCCGCGCCGGAGTCAGTTCCCGGATCATCGGGGCGATCCGGCCGAACGCGGCACCCCGCTTGTCGCCGTCGAGCAGTTCGTCCGGGGTGATCAGCGGCCCGCGGGCGCTGCGGTAGAACAGATTCGGGACGAGGACGGCATGACCCCGCTCAGCGATCCGCCCGGCCATTTCGACGATCCGCGGCCGCAGGCCGAACGCATCCATGAACATCAGCACCGCCGGGTACGGGCCATCGCCGTCCGGCGTGACGAGACAAGCCTCCGCGACGCCGTCCGCAGCGGGCACCTCTGTCTCGATCCGCGGCATTCCCGCACCTCCCGCGCCATTCCCGATGATCATGCGGACCGTAACATTCGATCTCCGTCTTTTCCGCGGAACGTCGTATCCTGTGGCGCATGGCCACCCGGCTGCGCGCGGACGCACGCCGCAATCGAGCGGCCCTGCTCGCCGCCGCCCGCGAGGTCTTCGCCGAGCAGGGCCTCGATGCCTCGCTGGACGAGATCGCCCGGCGGGCCGGAGTCGGCAACGCCACCCTCTACCGCCGCTTCCCGAGCCGCCGGCACCTGATCGCCGAGGTCTTCGCGAGCCACATGACCGCCGCGGTCCAATTGGCCGAGCAGGCGCTGGACCATCCGGACCCGTGGGCGGCGTTCGTCGGTTACCTGACCCGGGTCTGTGAGCTGCAGGCCACCGACCGCGGCCTGGCCCAGCTGCTGGTGACCACCGCCTTCGACGACGACGAACGGCTCGCCGACCTGCGGGCCACCGCCCAGCAGAGGGCCGCCGACGTGTTCATCCGGGCCCAGCGCTCCGGCCGCCTGCGAGCCGACTTCACCGGCCGCGACTTCGCGTTGCTGATGATGGCGAACGCGGGTGTGGCCCAGCACTCCGCAGACCCCCACGCCTGGCGGCGCCAGCTGACCCTGGTCATAGGCGGCCTCGGCGCCCGCTAGGTGAATCCGCGGCCCGTCTCGGCCAGCGACTCGCGGGCCAGTTCCCAGTAACTGATCTCGGCCGGATGCTCCAGCCACACGTTCAACGAGACCCTCAGCACGGCCATGAACGTCGCGGCCACGAGCTTCGCCCGTACACCCAATGGATCTTGACCTTGAAGTCGTGCCGCGACCTCGGCGGCCAGCTCGCTCTCCATGGTGGCGAAGGTCTGGACCTGGGCCGCGGCGAGCGACGGATGACGGCGCACCAGCCGCCCCCGGGCCACCCACTCCGGGTCGAGATCTCCCAGGCCGGCGTAGTGCTCCTCGGCCGCCGCGGTGAGCGCCGCCCACGGCGACTCGCTCGCCGGGCGTGCCCGGACCAGGTCGGCGAGCGCCCGCATCCGGCGGAGGTCGCCGTGGAAGAGCGCCTCCTCCTTGTTCGCGAAGTAGTTGGAGAAGGTGCGCCGGGAGACGCCGGCCTCGTCGGCGATGGCGTCGACGGTGATCCGGTCGGGTCCGTGTTCCAGGGCGAGGCGCAGCGCCGCCTCGTGCAGAGCCTGCCGGGTGGCCGCCTTCTTGCGCTCGCGAAGGCCCACCGCTGTCATGGGCCTGAGCCTACCGGCATGTGATTCAGTTCCCAATGAGCAAAGTTGCGCAACAGGCAAGTTTGGGAAGATAGTTGTATGCAGCAAGCATCACCGGGAGGCAAGCATGATCGAGCCGCGCGGGTTGATGGAGGCGTTCCACGACCTCCTCAAAGCCGTCCGCCTGCTCAAGCAGCGACAACCCACGATCGCGCCGCTCGGGATGCTGGCCGCGATCCGCCGCCACGAGCCGGCCGGCAGCTGCCACATGAAGGAGCTCGCCGCCGAGCACGCCCTCGACCCGTCGACCGTCAGCCGCGCGGTCGCCGCCCTGGTCCGCGACGGCCTGGTGGCCCGCATCGCGGATCCGGCCGACGGGCGCGCCAGCACGCTGCGGCTCACCGATCGCGGCACCACCGTCCTCGACGAGGTGCGTGGCCGCTACGAGGAGCGGATCACCGCGGCGCTGCACGACTGGACGCCCGAGGAGATCGCCACGCTGACCGCGTCGCTACGCCGATTCGCCGACGACCTGATCCTGGAGACCGCCCGATGAGCTCTACGACCCTTGATCGGGCGGAACAGCGCCCGATGACCCACCGCGAGATCATGGAGGCCCTCTCCGGCCTTCTGCTCGTGCTCTTCGTCGCGATGGCCAGCTCGACCATCGTCTCGACCGCCCTGCCGAGCATCATCGGCGACCTCGAAGGCAGCCAGACGCAGTACACCTGGGTGGTCACCGCGACTCTGCTGACCGCCACCGCGTCCACCCCGATCTGGGGCAAGCTCTCCGATCTCTACAGCAAGAAGCTCCTGGTCCAGATCTCGATCGTGGTCTTCATCCTGGGCTCGCTGATCGCCGGCTTCACGCAGAACACCGAGCAGCTCATCGCGGCCCGCGCCTTCCAGGGCCTCGGCATGGGCGGCGTCCAGGCGCTGGTCCAGGTCGCGATCGCCGCGATGATCCCGCCCCGCGAGCGCGGCCGCTACAACGGCTACCTCGGTGGCGTCATGGCCCTGGCCACGGTCGGCGGCCCGCTGCTCGGCGGGGTGATCGTCGACACCGATGCGCTCGGCTGGCGCTGGTGCTTCTTCATCGGCGCGCCGGTCGCCGTGATCGCCCTGATCGTGCTGCAGAAGACCCTGCACCTGCCCGTCCTGCGCCGGGACGACGTCAAGGTCGACTACCTCGGCGCCACCCTGATCGCCGCCGGTGTCAGCGTCATCCTGATCTGGGTGTCGTTCGTGGACGACGCGTTCGGCTGGTTCTCCTGGCAGAGCGGCGCCATGGTCGGCGGCGGAGTACTGCTTCTGGGCCTCGCCGTATGGGTCGAGTCCCGGGTCGCCGAGCCGATCGTGCCGCTGCCCATCGTGCGGCAGCGCACCACGGCGCTGGCCATCATCGGCAGCCTCGCGGTCGGCATGGCGATGTTCGGCGGCTCCGTCTTCCTCGGGCAGTACTTCCAGATCGGGCGCGGTTACAGCCCGACCGAGGCGGGCCTGCTGATGATCCCGATGATGTTCGGCATCCTGGTCTCGTCGACCGTCGCGGGCCGGGCGATCACCAGGAGCGGCCGGATCAAGCCGTACGTGGTGGCCGGCACGATCATCCTGGTCATCGGGTTCGCCGGGCTCTCCGTCCTCGATCACGACACCTCCCTCTGGTACATCGGCACCGTGATGGCCGCGGTCGGCGTCGGCGTCGGCATGTCCATGCAGAACCTGGTCCTCGTCGTACAGAACACCGTGGCCCTCAAGGACATCGGCGCGGCCAGCTCGACGATCGCCTTCTTCCGGTCGCTCGGCGGCACGATCGGCGTCTCCGTGCTCGGCGCGGTGCTCGCCCGCCGGGTCTCGGACTCGATCACCGAGCAGCTCACCGCCATGGGCGTTCCGGCCGGCAGTTCCGCGAGCGGCACCGGCAGCCTCGACCTGGGTGCCCTTCCCGATCAAATTCAACATGTCGTACGGGCTGCGTACGGCGACGCCACCGGGCACATCTTCCTGATCTCGGCCGGTGTGGCGGTGATCGGTGTGATCGCCGCGATCGCGCTGAAGCCGACGAAGCTGCGCTCGACCGTCGACCTCGCCCCGGAGCGACAGCCCTAGTTCCTTTGTGTCTCGCAGATCACGCCGTACTCCCTGGGGTCATCTCTTCACACAGAGCTAGCCTCGGGGAGCCGGTGCTTTCCCTCAACCACCGCGATTCCGCGCCGATTCACGCCGTGGGAGCAGGCCGGCCGAGACGGAGGGGGGATCCGGTGACCGACACGATCAGCGCCGAGGCGCTGTCGGCCGAGCTCCTCGAGATCGAGGACGAACGCTCCTGGGACGCTCAGGCCGAGCTGGCCCGGGCCCTCCGCATCGAGGAGGACGCCCGGGCTCTCGGCGATCCGCTGCTGGTCGTCCGGGCGCGGCTGTGCCAGGCCAACATGCGGCTGCGCTCGGGCGACATCGCCGGCGCCGTCGAGCAGATGTGGCAGGTCCACGAGTGGGCGGTCGCCAACGACGCCCGTGTCCTGATGGCCCGCACCCATCTCATCTGGGCCGCCATCCACCAGCACCTGGGCGACACCGAGCAGGCCCTGGAGCACGCGCTGCTCTCGGTCGAGCTGCTCGACGACGAGTCGACCACCCACATGCACATCTGGCACCGCACCAAGCTGGCCGACGCGCTCTGGTCGGCCGGCTCGATGGAGGCGGCCCGCATCCGTTACGCACAGGCCGAGGAGCTGGCCGTGCTGACCGGGTCGCCGGTGCTGCTCTGCCTGCTCAACAACCACGCCTACGCCGAGTACGACACCGGCAACCAGCAGCGCGCCGAGGAGGTGGCCGACCGGCTCCAGCGGCTCGCCACCGAGCGCGGCCTGACACTCGAGCCCGCCTTCCTCGACACGGTCGGCGCCATCCAGGTCGGCAACGGGCGCTACGCCGAGGCCGAGGCGACCATGCGGCTCTGCATCGAGCAGCACGGGGAGGGGCGCCACGAGGACGCCGACGCCCTCCCTGAATACCTGCTGACACTCGCCGGGGCGCAGCGCGGCCTCGGGGCGTACGACCGGGCCCAGCAGAGCCTCGACTCGTGCCGCGGCCTCTGCGTCGAACGCGATCTGGTGGACGTGCTGGTCAGGGTGCATCAGGAGCAGGCCGAGCTGCATGCCGCCCGCGGCGAGTTCGCCGAGGCGTTCGCGGTGCACAAGGTGTTCTTCGCGGCCCATCAGAACATGCATTCGCTGCAGCGTGAGGCCCGCACCCGGACCAGGCAGGCCATGTTCGAGACCGTCGAGGCCCGGCAGGAGGCCGAGCACTTCCGCGAGCAGGCCCGCCGTGACCCGCTGACCGGTCTGCACAACCGCCGGCACCTCGACGAGTCGCTGCCCGTCCTGATCGCGTCGGATCCGGCGCTGACCATCGCGCTCGTCGACCTCGACCACTTCAAGCAGATCAACGACAGCCTCTCGCACAACGTCGGCGACGAGGTGCTCATCGAGGTGGCAGGCATCCTGTCCGACGGGGTCGCCGCCGGCTGCCCGTCGGGCTATGTCGCCCGGCTGGGCGGCGAGGAGTTCCTCATCGTGCTGCCCGGCACGTCCATGCGACGGGCCGTCCCTCTGCTGAATCGCATCCGCCGGACTGTCCGCGATCACGATTGGCACCGAATGACCGGCGATCTGCCGGTCACTGTGAGTATCGGTGCGGTCTCCAGCGCTGACGTCCCGGCACCGACACAGCCGAGCCTTCTGTCCACTGCGGACAGTCGGCTGTACGCTGCCAAGCACGCCGGACGTGATCGCGTCGTCTCGACGGCCGCCCGTGGGTACGCCTCCGCCGCCTGAAAACCGGAATCCGGGGGTTAAGTCGGTCGATCGTTGGGGTTACGCTGGTCAGCGGTCGTAACGCGTTGTGTCGCAAGGAGGCGGTCGTGGCAGAGGGCAGTCCCGCACCCACCGAGGTCGCACCGCCCGGTGTCAACATCAACGTCCCGCACTCCGCACGCATCTACGACTACTGGCTCGGCGGCAAGGACAACTTCGCCGTCGACCGGGCCGTCGGCGAGGCCATGATCCAGGCCATCCCCGGCATGCGCTACATGGCCGGCGAGAATCGGAAGTTCGTCCACCGGGCGGCCCGTGACCTGGTCCTCAAGGAGGGCATCCGCCAGTTCCTGGACATCGGCACCGGCATCCCGACCCGGCCCAACCTGCACGAGATCGCCCAGCAGCACGAGGCGACAGCGCGGGTGGTCTATGTGGACAACGACCCGATCGTCCTCGTGCACGCCCGTGCCCTGATGATCAGCAAGCCCGAGGGACGCAGCGAGTACATCGCCGCCGACATCCGCAACCCGAAGTCCATCCTCGAGGATGCCGCACTGAAGGACACGCTCGATCTGAAGGAGCCGGTCGGGCTCACCCTGATCGCGATCCTCATGCTCCTGGCCGACGCGGACGACCCGTGGAGCAAAGTCGCGGAGCTTCGTGACGCCCTGCCATCCGGCAGCTGCCTGGCGATCACCCACCCGACCGCCGACTTCAACCCCGCCGAGGTGGACGCCGCGGTGGCCGCGGCCACCGGCGCCGGCATGACGCTGGTCGCCCGCAGCCGGGAGGCGGTCTCACGCTTCTTCGGTGACTGGGAGCTGCTGGAGCCGGGCCTCGCGCCGGTCTCGGCGTGGCGGCCGGACGCCCCGGTCGAGAACCCGGAGGCTGCCTACTACTGGGCTGGAGTCGCCCGCAAGCCCTGACACCCGCCAAGCCCTGACTATCTGTCAGCAGCCTCGGCGTTTCGCAGTTCAAACAGCTTCGCATGGCTGGGGCGACCCGCGGGCCAAACAGCTTTGCGCGGCTGGAGCGCCCGCGGGCCAAACAGCTTTGCGCGGCTGGGGCGACCCGCGGGCCAAACAGCTTTGCGCGGCTGGAGCGCCCGCGGGCCAAACAGCTTTGCGCGGCTGGAGCGCCCGCGGGCCAAACAGCTTTGCGCGGCTGGAGCGCCCGCGGGCCAAACAGCTTTGCGCGGCTGGAGCGCCCGCGGGCCAAACAGCTTTGCGCGGCTGGAGCGCCCGCGGGCCAAACAGCTTTGCGCGGCTGGAGCGCCCGCGGGCCAAACAGCTTTGCGCGGCTGTGTCGGCTCCGCCTGAAAACTGACCACATGGTTCCGCGTGAATCGGGACCACCTCCTGAAGCATCGGGAGGTGCTGAACGTGGAGGACTGGGCAGAGATCCGGCGGCTGCGTCGGTCGGAAGGGATGGCGATCCAGGCCATCGCCCGGCGGTTGAAGGTGTCACGGAACACCGTGAAGAAAGCGCTGGCCAGCGACAGTCCGCCGCGGTATCAGCGGGCGCCGAAGGGCTCGATCGTCGACGGGATCGAGCCGCAGATCCGGGCGTTGCTGGCCGAGTTCCCGGACATGCCGACCACGGTGATCATGGAACGGGTCGGGTGGACTCGCGGCAAGACGGTGTTCTGCGACCGGGTGCAGCAACTGCGTCCGCTGTTCCGGCCGCCGGATCCAGCGCAACGCACCGAGTATCTGCCGGGCGAGCTCGCGCAGTGTGACCTGTGGTTCCCGCCGGTGGACGTTCCGCTGGGATTCGGGCAGGTCGGCCGGCCACCAGTGTTGGTGATGGTCTGCGGCTATTCACGCTGGCTGTCGGCGACGATGATCCCGACCCGGCAGGCCCCGGACCTGCTTGCCGGGCATTGGCGGCTGCTCACCGGTCTCGGTGCGGTCCCGAAAGCCCTGGTCTGGGACAACGAGTCCGCGGTCGGGTCCTGGCGGGCCGGCCGGCCGCAGCTGACCGAGGCGATGAACGCGTTCCGCGGCAGCCTTGGCATCCGGATCATCCAATGTCGGCCCGCCGACCCGGAAGCAAAAGGCCTGGTCGAACGAGCGAACGGCTATCTGGAAACCTCATTTCTGCCCGGCCGCTCGTTCGGCTCGCCGCAGGACTTCAACGCCCAGCTCGAGCAGTGGCTGGGCCGAGCCAACCAGCGCCTGCACCGCCGGTTGCAGGCCCGCCCAGCTGATCGCGTCGACGCTGACCGGGCCGCCATGGTTGCGTTGCCGCCGGTCCCGCCGGTGGTCGGCTGGCAGCTATCGACCCGCCTGCCCCGCGACCACTACGTGCGTCTGGACGCCAACGACTACTCGGTGCACCCCTCGGCGATCGGCCGGCGCGTCGACATCGGCGCCGACACCGACCAGGTCGCGGTGACCTGCGACGGCCGGCAGGTGGCCGCTCACCAGCGTTGCTGGGCGGCGCATCAAAGCATCACCGACCCGCGGCACCGCGACGCGGCCACGCTGCTGCGTGCCGTCCACCGGCAAACCAAGACCAGCCCGGTCCGCACTGAGGTCGAGGACCGCAATCTGGCCGACTACGACCGGATGTTCGGCATCGACAGCGAGGTGGCCTGATGCCCACCAAGAGCAGTAGCCGCGACGTCAGTTCGGAAATAGCGTTCCTGGCCCGGGCGATGAAGGCCCCGTCGCTGGCTGCCTCGGTCGAACGCCTCGCCGAACGAGCGAGGGCGGAGTCCTGGACACATGAGGAGTTCCTGGCCGCCTGCCTGCAGCGCGAGGTCTCGGCCCGCGAGTCGCACGGCGGTGAGGGCCGCATCCGGGCAGCGAGGTTCCCGGCCCGCAAGAGCCTGGAGGAGTTCGACTACGAGCATCAGCGGTCGCTGAAACGCGAGCAGATCGCCCATCTGGGCACCCTGGACTTCGTCACCGGCCGCGAGAACGTGGTGTTCCTCGGCCCGCCCGGCACCGGCAAAACGCACCTGTCGATCGGCCTAGGCATCCGGGCCTGCCAAGCCGGGCACCGGGTGGCATTCGCCACCGCCGCCCAATGGGTGTCCCGCCTGGCCGACGCCCATGCCGCCGGACGGTTGCAGGACGAGCTGGTCAAACTCGGCCGGATCCCGCTGCTGATCATCGACGAGGTCGGCTACATCCCGTTCGAACCCGAGGCCGCGAACCTGTTCTTCCAACTCGTCTCGGCCCGCTACGAACGCGCCAGCCTGATCGTGACCAGCAACAAACCCTTCGGCCGCTGGGGCGAGGTCTTCGGCGACGACGTCGTGGCCGCCGCCATGATCGACCGCCTGGTCCACCACGCCGAAGTGATCTCCATGAAAGGCGACAGCTACCGGCTCAAAGACCGCGACCTCGGCCGCGTCCCCCCAGCTACCAAGACCAACGACTAACCAAGATCGGCGACCAGAGGTGGTCAGATTTCATCCGGAACTACCTGGTCACGATTCGAGCGGAGTTGACAGGCTGGAGCGCCCGCGGGCCAAACAGCTTTGCGCGGCTGGAGCGCCCGCGGGCCAAACAGCTTTGCGTGGTGATCTGTGCCCGCCCGTGGGCCACACGTCACCACACAGGTGGTCCGAGTCGGATGTGTGGTGACATACGCCCGCCCGCAAGCCACACATCACCACGCGGGCGTCTGGCGTTCTGACCGGGTGGGCGGCCCAGCACGGGGAACCGCGCCGCCCACCCGGCGTTCAGACGGGTGTGCTGCTGCGCAACACCCTCAAGCGTGGCCGCTTGTTCGCCGGTGGGACCGGCACGCACGCCGCGCGGATCAACATCTCGCGGACGGCGCCGTCCTGCCCGTACTGATCGATCAC
Source organism: Actinoplanes italicus (assembly GCF_003001815.1). Taxonomy (GTDB): domain Bacteria; phylum Actinomycetota; class Actinomycetes; order Mycobacteriales; family Micromonosporaceae; genus Actinoplanes; species Actinoplanes italicus. The sequence continues at coordinate 180,523 of NZ_PVMZ01000008.1, forward strand.
GACGCCGCGCACACCGAGCCAGTAGTCACCCTCGTGGGGGATGGGCTGCGACCAGTTCACCCATTCGAGGCGGAGCCGGATCGGGCCGATGCCGTAGCAATAGTCGGACTCGGCGAACTCATAGACCGGCCAGGCCGGGCCGCTCGGGCGCAGACGGTTGTCGCGGACATGCGGGGCTCTCGCCTGCGGAGGCCGGGCAGGTCGCTGCTGGCGGTGGCAACGAACGAGCTCAGTCACGCGCGTCGGACTCATCCTCCTCGGCAGGCGGCCTCCGGACGGTCGTCCCGCCGGGCCGGCTCAACGCATATCTGACCCCTCCGAACCGATGCGTCACCATGGTTGCCCTGGTCGAGGCCGCGAACACCTCGCCGACGAACGGCTCGTCCCGATGGATCAACGAGTTACCCCAGCGCGGACTGTCGGCCGCGCCGGGGTCACTCGGTTCGGGGCGTTCCGGGCCGAAGTTCGGTACCGACATGCTCGTCACCTCTCGCTAAGGACGCCCCCGCCAGGGAGCCTCGCGCCGAGGCCGCAGACTGTCGCTCCGCGACCGACCCGTCACCTAAAGATGTCACCGTGAGTGACACCCAAAGGTTGTAGTACGTGCGTTATCATGCTCAGAATCCCGTGACTACGCAAGGCCAGATGCACGTGCATTTGCATCACCGCCAGGATTTAGGCACGAGGACACCACTGATCTCGGATCGATGGGCGATCCGGGGCAAATCTAGGGAGCTTCAGATGACCAACGTGGTCAACGGCATGCCAGCCGGCGATCTCCAGGGAGTCACCTGGCAGAAGAGCCGCCGCAGCAACCCGAGCGGCAACTGCGTTGAGTGCGCCGTGCTGCCCGGCGGTGACGTCGCCGTGCGTAACTCCCGGGATCCCGAGGGTGCTGCACTCATCTACACCCGCGCCGAGATCGAGGCTTTCCTCGGCGGCGTCCGCGACGGAGACTTCGACAACCTGCTCGCCTGATCACAGACAGCGATTCACTGACGACGCGGCGGCCGCTCGGTTCACTCAGACCGGGCGGCCGACCTCGTTCAGGAGCTTTCCGAGGATCTCAGGAGTGTGGTTCGGCGGCTCGGCGTCGATGCAGACCCGCTCCATCGCCATCGCGTAGTGGTCCACGTCCTCGCGCTTGTCCAGGTAGATCGCGCTGGTCAGCTGCTCCACGTAGACCACGTCGGGCAGCTCCGGCTCGGGGAACCGCGGGATCGCGAACGGACCGCCCGCCGCGGCATGGCCACCGGCCAGGAACGGGATGATCTGCAGGCGTACGCCCGGCAGTTTCGAAGCCTCGATGAGCGCCTCGATCTGGGCCCGCATCACGTCGATGCCGCCGATCGGGCGCCGCAGCACCGCCTCGTCGATCACCGCCCACAGCTGAGGGCCACCCGAACGGGTGAGGATCTGCTGGCGCTGCAACCGCAGGTCCACCCGTCGGTTGATCTCCTCCGCGCTGGCGCCGGCGTGGCCGAGCATGATCACGGCGCGAGCGTAGTCGGGCGTCTGCAGCAGACCGGGGACGAACTGGATCTCGTAGGTCCGGATCAGCGAGGCGGCCGCTTCGAGCCCCAGATAGGCCTGGAACCAGTTCGGGAGGACGTCACCGAAGTGCTGCCACCAGCCGGGGTTGTTGGCCTGACGAGCGAGGCCGATCAGCGCGTCGCGTTCGGCGGAGTCGTTCACGCCGTACATGGTCAAGAGGTCCGCGACGTCGCGTTCCTTGAAACTGACGCGGCCGAGCTCCATCCGGCTGATCTTGGATCCGGAGGCGCGGATCTCGTAGCCGGCCGCCTCCCGGGTGATGCCCCGCGCCTCTCGCAGCTTCCGCAGCTGCGAGCCGAGCAGGATGCGCAGCACGGTGGGGCCGCCGCCCGGCGCCTCCTCCTGCGAACCCGCGCTCACCTGACTCCTTGTCGCTGCCCTGTGACTGCCCGGCGCAGTCTTACGCATCCTAGAGCGGAGATCGTCAGCCGCGAAACCGGTCCGTATCGGCGTGCCCTGACATCTGCTCGTTGCGGATGCACGTGCATCCGGCCTTGCGAACGCACTTGATGACGAGCATGATAGCTGACAGACACGATCCGACCGCTGACGCAGCGTGCCGAAATGTTCGCCTGCTCAGATGTTGCGCTCGTTGCCCGGCAAGAGTCCGCCTCAAGCCATTGGAGGCATTTCCATGCCGAACATGACGGCGTCCACGCCTACCGTGGCCCCGGTGCACCGCGACGCAGCCGATGTCGCCCCCGCCGAGAGCTACCGGCCGGCGGACCCGGTGTGGGTCTACCGGAACGGATGGCGTGCCGGCGTGATCGAGGCGGCCTCACCCAGGGCGGTCACCGTCACCTACCAGCCGGCGACGACCCATCGGGGCACCGGCGTGGACACCTTCACGGCGCCGTATGTGACGTTGCGCGAGGATTCGTTCCCCGACCTCGACCACCGGGCGCTGCGGCTGGTGCGCCGGAACCCACTGACATGACCGGCGCGGTCACCGTCTCCGCGGTCGTCGGCCTGCTGAGCCTCTTCGCCGGAGTCGCCGTCGGGTGGTATCTACGCAGCACCAACGACTGGTGCCCCGAGTGCACCGAGCCGGAGCAGCAGGCCCGCGACGGCTCGATGCTGCAGCTGCCGTCGAAGCCGCTTTCCAGCTGACCGCAGGCTGTTTCCCACCCCGAGGATGTGGGTACGCGGTCGCCGCCCAGCCCTGGCTATGGAGGTGGCCGTCTTGCTCAAACCTGAAGAACAGCAGGTCTTCACCGATCTGGTGACCCGCTTGGAGACCGACGACCCCGGCTTCCGGCGCCGTGCCGCCCGCCCGCCGCAGCGGTGGATGGTCATCGCCGTTCTGCTGTGGACCATCGCTCCGATCTGCATCATCTACGGCGGCTGGACCGGCCTCATCGAGGCGGTGCTGGCCGGCGTCTACGGGACCCACCTGATGCAGAAGCGCAAGAGGTGGGCCGCCGTGGCGCAGTCGCTCAGCGCCAGCGATCGCCGGTGAGCCGCTCGTAGACCTCGACATACCGGTTGCGCGTCGCCTCGGCGACCTCGTCCGGAATCTCCGGCCCAGGCTCGGTGCGGTCCCAGTCGGTGTGCTTGGTCGACCAGTCGCGCAGGAACTGCTTGTCCAGGTATCGCGGAGCCTGCCCCGGCTGCCATTCGCCGGCGTCCCAGAACCGCGAGGAGTCCGGCGTCAGCAACTCGTCACCGATCTTCAGGGTCCCGTCCTTCGACCGCCCCACCTCGATCTTGGTGTCGGCGATGATGATGCCCTTGTCTGCCGCGATCTCCGACCCGCGCCGGTAGACCTCGAGCGTCACGCGGCGCAGCTCCTCCGCCAGTTCCTTACCCACCCGGTCGACCGTCTGGTCGAAGGTCAGCGGCGCGTCGTGCCCGCCACCGACGGGCTCCTTGGTGCTGGGCGTGAAGATCGGCTCCGGTAGCCGGGACGACTCGACCAGCCCGTCGGGAAGCAGGTTGCCGGAGATCATCCGCTCCCGCTCGTAGTCCTTCAGCCCCGAGCCGGCCAGATAGCCCCGAGCGATGCACTCGACCATGACCATGTCGAGCCGCTCACACCGGATGGCCCGCCCCGCGAACTCGGCCGGCACATCGGTGGCCGAGACGACATGGTTCGGAATCACGTCTGCCAGCTGGTCGAACCACCACAGGGACAGCTGAGTGAGGATCTTGCCCTTGTCCGGAATCGGGGTGGGCAGGATGACGTCATAGATCGAGATCCGGTCCGAGGTGACCAGGACGAGGTCCTCACCATCGGCATAGACGTCCCGGACCTTGCCGGAGTGCAGGAGCTCCACGTGTTCCCCTCAGTGCTGGCGGGCGGCGTGCCGGTCTCACGCTATCGAATGGCTGGTCCGGATACGTCCATGGACCACGACCTGCCGACCTCACTGCTGTACATGCCGCTAGGGCGCCCCTCGATAACGTGCCGTCGAAAGACTCGAGGAGCCTTCGATGGGTGTTCGGGACGGCGTTCCATGGCTGCATGACGAGTACTGGATCGTGGGCGACCTCTGGCTCCGTCGAGGTCGAGCCGTCCGCTCCAACGACGCCGAGGTCGTCGGCATCGCAAAGCTTCTCGGACGAAGCGCCGACTCCATCACCTGGCGCGTAGGCAACTTCGCCAGCACCGACAACCCCGGTAGCGGACCGAAACCGATCTCCGGCAAACCGCTGGAGAAGTGGAAGAAGCTGCGCGGAAATCGTGCGGCTCTGGCCCGGGCCGTAGCCGAAGCGGAAGCCCGCATGGCGCTGCTGACCGGTCAACACGTGCCGGGTCCAGACGGTACGAACGTTCGCATCGTCCCGCCTGAGGTGCCTAACCAAAAGCCGGTTGCGGTCGTCACTCAGAAGGCGGCCAGAGAGGCTGAGCAGGCGGAAGCTGTGCTGCGGGAACGCTTTCGTCGGTGGCGAGACCCAAAGGGAAGACGGCTGCTGGGTATCTCCATCGACACTCCGGCCTCAACACTTCGAGTGGATCTTTACGACCCGGCGGCCAGTCTCCTGATCGAGGTCAAGGCGAAAGCCGATCGAGACCCTCTGCGGTTCGCTGTCGGACAGCTCTATGACTATCGGCGATATCTCAATTTCGAAGTCAGCCTCGCGGTGTTGGTTCCCAGGCGACCTAGTGACGACCTGATGGGACTCCTGCGGACCGCCGACATCGGCGCCATCTGGCCCCACGCTGCATCGTTTGCCGACTCCGAGGGCGGCCGCTATCTCTCCGCATGACGGGAACCGAGACATCTCTCGATATCGAGTTCGGAGAATTGATGCTCACAGCGGCTGACTACCTCGAGATCACGTCATCGGCGGCCCGCAAGCAATGGCGATCCATCATCGAGCGGTCAAAGCCCAGCGAAGGCCGCCGACAGGTCGCCTTCATCCCAGTGGAGACGCTCACCTGCCTGGCGGCGAGCCTTGTCGTCGACCATCGGCGGTACGGGGGAAGCACGTCGCACAAAGCGGTAGAGCCTGTTCCGAGCCTCGCCGAGCTCTTCAAGCGCCCGAACAGCAGCGTGCTGGCGAAAATGGCGAACCTGGACGGAAGCCGAACCAACGGTGCCCGTCACGAGATGGAGGTTGCCGCTCGGCTCCTCAACGACGAGAACGAACTGGCCAGCACCTATCGACTCGTCATTCAAGCGGCTCGGGATGTAGGCATCACCGCCGGGGCTCTGCCGGACTTCCTCGCCCTGGAGGACGACGACAGCCCGATGACGTTCCTCGGTCAGGAGGAGATCAAGCCCGGGGACCTCGCCGGAGTCGTACGGCAACGGCTCTCGGACACTATTGATCAGCTGACCGAAAAGATGCTGACCGCGACCATTCGGGTGGGCCAGCACCGCTTTGCCCGCGATGTCTTGCGCAACCACGACCACCAGTGCGTGTTCTGCGGCCTGGCAGTCGCGTTCGACGGCCGCCGTACCCCTCGGCTACTTCTCGCATCGCACATCAAGCCGTGGCGCGATTGCGACTCGCGGGAACGCCTGGACATCGCCAACGGTCTGACGGCATGCCCGACCCACGATGTCGCGTTCGATACCGGGCTGATCACCGTTACCCCTGAACTTCGCATTGAAGTTCGTCCGGACTTGGCGGCGGCGGCCGCCACCAATTCTGGGGTGAGCGCCGCATTCGGCCGGCCACCGCTTGCCGAACATCTGCTGTTGCCGGCCGGCGCCCTTCGTCCTCAGCCGGTCTACCTCGAGTGGCACCGGACGCGTATCTACGGCGGCAACGCGTAGCCGACCCCATGAGAGATGCCGCCCAACCAGATCGGTTGGGCGGCATCGGGAGATCAGGCGGGCTGTTGAGCGGGACGACCCAGCAGGAACGACCAGTTGAGTGCCCGCCCCTTCAGGCGGACCAGGGCCACCCCGCCCGCGACCGCGGCGATCGTGGTCACGGTGCCGGCGGTGACGAGGGCTCCCCGCGCGCCCATCGAGTCGCACAACCAGCCGATGGCCGGGGCTCCGACGATGCCGGACAGCGACGACACGATGCCCACCGTGGCGAGGACCCGGCCGCGCATCTCCTCGCGGGTGTCCAGCTGGATCCTGGTCGAGACCACGGTGTCGAAGATGACGGCGCCGGCCGCGATCGGCAGGATCAGGGCCGCGAAGCCGAGGATGTTCGGGGCCAGGCCGGAGCAGAGCTGCAGGGCGCTGATCAGAAAGCCCGTCCCGAGCAGAACCCGCAGCGTCGATCGGCCGGTGCCGGCCAGCAGCAGGCCGCCGGTCACCGCGCCGACGGCGAAGACCGTTGACAGCAGACCGTACGAACCCGACGATCCGCCCAGCGGGCCGGAGACCATGGCGGCCATCGAGACCTGGTAGTTGCGGCCGAGCGAGCCGAGCACGAACGACAGGGCCAGGACGACCAGGATGACGGGCTGGCGCAGCAGGTAGCGGAAGCCGGCGATCACTCCGCCGTCGGTCGGCGACGAGACGGCGAGGGGGCGCATGTCGCGGGTGCGCATGGCGAGCAGCGCGACGATGACCGCCGAGTACGACACCGCGTTGATCACGAACAGCGTGGACGGGCCGGTGACGCCGATGAGCATGCCGCCGAGGGCCATCCCGCCGATCCGGCCGGCCGAGCTGAGCACCGAGCCCAGGGCCAGCGCCGAGCCGAGAGCTTCGCGGGGGACGAGTGCGGAGCCGAAGCGGCCCAGGACCGGGCCCTCGAATGAGCCGATCACGCCGGAGGCCAGCGCGACCGCGTAGATCGGCCATTCGCCACCGGGAAGCAGCAGCGCCAGGGCGAGCAGGGCGCGGACGGCCTGGAAGGCGATCAGCATCGGCCGGGCCGGCAGCCGGTCGGCGATGGCGCCGCCCCAGCTGCCGAGCAGCAGTACCGGCAGGGACTGCAGCATGACGACCGCGCCCATGGCGGTGGCCGATCCGGTGGCCGTGAGGATCAGCCAGTTCAGTGCCAGCACCTGCATCCATGTGCCGCTGACCGAGATGAGGTCGGCGGCCGCCCACAGGCGGTAGTTGCGCTCTCGGAGCGGCGCGAACATCGGAGCCAAGGTGGCGGCACCTCCACAGGGAAAACGGCGCCGTCTCTCGGCGCCGTCTCCCTGTTCGGACCGGCCTCGGGTTCACTTCGGCGGTGGGTTCAGGAACAACCCAACGGCAACCCCGATTGATTTCGTACGGCCACGACCACCCGACCGCAACCGACCCGGTCCCGTGGTGGCACCACCCGCCACCCCGCACCCCAGGTTTCACGTGCGTAGTTCAGGCGATTCATTGATTGTGCGGGTCCGGGTGATGCGGTCGACTACAACCAGTGTGTCGAGATGATGCTCTAGAGTAATCGCTTTGAGTGCTGACTGCTCCGGTGCCACGGGTGTCGTCGTTGGAACGTGGTAGCTAGACATGGGGAGATTCGGAATGGACGCATGGATCGCCGAGTTCCGCCTGAGCATCACGCGGGCATTGGCCGAGCAGCTAGCCACCACACTCAATCCGCTGTCACCAGCCATACTGGGCCCAGCGGCGCTGAGTAAGGTCGACGCGCGGCCGGGGGTCTACGTTCTCTTCGTCGCCTGGAAGCGTGTATACGTGGGCAAAGCGGCCAGCAACCTCCGCACCCGCCTGGAGCAGCACTACCGGAAACTCTCCGGGCGCACTGGCATCACTATGTCGGACGTCCGTTTTACCTGTGTCTACGTCGACGAGGACCTAGACGCCGCCGCACCGGAAAAGCTCCTGATCAAAAAGTATCGGCTCGACGACACAATCCCCTGGAACACCAACGGCTTCGGCAACAAGGACCCTGGCCGCAACCGTGACCGGAGCGTCGTCAAGGCTCAGCATTTCGATGCTCTGTACACGATCGATCTGGGCTACCAGCTGAGCGTCCCGTTCACTGTTTGGTCTGTGGCCGACCTTCTAGACTGGCTCAAACGCGAGCTTCCTTATCTTTTGCGGTATGAGAACAAGAACAAGTCGCATCTGACGGAGCTGAAACATACGCGTATTGAGTTGCCGGATATCGAGTTGACTGCGGCAGAATTGCTGATCGCAACCATCGACGCGCTTTCCCCGGGTTGGCAGGCAACCGCGCTTCCCGGCTACGTGATCCTCTACAAGGAGGAGACCTCGTACGATAGCGCTCTGTTGTGGTGGAGTCGAAAGGACCACGGAACGGCGCTTGAGACTCGCGGCCCGCAACGTTTCGACGCTGGAGAGGTCGAAATGGCGGATCAGGGTGACCTGCTCGAATGAGGCCACCTCACCCTCGCGCTTCTCGGACGGCGGTTTCCACTCGGTCCGCCGCCGGCTTTGGTACGTCGTGCTCCCATACGCGGATCGCTGTCCAGCCGGCGGCCGCCAGCAGCTTGTCGGTTTCCGCGTCGCGGGCTTTGTTGCCCTCAATCTTGGTGTGCCAAAACTGTTGATTTGCCTGAGACGGCCGGTAGTGCTCAGGGCAGCCGTGCCAGTAGCAGCCATCAACGAAGACGGCGATCTTCAGTCGAGGAAAGACCAGGTCGGCAGTGCGGCGGCTACCTGATATTGGACGTGAGTTGACCCGGTAGCGCAGCCCGCGCGCATGAAGCATCGCGCGGAGCCGTCGTTCGGGCCCGGTGTCTCGGTTCTTGTTGGCGCGCATCACCGAGCGGACCGCTGGGCTTTTGGCCCATGAGTCGGGTTTCGGCGCCGGTGGCGAGAGGAGCCCCTTTTGGTGAGCAAGGCGCCAGCCCTCCCGCAGGTTTTCGGCCCGGGAAGCGAAGCCGACCTCGCCGAGGTACCGCGTCGGTGACCGACCGTTGTCGGACCAGCGTAGATACGCGCGGATTCGTCGAGTCCGCGGTAGCAACTTGAGCGCTACGGAGGCGCGTGCCTGTCGGCCGTTGTCGAGTTTCACCCAGCGGCGATCCGGGCCGCCGGCCGCCCGATCCTGCTCAGCCGCGAGAGCGCGGCGGCTACGGCCTTGGCGGCCGCGCCATGCCGCGTCCGCTGGGCAGGTGGTAGCCCAGAAGCGCTCGCTCCTTTCCCCCGTTCCGGTCATCGCCGTTCGTCGGCCTCGTTCAGCGCCTCCGCGACGGCGTTGGCGAAGAAGCGCGCCAGGAGAACTGGTACCGCGTTTCCCAGCTGGCGCATCTGCTCACCCCGGGGCCCCGCCAGTTTCCACTCGTCGGGGAAGGTCATGACACGCGCCGTCTCACGAACCGTCATGTAGCGATGACGGAAGGTTGGTGTCTCGCTGGCGGTGGGCTCGGTGAGCAGGTCGTCGGTCAGGAGTACTGACTCTCCTCCCGGTACGCCGTGTACGCCCGCCTTCACGGTCTTCGCGGGGCGGTCCAGCACGTTCGGCGTATGCCCCGCGTAGATTCGCGCGTCAGGCCAGCCGACGTGGTACGGCACGCCGCCCGCCATCGTGACGCGGTCGAGCTGTTCCCACGACACCGGTGGCAGCTGTCGCTTCTTCTCGACGCCATACGTGGCTAAGTCATACATCAGCGCGTCGCGCAGGGTCAGCCACGGCAGCTTCCCGTCGTCGATGGCGACTTCCCGGGGCAGTCGCGCCTCCACGAGCTTCCTGATCCGAGCGTCAACCTTGTGACGCTTCCAGTAGGACCCGTCCCTGATCGATCGATTCAGTGCCGCCTCGGAGTGGGTTGGGGCGATCGACTTCCTGAACCGCTCGATATCGACGCCTAGGTCGCTACGGAAAGCCACAATAATGATCCGATTACGGATCTGGGGAACGCCATAGTCTGCCGCGTTAACCCTCGTCGTAACCAGCTCGTATTTCTCCTTAGGGTTGGCCAGTGTCGTGGACAGGCGTTCCCGAAGGATCTCGTCGTGCTCGCGCCAGTCCGTCCCCTCCTGGCGTTCCACGAACGGAAGGCAAAGTTCGCGTTCGATGTACTCGAAGTACGGGCGAAACGAGGGGCGCAGTAGGCCCTGAACGTTCTCACAAATGACCGCTTTGGGCTGGATGTCGCGGATAGCGCGGAACATTTGGGGAAACATGTTGCGTTTGTCCTCGTCCCCCTTGGCCACACCGCCAAGGCTGAACGGCTGGCATGGCGGGCCCCCGGCGAGCAAGTCCACCTCGTCGTGGAGGTAGTGGAACTTGACGTCATTAACGTCGCCGGGGACCAGAGGCCATCTTTCACCGGGCAGGGGTAGCCGCTCCTCGTCGCCACGGAGCTCGGCCTCGTTGTCCAGCAGCGTCTGACAGGCCCACTTGACGATCTCGTTCACCAGCAGGGGCCGGAAGCCCGCCTGGTGCACCCCCATGGCCAAACCGCCGCCGCCGGCGAACAGCTCGACCGACCTCCGGTCTTTAGTTTCTTCTAGCTGCGGCTCAAGCATCGCAAAAGCATACCGCGGAGTTATGGATCTTGAAAGTCGACACGCCAAGCGCTTTCGATGCGTACGTCCTCGAACGAGACCCAAGAACTCGGTGAGTCGCGGAAGCCTGCCAGTACATTGGCGGATAATCGGCTGAGCTCACCACAACAAGCGCTGACCGGTTCGAGTCACCGCTAACAAGGAGTGAGATGGCCACCTGGAACGTCGGCCCGTTCGACAACGACGACGCGGTGGAGTGGTGTGACCGGCTAAGTGCCGCAGATCCGGCACTGCGCGTCGAACTCATCGAGAGGACGTTGTCCCATGCCGTCACCCACTTGGCCGACCTCAACCCGGCGAGCGCCTCGGAGGTCTTCGCCGCAGCCGCGATCGTCTTCCAGACGGCGACCGGGAAGCCCGCCACGACGACGCCCTACGCCACGGTAATCCTCGCTGACACGGAAGGCGTCGAGCCGACACCACAACTCATCGGGCTGGCGTGCGAGGCTTTGGAGGTCCTTATGGCCGGAGACTCGGCATTCCGACGGAAGTGGGCTGGCGATGTAGAAGAGGACCTAGCTCTTGAGGGCGCCGAACGCGTCTACGACGGCCTGAAAGGGCAGTTGACGTGATGACAAGCGTTTCGCTCGTACAACGCGCCACCACGTACGGGAGATCCGGTGACGGAGCGCGCCATCGTCGAGTAGCGCCCGACGATTTGCGCCTATGCCGAGCGCTCCGTGACACGACGGGGATCTGGGCCTCAGCGTCGAAGGCCAGAGCGCGCTACTCACGCAAGTTGAGCTCGCCGAAGATGCGACTACGGCTACACCTGTCGACCTGCCTTGCATGGCCGCCGGGTCGTAGACCCCATCCGGGTCGGCCAGCAGCGTCCGCGACGGCGCACACAACTCCAGCAGCTAATGCCAGTCCCGGGCCGAACTCGACAGCCTGTGCCGCTGACCGAGATGAGGTCGGCGGCCGCCCACAGGCGGTAGTTGCGCTCTCGGAGCGGCGCGAACATCGGAGCCAAGGTGGCGGCACCTCCACAGGGAAAACGGCGCCGTCTCTCGGCGCCGTCTCCCTGTTCGGACCGGCCTCGGGTTCACTTCGGCGGCGGGTTCAGGAACAACCCAACGGCAACCCCGGATGATTTCGTACGGCCACGACTACCCGACCGCAACCGACACGCTCCCGTGGTGACACCACCCGCCACCCCGCACCCCAGGTTTCAGCCGAGTGTGGAAAGCACACCGTCGCGCACCTGATGAAGCCGTCCACCGGCGACGATCACGCGACCGCCGAGCGCCGGCCCCGCCACCTTCCCGGTGGCCACGTCGAGCACCGGCCCACCGGCGTAGAGCAGCCCGCCCGCCAGGATCGGCTGCACCGCCTCGGCCTTCCGCCGGACGATCCAGGCGCGCGTGCCGTCCTGAACCTTGAGCGCTTCGACGCCCGCACCGGACACGGAGTAGATCCGGTCACGGTCGACCGCGATGGTCTCGCTCGCCGGGCCGGGGACAGTCCACTTCGGTGTGCCGTCGCCGACCTGGACGGCGCTGAGTCTCCCCGCCTTGTCGGTGACATAGAACACGGCACTGCCGGGGTGGGCGGCCTGCGCGGTCCAGACGGCCTTGCGGGTCCAGCGCACCCGGCCGGTGGTGATGTCGACGGCGGCGCTCGTCCCGGTGGTGACGTCGGATCCATCGGTGGCGCGGGCCAGGACGGTGCCGTCCGCCGACACCTCCGAGCTGCGGTGCTTCGCCTTCTGCCAGATCAGCTGCCCGTCGCGGGAGCGGTAGGCGATGACCGCGTCCTCGTCCGACGGCGATCCGCCGGAGACGACGACGGTGCTCTTGTCGACGACGACCGTATAGATCGGGATGTCGACGCGTTGCCGCCAACGGGGCAGTCCGGTCCGCGCGTCGAGGGCGAGCAGCTTCCCGTCCGGGTCGCTCTGCGAGTTGCAGTCCCCGCCGGCCACGATGAGCAGCCCGTCGGTGACGGCGAGCCGTGGCGTCTCGCTGTCCATCGGATCGTCCCAGTCGTACCGCCAGAGGATCTCGCCGTTGATGGTCGAATAGGCGGAGATGCCGAGCTGGTCGCTCACGTAGATCCGCTCGCCGGCGAGGACGGGCGCCGAGAAGCCGCCGCAGCTCGCGTCGCTCGTTCGCAGGCCGGCCCGCCATTTCTCGGTCAGGCGGCGGATGCTGCCGGCGTTGATCACGGTCTCGGACGGGTTGTAGTGGCTGTCCTCGGCGTCATAGCCGGGGTGGTCCCAGAGTGGCGCGGGCGACGCGACGGCGGGAGTCGCGATCAAGATCAAGGACAAGGACATGGCTACGGTACGGCTAAGAGCTGGCATGTTGCGTAAATTATGCCGATTGTCGCCGCCCAGCCCCGAGAACGCACGAAACAGGGCAGTCCGTGGTGGACCGCCCTGTTCCGCGGGGAACGTGGAGGGGACGTTCAGCCGGCGAGCAGCTTGAGCATCTGCTGGACCTGGTCGGTGCGGGACTGCTTGACCCGCTCCGCGAACGACTTGGCCAGTTCGTTGCCGCCCTTGTCGAGTTCCAGCTGAGCGAACTCGACGGCGTTGTGCTGGTGCGCCAGGAAGAGGTTGAGGAAGGCGGTCTCGAACTGCGCCTTCTTCACCGTCTTCAGCGACGCGATCTCCTTGTCGCCGGTGCTCGGCATGCCGCCGTGGTCCGCGTGCAGGCTGACCCGCTCGTCGAGCTCGGCCGGCTTGTCCCACTCGGCGAGCCAGCTCTTCATCAGCTTGATCTCGTCGGCCTGGGTGACCTGCACGGCCTTGGCCAGGTCGGCGACCTCGGGGCGGGTGGCCCGCTTGGCCGCGGTCTGCGCCATCTCCTGGCCCTGCTCCAGGTTGTCGATCAGCATCTGCAGGAACATCACGTCGGTGTCGTTGAACGTCGACCCGGCGGTGATCTCCGAGACGTTCTTGACGTTCTGCGTCTGCACCGCGGCCGGCGGCGGCGGAGCGTCGTCACGGGCGGTCCCGCAGGCGCCGAGCAGCATCGGCGCGGCCGCGACGATCAGCGCGGCGACGTGGCGGCGCTTCACAGCGACAGGGCTCCGGCGCTTCACAGCGGCATCGCTCCGGGGCTTCACAGCGGCAGCCAGAGCGCGAGCGTCCAGATGCTGGGCTCCCAGCTGCGGATCGACTGGTGGGCCTGGCGGCACTTGTAGGACACGCCGTTGTAGGTCACCACGTCATTGATCTTGTACGCCACTCCCGGCGCCCACTCCTTGCCGGTCGCCGGGACCGTGCTGGTCGGCGCGGTGGTCGCGGTCGGTGCGGTGGTCGGGGCCTTGGTCGGCGGCGTGGTGGGCGTGGTGGCCGGCGGCCGCGTCGGAGCGGTCGTCGGCGGCGTGGTCGGCGTCGTCGAGCCGCCACCGCCGGTACCACCGATGTTGACGTCCACGCAGTTGTAGAACGCCATCGGGGTGTCGCCGATGTTCCACACCGCGAGGACCGTCTTGCGGCCCGAGAAGCGGCTCAGGTCGACGGTGTGCGAGACGGAGGCCGCCGGGATCTGGTTGTTGTCGTTGAACGTGGCGATCGCGTTGCCGTCCACGTAGTACACCCAGGTGGCGGTCCGGTGCCGGGCGGTCAGGACCCAGTTGAAGGTCGCCGACTTCCCGACGTTGGTGGCCTTCCACGGCAGGGAGTTGTTGTTCAGTTCGGAGAAGGCGGCGACCCCGCCGTTGCACTCCTTGGACCCCTTCGGGGCCTCCGCGCTCTGCGGTTCGAACTGGATGGCGCCACAGTTCGCGACCGAACCGGCGGCACACTGCGCCTGGCGACTGGGCGGCGAGGAGACGTAGCCGTGAGCCATTGCGGGCGACGACGCGACCGCCAACGAGGAGGCGACCATCCCGAGGGTGGCCAGCGGGTAGGCGATCTTCCTGCGCATGTCAGCTCTCCAATGATTCGACCTGGCAGTTACAGGCCGGAACATTAGGAGTGGCTGCCATAACGGAGCCTTAAAGGAACTGGAAACTCGGTTAAAAGCTGTAATCAGCGACGTTTGCGCTGCTCAGCGGGCTCCGGGGCGAGGGCGTGGAGGAGGAAACCGATGCGCGCACCACCCAGCGGGCTACGGTCGATGACGAGCTGACCACGCACCGTCTCAGCGGCCCGGCGGACGATGTCGAGGCCCAGCCCGGTCGAGCCGGCGCCGCTGAACCCTCGGGTCACGGCCCGCTGTGGATCGGGGATCCCGGGACCGGCGTCGTCGACGAGCAGCCCGCTCGACGAGACGCTGACCCGGAAGGCGGTCCCGTCCGGGGTGTGCGAGAAGACATTGCCGAGCAGGGCGTCGACGACCAGGATCACCTCGCTCGCCGGCATCGGGAGGAACACCGGCTCGTTGCCGCCGACCACCTCCCACGGCCGCTCCTGGTCCTCGGCGAGCACCGACCAGAAGGCCAGCCGGTCGGCCAGCACCTCGACCAGGTCGCACTGCTGGGAACCGCGCTTCTCGATGCTGCCCAGCCGGGCGCCGGTGATGATCGCCTCCAGCTCCTCGTCGAGCAGGTCACAGGCTTGGCGCATGCGTTCGGCGATCGGGCCGGGCGGCATCGCCTCCACGTCGAGACGCAGGCCCGTCAAGGGCGTACGCAATCGGTGGGAAAGGTCTGCGGCCAGCTCGCGTTCCCGGTCCAGCAACCGTCGCAGATCGTCGGCCATGGTGTTGAAGGCGTTGGCCGCATCGCGGAGTTCGCGCGGGCCGGTCGGGGTCATCCGTTCGTTGAGCTCACCGCCGCCGAGGCGCCGGCTGGCCGCCGCGAGCTGGCGGGTGGCCCGGACCAGCTGGCTGCCGAGCCGGTCGGCGAAGAGCGTCGAGCCGCCGACCAGGAGAACCGCGAGCCCGCCGAGCGCGAGCCAGGCCGTGCCGACGCCGCGCCGGGTGTCCGCCCCGGGCACGAAGACCTCCACGACCACGGTCCGGCCGTCGGTGAGCACGGTCGGCTGCAGGTAGGCGACCCCGCCCTCGGCCTCGGCGGTGGCTGCCCGCCGGTCCGCCGCGGCCCGCTGCACGGTCGCTTCGGTGAGGTGCGACGTCCCGATCGGGTCGACGCCGGGCAGGTGCAGAGCGAGCCGCCCGTCACTGCCGGCGGTCGTGCTGGCCACCGCGTTGGTCAGGGTCACCAGGTCGTTGTCGACGCCGAGCACGGTGACCATCGAGGTGGCCTGCTGGCGGGCGTCGGTGATGGCCCGGTCGTAGGCGATCTGCCGGGTCGCGACGGCGAGCGGCACGAGGAAGGCCAGCGCCACCATCGAGGTGATCGCCAGCGCCAGGCGGTTGAGCGCCCACCTCACTGCGGATCGACCATCATGACTCCAACTCCCCGGACGGTGTGCAGGTAGCGCGGTTTGGCGGCGGTCTCGCCGAGCTTGCGGCGCAGCCAGGAGATGTGGACGTCGATGGTCTGTTCCTCGCCGATCCGCGCCTGCTGCCACACCTGGTTCATCAGCTCGCGCCGGCTGATGACCTGGCCGACCCGTTCGGCAAGATACGCGAGAACGTCGAACTCGCGCCGGGTGAGTTGCAGCGGTTCGCCGCGGAGCTCAACCCGGCGCTGCCGCGGTTTGATCACGAGCTCACCCACAGTGATCGCGTTGGGCTGTTGCTCGGTGGTGGTCCGTGCCCGGCGCAGCACCGCCGAGATGCGCGCCAGGATGTGCCCGCCGGAGAACGGTTTGGTCACGTAGTCGTCGGCACCGGCACTGAGGAGGGCGATGATGTCCGCCTCGGAACGCCGTGCGGTGGCGACGATCACCGGGACGTCGGAGACCGTACGCATCATCCGCAAAGCATCAGTGCCGTCGATATCGGGCAGTCCCAGATCGAGAATCACCAGGTCGGGCCGCTCCTGCGTGACGATCTTCAACGCTTGGGCAGCCTGACCGACCGGACGCACCACATGACCGGCATCCGTCAATGCCCGGGTCAGCGCGGCCGTGATGATGCGGTCGTCCTCGACCAACAGGATCATCGCCATGGCGATAACCATAGGACCAGGTGAGATGATGGCCGCGTGCGATCTTCCAGGTGGGTGCCGATAGCCGGGTGGTGCGTGGCCACCGCGACCAGCATCGTGCTCTCCTCGGTGGCACTGTCGCCCGTGCTCAACGCGGCTCGGGCCGACTCGGGCGAGCTTCCCGACATCGATCAGCTCCCGGCTCCCGCCGCGGTGTCGGAGACGAGTCCGGTCCCGCCGCCGCCCGAGACCGCGGACCCGACCCGCACCACCACGAAACCCTCGCCGTCGCGGACCCGTTCGTCGTCGGCCGACCCGCGGCCCACGTCGAAATCGCCGTCGGCGAGCGAGGCTCCGGCCACGCCGACGAAGCCGGTGACCACCACCGAGGACGGTTGGACTGTCACTACCAGTGACGGCGTGAAGACCTATGTGAAGTCGTTCACCACCCCGGGCGGCACGGCTGTGATCAGGATGACCAGCAAGGGCATCGTCTCGCTGGTCACGGCGACGCCGGCCGACGGCTATCGGGTGGAGAAGCAGGGTTCCGACGTCAACCTGGCCGTCTACTTCCACCAGACCGGCAAGAGCTTCATCATCCACGCGCAGTGGTTCAACAACGCCCCGTTCGTCGAGGTCAGCGAAGTAGGCAGCTGACCCTCCGCTGGATCGCAAGGGTTTTCCCCGATTCGGTGACCGTCATCGATCTTTAACGTCTCACCTCAAGTCACCTCGGTGTGACCTGCCGTCCACGGACGGTTGAGGCCCGCCCGCAAATCCCCCGGGCGGGAGAGGAGCAGGCGTGAAATCCCGTACCCCAGTCGTCATCGCCCTGACCGCCGCGACCGCGGCGGCGTCGGCGATGGTGGCGATCGCCGGACCGGCGACCGCCCAGACACCGATCCCCACCGATCCCGCCGCGGTCGCGGCGATGGCGAGGGACTCGGCGGCGGCCCTCATCGCCGACCGTCCCGCGGCGCTGCTGGCCAGCGCCGACGAGGCGTTCGTGCAGCGCCAGGTGATCTCCACCGACAAGCTTCAGTACGTCCCCTACGAGCGCACCTACAAGGGTCTGCCGGTCATCGGTGGCGACTTCGTCGTCGTGACCGACCGCGCCGGTCAGACCCAGTTCACGTCGGTCGCGCAGGAGCGGCCGATCGGGCAGCTCTCGGTCACCCCGAAGCTGTCCGCGGCCGACTCGATCCCGTTCGCCCGGGCCGAGCTCAAGACGGTGAAGAACGTCGAGAGCACCCGGCTGGTCGTGGTCAACACGACAGGCGCACCGGCGCTGGCCTGGGAGTCCGTCGTCAACGGCACCCGGATCGACGACCACGGTGACGAGGGCCCCAGCCGTCTCACCGTCGACGTCGACGCCCTCACCGGCAAGGTGCTGCGGACCAAGGACAACATCACCCACGTCTCGGGTACGGGCACCGGCTGGATCACCGGCTCGGTCACTCTGGACACCACGCTGTCGGGTAGCACGTACAGCCTGAAGGATCCGTCGATCGCCAGCCTGACCTGCCAGGACTCGTCGACCAACACGACGTTCAGCGGCACCGACAACGTGTGGGGCAACGGCACCGGCAGCAACAAGGAGACCGGCTGCGTCGACGCGTTCTACGCGGCGCAGAAGCAGAAGGCCATGCTCTCCAGCTGGCTGGGTCGTACCGGCTTCACCAGCAGCGGCGGCGCCTGGCCGATCCGGGTCGGCCTGAACCAGACGAACGCCTACTACGACGGCACCCAGGTCCAGATCGGCAAGAACAGCGCCGGTCAGTGGATCTCCTCGCTCGACGTGGTGGGTCACGAGATCGGCCACGGCATCGACGACAACACCCCGGGTGGCATCTCCGGCAACGGCACCCAGGAGTTCGTCGGCGACGTGTTCGGTGCGGCCACCGAGGCCTACGCCGCCAACCCGAACGACCCGTTCGACTACCAGGTCGGCGAGGAGGTCAACCTGGTCGGCAGCGGCCCGATCCGGTACATGTACAACCCGTCGCTCGCCGGTGACGACAACTGCTACTCCAGCAGCACCCCGAGCCAGGAGGTGCACGCCGCGGCCGGCCCCGGCAACCACTGGTTCTACCTGCTCGCCGAGGGCACCAACCCGACGAACGGGCAGCCGGCCAGCACCCGGTGCAGCGGTTCCGGCGCCCTGACCGGCGTGGGCATCCAGACCGCCACGAAGATCATGTACAACGCGATGCTGATGAAGACGTCCAGCTCGTCGTACCTGAAGTACCGCACCTGGACGCTGACCTCGGCCAAGGCTCTGGACAGCACCTGTGGCCTGTTCAACAAGACCAAGGCCGCCTGGGACGCGGTGAACGTGCCGGCGCAGACCGCCGACCCGACGTGTGGCACGACCACCCCGACCACGCCGCCGACCACCACCCCGCCGGCCGGCGGCTGCACCGGGACGAACGCCACCGACGTCTCGATCCCGGACGCAGGAAGCGCGGTCTACAGCAACGTCACGATCAGCGGCTGTGCCCGGAACGCGTCGTCCACCTCGAAGGTCGCGGTGAACATCGTGCACACCTTCCGGGGTGACGTGAAGGTCGACCTGGTGGCGCCGGACGGCAGCACCTACGCCCTGAAGGCGACGTCCAGCTCCGACAGCGCGGACAACGTCAACACCACCTACACCGCCAACCTGTCCGGTGAGGCGGCGAACGGTACCTGGCGGCTGAAGGCGCAGGACGTCTACTCGTCGGACACCGGGTACATCAACACCTGGACGCTGACCCTCTGAGAAACGGGCCGGTGCCGCACCACCGGGTGCGGCACCGCGACCCGAAACGATCACTAGCGCATCACGGTTCCGCTTGACGGCTCCCACGAACGGCGGGAGGGACCTATGGTTCCTCCTACATGTACGGACAGGAGGCCCCCCTGTGACTTACAGCGCGCTCGGTGTCCCCTCCGGGAGACCGACCGGTGTCCTGGCCGACGTGTGGGGTCGTTCCGTCGTACGCGATGTGCTCCTGACCCTCGGTGCCGCGGGCGCCGTCGGCCTGGCCGCACAGATCGCCGTCCCGGTCCCCGGATCACCCGTCCCGATCACCGGGCAGACCTTCGCCGTCCTGCTGGCCGGTGCCGCCCTGGGCGCCACCCGCGGCGCCGCCGGCATGGTGATCTACATGGTGGCCGGGTTCCTCGGGGTTCCGTGGTTCGCCGGCGGCACCTCGGGCTGGCCCTCGGCGACCGCCGGTTATCTGATCGGGTTCGTGCTCGCGGCCGCCCTGATCGGCCAGCTTGCCGCGCTCGGTGCGGACCGCCGCCCGACCCACACGATCGGCCTGATGGCCGCCGGCAACGCCTTGATCTATCTGATCGGGGTGCCGTGGCTGGCGTTCTCGACGGGTGTCGATCTGACCGTCGCCGCGGGTCAGGGCCTGGTCCCGTACCTGATCGGCGATGTGCTGAAGACTCTGTTCGCCGCCGCCCTGCTCCCGGCCACGTGGCTGATGATCAACCGCCGTCAAGGTAACCAAGACCGATACTGATCAGCGAGGCCGATACGGGTCGGTGATCTCCCGGAGCATCCCGAGAGCCTCCCGCAACTGCGTCATGCGGCGCGCGCCCAGGTGCGCCGCCCACTCACCCTCGACCTCGGCGACCACGGCGGCGGCCACGACACCGGCCGTCCGGCCCCGCTCCGCGACGCGCACCAGCCGGGCCCGCGCGTCGGCCGGATCCGGCGTCCGCTCCACGTAACCGGCGCGTTCCAGCTGGTCCACCAGGAACCCGGCTGTCTGCTTGGTCACCTGCGCCTGCTCGGCCAGCTCGCCGAGACGGGTGCCGTCCGGCCCGATCCTCTGGAAGACCCGCGCCTGGGCGAGCGTGATGTCGTCGAAACCGGCCGCGGCGATCGCGTCGAGCACGCGTTTCTCCATGGCCCGGTAGGCGACGAACATCAGCAGCCCCGCGTTGAGATCGTCTCGCGCCATCCGCCAATCCTGCCATCAAGTCAGATCCTCTGACTATATTCGTCAGATAATCTGACTATGAACGAGGACGATTGCTGGACCGTCATTGCGGATCAACGACGACTCACGGCCGACCTGCTCGACGACCTGACCGAAGCGGAACGGGACAGCCCGTCGCTCTGCGCGGGGTGGCGGGTGCGTGACGTCGCCGCGCATGTCGCCCTCGCACCGCAACCGCCCGGCCCACTCACCATGGCCGCCGAGGCGATCCGGGCCGGCGGCCGGTTCCACCGCCTCAACCACGACATGGCCGTCCGCCACGCCGACCGCCCGGGCGCCGATCTCGTCGCCGAGCTGCGAGAACACGCCGACTCACGGAGGCTGCCGGCGGTGACGAACTGCCGGAACATCCTCTTCGACGTGATGGTTCACGCCCAGGACATCGCCATCCCGCTGCACCGGCCGCTGCCGATGCCGGTCCGGGCGGCAGCCGCCGGCGCGACCCGGGTGTGGACGATGGGCTGGCCGTTCTGGGCCCGGCGCCGACTGACCGGGGTGCGGCTCACGGCGACCGACACGGACTGGTCTGCGGGCGACGGCGCCGAGGTCAGCGGGCCGATCGCGGCCCTGCTCATGCTGCTGACCGGGCGGCGCGCGACCCTGTCACAACTGACCGGCCCGGGAGTCGCGGGGCTTTAACCCACAGGCTGTGCACACAGCCTGTGGATAACTCGAACACCTGTGCGAATCCGGTCAGCGGACCAGCCGCGGCAGGCCGATCCGGGTCCGTACACCGGGCGACGAGTGGACCAGCGGCGCGCCGGGCGGTGCCGGCAGGCCGGCTGCCGCGGTCAGGTCCTGTTCCAGGTGCAGAACCTCGGCCCGGTGCAGCACCCAGGACGGATGCCACACGTCGACCGAGATCAACCGACCGGCCACGACGGTGTAGAGCCGGTACTGGGTGGTCAGGTAGTGATCGATCTGCCCGAGTTCCTCGATCGGGAACGGTTCACCGGCGCGCGCCCGCAACCGGTAACCGGCACCGCGCGGCTCGGCGAACCGGCTGCCCCGGTACTCCGTCATCGCGCCGTCGGTGCGCAGTGACATCCGGGACCAGCGGTACGGCAGGTTCAGCGTGCCCCGGGCGACCGCCACGGCGGGCAGCCGTGCGGCGTCGAGCGAGAAGAAGTAGATCCCGGCCTGACCGTCCGGGCCGCGCACGTACGTCCGCAGGTTGGTCTCCGGGAAGGTGGACAGGTACGGCAGCCCCGGCAGCCAGGGTGGGCGCACCTCGTCCATCAGGAACGGGAGCATGCCCACCCAGACCTCGTCGTCGTCGGTGTCGGGCACAAGACCGTCGGGAAGCAGCGGACGGACCGCACCCACGGGATAACGCCAGTGCAGGAACGTCATCCGCCGCCACTGCTGGATCATCATGGCGGTGCGGATCTCCGCCATCGGGGGCGCATGCACACCCCCACTCTAGATGTCGAGCGTGCCCTCGATCCGCTTCAGCTGGTGGCGGGCCAGGGCCAGGTTCGCCCGGTCCTTGTTCAGCGCCAGGTACAGGAACAGTCCCTGCCCGGAGCGCCCGGTCAGCGGCCGGATCAGGTGATACTGCGTGTCCAGCGTGATCAGGATGTCCTCGATCTTCTCGTGCAGGTTGAGCATCTCCATCGTGCGCAGCTTGGCCCGTACGACCTCGGTGTTCGCCGCCGACGCCACCTGGAGGTCGAATTCCCGGCCTCCGCCGGCGATCCCCAGCGCCATCCCGCTCGAACGGTCGACCAGCGCGACGCCGATGGCGCCGTCGATCTGCATCGCGTCCTTGAGGGCTACGTCCATGTCCGGCATATCGATCCTCCACTCGCTCCGGGTCTGCGCCAGAGCGTGTACGACACCGGCCGGAACTGGTCGCACACCGCGTCCGCCTCCGCGGTCCCGCCGCATGGGTTCATGGTTCGTGTGACGACCGACTTGAAGATTTCTGCAACTCCGAAACTTCTGATCACTTCAGGTCGCGGTGCGTCGTGGGCACGCATACATAGAGCAACCTCAGCGGTACGCCGTAACCGGGCCCGCACCTCGGCGGTTGGATGCGGGTAGAGCTGGAATCTCGGCGAAGGGGGGCATGGCATGTCGGTGCCGCTGTACCAGGCGAAGGCCGAGATGTTCCGGACCCTCGGGCACCCGGTCCGGATCCGGGTGCTGGAGCTGCTCCAGAACGGTCCCCGGCCGGTCCGTGACCTGCTCGCCGAGATCGACGTCGAGGCGTCGAACCTGTCTCAGCAGCTGGCCGTCCTGCGGCGGGCCGGCATCGTCACCTCGTTCCGGGACGGGGCGCTCGTCATGTACGCCCTCAGCACTCCGGATGTCGCCGACCTGCTGGCGGCCGGCCGCCGGATCCTGGGCGCCGTCCTCACCGATCGGGACGGCCTGCTGGTGGAGCTGCGGTCACAGACCCCGCGCTGAGCCGGGTCAGCGGTCGCGCCGGCGCGGTTCTCTTCGTCCGGGCAGGAGCGACATCAGTGCCAGCAGTGGAAAGACGCGCTTGGGGGCGTACGACATCTCCGGGCTCTTGATCTCGGGGGTTGCCGGTGGCGTGCTCACGGCGCCCTCCGGCCCTCGCACCCGTCGCAGCCGATCCGCGAAGACCGCCATCGAATCGATCGCCGGGACCGGCGTCAGAACCTCGTCGAACAGCTCGGTCAGGCCCGGCCAGTCCCCGATGAGCCGGTCGTCAGGCTCGCCGCGACCCGGCCACCGACCGCCGGTGAGTGCCTCGAACAGCAGTGCGGCCAATTCGGTGACGTCACCGGCCGGAATCCGTGCCCGGGTGGGCCGCGGCACGGCGAAATCGGTCAGCTTCGGCGCGCCTGACGTGTCGACGAGGATGTGCTCGGCCCGGATCCGGCCGTGCACCATCGGCGGACGCAGTGAATGCGCCCAGGCCAGTGCGTCGGCCAGCACGATCACGAGTCGCAGGGAGTCGGCCGGGGACGGCGGCTCGTCGCGGAGAATCTCGGACAGGAGGCGGCCCTCGGTCCAGTCGAGAGCGAGCCACGGCCGGCCGGTCTTGGTGATCCCGCCCGCCCGGACCGGGATAATCGTCGGATTACGTCCCAAACCGACCGAAGCGGCGACATGTGTGGCGAAGGCGGCTTCCTCGGAGCGTCCACTGACGAACCGGTGGAAAAGCTTGAGGCCCGCCCAGCGGCCGGCCCGCTCGTCCCAGGCCCGGTAGACGTCGGCCTCCGCGCCCGTCCCGATCCGTTCCAGGCGGGTGTAGCCGGCCGGGGTGTCTATCCCCGCCACGTATCCGCCTCCCTCGCGCAGCATGAACCACGCATCTCACCCGAGCGCTTCCGCGGCGGCAACGCCTTCCCGGTCAGCAAGACCATTCTAAGGACCGTTGCGGGCCTACTTCGGGGGTAGCGAGCACGCGAAGTCCACGCCCGCCCGCAGCCATCGGGCCAGGCCGTCGTCGTCGAGGCGATCGCCGTCGACGACGACCCAGTTCTTCATCGGCCGGCCGGTGAAGTCGAACACCCTGGTCCCCGGCTCGGCGAGAGCCGTCTCGGCGACCTCGGCACCGAGTCGCACGATCAGGTCGTCGCCCATCACACCGACCGCCAGGTTGCCGTGCACCATGAACGTGATCCCGCCGAACATCTTCCGGTCGGTCACACCGTCGACATCGCCGAGGGCGTCCCGGATCCGCTCAGCGAGCACCTGATCAAAAGCCATACCAACCAACTTATGCGCAGGTACGGGCGAAGCCGGTTCGCGGGCGCCGTTGACCGCGAACCGGTGATCTCACCGGCGTCAGATACCCCGGTAGCCCGCAATGGTGTCGGCCAGGATCTCCCGGCCGGGCCGCTGCCAGAGCTCCTCGTTCATCACCTCGACCTCGATCGGGCCGGTGTAGCCGGCCTTCTCGACCGCGGCGTGGAAGGCGCGAATGTCGACACAGCCGTCCCCGGGCAGGCCCCGGCCGGTGAGCACGCCGGCCGGCAACGGGGTGATCCAGTCGGCGAGCTGGTAGATCGCGATCCGGTCGCCGGCCGCCTCGATCTTCGGCAGCACGGTGTCGTCCCACCACAGGTGGTAGGTGTCGACGGTGACACCGACCTGGCCGACCGGGTGCTGCTCGGCGATGGCCATCGCCTGGTCCCACGTGTTGATGACGCAACGGTCCGCGGCGTACATCGGGTGAAGAGGTTCGATCGCCAGGGTCACCCCGGCAGCCGCCGCATGCGGGACCAGCTGAGCGATCGCGTCGGCGACGTGGGCCCGCGCGCCGGCGATGTCCTTCGAGCCCTCCGGCAGGCCGCCCG
Organism: Actinoplanes italicus; assembly: GCF_003001815.1. Classification (GTDB taxonomy): domain Bacteria; phylum Actinomycetota; class Actinomycetes; order Mycobacteriales; family Micromonosporaceae; genus Actinoplanes; species Actinoplanes italicus. Next base: position 205,153 of record NZ_PVMZ01000008.1, read on the forward strand.
ACACCAGCACCAGGACCGGTGCTCCCAGCGCGGCCGTCTCGTCGATGGCCCGGCGGTTCTCGTCGAACCAGCCGTCGAGCTGGAAGAAGCCACTCCGGCAGAGCGTCGTGACGGTCAGACCGGCGTCGCGGACCAGGGCGGCGGAGCGCTCCAGGCCGTACTCGGCGACCGGCTCGCGCCACAGCGCGACCTTGTCGACCTCGGCCTCGACCAGGCCCTTGACCAGGTCGGTCAGCTCCCAGTGCTTGGCCGTGATCTGGTTGAAGGAGAACCTGTCGCTGCTCATCCGGCCACCACCTCGAAGAATCGGTTCGCCCGGTGAGCGGCCACGTCGGGGTCGAGGAACAGATTCGCGTCGTTGGCCAGCTCGACCAGCTTGGCGAAGTGCGGCACCGAGCGGCCCGACTGCAGCCCGCCGACCATGGTGAAGTGTTCCTGGTGGCCGTTGAGCCAGGCGAGGAAGACGATGCCGGTCTTGTAGTAGAAAGTCGGCTTCTGGAAGATGTGCCGCGACAGCGGGACGGTCGGGTCGAGGCACCGGTTGTACGACTCGCGGTCGCCCCGGTCCAGAGCCTCGAGCGCGCCCGCGGCGGCCGGCGCGATGGCCGCGAAGATCCCGAGCAGCGCGTCCGAGTAACCCTTGTCGTCGCCCATGATCAGCGTCGGGTAGTTGAAGTCGTCGCCCGTGTACATCCGGACACCGTCCGGCAGGCGGCGGCGCAGCCGGATCTCGTGGTCGGCGTCGAGCAGCGAGATCTTGATGCCGTCGACCTTGGCCGGGTTGCTGTTGATCAGCTCCAGGACCGTCTCGGTGGCCTTGTCCACGTCGGACGAACCCCAGTAGCCCTCCAGGGCCGGGTCGAACGCGGTGCCGAGCCAGTGCAGCACGACCGGCTTGTCCGACTCGTTCAGCAGCTCACGGTAGATCCGGAGGTAGTCGTCGGCGTCCCGGGCCGTGGCGGCGAGATGCCGGCTGCACATCAGCACCGGGTTCGCACCGGCGGTGAGAACGTCGGCGAGCTGCTCGGAGTACGCCTTCCGGACCTGATCGAGGGTCACCTGGCCGGGCGCCAGCTGATCGGTGGCGACACCGGCCACGATGCGCCCACCGGCTTCCGCGGCGCTCCGCCTGATCAGCTCCTTGGTGGCCGCGTAGTCGAGGCCCATGCCCCGCTGGGCGGTGTCCATGGCCTCGGCCACACCGAAGCCGTACGACCAGAGGTGCCGGCGGAACGCCAGCGTGGACTCCCAGTCGAGGGCGGCCGGAGCGCCCGGCGCGTTCTCCGCGAACGGGTCGGCCACGACGTGCGCGGCGGCGTAAGCGATCCGCCGGCTCGGCGGAGCGGCCGGCGGACCCCAGTCGGCCTCGGTGGACAGGGGCAGCCTGCGGCCGCCGGGAAGGTTCACGACACCCATGTCAGGCTTCCCCGATCGCGATCCGGCGGCCCTCGCGCGCCGACTGCAGACCGGCCTCGGCCAGGCGAACGCCACGGGCACCCGACTCGAAGTCCCAGTGGAACGTCTCGCCCGCGACGACGTGCCGCAGGAACGCCTCCCACTGGACCTTGAAGCCGTTGTCGAACTCCTCGTTGTCCGGCACCTCGCTCCACTCGTCGCGGAACGACTTGCCGGTGAGCGGCAGATCCGGGTTCCACACCGGCTTCGGGGTGCCCGCCCGGTGCTGGATCTTGCAGCCGCGCAGGCCGGCGACGGCGCTGCCGTGGGTGCCGTCGACCTGGAACTCGACCAGCTCGTCCCGGTTGACCCGGACCGTCCAGGAGGAGTTGAGCTGAGCGATGATGCCGCCCTCCAGCTCGAAGATCGCGTAGGCGGCGTCGTCGGCGTCGGCCGTGTACTCGTCACCGCGCTCGTCGACCCGCTTGGTGATGTGGGTGGCCGTGGTCGCCTGGACCGTGCGGACGTTGCCGAACAGCTCCTCGAGCACGTAGTTCCAGTGCGGGAACATGTCCATCACGATGCCGCCGCCGTCGGCGAGCCGGTAGTTCCAGCTCGGCCGCTGAGCGACCTGCCAGTCGCCCTCGAAGACCCAGTAGCCGAACTCACCGCGTACCGAAAGGATCTGTCCGAAGAATCCGCCGTCGATCAGGCGCTTGAGCTTGCGGAGGCCGGGCAGGAAGAGCTTGTCCTGCACCACGCCGTTCTTGATGTTCGCGGCGGTGGCCAGCTCGGCCAGTTCCAGCGAGGCCGCCGAGCTCTCGGCCAGCGGCTTCTCGGTGTAGACGTGCTTGCCGGCGGTGATCGCCTGGCGGATCGCCTTCTCCCGCCGCGAGGTCACCTGGGCGTCGAAGTAGATCTCCACGTCCGGCCGGGCGAGCGCCGCGTCGAGATCCGTGGTCCACTCGGTGAGGCCGTGCTGGGCCGCGATGGCGGCGAGCTTGTCGGGGTCACGACCGACCAGGATCGGCTCGGGCCAGATGTGCCCGCCGCCGGCGAGCGGCACGCCACCCTGCTCACGGATGGCGAGAAGGGAGCGGACCAGATGCTGCCGGTAGCCCATCCGGCCGGTGACACCGTTGACGACGATTCCGATCGTTCTACGCGCTGCCATTCGGTATCCCTCCGGAGGTTAATAGGAAAGCGCTTTCCTGCTGCTGGCAGCGTAGGCGTACAAACTCCTTACGACAAGTCCTAGTTGATCACCACTGGCTGTCGGCCCTGCCAGAGCCGTTTCAGAGCCGTCCACCTGCTGGACTGTGGCACCTCGTCGGGTGACCGAACCGGGCCCTCGTCAGCCATGTTCACCCAACCACGTCCGTCCGGCCACGCCGTCAGCCACGTCCGTCCGGCCACGTCCGTCAGCCACGTCCGTCCGGCCACGTTCGCCCGGCCACGTCCGCCCGGCCACGTCCGTCAGCCACGTCCGTCCGGCCACGTTCGCCCGGCCACGTCCGTCAGCCGCGTGAAAGGCGGGTCCGGCAGATGTCCGGCGCGTTCCACTCGGCGAGCAGATCCGGCAGGTGCGGCGCGTGCGGGCCGGCCGACTCGATCAGCCGCGGTCGATGCCCCACGAAGGGCACGTTGCGAGGCCACCACCCTGACAGATCTTGTGAGGTTCGGGTCGAGATGACGGCCGAACCTCACAAGATCTGTCGCATTGACGGGCAGCGCGGCGGCGGCGACGGCGCGACGTGCGGCGACGGCGACGGCGACGGCGCGGCGGTGCGGCCGTCCACCCGCGCCGCAACCGCTTGACAGCGACCCGCACAGATCTTGCGCGCCTGCCATCGCCAGGCAGCGGATCTTGTGCAGCTGTCAGCGCTAGATCGCGGATCTTGTGCGGCGTTGTCGGCGGTGGCGGACCTTGTGCGGGCGTTGCTGTTTGGGCAGATCTTGTGAGGTTTCGCCCGGTAAGCAGCCGCTACTCCACAAGATCGTTCGAGGGTGGTCTCTGCGTAGACGTGGCGCGGGGAGCCTGGTGATCGCCGGGGCGGTTGTCCAGGGTGAGTGCGCTTTCGGGGTGCTGCCCTGTCCTTGTCCGCGTGGTGATCTGTGCCCGCAAACGCACCCCGAAACGCCCGTAAACGCACCGCAGGTCACCACATACGGGCGCGATCTCCGCTACGTGGTGACCCGCGCCCATATGTGCACCGCGGATCGCCACGTAAGCGCTTGTCAGGAATGGCCGGCGGGTCGAGGGTGGACGCGAGAGACGGGACGCGAGAGACGGGACGCGGGAGGCGGAACGCGAGAGACGGGCGCGGGACGCGAGAGGCGGGAGGCAGGACGCGGGAGGCAGGACGCGAGAGGCAGGACGCAGGACGCGGGAGGCAGGACGCGGGAGGCAGGACGCGGGAGGCAGGACGCGGGAGGCAGGACGCGAGAGGCAGGACGCGAGAGGCAGGACGCGAGAGGCAGGACGCGAGAGGCAGGACGCGAGAGGTCAGGGGAGTTCGGCCAGCAGGCGGGTGGCTGTGTCGGCTACGTCGGTGGGCGTCCACTGGAGAGCTTCGGCAGCCACGGTGATCTCGGTCATCGCCCAACCCGGCACGGTCGCGTCCTGCCAGTTGCCGGCGAACCAGACGCGGTCGCGCTCGGCGACGGTCAGCACGGCCGCGTTCAAGGCGTCCGCTGAATGGGGCAGCCACAGGCGGAACTGATGGGTGTGCGGTGGTTGCGGGAAGACCTTCGCTCCCGGCAGTTCGGCCAGGGATTCGGCGATCGTACGGGCGTGGCGCACATACTCCGGCAGCCGAGGCAACTCGCGGTCGAGCCCGGCCATCGCGATGAGTATCGCCGGCCACTGCTGGAACAGCGTCCCGCCGTACCGGTGGCGCCACGCGCGGGCGTACCGGGCCAGGTCCTCGGTCCCGGCGAGCACCGCCCCGCTGATGCCCTCGATCGACTTGTAGAACGAGACGTAGACGCTGTCCGCGAGCGACGCCACCTCGCGCAGTGAACGGCCCAGATGCGACGTCGACTCCCAGATCCGGGCACCGTCGAAGTGCACCCGGGCGCCGATCGCGCGGGTCGCCTTGACCGCGTCCACCAGCTCGTCCCAGCCCGGCAGCACGAATCCGGCGTCCCGCAGCGGCAACTCGAAGACGACGGTGCTCACCGGCTCGGCCAGGGCGGCGATGTCGGCGGCGGTCGGATTGCGCGGCCGATCCGTGGAGGCGATCCCGCGAAGGCCGGTGAGCTCGGCGTACGCGTGCCGCTCGTGCACCTCCTGGTGTCCGAGCGGGTGCAGGGCAGCCGCCGCGACACCGGTGCGGTCGGCGCCGTACCGTACCGCCACCTGCTGTGCCATCGTGCCGGTCGGGAAGAACACCGCAGCCTGCGTGCCGAGCAGGTCGGCCACGCGCGCCTCGAGCGCCTCGACCGGCCCGTCACCGTAGAAGTCCGGCCATCCATCCAGGTCACCGCCGGCCTCGAGGTCGGCGAGCCGGTCCCGCATGGTCTTCGGACGGACGCCGGAGAGGATCCGGTCGCAGTCGCGCATCGCAACGAGCCGGCGCAGCTTCTCATCGGGCATCTGCGGATGATCGCATGATCCTCAGTTCCTGTCGGACCCTGCCGTTACTGTGCGCGCCATGCGGAGCTTCGACGAGGACACGTTCGTCTTTCCACCGGCCTGGCACCGGCACCGCTCGCCACGCCGGGGTAGCACCGGCGTCGGCCGGTTCACGCCGGACGCGAAGGCGCGCACGGTCGTCGACGGCAGCATCGCCGACTCCGGCGGACACATCCGCATCGTCCTGGACGCTCCGAACACGGCCGAGGCGACCCGTGACGCCGGGCGACGGTGGTTGAGCGGTTCGCCCGACGCGTCTCCGCTGGGTGCCGCGGCGATCGCGGCGGCGGCCTATTCGCACCGGTGGTCCAGCGACGACTGGGTCAATCCCTGGGCCGACGTGTGGATCGGTGAGCGGGGTCTGCCGTTCGCCGCCGAGGCCGCGATCATCATGACGGCGCTGACCGTCATCGACGACAATGCTCCGAGCGGTCGTGGCCGGTGGTCCAACGGTCACCCCGGCGTGCGTCATCTGCTTCCCGGTGAGACCCGTGAGGGGTGGTGGGCCGACCCCGCCATGCAGGCGCTGCTGCGGGTGCGGCACGCGGTCGCCGCCGCCACCGAAGAGGAGTTCGCCGAGCTCACGGCTGCTCTCCGGCCCTACCGGGAGGCCGGCCTGTTCGCCCGTACCGCGGCGTCCGTTCTCGTCCCGGATCAGCGAGCGTGGTTCGAGCAGGACGTGACCGACACGGTCGCGGTGGCCGACGCCTATCTCGCGACGCTGCTGCTCGCCGGGGCCTCCACCACCGGGGACGTGCACGCGCTTCACCCGGTGGCCGCCTCGAACCTGATGACCAACTCGATGGTCCTGCTCACCACCCTGGTCGACGGTGTCGGCCCGGCCGCCGCTCCGGCGCTGTTCCGCTGGTTCGACGAGGCGTGGGACGCTGATTCGCGCAAGCGGTTGCTATCGGTGCTGACCGTGCTGCCCGGCGACGAGGTCACCGCCGGCCTGATCGAACGGGCCGACGCCAAATACGTCACACCGGCCCTGATGACGCACGCCGACCGGTTCCCGGGACGCACGCTGCGCCTGCTCGCCGAGGCGGGCGGCAAGCGCGGTGCCGCCGGTCTGCTCCGCAGTCACCTGCTCAAGCACCCTGAGCCGGCCGCACGGGTCCTGCCAGAGCTCAGCCTCGACGCCGCCGGCCGTGTCCGGAGCATCCTCGACGAGGCGTCGGCCGTCACGCCCGCCCCGCTCTCCGCGGTGCCGCCGGTGCTCGCCGACCCGTCGTGGAAACGGGCTCCCAAGCGGGCCAAACCGATCGTCGTCAGCGGCCTGACCCGCGACGAGTCGGCGTCGATGAGCTGGTTGCCGGGCGAGCTGGAACGCTGGAGCAGCTACACGCTGCCCCGCTACGCGGACGACAAGTGGGACCCCGATCTGCGTCACAAGGTCGTCCTGGCCAACCAGCTGTCGGTGCGTGAGGCGGCCTCCTACCTGCTCAACGCTCCGGATGAGCTGGCCCGCCGCACGCTGGCCGAGTGGCAACCCGAGGACACCTGGGCCGCCGAAACCTACCTCCGGCCGGTCGTCGCGCGGTTCGGCATCGACTCGCTCCCGGTGGTCCTGTCGGTGGCCCGGCGCGCGCCCGGCGACACCGCAGTGCTGGTCCGGCCGTTCGCGTCACCGGCGGTCGCGACGCTGATGGCGGACTGGCTGTCCCGGCTCAAGACGGTTCGTCAGGACGCCCTCGACTGGCTGGTACGGCACCACGACGTGACGGCCCGCGCACTGATCCCGGCGGCCCTCGGCAAGGCCGGCGTGGCGCGGCGGCAGGCCGAGACCGCGCTGCTCGCGCTCCGGGACAACGACCATGCGGAGACGGTGCGTTCGACGGCCCGGGGGTACGGCGACGAGGCCGCCACCGCCATCGAGGCCCTCCTCGCCACCGACCCGGCGGTCCTCAACCCGCCCAAGATCCCGGCTGTTCCGGCCTGGGCAGCTCTCGGGGCGCTTCGGCCGGTGCTGCTGCGCGACGGCGCCGGGTCGCTCACCGACGAGCCGGTCGCAAACCTGATCACGATGCTGGCGATGTCCAGGATGGACACGCCGTTCCCCGGGCTCGACGAGGTCCGCGCCACGTGCGACTCGGCCGCCTTCGCGTGGAGCCTGTTCGAGCAGTGGCAGGCCGCCGGAGCCGCGTCGAAGGACAACTGGGTGCTCGACGCTCTCGGGCTGCTGGGCGATGACGACACGGTTCGCCGGCTGTCGCCGCTGATCCTCGCCTGGCCCGGCGAGGGCGGGCACAACCGGGCCGTCACCGGCCTGCACGTACTGGCCCGGATCGGCACCGACATCGCCCTGATGCACCTGCACACCATCGCGCAGCGGTCGAAGTTCAGCGCTCTCAAGCACGCCGCCCAGCAGATGATGAAGGAGGTGGCCGACCGTCTCGGGCTGACCCCCGAACAGCTGGCCGACCGCCTGGTGCCCGGCTTCGGGCTGGACGGCGACGGCAGCCTGCGTCTCGACTACGGTCCCCGGCAGTTCGTGGTCGGCTTCGACGAGCAGCTGCGGCCGTTCGTGACCGACGGCGCCGGGAAACCGTTGAAGGCGCTACCCAAGCCCGGCACGCGTGACGACGTCATCCTGGCGCCGGCCGCCTACCAACGCTTCACCGGTCTGAAGAAGGATGTCCGCACGGTGGCGACCGACCTGGTCCGCCGCCTGGAGAAGGCGATGCTGACCAACCGTCGCTGGACCGGTGCCGAGTTCCGTCAACTGTTCGTCGAGCATCCCCTGCTCTGGCACATCGTCCGCCGCCTGGTCTGGGTGACGTACGAGTCGGCGGGCGCGGAGAGGCCGGCCGGGTCGTTCCGGGTCGCCGAGGACCGGTCCTTCTCCGACGTGGCCGACGATGAAATCGCCCTCACCGACGACACGGTGATCGGGCTCGCCCATCCGCTGCATCTGAGCGATGACGTCGCGGCGTGGGCGGAGGTGTTCGCCGACTACGAGATCCTCCAGCCGTTCCCGCAGCTGGGACGGCCGGTCTTCACCCTGACCGAGGCGGATGTGGACGGCAGTCGCCTGATCCGCTTCCGGGGTGCGAAGGTGCCGTCCGCCAAGCTGCTCGGCATGGAACGCCGCGGCTGGCACCGGGAGGCACCGCAGGACGCCGGCATGCAGAGCCAGATCGAACTCTCGCTCGACGACGGCCTGCGTGTGATCGTCGAGTTCGAGCCGGGCATCGCGGTCGGTGACGTCGACTTCTACCCGGAGCAGACCCTCAACGACATCTGGCTGCAGCAGGGCGTCGCCCATCGCTGGAGCCGGACCGGCCAGAGGCACATCGACCTGAACCGCCTCGACCCGGTGAGCGTCTCCGAGATCCTCCGGGACCTCACCGACCTGACCGCGTCATAGATCCCCGGCTGTGAGCCATGGCCGGACCGAAAGGCGGCTGGCGGCACGCGACGGCCGAGCCGGAAGCGGCCGGCGGTGCGCGAGGGCCGGATTGATCAGGCGGCGGGGGCGAGGTCTTCGGGGTTCTCCGGGTATCGGGCGCCCAGCTCCACGAAAACGGCCGCGTTGTAGCGGAAGGCCAGCTGAGCCTCGTCGATCAGGGTTGTGGCCTGGTCGTCGGTGAGGTCCAGGGCGTCCAGGCGCTCGCGGTACGCGATCTTGTAGGCGCGCGGGTCGGGGATCTGCTCGAAGCGGTAGAACGACGTGCCGGCCTCGCCCAACCCGTAGTGCTTGGCGAGGGTGCGGCCGATCATCTGGCCGCCGCTGAGATCGCCCAGATAGCGCACGTAGTGGTGGGCGATGAAGTGGGTGGCCGAGGTGGCCGCGAGTTCGCGGAGCCGATCGGTGTAGGCGAGGGTCGAGTCCAGGACCGTGATCGTCGACTCCCAGTCGGCCCCGTAAAGGTGCGCCAGGTCGGCCTCCAGGGCGGGAGCCCGGGTGAGCGCCGGGTCGGCGAACGCCGAGACGATCTCCGGGGCCAGCGCGGCGGCGTGCCCGGCGTGCCCAGCGGCGTGAGCGGCGGCGGATCCAACGGCCTTTCCAGGGGCCTGCCCGGCGGCCTGGACTTCGTCCGCGACGGCATCGGCGCGCATGCGGGCGGCAGCGGCCTCCAGTTCGCGATAGACGGCGAGGTACTGGGCGGTGAGCGCGGCGAACCCGGCCACCGGAACGTCACCGGCCATCAGGCGGGAGATGAAGCTCCGGGTCTCGGCCTCGCGGTGCTCGACCATGGTGGCGCGGCGCAGGCGGGTGGAGAAGTCGGTCATGTCGGCTCGTCCTTCCTGATCATCGAGTGGTGGCGCGTACGGGTCGTCACCGGCTGGCGACACGACGTCGATGTCGTACTGATCATCCTCATTGCGCGGGGGCCGGGTCCAGAGATGTGCGGTTCTTCTTCTGCCGTCGGTGGGACGAGCCGCGGCGGGTGAATCGGAAGAGCAGGTACAAGACAGCCGCGACCAGGACTCCTACCAGGGCCCACGGCCAGGCCCAGACCGCTGTGCCGCGGGTCACTCCGGTGAGTTTCTCGTCGAAGTTCGCCGGTTCCACGGTGACTTCGGCGTTGAGTCGGACGGTCGGCTGCACTCCGACGATCTTCTCGGTGACGGTCACGGAGCCGCCGGGCAGCAGTTCGGGGATCTCCAGGACGCCGGTGCGGGCCAGTTCCCAGCCGAACGGGCCGGTCACCCGCACCGCGCCGGTGCCGCTGAGACGCAGGTCGCCGGTGTTGCGGACCCGGTAGCGGACGGTCATCTCGCCGCCGGTGGCCGGGTTCACCGACTGGGTGTACTCCAGCCGTACCGTGTCGATCGTGAGTGTGGGAGCGACGGCACCCGCGACGGTGAGGTGGACGCGCGCCGCGACCCGCCGGTCCACCAGGGCCTTCTGCCCCGTGGCGTCGACCGCCTCCTCGGCGATCGAGGCGATCACTCCGCCCGCGTGGTCACCGGGGGTGGCGTCGGCCGGGACCGTGATCGAGAACGGTACGTCCAGGCAGGTGTTCGCCGGGGCCGGAAGCATGATCAGCAGAAGAACCGCGGCCAGCGTGCCTCGGACGGTCCTGTCGCTCCTTACGATGGGGCGGGCCGGCCGGGGATTGTTGCGGAATCCCCGGCCGGTTCCCTCACCCGGGGAACCCGGAGTCAGGCCTGACGGATCAGGCGAGCGTGAGAGTGAGTACGGCGCTGTACTCACCGGCCGCGCTCGACTCCGGGGATCCCGGGGTTCAGTGTGGCGCCGCAGGTCGCGCTGCCGAGGCTGCTGCCCGTTTCGGCGCTGCACAGGGTCCGGCTGGCGCCCAGACCCGCACCGGGGGCCACCGGGGCTCCCGGTGCCACCGCGTTCTTCGCGTCGGCCGCCGCGACCTGGCCGCCGGCGGCCAGGTCGGGGCCGAGGGCCCACCACGGGAGGTGTTCACCGGGGAACTGCTGAGTGATGTCTACCGGCACGGGGTCGAGGTGTTCGATCATCCGCGGACCGGGACGCCGATGGTGGTGCCCCGGCGATCTCCCGGCTGATCATCGTGGCGACCTCGCGTACGAACCGCGGTGGATCGTTGCGGTAGAGCGCGAAGGTGGCCGGCCGCAGCCCGGTCAGGATGGCGCAGACGGTCCGGCGGGTGAGCCCGGTCCGTGCCACGAGCTCCCCGAGCAGGTCGATCCGGCTGTCCGGAGCCCGGTCGTCGTAGGTCCGCTCGCCGGTCGCGGTCTGCACGGTGTACTTGCCGATCGGCACGACCAGACACGTGTCCAGTGCCGCGACGCACCGGCCGACGAGCTCGGCCGAGTCGAAGTCGGCCAGCACGACCGGGTTCTTCGGTGCCGCGGGCCGCCTGGCAGCGGCCCGGCGGCCGTCGGTGATCTCGCCCGTCTCGCCCTCGGCCTGCAGCGCGGCCACGAACGCCGAGTACGACTCGTCGGCCACCACGGTCAGCTCGTTGACGCCGTCCACCCGCTCGCCGCGCTGGTCGACCGCGAGCCGCAGGCCCCGGCCCACCTCCTGGCGCCGGGAGACGGTGTTGTCGCTGCTCTTGAGCATGCCCATGACGAAGACGTTCGGGTTGTCCCAGCCCTCGCGCAGCGCCGAGTGCGAGAACACGAACCGGACCGGCTCGTCCATCGACAGCAGGCGCTCCCGATCGCGCAGGATGAGGTGATAGGCGTCCACATCGGAGGCGTCGCCGTCGACCATGCGCCCGGTGCGCCGGTCGATCGCGAAGTAGCCCTGGTGGGTGCGCTCGACACTGATGCCGTCGAGGTACCGCCGGTAGGGACCGTCCGGAACGCCCGCGGTCAGGGCGCGGTATTCCTCCACGAACATCCGGGCGTAGTCACCGAGCTGGTCGGCGCGTGCATAGTCCCGGTAGCGGACCACCTGGTCGATGAAGAGCAGGGACAGCACCTTGACGCCGCGGGCGTGCAGTTCGCGTTCCCGGCCCAGGTGGGCGCGGATCACCTCACGAATCTGCACACGCCGCTTCGCCGGGCCGGGCTCGCCCTCGACACCCACCACGGCGATGCGTTTGACCAGCTCACGCCGGTGGGCGTCGAGCGCGTCGAGCCTGTGCACGAGGTCGTGCCGGACCCGGTGGGTCGCCGAGTAGCGCAGCACCATGAGCGGGCGGAACCGGCTCAGCGACTCCAGGGAGCGGGCCGATCCGATTCGCTGCGGTTCGTCGATCACGACGATCGGCCGGGACGCGCTGATCACGTCGATCGGCCGCCGTGACCCGAATCCGTCCAGCTCCTCGTAGATGCGGCGGTTCTCGCGGGCGGCCGAGTTGAACGCCTGCAGATTGATGATCATCACCTGGACTCCGGCGCCGGTGCGGAACCGTTCCAGCTCGTGCAGGCGGGTCGAGTCGTAGGTGAACGGGCGCGGGCATGTCCCGTACGTCTGCCGGAAGTGCCCGGCGGTGATCTCGAACGCCTTGCGCACCCCCTCGCGGATCGCCACGCCCGGCACCACCACGATGAACCGGGACCAGCCGTGTCTCCGGTGCAACTCCATGATCGTCTTGATGTAGACGTACGTCTTCCCGGTGCCCGTCTCCATCTCGACGTCCAGATTGGGCGCGTCCGGGGCCGCGTCGCTGCACGCGAGCGCACCGGACTGCGGCAGGCCGGCCCGCTCCTGCACGGCCCGCACGTTCGCCAGCAGCCGCGACGGGTCCAGTTCCAGCTCGGCGTTGCGGGTGTCCGGCCGCCGGTACGGCTGCCCGGCGAAACAGTCGGCGACCGCGTGCACCGCCTCGGTCTGGAACTCCTGCACCCGGAACTGGAGCCGCACCTACCCGACAGCCTTCACGTCGGTTGACGGCGACAGCTCGGCGAAGATCCGGTCGGTGTTGATCCGGGTCGCGTCGTCGGCGAAGGCGGACTCCCGGAAGACCGCACGTCGTGGCCGCCGCGCGGCGATCTCCCGTACCAGCGCCGGGGTGATCGTCTCGTCGAAGCAGGCGACCAGCTCGTCCGCACCCACGACGAACAGCCCGCCGTCGGACGAGATCGGCAGGCCCGGATCGAGGCCCGCGTCCAGGATCGCCTGAAACAGCAGGTCCTCACCGGTCCGGTCCGGTTCGACCCGGTCGGCGTAGGCGGTCAGCGCGGCCTGGTCGAGATCGCCGGGCGGCACCCGGGCGTCGGTCAGATTGGGCGAGTCCAGCCTCAGCACCCGGAACCCCAGGTCACCCGAGACGCCCGACGCCTCCAGCTCGGCGGCCACGTTGCGGACCCGGGTCAGGCCGATCTCGAAGATCGACCTGAGGCCGTGCTCGGCGACCGGCAACGGCTCGGGGATCTGGACGCTGACGAACCGCCGGTTGCCACCGTCCGCGGCGTTCTGCGTCAGCACGGCATGGGCGGTGGTCGCGCTGCCGCCGAAGAAGTCCAGCACGACGTCCCCGTCGCCGGGGCGGCCGGCCAGCTGAAGGATCCGCTGCAGGAGTTCGACCGGTTTGACGGAGTTGAGGACGTTCGCGGTGTGCTCGAACGGCACGTACCGCAACAGACTCCGCTTGGCGTCCTGGGTGTGCCCCACCTCGCGATACGACCAGAGCGTCTGCGGAGTACGCCCGGCCGACACCTCGGAGAGGAAGCGCTTGACCGCGGGCGCGTTGTCGCCACCCGAGCCCCACCAGATCCGGCCGTCCGCGTTCAGCTCGTCGAACCGCTGCTTCGAGATCCGCCAGTAGCTGCCGCGCGGCGGTCCGTCGATGACCCGGCCGGACGGCGTGGTGATCGGGTAGACGCCGGCGTCGTACCGGTTGCGGGCCGACATGTTCTCCGGCTTCCACGGCCCGCGCGGGTCGCCGTCGGGGTTGCGGTAACGCGCCTCCATCTCCTCGGTGCGGGCCAGTGGCTGCGGTTGCCAGCGGTCCTTGTTCCGGGCGAAGACCAGGATGTAGTCATGATCCTCGGAGAACCAGCGCGCGGAGTTCTTCGGCGCGTAGACCTTCTGCCAGATGATCTGCGCGACGAAGTTGCGCTCACCGAAGATCTCCGCGCAGATCTTCCGCAGGTTGTCGATCTCATGATCGTCGATCGATATGAAGATGACACCGTCGTCGGTGAGCAGGTCCCGGGCGAGCAGCAGCCGCGGATACATCATGCTCAGCCAGTCCGAGTGGAACCGTCCGCCGGTCTCCGGATTCGCCACCAGCGGCACCCGGTTCGCGTCGACCTGCCCCGACCGCGCCAGATAACCCGCCCGCGTCTGCGAGAAGTCGTCGTCATAGAGGAAGTCGTTGCCGGTGTTGTACGGCGGATCGATGTAGACCACCTTGATCCGCCCGAGGAACGACTCCTGCAGCAGCTTGAGCACGTCGAGGTTGTCACCCTCGATCAACAGGTTCCCGGTGCGGTCGAAATCACGCGACTGCTCCCGCGACGGCCGCAACGCTCCCACGGCCGGCTCCCGCGCCACCCGCTGCGCCCGGCGCTTGCCCGGCCACTCCAGCCGGTAACGCTCCCGGACGTCCTCACCGGCATCACCACCCAGCCGCTGCCGGAGCAGGTCGAAGTCGACGACCCGGGTCAGGCGGCCGGACGCGTCGGCGACCTCGGTGACGACCGCCGGAAACAACTCGGCCAGCCGGTCGACGTCACGCATCGCCGGATCGGGGCGCGTCAGCTTGTCCACGGGCCGTCCTAGGTGGTCTCTACACGTCCTAGGTGTTGGAAACCCGTACCCTACCGGCACTCGACGACAAAAGCCCCTTTCCCGCAACTGAAAGGCCTTAAAACCCTTTTTCGGTACGGCTACGAGGAGCCCCCGGGCTCCGGAGCGACGCAGGTGAGACTCACGGCCCCAGCGCCACCGCCGGGGCTGACGGCGGTGGTCACCGAGAAACCTCAGCCGTGCGACGCCCGCAAGGTCATCGCGCCGCGGATCAGCGCGCCGATCGCGTACCCGAGCAGCAGCACGCCCACCCCCGCGCCGACCACCGTGCCCGGCGGCACCGACGACATCGCGCCGGCGATCAGACCGGCCAGCGCGGCCAGGCAGACGAGGATGGCCAGAATCCGCAGCGCCGGATCGCGCAGCACCGGCGCGAGCGGCCAGAAGTGCACGCCGACGACCGCGCCGACGAGCACCGGGATGTACGCCGACCGGCCGGTCACCGCGAGCAGCACCGCACCGAAGCCGGCCGCCGCGAGCTCACCCGCGAAGATCACGAGGTATTTCCGGTCGGCTGCCGCGTCCCGCCCCAGCGGGCCCTCGATGCGGCCACGGATCACGAGCGCACCACCGGCACCCGCTGTCATGAGCGCCGCGATACTGGCCGCCACCAGCACCGCACCGAACGGCGGCTCCGCCACCGGCACGCTGAGCCAGATCGTTGCAAAGATTCCGAGGTAGAGCGCCGTCAGTCCGGCCCGCCGCCGGGCGTCCGCCAATGCCGCCACCAGTGCACTCCTTCCACAGCCCCCGTAGTGACCGCTCCGAGAGCGGCCCAGAGATTATTACGAATGGTTACGGCCCGCGAGTGCCCGCGGTTGCGGTCGTCTCGTACCTGACACTCTGTGATGGATTGACCGCACCGAAAGTAGTGACGGACAGTGGTCGGGTGAAGAGAGCCATGGCCGCGCTGACCTTGGCGGCGTTCACCACTCTCGTCATCGACGTGCTCGGCGACGGCCGGTCACCGTGGTCGCTGCCACCGGCCGCCGCCTTCGTGCTGCTGGCCACCTTCGGGTATGGCTGGGCCTCACAGAATCGGCGGCTGCGATACGCGTACATCGGGATGCTGTTGTTGCTCGGTGTCGGGGTCTTCGCGTTCTCCGCCGCCTCGGTCGGCGCCACCCTGATGCTGGTCGTCCTGGCGATCCGCGCCACCCTCCTGCTGCCACTACCGGCCGTCGCCGCGGTCGTGCTGCCGTTGCCACTGCTGCACGCGGGCATGGAAGTCGACGAGGGCCTGCGCGAAGGGGTCGCGCTGTTCGCGGCGGCCGGGTTCGCGGTCGTCATCACCAAGGTGCTGATGCGCGAACAGCAGGCCCGCGCCGAACTGGCCCGGGCCCACCAGCGGCTGCGCGAGTACGCCGCCCAGGCCGAGACCCTCGCCGCCGCGCAGGAGCGCAACCGCGTCGCCCGGGACATCCACGACGGGCTCGGGCACGCGCTCACCGTGGTGCAGATGCAGATCAAGGCCGCCCGCGCGGTCCTCGCCCCGGACCCGGCCCGCGCCGACACGATGCTGGTCAAGGCACAGGACCAGGCCGAGGAGGCGCTGCGCGAGGTGCGTCGATCGGTCAGCGCGCTACGCGAGAGCCGGCCACCGCTGCCGGAGGCCTTGCGGGCGCTCGCCGAGGACGCGGGTGTGCCCACCGAGGTCGACGTCAGCGGAAACGTCCGTACCCTGCTCGCCGACGCCGAGGAGGCCCTGTTCCGGGCCGCCCAGGAGGGCCTGACGAACGTCCGCCGGCACGCCCGGGCCAGCCGGGCCGTGGTGGTCCTCGACTACACCGATCCGTCGGCGGTCCGTCTCGAGGTACGCGACGACGGCTCCTTCTCCGAACCCGGCGCCGACTCCGGGTACGGCCTGCTCGGGCTGCGGGAACGCGCCGCCGGACTGGGCGGGACCCTGAGTCTCACCCCGGCGCCCGGCGGCGGATCCACCCTGCTCATGGAGGTTCCAGGATGACCGTACGGGTGCTGCTCGTCGACGACCAGGCGCTGTTCCGGGAGGCGCTCGCGGTGCTGCTCGGCGTGCACGACGACATCGAGGTGGTCGGTGAGGCGGCCGACGGCGACGAGGCGCTGCGCCGGGTCGCGGAACTGCGGCCGGACGTCGTGCTGATGGACCTGCGGATGCCGGTGCTCGACGGGATCGCGGCCACCCGGCGGATCCGCGTCGACCACCCCGGCACCCGGGTGATCGCGCTGACCACGTTCGACGACGATGACGACGTGTTCGCGGCCCTGCGTGCCGGGGCGGTCGGCTACCTGCTCAAGGACGTGTCGTCGGAACGGCTGCTGGAGGCGGTGCGCGCGGCCGTACGCGACGAGTCGGTCCTGCATCCGTCGGTGGCCGCCAAGGTCGTCGCCCGGTTCGCCGCACTGCCCGACCCGGCCGCCCCCGCGCAGCCGCAACCGCTGGTGGATCCGCTGTCCGAACGGGAACACGAGGTCCTCGACCTGCTGGCCCGCGGCCGCAGCAACCGCGAGATCGCCGCGGCGCTGTTCCTGGCCGAGGGCACCGTGAAGAACCACGTCACGAACGTGCTGGTCAAACTGGGCGTCCGGGACCGCACCCAGGCGGCGCTCCGGGCGCGGGCCCTGGGCCTGCTCATGCCACGCCATGACCCTCCGGCATGACCTTCGGCACCCGACTTCACGCCGTGCGGCCGGGACCATCGTCGGCATGCTTCGATTCCTCGGTCACTACCTGGAAATGGTCGTCGCGATGTTCGTCGGCATGTTCGCGCTCGGCCCCGTCTGGTCCCTGGCGCTGCCCGGCCTGCACGACCGCCCGGACGCGCACGCCATGGTGATGGCCACGAACATGGCGATCGGCATGGCGCTGTGGATGTGGTTCCGCAAGCACGCGTGGGCCCACATCATCGAGATGTGCGCCGCCATGTACGTCCCGTTCGTGGTGCTGCTGGTCCCCTACTGGCTGGACCTGATCTCCGGCGACACGATGATGACCGCCGGCCACATCCTGATGTTCCCGGCCATGCTGGTCCCGATGCTCCGCCACCGCCACCGGGACCCGCACTGACCCGCCCTATTCGCGGGGCTGGGGGGTCAGGCGGCGCCACAGCCAGGACGGAAAGACGGACAGGCCGGAGCCGAAGGCGCTCTGCAGGAACAGGTCGGTGCCGATGCCGACGCTGCCGGGGGCGCGGCGCAGCACGTGCAGCATGTGCTTGGCGGCACCGCGGCGGCCGGTCAGTTTGAGGGCCACGCCGAGGGCCAGTTCGGCGCGCAGCGTGTTGGGGTGGGTGTCGCCGAGGGCGGCGCGGAAGCCGTGGAAGGCCTGCTCGAAGTGTTCCGCCGCGTCCTCGTTACGCCGCGAACGGGCGGCCGTGAAACCGAACATCAGCTCGGCGCGGAAGCGGGCCGGATGAACCGTTGCGAACCGGTCGCGCACGTCGTCGCGTACCGCATCGAGCTTCTGCCGGGCTTCGCCCGGTTTTCCCAGCGCGGTCAGCGCCTCGGCGTGGGCGACCGCCAGGGCGAGGGTCAGACTGTGCCGGGGACCGTGACTTCCGGCATAGCGTTCGCGGAGTCGATGCAGCTCACGAGCGGTCTCTGCCCAGATCGGCCGGTCCTGTCCGGGGTCGGCCGGAGGCGGGGTGAGCCGGGCGTCGATCAGCACGCGGACGGCCTCGGCCACGGTTACGTGATCGTTGAGGCTCGGGTAGGCGTGTGCCGCGACGACCGCCACGGCCCGTCGCCGGGCGGCCGGGTGGGCGTCGTCCTCGATCTCGTTGCGGGCCAGTTCCAGCTGTGCGAGCTGTACCTGGTCGAACACCGCCTGCCGGATGCCGAGCCGGTCGATCAGCTCGGTCAGGCCCTGCCGTGCCTCGTCGTGCCGCCCGCGCAGCCGCCGTGACCGCAGGTACGGCAGCGCCGTGCCGTTCGCCGAGGTCAGCAGCGTCCACAGGTGGTCGGCGCGGCCGGTCTCGCCGAGCTCGTCGAGGACCTCGGCGAGCAGCAGCCGGGCCCGGTGCCGCAGCGCCGGGTCGGTGGCGAGCGGTACCGCGCGTTCGGCGCAGTCCCGCGCCTCCTCCGCTTCGCCGCAGACGCGCATGGTCTCGGCGGCGTCGACGAGCACGGCAGGGTCGTCGAAGTGCCGTTCGGCGAGTGCCCGGTGGTGCGGCAGGGTCAGGAGAGGTTCGCGCAGCGTGGTGACCCGCCGGTGCAGCCGGTCCACAATGGCCGCCGGCAGGTCGGGGCGTCCGGCGAGCCGGGCCGCGTGGCGGTTGACCAGGAACGACTCGGCCGGGTCGGACCACGGATGGTCGATGACCGCGTCGGCGAGCCGCCGGGCCAGGGCGGTCCAGTCGACCGGCGGAAGGTGCTGCCGGGCCGCGTCACGGACCAGCGACGGCACCTGCCAGGCGCCGTCGACCGGGTTGGCGAGCAGTTCGCGGTGCAGCTCCTCGATCGCCTCCTCGGCGCCGGGCCGGCCGAGGAGCAGGCGGAGCATTCCCGGGGGCAGGGCGGCCGGTGAGCTGAGCGCGGAGAACCGCAGCACCCGGCACGCCGTCTCGCCGAGGCCGTCGAAACGGTCACGCAGCAGCATGGTCAGCGGTGAATCAGCGGTCGCGAGGCGGTCGGCCAGGTCGGCGGGGCTGTGCTTGCGCAGCGCGAGGGTGGCCAGGCGCAGCGCCAGCGGATGGCCGCCGACCAGCTCGGCGATGTCCGTACCGGCGTCGGCACCGAGGATCCCGGTCGCGTCGTCGCCGGTCATCGGGCCGATCTCGAGCACCGGCGCCGGGACTCCGGGCACACCCCGGCTGGTGATCAGCACGGTACGGAGACGACGCCCCGCCGGACGCACGCTGAGCCAGTCGACCAGGTCGTCGGTGTGCCCGCCGGGAATGTCGTCGACGATCAGCAGGCTCGGTCCGGGCTCGGCGGCGACCTGCTCCGCGAAGACCTCGACGACATCGGCGACCTGTGGGTTCCCCATCCGGGCACGGAGTCCCGCGGCCAGGGTGGCGGCCATCTCGCCCGGGTCGGCGCTGCTGCCGGACAGGCTCACCGACCAGACTCCGCCCGGATGGGCGCCGCCGTCCGCCGCGTACGCGGCGGCGAGCGCCGACTTGCCGATCCCCGGAGGACCGGTCAGTACGCACACCCCGCTCTCGGTGAGCGCGGTCCGCAGCTCCCGCAGTTCGGTTCGGCGTCCGATGAACACGCGCAGGAAGATACCGAGCACCCGGCCGATGTGCTCGGGCGGCGCTCGGAGTTGTCACTCACAAGATCTGTCCGCCGGCGTCATCGAGCGGCCGGCACCGGCGCCGGGGCGATGCCGCGGGCCACTCCGGCCGCGGTCAGACGCTTGGCGATGATCAGGCCGAGCTGGGTGAAGATCGCGGCGCTGGCGAAGAGCAGGACGAAGAAGGCGACCTGGGCCGCGGTCGTCATGTCGTCGATGTTGAAGTAGGCGTAGGCGCTGATCGCGTAGTAGACCTGGAACAGCGCCCCGGTCAGGAAGAACAGCCAGGGCCGCCAGATCCGGTACAGGGTGATCAGGAAGCCCAGTTCCAGAGCGCCGCCGACCATCAGGTTGGTGATGATGGCGCTCGGACCGGCCGGCGACGCGATGTTGATGATCCCGGCGAGGAACATCGTCAGCACCGCGGCGCCGGGGCGGCGCAGCACGGCGAGGGCGACGACCGGTCCGAGGAACCACACGCCGGCGATCGCCGCGTAGGCCAGCGGAACGGCCGCGGAGATTGCGAACGACACGAAATAGGCGGGTATCAGCAGCACGCCGGTGGCCGCGCCGATCGCCGCGCACGCCATCAGATAACGGGTGGTGAGGGTCTTCATCCGAGAGCTCCAGGGAGATGGGGTACGAAACACAGGGCGATCAGGAGCGCGGCGAGCACGGCGTCACGGGAGCGCAGCGGGACCTGCCGGCGTTCGGTGCGGGTCCGGTCCGCCCCGAATCCCCGCGCCTCCATCGCCAGCGACACCCGGTCGCCGTGCCGCATGGCACCGGCGAGCAGCGGCACCGCGTAGCCGCCGTACCGCCGGAGGGTGGTCACCGGCCCGCGTCCGCCGCTCACGCCGCGCACCCGGTGCGCCAGCCGGATGATCTCGAGGTCACGCTGGAAGCGGGGCACGAACCGCATCGCCGCGAAACCCGCGTATCCGATTCGGTACGGCACCCGCAGGTGCGCGATCATCGAGCGGACCAGGTCCGGCCCGTCCGTGGTCAGGCCCACGATCAGCCCGAGCAACAGCACGGCGGCCACCCGCAGGCCGGTGGCGAGCCCGGTGTGCAGCGCGCCGGACCAGAGTGTGAACGGCCCGATCGTGAGCAGCGCCGTGGTCTCGTCGACCAGGGCAGGGTCCGTCCAGATCCCGAACGACACGGTCAGCAGCGCCACCAGCAGGGGTGGTCCGGCCACGACCCACAGCAGGGTACGGCCGCGCAGTCCACCGCCGATCAGCAGCAGGAGCAGCGCGATCGTGCCGATCACGGCCGGTGTCCACAGGTCCCGGGACAGGGCCACCACGATCATCGCGGGCACCGGTGCGAGCGTTTTGACCACCGGGTTGTACGAGCGCAGCGACCGGATCGAGTCGCTCATCGGGCGGTCTCCAGCACGGGCAGGTCGGCGAGCCGGGTCAGCCGGCGCCAACCGGGGTGACGGGTGAGCGCGCGGGCGGCCCGGGCGATCGGCGGTGGCCTCAGTCCGGCGGCGGCCAGCACCGCGGCGTCGGCGTAGACGTCGGCGGGCGTCCCGTCGGCGATCACCCGGCCGTCGGCCAGGACCAGGAGCCGGGTCGCGTACTCGGCGATCAGGTGCATGTCGTGGCTGACCACGACGATCGTGGTGCCGTCGGCGTGCAGGGCGTCGAGCAGGTCGAGCAGTTCGGTGGCGCGTTCCCGGTCCTGGCCGAACGTCGGCTCGTCGAGCACCAGCACGGCCGGCCGGGTCACCAGGGCGGTGCCGACGGAGAGCCGGCGCTTCTGGCCACCGGAGAGCAGGAACGGGTGCACGGCACGCAACTCCCGCAGGCCGAGGCGGTCCAGCAGGTCCTCGACGCGCGCGTCGATCTCGGCCTGTGGTCTCCGGAGAACCTTCATCCCGTACGCCAGCTCGTCGTCGACCCGGTTGGTGAGGAACTGGTGCTCCGGGTTCTGGAAGACGAACCCGGACGACCCGGTGACCTCGACCGTCCCGCGCGGCACGCCGACGACCCCGGCGATCGCCTGGGCGAGCGTGGTCTTGCCGGCCCCGTTGGCGCCGGCCACCGCGACGAACTCTCCGGCGCCGATCGACAGCGTGATGTCGTGCAGGATCGCCCTCCGTCCGCGGTGGACGGTCATTCCGCGTACCCGCACCGAGGTCTCGACAGCGATCGGCACGGCCGTCGGGACCGTGGGAGCCGGCAACTCGGGAAGCGTGTCGAGGCCGGCGGCGAGCTCGGACGGGGTCAGCGGCAGCGGGTCCAGCCGGATGCCGGCCGCGCGCAACCGCAGCGCCGCGAGGGTGGCGACCGGCAGCCACACCCCCAGTTCGACCAGCTCGTCCACGTGGTCGGTGAGGATTCTCCGGGCCGGGCCGTCGAGCGTCACCCTGCCGCCGGCGTCCAGCACGATCACCCGGTCGACGAAGTCGATGGCCGCGTCCAGGTTGTGCTCGACCAGCAGCACGGCGCGATCCCGCCCGGCGGCGATCTCCCGCAGCGTCCGGTAGACCTCTTCGACACCGGCCGGGTCGAGGTTCGCGGTGGGTTCGTCGAGGACCAGCACGGAGGTACGCAACGCGAGCGCACAGGCGATGGCGAGCCGCTGCCGGCCGCCACCGGAGAGCCGGTCCGGGTCGTCGTCGCGACGTTCCCACAGCCCGACCCGGCGCAGCGCCTCCTCGGCGCGGTCCAGCACCTCGGCGGCGGGCAGCAGCAGGTTCTCCGGGCCGAAGCAGACCTCGTCGAGGACGCTCGCCGTGACGATCTGGGCGTCCGGGTCCTGGAAGACCATGGCCACGTCACGGGCCAGGGCGGGCACCGGGGTGGTGACGGTGTCCCGTCCGCCGACGGTCACGGTGCCGTCCATCCGCGCGCCGATGACCTGTGGGATCAGGCCGTTCGCGGTCAGCGTGAGGGTGGATTTGCCGCATCCGGAGGGACCGAGCAGCAGCACCACCTCGCCGGCGCGCAGCTCCGCGGAGACGTCTCGCGGCCGGGGCTCGCCGTGGCTCGGGGCACCGGATTCGTCGTACACCTCGTGCCGCACGGACACGCCGGTGAGCCGCAGCAGCACGTCGGACATGCGGATAAGGATAGGCATACCTCATTTCCCAGTTCGTCACGGAGCGGGTCGCGCGCCTCACGTTCGGTCGATAGCCTGCGACCATCCACTTCAGACACGGGGAGATTCCGAAGTGAAACTGCTGTCCGCCCTGGCCACCGCGGCCGCGGCCACCCTGCTCGCCGCGGCGCCGGCCGCCGCGAGCCCACCGGCGGTCGTCGCCGATTCGTTCGTTCTCAGCACCGGCGTGGCCGAGGGCCAGCTGATCGGCAACAACCCGACGATCCGCCCGGTCTTCGCCGAAGGCGTCGAGTTGGCGAAGGTCGAGGTGCTGTTCAAGGACGTCGTGAAGGGCACCTTCGACGCGCCGATTCCGCCGGCGCTGACCTTCTACCTGACCGGCTTCCACGAGCAGACCGTCCCGTTGACCGTCCGGGCCTACGACGTCGACGGCGACGTCAGTGAGGCGAGCACACCGGTCCGGGTCGATCTCCGGGCGCCGATGAGCATCGTCTACCCGGCCGCGAACGCCGTCATCGGCGGGACGACGCCGATCCAGTTCAACTCCCGCGACGGCGACCTGGCCCGGATCGAGATCCGGGACATGGCCGGCAACACTCTCGCCCAGACCACTCAGGCTCCGTGGGTCCTCAACTGGGACACCCGTCCGTTCAACGGCTTCACGAAGGTGCGGCTGATCATCAGGGACGGCGCCGACAACAGCTGGGACATGGACCGGACCTACTTCATCGACAACGTGGGCCCCGAAATCGCGAACATCCTCCCGGAGCACAACACCCTGATCCGCGGCAGCACTGTCACCAGGATCTTCGCCGGCGACTCGAGCGGCCTCATCACCATCTCGGTCAAGGACGGCCAGCCGACCGCTGATCCCCTGCGGTGGATCGTCAACCCCACCGAGCAGGGCCCCTACACCATCGTGTGGACCATCGCCGACCGGCGGGGTTACAGCACGACGGGCGAGCGCGTCGTGATCAACGACACTGTCGGCGCCGATCTGAGCATCACCGAGGCCCCGGAGGACGGCTCGACCCTGACCGAGCCGGTCGAGATCAGCGCCGAGGCCACGGACCTCAACGGCGTCGACCGGGTCGAGCTCGTGATCGACGGCACAGTGGCGGCGACCGACACCGACAGCGGCTACCGCTTCACCCTCGATCCGGAGAACCACGGCACGAACATCAAGGTACGACTCCGCGCGTACGACCGCGCGGGTAACGAGACGACGAGCAGCGAATACACGTACCACCGCTGAGCGTGGTGTGATCGGGGCCTCTCCGCCCGGAGGCCCCGATCGTTGACCTCAATTCAGGTTGAGGTTCTAACGTCGTTTCCGTCGGTGGGCAGGAGCGAGGTGAGGAAACCAGTGTTGAGCGGTATCGAAACCGGCATCGGGGAGCTCTTCAAGTCCGCCTTCCGCCGCTATCCGACCGGGATAGCGGTGATCGCCGCACAGGGCGCGCACGGTCCGGCCGGGCTGACCGCGTCGAGCGTGGCCTCGGTCTCGGTCGATCCACCGGCGCTGTCGTTCTCGGTGATCGGCTCCCGTTCGGCGCGGGCCATCCTCGAGGCGCCGAGCTTCACCGTCAACCTGCTCGGACCCGGGCACGCCGGCCTGGCCCGCGACTTCGCCCGGACCGGCGGGCCGCGCTTCACTCCCGAACAGGGCTGGAGCGTGCTGCCGACGGGAGAGCCGTTCCTGCCCGGCGCCCAGGCGAGCCTGCGGGCCGCTCCGCTGCATCTGGTCCCGGTCGGTGACTCCACCGTCGTGGTCGCCACCGTGCTCGAGGTGCTGCTCGGCCCGGCCGAGGGGCGGCTCGTGCACCACGACCGCGAGTTCTTCACCCACGTTCACGGAAACGGAAACGGAATCTGATGCGACTGCCCCGCCTGTTCACCCCGCGCACCGTCGTCAGCGCGCACTGCGACCTGCCGTGCGGCGTCTACGACCCGGCCCAGGCCCGGATCGAGGCCGAGTCGATCAAGGCGATCGCCGAGAAGTACCGGGCCAACGAGGACCCGGAGTTCCGTACCCGGGCCCTGATCATCAAGGAGCAGCGGGCCGAGCTCGTCAAGCACCACCTATGGGTGCTGTGGACCGACTACTTCAAGGCCCCGCACTTCGAGAAGTACCCGCAGCTGCACCAGCTCTTCAACGACGCCACCAAGCTGGCCGGAGCCGGTGGCGCCAAGGGCTCGATCGACCCGGCCGTCGCCGATCAGCTGCTCGCGAAGATCGAGGAGATCAGCAAGATCTTCTGGGAGACCAAGCAGAACTGATATCCGGACCGCCGTCCGCTGCGTGCGCTAGTTCCCCTCGGGGAAGTCCTTGACGTCGGAGTAGCCGGCCGGGGCGGGCGGCTCCACCGGCGCGTAGATCACCCGGATCACACCGGTCGGAAAGGCCTCCGTGGCCAGCACCTTCAGATGCTGCACCGGGCTGCCCTCGGTGAAGAGCTTGTCGCCCTTGCCGGCCGCGACCGGATGGATGAGCAGCCGCAATTCGTCGATCAGCCCGGCGGCCAGCAGCTGGTGCACGACGTCGAGGGAGCCCGGGATGAGGATGCCCTTGATGCTCTCGTCCGCTTTCAGGGCCCGGACGGCGTCGGTCAGCTCGCCGTCGATGAGCTCCGAGTTGCGCCAGGTGAACTCGAGGTCCTGCCGGGACGCGACCACCTTGCGGGTGTCGCCCAGCTGCTTGGCGAACGGCGCGTCCTCGCCGCCGGCGGCCTCCCGGTCCGGCCAGGCGCCGGCGAAGCTGTCGTACGTGTTGCGCCCGATCAGCAGCACGTCGGAGGTTTCGTAGTCCTCAGTGACCGCGCGTCCCATGTTCTCGTCGAAGTAGGGGAAGTGCCAGTCCGGGTCGATCTCGGCGACGCCGTCGGCGGAGATGAACAGGGTCGAGATGAGCTTCGCCATGGTGGTGGCCCCTTCGTGTCGGTGTCTCGATCCAGTAGACCGAGCCACCGACACGAACTCATCGGTCCCGGCGAAAAAGTCCGGCGAAAATCAGGGAAGAGCGTTCAGGAACGGCTCGTGGCTGTTCTTGAACTCCCAGTTGTAGAAGCGGTCCCAGTTGATCGACCACGTCATGAGGCCACGGAAGTTCGGGTTGAGACCGCTGCGCACCGTGTAACCGCCACAGTTCGCGCCCTTGACCAGGCAGTTCACTGCCTGCTGGACACCGGCCGGCGCGACGTATCCGTTGCCGGCGCTGACCGAGCTGGGCGCACCGAAGGCGACCTGGTCCTCACGCAGTCCGGGGAAGACGTTCGCGGTGTTACCGGCGACCGGGAAGCCGGCCATCATCATGTCGGTCATCGCGATGTGGAAGTCGGCGCCGCCCATCGAGTGGTACTGGTTGTCCAGACCCATGATCGAGCCGGAGTTGTAGTCCTGGACGTGCAGCACGGTGAGGAAGTCGCGCACCGCGTGGATCACCGGGAGGTAGGAACCGGCGCGCGGGTCCTGGCCGCCCCACGGGCCCGAGCCGTAGTACTGGTAGCCGAGCTGGACGAAGAACGTCTCCGGGGCCATGGTCAGCACGAAACCGGCGCCGTAGCGGGTCTTCAGCGACTTGAGCGCGCTGATCAGGTTGACGATGACCGGGGTGGTCGGGTTCTTGAAGTCGGTGTCGCCGGTGTTCAGCGACAGCGAGTGGCCCTCGAAGTCGATGTCGACGCCGTCCAGGCCGTACTTGTCGATGATCGCGCTGACCGAGCTGACGAACTTGTCGCGCGCCGCCGTGGTGGTGAGCTGGACCTGGCCGTTCTGCCCGCCGATGGAGAGCAGCACCTTCTTGCCGGCCTGGCGCTTGGCCTTGATCGCGGCGATGAACTGCGCCTCGGTCTCCACGCCGGGGCACTCGGTGGCCGGGCAGAGGGTGAACCGGATGTCACCTGAGGTGACGCTGGTCGGCTCGCCGAACGAGAGGTTGATGATGTCCCACTCGGCGGGCACGTCGGCCATCTTCAGGTAACCGGCACCGTTGGCGAAGCTGGCGTGCAGGTAGCCGATGAGCGCGTGCTTCGGCAGGCCACCGACGGGGATCGGGGTGCTCGGCGACGTCGACGGGGACGGGGACGGGCTCGACGGGGACGGCGAAGGGCTGGACGGGCTCGGTGACGGGCTGGAGGGGGACGGGCTCGACGGCGACGGGTTGGTCGTACCGCCGCAGGCGCCGTTGTTGATCCAGACGTCCCACTGGCCGCTCTTCAGGACCGGGTCCTCGCCCTGGGTCCACCACCTGGCCGTGTAGTTGTTGCCGCCCTTGGAGGCGACGTTGTCCTTGACGTAGACGGAGGAGGCGCTCCAGGCGGGAGCACAGGCCACGGCCGCACTCGCGGTCGAGGCCACGTAGACGAGGGAGCCCGCGGCGGCCAGGATCGCTGCCGTGGCCAGGAGAACGGATCGACGCATGGCTAATTATTAGGACTGTTAACTGATTCTGTAAACACCTCCGATCGAACCCTGTGGTAACCGGAGCCGTAAGAGAACTAAGGTGGCACCGGTCACGCGGGCCATCGAGATGGTTGCCTCAGACCCGTACGGTCGTGGGAACATGCGTGGTCGATGTCGGAGCAGGGGTAGGAGAACGGTTGCCTAAGTCAGCGAAGCGTCGTCGCACACCGCTGTGGGCGCGACTGTGCGCCGCCTTCGGCGCCGTCCTCATGGTCGCCAGCGGCGGCACCCTGGTCACCGGCCAGACCCTCATCGCCAAGTACACCGGCGGCATCACCGACGAGGGCCTGCTCGAGGGCGACGCGGCGCAGGCCGCGTCGAAGAAGAAGGAAGAGATCAAGGGCCCGCTGACGCTGCTGCTCGTCGGCATCGACCCGCGGAAGGCGGAGACTCCGCCGCTGTCCGACTCGATCCTCATCGCGCACATTCCGGCCGACATGAGCACGGCCTACCTCTTCTCGATGCCCCGCGACCTTTACGTGGACATCCCGGCCGACTCGAAGTCCGGCGTCCGGGCACACCGCGGGAAGATCAACTCGGCGATGGCACTGGGCAGCCAGGTCAACGGCAAGATCGACGTCACGAACGGCTTCAAGGTGCTCTCCAAGACGGTGCGCAACTACACCGGGATCGAGCAGTTCGACGCCGCGGCGATCATCAACTTCGGCGGATTCAAGGACATGGTCGAGGCACTGGGCGGCGTGTCCATGGTCATCGACATGGATGTGAAGTCGGAGCACCTGACCCCCGAGGGCAAGCAGCGGCCGCGCAAGTCGAGCTGCCCGGTGACCTCCAAGTGCGACCACCCGTACACCGGGCCGCAGGCGTACTACAAGAAGAGCTCCAAGCCGGTCCGGCTCCAGCCGTGGCAGGCGCTCGACTACGTCCGCCAGCGGTACCCGAACGCCGGTGTCCCGATGAGCGACTACGACCGCCAGCGCCACCAGCAGCAGTTCATCAAGGCCATGGCCAAGGAGGCGCTGACCAAGGGTGTCATCACCGACGTCGGCAAGATGACGAAGATCCTGGACGCGGCCGGCAAGTCACTGACCTTCGCGGGCGGCGGCAACAGCCCGATCGAGTGGGCCCTGGCGCTCAAGGACGTGAACGTCGACGACATGGTCACGATCAAGCTGCCCGGTGGCGGCAAGTTCGAGAACGGCAAGTACCTGGGTGAGGAGTTCCTGCCGGCCGCCACCGCCGAGAACTTCTTCACGGCGGTCAAGCAGGACAAGGTCGCCCAGTTCCTCATCGACAACCCGGGCATCGTCAACATGGACAGCTAGAGAGCTTTCGCAGTCGAGGTCCAGCTCACCGGCCCGATCTCAGCCCTCGAATCCAGCTGCCATGACGTGGCTTGGCTACGGCTGGGGCACACACCCAGGCTTC
This sequence comes from Actinoplanes italicus, assembly GCF_003001815.1. Lineage (GTDB taxonomy): Bacteria > Actinomycetota > Actinomycetes > Mycobacteriales > Micromonosporaceae > Actinoplanes > Actinoplanes italicus. The sequence goes on from NZ_PVMZ01000008.1 coordinate 233,470, forward strand.
GCGTGTGCTCCTGACGTCGTCGGCAACAACGGTGAGGTCCCACGCCGCCGGTCCGTGGACGCCTGCCGCCGCCATCGCGACGGCAGGGTCGCACACAACGACTAAGTGTGATCCCGCCGCCGCAACACCGGCTCTCCACAGCGACGCTATCCGGTGCGCCGGATCAGGCCGCGCTCTCCGCGGCACCGGATCAGGTCGCGCTCTCCGCGGCACCGGCTCAGGCCGCGCTCTTCGCGGCGGCCAATCGATCCCGCTGCCCTCCGTTGCCGGCCTGGCTTCCACGGCTGAGCTACGGCTGGCGGGCCGCACCCTGACTGCGAAGGCTCTCTAGAACCTTTACGGTCAGGGTCTGAGGCTGGTGGGGATAGCCATGTCCCGGACCGCCTGATCGCCCAGCCGTGCCCAGTGAACCCTTCCCCGGGCTGTTGATCGCCCAGCCGTGGCAGGCGAACCCTTCCCCAGGCCGCCTGATCGCCCAGCCGTGGCAGGCGAACCCCTCCCAGGGCTGTTGATCGCCCAGCCGTGGCGGGCGAACCCTTCCCCAGGCCGCCTGATCGCCCAGCCGTGGCAGGCGAACCCCTCCCAGGGCTGTTGATCGCCCAGCCGTGGCAGGCGAACCCTTCCCCAGGCCGCCTGATCGCCCAGCCGTGGCAGGCGAACCCCTCCCAGGGCCGGAGGCAGCGATATCCCGGAGCCCGGCTCCGAAAACGGCCCTAGTTGATCGTCCAGCACCGGGCCGCGGCGATAACCGACCCCGCGGCCCCGGAGCCCACGACGGTAACGCCAGGCCATCGGCCGACCGAGCGCCACCACGGCTCAGACGGATGCGGCTGACGGGCCGGAAACCCCGACGGCGAAAGCTCTCCAGGTTCTGTCACCACATCGAAAAGAGGCGCCGCGGATGATCCGCGGCGCCCCTTCCAGTTTCCGATCAGGCGCGGGTCCACTTCTGGTTGGCCGCGCCGACGCAGTCCCAGAGGTGGAGACGGGCGCCGTTGGCGCTGTTCACCTCGGCGATGTCGACGCACTTGTTGGCCGAGATGTTCACCAGGTCACCGGCTCCGGAGAGGGTGAACCGCTGCACCGGGTTGCCGTTGCAGGTCACGAGCTGGATCGGGGTGCCGTTGGTGAGAGCACCACCGGCCGGGTCCATGCACTTGCCCATCGCGCGGACCGTGCCGTCACTGTTGAAGGTCCAGTTCTGGGCGGCACTGCCGTTGCAGTCCCACATCTGCAGCCGCGCACCGTCGACCGCGTTCGCGCCCGGGATGTCGATGCACTTGCCGTTGAGGTTGCTCTTCAGCGCGTTGCCGCCGGCCGGCGGCGGCGTGGTCGAGTCGTTCCAGGCCGAGACGCGCACCCAGTCGACCAGCATGGTCTGCGGGAACGAGGTGGAGGCGTCCGGGCTGCCCGGCCAGTTGCCACCGACCGCGACGTTCAGGATCAGGAAGAACGGGTGGTCGAAGACCCACTGACGGCCGCCGAGCGAGGCCGGTGTGACGCGGAAGTACTCACTGCCGTCGACGTACCAGACGATCAGATTCGGAGACCATTCGACGGCGTACGAGTGGAAGGCGTCCCCGAGAGGCGCGGAGAAGGTCCGGTTGCCGCCGATCGCGCTGCCGCCGGAGTAGCCGGGGCCGTGGACGGTGCCGTACAGCTTGTTCGGCTCCTTGCCGACGTTCTCCATGATGTCGATCTCGCCGGACTGCGGCCAGCCGACGCTGCCCAGGTTGTCGCCGAGCATCCAGAACGCCGGCCAGATGCCCTGACCCCGCGGCACCTTGATGCTGGCCTCGCACCGGCCGTAGCGCTGGGTGAACTTGCCCGAGGTGAGGATCCGGCCCGACGTGTACTGGCACGAGCCGTACCAGCACTGGTAGCCGGCCGGGTTCTCCTTGCGGGCGGTGATCGCCAGGTGACCCTGACCGTCCTGGCGGACGTTGTTCGTGGAGTTGGTGTAGTACTGCAGCTCGCTGTTGCCGAAACCGCCGCCGCCGACGTCGAAGTTCCACTTCGACGAGTCGATCGCGGTACCGGCCGCCCCGTTGAACTCGTCTGACCAGGTCACCGGGCCTATCGCGGCTTCCGCCGTGTCGTTGGTCGAGGCAACGGTCAGGGCGCCGGCCAGGGTGACCGCGACGACGGCTGCGCCCAGCAGAGTGCGTATCCCACGCATGGGGAACCTCCTGGGGGAGAGGGATGTTACAACTGGAAACAGTGTTTATAGTTCGACTGCCATCAGTCAATGGGGACGGGTTCCGGAACCGCCGATAACACCTTCTCGATCCCCGCCTGGAACGTCCCCGCGGGGCCAGCGTGGCCTTTGACTGTTTTCAGCGCCGAAATATGCCGCTGATTAAACAATCGTTAAGGCATTAAGAACGCCCATCTATGGCCTGCGCCACCATTCCGCACGGCATTGCGCAACTCATGTATGTTCGGTTGCGCCGGAGCGGCGGGGGACCCGCTCCGAGCTGCCCAAAAGGCGTTGAGAAACAATTCTTCGGGGGGTCACAAAATGACGCCATCCATCTCCGTCAATAGACGGGAGATGCTTCGTTACGGTGCGGCGACCGCGGCCGTGGCGAGCGGATTCGTCGGCGCCCAGGTTATGGCGAATCCGGCGGCCGGTAAGGACCCGCGCGACTTCGAACTCGAATACCGGGGCAAGCGGATCCGTGGTGTGCACGTCGGTGCACAGGACGTCCGGTCGCTCAGCCGGAACCGGTCGAGGTCGCACGAGGTGTTCATCGACGACCGCAAGCTGGCCGTCATGGAGATCGAACTACCGGCAGCCGGGGGCGGTGTGACGGTCGGGTTCATCAGCGCGATCAACCACTACGAACCGGTGCTGATCGACACCGGCCGCAACCGGGGTGGCCTGCTCGAACTCACCAAACGGGCGGTCGACGTCCTGGGTGACGCCGAACTGACCACCATGGCCGGTGCCGCCCACGAGCACGGGCGGTGACACATGGGCATCCGTAAGAACGCGCGGGATCTGACCAGCGCCGAGAAGGCCGCCTTCGTCGCCGCGGTGAAGGGTCTCAAAGCGCAGACCACCGGCCGCAACTACGACTGGTTCGTCACCACACACATCCAGTTCTTCGCCGCCGTCGGCGGGATCCGGTACGCCCACCAGTCGCCGTCGTTCCTGCCCTGGCACCGTCAGTACCTGATCGAGTTCGAGAAGGCGCTGCAGGCCATCGACCCGGCGGTCGACCTGCCCTACTGGGACTGGACCACCGACCGGACGACCACCGGAACGCCGTTCACGGCGGACCTCATGGGCGGCAACGGCTCCGGCGGCAACGGCCCGGTCACCACCGGCCCGTTCGCCGGGGCCACCAACTGGCGGATCACCGTGAGCCCGTCCTCGTCGACGTCGTTGCGCCGGGCCATGGGCAACCGCGCGCTGCCGACCAGTGCGCAGGTGGACTCGGTACTCGGCGTCGCGGCGTACGACGCCGCCCCGTGGAACACCTCGGCGAGCGGCGGCATGCGCAACCGGCTGGAGGGCTGGCAGACACCGAACCTACACAATTCGGTCCACGTCTGGGTCGGCGGGCACATGGGCCAGCAGGACTCGCCCAACGATCCGGTCTTCTGGCTGCACCACTGCAACATCGACCGGTTGTGGTCGCGCTGGCAGACCCGCTGGGGCTTCGACTCCGGCCACTATCTGCCGGCGGCAGGCACCTCCGGGGTGGTCGACCTGAACGAGACCATGCAGCCGTGGCCGGGTGTGACCCCGGCGACGGTCCTCGATCACCGGGCGACGTACACCTACGCCTGAGGGGGCCGCTCGAGATCCGCCGCCGCTGCCGGGTGGCGGGTCTCGAGCGGGGTGGCGGCTCGCCCCAGCACCGGCAGGATCGCGGCGATCGTGAGGGCCAGCCAGAGCCGGGCGTTGCCCAGCACGAACTCGGCGCCGGGCAGGCGTGCGCCGTGCGACGTCACCGGCAGGATCATGACCGCGAGCACCACCGCGATCCAAGCCACCCGCATCCGCGGGCCCGCGCCGACCACCACCAGCACGGCCAGCACGAGCCACACCTGGTGGTGGGTCCAGGACACCGGGGAGAAGACCAGTCCGGCGGCGCCGACGATCACCGCGGCGAGCAGGGGGCGATCCTGCCGGTACGCCAGGGAGGCCCGGTAGAGCGCCGCCGCGACCACGGCGAGGCCGATGATCCCGGCGATGAGCGCACGCGCCGAGTCGGGTATATCGGCCCGCAGCAGCGCCCCGTTCAGCGACTGGTTGCCGCCGGTGGCGATGTGCCCCACCCGGTTGACGTTCCAGATCTCGGTGAACCAGAACCGCACCGAATCGGATGGCAGGATCAGCCAGGCGAGTGCCGTACAGCTGAGGAAGGTGATCGTCGAGACGACGGCCGTGCGCCGCTGGCCGGAGAACCAGTAGTACGGCACGAAGATCATCGGTGTCAGCTTGATCGCACCGGCCACTCCGGTCGCCACGCCCCGCCATCGTTCCGGGACCACCGCCAGGGCGTCCAGCAGGACGAGCGCCACCAGGAACACGCTGACCTGGCCGAACCGGAAGTTGCTGGAGATCGGCGCGGACGCGAACAGGGCGATCGCCAGCAGCGGTGTCAGCAGGCGCCGGTCGAACCGGCGGATCTCCGACCGGCCGGTCACAGCCCACGCCAGTGCCGCCACGACCGCGAACGTGCAGACACACCAGAGCGGTGCCAGCACTCCGAACGGGATCGGATGCAGGGGCGCGAAGACGAGACCGGCGAACGGTGGGTACGTGAAGGGCGCGGCGCCGTTCTGCGTGGCGAAGTCGTAGAGGCTCCCCCCACGCCACAGATCGGCCACGGCACCGAGGTAGACCTGCAGGTCGGAGAGCCGGCCATCCGGTGAGCGGCGCAGACCGCCCCACGCCTGGAGGCCCGCGACGACGGTTGCCACGATCCACGCGGCGACGATCCACCAGCGCCGGACCGAAGTACGCGTCGCCGAACTCGATGACATCTGCCGCCCTGCCCCCCGAAACAAAGGCACAGTGTAGGCACAGTGCGGCAAGGCGATCCGCCCCGCCGAATCGGGTATTTAGGCGATTGGTCGGGTTTTGGCGTGCTGCCCGCATACGTTACGTGCGTGCATGCTCTGGCCCGTACCTCAGCCGCGGTGTTGTCGTCTCTGCTCCTGGCCGTTCCGGCCACCGCCGCACCGGCACCGACCCTGTGGGACCACGTCGGCTACGACGCCGAGGACAGCTGGTTCAACCCTGGTGAGAGGACCCTCACGGCGGCTCGTGTCGGACGGCTCAGCACGAAATGGTCGGTCAAGCTGCGTACCGCGGACACCTGCTCCGATTTCGGCCTTCCCGTCGTGTCCGGCGGGCGGATCTTCGTGGGCGACCGGGCCGGCATCTCGGCCCGCTCGATCGCCACCGGCGCCCAGCAATGGGCGTTCAGCTGGGACGAGTTCGGGGACGGCACCCGCCCGCGGCTGGCGGTGTCCGACGGGCTGCTCATCGCCGGCTACCACGACTGCGGCTCGGTCAGCGATCCGAACAGCCGGCTGATCGCCCTCGACGTCGCCACCGGGAAGAAGCGCTGGGCCGTCCGTACCCCGATCATGGGTGATCTCGTGGTGGACAAGGGCGTTGCCCTGCTCTCCGAGACCGACGGCGTCTACGGCGAGACCCTGACCGTGGCCTACCGGGTACGCGACGGCAGGGAGTTGTGGCGGGCACCGAACCGGCACACCGGCGGCTCCTCCGCGAACGGCGTGGTGGCCGCGTTCACCACCGACGGCGAGGGCATCCGGACCGGTCAGACGGCCGCGCTGGACATCATCAGCGGCGCGGTGCGGTGGACGGCGAAACACCATCTGGCCGCCGGGGCCGCATCCCCGGCCGGTGACGTGTTCTACGGCAGCGACGGCTCCGACCGGCTCGCCGCGGTCGGCGCCGGGGACGGGAAGGTCAGGTGGACGGCACCGCCGGCCGAGGACGCCGAGAACTACCGGATCGCGGCGGACGGCGCGCGGGTCTACCGGTCGAGCAACCGGACCGTCGCGGCGCTGGACGCCCGTACCGGCAAGCAGTTGTGGAGCCGGAAGCTGAAGGCCTCCGCGGGCCAGCCGCTGGTCGCGGGCGGACTGGTCTACGCGGAGGCCGTCGTGCTGGACGCCGTGAAGGGCACGGTGGTCGCCGAAGGCTCAGCCTTCACCGGCGATCTGATCGTGACCGGCGGCGTCGTCTACCGGGTGCACGAGGGCACGCTGAGTGCCCAGGTCCCGAGGGTCAGCTGACGCGGCGGCAGGGGTCGCCGAAGTCCGGGTCGACGTGCAGCATCGCCCTGCGGGTGTTCGGGCCGTACTGCCCATCCGAGGCGGTGCCGGCGACCCGCTGCACCTCGCGCAGCGCCCGTTCGGTGTTGCCGCCGAAGTCGCCGTCGATGACCAGCGGGTAGACGCCCACTCGGGTGAGCGCGGTGCGGTAGCAGTCGTTCATCGTGTCCTGGAGCCGGCGGACACCCTCGCTGAAGTTGCCGCGGACCATGTTGCAGGTGACCGAGCCGCCGGAGGTGGACGGGACCAGGGCGCCCTGATAGGTGACCGACGTCGAGCAGGTCGGCGTCGCCAGGATGGTGATCGGGTCGGCTGCGGCGGCGCCCGCCGACACCAGCTGGACCGCGGCGAAGCCCGCCGCCATCAGGGCCACCGTGGTCGCACGCCTTGTCACACGTGTTGCCATCTCTTTCTCCCCGTTCATCGTTGTTGCGGAACAACCCGGGCGCACCGTATCAGAATCTAGCGATGTTCATCGATGTAGCTACGTCATGACCAAACGGGGATATCGACGGCGCCGAGATTTTAGGTTGTTTAAGGTCCACCCTCTTTACATTCACTGTTAACAGTCCTAAAGATTGACCTATCCCCAGGTCATCCATGGAAGGACTGCGATGAAGCGCTCCAGATCGGTAATCCTCGCCACGGTCACGGCGCTGGCCGCCGGCGGTGCGGCGACCTACTTCGCGGGGAACGCGTCGGCCGCGACGGCCTGCGGTCCCGCGTGGAGCGCGTCCGCGGTCTACGTCAAGGGCAACGTGGCCTCGCAGAACGGCCACAACTACACCGCCAAGTGGTGGACGCAGAACGAGTCACCGGCTGTCCGCAGTGGTCAGTGGGACGTGTGGGCCGACAACGGCGTCTGCGAGGGCGGCACCACGCCGACCACGCCGCCGACCACCACACCGCCCACCACCACGCCCCCGACCACCACTCCGCCGACCACTACTCCCCCCACCACGACGCCACCGACGACCCAGCCGCCCTCCAACGGCACGCTGCCGAAGCACTTCCTCACCGGGTACTGGCAGAACTTCGACAACGGCGCCGCCCCGCTCAAGCTCGCCGCCGTCCCGAACACCTACGACCTGATCGCGGTCGCCTTCGCGGACGCCACCAGCACGCCCGGTGCGGTCACCTTCAACCTCGACCCGGGCCTGGCCACGGCCGTCGGCGGGTACACCGACGCCCAGTTCAAGGCGGACATCGCCACGCTGCACTCCCGCGGCAAGAAGGTGATCATCTCGGTCGGTGGCGAGAAGGGCACGGTCGCCGTCAACAGCGCGTCCGCGGCCACCGCGTTCGCCGACTCGGTGCACACGCTGATCCGCAACTACGGCTTCGACGGCGTGGACATCGACCTGGAGAACGGGCTCAACCCGACCTACATGGCGCAGGCGCTGCGCAGCCTGCGGGCCAAGGTCGGCAGCAGCCTGATCATCACGATGGCGCCGCAGACCATCGACATGCAGAACCCGGCGTCCTCGTACTTCAAGCTGGCGCTCGACATCAAGGACATCCTCACCGTCGTCTTCACGCAGTACTACAACTCCGGCGCGATGCTCGGCTGTGACAACAACGCCGCGTACGGCCAGGGCAACGTCAACTTCCTGACCGCGCTCGCCTGCATCCCGCTGCAGAACGGCCTGCGCCCGGACCAGGTCGCCCTCGGCCTGCCGTCCAGCACCCGCGCCGCCGGTGGCGGTTACGTCGCCCCGTCGGTCGTCAACGCCGCCCTCGACTGCCTGGCCAAGGGCACCAACTGCGGCACCTTCAAGCCGCCGGCCACCTACCCGGGCATCCGCGGCGCCATGACCTGGTCGATCAACTGGGACGTGACCAACGGCAACGCCTGGGCCAACACGGTCGACCCGCACCTCGCCACTCTTCCCTGACTGGATCCCCCATGAAGCTGAGCAGGAAAATCGCCCTCATCGTGTCGGTCGGAGCGGTCGGAGCCGCCGCCGCGATCCTTCCGATGGCCACCTCGAGCGCAGCCGTCGCGTGCGCCCCGGCGTGGAGCGCGTCCGCGGTCTACGTGAAGGACAACCAGGCCTCGCAGAACGGCCGCAACTACACCGCCAAGTGGTGGACGCAGAACGAGTCGCCGGCCACCAACAGCAGCCAGTGGGCGGTCTGGGCCGACAACGGCGTCTGCGGCGGTACGACCACGCCCACCACGCCGCCGACGACGCCGCCCACCACCGACCCGACGACACCCCCGGCCACCGGCACGAAGATGGCCGCCGCGCCGTACCTCTACCCCGGCTGGGGCAACCCGCCCGCACCGGCGACCGTCGTTCAGGCGACCGGCATCAAGTCCTTCACCCTGGCGTTCGTGCTGGCCAGCGGCGGCTGCAACCCGGCGTGGGACGGCTCGTCCGGCCTGACCGGCGGGGCGCACGCCAGCACCATCGCCGCCATCCGCGCGGCCGGCGCCGACGTGGTGCCCTCGATCGGCGGCTGGAGCGGCAACAAGCTCGGCCCGAACTGCTCGACCCCCGAGGCGCTCGCCGGCGCGTACCAGAAGGTGATCGACACCTTCCAGCTCAAGGCGATCGACATCGACATCGAGAACACCGACGAGTTCGAGAACTACGTCGTCGCCGACCGGATCGTCGACGCGCTGAAGATCGTCAAGCAGAAGAACCCCGGCGTGAAGACGATCCTCACCTTCGGCACCACGCCGACCGGCCCGAACGCGCACGGTGTCCGGCTGATCCAGCAGGCCAAGGCCAAGAACGCGAACATCGACATCTTCACCCAGATGCCGTTCGACTTCAGCGGCCACGCCGACATGTACGCCTCGACCGTCGGCGCGACCGAGGGTCTGAAGAACGTGCTGAAGTCGACGTTCGGCTGGACCGACGCTCAGGCGTACTCCCGGATCGGGATCTCCGGGATGAACGGGCTCTCCGACCAGCAGGAGGTCACCACGGTCGAGACCTGGACCCGGATCCGTGACTACGCCAAGAACAAGGGCCTGGCTCGCTTCGCCTTCTGGGCGGTCAACCGGGACCGCGGCTGCGCCGGTGGCGGCGTGGTCAGCAACTGCTCCGGCATCGCGCAGACCGACTGGGCGTTCACCAAGGTGAGCGCCGGCTTCTGATCCTCATCGAACTCCTGCCACCGGGCCGACCGCCCGGTGGCAGGATGGTTCGGTGACAGCGGAGGACCTCGACGAGGCGGTGACGGTCTTCACGACCGTGCGCCCACGACTGTTCGGCATCGCCTATCGGATGCTCGGCAGCGCCGCCGAGGCCGAGGACCTGCTGCAGGACGTGTGGCTGCGGTGGCAGACGACCGACCGCGGTCAGGTGCTCAACCCGGCCGCGTTCCTGGCCACGACGACGACCCGGCTGGCGATCAACGCACTCCAGTCGGCGCGGGCGCGTCGGGAGACGTACATCGGGCCCTGGCTTCCCGAACCTGTCGACACCAGCGCGGACCCCTACCTGGGCGCCGAGCGCGGAGAGGCGCTCGAGTTCGCGGCGATGCTCCTGATGGAGAGACTCAACCCCAACGAACGTGCGGCGTACGTCCTCCGCGAGGCCTTCGACTATCCGTACGCGCAGATCGCCGCGATCCTCCAGACCACCGAACCCGCGGTCCGGCAGCTGGTCAACCGCGCCCGTCGGCACGTGACCGGCGAACGGCGAACCCCGGTGAGTGCCGAGGACCAGAAACGGCTGCTCACCACATTCGTCGCGGCCGCCCGTTCCGGCGACACAGCCGCTCTCGAGAAGCTTTTCGCGGTCGACGTGGTCAGCGTGTCCGACGGCAACGGCGCGAAGCAGGTGTCCCGCTTCCCGGTGACCGGCGTGGCCAAGCTGGCGAACATGTTCCATGTACTCGCCGACTGGTACTGGGAGGACGTCGAGGTGCGCTGGAGCACCCTGAACGGCCAGGCGTCCGCCCTGCTGTACCGGGACGGAACGATCGCCGCGGTGCTGACCGTCACCGCCTCGGAGCAGGGCATCGACCAGCTGCTGTGGCTGATGAATCCGGACAAGCTCCGCTCCCTGTAACCATGTATCGGCGGACCATGGTTGCCGCTCCGGAGCCGGGTCAACGTGGTGTTCATGACAAGAGTGCGGATCTCACCGCTGGACCTGAACGGAAGGCTCGCCCTGGTCACCGGGGCGAGCGGTGGCCTCGGACTGGGGCTGTCCACCCGGCTCGCCGCCGCCGGAGCCGAGGTCGTGCTGGCCGTCCGGGACACCACCAAGGGGCGTGGCGCCCTGCGGCGGATCGAGGCCGAGGTGCCAGGTGCCCGTGTCACCGTGCGTGAGCTGGACCTGGCGTCGCTGGCGTCCATCGAGGTGCTGACCAAGGAGCTGAACGGCGCGGACCGGCCGCTCCACCTGCTGATCAACAACGCCGGGGTGATGGCACCCGCCACCCGGCACACCACCGCGGACGGCTTCGAGCTGCAGTTCGGCACCAACCATCTGGGGCACTTCGCGCTCACCACCGGGCTGCTGCCGGTGCTGCGTGCCGGGCGTGCCCGGGTGACGACGGTCACCAGCAGCGCGGCCCGGCAGGCACGGCCGGGCTGGACGGATCCGCAGAGCGAGCGGGCGTACGCGGCGGTCCGCGCCTACGGCCGGTCGAAGCTCGCCAACCTGATGTTCGCCCTCGAACTGGACCGGCGCAGCCGTGAGCAGGGCTGGGGCATCGTGAGCAACGCGGCCCACCCCGGCACCACGCTGACCGGCCTGTACGCCGCCGGCCCCAACCTGGGACGGCAGCGCCCCGCCCCGCACGAGGCGATCATGTCGAGGCTGGCCCGCTGGGGCATCCTGGTACACGGCGTGGAGCAGGGACTTCAACCGATCCTGTACGCCGCGGCCGACCCGCACGCCGGAGGCGGCCGCCTCTACGGGCCGGACGGAATCGGTCAGTTCACCGGCGGACCGGCCGAACTGGGGATCTACCGCTCCGCCCGCGACCGGGACGCCGCCGCCCGTCTGTGGTCGCTGTCCGCCGACGCCGTGAAGGGATGATCCTCGTGGACCGTGCGCGTCTGGCCGAGTACCTGCGCAGCCGGCGGGAGGCGTTGCGGCCCGAGGATGCAGGACTGCCACGCGGGCAGCGCCGCCGCACCCGCGGCCTGCGCCGGGAGGAGGTGGCCGTGCTCAGCGACATGTCGATCGACTACTACACCCGCCTCGAGCAGCCGCGCGGTCCACACCCGTCGGAGCAGATCCTGGGCGCGCTCGCCCGGGGCCTGCGCCTCTCTCTGGAAGAGCGTGATCATCTCTTCCACCTGGGCGGTTACCCGACTCCGCGCCGGTCCGCCGACACCGGGCACGTCAATCCGGGCATGATGCGGATCTTCGACGGGCTACGGGACGCCGCCGCCCTGGTGGTGTCGCATCTCGGCGAGACGCTGCTGCAGACCGGACCGGCGGTGGCGCTGCTCGGCGACGACAGCGTCCACACCGGACCGGCGCGTAGCAGGCACTACCGGTGGTTCACCGACCCGGCCGCCCGGCTGCTGTACCCCGTCGAGGAGCACGCGGAGCAGAGCCGGGTCATCGTCGCGGATCTGCTCGTGTCGTACACCCGGGACGGGGTCCGGTCCCGCGCCGCCGAGCTGGCCGACGATCTGCTCACGGTGAGCCCGGAGTTCGCGGCGCTGTGGCGGGAGCATCCGGTCACGGGCGCCTACTGCGGGCCGCAGCGCTTCGCCCATCCGCTGGTCGGAGCGCTGGAGCTGAACTGTCAACGGCTCATCGACCCGGACCAGTCACAGCAGCTGGTGGTCTACACGGCGACGCCCGGCACTGTGAGCCACGACAAATTCTCGTTGATCTGCGGCGGGCTCGTCACAGATTCCGGTGCTGCCCGGTCATGACTGGTGATCGGGCGGAGCAGCCGCCCGGCGTACCGGAGGTAAGTCATGAAGGTCGTGGTTGTCGGTGGCACCGGTCTCATCGGTTCGAAGCTCGTGGCACGGCTCGGGGAGCACGGGCACGAGGCGATCGCCGCGTCGCCGAACACCGGGGTCGACACCCTCACCGGCGCTGGTCTCGACGAGGTCCTGACCGGCGCGGACGTGGTGGTCGACGTGTCCAATTCACCGTCTTTCGAGGACGCGGCGGTGCTGAACTTCTTCGAGACGTCGACGCGCAATCTGCTGGCCGCCGAGGCGAAGGCGGGCGTACGCCACCACGTCGCCCTGTCGGTGGTCGGCACCGAGCGGCTCCAGCAGAGCGGCTACTTCCGGGCCAAGCTCGCCCAGGAGGAGCTGATCCGCAAGTCGGACGTCCCGTACTCGATCGTGCACGCGACCCAGTTCTTCGAGTTCGCGAAGAGCATGGTGGCCGCGGCCACCGACGGCGACGTGGTGCGGTTCGCGCCGGTGCACTTCCAGCCGGTGGCCGGTGACGACGTGGCCCAGGCGGTCGGCCGGACCGCGGTGGGCACGCCGCTGAACGGGATCGTCGAGGTGGCCGGACCGGAGACGTTCCGGATGGACGAGTTCTTCCGGGCCGGACTGGCCAAGATCGGTGACCCGCGTGAGGTGGTCACCGACCCTGCCGCCAGGTACTTCGGCGCCGATCTGGACGAGAACACCCTGACCCCGGCCGGGGACGGCGCCCTGCTCGGCACGATCACCTATCAGGAGTTCAAGGCGCGTCAGGCCGGCTAGGTCGGTCGCAACTGGACCGTAACGTCGATTCGAGGGCGGCTCGTCCTTTCGCATGATCCCCTTTCGGTGATCTTCGATATAGCGTCGCCCTCGAACTCGACGCGTTCCAGCGTCCCCATCCACGGGGGAAACATGGTTACAAAAAGGATCGGCGCGGCTGCCATGGCGCTGCTGACCGGCACGACCGGCCTGACGATCGGCACCGCCGCCCCGGCGTCCGCCGACGGCAACCAGATCCTCTCCATCAAATCGGTCGGCGATGTCGTGGTCGACGGAGTGCACGAGCGGGTCTTCATCACCGACCCGGCCGGCGGCAAGGTCATCGCGACCGACTACAGCGGCAACGAACTCGGCAGCGCGCCGGTGGCCGACGCGCGGAACCTCGCCCTGACGCCCGACTCCTCGCGGCTCTACGTGAGCTCGCTGAGCGAGTCGGCGATCTTCGCGCTGGACACCACCGACCTGACCCAGACCGCGAAGTACTCCACCACCGTCAAGCCGAAGGACCTGGCTCTCGCCGGTGACCGGATCTGGTTCTCGTACGCCAACGGTGTCGGGGGCAGACTCGGCACGGTCGACCCTGTCGGCGAGAACCCGGTGACGCTGGAGCTCTACAAGACCGGATCGTGGGCCGCCGAGCTGGACACCACCGCGGCGAAGCCGAACCGGATCGGCGTGGCGTCCAAGGGGACGATCGCCGTCCTCGACGTGTCCGGGGACACGATCACCGAAGTGGGGGCGGCCGACTCCCTCGCCGAGGTCCAGGACGTGGCGTTGTCCCCGGACGGTGAGCAGATCGCCACGGTCTACAACACCAGCTTCGGGATCATGCTGCGGCACGTCAGCGACTTGACGACCGCGCGGCGGCTCGCTTACCCGACCCAGGCGTTCTCGAACGCTGTGGACTTCGCGGCCGACGGGCGGGTCGCCGGCGGCAGCGGGACCGTCTCCGATCCGGACCTGCACATCTTCGCGCCGTCCGGCGAGTCGATCAAAGAGATCGCCTACCCGTTGTCCGGGCTCGGGCAGGACCAGGGCATCGCGTGGGAACCGAACGGCAACCGCCTGTTCGGCATCCAGTCGAACGGCAACGTGTACCGGTTCAACGTCTTCGCCGACACGTGGACGTCCCCGACGAAACTGACCCTCACCGGTCCGTCGACGGCGCTCCCCGGCGCGCAGGTCACCGTCACCGGCAAGCTGACCTCGTCGTTGACGCTGGCCGACGGCATCACCGTCGAGCTGTCCCGGGACGGCACCGCACTGGGTCCCGTCGCAGTCGGTCCGGACGGCTCGTTCTCGTTCACCGACACCCCGCCGGGCGAGGGCAGGGCGACCTACCAGGTCTCGTACGCCGGAGACGCCACCCACGAGCCGTCGGCAGCGACCGCATCGGTCGAGGTCGCCAAGGCCCAGCCGACGATGGCCCTGTTCGGCCCCACGACGGCGATCCCGGGTCAGGCGATCACCATCCCCGGCCGGCTGGTCTCGCCGGTCGCGGAATGGAATGGCGCCTCGGTCACGGTCTCGCGCAACGGCACACCGCTGGGCACGTTCGCCGTCGACACGAAGAACGACTTCTCCTTCACCGACACCCCGCCGGGTGAGGGCACGTGGGAATACCAGGCGTCCTACGCGGGCGACGCCATCCGCCTGCCGGTCACCGCGACGACGTCGGTGGTCGTCTCCCGGACGGCGTCCACGCTGACGCTCGCCGGGCCGTCCTCGGCGACCCGGGCCAAGGCACTCACCATCACCGGCAAGCTGGCCTCACCGCTGACGCTGTCCGCCGGCACCAAGGTGTCGGTCACCCGCGTCGACCTGGAGTACCCGTCCGGCAGGTCGCTGGGAACCAAGACCGTCGCCGCCAACGGCACGTTCTCCATCGTCGACACCCCGACGGCCGGCGGCACCGTCACCTACCGGGTCTCCTACGCCGGTGACCTCACGCACACCCCGGCGTCGGCCAGCAAGGCGGTCGCGGTCTCCCGGACCGCTCCGGCTCTGGCGATCAACAACAACGGCAAGACTTATGCGTACGGCCAGACGGTGACCTTCACCGCGAAACTCGGTACCACGTACAAGAACCGGGTCGTGGAGATCTGGGCCGACCCTGCGGGTGCCGACCAGGCCCGCAAGCTGGTCAAACGCGCCACCGTGAGCAAGACGGGTTACGTCTCGGCCAGCGTCAAGCTGACCCGCAACACCACGGTGTCCGCGGTGTTCACCGGTGACGCGCGGACCGCTCCGCGGACCGTGTACGCGAACGTCGGCGCGAAGGCCTACCTCAAGCTGCACCTGTCGAGGTACTACAAGAACGCCAAGATCGGCAAGATCACGTACAAGTTCTACCGCACCAACTCGGTCGCCTGGTTCACCAACGCGATGAACAGCGCCTCGCAGCGGCTCGTCTACGTGCAGGTCCAGCGTTACTCCGGCGGCAAGTGGCGGAACTGGGACGGCCGCTACTTCGACGCGACCGACATCCTGTTCCTGCCGGGCACCGGCCTGAACGGCGCCAAGTTCCGGATCCGGACGGCGTACGTCAAGGGCAGCTCCGGCGACAGCATGAACATCACCACCTGGGCGCCGTACCAGTACTTCACCTTCACCAAGTAGCGGCACCCACCGAGACGGCCGGGGATCCACATCGGGTTCCCGGCCGTTCGCCGTGTACGACTCAGGTCGTACCCGAAGGTCCATCATCAAGACGGACGCCGGTGACCGGACCGCTTTCTAGCGTTGCGGATGTCCCCGATCCTCAAGCCACCGGGAGCCGTCCGTGTCATCGCAACCCCTGCTCGTCGCCGACGAGGTGAGTAGGTCCTTCGGCCCCACCCGGGCCCTTAACGGCGCGTCGTTGCGGGTCTTCCCCGGCGAGGTGCTGGCGCTGACCGGCCCGTCCGGCTCCGGGAAATCAACGCTGCTGCACTGCCTGTCGGGGATCCTCACGCCGGACTCCGGCCGGGTCGCCTTCGAGGGCCGGGATCTGGCCGCGCTCACCGACCGCGAGCGCAGTGCGCTGCGGCGGGGCGCGTTCGGGTTCGTCTTCCAGTTCGGCCAGCTGGTGCCCGAGCTCACCTGCCTGGAGAACGTCGCTCTGCCGTTGCGGCTCGACGGCGTACGGCGTACGCGCGCCGAACAGCACGCCACCGAGTTGCTCGACCGCCTGGAGGTCGCCGACGTGGCGGGCAAACGGCCCGGCCAGGTGTCCGGCGGGCAGGGCCAGCGGGTGGCGGTGGCCCGCGCGCTGGTCACCGGCCCGCGGGTGATCTTCGCGGACGAGCCGACCGGCGCCCTCGACTCCCACAACGGCGCGCAGGTGATGCGTCTGCTGGTCGCCGCCGCGAAGGAACGCGGGAGCGCGGTCGTACTGGTCACCCACGAGTCGCACATCGCGGCGTGCGCGGACCGAGAGGTCGCCCTGAGGGACGGCAGCGCGGTCGCGGCCGAGGCCGCCCGGTGAACGCCGGCGCACGGCACACCGGCCGGGGCCGGCTCGCCTGGCTCGGCGACCTGCTGCTCGGCGTCCGGCTGAGCGTGGCCGGCGGACGTTCGGGCCGATTGCGACTCGCCCTGATCGCGGTCGGTGTCGGCCTCGGCGTGGGGATGCTCCTGCTGCTGGCGGCCGCGCCGACCGCCGTCTCGGCCCGCGAGCAGCGCCGGGCCGACCGGTCGATGGGTGCGGCCGTCGAGCAGCCGGGACCGGATACCCTGTTGGCCCTGACCGTCGAGACGCGCTTCCGGGACGAGGTCGTACGCGGCCGGATCCTGCGCCCGGAGGGGGATCGCGCACCCGTGCCGCCGGGCCTGCCACGGGTACCCACCGCGGGCGAGATGTTCGTGTCTCCGGCGCTGGCCGGGCTCCTCGACGGTCCGGGTGGCGCGGTGCTGGCCGAGCGGTGGCCGGCGCGGGTGGCCGGCACGATCGCGCCGACCGGGCTCTCCGGGCCGGACGAGGTGTACTTCTACGTCGGCTCCGACACTCTGACCACGGAGGACGAGGCCCAGCGCATCGATGCGCACGGCGGTGAGCAGCCCTCCGGAACCGACCTGATGATCGTGGTCCTCGCCGTCGTCGGCGCGGCCGTCATGCTGCTGCCGGTGCTGGTCCTGGTCACCACGGCGGTACGTTTCGGCAGCGCGAGCCGGGACCGGCAGCTGGCCGCGATCCGGCTGGTCGGCGCCGACAGCCGGATGACACGGCGGATCGCGGCCGGTGACGCCCTGATCGGTGCGGCGCTCGGGCTCGCGGCCGGTGGGCTGGTCTTCCTCGGCCTCCGCCGGGTGGTGGGCGCGCTGTTGCCGTCCGACTTCAGCCCGTACGTCGCTGATCTGCGCCCGGTGCCGGTCCTGCTCGTCCTGATCCTGCTGCTCGTGCCCGCCGGTGCGGTTCTGGTGGCGCTCTCCGCTTTGCGCCGCGTCGTCATCGAACCGCTCGGTGTCGTACGGCAGAGTGGCGCACGCCGGCGGCGGCTCTGGTGGCGGCTGATCCCGCCGGGAGCCGGTGTCGTCCTGCTCTACCCGCTGCTCGGCGGGATGTCCGGCGAGGTCGGCGACGGCACCCGGGCTCAGCTCGCGGCCGGGGCGATCCTGCTGCTGACCGGTGTGGTGGTGCTGCTGCCGTGGCTCGTGCAGGCGGTGGTGCGGCCGCTCGGCCGAGGCAGTGTGGCGTGGCAGCTCGGTGTCCGGCGGCTGCAGCTGGACAGTGACACCGCCGTGCGTTCGGTGTCCGGGATCGCCGTTTCGGTGGCCGGGATCATCGCCGTCCAGGGGCTGCTCGGCGCCTCGATCGCGGCCACCAGCGGCAGCCAGCCACCGGCCGATCGCTTCCAGATGGTCGCCTATACCAACGGCGCGGACGGCACCGGCTGGGGCGCGGCACTGTCCGGCACGCCGGGCGTCGCCGAGGTACGCACCGCCGGCTACGGCTACCTGCGGGCCGACCCGAAAGACCAGATCGGGGTGACGGTACGGGTGGGCGACTGCGAGGTTCTCCAGCAGTACGCCTCCCTGCCGTCCTGTGCGGACGGGGACGCATTTCAGGCCGTTCAGCCCGGCTGGGACAGCACCTCGCTGGATCCCGGGGCCACCACCACCGTCCACGGCGCCGACGACACGGCACCGGTCTCACGCTGGGCGGTGCCGGCCGACCTGCCGACCGTGACGCTGTACCCGGGCGAGGCCGGGCCGATGTCGTACCTGGCCACCCCCGCGGCCTTGAAGGTGCGCCCCGACCTGCGCGGCCTGATCACCGACGCGTACCTGGTGCGGCTCGATCCGGCCGACCCGGACGCCGTGGAACGGGTCCGCAACACGATGGCCCGGCTGGCTCCGGCAGCACCGCTGCAGCTGTTCGGCGACGAGCGGATCGGTGACCAGTTCGACGGTGCCCGGAGTGTCGCCCAGGCGTGTGCCGTCCTGTTCCTGCTGTTCATCGGCGCGAGCATGCTCGTCAACGTGATCGAGCAGTTGCGTGAGCGACGCCGCCTGCTGGCCGTGCTCGCCGCCTTCGGCACCCGGCGGCGGGTTCTGTCGGCCTCGGTGCTGTACCAGGTCGCCGTCCCGGCCGCGATCGGGCTGCTGCTGGCCGTCCTGATCGGCAGTGGGCTGTCGGCGGTGTTGCTGGCGGCCACCCGGGCGCCGGTCGAGTTCGACTGGCCGGCGATCGCCACGATGACCGCCACGGTGGCCGCGATGATCATGGCCGTCACCGCGGCCGGACTGCCGGCACTGTTCCGCCTGCTGACGGTCCAGGAGCTGCGCAGTGAGTAGAGCAAATAGGCTGGCCGTCATGTCGTCCCGCAGCCGGGGCCTCCTGGCGGATCTGCTGGTGTCCGGCTCGGTGGCCGCCCTCGCCACGTGGTGGTGGCACCAGTACCGGCCCGGTGGCCTGCTCTTCGGCGTGCTGGCCGGGCTGGTGCTGATGTGGCGACGCCGGTATCCGATCGCCGTCGCCCTCGCCGTGTCGGTGCTGACCGGGGTGACCGCAACGATCGAGGTCGACGGGACGAGACTGCACGACGGCATGCTGCTGATCACGGTCGCCGTCGCGATGTACGCGGTCATCGTGCACGCGGCGACGCTGCGGCGGGCCGTGGCCGGCGGGGTCGCGACATGGCTGTTCTCGTCCCTGCTGCTGCCGCTGCAGAACGACACCGAGATCACCCTCGCGACGTTCTGGCACAACTTCGGGCTCGTGTTCGGGTATGGGGCCGTGGTGTGGGCTGCCGCCCTCAGCGTCCGGTACTTCGGCCACATGCGGCTGAACACGTCCGAACGCCGCCTCAGCGCCGAACGGGAACAGCAGCACCTCGCCCGGATCGCGGTCGCCGAGGAGCGGGCCCGGATCGCGCGGGAGCTGCACGACATCGTCGCCCATTCACTGTCGGTGATCATTCTGCAGGCCAACGGCGCGGCGTACGCGTTCGACCGCGACCGTGAGCGCGCCCGCGAGGCGCTGCGCACGATCGGCACGACCGGCACCGACGCCCTCGAGGAGATCCGGCAGCTGGTCGAGTTGCTGCGCGGTGACGGCGACAGCCCGCCCGACCGTGTTCCGGTCGCGTTGAACCAGCTCGACGCCGTTGTACAGCGGGCCCGTGACGCCGGTCTGACCGCCGAGCTGGTCGTGCACGGCACACCGCCCGAGGTGCCCGGCGGAGTGGCGCTGGCGGTCTGCCGGATCGTGCAGGAGTCCCTGACGAACACGTTGAAGCACGCCGGGCCGGACCCGTCGGCCACCGTCACGGTCAGCTACCAGCGAGGCTCCATCGACATCGAGGTGACCGACTCCGGCCGGGAAAGCGGGTCCGCGTCCTCCGGCGGGCACGGTCTGATCGGCATGCGGGAGCGGGTGGCACTGTACGGCGGAACCTTCGCGGCCGGGCGGGACCCCGGCGGCGGCTGGCGGGTGCACGCCGGGATCCCGCTCACGGGTGCCGCGGCCCGGGCGGTGACCGCATGATCAGGATCGTTCTCGTCGACGACCAGCACCTGGTCCGGGCCGGTTTCCGGATGGTGCTGGACTATCAGGACGACATGACCGTGGTCGGTGAGGCGGGCGACGGCGCGGAGGCGCTGCGCCTGCTGCGGACCACCCCGGCCGACGTCGTGGTGATGGATCTGCGGATGCCGGTGCTCGACGGAGTGACCGCCACCCGGCGGATCTGCGCCGCCGGGCCCCTTCCCCGCGTGCTGGTACTGACCACGTTCGACACTGATGAGGAGGCGTTCGCCGCGCTGCAGGCCGGAGCGAGCGGTTTCCTGCTCAAGAGCGTGCCGCCGGACGACCTGCTGTCCGCGATCCGGGTGGTGGCCGGTGGCGACGCCGTGGTGGCGCCCCGGGTGACCCGGCGCCTGCTGGAACGTTTCGCGGGCCGGCTCGTCGCGGGCGGACCTGACTCGGCAGGCCCGCCCGACCTGACCGACCGCGAGCGGGAGGTGCTGCTGCTCGTGGCGCAGGGCCTGTCCAACCTCGAGATCGGCGGCCGGCTGCAGGTCGCCGAGGCCACCGTGAAGACCCACGTCGGCCGGATCCTGGCCAAACTCGGTCTGCGGGACCGGGTACAGGCGGTGGTCTTCGCCTACGAGTCCGGGCTGGTGCGCCCGGGCAGCGGCTAGCCCGTCACCAGCCGAGGTGGCTGCGGGTCGTCGCGGCGATCCGCTCGACCGTGGCGATGCCCTCCTGCCTGCTCTTGTGGCCGTGCGACAGGACCGACAGCGCGACGTCGGTCTTCTCGCCGCTGATCCGGCCGGTGCTGTTGACGATCCATCGGCCGCCCTCGCTGGACCGCGCCATCCAGCCGTTCTTCTGCGCGGTCTGCTCGCCCTCGAACGAGGCGGCGCTGACACCCCAGGTCTGGTCGGCGTTGACCGATGACATGAGCTGCAGGATCAACGCCTTGGAGGCGCTGGTCAGTGGGCCGCCGGGGGCGGTGAGCGCGGACACCATCCGGATCTGGTCCTTCGCCGTGGTGGTGGTCAGGCCGAACTTCGGGTCCGGTTCGGTGTCGTCGAGACCGAGGCGCTGCAGTTTCTGCCGTAGCCCGGCCGCGCCGCCGATCTTGTCGTACACCTTGACGGCCGCGTCGTTGTCGCTCGCCATGATCATCTTGCCGACCCGTTTCCGCTCGGCACCGGTGAGCTGCCGGTTCTCGTCCTGCGTCTGCAGCAGGAGCGCGGCCAGCAGCTGCACCTTGACCACGCTGGCGGTCTCGAACGCACGGTCGCCGCGATAGGCGTACCGCCGCCCGGTCCTGTGGTCGACGAAGGCGACCGAGAAGTCGAGGCCGGACGCCGTGAACTTGTGCAGGACGTCGTCGAGCCGGGACACCCGCTCCGCCCATGAGCCGACCGCCAGCGACAGGTCGACCAGGTCACCTTTCTGCGGGCCCTGGTAGATCATGCCGGGCGCCATCTTGACGTCACCCTCGAGAGTCTCGAGGTCACCCGCGTCGTGCCGGCCCACGAACGAGGCCGTTGGCAGTGGCTCGGCGGGACGTCCGGCGAACGCTCCGGCCAGGAAGTTCTTGAAGATGTCGTACGGCATGCCGTCGCCGTTGACGGCCTGACCACTCTTCGTGCGGATCGGTCCGGGCTTGTCGCGGCCCACCCAGACGACCGCGGCGAGCCCCGAGGCCCACCCGGCGGTCCACGCGTCGGACGAGTCGGTCGTGTTGCCGTACTGCTGGGATCCGGTCTTGGCTGCCGCCGCGACGCCGGGCACCCGGCCCTCCTCGGCCACCACCTGCGACAACACGGCGCCCATGTCGGCCGCCACACCCGCGTCGAGCACGCGGACCGGCTTCTTGGCGAACCGGTGCAGAACACCGCCGCCGGGCGCGGTGACCGACACGACGAAGTGCCGGACGGAGCGGGCGCCACCACCGGCCAGCGTGGCGTAGACGCTCGCCATGTCGGCCGGGGCCACCGCATACCGGCCGATGGCGATGTCGGCGCGGGTCCGGCCGGGGGTGGGTTCGCCCTTGAGGTCGACCATGGTGACCTGGTCGCCGTACTTCTCCGGCACGCCCAGCCGCAGCGCGAGGTCACGCACCCGGCCCGGTCCGACCCGCTCGGCGAGGGCGTAGAACGGCGTGTTCAGCGAGTGCACCATCGCGAGGTCCAGCGGGCAGACCGGGCACTGCAGGTTGTCCTGGTTGTAGAGCGGCGCACCGCCCCGGTCCGAGAACACCCGCGGCGAGGTGCCGTTGTAGTACGACCGGAAGCCGATGCCACGCTCCTCGGCCGCGGCCAGGACCAGTGGTTTGAACGTGGAGGCGGGTGGCCGGGGAGCCAGCGCGTCGTCGTAGAAACCGCGGCCGCGATCGCCGCCGTAGTAGGCGCGCACCCCGCCGTCGCCCGGGTCGATCGCCACGAGGGCGGGCCGCAGCTCTTTCGGCTGGCCGAGGAGCGCCTTGCCGATGCTCGTGGTGGCCGCCTGCTGTGCGGTGGCGTCCAGTGTCGTCGTGATGTTCAGACCGCCGGTGCGGATCTGCTGGCGGGTGATGCCGGCGGACACCAGCTCGTCCTCGACCCGGTCGGTAATCAGGCCGATCGGCCCGTCGACGGCGGCCGCGGTCACCGAGGCCTCGGCGACGGCCGGATAGGGGACCGCGTCGGCCGCGTCGGCGGGCAGCCAGCCCGCCTCGCTCATCGCGCGCAGGATCCACTGCCAGCGATCCTTGGTCCACTTAGGGTCGACGGCCGGGTCGCCGCGGGTCGGGTCCTTGACCATCGCCGCGAGCACGGCGCCCTGGTAGGTGGTCAGGCGCTCGACGGACACACCGAAGAAGGCGTGCGAGGCGGCCTCGATGCCGTAGGCGCCGCGACCGAAATAGATCGTATTGAGGTATCGCTCTAGGATCTCGTCCTTGCTGAACCGGTGCTCGACCTTCAGCGCGAGCGCCGCCTCCCTGGCCTTGCGGCTGACAGTCCGCTCCTGCGTCAGGTAGGCGTTGCGCACGTACTGCTGGGTGATCGTGGAGGCGCCCTGTCCGCTGTCGCTCACCACGTTCGACCAGAGGGCCCGCAGCAGACCGCGCACCGAGACGCCGCTGTGGTCGTAGAACCCCCGGTCCTCGGCGGCAAGGAACGCCTGCCGGACGCCGACGGGCACCCGGTCCAGAGTGACGTCGGTGCGGTCGGTGAGGCCGATGCGCGCGAGAACCGTCCGGCCGTCGCGGTAATACAGCACCGAGGCCTGCGGGGGCACCGGGTCCGGTGGCAGGTCGACGCTGATCACATAGCCGCCGGCGGCCACCGAGAGCACCAGCTGGATCGCGACGAACGCCACCAGCGTCCGCCGGCACCACCGTGGCCAGCGCCCGAACCAGGCCACCGGCCGGCGTAAGACCGCCCTCCACTCCGCCATCGCGCGTCTCCCCTCCACGACCGGACACGGCATCGGCACGCGTTCGTTATCGAGACGCATCGAGGGGGCGGATCGGTGCATTGCCGACGCCGACTGTGCAAAGTGTCTCAATCCGGCGCGGAGTGCAACCTGCGCAACAACACCGATACGCCGAAGATCGTTCCGTATCGCATCGATGTAGGGTGCTGAAGCTCGCGATCAGGGCGAGCTGCGTGAACAGGAGCGGGAATGGTCCGTGGGATTACGCGTCACCGGCATCGGCTGCTGGCGGGAGCCACCGTCGCGGCCACCGTCGCGGGAGGCATGGCGCTGTCGGCCGGCACCGCCATGTCCGGGGAGAGCAGTGCCGCGACCCCCGCCCTGAAGACCTCCGATGCCGCCCAGGTGACCGTCGGCGCCGGCCGGGTCGCGCTGAACCAGCCCGCCGACCCGTACTTCGCCAAGATCGCCCCGAGCGTGAACGCCCACCTCACCGGTATGTACTCACCGCAGGTGGCGTGGCCGATGGTCGGCATCCACACGGTGCTGCTGCCCAACGGTCACGTGGTCAGCTACGGCACGCCGCCCGGCGTCGCCCAGCAGGCCGGATTCTCCTACGACGACTGGAACCCGGCCGCCGGTGCCGGTGCCGGCGCCCACGCGGTCACCGCGTCGATGCACCAGTACGACGCGTTCTGCAACTCGCTGGAGCGACTGCCCGACGGCCGGCTGCTGATGGTGGGCGGCAACTCCGTCACGGCGACCATGATCTACGACCCGGTCACCGGCCGGCAGACGATGGGCGCGCAGCTGGGCCGGCAGCGGTGGTACGCCTCGGTGCTGCGCCTGCCCGACGACCGGATGCTGACCCTCGGCGGCGGCAACTCCTACAACGTCGACGCGTACCTCAAACCGAACGACGACACGACCGTCGCCACCGTGCCGGAGATCGGCACCGGCACCGGCAACTGGACCGCTCTCACCGGCGCGGACAGCACCGTGGCGTTCGGGGCCAGGGACAACCGGTGGTGGTACCCGCGGGCGTACGTCGCACCTGATGGCAAGGTCTTCGGTGTCTCGTACGACCAGATGTGGCGGCTCGACCCGAGCGGCGCCGGCAGGGTCACCTCGCTCGGCACGCTGCCCACCCCGATCGGCGTCTCCGGATCCTCGGTGATGTACGCGCCCGGCAAACTGCTGTTCGCCGGCGGCGGTCAGCACAACAACGGCAGCAGCGAGGTCGCCACCGAGAAGGCCACCCTCGTCGACATCAACGGCACCGGGCCCGCGGTCACCACGACCGGCTCGATGCGGCTCGCCCGCAACTGGCTCAACCTGACGGTCCTGCCCAACGGTGAGGTGCTGGCCAATGGCGGCACCCGCGTCGGCACCCAGGGCGGTGCGGCGAACTCGACGTACGACTCGGAGATCTGGAACGCCGGGACCGGCAGGTGGCGCAACGCCGCGACCGCGAAACGGATCCGCAGTTACCACTCCACCGCGGTGCTCATGCCGAGCGGCTCGGTGCTGACCACCGGCGGCGGGGTGCCGGGACCGGAGACCAACTTCAACGCCGAGATCTACTACCCGCCGTACCTGTTCACCAAGGGCTCGGACGGACGGGTGCGCTGGGCGAACCGGCCGCAGATCACCGGCATCAGCGGCTCGCTCACCTACGGCGGCACGGTGTCGCTCGGGCTCGCCGACACCCGCAAGATCGCGTCGCTGTCACTGATCCGGGCATCGAGCGTCACCCACTCGTACAACACCGACCAGCGTCGTCTGCCGCTGTCGTACAGCCAGAACGGCGCCACCGTGACCGCGCGGATGCCGGCCGACCCGAACCTGCTGCCGCCCGGTTCATACCTGCTGTCCGGCGTCGACACCAGCGGCCGTCCCACACCCGCCCAGATGATCACGATCAAGCGGTCCGGCGCGGGCACGGTCACCGTGTACGAGAAGGACCACACCCCGGCCGACTTCTCCGGCCCGACGGTCAAGGTCGAATTCCCCTCCACCGACGGCTACATCCGGGCGGGCGGCACGCTCCGCATCGAAGCGACCGACCGCAACGGGATCGCGGGTGCCGAGCTGCTGATCAACGGCAAACCGGTCGCGGCCGCCAGCGCCTTCCCGAGCGGCACCGCCGCCTCCCTGCGCTGGAGCACCACGGCGAAGGACGGCACCGCCACCATGACGATCCGGGCCCGGGACGCGCTGAACAACATCTCGGAGAC
The DNA here is from genome assembly GCF_003001815.1 of Actinoplanes italicus. Lineage (GTDB taxonomy): Bacteria > Actinomycetota > Actinomycetes > Mycobacteriales > Micromonosporaceae > Actinoplanes > Actinoplanes italicus. Next base: position 259,046 of record NZ_PVMZ01000008.1, read on the forward strand.
GAAACGACAGGTACGCGTCGACAACCGCAAGCCGACGATTCGCCTCACCGGTGCGCCGCGGAACAACAGCAAGCTCACCGGCAAGGTGTCGATCGCCGCCGCCGTGTCCGACAACCTGGGCATCAACCGGGTCGAGATGCTGATCAACGGCACGGTCGTGGCCACCGATCGCAAGGCGGCCTACCGCATCGCCCTGTACCCGAACAGGCACACCAAGAAATTCACCATGCAACTACGGGCGTACGACCACGCGGGCAACGTCGTGTACAGCGCGAAACGCACGTACCGCCGCTGACCTTCAGCGCTCGCGGCCCACCACCTCCGTCCCGCACAGGGTTGCCACGAGGGTCACGAGGCGTAGATCGAGAACTTCGCGGTCCAGCGGGACGACGTGCCGAACGACGACGGCCAGGTGCCGAAAGGCCTGGAGGTGCTGCTCCACGCGCCCTGACCGGCGGTTCCGGTGTCGTAGCTCAGGTTGTTGTCACCGTTGGTGTTGTAGACGAGCCAGTACGCCGTGTTCGGCGCCAGCGTCGCGGCGACCGGCCGGCTGTTCCACGCCCCGGGCGTCAGCGTCCCGGACGTACTCGACGCCACCAGCGTGCCCGGTGAACCGTTCACGTCGGTGTAGATCGCGACCTGGTACTGGTCGGCCGGTGCGGCCTGAACCGTCCGCGAGTAGACGGAGAGCCGGCTCACCGTCAGCGCGGTGGCGCCGTTGACGAACCGCGACCCGTTCATGAAGTTCATGTCGCCCGAGTCGAGCGCGGCGCCCACCCGGTCGTAGCCGAACCGCGGCGCACCCGGGTCGCCCGTCGTGAACGAGAACTGATGGGCGGCCGTGAGCGCGTTGCCCGCCGCGTCGGTGACGCCCGTCCGGACCGTCACCGTGTACGGGGTCGAGGCGGCCAGCGCGGCGGACGGCGTGATCGTCGCCGCCTGACCGGCCGCGTCATAGGCGACGGCCCGGTCGATCAGCGTGTTCCCCGGACCGCGAAGCTCCAGGTTCGCCGGCGTGACGGTGCCCGCCGCCATGTCCTCGCTGAACCGCACCGTGATCGGCGCGTCCGGGGCCACTCCGGCGGCACCGGCGGCCGGGTTCGTGGAGAGAACCGCAGGTGGCGTGGTGTCCGCGCCGGTCGTCGCGTAGATGGAGAACTTCGCGTTCCACCGGCTGGACGCGCCGAACGTCGCGGGCCAGGTGCCGAACGGCGTGGTGGCGCCGCTCCACGCGCCCTGGCCGGACGTTCCGGTGTCGTAGCTCAGGTTGTTGTCGCCGTTGGTGTTGTACATCAGCCAGTACGGGGTGTTCGCGGCCAGCGTCGCCGTGATCGGGGCGGTGTTCCACGAGTTCGCCGTCAGCGTCCCCGACGTGCCGGCTGCCACCCGGGCGCCGGGCGAGCCGTTCGCGTCGGCGTAGATCGCGAGCTGGTACTGGTTGCTCGGCGCGGCCTGCACGCCACGCATGTACACCGACATCGAGGTGACCGTCGACGGACCGGCCCCCGTGACGAACCGTGAGCCGTTCATGTGGTTCATGGCGCCGGTGTCCAGCGACGCCCCGGGCTGGGTGTGACCGATCCGTTGCGGCACAGGAGTGGCCGTGTAGGTCGCGGTGTAGGTGGTCGCCGTCGTGGGCGCGGTGATGTCGTGGGTCGCCGACCCGCCGTCGGACCACGACGCGAACGTCGACGTGCCCTGCGGTGACGGCGCGGACACCGAGTTGATCGAGCCTTGGATGACGGTACGGGTGAACGGCGTGACGCCCGATCCCGGCCCGACGGCGAGCTGCAGCCCGGACGGCACGGTGGCAAAGGTCAGGTCGACGGTCTTCGGGTCGAGCCGGCGCGTCACGGCGTGCGTCAGGCCCTCCTGATCGGTGGCCGTGAGCTCGAGCTCCAGATAGGACGGGTAGTCGTGATCGGGCGCCTCGAACGATCCGGACGCCGCACCGGCCCAGCTGCGGATCGCATGCTCGTGGCAGTTGTCCGGCGCCGAGCAGTGGTGCATGACCAGGTTCCAGTTCAGCCGGGACGCGGGCAGGGCGCCCTGCTGCGGGTCGGTGGCGTGGCCGGTGAAGGTGATCGTGTCGCCGACCTTCCAGGTGGTTCCCACGGTCGGGGTGTCGATGGTCGCGGTCGGCGCCTCGTTGCCGGGTGTGATGCCGATCGTGCTGGTGTGGGTCGCGTTCAGGGTGTCCGTCACGGTCAGTCGCGCGGTGTACGAGCCGGCCGTGTCGTAGGTGAACGACGCCGTCGGCGCGGTCGAGTCGGTCACCCCGTCACCGGTGAAGTCCCAGGCGTACCGCAGGCGCCCCTCGTCGGCCGGGTCCGGGTCGGTGGAGCCGGTGCCGTTGAACGTGACGGTCAGCGGTGCCGGTCCCTGCGTCGGGGACGCGTCGATGACCGCGGTCGGCGGCTGGTTGCCGGGGAAGTAGCGCACCCGGCGGATGGTGCCGCCCAGGTCGGCGTAGTACAGCTCGCCGCCGGGGCCGACCTCCAGGTCGACCGGGCTCGCCGCGTCCGAGACGAACGTCCGCAGGTTCGCCGGGTCGGGCAGGCCGCCCGGTGTGGACGGCAGCGACGCCCAGATGCAGCGGCGCGAGTAGTCGGCGAAGAAGACCGCGCCGTGGTACGCCGCCGGGTACGGTCCACCGGCCACCGGATAGAACGCCACGCCGGTCGACGACGAGCTGCCGGTCGGGCAGGCCTCGCCCGCGACAAGCTTGGCGGAATGGTTCCAGGCGACGAACGGCGCGGTGTGGGTACCGGCCGGTGCGGTGTAGAGGGTCTCGCAGATCGGCAGGTTGGCGCCGTCGTATCCGGGCTGCCGGGCGTTGCCCTCCCAGCACGGCCAGCCGAAGTTGGTCACGCCCGCGGTGGGGTCGAGCACCCGGTTGACCTCCTCCCAGGTGGTCCACCCGGTGTCGGAGATCCAGGTCTCGTTGGTGCCCGGCCGCATCGTGATCCGGTACGGGTTGCGCAGGCCGTTGGCGACGATCCGGCGGGTGTTGGGGTCGGTCGCGCCGATGTTCGGGTTGCCGGCCGCGGCCTCGCCGGTGGCCGGGTCGAGGCGCAGCAGCGTGCCGTCCAGCTGGGTGGGGTCGCTCGCGGTGCGGATGTCCTGCGCTCGCAGCGCGCCGCCCTCGCTCGCCGGGTCGGAGCACGGGTTGGTCGGCGCCCCGGACGGGAACTGGCCGTAGTCGACCGCGCTGAAGCTCGCGCCGTCACCGGCGGCGACGTAGAGCATCCCGTCGGCGCCGAACGCGATGTCACCGATGGAGTGGCTGGGGAACTGCTGGCACCAGTCGTGCAGCAGCACCTGCTCGGTGCCGGTCATCGCGTTCCCGTCGGCCCTCAGCCGGGAGAGCCGGCCGGTGACGATGCAGCGGCCGTCGTTCGCGTTGGTGCAGACGTCGTTCCAGACCGGGGCGGCCCGGCCGGGCGGCGCGTCGTAGGTGTAGAGGACGTAGACGTACGGGTCGGCGGGGAAGCCGGGCGCCAGCGTCAGGCCGAGCAGTCCGCGGTCCCACTGGTTGTGCACGTTCGCCGACAGGTCGGCGAACACCGTCGGGGTGGTGTCGGCGAGGTCGTCGAAGACCTTGATCCGGCCGCCCTTCTCGGCGACGAAGATGCGCCCGTCCTGCGCGAACTCCAGGTCGACCGGCGAGCTGAGGCCGCTGAAGACGATCTGCTCCTGGAAGCCGGTCGGCAGCGCGACCGCGGTCGCGGGTGGTGAGCCGACGAACGATGTCATCGTGGCGACGGTCACCAAGGCGACGACCCCACTGAGCACACGCCGAAGCACGGGCATTCCCCTCCCCCATACGCGGAACACCATGCGGTGCAGGAATCCTAAGTGGAGGACGGAGGCGCAAGGCGTCGGCTGTCCGACTCGACCGGCCGCCGACCGGGCAGATCTGGCCGTACGTCCGGACGATGCACGTCGATCGATGACCGGCATCCGTGTTTGCATGTCCCGATGATGTTGGCTGCACTCGGCCGCTGGTGTGCCCGCCGGAGGTGGCCACTGCTCGGCGCCTGGCTGGTTCTGATCACCGCCGGGCTCGTTCTCGGCGGACAGGTCTTCGACCGGCTCGCCACCACCGACAGCCTGCGGCCGGACGCCGAGTCGCAGCTCGCGGAGCAGCGGGCCGACCGCCTGCTGCCCGAGGGTCCGATGATCATCGCCGTCGTCGGTGGGCGAGACGTGTACGACCCCGCCCTGGTCGCGGACGTCACGGCGGTCACCGACGGGATCCGCGGGATGGACGGCGTCGCCGGGGTCGAGGACCTGTACGGCGCTCCCGGCGGCCGGATCGGTGCCGACAACCGGCACTCGCTCATCCGTGTCGAGCTCGACCGGGGCCTGCCCGACGACCGGCGCGAGCGGGTGGAGGACGCGGTCGCCGACGCCCTGCACCGCATCGACGCGCCCGAGGTCCTGGTCAGCGGCGAGAAACTGGCCGAGCGTGCGTTCGCTGACCAGGCCCTGGCCGACGCGGCGTTCGGTGAGTCGGTCGCGATCGTCGTACTGCTGGGGATATTGATCCTGATTCTCGGTGGTTTCGTCGCCGGTCTGATCCCGCTTGCCGCCGCGCTGGCGACCGTGACGGTGACGCTGCTCGGGTTGTTCGGGCTGACCGCGCTCGCCGAGGTCAGCGAGTTCACCGTCAACGTGGTCACGCTGCTCGGCATCGGGCTGGCCGTCGACTACGCGCTGCTGGTGGTGGCCCGGTTCCGTGAAGAGCGCGTCGCCGGACCGGAGGCCCCGGTCGCCGAGCTGATCGCCCGCACCACCGCGACCGCCGGCCGGACCGTACTGATCTCCGGCCTCGCCGTCGCGGCCACGATGTTCGGCCTGACCGTTTTCGCCGAACCGCTGCTCGGCGCGATGGCACTCGGCGGTGCGGTCGCGGTGCTGCTGGCGACCGCGGCCGGGCTGACCGTCGTACCCGCGCTCATCGCCGTGGCCCACCGCCGCATCCCCGCGCCCCGCCGCACCACCGGGACGTCCCTGCTCGTGCGACTGGCCACCTTCGCGCAGGCCAGGCCCGCGCCGGTCGCGCTGGCCGTCATCGGCGGACTGCTCGTGATGTCGACGCCGTTCCTGTTCGCGGTCGACCTCGAGAACTCCGACGCCCGCGCGCTGCCCGCCTCGGCCGAGGCGCGCAAGCTGCACGAGGCCGTGCAGCGCGACTTCGGCGGCCAGGCCGACCCCGTCGTCGTGGTGATCGACGCCGACCCGGCCGGCGCCCCGGTCCGGGACTACCTGAACGCCCTCAACACCCTCGACGGAGTGCTGCGGGTGCAACCGCGCCCCGACATCACCGGACCGGCCGCCGTCATCGACGTGACGCCCGGGGGCGAGACCGCCGACCCCGCCGCCCGCGAGCTGGTGACGGCGATCCGCGACCTGGATCCGCCGTTCCCGGTGCTGGTCGGCGGTGCCGCTGCGGAACTGGTCGACCACCGTGACTCGGTGGCCGCCCGGTTCCCGGTGGCGCTGCTGGTGGTGCTGCTGTCCACGACGGTGCTGCTGTTCGTGCTGACCGGCTCGCTCGTGATCCCGCTCAAGGCGTTGCTGATGAACGTGCTGACCCTGCTCGCCACCCTCGGCGCGCTGGTGGTCGTGTTCCAGTGGGGCGCGGGTGACACCCTGCTGGGTTTCGACTCGTGGGGCGCGATCGACGTCACCACACCGGTCCTGCTGTTCGTCTTCGTCTTCGGCCTGTCGATGGACTACGAGGTGTTCCTGCTGGCCCGCATCAGGGAGGAACGGGACGTGGCCGGCGATCAGGCCGTACTCCGCGGCATCGAGAAGTCGGGCCCGGTCGTGACCGCCGCCGCCCTGTGCATCGGCGTGGTGTTCCTGGGGTTCCTTCTCGGCGACCTGACGGCGGTCAAGGAGATCGGGTTCGCGATGACTGTCGCCCTGCTGCTGGACGTCACGGTCGTACGGGGTCTGCTTCTACCAGCACTGATGGCCCTGCTCGGCGAGTGGAACTGGTGGGCGCCGGCCCCGCTGCGACGGATTCGCAGCCGCGGGCCGGCGTACCCGGCTCAGTAGGTCAGGTTCAGCGTCTTCACACCGGACAGCGGAATGCCGGTCTTCGTGGCGGTGCCGATGTCGGCCGCGCCGTCGGTGCCGGTCACGACTCCGGTTATGGAACCGGCCTGTCGATCCCGGGTCACCTTCCGCGGCCCCGTGACTCATCTGCTGACCGCAGATCGGCTTGGCCGGCGGGTGCCGCCGCGCTGAAGGTGGAGACGGCACGCAGGGCCGAGCCGGAGGAGAGAACCATGCATCCCGTTGACGACCAGCTGTCCATCCAGCTGCTGCAACAGCGCATCATCGTGCTCGGGTCCGAGGTCGACGACGGACTCGCCAACCGGATCTGCGGGCAGCTGCTGCTGTTGTCCGCGGAGAACCCGCAGCGCACCATCCACCTGTACATCAACTCGCCGGGCGGTTCGGTCACCGCCGGGCTGGCGATCTACGACACCATGCGACTGATCCCCAACGACGTCAGCACGCTGGCACTCGGCCTCGCCGGGAGCATGGGGCAGTTCCTGCTCACCGCCGGCACCCCCGGCAAGCGGTACGCGCTGCCGCACGCCCAGATCCTGATGCACCAGGGCTCGGCCGGGTTCGGCGGCACCGCGGCGGACGTCGAGATCTACGCCAACCAGCTGGAGCGGCTCGGCCGGACTCTGCTGCGCCTGACCGCCGAGCACACCGGGCAGCCGATCGACACGGTCGAACGCGACAGTAGGCGTGATCGCTGGTTCACCGCCGAGGAGGCCCTCGAGTACGGCCTCATCGACCAGGTCCTCGACAGCGTCGACGACGTACGCCCCGACACGACCCGCCAGCCGATGGGACTCAGCGCATGAGCCACTACACGATCCCGACCGTCGTCGAGAAGACGCCGAGCGGGGAACGCGCCTTCGACATCTACTCCCGCCTGTTGTCGGACCGGATCATCTTCCTCGGCACCGAGATCGACGACGGGGTCGCCAACGTGGTGATCGCCCAGCTGATCCACCTGGAATCGACCGGGGAACAGGAGATCGGGCTGTACATCAACTCCCCGGGCGGCTCCTTCAGCGCGCTGACGGCGATCTACGACACCATGCATTTCGTACGGTGCGACATCGCCACCACCTGCGTCGGCCAGGCCGCGTCGGCGGCCGCGGCACTGCTCGCGGCCGGGACTCCGGGCAAGCGGTCGGTGCTGCGGCACGCGAAGGTGACCCTGCACCAGCCGTCCGGCCAGGCCCGCGGCACGCTGCCGGACCTGGCGGTGGAGGCCAAGGAGGTGGCCAAGGTCCGGGCCGAGATGGATCAGATCCTGGCCGAGCACACCGGTCATTCGATCGCCAAGATCCGGGAGGACACCGACCGCCGGATGACCCTGACGGCGCCCGAGGCCGTCGCCTACGGCCTCGCCGATCGGGTCATCACCCGGCGTGAACCCCGCAGTTACCGGCTCAACGCCGCCTGATCACGCGGCGAGCAGGACGACATCGCCGGACACTCCGCCGGATCGGGGGCCGCGCGGCGCGATGGCCGCGCGGCTCAGCCGGGCCGTGTCCAGCCGCAGAACGGGGGCGCGATGCACCGTGAGATCGCGCCCCACCTCGGCCAGCAGGTCGGCCAGTCCGATGCCCAGCGAGTCGCAGACGGCGGCCACGATCTCCGAGCTCGCCTCCTTGCGGCCGCGCTCGACCTCGGACAGGTACTGCACCGAGACGCACGCGTCCCGGGCGACCTCGGCGAGGGTCCGCCCCTGCTCCAGCCGGCGGCGCCGCAGCACCTCGCCGAGCAGGGTGCGCAACAGAGGCCGCGGTCCGTACGTCACGTCTGCCATGTGCCGACGGTAGTGAGCCGTCGCCGCCGCCGACACCCGATCGCGCCCGGTTCTGCCAGCAGCAGAGCAGAACGTAGGGCCGGCGGGCGGGCCGGCCCTACGTCGCCTCGTACCGTCAGAACTCGCCCTGACGGACGTCATCGATGGTCACCCGGGTGACCGTGTAGTTGGTCGTCCCGCCCGAGGTGAACTTGATCGGCAGACCGGTCTCGGCGTTGATGGTGAGCGTCTCCGGGCCACCGGTGATGATTTTGCCCGCGGTCAGCGTGAACACCGCCTGGCCCTTGAACGTGCCCTCCTTGACCGCGACGTCCGGCATCTGCCCGAGCAGACGCAGGACTCCGGCCCGGACGACCGGGTCGCCGGCGCCCACGATCAGCGCGTCCATCGAGTTGTTCCACACCCAGTTGTCGGTGGTGTTGCCGACGACGCCACCGGGCACGCCCTTGATCTTGGCGACCTCAGCCGGAAGCGTGTGCCGGGCGCCGGGCGCCTCGATGGTCGGCTCGACCTTGGGGTTCGCCGGCATGTAGGCCAGTGCCATCTTGGCGCGGGCATCGTTCAGATCGCCCGTGGCCGCCGCCTTGGCCGCGGCGACCACCTTGCGACGACCGTCCGTCTCCCCCTGCAGCTTCTTGCCGGCCACCTGTGCGGGCAGCGCGCCACGGTTCTTGGCGAAGTAATAGTCGCCGTTGTCCGCGTGCAGGTCCCACACGTCGATCTTGCTGCCGTCGGACTGCACCTGGCTGCGCAGGAGCAGTGTCGCGTCGCCCGTCGGCTGCGGGGCGGTCGTCAGGTAGGAGACGAGCTGGACCATCGGGGCCTCTTCGGCCGCTGCCGTGGCCGCGCCACTCGTCGCCGCCGGCTTCGCCAGGTTCGGCGCCGGGGCCTGGACGCCGCCGCCGGTGACCGTCACCGCGACGGCCGCGACGGCCGCGATCGCGAAGGCGCCGCCACCGGTCGCACCCCAGGCCAGACGCCGGCGACGGAGCTGCTTTCCACGGCCCTCGATCCGGTCGACATCCGGCGCGTACGGCCGGTCGCCCGCGGCGTTCCGCATGGCCGCGCTCAAGCGCTGTTCGGTGTCGTACGACATGTCAGTTCTCTCCCCTGTTCAGGACGGACTTGAGCTTGACCAACGCGCGGCTCGTCTGGCTTTTGACGGTGCCCAGGCTGCATCTGAGGATCGTGGCGGTCTCCCGCTCGCTCAGGCCCTCGAGGAACCGCAGCACGACGGTCGCCCGCTGCCGGGCGGTCAGCGACTGCAGTGCCTCGATGAGCTCGGCGCGGTTCACCACGTCGTCAGACATGTCGGCCTGGGCGAAATCAGCCGGGTAGGCGCCGGACTGGCCGGCACTGTGCCGGTTCCGCCGCCACGTACGCCGCGATTCGTTGATCAGGATTCGCCGCACATACGCGGACGGGCTGTCAGCCCGCTGAACCTTGCGCCAGTTGCTGTACGCCTTCGCCAGAGCTTCCTGCACGAGGTCGTCGGCCTGGTGCCAGTCCCCGCACAGCAGATACGCCGTGCGGTGCAGCGATTCGGCGAACTCCTGGACGAAAACCCGGAAATCCTGCTCCATGCCGCTCGCCGCCCCGGCCGGTCGGTGCCTCATCACGGTCGTCACACGAGGGAAGACACGCATTCTCGCAAAGAAGTTGTCAGCCGATCCGGAAATTCTGCAGACGTCCCGGCCCGGGAGCGCTGAGCTCCGCGCACCGGGTCAGCCCCGCGTAGTTCTCTCCGGCCATGTCGGCTCGGGCTCCCGTGAGCAGTTGGGGACGCCCGGACTCGGAGGTGAGGATCGGTGCGAAATCGGACCTGACGACGGTACGGCCACGCACGGTCAGGGTCAGGATGCCGGAGCGGGCGCTGAACGGCGGGAACAGGCCGGAGCTGTACCACAGCAGGTTGCCCAGCCCGTATGCCACGAACGTGGGACCGAGCCGCCCGGCACCCTGCAGGACGTGGGCGTGGGCGCCCACCACGATGTCGGCGCCGGCGTCGGACAGCCGGCGGGCGAAGTCCTGCTGCTCACGGGAGGGGCACTGGTCCCCTTCGACGCCCCAGTGCGGCATGACCACGACCAGGTCGTTGTCCATGCGGGCCGCGGCCACCGCCCGTACCGCCCGATCGGTGTCGAAAGCCATCGCCATCCCGGCCCGTTCAGGTCCGGCGGTCCAGCTGTCGGCCAGATCGTCGACCTGACTGAAACCGAACACCGCGACGCGGATGCCGCGGACCTCCGTACGCCATGGCCGGAAAGCCTCGTCGATGTCCTGGCCGGCCCCGAAGACGCCGACCCCGGCAGCGCGTGCGGCCGTGATCGTGTCGGCGAGACCGGCCCGCCCGTGGTCCATCGCATGGTTGTTGGCGAGGCTGACCGCGTCGATCCCGGCCGCGTCCAGGGCCGTGGCCGCCGCCGGGTCGGCACGGAAGACGTACCGCTTGGGTTCCGGTTGATCGCGCCCGGTGATGGGGGTCTCCAGGTTGACGAACGCCAGGTCGGCTGCCGACAGCAGCGGACCGGCCGGCCCAAACGCCGAACCCGGGTCGGTGAGCAGGCGCTGTACCCGGCCCTCGAAATGGACGTCACCGCCGAAAGCGATCACCACCTCGGGTTCCCGGTGCCCGGGTTCCGCCTCGCACCCCACGGAGGTCAGCGACAGTGCGACGACCAGCGCGGCGCGGCCCAGCCGGTGCAGCGGCGTCATCGTGTCACCGGCCGCGGCACGAGCTGGTGCAGGCGGTGTCCGATCAGGCCGGTCACCACGACGAGGATGACGACCAGGACGGGCTCGACAACCGCGACAACTATCTGAAGTGGACCGTCCACGACCGACAGCCGCCTCACCAGGATGCCGCCGGCGGCAGCGGTCACGGGCAGGCCGAGGGCGGCGATCGGCGCCGCCGCCCGGCCGACAGCCGCCAACGCCCCGGTCACCGGAGGCGCCGGCGTGGCCGCCGCGAGACGCCATCCGACCAGGAAGAACACCAGGTTCCGGGTGAGTTCGGCGACCGTGGCCCAGGCGGGGTCGCGGGCGGCGGCCACACCGGCCACGACCGCCAGCGTGACGGCGGCAGCGACGACGAGCGGACCCGGCAGACCGCGGATCGTCCAGGCGAGCAACGGGAACAGCGCCAAGGCGTAGGTCAGGGCCAGCGCGGTCGGCGGGAACAGCAGCAGCAGGAGGAGTTCACGCGGGTCCCGGGCCGGCGGCAGGCCGTACACCGGCCCGAACCGCCACAGCACGACCAGGGTGGCGGATACGGACAGGGCGTACCAGGCGAGGTTCGGCGCCACCCGGGTCCGCAGTACGTCGGCCAGTGTCCGGTCGGCGATTCCGCCGAGGCCGAGCCCCACCGCGGCAAGGAACAACGGGACGGCCGGCACCCCGGCGACTTCTGCCGCATACCACCAGGCAACGGGCACGGCGGTGCTCGTCCGCCACTCGATCTGCAGATAGTGCCCCTCGACCGTGAGGGCGAGGACGATCAGCAGCAACGCGGCCCCGGTGAGCGACGGAGCGACGCGGACCACCCTGGTCATCGTGATACCGCCGCCAGCTCCCGGGTGGGCTGATCCGCCCACAGCACGGGCAGCACCTGCGTCGGCTGATCCATCCAGCTCCGCTCACTCTTCCTCGGGCCAGGGACCGGAAGACCGAACAACCAGGAGGCGCCGGTACGGATGAGAGCACCGTGCAGCAGCAGCGACGACCAGATGATCAGGCCCGTGAGCGCTGCCGGCAGAACCGTGGCGAGCAGGAGTTGCGCCGGCATGCCGAGCCCGGAGAACAGCCCCAGAAGCGCCCAGTGCAGCAACGCCAGCAGCGGCATGTGGATCACATAGATCGGCAGCGTCCGGCGGCCCAGCCGGGTCAGATGCGCGGCGAGCCACCGCCACCGTTGCAACTGGACGGCGCCGGCCACCCCGAGCACCACGGCCAGCGCGCTCGCCACTGGCCACACGCCGAACCACTGCTTGGCGCCGAGTACCTGCACGACCGCCATGAAGCCGAGATAACCGAGCCCGCCGGCGATCACGAGACGTGGCGTCGACGCGGCGGCCAGCCTCTCCACCCAGGGCTTGAGCCGCAGCCCGGCGAGGAAGAACAGCAGATTCTGGTAGAGCTGCCCCCGGTTGCCCGGCCCGGCGAGCAGACCCGCCGACGCCGCCGCGGAGAGCAGGAACGCGGCACCCAGCACCAGCGGGGCGGGGAGGTGGCGGGTCGACTTGGCGATGACGAAGTAGACGGCGAGCGCGATCAGGTACCACAGGTTCGTCGGTGTGATGGTGACCTGTTCCAGCACGTCGAGGACGTTGCGAGCGGCGAGTGTGTCGAACCGCGGCACGACGGCCAGCACGACGGTGTGGACGATGAACCAGATCGCGTACAGGTAGTAGAACGTGGCGATACGGCTACGCCGGACGACCCGCCACGGCCGCTGAACGGCGGCCGCAGCGAACATGCCGGAGATCGTGAAGAAGACCGGCATGCGCAGGGGCAGCAACTGCTCCCCGAACGTGCCCCAGGCGCCCGGCAGCGGCACCGGGATGTGCCAGTCGATCCGCAGATAGTGCTTCATGATCACGTGCCAGAGCACCACCAGGATGATGCACAGCCCCTTGGCCAGATCGGCCCAGTCCGCCCGGAGGCTGCCCGGTCGCGGCCGCGGCCCGACCTGGGGAAGCTCCATGGTCATCGCCTCGGCAAAGGCGTACCAGGACCGCTCCGGATCGTGGCGCCGCTGTTGTTGGCCAGGAATCGCCACGTCCCGCTTCCCCTCAGATCAGTCGAACGACGGGGCGGCGATCGCCGGCCCACCAGGCACGGCCTGAACCCCCGCCGCCGGGCGGCTGCCGTCGCCGTTCTTCGCCGTTCTTCGCCGGGCGAAATTGACGGGACGCGGCTGGGCCTGTCCAAATTAGGAAAGGTGGGCGTGGCGGCCCATCACGCTCACGACCGACCACCCACCGCCGTCTCGGCGACGAGAACCACCGTTTCAGGCGTCCACTAACGAGTACCTCCGCCACACAGGCCGGACAACGAAAAGGCCCGAACCGCGTTTCCGCGGTTCAGGCCTTCATCGCGCGCGACGGTCAGGTAGCGGCGCGCCAGGTGACGTCAGGCGTTACTCCTTCGACGACTCGTCCAGCATCTGTTCGATGCGCTCACGGCGGCCCTCGACGGTGGCGTAACGGTCCAGACGGAACCACTCCCGACGCCACTCGCGGTAGTCGGCGGTGGCACCCGAGTCGGTCCGGCAGGCCTCGACGGAACGGATGAAGTCCGGCTTCGAGGCCGATCCGATGATGTTCGCGTCGCCTCGGAGCTTCCCGTCGACCTCGACGGCCAACCAGGCCGACAACCGTTTCACCGCCTCGTCGTTCACCGTGTGCAACGTCAGGTCGGCGTCGACCACCACCGGTTGAGGCAGCGCATGAGCAGGCGCAACCAGCCCCAGGTGCAGGCAGATCTGCACCAGCGACCTCTTGTGGTCGTTGCTGAGCGGCCAGTCCTCGCCACTCGCCTTCGACACCGGTTCGAGCAGGGCGGTCAGTGCGAAGTCGAAGTCGGCCAGCAACTTCGTCCGGTACGCGTCCCACGACCCGCCCTCCGGAGGCAGGCGCCGCTGCCGCTGCATCTCCGGGCAGAGCGAGTAGACCAGCAGAACCGCCCGGCACGTCATGATCGCCGGGTTGCGCAGCGCGGTCGGCAGGGCCATGCGCTCCTCGGTCACCTTGGTGGTGAAGCCGATACCCTTCTTGATCCTCAGAGCCTTGTCGAGCGCATGCCGTCCGATGTCCGCGCCGGCAGTCAGTTGCTTGAACAACTTCTGAGTCCAGCGATCGCTTTCCCGGCGTTCGGCACGCGGATCGTCCTGCCGGAACTCCTCGGCCCAGCGGCCGAGCACCCGCTCGGCCGTCCGGCAGGCGGTGCCGGTCTCGGCCAGCGCGAGTTGCAGCAGCACCTCGTCGAGAGCGATGAGAAACGACTCGCGGTCAGCGGCGGTGCCCAGGGTGTCGGCGTACGCGCGATGCCGTTCCGCGGCCTCCCGGTGGCGGCTCCACGCCTGGTCGTAGCCGGTTTCGGTGTCCATCTTGGACGCGATGAGCGCGTCGACCCGGATCGCGCCGAGCGCCCGCGGCGCGAACTCGGGCCAGACGAGCTCCCGCGCCGCGTCGGCCAGCCGCCGGATGTACCCCACGGCCACCTCCGACTCCTCGGCGTTGGGCAGCCGGTCCCATTCGGTCGGGACACCCCACAGCCGGTCGAGGGAAGCCTCGTAGATCAGCCAGCCCATCAGCGGCAACAGTTCCCGCAGCTCCTCCGGGGGCAGTTGTTCCCGGGACTCGCCGAGGAATTGCCGCCGGTACTCGGCGACATCGGCCTCGATCCGGGCGACCAGTTCCTCCCCGACCTCCGCCCCGCCCGGCGGCGGCCCGGACGCGGCGCTCCGGGCGCGGATCTGCTGGCAGAGCGTTCGGATCTCATTCGCGTTCAGCACCGTGCCGCCCCTCCTCGAATGGTCTGTCCGTCAGTAGCTGACGGACAGGGGTCACCGGACGGAGAGGAGATTCCGCATGCTGACGGCCGGCGAACTGCGGAAGATGTGCGAGGACTTCCGCTACCACAAGCACCAGACCGACGAGGACGACGTACGGCTGATAGAGGAGGAGATCCAGCTCTACCGCAAGAACTTCCTCGTCGACCCGCGTCCGCAGCTGCCGCCCGACGAGCTGCGCGAACTACTGCCGCTGATGGGCTGGCTGATCTACGAGGCTTCGTGGAGTTCCCTCCAGCGCGTGCGGGCCGGCTTCACGACGCTCACCGGCGAGCGCCACGCCACCAGCCAAGCGGCGTATGAGCAGGTGGTTCGCGTCGCGAACGCCAGCCGTCAGCTGATCTGGCCGGAGTACGCGCCGCGAGCTCTCGGTGCGCTCCGCGCGGAGGCCCTCGCGGAATCGAAGCGTGACACGGAGAAGTCGTACGACAGCGCGTACTCCATCCATCGGGAGGCCGCCGAGTTGCAGCGGGCCTACAGCGACACGCTCGGCCTCGATCCGGCCGCCAAGCCGCTGCTGCTCCAGCTCGACGAGGTGCTGATCCAGCTCGGGCTGGCCGAGACGGGCACCGCCTGCCGCTTCCCCGAGCAGGGCATCGGCCGGTGGACCGAGGCCAATCCGGGCGGCACGATCCGCGACGAGCAGCGCTGGGTGCAGCGGATGTATCGCAATCTGGGCGGCGGCATCGGGACCGGGAAGCGGGCGATGGAAACGGTGCAACGTATCGAGCGGGAACACGGCCTGGTACGCCAGGTGGACGAGCACCGCATGGCACTGGTTTCCGGCTTCCGCAATCCGGCCGTCATGACCGCCCGCGCCGCGCTGCTGATGCTCGCCCTCAGCCCGGCCATGCAGAGCATGGGACGCCGCCCCGTCCTGGCCGGGACCTGGCCGAAGGAACGCGAGAAGCTCAAGGAGACGTTCGTCGAGGCGTACGACCTCATCGACAAGGTGATCGTCGACCCCGACGGCGAACCGGTGCGAATGCATGAGGATCATCTGCGCGCCAAACACCAGCTCCGGCTCAACATCGCGTTGCTGGTGCCCGGTTTCCCGCTGCCCGAGCCGCTGGACGACGCCGAGGTCGAGCGGGAATCGGTGTGGCTGGAGGACGAGAACAGCGGCGGCGGCCCCAAGCACGGCAACCTGATGGGTGCGGCGATCATGCCGCTCTTCATCCAGTCGGTGAAAGCACTGCGGTCGCTGACCGGCGACGCCGACGGCTACGCCGCATGGCGGCAGGCTCACCCGGGTCTGGGCCGGTTCGCCGAGGAGCCCGGTCGGGCCGAGCTGATCGCGGCGGCGATGGCCGAGGCCGACCGGCGCGGCTCACTGGACATAGGCGCCGAGTAACCCCCAGTTCTGCACGGGTTCCCCGGCGTCGACGGCTTCGCGTTGCGCATTGCGCAGCGCAACCGGGAGCGACACCGGCGTCGCGGAACGGATCTGCCGCACGATCCGCTCCGCGACCCGGCCGGTGCCCTCGTCGTCGATGGCGCTGATGCCCGCGACGACGCAGCGGGCGCCACCGATCAGCAGGGCCATCACCAGACTGAGCGGCTCGGCGTCGGTCTCGTTGACGACCTGACCGACATGGCAGGACGCCATCAGCACCGACTCCGGCCAGTCGAGCGTGAGTGCCAGCCCGAATGACATCAATTCGCCGGGCAGCCGCAGATACTGCGAGAGGCCGGCGCCGTCACCGTGCCCGGCGAGATGCGCGAACCCCCAGGTGTTCGATCCGCGCAGCGCGTCGGCCAGCGTCCCGCCGATCTCCTGCGGTGGTTCCTGGCCGACCACGACAGCATGGCTGAGCGGTACTCCCACCCGGCCGCCGCCGAGACCCCAGGCCATCCGCTCCCGCTCAACGTTGACGCCGTCCTCCGGTCGAGCTTTTTCACCGCTCTGGCCGACCAGCCGCACCAGGGCGTCACCGCGGACCGGCGGCAGGCTTTCCCGCCGCAGGCAGGTGAAGACCGGAGTCTGGGTGACCACTGCCCGTTCGATCAGCCGCGCCCGTCGCGTTCCCTCGGCGGCCAGTTCCAAGGCGGCCCAGGGGACCAGGCTCAGCCAGGAGTGCGCCGAGATCAGCAGCTCGATCGGATGGTCGGGGTCGACACCCGCGAGATCATCGATCAGCGCTGCCGGAAGCAACTCGTCGGCCAGCCGCAGCCAGTCGATCTCGACTCGCACGCCATCCTCGTCGTCGACTGCCAGATCGCGACGACCGCGGGCGAGCCGGCCTTGTTCTCGTCCGGCCGCGAAGAAACCGGTGTACCGCTCGGAGGGCATGAACGTCTCGAAGTCGATGTGCCAGCCGGGCCTCACGACGCATCGGAACAATCTGGTGACGGCCAGCGAGTCCGACACCTCCAAGTAGTCCAGCGCGTACCTGTCGCCGATGTCACGACGCACCTCGCCCAGGTCGGCGGGCACGGGAAGGACGGTGTCGGCCAGCATCGGCGACACCGCCTCGGCCAGCCTGAAACGCAGCTCGTCGATCTCGTCGTCATCCCGCTGGTAGGGCTCCGCCGAGGCCGGATCATCCACGGTCTCGGCCAGCATGATGTCCTCGATGATCTCCTCGACATCGGGATTGAGCAGCCGCTGATCCGCATTGAGCTGACCTCGATCCGTACGCATGCGGGCCGCGAACCCCGTCTGCTTGGCCGACAGTGCGACCCGCAGGCCCAGCTCGGCCGCGGCCTGGCCGTCGAGGCCGGCGGCCAGCAGCGCGATGTCGCCGTAGACGCGCTGGAACACCACGGCCAGCGGCGCCCGGGACCGGGCGACGACACGCCACCGGCCCTGCACCCGGTCGGCCAGGCTCAGCGCCCGCCGAGCGAGCACGACGGCCTTGGCCCGGTCACGGTCCGAGGCCGGATACAACGCCAGGTGCTCGGCCCGTGCCAGCGTGACGGACAGCTCTTCGACGTCGCGCCGCGAATCATCGATGACCGGCCGCCGCTGCACCCGGGTGAAGGCGGTGATGAGGTTGTCGGTTGCCGCTGCCGTACCCCAGGCCGCAAGCGCGCGGGCGAAATCGGTGCGGTATCGGCCCCCGCTGGCCGCGGCCCGGCTACTCCAGTGTTCGTCCAGCTCGCTCAGCACGTCGTCGACCTGATCGGGCTGGCCCTGTTCCACATACGCGGCGGCCGCCTCGAAGAGCAGATAGCCGAGATAGCCGTCGGTGCCGCCGGCATACACATCCTCCGGAGCGACCTGGGACAGGTCGATCGCGTCGTCGACGTCGCCTTTCAGCCGGAGGCCACGCGCGGCGAGGTAGCGATGGATCGTGTACGTGCCGAGCTCTCGCGGTACTGCGTCCGGCTTATCGACGTCGCGCTCGTCGAACAGCTGACGCAGCGACTCGCGGTACATGTCGGCTGCGGTGAGCTTCGCCCAGTCCGACGGTAGCCGCACCGGGATGTCCACCAGGTCGCTGAACTGCACGATGATCCCCGCGTAGCGCCACGCCCGGGCGCGTTCGTGCCGTTGCCGGTCCGGCAGCGTGGCGTCGTGGTGGTGCTCCAGCGCGGCCTCGAACAGGGTGGCCTCGTTCCGCTCGAGCCGCGCGAGGGTCTCGCGTTGCCGGACGATCCCGACCGCCTCGTCGGCGTCGACCGCCATCATCAGCAGGCTGTCGCGGCAAAGCACACGGCGTACTTCCTCGTCGACATCGCTCATCGTGCGATCACCTCCGTGAGTCGGCGCAGAGCGTCGATGGTGTGGCCGGGCAGATGCTCGGCGGCGTACGGCAGGCTTCGGGTCAGTCCCGGATTGAGGGGAACGTATCGGGGTCTCCCCTGTGCCGGATTGACCCAGATCAGAACGCTTCCGAGGCGGGACAGGCGTGCCACCTGGTTCGGCAACACGCTCTTGTCACCGGACTCCTGACCGTCCGAGATCACGACGATCACCGCGGACCGGACCACCACCCGCCCGGCCCAGCGCCGCAGGAAGTCCTGCAGCACGGGCCCGAGCTTCGTGCCCCGGTCCCAGTCCGAGGGCAGCGCGGCAACGGCGGCCATGGCCGCGTCCGCGTCGCGTTCGAGCAGCGGGCCGGTCAGCCTGGTCCACTTGGTGCCGAGGGCGAACACCTCGGTGAAGGCCGGTCCGGCGGTGACCGCGGCATGCCCGAAACGCAGCATCACGTCGGTGTACGGCTTCATCGAGCCACTGACGTCGACGAGCAGCAGCAGGCGCCGCGGCTTCCGGGATCGCCGGGTGTGCAGGATCCGGTAAGGCTCGCCACCGGACCGGAACATCAGCCGGGCGGTCCGGCGCGCATCGATCCGCCCGCGACCCGCCGACGTGCGCCGCGCGCTCGGCCGGGGTCGCGCGGCCGGCGCCAGCTCCGCGATCAGCCGGGCGATCTCGGCGCGCTCGGCCTCGGTGAGGTTCCGGACGTCACGTACGGCCAGGCCGGTCTGGCTGCCGGCGCCGTCGGTGGCCTCCTCGTGATCGTCCTGGCGATCCACCGAACCGGCGGACGCCTGCTCCGGCCCGGACTGCGGGAAGACGGCTTCGGGTTCCCCGGCCGGCTGCCACACCCCGTCGAAGATGTCGAGATCGCGCTTGCTGCCGCACAGCGTCGTCCGCAGCACTCGGCGCGGTTGCTCGGGCAGTAACGCCAGCGCCACGACCGCGTCCGCGACCCGGTCGGGACCGGGATCAAGACCCCGGGACCGCAGGAGGGCGATGAACTCCTCGAAGCGGTTCACGGCAGCAACCGCCGGATGATCCGGTCCCGATCGGCGTGGTCCTTGGCGAGCGTGGTGACGGTCGCGCGCACCGACTTCTCGTCCAGCCCGCCGAAATCGCGGGCCACCAGCGCGGACGCGAAGTCGAGAGCCTCGGCCACACCCGGCGCTTTGGTGACCTTCGGATCGTCACGCACCCGGCCCATGCCCTCGGCGATCTCGCGCGCGAGTCGCTCGGAGAGCCCTTGGACCCGTACGCGCAAGATGTGTTCTTCTTGATCCGGCTTCGGGTGGTCGATCCAGTAATAGAGGCAACGCCGCTTGAGCGCGTCGTGCACCTCCCGGGTCCGATTCGAGGTGAGCACCACGATCGGTTTCACCGCGGCCGGAATCGGATCGGCAAGCTCCGGAATGGTGATCTCGTAGTCCTCGAGCACCTGCAGCAGGACCGCCTCGAACTCGTCGTCAGCCCGATCGATCTCGTCGATCAGCAGCACCGCCGGTCCGTCCTGCAACGCCCGCAGAATCGGACGGCGCAGCAGAAACTTCCTGTCGTACAGCTGCTCAAGCAGCTCCTCGCGCCGGCTCGGGGAGTCAACGGAGCGCAGCGCGAGAATCTGCTGGGGAAAGTTCCACTCGTAGAGAGCCTGCGCGGCGTCCAAACCGGAATGGCACTGCAACCGGACGTAGGCCCGGCCGAGCGCACCGGCCAGTTTGCGGGCGAAATCCGTCTTGCCGACCCCGGGATCGCCCTCAAGAAAGAGCGGCCGTTCCAGTTTCAGGGAAAGGTAGGCGGCCTCGGCGAGCCCGTCGCCGGCCAGGTAACCCTGGGCGGCCATCCTGTCGCGGAGCTGATCGGGATCGTTGATCACGACGCGCTCCCCGGGAGCGGGCTGAGCGTGAACTCGAGCGAGATCACGTCGAGCTCCGGGTCCGCGCCCGTCAAGTCACGGCTGGTCCCGCGCAGGAAGTGGGAGAGCAACCCGGCCCGGCCGCGCGATCGGGCGGCGCCGCGTACGGGCGGCTGGACCAGCGAGGTCACGTCGTAGGGATCGGTCGTGACCAGCAACAGCACGGTCTCGGGCCGGCTGGACACCGGGTCCAGACCGGCCGGCCAGCTCACCTTCCGGCCGGTCAACTCCCGTGTACGCCGGTCCAGGCCGAACACGTACGAGTCGCCGTCGGCGAAACGGTCACCGGAGCCCGCCCGATTGGTGACGTGCGTGATCCCGTACGACACGCCGATGTCCAACACGGACACCCAGAGGTCGCCGCCGCTCCTGTTGCGCACCTCGATGAAGATCGAGTCACCGACCGACAGCTGCGCGCCCGACAGCGGCAACGGATCCCGCGCCCCCTCGTCGACCAGCCCCCACTCGACCTCGACCTGCGCTCCGGACGCCCACCCCGACTCCTCGCGCACCTTGCGGAGAACGGTTGCGCGGGCGGCGCGTTCGATGCACTCGACCAGGTCACGGCGGCCGTCCGGTCCGCACCGCATCAGCGGCCCGAACCGGTCCCGCAGCAGGAAGCCACCGTCGTCCGACTGCGTGACCAGCAACGGCGCCTCCTCGAAGGCGCCCACCGGCCGTGCGAAAGTGCAGGCCTCGACGGCCTCGTCGAGGGCCGCGGGCACCTGAACCGCGATGCGGGGCGCGACGGCATACGTCCGGACGGCCTGCGTACCGGCGGGCAGGTCCACGCCCGGCAGCAGACCAGACGCTCCCTCCGGTTCGCAGCGATCGATCTCCAGAACCGCGGTGGTCCCGCCGGGACCCTTGACAGCGAAACGGTCACCACGCTGGACGCCGAGAAGGGCCGCGCCAGGAAGCAGAACGCGATCACCGACCCGCACCACGGGCAGCGACCCCGCCGATCGATCCGGCTCGGTCTCGAACAGCCGCCGCTCGGATCGACCCTCCACCTCGGGCCGTTGATGCGGCTCCTGCTCCTGCACCAGCCGGCGGATCCGCTCGGTCAACGACGACCAGCTGACCGGCACCCCCGCCGACTCGTCCAGCGCACGCACGAAAGCGGCGGTGAACAGGCCGTACGCCTCCGGCGAACCCCATGGCCGCTGCTCGTACGCGACCTCGCGGGTGCCACACGCCACCAGCCGGACCGCTTTCTGGTTGCCCAGCGGGTCGGTTCGATCAATCGGTACGTCGTCACCGAAGCGCCGCCGCAGATGGGCCTCGAGATCGAGCACGGTCGGCCCGTCCAACTGTCGCGGCACCTGAGTCCCCAGCGTGCGCGACATCAGCGCCGAGTGGCAGCAGTCGAGGACGACGATCGCGTTCTCGGTACGGCGGGTCAGCCGCTCCAGCAACACGGAAAGCTCCACCGCGGTGATGCCCCGGAAGTCGTCACCGAACGGCTCGACGTAGTCGGTCGGCACGATGAACTGGCGGCTGTTGGTGGCGACCTCGGCCCGTTCCCCCACGGCCGGTATCACGTACGACCCGTGACCGGCGTAGTAGAACAGCACTGCGTCGCCGGCCGCGGTGTCCTCGATCAGCCGCTCGTACCCCGCGATGATCCGATCGCGGCTCGCATCCTCGTCGATGTGAACCCGCACGTCGGTGAAGCCGTGCCGCTTGAGAGCCGCAGCCATCGTCCTCACGTCGCCGTTCGGTCCGGTCAGTCGGCCCGTCTGTGCCCCCACCAGCAGTGCTCGCCGCGTCATGACAACCTCCCGCTACGCGTCCGTCACGTACCTTTCTGACGGACAGAACGCGCCGGGGTGGCGGTGAGCGGAGTCAGGCCGCGGCCATGAGCTTGACGTCGTTCAGCTCCGCGGCCATCCCGTGAAGCCGCTGGACCGGCACATGGCGCCGCAGGATCGGGAACTCGTCCAACTCCTCGCGCGTGAGGTGTTCCAGGATCGCCAGGCGTAGGGCGGCGAATCCCGGATCGAAGTCGGGATCGCCGTCGCGGAGAGCGTCGAGGGCGTCCAGCGACAGCAACAGGGCGGTCTCCTCCACCAGACGCATCATGCCGATCATGGCAGCGGCGGCGCTCACGTTGCGGACCGCTGGATGAACGACTCTCTGCTCGCCGAGCTCGTGCAGGTGCACCGCGTGGGAGAGCTCGGCGAACCGCCGGCCTCTTTCCCGGCCACCGCTGCGCTCGACAGCCGCACACAGCCGGCGTATCTCATCGTGTTCCCGGAGAAGGACGTCGATCACGTCGGAGAACCTCATCGACGTTGCCGAATCTGGTGGCGGGCGGATCGAGGAGAGAACGGAGATTCAACCCACTCTGCCCACGCCGTGCGTAATGGCCCGGGGCGACGCGAGACGACTGTGACCATGAGTGACGACTCCTTGGTGCACCACCCACCATGAGTCCGAGAAACGGTGGGTGTGGACGATGATGAGGCCGCGAAGTCTGGACGGCCGCTCGCCAGCGAAAGAAATCGATGACAGCAAGTTGCGGTTACCCCGATCGCCGGGCGGTAAACCGGACGGATGCGAGCAGTGAACCGGTTGGTGCGTCGCTGTGGTTCCGGGCCGAACGGGTCCCGTCGCTCGTGGCCGGCCGACGTAGGCTCGAGAAGTCGCCCGGGACCCCGGTGGCCATGTTCGGCTGCCGCTGACCTCGTGCAATGAAGGACGGTTTGTGACCTCTCCTCCCCAGAGCAGTGCCCGCCCACCCGCCATTCCCTCTACCCGCGAGACGACGATCCTGGGCAGCGAACTCGCCTACACCACGGCCGGTACCGGGCCTGCCGTACTTCTCGTGCACGGTCTCGGCGGAGACCGCCGGACCTGGCGGCATCTCATCGGCCCGCTCGCGACCGGTCACACCGTGATCGCCGTCGACCTGCCCGGACACGGGCAGTCCGGCCCCCCGGCCGGGGACTTCTCTCTCGGCGCGCACGCCACCGCCTTACGGGACCTGCTCATCACCCTCGGCCACGGCAGTGCCACCGTCGTCGGTCACAGCCTGGGTGGTGGCATTGCGCTGCAATTCGCCTACCAGTTCCCCGAACGTACCGATCGGCTCGTTCTCATCAGCAGTGGCGGTCTCGGCCCGGAGGTCACCCCGGTGCTGCGAGCCGCGACCCTCCCCGGCGCGGAGGTCGTCGTCGCGGGCATGGCACTGCTGCCCCGGTGGCTGACCCGCCGAGTGGTTCCGGTGCTCTCGCTGTTGCCGGGGGTGGCGGCCCGCCAGGACGCCGGGCCGTTGGCCGAAAGCCTGCACCAGCTCGGCAGAGTCACTCATCGCCGGGCGTTCATCCGCACGGCCCGCTCGGTGCTGGACTGGCGCGGGCAGGCCGTCAGCGCGACCAGCCATCTCCAGTTGCTCGCTGACCTGCCGGTCATGGTCGCCTGGGGCGATCATGACGCGACCATCCCACCCGGGCATCACCGGGCCGTTGCCGATCTCCTGCCGAATCCCACCGTCGTCGAGATCACCGGCGCGGGCCACTACCCGCACGAGACCGCCGTCGACCAGATCCTTCCGGCGTTGCTCGCGTTCCTCGCCGGCAGCACCGCGTTCCAGTACTCCGAGGACCGCTGGCGCCATCTGCTCGCCCGGTCGCCGCTGACCTGAGCGGTGCCGTTTGCCGACCACGCACCGGGGTATTCCAGGATCATCAATCTCTATGCCGTGGCTCGCATGGTCCCGGCGGCCGTCCAGACTCCTGCGGCCTCACCTCTCGCCGCAAACGCTTGTCCGCACGATGCACGTCGGCCGACAGCATTCCAGGAGTCGAGCCATCAGCACGCCTGTCGTCGCCATGGCGTCATCGGCTGTCTGATCGCGGTCGCCGGCGTCACGGTCGGATTCCACCGCCACCTCACGCACAGCTCGGTCAAAGCCAGGAGGCCACTGCGCCTCGCGCTGTCGCTGCTGCCGCCCGCCGACCTGCTGATCCAGATGGTCAGCCGGCTGCAGATCACCCGGACGGCGAGCTGGCGGGCACCGAGCCTGCCTAATTCTCCCTCGACGAAAGCGAGTCCCCTCGATGACCGTGACCACCACCCGCACCGGCCCGGCACCCCGATCGGCGGTCGTCGTCAATCCGGCGAAGATCGACGACATGGCCGGGTTGCGCGGCACCGTCGACGACACTCTGGCAGCGGCCGGCTGGCCCGCGCCGCAATGGTTCGAGACGAGCGAGGACGATCCCGGGCTCGGGCAGACACGCGCGGCCGTCGAGTCGGGCGCCGAGGTGGTGTTCGTCTGCGGTGGCGACGGGACCGTGATGTCCGCGGTGTCGGCGCTGGCCGGCACCGAGGTGTCGATGGCTGTCCTGCCCGCCGGTACCGGCAACCTACTCGCGGCCAACCTCGGGCTGTCCACCGATCTGGCGGCCGGTCTCGCGGTCGCGCTGGAGGGCGGGTTGCGGCGTCTGGACGTCGGCACTCTCGACGGCCGGCACTTCGCGGTGATGGCGGGCATGGGCTTCGACGCGCACATGCTCGACGCCACGTCGGACACCGCGAAGAAGCACATCGGGTGGCCCGCGTACGTACTCGGCGCGATGAAGCATCTCAAGGACCGGCCGATGCGGGTCACCATCAGCATCGACGGCGGAACGCCGATGCGCCGGCGGGCCCGTTCGGTGCTCGTCGCCAATGTCGGCCGCCTGCAGGGCGGGCTGAGGCTGTTGAGCGAGGCACAGCCGGACGACGGGGTCCTGGACATCGCCGTCCTGACCCCCAACACCCTGCGCACCTGGGTGGCACTGGGGTGGGGGCTGATCCGGCGCAATGAACGGATCCCCGCGCTCGAGGTCTTCCGCGGCAGCCGGATCGAAGTGATCAGCAACCGGCCTCAGCCCCGGCAGCTCGACGGCGACCTCATCGAAACCGGCGACCGGCTGACCGTTTCGGTCCTTCCGCAGGCGCTCTGGCTGTGCGTGCCCCAGCCCGCCGGCGACCCCGACCTCAGCGTCGACGCGGACGCCGCTGCCGACCGGCTGGACTCGGCGCGTCTATGACGGTGCCGGCCGGTCACCCGTCCCGCCCGTGGTGGGAGCGGCGGCCTGCTGGACGCCACCGGGACGAACCGGCCCCACGGCGTCCGCGATGGTGGCGCGGGCGGCATCGGCGACGGCCTCGGCGGTGATGCCGAACTCGCGGTAGAGACGCTGCTGGTCGGCGGAGGCACCGAAGTGTTCGAGGCTGACGATCCGGCCGGCGTCGCCGACGATCTCCCGCCAGCCCTGCCCGATTCCGGCCTCCACGCTGACCCGGGCACGGACGGCCGGTGGCAGCACCTCATCGCGGTACTCGGGCGACTGCCCCGCGTACCACTCCAGGCACGGCAACGACACCACGCGAACGATGCGTCCCTCGCCGGCGAGCAGGGTTCGGGCGTCCAGGGCGATCTGCACCTCCGAGCCGGTGGCGATCAGGATCACCTCTGGTTGCTCGTCGGCGCCGGCCACGACGTACCCGCCCCGGGCGGCACCCTCGGCGGACGCGTACTTTCCCGGGCCACGCTCGAGAACCGGAACGTTCTGCCTGGTCAGGATCAACCCGGCCGGCCGGTCGTGGTGTTGCAGGATCGTACGCCAGCACACCGCCGTCTCGTTGGCGTCACCCGGGCGGACCACGTCCAGTCCGGGGATGGCCCGCAACGCGGCGAGGTGTTCGACGGGCTGGTGGGTGGGTCCGTCCTCGCCCAGGCCGATCGAGTCGTGGGTCCAGACGTAGGTAGCCGGAAGCTGCATCAGCGCCGCGAGACGTACCGCGGGCCGCATGTAATCGCTGAAGACCAGGAACGTTCCGCCGTACGGCCGGGTCAGGCTCTGCAGGGCGATGCCGTTGAGGATCGCGCCCATGGCGTGCTCCCGGATCCCGAAGTGCAGGGTGCGCCCGTACGGTCCACCGGCCCAGTCCTTCGTCTGCCGATCGGTGGGAACGAACGACGGCTCCCCGGCCATCGTGGTGTTGTTGCTCTCGGCGAGATCGGCCGACCCACCCCACAGCTCGGGCAGGACCGGCGCGAGAGCACTGAGGATCTTCCCGGAGGCCGCGCGCGTCGCGATCCCCTTCGGGTCCGGTGCGAAGGTCGGCAGCGCCTTCTCCCACCCTTCGGGCAGGTCCCGGTTCAGCAGCCGGTCGAGGAGGGCGGCCCGGTCCGGGTTCGCGGTGCGCCAGGCCGCAAAACCCGGCAACCATTGCTGATGTACGGCGGACCCGCGCGCCGTGGCGGCGCGGGTGTGGGCCAGCACGTCCTCCGGCACCGCGAACGTGACATCCGGGTCGAACCCGAGAACCGTCTTGGTGGCGGCGATCTCCTCGTCACCCAACGCCGACCCGTGCGCCTTGCCGGTGTTCTGCTTCGTCGGCGCCGGCCAGCCGATGATCGTCCGGAGCAGGATCAGCGACGGTCGCCCGGTCTCCGCCTTGGCGGCCTCGGTCGCGGCGAGCAGCGCGTCGACGTCCTCGACATAGGTTCCGGTGCTGGTCCAGTCGACGGTTTGCACATGCCATCCGTAAGCGGCGTAACGGGCGGCGACGTCCTCACTGAACGCGATGTCCGTGTCGTCCTCGATCGAGATGTGGTTGGAGTCGTAGAACAGCACCAGGTTGCCCAGTTGCTGGTGACCCGCGAGGGAACTCGCCTCGGCCGTGACGCCTTCCATCAGGTCGCCGTCGGACGCGACCACGTACACATGGTGGTCGAACGGGCTTTGTCCGGGTGCGGCGTCCGGGTCGAGCAGACCGCGCTCGCGGCGGGCCGCGAGCGCCATGCCGACGGCACTGGCCAGCCCCTGACCGAGCGGGCCGGTGGTGATCTCCACGCCCCGCGTATGCCGGAACTCAGGATGGCCGGGCGTCGCCGACCCCCAGGTACGCAGGGCCTTCAGGTCGCTCAGCTCCAGGCCGTACCCGCTGAGATAGAGCTGAATGTAGAGGGTCAGGCTGGAGTGCCCGCAGGACAGCACGAACCGGTCCCGGCCGAGCCACTGGTCGTCGGCCGGGTCGTGTCGCATCACGTTCTGGAACAGCAGATGTGCCAGTGGAGCCAGGCTCATCGCGGTGCCGGGGTGACCGTTGCCGACCTTCTGCACCGCGTCGGCGGCGAGCAGCCGGGCGGTGTCGACGGCGCGGACGTCGATCTCGGTCCAACCGGCATCGCCGGCGACAGGCGGCGCCACGGTACGGCCGAAGGAGGGGGGAACATCGAACTGACTCATGATCGGGTCTTCCCGTGGTGAAATCCGGACGACAGCGACCGCGGAGTCCGGGCGGCCTCCTGGCGTGTGCCCATCTCGACTCAACCGAAACGAACCCTGCCGAAATGCCGGAGAGCGCCTAGAGTCGAGGATGCGGCTCGTACATGACCGCTGCCCCGGACCCCGGCACCCAGCCAGCTGATTGCCGGGACGATGACCAGAAATTCCAGAGCCACCGCCATGGCCTCCCGCGACCACGGCGATCCGGACGAACTGTTGGCGGCGATGGCCGCACTACCGGTTGGACATCCCGACCGGGCGGCCTTGCGGGAGCGGGCGATCGAGACATGGTTGCCGATGGCCCGGCGGCTCGCCGCCCGCTACCACGGCAAGGGAGTGCCGGCCGACGACCTGGTCCAGACCGCCGCCGTCGGCCTGATCCGGGCCGTGGACCGGTTCGACCCCGGCTTCGGCGTCGACTTCATCGGGTTCGCCATCCCGACCATCCTCGGTGAGCTGAAACGCTACTTCCGCGACCGGGCATGGATGATCCGGGTGCCGCGCCGGCTGCAGGAACTGCGGCAGGAGATCAACTTGGCCAATGAGGAACTGACGCAGAGCCTTCGGCACCCGCCCACGATCGTCCAGATCGCCGCGCACCTCGGCATCACCGAGGAGGTCGTCCTCGAAGTCATCGAGAGCGCCCGCGCCTACAACGCGGTATCGCTGTCGACGCCCATCCGGTCCCAGGACACCGACGAACTCGCTGACTCTCTGGGCGGGGTCGACCCCGCCTTCGCGGCGGCGGAGACCCGGATCACCGTCACTCCGGCTCTCGCCGGACTCGATGAGCGGGACCGCCGGATCCTGACTCTGCGCTTCTACGGCAACCTGACCCAGTCGACCATCGCCCAGGAGATCGGCATCTCGCAGATGCACGTCTCCCGGCTGATCGCACGAGCCTTGAACCGGCTCCGGCGCGAACTTCAGCCGTGAGGCCCGGGGCCTGACGGCTCGTCAGCGGGCGGGGCCGGCGAAGTCGGTCAGGCTGGGCAGATCGGTGACGATCAGGTAGGAGACCTCTCCGAGGCGCCGATTGTTCCGGCGAGCGTAGGAACGGATCATCTGGAACGCGGCGTCGACATCGATCTCGTAGCGCTGCGCGATGGCGCCCTTGGCCTGCTCGATCACGATGCGGCTGTTCAGGGCGGACTGCAGTTGCTCGGTCAGGACCTCGGCGCGGCTGATGGTGCGCTCCTGCAACAGGCTGATCGCCGCGATATCGGCCAGTGCCTGCACGATCCGCACGTCGCTGTCGTCGAGGTCGCCGATGGTCCGGCTGAAAAGGCCCATCGCCCCGATGATCTCGTCCCGTAGCCGCAGCGGGAACGCGTGCACAGCGTGAAACCCGAGGTCCGTGGCGGACCGGGCGAAATCCGGCCAGGCTTCGGCGGCCGCGCCGGCGAACAGATCGGTGTTGACCACCGCACGGCCGGTGCGGAACGCGTCGAGACACGGCCCGGCCTGCTGTTGCAGCTGTAGCAACTCGAGCAGCTTGGCGCTCTCGTCGGAAGCCGCCATGAAGTGCAGGCGGCCTTTCGGGTCGACCAGCAGGATGCCGACGGTGGCATCGGCGGTGAGCACCGCGACCCGATCAGCGAGCATCTGCAGGAACTCGATCAGGTCGAACTCGGCGACGAGGGTGTCGGCGACCTCGACGAAGACCTTGGCGAGGCTGTCGGCGGATACGGTCGTCATGGCTGCCTCCCGGCCTGGCGGTCAAACGTTGCGCGGTTCACGGCTGCTGTGATGAGTCGAAGCGCAGGCGGCGGGTCACGACATCGGTCGCGACCTCGGACAACGGGCGGTCCTCGGCGTAGGCATAAGCCCGCAACCGCACCATCGCCTCGGCGAGGGAGACCCCCAACTGCACCATGACCATGCCTTGAGCCTGGTACAGATGCGCATAGTGCTCGACGACCCCGTCGAGGTCATTGTCGTCCTTGCCGTCGAGCAGAGTCGCCACCGCACGGTCGGCGAATGTGACAGCCCACCCGATCTGATCGCGGGACAACTGCCCCGGTCGGGTACGGAACACGTCCAGAACACCGAGGCGGACGGCCCCGACCTGAAGCGGAAAGGCGAACACTGCCCGGATCCCCGACTCTTGAACGGCCGGACCGTAGACCGGCCACCGCCGCATGACGGTTTCGTCGAAGTCAGAGACGAGGACCGGTCGGCTGCTGGCGAAGGCGTCGATACACGGGCCCTCACCGAAGGTGAACTGCAACTCTTCGATGCGCTCGATGGCCGGATCAGATGCGGTACACATCCGATGGCCGTCACCGCCGGACATCACGCTCACCCCGACCCCGGTGGCCGACAGTGCGACGGTCGCGTCCGCGCACACCTTCTGGAGTCGTCGCAGAGCACCCTCGCCTGCAGATGAGAATGGAACTTCCGGGACCTGCGCATCACCCGCGACCTCGTCCACGTCTCAGCCGGACCGCTGGGTGCCGGCTCGCGGCACATGCCGTGACAGCCCGTCACGACTTTGGCGAATACACACAGCCGCCGCACCTCCCCTGGGTACTGCCGGGGTCCGGGGCAGCAGCGGAAAAACATGGATCCCCACAACTCTAGTCAACGGACGCCGTCCAGGTGTGCCGAGAAGCGGGTGAGTTCGCGGGAATACCCCGTAGTCCATGATCGATAAACCAGCCGGCGCACACCCCAGGCGGCACCGAAGACGGGGTGCCGGGTACCGGAGCTCGAGCCGGCGGTGACCACCAGCATCACCGCGACCTGGGCGTACACTGGAAACGACCGGTGGCCTCGCCATCGGGCGCCGGCCACGGTCGGCGTACGCGGCCCGGCGACTGCCGAAGGCCGCATCTCTCACCGGCCTCGGTGGACCTCGTCTCGCCCGCGTCATCACCGGGCCGGACCCGCGCCTTCTTTGGTCCCGGACGACGGGAACACCCATGAGATCACCGGCTGTACCTCTCGTATCGTCAAGCTGGGAGACCGAAGGCGGCCGTCCCGGTTCGCAAGCAGACCGGGAAGTCCGATGACACCGGCACGACAGGCCGGCCGGCGCGACACGAACGAGGCCTTCTACCGGGCCTCCGTCGCTGCCCGGCAAGCGCCGTCGGCCTAC
Organism: Actinoplanes italicus; assembly: GCF_003001815.1. Taxonomy (GTDB): domain Bacteria; phylum Actinomycetota; class Actinomycetes; order Mycobacteriales; family Micromonosporaceae; genus Actinoplanes; species Actinoplanes italicus. The sequence goes on from NZ_PVMZ01000008.1 coordinate 289,494, forward strand.
GACACCCAGCCGTGGCGATGGCAGGTTGCCGACGGTGTTCTGGACCTGTTCCTGCGCACCGGAACCTCGACCGAGTCTCCCGGCCTCGACGAGCGGCTCGCCACGATCGGCTGCGGCGCGGCCCTTCACCATGCCCGTCTGACTCTGGCCGCGCGGGGCTGGCGGGTGACCACGACCCGGCTGCCCGACCCCACCGAACCGACCCATCTCGCGCGACTGCGCATCGACGGCACCGCACCGGTCAGCCCCGACACCGCGCGCCTGGCCCGCACCATCAGGCTGCGTCACACCGACCGCCGCCCGGTCACCGGCCGTCCGATCACGGCCGACCACCTGAGCGTGATCCGCGCCGCCTTCGAGTCTCAGCACACCCGGCTCGCCGTGTTACGACCGGACCAGATCCTCGATCTGGCCGTGGCAACCGCCCACGCCGACGACCTCGAACCCGCCGGCCGGCAGTGGCAGGCGGAACTGGCCCTGTGGGCCGGTGGCGACCGCATCGTCGGAGCGCTGCACCGCGTGCGCCTTCCCCTCGCCCTCGACGGGCACGACCGGGCCGCGACGTTCGCAGTGCTGCACGGTCCGGGTGATCAGACCCTGGACTGGCTCCACGCCGGCGAAGCCCTCTCCGCCGGCTCGCTGGTCGCCACTGAACTCGAAGTGTCGACTCTGCCCTTCAGCGCACCCCTCGAGCAGGACCGCGCCCGGGACATCCTGCGGGATGCGATACCTGACCTCGGCCGTCCATACCTGATGATGCGCTTGGGCCACCACGCCCCCGAGGCGCGGGACACCCCCTCGGCCGAGAGCAACAGGCCCGCCGTACCGGCGTAGCTGGACCGGGCAGGCTGTGCCCCCCAAGGCCTGCAGCCGCCGGTTCACGAGTCCAGCACCAGCGTCGCCCAGACGATCTTTCCGCCGCTCTGCAGGTCCCATCCCCACGTGGTGGCGGTGGTCTCCACCAACAGCAGACCCCGGCCACCAGGGACGACCATGTCCGGGGGCGGCTCGCGTTGTACCGGTGGGGTGCTCGTCCCGTCCCGGACAGCGAGGTACAGATGTGAGCCCCGGTGCGCCACCTCGAGCGTCATGAACGTATGAGCGTGTTCCGCCGCATTGGCGACCAGCTCGCTGACGATGAGGGCGGCCGGAGCGACGAGGTGGGCGAGATTCCATCGGAGGCAGGCATCGGCGACCACGTCGCGGGCCCTCCGCTGGGCTCCCATGATGGGCGGCAGTCGCTCGGACACGACATGTTCTTCGGGGTCAGACGGCACCACGGCTCCCTCGCCCATGTCGGCCGGGCGCCACGAGCCAGGCGGGAAACGCGTACCCCGCTCCGGCGGGAACTAACGCCCACGGCGAGAGGTACGTGTCGACCCGCTGATCGCTGATCGCGGGCGAAGGCGAATCCGGTTGAGGTCAGTCGTCCCGCAGGGCGATGGCGATGCCGACGCAATGGGCGGAGAAGGCCGCGATGGTCAGGGCGTGGAAGACCTCGTGGAAGCCGAACCAGCGCGGGTCGGGGTTGGGACGCCTGAAGCCGTAGACCACGGCGCCGAGGGTGTACAGCGCACCACCGAGGAACAGAAACGTGACGACCGGTGCGCCACCGGACCGCCGGAAAGCGGGCAGGTAGATCACGGCGACCCAGCCCAGTGCGATGTACACCGGCACGTACAGCCAACGCGGCGCGCCGACCCACAGGATCCGGAACGCGACGCCGGCCAGCGCGCCGCACCACACGATCCAGAGCAGGACGCGGGCCTGCCCAGGCGGCAGCGCAAGCACACAGAACGGCGTGTACGTACCCGCGATGATCAGGAAGATGTTGGCGTGGTCGAACCGTCGCAGCACACCCTCCGCACGTCCCTCCCAGTGGCCGCGGTGGTACACCGCGCTGATGCCGAACAACAACGCCGCCGACAGAGTGAACAGGGCCAGAGCCAGTCGGGAGCGGGCGTCCGGGGACACTATGGTCAATACTCCGCCGACCCCGACTGCAAGGGGAAAGGCACCGGCATGCAGCCATCCCCGTAGCCTCGGCTCGATCATCGTGCCGAGGTGGTCCAGGCCCTTCTCGACCCGGTCCTCCAGGTATTCCAGCCCTGCGTCCGGACCGTCGCCGGCTCCCGTCTGCCGGGAGTGACCCGCGTTCACGTCACGTGACACGTCAGTGGCCATGGCTGCCGTCCTCGACAGGTGGCACCTGGCCGGCCGCTGCGGCACTGATCAACAGGATCTGCGTCATCCCGGTCACCTCCAGTATCCACCGGTGCCGGGGCCGAGGCCGGCACACCGTCACCGACATCGCGCGAGGGAGGACACCGGCAAGGTGGGCAAGAAAGTTGGGGAGAACGGAGCCCGCAAAATCCACTTCGGCGACGTCCACGAAGACGTGTTCAGGTGACAGAGCCACAACCCGGGCGACGACGTCACTCAGCGCCGGCGCCGCATCGGCATCGATGTCCCCGGCAACACAGACTTTGACATGCCGATTCAGCGGCGCAACAAGAACTGTGACGGTGCCGTCGAGGGTGGGTACCTTCTCATGGCCGACCCCTTAAGTGCGTGAGCGCACCGGGGTCTGGGGTGGCGGCCGATGAGATGGCCGCATCAGCGACAGTACCCGCACAACGTTGCCAGCGCACCGGACAGCCGGATGCCGGCTTCGCGGCGCCCCTCCGCTCGGGGGTTCAGGGCTCTGGGTGTGACACGAAAACGGGAGATGCCCCACCTACGAATCCTCTTAGGATCTTCGTATCCGCAGCTAGAGACGGGGTTCACATGTTCAGTCTCCACCGCAAGAGGCTCGCCGCGATCGGCATCGCGGCCGCCGCCACGACAGCGCTCTTCGCCTCGCCGGCGCAGGCTGCCTCGGCTGCCAAGGCCGAAGTCGTGGGGAAGAACAGCACCGTCGTCCGATTCACCGCGGCAGCCGGTCAGTCCAACTCGCTGGTCATCACCGTCTCCGGCCGGACGATCACGTTGAACGACACGGTCGCCATCAAGGCCGGCAAGGGCTGCAAAGCGGTCAAGGGCGACAAGACCAAGGTCAAGTGCACCACCGCGAAGAAGCCGACCGGACTCAACGTCACACTCGGTGACAAGAACGACTTCGTCGACAACGACTCCGCGGTTCCCCTGACCGCCAACGGTGGCGCCGGCAACGACACCGTCTTCGGCGGAACCGGGAACGACACCCTCACCGGCGGCGACGGCGTCGACGACGTGCAGGGCTCGTCCGGCAACGACGTCCTGCGCGGCGGCCGTGGCAACGACCATGTCGAGGGCGGGTCGGGCCGGGACAGGATCTACGGCGAGACCGGCCACGACGACCTGATCGGCGGCGACCTCGACGGTGAACTGCCCGACAGCGGCGACACCATCTACGGCGGGGCGGGCAACGACTTCCTGCTCGGCGGCTACGGCAACGACACCCTGTACGGCAACACCGGCAATGACAACCTGTCCGGTGGCTCCGGCAAGGACAAGCTGGTAGGCGGACCCGGCAACGACACCGCCACCCAGTAGCAGCATCCTCAGGCGCGCGGGTGGGGCCAGGCCGTTGTACACCCGTCCGCCCAGAGCGTCCCGGCGAACGCCTCCGGCTGGCTGCCGAGGCCCTGGACCGGGTCGGGCTCGGGCACCGACGCGGATCGAACCGATCCGATGGTGACGCTCGCCCGGCGCCGCGAAAGCAGCACCGGGCGAGCAGTGATCAGCAGGAGAGGTTGCCGCCGGGATCGACACCCAGGATCTGGGTGAAACGCTGGTACGCGTCGATCCGGCTCTGCACCTGCGCCGGATTCCCGCCGTTGCACTCCAGCGCCCCGTTGATGCTGCGGATCGTCTCGCCGAACCCGGTGCCGCCGGTGATCGCGGCGTGCGGGGTCATCGACCCCGGCCCGGTCTGGGTCATCCAGTACCAGAGCCCGGTCTGCCAGGCCACCGAGGCGTCGTTCTTGACCAGGTCCGGGTTGTTCAGCAGGTCGACGCCGAGCGCGTCCCCGGCCGCCTTGTAGTTGAAGTTCCAGCTCAACTGAATCGGGCCACGCCCGTGATAGGCGGACTGCCCGGCCGGGCACCCGTACGACTGGGACGCGTCGCAGTAGTGCGGCCAGTTGGCCTGGTTCAACTCCTCGACGTACACCAGACCGCCCGATTCGTGGTTGATGTTCGCGAGGAACGCGGCGGCTTCGCGTTTCTGCACGTCCTCGCCGCCGGTGCCGGTGAACGCGGGAAACTTCTGCATGGCGTCGACGAGACCGGCGTACGAGTAGAACGGGATCCGGTTCGGGAACATCTGCTGGAACTGAGCCTCGCTGACCGGCAGCGTCGCAGCGGAGGCGGTCGCCGAGAAGAGCGCCGCGGGGATCAGGGCGGCGACGGCCGCCACCACGGCCAGGATCGTCTTTCGCATCGTCAGCCTCCGATCGTCACGTCGACACAGGAGTAGAACGCCATCGCGGTGTCGGCCACGTTCCACCGGGCCAGCACGGTCTGCGGGCCGGTGAAGCTGCCCAGGTCCACGGTGTGCGACACGGTGGCGCCGGGTTGTGCGCCGCCGTCGTCGAACGAGGCGAGCAGGGTGTCGCCGATGAAGTACTCCCAGGTGGCGGTCGAGTGCCTGGCGGTGAGCACCCAGTTGAAGGTCGCCGAACCGCCGACCGACGCGGCGGGCCAGCCCTTGCCGTCGTCGTCGAGCGGGGCGAACCGGGTGTTGCCGCCGCTGCACTGGGTGGAGCCCTTCGCGGACTCGACGCTCTGCGGTTCGTACTGCACGTCGCCGCAGCCGGTGACCGCGCCGGCGGCGCAGTTGGCCTGACGGCTGGGCGGTGAGGAGATGTAGCCGTGCGCCGAGGCCGGAGAGACACCGACGGTGAGGGCGGCCACGGTGGCGCCGATGGTCAGCGCCGGGAGTGCGAGTGTGCGGTTCAAGGGGGACTCCTTCGTTCTGAATGCGGCGAGGGACGCGAGCTCAGTTGAAGGGCGCTCAGTTGAAGGGCGAGAGCCGGATGCCGATCGAGGCCGGGTCGCCGCTGTGCACCAGCGACTCCTGGTTGGCGACGTCGTCGAAGGCGAACGCGTACGCCTTGCCGTCGACCATGTTGGCGTGGATCAACTTGGCGTACTCGTTGGTCGGCTCGTTGCGGTAGAACGTCGCCGGGTCGGTGCTGGGCTCGACCGCCTGCGTGCCGAGGGTGCCGCGGGTCAGGGCCGCGCACAGGCTGCGCGCGATCGGCCCGACAACCAGGTCGTTGGGTGCGCCGAGGTTGCCGTCGCAGCCCCACACGTGTGCGGTGGTCGGCTTGGTGAACCGGGCGACCTGCGCGCCGGTGGTGTCGGTGAAGGCGAGGACGTCACCGGAGGTCCGCCCGGTGAACACCTTGCCGGGCTGGTCGAGGAACGGCCTGACGGTCAGGTCGGTGCCGGCGTACGCCGCCCAGGCCTGGTCGATGTACCCGGCCAGATAGTTCGGGTCGAAGCCACCGGCGTCGGCGCCCTTGCCGGGTGCGAGCACCCGCAGCACCGTACCGTCGGCGCGGGTCTGGATCAGTTTGGCGAAGTCGGCGTCCGCGGCAAGCCCGTCGATGACGGCGTCACGCCCGCCCGGCTTGAGTTCGCCGGTCACCAGCGTCCCGCCGTTCGAGCCGGTCACGCTGACCGAGTGCGGCACGGCGAACATGTCGACCTGCGAACTGTTCAGGAAAACACCGGCGTCGTTGTAGGTGAACTCGCTCCAGTCGAACAGGATGTCGCGGTTGGCGTCGCCGCCGGCCCATGGTGCGGGCTGCACGAGGCCGCCGTCCTGGGCGAGCCTGAAGTCGAGTTTGTCGCCGAACGCCATGTACATGCGCCCGGACAGGCCCTTGGGCACCTGGATGGTCTTGCTGGCGCCGTCGGCGGGGCCGGCGATCGACACGTCGGGGGCGGCCACGGGCGGGTTGGCCCCGGTCGGCCACGGCGTGAAGGTGCCTGCCTCGGTGACGTAGCCGAGCCGCCCACCGGACTCGCCCAGCACGTACAGGTGGACGGTTTCACCCCGCCCGGAGTCGTTCGTGACGGTGAGTGGCAGCAATTCGGGCCCGGCGGCGTTCGCGGTCGGCACCACCGCCACGACGCCGGCGGCGGCGACCGCCGCAACGACGGTTCCGAGCAAGGATTTACGGGTCAGACGCATAGGCGCTCCCTCGTCCGGCCCCCGGTGGCACGGGCCCGGCGTGCCGGGGGATGCCGCGCCGGCCGGGGCGCTTCGGGGGCGGACAGGGAAGGGGGATGCGCCCGGCCGTGACGCTCCGTCATGCTGTGGAGCGCTCTCTCCACCTAAAACCCGCTTCCCGATCATGTCAATCGATGGCCCGCTCCGCATAGCACACCAGCCTGTGCGTCTCGGATTCAGGTTGTTTTCGCAGCTCACAGACACCTGCGGGGTTTTTGGAAAAGTTTCTGTCCAGAGGGCGGGCGAACAGACGGGGCCGTGACCGATATCCACACCGGCCACGGCGCGTCACGCCGAGGGCTACGGCGGTAGGTCCGCCTGGTCGTCAGCTTGCTGCTGCCCGCCGGTCGCGGACGCGAAGCTGGGCAGTGAACTTCTTGCCGTACTTTTTCGGGTTGCTCGTGAACCCCAGCCGGGCGTTACCCGCGCCGACGTCCGCGAGCCCCAAGGCGGACCGGCAACAGGTGAGTTCTCCACGCCCGGCCGCAGGAAGACCCTATGATCTTCAGCCTTCCTGATCGGGCAAAGACAGGCGACAATCTGGGGTCGCCGAACGCCCTTCATCGCCGGGAGACCCGCAGTGACCTTCAACGGGTTTATTTCGTACAGTCATGCCGCGGACGGCCGGCTGGCTCCCGCCGTCCAACGGGGCCTGCACCGCCTGGCCAAACCCTGGCATCGCCGGCGCGCCCTGTGGATTTTCCGGGATCAGACCGGACTGGCGGTGACCCCGGGGCTGTGGTCTTCCATTCAGACCGCGTTGGACGGCTCGGAGTACTTCGTGCTGCTCGCCTCGCCCGAGGCCGCGCAATCGCGTTGGGTGAACCGGGAGATCGAGCACTGGATCGCCACCAAGTCGGCGAATCGGATCCTGCCCGTGGTGACCGACGGGGAGTGGGCGTGGGACCAGGAGCATCACGACTTCACCGAGGACTCGACGGCGGTGCCCGCGGCACTGCGGGGGGTGTTCGCCGAGGAGCCGCTGTTCCTGGATCTGCGGTGGGCGCGGGGCAGCGAGCATCTCAGCCTGCAGCATTCCCGCTTCCGGGACGCGATCGCCCAGCTGGCTGCCCCGATGCACGGGGTGAGCAAGGACGAACTGGAGGGTGAGGACGTCCGGCACCATCGCCGGGCGCGTCGGCTCGGGTCCGGGGCGTTGGCGACGCTGGTGGTGCTCAGCTTCTGGGCGGTGCTGACCAGCGTGTCGTCGGTGCGTAACGCGGACCGGGCGACGGCCGCGGCAGCCGAGGCGTTGCATCAGCAGCAGGTGGCGGAGGTGCAACGCGGCAGCGCCGAGCGGTTCGCGCAGGAGGCGACCCGGCAGCAGGAGGTGGCGAAGGAGCAGCAGGCCCTGGCGGCATCCGCGGCGACTGACGCGCAGCGGTCGGAGCAGTCGGCGCAAGAACAGCAATGGCTGGCGGATCGGGCGACCGCCGAGGCCCAGCGGCAGCAGCGGATCGCCGATCAGGCGGCGAAGCGGACCCGGGAACTGCAGCGGCTGTCGGAGCGGGCCGGCGAGCGGACGCAGCAGCTGGAGCAGGAGGCGCAGCAGCTGGAGGCGGAGGCGCGGCGGTTGACGAAAATCGCCGAGGAGAAGCAGCAGGAGGCCAAAGAGGCGACCGCGGAGGCCGCCAGGCAACAGGCCAAAGCGGACCACCAGCAGCGGATCGCGATCAGTCGACGGCTGACGACTCAGGCCAAGGCGACGATCGGCAGCGATCCGAAGACGGCCCTGATGCTGGGGGCCGCAGCCCAGGAACTGCTGCCCGACGCCGCGACGCGCAGCGAAGTCACCGGTGTCGTCAAAATGACGAGTTACGCCGGCACGATCAGCGACGTGACATCGGCCGTATACGGGCCGGACGGCGTCTTGGCGGCCGTCGGCACCGACGGCAAGGTGTCACTGTGGAACGCGACCGACCGGACGAATCCGGCCCGGATCACCACACTCAGCGACCCGGTCGCGGCCGACACCCCCCTGACGTTCAGCGCGGACGGGCGGACCCTGGTCGTCGTCGACCGGGAGGGCGCCGCGGTCCTGTGGGATGTGACCGACCGGCCCCATCCGGTCCGGCTCGCCACGGTGGCGCCCGACGGTTACGTGCAAGCGGTCGCGGTCAGCGGGGACGGGACGACCCTCGCCACGGGCGACGGACGCGGGATCACGACCCTGTGGGACATGGCCGACCGATCCCGGCCCCAGCAACTCGCCACGATGGACGCATGGGCCCCTTATCCGGTGGTCGGTCTCGCGTTCAGCCCGGACGGCGCCACCCTGATCGTGAACAAGACCCGATTCGTCTCGGCCTTCGACCTGAGCGACCCGACCGACCCCGTCCACCTCCGCGATATGGCCAGCTTCAGCATGGCGTCGATGGTGTTCGATCCGGCCGGATCGACGCTGGCCGCCGGAGGCTTCGCCGGCGAGGTGGATCTGTACGACATGGCGCGTACGGCCACCTCCCAGGTCACGCAAAACCGGGTTACGCCGCCGACCATGCCGCCCGAGGAGCCGGACACCGATCCGTACCACCGCATGACCGACCTTGCCGGTGCCGTCAACGCGATCTCCTACAGCGCGGACGGGCACTATCTCGCCGCCGGTGGCGGGCAGGGCACAGCGATGGTGTGGGACATGACGTACGTGGAAGGCCCCAGGCCGGTCATCACCGTGCGGGCCAATGGCGCGATCAATACCGTCTCCTTCGACCCGGATGCCGAAACACTGGTCACCGCCGACAGCTCGGGGACGGCGACCCTCTGGAACGTCAGGCCCATCGGGACTCCGGACCCGCTCGCCGCGCTCACCGTCCAGGGCGGGCGCATTCAGGCGGCGGCGTTCCGGCCGGACGGACGCTCCCTGGTCGCCGCCGGCCCCGACGGCACGGCGAATTCCTGGGACGTGACCGACCCCGCCCGGCCGGTCCAGGGTGCCGTCCTGTCCATCCGCGGCGCAGCGGTGCGGGCGGTGGCGTTCAGCCCCGACGGCCGTACGGCGGCGACCGTCGGGCGCCAGGACGGGCAGTTGATGCTGACGGATACGGCCCGCCCGGACCAGCCGGTCGCCCTCCCGGGCCGGATCGAGGCCGTGGCGGGGACCAACGCGATGGTGTTCAGCCCGGACGGGCGCACCCTCGCCGTCGTCGCCGGCCCCACCAGACTGCTGCTGTGGAACGTGGCCGACCGGACCCGCCCCGTCCTGCTGGCCACGCTGAGCGGCGTCACCTTCGGGACGGCGGTGGCCTTCAGCCCGGACGGGCACACGCTGGCCACCGGCGGCGGCGAGCGCGGCCTGACGCTGTGGGACATGACCGACCGCACCACCCCCGTGCGGCTCGGCACGCTGACCGGCCACAACGGGGCGGTGGCCACGGTAGCCTTCAGCCCCGACGGGCACACCGTGGTGAGCGGCGGCGCCGACACCCTGGCGATGCTGTGGGACATCACCGACCGAGCCCGTCCGCTCCGGCTCGCCACGCTGACCGGCCACAACGGCGCGGTGACCACGATGGCCTTCAGCCCCGACGGGCGCACCCTGGTAACCGGGGACCGGGACTTCGAAGTGTTCCTGTGGGACACCGCCAACCCGGCCGGACCGATCCGGCTCGCCTCGATGCGTGGCCTCGGTGGCAAGGCGCAGGCGGTGCTGTTCAAGGACGACGGGCGCACCCTGGCCGTCGCCGCCCAGTCCGACAGCCAACGCGCGACCGTCACGCTGTGGAACTACGCGAAGCTGAACAAGCTCCGCGCTGATCCGGCCGCATACGCCTGTGCCATCACCGGCCGCGGTCTCGGTGCCGAGGAATGGGCCCGCTACATTCCCGAGGTTCCGTACCGGCGCACCTGCACCGGCTGACGTCTCGCCGGGCAGTGGAACGCCCGCGACGGTCGGATGACCGATCTCGGCCTGCACTGTGCCGTCGACCCGCACGCCGGCAACCGTGTCGTCATCGCGATCCGAGCCGGCACGGAAACCCCGCCGAGGATCCGCGAAGGATCAGGTTGCCGTTGTCCGCGGCGCCGCTCTGCGAGCCGCTTATTTCGCTGGCGCGCGTTGCGGCGCCGCATTTCCTGCGGCTTTATCCCGCTGGCGTCTCGTTCAAACCCAAACCACGCAGGATGTTATCGCGGTTCGCGTTTCCGCGCAGCTCGGTCAAGGACTTCAAACGGCCCAGCAAAGTCGTGGAAGATGCGGGGCATTTCAAGTCTTGAATCGCCGACAAGGTTCTTTCAAAACGTTGGATGCGACTTTCCAGGTCCGTTCCACTCGGAAGGTTCGCATTCTTGAGCGCTACCTGCGCGTTCACTTGGGCTTGAGTGGGCGGGCAGCGACCGGGAACGTTTACACCAGTAGGGCCCACGCGGTCGGCCGTCGCATTCGGATTGCCCGGACTGAAACCCAGCGCCGGCACCAAAGCGTTAATGTTACCGGAGCCGGCTCCGGCGTTCCCCGTCGCTCCACTCGCGCCCGTGTCACCGGATCCTGTGGCGGCGGCTTTATCCGCTGGCGTCTCGTTCAAACCCAAACCACGCAGGATGTTATCGCGGTTCGCGTTTCCGCGCAGCTCGGTCAAGGACTTCAAACGGCCCAGCAAAGTCGTGGAAGATGCGGGGCATTTCAAGTCTTGAATCGCCGACAAGGTTCTTTCAAAACGTTGGATGCGACTTTCCAGGTCCGTTCCACTCGGAAGGTTCGCATTCTTGAGCGCTACCTGCGCGTTCACTTGGGCTTGAGTGGGCGGGCAGCGACCGGGAACGTTTACACCGGTAGGGCCCACGCGGTCGGCCGTCGCATTCGGATTGCCCGGACTGAAACCCAGCGCCGGCACCAAAGCGTTAATGTTACCGGAGCTGGCTCCGGACTCGGCGGCCTGACTCATCCCCGTGCTGACCGCGAGCGCCGAGCCCAGCAGCGCCGCGGCGGCACCTGCAATCACCAGCTTGCGCGTCCGGCTGCTGACTCCGCGTCGATACATGCACGGCTCCTCTTCATCTCGGTACTGCTTGTGCCGAGATATACGAGCAATGATGTGGCAGCAGTTCATGACGCTGAGCAAGCGTTCCTTAAAGTTTCTTTAACGTGACTTCCGGGGTGTGCAGCCGCCAGCATCGTCGCGCCCACGTCCGCGGGTACCCGGCCGCGGGTCAGCAGCGAGCCCGCCACCATCACCGTGAACGCGAGCGGCACCGTCCACAGGCGCTGTTGCGTTGAGCGATCGGCTGTCGTGGTGTCACGTGGCGAGGCGTTCAGGCAGAGTTGATCGGTGAGGTCTTCAGCCGGGTCGCGTTCGCGGTCTGCTCCGTCGTCGGCGTTCACGGGGTTCCGGTTTCCGCCGGAGGTGATCGGGGTGGCGGTGCGCTGGTACCCGCGCTACAACCTGTCCTACCGCGACGTCGAGGAACTACTCGCCGAACGCGGTATCGAAGCCGATCACGTCACCGTCTACCGGTGGGTGCAGCGATTCACGCCGCTGCTGGCCGATGCGGCACGGTTCGCCCGGCGTGCGCCGGGTGACCGCTGGTTCGTTGATGAAACGTATGTCAAGGTCAACGGCGTGTGGCGGTAGGTGTACCGGGCGATAGATCAGCACGGGCAGGTCATCGACGTGCTGGTATCAACCCGCCGCGACGCGGCGGCGGCTCGCCGGTTCTTCACCCGCGCCTTGAAGGTGTTGAAGCTCGCGCCGGCCGAGGTGGTGACCGACGCCGCAGCCGTCTACCCGGCGGTCCTCGCCGACCTGGTCCCGGCCGCCTGGCATCACTTCCAACAATATGCGAACAACCCGGTCGAAGCTGACCACAGCCGACTCAAGCACCGACTTCGACCGATGCGCGGGTTACGCACCGACCGCAGCGCCCAGACCGTGATCGCCGGACACTCCTTCGTCCAGAACCTGCGCCGCGGACACTACGAGATCGCACCTGAAACCCCAGCCCGGCAACGCGTGGCCACCGCGTTCACCGAACTCGCCACCGCGATCTGACTCCAGCCGCCTGGCCAGGCCGAACACGTCTCCCGGTCGGACAATGCAACAGCGCCGAATCCATCGACGCTTTCTGGTCACGGCGCCTGCATCCGGTCTGCGGGGCCGCCGCGCGGGCGGTGTCGCCCTATGATGCAGCCGGTACTTCAATAGGGGAGTCTTTCGATGTCGCGCAACGTCTGGCCGACGCTTCTTCTCACGGTCGCCACCACCATTGCCGCCACGGCCGTGCCCGGCCCTGCTGCGGCATCGAGCTACGGACGGGTGTCCGCAGGCGCCGTGACGGTCTCGTTCTCGGCCGACTACCAAGCCACGAACAAGATCGTGATCACCCGCTCCGGGCGGACCGTCACGATCGACGATCGGGTGGCGGTAAGGCCCGGCAAGAACTGCAAGCAGGTCAAAGGCGACAAGACCCGCGTCCGCTGCCGGACCACGAAGACACCCGCCAAGGTCATCGTGCGGCTCTACGAGCGGAACGACTCGGTGATCAACAACAGCGACCTCAGGATGGAGGCCTACGGCGGCCGGGGCAACGACACCCTCGCCGGTGGCCCGAAGTCCGATGTCCTGCACGGCGACGACCTCTGCGCCGAGTCAGCCGGCGGCGACAAGATCTACGGCCGGGGCGGCAACGACCTCATCTACGCCGGCGACGGATCCGACTACGTCTCTGCCGGTGACGGCAACGACCAGGTCCTCGGCGACAGCGACTGCGTCACCGCGCCCGACCGCGCCGGCAACGACGTGATCCTCGGCGGCAACGGCGACGACGACCTCTTCGGCGACAACGGTAACGACAAGCTGTACGGCAACAACGGCAACGACTTCCTCAGGGGCTGGTACGGCGCGGACCGCATCGAGGGTGGCGCCGGCGATGACCAGTTGGACGGCGACCCCGACGACCGCAGGGTCTCCGCCGACGTGCTGCTCGGCGGCACCGGCCGCGACATCGTCGACTACCAGCTTTACCGCAAGCCCCTCACCGTCTCCCTCAACGGCGTGTCCCGTGACGACGGCGTGGCCGGTGAGCACGACACCGTCGGCGCCGACGTCGAACGCCTCACCGGCGGAGCGGGCAACGACCGCCTGGTAGGCAACGCGGCGGCCAATGAGATCGACGGCTTCGGCGGCAACGACACCATCTTCGGGGGCAGCGGTAACGACGACCTGCGCGGCGGCGACGGCGACAACAAGCTCTACGGGGAAGCAGGCGACGACGTTCTCTTCGTCTACTACGGTGTCGGTCTGCTCGACGGCGGCGCGGACAACGACGTGTGCAACGGCCGATACCAGACCGTCACTCTGATCTCCTGCGAGACGTTCCAGCCCTGGTGACAAACGGCCGGCAATGACAGCGGGCCTCCCTCTGCCAGGGAGGCCCGCTGTTTCACATGTCAGGTGCGCCGGTGTTTACTTGGTGAGGACGAAGTATTTCCAGGGGCCGTTGGTGTTGTAGTTCAGCCGGTCGCCCGCGGTGGTGGCGGTGGTGCCGGGAAGGTAGGAGACCTGGACCCTGAACCTGGTGCCTGCCTTGGCCGCGGAGAGGAACGAGAAGGACGCCTTGCCGGTCGACGTCAGTTTGGTGTTGCGGGCGCTCCAGAGCTTCCAATTGCCGCCGGACCAGTACTGAATGGTGGTGCGCACCTTCCGGCCCGGATACGGGGTTACGGTGTGGGTGATCAGCGGCTGGGTCGACTTGCGGAAGTACTGGTACCGCACCGTGCCGATCTTCGCCGTCTTGTAGTGCCGCTTCAAGGTCGTGCTCGCGGCGACTTTCGTCCACAGGTTGACGGTGCGCGAGGCGTCGTAGAACCCGCCGTCGCCGGCGAACTTGGCGGTCACCGCCGTGTTGCGGGTCAGCTTGATCGAGGCACTGATCTTGCCGGTGCTGGAGACGGCGCCCTTCTTGATCAGGCGGTTGGGCTGGCTGCCGGCTGGGTCGGCCCAGATCTCCACGACCCGGTTCGTCAGGGTCTTGCCCAGCGTGGCCGTGACGTTGACCGTCGCACCGTACGCGGCGACGGCGTTATTCCGGTCCAGCGTCAGCGTGGCGCGAGACTTGTCGACATTGACGATTTTCGTTTCGGTGAAGCCGTTGTACTCGGCGCTGCCCGCGTACTTGAACGCGTAGTGGTACGCCCCCGTGGTCGGGGGTGTGTCGGTGAGGGAGACCCGGCCGTCGGCAGCGGTCTTCACGGTGCCCAGCGCCTTGGTCGCGCCTGAATATTTTTCGGTTCGTGTCACGGTCAGCTCGGTGCCAGCGGGCGGAGCGGCGTCCGCAGCGTCCTTGACGCGGCCGCTCACGGTCAGCGGCTTGGCCGGCGAGCCGGACCACAGAGTGTCGAAGGCGAGGTAGAGCTCCCTCGGCGTGCCGGGAGGCGGCGGCGTGGGGTCCAGCATCGGGTGGCCGGGTCCCTATCAGCGGTCTCCCGACGCCACCCGGCCCGGCGACAACACCCCCCGGATCATGCGTACGACAGGGGCGGTAAGTCATACCGGACCGAGCGACCGAGCAGTCCCCCGGTGGGGACAATCAAAAAGGTAACGGGGGACAGACCGCAGCCGCCTGACGTACGCCACCGGCCAAGGCTGCGGGCGGTTACGCATCGCAGACCCGTGACGGTTCCGACCGGGACGACGCACACCCGCAACAGTCACGCACCATAACTGGGAGGGGATAAGGGTCCGCCCTCGATGTGCGTGGTGAAAGCCCTGCTAAACATTGAATTCCACTATGGACGGAACGCCTTTTCGACACGCGATCACCATCCGATCACCACGTTTCCACCAGGTGGGATTATGGAGGCCGAAAATGGGAAACAAGAAGCCGTGACCTTTGTTTCCGAAGGTCACGGCCTTGATCATTTGTGCGCCCGATGGGACTCGAACCCCTAACCTTCTGATCCGAAGGTCGAGATCGCCGCCTGGGCGTGGCGCAACGACGTCTGTTCCGCGGACTGAACCGAATCGGCGGCACGACGAAGGCCGTGACCTCTGGTGTCAGGAGTCACGGCCTCGGTGCAGCTCAGCGTGCAATCGCGGCGCGGACGATCAGGTCCGCGACGGGACGCGGCTGGGACACCCCGACGGCGTGCGACGCCTTGCGGATCTCGACCGTCCCCCGCGAACCCGCACGCTCGGCCATCCAGCGCTGCGCCTCGACTGGGATGTTGAGGTCGGCGCCGGCGACGAGGAACCAGGAGGGGATCATCTTCCACGCCGGTTCCCCGGAACCCTCGCTGAGTGCCGCGTCCCGGATCGGCCGCTGTGTGACGGCCATCAGCGAGGCCTGCTGCTTGGGCACGTCGGCGGCGAACTGCTTGCGGAACAGGTCTTGCCGGATGTGGAGGTCGTTGGTGCCGTCACCGAGCGCCACCGGTGCGAGAGTGCCGCCGAGGGTGCTGCCGGGGAACTTGTTGGACAGTTCGAGGGCGCTCTCGCCTTTGTCGGGTGCGAACGCCGCGATGTAGACGAGCGCCTTGACGTCAGGGTCGCCGGCGGCGGCGTTGGTCATCACAGCACCACCATAGGAGTGGCCGGCGAGCACGATCGGGCCTTTCACGGAGTCGATGACGGTTCGCACATAGGCGGCGTCGGAGCTGAGGCCCCGCAGTGGGTTCGCGGCGGCGACGACCGGATAACCGCGCTGCTGGAGCCGCTCGATGACGCCCGACCAGCTCGCGGAGTCGGCGAAGGCGCCGTGCACCAGCACGATCGTCGGTTTGGGCTGGACGTGCGCGCCGGCGACGGCGGCGGTGGCGCCGGAGAACGACGCGGTGCCCGTGAGGACGAAGGCAGCGGCGAGAGCCACCACTTTGGAGATGCGGACTCGCATGAATCTCAATCCGATCAGTTACGAAAGATGGGCTGGTGCGGCGACGTCAGGCGATCGCGGCGGCGGCTTGGAGGATGAGTCCGGCGACCGCGGCGGGTTCGGAGGTGGGGATGGCGTGCGAGGCGCCGGGCAGTTCCACGGATTTGCGGGCACCGGCACGCGCGGCCATGAACCGGTGGGCTTCGAGCGGGATGTTGTAGTCGGACTCGGGGTACACGAACCAGGACGGCACGGACTTCCAGGCCGGTTCGCCGGATCCCTCATTGAGTGCCGTGGTGTTCAGCGGGCGCTGGGCAACGGCGTCGAGGGCGGCCTGCTCGGCCGGGACGTCGGCGATGAACTGCTGGTGGTACTTGTCCTGCCGGATGTACAGGTCGACGGTGCCGTCCGGGAGCGGCACCTGCGTGAGGGTGTCGCCGAGGGTTCCGCCGGGGAACTTGCCGGACAGTTCGCCGATACTCTCGCCGGCTTCCGGCGCGAAGGCGGCGACGAACACGAGCGCCTTGACGTGGTCGTGCCCGACAGCGGCGTTCGACATGACCGCACCGCCGTAGGAGTGACCGACGAGCACGACCGGCCCGTCGATGGTGCCGAGGACGCTGGAGACGACGGCGGCGTCGCCGGACAGGCTGCGCAACGGGTTCGGTGCGGCGATCACCGGGTAGCCGTCGGTGAGCAGCCGCCGGGTCACCTCGTTCCAGCTGGCGGACTCGGCGAACGCGCCGTGGACGAGGACGATGGTGGGTTTCATGGCAGGCCCTTCAGTGGGTCGACAGGACGGTGGACAGGAAGTCGGCGGCCTGGCGGATCGCGCCTTCGGCCCCGTGGGTGCCGCGCAGGGCGTTGAGCATCACGAAGTCGTGGATGACGCCCTGGTAGCGCACTGCGGTGACGGGCACGCCGGCGTGGCGCAGCTTGGCGGCGTACGCCTCGCCCTCGTCGCGCAGGACGTCGGCTTCGGCGACGATGATCAGGGCCGGCGGCAGCCCGGTCAGCTGCTCGGCGGTGGCGCGCAGCGGCGAGGCGGTGACCTCGGCCCGCTGGGCGGGGTCGGTGGTGTACTGGTCCCAGAACCACTGCATGGCGTCGCGGCGCAGGAAGTAGCCCTCGGCGTACTGCTCGTACGAGCCGGTGTCGAAGTTCGCGTCGGTGACCGGGTAGAACAGCACCTGTCCGGCGAGCGACACGTCACCGTGTTGCTTGGCGGTCAGGGTCAGCGCGATGGCCATGTTGCCGCCGACGGAGTCACCGGCGACGGCGATGCGGGCCGGGTCGAGCCCGTGGGTGGCGCCGTGGGCGACGACCCACTGAACGGCGGCGTAGTTCTCCTGGATGGCGGTCGGGTACGCGGCCTCCGGCGAGAGGCTGTAGTTGGGGAACACGACGGCGGCGCCGACACGGACGGCGAGTTCTCGGGCGAGGCGGTCGTGGGTGTGGTCGTTACCGAACACCCATCCCGCGCCGTGGATGTAGAACACCACCGGCAGCGGGCCGGTCACGCCGGTGGGCCGGAAGACGGTCACCGGCACCGACCCGGTGGGACCACCGGGGATGGTGAGTGTCTCCTTCTCGGTGCCTGGCACATCGACCGTGGGGCTCTGCACGCCGTCGACGGCCTTGCGGCCCTCGGCGGGCGGGATCTGGAACAGGTATGGCGGGTCGGCGGTCGCCTTGACGAAGGCCTGCGCGGCCGGTTCCAGTACGGGCTTGTTGTTCATGGTGATGCTCCGGTTCGTTGCGGTGTGGTCAGAGGGCGGCGATCTCTACCTGCAGTTCCACCTCGACCGGGCTGTCCAGAGGCAGGGCCGCCAGGCCTACGGCGGAGCGGACATGGATGCCGGCCGGGCCGAACACGTCGTGCAGGAAGGTGGAGGCGCCGTTGAGGACCTGGGCCTGTCCGGTGAAGGACGGCAGCGAGGCGACGAAGCCCGTCACCTTGATGACGCGGATCACCGCGTCGACGCCGACGAGGGCGTCCACCGCCGCGAGGGCGTTCAGTGCGGCGGTACGTGCCAGGTCGGCTGCCTGGGCGACGTCGACGGTGTCGCCGACCTTGCCGGTGATCGGCAGGATCCCGCCGACGAACGGCAGCTGGCCGGAGGTGTAGACGTACATGCCGGAACGGATCGCCGGCGTGTAGCCGCCGACCGGCGTGGCGACATGCGGCAGTGTGATGCCGAGCTCGGTGAGCCGGTCGTTCCAGGTCCCCATGGTGTGCGCCTCTCGTGTCGCGGGCGGGCCGCTCTGCTGCGCCCGTAGTGATCTCACCCGGGCAGGGCGCCGGGGAACACGCAGGACCGCACGCAGAAGCACTTCTTCATATGCGGTCAACGCGGCTCGGCGGCCTCTTCCTCGGCGAGCCGTTCGCGGGCGAACAGACGGATCAGGTTGTGGAAGCGGTACCGGCCGTCCACGTGGGCCTGTAGGAGACTCAATTCGACGAGTTCGTCGAGGGCGTCCTCGATGCTCTCCGGGTCCGCCGGGTCAAAGGCCCCTGCACACCGCGCGTCGAAGTCCGCGCCGGGCGCCAGTGACAAGCGGTGGAACAGCCGCCGGGCCTGCGGGGACAGCTGGGTGTACGAGAGGCTGAAGGCAGCGGCGATCCGCAGGTCCCCGGCGATGAGCTGGTCGAGGCGACGGTGTTCGTCGGACAGCCGGTCGGCCAGATGCCGCACCGTCCATTGCGGCCGGCTCATCAGCCGGTTGCCGGCGATGCGCAGTGCCAGCGGCAGCCGGCCGCACAGCTCGGCTACCTCGCCGATCGCCTCGCGTTCCCGGTCGCCGATGATGCGCCGCAGCAGTGTCGCCGCGTCCCCGGCCGGCATCTGGGTGAGGTTGAGCCGGTGGACGCCTTCGAGGCCGGCGAGCAGCCGGCGGCTGGTGATGACCGTCAGAGACGGTCCGGGGCCAGGGAGCAGAGGCCGGACCTGTGACTCGTCCGCGACGTTGTCGAGCACCATCAGGACCCGCCGGTGCTGCAGCAGTTCCCGGTACATACCGGCCCGGTCCGTCTCGTCCACCGGGATCTCGTCGTCGCGGAGGCCGAACGCACTGAGTAGACGGGCGAGTGTCTCCGCGGCACCTGCCGGGCGGGTGTCCATTCCGCGGAGGTCGACGAAGAGGGTCCCGCCGGTGAAGTCCGTTCCGATCAGGTGGGCCGCCTGGACCGCCAGGGTGGTCTTACCGGCCCCGGCTGTTCCGGACACCGTCATCACCGGCGCGAGCGCCGGAGCCGGCTGGGCCGAGGAGGCCATCCGGCTCAGCTGCGCCAGCTCCCGGGCACGGCCGGTGAAATCAGGCACCGGGCGCGGCAAAGCGCAGCAGCCGGCCGGCACGGCAGCCGTGACCTTCGGGCGGCCCGCCCGGGCTGCGGCGAGGAAGGCGGGCTGATCGGCCTCGGGTAACGCCAGCGCCTCGGCCAGGGCCTGGACCGTACGCCGCTGCGGCGCGACGCTGCGCTCGCGTTCCATGTCGCTGATCGCGCGGGCGCTGACGCCCGACCGCTCCGCCAGCTGCTCCATTGTCAGCCCTGCCGTGTGCCGGTGCTCTCGCAACTGGCGGCCGAACGTGTCACTCATCGATCAGGCCGGCCGTTCGTCGCCGGGCAGGCTCACACACGTCGCATCTCTCGTCCCCATACCGTCGAACGCTGGCATGGGGTGCGGCCTCCTACCAGGGATGGACAGTCCCTGGTAGTCGCGCCGGCTGGCATACACCCGACCACTACCGGCGCGGAGGCCGGTGAAACGGCACTCAGCGCACGGTGCGCGCCCGAGCCCTCGCGGTATCGGGGCGCTGTGGCATCTCGCCGAGCACCCTGACGAACAGCGCCTCGCGCAACGCCACTTCGCGCGGGTCGTCCCACAGGCGAAAACCGAGCCGATTCATTGCGTACGCGAATCCGATGCCCGTGTCCGGATCGGCGAACCCGAAGGATCCGCCCAGCCCCATCGTGCCGAACGCCGTACCGGAGGCCGAGCCGAAACGGAACGCGGGGAACGGCTTGATGTATCCCAACGAGTACTGGGTGGGCAGCCGGAGCACCTGATCAGCGCAACCGTACGTCGGAGTTTGGGCCGGGCTTTTCAGCGCGTCCAGTGTCGACGCGGTGAGCCCGAGTCCGGCGCCACCGGCCGCAGCGTCGCCGTAGAGCCGCGCGATCGACCGCACCTGGCCGATGCCGTTGACGGCCGGGATCTCGGCGGCCTGCACGTCCGGCCGGTTGATGTTCTCGGGGATGCCGAGCACCCGCGGGTTCTGGAAGGCCCGGGCGGTCAGGCTCCGGGGGTTCGCGAACGCCCAAGCGAAAGCCGGTGGCATCGCGGTGATGTGCAGCATCATCTCCCAGGTGCGGAAGCCGTGGATCCGGGCGATGCGGCGGCGGTCGGTGTTCTCCGGCAGGCCGATATGGAAGCCGAGGTCGAGGGGCGCGGCCACCTCCTCGGCGAAGAACCGGCCCAGGTGGCGGCCCTGCGGGTCGACGCGGCTGACGAGCTCGCTCTCGTACCAGCCCAGCGTCTGGCCGTGATAGCCGTGCCGCTCCCCCGGAGTCCAGGCCGGCCGCTGCTCCGCCAGCGCCGCGGCCAGGACCGCCGAACCGAACAGATCCGGCAGATCGAGCGGCTGGTCGATCACCGGCAGACCGGCCTGGTGGGACAGCAGCTGACGCACCGTGACATCGGCCTTGCCCGCAGCGGCGAACTCAGGCCAGTAAGTGGCCACCCGCTCGTCATAGTCCAGCAGACCGCGGGCGTGCAGCACCGCGACCGCCATCGACGCCACGCCCTTGCTGGTCGAGAAGACCGGCACGATCGTGTCGCGCTGCCACGGCTCGTACGTCCTGCCGTCGCGGTAGCCGCCCCACAGGTCGACCACCTTCCGGCCGTCGCGATACACCGCGCACGCGGCGCCGATCTCCCGCCCCTGCTCGAAGTTGCGCCGAAAGGCATCGGCCACCGGGCCGTAGCCCTCCGCCACATCACCGTGCACCATGGCTGGCGGCACGGGAACCTTGAGCACCAACGTGATCTCTCCTCATTCGTAGACACCGAACGGTGGCACGGTGCACAGGGCCGTACCAGGGATGGGCAGTCCCTGGTATGCGGGCACAACGGGAGGTCAGAGGCCACGTCGTAAGATCAGTAGGTGAATCGCGAAGAGTTGGCAGACTTTCTGCGACAGCGCCGGGCCGCCCTCACTCCTGTTCACCGCACAGCCCGCCGAACCCGCGGTCTCCGGCGTGAGGAGGTCGCCGAGCGTGCCTACATCTCGATCGACTACTACACCCGGCTCGAGCAACGGCGCGGCCCGCGACCGTCACCCGAGGTGGCCTCGGCGCTCTCCCAGGCGCTGGACCTGACCGTTGACGAACGCGACCACCTGTTCCACCTGATCGGCCACAACCCACCCCAGCGGACCACGGACCTTGACCAGGTCGATCCGGGGCTCCGCCGGGTGCTGCACGCGCTCGACGGAAACCCGGCGATGATCATGTCGAACCTGGCCCACACCCTGATGCAGAACCCGCTGGCCCTGGAACTGTTCGGCGACCAGACGCATTACACGGGTCTGGAGCGAAGCGGCTACTTCCGGTGGTTCATGACGCCGCAGGAACGCAGCATCTATCCCGCGGACATCTACGCCGCTCAGAGCGCGACCTATGCCGCCGCGGTCCGCGCAGCGGCGGACCAGGAACCTGATCCCGCCGAAGCCGAACGCATGATCGCGACGCTGTTGGTCGAAAGCGCCGAGTTCCGGGAGCTCTGGGACAACCACGAGGTACGGCTCTGCCGTCAGGAGACCACATCGTTGCTGCACCCGACGGCCGGCCGGGTCGACTTCGACTGTGAGGTCGTCTTCAGCCCCGACCGCCTGCAGCGCATGCTCGTTTTCACCGCCCACAATGGCAAGGACCTGCGCAACCTGGTCATCTCCGGACGGCCGGGCACCCTCGTGGGATGACACCTTCGGCACGTAGCGCGGCCAGCAACGGTGGCAGAAAGATGTCTCCCGACGTCTGCCGGCCCCGTAGCCGGCGGCGAAGGAATCCCCGAGAACCGTCATGGTCAGCGGCGGCCCAGCCAACGCGCGCCGATCAGGCCCTCTGCCCGTGGCGGCGGTTGCATCGCGACGGGAACGATGCGTTGCACGCTGCGGGCCTGCGGATGATGACCACGACCGTGCCGGCCAACACGGCCACCACCGCACCGAACACCGCGCTCAGAAATATGGTCACCAGCAAGAATCCGGATCCCTCGCCGCGTCCGAGATCTCACGTCGGCTGCCGGGCCGGGCTTCCCCTCACCCGTGCGGTCGCAGCACCCTGGGGTCCGACGTCGCATGAGTTTCTCCATTCGACTTCCGTTGCGGCGAAGGCCAGCCTCTGGCCACGGACGTCGAACGATCACATATGGAGCAGTACCGAACCAGGGACCGTCAATCCTTGACGTACCGACTGCGGAAGATTCAGCCCGGACTGGAACGGCGAAAACGATGCGTTGCGACCTTGGTGGTCGTGGTTCCTCCTCCCGCCGCAAGCGGCAAGGTCGGTTAGCCATCAGTCCGCTGACGGCTCCAGCCCGGGCACCGCGACGGCGGAAATGCCGGCGATCATCGCCTCGAACATCCAGGACAGGCGCTGCCCTCCGGTGCCGGAGAACAACTCGTGCCGGGCCCGGGCGATATTTGGGCAGTCGCCGTCGGCGGCGTCGTTCAACGCCTCGACGAATACGTCCTGCTCCGCCTGTGCCCCCTTCGCCTCGCTGCGCACGCCCTGCTCCGCGGCGGTGGCGGTGCCGTGCTGCAGCAGCAGGTCGACACCCCACGCCGCCTGAGCCACCGGCACTCCGCCGACGTACAGCAACCCGAGCAGGGTGTCGACCAGACGCACGTAATGCGAGCCCGACGGGCGCAGCGCCAGGATCGATCGTGCCAGGCTGGGCTGGCCGATCAGCAGCTCCGTATAGCCGGTGAGCAACTCGATCAGTTCCTCGCGCCAACGCTCGCCTGTCCGACCCGGATGGGGCAGAGTGAGGCCGGCGAGCAGTTCGTCGAGGATCGCGCCGTGCAACTCGGCCATGTTCTGCACGTAGACGTAGAGGGAGGCCGGGCCAGTGTCGAGTTCGGCGGCCAGCCGCCGCATCGTCACCCGCTCCAAGCCCTCCTCCTTCATGATGCGCAATGCCACACTGACGGCGCCCGCTCGGCTCAGCGGCGGCTTGGCCGGCCGGTCACGTCGGCTGACGGGGATTCGACGGGGACTCATAACGCGATCGTAGCGAACACGTTCGTGCGTCAAACTTGTCGCCCGCTCTGCGCCGAATCAGCGCCGGCTGGTGACGCCGTCAAGGACGACGCGGGTGCCGCGGCGCCAGATGGCGCGGGTGTTAAGTGTGTCGCTGATGGTGATGGTCGGGTCGCCGTCGACGAGCAGCAGGTCTGCGCGCAGGCCGGGGGCGACGCGGCCGCGGTCGTCGAGGCCGAACCGGCGTGCCGGGGTGCTGGTGGCCGCGCGCAAAGCCTCGACGGGGGTGAGCCCGGCCCGCACGAGGTATTGCAGTTCGTGGTGGACGCTGGCGCCGTGGGCCAGACCGCCGAGGAAGGGCAGGGCTACCGACGCGTCGGTGCCGACCAGGATGTCGACTCCGGCATCGTGCAGGGCCTTCACGGAGGCGAGCACGTCGGCGAGGTTGCCCTGCGGGTAGTGGCCGAAGCTGGAACGCAGGGTCGTCATCCAGTCGTCGGGCAGCCGGGATGCCACCCGGGGGTCGGCGGCGAGCTCGCCGCCGGTGATACCGATCATCGAGGCGTTGAGGACCACGCACGGCACGACGAACGCGCCGGAACCGGCGACCAGGGCGATGATCTCGTCGGTGTGCGGCCGGTCCATGAACAGGTGCGCCAACCCCCCGATTCCGGCCTCGATCGCCATCCGGGTGGCGTCGATGGTCAGCGCGTGCGCAACTGTGAGCATGCCGTGCCGCCTGGCCTCCGCGACGCCCGCGTCAAGGGTCGCCTGGTCCAGCATGGGCAGTCCGGGATGGCCCTCGACGCTGCCGTCGTCAACCATGAACTTGATGTAGTCCGACCCGGTCTCGACCAGCTGCGGGATGAACGCCACCGCCTGTTCCGGGGTGGTGGAGAACGGCATCACCGGCGGCCGGCCGGCCGGGCGTGCTCCCGGCGGCGGGGTCGCGCCGGGAGGCGGGCCGGGGCGGAAGTCCTTGGGGAACAGCTCGCTGGGATGCCCGCCGGGCGGGGTGATCCCGAACCCGGACGAGCGCACGTCGGCGACCGTGTCGTTCTTACTGAGGTGCGCCCGGTTGTGCCGGGTGTTGGTGCCCTGCATCTCCAGCTCGGTCGTCACTCCGAACCGAAGTGCCAGCGCCAGGTTCGCCGGGTTGGTGTGCACGTGCGCATCGATCAGGCCGGGCAGCAGTGTCGCGCCCTTCGCGTCGACGATCACCGCGCCCACAGGCGGCTCACTGCCCACCGCAGTGATCAGGTCGCCGTCCAGCAGCACGGTCGTTGCATCGAGAACAGCGGACCCGTCAAAGATTCGTGCGTTGATGATGGCGGTTGTCATGGTGCTGCACCTTTCGTCATGCGCGGAATGGCGCTGGTCGCCGATGGCCGGTGGACTCGAATGCTGGTGGGGTTGGTTCGCGTGGCCTAGCGCTTCCGCAAGGTCAACCGGACGTAACGGCCGCTCTGCCGTTCCCGGCCCTGCCCGGGCGCCGCCGCGGCATCAGGCCGTGGGCCTTGCCCCACGCCTGCAAAACAACGAACGCGTTCGTTGGAAACGTACAGCATGATGAACGCGTTCGCAACGAACACGTTCGTTAGGCGTGGCACGAGAGCCACCGAACGATCCCAAGCGCCGCGCTTCACACCCGCTGGGGCTTCACCGACGCCGCACACTTCAGCAAAGGGTTCCGCACCGCCTACGGCATGAGCCCGCGCGTCATCGGCCGTGCACCGCGGCCGCGCTCAATAGCCTCTCGACCGGTGACTCCGTGGTTCGTAGCCTGCCGAGTGCCGTTCCATCGTGAGCGTCGCCGTGAATCGGGGGGCGGCGGACATCCGTGGACTGCCAGTGGATGGCAACATTGGCCAGCACATTGGTAACTCACCGTAGTTGAAAGCGACGACGTCGGTGGCACCGCTCGCGACTAGAAAAGCCCAGCTCAGTAGCTAGATCCATATTGGACAGCACGGCTGACGGACACACGATCACCATCGGATCACCACGGTCCCACAAAGTGGGATTCCCGCGGCCGAAAATAGGAAACAAAAAGACCGTGACCCCTGTTTTTGCTGGTCACGGCCTTGATTATTTGTGCGCCCGAAGGGACTCGAACCCCTAACCTTCTGATCCGTAGTCAGATGCTCTATCCATTGAGCTACGGGCGCTTGCTTGGTGCTGAGCCAGCCTACAACACCGACTTTCGCGCGGAGACTCCGGGATTCGAACCCGGGAGGGGCGGTAAAACCCCAACCGCATTAGCAGTGCGGCGCCATAGACCGGACTAGGCGAAGTCTCCCTGGCAGCCCGAGGACTACCGAGACCTGACAATACCGGACCTCCTGACGCCCACACAAAGGGGTCGCCATCCGGCACACCGAAGATCTTCCCGAGAGGGCGCGAACAGGCGAAACGTCGCGGCAGCGGCTAGGCTGCCAGCGATGGAGGACAACACGCGCCGGGAAGCTCCGCGGGCTCGGGATCCGCGAAGCCCGTTCAGCACGCCCGAGCAGACGCCTCCCGCCGAGGAGCCCGCGGCCAAGCCGGCTCGCCGCAGTTCTCCTCCGGCGGTCACGTTCCAGCCGCCGGCTCCGGCTTCCGGTGCCGAAGGTCACACATCAACCCCCTCTTCCGGTACGGGTGAGCCGGCCCCGCGCCGAACCCAGCGCAGGCCTGTCGCGCGCCCGTCCGAACCTGCCGACGCTTCGCCCGCCGCCACTGTGCCGTCCCAGCCGAAACGAAGCACGGACCACCGGCCGTCCGCCGCCAAGAACAAAGTCGCCGGCGACAGCGCCGGGGACAAGAGCGACAGCGGCAGCGGCAACGCCGGGGACAAGAGTGACAGCGGCAGCGGCGGCAACGCCGGACATCCGGGCGGCGACCAAGCCGCGGCCGTGACGCCCGCCGCCTCGCCCAAACCGGCCAGGAAGGCAACCCCCGCCAAGAAGACCACCCCGGTGAAGAAAGCCACGCCGGTCAAGAAGGCGGCTTCGGCGAGGAAGGCGACGCCGGAAATCGCGGCCGCACCGGTGAAGAAGGCCTCCGCCAAACGCGCCCCGGCAAAGATGTCCGCCGCCGCAGCATCGTCCGGTAGCCAGCCGGAGCCTGCCGCCCTCACCGAAACGGCCGGCCCGGCGGCACCGGTGAAGGCGGCCGACCCGGCGATCCCATCCGGATCAGCGGAGTCAGTGGAGCCGGGCACAACCGCCGGAACCGCAGAGACGGCTGAACCGGCGACGACGGTTGAGACCGCGATGGTTGAGACAGCGGCGGTTGAGACAGCGGCGGTTGAGACCGCGACGACGGCCGGCGAGCCGGTGGTGCGGCTGCGCATGGTGCCTGAGGAACCCGCACCCGGGCACCCCGGCTCGCTCATCGAGCAGCTGCTCGCGGACCCCACCCGCAGCCCGGAGATCCTCGCCGGAACCGCAGTCCGCACCCTGGGCCCCAAGGCCCGCGACTGGGCGAAAGGCGCGAGAGCCACCTACCCCACCGCCTCGACGGAGGCGCTAGGTAGGCTGGCCGTGCAGCACTTCGTCCGCTCGGCGGGAGTCCGTGGTGGGTTCGGGGCGCTCGCGGGCCCGTACACCCCGATAGCTCTTGCGACCGCCACCGTGATCACGCACGCCGAGCTGGTGTTGCACCTGGCCGCCGTCTACGGCCTGGATCCCACCGACCCGCAGCGGGCCGACGACCTGTTGAAGCTGGCGAGTCCGGGTGCGGGCCCGATCGTGGTGTGGGCCGCGCTGAGCCTGATCAGCCGGAGCCTGCCGGGTGTGGGCCTGATTGCCGCGGTGCTGGGGGCGCGGGCGACGGCGGAGGCGGTGGCGGTACGGGCAAGCAGGTTTTACAGGGAGAGCCAGGACAGCCACTCGTCGGGCAGCAGCTGATAGCCGACGAAGGCGACGATGTCGAGCAGGCTGTGCGCGACGATCAGCGGCATCACCCGCTTGGTCCTCAGGTAGAACAGGGCGAAGACCACGCCCATGATCGCGTTGCCGATGAAGCCGCCGAAGCCCTGGTATAGGTGGTATGAGCCGCGCAGGACGGCGGACGCCGCGATGATCCAGACCGGCGAGATCTCCATGGTGCGCAGCCGGGTGACGAGATACCCGACGACGATCACCTCTTCGAGCACCGAGTTCTGCACGGCCGAGATGATCAGCACCGGCACGGTCCACCAGTACGGGTTGAGGCCGGAAGGAGCGATCTGCGCGTTGATGCCGAGTTGCAGGGCCGCCCAGACGAGGAGCAGGCCGGGGAGTCCGATGCCGGCCGCGAGTCCGGCGCCCCAGCCCAGGTCGTAGGCGGGCCGCCGATAGTCGATGCCGAGGTCGCGTGGCCGGATGCGGTCGCGGGCCAGCAGGTACAGCGCGAGGACGACCGGGATCAGCGCGAAGAAGATGCCGAGCACCTGGTAGGTGAGGTCGAGGTAGGGGCGCGGCGAGATGGTCGGGTTCAGGGTGGTGGTCTGCTGCGCGAGTGGCTTGTCCGCGGTGAGTTTCGCGGTGATCGACACGACGGAGTAGACGGCTGACTGGCCGAGCGACAGCAGCAGCACGATGGCGATCTCGGGGCCGTAGGAACGGCGGCTGGTCTGCTGCTGCTCGTCGAGAGTCACGCGCCCACTTTAGGTCGTGTTCCGAGACCCTTTTCAGAACCGGTTCGGGGAATACACAAAAACGGCCATATCGCCGTACGACGCGCCGCGCAACGTGGTGAGTCGCACGCCCGGTGCGTCGTGTTCCTGACTGTGCTGACCACCCTGAATGGCATGGGAGACCTCGCACGCTTGCTCAAGGAGAGCTGGAGTCTCGTCGAGGAGCATCAGGACAAGGTTGCAGGGTATTTCTACGCGCGCATCTTCCTGTCGTACCCGGATCTGCGCGACCTGTTCCCGGTGCAGATGGATGTGCAGCGAGCCCGTCTGCTGGGTGCGATCGTGCAGGCCGTACAGACGCTGGAGGACCCGGAGCGGTTCGACGAGTACCTGCGGGCGCTCGGCCGCGACCACCGCAAGTTCCACGTGGAACCGGAGCACTACGAGGTGGTCGGCGGTGCCCTGATCGAGTCGATGCGGGCGTTCGCCGGCGAGGAGTGGGGCGTCGAGTACGACCAGGCGTGGGCCGACGCGTACGCCGTGATCGCCTCGAAGATGCTCGCCGGTGCGGAGGCGGACCCGAACCCGCCGTACTGGTACGGCGAGGTGGTCGCGCACGAGCGCCGTTCCCGGGACATCGCGGTGTTCACGGTCCTGCCCTTGCAGCCGCTCGACTACCGGGCCGGGCAGTACCTGAGCATAGAGGCCCCGCGCTACCAGCCGCGGCTGTGGCGCACCTACTCGCCGGCGAACGCACCCCGGCGGGACAACACCCTGGAGTTCCATGTACGTGCTGTCGGCGCCGGCTGGGTGTCGAGCGCCCTGGTCCGGCGCCTGCAGGTGGGCGACATGATCAAGCTGGCCGCGCCGATGGGCTCGATGACGCTTGATCGAAGATCGACCCGGGACGCCGTCTTCGTGGCCGGTGGTACCGGGCTGGCCCCGATCAAATCCTTGCTCGAGGAGCTGACCCGGTACAACCGGACCCGCTGGGTGCATGTCTTCTTCGGCGCGCGCAACCGTGAGGACCTGTACGACCTGGCCGACCTGAACCGGCTGGCGGCCCGCTACCCGTGGCTGTCGGTGGTGACCGCTTGCAGTGAGGACCCCACCTTCCCGGGCGAGCAGGGTGACATCTCGGACGTGGTGGCGAAGTACGGCCCGTGGAAGGAGCACGACTTCTTCGTATCCGGATCGGGCCGGATGGTGAAGGCCACCCTGAAGCGCCTCGCCGAGCTACAGGTGCCGAGTGTCCGGATAAAGTACGACAGCTTCTCCGAATAAGGCGAACCGATTGAGCCGGTCAGTAGTCCCAGGGCCGTCCGGTCTGCTGGTACTGGGCTACCGGCACCAGCTTGGCGTCGACAGCCATCCGGTCCACGTAGAGCCGCCCTTCCAGGTGGTCGATCTCGTGGCTGATCAGCCGGGCCAGCGCCCGCTCGAACGTGGTGACCACCCGGGTCCCGTCGAACCGGGCGTGCTCCACGTCGATCCGCAGCGGCCGCGGCACTAGTCCGCGGTAGTCGAAGAACGACAGACAGCCCTCATACTGCTCGTCGTAATCCGGGGATTCACCGACCACCCTCGGGTTGAGCAGGACGACCGGTTCGGTGTCACGTTCCGGCGGGCGGACGACGGCGGCCGCGACCGGCACCCCGATCTGTGGTGCGGCGAGACCCACCCCCTTGCTGAACTCGTGCAGGTCCTCCAAGCGGCCGAGGGAGGTGAGCAGCCGGGTGACCGCATTGCGGGCCGCGTCTCCCTCACGGGGGAGCTGGAAGTGACGGGCCCGCTGCCGGAGCAGGTCGGATCCGCGCTGGATGATGCCGATACCGCGCATCCGGTGCGAGGCCCGGGGCAGGGCCGGCTCCGGCGGTCCGGTCTCCTCGTAGACCGGCGCGTCGGCGCCGCGATACCGCCACTCCAGGCGATACCGCGCGTTGAGCAGGGGCGCGTCTGTAGACCACTCGAAAATGGCACGACCTCCCTCGGTGCGGCGTTCCAACGGGGTACGGACGGGCACCTCGGCGGCGAGGGACGCCTCCACACCCCAGACCTGGGGTTCGAAGCTCTCCGGGAGTTTCAGCCGCACGGTCAGCGACCGGGTCGGCAGACGGACGGCGCGCTGGAACCACTGGCCCCACTTCTCTTCGCCGACCGAGTAGGCGTACACGATGGTGGTCCGTTCGCCGGGATAGAGCGGGAACTGGCCGCGGTCGTTGGCGAACATGAGCCAGACCTCTTTGGACGCGTCCCGGTCGAGCTTGACCCGCCACTGCATGGGCTCGGCCGCGACACCCTCGCCGGCGAAAGCCCGCACGTCCATCTCGTCGAAGCTGAGAGGGTTCTCCCGGTGGTGCCGGTTGGAGCCGGCCGGGTCGTGCGGGTAACGGTCCACGGAGATCTTGGCGAGGTAGCGGGTGACCGGTTCCACACCGGCGTTGTACAGCCATCGCTGGACGGTGCAGCGGTAGGCGCCGTCGGTGTAGGCGAGCTCGGCGACCTCACGCTCGACGATCAGGCCGGTGCCGGGCGGCAGCCACTGGACCGGCACCGGAGGGTCACGGTGCGGTCCGTTGTTGCGGGTGTGCCGGAGTTCGTCGTACTCCTGGAATTTCTGCCAGATCGCCCCGCCCGCACCGAGGACCGCTTCGGCCCGGCGGGCGAAGTCCTCGGTCGGTTTGTGCCGCCGTCCCTCGACGTGGCTGACGTAGGAGGGATCGAAGCCCATGCGCGCGGCGAGCTGCTTCTTCGTCATCCCGCGCTCGACCCGCCATTGCGCGAGCGCCGTGACGAACTGATCTGCGGCCCTCTCAATGGGCGAGGTGGTCATCACGGATGTCCCCTTCGCGACGGCATGTTCAGTGTCGCCGGGGTACGTGTCCGTAAGGAGCTACTAGCGTTTTGCCGACAAATACCTTGACGAATCCGACAGCGCCGCGACGCTACGTAAAGTAATCATCACCTTGGGCATTCGCCCGAAAGATCCGCTTAGACCGGTGTGGTTAGGCTACCCTTAACCGGGTACCGTAGTGTCGCCGCTCCACAAGAGCAGGCTCGGCTCCTCAAGACTTGGCAAGATCATCCGCAAGGAGACATGCGGTGACTCAGCGACGAGTGCCGCGGGCAGGCGGACGCCCGTGACCAGCCCCACCATGGAGCTGACGCAGATCCGCCCCCGGCCGCTGGCGCCGGTCACCGCGAGCCTGCGTGCCATGTTCGGCACCAGCACCGAGGTTCCCGGGCTGGCCCCCGACCTGGTGGTCCGCGACCTGGCCGGCTGGACGCCGACGGCCCGTCTGGCCGACGTGCACCTGGACACCCTCCTCGACGCGGCCCGTCATCGCTGGAACGCTCAGCCGCACGCGGCCGCCGCGCTCGCCTGGAAGGCGTACACGTACTGGCTCGCCCTGCCCGCCGTGCTCGGCTGGGCGTCGGCGCGACGCGTACCGCTGATCACCTCCACCGACACGCTGATGCACTTCGACGATCCGCGGGCGCTGATCACGCTCGGCATGCGGCCGGACGTCCCGGTCGCGGTCCTGCCCCACGACCCGCTCGCCCTCTCGCGTCTGCCGCAGGTCAAGGTCGTGCCGGACGAGGAGGCACTGCTCGCGGAGTTCCGCCGCAGCATCCTCGACCAGCACCTCGACCCGCTGCTCGACGCCATCCACGGCCGCGTCCGCCTGGGCAAACGCACCCTGCTCGGCTCGCTCGCGTCCGGCGTCGCCTACGGCGTCCTGCGTTCCGCCGACGCGGTCCCCGGCTCGTCCGCCGAGACCATCGACCGGCTGCTCGGCGCCCTCGGCGTGCGCGACCTGATCGAACTGCACCCCACCGAGCAGGGAAAGCTCGACATCCGCCGCAAGACCTGCTGCCTGGCCTTCACCCTGCCGCGGCCCAAGGTCTGCCCGGGGTGCTGCATCAAAACCTCTTAGCTGTACGTACGGCGCGGTGCCGTGACACTCCGGTCACACGTCGGCCCCACGGCGAACGAGCCCCGCACAGGTCTCACGACGGTGCGGGGCTCGTTCGGTGAACCTCAGTAGTGACCGGTGCACCCGAGGCGGCTGCCCGGCGTGGTGGCCCACTCCAGCTGCAGACACGCGCGGATCTGCGTACCGGCGTCGTTGTACATCAGCGACCACTCACGACTGCCGAAGTACTCCCACATCAGGACCGGGGTGTAGATGGTGCCCTGACCCTCCCAGCGTTCCAGGATGACCTTGTCCTGCGACTGGCCGCCGTAGATGCGCGCCCAGACGGTGCGGCACGACGGGCTGTACCGCAGCTGCAGGGTGCGGCCCATGCTGGTGAACGTCTTCGCGGTGATGGCGTCGCCGCCACACGGCTTCGAGGACGGGTACACCTGCGGGTCCTTGTTGTTGCATGCCGAGCCGCAGGCGGCGTTGGCGGGCGATCCGACCAGCAGGGTGGCGGCGGTGAGCAGCACGGACAGGAACGCGAAGAGGGAGAACGATCGGCGGCGCCGTGGAATCGTCTTCATGGGAGGCAGTCCTTTCAACATGGGCAGCAGACGGTCCTATGTGGACACGAGAGGACTGTTCGAGCCCGTGGTCCTTCATGCCGCACAGGACCGATCGGCTCGTTTTCGCGGCTGTGACATTACGGCCGGCGCCAAGGTCGGCAAATATGAACGCGGCGTGACATAGATCATCATCAGCGGTGTCGCGGAGTGATGTCCTCACGGAGCGCTTCGGCGACGCGGAAGACTCGCGGAGCCCGAGCGGCCGCACGGCGGTCCGGTCACGACCGGCAGAACCGCCGTGCGGTTTCGACCGTCAGTAAGGTTCGCCACCGGTCAGGACGGCGTCCTGGTCGTCGACCAGGTGACGGACGTCCCAGACCCAGGCGCCGCCGACCCAGCTCGGGCGGAAGCCCAGCAGGTCGGACATCGTGCGGAGCATCTCGATGTCCCGGGTCTGCGGGGTCAGCACCACCACGCCCGCTTTCCAGAAGCGGAGGTCGGCGAGGGTCATCTCACGGCGAGTGTCGGTGATCTCCGGGATCGGGTTGCCCTGCTTGATCGACGCCATCAGGCCGCTGGTCGGACGCCACGGCGGCGCGAACGCCGCGGTCCGGTCGTTCGGGTCCTGCGGGTTCTGGGCGGGCAACAGCGCGTACGCACCGGCGAGGCGCAGCTCGTGACCGGTCTCCGCGGTCCAGCGCAGCGGGTCGGGGTAGGCGCCGTCCGGCAGCGGCAGGGTGACCATGGTGTGCCGGTCGTCGACGTAGGTCTTCCACGTGCCCGAACTCACGAACGCCGGCACCGGGTCCATCGGAACCGTGGCCAGCGGCTTGGGGATGAGCGGCACCAGCGCCATCGCCACCGCGGTGATCATCGCGACCCGGACCGGGCCGCGGGAGGCCGGCTGGGTACGGATCATGTCGGCCGCGCGCTGACAGCCGAGCGCGAGCACGATGCCGATGATCGGGGCGATCGCCATGGCCCAGCGGGTGGGCACCGCCGAGTCCAGCACCGGGATGCTGTGCAGCACCGCCCAGATGCCGGGGACACCGGTGTCCTCCCCGTTGAGCACGACGCTGGGGCCGAGCGACATGGCAGCGAAGAGGACCGCGATGCCGCCGATGGTGAGCACCGCCGCAGAGCGGCGCAGCCAGAGGAGCAGGCCGGCGAAGAGCACGAGCAGACCCCAGCCGAAGAACGCGTTCTCTTCCGCCGGGTTCTGCGCGAGGCGAGCGGCGACGGCCGCGTCACCGGCGACCGAATGCCGGGAGTAGGCGGCGTACGAACCGAGGTCGGCGCCGAAAGCCCGTACCGATTCATGAAGACCCTGATAGCTCTGCGGGCCGATGAACTGAACGCTGAGCGGGTAGGCCAGGGCCGCCAGAGTGGCGAGCGCGGTGATGCCGAGCGCTCGCAGGAACGGCAGGACGTCACCCGGGTGGCTCTTGCGCCGGACCACCGCCATGACGGCGCAGAAGAAGCCGAGGCCGACCGCGGTCATGAACAGGATCTCGAGGTTGATGAACGCCTGCCAGACGAGCAGGACGGCCAGGATCAGCCCGTTGCGGACCGCCTTGCC
Organism: Actinoplanes italicus; assembly: GCF_003001815.1. Lineage (GTDB taxonomy): Bacteria > Actinomycetota > Actinomycetes > Mycobacteriales > Micromonosporaceae > Actinoplanes > Actinoplanes italicus. Next base: position 323,450 of record NZ_PVMZ01000008.1, read on the forward strand.
CGGAACGCGCAGTTCGAGCGTGCGCCAGATGATCAGCGGGACGAGGAACTGCGAGACGATGTTGGGGTGCCCGCCGGCGTGCGAGACCATGCTCGGCGCGAAGGTGCAGAAGAGCGCACCCACCCAGGCGGCCGCGCGAGATGTGACGAACCGACGCGAGAGCACCAGATACCACGACGCGCCGGTAAATGCCAATGCGCCGGTGAGAAATACGTTGAACGCCACATGAGGACCGAACAGAAGAGTGATGGGCGTCAGTGGCAAGGAAACGGCCAACACTGAGGTGTTGGCCATCATGTTCACCCCGTCGGGGTAATTCATGCGGTCCGAGAAGAACGGATAGACGCCATCGGTGAGCACGCGTGCACCGTGCGCCAGCATCCACTCGAAGAAAGCTTGATCCTGCGGATCATCGCGCAGTTCATGATCAAGATTGAGCCACAACGGTGCGGTCAGGTAGAGCGCGACGGCCAGCATGCTGACGAGCGCGGCGACATCCCGCCAGGTGAGCCAGCGGCGCCAGAAGGGGCGTCCGACCTGCTCTTCGACGGTTTCGATGATGGGCGCCACAACGGCCGGCGCGGCCACCGCGACACTTGACCCGAGGGCTATCAGCTCGGCGTCCAGGTCGTCGTCGGCGGTCACTTGGCGCGGCGGCAGAAGGTTCTCGCCGGTCGACTGGCCTGTCGAGTCAAAACCCGTAATCGTCATAGCATCGGCGAGCCTAACCGAGGTTTCCGAGAAGCCAGCGGTGTGCGCCCCAGGCGTGATAGAGCCGATATGTACGCGTGTTTTCCGCGTGTCCAAGCGGTCACCCAACCTGTGGACTTCCTGCGAGGTAACCCATCCGAGTACTCCACCCGCCTATGTCTCAATCAGGCCAAAAAATCGGGGGTGACCAGCGCTCAACTTTCGGATAGGCGCGTCAGATGGTTAACTTCAGCGGTCCCGCTGTCACTCAGATCGGCAAGATGAGGGAACCTCACCTATGGCAGACATCACCGGAGACCAGCGGATCCAGTCCGAAGTGCTCGAAGGCCTCGCCACGGCTGTGAACCACCGACGCTGGTTCGTCGAGCTCGCTCTCCCGCACCTCGGGGACAACCCCATCGAGATCGGCAGCGGCCTCGGTGACTACGCCATCGAGTGGGCCGAGCACCTGCCGAAGTTCACCGCCACCGAGGCCGACCCCGATCGCCTCGTCCTGCTCAAGGAGCGGATGGCGGAGTTCCCGAACATCGACGTGAAGCAGATGCTGCTCCCCGTCGAGAACCCCGCGGGTGAGTACAGCGCCGCCGTCTCCTACAACGTTCTCGAGCACATCGAGGACCACGTCGGCGCGCTGCGCAGCATGAAGGAACTGGTCCGGCCGGGCGGCAAGGTGATCATCATCGTGCCCGCGTTCATGTTCGCGATGAGCCAGGTGGACGTCGCCACCGGGCACATCCGCCGGTACACCAAGAAGACGCTGGGCGCCGCGTTCACCGAGGCCGGCCTGGAGATCGAGAAGATCCACTACGCGAATGCGCTGGGTCTGCTCGGTTACTACACCGCCACCAGCATCTTCAAGCTCGCCCCGAAAGAGGGGCCGATGGTGAAGATCTACGACTCGCTGGTGCTGCCTGTGACCAAGGCCGCCGAGCGCGTCGTCCGGCCGCCGTTCGGCCAGTCGGTCTTCTGCGTGGCCCGCTCTCCGCGCTGATCCACGCGTTCAAAGGCCGCCGGCGTCGCGCCGGCGGCCTTTACTCATGTCAGCCGCGCACCTGGAAGGTCGGGCGGATCGTGGCCCGGGCCAGGGTGTGGAAGGCCAGGTTGAAACCGACGTACGCCGGCGAGGCGTCCGGGGTCACCTCGAGGCGGTCCACATCGATCGCGTGTACGGCGAACACGTACCGGTGCACGCGGTCGCCCGGCGGCGGCGCCGAACCGCCGTAGTTGCGCTCGCCGTAGTCGTTGCGCACGCAGAACGCGCCGTCCGGCAGCGGGTCCACACCGCGTTCCAGCGACGTGACCGAGACCGGCAGGTTCACCAGCACCCAGTGCCAGAAGCCACTGCCCGTGGGCGCGTCCGGGTCGAAGCAGGTGACCACGAAGCCGCGCGTCTCGGCAGGGAACCCGGACCAGGAGAGCTGCGGCGAGAGGTTCTTCCCACCGACGCTGGTGTGCACGAACATCTCGTCGAGCGGCTGCCCGTCCGTCACGTCCGTGCTGGTCACCGTGAACTCCGGCACCGGTGGCAGAACGTCGTACGGGTCGGGCGCCAAGGCGCGGTCAAGACTCATGGTGGGCCTCCGGCGGCGTGGTGAGTAACTGATCAGGTTTTCCCACGATGGGCAGAGACTAACCGTTCGACGTGTCCGGCGCCTTTCGTCCCCATTGCCGGGCCCCGTCACACGAACGGGTAAACGCACAGGTGGTGCGCATACCTCCGGTCCTCATCGGTGATGCTTCTGTCAGACATCCGACCGGGTGCGTGCGGCAGAGATCCCCGCGCCTGGTTGCGATCGGTCGTCGTACGAGAGCCACGACGATCAGCGAGTCGGCACCCGTCGGACCGGCGGGTGCTGACTGCTGTTCGGGCCCGTTTCAAGGATCGGCTCACTTCAGGCGCGACACCGACAATCCCCGGTACAGCTTGCGGTAGACCACTCCGGTACGCCTGTTCCCGGCGTCGATCATCATCCCGTCGCCCATGTAGATGCCCACATGGCCACGGCCGACCACCAGGTCACCGGGACGCGCCTTGGAACGCGAGACCGACTTCGCCCGGCGCGCCTGTGCTCCGGACGAGTGCGGCAGGCTCAGACCCGCCTTGGCGTAGGCCCGCTTCGTGAACCCCGAGCAGTCGAAACCACCCGGCCCGTCGCCGCCGGGCACGTACCGCTTGCCGAGCTGCGATCTGGCGTACGCGATGACCGCACGCATGTCCCCGGATCCGCCGGACGCCCGCAGGCGCCGCACCGAGGTGCTGCGCGTGCTCGAACGCACCACGCCGCGGTTCGAGACCGAGACACGTTTGCGCTGGACGACGACCCGCTTACGGGCAGGACGGGCGGCCTGGGTACGGGTGGCGCGCACTGCACGCGGTTCGCGGACCGCCGGCCGCTCCGCCGTGCGAACCACCGTGCGGACCGCCGGCCGCTCGAGCGGGCGGGCCGCCTGCCGCGCGAACCCGGCCGCGGGGCGACGCAGGACGGGAACGATGGGGCGTACCCGGGTGGCCGGGCGGGTAGCCACGGCCCGGCGCGGCATGGCACGGGAGACGCGCTGCGCGCTCGCCACCCGGTTCTCCAGCCCGTCGCGTACCGGCGCCGGTTCCAACCCGGCGTCGAATCGGAGCTCGCGTAGCCGGTTCCGAAGCGGCTCCTGTTCGTCGAGCTGTCGTGTCTGGATCCCGGCGCCCAGTGCGTGCTCCGCGAGATCCGGCGTGACCGGCAGGGTCTGGAGCGGTGTGCTGACCGCGTCCGTACCGTGCTCGGCCTGGTCTAGCGTCGGCGTGATGACGGCCAGCGCGAGCGCGCCGGCGGTCAGCACCCGACGGGTGGACGTACCGTGCAGTGTTGCCTCCGAAATAGGCCCGGGGCACTCACGCGAATCCCATCCGAACGCGGCCGATGGTGCCTGCCACGTTTATGCCGCCGTCGAAGGTGGGCAATGGGAACCCGGACAACCGTGCTTATTCCGTGGACCATGCCAACACAACATCGAATCCGCCGGGGCGTGATTCACATAATTGATCCCCGATCACGAACCGATAAACGCTGCGATCAGCGGGGATCCGGCAACTTCACCCGTACGCCCGGAGTGGACATCCCACCGGTGAGCACGGCCTCGCTCAGGTGCACGTCGGACGGCACGTCGAAGGGCAGTACACCGGTGACCGTCTCACCCGGATCCAGCTCGCCGAGCAACGAGGGACTCTGATCGTTGAGAAATACCGCAGCCTCCTCGGCGACGGCGTAGGCTACGCCGTTGGTGTCCTGGACACGCTGCTCACCACTGACGAACACCTCCGGTTCGCCGCTGTTGTTCGTCACCCTCAGGTCCAGCAGACAGAATTGCCCGGCGGCCTTCTGTTCGAGACCTTCCGGGCCGACCGACGTCGTCCCGCACCTCAGCGCGGTCACGTCGAAATCGAAAATCCCGACCGGTGAATCGTCCGGTTCGGCGGCGGTGACCATGACCGTCTCCGGGGTGGTCACGACCGCCCACACCCCGAAGGCGACGAGAGCGGTGGAGATGGCGACTCCACCGGCGACCCAGAGTCGGGTGCGCCACCGGTGGACGTCCGTCCCGTCCTCGTACGACGGGACTTCGCGGGTGGGCGCGGAACGGTGTGGTGCGTACGTCACGGTGTCCCCCAGCGGTCGGATGCGGTTCGCGTCCGGAGATCGGACGCGTTGTCCGTCCATGCTGGGATCGACACGGCCGAACAGGGCCGCGACTCGCCGCATATCTGGTCTTATCGGGCATATAACTTCGTCGCGGTCCCCCCGAAAGAGTGACGTGACCATCCGGGACGATCAGCGTTGCAGCAGAATCTTCCCGAAGTGGTCACTCGACTCCATCAGCTCGTGCGCGGCCGACGCCTCCGCCAGCGCGAAGGTACTGTGAATGACCGGCCGCACCAGACCCGCCGCCACCAGCGGCCACACCTGGTCACGGACGCCGGCCACGATCCGCGCCTTGTCCGCCGTCGGCCGCGCCCGCAACGAGGTGGCCGACACCCGGCCCCGCTTCGCCATCAGCTTGCCCAGATCCAGCTCGGCCGCCCGGCCGCCCTGCATCCCGATCACCGTGATCCGACCGTCCGGCGCCAGCACCTCGATGTTCCGGCACAGGTACTTCGCGCCCATGATGTCCAGCACGACGTCGGCTCCCCGGCCGCCGGTGTGATCCAGCACCGACCGTACGAAATCCTCGCTCTGATAGTCGATCGTCAGCTCGGCACCGAGCGCACGAAGTCGCTCATGCTTGCTCGCCCGTGCCGTGACCAGCACCTTCGCTCCGAGAGCCGAACCCAGCTGCACCGCGAACGTGCCGATCCCGCTGCCGCCGCCGTGCACCAGCAGCGTCTCGCCCGGACGCAGCCGATCACGATCCACCACGTTGGACCACACCGTGCAGGCCACCTCGGGCAGTGCCGCCGCCTCGACCAGCGACAACCCCGCCGGAACCGGAAGCAGTTGCCCCGCCGGGACCGCCACCCGCTCGGCGTAGCCGCCGCCGGACAGCAGCGCACAGACCCGCTCACCCACGTGGTGCCCGGTGACCCCCGCCCCGACCGCGCTGATCACCCCCGAGCACTCCAGCCCCGGGTACGCGGACGCACCGGGTGGCGGTGGATAGAACCCCTGCCGCTGCAGCACATCGGCCCGGTTGACCGCCGAAGCCGTGACGTCGACCACGACCTCACCCTCCGCGGGCTCCGGATCGGGGGCTTCGGCCCACACCAGCTGCTTGTCCTCGATCACGATCGCGTGCATGAACCCGACTCTGCCCCACCGGTACGACAAGAACCAAGCGCGAATGGCAGACTGGAGCGGCACTACGGGAGGGCTCGCCTAGTGGCCGATGGCGCCGGTCTTGAAAACCGGTAAGGGGAAACTCTTCGTGGGTTCGAATCCCACGCCCTCCGCACAGCAATGAGCAGCGAGAATCGCCGCTGGCCTGGGAAGATTCAGGCCAGCGGCGGCTTCCGTAGATCACCAGCCGGTCTCGCTCAGTCTCGCCGCATGCCGTGGGATCTCACCCGTCACGGCAACTACGCGGCAACGGAATCTGCGCGTTCGCCCTGGTCAGCGTCCGCTCCTAGGGCATCATCGATCCTGCGGCGGGTCACTTCGTCCTGCCCGTCAATGCACTTCGTATTGACCTTGCTGGGCACCTGCGCCGGTGCCCGGTTCCGGTGTGACCGCAGTATCCCTGTGCTGGATGATCCACAAGGCCGCTTTTGGGGAGCGGGCTGTGGGTTACGGCTGGCTCCCGGGCCGGAAAGGGTGCCTGCGCCGCCGCCGATCCATCAACGCGCATGCCTCCTCGCTTCCTCCCACGAGGGAGAACGTTCTGTCTCTGTGGATCGCCGGGCGGGCGGATGTGAGAGACAAGCGGGGCTCGGCTGGCCGGGTAACGCATGCGCCGCCGCTGGACCGACAACGCGCACGCGCCGCCAGAAGAACGCGCACGCGCCGCCGCCGGACCGACAACACGCACGCGCCGCCAGAAGAACGCCCACGCGCCGCCGCTGGACCGACAACACGCACGCGCCGCCGCTGGCAGAGGAACGCGCACGCGCCGCCGCTGAACGGACAACACGCACGCGCCGCCACCGGCCGGGCGAACGTGCGCGGCTGAGGCCGCGGCTATTCGGGGACCGGGTTGAGGATTCGCTGGGGGCCGGTTCCGCCGGCGGCAAGGCGGTCGCCCGGGTTGGCGAGCTTGCACCTCTGTAGGGAGAGACAACCGCAGCCGATGCAGCCACTGAGTTCGTCGCGGAGCCGCTCGAGCACGGCGATGCGCTCCTGGAGGCGGTAACGCCAGCTTGCGGACAGCCGGGACCAGTCGGCCTTGGTAGGGGTGCGGTTCTCCGGCAGGGAGGCGAGCGCCTCACGGATTTCGTCGAGCGAGACCCCGACCTGCTGGGCGATCTTGATGAAGGACACCCGGCGCAGTTCAGCCCGATCGTATCGGCGCTGGTTGCCGCTGGTGCGGGACGCATGGATGAGCCCCTCTCGCTCGTAGAAGCGGAGGGCGGACGGCGCCACCCCGCTACGTGCGGAGAGTTCGCCGATGGTGAGCGTCTCCATGGAACTCCTTGAGTTGAAGTGAACTTCAACTTGCAGCCTATGCACATGACCGTGATGACAACACCCCGACACCCGGTGCACACGCTGCTCAGCCGGGTGACGGGCGATGCAAAGCATGCGCCGAGCGCACATTCCACACTGGACGTCCTGTGGGTTCTCTACGACAGGGTGTTACGGATCACACCGGAGACGACCGAAGCGCCGGACCGGGATCGGTTCCTGCTCTCCAAGGGGCACGGGCCGGCCGCCTACTACGCGGTGCTCGCCGCCAAGGGGTTCATCCCCGAGGAATGGCTCGACGATCTCGGCAGCTGGGACAGCCCGCTCGGGCACCACCCGGACCGGGTGCTGCTGCCGGGCGTCGAGGTCGGCACCGGGTCGCTGGGGCACGGACTCGGGCTCGCCGTCGGTACGGCGCTCGGGCTGCGCGCCCAGGGCTTCCTCGACACCAGGACGTTCGTGCTGCTCGGCGACGCGGAGCTGGACGAGGGGTCGAACCACGAGGCGATCGCCTACGCGGCCGCGATCCGGCTGCCGATCACCGCGATCGTCATCGACAACCGCTCCGCCACCCATGGCTGGCCGGGCGGATGGTCCGGCGCGCCCACCTGGATCAGCGAGGACGGCGAGGTCGCCGCAATGAGTGATCGAACGCGCGCCGGACTGTCCGTCGGCATACCCGCACGGTTCCCGAACTGGAGCGTGTCCGTGGTGAACGGGCGCGATCACGACGAGATCGAGAAGGCGCTGCGCCCCGTGGCGGGCCGGCCGAGCCTGGTGGTGGCAGAGGTATGAGAGAGACCTTCATCGCGACGACGACCGCTCTGCTGGACGAGGACCCGCGTACCGCCCTGGTGCTCGCGGACATCTCGGCCGCCTCGTTCGCCGAGGCGCACCGGCGGCATCCGGATCGGGTGCTCAACGTCGGAATCCGGGAGCAGCTGATGGCCGGGGTGGGTGGCGGGCTGGCGCTCACCGGGATGCGACCCATCCTGCACTCGTACGCGCCGTTCCTGATCGACCGGGCGTACGAACAGATCAAGCTCGACTTCGGGCACCAGGACACCGGCGCGGTGCTGGTGAGCATCGGCGGCTCTTACGACGCGGCGGCCGAGGGCTACACGCACCAGTCACCCGGCGACGTCGCCCTGCTGGACACCCTCGACGGCTGGACCGTGCACGTGCCCGGCCACCGGGACGAGGTTCCGGCCATGCTGCGCGACGCGGCACGCCACGACGACCGGGTGTACGTGCGCCTCTCCGCGCAGGAGAACAGCCTGGCACACCCGGACGGCAGCCGGTTGCGGGTGTTGCGCGGCGGCACGGGCCCGCTGGTCGTGGCGGTGGGGCCGATGCTCGACCCGGTGCTGGAGGCGACCACCGGCCTGGACGTCACGGTCGCCTGGACGAACACGCCGCGGCCGTTCGACAGTGACGGGCTGCGTGCCCTGGTCACCACCGGAGAGGTCGTGCTCGTGGAGCCGTACGCCAAAGGCACCTCGGCCCATCTGGTCAGCGAGGCGCTGATCGGGATACCGCACCGTGCGTTGCATCTGGGCGTCGGCCGTGCCGAGGTCCGGCGATACGGCACCCGGTATGACCACGCACGCGCGCACGGTCTGGATCCCGCCGGGCTGCGCCGCTCGATCAGCGGCTTCGTGAGCTGGACAAGAAGCTAGACGGTGACCGGCTTGGGGATCAGGTTGTCCCGTAGTAGCTGCTCGACCCGCCAGACGGTCTCCGAGTCGCCCAGGCGCATCCGGAACCGCTCGCGCACCCCGTCCATCGCGGTGAACCCCAGCTCGATGCCCGGCTTGGACAGGTCGAGACGCCAGGTCACATTGCTGAGATGGCGCAGGTTCGCGTTGAGGTGCAGGCGTAGCCGGTGCAGCGGGCGGGTGTCCTGCGTGACGACCAGACGGCGGCGGGTAAGCAGAAGGAACCAGTCACCGGAGAGTGGGGCGCCCGGGCGTACGCAGCGTGCCACCAGGGTCACAGGGTCGTCGGAGTCCACACAACTCCGGAAGATCGGCAGGTGCCGGTTCGCCGCCGGCGGGGCCGCGGCTGCGAACGTACTCAAGAACACGTCCATGCAGTGTTAACGGAGTATGAATCGAGGAAGAGTCGGCCGAACTCGCTGAATATCGAATTACAGCAGCGCCGCGATGGTGGTGCCGGCCATTCTGCGATAGTGACGAGATGCAATGGCGAGTCAAGCCGGCCCTGCCCGTCGCGAAGCTGATCGGAGCGGCCGCCCTCCCGGCCCTGGTCGCGGTCTTCGCGCCGGACGACCTGTCCCGCTGGCTGATAGCCGGCATCGCCGCCGCCGGCATCGTCCTCTGGGCGGTCCGCGACCTGGTGGTTCCGGTGCGCCTGGCGGCGGACACGGCGGGCATCACGGTGGTCACCGGATTCGCCCGGCGCCGGCATGTCCCCTGGCAACAGATCGAGCGGGTACGGGTGGAGTCGGCCCCCCGCCGCGGCCGGCGCAGCGGGGTGCTCGAGATCGACGCGGGCGACTCCATCTACACCTTCACCGAGCCGCAGGTCAGCGCGATGCCGGAGGAGGTGGCCACGGAACTGGCCGCCCTACGCGAGGTCAGCTGAGCAGTACCACGGTCCGCATGATCGCCGCGGCCAGGATCACGGCCAGCACCACCGAACAGCCGACCGCCTGTTTCACCGTTCGATGCGGAACCCTCGCATAGGCCAGAACCGCCGCCGCGGCCGCGCCCGCCGCCAAGCCGCCGAAGTGACCGGGGACGGAGACCTGCGGCACGCTCAGGGTGAAGATCACGTTCGTGATCAGCAACGGGATGATCGGCCCGGCGTCCAGCGAGAGCCGTTTGTTGATCACGATGGCCGCGATGACGAGGCCGTACGTCGCCGTGGAGGCGCCCGCCGAGCCCTGGTTCTGCGGCTGGATCACGTACGCCGCGACGTTGCCGCCGAGCCCGGACAGCAGGTAGAGCGCGAGGAAACGAACCGGCCCGAGCTGCCGCTCCAGATAGCGGCCGAGGGTGGTCACCAGCGACATGTTCAGCAGCATGTGGACGGCGCCGTAGTTGATGAACATGGCGGTGACGAGGCGATACCACTCGCCGTGCGCGATGCCGTGCAGCTCGCCGTTCTGGTAATACGCGTAACCGAACACCTCGCCCCACTCGGTGACCGGGGTCTCCGAGCCGAGCAGGCCGAACCAGCCACCGGGGGCACCGAAAAGGGCACCCACACCGCCGAGGATCGTCGAAGCGATCAGGAACAGGACGTTGACCGCGATGATCGCCTGACACGCGTAACCGAGCTGGCCGACGCGGCTCCCGCCGAAAGCGGTGCGCGCCGGCCGTACGCCCTTGTTGCCCTTCTTGACGCACTCCTTGCACTGGAAACCGACCGACGCGTCGACCTTGCAGTCGATGCAGATCGGACGATCACAGCGGTTGCAGGCCAGCTGCGTCTCCCGCTTCGGATGCCGGTAGCACACCGGTGTCGTCGACGGGGCCTCACTCATGGCACCAAAGGTACCGCGAGGCTCAGGAGCGCTCGATCACCACTCGCTCGATGACGACGTCCTCACGCGGCCGGTCGCCCGGGCCGGTGGGGGTGTTCGCGATCGAGTCGACGATCTTGGCCGACTGCTCGTCGGCGACCTGGCCGAAGATCGTGTGCCGGCGGTTCAGGTGCGGGGTCGGCGCGACCGTGATGAAGAACTGCGAGCCGTTGGTGCCCGGTCCGGCGTTCGCCATCGCCAGCAGGTACGGCCGGTCGAAGAAGAGCTCCGGGTGGAACTCGTCACCGAACTGGTAGCCCGGGCCACCGCGACCGGTGCCGGTCGGGTCACCCAGCTGGACCATGAAGCCGGCGATGACCCGGTGCGAGATGGTGCCGTCGTAGTACGGACCCTTGCCGGTCTGGCCGGTCCGCGGGTCCTTGTACTCCTTGGTGCCCTCGGCGAGTTCCACGAAGTTGCGGACCGTCTGCGGGGCGTGATCCGGGAAAAGCTGGAGCCGGATGATGCCATGGTTGGTGTGCAGGGTGGCGTAAAGATTCTCGGCCACGGGTACTCCCGTCATGGTGATGGGCTGTTCTCGTGCAATTCGGATCCTCCCCCATGTCGGGGATCCGGCCGCGCGGGGGTACCCGAGAAGGCAACATGGCCTGGGAGAAACCACAGGAGGTGGGCACTGGTGTTCGCAACGATTCGCCGACGGAGCCGGAAAGCGCAGATGCGCAATGAGCTCGGGCAGAGCGTCGACCACTTCAAGCGCGCGGCCTCGATCGCGGCAAACGAGACCAGCGCGACCGTCGCACCCAAGATCAACGCCGCTAAGGATCGGGTCCAGCCGGCAGCGACTGCGGCCAAGGACGCCGCTTCGCAGAGCTGGGACAGCGCGCTCGCCGCGCTGACCGCCGCGTCGGAGACCGTCCGGCACGCCGGCAAGACCACCAAGAAGGTGAGCAAGCGGCAGCTCAAGGCCGAGCAGAAGCAGGCCCGCAAGCTGCAGAAGAAGGCCGAGAAGGCGGTCGGGCGCAAGAAGAGCCGGACCGGCCGGCTGTTCGGGTACGCGCTGCTCGGTACCGCTGTCGGGGTGGGCGCCGCCTACGTGGCCCGCCGTCGTCGTGAAGCGCAGTGGGACGAGTACGAGCCCACCACGCGGACCGGCGCCGACGACGCGGCCTTCGAGCCGACGGAGCCGACCGCCTACACCACGTCGAACGGCATCGTCACCGAGCAGAGCAAGCAGGAACCCCGGTAATCACTACCGCCGCCCGGCCCGGATCGGATCCAGGGCCGGTCCGGCGGGCAGATACGCGATCAGCTGAGCCGGGACGCGGGTGGGGCGCACCTTGCCGTACCCGAACCGGCTCAGCAGGTCGCGGCTCGCCAGCGGGTAATACCGCCCGGCGTCGGTGACCAGCGTCACCGTGCCGCTGCCGGCCGGCGCGTCCGGTGACGCGACGGTCTCCACCACCGCGCCCCGGCCACGGTCCACGTGCACCAGGTCGACCCGTGCCGCACCGGTCGGCGCGATCCCGGCCGGGATGGTGGCGTTCACCGTGACGGTGTCGCCCGGCAGGGTCACGCAGGCGCTCGTCGGAGCGGCGGCCAGTGTCGGCACCGTGGCGGGCAGGCCCTCCGCGGTGGCGCTGAGCCGCGCCTTGGACTCGGGCAGCCGGATGAACTCGGCACCGATGTTGATCGGCGTCGCGGTCGTCGACGTGGCGGCCAGCAGCTTGGCCTGCACCTCGGTGAGCGCGGCGATCCCGTCGGCGAGGACCACACCGAACGTCTTGCCGTCACCGGTGAGCACCTGGCCGACCTTGCGACCGGGGATCACCGACGCCTTCCGCAGGCCGGGAACGACCGGCGCGGTCAGGTCGGGACCGGCCTGCACCGAGTCGACCCAGGCGGTCGAGACAAGCCACGGCCGGGTGCCGTACCACCCGAGGGCGCGCTGCACGGCGTCGACGCGGGCGGCGGGCAACAGGTGCCGTCTGCCGTCGAGGACCAGGTGTGTACGCCCGATCGCGTCCCGCACGAGCAGGCCACCGCCCGGCGCGCCGCCACCGGCCGGGGTGGCCCCGATCACGAGGGTGCTGCGCGGCCGGCCGCCGGAGGTGTCGGTGCACACCGCCCAGGCCGCGTTGAGCAGGTCACCGGCCGCGGGCAGCGAGTCCGGCGCGTCGGGGATGCCGAGCGGCTCACCCAGCGGCATCCTGGCCAGTTTCTCGCCCGCCACGGTCTTCAGCGTGGGCGCGTCCCCGTCGGCCAGCAGCAGACCCGACGTGTAGTTCAGGACGGGGTGCACCTTGCCGTCGGACTTCAGATAGACGTACCGCGCTCCGGTCTTTTTCTCCACCAGCACCGACGTCGCGTCGTTCGCCTCGGCCATGGTGTGACCCGTGAAGATCCCGTAGACCGCGAAGCCACCGACCACGAGCGCGGCGACCAGCAGGCCGACGAGGGCGGTGACGCCGGCCCGGCGCAGCGGCGATCGATGCGGGTCCGGGTCGTGTGACACCAGCGCCGCGACCACACGCTGCACCGAGTACTGGTAGGAGTGCAGCTCATCCTGACGCGACGGCACCCCGACACTCTAGAGGTCACACTCGATCCCGTGGGGGCGGGCTAGAGCCAGCCGTTGCGGCGGAACGCACGGTAGAGCACCACGGTGATCAGCGACAGGAGAGCGACCAGAGCCGGGTAGCCGTACTTCCAGTCGGTCTCCGGCATGTAGTCGAAGTTCATCCCGTAGACACCGGCGAACGCGGTCCAGACCGTGGCGATGGCCGCCCAGGACGCGATCTTGCGCATGTCGTTGTTCTGGTCGACGGTGACCTGCGCGAGCCGTGCCTGCAGGATCGAGTTGAGGAGGTCGTCGTAGGAGGAGACCTGTTCGACCGTACGCGTCAAATGGTCTTGAACGTCTCGGAAGTAACGACGGATCTCCTTGGGCACCACGCCCTGGCTCGACGTGATCGCGGCGAGTGGACGCTGCAGCGGGACCACCGCGCGGCGGAACTCCACAAGCTCTCGTTTGAGCTGGTAGACCTGCTGTATCGGCGCGATGCGCACGCGGGAGAAGACACCCTCCTCGATGAGGTCGAGGTCGGCTTCGAAGTCGTCGGCCACCTCGAGGTAGTGGTCGACCACCCGGTCGGTCACCGCGTAGGCCACCGCCCACGGGCCCTGCTGGAGCAGCGCCGCACGTTGTTTCTCCAGGTCGGCGCGGACCGGCGACATCTCGGAGGCGTCGCCGTGCCGGACGGTGATGACGAACCGCTCGCCCACGAAGATCATCATCTGGCCGGTCTCGACCACCTGAGAGCTCTCGGTCAGCTCCTGGTGCGGCACGTACCGGGCGGTGCGCAGCACCAGGAAGTGCACGTCGTTGAACTGCTCCAGCTTGGGCCGCTGCTCGGCCTTGACCGCGTCCTCGACGGCCAGCTCGTGCAGGCCGTAGAGCTGGGCGATCGCGGCCATCTCCGCCGCACCCGGCTGGTGCAAGCCGAGCCACACGAAGGCGCCGTCGCGCCCGCACGCCTCGGCGAGGGCGGCGTCCGGGCTGAACTCACCGGGCAGGCGCCGACCGTCGACGTAGACACCGCAGTCCACCACCGAGGACGGGATGTCGCCTTCGCCCGTCTGGTTCGGGTGGTCACCGTTGTTGAGCAGGCCGCGCACCCGGTCGGCCCACATCTTGCCGAGGGGCCGGCCACGCGTCCACGAACGTTCCGTCATGCCAACCTCCCCCGGGGACGACAAACCAGCCGAGGGTACCCGCGCCGGGCGAACAAAAGCCCGCCCGGCGCGGAACACTTCAGCCGCGTACCTCTTCGATCGCCTCGGCGAGCCTGCGCACGCCCTCGTCGATCTGGTCGACGGTGACCGCCGAGTAGGCCAGGCGCAGCGAGCTGTTACCGCCCTCGAGCAGGAAGTCGCTGCCCTTGACGACCGCGACACCCTTCTTCATGGCGGCCAGGAACAGCTTGTCCACGTCGACGTCCGAGGGCAGATCGACCCAGAGGAAGTAGCCGCCGTCCGGCTCGGTGAACGTGGCGCCCGGGATGTGCTTGCGGATCGACTCGGCCAGCACGCGGGCCCGCTCGCCCAGCGCCTCGCTGACCTTCCGGACCGACTTCTCGATGTCACCCGAGACACAGAACTGGTGCACGATCGCCTCCGACACCATGCCGGGGGAGATGTACAGGTTGGTGGCCTTCTTCGCGATCGCGTCGATCAGCGCGGCCGGACCGACCAGGTAACCGACCCGGACGCCCGGGCAGACCGTCTTGGTGAAGCTGGAGGCGTGCACGACCAGGCTGTTGGTGTCGAGCGACAGCATCGAGGGCAGCGGCTCGCCACGGAACCGGATGTCGACGTACGGGTCGTCCTCGAAGATGATGAACTCGTACTGCTCGGCCAGGGCGAGCAGTACGCGCCGCTTCTCGTCGGAGAGCGTCACACCGGCCGGGTTCTGGTAGTTCGGGATGATGTGCGCCAGCTTCGGGCGAACCCCCGACTCGAGCAGCGCGCGCAGCTCGTCGACGTCGATACCGTCCGGCTGGACGGTGACCTGGTGCACCTTGGCGCCCAGGTTCTGCAGGTTGAGCAGTGTCCGGTCGTAGGTCGGCTTCTCCACGACCACGTCGTCACCGGGCTTGACCAGGTGGCCGAAGAGGAACGCGTCCGCCTGCAGCGAGCCGTTCGTCACGATGACCTGGTCGGGGGAGACGTTGTGCTTGTCGGCGATCCACTTCCGCAGCGGGAGGTAGCCGACGGAGGTGCCGTACGCGGTCACGCCCGCCGGGTCGGCGTCGAAGGCACGGGCGGCGGCGGCCTTCAGGCCCTCCACGTCGACGATGTCCAGCGACGGAGCGCCACGGGCGAAGGAGATCAGCTGCTCAGCGGTCATACCCGACAGCTTAGAAGCCGGGTCTATACCATTTTCCGTGTGCCCCTCGCGAGTCCTACGGATGGGACACATGCCGTTATCCTCGCTGGGCACCCCTCACGTGAAGTGGAAGGAAACACCCCATGATCGGATTGGTACTCGCAGCCGGCGCCGGGCGCAGGCTGCGCCCGTACACGGACACGCTCCCGAAGGCGCTGGTCCCCGTGGACGGGGAGACCACGATCATGGACATCTCGCTCCGCAACCTCGCGGCCGCGGGCCTGTCCGAGGTGACCATCGTCGTCGGCTACTGCGCCGGCGCGGTGGAGGAGCGCGTCGAGGGCTTCGAGCAGAAGTACGGCGTGAAGATCTCCCTGGTGCACAACGACAAGGCCGAGGAGTGGAACAACGCCTACTCCCTGTGGCTCGCCCGGGACCACTTCGCCCAGGGCGCGCTCATGGTGAACGGCGACACCGTCCACCCGGTCAGCGTGGAGCACACCCTGCTGGCCGCACGCGGCCCGAGCATTCTCCTCGCCGTGGACACTGTTAAGAAGCTGGCTGACGAGGAGATGAAGACCGTCTTCAATGAAGATGGCCAGCTGACCAAAATCACGAAACTGATGGACCCGGCCGCCGCGTACGGCGAGTACATCGGCGCCAACATCATCGAGTCGTCCGCGGCCGGCAAGCTGGCCGACGCGCTCAAGGCGACCTTCGAGAAGGACCCGAACCAGTTCTACGAGGACGGTTTCCAGCTGTACGCAGACCGCGGTAACGAGGTCCGGGCCGCGCAGATCGGCGACGTGCCGTGGGTCGAGGTCGACAACCACGAGGACCTGGCGAAGGCTCGGGACATCGCATGCCGCTACTAGCCCGTAGCGTCCAGACCCCGCTGCACATCGAAGTGCGGCGGGGCGCGGTCGCCGACCTCGGCAAGATCCTCGCCGACGGCCGGATCTCCTCCGGTGGTGAGGTGGCCGTGGTGGTCGGGCCGGGCCTCGGCGAGAAAGTCGTCGACCTGCTCCGCCCGTCGCTCACCTCGGCCGAGATCTTCGTGACCGGCGGCGGCACTCTCGACGCGGCGCTGGAGCTGTCGAACAAACTGCGCTCGGGCCACTTCGACGCGGTCGTCGGCATCGGCGGCGGCAAGACGGTCGACACCGCCAAGTACGCCGCCAGCCGCTGGGGCCTGCCGATGGTCTCGGTCGCGACGAGCCTCGCCAACGACGGCATCGCCTCCCCGGTGGCCAGCCTGATCAACGACGGGATCAAGGGGTCGTACGGGGTGCACATCCCGTTCGGCGTCGTCGTCGACCTCGACTTCGTGGAGAACGGACCGGAGCTGGTCAACCGCGCCGGCATCGGTGACGTGATCAGCAACATCAGCGCGCTCGCCGACTGGGAGCTGGCCCGCCAGGTGCGCGGCGAACCCGTCGACGGCCTGGCCGCCTCCCTCGCCCGGATGGGCGCCGAGGCGGTGCTGACGATGCCCGGCGACATGTCCGACGACGCGTTCGTCACGGTCCTCGCCGAGGCGCTGATCTCCAGCGGCCTGGCGATGGCGGTCTGCGGCAGCAGCCGGCCCTCCAGCGGCGGCTGTCACGAGATCATGCACGCCATCGACTCGCTCTACCCCGCCACGGCCTCGCACGGCGAACTGGCCGGCATGGGCGCGCTGTTCTGCACGTTCCTGCGCGGCGACGAGCGTCGGCTCAAGCAGATGTCCGACTGCCTGGCACGGCACCAGCTCCCACGTACTCCGTCCGACGTGGGCCTGGACGCCGACCAATTCGTGCAGGTCATCGAGTTCGCGCCGCGGACCCGGCCGGACCGCTACACCATCCTGGAACACCTCGCCATGACGCCGGAGCAGACCCGGCAGAAGCTGGCCGAATACAACGATGTCATCGCGTCCCTCTGAAACCGGCCGCCCTCCCGGCGAGGGCGGCCGCCCGCCCGCCGCGAGTTCCGGATCGGTCCCCCCGGTCAATCCCACCCGCATCGACAACCCCGGCACGATGCCTCCGCCCGGTCCCGCACCGTCGGCCGCCGCCGGCTCTTCCGGGCCTTACGGCAAACCTTCCGCGGGTACGCCCACGGCCGCAGCCGGGTCTTCCGTGCCTCCTGGCAGACCTTTCTCCGGTACGCCCACCGCCGCCGGGTCTTCGGGGCCTCCTGGCGGACCTTTCTCCGGTACGCCCGCCGCCGGGTCTTCGGGGCCTTCCGGCGGACCTTTCTCCGGTACGCCCGCCGCCGGGTCTTCCGGGCCTTCCGGCGGACCCTTCTCCGGTACGCCCACCGCCGCCGGGCCTTCCGGCAGACCCTTCTCGGGTACGCCTACCGCCGCCGATTACTACGCGGCCAATCGTGGCGGTGGCCTGTTCAGCGAAGCCATCAGCCAGCGGATCGGAGCACGAATCGCGGTCGGCGCGCACAAGCGCCGCCTGTCCCCGACCGTGTTGAGCGTCCTCAACCTGGGGCTCGGCTGCCTGGTCTCGTTCATCGTGATCGCCACCGCGGGCCCCGTCGCCGAGGGCAGCCTGTGGGCCGCCCCGATCGGCCTGCTCGCGCTCGTCGGTTGGCAGCTGGCGTACGCGTTCGACTGCTCCGACGGCCAGCTCGCCCGGGTCACCGGTCAGAGCAGCACCGCGGGCGGTCGCCTCGACGTGCTCTGTGACGTGGCGGTGCAGTGCTCCCTGGTGGCCGCCCTGGCCGCGACCGCCGCGGCGCAGGAACCGGAGACCCCCGCGTGGCTGCTGGCCGCCTTCGCCGGCACCTGGATGGTCAACCTGGTCACCTCGGTGATGCAGACCGGCACCCAGGCGGCGAGCATGGTCACCAACACTTCCCTGCCGGTCCGCGCCGTCAAGCTGGTCCGCGACTACGGCGCCGTGATCGCCGTGGCGGGCGTGCTCCTGACCGTTGCACCCCAGTGGGCAGTCTGGTTCGTAGGCCTCTTCACCCTGATCAACGGCGGTTTCCTGGCAGCGTCGATCGCCTTCGCCGGCCGAGCCTCACTCCGTTCTCCCTAACCCGCAACACCCACCCCTCCCCTCAGCCCTCACTCCGTTCCCCCACACCCACCCCTCCCCTCAGCCCTCACTCCGTTCCCCCACACCCACCTCAGTCCTCACTCCGTTCCCCCTAACCCGCAACACCCACCCCTGCCCTCAGCCCCTTACAAGGCCCAGGCAGCCGAACACCCACCCCGCCGTCAGCTCCCGCGAGAATCGGCCTACCGCAACACCCACCCCTCCACAGATCTTGTGAGGTTCCGGCTGCCGCGAGGCGGCGCAACCTCACAAGATCTGCCAGAGGCAGCACCCCAGCCGAAGATCTTGCGAGGTCGCGCCATCCGGGCAGCCAAAACCCCACAAGATCCGCCGGAAGGCGGGCGTCGGTCGGCGACCTTGTCAGGTTGCGCCGTCATCGCAGCCCAAACCTCACAAGATCGGCCGGCAGGCGAATGCCGCCAGCAGACGGACGTCGCCGGAACACGGGCATCGCCGGAACACGGGCGTCTCCACGAAGCGGGCGCCTCACGAAGCAGGCATCGCCGGAAGGCAGGCATCGCCGCGAAGCGGGCGTCAATCGGCGATCTTGGGACGTTGCTCCATTCGAACAGCCATAACCCCACAAGATCCGCCGGAAGGCGGACGTCGGTCGGCAACCTTGTCAGGTTGCGCCGTCATCGCAGCCCAAACCTCACAAGATCGGCCGGCAGGCGAGTACCGCCGAACGCGGGCGGCGCCGGACGCAGGCGTCGCCGCGAAGCGGGCGTCGCCGCGAAGCGGGCGTCGCCGCGAAGCGGGCGTCAATCGGCGATCTTGGGACGTTGCACCATTCGAACAGCCGAAACCCCACAAGATCCGCCGGCAGGCGGGTGCTGGCAGGCGGGTGCTGGCAGGCGGGTGCCGGCAGACGGGTACCGGCAGACGGGTGCTGGTGGGTGGGTGCTGGTGGGTCGGCGCCGGCAGGCGGGTGCTGGTGGGTCGGCGCCGGCAGACGGGTGCCGGCAGACGGGTGCTGGTGGGTGGGTGCTGGTGGGTCGGCGCCGGCAGGCGGGTGCCGGCAGGCGGGTGCCGGCAGGCGGGTGCCGGCAGGCGGGTGCTGGTGGGCGATCTTGGAAGGTTGCGCTGCCGTGGCAGCCGCAACCCCGCAAGGTCTGCTGGGAGCGGCTGTCAGGCGATTGGCTGGCGGGACATCTCCGTGTAGATGGAGATAAGGCGGGGTGTGAGGACGTCCGGATGGAAGTGCTGCTGGTAGCGGGCTCGGGCAGCGACCGCCGCAGCGGCGGCGCCGACCCGGGCGGCGGGCAGCGCGGCGGCCAGCGCGACCGGATCGGGCGCGGCGAGCCATCCGGCCGCCTCGGCACCCGTGCCGACCATGTAGGGGATGCCGCCGACCGCGGTCCCCAGAACGGCCCGACCGCTGGACATCGCTTCGAGGATCACTGTGGGCAGCACGTCCTCCCAGGTCGGGACGGCGATCACCACGGCTGAGGCCTGCCGGGCGGCGACCATCCCGGCCCGGTCCAGCGGCCCGAGGTAGAGCACGTCGGATCGTTCGGCCGCTGCCTGCTCGGCGAGCGGCCGCAACTCGCCGTCCCCGGCGATGCGCAGCGTGCCGAGGCTGCCGTCCGGATGCTGGCGCCAGGCATCGAGCAGCAGGCCGAGACCCTTCTCCGGGGAGAGCCGGGCGCCGTACAGGAATCCGTCTCCGAGCGGCGCCGGAGCACCGGGGTCGGGCAACCCGTTCGGTTTGATCACGATGCGGTCGGCCGGGACACCGTAGTCGACGAGATGCGCCGCGATCTTGTCGGTGAGGGCGATGTAGCGGTCCACCGAACGCCACGTGGGCCGGTGCACCGCGAGCGTGGTCGCCATGATTGCGCTCTGGGCGGCGGATCCCCGGTAGCAGCGGTTGCGGATCGCCGGCCAGCCGAGCAGCTTGCCCCGGCAGTCGTGACAGTTGTGGCCGTCGCGGAAGTAGAGCCCGGACGAGCAGACCTGCCGATAGTTGTGGACGGTCTGCACCACCGGGACACCGTGCGCGTGCGCGGTGCGGATGACCCAGGGCGAGAGCAGCGGGTACGGGTTGTGCAGGTGCAGCACGTCGGGGCGTTCCGCCCGCAGCAGCGCCGACAGATCGCGCTGGGCGTCGGCCCCGTACACCGGTGAGATCGGCAGCAGCGCCTTCCGTCCCGCCGACATCGATGCGATCGAGTCGGAGCTGCGCTGGAACGGGACCACCTCGACGCCGGCCTCCCGCAGCTGGCCGATCTCCGTATCGACGATCACGTTCTCGCCGGACGGGATCGCCTCGCGATACCGATTGTGCGCCACCACCACCTTCATGGGGCGGAGCCTAATGGTCGCCAAACGCTACCGTGAGGAGGTGCCCGAACTCCCTGAGGTCGAGGCGCTCGCGGCCTATCTGCGTGAGCGTGCGGTCGGCCGTACCGTGGAACGCTTCGAAGTCGCCTCCTTCAGCGCGTTGAAGACCTACGATCCGCAGCCGTCGGCGCTGGCCGGCCTGCCTGTCACGAGTGCCGGCCGGCACGGCAAGTTCCTCGACGCCGGCATCGGTGACGACCTGCATCTGATCGTGCACCTGGCCCGGGCGGGCTGGCTGCACTACCGGGACTCGTTCAAGTCCCCGGCCCCGCTGAAACCGGGCAGTGGCCCGATCGCGATCCGGGTGCGGCTGGACGACGGTTCCGGATTCGATCTGACCGAGGCCGGTACGCAGAAGTCGCTCGCCGCCTATCTGGTGCGCGATCCGTCCGAGGTGCCCGGCGTGGCCCGGCTCGGCCCGGACGCGCTCGCCGTGTCGCTGGAGGAGTTCGCCACCCGGATCCGCGGCCGGAAAGGACAGATCAAAGGGGTCCTCGTCGACCAGGAGGTGCTCGCCGGGATCGGTAACGCGTATTCCGACGAGATCCTGCACGCGGCGAAACTGTCCCCTTTCGCGCTAACCGGAAAACTGAGCGACGAACAGATCGCGACCCTCTACGAGGCGATGCGGGCGATCGAGACCGACGCGGTCGAACGGTCGGTCGGACAGAAGGCGGCCGAGCTCAAGGGCGAGAAACGCGCCGGGATGCGGGTGCACGCCAGGACCGGAATGCCGTGTCCGGTGTGTGGTGACACGGTTCGCGAGGTGTCGTTCGCGGACAAGAGCCTGCAGTACTGCGCGACCTGCCAAACCGGAGGAAAACCGCTGGCGGATCGCCGGCTGTCCAAGCTGGTCCGGTGAGGCGCTACCAAGTGATGACGGTGCGTATACATCACGATTGTCGCCGTGACGTCACCTTCTCTCCGGCCGATCCATCGGTATAGTGGCCCGGTCCCTGGCAACCGTTATGACGCGAACGGGTATCGGCGGACCCGCCGACCACCCCGAGGCCGTGGCGGTGCGTAATCTTTTTCCGGATGCGGGAGGACGTAGGCGGAGTGACTACTAGCCTGCATCGCCCAACAACCGACAGCAGCCGGAGCGGACCCGTGCGGTACGACAGCTTCGAGTGGCAGGAGCAGCCACCGAGCAACGGGGTGCCGCGCAACGCGTGGGGCCGACAGAGCCGCAGGCGTTCCCGCTGGCACCGGCCGTACACGTTCCTCCTGGTCGTGCTCGACCTGCTCTCCACGATCGGCGCGAGCTGGATCGCCAGCTCCCTGGAGAAGGCACGCGCCGGCCTCAACCAGTCCTGGCTGTTCCTGGACGGTACGGAACTCTTCAACTTCTTCGCCTACATCGTCCTGCCGCTCGGCTGGCTGGTGCTGCTCTGGACCAACGGCACGTACGACCGCCGTTATCTCGGTCTGGGCAGCGAGGAGTTCAAGCGGGTCGTCCGCACCTCGGTCACCGTGGTCGCCGCGGTCTCCCTCCTCGCGTTCGCCACCAAGGCCGACCTGTCCCGTGGAACCGTCGCGACCGTCTCGGTGAGCGCACTGTTCCTCATCGTGACGGGCCGGGTGATCGCCCGGCAGATCCTGCACGTGGCCCGGCGCCGCACCGGGCACGGCGCGCACCGGATGGTGCTGGTCGGCACCCTGCCGGAAGCGCTCGAGGTCTACACCGCTGTCACCCGCAGCCCGGCCGCCGGCCTCATCCCGGTCGCCATCCACCTCACCGACGGCTTCTCGGCCGCGCGCGGCATCGAGACGCCGGTCCCGGTCTACGCCGGCCGGGACGTGCTCTCCCTGGTCCGTGAGGTGGGCGCGGACACGATCGCGGTCTGCGGCTCGGCCAGCGCCGAGCCCGGTGAGCTGCGCCGCCTGGCCTGGCAGTTGGAGGGCACGGGCGTGGACCTGGTGGTCGCGCCGCAGCTCACCGACATCGCCGGTCCGCGCGTGCACATCCGCCCGATCGAGGGCCTGCCGTTGCTGCACGTCGAGGAGCCGACCCTCTCCGGGCCCGGCTGGCTGGTCAAGAACCTGATGGACCGAGTCGCGGCGGGTCTCGGCCTGCTGGTGATCAGTCCGATCCTGGCGTTCATCGCGCTCGGCATCCGGCTGTCCGACCCCGGTCCGGTGTTCTTCCGGCAGACCCGGGTCGGCCACGACGGGCGCACGTTCCGGGTGTGGAAGTTCCGGACGATGTACGTGGACGCCGAGGAGCGCAAGGCCACTCTGGCGGAGCTCAACGAGACCGACGGCATGCTCTTCAAGATGAAGCAGGATCCGCGGATCTTCTCGTTCGGATCGAAGCTGCGGGCCACCTCGATGGACGAGCTGCCTCAGCTGATCAACGTGCTGAGGGGCGAGATGTCCCTGGTGGGCCCGCGTCCGCTGCCCGCGGACGACGGCGACTACCTGGGCGACGTGCGCCGCCGCCTTCTGGTGCGTCCCGGCATGACCGGCCTGTGGCAGGTGAGCGGCCGTTCCGAGCTCTCCTGGGACGAGGCGGTCCGGCTCGACCTCTACTACGTCGACAACTGGTCCCTGACGTACGACCTGAGCATCCTGTGGCGGACCATCTGGGTCGTTCTCAAACGCAAGGGCGCTTATTAGAGTCGCGCCATGAACGGACAGGTCGGCAGTGCGGTGGCGGTGGTCGCCGTGCTCGCCGCCTTGGCCGCGGCGGTGGTGGCGGTGTTGCGGTTGCGGGCCCGGCGCGGGATCGCGACGGCTATGCAGCGGGCCACCTACGACGTTCTGCACACGGCGGCACTCGCGGCCGAACCACTGCGGGCGGGGCTGTCACCGGCGACGGCCGGCAAGGCGGTCCGGCATCTGCGGGTGCTGGTCGGTGCGGTCGGGCTGGCGATCGTCGACGGGGACAAATGCCTGGCGTACGACGGACGCGGCGCCCACCACGAGGACGAGCTGGTGGCGGCGGCCCGGCGTGCGGCAGGGACGCGGCGTTCGGTCGTACTCAATGAATCTGATCTGGCCTGTGATCGTGTCGATTGTGTGGTGCGTGGTGCCGTGGTCGCACCGCTGACCGGCCCGTCGGGTCAGGCGACGGCCGCGCTCGTCGCGGTGGCCGACGGACAACCGGCGCCGGGTCTGGTGCAGGCGACGCTGGAGTCGGCGCGCTGGGCCGGGTCGCAGCTGGCCCTGGCCGAGCTGGACTCGTCGCGGGAGCGGCTGGCCCGGGCCGAGGTCCGGGCGTTGCGGGCGCAGATCAGCCCGCACTTCATCTACAACGCGCTGACCGCGATCGCCTCGTTCGTACGTACCGACCCGGAGCGGGCGCGTGAGCTGATCCTGGAGTTCGCCGAGTTCACCCGCTACTCGTTCCGGGCGCACGGTGAGTTCACCACCCTCGCCGAGGAGCTGCGGTCGATCGACCGCTATCTGACCATCGAACGGGCCCGCTTCGGTGACCGGCTGCAGGTCAAGCTGCGGATAGCGCCCGAGGTGCTGCCGGTGGGCCTGCCGTTCCTGTGCCTGCAGCCGCTGGTGGAGAACGCGGTCCGGCACGGCCTGTCACGTAAACCGGGCGTCGGTATGGTGAGCATCGAGGCACGTGACGCCGGGGCGGAGTGCCACATCACGGTCGAGGACGACGGGGTCGGCATGGATCCGGCGGTGTTCACGCGGGACGGTTCGGACTCCGAGGACGGCCAGCACGTCGGACTGGTGAACGTGGACGAACGACTGCGTTCGGTCTTCGGCGACCACAACGGCCTGGTGGTGGAGACGTCGCCGGGCTCGGGTACGAAAGTGAGCATGCGGGTGCCGAAATTCCATCCACAGGTGCGGGCATGACGAGCCTGGTCGTGCTGGCCGTCGACGACGAGCCCCCGGCTCTGGACGAACTCGCCTACCTGCTGAACGCCGACGACCGGGTCGCGCACGTGCACCGGGCCGGCGACGCGACCGAGGCGTTGCGGGTGCTGCGCGACACCGAGGTGGACGCGGTCTTCCTGGACATCAGGATGCCCGGCCTGGACGGCATGGAGCTGGCCCGGATTCTGCGGCGGTTCGCGCAGCCGCCCGCGATCGTCTTCGTGACCGCCTACGACGACGGCGCGGTGGACGCCTTCGACCTGGGTGTGACCGATTACGTACGCAAGCCGGTGCGTGCCGAACGGCTGGCCGAGTCGCTGCGCCGGGTGTCCGGGCTGCGTGCGGCTCCGGCACCACCTCTGCCGGCCGACGAGCCGGCGATTCCGGTGGAGCTGGCCGGCACGACGCGCATGCTGCCACGGTCGTCGGTGCGGTGGGTGGAGGCGCAGGGCGATTACGCCCGGCTGCACACCGGGGAGAATTCCCATCTCGTACGCGTTTCGCTCGCGACCCTGGCCGAGCGGTGGGCCAATGCCGGCTTCGTACGCATCCACCGTTCCTATCTGGTGCAGTTACGCCTGGTCACCGAGCTGCGGCTGACCAACTCGGGCTATGTGGTGGCGGTCGACGGCGCGGAGCTCCCGGTGAGCCGGCGGCACACGCGGGAGCTGAAGGATCGCCTGATCCGGGCCGCGAAGCACGACTGGACCCGCTGAATCCACACGTTTATCCACAGCCCCACAGGCTTCTCCACAGAGTTATCCACAGGCAGGTGTGGGTTATCCCCGGTTCCTGCCAAACCCGGGATCCTCCCTGGCCACGCCCGGGCCCCGGCCACAGGATCATCTCCACAGGTTGTTCACATCTCCACCGCCGGCTCTGCGCAGGCGGTCAATAAGCTCCTGGCCACCGGCCGGTGAGCCACGGGGGCGCACCGACCGGCGACCAGGGTCGTACGGAAAGGTGCCGGGAGCGTGGAGAGTATCGAGCGGCGGATCCTCGTCGTGGAGGACGAGCGGGCCATCGCCGACGCGGTGGCCGCGCGGCTCCGTGCCGAGGGCTTCCTGGTGCAGGTGGTGGGTGACGGCCCGAGCGCGGTGGCCGCGGTGCGGCAGAGCCCTCCGGACCTGATGATCCTCGACATCATGCTGCCCGGCTTCGACGGTCTCGAGGTGTGCCGGCGGATCCAGGGCGAGCGGCCGGTGCCGGTGCTCATGCTGACCGCCCGCGACGACGAGACGGACCAGCTGATCGGGCTCGCGGTCGGAGCGGACGACTACATGGTCAAGCCGTTCTCCATGCGGGTGCTCGCGGCCCGGGTGCACGCCCTCCTGCGGCGCGCCGACAAGGCTGCGGCCCCGGCGCCCACGCCCGGTCTGCGGATCGGTGACCTGGAGATCAACCAGGCGGAGCGCCGGGTGTTGCGCGGCGGTGTCGAGGTGCACCTGACCCCGACCGAGTTCGACCTGCTGGTGCACCTGGCCGCACGGCCGCGCACGGTACTGCCCCGGGAGCGGCTGCTGGCCGACGTGTGGGGCTGGGCCGACACCTCCGGCACGCGGACGGTGGACAGCCACATCAAGGGTCTGCGGCGCAAGCTCGGCGCCGGCCTGATCCGGACCGTGCACGGCGTCGGATACGCGCTCGAGGTGGAGCGGTGATCACCACGATCATGATCCGGATCCACAACCTGGTGGCGCCGCTTCTCGCCTGGCTGCCGCGGCCGCTCGACCCGGTCCGGTCGATCAAGGCGAAGCTGTCGCTGGCGCTCGGGTTCGCCGGTGGAGTGGGCCTGCTGGTGTTCCTGTGGCGGATCGACTTCTACCGGGTCGACGTGCTGTGGATCGCGATCGCCGCGGCGCTCGGCCTGGTCACGCTGCAGGTGATGGCGCACGGCGCGACCGTCCCGCTGCGCGAGATGACGGTCGCGGCCCGCGAGATGGCCCGCGGCGACTACACCCGCCGGATCCGGACCCGCTCGCAGGACGAGGTGGGCGAGCTGGCGACGGCGTTCAACCAGATGGCGGCCGATCTGGCCGCCTCCGACCGGCAGCGGCGCGAGCTGATCGCCAACGTCTCGCACGAGCTGCGTACACCGATCACCGCGTTGCGGGGGCTGCTGGAGAACATCGTCGACGGGGTGGCCTCGGCCGAACCGGAGACGATGGAGACCGCCCTGGCCCAGACCGAGCGGCTCAGCCGCCTGGTCACCGACCTGCTCGATCTGTCCCGTCTGGACGCCGGGGTGGTCCCGATGCGCCGGGAGCCGATCGACGTGCCCGCCTTCCTGGACCGGGTCGTCCGGGAGGCGGGAGTGAACGCCGGCGGGACCGGTCATGACGTGCGGTTCGAGGTCTCTGCACCGCAGCTGGTGGTGACCGGCGACCGGGAGCGCCTGCATCAGGTCTTCGCGAACCTGCTGGACAACGCGGCCCGGCACAGTCCGCGCGGCGGCCTCGTCACGGTCCGGGCCGAGCGCCACGACGATCACGTGGTGCTGGCCGTCGTGGACCAGGGTGACGGCATCCCGGCCGCCGAGCGGGAACGGGTCTTCGAACGCTTCACCCGGGGCGAGCGCGCCACCGGCGGCGGAACCGGGCTGGGCCTGGCGATCGCCCGGTGGGTGGTGCAGCTGCACCGGGGGTCCATCGCGGTGGTCGAACCCGACGACCGGCGTGGATGCCACATCCAGGTACGACTTCCGCTCCAAGCGGCTTGAGGGGATCTCCGACATGTCCATCGTCACGAATCAACCGGTCAACGGGCAGGTGGGACCTCTGAACGGCCCGTGGCCCGCGATCAACCCGTGGAGCCGCCACTGGCCCGGTCCGGGACGGCCGGCCTCACCCGCCACGGTCGTCGCCGTGCTGGCCGCCACCGTGATCGCGGCTCTCAGCGTTCCGCTGGACCGGACCGGGATCGGCTGGTTCGTCACCGCGCTGGCCGGGACGGCCGCCCTGGTGGCGGCGCGGATGATCCGCACCCCCGAGGCGGTGTCGGCGGCGGTCGAACGCCGTGCCGACACCGGCACCCGGGACCGCTTCCTCTGGGGTGCCGCCACCGTGGCACTGCTCGCGGTCGGCACCTTCCGGGCGGCCGGCTGGCTGTTCGTGCTCTGCCTGCTGACCGCGACGCTGACCACCGCACTGGCGCTGTCCTCGGGCAGGTCGCTGCGCTCGATCCTGCTCACGTACCTCCTGGTGCCGATCGCCGCGGGCCGGGGCGGCGCGTGGCTGGCGCGCGGCGCCGTGCGGCTGCGTGGCCGGGGCCGGACCGGTGCCCCGATCCGGATCGTGGCCACCGTGGCGGTGTCGATCGCGCTGCTCGTCGTCTTCGGCGCGCTGTTCGTCTCGGCCGACGCCGCGTTCGCCCGGGTCTTCGAGGCGGCGATTCCCGACCTGGACGGGTTCACCATCTTCACCTGGGTGTTCGTCTCGGCGGTCACCGCGCCGCTGCTGACGGCGTTCGCGTACCTGCGTGCCGCACCTCCGAGCCCCGGCAAGCTGGACCTGACCGAGGGCCGCAAGGTCAGCCGTCTGGAGTGGGCGATCCCGCTCGGTCTGCTGGTGCTGCTGTTCGCCGCGTTCGTCGCGATCCAGCTGACCGTCCTCTTCGGAGGCGAGCGGCACGTGGTCACGACCGACGGCCTGACCTACGCCGAATACGCCCGCAGCGGCTTCTGGCAGCTGTGCGCGGTCACCGGGCTGACCCTGATGGTGCTGGCCGGGGTGGCCCGGTGGGCGCCGCGGACCGAACGTGCCGACCGGATCCTGCTGCGGGTGGTGCTCGGCGCGCTGGCCGCCCTCACCCTGGTGATCGTCGCGTCGGCGCTGCACCGGATGAACGTCTACACCGAGACGTACGGCCTGACCCGGCTACGGCTGTTGGTCGCGTGCTGTGAGGCCTGGTTCGGTCTGGTGCTGGTGATGGTGCTGATCGCCGGCATCCGGATCCGGGCGGCCTGGCTGCCCCGGGCGGCGATCGGCGCCGGCGTCCTGGCGCTGCTGACCCTGACCGGCGCGAACCCGGACGGACTGATCGCGGAGAACCACGTCCAGCGATTCGAGCGCACCAACGAGATCGACGTGCTCTACCTGGCCGACCTCTCGCCGGACGCGGTGCCCGCGATCGCCGGCCTCGACGACCCGGAACGCCGCAACTGCCTGCTGGCGGCGATCGGTGACGACATGCCGGCCGACGACTGGCGCGGCTGGAACTCGGCCCGGCAGACGGCCCGGGACCTGATCGCGAAATACCCGCCGGGCAGCCCGAGCGTGTGCGCCCAGATGCTCGACCGGTATTGACATTCGTGCGGGGGCGGACAGACTGCCGGACATGGCCGTCGACGAATCGCCCCCGCGCCCGCGCGTCCGGGTCGTGCTGGCCGACGCCGCGGCCCGGCGGGTGGCGGCCGATCATGGCAGCGCCGACCTGGCCGAACAGACCCCGGTCGGTGAGGCGCTGGTCAAGGGTCTGGTCCGCGCCCAGCTGGCCCTCGCGTTGCGGCTGGCCCTGGTGGTGGCGGCCGGGCTCGGCACCCTGCCGCTGCTGTTCGCCGTGGCACCGGCCGTCGGCGAGGTGAAGGTCTTCGGAATGCACCTGCCGTGGGTGCTGCTCGGGCTGCTGTCGTTCCCGTTCCTGGTGCTGGTCGGCGCGGCCTACGTGCGCTGGGCGGAACGCAACGAGCAGGACTTCGCGGCCCTGATCCGCAGGCCGGAGAAGTGAACCCGTACCTGGCGCCCGGCCTGATCCTGGTCGTGCTGCTGACCGTGGCGATCGGGGCGTACGGCCTGCGCTTCGCCCGGACCACGTCGGACTTCCTGGTCGCGTCCCGGTCGGTGAGCCCGTCCTGGAACGCGGCCGCGATCAGCGGCGAGTACCTGTCCGCGGCGTCCTTCCTGGGTGTGGCCGGCCTGGTCCTGCGCTACGGCGTGGACGTGCTCTGGTACCCGGTCGGGTTCGCGGCCGGCTATCTCGCGTTGCTGCTGTTCGTGGCGGCCCCGCTGCGCCGGTCCGGGGCGTTCACTCTGCCCGACTTCTGTGAGGTACGGCTGCGCTCGACCGCCCTGCGCCGGCTGGCGACCGCGTTCGTGCTGTTCATCGGCTGTCTCTACATGTTGCCGCAGCTGCAGGGCGCGGGCCTGACGTTCGCCACGCTGACCGGTGGCTCGTACGCCTGGGGCGCCCTGGTCGTGGCGGTGGTGGTGACGGCGAACGTGGCGTTCGGCGGGATGCGGGCCATCACGTTCGTGCAGGCGTTCCAGTACTGGCTGAAGCTGACAGCGCTGGCCGTACCGATGATCTTCCTGATCCTGCAGTGGCAGTCCGACGGCCGCCCTCAGGTGACGCCGCCCGCGGGTGCGGTCTTCCATGCCGCGACCACGGTGGTCGTCGAGCAGGACGCGGTGCTGGACGGCACGAGGCGGGTCGAGGCCGGGGAGACCCTGCGTTTCGAGGCCGGCGACCCGGTGCCGCAGGTGAGCACTGTGGACGCTGAGTTCGGCGCGGACTGGTTGCTGCCGGACGGTGAGACCAGCCTGTTCGCGACGTATTCGCTGATCCTGGCGACGTTCCTGGGCACGATGGGGCTTCCGCACGTGCTCGTCCGGTTCTACACGAACCCGGACGGCGCCTCGGCACGCCGTACCACCCTCGTCGTCCTGGCCATGGTGGGTCTGTTCTATCTGCTGCCGACGATGTACGGGGTGCTCGGCCGCATCTACACACCGCAGCTGCTGATGACCGGCAGCAGCGACGCCGTGGTCCTGCTTCTGCCCGAGGCGGCTCTCGGCGACGGGCATCTCGGCCGGTTGCTCGGCGCCCTGGTCACGGCGGGCGCGCTGGCAGCCTTCCTCTCCACCTCGTCCGGCCTGCTGACCAGTGTGGCCGGGGTGATCTTCACAGACGTGCTGCGACCGGGGCGAAACGGTTCGATCCGGGATTTCCGGGTGGCCACCCTGCTGGCCGCGTCGGTGCCGACCCTGCTCGCCCTGTATGTGTCCGACATGGACGTCTCCCGGGTGGTGGGGCTGGCGTTCGCGGTGGCGGCGTCGAGTTTCTGCCCGCTGCTGGTGCTCGGCATCTGGTGGCGGCGGCTGACCGACGTGGGTGCGATCGCCGGGCTGGTCGCCGGTGGGGGCGCGGCGATGGCGGCCGTTCTGGTGACCGTGCTCGGACCACCGCTGACCGGCTGGGTCGCCGAGGTCGTGAACCAGCCGGCCGCGTGGACGGTGCCGCTGGCTTTCCTGGTCATGGTCGGGGTCTCGCTGCTCAGCGGGCGCCGGGTGCCACCCGACGTGGGCGCCACGATGCTGCGGCTGCACGCCCCTGAATCACTTCGGGGCTGAACGCGCGGCGACGCGATGCGGCTGATTTAAGGATCTTTAAGGTTCCCTTCCCGTCCGCCGGTGAACCCACTCTCGTATTCATCGGCATGAGACGCACTTACCGCCGCCCGGGCCGGACCGGGAGCAACCGCAAGATCGTGATCGGGCTCGTGGTGGCTGCCGTGGTCGGCGGCGGTATCGCCGTCGGCACCGGCCTGAGCAGCGCTTCCACCGCCTGCGACGGGATGGACCAGGCGATCCGCAACAACCAGCAGTTCATCGCCGCCCAACGGGCCAACCCGAACTCGCAGACCGAGGCCGTGATCGCCAACCGGCAGGCCGTGATCGACCTGATCAACGTGCAGAAGAAGCAGGCCGGATGCGGTGGCGCCGTTGCGGCTCCGCCGGCTCCCCCGGCCCAGCAGGCCACCAAGCCGCCCGCCACCAAGCCTCCGGCGCAGCAGGCCACGCAGCCGCCCGCCGCCGGAAACAACGGCAACAACGGGGGCGGCGCCGGTCAGGTCGTCTGCGCCGGTTCGACCGTCACGCTCTCCGGTGAGGGCGGCGCCCCCGCCGCGTCCAGCGGGACCCACCCGATCGGCACGACGCTGCGGGTCCGGAACCTGGACAACAACAAGAGCATCACGGTCAAGGTGACGAGCGTGTCCGGCAGCTGTGTCCTGCTCAACAACGCCGCTTTCGAAGAGGTGCGTGAGCCCGGGAAGTTCCTGATCAGGCGTGCTGTGATCGAGCGGGTCGGCTGAGCTTGATCCGGGCGGTCCGGATGTTCCCGGACCGCCCGTGAGCCCGATACGTTCTTTTCATGAGCGACACGGCGGCGATGGCGCTTCGCGGGCTCGTCAAGCACTTCGACACCCGCCTCGCGGTCTCCGGGGTGAGCCTGGACGTCCCGGCGGGTTCGTTCTTCGGCCTGCTCGGTCCCAACGGGGCCGGCAAGACCACCACGCTGTCCATGGCGGTGGGTCTGTTGCGGCCCGATCATGGTGACGCCTTCCTTCTGGGGTACGACGTCTGGCGCTCGCCGGCCGAGGCGAAGGCACTGGTCGGCGTCCTCCCCGACGGCGTGCGCATGTTCGACCGGCTGAGCGGCCCGGAGCTGCTCGCCTACCACGGCCTGCTGCGCGGCATGCCCGCCGAGACCGTGGACCAGCGCTCCCGTGATCTGCTCGACGTGCTGGAGCTCGGCAGCGGCAACCGGACCCTGGTGGTCGACTACTCGGCCGGCATGAAGAAGAAGATCGGCCTGGCCTGCGCCCTGCTGCACGCGCCCCGCCTGCTGGTCCTCGACGAGCCCTTCGAGGCGGTCGACCCGGTGTCGGCGGCGCTGATCCGCGACATCCTCCAGCGGTACGTGTCCGGCGGCGGCACCGTCGTCTTCTCCAGCCATGTGCTGGAGGTGGTGGAGCGGCTCTGCTCCCACGTGGCGATCATGTCCGACGGGGTCCTGCGGATGACCGGCACGCTGGACGAGGTCCGCGGCGACCGCACCCTTTCGGACGTGTTCGTGCAGGTGGTCGGGGGCCGGGTGGCCACCGGGTCGGAACTCGCGTGGCTCTGACCCCCACCGCCGCGCCGGTCGCGGTCGGAGTCCGCACGTTCGTCCGCCTCAAGTTGCGGATCACCGCCAACAGTCTGCGTGGCCGTACGACCAGGATCGTGATGTTCGTCCTCGGTGCGGTGGCCGCCTGTTTCCTGGCCGTCCTCGGGCACGCCCTCTTCGCCCTGCCCGGACTCCTCGACCGGCCGGTGATGGCCGGGGTCCTGTTCCCGTTCGGCGGCGCCGTCCTGATGCTCGGCTGGGTGTTCCTGCCGCTGCTGTTCTTCGGGGTGGACAGCACGCTCGACCCGGCACAGTTCGCGCTGCTGCCGCTGCGGCGCCGCACACTGATCATCGGGATGGGCACGGCCGCACTGGTCGGGCTCCCGGCACTGGCGACCCTCGCGGCCACGCTCGGGATGGTGACGTCGGTCGCCCACCTGGGCGGCCTCGGCGCGGCGCTCGCGGGACTGGCCGGCGTCGTCTCGGGGCTGCTGCTCAGCGTGGTGATGAGCCGGGCGGTGATCAGCGCCTTCGCCACCGCGCTGCGCTCGCGCCGGGCCCGTGACCTGGCCACCATCCTGCTCGCGGTCGTGGCGGCGTCGATCGGCCCGCTGGAGCTGACCCTGCTCGGCGTGCTGAACCGGGCGGACTGGGACTCGGTCGAGGCGATCGCCGCGGTCACCGGGTGGACGCCGTTCGGCGCCCCGTACACGATGGGCCTCGACGTCGCGGCGGGACGCGCGTGGGCCGTACCGCTGAAGCTCCTGATCGTTCTCTCCGCCGTCGGTCTGCTGGTCTGGTGGTGGAGCCGCACGCTGGAGCAGGCGATGGCCGGCACCGCGGGCGCCGGTGGACGGGCCGTGACGTCCGACAGCCGCCGCCCGGTGGATCAGCTGCTGTTCCGCTGGTCACCGCGGAGCCGGTTCGGCGCGCTGACCGCCCGGGAGATCCGCTACTGGTGGCGCGAGACACGACGGCGGGCCGCGCTGGTCACCCTGGGCATGGCCGGCGTGTTCCTGCCGCTCTCCACCGCCTTCGCCGGGGGTGGCGGACAGGCCACCGGGCTGGCGTTCATCGTCGGCGCCATCGCTCCGATCGGCCTGGCCAACCAATTCGGGTACGAGGGGAGCGCGTACGCCACCAATCTGGCGACCGGGGTGCCGGGGAGGCTCGAGGTGCACTCCCGGGCCGCCGCGCACGCCCTGTTCACCGTGCCGTTGCTGCTGCTCGTGGCGGTGGTGACGGGTCTCGTGGCGGATCGGCCGGAGGCTGTCGCGGCCCAGCTCGGCACCCTGCTCGCCACCTACGGCGTGGGGCTGGCGCTGGTGTTGCCGATCTCGGTGCGGGCCGCCTACGCGCTGCCGGACACCAGCGGGCCGTTCTCGCTGTCCTCGGGTGGCGGGTTCAGCAAGGCACTGCCGGGACTGGGCGCGCTGTTCGGGGCGTTGCTCGGTGGGGTGCCGATGCTGATCGTGGCGTGGACGTGGCCGTGGTTCGGGTTGCCGGCCGGGCTCGCCTACGGCGCGTGCGCCTACCTGCTCGGTGCCCACCTGGCCGGTCGCATGCTGGACCGCCGGATGCCGGAGCTGCTGGCCGCGGTCACGCCGCGTTAACGCAGCCGGCGCAGGCCGTCCCGTTCCGAGCGGTCCACCTGAGGCTCGCGGGGTGCCGGGATCCGGTTCGCCGGGCTGGGCCGCAGGCCCTCCTCGCGGACGAAGATGCGCCGGCGCTGCAGAGCGTTGCCGGCCGGGCCGAGCACGTAACCGTCGATCCAGATCCATCCGTCGTAGGTGGCTCTCGGGTCGATCCGGATGATCCGGAAGGTCAGAGCCCGGTCGCCGGAGAACTGGACGCTTGCCGCCGGACCGACGTGCACGACGTCGCCCGGGCGCAGCATCTCCTGACTCATCACTCGAAAATAGTTGTTGATCAATTGGAACGGGTAGCCACGTGCGCAATCTGTAAACGGGAGAATGACCCGATGCAGTCCGAAGAGCCGGGTGGGCGCATTCACTCCACCGATCCGTTCGCCATTCCGGAGACCGAGAAATCCCAGGTCCGACGCTTGCGGGGGCGGCTCGCCGCGACCGTCACGCTGTGGACCGCTCCCGGTCCGGCCGGACTGACCGTCTCCTCGGCGGTGGTCGCCGACGGGGACCCCGGCCGGGTGCTCGGCCTGATCGACGAGGAGAGCGACTTCTGGGACGCCGCCTCGGCCGCCGGCCGGTTCGCGGTCACCCCGCTGACGCCGGCCGACCGGCAACTCGCCGACCGCTTCGCCGGCCTGTTCCCGGCGCCGGGCGGACTGTTCGCGACCGGCGACTGGGAGGAGACCGGGTACGGCCCGGTGCCCGCCCGGGCCGGCGCGTGGGCCGGGTGCCGGCTCGACGGCAGCCGCCCGTGCGGGTGGGCGCTGCTACTCGAGGGAGTGATCGAGACCGTACGGACCGGTCCCGCCGGGTCGCCTCTGATCCACTACCGGGGCAGGTACACCGAACTTGCCTGACTGCCGCTCAGCGCATTCAGACCGCCACTCAGCGCAGACCACGACCGGCGGCCAGTGACACGGCTCACTGCCTCGTACGGTGCCGGAAAGTCACTCCCCACGAAGGTGGTGAATCCCGTGCCGGCATCCGCCGAGAGATACCTCGAAGTGCAGCGCTCCGAGGAGTTCGCTCAACTGCGCCACAGGCTGCGCAGATACATCTTCCCCACGACAGTCGCGTTCATCGTCTGGTACTCGCTGTACGTGCTGCTCTCCGCGTACGCGCGGGACTTCATGGCCATCAAGGTGGTCGGCAACATCAACGTGGCGCTGATCTTCGGTGTCCTGCAGTTCGTCTCGACGTTCTTCATCGCCTGGCACTACTCGCGGTACGCCGCGACGAAGCTCGACCCGCTGGCCGATGAGATCTACAACGAGCTGGAGAACGGCCCGTCCGCCGAGCCCGCCGCCACCGCGACCGACGGGGGCAAGGCCTGATGGCCCCGCAGATCCTCGCGGCCGAGGCGGCCGCCAGCTCCCGCTCGCTGACCATCACGCTGTTCCTCGTCTTCGTGGCCATCACGCTCGGCATCACGATCTGGGCCAGCCGGCAGACCAAGACGGCCACCGACTTCTACGCCGGCGGCCGCCAGTTCTCCGGTTTCCAGAACGGCATGGCGATCGGCGGCGACTACATGTCCGCGGCGTCGTTCCTCGGCATCGCCGGCCTGATCGCCCTGTACGGCTACGACGGCTTCCTCTACTCGATCGGCTTCCTGGTCGCGTGGCTGGTGGCGCTGCTGCTGGTCGCCGAGTTCCTGCGCAACTCCGGCCGGTTCACGATGGCCGACGTGCTGGCGTTCCGGATGCGGCAGCGCCCGGTCCGTACCGCCGCCAGCGTCTCCACCATCGTGGTGTCGATCTTCTACCTGATCGCCCAGATGGTCGGCGCCGGCGCCCTGGTCTCGCTGCTGCTCGGCATCAAGCCGGGCGCCACGTTCCTGGGCATGGACGGGGACACCGCAAAGGTCGCCACGATCATCCTGGTCGGCGCCCTGATGATCACCTATGTGACCGTCGGCGGCATGAAGGGCACCACGTACGTCCAGATCGTCAAGGCGTTCATGCTGATGGGCGGCGCCCTGATCATGGTGCTGCTGGTGCTGGCGCACTACAAGTTCAACCTGTCGGCCCTGCTCGGTGACGCCGCCGAACAGTCCGGCAAGGGGAGCGCCTTCCTGGAACCGGGTCTGCGCTACGGCGTCGAGACCGCGGGCGACGCGGCCAAGACGTTCTACAGCAAGATGGACCTGCTCTCGCTCGGCCTCGCCCTGGTCCTCGGCACCGCCGGCCTGCCGCACATCCTGACCCGCTTCTACACCGTGCCGACCAGCCGGATCGCGCGTAAGAGCGTCCTCTGGGCGATCGCCATCATCGGCACGTTCTACCTGTTCACCCTGGCTCTGGGCTTCGGCGCGGCGGCCCTGGTGGGCGGCGCGAACATCACCGCGCAGGACAAGGCCGGCAACACCGCCGCGCCGCAGCTCGCCCAGCAGCTCGGCATCGACTACCTGGGTGGCGACACCGGTGGCGCGATCATGCTGGCCGTCATCGCGGCCGTCGCCTTCGCCACCATCCTGGCCGTGGTCGCCGGTCTCACCCTGGCCTCGTCGTCGAGCCTCGCGCACGACTTCTACGCCAGCGTGATCAAGCG
This sequence comes from Actinoplanes italicus, assembly GCF_003001815.1. Lineage (GTDB taxonomy): Bacteria > Actinomycetota > Actinomycetes > Mycobacteriales > Micromonosporaceae > Actinoplanes > Actinoplanes italicus. The sequence goes on from NZ_PVMZ01000008.1 coordinate 359,980, forward strand.
AGGCAACGCGTCCGAGCGGGACGAGGTCCGGGTCGCCCGGATCTCCGCCCTGCTCATCGGCGCGGTCGCGATCGCCCTGTCGATCTTCGCGCAGAGCCTGAACGTCGCCTTCCTGGTGGCGCTCGCGTTCGCGGTGGCGGCTTCGGCGAACCTGCCGGCGATCCTCTACAGCCTGTTCTGGCGCCGGTTCAACACCTCCGGCGCGCTCTGGTCCATCTACGGCGGTCTCATCTCCGCCGTGGTCCTGGTGTTCTTCTCGCCGGTCGTCTCCGGCTCGGCCACCGCGATGTTCCCGGACCAGGACTGGCACTTCTTCCCGCTGTCGAACCCGGGCATCATCTCGATCCCGCTCGGCTTCTTCTTCGGCTGGCTCGGCACGGTCCTCTCCAAGGAGACCGACCCGGAGAAGTACGCGGAGCTCGAGGTCCGGTCCGTGACCGGCCACGGGGCGCACTGATCTTTTCCGGTGCAGAGCACGGGCCGGCGTAGTCGCCGACGTCGGCCCGTGTCCGTGCCGTCACTCTCCTCCTACCTTCGTGCCGAAGCGCGTCGAGACCACGGATCAACGCCCGGCACTACGTAATCTGGTGTCATGTCTGCCACCACCTCTCCCAGCGGCAACTCCTCCGGACGAGCGTCCGTGCCCGGGCCGGGACGTCCCGATCGGGACTGGTCCCCGCGCGGTGGTGACGACGCTCAGGCTTCCGGCCCTCGTGGCCCCCGTCCGCCCGGCGGCACCGGCCGCGCCTACAACGGCAAGCGCGGGCCGCGGCCCCGCTGGGGTCGCATCGCGATCGTGGCGGGCGCGGTCGTCCTGGTCATCGCCCTGGTGCTCGGCGTCGTGGCGTGGGGATACTTCTCCGGCCTCGACGACAACCTCAAGCGCACCAACGCCTTCACCGGCATCACGGCGGACCGGCCGGCCAAGCCCGTCGAGGGCGCCTTCAACATCCTGCTGATCGGCACCGACTCCCGTGACCCGGACGCGGTCCAGGACAAGGCGGGCAAGTGGCGCGCCGACACCCTGATCCTCATGCACGTGCCGGCGGACCACCAGTCGGCCCAGCTCATCTCGATCCCGCGTGACCTGTGGGTGAGCATCCCGACCGAGGACAACGCGCCGTGCAGCTCATCCAGCCGGGCGAAGATCAACGCGGCGTTCGCCTTCGGCGGCATCCCGCGGGCGATCCGCACCGTCGAGTGCCTGACCGATGTCCGCGTCGACCACGTCATGACGATCGACTTCGGCGGCTTCAAGGAGGTCACCGACGCACTGGGCGGTGTCGACCTCAAGGTCGAGCAGGACGCCAAGTCGATCCACAAGCCGTTCCGCCAGTTCAAGAAGGGCACCATGCACATGGATGGTGCGACGGCCCTCGACTGGATCCGGCAGCGCTACCAGTTCCCCCGCGGCGACTTCGCCCGCATGCAGCACCAGCAGGACTTCTTGAAGGCACTGATGAACAAGGCGTCGAGCAGCGGCACGCTGACCAACCCGGTGAAGCTCAACAACTTCCTGAACGCGGTGACCGAGGCCGTCACGGTCGACGAGACGTTCTCGATGAAGGACATGGCCCTGCAGTTCCGGAACCTGCGCGGGGAGAACCTCACCTTCATCACCAGCCCCAACAAGGGCAGCGAGACGATCAACGGCCAGTCGGTGGTGGTCAGTGACCGGGAGAAGGCGATCGCTCTCTACGAGGCGGTGGCCGCCGACAAAATGGACGAATGGCTGAAAGCCAACCCGTCGAAGAAGTAACGATCCCTGTCAGCAGGCTGTGACTTCATTCTGAAACCAGAAAGATCTTCAGCTGACGTAGTAAGTGTCCGTAAGGTGATGCAGCCCCCGATCCCTCCCGATGGAGTGCTGCATGACCGCCACGGCGTACCGGCAGTCGCCACCCGTCGTGCCACCGGCACCACCCGAGAAGCCCCGCAGACGACGCGCACCGCTCTGGGCCAGGCTGAGCGCCACGGCCGGAGCGGTGTTGCTCGTCGCGAGCGTGGGCGGACTGGTCGGCGGCAAGATGCTGATCAGCCGGACGACCGCGACGATCGAGGTCAAAGACCTCACCGGCGACGCCAAGAAGACCGTCGAGGAGGGTGGCGGCGCCACCATCGAGGGTCCGATCGACCTGCTGCTGATGGGTGTCGACAAGCGCGCCAGCTGGGAAGACGACCAGCTGCACGCCGACACCATCATCATCCTGCACATCCCGGCGAGCCATGATCAGGCGTACCTCATCTCGGTCCCCCGGGACACCGAGGTCGAGGTGCCGGCCTTCCCGAAGAGCCGATACAGCGGTGGTAAGGCCAAGGCGACGGAGGCGTTCTTCCACGGCGCCCAGAACGGCGCGGGAATGGCCGGCGGTGCACAGCTGCTCGCCAAGACGCTGAAGAACATGACCGGGATCAGCTTCGACGGTGCCGCGATCATCAACTTCAACGGCTTCAAGGGCGTGATCGACGAGCTCGGCGGCGTGAACATGTGCGTCGACCAGCAGGTCACCTCGAAGCACCTGGGCCTGATCGACGGCAAGCCGGTCTATCTCACCGGCCCCTCGGCGACGAACCGGCCCTCGAAGCCGGTGGTGCACAAGGTGGGCTGCCGGCAGATGGAGGGCTGGGAGGCGCTCGACTACGCCCGCCAGCGCTACGGGCTCAAGAACGGTGACTACGACCGGCAGCGCCACCAGCAGCAGCTGCTCAAGTCGATGGCCAAGAAGGCGTCGGACAGCGGGGTGATGACCAACCCGCTCAAGCTCAGCTCGTTGATGAAGTCCGCCGGCAGCGCCTTCACCCTGGACATCGGCGACATCGAGCTCGCCGACTTCGCGCTGGGGCTCAAGGACGTCGCGGCCAACGACATGGTGCTGCTGCGGACCAACAGCGGAACGTTCTCCAGCAACGGCAGCGGGCGCGAGGAGTTCAACGAGATCAGCCTGCAGATGTTCCAGGCGACGAAGAAGGACACGCTGGCCCAGTTCGTCCTCGACCACCCCGAGGTGGTCGCGAACGAGAAGTAGCCCCTCCGGCCACCCCGACCCCCGCCCCTGGAACGGACCGCAAGCAGACCCCTTTAGGCTTGTCTGTGTGTTCGGACCTCAGGTTCCCAGCGTGACCGCTGATCAAGTCGCCCCCGGCGCCTACCTGCTCGACGTGCGCGAGCCCGACGAGTGGGAGGCCGGCCACGCGCCCGGCGCCCACCACCTGCCGATGATGGAGGTGCCGGCCCGGATGGCGGAGGTGCCGACCGACGACGAGGTGATCGTGGTGTGCCGCGCCGGCGGCCGCTCCGGCCAGGTCGTGGCCTACCTGATGAACAACGGGTGGGACAACGTGCGCAACCTCGACGGCGGCATGCAGTCGTGGGCCGCCGCCGGCAAAGACGTCGTCACCGACAACGGGCAGCCGGCCCGCGTGCTGTGAGCTCCGGGTACCGCCCCCTCGTCTTCGCGCACCGCGGAGGCGCCGACGCACTGCCCGAGCACACGCTCGGCGCCTACCTCCGCGCGCTCGAAGAGGGCGCGGACGGGCTGGAGTGCGACATCCGGCTGACCCGGGACGGCCATCTCGTCTGCGTGCACGACAGCAAGCTGGACCGCACCAGCAACGGCCGGGGGCGGGTCAGCTCGAAGACGCTGGCCGAGCTGGACGCGCTGAACTTCGGCTCGTGGCATCCCGGTTACCCGGCCGACGCCGAACTCCCCGACCTGTCCCGGCTGCTCACTCTGGAGCGGCTGCTGGACGCGGTCCGGTCCTACGGGCGTCCGGTCCGGCTGCTGATCGAGACGAAACACCCGTCCCGATACGGCGCCGAGGTGGAGCGACGACTGATCCGGATGCTCCGCCACTTCGGCCTGGCCGATCCGAAACCGGACGACGACGTACAGATCACCGTGATGTCGTTCGCCGCGCTCGCGTTGCGCCGCGTCCGGGCACAGGCGCCGAGCCTGCCGACGGTCTATCTGATGGAGCTCGTGCCGCCCGGTGCCGGCCGTGGGCGGCTGCCGTTCGGCGCCCGCACCGCCGGGCCGGGTGTCGAGCTGATCCGGGCACGTCCCGCACTGTTGCCGGCGATCAAGGCGGCAGGACATCGGGTGTACGTCTGGACGGTCAACGAGTCCGAGGACCTGGATCTGGTGCTGGAGCATCGTGTGGACGGAGTGATCACCGACCGGCCACGCTTCGTGCTGGACCGGCTCGGTCGGCTGTGACGTGCGCCACTGGGTGCCGTTCGACATCAGGATTCGCTTAGGTTCATCTGCACAAATCCCGATGAGCGAGGCAAACTCGCAGGCATGCCGGACCGCCCCGATTATGCGGCCCTGACCCGCGGTCAGGTCGCGGTCCTCCATCGCGTCAACTCCGGCGACGCCGGGCTGTCAGTGCTCCAGCAGCTGGTCCGGCTCGCCGAGGAGGCGCTCGGTGCCCGCGGCGCCCTCTTCGCCGAGTTCGCGGAGGACCACGCCCGGATCATCGCGGTCACCGGGGTGTGCACGCCGGCGCTCGGCCGCCGGGTGGAGCAACCGGCCGACGACGAACTGACCGGCCTTCTCGACGACGGCGAGCTGCCGTACATGCTCGGCGCCCCATGCCCGCAGGGCAGCAGGACGGCCGGTTCCCTGCGCGTCTGGTTCGACACGGCGGCCGGTGAGCCCGGCCCCGAGCACCGCGCCGTGCTGGACCTGCTGGCCCGCCTGGTCGGCCGGCTCTACGCGGCCGGCGCCGGGCTTCCCGCACACGGCGAGCCCGCGCCCGAGGAGGCCCGCCGCGAGGCGGACCGCGACCTCTGGGTGGCGGTCACCAGCCACGAGCTGCGCACCCCGGTCACCGTGATCAAGGGGTACGCCGACACGCTCACCAACCACTGGGACAGCGTCGACGAGCCCGGCCGCCGCGAGGCGGTCCGGGTGATCGGCACCCGGGCCGGGGAGCTGGCCCGCCTCGTGGACCGGCTGCTCTCCGCCGCCAGCGAGGAGGACGGTTCCGTCGGAGCCTTCCCGACCGGGCCGTTCGACCTGGTCGAGGCGCTGCGTGCGGCGGCTGCGGAGATACCCGGCGATCTCCGGGGACGGCTGCTGCTGGCCGACTTGCCGGCGGATCTGCCGAAGGCGTACGGCAATCGGAATTCGATCGCGACGATCCTCACCGAGCTGGTCACCAATGCGGAGAAGTACTCGGAGCCGGAGACGACGGTCGAGGTGTGCGCCGGGGCCGACGACGACACGCTCCGCTTCCGGGTCTCCGACCTGGGTGCGGGCATCGCCCCGGAGCATGTGGAACACGCCTTCGACCGATACTGGCAGGCCGATTCCGGACACCACCGGGCCGGTGCCGGGCTCGGCCTCTATCTGGTCCGGCGGCTGGTCGAACGGCAGAACGGCTGGGTGTCGCTGCGCCCCCGGGAGGGTGGCGGCACGGTCGCCGAAGTCCGCCTGCCTCGCGCCTGAGACACGGACGGGCGACACGCTTGGGTGGCCCACGTCACCGGTTCGCGGGAGTGACCGCTTAGGCTGGTTCCCCGTGAGCAAGCGTCGCAAGTCCCGCGAGACCGCACCGAAGACGAAGGTGCGTGACATCTTCGTGGCCCGCCCGTTCGAGGGCCTGGCCGACGAACCGGAGTGGGTCGCCCTGCGCGAGCTGGTGCCGGCCGCCTCGGCGCCGCTGACCCTGAAGCCGGAGATCATCGAAGAGTACGGCGACCGCCCGGTCACCCTCTCCACGGTGCTGCCGATGGCGTGGCCGGCCATGTCCCGCCGCGACGGGGCGGTCTTCATCGGTCTGCAGCGGCACGTCCAGTCCGGTGACGTCTCCCGTGACCTGGCCGCCGCCGCTCTGAGCGCCCTGCAGACCGAGCCCGGCACCACCGTGTCGGTGCCGTCGTTGCCCGGTGAGGGCCTGCGGCTGCAGGACATCCTGGTCGACCAGCCGCTCGAGATCACCATGCACGAGGGTTTCGAGTTCTGGCTGGACGCCGACCAGATGCAGGACAACACCGTGAAGGCGTCGCTGGAGCGGGCCAACGCGTCGATCTACCCGACCGTGCGGCTGGCCGCGGCCAAGGCGGCGTACTGGTGCCGGGTCGCGCCTGACAAGAGCCACGTCCGCTGGGTGCTGAGCGAGCCGGAGGACAAGGCGCTCGACGCCCTGGCCCGGCTCTCCGCCTCAGGTGACCTGCTGCTCGGCGAGGGCACCAAGTTCGCCGGCATGTTCCGGGCGCACGGCCTTCTCGTCCCCGTGTGGGACGTGCCGGGCGAGCCGGAGGGCACCGAGTTCGAGGCCCCGCTGGCCGACTTCGCCAAGCGCTACACCGACATCCTGGCCGTCGACGAGCCACTCGACGCCGCCGCTCGGCGCGCGAAGCAGGGCCTGATCGGCCGCCAGCTCACGCTGCGCTGATCGTACGAACGCCGGATCTTGATCTTTAGCGAAGCGGGTCTCGCTGGATGGGGCAACTCATGCATCGGGGCCCGCCTCGGCCGGAGCCCAACTCGGAGCCGCTGATTCGGACCACCTCGATGCCGGCTCGTTCGAGCTGGGCGTTGGTCTCGACGTTGCGTTCGTAGGCGACGCAGAGCCGGGGTGCGATGGCGAGGGTGTTGTTGCCGTCGTCCCACTGTTCACGTTCGGCGGTGACCGGATCGAGCCCGGTGTCGATGACCCGCAGCCGGTCGATGCCCATCGCCTCGGCCGCCGCCTCCAGGAACGGCCGCGGCGACCCGATCCTCAGCTCGCCGCCGGGACCGCCGGTGACCGTCCACGCCCGCAGGCTGTCCGCCAGGTTGGGATACATCACCACGGCGTCGACGTCCACCATGGTGCAGACGGTGTCCAGGTGCATGGTGGCGCGTTCCTGGGCGATCGGCACGGCCAGCACGGTGTGCGCGAGACCGGCGGCGATGACCCGCTGGGCGAGGCGCTCGGCACCGGCCGGGGTGGTCCGCTCGCCGACCCCGATGGCCAGCACCCGCGGTGCCAGCACCAGTACGTCTCCGCCCTCGACGTGCTCGAGCGAGGGGTCGAAGAGCAACTCGGTCCCGGCGAAACGCGGGTGATGCCGGTAGACGGCGTGGGTGAGTGTGGTCTCCCGGCGCCGGGCCGGCATCGCGAGGCTGGTGACCGCCACCCGATCACCCACCCACACCGAGGAGTCACGGGTGAACAGCAGGTTGGGCAGGGGATCGATGACGAAGTCGTGCCGGTCCATCATCTCGTAGACCAGACCGCCGCCTCCCGGCTTGATCTCGTCATGGGCCAGGCCCGCCACGAGCACCTCGGCCAGGCGTTCGGCGTCCTGATCGGCCAGGTAGCCGGCGACCGTGGCCCGCAGCGAGTCGCCGAGCCGCCGGGCGGCCAGGACGCCGGCGGTCAGCTCCGCACGGGCCTCGGGCAGGGTCAGCGTCTCGGCGAGCAGGTCGCCGAGATAGAGCACCTCGACCCCGCGGCCACGCAGGGCCTCGGCGAACGCGTCGTGCTCCTCCTGGGCCCGGCTCACCCAGGGGATCCCGTCGAAGAGCAGGGAGTCGTTGTTGCGAGGGGTCAGTCGTGCGAGTTCCGCTGACGGACGATGCAGCAGTACGGTACGGAGGCGGCTGACTTCACTGTCGACGTACACAGGCCTGACGTTAGTCCGTACCGAGCGCTATCGGGCCGTGACGTTGTGACTAGATCTTGGGACGGCCATGCATCAGCTGTGGGCGAGGGATAGCTTGGAAAGGTGCAGATGCACCATCCGAAAGAAGATGTTGTCGTGAATGCGGCATTCATCCATACTCATTCCTCTTTCTTTCCCGCCCGTCGCCCTGTTCCGTAGGGACACGAGCACGTACGGTAGTTGGAAAAGAGAGCCCGACTGACCTTTTGCCGGAGGTCGCAGTGACTGTCTTCCCCGCCCGCCCCGCGCTGCCCATGCCGTCCCAAACGCTCACACCCGCCGATCGAAGGCATCCGTCCCTCCTCGAGGACACTCAGCGGATGCCGACCCCGGCCGAGTGGGCGCGCCGCCGTCGCGCCGAGCGAGGTGCCCGTCGCCTCGAGGCCGCCGGAGCACGCGCACTCACCCGCCTCGACCGCCTCGGACCGAACTGGCACATCGTGGACTGGCCTCGGACCGATGTCTCGCATGCCCTCTACGAGCCCAACCCGGCCGACGAGCGCGCCGGCTTCCTGGCGATCGGCCCCGGCGGCATCTACGCCGTCACGGTCGTCGACCACGGTCGCTCCCGCGTTCTGATCGCCGGTGACGTGGTGCAGATCAACGGAAAACGCCCGGAGTACGTGAACGAGGCGCGCCGTGACGCCCGTCGTGCCGCCAAGGCCCTCACCGCCGTCGTCGGGCTCAACGTCCCGGTGACCGCCGTGCTGACCTTCGTGGGCTCGGGCGTGATCAGCGTCCACGGTCTGCCCAAGGACTGTCTCGTCTCCACCGACAAGGAGCTCGACCGCCTGCTGATCGCGGGTGGGGCGAAGATCTCCCCGTCCACCGCGAACAAGCTGTCCGCCGTCGCCCACCACCCGGGCACCTGGTCGAACGCACCCTATCGGCCGGGTCACGACTACTCTTCGTACGGCAGCGGACAGGCGCCCGCTGACAAGCGGCTCAGCCGCCGGTAACGTTCCTTGCGACGCCGTCGACGGCCGGCGCGGGAGCGTCGGCCGTCGGTGTGGAGTGGAGCGAGGAGGAGCCGGTGGCGCATGTTGAGCTCTCCCTCTCGGGAGCATTCGTCCCCCAGGCCCGGACACCGTCGGAGGCCGAGTTCATCACCAGCGTCGAGCGCTGGTCGATGACGGTCGCGACCGCCGACGAGCCTTGCCTGGTGATCGACGTCGACGGCTCGATACTCGCGGTGTCGCCGTCCTGCAGTGAGCTGCTCGGCCTGGGCAAGCCGGCCGACGCGCTCGGCCTGCGGCTCAGCACCGCGCTGCATCTCATCGATTTCACCGCGGGCGGCGGCCGCTTGGAGGAGCCTGAGGCGGAGAACATCCCGCCGCTGCTGGCGCTCCGCAGCGAGCGGCTGGCCCGCGGCCTGATCCGGGTCGTGCCGGGCAAGGGTGAACCACCGCTCACGGTCGATGCGATCTCGACACCGTTGATGGCCGGAGACCGGATCGGCGGGACTCTGACCTTCCTGTCCCCGGTACGCTACTGACGTCCCATTTGTTCGCTACGGTGTGTCGTTTACCGCACTTCGCAACCATTGGTTGTCACAAAACCGCAACGTAGTCTGCGAACATGCTCGATCTAGACCTGTTACCGGGTGAATACGCGGTGTGTCGGCTTCCCGCCGGTTCCGCTCTCCCCGCCTCGCTGACCGCAGGTCCGGACGACAAGACCGTCATCTCGGTGACCTGGGGTGTCGACGAGCTCTCGGTCATCTGCCCGAACGACCGGGTGCCCCCGGACGCGGTCGCCGACACCGCCTGGCGATGTCTGCGCGTGGCCGACGACCTCAACCTGGCCATGACCGGGGTGCTCGCCTCGCTGGTCGGTCCGCTCGCCGAGGCCCGCGTCAACATCGTGACCTTCTCGACGTACGACACTGATTACCTACTCGTTCCCACCGTCCGGCTGACCGAGGCGGTCAACACGCTCACCGCTGCGGGCCATCGGATCGCCAGCTGACGCTCCGGCTCCTACCATGAGCGCGTGTCCCCCCGCACACGCTCCCTCCCACTGGCCGTGGGTGTCCTGCTGCTGAGTGCCGCGTGCGGCTCTCCGCCAGAGGCGCTGCCCACCGGGCCCACGATCCCGCATGCCAGCGGCGGCACCCTGCCCGCCAGCGGACTGGCACCACCCCCGGTCGTGGTGACGACACCACCGCTGATGACGCCGACCGCGGCGACACCGCCCGGGGTGCCGACCTACACCTATCCGACGCGGACGCCGGCCACCCCGACGGCGACGAGCACCACGACCACCTCACCGACACCCGCGCCGTCGTACGCGCCACGCTGCACCGGACAACCGACCGGCGCCCAGGTGGTCACGCTCGCCAAGAAGAGCCCGGCCGTCCCGGACCAGAACGTCAACGTGCTGGACGGGCCGTTCTGCGGGGGCACCTGGAGCTTCACCGTCATCGGGATGACCGGGGCGGAGCCGCTGTCGGTCGTCACCACCGGCACCGGAACCACGCTCACGCTCGTCACGGTCGGCACCGACGTGTGCAACCCGACCGTCAAGACACAGGCACCGGCCGGCATCCGCGCGCTGGCCTGCGGTTATTGACGGGCTTCCGGTCGCAGGTGACGCCCGGGCCGGGGCTAGACTCACGAAATGCCCGGTACGCCGCCCACACGCTTCACCTACCTCGGCCCCGAGGGCACCTTCACCGAAGCGGCCCTGCGCACGATTCCGGCCGCTGAGCACGGGGTTCGCACCCCGGCGCGCAGCGTGCCCGAAGCGATCGAGGCGGTGCGCGCCGGTGAGGCCGACGCCGCCCTCGTCCCCCTGGAGAACTCGGTCGGTGGCGCGGTCCCGGTCACGCTCGACGAGCTGATCACCGGCAGCCCGCTGATGATCACGCGGGAGGTGCTCCTGCCGGTCGAGTTCGTGCTGGCGGCCCGGCAGCTGACCCCGCTGGCCGCGATCCGCTCGATCGCCGCGCACCCGCAGGCCTCCGCCCAGTGCCGGCACTGGCTCCAGGCGAACGCTCCGGACGCGGTCGTGGTGGACGTGCTCTCCAACGCGGCTGCGGCGATCAGCGCCGCCGCCGGGGAGCACGACGCCGCTCTCTGCGCCCCGATCGGGGTGGGCCGCAACAACCTGACCGTGCTGGCCGAGAAGGTGGCCGACCGGGCCGAGGCGGTGACCCGGTTCGCGCTGCTCACCCGTCCGGGAGCGCCGGCCCCGCCGACCGGCGACGACGTCACCTCGCTGGCCGTGTCGATCCGGCACGACCAGGTCGGCGCGCTGCTCTCGGTGCTCACCGAGCTGGCCGTACGCGGGATCAACCTGTCCCGGATCGAGTCCCGCCCGACCGGGGAGCAGCTCGGGACGTATTTCTTCTTCCTGGACTGCACCGGACACGTCGCGGAGGCCCGTCTCGGAGAGGCGCTGCAGGGCCTGCGCCGGATCTGCGCCGAGGTCCGGTTCCTGGGCAGCTATCCGAAGCACCGTCTGCAGCCGGAGCCGCCGGTGGCGCCGCCGCGCGGGCTGTCCGACGGCGACTTCGCCGACTCGGCGGCCTGGCTCTCGCGGCTCCGGGACGGCGCCTGATCAATCGTCGAGCAGATCGCCGGGAATGCCGCGCATGACCCGGGGGTAGGCAGCTCCGGCAGGGGTCAGCCCCAGCCCAGCTCGTGCAGACGCTGGTCGTCGATGCCGAAGTGGTGGGCGATCTCGTGCACGACGGTGATCGCGACCTCTTCGACCACGTCCTCCTCGGTCTCGCAGAACTTGAGCGTGGGCAGGCGGTAGATGGTGATCCGGTCGGGCAGCGTCCCGGCGTAATCCCAGCCCCGGTCGGTCAGCGCGGTGCCCTCATAGAGGCCCAGCAGGTCGTCACCGCCGTCGGCCGGCGCGTCCTCGACCAGGAACACCACATTGTTCATCAGCGACAGCAGCTCGACGGGCACCTCGTCGAGGGCCTCGCCCACCAGTTCCTCGAAACGCTCTGGACTCATATCGACCGGCACCAGCCCATTGTGCCCGGATCACCGGCACGGCCCGAGGAAGGCCGCGCCGGGATCGGTGACGGATCAGACGAGCTTGGCGACCAGGCTGATCTCGGCGCCCGGGCTGAGCAGGCGCGAGATCGGGCAGTTCTCCTTGGCGCCGACGGCGAGCTCCTGGAATTTCGCGTCGTCGATGCCGGGGACGTCGCCGACGGTCTCCAGGTCGATACGGCTGACGCCGAAGCCGGCGTCGGTCTTGTCGAGATGCACCTTCGCGACCGTCTCCACCGAGGTGGGCGTGAAGCCCGCGTCGGCGAGGCCCTTCGAGAAGGCCATCGAGAAGCAGCCGGCGTGCGCGGCCGCGATGAGTTCCTCGGGGTTGGTCCCCTCGCCCTCCTCGAAGCGCGACTTGAAGGAGTAGGCGCCCTGGAGGCCACCCTTGCCGGTCTTGACAGTGCCGGAACCCTCGGTGAGGTTCCCTTCCCAGCGGGCAGAAGAAGAACGAATAGGCATGTCCAGAACGCTATCCGATATCTCGCTCGATGGTTCGCAGACCGGGCGAGGGGTCATCATGGTTCCCATGGCGCAGGACGACCCACATCCCGAGTCGGTGATCACCTTCGGTGACGACGACGGTGCCGGTACCGAATCGGCCCGCCAGCGGTTCCTCCGCGGCCTGGCGCGCGACCGGCGGCTACCGGTGCTGGTCGCAGGGCTGGGTGCGGTCGCGGCGTTCGGGTCGCTGATCTCCGAGTGGCAGACGACCACCATCGACGGGCTGATGTTCGACGCCGACGGCCTGGGCGTGGAGACGATTCTGCTCACCAGGCTGCTCGACCTCGGCGGGGTCGGCGGCGGCTATCTGGGCGGACTGTCGCTGGTGGCGGTGACGATCGTGCTGACCCTTTTCGGTCCGGCGCCCGGCAGGCCGTACGCCCGGTTGGCCGGTTTCGCCCTCGGGGGTGTCCTACTTGCCCTGATCATGGCGCTGGTTCAGCATCTGAACACGACGAGTGTCATGATCCCGCAGTACTACACGGCCGAGCTGGACTCGATGCGGATGGCGCACGGGCGTGGCCTGTGGTGCGCGCTCGCCGCGGTGGTCGCCGCACTGATCACGCTCTGGCTCGGCCCGCGGGCCACCGGAACGCCGCAGAAATCTGTCGAAACGGTACAGAACGACCACGACGACCCACTCGATCTGAGCATCACACCGGCCGCGCCGTTCGCCCGATTCCCCGGCGAGCTGGACCAGCCACACCGATCGTGACACCGGGGGATATCCGGGTGATGATCGGACCGGGACGCCGGTAGGCTCGACAACCGTGATTGACCTGCGTCTGCTTCGTGAAGACCCCGACCTGATCCGCGCGAGCCAGCGGCTGCGCGGTGAGTCCACCGAGCTCGTGGACGCCCTGCTGCGTGCCGACGAGGAGCGCCGGGCCGCCACCCAGCGGTTCGAGACGGTCCGGGCGGAGCAGAAGTCCATCGGCAAGGAGGTCGCGAGAGCTTCCGGCGACGAGCGGGCCGCGCTGCTCGCGCGTACCAAAGACCTCGCCGTTGAAGTCAAGGCCGCCGAGGCCGCCGCCGGCGAGGCCGAGCAGGCGCTCAAGCGCGCCCACCTGGCCGTGTCGAACGTGGTCGAGGGCGCGCCGCCCGGCGGTGAGGACGACTTCGTCGTACTGCGTGAGGTCGGTGACATCCCGCGGATCGACAACCCGAAGGACCACCTGGAGATCGGTGAGGCGCTGCGCGCGATCGACACCGAGCGTGGCGCCAAGGTGTCCGGGTCGCGGTTCTACTTCCTGACCGGTGTGGGTGCCCTGCTCCAGCTCGGCATGCTCCAGCTCGCCATCCAGCAGGCCGTCGAGCACGGCTTCATCCCGTCGATCACGCCGACCCTGGTCCGGCCCGAGTCGATGGAGGGCACCGGCTACCTGGGCGCGCACGCCAGCGAGGTCTACCGGCTCGAGGCCGACGACCTGTATCTGGTCGGCACCTCGGAGGTCGCGCTCGCGGCGTACCACTCGAACGAGATCCTCGACCTCGACGGTCCGCGCCGCTACGCCGGCTGGTCGTCGTGCTACCGGCGCGAGGCCGGCTCGCACGGCAAGGACGTCCGCGGCATCCTGCGCGTTCACCAGTTCGACAAGGTCGAGATGTTCTCCTTCTGCCGCCCCGAGGACGCGGCCGAAGAGCACCGGCGCCTGCTCGCGATGGAGGAGGAGATGCTGGCCAAGGTCGAAATCCCGTACCGGGTGATCGACGTGGCGGCCGGCGACCTCGGATCCAGCGCGGTCCGCAAGTTCGACTGCGAGGCGTGGGTGCCGTCGCAGAACCGGTACCGCGAGGTCACCTCGACCTCGAACACGACCACCTTCCAGGCGCGGCGGCTCAACATCCGCTACCGCGACGAGAACGGCAAGCCGCAGACCGCGGCGACGCTGAACGGGACGCTCGCGACCACCCGATGGCTCATCCCGATCCTGGAGAACCACCAGCAGCCGGACGGTTCGGTGCGGGTGCCCAAGGCGCTCCAGCCGTTCCTCGGCGGGCGGGACGTCCTCGAACCCGTTCGTTGACCAAGACGCAAGCGATCGGCTACCAGTTGTCATAGATGCTGGTAGCCGATCGGGTGTACCGTTCTCCTTCCGTCCTCCACGGGGGTCTTGCGACCCACGGAGGTTTCGATGAAGCCTGGGCTCCCCAAGCTGATCGCCACGGATCTGGACGGCACTCTGGTTCGCAGCGACGACACGGTCTCCTCGTACACCCATGAGGTTCTCGACCGGGTCCGCGCCGCCGGTATCCGAATCGTGGCCGCCACCGGCCGCGGTCCACGTCTCACCTCACTCACCCGCAACGACATCCGCGTCGCCGACTTCCTGGTGCTGGCGCAGGGCGGCTGGGTGCTCGACCTCGAGAACACCGGCTATCTGCGGCAGGCCCGGATTCCCGGCAAGGCCCTGGGCGAGGCGCTCGGCGCGCTGGAGTCGGTCGCCGGACCGCTGTCGGTGATGTTCGAGGCGCTGGAGCACGACGACTCCCCGCTCTGGGGCGACTACGACCCCACCTGGCGCTACCCGGTCACCGTCGAGTCTCGCAGCCGGGCCGAGTGCCTCGGTGGCGAAGTGATCAAGGCGTTCGCCCGATCCTTCTCGCTGAACGTCGACGAGCTGCTCGCCTTCGCCCAGCGGGTGGTGCCACCCGACCTGGCGACCGTCACCCAGGCCGGTCTCGACTACGTGGAGATCTGCCCGGCCGGCGTGGACAAGGGCACCGGACTGTCGGTGGTCGCGGAGGCTGTCGGCGTCGACCCGTCGGACGTCCTGGTCTTCGGTGACATGCCCAACGACCTGCCGATGTTCGCCTGGGCAGGCTGGGGCCGGGTCGCCGTCGCCAATGCGCACCCGTCGCTGCTGGCGGTCGCGGACGATGTGACGCTCACCAATGATCAGGACGGGGTGGCGGTCTATCTGGACCGGCTATTGTCCAGGTGATGGCAGATTTCCGGCTGGTCGCCTCCGACATCGACGGCACGCTGATCAACAGCGAGCGCAGGCTCAGTCCACGCACCCTCGATGTGCTGGCCCGGGTTCCGGTTCCGGTGGTGATCGTCACCGGCCGACCCCTGCGCTGGCTCGACCAGCTCTTCGAGCAGTTGCCGGCTCCCCTCCCGGCGATCTGCGCCAACGGCGCGGTGATCTACGACCCGCACGCCGACGAGGTGCTACGGGCCCAGCCGCTGCCGGTCGATCTGCTGCTCGAGGTGACCAAGCGGCTGCGCGACGCCGTGCCGGACGTGTCGCTGGCCGTCGAGGTCGAGGACGGGCGGGCCTTCCTGCACGAGGACACGTGGACGATCCGCTGGGAGCACGACCGACGGGTCCGGGTCATCGCCGCACCCGAGGAGCTGACCTTGGTGCCGGCCGTCAAGCTGCTGGCCCGCTCGTCGACGGCCGACCCCGACGACTTCCTGGAGCTGGTCAGCCGCACCCTCGGTGACCGTGCCGAGGCCACCCGGTCGTCGTCGTCCGCCCTGGTGGAGATCTCCGCGGCCGGCGTGACCAAGGCTGCCGGGCTGGCGTGGTTCTGCGAGCGCGAGGGCGTCACCGCCGATCAGGTGGTGGCCTTCGGCGACATGCCCAACGACATCCCGCTGCTGACCTGGGCGGGGCGCGGGGTCGCGGTCGGCAACGCTCATCCCGCGCTGCGCGCGATCGCCGACGACATGACCGGCACCAACGATGCCGACGGCGTCGCCGATTACCTGGCGTCCCTCTTCAACCTCTGATCCGGTACGGCTGACGTACCGTCCCATCCGTCACCGGCACCGCCGCGCGCCCTTCAACGTGGTGACCTACGGTCCGATCCGCGCCGATCCGCGCCGCAAATCACCACGCGATTCGGGTGCGCGGGGTGCGTGGTGACCTGTGGACTGATTCGCGCCGTAGGTCACCACGCTGGAGGGGTAGCTTCTTGGACCGCCTCAGCCCCGGCGGTGGCGCTGGGGCCGTGAGTTTCGCCCGCGTCGCTTCGGAGCTCCGGGACGGCGTAGTCCGGCGGAGCTGCGTAGCCGTACGAGATCAGAGGTATTGACCTGTATTTCCGAGGCCGTCGGCAGGGCCCTGCTTACCCGGGATGATGCCGCCCATCGGCAGGGCCGGCCGGCCCGGCACGCCGCCACGCATCTGCTCGAGCTGCAGGCGGGCGGCCATCTGCTGGGCCACGAGCGCAGCCTGGATGCCGTGGAAGAGGCCCTCCAGCCAGCCGACGAGCTGAGCCTGGGCGATGCGCAGCTCGGACTCACTCGGCGGGGTCTCGCCCTCGAACGGCAGCGACAGGCGCTCCAGCTCCTCGCGGAGCTCGGGGGCGAGGCCGTCCTCGAGCTCGGTGATCGAACGCTGGTGGATCTCCCGCAGGCGGCCGCGGCTGGCCTCGTCGAGCGGGGCGGCCCGCACCTCCTCGAGCAGCTGCTTGATCATGCTGCCGATGCGCATGACCTTCGCGGGCTGCTCGATGAGGTTGCCCGGCTCCTCCGGGGTGAGCGAGCCGTCCGACTCGACCGTGCCCATCGGGCGGCCGTCGGGGCCCACGACGATGACGGAGCCGTCTTCCTTGTGCTCAGTGGTGCGGGTGTCGTCGGTCATGCGATCCATCTTTGCGCACGGGTTCGAGCGATGCTCGTGTGGTCGGTGAGCTTCAGGCACGCAATTCGGCGACGGCACACTTGACGCTGCCACCGCCGCGCTTGAGCTCGGAGAGGTCGACGTGAACCGGGAGGTATCCGGCATCGCGCACCTTGTGCCCCATGGCCACGGCCTCAGTGTTGAGGATCACGTGCCGACCGTCGCTGACCAGGTTCAGGCCGAAGGCTTCGGCGTCCTCCCGGTCGGCGATCACCGCGTCCGGGAAGAGCTGGGCGAGCACCCGCTGTGAGGCCTCGGAGAACGCGCCGGGGTAGTAGGTGACGTGCCGGTCGTCGAGGGCGGCCAGCGCGGTGTCCAGGTGATAGAAGGCCGGGTCGACCAGTCGCAGCGAGATCACCGGGCGGCCCAGCACCTCCTGCGCCTCGGCGTGCGCGGCCGGGTCGGTGCGGAAGCCGTAGCCGGCCAGGACGATGCCGCCGTAGGCGTTCGGCAGGTAGGCGAAATCGCCCTCACCCTCGTTGACCTGCTCCGGAGCGATGAAGTTCCAGCTCTCCGCCGCCAGGTAGAAGGCCTGGTGGGCGACCGCCTCGGCAGCACGCTGCGGATAGCGGAACCGGGCGCCGTAGACCTTGCCGTCGACGGAGAAGGCGCCGTTCGCGGAGTAGACCATGTCTGGCAGGCCCGGCTCGGGGTCGAGGACGTGCACGACGTGACCGAGACCGGTCAGGGTGGTACGGAGCTGCTCCCACTGCTTCAGGGCGAGGCCGGCGTCGACCGCGACAGTGGTGTCCATCCAGGGGTTGATGGCGTACTCGACCGTGAAATGCTCGGGCGGACACATCAGATATGTCCTGTTACGCGGCAACCGCTCCATGTAGCTCACGAGGTTCAAGAGTAAGTAGGGTGGGTTGCAGCAAACAGCTCTAAATCTTGCTCCTCGGAGGCGAATCGTTGCACATGGACGCCGTGGACCAGCGAATCGTTGCGTTACTCGTCGCTGATGCCCGCGCTTCGTATGCCGAGATCGGCGCCAAGGTGTCGCTGTCCGCCCCGGCCGTGAAACGACGTGTCGACCGACTTCGATCCAGTGGTGTGATCAAGGGATTCACAGCCGTCATCGAGCCGTCCGCGATCGGCTGGACCACCGAGGCGTTCGTCGAGCTCTTCTGCACCGGGCGCACCACACCGGCACAGATCACCGTGGCCACCCGGCGGCATCCCGAAGTGGTCGGCGCCTACACGGTGTCCGGACAGGCGGACGCGCTCGTGCACCTGCGTGCGGCCGACATCGGGCATCTGGAACAGGCGCTGGAACGGCTCCGGGCGGAGCCGTTCGTCACCTCGACGCGGAGCATGGTCGTGCTGTCGCGGCTGGTGGAGACACCGACCGCGATCCCGGCACCGTCGGACTAGAGGTACATCCCCGGGCGGTGGCCCTCGTCCTCCTCGGCCTTCGGCGCGGACGGCTTGTCGCCCTCGCCGAAGAAGCGCTTGCCGCCGAACTCTCCGTGCAGCCGATCGTCCAGCTCGTCGGCGAGACCCGTCATCACCTGCATCGCGAGCATCAGGTGGACGGCCTGGAAGTTGCGGCCGAAGACCGGGATCGACGCCCAGACCGTGTCCTGAGCGCAGTAAAGCCGGCCGATCGGCATCCGGTTGGTCAGCTCGGAGAGCTTCACGTAAAGCTGCTCGGTCGGCTCGACCTCGGTCAGGATCGGGGAGAAGACGTCGACCAGGGGCGGGTTGTCACGCACCCGAACGAAGACCATCGCGGAACCGGCCCGGATGCCGATGTCGCCGTCCGCGTCGACCTGCAGCTGGTCGACGCTCGTCTTGGACATGGTGGCCACGACCGTGCGGACCCGCTCCTCCAGCGGCACCACGTCCTCGGTGATGCCGGCCAGGGCCGCCTCCAGGGCGCCGGCCTCGTCGAGGGCGTCCAGCGCCACCTCGATGCTCGGCTCGTGGCGGGCGGTGCCGAGCGGGCTGGCCTCGATCGGCTCGTCGTTCTCGTCGTGCACCAGGTAGACCAGGAAGGCCGGGTGCGGTGCGCCGTAGACGTCTCGCAGGGTGCGGGTGACGACGGCGGCGAACTGGCTCGCCTTGTCGTGCGAGGAGCGTAGGCCGAACGAGTCCCCCGAGCCGGGCAACACGCCCGGCGGCGACCAGCCCAGCGCCACCATGTCGGCGACGGCGGTCCGATCCATCCGGAACTCCTGCGGGAGCGCCGCGTTGCCGACGGCCAGTGCCTCGATGACACCGTCCGGCAGGACCCGGATGCTGACCGAGTAGACCGCGGTGCCGGTGCCGGAGGCGGTGGGATCGAGGGTGAGGTCGACGTGCGAGTCCGGCTCCAGGGTCGGCAGCAGGCCGCCCAGCGAACCGGCGAACTCACGCCACGCCTGGGTGACCTTGGCCCGTAGATCGGCCGTGGTCGGCTCGTCGAGCAAACCGCCTTCGAACGTCTCGCTAGCGGCGCCTTCTGCCGTCATGATCGCACCTCCGTTCCCGTCACCCTATCGAGCGACGGCGGGCCGCGAACGCCCGTCCCACACCTGGCCTCATCCGTCCAGCGTGGAACGCTCTAAGCGGCCTTACGGAGGGCCAGTGCGCTGATCTTCGCGGCCGCCTCGGCGGGATCGGCACCGGCCGCCACGGCCAGGCCGAGAAGGTACGCCGAAACCGGCGCCCCCGGCCGCAGGACGTTGTGCGCCACATCGCGGGCCACGTCGAGGACCTGCTTGACCGGCACGTCGGTGACGTCGAGCTCGAGCTCGGCGGCGACCTCGGCGACCCAGTCGTCCATCTCGCTCATCGGGCCCACTCCTCAGCGGTGCGCAGATCGTCGTCGGTGTCGCAGTCGAACCACGGCGGCGGCCCCGGCCGGCGCCAGGAGACCTCGGCCACCCGGGAATGCTCCAGCAGCGCCCGGACCGGCGCGCCGTGCAGACCGCCGCGGGTCTCGGCGACGCGTGCGAGCGCGGTCCGCAGCCCGGCCGTGCGCCACACCCCGCAGAGCAGCTGCAGGTGCCCGTCGGTGTCCCGGTAGACGGCGCCGTCCATGGGGGCCGACTCGAGGGTCAGGCGCAGCACGTCGATCGCCTCGCCGGTCAGCAGCGGCAGATCGGCGGCCAGCAGCGCGGTGTAGGTGACCCGCTCGGGCACCAGGGCGAGCCCCGCCGAAGCGGCCGCGACAGGCCCGCCACCAGCGGGTTCCTCACGGGTGACGTGCACCGGAACCGGGAAGTCGGAGGGTATCCGCCCGACCACGACGCGCGGGTCGGCGTCGTGCACCGCCGCCAGCACCCGGGTGAGCATCGACTGCCCGGCCACCGTAAGGGTCGGCTTGTCGGCACCACCCATCCGCCGTGCCGCACCACCGGCCAAGACCACCGCAGCGAATCCCCCCACGTGAGTACCGTATCCCGAGTGGGTGGCGGGTGTGACCACGCGCTCGGTTCGACGCCTTCGGGGGACCCCGTAAGCTCCCGTTATGAGTCGCTCCACGACGCGTCGCACGGTGGTCAGCATCGATGTGAGCTCGTCGCCCGGCATCCGGAGCCGTCAGGATCACCTGGCAGCAGAGGAGCCGCTGGAGATCCGGGTCCGGAAGAAGCCGCTCGCCGTGACCATGCGCACACCGGGTCACGACATCGACCTCGCGATGGGGTTCCTGCTCAGCGAAGGTGTGATCGGAGTCGCATCGGACGTGACGACGGCCCAGCTGTGCGCCGGGACCGACACCCCGAACACGTACAACGTGGTGGACGTGGTCCTCGACCCGAACGTGCCACCGCCGGTCACCGACCCGACCCGCAACTTCTACACCACCAGCTCGTGCGGGGTCTGCGGCAAGGCCAGCATCGACGCGGTACGGACCAGGTCGCGCTTCGACGTCTCCACCGACCCGCTGGAGATCCCGGCCCGCACGCTGGCCGCGATGCCGGCGCGGCTGCGTGCCGCCCAGCGCGCCTTCGACCGCACCGGCGGCCTGCACGCGGCCGGGCTCTTCACCGCCGACGGTGATCTGCTGGTGCTGCGCGAGGACGTGGGCCGGCACAACGCGGTCGACAAGGTGCTCGGCTGGGCGCTGCGCGAGGGCAGACTGCCGCTGGCCGGGCACGTGCTGCTGGTCTCCGGGCGGGCCAGTTTCGAACTGACCCAGAAGGCCTGGATGGCCGGGCTGCCGATGCTGGCGGCGGTATCCGCACCCAGCACGCTCGCTGTCGAGCTGGCGGAGGAATCCGGAATGACGCTTGTCGGATTCCTCCGCGAACCGAAGATGAACATCTATGCCGGAGCGCATCGCGTCACCGTCTGACCAGCTGTTGTTCACCCGCATCTCCAACGCTTCGACGCATGCCGATATCGCGTCGCATTCTGCTGACCTCGGCGGCCGGTGCCGCCACCGTGATTCCGCTGACCGCCGCCGCCACGCCGTACCGCGGCCCGCTGCGAGCCGACCCGTTCACCCTCGGCGTCGCCTCCGGTGACCCGTCTCCTGACGGCGTAGTGCTCTGGACCCGTCTCGCCGTCGCGCCGCTCGCCGACGACGGGCTCGGCGGCATGCCGTACCGCACCGTGCCGGTGATCTGGGAACTCGCCGCCGACGAACGTTTCCGCAAGGTCGTTCGCCGCGGTGTCGTGCAGGCTCGCCCGGACCGGGGGCACAGCGTGCACGTCGAACTCGACGGCCTGGCACCGGGCCGGGAGTTCTTCTACCGGTTCCGCACCGAGCGGTACGTCTCGCCGGTGGGCCGCACCCGCACCGCGCCACCGCGATGGGCCCGTGATCTCACCCTGGCCATGTCGTTCGTCTCCTGCTCCCAGTACGAGCACGGATACTTCACCGCGTACCGCCGGCTGGCCGAGGACGAACCGGACCTGATCCTGCACCTGGGCGACTACCAGTACGAATACGCGCCGGACACCTACAACATCCCGGGTGGCAACCCGCGCGACCACCAGGGCCCCGAGACCGTGACGCTGGCGAATTACCGGCAGCGGCACGCCCAGTACAAGACCGACCCGGACCTGCAGGCCGCCCACGCGGCCGCGCCCTGGGCGGTGGTGTGGGACGACCACGAGACCGAGAACAACTGGGCCGACGAGGTGCCCGAGCAGGCCGATCCGAACTTCCTGGTCCGCCGTGCCGCCGCGTTCCAGGCGTACTACGAGAACATGCCGTTGCGGCGCACCTCGATCCCGCGCGGCATCGACATGCAGCTGTACCGGCGGCTGCACTGGGGCAGGCTCGCCACGTTCCACATGCTCGACACCCGGCAGTACCGCGACGACCAGGGTTGCGGCGACGGTTACAAGGACTGTCCGGCCGCGTCCGACCCGGCCCGCAGCATCACGGGCGCCGAGCAGGAGGCGTGGCTGCTCGACGGTTTCCGCCGTTCGACCGCCCGCTGGGACATCCTCGGCCAGCAGGTCTTCTTCGGGCAGCGGGACAACAACTCCGGTCCGCAGAAGGTGCTCAGCATGGACTCGTGGGACGGGTACCAGGGGTCGCGGGACCGGATCACCCGTGGCTGGGTGGACGCCGGGGTCCGCAACCCGGTCGTGCTCACCGGCGACGTGCACGCGCACTGGGCCGACGAGCTGAAGCTGGACTGGAACGACCCGGCCTCGCGGACCGTCGGCACGGAGCTGGTCTGCTCGTCGATCACCTCGGGTGGTGACGGCGCCGACGTGGCGAGCGGCAACCACAGCTGGGCGGCCTGGAACCCGCACCTGCGCTTTTACAACAACCAGCGCGGTTACGTCCGGACACGGATCACCGGGGAGGCGCTGACCGCCGACTTCGTGGTGCTGCCGTACGTGACGACCGCCGGGGCGCCGGCGCACACCCGGGCCTCGTTCGTGATCGAGGACCGGGTGCCGGGCCTGCACCAGGTCGCCGACACTCCCACGCCCTCTCCGGCGCTGCGGTCGTCGGCCGCGCCGGCTGATCTCGGTGCGGAGACCGTCCGGCAGGAGACCGAGCGGCCCTGATCCACCGGTCATCGCCGCAGTCGCCGCACCAGCTCGGGTGAGATCGCGAACCCGATCACCCGGTGCAGCAGGTCGGACAGCTCGTGACCGGGCTCGGCTGCCAGGGCCCGGTCAACGGCCACCCGGGCCAGCGCGCCGCGGCCCAGCATCCAGGCGGTGTACCCGAGCAGGCAGGCCGGCGCGGGCACGTGGACCGGCTCGACCCGGCGCAGGACCTCGGTCCAGAGCCGGATCCGCCACTCCTGCGGGCCTGCCCGGTCGACGGCGTAGTCCTCCAGCTTCGGGTCGGCCAGCAGCACACCCAGCCAGGCCGTCTCGTCGTCGGTCAGCGTGCCGCCGGAGCGATACCGCTTCTCGGCCTCGCGCACGGCGAGACGGCCTTCCCGCCTGAGCCGTTTCGAGTCCACCGACTCGGTCACGAGATCGGCGAATCGGCTGCGTGCCCGGTCGGTGGCCGCCGTCATCGCCTGCCGAGCCGCACCATCCACCGGCGCCACCAGGGCGATCAGATCGGCGCGGCTGGGCAGGGCCACCTCACCGCGGTAGGTGGCCTCGGTCGCGATCACGCTGTCCGGGGGCAGGCAGGGCGTGCCCTCGGGCGGGCAGCAGTCGCGCTTGTCGCACGCGTACGACCACCATCGCCCCTCGTGGACCCGCAGCACGTCGTCGATATGCATGCCGAGTGCCAGCAGGGCCTCAGCCGTCCGCAACACCGCCGGAGTGATCAGGCCGGACGGGCCGTACCCGATGATCACGACGGTTTCCGGCGCCTGGCGGTGGATCGTGGCGGCCACGTCGCCGAACTCTGCCCGCGTGGCCGCCTCGCCCAGATCAGGCGGCGGCAGGTCGAAGCAGGCACCGAAGTCGATCACCTGGTCACGCATGCCGACCACCGTGACGGCGGAGTGCGGGTGGTAACCCAGCAGGAACGGAACGGCGGCGATGAGTTCGGAGAAGTTCCGGATGGCGAATTCGGCTTTCATGCCGGGCAGCGTGACCGGCCCGCGATCCTCGCCGCGTGCCGTGACCGGAGCCTGTGGACGACACGCCGGGTCGTCCACAGGACGGGAAAGTGAATCCCCTGGTAGACGAGCTCTACGACCGGAACGGCAACTCGTGCAGTTCGAGGCCGTGGTGCCAGGGATGGGTATGCCGCTCCAGATCCATGGTGAGCTCGATGGACGAGACCACGTCATACCCGGCGGCGTGCAGGCTGCGGATCGCCTCGATGTTGCGCGACTCCGGCGAGATGGTCAGCGCGGACATGTTGCGGCGCTTGGCCTCGGCCGCGACGTGCTGAAGCAGCTTGCGCCCGACGCCCTTGTGCCGGTGCGTGATGGTCACGACGACCGGGTCGACCTCTCCGGCCCGCCCGCGCATGATCAGCCCGACCATCCCGATCACCCCGTCGTCGGCATGGTCGGCGACCCACAGTCCGGACAGGTCGAGACGGGTGAGGTACTCCTCGAAGCCCGCGCCGCCGTCGTCCCTGTGCTCGCCGTACATCTCGTTGTGCTGACGGGTGAGTTCCGTCCACAACCGCCGGCTCGCGGAGTGATCACTCGGCCGGTACGAGCGCACTACGACAGGGGTCATATCGCCATCTTGCCTCGGAATGGAGACGTACGTCACGGGAAGCGCAAGATAACCGGGTGGACATGGCGTACCTGCGCACGCACCCCCAGCATCTCCCGACATTCCTGACACATCAGCGGATTCGCGAGACTCCGGTGCACTCCGGAGTCTGTTCGGCGAGCCGGCTGACCCTCGACGACGGCTCCTCGATCTTCGCGAAGAGCTGGCCCTCCGGACCGGCTCCGGACGGGATGTTCGCCGCCGAAGCGGCCGGACTGAACTGGCTGCGTGAGGCCGGGGCCGTTCCGGTGCCCGAGGTTCTGGTCGCGCTCCCGGAACTGCTCGCCATGGAGTGGGTGGAACCGGGCGAACCCTCCCCTCGGGCCGCCGAGGAATTCGGGCGCGGCCTGGCTCGGCTGCATCGGACCGGAGCCGACTCCTTCGGCGGCACACGACCCGGCCACATCGGCCCGCTACCGCTCGACAACACGCCCGGCGACTCCTGGAACTCCTGGTTCGCGGAACGGCGCCTTCTTCCGTACCTCAAGACCTCCGTTGATCGTGGCGCCCTCGAGGCGTCCGACATCGCATCGATCGAGAAGATCATCCAAACCATTCATCGGTACGGTGGAAGCGAACCGCCCGCACGCATCCACGGCGACCTGTGGCCGGGGAATGTGCTGTGGGCCGCCGACGGCCGTGCCTGGCTGGTCGATCCGGCGGCGCACGGTGGCCATCGGGAGACCGATCTGGCGACGCTCGCGCTGTTCGGCGGCGTGCCGCACCTGGACACGGTCCTCGCCGCCTATCAGGAGCAGTGGCCCCTGACCGACGGCTGGCGGGAGCGAGTGCCGCTGCACAAGCTGCACCTGTTACTGGTCCACACCGCTGCCTTCGGCGGGATGTACCGATCCGGGGTACGTGACGCGATCGCCACGTTGTCCACAGGTCGATATGCCTAGAGGCAGTGAGCGTGACGAGCGGCTAGATTCGATCTGTGCGCATCTCCCGGAGATCAGCCGAGCCGCCGAGGCGGCGCGCGTGACCGTGCTCGCCGACCGATTCGGTCGCATCGCCACCGATCTCCGTGTCTCCCTCACGGACCGGTGCAATCTGCGCTGCACGTATTGCATGCCGGCCGAGGGCCTGGCGTGGATGCCGCAGCCTCAGCAACTCACCGATGACGAGGTGAAACGGCTCGTCCGGCTCGCGGTGGAGCACCTCGGTGTCACCGAGGTGCGGTTCACCGGCGGCGAGCCGCTGATCCGGCGGGGCCTGGTGAGCATCATCACCGAGGCCGCCCGCCTGGAGCCACGCCCGAAACTGTCGGTCACCACCAACGGCATCGGCCTCGACCGGATCGCGGTGCCGCTGCGTGAGGCCGGCCTCGACCGTGTGAACGTGTCGCTCGACACGCTCGACCCGGTCCGGTTCCACACGCTCACCCTGCGCGACCGGCATTCCGACGTGCTGGCCGGCCTACGGGCCGCGGCCGCCGCCGGTCTCACCCCCGTGAAGATCAATACGGTCCTGATGCGCGGGGTCAACGACGACGAGGCGCCGGCGCTCCTGCGGTTCGCGCTGGAGCACGGTTACCAGCTCCGGTTCATCGAGCAGATGCCGCTCGACGCCCAGCACCAGTGGGATCGCCACGAGATGGTCACGGCCGAGGAGATCCTGGCCGCGCTGGAGCCGTTCGGCCTGGAGCCGGACAATGTTTCACGTGGAACAGCGCCGGCCGAGACCTGGCTGGTCCCCGGCCATGTCGACGCCGCCGGCGAGCCGGCCCGGGTGGGCGTCATCGCGAGTGTGACCCGACCGTTCTGCGGCGACTGCGACCGAACCCGGCTCACCGCCGACGGCCAGGTGCGCAACTGCCTCTTCGCGACCGAGGAGAGCGACCTGCGCAAACTGCTCCGCGGTGGCGCATCCGACGCGGAGATCGCCGAGGCGTGGCGGGTCGCCATGTGGGGCAAGCGGGCAGGTCACGGCATCGACGACCCCAAGTTCCTTCAGCCCGTACGCCCCATGTCCGCGATCGGAGGCTGATCCGTGCTCACGGTGCGCTACTTCGCAGGTGCCCGCGCGGCCGCCGGCGGCACGTCCAGCGAGGAGATCGACGCCGCCACGCTGGACGGTCTGATCCAGGTGCTGACCGACCGGCACGGCGAGCGGCTGGCCGTCGTCCTGAAAGCGGCCAGCTTCCTGGTCGACGGCCTGACCTGCCACGACCGGTCGGCGGCTCTGGCGGACGGTGTGACCGTCGACATCCTGCCGCCCTTCGCCGGGGGCTGAGCGCCGGTTTTGTCGTACCCCTGCGGCAGCATCTCCGGCATGCAGGTTCATGTCGCGAGTCGCCGCAGGAAACCGGAGTCGGTCCGGGCCGCATTTCCGGATGCCACCGTCATCGACGTGACCTCGCGTGGCCCCGAGCCATGGGTGCGGTTCAGCCCGTTCTTTCCGCACGGTGGCATCCCGGTGCCGTTGACCCCCGGTGTCGTCGCCGCATCGGTCGAGGGGATCTGGCAGGCACTGAAGGTGTTCGAGCAGACCGACGTCGACCCGGCGAAACTGGCGGTGACCTCGATGACCGGGCTCAAACGCACGGTCCGCCGGCTCGGCCCGGTCCGCGGTCATCGGGCCGGTCTGCACGGCGAGACGCTGCTCGACTATCCGACCGCCCGGCACACGATCTACCTGCCGGCCTACCGGTGGGTGCTGGAGCACCGGCTGGCCGACGAGGTCGGCCGCCTCCGCGCCCTGGCCGGCCGCGGCGTGGTCCTGCTCGACTACACGACCAACGGCGATCCGGCGGACACGTCGAGCCCGCTGTCGCATGCCGCCCTGCTGGCCCGTCACCTCAGGGGTGACTGGCCCGCCGACTCCCCGTCGTGACCCGCCATGTTCTCGGCGGCCGGTCCGCCGCGCCGCTGCCGTGACCCGCCACCTTCTCGGCGGCCGGTCCACCGAGCCGCTGCCGTGATCCGCCAGCGGCCCGGCAGACTGACCTGCCGAACGGCTGTTGTGACCCGCCACCTTCTCGGCGGCCGGTCCGCTGAGTCGCTGTCATGACGCGGCGTCGTGGGGGTCCGGAGATCTCAGGCGTCCCGGCCCTGCCAGGTCGTTATGCAGACCTCATTGCCCTCACTGTCGGCCAGGACCCGGAAGGACGGTGCCCGTTCTTCGGAGACAAGCCGGCCGCCGGCGGCGAGCGCCGCGGCCAGACGCCCCGGCACCTCGTCGTGCGGGACGCTGATGTCGAAATGGACGCGGTTACGCTGCGGCCGAGGCTCCGACATCCGCTGGAACCAGACGGCCGGTCCCTGACGCAGAGGGTCGATCAGCCGGTCCTCGGGTCCGTGCTTACCGGGCTCATCGGTGTATCCGAGCACCGCCTTCCAGAACGGCCGCACCGAGGCGATATCCAGGGCGTCGATCGCGATCTCCCACTCCTGCACCGATCGCGCGATCAGCTCGGTTCCCGGCGTCGTCTCCTGGCCGAAATCGGGTCCCGACGTCGCCGCCCGGCCAAGACCGGGTCCCGACGTAGCCGCCCGGCCGAGACCGGGTCCCGGCGTCGCCGCCCGCCCGAGACCGGGTCCCGGCGTCGTTTCCCTTCCGACGGCTTGGAGTGCGGCGGTGATCGAGTGGGCCAGTTCTGCATCGCGGGCAGTTACACCGCCGAAGGCTTGCGGCCTGAGGGTGAGGCTGACCAGTTTCGGACGCAGGTCCAGACGCAGATGCTCGTCGGCATCGGCACCACAAGCCTCGACCGCCCAGGCGGCAACCGCGGCGGCCTCCGCGAGCGAACCCACCGCCACGAACGTCCGCAACGTCCCGAGCACGAAACGCCAGCCCTGTTCACCGACCGCCTCAGAAGCCGCGGTCCGGCTCAGAAACCGCTCCATCCCGCCAGGCTGCCAGATCGCCCGTCAGCCTGCCGCCCCGGTGACGCGGCCGCCCCGCGATGGGAAATCACCCCGGCAGGTGCCACGCCGACCGACCGCCATTCCAGCGGACCAGCCAGCACACCGCCGCGTCGGCCACCTCACTGGTTGGCTGCGTGGTGACCTGCGCCCACCGGCACGCCACGGATCACCACACGGGCGGAACAACACCAAGGTGTGGTGATCTACGCCCACCGGAGCACCACAACTCACCACACGCGTGGCACCAGCACCGCTACGCGGCGACCTACGCCCACCCGAGCACCACAGCTCACCACACGTGTTGGCCACCAATGCCCCTATGCGGGGCCTACGCCCACCGACGCACCACAGGCGTGGCACCAGCACCGCTACGCGGCGGCGTACGCCCACCGGAGCACCGCAACTCACCACGCGTTGGGGGGCGGCGAGGTTGGTAGGGCGCGGGAAGCAGTCCGATCGTGCGGCGGCGCGGCGGAGGCACAGGGATGCTGAGACGGCGCTGAGGAGGAGGTGGGCCGTCTGCGGTGGCGGGTTCGGGCGGTCGGGGACACTTGGTCAGGCAGGGTGAGGGCTCGCCCACGGGAGTGAACGGCTGGGGAGGGTTCGTTTGTTGGTGTTCTTCGCGGTGGTCCTGCTGACCATCGGCCTGATCCACTTCTACCTCTGGAAGCGGCTGGTCCGTGACCCACTGCGGCCCGGGCTGGGGCGGCGGGCCGGGACGGTGCTGGCCGTGGTGCTGTTCGCTCTGGTCCCGGCGACCCTCATCGGGGTTCGCGCCGGCTACTTCCAGTGGCTGTCGTGGCCGGGCTATCTGTGGGTCGCCCTGATGTTCTACCTGCTCGTCACGCTCCTGGTGCTGGAGATCCCACGGCTGCTGACGTTGCGCCTGTGGGCCGGCTCCTCCCGTACCGCCAACGATGTCCCGACCGATGGCAGCCCTGCCGTCCGCGAGCCGGGAACCGCCAAGGATGTCCCGACCGATGGCAGCCCTGCCGTCCGCGGGCCGGGAACCGCCAAGGATGTCCCGACCGATGGCAGCCCTGCCGTCCGTGAAGCGGGCACCGCCACGGCCGTCACGGCTGCGGCCGCGCCCGCGAGCATCGTCCGCGCAGGTAAGGACGGTGCTCTTGCCCAGCCTGCCGCCGGTGGCGTCAGCAGGGCGGCGGACACCGGCCTCGGCGGGTCGGTCCCACCGGTCACGGGGGCGGCTGGCGGAACGCCGGGCGCGTCCGACGGGGGCGCCGACGGTGCGAGCGCAGACTCGGAGAAGCGCGGCATCGAGCGCCGCCTGCTGATCGCCCGGGGCACCGCGATCTTCGCGGGCCTGACCGCCGCCGGCATCACCGGCTACGGCGTGAAGACGGCCACCGGCGCGCCGCAGATCGACCGGGTCCGGATTCCGATCGCCAAGCTGCCACGGGCGATGGACGGCACCCGGCTGGCGGTCGTGTCCGACATCCACATCGGGCCGCTGACCGGGGTCGACCATGCCCGCCGGATCGTCCGGGTCATCAACTCGGTGAACGCCGACCTGGTCTGCGTCGTCGGTGACCTGGTCGACGGCAGCGTGGCCGAGCTGGGACGATTCGCCGCGCCGCTGGCCGGCATCGAGTCCCGGCACGGTGCGTTCTTCGTGACCGGCAACCACGAGTACTACTCCGGTGCCGAGGAGTGGATCGACGAGGTGGCCCGGCTGGGGATCCGGCCGCTGCGCAACGAGCGGGTCGAGATCAACGGACTCGACCTGGCCGGGGTGAACGACCTGACCGGCGAGCAGCAGGGCGACGCCCCGGACTTCGCCCGTGCGCTCGGCGACCGGGACACCAACCGTCCGGTCGTCCTGATGGCCCACCAGCCGGTCGCGGCGCGGGAGGCGGCGCCGTACGGGGTGGACCTTCAGGTGTCGGGTCACACGCACGGCGGTCAGATGGCCCCGTTCAACATGCTCGTGAAACTCCAGCAGCCGGTAGTCTCCGGCTTCGGGGAGGTGGACGGCGTGCCGGTTTACGTGACCAACGGCGCGGGATTCTGGGGTCCGCCGGTCCGGGTGGGCGCGCCCCCGCAGGTCACGGTCATCGAATTGCGTGTGGCATAACCCATCAAGATCGGTAAGTGTGTTTGAGCGTGGCGAAGCTTGGCGAGACCGACGGCCGTGACAGGATGCGGAGTGTGGAGGTCAGCACGAATACATATGTCGCGGACCTGCACATTCATTCTCGCTACTCGCGGGCGTGCAGCCGTGATCTGACGCTGCCCAACCTCGCATGGTGGGCGCGGCGCAAGGGCATCGCCCTGCTCGGCACCGGTGACTTCACTCATCCGGCATGGTTCGAGCACCTCAAGGAGAGCCTCGAGCCGGCCGAGCCCGGTCTGTTCCGGCTCGCCGACGAGAGCCCGGTCACCAAGCGCCTGCCGGGTTCGCTGCGTGGCACGACACCGGCCCGGTTCATGCTCAGCGTGGAGATCTCGACGATCTACAAACGCGACGACAAGACCCGCAAGGTCCACCACCTGCTGTACGCCCCCGACTTCGCCTCCGTGGAGAAGATCAACACAGCGCTGTCCCGGATCG
Organism: Actinoplanes italicus; assembly: GCF_003001815.1. Taxonomy (GTDB): domain Bacteria; phylum Actinomycetota; class Actinomycetes; order Mycobacteriales; family Micromonosporaceae; genus Actinoplanes; species Actinoplanes italicus. The sequence goes on from NZ_PVMZ01000008.1 coordinate 390,822, forward strand.
GCAACCTGACCGCGGACGGCCGCCCGATCCTGGGGCTCGACTCGCGGAACCTCCTGGAGATCACCCTGGAGGCCGGCGGCTATCTGGTTCCGGCGCACATCTGGACGCCGTGGTTCTCCGCGCTGGGCTCCAAGTCGGGCTTCGACGCGATCGCCGACTGCTACGCCGACCTCGCCGATCACGTGACCGCGGTGGAGACCGGCCTCTCCTCGGATCCGGAGATGAACTGGCGGGTCTCGAGCCTCGACCGGTACCGCCTGGTCTCGAACTCGGACGCGCACTCCCCGGCCGCCCTGGCCCGCGAGGCGACGCTGTTCACCGGCGTTCCGGACTACTTCGCGGTGAAGGACGGTGCCGGCCTGGCCGGGACGCTCGAGTTCTTCCCCGAGGAGGGCAAGTATCACGCCGACGGCCACCGCGCCTGCGGCGTGAACTGGGAACCCGCGAAGACCCGCGCCGCGAACGGCCGCTGCCCCGAGTGCGGGCGCCCGCTGACCGTCGGCGTACTGAGCCGGGTCGAGGACCTCGCCGACCGCCCGCTCGGCTTCCACAGGGACGACCACGTCGAGCACCTGATCCAGCTGCACGAGATCATCGGCGAGATCCACGGCGTCGGGCCGAAGTCGAAGACGGTCGAGTCGCAGCTCAACCACCTGGTCGCCACTCTCGGCGCCGAGCTGGACATCCTGCGTAAGGTGCCGGTCGACGAGATCGGCAAGGCGGGTGGCGACGAACTGCGGGAGGCGATCACCCGGCTGCGGCGCGGTGACGTGCGACGGGTGCCCGGGTACGACGGTGAATACGGCGTGATCACCCTCTTCGACCCGGGTGAGCTGCGTAACCGCAACAGCGCCCCGCAGGTGGAGACGCTGTTCGACTTCCCGGCCGCGACGAAACCGAAGGCCGAACCGGCCGCCGCGCCGGCGAAACCGAAGGCCAAGCCGGCCAAGGAGAAGCCGGCACCGCCACCGCTGGCACCGCCACCGAGCCCTCATGAGCCGTTCGAGCCGATGCTCGCCGGCATGGAGGAGGTCGGCACCGGCCTGCTGGACCGGCTGGACGCGATGCAGCGGGTGGCCGCGTCGGCGCCGGGCGGGCCGCTGCTGATCGTGGCGGGCCCGGGCACCGGCAAGACCCGGACACTGACGCACCGGATCGCGTACCTCTGCGCCGAACTCGGTGTCTTCCCGGAGCGATGTCTGGCGATCACCTTCACCCGGCGGGCCGCCGCCGAGCTGAAGGAGCGCCTCGAGGCGCTGCTCGGGGACGTGGCCGAGGACATCACGGTGGGCACGTTCCACTCGCTGGGCCTGACCGTGCTGAAGGAGAACGCGAAGGCCGCCGGGCTCGGTTCGGGCTGGCGGATCGCCGACGAGCAAGAGCAGGCACAGGCCAGGGAACAGGCCGGCGACGACGACGCGGCGTACCGGAAACTGCTGCGCCAGCAGGACCTGGTGGACCTCGACGATCTGATCAGCGTGCCGGTGGCGCTGCTGCGCGACGACCCGGCGCTGGTGGAGAAGTACCGCAGGCGCTGGCAGTGGATCTTCGTGGACGAGTACCAGGACGTCGACGAGTTGCAGTACGAACTGCTGCGCCAGCTCAGCCCGCCGAACGGCAACCTGTGCGCGATCGGTGACCCGGACCAGGCGATCTACTCGTTCCGTGGCGCCGACGTGCAGTACTTCCTGCGCTTCAACTCCGACTTCGTGGACGCCCGGCTGGTACGGCTGACCCGCAACTACCGGTCGTCGGCACCGATCCTGGCCGCCGCCGTGCAGGCGATCGCACCGTCGACGCTGGTCAGTGGCCGTCGGCTGGACCCGGCACGGCTGGACCCGGAGGCGTCTCTGGTGGGCCGCTACTCGGCACGCGGTGTCGCCGACGAGGCCGACTTCGTGGTCCGCACGATCGACGAGCTGGTCGGCGGTCTGTCGCACCGTTCGCTCGACTCGGGCCGCGTCGACTCCCGCGCCGCCGCCGTCGGGAACCTGTCGTTCTCGGACATCGCGGTGCTGTACCGCACCGACGCGCAGTCCGGTCCGATCCTCGACGCGCTGTCCCGCGCCGGTATCCCCGTGCAGAAGCGTTCACACAACCGGCTGCGGGACCGCGCCGGCGTACCCGAGATCGCCCGGGAGCTACGGCACGCGGGGGGCACCGGCGGTTCGCTGACCGCCCGGGTGAAGGCCGCTGCCCGGATGCTGGTCCAGCGGTGCGCGGCGCCGACCCTCGACGGCGATCAGCTCGCCCCCGAGGATGTCCGGCTCGCCGCCGACCTGCTGACGCCCCTGGCCGACCGGCTCGGCGACGACCTGCCGTTGTTCCTCCAGCAGCTGGCGACCGGAGCCGAGGTGGACGCGCTGGATCCGCGGGCCGAGGCGGTCAACCTGCTCACCCTGCATGCCGCGAAGGGCCTGGAGTTCCCGGTGGTGTTCCTGGCCGGTTGCGAGGACGGGCTGCTGCCGCTGCGCTGGCCGGGTTCGACGCCGTCGGAGGAGGAGACCGCGGAGGAGCGCCGGCTGTTCTTCGTGGGGCTGACGCGTGCGCAGGACCGGCTCTACGTGAGCCATGCGGCGAAGCGGTTCCGGCACGGCAGCGAACGCGAGCAGACACCGACGCCGTTCCTCGATGTGATCGATTCCGGACTGTTCGAGAAACTGGGCGAGGCCACCCCGGCACGACCGAAGGACAGGCAGCTCAGACTGCTGTGAGTCCCAGGCAGGCACCGAGCAGCAGCGCGGGCCCGAACGGGATCGGGCGTGCCCGGCGAGTCACCAGCAACCAGGTGGCGATCGCGCCGTTGAGAAGGTGGGCGGTGCCGAGACCCACGGCCACCGCCGGCCAGCCCGCGAACCCGAGCAGGAACGCCAGTGCCGCGCCCAGTTTCACGTCGCCGAGGCCGAGTCCGCGCCCGGGTAGCAGGGCGATCGCCAGATAGGCGGTGCCGACCAGCAGCCCGGCTGTCAGGGCCGGAACGATCCGGTCCGGCGCGAGCAGGGCGAGCGGGATGCCTCCGGCCAGAGCGAGGACACCGACCAGCCGGTCGGGCAGTCGCAGGCACCCGAGGTCGATCATCGCGAGAAGGAGTCCGGGGATCGCCGCGAGCAGGTGGACCGGCAGTTGCGGCACGGGGCCGAGCACCGCGGCCAGCAGTCCGGCGACCAGCGCGAGTGTCACCGGCGGCAGATGTCCATCGGTGCAGCAGGCCGGTCCGGTGTGAATCCATCCGGATACCCCGGCGGGGAAGGGGCGGCCGCACCGGCCGCACTCGGCACGGGCCGGCGATCCGAATGGGACAGTCAGGCGATGGCCGATCCGGGGCAGGAACGCTCCGGCCGCCGCGCCGAAGAGCATCGACAAGATCACCAGTTGTGACGACACGAAGGTGAAAGGTATCCGATTGTCCGCCGCACGCTACGGTGGCAGGCAGCCTAAGCCGCTTCTGGAGGGACCCCCGATGTCGCAGAACGGGCCGTACCCTGGTCAGCCATGGCCGGGCGGAAGCCCCGAGCAGCCGTATTCGGAGCCGTCCGATCCCTGGCACGGGCACGAGATCCCGCAGCAGCAGGCGTTCGCGCCGCCGGCCGAGTGGAAGAGACCGGACGCCGGGCGGCAGGAGCCGGAGGCGGGGTGGCAGAAGCAGCCGGCCCGGCGTGGGTTCGCGATGGGTGCCACGGTGGCCGCGCTGAGCGTGCTGATCGGCGGCGGCGTGGCGACGGCGGCCTGGTTCACCCTCGGCGACAAGGAGGAACCGACGCCGACGGTGGCCGCCACCACTCCGGCGCCTCGAGTCCCACGGCCGCAGACCAGTGCGGACGCCCGGTTCGCAGCGAAGGGTCAGTGCGTCCGCAACGAGGGTACGAACACCGAGCCCAAGCTACGGATCGTGGAGTGCACGGGCAACACGTACGAGATCTTGAAGCGCATCGACGGCAAGACCACCGGTGAGCGGGACGCGGTGCGAAAGTGTGGAACCGTTCCGAAGTACACCAAGTGGTACTACTACGACACTGAGTACGACGACGTCGATTTCGTCTTGTGCCTGCGCGAGTATCAGCCCGTCTAGCCTTTTCTAGCGCGAATGCTAGACCAACTTAGAGGATGATATCGAGCCGACTCTAGCGCTGACGCTAGATAGCCCGATACGGTGCTACGTCATGGATCCGGTGCGGAACCCGTACGCTCCCGGCGCCGGTCAGCGTCCACCCGAGCTCGCCGGACGCGGCCGTGAGCTGGACGCCTTCGACATCGTCCTGGAGCGGGTGGCCCGCGGCCGGCCCGAGCGCAGCCTGGTACTGACCGGCCTGCGCGGTGTCGGCAAGACAGTGCTGCTCAACACCCTGCGCTCGGCCGCGATCGGCCGGCTGTGGGGCACCGGCAAGATCGAGGCCCGGCCGGATCAGTCGCTGCGCCGCCCGGTCTCCGGCGCGCTGCACATGGCGATCCGCGAGCTGGCCCCGCACCACCGCGACCCGGATCGGGTGGACGAGGTGCTCGGTGTGCTCAAGGCGTTCGCGCTGCGGGCCAACGACGGTAACGCCAAGTTGCGCGACCGCTGGGCACCGGGCATCGACGTGCCGGCGGCCCGTGGCCGGGCCGACTCGGGCGACATCGAGATCGACCTGGTCGAGCTCTTCACCGACGCCGCCTCGCTCGCCACCGACGTGGGCACCGGCATCGCGCTCTTCATCGACGAGATGCAGGACCTGAGCGCGACCGACGTGTCGGCGCTCTGCGCGGCCTGTCACGAGCTGTCGCAGCTGGGAGCGCCGCTCATCGTGGTGGGCGCCGGGCTGCCACATCTGCCGGCCGTGCTGTCGGCCGCCAAGTCGTACTCGGAACGGCTCTTCCGCTATGCCCGCATCGACCGCCTGGACCGGGACGCCGCCGATCTGGCGCTCGGAGTGCCGGCCGAGCGGGAGGACGTGGACTACGACCAGGAAGCGCTCGACCTGCTCTACGAGAAGTCCGGTGGCTACCCCTACTTCGTGCAGGCGTACGGCAAGGCGACCTGGGACCACGCGCCGCAGTCGCCGATCACCGCCGATGATGTCCGGGTTGCCGCCCCTGAGGCCGAGGGCGAGCTGGCAGTCGGGTTCTTCGGTTCCCGGTTCGAACGTGCCACCCCCGCCGAGCGGGAGTACATGCGGGCCATGGCGGCGCTCTCCGACGATCCGGGCAACGACATGGACGCCGCGGTGCCGACCTCGGAGATCGCCATCTCACTCGGCCGGAAGCCGGCGAGCCTGTCCCCGGCCCGCGATGCACTGATCAAAAAAGGTCTCATTTACTCCGGGGAACGGGGAACTGTCGCGTTCACCGTCCCGCACTTCGGCCGCTACCTCAGGACACAGCCGGTGTAAGACCGCGTGTGCGGGTATAACCGGATCCATGAGGCCCGTTCGCAGCGCCGCGCGCGCCATGCTGGCATCGATCTTCGTCGTCGACGGCATCCGGACCCTGACGCGGCCGGAGTCCCGCGTCCAGGCGGTCCGCCCGCTCACCGACCGGGTCACCCCGCTGCTCGAGCGGACCGACCCACGCCTTCCCACCGATCCGGTCACCCTGGTCCGCGTCAAGGCCGCGGCCGACGTGCTGGCCGGGCTGGCGCTGGCCACCGGCCGGTTCACGCGGCCCGCAGCGGCGGTTCTGGCCGCCGGGCTGATCCCGCACACGGCGACCGGCGGCCGCGACCGGGATCAGATGCTGCGCAATCTCGGGCTGCTCGGCGGGCTGCTTCTGGCGGCCGTCGACACCGAGGGGCGCCCGGGTATTCGCTATCGGACAACGCACGCGGTGGACCGGAGCCAGCGCTCGGTTCGGCGCGCGTTGCGTACCGCCCGAAGGGAAGCCAAGATCGCCGCCGCGTCTGCTGTGGCAGCGCGCAGATTGCCCGGCTAACAACCTTCTTGCGGCCTTTGCGTTAAAGCGGACGAGGGGCCGCGCGGTCGGTCTGCGCCTTCTAAGCTCGCTTCCGCTCGGCTACGACCTGCCGCCGTTTCCGACCGCTTCGCCCCTCGCGCGAAAGGGCGGGTCGACCGGCAGAACGTGCCGTGCCCGGGGACGAGACGGGGGTCGCGCCATGCCGGCGAACGAGGAGAACGAGCACAGCGCTGCGCGCGTGCGGACCGGGTTGGTCGCCGTCGGCGTCCTTCTCACGGTCGCGATCATCACCCTTTATCTGCAGCGGTACGGCTTGAGCACGTTAGCCGTCGAACATGAGGCGATCCGGGGCTGGCTGGCCGGTGACGGCCTCTACGCGTACCGCTCCCCGGACAACGAAGCGGGCGCCGCCCTGCCCCCCGCCCTGGCGCTGATGCTCGCGCCCCTGACCCTGCTGCCGTTGCGCGCCGCCGGCTGGCTGCTGGCCCTGGCCGGTCTGACCGCCCTGGTGCTCACCATCCGGATCGTCACCGGGCCGGTCGCCCGCCGCTACGGGCGCCGCCACAGCCCGTTCGTCGTGACCGCCACCGCCCTGGCCCTGATGGCCGAACCGGTCCGCGCCGCGATCGGGTTCGGCCGCCCGGAGCTGCTGATCTTCGCCCTTCTCGCGGCCGATCTGGTCGCGCTGCGCCGCACGTCCCGGACCCGCCACCGGTCACTGGCCGCCGTGCTCGGCTCCGGCCGGTCCGGCGCCCGCCGCGTTCCCGGGCAGTCACGCTCGGAGGTCGACCCGACGGCTCCCGGATCGTTGCGCCGGGCCTGGTACGCGGGGACCTGGGCAGGCGTCGGGACCGGACTGGCGACCGCCCTCAGCCCGGCCGCGATCCTGTTCATCGTCCATCTGTTCATCACCAGGCAGCGCCGCGTGGCGGTCACCGCCCTGGCGACCGCGACGGTGGTCACCCTCACGGCGCTGCTCCTGGCACCGGCGGAAACCCTGGCGTGGTACGGGACGACGATGTGGGAACTCGACCGTCCGGCCCCGGTGAGCGACCACGACAACCAGTCCCTGGCCGGTGTGATGGCCCGGCTGTACGGCTTCCCGGCGCCGCCCGTCCTCGTGTGGCTCTCGTTCGGCGTCCTGCTGGTGGCCGTCGGGCTGATCCGGGCCCGCTCGGCACACGCCGACGGCGACGAGGTGGCCGCGTTCACGCTGATCGGCCTCACCACCGCCGTCGCCGGCCCGGTGACCACCGCCGCGGAGAGCCTCTGGCTCCTCCCCGCCGTGCTCATCCTGGCCGACACCGGCGTACGCAGCCGGTCGAGTGTCCGGCTGCCCCGCTCGGCCCGGTTCACCGGCACCGGCTATCTGGCCGCGGCCGTCGCCGGTTACCTGGTCCTGATCAGCACCCCGGTCTGGTCGCTGCGTTGGAACGTGCCGGCTTTCGCCCTGATCGTGCTGGTCAACGCGCTGCCATGGCGGCACGGCACACCGACCCTGCCGACCCGGCGACCCACAACGACCCGTCGGGCGGCGATCCCCCTGCCTCGCGGCGGCTGACCGATGTGACCGCCGTGGGCAGAACGTTCTGTCTGCCGAGACGGACCGATGTCACCGCCGACGGTCAGGGGCAGTTGACCCATTCCTCGGTGCCGTCCTTGAAGACCTGACGCTTCCAGATCGGCAGCCGGGCCTTGGCCTCGTCGACCAGCCGCCCACAGGCCGCGAACGCGGCCGCGCGGTGCGCCGTGCTGACCGATGCGACCAGCGCGACATCACCGATGCCGAGGGTGCCGATGCGGTGCGAGATCGCCACCGCGTAGACGGCCGGGTCGGCGGCGATCTCCTCGGCCACCTCGCGCAGGATCGCCGCGGCGGTGGGATGGCCTTCGTACTCCAGCAGGGTGACACCGCGGCCGTGGTCGTGGTCGCGGACTACGCCCTGGAAGGAGACGACAGCACCGGCCCGGCGGTCGGCGACCGCGGCCTCGTGTGCGGCCAGGTCGAGCGGCTCGTCGACCACGGCGGTCAGGGTCACCACACCGGTGGTGGTGGTCATGGGCGCTCTCCGGGCAGCAACGGAAGGGGCAGGAAGGGAACCGTGTCACCGGCCGCGGCCTGCGTGCCGGGACGGACGACGACGAAACCGTGCGAGTTGGCGAGGCCCCGGAGCATGGCGGATCCGACGTGCCCGGCCGGGGTCGCGGTGTGCCCGGCGACGTCGAGAGTGGCCAGCGCCAGGTGGGTGAAGCCGCCACGCCCCGCGACGTCACTCCCGGCGGTGACCGACGGCAGCGGCGGCAGAGCCCGGCCGTTCAGTCCCGCGAGCAGCGGCGCGACCAGCGTGACCAGGGCGATCACCGCGGACTGCGGGTTGCCGGGGAGCCCGGCGAGGAACCGGTCGCGTCCGTCGGGGCCGGGCACCCGGGCGAGCAGCATCGGGAAGCCGGGGCGTACGGCGACGGTGTTGACCAGGTACGACGCACCGAGCTCGGCCAGCGCCGGATGCAGGTGGTCGACCGGTCCGTGCATGGTGCCGCCGGTGGTGCAGACCAGGTCGGCGGTGTCGAGCGCGGACCGGATCGCGTCGAGGTGTGCGGTGAGGGTGTCCTTGACCGGCCCGGTCACCGATTCCACCCGGGCGCCGTATCGGCGCAGCCAGCCGGGCACCTGCGGACCGAGCGAGTCCCGGACCCGGCCGGCGCCGGGCGGCCCGGCGGTGAGCAGCTCGTCGCCGAAGACGAGCATGGCGGCACTCGGGCGTGAGCGGACCGCGAGAGTCTCGTAGCCGCAGGTCGCGGCAACGCCGATGATCGCCGGGTCGACGGCCGTACCGGCGGGAAAGAGCTCCTCGCCGAGGTCCGCCTCCTCACCGGGAAGCCGCCAGTCGGGGAGGGTCCGCGGCTCTCCGGAGACCCGGCCGTCGGCACCGGTGACCGAGTCCTCGATCCGGATCAGGGCGGTGGCGTGCTCCGGAACCATCGCGCCGGTGGCGATCTCGACACAGTCGCCGTCCGCGGTGAGCGGCGGTGGTGTGCCTCCGGCCAGAACCCGGCCGACCGGACGCCACGGACCGGCGCCGCGCACCGCCCAGCCGTCGATGCTCGACGTCGGGAAGGCGGGCAGGTCGGTGAGGGTGCGCAGGGGTTCGGCGAGGGTCCGGCCGTCGGCCTCGGCCAGCGGGATCGTCTCCGCGCCGCGAGCTGCCGCCCGGCCCGCCTCATAGGCGAGCGTGCGCGCCAGTTCCCAGTCCACAGGGGTCGACTCGGTCACTGGGAAAGCCTAGCGCTCAGTGGTCGCCACCCCGGATCTGGTCCACGGTGTGTACGAGGAGCGGACCGAGTACGGCCAGCCCGTCCTTGGCACCGCCGGTGGATCCGGGCAGGTTGACGATCAGGGTGCGCCCGGCCACTCCGGCGAGCCCGCGGGAGAGGGCCGCTGCGGGCACCCGATCTCGGCTGTGGGCGCGGATCGCCTCGGCGATGCCGGGGATCTCGAAGTCGAGCAGGCCGCGAGTCGCCTCGGGCGTGCGGTCGGTCGGGGTGACTCCGGTTCCGCCGCTGGTCAGGACGACGTCGACACCATCGGCGATCGCGGTGCGCAGGGCTTCGGCGACAGGGTCCCCATCGGGTACGACCACGGGGTTCTCGTCCACGTCGCATCCGAGTTCGCGGAGCCCGGCGACGAGGCGGGGCCCGCTGGTGTCGGCGTAGACGCCGGCCGCGGCCCGGTTGGAGGCGACGATCACTCGGGCCCGGATGGTCACGGCCGGTCCTCCGGGCGTACCCAATCTCCGGTCTTGCCGCCTTCTTTTCGCAGCACCCGGACGGCTTCCAGGCTCGCCGCGGGGTCGACGGCCTTGATCATGTCGATCATGGCGAGACCGGCCGTCGCGACCGCGGTGAGGGCTTCCATCTCGACCCCCGTGCGGTCGGCGGTCTTGGTGATGGCGGTGATCTCGACGGTGTCGCGAGTGGTGCTCAGCTCCACCTTGACCCCGTGCAGCCCGATCGGGTGGCACAGCGGGATCAGGTCGGGGGTCTTCTTGGCCCCCATGATCCCGGCGAGGCGGGCCACCGCGAGCGCGTCGCCCTTGGGCAGGCCGTCGCGCAGCAACAGATCGATCACCTCGGCGGTGGTCCGGACCCTGCCCGCGGCGATGGCCCGGCGGTCGCTCACCGCCTTGGCGGAAACGTCGACCATGCGCGCGGCACCGGTCTCGTCAACGTGGGTCAACTGGGTTCCCTGGGACATACCGGGAGCTTAGTTCTCATCACCGCCGCAGCGGCTTCACACTTCGTCCACACAGCTCAGGGATGCTTCGGCGATAGCGGAAATAGAATTCCGGGTAAGCGAATGAACGATTCTCATTGCACTGGGTTTCCATTCAGAAACTGTCCGTAACAGGACGCCATCCTGTTATCGCATTCTGCGCATACCGACACGATCCACTGGAAAACACCTCCACTCAGTCCTAAGTTATGTCCTGTCAGGACGACACGGGACAAAAGGGAGGTAATCACCATGCGTGACGCCAAAGAGTGGGCCTGAAGAACGCCTGATGCGCGGACAGACAGTTATCAATTACCTTGGGGCTTGAGCGACGACTCGATTGCGCTGAGCAACGACAAGGACCGCATGTCTCAGGACAACGACGAAGACAACGTGACCGATCGGCAGCTACGGCTGCTCGTCGGTCTCGTCGTCGTTCTGGGCCTCTGCACGACCGCCGGCCTCGGGGCCTACACGCTGCTGCGTCTTCCCGACCCACCGCCGGCCCCACTGACCCTCGCCGCCCTCTGCGGCCTCATGATCATCGCGCATCGGACGCGGGTCTACGTCCGGGTCAAGTCGAACATCGACGGCAACACATGGGCGGAAGTTCCGGTCCTCATCGGACTGACCCTCATTCCAGCGCCATGGGTCGTCTTCTCCGCTATCGCCGCAATCGTCGTAGTGCGCTGCCTGAAGTGGCTCGGTCCGCAGAAAACGGCATTCGGTATAGCCAAGGAGGCTTTGACCACCGGATCGGCGGCCGCCGTATTCCTCGCGCTGGGTGTCCATGCCGATCTGTCCCAGCCGGCGTTCCCGGTGCTGCCGATCGTGCTGGCGCTGGCCGCCTACATCGTGGTCGACCACCTGGTGTTCGTCCCGGTGCTCTCGGTCGCCACCGGCAGCAGCGCATGGCAGGTGGCGCTGCACGACTGGGCCAGCAAGGTCATCCTCCACCTCGGCGAACTGGTCGCCGCCCTGCTGGTGGTCGGGGTGTTCGCCACCGGCACCAACCCGCTGCTCCTGCTGGTCGTCCCGCTCGTTGTGGTGTGTATGCACCTGTGGCAGTCCCGCAGCGTTCGCACCCGCGAGGAACGCGAGTCCTGGCAGCGTCTGGCCAAGGCCACCGACGAGCTCAACGCCGTCGACCTCACCCAGGTCCTGCACTCGGCGACGACCCGCGCCGCTCAGATCTTCTCCGCGGCCGAGGCCGCCATCGACCTGACCGGCCGCAGGGTCCGGGCCACCGAGTCGCAGGTCCTGGCGGACGGACCGATCCCCGCCGATGACGTGCCGCCGCCGGACGAGACCACCGTCGATCTGATCGCGCACGACGGCAGTGTCCGGGTCGGGGTGCTGCGGCTGCGGTTCGGAGGGTCGGTCCGGCTGACCGAGGTGGAGCAGTACAAACTCCGGACCTTCGCCTCCGCGGTGTGCACCGCCATCCGCAACGCCCAGGCCTACGCCGAGCTGGCACGCATCGCCGCGGAGAACGCCCATGCCGCCACCCACGACCCGCTGACCGGCCTGGCCAACCGCCGCCGGCTCTACGACCGTGCCGAGCGGCTGTTCCGCCCATCCGCCCGGTCCGGTCTGTTCGCCCTGCTCCTGATCGACCTGAACCACTTCAAAGAGGTCAACGACACGCTCGGCCACGCCGCCGGCGACCACGTGCTGCGGGAGGTGGCGGGCCGTCTGCGTGACGCGGCCGCCCCCGGAGATCTGGTCGCCCGGCTCGGCGGTGACGAGTTCGCGGTGCTGCTCACCGGCCTGCCCACACCTGCGCTGGCCGGGCACCGGGCCACCGGCATGCTCGCCGCCCTGGACGCGAGCATCGAGGTCGAGGGGATGCGGCTCACGGTCGAGGCGGCCGGTGGCATCGCCCTGGCCGCCGGCACCGGCAGCGTCGAGGAGCTGATGCGCCGTGCCGACATCGCGATGTACCAGGCGAAACGCGCCGGCGAGCAGACCGTCGTGTACGCGCATGCCCGGGACACCGCCGACCTGGAGCGACTGCTACTCACCGGCGAGCTTCGCCGGGCCGTGGCCGAGCACGAGTTCACCGTCGACTTCCAGCCGATCGTCGATCTCGGCACCGGCGAGGTGGTGGCGGCCGAGGCACTGGCCCGCTGGCACCACCCCGACCAGGGCAGTCTCAGCCCGGTGCGGTTCCTGGAGACGGTGGAGCGCTCCGGGCAGCTTCCGGCGTTCGCCGACGCGGTGCTGGAGCAGTCGCTGATCGCCCGTCAGAGCTGGCAGGAGGCCGGCTTCGACCTGCCGGTGGCGGTCAACGTGTCGCCGCGCAGTCTGCTCGACCCGACGTTCCCCGGCGCGGTGCTGGCCCGCCTGGCCCGGCACGACGTGCCCGCCGACCGGCTCGTCCTCGAACTCACCGAGACGCTCACCGTCAGTCAGCTCGACGTGGTCGAACGTACCCTCGCCGAACTGCGCAACGCCGGCGTCCGCCTGGCCATCGACGACTTCGGGACGGGCGTCTCGTCGCTGTCCGTGCTGTCCCGGATCCCGGTGCACCAGCTCAAGATCGATCGCGAGTTCGTGGCCGGCGTCCAGACCTCGACCGAGGCCGCCGCGGTCGTCCGGACGACCGTCGACCTGGCCCGCAACCTGCACCTCACGGTCGTGGCCGAAGGTGTCGAGAGCGAGCCGCAGCGGCGCGCTCTCTGGTCGCTGGGCTGTACGTCCGGCCAGGGGCACCTGTTCGCCCGGCCGTACTCCGCCGCCCGCTTCCTCAGCACCCTGCAGCGTGGCTCGGGTGGGCGGCCCGGTGTTCTGGCGGTGGCACTGCACGACGAGGGCTCGGTGGTCCGTCTGCCGGCGCGCCGTCTGCCAAACTTGCCCGCGTGATCAAGCTGTCGGACCGCGCGGTCGATCTCCTCCTGTATTCGCTCTCCGCGGTCTTCGCGCTGGTCACGGCACTGACGTCGACACTGATGCCACACCGGGCGTGGGGTGCGATCGCGGCATGCGGCTATCTGGCCGCCCTGCTGCTCGTGTTCCTGGTCCGGCAACGCGGCGTGCTGACCTGGGCCGCCTGGGGCGCGGTGGCGCTGCTGCCTCTGGTCGTCCAGGCCGTGCAGCGCGCCGGTGGGCGTACCGACCGGGCGCAGGAGGAGGTCGTGGTCGTCGAGCATATGGGCGAGTCACTGCTGCACAGCGGAACGCCCTATCTGAGCCGTATGGAGATCGCCGCGATCCCGCTCGACGAACGTCTGCTCGGCTACCGCCCGTACCAGCCCGGCATGTCGATCTTTGGTCTGCCGCGGGCTCTCGCCGGCGATCACTGGTGGACCGACGCACGCATCTGGTTCGCGATCATCACGGTGGCCACGGTCGCTGCGGCGCTCACCCTCCTGCGTGATTCAACCCCTTCGGCGGTACGGGTGAAGCGCGCGCTCCCCTCGTTCGTGCCGGAGCGCCCGGCCCTGGTGCGGGCCATGCAGGCCGCCACGGTCCTCCCGGTGACCGCGCTGACCCTGGCGACCGGCGGCGACGACATCCCGGTCCTGGGTCTCTGCCTGCTCGCCCTGGCCCTCGCCGCGACAAACCGGCCCGGCTGGGCGGGTGTGGCCGTCGGGGCGGCCGCCGCGTGCAAACTCTTCGCGCTCCCGGTGGTCGCCGTCCTGGTCGTCCACGCGATCGCGACCGGGACGTGGCGCCGGCTCCTTCCCGGTGCGCTCGGTCTGCCCGTGCTGGCCCTGATCCCGCCGCTGCTGGTGAACTCCGACGCCCTGATCGAGAACGTGCTCCGCTTCCCGCTCGGTCACGGTCTGGTGACCAGTCCGGCCCAGTCGCCGTTCCCCGGCTATCTGATCGCGCAGTCCGTGCCGAACGGGCGCTACGTTGCCGTCGGCCTGCTGGTGGCCGCGGCCGCCGTGATCGGGGTGCTGCTGCTGCGCCGTCCGCCGCGGACCGCCCGCTCGGCCGCGCTCTTCTGCGGCTGGGGACTTCTCACCGCGATCCTGTTGATGCCGACGACACGATTCGGTTACCTGCTCTACCCGGCCGCTTTGCTGCTATTTGCCCCAGCACTCAGCAAGGACACAGCTTCTTCGGCCCCACGGAATGACACGGCCTTGTACCGTCAATGAAATGCAGATGACCTGTCCCAAGTGTCACGGTGAGATGCGGGTCTACGAGCGCAGTGGCGTCACGATCGACCAGTGCACCGAGTGCCGCGGAATCTTCCTTGACCGTGGCGAGCTGGAGAAGCTCTTCGCCGTCGAGGCCAATTACAACCGGCCCCCGGCCGGCGGCCAGGTTCCGCCGCCCCCCGCCCCGCATCAGCAGCACCCCCAGCACCAGCCGGGCTACCCGCCGCCCCCGCCCCCGCCGCCGCCCGCCTACGGTCAGCCGCACGCCTACCCGCCGCCCGTCCCGGCCTATGGCCACCACGGCCACTACCGGCGCGCTCCCGGTTACGGGCACCACGGCCACTACCGGCGCCGGGGCTTCCTGCACGACCTGTTCGACTAATCCTTGGTCGTCCTGTTCGACTGATCCCTGGTCGTCTTCGACTGATCCCTGGTCGTCGAAGTAACGCGGGTGCGGCCGGCATGCGCGATGTGCGACGTTGTGTCGCATGTCGGCCGATCCCGTGGAAGTCGCCGCTCGCCTCGTCGGTGAGCGATTCCCGCACGCACACGCCGCGTTCCTCGGCGGCAGTTCGCCGACCGCCCGCCGCACCCCGTGGTCCGACCTGGACATCGTGGTCGTCCTGGACGGGCCGCCGGCACCGTTCCGGGAGACCCTGCGCCACTCCGGTCAACTCGTCGAGTGGTTCGTGCAGACTCCGGGCTCGCTTCGGCATTACTGGCGGCACGACACCGTACGACGGCGCACTCCACTGCTGCGGATGGTCGCCGAGGGCGTGATCCTGACCAGTACCGACGGCGCCGCCGAGGGCTACCGCGCCCGGGCCTGTGCGCTGCTCGCCGCCGGGCCCGCCGCACCGACCGCCACCACCGTCGACATGCAGCGCTATCTGGTCACCGACCTGGTCGACGATCTGCGCGGCTGTTCCGATCCGGTGGAGATCTCCTATCTCGCGGCGACACTGGTGCTCGCCGCCTCCGACCTGCTGCTGCTCGCCGGGAACCGCTGGTCGGCGCGAGGCAAGTGGCTGCCTCGCCGGCTGGCTGAGATCGACCCCGAACTGCCGGGCCGGCTCGCGGCCGCACAGCAGACCGTCCTGGCCGACCGGGAGCCTCTCGTGGCGGCGGTCCTGGCCGTGCTGCACCGGGTCGGCGGCCCGCTTCAGGAGGGTTTCCGGCTCGAGGGCGAGGATCCGAGCCGATAATTTTCCGCCGTCATTGCGAAAGCTCCGGGTACGCAGAGTCATGTCGCCGATCAAAGCGACGCTCCACAGTGCACGAATCACCTGCGTGAACCCGGAGCTTCAGTACCGCGCCGGAATGCCCCCAGTGGGATTGATCACTCTCAGTAGTGACAAACCGAAGTCACATCGTCACTTTAAAGTGAGCTATTTCGATAGGTCTCTCTTTTCGTGTGCGTTACGAAGTTACCGGAATACGCAACGTCGCCGATCTTGGGTATTCTCACGTCCGCCCCCCTGTCGCGGCGAACGGAGGAACACCCGTGACTGAAACCACTGATCAAGCCGCCGACCCCAACCTGCGCAACGACCTCGAAGACATCTACGGCCGGTATGAGGAACTTCGTTCCGGTGTGGACGAACTTCAGCGCAGCGTCGCCACGATGCAGGTCAGCGCCGAATCCGAGACCGGCGAGATCCGGGCCACTGTGGACGCTGACGGACTTCTCATCGACCTCCGGCTCAACCCGGACGCCTGCAGGGAATGGTCCCCCGAAACCCTCGCCCGCGTGATCGTGGAAACCGTTCAGCACGCATCCGCCGGCAAATCCCGGCAGATCGAACAACTGGTCACCAATCACCGCTCCAACGAGGACGCATAACGCCGCTTCATGTCCGGCTGGCTGTCACCGCTGTCTCGAGACGGTCGAGACAGCGGTGAGAACCAGCCGGACAAAAGCCGTTCAGATGGCCATGTCGACGAAGCGGGAGAGGTGCAACTGCGCCGCCACTGTGATGGTGTCGGTGGGGCCGTTACGGTGCTTGGCCACGATGAAGTCGGCCTCGCCCGCGCGCGGTGACTCCTTGTCGTAGTAGTCGTCACGGTGGAGCAGGATCACCACGTCGGCGTCCTGCTCGATGGAGCCGGACTCACGAAGGTCGGACAGCTGAGGGCGCTTGTCGGTGCGCTGCTCAGGACCACGGTTCAGCTGACTCACGCCGATCACCGGGCACTCGATCTCCTTGGCCAGCAGCTTGAGACCACGGGACAGCTCCGAGACCTCCTGCTGACGGCTCTCGGTCTTCTTCGGCGAGGACATCAGCTGGAGATAGTCGATGACCAGCAGCCTGAGGTTGTGACGCTGCTTGAGCCGGCGCGCCTTCGCCCGGATCTCCATCAGGTTCATGTTGGGCGTGTCGTCGACGAAGATCGGCGCCTGACTGATCTCGCCCATCCGCCGGGCCAGTTTGGTCCAGTCGTCGTCGGAGAGCTGGCCGGAGCGCAGCGTGTGCAGCGGCACCCTGGCCTCGGCGGAGAGCAGACGCATGACCATCTCGATCTTGCTCATTTCGAGCGAGAAGATGGCGCTGGCGTGACCGTGCTGGATCGCCGCGTTCCGGGCGAAGTCCATGCTGGCGGTCGACTTACCGAGACCGGGACGACCGGCCACGATGATCAGCTGACCGGCGTGCAGGCCGTTGAGCAGACGGTCGAGGTCGGCGAATCCGGTCGGGACGCCGGTCATGACGCCACCGGACGCGCCGACCGCCTCGATCTCGTCGAGGGTGGGCTGGAGCATGTCGCCGAGGGCCGCGAAGTCTTCGCTGACGCGTTTCTCGGTGACGTCGTAGATCGCCTGCTGGGCCAGGTCGACGATGTCGTCGACGTCACGGCCGCCGTTGCCGCCCGTGCCGTAACCCAGCTGGACGATCTTGGTGCCCGCCTCGACCAGGCGGCGCAGGATGGCACGCTCGGAGACGATTCGGGCGTAGTAGGAGGCGTTCGCCGCGGTCGGCACGCTCTCGATCAGGGTGTGCAGGTACGGCACGCCGCCGACCCGCTGCAGATCACCCGAGTCGGCCAGCGCGGCGGCCACCGTCAGTGCGTCGGCAGGCTCACCACGGCCGTACAGGTTGAGGATGACGTCGAAGATCGTGGCGTGCACCGGACGATAGAAGTCGTTGACCTTGAGGATCTCGACCACGTCGGCGATCGCATCCTTGGACAGCAGCATGCCGCCGAGCACGCCCTGCTCGGCCGCGACATCCTGCGGCGGCGCCTTGTCGAACTGACCGCCGTCCGATCCACCACCGCCCTTGCCGCCGCCTCCGCCGCCACCGCCGGTGAAGTTCCCACCGCCGCCACCGGGCTGGGACGGTGGCCGCGACTCAGGCCTCGCGTCGTCGGTGATCGACACCGGTTTCCCCCTCTACTCGGCCATGGCCGCCTCGAAAATCGGACCGTCCCGGACAACCCCTTCGACTGATCCCGGACCGGATTCAGTGCTTCGTTCCGATCAAAGTCCGCTTGTGAGGCTGGACCACTGTACGAATCCCGTTGCCACCAGCCCAACTGCCGCGGTGGATGAGCCTCTGGACAACCTGTGGACATCTCCGGTGACTCCTGTGGGTAGCCCTGTGCACACCGTGTGGATAACTCTTGGGGACAACCAACCCGAGCAGGGGATTCGTCATTCCTGCCTGTGGAGGGCAGAAACAGTTCAGGATCAGCGGAAATACCGACTCCCGTGAGCAAGCCGTCGCACTGAGGCGTTGCGGTTCCGCTTCGGGCACGTCACCCTTTTCAGGTGGACCAACGGGAGTGGGACTACGGGACCCGCATGTCGCGCCCTCGGCGCGCTGCGGGATCTTGGCCCACCCGTGAATCGGAGCCCGAGGAACCGGAGTCCCGTTGGTCGTCCCTGACCGACACCGGAAGCATGGCTCCGAGCGACGAGGCACTCGCCTGGCAGCGCCGTGCCGACGACTGGGCACAGCAGGCCGAGGTCGAGCCTTACAACGGTGGCGGCGGCCAGGCCATCGAGCCGGCCAACCGGTGGTCCTCCGAGGTCACCACCACCGGCCGCCCGACCTTCCCGGCCGACGGCGTCGGCTGGCGCACCGAGACCGCCGAGTGGCGGGCCACCGGGGCACGCTGGCGGCAGACCACCGAGTGGCGTTCGGCCACCGGCTCGCACGTCTGGCGGTCCACCACCGAGGCCTGGCGCTCCGAGGACGAGGCCGCCCAGGAACGGGAGAAGCCGTCCATCCCGGGTACCGCGTGGGAGACCGGCTCGGAGAGCGACGCCGCCACTCCGTCCTGGCGGCGGTCCGCCCCCGAGACCCCGTCGTGGCGGCAGCCCGAGCCCGACCCGCCGTCCTGGCGGCAGTCCGAGCCGGAGGCACCCTCCTGGAGGCGGAACGACCCGGACACGTCGTCGTCCTGGCAGCGCCGCTCCGACCTTCCGGCCGCGACCACCCCGGTCGAGCAGACCCCGTCCTGGCGGCAGCCGTCCGCCCCGACACCGTCCGCCCAGACACCGTCCTGGCAGCAGCCGTCCACCCAGACGCCCTCCGCCCAGACTCCTTCCTGGCAGCAGCCCCAGCAGACACCGTCGTGGCAGCAGCCGTCCACGCAGACACCGTCGTGGCAGCAGGAACCGGCAGCCCAGACACCGTCCTGGCAGCAGCCCCAGCAGACGCCCTCCTGGCAGCAACCGTCCGCACCGGCGCAGTCCCGGCGCCGCGGCGCCGAC
This sequence comes from Actinoplanes italicus, assembly GCF_003001815.1. Taxonomy (GTDB): domain Bacteria; phylum Actinomycetota; class Actinomycetes; order Mycobacteriales; family Micromonosporaceae; genus Actinoplanes; species Actinoplanes italicus. The sequence continues at coordinate 409,810 of NZ_PVMZ01000008.1, forward strand.
ACCGGATCCTGGTCCACCGCGGCGGCCTCCGGCCCGGCATGGTCGGACCGTCCGGGCCCGGGCGACGGCCGTCCCGGTCCGGGGGAGAACACCACCGGACTGACCCGCTGGGAACGCACCGAGGCGCCCGGCTGGCAGCGATCGCCCGCTGAGGACGCCCGGCACCTGGTCCGTGACGACGACCGTGCCGCCTGGAACAGGGATGCCGGTTACACCGATCGTGCGGGTTACGGCGAGCGGCCGACCCGTGCCGGCCGCCGGCGGGCCGCTGAGAATCAGGCCGCGCCCTCCGGTGGCTCCGGCTGGTCGAGCGGCGCGGACGACGACTGGGCCGGGCACACCGACACCGGCAGCATTCCGGTCTTCGACGACCGGGAGGACGCTCCGGAGGCTCCGGCCTGGGGTGCGCGCTCCGAGGCTCCGTCGCGCCGTGACCGGCGTCGGCAGGCGGAGGAGTCCCGTCCCGAACCGCCGCGGGCCGAGCCCGGTGGACGCCGCGGTTCTCAGGGCGGACGGCAGCCTCGCTACAACGCCAACCCGACCAACTGGCGCGAGGACACCGCGTCGTGGGACGCCGAGCAGGACACCAGCAACTGGACACGCGACCCCGACACCGGCCAGTGGAGCCGTGCCGAGGACGATCCGCGCGTTCTCGCATGGCGTGCCGAGGCGGCGCGTCGCGAGGCGATGAGGGACGACGAGCCGGAGAACACCGGCCGACGGGGCCGGCGGGCCGATCCGCCCGGCGGTGTGCCCGGCGGGCCGCTGCCGAGCAGCTCGATCCCGGCCCGTGACGCCGGAGGCTCCGGCTGGGCAGCCAGCGGCCCGATGGACGACGGGCCGACCCGGCGGCGTCGGCCCGACGACCCGTACCGCACCGACGGCTTCGGTGGCGGACGTCGTCGCGCGTCCGACTCCGCGCCGCCCGAGGAACCGATCAGCTCCGAGGCCTGGCAGGCCGCGCCCGAGCCCCGGCAGACCCGGCAGAACCGCCGCATGGGCGGTGCCCCGGACGGCCGGCGACCCGGTCCGATGCCGCCGCAATGGTCCGACAACGGTGTGCCGGAGCCGCGTCGCCAGGCGTACCCGGACGATTCTCCGGCGGAGTCTCCGCGCTGGCAGGACCCCGGTTACGGCGGTGGGCAACGTGAGCTCCCGTCCGGCGGGGGTTTCGGCCAGTCGCGTCCCGAACAGCCGCCCCGCAGTGGCTTCGGCAGTGCCGCCCGTGAGCTGCCGGCCGGTCCGTCGGCGCCGCCGCAGCGGCCCGCCTACGGTGCCCGTGAGCTGCCGGCCGGCCCATCTGCCCAGCAGCAGCCCGGCTACGGCGCCCGGGAGTTGCCGGCCGCCCCCGCCAGTGGGCCGGCGTGGCAGGAACCGCAGCGTCCGGCGTACGGCGGCCCTCCGCCCGGCCAGTCGTGGCTGGAGCAGGAGCGACAGCAACGTCAGGCGCCGCAGCGGCCCGCCTACGGCAGTCCGGCCGGTGGTGAGACGTCGTGGACCGACCAGGAGCGCCAGCGCCCCCAGGGAGCTCAGGGGCCGTCCTACGGCGGTTCTGGTGTGCCGTCGCAGCCGTCCGGCTACGACATGCCCTCCGAGCCCCGCCGTCCCGGCTACGGGTCCGCTCGCGCGTTACCGGCGGGCAGCTCGGCACCGGCCTCCGGCCCGGCCTGGGCGGCGCAGCAGAAACCGGTCTACGGCAACGCACCGGTGTCGTCGCCCGGTGACCCGTCGGCACGCTGGACCGATCCGCTGACCGACACGTCGTCCCGGCGCGGCCGGAACGATCGCGACGATCCGCCACCGCCCGCCGGTGGTGGCTTCGGTGGCCGTCCGCCTCTCGCGGACTGGCTCGCCGCAGAACGCGCGGGCCGGCGTGGGGCCGGGGCCGAGTATCGAGGCGCCGGGCAGGACGGTGAGACCGACTGGCGCCGCGAGCTGTCCCGCCAGAGCGATCTGGCCGAGGGCGAGTCCCGCCGTTACGACACGTCGGACTTTCCTCCCTTTCGGCCAAGCGGTTCAGCCGCGGTCGACGGATCGGCGAATCTGGCCCTGAGCGCCACCTCGGTGATCCAGGCACCGCGTACCGCGGACGGTGCCGGAGCGGAGGAGGACACCTCGTGGCCTCCCCGCCGGAACACCGGTGCCTTCCAGGGAACCGGCGCCTACGAGCGCCGGCCGATGGTCGGCGACTTCCCGTCGAACCGGCAGAACGACCTTCTCGACCCGGACGACGACGAGGAGCAGGAGGACCAGGAGAGCAGCCCGCTCGCCGCGGTCGGTTACACCGTCGTCTGGTACGGCGTGCCGGTCGTACTCTTCGTGGCGGGCATCTTCCTGCTCAACAGCGGCCAGCGCGATCACGCCCTGGAGACGCTCGCCGACGCCGCGCCGGAGTTCGGCATCTCGCTGGCGTTGAGCATGCTGGTCGCCTACGGCCTGCGTACAGCCACGACCGCCTGGAAGTCGGCGAGCGTGGGCCTGGCCGCGGCCGTGGTCGGCGGCGGTCTCGCCACCGTGCTGTCCTCCGCCATCACCGGCAACAGCCTCAGCTGAAAACGAGAACGGCGCGCCGGGCAGAAGCCCAGCGCGCCGTTTCGGCGTAGTACGAACGACTACTTAGCGGCCACCACGTTCACGGGGAACGTTGCGGTCACCTCGGGGTGCAGCTTGACCTGGACGTTGTACGAGCCCGTGGTCTTGATGTGACCCGGGAGCTCGAGACGACGACGGTCGAGAGCCGGGCCGCCGGCGGTCTTGACCGCGTCGACGATCTCGGCCGGGGTGATCGAGCCGAACAGACGGCCACCGTTGCCGGAGCGCGCCTTCAGCGTGACCTTGAGGCCGGCCAGCTGGCCCTTGACCTCGTTGGCCTGGCCCAGGTCACGGATCTCACGAGCCTCGCGGGCCCGCTTGATCACGACGACCTGCTTCTCGGCGCCCTTGGTCCACTGGATCGCGAACCCCTGCGGGAGCAGGTAGTTGCGGCCGTAACCGTTCTTCACCTCGACGATGTCGCCGGGGGTGCCGAGGCCGGAAACTTCCTGCGTGAGGATGATCTTCATCTCGGTGCCCCCTCTCAGCGAGCCGTGGCCGTGTACGGCAGGAGCGCCATCTCGCGGGCGTTCTTGACCGCGCGGGCGATCTGACGCTGCTGCTGGGAAGTCACACCGGTGACGCGGCGGGCACGAATCTTGCCGCGGTCGGAGATGAACTTCCGCAGGAGCGCGGTGTCCTTGTAGTCGATGTAGGTGATCCCGTCCTTGTCGAGCGGGTTCACCTTCTTCTTCGGCTTGCGAAGCGCAGCGGCCTTAGCCATTGCTCAAACTCCTGTTGATGATCGGGAAGCCCGGGTGGGCTCAGAAGGGAGGCTCATCGTCGCCGAACGAGGAGTTGCCGCCGCCCCCACCGGAGCGGCCGCCGGAGGCCGGAGCAGCCGTGGACCAGGGGTCGTCGAAGTCGTTGCTGTTGCCCCGACCGCCGCCGCCACTGTTGTTGTTGCCGCCACTGAACTGCCTGTTGCCACCGCCACCACCGGAGCCGTAACCGCCCCCGGAGTTGCCGAAGCCACCGCCGCCGCCGGAACGGACCGCCTTTTGCACCGTCGCCGTGGCGTAGCGCAGAGAGGGACCGATCTCGTCGACCTCGAGTTCGTAGGAGGAACGCTTCTCGCCCTCTTTGGTCTCGTAAGACCGCTGACGCAGCCGGCCCTGCACGATCACCCGGGCGCCGCGCTGCAGCGACTGGACGACGTGCTCGGCGGCCTCACGCCAGATGTTGCAGGTGAGGAAGAGTGCCTCGCCGTCTTTCCACTCGCCGCTCTGCCGGTCCAGCGTCCGCGGCGTCGAGGCGATGCGGAACGAGGCGACACCCGCGCCCGAGTTGGTGTAACGCATCTCAGGGTCGTTGACCAGGTTGCCAACGACCGTGATTACGGTTTCTCCAGCCATGAAACTTCTCCTCGCCGCTTCGTGTCGTTGATGCAAAGGGTCTCAGGACCCTCTGACAAAAACGGCTCAGCGGGTCTCGGGACGGATGACCTTGGTGCGCAGGATGGACTCGTTGAGCCGGAGCTGACGGTCCAGCTCGGCCACGGCCTCGGGCGTCGCCTGCAGGTCAACGACCGCGTAGATGCCTTCGGCCTTCTTGTTGATCTCGAACGAGAGCCGGCGACGGCCCCAGACGTCGAGCTTCTCCACCGAGCCACCCGCGGTCCTGATCACGTTCAGGTACTGATCGAGCGACGGGGCGACGGTGCGCTCCTCGAGCGAAGGGTCGAGGATCACCATGAGTTCGTAATGACGCAAGACTGTCTCACCTCCTGTGGGCTGAGCGGCCACGGTCTCTCCGTGGCAGGAGGTCTTGTGTCGCTCGCAGAAGAAAGCCGTGGGACACCTGCGCCCACGGCGAACACACTGCGAACCGAGCCAGCATACCCACGAGGGGCACGGGACCCAAAAGCGGCGACCCCGTCCGTGGGACGGGGTCGCCGATGGAGAGCCGCGGGGCGTCCGGCCCGATTCGTTGGGTGGGACCTGGGGAGGAACGACCACACCGATGAGGTTGGACGCGTACGCCCCGCGGAGCTTCTGAAGAAGAGCTTACGCCATATTTGTACGAGATGCACGTTGCGACACGATTGCCCGAATCGCGGCGGTTGCCACGCCGAGGACGCACACCAGTGCCGTGAGTCCGAGCAGACCCAGCGGGTGCCCGTCCTCGATCCGGCCGACCGCGGCCACCGGCTCGGCCGCCCGGAATCCGCTCGGCTCGGTCGCCTCCCCCACGGGGACGGCGCCCTCGGTGCCGGTCTCCGTGGCCGACGGCACGACCGCGCGGACCTGCGGCGGAGCCTGCGGCACGATCGTCTTCCGGTCACCGGGTGGCATGCCGGCGAACGCGGGGGCGCCGATTCCGGCCGTACCGCGAAGGGATTTGCCCTTGATCCGTGCCGCAACGGTCGGGATCGTCGTCGCCGTCCGCGTCTCGGCCGGGCGCCGGACTCCCCTCCTGGAATCCCCCGATGAGGTACGGACGGGACGCGACGCCGGGGCGATCGTGTCCGGCAGCGCCGACCCCGCGGAGGTACCCGACGGCGAGCCTGAGCCGGCCGCCGGTTTCGACATGACCGCCGACGCGCCCCCGGTCGCCGGCGCCGGTGCCGGTCCCGGCTGCTCGGACGAGGCCGACGGCGCGGCCGTGACCATCACCGGCAGCGCCGCCTCACCCAGCGAACAGTCCGGAGTGAGAAGGACCGCCGTGGTGCCGCGCCGGAACACCACCTCGGCGGCGCCGTCGGCCGGGATCGTGCCCCTCGGCGCACCGGCGAGCTTGAGCTGCGCGTCGTGGCCGGTCTGATTCACCACCCGGACCACACTGCTGGCCGGCACCGTCATCGACTCGACGCTCGGCTTGGAACCGCAGGACAGGCCCAGCACGCCCGCACCGCCGAAACTCACCTGACGGTCGTTGGCCTCGACCTGTTCGGCGCTCGCCGTCCCGTTCGTGAGCAGCGGGGCGCCGAAGATCAGGCCACTCAGCCCCAGCGCCGCCATCCGGTATCGGAACTGCCGCGACATGCACCATCCCCCAGTTCAACGCCGGCCCGCGCCGGCATCCGTCAAGCGTGATCAATGGAGCTAACGACTCGTGGCGGAGGCCGGTGACGCGAGGGGGAACCGTCGTACCCGCGTCGTAGGCTCGTCCCATGCGCATCGGAGCCCACGTCGATTCAGCCGACCCACTGGCCGAGGCCGCCGCCCGTGGCGCCGAGGCCGTGCAGTTCTTCCTGACCGACCCGCAGAAATACAATTCGCCCAAACCACGTGAGGACGCGGAGCTCATCCGCGCCTCCGAGGTCGACGTCTATGTGCACGCGCCATACATCGTGAACGTCGCCTCCCCCAACAACCGGATCCGCATCCCGAGCCGCAAGCTGCTGATGGCCCACGCCAAGGCCGCCGCCGAGCTGGGCGCGAAAGGCCTGATCGTGCATGGCGGGCACGTCGGCGCCGGCGCCGATCTCGCGGCCGGCTTCGTGAATTGGCGGAAGGCCTTCGAGTATGCGGAGAGCGAGGGCGGCCTGCCCCTGCCGGTGCTGATCGAGAACACCGCGGGCGGCGACAACGCCTGTGCCCGGCGGTTCGACGACCTGGCCCGGCTGTGGGAGGCGGTCGGCTCGTTCGGTGCCGGCTTCTGCCTGGACACCTGCCACGCCTTCGCCGGCGGGGAGGACCTGATCGGCATCGTCGACCGGGTCAAGGCGATCACCGGACGGATCGACCTGATCCACGCCAACGATTCGAAGGGTGGATTCGACTCGGGCCAGGACCGGCACGACAACCTGGGGAGTGGGAAGATCGACCCCGAGTTGGTGGTCGCCGCCATCCGTGCCTCCGGCGCTCCGGCCATTGTGGAGACGCCCGGCGGGGTGGAGGGTCAGACCGCCGACATCGCCCTGCTGCGGGAGCGGGCGGGCAACTGACGCACCGCCGACGGGGAGGGTCATGACCGAGCAGCCGAAGCCGACCGCGCCCGCGCCCGCTCCCGAGGAGCCCGCGCGCCGGCGGCGTTTCGGGCTGTTCCGCGGCGGTCGCCCGACGGCCACGAAGAACACCGCGCCACCTGTCACGGCCTCTGCGGTAGCCGTGGCCGAGAAAACCGACAAACCAGAGACAAAAGATCCAAAGAAGACCGACGAGGGTACGAAGAAGCGACAGCCACTGCCGACGACGCGTCCGCCCGGCGCCCCGCCGGACCCGTGGTCGGTCTTCGCCGCGACACAGGATCAGCAGCCCGGCCGCCTGCGCCGCGGTCTGCGGGCGGCCCTGCGCACGCTCATCCGGGAATACGCGCTGATGGTCTATGCGGGCTGCCTGCTGGCCGTGGCGATGACCTGGCCCACCCTGCGCTACCCGATGTACACGCTTCCGCAGGACCTCGGCGACCCGTCCCGGCAGGCCTGGCAGATGTCCTGGCTCGGGCACATCCTGATCACCGATCCGGTCCGGCTGTGGCAGTCGAACGCGTACTTCCCGGCCGCCGACGCCTTCGCGTTCGGTGACAACCTCCTCGGCTACGCGCTCGCCGGGATACTCGGCACCGGCCCGAGCGCTGCGATCCTGCGCTACAACATCGTGTTCGTGCTGGCCCACGCCCTGCTCGTGATCGGCGCCTACGCTCTGGTGCGACAGCTCGGCGCCCGGAAGACCGGTGCGGCGGTGGCCGCCGTGGCGTTCGCCTACGCCCCGTGGCGGCTCGCGCAGGAGGGCCACCTCGACATCATCTCGGCGGGCGGCATCCCGCTGGCGCTGGCCATGCTGGTCCGCGGGCACGGTTACTCCCTGCGGTACGGCTTCCGCGCCGATCGACGCAGTGCCGCGTGGGCGATCACCGGCTGGCTCGTCGCGATCTGGCAGCTCACACTCGGCTTCTCGCTGGGCGTTCCGTTCGCGTACGTGCTGGGTCTGCTTCTGCTCTGTCTCTTCGTCGCGGGCGTGGTGCACCACCTTCGGCCGATGCCCAAGGAGGCGCGCCCGGAGAAGACCGGATCCAGGAAGGCCCTGTTCACGAAGGCCCTGTTCACGAAAGCCGTGTTCACGAAGGCTCGGCCCAAGAAGGACGACAAGTCATCGGGTACCGATCCATCGGCTGCGGGGAAGGCCGATCCGTCGGCTGCGGGGAAGGCCGATCCATCGGCTGCGGGGAAGCAGGCTGAGGCGAAGGCCCACGAGGCACCGCCTGCTCCGGAGGTCGGCAAGGCGTCGGCTGATCCGGAGGTCGGCAAGGCCTCGGTTGCTCCGGCGATCGGCAAGGTGCAGCCACTGACGGAGGCGGGCCGGGCCCAGGCGATCGCGAAGGCCGGTAAGCCGCTCAAGGACACCACCGTTCAGCCTGCTCTGGATCTGTCCAAGGCGGACGTTCTGGAGAGCCCACGCCGACGGAACCCGGCCAGGTTCTTCCGGTTCCTCCGGTTCTTCCTGCCTCCGCCCAAACCCGACCCCGCCAAGTCGCGCAAGCCACGCCGCAAGCCGCTCATCGGCGTACTGCTCACCAACGTCAACATCATGGGCGCGACGATCTTCACAGCGGTCGGCATCCTGATCGCGGTGCCCTACATCCGGCGTGACGACACCGGCTCCCGCCTGCAGGAGATCACCTTCTTCTCCCCGCCACTGCGCAGCCTGCTGATCGGTCCGGCCGAATCACGAATCTGGGGCGCCGCGCACGAGACACCACGCACGTCGCTCGGCTGGGCGGCAGAGATGTCCCTGCTGCCGGGGTTCACCCTGTATGCGCTGGCCCTGGCAGGTCTGTTCCTGTCGATCTGGCGGCTCCGGCACCGCCTGCTGCTGGCGACCGGCCTGGCCGCCGCGATCGTGCTCACCCTGGGGACGAACTTCTTCGACGGCCGCTGGACGTACATGCCGCTGTTCGGACACTTCCCGGCCTCGTTCGACCTGCGCATCCCGGGTCGCCTGATGCTCTGGGTGACCCTGCTGCTGGCGATCCTGGCCGCCGGAGCGGTCGACGACTTCGTCCGCCGCGCCGAGCACCTGGCCGCCCTGCGTATCCCGCCGTGGCCGGGCCCATGGCTGCGCCTGGCCACCCTGATCCCGCTGATCCTGGTCGCACTGGAGGGCTGGAACACCACGGCTCACCCGGTCGTCCCAGCACAGCCGGCCGCGCTGCGAACCGTACCCGGCCCGATGCTCGTGCTGCCCACAGCCGAGCTCACCGACCAGACCGTCCAACTCTGGACCACTACGAGGTTCCAGGACGTCACAAACGGTGGCGGCAGCTTCAACGCCCAGGCCCAGGCCGAAATGCGCGCCAAGGTCGCCACGTTCCCCGACGCCACCAGCGTGGCCTATCTCGACTCGCTGGGCGTCCGGCGGGTACTGCTGCTCAGCGACCACATCGCCGGCACCGCCTGGGAAGACGCCGGCGATCTGCCGGTCGAGAGCCTGGGCCTCCGGCGCGAGGACGTACCCGGCGCCGTCGTATTCACCCTCGACTAGAGGAAGCTGCGAGAGTCGAAACTCCGGTAGAGGAAGCTGCGGGAGTCGAAACTCCGGTAGAGGAAGCTGCCGGAGTCGAAACTCCGACAGCCAGGCGCGGCCACGAACCTCGTACGTGGTCACGCCGTTCACGGCCCTTCCCGCGTACCCCCACTCGATCATGCGCCCGCACGCGATCACGCACCCCCACAGTCGCAGATCTCGGACGATCGTCGCGACCCGCCGCGATCTTGTACGCGTCTTGTGGGTCCGGCGGCCGTTCAGTCCCGGCGGCCACCAACGCCCAAGATCCGCAACAGTCGGCCGATGTTGGATAGCGCACTCGCCAGGGCGGTCATCGCCGCACAAGGTCTCCCGAGCAGCAACGCCCCTACAAAATCCAGGTGAGTTCAAACGGGCACAGCGGCTAGACACCTTCTACGGTCAGGGTCTGAGGCTGGTGGGGATAGCCTGTCCCGGACCGCCTGATCGCCCAGCCGTGCCCAGTGAACCCTTCCCCGGACCGCCTGATCGCCCAGCCGTGCCCAGTGAACCCTTCCCCGGACCGCCTGATCGCCCAGCCGTGGGCGGTGAACCCTTCCCCAGGCTGTTGATCGCCCAGCCGTGCCCGGCGAACCCTTCCCCGGACCGCCTGATCGCCCAGCCGTGGGCGGTGAACCCTTCCCCAGGCTGTTGATCGCCCAGCCGCGCCCGGCGAACCCTTCCCCAGATCGCCTGATCGCCCAGCCTTGGGCAACGAACCCTTTACCGGGCCGGAGGCCGCGATATCCCGGAGCCCGGCTCCAAAAACGGCCCTAGTTGATCGTCCAGCACCGAGCCGCGGCGGTAACCGACCCCCCGCGGCCCCGGAGCCCACGACGGTAACGACGAGGAGGTCCACACTGCCGATCCGTGGACGCCCACCGTCGCCATCACGACGGCAGGGTCACGCACAACCTCTACGTGCGACCCGCCGCCGCAGCACCGGGTGGCTCGGCTACAAACTCGCGGCCCCGGCCCGGTCCTGACTCCGGAAGCTCTGACACCCGAGGGCACGCAGCGCTCGACGTCGTTGCGGACCGTACAGGTGGATAACGCCGAGTAGATGCACCCAGCTGGCAATTACCTTTCGGCCTAGGTCGATGCCAGCCAGCAACTGCCTAGTGCGGTGACCACCAACCTTCGCCGAGTCAGCCCGGGGCAGAAACCTGGACCGATACGCGACCGGCAACCCGGGTCGACGTTCATGGCCATCCCAGACTCGGACCCCGGCCGCGATAGACGCCGGCCGGTAGCCACACCTCAGAACCGCGACGGATTCCGACCCGCCACCAACCCCGGCAGGACAGACAACGATCGACCGCCGCCCCGACGACCCGCGGAGCCGACTTCAACCACCGATCGGAGCGGCAGCCTCATCCTTGTGAACCGGCGGCGGGGGCGGAGCCGGGGCTTCCAACGAGGGTCCCAACCCGAAGGTCCGACGCAACCCGGTGATCCACGGCTGCTCAGGCCCGTCGAGCACCCCCGCGTCCGGGTCAGCACCCCCGTAGGACTCCCGGACCACGTCGAGTTCCGGCCGCCAGATCTCCCGGACAACGAACCCGCAAAGGACTGCCACAGTGACGAATCGCGCCGTGGAAGCGAGCACGAACGTGCCCTCCGGAATGACCGACTTGCCGCCGGCACCGATCAGCTCGGCATAGAACGCCGCAAGGTAGCCGATCTCGGCGACGGTCCAGGCCACGACCGCGCCCCACTTCGGGCGCGCCAGGGCGATCAGCGGAACCAGCCACAGCACGTACTGCTGAGACCAGACCTTGCTGAACAGCAGGAAGCACGCGACGACCAGGAAGGCGAGCTGGCTGAGCCGGGGCCGACGCGGCGCCAGGAGACCGAGCATCAGAATCCCGAGACAGCAGAGGCCGAACATGGCGTACGACAGACGGTTGAGCTCGGGGATGTGGTCACTGAGCCACTGGAACGGGCCCTGATCGCCCGCGGTGCCGGTGTTCCATTTGCTGTCCAGGTAGCGGCCGATGTACCAGAAGGTGCCCCAGTCGATCGGCCGCTCGTCGTTGAGGCGGAAGAATCTCAGCCAGCTCTCGTGCCACAGGATCATGACCGGCAGGTTGACCAGTAGCCAGGTGACACCGGCGGCCGTGAACGAGCTGAAGAAGGACCGCAATCGGCCGTTCCGCAACGCCAGGATCAGGATCGGCCCGAGGATGAACACCGGCCACAGTTTCGCCGCGGCCCCGAGCCCGAAGAAGACACCTGCCCAGATCGGATGCCGTTTCGCCCACAGCGCCAGGCCGACCGCGAAGAGACCGATGGCCAGAAAGTCCCAGTTGATCGTGGCGGTGACCACGACGATCGGGGACACCGCGAAGATCGCCGCGTCCCATGGCCGTCGCCGCCGGAGTGAGAGCACGATCGCGACGCTCATGACCGCGAGCAGTGACAGCACCAGCGCGTTGGCGTTGTAGAACCAGCTGCCCTGGTTGATGTCGGGGTGAGTCTCGCCGTAGGCGTGCACCGGCAGTCCGAGCGCGCCCATGAAGTACCCGGTGACAACCGGGTACTCGACGGGGTGGTCCTGGTAGGGGACCTTGCCCTCGTTGAGTCCCTCGGCGAAGTAGAGGGCCAGCACATCGGTGTAGCAGTACCGCGTGTACTGGACGTTCTTCTGCCAGTTGCCGTCCATGCAGGGCGACTTCTGCACCCAGGACAGGGCCAGGATGAGGCAGGCGAGGGCCATCACGATCCGCGGCGCGGTCCAGAACCGGCCGGGGCGGGAGTCCGGCGGCACGGCGTGTGCGCCGAGCGGCCCGCCGATGGCTTCGGAGAGCCCGCGCACGAAACCGTCCGAGGTCGCTCTGGAGACGTCGGGCCGTTCTGTGGGTGGTTGGGCGCTCATGTCTTGGCATCATGCCGCATCCGGGGCTCCGGAGGGCGACCGGCCACGTGCGGCACACCGATCTTCATGAGATCCACAGGTCCCGATAAGACGAAGGCGCCCACCCCGTCGGGGGTGGACGCCTTCGTCAGATGGGGTCGCTAACGGGGACCTGGTCCGCCGCCGTTACCGGCTCCGCCGTTGCCGGCGTTCCCGTCCTCGTCGTCATCGTCGCCGCCGGGCCCGCCGGGCCCGCCGGGTCCACCGGCCGCCTGGCACAGCGTGCTGGTCGGATTCAGCTGGCAGAAGACGCTGTTCTGGTCGATGCCGGGTGTTTCCACAGGCTTGACGCCGTTGCCCTTCGTGGCGTCACCGGTCCTGATGCGCTCCGGGAACTTCTCCTCTTCCCACTTCATCGCCTCGGAGGCGGTCTCGAGGAATTCCTCCCAGATCGCGGCAGGGGTGCCGGACCCGAACATGTTGCCGCCGTCCTTCTCCTTCAGCGCGACACGCTTGCCGGCGCCACCGACCCAGACGGTCGCGGCCAGCTGCGGGATGCCACCGACGAACCAGGTGTCACCGCTGAGACGCTTACCGTCGACCTTGATCTCCCAGGTGCCACTCTTGCCGACCGATTCACGGCCGGAGACCGTGTTACCGGCGGCGACGGGGATCTTCTTCAGTACGCCCAGCAGGTCGGACATCTTGGCCGCGTCGAAGACCCGGTCGCCCTTCTTCGGGGCGGTGTAGAGGACCTTCTCGGCACCGGTCTTCGGGTCGCGCTGACGCACCTGCTTGACGAAGTGAGCGTCGTGCTTCACACCGGCGTTCACGATGGTGGCGACACCCTGCGCGTGCTCCAGCGGCACCACGCGGTACTGACCGAAGGCGACCTCACGGTCGAAGCTGCTGGACATCTTGCTGCCGTTGGCCTTGGTCAGGTCGATCTTCTTGCCGCTGTCGGTCCACATCGTGCCGACACCGGCGTCGCGGGCCGCCTCGATGACCTTGTCCTGCCCGAGCTGGTCGGCGATCCAGTAGAACGGGAAGTTGTACGACTTGACGGTCGCGAACTCCAGGTCACAGTTGGTGTTCTTGCCCTGGCACAGCGTCTTGTCGTCGGCACCGGCGTTGCTGATCACATCGCCGTTCGCCTTCTTCTTGGTCGCGTCCCAGATCGTGTCGAACGAGTAGTCCGCCCGCAGGCCGGCCGCCAGCGTGTAGATCTTGAAGGTCGAGCCCGGGGACTGACCACCGCTGCCGTCGTCGGGGACGCCACTGCCGTCACCCTTCATGTAGCCGCCGTAGTCGATGCCGTTCGGGTCCTCGCCGCCGTAGTACCCGAGCACCTCACCGGTCTTCGGGTCGATGCCGACCACGGCGGCCTGGTACGTGTCCGGCCGCTTGTACATCGGCGAGGTCTTGCTCAGGCGCGAGCCGGCCTTCTCGGCCGCCTGCTGGACCTTCGGGTTGATCGTGGTGGTGATCGTGTAGCCGCCCTTGTCCAGCATCTCCTCGGTGATGCCGAGCTTGTTCAGCTCGAACAGGACGTGACGCATGACCATGCTGACCGGCTTGTTCTCCAGAGCGTTCTTGGAGGTGGTGGTCGGCGGGTTGACCTTGGGGTACACACGCTTGTCGAACTGCTCCTGGGTGATGGCGCCCAGCTCGAGCATGTTCTTGAGGGTGTACTCCCAGCGCTGCTTGGCCTCGGTCTCGTTGTTGGCCGGGTCGTAGCCGGGGTGCGTGTCCGTCTTGTACGGCTGCTTGATGATCGAGGCGAGAACCGCGGCCTGGTAGGGGTTGATCGTGTTCGACTTGTTCTTGACGACCGTCGCGTTGAAGTAGCCGTTCGCCGCCGACTCGACGCCGTACCGTCCACGACCGAGGTCGATGAAGTTCATGTACATGCCAAGGATCTCGTCCTTGTCGTACTCGGACTCCAGCTTGCGGGCGATGACCGCCTCGCGCAGCTTCCGGCTGTAGCTGATCTCTTTCTCGTCAGCCACGTGCCGGGCGTACTGCTGGGTGATCGTCGACGCGCCCTGCAGCTCGCCGCCGGTGAAGTTGTTCCACGCGGCCCGGGCGATGCCCTTCATGTCGATGCCGTTGTGGCTGCGGAAGTTCATGTCCTCCGCGGCGATCACGGCGTTCATGATGTTCGGGCTCATCTGCTGGTACGGCACGTTGATCCGGGGCGAGCCGGTCTTCTGCAGCGCCTTGCCGTCGGAGAGGAGGATCGTGTTCATCTGATCCTCGGCCTTGGGCGGCGGCAGCTTGATGTCGTCGAAGAAGTACGTGCCTCCGACGATGCCGACGCCGAGCATGATGACCAGCACCGCGGCGGCCGCGGTCAGGATGTTGGCGCGGCGGTGCTTCTTGTCCGCCTTGCCGCGTCCCTTCTTGCCGCCGCTGCCACCGGAACCGCCGGAGCCACCGCCACCGCCCGGCCCGCCGGGACCACCCGGTCCACCGGGGGACACGGAGGCACGGCCGCCGACCGGGGCGGCACCGACCGAGGCCCGGCCTCCGACGGACGCGGCGCCCACCGAGGCGCGGCCCGGAGAGGCCGAGCCCACTGCGGCACGGCCCGGCGATGCCGAGCCCACCGCTGCGGAACCCACGGATGCGGAGCCGACCGACGCCCGGGCGGCGGATGCGGAGCCCACCGACGCCCGCCCCGACGACCCTGGGACCGAGGCGGCACCGGATGGACGCCGGTAAGCGTCCGGTCCGGGCTTGGCCCCGTTCCGTGGTTCGTCGTCAGGCGTGGAAGCAGCGGACGGCCCGGGTACTTGGACCCGGGCTCGTGCGGACTGCGAATCGCCGTACGCGTTCATTCCCTCACACCTACCGGTCGCGGGGGCGCTGCCGTACGGCCCGGACAGGCCGTCCCGACACTGCGCCTCGAGCGGGCGTTCTGTGTCGACCGTTTTCCGGTCACAAACTCGTACACGTTAGCGGCATCGATCTGGTTCATCTCCGAACCTCCCCGCTGTGTGTCGACGGACCTGTCCGGTGGGGTCCCCCTCCACCGGACGAGACCATAACGTCGGTGTGCAACATCTCGTCTGCGGCGAGGCCGTCGCGGCCGAGAACGAACCTCTCGATGAGGTGGTTCCACGAGCAGGAACGGCACACCTCGACGACGAAGACTTGAAACTCACGCAGCGTCATCGCAAGCACGGGGAGCTCGGCCAATTTCCGAGCCTGGCCGGCGGACTGCTTGAGCTCGTCGCCATAGACGTAGTGCACCAGTGTCAGGTTGTCCCGGCGGCAGATCGGGCACCGTTCGTCGGTCGGCTCGCCATGGAACGTAGCGGCGTTTCTCAAGTAAGGAGACGCGTCGCAGACCTCGAGCGTGCCGATCCGGCCGTTTTTGACGTCACGCAGGACTGCCCGCCTCTGTAGCGAGTAGTCGACAACCTGCCGCTGCGTACGCATGGCGAAGAGAGTACGCGGTCCCCGCCGCTGCGGCGACCGTCATCACACAGCGTGGCGCGGCAACTGCACAGCATGGCTGAGTTGCACAGGTTCGCGTCCCGATCTACGGTTGCGATGTATCGAGCCGATACATCGGGACACAGTTCGAGGGAGGGCCAGTGCTGGAATTGGCGATCCTCGGCCTCCTTCAGGAGGCCCCGATGCACGGGTACGAGCTCCGCAAGGAACTCGCCACCAAACTCGGCACACTCCGCGCCGCGATCAGTTACGGCACTCTGTACCCCACTCTCAAACGGCTGAAGCTCGCCGGCTGGATCAGTGAGGCCGAGGCCAACAGCGACATCATTCCCCCGATGACCAGCAAGCGGGGGCGGGTTGTCTACAAGATCACGGCAGAAGGCAAGGAGCACTTCGCCGATCTGCTCACCCAGACCGGCCCGGAGACCTACGACGACGCCGGGTTCGGGGTGCACTTCACCTTCTTCTCGCGCACCGATCGCGCCACCAGGCTCCGCATTCTGGAAGGCCGGCGCCGGCGCATCGAGGAGCGCCGGGAGGGGCTCCGCGAGATCCTGGCCCGCGCCGCCGATCGCCTCGACGCCTACACCCTGGAGCTTCAGCGCCACGGCCTGGAGGCGTGTGAGCGTGAGGTCCGCTGGCTGGAAGAGCTGATCACCAACGAGCGCTCCGGTCGTACCCCCGCTTTCCGTCAACGTACGGAGAGCACCCCAGAACCACCGCGTCCGCCCCTGGACCGGCCGTGATGAACAACAAGGAGGCAAACGCGATGGGCTCCGTCCGCGTCGCCATCGTCGGTGTGGGTAACTGCGCCTCGTCCCTCGTGCAGGGCGTGGAGTACTACAAGAACGCCGATCCCAACGACCGCGTCCCGGGTCTCATGCACGTGACCTTCGGCGAATACCACGTATCAGACGTGAAGTTCGTCGCGGCGTTCGATGTGGACGCCAAGAAGGTCGGCATGGACCTCAGTGAGGCGATCGTCGCCAGCGAGAACAACACGATCAAGCTGACCGACGTGCCGCCGACCGGCGTCACCGTGCAGCGCGGCCCGACCTTCGACGGTCTGGGCACGTACTACCGCGAGATCATCGAGGAGTCGCAGGCCGAGCCGGTCGATGTGGTGCAGGCCCTGAGGGACGCCGAAGTCGACGTCCTGGTCTCCTACCTCCCGGTGGGCTCCGAGGAGGCCGACAAGTTCTACGCGCAGGCCGCCATCGACGCCGGTGTGGCCTTCGTGAACGCGCTGCCGGTGTTCATCGCCTCCGACCCGGAGTGGGCGCAGAAGTTCACCGACGCCGGTGTCCCGATCGTCGGCGACGACATCAAGAGCCAGGTCGGCGCCACCATCGTGCACCGCGCGCTGGCGAAGCTGTTCGAGGACCGCGGTGTCGAGCTGCTGCGCACGTACCAGCTCAACTTCGGCGGCAACATGGACTTCATGAACATGCTGGAGCGCAACCGCCTGGTCTCGAAGAAGATCTCGAAGACCCAGTCGGTCACCAGCCAGATCCCACACGAGATGATCAAGAGCGACGTGCACATCGGCCCGTCCGACCACGTGCCGTGGCTCGACGACCGCAAGTGGGCGTACATCCGTCTCGAGGGTCGCTCCTTCGGTGACACCCCGCTGAACGCCGAGCTCAAGCTCGAGGTGTGGGACTCGCCGAACTCGGCCGGCGTGATCATCGACGCGGTCCGCGCCGCGAAGATCGCCAAGGACCGCGGCATCGGTGGCCCGATCCTGTCGGCGTCCTCCTACTTCATGAAGTCGCCGCCCGTGCAGTACAGCGACCACGACGCCCACGCGGCCGTCGAGGCGTTCATCAAGGGCGACATCGAGCGCTGACCCGATCGCGCTGAAAAGGCCGGCCCGCGATGTGGGCCGGCCTTTTCATGTCCAGGACCGGAGCAGGGCCACTCCCGCCTCCAGTTCCAGGAGGCGGCGTTTGCGGTCGAGGCCGCCGCCGAAGCCGACCATCTTGTTGCCGGCGCCGACCACTCGATGGCAGGGCACGATCACCGGGACCGGATTGTGGTTGCAGGCCGTGCCGACGGCGCGGGCCGCACCCGGGTCGCCGAGGGCGGTGGCGATCGCGCCGTAGGTGATCGTCTCGCCGTACGGGATCCGGGCGATCTCCGCCCAGACCGCCTGCTCGAACTCGGAGCCACCGCGCAGCTCGAACGGCACGGTGAAGTCGGTCAGCTCACCGGCGAAGTAGGCGCGCAGCTCCTCCGCCGCCGGATGGTCGGTGGTCGGGCCCGGCCGGGCGGCGAAACGCACACCCACCACGGACGGGCCGTCGACGACCACGCCGAGCGGACCGATCGGCGACTCGATGACGTACATGCGCCAAGTCTGCCTCGAACTACCTGACCTTGACGGCGTCACCGACGGCGTCCGCGTCGCGCTTCCAGTCACCCTCGTAGACGGCCTTCCAGACGCCGCTGCGGGTGGCGGTGAACCGCTTGCTGTAGGCACCCCGGCTGTTCGTGGTGACGGCACCCCGGTACGTCCAGGTGGAGGCCCCGTTCGCCCGGAAGTACACCTTCACGGTCGCCTTGGCGTACGTCTTCCCGTTGACCTTCAGCACGCCCTTGGCGGTGATCTTCTGTCCCTTGCGCACCGGCTCGGGCGACGCGTTCAGCGTCAGCTTCGACGGCCGTTTGACGGAGACGTCGAAGAAGACCGGGTCGATGTACGTGGCCTCGCCCGGCCCGGTGTAGACGCCACCGGACACGACGGCCAGGTAGCGGCCGGAGTGGTCGCTTCCACACAGCGGCACCGCGCCCCGGTACGTGGTGGTCGTCCCCACCCGGGTGAGGCTCCGGCCGCGCAGGTAGTCGTCGAAAGGCGACGGCCCCTCCAGATCGACGCGGACTCCGCTCGGCGCCGGGCTTCCGGCCGGGATGGGCGCGCTCAGCACCGCGGTGAAGGTCACATTCGTGCAGCCGGCCTTGGAGCTGAGAACGACAGTGTCCCGGCTGACCGAGGCGGACTCGATGACGATGGCGGGGTCCGCGGCTCGCGCCGGTGAGCCGACCAGGAGCGCTGCGGCGGGTGTGACGGCCAGCAGTGCCGCCAGGGCGCGGGTTCGTACGGCGATCATGGACAGGACGCTACCGTCTCGACGCCACATCCGTAACTGCCGGAAAGACGGATGCAAAGATCTGGATCCCATGCGCGTCATGCCCGGCGGAGGTGACCGGTGAGGCAGTCACTCGAGGACGAGTTCACCGCGTTCGTCGCGGCCAGGGGGCAGTCACTGCTCAGGATCGCGCACGCGTTGACGGGGGATCGCGAGGCCGCCCAGGACCTCGTGCAGGGTGCGCTGGCCAAGGCGTACGCCAAATGGCCGCGTATTCACACCGACGCCGAGGCGTACGTCCGGAAGATCATCTACAACGACCGTGCGTCCGCCTGGCGTCGTCCCGGCCGGCAGAACGAGGTGACGGTCGCCGAGGTGCCCGACGTAGCCACGTCCGATCACCACGATCAGCACGTCGCCGACCGGCTCACCGTCCAGCGGGCGCTGCTCTCGCTTCCGGCCCGGCAGCGGGCCGTGCTGGTCATGCGCTACCTGGAGGACCGCTCGGTGGAGGAGACCGCCGAGGCTCTCGGCTGCCGGCCCGGAACGGTGGCCAGTCAGGCGTCCCGGGCCCTGGTGAAACTGCGCGGCCTGGTCGGTGACCGGCTCACGTCGATGGGGGGAGCCCGATGAGGGACCTGGAGGAGAGCTTGCGCGACGCCGTACTCGACCTCGCCGACGACGCACCGCTCGCGTACGACCTGGCGGCCGTGGCCCGTACCCGTGGGCGGCGGATCCGGCAACGACGCCGTGCCGCCCTCAGCGCGTTCGTCGTGGTCATGGTCGCCGCCGTCGCCGTGCCGTACGTGGCGTTGCGCCGTGAGCCTCCGCAGCGGGTGGTGGAGCCGGCCCCGACGGTCACCGTCGCTCCCTCGATCGTTCCCCGCGCCCTGCCCGAGTTCACCGTCAAGAGCCCGTACCGGCTGCCCGGCGGCGCGACGGTCAGCATGTTGACGCTGCCCGGCGCCGACGACAGCAAGACATACGTGTCACTCGACCGCTCCACCGGCCGGTACCGGCAACTGGCCTTCGCCTACGACCCGCTGGGCATGTCACCGGACGGCCGGCTGTTCGCGGGTTCGACGGGCCGGGGGAAGGTACGCATCTTCGACGCCGACGACCGCACGGTGGACACCGTCGACGTACGCATGCGGTTCGACTTCCACTCGAAGCCGGAGTGGTCGCCGGACGGGTCCCGGCTGTTGCTGCCGACCGAGGAGGGTTTCGCCGTCTACGACGTTGCGACCAGGTCGCATCGTGTGTTCAACCGGCCGGACATCCGCTACTTCTGTCCCGACCTGTGCTACTTCACCTGGCTGCCGAACGGTCGCGAGGTGGCCGTCGCGCACCGCGACGAGGGTGTGCGGCGGACGGAGGAACGAGCCGACGTCATCAAGTCGGTGGTCGTGTATTCGGCCGACACCGGGGTCGAGGTGCGCAGCATCCCGATGACCGGGGCGCCGGTCAGCACGGACGCCTGGTCCCCGGACGGCCGCTCGGTGCTGATCCAGGTGCAGCAACCGGACTTCAACACGTCGACCCGTATCGCGGGCACCGACACGGGTGCCCTGCGCGGCGACCCGATCACCGGCCGGGCGATGTTCCTGCCCGACGGGCGCATCCTGACCGTCGGCAATCGCTACGCCGAGCTGCTCACCGCCGACGGCGTCCCGCTGGAGGAGATGAAGCTGCCGAGCCAGTTCGACGACGTGATCGTCACCGTGACGCGAAGCTAGGCGACAGACGTGAGGCGGAGCTAGGAGACGTGGCGCGAAGCTAGGCGATGTGACCCTGCTCACGGGCCCACTTGAGGAGCTCCGCCTCGGCCTCGTCACGGTCCAGCGGCCCCCGGTCGAGCCGGAGCTCCTTCAGGTGACGCCACGCCTGGCCCACGATCGGGCCGGGCGGCACACCGAGCAGCTCCATGATCGCGTTGCCGTCCAGGTCGGGGCGGACCTTGGCCAGGTCCTCCTCGGCCGCGATCCGGGCGATCCGCTCCTCCAGCGCGTCGTAGTCGGTGGCCAGCTGGGCGGCCTTGCGCCGGTTGCGGGTCGTCACGTCGGAGCGGGTCAGTTTGTGCAGCCTCGACAGCAGCGGGCCGGCGTCGGTGACGTACCGCCGCACCGCCGAATCTGTCCACTCGCCCCGGCCATACCCGTAGAACCGCAGGTGGAGGGCGACCAGCCCGACCACCTCGGAGGTCACGTCCTTGGGGTACTTCATGGCTTTCATCCGTTGTTTGGTCAGCCGGGCGCCGACCACCTCGTGGTGGTGGAAGCTGACCCGGCCGTCGCGGCCGACCGCCTTGGTCGCGGGCTTGCCGATGTCGTGCATCAGCGCGGCCATCCGCAGGACGAAGTCGGGCGCCGTGTCGCCCTCGAGGCGCATCGCGTTGCTGACCACGATCAGCGTGTGCTCGTAGACGTCCTTGTGCTGGGCGTGCTCGTCGATCTCCAGTTTCAGACCGGCGATCTCCGGCAGGAACCGGTCGGCCAGCCCGGTGTCGACCAGCAGCCGCAGACCGGTGAGGGGATCGGCCGCGCACATCAGCTTGGTGAACTCGTCACGGATCCGTTCCGCGGTGATCCGGTCCAGATCAGCGGCCATGTCTCGCATGACCGCGACGACCGTCTCGTCCACTGTGAAACGGAGCTTCGCGGCGAACCGGGCGGCACGCAGCATCCGAAGTGGATCGTCGCCGAACGAGATCGACGGCGCGTCCGGTGTGCGGATCACCCCGGCGGCGAGGTCGCGCAGGCCGCCGAACGGGTCGGTGAACACGTGCCCGGGCACCGACACCGCCATCGCGTTGATGGTGAAGTCGCGGCGTGACAGATCGTCGATGAGCGAGGTGCCGTAGGAGACCACCGGGTTCCGGGTCACCCCGTCATACGACTCGGCCCGGTAGGTGGTGATCTCGATCCGGGCGCCGTTCTTCTGGATGCCGATCGTGCCGAACTCGCGACCGGTCTCCCAGATCGCGTCGGCCCAGCCGTTCACCAGGGCGAGGGTCTGCTCGGGGCGGGCGTCGGTGCAGAAGTCGAGGTCGTCGCTGAGACCTTCGAGGAGTGCGTCCCGGACCGAGCCCCCGACCAGATGCAACTCGTGTCCGGCGTCGGCGAACCGCCGCCCGAGCTCGTCGGCGACGGGGGACACGCGGAGCAGCTCGGCTACCGCTTTCTGCTGGGCGGAGTTCAACACAGACATGGGGTCACCAGGGTATCTGGCCGTCCTTGTTCGGGCGGTGGGCGGGGCGGTCGGATGGGGTGGCGCGATGGGACGGCGGCGTGGCACCGAGAGTTGCGGCCGGGCAGGATGGCGGCATGCCGGTTTCCGAGGTTCTGCGCCTCCTGTCCGAGGATCCCGCCTTCTGGACCGGTGGGACGACCGGGATCGAAGGCCTCCCCGAGCAGCTGCACATCTCTTTCCCCGTGGTGGGTGGCTACTCGCTGGTGCTGGACATCGATCTGGTCACCGGCGACCGGCACCTGGGGCTGCGGCGGCCCGCCTCCAGCGAGCCGGTCCAGATGGGCTGGGCGCCCGCCGACGGCCCCTACCCGGCCTCGCTGCGCTGGTGGGAGCTGGAGTCCTTCGCCCGCGTGATCGCGCTGGAGGACCCGATGCTGCCGCATCCGGGGCTGGTGACGGCGCTGCTGTCACCGTTCGCGCCGGCCGGCGCCGACGACGATCCGGCCGAGATCGCGGCGGTGCGCGAGGCGGCGTACCGCTCGCTGCGCCGGGAGGTGCCGGAGACCACCCCGTGCGTTCCGGAGCAGGCTCCGCTGCCGCTCTTCGCCGACCAGCGGTGGTGGCCGACGCCTCCGGTCCCGTCACCGCAGGTGCTCGACGAGGCCGCGATCGCGGATCTGAGCGCACCGGCCGAAGCGCGGCTCCAGGTCCGCACGGCCGCCCGCTTCCCCCATGAGGACCTTTCCGATCTGGTACGCCGCGCGAGTGCCGTTCTCACGCTGCTGCCACACCATGGGGCGTACGCCGGGACGCGTCCCCTGGCCAGGCGGATCGCCGAGTCGGGTGACCTGGCCGGAGTGCCGGCGCTCCTGGGCGCGCTGACGGAGGCGGGCTGTGATCATCCGACCGTCCTGGATGCGCTGAGTGAGCCTCTCGTCCCGCTCGAGGCATGCTGGATGGTGGAGACCCTGGCCGGCGCGGAACCCGGCACCCTCCTGCGTCACCACGTGTGACTTTTGCCTTTATGGTGACTCCATCATCGGCAGGGTTCTGGAGGCTTGGGTGAACGGCGGCCTGTACCGCAGCACGCACGCGGCGCCGGACGGTCAACCGCCCGCGCAGGAGGGCGTGACCGTCGTCTCGGTCGAGGAACCGGCTCCGGCACC
This sequence comes from Actinoplanes italicus, assembly GCF_003001815.1. Classification (GTDB taxonomy): domain Bacteria; phylum Actinomycetota; class Actinomycetes; order Mycobacteriales; family Micromonosporaceae; genus Actinoplanes; species Actinoplanes italicus. The sequence continues at coordinate 432,611 of NZ_PVMZ01000008.1, forward strand.
GCAGCCGGGGCAGGACGGTGGCGGCAGCACCGCGGGTCAGAGCGCGATCATGGCGGTCGGCAGCCTGGTCAGCCGGGTCATCGGGTTCGTCCGTAACGCGCTGATCGGCATGGTCCTCGGCGAGGCGGTCGGTGACGCGTACACCGGCGCTCAGTTCCTGCCCGGTCAGATCTACGAGCTGCTGCTCGGCGGCATCCTCTCCAGCGTGCTGATCCCGCTGCTGGTCCGGCGGCGCAAGGCCGACCCGGACGGCGGCCAGGAGTTCACCCAGCGACTGCTCTCCTTCGCGGTGGTCATGCTCGGCCTCGCGACCGCCCTCGTGGTGCTCGCCGCGCCGCTGATCACCGCGATCCAGACGAGCGGCGACAAGACCGAACCGGCCTTCCGTGACCTGGTCACGAACTTCTCGTACCTGATCCTGCCGATCATCTTCTTCACCGGCGTGTCGGCGCTGATCGGAGCCGTCCTCAACGTGCGCGGCCACTTCGCCGCACCGATGTGGGCGCCGATCCTCAACAACATCGTCGTGATCGCGGTGTGCGGGGTGTTCCTGCTGACCTTCGGGACGGACAAGGAGCTCACCCCGGAGAACATCAGTGGTGCCGAGCTGGTCCTGATCGGCGCGGGCACCCTGCTGGGCATGGTGGTACAGGCGATCGGCCTGCTCCCGGCGCTGCGCAAGGTCGGGTTCCGGTGGAAGTGGCGCTGGGCCCCGCGCGAGCTCGGGCTGCGCGAGATCGGTCACCTGGCCGGCTGGATGCTCTGCTACGTGGCGGCCAACCAGATCGCCGTGTTCGCGCTGGTCCGCGCACTCAACAGCGCGGGCGGCGAGGACAACCCCGGTGCCCTGGCCTTCAACAACGTCTTCCTGCTGATGATGATGGCGCACGGGATCATCGGCGTCTCGGTGATGACGGCTTTGCTGCCGAAGATGAGCGCGGCCGCCGCCGAGGGCCGGCTCGACGAGGTCAGCGACGACCTGAGCCGCGGCATCAAACTGGTCTCCGCGGCGCTGGCCCCGATCGTGGTGGCGTACGCCGTGCTGAGCGGGCCGATCGCGGTCTTCCTCTTCCAGGGCGGGCGCATCACCAACGCGGACGCGCTGGACATGGGCACGGTCCTGACCGTCGCGGCGTTCGCCGTGCTGCCGCTGTCGATCAGCTTCCTCTGCACGAACGTCTTCTACGCGCTGCAGGGCAACAAGACCGCCGCGCTGATCAACCTGCCGGTGGTCGCGGCCCGCATCACCGGGTATTTCGTGCTCGCCGCGATCCTCGACGAGTCCCTGACCGCGGCCGGGATGACCGCCGCCAACGGCATCTCCTACCTGCTGTCCGCGCTGATCTCGCTGGCCGTCCTGCGGCGCCGGATCGGCCGGCTGAACCTGGGCTCGGTGTTCGTGGCCCTGCTCAAGGTCGTGCTGGCCGCCGGTGTGGCGGCCGGGCTGGCGCTGCTCGTGGTGCGGCTGCTGCCCGGCTCGGGTGCGCCGGACGGCCGGGTCGAGGCGCTGGTGCAGCTGGCGGTCGGTGGCGTGGTGATCCTGATCGTGTATCTGGGCGCGGCGCTGCTGTTGCGTGTCCGGGAGGTCAGCCAGGTGGTCGGAATGGTACGTCGGAAGATCGGGCGCTGATTCCCTGATATACCCCCCGAACAGGTAATTCCTGACTCATCCGGCATTCGGCCACTCGCTGCGGGTTCCCAGGCATCGGTGCCGCGCCGGGGGGACGACCTGCCGGAGCATGGCCGAGTGCGGGTATGGTCGGTGGCGGCATGTGCGCGGGAGCCCGCGGTCCCTGCGCCCGAGAGGCGGCCCGATGAGCTCGAGCACCGGCGGACGACTTTCAGCACCGAGCATTGCACCACCGAGGGAGGACTGGTGACCCAGGTCGGCGAAGGCCACGAGACTGCGGCCGACGAGGCTGGACCGGTCTTGACCTTCGGTGCTCCCACCGCCGGTGAGGTCCTGGCCGAGCGCTATCAGCTGGAAGAACACGTCAACAACGACAGCGCCGGCCGGCAGGTGTGGCGCGGTATCGACGTGATCCTGCGGCGCCCGGTCGCCATGGTGCTCCGGCACCCCGGCGGCGACTCCGCCACCGAGATGCTCCAGGCCGCGGTCGCCGCGAGCCGGGTGATCCACCCCAATCTGGCCGGCGTCTACGACGCGATCGACGAGCAGCAGCGGGCCTATGTGGTCCGTGAGTGGGTCGAGGGCGAATCGCTGCGTGACCTGGTCGCCGCCGAGGGGCCGCTCGACCCGGCCCGCGCCATCACGATCGCGCACTCGGTGGCCGACGCGCTCACCGCTGTGCACGCCACCGGCATGATCCACGGCAACGTGCACCCCGGGAGCACGCTGATCGCCGACGACGGCCGGGTGGTCCTGGCCGACGCGCGGGCCCACGAGGCGGACAGCACCGAGTCCGACGTGCGGGCGGTCGGCGGCATCCTCTACTTCGCGCTCACCGGCCACTGGCCGCACAACGAGGTGGGCCGCTCCGCGCTTCCCGACGCCAACCGGGACAGCTCCGGCAACCCGGCGGCGCCGCGGCAGATCCGGGCGGGCGTCCCGGCGTACCTCGACGATCTCACCATGGACCTGCTCGACCGCCGGGTGGCCGCACCGGTCTCCGACGCGCTCACCTCGGAGCTGGGCCGGCTGGACGCCGCCGCCGAGGACGAGGAGTTCGAGGACGTCGGCCCGCTGCGGTTCGTCCAGGGCGGTTCGTCGTCCTCCGGCGAGCAGATGCGCAGCGCTCCCAAGATCCTGGTCGGCGTGGGTGCCCTGATCGTCATCGCGATCATCGGCCTGATCTTCGGCATCCGGGCGATCAACAAGACGAGCGACACCAACGCGGCCAATTCGGGTACACCCACGGCCGCGTCGACCGGTGACAGCGGCGGCGAGACCGCGCCGCCGCGTGATCCCGACAAACTGAAGCTCAGCGGCGACATGGTCCGGCTCGTCGACCCGCCGCCGGGTGACCGCAAGGACGCCGACGAGGCTGAGCTCACGGTCGACGGCGACCCGAACACCGGATGGTCGACACAGACGTTCTACAACCGCCCGAACTTCGGTAACACGAAGGACGGCATGGGCATCCTGATCAACCTGGGCGAGCCCCGGTCGCTGTCCGAGGTGCGGGTGGTGACGTCGGCGCCCGGCGTGACGATGGACGTCCGGACCGGTACCGAGGACCCCGGTAACAGCTCCAACGGTGACAAGAAGCTGCTGCAGCAGTTCAAGTCGCTCTCCGACGAGAAACCGGAGAAGAGCGGCGGCACGAAGTGGACCTACCCCGGCTTCGAGCCGAACCAGAAGTACCAGTACGTGCTGGTCTTCCTGACCGAGCTGCCCCCGAACGAGGATGGCGACGGCTTCAAGGTCAGCGTCAACGAGATCGAGCTGTACGGCTACTGACGAGCACCAGCTGACGAGAGCCGGGCCCTGCGGGTCCGGCTCTCACCCGTTCTATGGATCAATGGCCGTCGCGGTCGCGGTGAAGCGGCCGTGATGGCATAGATTGCTGGCGTGACAATCGGGGACGGCTTCGGTCGCGACGCCGGCGGGTCGGACACCGCGCCGAGCGACGCCGACCTGATCCGCGCCCACGTCGACGGCGACCCGGCCGCGTTCGCCGAGCTGGTCCGCCGCCACCGGGACCGGCTCTGGGCGGTGGCCCTGCGCACCGTCGGCGACCGCGAGGAGGCCGCTGACGCGGTCCAGGACGCGTTGCTGAACGCGCATCGCAACGCGGCCCGGTTTCGTGGTGACGCGGCTGTCACGACCTGGCTGCACCGCATCGTGGTGAACGCCTGCCTCGACCGGATCCGCCGCCGACAGGCCCACCCGACCGTCCCGTTGCCGGACGGCAACCGTGACGACGACCGTCCCTCCGGCCCCGAGCCGATCGCTCCGCTGCCCGACCAGGACACCGTGCTCGTCGTGCGGGACGCGCTGGCGGCCCTGCCGGCCGAGCAGCGGGCCGCGATCGTGCTCGTCGACGTCCAGGGGTACGGCGTGGCCGAGGCCGCCGTCATGCTCGGTGTGGCGGAGGGCACCGTGAAGAGCCGATGCGCCCGTGGCCGAGCAAAGATGGCGATGACCCTCGGATATCTGCGAGGGAACCGGAACGACGGCGGGACCGTCCCATCCAGGTCGGAAGCGGCGGGTTCGCTACCGGCCGGGCAAGAGCGGAGGGAGCCGCGGTGACGGGCGCCGAGTTCGAGGGGGTCGACATCGACCTGCTCGCCGACTATGTCGGTGGCGCTCTGGACGGCACCCCCGACGAGGAGCGGGTGGCCGCCCTTGTGTCCACGGACACCGCCTGGCGGGCCGCCTACGAGGCACTGGAGCCGGGCATGATCGCGGTCGGCGCGGTGCTGCGGGAGTTCGAGCCGGAGCCGATGCCCGACGAGTTGGCGGCCCGGCTCGACGAGATGTTCCGGACACCATCCGCCGAAATGCAGAACGCGACGAACGAGACCGCTGCGGACGAGCGCGCGGAGACCGTACCCGCAAAGGTTGTTGATCTTGATAGTGCCCGTCGCCGTCGTCGGCGGTGGGCCGCGCCGATCGCCGTGGCCGCCGCAGTGATCGCGTTCGCCGGTGTGGGCGTCAACGCGTTCCTCACGTCGGAGACGATGGGCGACGCGCAGTCGGCCGCCGGTTCCGCGGCGAACTCGCAGGCCGAGGTCATGACCGACAGCTCCGCGGCCGACAGTGTGACGGTACGCAGCGGCACCGACTACAACTCGGGCACGCTGGCGAGCGCCGCCGGCAAACAGACGCGGAGTTCCGGATCCCTCGACTCACCCGCTCCGGCCGCCGGTCAGGAGCCCGTGACCGTATTCAGTTTGGACCGCCTGAGCAGCCCGGACGCGCTCGCCGAATGCCTCGGCGAGATCTCCCGGGAGAACGGCGGCGTGCTCTCGTTCGAGCTGGTGGACTATGCCCGGTTCAACGGCTCGCCGGCGGTGATCGTCCGTTTCTCCGCGGCCAACGGCACATGGGTGTGGGCGGTGGGTCCGGAGTGTGGCACGTCCGGTGCTGGCGCGGACCTGGTGGAGCAAGTGCCGGTACGCTGATCGGACTCCCCGCGTGAGGTCGGACACCAGGCCCGCCGGGGAATGGCGGTTACCCGCCTGACGTTCTAGCGTGCAGTGTCGCCGACCTTTAATTCGTGCGGCGAAAACAGACTGAGGAGTCGGCAGTGGACGAGGTCCGCAATCTGATCATCATCGGTTCCGGACCGTCGGGCTACACCGCGGCGCTGTACGCGGCCCGGGCCAACCTGAATCCCCTGGTGATCGAGGGCGTGAAC
>NZ_PVMZ01000009.1 GCF_003001815.1 Actinoplanes italicus
ACCACGGACCCGGTTGAGACGACCGACCCGTTCGAGACCACGGACCCGGTTGAGACCACGGACCCGGTTGAGACCACGGACCCGGTTGAGACGACCGACCCGTTCGAGACCACGGACCCGGTTGAGACGACCGACCCGTTCGAGACCACGGACCCGGTTGAGACGACCGACCCGTTCGAGACCACGGACCCGGTTGAGACGACGGACCCGGTTGAGACCACGGACCCGGTTGAGACGACCGACCCGTTCGAGACGACCGACCCGGTTGAGACGACGGACCCGTTCGAGACCACGGACCCGGTTGAGACGACCGACCCGGTTGAGACGACGGACCCGGTTGAGACCACGGACCCGGTTGAGACGACCGACCCGGTTGAGCAGGCAGAGGCCGACTCCGGCACGGGGGAACCGACGTTCGCAGTGCCGGCGCGATGGTTGCCGTGACGGATCGGTGTGGCGCCGGGACAGTGGGCGCCTGAACGAGTGAAAAGCACAGGCCGCATCCCGAGACGGGGTGCGGCCTGTGACCGTTCGTACGGGGACGGCTCGTCAGCCGTACCCCCGGATTATTTGCTTGCCCAGATGTCCAGGTTGAAGCGTTCGAGCACGCCCGGAACGAACAGGCCGCCGATGGAGAGCAGGGAGATCACCGTGAAGGCGGTCCGGAGGATGACCACCTCGACCTTGCCGCCCACCTTGACGGCCATGCTGTTCGGGATGCCGATCATCAGCCACATGCGGCGTCTGATCGGGATCGGCCAGAGGATGGGTACGCCGTTCTTGGTGATCATGTCGCCGAGGATGTGGACGAAACAGCCGACCGCGACAGCCAGGCCCAGCAGGGGGTAGCCGCGGTCGCTGGGCAGGTTGGCGGCAGTGAACCAGGCGATCGCGGCCGAGGCCAGGGTCACGATGACCCAGCCGGCGCGTTCCGCCCAGTCGTCGAAGAGGCCGCGCAGGGCGAGGCCGCTCATGAAGAAGACGATGCCGATGACCGCCCAGTACCCGTAGCTGTCGGCCAGCGAGGTGGTGCCCCAGCCGAGGAGGGCGCAGAACGGCAGCGTGTGGGTGAAGGTGCGGTGGCCGTTGTCGCGGCGCGGGTCACGCTTCAGCTTGGTGGCGGTGTAGACGCCCAGCGAGAACTTCTCCACGACCTCGGCGACGAACAGTGACGCCACACCGAAGGTCCGGGCGACCGTCGCCCCGCCCTGATTGCGGGTCACCTTGCCGGACATGTCCAGGTCGGGCAGGAGGGCGCCGCCCGCACAGATCGCCGTGCCGACCGCCACCTCCAGCGGCGTCTGGCTCACGTTGGCGAACTGGTCGAGCGCCCAACTGCCGGCCAGCCAGGCGGCCGCGCCGGATAGCGCGTGCGACGGACCCATCATCTGCGTTGTCCCTCCCCGAACAAAACTCGGCCACTGTGGCAGAGAGAACGAAGAAGATCAACGACTGGATGAGCGTGTCGTACGTGGGGTCGGCCACCCGACAGCGGACGGTCAGTGCCGGACCCAGTGGCCGAAGCTGTACTCCGGGTTCCACCGGCCGTACCGGGCGTGCTTCACCAGCCCGATCACCAGGAACGACAGCGGAATGACCGGCCAGAAGAACTGGGAGCCCGACAGGATCCACAGTGCGGTGAGGACGCCCGCGGCGATCAGGATGAAGCTCGCGTGCCGGGTGAGCGATCGGCGTGTCGCGGCGCGGACCTGCGGGGTGCGGGCCAGTGCCCGGCGGCCCCCGTCCGGCAGATCGGCGGTCAGCGGCATCAGCTCGTCACGGAACTTGGAGGCGTACGCCCTGGTCAAACGCTCTTCGCCCTCGGTGAGGTCGAGGCGGCCCTCCGCCATGGCGGCGCGCACGATCTCGGCGACGGTCTCCCGTTCCGCGTCGGAGGTCCGCAGGCGGGTCGTTCCGGGGGCGGTTCCTTGGGGGTGCATGGCCTTCTCCTTCGCTGGCGGCGTTCTTGCCTGCCTCCAGAGTCGGCTGCGAGGCCTCCGGGCGCGTCGGTCCGGCGAAGCATCCGCCGGGCGCATGCGGAGTCGAATTCGATCTCTGCGGTACGCCCGGAGTCGTATCCGCCGCACGCCGGCTGCGCCCGTGGTGGTAGCCGCCGGGCACGCCCGCGGGCCGATGCCGGGCGGGGTGCGGGTGTCGTAGGTTCGGTGCATGAAGCCGGTCGACCGAGTGGACGGGTGCGACCCGCCCGAGCCCGTGAGCCGGGCCTCCGAAGACCTGGACTCCTGGTCGCGGCGCAGGCCCCGGAGGCACGCCGACTGGCCGCCCGGGGCTGCGATCGCCGCGACGATCTTCCACCTCGCCGGCACGCAGGACCTGGCCGACCGCGGGTTCGTCCACGTCGACTCCACACTGCTCTACTACGTGCTCCTGCTCGCGGGCCCCGTCGTGCTGCTCGGGCGGCGCAAGGCGCCGATCGCGACGTTCGTGGTCGCCGCGACGGCGTCGATCGCGTTCGCCACCCACGCCCAGCCCTACTGGATGTACGCGGTCGCCCCCGCACTGGCGCTGTTCAACCTGGCCAAGCTGGGCCGGCGCATCGAGGCGGCGATCGCCGGCGCCGTCGCGTGGGCGGTCTATCTGCTGGTCACCGTGGCGCTGGCCGGCCCGCTCGGCCTGCCCGGCGACGCCCGGCCCGACCTCCGGGAGGCGGTCCTGGCCGCGGTCGGGATCGCCGGTTCGGTCCTGATCGGCACCGTGTCGAAGGCCCGCCGCGAGCAGCTGGCCGCCCTGGCCCGCGCGCGGGAGGAACGGCAGCGGGCCCGCGACGAGCAGGAACGCCGGCAGGCCTCGGAGGAACGGCTGCGGATGGCGCAGGAGCTGCACGACGTGCTCGGCCACCACCTTTCACTGATCAACGTGCAGGCGGGAGTGGGGTTGCATCTGATGGACAACCGCCCGGAACAGGCCCGCGAGGCGCTGTCGGCGATCAAGACGGCGAGCGCGGAGGCGTTGCGGGAGGTGCGGTCGGTGCTGGGCGTCCTGCGGACCGAGGGGGAGGCGGCGCCCCGGCAGCCGGCCCTCGGGCTGAGCAGGCTCGCCGGGCTGACCGCCGACGCCGGCTTCCCGGTGCGCACCTGGATCGGCGGCGAGCCTCGGGTGCTGCCGGCCGAGGTCGACCGGGCCGCGTACCGGATCGTGCAGGAGGCGCTCACCAATGTCCGCCGCCACGCCGGGCCGGACCCGCATGTGCTGATCGAGATCACCTACCAGCCCGCCACCCTGGCCCTGTCGGTCACCAATACCGGCGCCACGACCGAGGGCAACGCCGCGGGCAGCGGCATCACCGGTATGCGGGCCCGGGCCGAGAGCCTGGGCGGACGGCTCACGGCCGGACCGCGGCAGGCCGGTGGTTTCGGGGTCACAGCCGTCGTGCCGGCTCCACCGGTTCCCGGAGCCGGCCCGCTCCCGGCGGGTTCGCTGCCCGAGTCGACCGGCCCCGAACCGTCGCCGTGGGGCACGCCGGTCACCCCGCCGTCCGCGCCCGAGCCGGTGGAGGAACCGGCCTGGCTGACGGCGCCCGTCCCGCCGGCTGAGCCGGTCGAGATGCCGGTGGTCCGCGCGCCCGAGCCGCCACCGGACTGGCGTCCCGGTCCATGCGCCCCACGCCGCAGCGACCTCGTTCCCGGCACGGCGCCGGATTCCGCGCCGGCGCCGGGTTCGGCGGCGCCCGGGGAAGCGGCAGGGCCGGGTTCGGCGGCGCCCGGGGAAGCGGCTCGATGATCTCGGTGGTGCTGGTGGACGATCAGGCCCTGGTGCGGGCCGGGTTCCGGGCGCTCCTCGACGCGGAAGAGGGCATCGAGGTGGTCGGCGAGGCCGCCGACGGCTTACGGGCGGTCGAGGTGGTCCGGGAGACCCGGCCGGACGTCGTTCTGATGGACATCCGGATGCCCGGCGTGGACGGCCTGGAAGCGACCCGGCGGATCGCCGCGGATCCGCAGCTGGCCGCCACCCGAGTGGTCATCCTGACCACGTTCGAGCTGGACGAGTATGTGTTCGAGGCGCTGCGTACCGGCGCGTCCGGGTTCCTCGTGAAGGACACCGAGCCGGTGGACCTGCTGCGCGGCGTGCGCGCGGTCGCCGCCGGTGACGCGTTGCTGTCGCCGAGCGTGACCCGCCGGGTGATCGGTTCGTTCGTCTCGGCGGCGGCCGGCGGCCGGCAGCCCGAGCCACCCCGCGAACTCGACCAGCTCACCGACCGGGAGCGCGAGGTGATGGTGCTCGTCGCCGAGGGTCTGTCCAACGACGAGATCGCCGCCCGCCTGGTGATCAGCCCGGCCACCGCGAAGACCCACGTCAGCCGCACGATGATCAAGCTGGGCGCCCGCGACCGGGCCCAGCTGGTCGTCCAGGCGTACGAGGCCGGCCTGATCCGCCCCGGCTGGCTCGGCTGAAAGCCCGCCGGCCGGGCTACGACCGGCGGGTGAGGGGTGTGGACGGGGACAGGACGGCGCGGTTGCGGCCGGCGGCCTTGGCGGCGTACAACGCCTCGTCGGCGGTGCGCATCAGGGCGTCCGGTTCGGGACGGCTCTCCGCGGCGGCGCCGATCGAGACGGTCACCGCCAGCAGGTCGCCGCCGACGTCGACGGGCAGGCCGGAGACCTCGGTGCGCAGGCGCTCGGCCAGGGCGAGCAGCTCGTCGGGGCCGGTGTGCGGGGCGAGCACCACGAACTCCTCGCCGCCGTACCGGGCGACCACCCCACCGGCACGGCTGCCCACGGTCAGCCGGCGGGCCACCTCACGCAGCACCTGATCGCCGGCCGGGTGGCCGTACCCATCGTTGACCTGTTTGAAATGGTCGACGTCGATGACGAGAAGGCCCACCCCATGGCCGGTACGCGCAGACCTGCGACATTCGACGGCGAGCGCCTGCGTGAAGTGCCGCCGGGTGTGCAGCCCGGTGAGCGAGTCGGTGACGGCGGCCCGGCGCTGGGCGGCGACGAGGCCGGACATCCGGGCCAGCACGAGCAGGAACATCACCGCGCAGGCGGCACTGATCAGCGGCACGCTCACCGGATCGTCGAACAGCCACTGGATGAACTGCACGCCGGGCGCCATCAGCACCGCGACGGTGAGCATGCCGAGCCGGCCCGGTGACGCGTCCGGCAGCGCGGTGTCGCTGCGCTGGTCGAAACGGCGGATGCCGGGATGCAGGGCGGCGGAGCCGAGCATGCCGAGCGAGATCATCCACATGGCGTCGAGGTACGACTCCGAGGCAGGGCTGCCGTCGGCGATGCCCTCGACCGCGTACGCGGTGTCCACCACGAACATCAGCGACATGCTGCCGAGCAGCAGATAGAGCACCGCCCCGCGGGTTCCGGTGCCCATGACCAGGCGGATCGCCAGGATGAAGACCATCAGATCCAGGACCGGGTACGCGGCCTGCGTGAGCTTCGCGTTGAGCGGCAGCCCGGAGTCGGCGGTGAGCGGTTCGAGGACGTAGATCCAGCTGAGCAGGCCGGCACTGATCGCCACGACCAGCGCGTCGACCCCGCTCGGGATGTCCCAGCCGGGCGCGCGGCGGCGGATGAACACCAGCACGGCGGCGCACAGCAGCAGGTAGTAGAGGAAGTAGGTGAGGTCGGCCGGGGTCGGCTCGAGGTAGCCGCCGAGCCAGCTGTCGTAGACGGTCATCCCGTCCGCGATCGCGTAGAGCACCTGGGCGGCGAACAGCAGGAACCAGCCGGCCCGGTGCGGCGGCCGATGCCACAGCGTCCCGATCAGGACGACGATCGGCACACCCGCGCTGACCACCATGTACGGCGCGATGGTGGCCAGGTACGGCGCCTCCACGATCCCGGACCACACGCGCATGGCGACACAGATCGTCAGCACACCGAGCCAGGCGAGCCCGGCCCGCCGATCACGTCGCACCAGCCGAGCATCCCGGCACTCGGTTGCATTCCGGGTGCGGAGCCGGAATCCCCCGGTTGCGGGAGCACGGTCAGAGGCGGCGGGCGCGCAGGTGCTCTGCGACCGACCAGGCCTGGAACGGGCAGCCGGTGGCCCGGTGCGGCGGGTCACCGTCGGCGGTCTCGGAGATCGAGCCGAGCCCGTGCTCGGACAGGTGGGCCTCGGCGTCGGTCAGCACGTCCTCGCCGCTCGCGCCGACCCGGTGCAGGGCGGTCACCCACGGTCCGGTCAGCCACGGCCAGACGGTTCCGGTGTGGTACGCCCGATCGCGCTCCGCCGGTGTGCCACGGTGCCGCCCCGAGTAACCGAGCTCGCCGGGCGCGAGACTCCGCGGCCCGAGCGGGGTGAGCAGCGCGGAGCCGAGCCGGTCCAGCGTCTCCCGGCCGGGCCGGGCCGGCGCGTGCGGCAGCGACCAGGCGAGCAGCTGGTTGGGCCGCAGCACCGGGTCCTCCCCGGAACCGCCGACCACGTCGTGGAGCAGGCCGCCGGGCGCCGGGAAGAGCCGGGCGAACCCCTCCCGGGCCTGCGGGCAGGCGCGTTCGGCGGTTCCGGGCGGGATCCCGGTCCGGGCGGACAGCTCCAGCACGGTGGCCAGTGCGTTGATCCAGAGCGCGTTCACCTCGACCGGCTTGCCGGCGCGCGCGGTCACCGGAACCCCGTCGACGCGCGCGTCCATCCAGGTCAGGGCCTTACCCTGGGCGCCGGCCCGGAGCAGGCCGTCGGCCGGGTCGGTGCGGATGCCGTACCGGGTGCCGGACAGGTGGTACGTGATCACGTCACGCAGTGCGGGCAGCAGTTCGGCGGCCAGGTCGTCGTCGCCGGTGACCGCCACGTGCCGGCCCGCCGCGTGCAGGAACCAGAGGGTGCCGTCGACGGTGTTGTATTCGACGGCCCCGGTGTCGGCGGTGTTCGCCAGCATGCCCTCGGACAGCGTCCCGGCGTACGCCCGGAGCAGTTCCCGCCCCTGCTCGGCCCGGTTCGTCGCCAGGAACAGGCCCTCGTAGGCGATCATCGTGTCCCGCGACCACGACCCGAACCACGGGTAACCGGCGACCACGTCCGGCCCGTTGCGGGTGCGGACCACGAACGCGTCGGCGGCCAGGGCCAGGGTCGCCTGGGTCTCGTCGGCAGGTGACGCCGCCAGGACGACCGCCCGGTTGCGGGTGCGGGCCGCGACCACGGCCGGACCGGCGGGTGGCGGCGGATCGTCGAGGTCGCCCGCCCAGGCCGACACCTCGGCGATGTCCCCGGGGGCCGGCAGATCCACATGGAAGCTTCCGCCGTACCAGAGATCCTCTGCCGAAGTGAGGCCTCGCTCGTCCTCCGTCCGGTGACGGACGTCGCGGAACCACTCGCCTCCCGGCGTGAAGCCCGGCCCCCTGATCCGGTAGGCGTTCTCGACCACGCAGCCGTCCGCCGTCGCGGTGACCGCCGGAGGCGCGCCGGCCGCCGTCCGCTCGCCGTGCGCGTCCCGCCAGGTGCAGAGCGCCTCGAGGGTGAGCCGGACCGGGCCGCCGGCGACCAGCCGGTGCACGATCGCGACCGCGGGCCGGCCGTGCACCGCGGCGATCTCCCGCTCGATCACCACCCCGCCGAGGCGCCACCGCCACCGCGGCACCCCGTCGATCAGGGCGAAACCGGCGAGCAGCCGGTGGCCGGCCGGGGCGATGGCGCCGTCGGCCCACTCGTGCACACCCAGCCGGACCACCGCGCCGGACGGCAGGGTGACGACCGGATCGAGGGACGCGAGGCCCAGATGGCGGGACGCGGGTGTGTCGCCCGCCACCACGAGCAGGCCGTGATAGCGGCGGGTCCGCAGTCCGCTGACCGTTCCCATGGCATAGCCGCCGACCCCATCGGGTACCAGCCATTCCCGTGTGGCGCCCTCGTTGAGGCGGGCGCAGACCTGAGGACCGAAAGTGATCGGGCGGACCGTAGACACGGGAAGAACCCCAATCGCGCCGAGGCTTACACACTTGACACATCAGCGTGACAGTCTTCAGGGTGATCGACTGCGGGATTCGGGTAGTGGGGGTGAGAACGGACGTGTCGGAGCGGGTGCGCCTGGCCCAGGCCGACTCCGGCGAGCAGCCGTGGCGGGCGTGGGGTCCCTACCTCGCGGAGCGCGCCTGGGGCACGGTTCGTGAGGACTACAGCGAACACGGGACGGCGTGGGACTACTTCCCGCACGACCACGCGCGCTCCCGGGCCTACCGCTGGAACGAGGACGGCATGGCCGGCCTCTGCGACGACCGGCAGACGTTCGCCTTCGCGCTGGCGCTGTGGAACGGCAAGGACCCGATCCTCAAGGAGCGGATGTTCGGCCTCGGCGGCGACGGCGGCAACCACGGCGAGGACGCCAAGGACTACTGGTGGTACCAGGACTCGACGCCGACCCACTCCTGGATGCGCTGGCGTTACCACTACCCGCAGGCGGCGTTCCCGTACGACCAGCTCGTGCGCGTCAACGGGGCCCGGTCCCGCAACGAGGGCGAGTACGAGCTCGTCGACACCGGCGTCTTCGACCACGACCGGTTCTGGGCCGTCACCGTCGATTACGCCAAGGCCGGTCCGACCGACGTCTGCATCGCGATCACGGTGAGCAACCGCGGGCCCGACCCGGCGGTGCTGCACGTGCTGCCCACCCTGTGGTTCCGCAACACCTGGTCGTGGGGGCTGCCCAACCGGCAGGCGCCGGCCATGACGGGCACGCCCGGCCGCCTGGACGCGGAGCACCGGTCGCTCGGCCACCTCACCCTCGACGGGCAGGGCGCGCCGGTCGCGCTGATGTGCGACAACGAGACGAACGCGCAGCGCCTGTGGGGACTGCCGGGGCGCAGCCCGTACCCGAAGGACGGCATCAACGACCACCTCATCCACCGCACGCCGACCGTCAACCCGAACGGCGTCGGCACCAAGGGTGCTCTGCACTACCGGCTGTGGATGGGCGCGGGGGAGACCCGTACCCTCCGGCTTCGTCTCACCCAGAGTGACCGCCCATTGCCTCCCGCCGACCTGGGGGACGGCTGGGCCGAGGTGATGCGGACCCGGCTCGCTGAGGCCGACGAGTTCTTCGGCGAGGTGCTGCCCGAGGCCGCGACCGACGACGAGAAGGACGTCGCACGGCAGGCCGTCGCGGGTCTGATGTGGGGCAAGCAGTTCTACCACTTCGACGTCAAACAGTGGCTGCGCGGCGATCCGGGCAACGCGCCGCCGCCACCGGGCCGGCGCTACGGGCGCAACAACGGCTGGTGGCACATGAACAGCTTCGACGTCATCAGCATGCCCGACCCGTGGGAGTACCCCTGGTACGCCGCATGGGACCTGGCGTTCCACTGTGTCAGCATCGCGCGCGTGGATCCGGGTTTCGCGAAGTCCCAGCTCCTGCTGCTGCTCCGCGAGTGGTACATGCACCCCAACGGCCAGATTCCGGCGTACGAGTGGTCGTTCTCGGACGTGAATCCGCCGGTGCACGCCTGGGCGGCCCTGCAGGTGTTCAAGATCGACGGCTCCCGCGACTTCGACTTCCTGTCCCGGATCATGCACAAGCTGCTGCTCAACTTCACGTGGTGGGTCAACCGCAAGGATGTCGGCGGCCACAACGTGTTCGAGGGCGGCTTCCTCGGCCTCGACAACGTCGGCCCGTTCGACAGGTCCGCCGCGCTGCCGGTCGCCGGGGTTCTCGAACAGTCCGACGGCACGGGCTGGATGGCCATGTACGCGCTCAACCTGCTCGACATGTCCATCCTGCTGGCCCTGCACGACCGGACCTACGAGGACATGGCCACCAAGTTCTTCGAGCACTTCACGTACATCGCCGAGGCGGCGTACCGGCAGGGGCTGTGGGACGAGGAGGACAGCTTCTTCTACGACGTGCTGCGCCTGCCCGACGGACACAAGGTGCCGCTCAAGGCGCGCTCCATCGTGGGCCTGCTGCCGCTCGCCGCCACCACCCGGCTCACCTCGGAGACGCTCAACCGGCTGCCGGGGATCAGCGCCCGGGTCCGCTGGATGCTGCATCATCAGGGCGAGTTCGGCGACGTGATCAGCGCGCGGCGCCTCGGCGGCGCCGATCGGCGCCAGCAGCGCCTTCTCAGCATGGTGGGTCAGGACCAGCTGCTGAGGATCCTGGCCCGGCTGCTGGATCCGGAGGAATTCCTTTCACCGTACGGCCTCCGCACGCTGTCCCGGGCCCACCTGGAGAAGCCGTTCACCGTGTCGCTCGGCGGCTCGGACTTCACCGTCGGCTACGAGCCGGCCGAGAGCACCAGCGGCCTGTTCGGCGGCAACTCCAACTGGCGCGGTCCGGTGTGGATGCCGGTCAACTACCTGCTGGTGCAGGCGCTGCGCGAGTACGCCGAGTTCTACGGTGACGACCTGAAGGCCGAGTACCCGACAGGTTCACAGTGCAAGAAGGGCCTCGGTGAGATCGCCGACGATCTGTCCCGCCGCCTGATCGGCCTGTTCGTGCCGGACGCCGAGGGGCGGCGGCCCATCTACGGCGCCACCGAGCTGTTCCAGACCCACCGGGACTGGAAGGACCTGATCGCCTTCCCGGAGTATTTCAACGGCGACAACGGCGCCGGTCTGGGCGCCTGGCACCAGACCGGCTGGACGGCGCTCGTCCTCGACCTCGTCTTCAACCTGAGGTCCGGCCCCGATCGCTAGAGATCGACGTCTGTCGCTGAGGTGGCCGAGTCGGGCCGGCCGCCGGGTGCCAGGCGCATCATGAGATTCCGGGCCGTCGCGCGACGCCCCGGAAAGTCGCGTTCACCGATCGGTGATCATCGCTAGAGTGTCCCCTCGGTCCGGCCGCGTCGGTCGGACCGTCGAAGGGGAGGCCGGATGGGCGTGCGGATCAGTTTTCGTGGCGGTGCCGGTGTGCTGCTGGCGACGGCGCTTGCAACCGGTGGCTGTGCTGCCGGGGACGGCGCCCGTGCGGTGAAGCCGGGCACCACCACCGTCAGCGCGCCGGCGAGCGCGGCCGCTGAGCGGACCGACGCGGCCGCCGCACTCGCCGCGTCTCTCGGGGCGCTGAAGACGGAGAACTACCGGTTCACCTCGTACATCGGTGAGAAAGGCACGATGACCGGCCTGATCAACCCGGCGAGCAAGAACCGCGAGTTCGTCGCCACCACCACGACATCCGGCAATGCGAGCACCATCACGATCCGGGACGTCGACGGGGTGGTCTATGTGAAGGTCGAGAAGGCGGACGGCAGCGGCGGGCCCGCCGACGGGAAATGGCACCGGATCGGCGACGACAGTCCGCTGAACTCCGTATCCAAGTTCGATCCGTCCGACGTGACCAAGCAACTCGAGACCGCCGCCGACGTGCAGTGGGCCGCCGCAGATACCGTCAAGGGCACGATCGACCTGACGAAGCTCATGCCGTTGGGCGGCGGTCCCGCCGCCAGCGGCACGCCGACCTTGAAGGCCATGCCGTTCGAGGCGAGCTTCGACGATGCGGGCCGGCTCGTGGACTACCGGTTCAAGCCGGAGGGGGACGCGGCGAAGGTGGCCGCCGGGACCGGCATGACGTTCTCCGACTACGGCGTCCGCGTCGGCGAGGTCGTGGCTCCGCCCGCCGCGAAGCCGCTGCCCTCCTGACCTGTCGCGTGTGGACCCCGGGTGCCCGGGATCCACACGACGGTCAGTGCGAGCGGGTAACGATCACCTCGGCCACGTGGCGCAACTGCTCGTGGTCGGGGTTGAAGCCGGCGGCGATGTCCGGGTGCAGGCCGGCCTTGGCCTGCTCCAGTAGCATTGCGGCGACCTGTTCGACGCTCTCCCCGGCGTAGTGCTGCTCGACCTTGACGGTCGCGGCCTGAAGAGCGGAACTGAGCTGATCCTCCAGCGGGCCGCGGAGCTTCTGCTCCACGGGGTTGAGGGTCTGCGGGTCAAGGGTCACATGCGGCTCGGCCAAGGTTCTCCTCCGGAGTTCAGCGACGCAAGCCCGGGTACCCGTACATGGGGCGACGGTAAACCCCGAAGGTCGGCTCCGCCCGGGTTTCACCTCGAAGAGGTAGTCGATCCTCATAGGGGTGACGGTCGCATCCCAGATCGCCGGCCTGTCCTCCCGTTCTGTCCTCCCGGCCCGGCGCCTCGGACACGATCGGCCCGTGCAGCACTCGGGCCGCGCCTTCGCCCCGCAGCACCGGCGACCTGATCCCCGGCCCGGCCAGCCTCCTCGCCGTCTCGCGCGACGCCCGGACCGATGTTGCCGGTTGACGGTCGGTGGGGTCGCGTGGGTGCCGATGTGGCCGGTTGAAGCCTGGCGCGGGGTCTGGGCGGGGTGTGATCATGCCGCCGCTGGGTGCCGGGGGACGGCTGTCCGCCGCGCCAGCCAGCTGCGTACAGGGCTGCCCGGACGTCCGCGATGACTTCCCGCGGGCGGTAGCGGACGGCCCAGCCGGGGAAGCGGAGCAGCCGGACACCGCTGATGGCGATCTCGTTGCCGGCTCGCATGTCGGCATACCACCCCACCCGTAC
This sequence comes from Actinoplanes italicus, assembly GCF_003001815.1. Taxonomy (GTDB): domain Bacteria; phylum Actinomycetota; class Actinomycetes; order Mycobacteriales; family Micromonosporaceae; genus Actinoplanes; species Actinoplanes italicus. The sequence continues at coordinate 12,424 of NZ_PVMZ01000009.1, forward strand.
ACGTCCATGTGTTGTGCACCGTCGATCTCGATCTGCACCCGCCAGACGTCGAAATACACGTCGCGGTAGCGGTTACGGCCGGATCGGTCGCGCCGCACCGTCTGCCTGGACGGGCGTGGAAGTCCTGCCTGCCGGCAGAGACGGAGGAACTCGATCTCGTACGCGGACTCCGACCCTCCCGAGGCATCGGCCACCGCGGACTCGATGACGGATCGGCGGCGTATCCGCTGCTCGGCACCGAGCACGGCGTTCACCTCGGCCGCTGTGACCAGTCGCTGCTGGAAGGTGGCCGCAATGATCGAGACCGCGCCCGCATCGGTGAACGCCCACCGGGCCGCGTCGACCAGGGAACGTGCGGCCGTAGTACACGGTGGGGCCGTGTCGAAGCGAGCGTCGGCACGGGGAAGGTGCCGGCTGCGGTGCACCACCACACCCGGCGGAGGATCACGATCGGTCAGGTGGGCCGGGAGCAGGACGTGGACCGGCTCCGCGTCGTCGGGCAGGCGCAGGCCGAGCACCCGGAGAGCGGTGGAACCGCCGAGCAGCGCGGGCCGCCCGTTACCCACCGCCAGCGATGCCACCCACAAACCCTCCGCTCGGCCGATCGGTCCGGCGTGCGCCAGGAAAACGCCCCGGTGGACGCGACGCCAACTCCCGGAAGCGACCCGGTGGCGAACGGTGCTCTCGGACAGATGACGGCGAGCCTGCCGCCAGCTGATCACCGCACGCTGCCGGTCGAGGAGCGCGGTGAGGGCGGGGTCGGTGTCCCGGGTGGCGTTCACCGATCCAGCATTACGCCGCCGGAAGCGGCGTGTAAGCCCCTGTGGACAACCCAGGGAACGCCCGCCGGTCGCGACCTCGCACGGTGCTGTCCTGTGTGTGCTCCGGCCGTTCGCCAGCAGCGCTGGAGTCACACATTGCATGGTCGTGTGTGCGTCGCTCGCGCTTCTGGCGACGCTGAAAGCGCACGCTGGCGTTCCGCGGACGATGGCCGTCGCCATAGCGACGGTGGGGTCACTTGCACCCGTCCCGTGCGCGCCGAGCGCCCCGACGCGTAAGCGGAGTCACAGCGCGCTACCCAAGGCGGCCGGTCCGTGCCGGGTGGCGGTCCGTGCTGGGTGGTGATCGGCGCCGAAGGCGGCCGTGCAGGTCAGTCGGCAGAGCCGGAGGGCACGGGCGAGCCGGTCCCGGACGGAAAGACGTAGCCGGAGTACGAAGGAAAGGCTGCGTGGCCGAGCAGGGCCGGGTAGGCCGGAGGGCGGGACGAGAGAGTTGAGTGGGAGAAAAGGGTCGGTGGTCCAAGGAGAGGCTCTCGATCGCCTTGGACCACCGACACTGTTTCGCTACCCGGGAATCGCGGGGTTAACCATGTGGGCGAGAAGTGGTGGAAGAAGTTCGCGGAGGATGTCGACGCCGTCGCGGCTCAGTACGGACTCCGGGTGGAACTGGACGCCCGCGAAGCCGTCACCGCGCAGCGCGTGGACGGTGCCGTCGGCGGGATCGACGGCCAGGTCGACGGGGCCGTGAGCAGTGATCACGCCGGTGGTGGAGCCAGGCGGTGCGGGGACGGCGGAGCTCACGGGTGCGGCGGAGCCCGGGCATGCGGTGATGGCAGAGCCGGAGGATGCGGTGGCGGAGGATGCGGTGGCGGAGAATGCGATGGCGGCGGAGTCGGAGGATGCGGGGGGAGCGGTGGCCACCGCGGAGAAGCTGGAGTAGAAGCCGACTCGGCGGTTCGTGCCGAACAGGCTGACGTCGCGGGCGAGACCCTGGTAGGGCGAGTCCCGGCGGGCCAGGGGCAGCCCGAGCAGCGAGGCGAGGATCTGCTGGCCGAGACAGACCGCGAAGAGCGGATGCTCCGCCGCGAGAGCCGCGGTGACGAGCCGGTGCAGGGTCGCCATCTTGGGGTCGCCGAGGTCGGACGGGTCACCGGGGCCGGGCCCGAAGAGGATCAGATCCGCCGAGGCGAGGACGTCCGGCAGCACCGGTGATCCGCCGGGGACGGGCACCGACGAGGAGGCCAGGGATTTCCAGGAGTGGACGGTGACGGTCAGGCCCAGGGCTTTCAGCTGGTGGGCGAGCATCGCCGTGAAGGTGTCCTCGGCGTCGACGATCGCGGCGTGCCGGCCGGCCAGGGACGGGACCGTCAGCGCTCCGGGAGCCCGGGAGTCGAGCCAGAAGCGGGCCAGCTCGTCGTTGCGGGCGGCCAGAAGCGACTGGACCTCCGGCGAGTGCGCGTCACTGCGTACAACATGAGGGTTTGCAGGAACCGCGCCCAGCGCGGACAGCAGGCCGGACGCCTTGGTGTGAGTTTCCGCCACCTCGCCCGCCGCGGTGGAATGGCGGACGAGCGTGGCGCCCACCGGCACGCGCAGGACACCGTCGGGGGTGATCTCGGCGGTCCGGATGAGGATCGGCGCGTCCAGCGTCTGCCGGCCGGAGTCGTCGTGGTCGAGCAGCGCCAGTACGCCGGCGTAGTAGCGGCGGCCGCGGCGTTCGTGGCGGGCGATGACGCGGCAGGCGTTCTCGATGGGGCTGCCGGTGACGGTGGGGGCGAACATGGTTTCACGCAGCACCGCCCGCACGTCCAGGGAACCGCGACCGGCCAGCAGGTACTCGGTGTGGGTGAGCCGGGCCATCTCCTTGAGGTACGGGCCGGCGACCTGACCGCCGTGTTCGGCGACGGTGGCCATCATCTTGAGTTCCTCGTCGAGGACCATGTACAGCTCCTCGATCTCCTTGGGGTCGCGCAGGAAGTCGAGGATGTCGCCGGAGCCGTTGCGGAAGGTGCCGCTGATCGGGTTCATCATGACGATGCCGTCGAGGACGCTGACGTGCCGTTCGGGGGTGGCGCCGACGAGGATCCGGTTGCCGGTGTCGACCAGGAACGTCCAGTAGGTGCCCTGCTCACCGGCGAGCAGCCGGCCGAACGCGGCGCGCGGGTCGCCTTCGAAGCGTGCCGTGTAGGTGCGGTGGATGACGAAGTTGGCGCCTTCGCCGTGCCCGATCTCGTCGCGGAGCACGTCCTCGACGATGCTGCCGTACTCGTCGTCGGACAGGTCGAAACCGCCGTCGCGCAGGGTGATGTCGCCGGGCGGGAAGTTCTCCAGCGGCTCACGATGCCGTGACCTGACCAGCAGGCATTCCAGCGGGGCACCGTCGTCGACGCAGTCGAAACCACGTTCGGTGATCTGCCGGTACCCGATGACGGCCAGCACGGGTGTGCCGGGCGTCATCGGGATCTCGTCGAGCGTGCCGACGGTGACCACGTCGCCGGTGAGGACGTCGACGTGGTCGGCGCCGTCGCGGTGCAACAGGGCGTATGGCATGGTCCCTCGTTTCTGGTGAGGGCCACCGGGCCGAGATCCGGCCACGAAAAAGGCCGCCTCAGCGAGGCGGCCGCGGTGTGTAGCGCGCGGGAAGGGGCCGCCGGTCAGGCGGGCCACCACATGGTCAGTCTTGCGCGCATGGCGGGAAGCTTACGGTGGGCCGGGGACTTGTGCCAGACCCTTCATCTGTACGGGAATCGCGGACCCGTACAGACGAAAGGTCTTCTCAGGCGGCGAAGGCGAGCCGGATCGCATCGCGGGCCCACAGCATGCGCCCGATCGCGCAGTCCGGGTGTTCGCCGAACTCCTGGGCGACCATCTCGGCACACCCTGTCTCGCCGATCCGGCCCACTACGTCCGTGACCGCGGCCCTGATCAGTTCGGGCGTCGGTTTCCAGGAGCGCTGCAGGTCGGAGGCGAAGAGGGCTTCGCAGCGGATGTCGTCGATCGTCGCGTTCATCGGTTCCTCCCAGCCGTTGTCGTGCGCGGTGGTGTGTTCGGAACTCAGCACACCGTCCGCCGGCTGCAGACCGGGCACGCTGCGGTTGCGGGCTGGTTGCGGGCCAGATTTGCGAACATCACCAGCATCAGGGGGTATATCAGGATATGGTCCGAACACACATAGCCAACGGACCGGGGGATTCCGCGTGACGACCGTTCTGGTGGCCGACGACGACGCTGACATCCGCGATCTGGTCGCCTTCAAGCTGGAGCAAGCCGGGCTCGAGGTGCTGGCGGTCGGTGACGGTCAGGCCGCCGTCGAGACGGCACGCAGCCGCCTTCCGACGCTGGCGGTCCTGGACGTGTCGATGCCGGGGCTCTCGGGCATCGACGTGTGTCGCACGTTACGTGCGGATCCGGCCACCGCCGGCATGCTGATCATCATGCTCACCGCGCGGGTCCAGGAGCAGGACGTCGAGGGCGGGTTCAGCGCGGGCGCCGACGACTATGTGACCAAGCCGTTCAGCCCGCGTGAGCTGGTGTCCCGGATTCAGGCCCTGCTCACGCGGGCTCGCACGTGATCTTGCGCTAGTTCGCCGCCTCGACCAGCTTGTCCAGGTCGGCGGCGCTCAGCGGGCTCCCCGGGAACGACGCCATCCGGCTCAGCGGCAGGCTCCCCAGCATCATCAGCATCTCCGGGTTCGCGGTCATCGCCGACATCGGCCCGTCACCGGCGGACGCCGCGAACGCCGCGCCCAGCACCTCGGCGCCGCGCGGGTCGGCGAACCACTCCCCGACGCTCGACTCGGTCGTCAGCGGCACCCGGGCCGGGTCACCGGCCACGTGCACGGTCGTCGAGGCGCGGACGTCCCGGGACGAGGCGCCGACCTCGATCAGGTACTCCCCGCCCTCGACGATCCACCGGCCGAGCCGGGTGTCCCAGTAGGCGAGGTCCTCCCGCTCGACGGTCAGCACGGCCTCGGCGGTCTCGCCGGCCGCGATCGGCACACTGGCGAACGCCTTCAGCTCGCGCGGGGCGCGCCGGACCTTCGAACCGGGCAGGCTCACGTACACCTGCACCACCTCGCGACCGTCCCGGCCGCCGGTGTTGGTGACCGGCACCCGGATCTCGACGCCCGACGCGGTGGCCGTCGCGCGGGCGGCGCCGTAACCGAACGTGGTGTACGACAGCCCGAATCCGAACGGGTACGCCACCTCCTGCCCGCGCGCGTCGAAGCCGCGGTAGCCGACGTGCAGACCCTCGCCGTACCGGACGTGGCCGTGCTCGCCGGGGAAGTCGAGGTAGGACGGGTGGTCGGCGAGCTTAAGCGGGATGGTCTCGGCGAGCCGGCCGGACGGGTTGACCCGCCCGAACAGCACGTCGGCGATCGCGCTGCCGCCGGCCTGCCCGAGCAGCCAGCCCTCCACCAGGCCGGGCACGCTCGCGTCCCACGGCTTCGTGGCGATGACGGCGCCGTTGGAGAGCACGACGACCGTGTTCGGGTTGACGGCGGTGACCCGCTCGATCAGCTCGAGCTGGGCGGCCGGCAGGTCGAGCGAGTCGCGGTCGGCGCCCTCGGTCTCGTGCAGGCTGCCGACGAAGACGATCGCCACATCTTTCTGGGCGGCGACCGCGACAGCCTGGTCCAGCAGGGCCTCGCCCTCCACCGTGTAACCGGGTGCGAAGTTCACCTCCGCGGTGGTCGAGGCGGTGATCGCGGTGAGCGCGTCGTCGAGCCTGGTCGGGGTGATCTGCGAGCTGCCGCCGCCCTGGTAGCGCGGCGTCCGGGCGAACTCGCCGATGACGGCGACGCTCTGGGTGTCGTTCAGCGGCAGCAGGTCACCGTCGTTCTTCAGCAGGACGATCGCCCGTCCGGCGATCTCCCGGGCGAGTGCGTGATGGGCGTCCGCGTCATAGGTCCCGGCAGGCCGTTGCCCGGCCTTCTCGATCATCTGCTGTACGAGAGAAGCGCTCTTGCGCAGAGCCGCCGGATCCAGCCGGCCCGACTCGACGGCGTCGACCAGCGCCCGGTCGCCCTCGGTATCCGGCCCCGGCATGGTCAGGTCGAGACCGGCCTCGATCGCCCTGACCCGGTCGACCACGGCGCCCCAGTCGGACACGACCAGGCCCTCGAAGCCCCACTCGCCGCGCAGCACCTCGGTGAGCAGCCAGTGGTGCTCGCTCGCGTACACCCCGTTGACCTTGTTGTAGGCACACATCACGGTCCACGGCTGCGCCCGGGTCACGACCTTGTGGAAGGCCCGCAGATACATCTCCCGCAGGGTGCGCTCGTCGACGTCGGCGCTGACCCGCATCCGGTCGGTCTCCTGGCTGTTGACCGCGAAGTGCTTCAGCGAGGCGCCGACGCCCCTGCTCTGCAGGCCGCGCACCCACTCGGTGGCGAGCACGCCGGTCAGGATCGGGTCCTCGGAGAAGTACTCGAAGTTGCGGCCGCCGAGCGGGCTGCGCTTGAGGTTGACGCCCGGGCCGAGCAGCACGGCCACGTCCTGTGCCCGGCACTCGTCGCCGAGGGCCTCGCCCATCCGGCGCAGCAGGTCGGGATCCCAGGTGGAGGCGCTGGCCACGGCCGGCGGGAAGCAGGTGGCGGGCACCCCGGCCAGCAGGTCGTCGCCGGAGGCCTGCATGCGGACCCCGTGCGGGCCGTCGGTCACGGTGACGGAGGGAATCCCTTGGGACTCGACCCCCTCGGTGTGCCAGAAGTCGAGGCCGCTGGTGATCGCCGCCTGTTCCGAGGTGCTCAGTCCCATCGGATCCCGTCCTTACTTAGTACCTACTAGGTATTAACTGCTTTGAAACATAGCCCAAGGGATTGCTGGTAGGAAAGACACGTGCAGACCTCCCCACCGTTCCGTCGCGACCGCGCTCGGTTACCCGCCGCCGAACGACGCCGTCAGATCCTTGAGATGACCACGAAACTGATCGCGGAGAGGGGTTTCTGGGGTCTTTCGATGCAGGACGTGGCCGACGGCTGCGGTCTGACCGTGCCCGGCATGCTGCACCACGTCGGCTCCAAGGACAGCCTGCTCGTCGCGGTGCTGGAATACCGCGACGAGCAGGACTCCCTCTCCCTTGCCGAGAAACTGGGCCGCCCTCTGCACCAGCTCTTCAGCGACGGCCGGATCAGCCTGGCCGAGGTGTGCGACGCGGTGGTCCGGCGCAACGCCGAGCAACCGGAGATCGTCCGGCTCTTCGCGGTGCTGGAGGCCGAGTCGCTCGCGCCCGGTCACCCGGCACACGCCTACTTCAAGACCCGCCAGCGGCGCACCCTGGACGAGTTCGCCGCCCTGGCCGAGGGCGTCGTCGACGACCCCCGCGAACTCGCCGCGCAGGTCGTCGCCATGATGGACGGCCTGCAGATCCAGTGGCTGCGCGAGCCGGAGACCGTCGATCTGGTCAGCGCCTGGCAGCCGGCGGCGCGGCGCCTCTTCGAGCGCTAGGCCCTAGGCCTTCGGGTCGGGGGCGCCCAGCCAGGAACGCACCTGGGCGCACTCCTCGTCGGTCAGGGCGATCGCGGCCGCGTCCGCCCGGTTCAGCACGTTGTCGGCGAACGCCGTGGCGATCTCCTCGGCGTCCGGCGGCGGCTGCCGGTAGAGCGGCGCCCCGCCGAACGCGGTGCCCCGGGTCACGAACGCGATCGCCGACCGGCTCACGTCGACCCCCTGCTCGGCCAGCAGGTCACGGGCCCAGCGGGTGGCCTCGGTCAGGTTGAAGTGGTGCGACGCCGCATAGTCGGCCAGCGCCCGATAGACCGGCGGCCACATCTCCCGGGGCAGCCGCGGCAGGCCCAGCGGCGCGCTGAGCCGCACGATCGACTCGGGGGCGGGCCCGGTGGCGGCCGACGTCTCCGGCGGGCCGTGCCGGCTGTCGTCCCAGACGAAGTGGTTCGAGAACTTGGCGTGCGGCAGCCGCAGGCTCTCCAGGGCCCGGACGAACCCGCCGAACCCGAACCAGTTCGACGAGTCCACCCCGTTGCCCAGCTGCCGCCGCAGGTCGTGCGCCAGCGAGGCCAGGTTGAGCGGGCCCGGCGCGGCGGCGAAACGCCAGCTCACCAGGTCACGGAACTGCTCGTAGGAGGCCTCCGGCTCGGGCTCGCCCGGCGGGCTCACCACCACCGCCTCCTCGCTGTCCACCGGCTCGCCCTGCACGAGCTCCAGCAGCTCCTGGCTGGTGATCAGCCGGTCGGCGATCGAGGTGAAGGCCAGCGCCGCGTCGGCCGGCGAGACGATCGTGGTCCGCCGGTCGGACCGGCGCAGCCGCACCAGCAGCGGGGTCATGTCCGAGTCGCCGGAGGCGATCACGAACTCCTCGTACCTCACGGGGTCGGCCAGCGCGTCCACCGCGTCGACCACCATCCGGATGTCGGCGGCGTTCTTGGTGTGCGTCAGGCGCGGGCAGTCGATGACCTCGAAACCCGCGTTCACGAAGTACGGCCGGAAGCGCGAGTAGTAGAGCCGCTGCAACCCGCTCGACGGGTCCGGGTGCGGCACCCATCCACCCGGGTTCATGTAGCAGCGCAGGATCAGCCAGCGCCGCGGCGCCTCCACCGTCAGCGACGTGGTCAGCCGCGACAGCCAGGCACCGGGCTCCTCGGCGAACTGGATCGCGACATCCGGGTCCTGTCTGATGAGGGCGCTGAACACGTTGTCGAAGTCCAGGTACAGCGCGGCACGTACGCGGTCCATGACCGAAAACCTACCCCGCGTCGCACACCGGGGGCGGTCGGCACGCTCCGAAAGCCGGTTGACTGCGGCGACGCCACCGCCGACGGATCGGAGCCACCCGGTGCACCTCGCCCAGGCACTCGACGTGCTGGAGACGCTGTTCGCGGCCTCGGGGCACCCGGAGATCGAGGCGGTGGAGCGTTTCGGCACCGACGCGGCACCGGGCGGTCCGTCACCCGCAGGGGTACGCCTGCGGTACGCGGGCGGCGCTCTCGCGTACCTCTGGGGTGCCGTGTGGCCTTCGGAGACGGATCTGCCGACACCCGAGCGACTGCCGCCACCGCGCGGCAACCGGCCGGACCGCGCGGTCGTGCTGGCCGCGCTGCTGCTCGACGCCGCCCGCCCGCCGGAGTTCCGCTCGTGGCAGCTGGTGGCGCTGGCCGACCTGGGACCGACCGGGCAGCGCGGCAAGGTGCCCCGCGGCCTGCGGATCGTCGCCGCCGACGGCACCTCGCTGCTGCTGCGCGCCACCGCGGCCGGCGGCCCGGACCGCGACCCTTCGGACGAGCCCTACCCGGACTGGCGGGTGCCCTCCTTCAGCGCAGACCTCAGCGCAGGCCTCAGCGCAGGCCTCAGCGCAGGCCTCAGCGCAGGCCTCAGCGCAGGCTGAACACCGGGCCGCGTGGGGTGAACGGCAGGCGGGCGCCGCGCGGCATCAGGAACGCGTGCGGCCGGCGGATCCGCAGCACGTCGCACTCCCCGTCGGTGATGATCAGGATCGGTCCGGACGGGGGGAAGTCCTCGGCGCGTTGCAGCAGCTCGATCGCGGGCTGCAGGACGGTGCCGCCCCGGCCGCGGACCCGTACCCGCCCGGCGATCTCCTCGACCCGCAGATAGCCGGCGTCATAGGCGGCCGCGTCGCAGAACACCACCCGCGCCGCCGGCACGTCACGGGCCGTCGAGTAGGACGCGATCGAGCCGAGCGCTTTGCCCATCAGCTCGGCGCCCATCGACCCCGAGGTGTCCACCACCACGCCGAACGTGCTCCGCGGGACCGCCTCCTCGGGACGGTGGCGGCCGGGACGCGGGATGTCCGGCGTGGCGGCCTGGCGGCGGGACATCCGGGCGTACGACCGGACCGGCTCCACCACCGGCACGTGCTCGTCGAACCAGCGGGCCAGTGCGACGTCCCACGGCGGGGGAGGCTGTTCGAGCACCCGGATCTCGGCGACCAGCCCGGACGGCAGCAGCCCTCGCCCGCTGCTCTGGTGATAGGCGTAACCGGTCAGCAGGGCGCGACGGCAGTACTCGTCCAGGTCCACGCCGCCACCCCGCCTGCCGGCCCACGGCAGCGGCTCACCCAGCATGTCCCCGGCGCCGTGGCCGCGCAGCGTCGCGAGCTTGCGCATCCGGCGCAGGTCGCCGGCGATCCGGTCGTAGACCTGCTCGGCCGACGCACCGGCGAACTCCGGGTCGTGCAGCACCCCGTCCGGCAGCACCCCGACGCCCATCTCGACCAGCCAGCCGTTGATCACGAAATCACAGGCCACGTTCCACAGGTACGGGTCACGGGCACCCGACCGGTCGGCGTGCCGCAGCGCTACGTGCAGCAGCTCGTGGGCCAGCACGAACCGCCACTCGCCCTCGGTCATCGACCGCCACGGGTTCACGTAGATCTCGCCGGCCTCGGCCGACACCGCTGCGATCGAGATGTCCCAGGCGCGAGCCAGCGGACCCTCGGCGACCAGCGTGAACCCGGCCGCCACCGCGCCGAGCAGCGGGTACGAACCGATGAACCAGCTCATCGCCAGCTCCCACGGCTGCCGTACCGGAGCGCGGCCGTCCACCGACTCGCGGGCGCCGCCGGCCACCTCCACACCGGCGGCCGCCGCCGCGGACAGGCCCAGCGCGAACCGGTCCGCCCAGACCGGCTCGTGCCCGTCCCGGAACCGGACCGGCGTGAGATCCAGATCGGGCGCCACCGACAGGTCGGCCGGGACGCCGTGCCGCCGCCAGCGCTCCGCCAGATCCACCTCGTCGGCCGACGGCAGGAGCTCAGGCAGCGGGTCCGGCTCCCGGCCCAGCTTCACCGCACGCTGGAACCGGGACACCGCGAGACAGGCCGCCGCCCGGGACGCCTCATCGGGCTCGCCCTCCGGCGTCAGGTGGTCGAAGCCGAGATGGAGCAGGCTGTGCGCGAGAACCCAGCGCCACTCCTCCCGCGTCAGCCGCCGGGCGCGGCTCACCACGATCTGGCCGTCCACCGACACCCGGGACAGGGCGGTCATCGGCTTGTCGATCATCGTGACCGACACCTCGGGTCGCGGATAGGTGCGCTCGGTCATCGGGGCGAACAGTGGATGACCGGCCAGTTCGTTCCAGGCGGCGCGGAACTCCAGCGTGTTCGGGTCGGCCTCCGGCTGCCGCTGCTTACGGGCCATCCCCGCGCCGCCCGCTCAGGCCCGCGCCGCGACCAGGCGCGGCAGGTCGCGGCTCACCTCGACCAGGAACCAAGCCGGCAGCACCGGGTGGCCGTCGTTGTCGGGGGCGATCACCAGCCGGCCGCACTCCAGGGACAGCTCGGAGAGCTCGACCAGCATCGCCTTGGCCCGGTGCGCGAACTGGCGCAGGTTCGCCGAAGCGTGTGCCTTGCCGGCCGGCAGATCCTTGATCAGGCGGGCGCGGAAGGCCTCGGCCAGGAAGTAGAGCAGGTCACGATCGTCGGGGCGGGACGGCCAGCCGGCGTCGCCGCGAACGATCGCGTCCAGGCCGTACCGATGCCGGACGATCTTGACGTAGCCGCCGAAGGCGGTGGCATGCGCCGGCGTGAGCGTGCCCGCGGCAAGCAGGCCGACCGTCTCCTCGTCGATGCCGTCGCCATAGGACCGCAGCGCGTCGGAGAGCATGTGCCAGCTGCGCGGGGTGGAGAACGGCTCCTCCACCTTGGGCGGCGCCGACCAGAGGTGATCCGGGCGCTCGGTGAGATAGCCGAGCACCCACTGGTGGATGCCGGCCTCCCGCGCCCAGGCCGACCAGTCCGCCCAGGCCGCACGCAGGTGCACGTGGATCAGGCGGTTGACCAGTGCCGACGCCATCGGGCGGGCGAGCGCGTTGTCACTCGAGCGGTTGCCCGCGCCGATCACGATCGAGCCGGGCGGAAGCTCGTACGCCCCGATCCGCCGATCGAGGATCAGCGAGTAGAACGCCTTCTGGACCTCCGGGCTCGAGGAATTCAATTCATCGAGAAAGAGGCAGTACGGCTCGTCGCGCGCGATCGACTCGGGCGGCGCGAACCGGCTGCGGCCGTCCCGCAGCTCCGGCACCCCGATCAGGTCCTCGGCCGCCAGTTGCGTGCCGACCAGGGTCACGCACTCCAGGCCCAGCGAGTCGGCGAAGTCACGGACCAGCGAACTCTTGCCGATGCCCGGCGCGCCCCACAGGAACACCGGCCTGGCCACCGCGACGTGCAGAAGCAGGCCGGGCAGCTGGGCGGGAGTCACCGTGATCGCGGAGTGCACGCCGATCAGTCTGGCCTTTCCGCTGCTCGGCCTGCATCCGTATTAATCGCCGGACATCCTCACCCACCGGACATCGAGGCCCCCACACCATTGCCGGTGGACAGATAGTCGGTGCCGGGCAGCTTCGCGGCCGCGGTGCGTGCCCCCTCGGCGGTGGACGCGTCCTCCGAGCGGAAGGTCAGGCCCGGCTCCTGCCAGCTGTTGTTGCTCGGCTTCGCCCCGGAGGACAGCGCCTGCTCACCCCGGGTGTTGCCGACCGACGCGTTGTTGCGCAGCACCGCCGGGGCGGTCGTCATCGAGAAGCCGAGACCCGTGTTGCGGTACGCGGTGTTGTTGCCGAGTTCGATCGCCGCCGCGTTGCCCTCGTCGACGAAACCATGACCGTCATTGCCCCATGACGCGTTGTGCCGGACCTGATGAGCGGCCGCCGCCGGATTCGGGGAACCGCCGCCGACCGCGAACCCGTTCGCCCCGTTCCGGAACGACCAGTTGTACTGCACCTGCACCCGGCTGCCGAACGCGCCCAGGTTGATGCCGTCGCCGCCGTTGCGGAACGCCCGGTTGCCGCGCAGCAGATTGCCGTCACCGTCGCCGAACTGTACGGCCAGACCGGACCCGCGGTTGGCGTAGAAGTCGCCGTCCAGCACCTGGTTTCCGGCCGTGCCGGGGTCGCGCAGCATCAGGCCGACACCGGCGTTGTCGTGCACGGTCAGTCGCTCGAACACGTTGTTCGTGCAGGCCAGGCACGTCCAGGTGGCGTTGCGGGCGCCGGTCACCGCCAGGTCGCGCACGGTCCAGTACGACGCCCGCTGGGTGATCGCCCACTCGTCGGCAGGGATGCCGGAGGCGTCGATCACGGCGCGCTCGGAGCCGTACCCGGCCAGGGTCACCCGCTGCGCCGCGGTGCCGCTCGTGGTGATCGAGAGCGGACTCGTGGGGCGGTGGGTGCCGCCGCGCAGCGCGATCGTCTGTCCCGGCTTCACCACCGAGACGGCTTTGGCGATCGAGGCGTACGGGCGGGCGAGGCTCCCGTCACCGTCGTCCGAGCCATCCGGTGCCACGAAGATGTCGGCCTTGGCCACGCCCAGCCCGGTGACTGGCCGCTGTGTCGGCGTCTGGGTAGGCGTCGCTTTCGTATCGCTGCTCTTCGCCGGTGCCGCGGTGGTGATCGTGGGTGCCGGGTTGGTGACGGCGGGCAGGGGTGCGCTCGCCTGCGGGGTGTCCGGCTCGTTCACCACCGCGAGACTCAGGCCGCCGCCGGCCACGACCGCGGCCGTGACCGCGGCCACCAGGGTCTTGTGCTGCACCAGCGTGTGCGCGACCAGGGTCGGCGCGGCGGCCAGCGCGGGCACGGTCGCTCCGCTTTGGAAGGCCGACTGGATGCCGGCCCACAGCGCCACCGGCACCGGCATCGCCGCCATGCCGAGCAGCAGCCGCTCCGGAGACACCATGCCGGACTGGTGGGAGTGGCACTTCGGGCAGTCCCGCACGTGCCGGGCCAGCCGCTTGCGCCACACCGAGTCGGCGTTGCCGTCCCAGAACCGCATGGTGCTCGCGAGCTCCGGGCACACCGGGTTGGCCCGCAGCGCCCGGACCACCCCGCGGGAGAGCTCCAGCTGCGCCTTCATCCTCTGCACCCGCACCGCGGCGTGCTTGGGCTTCACGTCGAGCACGGCCGCCAGCTCGGCCCGGGTCAGATCGCCGCGGGCCTCCTGCCACCACAGGGCCAGCAGCTCCCGGTCGCCGTCCTCCAGCCAGCGGATCGCCTCGCCGAGCTCGCGCCGCTGATCGGCGACGACCAGCTCGGCGGTGGTCCGCTCGGCGAAGTCCCCGACCGGGTCCGGCACGTCCACCGGTTCCGGATGGTGGCGCATCAGCGTCATCTTGCGCGTGCGCAGGTGCATCTGGACCCGCCGGTAGGCGATCGTGACCAGCCAGGACCGGAACCGTTCCGGGTCGCGGAGCCCGCCCAGCGCGTTGATCGCCTGGAGCATGGTGTCCTGCACCAGATCGTCGACGTCCGGATGGCCGTTGAGCGCGCGGCCGATGATGTTGTAGATCAGCGAGAGGTGGTCGGTGATCAGCTGATCAAGGGCGTGCACGTTCCCACGTTGCGCGTCACGGACCAGGCCCGAGACGTCGGGCGCCATGGTGATCTGACTCTCCGTCACCGTCCCGCTTCCTTCGTCGAAGTGGCCCCGCGGGCCGGCGATATCGGCGTCGATGGCTGCCTTGCTCGGGGAGTCGTGCCCGCTAGCTGCGAGAATGCGTATTCACTTGTGGCTTCGCCGTATCGTGGCACAGCCTCAGGAGCCGTGTAAAGCGACTCTCACGTCTGATTGGTAGCGCTCCCATGCGTGGGGGTCTACTCTCTGCCACGGTCGGGGTTGCCGCTTTTGGTCTTATCCGGGGTTCACGCTGCAGTGGTGCTCTCCGTGGCTTCCGCGTGCTTCCTTGCTTCCGCGTGCTTCTTTGCTTTCGCGTGCTTCCTCGGTCCCGCGTAGTTTCCTCGGTCCCGCGTAGCTTCCTCGGTCCCGCGTGCTTCCTCGGTCCCGCGTAGCTTCCTCGGTCCCGCGTGCTTCCTCGCTCCGGAGTGCTCCCTTGCTCCCGCGTGCTTTCCATGCTTCGGGTCGTTGCGTGCCTCGGGTCGCTGCACGCTTTGGTCGCCGCACGCTTTGAGTGGCTGACCGTTTTGGGGTCTCTGCGCGGTTTGAGCCGATTCGCGCGTGCGTGTCTTTTCCGGGTTTTTGTGGCGTTCTCTGCTCTTGCGCTCTCTCCGCCTCGTCTTGGCCCGGCTGCGGCTGTCCTGCCGCCCTTTGGTGCCATGGCCGTCATGGTTTGTTGTGCTGGGTGTCGTGGCTGCGGTTGTTTTGTCGTACCCGGTGCCGGGCTGCAGTTTTTTGTCGTACCCAGTGCCTAGGCTGCGGTCGTGAGGAGGGAACCGAGCATTCTGCATGTCGACCTCGACGCGATGTTCGCCGCCGTCGAGCAGCGCGACAAGGTCTCGCTGCGCGGCAAGCCGGTGATCGTCGGTGGGGTCGCCGGGCGCGGCGTGGTGTCCACCGCCTCCTACGAGGCCCGTGCCTATGGCGCCCACTCGGCAATGCCGATGGCCCAGGCCCGGCGGCTCTGCCCACCCAACACAGCGTTCCTGTCGCCACGGTTCCCGGCGTACCAGAGGACCAGCAAGGTGGTGATGGCGCTGCTGGCCGAGGTGTCACCGCTGGTCGAGCAGGTCTCCATCGACGAGGCCTACGTCGACCTCGCCGTCACCGGCCACGACCTGAGCCTCACCGGCGTCACCGAGCTGGCCGGCCGTCTGAAGACCGAGATCGCCATCGCCACCGGCGGTGTCACCGGCTCGATCGGCGCCGCCTCCAGCAAACTCCTCGCCAAGATCGGCTCCGACCTCAACAAGCCCGACGGCCTCACCATCGTCCCCGCCGGCGCCGAGCTCGACGTGCTGCACCCGCTGCCGGTCCGCAGGCTGGGCGGCGTCGGCCCCGCCACCGAGCAACGCCTGCACAGAGCCGGCGTACGCACCGTCGGACACCTCGCCGCCGTACCGTTGGACGACTTGATCGACTGGTTCGGCACCGCACACGGCCACGGCCTGTTCCGCCTGGCCCGAGCCGAGGACAACCGTCCCGTGGTGAGCGAGCGCGAGGCGAAGTCGGTCTCCGCCGAGGAGACCTTCGACGTGGACCTGACCGACCCCGCCCGCCTCAACCGCGAACTGGACCTGCTGGCGGCACGGGTCGCCGGCCGCCTGAGCCGCTCGGGCCTGACCGGCCGTACCGTGAACATCAAGGTCCGCCACCCCGACTTCACCACCGTGACCAGGGCCATCACCAGAGACCAGCCCACCGACGACGGTCGCCTGATAGCCCAGCTGGCCCGTCGCCTGCTGGCCGAGCTGGACACCTCCGGCGGAGTCCGCCTACTGGGCGTCGGAGTCTCCACCTTGGCCGACTTCGCTCAGGACGACCTGTTCACCGCCGCCGGCGAAGACCCACCCGTGCCGTCGTTCCCCTTCCCCGAGGAGGACACACCCACCCTGTTCCAGCAGGCCCCGACCGCACCGCCCCCGGCCGTCAGTCTCCCGTCCTCGGCCGTCATTCCGTCGTCCTCGGCCGTCATTCCGTCGTCCCCGGCGGTCATTCCGTCGTCCCCGCCCGTCATTCCGTCGTCTTCGGCCGTTGTTCCGTCGTCCCCGGCCGCAGCACAGTCCTCTCCAGCCGGCACCGAGCTATCGCCCGACAGCTCGGTGCTGACTCCGGCCTTCGCCGAAATCGATACGGTTGCTTTGCCGCCCGCCATCCCGCAGCGTCCACCGGCAGGCACCCCCGGCCTGGCGGAACGACTCGGGCCCTCACCCACGGGAACCTCCGAATCGCCCGGCCCGAAGCGATCCGCGTCCACCGCCCCAGCACCATCCACCCTCGCCGCCCCCACACCATCCACCGTCGCGGCGGCCCCAACACCATCCACCCTCGCGGCACCAGGACCGGTTCCGCTGCCCTCGGCGGAACCAACTTCGCCCGGTCCAGCGGGATTGCTTCTGCCGGGTCCAGCGGGATCGTCCTCGTCCGGTGCGGCGGAGTCGCGTCTGCCGGGTCCAGCGGGATCGTCCTCGTCTGGTGCGGCGCAGTCGCGTTTGTCGGGTTCGGCGGGGCGGTCCTCGTCTGGTTCGGGGGAGTCGCGTCTGTCGGGTTCGGCGGGGCGGTCCTCGTCTGGTTCAGGGGAATCGCTTCCGCCTGGTTCGTTGGGATCGTTCTCGTCTGATCCGACGGGATCGCGTCCTTCAGGTTCGGCGGAATCCCATTCGTCTGGTCCGGCGGGATCGCTTCCGCCCGGTTCGGTGGGGTCATCCTCGCCTGCTCCAACGGGAACGTCTTTGCCAGGTTCGGCGGAGCCATCCTCGTCGGGCCCGCCAATGGTGCCCGAATCTGATCCGGTGGGACTGCCTTCGCCATCCCTTTTGCCGCCACCGCCCTTGCCGGTATCGCCCGCGCTCGTGTCAGCGGGTCGGTCCGCTACCCCGGGAACACCCGTGCCGGCGGCCGTTCCGATTTGGCGTCCGGGCCAGGATGTCCGGCATGAGGACTATGGCGCCGGGTGGGTTCGCGGCAGTGGGGTCGGCCGGGTGACTGTCCGTTTCGAGGGCCCGCATACTCCACCGGGCCCCGTGCGTACGTTCTTCGTCGACGATCCGAAACTCCAGCCCGCGGACCCGCCCGACTGGATTGTTCCGGCCACCGCGATGCCGTCGTGACGGCGAGGGCCGTCCACCGTTTCCGATGCGATCTGCCCTGACCCGCCAGCGAACGACCGGGCCCACACCTGGGAACATCGGCAGTGGTGCGCTGATCTCGCGCGTCGCCCCACACCACCGTGCCGCGTCGCCGCACCGCAGCGTCGGCCGCGCCGCACGGCACCGCAGCGTCGGCCGCGCCGCGCCGCACGGCACCGCCGCACCGCAGCGTCGGCCGCGGCGCACGGCACCGCCGCACCGCAGCGTCGGCCGCGGCGCACGGCACCGCCGCACCGCAGCGTCGGCCGCGGCGCACGGCACCGGCGCGCCGCCGCGCCGCGCCGCGCCGCGCCGCCTCATGCCACCGTGCCGCGTTGCCGCACCGCAGCGTCAGCCGCGCTGCACGGCGCCGCCGTGCCGCCGTGCCGTCCCGCGCCGCCGTGCCGCCACCTCGCCGCGCCACTTCGTAGATCTTGCGAGCTTCTGCCGTATGAGCAGCCGTAACTGCACAAGATCAGCTGAACGGTGGGGTTGGGTGACCAGGTTCGCTGTCCGCTGCAGAAATCTTGCTGGTTTTCGCCCTCTGGTCGACCCCAACCTCACAAGATCGACGACGGGCGGTGGAGGGCGGCTGCGGGAAGGGGCGGATGGCAGCGCGCGGCGGTGGATGACGCGAGTGGTGGATGACGTGAACAGTGGTGAAGCGGGTGGTGGATGACGTGAACAGTGGTGAAGCGGGTGGTGGATGACGTGAACAGTGGTGAAGCGGGTGGTGGATGAGAGCTGGCGGTGGATCGTGGCGGCAGGTGGAGTGGACGGCGGGTGACGCGGCGGGCGGGGTGGTAGAGGGCGGCGCAGGCGGTGGAGTTCAGAGGGACACGATCGTGAGCCAGTCGGCCGAGCGCGGCCGGTAGCCGTAACGCGCGGCGAGGCCGTGAACGACGGCAGGCATGTGTCCGGCGCCGTAGACGACGGCCACCTCGATGTTCTCGGTGCCTCGTTCCTCGTGCAGGCGGTAGAGCGCCTCGAGCAGCATGGCGTCGCGGTCGCCGAGGAAGGCGTTCTCGAGTTCGGGGTGGCTGTCGAAGATCGCCTCCTCCTGTTGTGACGGCAGATCGTTCTGTTCGGCGGCGGCCCGTGTCCAGATCAGCCGGGTGCCGCCGAACAGCCGCAGCAGGATGACGACGGGCAGCACCAGGAACATGGTGGAACGATCGCGGAGCGGGACGCGGCGCCAGCTGTGGCCGAACTCCTCGTCGGTGGCGTCCGGGTGCACGATGGTGGCGTCCAGCGAGTCGTAGTCGATCTCCTGCTGGACCAGGTTCCCTGCTCGCCGGTTGAATCGCAGCACGCTGTAACTGAGCGTCAGCGCGCGCACGACGACCGAGGCCCGGCCGGTGCCGTCGCCGACGCCTTCGGTCACGATCACGTCGGCGGTCCGCAGGCGCCGGGACACGGACCGGTAGAACTGCGCCTCGCCCATGTGGATCATCGGATAGAGCACGAACGTCATCGGCGTGTCACGCCGCTTGAGGCGGATCACGGCTGACCGTACCGCCAAGTCACTGACCTCGACGATCTGCATGGCGTCAGGGTGACATCGGCATTCAACGGGGTATGCGGCCCTGCGCCGCCGTCCGCCGCCGGGTTGTGCGCATGGTGCACGGCCCGGGTCTTGATCGACGACCGTGAGTGTGACTCGGGTTGGCAAGCAGGTCGGCGGGGAGTACGAACAGTCCAGGGAGGACTTTCGATGACCGCTGTTTCCCCTCGCCCCGTGGAGTCGCGGCCGTGGCCGGTGCGGCGTCAGGTCAGAGGCTCGTGGCTGGCCAGGACGATCCGCACCACGGACGCGAAACAGATCGGCATCATGTATCTGTTCACGGCCCTCGCGTGGTTCGTGATCGGTGGCCTCATGGCGCTGCTGATGCGCGCCGAGCTGGGCCGGCCGGGCATGCAACTGCTCTCTCCTGAGCAGTACAACCAGCTGTTCACCATGCACGGCACGATCATGCTGCTGTTCTTCGCGACGCCGATCGTGTTCGCGTTCGCCAACTTCGTCGTGCCGATCCAGATCGGGGCGCCGGACGTGGCGTTCCCACGGCTCAACTCGTTCGCGTACTGGCTGTATCTGTTCGGTGGTCTGCTCGCGTTCGGCGGGTTTCTGGTGCCGGGCGGGGCGGCGGACTTCGGCTGGACCGCGTACACGCCGCTGAGCACGTGGCAGCACTCGCCGGGGTACGGCGGCAACATGTGGGTGGTCGGGCTGGCGCTCTCCGGTGTCGGCACGATCCTCGGCGCGGTCAACATGATCACCACGATCCTGTGCCTGCGGGCGCCCGGGATGACCATGTTCCGGATGCCGATCATGACGTGGAACATCCTGCTCACGAGCGTGCTCGTGGTTCTGGTCTTCCCGTTCCTGGCGGCGGCGCTGTTCGCCCTGGCCGCCGACCGGGTGCTCGGCGCGCAGGTCTTCAACACCGAGACCGGCGGGCCGATGCTGTGGCAGCACCTGTTCTGGTTCTTCGGCCATCCCGAGGTCTACATCATCGCGCTGCCGTTCTTCGGGATCATCACCGAGGTCGTCCCCGTGTTCAGCCGCAAGCCGGTCTTCGGGTACAAGACGCTGGTCGCGGCCACGGTTCTGATCACCATGCTCTCGATGAGCGTGTGGGCGCACCACATGTTCGCCACCGGCCAGGTGCTGCTGCCGTTCTTCAGCCTGCTCAGCTACCTGATCGCGATCCCGACCGGCATGAAGTTCTTCGTCTGGATCGGGACGATGTGGCGGGGGCAGCTGACCTTCGAGTCGCCGATGCTGTGGGCGATCGGGTTCATGGTGACGTTCCTGCTCGGCGGTCTGACCGGCGTGCTGCTCGCTTCTCCGCCGGTCGACTTCCACGTCACCGACAGTTACTTCGTGGTGGCGCACTTCCACTACGTGCTGTTCGGGACGATCGTGTTCGCGGTCTTCTCCGGCATCTACTTCTGGTTCCCGAAGATGTTCGGCCGGATGCTCGACGAACGCCTCGCGAAGGTGCACTTCTGGCTGACCTTCATCGGCTTCCACGCCACGTTCCTGGTCCAGCACTGGGTCGGCAACGAGGGCATGCCCCGGCGGTACGCCGACTATCTGGAGAGCGACGGCTTCACGGCGCTGAACATGGTGTCCACGGTCGGATCGTTCGTGCTCGGCGCGGCCACGCTGCCGTTCATCTACAACGTGTGGAAGTCGTACCGGGTCGGCCAGGTCGTGACCATCGACGACCCGTGGGGGCACGGGAACTCCCTCGAGTGGGCCACCACCAGCCCGCCGCCGCTGCGCAACTTCGACCGGATGCCGCGGATCCGTTCCGAGCGGCCCGCGTTCGATCAGAAGTTCCCGCAGCTGGCGGCCGGTGGACAGTCGGAGGCCGGGCCGCCTGAGGGTGGCGCGCGACCGCTCACCGAGGAATCCACCGGCGGTGCGAGCTATCCGGAGGACCGCTCCGATCGTTGAGATAGGCGGTTTACGAGTGAACTGTCTGGTTTGAGCGTAGATGCTCATCGTGAAAGAGGCTCGAAAGCCCCGTAGCTAGCAAACCGTGCACAGCGATGAGAGATCGGACAACTCGCCCCTGCCGGAAGGGACCTCATGCCGATCGCTCTGCACGCGCTCATGGTCGCCACTCTCACCATCCCCGCCGTGCCCGCCGCCATGACACCCCAGGACTGCACGGTCGGGGACTTCACCGCCCGTACCCAAGCCGATCTTGTGAAAATCAAGGTCCTCGAGGCGGGACCGCACGCTCTCGCCGGCATCCGCCTCGCCTCCGCCAAGGGCACCGTCGACAGCTCCGCACGGCCTTACAAGAGCATCGCCTCCGGTCTGCACGCCGGAGGAGCGGGCGCCCGGCACGCGGCGCCCGGCCGCGGCGGGCCCGACGAGAAGCAACTCGTCGCGTTCGACGCCGCCGGACTCGCCACCGCCGGCGCCGGGAAGTCGACCGCCCACGCCACCTGGGACAACTCCTACCGCTGCGGTGCGAGCGGGCCGCTGACCAGGGCGGCGACCATGCTCGGCGGACTCTCGGTGCTCGACTCCGGCATGACCGCCGGCAACCACCGGACCAGCCTGCTGCGGATCGGCCCGACCGGGTCCGCGCAGAGCGCCACCGACCTGATCCCGCTCGGGAACGGGCGGATCGGCGTACGGTCCGGCGCCGGCGTGGCACTCGGTGACATCAGCCTCCTCGCCGGCACCCCGCAGGAGGTCTCGATCAAGGTTGTCACCCAGCCCACGCTGGAGGTCGTCGCGGGCGGCGACCGGCACCGGGTCGACTACCGGCCGGCCGTGCTGCGGGTGACCGCCGCCGGGCAGCCCGTCCAGGTGCTCAAGGACTCCGGCGCGACCGTCTCCCTCGGCCTCCTCGGCGGCGTCGGCCAGGGCGCGCCCGCGGCCCTCGAGGCGAGGATCTCGCTCGGCGAGGTCCGGGAGTCCCGTGCCGGGCGGCAGGTCCAGGCCGAGGCCGCGACCCTGCGCGTCGAGGTCAAAGCCGGGATGACCCACCTGCTCGACCTCGCCCTCGGGCAGCTGTCGGTCGCGGCCTGCGCCCCGGCCACTGCCTCGGCCTCCGCGGGCAAGCCGCGTCCCCGCAAGGAGCCGCGCCCGGCGTCGGTGTCGTCGCCCTCCGCCTCGCCCTCCGCCTCGCCTTCGGCATCGGAGCCGACCGCCGATCCGGTCCCGGTTTCCGAGCCCTCCGTTCCCTCTTCGGGTACGGGTGGAGGCGACCTGGCGTTGACCGGCTCCGACGTGAGCATCTTCGGATTCGCCGGCGCCGGTCTCATCCTCGCTGGTCTGATCTCCCTGCTCCTGACCCGTCGCCGCCGCCCGAACTAGGATTGCGGCATGTCGCTGGCGACCGGGACCGATGCCACCGTTGACGAGTGGCAGGCGCGACTGATCGGTCTCAGTCACAGCCTGCACGCCGAGCCGGAGGTCGCGTTCGCCGAGCACGAGTCGGCGGCGAAACTGGCGACGCTGATGGCCGCAGCCGGATTCGAGATCACCAAGGGTGTGGCCGACCTGCCGACCGCGCTGACCGCCTCGTACGGCGAGGGTGACCTGACGATCGGGCTGTGCGCGGAGTACGACGCGCTGCCCGGAATCGGTCACGGCTGCGGACACAACATCATCTGCGCGGCGTCGGCGGGCGCGGCGATCGCGTTGCGGGCCGCCGCCGACCGGCACGGGTTCCGGATCCTCCTCCTCGGCACCCCCGCCGAGGAGAGCGGCGGCGGCAAGCAGCTGATGCTGGAACGCGGCGCCTTCGACGACGTGACCGTGGCGATGATGGCCCACCCCGGCCCGGCCGCGGACACCGCCGGCAGTACCCAGGCGTGCACACGGTTCGAGGTGACGTTCGGGGGGCGTCCGGCACACGCGGCCGGTGCCCCGTGGGACGGCGTCAACGCGGCCGACGCGGCGGTGATCGCGCAGGTGGCGATCGGCCTGCTGCGGCAGCAGACCCCGTCGAACTACCGCATCGCGGGATTCGTCCGGTCCGGCGGGGAGAAGACCAACATCATTCCGGAGAAGAGCGTTCTGGAGTACGAGGTACGCACTCCCACCACCGACCAGCTGGACGCGTTGCGGCGGCGTGTCCACGCCTGCTTCGAAGCCGGCGCGCTGGCCACCGGGGCGACGGTCGAGTTCCGGCGCTCCGAACCGGACTACCTCGACCTGCGCAACGACGACTGGCTCATCGGGACGTACGCGGGACACCTGCCGGCGTTCGGCCGCGCCGTCGTGCCCCTGCCCGGCGGGATCACCACGGCCTCCACGGACATGGGCAACATCAGTCACGTGGTGCCGTCGATCCACCCGATGATCGGGCTCCGCGGAGTGACCGCCGTGCCGCACACCCACGAGTTCGCGGCCCACGCGATCAGCCCGGCCGGCGACGAGGCGCTGCTGCACGCGGCGAAGCTGCTCGCTCGTACCGCCGTCTCCCTGGCCGCCGACCCGGAACACCGGGCCGCCTACGTCGCCCGCCACCGGGACCGCCGACCCGCCTGACGCTCAGGCCGGCCGCTCGGCGCATTCAGTCCGGTTGCCCGGCTTGTTGAGGGTGGTGGTTCGGCGCATTCGGTCTGGTTGTTCGGCGTGTTCAGGGCGGTGGTTCGCCGCATTCAGTCTGGTTGTTCGGTGTGTTCAGCGCGGTGGTTCGGCGTGTTGTTCAGCGCGGTGGTTCGGCGTGCTCAGCCCGGTTGCTCGGCCAGGAAGTCGGCGAAGGACCGGCGTGGGGCCCAGCCCCGCCCTCTGGCCCGGCCGATGTCCAGGACGACCGGACTGGTGAGCTGCTCCACGGCGTACCGGGTCAGCAGCGCCGGACGCCGCGTGACCCGCGAAGCCGCCGTGAGAATCGTCGCGGCCGCGTCGACCAGCGGAATCGGCAGATGCATGACCGGTGCCCCACAGACTGCCTCGATCATCTCGTCCCGCCGGTAGGCATCCGCGTCCGCGATGTTGTAGATGCCCGCCGGCCAGTCCACCGCGGCCAGGCAGGCGTCCGCAAGGTTCTCCACCGCCGTGAGACTGAGTGATATGTCCGGCCCGGGAAGCAGAGCCCGATTGCCGCGGACCACCCGTCGCAGCCTGGGCAGCAGATGCGGATCACCCGGTCCGTAGACCGCCCGCGGCCGCAGCACCACCGCTCCCGCGTCGAGCGCGAGCCGCTCACCGGCCGCTTTCGTACGCCCGTAGGCCGTCATCCCGCCGAGCGGATGGTCCTCACTGATCGGATTCGGACCAGCGGGCGCGTAGACGCTGGCGCTGCTCACCCACACCACCGGACGGCCGCCGGCGGCCGCGATCAGCCGAGCCGTGCCGTCCACGTTGACCGCGCGGAAGGCCGCCTCCGACGCGCGGCCCGGCGGTGGGTCACCTACGGCTGCCGCGAGATGCAGCACGACGTCGGTCCCGCTCAGATCCGGCGGTGTCCGGGCAGCGTCCCAGAACCGCTGCTCGCCGACGGGTCCGGGTCTACGGCTCAGGCAGACCACCGTGGCGCCGCTCCCGGCGGCGGCCCGGGCCACCACGCTCCCGCAGAATCCGCTGGCCCCGGTCACGGCGATACGGAGCGGCGGCATCGCGCGATCCTCTCATTCCCGGCCGTCCCGTGGCACGGCGATCTCGTCCGGTTGCGCCGCCGTGGCAGCCGGAAACGCACACGATCTGCCGCGAGGCGGGCGTCCCGGGCAGATGTCGTCGCGAGGCGGGCGTCGCCGGAAGGCAAATGTCGCCTTGAGGCGGGCGCCGCCGGAAGGCAAATGTCACCTTGAGGTGGGCGTCGCCGAGAGGCCGCCGTGAGACGGGGTGCCGCCGGGAGGCGAACGTCGCCGTGAGACGAGCGTTGCTAGTGAGGCGGGCGCAGCCGGAAGGCAAATGTCGCCTTGAGGCGGGCGTCGCCGAGAGGCCGCCGTGAGACGGGTGCCGGGAGGCGAACGTCGCCGTGAGACGAGCGTTGCTAGCGAGGCGGGCGTCGTCGGAAGGCAAATGTCGCCGCGAGGCGGGCGCCGATCGGCGATCTTGGGATGTTGCGCCATTCGATCAGCCACAACCCGACAAGAATCCGCCGGAAGGCGGACACCCACCGGAACGCTGCCGTCAGGCAGATCTTGTGCGGTGGTGGTCGCTGAGAGGGCGCAATGTCACAAGATCGGCGACGGGCTGCGGTGGGTGGTGCTGCGGGTGGTGGCGGTGGCTGTGGCGGTGGTGGAAGTGGCAGTGGTGGCGGTGGCTGTGGCGGTGGTGGCTGTGGCAGTGGCGGTGGCGGTGGCTGTGGCGGTGGCTGTGGTGGCGGTGGCGGTGGCGGTGGTGGCTGTGGGGGAGATCTTGTGTGGAAGTGGTTGCTCTGGCGGCGCAACGTCACAAGATCTGCGCGGGGGGCGGCGGGCAGTCGCGCCGACGGTCCGATCTTGGTGAGTTCGGCCGTCCGGGCGACCACAACCTCACAAGATCGGCGAGAAGGGGCGGGCGGGACGGGCGGGGCGGGCGGGGCGGGCGGTGCCGGTGGGGCGGGTGGGGCGGGTGGGGCGGTGGAGGGCGGGTGGGGGTGACGGTAAGGAGGGCCCAGCCCGGCAGGGCGCTTCGCCGATCCACCCGCGCCGACCGCACGACCGGCCGATAGGCGGCCAGCGCCACCAAGGCGTCAGCAAGCTGCAGGCGAGCCAGCCGAGCGCCCGGGCAGGCGTGCGGCCCGGCCCCGAACACGAGCTGCGCCACCTGGGGCGGAGCGGGTTCCGCGGGTGACGGGTCACGGCGGTGACCGTCGACGGCGTGCCGGGCCACCAGGATGAGCCGGTCGCCGCGGCGGACCGCCCGCCCGGCGAGGGAACCCGACGCGGCGGCCACCCGCGGAAGCAGCGGTGTCGGTGCCGTGACGCGGAGAAGTTCGCTGGTCAACGCTTCGAGGTCGGTTTCCGCGTACGCCCAGAGGTCCGCGTCGGCACACCAGGCCGCGGCGCGCGGCAACCCGGCGACCGTCGTGTTGATCGCGGCCACCGCGAGCATGGCGGCCAGCCCGTCCCCGTCCCCGTCGCCGAGCAGCGAGTTCAGGTGTGCCGCGGCGCGCTGAGCGGCGCGCCGGGCGCCGGGCAGCGGCAGTCCGGGCAGGTGCTCACGCGCTCCTGCCGAGGCGGCCTCGCGGGCGGCGGCGGCCAGCGTCCGGGCGTCGACGTCGAGTCCGAGGAGCGCGGCCGCGGTGGCGCCGGAGAGTTCCGCGGCCACGTCGACCAGGTCGACCGGCCGGCCGGCGGCGAGCGGTGCGAGACGACGGTCGAGGACCTCGAGCCAGATCGGCCGGAGCCGGGTGACGCCGTCCGCGCCGAGCGATTCGGCCAGCCCCCGGCGGGTGCCGCGGTGGGCGTCGCCCTCCTGGTCGAACAGCAGGCCACCGCCGGTCAGCCGGCCGGCGGCGCCGCCGGTGGTGCCCTCGGCGGTACGGTCCAGCGGCACCCGGGTCAGCCCGTCCACGAACGCAGCCCGCGAGTGGGCCAGAACGGTCCCGCCGACCCGGAACGCCGGACGGCGACGGGTGGCCGCGAGCAGGGCGAACAGCACCGGGTGGCTGCGCAGATAGACCCGCCGGTCGCGACGGCGTGCCCTCATCGGACGTGGACCTGGAGCGAGGTGGGCGGACGCCAGCGACGGTCCCAGTACCAGAGCAGGGTGCGCCGGGCGCCCCACGCACGCAGCCGGCGCAGGCTGGCCTCGACGACCAGGTCCTCGGCGCGGGCGATCCGGTCGGTCTCGCGGCGGGCCCGGTTGAGCAGCGTGACGTCCTCGGATCCGTCCTCGAGGGCCTCCCGCGCGGTGCCGCCGCATCGCTGGTACAGGTCGGCTGTCAGGGCCAGGTTGTGCCCGTGGACCAGCACGTACGGGGTCCGGAACTCGGGTGTGCGATGCGATTTCCGGTAGCGGCCGTACAGTGCGGCGAGCCGGACGGCGGCGGGGAAGACGTGGCGTTCGGCCCAGCTCGGGCGCTCGTCCCGGCGCGGCACACTGCGGCCACAGACGAGTTCGAAACCGTTTCCGATGTACGTCCGAAGCGTCGCCACCCAGTCGGGCGCCGGCAGGCAGTCGGCGTCGGTACGGGCGAGCAGTGTGGCCCCGGTCGCGATGGCGTGCCGGAACCCGGTGTCGGCCGCGGTACCGGCTCCCGGCTCGTCCTCGGTGACGATCTCGACCGGGAACGGCGCTGTGGCCGCGAACCGGCGGACGACCCCGGCCGTGTCGTCGGTGGACGCGTTGTCGACGACGACCAGCCGGAACCCGTGATCGGTCTGCCGCGCGAGCGCCTCCAGGGTGGCCCCGATCGACGCCGCCTCGTTGTAGGCGGGCACGACGACAGCGATCACGGCTTCCTCTGGTGGGGGATTCCGGAGGGCCGGGGATTGCCGGAGGGGCGACGGGGGACGCCGGAGGAGCGGCGCGGAATGCCGGACGAGGCCGTGACGAGGGACGCCGCCGCGGCCCGGTCGGGTTTGCGGGAGCGACCGGCGAGCGGGACCTCGGCGAACACGACCCGGTCGGGGCGGGCCGAGCCCATCCGCTGCAGCGGTTCGCGGAGTGCGGCCTCGACCCGCTGCCGGCTAGCGTCGGGAGTGGTCTCGATCAGCGCGACGACGTGCTCGTCACCGTCGCCGGCCGGCACCCCGACCAGCACGGCGAGGGAGACGCCGGGCACGTGCAGCGATGGCTCGTACAGCCCGGGATAGATGTTCTCCGCCTTTCGCAGGATCATGTCCTTGGCGCGCCCGGCCAGGACGACCCGGTCGCCTTCGAGGTGCGCGATGTCGCCGGTGGCGACCCATTCGTGCGGGTCCGCGCCGAGATAGCGGTCGCACACGCCGGCTCCGGCGAGCAGCAGCTGGCCGGTGTCGTCGAGGCGGCCGCGCACTCCCGGGAGCAGGCTGCCGACCAGGTCGCCGTCGCCGTCGAAGCCGCTCTTCTCCCGGGATTCGGCGGCCGCGGCCGGGAAGACCTCGGTGAGTGCGTAGACGCCCCACGCCTCGTCGGCGCCGGCGGCGCGTACGCGTTGGAGCAGGTGTGCCGAGACCGGCGCGGAACCGCTGTAGACGCGGCCGGTGAACGGCGTCCCGGCGTCGAGGGCGGTCCGCAGCTGCGGGGGAGTGAGGTAGGTGGCCTGCGGCCGCAGCCCGGTGACCTGCCGGGCGAGCGCACGCGGCCGGCCGGCCGGTGCGGCGACCGGGGCGCCGGCGGCCAGCGACGGCACCATCACGAAGAACGTGCCACCGAGCACCGGCACGCCGGGGACCGGCCGGACCAGGTCGGCGACCGCCCGCAGGCCGGTCGCGAGGCCGGCGCGGGTGTGCACCACGGCGCGCGGGCTGCTGGTCGTCCCCGAGGTGAAGATGATCACCGCGTCGCCGTCGCCGTCGTACGCCGCCGGCAGCGGCCCCGGCGGCAGCGCCAGGGGGGGTGCGTTGCCGGGCAGGCGCGGGCCGACCGTGGCGGTGGGCCCCAGCGCCGCGAAGTCGGGCAGGGCGAGCCCGGCCCGGCGGGCCAGCGGCGCCGCCCATCCGGCGACCGCCTGGGCGGCCGCGTCGGCGACGATCAGCGCGGGCCGGGCCAGCGACAACCGGGCGGTGAGCACGTCCGGGCCCGCGGTCGGGTCGAGCAGGGCGACCCGGACGCCCAGCCGGTACGCGGCGAGCACCATGGCCAGCGCCCGCGGACCGGGGCGGATGGCCAGGCCGAGGGTGTCCCCGGTGGTCAGGCCACGGGCGTGCAGGGCTGTGGCGTACCGGTCGCGGAGATCGGCGAGATCGCCGCGCGTGATGGTCCGCCGGCCGCGCAGCAGCGCCGGGGTGTCGTCGCCGGTGCGCAGACCGGAGCTCAGCTCGTCGAGCAAGGGTTCCCCTATCGCGGGTCGGGGGTCAGGGGCCCGCTGCCACGGTCGAGGTACCAGCGGGCGGTCCGCAGCACCCCGTACGCGCGCAGCCGCCGGGTCGAGTTCTCCACCACCATCGACCGGCTCCGCACGATCGATGAGGTCGTCTGCCGTACGCGATTGAGAAAAAGGCGATCGGTCGGGGAGGGCCGCCGCGGCATCCCGCCGCACGCCTCGTACAACCGTGCCGTGATCGCCATGTTGTTGCCGGCGTGCATCCGGTAGGGCGCCCGGAATCCGCTGCCGCGATGGGCCGGCCGGATCCGTCCGAAACCCGCCGCGAGTGCCACGAGCAGCCCGAACACTGCCCGTCCGGCCGGTCCGTGCTCGTCGTGGCGGGCGGTGATCCGGCCGCACACCATGTCGGCGCCGCCGGTCAGCGCCGCGCGGGCCGCCGCCACCCAGCCGGGCCGGGGCAGACAGTCGGCGTCGGTGCGGGCCAGCAGGGTGGCGCCGGCCGCGATGGCGTGCCGGAACCCGGTGTCGACCGCGCAGCCGACACCCTTCTCCGGCTCGACGAGCACGTGCATCGGGAACGGCGCGCACGCCCGGAACGCCTCGGCCGCGGTCACCGTCGTGTCGGTCGAGCCGTTGTCGACGACGAGCAGGGTGAAGTCCGTGTCGGTCTGCGCGGCCAGCGCGTGCAGGGTGGCGCTGATCCGGCTCGCCTCGTTGTAGGCGGGCACGATCACCCACAGGTCGGTCACGAGTGCTCCCACACCATGGTCATCATGCTGACGCCGCCCCCGAGGCCGATGAAGAGCACTCGGTCACCGGGCGAGAGATACGGAAAAGCCCGATGCAGCTGTACGCCCAGAGTGGCGCTCGCCATGTTGCCGAGCGAGGTCACCGTCACCTCGAGACGGTCCTTCGGCACCCCGGTGACCTCGATGAACCGCTCCAGATACGGCAGGGTCACCTGGTGCACGAGGATCCGCGCGTAATCGGTGAACTCGAACCCGGTCCGGACGCGCACCCGATCCAGGATGCTCGGCCCGATCGTCTCGAACACGCCGCGCAGCCGGTGCCCGTCCCCGGTGAAGTAGCTGTACTCGTCGCCGCGCGGATGCCGGGACCCGCCGCCCGGGATCCCGCCGACCGTCCAGTGCTCGGAGTACGTCTCGGTGTCGATGTCGAGGATGCCGCCCCGCTCCACCGGTTCGACGACCACGGCCGCTCCGGCGTCGCCGAACGTGTACCCGGCGAACGCCTGCCGCGCCTCGGCCATCCCGGTGACCCGCGGTTTCATCACCCGGCTCGGTGTCTCCCCGGTCACCACCAGCGCCCGCCGTGCCCGCCCGGCCAGGATCATCGACCGGGCCAGGTCGATCCCGTTGACGAAGCTGTTGCAGGCGTTGGTGACGTCGAGCGCGTGCGCCCGGCTGCCGAGCGAGTCCTGGAGGATGTGCGCGGTGGCCGGCTCGACCATGTCCCGGCTCGCCGACGCGAACAGCAGCAGGTCCACGTCGCCGGGATCGAGTTCGGCGCTGGTCAGCGCCGCACGGGCCGCGTGCAGGCCCAGCGTCGACGCGTACTCGTCGGCGGCCGCGATCCGCCGCCGCTCGATGCCGGTGAGACGGGCGAGCAGACCGCGGGGCAGCTTTCCGATCCGGTCCTGCAGCTCGGTCGTGGTGACCTCGCACTCCGGCAGATGGGTTCCGACCCCGGTGATTCCGACCCGCACTATCCCCCCACACCTATCCCGGCCTCTCAGCATGACGGCCCAGTTTCCGATATGACGACCGTGCCGGAACAGCTTTTTCTGCTGGGAAACCTGGGCACCATGATCGCTTACGCGGCGATCATGGTGGCGATCACAGTGCCGGTCGCCCGCGCCGGGCAGTTGCGCAGCAACCGGCTCGCGGTCGCGACAGCCCTCATCTTCCTCACCGCGGCGGTGGGGCACGGGCTGCACGCGTATCTCGCCTTCGGCAATCTGGACCGCGCCGAACACTCCGTCGCGATTGGCTGGGTCTGGGCGCTGGCCTGCTGGAACGTCGTCACGGGAGCGGTCGGCGTCTACTACTGGACGGTCCGCAGACGCAACCGGACCCTGATGGGCGCGATGTACACCGACCCGCAGCGGCAGCGGCTGCTCGACGAGGCCGAGACGCAGCGGGCCACCCTCGAGGCGGTGGTCCAGTACACCGACGACGCGATCATCGGGGTCAGCCTGGACGGTATCGTCACCGCCTGGAACGGCGGAGCAGAACGTCTGTTCGGCTGGCCCGCGGCGGAGATAGTCGGCCGGCCGGTCACCGTGCTGAGCGACGACTTCGGGGCCGAGGAGCAGCGCGCCATCATGCAGCGCATCAAGGAGGGGGAGCGCGGCGTCTCGTACGAGGCACGGCGGTTCCGCAAGGACGGCACCCCCGTCGAGACCTCCCTGAGCGTGGCGGCGATCCGTGACCTGTCCGGGCGGCCGACCGGGATCTCGGCGGTCGCCCGCGACATCACCGCCATCAAGGAGGCCGCCGAGCGGCAGCGGGCCATCGAGGAACGCACCCAGCAGGCCCAGCGGATGGAGAGTCTCGGCAAGCTCGCCGGTGGCGTGGCGCACGACTTCAACAACATCCTGGCGATCATCGCGAACTACACCGACTTCGCGCTCGAGGAGGCGGCCGGGAACGACGCCCTGGCGACCGACCTCACGCACGTGCGCAGCGCCGCGGACCGGGCGATCAACCTGACCCGGCAGCTGCTGACCTTCACCCGCGGCGACACCATCCAGCCGCAGGACGTCGACCTCAACGCGGCGATCGCCGAGGTGCACGCGATGCTCGGCCGGACCATCGGCGAGCACATCAACCTGCTGGCCGTCCCGTCCGCCGAACCGATCGTGGTGCACGCCGACCCCGGCCAGCTCCAGCAGGTGCTGCTCAACCTGGCGATCAACGCCCGCGACGCGATGCCCGACGGCGGCACCCTGGTCCTGGAGACGAACGTCGCGGCCCTCGACGGCGGCGAACTCGACATGCAGCCGCCACTGCCGGCCGGAACCTATGCCCGCCTGCTGGTCAGCGACACCGGCGAGGGCATGACCGCGGACGTGGCCGCGCACATCTTCGAGCCCTTCTACACCACGAAACCGCGCGGCAAGGGAACCGGACTGGGCCTGTCGACGGTCTACGGCATCGTCGCCGAGGCTGGTGGCAGCATCAACGTCTACTCCGAGGTCGGTGTCGGCACCACGTTCCGCATCTACCTGCCGATCGCCACGACCGGCGGCGGGAACATCCCCGCGGTGCTACGCCAGGACGAGCCGCCGTCGGGCTCCGGCCAGACGATCCTGGTCGTCGAGGACGAGCCGGCGCTGGCCCGGGTGGTGACCCGCATCCTCGCCGGAGCCGGATACCACGTCCTGACCGCCACCGGCGGCCCGCAGGCGCTCACCCTCTTCCGCCAGCACGGCTGCGACGCCCTGCTGACCGACGTGATCATGCCGGAGATGTCCGGCCGCCGCCTCGCCGAACTGATCCACCGGACCGCGCCCGGCCTGCCGGTCCTCTACATGTCCGGCTACAGCAACGGCCTGCTCGGCACCACCCACGTCCTCGACGGTGACATCGCGTTCCTCGAGAAGCCCTTCACCGCCCATGACCTCCTGCACAAGATCGCCGAGGTCGTCCCATCATTCATCGGTACGGAACAAGCGTCCCGCTGAGCAGCCGGCGGGCCCGGGGTCATGCGCCGGGGCGTGGGCCGAACGAGGCGAGGACGACGGTGAACCGGGTCAGCTGGGCGGCCCAGGCGTCGCGGGCGGCGCGCCACTCGATCACGTAGGAGCGGCCGCCGCTGCTGGTCACCCGGCGCAGCCCGCGCATGGCGGTGCCGTCGGAGTCTTTGAACGTGAACTCCCACACGGCCGACCGCTCCGGCAGCGCCTCGATCCGCAGGCGCTTGTAGTCGTCGAAACCGGCCTCCAGCTCCGCCTCCTGCAGGGCGGCCACCACGTCGTCCGGCGCCCCGGGCAGCGGGGTGATCGCGAGCATCGCCCGGTCACGTCCGGC
The DNA here is from genome assembly GCF_003001815.1 of Actinoplanes italicus. Lineage (GTDB taxonomy): Bacteria > Actinomycetota > Actinomycetes > Mycobacteriales > Micromonosporaceae > Actinoplanes > Actinoplanes italicus. The sequence goes on from NZ_PVMZ01000009.1 coordinate 45,118, forward strand.
CCGGAACGTCAGGCCTCCGGTGGACACGTCCCGGCGCCAGCCGACCGGCACTGCCACGCGGTACCCGCCCGGCTCGGTCCACCAGGTGAAGCCGGTCGGCAGCGCGGTGTCCTTGATCCCACCGGTCGGCAGCGTGGTGTCCTTGGGTTTACCGGCCGGTGAGGCGGACGCCGCCGTGGACGGCGACGCGTAGGACGTACCCGCGCGGGTCTCGCCCTCCGCCGTTGCCGCGACCATGGTGAGCGTCGTGGCGACCGCGGCCGCCGCGGCGATCGACGGGATCCGGCGCAGAGCCGCCGACCGTGGCCGGCGAACCGCGTCGACGATGCCCCGCAGAGCCGCCTCCGCCTCGGCCGCGGTCATGCGGTCCGCGGGATCGCGGCGCAGGAGCCCGGCCAGCACCGGAGTCAGCGGGCCGGACCGTCGCGGCGCCTCCGGCTTCGCCTCACCGACCGCACGCAGCACCTCGGCCGTGGTGGCCCGCTGGAATGGCGGCCGGCCCTCGACGGCGTGATAGAGCGTCGCACCGAGTGACCAGAGGTCGGACCGCCCGTCGGTGACGTGGTCGAAGATCCGTTCCGGGGCGATGTACTTCGGCGAGCCGAGGATGATGCCGGCGTCGGCCAGGGTGCGGATCCCGTTCGGCGTGACCGTCGGGCTGAAGTCGGTGAGCACCGACCGGCCGTCCGCGGCGATCAGCACGTTGCCCGGTTTGACGTCGAGGTGCAGCACCCCGGCCCGGCCGGCGCCCGCCAGCGCCGCCAGCAGGTCCAGCCCGATGCGGGCCACCCGGGCCGGGGGCAGCGAGCCGGACTCCGCGATCAGCTGCTGCAGCGAACGGGAGGGCAGATATTCCATGACCAGCCACGGCCCGTCCCACGCGGGCAGGACGTCCAGAGCGCGGATTACGTTGGGGTGGCGCACCCGCGCGGCGGCGACCGCCTCCGGCAGCACCCAGTCGCGGATCAGCTCATGCTGGCCGCGGGTCAGCCCCTGCGGAATGACGCAGTGCTTGACCACCACCCAGCCCGGACGGGTCTCGCTGTCGCCCGCCTCCTCGTCGGAAGCCAGCCAGACCCGGCTCGTCCGACCGGAGACGAGCGGCCGGACAAGCCGATAGCGCCCCCCGACGACCTCTCCTACCGCGGCCATGCCGTCACCCCGTGTTTTGAAGCTGTTCACGCTGCTCAGATCCACAGTAGACATTACCCTGAGCGCACTACCGCGCAGTGCCGTTGTCACTCTCAGCGTGCATGTGACTATCCACTGTGACCAGCCCCGAGACTGTCGCTTCCGCGACGCAGCGCGCGACGCGCCGCAGTTTCCCCACGATCCGGGTCTAAGGGCGAAGCGGGCCAACCGCACCGTTCCGAACGGTGTCATCGCAGACGGGAACGGGTCACCGGCGTCGCCGGTGACCCGTTCCCGTGGCGGTTCGTGTCAGCGGAGCGGGACGTCCACGTAGGAGCCGCCCGTGATGGTGATGGAGTCGCCGGAGGCGTTCTCGTCGTAGTAGAGCGGGTCGACCGTGTCCACGACGAGGGTGAGGGAGTGGCCGGCCGGCAGGTCGTAGGCGGTGGCCGGGAATTTCAGGTCGACGCCGCGGCTGCCGGAGCCGCTGAGCCAGCTCACCGGGGCGTGAGTGATGAGCTTGGCGTTGCCGATCGCGTCCAGGTCGTAGAGGTAGGCGACGACGGTGCCGGTCGGCTCGGTGCCGGTCAGTTCCAGGTGCGCCTTCGGGATGCCGCGGATCCGCTGGACCGAGGACGGCCGTTCGGCGGCCCAGACTCCGGCCCGGCCGCGGTCCACGAACGGCAGCCAGATCTTCGGCTGTTCGCCGGTGATCGCCGCGGCGCCGTTGGTGATCAGTACGACTCCGCCGCTCGCGACGGTGTCCCGGTCGGCGGGCAGGGTCTTGGTCCAGCCGCTGCTGACGGAGCCGCCGAGCAGTCCGGTGCCGTCCAGGGCCCTGATCCGGCCCAGCCCGTACCGGGTGGTCGACGAGGACTGTGCCGACCAGGCCGGATACGACTCGGCGGAGGCGTTCAGCGGTTTGAGGTAGATCGGGTTCGCGGAGGTCGTACCGCCGGCGAGATGGGTGTCCAACCAGGAGTAGAGGCTCGTCCACACCTCGTTGGGCAGGCCGAGCACACCGGTCAGCTCGGCGATCGCGTGATCGCCGGGGCGCAGTTCGAGGCGCTTCGGGGTGGTCAGCTTCCCGTAGAAGTCGACCAGCTGGTTCGGCGGGAAGAACGTGTCGCCCCAGCCGTTGGCGATCAGCACGGCGGGGTTGTTCGCGTTGATCCGGTCGAGGTAGGTGGCGGCCGAGCGTACCTTCGCCCAGGCCATCACCCCGGCCACGTCGGTGCCGGAGTTGAAGTCGGCCATGTTGCCGGTCAGCTCGGCGCTCGGCTTGCCGACGATCTGCGCGGCGAGTTCGAGCAGGCCGGCCGACTGGCGGTGCCGGGTCTGGTCGGCGTAGAGCGAGTAGACCAGGTCGGTCCAGCCACTGAGCACACCCACCACGCGGATCCGGCTGTCGAACGCCGAGCCGAGCAGGCTGATGCCGGCGCCGTACGAGATGCCGGCCGCCCCGATCCGTGCCGGGTCGGTGGCCGTGTTCGCGATGGTCCAGTCCACGACCTTGCTCAGGTCGGCCATGTCCTTCGGGCCGGCGGTGTCGATCTGCCCGCCGGACAGCCACCAGCCGCGCGGCGTGTACGAGACCACGACGTACCCGCGCCCGGCGAGGATCTTGGCCTGGGCGAGGTATTCCAGATCGTTGAGTCCCCAGCTCGACGGGAGGATCACGGCCGGGTGCCGCCCGCTCGCTGCGGGCGCGATGACGTTGGCCTTGAGGGCGACTCCGCCGTCACCCGTGATCTCGACGGCCTTGAACCCGGTCGTGCCGGCGGCGGCCCGGGCCGGCGAGGTCGTGAGTGTGACCGCCACCAGGACGGCGACGGTGAACATTGTGAACAGACGGCGAAGCGCCATCAACACTCCTCGATGGAGGTGAGCGAACGTGGCGGCAGCGTAGGAAGCGGTTCCGAGAATTTGAAGATGGTGACATTCTCGTTACCAGCGAGTAACGTAACTCGTCGGTAGCAAGGGGGTGCAGGTGCTTTACGGAACCCCGGCAGCGCGTCGACGTGACGCCCAACGCAACCGCGCGGCCATCCTGGAAGCCGCCAGCGAGGTGCTGGCCGAGGACGGTGCCGTCGCGCTGATGCCCGAGATCGCCCGCCGCGCCGGCATCGGGCAGGCCACCCTCTACCGCCATTTCGCCGATCGGCACGCCCTCACCACCGCGGTGCTCGGCTACCAGCTGGATCTCCTGGAGACCCGGGTGGCCGCCCACGCCGGGCACCCGGCCGGCTTTCGTGACCTGCTGCGCGAGACCCTGCACTCCCAGATCGAGCTGCGCGGTCTGGTCAAGCTGGTGCGCCGCTTCGACAACGCGCTGCAGGAGCGCTACCGGCAGCGGGTGATCGCCGCCTTCGCCGGGCCGATGCGGGCCGCCCGCGACCACGGGTACGTCCGCGCCGACCTGGTTCCCGAGGACCTGTCCCTGCTGTTCACGATGGTTCAGGGCGTCGCCGAGGCGACCGGGGACGTGGAGGCCGCCCGCGCCGCCGCCGACCGTTCCGTCGATCTCGTGCTGGAGGGCGTGTTCCAGCCGGATCCGGGCCTCGTCTCAGATGGTCCCTGACTCTGCCGATCAGCACCCAGGTCGTTGAGTGACAGGGTGGTGTCGCGGTGCGGAGTCCCGAGATCGATCAACTCGACGCGTCCGAGCGTGCGGAGCTGGAGTTGCTGCGGCAGGTCATCTCGACCGGGCCGACCGGGTTCGTCGCGATCGACGCCGACGGCGTCATCCGGACCTGGAACGACTCCGCGGCCGGTCTGCTCGGCTGGGCCGCCGACGAGATCGTCGGCCGCCCGCTCGCCGAGACGCTGATCCCGTCCGAGCTGCGGGAGGCGCACGAGGCCGGGATGTCCCGGTTCCTCAGCACCGGCGGGGCCAAGGTGATCGGACGGCCGATCACGCTGCCCGCCCTGCACCGCGACGGCCGCCGGGTCGAGCTCGAGTTCACGATCTGGCCGTCCTGGGTCGGCACCGAACGGCAGTTCTACGCGTTCCTGCGCGACATCTCCGAGCGCCGGGCGGCCGAAGCCCGTCTCCATCAGCAGGCCGCCCTGCTCGAACTGATCCCGGCCGCGGTGATCGTCCACCGTCTCGACGGCACCATCCTGTGGTGGAACAGTGGCGCCCAGCGCCTCTACGGCTGGTCCGCCGACGCGGCCCGCGGACGGCGTACGCACCGGCTGTGCAACACCACCTTCGAGGACGGCGGCTCGGTCGCGGAACAGCGGGCCGCCCTGGAGCGCGACGGGCACTGGGAAGGCCAGATGCGGCGCCTCACCGCGACCGGCAGGTTCGTCACCGTGCTCTGCCGGCAGGTCGTCTACGCGCCCGTGCATCCCTCCGGAGGCGAGCCCGAGGTGCTGGAGATCAACACCGACGTGACCGCGGCCCGCGCCGCCGAGCAGGCCCTCACCCTCAACGAGCAGCGATTCCGGGCCCAGTTCACGCATTCCGCGGTGGGGCAGCTGATCCGCGCCCTGGACGGTTCGCTGATCGCGGTGAACAAGGCGTTCGCCGGCATGCTCGGCCGCCGGTCGGAGGACCTGGTCGGACGGGTGGTGGACGCCGACCTGGTGCATCCCGACGACATGGCCTACGGCCAGCACCAGGTCGCCGGGCTCTATGCCGGTGAGGCCACCTCCTACACGCACGAGATCCGGTTGCGGCACGCCGACGGTCACTGGGTGGATGCCGAGGCCACGGTCTCGCTGGTGCGGGACTCCCAGGACCGGCCCAAGCACCTGATCGTGGTGGCCACCGACATCTCGCAGCGCCGGATCGCCGAACATGCCCGCGACCAGGCGGCCGCCGCCCTGGCCGAGCGCAACACCGCCCTCGAGGTCGCGAACCACCTGAAACTCGACATCATCGGGATGCTCGGGCACGAGATCAGCAACCCGTTGTCGGCCATCCTCGGCTACACCGACCTGCTCGCCGACGAACTCGGCGAGGACCACTCGGCGGCCGGGCCGATCGCCGTGATCAGCCGGCAGGCCCAGCGCCTCGACGAGATCGTCCGCGAGGTGCTGTCCATGGTCAGCATCGACGCCGGCGACCTGTCGGCGGTCCGCGGTGAGGTGCGGCTGCGGGCGGAGATCGCCAAGGCGCTGGAGAGCACCGGCAATGCCGGCGTGCCGGTGACCGGCCCGGACGTCACGGTCTGCTTCAACCCGAGCCACCTTCAGCAGATCATGGTCAACCTGCTCTCCAACGCCGGCAGGTACGCCGGCGGCGCGACCGCGATCCGCATCGTCGACGCCGGTGGCGGCCGGGTGCGGCTGCGGGTCGAGGACCGGGGGCCCGGCGTGCCGGAGGAGTTCCGGCCGCGCCTGTTCGACCGGCTCACCCGTGCCGAACGTGACTCCGGCCGGGTGCGCGGCACCGGCCTGGGTCTCTACATCGTCCAGGCCCTGGCTCAGGCCAACCACGGTGAGGTACGGCACGAGCCGAACCCCTCCGGCGGATCGGTCTTCGTCCTCGACGCCGAGGCGGCCTGAACCAGCTGACGCGGCCTGAACCAGGCGAGCGGCTGAACCGGGCGGCTGCTCGTGGTGGGAACACGACGGTCTCCGAACACGACCGTCCAGCCCTCGCGCCGGCCCCGCGTGACCGTCTCGGCCTCGGGTGCTGGGCCTGGCGGGTTGACGAGCGCCGCGCGCCGGACGAAAAGATCGAGGAAATCGCCGAGATCGTTTTCCGGGCCCGGTGCTGCGGTCGGCACCGGACGCATCTTCCGACGGTTCGAAAAGGCTTCCGCGGATGTAGTCGATCGCCGCGCCACCGGCCCTGCTCTCGATCTCGGTAAAACCGTCCGAGAGCCGGCCCCATCCGGTGTCAATTACGGTTTCCGGAATTGTTCTCGTCAATTACCGGGCAGCGTGGAATCCGGGAGATGTGATCTCCGACTCGCGTCACGCTTGCGGCGGTGTCGTCCTGGGCAATCTCTCAGCAAGCCTGGGTAGCCTGGGACCTTCGTCTCTTAGTGAAGGAGTTGATGTCCGCCGTGGGCGGATACGGCTGGCAAGTTGTCCTGGTCGTGGTGCTGGTGCTGCTCAACGCGGCGTTCTCGGGAAGCGAGATGGCTCTCATCTCGCTGCGGGAGAGCCAGTTGCAGCGTCTCGAGCGGCAGTCCCGCACCGGAAGGACCCTCGCCAAGCTGGCGCGGGACCCCAACCGGTTCCTCGCAACCATTCAGATCGGCATCACCCTGGCGGGCTTCCTCGCCTCGGCTGCCGCGGCGGTGTCACTGGCACAGCCGCTGATCGAACCTCTCGGCTTCCTCGGCGACGCCGCGAGACCGGTCTCCATCTTCCTCGTCACCCTCGTCCTGACCTTCTTCACCCTGGTCGTCGGCGAGCTGGCGCCCAAGCGCATCGCCATGCAGCGGGCCGAGGGCTGGGCCATGCTGGTCGCCCGCCCGCTCGACGTGCTGGCCACCCTGTCGCGCCCGGTCGTCTGGCTGCTCGGCAAGTCCACCGACCTGGTTGTGCGCCTGACCGGCGGTGACCCGGACGCCGGTCGTGAGGAGGTGAGCACCGAGGAGATCCGCGACATGGTCGCCCAGCAGCAGGACTTCACCGCCGAGCAGCGCACCATCATCAGCGGCGCCTTCGAGATCGCCGACCGGATCCTGCGCGAGATCCTCATCCCGCGCCGTGACGTGCTGATCCTCCCGGCCGACCTGCCCGCCCCCGAGGCGCTGGCCCGGCTCGTCGAGGGCGGCCACTCGCGCGCCCCGGTGACCGGCCCGATGGGCCTGGACGACGTGCTCGGTGTCGTGCACCTGCGTGACCTGATCACCGCCGAGGGCCTGGTCCGTGACCACATGTTCACCCCGCTGTTCCTGCCCGAGACGCTGAAGGTGTCCGACGCCATGCGCCAGCTGCGTGGCCAGCGCCAGCAGTTCGCCCTGGTCGTCGACGAGCGCGGGGCCATCGACGGCATCGTCACCATGGAGGACCTGGTCGAGGAGGTCGTCGGCGAGATCTACGACGAGAGCGACCGGGACGTGCAGTCGGTGATCCACGAGGACGACGGGGCGATGCTGCTGCCCGGCACCTTCCCGATCCACGACCTGCCGGACATTGGCGTCGACATCGAGGAGACCGACGCCGGCGACTACACGACGGTGGCCGGTCTGGTGCTGGCCCGTCTCGGCCACATCCCGACCGTCACCGGCGAGACCGTTGCCATCGACGGGCACACCGCCGAGGTCGTCGAGATCACCGGCCGGGCGATCACGAAACTGCGCCTGCGGCCTCTGCCCGACCACGCCACCGAGGAGGCGGCGGTCTGAGCATGATCATCGCGCTGATTCTGCTCGGCGCGGTGCTCGGGTTCGCGGTGGTACGTCCACGCGGACTCCCGGAAGCCACGGCCGCGGTGCCCGCCGCACTGCTGGCCGTGGCGTCCGGCCTGGTCACGCCGGCAGGTGCGGTCGGCGAGATCCGGGAGCTCGCGCCCACCGTCGCCTTCCTGGCCGCGATCCTGGTGCTCGCGTTCACGGCGGAACGGCACGGCGTCTTCGGCTACCTCGGCGCGCTCGTCGCGCGGTCCGGCCGGGGCCGCCCGCGCCGCCTGCTCGGCGCGGTCTTCGGTGCGGCCGCGGTGACCACCGCGGTGCTCAGCCTGGACGCCACCGTCGTCCTGCTGACCCCGGTGGTCTTCGCGGTCGCGGCGCGGGCCGGTGTCGGCCACCGTCCGCACTCCTACGCGTGCAACCACCTGGCCAACTCGGCGTCGCTGCTGCTGCCGGTCTCCAATCTCACCAACCTGCTCGCCTTCACGGCGAGCGGGCTGACCTTCGCCGGGTTCGCGGCGCTGATGGCCGCGCCCTGGCTGGCGGTCATCCTGGTCGAGTTCCTGATCTTCCAGTTCTTCTTCGCGACGGATCTGGCCCGGCCCGGTGACGCGACGGATCTGGCCCGGCTCGGGAACACGGCCGCCGACGGACCCACGGTGGCTCCCCGCTATGCCCTCGCGGTGCTGGCCGTCACTCTGGCCGGGTTCGCGGGGCTCCAGCCGTTCGGCGTCGAGCCCGCCTGGGTCGCCGGCCTGGGTGCGATCGCGCTGGCCGTACCGCTGCTCAAGAACCGGGAGATCCGCCCCGGTGAGCTGATCGCCCGGGCCGACCCCGCGTTCTGTGCCTTCGTCCTGTCCCTCGGCGTCGTGGTGCTGGCGGTCCGGGTCAACGGGCTCGGCGACCACATCGAGACACTCCTGCCGCAGCACGCCGACCTGCTCGGACTTCTCGGCGCGGCGGTCCTGGCCGCGGTGCTCGCGAACCTGCTCAACAACCTTCCGGCCACGCTGGTGCTGCTGCCGGCGGTCGCCGACTCGCCGGGACTGCTGCTGGCGGTGCTGATCGGTGTCAACGTAGGACCCAACCTGACGTACGCGGGTTCGCTGGCGACCCTGCTGTGGCGGCGCATCCTGCACGCGCGGGACGCGGCGCCGCGTACATCGGAATTCTTGAAGCTCGGCGCCGTGACCGTCCCGCTGAGCCTCCTGGCCGGTGTGACCGCGTTGTGGGCGGGGCTCCACCTGGCATGATCGGCGGAGATCCGGCACGCCCACCCCGACGAGACCCCGGAGGACCCGTGTGACTCGTGTCCTGGTGGTCGACGACGATCCGCAGATCGTCCGCGCACTGCGGATCAACCTCAAGGCCCGCGGGTACGACGTCGACGTCGCGGGGGACGGCGCGGCGGCCCTGCGCGCGGCCGCCGACCACCATCCCGACCTGGTGGTGCTGGACCTCGGCCTCCCGGACATGGAGGGCGCCGAGGTGATCTCCGGCCTGCGCGGCTGGACGTCGGTGCCGATCATCGTGCTCTCCGGCCGGGCAGGCAGCTCGGACAAGGTGGACGCGCTGGACGCGGGTGCCGACGACTACGTGACCAAGCCGTTCGGGGTGGACGAGCTGCTGGCCCGGATCCGCGCGGTCACCCGGCGCGGCCGGCCGGGTGAGCCCGAGGCGCGGGTGGTCCGGATCGGTGACCTGGAGGTCGACCTGGCGGAGCACACGATCAGCGGGGACGTGCGGCTCACCCCGACCGAGTGGCAGTTGCTCGAGCATCTGCTGCGTCATCCGGGCAGACTGATCACCCAGCGGGAGCTGCTGCACGATGTATGGGGCCCGCAGTACCGGAACGAGACCAACTATCTGCGTCAGTACATGGCACGGTTGCGGCGCAAACTTGAGGCCGACCCTGCCCGGCCGCGCCATCTGCTGACCGAACCGGGGATGGGATACAGGTTCCGCCCATGATCGCTGACTTGACGGGTAGCCGGCCCCCCATGCGCCTCGGAGTGCTCGACGTCGGTTCCAACACGGTCAACCTGGTGATCGCGGAGGCCGACTCCGGCCTGCCGCTGCCGGTGCACACCTGGGAGCAGCGTCCCCGGCTCGCGCACCGGCTGCCGGCCGACGGGACGATCGGGCCGGCGGCGCTCCAGCGCATGATCGGCTCCGTGCGGGGCGCGGTCGTCGAGTCCCGGCTCGCCGGCGTGAACCGGATGTTCGCCTACACCACCGCGGTGGTCCGCGACGCACCCAACCGCGAGGAGGTGCTGACCGCGGTCTCGTCGGCCACGGGCGTACGCCTGGGCACGCTCACCGGCATCGAGGACGCCCGCCTCACGTTCCTGGCGGCGCGGCGCTGGCTGGGCTGGCAGGCCGGTCCGATGCTGATGGTCGACATCGGCGGCGGCTGTCTGGAGGTCGCGTTCGGCCGGGACCGGCTGCCCGAGTCGGCGATGTCGCTGCCACTCGGTGCGGGCCGGCTCACCCGCGAGTTCCTGGCCGACGGCGACCCGCCCTCGCCACGCGCCGTCCGGCGGCTGCGCCGGCACGTGCGCGAGCGGTTCGCCGAGGTCGCCGCCCGCACCTCCTGGGAGGCTCCGCGCACGTCGGTGGCCGCCTCCAAGACCTTCCAGCAGCTGGCCAGGCTGACCGGCGCCCCGCCGCTGAGGCTCGGGCCGTTCGTGCCGCGGGAGTTGCGCGCTTCCGCGCTGCGCCCGTGGATCAAGCGGCTGGCCGTGATGCCCAGCCCGAAGAGGACCCGGCTGCCCGGGGTGTCGCCGCACCGGGCGCGGCAGATCCTGGCCGGCGCCATCGTCGCGTACGAGGTGATGCGCCGCCTCGGCGTCGAGTCGCTGATCATCTGCCCGTGGGGCCTGCGGGAGGGCATCCTGCTGCGGGAACTGGAGGCCCGGCAGCCGCCGCTGGTCAACGCCGCCTGGGTGCCCTGGGACTGATCGTCTGCTAATCAAGCCCGCACATGCGCCGATGGTGGAGTTGACGTGCCCCGCCTCGGTTAAGGAGAACCCCCATGCGGCTTTTCGGTTCCCGGGCGGCCGGTCCCGAGGCGGAGCGCCCGACCCCGCGTGAGGTGGAGGCGCTGGAGCAGCTGGTGCTGGCTCTCGACGCGGCCACCGACGAGGACAGTGCCTGGCGGATCACCGTGGAGAGCACGGTCAAGTTCCACAAGTTCGGGTACGGCGCGGTCTGGGTGCCGGACGGCGGCGGCCGGATGCGGGTGCTGCACGAGTGCGGTGAGCTGCGGGCACAGCTGGCCGCCGTGGCCGAGGCCGAGCTGGTTGCGCGGGCCTTCCGCAGCCGGACCGCGGTGTTCGAGGAGGATCCGGAGAGCACTACCGGCTGCCGCCGCTGGCAGGCCGCTGCCCGGGCCGGCATGGTCGCGGCGGTCGTGCTGCCGGTGCACAAGGGCACCGAGGTGCTCGCGGTGTTCGAGTACTACTCGCCGGCGCCGGTCTACGCCGACAGTTCCCGGCAGGAGAAGTTCGCGGCCATCATCCGGGTCGCCGAGCGGGCCCGGACCAGCGCTGTGGCCGCCGCCGAGCTGCGACAGGTGGCCAACGACCGGGAGGCGGTGACCACGGTCGTGAGCCGGGTCGGTGCGGCGTCGGACAGCCAGACCACGATCCGGTCCGCGCTGGACGCGGTGCGGACGGCGTTCGGCTGGGCGTACGGCTCGTACTGGGAGATCGACGCGAACCTGAACGTGCTCAAGTTCCACCTGGAGTCGGGGTCGGCCGGTGACGAGTTCCGCCGGGTCACCCTGGCCGCCGAGTTCGCCGAGGGCGTCGGTCTGTCCGGCCGGGCCTGGCGGGCCAGGGATCTGGTCTTCGTCCGGGACCTCGCGGAGGTCACCGACTGTGTACGGGCACCCGCCGCGCAGCGGGCCGGGGTGCGTTCCGGCGTCTGCTTCCCGATCATGAGCGGCGACCGGATCGTCGGCACCATGGACTTCTTCACCACCGAGTACATCGACCTGTCCGAGTCCCGGGCGGCCGCGCTGCGCAATGTGCAGCAGTTGGTGTCGCAGCGGCTCGACGTGGTGCGCGGCACGGAGCGGGCCTCCGCCAACGCCCGCGACCTGCTCGACACGGTCCAGCGGCTGCGCAGCGCGAGTGACGACGCGACCACGGTCGCCGAGCAGGCGGTGAGCCGGGCCTCGGCGATGACCGCCGAGGTGGCGGCGCTGGGTCAGGCGTCCAACGCGATCGGCGACGTCATCAAGATCATCTCGTCGATCGCCGAGCAGACGAACCTGCTGGCGCTCAACGCGACCATCGAGGCGGCCCGCGCCGGGGAGTCCGGCAAAGGCTTCGCGGTCGTCGCCGGCGAGGTCAAGGAGCTGGCCAGGGAGACCGCCGAGGCGACCCAGAAGGTGGCCGACCAGATCGCCGGCATCCAGGCCAGCGCAGAGACCGTCGCCGCCGGCATCCACACCACGAGCGAGACGATCGGCAGGATGGACGCCGTGCAGGCGCGGATGAACGACGTGCTCGCCGAGCAGGCCGAAATGGCACGTGCGCTACAGGGTTGACCCCTTCCGATCGAACATTCGTCCTAGACTCCCCAGGGTGACGCAGAGCACATCATGATGCGTCTGTATGCCTTTCTCGAGGGGAGTGCACATGAGCGGTGTTCGATTGCTGGTCGGGACCCGGAAGGGACTGTTCATCCTGACCTCGGATGCGTCCCGGCGTGACTGGAAGGTGGACGGCCCGCACTTCGGCGGCTGGGAGATCTACCACGCCAACGGCTCACCGGTGGATCCCGACCGGATCTACGTATCGCAGTCGGGCGGCTGGTTCGGTCAGCTGATACAGCGGTCCGACGACGGCGGGGCGACGTGGCAGCAGGTCGACCACGACTTCGCCTACAGCGGCGAGGTCGGCGACCATCTCTGGTACGACGGCACCCCGCGCCCGTGGGAGTTCAAGCGGATCTGGCACCTGGAGCCGTCGCGCACCGAACTCGACGTCGTCTACGCCGGCGCCGAGGACGCGGCACTGTACAAGAGCACCGACGGCGGGCAGAAGTGGGTGGAGCTGACCGGCCTGCGTACCCACGCGTCGGCCCCGAAGTGGCAGCCCGGCGCCGGGGGCATGTGCCTGCACACGATCATCCTCGACCCGGTCGACCCGGATCGGATCTTCGTGGCCATCTCCGCGGCGGGAGCGTTCCGTACCGATGACGGCGGCGTCACCTGGCAGCCGATCAACCGTGGCCTGCAGAGCGAGGGCATCCCCGATCCGGACGCCGAGGTGGGCCACTGCGTGCACCGCATCGCCCAGCATCCGTCCCGTCCGGACACCCTGTTCATGCAGAAGCACTGGGACGTCATGCGCACCGACGACGCCGGCGACAACTGGCGGGAGATCAGCGGTGACCTGCCGACCGACTTCGGCTTCCCGATCGCGGTGCACGCCCACGAGCCGGAGACGATCTACGTCGTACCGATCACCAGCGACTCGCTGCACTACGTGATGGACGGTAAGTTGCGCGTCTACCGCAGCCGTACCGGCGGCGAGCAGTGGGAGCCGCTGACCGTGGGGCTGCCGCAGGAGCACTGCTACGTCAACGTGCTGCGCGACGCCATGGCGGTGGACACGCTCGACGAGTGCGGCATCTACTTCGGCACCAGCGCCGGTCAGGTGTACGGGTCGGCGGACAGCGGCGACACCTGGAAGGCACTGGTCAGCGACCTGCCGCCGATCTGTTCGGTGGAAGCGCTGGTGCTGCCGTGATCCGCGTAGTCCTCCCACCGCACCTGCGCACGCTCGCGCACGTCACCGGCGAGGTGCGGGTCGAGGTGGCCGGGGAGGTGACCCAGCGGCACGTGCTCGACGCGGTGGAGGAACGGTTCCCGATGCTGCGCGGCACCATGCGCGACCGGGCGACCGGCAAGCGGCGGGCCCTGGTCCGCTTCTTCGCCTGCGAGGAGGACCTCTCCAACGACTCACCGGACGAGCCGCTGCCCGACCGGGTGGTCAAGGGCGAGGAGCCGTTCCTGGTGGTGGGGGCGATGGCCGGGGGCTGAGTTACGTACGGCGGCCGGGCATCGCCCGGCCGCCGCGGATCCGTCTCGTTCGATCAGAACCAGGGGTGGTGCCAGGCGCCACCGAACGGGTGGTGGACGACCGGGACCACCGGGACGGTGGGAACCACCGGAACGACCGGGACGACCGGCGCGACCGCGACGACCGAGACGTCGGTGCAGGTGGCCACCACGTCGACGCACTGCTCGTCGGCGTAGGTCTCGTCGGACATGGCGTTGACCGTCACCTGGTCCTTGACCGTCGTATGCGCCATGCCGTGTTTGGCGGGCTTGGCGGGCTTGGCGGGCTTGGCGGGCTTGGCGGGCTTCACGGCCTTGACCGCCGGCGGCGAGTCGATCGACTTGATCGCCGGGTTCCCCTTGACCGCCGGAACGGACTTGATCGCCGGGACCGACTTGATCGCCGGCGTCGACTTGATCGCCTTGACGCTCGTGACGGTCTTGTCCTTGTCGGCCGGGATCATGGCCTGGGCGTTCCCGGGCGGCTCCTCCACGACCGGCTGCTCCGCGGCCGGCGGCGGAGTGGTGGTCGGAGGCTGCTTCACCGGCTGGTCGACCGGCTTCTGGTAGTCGTAGTCATCGTCGTCCTCGTGGTGGTCCGGCTGGGTGACGACGATCGGCTGCGGAATGAGAACCGGTCTCTGGATCACCAGGGCATAGGGCGTGGCAACCCTCTGTGGCCAGTAGTCACAGTCGTAGTCGTCATCCCAGAGCACCAGGGTCGACGCGTAGGACGTACAGTCGCCGAACGAGCCGTAGTAGCCGGCCACGTGTCCGGGCGGCCACCATCCGGGCCCGGCCATCGCCGGGGTCGCGCCGAAGGCGGCTCCGGCCACGAGACCGGCGCAGACCGTGATCAATCCTCGAGTAGACTTTCGCATGTCTGACCTTTCCGAAATGTCGGCTGTGTCCCGCATAGCTGAGCACGACGTCCGGAAAGGCGGGGTGGAGTTCGCAGGAACCCGATCGAACCGGGTCTTCTCTGGCCCCTAGGGGCCACTCGAACGTGGCTGGAGTCGCCGCGCGAGGCCTGTGGGCCGCCGGGCGGCCTACGATCGGGGGCATGGTGAGGCGCAGTGGCGAGGCGACCCGCCAGGAGATTCGTGCCGCGGCCGCACGTCTGTTCCGGGAGCGAGGTTTCGCGCGGACCTCGGTTCGTGACATCGCTGCTCAAGCGGTGACGAACCCGGCATTGGTGATCCGCCACTTCGGTACCAAGGAACTGCTCTTCCTGGACACCATGCAGTTCACCATCGACGACGAGCCGCTGCTGGACGTACCGCTCGAGCGCTTCGGGGAGCGTTTCGTCGAGGTGCTGCTCTCCGACGACGACATCCGCGGCGTCTATCTGGCGCTGGTGCGCGGCAGTAACGAGGCGCAGATCCGGGCCCGGCTGCAGGCCGTCCACGAGCGCACTTTCGTCGAGCCGGTGCGGGCCCGCCTCGAAGGGCCCGATGCCGATGTACGGGCACGGATCGCGGCCGCGCTGGTCGGCGGTCTGCTCTACGCGCTCTGGGTGGTCGAGGACGAGGGCCTGGTGAAGGCGGACCGCGGCGAGCTGATCGCCCACTACGGCGCGCTGCTCCAGCAGGCCCTCGCGGGTCCTACTGGACCGACCAGCCACCGTCCGACGGCAGCACCACCCCGTTGAGGTTCACGCCGTCGTCGCTCAGCAGGAAGGTGATCGACGCGGCCAGGTGCTCGGCGAGCGCCACCCCCGGGATGAGCTGCAGGAACGGCCCGGTCCGCCCGCGCCCGAACGCCGACTGGTTCGCCGGCGCCATCCCCGTGGCGACACCGCCGGGAGCCACCGCGTTGGTACGGATGCCCTGCTGCCCGTACATGAAGGCGATGTTCTTGGTGATGCCGATGACCGCGTGCTTGGACGCGGTGTAGGCGACGCCGGCCGCGTTGCCCCGCAGCCCGGCCTCGGAGGCGATGTTCACGATCGAGCCCCGGTTTGCCGCCAGCATGGCCGGGACGACCGCGCGGGTCAGGCGGAACAGCCCGTCGACGTTGACCGCGAAGACCTTCTCCCAGACCGCGTCCGAGGTCTCGTGGATCGGGCTGAAGTCGTCGACCACCCCGGCCACGTTGGCGAGCCCGTCGATGCGGTCCCCGGCGGCGGTCACGATCCGGGCCACGTCGCCGGTGTCGGTGATGTCGGCGGTGACCGCGACGAACGATCCGCCCAGCTCGGCCGCGGCCTCCTTGAGCTTGCCGGCGGTGATGTCGACGCCGATCACCCGGCCGCCCTCGCGGACGATGCGCGAGGCGGTGGCCCGGCCGATGCCCGAGGCGGCGCCGGTGACGATCACGGTCCGGCCGTCGAAACGCCCGGCGACGATCCGCTCCCGCCACCCGCCGGTGTCCGTCTCGGCAGGGGCGACCCCGCCGTTGACCCGCAGCACCAGCTCGTCGACCACGGCCTGCGGCACCTTGCCCTGGCTGAGCTCGACCATCTGCTGCAGCGGCAGGCTCCGGATCGGCGCCAGCATCGACGGGTCCGCGCCGCCGGCGGCGAGCAGCTCGCCCAGTGCCGGGCCACCCTCGGGGTGATCCAGCCACTCGCCGATGGAGCTGGCGGCGGTCAACGGCTTGGGGTTCGCCATCTGAGATTCCCTTCGTCGGGGAGGTTCGCCGGGAGTGCGGGGACCGGAAGTGAACTTAGTTTACTTCCGGCCGTGGCGTAACCCGCCGCCTTCACCGGAGGACGCCGGGGCACCGGGGTCCGTTAGGGTCCACTGATGGGATTGCTGGACAGGTTCGCCGGCTCGCCGCGCCGCCGGTTCGCCCAGCTCGCTCTCCGGGTGGCCCGGCGCACCCCGGGCGTCGAGCGCGCCGTCTACGAACCGGACGAGTTCGCCATCGCCATCCACCGGACCGGAGCCGACGGCCCGGCCCACCTCTATCTCGCCAACGTCTTCCGCGAGACCGCCGACGCCACCCCGGCGGAACGCCGGGAACGGCTCGAGAAACTGCTGCGGCTCATGGCGCCGATGCCGGAGGACGATTGGGAGACGGTACGCCCGAAGCTGCGCCCCGTCGTGCGTCCGGTGACGTTCGGCGCGGCCGGCCCGGCGGGGATGCGCCCGCCGCTGTCCCGTCCGGCCATGCCGTTCCTGCGCGAGCTGGTCGTCATCGACGCGCCCGACGCGATGGCCTATGTCCTGCCGGACCGGGCCGACGAGTGGGGCGTCGAGGTCGACGAGGTGTTCGCGGTCGCCCGGGAGAACCTGGCCGCCATCGCTCGTGCCAGCTTCGACCGGGAGTGGCGCGACGGCGCCGCGGTGAGCATGTTCGACGACGGCGACGGCTACTACACCTCGCTGCTGCTGTCGCCCGGCTGGCTGGCCGAGGTGAGCGAACGGATGGGGGGCCCGGCCATCGCCTTCGCCCCGGACAACAACACGCTGCTGGTCGCCCCGCTCCCGGAGGGCGGCCTCGAGCAGATCTACGCGATCGTCGAGCACAGCTTCGGCGAGGCGGTCCGTTACCTGTCGCCGGTCGGTTACGTCGCCGGTCCGCAGGGGCGGGCCGTGCCGTACACCCCGCCGTCCGGCCACCCGCACCACGTCCCGGCCCGCCGCGCCGCCGCGGTCCTGGCCCTCACCGAGTACTCGAACCAGACCGAGTGGCTGTCCGCCCAGTACGCGAAGGCCGGTGTCGAAGTCCACATCGGTAACCTGATCGCCGTCGAACCCGTCGAGGGTGCTCCGGCAGAGACCATCGCCACGTGGACCGACGGGATCGAGTCGCTGCTGCCGAGGGCCGACTCGATCGCCTTCGCCCGTGCGGACTCCGGCGTCGAGTTCCGGGTGCCCTGGCAGATCGCCGAGGAGCACACCGGTCTCGTCGCGGAGCCGCTGCTCGTGCCGGTCCGCTACCGGGTCGTCGGCTGGCCGGGCCCGGAGGTTCTCGCCCTGCTCCGTGAACATCACGTCGACTGAACTTCCTCAACGTGGCGTGGGCTTCGGGCCCGGCGGCGGTCGACGAACCCGGCGGGCTCGGCCCGATGTCAGGTGGGAACCCGATGTCAGGTTGGAAAAGGTTCACCGAGTTTGCCGATACCGCGCGGTGGGGCGCACGCTCGTCAGGAGAGACTGTCCAGCGACGTACGGCCGTGACCCGGGAGGTCGGAATGGCAGCCTTCGACGAGGAGGAGGCCCACCTGCGTGTGGGGCCGCCGGCCGACCATGCGGCCGGACTGGAAGCGGTGCGCCTGAGCCTGGCGAACGCCGTACGCAAGATGGGTGTCAAGAAGACCGCCCGCAACCTGGCCGTGCTGAACCAGCACGACGGCGTCGACTGCATGAGCTGTGCCTGGCCCGACCCGTCCGGCAAACGGCACACCGCCGAGTTCTGTGAGAACGGGGCCAAGGCCGTCGCCTGGGAGGGCCAGCGCGACACCGTCGGCCCGGAGTTCTTCGCCGCCCACCCGATCGCCGACCTGGCCGGGCAGACCGACCACTGGCTGGAGAAACAGGGCCGCCTCACCCACCCGATGGTCCGGCGCGACGGCGGCACCCACTACGAACCGATCTCCTGGGACGACGCGTTCGCGCTGGTCGGCTCGTTCCTGAAAGACCTCGACAGCCCGGACGAGGCGGCCTTCTACACCTCCGGGCGGGCCAGCAACGAGGCCGCGTTCGTCTACCAGCTGCTGGCCCGGGCGTTCGGCACCAACAACCTGCCGGACTGCTCCAACATGTGCCACGAGTCGACCGGCACGGCGCTGATGCGCACCATCGGCATCGGCAAGGGCTCGGTCACCCTGGAAGACCTGCACTCCGCCGATCTGATCGTGGTCTCCGGGCAGAACCCGGGCACCAACCACCCGCGCATGCTGACCGCCCTGGAGATCGCCAAGCGGGACGGCGCCAAGATCCTGGCGATCAACCCGCTGCCGGAGGCGGGGCTGATCCGCTTCGACAACCCGCAGAACGTCCGCGGCCTGGCCGGGCGCGGCACCCCGCTGGCCGACCGCCTGCTGCGCATCCGCTCCAACGGCGACCTGGCGCTGTGGCAGGCCCTCGGGCATCTGCTGCTGGCCCGCGGCGTGGCCGACAAGGAGTTCATCGCGTCGTCCACCGTCGGGTTCGACGAGTGGGCCGAGCACGTCGCCGGCATCGACCGCGACCAGGTACTCGCTGCCACCGGCCTGAGCTGGGAGGAGATCGAGGCCGCCGCCGACATGCTGGCCTCGTCGCAACGGATCGTGCACTGCTGGGCGATGGGTATCACCCAGCACCGCAACGCCGTCGCCACGATCAAGGAGTTCGTCAACGTCGCCTTGCTCCAGGGCATGATCGGCAAGCCGGGCGCGGGCCTGTGCCCGGTGCGCGGCCACTCCAACGTGCAGGGCGACCGGAGCATGGGCATCTGGGAGAGGCCGCCGGCCGCCTTCCTGGACCGGCTGCGCGACGAGTTCGGGTTCGAGCCGCCCCGCGAGCACGGCCACGACGCGGCCGACACGGTCCGGGCCTTCCGCGACGGGCGGGCCAGGGTGTTCGTGGCGCTCGGCGGCAACTTCGTCAGTGCCATGTCCGACACCGAGGTGACCGCCGCGGCGATGCGCAACGCGGCGCTGACCGTGCAGATCTCCACCAAACTCAACCGCAGTCACGTCGAGGCCGGGCGGACCGCGCTGATCCTGCCCACCCTGGGCCGCACCGAACAGGACCTGACCGGCGGCCGGGTCCAGCGGGTCACCGTCGAGGACTCGATGTCGGCGGTGCACGCCTCCCGCGGGCGCTCCGAACCGGTGGGCCCGCTGCTGCGGTCCGAGGTCGACATCGTCTGCGGGATCGCGGCCGCTGCCCTCGGCGACACCCACGGCATCCCGTGGGCCGGGTTCGCCGGCGACTACGAGGAGATCCGGGAACGGATCGGCCGGGTCGTGCCGGGCTGCGACGACTACGCCGCGAAGATCCGGGGCGGCGGGTTCACCATGCCGCATCCGCCGCGCGACTCCCGTACGTTCCCCACACGCGAGGGCCGGGCCGTGTTCACGGTCAGCCCGCTCGAGGTGATGACCGTGCCGGAGGGGCGGCTGATCCTGCAGACCGTGCGCAGCCACGACCAGTTCAACACCACGATCTACGGGCTCGACGACCGCTACCGCGGCATTCGCTCCGGCCGCCGGGTCGTGTTCATCAGCGCGGCCGACCTGGCGGAGCTCGGCTTCGCCGACGGCGACATGGTCGACCTGGTGTCGGAGTGGACAGACGGCGTCGAGCGCCGGGCGCCGCGGTTCCGCCTGGTCGAGTACGACACGCCGAAGGGCTGCGTGGCCGCGTACTACCCGGAGACGAATCCGCTGGTGCCGCTCGACTCGCAGGCCGAGGAGAGCGGCACCCCCACCTCCAAGTGGGTCCAGATCCGCCTGGAACGCTGATTTTTCCGGCTGTGCCTCACCGCTGTCTCAGCGCCGCTGAGACAGCGGTGAGGCACAGCCGGTCACAGGGTGCCGTCGTGGGCGGTGCTCTCGAAGACCGCGGCCAGCGTCTCGACGCCGCCGCCCCAGGCGGCGGCGAGCACGGCCGCGACCACGGTCGCGGCCCGCAGCGCGTGGTAACCGCCCCGCCCGGCGCCCGCGCGGACCAGGTTGCGGGCCACCGCCCGCGGCAGGGTGCGCCGCAGGTAGTCCTTCTCCGCGCCCAGTTCCTGCTCCTTCGGCAGCAGCCCGGCCATCTGGACCTTGCCCCGGCCCTCGGCATAGCAGCGGCGCATCAGGAACCCGAACGTCGACCGCTCGGCCGGCACCTCGTGGTCGATCGTGGCGTGCGGCACGTACATCCAGCGGCCGCCGGAGGCCGAGCTCATCCGCAGGCACAGCTCGGTGTCCTCGGGACGGTTCTGATCGCCGACCTTGCCGAACCCGGTACGGAACCCGCCGACGGCGAGGAACGCGTCCCGCCGCACGATCATGTTCGCCGACCAGACGTTGCGGATCGGGGCGGTCCGCGTGGGCATGCCGGTGTACGAGACTCCGACCGCCCACAGCAGCTCGTCCGGCATCCACGTCGGCCGGATCCCGGCCCAGGCCGGGACGATGCCGCCGCCGGTGCCGACCACCGCCGGGTCGGCGAACGGCGCCAGCTGCCGGGCGAGCCAGTCCGGGCTGGCCACGGTGTCGTCGTCGAGGAACGCGATGAACGGCGTACGGGTGTGGAACGCCCCGGTGTTGCGGTTCCCCGAGGCGCCGCGTGCGTAGGCGTTCTCCAGAACGGTCACGTCCGGGAAGTCACGGCGTACCCGCTCGGCCATCTCCGGGTTGTGGTCCACCACGACCACGATCTCCGTGGCGGGGTGTGTCTGCAGACGGGCGGAGCCGATCGTACGCGTGAGCGAGTACCACCTTCGCTCACTGTGGGTAGGGATGACGATGCTGACTTCGTTGCTGACGATGGGGTCCAACCGGGTGCTCCTGGTGGCGTCGGCGCATGATGCTGTGGGGGCGCGATGTGCGGGAACGGGTGGGGTCGGCAGTGCTGTCGAACGGCATTCCGGCACGTCACGGCCCGGAGAGCGAAGCTTGGCCGAGGTTCCTGTGATTGACCTGTGCATTTCGCGAACGGGGGATCGCAACAGTGTGAGACGCCTCGCCCCCGGAACGGACAATGGCAACCATGAACGCTGAGTGGCCGCAGGAGCAGACACGGAGCGTGCTCGCCTGGGCCGCCGGCCTGCGACCGTCCGCCTGCCCGCGCCGGGTCGTCGCCGTCGAGGGCCGCTCCGGATCCGGCAAGACCACGCTGGCCCGGGCCGTCGCCACCGGTCTCGGCGCCCCGCTGCTGCACATGGACGACCTCTACGCCGGCTGGGACGGCCTGCGCGACGGGGTGACCACCCTGCACGACCGGGTGCTCCTCCCGCTGGCCGAGGGGCGTCCGGCCGTCTGGCAGCGCTGGGACTGGACGACTGGCGCCTATGCCGAGGAGCACCGGGTGCCCGACAGCGACTGGCTGCTCGTCGAGGGGGTCGGCTCGGGTGCACGCGTGCTTCGTCCGTACCTCAGCGGGGTTGTCTGGATCGAAGCCCTCGACGCGGTCCGCAAGGAGCGCGCCCTCGCCCGGGACGGTCAGACCTACGCCCCGCACTGGGCACGATGGGCGCGTCAGGAGGAGGCCTACTACGCCGCCGACCAGGTCCGCGAGGCGGCCGGTCTGATCCTCGGCAACCCCGCACGGTGATCACCGAGGTCGTCGCGGCGGGCGGCGTTCCATCAGGGTGATGTTGAGCAGGCGGTGGTTCCAGCGTTCGACGGTCCGGTAACCGGTCAGGATGCGGTCGCGCTTGGCCTCGGACATGTTCTCGACCGGGTCGGTGGCTCGGTCGGTCCGGATGATCCAGATGCGTGGTGGCGTGCCGAGACAGGTGGCGTCCGGGCATTCCACGGCCAGGAAGACACCGTCGACCCGCTGGCCGGTGACCGCCAGGACGTCGGCGGGCCGCGGCTCCGGCAGGTAGTACTGGTAGAGGTCACGGGCCGCCCAGCCGATGCTGGACGGGCCCTCGGGGAAGACGGCCGCGTCGCCGGGCCGGTAACGGGGACCGATGATCTCGGCGATCCGGGCCGAGTCCTGGCCGTGGCCGTCCGGGCGGCGGATCTCCAGCTGGGCGGGGTTGCCGAGGAACACGGCCAGCGCGACGACCACGGCGGCGTGCGGCCGGCCGGCCCGGGCCGCGCCGAGAACGGCCAGCACGACCAGCGCCGGCACCGCGATCAGTACGTAACGCGGCACCCAGATCTCGGTGAAGGCACCGGCCGTGAGCAGCAGGGCGGGCGGCGCGAGACCGGCCGCGGCGAGCGCCCGTCCCGCCCGGTCACGGCGCACCCCGGCCACCGCGAGACCGAGGACCAGACCTCCGACGACCGCCGATATGAAGAGCTGCTCGGGCAGCAGGCGCACGGTGTGCGTACCGGCCCGGCTGATCCACGAGATCTGTCCGGCCTGATCGCTCGCGTCGTGCAGCAGCAGGGCCGCGGGCACGGCGCCGAGCAGGGCGGCGGGCGGCCAGGCGCGCCACGCCCGCCAGCCGGCGAGCGCGTGTCCGGCGACCATGATCAGCGCGCTGAGCGGATGGAAGACGCCGGTGACGGCCACGGCGGCCGCGTAGGCGGCGGCGCGGACCACGGTCGGGCGTTCCAGCAGCAGGATCAGCGCGAGCAGGGCGAGGGCCGCGAAGAGCATGGCGATCGCGTACGGCCGCGCCTCCTGCCCGTAGCGGGAGGTGACCGGCAGCACCGCGAAGAGCAGTCCGGCGAGCAGTCCGGTGACATGTCCACCGGCGCGGCGGCCGATCAGCGCGACCACCGCGGCGGTCCCGGTGACCGCGATCAGAGAGGGCAGGCGGAGGGCGTGCGCATCGGTCCCGGCATGACCGGAGAAGTACTTCAGAGCCATGTAGTACGGGGTGAGCACCGCGTCCACCGTGCCACTGAGCAGCCGTAACTGCTCCCCGTCGAGCCGGACCGCGCCCCAGGTCGCCAGTTCGTCGGCCCAGAGCGACGGCCCGGTCAGCCGCCAGTTCACGAGCAGGTACGTGACCAGCGGCGGAAGGAGCCACGTCAGCGGATGCAGCCACCGGACGGTGGTCCGGGCAGGGCTCGGTGCGGTGATCGTTCTTCTCCCGTACGCGGTCTTCTCCAGCCGCCCAGCCTAGGGACGGCGTGGGGCGCGGGAGGGAACGCGGGGTGAACGTTCCGGAGCCGTCGGCGGGCCGCAGCCTGACCCGTCCGGCCAGCTCCGCTATGGCCTCGTGCCGGCCGGTGCAGACCGTGCCGGCTGACGTCAGAACATGTGCACGTTCTCGCACAGTGCGGGATCGGTCGATGCCTCGGGCACCGTGAAGACGAAGATGGTGCCGCCGCCCGGGTTCGGCCGGGCCTCGATCCGGCCGCCGTGGCGCTCCACGATCCTGCGGCAGATCGCCAGGCCGAGGCCGGTTCCGGGCATGCCGGTGCCGTTGCTCGCCCGGTGGAAACTGTCGAACACCGCGGCGTGCTCCCCGTCCGGGATGCCGATGCCCCGGTCCGCCACCTGCACCCGGACCGTCCCCGGTCCGTCCACCTTCGCCGTCACGTCGATCCGCGGCGACTGACCCGGCGGTGTGTACTTGATCGCGTTGCCCACCAGGTTGTCCAGCACCTGACGCAGCAGCACCCGGTCACCCCGGATGCGCGGCAGCGCGCCGACGAACACGTCCGGGCGTCCGGTCTCCGAGCCGGGCGCGTCGGTCCTGGTCGTCACCACGTCGTCCACCAGCTCACGCAGGCTGAGGTCGTCGATCCGCATCGTCGCGTCGCGGGCCGCCGTATAGTCCAGCAACTCGGTGATCAGTGTCTGCATGCGGTCCGCGCCGCCGATCACCTTCCGGGCGCTGCGCAGCGCGTCGGCGACCGCGTCCGGCCCGGCGTCCGGGTCGTTCAGCTCCTCGATGATCAGCTCGGCGTATCCGTGTACGGCCGCGAGCGGTGCCTTCAGGTCGTGCGCCACCACCCCGGCGAACCCGCGCAGCTCGTTCTCCACGTGCTTGCGGTCGGTGATGTCGTGGAAGACCGCCACCGCGCCGCGCTGCCCGGCCGTTGTGTCCAACGGCCGTGCCGACACGCTGATCACCAGGCCATCCGGGTGCGCCCGGTTCCGGACCGTCATTTCCACCTGGTCGCTGTCCTCGCCGTTCATGGCCCGGGTCAGCGGCAGTTCCTCCACGGGATACGGGGTCACCCCGTCGAGCCGGAACAACCCGAAGTGCTCCGGCCAGCCGTCCGGCCCCACGGCCTCACCGTCCTTCCCGAGGATCCGCCGCGCCGCCGGATTGTGCAGCAGGAACCGTCCGTCCGGGCCGACCACTCCCACCCCGTCGCTGATCCCGTCGAGTACCGCGCCCAGCAGCCGGGCCTGCCGGCGGGACGCCTCCTCACCGGCCAGCAGCTCGGCGGTGGCCTGCCGGACCCTCGCCTCGGCCCGCTCCCGCCCGTTGACCAGCACCCACACCAGGATCGTGAGTAGCAGCGTCAGGCTCAGCCCACCGGCCGCCACCGCCGACGGCAGACCGCTGGCCGCCCCGGGCAGCCGATCACCAACGGCCGCCAGGTGCAGGGTCCAGGTGCCGTCGGCGACGGCGACCTTGACCGTACGACTCCGATCGCGCTCGCCCTCGACCGCCGCGCGCAACGAGGCGACGGTGACCTCCCGCCGCTCCGGATCGTCGGCGCGCAGCGCCAGATCCAGCAGGTTCTGCCCGGCCTGCGCCAGGGTTCCGCCCATGAAGTCCTGACCGCGGACACCGAGCACGACCCAGGCCAGGAATCGCCGCTCCGGACCCTGGTACACCGGCGCGCTCAGCACGAACGAGTTCTGCCGCCGCTCCGGGGGCAACGACTGGTCGACCAGCAGCTGGTAGGTGTCCGAGACGGCCACGTCACCGCTGCGGCGCGAGGCGGCCATCGCGGCGGACGCCGCCGCGGAGCGCATCAGGTCGATGCCGGGGGTGATCGCGGTGCCGTCGAGCGGGGTGAGGAAGACCGAAAAGGCATGATCACCGCGACCGTACGGCTGCAGCGTGAGCCCCGGCAGGCCGCGCTCCCGCCAGCGCTGCTGGACCTCGCCCACCCCGTCGTCCGCCGCCGGGACGACGAACCCGATCGTGCTCGCCCCCGCCAGGTCCATCGATTTGAGTGGTGCGGTGAGAGCCGTGTACTCGCTCATGGTGAGCACATCCTGCGCCCCGGCGGCCGCTGCCGTGGTGCGCAGGATGTCGACATAACGCTGCGTCTCACTGCGCACCGAGTCGGCCGCGGCGGCGGTACGGCGATCCATCTGGACCTCGGCGTTCATGTCCTCGTGCCGTTCCAGCACGATACCGACGGCCAGCGTCATCCCGCATCCCACCGCGGCCACCAGCGCGCTGATGACCGCCCGCTTCCTCCTCACGCCTGCCCTATCGGGCGCGGAGGTGGTGCGCTGAGGTTGCGGTCAGGGGCGGCGGGGCAACAGCCAGCTCACCCGTCGCACGAGTTCACCGGTGTTCACCGGCTTGGGCAGGTATTCCTCGGCGCCGGAGACGTACGCCAGCTCGATGTCGGTCTCGGAGGCCATCCCGCTCAGCATGATCACCGGGATCTCGGCGGTGGCCGGGTCGTCGTGCAGCCGGAAGCAGACGCTCAGCCCGTCCATGCCCGGCATCGCGATGTCCAGCACCACGAGATCCGGCCGGGCCTCGGCGGCCACGGTCAGCGCCGTACAGCCGTCGGCCGCCGTCAGAGTCCGGTACCCGGCCATCTCCAGCTTGAAGGTGACCAGGTCACGCACACCCTCGTCGTCGTCGGCCACGAGCACCACCGGGCCGGTGCCGGTGGTCGGGAGAACGGGAGCGATGTCCATCATGGCCGTCATGGTGTCTCCGGTCTTCGAGGGCGGCGGTGCAGCGCCGCCGAGTTGACCGCAGACATCGGCCCGCTCGCCGCCCTCGCCACTGAAACCTCGGTTGCGTGCCGGTTGCGATCCGCCCCGGCACCCCCGCGTGGCTCGCGGGTGGGCGTAGGTCACCACGTAGTGCTGGAGTGCTGTTCGTGTGGTGAGTTGTGGCTCGCGGGTGGGCGTAGGTCACCACGTAGTGCTGGAGTGCTGTTCGTGTGGTGAGTTGTGGCTCGCGGGTGGGCGTAGGTCACCACGCTGGGTGGAGGGGAGGCCGGCCTGGCGGGCGGTGACGGCGCGTTCCGGGCGGCCGCTGCCGAGGAAGGCGACCGCCCAGCGGACCAGGGAGCTCGCCCGGTTGCGGCCCTTCGGCAGGTAGGCCCAGTGGACGCCGAGCCAGAGCAGCCAGCCGGCCAGGCCGGACAGGCGCAGCCCGCGCAGGTCGGCGACCGCCGAGAACCGGGAGACCGTGGCGATGTTGCCCTTGTCGAAGTAGTGGAACGGCTTGCCGGCGGGCCTGCCGGTGAGGCGGCGCCGGATGGTGCGGCCGGCGTACGTACCGCCCTGGATGGAGACCTGCGCGACGCCGGGCAGGCCGTCCATGCTCGCCAGGTCGCCGACCACGAAGATCTCCGGGTGGCCGGGGACCGTGAGGTCCGGTTCGACCCGGATGCGGCCGGTGCGGTCCACCGGTGCACCGGTGGCCTCGGCGATGCGCGCGGCCAGCGGGGGAGCGGCCACGCCGGCGCTCCACACCCGGGTCATCGCGTCGATGCGCTCGCCGCCGGCCAGTTCGACACCGGCCGCGTCGACGTCGGTAACGCGGGCGCCGACCCTGACCTCGACG
Source organism: Actinoplanes italicus (assembly GCF_003001815.1). Classification (GTDB taxonomy): domain Bacteria; phylum Actinomycetota; class Actinomycetes; order Mycobacteriales; family Micromonosporaceae; genus Actinoplanes; species Actinoplanes italicus. The sequence goes on from NZ_PVMZ01000009.1 coordinate 71,911, forward strand.
CCGATCCTGCGCAGCCGCTCGGTGGCCGCGGCTGACGAGCCCGGTGTGAAGGTGGGCAGGATCCGGTCGACGGCGTCGATCAGGACGATGCGCGCCTGCGCGGGGTCGATGCGGCGGTACTCGCCGGGCAGGGTCCGGTGGGCGATCTCGGCGATCTGGCCGGCCAGCTCGACGCCGGTCGGGCCGGCGCCGACGATCACGAAGGTGAGCCAGCGGGCCGCGGCGGCCGGGTCGGTCTCGAGTTCGGCCATCTCGAAGGCGGTGAGGATCCGCGAGCGCAGCTCGACGGCGTCGTCGACGCTCTTCAGGCTGATGGTGTGCTCGGCGAAGCGGTCGTTGCCGAAGTACGACTGGGTGGTGCCGGCCGCGACGATGAGGGTGTCGTAGGGCACCTGGTAGGGCAGGCCGCCGGGCGCGGTCGCGGTGACCGTGCGGTTGTCGACGTCCACATCGGTCACCCAGCCGAGCAGCGTCTCGGTGTTGGGCTGGCGGCGGAACAGCTCGCGGACCGGGGTGGCCACCTCACCGGGTGAGAGGACACCGGTGGCGACCTGGTAGATCAGCGGTTCGAACACGTGGTGGTTGGTCCCGTTGACGACGGTCACGTCGGCCGGCGCCTTCCGCAGCGCCCGGGTGGCGTACTTGCCGCCGAAGCCCGCTCCGATCACGACGACCCTGTGCCGTTGCTGTCCGATCATCTCGATCACGCTCCTCGCTACGTCCAGTAGAACCCTTTTCCGGGGGCTGGAAGTCCTGTCGGGGGCGCGATGATCCGCACAGCTCCGGGCTGTCACAAAAGGCCGGGGAACCTCGTCCCCGGCCTCTCGTGACTTGCCTGAGTTACTGCACGACGAACAGGAGGCGGTTCGGGGAGCCGCTGCCCGCGCTGGTCACCACGCCGGTGGTGGCGTTGGTGGTCAGGGCCGAGGAGACCTGGGCCGGGGTGTAGCTCGGGTTGCGCGACAGGACCAGGGCGGCCGCACCGGCGACGTGCGGGGACGCCATCGAGGTGCCGCTGATCGTGTTGGTGGCGGTGCTGCTGGTGTACCAGGCCGACGTGATCGACGAGCCGGGCGCGAAGATGTCCAGGGTGCTGCCGTAGTTGGAGAAGCTGGACCGGGCGTCGGTGTTGGTGGTCGATCCGACCGTGATGGCGGTGGCGACGCGGGCCGGCGAGTAGTTCGCGGCGTTGGCGTTGGAGTTGCCGGCCGCGACCGCGTAGGTCACGCCGGACGCGATCGAGTTGCGGACCGCCGTGTCGATGGAGGTGCTGGCGCCGCCGCCGAGGCTCATGTTGGCGACCGCCGGCTTGACGGCGTTGTTGGTCACCCAGTTGACGCCGGCGATGACACCGGCCGTGGTGCCGGAGCCGGAGCAGTTGAGCACCCGGACGCCGACCAGCTTGACGGCCTTCGCGACGCCGTACGTGGAGCCGCCGACCGTGCCGGCGACGTGGGTGCCGTGGCCGTTGCAGTCGACCCCGCCGCTGCCGACCGCGTCGTAGCCGGGGGTGGCCCGGCCGCCGAACTGGCTGTGGCTGTAGAGGATGCCGGTGTCGATGATGTAGGCGGTGACGTTCGAGGCGGTCACCGGGTAGGTGTACGTGGTGCTCAACGGGCGGGCCCGCTGGTCGATGCGGTCGATGCCCCAGGTCGCGTTGGTCTGCGTCGCGGCCAGCGTGATCACCCGGTTCTGCTCGACGTACTCGACCTTCGAGTTCGCGGCGAGCCGCTTGGCCTGGGCCTCGGTCAGGGTCGCCTCGTAACCGTTGAGGGCCTTGCCGAAACTGCGCTTGACCGCGCCGCCGTAGGTCTTGGTGAGGCCGGCCTCCTGCTTGCCGGACTTGAGGACGACGATGTAGCTCCCGGGGATCGCGTCCGCCGAGCCGGCGAGCCGGATCTGGCCGGTGGCCGGGGCCGCCGCGGCCGGGGTACCCGTCGCGACCACCGCCAGTGCGAACAGACCGGCGGCAAGGATGCGGCCACCATTGCGTCGAATCGCCATGATCTTCCTCTCTCGCGCCTGCCGGCGTCGAGCACAGGGATAGATGCTCATCGCTCGGACAGCTCCGCCGTGAGCGTATGCGCGGTAGTCGTCGGACAGTAGATATCGACTTGTATATATCTTCGACTCAGGGTTTGCCTCGAGGTGCCGACAGGGGGAGAAAGGGGACGCCAGCCGACACGAGGCGGGATGATGAGAAATTCGATGGGCGTGCCGCCCGCAGCCGGGTTCGCGGTGCTCCATCTGATCGCCGTGCTGGCCGGCGCCCGGACGACGCTCGGCGACCCCGGCCTGCCGATGATCTGGCCCGCCGCCGGTGTGGCCGTGCTGTGGCTCGTGAACCGCAGGGAGTCCCGGTGGCGCTGGGTGGACATGGTCGCCATCGGCGTCATCACCTTCGGCGGGCTCGCCGCGGCCGGCGCCGGGATCGAGGTCGCACTGCTGGAGATCGCCCCGGCGATGGTCGGCCCGATGGTCTTCATCGTCGCGGCCGGGCGCTGGCTGCCCGGCCTCTGGGCCGGCCCGGACGGCGGCCGGTCCCTGGCCCGGCTGGGCGAGTTGTGGCGCCTGCTCCTCTGCGCCGCGCTGGCCTCGGTCACCGGCACCCTGCTGCACGTGGTCGGCGAGCTGGCCGCCGGCGCGGACGGCGGCTTCTCAGGCCTCGGCACGGTCACCCGTCTCGTCCGCGACACCGTGGCCGTCGTGCTCTTCGGCGTCGCTCTCCGCCGGATCGGCCACCTGCACCGCAACCGCTGGGCAGAGCTGCGCGGCCTGGGGCGTGACCGCTGGCTGGAGTGCTCCGCGATCGTCGCGGTCTCCGGTGTCGCCTACTGGTACGTGTTCAGCAGCCACGAGGATCTGCCGGTCGGTTTCCTGCTGATCCCGCTGACCGTGTGGGCCGCGCTCCGGATGCCGACCTCGGTGGCTATCGTCCACGTCGTGGTCTTCGGGTTCGTCGCCCTGCTCTACACGATCGGGGGCCACGGGCCGTACGCCAGGGTCGCGGACATCGGCACGACCGCGCTGCTGATCCAGCTCTACGTCGGCATCGTCGGCGCCGTCGGCTTCGCTCTCGCCCTCGTCCGCGACGAACGTGACAGCCTCATCCAGCGCCTGAAGGTCTCCGAGCAGGAGGCCACCGACAGGGCCACGATGATGACCACGGTGGTCGACTCGATGACCGAGGGCCTCGCCATCCTGGACCACACCGGCCGTCTCGTGCTGCGCAACCCGGCCGCCGGACGCCTGCTCGGGAGCGCCAGCTCGGTCACCGGCACCGTGGCGCTCGGCAGCGACCACGGGTTCTTCCGGCCGGACGGCACCCCGCTGACCGACGCCGAACTGCCGCACGTGCGTGCCCTGGCCGGTGAGGACGCCGCGCCCATGGACGTGCTGGTACGTAACGCCGCGGTGCCCGAGGGACGGGTGGTCCGGTTCAACGTGGCCCGGCTGGCGCTCGTCACCGGGCCGTACCACGTGGTGGTGGTCTTCCACGACGTCACCGCCGACCGGCGCCACCGCGACGAGCTGATGTCGTTCGCCGGGCGGGTCGCGCACAACCTGCTCAACCCGCTCACCACGATCGAGGGCTGGTCCGAGGTCCTGGAGCAGGAACTGGCCGGATACCAGCCGGCAGAGCGGGTGGAGCGCATTCAGCGGGCCTCCGCCCGGATGCGCACGTTCCTCAATGGGCTGCTGTCGTACACGGCGGCCCGCGACGGCAAGCTGATGCCGACCACTGTCAACCTGGCCCTGCTGGTCGGCGACATCGTCAACAGCCGCCTCGACCATGCCGAGAGCACCGGCGCGGCGCCGCCGTACTTCGAGGTGGGCCGGCTCGACCCGGTCGACGCCGACCCCGTGCTGCTGCGCCAGCTGCTGGAGAACCTGATCGACAACTCACTGCGGATGATGGCCCCGGGCGTCGGGCCGTACCTGGCGATCTCCTGCCAGCCGGCGCCGAAGAGGATGGTGCGCATCGACATCCTCGACAACAGCGTCGGCATCCCGCCCGGCAAGCGGCACGAGATCTGGACGAACTTCCACCGCGACAAGGGATCCGACTCCAACGGGCTGGAGCTGGCGATCTGCAAGCGGATCGTGGAACGGCACGGCGGGACGATCGAGGCGGTCGCCAACCCGCACGGCACCGGCAACCGCATGTCGTTCACCCTGCCGGCCGGGCGTTCCGCCTATGCCCGGGCGCTGGCCCCGACCCGCTGACGGCGACCGCTCAGGGCACCGCGCCCAGCATGTCCAGGACGCCGCCGAACAGGGCGGTCGTACCCGCCTGATCGAGATGCCGGGCCTGCCACCCGCGGTCCTGGATGCCCTGCAGGACGCCGATCACGGTGGTCCGGACCGTCCGCAGGGTGGCCGGCGACAGCAGCACCGCCGAGGTGCCGTCGGCGTACGCGGCACGGGCCCCGGAACCGAGCGCCACCATCGCGGCCGCGGCCCCGTTGAGGATCTGCGCGACGCGCAGGCGGTCGCGGTCCAGGTTGAACGCGGCCACGTGCACGGCCAGGCCGAGCGCCGTCATGAGCCGGCCCGTCTCGTCGCCGCTGAGCACCGCCGGCATGGTGTCCGCGTCGTCCTCCGGCACGGCGGCCCCGCTGCAGAAACCGTTGATCAGCTCCTCGGCGACGTCGAGGGGGACCAGGCCGATCTCGGCGGAGCGGCGGCGCAGGGTGGCCTCGATCGCGTCACGCACGATGTACGCGGGAACGACCCGTTGCTGATCAGCGAGCCGCCGGATGATCACGGCCACGACGTCGTCGACAGGCATCGCGCCGGGCTGGTCCATACCTCTCAGCCTAGGGCCTAGGCAGCCACGGGCAGGGTGACGCGAGCCGTGACCCCGGCCTGTGAGACGTCCACGGTCACCGTCCCGGCGTGCGCCTCGACGATGTTGCGGGCGATCGTCAGACCCAGGCCCACACCGGGGACGGCCTGCTCACGGGCGTACCGGCCGCGGTAGAAACGGTCGAAGACGAACGGCAGCTCGCCGGCCGGGATCCCGACCCCGGCATCGGTGATCTCCACGAACGGGCGCGGCGCCGAACCCGTGATGATCGTGATCGGACGGTCGGCCGGGGTGAACAGCAGCGCGTTGCGCAGCAGCTGCCCGATGGCGTGCGCCAGCCGGGTCAGATCGGCGCGCACCCGCACCGGAGCGTCACACCGCACGCGTACGCTCTCCGCGCGCAACGCCATCAGCGGGCGGCAGCCGTTGACCGCCGCCGCCACGACGGTGTCCAGCTCCACCGGACCGACCGGGGCGGGCAGCGGCGCCTCGTCCGGCCGGGTGCCGGCGAGCAGGTGGTCGACCATGCTGACCAGACGCTCGCCGTTACGGTGGATCGGCTCGATCAGTCTCCGGTACGGGGCCAGGTCCTCCTGATCGCCGAGGATCTCCAGATAGCCCTGGATGGACGCGACGGGCGTACGCAGCTCATGGGTGATCGTGGCGACCAGGTCGTCCTCGCGCTGCGAGGCGCGGGCCAGCTCGTCGCCCAGGTCGGCCATCCGCAGCCGGTTGCGGATCGAGGTCAGGTGCACCGCCGCCTGCCCGGCGAAGGTGACCAGGTTGCGGATCTGGGCGTCGTCGACCCGGCGCGGCCGGTCGTCGATCACGCACATGGCGCCGAGGGTGTGCCCGTCCTCGTCGACGATCGGCGCTCCGGCGTAGAACCGCACGTTCGGCTTGCCGACGACGTTGGGCAGACCGGCGAACCGGCTGTCGCGGGTCGCGTCCGGGACGATCAGCGGCTGGCCGGCCGGGACGACGTACTTGCAGAACGACACGTCGAGCGGGGTCTGCTCGTCGGCCAGGCCGTGGCTTCCGGCGAACCACTGCCGGTCCCGGTCGACCAGCGACACCGCGGCCATCGGCGTGTCGAACATCGATGCCGCCAGCCGCGTCAGATCGTCGAGCGCGGCCGGCCGGGGCCGATCGAGCACGTCGTACGACTGCAGGGCCGCCAGCCTCGCCTTTTCGTCCGGGTCCCGGGGAACGCGCTCCACACGACTGCTCTTCGGCGGCGGCTCAGTGGAGCTGAGCGGAATCGGGGACGGGTTGCCGCGTCGGCGGAACGGCGGCCGGGACCGAGAACACGAACCGCGACCCGCCGCCCGGGTTGTCGGTGGCGGTGATCGTGCCGCCGTGCCGTTCCACGATCCGCCGGCAGATGCCCAGACCGAGCCCGGTCCCCGCGTATCCCAGGGTGGAGTGGGCCCGATGGAAGTTGCCGAAGATCTCGTCGTGCTGGCCGTCCGGGATGCCGATGCCGTTGTCGGCGACGCAGACCTGGACCATGTCGCCGATGCGGGACGCGGTCACCGTCAGCGCCGGGGTGACACCCGGCGCCGTGTACTTGATCGCGTTGCCGATCAGGTTGTCCAGCAGCTGCCGGATCAGAACCGGGTCGGCCTGCACCGCCGGCAGGTCGGCCACCGTGAATCGGGGCGCCGGCAGCCCGGCCCCGATCGCCGCGTCGAGCCGGGCCACCGTCACGTCCGCCACCACCTGCCCCAGATCCACCGGCTGGGAGGTGAACGCCCCGTCCCGGGCCGTGGCGTGATCGAGCAGCCCGTCGATCAGTGACCGCATCCGGACCGCGGCCCGCTCCACCCGGTCCAGGGCGTCCAGGGCCCGGGCCGTCTCCGGCGTCCTGGCCGCCAGCTCGACCGCGTCGGTGGCCGTCTCGGCCCAGCCCTGCACCGCGGTGACCGGGTTGAGCAGGTCGTGCGCCACCACTCCGGCGAAGGCCGCCAGCTCGGCCTTCTCGGCGGCCAGTTCGGTCAGCAGCTCGGCCCGCTCGTCGCGGCCGAGCGCCAGCACCAGTCCGACGACCGCCACGATGGCGACGAACAACTGCGCCACGAACGCACGGGTGGCCGGGTCCGGGATGTTCGCGAACGGACCCTGCCCGCTCAGCGTGAAGACCACCGCTATCACGCCCACCACCAGGTCGTGGAGCACGACGAACGGGGTGGACAGCCGGGTGCCGGCCCAGACCGTCACGGCGATCAGGGTGAACGCGATCGGCAGGCCCTGCGCGTAGGCGAACCCGGCCAGGTAGGCGGCGGTCGAGCAGAGGGCCAGCGCGGTGTACTCGGTGAGCCGCTGGCGCGGTGTCGCGGCCAGCGCCCGCCCGGCGCGCCGCCACCAGCCGGACAGGTCGCCGTACCGCTCCCGGTAGGCGGCCGCGGCCTGGCCGATCAGCAAGCCGGCCGCACCGATCAGCAGGATGCTCGCGGTGTTGCGGGCCAGCCAGACGAACGTGGCCGGCCACGAGTACCGGTCGGTGAGCAGCCACATCCCGGTGGGCCCGAAGGCGGCGCCGGCAGCGGTGGAGGTGAACGCCGCGGCGAGCAGGCCCCACAGATCACGGGTGGTGCGCAGGCGATCGCCGCCCCAGCGGTCGATCAGCCGCAGGAACACCCACAGCTGGACCAGGTTGGCGACCACGAAGATCCCGGCCATCGTCATCGACGCGCCGGTCGCCGAGTTCACCCCGAGGGTGATCACGGCGAGCGCGGCGACGTCCGCCCAGCGAGCGGGGGCCTTCCGCTGGACGAGGAACCAGATCACCCCGATCCCCGCGGCGGGCCACACCATGCTCAAGTTGGTGGAGTCCATCACAGTGAGGCGTCCGGCCCAGACCGCGACGAGATACACGACGGCGAACACGCCGGTGCGTACCAGCGAACTGCGGTAGGTCATTCGTCGCTCCCCGAGCCTCCCCCTCCGCTGCCTATCGGCGGGAAGCGCGGTTCGCTGAGCGTCAGCCCACGGCGGCGCGGCGCGCGGTGTACTCGCTCCCGGTGCGGTGGTTCGGGTACTGCAGCGGCGCCTCCGGCTGGTCGTCGTACGCCCCGGTGTCGGCCCAGCGGCGGCTGGTCTCCATCCGGACGTTCTCCAGCGGGTCGCTGTCGTAGACCGAGCGGCTGTGGAAGCGCTGCGCGTAGTCGAGCATGCCGTCGACCAGCCGGTCCACGTCGGCGGCCGGTCGCACCACGAGACGCATGAACTGGCTGGTCATACCCAGTTTGTTGCCGCACTCACGGGTCATGATGCCGTGATTGGCGACCAGGTAGTCGCGCAGCGCCACACCCGACCACTCGTTCGGCAGCTTCACCAGGAAGAAGTTGCCCTGCGACGGGAAGACGGTCAGCCCCTGGATGCGCTGCAGCTCCCGGCCCATCGACCGGCGGTCCCGGCTGAGCAGGCGCAGGCTCTCCTCGTACTCCATCTCATGTTCTTGAATCATGTGGACGACCTTCTCCGCCAGGGAGTTGAGGTTCCACTTGGGCAGCATCCTCGCGATCTTGCCGGAGATCGCGGGGTTGGCCAGCATGTATCCGAACCGGATGCCGTGCAGGCCGAAGTTCTTGCCGAGGCTCTTGAGGACCACCGCGTTCGGGCGGATCACCGCGTCCGGGCCGACCGAGGGGTAGCGCTCGGCGTCGGAGAAGTCGATGAACGACTCGTCGACGACCACCAGGTCCAGGTCGCTGAGCGTGTCCATGAAGCGGATCACGTCGCGCCGCGGGATGTAGTGGCCGTCCGGGTTGTTGACGTTGCAGACCACCGCGACCCGGGACTTGCGCTCCCGGATGAACTCGACGTACTCCTCCAGATCGAGGCGGAAGCCGTCGCGCTCCTGCAGCGGGAACATGTCGACCCGCTTACCGGTCTCCATCGGCTGGTCGGTCCACCGGCCGAACGTCGGGATCGGGATCGCCACGCTCTCCTTGATGAGCAGGTGGTCGATCCAGGTGATCAGCTCCGTGGATCCGTTCGCCATGGCCACCGTCTGCGGGTGCAGCCCGAGCACGCTGGCCAGCTTCTTGGTGATGGTCGCCGAGTCGCTGGGGTAGTACTTGAGGATGCTCTTGAGGTCGCGGGTGAGCTCGTCGAACATCTCCGGTGTGGGGAAGTAAGGGTTGCACGGGATGCAGAAGTCGACGATCTCCACGCCCTCGCCCGCGGCACGCGCCACGTCGAAGTACGACGCGCTGTGCGAACCCTTGTGCAGCATCGACGTGTCGATTCCGGTCCGTGCCACAGTTGTCCTCCCGAACCCCTCGGTGATCGTGCCGCCACGCAGTACGGGGGGAGAACACAAAACGTTCGAGGCTTAAGGGACAGGAAAGGAAGAACTTCGCGGCTCCTCCCGAGTCGAAATGATCAACTAAGTCGTTCTCTCCGTCAGGTGGCCGTCACGGAGGGATGCGGAATGCGCGGTTTGATCAGGACGTTTCTGGCAAGTCTGGTGGTCTCCGGGGCGGTGATGACGGCGAGCCCGGCCCACGCGACCCCCGGACACGGGGTGACCGCCCGGGTCGTCTGGCAGTGGACCGTCGACGACACCGATTATGTGCTGCGGGAGATCACCATCGTCCCGGGCGGCAGCACCGGCTGGCACCGGCACCCCGGACTGGTCTTCGCGAACGTGCGCGAGGGCACGCTCGTCCACCGGATGGCCGACTGCACCACGACCCGGCGGTACGGCGAGGGCGAGAGCCTGATGGAGCATCCCGGTGAGCCGCTGGCCCACCTGGGCGAGAACCGGGGCAGCCGTACGGTGATCCTCGACGTTGTCTACGCGACCCCCAAGGGTGTGCCGCTCTCCACAGACGCACCCGACCCCGGCTGCTGATCTCCCGCCTAGAGTTGGGAAGACGTACTGGAGGGGGTAGTCGATGACGGGGTGGCCGACGGCGCCGGTGATCTACGAGATCGGCACGTGGCCGTGGCTGGCCGGGTTGAGCCGGCGGTATTCGCGCCCGGTGACCCTCGCGGACGTGCCCGGTGAGGTGTGGGACGAGGTCGCCGCGCCGGGCGTGAACGCGGTCTGGCTGATGGGCGTCTGGGAACGCAGCCCCGCCGGGCTCGCCGTCGCCCGGGAGAACGCGTCGCTGCAGCGGGCCTTCCGCGCCGCCCTGCCCGACCTGGCCGACAGCGACGTCGTCGGCTCGCCGTACTGCGTGCGCCAGTACCGGGTCGACGACCGCCTGGGCGGGCCGGAGGGCCTGGCCACGGCACGCGCCGAGCTGAAGCGGCGCGGGCTCCGGCTGATCCTCGACTACGTGCCCAACCACGTGGCCCCCGACCATCCGGCGACCACCGACCACCCGAACTGGTTCATTCAGGGCAGCGCCGCCGACCTGGCCGCCGACCCCGGCGGCTGGTTCGAGGCGGCCGGCCGCATCCTGGCGTTCGGCCGCGACCCCTACTTCCCGCCCTGGCCGGACGTCGCCCAGCTCAACGCGTTCGACCCCGGCCTCCGAGAGGCCACCGTCGCCACCCTGGCCTGGATCGGCGAACAGTGCGACGGCGTCCGCGTCGACATGGCGATGCTGGTCACCAACGACATCTTCGCCGGCACCTGGGGCGCGTACGCCGGTGAGGTCCCGGCCGAGGAGTTCTGGCCGCCGATCATCGAGCGGGTCAAGGCGGCACACCCCGGTCTCGTGCTGATCGCCGAGGCGTACTGGGACACCGAGTGGACGCTGCAGCGGCAGGGCTTCGACTTCTGCTACGACAAGCGCCTCTACGACCGGCTCACCCACGAGGGCGCCGAGGCGCTGCGCAAGCACCTGGTCGCCGACCGCGGGTACCAGGACGGCCTGCTGCGCTTCACCGAGAACCACGACGAGCCGCGGGCCGCCGCGAGCATGCCCGGAGGCCGCGACCGGGCCGCCGCGGTCGCCATCGCCACCCTGCCCGGAGCCACCCTCTGGCACGACGGGCAGTTCGAGGGCCGGCGTACCCATCTCTCGGTCTTCCTCGGGCGATACCCCGACGAACCGGCCGACCCCGACCTGCGCTCGTTCCACCGCAGGCTGCTGACCGTCGCGGCCGGCCTCCGCCGCGGCGAGTGGCGGCTGCTCGACGTCCGGGGCTGGCCCGACAACCCGTCCCACCGTGACGTGGTGGCCTGGTCATGGCACGAGGGCGCCACCCGGCACCTGGTCGTCGTCAACTTCGGCGACGCACCGGCGCAGGCCCGCGTGCCATTGCCGTGGCCGGGCCTGGCCGGGCGTTCGTGGGAACTCACCGACCTGCTCGACGGCCGGGTCTTCGACCGCGACGGCGACGAGCTGGCCGCCGAAGGCCTCTATGTGGATCTCCCGCCGTGGGCCACCCACGTCCTCGCCGTCGAACCGGCCTAGGTTCTGTCGCGCGAGCCGCGCGTCAGGGCCTAGACCAGCGCTCCCGTTCCCGCACGCAGCCGCAGCCGGGGCGGGGTCGCCGGCAGAGCGGCGGCCTCCTCGGCGGCGACGGTCACCACGAGACAACCCGGCCGCCGGGCCACCTCGGCGGTCACCCCGAGCAACCGTGCCGCGCGGACCAGCACCGCGGCGATCTCCTGATCGCGCAGGGTCACCCACAGCAGGTGGCCGCGCCGGCGCTGCCCGGCCGCGAGCAGAGCGGCCCGCCAGGCGGCCTGCGCCAGGGTGAGCCGCTGCACGTGCCGAGGGGAGGACGCACCGAGCTGCTCGGTGCCGAGCAGCGCCTGACGGCCCTGCCGCCAGGCCGCCGCCAGCATCCGGCTGGTTGCGAGACGCTGCGCTTCCGGTACGAGTACACGCTGCACCTCGTAGCGGCGGCGCCCGCCCCCGATCCGTACCTCGCGCGCCGCCTCACAACCGAGACCGTCCAGCAGATAGACCAGCCGGTCCGCGGCGTCCTCCCGGTCGAACTCGGCGAGCGCCTCCCCGGACCGGGGAACCGGCGCGGGGAGTGGCTGCCGCTGGGGCCGGGAGTTGTCCACGCACTCGACCAGGCACGCCGACTCGAAAGCGCCGGGCAGTGCATCGGCCAGGACGACCGGACGAATCGAAGTCGGGTCCATCGGCATCTCCCTCCCGTTATCTACGTCACGGTGACCGATGGGCCGTTCGGCCGGTACTCCGCCGGAGCAGACTTGAGGGAAACTTGCGCGGACCGGGCCGTCCCGTGTGGGGATCAGTGGTGACCCTTTTCAGCAGCCGCCGCATGGCACTAGCCGGGCTGGCCCTGCTCCTGGTCGTCACTGGCTGTACCGACGGGACTGCGGAGAAGCGCCGCGTACGGATCGCCACCGGCAGTCCCACCGCGGTGTACTACGCCATCGGCACCGCCATGGGCGCCATCATCGAGCGCGAACTCCCCGACACCGACGCCACGGTGCTCCCCACCGCCGCCTCCGCGGAGAACATGGAGCTGGTGTCCCGCGGCGCCGCCGAGATCGGGTTCGCGCAGGCCGACGTCCTCGTCCCCGGCGGCGAACCGGCCGACTCGCTGGTCGCGCTCGCCCGCGTCTACGACGACCTGCTGCACCTGGTGGTCCGCTCGGACAGCACGATCGACGACCTGACCGACCTCAACGGCAGGCGGGTCTCGGTCGGGGCCCGCGGCTCCGGCACCACCATCACCGTCGGGCGGCTGCTCTCCGTGGCCGGCATGACCGACGCCGTCCAGCGGCGTGAACTCAGCCTCGACGACTCGATCCTCGCCATGGAACGCGGCGAGATCGACGCCTTCTTCTTCTCCGGCGGGCTCCCGGTCAACGGCATCAAACAGCTCCGCACCGAGGCGGGCATCCGGATCGTCGACCTGTCCGACTGGGCCGCCGAACTGCGCGACGACTACGGCGACGTCTACGTCGTCCGGGACGTGCCGACCTCGGCGTACTCACTGCCGCCGGTCGCCACGGTCGCCGTGCCCAACCTGCTCGTGGTGTCCGCCACGATGCCCGAGGACCTCGCCTACGACCTGACCCGGCTGCTGATGGAACGGCGTGGCGAACTCGCGGCCGCCCACCCGGCCGCCGAACGCCTGGAGCTGCGAGCCGCGATCTCCACCCTGCCGGTGCCGTTGCACCCGGGAGCGGCCCGCTATTACAAATCGGTCAAGCCCTGAAGCGGATCGTCGCGTTCAGGCCGCCGGTGTCCGCGGGCGCCAGCGTGAACCGGCCACCCGACGCCTCCACCAGCACCGCCACGATGGACAGACCCAGGCCGGCGCCGTCCACGTTCTGCGCGTCCGCCGCCCGCCAGAACCGTTCGGTGGCCTGCCGGCACTGCTCCTCGGTCATTCCGGGGCCCGTGTCGCGTACCGACACCTCGGCCCCGCCGTCCGCAGACCGCAGCCGAACCACCACCCGCCCACCGGCCGGAGTGAATTTCAGCGCGTTGTCGATCAGCGCGTCCAGCGCCTGATCGAGCGCCGTGGCCACCAGGCGGGCCGGCATCGGGCCGTCCGGCAGCTCGGCCACCAGCTCCACCTCACGCCGTTCGGCCAGCGGCTGCCACGCCTTCACCCGGTCCGCGGTCAGCGCCGTCGCGTCGGCGACCTCGATCTGATGCCGGCCCCGCTCGGCCCGGGCCAGCGCGAGCAGCCCGTCCAGCACGTCGGCCAGCCGATCGGTCTCCTCCAGGGCGAACTCGTGATCGGACCGCAGGTCGTCGTCGTCGAGCCGGCTGCCCAGGTCCTCGATCCGCAGCCGCAGCACGGTCAGCGGGTTGCGCAGCTGATGGCTGGCGTGCGCGACGAACGACCGCTGCCGCTCCATCGCCTCGGCCACCGCGTCGGCCATCTCGTTGAAACTCGCCGACAGCCGCCGCAGCTCCGGCGGGCCCAGGCCCGGCACCACCCGGGCCGCGCTGTCGCCCTCGGCGATCTCATGGGCGGCCGCGTCCAGCCGGGTCACCGGACGCAGCACCCAGCTCGCCAGCCGGTCCGCGGTGGTCAGGCAGGCCGCCACCGCCAGCGCCCCGACCAGCGTCAGCACGAGCCACACGGTCAGCACGTCGCGCCGGCTGCGGTCGGTCGGCGACACGGTCAGCACCACACCCAGCACCGCGCCGCCGTCACTGATCGGCACGGCCACCATCAGCGGCTCACGTACCCACGGCCAGAGCGTCCCCGGCGAACTCACCTGATGCCCCGCCAGCGCCCCGCGAACCGCGACCGCCGGAGCAGCCGGCCGGGTGCCGAACGCGCTCAGCACCACCTGATCCTGATCGAACAGCATCACGCCGATGCCGTAGAGCTCCTGGTAGCGGCGCAACTCGTCGTTCAGCGCGTCCATGTCGCCGCTGCGCACCGCCGGGGCGGCCAGCGACGCGAACCGGGTCGCGTCGGCCAGCCGGTCCGCGACGGCGCCGTCGGTCTCCCGGCTGGCCACGGTCACGGCGAGCGGAATCTCCAGCGCGAGCAGCACCATGCAGAGCAGCAGCAGGTAGGTGATCACCAGCCGCCTGCGCACGCCGTCTCCCGTTGCTAAGTGGTGCGCAAACGGTATCCGACGCCGCGGACGGTCTCCACCAGCCCGGGATCACCCAGCTTGCCCCGCAGCGAGGCTACGTGGACCTCCAGCGTGTGCTTGCCCGACCAGGTGGTCTGCCAGACGTCGAGCATGATCCGCTCGCGGGCCATCGCCACCCCCGGCTGCCGCGCCAGCGACACGAGGATGTCGAATTCCTTGCGGGTCAGCGTCTTGGGCTCGCCCCCGACGGAGACGGTCCGCGCCGCCGGATCGATCCGGACCGGCCCCACTTCGACGACCCCGCCGGCCGCCGGCGCCTGCCGCACCGTCCGCCGCAGCAGTGCCTCGATCCGCGCCTGCAGCTCGGCCATCGAGAACGGCTTCACCACGTAGTCGTCCGCGCCGACCCGCAGCCCGGTCACCCGGTCACGCTCCTCACCACGCGCGGTGACCGCGATGATCCCCAGATGCTCGTTGCGTGAGCGAAGTTCCCGGCAGACCTCCAGCCCGTCACCGTCCGGAAGATTCAGATCGAGCAGCACGAGATCACAGGGAGCGGCCTCGAGCGCGGCCGTGGCGGTGGCGGCGTGCTCCACCGCGTAACCGCGCCGCTGCAGCATCGACGACATGACGGCCCCGACCCTGCGGTCGTCCTCCACCAGCAGTATCCGCATGGGTTCATCCGCCAATCCTCGCCCCGACCCCGAACGTTAACCGCGGTTTGTTTCCGGCGGCACCCTCCCGGACCGGCTTGGCACGGCCTATCAACGATTTCGTACGGTCTACGCTGAGTAACGTGGGTGTCCGCGCGAGGGGGCTGCACCCTCCCGCGCCCAACGCGACCGCCGGGGCTGAGGCGGTCCCCCACGCCCACCCCGCCCGCCTCACCGCTCCGGTCTCATCGCTCCGGTCTCGCCGCCTGCCTCGCCGCGCCTGCCTAGCCGCTCCGGTCTCGCCGCGCCTGCCTAGCCGCTCCGGTCTCGCCGCGCCTGCCTAGCCGCTCCGGTCTCGCCGCGCCTGCCTAGCCGCTCCGGTCTCGCCGCACTCGCCTCACCGCACTCGCCTCACCGCTTCCGTGCTGGCCGATCTTGTGAGTTTGTGGTCGCTGGAGCGGCGTAGCCGCACAAGATCGCCCGCCGCTTCGCCGCTTCGCCTTCTTGGCGGCAGATCTAGTGAGGTTCGGGTCGAGATGGCGGCCGAACCCCACAAGATCTGCCGTACCGATGAGCGACGGCGCGGCGCGGCGGCGGGGCGGCGGGGGCGGCGGGGGCGGTGCGGCGGCGGGCGGCGGGCGGCACGGCGGGTCGGCGGGTCGGGGGTGGGCGGGGCACCCGGCCACTCCGCGCCGTAACCAATCGACAGCGATCCTCACAGATCTTGTGCGCTGACCGTCGTCCGCGCTGCCTTGTCCGCCGATCTTGTGACTTTTCGGTCAGACGTCCTGCCGCAAACTCACAAGATCGAGGGGTGGGTGCGCGGCGGCTTCCGTTTGACACCGATTGA
This sequence comes from Actinoplanes italicus, assembly GCF_003001815.1. Taxonomy (GTDB): domain Bacteria; phylum Actinomycetota; class Actinomycetes; order Mycobacteriales; family Micromonosporaceae; genus Actinoplanes; species Actinoplanes italicus. The sequence continues at coordinate 87,681 of NZ_PVMZ01000009.1, forward strand.
CGCCAGCCTTTGTGGATCTTGCGCCCTGGTCGCCGTTCGTGCTGCTTCGCGCCTCCCCTGCTCGCAAATCTTGAGCATCAAACGTCGCTCAGGGTGACCTTGAAGGACTGTCGCCGGCTAGGCACGCATTGACGTCCAAGAATGACCGGCCGTTGAAGAAGCCGGTCCTTCATGCGTTCAGGGGGATCGCTTTCGCCCAAGATCCGCGGGCGCGGTGGCAAGGGATCCCAAGGCGGGGTGGGTGCGGATGTGCGGGGTGCCGGGGTGCGAGGTGCCGGCGGGGTGCGGCGTAGGTGTGGACGCGCGGGGTGTGGGGCGGGGTGGATGCGGACGTGCGGGGTGCGGACGGGCGAGGAGCGGACGGGGGGGTGCGGCGAGGTGCGGACGCGCGGGGCGGGGGGAGGTGCACGCGCCGGGTGCGGCGTAGGTGTGGACGCGTAGGTGTGGACGCGCGGGTGTGGGACGGCGTGGGTGCGGCGGGGACGACGGAAGCGTGATCGCCGGAGGTTAGGGTGTCCTCACTTCGGGAGGAAGCGGGTCCATGAGCGTTCTTGGACGGGCGCTGCGGCGCCAGCGGGGGCGGATCGCCGCCGGGGTGGCGCTGCTCTGTCTGCATCAGACGTCCGAGGCCCTCGTCCCCGTGGCGATCGGGCTGGTCATCGACCGGGCGGTGGCCACGTCGGACACCGGCGCACTGCTGGTCTCGCTGGCGGGGCTCGCGGTGCTGTTCACGGTGCTGGCGTTCGCCTGGCGGATGGGGTCGCGGTTCGGCAACGCGGCCGGCGAGCACGAGGCCCACCTGATGCGGGTGGAGATCGCCGGGCGGGCGCTGGATCCGCGTGGTCAGCGGTCGGGCCTGCGTGACGGCGAGTTGCTCTCGGTGACGGCGTCGGACACCGAACAGGCTTCCGAGATCGTACGGGCCGGCGCGCTCATGGTGGCCGGCTGCGTCGCGCTCATCGTGGCCGCCGTGTCGTTGCTGCTCGTGGAGCCGCTGCTCGGCATCGGGGTGCTTCTGGGCGTACCCGTCGTGGTGCTCGGTCTTCAATCTCTCGCGCCGCTGCTGACCCGCCGTAGTGAGGCCCAGCAGGCGGCCCTCGCCGCGACCACCGCCCTCGCCGTGGACCTGGTGACCGGCCTGCGGGTGTTGCGCGGTCTCGGGGCGCAGCATCACGCGGCCGGTCGTTACGCGGCGGCCAGTGGTCGCGCGCTGACCGACACGCTGCGGGCCGCCGACACGAAGGGCCTGCATCTGGGGCTGACGACGACGGTGAACGGTCTGCTGCTCGCGGTGATCACCGGGTTCGCCGGCTGGTTCGCGCTGCAGGGCCGGATCACGGTCGGTGAGCTGGTGGCGGTGGTCGGGCTGGCGCAGTTCATCGCCGAGCCGGTGCAGCTGCTCGGCTTCTGCGTGCAGATGTGGGCGTCGGCGCGTGCCTCGGCGCGACGCGTCGCCCGGGTGCTGGAGGCGGAGCCGATGGTCACGCCGGGCACTGCTGACGTCCCGGCGGCGGGCGCGGCGGGTGTTCCGGCGACGGCTCCGCCGAGGGTCAGATTCGAGGGCATCGGGTACGGCGGACTCGGTGATCTGCGGCTGCGGCTGGACGCGGGGGAGATCGTGGCGGTCCTCGCCCACGAGCCGCGGGACGCCGACGAGCTGCTGGCCCTGCTGGCCGGTACCGTGCCGCGGGACGGCTACCGGGGCTCGGTGGAGATCGACGGCGTGCCGCTGGAGAAGCTGTCGCTGGACGCCGCGCGGGGTGTGGTGCTGGTGGAGCGGCACGACGTGACCCTGTTCGAGGGCAGTCTGCGCGCCAACATCGCGGTGTCCGGTGCCCTGCCGGACGCGACGATCCTGGCGGCGGCGAGCGTGGCGGCCGCCGAGGACGTCCTGACCGGTGGCCTCGATCACGAGCTGGTGGAACGCGGGGGGAACCTGTCCGGCGGGCAGCGCCAGCGTGTCGCCCTGGCCCGGGCGCTGGCCGCGGACCCGCCGGTGCTGGTCCTGCACGACCCGACGACGGCCGTCGACGCGGTGACCGAGGCGTTGATCGCGGACCGGCTGGCCACCGCCCGGTCCGGTTCGGTACGCGCCACGCTGATCGTCACGAGCAGTCCCGCGCTGCTGCGGTCGGCACACCGGGTCGCGGTGCTGGACGGCGGCCGGATCGTCGCCGAGGGGACACACGACGAGCTCGTCGACACCGACGAGCGCTATCGGGCGGCGGTGCTGCGATGAGTGGAATCCTTCCGGTCGCCGGATCGCGGGAGACGTGGCGGGTCTTCGGCGCCGAGTTCGCGCGGCTGCCCGGCCTGAGCGTGGCCGCGGTGGCGCTGCTGGTCGGTTCGGCGGCGAGTGGGCTGGTGGCGCCGTGGGTGTTGGGCCGCCTGGTCGACGACGTGATCGCGGGCGCCGGCACGGACCGGGTGCTGACGCATGCCGGGGTGATCGCGGGGGCCGCGGTCGTCGGCGGTGTGCTGACCGCGGCCGCGGCGGCGGTGTTCGCGCGACTCGGCGAGACGGTGGTGGCCCGGCTGCGGGAGCGGGTCGTGGATCGGGCGCTACATCTGCCGTCGGCCACTCTGGAGCGGACCGGCACCGGTGACCTGGTGGCCCGGGCCGGCGACGACGTGGCGCTGGTCGCGAACGCGCTGACCGGCGGTGGGCCGGTGCTGGCCGGTGCGGTGCTGTCGGTGGTGCTGACGGTGGCCGGGCTGTTCGTGCTGGACTGGCGGCTCGGGCTGGCCGGTCTGGCCGCGGTGCCGGGGTATGCCCTGGCGATGCGCTGGTACCTGCCGCGGTCGGCGCCGTTCTACGCGCGGGAGCGGATCGTGGCGGGGGAGCGGTCGCAGGCGATGGCGGGCGCGCTGCACGGGGCGGCAACAGTCCGGGCGTACCGCATCGAATCGGACCATGTGCATCGCATCGCGGATCGTTCCGCGGCTGCCCGGGATCTGTCTCTGGAGGTCTTCAAGCTCTACACCCGGTTCAGTTCGCGGATCAACCGGGCCGAGTACTTCGGGCTGGCGGCCGTGCTGGTCGCCGGGTTCCTGCTGGTCCGCCATGATCTCGCGACGGTCGGCGCGGCGACGGCGGCGGCGCTGTACTTCCACCGGCTGTTCAACCCGATCGGTCTGCTGCTCATGGAGGCGGACACGATCCTGCAGGTCAACGCGTCGCTGGCCCGGCTGGTCGGCGTGGCGTCCCTCCCCCGCGACTCGGATGTCTCGGACGCGCGCCCGGAGGGCCGTGGGCTGAGCGTCGTGGTCCGGGAGCACCGCTACGACGACGGTCCCGTCGTGCTGTCCGACGTGACCCTGCGTCTCGCTCCGGGGGAACGGGTGGCCCTGGTCGGCGCCAGCGGAGCGGGCAAGACCACCCTCGCGGCGATCGCGGCCGGCATCATCGACCCCGCCGACGGAGAGGTACGCCTGGGCGGCACACCGCTGTCCGAGCTGGGCGAGATCCGTACCCGCCGGGAGATCGCCCTGATCAGCCAGGAGGTGCACGTCTTCGCCGGTCCGCTGGCCGAGGACCTGCGCCTGGCCCGCCCGGACGCGACCGGCGCCGAGATGGAGGCCGCGCTGGACCGGGCCGGCGCGATGGGCTGGGTGCGTGCCCTGCCGGACGGTCTGGACACCGAGGTCGGCGAGGGCGGGCACCGGCTGACCGCGGCGCAGGCGCAGCAGCTGGCACTGGCCCGGCTGGTGCTGGCCGACCCGGCGGTGGCGGTGCTCGACGAGGCGACCGCGGAGGCGGGCAGCGCGGGCGCGCGGGACCTGGACCGGGCCGCGGCCGCTGTGACGGAGGGCCGTACGACCCTGATCGTCGCCCATCGGCTCTCCCAGGCCGCGGTCGCCGACCGGATCCTGGTGCTGGATCACGGGCGGGTGGTGGAGGAGGGCACGCACGACGAGTTGCGCCGGGCCGGGGGCGGTTACGCCCGCCTATGGACCGCGTGGGGTCATTAGGTTAGGTTCACCTAACTATGGCGAACTTCAAGATCCGCAAGCCGGTCGATCCCCACGTGTTGCTGCTCGAGGTCACCAAGAGCGAACGGATCTCGCCGAACGTGGTCCGGGTGACCTTCGGCGGTGAGGGGCTCGGCAAGTTCACCCCGCTCGGGTTCGACCAGTGGTTCCGGCTCTTCCTGCCCCGCCCCGGCCAGGACTCGCTGAAGCTGCCGACCCGCACCTCCGGCCTCTGGTACGCGCAGTACCTGGCCACCGCCAAGCCGAAGCGCCCCTACGTGCGCAACTACACGGTCCGGGCGTACCGGCCGGACGGTCTCGACGTCGACTTCGTGGTGCACGTGGACGCCGGCGGGCACAGCGGCCCGGCCAGTGCGTTCGCCCTCGCCGCGAACCCGGGCGACCAGGTCGGCCTGCTCGACCAGGGTGTCGGTTACCACCCCCGGTCCGAGCACGACTGGACGCTGCTGGTCGCCGACGAGACCGGCCTGCCCGCGGTGGCGGGTGTCTGCCAGTCCCTGCCCGACGACGCCAAGGGTGTGGCGATCGTCGAGCTGCCGTCGCTCGATGACCGGCAGGAGTTCCGGGTGCCGGCCGGTGTGGACCTGCGCTGGGTGGCCCGTGAGGACCCGGCCGGCGTGCCGGGCCGGCTGGCACTGGAGACGCTGCGGGCCGCCGAACTGCCGTCGGGCTCGGTCTACGCGTACCTGGTCGGTGAGTCCGCGCTGGTCACCGGTGGCCGCCGGCACCTGGTCGAGGACCGCGGGGTGGCCAAGCAGCAGATCGACTTCATCGGCTACTGGCGCCACGGGCACGCCGCTATGTGAGCCGGATCAGCCCCGGTTGAGCAGGCGCATCGCGAGTTGACCACGCGGGGCAGACCGACCGCTCGGCGGGCACCCCGCCGACCTCCATGATCCAGCAGCCGGGGATGCCGCGTGCGGCGGCGATCAGCACGGCGTCGCCGCGCACCAGGTTGAGCGCGCCGATCGCGGCCTGGAGCAGACTGGTGACCGTCTCGTCGCGGGTATCCACGAGAACGTCGAGCGAATCGGCCTCGAAACCGGTCATGAGGGTCCACGATCCTTTTCCGTACGGCCGGGGGTGGCCGGTCGGGGAATTGTGCCGCGGCACGGGTGCGCGCGGGGTCGTACCTCGGTTGCCTGATGGTTGCGGGCCGTCACCGGGGGAGAGTGACCGTGAACCGGGTGCCGCCACCCGGCCCCGGCTCGGCCGCGATCGTGCCGCCGTGCGCCTCGACGATCGCCTTGGTGACGGCCAGCCCCAGCCCGGTCCCCTTGATCTTGCGATCCACCGCGGTGCTGGCCCGGAAGAACCTGGTGAACAGCTGCGGGTACTGCTCGGCCGGTATGCCGATGCCGGTGTCGGTCACGTCGACGATCACGGCCTCCCCGGTGGTCCGCGCGCCGACCGTGACGGTGCCGCCCGCCGGGGTGTACTTGATCGCGTTGGAGAGCAGGTTGTCCAGCACCTGGCGCAGCCGGGCCTCCTCGCCGGACACCATCGGCAGCGGTCCGATGTCGGTCGCCAGAGCGACCTGGGCGGTGATCCGGTGCTCCTCGACGGCCTGGCGCAGCAGACGGTCCAGGCGCAGCGGCCGCGGGTCGAGCAGCGTCGGCCCGGCCTCGAACCGGGCCAGGTCGAGCAGATCCTCGACCAGGTGCAGCAGGTGGGCGCTGGTGCGCTCGATGGCGGCCAGCTCGGAGCGGCCGGCGAACTCCGGTTCCTCCAGCAGCGAGTCGGTGTACGCCGCGATGATCGCGATCGGGTTGCGCATCTCGTGGCTGACGACCGCGACCAGCTCGTCCTTCATCCGGTCCAGTTCACGCAGGCGGCGTACCTGCTCCTGTTCCCGTTCCAGCAGCGCCTCGCGCCGGTCGGCCAGTTCGCGCCGTTCCGTGACGTTCGTGGCGATCCCGTCGACGTACAGCGCATCGCCCTCGAGCCGCGGGAAACCGCGGCACCAGATCCAGCGGGTGACGCCGTCGAACCCGATGAACCGGCATTCGAACTCGGCCGGCCGTCCGGCGGCCACCTCGTCGTGATAATGCTGGAACTGCGGCAGATCGTCGGGGTGGATGTGCTCCGACATCACGTTGGCGAGGGTGTCGGCGGGCGGCAGCGCGCCACCGAAGACGCCGCTCTCGCCGGGGCTGACGTACAGCATCTGCCAGCGATCGGGCGTGTCGTACCGGACGCTCCAGACACAGTCGTTGACCAGCTCGATCACCCGGTCGAAGTCGCGCCGGGCGGAGGCCAGCGCCAGGGTCAGGTCCTCGGCGCGGCGGCGCTCCACGTACCGGCCTATCTGCGCCGCTATGTCGCGCAGCACCGACAGGATGTCGTCGTCGCGGGCGACGCCGGTGTCGGAGAAGAACGCCAGTGCCCCGGCCACCCGGCTGCCCGAGTGCACCGGCATGCCGATCGCGGCCCGCAGCCCCAGCCGGTGCCCCAGCGGCAGCCGTCCCGGGTCGGTCAGGTCGCCGAGCAGGTCGTTGCTCCAGATGTCGGCGCCCCGCTCCCAGACCGCGCCGGGCACGCCCTGGCCGATGCTGAACGAGAGCGGTTCGTCGCCGGTGAAACCGGCCAGGTCGACACCGGCCCGGCTCCACGATCCGGCCCGTACCATCTGATGCCGTTCCTCGTCGACCTCCCAGTACTCGGCGCACACCCAGCCGAGTTCGGCCGCGACGGCCATTGCCGAGGCCATCGCCGCGTCCCGTGCCGAGACCGCCTCGGACAGCGCCTGCGCGACCGCGTGCCGGCAGCGGCGCAGCATCTCGGCCCGGTACGCGTCGGTGATCTCGTGCATGGCGACGACCGCCCCGAGCCGCCGCCCGTCGGGGGTGTCGATCGGCCGCGCGTTGGTCAGGAACCGGCGTGGCGGCCGGTCCTGCGCGCACACCACCGTCTCCTCGTGCTGCACCGCCTCACCGGCGTAGGCACGGGCCAGCGGTGTCACCTCCAGTTCCGCCGTGGTGCGCCCGACCATCCCGTAGATGTCGCGCATCGCGGCGTTGAACAGGGCCAGCCGCCCGTCGCCGTCGCACGCCGCGACCCCGGTGTCCAGGCTGTTGAGCAGCGCCTGCAGGAACGCCCGCTCCTGTCGCAGCTCGGTACGGGCGGTGGTGCGCGCCGTGATGTCGTGCAGGAACGCGTGGAAGATCGGCTCGCCGCGCTCGTGCTGCAGCTGCAGTGTCATCTCCACCGGGAACTCCCGGCCGTTGCGATCAATCGCGGTCAGCTCCAGCCGGCGCCCGGCCAGCTCGGAGAACCCGGTCCGGCGTACTCGCGCCATCCCGGCGTCGTGTGCGTCACGCAGCGCCGACGGGATCATCAGCTCGGTGGCGCGCCGTCCGAGCGCCTCGTCGGCCGGCCATCCGAACAGCCGTTCGGCCGCCCGGTTCCAGGCCGTGATCCGGCCGTCGCCGTCCATCGACACGAACGCGTCGTGGGCGCAGTCCAGCACCGCACGCAGCCGGGCCGCGGTACGCAGCGCCTCGTCGCGCTCGTCCCGCAGCGTCGTGTCCGGAGCCGGGATCAGGTCGTTGTGTCGCGCCATCACCGAAACCGATCGGCAACCGAGCGCCGCCGCTGAGGCGTGACCGCGGTCTCATTACATCGGGAATTATCGATCCCTGCTTCCGGTTGAGCGGATCACGAGAGGCCGGCAGGGCAACTCGGCGGAGACAGAAAGAGTGATCAGAATGAGCCAGCAGAAGATCATCGCGGTTGTCGGCGCCACCGGTGCCCAGGGCGGCGGACTCGTCAAGGCGATCCTGGCCGACCCGTCCGGCGACTACGCGGTCCGGGCACTGACCCGCGATACCACCTCGCCCCGCGCCCAGGAACTGGTGAAACTCGGCGCCGAGGTGGTGCAGGCCGACAACTACGACGAGGAGAGCCTGGTCAAGGCGTTCACCGGGGCATACGGCGCCTTCCTGGTGACGAACTTCTGGGCGCACATGTCGGCCGAGAAGGAGCTCGAGGAGGCCGGCAAACTGGCGAACGCGGCGAAGCGTACCGGCGTCAAGCATGTGATCTGGTCGACGCTGGAGGACACTCGCGACCACATCCCGGTCGCTGACGACCGCATGCCGACCCTGCAGGAGAAGTACAAGGTGCCGCACTTCGACGCCAAGGCCGAGGCGGACGGCCTGTTCACCGCGGCGGGCGTGCCGACCACGTTCCTGCGCACCACCTTCTACTGGGAGAACCTGGCCAACGGCTGGGGCGCCACCCGTGACCCCGAGGGCGTGCTCACCCTGAGCCTGCCGATGGGGGAGAGCCGGCTGGCCGGCATCGCCGTCGATGACATCGGCAGGACAGCGTACGGCCTGTTCAAGGCGGGTCCGGCAGAGTACGCCGGGCGTACCGTCCACATCGCCGGTGAGCACCTGACCGGCGAACAGATCGCGGCCGGGCTGTCCCGCGCGGTCGGCGAGCCGGTCGTTTACCGCCCGTTGACCCACGACGCCTACCGTGACCTCGGCTTCCCCGGCGCCGACGAGGCGGGCAACATGCTCCAGTACTACACCGAGTTCGAGGACTACTTCACCGGCGTCCGCGACCTGACCGAGGTCCGCAAGCTCAACCCCGAGCTGCAGACGTTCGACCAGTGGCTCGACGCGAACGGGAGCACCATCCCCACCGCATGACATATCAGGAGTAACCACCGCATAGGATGCGGCCGTGCACATCCGGGATCTCACCGCACGTTGTCTGGCCGCCGTCGGCGCCCCCTGGTTCAGCATCGCCGGATTCACGGTCATCGCGGTCAACGCGGCGTGCCTCGGCCTGGAGACCTACTCCGGGGTCGAGGCCGCCGCCGGTCCGTACCTGCGCCTGATCGAACACCTCTGCGTCGCCGGTTTCGTGCTCGAACTGCTGATCCGCTTCGGCGCCTCCCTGGACCGCCCGTCCCGCTTCTTCCGCGACGGCTGGAACCTCTTCGACATCGCGATCCTGGTGGCCCCGCTGCTCCCCGGCGTCCGCGAGAACGTCACCCTGCTCCGCCTGCTGCGCCTGGCCCGGATGGTCCGCGCGTTCCGCCTGTTCCCCAGCCTCCGGGTGATCCTCGTCGGCATCCGCCGCAGCCTCCCCGGGCTCGGCAGCTTCCTGCTGATCACCGCCCTGGTCATCTACGGCTACGCGATGGTCGGCTGGATGCTCTTCGGAACAGCCCAGCCTTTGCGGTACGGGACGGTCGGCCAGGCGATGCTCAGCCTTTTCCTGCTGCTCTCCCTCGACGACATCACCAACATCCTCGCCGACGGCCGCCAGGTCACCGCGTGGGCCGTCCCCTACTACGTCTCCTACATGGTCGCCGCCTGCTACCTGCTCACGAACCTCCTGGTCGGCCTGGTCCTGACCGCCCTGCAGGAGGCCCACGAGGCCGAGCGGGCGGCGGCCCGGGGCAAGGAGAGCGGCCGGCCCATCCCGATCGACAGCACGGCCCATGTCCAGATCACCAGGCTCCGTGAGGCGTTGGACGCGCTCGAGGCCCAGCTTCAGACCCCCGCCGGCGTCACGCCTCCCCAGATCCCGTCGCCGGCCTCCCGCTCGGCGGCACCTCTCCCTTAAGACCTCCTTCGGGTACGCCCACAGCCCACCCACCACCTCACCCGCCGTCGCCGCCCATCGCCTCACCCACCGCCGTCGACCGCCCGCCGTCGTCGACCGCCCGCCGTCGTCGACCGCCCGCCGTCGTCGACCGCCCGCCTGCCCGCAGCCCGCAGCCCGCAGCCCGCAGCGGATCTTGTGGGGTTGTGGTTGCTCCGACGGCCGAAGGTCGCAAGATTGCCGGCGGGTCCTTCTGTCTGGCACCTCTTGCGGGCCGCTGTCCGCCCGCCTGCCCTCCTGCAGCAGATCTTGCGGGGTTGTGGTTGCTCCGCTGGCTGAAGGGCGCAAGATTGCCGGCCGTCCATCCACCCAGCCGCCACCTGCTCTCCGCCGCGACTTGCCGCCCCCGCCCCGCCTGGCTCGCCCGACCCGCCCGGCCCGCCTGCTCCGCCTGCCCCGCCTGTTCCGCCTGCCCGCGTGGATCTTGTGGGGTTGTGGTTGCTCCGCTGGCTGAAGGTCGCAAGATTGCCGGCGGGTCCTTCTGTCTGGCACCTCTTGTGGGCCGCTGTCCGCCCGCCTGCCCTGCCTGCAGCGGATCTTGTGGGGTTGTGGTTGCTCCGCTGGCTGAAGGTCGCAAGATTGCCGGCCGTCCAACCACCCAGCCGCCGCCACCCCCGCCCGGCTTCCACCCGGTCGTCTGTCGGCCCACCCGCCGGCCGGCCTTGCTCGCCTGCCTGCCTGCGGCCGATCTTGCGGGGTTGTGGTTGCTCCGCTGATTGAAGGTCGCAAGATTGCCGGCCGTCCGGCCGTCCACCCACTCACACAGCCGCCACCACTACCCGCCACCACTACCCGCCACCACTACCCGCCACCTGCTCTCCGCCGTGACTTGCCGCCCACCCGGCCCGCCCGCCCGCCCGGCCCGCCCGCCCGGCCCGCCCGCCCGGCCGGCCCGCCCGGCCGGCCCGCGCACCCGGCCCGCGCACCCGGCCCGCCCACGGCCTGCCTGCCGGCCTGCCGGCCTGCGTGGATCTTGTGGGGTTGTGGTGGCGCTGACGGCTGAAGGTCACGAGATCTGTATGGAGGGCTTTGCGGAGGTGGTGGCTTTGCTGGAGGCAGCCGCCGAATGCCGAAGGCGTAGGAGGCTAGCCTCCTAGGAAAGCTAGGGGCGGTACAGTGCCTGGGCGTGACTGATACTCCCTTGATCACGGTGGCTGGGCCGGGTGATCGGCAGCGCATCGTCGACTCGCTGGTGGCGGCTTTTCCGGGTGACCCGGTTCTGCGGTTTCTCTTTCCGGATGACTATCCGCGGCAGGCTGCGGCGTTCTTCGGGTACCTCTTCGACAAGCGGGTCGGCAAGGGCACCGTCTGGACCGTCGACGGTGTTGCGGCGGCGATCTGGGAGCCGCCGTCCGGTGGTGACGACCCGGCGGACGGGATCGATCTGCCGGCGGATGCCGGTGCGCGGATGAAGGAGTACGACGATGCCGTGCACGCCGCTCTGCCTGAGGATCCGTTCTGGTATCTGGGTGTGCTCGGTACCCGTCCGGAGGCTGCCGGCCGTGGCTGGGGCAAGGCGCTGATGGCCGCTGGGCTGCGTCGCGCCGCTGAGGATGGGCTGCCTGCGTACCTGGAGACCAGCAAGCCGGCGAACGTGGATTTCTACCGCCGGGCGGGCTGGGAGGTGGCGGCCGAGTTCGACGCGCCCCTGCACACGTGGGTCATGAGACAGCGACCCGCCGCGCCTGCATCCTGAAACAGCGACCCGGCGTGCCGGGTAGGGCGAGGCGCCGTGGTGCGAGGTTGGGCGGGGCGAGGGCTGCCGGGTCAGGTGGCGGGGACCTTTTCGGTTAGGGAGACCGTTCGGGTGGCGGTCCACCAGAGGCCGGTGATGAGGAGCAGTTCGCCGATGTTGCCGCACCAGAAGGCCAGGGCTCCGAGGGCCGCCGCCACGAACATGGCCACGGCGCCGGCCAGCAGCCAGGGCTGGCGAGCGCGGACCTGCAGGGTGATGCCGATGCCGATGAGGACCAGGATGGTGATGACGGCGGGGATCGGTGCGCCGTGCGAGGCGGCGTTGGTGTAGCGGAGCGTGTCGGCGTAGTGGGTCGGCTGCAGGTCGAGGCCGATGATGTCGAGGTAGATGCCGGCGATGATCAGCGCGACGGTCAGGAGGCCGAACGCGGCCGGTGCGGTGCGGCCGGCCAGGGCCCGGACTCCGTGGCGCCGGCCGAGGCCTACGGCGACCATGATGAGCAGGGGTACGAGCAGGGCGTGTGTCACGTACCGCGGGATGGAAAGGGTTTTCAGGGTTTCGCCCTCGCCGATCGTGGAGCCGATCGCGACTGCGGTGTTGTCCCAGATCAGCGCGAGGATCACCAGGATGAGCAGGGTGAACGCCCAGTCCGGCTGCCGTCGGCGCATCGTGATCACGAGGGTGAGCAGGACGGCTTCCGTGACGGCGATCAGTCCGAACAACGTGCTGAGCATCCCGGCCCCCTGTTCCATTGAGGGAAACGACGTTCCGTAAACGTAGGTGGCGCGTCCCCGGGAGGCAAGGTTCCGGCGCAATCTACAAGAGACCGGCGACCGGCACGGAGCCGGCCGCCGGACCACATGAAGCCGCGACGCGAGAAGCCGCGACGCGAGAAGCCGCGAGTAGAGGAGAGGCGAGTAGAGGAAGAACAGCGCGGTCCGCCCACGGGTGACGCTGTACTGCGCGACCAGCCCGGCGGTGACGACGATCTGGACCGTCCGCGGGAACCGCCGCCGCCCGGCGACCGCCCCGGCGGCGATGGCGGCCGAGATCCAGTCGGTCGTGCCCATCGGCCGGTCCTTCGGCGGGCCGCGGTGCGCGAGTAGATGAACAGGGCGAATGCGAGCAGGGCGGCGGCGATCGTGGTGTCGACGGCGGTCGGGTGGCGGGCGGCGCGGGCACGTAACCCGGCCCGGCGGTTCTGCGTGATGTCGCTGGCCATGGCCCGTTCCGCGGTAGTGCGGGGGCGTCCGCGCGGCGTCGTTCATCGGCGGTAGTGAGGCCTACCGCCGAAGGAGTAGTAACCCGGTGTTCTCATGCTATTCACAGGATTCATCGAGGTTGCTCTGTCCTTGATATCCCTAGATATTGGGGCATGAGGTCCCTTCGCTCGTTCAACCGGTACGAGATCAAGTACCTGGTGCCCAGCGATCAGATCCCCGCGCTGCGGGACGAGATCGCCGCCCGGATGGATGCCGACAGTCACGGCGCCGAGGGCGGGTACGGGGTGTGGAGCACCTACTACGACACCCGTGACCTGCGGTTCTACTGGGAGAAGATCGAGGGCCTCAAGTTCCGGCGCAAGTTGCGGGTGCGTCACTACGGCGACCGTACGAACGTCGGCGACGACACCGAGGTCCACGTCGAGATCAAGCAGCGGGTCAACCGGGTCACCCAGAAGCGGCGGGTGTCCATGCCGTACCGGATGGCGCGCGAGTTGTGTGACGGTCGCCGGATGGTGGAGCGCGACCCCTCGGAGCGCGCCTTCGTCGAGGAGGTGCTCGAACTGATCTCGCTGCTCGACCTGCGGCCGGTCGCGATGACCGGCTACCAGCGGGAGGCGTTCGTCGGCCGCGACGCCGACGTCGGACTGCGCGTCACGCTCGACCACCGGGTCCGTGGCCGGGACCGGGACTTCGACTTCGCCGCCGACGCCGAGAACCGGCTGATCGTCCCGGCGCGGCTGTCGGTGGTCGAGTTCAAGGCCAACGAGCGGGTCCCGTACTGGCTCACCGATCTGGCGGCCCGGATGAACATGTCGGTCGTCCGGGTCTCCAAGTACTGCCAGAGCGTCGAGGCCTTCGGCCGGGCGCCGCGCAGCATCTTCCACATCCCTGAGAACATCGCCGAGGAGCGCCATGCCCTTTGAAGTACAGGACCTGTCCGGCACGTTCAGTGTCGGTGACATCGCCATCGCGTTGTCGCTGTCGTTCCTGCTCAGCGCGATGATCGCCTGGGTCTACCGGTTCACCCACCGCAACGTGTCGTACTCGCAGTCGTACGTCCAGACGCTCGTGATCCTCGGCATGCTGATCGCGCTGATCATGCTGGTCGTCGGCTCGAACATCGCGAGGGCGTTCGCGCTGGTCGGCGCGTTGTCGGTGGTCCGGTTCCGCAACGCCATCAAGGAGACCCGGGACGTAGGTTTCATCTTCCTGGTGATGGGTGTCGGCATGGCCGCGGGCACCCGGTTCTACACGCTCGCCATCGTCGCCGCGGTCACGATCAGCCTGATCATCGTGGTGATGTACCGCTTCAACTGGTTCGCGTCCAATGTGCAGCGGCAGGTCGTCAAGGTGCAGGTGCCGCCGGACGGCAATTACCCGCAGCACGTGCAGGACGTGCTGATCACCCTGACCAGCGAGTTCGAGCTGATCAGCATCGAGTCGATCCGGGGCGGGGCGCTCACCGAGCTGATGTACACGGTCCGGTTGAAGAAGGGCACCGAGCCGAGTGAGCTGATCGCCAAGCTGGGCGAGCGCACCGGCGGGCAGCGGGTCACCGTCCTGACCGGGTACGACCAGACGGACCTGTAGTGAGGCGCCGGTTGGTCCACCGGATCCCGGTACGGATCCGTCACTACTGGAGACTGCTCGCCACCTGCGCGGCCACCCTGGTCGCGTTCGCGGTGGTGTTCAGCACGGTCCGGGTCGCGCCGCTGGTCACCAGCGGCGGACGGGAGGACGCCGACAGGGTGACGACCGACATCGCCGGCACCGTCGACCTGTTCGACGCGTCGAAGGCGCACACCATCGGGCTCACCTTCCACGACGACGACTACCAGCGGGTGCTCGACGCCTTCTGGGACGAGAACGAGAAGGAGTATCTGGAGGCCGACCTGGTCATCGACGGGACGACCGTGCCGAGTGTCGGCATCCGGCTCAAGGGCAACTCGACGCTGGGCGGCGTCACCCGCGACGGCCAGTCCCGCCAGGGAAGCCGCGGTGGCGGACCCCCGGGCGGCGGCGGGTTCCGGGCCGGCGGCGGCATGGGCGGGCCGATGGGCGGGCGCGCGTCGCTCAAGGCCGAGGAGCCCGAGACGCTGCCCTGGCTGATCCGCTTCGACGAGTTCGTCGAGGGCCGCCGCTATCAGGGCCACCGTGAGGTCGCGGTCCGGGTCGGCGGCATGGGCGGCGGGGCCGCGGTGCTCAACGAGGCGGTCTCGCTCGACGTCCTCGCGGCGGCCGGTGAGATCACCCAGCGGTACGCGTACACGAGTTTCGCCGTCAACGGCCGGCCGGCCACCGCCCGGCTGATCGTCGAGCACCCGGACGACGAGTTCGCCGACACCGTCGCCGAGGCCACCGGTCACTCCGGGGTGCTGTACAAGAGTCTCGCCAGCAGCCAGTTCACCGATCAGGGTGACGATCCGACGGAGTACGCCGACGACTTCAAGCAGATCAACGCCAAGGGCAGCCAGGACCTGCAGCCGGTCATCGACCTGATCCGGTGGGTGAATACCGCGAGTGACGCCGAGTTCGACGCCGGCCTGGACGAGCATGTCGACGTGGACGCGTTCGCCCGCTACGTCGCCACCCAGAACCTCCTGGTCAACTTCGACGACATGGCCGGGCCGGGCCGCAACTACTACCTCTGGTACGACCTGGACGCCAAGCGGTTCACCGTGGTCGGCTGGGACTACAACCTGACCCTGTCCGGTGACGCCACCCAGGATCCGGCGGAGTCGGTGAGCATGGGCGGCGGCATGCGCGGCGGCGGCTTCCCAGCACCGGAGGGCGGCGGCTTTCAGCCGCCCGAGGGCATGGAACGGCCTCCGGGCGGCGGCTTCCGCAGCGGGCACAAGCTCAAGGAGCGTTTCCTGGCCAGCGCGGCCTGGAAGGACACCTACCGGTGGGCGTACCGGGAGCTGTACAACAAGATCTACGGCAACGCCGCGGCCCTCAACAGGATCAAGGAAATAACCGCGGTCATCGGTACGGTCCAGGGCGCGAACGCCGAGGCCACGGCCACCGAGGCGTCGAACCTGAGCACGCTGATCCTCCAGCGGACGCAGTACCTCGCCACCCACGAGATCATCACCGGGTGACCGGAATCCGGCCGGCTGCTCATGGCCCCCCAAACAGCAGCCGGCCGGGTTCCGCGCCGACCGTCGGCAGGCTCCGCCCGTACCTTAGGAGATCTTGGGTTGATCCAGCCCGAGCAGGCGGTCGAAGAGCCCGAAGCGGAACACCACCGTGAGAGTCAGGTACCAGAGGATCAGCGCCGGCAGCACCACGAGGAACACCGGCTTGGAAGGACCCATCAAACCGAAATAACTCCATAACCCGGGTACGCAGAGAACCGCGCTGAACAGCACCGACAGTCCCAGCACCAGCAGGGCCGGCCGTCTGTCGCCGGTCGGTGCGGTCCACGCCGCGAAGACCCGCGAGCGCGGTGCCAGGAACAGGATCAGCAGGAACGACGCGAAGCAGAAGAACGTCGACAGGCCGGTCTGCGCCAGGATCGTGGCCGAGGCCGTGGTGAAGTCGGCGTCCACCCCGTACCGCAGCCCGGTGTTCTTCTCGAACTCGTGGATGATCCGCCCCGGCGTGCGGCCGGAGCCGAATCCGTGCGAGATCAGGGTGTAGAGCGCCGTGTAGATGGCCGTGCCGAACGTCGCCGTCACCACCGACGCGGGCACCACGAACCGGACCAGGTTGCGCGGCATGTGCGGGTCGGGCCGGTCGGGGGTCGCCCAGAACGTGAGGAACACCGTCGGGATGCCGACCGTGAACAGGGTCAGCCCGACCTGCGTGGGCGAGTACGGGAAGCCCAGCTGCAGCATCGTGACGGCGAGGATGACCAGGCCCTGGCTGGCGACCCGCGCCAGGAAGACGTACAGCGAGATCCCGATCCCGTTGATGATCCGCCGGCCCTCGTGCTGCGCCGGTGGCAGCGCCGCGAAGTCGTCGTCGACCAGCACGATGTCCGCGACGTCGCGGGTCACCGCGCTGCCGCTGCGCATCGCGACGCCGACGTGCGCCTGCTTGAGAGCACGCGCGTCGTTCACCCCGTCACCGATCATCGCGACGTAGCGGCCCTGCCGGCGCAGTGAACGGACGATGCGTTCCTTGTGCTCCGGCGCGACCCGGCCGAAGACCGCGGTGCGGGCGACCAGCCGGTCCAGCGCCGGATCGTCCAGGTCGTCCAAGTCGGCGCCGGGCACCGGGTCGGACGCGGCCACGCCGGCGCGGGCGGCGATCGCGGCCACGGTCCGCGGATCGTCGCCGGACAGCACCTTCACCTCCACGCCGTCGGCGCGGAACCGGGCCATCGTCGCCGCGACGTCCTCGCGCAGCTCGTCGGCGAGCACGGCCAGCGCGACCGGAGTGAGCATCGGCGGCTCCGGCCGGCCCGCGGCGTCGCGCAGCCCTGCGTCTGGATCCTCGGCCCGGGCCAGCAGCAGCACCCGCATCCCACGCCCGGCCCGGTCGGCGACCTCGGCTGCCGGCACCTGCTGCCGCAGCCGGCCGGCCAGCGCGTCCGGGGCGCCGAGCACCCACGTCCCCGACTCGGTGACCATGCCCGACCAGCGCAGCGACGACGAGAACGGCACCTCGTCGCGGACCTCCCAGACCGGCCCGCCCAGCGATCCGGCGATGGCCAGCGCCGTCAGGTTCGGGGTCACGGCGTTGTGCGCGAGCCCGCCGAGGGCCTCCGCCGACTCGGCGTACTCGTGTCCGCCCAGCGGCACGATCTCCTCGAGCGTCAGCTGCCCGGTCGTCAGGGTGCCGGTCTTGTCGGTGCAGACCACGTCCACGTTGCTGATCGACTCGACGGCGTTGACCTGCTGCACCAGCGCCCCGCTGCGTGCGATCCGGACCGCGCCGGCGGTGTAGGCCAGGGCGATGAGGAAGAACAATCCATACGGTACGAGCCCCGACAGCACCGCGGTGATCTGCACGACCCGCAGCACACTGAACCCCTCGAGGAACGCCTGCGCCAGGATGCAGCCACTCATCAGCACGGTCAGCGCCATCACCAGCCGCACGATGAACTCGATGCTGCGCTGCAGCGGCGTCCGGTCGGTGGTGGCCCGCCGCGCCTCGGCTGTCAACCGGCCCGCATAACTGTGCACCCCCACGTCGCGGGCCTGCTGATGACCGTCGCCGGCCACGCAGAGGCTGCCCGAGCGCAGCTCGTCACCGGGGTGCTTGACCACCGGGTCGGACTCGCCGGTCAGCAGTGACTCGTCGGCCTCCAGCCGTCCGCCGTCGAGCAGCGGCCCGTCGACCACGATCTGGTCGCCCGGCCGGACCCGGACCACGTCGCCGCGGACCACCCGGTCGGGCGCGATCTCCACCTCGCGGCCGTCGCGGACCACCAGCACCCCGGACCGGTCCAGCAGCTGCAGCCGGTCGAGCTTGCGTTTGGCCCGGATCTCCTGGGACGCGCTGATCACCGCGTTGATCAGGCCCAGGCCGACGCTGATCAGGGCGTCGCTGTACCGGCCGAGGCTCAGCAGGGCGGCGCCGATCACGAACAGGATCAGGTTGAAGAACGAGAAGACGTTGGTCCGCAGGATCTCGGCGTACGACCGGGACCCGCCCTGCACGGCGGTGTTCGCCTCACCCCGCCGGCGCCGCGCCTCGGCTTCCGCACCGGTGAGCCCTTCGGCCGGTGCGAGCATCACCTGTTCCATCAGATCGCAGCCCCCGACCTAAAGGTACATATCGGTCAAGGGGTGGCGATCTGAATCGCCGTCATTCGTAGTGACACCGGCAGGCGATGATGGTGATCTCACCGGGTTCGACGGCGTACACCATGCGGTGCGTCATCCATCCGCCGGGACCGGAGTCCGGCGAGATTGTCGCGCAGAACCTCGGGGTCTCGTCCGGGCGCTGTTCGGGGAGGCGGAACCCGAGGGCAACCTGCCGTTCGGCGTCCCGTCATCGACGGCCGCCGCCGAGGCGGGCCGACCCGGCGTCCCGTTCGGCACCGACCGCCCGACGTTCCGTTCCGGACACGGTCTGCGCTACTGAAACCCCAGGTCGTGAGTGGATTGGAGGTGCCAGCCGCACCCGGGATCCGCCCGCACGCATTTGCTCGTCTGCGCAGCGCCGGTACGCCTTCCGGCATTAACCTGCGCGCCGCCCGCCACTCCTAGCGTCGAGTCGATCACGCCCGGCCGCGCCTGCTTCCCCGAGCGGCGCCCCTGCGTAAGCGAGTCGACATGCCTGCACAACCGGATGTCAGCGTCGTCATCCCGACGTGTGGCCGTCCACATCTGGCCGTCCGGGCGGTCGGCAGCGCCCTCGCCCAGACCCACCGCGACCTCGAGGTCGTCGTGGTCGTGGACGGCCCCGACACGGACACCACCGACGCGCTCGCCGCCATCGGCGACGACCGGCTCCGGGTCGTCGTCCTGCCTGAACAGGGCAAGGCGCCGAACGCCCGCAACGTCGGCGCACGGGAGGCCCGCGGCCGGTTCGTGGCGCTGCTCGACGACGACGACGAATGGCTGCCCGGCAAGATCGAGGTGCAGCTCGCCCTGGCCGCCGGGTCCGACGCGAAGTTCCCGATCGTCGCGACCCGGCTGATCAACCGCACACCCCGCGCCGACTCGGTCATGCCACGCCGGCTGCCCGGTCCCGGCGAGCCGCTCAGCGAGTACTTCACCGTCCGGCGCGGCCTGTTCTACGGCGACGGCTTCATCCAGACCTCCACCATCATGGTCCCGGCCGAGCTGCTGCGCCGGGTGCCGTTCACCGTCGGCCTGCGCCGCCAGCAGGAACTCGACTGGGCGCTGCGGGCCGTCCGCGAGGACGGTGTGGAACTGCTCTACGCTCCGGAGCCGCTCGTGCTCTGGCACCAGGACGAGGATCGCGACCGGATCAGCCTGCAGAACCCGTACGACGAACAGCTCGCCTGGCTGCGCGACAGCCGCCACCTGTTCACGCCACGGGCGTACGCGGCCTTCACCCTCAGCGTGATCAGCTCGATGGCCGCACCCGGCCGCCAGGGCCGGCACTTCCGCGAACTGCTCACCGAGGCCCGCCGCCACGGCCGCCCCGGCACTCTCGACTACCTCACCCACCTGCAGATCTGGGCGCTCCCGCCGACAGTGCGGGCCCGGCTGCGCGACCTGGTCGTGGGCCGCCGCACCGGCCCGGTCACCACCGACGCGCCACAGCCGGTCGATGTCGCCTGACCCGGCTTCCGCTGCCGGCCGGCAGCGGGTCGCGATCTGGCGCAGCGCGATGCTGCTCGGCTCCGAGACGTTCATCCGTGGCCAGGGCGACGCGCTGACCCGCTGGACGCCCACCTACGTCGGCGCCACCCGCATCACCTCGGCACTGTCGCGCCCGGACGACGTGATCGCCTTCCCCGACGGCCCGGCCGGCCGTCGCGAGTTCCTCGGCCTGCGGCTCGGCGGCACCTCACCCCGGCTGCGCGCCGTCCTCGGCCGGATCCGGCCCGGCCTGGTGCACGCCCACTTCGGCGGCGACGGCTGGCTGGTCAGCCGCACCGCCCAGCAGCTCGGCGTGCCGCTGATCGTCACCGTCCACGGCCACGACGTCACCCGTCAGCCGCAGAGCCCCGGCCTGCACGGTCTGCGTTACCGCCGCAACCTGCGCGCCGTCTTCGACCGGGCCGCCCTCGTCATCGCCGTCTCCGACGTCATCCGCGACCGCGCCGAGGCGTGCGGCGCCGACCCCGCCAAGATCCGTGTGCACCACACCGGCGTACCGGTGCCGGCCACCCCGCCGATCCTGCCGAAACGCTGGGACGTCGCGTTCGTCGGCCGGTTCGTCACCAAGAAGGGCGTCGACGACCTGCTCACCGCCCTGTCCCGGATCACCGCACCGAAACCGCGGGCCCTGCTCATCGGCGACGGGCCGCTGCTGACCGACATGCGGGCCCTCGCCGAGCGGCTCGGCGTCGATGCGACCTTCGTCGGAAGCCAGCCACCCGAATCGGTGCAGCGGCACCTCGCCGAGTCACGAATGCTCGCCTGCCCGTCGAAGACCGCGCCCGACGGAGACACCGAGGGCCTGCCGACCACGATCCTGGAGGCGGCCGCCCTCGGCCTGCCCGTCGTGGCGACCCGCCACAGTGGCATCCCGGAGGCGGTGCTCGACGGGCGTACCGGCCTGCTCACCCCGGAGGCCGACCCGGCGGCGCTCGCGGCGTCGATGTCCCGCCTGATCGGCGACGCCGACCTGCGCCGCCGCCTCGGTGCACAAGGCCGCGAGCACGTGACCGCCCACTTCGACCTGAACACCCAGACCCGCGCCCTGGAGGGCCTCTACGACGAGGCCCTCACCCACCACACGGCCCCGGCCCGCCGCTGATCCCCGGACCGGGGCGGGTCAGCGGAGGCGTCGGAGGGCTGCGGAGGCCAGGCGTTTCCCCCGGCGGGCGCCGGCAAGCACGGCGGTGGCGGCGCGGCCGCCCGGCGTTGCCTTCAGCACGGTAATGATCCTGTGGGCCCGGTTGAGGCCGGCCTGCAGTGTCGCGGTCCTCTGCTCGTACCAGATGAGTTGGATCCTGGCCTCTTCCAGCCGCTGCGCGAGACGGTCGTGCGCCGCGGTGAGCTCGCGCAAGGTCTGCGGCGTGGCCCGGTGCGCCGGTGCCTCCTCGCGCCCGGCCATGGCCGCCAGCAGCCGCTCGGTGTCGTCGGCGGGCCACAGATGAGACAGCCCCTCGTCGTGCAGGGCGCTCGCGAGCAGCGACAACGCGGCCGGGTCGGTGGGTGCGGCAGGCGACGCGTGCAGGGCGCCGCCGGGAGATACCACGATCCCTTCTGCGGGTACGGCTGCGTGCGCCCCCGACTGCCAGGTCGTGAGCAACGCCCGGAACGACGGCCGGTCCCCGGACCGGGCCGCGGCCAGCAGCGCGTCGTGCAGACAGTCGCCCGCCGCCACCGCGACGCCGTCGGCAAGCCAGCCGCCGGACGTCCGCAGGAGACGACCGTCCGCGACGAGACCGTCCGGAAGGGGCGACGGATGATGACCGGGCCGGGCGGCCACGACGATCCACGCCGGGGCGAGCGGGACGGCCAGCCCGTGCCGCAGCAGTCCACCCGCCAGGGGCCGCGGGTCGGCGAGCAGCGGACCCGCCGGCAGCCCGGCACGGCGCAGCGCCGACGTGAGGAACCCGTGCAGACGGGAATCGGTCAACGCCTCCTCACTGAGCAGCACCGACGGTGACTGTGGACTCGGGTACGCCGCGTAGTCCCGCAGCGGTTCGAGCCCGGCCGAACGTAATTGCTCGCGCAACGCGTCCAGCCCGGCCGGCCGGGTCGGGTCGTCACCGGCCGGCGGCCCCCACGCGGAGTCCTCCGGCGGCGTGGCCCCGGCGTAGAGGGCGTGCAGCCCGACCGGGTTCGCCACCGACAGCAGCAGCCGTCCGCCCGGCCGCAGCACCGCGAGCAGCTGGGCGAGCCCGGCCGACCACGGCAGGTCGCCGGTCTCGGTGGAGCCGGTCCGGTCCAGCCCGTCCAGCGCGACGACCGTGTCGTACGCCGGAACCGCCGCCAGTTTCTCCAGGCTGCCGCAGCACACCTGCACACCGGGCCGGTCCGCCCAGCGCGCGGCCAGTTCCTCGGCGTCGGGCACGCCGCGCACCAGCACCGTCACCTGCCGGGCCGGGATCGCCTCGATCAGTTCGGCGTCGTGCGGCCCGACCACGAGCACGTGCCCGTGCGCCGAGGCGGCGAGCTCCCGCAGCGGCACGCCGCGGACCGGCGAGCGCAGCGGCACGCCGCGGGCCGGGGAGTAGTCGGACCAGTGCGGCATCTCGCCGCCGAGCAGAAGGGCGGTCATGCCGTCGTCCAATGGAACAGGTGCCGGAGTTCGGCAGCGGACAGGGTGCGGTCGGCGCCGAGCTCGTCGGCGGCGATGTCACGTGCGGTGGCCACGTCGATGGTGGGGCCGTGCAGGTCGGCCCACTGCCGGCGGATCCTCGACCGGCCGCCGAACAGGTCCTGCTCGCCCCGCAGCTGCATCGGGTCGCCGTAGACGGCCGGTTCGCACCCGGCCAGCACGCCGTAGAAGATCGCGCTGCACAGCCGGTTCGACGCCACCCGCACATGCCTGCGCTGCTCGGCGAGCTGCCGGGACAGGAAGTCCGGGTCGAGGTCCTTCCACCAGCCGCCCCGGTAGCCGTGGCAGATCACCCGGAACCCGGCCTGCTCGTAACGGCGGCGCACCCGGACCGTCCGGTACTCCTGCCAGTAGAGACAGACGGTGACCGGTCCCGGCTCGGTGTCACGGATCTCGGCGATCAGACGGTCGTGGTCGCCCTCCACGTGCTGGCCCTCCCAGCCGTGGAACGGGTACCAGATGGTGCCCTCCCGCTGCTGCTGCGGCGTGTCCGGTTCCATTCTCGTGAGGTACGCCCACGGGGCGCCCACCACGTGCACGTCACGCCGCCCCATCGAGAAGGCCCGGCGCCGGGTGCGTTCACTCCACACGAACGTGGGCACTCCGGGGACGAACTCGTGGTCGGGGGCGAGGCCGTCGCCGATGTTCCAGCCGTGCTGCAGATAGCCCTGGATGCGGGGCGGATCGGCGTCGAACCCGCAGTAGCGGGCCAGCACGTACGAATGGCCGTAGTAGTGGTTGGCGTGGTGCACGCCCCATCCCACCCCGGGAAGGCGTACACCACGCGAACAGCAGGAGATCAGCCGGTGACGGCGAACAGGGCTTCCGCGTACGCCTTGTGACCCTCGACGGTCGGGTGGTACGACTCGGCCAGGTTGTCACGCAGCCCGTGGATCCAGGGCTCCTTGGTGCACGCGCCGTGACCCTCGAACGCCTTGCGCACGTCCACGAAGGTGAAGCCCTGCTGAGCGGCCACCCGGCCCTGGATCAGCTCCACCAGCGAGTCGGCGCCGGAGTTGAGCGCCTTGCGCCGGGCGTCGGTCAGTGACTCGCAGGACACCCCGGACGGGCCCGGCTCGGCGACCAGGTGCGGGTATCCGAGCACGAACACCTTCGCGTTCGGCGCACGGTCACGGATCATCTTGTAGAGGGCGTCCAGCTCGGCCGGCAGGTTGGTCTTCGCGGCGGCGACCGCCGTGTCGACCGAGCTCTGGCAGGTCTTGTCGTCGGTGAGCAGGCACTTCTGCAGGGTGCCGGACCAGCCCGCGTCGTTGCCACCGACGGTCAGAGTCACCCAGCCGGTGGAGTCGCTCAGGGCGGTGAGCTGCTCGAACCGTACGTCATTGATCTTCGCACCGGCGCACGTCGCGTCGGTCACCTTGCCGAGCCCGGCGGCGGTGGCGAGCTTGGCCCACAGGTGCGGGTAGCCGCCGTCCTTGCTCTGCACACAGTCCTTGCTGTCGCCGTAGTTGCCGGCGCCGAGGCCGGCCGCGTACGAGTCACCGAGCGCCACGAAATCGCGGGCGTCCACGGCCTTCGTGGCGGCATCCTCCGCGCCGCCGCAGGCGGTGAGGGCGGCCAGCGCCACCGTGGTGGTCGCGACCGAGATCCAGCGTCGCTTCACAGCAACTCCTTACCGAAGAGTAGGTCCCGTGAATAATGCATGACGCCCGCGTTCCGGCATACTGCTGACCTGTGACGTCCCGTGAGCCCCGCCTGGAGATCGAGTACTGCACACAGTGCCGCTGGCTGATGCGCGCGGCCTGGACCGCGCAGGAGCTGCTCACCACGTTCACCACCGACCTGGGCGAGGTGGCGCTGGTGCCGGGCGTCGGTGGCGTCTTCGAGGTCCGGCTGGGCGCGGAGACCATCTGGTCGCGCAAGGCCGAGGGCGGCTTCCCCGAACCGGCTCAGCTCAAGCGCCTCATCCGTGACCGGATCGCCCCGGGTCGATCGCTGGGTCACAGTGATGGTCACAAGTCCGGCACGGTGAGCGGGAGTAGGGCAGAGTCGGACGGGTGATGTCCCGCTGGACTTTGTACGTCCCCCTGCTGGCACTGTTCGCTCTCGTTCTGACCTTCGGCCGCGACCTGTCGTCGGCCGTCGTCGTAGTGGTCTCGCTGCTGCTCGCCGGTGCGGTCCTGGCCGCCGTGCACCACGCCGAGGTGGTGGCACACCGGGTGGGGGAGCCGTACGGCTCGCTCATCCTGGCCGTCGCCGTGACCGTCATCGAGGTGGCGCTGATCGTCACCCTGATGGTCAGCGGTGGCGAGAAGGCCCAGTCTCTGGCCCGGGACACCGTCTTCGCCGCCGTGATGATCACCTGCAACGGGATCCTCGGTATATCGCTGCTGGTGGGAGCCCTGCGCCGGCGGATCGCCGTCTTCAACCCGGAGGGCACCGGCGCCGCGTTCGCCACGGTCACCGCGATCGCCACGCTCAGCCTCGTGCTGCCGACGTTCACCACGAGCCGGCCCGGACCGCAGTTCAGCCCCGCCCAGCTGGCGTTCGCGGCGGTCGTGTCGCTCGGCCTGTACCTGCTGTTCGTGGCCGTGCAGACCCGGCGGCACCGCGACGACTTCGTGCCGATCACCACGGCCGGTGAGGTGATCGACAGCGAGGAGCACCTGGATCGGCCGGCCGCGCGGGCCGCCTGGCAGAGCCTCGGCCTGCTGTTCGTCGCCCTGGTCGCGGTCGTCGGCCTGGCGAAGGGCGTCTCACCGACGATCGAGTCGGCGGTCGCCGGCGCCGGCCTGCCGCAGGCGGTCGTCGGTGTGGTGATCGCGCTGCTGGTCCTGCTGCCGGAAACCATCGCGGCGGTACGGGCCGCGGCCCGCGACCGGATCCAGACCAGCCTCAACCTGGCGCTCGGCTCCGCCATGGCCAGCATCGGCCTGACCATCCCGACGATCGCGGCGGCGATGATCTGGCTGGAGGGGCCGCTGCTGCTCGGTCTCGGCGGCACCCAGATGGTGCTGCTGGCCCTCACCGTCGTGGTGGGCACGCTGACCGTGGTGCCCGGCCGCGCCAACATCCTGCAGGGCGGCCTGCACCTGTCCCTCCTGGCGGTCTACCTGTTCCTGGCCGCGAGCCCGTAGCACGGCGTGCCCGCGGCGCGGCGCGGCGAGCTCGTGATCGTCGGGTGCCGGTAGATTGCACCCGATGACCGACACCCTGGAGCGTAAGCGCACCCGATCCGTCGAGGTTGAAGCGCTGGCCGTGATCCTGGTGTTGCTCGTGATCTTCCGGGAGTCGATATCCGGGTTCATCGACGGCGCCGCGTTGCAGACCTGGATCACCGTGTTCGTCTCGGTGCTCGTGCAGGCCGTCCCGTTCCTCGTCTTCGGCGTACTGCTGTCGGCCGTCATCGCGGTCTTCGTGCCGCGCTCCTTCTGGGCGCGGGCGCTGCCGAGACACCCCGCCCTGGCCGTCCCGGCCGCCAGTGTGGCCGGCGTGGTGCTGCCCGGCTGCGAGTGCGGGGCCGTGCCGATCGCGGGCTCGCTGATCCGGCGCGGCGTGACACCGGCCGCGGCACTGGCGTTCCTTCTGGCCGCGCCCGCGATCAACCCGATCGTGCTGACCGCCACCGCCGTCGCGTTCCCCGGCAACCCGGAGATGGTCCTCGCCCGCGGCCTGGCCAGTCTGGTCGTGGCCGTGCTGATGGGCTGGCTCTGGCTGCGGCTCGGTAAGACCGAGTGGATCCGGCTGCCGCACCGCCACGACGAGGGCGCCTCCAAGGGCCGGGCGTTCTGGTCGGCGTGCCGGCACGACGTGGTCCACGCGGGCGGTTTCCTCGTGGTCGGTGCCGCGGCCGCCGCCACGATCAACGTGGTGGTTCCGGAGGCGTGGCTGCAGACACTGGCGGCTGATCCGGTGCTCTCGGTGCTGGCGCTGGCCGTACTCGCCGTGTTGTTGTCGATCTGCAGTGAGGCTGACGCCTTCGTCGCCGCTTCGCTGTCGCAGTTCTCGCTGACCTCGCGTCTGGTGTTCCTGGTGGTGGGGCCGATGGTCGACCTGAAGCTGATCTCGATGCAGGCCGGGGTGTTCGGCCGTGGGTTCGCCGTGCGTTTCGCGCCGGCGACGTTCGTGGTCGCGGTGCTCGCGGCGGTCGGCGCCGGGGCGGTGCTGCTGTGAACCGGCAGGCGCAGGCGGTCGTGCTGTTCCTCTTCGGCGGCGCGATCCTCAAGGCCTCGCTCACCGATCTCTACCTGCGTTACGTCAAGGAGGGGCTGCGGCCCTTCCTCATCGCGGCGGGCGCGGCGCTGGTCCTTTCCGCGATCATGACGATCTGGTACGACCTGCGCGCCCAGCCGTCGGACGACGGCGATGATCACGGCCACGCTCATCACGAGCCCCGGGTGGGCTGGTTCCTGATCCTGCCGGTCCTCGCCCTGCTGCTGGTGGCCCCGCCCGCACTCGGCTCCTACACCGCCGGTCAGTCCGGAACCGTGCAGATCAACGCCGAGTCCGACTATCCGCCCCTGCCCGCCGGCGACCCGGCCGTGATCGGCCTGCTCGACTACGCGTCCCGGGCGATCTACGACGACGGGCGCAGCCTCGACGGTCGCCGCGTGCGGATGACGGGCTTCGTGTCCACGGGCGACGACGGCGTGCCCATGCTGGCCCGGATCGTGGTGAGCTGCTGCGCCGCCGACGGCCGCCCGATCAAGGTCGGGCTCACCGGCGGGCCGCTGGTCGACGTGCCGGCCGGGACGTGGTTGCAGGTCACCGGCCGGTACACCGCCCAGCGTGGCAAGGACCCCGTCAACCAGGCCGACATCGCCTACGTCGAGGTGGAACAGTGGCAGCCGGTCGACCCGCCGAAGCAGCAGTACGAATGAGCGTCCGCAGCCGGATCGCGCTGGCCGCCGCGCTGCTCGCGTCCACCGCGCTGATCGCCGGCAACCTTCCCGAGCAGCCGAAGCCCGCGGCCGTGTCCGCCGCCCGGCCCACCCTCGAACAGGAGTGGCCGGGCGCCGCCCGCGCCGACCTGCGCGACCTCACCGTCGAACCGCAGCTCTTCCTCGACGCCACCACCGCCGTCGGCACCGTCACCGACGGGAACTTCGTGCGGCTGGTCGTGGAGAAGGACGGCATCGGCCGCGAGCTGCGCCGCCTGCCCGCCGCCGACGAACCCCGCTTCGAGGCGATGACCGTCTCCGGCGACGAACTCATCTGGGCCGAGTCGTCCGGCAACCGCCCCGTCGAGATCTGGGCGGTGCGGCGTGACGGCGGTGACGCGCGGCTGCTGACCGCCGACAGCGGCAACACCCTCTTCTACGGCAATCAGTACGACCTGGTCGTTGCGAACGGCCGCGTGTACTGGGTGGCCGGCGAGGGCGACGAGACCACCCAGATCCGCTCGGTGGCGCTGACCGGCGGCGCCGTCGAGGTGCGCGAGGAGAAGGGCCGCTGGGCGCAGTCGGCGTGGCCGTGGCTCACCGACGACACCGGGGCACAGTCCGGGACGGTACGGATGCGCGACCAGACCACCGGCCGCGACGTGCGGGTGCCGTTCTCCGGCGCGGAGTGGGGCATGTGCGGGCCCACCTGGTGCCGGGTGATGGTGATGAACGGCGAGGGCCTGGCCCGGGTCGACCTGATGCGCCTCGACGGCTCGGACCGCCGCCGGATCGCCGGCCCGAACACGCAGGCCGCGGTGAGCGACGTGGCGGTGCTGGACCGCTTCGAGATCCTCTCCGAGCCGGGTCCCGAGTTCGACCTGACCGGTGTGGCCGGACTGATCGTCCACGACCTGAAGACCGGCCGGACGGTGACCCTCTCCGCCGCAGCCGACCTGGCAGCCACCAAGGACGGAGTCCTGTGGTGGTCGACCGGCACCCGTGACGCCGCCGTCTGGCACACCCTCGACCTCCGAACCATCTGAGACCCGCCCCGCGCCGCCGCACCCCGCGCTCCGCATCCCGCGCTCCGCTCCCGCGCCCCGCTCCCGCGCTGCGCGACCCGGCGCCCCCGCGCCCCGCCCCGCTCCCGCGCCCCGCTCCGCCCCGCTCCCGCGCCGCCGCACCCCGCGCTCCGCATCCCGCGCTCCGCGCCCCGCTCCCGCGCCCCGCTCCCGCGCTGCGCGACCCGGCGCTCCCGCGCCCCGCTCCGCCCGGTCCGCTCCGCCCGGTCCGCCCGGTCCGCGGATCTTGTGAGGTTTGGCCGTTTGGGCTACCGCAACGTCACAAGATCGCGGAATTTGTGGTGGGTGCTGTTCTCCCTGCCCTTTCGCCTCCCCGTGCCGCGCGGATCTTGTGAGGTTTGGCCGTTTGGGCTACCGCAACGTCACAAGATCGCGGGATTTGTGGTGGGTGCTGTTCTCCCTGCCCTTTCGCCTCCCCGCGCCGCGCGGATCTTGTGAGGTTTGGCCGTTCGGGCCACCGCAACGTCACAAGATCGCGGCGGGTGGCGGGTGGCGGGTGGCGGGTGGCGGGTGGCGGGTGGCGGCGGGGTGCCCGGGCCGCGGGCGGCGGTGGGGGTGCGTGGTTGCGGGTGGCGGCGGGGTGCGCGTGCGGCGGTGGGGGTGCGTGCGGCGGTGGGGTGCGCGGGCGGCGGTGGGGTGCGCGGGCGGCGGTGGGGTGCGGTTCGGGTGGGCGGCGAAGTTTTCAGTGAAGTCCCGGGAACTTCGATCGGCGATCGGCCGACTAACGGACATCGCCGAGCCTGAGGAAGAAGAATGCCCACTCCCGCCGGGACGACCGATCCCGATCAAGATCATGCGACGGCCGTACGACCATGACGAGGCGCCGGACGCACAGGGGTGACCCGGCAGCGGGCTCGTATTCGCGTCGTACCAAGCTGGCATGGCCCGGCAATTCCCGCCCAGCCAACGGCGTCTCGCCGAGAAGGACCTGTTGAACGAATGGACCACACCGATCGGATCCGCGGTCGTCGCCTGACCCGGCCGCTGCTCGCCCTGGCCGCGCTGCTGGCCGTCCTGCTCCCGGGCGTCCCGGCCTGGGCGCACAACGCGCTGGCCGAGGCGAACCCGGCCAAGAACGCCACGCTGAAGAAGTCGCCGTCCGAGGTGAAGCTGCGGTTCCTGCAGAAGCTGGACCCCGACTACACCACGATCACGGTCAGCAACGCGGGCAAGGAAAAGGTGGGCGCCTCGGCGCCGAAGGTCGACGGCGCCACCGGCTCGGTGACCATCGACGCGCCGCTGGCCAACGGCGTCTACACGGTCGCCTACCAGGTGGTCTCCACCGACGGGCACACCGTGAAGGGCTCCTACGAGTTCACCGTCGCCAACCCCGCCCCGGCCCTCGAGCCGGGGCCGGTGGTCGAGGACTCGGAGGCGCCCGTGGAGCCGGAGGAGAGCTCGGCCGCCCCGGCCGCCGAAGCCAAGGCCAGCGCGACCGCAGCGGCCGCCCCGCCTCTCGTGGCCGAGGAGTCGTCGAACGCGACGGTCATCGGGATCATCGCCGGCGTCGTGGTGCTCCTGGCCGCCGTCGCCGCATTCCTGTTCTTCCGTCGCCGCAAGGCGTGAAGCGTGAAGACGCCGTAAGGCATGAGTCGCCGCAAGGTGTGAAGCGTGAAGACGCCGTAAGGCATGAGTCGCCGCAAGGCGTGAAAGGTTCCCCCATGAAGCAGACAGCACTGCGGCGCGCCGCCACCGTCACCGCCGTCGCGGCCGCGTTCGTGCTCGGCCTGGCCGGGCCGGCGGCCGCGCACGTGACGGTCAACCCGAGCGGCACCGCGACCCAGGGCGGCTACACCAAGGTGGCGTTCCGGGTCCCGAACGAGAGCGACACCGAGTCGACCACCAAGCTCGAGATCAACCTGCCTGCCGACAGCCCGATCGGGTCGGTGTCGGTCCGCCCGGTGCCGGGCTGGACCGCGGTCGCCGAGAAGTCGAAGCTGGCCACTCCGGTCAAGGTGCACGACAGCGAGATCAGCGAGGCGGTCACCAAGATCACCTGGACCGCGGCCGCCGGTTCGGAGATCAAGCCGGGCACCTTCCAGGAGTTCGACGTCTCGCTCGGCCCGCTGCCGCAGACCGAGCAGATGGTCTTCAAGGCGCTGCAGACGTACTCCGACGGCACGGTCGTCCGCTGGATCGACGAGCCGACCACCGACGGCACCGAGCCGGAGAACCCGGCGCCGGTCCTCAAGCTGGCCGCCGCCGGAGCGGCAGCCCCGTCCGCCGCCGCCCCGGCGCCGACCGTCGAGGCCGCAGCCGAGGAGAGCGACAGCGGCAGCGGCGCGGCCTGGGGCATCGCCGGCCTGGTCGCCGGTCTGGCCGGCCTGATCCTGGGCCTGCTCGCCTACCGCAAGGCCGCGCAGCCCGGCTCCGCGGTCTGAAATCCGGAGCGCCGGCCCGGACAGCCGGACCTCTCAGGTCGTCCGTGCGGCTGTGAGCCGCGCGTAGATCGACAGCGGGTGCAGCGCCGACCGCCGTACCTGTTCCAGCCGGGACAGGGCGGCGGTCAGCGGCCCGAGCCGCGCGAACCGGAAGTCGTAGATCATCAGCCGTCCGCCGGGCCGCAGCACCCGCGCGAACTCCGCCGCGGCGGCCTCCGGGCCGGGCCACTCGTGGGCGCTCAACGTCGACACGATCACGTCCAGGCTTGCGTCCGCCCAGGGCAGGGCGGCGACGTCGGCGACCTCGAACCCGATATCCGGTCCGGCCCGGCGTGCGAGTTCCACCATGTCGGGGGAGAGGTCGGCGCCGTGCACGGACAGGTCCGGCCGGAGCCTCGCGAGAGCCCGCGGCAGCCGGCCGGGTCCGGTGCCGACGTCCAATACGGTGGCGCCCGGCCTGGCGGCGGCTGCGACCTCGGCCGCGACCCTCCGGTAGAAGCCGTTCAGCAGACGAGTCGCGCGTCGTTCGTACGACTCGCTCGCCTGCCTGTCGAATTTGATTTTGGTTTCCACGATTCCTCCGGTGCGGTTGACAACACCGGGAACCGTGCATCTTCATGTCGACATGAAGTCAAGCCCGGCCATGCCCATCGGGGACCTGGCCGCCATGTTCGGGCTCGCCCCGCACGTCCTGCGGCACTGGGAGCACCTCGGTCTGCTCACTCCGGAGCGGTCCGCCGGTGGCCGCCGGGTCTTCGGGCCGGGTGACGTGACCCGCGTCGGCATGATCCTTCTCGCCAAGGAGGCCGGTCTCAGCCTCGATCAGGTGCGCCGACTGCTCACTGACGGTAATCGTGACATGCGCGGAGAGCTCTACCGTGAGCACGGCGAACGGCTGCGCCAGCGGATCGCGGCGGCCGAGTCCGCGCTGGCGATGATCGAGCACGCGGCCGGGTGCGACGCCGATGAGCTGACCGCCTGCCCGCACCTACAGGCGAAGGTCGCCGGGCTGGTGGGCGGCCTCGACGTCCGCGGGGGCGCGCATCCGCCAGGCGTCGGTGATCAGCTCCGTCAGCCGTTCGAATGAGGTGAGCTCCAGTCGCAGCATGACCAGCGGCAGCCCGTCGTAGCCGGGTGTGGTGAAGAACAGGTCGGGCTCGCCGAGGAGCAGCGCCTGCTTCTCCGCCTCGTCGCCGACGAACAGCACGGCGACATCGGTACGGATCACGCGCGGTTTTCCGGGTACGCGTTCCGGATACGACCAGACGAAACCCTTGCCGCTCACCCGGAAGTCGAAACCGTCGCTGTCGATCTCCTCGACCTCGGGCAGGGCGAGGGCCAGTCGTCGAACGTCATCCGCGTCACTCACGGTGGCCATTCTGCAACATGTCTGTCATCCCACGTGGTAATCGATGCCTTGCCTACTGAGTAGCTAGGCTTCTATTCTCCGATCCAAGAAATAGGAAATCCCCTCCCGTCCCTGGTGGTCGACACATGCAGAAACTCCTTCTCCTAGCTCTTGTCGGGCTCGGCGCGCAGCTGGTCGACGGCAGCCTGGGCATGGCCTACGGCGTGACGTCGACCACCCTGCTCCTGGCGATCGGCACCAACCCGGCGGCCGCCTCGGCCACCGTGCACCTCGCCGAGATCGGCACCACCCTCGTCTCCGGCATCTCGCACTGGCGGTTCGGCAACGTCGACTGGAAGGTCGTCCTCAAGATCGGTGTGCCGGGCGCGGTCGGCGCCTTCCTCGG
The DNA here is from genome assembly GCF_003001815.1 of Actinoplanes italicus. Lineage (GTDB taxonomy): Bacteria > Actinomycetota > Actinomycetes > Mycobacteriales > Micromonosporaceae > Actinoplanes > Actinoplanes italicus. The sequence continues at coordinate 120,161 of NZ_PVMZ01000009.1, forward strand.
CGCGGTCGTCCTCTCCGGCATCTCCACCGAGGTCGCGGCGCCGCTCATGGCGATCATCCTGCTGACCCTCGGCCTGTACGTCTTCCTCCGGTTCACCTTCCAGGGCCTGCCGAAGGGGCAGCTCGGCAAGCCGCTGCGCAAGCGGTTCCTCACCCCGCTCGGCCTGGTCGGCGGCTTCGTCGACGCCACCGGTGGCGGTGGCTGGGGCCCGGTCGGCACGCCCGCCATCCTGGCCAGCGGACGTCTCGAGCCCCGCAAGACCATCGGCTCGATCGACACCAGCGAGTTCCTCGTCGCGGTCGCCGCCAGCGTCGGCTTCATCCTGGGCATCGGCAGCGAGAACATCGACTACGGCTGGGTCGCGGCCCTTCTGATCGGTGGCGTCATCGCCGCGCCGATCGCTGCCTGGCTGGTCCGGCACATCCCGCCGCGCGTCCTCGGCGCCGCGGTCGGCGGTGTGATCATCCTGACCAACACCCGCTCCCTGCTCCGCAGCGACTGGATCGACGCCCCGGACAACATCCGCTACGTCTTCTACGGCTTCATCTACGTCGCCTGGGCCGCCGCGATCGTCTACTCGGTGCTGCAGTACCGCAAGAACATCGCCGAGGACAAGCGGATCATCGCCGAGGCCGACGGCATCACCGCGGCCGGCGACGCCCCCGACGACAAGGACAAGACGCCCGCCAACGCCTGAACCGGTCGGATCAAGATCTACGATGCACCGATGTGGTGGAAGCGTAAGCGCGCGTTGCCGGACTTCTGCGGTGATCTGGCGAAGGCCGTCCTGGCCCTGGACGAGCGGGCGTCGGAGGCGGCCTTCCGCGCCATCGTCGGCTCGATCGAGAAGGCCGGCCCCGAGGAGCTGACCGAGGGGGCCCGGCGGCTGCGCCCGGCGCTGGAGCAGGTGTCGATCGGCAACGGCGGCCAGCTGGCACAGGTGGCCGCCGGGCTGATCGAGGCCGGTGCGGACCCGTTCGTGCTGCTGGACGTGCTCGTGGAGCGGGTCATCGACGGCCTGGAGCACGGTGTCAGGTTCCCCGGGCTGGCCGAGAAGGACGGCGGCGAGTTCGAGGCGCCGGCCAGCCAGGCGGATGCCGACGCGCTGATCGAGCGGGTCGCACGGGCCGCCGCGCAGGCCGGGATCAGCCGCGAGGAGGGCATCCGGATCACCGAGTCGTACTTCACGGTCGAGGACTGGATCCCCAGCCTGCTGCTGCCGGCGCAGCAGAAACGGGTCCGGCAGGCTTTCCCGGAGCGCGAGCGGCTCGCTGCGGCGGCCGACGCGATGTCCGAGCACGCCGACCCGGCGCCGTGGCTGTACGGGCTGCTCCAGGTGCTCGACGACGAACCGTTTCTGGTGCTGCACCGGCCCAGCGGGCGCGGCTACCGGCTGACCGTGAGCGGTGTGGGCGACAACTTCCAGCTCCACACGCTGCTGGCCGCGGCGCTGATCGGTGACCCGGCACATGGTCTCGTCGACGGTGTCCGGCCCAAGGCGTCCTGGATCGCCGCGGCCACCGACGGGCCCGAGATGATGCCGCCCGGCGGTGTACGCGGACAGTTCGAACTGTTCGACGCCGACGGCGACCGGATCTGGGGCGAGGGCCGTCCCGCCGACATCCCCGTCCTCGACGGTCACCGGGTCGTCGTGCTTGACAAGCCGTCCTACGAGCGGGCCTGGAACACCGGTCGCGTCTATCCGCTGATGCGCCCGGAGATCACCCTCGACCGGGTCCTGCCCGAGGCGGAGTCCGCCGGGTGGCTCGCGAAGGTCAGTGGTCGGGAGTCCCCGGAGGCGCCATGATCCGCAGCGCGTTGGGATCGACGGCCACTCGCAGCGGGGTCTGCCCGCACGGCTCGCCGTCGACCTCGACGTGCGCCGGGCGGTCGGTCTCCAGCCACAGCTCGCCGACGGCGATGAACGGCTGTTCCCGTAGCGTGCGCCGGTGGCCGGTCAGGGCGTTGCGGGCGGTCTCCCGGATCAGCTCCAGCTTCGACCGGCCGCCGACCGGATAGGCGACCAGCAGACGGTCGTCGGCGTGCGCGTCGGCGGTGATCGGGCGGCCGGCGTGGAAGCCGCCGTTCGCCACGTACACCTGGTGGGTGGTGAAGACGATCTCCCGGCCGTCGGCGCGGACCGTGACCCGCAGCGACCGGTGCCGGGTCAGCAGGCCCAGCGCGGTGATCGGGTAGGCGATCCGCCCGATCACGCGTTTGAGCCGGCTCGGCACGTTGATCATGATCTCGGCGGAGAGCCCGGCGCCGACGTGGTTGGTGAACGGCATGTCCCCGGCGACACCCAGGTCCACGTCGATCACCGTGCCGTCCACCAGCGTGGCGACGGCCTTGTCGAGGTCGGGGAGGATGCCGACCGTACGCGCGAAGTTGTTGGTGGTCCCGAGGGGGAGCAGGCCGAGAGCCACGTCGCGATGGGCGAGGAACCGCCCCGCCGTGCTGATCGTGCCGTCCCCGCCACCGGCGACCAACAGGTCCGGCTTGTGCGCGAGGGCCGAGCGCAGTGAGTTCTCCAGCTCGCCGGGACGATCCACGGCGTACGCCCCGAGCAGGTCGAAGCCCGCGGCGAGCAGCCGCGCGTGCGCGTCCGCGTAGAGCTGCCGCCCGCGCCGCGACCGCGCGTTGACCACCAGCGCCGCCCGCCGCTCGCGCCGGATGTCATCGGTCAACTCCTGCTTCGTCCGCACCGGCCGACCCTATCTGCTGACGATCACCGTCGGCTCAGCCGGACCGTCGCGTATCCGCGCAGCACGAACCCCGGGCTCCGGACCGGATCGGCGGCCAGGCTGAGCCGTGGCGCGTACTTGAGCAGCGCGGCCAGGGCGGCCCGCAGCTCGATGCGGGCCAGCGGCGCACCGAGGCAGAAGTGCAGCCCCGCGCCGAAACTCAGATGCGGATTGGGCACCCGGCCGGCGTCGAAGCGGTCGGGGTCGGCGAACACCGCGGGATCCCGGTTCGCCGCACCCAGCAGGGCCGCCACCTCGGCGCCCTCCGGAACGGTCACCCCGGCCACCTCCACATCGGCGGCCGCGGTGCGCACGAACAGCTGCGACGGTGAATCGAACCGCAGCATCTCCTCCACCGCGGCGGGCAGCAGAGCACGGTCCGCCCGCACCCGCATCAGCTCGCCCGGATGCCTCAGCAGGGCCACCACCCCGTTGCCCAGTCCGTTCACCGACGCCTCGTGCCCGGCGTTGAGCAGCAGGATCGCCGACGCCACCAACTCGTCTCCGCTGAGCCGGTCACTGTTCTCCCGGACCGCGACGAGGTGGCTGATCAGATCCTCACATGGCTCGGCGGTCCGGCGGGCGGCCAGCTCGCCCAGGTACTCGGCGAACTCCTTGCACGCCGCCAGCGCCTCCGCCTCGATCTGCGGGGTGCGGCTCATCTCGTACATCCGGACCATCGCGGCCGACCACGGGCGCAGCCGGTGCCGATCGGCCGCCGGGACACCCAGCAGCTCGGCGATCACCGTCACCGCCAGCGGCTCGGCCAGCTCGGCCAGCAGGTCGAACTCCCGCCCCGCCGCCGTCAGCAGCCGGCCCGCCTCGGCCGCGACCGCCGCGCGCAGCCGCTCCACGTGCCCGCGCGCGAACGCCTTCGCCACCAGTGACCGCAGCCGGGTGTGCACCGGCGGCTCGTTCTCCATCATCTGGTTGCGGTGCAGCAGATTGAACGGCTCGAACACCTCGGCCGGCTCCTCGTCGCGCCAGAACCGCCCCAGGTGCCGGTCCCGCAGCACCGCGCCGGCGGCGGCGTGGCTCGCGGCCAGCCAGCGGCCGGTCGGCGCGTGGAAGCTCAGGGGTGCGTTCTCCCGCAGCCGGGCCAGCCCGGGATAGGGATCCGCGGCGAAGGCCGGGTCCGAGAAGTCGATACCCACACCGGCACGTTATCCATTTTTGTACGGGACAGTCCGCCCCGCGCGCGGCGATCCCCGACATCGGACGGGGTCGCATGGCCGACAGACGATGGATAACCGGGTGATCCGGGGGCGGCGGCTGGCCAGAATGACGCCGTGAGGATCAGGGTGGGCGTGCTGGGGCCGGTGGAGCTGTGCCGCGACGGTGAGGTCGTGCCGCTCGCGGGTGTGCCGCAGCGGATCGTGCTGGCCCGGCTCGCGCTCGCCGGTGGACGGGCGGTTCCGGTCGGTGACCTGATCGCGGCGCTGTGGGACGGCGAGCCGCCGGAGAACGCCCTCGGCAACCTGCACACCTACGTCTCGCGGCTGCGGCGGCACACCGGCGGTGACGTGATCCGGCGCGAACCCGGCGGATACCGGCTCGACCTGCCCGCCGACGCGGTCGACGCCGGACGCGTCGAGCGGCTCGCCGTCCAGGCGCGCGGCCAGGAACCGGGCACGGCGGCCGCGACGCTCGCCGAGGCGCTCGAGCTGTGGCGCGGCGACCCGCTCGCGGACGTGGCCGACCGGCTGGTGTTCGCTCCCGATGTCGCGCGGCTTGCGGAGCTGCGGCGGCATCTGCGCGAGGAATGGCTCGACCTGCGGATCGCCTCCGGGACGGCGGCCGGGGCCCTGCCCGAGATCGAGGCGCTCGCGGCGGCCGAGCCGCTGCGGGAGCGGGCGCACCTGCTGCTCATGCGGGCCCTGCACATCACCGGCCGGACCCCGGAGGCGCTGGCGGTCGCGCGGGCCTACCGGGACCGGCTCGCCGACGGGCACGGCGTCGACCCCTCACCGGCCATGGCCGGTCTGCAGCGGCGGATCCTGGCGGACGAGCCGGCGCTGCGCCCGCCGGAGAACCCGCCGAAGCGGGGCACGGCGTTGCGGTGGCGGGCCGACCGGTTCTTCGGACGAGAGGAAGAGCTGGCCACGGTACGGGCAGCGATCGCGGCCGGGAGGGTGACGACGCTCGTCGGCCCCGGCGGAGTGGGCAAGACCCGGCTGATGAGCGAGGTGCTGACCGGCGACGAGCTGGTGGTCGAACTGGCGGAGCGGTCCGTGCCCGCCGACGTGGCGGCCGCCGTGGCCGGGGCGCTCGGGCTGCGTACCGCGCCGCACGGCGGTGCCGCCGCGCTGGCCGAGCGCCTAGGCGCGACACCGGCGACGCTGGTGCTGGACAACTGCGAGCACCTCCTGGAACCCGTGCGTGTGCTGGTCGGGGAACTGGTGGCCCGCTGCCCGCAGCTACGCGTGCTGGCCACCTCCCGGCAGCGCCTCGACGTGGCGGGCGAGCGGGTGCTGCGGCTCGGCCCGCTTCCGGCGGAGGATCAGGTCGCGCTCTTCTGCGACCGGGCGGCGCTGCTGAGGGCCGATTTTCCTGACGATTCGCGTACGCGTGAGCTGGCGGCCGAGATCTGCGGCCTGGTCGACGGCCTGCCGCTGGCTGTCGAGCTGGCCGCCCGGCGCGAGTCGGTGTTCGGGCTGGCGCATCTGCGGGACCGCCTGGGCGCCGGGCTCAACGTGCTGGACCCGGCCCGCGGCGGCGACCGGGCGACCGCCGTGTCGGCGACCGTCGAATGGTCGTATCGCCTGCTCGACCCGTCCGCCCAGCGCCTGCTGGACAACCTGGCCGTCTGCCGTGGCGGGTTCACCCTGGACGCCCTGCCGCACTTCGCCGGCGGTGACGCCGAGCCGCTGCTCGCCGAGCTGGTCGACGCCTCGCTGGTGGTCGCCGACCCGCCGCGTTATCGGCTGCTGGAGACCGTACGACATGTGGGTTTGGGGCATCTGGGTCCGGACGGCGAACGCCGGGCCAGGGACGCGCACGCGCGCTGGATGCTGACCCTCGCCACGCGGATGCTGGACCGCTGCCGCGAGCGGGACCCGTGGACCTATCCCGCGATGCGCCGCGAGCTGGCGAACCTGCAGGAGGCGCTGGCCTGGCTGAGCGGGGACGAGCGCGAGGGCGACGATGACCGGGAGGACGGCGCGCGCCTGGCCGCGATGCTGTCGGTGGTGGGCGCCGACTCGCCGGATCCGGGGCTGACCGAGCAGCTGGCCCGCTGGGCGCCCGAGCGGGTGGAGACCGAGGCCGAGGTGCTGCGGGCCGTCGCGGCCGGGACCGGCGAGTGGCTGCGCGGCCATCTCCCGGAGGCGGACCGCCTGCTCAGCGCAGCTCTCGACCGGATGCCCGATGATCACTGGCTGCGGTGGGGCGCGCTGCTGATCCGGATCTCGAACGGGATGTTCGCGGGTCGTCCGGACCAGGTGCGGGCGGATGCCGAGCGGATGGCGACCGATCCGGGCGCGCCCGCGTGGGCCCGTGCCACCGGGATCTGCTGCTCGGCGCTGATGGACGCCTACGGCGGTGATCCGGCGGCCGGCCGGCGGTGGCTGGAGAGGTACGAGCACCTCCTGGACACCGGGCATCTCGACGGTTTCGTCCCGTTCACCCGGGGCGAGCTGCTGGCCGGCAGCGATCCGGAACGGGCGCTGGCCTGGTACGACCGGTCGATCGCGGCCAGCGACCGGGTCAACCTGACCTACACCGGTCACCTGGCCCGGGTGGCCCGGGCGGCGGCGCTGATCCGGCTGGGCCGGCGTACCGAGGCGGTGGCGGCCTGCCGGTCGGCGCTGGCGGCGGTCCGGTCCGCCAACATGACCGCCCAGGTGTGGACGATGATCCGGCTGATCGCGGAGCTGCTGGCCGCCCTGGGCGACCGGGAGTCGGCGGCGGCCCTGGTGGCGGCCGCGGACGCCGACCCGATGGCCCCGGCCGTGATGGGCCCGGACCGTGAGCGGCTCGCCGCTCTGCGCGCCGCCACGCCATCGCCGGGCTGCGGCATTGCGGCCACCGTGGAGCTGGCCCTGCGCCGCCTGGCCGAGGCGTGACAGCGAGCGGCAAGGTCACGGCAAGGGCCGTCCCGCACGGTGGGGACATGACTGACACACAGCAGATCCCGACCGTCGACGAGGCACGCGCCGAGGCCTTCGTCGGACAGATGATCACCGACTTCGCCGGGGCGGCCAGCACCGCGATGATCGTCCTCGGCGACCGGCTCGGCCTGTTCCGGGCGTTGACCGGCGCCGGCCCGGTGACCGCGGCCGGGCTGGCCGCGAGCACCGGCCTCAACCCGCGGCTGGTCACCGAGTGGCTGCATCAGATGGCCGTCTCGGGCTACGTGACCGTGGACGGCGACCGGTTCGAGTTGCCGCTCGAGCACGCCCTGGCGCTGTCGGTGGTGGACTCGCCGGCCTACGTGGTGGCCGCCGCCGAGATCATCACCGGTTACTTCCTGTCGATGGAGCACCTGGAGAAGGCGTTCCACGGCGACGGCGGGCTGTCCGGGGACGAGGTGCCGGGGTGCAGCTACCACGGCATCGAGCGGTACTTCCGGACCGCGTACGTCAACCAGCTGGAGCAGGCCTGGTTCCCGGCGGTTCCGGGGCTGGTCGAGAAGCTCGAGGCGGGCGCCCGGGTCGCCGACGTCGGCTGCGGCCACGGATTCGCCGACCTGCTGATGGCGCGGACCTGGCCGCGGTCCTCGGTGACCGGTTTCGACATGCACGAGCCGTCGATCGCCACGGCCCGCGCCCGCGCCATCGAGGCGGGCAGCCCGGCGAACGTGTCGTTCCGCGTGGCCGACTCGGCGTCGATCGCCGGGCACGGGCCGTTCGACGTGGTCGTCTATTTCGACGCGCTGCACGACCTGGGCGACCCGGTGGCGGCACTGAAGGCGGCCTACGAGGCACTGGCGCCGGGCGGCATCGTGGTGGCGGTCGAGCCGTGGTCCTCGGACGACTGGACCAGCACGATCGGAATGCCGATCACCCGCATCGGGTACGCCTCGTCGACCGCTCTGTGCACGCCGGGTTCGCTGGCCCAGCCCGGCGCCTACGGGCTGGGCACCCTGGGCGGCCCATCGAAGCGGCTCGAGCTGCTGGCGCGGGCCGGGTTCACGAACCCGGTGCTGGCCGCGGACACCGGGTTCAATCTGGTCGTCGCCGCCACCAAGGCCTGACCGCGGCCGGACGACGCTCCGGCGAGCGTCCGCCGGTAGTGGCCGAGCAGCTCGTCACCGATCGCGGACCAGCTGCGGCCCCGCACGGCCGCACGACCGGCGGCGCCGAACGCGTGCCGCCGGTCGGCGTCGTGAGCGAGCCGGGCGACCGCGTCGGTGAACCCGTCGGCGCGGTGCGGGGGCACCAGATAGCCGGTACGGCCGTGTTCCACCAGGTCGAGCGGCCCACCGGCGGCCGGGGCGACGACCGGGAGCCCGCTGGCCATCGCCTCCTGCACGGCCTGACCGAACGTCTCGTACGGCCCGGTGTGGGTGAAGACGTCGAGGCTCGCGTAGATCCGGCCGAGCTGAGCGCCGTGCCGGGCGCCGAGGAAGACCGCGTCCGGCAGCGCCCGGCGCAGCGACGGCGCGGCCGGGCCGTCGCCGACCACCACGAGCCTAACCCCGGGCAGCCGGGAGACGCCGGCCAGCAGGTCGATCTCCTTCTCGGCGGCGAGCCGTCCGACGAACCCGGCCAGCACCTCGCCGTTCGGGGCGAGCGCCCGCCGGATGCCGGGGCTGCGCCATCCGGGGTGGAAGCGGATGTCGTCGACTCCGCGCCGCCACAGGTGCACCCGGCGCACGCCGTGCGTCTCGAGCGCGGTGACCGACTCGGTGGACGGGGCCAGAGTCCGGCCGGCCGCGTTGTGGACGGTCCGGATCCAGCGCCACGCCATCCGCTCGGTGAGCCGGACCCGGTACACGCGGGCGTACGAGGCCACGTCGGTCTGATAGACGGCGACCGACGGCAGCCCGAGCGTGCGGGCGCTGGCCTGCGCCCAGGCCCCGAGGACGAACGGGCTGGCCAGGTGCAAGACGTCGGGCGCGAACCGGCGGATCGCGGCGTGCAGGGCGGGCGCGGGCAGGCCGAGGCGCAGCTGCGGATAACCGGGCATCGGCAGCGACGGGACGCGTACCACCGGGTACGGCAGCCCGGTCACCGGCGCGCGGGAGCCGGGTGGTGGCAGCGGTGCCACGACCATCGGCTCGTGGCCGTTTCTGGTCAGGTGGTCGGCCATCCGGGCGACCGAGTTCGCGACGCCGTTGACATCGGGGAGGAACGATTCGGTGACGAGCGCGATGCGCATGTGAACAGGGGAACCGGGGCCACGATCCGGCAGGAGACCGGCCCGTGACGCCCGGCCGAACGATCAGCGCATTCTCAGGGTCACCGTGAGCAGGACGGCCGAGAGCAGCTGCGCGGCGGCGAAGACGACCGCGAGCAGGGTGAGCGACTGTTCGTAGAGGGCACCGGCGAGGACCCCGCCGACCAGCGCCGCCACGCCCTGCACCGCGGCGAAGACCCCGTAGGCGGTGGCCCGCCGGGGTGCCATGACCAGGTCGGCTACCAGCGCCTTGACGGTCGAGTCCTGCACGCCGATCGCGGCTCCCCAGAGCAGGCTGCCGGTGACGATCGCGGCGGTGCTCGTGGAGAGGGCGAGCGCCGGCGTGGCTGCGGCGAGGGCCGGCAGCGCGTAGAGGACGCGGGCGCCCCAGCGGTCGTAGAGATGGCCGCTGGCCAGGGCGGCGACCGCACCGGCGGCCATCGCCGCGGCGTACAGCACCGGCACCGCGGCGATCGGCACCCGTCCGGTCTCGCTCGCGTGGTACGAGATCAGGCCGAACGTGACCAGCCCGCCGGTGGCCAGCCCGGCCGACGCGGCGAACCAGTGGAACGTGCGGGGAAGAGACGTCGACACCGAGGTGTCCGACGGTTCGCGTGCCGGAGGTGCCGGGAACCGGTGCCGCAGCCAGACCAGCAGGATCATCGCGGCCACGCCGGGCAGCGCCAGCACGGCCAGCGCCGGCCAGATCACCCCGCCGGCCGCCACCAGCGCGGCCACCAGCAACGGGCCGGCGAACGCGCCGACCTGGTCGAGCGCCTTGTGCACGGCGAACCCGCGTCCCCTGCCGACCGCCCCGGCGGCCTCGGCGAGCAGCGCCGACTTGGCCGGGGAGCGGACCGCCTTGCCGATCCGCTCGGACACGATCAGGACGGCCGCGACCGCCAGGCCCGCCCCGCCGAGAAAGGGCGTGACGGCCAGCAGCGGCACGCAGACCGCGGTCAGGCCGTAGCCGAAGATGGTGAGCGCCCAGTACCGGGCGGTGCGGTCGGCCAGCGGCCCGGACACCAGCCGCAGCAGCAGCGCGGCCGCCTCGCCGGCGCCGGTGACCAGCCCGACCACGAGCGCCGAAGCGCCCAGACCGGCGAGCAGCGGGCCGGTGATCGAGCGGGCGCCCTCGTACACCATGTCGGCGGCGAGGCTGACCAGCCCGAATCCGAGGATCGCCCGCCACGGAGAGAGCAGACGACCGTTGGACACGTCGTAACGATACGGGCCGTGGACCGTAGTGGATCAATCTTCGGCAATGTTTGGTGAACCGGGACACACCGGCGCATGTTTGGTGTCCCCCCGAATCAGGAAGACCATCCCCGTGCATCCTCAGCCCCCGCGTCGCACCACCCACGCCTACGGAACACCGAAGAATCTGCTGGTCTACGACCGCTGGGGCCGGTACGGCCGTCCGGTGGTCCTGCTGCACGGCCTCTTCTACGACCGGACCACCTGGTGGCCGGTCGCTGCCGAGCTCGGTGACGCGTGCAGTGTCATCGCCGTCGACCTGCCCGGGCACGGGCAGTCCGCGGCGCGCGGAGAGAACGCCGTCGAACCCCTGGCCCGCGACCTGGCGGCGCTCGTGAACGGACTGGACCTGCACCGGGCGCCGGTGCTGGTCGGGCAGGGTGAGGGCGCGCTGCTCGCCGAGGCGTTCGCCGACACCTACGCGACCCGGGCGGTGCTGACCTTCGACGAGCCGCAGGCGCCGCCGGAGTGCCCGGAACGGCATCGGGCGACGGCCGACCTGGCAGACGTCCCGGTGCCGTACCGGCAGTTCGCGGTGTCGCGCTGGGACCGTGGACTGCTCCGGTCGTACCGGTGCTGGTTCGCGAACCGGAAGCAGCAGCTGGTCGCCAAGCGGCCGTGTTTCCCGCATCTGCGGGCCCCCGCCCGTTTCGCGGCGACCCTGCGGGACCTGATCTGAAGGGCGGCCCTGCGGGACCTGATCTGAAGGGCGGCCCTGCGGGACCTGATCTAGAGACTGTGCCGGTGCCGTCGGCGGCGGTGTATCGGTGGCGTGAGGGCGGCAGTGCTGATCACCAGGCAGACGATCAGCAGAGTGCCGACCAGGATGTCGACGAACATGGGCGGTACCCCCTCTTCAACCGCTGGTCGGCTGCGTTTCAGCCGGACTCTCCACGGTCCTCCGCGACCCCCGGCCCGTCAACCGGAATGCCGTAATGGCCCGATGCCCTGGTCCGCGGGTGCCGGTCACCCTAAGCTGACCCGCGAGGGGAGTACCTCCGCGAGAGCGTGGCGGTCACCACGGGCACCCATGTGCCCTCGTGCGTTCGCCCGTCGCCGCCGGCAAGGCGGCCGGTGGCGGGTGAGGGAGACCTCGGACGATGACTCGTGTCCGAGGGGGCTCTCCGTGTTCGATCTGCCATCCATCGCGTCCACCCAGCTGTGGGTGATCAGCATCGCCGTGCTGCTGGCGCTGCTCGCCGTCGACTTCGTGCTCACCCGCCGCCCGCATGACGTGGCGATGCGCGAGGCGGTCGGCTGGTCACTGTTCTATCTCGCGCTTCCCGGCGCGTTCGGGGTGCTGATCTGGCAGCTGTACGGCCGGGCGCCCGCCATGGAGTTCTACACCGGGTACGTCGTGGAGAAGTCGCTGTCGGTCGACAACCTGTTCGTCTTCATGCTGCTGCTCGCCGCGTTCGCGGTTCCGCCGGAGCTGGCACAGCGGGTGCTGCTCTACGGCATCGCCGGGGCGCTCGTGCTGCGTGCCGTCTTCATCGCGGCCGGCGCGGTCGTGCTGCAGAGCGGCACATGGGCGTTCCTGCTGTTCGGCGGGATCCTGCTGCTGACCGCGGTGAAGGTGTTCCGCGAGGCGATGCGCTCGGAGGAGTACCAGGTCCACATCGACGACATGCGCAGCGTACGGCTGATGCGCCGCCTCATGCCGGTGACCAACCACTACGAGGGCGGGCGGCTGACCGTGCTGCAGAACGGCCGGCGCGCGCTCACCCCGCTGGCCCTCGTGGTGGTGGCGGTGTTCATGACCGACATCGTCTTCGCGGTCGACTCGGTGCCGGCCGTCTACGGGGTCACCGAGGACCCCTACCTGGTCTTCGCGACGAACGCGTTCGCCCTGCTCGGGCTCCGGGCGCTGTACTTCGTGCTGCACAACGTGCTGGACCGGCTGCGGCACCTGAACTACGGCCTCGCCGTGATCCTGGCGTTCATCGGGGTGAAGCTGGTGCTGCACTGGGCGCACGGCATCTGGTCCGGGGTCCCGGACATCCCGACCGAGGCGTCGCTGGCCGTGATCGGCGCGACGCTGGCCATCGTGACCGCGACCAGCCTCTATGCCGACCGCAGGGAGCGCGTCGTCACCCGGAGTTGACCGCCACGACGGGATTGCGGCGGATCTGATCGGCGGCGTCCCGGGCCATCATGATCAGCGGGCGCGCGGCGGAGTACGACACCACCGCGCCGTCCAGGTCACCTGCCCGGGCGTCGGCCTCGATCCGGCCGCAGGCGGCCGTCGCCGCACCCGCGCCCAGATTCGCCAGCACGCCCATGAGCTGATGCGATTCGTTGCGCAGCAGGTCCGCGTCGTCGAAGGCGAGGGCCTGCTGCATCCGGTCCAGGTGCTCCGGGATCTTCGCCGAGAGCGACGCGAGCAGACCGGCCAGCGCGCCCGCGGTGGCGGCAGGATCGGGCCCGCGCAGCTGAGCCAGGCGCCGCTCGATCTCGGCGGTCACGCTCCGCAGGCTCGGCTCCGGCGGGGCCGGGCTGACCCACCGGTCCAGGACCCGGGCCACGTCGGCCGGGATGAGCGGCTTCGCGATGTGCTCGTCCATACCGGCGGCCAGGCAGCGGGCCCGGTCCTCGGCCAGGGCGCTCGCGGTCAGCGCGATGATCGGCACGTGCCGCCCCGCGGGCTCGCGCCGGCGGATCTCGGCGGTGGCGGCGTAGCCGTCCATCTCCGGCATCAGGCAGTCCATGAAGATCGCCTGGTAGTCACGGCCGGAGGCGCGTTCGACCGCCTCCCGGCCGTTGACCGCCACGTCGGCGCTGTAGCCCAGGTTGGCCAGGATGCCGAGCGCCACTGTGCGGTTGATGTCGTTGTCCTCGACCACCAGCAGGTGTCCCCGGCCCGCGGGCTTCCCCGCGGCGTGGCGGCGCGAGCGTTCGGTGGCCGGTTCGTCGAGCACGCCGACCAGCGCGTCGTAGAGCTGGGACTGCCGCAGCGGCTTGGCGAAGGCGGCCGACACCCACATCCGGTCCGGTTCGGCCGGCAGATGGTGCGGGTCCTCGGCGAGCAGGATGGTCTTGGGCATCGGGCAGTCCGGCGGAACCATCGCGAGGGTCTCGCCAGGTGCCGTGAACATGTCGAAGATGAGCAGGTCGATGGGGCGCCCGGTGGCCGCGGCGTCCCGCATCGCGGCGATCGCGGCGGGTGTGTCGGCCACCCCGACGGCATCCATCGACCAGGCGTTGAGCTGCTCGGTGAGCACGGCCCGATCCTCGTCGTCGCGGTCCACGACGAGCACCCGCAGGCCGTCCAGCGAGTGCCTGTCGGAGAGGTCCAGGTCGGCGCGGGCGGTACGCAGCGTGATCGTGAACCAGAAGGCGCTGCCCCGCCCAGGCTCGCTCACCAGCCCGATCCGGCCGCCCATCAGTTCGACCAGGTCCCGGCTGATGGCCAGGCCGAGCCCGGTGCCGCCGAAGCGCCGGGTGGTGCCCGCGTCGGCCTGGGTGAACGCCTCGAAGAGTTCCTCCTGCCGGAGCACGTCGATGCCGATGCCGGTGTCCCGGACCTCGAACCGGACCGGCACCGCGTCCGGCCCGCAGGGGTGTCCGGTGTCCGGCCGCGCGGAGATCGTGACCTGCCCGCGGGGGGTGAACTTGACCGCGTTGCCGGCCAGGTTGAGCAGCACCTGCCGCAGTTTGGCCGGATCGCCGCAGACGGTGCCGGGTAGCCGCTCGTCGCAGAGCCCGGTCACGGAGAGTCCGTGGTGGGTGTCCGGCGGGGCGACCAGCGCGACGACGTCGTCGAGCAGTTTGCAGATCTGGAAGTTCGCCTCCTCCAGGAGCACCTTGCCGGCTTCCAGCTTGGAGAAGTCGAGAACGTCGTTGATCACCGAGAGCAGCGCGGATCCTGCCACGCTGATCCCCTCGGCGTAGCGGCGCTGGCGCTCGTCGAGCGGTGTGCCGAGCAGCAGGCCGGTCAGGCCGATCACACCGTTCATCGGGGTCCGGATCTCGTGGCTCATCGAGGCGAGGAACTGCGATTTCAGCCGGGCCGCCTCGATCGCCTGGTCACGGGCCTCGGCGAGGGCCTGCTCGGTCTGCCGCCGGGCGGTGATGTCGCGGACGAAACCGTGGAAGTGCGCGTCGCCGCTGTGTTCGATCAGCCACATGGTGAGCTCGACCGGGATCTCGTGGCCGTCCCGGTGCGTGGCGGCCATCTCGGTGGGCCGGTCCAGCAGCCCCTTCAGCCGGCCGTCGAGCAGCCGCCGCAGCGCCGCACGATAGCGCTCGGGCAGGATCGTGCCGGTGACGTCACGTCCCAGGACCTCGGTGCGCTTCCAGCCGAAGACGTGCTCGGCCTGCCGGTTCCACTCCGAGATCACCCCCTCGCCGTCCATGCTGAAGAACGGGTCGCTGGCCGCGTGCATGATCATTTCGAGCTGTTCGCGTTCCACCCGGCGGCGCTGGTCGGCCCGGACCCGGGTGGTGATGTCGTGTGCCACGGTGGCGGTGCCGATCACGGCCTGGTCGGTGTCGCGCATCGGGGCCATGCTCAGCGAGACCTCGATGACGGTGCCGTCCTTGCGGCGGCGCCGCGTCTCGTAGCGGGTGAGGGCGTGACCGGCGCGGACCCTGGCGAGTAGTTCCCTCTCCTCGCCGAGACGGTCGGGTGGCAGCAGGCGGGTGACGTCGCCGCCGACCATCTCGTCGGCGCGGTACCCGTAGAGCCGCTCGGCGCCCGGATTCCAGGTCTTGACGGTGCCGTCCGGCGCCTTGCTGACTATCGCGTCCTGGGAGGCCTCGACGATCGCGGCGAGCCGGGCATTCTCCAGCGCCTCCGTGCGCCATCCGGCCTCCGCCCAGGCCACCGCCCGCCGGGACCGGCGCGCCAGCACCACCGCGGCGACCCCCGCGGTGACTCCGGCGAGCAGAGACAGGGCCCTACGCAGCACCACGACCACCCTTCCAAGATCCGAATCCGATTCAGCATCAACGTACATGCGACCTTTCTCTGCTTTAGCCTTATTGCGGACATAGCACCCACCGACTCGCCGTAAGGGAGCCGCCCGTGGCGACAGTGATGGTCGTCGACGACGTGGCCGCCAACCGGGACATCGTGCGCATGCTGCTCGGGTTCCGTGGACACGATGTCATCGAGGCGCACGACGGGGCGGACGCGCTCCGGCTGGCACACACCCACCACCCCGACGTGGTGGTCTCGGACGTCCTGATGCCCGGCATCGACGGCCTCGAGCTGGTCCACCGGCTACGCGCCGACCCGGATCGCGAGGCCGCCCAGGCTCCGGTGATCTTCTACACCGCCAACTACCTCGAACCGGAGACCCGCCCGATCGCCGAGGCGTGCGGGGTCAGCCAGGTGGTGCTGCGCTCGCAGGACCCGGACGCGCTGCTCGACGCCATCGACGTCGCCCTGGCCGGAGGACCGGTCAGCGTCGACCTGACCCCGGCCGAGGACTTCGCCCAGGCGCACCTGCACGCGGTCAACGCCAAGCTGATCGAGAAGGTGCGGGAGTTGCACGACACCGAGCGCCGGTTCGAGGCCATGGCCGTGGCCTCCCCGGTCGGTATCGGCATCATCGACCGGCACGGCAACGCCGAGTACGTCAACGAGCGCCTCACCGAGATTCTCCAGATGCCGATGGACGACATCGTCGGTCCCGGCTGGCTCTCCTGCCTCGACGACAACGCCCAGGACACCGCGCTCGCGCTGCTGCACGGCGCCGGCCAGGACACCGAGATGCGGTTCACCCACCGGCTCACCCGGCCCGACGGCAGCGCGCGGTCACTGCGTATCCACGTGCGCCAGACCCACGACGAGGACGACGCCCTGACCGGCGGCGTCCTGATGGTCGACGACGTCACCGACCTGGTCCTGGCCGAGAAGCGGCTGCGCGAGGAGACCCTGCGCCGCCAGGACGAGGCCCGGCACCGCGACGCCGAACGCCTGGACAGCCTGCGCCGGATGGCCGGCGGCACCGCGCACGACTTCAACAACATCCTCGGTGCGATCCTCGGGTACACCAACCTGGCCATCGAGACCATCAACGACGGCAAGGCCGACGGCACGCTGCCGGAGGAGACCGTGGAGGCGCTGCTCGGCGACCTCGCGCAGGTGATCAAGGGTGGAGAGCGGGCCAAGACACTGACCCAGCACATGCTCGCGTTCGGCCGCCGCGAGGTGAATCAGCCCGCCGTCGTCAACCTCAACACCCTGCTGGAGGACTGCGCCGAAGCGCTGGCCACGGCCGCCGGCACCGGCTGCCGGCTCCGGCTCGAACTGCACCCGGACCTGCCCGAGGTCAAGGCCGACCCGGTTCAGCTCGACCGTGCCCTGCACAACCTGGTCCGCAACAGCGCGGAGGCGATGCCCGACGGCGGCGTCGTCACGATCACCACCTCGGTCAACGGCGACGGCGTGGCCGTCGAGGTCCGCGACACCGGCACCGGCATGTCCCAGGACGTGCTCGACCGCGCCTGCGAACCGTTCTTCAGCACCAAGTCCACCACCGGCACCGTCGGGCTCGGCCTCTCCACCGTCCACGGCATCGTGAGCCAGGCCGGCGGCCGGCTCACCCTGGACTCCGAACCCGGCCGCGGCGCCGCCGTGACCCTCACGCTGCCGCCGGTCGCCGGGGCCGTCCCGCCACCACCGCCCCCACCGCGGCAGGCGGCCGCCGACGAACCGGGCGGCGGGGAGACCCTGCTGCTCGTCGACGACGAGGAGGCGGTGCTGCAGGTGACCGCCCGGATGCTCTCCGGCGCCGGGTACCGGGTGCTCACCGCGCCCGACGCGGCCGAGGCGCTGCGCCTGCTGGAACGGCACGGCGGGGAGATCGAGGCGCTGGTCACCGACGTGGTGATGCCCGGCATGGACGGCCGCCAGCTGGCCCGGATCGCGGCCGGCCGCCGGCCCGACCTCTGCATCGTGTTCGTCTCCGGGTTCGCCGAGTCGCTCTTCGACGAGCACGGCAACAACCTCGAACCGGGATCCACCATTTTGCCCAAACCGTTCGACCGGGACAGGCTGGTCAGCACTGTACGAACGGCTCTTCTGGCGACGCAGCGCCGCTGATCGACTAGCATCCTCGGTTCGCCGCCCCTACCCCGAGGAGGCCGGGTGACCACCGCCAGCGATCGTCAGCCGACTGTGAAGGTGCCGCAACAGGCCTCGCCGGCGCACGACACCCTCGACGTGCCGCCGGGGGAGACCCGGCGCGGGCGGCGCGCGCTGCTCGCCGGCGGCGCGGTGCTGGCCCTCGTGGCCGGTGGCGGTTTCGCGGCCCGCTACGCCTTCAAGGGTGACGTCCCGCGCGGTGTCACCGTGCTCGGCGTGAACCTCGGCGGCCTGACCCGCGCCGAAGCCGGCACCGTGCTGCGCGCCCACCTCGCCGCCGACCCGAGGACGTCCGCCGCGGTCCGGGTGCGGGTCGAGAAGAAGAGCGCCACCGTGAGCCCGGCCGCGATCGGCCTGGTCGTCGACGTGGACGCGACCGTGGACGCCGCGTCCGGGGGACGCCCGTCGTTGTCCGGCGGCCGGTCCGTGGCCCCGGTGATCGCCGTCGACGCCGATCTCCTCGACGCGGCCCTGCTCAAAGCCGTGGGCCCGGTCGGCACCCCGATGAGGGCTCCGGCCGTGACCTTCACGGGACTCACCCCGAAGGCCGTCCACCCGGCGCCCGGCCGCGGCCTGGACCCGGAGCGCTCCGCCGAGGCGGTCAAGGCCGGCTGGCTCTCCGGCGAGCCGGTCACCGTCCCGCTCGTCGAACTGCGACCCGCCACCACCGCCGAGGAGGTGGACCGGCTGGTCGAGGAGGTCGCCCGGCCGGCCGTCGCGGCCCCGCTCACGATCACCTCGGAGAAGGGCACGCTCACCGTCCCGCCGGCCGCGATCGCGAAGAGCCTCGTGCTGACCGCCGACCGGACCGGGCTCATCGAGCCGCGGTTCGACCCGAAGAAGCTGCGGGCCTCGGTGGCGTCGAGGCTCGCCCGGATCGAGGTGGCGGCGAAAGACGCGTCGTTCACGTTCGCCGGCGGAAAACCGAAGATCGTCGCCGGCGCCGACGGCCGGGGACTCGACCTCGCGGCCCTGGCGCCGGATCTGCTCACCGCGGCGCGCAGCAGCGACGCGCGTACCGTCAAGGCATCCCTGACCACCGCCGCACCCGCCACCTCCGTCGCGGACCTGGAGAGACTCGGGGTGAAGGAGAAGGTCTCGACCTTCACCACCAAGTTCACCGGTGGCCTGTCCTCACCGCGCAGCCAGAACATCGTGACCGCCGCCAAGCAGGTCCGCGGGGCGCTGGTGCTGCCCGGGAAGACGTTCTCGCTCAACCGGCACACCGGTGAGCGCGGTTACGCGCAGGGCTACAAGGACGCGCCGGTGATCGTCGGCGGAGACCTGCAACCGGGGGTCGGCGGCGGCGTCTCGCAGTTCACCACGACGCTGTTCAACGCCACCTACTACGCGGGGCTCGAGGACGTCGAGCACAAGCCGCACTCCTACTACTTCGATCGCTATCCCGCGGTCATCGAGTCCACGATCTTCTGGCCCGACCTCGACTTCCGGTTCAAAAACAACACGCCGTACGGCGTGCTGATCCACACCGCCCACACCAGCGACTCGATCACCGTGTCGGTCTGGAGCACCAGGGTGTGGGACAAGGTGACCACCGAGTGGAGCCCGCGCCGCAACATCACCTCGCCGCAGACGATCACCAAGCCGGACGGGCCGGACTGCATCGCCACCAGCGGGCTGATCGGCTTCACCCAGGACGCCTGGCGGCTCTTCCACAAAGGCGGCAAGGTCGTCCAGCGGGAGAAGTTCACCTGGAAGTACGACCCCGAACCGCGCTTCATCTGCGGGGCTCCCGCCTGAGGACACCGAAACCCGCGGTGATGCGCTAAGCAGAGGGCATGAGTGACCTCAGGCTCAACCGCAGACTGCTTCTCACCGCCGGGTCCGGTGTGCTCGGCGTGACCGTCCTCAATACTGTGACCGGCTGTTCCGACACCCCGAAGGGCCCGGCGAAGAGGCCCGCCAGTTCCGCGGTCCCGCCCGCACCGGCCGCGAGCGGGAACGTGACCGGGGACTGGCGCCGGGTCGACCTCGAATACGTCTCCGTCTACCTGCTGATCCGCGGCGGCGAAGTGGCCGTGGTGGACACCGGCAACCCCGGCTCCGGCGAGTCGGTCGAGCAGGGCCTCACCGCGGCCGGCCTCAAGTGGGACGCGGTCAAGCACGTCTTCCTCACCCACCAGCACCAGGACCACGCCGGTGGGCTCGCCGAGATCGTGCCGCGCGTCCCGGCCACCCTCTACGCCGGGGTGGACGACATCTCGTCGATCAACGCGGGCGGCAAGACCCTGAAGCCTGTGAAGGACGGCGACGAGGTCTTCGGGCTGCAGATCATCGGTACGCCCGGACACACCCTCGGCCACGTGTCGATCTTCGAACCGGGCACCGGCGTGCTGGTGGCCGGTGACGCGCTGCGCAACCTCAACGTGCTCGAGGGCGCCGCGCCGCTCTACACCGCCGACCAGACCCAGGCGGACGCATCGGTCAAGAAGCTCGCCGGTCTGGACGTGCGGGCCATCCTGCCCGGCCACGGCAAGCCGCTCACGGTCGGTGCACGGGAAGCGTTGCAGCAGCTCGCGGCGCGACTCTAAGACACCCCGTCCGGCAACCGGGTTGCTCTCCACGACGGCGATCGTGGTGGGGTGAGCTCCTCGGGGGAACGGATTCGCGGCCGGTGGCTGTTGCTCGCCGGTGTGCTCCTGGCGTTGGTGACACCGGTGCTCGGCGACACGGAACGGCAGGTCGCCTACGTGGTGGTCGCCGGAACCGCGCTCATCGCCGTCCGCAACGGGGTGCGCCGGAACCACCTGGCACGCCGGCAGGCCTGGTGGCCGGTGGCGGGCGCGATGCTCTGCAGCGTGCTGGCGAACGGGGTCTGGGGCGCCGGGATGGCCGCGGGACTGCCCGTGCCGGATGGGCTGACCCTCGTCGACCTCGTCTACGTGGGCATGTATCCGCTGCTCGCGGCCGGTCTGCTGGCCATGTCGGACAGCCGGGCCGGCTCGCGCTGGGCCGGGCTCACCGAGGCCGGCATCATGCTCTGCACCGGCGCCGTGCTCATGTGGGTGCTGCTCTACGACCCGTTCGTGATGGACCGCGGGTACTGGGCTGGATCGGCGTGCGCGCTCGCGTACCCCGCCCTCGATCTTCTCGTTCTCGCCGCCGCCACCCGCATGGTCGTCGCCAACGGCCGTCTGACCTGGCCGGACCGGCTCCTGCTGGCCGCCGTCGCGGTGCTGACCGTCGCCGACGTCTCGTACTTCCTCGCCTCCGCGGCCGGTGGCTCCTGGGCCGGGCCCGGCTGGACCGCGTCCGGCTGGGTGCTCGCCTTCCTGCTGATCGGCCTCGCCGCGCGGCATCCGCAGGCCGCCGGGCCCGTCCCGGAACGCCGCCCGCGCCGGCTCGCGCCGGTCGGCAACGTCGTGCTCGTCATGGTCGGCCCGGTCGGCACCGGATACCTGCTGATCAACAGGCACGACATGGTCGATCTGTCGGTGCCGCTGATCGCGACGGCGTTCACCGCACTGCTGCTGGTGCTGCGCCTCACCCACACCACCGGTCTGGCCGCCCGGCGCGCCGCAAGCCTCCGCGACGCCCTGCACGAGCAGGCCGAACTGCAGCTCACCCTGTCCCATCAGGCCCGCCACGACACGCTCACCGGTCTGCCCAACCGCACCGAGCTGGAGGAACGGCTCACCGTCCCGGACGGCGGCGCCCTGATCCTGGTCGACCTGGACGGCTTCAAGGACGTCAACGAGCGGTTCGGGCACCCGACCGGCGACGACCTGCTCGTGTCGGTCGCCGGCCGTCTCCGCGGCCTGATGACCGGCGACGGCGAGATCACCGCCCGGCTCGGTGGCGACGAGTTCGCGCTCCTGCTCCCCGGCGCCGGGCCGGTGGCGGCGACCGCCGTCTGCGAGGAGGTGCTGGCCGCGATGCGTACGCCGGTCCCGGCCGGCGGGCAGCCCCTGCACATCACGGCGAGCGCCGGGATCCGCGTCTTCGGCCCGGCGGCCGACCCGGTGCAGGTGCTCAGCGACGCCGACCTGGCTCTGTACGCGGCCAAAGCAGCCGGCAAGGACCAGGCCGCCGTCTTCGACGTGGCCATGCGCCAGGAACAGGCCGACCGGATCCGCCTGCTGGAACGCCTGCGCGGCGCCGTCGACGCGGCCGAGTTCGCCGTGCACTACCAGCCCATCGTCAACCTCGACGACGCCCGCCCGGTCGCCGTCGAGGCGCTGGTCCGCTGGATGCCGCCGGGCCGCTCGCCGATCGGCCCGGACCTGTTCATCCCGGCCGCGGAGGACAGTGGCCTGATCGTCGCGCTCGGCGAATGGGTGCTGCGCCGCGCCTGTGCCGACGCGGCCGTCTGGCACCGGCAGTGGGGCACCACGGTCACCGTCAACGTCTCCCCGCGGCAGCTCGCCGACCCGCACTTCACCGTCAAGGCCCTCGCGGCACTTCGCGCGAGCGGTCTGCCGGCCACCGCGCTCACGCTGGAGATCACCGAAGGCGTGCTGGTCCGGTCCGGCGCCCACGCGGCGCAGGCGCTGTTGCATCTCTCGGCACTTCGGGCGGAGGGTGTACGGGTGGCGATCGACGATTTCGGCACCGGCTACTCGTCCCTGTCCTACCTGCGTGACCTGCCCATCGACGTCCTGAAGATCGACCGCTCGTTCATGCCGGCCGACGACGCCGACATCCGGCAGGCCGTCCTGGTCCGGGCGATCGTCGACCTGGCCGCGGGGCTCGGCCTCACCACCGTGGCCGAAGGGGTGGAGACCCGTTACCACGCCGACCTGCTGCGCGACCTCGGCTGTCACCGGGCCCAGGGCTACCACTTCGCCCGCCCGATCCCGGCCGGCGATCTGACCGATCTGCTGTCCGAGGACGCAAAAGTTCAGGTGCGCCCGGTCACGGCCGATGAGCACAGTGACGCCGGACTCGGAGTGAGTGTCAAGTGACGGATACGGGGCTGACCGGCCTGGAAGTGGTCGACGAGCTCGGCCGTGGCGCGTTCACGATGGTCCACCGGGTCCGCCGCGGTGACCGCTGGTACGCCGTGAAGCGCCCGCTGGCCGACGCGAGCGCCTACCCCGAGATCCGGACCGAGTTCAGCCGCGAGGCCGCCCTGCTCGCCTGCATCGACAACCCCGGTGTGGTCCGGGTGCACGCGGTCGGCGACCTCGACGGGGTGCCCGCCCTCATCTTGGACCATCTGGCCGGTGGTTCGCTCACCGATCAGCTCGGCGGTGGTGTGCTCGCCGAGGAATGGGTGGTCGCGATGGCCGCCCGCCTGGCCCGTGGCCTGGCCGCCGCGCACCGTCTCGGCCTGGTGCACCGCGACATCAAACCGGGCAACATCATGGTCGGCCCGGACCAGCCGGCCACCCTGATCGACTTCGGGCTGGCACAGATCGGCGCCGAACGCGGTGACACCGACGAGGCCGTCGGCACCTTCCTGTACACCTCGCCGGAACAGTCCGGCATGCTCAAACGGCCGGTCGACGGCCGCTCCGACCTCTACTCGCTCGGCGTCGTCCTCTACGAGTGCCTGACCGGCCGGCTGCCGTTCGAGGCCGACGACGTCGGTGAGCTGCTCCGCCTGCACCTGGCCGCCCCGGTCCCGGACCTCGCCGAACTGCGCCCCGGCATCGACCCGGCCCTGCAGGCCGTGGTGAACAGGCTGCTCGCCAAGGATCCCGACGACCGCTATCCGGACGCCGCGGCACTGTTGGCAGACCTGCGCGGCTGCCCCGGCGGGGAGGCCGCCGGACAGGGCGCGGTCACCGGCTGGCCGCTGCGCGGGCGCTCCGAGGAGACCGGCCGGCTCAGCCGCCGCTGGGAACGGGCCCGCGCCGGACAGGGCGGGGTCGCCGTCATCCGCGGCGCCGCCGGATCCGGCCGCACCCGGCTCGCCGAGGAGGTCGCCGCCGAGGCGTCGGCCGCCGGGCTGCCGGTCTTCTGGGCCACCTGCCGTCCCGACGAGGCGACCCCGCTGGCAGCCGTCCGCGAGGCGGTCGCCGCCTGGCAGGCCGGGGCCCGCCGGTTGAGTCCCGAGCAGCGCGCCGCCGTCGATCAGATCATCGCCGAGGCCGCGGCCACGGCTGGACCGGGACTGCTCGCCCGGCTTTTCGGCGACCTGGTCCCGGCCGTCTCCGGCGAACCCGCGCCCGGCGGCGACGAACACGTGCTCGGCGCCGGAGCCGTGTTCCTCGGCGAGCTGGCCACCCGCTCCGGCGGGCTGCTGCTGGTCGTCGACGACGCTCAGCACCTCGACTCCGGCACCCGCCAGCTCATCGAGAAGCTCGCCGCCGAGCTGGCCGGACTACCCGCCCTGATCCTGTTCACCGTCCCGGACGGCGCCGGCGATCCGGCCGCCGGCATGGACACCGGCGGTGCTCTCGAGGTCACCTGCGCGCCGCTGCCGGCCTCGGCCGTGGCCGACGTGATCGCCTCCCGCCTGCCCGGCGCCGAGGTCCCCGTCGACCTCGTACGGCACGTGACCGCCCGTACCGACGGAACGCCCCTCGCGGTCGTCAGCTACCTGCTGCGGCTGCTCGACGCGGGTCTGATCAGCCCGTTCTGGGGCACCTGGCGGCTGGACCAGCGCGGCGCCGACGCACTGCCACCGGTCGCCGACGTGCGCGACCTGATCGCGGCCCGGCTCACCGGCCTGCCCGCCGAGACCCTGGACTGCCTGACCGTCGCCGCCGCGGCCGGCATCCGGTTCCGCCCGGAGACGCTGTTCGTGCTCGGCGAACCCGACCGTGTGCTCGGCGCCCTCGCCGCCGCGGCCGACCGGCACGTGCTGGAGTCCCGCCCCGGCGGCTGGTACGCGTTCGTCCACCCGCAACTGCGTGACGTCCTCCTCGACCGGGTCGACGCGGACGCCCTGCGCCGGATGCACGCCGACCTGGCCCGCGCGCTGGAAGGACTGCCCGAGGACCTGCGCGACGACGGGCACGCGTACGCCGTGGCCCGCCACCACCGGCAGGCCGGTGACGCCGCCTCGCCCGAGGACCGGCGCCGCAGCGCCGCCACCGCCGGCCGCCGCGCACTCGCCGACCAGGCCCCGGCCGAGGCGATCGGCTACCTCACCGATGCGGTCGCCGACGACCCGGCACCCGACAGCCGGCTACTGCACGCGCTGGCCCGGGCCTACCTGGCCGGCGGGCGGCTCGACGAGGCCGACGCGGTGCTCGACCGGGCCCTCGCCGCCGAGACCGACCGGCTGCGGCGGGCCCTGCTGCTCACCACCCGCATCGAGCTGCACCACACCGTCTGGGACGACAGCCGGGCGCTGGAGACGGCTCGGGCCGCCCTCGCCGAACTGCGCCGGCCGGTGCCCGGCGCGGGACTGATCGCCCTGATCCAGACTCTGTTCATCGCGATGGCCGGTGCGTTCGTCAGGCGTACCGGAATCGGTCGGGGAACCGCGAGCGGCCGGGACCGGGAGACGCAGGCCGCGCTCGCCGCCGTCCTCGACGCCGGCGGCTACGCCGCAGCGGTCGGCATGCGCCTGAAGGAGGCGGGCATCTTCGCGTTGCGCGCCATGTACGCGGTCAACCGGCTCGGCCCGTGCCCCGAGTACGTTCGCGTCTACAGCCTGATCGGCTACGTGACGGCGATGATCAAGCTGCGCGGCACCAGCGACCGCTGCCTGAAGCGGGCCGCCGAGGTGGCCGCCGGCCTGGGCGATCCCGGCCTGGGCGCCTATGTGGAGTGGATGCAGGGCTGTGCACTGCTCTTCAGCGGCGCCGACGACGGCAGCATCTGGGAGAAGACGATCACCCGGAACGCCCGCTGGTACGTACCGGCGCAGCTCGTTCCCGGCTACGCCACGCTCGGCCTGCGTTATCTGCTGCGCGGCTACGTCGAGGACGCCGCCCGCGAGTACGAGCGCGGCATGCAGCTCCTCGACGACCAGCAGGGTGCTCTCGGCACCTCGCTCGGCATGCTCACCATCATGGTCCCGGCTGGGCAGAGCCGGTTCGGCGATGCCGCGGCCGCGCTGAAACGGCTGCGTGAGGTGTTCCCGCCGGGAGTCGGCACCCGCGTGCAGCGGGCCAACATCCTCACCGCCGCCGCGTGCGTCCTGATCGAACAGGGCGAGGTCGGCGAGCAACTGCAGAGCGTGTTCGACGAGTTCCACGAGCTGGGGCTGAGCCGGAGCGAACTCATGCCGCAACACCGGTGGATCTACGTCTATCAGGCACACGCCCGGCTGATCCAGTTCCGCTATGCCTCCGACGCCGACCGCCCGGCCCGGCTCGAGGCGGCCGGCAAGGCGATCAAGGCCCTCGGAAAGGTCGGCGGCACCCCGCTGCTGCGCTGCGTCCACCTCACCACCAAGGCGTCACTGCACCTGGCCTCGGCCGATCCGCAGCGCTGCATCAAGGTCGCCGACGAGGCCGAACGGCGGCTGCGCAAGGTGGACGCGCCGTTCATCCAGTACGAGGTGTTCCGGATCCGGGCCCGTGCCATGCGCGCCATGGGGCTGGCCAACGAGGCCGATCGGCAGGCCCGGTTCGCTCTCGGGATGGCGCTGTTCCACGGCTGGGAGCAGCGGCGCAGGCAGACGCGTACCGAATTCGCGGTCGAGGAGGGTGCCGGCACGCATCGCCGGACCGTCGCCGAACGCCGCCCGGCCTCCGGCCGCAACCGCCATCTCGAAGCGTTGCAGCAGGTCGGGACTGCCGCCGCGACCATCCTGGACCCACAGCAGCTGGCCAGCGTCGCCCTCGACGAGATGCTGCGCATCCTCGGCGCCGAGCGGGCCATCTTCTTCCTGCTCGACGAGAGCGGCGAACCGGTCCGCTACGCCGGCCGCGACGTCTCCGGCGAGCTGGCCGAGACCGGCGACTTCGGCGTCAGCCTGGTCCGGCGGGTTGCCGAGACCGGCGAGCCGGTCGTCATCACCGGCACCGAACAGGGCGCCGCCCTCGGTTCACGCAGCGCCGTCGTGCACGGCCTGCGCAGCATCCTGATCGCGCCCGTCCAGTTCAAGGGCCGGCTGGTCGCCGTCGTCTACCTCGACAGCCGCCTCGCCCGCGGCATCTTCACCGACGACGACGTCGCCGTCCTCACCGCCGTCAGCAGCCACGTCGCGGTGTCCCTGGAGACCGCCCGCGCCGCCCAGCTGCACTCCGCCGTCCAGGCCGCCCGTCAGCAGCAGGCCCTCGCCGAGATGCTGCGCGCCAGCCTCGCCGAGCTCACCGCGATCCTCGAGCCCGACCGCCTGCTGCGTCACCTGTGCGGCACGCTGCGGGCCCAGCTCGGCGGAACCGCGGCGTGCCTGATCAGCCCCTCCGGCGACGTGCTCGAGGTGACCGGTCCGGCACCCGCCGAAGCGGTCGGCACGCAGGCGCCCTACTTCGACGTCGAGTCACCCGAGATCCTCGATCCGGAGACCACGGCGGGCGTACGGGAGAGGCTGCTCGGCGGAGCGCCGGCCGCCCTCGTCGTGCCCCTGACCGGACGCGACGGCCCGGTCGGCGTCGTCCTGATCGGTGGCGCCGGCCTCGACGACACCAGCCGGCAGGTCGCGGCGGCGCTGGCCACCCAGGGCATGGCCGCCTACGAGAACGCCCGCCTCTTCAGCCGCGTCCAGGAGCTCGCCACCACCGACGAACTGACCGGCCAGCACAACCGCCGGCACTTCTACGCCATCGCCGGAGCGTTGGTGCAGGCCGCGGCCCGCAACAGCCGTCAGCTCGCGGCGGTCATGCTGGACATCGACAAGTTCAAGGGCATCAACGACACGTACGGCCATGGCGTGGGCGACGAGGTCATCCGTACCGTGGCCGCCCGCATCCGCAGGTGTCTGCGTCACTCCGACGTACTCGGCCGCTACGGTGGCGAGGAGTTCGCCGCGGTCCTGCCCGACCACGAGGGCCACGCCGCCGAACTGGCCGAACGCATCCGCCTGGCCGTCTCCGCCGACCCGATACCCACCCAGGCGGGCCCGCTGCCGGTGACCATCAGTGTCGGCCTCACGAGCCTGACCGCCGACGACACCACCCTCGACGAGCTGCTGGCCCGCGCCGACCACGCCCTCTACCGGGCAAAGGAGTCAGGCCGGAACCGAGTGATGATCGATTGACAGCCCGCCGAGCCGCCGCGCCTACCGCCTCGATCTTGTGAGCTTCAGAGGTCTGTGGTGCTGAAGTGCATGTAGTCCTTGAGGCTCGTCCAGCGGCCGCCCCAGAAGAAGCCCCGCGTGGTGAAAGCGGGCACGACGCCGTTCTCGTGCATCATCCCCGGCCAGTGCTTGTGGCGGGCCAGCCACGTGCGGCTGTTCGGCGGGTCGAGGTAGTCGCCTCGGATCATCGGGTTCTGGCGCGGATTGATGTCGATGGCGCGGCCGTAGGAGTGCTGGGACCACTTGGTGGTTCCGGCGACGAAGCGGCACTCGTAGCCCAGGGTCAGCACGGTTTTGTCGGGGACCACGGCCGGTGGCATCGCCATGATCGGGAACCGCCAGCGGTAGAGGTCCGCGAACGCGCTCTGTGTCGCGGTGGCCAGGGTCTGGTGCATGATCACCCAGCCGTCGTGGGCGCTGCCGTCGAAGCCGAGGTATTTGACGTGGATGCGCCGCAGCTCGGTGGCGGGGACCGGGCATTTCTTGGCCGGGTCACCGTTCGCCTCGGCCGGGGTCACCGTCTCGATCCGGGACCGCCAGGCGGGCAGCGGTGCGTACGGTTCGGTAAGCCGCAGCATGCCGTCGATGCGCAGTGGTGTCCCGGCCCGCACACCGTTCCATTCGCGCAGGTCGGCGACGCGTACGTCGTACCGCCGGGAAATGGATGTCAGGGTGTCGCCGGGCCGGATGATGTACGCCGTGGCCGGAGGCGCCGCCGTGGCCGGTGCCGGGTTGGCGGCCACCAGGACCGCGCAGACGAATGCCGAGAGTGATCTTCCCACAGCGGTACAGCGTTACCCAGAAGTGCGCCCCGTACCGGTGAACCGCCCCAAAGATCATCCGTAGCGGGACGATCGGGATTCGATCCGTCCGTGCCGGGTACGAAGGGGCTGACCGTTTCGCCGGACAGAGGAGGAACAGATGACTGCCGTCGCCAACCCGGCCACCGTTGCCGAGTGCCTGCGTGTGGGGGCCGGCTTTTCGCAGGGCGACCGCAACTGGCTGGTCGAGTTGTTCGGCACCCTGGACGCCAGACTCGCCTCCTTCCACGCCGATGCCACCGAGCTGGAGATCTCCGTCAAGGACCGCGACGCTCGTGGCCAGAAGGTGACGCTGGAGTGCTGGCTCAGCGGGGGCGAGAAGATCGTGACGACGTCCTCGGAGGAGGAACTGCACGCGGCCGTGATGGACGCGCGTGACGACCTGCGCCGGCGGATCGACGACATCCGGACCCGGCGGGAGCCGCGGCACAACCGGCACCTGCGTGAGGTGCCGCAGCCCATGGACATCGACATTCAGTAGACGCCGTTCCGGAAACACGTCAGCCGTACCTCACTCGCAGTGAGGTACGGCTGACGTGTTTCCGGCGTCGGTCAGGCGGCGGGCGCGGGCGCCGGGCCGGCAGGCGGTGGCGGTGAGGCCGCGGCTGGTGGCGAGGACTCGGCCGCTGGCGAGGGTTCGGCGGGCGGGGCCGAGACGGGTGGCGGGGCGTCGGTGAGCTGTTCGCGTATGTAGTTCCAGAGAACGGCGATCATCGCGGCCACCGGCACGGCCAGCAGCGCGCCCACGATGCCGTAGAGGCTGCTGCCCAGGGTTACGGCCAGCAGGACGACTCCGGCGTGCAGGCCCAGCCCGCGGCTCTGCAGCATCGGCTGGAAGACGTTCCCCTCCAGTTGCTGCACCACGATGATGATGGCCAGCACGATCAGCGCGTCGGTCCACCCGTTGGTGACGAAGGTGATGATGACCGCGACGAAGCCGGCGAAGAGCGCGCCCACGATCGGGATGAACGCCGTGATGAAGGTCAGCACCGCGAGCGGCAGGGCGAGGTCGACGCCGAGGATCGCCAGACCGATGCCGATCAGCACGGCGTCGAGCAGGCCGACCAGGGCCTGGGACCGGACGAATGCGCCGAGCGTCTCCCAGCAGCGGCCGGCGACGGCGGGGATGTCGGTGGAGAGCCGGCCGGGCAGCTGACGGCCCAGCCACGGCAGGAACCGCGGCCCGTCCTTGAGGAAGAAGAACATCAGGAACAGCGCGAGCACCGTGTTGACCAGGCCGTTCACTACCGAGCTGACACCGCTGAGGGTGGCCGTGGCGATGCCGCCGACGCTGGACTGCAGCCTGTCGGTGGCGGTGTCGAGGTACCCGCTGACCTGTTCGTCAGTGATCTTCAGCGGCGGCCCGGCCGCCCACTGACGCAGCTCGTTGATACCGGCGACGACCTGGTCGGCCAGTTCGCCGGACTTGGCGCCGACCGGCACCGCGATGCCGACCAGGGTGCCGATCGCGACCAGCAGGAAGAGCAGTGTCACGAGGCTGGCGGCCAGGGCGGGATGCCACCCGTGCTTGCGCAGGAACCGGGCCGGTGGCCAGGTCAGGGTGGTGAGCAGCAGCGCGATCACCACCGGCCAGATCACCGACCAGGCGCTGCCGAGCATCCGCAGGGCCACCCAGGTGGCCAGCAGGACCAGCAGCAGCTGCAGGGAGATGCTCGCCGATTGGCGCAGCGCTCCCCGCGTTCTTCTCGTGTTAAGACCGGTGCCCATGCGATCACCCTAAGGACACCGGGCCCGGGCCGCGCGCCGGGACGCGCGGCCCGTACACGGATCAGAGGTTCAGGGCGAATTTCAGGAGGTCTCCGGTACGGAACTGCCCGGTGGCCGGGGCGATCGGCGCGACCGGACGGAACCCGGGGTTGACCTTGAGGTACCCGCTCTTGTCGGCCTCCAGGATGCCGAGGATGACCTCGGTGACGATCCGCCCGCCGACCGCGCCGAGGCGCTCGCCGGCGTGGGTGAGCTCTGCCTCCTTGAGGATGTAGAACCAGAGCGGCGCTTTGCCCTGCCAGCCCGGGTTCGCCGGGTCGGGGAGTCCGAGCTGTTCGTTGGTGAGCGGGGTGACGCCCATCCGGCTCGCGACGTCCTGTCCGGCGGGCAGTCCGAGCCGGACACCGCGGAGCAGGTTGCGTTCGGCGAGCGACGGGGTGCCGTCGTCGACGACGGTGGCGGGCATGTTGAACAGCGGCAGCGACAGTTTGCCGTCGATGCGGCGAGCGGCGTTGCGCGGGGCCGCGGGCTTGCCGGGTACGTCGAAGAAGTGCCACCAGTCGATCTCGAGCCGGGCCGGCAGCGGCCGGTTGCCACGCAGATCACCGCCCTCCTGACCGAAGATCGCGGCGGCCGAGGTCTGGCCGTTGCGCTGGTTGAGCAGGTACCCGGCCCGGACCATGCTGTGCCCGAAGCGGTACGCGGCGACCGAGTACTCGATCGGCATCATGGGGCGGTGCGGGTTCTTCGGCTTGTAGAACTCGCGTTTGACCTTGCCCTTGTTGTCGAGGTACCGCCCGACCACCTCGGGGCCGGCGATCTTCTCGAGGAAGTCGTGGATGATGATCCATTGGAAGTGCCAGCGGGTCAGCCGCTGGGCCTCGGCCAGGTTCTTCGCGAGCCCGGTCGCCAGGGTGCGGTTGTGGAACTTCGCGAACGCCAGGTGCAGCTGGGCGACGATCAGGTTCTCGTCGTTGCGGGCGTCGCCGATGATGGCGCTGCCGTCGGCGCGGCGGGGCAGGTCGTCGACGCCGTTGGCGTTGCGGACGATCTTCATCCGGGTGCGGTCGGCCTCGTACATGTCCGGGTCCTCGGCCGGGCCGCGGCCGTAGAGCGATCCGAGGTCGAACAGCGGCGTGTCGAAGTTGGTGAGCGCCAGCGGGTCGGCCTGCGCGTCGGCCAGCGGCGTCCGGTCCAGCGTCATGTCGTGGTCGATGAACTGACCGAGGAACGTGAAACCCGCGGGGATCCGTGGGTTGTCCAGGTCGGGGGTGTTCGGTCCGGTGGGCTCACCCATCTGCACGGCCAGCGACTTGAGCAGGTCCTCCGGCGGCGTGTACGCCTCCGTGTTCTTGAACATGATGCCGAATCGGCCCTCTTTGTCGCGGCCGCCCTTGACCGCGATCTCGCTGCCGCGGTTGCCGGCGACGGCGTGCTTCCAGTCGGCGGGTGCGCCGGCCGGGGCGCCGGGTGCGGCGTGCGCCGGGGTGGCCAGGGCGGCGGCGCCGGTGGTGCCCACGGTCGCCGCGACCGCGGCGGTTCCGGCGAGCAGCCTGCGCCGGTCGATGTTCGTGTCAGCCATGGCCAGGAAAGTAGCCAGGTATACGGAGCTTTGCGACATCGCGGGACACGTTCGGACTAATACCGGCTGGACGGCTTAATCCGACACGGCAGCCTTCGTTCCGGACGGGGGAGCGACCCGAATCCGGCGATGACGCGCCACGTTGGGAACGGCGGTGGCCACCAGAATCAGCGCGGCGGTGCCGAAGGCGCACCACATGACGGCCGTGAAGGTGTGCGGCACGACCCACACGGCGGTCACCACGAGCACCGCGGTGCCCGTCCACAGCGGAGCCGACGGCCACTTCGCCCCGGCCGCCACCTGGGCGTTGATCAGCACGAACACCAGGGCGTAGACGGCACCGGTGGCCGCGAAGACCGGCGCGTACCGTCCCAGGTCCACGTAGTCCTCACCGCCGGCGACCCGGAACGCCAGCCCACCGGCCACCGCGGACGCCGTGACGAGGACCGTGCCCGAGACGGCGACGAGGCCGAGCGCGAGCAGCAGTGCACGTTTGCTGCCCTGCGCGAGCCGGGGGAGGACCAGCACGGTGACGACCTGCGGCGCCCAGATCGCGCCCTTGGTGAGCACGGTGCCGACCGCGTACGCCCCGGACGCGTCACCCGGCAGCAGGTACCGGGCCAGCAGGAAGTCGGCGTAGGAGACGACCAGCATGGCCAGGGTCGCGGAGCAGGCCGTGAAGACCTGCCGGGCGGTGATCGTGAGGCCGGACCGGACCCCGCGGATCGACCGGGCCAGCACGGCCAGCACGGCCGGGATCAGCAGCGCGGTGGCGGTGCCGATCAGCATCGACCCGGTCACCCCGGCGCCGAGCAGCAGCCCGGCGCTGAGGCCGCCGTACCGCCCGGCGGCCAACACTGCCATGCCCGCGGCGAGACGCAGGAACCGTTCGTCGCCCTGCAGCTCGCCGAGCCAGCGCCCGGCCACCACGATCGCCCCGGTGTAGGCGGCCAGGAGCAGCATCACCGTGACCGGCACGTCCAGCAGCGGGCCTGCCACCGGGGAGAGCAGCGCGACCAGGGCGGCGCAGGCCGCGGCGGTCAGCCACCCGGCGCGGCGGGCGGTGGCACCGGGCCTCTTGGCCCGGTGCACGGCGACCGCGATCTGCAGGCCCATGCTCGGCACTGCGACGATGCCGGCGATGGCCAGCACCGAGTTCAGGGCGCCGAGGTCGGAGGGCGCGAGGGTACGCGCTCCGAGCACCGGCACCAGATAGCCGAGCGCACTGGTGATCGCGCTGGCGACGGCGACCGCCGCGACGCCGGCGCCGATCCGCGGCGCGGCGGTGGCTACAGCCGGCCCTCTTCCACCGCCTGCGTGATCCACGGGATCACCTCGTCCAGCATCGTGTCGAGGCTGGTCTCGGCGGTGAAGCCGAGCACCTCGCGGGCCTTGGCGACGTCCGGCACCCGCATCGCGACATCGTGGGCGAACGGCTCGTCACTGACGTACCGGAAAGGGGTCTCCGGGCCTTTGATCTTGCGCCAGATGACCTCGGCCAGCTGAAGCACCGTGGTCGACTCGGCGGTGGAGAGGTTGAAGTCGTCGTTGAGCGCGGCCTCGTGCTCGATCGCGGTCGCGATGCCGCGCGCCAGGTCACCGCCGTAGGTGTAGTGGCGCACCTGGTCGCCGGCGCCCAGCACGTGCAGCGGGTCCTGGCCCTTGAGCACCTTCTGCACCAGGTCCGGGACGACGTGCGACATGGCCAGCTTGACGTTGCCGGACATCACCTCGGCCGAGCCGAGCGCGCGGCCCTCGCCGATGCCGACGCAGTTGAACGGCCGGACGATCGTGTACGGCAGTTTGTACTGGTCCCAGGCGGCGCGGGCGTAGTACTCGACGGCGAGCTTCTGGAAGCCGTACGACGAGATCGGCGGCGGCACCTCGAGCTGGTCGCCCTCCTTGCTCGGCCACCGGTCGGTCGACTCGAAGACCATCGACGACGACACGTAGGTGACCTTCTTGAGCGTCCCGCCGTTGCGGTGCGCCGCGATCGCCGCGTCACACGACGACGCCATGATCCGCTCGTTGGTGGCGAGGAGGTCGTACGCGTACGCGTGGAAGTAGGAGATGCCACCGATCATCGCGGCGCCGGCCACGAAGTGGTCGCAGCCCTCCAGCAGCCGGGTCACCAGCTCGGTGTCCCGCGCGTCGCCCTCGGTGAAGTGGTAGTTCGGGTGGTCGTCGTAGCTGTGCGACACCGGGCCGTACTTGGAGAAGTTGTCGAGTCCGACGACCTCGTGCCCGCGGCCCAGCAGTTCCTCGACCAGATATCCGCCGATGAAACCGGCCGAGCCGGTGACCAGCACTCTCATGCGGGCGTGTCCTCCCTGTGTCGTCCACTCACCGGAGCCGGCGTGGGCCTCTTCTCCGCCCAGCGGGCGGCCATCTGCTCGTCCGACATGCGCCGGCCGAACGCGAAAAAGTACCAGCGCAGATAACTGGGCATGAACCGGCCCACGTCGAAGTGTGACTCGCCGAGTTGGCGGTCGAGCCAGATCGTCGGGATCTCGGCGACGGGCCGGCGCAGGCGGGTCGCCTTGGCGGTCAGCTCGATGCCGATCTCGAAGCCGGTGTTCGACTCGATGCCGACCTCACGGACGAAATCGGTGTCGTACGCCTTGAAG
Organism: Actinoplanes italicus; assembly: GCF_003001815.1. Lineage (GTDB taxonomy): Bacteria > Actinomycetota > Actinomycetes > Mycobacteriales > Micromonosporaceae > Actinoplanes > Actinoplanes italicus. The sequence continues at coordinate 154,457 of NZ_PVMZ01000009.1, forward strand.
CTGTTGGTGGCGTCGCGGGTGCCGACCCGGGCGAACGTCTTGAGCGTCTTGCCGGCCCACCGGGACGCGATCCGCTTGAACCGGGGCCCGCCGACCTGCTGCCCGCCGGGCATGTAGCGCGACGCCGCCGCGACCACCACGCCGCGGTCGACGAGCCGGGCCAGGTCGTCGATCTGCTGCGGGTCGTCGCAGCCGTCGGCCATGGTCACGACCGCGACCGGCGCGCGGGCCGCGTCGATGCCGAACCGGATGGCGTTGGCCGGCCCGCGCCCGTACGTGTTGAGTACGGCCCGCACCCGCGGATCGGTGCGCGCCAGCTCGGTCACGTAGGGGACGGTCGTGTCCTCGGGCATGTCGTGCACGACCAGTATCTCGGCGGGCAGCAGCACCTCCCGCAAAATCCGTTCCAGGTGGCGGACCACCTCCGGCCCCTCGTTGTAGACCGGGATGACCACCGATACCCGTGGCGTCATCACACCAGCACCCCCTGACCCGTGAGTCCCCACATGTCGATGACCGGTTTCTCGGTGTCGAGCTGCTTGTAGTCCTGGTGCGGCGACGCGATCACCAGCAGGTCGGCGCGCTTGAGCACGTCGTCGAGCGGCAGGAAGCGGTCGTCACGCACGTAGGGATCGGTGCAGAGGGTCTCCCGCGCCTTCAAGGTCAAGATCTTGCGCAGTTTGTACGCGAGACTGTCGCGTGAGTCGTCGGAGCCGCCCTTGAACGCCATCCCGAGGATGCCGACGCTCAGCTCGCCCAGGTCGAACCGGTCCTCCAGCCGCGACACCAGGTACAGCGGCAGACCCTCGTTGATCAGCATCGCCGAGTGGCCGAGCACGAAGTTGTTCCGGTTGAACGCGGCCAGCTGCATCGTGTCCTTGAGCAGGCACGGCCCGGCGGCGAACCCAGGCATCGGCAGGTCGGCGGCGCGCGGGTAGTCGTAGGACACCGCGTGCCGGATTCGCGCGAAGTCGAGCCCGAAGTCGTTGGCCATCATCCAGAACTGGTTGGCCGCCGCGAACTTCAGATAACGCCAGGTGTTGGTGAACAGCTTCGCCAGCTCGGCCTCCTCGGGCTCGAGCGTGACGATCGAGTCGGTGAGGTGCCGGAACAGCTTCTCGGCACGATCGAGGGCCTGCGGCGTACGCGCGGCGACGATCTGCGGCAGCGTGAAGAGCTCCGTCATCGCCCTGCCCTCGGCGATGCGTTCCGGGCAGAACGCCACGTCGACGTCGAGCCCGCGGCTCTTGAGCAGCTTCTCGGTCAGTGCCGTGACACCCGGGTAGACGGTGCTGCGCAGCACGATGAGCTGGCCGTCGTGCAGGTACTCGACGCAGCGCTCGATCGCCCGCGGCACCGCGCCGAGGTCGGGGTTGAGGTGCTCGTCGACCGGCGTGCCGACGACCACGACCAGGGCCTCGGCGCGTCCGACGGTCTCGGGGGCGGTGCTGGCCCGCAGCCGGCCGGCGGCCAGCGCCTCGGCGAGCGGCCCGGCCGCACCCTCCTCGTCGAACGGCATGACACCCGAGTTGACCCGGTCCACGGCCGCCGCGTCGATGTCGTAGAGCAGCACGGAGAGGCCACGCGAGGCGAGCGCGATGCCCAGCGGCAGGCCAACCCGGCCACAGCCGCCGACCACGCAGACGTCCACGCCGGGAACGTCCAGGGAATCGGTCATTTCGCCTCGCAATCGCCTAGGTGCCGCCGATCTGTGTCGGCTCTGTATCGGCTTGGTGTCGGCTCGTGCAGGTTACTGGTGAGGAAACTTCAGGTCTAGTGCGAGCTTGGGCCGGGCATTTCGGTTACCGGGGCACGGAGTTGAGAGTTGCTCTTCAAAGGTGCCCCGACCTGTCAGAAGTGGCATGGCTGTGGCAACCTGCTGTCGTGTCCATGGCCCCGCAACCCGAGCGCAGCTCACCGCCACCCGCACCGGCCGGTGGAACACCGATCCAGAGCATCGGCCTCACCGTGACCGCTGTGGCAGCGCTGCTCATCGTGGTGAGCGTCGGCGCCCGGGCGGTGATCGCCCATCGCGGTTACCTCACCTACGACGACTTCCCGCTGATCTCGATGGCGGAGAAGAACGGGCTCGCGCCCGATTACCTGTTCGGCCTGTTCAACAACCACCTGATGCCGGGTGGTCAGCTGGTCACCTGGATCACCCACCACACCGGCGGGTTCACCTACACGCCGTACCTCGTGCTGCTCATGGCCGGGCAGCTGACGGTCAGCATCGCGCTCTACCGGCTGCTGCGCCTGATGCTCGAGCCCGGCTGGGCGGTCCTCGTGCCGCTGTCGATCTTCCTGTTCAGCCCGCTCACGCTGGAGGCCACCTCCTGGTGGGCGGTCGGGATCAACATGCTGCCGATGCAGCTGGCGATGATCCTGGCGGTGGGCGCCCAGGTGAAGTACATCCGGACCCGCCGGCCCAAGCACCTCGTGACCCTCGGCCTGTCGATCGTGCTCGGCCTGTTCTTCTTCGAGAAGGCGCTGCTCGCGGTCGCTCTGGTCTTCCTCACCACGCTCTGCCTGTACACCCGGGGCGGGCCGTTCCGGTCCTTGTGGACCACGATCCGCACCTGGTGGCAGTCGTGGGCGGTGCTGACCAACATCTCGGTGCTGTTCCTGCTCTTCTACCTGGCCCGGTCGACCTCCTCGCTGCGCCGCCCGTCCTCGGTCGACGAGGTGCTCACCTTCATCACCCAGATGTTCGGCAACACGCTGCTGCCCGGCCTGATCGGCGGGCCGTGGGAGTGGATGGCCGCCGGTGACGGAGCCCCGGTGACCGCGCCCGCCGAGGCCTATCGCTGGGCCGCACTGGCCGGGGTGGTGCTGCTGATGGCGTTCACGGTGTGGCTGCGCGGCACCGAGGCGGCCCGTGGCTGGCTGCTGATGTTCCTGTACACCGCGCTGGTCGCGGGCCTGCTCGGTGCGACCCGTCTGGGATCGATCTACAGCGGCGTGGCCGGCGCGGTGCCCCGGTACATCGCGGACGTGGTGGTGGTCGCGGCGATCGCGGTCGGCGCGGCCCTGTGCGGGGTGCGCCGCGACGGGATCGAGACGCTGACCGCGCCCGAGCGGCCGCGGGCCCGGCTGCTCACCGTTCCGAGGGCGCTCCCGGTCATGGCCGCGGTGCTGGTGGCTCTGATGGTCAGCGCCGGATTCACGACGCTGCGCTTCGGCGACGAGTGGGCGGTCAAGAAGGGCCGCGACTACCTGCTCACGGCCACCGCCGAGCTGGCGGCGGCCCCGGCCGGCACGGTCTTCATGGACCAGCCGGTTCCCGAGGACGTGGTGGGCCGCCTGTCGCAGCCGTACAACAAGCAGTCGGAGTTCTTCGCGCCGTTGGAGAAGGGCCCGATCTTCGTCACCCAGTCCAAGGTCCTGTCGGCGTTCGACGAGCAGGGCCACATCCGGCGGGCCTGGGTGAACGGCGTCGGCGCCCGGCCCGGTCCGCGGCAGGGCTGCGGGTACCGGCTGTCCGGATCGCCGATCAGCATCCCGCTGCGGGGCACTCTGCTCGACTATTGGCATGTGGTGCGGATCGCCTACCTCAGTGACAAGGACACCTCGGCGACGGCCCGGATCGGTACCGGCGAGGTCGTCCCGTTCGACGTGCACCGGGGGCTGAACGAGATCTTCCTGCTCGCGTACGGCGGCGGTGACTTCGTCGAGGTGGACCTCGCTGACCGCACGGCCGGCGTCTGCACCGACGAGATCACGGTGGGCCAGGTCGTACCGGCCCCGGCGGGGTAGTGCGCCGGGGACCGGTCCTCCACGCGATCGCGGGCACCGTCACCGCGATCGTGCTCGCGCCGCTCGTGCTGCCCGGCTACGTGCTGCGCTACGACATGGTGTTCGTGCCCCGGCAGCCGCTGAGCTGGGAGATGGTGGCGCCCGCCGACGAACTGCCGCGGGCCGTGCCGCTGGACGCGGTGGTGTCGGCGGCCAACCTGGTGATGCCGGGCTGGCTGCTGCAGCGGATCGCCCTGGTGGCGATCGTCTACCTGGCCGCGCTCGGCGCCGCCCGGCTGCTGCCGACCGTGCGCCTGCTGCCCAAGGTGGTGGCCGCCTTCGCCTACGCGTGGACCCCCTACCTGGCCGAGCGGCTCCTCCTCGGCCAGTGGGCGCTGCTCCTGGCGTACGCCTGCCTGCCCTGGCTGGTGGCCGCGGCGCGGGACGTGCGGGCCGGCCGTCGTGGCGCCCTGCCGCGCCTGGTGGTCGCCGCCGCGCCGGCCGCGCTGACGCCGACCGGCGGCCTGATCGCGCTGGTGACCGTCGCCGTGCTGCTCCCGCTCCGGCGGCGGGTCACGGGGCTCGCCCTGGCCGCGGTGGCCGCCCTGAACGCGCCCTGGCTGGTGGCCGCGCTGACCAGCCCGGCCGGTGGCGCCTCGGACCCGGAGGGGGTGGCCCAGTTCGCGGCCCGCGCCGAGAACTGGGCGGGCTCGTGGGTGGCGCTGGCCGGGACCGGCGGCATCTGGAACGCGCAGACCGTGCCGGCCAGCCGGGCGTCGGTGCTGGTTCCGCTGGTCACCCTGCTGCTGCTCGCGGTCGCCGTGCCGGGGCTGCGCGAGCTGCGCCGCCGCTGGCCCGGCGGTGCGGACCGGCTGTTCGTCCTGGCGGCCGGTGGGTTCCTGCTGGCGCTCGCCGGGGTGCTGCCGACGGCCGCGCTGCTGGAATGGGCCGTCGTGCACGTGCCGGGAGGCGGGCTGCTCCGCGACGGACAGAAGTTCCTCATCCCGTACGCCCTGGTCCTGGCCCTGGGTTTCGCCCTCGGTTCGGAACTGCTCGCCGCCCGGCTGGAGCGCCGCTGGGATCCGGCCTCCGGGCGTGCCCTGCTCGCCGCGGCTGCCCTGCTGCCGGTGATCCTGCTGCCGGATCTCGCGTTCGGGGCCATGGGTCAGCTCAAGCCGGTGCGCTATCCGGCCGATTGGGACGTGGTGGCGGCCCGGGTGGCCGAACGACCGGGGGAGGTGCTGTCGTTGCCGTTCGAGGGCTACCAGCGGTACGCCTGGACCGGCGGCGTGGTGGTGCGCGATCCGGCGCCCCGCTACCTGCACTCGCCCGTACTGATCAACGACGCCCTGCGGGTCGGTGCCGTGACCGTCGGCGGCGAGAACCCGCGGGCGTCCGCGGTCGGTGCCCTGCTGGCCGCCGGCCGTCCCGTGTCAGCTGCGGGAACGCCGTGGGTGCTGGTCCGCAAGGGTGCCCAGGAGCCGCCCAAGAGTGTCCTTTCAGGGCTGCGCCTGATCCATGACGGCACGTACCTTCAGTTGTGGGAGAACCCGACGGCGCCCGCGGTCCTCAGGGAGGCGGACACCGGTCGCCGGGCGGCGGCGCTGGCCGCCCATCTGCTGGCCGCGGCGGTCGTGCTCAGCGGGGTATTTGCAAGACTGCTACTGGGCAGTAGATCGTGGTACGGTCCGCGCACCCACGAATCCGGGGAGGAAAGATCATGGCCAAACTGGCCACGTTCATCGTCGCGACGTTCGCCGGGGGAATCCTCGGTGTCGTCGGAGTGTTCGCGGCGGTCAGCGCCGTGAACCCGTCCGCCGACCACGTCGCGAGCGTGAGCAATGTCGATCCGCAGCAGGGTGCGGCGGCGTACGGCTCCCGCTGAACGTAGTAACGGATTCGGCCGGTCGGCGTTCGCGCTGACCGGCCGATTCTCGTTCGTGCTCCGCTTCCTGGCGGGCCTACCGCACCGGCTGGTCGGCCTGGACGTGCTGGCCTCCGCCGAGCCGGCGGGCGACCACCTCGGAGAAACCGTCGCCGGCCTTCTCCCAGGTGAAGCGGCTGGCGTGGACCGCGGCCGCGAGTCCCATGGCGGTACGCCGCTGGGCGTCCAGCAGCAGCGCGCGCATCTGCAGGAAGAAGTCGTACTCGTTCTCGACGAGCACGCCGGTCTCGCCGTCGTGCATGGCGTCGGCGACCCCGCCCGCCGAGCGGAACGCGATCGACGGCGTGCCCCGGACGCCGGCCTCGACGATGGTCAGGCCCCAGCCCTCCTTGAGCGAGGGCACCAGCAGCAGCCACGACTCACAGAGCAGCTGGTGCTTGTGCTCCTCGGTGACGAAGCCGGTGAACCTGACCCGGTCCTCGATACCCAGGTCGGCGGTGAGTTGCCGCAGCGGTTCGTCCCACCAGCCCTGCCCGGCCACCACCAGTTCGATGGTGGGCAGTTCCAGGGCGAGCAGCGCGGTGGCCCGCAGCGCGAACTCGACCCGCTTGTGCGGCACGAGACGGCCCAGGACCATCAGGCTCGGGTTCGGGGTACGCGCGGTCGGCGGCCCGGTGACCTCGGGGGTGCCGTTGTGCACCACCGAGATCCGGTGCCGGTCGACGCCCAGGCCGACGAGCTCCTCGCGGGTCGACTCGGAGACCGTCACGTACTGGCAACGGCGGTAGACACGGATCGCCAGCACCGACTCGATCCACCAGCCGATCCGTGCCAGCCGGGGGCCGAACACCACCGGCCACTGCTCCCGGTGCACGTGGTGGACCAGGGCGATCACCGGCTTGCGGGCGTAGAGACGGCTGAGGAACGGCATGCCGTTGCCCACGTCTATGATCAGGTCCGGTCGGCCGAGGCGGCGTCGGGACAGTGGTCCGAAGCCGAGGAAGCCGAGCAGGTAGGTGACAGCGGCCATCAGGTAGACGGTGTGCCGTCCACCGCGGCGGACGATCCGCACCCCGGCCGGGGTGGTCTCCTCCGCCGGGGCGGTTCCGTATGCCTGGCACAGCAGGGTCACGCGGTAACCGTGGCGCACCAGTTCCGTGGCCACCCGGTCCAGGTAGAGCTCTGATCCCCCGCCCTCGGGGTGTTCGGTGTCCCGCCAGTTCAGGAACAGGACGTGACCGCCGCAGGCATCCGTCATGGTCTACTCTGCCATCCCTACTAGCGAGTACGATTCGCGGTCGCGTCACACTAGGTCAGCTCTGGGAACGTACGCAACGGGCGCGTCACATCGGGAGGAGCCGCGTGAGCGAAGGGAGCCTCCGCTCGCGACCGGAGTTCTGGCCGGTCACGATGCTGAGCATCGCGCTGATAGCGGTACTCGCGGGATGGTCTGGATTTACGTATATCGATCGAACTCGTAGCGACCCGCCGTGCCGTGAACGCACCGTCCTGCGGGTCGCGGCGGCGCCGAGCATCGCTCCGCCGGTCCGCGAGGTCGCCGCACGCCTCACGGCCCGCGACGCCTGCCTCGACCTGGTGGTCGAGGAGCGCGAGTCGTCGGAGGTGCTGCGCGCGGTCTCGCGTACCGCCCCGGATGCCAATGTCACTGCTTCCGGATCGGCTTCCGCGAGCCCGTCCGGAGCAAAATCGGCGAGTACGAGTGCCGGACCGGCCCTCGAACTCGCCGAGACGGCCTCCCCGAACCCCGACGTGTGGGTGCCCGAGTCGACCCTGTGGCTGCGCCGGGCCCGCTCGGCGGGTGCCTTCGGGGTGCCGGCCGAGGGCATCTCGGTGGCCACCACGCCCGTCGTGGTCGCCCTCGACCAGCGCACCGCCGACCGGGTCGGCAGGGGCGGGCTCGCCTGGGCCCGCCTGATCGGCGCGAACAAGCCGCTCGTCCCGGTCGCGCTGCCGGACCCGGCGACCAGCCCGCTCGGTTTCGGTGGTCTCGTCGGGATCCGCAACATCGCCAAGGGCAACGCGCCCGCCACCGCGGGGATCATGCGCCGGCTGTCGCCGTACACCGTCTCCACCGCTGGTGAGGCCGCACCCGACCCGGTCGGCCCCGGCAAGGGTGAGACCGGTGTGATCAGCACCGAGCAACAGGTGCTGTTCGCGGCCGACGGTGGCCGCAAGCAGATCGCGGTCTACCCGGCGGCGGCCGTGCCCGGTCCCGACTACCCGTTCGCCGTGATCACCGCCGAGGAGCAGCCCCGCGAGTACGCGGCCGAACTGCTGCGCGCCCTGCTCGCCGAGACCGGCGCCTCGGTGATCAACGGGCACGGGCTGCGCACCCCGTCCGGCGGCGCCCCGGCCGGCATCGCGCCCGCCACCAGGGTGCGCACGGCCGCGTACGCCCCGGCCGCGCTGCCGTCCGAGGCCGACGCCGAGACGCTGCTCAACGCGTGGGGTGGTGTCCACCTGAGCGCCCGCATGCTGGCCGTCTTCGACATCTCCGGCTCCATGGCCGCGGTCGTCCCGGGAGCCGACGAGTCCCGGCTGCAGGCCACCGTCAAGGCCGCGCAGGACGGCGTGAAACTGCTGCTGCCCACCACCGAGCTGGGCGTCTGGGAGTTCTCCACCGACCTCGACGGCAAGCGGGACTACCGCGAGGTGGTGCCGGTCGGACCGATCGGGCCGCGGCGCGACGAGATCCTGCGCAAGGTCAGCAGGATGGAGGTCGAACCGGACGGGACCACCGGCCTCTACGACACCGCGCTCGCCGCGTACCGCGACGCCACCCGCAACTGGACGCCCGGCCGGATCAACATGGTCTTGATCCTGACCGACGGCACGGACGACAACGCGAGCGGTATAAGCCGGGCTGAACTGCTTCGTGAGCTGGGCAAACTGGCCGATCGCAAGCGTCCGGTGCCGATCCTGTTCATCGGTGTCGGTCCCGAGATCGACGCCGCCGAACTGAACCAGATCGCCAAGGCCACCGGCGGCCAGGTCGCGCTGACCGAGAAGCCGTCCGGGATCCGCCAGATCTTCTACACTGCGCTGGCCGAGTTCAGCTGCCTGCCTCCGGAGTGCCGCCGATGACCGCCGCCCTCCGGGAGCGGACGCCTGCCGTGACCACCGCGCCCGCCGTGGACACCGTGCCGCCGAGCCCCAGCCGTCACCTGCTCGCCGCCGCCGGCGCCCTGGTCCTCGTCGTGCTGGCGTTCCTGCAGCGCCCGGGGCGGATCACGTTCGACACCAAGCTCGACATGGCGGAGAACCCGATCGCCTTCATGGAGCGGGCCCTGCACCTGTGGAACCCGTGGTCGGCCTCCGGCGAGCTGCAGCAGCAGGCCTACGGCTACCTGTTCCCGATGGGGCCGTTCTTCGCGGCCGGTGACCTGCTGGGCATCCCGCCGTGGATCACCCAGCGGATCTGGTGCGCGCTGCTGCTCTGCGCGGCGTACTACGGCACGCTGTTCCTGGCCCGCGCCATGCGGATCGGCAACGACACCGGCCGGATCGTGGGCGCGCTCGCGTACGCCCTCGCGCCCCGGATGCTCACCGAGATCGGCCCGCTCTCCTCGGAAATGCTGCCCGTGGTGTTCCTGCCCTGGGTGATGCTGCCGCTGGTCTCCTGGCGCAGGCTCGGTTCACCCCGCCGGGCCGCCGCGCTCTCCGCCCTGGCCGTGCTGTTCATGGGCGGCATCAACGCGGCCGCCGTGGTGATGGCCCTGGTGCTGCCCGGTCTGTGGCTGCTCACCCGGCGCTGGGACCGGCAGCTGTTCGCGCTGATCTTCTGGTGGGGCGTATGCGTCCTCGGCACGACCCTGTGGTGGATCGTGCCGCTGCTGCTGTTCGGCGAGTACAGCCTGCCGTTCCTGGACTTCATCGAGTCGTCCGGCACGACCACCGCGGTCACCTCGCTCTACCAGGCGTCGCGCGGCACCAACCAGTGGGTCGGCTACATCGTTCAGGGCGACCCCTGGTGGCCGGCCGGCTGGACGCTCGTCGACAACCCGGCCCTGATGGCCGCGACCGCCGTGGTCGCGGCGCTCGGACTGGCCGGACTCGCGATGCGCGGGCTTCCCGAGCGGCGCTTCCTGATCATCGGCGCGCTGACCGGCCTCACCCTGCTGACCGTCGGTTACGTCGGCACCCTGGACAGCCCGTTCGCCCCGCTGGTCCGCGAACTGCTCGACGGTCCGCTCGCCCCGCTGCGCAACGTGCACAAGTTCGAACCGGTGCTGCGGCTGCCGGTCGTGCTGGGCCTGGCCTACCTGGCGAGCAAGGCGTTCACCTGGCGGCGGTTGCGCCTGCGCGTGCCCGCGAGCCCGGTCGTCGCCCTGCTCCTGGTCGTCGCGGCGGCACCCGCCGGGATGACGCTGCTGCGCCCCGGTCCCGGCTGGACCGAGATGCCCGGCTACTGGCAGGAGGCCGCCGACTGGCTCACCGACTCCGACGCGCAGGCGCGGACCCTGGTCGTGCCCGGTTCCGGGTTCGCCCAGCACACCTGGGGCCGGACCGTCGACGAGCCGATGCAGCCGCTGGCCGGCGCACCCTGGTCGACGCGTAACCAGATCCCGCTCAGCTCCGAGGGCAACATCCGCGTGATGGACGCGGTCGAGGCCGTCCTCGAACAGGGTCGCGGCTCACCGGCGCTGGCCGAGTTCCTGGCCCGCTCCGGCTACAAATACCTCCTGGTCCGGCACGACCTGGACCGCGCGGCCTCCGGGGCGCCGCCGATCGCGGTGGTCCGCCAGGCGATCGCCGGCTCGCCCGGCCTCGCGCCCGCCGCGCAGTTCGGCCCGCTGGTCGGCGCCGGCGGCGCGGCGACCAGCCCGGTCGACGCGACGGTCTCCGTCCCGGCCATCGAGATCTTCAGAGTGACGAAGACGGTCCCGCAGGTCTCGGCCACCGCTCTCAAGGACGTGCCGCTGCTCAGCGGTGGCCCGGAGTCCCTGATCCCGGCCCTGGAACAGCGCCTGATCAACGGTGAGCAGCCGGCCGTGCTGGCCGGTGAACGCGGCGGTCTGCTGGGCCTCGACGGAGGCGAGTCGGCGGCCCGGCCCATCGTCACCGACGGACTGCGCCGCCGGGAACTCAACATCGGCCGCGTCCGCGACAACGTCAGCCAGACACTCACCAGGACCGAGAAGACCAGGCAGGGCCGGGTACGCACGGACCTGATCCCGTTCGACGCCCGAGGCCACCAGACCGTCGCCGAGTACCAGGGCATCCGCTCGGTGCAGGCCTCCAGCAGTGCCGGATTCGCCGACTCGATCAGCGCCACCGACCCGTCCGGCATGCCGTTCGCGGCCCTCGACGGCGACGCGGCCACGGCCTGGCGCTCCGACCCGTACCAGGGTGGTGTGGGGCAGTGGATCGACGTCGAGCTGGGCACCGCCAAGCGGGTCACCTCGGTCACCGTCGACTTCTCCGCCGACCTGCGGATCGCGGCACCGGTCGCGATGGTCCGGCTCACCACCGACCAGGGCATCGTCGACCGGCTCGTGCCGGAGACCCCGGGACCGCACACCCTCTCCACGCTGCCCGGCCTCACCACGGGCATCCGCGTCACCGTGCTCGCCCTGCAGAGCGGCTACGAGGGCGCCGTGGCACTGCGCGAGCTGGGCGTGCCCGGCCTCGAAGCGGAACGCGGCCTGCGGGTGCCCAACGACATCAAGAGCACACCGACGCCGTCGTACGCCTTCGCGCGCGACGCCCAGCAGCGCGGCGCCTGCTTCCCGGCCTCGACGGAGGCGGGCAGCACGATCCGCTGCGATCAGTTCCTTGCCCGGCAGGGCGAGGAGCCCCTCGGTGTGGACCGCTACTTCACCACCCCGGCCGACGGTGCCTACGACCTGCGGCTGACCGCCCAGGTCCGGCCCGGCGCCACGGTTCCGCTGAAGCTGCCGGTCACGGCCACGGCGACGACCGTGCTCGGCGGTGACGTGACGGCCGGTGCGCACGCCGCCGTCGACGGTGATCCGGCCACCGCCTGGCTGGCCGAGCCGACCGACGACGAGCCGGTGTTCACGCTCTCCTGGAAGGGCAACCGCCGGATCGACCGGGTCCGCCTCGTCGCTCCCGAGTCGCCGGTCGCGGCCCGGCCCACCAAGGTCGCCGTGCGGGCGGCAGGGAAGGACGTGGTCGCCGAGGTCGGCGCGGACGGCTGGGTGCGGTTCCCGGCGGTCACCACGAACCGCCTGCAGATCGTCCTGGGCGAGACCGAGCGCGTGATCGCCGACCCCCGCGGACAGGGCTGGCCCGCTCCGGCCGGGATCGCCGAGATCGAGGTGCCCGGCCTGAACGGGCTGCTCACCCCGGCCGCGGACACCACCGCGCTGGCCGCCGCCTGCGGCACCGGGCCGACCGTCGAGATCGGCGGCGTCGCCTACCCGACCTCGGTCGCTGGGACGCTCGGCGACGCGCGGTCCGGCCGCGCCCTGCCGGTGACGATCTGCGACGACTTCGCCATCGAGGCGGTGCAGCTGCCGAAGGGTGACCAGCATCTGCGTACCGTGCCGTCGGCGGCGTTCGTGATCGACACGGCCACGGTCGTCCCGGACGGCGCGAAGGACGAGGTGCCGGCCGTCACCCACCGGACCGTCACGGCCGGCGAGTGGCGGGCCACCGAGCGGACCGTCACGGTCGCCGCCGGTGAGGCCGCGCTGCTGGTGGTGCCGGAGAACCACAACGCCGGCTGGGCCGCCACGCTGAACGGCGCCGAGCTGCGCCCGGTCCGCGCCGACGGCTGGCAGCAGGCGTTCGTGCTCCCGGCCGGCGACGGCGGCACGGTGATCTTGCGCTTCACCCCGGACGAGCCGTACCGTACCGGTCTTGCGGCCGGAGCGGGATGCATCCTGCTGGTCGTGATCCTGGCGTTGCTGCCGGTCCGGCGGCGCGCCGTCCCGGTTCGCCGTCCGCTCGCGCGGGCGTTCACCGCGGCCCCCGGCGGGGACTGGTGGATGCTCGTGCCGCTGATGGTGCTCGCGGTCGTGATCGGCGGCCCGGCGGGTGCGGCGTTCCTGCTGGCGGCTCTCATAGTGCGGCAGGTCCGGCCGAACTATCTGCCTGGACTCGCTTTCGCGAGTGCGGCGGTGGGCATCGGGGTCGCGGTCGGCGGCCGCCTGATGGGACATGGGCAGGAGTGGGCGTACGGCGCCGCGGTTCAGCTGGCGATGCTGGCCGCCGTGTGTGCGGTGGCCGCGGCCGCGGCCCGGTCCTCGGGACGGCCGGAGAAGGAGATATCCGTGGACGACCAGGCGATCAGCGCGCACCGGGCCACCCTCGGCCGTTCGGTGCGGCTGTTCCGTACCTTCCTGGTCGAGCAGTCCGATCCCGACCGGTTCTACTCGATGCTCGCCGAGGACTCGGTGAACCAGCTGACGGCGTACGCCGATCTGACCGGCGCCCGGGTGCTGGACGTCGGCGGGGGTCCCGGATATTTCGCCTCCGAGTTCGAGAAGGCCGGCGCTTCGTACCACGGCCTCGACCCGGCTGTCGGAGATTTCGCCGACGCCGGCGCCAAGGTCGCCGGAATGGTCCGGGGCAGTGGCACCGCCCTGCCGATCCGGACCGCCGCTCTGGACGTCTGCTACTCCTCCAACGTCCTCGAGCACGTCTCCGAACCGGAGAAGATGCTCGACGAGATGGTCCGGGTGACCCGCCCGGGCGGCATCGTCTTCGTGTCTTTCACACCGTGGTGGTCACCGCATGGCGGACACGAGACCGGACCCTGGCACCTGCTCGGCGGAGAACGTGCCCGGCGCCGTTACCTGCGGAAATTCGGCCGTGAGCCGAAGAACCGTTACATGGAGACACTCTTCCCGGTCAGCGCCGCACGGATGATGCGCTGGACCCGGGCCGCCCGCCGTGCCGGCGATGTCACGGTGGTCGATGTGATTCCGCGCTATCACCCCTGGTGGGCCCAGTGGGTGGCCTCGGTGCCGGTGCTGCGGGAGTTCGCGACGTGGAATTTCACGGTCGTGCTCCGGCGCGAAGGTGAGTCCGTTTCAACAAGCGTTCAGGAAGATGTGGCCAGGGTCTCGCTTCCTGATGTGACTCAGTAGTAACCTCCTGCAAGCTCGGCATACACACACTCCTGCCCAAATTCTGTTTCCACCTCGTGGAGGACATATGAAGTCCCGCGTCATCGGCACCGTGCTGTTCGGTCTCGGCGTCTTGGCGCTGGTGTTCGCCGGCGGACTCGCGTTCGTCGTGGCACCGACGGCCGCGCAGCTCCCGTACGACATGGAGCTCACCCAGTCGGTGGCCGAGGCGCCGAACGCCCGTTTCATGCAGATCACCAACGGTCAGGTCGCGGTCAACACCGCCACGCTCCGCTCGACGGTCACCGTCCAGCCCGACTCCGGTTCGACCGCCAAGCTCAGCGGCGACCTCGACGGCACCGCGCTCGTCTGGGTGGCCGGTCAGCAGGTCCAGCGCGTCGACAACAGCGAACTGATCAGCGCCTACAGCACGTCCCTCGCCGTGGACCGCGAGACCGGTGCCGCGCAGAACTGGGACGGCCAGTGGCTGGACACCGGCAGCGACCGTCAGCCGGTCAAGTACGAGGGCCAGGTCTACAAGTTCCCGTTCGGCACTGAGCAGAAGACCTACAAGATCTACGACCGGGACATCCTCGCCGCTCGCGACGCGCAGTTCGTCAAGACCGAGGAGATCCAGGGTCTGGAGACCTACCAGTTCACCCAGGAGCTCGCCAACGAGACCCAGGAAGTCCCGAAGGACCGGCTCTCGGTCATCCTCGGCTCCCTGATCCCGGGCGCGACCGACGGCTCGGTGAAGTACAGCAACACCCGTACCGTGTGGGTCGAGCCGAAGACCGGCGCGTACATCCGGGTGCAGGAGCAGCAGAAGAAGCAGCTCGTCGCCACCGACGGCCGTTCGGTCGACATCCTCGACGCGACGTTCGCCTACACCGACGACACCGTCACCAAGTCGGCGAACACCGCCAAGGACAACCTCTTCATGCTGAACCTGGTCAGCCTCTGGGGTCCGATCGCCCTGGTCGTCCTCGGCCTGGTGCTCGCGATCATCGGTGGTCTCCTGATCGCCCGCAGCTCGCGGACCGCCCCGGTCGCGGTCCCGGCGCAGTGGGCCGGCTCGCCGCGGCACGCCGCCAAGGACTCCGAGGACGACACCACCCAGGTGACCGCCCCGGCCGACAAGGCGTAACAGCGCAACTCCACAACCGCGCCACCGGGCTCTACGCTCGGTGGCGCGGTTTTTTCGGGCCCTCACAACGCACCGGCCGATGACGTGACCTTCGGGTAATCGGCGACGCACTTTCAAGTGACCACGCGGAAACCGGGACTTCCTAGGTTGGTGTGGAAGCAAGTTAAACGTGAAGGGGTGCCAGTGGCTGCCGATGTCACCCGGGTGCGAACCGTCTGCGGGTACTGCGGCGTCGGCTGTGGGATGGTGCTCGACGTAGCGCGCCAGGACGACGGCCCGCTGAAGGTGATCAAAGCGAGCGGCGACCGGGAACACCCGGCCAATGCCGGTCGCCTCTGCACGAAGGGTGCGACCAGCGCCGAACTGCTCGCCGCGCCGGGCCGGCTGGACACCGCGCTGATCCGGGCCGGCCGGGGCGCCGCTCCGGCACCGCTGGGTGTGGACGCCGCGATCAGTGAGACCGCCCGGCGGCTGCGCTCGATCATCGACGAGCACGGACCGGACTCGTTCGCCATGTACGTCTCCGGCCAGATGACCCTGGAAGCCCAGTACCTGGCGAACAAGCTGGTCAAGGGCTTCATCGGGACGAACAACATCGAGTCCAACTCGCGGCTGTGCATGGCCAGCGCGGGCACCGGATACAAGCTGTCGCTCGGCTCGGACGGCCCGCCCGGCTCCTACGACGACCTGGATCACGCCGATCTGTTCCTGGTGATCGG
This sequence comes from Actinoplanes italicus, assembly GCF_003001815.1. Classification (GTDB taxonomy): domain Bacteria; phylum Actinomycetota; class Actinomycetes; order Mycobacteriales; family Micromonosporaceae; genus Actinoplanes; species Actinoplanes italicus. The sequence continues at coordinate 170,000 of NZ_PVMZ01000009.1, forward strand.
CTCGAACATGGCCGACTGCCACCCCATTCTCTTCCTGCGCATGATGGAGCGGGTCAAGGCCGGCGCGAAGCTGATCGTCGTCGACCCCCGGCGCACCGCCACCGCCGAGAAGGCCGACCTCTTCCTGCAGATCCGCCCCGGCGCCGACCTCGCGCTGCTCAACGGCCTGCTGGGGTTGATCACGCCGGACCTGGACTTCATCGAGTCGTGGACCGAGGGCTGGGAGGCGATGCCGGAGTTCCTGGCCGACTATCCGCCGGACCGGGTCGCCGAGCTGACCGGACTGTCCGAGGACGACATCCGTACCGCCGCGCAGTGGATCGGCGAGGCCGGGAACTGGGTGAGCCTGTGGACCATGGGCCTCAACCAGAGCACCCACGGCACCTGGAACACCAACGCCCTGATCAACCTGCACCTGGCGACCGGTGCGATCTGCCGCACCGGCAGCGGGCCGTTCTCGCTCACCGGCCAGCCCAACGCGATGGGCGGCCGCGAGATGGGCTACATGGGACCCGGCCTGCCGGGCCAGCGGTCCGTGCTCGTCCCGGCCGACCGGGAGTTCACCGAGAAGGCCTGGGGCGTACCGGCCGGGACCCTGCGCACCGAGGTCGGCAAGGGCACCGTCGACATGTTCGAGCAGATGGCGGCCGGGAGGATCAGGGCCTGCTGGGTCATCTGCACCAACCCGGTCGCCTCGGTCGGCAACCGCCGGACGGTCATCGCGGGCCTGGAGGCCGCCGACCTGGTGATCACCCAGGACGCGTTCGCCGAGACCGAGACCAACGCCTACGCCGACATCGCGCTGCCCGCCGCCATGTGGTCCGAGGCCGAGGGCGTCATGATCAATTCGGAGCGCAACCTCACCCTCGTCCACCCGGTGGTCCCGGCCCCGGGCGAGGCGCTCGCCGACTGGCAGATCATCGCCCGCGTCGCGACCGAGATGGGTTACGGCGCGGCCTTCACCTACGGAACGGCAGCGGAGATCTTCGAAGAGATCAAGACCTTCGCCAACCCTCTGACCGGGTACGACCTGCGCGGCGTCACCTACGAGATGCTGTCCGGCGGTCCCGTCCAGTGGCCGGCCCCTCCCGGCAGCGGCCGCCGCAACCCGATCCGCTACCTCTCCTCTGCTCCCGCGTCAGCCGCACCGGGTTCAGTGGGGTCGGCCGCGCCCGTTTCGCTACGGTTCGCCACGCCCAGCGGCAAGGCGATCTTTCATCCCCGGCCGCACACCGACCCCGCCGAGATGCCGGACGACGACTACCCTTTCGTCCTCAACACCGGCCGCCTGCAGCACCAGTGGCACACCATGACCAAGACCGGCAAGATCGCCAAGCTGAACCGCCTCAACCCGGACCCGTTCATCGAGATCAACGCGATCGACGCCGAATGGTTCGAGATCACGGTCGGCGACCTGGTCGAGATCGCCTCCCGGCGCGGCCGGGCCGTACTGCCCGCCGTGGTCACCGACCGGGTCCTGCCCGGCAGCTGCTTCGCCCCGATCCACTGGAACGACCTGTTCGGCGAATACCTCAGCGTCAACGCGGTCACCAGCGACGCCGTCGACCCGCTGTCCTTCCAGCCGGAACTCAAGGTGTGCGCGGTCTCTCTCACCCGTGTCTCCGCCGCTCCCGCTCCTGCCTTGCCGGCAGCTTCTTCTTTTGCCGGGGTGGCCGCTTCGGGTTCTGGTGCGTCCGTTGTCGGGGCGGCGCTCGCCGGCGGTGCCGACCTGCTGGCGCGGCTCGGGCTCGACCCGGCGCCGCCCGCTCTCGACGAGGACCAGCGGCGCTACCTGGCCGGCTTCCTCGCCGGAGCCACCCTGCGGCCGGGACCGTCGGTGCTGCCGGAGGGCGCACCCTTCGACCACGGCACGGCCATGTGGGTCAACGGCCTGCTCGCCGGGGTGCTCACAGCCGTACCATCGCCGGGGTCTTCTCCCACCGCGAAGCCGCCGGCCGGACGCCTGCAGGTCCTGTGGGCCTCCCAGACCGGCAATGCCGAGGATTTCGCTCGCGTCGTGGCCGGGCGGCTGTCCGAGACCGGGCGGCAGGTGAGCGTGCTCGGCATGGACGGCCCGGCCGCCGACCTGCTCGATCCGGGAGCCGACCTGCTCGTCGTGACCAGCACGTTCGGCGACGGCGACGCGCCCGACAACGGGACGAGCTTCTGGGACTCGCTCACCGGCGACGGCGCGCCCCGCCTCGACGGCCAGCGGTACGCCGTGCTCGCTTTCGGAGACTCCAACTACGACGACTTCTGCGGACACGGCCGCCGCATCGACGAACGGCTCGCCGAGCTCGGCGCCGTCCGGCTGGCACCCCGGGCCGACTGCGAACCCGACTTCGAGCAGACCGCCGGCGGCTGGCTCTCCTCGGTTCTCGACGCCCTGACCGAGGCCGCTCCCGTCGCCGTCTCCACCGCGCAGGCCCTGTCCGCTGCGGCGGCCGCCTCCGCCGTACCCACCTCGGTCACCGCACTCTCCACCAGCGCCGCCACGCCGGTGAAGGCCGCTCCGCTCGCGGCGACCCTCGTCGGCAACCGGCTCCTGAGCCTGCCCGGCTCCGCCAAGGAGGTGCGACGGTTCACCTTCGACACCGGCGGGCTGCTCGACTACCAGGCCGGCGACGCCCTCGGCGTGTGGCCGGTCAACTGCCCCGAACTCGTCGACGAATGGCTGGCCATCACCAACCTGCCCGCCGACACGGTCGTCCACCTCGACCGTCTCGGTGCCTTATCCCTGGCGGAGGCGCTCACCCGGCATCTCGACATCACCCGGGTCACCACCGACCTGCTGCGCTTCGTGGCCGAACGCAGCGGCTCCGGCCAGATCAAGACCCTGCTGCGCGCCGACAACAAGGGCGAACTCGCCAAGTGGACCTGGGGCCGCCAGGCCGCCGACGTGATCGCCGAACACGCGGTCGACGCCACCGCCCAGGAATGGGCCGCAGCGCTGAAACGGCTCCAGCCCCGCCACTACTCGATCAGCTCCACACCGGTCGTCGACCCCGCGCTGGTCAGCCTCACCGTGTCGGTGGTCCGCTTCGACAACCACCGTGGCCGTACCCGCAAAGGCGTCTGCTCCACCCACCTGGCTGACGCGTCCCCCGGCGCCGAGGTGCCGGTCTTCGTACAGCGGGCGCCGCACTTCCGCCCGCCCGGCGACCCCAACATCCCGATGATCATGGTGGGCCCCGGCACCGGCGTGGCCCCGTTCCTGGGCTTCCTCCAGGAGCGGCAGGCGACCGGAGCCCCCGGCGGCAACTGGCTGTTCTTCGGAGAGCAGCGCAGCACCACCGACTTCTACTACGCCGAGGAGCTGGAGGCCCTCCGCGCCGACGGCATCCTGAGCCGCCTGGACGTGGCGTTCTCCCGGGACCAGCGCGCGAAGGTCTACGTCCAGGACCGGATGCGCGAGAAGGGCGCCCAGCTGTGGGCCTGGCTGCAGGCCGGAGCCCACTTCTACGTCTGCGGCGACGCGAGCCGCATGGCCCGCGACGTCGACCGGGCCCTGCACGACATCGCCGTCAACCACGGACGCCTGACCCCCGAGGCCGCCACCACCTACGTGAAGCAGCTGGCCACCGAAAAGCGCTACGTCCGAGACATCTACTGAACGTCTCCCCCCACCCCACCCCACCCCACCCCCCCGCCCCGCCCCCGCCTCCGCCCCACCCCCATCGCGGCGATCTTGTGGGGTTTGGGTCGGTCGGCGGGCGAAACCCGGCAAGATCTCCGACGAGTTTCTCGCCGCCCACCCCCATCGCGGCGATCTTGTGGGGTTTGGGTCGGCCGGCGGGCGAAACCCGGCAACTTCTCCGACGAGTTTCGCGCCGCCCGCCCCACCGCGGCGATCTTGTGAGGTTTCGGCTGCTCACGTGGCGAAAGGTCACAAGATCTGCGGGGGCACCGTGGTGACCCGCGGCCCGCGGGTCAGCGCACCGCGGGTCAGCGCACCGCGGGTCAGCGCACCGCGGGTCACCGCACCGCGGGTCACCGCACCGCGGCTCAGGCCATGCGCGTGATGGCGGCGCGCAGACGAGCCAGGTCACGCCGTCGCTGTTCCATCGTCGTGGCGACACCGACGAGCAGCAGCCCGCCCACCGCGAGCGGCACCCAGCGAGGCACCAGATCCCAGAACTGGATCAGTTCATGTAGCGCGACCAGCGACAACGTGCCCCCGCCGGTGATGACCGGGGCCTGCAAGCGGGCGCGCGCACCGGCGAGAAGCACGAGCAGCGCACCCACCCCGAGAAGCAGCCGCCGCAGGTAGTGCGGTTCGTCCGCGGTGCTGTTCGCGATCACGGCGAGCGTGGGCAGGAACGCCGCGGCCAGCGCGGGCCCGTAGGCGGTCCACGACGGCAGTTCAGGCCGTCCCCGGCGGGCGAACCAGCCGGCGACCACGGCCAGCACAGCGGCAGGCAGGGTGTAGATCTCGACGGTCTCCACATCCCGCGACGACAGCAGGAACCACCAGCCGGCCAGCCCTGTCGAGCCGGCCGCGATCGCGTAGCGGAACCGGGTGCTCCGCGTCTCACCGGGCCGCAGCGCGCGAACCGTCAGGACCAGCGCCCACAGCTTGCAGACCAGCGCGGCCCATCCCAGACCGTCCGCGATCAGCAGCGCGACCAGAGCGGACGCATGCCCCACCACGAACGGCGCACGAGCCTCGACCGCCCGCCGACCACGAAGCACCCACTCCAGCCCGATCACCAGAGCCGCGGCCCCGAGGACGAAGAGCGACGGTCCGGCCGGGCCGACATCGATCAGATCCCCGATGGTGTACGAGAGAACGACCACCGAAACACTCCCGGCAGTCCACCCCGCGACCCGATCGGACTGAAGCCGCCCGAACAACCCGGCCACGACGGACGTACCCACCACCAGCCCGAGAGCCGCGATGCTGGCCCCGTGACCGGCAGCCGACCCGGCGAGCCCCGCACCCGCCAGCACCACGAACAGCACCGCGAGCACATTGCCCACCACATACCGAACCGGGGCGAGCACCACGGCCAGCAGCCCGGCCAGCCCGGTCACGAGCCCGGCGATCGGCACAGCCGGCCACGAAACCCCGGCCGCCGCGAACACCAGCGGAACAAGCACCGCCACGAACGGCGCGGCAGCCCACCCCGCCACCAGCACAGGCCCGGCAGGGCGTCGCTCCGGTCGCTCGGCCGCCGGGGCACTGCCGCCGCGGGAAGCCGCGTCCGGAAGCGGTGAACTGGTGACATGCCAGCCCGCGGCGGCGGCCGCGACGGCGGCTCCGGCGAGGGCGACGATGGCGGACCAGGTGACCGGCGACTGCACCGGCGGAACGCCGGACCAGATGTCGTCCAGGGCCGTCCACGGCTCCAGCAGGACGACCGCCAGGTCGGGTGCGGTCAGCAGGAGCAGCGCCACCCCGGGCTGCAGCACGGCGAGCAGCGCATTTCCGCCGCGTGCGCCGGGGAGAGGCAGCAACGCCACGACGAGCAGGAGCCCGGCCGCGGCGTAGAGCACGGCCGGATCGCTGCCGGGTACGGCCCAGATCGGTGCGGTCGCCGCGGCGAGCAGGGCGACTCCGAGCGCGTGCGGCCCGTACCCCGGAAGCCGTCGGCCGACGGCGTGCGCGATCAGGCAGAGGAGTACCGCGACGCCGAGCGAGACCCGCACCCGCCCGGTGACCGGCACGTCGGCCGCGAACAACGCCAGCCAGACGGCCGGCGGTGCCGCGAGGAGCCCCACGGTGAAGGACCCGGCACCGACGTCCGCGCCGCGCGGGGCGTTGCGCAGGGCCAGGGCGGTGCCGACGCCGAGCACGGTGACCGCGCCGAGCACCGCGGCCGCGACCTCGGCCCGCCCGCAGCCGATGATCACGGCATGGCCGACCATGACGAGGGCCACCGCGATCCGATACAGGGCCTCCTGCAGGGTGCGTGACCGGGCGGCGGCGATCAGCGCCACCGCGCCGACGGCGACACCCGCCACCGACGCCGTCCACCACGGCAGCCCGAAGGCCGCCGGAACCTGGAGCCCCAGCAGGGCCGATGCGGTAAGGCCCAGGTCGGCGAGGGTCCGGCGGGGCAGCAGGAGGGCGTACGCGACCGCGGTGAGCACGGTGGCGGCCGGCATGTCGTGCTGCAACCCGTTGACGGCAGCGTCGAAGGACGCGTCGAAGACCGGCCCGGCCGCTTCCCGGCTGCGAATCGCGCCGGCGACCGCCGCGAGCAGAACCGTGACGGCTGGTGCCGCGCCCACGATGAGCGCCCCCACCCAGGCCCCGTCCCCGACCGCAGTGGGAATCCACCGCCGCCCCGACTCCCCGCCGGCCACGGAGGAGGCGTGAGGTGGAGGACTTGCTGAGGGTGAAGGGGCACCGGCGGGCCGCGGCAGGCGGCGGGGAAGCCGGGCCACGACCGCCGCGATCAGGAGGGCCACCAGGGCGATCCGGCCGGCGTGCCAGGACGAGTCGCGGACGTCGATGGGCAGCGTCCAGGCCCAGCGCGCCAGGGCGACCCCCGAGGTCACCACGAGCAGACCGGCGGCGATCGACTGGGCGAGCGCCAACCGTGCGAGGAGCGCCCACGTGAGGACGACGGCTGGTGGCAGCAACAGGATCAGACCGGTCACGGCGGCGTCGGCCGGTCCGGTGGCGAAGGTCAGGTCGGCCAGGGCCAGGACACCGGCGGTGGTGGCGGAGAGAAGACCGCAGACGTACGTGACGACGCCCGGCCCGTCGGCCGCGAATCGGGCCGGGCGGAACCGCAGGACGGCGACGTCGAGGGCCGCGGTGGCGGTGAACGCCAGGGACCAGCCGGTCAGGTCGGCCTCGGCGGTGGCGGCCAGGAGCGGGAACACCGGCTGGGCCATGAGCAGCGCGGCGATGCGCGGGCCACGCAGCCCGGTCGGGATCGAGTAGCCGAGAGCGATGGCCGCAGTGACGGCCAGCACCGCGGCCGCGTACCCGCTCGGTTCCAGGCCCCGGACCCGCAGGAGGTCGACGGCCCACGCCGCGTAGCCGTCCATCAGGATCATGAGCAGCCCGACGGCCGCGAGGGTCTCGGCGGCGGCGGTGAGGCCGCGCCGGGCGGCGAACGGCGGCACCGCGAGGACGGCGGCGGTCGCTCCGGCGAGCAGCAGCGCCCGTCCGGTGACGCCGACCTGCGCCCAGGCGACGGCGGTGAACACCGCGGCGGCCACCACGAGCAGCAGCCCGCCGAGGGTGAACAGAACGTTCTGGACGGTGAGCGTGCTCAGCTTGGGCTCAACCGGCTCCGAAGGCGTGGACGCGAGAGCGGGCGAAGGCGTGGACGCGGGAGCGGGCGAAGGCGTGGACGCGGGAGCGGGCGAAGGCGTGGACGCGGGAGCGGGCGAGGAACCGGACGTGAGAGCGGGCGAGGGAACCGGCGCGGGAGCAGGCACGGGCGACGGCTGCCGGCGAGCGACGACACGGGCGGCGATCTGATTGCGGCGCGCACGGGTGTCGTGGAGACGCCGATCCAGGCTCGTGACCAGGGCCCTGGCCTCCTGCAGCTCGGTGCTCAGGCCGGCCAGCTCGGCGTCGAGGCGGATCACCTCGGCGGCCTCGAGGTCGGGTCCGGCGCCGCAGGCGGGGCAGCCGTCCGGCAGGGCGGCGGTGGCGCCGCAGCGCGGGCAGGGATAGGACGTGGTCAAGGCCGTTCCCGAGGTCAAGGAGATGTGGAAGCACAGCTTCGCGCATCGATGCAACCCGCGGAACAGGCGATTCGGCCGGTACGGGCTCCGTGATGAACCCGATGCGGTCCACGCCGGTAGTAGAGGGGGAGGACCGCCGCACGAAGGAGACCCCAGCGTGAGCGTCGCCGACCTGATCCTGATGGCCGACCGGATCCACACGATGTCGGACGGTCCGGCGCCGACCGCGATCGCCGTGGCCGGTGGCGTGATCACCGCGACCGGTGACCGGGCGGATGCGCGGGGCTGGCGCGGCCGCGGCACCGAGGTCGTCGATCTGGGCGCGGCCACGATCACCCCGGGCCTGGTGGACGGGCACTTTCACCCGGTGACCGGTGTCGGGCTCACCCGTGGGGTGGACCTGTCGTCCGTACGTACCGCAGAAGGGTTGAAATCGGCCTTGAGGGACGCGGACGTGGCGCCGGGCGCATGGCTGGAGGGCTGGGGTCTCGATCCGAACGTCTTCGAGGGAGCACCGGTCACCCACGCGCCGCTGGTGGAGGCCGTCGGGCCGGACGTGCCGGTGTTCCTGCTGCTGTTCGACGGGCATGCGGCGCTGGTCAGCCCACGCGCTCTGGAGATGGCCGGGATCGACGGTCCGCGGGCGTTCGTGTCGGGAGCCGGTGTCGTCTGCGACGCGGACCGGCGGCCGACCGGACATCTGCTCGAACTGGAGGCCCTCGATCTGGTCCGGGCCCTGCTGCCGGGGGACGCACCGGCCGACCGGCGTGCCCGGCTGACGGATCTGCTGCGGCGGATGGCGGCCGCCGGTCTGACCGCGGCGAACGCGATGGATTTCGAGGCGGACTCGGCGGCGCTGTTCCGCTCCCTGGAGGAGGATGGTGAGCTGCCGGTCCGGTGGCGGTTCGCCCCGTTCGTGATGCCCGGCGCCGGGCGTGACGGCCTGGACGCGGTGATCGCCCAGCAGCGGCTGGCCGGTCGGCGCTGGCGGGTGCAGGGCGCGAAGTTCATGATCGACGGCACGATCGACGGCGGCACGGCCTGGCTGGACGAACCCGACACGCACGGCGAGTCGACCGCCTGCCTCTGGCCGGACCCGTCGGCGTACACCGACGCGGCCGGTGTTCTCGCCGGGCACGGGATCCCGATCGTCACACACGCGATCGGCGACGCCGGGATCCGCTACGTGCTCGACACGTACGCCCGGCTGCCCCGCACCTCGGTCCCGCACCGGATCGAGCATCTGGAGACCATGCCGACCGAGCTGATCGAACGGTTCGCGAGCCGGGACGTGACCGCGAGCATGCAGCCGACCCACTGCACCGCCTACACCCGCGCCGATCACAGCGACAACTGGTCCTCACGGCTCGGCAAACGGCGGGCCGACCGTGCGTTCCGGGCCCGTGACCTGCGCGATCGGGGTGCCCGGCTGGTGCTGGGCTCGGACTGGCCGATCGCGCCGTTCGACCCGCGCGCGATCCTGGCGGCGGCCCGGCTGCGCCGCCCGGCCGGGCGGCCGGACGTCGAGCCGGTGCTGCCCGGGCAGGCGCTCACGGCGCGGATGGCGCTCGAGGGCTACACCACCGAGGCGGCCGCGGCGGCCGGGCTCTCCGGTGAGTCGGGGCGGCTGGTACCCGGTCACCGGGCGGATCTGACCGTCTTCGGCCTCGATCCGCTGAGCGCCGACCCGGATGAATTCGCCGAATCGCCGGTGCCGATGACCGTTGTCGGTGGCCGCGTCGCGCACCGGGGGTAATCGGTTGGCCTCTCCGGGCCGGACCATTCCGGCAAGCTCTGAAATCGCTGCTTCGTCAGCTTCACATGAATGTGATCACTAGCCTGGAAATATGCGTATAACCCACCAAAAAGCAATTAAGTTTCCTGCCGCATTCGCGCTTTCTCTCGGGCTCGGACTGGGCTCCGCCGCGGGTCTGCCGGCTTCGGCGAGCGCCGCGCCCGGACTGCCGGCGACCGCCGTCACCGCGCCGGCCGAACCGCCCGACCGGACGGAGCAGCTCAAGAAAGCGCTGCTCACCGAGGAGGACATGCCCGCTGGTTACGCGCTGCTGGACATGAACTACTTCGAGCCGTTCCTGCGGTCGGTGCTCGGCGAGGCGTCCGTGGGCGGCGACCCGTGCGCGATGTCCGGCAGCCCGGCGGAAGTCTCCTCGAGCCCGCTGGCCATGCCGGTCCAGGACGTCGACCTGGCCAGGTCGACCGGGCCGGTCCGCACGGTGGATCCGGTCAAGACCGGGCCGGCCGAGAAGGACGTTCCCGAGACGCCGGCGGCCCCGCCGACCGCGCTGGCGATCTTCGAGAACACCGACGAGGGCTCGATGGCGATGGAGGTGCTGTCCGCGGGCGGCGAGAAGGAGGCCGGTGCGGCTCTCGCGTCGCTCCGGACGATGCTGAAGGAATGCGCGGACATCGACGTGGACGACGCCGAACTCACCCTCCGCGCCCTGGACTGGCAGCAGCGCCTCGGCGACGACTCGGTCGCCGTCGAAATGGTGATGCAGGCGAAGTTCGCGGGGATCGAGAACACCATTCGGGTGAAAGCGGTGCAGGTCGCTTACCGGGACGTCTCGATGACGGTGGGACTGATGGGAGCGGAGGATCCGTCGAACAAACGGCTGAAGAAGGTCGCGCGAGCCGCTGTACGAAAGTTGGTCACGTCCACCGGAATCGTCACCGAGTGAAGCCGGGAGACAAATGAAGCGACACGCTATGTGATCGCTCTCACGTTCGGTCAACCGATGCCCTGCGTGCCGCATCGACAGGGGTGTGGCGGTGGCCGCGCGGGCACCGACCGGCGTCGTCTTTGCGCCAAGATACTGCGCGACGGCCGTGCGGCCGGTGCGAGACGAGCGGGGGGAACCGCGTGGAGCGGCGTGACGGCGGGCTGCCGGTGGATCCGGTGTCCGGGGAGCAGCGCAGGCCCTCACGCGCGGACAGCCTCCGGCTGACCCGCATGCCGCAGATCCCGCGGACCCCGCCACCGTCACCGTCCGGATCCGGCAGTGCGGAGGCTCAGGGTCTGTCGTTTTCAGCACCCGATGCGGTACGCCCGGAGCGGTCCCGCAGGCGCCGGTGGCCCTGGGTCGCCGCCGGTGCGACGCTGGCTCTCGCCGTGCCGCTCAGCCTGCTCGCCGCCCAGCGCACCGGCGGCCGGAACCCGGCCGAGGCCGCCGCCCCCGCGCCCACCGTCCCGACGGAGCAAGTCGCGTCCACTCCGGACCCGGCGAGCGCCGCCCCCACGAAGCCGCCGAACGGTTCCGCCGCCCGCCCGTCGGCCCCCGCGCCCTCCCCGTCCGTCTCCGGACGCTCCTCTTCCGTCTCGGGCCCCCCGAAGCCCGCCGCGACCGGCCGGGCCAACCCGTCCGGCGTCAACCTCGCGCTGCAGGGCACAGCGACCGCCTCCGCCTCCGAGGGCGACCCGTGGCGGCCCGCCAACGCGTGCGACGGCGACGCCTCGACCCGCTGGTCGAGCGGCTTCTCCGACCCGCAGTGGATCCGCGTCGACCTGGGCCGTGCCTGGCAGATCTCCGAGGTCGTGCTCGTCTGGGAGCACGCCTACGGCGCCGCGTACCGGGTGGAGACGTCGCTGGACGGCAAGACGTGGAAGCGCGCCTACTCGACCACCACCGGCGCCGGTGGCACCGTGCGGATCGCCGCGAAGACGAATGCCCGTCATGTGCGGATGTACGGCACGAAGCGCTCCGGGATCTACGGCTACTCGCTCATCGAGTTCGAGATCCGCTGACCGCTTCCGACCGCCGACCCGAGTCACTGTGGGTAGTCGACTGTGGAACGCTGTTCCGTCGCACCCTGCGTGACCAAGTGAGAGTCACCCGTCGGCGGGGTCCTGGGAAAATTTTCCGCACTTTTCTCGCAGCCGCTTTGAGCTGCGGTTTCTCGGCTTTTCAGGAGGCATTTCGGGACGTCTCCGGTCGGATGCGTTGAACCCGTCGAGGGTCCGGGCCCGTATGGCCCCCCAACCGATGGCATCGACCTCCAACGACGAGGAGTGATTATGAGGGCGCGCTCGTACCGACGTAACCCGGACAGTCGGCGGAAGACGATCGGCGCGGTGGTGGTCGCGGGAGTGTTGGTGGCCACCGGTGTGACCGGCGTGCAGCTGGCGTCGGCCGGCACCGGGAAGTCGAAGGCCGCGGCCGGTTCCGGCATCGTGACGGTCGACGGTCAGCAGTTCGACGTCTCGAAGTGCACCGACCTCCAGGTCAATGCCGGCAGCGTGGTCTGCGACGGTGAAGAGCTCGCCCCGATCCAGGAACAGGCACCCGAGGAGGCCGCCGTCGACTCGGCCGTGGCCCTCGAGGCGTCGTGCGACCAGTTCGCCGCCGACGTGGCCGCGGCCGCCGGTGAGGACGGCGCCGAGGAGGCCGCGCAGGAGGCCGAGGAGGCCGCCGCGAACCCGGCGAAGGCCAAGGCGGAGAACAAGGCGCTGGCCAAGAAGTACGCGAAGGCGGCCCGTAAGGCCGAGAAGGCGGCCGAGAAGGGCGCGGCCGGCAAGGGCGCCGCCGGTAAGGGCGGCGCGGGCAAGGGCGCTGCCGAGGGAGGTGCCGCCGAGGAGGGTGCCGCCGAGGAGGGCGCTGCCGAGGAGGGCGCTGCCGAGGAGGGCGCTGCCGCTGAAGAGGGTGCCGCCGGCGAGGGCGCCGCCGACCAGGCAGCCGCTGCCGCCGCTGCCGTGACCTCCGCTCAGGCCGCTCTGCTCCAGTCCTGCCTGGCCCTCGCCGACGCCAAGGCGGTTGCCGCGGCGGCCGGTGCCGGTGCCGGGGACCAGGGCGCCGAGGAGGGTGCCGCTGAGGAAGGTGCCGCCGAGGAGGGTGCTGCCGAGGGTGGTGCCGCTGAAGAGGGTGCCGCCGGCGACAACGCGGAGCAGGCGACCACGGGCACCAAGCGTCGCTGACCCCGAACCGTGACGGTGGTCCGGGTGTCGGGGCGGTACCCGAGCCACCGTCACACACAGCAGGCTCAAGCTGAGCCCGCCGGCCGTATCCCAGGCGTGTGATCCGCGTAGCGGACCCTGTCGGGAGTGCGGCCGGCGGGCTCAGCCGTGCTCCAGGCCTTGTCTCCGCATCCGTCCACGCCGAGAAAACTGCGGCTGGCGGCGGAAGGGCTCTGGCATCTAACATTTCAGTTGTGGAGAGCATTGGACGGCATCTGCTGCGGGACGCGGCCTACGGGCGGCTCCGCGGTGCGATCATCGACGGCACCCTGCCGCCGGGCAGTGCGCTGCGACCCGACGACCTGGCATCCCGGCTCGGGCTGTCGAAGGCGCCGATCCGTGACGCGATCGCCCGCCTGACCAGCGAGGGCCTCGTCGAGACGAAACCGCAGAGCTACACCCGGGTCACCGAGGTGGTGGCCAAGGACGTCGAGGACGCGGCGGCCGTGCTCGGAGCCATGCACGCGCTGGCCGTACGCCATGTGGCAGAGACCCTGACCGCCGACCTGCTGGAATCGATGCGCCTGGCCAACACCCGGTTCGCCGAGGCGGTCGCCGCGGGCGACGTCGAGGCGGCCCTGGCCGCCGACGACGAGGTGCACGCGATCCCGCTGGCGGCCTACGGCAACGCCGCGGCCTCCGGCACGGTCGAGAGATACACCCCTCTGGTACGCCGTGCCGAGCGCCTCCTGTTCACGTCCCCGCAGGCCGGCCGTTCCGTCCGGCTGCACGACGACCTGATCTCCGCCCTGGCCGCCCGTGACGTGTCGCGCGCGACCGCGGTGAACGCGGAGATCTGGAGCCATCTACATCCGCTGACCGAGGGGCGATCATGAGCATCTCCGACTTCCCGCGCCACCCGCTGCTGTTCGGACCGTCGCCGGTGCACCGGCTGGACCGGCTGACCCGTCATCTCGGCGGCGCCGAGGTCTGGGCGAAGCGGGAAGACTGCAACTCCGGCATCGCCTACGGCGGCAACAAGACCCGCAAGCTGGAGTACCTGGTCGCGGACGCGCTCGCGCAGGGTGCCGACACGCTGGTGTCGATCGGCGGCGTCCAGTCGAACCACACCCGGCAGGTGGCCGCGGTCGCCGCCGCGACCGGGCTGAAGTGCGTGCTCGTGCAGGAGAGCTGGGTCGACTGGCCGGACAGCGTCTACGACAAGGTCGGCAACATCCTGATCAGCCGGCTGGCCGGCGCGGACGTACGCCTGGTCAAGGCCGGTTTCGGCATCGGGTTCAAGGAGAGCTGGGAGGCGGCCCTGGCCGAGGTCGTCGCCTCCGGCGGTACCCCCTACGCGATCCCGGCAGGCGCGTCCGATCACCGGCTCGGCGGGCTGGGCTTCGCCAATTGGGCGTACGAGGTGATCGAGCAGGAGCGGCAGCTCGGTGTCTTCTTCGACACGATCATCGTCTGCTCGGTGACCGGCAGCACGCAGGCCGGGATGGTCGCCGGGTTCGCGGCGGCGGGCGGCCGTCCCCGCCGGGTGATCGGCATCGACGGATCGGCCAAGCCCGCCGAGACCCGTGATCAGGTGGCCCGGATCGCCCGCTCGACGGCCGGGCTGATCGGCGCACGGGAACTGACCGAGGACGAGATCATCCTGGATGACCGCTACCACGCCGGTGTTTACGGCATCCCCGACGAGTCCACGCTGGACGCGATGCGCCTGGCGGCCCGGACCGAGGGCATGGTCACCGACCCGGTCTACGAGGGCAAGTCGATGGCCGGCCTGATCGACCTGGTGGCCCGCGGCGAGATCGACCGCGACGCGAAGGTCCTCTACGCCCACCTCGGTGGCCAGCCGGCCCTCAACGCCTACGCCGGCCTGTTCTCCTGATCATGGCGATCCGGCCGGCGGTCCCGGACGACGTCCCCGCGCTGGCCCGGGTGCACGTGCGCGCCTGGCAGGCCGCTTACACGGGCCTCGTTCCGCAGGAGTTCCTGGACGCCATGGATCCGGCCGAGCGCGAGCCGCGGTGGCGGCAGCGGCTCGACGAGTTCCCTCCACCCGGCGCCGTTCTGGTGTGGACGGAGGGGACGGTGCCGCCGGCCGGGTTCGTGGCGGTGATGCCGAGCCGCGACCCGGATGCTGACCCGGAGACCGGCGAGGTCGGCGCGATCTATCTGCTGCCGTCGTTCCAGGGGCGCGGAGTGGGGCGGGAGCTGATGGCGGCGGCGGTGGAGCATCTGACCGCGGCCGGGTTCCGGCAGGCGACCCTGTGGGTGCTCGCGTCGAACGTCCGGGCGCGGCGGTTCTACGAGGCGGCGGGCTGGCGGCCGGACGGGATGTCGAAGGTTGACGACCTTCGCGGCTTCCCGCTGGAGGAGGTGCGCTATCGGCGTACCCTCACCGGGTCTCAGGGTTTGCGGCCGACCGCGCCGTAAAGGGCGACCGTGTCGGCGGGTGGTCGCTGGTGTGCCGGCACCTCGGGGAGCCACTCGGAGACGGCGACGATGCCGGGGCCGATCAGGCCGAGGCCGGTGAAGTACTCGGCGAACTGGGCGCGGGTGCGGGGGTGCGTGCCCGGCCGTCCGGCGGGTTCGGCCGGCCGGTGGTCGAGGGTGAAGCTGGTCGCGACGAGGTAACTGCCGGACGGCAGGGCGGCGAGCAGTTCGCGGACGACGCTGACGGACTGCGCGTGGTCGGGCAGGAGATCGAGCACCCCGACGAGGATCAGCGCGACCGGCCGGCCGAGGTCGATGGTCTCCTTGAGCAGGGGATCGCTCAGGAGGGCGCGGGGTTCACGCAGGTCGCCGTGCAGATATCGGATGGGGCCCCGTTCGGGCGTGGCGGGGAATCCCGCGTCGATCGTGGTGTCGTTGTCGACATACACGATCCGGGCGTGGGGGACCTTGCGCTGGGCGACCTGGTGGGTGCTGTTCACGAGTAGCAGCCCGGCGCCGATGTCGAGGAACTGGTCGACCCGCGCCTCCTCGGCCAGGAACCGCACCGCCCGTTGCAGGAACGAACGACTCTCCCGGACCGGAAGCCGGACCGTCTCCTCCACCACATCTGCCCCCAGATCGCGTCGAGTGTCCCGCGACTTTATCGTGATTCCACTGTGGAACAGGCAATGCGCCGGAAACTTTCGCGTTGCGTTGCCGTCGTGTACGCCTTAGGGTTCGCCCATCCCCAAAAGTTAGATGTGCATCGATGCTCAGGTCGGTCGAAGCGCTTCGACGCGGCCGCTCATCCCCCTCCCTGAGGAGCTCCCGTGCGCAAACTGAGAATCACCCTGTCCCTGCTGCTCGCGTCGGTCCTGCTGGTGCTCGGGCAGACGCCCGCGCAGGCCGCCGTCTGGTGGTCCTCCGACCAGTGGGGCAACTGGTCGAACGGCGGCTACACCCTCTACAACAACATCTGGGGCAGTGGCGCCGGACCGCAGACCATCTGGGCCAACTCGCCGAGCAACTGGGGCGTCTGGGCCAACCATCCCAACACCGGCGGCATCAAGTCGTACCCGAACGCCAGCCGCAGCGTCGGCATCCGGCTCAGCGCGCTGCGCAGCGCCACCAGCAGCTTCAACGTCACCGTGCCGTCCGGTGCGGCGTACACCACCGCCTACGACATCTGGGCCGACGGGCACACGTACGAGATCATGCTCTGGATGAACAAGACCGGCGCCGTCGGGCCGCTCGGGTCGCTGCAGGCCACGGCCACCGTCGGCGGCCACACCTGGAACGTCTACCGCGGATCGAACGGCGCCAACCAGGTGTTCTCCTTCGTCCGGACGAGCAACACCAGCGCCGGCACGGTCGACATCCGTGCCGTCATGAACTGGATCAGAACCCGCGGATGGTACGGCGACGTCACGCTCAGCACGATCCAGTTCGGCTACGAGATCACCTCGGCGAGTGGCGGCAAGGACTTCGTCACGAACAGCTACTCCGCGTCGGCCTCGTAGGTCGATGACAGGGCATCCATAGTTTCCGGTGTTTGCATGCTCGGGTAACCCCTGGCGAGCAGCACATCGGAGGAAGAAGTGACGGACCGACCGACCTATCAGGGACGCCCACTGGTCAGACCCGGGGAGGAGGTGTTCGACCAGGGCCTCGGGTTCGACCTGGGCACCCTGATGGGGCGGCGGCAGATCCTGCGGGCGTTCGGCGCCGGTGTGGCCTCCCTGGGGCTGGCCGCCTGCACCTCCGAGTCCACTCCGGCGGCGACCGCCACCACCGCGGCTGCCACGAATGCCGAGGAGATGCCGGCCGAGACGGCCGGGCCGTACCCGGGCGACGGCTCCAACGGCCCGGACGTGCTGGAGCAGAGCGGGATCGTGCGCAGCGACATCCGTTCCAGCTTCGGCGGCGGCAGCGGCACCGCCGAGGGCGTGCCGATGACCCTGGAGCTGACGATCAAGGACCTCGCCGGCGGCGGAGCCGCGTTCGCCGGGGTGGCCGTCTACGTGTGGCACTGCGACCGGGCCGGGCTCTACTCGATGTACTCCGAGGGCGTCACCGGCGAGAACTACCTGCGCGGCGTGCAGGTCGCCGACGCCGCCGGGAAGGTGACGTTCACCAGCATCTTCCCGGCCTGCTACACCGGGCGGTGGCCGCACGTCCACTTCGAGGTCTACCCGGACGAGGCCGCCGTCACCGACTCCACCAAGGCGATCGCCACCTCGCAGGTCGCGATCCCGAAGGAGCACTGCGACACGGTCTACGCCGAGAAGGGGTACGAGTCGTCGGTCACCAACCTGGCCCGGCTCACCCTGGCGACCGACAACGTGTTCGGCGACGACTCGGCGGTGAAGCAGCTGGCCACCGTGACCGGTGACGTGAGCGGCGGATACACCGTGGCCCTGACCGTCGGCGTGGACACCACCACGACCCCGGCTGCGGACGGCGGCCCTCCCGGCGGCGGGCGGGGTGGTCCCGGCGGTCCAGGCGGAGCACCGCCCTCAGGCCCGCCGCCGGCCTGATCAAGAGGCGGCCTGATCAAGCGCCGGCCGGGTCGGGGAGGTGGGCCGGCCCGGTTCCGGAAATGGTTCGGAACCTTGACAGAGGATCGGCGACGGTGGATGAATGTGTTCGAACCTGTGAGAGACCGTTCGGTCTTGCGAGGTTCGGTTGAAGTGCGTCCGTCCCTGCTCCCGCGAGGAGTCCGATGCGCCAACTTCTAGCCCGTGCGTGTGCGGTTCTGACCCTGGCCTCCACCGGCCTGGTCGCCGTCGCCGGTCCCGCGTCCGCCGTCGTCCCGAAGACACCACCCCTATCCACGCCCTGGACCAGCCAGGTCTCCACCACCAACCCGCTGCCCGAGTACCCGCGCCCGCAGATGACCCGCCCCGACTGGCAGTCATTGAACGGCGAGTGGGAGTTCCTGAACCCGGCCACCGACAGCGCCGGCAACGTCAACCGCAACGCCGCGCCACCGCTCGGTCAGACGTTGCCGGAGCGGATCCTCGTGCCGTACCCGGTCGAGTCCGCGCTGTCCGGGATCATGCGTAACGACAACCGCGACCTGATGTTCTACCGCCGCACGTTCACGGTGCCGTCCGGCTGGAACGGCCGCCGCGTGCAGCTGCACTTCGGCGCGGTCGACTACGAGGCCACCGTCTGGGTCAACGGCACCCAGGTCACCACGCACAAGGGTGGTTACGACCGGTTCGAGGTCGACATCACGCCGCAGCTCAACGGCGGCAACAACGAGATCGTCGTACGGGTTTACGACCCCACCGACGGACGCGGCGAGGAGCAGCCGTCCGGCAAGCAGGTCAACAACCCGGGCGGCATCTTTTACACCCCGTCCTCGGGCATCTGGCAGACCGTGTGGCTGGAGCCCACCCCCGTGTCGTCGATCTACTCGGTCGACATCTACCCGAACATCACCGCCAACAACGTCCGGGTGCGCGTGTTCACCCGCGGCAATGTGAGCGGGCACAGCGTCTTCGCCGAGGCGCTCAGCGGCGCGACCGTCGTCGGCTCGGCGACCGGCGGGTTCACCGAGTTCACCGTCCCGGTGCCGAACGCCCGGCGCTGGTCGCCCGACGATCCGTTCCTGCACAACCTGCGGGTCTCGCTACGCAACTCCAGCGGCGCCACGGCCGACCAGGTGACCAGCTACTTCGGCATGCGCGAGGTCGGCACGAAGCTGGTCGACGGCGTGCTGCGCCCGACCCTCAACGGCGAGTTCGTCTTCCACGCCGGCACCCTCGACCAGGGCTTCTGGCCGGACGGCGTCTACACCGCGCCCACCGACGCGGCGCTCGCCTTCGACCTGCAGAAGCACAAGGACCTGGGCTTCAACATGGTCCGCAAACACATCAAGGTGGAGCCCGCCCGCTGGTACTACCACGCCGACCGTCTCGGCCTGCTGGTCTGGCAGGACATCCCGTCCGGTGGTGACGACACCAAGTCGGCCGCCCAGATCGCGCAGTTCGAGACCGAGGCGCGCGAGATCATCGACGAGCACCGGGCGTTCCCGTCGGTGGTCACCTACGTGCCGTTCAACGAGGGCTGGGGCGAGTGGAACCTGGCCGAGACCCAGCGGGTCACGCGCAGCCTGGAGGCGTACGACCCGACGCGGTTGATGAATGCGCACAGCGGCTTCAACTGCTGCAACTCCAAGGGCGACCCGGGTACCGGCGACATCATCGACTGGCATGCCTACACCGGGCCGGACGCGCCCCTGCCGTCGTCGACACGGGTGTCGATGCTCGGTGAGTTCGGCGGGCTCGGCCTGCGTACGCCGGGGCACGAGTACAGCCCGAACGGGCAGTTCTTCGCCTACGAGCAGATGTCGGGCAACGCGCATCTCAACGACCGGTTCACCGGGATGATCCGGGACTCCGAGCGGCTCGTCACCAGCAAGGGGCTGTCCGGTTTCGTCTACACCGAGATCACCGACGTGGAGGGCGAGTACAACGGCCTCTGGACGTACGACCGGCGGATCCAGAAGGTCGACACCAACCAGGTGCGCACCGCCATGAACAACCTGCTCCGGACGGCGCGGAACCAGAACGCGGCGGTTCCGCTCACCCTCGGGCACGTGCGGTCGTTCCAGGTCACCACGCCCGGATACACCGATCGTCGTCTGCGGCACGCGAACTCGCTGGCGCGTACCGATGTGATCAGTGGTGACGGACCGCGGCAGGACGCGTCGTTCCGTACCGTGGCCGGTCTTTCCGATCCTCGTTGCTATTCGTTCGAGTCGGTGAATCTGCCGGGCCGGTTCCTGCGGCACGCGAACAGCGTGGTCCGGCTCGACGCCGATACCGGCGGATCGTTCGCGGCGGACGCCACGTGGTGTTCCCGGCCGGGCCTGGCGGCCGGCGGGGTCTCCTTCGAGGCGGCCAACCAGCCGGGCCAGTACCTGCGGCACGCCAACGAGCAGGTGCGGATCGACCCGAACACCGGCGGCAGCTTCGCGGCCGACGCCACCTGGAACGTCTCGGCTCCGGCACTGTGGCGCAGCTCGGTGGTTCTGCCCTTCGACGTGCGGCGCTCGCTGCAGGTCGCCACGTGGGGTTACACCGACCGGTACCTGCGGCACGCCGACAGCCTGGGCTGGACCGAGTCGGTGAACAGCGGCAGCAGCGCCCTGCTCAAGGCCGACGCCACGTTCACGCTGCGCCGGGGCCTGGCCGACTCGTCCTGCTACACCTTCGAGTCGGTCAACTTCCCGGGACAGTTTCTGCGGCACGCCTCGAGCCGCATCCGGATGGCGCCGAACGACGGGTCGGCGCTGTTCGCGGCCGACGCCACGTTCTGTGCCAGGCCCGGACTCAGCGGCACCGGGGTGACCTTCGAGTCGATCAACATCCCGGGCAGCTTCCTCCGGCACTACGACGCCCAGGCCTGGATCGCCTCCGGGGCGGGCACCGGAGCGAACCGCCCGCTGACCCTGACCGCCGACAGCAGCTGGACCGTCGCCGGTCCCTGGACACCGTAAGAGATGCGGCTGTGCCTCACCGCTGTCTCAGCTCGCTCGAGACAGCGGTGAGGCACAGCCGTGTGCGCCGGGCTCCGGCGGCCCGGAACTTTCGCCGGAGGCTCGGGATCTGAAACCTCAGGGCTGGTCACAGGAAGGTGTCGGAGCGGTAAAATGCTCGACTATGGGAGCGCTCCCACCACTGCTCCCATGCCGGCCCGCGACCAGCGGGGCGGCTCCGACTGCGACGGGGGAGGACCTGTTGCGCTACGGGCAATTCGACGATGAGCAGCGCGAGTACGTCATCGATCGGCCGGACACGCCACTGCCGTGGATCAATTACCTCGGTACGGACGCCTACTTCGGGATCGTGTCCAACACGGCGGGTGGCTACTCGTTCTACCGTGACGCCCGTCTGCGGCGGCTCACCCGTTACCGGTACAACAACGCGCCGCTCGATGTGGGCGGCCGCTACGTCTACGTCCGCGACGACGCCAGCGGGGACTACTGGTCGCCGTCCTGGCAGCCGACCCCGGAACGGGAACTCGACGACTACGAGTGCCGCCACGGGCTGTCCTACACCAAGATCGGCTCGTCCCGGCGGGGCATCCGGGCCGAGACCCTCTACTTCGCGCCGCTCGGCGAGACCCTCGAGGTCTGGCGGGTACGGGTAACCAACGAGCGCGACGAGAACGCGGAACTGTCGCTGTTCTCCTCGATCGAGTTCTGCCTCTGGGACGCCCAAGACGACGCGACCAACTACCAGCGGAACTTCAGCACCGGTCAGGTCGAGGTCGTCGACGGGGTGATCTACCACAAGACGGAGTACCGCGAACGTCGTGACCACTTCGCCTACTTCGCCTGCTCGGAGCCGCTCGCCGGGTTCGACACCTCGCGCGACGCGTTCCTGGGCGCCTACCGCGGCTGGGACCGTCCGTCCGTCGTCGAGTCCGGCTCGTCGGGCAACTCGGTCGCGAACGGCTGGCAGCCGATGGGCAGCCACCACGTCCGGCTCGCCCTCGCGCCCGGCCAGACCCGCGAGGTCGTCTTCGTCCTCGGCTACGCCGAGAACCCCAAGGACGACAAGTTCGATCCGCCCGGATCGCAGACGATCAACAAGACCCGGGTGCTGCCGGTCATCTCCCGGTGGCTGCGGCCCGAGGTCGTCGAGCAGGGGTACGCCGACCTGCGCTCCTACTGGGACGGTCTGCTCGGCAACCTGCACGTGTCGACGCCGGACGGCGACACCGACCGGATGGTCAACGTGTGGAACGCGTACCAGTGCCTGGTCACGTTCAACATGAGCCGCTCCACCTCGATGTACGAGTCGGGCATCGGCCGCGGCATGGGCTTCCGTGACTCCAACCAGGACCTTCTCGGTTTCGTGCACATGATCCCGGAGCGGGCGCGCGAGCGGATCCTGGACATCGCGGCCACCCAGAAGGAGGACGGCGGCGCGTACCACCAGTACCAGCCGCTGACCAAGCGCGGGAACAACGACATCGGCAGCGGCTTCAACGACGACCCGTTGTGGCTGATCCTCGGCGTGGCCGCCTACCTCAAGGAGACCGGCGACCACACGTTCCTCGACGAGCAGGTGCCGTTCGACAACGCGCCCGGCAGTGAGGTCTCGCTCTACGAGCACCTGCGCCGGTCGCTGCGGTACACCCTGGACCGGCTCGGCCCGCACGGGCTGCCGCTGATCGGCCGCGCCGACTGGAACGACTGCCTCAACCTGAACTGCTTCTCCGACACCCCGGGCGAGCCGTTCCAGACCACCGAGAACGCCACCGGCGGGGTGGCCGAGTCGGTCTTCATCGCCGGGCTGTTCGTGCTGGCGGCCAAGGAACTGGCGGAGATCGCCGCGCTGCGCGGGCAGGACAGCGAGGGCGTCGTCTACCGGGCGGCGGCCGAGAAGATGGCCGGCACGATCACCGAGCACGGCTGGGACGGCGCCTGGTTCCGCCGGGCGTACGACTTCTACGGCAACGTGATCGGCTCGGGCGAGAACGACGAGGGGCAGATCTTCATCGAGCCGCAGGGCATCTGCGTGCTCGGCGGTGTCGGCCTGGAGGACGGGCTGGCCGTGAAGGCGCTGAACAGCGTCGCCGATCGGCTCGCCACCCCGCACGGCATCGTGCTGCAGCAGCCGGCCTACTCCAGCTACCGGATCGAGCTGGGCGAGATCTCGTCCTACCCGCCCGGGTACAAGGAGAACGCCGGCATCTTCTGCCACACCAACCCGTGGATCATGATCGCCGAGACGATGGTGGGCAACGGGGACCGGGCGTTCGACTACTACCGGCGCCTCAACCCGTCGGCCCGCGAGGACATCAGCGAGGTGCACCGCTGCGAGCCGTACGTCTACGCCCAGATGATCGCGGGCAAGGACGCGCCCACCCATGGCGAGGCCAAGAACTCGTGGCTGAGCGGCACCGCCGCCTGGAACTTCGTGGCGATCAGCCAGTGGATCCTCGGCATCCGGCCCGACTACGGCGGCCTGCGGATCGACCCGGTGCTGCCGTCCGGCTGGCCCGGCTTCTCGGCGACCCGGGGTTTCCGCGGCGCCACCTACGAGATCAGCGTCAGTGGCGAGGGCCGGGTCACCCACCTGGTCGTCGACGGTGAACGGGTCGAGGGCAACCTGATCCCGCCGGCGGCTCCCGGCGCGGTGGTCCGCGTGGAGGCCGTCCTGGGCTGACACATCGCGCCGAAATCGTGACCGTTCGTTACCTTGAGCGGCGGTCGAACGGCGTGCCGCGAGCCGGATGCGCACCGTACCGTGTGGAGGGTCGGACAGTGCCGTCGACGGGTATGGAGGGGCACCCGGCTCGCGGAGGAACAAGTGAACGAGTGGACCAGATACGGCGCGAACAGCCCGATCCCGGCCCGGTTGCGCAGCCGCCGCCGGCCGGTGATCTGGCTGTTCGTCGGCGTGCTGCTGATGGTCGGCGCGATCCGGCTGATCGGTGAGAACAGGCCCGGGGCCGCCGGTGTCCTGGGCTTCGCCGGCGGCGTGACGATCCTGGTCCAGACCGGCAAGCTGATCTCCCGTACCCGGACGCTGCGCGGCCGTCCTCGCCTGGCGGCCCGCCGCGGCTGGACGTACCGCGCCGAGGACACCGCGCTGCCCGCGTCGACACGGCTGGAACAGTTCCTGCGGGACGCGCCGCCCGCGTTCGCGGTGGTCTCCGGCACCGAGAACGGTGTGGAGTTCGTCGTCTTCGACCAGACCCGTGACATCGGCGGTCACGACACGTTCTACCTGGCCAGGTTGCCGCGCCCGCTGCCGGTGGGCCGGGTGTCCATCGCGGACGGGCAGCTTGTCGGCGGTGACATCGGCACGCCCGAGGTGGCGGCGCTGTTCACGGCTGAACTGCTCGGCCGGATCGAGGAGGCCCTGCCGGGCTGCGGGTACGTGGTGACGGGCGAGTGGGTGAACACGCCGGTCACCGCTCTGCTGAGCCCTCGGCCCCGCGAGATCGAGCAGCGGATCGACGCGATGACCCGAGTCGCCGCGCTCCTCTCCGACGCGGCCGATGAGCTGACCTCAGCGGGGTGATCGCCGGCCCCTGGATCGGTGAGGGACCGCGCATGCCCCGGCGGTGGCGCCGGGGCCGTGAGGGTACGCCTGCGTCGCAGCGACGGCCGGGTTCTCCTGGTAGCCGTACCATATTTTCCCTATGGGCTAGGTAGGATAACCGCATGTCTCTCGCCGCCCGCTACGGTGACCCCTCGGCTGCCGTCGCTGTTGCCAATGAAGTTCTCGCCGTTCAGCTCGCGCATCGATCGGTGCGCCGGTTCGGGCCCCGCGATGTCACCGCCGACGAGCTCACCGCCCTGGTCGCGGCCGCCCAGTCCGCGCCCAGCTCGTCCAACCTGCAGCCGTGGAGTGTCGTCGCGGTGCGGGATCCCGGGCGCCGCAAGCGTCTGTCTGTGCTCGCCGGGGATCAGGCGTTCATCGCGCAGGCGCCGCTGTTCCTCGTCTGGGTCGCCGATCTGGGGCGGGCCCGCCGTCTCGCGCATCGGGCCGGTACGCCGCTGGATGCCGCCGACTACCTGGAGACGACGCTGGTCGGGTTCATCGACACTGCCCTGGCCGCGCAGAACGCGGTGGTCGCGGCCCGCTCGCTCGGTCTCGGCACGGTCTTCGTCGGGGCGATCCGCAACCGGCTCGAGGAGGTCGCCGCGGAGCTCGGCCTGCCGGCGCACGCCGTCGCGGCCTTCGGGCTCGCGGTCGGGGAGCCCGACCCGTCCGAGGAGGCCGGCATCAAGCCGCGGCTGCCGCAGAGCGCGGTCCTGCACCACGAACGCTACGACGCGGACGCCGCCGACGCGCACATCGAGGTGTACGACGAGCGCCTGACCGACTACAACAGCCGCTTCGGCCTGCCGGGCGCCTGGAGCGACCGGGTGCTGGCCCGGCTGCGCGGCCCGGAGTCGCTGTCCGGCCGGCACGTGCTCCGGGCCACCCTGGAACGCCTTGGCCTGCCCTCGCGCTAAATCTAAGGACCGGCTCGCCGCCGTCGATCCAGTCCGGTGTGAACCGGCCCGGGATCTCCCCGACCGGCCGGGACGTCTCGGCGCCCCGGCCGGCGATGGTGCGTGCCGGGCGTACGGTCAACGTGGCCTTCGTCTTTCTCGCCGCGGTGTTCGCCGTCGGATACCTGCTCGGAAGCGTGCCGGTCCGGACCGGGCTGATGCTGCTCTCCGGGATCCTCGCGGCCGTGGCGATCGCGGCCGGCATGCGCTGGCACCGGGTGACCGACCAGCGGCCGTGGGTGCTGGTGATCATCGCGTTGCTGCTGCTCACGGTGGGCAATGCCGGCTGGTTCATGGCCGCGCTGCTGCGTGACGGCGGCACCCCGCCGGACGTGCTGGTGGTGCCTCCGCAGCTCGGCGGCTACGTGTTCATGCTGGCCGCGAGCCTGATGATCGTGATCCGGCACGCACCCCGCGACGCCGGGGGCACGATCGACGCCGCGGTGTGGGGTGTGGCGCTGGCCGCACCGGCGTGGGAGTTCCTGTTCCGGCCGAACCTGCTGCGCGGCGGCATGGGGATCGCCGGACAGTTCCTGGTGCTGACCCAGCTGCTGGTGCTGCTCGGCATCTGCGGCGCCCTGCTGCGGGTGGCCCGCGCCAGTTCCGCGAGCCGGACCTGCCTGAACTACCTGTTCGCGTCGCTCGGCCTCACCATCCTGGGCACCGCCATCGTCAACATGGGGCCGGCCACCGGTGAGGCGGGGTCGCTGCCGGCGCTCTGCTTCGCGATCGGCTACCTGAGCCTCGGTGCGGCCGGGATGCACCCGAGCGTCAAACACCTCAGCGAGCCGGTCACCCGTCTCGGCGGGCCGATCCCGAAGATGCGTCTCGGCATGCTCGGTTCGGCCCTCGTGCTGATCCCGGTCTGCGGTGGTCTCGGCCAGCTGCTCGGGCAGCCCGCCGACGGGCTGCTGCTCACCGTCGCGCCGCTGCTCAGCATCCCGCTGGTGCTGGTCCGGATCAGCCGGCTCAAGCACGCCCTGCTCTACCAGGCCACCCACGACGAGCTGACCGGCCTGGTCAACCGGCGCCGGCTGTTCACCGAGATGCACAAGGCGATCGCCGCCCATGCCGGCGGCGCTCCCGGAGATCTGGCGCTGATCTACTGCGACCTCAACGGCTTCAAACCGATCAACGATGAGTACGGCCATGAGGCGGGCGACGCGATACTGCGCGCCACCGCCACGCGGATCAGCGACGCGGTCCGGCCCGGGGACGTGGTGGCCCGGATCGGTGGCGACGAGTTCCTGATCTTCGGAGCGGAGGCGGACGACGCCACGGTACGGGCCATCGGCGACCGGGTGGCGCGGTCCATCGCCGCGCCCGTCACCTGGAACGGGCAGACGCTCCAGGTGACGGCCGCGGTGGGCACCGTCACCTGGACCGAGCGTCGCCTCGTCGCGCCGGACGATCTGCTCGCGCGGGCCGACGAGCGCATGTACGCCGACAAGCGCTCCCGGTCAGCGCAGCGCGGGCAGCACCTTCGCGCCGAACGTCTCGATGAACGGCATCAGGTCCTGCCCCACGTGGTGCAGGTAGATGCGGTCGAAGCCGAGAGCGGCATAGCCTCGTAGCCGTTGCACGTGCTCCTCCAGGTCGGCGGAGATGTTCACGACCTTCGCCACCTGCTCGACCGTGACATTTTCGGACACGACGTCGAACTCCTCGGCGGTCGCCAGGTCCCAGCAGACCGGCGGGGCGAAGATGTTGCCGCGCCACTGGTCGTACGCGATCTCCTCGGCCTGCTGCTGGGTCGGCGCCCAGCTCAGGTGCACCTGCAGGCAGATCGGACCGCGGCCACCGGCTCCCCGGTAAGCGTCGATCATCGCGCGCAGGTGGTCCTCGGGCGCGTTGACGGTGGCCAGGCCGTCGGCCCACTCGGCGCACCAGCGGGCCGTCTCGACGCTGACCGCGGCGCCGATCAGGGGCGGGGTCACCTCGGGACGTGTCCAGAGCCGGGCCCGGTCGACGGTGACCAGGCCGTCGCGGGACACCTGTTCGCCGGCCAGCAGGTCACGGATGACCTCGACGGACTCGCGCAGGCGGGCGTTGCGGACCTCCTTGCGCGGCCACTTGCCGCCGGTGATGTGCTCGTTGCTGAACTCGCCGGAGCCGAGCGCCACCCAGAAGCGGTCCGGGAACATGTCTCCCAGGGTGCCGATCGCCTGCGCGATGATCGCCGGGTGGTAGCGCTGGCCCGGTGCGTTCACCACGCCGAAGCTCAGGTTCGTGGCCTGCAGGGCCGCGCCGAGCCAGGACCAGGCGAAGCCCGACTGGCCCTGGCGGGCGCTCCATGGCGAGAAATGGTCGGAACACATGGCGGCCTCGAACCCGGCGCGCTCGGCCGCGATCATCGCGTCCAGGAGCACGCCAGGCCGGATCTGCTCGTGCGATGCGTGGATGCCGTACTGCGTCATGACATCCCGCTTTACCCACTACTCGCTCGCGACGACCAGGATTCCGAGACACATCTCGTCGCTGGTGCCCTCACCCCACACGACGTACCGGGAGGGCAGCTTCTGCAGCTGTGGCAGCTGCTTGCGCAGCGTCGCGTCGTGGGTGCAGGTCACCCGTACCGTATCGCCCTTGGCGATCTTGACGGGTTTGGCCAGGGGAAGCAGCGCCTGGTTGTCGAAGTTGTACTGCGGCACGTCGAGCAGGGTCTGCGCCTTCGGTGTGCCGGGGTTCAGCTCGACCTTGATCGCCCGGCCGAGCAGATGCATGTGCCCGGCCGCCATGTGCACCGTGCCGCCCTGCTCGATCGGCTGGTCACAGGACTGGGTGTTGCCGGCCTTCGGCGTGCCACCGGCGTTGCACCACTGGTTGAGCTGGTTGACCGTCTCCACGGACTCGGCGCCGAACCGCTTGCCGACGTCTGCGACCGCGGTGGCCCGGTCGCAGAGCGGCCCGCTGCCGCCCGGCTCGCACGGCAGCTCGATCGGGGCCATCACCAGGCCGGTCTCCAGCGGCTTGAGGCTCGGCGCGGCGGAGATGCGCATCTGCATGCCGGACGCGTCCGAACCGGGGCCGCCGTCGCCGGAACCGAGCAGGTTGTAGTGCACCTGCATGACGAGCTTGCTGCCGGGCGGCATCTCGAAGCCGTAGCCGGACGGCATCAGGGTCTCGCCCGCGCCGGGCGCCCAGTGCGCGACCCAGGCGGTCTGTCCCTGCACGCCGCTGTCACCGAAGCAGGTCCAGCCCTCCCCGGTCGCCTCGGCGTCCACCTTCTCGGCGGCCTTGGCCTGCTCGGGGTCGAGCCGGTAGAAGATCGCGTGGTGCACGATGGCCGCGTTCTGCGGCAGGAACTGGCTGCCGGTGAGATAGGCGGCCTCGGTCAGTTTCGGGTCGACGAGGAAGCACCGGTACTCGTCGGTGCCGCCGTTCGGCGCGGCCGGGGTGTACGGCGTCGACAGCCCCACCTCGACGAACCGCTCACCCTCGCGTAGCGGGCTGGCCGGCGGTGCCGAACCGGCGCTGTGACCGGTGTGCGGGCTGGTGGGCGGTGGCGCCGCGACCGGTGCCGGATCCTTGGCGCACGCGGCCAGGAACAGCACGGCGGCGAGGGCGGCGGCGGTAGCGGGACGGGCGAACCTCATGCTGGCCTCCCCAGGGCCGGACAATGGACCGCCTCATCCTCCCAACCGCCGCCCACGGCGGCATATCAGTGGTAACCCGGACGAGACCCTACGAATGGATCTTCAGGGTCGTATCAGGGTCCCGTCGATCCGGTCAGCGTCGGCTCGGGCGCGGGCTCGGCCGGCACCACGTTCTCGACCATCGACGGCGGCGAGCCACTGTCGCGCGCCAGGGTGAAGGCGCCGGCGCAGAACGCGAGCAGCACGAAGGCGGCCACCACGGCGAGCACCACCCAGAGCGCCGTCCGCTTCGGCTGCCGCGCGGGCTGCACCGCGGGAGGGTACGGACTTGCCGGGGGGTACGGACTTGCCGGGGGGTACGGCGCGGTCGGTGGCACCCGGGGCAGGTCGGTCTGTGTATCGGCGGCGGCCACGATGCTCTCCGGGTCGCCGAGACGGTCCAGGATCGTGCGGACCTCGGCCTCGGTCTGCGCCTCCGACTCGGCCCGGGCGATCTCGATGTGCTCGCGCAGGTCGGCGATCAGCTCCTCGCGACGCCCGGCCGGCAGCCGGCTCGCGGCCCGCTCCACCCGCGCCAGGTAGGCGGCGACGAGTTCGTCGGTCTGGGTCATCTCAGAGCTCCGTTCCGAGGATGCGGTCGACGCCGCTGCGAAAGACGACCCACTCGGTGCGGAAGTGGGTGAGAGCCGCCTCGCCGTCCGGAGTGAGGGTGTAGTAGCGACGGGGAGGACCGGCCGGAGCCTCGCGCCAGGTGGTCGCGATCCGGCCGTTGCGCCGCAGTCGGGAGAGCAACGGATACATCGTGCCCTCGCTGGTGGTCATGCCGAGGCCGGTGCTGAGTTGCTGGACCAGCTCGACGCCGTAGAGCTCGCGCTTGTCGAGAAGCGCGAGCACGCAGTACTCGATGGTGCCCCGGCGCAGGGCCGTGGTCAGTGCCGCATCGTCGCTCACGCCCACAAGGTACCTTGCGTCGCAAGGGATAGGCAAACGAAAAGGGGGCCGCTCCGGCGGCCCCCTCAACTGATCAGCTGGTGATGCGGAAAGTGGCGTCGGAGCGCTCGGTCGCGGTGCTGATCGGGTCGATCCGCAGCAGGTAGTTGTAGTGCCGCAGGTAACGGGTCGGATAGTTGTACGACTGGAACGACGACCAGGAACTGTCGGCCAGCCCGGCCACCTGCTTGAACGTCGCGTCGCCGGCGAACGTCGAGGTGCCGTCGTTCGGCGCGAGCACCAGGTCGTAGCCGTAGTGGCGCAGGTAGTTGCCCGGGAAGTTGACCGACTCGAACGACACGTACCCGGAGTTGTTCGCCAGGCCGGGAACCAGCCGGAACTGGGCGTCCTGGGCCGGACTCACGTTCGCGTCGATGCGCACGTCCATGTTGACGTGCCGGACGTAGCGGGTCTGGTTGTTGTACGACTGCAGCCGGTTGATCGGCGCGCTCGCACCCCACTTCGCCAGCACCCGGCTCTCCTCGGCGGCGGTCAGGTTCAGGATCGACCCGTGCCGCTTCTTCGTGCTGCCGAGGCTGTAGTCGCTGCGGGTGGCGAAGTTCGCGGTGCTGCCCAGGTTGGTCGAGCGCACCGGCATGTAACCGCGGCCGGTCGCGTACTGGTCGACCCACAGGTGCCACTCGTTGGTGCCGTTGGTCTGTGCCCACATCGGGCCCTCGACCACGTTGCCGCCGGTGGCGCCGTTGGAGATGCCGAGGTGCTGCAGGTCGCCGATCCGGGTCCAGCTGCCGAGGATCGAGTTGCTGCCCTCGACGGTGATCTGCCCGTCGGCCGACGCCCGGTAGTAGCGGTAGCCGCCCAGGCTGTTCGCCACCTCGATGATCTGGGTGTCGATGATGCCCTGGCCGGATCCCCGGTCGATGTAGAGCTGCGGGGCGGTCACGGTACGGAAATCGCTGGTCCGGACATACCAGATGCGGTGCTTGGTGACGCCGTTGAGAGCCGAGTTGGTGGCCCAGTAGATGACGTAGTCGCCGGTGGCCGGGTTCCAGATCGCCTCGGGCGCCCACGCGTCACCGGCGCCGGAGATGCCGCCGGCCACGTTGATCAGCCGGGGCGCCGACCAGTTGACCAGGTCGCTGGACTCCCACACGACCAGGCTCTTGCTGCCCTTGGTGGACGCGTCGCCCCACGAGGTGCCGCTGGCGATCCGCAGGTCGGTCGCGATGATCCAGTACTTGTCGCCGCCGGGGGAGCGGACGATGGCGGGGTCGCGGACGCCCTTGGTGCCGACGGTGGACAGCAGCACCGGGCCGCCGTTGTTGAGGTCGGTCCAGTTGCGGCCGTTCTTGCTGTGGGCGAGATAGATCTGTTCACCCTGGCTCTGCTCCCCGATGAAGTGGGCCATCAGGTAGCCGGTGAACGGGTCGAGGGCGCTGGCCGGGGCGGCCAGGCCGGCGATGAAGAGGACGAAGGTGGCCAGGAACGCGCTGGTGCGACTGAGGACTCGGGGCATCGAAACTCCGATTGTTAGCGCTAACGCTCGTGGGGGAATGTTTCGAAGTGTTGATGCCCGTAACTTTCTTGTCAACCACCGGATTTGTTGTACCGCTGTCTCAACGCCGTTCAGGCTGCGGTGAGAGGCAGCCGGTGCAGGGCTTCAGCACTCGATGACGTTGACGGCCAGGCCGCCGCGCGCGGTCTCCTTGTACTTGTCCTTCATGTCGGCGCCGGTCTCCTTCATGGTCTTGATGACCTTGTCGAGGGAGACGTGGTGGCGGCCGTCGCCGCGCAGGGCCATGCGGGCGGCGGTGACGGCCTTGACGGCGGCCATGCCGTTGCGTTCGATGCACGGGATCTGGACGAGGCCGCCGACCGGGTCGCAGGTCAGGCCGAGGTTGTGTTCCATGCCGATCTCGGCGGCGTTCTCGACCTGCTCGGGAGTGCCGCCGAGCACCTCGGCGAGCCCGGCCGCGGCCATCGCGCACGCCGAACCGACCTCGCCCTGACAGCCCACCTCGGCGCCCGAGATGCTCGCGTTGCGCTTGAACAGCAGGCCGATCGCACCGGCCGTGAGCAGGTAGCGGACCACGCCCTCCTTGTCCGCGCCCGGCACGAAGTCCAGGTAGTAGCGCAGCACGGCCGGGATGATCCCGGCGGCACCGTTCGTGGGGGCGGTCACCACCCGGCCGCCGGCCGCGTTCTCCTCGTTCACCGCCATGGCGTAGACGGTCAGCCACTCCATGGCGTGCGCCTCCGGGTTGCCCTCGGCGCGCAGCTGACGGGCCGTGGTCGCGGCACGGCGGCGCACCCGCAGGCCACCGGGGAGCACGCCCTCGGCGTCCAGGCCGGCGTCCACGCAGTCCCGCATGACCTGCCAGATGTCCAGCAGGCCGGATTTGATCTCCGATTCGGTACGGTCGGCGCCCTCGTTGGCGAGCATGAGGCGGGAGATCGACAGTCCCGTGGCGTTCGCCCGTGCCAGCAGCTCGGCGGCCGTGGCGAACGGGTGTGCGACAGGGGCGTGCTCACGCCGTACCACCGATATGTCCTTATCCACGATGAACCCGCCGCCGACCGAGAAGTAGGTCTTGGTGATCAGCTCGGTCCCGTCGGCGTCGAGCGCGGTGAACAGCATGCCGTTGGGGTGACCGGGAAGGGTCCGGCGCCGGTGCAGGACCAGGTCGACGCCGATCTCGCGCTCGCGCAGCAGCCGCAGCCGCCGGTCGGCGTGGATACGTGCGGCCCGCGCGTCCGCCATGACCACGTCCACCGTCTCGGGGGCGTCGCCCTCAAGCCCCAGGAGCACGGCCTTCGGCGTCCCGTGCCCATGGCCGGTGGCGCCGAGCGACCCGAACATCTCGGCCCGCACACTCTCCACCTGATCGTTTCCGGCCAGCAGCCCGGCGAAGAGCCGTGCCGCGCGCATCGGGCCGACGGTGTGTGAACTGGAGGGGCCGATACCGGCCGTGAACAGATCGAAGACGGAGACATGCTGCTCAGAGCTCACGATGCACTCCTTTGTGCGCCGACGGCCGGGGGATGCCGATGGGAGTGGTTACGTGAGCGACGGGTCGGCGGTTCAGCGACTTGACCCTATGTAGAGTTCCGATAGAGTGGCCGGATGCGGATCACGATCCCGACGGCGCGGATTCTCGCCGCACTGCTCGCCGAGCCCGACGCGGACCGGTACGGCCTGGAGCTGATGCAGGCGACCGGCCTGGCCAGCGGCAGCCTCTACCCGATCCTGCACCGTCTCCAGGGCGCCGGCTGGGTCGAGGCCCGCTGGGAGCAGGTCGACCCGGCAGCCGAGGGGCGGCCCGCCCGCCGGTTCTACCGCCTCACCGCCGACGGCGTCGTCAATGCCCGCCAGGCACTCGCCAAGCTCCGCGCCCAGACCGCGATCCCCGGCGCGTCCCCGCAGGTCAATCCGGCCTAGGTGTCGCACACCCCGGACATCGGGTTCTTGCGGGCCATCACGACCGGCGACGCGTTCCGGCGCTGGTGGCTCGCGTGCTGCCAGCGCATGATCGGATACATTGCCAGCAGGAGGCGGGCGGTCATCCAGGCCCGGGCGTACGAGCCGCGCCGCAGCCGGCCGATGTGGCGGGCGTACCCCTGCTCGGTCATCAGCAGGTAGTGCCGGAACCCGGCGAAGTCACCCTTCACCCGCCGCGACGACGTCCCGGCCACCAGCCGCCGGGCGTACAGCACCGAGAAGCCACTCTCCCGCAGGTGCAGGCCGAGATCCAGATCCTCGTGGAACCGCTCGTCCGCGCAGAGCGTCGTGGCCACCGCCTGCCAGATCGGCCGCCGGATCGCCATGTTCGCCCCGAAGATCCAGTCCAGCCGTCCGTTCGGCACCGTCCACATGCCGCGGATCAGGGCGTCACCCCGGGCCGCCACCCGCGGCATCATCACGTCGTAGTAGCGGACCGGTCCGGTCGCGGCGTCCACCGACGGGTCGCCGAAGGTGGCCACCACCTCGGCCAGATAGCCCTCCGGCAGCCGGGTGTCCGCGTCGATCCGCACGATGATGTCACCGGTCGCCGCGTTCAGGCCGCGATTGCGGGCGTGCTGAACACCCTGCCGCTCCTCCTGCAGCACGATCACATCCGCCGCGAATTGGAGCAGTATCTCCGCCGTACGATCGGATGAATTGTTGTCGACGACGATCACCTCGTCGGCGGCCCGTGATTGTGCGAGAACGGCACGCAGGCAGGGGCCGATCATCGTTTCCTCGTTATATGCGGGAATGACTACAGAAATGCGCGGCCGGCCCATGGCTCCTCCGAATATCTCATTGACGAGGATGATTCATCGCAGGTGGAGACGGGTCAACGGACGGCGCTTGACGGGCGGGTGGCGGTTTGATGAGCGGGCGGAAACCGGTAAGGTCTGTCGATGCGCCGATCATGGCGTGCCGTTTAAGTCGCCCCTAAGAAAAACTTAAAACAAGCAAGGAAAAGGACATGAGAGCCCTGCGTACGGTGTGCGTTGCCGCACTTGCCGCTTTTGTCATGGGAGCGTGCTCAACGTCATCCGGGGAAACGGCTGATCCGGGGCCCGCTGAGCGGGTCGCGGCCGGCTCGTCACTGCCACCCGGGGCGTCCGTGGCGCCGTCCGCCTCCGCCTCCTCCGTCGTGAAGCCGCAGGCCCCCGCGACCCCCGCGACCACCGGGGCCTGCGCCCGCAAGATCGCTGCCGCGCCCGTCGCGAAGATCACCGAGGTGAAGCTGCCGTCCAAGGTCATCGGCTACGGCTCCGAGGGCGACACCGACAAACTGCCGATGGCGATCGCGGCCCGCCCCGACGGCGGCTCGTGGCTCGCCTGGCTCGGCACCGACGGCAAGGTCCACCTCGGCCGTCTCGGCTGCGACGACAAACTCACCGGCACGCCCACCAGCTTCACCGGCATCGACCTGCAGGACGTCCAGGCCGATGCGAAGGGCGGCGTCATCCTGCTCACCCGCAAGGGCAACTGCGGCGGCGGCAAACTCTGCGGCGGCACGTCCAGCCCGTGCAACACGATGCACATGATCCGCTTCGACGACAACGGCAAGCTCCTCTGGGAACGCCAGGTCACCAACCTGACCGGCGGCCGCACCGGCTACGACGACGGCGCCCGCTTCATCTGGTGGTACCAGCACCACGGCCGCCTCGCCACCAACGGCTCCGACTGGGCCGCCTACTTCGGCACCGCCATCACCGTCAAGAACGGCGCCTGCGTCGACATCCACCAGGGCGACCGCATCCAGGTTGTGAGCGCTAACGGCAAGCTGCTCAGCGGCCACAAGGACGCCGCCGAGGTCGGATGCAGCCACGCCTGGAACTCGCGCATCGTCTGGGACCCGCGCACCAAACGCTTCGCCGCCGTCTGCGCCACCGACAACGACTGCCGGATCGCGCAGCCCAACCCGTACCGCACGGTCGCCACCGGCACCTGCGACGGCACCCTCTTCGGCGGTGACCTGGTCCTGGCCAAGTCGAAGGGGTACTGGACCGCCTGGAGCCAGGGCGGCAAGATCCGCCTCGAGCGCTTCACCACCGGGAAGTCCACGTCGAGCATCAAGACCGGCATCGCGTCCGCGCACCCGCACCTGGTCACCTACGGCAGCGGGCGGATGCTGCTCGCCTGGCAGTCCGGGGCGGGCATCGCGGCCCAGGTCTACGACGCCGGAACCGGCAAGGCCGTCGGCGGTCGCCTGAACCTCGCCGCTAAGGACCACTCCTACCAGGCGTTCAAGTCCTACGCCGACGGGAGTGTCGCCTATCCGGCGGCGGGCGGTTCGACCTCGGCCATCAAGATCGCGCGGGTCCTGCCGCAAAGCTGACTCGGCCGTCAAGATCGCGCGGGTCCTGCCGCAGAGCTGACTCGGCCGTCAAGATCGCGCGGGTCCTGCCGCAAAGCTGATCGGTGCGGTGTTCCGCTCTCCCTCCGGAGGGCGGAACGCCGCCCGCGGATCCTGGATCGTCGTCTTCGCGAGAGATCTTGTGGACTCCGGCCCTCGACGCAACCGCAACCTCACAAGATCGCGGGCGGTGGGCGGTGGGCGGCGGGCGGCGGGCGGCGGTGCGCGGCGGTGCGCGGCGGTGCGCGGCGGCGGGTGGCGGTGCGCGGCGGGTGCGCGGCGGGCGGCGGGTGAGGACGGCGGGTGGTCGGCGTCAGACGGTGATGGGGGTCCAGGAGGCGTACTTGGGGAGGCGGTTGTCTCCTGAGGACCGGCCCCGCAAGCGCCGGTGGATCCAGGGAAGTACGTGCTGACCGTAGTAGCGGGCCTCGTTGAGCAGGTGGAACGCCGGCGCCGGGCCCGGGTCGAGGGCGTGCGGTGGCTTCGGGTGGCCCAGGGCGCCCAGCACCAGGGAGGCCACCCGCCGGTGGCCGGCCGCGTTGAGGTGCAGGCGGTCGGATGACCAATATGCACGACGGCGCAGTTCGACGTCGCGGAAGCAGTCGACGAACGTCACACCGTAGCGGGGGAGCAGCTCGGACACCGCGGCGGTGAGGATCTCGCCTCGCTGGCGGAACGTGCTGCCGAACGGCAGGTGGTCGGAGGGGTCGGCGCCGCTCAGCACGACGAGGCGGACATCGGTGTCGACACAGCGCTGGACGGCGTGCTCGGTCAGCTCGATGAGGTGCTCCAGGGAGACACCGCGCCGCAGCATGTCGTTGCCGCCGCCGTTGAAGGTGAGCAGCGTCGGGGCCGGTGTGAGGGCCAGCGCGGTCTCCAGCTGCTCCTTCACGATCGGCTCGAGCAGGCGGCCCCGGATGGCCAGGTTCGCATACTCCACCGGACCGTCGGCGATCTCGGAGAGGCCGGCGGCGACGAGGTCTGCCCAGCCCCGCTCGGTGCCGTCGGGCAGGGTGTCACCCAGGCCCTCGGTGAAGCTGTCGCCGATCGCCACGTAGCGCGTCATGTGGTGCCCCCGTGCTGTAACCCTTCGAGATCCGCATCGACGCTATCCGACCGAACGGTCGCAAAGCTAACCAATGAAACGGCGACCTGCGTCACGAATGACACAGGCCGCCGTCGTGGGAAATCAAGCGGGCCAGTCCACGCTCAGGTATTGCGTCTCCTGGAACTCGCGCAGCCCCTCCCGGGCGCCCTCGCGGCCGAGGCCGCTCTGCTTGACGCCGCCGAACGGGGCGGCCGGGTCGGAGACGAGGCCACGGTTGACGCCGACCATGCCGGCGTCGAGGGCCTCGCCGAGGCGCAGGGCACGGGCCAGATCACCGGAGAAGACGTACGCCGCCAGGCCGTACTTGCTGTCGTTGACCAGTTTGAGCAGCTCCTCCTCGGTGTCCCAGCTGGTGATGGCCGCGACCGGCCCGAAGATCTCGTCCTGAAGGATCGCCGCGTCGGCCGGGACGTCGATGAGGACGGTCGGCGGGTAGAAGTGGCCCGGCGCGTCCGGTGTGGGGGCACGGTGGCTGATCCGGGCGCCGGCCGCGACCGCCTCGTCGACGGTCCGGGTGACCCGGTGCAGCGCGTTCGCGCTGATCAGCGGCCCGACGGCGGCGCCGTCGGCGGCCGGGCCGACGGTCAGTTCCTCCACGGCGGCACCGAACCTCTCGACGAAGCCGGAGACCACCGCTGAGTGGACGTAGAACCGGTTCGCGGCGGTGCAGGCCTGTCCGCCGTTGCGGAACTTGGCGATCATCGCCCCGGCTACGGCCACGTCCAGGTCGGCGTCGTCGGCGACGATGAACGGAGCGTTGCCGCCGAGCTCCATCGACGAGTTGACGACCCGGTCGGCGGCGTGCCGCAGCAGCACCCGGCCGACCGCGGTGCTGCCGGTGAAGGAGATCTTGCGGACCCGTTCGTCGTCGAGCCACGCACCGACCACACCGGACGCGTCGGTGGTGGTCACCACGGTGATCACCCCGTCCGGCAGCCCGGCCTCGGTGAGCAGCCGGGCGATGGCGAGCGCGGTGAGCGGTGTCTCGGCGGCCGGTTTGACGACCGCGGTGCAACCGGCGGCGAGCGCCGGGCCGATCTTGCGGGTGATCATCGCGGCGGGGAAGTTCCACGGCGTGACCAGTGCGGCTACCCCGACAGGGCGATGCGTGACGAGGGTACGGGTGCCCCCGGCCGGCGATTCCCCGAAGTCGCCTCCCGGCCGTACCGCCTCCTCGGCGAACCACCGGAAGAACTCCGCCGCGTAGGTCACCTCACCGGTGGCGTCGGACAGCGACTTCCCGTTCTCCCTGGTGATCAGCAGGGCGAGCGACTCACGGTCACGGACCATCAGCTCGTACGCCCGATGCAGGATCTCCGACCGGCGACGAGGAGGGGTCCGCCGCCAGGTGGTGAAGGCCGCGGCGGCGGTGTCGACGGCCGCGCGTGCGCCGTCGGTGCCCTGGTCCTCGACCTGTGCCACGACCGTCAGGGTCGCCGGGTCGATCACGTCGAAGGTCACCGGATCTCCTCGAAGGCCGGGCGGTTCGGTGATCAGCCGGCGCTGTTGCTCAATGCTCACGCGCCTCAGTCTCGGGCGCGCCGTCATGCCCGTCCATTACCGTTGCGGCAGCCCGACTATGCCGGGGAGGCATGAATGGAGCTGCGGCATCTCCGCTACTTCGTGGCGACCGCCGAGGCAGGCACGGTCAGCGGCGCGGCCGCCCGGTTGCACCTCACACAGCCCGGCCTGTCCCGGCAGCTGCGCCAGCTGGAGAGGGACCTCGGCGTGCCGCTCTTCGACCGTTCGACCACCCGCCTGGAGCTGTCCACGACCGGTCGCGCCCTCCTCCCGCAGGCCCGTGACCTGCTGCAGCGTGCGGACGCGCTGAAGGTGGCGGCCTCTTTCCACGCCAACGGCCGGCTGGAGCGGCTGACCATCGGCGCGCCGGCCGTGACGCTGACCGACGTGATCGCCCCGTTCATCGCGACACTGGCCCCGGACGACCCGACCACCGACGTCCTGGGCGCCGACGGTCTCTCCCCGGCCGAGACGCTGCGGCGGGCCGATCTGGCGGTGACCACGTTTCGTGCGTCGGCGCCGTTTCAGGAGATGCCACTCGCCGTGCTGCCGGTCTGGGCCTACGTTCCCGGGGACCATCCTTGGGCGGACCGGGTGCGCGTCCGTCTCGCGGACCTGTCCGGCGAGCCGCTGATCCTGTTGCCGGCGACGTTCACCGCCCGGCAGGCCTGGGACGCGGCCGTGGCCGGCAATTCGCACGAGCCCTTCATCGAGGCGGCCAACGGCACGGTCGCCCAAGCGCTGGCAGCGGCCGGTCGCGGAATCGCCATAGCCTCCGACGACCCTCGGTTCGACCTGCGGCCGCTGGCCGTCGAGGAGCTCTCCATCCGGCTCCGCGCCGTCTGGGACTCCCGCCACGCCGCCGCCGCGACCCTGGAGCGCTTCGCCGGCCGCCTGGGCGCCTTCATCCGGGACCGCTACGACGCCCCCGCCTCCTGACCGAGCGTGCTTGGAAAGCAACGGCAGGTGATCTCAGGTCTGGCCCCGGCGCGCCGATTCGTCGCGACATGGATCGCGTTGAGCTCGACGGCCGCTGGTTCGGCACGGGACACAGCACGCTCACTGACCCGGCCTCGGCCGGGGCCGAGGCGGCCGCGGCCGCGCTGAACGGCCGTGAGCCGCTGGTGGTGTTCGTCTTCTGTTCGGTGGGCTATCACGTGCCGGAGCTGTTCGACGGCATCCGGGAACGGGTCGGCGCCGGGACGGTGATCGTCGGCTGCACCACGTCGGGGCAGATCGGGGGCGGCACCGTCAGCCGGGACGGCGTGTCGGTCACCGCGTGGGGCGGTGCCGGCTTCGCCGTACGCACCCATGTCTCGAGAAACGTCTCGGGCCGCCTGCGTGACGCCGGCGTGGAGGCCGCCTCGTGCCTGGGCGCCGTCGACCAGCCGCATCGGGCGCTGCTGATGCTCGCCGACGGCCTGACCGGTAACCAGCACGAGATCGTCCGTGGCGCATTCTCGGTGGCCGGCGCCGTGGTTCCGCTGGTCGGCGGCTGCGCCGGTGACCATCTTGCCTACGTACGCACCTACCAGTTCCACGGTGGCCGGGACGGGGTGGAGATCCTCTCCGA
Source organism: Actinoplanes italicus (assembly GCF_003001815.1). GTDB lineage: Bacteria > Actinomycetota > Actinomycetes > Mycobacteriales > Micromonosporaceae > Actinoplanes > Actinoplanes italicus. Next base: position 209,638 of record NZ_PVMZ01000009.1, read on the forward strand.
CGCGGTCGTGGGCGTGGCGGTCGGCTCGGACCAGCCACTCGGCGTGGGCATCGCGCACGGCTGGCGCAAGCAGGGCGACGCCATGATCGTGACCAGCAGTCAGGACGGCCGCGTCCACGAGCTGGACGGCGAACCGGCATTGGACGTGCTCCTGCGGCGGCTCGGTCTCGACGAGTCGATCCTCGACGACGAGGAGGCGTTCCGGCAGGCGGCTTTCTCCCACCCGCTGGGCCTGTCCCGGCGCAGCGGCGAAGACATCCGGGTGATCCACTCGGCGGACCGTTCCGCCCGGTCGCTGATCTGCCTGGCCGACGTGCCGCAGGGCGCCCTCGCCTGGATGATGGAGAGCGACCACGGCTCGCTCACCGACGCGGCCGGTCAGGCCGTCGCGCAGGCGGTCGGGACGCTCGGCGGCCGGACGCCCCTCGGCGCGATGGTCTTCGACTGCGCCGCCCGCCGGATCGCCATCGGCGAGGACGGCGTCAAGCCCGAGCACGACGGCATCGCCGCCGTGATTCCGGATGTGCCGTTCGGCGGCTTCTACACCAACGGTGAGATCGCCCGGGTGCGTGGCGCGCTCGGCATGCACCACTTCACCGTGGCCACGCTCGCGCTGGGTTGAGGAAGCTCTTGTGTTGAGGAGGCGGTCGTGAACCACTGGTCCACACATCAGCTCACCGAGTTCTTCGCCGCGGTCTGCTCGCCGCAGGACGAGCGAGCCGCCATCACCATCGCGGTGGAACGGGCCGCCGAGGTGCTGGAGGCCGAGGTCGGGGCGGTTCTGCGCGGTGACCGGGTCGAGGTGGCCCGCGGCGTCGACCGCGACCTGCTCGACGGCGCCCTGCCGGCGGGTCCGGCGTCCCAGCTGTCGCTGCCCGGCCTCGAGGACCTCAACATCGGCACCGCGCGGTTCGGCGCCGAACCGCGCGGGTCGTTGATGGTGGCGCGGGCCGGTGACCCGCTCGACCCGGAGGAACGGCAGCTGCTGCAGGCGATGGCGCAGACGCTGGGCCTGGCACTGGACAACATCGCCCTGCTCACCGCCGAGCGACGCCTGCGTGAGGAGCGTGAGCGCGAGGCCGCCGAGCGGCTTGCCCTCGTCGAGGCGGTGCGCGAGGCCCGGCACGACTCGCTGACCGGTCTGCCGACCCGGGTGCTGTTCCTGGAGATCCTGGCCGGGAAGCTGCGCCTGACGGTGCCGACCAGCGTGCTCTTCATCGACCTGGACCGGTTCAAGGCGGTCAACGACAGCCTCGGCCACCGGGCCGGTGACGACCTGCTCGGACACGTGGCGGCCCGGATCCGCGACTGCCTGCGCCCGGCCGACGTGGGTGCCCGGATCGGCGGCGACGAGTTCGCGGTGCTGCTCGACACGACCGTCGCCGACGACGCGGTGCCGGTGGCGTGGCGGCTGATCGAGGCGCTGCGCCGGCCGTTCCGGATCAGCGGCCGGGACGTGTTCATCGGCGCCAGCATCGGCATCGCCACCGGCACGGCCGGGTTCGACGCCGACGACCTGCTCGGCAACGCCGACGTGGCGATGTACCGGGCCAAGAAGGACGGCCCCGGCAAGGTGATCGTCTTCGAGCCGGCCATGCACGCCGAGGCGCTGGCCCGTCTCACCCTCACCGCCGACCTGCGGCACGCGCTGGCCGCCGACGAGTTCCGGCTGCTCTACCAGCCGCTGATCCGGTTGGAGACCGGCGTGGCGACCGGCGTGGAGGCGCTGATCCGCTGGAAACGGCCCGGTCGCGGGTATGTGCCGCCGGTCGAGTTCCTGCCGCTGGCCGAGGAGAACGGCATGATCGCCGACATCGGCCGCTGGGTGCTGCGGGCCGCCGGCGAGCAGGCCGCCCGCTGGCGGCGGACCCACCCGGCCCTGACCCTGAACGTGAACGTCTCGGGCCGCCAGCTCACCGACCCGCAGTTCGCCGCCGACGTGGAGCAGACGCTCACCGGCTGCGGGCTCCCGGCGGGCGCGGTCACCCTGGAGCTGACCGAGTCGGTTCTGATGAACGATCCGCGTACGGCCATCGCCTGCCTGGGCGACCTGCGTGACCTCGGCGTGGGCCTGGCGATCGACGACTTCGGCACCGGCTACTCGTCACTGTCCTACCTGCAGCGCCTCCCGGTCGACGAGCTGAAGATCGACCGCGCGTTCATCAGCCGTGCCGAGCCGACCGCCGCCGACCTGGCGGTCATCCGCACGGTGGTCGAGCTGGCCCGCACACTCAAGCTGCGTACCGTGGTCGAGGGCGTCGAGACCGAGGAACAGCACCGGGCCATGCGGGAGCTGGGCTGCGACTACGGTCAGGGCTACCACCTGTGCCGGCCGATCGAGCCGGAGAGCGTGCCGGCCGCGTTCGCGGCGCCGCTGGTCACCTGAACCCCGTTCGATAGCGGCCGGGCGGTACCCCGAAGCGGCGCTTGAACGCCGTCGCGAACGCGAACTCGGAGCCGTACCCGACCCGGTCCGCGACCGCGCCGAGGGTCAGATCGGTGCTCCGCAGCAGCCCGGCCGCCACCGCCATCCGCCACCACGTCAGATACGTCAGCGGGGGCCGGCCGAGCTGCTCGGTGAATCGGCGGGCGAACGGCGCGCGGGACAGCCCGCCCTCGGCGGCCAGCGCGGCGACCGTCCAGTCCCGGCCCGGTTCGCGGTGCATGGCCCGCAGTGCGGCGCCGGTCACCGGATCGGACAGTGCGGCCGCCCAGCCGGTCGGATGGTCGCCGGTCAGGCAGGTCCGCAGCAGGTGCACGAGCATCGTGTCGAGCAGCGCCGGGATCAGGGCGGTGCTGCCCGGTCCGGGATCGATCAGCTCGGCGGCCAGGTGCTCGACGGTGGCGGCCAGCCGCGGATGCCGTCCGGCCGGGATGTGGATCAGGTCCGGCAGATCGTGGATCATCGGGTGCACCAGCTCCGGCGCCAGCTCGTAGGCGCCGCAGAGCGTCACGGTCGCGTCCGCGTCCCCGGCCGGGCCGGCCGCGGCGAACGCCGGGAGCCCGGCCATGTCGTCGGGGCCGCACGCGGGCAGGATCGGCCGGGTGCCGGGCGAGTCGGCGAGCGTGTGCCCGTCACCGTGCGCCCGGAACACGATGTCGCCCGCGGCGAGCCGCAGCGGTTCCGCGCCGGCGCGCAGCAGCACGCACGAGCCGCGTGCCAGCACGTGGAATCCGGCCGAACCGGGCGCCGGCGCGAACTCCTGCGCCCACGGCGCCCGCCACGCCACCCGCGCGGATCGGGGGCGGCCGGTTCGCATCACCGCAAGCACGTCGCTGAGCACGTCCATGAGCGAGACGATCGCATATAGAAACGGGATCATGGAACATTCATCGTCCTGGGCGGCCCGCTTACGGTTCGTTCATGAGAGCAATGCGCATGCATGGGTACGGGGAACCGGCCGTGATCCACCTCGACCGGATCCCGCGGCCCGTACCCGGTGCCGGTGAGGTTCTGCTCCGGGTCGCCGCGACCACGTTCAACCCGTCCGAGGCCGGGTTGCGGCAGGGGTTGCTGCGGTCGATCGTGCCGCTCGATCTGCCGTACACCATGGGTCTCGATGTGGCCGGAACCATCGCCGACGGTGACCGCACCGGTGATCGGGTGATCGCCCGCCTCGACGGAGGTGCCGCCGCCGAGTACGCCGTGGCACCGGAGAACATGCTGGTCCGCGTGCCGGAGGGTGTCCCGCTGGAGGACGCGGCGGCCCTGCCGATCGCCGGTCTCACCGCCTGGCAGGCCGTGTTCGAGCATGCAAAGGTGACCGCCGGTGACCGGGTGCTGATCAACGGCGTCGGCGCGATCGGCCGCTTCGCCATCCAGCTCGCGCGGCACGCGGGCGCCCACGTCATCGCCGTCGCCACGCCGCGCAGTCTGGCCGCCGCCCGCGACGCCGGAGCCGGCGAGGTGCTGACGGCCGGGACGATCGCCGAGCACCTCGAACCGGTCGACGCGCTGATCCACCTCGTCCCGGCCGGCCCGGAGCACACCGCCCTGCTGCGTCCCGGCGGCATCCTGGTCTCCGCGACCACCCCGGCCGACCGCCTTCCGCCCGGCGGAGTGCACTTCATCGTCCGCAACGACATCGCGGACCTCGCGGCCATGCTCGACCTGGTGGCCGCCGGCACGATCCGCATCGACATCGCGGCCCGCCGTCCCCTGGCCGACCTGCCGGTCGTCCACGCCGAGGCCGAGGCCGGGCGCCTCCCCGGAAAGACCCTGTTCCTGCCCACGGAATGAGCGGCCGTCAACCCGCCGGCCGTACCCGAGGCAGGTTCCGGCGGCCGGATTCCGGTTCTGTGGGACGGCTGGCGGATGTCAGCTGAGGGTTGCGGCCTGGAGGTCGATGTTGCCGCAGGTGGGGTGGTGGACGGCGGTCGCCGTCCAGGTCACGGTCAGCTTGCTGCCGGCCGGGGCGCGGTAACGGATCTCGAAGCGATTCGTGCTGATGGTGTCGCGGTTCTCCAGGGTGCCGGAGGCCGAGGCGTTGCCGACCGTGACGGTCAGGCGGCCGGTGGCCATCCAGACGCCGGCGTAGACGCGCAGCGTCCGGGTGGCCGGACCGGCCGGAGCACGCAGGATGATGGTGCCGCCCTGGCCGCAGGTGTAGACACCGGTCGGAGTGCGGCTGGCCGTGGCGGTCGGTGTGCCGCCGGTCCAGGAGTAGAGCTGCGGGTTGTTGTCGTAGCGGCCGCGCGGGGTGCCGCCGAGATCCTCGATCCGGCCCGCGCCGGGGCGGCGGTTCACCGCGGTGGCGCTGCCCAGTCCCCAGTGCACCCAGTCCCGGGCGCCCTCGGCGCTCAGGTTGACGAACGCCGGAATCGGGCCGGCGGTCAGCGACACCGCCGGGAGCACCGGCTTGGCGGCGGGTGTCGGTGTGCGGTCCGGGGCCGGAGTGCCGCCGGTGCCGGGATCGGCCACCGGGACGGACGGCACCGCCGGCGGCGGGCCGGACGGTTCGGCCCACGGCGCCGGCGTCGACAGGGACCAATGCTCGTACGGGACACCGGTCCACAGCGGGGACTTCGGCGCCGGGCTCGCGCTGCTTTCCGGTTCGCCGCCGGTGTTGATCCACACCGCGGTGATGATCGCGAGGGTGGCGGCGGCCGCCGCGGCGGCGAGACGCCGCCGGCGATGTGCGGCGCGGTGCCGGCCGGTGTGAACGCCGGACGGGTCGTCCTCGGTGCTGTCGTGCACTGCCGTGAGCCCCCACGCTGTCCGAATCCGTTCGGCGAACGCTGACCAACCTACGGCCCGTTGCGACCGGAACAAACATTTCGGTCGATATTGTGTGTCGATGGGGAGCCGGATCGTGCCGCTGCTGGCGCTCGCCGCGGCGGCGTTCTGCTACGTGGCCACCGAGACGATGCCCATCGGGCTCCTGACGCTCATCGCGGACGACCTCGGTGTCTCACCCCCGGCGGTCGGGCTTCTGATCACCGGGTACGCCGTGACGGTCGCGGTGATCACGATCCCCCTGACGTACGCCACCCGCAACGTGCCGCGGCGCCGCCTGCTGATCGTGCTGCTGGCCGTCCTGGTGGTGGCGAACCTGCTCTCCGCCGCCGCGCACGCCTACCCGGTGCTGCTCGGCGCCCGCCTGCTCGCCGCCGTGTCCCAGGCGATCTACTGGGCCGTGGCGGCGCCCGTGGTGGCGGCCATGTTCGAGGTCACGGTCCGCGGCCGGGTCAACGCGGTCGTCTTCGCCGGCGCCTCGCTCGGCCCGATGCTGGGCGTGCCGGCCGGCACGTGGATCGGCCAGCAGTCCGGCTGGCGGGCCGCCTTCCTGGCCCTGGCCGCGCTCGCGCTGGCGGCGCTCGCGGCCCTGGTCGCGGGCATGCCGGCGATCGAGGTGTCGACCACCCACGCGGCCACCGGCACGAATCCGGACGGCCGCCGGTACGCGATCCTCGTCGCCGTCACCGCGTTGTCGGTCGCCGGGCTGTACGCGGCTTTCACGTACACCGAGATCCTTTTGACCGCGGTGACCGGTTTCGCGGCGGCCGCGGTGGCCCCGCTGCTGCTCGCGCGGGGTGTCGCCGACTTCGCCGGCATCGCCGCCGGAGGTTACGCCAGCGACCGCTGGCAGCGCGGCGCCGTCACCGGATCGGTCGCCGTGCTCGCCGTGTCGCTGCTGGCCATGTACGTGACCGCGGACTCCCGGCCGATGACCGCGGTCCTGCTGGCCGTCACCGGGTTCGCGATCGGCGCGCTCACCCCGGCCCTGCAGAACCGGGTCATGGAGGTGGCGCCGGGCAGCACCGACATGGCGTCGGCCGGCAACTCGGTGGCCTTCAACGTCGGGATCGCGGCCGGCTCGCTGCTCGGTGCGGCCGTCGTCGAGGCGTCCGGCGCCCGTGCCACCGCGCTGGCCGGCGGGCTGCTGGCGGTGGCGGCCCTGCTGCTCTTCCTGGCCGAACCGGTGCTCGCGCGGCGTACCCCCGAAATGGTCCGCGAGTGATCGCCCTGGCAAGCTCTCCCACGTGGAAGCACTGCGGCTGATTCTTCTCCTCATTCACCTGGTCGGTTTCGCCCTGCTGCTCGGCGGCGCCGTCACCCAGCTCCTGTCCGGAAAGATCCGGATCAACGCGCCGGTCCTCTGGGGCTCGATCATCCAGCTCGCCAGCGGCATCGCGCTCGCCGCGCCACTGCGCGGGGGCGGCGACAACGAGCCCGACCCGATCAAGCTCGGCGTCAAGGCGCTGATCGCCGTGATGATCTTCATCATGGTCTTCATCCCGCGTAAGCGCGAAGAGGTCAACAAGGGCCACTTCATCGGCATCATCACGCTGACCGTGGTGAACGCCGCCGTGGCCGTCCTCTGGCGCTAGCCCGGCGGCTCGGCCTCGTCGCCGGCCTCGCAGTAGTCCAGCCGGCCCGCGTCGAAGCCACGGCCGAAGCCGAGGATGTACCCGCGGACGTAGTCGGTGATCTCGAAGGTCTGCGCCCGGACCGGTTTGGCACAGTCGGTCCGGGCGGCCTCCAGACCGGAGTCGAAGCCGTCCTTGTAGCCCTGCCGGAACTGCCGGCCGTCACCGGGAGCGGCGCCGGCCGGTGCCGCGGCGACCGGGACCAGCCCGGACACCGCCAGCAGGAGAGCGACGCCGAATCGTTGCGCCTTCATGACTTGTGGAATCTACGCGCCCTTCCTCCCCGCTGTACGCGGAACGGTAGATCCCGCGTATAGGTGTGATGCGGACGGCGGGGGCGTGCGAGTTGCTCCGGGCGCCGGTAGTCTCGGGCGGATTCGCGCGGGTAGGAGGCCCGCTCGATCATGCCCACGGCAAGGGCACTGGGCCGTTGCGTAGGATTTCTCGCCGCACGACCCAAACAGAGGGAACCCGAGGAGCACGATGCCGCTCACTCCAGCAGACATTCACAACGTGGCGTTCAAGAAGCCGCCGATAGGGAAGCGCGGGTACGACGAGGAAGAGGTCGACGCGTTCCTCGACGAGGTCGAGGCCGAGCTGACCCGGCTCCTGGAGGAGAACGGCGCGCTCAAGGAGACCCTGCAGCGTGGTGGCGGCCCCGGCGGCGGCAACCCGGCCGCGACGATGGTCCTCAACAACGAGTTCGCGGACCTGGCCGCCCAGCTGGAGCGCCTGCAGGAGGCCCGGGCCCGGGCCGAGCAGAACGCCCGCAACGTCCAGTCGCAACTGGAGCGCGCCCGCAGCCAGCCGCCCTCCGGTGCGATGCCGGCCCTGTCCGGCGCCGACGACGACCGCAACTCGCGGGTGCTGATGATGGCCCAGCGGACCGCCGACGAGCACATGCGCGACGCGCAGCGTGAGTCCGAGACGCTGATCACCAACGCCCGCGACAAGTCCGACCAGCTGGTCAGCGAGGCCCAGATCAAGGCCGCGACGATCGAGGCGGACGCCCGGCGCAACCACACCGAGGCGATGGACAGCCTGGTGGAGAAGCGCTCCACGGCGCTGGACGAGATCGACCGGCTCGGTCAGCTCGCCAGCAGCTACCAGGAGGCGCTGACCAACCACGTCCAGCAGCAGCTGATGGACCTGACGGCGGCCCCGGAGCCCGGCGGACGCGACATCTGATCGCCGGTACGACGACGGCCCGCCCCCTGACCAGGGGACGGGCCGTCGCGCTGTTTCCTAGGACTCCGGGTGGTGGATGTGCTCGTCGCCGCCGTCACCGGTGTTGAAGGTGCCCTGCGGACCGGCCGGGGCCGGCAGCCTGATCGGCTTGCCGGGGACCGGCTTGCCCTTCACACCGTTCACCGACTCGGTCGAGTAGGCGTAGGTGAGCTGGGCGAACGCGATGAGGTCGCTGTTGACCTCGAGCGCGTTCAGGTCCAGGTTGGTGATGTCGTCGCCGGCCTCGTGGTAGTTCGGGTCGAACGACTCGCCCGCGGTGCCGCCCCAGATGGCCGCCTGCTGCTCGGTCTTGACGACCTCGGCGCCGGTGAACAGGCCGCCGGCCGGGATGCCCGCCTCGATGAACGCCTGGTAGTCGCTGCGGCCCGAGTACTCGGCGTCGTCGTACGGCTTCTTCTTCCACGTGTAGTACGACTCGAAGAGGTCCTCGATCGCGGTCGAGCCCTCCGGCACCACGACCGGGGCCGGGAACGACGACTGATCCGAGTCGTACACCTGGAAGATGTAGTTCGGCGAACCGACCATGTCGTAGTTCAGGTAGAGCGCGATCCGGTCCCTCTCGGCCTGCGGCAGCTCCGCGACGTACGCCGCCGAACCGAGCAGACCCTCCTCCTCAGCACCCCACCAGGCGAACCGGATGGTGTTCTGCGGCTTGGTCTTGGCCAGGGTCAGCGCCGTCTCCAGGATCGCGGCCGAACCCGAGCCGTTGTCGTTGATGCCCGCGCCGGCGGTGACGCTGTCCAGGTGGGAGCCGGCCATCACGACGTTGTTCCTGTTCTTGCCGGGCAGCTCGGCGATCACGTTGACGTCGGTCCGGGTCTCCGACGGCAGGATCCGCACGTGCGCGGTCGAGCCGGCCGCGGCCAGGGCCGCACCGTCGGCGAAGCTCGCGCCGACCACCGGGACCGTGACGTCCGGGTTGTCGCCGAGGGTGCCGACGATCAGGGCCTCGCGGGTCGGGTCGTTGCCCTGGTTGAAGATCACCACGGCCTCGGCACCGGCCGCCTGGGCGTTGCGCGCCTTGATCACGAAGTCGCAGCTGCCGCGCTGGACGAGGGCGATGTCGGCGGTGCCGCTGAAGTCCAGGCCGGTGAAGTCCGCGGCCTCGCAGCCACTCGTGCTGGCCCGGTCACCGGTCAGGTTGACGTCGACCGGGACGACCTTGCCGGTCACGTCACCGGGGGCGCTGTTGGTGAAGGCGCCGGTCTCGTACGACGCGGCGGCCGGCGTGATCTGGTCGAGCACGGCCGGGAAGACGAACTGAAACTCGAACGGGTCCAGCGTGACCCTGTAGCCGGCCTTCTTGAGCAGGCCGGACACGTACTTGACGCTGTCCGCGTAGCCCTTCGTGCCGGCCGCGCGGCTGCCCGGGTAGTAGGGGTCGTTATTGCGGTCGGCGATCTTCTGGAGGTTCTTGAGGTGCCCCAGAACGTCGTCGAGCGTCACACACTTCAGAACTTCGGCGTACGTGTCGTTGGCCTGCTTGGCACACCGGTCGCCATGGCCGTGGCCGTGACCACCCGCGGTGGCGGCGGTCGCCGGGGCGACGGTCAGCACGGTGGCGATGGCCGCCGTGCCGAGGGCCCGGAGCGATCGGCGCCGGGTTGGCGCCACGTCGTCGTGACTCATCTACGAGATCTCCTGTCCATTGCGGAACTCCGATCACCGTAGAAGAAGGTCGGTGTCGATGGCCACCGGCTGAAATCGGGCCGTCACGAGTGATAACCGGCGGACCGGATGTGCTCACCGGCTTTGATGCTCGGCATCCGGCCGCTCACCGGCCTTGATTCGCCGCACCCGGCAGTTCGGAGGCTTTGAATCGCCGCATCCGGCCGCTCGCCGGCTTTGAATCGCCGCACCCGGCAGTTCGGAGGCTTTGATTCGCCGCATCCGGCCGCTCGCCGGCTTTGAATCGCCGCACCCGGCAGTTCGGAGGCTTTGATTCGGCGCAACCGGCCGCTCGCCGGCCAGCAGAACAGCGCCGTCAGCGCCAGGAGGGCCACGCTGACGCCCCACTCGACGACGGAATCGTCCACGTCGTCGAACGGGGCGGGACCCAGCCGGCCCGCCGGATCGACGACCACCTGCAGTCGCTCGCCCGGCCCGAACTCGCCCTCGGCGCCGTCCCATCGCCCCAGTTCGTCCAGGCTGCCGACCTCGACGAACTCGTAGCGGCGGCCGTCCTCGGTGATGGCGCTGACCACCGCGGTGGTCTCCCGGCCATGAGAGGCGAGCGCCGTCTCCGTCCCGGCGTCCGCGGCGACGAACACCATCAGGGCGCCGGTGAGAACACCGAGAACGGCATACCAGAACCGCAGGCGTACGGTCCAGGCGCACAGCGCGATGGCGGTGAAACAGGCGACGTCCGGAACGTTCGACGGCCATCGCAGGATCGGCGCGACCGCGGCCACCACGGCGGCGACCAGGAAAAGGCCGAAGCTGACGGCGAACTTCGCCGGACGGGAACGCGGACGCCGCATCGCCCGAGTGTGACGCATCAGTGCCGCGTCCGTGGTAGCCGGGACGCCCGCGCTGGGAGGGCGACGCGACCGGTTCCGGTCGGCAGGCTGTGAGCTGTGACGTCGACCGTGGACAGTGCGGCCCCGCCAGTGCGCCGGCGATGGCCCGGAGTACTGCTGTTCGCGCTGGTCACCCGCCGTGACCGTGGTTGCGTTACGGAATCGCCTGCCCGATCCGGGACGGGTCGCCGGCACCCTGGCCGGGGCCGACCCGTGGTGGACGGCCGGTGCGGTGCTGCTGCTGTACCGGCTCGCTTCGTGCTGGATGATGCTGCCGCTCGGCCCGGCCGGCTGGTTCATGAACCACCCGCGCCGAAGCCCGAAACCGATCATCGACCAGCACTGTGCGCCATGACGGCCATCGCCCTGCCGTCACTCTCGCCCCGCGGTCACTCGCACCGCGGTCACTCGCCCCGCGGTCACTCGCACCGCGGTCACTCGCCCCGCGGTCACTCGCACCGCGGTCACTCGCCCCGCGGTCACTCGCACCGCGGTCACTCGCCCCGCGGTCACTCGCACCGCGGTCACTCGCCCCGCGGTCACTCGCACCGCGGTCACTCGCCCCGCGGTCACTCGCACCGCGGTCACTCGCCCCGCGGTCACTTTCGCTCCCGGCTTCGCTCTTGCCCTGCGGGCACTCTGGCCCCTCGCCGCTGTTGCCCTCGTCTCGTTGGTAGCTCCGCAGAATGGTTATGGAACCGGACGGTAATCGTCCGGAATAGCTCCTAGCATCGCGGTCATGGCTATCGCTCGTTTCCCGACCATCGTTCTCGACTGCCCCGAACCGGCGGTGCTCGCCAAGTTCTACAGCGAGATGCTCGACTGGAAGGTCGACGCCTCCGAGGACTGGATCGATATCCGTGCCGACTACGGGCAGTGCATCTCGTTTCAGAAGGTGGAGGGTTACCGGCCGCCGGTCTGGCCGACCCAGGACGTACCCCAGCAGATGCACCTGGACGTGGTCGTCGACGACCTCGACGTAGCGGAGGCGGCGGTGGTGGCCCTCGGGGCGACCAAGCACGCCGAGCAGCCGGGCACGTCGTTCCGCGTCTTCCTCGACCCGGCGGGCCACCCGTTCTGTCTCTGCCTGAACTGATAGTTGTCCGCCCGCCGTGGGTCTCGTTGTCGCCACCTCTGGACAGAACGTTCGTTCCGCCTCCGTTCCGTCCTCGCCGCGTCTCCGTTCCGTCCCCGCCGGGCCTCCGTTCCGTCCTCGCCGCGTCTCCGTTCCGTCCCCGCCGGGCCTCCGATCCATCCCCGCCGCGTTTCCGTTCCGCCTCCGTTCCGTCCTTGCCGCGCCTCCGTTCCGCCTCCGTTCCGTCCTTGCCGCGCCTCCGATCCGCCTACGCTGCGTCTGCGCTGCGCCTACGCTGCGTCTCCGTTTCGTCTCTGCTGCGTCGTCGTTCCGCTCAGCTGCGTCCCCGCCGCGCCTGCCGCACCGATCTTGTGAGCTTTGGCCGCCCAGGCCACCTCAACCACACAAGGTCTGTGAAGACGAAGGTGGAGCGGGCATCGCACGCTGCACTTGTCGCAGATCTTGTGAGATTCCGGCTGCCTGCGGGGCGGAACCTCACAAGATCTGCGAGGGCCGCGTTCGCCGAGATCCCGTTTCCAGGAGCCGTGGGTGCTCGGGGAGCTGAAGCCTCCAGGCTCCGGCAATGCGCCACAAACGAACGCTCTTTCCACAGGCAAGTCCTCTGGCGTGGACTGAACGTTCTGTCAGCGGGTGTGGGGATAGGTGGGCTTTCAGAGCGGAACGAACGTTATGTCTACCAGCGTGAGGATGGGTGCGCTTCAGCACGCGATGAATGTTCTGTCTGCAGGTGGGGTGGAGGGTGTTTCAGCGTGGAATGAACGTTCTGTCTACGAGTGGGCGGCCCCCGGGCTGGAACGAACGTTCTGTCTGGGGGGTGGCATGGCGGGCCTTCAACGCTGCAACCGTGCCTTGGCCACGTTGAGCAGCACCAGGATCGCGCCGAGGACTGCGGCTGCGGCGCTGAAGTAGATCAGGAACTGGATCCGGTACTCGGAGTCCAAGAAGACGACCGTGGCCACGCCGCCGACGAACAGGCTGAACGGGATCTTGACGATGGCGGCGGCACGGGCTGCGGCTGCGCTACTGCCACGCCATAGCTTCGGCGCGGCCGTCACGAGGAGCATGCCGAACAGGAACGGCACCGCGCCGAAGAAGATGTAGCCGGCGAGCGGACCGTCGGTGATGCCGATCCCGAGCAGCCAAAGAAAGGCGCCGAGCAGGCCGGCGCCGAGCACCAGCGTCACGACGGCCGCCGCCCGGGTCAGGGCCGAGGGCCGTCCGAGCCGTTCCGTGATCTTGCCGGGTGTGGAAGAGGCCACCGGAGCGGATGCGGCAGATGGCGGAAGTGCCGGGCCGGATGTGGTCATAGGCGGCGCCGTGGATGCGGAAAGCGGCGGAGAAGATACCGCACCCACGCCGGGAACCGCCGCCGGGACACGGATCGGCGCGGCCGATGCGGGGACAGGTCCGGGCGCCGGGATGGAGCCGGACGCCGCCGCAGGAACGGGTGCGAGGGCCGGGGCAGCGGCGACAGGAGGCGGACCGGCGGTGGACGGCGCGAGCGGCGACGCTGCCCAGGGCAGCGGCATGCCGCTCCGGGCGGCGCGCCACAGGCGGACGGCCGCGACCGGGAGCAGCCCGAGAGCCAGGAACATGGCCAGGTAGGTGAGGAAGACCGCCCGCTCCTTGCTGACGGTGATGCCCTCGGCCCGCATCATCGCCGGCAGTACGGCCTTGGCGTGCACATACGAGACCTGGGTGGCCAGGACGATCCAGGCCGGCGCCAGCGCCGCGACGAGCGTGGCCGCCCCGCGCCACCAGCGTGGCAGGAACGGGATGGCGCACAGCAGGATGGCAGGCAGGATCAGCGCCACCGGCCACAGCAGGGCCGGCCCGCCGAGGTCGAACGGCGAGTAACCGACCCGCTCGAGTTCGTTGTTCCGGACCACCCAGAACGTGCTGAGGTCCGGCGTTGCGGGAGTGGCCGCGAGGGCCGCCGCGACGGCGACGGCACCGAGGACGAGCAGGGCGTACCGTTCGGCGACGATCTGGGCCGCTACCAGCAGGAGCAGGAACGTGCCGAGGAAGCCGAGGAGCCAGCCGGGGCCGACGAGCCACGTGTCGCCGGGCACGCTGAGCTCACCGGTGGGCTTCGCGCCGGCCAGGAGCCCGGCCATGTGGCGGGCGTCGAGCTGGTCGATCCGGGCGTAGAGCATCAGCAGCAGGCCCATGAACAGGGAGCCGGCCACGAGAGCCGGCACGCCGAGGACGATCCGCAGCGTGTGGCGCCGGGGGAGCAGGGCCAGGACGAGGATCGTGAGCAGGCCCGCGCCGAGCGAGTAGCCCAGCCAGTAGACGGGTGCGCCGGTGCCGTGCACCTCGAGCAGGGTGATCTCGCGGTTCTCGCCGGTCTGGAGGAACTCGACCTGGCCGCCGAGGGCGACCATCCCGATGCCGAGCAGCGCGAACGTCCACAGTCCACCGGCCCGCCGCCGGACGGGAGTGACGGCGGCCGGGCCGCGACTGCGGTGCAGGAGCGCGAGCCCGGCGGTCAGACCCAGCGGGGCAACGATCACCGCCACCATCCAGATGGTCACGGCGGTGGCCTCGGCGGGAGTGGGGGCGATTTCCGGCATGGTGGACGATCGTAGATGTATCCGGGTGCGGGCGCCGTCCCGAAGGACCGACGCCCGCACGGGTCAGCGCTTGCGGGTCAGCGTGATCTCGTAGGTCTGCCGGGTGGCGCCGTCCTCGCTGATGGCGACGACGGTCCGGGTGCGGCCGGAACCGGTGACCTCGACCGTGGCGTACGGGTCGGTGGTCACCGCCGTCACCTCGGCGGCGGCCGGGTCACCGACCGCGACCTGCCAGGATTTGACCGCCGGGTCGAACGACCGGATCGCCTCGCCGTCGACCAGGATCGACGTGACCGACGCGTCGGAGCCACGGCCGGGCGCCGCGACGTACACCTGAAGCTCCGAGACGGTCAGGTATCCGTCCGGCGTGGGGGTGACCCGGAGGCAGAACGGGTTCGTGCCCGGGTTGAGCGGGATGTCGGCGACGGTCGAGGTGACCACGACGGGCGACCCGGTGACCTGGCAGTCGCCGCCGGACTGCGTGCCGGCCTGGACGGTGGCGGCGATGCCGCCGCCGGAGGAGTTGTCCCGGTAGAAGTGCAGCACCGCCCGGTGCGGCGACACCCCCGCCGGCAGCGTGGCGGTGAGCGTCTCGACCGGGTTGCGGCCCGAGCCCTTCCAGTTGGACCAGGCCTTGTCGGTGAGGTTGCCGTTGGTGAGGCCGGCCGTCGAGTAGCCGGGCTCGGTGTAGGACGCGGTCACCGAGACCCCGTTCTGCAGGCCTTCGGACGGTGGTGTGACCTGCACCCGGGCGATGGCCGGGAGCGTCTGGCCGGGTACCACCGTGGCGGTTCCGGCCACTTCGGTCACACCCGGCGCCGGGAAGGTCGCGGCCGTCCACACCACCGGGACGGTCGCTGTACCGCCGTTCTCGCCGAGGGCGGTGACGGTGGCCGGCATCGACGCGAGCCCACCGGTCCAGGCCTTGGCCCGGCCGGGCACCGTCGAGGTGAAGACGTCCACGGTGACCTTCGCGGTGGCCTCGACCTTCCTGCCGAGGGCGTCGGTGGCGGTGCCGTTCACCAGCACGGTGCCCGGCTTGCTCCACTGCGACGCGGGCGGAACGGTCCAGGTGACCGGCAGGGCACGGTTCTCTCCGCCGGCCAGCACGGCGGTCACCGTCGCCGGCAGCACCGGCGCCTGGCCGGGCACGGTGTGGGTGAGGGCGATCTCGGTACGCCCGACCGTCTCGTCCTTGAGCGTCCACCGCTGGTTCGCGCCGGAGTTGGGCATCCATGTGCCGACCCGGGTGCCGTCGGCGGTGGCCCCTCCGCCTACGTCGAGCAGCCGTCGTTCGCCCACGTTGATGAGGGTGTAAGTGCCGTCCCCGGTGGTCGAGAAGCGCCACAGCGCACCGTCGTCGACGGCCCCGGCGGACTCGGTGACCAGTTGCCCGCCACGGACGGCCAGCCGCTGGCCGGTGCCCGCATTGATCAGCTGGTAGCGCTCGTGGACGGCGCTCTCCTGCACGGTCCAGAGCTGGTCGGCGGCGGTGGTGCTGTTGGTGCGGATCACGACGTCGGTGCCGGACGGCGTCAGCGACCGCCCGCTGGCGGCGCCTTCGAACCGGTAGGTGCGGCCCTCTCGCAGGTGTGACCCGCCGTCGTCGCGGACCCCGCTGACCAGGAAGGTCGTCACGGACTGGGCGGGTACGGCAAGGGTGACGCGCTTGCCGGTGACCCGCGCCGTGGCGCCCTTGACCAGCTTGCCGCTCGCGCTGGTGACGATCGGGGTCACCTTGGCGTCCGCGTCGACCTCGAACTTCGACAGGTCGAGGGTCACGTTCTCCGCGGCCGTGCCCGGGTTGGAGTGGACCACGGTCAGGCCGCGCTCCGAGGTCGCCGCGACGCTGCGGGTCCCGTCCACCTTCACCAGGTGGTCACCGGGCCGGATGTAGTGGGTGAAGTTCCGGATCGTGTCGAACTTGGTGTTGGTCCGGATCGGGCAGGTGGCGAGCGTGTCGTTCGGGCCGCAGTCGAAGGGCACGTGGATGGCGCCCCACTGAAGGTTGCCCTCGGCGACCATGTTCTCGGCGTCCTCGACCGGCTGCCACAGCACCCAGGCGGTGGGCTCCAGTTCGCGCAGGTCGTCGATGATTCGCTGGGCCATGCCCAGGCCTGAGTCCATGCTGGTGAAGTCCTTGCCCCAGCTGCCCTCGACCTCGCTCATCCAGAGCGGCTTCTGTTCGGCCTTGGCGATGTCACGGACGCTGGTCCGCTGGCCGGTGCCGTACGTGTGCACGTTGATCCGGTCGACGGCCTCCTTGGCGGCCGGTGTGTAGCCGTACCAGTCGGTGACGAGTGTTCCCGGGTTGGTCTCGTCCGGAGCGGCGATGCCCCGGTACGGCGCGATACGGCGGAGCGACTCGAGCACCTGGGCCTGCAGTGCGGGCCCGGCGTGGGCCCCTTCCTGGCGGCCACCGGTGGGCCGGCCGTCGGCGCCCAGGGTGGTACGCCAGTAGTTGGTGTTCGGCTCGTTGAGCGGCTCGATCGTGTCGACCTTGATCTTGTGCTTCTTCTCCAGGAACTCGGTGACCCGGAGCAGGTAGGTCGAGAACTCGTCGAGCGTCTCGGTCCGGATCTGGTCGGCGTTCGGGTCGAAGCCGCCGCTGACGTACCCGCTGACGGTCTGGAACCAGGGCGGCGAGTTGCTGAACGTCTCCCAGTGGTCGACGCGTTTCTTGATCCTGTCGACCCACCAGCGCTGGTTCGCGTCGGCGTTCCAGTTCCAGTGCTGCGGGTTGTCCGGGTCCCACCAGTCCTTGTCGGCCGGTGTGTAGGTGGCCGGCGCCTTCCACCAGCCCGGCACGTCACCGCCGGGTCGCAGGTAGGAGCCGACCGTGGGCGCGTTGCCGCCGCCGATGTTGTAGCGGGCGATGTTGAGGTTCAGCCCGTCCGGGCCGTAGAGCATGTCTGCGAGCTTGTTGCGGATCTCGTCGGGGTATCCGCCGGTGGCGTGGGCGAGCCACGCGAGGCTGGTGCCCCAGCCCTCCCACCGCTCCCCGTGGTAGCTGGGATCGATGGTGATCGTCGTGGCAACGGGAGCGGCGGTGGCCGGCGCGGGTACCGCCAGGGCCGTGGCAGCCAGCGCCGTGGCCGTGAGGAGTGCTCGAATTCTCATCGCAGTCCTAGGTCCGGTGGAATGGTTACGTAAACATTTGACGATATGGATGTCAATCGGGAGCGGGCCGGGAATCCCCGGCCCGCTCCTATGGCGTCAGACGACGATGCCGCCGCCGTCCAGGTTGAGGTCGTGCACCTCGTGGACGACCTTCCCGGTACGGGCCTGCCAGACCTTGATCGACACCAGGTCCTTACGGCCGTCGACGACCGTGATCAGCACCCGGTACCCGGACACCCCGTCGATCGTCGCGCTGCCGAGCAGCGACGCCACCGGCCCGAGGACCAGCAGCGGCGTCAGGTCGGCCGACTCGACGACACCCTTCGGCGTGCCGATCCACGCCTTCCCGGTGCTCTTGCCGGACCGGGCCAGGAACGCGAAGTCGGTCGTCGAGCTCCAGCCGCTGCCCGCCACGTAGCCGGCCTTCGACTGGTGGACGACGGTGAACGGCAGTACCCCGGGGCTTGAGGAACCGTCGTCGTCGCTGACCGTGACCGATGGCCGGTAGACGCCCGGAGTCGTGTACTTGTGCTTCACCGTGCACACGCCGGCCGCGACGGTCCCGGCCGACGTGGATCCGTCGCCCCACGCAGCCGTACAGCTGAGGGTGTCGGCGCCCGCGTCGCGGACCGTGACCTTCCGGACCACCTCGGTCTTGACGGCGACCGGGGCGTCCGGTGCCGGACGCCCGGCCGGAACCGTGACCACCGGAGCGGCGTTGACCACCGTGATCACCGCCGTGTCGCTGCTGCTCCCGGCGGTGAGCGTGACCGTGTGGGTGCCGTTGTCGGCGCAGGTCAGCGTAGTCGCGGCGGCGTGCGGATCGGCGAACACGCAGCCCGTGCCGGTGACCGTCCAGGCCGGCCGGTTGGCGTTGTTGGAGACCGTGCCGGCCAGGGCGATGGCGCTGCCCTCGGGCCCGCCGGTGTCCGGCCCGGCACCGGCTACCGTCACCGGGTCGATGCTCTCCAGCGTGGGCACGACCGGCTTGATCGCCCCGTCGGCCGCGAACTCGAGCCGGTCGATCGTCGTCTCCCGGTGCGTGCCGTCACCGCCCGGGATCGCGAACCGGTGGTAGGCCGTGTACCAGGAGTCCGACCCCGGAACGCGGACCACCGAGTGGTGGCCGGTGCCGAGAATGCCCAGCGACGTGTCCTTCGAAAGGATCACGCCGACCCGCTCGCTCCACGGTCCGAGCGGCGACGAGCCGGTCGCGTACGCCACCCGGTAGTCGGCGCTGCGGGTGTCGTTCTCCGACCACATGAAGTAGTAGACGCCGTTCCGCTTGATGACGAAGCTGCCCTCGTTGTAGTTCGCGGGCTTGTACGTCTTCACCAGCGCGGGGTCGAACGACACCATGTCGTCGTTGAGCGGTACCTGATACGAGTTGCCGTTGCCCCAGTACAGGTAGGACTTCCCGTCGTCGTCGGTGAACACCGCCGGGTCGATCATCTGACCCGGGTAGGTGCCACCCGCGACCAGCGGCCTGCCGAGCGCGTCGGTGAACGGCCCGGCCGGCGAGTCGGCGACCGCCACGCCCAGGTGCTTGGCCGTGTTGCCGCTGGCCAGGCCACCCGAGAAGTAGAAGTAGTACTTTCCGCCACGGGACGCGATCGCCGGTGCCCACGCGCTGTTGTCGGCCCACGTCACGTCCGGCCCGAGGTCGAGGATCACCCCGTGGTCGGTCCAGTTGACCAGGTCCTTCGACGACCACGCCTTGAACTGGGTTCCGGACCAGCCGGCGAACCCGTCGGTGGTGGCGTGGATCCAGAACGTGTCACCGAAGACCGAGATGTTCGGGTCGGCGTTCAGTCCCGGCAGGATCGGCGACTTCATGACCAGCGCCTGAACGGTCCATTTGCGGGTGGTCCCGTCGGCGGCGGTCACCGTGTAGGTCACCGGCTTCGTGAAGTCCTGCGGCGCGCCCGGGGAGATGGTGCTTCCCTTGGCGAGGGTGAAGGACGGGGCCAGCGACGTGACATCGGTACCGGGCTTGACCGGCAATTTCACCGTCGACGTGGCGTCGTCGACGATCGCGGTGGCCTTCAACTGCGGAAGATCAACCCCTCCGATCGATGTCGTACGCCCTGCGAGCTCCAGAATCTCCGAGGCGGACAGCGCCGTGTCGTAGATCCGGAAGTCGTCGACCTCACCGGCGTAGTACGGGTCCGCCGCGTAGAGCGAACGACCGACATAGCCGCTGTAGTTCTTCGACGCGTCGTAGAGGTCGGACGGCTTGACCGTGACCCCGGTCGCACCCGCGACCTTCGTGCCGTTGAGATACATGGCCGCGTTCGACCCGTCGACCGTCACGGCGATGTGCTGCCAGCTGCCGCCGGGCAGCGCCGCGCTGTGCGACAGCTGCTTCTCGGCCTGCCAGGACCCGGTGGTGAGCGCCGAGAACAGCACGTTGCCGCCGTTGCGTGGCCCGGTGAACAGGTACTTGTTGCTGTCCGGCCCGAGACCGTAGATCCACTGGTTGATCGTGGTCGACGCGGTCCACTTGGCCCAGACCGAGACCGTCACGGCGCTCGCGCCCTTGAGCACGCCGTTCGGGATCGTCACGTACGGCGAGGTCGAGCCGCCGGACATCTTGAACGAGCCGTCCTGGACACCGGTGCCCCACGCCGGAGTGCGTACGTAGGTGCCGTTGAAGTCGTTGCCGGAGGTGTCCCGGGCGACCGTGCCGCTCGTCTCATCGAACTGGTAGCGCAGCCGCAGCCCGATCGACGGGGTCGGCGGCTCCTCGTACTTCGCCGAGATCCGGTCGTACTCGGCTTTGGTGACCGGCAGGATCGTGCCATGGCGCGGGCGCGACGGCATGGTGTACGTGGGTTCCGGCGTCCACTTGCCCGAGTTCAGGTCGGTAGTGGAGAACGGGACGTAGCCCCGGCCGCCGTACTCGTCGATGTAGAGGTACCACTTCTCCTCGGTGTTCGACTTGAACACCAGAGGGCCTTCGCCCTGGCTGAGTGCGCCCTGGCCGATGCACTCGGCCTGGAAGTCCCAGTTCGTG
Organism: Actinoplanes italicus; assembly: GCF_003001815.1. GTDB lineage: Bacteria > Actinomycetota > Actinomycetes > Mycobacteriales > Micromonosporaceae > Actinoplanes > Actinoplanes italicus. Next base: position 230,083 of record NZ_PVMZ01000009.1, read on the forward strand.
CTCAGCAGGTCGGTGGACTTCTCCTGGATCAGGAACTTGCTGCACGGCGAGGTCGACGAGTTGTTCCGCTCGTCCTTGGTGATCCGGTGATAGACACCGTTGTGCTCGATCACCGTCGAGTCGATCACCGAGTAGCCGGGGTCCTTCCACACCTGCGGCTCGCTGAACGTGTGGAAGTCACGCGTGGTCGCGTACATCATCTTGTTGTAGGTGTTGCCGGTGTGGTTCGGGTCGTTCTCGGCGTAGAGCTTGGACGCCCAGAAGACCACGTAGGCGCCCAGTTCCCTTGAGTAGAACGCCTCCGGTGCCCAGGTGTTGCCGGCGGTGTCGGGGGAGACCTTCACGAGGCGCTGGTCGGTCCAGTTGACCAGGTCGGTCGACTCCCACACCATGATCGACTTGCTGCCGGTGCGCTGCGACGCGTCCCAGTCACCGTTGCCATAGATCTTGAGGTCGGTGGCGATCTGGTAGAACTTGTCGCCCTCCGGTGAGCGGATGATGAACGGGTCGCGCAGGCCCTGGGTGCCGAGTGTCGAGGTCAGCACCGGGTTGCCGTTGTTGATCTCACGCCAGCTCAGCGGGTTGTTGCCGTTGCTGAGCGCGTTGTAGACCTGCTCGCCGTTGGAGTAGCCCTCGCCGGTGAAGTAGCTGAACAGGTAACCCTCGTAGGGCTCCGGCTTCGGCAGGGCGGGCACCGTGGCGGTGAAGTCGCGGGTCGCGGTGGCCGTGCCGTAGGTGACGGTCGCCGTCAGCGTGACCGTTTTCGACGGCTGCCCGGTCGCGGGGCGGTGTACCTCGCCGCTGGCCGAGATCGTCGCCGGGTCACTGGACACCCACGTTGCCGTCGCGGGGAGGGACACGTTTCCGCGTACGTCATCAAGGTTGTGGATCTTCAGAGCCTTGACCGCTGCCTCCGCGTTGGCCGCGTCGTCGAGTGCGGCCTTGACGGTGACCTGGAAGGTCTTGGTGCCCTGCGAGGCGCCGCGGCGCAGCGTCGCGGTGAGTGTGGCGTGCGCGTCCGGCTCGCCGGCGGCCGGGCGGAAGATCTTCCCGGCGTCGCTGATCACGTCACTGTCGCCGGAGCTCCAGGTGATCTTGGAGCCGTACGGGGCGGTCGCCGGCAGATTCAGATCAGCGGTGAGACCGCTCGTGTCGCCTAGGTCCAGTGCCGCGGCGTCGGCCGTGACCGACTCGGCGTTCGCGGGTGCGGCCAGAGTCTCCACCTCCGCCGGAGCCAGCGCCCGGTCGTAGACGCGGACGTCGCGCAGCCGGCCCTTGAGCAGCCGGTCGCCGTTGTAGTTGGACTTGCCGAAGTAGTTCGCGGTCGTGGTGCCGCCGCCGATCGCGCTCGGCAGGACGCTGATCGAGGTGTTGGTCGCGACCGCGACGCCGTCCTCGTAGAGCGTGCCGGTCGTGCCGGTCTGCGTGTAGGTGACCGTCTTCCACGCGCCGCGGACCAGGTTGTGACCGTCGGCGGGCCGGGTGTTCTGCTCGCCGGTCCAGTTCACCGGCGAGATCGCGCTCCGGTACGCGTTGCCGGTCGCCATCAGGTAGCCGTTGCCGTACCCGGTCGCCGTCTCGGTGTTGCCGAGGCCGTAGAGGAAGTACGGCGTCGCCTGGGACGGGTCGATCTTCACGTCGAACGAGACGCTGATCGAGTCCAGTGTCTTCAGAAGATCGTTCGGGGCCTTGATGTACGTGTCGGTGCCGTTGAGCTCGAGGCCCTGCGTCCCGGACCAGCCCGCGGTGCCGACCACGGCGCCGTCGCGGCCGTTGCCGGACGAGTCGGTCGCGACCGCGCCGCTCGCCTCGTCCAGCCTGTACCAGAGGACGAGGCCGTCGGCGGCGGCCGCGGCGGTCGGCGCGGCGAGCACGCCACTGAGCACGGCCAAAACAGTGAAGGGCGCTAACAATTTAGTACGGCGCGCGAAGCGCCTGCTTATCTGCATTTGTCTCCCTGCTGGAACAGCCGCGCCCCACCGTCCCCAATCGACGGGCGCGTAACGGGGGTGTTGCCAGAGTGTTAGCGCTCACAGCAGTGGCGTCAAGACTTTGTTCCCACGTCGATACATGCGCTAGTGGTCGAGACCGGCCCACTGTCGCCACTGCCGGATCGCCGGGCACAGCTCCTGCTCGCGGGCGTCGGACATCATCCGTACCCACATGCTCTGGTAGGTGACGTCCAGCGCCGGTGCCACCAGGTCCACTTCGAAGAGCATCCGGGTGGCCGAGGTGGCGTGACTCGCCATGGCCATCTCCCGCGCGCCCCGGGCCGCCCTCGGGTCACCGGGCCCGTCGAACGGGAACGTCACGATCAGCGCGATCAGCTCGTAGTAGTCGCCGAACGCGAGCATCCCGGCGGCGGTCGTCAGGTAGCGGACGTGGGTGGAACCGGTGACGGCCGGCGGTTCGGCGCAGAGCACGCCGAGGGCGTGGCGGCGCATCCGCTCGGCGTGCCGCAGCTGCGTGTCGCGCAGCTGCCGACCGGCCGCGGTCGAGGTGAGACGGGTGGCGTCCGGGCGGTCCACCGCGCGCAGTTGCAGCAGGTGCGGCTCGGCGAGATCGTCGAGAAGCAGAGTGGCGATCCGGGCGATCTCCGCGTCGGCCGGTGCGAGCGCCGGGTTCAGCCGGGCCTCCCGTCCGGCGATCGCGATCTTCAGGTCGGTGAGTGCCGCGGCCCGGCCGTCCGGCCCCGCGTCGGTCAGCAGGGCTCGCAGGCTACGGGTGGACCACAGTGCCATTTACCTACGCTACCGCCCGAAGCGTCCGTATTCGAGACTCATCTATGTATCGGTGGCGACAGGCGCGTCCGGCCTGGGTAGCCCTATTCTCGAAGATTCGGCAAGGTCGGTTCGGCAGGGCAGGGGGACACCGGTGGCGGCGGTGAGTGAGAACTCGGTCAGGCTGGCCGTGCTGATCGACGCGGACAACGCGCAGGCGTCGATCGTCGACGGGCTGCTCGCCGAGGTGGCGAAGTACGGGACGGCGCACGTCAAGCGCGCCTACGGCGACTGGACCGGGACCAGTCTGCGCAGCTGGAAGGATCAGTTGCTGGCCCAGTCGATCCAGCCGATCCAGCAGTTCGCCTACACGGTCGGCAAGAACGCCACCGACGCCGCCATGATCATCGATGCCATGGACCTGCTCTACACCGGCCGCTTCGACGGGTTCTGCATCGTCTCCAGTGACAGCGACTTCACCCGGCTCGCCTCCCGGATCCGCGAGTCCGGGCTGACGGTCTACGGCTTCGGTGAACGCAAGACCCCGAAACCGTTCGTGGCCGCCTGTGACAAGTTCATCTACACCGAGAACCTGTACACCGAGAACCTCGCCGAGCCGGAGTCCGTCCGGATCCCCGAGCCGAGTCCGGTGCTGGCCAGTGCCCATCTGCGCGGCGACACCAGTCTGATGAACCTGATCCGCTCCGCGGTCGAGGCCGCCTCCGGCGACGACGGATGGGCTCCGCTCGCCGCCGTCGGGCACATCGTCACCAAGCAGCGCTCCGACTTCGACCCGCGCAGCTACGGATACCCGAAACTGGGCGGCCTCATCACCGCCATCGGGCTGTTCGACATCGACCGGCGCGACTCCGCCGACGGTAAACAGGCCATCATCTGGATCCGCGACAAGCGGCGCTCCGGGAAGAAGACCGCTGAATGACCACCCGCGGGCGGCGCCGCGACGCCGAGGAGAACCGGGACCGCATCCTGCGGGCGGCGCGGACCCTGCTCGCCCGCCAGCCGGCCGCCAGCATGGACGACCTGGCGCAGGCCGCCGGGGTGGTCCGGCGCACGGTCTACGCCCACTTCCCGAACCGGGACGAGTTGCTCGCCGGGCTCGCCGACAGGTGCTCCGGGGATCTGCTGGACGCGCTCAGCCGTACCGACCGGGATGCTCTTGATCCGGAAGTCGCCATGGCCGACTTCGTGCGCACGCTGTGGACCGCGGGCGAGGAGTATCGCCTGCTGATCTCCCTGGCCGAGAGCAACCTGGGCATGGCCGGGATCCGGGAGCTGCTGCTGCCGATCGCGGCGCAGAGCTACGGGCTGCTGGAACGCGCGCGGGCGAGCGGGCGGTTCGCCACGCACCTGCCGCTGCCGGTGCTGAGCTCGGCCCTGCAGGCGATGAACCTGGCCATGATGCAGGCGGTCAACGACGAGCTGTGGACCGACGACGGCACCCGGGCCGCGGTCGCCGTGCTCGTCGCCGCCGGCCTGCCGTCGGCTCTCGCTGAGGAGGCGGTCAAGCGTGCTGCCTCACAAGATGTTGCACAGCGGTGAGCACGAAAACTAGCCTGCTCGGGTGAACACCGCGCTGGCCGTCATCGTCATCGTCTTCTTCGGCGTCCAGGGCATCGCCCGGCTCACCGCCTCGCCGGAGGAGCAGCGCGCCTCGGCGTACCACTTCGGCGTCTCCCTCTCCGAGTACCGCAAGACCTCCGCCCTGATGATCATCGGTGGTCTCGGGATCGCGGCCGGCCTGGTCGTGCCGCCGCTCGGCGTCGCCGCGGCCATCGGTCTCGTCATGCTCATGACGATCGTCGCCGGCCTGCGCCTGCTCTGCCAGGACGGTGCGCTGCGAGTCGCGCTGCCGCTCGCCGCCGCCGTTCTCACCGCGGGAACGCTCGTGTGGTGAGAATTGTCGATGGCGGCTCGGTGAACGCCATTGCGTCCAGCGTGGACGACCGGTACTCACTTCAGAGATGAAGCGTGTTCTCTTCACCGCACTCCTCGGCGCGGCCCTGACAGCCGTCCCGGCGCCCGCCCACGCGGGTTCCTCCGAGGTGCGTTTCGCGACATACAACCTGTCCCTCAACCGGCCCACCCAGGGCCTGCTCCGCGAGCACCTGGCCGACCCGGCCGTCGACGACGTCTACCGCCGCCAGGCCCGCAACGTGGCCGAGGTGATCCAGCGGGCCGCGCCCGACGTCGTGCTGGTCAACGAGTTCGACTACGACCCCGAGGCCGCCCGGCTCTTCGCCGAGAACTTCCTCGCCGTCTCCCAGAACGGCGCGCCCGCCCAGCGGTACCGGTACCGCTACGTCGCCCCGTCGAACACCGGCATCGCCTCCGGCTTCGACCTCAACAACAACGGCGTCATCGACACCACACCAGGCGACGGCTCGTACGGCGACGACTCGTACGGCTTCGGTCTCTTCCCCGGCCAGTACGGCATGGTCGTGTACTCGAAGTACCCGATCGACTTTTCTGCGATCCGCACCTTCCAGCACTTCAAGTGGAAGGACATGCCCGGCAGCCTGCTCCCCGCCGACTTCTACTCGGCCGAGGAGCAGGCGGTCCTTCGCCTGTCGTCGAAGAGCCACTGGGACGTGCCGATCCGCGTCGGCCGCAAGACGGTGCACTTCCTCACCTCGCACCCGACGCCGCCCACCTTCGACGGGCCCGAGGACCGCAACGGGCGCCGCAACCACGACGAGATCCGGTTCTGGGCCGACTACATCACCCCTGGGCGTACGTCCTCGTACATCTACGACGACCGCGGGCGTCGTGGTGGCCTGCGCCCCGGTGCGGACTTCGTGATCGCCGGTGACCAGAACGCCGACCCCGACGACGGCGACTCCACCGGTGACGCCGTCGAGCAGCTGCTCGACCACCGTCTGATCAACAGCCGGCTCGCGCCGGCCAGCGCCGGTGCCGCCGAGGCGGCCACACTGCAGGGCGGCGCCAACCTGACCCACACCGGTGACCCGGCTCATGACACCGCCGACTTCTCCGACACCGCGCCGGGGAACCTGCGGGCCGACTATGTGCTGCCGCGGGCGGGGCTCAAGGTTCGCGGGGGAGGCGTGTTCTGGCCGGTGCGGGCCGACCCGCTGTCGCGGTTGAGCGGTGTGTACGGGGCGGAATGGGCGCCGGTCAACGGCTTCCCGACCTCCGACCATCGCCTGGTCTGGCTCGACCTGAAGATCCGCCGCTGACCCGTTGGCGTCGTCCTGCCGTTTCGCGGCTCGCCCGCCTGCCGTAGCCCGGCCACCTGAAGCGTTACTTCAAGGGTGCGCCGGCTACGGCTCGCGGGCCCGGTGCCCATCATCTCTCGCGGGCGTGGCGCCCATCATCTCTCGCGGGCGTGGCGCCCATCATCTCTCGCGGGCGTGGCGCCCATCATCTCTCGCGGGCGTGGCGCCATCATCTAGAGAAAGGCGCGCCCGGCGGCGAGGCGTTCCGTGGTCAGATTCGGCGTGGCGAGGGCGTGGCCGACGAGCACCTTGCGGTAACCGGTGTGCTCGACCGCCGCCGCCAAGGTCAGGAACAGGTCGAACGCCTCGCCGGATCCCGTCGCACGGGCCCGGTAGGCGGCCGCCGCGGCGCGTAGTGCCGGCTCATCCGGTTCGTGCTCCAGCCCTCGGGCCGTCAGCTGCGCCGCGCCGGTGAAGTCGTCCTCCGCGGCGGCCAGGTCGGCGAGATCCAGGTAGAGCGACCAGTTCCCCGGATCCAGCTCGAGCGCCCGCTCGTAGCAGCGCCGCGTCGCCGTGCCGTCACCGAGATGACGATGGGTGGCGCCACGAACGACCGAGGTGATCATCAGTGGCTCGATCGCGTCGGCCCGGTCGCAGAGTGCGAACGACTCGTCGATCCGGCCGGCGAAGCGCAGCATGATCGCCATCCGGGCCATCTGCTCCGGGACCGGCTCACGGGCGCACACCGCCTCGATCGCCCGGAACCACGGCGTCAGCTTCTCACCATCCAGAGGCTGCCCGGCATCGGCGACGGCGATCGCGGCGTCGCCCATCCCCGTCGGCGACAGGCCCGCGACCAGGTCGTCGTCGAACCAGGGCGCATCCGCCCACGGTACGTCCGGCCGGTAACCGGTCACCCAGGCCAGAGCCGTGGCAGCGGCATCCATGTCGCCGGCCAGACGGGCGAGATAGGCATCAGTCAGGAGCCCGGCGAGACCGACCCGGTCGGCGCCGGTGTCCGGATATTGTTCACGGATCTCGGCCAGCAGCTGATAGGGCTCGAGGCTGCCCGGGTCCCGCACGACCGCACCGGCGGCGAACCTCAGGCCGGCCGCGGGCGAGCCGCCGCAGTGTGACATGACACGTGCCATCGCCAGGTCGCCCTTGATCGACATGGCTTGCACCGTACCGTGGACTGTCCGGTTGTGGGCACTTCGATCCGATGAGCATCGATGAGGGGGAGCCTGGTTCGTCATGGACGTACTTGTGGTGGGCGGCGGCATCGCGGGCCTCGCACTGGCGCGGGCGCTGCGCCGCCAGGACGTCCCGGTGACCGTGGCCGACGACGGTCCTTCAGGTTCGTGGTCAGGTGGCCTGGCGATCAACCTGCCCGGCAACGCGATCGCCGCCTTCGCCGCGCTCGGCCTCGCCGACGGTCTGGCCAAACTCGGCCGCCCCACCGAACGCCGCGAGTACCGGTCCATGCGCGACCGTCTGATCTTCTCCGTCGACGAGGACGCCTTCTGGGGGCCGGAGGCGCGGCCCCGATGCGTACGCCGTTCCGACCTGCTGGCCCTGCTCGCCGACGGCCTCGACGACACCATCCGGCGCCCGCTGCCGGTCACCGCGGTCCGCCCGGTCCCCGGAGGAGCCGACGTCGAATTCGGAGACGACACCCTCCAGCGGTACGGCTTCGTCGCGGGCGCGGACGGCGTCCGCTCCGTGGTCCGGGCCACCGCCCTCGGCGACTCATCCCACGCCGCGGACCTCCCGCGTCGCGGCGACTCGGCTCCCGGGCCGGCGTCTGATTCCATCCCCGGCCTCAGCCCCAGCCCCAGCCCCGGCCTCAGCCCCAGCCCCAGCCCCGGCCCTGGCCTCAGTCCCAGCACCGGCTCTGACCCCGGCCGCGGTTCCGGCTCTGGTCTCGGTTCCGGCTCTGGTCTCGGTTCCGGCTCTGGTCTCGGTTCGGGCCCTGGCTTCGGCTCCGGCCCTGGCTTCGGCTCCGGTTCGGGCCCTAGCTCCGGTTCCGGCCTTGGCTCCGGGGCTCGTGCCGCCGGGCGTGGACGTGTCACGCGACTGGCCCTGCTCAGTTCCGCGAGCTGGCGCTTCATGGCGCCCAACCCCGGCGTCGACTGCTGGACCGTCTGGTCTGGTCCCGGCGGCGCCTTCCTGCTCATCCCGGTCGATGATCATCAGGTCTACGGGTACGCCTCCGCCACCACTGGTGGCCCGGTCAGCGCCGACGAGTCCTGGCTGCACACCACCTTCAAGGACTATCCGGCACCCGTCCGCACCGTCCTGGACAGCATGACCGACCTCTATCACTCCCCGATCGAGGAGATCCGCACTCCCACCTGGTCGAACGGCCGCTGCGTCATCATCGGCGACGCCGCCCACGCCACCGCGCCGGTCTGGGCCCAGGGGGCGGCCCTGGCCGTAGAGGACGCCCTGGTACTCGCCGAACTGCTGGCCACCACCGACTGGGACGACGCCGGAGCCCACTACGAGCGCCTCCGCCGCGACCGGGTCACCCACGTCCAGACCGCGACCGACCGTTTCTCCCGAGCCGCCGCCCTGCCGTCCTGGCTGCGCCACCTGATCCTGCCCGCGATCGGCCCCCGCGCCTACCGCGACACCTACAACCCCTTGCGCCACCCGTTCCCCACCCCTTGACGGGGCCGTACACATGAACAAAGCGCCCAACCCCGGCCCGACCCTCGCTCCCCAACCTGCCGCCCCGCCAATCAGGGCGGCATGCGTGGTGATGTGTGGCGCGCGGGTGGGCGTGGGTCTCCACGCTGCCGGGGCCGGCGGTGTGCGTGGTGATGTGTGGCGCGCGGGTGGGCGTAGGTCACCACGTTGCCGGGACCAGACGGAGTGCGTGGCGATCTGCGGTGCGCCTGTGGGTATTGAGATTGTTGGCGTAGGTCTCCACGTTGCCAGGGCCGGCGGTGTGCGTGGTGATCTGCGGTGCATGGGTGGGCGTCACCACACATCGGACGTGGCGGCGCCCCGAAGATACGAGTCGAGACCGTCGCCATTGTCCAAGATCTGGCCGGTGGCCGGTGGCCGGTGGCTGGCGGTCGGCGGTCGGTCCCGGCATGTGGCGGCTGACAGCGGTCACCTCGCGGTGTGGTGCTGGTGGCGGTCGCCTTGGCGTGGGTCGATGCAGTGACGGTCGGCAGATGGCTGCTGTTATTGCCCGAAGTGCGGATGTTGGCGCCGTAGTCGCCCTAGGTGCGCCGTCAGCGCTGGCTGCCGACGGGCGGTTGCCCAACCGCGATTGCCCGATGTGCGGCCGGTAATCGCCGCCGAGCGATCGACACCGTCCCGCTTCGGCCCTCGGCGAGCGAAGCGGGCGGCGGTGTCGCCCTGAGCAGGCGGTGGTGACCCGAAGCGGGCGGTGGTGACCCGAAGCGGGCGGTGGCGCCGCTCGGCGCCGGCGGTGGTGTCGCCCTGAGCAGGCGGTGGTCACCCGAAGCGGGCAGTGGTGTCGCTCGGCGCAGGCAGCGGTGTGGCCTGAAGCGGGCACCGGTGTGGCCTGAAGCGGGCAGCGGTGTGGCCGGAAGCCGACGGCGATGTCGTCGCGGAAGGTCAGTTGGGGGTGAACAGGCCCTGCAGGCCGACGACGATCGCGATGATGCCGAAGACGGCGACGAGCAGTGCCGGCCCCGCGAGATCGGCCGGCGGCGGTCCGGCGACGCCACCGGGTGCGGTAGCCGCATTGGGGGCCGCACCTCCGCCGAGGCCGTCGGCGGCGTGGCCGGACGAGTCCGGCCCCGACGATCCGCTGGAGACGGCGGCCGGAACCAGGGGCCGGCGCCCGGTCAGCCGCTCCCAGGCGAGGATCACGCCGACGGCGATGCCGACGACCTCGAAGTGGAACAGGTGCGGCCCGGAGATCAGATGGACGATCAGGAAGTATCCGCCCGCGACCAGCGCCACGATGCCGATCAGCCAGCGCCATCCGGCGATGCGGGCGGTGAGACGGGCGATCACCGGGAAGCGTCCGAGCAGCGGGATCGCGAGCAGGAGACCGCCGACGATGTTGGCGGCGTCGAGCAGCAGAGCCATCAGCATGGCGTTGAGTCCTTAAATGAGGCGTCCCACCGTGAGCTTAACTTGGAGCGCTCCCAAACGCAGAGTCCGAGGCCGCTCGGTGGACCAGTGGGCGGGTCAGCCACGTGGCGAGCAGGGCGACGACACACAGGGCGGCCAGGCTGAGGTAGCCGGCGCGGAACGATCCTGTGACGTCCTTCACGACGCCCAGCGCGTACACGAAGACGAAGCTCCCCAGATTGGCGCAGAAGTTGCCGAAACCGCTGATGAGCCCGGCATTTCGATCGCCGAGGACCTGCAGCGGCAAGGCGAACAACGGCCCGAAGTAGACCTGGATCGCCACCGAGATCAGCGCGACCACACCGAGTAGCCCTGCCATCCCCGGCGCGTACGTGAGCAGGCTCAAGCCGACGGTGAGCACGGCCAGGGAACCGCCGATGACCAGGAGCGGCCGGTTGATCCGGTCGGACAGGTAGCCGCCGAGGTAGTTGACCGGCGCGCTGATCGCCGAGGCGACGGCGGCGACGAGTCCGGCCGACGCCAGCGATTGGCCACGATCGACGACCAGGTAGGTCGGCAGCCAGAACGTGAAGCCCTGCGCCACGGCCAGCCGGGTGAACTGGATGACGCCGGTGAGCTGCACGATCCTCTGCCGGATGAGACCCGGCAGCTCGGCGAACCGGACCGGGTCGGTGCGTGGTCGCTCGGGGGCCGGCCCGGCGAGGAACCGGTAGAGCGCCAGCGCGAGCAGGCCCGAGCAGGCGAACAGGATGAACAGCAGACGCCAGCCGAGCGGGCCGACCAGGAGCGGGCCGACCGCGCTGAGCAGGATGTTCGACGAGAACCCGCCGACCACGTAGAGGCCCATCGCGGTGGCTCGCCGGCCGGGTGGGAACAGTTCGGTCATCAGCAGCATGCCCGGCGTGAACACCAGGGCGCGGAAGAACCCGGCCAGTGCCTGATCGATCAGGAGCAGTGGGTACGAGTGGAGCACGGCGAAGAGCGCGGCCAGCAGGTTCATCCCCACCAGCCCGATGACGAACAGCCGTCGCGGGGTGAAGCGGTCGGCCAGGTAACCGGACGGGACCTGCATCAACGCGTACGTCAGGTTGCTCGCCGCGGCCAGCGTGCCGGCCTCGGTGAAGCTCAGGCCGAGATCGCTGCGGATGAGGGGCAGGAACAGGCCGATCCCGCCGAAGATCAGCCCGATCGTGCTCTGGCAGACGACCAGGAGGGTGATGACCGGTCGCCGGGCCCGGGTGTCGCTGATCGTCATCCGTGGATCGTAGGCACGTTTCCGGCGGACCGAGATGTCGTACCCGGCCGCTAGCGTGTTCCCATGCCCGATCCTGTCGACGTCCCCGGTTATCTCGCCCGTCTCGGCCTGCCCGAGCTGGCCGGCCACGAGCCGAGCGTGCCGGCTCTGCGTGCGCTGCACCGGGCGCATGCTGAGCGGGTGCCCTACGAGTGCCTGGAGATCCATCTCGACCGGCCGACGACGATCTGTCCAGCGGACTCCATCCGGCGCATCGTGAGCGGCCGCGGTGGTTACTGCTATCACCTCAACGGCGCCTTCTCGACGCTGCTGCGGGCGATGGGATACCAGGTCACCCGGCACGTCGGCGGGGTGCAGGGGCATGCCGATCCGGCTCCTGACATCTCGGCCAACCACCTGGTCCTCACCGTCTCCGATCTGCCGTCGACCGAGTCGCCGGACGGCTCCTGGCTGGTCGACCTCGGCATGGGCGACGGCCTGCACGGTCCACTTCCGCTGGTCGAGGGCATACATGAGGACGGACCTTTCCGGTACGCCCTGCGCGCCTCCGAGGCGACGCCGGGTGGGTGGAGGTTCGACCATGATCCGTCGGCCGCCTTCCTCGGCATGGATTTCCGGGCTGAGTCCGCCCGCATGTCGGACTTCCAGGAGAGGCATGTCGAGCTCTCGACCTCGCCGGATTCCGGCTTCGTCCGCGTGGCTCTGGCCGCCCGGCGGGACGCGACCGGCGCCGACGTGCTGCGGGGCCTGACATTGACCCGGATCGGTGCCGAGCCGGCCCGTTGCGAGCTCCGTGATTCAACGGCTTATTTCGATGCGCTCGCCGACATTTTCGGCATCGTCCTGTCGCCGGAGGACAGGGCTGTTCTCTGGCCACGGGTCACCGAGGCGCATGAACGCTGGGTCCGGTCGCAGGCCGAGGTCACGGCGGAGGCGGCCGTGGGATAGGTGGGATTTGCCAATGCGAATGAGCCTCTGATTAGGTAAGGCTTACCTTATCGAGTTAACGGAGGTTCAGGCGTGGGGGCACGCGTGATTCAAAATGTCTGAAATAAGTTCCGTAGTCCTTGCCGAGAAGGTCGACCTCGATGAACTGGCGAAGGTGTACCGACGTGTGCACGCCGCCGACCTGCACCTGACCGACCACAGCGAACCGTCGTTAGAGGACCGTCTGCGCTGGACCGCTGAGGCGCCCGGCTTCCAGGCGGCACTTGCTTACGTGGATGGTGAGCTGGTCGGGACCGTGATGGGCTGTCCACTGCCGCCGGAGACCCTGTGGTGGCGCGACCTGACCGATGTGAACGATCCCGGCCTGGCCGTCGAGTGGGAGGGGCGCACGTTCGCCATCTGCGAGGCGTTCGTCGACCCCGCCTATCAACGGCACCGGCTGGGCGTACGCATGGTGGCTGATCTTCTCGATCAGCGGAAGGAGGAGCGCGTCTCGCTGGCGGTGGCCGAGACCAACACCCGCGTGTGGCACGCGTTGCAGCGGCTCAAGTTCCTGCATGTCGGCGACCTGATCCCGTTCCCCGGCTGGCGTTCGCACCGCATGCTGGTCCGCGACCTGCCGCTGAGCGCCTCTCGCTGAGCGATCGCCCGCAAACCCGGCGGGGACACCCTCTGCGATGAGCCCCGCCGGGTGAGCACTCGGACTGCCGTGGGCAGAGGACTCCCGCCGGGTGAGCACTCGGACCGCCGTGGGCAGAGGATTCCCGCCGGGTGAGCACTCGGACCGCCGTGGGCAGAGGATTCCCGCCGGGTGAGCACTCGGACCGCCGTGGGCAGACGATCCCCGCTGGGCGAGTGCTCGGACCGCCGTGGGCGCGGCCGTTACGCGGTTATCCGCGAGGGGATAACTCACCGGCGAAGACGAACGAACGGCGAGGACGAACCGTGTTCAGGATGCGGCATCGGCCGAGCGTGGCCGTGCGCCCGGTCCGGGGCGGGGCTGGATCTCCCGCTTCTTCTCCACGAGATGGCCGTCCGCGCAGGTCACGGCGAGGTGCAGTTCGGCGCCGCAGTCGCGGTGGGCGTACTCGATGGGTGGTCCCTCGGGGTCGGCGAGGTAGCGGTTGCCCCATTCGGCCAGCGCGATCATGACCGGGTAGAGGTCAAGGCCCTTCTCGGTGAGACGGTATTCGTGACGGACGCGGGAGCCGGGTTCCCGGTACGGCTCGCGGCGCAGCACCCCGTTCTCGACCAGGGAGCTCAGCCGGTTGGTGAGGACCTGGCGGGGGATGCCGGTGCGTACCCGCATGTCATCGAAGCGCCGGATGCCGGAGAACACCTCGCGCAGCACCACGAGGGCCCACTTCTCGCCGAGGATGCCCATGGCCCGTTCGACGGTGCAGTTGTCGACAGACCAGTTGAGGGCGGAGGGGGCGCCGGACCGGTCGGGGGCGGCGGGGGCAGCGGCGGAGGGAGAAGCGGCCGGAAGGGGAGAGGCGGAGGGAGGCGGCATGTGAGGAAGGCTAAGTCTCGTTGACAGATGCAGCAAGCCTCTGCAAGCCTGCATCCATGACGCAGACCCAGGAAGCCGCCCGCACCCGTACGTTCGGCTGGACCGATCCGGCCGAGCACGCGAGTCAGCTCGGCCGCCGCAGCGGGCTGGAGATCCTGAACGCCATGTCCAGCGGCGAGCTCCCGCCTCCGCCGATCATGCACCTGATCGACGCCGTGGGCATGCGGGCCGTGGAGGGCAGCGTCACCCTCGAGCTGGAGCCGCAGGAGTTCCACTACAACCCGCTCGGCTCGGTGCACGGCGGAGTCCTCTCCACCCTGCTCGACACCGCGGCCGCCTGCTCGGTGCACAGCACCCTGCCGGCCGGGGTCGGCTACACCAGCATGGACCTCAACGTGAAGTTCCTCCGCCCGGCCACCATCGCCTCCGGCCGGCTGACCTGCACCGGCACGGTGCTGCAGCGCGGGCGGCGGACCGCGCTCGCCGAGGCCCGGATCACCGACTCGGCCGGCAGGCTGATCGCCCACGCCACCTCCAGCTGCATGATCTTCGAGATCCCCGGCGCCTGACCCGCGCCTCACTCCGGCGGGTCCTCGCCGACCAGGCCGTCGATCGACTCGCGGATCAGGTCGGCGTGACCGGTGTGCCGGGCGTACTCCTCGATCATGTCGACGAGCATCCGGCGCAGGCTGGGCGTACGCCCGTCGGGCCAGGTGAAGTCGGCGGGATGGTCCAGGCCGCCCGCGGCCAGCGCCTCCGCGATGTTCGCCCGCGAGCGCTCCACCGACTCCCGCCAGAGCGCGTAGAGCTCGCCGGGACTGTCGGCGGCGGCGCTGCGCCATTCCCAGTCGGTCTCGGCGTCCCAGTCCACGTCCTTCCACAGGGCCGCCGGCTGCCGGCCGAGCCGGATCGAGAAGTACATGTCCTCGCACAGGGCGAGGTGCTTGAGCAGTCCCCCGAGGGTGATCGTGCTGGCCGCCACGGTGACGGCGAGGCCGGCCGCATCCAGTCCGCCGCTCTTCCAGGCGAAGATGCGGCGCTGACGTTCCAGCGCGCCGATCAGCGTCTCGGTCTCGGTGCCGGCGGCGGGTGGTCCCATCGGAATCATGACGGCACGCTAACCTCGCTTCCGGACGTTCTACTTCCGGAATGTGGGGACGTTTCTGTGGAGAGCCCGACCGCGCGGGCGCTGATGGCGTTCGAGGCCGTCCAGGGCAGCCCCGGCATCACCGCCGACCGGCTCGCCGAACGCCTCGGCGGCATCTCCGAACGCGCCGCTCGCCGCTACATCGCGATCCTGCGCGAGGCCGGCATCCCGATCGAGTCGGTGCGCGGGCCGTACGGCGGCTATCGCGTCGGTCGCGGCGCCCGCCCGGCCCCGCTGATCTTCACCCAGTCCGAGGCGCTCGGCCTGGTCATGGCGGTTCTCGACGGCCACCACGCGGCCGGTGACACGTCCGACCCGGTGGGCAGCGCGCTCGGCAAGATCGTCCGGGTGCTGCCGGAGAGCCTGGGCGCCCAGGTCGAGGCGGTCCGGCGCACCGCGGCGCCGGCGCCCGACCCGGGCGCTGCGCGGCCCGACCCCGAGATCACCTCCCGGTTGGTGCGGGCTTGCGCTCAGAATCTGGTCGTACGGGTGAGCTACCGCTCCGAGGCCGGCAACGAGTGGACGACCGACGCCGACCCGTGGGCGATCGTGGTCCGGTACGGCCGGTGGTACCTGCTCTGCCACGCGCACAGTGCCGATGCCCGCCGTGCCTACCGGATCGACCGGGTCACGGCGGTGGAGGTCCTGGCCGCCACGTTCCTGCCACCGGCCACTCTGGACCCGGTCGCCGTCCTCGACGAGCACCTGGCCACCGGCTGGGAGTACCACACCGAGATCCTGATCGAGGCGACTCCGGAGCGGGTGGCGGCCATGGTCGGCTCGGCTCTCGGAACCCTGCGCCCCGGCCCCGAGCCCGGCACCACGGTTCTGACCGGTAGCACCAGCAGCCCGTACTGGTATGCCCGCCAGCTGCCGGCCCTCGAGGTCCCGTACCGGATCCTCGGCGGGCCCGAACTGCGTGAGGCGGCCCGCCGGATCGCCGGGCGCCTGCTGACGGCGGCCGGAGCCGGCCCGGAGCAGGTTCGGCCTGCCTGAGACCCGTCTGAGGACCGCCGAGACCTGCGGAGACCTGCGAGACCTGCCTGAGGTCTGCCGAGACCTGCGGAGACCTGCGAGACCTGCCTGAGGTCTGCCGAGACCTGTGAGACCTGCCAGGCCTACCTCACCAGGGAGGACGACGCCGGCTGGCTCGACCTCCGTCCGGCGGCGATGAGTCGCTGCCGGAAACCGGCCTGCCGGGGCACGCGTGGCCCGTCCGCCGGGTGAGCGGCAGGCGGGTGACCGGCAGGCGGACGTTCCGCGTGGCCGGTGTCCAGACGGCCGCCGCTCAGAAGGCCGTCGGCTCGGGGACCGGCGGCTCGCGGCGGGCGAGGGTCGGCGACGGGGGCGCGCGGGTCGGCGAGACGGCCGCCGAACCAGGCGCTGAAGCCCGCGGCGGCGAGGCCGGCCACCTCGACCAGCAGGAGGCCGGCGTTCACGGTCCGGTCCGGATCGCGGACGCGCATCAGGGTGAGGACGGCGAAGGTGATCAGCACGCCGGCGTCGAGCAGCAGGGCCAGGACGAAGATCCGGGCGGCCGGCCCGGCCGCGGTGGCCGCGTCGAAGCCGGCGGTCAGCGTGGCGAGCAGGCCGCCACCGAGGCCGGCCACCAGGTTCCAGAACGCGACCGTGCCGATCAGGGCGGGTGCCCCGAGCAGGGTGGCCAGGTCGAAGACGAAGGCCGTCCAGAACAGGCCGAGCGGGAACATCAGCAGCAGTGGCTGCATCCCGTGGCCAGCGATGCGGAGCCGGCTCTGCATGCGGCGGTCCCCCTGCCGTGCTCGGCGGTGTCATCTGACCCTCCCAGCGTCGACGGAAAGGAGCGGATACGGGCCGTTCCAGGCGGGTGAATCCCTGTGCGTGCGGGTGAATCCGGACAGCCGGTGCGCCCTGGACGAGCTGCCGACTCCGGAGAGTCACAGGGCGGTCGACGCATGGGAGGCGGAAGCCTCAAGGCGGGGGACCGCGTGCCGATGGTGCCTGGGTCGAGCTCAGCCAGGGAGGTGCCGCGTCGTGGAGCGCGATTCCCTGGGTACGGCCCAGCGGTCCCGCCGGCAGTCGTTGCGGGCCTCCGCGGCCTACGGCGCGGTGCCGGCGGTGCTGTCGTCGGCCTACGCGATCGGCACCTGGAGTTCTCCGCACCGGAGCCCGATGCTGCTGGTCGCGGCGTTGATGATCGGCTTCTCGGCGCTGGCCTGGGTGGCCGCCCAGTGGATCTCCCGGACCCGGTGGTGGATCTGGATCCAGCAGGCGGCCGCGGGCGTGAGCCTGGCGGGTTCGGCAGCGCTGAGCGTGCTCGACGGTGGGGTGGCCGGGCCGCTCGGCACGTTCATCCCGCTGTCGGTGGTGCTGATGGCGGTCGTGGTGCCACCCCGGATGTTCCTGGTGACGGCCGGGTCGGGCGCTGTCGCGTACGCCGTGGTCCTGCTCTTCGGCGACACACCGCCCGCCGGGTATCCGCTGGTGCATTCCCTTGCCTTCGCCTGCATCGCGTTCCTGTGCCTGCGGCATTCGGCCGTGCTCGCGTCGCTGCGGCGGCGGCTGGCCGACAGCTCGCGCACCGATCCGCTGACCGGCTGCCTGAACCGGCGCGGGTTCGACTCCTCCGTGGCGGCCGCGATGGCCGAGGCGGAACGATCCGGCACGCCGGTCACCCTGGTGCTGCTCGACCTCGACCACTTCAAGGAGGTCAACGACACGTACGGCCACCGAGCCGGCGACGAGCTGCTCGCGTGGACCGGTCAGGAGTTGCGCGCCGACCTGCGGGCGCGGGACGCGGTGGGGCGGCAGGGCGGCGACGAGTTCGCGATGCTGCTGCCGGGAACCGGCGCGGCCGACGCGGAAGCCGTGGTGGAGCGGCTCCGGGAGCGGCTGCGGCCGTGCGCGCCGGGCAGTCTCGGTCATGCCACGTTCCCGGAGGACGCGAAGGACCTCAGCGAGCTGCTGCTCGTCGCGGACCAGCGGCTCTATCAGGACAAGGCGGCCCGTGAGCGGCGGGCGCCGTGCGCCGAGTCGGTGGCTCGCGCGCGAGCCGGGATCCGGCCGTCCGGTCCGGTGCCGGAGGTGGAGGCGCGGGAGCGGCGGCGGCACTCGATCGCCGATCCGGGCTGGATGTCGATCACACAGACCTGCGTGGCGATGATCTACGTGGCGCTGGTGGCCGGTGACCATCCGCACCGGACGGGCATGATCGCGCTGTCGGTGTGGGGGTTCGTCACAGGGGTGGCGCTGGTCGCCGGCGCCGACTGGGTGAGCCGGTCGCGGCTGGCGCGGCCGGTGATGCTGGCGTTCGCGTTCAGCGCGTTCGTGAGCTGCGCAGCGATCGCCACGCTGGACGGTGGGGTGGACCAGCCGCTCGGGATCGGGGTGCTGATCTCGATTCCGCTGCTCATGCTCGGCATGCGTCCGGAGGTGGCGGGGCCGGTCGCGGTCGCCGCGGGTGGGCTGTACGTGCTGGTCGGGCTGCTGGTCGGCGATCCGGGTGGCTGGTTCCTCGTGATCCAGCTGCTGGGGACCGCGGCCGCGGCGACCGCCTGTGCGTTGCAGGGCCGCTCGGCGGCCCGGCAGCGGCGGCTCCTGACCCGGCTGTCGCGGGTGGATGTGCTGACCGACGTGCTGAACCGGCGCGGGTTCGCCGAGAGGTTCGCCACCCTGATCGAGGAGGACCGGGCCGCCGCGCTGCTGGTACTCGACCTGGACCGGTTCAAGCAGCTCAACGACGCCTACGGGCACGCGGCCGGTGACGAGTTGCTGCGCTGGGTCGCGGCGACGCTGCGGGAGCGGGTGCGGCCGGAGGACGTGGTGGGCAGGCTCGGCGGTGACGAGTTCGTGGTCCTGCTGACCGGTGGCGACGCCTTCGCGGTGGCCGCGGACCTCCGTACGGCCCTGGCCGCGCGGACCGGCGCGAGCATCGGCGCCGCGGTCCTCGGTGTGGACGGTGACGACTTCGACAGCCTCTACGCGGTCGCCGACGCACGCCTCTACGAGCAGAAGAAGCCCGTCCCGCGATACGTCCGAAGCTGACCCCGACCTGCGGAAGAAGCTGATCCGGGCCTGAGGAGGAAGCTGACCCCGACCTGCGGAAGAAGCTGATCCGGGCCTGGGGAGGAAGTCGATCCGGGCCTGGCGAAGAGGGCAACCGATCGGCACCCGGTGATCAACCGGGGCGGCACCGGAGGCGATCCCAGAATGGGGTCCCTCTTTTCAGATCGGACCTGTCGTATGAAGCGTGTTCTGCTCCTGCTCGCCGCGGTGTCGACGCTGGTGGTGGCACAGCCCGGCGTGGCTCTGGCCGCCGCCGGCAGTGCGAAGGCCTATGCGTTCATGAGCCAGGCGCACGGCGACGCCCTGATCGCCCGCTGGAACCCTTGTGGTGGCGCGCTGGACTACCGGGTCAACCTGGACCGGGCCCCGAAGAACTCGCTGGCCGAGGTGAAGACCGCGTTCAGCCGGATCTCGGCGGCCACCGGCCTGACGTTCCGTTATGCCGGGACGACCGACGTGATCCCGCAGGCGGGCAAGGGCTACAAGGGAACCTATCCGGCGGGCACCGAGCTGGTGATCGCGTGGGCCACGCCCGGCAAGCACAGTAAGTGGCTGCCGTCCGGTGCCCGTGCGCTCGGCATGGGCGGGGGCGCCTGGCAGACCGCGTACACCGCGTCCGGCGGCAGGGCGCTGCGGATGGTCGAGGGCTCGGTGGTGCTCAACGCGACCGCGCTGAAGTCGATGGCCCGCGGATTCGGCGGGTCGTCCGGCGGCACGACCGGGGCGGTGCTGATGCACGAGATCGGCCACGCGATCGGCCTGGCCCACCCGGAGCAGAACGACCGGAATCAGATCATGTATCACACCATCACCTCGAAGAAGGCGGTGTGGGGCGCCGGCGACCTGACGGGTCTGCGCAAGGTCGGCAAGACCGCCGGATGCCTGTACGACCAGCGGCCGGCGTCGGTCAAGAAGTAGAGACCTGGTGGAAAGGCCCCATGCGTCGCAGTTTTCACCAGTGTTGCCCAAGGTGAACAAGTGATTACGGTCGATACATGCGGGCCTTCTTCCTGGCACTTCTACTGGTTCTCGCGGGGTTCGTCGCGCCGGCTCAGCCGGCCGCGGCAGCCGTCTCCGACGCCGCCGGCCGCGAGATCGTGCTGCGCGGCTTCAACGTGTCCGGCAGCACCAAGCTGTACGAGAACGGTCTCCTCCCGTTCCGCAGCACCGCCGACGCGGCAACCGCCGCGTCGCAGATGCGCGAGCTGACCGGCGCCAACGCGATCCGCTTCCTGATCAGCTGGGAGGGGGTGCAGCCGGCCCGCGACCGCATCGACACGGCGTACCTGGACCGGGCCGCCGACCAGATCCGCCAGTTCACCGACCGCGGCATCCGGGTGCTGCTCGACTGGCACCAGGACCTCTACTCGGCGCACCTGTTCGACCCGGACAGCTGGTACACCGGCGACGGCGCACCGAAGTGGGTGATCGACGCCGGGACCTATCCGGACGAGTCCTGCGGCATCTGCTTCCTGTGGGGGCAGAACATGATGAACAACGGCGCGGTCCGGTCGGCCGTGTACGACTTCTGGCGCAACCGTTACGGGGTGCAGGACGCCTATCTCACGCAGGCGCGCGCCGCTCTCACCCATCTGCGCTCCCGGGTGGATCTCGGCATGATGCTCGGCGTCGACCCGTTCAACGAACCGTTCGACGGCGGTCTCGACGGCGCCTCCGGGACCACCTGGGAGACGACCTACCTGATGCCGTTCTACCAGCGGTTCCGTGCCGTGATGGACACGGCCGGCTGGACCGCGCTGCCGCTCTACGCCGAGCCGCTGGTCTTCTGGAACACCGGGTTCTTCGAGCAGGGGGGCCTGTCCACGGCCGGCACGCTGGGCAGCCGGTACGTCTTCAACAGCCACTACTACGACGGCAGCCGGATGACGCTGGACCCGAGCGCGGCCGGCGACGGCACGTACAGCGCGGCGATGAACCGGATCCGGGACCGCGCCACCGCGCTGGGAACCGGCGCCTTCGTCTCCGAGTTCGGCAACGCGGTGTCCGGGACGAGCAGCAGCGCCCGCACCCCCTGGATGGTCCGCTCGATGTATCAGGGGCTCGACTCGCGGCTGTCCGGTGCCTCGTTCTGGAACAACGCGGCCCGCTCGGGCCCGGTGCTGTCGGCCACCCAGTGGCACTGGGACGTCTACAGCGGCCGGCACCGCGAGCTGATGAACGGCAACCCGGACAAGGTGCAGACCGCCGGGGACGCGTGGAATGAGGAGGATCACTCGGTGATCGCGAACGGGACGTTGCGGCTGGACCGGCGGGTGCTGGACCGGTTGTACCCGAGTGCGGTCGCCGGCCGGACGGTCGCGTTCGCCTACGAGGATCTGGCGCGCGACGGTTATGCGGGCGCGGGCCGGCAGCAGGCGTGGCTCACGGTGCCGTCCCGGCTGCCGGCGATCGCCGGGCTGGTCGCCGGGCGGCAGTACGGCGTGCTGGTCTGGCGTAGGCCCGCGACCGCACCGGGTGCGCCGACCGAACTCCACCTGCCCGGGTCGTTCCCGTCCGCCCGTACCGCCGTGGTGTCCGATCTGGGGGTTGTCGCCGGGATCCCGGCGACCGGACCGATCTCGGTGACCACCGAGGTGGGTGCCTCCACGGCCCGGCGGCTGTTGCTGGACGCGGGCGGCTCGGCTCCGGGGGCGCCGCACGTGGCGCTCGTGGTCAACGCCGCGGACGTGGCGTCGGTGCCGGCCGCCACGCTCACCGCCGCCCGCACCGAACTGCTGGCCTGGGCGGCGGGTTTGTGATTCCGCTTCATCTATGAGGTGACATCTGGGACTGTGGCCGCCACCCGGCCGGCTGGCATCCTGACTCGATGAACGTCCAGGTCCTGCCGATCACGTCCGCGGACGTGTCCCGGGTCGCGCACTTCCTGCACGCCAATCTCAACACCCGGATCAGTGTCGATCTGTGGGCACGCACGCTGACCCCGCCGTGGAAGTCGACGGCGCCGAATCACGGTTTCATGCTCCTCGCTGCCGGCATCGTCGTCGGTGTCTATCTGGCCTTCTACGCGGAACGGTCGGTCGGCGGGGTGCGGCACCGGTTCTGCAATCTGGCCGGCTGGTGCGTGCTGCCGCAGTATCGCCTGCTCAGCGTCAAGCTGTTGCGGGCGCTGCTGAGACAGGAGGGTTACCACTTCACCGATCTGTCGCCGAGCGGCAACGTCATACCGATCAACGAGCGCCTCGGATTCCGGCACCTCGACAGCACGCTGCTGGCCGTACCCAATGTGCCCTGGCCATCCCTGCCCGGCCGGGGCCGGGTGGTGACGTCGGATCCACGCCGTATCGAGGACCTGCTGGCCGGTGAGGATCTGCAGCTCTACGTCGATCACCGGGAGACCGCCGCGGCCCGTCACGTGGTCCTCGCCGATCGCGGAGGCGTCTGTTATGTGGTCTTCCGGCACGACCGGCCGAAGGGCCTGCCGCTGTTCGCGTCGCTGGTGCACGTCACCGACCCGGCCGTGTTCCGCCGGATGTTCCGGCCGTTCACCCGGCACCTGCTGCTGCGGTACGGCATCCCGGCCACCCTGCTCGAGCCGCGCGTCGCCGGGTTCCATCCGCGTGCCGCGGTCCGGGTGCCGACCGCGCGCCGCCGGATGTTCCGTAGTGACACCCTGCAACCGCAGGATATCGATCTGCTCTACAGCGAGCTGGTCTGCGTTCCTTTCTGAGTGGGAAATTGTTGGCTCGGTCACGGTGTCATCGGAATTTCGGCTCCCGGACACATTGCGCGGGTACCACTTCACACATGACCGACCCGCGTTACGAGATCGAGCGAACCAACCGGCGGACGGGATCCTCCGTCCATCTGCACCTGATCGGCGCCTTCGACCGGGGCGCCGATCGGGTTCTGCGCGTCGGTATGCGTGATGCCTTCGCCTCCGGCCGCCGCGGGCACCGGGTGGTCGTCGACATGAAAGGCGTCGATTCGATCGGCAGCGAATGCCTCGAACTGTTGCTGATCGGCTACACCCGGGCACTGCGGTGCGGTTTCGGATACGAGATCGCCGGCCCGCGCGGTCACGTGCGCCAGGCGCTCGCCCTGACCGGCCTCTACGCGGCCGACGACCAGCCGGCCGGCGACCGCATAGGGGTGTCCTGACGGATCAGTGGACGAGTGTGACCTTGCCGGTGTCGAGGTCGTAGCGGGCGCCGGCCACCTGGGCTCCGCTGTGCGCGATGATCTCGCTGCGTGTGACGAGGGCGGAGACCTGCGCCCGGATGTTGGCCAAGACACCCTTCTCCACGCCGTCCGGGTCGTCGGCGTACGGCTCGAGGATCGGCCGTAGCGCCTCCACGATGGAGGCGATGTGGCCGGGGGCCTCGCCGCCGGTCCGGATCGCGTTGAGGGTGGCCGAGACGGCGCCGCAGCGCTCGTGTCCGAGGACGATGACCAGCGGCGGCGCGAACTCCTCCACCGCGTACTCGATGCTGCCGAGCAGGATGTCGTCGACGACGTTGCCGGCGACCCGGTTGTCGAAGAGGTCGCCGACGCCCTGGTCGAACAGGATCTCCGGGGCGACCCGGGAGTCCGCGCAGCCCAGGATGACGGCGAACGGGTGCTGACCCGCGGCGATCTCGCGGATCCGTGCGGGGCTCTGGTGCGGGTGTTTGCTGTGGCCGCTGACGAACCGCCGGTTGCCGGCGAGGAGCTGCTCGAGCGGGCTGCCCGCCGGGTGCGAGGCCTGGGCTGCCGAAGCGAGGGTGATCGATCCGGCGAGGGCGCCGCCGGCGGCGAACAGCGACCGCCTGCGGAGCGTTGAGTCCAGCATCATGTTCTCCAAACAGTGAGGGACGGGGATCATCATGCTCCTGGTGATCAAGTCCGCCTATGTGACTATCGCCATCAGGACAATCTGCAATCCACATTGACGGCAAATAGGACACAAGCCGCATTTGCTGAGTCGGCCGCGAACGCTTCGGGGATGCCGGGGTTGTTCCCCCGGACGCGTGACGCGAGAAAGAGCCGACATGGCTTATGTTCTTTCAGTGGGTGTCACGCCCCGCCGCCCGGCCGCACCCGGATTCTTGCGCCGGGCCGTTTTTCGTCCCCGGAAGCGGATTCCATAACGGAATTTGTCGTCCATCCGACCGGTGCTCCGCGGAAACATAATCGAAATGAATCACCGGGAAGTGGGAATTGCCGAGATCGACTTGAATGGCGTGCGGGCCATCGCGATATGGTCGTGCCGCTCCATTTCTGGTGGCGAAATTCCCCATTGCTGAAAGGCGACGACCTTGGCTGCCGCCGTCATGATTCTCACTTCCGTCGTGCTGGCCACGTTCGCGGCGGTGACCCTCTGGTGGACCATGCACGCGTGGCGTACCCCGGAGACACTCGCCGCGACGCGCTTCGCCGAGCCGGACGGTGACCACCGGCTGACGTTCTCCCTGCTGCTGCCGGCCCGGCACGAGCAGGCCGTGCTGGAACACACCATCCAGCGCCTGCTCCGCTCGACCCACCAGGGCTACGAGATCATCGTCATCGTCGGGCACGACGACCCGGACACGGCCGCGGTCGCACACCGGGCGGCGGAGAACGCGCCGGGCCGGGTGCTGGTCGTCACCGACCACAACGAGGTGAAGAACAAGCCGCGCGCCCTCAACACCGCGTTGCCGTATGTGCGTGGTGATGTCGTCGGGGTCTTCGACGCCGAGGATCAGGTGCACCCGCATCTGCTCGAACACGTCGACCACGCGTTCCGCTCGACCGGCGCCGACGTCGTCCAGGGCGGCGTCCAGCTGATCAATTTCCACTCCAGCTGGTACAGCCTGCACAACTGCCTCGAATACTTCTTCTGGTTCCGCAGCCGCCTGCACCTGCACGCCCGCAAGGGCTTCATCCCGCTCGGCGGCAACACCGTCTTCGTGCGCACCGACGTGCTGCGCACCGCCAACGGCTGGGACGGCACGTGCCTGGCCGAGGACTGCGACCTCGGCGTGCGCCTGTCCAGCCGGGGCGCCAAGGTGGTCGTCGCCTACGAGGCGTCCCTGGTCACTCGCGAGGAGACCCCGGACAGCATCGGCAGCCTGCTCAAGCAGCGGACCCGCTGGAACCAGGGCTTCCTGCAGGTCCTGCGCAAGGGGGAGTGGCGGCGGCTGCCGACGTTCGGGCAGCGGCTGCTGGCCCGATACACCCTGGTCGGCCCGTTCCTGCAGGCGTTCTCCGGCGTGGCGATCCCGATCGGGGTGGCCGCCGCGATCTTCGCCGACCTGCCGATCGGCATCGCCCTGGCCACCTTCGTGCCGGTGGTGCCGATGGCCGCCAACATCGTCTTCCAGACGGTCGGCCTGCGCGACTTCGGCCAGCAGTACAACCTCAAGATCAAGCCGATCCACTACGCCCGGCTCATCCTCGGCGCCTTCCCGTACGCCCTGGTCCTGAGCGTCGCCGCGTTGCGCGCCGTCTGGCGCGAATACACCGGCCGGCGCAACTGGGAGCTGACCGCCCACGTCGGCGCCCACCTGACCAGCAGCAACGCCAACGCCGAGGTCGGTGCCGCATGACCACCACCAGCGAGCCGAAGACCACCGCGCTCATTCCCAAGGCACGCGGCAACGCGGTCGAGACGCAGCCGACGCGGGCCCTGGTCCCGGATCGAGATCAACAGCCTTCGTGGGTACGCCGACGCGAGCTCAGCGGCGGTGAGGGGTTACTCGCGGGCGGTCTGACCGCGCTGGTGCTCGTGCTCCTGACGGTCAACATCACCGGCTTCCCGATGGCCAGTGACGACGAGGGCACCTACTACGCGCAGGCCTGGGCGGTCGCCACCGGCAAGGGCCTGGCCCACTACACGTACTGGTACGACCATCCGCCGCTGGCCTGGATCCAGCTCGCCGCCCTGTCCTGGATCCCGGACGTCTTCGGTGTCGGCGGTCCCGCAGTCACGGCCGGCCGGGTCGCCATGATCCCGGTCGTCGCCGCGAGCCTGCTGATGGTCTACCTGATCTGCCGCCGCCTCGGCATGGGCATCCGGACCTCCGCGATCGGTCTGCTGATCTTCGGCCTGTCCCCGCTGACCATCACCATGTACCGCGAGATCTACCTGGACAGCTTCGCCGTCGCCTGGATGCTCGGCGCGCTCGCCCTGGTGCTGTCCCCGCGCCGCAACCTGTGGCACTACACCGCCGCCGGGGCGGCCACCGCGGTCGCCGTGCTCAGCAAGGAGACCATGCTGGTCACCCTGCCCGCAGTGTGCGTGGCGCTGTGGCAGAACGCGGCCCGCAGCTCGACCCGGCCGTGGGCGGTCGGCGGCTACCTGAGCGGCCTCGTGCTGGTCGGCATGTTCTATCCGCTCTACGCGCTGCTGCGCGGCGAGCTGTTCCCCGGCCCCGGACACGTGTCGCTGATCGGCGCCTGGCAGTTCCAGCTGGCCAACCGCTCAGGTACGGGCAGCGTGTTCCAGGCCGGCTCGGGATCGTACGACCTGATCCAGTCCTGGCTCTTCTACGACCCGGTCATCCTGATCGCCGGTCTGCTCGCCACGGTCCCGGCCCTGTTCGTGCGCCGGCTGCGCCCGCCCGCGGTCGCCGCCGTCATCCTGGTGCTGGTCGCCGTCCGCCCCGGCGGCTACCTGCCGGCCATGTACGTCGTCCAGATCCTCCCGTTCTTCGCCATCGTCGCGGCCGGGATGATCGACGTCATCGCCCGCGCCGTGCCGAACCGGCAGCGCTGGTGGCGGCCCGCCCTGGCGACCGTGGCCGTGCTGCTCGCCGTCATGCTGATCGGCCCGCGCTGGGTCGCCGGCAACCACCGCAGCCTGACCGCCGACGACAACGCCGGCTACACGGCCGCCGCCGAGTACCTGCGCACCTCCGTCCCGGACCGGGCCGGCACCACCGTGGTCGTCGACGACGTGCTCTGGCTCGACTGCGTGCAGGCCGGATTCCCGGAGGACCAGGTCATCTGGTTCTACAAGCTCGACCTCGACCCGGCCGTGCAGGCCCGCCTGCCGAACGGCTGGCGCGACGTCGACTACCTGGTGTCCACGCCCGCACTGCGCCAGGACCCCAGCTCACTGCCGCTGGTGACCGCGCTGCTGACCAACTCGACGCTGGAGGCCTCGTTCGGCCCGGCGGACGGGCGCATCGAGATCCGCCGTATCAACAAGGAGACCCCTTCATCATGACCACCCAGGCTCAGGGCCGGGCGGCCGTCGGCATGCCGCACCAGGCCACCGTCACCCCGGGGGAGAAGACCCTCTCGCTGGACCGGTACCGCCGGCTCGGGCGCACCCGGGCCGTGCTGCCCGGCGAGATCGGGGTCCGCCCGGCGCCGGGGACCCTGCGGCAGAGCCTCATCGTCCCCACCTACAACGAGCGCGACAACGTGCCCGCCCTGCTGGCGAGGCTGGCCGCGGCCCTGCCGCACGACGACACCGAGATCGTGTTCGTCGACGACAGCACCGACGGCACCCCGGAGGTCATCGAGGCGCTCGCCGCCGACTACCCGATCGCGATCACCGTGCACCACCGGGAGAACGGCGCCGGCGGTCTCGGCGGCGCGGTGGTCGAGGGCATGCGGATCGCGCGCGGCGAGTGGATCGTCGTCATGGACGCCGACCTGCAGCACCCGCCGGAGATCGTGCCCGACCTGATCGCGGCCGGTCTGCGCGACGGCGCCGACCTGGTCGTCGGCAGCCGATACGCGCACGGCGGCAACACCGGTGGTCTCGCCGACGGATACCGCAGGCTGGTGTCCCGCGGCTCGACGCTGCTGGTCAAGACCCTGTTCCGCAACCACCTGCTCTCGGTCAGCGACCCGATGAGCGGGCTGTTCGCGATCCGGTCCAGCTCGCTGGACGCCTCCTCGCTGCGGCCGCTGGGCTACAAGATCCTGCTCGAACTGATCGTCCGCAACCGGCCCGGCCGGATCGTCGAGGTGCCGTACGGCTTCCAGGCCCGGCACGCCGGCGAGTCCAAGTCGACCGCCGCCGAGGGCATCCGCTTCCTCAAGCACGTCGGCGTCCTGCGCTTCGGCCTCGCCCGGCTGCGGATGCTGGCGTTCGCGCTGATCGGGCTCTCCGGCCTGCTGCCCAACCAGGCCGTGCTCTGGGCGCTGCTGCACCTCACCGACATGCACTACGCGGCCGCCGCGGTGGCCGCCAACGTGGTGGCGGTCGGCTGGAACTTCGTCCTGACCGACACGCTGCTGTACCGCAACCACCGGCGCAGCGGCCTCGTCAGCCGGTCGGCCCGGTTCTTCCTCATGGGCAACGCCGACCTGCTGCTGCGCATCCCGATGCTGACCCTGCTGGTCAGCGGCCTGCACCTGGGCGTGCTCGCCGGCAACCTGCTGACCCTCGTCGCGTCCTTCGTCGTCCGATTCCTGATCTCCGACAGGCTGATCTACCGAGCGGGAAAGAAGCCATGACCCAACCTCGACCGATGCTGAGCCGGCGCAACCGGCTCCACATAGCCCAGTTCCTGGTGCTCACCCTCGTACTCTTCCTCGGTCTTCCGGAACGTCCGGCGTCAGCCGGCGCGAACCTGATCGCCAACCCGGGCCTGGAGAGTCTCGCCGGTGACGGCTTCCCGGTCTGCTGGGAGCAGTCCGGGTGGGGCGCGAACGGCCACACCTTCGCGGTCAGCACGGACGCGCACTCCGGCGCCCGATCGATGTCGGTCACGCTGACCACGGCCGGTCAGGGCGACCGCAAGGCGATGATGCTCGAGGACACCTCGTGCGCGCCCAACGTCACGCCGGGCCACCAGTACGACCTGTCCGTCTGGTACAAGACGAGCACGCCGAACACGGTGATGACCGTGTTCCGGCACGACGTCCAGCAGGGCTGGGTGTACTGGACCGACCTGGCCAGCCTCGCGGTGGCCGCCGACTGGACGAAGCAGACGGTCCGCACCCCGCAGATCCCGGCGAACACCGACCAGATCGTCTGGGGTGTCACCATCTACGGCAACGGCACCCTGAAGACCGACGACTACACCATGGTCGACGCCACCCAGACGGTGCCGGACGCGTCGTGCAGCGCCGGTGACAAGTGCGTCAAGGGCGACTGGCAGGTCATGCCGTTCCAGTCGTCGGTGCGGGCCATCCACGCCGTGGTGCTGCGCAACGGCAACGTGCTGCTGATCGCCGGCTCCGGCAACGACCCGGCCGCGTTCGCCGCCAAGACGTTCACCACCGCCATCTACAAGCCGGGGACCGGGCAGTTCACCGCGGTGCCGACGCCCGAGGACCTGTTCTGTTCCGGGCACGTGCAGCTCAAGGACGGCCGGGTGCTGGTCATGGGCGGCAACAAGGACTACCCGGCCGCGGACGGCAGCCACGGCTACAAGGGGCTGAAGAACTCGTACATCTTCGACCCGGCGAACAACACCTACACCCGGGTCAACGACATGACCGCCGGGTCCTGGTACCCGTCGGCGACGGCGCTCGGCAACGGTGACGTCATCTCGCTCGGCGGTCTCGGCGAGGACTCGCACGGCATGGTCGCCACCCAGTATTTCGACGAGTCGGAGAACCGCTGGCTCGGCCTCAACGAGGCGAACCAGACGTGGAACTTCTGGGGCCTCTACCCGTCGATGATCCTGATGCAGGACGGCCGGCTCTTCTACACCGGCAGCCACGTCTTCGGTAACGGCACGCCCGGCACCGGCTCGTCGATCTACGACTACGGGGCGAACACCATCACGCCCGTCAACGGCCTGCGCAAGAAGGACGAGCGCGACCAGTCGATGAGCGTGCTGCTGCCCCCGGCACAGGACCAGAAGGTGCTGACCATGGGCGGCGGCAACATCGAGACCAACCCGGACGCGCACCGGCTCACCGACCTCATCGACCTCAAGCAGGCGACCCCGGCCTACACCGCCGGCCCGTCGATCCCGCAGGGCACGCTGACCGGTGGCGTCGCGCAGACCGGCGATCAGGGCAAGATGTACGTCTCCGCGGTCCTGCTCCCGGACGGCAAGGTGTTCGAGACCGGCGGTGCGCTGCACAACCGGGCCGACCCCGTCTACGAGGCGTCGATGTACGACCCGGCCACCAACACGTTCACGCCGGGCATGGCCACCGACCCGGTGCCGCGCGGATACCACTCGTCGGCGTTCCTGCTGCCCGACGGCCGGGTCATGGCGGTCGGCGACAACCCCGGCAACGGCACGTTCGACATGCGGGTGTCGGTCTACTCGCCGCCGTACCTGTTCAAGGGCGCCAGGCCGCAGATCACCTCGCTGTCCAGCGCGAACTGGGCGTACGGCAGCTCGAACACGATCACCGTGGACGGCCCGGTCCTGAAGGCGGAGCTGATCCGCCCGGCCGCGGTGACGCACTCCAGCGACCCGAACCAGCGGTTCGTCGACCTGCCGATGACCGTGAACGGCAACTCGATCGACCTGAACCTGACGAGCAACCCGAACCTGGCGCCGCCGGGCTGGTACATGCTGTTCGTGGTCGGCACCAACGGCGTCCCGTCGGTAGCGAAATGGGTGAAGATCGGATGAGCCGTACACGTCTCGCCGCAGTGGTCCTGACCGCGGTGGCCGTCGCCGCCGGTGTGAGCTGGGTCGGGCTCGACTCCCGCGATCCGGGGACGATCCGGACCACCTCGGTCGCCGCCCGCGGTGTCCTGCCCACCGTCTCGCCCAGCGCCGGGGGACCGGCCGCCGCCACGAAGGGTGCCGGCACCGCCACGACCCCGGAGAAGGCCGCCAAGACGACGAAGCCGGTCAAGCACGCGACCCCGGCGCCGTTCGTGCAGACCTTCGCCGGTCAGCCCGGCATCACCCGCCAGAAGCCCAAGCGCAAGCCCACGGCCCCGGTCAGGGTGGCGCCGACGGTCGACGGCTGCGACCGCAACTACGGCACCATCGCGCATTGCGTCCCGGTCCGGTTCCCGGCGGGCGTCACCGACAAGTGTGTCTGGCTGCGCGAACACGGCTTCAAGAACCTCAAGGTGGCCGCGAAGGACTCCCAGAAGCTCGACTCGAACCGGAACGGGGTCGCCTGCGACGAGTAGCCGTCCGGCACGACCGGGAGCCGGTCCGGGACACGCCCATCGTGACCCGGCCCGGCTCCCCGCCGTTTATCCGTCGCGGGATCGGGGCCGCTGTGTGATCGTGGGCGGATGCCGCAACCGATCTTGCGCACCGAACGGATGCTCCTGCTCCCGCTCACCGACGAGCACCTGGACCTGGAGGTGGAGCTGGACTCCGATCCCGAGGTGCTGCGCTATCTCTACGGCCGGACCCGCACCCGCGACGAGGTGGCCGAGGCGCACCGGCGGCGGATGGAGCTGGGCCGCCGGGTCGACGGGCTCGGGTACTGGGTGGGGTTCGGCCCGGCCGGTGACTTCATCGGCGTGCTGATGCTTCCGCCCCTGGACGAGCCGTCGGCCGCTGAGCTCGGTTACCGGCTGGCCCGCGCCCAGTGGGGTAAGGGATACGCCACCGAGGCCTCCCGCGAACTGCTGCGGCACGGCTTCGAGACCGTCGGCCTGGAGCGGATCATGGCGCAGACCATGACCGTCAACGCCGGTTCCCGTGCCGTCATTGCGAAGGTCGGTCTGCGTTACGAGCGCACGTTCTTCCCCGACTTCCCGCCGATCCCCGGATCCGAGGAGGGCGAGGTCGAGTACGCGATCGCCCGTGCGGAATGGTTCGCCCACATGCCCGAGGGCGGTGTGCGCTGATCTTCTGGGAGACTACGTCACCGCGGGGGTCGGATGCGGGCCGGACGGGGATGGCGATGAGCGGGCGAGACGCCTGATGGCGAGCGTCAAGGTGCACTTCGACCTGCCGCGTGAGGACACCGACTGGCCTCCGGTCGACGTCGAGAGCCTGTGGGCCGAGACCGTCTCCGACGATGTGGTACGCCTGGCCAACGTCCCCTGGTTCGTGCGCGGCATCGCCAACGGCGACCTGGTGCGGGTACGCCCGGACGCCGACGGGGTGCTCTGGGCCACCGAGCACGTCGAGTGGTCCGGCAACTGCACGATCCGGGTCGTCCCGTTCCGCAGCGGCCCGCTGCGCGGTTCCCGGCAGCGGGTGCTGGACGCCTTCGAGCCGTTCGGTGTCACCGGCGAGGGCATCCAGCAGTACGGCCTGGTCGCCCTCGAGGTGCCGCCGGGCGCCGACCTGGCCGGCGTGCAGCGTGTGCTGCGGGCCGGCGCCCGTGACGGTTGGTGGGACTACGAGGAGGGCTGCGTCGGCGAGGAGTGGACCGCCGCCGCGAAGGAGCGCTAGCGCCGGCTCCGTCAGCGCCGGGCTCTGTCAGGGCCGGGCGAAGAACTCGGCGAACGGCTCGACGAGGGATGGATTCGCCCGTGCCAGGCCGTCGTGGTTGCTGCCCCGGATCTCCAGGGTGCGGGCGTTCGGTATGGCCTCGGCCAGCGCCGCGTGGATCTTCGGGTAGTAGGGCGGGCCGCTGGCTCCGCATACCAGCAGCACCTCGGCGGTGATGCCGGCCCACCGGGAGGCGGGCCCGCGGAGCTCGCTGATCGCCTGCGACTCGTCCAGGGTCATGGCCACCAGGTCGCCCATCGTCCGCCCGATCGGCGTGCGCATGAACAGCTTGATGATCGCCACCTGCATGCCGACCGGCAGCTTGGACGAGGGCATCTGCGGGTTGAGCCCGGCGCCCGTCAGTGCCAGGGCACGGGGGTTGTCACCGGCTTTCGCGGCGGCCCGCGCGGCGGGCAGCCAGTCGGTCGGGAACATGCCGTCGACCGGCAGCGGCACGTCGTAGACCGCGAGCCGCGTCATCGGAACCTGCTGACGGGCCGCCTCGATCGCGACGACCGCGCCGCCACTGTGGCCGAGCACATTGGTCGCTCCGGTGTGCGCCAGCACCGCGGCCAGGTCGTCGACGTCCTCCTGGATCGAGTAGGGCTCGCTGCGCGGCGGCGCGTCGGCCCGGCCCCGCCGGTTGTAGAGGTGGACGGTGAACCGGTCGGCGAGCCGGGCGGCCAGCCGCCGGTAGATGTCGATGGTCACACCCCCTCCGTGCGCCACCACGATGTCCGGCCCGGCGCCGGTGGTGTGCAGGCGAAGCCTTGCGCCGTCTCTCGCCTCGATCATCTGACTGCCTCCCACATCTGACTGCCTCCCGCATCTGACTACCGGTGATAAACCGCGAACGCTGTTTGCAGTTTACAGTAGTGCACGTGACCGACGCACCCTCGATTTGGCTCCGCCCGGAACGTGGCAGCCGCGGACCGCAACCCACCCACAGCCGGGACGAGATCGTGGCGGCGGCCGTCACGCTCGCCGACGCCGAAGGGCTGAACGCCGTCTCGATGCGCGCCGTCGCCGCCGCCCTCGGGACCGGCGCGGGCACGCTCTACCGCTATCTGTCGTCCCGCGACGACCTGCTCGACCTGATGACCGACCGGGTGGTCGCCGAGCTACGGCCCTACCCCGAAC
The DNA here is from genome assembly GCF_003001815.1 of Actinoplanes italicus. Classification (GTDB taxonomy): domain Bacteria; phylum Actinomycetota; class Actinomycetes; order Mycobacteriales; family Micromonosporaceae; genus Actinoplanes; species Actinoplanes italicus. The sequence goes on from NZ_PVMZ01000009.1 coordinate 263,383, forward strand.
CCGGGCCGGACCCGATCGCTTCGCTGCTGGAGCTGGCCGGCCGGCAGCTCGGCCTCTACCGGCGGCATCCCTGGCTGATCGAGCTGCTCGGCCGCGCGACCGGCATCGGCCCGGAAGGCCTGGCGTTCTTCGACCACTGCCTGCGGGTGCTGACGCCGGTACGCTGCGCGAGCGCCGCCAAGTTCGAGGCGCTCGCCATGACGACCGGGGTGGTCACGCTGTTCGTCCGCAGTGAGCGGTCGGCGCCGCCGCCCGCGTTCACCGGGCTCGACCTCACCCCGTACCCCCATCTGGTCGCCTCGTTCGGGCAACCGGGAGTGCCCCGCGCCGATCTGTTCGAACGGACCCTGCGCGGGCTTCTCCACGCCCTCCTCGAAGAGGAGTAGGGCCGTCAGGCCCGCTTCCAGCCGCCGCAGCCGGCCGAGAGGAAGGCGGTGTCGCCGGACCGGACGGTGACCGTGGCCCGGGTGCCCGGCGCCACGAACTTCGCCTCCAGCGCCTTGCCCGCGCCGGACTGCCGTTCCCAGTAGCAGCCGTCCTCCTCGGCCGCGGTGTAGGTGCCCGGTTCGACCAGCTGGCCGACGCGGTGCAGGCCGTCACCGACCGTGGTGCCCGCCGGGCCGCCCTCGCGCTGGATGAGCTGGCGCCACTTCTGCGACAGCGGCTGGTCCGGGCAGAGCACGAGCGCCCCGATCAGCTCGTCGGACCGCTCGGTCGTCATCTCGTAACCGGGCTTGAGATAGTCCTCGGCCGGGTTCACGTCGGCGCAGATCGCGAAGAGGCTGGAGATGTCGTCGTCGGCGTAACCCGTGGCCCGCAGGGCGGTCTCCTCGCGGTCGCCGGCCGGGGTGACGATCTCCTGCGGACTGCCGTCGACCGCGATCACGTCACAGAAGTAGCCCTCCGCCTCCCAGGCCTGGCTGAAGTCGTGCCGGCCGGTGCGGTCCGCCTTGATGGTGAACTCCTTGCGCGGGCCGACATTGCTGGCCAGGAAGCAGCTGACGTCGACCGAGCTGCCGTCGTCCGGGCCGGATTCGGTGGTGATCCGGCCGGCCGGCGTGACCACGGGCGGGGCCGCGGCCGGGATCGTGGTCGCCGGATCGGTGCTCGCGGCGGCCGGCTCCGGGTCGTCACCGCCGGTCAGCAGGAAGAAGACGGTGCCGCCGACGGCCAGCAGCGCGGTGACCAGGGCGGCCGGGAACAACCAGGCGGCACGGCGGGGCTGCGGCGCATGGTGGTACGACAATTCGGGGCTCCCCGGGGGGTCGGGAGGATCAATGCATCAGCATGTATGTCCTGTCCCCGCGGGGCCAGAGTCCGTTCGGATGGTCTCCACGCCCCGTTCACGGGGGGTGACTCGGTGCCGGTGATTGGATATGGGGTCCCTAGGATCGTCACCATGGGTTATCCAGCTGAAGGGCCGATCACCGCGGTGCGGGTGGAATGGACCGGCGCGCGGTACCGGATTCATCTGGTGCGCGGCGCCGGTGGCGGGATCAGCGTCGTCGACGGTGGTGCGCGACCGGCCGAGGTGATGGCGGCGCTGACCGCGCAGGGTGTGTCGGCCGAGGACGCGGAGCATTGCGTCCGCGAGGTGGAGCCGGGCTTCCGGGCCTGACCGGCCGGCCCGCACACGCGGGCCGGCCGGCTGTTAAGCCGCTCGGGAGTCTCCGCCGCTCGGGAGTCTCCGCTGCTCAGGAGTCTCCGCTGCTCAGGAGTCGAACGAGAAGCCGAAGGCGTTGGCCGCCTTCAGGATGAAACCGTCCCGCCCGCCGTTGCGGTCGGAGCGGGCGATCGCGTTCCGGATCACCTGCACGGCGGGATACAACACCGGCTCCGGCGGGACCGGCAACGGCTTCTTCTTGGCCATCTTCACCCGGGTGCGGACGGTGTCCTTACCGTCCAGCAGGTCGAGCATCACGGTCGCGCCGTAACGCGTGGCGGCGACACCGAGGCCGGTGAAGCCGCTGCTGTAGGCGACCTTGCCGCCCATCGCCCGGCCCTGGAACGCGGCCAGCTGGGTGCACATGTCGATCATGCCGCCCCACGCGTGGCTGAACTTCACGTCCCCGAGCTGCGGGAACGTCCGCATGAAGTGGTCGGCGAGCCGCGCGAACGTCTCCGGGTTCTGGTCGTGCTCGGGCCGGATCGCGCCGCCCCTGTGGTAGACCACGTCGTAGCCGCCCCACAGGATCCGGTTGTCGGAGGTCATCCGGTAGTAGTGGAACTGCCGCGAGGTGTCCGAGATGCCGAACCGCTTCGTCCAGCCGATCGCCGCCACCTGCTCGTCGGTCAGCGGCTCGGTCATCAGCACGTAGTCGTAGACCGGCACGGTCAGCAGCCGGTTGCGCTTGAGCAGAGACGGGAAGCCGTTCGTGGCCAGCGCGACCTTGCGGGCACGCACGCTGCCGGCCCACGTCGCCGCGCGTACCGAGGAGCCCTGGTCCTTGATGTCGGTGACCGGGGTGTTCTCGAAGATCCGCACGCCGAGCCTGAGGCAGGCGGCCTTGAGGCCCCAGGCCAGCTTGGCCGGGTGCACCAGCGCGGCGCCCTCGTGCTGCATGAGGCCGGCCCGGTAGAGCGGCGACCTCACCAGCGCGGTCAGCGCCTCGCGGCCGTAGAACGTGGTGCCGTCGGTGACCGCCTCGCGCAGCTCGTCGACCTGATGCGGTTCGGTCGCGACGGCGAGCACGCCCTCCTTCTGGAACTCGGCGTCGATGCCGTGCCGGGTCAGGGCGGCCTCGAAACCGGCGAAGTTCTCCGCGGCCAGGGCGTCGAGGATGGGCAGCTCGTCGGCGAAGTGCCGGCGCCCGTTCTCGGTGCCGTGGGTGAGGCTGGCCTCGACGAAGCCGCCGTTGCGCCCGCTCGCGGCCCAGGCGATCTCGTTGCCCTCGACCAGCACGACGTCGAGCGACGGGTTCGTCTCCTTGGCGATCAGCGCCGTCCACAGCCCGCAGTAGCCACCGCCGACGACCAGCAGTTCGGTCTCGGTCGAGCCGTTCAGCGCCGGCTGGGGGGCCGGCCGACCCGGGTCCTCCAGCCAGAACGGGGTGCGAGCGGCGCCGGCTAGGGCCTTGCGGATGCGCTGCTCGTCGGTGCGGATGGCCAGATCGTAAGCGGGGGGTGTGGCCGCCATGGTGAGTCCCTTCAACTCTCTCGAGATCTCCGCGGGTGTCGGCCGATTGGAGATCTCGTGAACAGATGAAACCGCTCCCCGCACGCTTATGTCAATGCGTTGACATAAGGAGGACCTATGGTGGTGTGGTGCCTGGAGTGGAACGTGTGCGCAGCGTGGGGGCCCGACGCCGGAAAACGCGGACCGGTGTCGTGCTCACCGCGGACATGATCGTCGACACAGCTCTGCGTCTGATCGACGCGCCTGGCGGCGACAAACTGAGCGTCCGCCGCCTCGGCGCCGAGCTGGGTGCCGACCCGACCGCCGTCTACCGCTACTTCCGTGACATGGACGCGCTGCTGCTCGCCCTCGCCGACCGGCTGATCGGCGACGCGTTCGCCGAGTTCGTGCCGCGCGAGCACTGGGCCGACTCGCTGCGCGACCTGGCCGCCTCGCTGCGCCGGTCGATGCGGCTGCACCCGCGGCTCGCGCACCTGCGGGCGATCCGGGTCACCGCCGGCCCGCACGAGATGCGGGTCGTCGACACCGGCATCGGCATCATGCTGAGCGCGGGGTTCGCCCCGGCTGACGCGGTCCGGCACTACCGCGACTTCGTCGACACGGTGCTGGCGGTGGCAGCGGTCGACGCCGCCGAGCTGACCCCCGGGCAGGAGGCGGCCGAGCAGGAGGCCTGGTCCCGGGTCTACACCTCGCTGCCCGCCGAGAGCTATCCGAACGTGCACCTGGTGCGCGAACACCTGCCGTCGATGTACAACTCGGCCTTCCCCGGGACCATCGACAAGCTGATCGACGCCCTCGTCCACGCGGCACCTTCGTCAGGCGGTTCTCAGGCCGTGCCGACCCCCGCGTAGGCGCCGAACCGCTCCGGGTGGCCGACGGCCTCACCCGGCTCGGGGCGCCACAGCGGAATGTGCACCAGGCCGGGCTCGACCAGCGGGAAGCCGTCGAACCAGGACGCGATCTCGGCGTGCGACCGCAGCACGATCCCGGTGCCGGTGCGTGACGACAACTTCTGCGCCTCGATCACCTCCGGTGGCTGCCCGTCTGCCGTCGCGTGCGAGATCACCAGATGACTTCCCGGGCCGACGGCGGCACGCAGCCCGGCCACGATCCCGGCCGGATTCGCCTCGTCCGGAACGAAATGCAACACCCCCGCCAGGAGTACGGCCACCGGCTGCCCGAAATCGATCAGTCCGAGCTCGGCCGTGGCACTGAGCACGAGCTCGGTGTCCCGCGCATCGGCGAGGACGACCCCGGTGGCGGGGACATCGGCCAGGATGGCCCGGCTGTGCTCCACCGCGACCGGGTCCACGTCGACGTAGACGACCGCCGAGCCCGGCGCCTCGGCCTGCGCGATCTCGTGCACGTTGCCGGTCGCCGGGATGCCCGAGCCGATGTCCAGGTACTGGCGCACCCCGGCCCGGGCCAGGAACCGCACCGCCCGTTGCAGGAACGCCCGGTTGGCCCGCATCGTCGCGCCGATGTCCGGCGTCATCGCCTCGATGTGGCCGGCCAGCTCCCGGTCGACCGGCAGATGATGCGAACCGCCCAGGAAGTAGTCGTACACCCGGGCGGCGCTCGGCCTGCTCGTGTCGATCCCGTCCGGCACCCAATCCAGATCAGTCATGTATGAAGATCTATCACCCGGCTGTGCCGTACCGCTGTCTCACCGCGATCGAGACAGCGATGCGTCCCAGCCGGAAAGATCCGGCACCGCCGGTCGGGTCACTGGTAGCCGAACATCTTCGCGGCCAGGTCGGTCATGATCTCGGTGGCGCCCGCGCCGATGCCGAGGATCCGGCTGTCCCGGTAGTTGCGCTCCACCTCGGACTCGCGCATGTACCCCATCCCGCCGTGCAGCTGGACGGCCTCGTCGACGACGAACTTGCAGGCCTCGACCGCCGCGTTCTTGGCCAGGCACACCTCGCCGATCATCGGCTCACCGGCGGCGTGCCGCTCGCCCACCCATCGGGTGTACTGGCGGGCCAGGTCGATCCGCTGCTTCATCAGGACCAGCTTGTGCCGGACCACCTGGCGGCTGATCAGCGGCCGGCCGAAGGTCTCCCGGGACCGGACGTACTCCAGGGTGAGGTCGAGTGAGCGCTGGGCCACCGAGTAGGCGTGCACCGCCGCGATGATCCGCTCCGACACGAAGGCCTGCCCGATCAGCGCGAACCCGAAGTTCTCCGGGCCGACCAGGTTCGCGGCCGGCACCCGGCAGTCGGCGAACGACAGCTCCGCGGTGTCCGAGCAGAGCCAGCCCATCTTGTCGAGCTTGCGGGACACGGTGAAGCCTGGTGTGCCCTTCTCGACCACCAGCATGCTGATCCCGGACGCGCCGGGGCCGCCGGTGCGCACCGCGGTGGTGACGAAGTCGGCCCGAATCCCGGAGGTGATGAACATCTTGGCGCCGTTCACCACGTACACGTCCCCGTCGCGGACCGCGGTGGTGCGCAGTGAGCCCACGTCCGACCCTGCCTCCGGCTCGGTGACGCCGAGTGCCCCGATCATCTCCCCGGCCAGGGTCGGCCGGACGAACCGGTCGATGAGCGAGGCGTCGCCGGAGGCGATGATGTGCGGCAGCGCGATGCCGTGGGTGAACAGCGAGGCGTGCGCCCCGGACGAGCCGCCGGCCTCCAGGAACGCCTCGGTCGCCACGACCGTGTCGATCGTGTCGCCGCCGTCGCCGCCGTGCTCCTCGGCGAACCCGATGCCGTAGAGGCCGGCCTTGGCCAGCTGGGCGTGGATGTCGCGGGGAATCTCGCCGGCCCGCTCCCAGTCGGCCAGGTGAGGGTGGATCTCACGACCCGTGAACTGCTTCATCGAGTCGGCGAGGGCGCGGCGTTCAGGGGTGTCGTACAACTAACTCTCCTTTGAGCGGGCACGTTCGACGAGGGTGGACGGGTCACGGTGGCCGAGCAGGATCGCGGCCGCACGCTTCCAGCGGCGGATGAGCAGCTCTCGGCGGCCCAGGTCGCCACTGACTATGCCGGTCATGGCGAGTCCGGTGAGGACTTCGTAACTGAACTCGACCACGGTCGGCACGCGGGGGTCGCCGGGCGAGCTCTCGCTGAGCAGCGCGCGCGCCCGGTCGTGCAGGACGGCGAAGATCTCCTTCTCCACCGGCAGGAGCGCGGTGCGCACCTCGGCGTCGGTGCGGGCCGCGTTCCACAGCTCGAGCGCGGCCCAGAACAGCGGCGAGGAGAAGTGCCGCCAGATGATGTCGATCAGCGCGTCGAGGCGGTCGGCCTCCTCCGGGATCGCGGCGAGCTCGGCGGTCAGGGCCTCGGCCCGGCGGCCCGCGACGTAGTGCACCGCGCCGACCAGCAGATCCGCCTTGGTCGGGAAGTGGTGCAGCAGCGTGCCGCGGGGCACGTCGGCGCGGGCCAGGACCTCGGCGGTGGTGGTCTCGGCGTAGCCGCGCTCGACCAGGCACTGCACGGTGGCCTCCAGGATCTTGCCCCGGGTGGCCTCACTGCGTTGTGCCTGCGTTCGTTTCACGGCATTTACCGTACGGCTTGACGGTTAGTTGCGTCCATACAGCTTGTTCTCAGTGATCGCCGGGCTATTGCCGTGACCCAGGTCACCCCCTTACCGTCACGTCAGACTGTTAGGGGAGCGTCGATGCCCGCTGGGAAACTCACCCGTCTGCGTGCCGGGCTCGCGGTCGCGCGGGCGGCCGCCGGTTCGGTGCTGAGCCGTGCCCGGCCGGAGCCCGTCGCGCCGCCGGCGGCCCTCGAGCCGCCCCGCCGGTTCGTGCACCCGGGCAGCGTCCAGACGACCGTCGCGGCCGGTGCGGAGCGGGTGTTCGCGGTGCTCGTGGACCCGGCGCGGATGCCCGAGTGGGTGCTGCAGCACACCGGATGGATCGACGGGCAGCCGGCCGAGTTCGCCGAGGGAGTGCGGTTCAGGCAGCGGATCAGGCTGATGGGGGTGCCGAGCGAGGTCCGCTGGACGGTCACCGGCGTGGTGCCGGGGCGGGCCGTCTGGTTCGAGGGCACGGCGCCGATGGGCATCGCGGTCGGCTTCTACCTCTGCGTCACCCCGGCCGATGGCGGCGGGTCGGTGGTGCGGTTCGACGGCGGTGTCGAGGGCGGTTCCGCGGACGGGCCGATGGGGGCGATGGTCGCCCGCAACCTCGTGGACGCCATGCGCAAGAGCCTGGACGAGCTGGGCCGCGTCGCTGCCACCGGCGGCTCGTCCGGCGTCGGCGGGCCATCCGGCAAGTCCTCCGTGGGCGCGTCGTCCGGGCGTACCGCCGCGGGATCCTCGTCTCGGCCGGCGACCGTGACCGGACCGCCCGGCCCCAAGCCGGCACCGATCGTTTTCGGTCGAACCGGGGAGGAGATCGATGCCTGGACCCCGGTGATCGTCGGGGTCGGGCAGGTCTCCGACCGGTCCACCGAGCCCGAGGGCGGCGATCCGGTCTCCCTGGCCGTGCGGGCGCTGCGACTCGCCGCCGACGACAGCGACAACCAGGAGATCCTCAGAAGAGCAGACCTTGTGGGGTACGTCGCCAGCGTCTCGTGGCAATACGGGGACGGTGCCGCGCTGATCGCCTCTGAGCTGGGTGCCGCCGCAGCGTCGACCGTGCAGACCACCATCTTCGGTGGCGACGGCTCGCTCCGGCTGCTCAATGACGTGGCCGCCACGATCGCTTCCGGTCACGCCTCGATCGCGTTGGTCGGCGGGGCGGAGGCCTCCTCGACGGCGGCCGCCGCCGAACGGGCCGGGCGGACGCTGGACTGGCCGGTACAGCCCGACGGCACGGAGCCCGGCCGGATCGTCGGCGGTGACGCCCCGGCCAACAACGACCCGGAGACGGCCGCCGGACTGGTCGCGCCGATCTACCTCTATGCGCTGATCGAATCGGCCCTCCGTACCCGGCTCGGGATCGGCGAGCGCGAGCATCGGGAGCGGATCACCCGTCTCTGGGCCGGCTACTCGGAGATCGCCGCCCGTAACCCGCACGCCTGGCAGCCGGCCGTGCACACCGCCGGGCAACTGGCCGGGCCGACCGCCGCCAACCGGATGATCTCCGCCCCGTATCCCAAGCTGCTCACCGCGAACTTCCAGGTCAACCAGGGCACCGGCATCATCGTGTGCAGCGCGGCGGCGGCCACTGAGGCCGGGATCGACCAGGACCGGTGGGTGTTCCTGCACGCCGGGGCGCACGCCACCGACGAGTGGTACGTCACCGAGCGCGCCGACCTGGCCTCGTCGCCGGCCATCAGGGCGGTCGGTGAGGCCGTCCTCTCGCGTGGCGACGTGACCATCGGCGACGTCGAGCACATCGACCTGTACGCGTGCTTCCCCTCGGCGGTGCAGGTCGCGGCCCTGGAGCTCGGGCTGCCGATCGACGACCCGGAGCGGCCGCTCACCGTCACCGGCGGGCTGACCTTCGCGGGTGGGCCGGGCAACAACTACTCCAGCCACGCGATCGCCAACCTGGTGCCGCTGCTGCGATCAGATCCGGACAGCTACGGGTTCGCGACCGCCGTCGGCTGGTACCTGACCAAGCACGCGGCGACCCTTCTCTCGGCCCGTCCGCCGCGCCGGGAGTTCCGTGACCTCGACGTCGATCATCGTCTGGCGCGGCCACCCGCTCGCCGGGCGCTCGGCTCCTACACCGGGCCGGCGGTTCTCGAGGCCTACACGGTCCCCTACGGCCGCGACGGTGTCGCCGAGGCGGCGATCGTCACCGCGATCACTCCGGACGGCGATCGCGTCGTCCTTCGCATTCCCGAGATCCCGGAGATCGACGGCCTGGTGGGACGTTGGATCGACGTCGTCGGATCCACGTTCACCGACACGGGCGGAGCGGAGGCCGAGCTGCCGCCGCCTCCGGATCCGCCGCTCGTCGTCGAGTGGCACGGGCCGGTCACCGTCTTGCGGCTCAACCGGCCGGCGGTTCGTAACGCCATCGATCTGACCACCGCGCGGGCGCTCGAGAAGGCCGTCGACGCCTTCGAGGCCGACCCGGAGGCCCGGGTGGCGGTGCTGACCGGCTCGGACACCGTGTTCAGCGCCGGCATGGACCTCAAGGCCGCCGCCCGCGGCGAGTATCCGATCACCGAGGGCCGCGGCCTGCTCGGGATCACCGCGAAACCGCCCGCCAAGCCGCTGATCGCCGCGGTCGAGGGGGCGGCCCTGGCCGGCGGTTGCGAACTCGCGCTCGCCGCCGATCTGATCGTCGCCGCGGAGGACGCCGCCTTCGGCATCCCCGAGGTGAAACGCGGCCTGGTCGCCGCGGCCGGCGGGGTGCTCCGGCTCGCGCGGAGCCTGCCCCGCAGCACCGCCCTGGAACTGGCCCTGACCGGTGAGCCGATGCCCGCGCGCCGGCTGCACGAACTGGGGCTGATCAACCGCGTCACGTCACCGGGCAAGGCGTTCGACACCGCGCTGGAACTCGCCCAGGACATCGCCGCGAACGCGCCCCTCGCCGTACTGCTCTCGAAACGCATCGTCGACGAACACCGCGACTGGGGCGCCGCGGAGGCCTTCGACCGTCTCTCCGACATCGCCGGCGAGGTGATCGGCTCCGCGGACGCCCAGGAGGGCATCCGCGCCTACGCCGAGAACCGACCCCCTCAATGGAAGGTCTGAAGTGTGAGCACGCTGCGAGCGGTTCTGCGGATGCACCAGATCGGGATCGTCAACCTGCTACGCCCGGATCGCCTGGTCAAGGCGGCCGGCAACAACGCCAGACTGGGCCCGCAGGCGGCCCTCACCGAGAAGGCCGCCACCGAGCACCCGGACCTGCCCGCCATCACCGACGAGAAGGGCACCTGGACGTATCTGCAGTACTTCCAGCGGTCCAACGCCCTCGCGCACGCCCTGCGCAAGGTCGAGCTTCCCGAGAAGTCGATCATCGGGGTGCTCGCCCGTGACCATCGCGGCCTCGCGCTGGCGATCGCCGGCACCGCCCGGGCCGGGCTGCGGCTGGCGATGCTCAACACCGGCCTCGCCGCGTCCCAGCTGGCCGAGGTGATCAAGCGGGAGAACGTCCGCTTCCTGATGTACGACAGCGAGTTCGCCCCGCTGGTCGACGGCCTCCCGGACGACCTGCCCCGGTACCTGAGCTGGGAGGACGACGGTTACGTCCGCCCGGCCGGGCTGCTGTCGGTGGAGGAGTTCACCGCCGCCGAGCCCACGACCGTCCCGCTGCCCGTCCCCGAGAAGCCCGGCGGGTTCATCATCCTGACCAGCGGCACCACCGGCCTGCCCAAGGGCGCGCCGCGGACCAAGGTGTCGCCGCTGGCCAGCGCCGTGATCGCGGACCGGATCGACTTCCCCCGGCAGGGCACGGCGGTGATCGCCTCCCCGCTGTTCCACGCCACCGGATTCGGCGCCTGGACGGTCGGGTTGTCGCTGGCCAACCACGCGGTGCTGCTGCGCCGCATCGACGCCGAGGGGATCCTCGCGGCCATCGCGCAGCACCGGGCGCACATGCTGGTCGCCGTCCCGACGATGCTCAACCGGATCCTCGCGCTCGGCCCGGACGTCATCGCCAAGTACGACACGTCCTCGCTGAAGACGGTGTTCCTGGCCGGGTCGGCGCTGCCGCCCGACCTGTGCGTGCGCTTCCAGGACGTGTTCGGCGACGTGCTCTACAACGTCTACGGCTCCACCGAGGTCGCCGTCGCGTCGGTCGCGCAACCCCACGAGCTGCGCAAATCCCCGGGTACGGTCGGCAGGCCCCCGGTGACCGTGCGCGTCGCGCTCTACGACGCCGACGACAAGCCGGTCACCGAGGTGGGCGCCAAGGGTCGCGTCTTCGTGCGCACCGGCATCCCGTTCGAGGGCTACACCGACGGGCAGCACAAGCAGATCATCGACGGGTACATGGCCACCGGCGACCAGGGGCACTTCGACGACGAGGGACTGCTCTACATCGACGGCCGCGACGACGACATGATCATCTCCGGCGCCGAGAACGTCTATCCGCTCGAGGTGGAGAACCTGCTCATCGCCCGCGAGGACGTCATGGACGCCGCGGTCATCGGTGTCGACGACGCGGACTTCGGCGCCCGGCTGCGCGCCTTCATCGTCCCGACCGAGGACTCCGCTCGCGACCCGCAGGAGATCCGGGAGTTCGTCCGCGCCAGCCTGGCCCGCTACAAGGTTCCCCGCGACGTGGTGTTCATCGACGAGCTGCCCCGCAACCCGACCGGCAAGGTGATCCGCCGCGAACTCCCCACCGGCCCCCTCGACGGCGTCTGATCCACCTCGCGTGGTGCGACCTCTCAGCCGGGTCGCACCACGCGAGGTCGGCTGATCTCGATAGAGTGCCGGGTCATGGCCAGGTGGACGCTTCCCGCGCTGCTCGTCGCCGGGCAGCTGATCTACTGGCCGGGGTGGCTGCTTCTCGACGGCCGGCCCGTGGCGACCGGCCGCGCGATCGGTGTGACCGTGCTGTGCCTGTTCATCGGGGCGGCTCTGGGGTGGCGCCGGGAACGGCCGGTGCCCGTTCTCGCGGCGGTGTTCACCGCCTGCTGCGCGGCCATCCTGGTGGCGCCGGCCGAGCCGCAGTGGGGCGACCCCTACGACGCGGTGCTGGTCATCGGGATAGCCGAGGTCATCGCCCTGTTCAGCGTCGCGGTGCACTGCACGCTGCGGGTCGCGCTGTGGTCGCTCGCCGCCGTGGCGGTCCTCGACGGCGTGGCGACGGCGGCCGAGACGGTCGCGGCCGCGGATCGGGTGAACCCGGGCGAGGTGGCGGTCTACGTCGCTTTGTCGCTGGCCGGGAGCGGTCTGATCATCGCGCTCGGACGACGGCGGGCCCGCTGGAACGGCGAACGTGCCGAGGCCGCCCGGCGACTCGCCGCCGCGCAGAGGGCCGGGCTGGAGGCCGCCGACACCGAGCGGCGCCGTCTCGCCCGGGAGCTGCACGACGTGACGGCACACCACCTGACCTCGATCGTGGTGAACTCGTCGGCCGCAGAGATGCTCGGTGAGCAGCGGCCCGAGCTGCGGGCCGAGGCGCTGGACTTCGCGGCCCGGACCGGGCGGGAGACGCTGGCGGCGCTGCGTCAGCTGGTGGCGATCATGCCGTTCGGCGGGCAGCGCGACGACACGCCCTCGCTCGCCGACCTGGCCGGCGGGTTCCGGGAGCTCGGCCAGCGGATCACTCTCGAACTGCCGGACGGCGATCCGCCGCCGGAGCGGGCCGAGGCGGTGTACGGCATCGTCCGGGAGGCACTGACCAACACCCTGCGGTACGCGCCGGGCGGTGAGGTGCTGGTCCGGTACACGCCGGCCGAGCTGCTCGTCGAGGACCACGGCGGCACCGGGACGACGGCCGGGCTCGGCGGTGGCCGGGGTCTCGCCGGGATGCGTGAGCGGGCCGAGTCGATCGGCGGCGCCTGCGAGGCCGGGCCGGTGAGCGGGGGCGGCTGGCGGGTGATGGCGGTGTTCCCCGAGGCGGGGGCCGCACGTACGGCGTACCCGCGAAGAATCGACCGCACGTCCCTGGATGCCGCGGCCGTCGCGCTGATGCTGCTGGCGCCGGTCGTCGGTGTGGTGATCGCCCTCGAAGAGGGCATGACCCCGGTCCAGACCGTGCTCGTGCTGCTGGCGAACCTCGTGCACGCCGTGCCGCTGCTGTGGCGCCGCCGGGCGGCCTGGTGGGTGCTCGGCGCCGTGGCGCTGACCGGCGCCCTCGGCCCGCTGCTGACCGTCACCGGCCAGGTGAGGCCCGGCCTGTTCTACGTGTTCCTGTTCGGCGGCGCCGCGGATCTCGCGGCGGTGCACGCGGTCGCGTCGTGGGGCGCCCGGCCACGGCTGAGCGCGCTCTCCATACCGGCCGCGGCCGTGCCCGCGGCGCTGTGGCTCGCCCTGACGATCGTGATCGTGTCGCCTGACGACGAGTCGGGCGTCCTGATGAACGCGACGCTCGGGGTTCTGATGGCGTTGCTGTTCACGGTCGTGTTGTCGGTGCTGATGGTGGGCCCCTGGGCGGTGGGGCATGCTGCCCGCCGCCGCCGGGACCGGCGCTGGGTCCGCGAGGAGGGCGGGGTGGCGCAGGAGCTGGAGCAGGCCGCGTTCCGGGCCCTTCTGGAGCGGCATCGGATCGCCGCCGGGCTGCAGGAGGCCGTGCTCCGGCACGCCGCCGAGGTGCCCGGCGCCGCCGAGCGCGGCGACCTCACCGGAGTCCTGGCCGCCGCGCGGGAGGCCCTGACCGCGATGCGATCCTTGCTGGACGGCCTCGGCACCCGTGCGCCGTCCGAAGCGGAACCCGCCCGACCGGAGGTGTCGTCATCGCGATCCGAGTGATGGTCGTCGACGACCAGGTGATGGTCCGGGCCGGGCTGGCGGCCATCGTCGGCTCCCAGCCGGACATGGAGGTGGTCGGCGAGGCCGGGGACGGAGCCGCCGCCGTCACCCTGGCCGCGACGGCGTTGCCCGACGTGGTCCTGATGGACGTGCGGATGCCCGGCGTCGACGGGCTGACCGCGACCGCCCGTCTCACCGGCGGGCCCAACCCGCCGCGGGTGCTCGTGCTGACCACGTTCCACCAGGACGAATACGTCTTCCAGGCACTCCGGGCGGGCGCGTCGGGCTTCATGCTCAAGGACGCGGAGCCGACCGACCTGGTGGCCGCCGTGCGTACCGTCGCGGCCGGCGAGGCGATGCTCAGCCCGGTGGTGACCCGCCGCCTGATCGACGCCTTCGCCGCCGGCACTCTCGCGGCGCCGCCCGAGCCGGATCCGCGCATCGAGGCGCTCACCCCGCGCGAACGGGACGTGCTGACCGCCATCGCGCAAGGCCTGTCGAACGCCGAGATCGGCGCGCTGCTCGGCATCACCACCGGAACGGTGAAAGTCCACGTCAACGCGCTTCTCGGCAAGATCGGCGTGCGGGACCGGGTGCAGGCCACCATCGTCGCCTACGACACCGGGCTGGTCAGTCCGGGCTCCGGCCGCCACCCCGGCGGCGATCTCCGCGTTTGACCGTATGTGAGCTTCTGGCGCCGTGCCGCGATGATCGCCCTGGTGGTGACCCTGCCGGCCGCCGCGATCGCGGTGGCCGCGACCACCCGCCGTACCGGCCGGCCGTCCCCTGCCGTCTGGGTCACGCCCAGCCCGCCGCCGCTGACGGTGACGGTCGCCCGGTACGGCTTCGAGGGCCCGCGGCCGTGGGCCGACGTCTCCCGGTCCGGCCACGACCTGACGCCGTTCACCGGTAACCGGGCGCGGCCCCGCCGGATCCCGCACGGCGCCGGGCGGGCGGTGCAGTTCCCGCCACCCTGCACGGGGGAGCCGTGTCCGCGAATGATCCTGCGGGTGCTGAGCCGGGACAGCCTCAACCCGGGTGCGGAGCCGTTCAGTTACGGCGCCTCGGTGCGGTTGTCACCGGAGCACACCACGGACGGGCAGAACGTGATCCAGAAGGGCTACGCCGCCGAGGGCAGCCAGTTCAAGCTGCAGATCGACGGGCGGGCCGGGCACCCGAGCTGCGTGCTGGTGGGGGAGGACTCGCGGACAATCCACGTGGTGGTCGCCGACGTCGGGGTGGCCGACGGCGCCTGGCACCGGATCATCTGCCGCCGCGGCCCGGCGGAACTCGTCATCCTGGTCGACGGCGTGTCCCGCTCGGCCACGCCGATCCCGGCGGAACTACGCATCGAGAACGTGATGTCGCTCAACATCGGCGGCAAGAGCGCCCACAGCCACAACGATCAGTTCCACGGCGCCGTCGACGACGTGTGGATCACCAGACCGTGAGGTCAGTGCGGTTTCAGCAGCGCGTCGACCAGGTCGCGCAACGGCGGGACGAGGTCCTCCTCGGTGGCGGAGGCGAGAGGCTCAAGACCTGATTTGGTACGCAGGAGCGCGATCCCGGCGGCGGCGGCGAGCACCACCTGGGCGCGTAGCAGCATCCCCTCGTCGTCAGCCGAGCCGCCGACGGCCGCGGCGAGGCGTTCGGCGTACGACCGGAGGAGGTTGAGCCGGATGCGGTCGGCGCCCTCGTCGCCGGAGGAGCGCAGCAGCAGCACCAGATGGTGGGGCAGGCCCTTGGTGCACGGGCCGGCGATCTGCCGGGCGATGGCCTCGGGCGTGCGGCTCAGCGGCGAGTCGCCGGTGGTCCGCTTCACCTCGTCGACGCTGCTGGTGAGGCAGGCCTCGAAGAGCCCTTCCTTCGACTTGAAGTAGCGGCTGATCAGCGCGACGTTGACGCCCGCGTCGTCGGCGATGTCGCGGACCGTGGTGGCCGAGTACCCGTCACGGGTGAACCGCTGAAGCGCCGCATCGAGCAGCAGCTGCCGGGTCTTCGCGGCGTCGCGGCGCCGTGGTGTGGTGGCCGCCCGCTCGTCCTCGAGATCTGTCACAGTCCTCCCTCCGCCGTGTTGTGCCAGCTTATCCGCCGGATCGATGTGACGTAAACGGCTGTTGACCCGCTAACCCGTACGCCGGTACGGTTTTGAAGTCAACGGATGTTTACTAAGCGACGGGGTGCACCGCATGACCACGCTCGCGGAGACGTCACGGCGATCATGGGCGCACTGGATCGTCGTCGCGATCGTCGGCACGGTCCTCGGCGCCGAGTTGCTCCTCGGCTGGCCGGCCCTGGCCGACGCCCTCGATCACCTGCGCGCGCCGGAGCCCGGCTGGCTGGCCGCGGCGCTGCTCGCCGGGACGGCCGCCATGCAGGCGTACGCGCGGATGCAGCGCCACCTGCTGCGCTCGGCCGGTGTCCGGGTGTCGCTGCTGCGGCACACCGCGCTCGCGTACGCCGCCCACTCGCTCAGCGTCACCCTGCCCGGCGGCCCGGCCTTCTCCACCGCGCTCAACTACCGTCAGATGCGCCGCTTCGGGGCCACGCCCGCGATCGCCTCCTGGTGCATCGCCCTCTCGGGCATCCTGTCGGCCGCCGCGCTCGCCGTCATCACCGCGTTCAGCACGGTCACCGCGGGTGGCGCCGCCGATTGGCACACCTTCGCGGCCCTGGTCGTCGCCGCCGTGCTCGCCACCGTCGGGGTGCGCCGTCACCCGGAGATCCTCGTCGTGGTCGCCCGATCAGTCCTGGGCCCGGTCAACCGGCTGCGCCGGCGTCCCGGCGGCCACGGCCAGGAGAGGGTGCGCGGGTTCCTCGAGCAGTTGCGGGCCGCCCGGCTGAGCCCCGGGCACGGGGCCGCCGCGGTCACTTTCGCCCTGCTCAACTGGCTGCTCGACGCCGCCTGCCTGTGGCTGTGCGCGATCGCGGTCGGTGGCGGCACGATCAGCGTGGGCCAGCTGCTGCTCGCCTACTGCGCGGGGATGGCCGCCGGGTCGATCACCATCGTTCCCGGCGGCCTCGGCATCATCGACGGCGCGCTCGTGCTCGGCCTGCTCGCCGGTGGCATGGGCACCGAGCTCGCCGTCGCGGTGGTCGTGCTGTACCGGCTGATCACACTCGGCGTCATCGTCGGCGTGGGCTGGCTGTCCTACCTCGCCATCCGCTGAGCGTTCAGGCGAAGTCGCGGTACTTCAGTTTCGCCTTGCGGCCGTCGGGGTGGTGCCAGACGATGCCCTCCGACCACGGGCGGCTCATCAGGAACGCCCGCAGGGCCTCCAGCTCGCGCGGAGCGTCCAGCCGCTCGGCGTCGGCGTGGGCGATCAGCGCGTGTCCGCGTACGCCCTCGGGGTTGCCGTTGATCTTCTCCCCGATCAGCTCGTAGGTGCCCGGCTCACGCTCAGCCGGTGCGGCCGCGAGCGCCTCGGCGTGGTAGCGGGCGTAGGCGGACTGGCGGATCGGCTCCCAGCCCATGGTCTTGCCGGTGTTCTCGTCGGTGACCACCGGCCGGTAGTGCGGCGGCCGCGGACGGCCCGGCCGGACCTCACGCCGGGCCCACCAGGTGCCGTCGGTGTCGAGGAGCACGCAGGTGCCGTCGTATTTACGGGTGGCGACCCCCTCGCCGTCGAGCACCCACTGGCACTCCGGATTGGCCTCGGGCAGGACCCGCTTGCGGTCCTCGGGATCACGCTGGAACAGCGTGGGGGTCTTTTCCATGAACGTCATCTTCGCAGCACGACAAAACGGATTTCAGTACCCGTTCATCTATGATCATCGATAATGTGGCGCATGCGAACCCTCTCCCTCCGCGTACTGGTGACCACCGTCGCCGCCGCCGTGCTCACCGGCGCCGCCGCCACCCCGGCGCACGCCGCCGCACTGCCGTCCTACGCAACGTGGATCGCCGACGTCGAAGCCGTCACCGACCAGGCCGCCGACTACCTCGACGCGCGGCTCCCCGCCTCCGGTGCCCGGGCAGCCATCGTGCTCGACATCGACAACACGGCGCTGCAGAGCAGATACAAGCCGTACGACGCCACGCCCGGTGTGCTCGCCCTCGCCCGCCAGGCCCGCGCCGACGGCGCCGCGGTCTTCTTCGTCACGGCCCGCCCGGAGATCATCGAGGCGGCCACCGAGATCAACCTGAGCGTCGTGGGATACCGCTGGACCGGCATCTACACCCGGCCCACCTTCGACTTCTCCGACAACCAGACCCTCAAGACCAAGGCTCGCACCGACATCGAACGCCGCGGCTACACGATCGTCGCCAACATCGGCAACAGCGCCACCGACCTGGGCGGCGGCCACGCCGAACGCACCTTCAAACTGCCCGACTACGACGGCCAGCTGGACTAACCCCCTCAGGCCCGGGCCCGGCGGAGGTCCCCCGCCGGGCCCGGGCCGCCCTGTCACATTTCCCCGTTATGGTGCGGGTCGTGACCGTTGCTCCGTCGTTCTCAACGCGGCCGCTGCCCTGGGACCGCCCGCTGTCCCCGGTGCTTCCCGCGGTGCTGCTGCTTTCTGCGGTGCGGTCGTGACCGCGGTCCAGGGTCAGACGCTTCGTCAGCTCGGGCCCACCGTGTACCTGCCGTCCGCGGTCTACTCCACCGGTCTCGGCGCCGTCGCCCCGGTCATCGTGCTGACCGCCACCGGCCTCGGAGCGTCCCCCGCCACCGCCGCCGTGGTCGCCGGACTGCTCGGCCTGGGCCAGATCACCGGTTCCCTCCCGGCCGGCGTGCTGATCTCCCGGATCGGCGAGCGCCGCACCATGCTCGCCGCCGCCGGACTGGCCGTACCGGCGCTACTGGCCTGCATGTACGCCCCGGACGTGCTCCTGCTCGGCGCCGCCGTCGCGTTGCTCGGCCTCTGCGGTTCGGCGTGGGCGCTGTCCCGGCACGCATACCTCACCGAGGCCGTCCGCCCCGAACTGCGCGCCCGAGCCATGTCCACCCTCGGCGGCGTGGGCCGGATCGGCACCTTCAGCGGCCCGTTCCTGGGCGCCGGAGCCATGCACGTGGCCGGCCTCGACGGCGCCTACATGGTGGCCATAGCCGGCGTCGGCCTGGCCACCGTCATCCTCGTCCTGCTGCCACCGGTCCCGCACGACCGGGCCGTACCACCCGGCGCCGACCGCCCCGGCCTGTGGCCCGTGATCCGAGCCAACCGGCACACCCTGCGCACCCTCGGCGCCGGCGTCCTCCTGGTCGGCGCGCTCCGGGCCTCCCGCCAGACGATCCTGCCGCTGTGGGGCGCCTCCCTCGGCCTCGAACCCGCCACCATCGGCCTCGTCTACGGCATCTCCGGCGGCATCGACATGCTGCTGTTCTACCCCGCCGGAAAACTCATGGACCAGTACGGCCGTCGCGCCGCCGCAGTGCCCGCCATGACCCTGCTCGGCCTCGCCCACATCCTGCTGCCCCTCGCCTCCGGCGTGGTCGGCCTCACCGCGGCGGCGCTGCTCATGGGCTTCGGCAACGGGCTCAGCGCCGGCCTCGTGATGACCCTTGGCGCGGACGCCTCACCCGCCGCCGGCCGAGCCGAGTTCCTCGGGCCCTGGCGCCTCTGCTCCGACGTCGGCCAGGGTGGCGGGCCGCTGCTGATCGGCGCGGTCACGGCTGCGGCAACCCTTTCCGCGGCTGCGGTCGTTGTCGGTGGGTGCGGGGTTTTGGCCGCTTTCTTGTTGAACCGATGGATTCCGTACGGGAGTGGCCGCCCACCAGCAACCTGACCGCCCGCGCAGCGCCCGCCCGCCGCCCGTCACCGGCCTTCTGCCACTCGCCGCTCGCGCTCGCCGCTCGCCGCGACCCGCGCCCGCCGCCCGCGCCCGCCGCTCGCCGCGACCGCTTCCCCGGGGATCTTGTGACTCTTTGGCTGCTCGGGCGGCGAAACTTGACAAGATCGGCGGGTGGCCTGGTTGTTGCGGCCGCGTTCCTGCTGTCTGCCGCTCGCTTTCTGCGGCGCCTGCTTTCTGCGGCGCCTGCTTTCTGCGGCGCCTGCTTTCTGCGGCGCTCGCTTTCTGCGGCGCCTGCTTTCTGCGGCGCCTGCTTTCTGCGGCGCCCGCTTTCTGCTGTGCTCGCTTTCTGCGGATCTTGTGACTTTTTGGCTGCTCGGGCGGCGAGACCTCGCAAGATCGGCGGATGGCCTGGCTTTTGTGGCCTGGTTCCTGTGTCTGCTGGCCGCTTTCTGCTGCGCTCGCCTTTTGCTGCGGTCGCCTTCGGCGGCGCCTGCTTTCTGCGGATCTTGTGACCTTGTGGCTGCTCGCGGGGCGTAGCGGCACAAGATCGGCGGGTGGTCTGGTTACGGCCTGGGGGGCGGAGCCTGGCCGGCGGTCAGTAGGAGGCCGTCTTTGATCAACTGGACGTTCGGGACCTGGGCGTCAGGGGTGTAGGTGACCACGGTCAGCGTCTCCTCGTCGTTGACTCGTAGTTGCTGGCCGGCGGTCAGCACGTGGCCCTCGGCGAGCATCGCGGCGAGCTGGTTCAGAATGGAGGCGGCGTCGCCGATGCGGTCTTCGGGTACGCCCATGACCAGGTCGGGGCGACCGAACTTGATCATGCCGCGGGTGTGGACCGCATGGCCGAAACCGGGGCTGCTCTCGGACTCGGCGATCACGCTGATCTCCCGCACCACGTCGAACGGGCGGTGCGGGTCGAGGGCCGCGATCGGCTCGGGCAGTGACCAGTCGTGAGCGAACGCGTCGAGCACGGCGACCGCCCCGGCCCGTGAGGCCTGGGACGCCACCGCCCAGGCGAGCTGGAGGTGGGTCAGATCGGTCGGGTCCGGCACGCTGACCTGGATCGAGTAACAGCAGGTAGCCTCGTCGATCGGCCCCAGGTCGGGCAGCTCGCGGGCGGCCAGGTTACGCAGCGGGCCGGTGCGGAAACCGTCGACCCACTCGGGGCTGTCCTCATATCGGTGCAGGCGCACCGCCAGCGCGTCGACCGGTGCGCCCGGCGGGATCGCAGCCGCTATGTCCAATGCCGGCAGCACCTCGCCGGGCGCGAAGGCGACCAACAGGACGGCCGCCTCCCGGCCGGTGGGGCGATGAGCGGGGCGCCGCCATGGCTCGACACGAAGATCCACGAACCCATCCTGCCAGCTCATCGACATCAAATCTTGCCGGCATCCGGCCGGGCACGCGGTGCGGCCCGCTACCCGAACGCCGCGGGGGCGAGGTGCCGGATCACCGCCGCACGTCAGAGAAATGTCTGGGCGGGTGTGCTGCTGGGCCGTCTGGGCGGGGTCGTGTGGGTATGGCGTTGGGCGGGCGGGGGTGTGGTGCTGGGACGTCTGGGCGTGTGGGTATGGCGTTGGGCGGGCGGGGGCGTGGTGCTGGGACGTCTGGGCGGGTGTGGTGCTGGGACGTCTGGGCGGGTGTGCTGCTGGGATGTCGGGTCGTGTGGGTGTGGCGTTGGGCGGGCGGGGGTGTGGTGCTGGGACGTGTGGGCGGGTGTGCTGCTGGGATGTCGGGTCGTGTGGGTATGGAACGTCGCGCGGCGGGGGCGTCAGCGCAGGTTGATTTCGGCGGCGAATCGGAGTAGATCGGCCTGGCTGATCGGTAGCTTCTCGGGGTCCCAGGTGATCGACAGGTGACGGTTCTCGGTCTGTTCGATGGTCAGGGAACCGGTGTCCATGTGCAGCTCGGCGCGGTCACCGCGGACGGTCAGCGTCGCGGTGGCGTCCTTCGGCTGGAACGGCTCGCTGTGCAGCTTGACGCAGAGACCTTCGGGCGCCCGGGTCCGGTGTAACTGGTCGGCTGGGGCGAGGCACACCTCGGCCCCGCCGAAATACTGGATGCCCGACAACACGGGCGGCACCCCGACGAACTCGAACGGTGCCTGGCTGGATTGCTTGTGATCGCCGGGAGTCCGGCTCAGCCCACGCGCGAAGCGCAGCATCTCTGACTCGGTGCGTGTGCCCCAGCTCTGCACCTGTGCCCAGAGACCGCTCCCGGACATCCTCCAGCGGACGCCGATGAACCGGTAGCCGGGTTTGGCGCCCACGTAGTCGGTGGTGGTCTGCACTGTCGCTCGCTGCCCGCCGACGTCGGCCGCGTGTTGTTCGGCCGCGTCCTCACTCCACTCCGGTTCCAGCGGCCCGACCTCGGCGGTGAGTACCTGGTCTCTGGTGCCGAACTTCAACATCTCGTTAGGGCCCAGCTGGAAGATCTGGTTGGGGCCGGCGTTGGGCGGCACCCAGTTGAGCATCGTCGAGAAGCTGGCGCTCGGCGTCAGCCCACCGGGCCACTTCTCGGAGGGCGCTGCGGCGGGTGGGACCGAGGCTGCCGGCGCTGGTCGCGAAGCGGTGCCGTCACTTCGCACGATGACGGGCACGGCCAGGGCCGCCATCACCGCGACCACGCCCGCCCCAACGGCTGCCAGCCTGCGGCGGCGCACGTCACGGCGTACCCCAATGTTGATGTTGGTCATCAGGTCTCCGGCCGGGGGCATGGGTGTCGTGGCCCGTTCGTGCAGGGTGGCTCGCAGGTCTTCCTCGAGGTTCATGGCTTCACTTCCTCGCTCGTGGCCGTTGCCAGACCGGTCCGCAACCGGGTCAGGGCCCGGGCGGCGTGCACCCGCACCGTGCTGGGCGAGCACCGGAGCACGTCGCCGATCTGGCGGTCGTCGAGGTCCTCGTAGTAGCGCAGCACCATGACCGCTCGCTGGGCGCGGGAGAGTTCGCCGAGGCGGGACCACAACTCGTCACGTAGCGCCTGCCCCTCGGTGAAGTCGCCGGTAGCGGCCTCGTCGGGTATCTCGCCGGGGCGCTCCCCACTGGAGCGGCGGCGCAGCCAGGACACGTGTGAGCGGACGAGAGCGGTGCGGATGTAGCTGTCTGGCTGGTCGGCCTCGATTCGAGTCCATCTGCGGTACGCCTTGACCAGAACCTCCTGCAGGAGGTCCTCGCCGAGGTGCCGGTCGCCGCAGATCAGATAGGCGAATCGGCGTAGCGAGTCCCCTCGGGCTCGCACGTACTCCTCGAATCCGGTTTGCACTCGCTCTCCCGCCGTCAGCCCCTCGTCATGGATAGGACGCTGTCGCGGGCCGGATCCGCTTACCTCCCGGGGTGGGTGATTCCGGAGGCCAGCTTGACGGGCCGGCCGCCGACGGTGGCCGTCTACGGGCCGGTCAGGGGCTTCATCTCGGCGAACGTGAACGGCGGAGGCCCAGCCGGTCACCGGCGGCGCCGGCGCTCCGAGTCCGGCGTACCGTAGTTCCACCGGAGATATTGATCGGTACGAGCAGAGTAGCGGGACTACAGTGTCGGGCGTGCTCCTGACCTTCGATGTCGGTGTCGACGAGCGGCACACCGTTCAGTTCTCGTTCAACAAGTTCTGGGGTGGCCTGTCCATCACAGTGGACGGCTACGACGTGGTGGACACGGTTCGTCTCGCCTCGGTCGAGCTGGTCAAGCGCTACAACTTCGTGGTGGGGGTGCGTGAGCAGCACTACGTGACGATCGAGCATCACCGGAAACTCATGTTCGCCGGGTTCCGGCCGCAGCCTGTGCTCGCCTACGTCGACGGTGTGCTCGTCGCGCAGGGCGTGGCTTGAGCCAGCAGCGCGTCTACTACCTGCTCACCGCGGTCTCCGGGTTCCTCTTCACGTTCGCGTTCACGCTGCTGCTGGTCTTCCACGTACGGGTGGCCGAACTGTCGCCGGTGCAGCTGGTGCTCGTCGGCACCGTCATGGAGATCACGTGCTTCCTCGGTGAGGTGCCGACCGGGGTGCTGGCGGACGTGCGGTCGCGGACTTTGTCCGTACAGCTGGGGCTGATTTTGATCGGTCTTTCACTGCTGCTCCAGGGCTCGCTACCGGTGTTCGGCTGGATCCTCGCGGCGCAGGTCGTGTGGGGGATCGGGTACACGTTCACGTCCGGGGCGATCGAGGCGTGGATCGCCGACGAGGTCGGCGAGGAGAGGCTCACGCACGTGTTCCTGCGCGGGCAGCGGTTCGAGCTCGCCGCCATGATCCTCGGCTCGGTGGCGGCCGGCGCGGTCGGTGTGCTGGATCTGCGGCTGCCCATGCTGCTGGCCGGTACCGGGTACGTCGTGTTCGCATTGGTCCTGGTAGCGGTGATGCGGGAGCCCGGGTTCACGCCTGTGGCCGCCGGCGGGCGCCTCACCTTCGGCCAGATGCGCGACACTCTCGACGCCGGGCTGCGGCAGGCTCGGCGGCGGCCGCTGGTGCGTTCCTTTCTCTTGATCAGTCTGCTGGCCGGGTTGTCCGGGGAGGCCTTCGACCGGCTGTGGACCGCGCATGTGCTGGACAGTTTCACGCTGCCGTCACTGTTCGGGATCTCGTCGGTGGCGGCCTGGTTCGCGGCGTTCGCCATCGTGGGGCAGTTGATCGGGCTGGGTGCCAACTACGCCGTCGAGCGAGCTGGTCTGACCGTAAATGCATATCCGGCTGCGCTTCTTGGCGTGCTCACGCTGATCCAGGTGGCCGGGATGGCGGGACTCGCCCTGGCCGGGTCGTTGTGGCCGGCGATCGGTGCGCTCTGGGCCCGTGACGCTGCTCGGGCGCTCAGCGGGCCGCTCGAGTCGGCCTGGCTGAACCGGGGGATCGACTCGCCGTCCCGGGCGACCGTGCTGTCGGTGAACAGCCAGTTCGACGCTTTCGGGCAGGTGGCGGGTGGGCCGCCGCTGGGTGCGCTGGCCGGGCGTACGTCCATTCCGGTGGCGTTGCTGTGCTCGGCGGGGCTGCTTGTGCCGGTTGCGGTGATCTTCGCCCGGCCGGGCCGCCGGGCCGCCCCGCCTGGCGTCCTTGCGTGATGTGGCTGCTTTGCGGCTTCGCGTGACGGGCCGCCTTGACGATCTTGCGGGAGAGGGCTGCTTTGCGGATTCGCGTGACGTGGCCGTCATGCGTAGTCGCCTCACGTCCTCGCGTGACGTGGTAGTCAGCGCCCTTGTCTGGTGTGGCCGTCCGACCATCCTCGGAGGGTGCCCTCGTCGCTTGATTTGCCGCTTTTGCAGCTTTCGTGGGGTTGATCTTGTGAGTTTGCGCCCTCCTGGCAACCCGAAACTCACTACTTCGTGCTGCGGCGGAGGCGCTGAGCGTCGTTAGCGTGGCCTTAACGTTCACGCAGCGCGCCCATAGCGGTCCTCTCGCGAAAGTGATCTTCAGTCCGGTAGGCCGGATCGAAGATCGACCCGAGGGGGAGAACGATGAAGGTGAAGAAGAACGTCGCCGCGGTGATGCTCGCGACCGGTCTGCTTGCGGCGCTGGGGTTCGGGGGAGCGGCGCTCGCGGACGGTGGCTCTGACGACGGCCGGTCCCGGACGGTGGCCTCGGCCAGCCCTTCGCCGGAGGCGAGCCTCGACGACTCGCTGGGCTCCGACGATTCGGTGAACCCCGATGACTCGATGAGCCCGGACGACTCGCCCAGCCCTTCCGACTCGCCCAGCCCTTCCGCGTCGTCCAGCCTCTCCGACTCGCCCAGCCCCTCCGCGTCGTCGGGCGGGGCTTCGTCGAGCAGCGCTACGGCGGTCACCGCCGAGCAGGCGAAGGCGATCGCGCTGCGGGCGGCCGGCGGCGGCCGGGTCGAGTCGATCGAACGGGAGACCGAGCACGGCCGCCTGGTGTGGGACGTGGACGTCATCGTCAAGGGCGTCGAGCACGACATCGACGTCGACGCCGCAACCGGCAAGGTGACCCGCCACCGCGCGGACGGACGCGGCAAGGATGACCGTGGGCGTGGTGGCGACGACCGGGGCAGTGATGACCGCGGCAAGGACGACCGTGGGCGTGGCGGCGACGACCGTGGCCGTGGTGGCGACGACGACTGAGGTGACTGCCTGGTCCCGGCCCCGCACATGCGGAGCCGGGATATCGGCGTGTCCGGGAGTCAATACGAGGGCGGGTACGCCGGGTGGGAGGCTCAGACGCGGTTCCAGTGTGCTGGGAGGTTCGGGTCGGGCTCCGTACCGGTGGCAGTGCCCGGCCCCGGTGTGGGTGACGGAGCTGGGGCAGTGCTGATGCTGAGATGCGGCAGTATCCCGAGGTGAGTTGGATCCGGAACCAGGTAGCCGAGATCGATCAGAACTTCGGGCAGTCCTGCAGGAGACGTCGGTGCCTCGGCGGGCTGGCCGTCCATGGTTCGAGAGCCATCCGCCCCGGTACGCCGGACCGGACCTGGCGGCCGACTATCTCGAAACCTTCGGCATCCATGTCGCGGTGGTGAAGGATCGACCGGAGCCCCGGCAAGGCAACAAGCCAACAACGGCCGTCGTGACAGTCGATCACGCGCATCGCGGCTGACTAGTTGAGTACGGCTGCCGGCCGACTATTGAGCTCCGTCCGCCGCTCGCAGTTCACCTCGATTCGGCTCAGCGACCCAGAGCCGGAACTGGTGAATGGCTTCCCCGAGATTGAGGGGTCCGCAGGCCACCTCGAACCGATCGTCAACCAGGCCAGCGACGAACCAGTCGTGCTTGCCCCGGTGCACCTCACTCCTGGGGAAGGTCAGGCCACCCATCGCGGTTCCCCGCAGGTCGATCTTGAGGAACCAGCCGGGGTTGTCGAGTGTCTCGATCGACACGCCGTACTCGTGTTCCCAGTCCCCATCGCATTGTGTGGCGTACCAGCCTTGGAGCCAGGTCAACGCGTCAGGTTCGGAGTAGTGATAATCGGCTTCAGGCCCGGCCATCCGCTCATGATGTCTCGGAGAACGCTGATCGAGAAGTCACTCATCGAGCCGAGCGTGCACCGACGCCTGGGGCGAGGGTTCCGTCGAGGCCCAGGGTGCGCGTTCTCCGCGCCAGGTGAGGATGTCAGGAAGCTACCCGTCGGCTGTCTTCGGGTGTGGTTCCGGACCGCTTTCGCTGCCCGCAACAGCTTCGAAATACGTGTCTATTCCGCCGCGCACCGCCGCGAAAGCGCGTTCAGCGGCGCTGATGATCGCGGTGCGTACGGTATCGCGGTGTTCGCCGAGTGATATGCGGCGCCGGATCTCCGCATGCAGCGCCCGGTCCACCCCGGCGATGACCGCGGCAGTGGCATGCGGAACCAAGGGATCCGTGGTCGTCCCACTCATCTCAGCAAGCTTTTCCGCCAGTGCGGCCTCGGTCAGCTCGGCGAGAAGGCGTGCCCTTGCCTGGAGCGCCGGGCTTCCGTCGACAACCCGCCAGAAAGCGACTATGTCGCTGTCGATCCCCAAGGTGGGGTCATTCCGGCGCACCGCGTCCAGGAAGGCGCGATGTACCGCTTCCACAACCGATTCGCCGGGAGCGCGGCCGGCGGCTGCCCGTGCGAGTCGTTGCACCACGTCGGCCTGGCGGTCGAAGAAGAGGTCCTCCTTCGTGGGGAAGTAGTTGAAGACAGTGTTGACCGAGACCCGTGCGGCTCCCGCAACGTCGGACACCGTGACCCGATCGAAGCCGTTGCTGAGGAAAAGTGACAAGGCGGTGTCTGCGATCGCGGTTCGTGTCGCCTGCTTCTTCTCGTCTCGTAGCCCCACACCAAGATTCTAACGTCACCCCAAACTTGGTGTCACACCAAGTTTCACGTACGGTGTCGGTCATGGCGCTTCTCTTCGGCATCTACCCCGGCGGTCTCAGCGGTGCGGCAGACGGCTCAGTCACCGATGGCCCCGCCGAACATCCCCAGCGCATCAACGCCGCTCTCGACGCTCTGCATGGTGGGCATCCGTTTCTCGTCCGCGGCTACCTGCACTACAGCGATGCGGCGCCGGGCGTTGTGCAGGCCCCGCAGAACCC
The DNA here is from genome assembly GCF_003001815.1 of Actinoplanes italicus. Lineage (GTDB taxonomy): Bacteria > Actinomycetota > Actinomycetes > Mycobacteriales > Micromonosporaceae > Actinoplanes > Actinoplanes italicus. The sequence goes on from NZ_PVMZ01000009.1 coordinate 290,511, forward strand.
CGCCCAGTACGCAACCGGCAGTCGGCGCCTCGACCTGGTGCTGTGCTTCCGAGAACCCGGGCACGACCTCAGCGGTTGGTTGGAATTCATCCGCGCACAGGTGCGCCGACACGCGGCATGCCTCGCCACACTGCAGATCACCGAGGAAGCGAACCACTCCGGCCCCGGCGGGGACGGCGGCTTCCCGGCCGCGCGACAGGCGCTGGTCGAAGGCGTCATCACCGCGAAGCGCGAAGTGATCCGGCTCGGACTCGACGCTCGGATCGGCTGCAACTCCACGGCCGTCTTCGACCCGGCCCAAGAGTTCTGGACCGACCTCGGCCGTCGAGGCGGTGACGAATTCCGGTCCGCCCTCGACTACGCCGGCCTCGACTTCTTTCCCGATGTCTTCCAGCCGATCCCGGCCGAACGTCTTACCGAGATGGTCGAAGGGGTCATCGAACTCTTCCGCCACCAGAGCCTCGCCGCGGCGGGAATCGAAAGATCCGTACCGATCCACATCACCGAGCACGGCTGGGGAACCGGCGCCCAGCGGCCGTATTCCCGTCAGGCCGAAGTGCTCGAAACCGTCGTGCGCACCATTGCCGGACACAGCGAAGAGCTCAACATCACCACGTACGAACACTTCGCACTACGAGACGCGAACACCAGCCACGACAATGCCCTTTTCCAACTCGGCATCCTCGACTCCGACTACCAGCCGAAACCGGCAGCCAGCACCTACCGAGATCTCATCAGCGAACTGAGCGTCAGGATGTGAGAGACACTCAGCCCGGCAGACCCGGACGCCGCCCGGTCGATCATGACGGGCTGTAGTCGACCGTTGGTTATCCGGCTCGGCCGCGAGCCCGCGGCCGACGCAGGGTCTGCGGCCGCGAGCGCAGCCGTCGTGTCCGATCGCGGATGACCTACCAGCCATACCCCGGCATCAAGAACGCCCGTCCGAGCCGGGCACAGGCGGCAAGCGCGTGCCGGAATTGGGTGGCGAGCCCGTGCCGGGAGTCGGCGCGGCCGGGCCGGCGGAAGACGACAAAGCTGTGCCGGGCGAGGGCGACGAAGCCGTACCGGAAAGGGTTGGAAGCTCCAGGCGGACGACCGCACCGCCGGACCCCGGGGGGTCGATCTCGAAGGTGGTGGCCACCTGCCGGGCGATGTCCAGGCCCAAGCCGGTGGAGTCGCCGCCGGAGGTGCCCCGGTGGGCCGCCTCCGCCGGGAACCCGGGACCGTCGTCGGCGACCGTCAGCATCGCGCCGTCGCCCGGGCGCCCGGCCGTGGTCAGGGTGACGGAGAAGGCCGTGCCGTCGGGGGTGTGCGCGAAGACGTTGCCGAGCAGAGCGTCCAGCGCCGCCGCCAGATCGTCGGCGGCCACGGCGACCGGCGTCGGCCCGGAGGGCAGCTCCTGATGCAGGGGCCGGCCGGTGTCCTCGGCGAGCACCGCCCAGAACGCGACCCGCCCCGCGACCACCGCGGTGGCGTCGCAGCCCACCGAAGCGGCCGGGGTTTCGGCACGGCGGGCCTGCTGGATGACCGCGGTCACCGCCCTGGCCACCTGATCAGCCGCGGAGGCGACGCGGGCCGCCTCGTCGGGGTCCCGCAGCGATTCCGCTTCCAGCCGCAGTGCGGTGAGCGGGGTGCGCAGGCGGTGGGAGAGGTCGGCGATCCGTTCCCGTTCGGTGGCGAGCAGGTCCTGGATGCGGCCGGCCAGGTGGTTCAGCGCGCCGGCCACCTCGCGCAGCTCGGGTGGGCCGGACGGGTCGGCGCGGGCGGTCAGTTCGGCGCGGGCCAGGCGGTGTGAGACGGCGGAGAGTTCGGTGATCGGGCGGGTGATGGCACGGGCCAGGCGGTCGGCCACGAAGAGCCCGAGCAGCACCAGCGTGCCGCCGAGAGCGGCCAGGGTGGCCCAGGCGCGGGTCACGCCACGGGTCAGTTCGGCGTCGGTGACCAGTGTGCGGATGACGACGGTGGTGCCGTCGGAGCCGACGACCGGGACCACCAGTTCCCGGCCCTGGCCGGTGGTGACGGTCAGGGAGCCGTGCCGGGCGGCGGCCAGGCGGACCGCGGGAGTGGGGCCGGCCGGTGTGCCGAGGACCGTGCCGTCCGGGAGGAAGACGCTGACCGGCACGGTCTGAGCCTCGACGGTGAGCCGCAGCGCCGTGGTGTCGCCGGTCGCGGCCAGCGGCACGATCGACTGCACCACGTCGTCGGCCCGGCTCAGCGCCCGGTCCTGAGCGACCTGCCGGATCAGCGCGCCGAGCGGTACGAGGAACGCGAGCAGCATCAGCACGGTGGTCGCGGCGACCAGCAGGGTCAGCCGTGCCCTCATGCCGGCTCGCTCAGCTTCACGCCGACACCGCGGACCGTGTGCAGGTATCGCGGCTCCTGCGCGGTCTCGCCGAGTTTGCGGCGCAGCCAGGACAGGTGCACGTCGACGGTCTTGTCGGCGCCGCCGTACGGCACCTGCCACACCTCGCTGAGCAGTTCCCGTTTCGTGACGACCTGCCCGGCACGTAGCGCCAGATGGTGCAGCAGGTCGAATTCGCGCGGGGTCAGCTCGACGGTCGTGCCGTCCAGGGTCACGGTGCGGGCGGCCTGATCGATGCGCAGACCGCCCACCTCGATGGCCGGCGCCGTCTCCGAAAGACCGGTGCCGTCGCGCCGCAGCACTGCCCGGATCCGGGCGTCGAGCTGGGCGGCGGTGAACGGTTTGACGACGTAGTCGTCGGCGCCGGCGTCGAGCAGCCGGACCATCTCGGACTCCTCGTCGCGGGCGGTCGCCACGATCACCGGGATGCGGCTGACCGCCCGGAGCATGCGCAGCAGCTCGCGCCCGTCGAGGTCGGGCAGGCCCAGGTCGAGGACGATGAGGTCGGGCCGTTCGGCGAGGGCCGTCTGCAGCCCCTCCATGGCGGCCGCTGCCGCCGCCACCGCGTGCCCGCGTTCGCGCAGGGCACGCAGCAGGGTGGTCCGGATCGCCGGATCGTCCTCGATGAGCAGGAGTCTCGCCACGGCTGCACGGTAGCCCCCGGGACCGACGAAAATGCCGTTCTTTACCTTCCCTTAGCGGTGAGCGGTGCCCGGCTTAGCGTCCGGCGGCGGATAGTTGCCGGGTGCGCCTCATCGACCGGCTCGGCCGGCTACCCCTGGTCATCGCGATCGGATGGATCGTCGCCGCGTTCCTCGCGGTGACAGTCGGCGTGGTCGGGATCGGCCTGGTCGGGTCGGGGCTGCTGACGTCGCGGACCGGTGAGCCGGTCAGTGAGAACGAGGTGCGGCGGGCGCTGGAGGAGATCGGGGAGCCGTCCGGGTCGCCGTCCGCGGAGGTGACACCGAGCCCGGCGACGACCGCGGAGACGGCGAGGTCGGTTCCCACCGAGGGCGGGATCGTGGTCGCCGACTGCCGGCGCATCCTGTCCCTGTCCCCGGCGCAGGGTTTCGAGGTGCACGACCAGAAGGCCGACGAGGGCGAGTTCCGGGCGGTCGGCGGGCATCGCAAGGTGGAGGTCGAGCTGACCGGGTGTGACCGGGGAATGCCGCGGATCGCGGTGACCGTCGACGACTGATCACCGCGCGGGCAGCCAGGTGGTGTCGGGTTCCGGGCCGACGATGAGGTCCTCGGTGATCCGGATGAGGTCGGTGCGGCTCACCGCGTACCCCGCGCCGATCATGACCCGCAGCAGACGGCCGTCGCCGAGGTCGACCCGGGCGGACGCCGACGCCCCGCGGCACGCCGAGAGACGCGCGGGCAGGTCCGGGCAGCCGAGATGCGTGTCGCCCAGGTGGATCGCCCCGGGCCGGCCGCGCAACGTGACCGGCTCGCCCTTGGCCGTGGAGACCTCCCACACCAGCTCGGCCTCGATCGCCCGGTCTCGCCGGAGGACCTCGTGCCACCGGACGGCGGTGCCACTCAGCCCGGCGCTGACCGGTCCGGTGAACGTCTCCGGCAGCCAGCCGAAGGCCAGTGAGACCTCCGCGACGGCGCTCGGATCCGGCTCGATCGACGCGGCCACCTGCCGGGCCACCTGTCCGGTCCGGTCTGACCGGCCCACCGACACGCTCAGGAACGACCGGTCGTCGACTTCGACCCAGACCTTTCCCGGACCCGGGTACGCCCACGCGCGCCGCCCGCCGAGGGTGAGTGGGTCGAACCCGGACGGGTCGAACTGCGAGCGCGGGACCAGGAACAGGTGGACCATGTCGTCGCCGTCGGCTCCGCGTTGCCAGGTGCGCGTCTGCGACACCGGCCCGGTTCCGGGGACCGTTCCCATCCGCCCGACCTCGGTGAGCCCGGCCGGCAGCCATCCGGGGCGATACCCGACCGGGGCGCGGGTTGCGGTCGGCCGGGGGCTCACGGCCGGTTTCCTGTCGGGCAAGATCTTGGTGGGCGTACGAGGCCAGACCGCGACCGCCACTCCCGTCCCGGTGACCGCGGCCGCCGACGCCACCAGCAGTCCCCGCCGCTGCCGGTGTGCCCGGGCACGGGCCGCGATCCCGGCCGCGACCGGACCAGGGTCGTGCGCCCGGTCGGCGACCGTCGCCAGCGCGTCCCGCAGCATCTCGTCGTCGTTCATCGGACCTCTGCCTCCAAACGGAGCTTGGCCAGGGCCGTCGACGCCTGCGCGCGCACGGTCGACGCCCGGCTCCCCATCAGCTCGGCGATCTCGTCGTAGGTGTGGCCCTCGAAGTACCGCAGCACGATCACCGCCCGCTGCCGTGGCGGCAGAGCGGCCACCCGGCGGATCAGCTCGTCGCGTTCCTGCCGTGCGGCGAGCGGGTCGACGGCCTCGGCGCGGGTGTCCAGCTGCTCGTGCGACATCGGGACGACCCGTCCCCACCTGCGTCGCAGGGACAAGAACTCGTTCAGGACCATGCGTTTCACGTACGCCTCGGGTTGTTCCATCCCCGAGATCCGCCGCCACCGTCCGGAGACCCGGACCATCACCTCGCCGACGATGTCGTCGGCCTGGTGCGGATCGCAGGTGAGGACGGTCGCGTAGCGCAGCAGCGCCCCGAGCCGCGCCCCGGCGAACTCCTCGAACGAACTATTTTCAATGTGGCGAGGCCGGGCCTCCCGGCCGTCCGCCGACAACCTCGCGCCGCCGGGCTCGACGCCAGATTGAAAATGGTTCGCTGTCATGCCCCTCCAACGCTCCCGATCCGGCAAGTGCTTAGCGGACAATCCAGGAATGCTGCGTGTGGATCACGGTGTCGTCTCCGGCACCTTCAGCCTGGACGGTCAGACCTTCGACGTCGACAACAACATCTGGGTCGTCGGCGACGACGAGGAGTGTGTGGTGATCGACGCCCCGCACGACGTGGACGCGATCCTCAAGGTGGTGGGGGACCGGCGCCTGGTCGCGATCGTCTGCACTCACGCCCACGACGATCATGTGCGGATGGCGCCCGAGCTCCGCGAGCGGACCGGCGCGCCGATCCTGCTGCATCCGGCGGAGTGGCCGCTGTGGGAGCTGACCCACGGCTCGGACGTGTGGTGGAACATCGACCTGGCCGACGGCGCCCGCATCGAGGTGGCCGGCTCGGCACTGACGGTGCTGCACACGCCGGGTCACGCGCCGGGCGCGGTCTGCCTGCACGTCCCCGAACTGGACTGCGTGTTCACCGGCGACACCCTGTTCAACGGCGGGCCGGGCGCGACCGGCCGCTCCTATTCCGACGCGGATCTGATCGTCGAGTCGATCCGGGCGAAGCTGTTCGCCCTGCCGCCGTCGACCGTGGTGCACACCGGCCACGGCGACGACACGACGATCGGGGCGGAGGCCGACCGTCTGACATAGACGGTCACCCCTACGATCGGTGCCATCACCGGTAGTGAGGGGTATTGATGTCGGATCGCGGTCGCCTCCTACGTTCCCTGCTGACCGCCGACGTGCTCCTCCGCGTGGCCGCGGTCGTCCTGGCCGGACTGATCGTGGTCCGCTCGCTGTTGGCCGGCGCTGCCGGTGTCTGGTCGATGGTGCTGGTCCTGGCCTCGACGGCCGCCCTCTGGGCGGCCGTCCGGCTGGCCGCCCGCGTGCGTGTGGTGCTGACCGAGGCGACCGCCGACGCGCCGAGCCTGCCGTCGTTCATCGCCGACCGCCCGCGCTCCCGGCTCGCCGCGATCCTGGCGCTGCTGGTGCTGGTCGTGCACGCCGCGATCACCGGTTACGTCGGTGTCTGGACGATCATGATCGCCGTCCTGCTGGCCGCGATCGCGGCCCTGCTCAGCCCGAACCTGCGGCTCGTGCTGGTGCTCGGCACCACGGCCGTGGTGTTCGCCGCGGCGACCGTCTTCGTGGCCACGTTCTTCCAGGGCAGCACCGAGGCCCGCGCGCTGGTCGTCTCGCTGGCGGCGGTGGTCCTGCCGGTGCTCGTCTCGGACAAGCTGGTGGGCCTGTTCAAGCAGCCGGCGCTGACCACCACGCATCACGCGGTGCTGGCCGTGCTGACGCTGCTGCTCGGGTTCCTCGGGTGGACGCGCGCGGACTGGCTGCCCGGTGTCATGCACAACTGCTACACGCTGCCGACCTCGACCGGCATCACGATGCTGCGGGCCACCGCCGACGGCAGCCGCTGCTACGGCCTGCTCGACACGGCCGACGCCGGGGTCTTCGCGGCGGCCGCGTTCGGCCGCGATCCGGTGACGACCGCCCTGGAGCGCCGGATCCTGGCCGCCAACCGGCCCCTCGAGGAGGGTGACCTGACCGTGGTCTGGCTGGGTGCGCTCTCCTGCGATCCACTGCCGGGCGACGCGACCCGTTGCGCCGACGGCCGCGACTACCCGTCGGAACGCGACCAGCTGCGTGCCATGCTCTTCGCCCAGCGGCACATCGAGGAGACCACCGACCACCGGCTGCACGTCGTCATCGCCGACGCCACGCAGGACGTCCGGCACGCCGACGACATCGCCAAGATGATCATCGAGCGGCGTGCCGCCCTCGGCTCGCGGGTGGCGGTGATCGGTGGCGGCGACAGCCGGGACACCACGCAGAGCGCCATCAACCGGCTGCTCGACGCCGGTATCCCGTTCATCGCGCCGAACCTGCTGGCCGACCTGGGTGCGCCCGGCCGCCCGTTCGTCGATCGGCCCGGTTACCTCCAGCTGGCCCCGCCGAACCTGGCCTACGCCGAGCACACCGCCGGCCTGCTGTCCGCCGAGTTCCCGAAGGGCTTCCGGCTCGATATCTACCAGCACCCCAGCCCCACCGACCTCTACACGACGTCGCTGGTCAACGACCTGCTGGCCGCGGTACGCCCGATCGCGGGCGCCAGTGCGCGGCATGTCGCGGCCCTGGACCGGATCGACGAAACGATCTGCGCGGACGCCGAGGGCCCGCCCACCGTCACGTATTTCGCCGACCGGTGGACCCGGTTCGCCGAGTTCGTCCAGCGGCTCAAGGAGGTGTGCGGTCATTCCCGGCCGCGCCTGGTGATCGCCGACGGTTCGGTGAGCCGGTTCATGGCCAACTACCAGCTGCGGGCGGTCAGCACCGCGGACTGGCCGGTCGACTACTACGTCGGCGGCCCCGGCTGCTCGGCTCTGACCGATCCGTCCCTGGATGTACTGACCAAGCAGATCCAGCACTTCCACGGCCTGTTCGGCATGGCCGAGAACGCCACCTTCACCTGTGCCGACCGTGCCCCGGGAGCCAACGGCGAGCTCCGTGACGCCTGCACGCTCGACGCCGCCGCCAAGCGGGCCAGCCAGCCCTGCCAGCCCAACGATCTGGGCGGCTTCCTGCTGCCGGCCTGGGACGCGGTTCTGCTCGCCGACGCCGTGCTGCCGCCGGTCGACCCCGACGGGCAGCAGGCGCCCGCCGACTACCTGGCCGGGCTCAAGGTCACCGGACTGCAGCTGTCCACGCGTGAATCCGTCGCCTACGTGTACCGCGGGCGTCTGCAGGACCCCACGGTTCCCGTGCTGCTCTGGCACGTGGACCCGCTCAACGACCCCAGCCGTGTCTGGGAGCTGCCGAGCCCCGCACTTCGCTGACTTTCCGCTGGGCTCGGCCGGGGCCAGTCTCCTCCTCGTCGGGTGCGGGCGCTGGGTTTCGCGTACTCCCATGACGCTCCGAATTGTTTCGATTACGTTGCGTTATCGGCACGCGGGTCGGTCATCGGGGATCGCCCGCAAACCGAGGGGAGAAACCATGAGCACGGCTACGTACGCGCCGACCGGTCCGGCAACGACGTTCGGCTCGGCGTATGGCCCGCAGTTCGGGCTCGACTCGCAGCTCGCCCAGATGGGCCAGTTCGCGCAGCAGTCCCCGTTCCAGCAGCAGTTCCCGTTCCAGCAGCAGTCGCCGTTCCAGCAGTCGCCGTTCCAGCAGCAGTCGCCGTACCTGCAGCAGCAGCTCCCGTTCCAGCAGCAGCACCAGCTGCAGCACGCGATCGCACAGCACGTGCAGCAGTCGATCGCCAACCAGGTGCAGCAGGCCCAGATCCAGCAGGCCATCGCGCAGCAGGTACAGCAGGCCCAGATCCAGCAGGCGGTCGCCCAGCAGATGCAGCAGGCGCAGCTTCAGCAGGCCATCGCCCGGCACTGGCAGCAGGGCCACCCCGGCGCGCTGTACGGCGGCCTGCCGGGAAGCCCGTACGGCCAGACCATGTGGAACTGATCCGGAGCCGGCCGTGACCTATCTCAGCACGATGCCGTTCGGATCCTTCGTGGCGGAACCTCCCGTCGAGGCGATGCGGCAGCCGGCGGCCGCGAGCATCCAGCGCTGCTACCGCTGGCTGGAAGCGGCGTCACCGGTGCTGCCGCAGGTCGCGGCCCTGGCGCCGGGCCTGGTCACGGCCGTCCAGCAGTACGCGGCACAGCAGTACGCGGCCAGCCTGCACCAGTCGGGGGCGGTGCTGCAGACCGTGCAGCACCTGCGTGCGACCGTGCCCGGCCTGCCCGCGCTGTGAGCGACGATTTTGAGCGGCCGGGCCCCTGAGCGGGCCCGGCCGCACCTCGAACTGATCCGGAGACTGACGATGACCGACCCAAACTCCGCCGTACCGGTCGGCTCGCGGCGGGAGCGTTACCTGGTGGCGCCGCTAGGCGCCCCGCCCGAGGCCGACCGCCTGTTCGCCCGGCTGGCGGAGGACTCCGCCACCACCGTGCATCGAGTCGTCACCACCGCACCGGCCTTCGCGGTGGTGGAGATGGACGCCGACCGGGCCGCCATGCTGACCATGTCCGGAGCCGTGCATGTCGAGCCGGATCTGCCGCTGCGCTACGCGTCGCCGGTGCAGGACCCGGCGGTGATCCCGCCCGGCGAGGTCGCGAAGGTGCCTTTCCTGGTCACCGGCAGCGACGGCCGTCCCCTGGAGGGCGCCGAGGTCTACCTGATGCACGAGACGTTCCCGTTGCGCGGGGTGACCGGCGCCGACGGCCGTGTCGTGATCGACACCCCTGCCGGTGTGCTGCCGGCCGTCGACGGGGTGCACGTCAAACCCCGCTACGACTACTGGGCCGTGTGGCTGGGCCGTCCCGACCTGAGCACGGGCGCGCCGAACCTCGTGACGTGCCCGTCGTTCGCCGAGACGTTCCCCGGCTTCCCGCAGCGGCCGCTGGACGGCTGGGCGCGCCGGGCCATGCGGTTCGACGCGCTGCCGCCGACGTTCCGCGGTGACGGCGTACGGATCGCGATCGTCGACTCGGGCGCCTCGGTGGAACATCCCGACCTGCAGGGACGGGTCGTCGGCGACCGGGACCGCTGGTTCGACCCGGTCGGGCACGGAACCCACGTGGCCGGGATCATCGGCGGGGCCGACGACGGACACGGCGTCGTCGGGGTCGTGCCGGAGGCGGTGCTGCACTCCTGCCGGATCTTCCCGGACGGCCGGTTCAGCGACCTGATCGAGGCGATCGACCACTGCATCGCCGAGAAGATCGACGTGATCAATCTCAGCCTCGGCAACGCCCAGCCGTCGGCGCTGGTGGCCGCCCGCATCGAGCAGGCCCGCCAGGCCGGGATCGCCTGTGTGGCGGCGGCCGGTAGTTCCGGTGGCCCGGTCATGTTCCCGGCCTCGATGCCGACGGTGCTGGCGGTCGCGGCGATCGGCAAGCTCGGCGGCTATCCGCCGGAGAGCTTCCATGCCACCCGTGTGTACGGGGTACCGACCGTCGACGGATACTTCTCCGCCTCGTTCACCTGCCACGGGCCTGAGATCGACGTGTGTGCGCCGGGTGTGGCGATCGTGTCGTCGGTGCCGCCGTCGCACTACGCGGCGTGGGACGGCACCTCGTTCGCCGCGCCGTACGTGACCGGCCTCGCGGCCCTGCTGCTGGCCCATCACCCGGACTTCCGCAGCCGCTGGGCGAACCGGGACAGCGCCCGTGTGGACCGGCTGTTCGAGCTGATCAAGGGCAGTTGCCGGCCGCTGGCGCTGGGCGGGATGAGCCGTAGTGGCGCCGGGTTGCCGGACGCGGTCGCGGCGCTCGGACTGGTTCCGCCGGTGACGACGAGCCCGCCCGCGCATCCGATCCTGGCCGAACTGTGGACCATGATGGCCCAGTCCGGGCTGATCCCGGTGAGCGTGCCGACCGTGGGATCACCGGTGCATCTGCAGCCGGCCCACTTCGGGGCGCCCGCCTACTTCCCGGGTCACGGCTCTCCGGGCCAGGGCTCTCCGGGCCAGGGCTCTCCGGGCCAGGGCTCTCCGGGCCAGGGCTCTCCGGGGCACGGCTCTCCGGGCCACGGGGACGGCGCCGGGCAGCGCGACGGTCACGACCAGCCGAGCCGGATCACCCTGACCGCCCCGGCCGGCGAACCGCTGGACCCGCTGCGGGCCGCGATGCGCTCGGCCGGCCTGCTGCCCCAGAACAACTGAAGATCAAAACCCGGCTGTGTTGTACGGCTGTCTCAGCCTTGCTGAGACAGCGGTGCGGCACAGCCGGTTGACCACCGCATAAGCCCGGCGGTCGCGCTGTCGGCCGGGACCCCACGCCTGCGTCGCGGTGTAGGCCCGTTACTCCTCGTAGGCCGTACAAAAGAAAGCGAAGTAAGGGCGAGAGAAACGCCCACCTGGCGTCGACTGGGGTGAGACGGAGGGTTAGGCTGCCCTAACCTCACAAGGGGCGGGTGGAGATGGCGCAGCCGGAATCGCTGGCGGAGTTGCTGAACGGGCGGCGGGCCGCAGTCGACGCCTCACTGCCCGCGGTCGGGTTCGTGGCCGGCTGGCTGGCCTTCGGCGAGTCGATCTGGGCCGGCGCGATCGCCGCCGTGATCTGCGCGATCGGGCTGTCGGCGTGGCGGCTGCGCAAGGGCGACAAACCCCGCGCCGTACTGATCGGGCTGTTCGTGGTCTGCATCGCCGCCCTGATCGCGCTCTACACCGGCAAGGCGGAGAACTTCTTCCTGCTCCAGCTGCTCAGCAACGGCGCCAGCGTGCTCGCCTGGGTGATCAGCATCGTCATCCGCTGGCCGCTGCTCGGCATCGTGGTGGGCACCGTGCTCGGACAGAAGACCCGCTGGCGGCGTGACCCGGCACTGCTCAGGGCCTACTCGCGGGGCAGCTGGGTGTGGGTCGCCCAGTACGTGATCCGCGTCGCCGTGTTCCTCCCGCTCTACCAGGCCGGTTACATGGCCGCACTGGGCACCGCGCGGGTCCTGCTGTCCGGGCCGCTGGTCGCCGCGTGCCTGGCGGTGAGCTGGTGGGTGATCCGCCGCAGCCTTCCGGCGGACCACCCGGGCCTGCGTCATCCGGTCGTCGACGAGCCCGCTCAGAAGGCCGCTTCGTAGAGGTCGCGCAACCCGATCGAGTCAGCCTCACCGCTGTAGCCGCAGATCATCACGGTGTCGTCGGCAGCCGCCACCAGATAGTCCCGGCCCATCTCGAACTTTCCGCTGCCCAGCATCTGCTCGGAGCTCTCACCCTCCTGGGCCACCTCGACGGTGCCCACCGCCCCACCCCGGAACGTGCGGGAGACCGTGAGGGTGACCCGACCGTTTTCGATCTTCTGTACGGTGCCCTCGAAGGCGAAGTCGGCGGACTCCGCGAGCCGTTGCGGCTCCGGCTCGCGGCACTTGGCCTGTATGCCGGTGCTGAACAGGACGACGGTTCCCGACGCGGACGCGGACGCGGAGGCGGACGGGGTCGGCGCGGCCACCGGCTCGGGCGTTGCGGGCCTGGTCACGGCCCACGCGGTTCCGCCGGCGATCAGGATCAGCGCGGCGGCGACGGGCAGCGCCCACCGTCGGGTCGTACGGGACATGGCTTCCTCCACAAGGTGCGCGACCTGATCGGGGGAGGCCGGCTCCAGCGACGCCGCCGGGTCGGCGCGGCGCAGCCGGGCACGCAGATCGTCGTCGTCGGTCACGGCCGGCTCCCCTCTGTCGACTCCTCATGTCCGGAAGAGGTCAGGGTCTTTCGTAACTTCTCCTTGGCCCGGTGCAGCCGGATCGACGCGGCGTTCGCGCTGATGCCCAGCACCACGGCGATCCCGGCCGGGGCCAGGTCCTCCCACGCCCACAACCGCAGGATCTCGGCCTCCTTCGCGGTCAGCGACCGCAGCGCCCGCTCCAGATCGCCGTCCGGCGGGCCCGGCCCGTCCACGGTCGCCGGCGGCGGGTCGAGACGCGAGATCCGGGCCAGCAGCCGGACGTGGCGGCGCTGCCCGCGTTCGGCGTTGGCCAGGCAGTTGCGCGCGACCCCGTACGCCCAGGGAAGGTGTTCCTCAGGCATGTCATCGAGTCTCCGCCAGCAGATCAGCAGCGTCTCGGAGAGCACGTCGTCGGCGGTCGCCGGATCGGTGCGGCGGGCGAGATACCGCCGGACGGCGTCGATCACCGCCGGAGCCAGCCGCTCGAACCGCGCCCGGCGCGCGTCGGAGTTCACGAGGTCCACCCTGCTTCATGTCCGGCGGTAGGGGCGATCTTTCGGCTCGCGTGGCAGGATACCGACCAGTAACCCGACGTTGGGAGGCTGCCATGACGCGGACCGCGTACCGGACGTGCCCGTTCTGCGAAGCCGCCTGTGGCCTCGAGCTGACGGTCGACGGCGATCGGGTGACAGCCGCCCGCGGCGACCGCGAGCACGTCTTCAGCCACGGCTTCGTCTGCCCCAAGGGCGCGACGTTCGGGCAGCTCACCGACGATCCGGATCGGCTTCGGCAGCCACTGGTCAACGGCCGCGAGGCGTCCTGGGAAGAGGCCTTCGACGCGGTCCGGGCCGGCCTTCGCAAGATCATTGAGCGGTACGGTCCACACGCGCTCGCCGTCTACCTCGGCAATCCGAACGCCCACACGATGTCCGGCGGCCTGTACGTCACCCCGCTGATCCGGGCGCTCGCCAGTCGCAACGTGTACTCCGCGAGCACCGTCGACCAGATGCCGAAACACGTGTCGTGCGGCTACCTGTTCGGCAACCCGCTGACCATCCCGGTGCCGGACGTCGACCGTACCCATCTCATGCTGATCCTCGGCGCGAACCCGTGGGAGTCCAACGGCAGCCTCGCCACCGCTGCCGACTTCCCGGGCCGGCTCAAGGCGCTGCAGGCCCGCGGCGGCCGGTTCGTCGTCGTCGACCCGCGCCGCACCGTGACCGCCTCCCACGCCGACGAGCACCTGTTCATCCGGCCCGGCGCGGACGCGTTCCTGCTGTTCGGCATCGTGCACACACTGTTCGCCGAAGGCCTGACCGACCTCGGCGACCTCGCTCCTTCTGTGGAGGGGGTCGCCGAAGTGGAAGCCCTCGCCGCCGACTTCGCCCCGGAACGCGTCGCCGACGCCTGCGGCATCCCCGCCGAACGGATCCGCGGCCTGGCCCGCGAACTGGCCGCCGCCCCCTCCGCCGCCGTCTACGGCCGGATCGGCACCTGCACCGTCGAGTTCGGCACCCTCACCAGCTGGCTCGTCGACGTCGTCAACATCCTGACCGGCAACCTGGACCGGCCCGGCGGCGTCATGTTCCCGCTCGCACCGCACCTCAGCGACCAGCCCAAACGCGGAAAAGGGTTCCGTACCGGCCGCTGGCACAGCCGGGTCCGCGGACTACCCGAGGTCAAGGGTGAACTGCCGGTCGCGACCCTCGCCGACGAGATCGAGACACCCGGCGACGAGCAGGTCCGCGCGCTGATCACGATCGCCGGCAACCCGGTGCTGTCCACCCCGAACAGCGGGCGCCTCGACCGGGCGCTGGCCGGGCTCGACTTCATGGTCAGCGTCGACCCGTACCTGAACGAGACGACCCGCCACGCCGACGTCGTGCTCCCGCCGACCGACTCGGCGCGCAAGGGCCACTACGACTTCTCGTTCCTGGCGCTGTCGGTGCGCAACTTCGCGGCGTACTCCCCGCCGGTCCTGCCGCCCGAGGAGTCCGTGCCCGACGAGTGCGACATCCTGGCCCGCCTCACCCTGATCCTTTCCGGGCAGCCCGACAGTGATCCCGCGCTGCTGCACGACTTCCTGCTCCAGCAGGCCCTGCAGCGGGTGCCCGCCGAGCACCACGACGCGGTCACCGGCGACCATCCCGCCGAGCGGCTGCTCGACGTGGCGCTGCGCACCGGCGCCTACGGAGACGGGTTCGGCGCCCGGCCTGACGGCCTCAGCCTGCAGAAACTCATCGACAACCCGCACGGCGTCGACCTGGGTCCGCTGCGTCCCCGCCTCGCGTCGGCCCTGCGTACCCCATCCGGCAAGGTCGAACTCCTCGGTTCGTCGTCCGCCGCTTCGTCCGCCGCTTCGCCCGCCGCTTCGCCCGCCGCTTCGCCCGGCGTCTCGCCCGGCGTCTCGCCCGCCGCTGCGCTTGCAGGGGAGACGGCCCGCCTGCTCGCCGCCCTGGACCGGCGCCGCGATGAGATGGTCCTGGTCGGGCGGCGGCACCTGCGCTCCAACAACAGCTGGATGCACAACGTGCCCGCCCTCATCAAGGGCAGGGACCGCTGCACCCTGCAGATCAACCCGGCCGACGCCGAACGGCTGTCCCTCGCCGACGGCGACACCGCGCAGGTAACCTCCCGGGCCGGTGGCCTGACCGTCCGCGTAGAGGTCACCGACCGTGTCATGCCCGGCGTGGTCAGCCTCCCGCACGGCTGGGGCCACGACGTGCCCGGCACCCGCCTGTCAGTGGCCGCGACCAGCCCGGGCGTCAACTCGAACGTGCTGACCGACGAGCTGGTCATCGACCCGCTCTCCGGAAACAGCGTCCTCAACGGCATCCCGGTCGAGATCAAACCCACCTGATCGCGGTACGCCCAGCGCGTTCCGCCCCGCCACCGACCCTTCCGCCCGCTCAGCACCGAGCCGGCAGACGTCCACACCGCCCTCACTTCCGCCATGGTGATTCCCGATCATCCACTCCACACGGCAGGCCACCGCCCAAACCGTCCCCGACCAGCGTGGTGATCTGCGCCCACCCGCGGGCCGTGAGTCACCACGCAAGGCCGCCGCCTTCGTTGTGTGGTGATTTGTGCCCGCCCGCGAGCCGTAGGTCGTCACGCGTGGCCGTCGCCATTGTTGTGTGGTGATTTGCGCCCGCCCGGGAGCCGTGGGTCGCCACGCGTGGCTGCCCGCATTGTTGTGTGGTGATTTGCGCCCACCGGCGAGCCGTAGGTCGTCACGCGTGGCCGTCGCCATTGTTGTGTGGTGATTTGCGCCTGCCCGTGAGCCGTGGGTCGTCACGTTTGGCTGCCCGCCTTCGTTGTGTGGTGATTTGCGCCCACCGGCGAGCCGTAGGTCGCCACGTGTGGCCGTCGCCATTGTTGTGTGGTGATTTGCGCCTGCCCGGGAGCCGTGGGTCGCCACGTTTGGCTGCCCGCATTGTTGTGTGGTTATCTGCGCCCACCGGCGAGCCGTAGGTCACCACGTACGACTGGCGCGCCGCGGAGTTTGATCCGGAACCGTCGATGGCCCTTCGGAGGCGGTTCGGAACCTAAGCTGACGGGATGATCCGTGCGGTGGTCTTCGATGTCGGTGAGTGCCTTGTCGACGAGAGCCGGATCTTCGGGGAGTGGGCGGACTGGCTAGGCGTGCCGCGGCACACGTTCTCGGCCGTCTTCGGTGCGGTGATCGCGGCCGGGCAGGACCATCGGCGGGCGTTCGAGATCCTGCGTCCCGGGCTGGACCTGGCCGTTGAGCGGGAGAAACGGATCGCCGCTGAACAGCCGGAGGGTTTCGGCGAGGAAGACCTCTACCCCGACGTCCGACCAGCGCTGACCGCCCTGCGCTCTGCCGGACTGTGGGTCGGGATCGCCGGCAACCAGCCGACCCGGGCTGGTTTCGACCTGCGCGCACTGAATCTGCCGACCGACATGATCGGCACCTCCGAGGACTGGGGAGTGTCGAAACCGGACATCGCCTTCTTCCACGCGGTAGCCCGTGTCGTCCCCTGCGCACCGGACGAAACCCTCTACGTCGGTGACCGCCTGGAGAACGACGTACTGCCGGCCGGCGCGGCCGGTTTCCTCACCGCGCTCATCCGACGCGGACCGTGGGCTTTCATCCACCAGGGCGACCCAAGGGTCGACCTGGAAACGACCATGCGCGTCGACTCGCTGAGTGAACTACCGTCGCGGATAGCCACCTTCAACAACTCGTAGGCTCACGGCTCGCGGATCGGCATCTTGGCAACGTAGGTCCGCGGTTCGCAAATCGGCACCTTCCCAGCGCCGGTCGGCTCCCGCGTGCTGGTCCAATCCCGCGTCAGTCCGCGGGTTCGGTGTGGCAAACCGCAGCGCCTCAGTGCTGGATGATCATCTTGACCGGTTTCCGAAGGCGAGCTGTGCGGTATGGCTGCTTCCCGGTCCGGGAAAGGTCCGCGGCCCGCAGCTGGTCGGTCCATAGCAGCCATGGCCCGCAGCTGGTCGGTCCATAGCAGCCATGGCCCGCAGCTGGTCGATCGATGGCAGTCGCAGCCAGCAGGTAGATCGAGGGCGGTCGCGGCCGTCGGCCGGCTGATGGCAACTGTGGGTTCCAGCTGGTCGATCGATGGTGACTGCGGGGTGTGGTCGCGGTTAGATCCAGCCCATCCGCTGGGCGTGGTGGATGGCGGTCAGGCGGTTGGGGGCGCCCAGTTTGGTGATCGCGTTCGACAGGTAGTTGCGGACCGTGCCCTCGCTTAGGTGCAGCCGCGCGGCGATGTCGGCGACCGATGCGCCGGAGGCGGCGAGGGCGAGGGTGTCTCGTTCACGGTCGGTGAGTGGGCTCTCCCCGGCCATCATCGCCTCGGCCGCGAGTTCCGGGTCCAGGTAACGCCCGCCCGCGTGGATCTTGCGGATGGCGGCGGCGAGTTCCGCGCTGGAGGAGTCCTTCGGAATGAAGCCGCGCACCCCGGCGGCGATGGCCCGCCGCAGGTAGCCGGGACGGGTGAACGTGCTGAGGATCAGCATGGCGCGACCGGGCAGCCGTTCGGCGACGGTCAGGCCGTCGAGACCAGGCATCTCGATGTCGAGCACGATGACGTCCGGGTCGTGAGCGGTGACCGCGGCCAGCACCTCGTCGCCGCGGCCGCACTGGGCCACGACGGTCAGGTCCTCCTCGAACTCCAGCATCATGGCCAGCGCCTCCCGGATGAGGTGCTGGTCGTCGGCGAGCAGAACGCGGATCATGCGGCATTTCCAGGGGACGAGGCGGAGGCGGCGGAGGCTGGCGAGGCGAGGGAGGCCGGCAAGGTCGGAGAGACCGGGGAAGCGGGGGAGAACGACGGCGAGGAGGGGGCGACGGCACGGACCAGGAAGCGGCCGTCGCCGGTGGGCTGGGCGGTGAGTGAGCCGCCCACCGCGGTCAGGCGTTCGGCGAGTCCGGCCAGGCCGGTCCCGCCCGGTTCGGTGGCGGCGCCGACGCCGTCGTTGACGACTTCGAGGACGGCCGAGCCGTCGGCGGAGCGCAGCGTCACCGTGCACCAGGTGGCCGTACTGTGCCGCAGGATGTTGGTGGCGCTCTCCCGGACCACCCAGGCGAAGGGGCCGGCGGCCTCCGGAGCGACCGCATCGGGCGGCAGGTCGATCTTGCAGCGCACCCCGTCGGCCTCGAGGATCGACTGCACGCTGGCGATCTCGGAGGCCAGGTCCAGGATGCGGTACCCGCGGACGGCCTCGCGGATCTGTCGCAGACTGTCCTGGGCCAGGCCGCGGACCTCGGCCATCTGGGCGGCCGCCCGTTCCGTGTCGATGGCGGTCAGTTTGCCGGCGAGCTCGCTCTTCACGGCGATCACCGACAGGCTGTGCCCGACGAGGTCGTGCAGGTCCCGGGCGAACCGCAGGCGCTCCTCGGTGACGGCCAGCCGGGCCTCGGCGTCCTTGGTGGCGTGCGCCTGCTCGGTCAGGTCGAGGATCCAGATCCAGAGCTTGTTCGGGTACGCCAGCGCGAGGCACATGATGCTGTAGATGAGTATGTTCGCCGTGAACGGCAGCGGCTGCGGACCGGGGTTGATCTCGCTGACGGCCACGCAGACCGCGGCAGTGCCGAGTGCCAGCCCGAGCGTCTGCAGCTGACCGGCGCGGACCGTGACCAGGCAGACCCAGCCGACCGCGACCATGCCCCAGCCGGCCGGACCCGCGTCCTGCACCAGCATCACGACCACGGCCGCGACGCCGGTGACGATCATGTCGGTCCGTGTCCGGGCGGCGTGCCGCGGCCAGTCGGTGGCCACCGAGCGGGTCAGGCGAATCCCGTACCAGCTGAAGATCAGAATGGCGACCGCGGTGACCGCCAGACGAACCGGCTGGACCCGATCGTCCGCGATGGCCAGCCCGGTGCCGGCCGCCGCGCCGAACCACGCCAGGACCAGGCTGGAACTGAGGCTCCAGATGGTGATCATGCGAGCCCGTTTGATGCCCCCGCTCATGACGTCACCCTAGTGCTCAGCCGCGCCGCGGGTCCCAGCGGAAGAACCGCCGGGCCAGAACCGCCGCCACCACGATCCACGCCGCCAGGAGTCCGAGTGACGACCACTGGAAGGCGCTGCCGTACCCGGCCCGGACCAGGTCGACGATCGGCGTCATCGGCAGGAGATCGACGATCCGGTCCAGCCAGTCGGGGAACGCGCCGGCCGGCATGATCACCGGCGACAGCATGAGGCAGGCCAGCATCACCGGTACGGTCGCCAGCTGGGCGATCTCACCCGACGAGCTGAGCCCGGAGATGACCATCGACAGCAGCGTGAACACGGCCGCTCCGCCCAGCGCCGCGATCAGCACCAGCAGCGGGTTGCCGGGGACGCCCACGCCGAGGGCGACGAAGGCCGCCGAGACGCCCACCACCTGGACCAGGTAGATGAAGGTCGCGCCGGCCGCGCTGCCGCCGAGGATCGCGGTCGCCGAGGCCGGCCCGCCGAGCAGCCGTTTGAGGACCAGTTCCTCGCGGCGGGAGGTGTAGAAGCCGGCCAGGTTGACCAGCGGCGCGAACACCACGAGCATGGCGATCTGCCCGGTTGCGATGTAGGCGAGGTCGGCGGCGGTGCCCTGATCCCGGATCGAGAAGGTCACGAGCGTGGCGACCAGCAGGGGCACCAGGACGGCGTTGGTGAACGCGGACCGGTTCCGGAAGATCAGCGCCAGGTCGAGCCGGGCCAGGCGGTAGATGTGTGCGAGGTCGGTCTTCACTGGTTCTCCACGATGCTCAGGAACACGTCTTCGAGGGAGGCGGGCCGGACCGACAGGCGGTCCAGCGTGATCCGGCAATCGGAGGCCCAGGTCAGCAGTTGGGCGACGGCGAGGTGGGCGCGGCCGTCCGGCTCGCCGCCGGTCACCGTGTAGCGGGCGGTGGGCAGGCCGTCGGCGACGGCGATCTCTGGGGCCGTCCCGCCGATGCGGGGCAGCGTGTCGATCGGGGTGTTCGCCGGGACGCGGAAGGCGATCCGGTCGCCGTGACCGGCGACCACCTCCGGTACGGTCCCCGCGATCCGGATCTCGCCCCGGTGCATGATCGCGATCCGGTCGGCGAGACGTTCCGCCTCCTCCAGGTAGTGGGTGGTGAGCAGCACGGTCGTGCCGCCGGCCACCAGCTCCTGGATCAGCCGCCAGGTGGCGATGCGCGCCTCCGGGTCCATCCCGGTGGTGGGCTCGTCGAGGAACAGCACCTCGGGCCGGCCGACGACGGCGAGCGCCAGGTCGAGGCGGCGCTTCTGGCCGCCGGACAGCTGCCGTACCCGGGTGTCCGACTTGTCGGCGAGGTCGACCTTCTTGAGGGCCTCATCCTTCGCGATCGGGTTCTTGTGCAGGTCGCGCCACAGGTCGACGGTCTCGGCCACGGTCAGGTCACCGAGCAGGCCGCTCTCCTGGAGCATGATCCCGACGCGGGGCCGCAGCGCTTTCCGGTCCCGGTACGGGTCGGCGCCGAGCAGGCGGACCGTCCCCGACGCCGCCGGACGGAACCCCTCGAGGACCTCCATGGTCGTCGTCTTCCCGGCGCCGTTCGTGCCCAGCAGGGCGAACAGTCCACCGCGCGGGACGGTGAAGTCGATGCCGCGTACGGCCTCGAAGTCCCCGTACCGCTGGCGAAGCCCGCCGACCTCGATCGTCTCTGTGCTCATGCCTCAATGGTTCGCGAGATCGATCGGCGGGGGCAGTCGTCGCCGTCAGCGATCAGCCATGACAGATGTCATGCGGCATCGTCGCGAACACCTTGTGCAGCAGGTCGTCACCGGTGAACGGCTTCTCGATGAAGGCGATTCCGTCGTCGAGCACGTGTGTGGTGCCGAGCAGCCCGTTGCTGTAGCCGGACATGTACAGCACCGGCAGGTCGGGCCGTTCCCGCAGGATCAGCGCGGCCAGTTTCGGGCCGGTCATCTCCGGCATGATCACGTCGGTGAGCAGCAGGTCACAGCCGTACTCGTGGAACGTCCGCAGCGCCTCGGCGCCGTTGCCCGCGGTACGGACGTGATAGCCCCCGCCGGTCAGGATCCGGGTGATGATCCGGGCCAGTGCCACCTCGTCCTCGACCACCAGCACGGTCCGCCCGTCCCCGCGCGGCGGGCTGCCGGACCGGTGCACCACGGCGGTGCTCCGTGACGTGGCCGCGATCGGCAGGTAGATCCGGAACGTGGTGCCCACCCCCAGCTCGGAGTAGACGTTGATGCTGCCGTTCGACTCCGCGACGATGCCGTAGACGGTGGCCAGGCCCAGCCCGGTGCCGCTCCCGCGCGGTTTCGTGGTGAAGAACGGCTCGAAGATCCGTGCCGCGGTCTCCGCTGTCATGCCCTCGCCGGTGTCGCTGACCAGCAGGCGGGCGTACGTTCCGGCCGGCAGCGGTGGCTGCATGTTCAGCTCGTCGCCGTCGAGCGTGGCCACGTTGGCCTCCAGCACGATGGTGCCGCCGTCCGGCATCGCGTCCCGTGCGTTGATCGCCAGGTTCAGCAGGATCTGGTGGATCTGCCCGGGGTCGGCGTGCACGGTCAGCGGCGTCGGAGCCGGTACCGCGATCAGCGTGATGTGCTCACCGATCGTGCGTTCCAGCACCGCGTGCACCTCGGCGATCGCCGCGTTCAGGTCGACGTCGCGCAGCTGGATGGCGTCACCGCGGGTGAAGGTCAGCAGCTGGCGGGTCAGGCTGGTGGCCCGCTCCACCGCGGTCCGCACGTGCGCCAGGTCGGCCTGCACGTCCGGCCGGTCCCGCGTCTCGTCGATCACGAAGTCGGTGTAGTTCGCGATGATCGCCAGGATGTTGTTGAAGTCGTGCGCCACCCCACCGGCCAGGTTGCCCAGGCTCTCCATGCGTTTGGCCTGGTCGCTGCGCTCCTGCACGGCCCGCTGCCGCTCGGCCGCCTCCTTGGCCGCGGACACGTCCCGGCCGATCACCGACACCCCGATCACCGTGCCGCCCGCGTCGGTGACGGGCGTGACGGTGAACGCCACCTCGATCGGCCTGCCGTCCTTGCGGATCCGCCGGCCCTCGTACGAGAAGCTGCCCTCCCCGGCCCGCATCCGCGTCAGCATGTCCGCCTGCTGCCCGGCGCCGACCTCGTCGGCGAGCACCGTGGCCGGGCGGGCCAGCACCTCCGCGGCCGTGTAGCCGAAGATCCGCTCCGCGCCGCCGTTCCACGCGTTGATCGTCCCGTCCGGGGTGAGCCCGATGATCGCGTCGGCGCTGTCCTCGACGATCGTCGCGAGGGTCGCCTGATGCGCCTCGGCCAGGTCGCGGGCCGCCCGCTCACGGGCATCCGCCTGTTCCAGGCGCATCTGCCCCCACGGGTCGACGTAGATCGCACCCTTCTGCAGCAGCACCCCGTACCCGCGCCGGAGGCTCCAGTAGTAGACGCCCACCGCGGCGGTGCACGCGTCCCAGATCGCCGACCCCCACGACCAGCCCAGGCCGCCGGGATGCGGATGGTGACCGGGAAACGTCGCCAGCGTCCGGTACCCCATCACCGCGTGAAAGCCGTGCCCCACCGCGCAGCTGAAGAAGATCATCGCGGTCGCGGTGGCGAGCTTGTTGGACCACATCTGACCGGCCCGGTGGACGGGCACCACGATCGACACCATGATCGCCGTGTACGCAACCATGATGATGACGTTGGCCAGCAGAAACATCCAATCCGGCACATCACTCCGATCGGACGTCCGCGTGACGATCTGAGGCTTGCGGCCGTCGATAGGGTCATGATCATGACGCTGACCGATGTGCTGACCAGGGCCGCGACCATCGCACCGGGTCAGGGCGTGGTGCACGTCGGCGAGGCCGGCCGTTTCACCGGCCAAGCCTTCACCAGCCACGCCGAATTACTGGCCGACGCGCTGCGCATCGGCGGCGGCCTCCGCGAGGCGGGCCTGCGCCCCGGCGATCCGCTGCTCGTGGTCGCCGACGACAGCGCCGACTTCCTCGGCCTCTTCTGGGGCGCGATCATGGCCGGCGCCGTACCGGTGCCTCTGCCGCCCGAACCGCGCCGCCTCGCCGCCGTCCACCACCACCTGGGCGGACCGCCCTTCGCGGGCGACAGCGCGACGCCCGGCGGCACCCTGCTGTCCCCCCGCGACCTCCGGTCCGCGTTTCCCCTGCAAAACCCTCATCCGGTACGCCCAGACGACCTCGCATTCCTGCAGTTCTCCTCCGGCAGCACCGGGACGCCCAAGGGTGTGGAGCTGACCCACGCCAACGTCGTCGCCAACCTGGAGCAGGCCGCCCGCACCGGAGCCCTGACCCCCGCCGACGTGGTGGTCACCTGGATGCCGTACTTCCATGACATGGGCCTGATCGGCACCCACCTGGCGCCGCTGTACAGCCGGTGCCGCCAGGTCCGGATCAGCCCTCTGGCCTTCGCCAAACGGCCCGAGACGTGGCTGCGGACCGCCGCCCGCCACCGCGCCACCGTGCTGTCCGCCGCCAACTTCGCCCTGGCCCTGGTCAACCGCCGAGTCCCCGACGAGGTGCTCGACGAGCTGGACCTGAGCACGGTCCGCCTCCTGATGGTCGGCGCCGAACCCATCTCCCCGTCGGTCTGGCGCACCTTCGAGACCCGTCTGCGCCGGGCCGGCCTGGCACCCGGAGCGATGCAGCCGGTCTACGGTCTGGCCGAGGCCACCGTCGCGGTGTCCTGCCCCCCTCTCGGCGAGCCGGCCATCCCCCTGCGCCTGAGCCGCACAGCCCTCTCCCGAGGCGTGGCCCTCCCCGTACCCCCGGGCCCTGTTCCTGCCCCCGCTCCGGTCTCCACGCCCGCGTCTGTTCCCGGCACGGCTGCGGCTGAGCCGTCCGTGGTCCTGGTCATGGACGTCGGATATCCGGTGCCCGGCTGCGAGCTGCGCGTCGTCGACGAGTCCGGCGCGGTGCTGGAGGACGGCCTGGTCGGACACCTTCAGGTGCGCGGCCCCAATGTCACGCGCGGCTACCACCGTGACCCCGCCGCCACGGCCGCCGCCATGGACGGCGAGTGGCTGCGAACAGGGGACGTCGGTTTCCTCCGCTCCGGCCGTCTCTGCGTGACCGGCCGGCACAAGGACGTCCTGTTCGTCAACGGCCGCAACTTCCACGCCGCCGACCTGGAGGAGGTGGCCGCCGCCACCCCCGGCCTGGCCCCCGGCCCGATAGCCGTGGTCGGCGCCACCGACCCCACCGACGGCCGCGAACGCGTCGCCGTCTTCATCGCCGCCCCGGCAGTCCGTCCCGCCCCGGCGACCCTGCCCGAGCTGGTCCGCTCCCGGGTAGCCGAGGCCCTGGCCCACGACGACGTCCGTGTCGAGGTCGTCCCCACCGGCGCCTTCACCCGAACCACCAGTGGCAAACTGCGCCGCCAGCCCCTCCGCGACCGCCTGACAGAGCCCGATCCTTCCGGCTGTGCCGTACCGGTGTCTCAGCCCGCCGGAGACAGCGGTGAGGCCCAGCCGGATCTTCCCGGCTGTGTCGTACCGCTGTCTCCGGGCGCGGGAAACAGCGGTGGGGCCCAGCTGGGGGGTGGTGGGCCGCTCGGGCGGGACGAGGCGGAACGGGTTGTGCGCGAAGTTTGGGCTCGAGTTCTGGGTGTGGAGGCGGCGGGGATCGGGCCGGAGGATCGGTTCCTGGCGATCGGGGGATCGTCGCTGAAGGCGATGGAGGTGCTGGCGGGGCTGGAGGACGCGTTCGGCCGTACGCTCGATCCGGTTCTGTTGCGGGATTGCGCGACCGTTCCCGCTCTCGCCGACCGGCTGCTGGCCGCCGGGAACGGCACCGATGTGCGGACGCCGGCAATGGCGCCCGCGGTCGAGCCCGGCACCGCCGGCCGAGACGTGCCGGCTGCGGACAACGACGCGGCGGTGCCGGCGGTCAGCCCGGTGGCCGAGCCCGACGATGTCCGAGGTCGCGGGGGACTCGCCGTGATCGGGATGGCCTGCCGGTTTCCGGAGGCGGACAGCCCGGAGGAGTTCTGGGACAACCTGCTGGCCGGACGGGACAGCGTCACGCCGGTCACCCGATGGCCCGGTGGCGGGCACGGGGCCTTCCTCGCGGACCCGGCTGCTTTCGATGCCGGATGTTTCGGAATCGGGGAGGAGGAGGCCCGGCTCCTCGATCCGCACGCCCGGATCTTCCTGGAACTCGCCCACGAGGCCCTCGAGCGGGCGGGATTCGCCGGTCCGCGCCGTAGGGGCCGCCGTATCGGCGTGTTCGCGGCGGTGGGTGAGAGCGCCTACCGCGAGCTGACCGACGGGGCCGGAGGTGGGACTCACGCTCTCACCGGCGGGCTCCGGAATCTGATCGCCGCACGGGTGGCCCACGTGCTGGACCTGCGCGGCCCGGCGATCGCCGTCGACACCGCGTGCTCGTCCGCGCTGGTGGCCCTGCATCTGGCACGCGTGAGCCTGGAAGCCGGGGACTGCGACATCGCCGTCGTGGGCGGGGTCAGCCTCAACCTGACGGCGACGGGTGAGTCGCTTCTCGGTGCCGCGCAGGCGCTGTCGCCGACCGGCCGGTCCCGGGCGTTCTCGGCGGACGCGGACGGATTCGTGCCGGGGGAGGGCGGCGCCGCTCTCGTGCTGATGCGGCTCGCCGACGCCGGTGACGAGCCGGTGCTGGCTGTGGTCCGGGGTACGGCGGTCAACAACGACGGCCGGTCGCTCAGCCTGATGGCCCCGAATCCGCTGCTTCAGCGCGAGGTGATCGCCGACGCGTACCGCAGCAGCGGTGTCGACCCGGCGGACGTCACCTATGTGGAGGCCCACGGTACCGGCACCGCGGTCGGCGATCCGATCGAGGCGCGGTCGCTGGCCTACGCGTTCCCGCCGCGGCCGGACGGTCGTTCGCGTCTGCTCGGTTCGGTGAAGACGAACATCGGCCATCTGCTGAACGTGGCCGGCCTTCCCGCGCTGGTGAAGGTCGTGCTGGCGTTGCAGCATCGGGAACTGCCGCCGTCGCTGCACTACGGGCGTCCGTCAGCGCGGTTCGACCTGACGGGCGCCGGGTTCGAGGTGGTGACCGAGCGGCGGCCGTGGAGCGGGCCGCTGGTCGCCGGGGTCAACGGGTTCGGCTTCGGCGGCACCAACGCCCACGTCATCCTGGCCGCCGCGCCGGCTGTTCCCGGTGCCCCAGCCGTTCCCGCCGCGAGCACCGGGCACGATGATCGGGCGCACCTGCTGACACTCTCGGCCCGGTCGGCGGAAGGGCTCGTGGCGGCGGCCCGCGACCTGGCTGCCCACCTGCGGGCGCATCCCGGGCTCCGGATGGCGGACGTGTGTGCCACCGCGGCGGCGGCGCGCGACGATGGCCCGTACCGCATCGCGCTCTTGACCGGTTCTGATCTTTTGCTGCGGCTGGATGCGGCCGAGGCCGGTTTGCCGCTCGGCCGGCCCGCGCGGGTGGCGTTCCTGTTCGGCGGGCAGGGCACGCAGCGGCCCGGGCAAGGGGCGCAGCTCTACGCCACGGCTCCGGTCTTCCGCGCCGTGCTGGACGAGGTCTCGGCGGCGGCCGGGCCGGTCGGCGGCCGCACGCTGGTCGGATGGTGCACCGACCCTGACGTCCCAGTGTCCGATCTTGCCCGCACCGAGGTGACGCAGCCGCTGGTGGTCGCGTTCGCCGTGGCACAGGCCGCACAGCTGGCCGCCTACGGTGTCCGGCCGGAGGCGGTCGCCGGCCACAGCGTCGGTGAGTTCGCCGCCGCCGTCACCGCGGGCCGCCTGACCGCGGTGGAGGCCGTGCTGCTGGCCGTCGAACGTGGCCGCCTCACCGCGGCGCTCGCCGCCCCCGGTGCCATGCTCGCCGTCGCGGCGTCCGCGGCCGACGTGACCTCGATCCTCTCGGCACGCGGTGCCGGCCGGCTCACCGCGGACGGCGTGGTCATCGCGGCCGAGAACGCCGCCGGCCGCGTGGTGCTGGCCGGCCCGCATGCGGCGATCGACGAGGCGGTGGCGTTGCTGGCCGGGCGCGGGGTGGTCACTCGCCGGCTCGCGGTCTCGCACGGGTTCCACTCGCAGTCGATGGCGCCGGTCGCCGAGGCTCTCGCCCGCCTGGCGCCGCCCGCGCGTACGGGGACGATTCCGCAGATCAGCACGGTCACGGGGGAGTGGGATCCGTCCTTCGACGGCGACTATCTGGCGGCGCACGCGACGCGTCCGGTCCGGTTCGCGGCGGCCACCGACCGGCTGCGCGCGGCCGGTTTCGACACGATGGTCGAGGTGGGCGGCGCGGTCACCCTTTCTTCTCTGGTACGGGGAACGCCGGTCCTGTACGCCGGCCGTGACGCCGCGGCCCTGCTGTCGACGGCCGGAGAGCTGTGGGTCCGCGGGATGCCGCTCGACCGCACCGCTCTCGACGCCGGGACCCGCCGGGTCGCACTCCCCACCTACCCGTTCCAGCGCCGCCGTTACTGGATCACCGACCCGGCTGCGCCTTCCGCCGCCGAGTCGTCCGCGCCGGCTTCCGTCGACCGGCCCGGTCCGAGCTTCTCCCAGCCGGTGTGGACCGAGTCACCGGTGGCCGCTTTCGACGGGGCGGCGGCGGGGGTGACGGTGCTGGTCGCCGGATCGGCGGACGCCGCCGAGGCGCTCACGGCGATCAGATCGGCGCCGGTGGACGGGCATCTGCTGGTGATCACGCGGGATCTGTATGCGACCGGTCGGGAGCGGCCCGACGCCGGACATGCCGTCTGGGCGGGGCTGGCGATGGCTTTCGCCGATGAGAACCCCCGGGCGGGCGTACGTATCGTCGACCTCTGTTCCGCCGACCCGGAAGATGCTCGCCGCGCCGCCGTCGAGCGGGAGTCCACCTCACCGCCGCCGGCCGGGCCCGCCCAGATCGTCGCCTGGCGTGACGGGCGGCGGCTGACCCGTTCGTTCGCGCCGATAGATGCCGCGGGCGGCCCGCCGACCGGGAGTCCGCCGCCGGACGGTGACTATCTGATCGTCGGCGGTGCCGGGGCGGTCGGTGCCGCGGTCGCACGCCATCTGGCCCGTCGCGGCCGGCCGCGTCTGCTGCTGGCCGGGCGCTCCGCCGAACCCGCCGCGCTCCTCGACGAGCTGCGTCGGCTCGGTGCCATCGCCGAGTACCGGGCGGCGGACATCACCGTTCCCGAGGAGGTCGCCGCACTCGTGGCCGGCCGTGACTTCGACGTGGTGATCCAGGCCGCCGGAACGGTGAGCCCGGGCAGTCTGCGTGCCCGTACCGTCCCGGAGATGTCCGCCGGGCTGGCCGCCAAGGTACGCGGGACGCTCCTGCTCACCCGTGCGCTCGGCGAACGGCGTCCGCTGGTCGTGGCGCTGTCGTCGGTCTCGTCGGTACTGCCCGGCCTGGCCGGTGCGGTCGGTGACTACGTGGCCGCCAACCTGTTCCTGGACTCGTTCGCCGCGGCGGAGCGGGCAGCCGGCCGCCCGTTCGTGGCGGTCAACCTGCCCGCACTCACCGGTGGCGGTCTCGCCGCTGCCCACGGCGTGGCCCGGCGGCCGGGGGGCTCGATGCCGATCGAGCGGGTTCCCGAGACGTTGTGGGCCGCCGCCGCCCTCGGCGTCGCCCAGGTCCTGGTCACACCACCGGCGTCGGGTACCGCCGGCCCGCCGGAGCCGATCTCCGCGCCGGTGGCCGCTGTCGCCGGCGCGAGGGAGGAGGTGGCGCCTGTTGCCGGCGCGCGGGAAGCGGTGACGTCCGGTGCGGCCCGCGATGCGCTCGTCGCCCTGGTCCGGGAGCTGCTCGCCGGTCCGCTGGAACGGGACGCGGACTCGATCGGGGTCGACGAGCCGTTCCTGACGCTGGGCCTGGACTCACTGACCGCTGTCGACCTGGTCAAGGAACTGGAACGACGGCTCGGCCGGACGCTGTCGACGACCCTGTTCTTCGAGCACCGGACGATCGGTGAGCTGGCCGGACATCTCGGGGGATCGGAGCGGACCGTGTTCCCGCTCAGTCCTGTCCAGCGGGCGTTCGTGACGACCGGGCGGCTCTATCCGGAGGTGCCCGCCTACGCCTACGTGCGGCAGACGCTGGCCGGTCCGGTCGACACCGGCCGGCTGGCCGCCGCGTTCGCCGAGCTGGAGCGCCGCCATCCGATGCTGCGCCTGCGTATCGGTTCCGAGGGTCAGTACTTCGTCCCGCCCGCGACCGGCCAGCCCGACTGGTTCACCGTCGTCGAACACCCCACGCCGGCCGGATCCGAGGCGGGTTCCGGGGTGCCGATCGAAGGGCTGGATCGGGAACTGCGGAATCGGGTTTTCGATCTGGAGCGGGAAGGGCCTGTGCGGGCGGTTCTCGTCGTGGTGGGCGCGGAGCTCGCGCATCTGATCGTGGTGGCGCACCATGCGGCCGCCGACGGGTACAGCCTGGCGATCCTCGGGGACGAGCTGTGGGCGATCTACGACGGTGCCGAGCCGGCCGCGGCTCCGGAACGGACGTTCGTGGAGCATGAGGCCATCCGGCCTGGGGCGGCGGTGGCCGATGTCGATCACTGGCGGACGACCCTCGCCGGGTATCCGCGGCTGCGTCTGCCGTACGACGGGGATGCCGATGACGAGCCGAAGGCGCCGTACGCCGTACATCAGAGGGTTTTGGAGAAGGGGATCAGCGAGAGGCTGACGGCGACCGCGAGGGCCGCCGGGGTTTCGGTCTTTCATTTACTTCTGGCCGGATATGTACGGTGTCTCGCACGCTGGACCGGGCAGGACGCGGTCCCGGTCTCGGTGGCCAGGGCCGGTCGCACCGCGCGGCTGCCGGGGGTGGACCGGATCGTCGGCCCGTTCGCGGACACGCTTCCGGTGCTGGTCGAGACGCGTGCCGGTGAGCCGGCGGCGGCGCTGGCCGAGCGGCTGCGGGAACGGTGGCTGACGGCCGAGCGGCACGGTTCGGTCTCCACCGTGGATCTCGCGCGGATGCTGGCGGCCGACGGGACGGGCCCGCGGACGGCCAGTCCGGCGAGTTTCAGCTTCGCGCGGTTCCCTGGCGCGGGGCGGAGCGGGGCGAACGTGCTGGCCACGACGGCGGGTACGGCGACCGCGGCGACCCGGCTGGGCCTGGTCTGCTTCGAGGCGCACGGCACGCTGCACTTCTCCTGGAACTATCCGGAGGCGCTGTTCCGGCCGGAGACCGTCGAGCGTCTGGCCGCCGAGCACCTGGCGGAGATCACCGCTCTGGCCGTGAGTTCTCCCGAGCCGGGGAGCGTCGTCGAGCGGATTCGGGAGCAGTGCCGGCGTACGCCCGACGGGATCGCGGTCCTGACCGACGGCGCACCGCTCAGCTACCGGGAACTGGATCTCGCGTCCGATCGGCTCGCGGGGCGGCTCGCGGGGCGGCTCGCGGCCGGTACGGCACGGATCGGGCTGCTGACCAGCCCCGGAGCCGACTCGGTGATCGGCGTGCTCGGCATTCTGAAGGCGGGGGCGGCCTGGGTGCCGATGGACGCGGCGCATCCGCCGGCGCGGCTGGCCGGGCTGCTCACCCGTGCCGGGGCGTCGGTCGTCGTCTGCGACGAGGGGACGCGGGGAGTGGCGGAGGGCCTGGCCCGGCGTGGGTTCGGCATCGTGCAGAGGTCCGCGGACGGTCCCGATCCGGGGCCGATCACGGCGGTGACGAGCGACGACACGGCGTACGTCATCTTCACCTCGGGTTCGACCGGGCGGCCCAAGGGCGTGCCGGTCAGCCATCGGGCGATGTCCGGCTACCTGGACTGGGCGATCTCGGCGTTCGCCTACCGGGCCGGCGATCGGCTCGCGCAGACCGCCTCCATCTGCTTCGATGCTTCGGTACGGCAGCTGCTGGCGCCGTTGCTCGTCGGTGCGACGGTGGTCGCCTGGGACCGGGACACGGTTCGCGATCCGGAACTGCTGCTCGAACGGCTGGCCCGTGACCGGGTGACGGTGTGGAGCTCGGTGCCGACGCTGTGGGAGCGGCTGCTGACCGCCGCGGAGAAGACCCGGCCCGCACTGTCGCTGCGCTGGGTGCATGTCGGCGGTGAGGAACTGTCCCCGGCACACGTGCGGCGCTGGTTCGATCTGTTCGGGCCGGATCAGAGGATCACCAATCTGTACGGGCCGACCGAGACGACGATCAACGCGACGTGGCATGCGATCACCGAGCGGCCGGCCGACGGCGTGACCCGTCTGCCGATCGGCCGGCCGGTGGGCGGGGCGGTCGTCGAGGTCGTCGATGCTGACGGGCGCCGGTGTGCCGACGGTGACGTCGGCGAGATCTGGATCGGTGGCCGCGGGCTGGCCGACGATTACCTCGACGACCCGGCGCAAACCGCGGTGGCGTTCGTGGAACGCGACGGGCGGCGCTGGTATCGCAGCGGCGACCTGGGCGTGCGGGATGCCGACGGGCTGCTGTGGTTCCGCGGGCGCGCCGACGACCAGGTGAAACTGTACGGGTACCGGATCGAGCCGGGCGAGATCGAGGCGGTGCTGCGGCAGCATCCGGGCGTCGAGCGGGCCGTCGTGGCGGTCGAGGACGGGCGGCTCGTGGCCCGGGTGCAGTCGTCCTCGGCAGACGCCGCCACGCTGCGGGCCCACCTGTCGGCGCTGCTTCCGGACTATCTGGTGCCGGGGCGCATCGTGCTGGCGGGGGAGCTGCCGCTGACCGCCACGGGGAAGATCGACCGGGCCTCGCTGCGGGGTGAGGGCTCGCTCTCGGGTGGCGGATCGCCGCCGGGTGGCGGCTCGCTGCGGGGCGGTGGTCAGCCTGTCACGCCGACCGAGCGGCTGCTGGCGGAACTCTGGGCGCGGCAGCTGCGGCTGCCGGCGGTCCGGCGCGACGACGACTTCTTCGCGCTGGGCGGCGACTCGATCGGGGTGCTGGAGCTGTTCGCGAGTCTCGGTGAGCATCGGCCGGTGCTGCCGCGGCCGACGGTCGCCTACCGGCACCGTACGCTCGCCGCACTCGCCGAGGTCATCGACGCGACTGTGGCGGAGGCGCCGGGTGCGCGTACCGCCGGCGGGGATTTTCCGGTGACCCCGACCCAGCGTGGGTTCCTGCTGGCCGACGCGGTCGGAACCGCCTCGACCTGGCTGGCGGCGCCGCGCCTGCACGGGCCGCTCGACCGTCAGCGGTTCCAGCGGGCGGTGGATGTGCTGGTCGCACGGCATCCGATGCTGCGGACCGTCTTCCCGGCCGGCGCGCGTCCGCCGGTGCAACGGGAGCTGTCACCGGTGACGTTGGCCGTCGGGTACTCGGCGACTCCGGAGGCGCTGGATGCGGAGCTGGCGTCCGAGCGGGAGCACCGGTTCGATCCGGCGGCGTGGCCGCTCGTGCGGTTGCGGCTGCTCAGGTACGGGGCCGACGAGCACGCCCTGCTCGTTCACGCGCACCATCTCGTCGGGGACGGGTACAGCGTGGCGCTTCTCATGCGGGAGCTGCTGGCCGTCTATGACGGGGCCGAGCCGGAGCCTCTGCGGTCTACGTTCCGTGACTACGTGGCGGTGCTCGACGATGTCACGCCGGAGGTGGCCCCGCACGACGGCGGGCCGTTGACCGCCGGCGGGGAGATCGTGACGGCCGGGTTCACGGTCGGCGCGGAAACCTTGGTGGGGCTGCGGGAACAAGCCCTGGCTGCGGGAGTGACGCCGTTCGTGCCGGTGCTGACGGCGTATCACCGGGCGCTCGCTGCGGTGTCCGGGCGGCCCGACCCGGTGATCGGTGTCGCGGTGACCGGTCGTGATCACTCGCTTCCGGACCTCGGGCGGATCTTCGGGCCCTGCGCGACGGCTGTCGCGGTCCGGCCGGGGGCCGGCGCCGGGATCGCCGAGGTGGCAGCAGCGGTCGCGGAGGCTCGGACCCGGACGTTCACGGCGCCGCAGGGGTGGCAGCACTTCTTCACCTATCTGGACTTCGGCGCGCTCGGGCCGGCGCAGGGGGAGACACTCAAGCTGACCTGGGACGACGCCGCCGCCGAGCTGGCCGTTCCGCCGGGCACCGAGGTGTTGCTGGCGGCCCGCCCGGTGGGCGATGGGCTGCGGTTGACTTTGCGTTCCCGCCACTCGCAGTCCTTTCTGACGCGGTTGGTGGCGGCGCTCGCCAGCGATCTCGAGCAATTGAGTACGCCATCACGCGAAGAGTCGTCCCAGATCGCGGCGGGTGTGGGGGCGGCGGGAACTCTGCTGGACGCGGGGCTGGTCGGGTATCTACCGGCGCCCGAGCAGTGGACGGGACTGCCCGCTGACATCCGGCGGATGCTGCCGCGGCTGGACCGGGAGACGGTTCGGGGGCTGGTCTTCCCCGACGGCCGCCCGCGTCTGCTGGAGATCACCGAGACCCGGCTGGGCCGGTCCGGGTTCGTGGCGCTGCCCCGGTTCGCCGATGAGCTGGGAGCCCCGGGCCTGGCCGAACACACTGCGGCGGCCGTCGATCTGGCGGCGGAACACGGGGCCCGGACCGTCTCACTGGCCGGCATGATCCCGGCCGGCACCGGCTACGGAACGGCCGTTCTCCCGTACATCGGCATCGGGACGAACCTGACCACCGGCCATGCGGTGACCGCAGCCGCCGTGGTCCGCACCGTTCTCGCGGCCCTGGCCGCCCGGGACCGCAAGCTGGGCGATTGCGTCGTGGCGGTGCTCGGGATGGGGTCGATCGGCACGTCGTCGCTGAGCCTGCTGCTGGCCCGCGGCGAGCCCCCGGCCGGGCTGATCCTGTGCGACCTGCCGGCTGCCGCGGCTCGGCTCACCGCCCTCGCCGGACCGTTGGGCGCCGAGGTGGCGACGAGCCCGGACGCCGTCTACCGGGCGGACGTGATCGTGGCCGCGACCAGCAGCGGACCGGGAACCCTGGACGTGGACCGGCTGAAGCCGGGGACGATCCTGGTCGACGACTCGTTCCCGCACTGTTTCGACACCGGCCGCGCCCTGGCCCGGATGCGTGACCGGGGTGATGTGCTGATCGTCGGCGGTGGCCTGCTGGCGTGCGGCGAGACCCGGCACGAGGTGGCCGAGGGCCTTCCGGATGTACGCCATCAGCTGCCCGGATCGATGGCGTCGTGCCGGCTGGAGTCACTGCTGCACGCGTCGGTGCCGGGCTTGCCGCTGGTGCACGGCCCGGTGACGCCGGAGCATGCGGCCGCGTACTGGGACGCGCTGGACGCGGCCGGGGTGGGGGCGGCCCCGCTGCACCTGCTCAACGAAACCCTACTGAACGAGCGGCTCGACTCCGAACGCGACGTCTAGCCGGTAGCGGTCGCCGGCGTAGCGGGACTCGCTGAGTTCGAGTGGCCGTTCGTGCTGGTCGAGGATGAGCCGTTCCTCGATCAGCAGTGCGGAACCGACGGGGACGCCCAGCTCGCGGGCGTCCTCCTCGCCGGCCGGCTCGGCGCGGATGGTGGACGTGCCGTGGACGGGGGTGTGGCCGAGCGCGACCAGCGCCTCGTGCACCGATCGGGACAGGTCGGCGGCGAGCAGGTCACCGACGGTCGCGGGATACATGGCGCGCTCGAAGGCGATCGGCTCGTCGTCGGCGAACCGGACCCGGTGGATGGCGAAGACATCGCCCTTGCGCAGCCGCAGCCGGGTGGCCTCGAGCGTGGTGGGTGGTCGCAGCTCGGCGACGACGACCTTGGCCCATGGTCGCTTGCCCTGCTTGCGGATCTCCTCGCTGAGCCGGATCAGGTGGTCGGCGCGGCGCGGGCCGCTGGGGACCGCGACGAACGTGCCGCGGCCCGGTGCGCGGTAGACGAGACCGTCGTTGACCAGCTGCGTCACGGCTGCGCGGGCGGTCATCCGGCTGACGCCGTGCTCGCGGGCGAGCTCGGGCTCGGACGGCAGCGGGTCGTGCGGCCGGGACTTCGCGATCTGTGCGCGCAGCGCCTGCTCGATGCGAAAGTAGCGCGGCGAGAAATCGGGATCCCCGGACATGAGGCACACCCTACCGACAGGTTCAGACTGTCTAGACAACCACCTGTATAGACAGCTACCGTCCAGTCATGAACTTCACCGTGCCGCAGATCGCGAAGATGATCGACCACTCCATCCTCCGGCCCGAGTTCACCCTGGAAGACCTGCGCGAAGGCTGCGCGATCGCCAGGAAGTACGACGTGGCCTCGGTCTGCGTCCGGCCCTGCGACGTCACCGTCGCCGTCGACCTGCTGCGCGGCACCAACGTCATGGTCGGCACGGTCGTGGGCTTCCCGCACGGTGACACCCCCACCTCGGTCAAGATCTCCGAGACCGAGCTGGCCGTGCACCAGGGCGCCAAGGAGATCGACATGGTGCTCAACATCGGCTGGCTGCGCTCCGGCGACATCGCCGCCGTCGAGCACGAGATCGGCCTCATCGTGAAGGCCGCCGGTCCCGCCCACGTCAAGGTCATCCTCGAGACGGCGTACCTCACCGACGAGCAGAAACTCGCCGCCTGCTGGGCCGCCGAGCGCGCCGGCGCGGCTTTCGTGAAGACCTCCACCGGCTTCGCCCCCAAGGGCGCCACCATCGACGATCTCGCTCTGATGCGCTCGGCCGTCTCCCCGAAGGTGCAGGTCAAGGCCTCCGGCGGAGTCCGGACCCTGGACGCGATGATCGCGATGGCCGGCGTCGGCGTGACGCGTTTCGGCACGTCGGCCACGACCGAGATCCTGCAGGACCTGGCCCGCCGTCAGGTCTCGGTCCCCGGCGGTCGCGCTTAACCCTCACCTCGCGTGGTGACGTGCGGTCCGCCGGTGGGCGTAAGTCGCCACGCGTTCGCGTGCTGGCAGTCGTGTGGTGACGTGCGGTTCGCCGGCGGGCGTAAATTGCCACGCGTTCGCGTGCTGGCAGTCGTGTGGTGACGTGCGGTCCGCCGGTGGGCGTAAGTCGCCACGCGTTCGCGTGCTGGCAGTCGCGTGGTGATCT
The DNA here is from genome assembly GCF_003001815.1 of Actinoplanes italicus. Classification (GTDB taxonomy): domain Bacteria; phylum Actinomycetota; class Actinomycetes; order Mycobacteriales; family Micromonosporaceae; genus Actinoplanes; species Actinoplanes italicus. Next base: position 326,119 of record NZ_PVMZ01000009.1, read on the forward strand.
GTGGTCGGCTGGTGGGTGCAAGTCACCACGCGGGTTCGTTCGGGGGCGGCCTATGCTGGGCCGATGCTGCAGCAGTATGACGCCCGGAACGCCGACATCGTCTACTGGGTCAATGGGAATCTGGTACACCGTGACCAGCCCGGACTCTCCCCGTTCGACTCGGTGGTCCAGGGCGGCGACGCCGTGTGGGAGGGGTTGCGCCTGTACCGGGGCGCGATCTTCGGTCTCCTTCCGCACCTGGCACGGCTGCGGCGGTCGGCGCTCGCGCTCGGGTTCACCGACATCCCCGCCGACGACACGATCATCGACGCGATCACGGCGACGCTGCGGGCCAACGAGATGACCGACGGCGTGCACATCCGGCTCACGCTCACCCGTGGCGTCAAGGTGACCAGCGGCATGGACCCGCGGCTCAACCGGGCCGGGCCGACCCTGATCGTGCTGGCCGAGCACAAGCCGCCGGTCTACGACACCGGTGGGCTCACCCTGGCGACGTCGAGCATCCGCCGGCCGTCGCCGGACGTGCTCGACCCGAAGATCCACCACAACAACCTGATCAACTCGATCCTCGCCAAGATCGAGGCGAACGCGGCCGGCGCCGACGACGCGCTCATGCTCGACCAGCGTGGCTTCGTCGCCGAGACCAACGCCACCCACCTGTTCGCGGTGGTCGGCGGCGGCCTGGTCACCCCGACGACGGCGGCCTGTCCCGAGGGCATCACCCGGCAGACGGTCCTCGACCTGTCGGCCCAGCACGGCATCCCGGCGGTCGTCCGGGACGTGTCGCTGACCGAGATGTACACCGCCGACGAGGTCTTCTGCACCGGCACCATGGGCGAGATCGCCGCCGTCACCGTCATCGACGGCCGCACTATCGGCGCTGGCTCAGTCGGCCCGCTGACCAGCCGGATCGCCAAGATCTACCAGGAGCACGCCGCCGCGAACGGCACCCGCCTCCTCGACGTCTGACCCCCGCCGCGGCACGGAGACCGCTCAGATCGCGGGCGCGGCGACCGACATTGAGGCCGGCAGGAACCGGCCCCGCCGTGGGCCCGATCTGACGGGGAGTCGACGTGACGATGCCTTTCGAGCAGTACGGCTCGGCTGATCCCTCCGGTGGCGGGCCCCTCGGACAGGCGTCCCCGCCCCAGGGCGGTTTCGTGCAGCCGAGCCCGCCGGCTCACGGCGGTTTCGTACAGCCGAGCCCGCCGGCTCACGGCGGTTTCGTACAGCCGGTCCCGCTGGCTTACGGAGACGTGGTCCATCCGCAGAGCGGCTCCTACGGGCCTCCCGCCGTGCTGACCTCCCCGGCGGGATACTCTGCGCCGCAGAACGGCGCGGTGGATGTCGTGTCGGCGGATCATCCCGCTCCGCAGTACAGCGTCGCTCCCGCGACGGATCCGAGGCAGGCGTACGCGCAGCCGCCGGTACCCGCTCAGGGGATGCCGAACGGGCATGCCGGGCAGCCCGTCTATGACATCCACGCGGCCCAGCAGGCGCAGTATGCGCAGTATCTTCAGGCCGCCTCGCAAGCCTTGCCGCAGTCCTTCCCCGCCGGGCCGGAGGCGGTGCCGAGCCCTTACGCCGCGGCTGCGCAGTCTCCCTACGCGACGATTCCCTCCGTGGCGCCGCCTGCCACACCGTCCCGGATCCGGAAGGTCGTGCCGTGGGTCGCGGGTGGCGTCCTGGTGCTCGGCGCAGCCGTGACAGCCGGGATCGTCGCGCTCGTCGCTGGGTCCGGCCCCACTGCCGCCGAGGCCAAGACCGCGTGCGAGACGGCGTTCCTCGACGAGATGAACGCGCGCGACGCGATGGCGGACAGCTCCGGCAGCGGCCTGGTGGCGACCATCCTCAATGGTGTCGAGGTCGCGGAACCCGTCGCCGTCGAGGGTGGCTTCGAGGTCAACGGCTCCGGCAAGTACACCATGACCAGCATGGGCACGTCCGTCCCCGGCAGCGTCGCACTGACCTGCACCGCAAAGCACGACGACGACGGCAACCTCGTCACCACTGTCACCAACAGGAGCGGCGGTAAGCCCAGCTAGAGAACTTTCGCAGTCGGGGTTGCCGGCCCGTCAGCCGCATCCGTCTGAGCCGTGGTGGCGTTCGGTCGGCTGATGGTTTGGCGTTGCCGTCGTGGGCTCCGGGCTCGCGGGGTCGGTTACCGCCGCGACCCGGTGCTGGACGATCAACTAGGGCCGTTTTCGGAGCCGGGCTCCGGGATATCGCTGCCTCCGGACCGGGGAAGGGTTCGCTGGGCATGGCTGGGCGATCAAGCGGCCTGGGGAAGGGTTCGCCGGCCACGGCTGGGCGATCAACAGCCCGGGGAAGGGTTTGCCTGCCACGGCTGGGTGATCAGGCGGTGTGGGGAAGGGTTCGCCGGGCACGGCTGGGCGATCAAGCGGCCCGGGACAGGACTGTCCCCACCAGCCCCAACCAGGCCCTGACCGTAAAAGGTGTCTAGAGAACAGCTGGTCACCTTCCGCAGTGAAGATCGCCCGCCGCCCGCCGCCCGCCGCCCGCCGCCCGCCGCCCGCCCGCCCGCCGCCCGCGAGCCGCGGGGACACCCGCCCGGGCTTCGCGTGTGCTCCCGATGTCGTCGGCTACAACGGTGGGGTCGCACACTGCGGATCCGTGGACGCCTGCCGTCGCCTCCGCGACGACAGGGTCGCGCGTAACCGCTGGGTGTGACCCCACCGCCGCAGCAACGGCACCGCTCGTCCGGGTGCCGGATCCTGCCGCGCTTGCAGCCCGGCCGGAGACTCCGGCTGCCGTCAGGTGGCTCGGCCACTGCTCGCGACCCCGCCCCCGACCCTCACTCCGGAGTCCCTTCAGAGGCGGTGGGCAGCCAGTTCCTCGTAGTAGGGGCGGGCGGCCTCGACCAGCGGGAGCAGCCGGTCCGGGACCGAGGCGGGCGACGGGTCGTAGGGCGCGAAACCGGTCGAGGCGTGCACCGACGCGTACCAATGAGGCGCCCACACGCCGTCCTCCGGTCGCGGGCCGGTAGCCCAGGAGAGCATCGCCGGGTCGAAGGCGAAGCCGAGGCTCTCGCAGAGAAGTCGCAGGGTACGGCCGGGGTCGCGCAGCACGTCGGCCGAGTCGACGACCGGTCCGCCGAACGTGCGGAAGATCTCGGCCTGCTGCGGATAGCCGAGGTCGGAGAGGGTGGGCTCGCCGCGGACCTTCGAGTACGACGCCACCACGTGCGCGGGGTCGCGGATCAGGAAGGCGTGGGTGAGCTTGCCCAGCCAGTCCCGGCCGATCCCGGGGAGCAGGTGGTGGGTCATGTGCTTCTGGTAGTAGACGGCCGGGTCGCCGGGGATCGGACCGGTCAGCGCGTCGGCGACGTCCTCCCAGCGTTGCGGCTGGGAGGCCAGGATCTCGTCGCGGCCGGGGTGGTCGAGACCGGTGGCGGCCAGGTAATGGGCGTACAGCGGCTCGTCGGAGACGACGGTGTCGGCGCGTGAGCCGAAGCTGCGCATCATCGCCGTGGAGATGTTGCGGGGACCTGACCACATCGCGACCCGGATCGTCATGACCCCATGGTCACACTTGTGACAGGTGTTACGCCTCCGCCGTTCCGACCGCCACCGGGCCGATCCACTTCAGGTCCGGGACGTTGACGACGATCGCCTCCTGCGTGGTACGGGAGATCACCACGACGGCCTCGTTCTCCGGATCCGGGTTCTCCTCGCGATGCGGGACCCATGGCGGTACGTAGATGTAGTCCCCGGGTTTGGTGTCGACCCGGATCTCACCCTTCTCCTCGTCCAGGAAGACGAACGACGGGTTGCCGCTGACCACGTAGATCGCGGTCTCGGACTCGCCGTGGTGGTGATTGCCGGAGTTGGTGCTCGCGGCCACGTGGGTCTGCCCCATCCAGAGGTTCCGGCTGCCCACGGTGGCGCCGCTGATCGCCTCGACCCGGCGCATCCCGCTGGTCTGGGCGGTGTCGGAGCTCAGCGAGTGGGACGCGATGTGGTGCAGTCTCTGATGGAACGGATCCTCGACGCTCATGCCCGCATCCTGGCTGGTCAACCCCGCCAATGTCAATGAGATCCTATCGGTTTACTAGGATATGGGAAGCGGGTTGACGGGCCGGGTGACCGCAGAGCACCGTCAGTGGTGCGAGCCTGGCGGCGGGTGACCTCGGGCATCACACGCCGCCTTCGCGACGAGCAAGAGCTGTACCGACCGCAATGCGATGGAGGCCCGTCATGACCCTGCAAGCCGTCCCCACCGATACCGTGGACGCCGATCTGTTCCGCCAGCTGCTGCGTCGCCACGCCGCGGCCGTGGTGGTGGTCACCGCGCCCGGTGAACCGGCCACCGGCTTCACCGCGACCTCCTTCACCTCGGTCTCCCTCGACCCGCCACTGGTCTCGTTCTGCCTGGCCCAGAGCGCCTCGGCGTGGCCCGCGGTGCAGGCCGCCGACACGGTCGCGGTGCACGTGCTCGGTCAGGAGCAGGAGCACGTGGCCAGGACGTTCTCGACCCGCGGCATCGACCGGCTGGCCGAGCACGGCGCCTGGCGGGAGGGGCCCGGCGGGGTTCCCCTGCTCGACGGGGTGCTGGCTCGCCTGGTCTGCCGGGTCGTCGACCGGGTGCAGGCCGGCGACCACACGATCGTGCTGGCCACCCCGCTCACCGGTGAGCACGGGCTGGGGTCGACGACGACCCCGCTGGTCTACCACTCGGGACGTTACGTGGCCCTCAATGGCGAATAGCGCCGGTCAGGATTTTCGTGAGCGCTGTGGCGGCCCCGTCCAACAGTTCGGGCGGCAGGCCGCGGCGGGGCCAGACCGACAGCTCGAGAGGGCGCGGCGGCGGCAGGTCGTCGCGGGCGGCCAGCCCGTCCGGCCGCTGGCCGAGTGTGGCCATCAGGCCCACGCCGAGCCCCGCCCGGACGGCGGCCTGAACTCCGGCCAGATGGGCGGCCTCGGCGCCCACCTCGGTCGGCACGTCGCCCTCGGCCAGCGTCTCCAGGGCCAGGCTGCGGATCGCGCACGGGGCGTCGAAGCAGACCAGCGGCACCGGCTCGCCGGGCGCCGGCGATGTCCAATGGGGAGCTGAATACCAGGTCAGGTGTAGCTCGCCGACGGTCCGGGCGTCGCTCTCCTGGGCCGGGCCGAGCAGCAGCGCCAGATCGATCTTGCCCTCCTGCAGTGCGGTCCGCAGCTGGGCGCCGCGATCGATCCGGAACCGGATGCGCCGGTCCGGGAAGGTGGCGGCCAGAGCGGCCGTGAGCTCGGGCAGCAGCTGGGCCGCGGCGTGCTCGGTCGACCCGATCACCAGGGCCGGCTCGTCGTCGGCGCTGAGGGCGCCGAAGGCGTGCAATGCCTCGTCGTGCACGGCCAGGATCCGCCGGGCGTGGCCGAGCAGGGCCTCGCCGTCGGCGGTGAACCGTGAGCCGCGCCCGTCGCGCTCGACGAGGGTGCGGCCGAGGGCGGTCTCCAGCCGGCGCACGTGCTGACTGACCGCACCCTGGCTCAGGTGCAGGGACGTGGCGGCCCGCTGGAAGCCGCCACAATCCGCGACGGCGACGAGGCTGCGCAGCGGAGCGATGTCGAGATACCGACTCATACCTATCAGTCTACTAGGAATTGATCAGCGGTTGTGATGGCTTGTCATCACGATCTCTCCTTGGACGCCGGAACACGGGCCTGCTGATACTGAAGCCGGTGCCGCCGCCCGAGGCGCCAACCCCCTAAAAGCTATCGATAAATGAAAAGGTCCATAAATGTCGAAAAAGACGCTTAAATTAGGTGCCGTATTGCTCGGTGTGGGCGGACCCGGTCAGCACCACACCTGGCTCAATCCCGAGATACCGGGCGACGCCAGCGTCGACATCCGGTGGTACATCGCCCGGGCGCAGCAGGCCGAGGCCGCGAAGTTCGACCTCGTGTTCATCGTGGACAGCCAGTTCATCACCCCGGACTCGCCCAACCACTACCTGAACCGGCTCGAGCCGCTGACCCTGCTCTCCGCCGTGGCCGTTCACACCACCAGCATCGGCCTGGTCGGCACGCTGACCACCTCGTACAACGACCCGTTCAACATCGCCCGGCGGCTCGCCTCGCTCGACGTGATCAGCGGCGGGCGGGCCGGGTGGAACGTGGTCGCGACCGGGGACGGCGGCACCGCCGGCAACTACGGCCGCAAGGAGCACTACGACTATGCCACCCGGTACGGCCGCGCGCTGGAACACGTCCGCGTGGTCCAGGGACTGTGGGACTCGTACGAGGACGACGCCTTCCCCCGCGACAAGGAGCGCGGCGTCTTCTTCGACAAGAGCAGGCAGCACGCCCTGAACCACATCGGCGAGCACTTCCAGGTGGTCGGTCCGCTCAACCTGCAGCGCTCGCCGCAGGGCCAGCCGGTCATCTTCCAGGCCGGCGACTCCGACGAGGGCCGTGACCTGGGTGCGAGCGTCGCCGAGGCGATCTTCACGCACGCCCAGACGGTCGAGGAAGGCGTGGCGTTCGCCGAGGACATCAGGAGCCGGGCCAAGGCCAAGGGCCGTGATCCCGAGCACGTCCTGATCTTCCCGGGCATCGGCCTGACCCTCGCGGACACCGATGAGGAGGCCCGCGCGAAGGAGGCCGCGATCATCGGCGGCAAGGACTTCGACCGGGCGCTCAAGGAGCTAGGCCGCCCGTTCGGCTGGCACGACTTCACGCAGTACGACCTGGACGCGCCCTTCCCGGAGCTCGGCGACCTGGGCGACCGCAGCTTCCGCACCCACGCCGAGAAGATCAAGAAGCTGGCGAAGGACAACGGTTTCACGCTGCGCCAGGTCGTGCAGCACGGCATCGAGTCCCGCCGCTCGCCGTTCACCGGCTCCCCGCTCACCGTGGCGAACGAGATCCAGAAGTGGTTCGAGGCCGGCGCGTTCGACGGCATCAACGTCACCGTCACCGTGCCCAGCGAGTTCGCCCGGTTCACCGACGAGGTGCTGCCGATCCTGCGCGAGCGCGGCATCGTCCGCTCCGAGTACGAGGCCACCACCCTGCGCGGCAACCTCGGCCTGCCCGTCCCCCAGAACATCCACACCACTGCGAAGGCATCCTGATGAGACGTACCAAACTGGCGGCCGCGGTAAGCGCACTGGCACTGGCCCTCACCGGTTGCGCCGGTGGTGCGGCCGGCGGCGGCAAAAGTGAGCCCACACTCCGCTGGGCCGTCACCCTGCCCGCCCACTGGGACCCGGTGGTGTCCGGCAGCGGCGCGCAGTTCCGGATCCTGTCGCTGGCATACGCCTCGCTCACCGAGATCAACGAGAAGGGTGAGGCCGTCCCGAGCCTGGCCGAGAGCTGGGACTACAACGACAAGGGCGACCAGGTCACCTTCCACCTGCGCAAGGGCCTGAAGTTCAGCGACGGCGAGCCGGTGAACGCCGAGGCGATCAAGGCGTACCTGGAGCGGGCCAAGACGCAGAAGAACTCGGCGCTGTTCGGCGACCTCACCTCGATCAAGACGGTGACCGCGAAGGATCTCGATGTGGTCATCGACCTGACCCAGACCGACTTCCAGATCCCTCTGCTGCTCGGCGAGCGGGTCGCCCAGATCCCCAGCCCGAAGGCGGCGCAGGACCCGGCCGCGCTGGACAAGAGCCCGGTCGGCGCCGGCCCGTTCGTGGTCACCGAGAACGTGCCCGGCTCGCACGTCCACCTCAAGAAGAACCCGGACTACTGGGACGCCGCCAACATCAAGATCGAGAAGGTGGAGCTGCTCTCCGCCCCCGACACGGCGACCATCGTCTCGGGCGTGCAGACCGGTGTCTACGACCTGGCCGGCCTCGCCCCGAACCAGGTCAAGGCGGCCGAGGCGGCCAAGCTCGACGTGGTTCTCCAGCCGGGCTACAACGCCTCGAACATCAGCATCAACATCAACAAGAAGCCGTTCGACAACCCCAAGGTCGTCGACGCGGTGCGGCACGCGATCAACCGGCAGGAGTTCGTCGACAAGGTCACCTTCGGGCAGGGCACACCCACCGACCAGCCGTTCCCGACGACCTATCTGGCGTACGACCAGCAGTCGGCTAACCGCTGGCCGTACGACGTGGAGAAGGCCAAGGCGCTGCTCGCCGAGGCCGGCCACAAGCCCGGCGACATCAAGCTCGATCTGGTCATCCCCAACCAGCAGACCGCCGCCGAGATCGTCCAGTCGCAGCTCGCCGCGATCGGCATCACGGTCGGCATCAAGGTCGACCCGAACTGGGCCACCCCGTTCTTCGCCAAGGACCTGACCCTGTCGCTGTACGGCACCACCGGACGTGAGTCGCCCGTGCAGACGCTGACCGCCCACTTCGGCCCCAACGGACCGCTGAACCTCAGCACCCCGTACCAGCCGGAAGGTTTTGAAGTGGCCGTGAAGAAGGCCCGTGAGACGCCGCTCGGCTCGCCCGACTATCAGGCGAACCTGCAGGCCGCGACCCGTGCCGGACTGGAGAGCAAGGCTCTGGTCTTCACCCACTCGCTGCCGAACCTGTTCGTGAAGAGCTCCAAGGTGTCGGACTTCGCGCCGATCCCCGGGCAGCTGCACTGGACCGGGCTGACCGTCTCATGATCAAGGGCCTGCTCAGCGGTCTCGTCCGTACGATCGCCATCTTCGTACCGGTCTTCGGAGTCGCCACGTTCGTGACGTTCGCGCTGCGGGCGCTGAGCGGGCTCTCGCCGGCTCACCTGCAACTGGGTGAGTCGGCCACCCCGGAGACGATCGCCCAGATCGAGCACGAGTGGGGACTGGACCGGCCGTTTCTCACCCAGTACTTCGACTGGTTCGGCGACCTCCTCGACGGCGACCTCGGCGTCAGCTGGTTCAACGGCGCCGACATCTCCCGGCTGCTGCTGGAGGGCGCCGTCATCAGCCTCTCGGTGGCCGGGCTCGCGCTGGTCATCGGCGTGGTCTTCGGATTCGGGTTCGGCGTGCTGGCCGCGGTGCGCCGGACCACCTGGGTGGACCGGGCGATCACCGGGTTCATGACGTTCATCTCGGTGATGCCCTCGTTCGTGGTCGGCATCGCGCTGGTCGTGGTGTTCGCCGTGGCGCTCGGCTGGTTCCCCTCGGCCGGTTACGTGCCGGCCGAGCGGGGCTGGGCGGTGTGGCTGGCCCACATCACCCTGCCGGCCATCGCGCTCAGCTTCGACACCGTCTCCGACGTGGCACGTCAGCTGCGGGCGGGACTCGTGGCCGCGTACCGCGAAAACTATGTGACCGGCGCCGTGGTCCGCGGCCTCAGCCCTCGCCGGATCTTCTTCCGGCACGTGCTGCGCAACGGCATGGGCCCGGCGCTGACCGTGCTCGGCATGAAGTTCCCTAACCTGCTCGGCGGCGCCGTCGTCACCGAGTCGATCTTCGGAATGCCCGGGTTCGGGCAGTTCGCCGCCGACTCGGCCCAGCGTGGCGACGTCCCGGCCGTGCAGGGCGTGCTGGTCGTCTCGGTGGTCCTCGTCGTGGTCTTCAACCTGCTGGTCAATGTCATCCTGGTCCGGGTCACCCCGGCCTCGGCACGGGGGGTCTGACATGTTCCGCCGGATCCTCACACTGCCGACGGGCCGCATCGCGGTCGGCATAATCGCCTTCATCGCGCTGCTGGCGGTGGCCGGGCCGTTCCTCGCCCCGTACGACCCGCTCGAAGGCGGCGCCGAGATCCTCGCCGGACCGTCCGGCGCGCACTGGCTCGGCACCGACTACCTGGGCCGCGACGTGCTCAGCCGGCTGCTCGACGGCTCCCGGGTCAGCGTCCTCGGCTCGATCCAGGTGTCGCTGGTCGCCCTGGTCGCCGGGGTGATCCCGGGCATCCTGTCGGTCTACCTCGGCTCGGTCTTCGAATGGGTCACGCTGCGGCTGGCCGACACCCTGATCGCGTTGCCGTTCCTGGTCTTCGCGGTCGCCGTGACCGCCCTGCTCGGCAACGGCATCCCGCAGGCCATGTTCACCGTCGGCATCATGATCTCGCCGCTGTTCTTCCGGGTGTCGCGGGCCGCGACGCTGTCGGTGGCCCGCTCGCAGTACGTCGAGGCGGCGCTGATCTCCGGCGCCTCGGTCGGCTGGGTGGTCCGCAAGCACGTGTGGGTCAAGGTGCTGCCGCCGATCGCGGTGGCCCTGGCCAACACGGCCGGCATCGGCTTCGTCGTGGTATCGAGCCTGACCTTCCTCGGCATCGGCGTGCAGCCGCCCGCGCCGACCTGGGGCGGTGTGCTCGCCGCCGACCTCGGCTACCTCAGCTTCCGGCCGTGGGCGCCACTCGTACCCACCTTCTTGATCATGGCCACCGTCTGGGCCTGCAACCTGCTCGCCGACGCCATCCGGGACGTGTCAGGCGAAGCCGGGCGGGCGCTCCTGCTGAATCGGGGGAGGGGACATGTCCCTGCTCGCACTGCGTGACGTCAAGATCGCCTACGACCGCGAGATCGTCCATGGGGTCTCCTTCACCCTCGAGCCCGGAGCGGTCGTCGGCATCGTCGGCGAGTCCGGCAGCGGCAAGACCCTGACCTGTCGCGCCGCCCTCGGCATCCTGCCCGAGCACTTCCGGATCTCCGGCGGCAGTATCGAGCTGGACGGCCACGACGTGGCGTCGCTGACGCCGAAGCAGTGGACCGCGCTGCGTGGCTCCACGATCAGCGCGGTCTTCCAGGACCCGGCCTCCTACCTCAACCCTTCGCTCACCATCGGATCCCAGGTCGCCGAGGTCGTCCGGGTCAAGCTGGGCCTCGGCCGCCGCGCTGCTCGCTTGCGTGCAGTCGAGCTGCTGGCGTCAGTGCGTCTGCCGGCAGCCGTCTACAAGCAGTACCCGCACGAACTCTCCGGCGGCATGCTGCAGCGCTCGCTGATCGCCGCCGCCATCGCCGCGCAGCCGAAGGTGCTGATCGCCGACGAGGCGACCACCGCACTCGACGTCACCGTGCAGGCCGAGATCCTCGACCTGCTCGCCGAACTGCGCGAATCCACCGGCCTCGCCCTCGTGGTGGTGTCGCACGACCTCGCCGTGGTCGCCCAGTTCTGCGACGAGGTGCTGGTCATGCGTGACGGCACGGTGGTCGAGCAGGGACCGGTCGAGAAGATTCTCTACCAGCCGGAACACGAGTACACGCGCCTGCTCATCGAGGAGCACGAGTCCTACGGGTTGGAGCGCTACCTTGTCACTTCTTGAGATCACCGACCTCGACGTGCACTACCGCCGCCGCACCGGCCGCCTGCACGTCCTGCGATCCGTCTCGCTGTCGCTCTCACCGGGTGAGACGGTCGGCGTCATCGGCGAGACCGGCTCCGGCAAGTCCACGCTGGCCCGCACGATCCTCGGCCTGGTCAAGGCCTCCGCCGGCCGGATCGCGATCGACGGGACCGACGTGGCCTCGCTCAAGCCCCGCCAGTGGCGCGAACTGCGCCGCCGCGGCGTCGTCCAGTACGTCTTCCAGGACCCGCTGCGCAGCCTCGACCCCGACCTGACGGTCCTCGACTCCCTGGCCGAGCCGCTGCGCATCCAGGGCGCCGCCGGCATCAGGGACAAGATCCTCAAGATCCTTGCGCGGGTACGGCTGGACGAGGCCCTTCTCGACCGGCTCCCCGGCGAGCTCTCCGGTGGTCAGCGGCAGCGCGTGGCGGTGGCCCGTGCGCTGATCACCGAACCCAGGCTCGTCCTGCTCGACGAACCGGTCAGCGCCCTCGACTCGGCGAACCGGGTGCAGGTCCTGGAACTGCTCAAGGAACTCCGGGACGCCGGCACCGCGCTGCTGTTCATCTCGCACGACCTCGGCTCGGTCGCCGGGATCGCCGACCGGATCGCGGTCCTGTACGAGGGCGAGATCGTCGAGGACCGGCCGTCCGCCGACGTCATCAACGCGCCCGTTCACCCGTACACCCGCAAGCTCATCCGCTCCGTGCCGACCCTGCGTCGCGCCGATCGCCGCACACCCGAAGGGATTCCCGCATGACCCGGCAGATCCGGCTGGCCCTCCGCGCCTACGGCGTCGGCGGGCCCGGGCAGCACAGCCTTTGGAAGGACCCGCGGGTCCCGAAGAACGCCAGCATCGACATCGACTGGTACATCGCCCAGGCGCAGGCGGCCGAACACGCGAAGTTCGACGCCCTGTTCATCGTCGACAGCCAGTTCATCGACGCTACCTACCCGCCGCACTACCTCAACCGGCTCGAACCGCTGACCCTGCTGTCCGCGGTCGCCACCCACACCCGGCACATCGGTCTCGTCGGCACGCTGAGTTCCACCTACAACTCGCCGTTCAACGTGGCCCGCCGGTTCGCGTCACTCGACCACATCAGCCACGGCCGGGCCGGCTGGAACGTCGTGACCAGCCTCGACTCCGGAACCTCCCGCAACTACGGACTCGACGAGCACCTCGACTACACCACCCGGTACGGCCGGGCGCTCGAACACGTGCAGGTCGTCCGGGGGCTGTGGGACTCGTACGAGGACGACGCGTTCCCCGCCGACGTCGACCGCGACGTGTTCGTCGAACCGTCGAAACTGCACGCCCTCAACCACGAGGGCTCATATTTCAAGGTCGCCGGCCCGCTGAACCTGTCCCGGTCGCCGCAGGGCCAGCCGGTGATCTTCCAGGCCGGCGTCTCCGAGGAGGGCCGCAACCTGGCCGCGCACGTCGCCGAGGGCATCTACGCGCCCGGCGGGACGCTCGAGTCGGTCCGCGCCTACTACGCCGACATCAAGCGGCGGGCTCTTTCACTCGGGCGCGACCCGAACCACGTGGTGATCTTCCTGGGCGCGCAGCCGGTCGTCGCCGCGACCGACGAGGAGGCGCACCGGTTGTCCCGGGACATCTACGAGGCCGACAACGACTTCACCCGCAAGCTCGCCCAGTTCGGCCGCTCGTTCGGTGCGCACGACTTCTCGCGGTACGACCTGGACGCGCCCTTCCCGGACGTGGCCCACCTCGCCGAGAAGAGCGGGCGCACCCGGGGCACCGCCATCATCGAGCGGGCGAAGTCCGAGAACCTGTCCCTGCGCGAGACCGTGCTGGCGTTCAGCCAGTACCAGCCGTCCCCGTTCACCGGCGCGCCCGAGACCGTCGCGCAGGCCATCGCCGACTGGTTCGAGGCAGAGGCGTTCGACGGGCTCAACGTCGGATTCCGCACCAACGAGGACCTGTCCCGCTTCGTCGCCGACGTGGTGCCGTTGCTGCAGAAACAGGGCCTGTTCCGCACCGAGTACGAGCACGACACCCTGCGCGGCCACCTCGGCCTGCCGATCCCCGCCAACCGATGGGCCGCCTCATGACATTCCGCCTCGGGTTCCTCACCCACGTCCAGGGCAACGGGCCGCTGGCCGAGACCTACCGCCGGGCACAGGAGCTGTTCGTGGTCGCCGACGAACTCGGCTTCGACGTCGGCTGGGTGGCCCAGCACCACATCCCGCTGCACGGCGGCGGCCTGTCGTCGCCGTGGCCGTTCCTGGCGCACGCGGCTGCGCGTACCAAGAGAATCCGCCTCTCCACCGCCATCACCATCCTGCCGCTGGAGAACCCGGTCCGTGTCGCCGAGGACGTCGCCGTCGTGAACACGCTCAGTGGCGGCCGCGTGGAGATCGGCATCGGCAGCGGCTCCGGCCCCGTCGAATACGCCGCCCTCGGCGCCGACTTCGCCCTGCGCCGGGAAACCACCACCTCGAAGTTCGACGTGCTCCGCCGCGCCCTGCAGAACGAGGAGGTCGGCACGCCCGGCTTCACCGTCCAGCCGCCGCTCACCGACGACTTCACCGACCGTGTCTGGCAGGCCGTGTTCAGCGGCACCGGTGCCCGTTACGCCGCCGAGGCCGGAGCGAACCTGCTGCTCAACCGGGCAACCTACGGCTACACCGAGAACACCGACGTGATCCAGCGGGCGTGGGCCGACGAGTTCCTGGCGGCGTGGAACCAGCCCCGCACGCCCCGCATCGGCCTCTCGCGGTTCGTGTTCCCGGCCGCCGACCGCAGGACCGCCCTGGCCCAGATCGAGGACGGCGTACAGCGGGCAGCCCGTAACTTCGTCGACCGGGGCACGTTCCCGGCGGGCCAGAGCCTCGACGAGTACCTGCGCCGGTTCCATGCCTTCTACGGCCACCCCGACGAGATCGTCGCTGCCTTCCAGCAGGAGAAGGTCCTGCCGGTGGCCACCGACCTGATCACCCAGTTCAACCCTGGTGTCCCTGACTTCGACGCGGCTGTCCGGGCCCTCGAACTGATCGCCACCGAGGTGGCGCCGGCCCTCGGCTGGAAGCCGGCCTCCAGCCTGGCCACCGCCTCCGCCTCGGCCACGGCTCCCGCCTCGGCCACGGCTCCCGCCTCGGCCACGGCTCCCGCCTCGGCCACGGTTTCTGCCTCGACCACGGCTTCCCCCTCGACCTTCACGGCGGCATGACATGACCGAACACCTTCCCCCGGCCGGCCTCAACATCCGGGGCACCGTCGTGGTCGTTCCCGGCCGCGGTGAGAGCCCGCTCAGCTACGCCCGGCTGGGCCGCCGGTTGGCCGCAGACGCCTACCACGTGCGCGTCCTGCCGCCGCCCGTGATCATCGCCGGCGATCTGGAGGGAACCTTGGCCGGATTCGAGGCTTCCCTCACGGCCGCGGTCCACGACCCTTCCACTGCCGTGGTAGGCCCACTCGTGCTCACCGGCAGCGATACCGGAGCCGCGCTGCTCGCCGCCCTTCTCTCCAGCACCTTCGAAGGGCGTGACGATCGGACGTGGCTGCCCGACGCGGTGGTGCTGGCCGGGCTGCCCGGACACGACCGGCGTCACGAGGGTGAGTGGGAGGACGAACTGAACGTCCGCTCGCACTGCCCCGTACATCGGGGTGTCCTCAGCGACGACGCCGCCGTCATACCCGGCACCCTCGCCGACGCGGCACCGTCCGACTTGCTGGACGCCGCCTACGCGAGCGCGTCGCTCATACCCCACCTCCTCCTGATAGGCGATGCCGATCCGATCGCCGACCGAGACGCCTTGGCCGGCCTCACGAAGTCCCTGACCACGGCCCGTCTGGCCACCGTCCGCGGCGCCCACCACGACGTACTCAACGACGTCTCACACCGCTCCGTAGCCGCCGAAATCGTCTCCTTCCTGGAGGCCGTCCGGGACGGAGTCCCGCCGCGCCCCTTCGTAAGCGCCGAATCCAGCGCCTGGTAACCCGCCCCGCCACGGAGACCGGCCCGCCGGGGCCGGTCTCCATCCCCTCCCGCCGTGCGTGTCCCACCGCCGTTCCGGCTGGGCGGTCAGGTGGTGACGGCGTCGTGCCAGAGGTAGCCGGCCAGGCCCAGGGCGGCGATGGCGATGACGAAGCGCAGTGGTCGTTCCGGGGTACGGCGAACCAGAGCCGGACCGATCCAGCTGCCGATCAGGCAACCGACGCCCAGTATTGCCGCGGCGGTCCAGTGAACCGGCGCGATCACGGCGTATAGAACCGCGGCTGCGGCGTTCGACGCGCCCAGGACGACGCTTTTCACGGCGTTGGTCACGGCGAGCGGCTCCACCACCGACATCGACATCACCGCGAGCATGAGGACACCCGCCGCCGCGCCGAAGTAGCCGCCGTAGATGCCGATCAGGAAGATCGCCAGACCCAGAGGCGGCTGCGCGAACCGGGCTTTCGGCTTCGTGTACCAGCCACGAAGCTGATCACGGAAGAGCAGCACGGCCGCGGCCAGCGCGATCAGCGCCGGCACGATCAGCTCGAACACCGCCGACGTTGTGTTCAGCAGCAGAACCGCACCGGTGGTCCCACCGAGCAGCGCGAACAGACTCTGCCGCAGGATCCGGCGCCCCTGCCCTCGCAGCTCGAGCCGCGACCCGGCGGCCGACCCGGCCCCGCTGGCCAGCAACCCCACCGAGTTCGTCACGTTGGCGGCGATCGGCGGAAGCCCCACGGCCAGCAGAGTCGGATAGCTGATGAGCGACGCAAGGCCGGCCATCGACCCGGTCAGGCCGGATCCCACACCCCCGGCGACGAGCAGAGCCGCTTGATCCAGTTGCACCCCTAGATTTTCTAGTGCAACACCCCGTCGACCCGGCGTGGGACCCTGTCGAATTCGTCACGCAGTTCCGCCGGGAGCAGCTCAGCCGGTGCGTTCTGCCAGGTCACCGGTCGCAGGAACCGGCGGATGGCGGTGGTGCCCACCGAGGTGTGCTGGGTGTTGGTCGCCGGCCATGGCCCGCCGTGGTGCTGGGCCCAGGCGACGGCGACGCCGGTGGGGTAGCCGTCGTAGACCAGCCGCCCGGTGTGTGGCCGGAAACGACGGGTCAGCTCGGCGGGCAGCACCGTCTCACCCGGTCCACGATGCACGGTGGCGGTCAGCGAAGGCGGCAGCCGGTCGACGGCGGCGAACAGTTCCGCCTCATCCGACCAGCGCGCCACGACGGTGACGGGGCCGAAGCACTCCTCGGTCGCCTCCGGTGGCAGCTCACCCGCGGTCGCGAGGAACACCTGAGGTGTGGCGCGGCCCGGCTGTGCCACCGTCCCGGTTGTCTGTGGGCCTGTTTCGGCCGCTGTCGCGGCGCGTAGTGCGGTGGTGCCCTGTTCGTAGGCGGCGGCGATGCCGGCGTTGAGCATCGTCATCGGCTCCAGACCGGCGATCGCGTCCTGGATGGCGGTGACCACGCGGTCGCCGTCCGGTCCGGTGGGCACGAACAGCAGGCCGGGCTTCGTGCAGAACTGGCCGGCGCCGAGCGTGAACGATGCCGCGAAGTCGGCACCGATGCTCTCGGCGCGGTCGGCTGCGGCCCCGGGCGTCACGACGACCGGGTTGAGGCTGCTCAGCTCGCCATAGAAGGGGATCGGCTCGGGGCGCTTCTCGATGATCGCCAGCAGGGCGCGGGCACCGTTGACGGAACCGGTGAAACCGACCGCGCGGATCGCCGGATGGGCGACCAGGTCGGCGCCGGCCTGGAGACCATGCACGATGCCGAAGGTGCCGGCGGGTGCACCGGACTTCTGTGCGGCCTCGGCCAGAATCTCGTAGCAGAGCTGCGACGTCGCCGGATGTGAATGGTGGGCCTTCAGGACGACGGGGCTGCCGGCGGCGATGGCGGAGGCGGTGTCGCCGCCGGGTACCGAGAAGGCGAGCGGGAAGTTGCTGGCGCCGAAGACGGCTACCGGGCCGATCGGCACGAGCATCCGGCGCAGATCGGGACGCGGACCCATCGGGGTGTCCCCGGCGTGGTCGATCGTCGCTTCCAGATAGCCGCCGTCGCGCAGTACCTCGCCGAAGAGCCGCAGCTGGTAGCAGGTGCGCGTCAGCTCGCCGTTGAGCCGGGCGGTGCCGAGCGCGGTCTCCCGGTCGGCGACCTCGACGATCCGTTCCCGGTCGGCCTCCAGCGCCGCGGCCAGGTCGTCGAGCAGCGCCGCGCGCCCGGCCCTGCCGAGGTCCTCGAGCGGACCGGCGGCCGCCAGGGCGGTCGAGCAGATCTCGTCCACCCGTTCGGGCGTGGTCTCGTCGGCGACGATCCCGGTCGTCTCACCGGTGCGCGGGTCGATGCTGGGGACGCTCGTCATGCGGTGACCTCCAGGGGGTCGGAGCTGAAGCAGGGTGTGCCCGAGAACGGCCGGTTCATTCCGGGCTTCCGATGTCGGCCCGGTCGACGGTCCACTTGCGGGCCTGGTCGCTGATGGTGACGCCGAGGCCGGGGCGGTCGGAGAGGTGGATGCGGCCGTCGCGGATCTCGAGGCGCTCGTCGAACAGCGGGTGCAGCCAGTCGAAGTGCTCGATCCACGGCTCGTGCGGGTAGGCGGCCGCCAGATGCGCGTGGATCTCCATGGCGAAGTGCGGTGCCATGGTCAGGTTGGCGTGTTCGGCGAGCCCTGCCAGCCGCAGGAACTGGGTGATGCCACCGATCCGGGGCGCGTCCGGCTGGATGATGTCGACGGCGCCGTGCCGGATCAGCTCACGGTGTTCGGCCACGCTCGTCAGCATCTCACCAGAGGCGATGGCCGTGTCGAGACTGCGGGCCAGAGCGGCGTGGCCCTCGGCGTCGTACGCGTCGAGCGGCTCCTCGATCCATACCAGCCCGAACTCCTCCAGCGCACGGCCGACGCGCTGAGCCGTCGGACGGTCCCACTGCTGATTGGCGTCGACCATCAATGGCACCTCGTCGCCGATGTGTTCGCGCACCGCCCGTACCCGCGAAAGGTCTGTCGCAGCCGAAGGATGCCCGACTTTGATCTTGATGCCGCCGATCCCGGCACCGAGCGACCTGGAGGCGTTGTCGAGGATCTGCTCGATCGGCTCGTGCAGAAACCCGCCGGACGTGTCGTAGCAGCGCACCGAGTCACGGTGGGCGCCGAGCAGCTTGGCCAGCGGAAGACCGGCCCGTTTGGCCTTCAGGTCCCACAGCGCGACGTCGATCGCGGCGACGGCCTGCGTGGACGCGCCGCTGCGGCCCACCGAGGCACCGGCCCACACGAGCTTCGTCCAGAGGCGCTGGATGTCGTTCGGATCCTCGCCGATCAGATCGGGGGCGACCTCGCGGGCGTGCGCGAACTGAGCCGGCCCGCCGGCCCGTTTGCTGTAGCTGAAGCCGACACCCTCGTGACCGTCGGCGGTGCGGATCTCGGCGAACAGGAACGCGACCTCGGTCATCGGCCGTTGCCGGCCGGTGAGGACTTTCGCGTCGCTGATCGCGTTCTTCAGCGGCAGAGTGACGGAGGAGAGCGTGAGGCCAGTGATTCGGTCAGACATGGGTCACCGCACCAGACAGGGGCGCTTGGGGTCGAAGCGCCAACCGGGAATGAGGTACTGCATGGCCTCGGCGTCGTCGCGGCCGCCGAGCTGGTGCTCCACGAAGAGCTCGTGGGCGGCGGTGAGCGCCTCGCGGTCGAGCTCGACACCGAGACCGGGCGTGGACGGCACGGCGATCGCGCCGTCACGGATCGGGAACGGCTCGCGGGTGAGCCGCTGGCCGTCCTGCCAGATCCAATGCGTGTCCAGGGCGGTGATCTCACCGGGCGCGGCGGCTCCGACGTGCGTGAACATCGCCAGCGAGATGTCGAAGTGGTTGTTGGAGTGCGAACCCCAGGTGAGCCCGAAGTCGTGGCAGAGCTGCGCGACGCGGACCGAGCCACGCATGGTCCAGAAATGCGGGTCGGCGAGCGGGATGTCGACAGCGCTCGCGCGGACCGCGTGCGCCATCTGCCGCCAGTCGCAGGCGATCATGTTGGTGGCGGTGCGCAGGCCGGTGGCCCGCCGGAACTCGGCCATCGTCTCGCGCCCGGACAGGTCGCCCTCGCCGCCGACCGGGTCCTCGGCGTAGGCGAGCACACCACCCAGATCGCGGCAGAGCGCGATCGCGTCCTTCAGCGGCCAGGCGCCGTTGGGGTCGAGGGTGATGCGGGCCTGCGGGAACCGTTCGGCCAGGGCCCGCACCGCCTCGACCTCCGCCTCCCCGTCGAAGACACCACCCTTGAGCTTGAAGTCGCTGAACCCGTAGCGAGCCTGGGCGGCCTCAGCCAGCGCGACCACCGAGGACGGCGTCAGGGCGGGCAGGCGGCGCAGTTGTTCCCACTCGTCGGCCGGGTGCCGCTCACGCACGTAGGGCAGTGTGGTGCGGGTCGTGTCGCCGACGTAGAAGAGGTAACCGAGCACCGGCACGCTGTCACGCTGCCTGCCCTCGCCGAGCAGTTCGGCGACCGGCACGCCGAGGTGCTGGCCGAGCAGGTCCAGCAGTGCCGACTCCAGAGCCGTCACCGCATGGACGGTGACGCGCAGGTCGTACGTCTGAAGGCCCCGGCCCCGGGAATCCTGGCCCGCATGGACCGCGGCGAAGCTGCGCAGCAGCGAGGCGAATTCCGCGACGGGCCGGCCGAGCAGCAGCTCGTGAGCGGTCTCCAGGGTGCGCCGGATCGCCACGCCCCCGGGTGCCTCGCCCAGGCCGGTGCGGCCCTCGCTGTCGGTGACGACCACGACGGTACGGGTGAAGAACGGCCCGTGTGCGCCGCTGAGATTGAGCAGCATGCTGTCATGGCCGGCCACCGGCACGACTTCGATGCGCTCGATCGTCGGCTTCATGACCGGACCTTGTCGATCAGGCGGGCCAGGTCGGCCCTTTCCTCCGTGGTCAGATCGGTCAGCGGCGGGCGCACCCGGCCGCCGTCGCGCCCGACTGCGGTCAGCCCCGCCTTGATGATCGAGACGGCATAGCCGCGGGCGCGGTCGCGGATGTCGAGGTAGGGGATGACGAAGTCGTTGAGCATGCCGTAGACGGCGGTGCGGTCCTGCGCCCGGACCGCGGAGTAGAACCGCAGGGCGAACTCGGGCACGAAGTTGTAGAGCGCCGAGGAGTAGGTGCTCACCCCGAGTTGCAGCAGCGGCAGCGCGAACGTCTCGGCCGTGGGCAGGCCGCCGACATAGATCAGCCGGTCACCGACCCTGGCGTACGTGCGGGTCATCTGCTCGATGTCGCCGATCCCGTCTTTCAGCCCGATCAGCGTGGGGTTGCGATCGGCCAGCTCGGCGACGGTCACGTCCTCGAGGACCGCGTTGGCCCGGCTGTAGACGATCACCCCCAGCCCGGTGGCCCGGCAGACCGCCTCGACGTGCGCGATCAGGCCTGCCTGGCTCGCCTCGGTCAGGTAGGGCGGGAACAGCAGGATCCCGGCGGCGCCGGCCGTCTCGGCCGCCTGCGCCTGGGCGATCGCCTGTGCGGTGCCGCCGGTGGCCGGGGCGACCACCGGCACCAGCGTGCCGACCTCGTCGACGGCTGCACGCACCACGGTGTCGATCTCGGCGCTGGTCAGTGAGAAGCCCTCGCCGGTGCCGCCGGCGGCGAACAGGCCGGCGACGCCGTGGCTCGCCTGCCACGCGAGGTGTTCGCGGTAGCGCGGCTCGTCGAAGGCGAGGTTGTCGTCGAAGTGGGTCACGGGAAAGGAGAGGAGGCCCGAGGCGAGCCGGGCGGCCAGTTCGAGAGGGGGGATCCGGTTCACGAGGCAACCGTAGGAAGCGACGGTGATGCCTGTCCAAGAGTGTTTCGGCATCGGTTGATACCGTCAGCGCATCATGAAACTGAGGGCCGAGATCGCCCGGGGCAGCGCCGGATTGTCCGACTTGCGGGGCCAGATCACGTGCAGCTCGACCGGCTCGGGGATCGGTGTGGCGATCCGCAGGTAGGCGACGTTGGGCAGGCCGATCATGCCGGCGGAGTCGGGCACGAAGGCCACGCCGCGACCCCGGGAGACCAGCCACAACATGGTCATCACCTGGCTGACGGTGTGGATGACCCGCTCCTGCGCCAGCGGCACCATGCTGACGACCAGGTCGTAGAAGTACCGGGCCTTCTGCTGCGAGTGGAAGATCAACGGGACGCCGACCAGATCGGCGGGAACCACCGGCCGGCGCAGGTGGGCCAGGGGGTGATCCTCGTGAACCGCGAGGAGCAGGGCTTCCCGGTGCAGCAGGCGGGACTCGAACAGCTCCGGGTCGAAGGGCGGACGCGCCAGCCCCATGTCGATGTCGCCGGCGGTCAGCGCGTCGATCTGCTCGCGGGTGACCATCTCGAACAGCTCGACGTGCACCTCGGGCAGCTCCAGGTTCAGATAATCGAGGATCCGGCCCAGGTGCCCGAACGTCGAGGCCGAGGTGAACCCCAGCTTGATCACTCCGCGCATGCCGGAGGAGACCCGCTGGGCCAGGGCAGGGGCGGCCTCGGCGATCGTGAGGATGCGCCGGGACTCGGCCAGGAACGCGTGCCCGGCAGGGGTGAGCCGGACCCGGCGGTTGTCCCGCTCCAGCAGCTGCACCCCCACGGCTGCCTCCAGTTTCTGGATCTGCCTGCTCAGCGGTGGCTGGGTCATCCGCAGCCGGGCGGCCGCCCGGCCGAAGTGGAGCTCCTCCGCGACAGCGACGAAACCGCGGAGCTGCTCGAGGGAGTAAGTCATGCCGTGAAGGTATCAATCGATGCACTAATTGGCTTGGACATGCATGAACACCCGGCCATACGCTCGCCGCACCAGTGACCCCCCTCACAAGCGGGAGATTCCCGATGAAAATAACGCTCCCCGCACTCGGCCTGGCCGGTCTTCTCCTGCTCACCGGCTGTGGCGGCAACCTCGACTCGGACGGCGACAGCGGCTCCACCGCCGCCTACCCGGAACGAGCCGTCACCCTGCTCGTCGGTCAGGACGCCGGCGGCAGCACCGACCTCATCGGCCGTGCGCTGGCCGACCCCGCGAGCAAGGACCTCGGGCAGCCGATCACCGTCCAGAACAAGCCCGGTGCCAACGGGGCCGTCGCGGCCAAGGAACTCGCCGCTGCCAAGGCCGACGGGTACACGGTCATGGTGTTCGTCGGCTCGCTCGCCTACATCACGCCGCTCGCCGTACCGGCCGACCAGGCCGTCGACATCAACAATTACGAGGTGGTCACCGGGATCTCGCAGGACGACTTCGTCCTGATCGCCAACCCGCAGACCGGCTTCAAGACCGTCCAGGACATCGTCGCGGCCAAGCGGCCGATCAAGTTCGCCACCACCGGCGTCGGCACCGGCAGCCAGCTCACCCAGACCCTGCTGTTCGCCCAGGCCGGGGTCGACGCCACCGCGGTGCCGTTCAACGGCGGCGCACCGGCGCTCACCGCGGTCCTCGGCGGGCAGGTCGACGTCGCGGCGGTGCAACTCGGCGAGGCCAAGGAGCAGATCGAGGCGGGCAAGGCGGTCCCGATCGTCACGTTCGCCACCCAGCGGCCCAGCTACATGCCGGACACCCCGACCGCCACCGAGGCCGGCTTCCAGGTGCCGGTCCAGCAGTCCCGCGCGATCGTCGCGCCGAAGGGCACGCCCAAGGAGGCGGTGGACCGTCTGCGGACCGCCTTCCAGAAGGGCTTCGCCGACCAGGCGTACAAGGACTTCAACACCAAGCGTCTGCTCACCGCCAACGAGGTGGACGGGACAGCCCTGCTCCAGCAGTGGAACGGCTCGCTCCAGACGTACCGTGACCTGGTGGCCCAGCACAAGATCGACCTCACCGCCAAGTGACCACCGAACCCGCTGACGACCGGCCGCCCGCGGCCGGCCCGTCCGCCAACCTGATCGCTGCCGCCGTCGTGGTCCTCCTCGGCGGCGCGGCAATCGCGGGAGCCACCGATCTCGGCTCCGGCCCCGGCACCTGGCCGATGATCGTCGGAGTCGCCCTCGTGGTTCTCGGCCTGGCACTCGCCGTCCAGGCCCGCCGGGCCGAGCCACCCGAGCGGTTCACCCGCAGCAGCCTGCTGGTCGTCGCCGCGGTCGCCAGCATGATCGTCTATGTCGCGGTGATCGCCACCATCGGCTTCGAGATCCCCACATTGCTGCTCGCCTTCGTCTGGCTGAGATTCCTGGGCAAGGAGACCTGGCGTACGTCCATCGCCGTCAGCCTCGGCATCGTCGTCGTCTTCTACGCGCTGTTCGTCGGCGCGCTCGACGTCACCATCCCCCACCTGTTCTGAGTCCCTCGGGAGGACCGTTGTCCGCGGTCATCGACGGCTTCGCGGTCGTCCTCGAGCCGACGAACCTGCTGTACTGCCTCGTCGGCGTCGTCATCGGCATGCTCATCGGCGTCCTGCCCGGCCTCGGTCCGGCCGCCACCATCGCGATCCTGCTGCCCGTCACCTTCGGCATGGAACCGGTCACCGCGGTGATCATGCTGGCCGGCATCTTCTACGGCGCCCAGTACGGCGGCACCATCACCTCGGTCCTGCTGCGCCTGCCCGGCGAGGCGTCCTCGGTCGTCACCGTCTTCGACGGGTACGCCCTCGCCCGCCAGGGCCGGGCCGGCGCGGCCCTCGGCATCGCCGCCATCGGCTCCTTCGTCGGCGGCACCCTCTCGATCGTCGCGCTGACCTTCGTCGCCCCGATCGTCGCCGGGTTCGCCCTCGACTTCGGCCCACCCGAGTACACCCTCCTGGCGCTGCTCGGCATCATGCTGGTCGCCACCATCAGCAGCGGCGGCCGGATCCGCGCGCTCGCCGCCGCAGGGGTCGGCCTGCTGCTGGCCACCGTCGGGCGTGACGACTTCACGAGCGCCGAACGCTTCACCCTCGGCAACCTGTCACTGGCCGACGGCATCGACTTCGTGCCCATCGCGATGGGGCTCTTCGGTCTCGGCGAGATCCTCTACAACCTCGAGGAACGCCACCGGGCCGTGCAGCCGCCCGCCAAGGTCACCGGCGTCTGGCCCAGCCGCGCGGACCTGCGCCAGTCGTCCGGAGCCATCGGCCGCGGCTCGGTCATCGGGTTCGTCCTCGGCATCCTGCCCGGCGGCGGCGCGGTCCTCTCCTCGCTGGCCGCCTACGCCCTGGAGAAACGCCGCTCCAAACATCCGGAACGATTCGGCCAGGGGGCCATCGAAGGCGTCGCCGCACCGGAGACCGCCAACAACGCGGCCACGACCTCCTCGTTCATCCCGCTGCTGTCACTGGGCATCCCCGCCAACGCGACCATGGCCGTCATCTTCGGCGCGCTGCTCATCCAGGGCGTCACCCCGGGCCCACAGCTGGTCACTGAACACCCGGAGCTGTTCTGGGGCGTGGTCAACTCGATGTACATCGGCAACGTCCTGCTGCTGATCATGAGCATCCCGTTGCTCGGCGTGTTCGTCCGGATCCTCCGGGTCCGCGCCACGGTCCTCGCCCCGATCACAGTGCTGATCACCCTGGTCGGCGCTTACACGGTCAACAACAGCGTCTTCGACATCGGACTGGTCATCGGCTTCGGCGTTCTCGGCTATCTGATGAAGAAGGCCGGGTTCGACCCCGGTCCGATGGTGCTCGCGTTCGTCCTGGGCAGCCTGCTCGAGACGTCTCTGCGTCGTTCCCTGCTGCTCTTCGACGGCGACCCGACCGGCTTCGTCACCCGACCCATCTCCGGCACCCTCTTCGCCATGTTCCTCGCCGTCGTTCTCCTGCCGCTGGCCGGGACTCTGCTTCGCCGACGCCGCCCAGCCCCGACTGCGGGAGGCGAGGTTGCCGCCCATCCCGAAGCCGACCGTCCGACGGACACCGCGCAGACCCAGACCGGGTCGATGGAGCCCGGGCCGACGGTGAACGAGTCGGCGGAGAACCGACCTGCGGACAGCCAGCAGATGAAGAGCGGCCTTGTGGCCGGTAAGCCGGTGAGCCAGTCCCCATCGAGCACGGGGCCGGCGGACGCGCAGGTCGGCAGCATGGCCGAACGTCCCGGCGAGTCCCCGAGCCGGAACCCCAACTCCGAGACCAAGGAGCCGGAATGACCGTCCTTGTCGGTTACCTTCCCACGGTAGAGGGCGAGGCCGCCTTCGCTGCCGCTCTCGACGAGGCCGTACGCCGGGCGGAACCCCTGCTACTGATCAACTCGCCACGCAGTGGGGCGCCGGTGAGTGCTGACGCGGCCGCCCCCGCCGAGCTCGCCACTCTCACGAAAAGGGCCTCAGAAGCGGGCGTCGCTCTGGAGATCCGCCAGCCGTCACACACCGGCGAGCTTTCCGAGGCACTGCTCGCCGCCGCCGACGAGGCCGACGCGTCGGTGATCGTCATCGGCCTGCGTCGGCGGAGCCCGGTCGGCAAGCTATTCCTGGGCAGCGCGGCCCAGCAGATTCTCCTCAATGCCACCCGTCCGGTTCTGGCCGTCAAACCCGCCCATCACTGACGACCTGCCCGCCTGAGGCGATTCCCAGGAAGAAGGCAACCGGACAGGCTCCTGAGGGGAAAGCAGGTGGGCGGATACCCGGGAAGAAGGCAACCGGACAGGCTCCTGAGGGGAAAGCAGGTGGGCGGACACCCGGGAAGAAGGCAACCGGACAGGCTCTGAAGGAAAAACAGGTGGGCGGACACCCAGGAAGAGGCAGGTGAACAGGCTCCCGGAGGGAAAGCAGGTAGACGGGCTCCCGGCATGAAGGCAGGCGGGCAGACTCCGGGAAGGGAGGCAGGCAGGTCCGAAGGACAGGCTCGGAAAGGCAGGTGGACAGGAGGGGCGGTTCGGGAACGGAAGCGGCAACGCCGCCCGGAAGGCAGAAAGCAGAGGGACAGCTCAGGGCAGGAAGAGCGGCATGGCTTGGGTCAGCATGCCGCGCCATTCGGGCAGGGGCGCGACCCCGGTGCCCGACCAGCGGCCGTGGCTCAGGATGCTGTAGGCCGGCCGCCGGGCAGGGCGGGGGAAACGGTCGCTCGTGGTCGGGCGGATCCGGTCCGGGTCGAGGCCCGCCTCGATGAAGACCGCACGTGCCAGGCCGAACCAGCTGGTCGAACCGGCCGCGGTGCCGTGGTAGGCGCCGGGCGCCGCGCGGCCGGACAGGGCGGCGTGAGACAGGTCGACCAGCAGCTGGGCCAGGGCGTACGACCAGGTCGGCTGCCCCACCTGGTCGTCGACGACGTCGAGGGTGTCGCGGTCGGCGGCCAGCCGGAGCATGGTGCGCACGAAGTTGGGGCCGTGCTCGCCGTACAGCCACGCGGTTCGCACGACGTAGCCGCCGCTGGACAGCACCGCCCGCTCGCCGATCGCCTTGCCTCGCCCGTAGGCGTTGACCGGGGCGTGCGGATTGTCCTCCGGGTACGGCGAGGTCGCGGCACCGTCGAAGACGTAGTCGGTAGACACGTGGACGAGACGCTTGCCGGCCTCGGCCGCGAGGAGGGCGACGCCGTGACCGTTGATCGCGGTGGCAGCCTCCTCCTCGGTCTCGGCGCTGTCCACATTCGTCCAGGCCGCGGCATTCAGGACGATATCCGCCTCGGCCACCGCGGCGCGGACCTGTGCCTGCGAGGTGATGTCGAGTTCACCGCGGGTGGCCGCGACGACCTCGGTCTCGCCGTGCTCGGCCAGGACCTTGCACAGGTCGCGGCCGAGCATCCCGCCGGCACCCGTGACGAGCCACCGCACCGGCTGCCCCCCACCGCTGAGGGAGACGACGGCGGGGGAGGCGGCGGAGGCCGGAGAGGAGGAGGCGGCGGAAGCCTGAGACGGCATCAGAGACCGGCCCGCGACTTCAGCGGCTCCCACCAGCCGCGGTTGTCGCGGTACCACGCGACGGTCGCGGCGAGGCCGTCCTCGAGCGTCACCTGCGGGGCGTACCCCAGCTCCTGAGAGATCTTGGTGATGTCCAGCGAGTAGCGCCGATCGTGACCCTTGCGGTCCGCGACCTGCCGCACCATGTCCCAGCCGGCGCCGCACGCTTCGAGGAGGCGCTCGGTGAGCTCGCGGTTGGTGAGTTCGGTGCCGCCGCCGATGTTGTAGACCTCGCCGGCCCGGCCTTTCTCCAGGACGAGCTGGATGCCGCGGCAGTGGTCGGAGACGTGCAGCCAGTCGCGGACGTTGCCGCCGTCGCCGTACAGCGGGATGGGCTTGCCGTCGAGGAGGTTGGTCACGAAGAGCGGGATGACCTTCTCCGGGAACTGGTGGTGCCCGTAGTTGTTGGAGCAGCGGGTGACGACGACGTCCATGCCGTGGGTGCGGTGCGCGGCGAGAGCCATCAGATCGCTGCCGGCCTTGGATGCGGCGTACGGCGAGTTGGGCGCCAGCGGCCACGTCTCGTTCCAGGAGCCGGTGTCGATGGAGCCGTACACCTCGTCGGTGGAGACGTGGACGAACCGGCCGACTCCGGCTTCGCGGGACGCGTCGAGGAGGGCCTGGGTGCCGAGAACATTCGTTGTGACGAACGGCATAGCGCCCGAAATAGACCGGTCCACGTGTGATTCGGCGGCGAAATGCACCACCACGTCATGTCCGGGAAGGAGTTCCCGCAAGAGGTCGGAATCGGAAATGTCGCCCTGCACGAATCGCAGTCGGGGATCCGACACGGGAAGGTTTCCACGATTGCCTGAATAGGACAACAGATCCAGAACGGTCACCGAGGCACCGGCCGCACCGGCGTACTCGTCCTGCAAGAGGGCCCTGACGTAGGCCGATCCGATGAAGCCGGCACCACCGGTCACGAAAATCTGCACGGGTGGCGAGTTTAGACGTAGGCGCCGACTGTTTAGGGTCAGCCGGTGCGCGGAATTCTTCTCGCCGGTGGTACCGGTTCGAGGCTCTGGCCGATCACCATGGCCATGTCCAAACAGCTCATGCCCATCTTCGACAAGCCGATGGTCTACTACCCACTGACGACCCTGGTGTCAGCGGGCATTCGGGAGATTCTGGTCATCACGACCCCCGAGGACCAACCACACTTCGAGCGTCTGCTGGGTGACGGGAGCCGATTCGGCCTCGACCTGCAGTACGCGGTTCAGCCCAAACCCGACGGTATCGCCCAGGCGTTCCGGATCGGGGCCGACTTCATCGGTGACCAGCCCGTTGCGCTGATCCTGGGGGACAACATCTTCCAGGGTGTCGGCCTCGACCGGCAGCTGTCCCGCTTCGGCGACCTCTCCGGCGGCCGGATCTTCGCCTATCCGGTGGCGGACCCGGAGCGGTACGGAGTGGTCGAGTTCGACGAATCGGGCAAAGTGCTTTCAATTGAGGAGAAACCGGAGCATCCCAAGTCGACGTACGTGGTGCCGGGCCTCTACTTCTATGATGCCGACGTGGTGAAGATCGCCGAGAATCTGGAGCCCAGCGCCCGCGGCGAGCTGGAGATCACCGCGGTGAACGAGGAGTATCTGCGCCAGGGACGGCTCGATGTGACGGTTCTGGACCGGAGCACGGTATGGCTGGACACCGGGACGTTCCAGTCCATGGTCCAGGCCTCGGAGTACGTCCGGGTGATCGAGGAGCGGCAGGGTTTGAAGATCGGTTGTGTGGAGGAAGCGGCCTGGCAGGCCGGCTTCATCTCCGACGACGAGCTGCGCGAGCTGGCGCAGCCGTTGCTGAAGAGCGGGTACGGCCAATACCTGATCCGTCTGCTGGACGGCGGTGTGCGGTGAAGATCCGCCCCCTGGGTATCGAGGGCGCCTTCGAGGTGACCCCGGTGCAGCACGGTGACGATCGGGGCCGGTTCCTGGAGTGGTACAGGTTCGACGCCCTGGCCGAGGCTGTCGGGCATCGGCTCGACCTGGCACAGGCCAACCTGTCGACCTCGGCGCGGGGTGTGGTGCGCGGTGTTCATTTCGCCGATGTGCCGCCGGGGCAGGCGAAGTACGTGACATGTGTCTCGGGCGCGGTGCTCGACGTGATCGTCGACATTCGCGTCGGTTCGCCCACCTTCGGGACGTGGGAGGCGGTGCGGCTGGACGATGAGGATCGCCGGGCCGTCTATCTGTCCGAAGGATTGGGGCACGGATTCTGTGCCCTGACCGAGGGCGCCACCGTGGCCTACCTGTGCTCTTCGACCTACCGGCCGGGGCACGAACACGGAGTGCATCCGCTTGATCCCGAACTTGGGATTGCCTGGCCGGTGGCCGAGCCCGTACTGTCCGGCAAGGATGCTGTGGCTCCCAGCCTCGCCGAGGCCGGCGCGAAAGGTTTGCTGCCTCGTTACGCCGCTTGTCACAGCTATGTCGAATCGCTGCGTCAGATTGACGACAGTCGATAGTGAGAGTGCCTGCGCGGTCCTACTTGGACACTCGCGTCTCCCGGTTCCCCGCATCATCCGAATCGCCATGCCTGTCGAACGGAAAGATGTAGCGCGATCGTGGTCGCATTGACAGTCTGTCTGTTGTGTCTCGGTGGTTTCCGCCAAGGGGCGTTTCTGGTCGGTGTGTCCGAGCACACCTTCACATGTGGATCATCATGAGTCGGTCGCAGCCGACGATGGGGGCCTGGCGTGCGAACAATTGAATCAGTCGAGACCGTCGATCTCGCGGCGACCGCCGCGCAGCTCAAGGCCCGTTCCCGGGCCACCAAGGCCCGCACCGGGTGGCAGAGCCGCTACGCCCGGTCGCTCTACGTCATCGACTTCCTGGTGGGCCTCAGCGCCGCCTCGTGGGCGCTGCTGCTCCGGTTCGGCGCCGAGGGCATCGCGCCGTATCAGCGTGATTACCTTGCGCTCACACTGCTTCTGCCGCTGGCGTGGATCGCGTGCCTCGCGTTCAACCGAGCGTATGAGCCCCGTCACCTCTTCGTAGGCACCGAGGAGTATGCGCGGGTATTCCGTGCGGGATTGGCGCTGACCGCCGCTCTCGCCATTGTTTCGTTCGCATTCGATCTGCGCCTGGCCCGCGGTTACGTCCTCATCGCCATGCCACTGGCGCTCCTGGTCGACCTCGGCGCGCGTTTCTTCTACCGCCAGCGACTGCACCGCGCCTGGGCCAACGGCCAGCGCCTGCACCGGGTCGTCCTGGTCGGTCACGAGCGCGCGGTGCTCGACATGACCCGCCGGCTCAGCCGCGAGCGTTTCCACGGTCTCGGCGTGATCGGTGCCTGCCTGCCGCCCGGTCCGCCCCGTACCCGGGCCGTCACCGGCATGCCACCGATCTACGGCAACTTCGACGACGTCGCCACGGCGGTCGCCCGCTCGGACGCGGATACCGTGATCGTCCTGTCCTGCCCCGAGATCGACGGCCCCGCGGTCCGCCGTCTCGCCTGGCAGCTGGAACGCGACGACATCGACCTGATCGTGGCCAGCACTCTGGTCGACGTGGCCGGCGACCGGACCACCATCCGGCCGGTCGACGGCCTGCCGATGCTGCACGTCGAGCACCCCAAGCTCAAGGGCAGCGCCCGCGTCGTCAAGGAGATCTTCGACCGGGTCGGCGCGATCATGCTGCTCCTGCTCGCGTCGCCGGCGCTCGCCGTGGTGGCGCTGCTCGTGAAGTTCGGGCCGCGCGGTCGTGGCCCGGCGATCTTCATGCAGGAACGGGTCGGACGCAACGGCAAGCCGTTCATGCTCTACAAGTTCCGGACCATGCAGGTCGACGCGGAAGCGCGCCTCTTCGAACTCGGCAACCTCAACGACACCGACGGCGCGCTGTTCAAGATGCGTGAGGACCCGCGGATCACACCGGTCGGCAAGTGGCTGCGCCGCTTCTCGATCGACGAACTGCCGCAGCTGCTCAACGTGGTCAAGGGCGACATGTCGCTGGTCGGCCCGCGCCCGCCGCTGGCCAAGGAGGTCGCCGACTACCCGGCCGACATGTTGCGCCGCCTGGTGGTCAAGCCCGGCCTGACCGGTCTCTGGCAGGTCTCGGGCCGTTCCGACCTGTCCTGGGAGGAGTCGATCCGCCTCGACCTCACCTACGTCGAGAACTGGTCACTCGCCATGGACCTGGCCATCCTCTTCCGCACGGTCAGCGCGGTCGTCCGCAGCTCGGGCGCCTACTGACCGCTCCGCACCACCACAAAGGCCCGGGGAGCTGTCTCCCCGGGCCTTCTGACATTCAAAACCATCATCCGGTACGCCCTACGCGCGCCCGTGGCTGGCCGGTGCCCACCACCCGGTCCCGTGGCTCATGGAGGGCGACCCAGCCGTGTGGGCAACCCGGTCCCATAATCGCGTGGACACCCGAGCCGGCCCCCGGGCACACTCCCGCGAGTGAGTACGACGGATGCCGACCTGGCCCTGCTGTACCTGGCCGACTTCGGGTTCACTCCGATCGGACCCGACCGATGGCGGTCGGACGGCACCCCTCCGGAGGAGATGTCAGGCGAGGACGTCGCCTTCCACACCGCGTTCGAGATCACCACCGACGAGGACCTGGACGCCGTACAAGGTGTGCACACGGCGCTCGGCCTGCTCGACCTGACCGCCGCCTTCGAGGTGTTGACCCATCTCAACGCCTACGTCCTCGACAACACCGACCCGGCGGTCGCCGACACCTTCTGGGCCGGCCTCCGCGACCGGATGGCGGCCCCGGAACCGATCGAGCACCTCAGACTGAACCTGAGGACCTACTGGTTCTGGGGAGCGACGGCCAGGGCCGCCTTCGACGCGCTGCTCGGCGACGACGTGCGCCGCTTCGCGGAGGCGGGCCGCCTCCCCGACCTGGCCACCGGTCCGCTGCATCGGCGCGCCCGCCACGTCCTGGAAGACTCGGGCGCGGTCGACTGGGACGACAAGCGCGACGTCTATCAGGCCGCCGCCACCGTCGCCGAGCTTCGGCCGGCGGTTTTCCGCGCCCTGCTCGGCAGCTATCACGCCGCGTCCGGCCGACTCGACCCACCCGAGGCCCTGACCCTGCTCGACAGTCTGCATCTGCCCGCCGACACCGAACACCTGCCCCAACTGGCTGCGGTCCTCCGCAAGGGCGTAGCGAAGCACTACGAAAACCCCACCGCCTGGCGGGCGTGACGCTGTATGGCGCGCGCCGGCCCGGCGTTGACCTGACCGCGGAAACTCTTCAGCGTCTCGGCGCTGACCGCGAGGCCATCCAGCTGATTCGGTGGGAATACAAGATTGACGTCGAGTTGCCCGTCCGGGGAACCGTCGACATCCGTTGAACGACCACCATGCCGCGATCGACGGCCTGCTCGCCCCGCCCCGTGCCGTCGGCCTCCACCAAGGCTGACTGTGATGGTGTGACGGTAAAAGGGGGCCGCCCCGGCACCCGCGGGGAGCGGGTGCCGGGGCGGCCGTGGGGGAGGGGATTACTTCTCTGTGGGGTGGTGCAGCTCCGCGCCGTCGGAGGTGATGCCGACACCGTGCAGGACCGGCGTGGAGCCGCCGGCCGTCCGGGTCAGTTCGGCCCGGTACTGGGCGTACCGGGAACCACCCGGCACCTTGCCGCCCTGCCCGACCGCGGTCCACCCGCTCCAGGACGCGTCCGGCGTGCTGGTGCTGCCGGTCCGCACGAACAGCCGCACGGAAGACCCGCGAGGCACGGTGGCCTGGTAGGTCAGCCGGTCCCAGTGGACCATCTGCTGCACGTCCAGGACCCGCGACACGAGGCTGCCGGAGCGGCCCCCGCCCGCGAGCCGCACACCGTCGTCGCCGACCCTGGTGCCCGACTCCACACCGGTCCGCAGCTGCGGCGCCGTGTAGTCGGCCACACCGACCGCCGCCGACACGAACGTCGCCGCCGGGCGGTCCAGCGCCGGCCACGTCGTCACGTTCCCGGCCGCGTCGACACTGCGTACCCGATAGTGGTAGGTCTTCTGCGGTTCCAGGTCGGTCACCACGGCACTCTGCCGCGTGCCGCTCTGGGTGCCCGGCCACCGGTCCAGCGACTCCGGAGTGCCGCCGACCAGCAGTGTTCCGGCCGAGGACTCGCTGGTACGCCACGACACCTGTGCCGTGCCGTCCGGCCTAGGTGTCACGGTGACCGCCGAGGTGCCGGGACCGGTGCGGTCGGCGGCGCCGGTGGTGACCTTCTGCAGCGGGCCGGTGGTGGTGCGGCCGGCGGGGGTGGTGACCTTCACCCGGTACCAGTAGGTGGTGCCGGGGTTCAGGCCGGCGAGCCGCACGGTGCGCTTGCCGGACTCGGTGCCGTCCACCGCGGTCCGCGTGAGGGCGGTGGGCGCGTCGCCGTACACGATCTCGGTTTTGGAAGCACTGCTGCTCGCGACCGTGACCGATGCCGTGGTGCCGCCCGCCTCGGCCGCGGCTGTCGCGGTGAGGGTGGCGGTGGCCGCGGCGGCGTAACCGGCGGTGTACGCGCCCGAGGCGGCGCTGAAGAACGCGTACTCCACGCCCTTGATCGTGGTCCTGGTGAACGGGACCGCGACGCCCGCGCGGGTGAGGGTGGACAGCGTGCGCCCGCCCGGTCCGGCGGTCGGCACCATGCCGGTGAGGCCGTTGGCGCCGGTGCCGACGTTGACCGCGAAGGTCAGGTTGTTCCCCGACCAGGCGATGTTCGAGTACGAGGACGCGTTGCGCCCGTCGAGCCAGGTGAGCAGCTGGTGGCCGGTGATGATCGGCACGTTGCGGCTCAGCGCCGATGCCAGGACCTGGTCACTGTCGTACGTGGTGGCCTGGTCGGTGTGCATGTTGGCGGTGAACGCCCCGTAGTAGCCCAGCGACCCGAGGGCCGCGTCGAGCAGGGCGTTCGAGGTGTACGGGTAGCTCTGCCCCGACTCGTCGGTCATCTGGGTGGCGGCCTGGTAGTTGTCGATCAGCGCACCGCCCGAGTCGGCGAACCGCATCGGCATGCCCGAGCCGGTCATGAACCCGGGCCGGTCGGCGACCCAGGTGTCGGGCCAGTAGTAGTAGTTGGTGTCGAGCCGGATCCCGTTGGCCGTCTCGGCGGTGGCCTGGCTGGACCAGTCCGACCAGACGATGCAGTGCGTCCGGTTGGTGTCCGGGGCACGCACCGAGCTGTACTTGGACCGGAACGACGCCAGCTGGTCGGTCAGGTTCGCCGCGATCGAGGCCGCCGTGTAGTCCGAGCAGTTGGTGCTCAGGTGCAGGCCGACCTCGAAGCCGCGGGTCTGGTAATTGCCCGCCTGCGTGTTGCTGAGCGGGGTGTTCGGGTACACGTACGAGGTGAACCGCGGGCACTGCCAGTCGTCCACCACGCAGCCGGTCGCGCTGTTGGCGAGGTACTGGTCGAACCGGCCCGCCGTGCCGCCGGTGGCGTGGTCGTCACCGGTGGCGACGACGACCGCCTTGAGGCTGCGGGGGAAGTACCAGAACCTCGGCAGCGGCTTGCGGTCGAGGTTCATCGCCCCGATCAGGTTGGCGAGCAGTCGCTGCTGCTCGTCGGCCTGCGGGACCGCGACCTTGGTGAGGTCGACCCAGTCGGCCGAGCCGGCTCCGAAGTACATGTCGTTGGAGCGGACCGGCGCCTTGCCGTCCC
Source organism: Actinoplanes italicus (assembly GCF_003001815.1). GTDB lineage: Bacteria > Actinomycetota > Actinomycetes > Mycobacteriales > Micromonosporaceae > Actinoplanes > Actinoplanes italicus. The sequence continues at coordinate 360,670 of NZ_PVMZ01000009.1, forward strand.
GGTTCTGCTTCTCCCAGGCCGGGTTGCCCTGGCGGGTGTAGACCAGGGAGCGCGGCAGGTCGAAGGTGAACGCCGCCGCCTGGCCGCCGGAGGTGCCCACGTCGGTCAGGGTGACCGCCGGGTTGGTGGTGGCCGCCGTGGCGCTGGAGTACAGCGTCGCCACCGACCGCGCGCCGGCCAGGGTGTAGCGGTCGGCGGTGGAGTGGTACTGGATGGTCTGGCTGGTGATGCCGGCGCCGGGCGACGACGACGTGTCGACGCGCAGGTAGCCCTCGGCCAGGGTTCCGGTGGTCGACGTCAGGCCGAGCAGGCTCGCCAGCTGCTTGTCGGGACGGAACGTGATGAGGTTGCCGCCGCCGGAGACCCAGGTGGTGAACATGGTGACCTGGGCCGCGGTGAGCGGCGTCGAGCCGAGCAGCACCACGTCGTACTGGCCGAGCAGTGTGGCGTTGACCGCGGACAGGTCCACGGTGGCGAACTCGTTGAGGCCCTCGTTGCGCAGCACCTCGGCGGCGAACGAGGTGAACCCGCTGGCGCCGGAGACGGTCGACTTGATGACCAGGACCGGGCCGCCGGGACCCTGGTCCGGCGGCGGGGGCGGCGGAGCCGCGGTGGTGAACGACCAGGTGACCGGGGCCATCACGTTGCCCGCGGAGTCCCGGGCGCCGCTGACCGTGGCGGTGTAGGTGGTCGAGTACGCCAGTGCCGCCGACGGCGTGAAGATCGCCGAGGTGGTGGCGCTGTCGTAGGCGGTGCTGCCGGCGACGGCGCCGGACGGGCCGCTCAGGGCCACGGCGGCGGCCGTGACCGGCTCGCTGAACGTGGCGGTGACCGGGCCCGAGGTGGCCGCGCCGGACGATCCGGCGGCCGGTGCCCGCGACGACACGACCGGGGCCGTGGTGTCCGCCGCGGTGGTGTCGAAGACGACGTCCACCCAGTAGTTGGTCGCCTGGTAGGTGCTGCTCGGGAAGCCGCTCGCGCCGTACCGGTAGACGCCGTTGCCGCCGTCGGTGCCGTTGGCCAGGGCGGTCAGCGGGCCGCGGGTGACCGCCGAGGCGAGCCCGTTGCTGCTGACCGCGTACCGGCCCACCGGCGCGTGGTAGGACGCGACGTAGGTGGTGTTCGCGGCCACCGAGACCGGGCTGGTCAGGGTGGCGGTCTGCCATCCGGTGGCGCTCTCGCCGGTGAAGGTCACCGTCGTGAGCCGGGTGCCGCCGCTGTTCCACAGCGAGCCGGTGTGCGTGCCGGTGTTGCCGCTGCCCTTGTAGAACTTGAGGGCGGTGATGTAGCCGGCCGAGGTGGTACGGAACTTGACGCCCAGTTCGACGGCCGAGTTGTCACTGGCCGCCGCCGTGGCCGGGGTGGCCGTGGACGCCCAGATCGAGCACGGGCATCCGGAGCCGCCGGCCGCCGCCGTGGTGAACGACCAGGAGAACGGTGTCATCGTGTTGCCGGCCGCGTCCCGGGCACCGGAGACCGTGGCCGTGTAACTCGTCGTCGGTGCGAGCGAGCCCGGGGTGAACGTCACCGTACGGGTGCCCGCGTTGTAGGCGGTGGTGCCGGTCGCTCCGGCCACCGTGAGGGCGACCGTGCCGGTCTGGATCGCCTCGCTGAGGACCGCGCTGACCGAGCTGGTGGTCGCCACCCCGGTCGCTCCGGCCGCCGGGCTGGTGCCGGTGACCGCGGGCGGCGTGGTGTCGGCCGCGCTCGGGGTGAACACGACGTCCACCCAGTAGTTCGCGGCCTCCCACGTGTTGGTGGGGAAGCCGCCGCCGCTGCCGTAGCGGTAGACGCCGTTGCCGCCGTCCTCGCCGTCGCGCAGCGCGCGCAGCGGGGCGTTCTCGACGCCGGCCGAGGCGAACGCGCCGGTGTCACCGGCGTACCGGCCGTTCGGCGCGTAGTAGGACGCGACGTAGGTGGTGTCGGCGGTGATCGTGATCGGGGTGGCGAACGTGGCGGTCTGCCAGCCGGTCGCGGTCTCGCCGGTGAACGTCACCGACCCGAGGTTGGTGCCGCTCGCCGACCACAGGTTGCCGACGTGGGTGCCGGTGTTGCCGGAGCCCTTGTAGAAGCGCACCGCGGTGATCTGACCGGGCAGGTCGGACCGGAACTTCACGCCCACCTCGACGGCCGAGGGGTCGGAGTCGGCCGGGGTGCCCGGTACCGCGCTGGCGGCGAAGATGCTGCACGGGCAGGTCGCGGCGGAGGCCGCCGTCGGGGAGACGACGGCGACCATCGCGGCGACCAGGGCCAATATCAGGAGGAACGGACGTGTTCGAGCCATGGACAAAGTGCGCTCCTCAGGTGCCCGGGGTGAACACGACGTCCACCCAGTAGTTGCTCGACTCCCAGCTGTTGCTCGGGAAGCCGCCGCCGCTGCCGTACCGGTAGACGCCGTTGGCGCCGTCCACGCCGTTGCGCAGCGCGTGCAGGGGGCCGTTGTCGACCCCGGTGGTGGCGAAGAACCCGCCGTCGAACGCGTACCGTCCGACCGGCGCGTAGTAGGACACGACGTACGTGGTGCCGGCGGTGATCGGGACCGGCGTGGCGAAGTTCGCCTGCTGCCAGCCGGACGCGGTCTCGCCGCTGAAGGTCACCGTGGCGAGCTGCGTCCCGGTGGAGGACCACAGCCGGCCGAGGTGGGTGCCGGTGTTGGCCGTGCCCTTGTAGAAGCGGACCCCGGTGATCGTGCCGGCGACGTCGGAGCGGAACTTCATGCCGAGCTCGACCGCGGCGGTCTCGGAGTCGCTGGCGGTGCCGGGTGTCGCCGTGGCGGGCCAGACCGAGCACGGGCAGTTCGGCCCGGTCGGTGCGGTCCCGGTGGTGAACGTCCACGACGTGCTGGTCATGGTGTTGCCGGCGGCGTCGCGGGCGCCGCTGACGGTGGCGGTGTAGGTGGTGGACGCGGCCAGGGCGGCCGACGGGGTGAAGGTGACGGTCGAGGTGCCGGAGTTGTACGCCGTGGCGCCCGCCACCGTTCCGGCCGGGCCGGTCAGGCTGACCGCTGCCTGGGTGACGGCCTCGCTGAAGGTCGCCGTGACCGGGCTGCCGATCGCCACGCCGGTCGCCCCGGTGGCGGGGGTCCGGCTGGTGACCACCGGCGCGGTGGTGTCGGGCGCGGTGTCGTTCGGGGTGAAGACGACGTCGACCCAGTAGTTCGCGGACTCCCAGGACAGGGTCGGGAAGCCGGTGCCGAAGCGGTAGACGCCGTTGGCCCCGTCGACGCCGTCGCGCAGCGCGTGCAGGGGTCCGCTGTCGACGCCGCTGTCGGCGAAGTAGCCGACGTCACCGGCGTACCGGCCGTTCGGCGCGTAGTAGGACGCGACGTAGGTGGCGCCCGCGGTGAGGTTGACCGGTGTGGCGAAGGTCGCCTGCTGCCAGCCGGTGGCCGTCTCGCCGGTGAACGTCACGCTGCCCAGCTGGGTGCCGGTCGAGGACCACAGCTTGCCGACGTGCGTACCGCCGTTGTTGGGGCCCTTGTAGAAGCGGATCGCGGTGACCTTGCCGGCCACGTCGGCGCGGAACTTGACGCCGACCTCGGTGCCGGTGCCGTCCGGGTCGCTCGGTACCGCCGGGACGTCCTCGGCCGTCCACAGGCTGCACGGGCAGACCCGCTGGCCGATCGTGATCGAGCGGGTGGCGGGCGTGCCGATACGCGCGCTGTCGTCGATCGCGCGGGCGCGGATCTCCAGGGCGCCCGAGCCGCTCGGGGTGAAGCTGTACGTCCAGGTGCCCCGCCCGGTGGCGGGTTTCCAGGTGGTGCCGCCGTCGGTGGAGACCTCGACGCCACCGACCACGCCGCCGACGTCGGTGGCGGTGCCGGAGACGGTGACCCGGGAGCCGGACGACACCGTGGTGCCGGCGGCCGGGGCGGTGATCACCGCGGTCGGCGCCGTGGTGTCGGTGGACGCGGTCGCCGCGGTGAGGCCGCTCTGGATGGTGGCCGGCTGCGCGCCCATGTCGGCGAACAGGTTGACGGTGGCCTGCTTCATCGGGGTGCTGGCGGCGCCGGAGCCGCGGTCGTGGTTGCTGTCGAGGCCCCACGACCACTGCACGGTGCCGGCGCCGAAGACCAGGGCGCCGCTGGGTGCCCGGTAGAGCGTCAGGTGGTGGGTGGCGCTGCCGGAGGTGTACGACGAGCCGTGGTCGGTGAGGATCTCGACGCCGCTGGCGTTGGTGGTGGACAGCCGGATCAGTCCCTGCGGGCGGGCCGCGTTGACCAGGTCCTCGTCCCACTCGTAGCCGACCGTGCCGGTGCCGAGGGTGGCGGTGGCGTTGCTCGCCTGGCTGGCGACGGTGGTGCCGCGCCACAGGCGCATCTTGCCGTCCTCGGCGGGGACCTGCAGGTTCACCGTGCCGGAGTTGACCTCGAAGGCGGTGCCGGTGAGGCTGTTCTCCGGTCGTCCGCCGTTCTTGGGCGGGCTGAACCGCGGGTCACGCCAGGTGCCGGTCCATTCGGTGCTCGGGTCGATGACGGCGTTGGCGTGGGTCTCCTTGTAGCAGACCATGGTCCGGTACGTGGTGCCCGAGCCGTCCACGCTGGTCTCCCAGCGGGTCTTCCAGAACACCTCGTTGCCGCTGAAGAACGCCAGGTTCACGCCGGCGTCGCGGGCCGCCTCGACGTTGGCGCGCTGTGCGCCGGACCAGTACTCGTCGTGGCCGACGGACAGGAACGCCTTGTGGTTGCGCAGCAGGGAGCCGCGCCGGTCGGCGTCGATGCCCGAGATGTAGCTGACGTCGTAGCCGTTGGCCTCGAGGAACCGCACCATCGGGTACTCGGCGTTGAAGACCGCGTCCTCGGCGCCGGTGCCGCGCGTGGTGATCGGACGGTTGTAGCTGACCTTGTAGGCGCGTCCGGCGGGTGAGCCCTGGTAGAGGCTGTTGCCGCCGTAGGTGTTGTACGCCTGCCAGGTGGTGTCCGAGGTCTGGAAGACCAGGTCGGAGCGGCTGGCGTCGTCGCGGACCACGAAGACGACGTGGCTGGCGCCGCTGGTGCCGTCGGTGCGCACGAGCCGTGCGAAGTAGATGCCGGAGACCGAGGTGGCGGGCACGGGCCAGGACGCCGAGACGGCCCAGTTGCCGCAGTCGACGAGTCCGGTCGCGGGGACGGTGATGCAGTCCGGCTGGGTCTGGCGCCCGACCGGGTTGACGCTGGTGATGAGCCGGGCGCCGTTGCCGCCGTAGTAGCCCATCCGGTAGATGTCGAGCCGGTACGAGGTGGCCGTTGACTTGATCTTGAAGTTGACGGTCTCGCCGACGTTGACGCTGATGTCGGTGGTGAAGCCCTGCAGGGCGGCGCTACCCGAGCCGGACACGTCCCACGTGGCCTTCGGGGTGCCGGTCTTGGTGTTCTCGCAGGCCACCGGATTGACGACCGGGGCGCACGGGTCCGCCGCCGCGGCCGGTGTGGCGGACGGCACGGTCAATGCCGCCGCCACCAGGGTGAGAACCAGCAGCGTTCGACGCCGCAGGTATCTGAGATCTCGCAAGGGGTACGCCTCCCTGCCGCGCGCCCCCGGCGACACGGCCGTCGTCCACGCCGGGCCGCCCCGGCAGAGCTGCAAAGATCCTGAGATAGGAGCCCGACGATAACTATCGACCCGCTGACACTCAGAGAGCCCGATGGGTCTTTCGATCCTGTAGGCGGATGAAGCCCGCTACCGACTTGATCCAATCCGCGGACGAAAGTGCCACTCATGTCTGCCCGTTCGGTCATCCGGGCGCGGCCGGGCCGTACCGGGGTGCCGGATTCCGACACTCGCGATGACCGACCGGCGGTACCGGCTGTCCATGGCGGACGGCAGGATGATCGGCGTCTGTGACATCTGGGGAGGACAAGTTGGACAGCACGCCCGAAACCGTGGCGGTAGTCGTGGTCACGTACAACAGCGAACGATTGCTGCCAGACCTGATCGCATCGCTTCCGCCGGGGCTGGAGGGTGTGGACTGGCAGCTCATCGTCGCCGACAACGCCTCCAAGGACGACTCCGTGGGTGCCGTGCGGCGGCTCAAGCCCGACGCGATCGTGGTCGAGATGGGACGTAACGCCGGATATGCGGCCGGCATCAACGCGGCCGTTGCCAAGGCCGGCCGGTTCGACGCCGTGCTGGTGCTCAACCCGGACGTGCGGTTGACGCCCGGCTGTGTGCGTACCCTCCTCAAGGTTCTCAAGACCGAGGGGACCGGCATCGCGGTGCCGCTGCTCAAGGACGGTGACGGCGAGCTCATCCACACGATGCGCCGGGAGCCGTCGGTGCGCCGGGTGCTCGGCGACGCCCTGATGGGCGCGGTCCGGGCCGGTCGGTACCCGGCGCTCGGCGAGATGGTGACCGACGAGAGCATGTACACGGCCGAGCGGGTCGCCGACTGGGCCGAGGGCTCGACCGTGCTGATCAGCGCCGAGTGCTGGAACCGGATCGGCGCGTGGGACGAGTCGTTCTTCCTCTACTCCGAGGAGACCGACTTCGCGCTGCGGGCCAAGGACGCCGGCCTCGCGACCCGCTTCACGCCGGAGGCCCAGGCGGTGCACCTGGAGGGCGACTCCAAGGTCTCTCCGGCGCTGTGGACGCTGCTGACGCTCAACAAGGTGCGGTTGTACGGCCGTCGCCACAACCGGGCGCTCGGTGCCGCGTTCTGGGCGGCCCTGGTGCTGCGCGAGGGCAGCCGTGCGGTGCTCGGCAAGGAGCCCAGCAAGCTGGCGACGAAGGCGCTGGTCAAGCCGTCCCGCCTGCGGGAGGCGCCGGGGCCGGACACGGTCCAGCGCGACGCCGCCCGCGTGGCGGGCCGGTAGTTCTAGCGCAGTCGCTTGACGACGCCGACCGCCTCGAGCTTGAGGCGGGTCAGCGCGCCGGGGCCCACGAGAGCCTCGGCGCGCAGGCCGTCGACGGTGTCGTCGGTGCGCAGGCTGTAGCGGGGCTGCAGCCAGCTGCCGGAGTTCGCGCGCCGCCGGTCGCTGGTAAACACCCGGTGGTACCCGAGCCTGCGCATCTTGGTGAGCAGCTCCCGGTCGTAGCGGCCCAGCGGCAGGGCGGCCCGGTCGACGGGTACGCCGACCGCCTCGGTGATCTGCTCGCGGGCGGTGACCAGCTCGTCGGTGCTGGTCTCGGCGTCCATGCCGCGCCACGGCCGGTGCCACATGCCGTGCGTGCCGATGGTCATGCCGGCCGCGTGCAGCTTGCGTACGTCGGCCTGGTCCAGGCTGCCCGGCTTGCCGAACCGGCCGGCCAGCACGAAGAAGTCGGCGGTCAGGCCCCGCTCGAGCAGGCCGGGCAGGCCGATCTCCAGGTCGGACGTGTTGCTGTCGTCGAAGCTGATCCGCACCGACGGCCAGGTACGGATCTCGTCGAGGACGGCGTGGTACAGCTCCTCGCTGATCCAGTACCGGTCCTCGCCCAGCTCCAGCTCACGCTGCGGGGTGCCGATGCCGTGGAAGCAGATGTTGATGACGTCGTCGCTCATGACTTCCTATCGCTGTTCCGCGGAATCACTGATCCGGGATGACTCGTCACGTCCCCAGGCGGCGCCGCCGTCACCGGCCCGCTTGGCGGCCAGCGCCGCCCACACGGTGATACCGACGTAGCAGACCGCCGCCGGGGCCAGCCAGGGCCGGGGGACCACCACGTCACGCAGCCAGGAGCTGCGCGCGGCGGCCCGGACCGGCACGGTGATCTCGCCGCGGTCGGCGGCCGCCCGCATGGCCGCGTTGCCGCCGCGGACCCGGACCAGGCGCCGGATCAGGTCACCGGTGCGCCGCGGGGTGGCGACGCGTGCGGCGTACGCGTTGACGTGTTCCTTCTCCTCGGGTGCGAACTGCGAGTCGAGGAACAGGTCGTCGGCGACCAGCTCGGGGAACCGGTCGAACCGGGAGCGCCCCTCCTTGGACAGCGCCACCACGCCACGCCCGAACAGCCCGTCGCGCATGACCGGCAGCCGCCCGTGGATCGCGAAGTAGGCCTTGACCAGCAGCGGGCGTCCGGTCAGTTCCAGCTCGCGGCCCACGGTCGCGGACGGCGCCCCGGCCTCGAGGACCTCGGTCAGCGCACGGACGGCCGCGGTGCTCAGCACGATGTCGGCGTCCAGGTAGATCCGGGGGAACCCCTCGGCGGCCGCGTCACCGGCGTTCAGGGCCCCGGCCTTGCCGGGCTTCGCCAGATCGAGCACGCGTACGCCCGGACGCGATCCGGCGATCGTGACGGTGTCGTCGGTGCACCCGTTGGCCACGACGGTGACGTCGATCTCGCCGGGGTGCGCGTCGGCCAGCAGCGCGTCCAGGCAGCGCCCGATGACGGCGGCCTCGTTGTGGGCCGCGATGACGACACTGGTCACGGCTGGTCCACCCGGGTGGGCTGCTCGGAGCCGGTGCGCTGACGCGGGATCCGCGGGGCTTGCGTGGACTGGGCGGGCTGTTTGGGCAGGCGCTTGGCGAGCAGCCGCTGGAACACCGAGGCGTACGGCCCGGCCTGGTGCTCCCAGGAGAGCTGGCCGAGGAACCGGTCGCGGCCCAGCTTGCGCATCTGCGCGCGGCGCTCCGGGTCGTCGAGCAGCTCGTTGATGACCGCGGCGAACTCCTCCGGGGCGCCGGTCGGCACGTACGCGCCGGCCTCGTCCAGGGTGCGCCGGGTCTCGATGCCGTCGGCGGCCACGACCGGCAGGCCGCGGCCCACGTACTCGACGGTCTTGGCCATCGTGGAGAGCTGGTTCATCCGGGTCGGCAGGTCGGGCTGGATCGCCACGGTGGCCGAGCGCAGCACCTCGTCGACCTGCTCGCCGTTCAGCCAGCCGGTCAGCTCGACGACGTCCTCGAGGCCCTTCTCGGCGACCAGGGCGCGCACCGACGGCATGCTCTCGCCGTCACCGGCCAGCACGATCTTCCAGCCGTGGCGGCCGCGCAGCCGGGTCAGCTCGTCGGCGGCCAGCACGACGCCCTCGACGTTGTCCTGCGGGCCGAACACACCCAGGTAGACCACGCGGAGCACGCCGTCGGCCGGCACCGGCTCCTGCGGGTCGCCGTCGACCTTGATCTCCTTCAGGGACGGGCCGTTGCGGACCACGGTCACCTTGTCCGGGTGCACACCCTTGCGTACGGCGTTGTCCTTGAACGACTGGTTGGTCGCGACCACCTCGGTGGCGGTGCGCAGGGTCAGCCACTCGAAGGCGTTGAGGGCGCGCAGCACCCACTTGTTGGGCTCGCCGTCGCCGCGGGAGATGTAGACCTCCGGGCACAGGTCGTGGTGGTCGAACACCCACGGCCGGCCGATCGCGCGCAGCAGCAGGGCGAGCGGCCAGTAGACGTCCGGCGGGTTGCAGACCTGCACGGCGTGGGCGCGACCGGCCAGCACCTCACCGATCAGGCGCACCGCGATGCAGAGGAAGGACCAGCCGAACTCGACGGCGAAGGTGAGCAGGCCGCTGCCGTACACCTTGACCGGGTAGGGCTTGAGGCGGGTGTTGCGGCTGCCGGGGAGGACCTTCAGGCTCTTGTCGCCTCGCGGTGCGATGACCGTGACGTCGAAGCCCTTCTCCTCCAGCGTTAGGCATTCCCGGATGACGCGGCGGTCGCGTTCGGCCGGCAAGTTGGCGATGAGAATGGTGACGTGCGGATTGCCTGGCATCGTCTCGTCTGTCCTTCTGGGTCGATCGACTCGCTGGACACAGTGCCGGGTCCCTCCGGCAGCGGCCAGTGGCTGTCCGGCCGGAATCATGTCGTCCATTTCACTTAGACGGCCATCTTGATCCACATTCGGAGTAATGACCGTTTTGGAAGCCTTATCGGTTCCGTTGTGAATGGGTGCCCAATGCACTGTAGATATCGACCGGTATGCACGTTCCCGCGGCCCCCGCCCGCGGGTGTCGTATCGAGGACAGCTAGGGTCGGCGCAGCCCGCCGTAGAAGGCGAGCAGATCGTCGCGCAGGCCGTCCTCGTGGTAATGCGACAGCACGTGCTTCGAGGCCGCCAGGCCTGCCGAGCGCAGCGCGCCCGGGTCCGCCTGATACCTGCCCAGCGCGTCCTCCACCGCCACGGCGAAGGCCAGCAGATCGGCCTCGGCGATCGGCGCGCAGAACGCCGGGTCGAAGAAGTCCCGCCCGCCCAGGCCGGTGAAGCCCACCACGTACGCGCCGCCGGCCATCGCCTCGGCCGGTGGCAGGCCGAACCCCTCGCGCTCGCTGAAGCTGAGGAACACCGCGCATCCGCGCAGCGCCTCGGCGGTCTCGGCCTCGGTCAGCCCGTCGATCGCCAGCAGCTCCCAGCCGTCCAGGGCGCCCCGGCCGCGCAGGATGTGCAGCAGTTGCTCCTGCTCCTCGGCCCGGCGCCGGGGCATGAAGCCGATCCGCCGGCCGGCCGGGGTGGTGCCCGGGTGGAAGACCCGCTCGTCGACGACCACCCGCGCCACGTGCACCGGCAGATCCGGGAACGCGTACCTGAGCAGGGCGGCGTTGTCGCGCGAGACGGTGAGCAGCGCCTCGATGCCGGGCACGCCGGCGTACGGTGCGCCCGGCCCGGTCTCCGTGAACGGCACCCGGGCGAAGGTCGAGTAGGCGTTCTGGTTGAAGACGACCTTGCGGCAACCGGCCGGCAGGGCGTCCAGCCCGGGCCCGTAGTACTCCGGGACCACGAGCAGGTCGTCGCGTCCGAGGGTCACGTCGCGGGCGGCCAGCACCCGGGTCTCGTTGCGGAACCAGCCGACCCGGAAGCCGGGCCGATCGTGCAGCACGGCGGCGTCCCGGCCGGCGGCGTTGAGCAGGTCCACGTGCCGGTAGATGACCCGGATACCGCCGGACGGCTTGTCATCGTCCGGGCACAGATAGTAGATGGTGCCGGTGCCCGGAGTGTCCGAATCGTACTTTAGCTCCGCCGGTGTCCGTCGGCGCAGCTCACGGCCGGACGCCACCCGCCGGAGGGCGTCGCGAACAGGTTGGACGATCGGGTTCGGCATGAGGGGAGACTCCACGAGAGGTCGGTTGCGACCGCCACCGGCCGCCTACGAAACCCTCCCCGTCCGATCGGCCGAGGACAACCTCCGAACGGATCACCGGAGAAGTCCAGTTGCCGACCGGTTCCGGTGCCGGAGATACCTTATTATCGATTTCGGCGCACCCCTGTGACGTAGATCTAGAGATTCCAGCATTCGGGTTCCATGGGGGACACTGGCGCTGTCAGGGCAGGTACCACTAGGTTCTACCCGCTGGTCGGCCGCCGGGGTCCGATCTTCCAAACGCACGAACGGTAACGGCAAGGGGAACTGTGGACCTCTGGGACATGACCAAGCTGCTCTTCCGGCGGTGGTATTTCTCGCTCCCCATGCTCCTGGTGACCCTGGCGTTCGTCGCCGTCGCCGCCGTGACCGTCAAGCCGGACTACAGCGCCAAGGGCCACACCCAGTTCATCCCCCCCGACCGGCACCACCGCCAAGGACGGGACCAAGAACCCGATCGACAACCCGTGGTACGACCTCGGTTACGAGGCCCTGGCCAACGCCACGGTCATCGACGTGACCAAGAAGTCGGTCCTCGAGCAGATGGTCGAGCAGGGTCTGAGCGACAACATCACGGTCACCACCGACCAGGTGCCGCTGTTCGCCATCGAGGTGGTCGGTGAGTCGCCCGAGCAGGCCACCGCCACCGTGCAGTTCGTGCAGAAGGGCATCGCCGACGCCGTCCAGCAGCGTCAGGAGACCCTGCGGGTGGCGGACACCGACATCATCAAGACGCTGCAGCTCGACGACGGCGGCGAGGTCGAGGAGAAGAGCTCCAAGATCATGCGGGTGATGGTCGTCGCCGCCGGCCTCGGTCTGCTGCTGACCGCCGGCTTCACCATCGGCATCGACGCCCTGATCCGCTGGCGTGCCAACCGCCGCCGCAAGGACGAGGACGAGGACCCGACCGCTCCGTCAGTCGTCGGCGCCGTCCCGTCGGGTGGCCGCGGTGGAGGCCAGGTCCCGCCGAGTTACGAGAAGACCCAGACCGTCATCATCCAGCAGCCGCCTGCCGCGGCGGCCGCCGCCAAGCCGGCCGAGCAGCAGGGCGCGCGTGCCGGCAACGGCAGCAACGGCAAGCCGTCGGTGCCGCAGCAGCGTCGTGGCACCGAGAGCAGCGGTACCGCGTACCGGTCGCAGCAGACCTCCGGCAACACCCCCGAGCAGCGCGGCCCGGACCCCCGCCTCGAGCAGGCCCCGGCCGACGCCACCATCGTCCTTCCGCCGTGGGGCTGGAAACACGACGACAAGAAGGCCGAACGGCGGTGAGTTCGCCGACCGTCTCACACCCGGTCGACTTCGAACCGTCCCTGCTCGATGAGAACGTCTACAGCTCGCGGCGGTACCGGACCACGATCGACGTGGCCACACTCGTCTCGATCTGTGTGGTTCTGCTCTATGTCCTCCCCGGCACCCTGATCGTCCCGAACCTGACGTACGCGGGACGACCCGCGCTGCTGCTCTGCCTGCTGATGTTCGCCTGGTGGTGCCTGGCCCGGCTCAGCCCCCGGCTGTTGCTGGTCGGCCCGCAGCCGATCCGCTGGTTCCTCGGGCTCTACCTGATAGCCAACGTGATGTCCTACATCGCGGGCCTCCTGCGCGGTCTTCCCACGCAGGAGGCCAACGCGCAGAACTTCGCGATGCTGCAGCTGTTCGAGTTCCTCGGGGCGGCGCTGATCGTCGCCGACGGCATCCAGAACTGGGACCGGCTCAACCGGGTGCTGCGGATCATGGTCTACAGCGCCGGCTTCATGGGTGTGGTCGGCATCCTGCAGGCGACCCTGAAGATCGACGTCTCGGAGTACTTCGTCATCCCCGGCCTCGAGGTCAAGGGTGGTCTTGTCGGCTTCGGCACCCGCGGTGACGAGGGTCAGTTCCGCATCGCCGGCACGACGACGCACTACATCGAGTTCAGCGCCGTGGTGGCGATGATGGTGCCGTTCGCCATCCACGTGGCCCGGTTCGCCGAGACGAAGTTCCAGCGCCGGTTCGCGGCGCTGTGCGGCTTCCTGATGGCCGTCTCGAACCCCATGTCGATCTCCCGGACCGGCATCGTTGCGCTCGCACTCGCGCTGATCATCATGGTGCCGATCTGGTCGTGGCGGTTGCGCTACACGTTCCTCTACATGGGCGTCGCCGCGCTCGGGGCGATCACGATCGCCAAACCGGGTGTGCTCGGCACGCTCAAGGCGATGTTCCTCAACGTCGGGGTCGACCCGAGCATCGAGGGGCGCACCAACGACTACGACCTGGTCGGGCACTTCTACGATCAGCGGCCCTGGCTGGGCCGCGGGCCGCGGACGCTGCTGGCCGATCCGGTGCGTGACACCATCCTCGACAATCAGTGGCTTTACACCCTGGTGACCGGTGGGATCATCGGTGTCGCGGCGCTGCTGATCCTGCACATCGCCGCGATCACGCTGGCCGTCATCGCGTTGCGGCGATCCAAGCGCGAGCAGGACCGGCATCTCTGTGTGGCCCTGATCTCGGCGCAGGCGGTCGCGGTCGTGGTCGGTGGCACGTTCGACTCGCTGTACTACACGACCTTCGCCATCACGCTCGCCCTTTTCATCGGCATGTGTGGCACCGTGTGGCGATTCACGCATCCGGCCAGGACGGTGAGAACCGCCACCGCCCGCCGGACGTGATCGGCTGCCTCCCTAACATGGGGGGCGATTCATGATCAGCCGAGTCGCCGGATCGGTCGGCCGACCTCTGTGGAGGACGAGCGCGTCGGGTGGCCCGGCCTGTCCAGTCGTATGAATTTATCGGCCGAAGTGCGGTACGCCCGGTGGATCGCCGCGGCTACGCTCCCGCTGAAATGCGAGGTGAGCGTGCCGGATGGACACCATGGGCCGCGCATCGTCCAAAGGGGGCAGACGTCTTGAGTAAGTGGAAGGCGTTGCTGGTGGCCTATGCAACGCCGGACCCGAGGAAGTGGTCGAAACGGCGCATGCTGGCGACTCTGGGGGGAGTCGTCACGGTGGTGGCCGCCGGCATCGTGGTACTGCCGGGAGTGGCGCAGGCTGATCCCTGCGCGCCCGGAAACAACCCGATCGTCTGTGAGAACAGCAAGGACGGCACACCGAAGACGGTGTGGGACATCGACGGCGCCGGTGATCCCGATCTGCAGGGCTTCGCGACCGACATCAGTGTCAACGCGGGTCAGAAGATCGACTTCAAGATCAAGACGACGGCCTCCGAGTACGAGATCCAGATCTACCGCCTCGGTTACTACGACGGCGACGGCGCCCGCAAGATCGACGACGTCACGCCGCTCACCGCGCCGTCGCCGCAGCGCGAGTGCATCACCGACTCGGTGACCTCGATCTACGACTGCGGGAACTGGGACGTCTCCGCCTCCTGGGACGTGCCGGCCGACGCGGTCTCCGGCGTCTACATCGCGCGCCTGTTCCGCGACGACACCGACGGCTCCAGCCACATCACCTTCGTCGTCCGGCAGGACGCGAGCACCTCCGACGTCTTCTACCAGACGTCCGACGCGACCTGGCAGGCGTACAACCTGTACGGCGGTGCCAGCTTCTACGCCGGCGGCCCCAACGGCCGGGCCTACAAGCTGAGCTACAACCGCCCGTTCGCCGACCGCGGCAGTGTCGAGCGGCGTGACTTCCTGTTCGGCGCGGAGTACCCGATGATCCGCTTCATGGAGCGCAACGGGTACGACGTCAGCTACACCACGAACGTCGACAGCGACCGCCGCGGCGCTCTGATCAAGAACCACCGGGTGTTCCTGTCGGTCGGTCACGACGAGTACTGGAGCGCGAAGCAGCGGGAGAACGTCGAGGCGGCCCGTGACGCGGGCACTCACCTCGCGTTCTTCAGCGGCAACTCGGTGTACTGGAAGACCCGCTACGAGTCGAGCAAGGACGGCTCGGACACGCCGTACCGGACCGTGGTGACGTACAAGGAGACCTGGGCCAACTCCCGGATCGACCCGGAGGACGAGTGGACCGGCACCTGGCGCGACTTCCGGTTCAGCCCGCCCGCCGACGGCGGCCGCCCGGAGAACGAGCTGATGGGGACCATGTACATGGTCAACGACGGCGATCTCGCGGTGACCGTTAAGTCCGACGAGGGCAAGTACCGGCTCTGGCGGCACACGAACCTGGACCAGATCCCGGCCGGTGACTCGGTGGCCCTGTCACCGCACACCGTCGGATACGAGTCCGACGAGGATGTCGACAACGGTTTCCGGCCGGAGGGCCTGGTCCGTCTGTCGACCACCACCGGTCAGGTCCCGCAGCTCGTGCAGGACGGCTGGGGCAACAAGGTGTCGCCGGGTGAGACCACCCACCACCTGACGCTCTACCGGGCCGGCAGCGGCGCGCTGGTCTTCAGCGCCGGCAGCATCCAGTACACCTGGGGCCTCGACGAGGTCCACGACGGTGAGCCGACCCCGGTCGACAGCCGCATGCAGCAGTCGGTGGTCAACCTGCTCGCCGACATGGGCGTGCAGCCGGCCGACCTGATGGACGGCCTGCACGCGGCCACCGCCTCCACCGACGACACCGCGCCGACCGTGCAGATCACCGCCCCCGCGGCCGCGACCAAGCTGGTCCGCGGCAGCGAGGTGACCCTGCAGGGCACCGCGGCCGACGTCGGCGGACACGTCGCCGGGGTGGAGGTCTCCACCGACGACGGCGCCACCTGGCACCCGGCCACGGGTACCACCGAGTGGTCGTACAAGTTCCACGCGACCGGCCTGAGCACCCAGAACGTGCGGGTCCGGGCCGCCGACGACAGCGCCAACCTGGGGCAGTCGCCGACCACCCGCGACTACGGCCTGACCGGTGCCAGCACGCTGTTCGGCAACCGGGTGCCGCAGACGCCGGAGGTGCCCGACGGCAGCCCGGTCGAGCTGGGCGTGCGCGTCAAGCCGGCGGTCGACGGCTGGATCACCGGCATCCGCTTCTACAAGGGTGCCGGCAACACCGGCACGCACACCGGCACGCTCTGGACCGCCGGCGGCAACCGCATGCGGACCGGGACGTTCGAGGACGAGACGGCCTCCGGCTGGCAGACCCTCAAGTTCTCCTCGCCGGTCAAGGTCGACGGCGGCACCACCTACGTGGCCTCCTACTACGCGCCGAGCGGCAACTACGCCAGTGACAACTGGATGCTGGCGAAGGACTGGAAGAGCGGCCCGCTCACCGCGCCGCGGTCCACCACCGCGAACGGCAACGGCCTGTTCAAGTACGCCAACGGCGGTGGCTTCCCGGACGAGTCCTTCGACGCGGCCAACTACTACGTCGACGTCACGTTCGGGGTCAGCGGCGACCTGCCGCCGACGGTGACCGGCACGACGCCGGTCGACGCCGCGGCTTCGGTGCCGACCACCACGCACCCGTCGGCGGTGTTCTCGAAGGCGCTGAAGCCGTCGTCGGTGAAGTTCACACTCACCCCGGCCGGCGGCACGGCGGTCACCGGCGCGACGGCGTACGACGCCGCGGAGAAGCGGGTGACGTTCACCCCGGCGCAGCCGCTGGCGGCGGCGACGACCTTCACCGCGGTCGTCAGCGGTGAGGACTCCGAGGACCGCGAGGGCAAGGCCACCTGGTCGTTCAGCACGGCGATCGACGGCACGGTGCACTCGCTGTTCCCGAGCGACGCGGTGCCCACCACGGTCTCGGTCAGTGACCCGGCCAAGGTGGAGCTCGGCGTCAAGTTCTCGGCCGCCAGCGACGGTGAGCTCGTCGGGATCCGGTTCTATCAGGGTCCGGGCAACGACGGCACGCACCAGGTGAGCCTGTGGCAGGAGAACGGCTCGAAGATCGAGTCGGCGGTCGTGCCGAACTCGTCGGAGACCGGCTGGCGCACCGCGTACTTCGCGGAGCCGGCCGACATCACGGCCGGGACCACGTACGTGGCGTCGTACTTCGCGCCGAACGGCAACTACGCGTTCGACGGGGCGTACTTCGCCGACGGCTTCACGCGGGGTCCGCTGACCGCCGCGGGTGGCAACAACGGCGTCTACCGGTACGGCGACAGCGAGTTCCCGTCCCAGTCGTACAACGCCACGAACTACTGGGTGGACCCGCTGTTCGTCAGCGACGCGGAGGTGCCGCCGACCCCGACGCCGACCGTCACCTCGGCGTCGCCCACGCCCAGCGTGACGTCACCGTCGGCGTCGCCGAGCGCGAGCCCGAGTTCCTCGCCGAGCACCAGCCCCTCGACGTCGCCGAGCACGAGCACCAGCCCGTCGCCGTCGACGCAGCCTCCGGCCGCGAAGTACGGCGTCTTCACCGACCAGGACACTCCCGCCACGGCCGGCTGGGACGACTCCGACGCGGTGGAGGTCGGGATGAAGGTGACCCCGGCGGTCAACGGCAAGGTCCACGGGATCCGGTTCTACAAGGGCGCGGGCAACACCGGTACGCACAAGGGCACGCTCTGGTCGCCCGGTGGCATCGAGGTCGCGACCGTGACCTTCGAGAACGAGACCGAGTCGGGCTGGCAGACCGCCCTGTTCGACGAGCCGGTGGACGTGATCGCGGGCTATCAGTACATGGTCTCCTACCACGCTCCGGCCGGGCATTACGCGGTGACCGGAAGTGGGCTGGCCGACAGTCGTACCGTCTCGGATCTGACGGTGCCCGCCAATGGCGGCGCCTACCGTTACGGAACGGGCGGCGTGATGCCAGGATCATCGACGACCGTCAACTTCTGGGTCGACCTGGTATTCAGCCCTAACTGACCCTGGGGTGCACCGACCGTGGCGCGGACGGCCTCGCCGTCCGCGCCACGGTCGCGCCCGGGCACCAACGACCGCGGCGGAGAGTCCGCCGCACGACCGACTGGGGGAGACAGGGTGCGACTGATCGTCGGCCTGCATCATCTGGAACTCGGCGGGAGTCAGCTCAACGCTCTGGACCTCGCCGTCAGCATGCGCGACTACGGCCACGAGGTCGCCGTGTTCGGCAACTACACCGACCGGCCAGGCCCGATGGCCGATCTCGTGCGCTCCCACGGCCTGCCACTGATCGCCCAGCGTCACGGGGCCGAGCGGCTCGGCAAGACGATGCCGGCCCGCCCGGCACTGTCTCGCGCGCTGGCCCGTGCGGCCCGGGAGTTCCGCGCCGACCTGCTGCACGTCTACGAGTTCTCGGTGGGGCTGGACGCCTTCTTCGGCGCGCACGTGCGCCGCGGGCTGCCGGTGGTGACCACCATCTACGGCATGCGGGTGCCGCGCTGGATGCCCCGCTACGGCGAGATCATCGTCGGCACCCAGCAGCTGGTCGAGGAGGCGGCGGCGTTCCGGGCCCGGCCCACGCTGATCGAGCCGCCGGTGAACACCGACTCCGACGACCCGGCCGCGACCGACGGCCCCGCGTTCCGCGCCCAGCACGGCATCGGCGCCCACGAGATCCTGATCAGCGTGGTGTCGCGGCTGGAGCCGGACATGAAGGCCGAGGGCGTCCTGCGGACCATCCGGGCGGTCGAGCTCCTCGACGACGTGCGGGTGCGTTTCCTGGTGGTCGGCGACGGCCCGTCGTTCGCCGACGTGTCCGCCGAGGCGCAGCGCGTCAACACGGCGCTGGGCCGTACCGCGATCATCATGGCCGGGTCGATGGGCGACCCGCGCCCGGCGTACGCGGCCGCCGACATCATGGTCGGGATGGGCGGTTCCGCGCTGCGGGCCATGGCGTTCGCCCAGCCGCTGGTGGTCCTGGGGATCCGCGGCTTCTTCCTGCCGGCCGGTCCGGACACCGTCGGCCACTTCCTGCGGGAGGGCTTCTACGGCATCGGCGAGGGTGACGTCGATGCGGCGCCGCTCGCCGAGGCCCTGCGCACGCTCGTCGACGATCCGGCGCTGCGCGCCGAGCGGGGGCGGTGGGGACGGCAGCTGATCCTCGACCGGTTCAGCCTCAAGGCGGCGGCCAAGACCCTCAACGAGGTGTACGAACGAGCGCTCGCCCACCGGGTGCCGGCTCGTCGTCGCCTGAGCGAGGGCGCGCGGGTGGCCGGTCACAAGGCGATCGCCGACTCGCTCTCCGACGGCGCGCGCCAGCGGGTGCGGCGGCTGCTCGGATGAGCGTCCAGGAACCGCCCGCCCCGCCCGAGGAACCCGCGCTCTTCCAGAAGGCGTCGCGCGCCCTGGGCTGGAGCCTCGCGAGCACCATGCTCAGCCGGTTGAGCACCCTGGTCATCGGTATCGCCCTGGCCCGCATCCTGGGGCCGGAGGAGTTCGGCACGTTCGCGGTCGCCCTCGTGGTGCTGACGGCCGTGCTGAGCTTCAACGAACTGGGTGTGAGCCTGGCGATCGTGCGCTGGCCCGACGATCCGGAGGAGATCGCGCCCACGGTCGCCACCCTGTCGGTGGTGTCCAGCACCCTGGTCTACATCGCCTGCTGGTTCGGCGCACCGGCGTTCGCGCAGGCGCTCGGTGACGAGAGCTCGATCCCGGTGATCCGGGTGCTGGCGCTCAGTGTGATCGTCAGCGGCCTGGTGGCGACCCCGGTCGGGCTGCTGCAGCGGGCCTTCAAGCAGAAGCAGAAGACCGTCGCCGACCTGGCCACCAACTGGACCAGCGCGGCGGTGTCGATCGCCTTCGCGCTCTCCGGTGCGGGTGCCATGAGCCTCGCGATCGGCCAGCTGAGCGGTTCGGTCGCGGGTGCGGTCATCTTCTTCGCGTACGCGCCGCGCGGCCTGCGGTTCGGTTTCAACCGGTCGAAGGCGCGGGCGCTGCTGAAGTTCGGTCTGCCGCTGGCCGGGTCGAGCATCATCGTGTTCGCGACCACGAACGTGGACCGGATCGTGGTCGGTACGGTCCTCGGACCGACGGCGCTGGGCTATTACATGCTCGCGCTGAACCTGGCGAACTGGCCGATCACGATCTTCTCCCAGCCGGTGCGGGCCGTGGTGCCGGCCGCGCTGGCGCGTCTGCAGCAGGACCGTCCGGCCATGCGGTCGGCGTTCCTGTCGGCGGCCGGTCTGCTGGCGGTCATCGCGCTGCCGGCCTGTCTGCTGCTGTCCGGCGCGGCCGGGCCGCTGATCCGGTTCCTGTACGGCGACGTCTGGGACCCGGCGTCGACGGTGCTGGTGTGGCTTGGCCTGCTGGCGGCGCTGCGGATCCTGTTCGAGCTGTTCTACGACTACTTCGTGGTGCTGGCCAGCACCCGGGTGGTGCTGGTGGTCCAGACGGTCTGGTTCGTGGCGCTGCTGCCGGCGCTGTATCTGGCGAGTGTGCACGGTGGCCTGGAGGCCGCGGCCGCGGTGCAGTTCGGCGTCGCGCTGGTCCTGGTGCTGCCGCTGTATCTGGTGGACCTGTACCGGACCGGGGTGTCGCTCGGCACACTGCTGTCGCGGGTGGCGCCCGCGCTGCTCGGCGGGGCCGTGGTGGCCGTCGCGGCGGTGGCGGTCACGCGTACGGGCTGGCCCGATCTGGCCGTGCTGATGGTCTCCGGAGTGGTCACGGTGGGGGTCATGGCGCTGCTCGGTTACCGGCTGCGGCACGTGCTGCGGGAGTTGCGCTCGGCCGGCGTACCGGCTGAGGGGTAAAGGTTTTTTAAGCGAGACTTAAGGTTCGCAGCGAGTGGGAGGGGTCCGGGGGCCCCTCCCACTCGCTATTGCATCAACACTCGTTAATGGCCTTCACCGTGCTCGTGATCCTGCCGGTCGACCAGTCGTACTTCACCGTGGCATTCCCGCTGAAGTTGTCGATGAGGCCGCAGGAAACCTCCATCGGGCCGTACCCGAAACTGCCCGCCACCACTTTGTTGCCGGTGACCGCGGGGAAATCGCCACCGGTCAGCCGGATCGCGTAACCGCCGCCGGCGATGAGGTTGTCCTGCACCACCGCGCCGTCGTTGCCCTGGTCCGGTACGAAGATCGGCGCGGTCGGGCACTCGTCGAGTCGCTGGTCGATCGTGTTGTGACGGATCGTGACCGTGGGCCCCTGGTAGGCCTGGATGCCGTCACCGTGCGGGTCGTCCGACGCGCACATCCCCGGCGGCACCGCGAGCTGGGCGAACGAGTCCTGGATGACGACCTTGCCGGCGCCCTTGTAGTCGCTGGCGCCGACCCGCCAGCCCTCCATCCGGTTGATCACCTTGCAGCGCAGGCAGGTGTAGTCGGCGACGCCGAAGGCGTACTGGTCGTTCTTCGAGTACTCCTGGCCGGGCGGGTTGACCACCTCGGTGTCCTTGATCGTGGTGTGCCCGTAGATCACGTTGCCGTGGAAGTTGTCGATCGAGCCGTAGACGCGGCTGCGGCTGATCGTCACGTCGGACGCCCTGACGATGATGCTGCCGGTCACGAGCTGGTCGGTGACGACCGTGCCGGACTTGGTGATGGTCAGGTCACCGTTCACCGTCTTCTTCGGCTTCCAGCCCGCGGGGACGCCCGTGCAGGCCGGGGTGGGGTAGCGGGGGAGCGCGCAGCTGCCGCCGCCGCCGACGTACGACGTGCTGCTGCTCTTGCTCTTGCTCGTCGACGGCTTCGGCTTCGCCGACACCGAGGCCGACGGCTTCACCGACAGTGACGGGCTGGGCGCCACCGAGCCGGACGCCGACGGGGCGCCGGACGGCGCGCCGAGCTGATCCTGCGGCAGATTCCCGGTCGCGGCGATCTCGGCCTGACGATCCGGTTCGCTGTTTCTCAGATACGACTGGACCACGAAGGCGCCAGAGGCGGAAAGCACGACGAAAACCGTCGCAAGAATGGGAGCGAGAGCTTTCGGCCGGAACTTACGGCGATGCTTCATCTGGGCGCGATCTCCTCGTGATGAGTCCCATTTTCCGGGCGGTCATCGAGAGTCTTCTGCAATGGATGACCTGAGCATCCTAGAAGATCCCCGGCGAAACCGTGAGCCGCCTGAGACGGAGCCAAGAATCGCTTTCGGCGCAGTGAATCATATTTGCTGGCAATTCCGCTGATCCCGGCGAATCGGGTGAGATCGCCTCCGAAGTGGACCGGTTCAGGAGATCGCGGACAGGGCGCTCCGGGCACGCGGGGCAATCGTCCGTTCGTCCGGTACCCGACCCTCCGGAGTGGTCGTATCGGCAATCCGGAGTGACGGAAAGCTGGCACAGCGGCGGCGTCCGCTCACCCCCTCACGGTAAGGTCGGCGCGACCACGAACCGGAAGGGCAACGACATGAATTCCACCCCCGGACGGCCTTGTCGGCCGGTCGGAGCGGCGAGCTAGATGGGAGTTCGGGTCAGCGCCATCACCGCCTCGGACGTGCCCGAGGTCGCGGATTTCCTGCACCGCGAGCTCAACGAGAAGGTCTCCGCGCAAGCGTGGGCACAGGCGGTCGACGTGCCGTGGAAGGTCGACGCACCGAACCACGGTTTCCAGCTGCGCACCGACGACGGCACCGTGGTCGGTGCCTACCTCGCCTTCTACTCCGACCGCACGGTCGGTGACCGGGTCCTGCGGTTCTGCAACCTCGGCGCCTGGTGCGTGCTGCCCGAGCAGCGGTTCCACAGCCTGAAGCTGCTCAAGGCCCAGCTCGACCAGAAATGCGACGTCTACACCGATCTGTCGCCGAGCGGCAACGTGGTGCCGGTCAACACCAAGCGGGGCTTCCGCTTCCTCGACACCGCGACCGAGCTCGTGCCGAACATCACCCTGCCCTCGCTGCCCGGCTCGGGCTCGGTGACCGCCGACCCGCGGGCCATCGCGAGTGCGCTGACCGGCGCCGAGGCGCAGATCTACCAGGACCACGCCGGCCTGGCCGCGGCCCGCCACCTGCTGCTCACCCGCGGCGGCGAGACCTGCTACGTGATCTTCCGCAAGGACCGGCGCAAGGGCCTGCCGCTGTTCGCCTCGATCCTGTACGTGAGCAACCCGCCGCTGTTCCGGCGCATGTTCCGTCAGGTCTCCAGCCACCTGCTGCTGCGCCACGGCCTGCCGGCGACGCTGGCCGAGACCCGGATCTCCGGCGGCGGCCTGCCCGGCGGCCGTCCGCTGGCGAACCCACGCCGCAAGATGGTCCTCGGCGACGGGATCGCCGACTCCGACGTCGACTACCTCTACAGCGAACTCGTCTGCCTCAGCTGGTGACCTCCCCGGTGCCCGTCCTAAGGAAGAAGCAAGCCTCTATGCGCGTCCGTCTGCACGACCTGGTCCGGGAAGCCGCCGAGCGGTTCCCGGAGAACGCCGCCCTCACCTTCAAGGACCAGACGCTGACCTACGCCGAGCTGCGGGAGCGCATCCTGGACGCGGGCCGTGGCCTGCGGCGGCTCGGGGTGGAGCGCGGTGACCGGGTGGCGGTGTGGCTCGACAAGCGCGTCGAGACGGTGGTCGCGGTCTTCGGCACCTCGGCGGCCGGCGGCGTCTTCGTGCCGATCAACCCGGTGCTGCGCCCGCGTCAGGTGGGACACGTCGTGGCCGACTGCGACGCCCGGGTGCTGGTGACCACCCCGGACCGGTTCCAGTCGCTGCGCGAGGAGCTGGAGAACCTGAAGTCGGTCGAGCGGGTCGTCCTGGTCGGCGGTGCGGGCGTGGAGGCGCCGGCCGGCGCGCGGTACACGATCAGCACCTTCGACGAGCTGCCCGAGGCCGGGACCGCCGTCCCGGACGCCGGTGGCATCGACGCCGACGTGGCCGCGATCCTCTACACCTCCGGCAGCACCGGCAAGCCCAAGGGCGTGGTGCTCTCGCACCGCAACCTGATCGTCGGCGCCGAGAGCGTCAGCACGTACATCGGCAACACCTCCGACGACGTGATCCTGTCGGTGCTGCCGCTGAGCTTCGACGCCGGATTCAGCCAGATCACCACCGCGTTCGCGACCGGCGCCCACGTCGTGCTGATGAACTACCTGCTGCCCCGCGAGGTCGTCCGGCTCTGCGCCAAGCACCAGGTGACCGGCCTGACCTGTGTGCCGCCGCTCTGGCTGCAGCTGGTCGAGCAGGCCTGGACCCCCGAGGCGACCGCGTCGCTGCGCTACTTCGCCAACACCGGCGGGCGCATGCCGCGCACCACCCTGGACCGGCTGCGGGAGACCTTCCCGACGGCGAAACCCTTCCTGATGTACGGCCTGACCGAGGCCTTCCGGTCCACCTACCTCGACCCGGAGCAGGTCGACCGGCGGCCCGACTCGATCGGCAAGGCCATTCCGAACGCGGAGATCCTGGTCGTACGCCCGGACGGCACCGAGTGCGACGCCGGTGAGGAGGGCGAGCTGGTGCACCGCGGCGCCCTGGTGGCGCTCGGCTACTGGAACGACCCGGAGCGCACCGCCGAGCGGTTCAAGCCGCTGCCCGCGCGGGAGGGCACGCTCGCCCCCGAGCTGGCCGTCTGGTCCGGTGACACCGTGGTCCGCGACGAGGAGGGCTTCCTCTACTTCGTCGGCCGCACCGACGAGATGATCAAGACGTCGGGTTACCGGGTCAGCCCCACCGAGATCGAAGAGGTCGCCTACAGCACCGGCCTGGTCCGTGACGCCGTGGCGCTCGGCCTGCCGGACGCGAAGCTGGGCCACGTCATCGCGCTGGTGGTCAGCCCGACCGAGGGCGCCGAGATCGACGAGGCGGCGCTGCTCGACCGGTTCAAGCAGGACGTGCCGATCTACATGCTGCCGAAGCGCATCGAGGTCCGCCCCGAGATGCCCCGCTCGCCCAACGGCAAGTACGACCGCAACCTCATCCGCCAGGAGCTGAACCAGTGACCGAGCACCCCACCGTCGCCGCCTTCGGCCGCAGCGAGGGCAAGCTGACCGTCGGCGGTGTACCCGTCGACCGGCTCGCCGACCGGGCCGGCTCCACGCCGTACTTCGCCTACGACCGCCAGCTGCTCACCGACCGGATCGCTCAGCTGCGCGCGGCGCTGCCCGAGGGCCTCAACCTCAGCTACGCGGTCAAGGCCAACCCGATGCCGGCCGTCGTGCAGCACCTCAGCGGCCTGGTCGACTCGTTCGACGTGGCCTCGTCGGCCGAGATGCTCGTGGCGCTCGACACCACGGTCCCGGCCAACCGGATCAGCTTCGCCGGGCCCGGCAAGACCGACACCGAGCTGCGCCAGGCCGTCGCCGCCGGCGTGACCATCGAGATGGAGTCGGAGAACGAGGCCGACCGTCTGGTCCGCATCGGTGAGCTGCTCGGTGTCCGGCCGCGCGTCGCGGTGCGCGTCAACCCGGACTTCGCGCTCAAGGGCTCGGGCATGCGGATGGGCGGTGGCCCGCAGCAGTTCGGCGTCGACGCCGAGCGGGTTCCCGCCCTGCTCAAGCGCCTGGGCGACACCGACCTGGAGTTCCTCGGCTTCCACGTCTTCGCCGGCTCGCAGAACCTGCGCGCCGAGAGTCTCATCGACGCGCAGCGGCACACCGTCGACCTGGTGCTGCGGCTGGCCGAGGACGCCGCCACGCCGGTGCGGTACGTCAACCTGGGTGGCGGGTTCGGTATCCCGTACACCGACAAGGACCAGCCGCTCGACCTCGCGGCCGTCGGCGACAACCTGTCCGAGCTGCTGACCGGCCGGTTGCGCCCGGCCCTGCCGGAGGCCCGGGTCGTGGTCGAGCTGGGCCGCTACATCGTCGGCGAGTCCGGCGTGTACGTCACCCGCGTCGTCGACCGCAAGGAGTCGCGCGGCAAGACGTTCCTGGTCGTCGACGGTGGCCTGCACCACCAGCTGGCCGCGTCCGGCAACTTCGGCCAGGTCATCCGCCGCAACTACCCGCTCGCCGTCGGCACCGGCTTCGGCGCGGAGCCGGTCGAGACGGTGTCGGTGGTGGGTTCGCTGTGCACGCCGCTGGACCTGCTCGGTGACAACGTGACCCTGCCGCGCGCCGACGTCGGCGACCTGATCGTCATCTTCCAGGCCGGCGCGTACGGCCTGACCGCAAGCCCGACCGCTTTCCTGAGCCACCCGGCCGCGGCCGAGATGCTCGTCTGATCCACAGAACTACGACGGAGGAACAAAGCATGGACCTGAACAGCTCGACCCTGCTCGACGAGGTGAAGGCGGTCCTCGTCGACACGCTGAGCATCTCCGACCGGGCCGGCTCGATCAGCGCCGACACCGAGCTGCTCGGCAACCTGCCGGAGCTCGACTCGATGGCCGTCCTCGAGCTGGTCGCGTCGCTCGAGGAGCGGTTCGGTATCACCGTCGACGACGAGGACGTGACGGCCGAGGTGTTCGAGACCCTCGCCAGCCTCACCGCCTTCGTGGCGGAGAAGCGGAACTGACCCTCTCGTGCGCAGAGGTCGCCTGGTGGCGGCGCTCACGGCTTTCGTGGCCGTGGGCGCCGGCGCGTTCTGGTACATCCAGTCCGGTTCCGGCGACGGCGGCAGCACAGAGGCCACGTTCGCCAACGACCGCAAGAAGCCCGGCGCCTTCCCGGACGCGGCGTCGACCGGCGTCCGGGACGGGGTCTCGCTGCGCGCCTACGACGGGCCGTGCACGATCGAGGACTCCGGTTACGTCATCGACTCCCGTGACGTCCGCTGCCCGCTGGTGATCAAGGCGTCCGACGTGGTGATCCGCAACAGCAAGGTCACCGGGACGGTCAAGGTCGAGGGCCGGGAGAACTCCCTGCTGATCGAGGACTCCGACATCGACGGCGGCGAGGCGTACCTGCACACCGTCGGCTTCGAGAACGTGACCGTGCTGCGGTCCGACCTCAAGGGCGGCCAGAGTGGCGTCAACTGCTACTACAACTGCCTGGTCCAGGACTCGTACCTGCACGACCCGTTCGTGCCGGAGGGTGAGGACTGGCATCTCAACGCCTTCCTCTCCAACGGCGGCAAGAACATCAAGCTGATCGGCAACACGCTGGCCTGCAACCGGCCGACCAACGCCGCGGGCGGCGGATGCACGTCCAACGCGTCGATCTTCGGTGACCTCGGCCCGAACAGCGACTACACGATCGAGGGCAACCTGTTCGTCGCCTCGGACGAGATGTCGTACTGCTTCTACGGCGGCCACGACCCGAACAAGAAATACGGTACGCAGGCCGAGCGCATCGTCATCAAGGACAACGTGTTCCAGCGCGGCTCCACCGGCAAGTGCGCCTCGTTCGGTGCCGTCACCTCGTACAACGTGGCAGGCACCGGCAACGTCTGGCAGAACAACAAGTGGGACGACGGCAAGCCGTTCGACAGCCCCGCGCAGTAACAGCGGCCGGCGCACACACAGCGACACGGTGTGCTCCGATCGTTGCCATGACGACGGTGCGCGTCCGCGAATCCGCAGCGTGTGCTCCTGCCGTGGCCGGCCACGACAGTCGCCGGCCACGACGTCACACGCACACGGAAAGCGCCAGCGTGCGCCCGACGCACCCGGGAGCCCGACAACGGCGGCGGCAGCACACCGGCGATCGCACGACCGGTGTTCTCAGCCTCCGAGCCCAGCCATGATCACGAGCGGCGGCTGCGTACCAGACACCCTTCGAGGTCAGGGTTTCCGGCACTTCGCCGGCCACCGGTCGCGGACGGCCGTGCCGGACCCGACAGCGGCGCGCCCAGACCGCCCCGCTCGCCACCCACTGGCCCCACACAATCCCGGGCCGCCCAACGACCACGGCGGACGGTCCCCGCATACTGCCGCCCGCCTGCAGACCGAGGAGCACACACTCGGGCTTCGTGTGTGCTCCTGACGTCGCTGGCAACGACGGCCCGGTCCCACACAGCGAAGCCGTGGACGCCTGCCGTCGCCACCGCGACGTCAGAGTCGCGCGCAGCAGCTACGTGTGACCTCACCGCCGCAGCACCGGCCCTCCACGACGCCGCTCTCCCGAGCACCGCATCAGGCGGCGCTCTCCCGAGCACCGCATCAGGCGGCGCTCTTCAAGTCCGCCAGGAAATCCCGCTGCCAACCGGTGACAGCCGGATTCCACGGCTGAGCTACGGCTGGCGGTCAGGGGCCAGCCCGCCAGCCGCGGCGCCGGGTTTCGGTTGATCGTCCGGCGGTGGCTGGTGAACCCTTCCCTGCGCCGGAAACAGCAACATCCCGCAGCCCGGCCCGAAAACGGCCGTAGTCGATCGTCCAGCACCGGAACATGGCGGTATCGGGCCGCGAGCCGTAGCCCAGACTGGTATCACCGAAGCCGGCCGCCGACCGAGCCGGCTTTCCGGCCGGGACGGCTTTCCGGCCGAGCCGGCTTTCCGGCCGAGCCGGCCGCAAGGCCGAAGCACCGCCGACGACTCAGCCGCAAAGCCGTCCCGGGAGCCCGCGAGCCGTTTCCGAACCCCCTGACGCGGCTCGCCGGTTCACACCCTGACCATGGAAGGTCTAGCGGACGACGGCGGGCGACCAGGCGTCGCTGACCAGCACCTTCGGTTCGCCCGTCCCGTCCGCTGGCACCGCCCACACGTCGCTCGACGCGGACGTCTGATCCTCGCGCGGCAGCCCGTAGATGACGGTCGCGTCGTCGAGCCACTCGACCTGGTCGTCGACGCTGCGGGTCTCCGCCAGCACCGTCTCCCTACCGTTGCGCAGGTCGTAGACGGCCAGCCGCCACTTACCCGCCGGCAGGTCGCCGTGCTTCTTGAACGCCACCCGCGTGAGGTCCGGCGACAGCGACGGGCACTCCACGTCGCCGCGCACCGACGTGACCCGTCGCTGGGACAGATTGCCGTCGACCAGCCACGTCTTGCCGCCGGAGGCCGCGGTCGCGTAGAACCGGTCGTCGTCGAGGAACGTGACGCCCCACAGGTTCTTGTCGGCCGCGGTGATCACTTTGCCGTCCACGACCAGCTCGAACTTCTCGATGTCGCCGACCACCTCGCCGTCGGTGCGGGTCACCACCGTCCGGGTGGAGAACTGCCCCGGGTTGGCGTAGGAGTCACCGAACACGAACGTCGTGGTCGCCGCCAGCGAGCCGTCGCGCGACAGCCGGGCCCGGCTGGGCAGCCCGGTCAGTGGTAGGTCACGCATGGGCGCCCACGCCGTGTCGAGCAGCTGGGCCTTGTACGTGGTGACCAGCCCACGATCCGCGGACAGGCAGATCGCGTCGGCCGCGGTCGCGTACACCCGCTCGCACGACGCGGACGTGAACGCCCGCGGCCCGGCCGGAGCGCTCAGCGGCACCACGGCGACCTGGCCGTAGCCCTGCCCCAGCGCCGTGCTGCGGAACACCAGGTGCGGCTGTGAGCGCATCGCGCCGAGGTCACCGCCCGCGGAGACGGCGGGTGCCGCGGCCAGCGTCGCCGCCTGGTCGCGCCGCACGTTCCACACGTATCCCACCGACCCGGCGAGGGTGACCGCCAGGATCGCGGCGAGCAGGGCCAGACGTGCCTTGGGACTCAAGCGTTCACCTCGGTGGAGTCGATACCGCGGAGCAGCCAGGCCACGCCCGGCACCGCGAGGAGCAGCAGGCCGGCGAAGAGCAGCAGCGACCAGGCGGGCCCCTGCAGGCTCCAGAGCAGGCCGAAGACGACCGAGGAGGCGAATCGGGCGAGCGCCACCACGGTCTGCGCGGCCGCGATGCCGCTGCCCCGCGCCTCGTCCGGGACGAGGCGGCTGATCAGGGCGGGCAGCACCCCGTCGGTGGCCGCGTAGAAGACGCCGAGCAGCGCCAGGACGGCCAGGGTCAGGCCGAGTCCGCCGGTCGGCAGGGCGCCCAGCAGGTACGCGGCGAGCAGCGCGCCGTGTCCGGCCACGAGCACCCGGGCCCGGCCGACGCGGTCGGCGAGCCGGCCCATCGGCACCGCGAGTGCCAGGTAGACGAGGTTCGTACCCACGTAGAGCAGGGGGAAGTAGACGGCGGCGAAGTCGTCGCGCTCCTGCAGCGCCAGGTACAGGAATCCGTCGCCGACGGTCAGCAGGCCCAGCACACCGGCCGCGAGCAGCGGGCGGCGCAGCGACCGCCCGGCCACCGCCCGGAACGCGCGCCGCAGACCGATCCGGGCGGTCCCGGCCGCGGTGCGCAGGTTCGGCACGAACAGCACCAGCACCGCGACACCGATGACGGCGAACGCGAACGACACCACCCAGATCGAGTCGTAGCTGCCCGGCACGGCGGCCAGCAGAGCGAACGCGACCAGCGGGCCGATCGCGGCGCCGATGGTGTCCAGGGTGCGGTGCACGCCGAACGCGCGGCCCAGCATCTTCGGGTCCGACGCCTCGGCGATCAGCGCGTCCCGGGGCGCGGTGCGCAGGCCCTTGCCGAGCCGGTCGACCGTCACGACGGCGGTGATCGCGGCGAAACCGGTGGCGACGAGCATCGCGATGCGGCTCAGCGCCGACGCGCCGTACCCCAGCACCGCGACCCACTTGGGCTGGCCGCCGCGGTCACCGGCATAGCCGCCGGCGATCCGCAGGAAGGCGCTGACGCCCTGGTACATGCCGTCCAGGAAGCCGTAGGCGACCGGGCTGAGCCCGACCGCCGCGGTCAGGTAGAGCGGCAGGACCGACGCCACCATTTCGGAGGAGACGTCGGTCAGCAGGCTCACCACACCGAGCAGCACCACGGTGGACGACACCCGTTTGACGGTGCGCCCCGCCCCGCCTGGTTCGTCGGAGCCGGGGCGGTCGCGCAACGTCACGTACACGGTGTTACCTGTCTCTGCTCAGGATGCTCACTGTTCAGGAGGCGAGGGCCTTGCCGAGTTCCTCGGCCACCCGAGCCTGCTGGTCCGGGGTGATCTGCGGGTAGATCGGAAGGGACAGGATCTCCGGTGCGGACGCCTCGGCGTTCGGGTACGACCCGCCCAGTGAAGCAAAGGCGCCGGTGCGGTGCACCGGGATCGGGTAGTGGATGGCCGCGCCCACACCGGCCGCGTTCAGCTTGGCCAGCACCTCGTCGCGGTTCGGGACCCGCACGCAGTAGATGTGCCACACGTGCACGTTGCCGTCCAGGGTGACCGGGCGGACCACCTGCTCGAAGCCGGCCAGCAGCTCGTCGTAGCGGGCGGCGGCGGCCCGGCGCTGGGAGTTCCACCCGGCCAGGCGGGCCAGTTTGGCGCGCAGCACGACCGCCTGCAGGCCGTCGAGGCGGCTGTTCACGCCGACCAGGTCGTGGTGGTACTTGCGCAGGCCACCGTGGCTGCCGAGCGTGCGCACCGTGGTGGCCCACTCCTCGACCGCCGTGGTGACGGCGCCCGCGTCGCCGTACGCCCCCAGGTTCTTGCCCGGGTAGAAGCTCGTGGCGGCGATGCCGTCGACACCGGAGCCGAGCCCGTGCCGGGTGGCGCCCTGCGACTGAGCGGCGTCCTCGACGATCACGATGTCGTCGCGGGACAGGGCAGCGAGACCGGATTTGATCAGGTCGACGGGGGCGAGCTGGCCGTACAGGTGGACGGGCGCGATCGCCTTCGTGCGCGGCGTGATCGCGGCGAGCGCGGCGTCCACGTCGATCAGGTAGGTACGCGGGTCGCAGTCCACCAGGACGACAGCGGCGCCGGTGCGGGCGACCGCCTCGGCCGTGGCGATGAACGTGTTCGCCGGCAGGATCACCTCGGTGCCCGGCCCGACGCCGACGGCCTTGAACGCCAGCTCCAGGGCGTCGGTGCCGTTGGCCACGCCGATCGCGTACGGCAGCCCGGAGAACGCCGCGTACTCGCTCTCGAACGCGGCCACCTCGGCCCCGCCGATGAAGGCCGTGTCGGCGATGATGCGCTTGAAGCCGGCCTCGACCTCCTCGGCCACCTCCGCGTGGGCGGCGGCCAGGTCGACGAGCGGGATGCGGGTCATGTGTTCTGCCTTTCCGGAACGGTTGCGTTG
Organism: Actinoplanes italicus; assembly: GCF_003001815.1. Taxonomy (GTDB): domain Bacteria; phylum Actinomycetota; class Actinomycetes; order Mycobacteriales; family Micromonosporaceae; genus Actinoplanes; species Actinoplanes italicus. The sequence continues at coordinate 392,270 of NZ_PVMZ01000009.1, forward strand.
CGCAGGAAACGGGCGGGGCTGCCGGCCCAGACCTGGCCCGGCGGCACGTCGCGCAACACGACCGAGCCCATGCCGACCAGCGACCATTCGCCGACCGTGACGCCCTCGCGGATCAGGGCGCCGGAGCCGACGTACGCGCCGGTCTCGAGGATCGCCCCGCCGCCGAGCCGGACGCCGGAGGCGACGGTGGCGTACGAGCCGACCAGGTCATCGTGGGTGAGCACGACCTGTGGCATGACCGCCACGTGCGCGCCCACGGTCACGTCCGCGGTCAGCACCGTGCCTGCCAGCAGCACGGTGCCCTCGCCGACGGAGCTGCCCGTGCCGATCGTGACCGACGGGTGCAGGACCGTGGCGTAGCGGCCGGCCGGCAGGCCGAGCCGTTCGACGATGCGCTGGCGCACCGTGTAGTTGCGGGGGTTGCCGACGCACACCACGACGTCGGCGTCGAGCCCGATGACGCTGTCGACGGGCCCGAGGATGGGCAGGCCGGAACGGACGGTTCCGTGCAGGTCCGGGTTGTCGTCGACGAACCCGAGGACCCGCCGGCCACCCGCGAGAGCGGCCGAGGCCGTCTCCCGGGCGAACCCGCCCGCTCCGACGATGACCAGGTCTTTCACCGGGTGGCCAGCTCGCGCAGCACGCCGACGATGTGGTTCTGGTCTGCTTCGGTGATCTTGTGGTGCAGCGGCAGGATCAGCGACTCGCGGGTGATCCGCTCGGTGACCGGCAGCGGGCCGGGCGTGACGTCGGCGTAGGCGGGCTCCAGGTGGGCCGCCATGATGCCGCGCCGCGCCGACACCCCGCGTGCCGCGAGCTCGGTCAGCACCTCGTCCCGGCTCGCCCGGAAGCCGTCGAGCAGCACCCAGAACGACTGGTAGTTGGTCTGCCCGTAGGCCGGGTCACGGACCGGCACCAGGCCGTCGATGTCGGCCAGCAGCTCCTGGTAGCGGGCGGCGAGCTGACGGCGCTGAGCGACCAGGCCGGCGAGCTTGCCGAGCTGCACCAGGCCGACCGCGGCCTGGATGTCGGTCATCCGGTAGTTGTAGGCGGTCTCGAGGTACGCCTCCAGCACCGGCTGCTTGGACGCGTGCCGGTCGGCCGCGGACACGTTCATGCCGTGCTCACGCAGCCGCTTCAGGCGGGTGGCGTCCTCCGGTGAGTCGACCGTGACCATGCCGCCCTCACCGGTGGTGATGAGCTTGCGCGGGTGGAACGACCACGCGGCCACCCGGGCGCCGGTGCCGGCCGGAGCGCCGTACGCCGTCGATCCGGCCGCGCACGCGGCGTCCTCGACCAGCCCGATGCCCCAGCCGTCGGTGGCCTTGCGCAGCGCCGCCGTGTCGAACGGCACGCCGCCCTGGTGCACGGCGATGACCGCGCGGGTCCGCTCGGTGCGTACCGCGTCGATCGTCTCGACGGTGACGTTGCCGGTGCTGAGCTCCACGTCGGCGAAGACCGGCGTGGCACCCACGTAGCGGACCGCGTTGGCGGTGGCGATGAACGACAGCGACGGCACGACGACCTCGTCGCCGGGCTTGATGCCGAGCAGCACGAGCGCCAGGTGCAGGCCGGTCGTGCACGACGACACCGCGACGCCGTGACCGGCGCCGACCGCGGCCGCGAACTCCTGCTCGAACTTCGCGACGCGTGGTCCCTGGGCGACCCAGCCGGAGCGGATCGCCTCGGCGGCGGCCTGCGCCTCCTCTTCCCCGAGGTCGGGGATCATCACCGGGATCACTTGGACGACCGCCACCAGTCGACGAGACCCTGCAGGCCCTCGTGCAGGCTGAGCTGTGGCTTCCAGCCGAGCTTCTGCTCGGCCTGGGTGATGTCGGCCAGACGGCGGGTGACGCCGTTGACCGCGCGGGCCGGCCCGTGCTCGGGTACGAGGTCCGACTTCATCACGGCGCTGAGCGCGGCGGCCAGGTCCTTGAGGCTGGTCTCCTCGCTGGCGGCGATGTTGAACACCTCGTCGGTGACGTCCGCCTTCGCCGCCAGGATGTTGGCGCGGGCGATGTCGGCCACGTGCACGAAGTCCATGGTGGCGAGGCCGTCGCCGAGGATCAGCGGGGGAGTGCCCGACTCGATGCGCTCCATCCAGCGGATGAGCACCTCGGTGTACAGGCCGTAGATGTCCATCCGCGGGCCGTACACGTTGAAGTAGCGCAGCGCGACGTAGTCCAGGTCCTTCATCGCCTTGAAGCTGCGCAGCGTGGCCTCGTTGAATGCCTTGGCCGCGCCGTAGAACGTGTCGTTGTTGTACGGGTGGTGACGCTCGGTGGTCGGGAACTGCTCGGCCAGGCCGTAGACCGACGCCGACGACGAGGCGATGACCTTCTTCACTCCGGCCTCGGCGGCCGCTTCGATCACGTTGAACGTGCCGTCGACGAGCACCTCGTTGGCGAGCCGGGGCTCCTCGGCGCACTGGGTGATGCGGATCGCGGCCAGGTGGAAGACCAGGTCCTTGCCCTCGGTCAGCGAGCGCACCAGGTCACGGTCGCGGATGTCGCCCTCGACCAGGGTGATGGCGCTGGAGTTCTCGAGCGCCCAGGCCAGGTTCTCGCGCCGGCCGCGCACGAAGTTGTCGAGAATCACGATCTCCGCGGCGCCGCCACGGACCAGCTCGTCGACGACATGCGAGCCGATGGTGCCCGCTCCGCCGGTGACGAGGGCACGGGTGCCCTCGATCTGTACGCCTGTCACGCCATGTGCCCTTCGTCCAACTTGATCATGGTTCCGCCCTCGGCCAGGCTACGCGAGGCGGCCTGGAGGATCTCCAGCACCCGAAGGCCGGAACGACCGTCGGTGAGCGCCGGAGTACCCGTCGTGATGGCTCGGGCGTACTCGTCGACCATGGTCCGCAGCGCCTCACGCTCGGTGAGCGCGGGGGACACCACGTCGCCCGACCGGTACGACACGAGGATGTCGCGCCGCTGCTCGTCACCGAGTTCGTCGGGTGACGCCACGTCGACGCCACGGTCGTAGATCGACAGGCGCTGGCTCGGGTTCAGGTCGTCCCACACCAGGGTCCGCTTCGACCCGCCGAAGATAGCGGTGCGGACCTTCACCGGCGACAGCCAGTTCACGTGGATGTGGGCGATCGCACCGGTGCTCAGCTGCAGCGTGAGATAGGCCACGCAGGCCCGGCCCGCGCCGATGCCGTCGGCTCCGTGGGCCGCGACCGCGATCGGGCGCACCGACGGCGGCAGCACGAAGTCCAGGATCGACAGGTCGTGCGGCGCCAGGTCCCAGATCACGTCGATGTCCCGCTGGACCAGGCCCAGGTTGATCCGTACCGAATCCAGGAAGTGAAGTTCGCCCAGCTCACCGGCGGCGAGCAGATCGCGGATCCGCAGCACCGCGGGGGTGTAGCAGTAGGTGTGGTCGCACATCAGCGTCAGGCCGCGCTTGTCGGCCTCCTCGACCAGCTGCAGGCCCTCGTCGAACGTCGCCGCCAGCGGCTTCTCGACCAGCACGTGCTTACCGGCCTTGAGCGCGGCCATCGCGACCGGCAGGTGCGTGCCGGCCGGTGTGGCGATCGCCACGGCGTCGACCGCGGGGTCGGCCAGAACCTCGTCGAGGTCGGCCGAGACCTGAACGGTGGAGTAGCCGCCGAGGACCCGCTGGGCCCGCTCGACGTCGAGGTCGCACAGCCAGCGCAGCCGGAAGTTCGGGCTGCTCTGGAAGTTGCGGACGAGGTTGGGGCCCCAGTAACCGGCGCCGACGACGGCCACACCGATGGGAGCGGGGAGCGGAGAAGTCACGAGCATCCGTTTCGTCGGAAATCGGGCGGGAACGCGTCCGTGCAGGATGGACGGACGGTGCCGACGCAGTCCGTCGGGAAAGCTATCGATCCGCCGCAACCCAGCGCCAGATCGCGGATGGATTTCGGACGGAGCTGGGGGGCATCGCGATACCTTCGGCCATTCGGGGTACGCCTGACGGCCAGGGGCCACGCAACCCAACGGTCAGATTGGCCGGGAACGTCGTTTTGCTGACATCGCCGGGGTGGTCGGACCGTTACCCTGTGCCCCGATCTCCGCCGATCTTCCGGGAAGGTTCCCCATGACCGTCAATGTCGCCCCGACCGCCGATGTGGACGACCGGGCCGAGATCGGTACCGGCACGCGAATCTGGCATCTCGCCCAGATCCGTGAGCATGCCACGCTGGGCCGCGACTGCAACATCGGCCGTGGGGCGTACGTCGGTCCCGGTGTCGTCATCGGCGACAACGTGAAGCTGCAGAACCACGCGCTCGTCTACGAGCCGGCCCGCCTCGCCGACGGTGTCTTCATCGGCCCGGCCGCGGTGCTCACCAACGACGAGTACCCGCGCGCCATCACCCCCGAGGGCCGCCTCAAGACCGGCGACGACTGGACCGCCGTCGGCGTCACGATCGGTGAGGGCGCCGCGATCGGCGCGCGTGCCGTCTGTGTCGCGCCGGTCAGCGTCGGCCGGTGGGCGCTGGTCGCCGCGGGTGCGGTGGTCACCAAGGACGTGCCGGACTTCGCGCTGGTCGTCGGCGTTCCGGCCCGGCGGGTCGGCTGGGTCGGCCGGGCCGGGCGGCCGCTGGTCGCCAAGGGCGGCGACATCTGGACCTGCCCCGAGACCGGTGCGGAATACACCGAGTCCGAGGGCGTCCTTTCCGAGATCATTTAGTACGGCTACGAGGAGCACCCGGGCTCCGCAGCGACGCAGGCGCCGGGTCCGGGCCGGCAGCGCCGCCGCCGGGCTGATGCGATGGCCCGGACCGGCTCCGCCGGTCCGAAACCCCGGCGGCGCCGGTCCGGGGGTCAGCTCGCCAGGCGGTCCAGGCGGCGGGCCAGGACGCGTTCGGTGAGGGCGACCAGCACCGACTTCACCGAGTCACGGCAGCGGGCGTCGCACTCCAGCAACGGCATCGTCTCCGCGACCCCCAGCGCGTCGCGGATCTCGGCCGCCTCGAAGCGACGGGCGCCCTCGAAGGCGTTGACCCCGATGATGAACGGGATGTCGTGCTCCTCGAAGTAGTCGATCGCCGGGAAGCAGTCCTCGATCCGGCGGGTGTCGACCAGCACGATCGCGCCGAGCGCCCCGTGCACCAGGTCGTCCCAGAGGAACGCGAACCGGTCCTGCCCCGGCGTCCCGAACAGGTACAGCAGCAGCGACTCGTCCAGCGTGATCCGGCCGAAGTCGAGCGCGACCGTGGTGGTGGTCTTGCCCGATACCGCCGACGTGTCGTCGACACCGATCGACCGCTCGGTCAGCTCGGCCTCGGTCACCAGCGGCTCGATCTCCGAGATGGCGCCGACGAACGTGGTCTTGCCCACCCCGAAACCGCCGCTCACGACGATCTTGACTGCGACCGGCGACGGCAGTACCGCCGTGCTAGAGCGCCCGAACACGATCCCTGATCCTCTCGATCAACGCGGTGGTCAGCTCACCCGGCACCGCACCGGCCCGCAACATGCCCTGCGTCATCAGGTCCGCGACGATCACCCGGACCACACCGAGCGGCGCGCCGAGCGCCGCCGCCAGGTCCGCCACCGACATCGGCCGCTGGCACAACTCGACGATCCGCCGTGACTCGAACCGCAACGGTGCCGACAGGGCGGCCGGTGCGGCGGCCAGCTGTGTCTCGATCCGCAGGTTGTCGTGCAGCGGCTGGGTACGCCCGCCGGTCAGCATGAACGGCCGGACCACCGGCTCCTCAGCGTCGGGTTGCGGGTTCATCGGGGTAGCTGCTGCCGCGATTCGGCGATCAGGGCAGGTGTCAGCAGGTCGCCGAAGCGGTCGGCCAGCAGCGAGATCTCGTAGCCGACCAGTCCCAGGTCACTGTCGCCGGTGGCCACGACGCCGAGGCAGCTGCCACCCGGGATCACCGAGATCACCAGGAAGCCGCGGTGCATCTCGATCATGATGAGTTTCAGTCCGTCGAACTCGTACCGCCGGGACGCGCTGCGGGCCAGGCTGGCCATGCTGGACACGATCGCGCCGAGCTGGTCGCCCTCGGCCCGGGACAGCCCGTCGGACGCGGCGATCAGCAGGCCGTCGGAGGAGACCGCCACGGCGTCGCGTACGCCGTCGGTCTGATGGACGAAGTTGCCGAGCAGCCAGTTGAACTGGTGGCGGTCGGCCTGAGCCTCGACGCTCACAGGATCTCCTCACTCACGGCGTGCCGGTTGCGGCCGGCTCCGCGCTGGATGCCCGCACGCAGCGCGGTCAGCCGGTCCCGCACGGCGTCGGGCGAGGCGGCGACCGGCGCCGAGGGCGCGGGCGGGGGTGATGTCACGGGTTCCGGACGGGTGCGTTGCGAGCGGGGGGCACGGCGGCGCAGGCCGTTGACGGTGTGTCCGGCTTCGGCCGGGCGGCGCGGTGCGGGCACCGCGGGGGTCGCCGTGGTTGCGGGCTGCGCGTCCACGACGACGTAGTCGACGTCCGCGGCGAGCGGCCGTGGTCCGGGCGACGGTAGCTGCACCGACGGCAGCTCGACCGGGGGCCGGACCGGGGCGACGTCGCTCGAAGCCGCGCTCAGAGGGGCGGCTACCGGCAGAATCGCGGTCGGCAGTGAGACCCGCGCGGTCACCCCGGTCACCGCCGACCGGGCCAGCTGCACGTCGACGCCCATCTCGGCGGCGAGCCGGCCGACCACGTAGTGGCCGAGGAACCGGGCCGGGGCGGTGAGGAAGTCGCCCTCGCCGCGCAGCCGCCGGTTGGACACGTCGAGCTCCTCCTCGGACATGCCGACGCCCTGGTCGCAGATCGCGATCAGGTAGCCGTCGTCGACGAGCCGCCCGTGGATCTCCACGTCCAGATCGGGCGGGGAGAACGCGAGACCGTTCTCGATCAGTTCGGCGAGCATGTGGGCCAGGCCGCTGGCCACCGAGCCGGCCACCATCGCCTCGTCGAGCCGGCGCAGCGACACCCGCCGGTACTCCTCCACCTCGGACACCGCGGCCCGGATCACGTCGGTCAGCGGCACCGGCCGCGACCACTGGCGCGGGCTGGCCGCACCGACGAGGACGAGCAGGCTCTCGGCGTTGCGGCGCATGCGGGTGGCGAGGTGGTCCAGCTCGAACAGGTTGGCCAGGCCGGTGGGGCTGGCCTCCTCCTGTTCGAGCTTGGTGATGAAGCCGAGCTGGCGGCGCAGCAGGTTCTGGTTGCGCCGGCCCAGGTTGGCCAGCGATTCGGCGCCGGCGCGGCGCAGTTCGGCCTGTTCGGTGGCGAGCGCGTACGCGGTGGCCTGCACCCGGTCGAACGCGTCGGCCACCTGCCGCATTTCGGAGCTGGCGCCCTCCGCCACGGGCACCGGGCCCGGCGGTCCGCTCGCCTCGCCGGCGGCCGCCTTGCGCACGGCCTCGGGCAGCCGCTCGCCGGCCAGCCGGTTCGCCTCGGCGGCCAGGCCTGCCAGCGGGCTGGACACCGACCGCGCGGCGACCGTACCGAGATAGACCGCGATGCCGATGCAGACCAGGATCACCGCGGCGAGTGCGGCGAGGCGCAGGTTGGCCTCGTCGATCAGCTCCTTGGCACGGGCCTGCAGGCCCGCGCCGATCTCCTGCGCGAGCCGGGCCATGTCGTCCAGGACGGGGCCGGTGGAGGTCCACCAGAGTTGCGGGTCGACGCGGATCCTCTCGCCGTCGGCCGAGCGCAGGGCGCGGGCCTCCAGCTGCTGGGCGCGTTTGGCGTCGGGGGTGGCGAGCAGCCGGTCCCTGGCCGTCAGGGCCGCCGGTGTGGCGTACTCCTCGAACTCGGCGTACGCGGCGTCGAGTTCGGCGCGCAGCTGCACGAATCGCAGGTACTCGCCGTCGGCGAAGCCACCGGCCGAGAACACGCCGTTGAGGAACGCGCGCTGCCGGGCGGTGGCCTCCTTGGCCAGGTTGAGCATGGCCAGTGACTCCGAGCCCAGCCGCATGGTCGCGTCGGCGGCGTTGTCCAGCGCGAAGTAGACCTCGCCGAGTTCCTCGACGACCTCGTTGTAGTCCTCGAACACCTCGGCCCGGTCGGCGTCGCCCGCGTCGGTCTCGTCGCGGATCGCGGCCAGGGCGTCGATCTGCTCGAGTGCCTCGGTGACCTGCCCGTCGAGGTCGCCGCGATCGGCGACGAGCTGTTCGACGGCGTCGGCCTGGGCGTCGACGCGCTGCCGGGCCGGTGTCACCTCGGCGGCGAAGGACTGGTTGCCGGCCAGCAGGCCGGCGGTGACGCCACGTTCGGTCTGCACCTGCTGGGCAAGCGCTTGCACGGCGAGGTCGAGGGTGATCGCCTGCTCGGTTCGCGAGGCGAGCCGGTAGGTGGCGAACTCCTCGATCACCACGACGGTGAGCAGCAGCATCATGGCCGCGACCGGGAGTGCCAGCATGCGGACGATGCGGCCCCGGATGGTTCGGCCCTTCATCAGCGTCTCCTCCGTCGAGATGTCTCTCCCGCAACGCGGGACAGAATTGACGGACGCCAACATGCGGTCAACACCCCTATAGAGCGACAGCGTTGCCGCAGACGCCTCACCACCGGTTCGTCGGAGCCCGGTGCGGGCACGGTCCTACGAACGGGTGGTCAGGATTGGAGCGTGGTGATCGCCCGCTCGAGGAGTGCGGCGAGTTGCTCGCGCTCGGTGCCGGTGTAGGCGGCGGCGAGTGACCGTTCGACCCGCAGGGCGGCGGCGTCGGCCTTCTCGAGCAGGGCGGCGCCGGCCGGGGTGACGCGGTTGACCACGACCTTCTGGTGCAGCGGCGACGGGTCGCGTGCGATCAGGCCCTTGGCCTCGAGGTTGGTCAGGACGGTGGCCATGGTCTGTGGGGTGACCAGGGATTCCCGGGCGAGCTGGGCCGCGGACATGCCGTCGTTCGCGGAGAGCAGCAGGAGTGCGGCGTATTGCGGGACGGTCAGCCCGAACTCGCGCAGCACGGCCGTCTTGCGGGCGATCAGGGCCTGCTCGGCCCGTTTGATCACCAGGCCCAGCCGGTCGTCCATCGCGCTCATGACGGGCATTCTGCCACGGGACCCGGGTTGTCGACGTGCTCTGTCTTATGACAGAGTCCTGTCACATGAGCATCATTCCGGACAGCCACACCGATCTGCTCGACCGGCCGCTCTTCGGCCACCTCGGCACCGTGCGCGACGACGGCGAACCGCAGGTCAACCCGATGTGGTTCGCGTTCGACGGCGAGTTCCTGCGGTTCACCAACACCACGACCCGCCGCAAGTACCGCAACGTGACCGCCGAGCCGCGGATCAGCCTGTCGATCAATGACCCCGACCAGCCGTATCGCTATCTCGAGGTCCGTGGTGTGGTCGAGCGCATCGAGCCCGACACCGAGGGCGTGTTCTTCGCCGAGCTGGCGAACCGCTACCGCCTCGACATGGCGCTCCCGCCCGGCGACGTCGAGCACCGGGTCGTCTACGTGGTGCGTCCGACGGCGGTCAGCTACCAGTAGTGACCACGCGGTCCATTGTCCGATGTGAATATCGACAATAGTCTTCCTTTCGCGTTGATCGTCATCCCGACCGGGAACGGCGATCTCATCAGCGAGGGGGAGTCTTGGAAACACCTGCCGAGAAGTCTTCACTGAGCCGCCGCCGCATGCTCACGTTCGCACTCGGGGGCGCGGCCACCGTCGCGCTCCCGGCGCCCGCCTGGGCCGTCGGCGACCAGCGGCCCGGCGCGGCCCGTCCACCCGCCCTGACCAAGGGCGACGACCGGATCGCCCGCCGGGTCTCGGCCGAACGCGCCCTGGTGCACCTGGGCGTGCTGTCGCACGGCATCGGCCCGCGGATCGGCGGCACCCGCTCCGAGCACAAGGCCGCGCACTATCTGTCCGGCGTGCTCGACCGTCTCGGGTACAACGTGGACCTGCAGCCGTTCCCGGTTGCCGACAAGTTCCTGGCCCAGCTCGAATCGACCCGTGGCCTGCCGCGCGACCTCTGCTGGCAGGCCGGCGCCTCCGCCCACGGCGCCCTCGACGTCAAGGTCCGCGGCGACGTGGTCGACGTGCACGCCGGAGCCGACACCGACTACCCGGAGGACGTGACGGGCAAGATCCTGCTGATCGACTACGTCGCCACCCAGCGGGAGGCGCTGGTCGCCACCGCGGTCGCGCGCGGCGCCGCGGCGGTCATCTTCCTACCTGTCGACCTGGTCGAGCCGCGCAGGGCATCGGCGTTCAGCCCGACCCTGCCCGGCTCGGCGACCACCCCGGTGCCGATCCCGGTGGTCGGCGTGGCCCAGGCCCAGAAGCACCGGCTGCGGGCCCTGCTCGCCGCCGGCCGGCTGCGGCTGACCGTCACCACCGCCGCGCACCGCGGCCTGACCTCCAACAACGTGCTCGCCGAGCGGCCCGGCAGGACGGCCGGCGGCCCGGTCGTGATGGTGAGTGCCCACTACGACACGGTGATCGGTGCGCCCGGCGCCAACGACGACGGCTCCGGCACCGTCCTCTGCCTGGAACTGGCCCGGGTGCTGCGCCGGCTGCCGACCGAGGCGACCCTGCGGTTCGCGCTGTGGGGTTCCGAGGAGGGTGGCCTGATCGGCTCCCGCTACTACGTGGCGCAGCTGCCGCAGCCCGAACGCGACCGGATCACCGCGGTGTTCCAGAACGACATGGTCGCCACCAGCTGGGACCCGGCCACCCGGTACTGGCTGCTCTCCTTCACCGGGCTGGCCAACCGCGCGACCGACGAGGTGACGGCCGCCGCCACCCGGCTCGGCTACGCGCCGCGGATCTCGCCGGTCACCCTGCGCGGGTCCAGCGACCACCAGTCCTTCCAGGAGGTCGGTATCGCCTCGGCCAACTTCTCCTGGCGGGGTGAGGAGTCACCGGCGCTGCTGGAACCGCCGTACCACAGCCCCGAGGACACCATCGCCAAGAACATCAGCCTGGAACGGTTGCAGGTGTCGATGGAACTGATCGGCTCGGCGGCGTACGCCACGGCCGTACCGGCGTGATCCACGGCGGGAGAGACGGGCACCCGTCTCTCCCGTCTCGTGGCTAGACTGCCGCGGTGTCGTGGCGTCAGAGCTTTCGCGAAGAGTTCCGCAGGCAGACCTCGGCCGAGACCGAGAGCCCGCCGATCGCGCGGGTGCGTCACTATGCCGCGGTCCTCAGCATCGTCTTCGGGATCATCGGGCTGGGCGGGCTGTTCTCTCTCGCCGTCGGCAACATCTCCGGCGCTCAGGGCGTCAGCCTGGTGCTGCTGATTGCCGGCGGGGTTCTCGGCGGGCTCGTCCTGCTCAACTCCGACGTCGTCGCGGCACGGCGGCTCGGGCTCTGGGCGGCCGTCTGCACACTAGCCGGGTTCCTGGCCTTCTTCCTCATCACGGTGCTGACGTCCTGACGGACGTCGGGGCCTTTCTACTGTCACGGTTTCGTCTGTCACGGGGGATGGATGACTTTCACGGTGCAGCCCGCCGACCTGGACGCGTACGCGCGTCAGGTCGACCGGGCGTCCGACGATGTCCACACGATCAAACGCTATCTGGACGGCTACACCGTCCACGAGGGCTGGAACGGCCTGCTCATCGAGCTGGTCGGGCCGTCATCGATCAACGCGATCTACGCGGCCACCGACGCCTGCGAGAAGCTCACGACCGTGCTCGACAAAAGCGGGCTGGGGCTGACCGGCGCGGCGAACTACTACCGCACCACCGATATCGCCTCGGCGGCCCGGATCGACTCGACACTGCCCGGCAGGTGCATCGCGCGGACCGCGCTGGAGGACGCCTGGGCCGCGAACCCGTGCGCACCGGGCTTCGCCGACTCGCGAGCGCCGTACACCCGGCTCAAGCCGGTCGGCGAGGTCGAGTACAGCCACCCGCTCGGCTTCCTGGACAACATCAGCCTGTCGCACTGGGCGCTCGAGGCCGCTGACAAGATCCTCGGCGTCAACCCGCTGGAGAAGACCCTCGAGTTCTTCCTCGGCGACTGGCAGGCCGTCGCCAAGGCCGGCAAGGCGCTGCGCAACGCCGCCGACGCCGTCGACGACCTGGCCTACAACATCCAGGGCGGGTCCATCGCGCTCGGCCGCACCTGGGACGGCATGGCCGCCGACAGCGCGTACCAGCACTTCACCCGCCTCGCCGCCGACATCCAGGGGATGGCCGCACCGATGCGGGCGATGGCAGGCGAGCTGGAGCAGATCTCGCACGGCGTGTGGAGCACCTGCGAGGCGGTCAGCGGCATCATCAAGGGCCTCGGTGACGCGCTGGCCATCGCCGGCATCGCGATCGTCGCGGGCACGCTCACCGCCGAGACCGGCGTCGGGGCGGTCGTCGGGTACGGCGTCGCCGCGTTCGAGATCTACGAGATCCTCGACATGTGGGCCAAGGCCACCGCGGCGATGACGTCGATCTACGGCGCGGTGCAGGCCGCCGTCGGCTTCATCGAGTCGCAGGCCGCGTCGCTGCGCGACACCGCGCTGCCACAGATCGCCGGTGACGGCCCCTACCAGCATCCTTTCGCCGGGAAGTGACGACGATGAGCGACGACATCAGCGACGTGGCGAGTGACCCGCGGCTGGCCCGGGTGCTGCGGTCCAGCCTGACCCGGATCGCTGACGGGCCGGACGGGCCGATGCGCGAGATGGCCCGCGAGGTGCTGGCCGGACGGACCGATCTGCGTACGGCCCTGCGCGAACCGGCCTACGGCGAGCACCTCGGCGCCGCCTTCGGCCGGTTCTGGACCGACTTCCAGGCGATGAGCCCCGACGAGCGTGACCGGCTCGTCAAGGACACACGCCAGAAGCTGGACGAATTCAACCAGTGACGAGCCGCGCCACCACGCCGTGGCGCGGGGCCAGCAGGTGCGCGATCAGGAAAGCGCCGGTCAGGGTCAGCACGATCGTCCCGCCGGCCGGCAGGTCCCACGACCACGACAGGTACAGGCCGATCACCGCGCACCCGGCCCCGATCACCGGCGCGAGCCACATCATCGTGGCGAGCCGGTCGGTGAGCAGCCGGGCGGTCGCGGCCGGGGTGACCAGCAGGGCCAGCACCAGCACGTTGCCGATGGTCTGCACGGCCATCACCACGGCCAGAGTGACCAGCACGTACAGGGTCAGATCCAGCCAGAACACCCGCAGGCCCAGCGCGCGGGCCATCTCCCGGTCCAGGGTGACCGCGACGAACTCCTTGTGCAGCAGCAGTACGGCGAGCAGCACCCCGGCCGTGGCGGCGCCGACCACGTACAGGTCGCGGTCGGGGATGCCGGTGATCGACCCGAACAGGAACTGCTGCAGCGAACCGGCGTAACCGGGCGCCCGCGAGATGATCACGATGCCGAGGGCGAACGCGGCCACGAAGAAGACCCCGATCACCGAGTCCTCCTTGAGGCGCCGGTTCTGCGCGAACACGCTCACCAGCAGGGCGGTGACGATGCCGGCCACCGTGCCGCCGACCACGAGGCTGCCGGAGAACAGGAACGCGATCGCCAGGCCGGGGAAGACGGCGTGTGCGACCGCGTCGCCGATGAACGCCATCCCGCGCAGCACCACGTAGCAGCCGACGACGCCGCACATGATCGCCGCCAGCGTGGCGATCGTCAGGGCCTTCGGCAGGAACGCCAGATCGGGGTTGAGCAGGTCGGCGAGGAACTGCATCGGAGACATGTCACGCTCCAGCGGGCAGGGAGAGAGCCTTCAGCAGGTGACTGCCGGGACCCACGTCGAAGGTCTTCATCCAGATCGCCGGGTCGTCCAGCGCGCCCGGCCGGCCGTCGGCGATCACGGTCCGGTTGAGCAGGACCAGGCGATCACACGTGTAGGCGGCGGCCGCGAGGTCGTGCGTCGCCATGAGCACGGCCCGTTCCGTGGCGATGCCGCGGAACAGGTCGGTCAGGGTCTCCTGCGCGGGCATGTCGAGTCCGGTGAACGGTTCGTCCAGCAGCAGCACGGGTGGTGACAGCACGAGGGCGCGGGCCACCAGCACACGCTGCCGCTGGCCGCCGGACAGCTCGCCGACCGGTCGTTTCCGCAGGTCGGCGAGATGGACACGGTCCAGGGCGTCCCAGGCCGCCCGCCAGTGCTCGACTCGGGGACGGCGGAACAGGCCAATCCGGCGGACCAGGCCGCTGAGCACGGCTTCCTCCACGCTAGCCGGGAAGTCCCAGGTGAACTCGTGTCGTTGCGGGACGTATCCGGCGCCGGTTGTGGTGACTGTTCCGGCGCGGAGCGGGACCAGGCCGAGGGCGGCCCGCATCAGGGTGGTCTTGCCGGCGCCGTTCGGGCCGAGGAGCGCGGCGAACTCGCCGGCTTCGACGCGCAGGTCGATGTCGCGGAGCACCGGACGGCCGCCGAGGTCGGCACAGACGCCGGTCATCTCCAGGGCCGCGGTCATCGGGACGCCTCCCGCTCGGCGCGACGGCGGACCGCGGCCTGTCTCCGGAGTACCAGCGTTATGACCACGCCCGCGACCAGGAGGACACCGACCGAAGCCGGGATCGCGTAGCCCGTATCGAATCCTGTTTTTGATCTCGCAGTGACCGTGGCCGAAGCGGACGGCAGAGGCTGATCGAACGTGGCGCCGAAGGCGTGCGCCGGATCGGTGGCGTCGCCGACCGCGAGCCGCAGGACCGCGCCGCCCCGACGGCCGACCCGTCGGCGAGTTCGGCCGAGATGTCGACGGCGACCAGATAGGTGCCCGGCGCGCCGAACACCCAGTTGGCGTGCGTGTGCGTGTTGCTCTCCACGAAGATCGGCTGCGGGAACGGCTTCGCCGAACTCCACAGCACCTGCGGCGCACCGAGGTTGCCCGACTGCAGGAACACGGTGACGTCACCCGGCCCCTGCACCCCGCGCAGCGTCATCGTGACACCGCGGCCGACCGCACCGAGCACCCCCGGATCCTGCGTGTTCCAGCCGATCCACACCACGCCCGGCCTCTCGGTCTGCGGCACGACATGCACCTCGGACCCGGCGGCGGCACCGAGGAACGCATACGCCGGATCGCCGGGAACCGTCTGCCGCGCGGTGTCGCGCACCCGCAGCACCGTGTCGGCCGGATCACGCCACACCGCCGGCACGGCATGATCGTCGTGGATCTGAATGGTCCACCGGCCGTCCCGATAGCGCGGTCCGATGTCGACATGCCCGGTCTCCAGAACGGCCCGCCCGGTGGCCAGCCCCTGGTTCGCGTCGAGCGTCTGGTCCGGCGTCGGGTTGATGATCAGGGCGGCGGCGAGCGCCAATCGCGTCAGCAAGGGATGTTTCCTCAGGTCAGGCAGCGGTGGAGGGAATCGGCGTTGAAGCGCATCATCGCCACGTAACTGGTCACCCGGTCGTCGAACGCGTCGCCGTAGATGTCACAGACCGCGACGCCCTCCCGCTTGGCCACCTCGACCAGCGTCGATGAGCGGGCGCGCAGGTTCGGCTCCAGGAAGACCGCCCTGATGTGCAGGTTGCGCAGCGTCTCGGTGAGGCGCCGGCGGTCGGCGAGACTCGGTTCGACAGCCGGGTTCGGGGTCACGAAACCGGCCACCGGAATGCCGTAGGCCTTCGCCAGATAGGCGAACGCGTCGTGCGTGGTCACCAGATGGCGGTCCGGTGCGGCGATGCCGTCGATCTTTTTCTGGACGTACGCGTGAAGCGCGCTCAATTCAGCGAGGTACCGGTCGGCGTTCGCCCGGTAGACAACAGTGCCCTGCGGGTCGGCGGCGATCAGGCTGTCCCGGATCAGTTCGGTGTAGGCCTGCGCGTTGCGCACGTCCTGCCACAGGTGCGGGTCGATCTCGCCGTGCACGTGCCGGCCGAGCACCGCCTGCGGCAGCTGGTGGATCCGCGTGCCGGGTCGTCCGAGGAACCGGAATCCGGGCCCGGCGGGCACCTCTTTCCAGGCCTTCGCCGGGACCTCGACGACGGTCCGGGCCGGATCGAGCCGCTCCTCGTCGGTTTGCAGACGGATCTCGCCGGTGTCGATGTCCGAGGTGATGTCGGTGTGACCGCTGCGCAGAACCGTGACGCCCGGGGACAGGTGCGGGTCGACCCCCACGGCGAAGGTGATCGTCTGCTCGCCAAGAGGGATCGGATCCGTGTCCGTAGCGACCATCAGATCGGCCCGCAGCGACAGGCGGTAGACGCCAGGTTCGGTGAACGCCCAGCTCATGTGGGTGTGCGCGTCCGGTGGCAGGTTCATCACATCGCCGTCGAAGCCGTCGCCCGAGTCGACGAAGGTCAGCGGGTTGCCGAACGACTCGGTGAGGTAGGCGATCATCCGGCCCGGCCCGGTCACGTTCGTGGCGGTGAGCAGCACGTCCGACGACCGGTTCACGCCGTGCCGGGCGCCGTCACCGGTGGCGCGCAGCCCCAGCCAGATCGTGTCCAGTGAGACGTCCTCGACCAGCGGGATGATCTCGGCGGCGTACTTGGTGGCGCCCTCGGCCAGCGAGATCTGCTCGACGCCGTCCGGCAGGTTCGCGTCAAGTGTCTTGATCACGCTCTGCGCCTCGAGCAGCAGGTAGTTGCTGAACGCCACGTCGGCGTAGACGATGTTGCGCACGTCGCGCAGGGTCGGCTCGTAGGCGTGCGAGTCGGCGTTGTCCGGCACGATCGAGTCGACCAGCACCCGGTCGCCGCCGACGTTGCGGACCAGGTCGGCGAGGATGCCGGTGGTGGTGACGACCTGGATCCGATCGTCGGTGTCACTGAGCGCGGGCGGGGCTGAGCAGCCGGCCAGGGCCAGGCAGGTCAGGATCGCGACCGGGGCGCGGGTCATTAGAGTCTCCCTGGTGGGCCCGCTCCAATTCCGGTGGAGCGGGCCCACTTCGTTCACGGAAGGACGTTGAAGGTGAACGCCTTCGCGCCGGTGGTGACGGTGGCTCCGGTGCTGATCAGCTTCCCGGTGACCTCGAACGTGACGGTGTACGTGCCGGCCTGGGTGAAGCCCCAGTTGGCGTGGGTGTGCGCGTTGTAGGTGACGTTCCGGGTGTCCGGCAGGCCGTCACTCGAGTCGAACAGCCTGGTCGGAGTGCCCGCCGAGACGGTGTAGACGCTGAACTGTCCCGGCCCGCTCACAGCGGTGAGCTTGAACTGCACCGAGTTGTTCTGGAACACCCCCGACGGGACCTCGGCGGTGTTCCACCCGGCCCAGAGCAGCCCGCTCGTGCTGCCCTGCGGCAGCACCCAGGCGGTCGCACCGGCACCGCCGAGGAACGACCAGGCGGCACCGCTGGGAACGGTGATCTTCGCGGCCGCCGGGACCTGGAGGATCACGTCGGCCGGGTTGCGCTCCGCCACCTCGTCGTTGACGGTCAGCGTGAGCGCACCGGCGTTGTAGTCGACGTCGAGGACGTCGACGTGCCCGCTGGTCAGCGTGACGGTGGCGGCCTGCGCCGGCACCGCGGCCGCGACCGCGAGACTCAGCGCGGCGGCGAGGACCGCGGCCGCCCTCACGGCTGCACCACGAACTTGTAGAGGGCCGGCTCGGAGGTGACCGTCGCGCCGCTGGCTGCCAGGGTGGCCGTCGCCCGGACCTTGACGAGGTAGACGCCGGCCTTCTGGAACGCCCAGCTGGCGTGCTGGTGCGTGCCCGCCGACAGGTTCACCGCGTCGGGCAGGCCGTCACCGCTGTTGACCAGGACGTTCGGGTTGCCGACGGCGTCCTCGGTGAACACGGCGACCCGGCCGGAGCCGGTCACCTTCTCGACCTTGAGGGTGACCGAGTCGCCGGTGAGCACGCCGGCCTCGATCTCCTCGGCGGCCAGGCCCGGCCAGAGCAGTTCCTCGTTCTGGATCTCCGGCAGGATCCAGACAGGCTTGCCCGCGGTGCCCAGGAACCCGAACGCCGGGTTGTCCGGGACGGTGGTCTTCGCGGCGTTCTTGACCAGGAACACGACGTCGTCGACGTCACGCTCGACGTCGGGTTCGACGGTCTCGTCGTGGACGCCGATCTCCAGGGCGCCGTCCTCGTAGGCGACGTCGGCGATGTCGACGTGACCGGCACTCAGGACCACGACCGGAGTGGCCTGCGCGGAGGGAGCGGCGCCCAGCAGGACGGCGGCGATCACGCCGCCGCCGAGCAGCAGGCGGATGGGTTTACGCAAGTGGATCTCCTTAGCTCGGTGCTTCATCGCAAACCTTAATGGTTTTCATTTTCATTAGGAAGACTCTGCTGTGGACAGGTGACCGGCGTCGCTGCGCCGCCGCCGGGTCAGCACGACGGCGGCCGTTCCCAGCGTCAGCAGCAGGGCGCCGCCGCCCGCGATCGAGACGATGTCGGTACCGGTCTTCGCGAGGTCGCCGCTTTGATCCGCCACGGTCCCGCCCCCGGACCCCGAACCGGCGTCCGTGGCGTCGCCGACCGCGAAGGTCAGCGTCTTCGTGTCCGACACCGCCTTCCCGGCGGTCGTGGTAGCGGCCATCTCGACCGTGAGCCGGTAGACCCCCGCCTTCGTGAACGCCCAGTTCCCGTGGGCGTGAGTGTTCGGCGCGATCCCGAGCTGCTGGGGAAGCCGTTCCGCGGAGTCGAAGACGACCTCTGGCGTACCGAACGACCCGGTCAGGAACAGCTTGAACTCACCGGGCCCGTCCACCTGCTTGAGCCGCCAGGTGACGGTGCCCTTCGTGCCGCCCACCACCGACTCGTGCTGGGTGTTCCACCCGGGCCAGACGATGCCCGCCTGCTGCGACTGCGGCAGCAGGTAGACCTTGTCGCCCGCCTCGCCGAGAAACGCATAGCCGTCGCCGGCCGGAACGTCGATCCGCGCCCTGTCGGTGACCTTGAGCGTCACGTCGGCCAGCTCACGCCAGGTCGGGGGAGTGGTCGAGTCGTCCTTGAGCCGGACCGTCAGCGTGTTCCCGCTGAGCTGCGGCCCCATGTCGACGTGCCCGTCAGCGATGACCCGCTTCCCGGTGGCGGCTGCGGTTTTCTGCGCGGCGGTTTTCTGCGCGGCCTGTTGTGCCGCGGCTTTCTGCGCGGCTGGGGCCTCCCGCTCAGCGTCAGCCGCCTGTTGCGGCCGGGCGGTAGCCGGCGTCGCGGTTGGCGGCAGGCCGGTGACCGCGACCGTGTAGACGGCTTCGTCGCTCAGGGCCCGCGTGCCTGTTCCGGTGCTCGCGCGCAGGGTCACCCGATACTCGCCGACGGCGTCGAACAGCCACACCACTCCACCGAGCCGCTGACCTGCGGAAAGCCGCGTGCTCTTCCGGCCGTCACTGTCGAGCAGCACGGTGGGCCGGCCCCACTCCGAGAGCGTGTAGGCCGCGAACGATCCAGGCCCGTCCACCGAGACCAGCTCGAGTGTCACCTCGCCACGGCTGACACCCGTGGTGTCGAACGTGGAGAAGGGCGACCCCTCCTGCAGCGACCACACCGGCGAGCCGGGCCGCCCGAGAAACGCGAACGCCGGATCGCCGGGCACCACCCCGACCGGCGTGCCCGAAGCCACGAACCGCACCGAGCCCGGATCCGCCCCAGACTTCCCTTCCCCGGCTCCTCCTTCCCGGGGCGGTCCGTCGCCACGGAAGCTCATCCGCAGCTCACCGGACTCCACCGACAGCACGACGAGGTCCGCGCCGTCCGCGTCCGGCGCACCGGAAGCCGCGGCCGCCGGCGCACCCCCGCTCAACGCGACCGCGAGTGAAGCAGTGCCGGCGGCGATCGTCTTTCGCAGGCCTCGGCTGGTGTTGCGGCTCATCGTTCTCCTTCCTTCTCAGAGGTCTGGCCCGACCCGATGCCCGGCGTCACGTTCTGTCCAGCGGAAGAGGCCCCAGCACCCGAGCCGGCCTGCTCGCGGCCGCGCTGTTCGGCTGCGGCCAGGGCGGCCCGCATACGGCGGCCACGGCGGCGCCGGGCGAACAGCCAGACTGCGGCGAGCAGCGCCACCACCAGCAGCAGGGCCAGCTGCGGCCACGGGATCAGCCACACGGTGTGGACGGACGAAGCCCGAACCGGGGCGGGGTCGACGGCGCGTCCGTCGGCGGGTTCCGGGTGGATCTCGACGGTCACGCGCTCGCGGAACAGCGGCGGCACCTCGTCGACGGTGACGGTCGTGCTCAGCACCGCACCCGGCAGCAGTTCCGGGACGGCGACCGCGGAGGACGCTCGCCCTCCAAGGCTGAACGGGCCTCGGACACCGGCCACGGACGTGCCGCGGAGCCGTACATTCCCCGTGTTCTTGATGGTGAAGGAGACCGCGACCCGCGGCAGGCGCAGTGGGTTCCAGGGCGTCGCGGTCGTGATCCGCACGTCGGTGACGCTCAGCTCGGGCCGCAACGGGCCGGTGACGCGCAGGTGAAGGCGGGTGCCCACCCGATGGTCGACGGTGACCCGGTTGCCCTGGCCGTCGGTGCCGTCCGCCACCAGCGAGGCGACCACTCCGGCCGCGTGATCGCCCGGCGTCGCGTTGGCGGGCACGGTGACCGTGATCGGCACGACGACCCGCGACGACGCCGGCAGGGTGAGCCGCTCGCGGCCGATGCCGATCCAGAGTCCGGCGCCGGTGGGTGCGCCGTCACCGGCGCGCAGGCCGAAGCCGCCGCCCGCGGTGGTGAAGGCGTCGTTGGCGTAGAGCCGCAGGGTGAGCGGCCGCGTCGAGTGGTTGGTGACGGCGACGTGGTCGGTGACGCCGGCACCGGGGTCCAGTTTGTACGTGAGGTTCGCCCTCCCGTTCGGCCCTTGCGGGCCGGACGGCGCGACTGACCAGGTCAAAGCCTCATCGCCGGGTGCGGCGTGGGCAGGGAGCGGGAGCATTGCGACGGCCAGAAGGGCCAGAACTATGCGGGTACGCATGAGGCGTCTTTCATGAGGCCGCGTCGCGGGGCGGGCGACCGCCCCGCGACGTCTCAGATGGCGGTCAGGGTGAGCGTGCCGGTGTAGGTGCCGGGCGCCGTGTTCGTCGGGACGGCCAGCTTCAGTGCCGCGTCCAGCCGTGCGGTGCCCAGGCCCTTGCCGTTGGGTGCCGCCGCCAGGGCCGCGTTGTCGCCGAGGCCGGTGTGCGGCCGGCCGGGGACGTACGGTGCGGAGACCGGTCCGGCGATGACACCCTGCTGGTCGCCCTGTTCGACGATGCTGGGCGTCCAGCCGAGGTAGCTGCCTGCGAAGGTCTTGCCGTCGTCGGTGCGGAACCCGTCGGCGACCTGTCCTGTCACGGTCCAGCCGGGCTGTGCGGTCCGGGTGTCGGTGACCGTGACCGGCTTGAGCGCGCCGGTGCTCTCCCACCGGTCGCCGGCCGCGGACAGTACGGCGGGCGGCAGGGTGACGGCGCGGTTCTCGGGATCGACGCTGATCACGAGGGCGCCCTCGGACGGGTTGATGGTGGCGGTGACCGACTTGGCGGTGCTGCTGCCCTCCTCGGGCGGCGCCACCCACAGCCAGGCCTCGGCGCTGGTGGCCGCGACCGTTTCGCCGTCGAGGAGCTTGACGACGTACTGGCTGCCGTTGAGTTCGCGGGTTGCCGTGAAGCTGTACGCCGCTCCGGTCTCGCCCGCGACCGGCGCGAACTCGTCCTGGCCGTAGCGCTTCACGTACCACTGGTAGCGGTGGAGCGAGCCCTGCGGTGACTGCACCGCCTGCAGGGTGACGGTGTCGCCGGGCTGGTAGTCGCCCTCGGCCATGCCGGAGATGGCGAGGCTGACCTCGCCGCCACCGGGCTGCAGGTCACCGACCACGAACCGGTAGTCGACCGGCCCGGTGGTCAGGACGGTGCCGTCGGTGAGGGTGGCGTCGGCCTGGAACCTCAGCGTGTAGGTGCCGAGCGCCGAGAACACCCAGCCGGCGTGCGCGTGGGTGTGCACCGGCACGTCGAGCCGGTCGGGCAGGCCGTCGTTGCTGCGGAACTTGATGCTCGGCGTGCCGAGCGAGTTGGTGTCGAACAGGGTCACGTCGCCGGGGCCGTCGGCACCGACGAGGCTGAGGCTGATCTTGTCGCCGGCGAAGACGCCCTTGCCGAGCGTGGTGGTGTTCCAGCCCGGCCACAGCAGCGCCGGGTCCTGGACCTGCGGAAGCATCCAGATCTTGTTGCCCGGCGCGCCGAGGAACGAGAAGGCCGGCAGGTCGGGCACGACCGTCTCGGCGGCGGGCAGCACCCGGAACGTGACGTCGGCCGGGTCGCGTACGACCGCCGGGCTGACCGTGTCGTCCTTGACCTTCAGTTTCAGTGAGCCGTTCTCGTAGTGGACATCGACGGCGTCGGTGTGCCCCCGGGACAGCACCACCTGATCCGCGGCGAGCGCGGGGGAGGAGCCGAACAGGGTGGCCGTGGCGAGCGTCAAGCCGGCCACGGCGTACGCGAGGCGCACGTCGCCCTCCTTTCTGGACTCAGCCGTTCTGGGCTCAGCCATGAAAATGAAAACGGTTGTCGTTTTCGAGCGCGACGCTAGCACGAGAGGAGCGATGTGAGACAGGAGCTAGGTCAGCAGACCTTCCGCGCGCAGCCACCGCTCGGTGCGCGCCATGCCCTCGGTGAGATCCACCGTAGGCCGATAGCCGAGCAGCCGGCCGGCCTTCTCGATGGAATAGGTGCCGGTACGCGCGAAGTAGCGCATGGACACCGCGTTGACCTCGGTGGCGGCCCCGGTCAGCGAGATGGCCCCACCGGCAAGCCGGGCCACCGCCACGGCCACCGCGGTGGGCGCCACCCAAGGTCCACGACGGCCGAGCATCCGGTAGTAGTGGCCGAAGAACTCCCCGCAGGTCACCCCGACGCCGCCACTCAGCGTGAAGATCTGCCCGGCCCCGGCGGGCTCCCGCCCGGCAAGCAACAGGCCTTCCACCAGGTCATCCACATACACCGGGCTGAACACACCCGCACCCATCGCAGGCAGCAGAAACTGAAACTTCTTGATCAGCTGTACGGGCAGAGTCGTCCACGGGCGCGACCCCGGTCCATACACATCGCCCGGACGTACGACGGTGACGGCGATCCGCCCCTCGGCGTGAGCCTGCAGCGCCACCTGCTCCGAAGCGATCTTGGTGTCGACATAGGGGTTCCCGTCCGGGCGTACCGGGTGATCCTCGGTGACGCCGTCAGGGAACCCCAGGTCGGAGAAGGCCCGGATCGACGACAGATGCACGAAGCGCGACGCCCCCGCACGGACCGCCGTATCCAGCGCCCGGCGGGTCCCACCGACGTTGACCCGCCACTGGCCGTCCAGCCCGACCGCGTTGGACACCACCGCCGCGGTGTGGACGACCAGATCGGCACCGGCCGCGGCGTCCTGCCAGGCGCCGTCGGAGGTGATGTCGCCGGCCACCACCCCCGCGGCCTCGTCGGCGTGCAGGTCGACGCCGGCGACCTGATGGCCCTCGTCACGCAGCCGGGCCGCCACCGCACGCGCGATGAACCCGCCGGCGCCGGTGATGAAGACCCGCATCTCTGCGACGGTAGTGCAACATCACCGGCCCGTCACCGGTCGCGGCGGCCGGATCGTCAGGTCAGCATCACCGCCATGATCATGAGGAAGCCGCACGTGGTCGCGACCAGGGCGGCCTGCAGCAGCCGGTGCTTGAGCCAGGCGGCCCGTGCCATCGCCACCAGCTGGCGCGCCACCTGGCCGAACTGTTCCTCGGTGGTCATCGTGGCCAGCTGCCCGGCCAGCTCGGCGGGCCGGCGCAGGCGCAGGTCACCGAAGTAGATGGTGCCGGCCGGATCGGGCCGGTTGCTGCCGTTGCGATGCCCGCGCCCCAGCACCGGATAGATGACCCCGGCCGCCAGCAGCCCGGCCGTGGCGCACAGCACCACCGCGATCGCGAGCATCACGGCCCGCGGCCCGGCCAGGACGGCGATGAAGCTGTCCTTCTGCACACGGGCGGAGAGCACGGCGCCCAGGATCACGCCGTTGAGCGTCAGCAGGATCGAGGCCTTGGTGTCCACCTTGCCCGCCCAGCTCTCCTGCGCGACGTGGGTCCGCCAGGCGACGTCGAGGTTGGTGGGGGTCCGCTCGAGCTCCGTGAGCACGCATTTCGTACCGCGGCCTTTAGCCGCCTCTCCGAATGGTGTGGATGGAAACGCGGAGGCTTTCTCTCGGCTCATATCTGAAGCTGTACCACGGGATCGCCAGAACATGACCATGCGTTTCAAGATCCTTTCCGGGTGTCATTTTCCCGACCGGATCGGTTGTCTCGACATACTGTGCTGCCAGTTCTCGGATTGCGGAGGAAGTGCCCCTTTCGGGCTGAGATCCCCGCAAATAGGAACTCAAAGTGGTGGTACGAACACTCAATGCGAGTAGGCGTGGTGCTGAAACGGGTGGGTGGGTGTTTATTCGGCCGCATCGGAAAATCGTTCGAGGGGATTTCAGCTCTACGGCTTCGCAATAGTGATCTTGAAATCCTCTTGCATTGGCGACGGTAATCATGACCGCAAGAGAATAAAGGGGTGACGGCTTGGTTCGGCCTGCGCGGTGCCATCGTGGCACATGATGGTGCCAAGATGGCTTGCGATGGTGCCAAGCGTGTGCCAGCATGGTGCCATGGATCTGACGACGTACGTGAGCAACCTCGGACGCGAGTTCGCCACACTCGCCGAGGCCGGCGGTGAGGAGTCACGGGCGCTCGTCGAGCGCCTGAGCGGCTCCCTCGAGTCGGCGATCCGGATGACACTGCTCGAAGCCCTGTCGGGCGCCGCCGACGAGATCACCCGCGACCTGGCCCCCGGCTCGGTCGAGCTACGGCTACGCGGCCGCGACCCGGGCTTCGTCGTCACCCCGCCGCCCACCGAGCGCCCCGACCTCACCGCCGCCGAGCCCGGACCCGTGCCCGACGACTCACTGATCACCGAGGACGGCCCGGCCGCGCGGATCAACGTCCGCATGCCCGAGCAGCTCAAGGCCGCGATCGAGGAGGCCGCCGCCAGGGAGGGCCGCTCGGTCAACGCCTGGCTCGTCCGTGCCGCGGCCGCAGCCCTGCAGAAGCCCGACCACCAGCGGCAGCGCCCCGAGCCGCACAGCGGCGTGGCGACGGGCAAGCGCAGCTTCACCGGCTGGGTGCGTTGACCTCAGCCCCACCCGATCCCTCTCCCACCCACTGATGCGGGGACAGCCATGCCTGAATTCGACACTCCCGAACCGATCGCCGTCAGCATCGACCTCGGCGCCGCCTACGTGCGGATCACCGCCGCTGACCGGACCGACACCGTCGTCGAGGTCCGCCCGACCAACGAGAACGACGACTCCGACGTGAAGACCGCCCAGCAGGTCCGCGTCGACTACAGCAACGGCACCCTGCGGGTGACCGGCCCCAAGTCACGCGCCTTCGACTTCTCCCGTAAGAGCCGGTCGATCGACCTGGAGATCGCGCTGCCCAGCGGCTCGCGTGTCACCGCCGAGATGCAGTTCGGTGACTTCCAGGGCGCGGGCCGTCTCGGCGAGACCCGCGTCAAGACCTCCGCCGGCAACGCCGCCGTGGAGCGGACCGGCCCGCTGCGGCTGAGCACCGCGGCCGGTCACGTCAGCGCCGACGGCGTCGACGGCGACGCCGACGTCACCACCGGCTCCGGCCGGGTCCGCATCGGCGACATCGAAGGCACCGCCGTGATCTGGAACTCCAACGGCGAGACCACGATCGGCTCGGTCGCCGGCAACGTCCGGGTCAGGTCGGCCAACGGCGACATCAACGTCCGCAAAGCCGGCGCCGGAGTCGACGCCAAGACCTCCAACGGCAGCGTCCGCCTCGGCGAGGTGGTCCGCGGCACGGTCACGCTCGGCACCGCCATGGGCGACCTCGAGGTCGGCATCGCCGACGGCACCGCCGCCTGGCTCGACGTGCACACCTCGTTCGGACGGGTGCGCAACCAGATGGAGAGCACCACCAGCCCCGAGGCGACCGACCGGACCGTCGAGGTCCGCGGCCGCACCTCGTACGGCGACATCACCGTCCACCGCTCGTGAAAGGCGATCACATGGCGATCAGCGTCTCCGGCCTGCGGAAATCGTTCGGCGATCAGGTGGTGCTCGACGGCCTCGACCTCACCGTGCCGTCGGGAACGGTCTTCGCGCTGCTCGGCGCGAACGGTGCCGGCAAGACCACCACCGTCAAGATCCTCTCCACTCTGCTCGCCGCCGACGCCGGTGACGTGCGGGTGGCCGGCCACGACGTGGCCCGCGAGCCGGACGCGGTCCGCGCCGCGATCGGTGTCACCGGCCAGTTCTCCGCCGTCGACAAGCTGCTCACCGGCGCGGAGAACCTGCGCCTGATGGCCGACCTGCACGGGCTGTCCCGGCGCGACGGCCGGCGACGGACCGCCGAACTGCTCGACGTGTTCGGGCTGACCGACGCGGCCGGCAAACCGGCCTCCACCTACTCCGGCGGCATGCTGCGGCGCCTCGACCTGGCCATGACCCTGGTCGGCAGCCCGCGCGTGATCTTCCTGGACGAGCCGACCACCGGCCTCGACCCGCGCAGCCGCCGCGACATGTGGCAGATCGTCCGTGACCTGGTCGCGGGCGGTGTGACCATCCTGCTCACCACGCAGTACCTCGAGGAGGCCGACGAACTCGCCGACCGGATCGCGGTCCTCGACCACGGCCGGATCGTCGCCGAGGGCACCGCCGACGAGCTGAAACGCCGGATCCCCGGCGGGCACGTGCGGCTGCGGTTCGCCGACACGCAGGGCGTCGACACGGCCCTCGGCCTGCTGGACGACGCGGCCCGCGACAACGACGCGCTGGCCCTGCGGGTACCCAGCGACGGCAGCCTCACCGCGCTCAAGACCCTGATCGACCGGCTCGACGAGCGGGCTGTCGCGGTCGACGAGCTGTCCGTGCACACCCCCGACCTCGACGACGTGTTCCTGGCCCTGACCGGCCGGCCCGCAGAAGAGAAGGTGACCTCCCGATGACCGCCGCCACGATCCCGCGGGTCCATCCACTCCGTGACTCGGTGACGATGCTGCGCCGCAATCTCAAACGGATGCTGCGCTACCCGTCGATGACCGTGATGCTCGTCGGGATGCCCGTCGTCTTCCTGCTGCTGTTCGTCTACGTGTTCGGCGGCACCCTCGGAGCCGGCCTCGGCGGAGGCGGCGGACGCGCCGAGTACGCCAACTACGTCACCCCGGCGATCATCCTGATGACCGTGATGTCCGCGGTCCAGGGCACCGCCATCTCGATCGCCATGGACATGACCGAGGGCATCATCACCCGGTTCCGGACCATGCACATCGCCCGCGTCTCGGTGCTCACCGGCCACGTGCTGGGCAGTGTGCTGCAGGGCCTGTTCGCGGTGGCGATCGTGATCGGCGTGGCCCTGCTGGTCGGTTTCCGTCCCGAGGCCGGCCCGCTCGGCTGGCTGGCCACGACCGGGTTCCTGGCCTTCATGACGTTCGCGTTCGTGTGGCTGTGCGTCGCGCTCGGCCTCAAGAGCAAGACCGTCGAGACCGCGAGCAACGCGCCGATGCCGCTGATCCTGCTGCCGTTCCTCGGCAGCGGGTTCGTGCCCACCGAGTCGATGCCGGCCGGGCTGCGCTGGTTCGCCGAGCACCAGCCCTTCACCCCGATCATCGAGACGCTGCGCGGTCTGCTGATGAACGAGCCGATCGGTGGCCACGTGTGGATCGCGACGGCCTGGTGCGCGGCCATCGCCCTGGGCGGTTACCTCTGGTCGAAACGGCTGTACAACCGCCAGTCCTGATCCGGCGGCTATCGTTGACCCGTGCCGGCCCGGGTCCCCATTGCACGGTCTGCGATCCTCCTGGCACTTCTCGTCTGCATCCCGGCTGTCGGCGGTGACTCCGTCCGGCAGCCGGTCGCCGTGCCACCGGCCCCGCCGAAGCCGGTCACCTCGCCCCTGCCGGCGATGGACGCGCTCGCCGGTCCGGCCGGGCCCGCCGACCTGGACGTGATGACCTTCAACCTGCGGTACGCCGGGAACAACACCCCCAACGCGTGGCCCCAGCGGCGCCCCGTGATGCGTAATCTGCTCACGACCGAGCGACCGGATCTGATCGGAATTCAGGAGGGGCTCGACGGCCAGTTGAAGGAGCTCGACGAGGACCTCGGCACCCGCTACCGCCGGATCGGGCGGGGACGCAACAGCGACGGCCTCGGCGAACACGCGGCGATCTACTTCGACGAGACCCGGCTGCAACCGCAGCGGCACGGCCACTACTGGCTCTCCTCGACACCGGAGGTACCCGGCTCGATCAGCTGGGGCACGGCATACATACGCATGGTGACCTGGGTGTTGTTCCTCGACACCGAGACCGGCCGGCGTTTCTGTGCCGTGAACACCCACCTCGACAACCACAGCGAGTACGCGCGCCGCGAGGGCGCCCGGCTCATCACCGAGCGGCTCGCCGACTGCGGCCCGGTACCGACAGTGCTGACCGGCGACTTCAACAGCCCCGCCGGACCGGACAGCGTGCCCTACCGCCAGTTGACCGAAAACGCCCATCTGCGCGACACCTGGGCCGCCGCGGCCCGGCAGGGTCCCGTCTACGCGACGTTCCACGGGTACCGGCCGCTGATGGCCGGCGGCCCCCGCGTCGACTGGATCCTGACCAGCCCCGACGTGACCGTGCTGGGTGCGCTGATCAACACCCATCACGAGGGCGCCCAATTCCCGAGTGACCACCTGCCGGTGCAGGCCCGGCTACGCCTGGGGTGACGGCCTGCTGCGCAGCAACTCGCGGGCCTGCTCGGCGGCCCGCACGATGCTCTCACTGATGAAGTCGAGGAAGCGGGCGATGTTCTCGAGGCGGGCCGCGGCGGCGGTGTCCGGGCCGAGCAGGGCGACACCTTGGCGGGCGACCTCGACGAGCTGGTCGTTGGCGCGGGCGCTGGCGATCGTCGCCTGGTAGAAGAGCTCGTCGTCGACCAGATACCGATCGCGGCGACGCTCGTCACGCTCGCGCCGCACCAGGCTCTGACTCTCCAGGAAGCTGATCGCCTTCGAGATCGACGCGGCGCTGACCTGAAGCCTCGATGCCAGCTGCGACGCCGTGAGGTTGCCCGAGTCGGTCATGAACAGGCAGGTCAGCACTCGGGCACTCATCCGGTTGAGCCCCGACGCCATCATCACGGTGGTGAACGTCTCCTCGAAGTCGGCGACTGCCCGCGCGTTGCGGTGGGCCGTTTCCGGGCCGGGGGAGGGGACCGCGCGACGCCGGTGCGAGCGGTGCTCGGTGGCGCGCTGGGCCAGGTCGGGCCGGTAGGAGCCGGGACCGCCGTTGCGCATCACCTCCCGCGTGATCGTCGAGGTCGGACGGTCGAGGCGCCGCGCGATCTCGGCGTAGAACAGGCCGTCGGCCAGCCCCAGCGCGATCTGCTGGCGTTCCTGCGGCGTGAGCCTGCCACCCGGCATCGTGATCTCCCTCGTCATCATCGCTGTCGGCGTGATCATAGCCTTCACTCTCAACCCATTGCAATGCATGCGTTGCATTAGATCAAGACGATTGCAATGATTGTACGACCTTGAGCTGCTAAAACGCTGCTGTAGTGCAACAAGAATGTTGCTCAATATGGAAAGGCAACGTAGCTTTTCCATCATCAGAAACAGCAACGAGCACGGGAGAGAACGATGCAGCAGTTCGCCACCACCGCCCCGATCACCGTCGTACTGAACGTCCCCGCCGGCCGGGTCCAGCTCATCGCCGCCGACCGCACCGACGCCACCGTCGAGATCCGCCCGAGCGACCCCGCCAAGAGCCGCGACACCGAAACCGCCGAGCGGGCCACGGTCAGCTGCACCGACGGCATCCTGCGGATCGACACCGCCGAGCGCCCCCGCGGATCACTGGAGATCACCGTCCAGCTGCCGGCCGGCTCACGGGTCGAGGCGAAGACCGCCGGCGCCGAACTGCGCGGCGTCGGACGTCTCGGCGACGTCGCTTTCGACGGCGCGTACCGCCACATCAAGATCGACGAAGCATCGAGCCTGAAGCTGACCGCGATCGACGGTGACGTCGAGGTCGGCCGGCTCACCGGTCCCGCCACGATCAGCACCGCACGCGGCGACATCCGCATCGCCGAGGCCGTCCACGGCGCCGTAGCCCTGGACACCCAGAAGGGCGACATCACCATCACCGCAGCCGCGGGCGTCTCCGCGGCACTCGACGCCGGCACCGGCCACGGCCGGGTCAGCAACGCCCTTCGCAACGACGGCACCACCGGCCTCGACATCCGAGCCACCACCGGCTACGGCGACATCACCGCCCGCAGCCTCTGACACCGTCCGTCCCCGAGAAAGGAACACGACATGAACACCGCGACATGGACCGGCATGGTCGAGATCGACGACACGGCGCTCGCCGTCACCGACACCGGCGGCAACGGCATCCCCGTGGTCTACCTCAACGGCCAGTTCGCCACTCAGGGTTACTGGAAGCACGTGACAGCCGGCCTCGGATCGACGGAATGGCGGCACATCACCTACGACGAGCGGGCTCGCGGCCGCAGATCGAAGCGGTCGGCGGACTACTCGCTCGAGGCCGCCGTCCGCGACGTCGACGCCGTCCTGGCGGCCCGAGGCGTCGAGCGTGCGCTGGTGGTCGGCTGGTCCTACGGCGCCGTGGTCGCGGCACACTGGGCCGCCCGCAATCCCGGCCGGGCGATCGGCGCGGTCCTGGTGGACGGCGCTTTTCCGTACGACTGGCTGGACGACGCCATGGAGCAGCGGATCCGCAAGATGTTCCGCCGCATGAACCTGTTCATGCCGCTGCTGCGCCCCACCGGCCTGACCCCGCGGATGAGCGCCGCGGAGATGGCGGAGAGCAACATCGAGCTGGGCAGACTCTCCCGGGCAAGCGAGCTGGGCCCGATCCTGGACAGCCTGACCGTACCGACCCGCTACGTCATCGCCTCCGGAACCTCACTGGGCAGCAAGGGCGACGAGCAGGAACGGATCCGGGCCGGCCTGGACGCGGCGCTGAACCGCAACCCGAACATCAGCATCGCCGCGAAGGTCCCCAGCAACCACGGCGCGATCCTCAGGAAAGACCACAGATCAGTCACCGACGCGGTACGGCAGATCGCAGTCCTCCGCTGACGCAAGCCCGGCGGGACGGTGTCCACCGCTGTCCCGCCGGACCGGTCAGGGGCTGATCCGGGCGGCCAGCTGGTGCAGGGTCTGCACCTCTTCGGGAGTGAGTGGCTCGGCGAGGTGCGCCCGCAGGGCCGGGGCGAGCACCCGTGCTGCCTTGTCCAACGCGGCCGCACCCTCCTCGGTCAGTACGGCGTCGGTGCTGCGCCGGTCCGAGCGCGACAGCTCCCGCGTGACGTAACCGGCCTCTTCGAGGCGGTTGGCCAGCCGGCTGATCCCGCTCTCACTGAAGCCCACCGAACACGCCAGATCGGTCATCCGCTGCCGCTGCCCCGGCGCTCCCTTCAGCCGCAACAGCACCTCGAACCAGGTCAACGGCATCCCCGCACTGTCCCGAGCGGTCTGCTCGAGAGCGCCGGTGACCCGCTGATAGGCGCGAACCACCTGGCCCCAGGCCTGCATGTACGGGTCGTTGAGCGGATCGCCTTCCATACCCGTCACGTTACCGCGGCGGCAATTGTTTGCCACCGCATGGATTCCATGGGACAGTTGCCATCGCCGAAGCTTGCAGCGGCAAGCATTTGATATGGCAACTGTTTGAGGAGAGTGACAATGCGATCCCGTGCCATTCCCGTCCTGCTCGTGCTCTACGCCCTGATCAACTCCGTGATGGCGCTGGTCCTCGGTGGCGCCTTCGCATGGCCCGCCATCCTCGACGAACCCGCCGCCGTCGTCCTGCCCGCCTTCGCCGCCGAGCAGGACACGATCGTCGCCGGCTTCTACCTGATGACCATCGCGTCCGTGCTGCTCCTACCGATCTCCCTGGCCCTGCACCGCGCGGCCGGCACTCTTGCACCGCATCGTGAGGCCGGCTCCCCGGGGTCGCACCGCGAGACCGGCCTGCCGGCATCGCACGGCGGCACTGGTGAACGCACCGTGATCGCGTTCGGCGTGCTTTCCGGCGTCGTCCAGACGCTCGGCTGGATCCGCTGGCCCCTCGTGGTGCCGTCGCTGTCCGACGCGTGGGCCGCCGCCCCGGACGGCAGCGTCGACCGCCAGGTCATCGCAGGCGACTTCGACACCCTCAACCTGTACGCCGGCGGCGCCCTCGGCGAGCATCTCGGCTGGTTGTTCCAGTCCCTGTGGGCCATCGGTATCGCCTGGTGGCTGCTGCGCGGCGGCTCCCGCGCCGACCGGCTGCTCGGCGTGACCGGCCTGGGTCTGTCCGCGCTGTGGGCGGCGGCGTTCCTGCTGCCGGTCTTCGCTCCTACCGTCGCCGACGGCCTGCTCGGCACCGCCGGGTTCACCGCCTACGGACTCTGGTTCCTCTGGCTCGTCGCCCTGGCGGTACGGGTCTGGCGTACCGGCACCACGCTCGGCGCCCGGCCCACCGCACCCGTCCTCGCCCGGCCCGTCACCGTCTGACGGCCACCGGCGAGAGATCACCGTGAACCCCCGTACCCATGTAGTCCTCGGCGCCACCGGCGGCGTCGGCTCCCACCTCGTCGACGCCCTGACAGCCGCCGGCCACCGCGTGCGTGCCGTCAGCCGCACACCACCACCGCCCCGTCCCGGCGTCGAACACGTCCAAGCCGACCTGCGAAACCCCGCCCCACTCAGGGAAGCCGTGGCCGGCGCCGCCGTCGTCTTCCATGCCGCGCAACCGCCGTACACCCGATGGTCCGATTTCCCTGCCCTGACCGACGGCATCGCCGCAGCCACCGCATCCGCCGGAGCCCGCCTCGTCCTGGTCGACAACCTCTACATGTATGGGCCGGCCGCCGCCCCGATGACCGAGAACCTGCCGTACGCGGCCACCGACACCAAGGGCCGCATCCGCGCCGCCATGGCCCGGTCCCTGCTCGAACGCCACCGCACCGGCGACCTCGACGTCGTCCTTGGCCGAGCCGGCGACTACTACGGACCGCACGGCGTCAACAGCGTCGCCGGGCAGACCCTGTTCGGCACGGCCCTCACCGGCGCGAAGGCCACCGTCATCGGCTCACTCGACCAGCCGCACAGCTGGTCGTACCTGCCCGATGTCGCCGCCGCCCTGATCCGGCTCGCGGACACCCCGCACGCCGGTGGCCGCGCCTGGCACCTGCCCGTAGCCGAACCGCTCACCCAGCGCGAACTCATCACCCTCGTCTATCAGACGGCCGGCCACCGCCCGCGAATGGCCGCCCTGCCCGGACCCGTGCACCGGGCGATCGCCACCTTCCACCCCATGCTGCGCGAGCTGTACGGCACGCGCCATCAGTTCACACATTCGTTCACGGTCGACTGGAGCCGCTACGCCACCGAGATCGGCCCGTTCACCCCGACCCCGCACGCCGACGCCGTCCGCGCCACCCTCGACTGGTTCAGGTCATCGAGCGCGCGGCATCGTACCGGATGAATGTGGTTTTGCGCCTTTCTGGTCTCGTTGTGACAGAACGCTTGTCAGGGCCGGTGCCGGAATTCAGGATCCATAGGTCAATGTCGATCTAATGACGGGGATCCAGATGCGCTTGAGAGACACTGTCCGTGCGCTTTCCGTCGCGGCGATCGCCGTGAGCGGCCTGGCGCTGCCCGCGGCCGCGCAGGCCGAGCCGTCCAGGTGCTGGAGCAAGTACTGGGAGGGCTCCTCCATCCAGACCGGATGGCAGGCGGGCTGTAATGCGACCAGTCGTCCCGGCAACGACCAGTGGCGTGCGATCGCCTACTGCGTGCGGGACAACAATCCCAACATCAGAGTCACCGTGTACGGCCCCTGGGCCGCCGGCGCGGGCGGACCGATCTCGATCGCCCGCTGCGCCCGTGACTACTCGCCCAGCGGTGGCACCTACCGAACCCGCATCATCTGAGTGACGGCTTCCGCCGAGTTGGCGTCCGGCCCTCTCGGCGGAAGCCCGTTTCTGGGCCGCTTACCTTGTCCTGGGCCGTTGCCTGTGGGCGGGCGAAATCATCTGCCGCGGATGGGGTGGCGCGGCGTCGGCGCGGTGACCATCGGCGCATGGCATTCGACACCTTCATGGCCTACGCCGGCGTCTACAGCAGCCTGGACGCGGCCGAAGCCGACTATCAACTGGTCAAGGACCTGCACCGTGAGGCCGGTCTGATCGACGCGTACGACGCCGCCGTCCTGGAACGCCGCGCGAACGGCAAGACCAAGATCGTCAAGAAGCACGAGACACCGACCAGGGTCGGTGGAGTGCTCGGCGGCGGATTCGGCCTGGCCAGCGGCCTGGTCGTCGCCCTGTTCCCGTTCGCGGCGGTCGGTGGTGGCCTGCTCGCCGCCACCACCGCGGGCGGAGCGGTACTCGGCGCGGTCGCGGGCCACGCCGCCGCCGGAATGAGCCGGCACGACCTCAAGGAACTGGGCGAATACCTCGACGAGGGCCAGGCCGGTCTCGTGGTGGTCGCCGTCTCCGACATGGGCGCCAAGGTCGAACGGGCGATGCGCAACGCCGAGAAGACCACGTCCAAGGAGCTCAAGGCCGACCCGGCCGAGATCGAGCAGGACGTCAAATCCGTCGAGGGCGACTGACGTCTCCTACCTGCCAGGCTTCACGACTGCCGCTCTTGCCTGTCGGGTTTCTCGGCCGCCGCTTCTGCCTGCCGGGTTTCTCGGCTGGCGCTCCTGCCTGCCGGGCTTCTGAACTGCCGCCGGACAAGAAGCCACGACCGTATTCGAGACCGACGCCTTTCATCCGCCGCGGGCGATCCCTCGCGGCCGGTCGTACCGGCACGGTGACACCATGACAGCCTCAGCGCGCCCGACCGGAGCGGTTCCCCTCCTCGGACTATTGGTGATCATCGCCGGCGCGGTTCTCTTCGTCGCCGGCGTGGTCACCTACAGCATCGTCGGCTCCACCCTGTCCGACCAGAAGATCACGGTCTCGGACGACGCCGCCTACTTCGCCGGACAGCACGTCAACCAGCCCTGGGAGGCATACGCCGAAGCCATGGTGATCGCCGACCACGCCAGCGAGATGGCCGACGGGAAGACATACGCCGAACTGGCCCGCGACGACCCCGAACGGGAGTCGGTGATGAACGCTTCGTTCCTGCAGGCCTCCCTGTTCACCTCGGTGGTCGCCTTCGGCGTGGCCGCCCTGACCGCCGGCCTCGGCATCCTCCTGGCCCTGATCGGCTACTCCCTCCGCCGACTCGCCCGTGTGCCCGAGCCCGCCGAAGCCCGAACCGCAACCTCGGCCTGATCCGGGCCCGCCACCCGCGTCCGCCTCGTCACTGCCACAGGTCGTAGACGACCGGAACGACAGCTGCGAGGACCCCGCCCGAGGCCGCGATCACGGCGGCGACCACTCGGGGGTCGCGCCACAGCGACGCGCCGCCGTGGCGTGCTGTCGCCACCCGCGAAGTCGGTGAAGGCTCGTCTTCCGGCGGCGTCGGCTTGGACAGGTCCACGTCAACATGCTCCGTTCTCGTGAGGTGCTACTCACGACAACGGAGCGTGGCTTCTCCGGGATACGGCTGGAGAAACAGGTCCCGTAAACGTAACGGGCCGCGGCCGACCTGGTTGCCGTGCCACCCGACGATCCACCCGAACGTGAACCACGACTTTCTGCCTCACGCGCGTACTGCACCCGCTACATTGGGCCCCGATCACGGCGGGGAGGCCCGGTTGACTCCAGAGCCGCGTCAGCGAGGGCGGGTCCGTGGCCCGGCGCCCGTGGTCCGGAGCCCGTGACTCGAACCCGGGGCCCGAACCTCGACCTGCCCTCGCTGACCCGCCCGCGTTGTCAGCTGAGGCGGCGGATGTCGCCGTAGGCGCGGTAGAAGCCGCCGCGGGACGCCTCGCGGATGCCGGTGACGACGTAGCGGGTGCCGTTCTCCCGGATGCCCTTGGGGAACTGGACCTGCCAGTCGTGGTGGTAGCCGGAGGAGACCACGCGGATGCGCAGGCGCCCGGACTCCTCGACGCACTCCACGACGATGCCGTCGGCCGGGTCGTGGACGATCTCGACGGTCGTCGACGGCGCGACCTCGGCCATGCGGGGCGGGGCCTTGACGTCCACGACCTGCGGAACGGTGCCGTCGACGGCCGAGCGGATGGCCTGCTCGCTGGCGTCGATGCAGGCCAGCGAACCGTC
This sequence comes from Actinoplanes italicus, assembly GCF_003001815.1. GTDB lineage: Bacteria > Actinomycetota > Actinomycetes > Mycobacteriales > Micromonosporaceae > Actinoplanes > Actinoplanes italicus. The sequence goes on from NZ_PVMZ01000009.1 coordinate 428,243, forward strand.
GGTGGTGACGATGTAGAGGCGCTCGTCGTGGTACTGCATCGAGTAGGCGGAACCGCACCCGGTGGCGAGTTTCCACAGACGGTTGCCGGCAGCGTCGAAGCAGTAGACCGAGGACGAGCTGTCACCGGCGAAGACGTAACGCCCGTCCTCGGCGGCGGCGCAGGAGAACACGGCGGCGTCGCACTGGTAGGTCTGGCGGTGCGTGCCGTCCTTGCCGAGCTCGGTGACCTGCCGGGCGGACGTGCCCGCGTAGACGGTGTCGCGCTCCTGCCAGCCGAAGAGGACCGCGCCGCGGGTGCCGGTGTGCCACAGCTCTTTGCCGGTGCGCCAGTCGTAGCTGGTGACACCCGCACTGTGGCCGTGGTGAACGGCGTTGTCGTCACAGCGGACCATCCACGCCGACGAGCCGCGACCGGGCCGCTGCCACAGGAACTCGTCCTCGTGGTCGATGGCCGAGATGCCACCGTTCGCGTCGGACACACCGAGAACGCCGTCGTGGATGTCGAGCCAGTAGATGTCGATCTCAGGCGCGATCCGGTACGCCAGACGCGGCACCTTGCCGGACAGGTCGTACACGTTGCCGTCGTCGCAGCCCGCGTAGATCCACCCGTCGTCGGCGACGATGCACTTGACGCCGTCGGGAAGCCGGAACTGCTGCTGCACCTCGGCCTGGTGGTTGAGCGTGGTGATGAGCCCCGCCTCGTTACCGACCATGCAGACGTCGCCGTCGACGAACACCCCGAACGCCGGGCTGCCGCTCTTGTAACGCCACAGCACGGGCGCGATCTTGGCCGTGGACCGGGTGCTGACGATCTGCCGCCGCGTGATCGACCGGGGCTGGCGCTGCCCGATGACCGCTGGGGCGTACCCCTTGCGGACCTTCTCCCCGATCTTCTTGGCGGCCTCGGCCTTCGCCTTGTCCTCACTGGTGAACGACGACTGCTTGACCTGCCCACGGTCCCCGATGCGCCCATAGCGGATGGTGACGTCGGTGCCGTCGACCGTCACCTCATAGAACTTGTGGGCGCTCCCGCTGTCTTCGGAGAGCTCGAGGTACGTCGTGTCGGCCGGCATCCGGGCCACCTTTCACCAGAGGGGGAACGCGGATGAACATAGCCAGGGAGTACGACATTTTCGGCAGCGGTCCCACGGTGCGGTGCTGGCCGCGGACGCGATTCGGCCCGTGAGCGGTGGCAGAGGGACCACCGTCGCGGGCCGGAAGCGGGATCAAGAGTTGCGCCGGGTGCCGTTGGCGCCCTTGCCGCCGCCCAGACGCAGGCGGCACGCGTGCCCTTGAAGGTCGTTGACCTGCGCGGACGTGCAGTCTAGACACCTTTTACGGTCAGGGTCTGAGGCTGGTGGGGATAGCCATGTCCCGGACCGCCTGATCTGATCGCCCAGCCGTGGGCGGTGAACCCTTCCTCGGGCTGTTGATCGCCCAGCTGTGGCCGGTGAACCCTTCCTCGGGCTGTTGATCGCCCAGCTGTGGCAGGCGGACCCTTCCCCGGACTGCCTGATCGCCCAGCCGTGGGCGGTGAACCCTTTACCGGTCCGGAGGCAGCGATATCCCGGAGCCCGGCTCCGAAAACGGCCGTAGTTGATCGTCCAGCACCGGGTCGCGGCGGTAGCCGACCCCGCGATTCCGGAGCCCACGACGGTGACGCCAGGCCATCAGCCGGCCGAGCGCCATCACGGCTCAGACGGATGCGGCTGACGGGCCGGGAACCTCAACCGCGAAAGTTCTCTAGTGTCCTGCGCCAGAAATCCGGCTACAAAATCGGGCGAGTGATTCGAGGATTTCTTCGGCTGTCTTGGTCCATATGAACGGGCGCGGGTTGGTGTTCCAGTCGGCGATCCAGTCTCGGATGTCGGCTTCCAGGGCTTGCACGCTCTTGTGGACCCCGCGTCGGATCCTCTGGCCGGTGAGGAAACCGAACCAGCGTTCGACCTGGTTGATCCAGGACGAGCCGGTCGGGGTGAAGTGCATGTGGAACCGGGGATGCCGGGCCAGCCAGGCCCGGATCGCCGGGGTCTGGTGAGTGCTGTAGTTGTCACAGATCAGGTGGACGTCCAGTCCGGCGGGCACGGTCTTGTCGATGGTCGCCAGGAACTGCTTGAACTCCGTCGCCCGGTGCTGGCGGTGCAGTTCGCTGATCACCGTGCCGTCGGCGATGTCGAACGCGGCGAACAGGCTGGTGACACCCTTACGGTGGTAGTCGTGGGTGCGTCGCTCGGGCATGCCGGGCATCATCGGCAGCACCGGCTGCGAGCGGTCCAGGGCCTGGATCTGCGACTTCTCGTCCACACACAACACC
>NZ_PVMZ01000010.1 GCF_003001815.1 Actinoplanes italicus
GGGGGGGGGGGGGGGGGGGGGGGGGGGGGGGGGGGGGGGGGGGGGGGGGGGGGGGGGGGGGGGGGGGGGGAGGGGGGGGGGGGGGTGGTGGGGCAAGGCGAGCGGTGGAGGTAGGGCGGGCGGTGGTGGAGACGGGTCGGGCGGTGGTGGGGCAGGGCGAGCGGTGGCGGCTGGGCGGGTGGTGGCGGTAGGGCGGGCGGTGGCCGGAAAATGGGGGGAAACGGTCCACAGTGTCTGGTAGACAGGCCGGATGCCCGCACCCCGACGAGTCCTCCCGCTTGCCTGTGCCCTCGCGGTCGACATGGCCGGTAGCGGTCTGTTCCTGCCTGTCTCGCTGCTCTACTTCACCGAGGTGGCGGGCCTGCCCCTGGGAACGGTCGGCCTGCTGCTGAGCGCCGCCGGGATCGCCTCGCTGCCGGTTCCGCTGATCGTCGGGCATGTGGCACACCGGTTCCGGGCCGTCGACCGGGTGCTGGTGGCGCAGATCCTGCAGGGCGTGGCGTTCCTGGCGTACGGCTGGGCGCACCACCCGGCCACCGTCCTGGTGGTGGCGATGCTCGCCTCGATCGGGCAGCGCCTGTTCTGGTCGTCGTTCTTCTCCGTGGTCGCCGGACTGGGTGAACCGGGGGAGGACCGGCAGAGCACCGACCGCCGGTACGCGCTCACCGGCATGATCCAGATGGCGTCGACCGGTGTGGGCATCCTGGCCGGCGGGCTGGTGGTGACCTACGGCTGGTATCAGCCGGCGGTCTGGCTGAACGCGGCCACGTTCGGAGTGTCGGCGCTGTTGCTGCTGTTCGTGCCGCGGGACACGGCGACGACGGTGACCGGGCCGGCGGCAGGCGGCGGCGGTTACCGGGCGATGCTGCGGGACCGGCCCTACCTGCTGCTGATCGCGGTGAACACGGTGTTCGCGCTGTGCAGCGTGTTCATCGGGGTGGCCGTGCCGGTCTACCTGATCGACGCGCTGCCCGCACCGCACTGGCTGGTCGGTCCGCTGCTGGCCGTCAACACGGTGCTGCTGGCGACCGGCCAGGCGCTGGCCGTCCGCCTGGTCCGGCCGCTGTCCCGCTCGCGGGGACTGGTGCTGGCCGGTGTGCTGTGGGTGGTCTGGGCGCTGGTGTACGCGGGCGCGGTGAAGATCCCGGGCGCGGTGCTCGTCCCGTACCTCATGGTGGGGTTGATCTTCTTCGCCGCCGCCGACCTGATTCATGCGCCGCTGTCGAACGCGTTGTCGGCGGCTGCCGCCCCGGCCGCGCAGCGGGACCGCTACCTGGCGGTCTACCAGTACTGTTTCGCGTTCGCGAGCATCCTGGCGCCGACGTTCTTCACCGCGCTGTACGCCCGCGGCCCAGGGTGCCGTGGCTGGCGCTCGCCGCCGTGACCGCCGTCGCCACCGTGGCGGTCCATCTGTTGGACGCGCCGCTCACAGCCAGGGAGAAGGCCGACACGCTGGCCCGGCCGGCGGGCTGATCGCGCGCGGCCGTCGGTAGAGTGCCGGGGTGCGGACGGTGGTGACGGGTGCGGCGGGCTTCATCGGCAGCCACGTCGTGCCCGCCCTGATCGCCGACGGCCACGACGTGGTCGCGGTCGACGCGCCCGGCCGGGCCGCGTTCCCGGCAGCGGCTGCCGCCAACGTCGCTGCCCTGGCCCGTGACGGCATCACCCTGACCGAATGTGATCTGGTCACCGACGACCTCGCGCCGCTGCGGGACGCCGACGTGATCCTGCACCTGGCCGGGCGTCCCGGTGTGCGCAGCTCGTTCGGGCCGGGTGAGGCGGACGCCCACCGGGACAACGTGATCGCCACGAGGCGGCTGCTCGATGTCCGCGCCGGACGGTTGGTACTGGCTTCCAGCTCGTCGGTCTACGGCGACGCCGGGCACCCGTGCACCGAGGACGACCCGGTCGACCCGCGCAGCCCCTACGCCCGGTCCAAGGCCGAGGCCGAGCGGCTCGTCGTGGCCGCCGGTGGCGTCGTGCTGCGCTACTTCTCCGTCTACGGGCCGCGGCAGCGCCCGGACATGGCATTCCACCGGTTCATCGAGGCCGCCCTCGACGGCTCGCCGGCGCCGCTCTACGGCGACGGCGGGCAGAGCCGCTCCTTCACCTACGTCGGCGACGTGGTCGACGCCACCGTCCGGGCGGCGCGGGCGCCGCTGCCACCGGGCACGATCCTCAATGTGGGCCATCCGGTCACCGTCCGCGTCCGGGACGCACTTCATCTCATCGGTACGCTGCTCGGCGCACCGCCGCCCACGGTGCCCAAGGACCCGGCCCGCGGTGACGTGCGGCGCACCTGGGCCGGCACCGACCGCGCCGCAGCACTGCTCGGCTGGACCGCCGCCACCGGCCTCGACGAGGGTCTGACCAGCCAGATCGCCTGGCATCGAGCCCGCCGGGACGAGCAGAGCCGAGCCCGCCCGGGAGAGCATCATGGCTGACGGCCACCGCGCAGCGTACCTCGCGTTCGACCGGTTCCCGTCGGCCAAGGGCTCGGCCGTGCACATCCGGCACATGGCCGCGGAGCTGTTCGAGCGCTACCAGGGCGGGCTGCTCTGCGTGCTCGGCGGCGGTGACCTGCCCGCGTACCAGCGCGAGGGCGGCGTCGAGATCGTCCGCTTCACCGAGGTCGTGCCGAACCTGCTCGACCGCGCCGAGGCGTTCTCCGCCTGGGCCGCCGAGCAGCTGGCCCCGCACCGGGACACGCTCGAACTCTGCCACGTCCGCGACCCGTGGAGCGCGCTGCCCGCCATGACCACCGGCGCGACGATGGTCTACGAGGCGAACGGGCTGCCGTCGATCGAGCTGCCGTACGCCTGGCCGCATGCCGCCCCGGCGACCCTCGCGAAGGTCCGCGAACTGGAGCGCCACTGTCTCGCACGGGCCGCGGCGGTGGTCGTTCCGTCGTACGTCATCAAGAATGCCGTGACCGATCGCGGCGTGACCCCGGACCGCGTGCATCTGGTCCCGAACGGCGCCGACCCGGCACCGGCCGACGTGCCGCGCCCACCGGACGCGCCGGGCCGATATCTGATCTACGTGGGCGCGCTGCAGCCGTGGCAGGGCGTCGACGTGCTGCTGCGCGCGTTCGCCAGGCTCGCCGACCTGACCGATCTCGATCTGGTGATCTGCTCGTCGGTGTCGCCGAACCGGGCCCGTCCGCTGCGCCGGCTCGCCGACCGTCTCGGCGTCGCGGAGCGGGTGCGCTGGCACTACCAGCTGCCGCACGACGACATCGCGGGCTGGCTGGCGCACGCCGAGCTGTCGGTGGCGCCGCTGACCGCCTGCGACCGCAACGTTGAGCAGGGCTGCAGCCCGATCAAGGTGTGGGAGTCGATGGCGGCCGGGACCGCGGTCGTCGCCTCCGACCTGCCGGTGGTCCGCGAGGTGCTGGGGGAGTACGGCCGGCTCGTCCCGCCGGACCGTCCGGCCGAGCTGGCACGGGCGATCCGGGTGCTCCTGGAGTACCCGCAAGTGTGCCGTGACCTGGGAGAAAACGCCCGAAAGCACGTGCTGGCGGGGTTCACGTGGAAACATGCGCGGGCTCGTCTCGCCGACGTCTATGACCTTGTCGTACGTCACTGATAGGTTCCGGTCATGTTCTGGCGCAAGCAGAAAGCCGCGATAGCGGGGTTCCCTCCGCTGCACCAGGCTCTCATCCACGAGCGCGGCTTCACCGCCACGATGCCGGCCGACGCCTGGACGGCTCTGGCCGCGAGCCTCGGCCGGCACACCGCGCTGGTGCGCCGACCGAAATGGGCGCTTCCCCGGCGTACTCTCGATGTGCTCGTGCCCCTGCTCCAGGAAGTCTGCTCGGACCTGGGGCGCAAGGGCATGCTGACGGTGACCGCCGACCTGCGCGGCCCGCAGGCGCCCGGCAAGACCACGCCCTCGCGCGACCTGCAGGTCCGGCCGCCCGTCAAGTCGGCCGTCGAGACGTGGACGATCGACCCCTGGCTGCGGCTGCGCGCCGAGCTGCGTGACGGCAGCGTGCTGGACGTCCTCGTCGTCGACCGCGAGCGCACCCGCCGGGTCACCAAACGCAACCCGCGCGGCAAGACCAAGGTCAAACGCAAGACCAAACAGGTGCAGATCATCAAGGTACGCCGCAGGCTGCCCGAGAACGGCGCGAGCGTGCGCCCGCCCACCGCGCCGCCACGCTGGATCACCGTGCACGTCCGCGAGGGCCGCCGCCGCAGCATCCTGGCCGGCGCCAAGATCGACCGGATGCCGAACAGCGCCGAGGAGCAGCTCGACCGCATCCTCACGGTCGCCACCGAACCGTTCCGCTGGACCCCGCAGACCACCGCCGGAGGCGCCCGATGACCCCCTGCGCCGTCACCACCGGCTTCTTCACCCTGGGCAAGTGCGGCACGATGGCCGTCGCCGGCTGCCCGAGCTGCGGCCGCGCCCTCTGCGCCGACCACGTCACCGAGGGCGGCCTGTGCCCCGAGTGCGCCGCCGCGAACAACCGGTTCGGCCACCCCGCCGCCGTCGCCGCCTACCGCCGCCGGGCGTACCGGCATCGCAGCGCGGGCGTCTATCAGGACACGGTCTGGTACACCGGCTTCGACTCCTACGACCGGGCCGCCTTCGATCCCGGTGCCGCGGCCTCGCAGGACTATCTCGACGACGGCGACGACGCCCTGGTGGACAGTTGATGCGGGTCCTCTGGATCACGGAGAATTTTCCGCCCAGCCCCGGAGGCATGGCCACCTCCTGCGACCGGATCGTCCGCGGCCTGCGCGCCGCCGGCGTCGGCGTGGACGTGGTGCATCTGAGCCGCCGCACCACCGCCCAGCGGGTCACCGGTGTGCGGACCGTGCCGCTCGGTGAGGACCCGGAACACGCGTTGCGCCTGCTCTGGACCACGCTCGCCCCCGAGATCGGCCGTTACACCCACGTCGTCGCGTTCGGCGGCACCTATCCGATGCTCGCCGCTCCCGTCTACGCGAGGTGGGCGGGCCTGCCCCTGATCACCCTGCTGCGCGGCAACGACTTCGACACCGGCATGTTCTCGCTGCGCCGCCAGCCGGTCGTCCTCGAGGCGCTGCGCACCTCCGCCCACGTCTGCGTGGTCGCCGCCTCCACGGAACCGCTGGTCCGCGCGCTCGCCCCGGCCACCGGAGTCACGTGGGTCGCGAACGGCATCGACACCGCCGACTGGCAGATCCTGCCGTCCGAACGCGGCAGGGCCGCCGACTGGCGCGCCGCGAACGTCAGTCCCGGCCGGCGCACGCTCGGCATGATCGGCCAGCTCAAGAACAAGAAGGGCGTACGCCTGCTCCTCGAAGCCCTCTACACCGGCGGTCAGGCGTCCCGCTTCCACGTCGTCCTGGCCGGTGAGCTGGAACCCGGCATCGAGTCGCTGCTGTCCGACCTCGAACACACGGTCCTGCCCTTCCAGGACCGGTACCAGCTGCTCGGCGTCTACGCGTCCTGCGACCTGGTGGCCCTGCCGTCCTTCTACGACGGCCTGCCCAACGTCGCCCTCGAGGCTGCCGCGCTCGGCACCCCGCTGCTCACGTCCGACGCGGGTGGCCTGGCCGACCTCGTCACCGGCGACATCGGCTTCCGCTTCCCGGCCGGCGACCCGCACGCCTGCCGCGCCGCCGTCCACCGTGCGGCCCTGGCCAACGACGACGAACTGGCGGCGATGGGGTCGGCCGCCGCAAGACGCGTCCGCGAACGTTTCGACGTGGCAGCGGAGACCGAGGCGTACCTGAAGGTGCTGGCAGCCGCACGGTGATCGTCTGCTACGCCCAGGGCGGCGGACTCGGCCACCTCACGCGTATCCGCGCCTACCTGCACACCGTCCATGCCGACTCGCCTGCCACGATCCTGAGCACGTCGCCGTTCACGGCCGACCCGCGGATCCTGGGCCCGCATCGGCTGCTGCCCGCCGCCGCGCTGCCGGACCTGCGCCCGTCCGTCCTTGTCGTCGACGCCTTTCCGGCCGGTCTCGACGGTGAGCTGCGGGCGTCGTCGGTTCCGCCCGGTGCACGGACCGTCCATCTGGCCCGATTGCTGCGCTGGGACGCCTATCGGCGGGTGCTGCCGCCCGACCCGATCCGGTTCGACGAGGTCCGGACTCTGGAGCCGCTCTCCGGCGAGCACGCCGCCTTCCTCGGCCCCGGCGACCCGCTCGCCCTCGGGGATCCGCCCGCCTCCGCTGCCGAGATCCCCGACGGGTCCTGGTTGATCGTCCACTCCGGCCCGGCGGCGGAGATCGACGACCTCATCGGGTACGCACGTGACTGCGCCTCAGCCGAAGGCCACCACCCGCGTCTCGTCCTGGTCGCACCTCACCGCCCACCCGGCCTGCCGTCCGACGTCGCGCACGTCGACTCGTACCCGGCGTGGCCCCTGTTCGCCGGCGCGGCCCGGATCATCTCGGCGGCCGGTTTCAACATCGTCCGCCAGACCGCTCCGTGGCGGGGGAAGCACCTGATGCTGCCCTTCCCGCGCCGCTGGGACGACCAGTTCGCCCGGGCGGCCCGCGCGCGCCGCTGTTAGCGTGCCCCCGTGACGACATTCCGGTTCGACGCGGATCTCGAAGTGCGGCGGCTCGGGTTCGGGGCCATGCACCTGACCGCGGACCCGGCGGTGGCCCGGCGGGCCGTCGAGCTCGGCGTCAACCTGATCGACACGGCCTTCCTGTACGGCGGAGGCGCCAACGAGGAGCTGCTGGCCGAAGCCCTGTACCCGTACCCCGCCGGGCTCCTCCTCACCACCAAGGTCGGCGTCGCCCGCACGGGCCCGCAGGGGGAGTGGAAGCTCGACGGCCGCCCCTCGGTGCTGCGCGAGCAGGTCGATCAGGCGCTGCGCCGCCTGCGCGTCGACCGGATCGAGCTGCTCCAGCTGCACCGGATCGACCCGGACACCCCGCTCGCCGACCAGGTCGGCACCCTGCGCGACCTGAGGGACGAGGGCAAGATCGCCCGGATCGGCCTGTCCGAGGTCACCGTCGCCCAGCTCGCCGAGGCCCGGGCGATCGTGGATGTGGCCAGCGTGCAGAACCGGTACAACCTGCTGGACCGCGAGCACGAACCGGTCCTCGAGGCCTGCGAGCGGGCCGGCATCGCGTTCCTGCCCTGGCGGCCGGTCGCCGCGGGCGACTCCGGGAAGCGGGCGGAGATCTCCACCGTGGCGGCGCAGACCGGCGCCACGGCGACCCAGATCGCGCTGGCCTGGCTGCTGGCCCGCTCCCCGGTCATCCTGCCGATCCCCGGCACCGCCAGGATCGACCACCTGGAGGAGAACCTCGCCGCCGAGCGGATCCGTCTCACGGAGGCCCAGCTGGCCCTGCTGGACCGCTCAGCCGAGTAGCTCCCGGACGAGCGGTTCGGTGACCAGGGGGTCGGTGGCGAGGGGCAGCAGGATGACGAACGTGGTGCCGATGCCGGCGGCGGACTCGACGGTGATGTGCCCGCCGGCGTCGGACACGATGCCGTAGACGGTGGAGAGGCCCAGCCCCGTGCCCTTGTCGGCGGGCTTGGTGGTGAAGAACGGCTCGAACAGCCGGTCGCGCACCTCGGGCGTCATCCCGGTGCCGGTGTCGCTGACGGTCAGCCTGGCGTACGGGCCCGGCGTCACCGGGTTGCGCGGACCTGCTCGTACCTCGGTCAGGTCCGCCTCGATCGCGACGGTGCCGCCGTCCGGCATCGCGTCTCGGGCGTTGATCACCAGGTTGAGCAGGATCTGGTCGAGCCGTCCGCGGTTGGCGCGCACCGGGATCGGGCCGGGGTACCCCTGGCAGACCAGCTGGATTCCGCAGCCGATGCCGCGGCGCAGCAGCTCGCCGGCCTCCTGGGTGACGTCGTTCAGGTCGACGGTTTCGACCTGGGTGGGCTCGCGTTTGGCGAACAGCAGCAGCTGGTCGACGAGCGAGCCGGCCCGGTCGGCGGCGTCGCGGATGCGGGCCAGGTCGGGTGCCCCGTCGGGGGTCACCTCGTCGGCCAGCAGGTCGGTGTAGTTGACGATGATGGCGAGCATGTTGTTGAAGTCGTGCGCGACACCCCCGGCAAGGTGACCGAGGCTCTCCATCCGTTCGGCGCGCGACCGCCGTTCCGCCTCCAGCCTCTCCTCGTCCTCCCGTTTCTTGCGCTCCGAGATGTCCCGTTCGGTGGCCGCGACGGCGACGACCGCGCCGGACGCGTCGCGGATCGGTGACACCGCGACCGAGACCAGCACCTCGCTGCCGTCGCGGCGGATGCGACGCACCTCGTCGAGGCGGATGTGCCGGCCGGCGGCGAGGTCGGCCATCGTCTGGTCCATGACCCGGACGCGTTCCGGCGACAGGAGCCGCCGCACATCCGTACCGATGGCCTCGTCCGCCGTGTATCCATAGAGGTGTTCCGCGCCGACGTTCCAGGCCGTGATGGTGCCGCCGAGGGTGCTCACGACGATCGCGTCCGACGACTGCGCGGCGAACGCGGCGAGCAGGTCGCGTTCCCGGGCGGCGTCGGCGGCGCCGTCCAGCAGGGCCCGGCGGTGCCGGGTGATCGCCCAGCTGATCCCGGTGACGGCGGCCATGACGAGCAGGCGCAGGATCTGGTCGAGGGTGCCGAGCAGGCCCTGCCAGGTGGAGATCGCGAAGGCGGCGGCCAGCGCGTAACCGCCGACGCCCAGCACGCAGGCGGGGCTGCTCGAGGCCATGGCGAGCGCCGGTCCGAGTGCCAGCATGCCGAAGGTGAGCATCCGCGGCGGCGAGATCGCCGACAGGACCGCCAGCACTGTCACGGTCGCGACGGACGCCCAGAGGTACGACCGCAGGACCCTCATCACGTGGACCCTTCTACAACGAAAGTGCCGATTTACGGCATCCTCCCGTCACAGACTAGTCCCGGCAGGGCGGGCGAGCGGGTGCTAACAACGTAGGGATGAGAGCGATGGTGTACGACCGGTACGGCGGGCCGGACGTGCTGCGGGTGGAGGACGTGCCGACGCCGTCGCCGGCCGCCGGGCAGGTGCTGATCCGGGTGGTGGCGACCTCGGTCAACCTGAGTGACTGGGAGTGCCTGCGGGGCTCACCGGCGTACGCGCGGATCGGCGGGCTGCGAACTCCGGCGCGCCGGATCCTGGGCTCGGACATCGCCGGCACGGTCGAGGCGGTGGGCTCCGGTGTCACCCGCTTCCGGCCCGGTGACGAGGTGTACGGCGACAATCTCGCTCTCAAGGGTGGCTTCGCCGAGTACGCGGTCGCGCCCGAGCACGTGCTCGCGCCGAAGCCACCCGGGCTGGGATTCGCCGAGGCGGCCACGGTCCCGCAGGCCGGAGTGATCGCGCATCAGGGTCTCGCGGGTGTGGCGGCCGGTCGGCACGTCGCGATCAACGGTGCCGGCGGCGGTTCCGGCGCGTTCGCGATCCAGCTGGCGAAACGGCTCGGCGCCGAGGTGACCGGCGTGGACAACGCGGGCAAGCTCAACTTCATGCGGTCGCTCGGCGCGGACCACGTGACCGACTACCGCAGCGAGGACTTCACGCTGCGTGGACCGTACGATCTCATCCTTGATCTCGTCGCCCATCGTTCGGTGTTCGCCTACCGCCGGGCGCTGGCGCCCGGTGGCCGATATCGGTGTGTCGGCGGATCGGTGCGCACGCTGCTGCGGGTGCTGACCGCCGGTTCCGCACTCGGCCTGCTGACCGGCCGCCGCCTGGGCGTGCTGGCGGTGAAGCAGGGCCCCGAGTCGTTCGCGCCGGTCGCCGAACTGTGCGCGAGCGGCGTCCTGGCCGTGCACATCGACCGCACGTTCCCCCTCGACGAGGCGCCGCAAGCGCTCGCGCACGTCGGCGAGGGCCGGGCACTCGGCAAGGTCGTCGTCCGGGCGAGTTGAGCAGATAATCCGGAAAATTCGGGATTATCCCGCCTACCTTGGGCCGATGAGACGAATCATCGCGCTGACCTGCCTCGTTCCGGCTCTGGTCGGGGCCGTGATCGCCGGCACGGCCGCCGCCACCACTGTCAACAGCGGGGCAGCGCCGGTGCCTGCCGCGTCGCCGCCGCTCGGCGACGACTACTACGTGGCGTCGGACATGATGAAGGGCCTGCCGAAGATCGACGAGCTCCCCGAGGGCTACACCTTCGCCGGCGACGGTGGCGACTCGACCATGCAGCTGCCCGTCTTCAACTCCGACGTCTGCGGTGGTATGAGCAGCAGCATCTGGGGCCCTGTCACGTCGGTCCACCGCGAGTTCTGGCACCGCGACGGCGGCAAGCTGCGGATCGAGATCACCGCGAACGGCCGCGACTTCGCCGCCGGGGTCGTCAGGGACACCGCCGAAGCGCTCACGAAGTGCCCGGTCGTGAACGACGAGTCCGGCGGCGTCACCCGGCACGCGAAGCTGCCGCTGCCCGCGCTCGGTGACGCCTCGGCGGGACTGGACTCGATCACCGGAGACAGTCGCACGCGTACCGCCGTCGTCGCGTGGGGTCCGGTTTACGTCGGCGTCGAGGAGACCGGCACCGACGCCGGCGGCGAGGCGCGATTCGCCGACATCGTGAAGACCACGGCGACGACGGTCGTACGGATCGCCGCGGGCCCGTCAGCCGACGAGCTCAAGAGCGGGCTGGTCGAGCTGAAGGACCTGCCGGAAGGGTTCCGGGTCCTCAGCGAGCGCACCGCCGACAACAAGGAGTTCTTCAAGGAGTACGACTGCCGCGGCGAACTGGCCGGCCACGGCACACCGGGCGTCGCGGTCCAGCGCACCTTCGCCAAGGGCGGCGACGACACCCCCGTCGTCGAGTCGGTGGTCGGCACCACCCACGAGGGACAGGCCCTCGTCGGCGCGATCCGGCAGCGGCTGTCCACATGCCCGGCCATCACCGACGACTTCTGGGGCGAGCGCGTCGTCGCCCGCCTGAACGTCCCGGCCACCGACATCACGATCGAGGGCATTCTCTACAAGGACGATCCGGTACGGGCGCGCGCCGTGTTCGTCTACCGCGACATCTGTGCCGAGGTCTGGATCACTCAGGTCCCCGGCCTGACGATGGAACAGATCGAGAAGATCGTCGAGAACGCTCTCGGTGGCGTCTTCGACGTCTATCACGGCTGAAGGCGTTGTATCACGGCTGAAGGCTGAGGGCGGTGCGGGGACGGGCCCCGCACCGCCGGACGATCAGCTGTGCTCGACCGCTGCCCGCTCGATCGGCAGCGCCGCCACGTACCGCTGCATGAACGCGTTGAACCCGGCCACGTCCTCCGGGTCCGGGGTGGCGGTGTCGAGCCGCGCGTCCGCGAACACCGTGGTGTTCAGGAAGTCCGCGAGGCTCTGGCCCGGCTGCTTCGCCGTCACGAAACCGGCGAGCACCGCGATGCCCCAGGCACCACCCTCGGCGGCCAGGTCACCGACCGACACGGGCGTGTCGATCGCGGCCGCCAGCAGCTTCTGCGCCACGCCCTCGGTCTTGAACAGGCCGCCATGCGCGAACATGCTGTCCAGCTGCACCGACTCGGCCTTCTGCAGCACGTCCATGCCGATGCGCAGCGTGGCCAGGGCCGAGTAGAGCTGGGTCCGCATGAACGAGCCGAGGCTCAGCGAGCTGCCCGGCTCCCTCAGGAACAACGGCCGGCCCTCGTGCAGCTTCGTGATCGGCTCACCGGACAGGTAGTTGAACGCCATCAGCCCGCCACCGTCGGCCGCACCGGTCAGCGCCGACCTGAACAGCGTCTCGAAGACCTGCCCGCTGGAGGCCGAAGCGCCGAGCGCCGTCGCGAACTCGCCGAACAGCCCCGCCCACGAGTTCAGTTCGCTGGCGCCGTTGTTGCAGTGCACCATCGCCACCAGATCACCGGCCGGCGTCGTGACCAGGTCGATCTCGGGGTGCATCCGGCTCAGCGGGCCGTCCAGCACGATCATCGCGAAAATGCTGGTGCCGGCGCTGATGTTGCCGGTCCGCCTCGCGATCGAGTTGGTGGCGACCATGCCCGTGCCGGCGTCACCCTCCGGCGGGCAGAGAACGGCGCCCGGCTGCAGGGTGCCGCTCGGGTCGAGCAGCCGCGCACCGGCCTCGGTGAGCGTGCCGGCCTGCTCGCCGGCGGGCAGCACGGCCGGCAGCAGCTCGGCCAGCTTCAGCGGCACCCGGCCGGCGGCCAGCTCGTCGAACTGACCCAGCATCCGCGCGTCGTAACCGCCGGTCGCGACGTCGATCGGGAACACGCCGCTCGCGTCGCCGACGCCGAGGACCTGTCGGCCGCTGAGCTTCCAGTGCACGTAGCCGGCCAGTGTGGTGACGTGGGCGAGCCGTTCCAGGTGCTCCTCGCCGTTGAGCACGGCCTGGTAGAGGTGGGCGATGCTCCACCGGTGCGGGATGTTGTAGCCGAACAGCTCGCTGAGCTGCTCGGACGCGTCACCGGTGTTGGTGTTGCGCCAGGTGCGGAACGGTGTCAGCAGCTCACCCTCGCCGTCGAAGGCCAGGTAGCCGTGCATCATCGCGGAGACGCCGAGCGCGCCGACCGTACGCAACTCGGTGCCGTACTTGTTCCGGACGTCCTCGGCCAGCGCCGCGAAGCAGCCCTGCAGCCCCTCCCAGACCGCTTCGAGGGAGTAGGTCCAGACGCGGTCGACGAACTGGTTCTCCCAGTCGTGGGCCCCGACCGCGATGGCCGCCTGGTCGGGGCCGGTCAGCACAGCCTTGATCCGCGTGGATCCCAACTCGATCCCGAGCGCGGTCCGGCCCTCTTCGATCGCTTCGCGCAAGCCGGCCGGCGGCCGTGCATCCGTGTCAGTCATGGTCATGTCATACCGCACGCCAACCAGTGGACGAGACCGACCCGGGTACATGTCTGATTTTCTTGCAGCGCTGCAAAGTTTGTTTACTTCCCGTCCTACCTCCAGGGCAGCGCGGCCCGCGTCCGCCAGTAGTCCTCACTCGGCTCGGCGAGGCGCTCCAGCCCGGCGGTGTCGAGCGAGACCGAGGCCGCCCGCAGGTTGGAGGAGAGCTGCTCGCCGGTGACGGCACCGGACAGGACGACCGTCACCCACGGCTGATGCAGCACGGCGGCCAGCGCCGTCACATCCGGCTCCGGCCCCAGCTCAGGATGTGCGGCCAGCCGCCCGTTGGCCAGCGCCTCCTTGACGATCACCGCACGTCCCGCCGCGTGCGCCTCGGCCAGGGCCGGTCCCGCGCTCGTCTCCAGCAGGTTCCAGGTGGCCTGCACACTGCGGAACAGCGCAACCCCGTCCACCTCGACCTCGAGCGCCGCGCGGATCGCGTCGGCCTGGCCCGGGCCGCTGGTCGACAGACCCACCACGGCGCCCTGATCGGCGAGGCGGCGATGCAGCTCCCGGTCGGTGAGCGCCGGGCTGTCCGGAGTGACCGAGTGGACCTGGTAGAGCTTGAGACGCTCACCGAGCAACTCCCGGCTCTCCCGCAGCTGCCGGTCGAACGCGTCGACGCTGTGTTCCTTCACCTCGTGCACCTCGGCGGTGACCCGCCAGTCCGCGGTGTAGGTGTAGCCCCACTTGCTGCCGGCGACGGCCTCGTCATGACCGGGCAGCCAGCCGGCCAGAAACTCCTCGGCGCGGCCGTAGGAGCGGGCCACATCGAAATACCGGACCCCTGCCGCGTACGCCTCGTCGAGCAACCCGTGCGCCCGCTCCCGCATGGCCGTCACGGTGCGTGCGGACGGCAGATCCCGGTCGCGGCCGAGCGTGATGTAACCCGGGCGGCCGACCGCGGCCAGTCCCAGTCCGATCCGCGCCACACCGGTCAACCCGTCGAAGAGTTCCACAGCCGTCATCCAACACCATGATCACTAGGGCCACTGTGGAACTGGCGCGCAACGAACCGGGAGGTGTTAGATAGCGGCGTGGATCAAGCGAGCGCAGCCGCCCGGGGTATCGACCCGACCCAGCCGCACCCCGCCCGTCGGTACAACTACTGGCTCGGCGGCAAGGACAACTTCGCCGCCGACCGCGCCTCCGGCGACGAACTTCAAAGACATTTCCCGGCGGTACGGCTGGGCGCGCTCGCCAACCGTGCCCTGCTGCAGCGCGCCACCCGCTTCCTCGCGGAGGAGGCCGGGATCCGGCAGTTCCTCGACATCGGCACCGGGCTGCCCACCGCCGACAACACCCACGAGGTGGCCCAGCGGCACGCCCCCGAGAGCCGGATCGTCTACGTCGACAACGATCCGCTCGTCATGGTCCACGCCCGTGCCCTGCTCAACAGCAGCCCCGAAGGCCGTACCGCGTACATCGAGGCCGACCTCAACGACCCCGAGGCGATCCTCGCCAACCCGGTCCTGCACGAGACCCTCGACCTGAAGCAGCCGGTCGGCCTCATGCTGATCGCCGTCCTGCACTTCATCCACGGCGACGGCGCCGCCCAGCCGATCGTCCGCCGCCTGCTCGACGCCCTCCCGTCCGGCAGCTACCTGGTCGCCACCCACGCCACCTCGGACTTCGGCACGCCCGAGCAGCAGGCGCTCTACCGCCAGCTCGTCGAGACGGGCCGCTCCGACGTCTGGACCCGCCCGCGCGACGAGTTCGCCGCCCTCTTCGAGGGCCTCGAACTCATCGAGCCCGGTGTGGTCCCCGCCAGCGAGTGGCGCCCCGACGAGGGAGCCGAGATCCCGAGCCGCGCCGACATCAACATCTGGACCGCCGTAGCCCGCAAGCCCTGACCCCCACCCGCAACGCCCCCGCTCCCTTCCGCAACGCCTCCCGTCTCCTTCTTCACAGATCTTGTGAGGTTCTGCCGTCAGGCTGGCCGCAACCTCACTAGATCGCGGGCGGCGCGATTCCCCTCCGCGATCTAGTGAGGTTGTGCCGTCCCGGCGACCGCAAGTGCGCAAGATCGCGGGCGGCAGGGTTCCCGGCGACCGCAAGTGCACAGACCGCAAGTGCGGAGGACCGCAGGAGGCGAGGTTCGCTCCACGCGACGCCTCCGGCCACCCTCTTCGCGATCTTGTGAGGTTGTGCCGTCCCGCCGACCGCAAGCGTGCAACATCGCGGGCGGTGTGCTCTCTCCGCGACGCCTCCCGCTTCCCTCTTCACAGATCTTGTGAGGTTGTGCCGCGATGCTGACCGCGAGTACGCGAGATTGCCGGGGGCGCGGCTCGCGGCGACAGCGAGCGCGCAACGTCGGGGGAGGCGAGGTTCGTTCCGCGCGATGTCAGCGCCTTCCTTCTTCGCGATCTTGTGAGGTTGTGCCGCGATGCTGACCGCAAGTGCGCAAGATTGCGGGGCGGCGCGGGTCGCGGCGACCGCGGGCGGGCGAGGGCGGGGAGGGCGGCGGGGTCAGCGGCCTGCTCGGGCCTTCTCCCAGATCAGGCGGACCGCGGGAAGGACCTCGGAGACCGCCGGGATGCCGGGGCCCGGCTCGCGTACACCGACCGTCAGGGCCGGCGCGGAGCGTTCCAGCGAGCCGGCCATCCGGTCGATGTCGGTGATGATCGAGCCGGTCAGCACCAGTACGCCGGTGTCGTCGAGCTCGGTGCGCACCTTGCGCAGCGTGCGCCGCCGCTCCTCGCGCAACCCGTCGAGCAGGTCGTGCAGGTTGCCGGTGTCGTGGGTGGCGTCGGCGCGCCGGTCGGCGACCAGGGTCGCGTGCACCGCGAAGGCGTCGGACGCGGTGGCGAGGACCGGCCCGATCTGGCCCGGCACCCCGGCCGCGCCGGGTGTCGCCGCCGCGTCGAACATCGTCCGGGCCACCGAGTTGACCTGCTGCACCCCGTGTTCGAGGGCCCGTAGCGTCTGGTCCAGCGGTGTGACCCGGGCGACCGGCGTGGTCAGCGACCACCGGGCCTGCCGGGACAGCTCGTCGACCGCGGCGACGGCGTCCTCCACGTCCTCGTCGAGTTCCCGGGACCGGGCCAGCCACTGTGCGGCCTGCTCCCGGTCGTATCCTTCGCGGACCCCGGCGGCGAGCCGGTCGAGGAGGGCGGCGATCTCGCTCGACAGGTGGGCCAGCCGGTGCCGGGCCTGCTCGATCGGCGTCATCCCGCCGACCAGCGGTGACAGGATCACCCCGACCACGATGCCGAGGACCGTCGCCGCGACCCGCTGCCACACGAACGTCTCGGTGACCACGGTGCCGCCGACCAGGATGCCCAGCGACGTCAGCGGCACGGTGGCGGAACTGTCGCCCAGGCGCAGCAGCCGGCCGAGAGCGAGACCGCACCCGGCGATCACGGCGATCGTCCACTCGCTGGCCCCGAACACGCCCCACACCCCGACCGCGACGCCGATCCCGGCGAGCGTGCCGACCAGGCGTTTCGCGCCCTCACGGACCGAGGCGTGCGAGCTCATCTGCACCGACAGCGTCGCCGAGATCGCCGCGGTGACCGGCCCGACCAGATGCAGCGTCTCGGCGGCGGACCAGGCGATCCCGGCGGCCACACCGGTCACCAGCACCGAGCGGGCGGTGGGCGGGTCGATCCGGTCACGGCAGCGCCGGGCCAGCCGCCACAGTCTTGCCGGGACGTGCGGCCGCAGGCGGGCGAGCACGGCCCGGCAGGTCGTCTCGGCGACGGGCCGGACCTTACGGCTCAGCAGCACGGCGGCAACCGCGCAGAGCGACAGGCCGGCGGCGACGACGGTGAACGGACTGGTGGACTGGACGAACGTCTGCAACAACACGGCGGCTTTCTCTCGGCGATGGCTATCCGACGCCAAAACTATCGGCGAGAAATGCTGATAAAAGCCGAAATAGTGTGAATGTGACGGCCGTCGCGCCCGAACCGGTTACCCGCCGGTCGTCCCTCGGTGCTCGGCGAGCTCCAGGTCGATGAAGGCGCCGATCATCGCCCGGTAGACGCGTTCCACCACCTCGGGTGAGGCACCGGACTCGGCCGCGAGCGCCCGCACCTTCGCAACGACCTGTTCGACGCGCGCGGGTGCCCGTACTCCATCCTCATCGGTTTTGAGGGTGGCGGCCCGCCGGACCTGGACCTCGCGCCGGGCCAGGAGGGAGACGATCTCGGTGTCGATCTCGTCGATCGCACGGCGGACGTCCGCCAGGGTGGGTTCAGAATCGGTCACCGCTTCAGGGTGGCATCCGGTGTGGAGAGCCGCCCGCCGGGGCAAGGACAGAAGGATGCGAACCACATCGATCCGTACGGTAACGACCGCCGGCCTGCTGGCCGCCACCCTGACCGCGTGCGCCGCCGAAGGTTCGACCGTGACCCCGGTCAGCGCGTCGTCGAGCGCCCCCGTCGAGGGCGCCCCGGCCGTGAGCGCCCCGGCTGAGGGCATCCCGGCCGCGGCGTTGCTGCAGCCCGCCGACGTACGCGACGCGAAGCCCGAAACAGTGGAGGAGGGTGAGTTCGCGCACGTCCGGCCGCTGCGCCCGTGCGGCGGCGACCGCTATCCGAGCGACGGCACACGCACCGACGCGGTCGCCAAGCGGTACGTCGTGCCCGGTGAGCAGGAGGGCAGCACGCCGTCCGTGGTCGTGCAGTTCGTCGGCCGGCACACGCCCGGCGGCGCCGCCGAGCAGATCGGCGACATCTCGGCGGCGCTGAAGCGCTGTCCCGGCGGCCTGGGCAAGGGCGAGCACAAGTGGGACGTCGTCGAGGCGACGGCGGAGACCACGGTGGTACGGATCGGTCAGCGTTTCAGCTATGCCGACGAGGAGCCGGCGACCGTCAACCACTACGCGGCCGTCTCCCGGGTCGGCGACGCGATCGTGGTGGTGGCCGACCTGGGCTGGGAGAACATGGACGGTTCCGAGCCTCTGGTCCGCGACCTGATCACCAAGGCCCGCGAGCGAGCCACCGCCATCGCCTGAGAGACAAGCCCGCCGGCCGTAGCGAAGCGATGAGATATCGGGGATACGGCTGTCGGGCTGCGGCGACCGCCTGAATACCCGTTCGGAGGTCGTCTTCCGGGACGGTTCTGGTGCAGTGTGGACGGCGTGCCGGACCGCATCTTCATCTCACACACCGGTCGGGATCGCGCATGGGCCGAGTGGGCGCGCTGGCATCTGGAGAGTGCCGGTTACCCGACCGAGCTGGACACGGTTGACTGGGCGCCGGGCACCAACGTCGTCGAGGCGCTGCACCGGGCGCTGCACCGCGACAATCCGCTGCTGGTGCTGCTGTCGACCGCCTATCTGGGCATGGACCGGTTCACCATGGACGAGTGGACGGCCCGGTTCGCCCAGCGCCGCCGGGACCCGAAGGCGAAGCTGATCCCGCTACGGTTGGACGACGTCGACCTGTCCGACGGCCTGTGGGCACCGATCTTCGTGCCGTCATTGTTCGACCTACCGCCCGACCAGGCGGTGGCGCTCCTGTTGGAGGCGGTGCGGCAGGTCGCGGCCCCGGGTGGGGTGCGGTCGGCTGTTCCCCCGACGTTTCCTGGGCGTGTGGCGGCGAGCATCGACGGACCCCGGCCCCCTGGCTCCCTGCCGTCAGTGTGGAACCTGGCCCGGAGAAACCCGGACTTCACTGGTCGTGACGACATGCTCAACCGCCTGCACGACACGCTGTCCACCGGGCATCGTGTAGCAGTGCAGGCGCTGCACGGTAGCGGTGGCGTGGGCAAGACGCAGTTGGCGCTGGAGTACGCCCACCGGTTCGCCGGTGAGTACGACCTCGTCTGGTGGGTTCCCTCCGAGAAGCCGGAACTCATCGGCGAACATCTCGCCGCACTCGCCCAGGACCTGGATCTGTGCCTGGTTCCGGTCGGCACCTCCACTCCGGAATCGGTGCGGGCCCTTCACAGCCATCTGCGCCGGACCGGCCGGTGGCTACTGATCTTCGACAATGCCGAGGACCGGGACCGCCTTGCCCCATGGCTTCCTGACGGATCCGGACACCTGCTGATCACCAGCCGCAGTCCGGCCTGGGCCGGGATCGCGAGTGTCGTCGATGTGGACGTGTTCACCCGAGCTGAATCCCTTGCCCTGCTCGGCACCAGCCTGCCGCACCTGGGCGAATCCGATGCCGACGGGCTCGCTCACGCACTCGGTGACCTGCCGCTGGCAGTGGCCCAGGCCATGGGCCTGCTTGCCGAAACCCGGATGTCGGTGTCCGATTACTTGACTGATCTCGCGGTTCACGCGGCAGAGCTCATGGATGAGGGAGACCCACCGGCCGGATATCCGTTGTCGCTGGCCGCCACGGTCACCCTGACCGCCGATCGCCTCAGCAGCACTCACCCGGCGGCAGGACAGGTGCTTTATCTCTGCGCACGACTCGGACCCGAGCCGATCCCGGCTGATCTGTTCACCGCCCGGCCCGACCTGCTGCCCACCCCTTTGAAGACGGTCGCCGGCAAGCCGGTGGCGTTCCGCCGGACCATGGCACAACTCGCCCGGCATGGGCTGGCTCGTGTCAGCGATTCCGGTCCGACACTTCATCGGCTGGTCCAGGCCGTTCTCCGTGACACCGACCCGGATCAGGCGCGTCATCAGGTCATTGTCGAGAACCTGCTGGCGGCTGCGAAACCGGATGACGGCACCCACCCGCAGTGGTGGCCTCGCTGGAGTGAGTTGCTGCCGCACATCCTGGCTGCCGATCCCGGCGCCACGGGCAACGCTGATCTCCGCGCCACCACCTGCAGCGCGGTATGGCATCTGATGGCTCGCGGAGATCTGAGCACGGCCCTACCGCTGGCCGAGCACCTGTACCGAGCTTGGAGCCTTCATCACGGGCGCGATGTCGACACCACCCTTGCCATAGCCCACACCCTCGCCGCCATCTACCGAGTGCTCGGCCACTACCAGAAGGCATACGACCTCGATGAGGACAGCCTTCATCGCGAGCGTCGTCTGCGCGGCTACGACCATCCCCATACCCTCGACTCGGCCAGTAGCGTTGCCGCCGATCTCTATGAGCTGGGCGAGTTCGAGAAGGCGCGGGAGTTGGACGAGGACACCCTGGCGCGCAAGCAGAGGCTGTTCGGCAATGATCACGCCGCCACGCTTGTCTCGGCCACCAGTCTCGCCGTTGCTCTGAGCCGGCTGGGTGAGTTCGAGAAGGCGCGGGAGCTGAACGAGGACACCCTGGCACGCGAGCGCCGACTGTTCGGTGACGATCATCCTGCGACGCTGATCTCGGTCACCAACCTTGCCATCAATCTGCGTCAATTGGGCGAGTTCGAGGCTGCTCGTCTGCTGGACGAGGAGGCCCTGGACCGCAAACGACGGGTACTCGGCGACGACCACCCCAGCACGCTGGCGTCTGCCAACAACCTCGCGGTGGACCTGCGCCAGCTGGAAGAGTTCGATCGGGCGCGGAAGCTGGATGAGGACACCCTGCTCCGCCGGCGGCGAGTGCTCGGTGACAAGCATCCGGAGACTCGCCGGTCAGTGGTCAACCTCGCCGACGACCTGAAGGGCCTCGGCCGTCATGACGACGCCCGTGAATTGCTTCGGACGTTTCCCCCGCAGGATGTCGACCCGAAGACGTGATGCGCACGGTCAGGTGTTGGCGCCGCGGGCGGCGACCACCCAGCGGTCCACCTGCCGCCCGTCCGCGACGACGATCAGCTCGTCGGCCAGGTTGACGACGGCGCAGGCGTGGTTCGGGACAATCCGCAGCGGGTCGCCGAGCCGGGGGAGTGCGACGTCCGGGGGCATCTCGACGGTGGCGTGATGCTCGGACAGCGCGACGATCCGGGCATCCGGCCGTGGGCGTGGACCCGCCGCTGCGAACCCCGGCGTCGAGCCCGGCGGCCGCCACCGAGGAGGCCGCCGCGTCCAGGGCTCTGACCTCGTCACCGTTGGCCCGTTGCTGACGGCTCGGACCGTACGCATGTCCCGGGAATGTGAAGACGCCGGCAACACGCAACCCGGACCGATCCGCAGCGGCCGCGATCTCGCCGGCGTCAGCCGGCTCGACACCGCTGCGATGGTGCCCGCTGTCGACCTCCACCAGCACCTCGAGCCCCGGAACCGCCCGCCCCAGCGCCTCGGCACCCTCCACGGAGTCGACGCCGACCCGCAGCGCCACCCGCTCCGCGAGCGCCCGTAGCCGCGGCGCCTGCCACGACGACGGCCAGACCGGATAGGCGATGAACAGGTCGTCGATGCCGCCGCCGACGAGGACCTCGGCCTCGCGCACGGTGGCGACCGTCAGGCCGGACGCGCCGAGTTCGATCTGCCGGCGGGCGATTTCGACGCACTTGTGGGTCTTGGCGTGCGGCCGCAGCGCCAGCCCGCGGGCCGCGATGCCGTCGGCCATGGCGGCCAGGTTACGCTCCAGGACGTCGGCGTCGACCGCGGCCCAGGGCGTGGGCAGCTCGATCACGGCTCCTCAGAAGCGTTGAGCAACTCGCGCAGCAGTCGCTCGTCGTCCTCGTCGAGAGTGCTGACGAAGCGGCGCAGCACCGACGCCCGATCGGGCTCGACCGCCATGAGACGGGTCATCCGGTCGGCGACGAGCCCGGCCGGGTCGGAGAGAGCGCCGTACCGGAAGGCCCGCCCGTCGCGGTGCCGGGCCACCTGGCCCTTCTCGTGGAGCCTGGTCAGCGTGGTCACGACCGTGCTGTAGGACAGGCTGCCGTGCGGGCAGAGGGCATGGCGGACCTCACCGGGCGTCATCGGGGCGGACGCGGTGGCGAGGACCGTGACTATCTCGGTCTCCAGCTGCCCCGGCTTGCGTCTGCTCGACGGATTGTTCACAACGCGACTCTAGCGATCAGGACGGGGAAGGGTCAGCTGAGCAGCGCCCGGCCCCAGTGGTCGTCGGCGGCCACGAGCCCCGGCGGGCAGGCGAAAAGGCCGCTGGACACGTGCCGGATGTACTCGTTCATGACGTCCTTGCGGGCCAGCGCCGTCTGCACCGGCACGAACTGCCGGTGCGGATCGCGCTGGTAGGAGATGAAGAACAGCCCCGCGTCGAGACGTCCGAGGCCGTCGGAACCGTCGACGTAGTTGTAGCCGCGCCGCAGCATCCGCGCTCCGGAGTTCTGGCTGTGGTGGGCCAGGCGCACGTGTGCTTCGAGGGCGATGACGGGCTCGCCCTCCCCGTCGACGGCCGCGAAGTCGGGTTCGTCGAACTCGGCCTTGCCGGTGAGTGGCGCGCCGGTGCCCTTGGTGCGGCCGACGATCGTCTCCTGCTCGACGAGCGAGGTGCGGTCCCACGTCTCGACGATCATCCGGATCTTGCGGCTGACGAGGTAG
The DNA here is from genome assembly GCF_003001815.1 of Actinoplanes italicus. Lineage (GTDB taxonomy): Bacteria > Actinomycetota > Actinomycetes > Mycobacteriales > Micromonosporaceae > Actinoplanes > Actinoplanes italicus. The sequence goes on from NZ_PVMZ01000010.1 coordinate 22,082, forward strand.
GAACCGCCGGCCATCCACTCCGGGCCGTCGCCGGGCTTGACCCACAGGTGGTCGTCGAGCAGGGCGGTCTCCTCGGCCTTCAGGTTGGCGGTGCCGTCCTTGAAGCCGAACAGGTTGCGCGGGGTGTCCTGGCTGACCGACGTCGACGACGTCCGGCCGAAGCCGAGCTGCGACCACCGTACGCTCACCACGCCCATGCCGATCCGGGCCAGGTTGCGGACCGCGTGGACGGCGACCTGCGGGTCGTGGGCGCACGCCTGGATGCAGATGTCGCCGCCGGAGATCCTCGGGTCGATGGCGTCGCCGGGGAAGTGCGGCAGGTCGGCGAGGGCTTGCGGCTTGCGGTCGGCGATGCCGAACCGGTCCTTGCCGCCGGCGTCGCGGAACAGCCCCGGCCCGAAGCCGATGGTCAGCGTGAGCCCGGAGGCGGGCAGCCCGATGGCCTCGCCGGTGTCGTCAGGCGGGGCCTCCGGGATGCCGCCGACCGCGCCGATGGTGCCGGCGTCGAGGCCGGCGGTCATCCGCGCGGCGGCGGCGGTCCAGGCTTCCAGCATGGCGAGCAGCTCCGCCTTCTTGCCGGTGATCACGTCGAAGGCGACGAAGTGCAGGCGATCCTGGGCCGGGGTGATGATCCCGGCCTGCCGCGCGCCGTAGAACGGCACGGCGTCACCGATCCCGGCGACCGGCTTCGGTTCCGGGTTCTTTCCCGAGGTGAGTGCCAGGGCGCCACCGGTGGCGGCGATCCCGGCGACGCCCGCTCCGGCGAGCCCGATCATCCTGCGCCGCTTCACGATCAAAACCTTTCTGCGGTACGGGTAAGCGTGCCGTCACTTGCCGGCGACGAGCCCGGCGACCTTGCTGATCGGCTCGGCGAGAGCGTTGATGTCGTCGCTGAGCTGCTTGAGGTCGGCCTGGGTCAACTCGTTGTGCAGCTTCCAGCCGTCGCCGGCGCGGTGCTTCTCGAGCGAGGCGGTGACCGCCGCGAACTTCTCGTCGAGGGTCTTGACCAGCGCCGGGTCCTTCTCCTCCAGAGCCGGGCGCAGCGCCGCGATGGCGGCCTTGGAGCCCTCGACGTTGGCGTTGAAGTCCCACAGGTCGGTGTGCGAGTAGCGGTCCTCCTCACCGGTGATCTTGCCGGTGGCGACCTCGTCGAGCAGTTCCTTGGCGCCGTTGGCCAGCTGCAGCGGAGACAGCGGGGTGCTGTTGGCCAGGTCGACGATCTTCTGCACGTCGACGAGCAGCTTGTCGGCGATCGGGCCGGACTTGCTGATGTCGCCGGTCTGCCAGAGGTCCTTCTCGATCCGGTGGTAGCCGGTGAACTCCTGGCCGGGCTCGAGACCGTCCTCGCGGCCGTCGATCGCCGGGTCGAGGTCGCCGAAGATCTCCGCAACCGGCTCGATCCGCTCCCAGTAGGTGCGCGACACCGGGAACAGCGCCTTCGCCTTCTCCTTGTCGCCCTTCTTCACGGCGTCGACGAACTCGGTCGTCTTCTCGATCAGCGCGCCGGTCTGGCTCTTCACGTACCGCTGGTAGTCGGCGGTCGCCTGGGCCAGCTTGGCGTCCTCGGTGAGCGGCGCGCTCGAGCCGGTGACCACGAACCCGTTACGGATGCCCTTGCCGATCATGCCGGGCTTGCAGGCGGTCTCGTACTGCCCGGCGGCCAGCTCGACGATCAGCTCGCGGGACAGGCCGGGCGCGATGTTCTCGACCTCGCCCATCACCCGGTCGCCGGCCGCGTACACGTAGAACTCGGTGACCTTGGCGCCCTTGTTGGCGACGGTGAACGTGACCGTGCCGGCGGCGGACTCGGCCTTCGCCACCTCGCAGGAGGTGTCGGAGGCGGCCACGGTGATCCTGCCGTCGCCGGCCGCGGCGGTCTTCGTGGCATCGTCGCCGCATCCGGCGATCAGCAGCGCGGTGGCGCCGGTGGTGGCGATGAGACGGGCGGTGGTGCGCATGGTTCTCCTAGGAGGCCGGGGTGGGCGAGGGGACCGGCGTACGGGCCGGCCAGAGGAAGAGGACGAGAACCGGGATGCCGTAGGCGAACCACACCACGGTCTCCAGGACCGTCGGGGCGGGCGTGAAGTTGACCATGCCGCGCAGCAGTTCGGCGTACCACGTCTCGGGCGGGACCGCGCCGCTGACGTCGAAGGCCAGGTCGTTGAGGCCGGGCAGGGCGCCGGCCTCCTGCAGGTCGTGCACGCCGTACTTGGCGATCCCGGCCGCGACGAGGACGAGCAGCGCGCCGGTCCAGGTGAAGAAGCGGGACAGGTTGATCCGTACCGCGCTGACGTAGAGCAGCCAGCCGAGCGCGACCGCGGTGGCCAGGCCGAGCGAGACGCCGAGGAGTGGGCGCACGCTGTCGGAGGCGCCCTGCGCGGCGGCGTAGAACAGGATCGAGGTCTCCAGGCCCTCCCGGATGACCGCGAGGAAGGCGACCGACACGACCGCGACCGGGCCGAGGGTGATCGCTTCCTCGAGACGTCCGCGCAGCTCGGCACCGATCCGGCGGGCCATCCGCCGCATCCAGAAGATCATCCAGGTGACGAAGGCGACGGCCACGAAGGACGCGATCGCCTCGAAGAGTTCCTGCTGGGTGAAGGTGAGGCGGGCCGCGCCGGCCTGGAGCAAGGCGGCGAAGCCGATCGAGATGGCGGCGGCGACGGCGACGCCCGCCCAGACGTGGCGCAGCAGGTGCGTGCGTCCGGTTTTGACCAGGAAGGCGACCAGGATGGACACCACCAGGGTGATCTCCAGGCCTTCGCGCAGACCGATCAGGAAGATGGCGGTCATCGCGACTCCCGAGGTTAGCCATACCTAAGTGCTGGTAAGGCCAACCTTCTTTTATTCCGTTGTAGAAGTCAAATCCCGCCTCAGGGCAGTGCCGCCACGATCAGCTCGCCCAGATCCCAGGCCGCCTCCACGGTCCACGCCAGCGAGAAGATCGCCAGCCCCAGCGGCGCCACGGCCAGGATCGGCGCGGCAGCCCAGCCGCGCGGCTTCAGCAGGCTCGCCACCCGCCGCGGTACCACCCCGCCCGGCGACGCCGCGTGCAGTCCGGCGTTCAGGGACGGGCGTGCCGTCGCGGCCAGCGCCGCGGCCCCGATCGCCTGCGCCACGGTCCGCCGCGATCCCACCGTCGTCGCCGCACGCTCGTCGGCGGCCCGTTCCACCAGGTAGTCGACGTGCCGCGTGACCCACCACAGTGCCGGATGGGAGGCCGCCGCCAGCTCGCTGACCAGGATCAAGCGGTGGTGCCGGGCGTCGAGATGCGCCTGCTCGTGCGCGAGCAGTGCGGCGAACTGCTCGTCCGACAGCGCCTCCCGCATTCCGGTGGTCACCACCACATGACCGGGCTTTCCGGGTACGGCGAACGCGTGCGCCGCCGTGTCGGGCACCATCACCACCGCTCCGAGTCCCGAGCCGGCTCCGGCCAGGGCCAGCAGCCGCCGCTGCCGGCGCCACGTCACGGTCATCGAGGCCGAGGCCGCCGCCAGCAGCACCACGCTCAGCCACGACACCCACGGGAACCGGGCCGTGTCGTCGACCACGATCCGCGACGACCAGCCGAAGAGGCTCCCGACCGCGGGGATCTCGGCCACCGCCTTCAGCGCGAACACCACGAGGTTGACCAGGCTCGCCACCGCCGCCCCGGCCGCCGACCAGGCCATCACCGGCGCCGCGACCTGTGGCGACAGGCGGTCCGCGAGCAGTCGCACCAGCACCACCAGCACGGGCGGGACGACGACAACCGACATGAGAAAGTGGTCGAACATAAGGGCAGGCTAACCCGTTGGTGGAGCTGCTTGACGCCGCCGGGTGACGGGGGCGACACTCCTAATCGTGTTAGGCAAAACTACCCGCGATAGGAAAGCCGAACGCCGTACGGCAACACGGCGGGAGATCATCGACGCCGCCTGGCGCCTCGCCCGGGAGAAGGGCCTGGCCCAGGTGACCCTGCGCGACGTCGCCGAGCTGGTCGGTATGCGGGCACCGTCGCTCTACAGCCACTTCGCCTCCAAGAACGCCATCTACGACGCGATGTTCGGTGACGCCTGGACGCGGTACCACGAGCACTCGCAGGCGGCCGCTGCCGACGAGCCGGACACCAGCCGGGCCGCCATGCGCTTCTACGCCCGCGTGTTCTTCGACTTCGCCGTCGAATTCCCGGCCCGGCACCAGCTGATGAACCTGCGCACCCTGCCCGATTTCACCCCGAGCACGGAGGCGTACGCCCCGTCCGTGGCCGTGATGGAGGACTTCGTCGCCCGCATGACCCGCCACGGCGCCGGCGGCCCCGACGAGATCGCCCTGTTCACGGGCCTCGTCTCCGGGATGGTCGACGCCCAGCTCGCCAACGACCCGGGCGGTGACCGCTGGTCCCGGCTGCTCGACCGGGCCATCGACATGTTCGCCGACAACGTCGGCATCACCGATGAGGAGACCCGGCCATGACCACCGACCCGTGGCGCCCGTCCATCGACCGCGAGCCGGCGATGCGCCTGGCCGCCACCGAGTACCGCCTCTGCGCCGACCTGTTGTCCGGACTGACACCCGGGCAGTGGGCGGCACCGACCGCCAACACCGGCTGGACCGTCCGCGACACCGCCGGCCACATGCTCGGCATGGTGCAGATGGTGAGCGGCCTGCCGCAGCTGATCGGGCAGATGTCGACGTCGATGCTCCGCGCGCGCAAGGCCCGGTCGACCGTCTCGATCGACCACCTGACCGCGCTCCAGGTCGAGCGCAACGCCGCCCTGACCACCGGCGAGCTCGTCCGGCTGTGGCGTGAGCTGGCACCGAGGGCGGTCCGGTTCCGCGGCCGTGTCCCCGGTGTCGTCCGCGACCGGACCATGCCCGAGGCCCAGCTGATCGGCGGCCGTCTGGAGCGCTGGACGTTCGGCTACCTCATCGACGTGATCCTGACCCGCGATCCGTTCATGCACCGCCTCGACATCTGTGCCGCCACCGGCCTCGACCCGCGGCCCACCGCCGACCATGACGGTGTCCTCGTCGCCGACGTGGTGCGGGAGTGGATCCGGCGCCACGGCCGGGACTGCACCCTGCACCTCACCGGCCCGGCGGGTGGCGCCTGGGGCTCCGGCGGCGAGGAGGTCGGCCTGGACGCTTTGGAGTTCTGCCGTGTCGTGTCCGGCAGGGGTCAGGCCTCCGGTCTCCTCACCACGGCCGTCCCCTTCTGACCAGACGGAGACCGGCGTCCACCGCCGGCAGTGCCAGCCGCACGGCGAGGGCGTACAACATCGGATTCTCCAGCCGCCGCTGCCAGAGCAGCGCCGGCCGCGCCTCGTCGACCGCCGCCGGGGCATAGGTCAGCAACCTCGTCCGGTACGCCGCCAGCGCTTCCCGCACCGGACGTGTGCCCAGGTCCTCGGCGAGGTACGCCGCGTCCAGAATGGCGGTGCCCGCCCCGGCCCCCGCGGTCGGCGGCATCGGGTGGACGGCGTCGCCGAGGAGAGTGACCGGGCCGCTGGCCCAGGGCCCCAGCGCGGCCGGGAAGTGGAAGGGGAACGCCGCCACACTGCCCGGCTCCGAGCGGTCGATGAGCGTGTGGAAGTCGTCGCTCCAGCGCGCGGTGAGGCGGTGAGCCTGTCCGGCGAGGTCGGCGTCGGGGTCGTCGAGGCGGGCCGAGACCGACCAGACCACGTAGGGATGCTCGGCCGCCGGATCGCGCCCGTGCTCACCGTGCAGACTGAGGAACGCGCCCACACCGCCGGGCCCCACCATGAACGCGAGACCGCGGCGCAGATCGGCGGGGATGCGCTGCGGGAGCGGTGAGCGGCCGGCGATGCCGATGAACCCGGAGCGCCGTGCCGTCGACCGGCCCAGCAGCCGCCGCGCGGCGCGTGAACCGGTGCCGTCCGCAGCCACCAGCAGGTCGAACCGGCTGCCGTCGGCCAGCTCGACCCCGTCCGGCGACGCCGTCCAGCCGCTCACCGTCGTGTTCCAGCGGATGACGTCCCCGAGACCTCGGGCGAGCACGGCCCGCAGTGGCCGCCGGCCGATCAGGAGGGCCTCTCCGGCGTGCTCGATCGGAATTCGCAGCCGAACCCGGCCCCGGTGGTCGAGGACGGCGAACTGCCGGAAGCTGTCGTTGCCCGCCCCGCACTCGCGCAGTGCACGTACCGAGGCAGCCGGCAGCACCTCGGCGAGGGCGGTGAACGCCGTGGCGGGCAGGTGCAGCCGGTAGCCGGCGGTGGCCTGCGGCCCGCTGTCCCGCTCGAACACGGTGACGCCGATCCCGCGCCGCTGGAGCGCGTGCGCCAGGGTGAGCCCGCCGATGCCGGCCCCGACGATCCCGACGCGCAGTGCGTTGACGGTCATGGCGCCTCCCCGTGTCGCTCTTAAGGTTATTTAAGGATTCCGGAACCGGGGGATTCTTGATGGTCGATCGATGGGCTGCTTTTCTTAACTAGTCTTACAATTCCCCCCGCACGGTAATGAGGTCATCCCCATGCGAAGGCGCACCCTGTTCGCCGTTGCCCTGTCCACCACCGCCGTAGGCGCGCTCGGCGCCGTCGGCATCGGCAACGCCTCGGCCGCGACGCTCGATCCCAGCCTGCCGCCCGGCGGCAACTTCGACCTCTCGGTGTGGTCGTTGCAGCTGCCCACCGGCTCGCCCGGCAGCCCCGACACCATCTCGCCCGGCCAGCTCAAGGCCGGCTACACGAACCCTTCGTTCTTCTGGACCGACTCCAACGATGGCTCGATGACGTTCTGGGCGCCGGAGAAGGGCGTCACCACGCCGAACTCCAAGTACGCCCGTTCCGAGCTGCGCGAGATGAACGCCAACGGCAGCGCCGCGAACTGGACGCTGGCCGGCAACCACACTCTCAGCGCCCAGCTGCGGATCGTGTCGGTGACCAAGAACGTCGCCGTCGGTCAGGTGAAGCTCGGCACCGGCGGTCCGTCCACCAAGCCGCTCGCCGAGCTGTACTACCGCCCGAACGGCGATATCTTCTTCGGCACCCAGAACTCGCCCGACGCCAGCGGTCAGACGCTGCACAAGGTCGGCAACGTGGCCGTCGGCACGAAGTGGACCTACGTCATCAACGTCAACGGCAGCAAGATCAACCTCACCGTCAACGGTACGAGGACCACGTACACGATCCCGTCGGCCTTCAACCCGTACCGCCAGTACTTCAAGGCCGGCTCCTACAACCAGTCGTCCTCGGAGAGCACCACCAACGGAGCGAAGGTCAAGTTCTACGCCCTGACCGTCAAGCACGCCTGACCCCGGCTTCCGGCGGCCGCCCGGCAGCGGCCGCCGGAAATCGGTTCGTCACCGCGACGCTGCTGTGGCTGATGCATCGCAGCAACTGGGCCCGCAAGCCCGGCCAGGAACGCGTCCTGGCGGTCAGGATGACGCGCGCCGGCTGGGAGCGGGCGCTGTCGAAGGCCGTCCTCACCGCTCCCGAGCCCGCCGTGCACGGCAGCGCCGCCGCCTGGAACGCGGCGTTCACCGCAACGCCCGTGCCCGCTCGCCCCCGAGATCGCCCGGCGCATCCACGCCGGCACCTGACCACAGCCGGGTGTCGTATTGTCGGACCGTGCTCGATTCCTCACCGGGCCGCGGCAGCGCGGCCACCAAACGTGCCGCAGCCACTCCGTCCCGCGGGAACACGGCCGGACAGCCGCTCAAGTCCAAGGCCGACAGGCGGGCCGAGGCCAAGGCCACGAAGGCCCGGGCCCGGACGATGCGCAAGCGCCGCCAGGCGCTGACCGTCGGCGGCGCGGCGGCCGCCGTGCTGGCACTGGTGATCGGCCTTTTCCTGTGGGCCGGCGACTCGCCCTCCGAGCCGGCGGGCACCGGCCAGGCTCCGGCCACCAAGCCGGTCGTGACCGCCGGGACCGGGACGGTCACCGAGCTGAAGACGACGACCCTCGTCGAGGGCACCGGCGCGGCCGTCCAGCCGGGCCAGACGATCAGCGTGCACTACGCCGGTGTCACCTACGCCGACGGCAAGGAGTTCGACTCGTCCTGGGACCGTTCGGAGCCGTTCAGCTTCGCGATCGGCGCCGGGAAGGTGATCCAGGGCTGGGACAAGGGCCTGCTCGGTGTGAAGGTCGGCAGCCGGGTCCAGCTCGACATCCCGTCCGAACAGGCCTACGGCGACAACCCGGCCGGTGGCCGCCCGGCCGGCGCGCTGCGCTTCGTCGTCGACGTCCTGTCCGCGTCCTGACCGACGGCGTCGCGGCTTCGCCGTCCTGACGGCAGATCTCGTGAGTTTCGGGTGGAGATGACGGCCGAACCTCACGAGATCTGCCGCGATGATGGGCGGCGGCACCGCCCCATAAGGGCACTCCCGTCGTGAGACTTGATGCCAGGATGTAGGTCTCTACGACTGAGGAGGTCTGTTGGGCGTCTACGACTTCGTGGACACGTTCGCCGGTCTGCCCGTGGTGCGCTGGGACGAGGCGAACCCCGACGATCCCGAGACGGTCGCCTGGAGCATCTCCAGCGACTACGGATCGCAGGCGATCCCGGCGGTCTTCGAGGAACTGCTCGCCAAGACCGGGCCGGGTGGGCCGGTCGCGCTGATCGTCCAGGACTGGGGCGAGCCGCACGCGTCGCCGTTCCCGATGGAGGTGCTGACCGGAAACGCCCATCGGCTGGGCAATCTGCGCGCGCTGTTCCTCGGTGAGATGACGGGGGAGCAGTGCGAGATCTCCTGGATCAAGCAGGACGACATCACGCCGATCCTGGAGACCTTCCCGGCGCTGACGACCCTCTGGATCCGTGGCGCGGACGGCCTCGAGCTCAAACCGGCGCGGCACGAGAACCTTCGCGAGCTGGTTCTGCAATCCGGCGGTCTCCCCGCATCGGTCGTACGCGCGGTCGCGGCCAGCGACCTGCCGGCTCTGGTGGACCTCGAGCTGTGGCTCGGTGTCGACCAGTACGGCGGCGACGCGACGGTCGACGACCTGGCCCCGATCCTGTCCGGCCGCTCGCTGCCGTCGCTGAGCCGCCTCGCGCTGCGTAACGCCGAGATCGCCGACGACATCGCGGCCGCCGTGGCCGCGGCTCCGGTGGTGGCCCGTCTCCAGGTGCTCGACCTGTCGATGGGCGCCCTGGGCGACACCGGGGGCGAGGCGCTGCTGACCGGACAGCCCCTCACCCACCTGCTGCATCTCAACCTGAGCCACCACTTCATGTCGCCCGAGCTGGCGCAACGGATCGTGGAGGAGCTGCCGACCGTGGTGGTCGACGTGTCGGACCAGCAGCAGGAGGAGGAGTGGGGGCGCTACACCGAGGTGAGCGAGTAACGCCCCGTCACTCTCAGGCCGCGTCGTCGAGCCGGTTCCGAAGCTTGGCCAGAGCCTTGGTGAGCAGCCGGGACACGTGCATCTGGGAGATGCCGACCTGCTGGGCGATATCACTCTGGGTAAGGTTTCCATAGAAGCGCAGGCTGATGATCTTCTGCTCGCGCTCGTCCAGCGTAGCCAGCGCCGGGCCCAGGGCGATCCGCAGCTCGGCCAGCGCGAAGCCGTCGTCCTCGCAGCCGAGGGTGTCACCGAGTGTCGTGGTGCCCTCGGCTCCGGCGGGCGCGGACAGGCTCGTCGAGTTGTAGGCGCGGGCGCCCTCCAGGCCCTCCAGCACCTCCTCCTCGGTGATGCCGAGGTGCGCCGCGATGTCCGCGACCGTGGGGGAGCGGCCCAGCTTGTGGCTCAGATCGTGGTTGGCCGCGGTGATGCTCAGGCGCAGTTCCTGCAGGCGGCGCGGAACCCGGATCGACCAGGTACGGTCCCGGAAGTGCCGCTTGAGCTCACCGACGATGGTCGGGATGGCGAAGCCGGCGAAGTCGATGCCACGCTCGGCGTCGAACCGGTCCACCGCCTTGATCAGGCCCATGACGGCGACCTGCTGCAGGTCGTCGACCGGCTCGCCGCGGCCGGCGTACCGGCTGGCCAGGTGCCGGGCGAGCGGCATCCACGCCTCGATCGTACGGTCCCGCAGCCGGGCGCGGCCCGGGTGCCCGTCCGGAAGGGTGGCCAGGGCGGTGATCAGCTCACCGGCCCGGTCGGTGTCCTCGGCGGTGCGGCGATCCGCGGTGGGGGAAACGGCTACTGCGGTCATGACAGGGCTCCTCGCGTCGGTCGACGGATCGGCAGCCGCTGCTTGACTGCAGGTCGAGAGGGGATGCCCGGAAACGCGTCCCGCTAACCTCGCCCGGCCGACTTTCGTCAGCTCGGGTGACGCCGGGGCAGCCGGACCACGATCCGGGTGCCCGGCCGGTGCCCCGGATCCAGACTGATCGTGCCGCCGTGTGCCTCGACCAGGCCGCGGACCAGCGGCAGTCCCAGCCCGTTGCCGAGGATGGCGGTGTGCCGTGCGTTGGCGCCGCGGTGGAAGCGCGTGTACAGGTGCTCGCGGTCGGCGGCCGGGATGCCGATACCCGCGTCGGCGACGGCCAGTTCGGCCACGGCCGGGTCGTCGCCACATGCCGTGATCACGATGTCACCACCCTCCGGGCTGTACTTCACCGCGTTGGACAGCAGCTGCTCGACGATCTGGCGCAGCCCCTCCCTGTCGGCGTCCAGGTCCAGAGCGGGCGGCAGATCGGTACGCACGGTCACCGTGGCCGGCGGCGACAGCGCCGCCACGGCTGCCCTCACCACCGCGGACAGGTCGGTGGGCCGCGGCCGGATCCGGTGGTGGCCCGACTCCAGCGCGGTCAGCTCCAGCAGCTCGTCGATGATCCGTTGCAGGTGGTCAACGTTACGGCGGATCGCGCCGATCATCTGCTGCTGTTCCGGGTCGTCGATCTCGTCGGTGAGCAGCGTGGAATAACTGATGATCGAGGTGAGAGGGGTACGCAACTCGTGGCCGACGAGGGTCAGGAAGTCGTCCTGGGCGCGGTGTAGTTGCATGGCCAGCTCCCGGCTGCGTCGGCGGGTGAGGAACTGCCCGAGCTGCGCGGCGACACCGTCGAGCAGGCCGGTCAGCAGGAACTCGTCGTACTCGGTGGTCGCGCACAGCGTCGCCAGCACACCGAGCACCTGGTCGCCGTCACAGACCGGCACGGTGAGACTGGCCCGCAGACCGCGCTCGGCGGCGGCGTGCGCGAACGCGTACGCCTCCGGGGTCTCGGTGTACCGCGCGTCGGTCAGGTCCGGGATCCACAGCGGCAGACCCGACGTCCACACCAGGCCCGGTCCGGCGTCGCCGCGCGGGATCCGCTCCGGCACAAGATCGTCGACGTGCACGCCCGGCGCGCTCCAGTAACCGGCCGTCCGCAGCACGTCCGCCACGTCGTCGACCAGAAACAACGCCACGTGCGGCCAGTCCAGTGCCGCACCGATTGCCGCCAGCAGCGGTGTCACCACGTCGTCGAGTTCGTCGGCGCCGGCGAGCAGGTGCATGATCACCAGCTCGCAGTCGCGGAACCGCTCCCGCCGACGCCGCTCGGTCACGTCCTGGACCGTGCACAACGCGCCCAGCAGTTCACCCGCCGCGCCGCGGATCGGTTCGCCGTTCGTGAGCGCGAACCGGTCCGGGGTGCCCGGCGTGCGCAGGATCGCCTCCATGTCACGGACACTGCGCCCCTCCAGGGCACGGATCACGGCCAGCTCCTCCAGCGCGTAGTGCGTACCGTCGAGGTGGTGAAGTCTTTCGTTGATCGCGGCCATCGCCGCCGCCGGTGACAGGCTCGCATCGACGTCGCAGTACCGGCGCAGGGTCCGGTTGAGCAGCACCGGGCGCCGGTCCAGGCCGACCGCCACGACACCGACCTGCAGGCTGTCCATCAGCGCCGTGATGAACCCGCGCTGCGCGTGCGCCTGCGCCGCCGGCACCATCGCCTGATCGTCGACCGGCCCGAACAACCCTGCCAGCGCGGACTCCGGGCCCGCGTCGGCGCCCAGCATCGCCGCCACCTCGTCCAGCGTCGTCAGATCGGCGTCCGACCAGGCCCGGGCCGCGGTGTCCAGCACGGTCAGCGACCGCGCCGGGCTTTGCGGGCCCACGGGCACCGGGACCGCCGCCAGCGAACGCGCCCCGAGCTCGGTGACCAGCGGATGAGCGGCCAGATCCGGATCGGCGAGCAGATCACCGACCGACACCGTCCCGGGCCGGCGGCCGAGCCGTGGAACGGGTCCGGGGCGGGGCAGGCCGAACGAACCGAGGAGCCGCTCGCCGTCCGGATCGTCGGAACCGATCGCGACCATGGGCGCGCCGAGGAGCCGGGCCACCATCCGCGCGGCGGCGTCCCACGACACCCGCACCGCCGACGCCGGCGAGGTGCGCCGCGACATCTGGGAGGCCCTCATACACCCATCACCTCGCCCCGATCCTGGGCGCCGCGGCGCTGACGACGCCCGGCGGGACCGTCTCCCCCGCCGCCGAGGGAAACGACAACCTTCGCATCGGCATGGCCCACCGGCGGTTGAGGCTTTCCCGGCGGATCCATCCGGTCACGGGTCGTAAGGGCGAGCGCTGCTGAGGCTTGTTCATCCACACCGGATGAGGCGGGGGGCACCCGGTCACGGTGACGCTCGGGGCCGGCAATCCGTGTCCCTCGAGGAGGACCTCATGTCCGGAATGAACACGCCCGGGGACCCCCGGCCGAGCCCCACCGTGAACGCCGGGAAGCTGTGGGCCGGGGGTGCGGCGACCGCGGCCGTCGCGGCCCTGATCGCGATCGCCGGCATCCTGCTGGGCCGCGGCCTGTTCGGCATCGAGGTCCTCGCGCCCAAGGGGGAGGGCGTCTGGGGTGACGCCTCGACCGGCTGGTACGCGCTCGGTGCCGCCATGGCCGCGCTGGCCGCCACCGGCCTCATTCATGTTCTGCTGCTCACCACTCCACGGCCGATGCGCTTTTTCGGCTGGGTCGTCGCGCTGGCCACCATCTGCGGGATGCTGGCGCCTTTCGTCACCGACGCTCCGCTCGGCGTGCGGATGTATACCTCCGGTCTGAACTTCGTGATCGGCATCGCGATCGGCTCACTGGTCGCGGGCACCGCCAAGACCGCGATCGTCCCGGTCGTACCGCGCCCGGCGCCGCGCCCCTACCCCCGCCCTTACCGGTAAGGAGATCAGATGGCCACCATGACGTCCCCGCCGGACGCGGCCGGGGAAGTGCCCGCGTTCCACGTACTTTCCGTGCCGGAAGCGCTCGAGGCCGAGCAGGTCGACCGCCAGCGCGGCCTCGACGAAGCGGAGGTCGTGCGGCGCCGTGAGAAGTTCGGCCCGAACCGGTTCGCCGAGGCCAAGAAGGAGCCCTGGTGGCGGTCCTTCGTCCGGCAGTACGCCGACCCGATGCAGATCGTCCTGCTCGCGGCCGGCATCGGCAGTCTCTACCCGTTGAAGCAGTGGGGCACCGGCATCCTGCTGATCGCCCTGACCCTGCTCAACGCGGCACTCGGCCTGCACCAGGAGGGCAAGGCGGCGGCCGCGATCGACGCCCTCCAGAAGATGATGATCATCAAGGCGCGGGTACGCCGCGGCGGCACCCTGGTCGAGATCCCGGCCGAGGAGCTGGTGCCGGGCGACGTCGTGCAGATGGAGGCCGGTGACGTGGTCCCGGCCGACGGCCGGCTGCTGCGGGCCGCCACGCTGGAGATCGACGAGTCGGCGCTGACCGGCGAGAGCCTGCCGGTGTCCAAGGACGTGACCGCGGTGGAGTCGGCCGACACCGCGCTGGGCGACCGCTCCGACATGGCGTACATGAACACCAACGTGACCCGCGGCGCGGGCGAGCTGCTGGTCACCGCGACCGGCATGAGCACCGAGGTCGGCCGGATCTCCGGCATGCTGCAGACCGAGAAGGACGCGGAGACACCGCTCACCCGGCAGCTCAGCAAGCTCACCAACCAGATCCTGCTGATCGCCGGCATCGCTCTGCTCGCGTCGGTGATCATCAACCTGGCCCGTGGCAACGAGTTCGGCGTGGTGTTCACCGCGGCCGTCGCGTTCGCGGTCTCGGCCATCCCGACCGGCCTGCCGGCCGTGGTCACGACGATCCTGTCGCTCGGCACACAGATGCTGGCCAAGGCGAACGCGATCGTGAAACGGCTCCGGTCGACCGAGACGCTCGGCTCCACGTCGGCGATCAACTCCGACAAGACCGGAACGCTGACGCTGAACCAGATGACGGCCGTCGAGCTGACCATCCCGGGGCGTCGCTACACGATCTCCGGCGGCGGTTACGCGACCGACGGCGTGATCAAGAAGGTGGCCGGCGAGGAGCACGACGTGCCCCTCGAGGAGTACCTGCTGCCGATGATCCTGGCGTCGGACGCGGTCGTCACCGACGGGCACCTGATCGGCGACCCGACCGAGGGCGCGCTCGTGGTGCTGGCCGAGAAGGGCGGGCTGGACTCGGTCGCGACCCGCGAACGGTACCCGCGGGTGGCGGAGCTGCCGTTCGACGCCGCGTACAAGCTGATGGCGACGTTCCACCGGATGACCGCGGCCGACGGCCGTGAGGTGATCCGCTGCTTCGTCAAGGGCGCACCCGACCAGCTGCTGGCCCGCTGCGACGTCGAGGACCAGTTCGCGGTCCGCTACCTGGCCGAGAACACCCGGCTCGCCCAGCAGGGTCTGCGGGTGCTGGCCACCGCCCGCCGCGACTTCGAGGTCGCCGACTTCGATCCGCGGGCGGACCTGCTGACCTTGCTGACAGGTCTCACCCCGCTGGCACTGGTCGGCATCGTGGACCCGCCGCGGCCCCAGGCGCTCAAGGCCATCGAGCAGGCCCACTCGGCCGGCATCGAGGTCCGCATGATCACCGGCGACCACGCGGTCACCGCCGCGGCGATCGCCGGCAAGCTGGGCATCCGTGGACGAGCGATCACCGGCGCCGAGTTCGGCGCGATGAGCGACGAGGAGGCCGAGCGCGAGATCGACGGCATCGGCGTCATCGCCCGGGTCACCCCGGAGCACAAGGTACGCCTCGTCGAGGTGCTCAAACGCAAGGGCCACATCGTCGCGATGACCGGTGACGGGGTGAACGACGCCCCGGCGCTGAAGAAGGCCGACATCGGCATCGCCATGGGGATCACCGGCACCGAGGTCAGCAAAGAGGCCGCCGCGATGATCCTGACCGACGACGACTTCGCCACCATCGTGAAGGCCGTCGAGCTGGGCCGGGCCCTCTACGCGAACCTGAAGAAGTACATCTTCTTCCAGATGGGCGTGCTGGTCGGCATGATCATCACGTTCCTCGGCGCGAGCATCGCCAACATCGCGGCCGGTGTGCCGTTCCTGCCGCTGCAGAGTCTGTGGCTGAACTTCACCACCCAGGTGTTCCAGTCCGTCGGGCTCGGCTACGGCAAGGCCGAGGCGGACATCATGGCCCACAAGCCGCGCAGGTCCGACGAGCCGCTGCTCAGCCGCGTGGCGCTGGGCTGGCTGGGCTTCGTCGGGCTGGTGATGGGCCTGATCACCCTCGGGGTCATCTGGTGGGCCGACAACGAGTACGACCTGGACACCGGCCGCACCATGGGCCTGACCGCGTTCTCGATCGCCAACCTGGCCTTCTCCCTGACCGCGCGCAGTGAGATCCGGTCGGTGTTCAGCCTGGACACCTTCGACGACCGGCGATTCCTGATCACCACCGGGATGTCGGCGGCCGCGATCGTGCTGGCCACCGAGTTCGGGCTGTTCCAGAAGATCCTGGCCACCACCAGCCTCAGCCTGAACCAGTGGCTGATCTGCCTGGTCGCCGGCGCGTTCGTCATCGTGCCGACGGAGGTCCGCAAGGCGGTTCTGAGGAGGCGGCGATGAGCTTCCCGGGAATCCTGCAATGGGGTGACGTGGCGATCGGCGCGCTGTCCCGGGCCGCCGAGGCGCTGGCCGACCAGAAGGAGCTGGCCGAACGCGGAGCGGCTCGCCGGACCCGGATGGTCGACGCCCTGATCACCGCGATCGCCACCTCCCCGCTGGTGGAGCGGGTGGTCGAGATCCAGCTCGATCGGGTTCTGGAGCTGCTGGAACGGGAACCGGAGCGGATCCGGGCCCTGGTCCGCGGGCAGCGCGACAACATGGTCGGCGAGGTGGTCGGGCGGGTCCGCACCGGGGCGGCCGCCGGGGACGACGCGGTGGACCGCCTGACGCTGCGCTGGACCCGGAACGGGACCGAGTCGAAGCCGTGAACCCGTACGCCGGGCTGGTGAGCCGGTCGGCGGCGTACGTGCTGGACGGTCTGATCGTGGCCCTGCTGGCCGGGGCGGCAGCGCTCACCTTCGCGCTGTTCGCCTCGGTCCTGGGCGCCGAGGGCCGGGAACTGGCCCGGCTCGTGATCTCGTCGTACGTGGTGGCGGTGCCGACGATGATGGCGGTCTACTGCTTCCTGTTCTGGGTGCTGGCCGGCCGTACCCCGGGGATGCTGCTGCTCGGCCTGCGGGTGGTGGGCCGGGACGGGCGGCCGCCGCGCTGGTTCGCCGGACTGGTGCGGGCGCTGCTCCTGGCGTATCTGCCGATTCTCGCCCTGTGGTTGATGGTGGACCGGCGGCATCAGGGCCTGCACGACAAACTGGCCCGCACCTCGGTGATCAGGACGCTCACCCCGCGGGGATGAGGCGTCCGCATGGTCCCGGATCGCACCCTTCGATACGTGTTGACGATGGGTGTCGAGGAAGAATTCCTGCTGCTGCATCCGGACGGGGCGGTCGCACCGGCCGCTCCGGACGTGATGCGCCGCGTCGGTGGAGACGACCGGATCAAACCCGAGTACATGGCCTACCAGCTGGAGACCGCCACGCCGGTCTGCACCGGGCTGAGCGAGCTGCGAAGAGAGTTGACCCGCCTCCGCCTGGTCGCCGCCAGGGCTGCCGAGAAGGCCGGGGTCTACCTGGTGGCGAGCGGATCGGCGCCGTTCCCGGCCGGGCCGCTGGACGCGCTCAGCCCCGACGACCGCTATCGCAAACTCGCGCGACGCTTCCCGGAGGCGGCCGTGGCCGGCGGCACCTGCGGCTGCCACGTGCACATCGGCATCCCGGACCGGGAGATCGCCGCAGCCGTGCTGACCCGGATCCGGCCCTGGCTTCCCGCCCTGCTCGCCCTGACCGTGAACTCACCGGTCGCCGGGGCCGGTGACACCGGATGGGCCAGCCACCGGTACCGGATGCAGCTGAGCTGGCCGACCTTCATGCCCCCGGGCGTCTGGCCCAGTGCCGAGCGGTACGACCGGGAGGTCAGCTCGCTGGTCGCCTCGGGCGGGGCGGTCGACGCCGCCGGCGTCTACTTCCTGGCCCGGTTGTCGGCGCGCTACCCGACGATCGAGGTCAGGGTCGCTGACACCGGGCTGAGCGTGGACGACACGGTCCTGTTCGCCGGTGTGACGCGGGCGCTGGTCGCGTCTCTGATCGAGGACATCCGGCAGCGGGCCAAACTGCTGCCGACGCCCGGGCATCTGGTCCGCGAGCAACTGCTCGCGGTGGCCCGGGGCAGTGCGGGGGAGACCGCCCGGCTGCTCGCGAAGATCACCCCGCACCTCGACGAGGCCGGTGACACCGGCGAGATCTATGCGGGGATCGAACGGCTGCGGCGTGAGGGCACCGGCGCCGAACGACAGCGGCGGTTCTGGCAACAGTACGGCCCGACCAGCGGATTCGTCGGTGCGCTGGCCGCCGAGACGGTGCCGCTACGCCTCTGAGCACGGACAGGCGCGCCGGCCGCCGAGACGGTGCCGCCACGCCTCTGAGCACAGACAGGCGCACCGGCCACCGTGGCGAGAATGCACGACGGTGGCCGGCGCGGGTTCGGGGGCTCAGGCGTTCAGGACGCCAGGATCCGGGCCTTCTGGTCCTCGAACTCTGCGGCGGTGAGCACGCCCTGGGCCTTCAGCTCACCGAGCTGCTTGAGCTGTTCCAGCTTCGCGGTCGTGGGGTCCGGCGCCGGTGGGGCGGGTGCACCCGGTTCCGGGCCGGCGTAGTACTGCTGCTCGGCGTACTGCTGCTCGGCCTGCCGCGACCATCGGCCGGCCTGCCGGCGCGACACGCGATTGGAGACCGCGGTCGCGGTCCCGGCGACCACCGCTGTGCGGGCCATCCCGCGGAGAAGTCCGGGCATCTCGATCACCTTCCACCGGTGGCTGCGACGGTCTCGGTCTCGTCGAGGGCGGCGATGATCGACTGTACGGGGATCCGCCCGCCGGCCACGACATGCGCGCCGTTGCGCCGCAGCTGGATCGCGAGCGGCGCCGCCCACGCGTTCTCGTACACGATGATCACCGCGGCCGCGCCGGGCGTCATCACCTTGGCGGCCTCCCGCAGGTCGTCACCGCCGAGGATGCCGGAGGCGGCGCCGTGGAACACGCCGAGCCCGGCCAGCTCGATCTCCTTCGCGTCCAGTTCGGTGACCGTGCCGTCGTGCTCGTGGCGGATGAAGAGGATGTCGAGCACCCGAATCGTCCCCCGGTCGACCAGGTCCACCAGCAGCGGGAACGCGGTCCCTTTGAGGGTGCCCTCGGGGAACTCCACGCACAGGTAGTCGACCGGTCCCATCTCCTGCAATTCCATCTGTTCTCCCTAGATCGTGGTCGCCATGACCCGGCTGTGCCAGGGCGCCCCCGGGATGTGGGTGAGGGCCAGGATGCTGCCGCGCTCGGCGGCCACCGGCCCGGCCAGGTCCTGGACCCAGCGATGTTCCAGGAGCACAGCCAGCGCGTCGGTCTGCGCGTCGACCATCCCCGCCATCTCGTCGATGTCCGACTCGGTGATCAGCCCGCTCGCGAGCCGGAGCATGGCAGCCTCGTCGCACAGCCCCGGCAGTTCGCTGAGCTCCACGGCGCACGCGCCTCCGGCCGAGTCCGTGCGGATCACCAGCGCGTCGACGACGCGCATCTTGTCCGCGGTGATCAGCCAGGCCAGCGTCGCTCGGACGCCCTCACCCAGCCGATCCGCGGGAAACGACAACACCATCAGTTCCAGCGGCCCCAGTGCCATGTGACCAGCGTGCTTGCCGGCTCGGGGCGGAACGTCATCCGCCGCGGATGAAAGTGCCCGGGGTTCATCCGTGCCGGATGAGGCTGCCACCCGCCGGTTCCGGGAGCGTCGGGACGTCGGACCGGCCCGCGAGGAGGAGCGATGACCAGCACGTCACCCACCACATCCGCCGTCGGCGGGGTGGAGGACACCGCGTCACCGGTGGGCGCGACAGCCGTACCGGAGGAGAATGTGGAGCTGGAGCGGCTGCGAGCGGAAGTCGCCGCGTTGCGTGACCAGCTGGAGACCCGGCGCCCGAGGCGGTTTCCCACCACCGCGTTCCGGGGCGTCCTGGCCGCGATACTCGCCGCGGTGGCCGCGTTCGCCCTGGTGACGAGCGTGGTCGGGCTGTGGGCGGCGCGGACCACCCTGAACACCGACCGGTGGGTGGCGACCGTCGCGCCGCTGCCGCAGGACCCGCGGGTGAACGCGGCCGTGGCGCAGTACGCGACCACCGAGGTGTTCCGGGTGCTCGACGTCGAGCAGCGGCTGCGGGCCGTGCTGCCGGAGCAGGCGGCGTTCGCGGCCGGGCCGATCGCCGGCCAGCTGCGCGAACAGGTCCGCGCCACGGTCGTGAAGATCATGGACAGCGACCGTTTCCAGGCGATCTGGGTGGAGGTCAACCGGCGTCTGCACCAGCGGCTGCTGGCCGTGGTCGAGGGCACCAGCGCCGTGATCACCGCGAGTGAGGACCGTATCCAGATCGACCTGCTGCCCCTGATCAACCAGGTGCTGCGGGAGCTCAGCGACCAGCTGCCGACACTGTTCGGCAAGCAGGTCTCGCTGCCCGACCTGAGCAGCGGCGCGATCCCGGAGAACCTGCGGCTGCGGGTCGAGGAGGCGGTCGGAGTCTCACTGCCGGCGAACTTCGCGCAGTTCACGGTCTACGACTCCGGTCAGCTGTGGGAGGCGCAGCAGGCGGTCGCCGCGGCCAAACGCAACCTGCTGCTGTTCGCCGGTGGCACTATCCTTCTGCTGATCGCGGCGTTCGCGGTGTCGCCCCGGCGGCGGCGTACGGCCGTCCAGTTCGGGTTGTGGCTGGTGGTGGCGTCGGTGGCGATCACCGCGCTGCTGCGGGCGGTGCGCGGTCAGATCCTCGCCGAGGTGCCGGCCGGCACCTATCGCGACGGCGTCGACGCGGCCATGACCACGGTGTTCAGCCTGCTCCGTGAGCGCGGCGTGCAGCTGATCTGGATCGGTGCGCTGATCGCGGTGCTGGCCTACCTGGCCGGGCCGGGGCGGTTCCCGGTGTGGCTGCGCGGCGGCGTGCGGCGCGGTGCGGTGGTGGGCTGGCGGTGGACCCGCGACGCGGCGGGCCGGGCGCCGGACTTCATCGCCCGGTACCTCGACCCGGTCCGCGTCGCCGGCGTCGTCGTCGCCGCGGTCCTGGCCCTGATCCTGTCCTCGTGGACGTCCCTGCTGGTCGTGGCGGTGCTGCTGGCCGTGTACGAGATCGCGGTGACGCTGATCGCGCGGCGTCAGGTGGAGACCGACACCGCTGCCACGAAGGCGGCGTGATCGGCCTCGGTCCGGTCGGCGTAGGCCTCGGCGAACGGGACCAGCGCCTTCTCGAACCGATCGGAGCCACCCAGATAGGCGGCGATCGCGATGCGGTCGCCGCCTCGGGCGTGTGCCCGGGCCAGCGTCCAGCCGCACAGCCTGCCGTACGCCAGCAGCCCACCCGGGTCCATCGTGGCGACGTCGGCGCCGCCCTTCCAGTCGCGCAGCTGGCGCACGTAGAAGTCACGGACCTGGCCGTCGATCCCGGCGACGGTGTGCCAGCCGAGGAAGATGTCGCTGGCGGCCTGCAGGATCCGCTGCCCGGAGACCACCCGGCGGCCCTCACTGTCCCAGTCCGGGACGTGCTGCGCGCCGGTGCGGCCGTCGAGCACCGACGGCCCGGCCTCCTTGACCTGCAGCAGCAGCGGGTCGCGCTCGTCACGGCCGGTCATCAGCACCACCCAGCAGCGGGTGCCTACACTGCCGACGCCCACCACCTTGCGGGCCATGTCGACGAACTCGAACGCGTCGAACAGCCGCCGCCGGTCGTCGGCGAGGCTGTCGCGGTACCCGGCGAGCAGTTCCAGGATCTGGGCCTCGAGCTGCTTGCGGGCCACGCCCGGCAGCAGGTCGGAGATCGGCACCAGCAGCGGCGGGTCGGCGGCCAGCCGCCGCCGTCCGTCGGCCAGGACGGTCAGTTTCTGATACGCCTGCAGGCTGTCGCGGCCGCGGGCCTTGGCACCGGCCGCGTCGATCCGCTTGCCCTGCCGGGCGCCGAGACGCTGCCGGACCTCCTCGACGTCGGCGCGGGCGTACCAGACGTCCAGCTCCCGCATCGCTGCGAACTCCCGCATCGCCGTCCGGTAGGTCTCGGCGGCGGCGAGCACCACGGCGGCCCGGTCCCGGCGCTTGAACCCGTTCTCCCGGCCGGCCAGGGCCAGGCTGGCGACCAGCCGTTTGACGTCCCATTCGAACGGTCCGGGGTACGACTCGTCGAAGTCGTTGAGGTCGAACACGAGCCGGCGTTCCGGTGAGGCGTAGAGGCCGAAGTTGAGCAGGTGCGCGTCCCCGCAGAGACGGCTGATCAGCCCGGTCGAGGGCGCGGCCGCCAGATCCCGGGTCATCGTCGCGGCGGCGGCGCGGTAGAACGCGAACGGCGACACGGCCATCCGCTCGTGCCGGATCGGCAGCAGCTCCGGTACCCGATCCCGCTCCTGATCGAGGAGCACCGCGGCCGGGTCGAACCGGTCCGCGGCGGGGGTGAACCCGGCGTGCGCGCCGAGCGGGACCCGCTCCCGGGCCGTTTTCCCGGCCGCGGCGCGCGCGGCCGGGTCACGGCTGGTCACGGGTTACCGCCGCCGAACGTCTCCCGAAGGATCTCCTGCTCACCGTCGGTGAGGTTGGTGGCGATCAGCTTCTTGTGCAGGCCGTGGAACCGCTCGCCGAGCCGGTCCAGGTTGCCGTGGTCGGTGACCAGGAACAGCGCGGAGGTGCCCTCGGTGATCTCGGCCCGGATGGTCTCCAGCTGCTCCCGGTCGATGCCGGTGCCCTCGGTCGCCTTGACCAGGGCTCCGATGCCGGCGCCGACCGCGGCCCCGGCGACCGGGACCAGGAACAGCCCGCCGACGACGAGGCCCCAGAAGGCGCCCCAGCCGGTGTGGCGCCAGGTGTTCTCGTGCTCATGGTGGGTCTCCGGCGCGGGAGCGCCCTTCGGCCACACGACCACCGCGTGGTCGACGACCTGTACCAGGCCGTCGGCTGAGGCGTTCTCGATGATGGTGAGGGCCTGTTCGGCCCGCTCAGGTGTGTCGAACTTCCATACCGTGAAGGTCGTCATGGTCGTCATGGTCGGCCGGGGGTTCCTCCGGCACCTCATCCCTGGCGGGCGGTCCTCCCGACATCAGGCTGTTGAGCCAGCGCGTCGACGGGTCGACGTCGATGAGCAGGCCCTTGGCCAGCAGGGTCAGCGGGATCGCCAGCAGGGCGCCGAGCGCGCCCAGCACCCATCCCCAGAAGATGAGCGACAGGAACGTGACGGTGGCGGACAACCCCACCGCGTCCCCGACGATCTTGGGCTGGATCACCGACTGGATGATGAAGTTGACCACGCAGTAGAGCACGATCACCCACATCATCAGCTCGGGACCGCCTTCGAGCAGGCCCAGCAGCGCCGGCGGGATGACCCCGACGATGAACCCGACGTTCGGGATGTAGTTGGTGATGAACGACAGCAGCCCCCACAGCAGCGGCAGCGGGATGCTCAGCCACCACAGCAGAGCCGTGTCGAAGACCGCCACGATCAGCCCGAACACGGTCGTGACCAGCAGGTAGCGGCGGGTTCCGGAGGCGAACACGTGCAGCGCGGCGACCACCTGCGGGCGCTCGGTCACCACCTCCTTGAGGCGGGCCGGGAAGTTCACCGCGTCGAGGCACAGGAAGAGCAGGACGGCCAGCAGGAACACCGAGTTCCCGAGAGCGCCGGCAAGACCACCGAAGAAGACCTCGACGATGCGTACGAACGAGCCGGCGTCCACGTCGGACATGGCTGCCCTCAACTGCTCGACATCCATGCCGAGCCCGCTGAGCCCGGCCGCCAGGTCGTCGCGCAGCTGGGTGAACCGGTCCTGATATTCCGGCAGCAGGTCGATGAGGCGGGTCACGGACACCGCCAGCGCCCCGCCCAGGGCGAACAGCCCCAGGTACACGGTGGTGACGGTGGCCGTGGCGGCGAGCCAGACCGGTGCGCCGCGCCGGCGCAGCCAACCGGTGAGGGGCGCGACCGTCACGGTGAGCATGAGGGCGAGGAAAACCGGCCCGACCAGCTCCGCGACGGCGCGCATCCCGGCGACCACCACGACCACGCAGGCCGTGCCGAGCAGGACGAGCACACCACGTGGAAGCACGGCCGGGCCGGTTCCGTCCTCAGTGCCGGACCTCACGGCCGTGGGCGGTGAGGGCATAGATGATCAGAACGTCCATCGCGATCACGATGGTGGACCAGATCGGGTACGCCGGGAGGAAGGCCAGGTTCACCAGGGCGCTCAGGACGGCGATGATGACGCCGACCACTCGCGCCCACGTCTGGCCGGCCAGGATGCCGAGCCCCGTGCCGACCGCGATCGCACCGATGGCGATGTGCGTCCAGCCGTAGGTGTCGAAGTCCACCGGCACGATCAGGCCGCTCTTCGTGGTCAGGTAGAACTCGTCGCGGAACAGGGCGATGATGCCCTCGACCGCCTGGAACGAGCCGAGCATCAGCAGCATGACGCCGGCGAACACCACCATTCCCACCCAGCCCGTCGCAGGACGCCCGCCGGGGGGCACGTACGGCTCGTCGTAGGACTGCCGCGCCTCGGTGTCGGTCATGGTTTGTCTCCCTAGTCAGGGGTCCGTGATTGCGGGTCGATCATGTGGCCGCGCCCCGGTCCGGCACGCCATCCGTGACGGATGAAACGCAGACCACCTCCACTCCGGAGCGATCCAGCCGGGTCAGCAACCTCTCCAGATCGGCGTCCGAGAGCCGGCCGCGGATCGTGCACTGATACGGCAGGGCCCGGCAGCGCAGGTCCCCGAGCGCCCGTCGGAGCACTGGGCCGAGGAACCCCCGGACCCGGATCTCGTAGCGCTCGTACATGACCTGTCTCCTCTCGTCTGCAGTCGAGAGTCGCGGGCGGCCGGTCCGTGTACCTCCTCCCACAGGGATGAGGACCGCCGATGCCCCCGCGTGGCTGACTGAACGGGACTTCACAGGGCACGGAAGGAGTTCGACATGGCAACACTGGTCGCCATCGGATACCCGGACGAGACCACGGCGACAGCGGCGTCGCTCGAGGCCCACCGTCTGGCCAAGGACCTGATCATCCAGCCGGACGCGATCGCCACGATCATCCGGGACCGTGAGGGCAAGTTCCACGTGACGACGAACCACCACGCGGTGGCCGGCGGCACCACGTGGGGCATGTTCTGGGGCCTGCTCTTCGGCATGCTGTTCTTCATCCCGATCCTCGGCATGGCCGTCGGCGCCGGCCTCGGCGCCCTCACCGGCAAGCTCGCCAAGGGAGCCATCAACAAGGAGTTCCAGCAGCGGATCCGGGACGAGCTGCAGCCCGGCACGTCGGCGCTGTTCCTGGTGCTCGAGGCGGTCACCCCGGACAAGGCGGTCGACGCGCTGAGCCAGTTCGGCGGCACGGTGCTCAAGTCGTCGCTGCCGAAGGAGACCGAGGCGGAGCTGCAGGAGGCGCTGCACGGCGGTGAGCAGCACTGACCTGCCCGGCACGTGAACGGGACGCCGTCCGGATCTCCGGGCGGCGTCCTCTTTCATCCCTGGCGGGGGACGGAATGCCGGGGCCGTGAGCAGAGCCTTCAGGCATGGCCATCAACGAAGCAAGCGCCGAGCAGAGGCGTCTGCGTGACGCCGACACCGCCGCCGTGCCATGGCGGCGCTGGGGGCCGTACCTCAGTGAACGGCAGTGGGGTACGGTCCGCGAGGACTACAGCCCGGGCGGCGACGCCTGGGACTTTCTCAGCCACGACGCCGCCCGCTCCCGGGCCTACCGGTGGGGCGAGGACGGCATCGGCGGGTTCAGCGACGACCAGCAGGGCCTCTGCCTGGCCGTGGCGATGTGGAACGGCGCCGACCCGATCCTCAAGGAGCGGTTCTTCGGGCTGACCAACACCGAGGGCAACCACGGCGAGGACGCCAAGGAGTACTGGTTCTACGTCGACGCCACCCCCACCCACTCCTACCAGCGGATGGTCTACAAGTATCCGCACGCGGCGTTCCCGTACGAGGACCTGGTCGCCACCAACCGGGCCCGCGGCCGCGGTGACTTCGAGTACGAGCTGCTCGACACCGGCATCTTCGACGGGGACCGGTACTTCGACGTGGAGATCGAGTACGCGAAGGCCGGCCCGGAGAACCTGCTGGGCCGGATCACCGTGCACAACCGCGGACCGGAGGCGGCCTCGCTGCGTCTGCTGCCGACCATGTGGTTCCGCAACACCTGGTCCTGGGACCGGCCCGAGCCGAAACCGGTGCTGCGGGCCCGGCCCGAGGGCGTCGAGGCGGTCCACGACCGTCTGGGAACACGCTGGTTCACCGTCCTCGGCGACGCTCCGCTGCTGTTCACCGAGAACGAGTCGGCCGGGACCGGCCCATACGTCAAGGACGCCTTCGATCGGTACGTCGTGCACGGCGACACCTCGGCGGTGAACCCGGACGGTGTCGGCACCAAGGTCGCCGCGCTGGTGACGCTCGACGTGCCGGCCGGCGGCTCCGCCGTGGTCCGGTTCCGGCTGGCCGAGGCGCCACCCGCGGGCACCGATCCGGAGGCCTTCGACCGGGTCGTCGACCATCGGCGGGCCGAGGCCGACGAGTTCTACCGCGAGCTGCTCGCGCCGGAGCTCGGCGACGACGAGCGCCAGGTGGTGCGGCAGGCGCTGGCCGGCATGCTGTGGAGCAAGCAGTACTTCGGCTACGACGTGGAGCGCTGGCTCACCGGGCACGGCCGCGACCCGCTCGCGTCGCGGGGCACCCGCAACGGCGAGTGGTTCCACATGATCTGCAACGACGTCATCTCGATGCCGGACAAGTGGGAGTACCCCTGGTTCGCCGCGTGGGATCTGGCGTTCCAGTCGATCGCGCTGGCCCTGGTCGACCTCGGCTTCGCCAAGGACCAGCTGAACCTGCTGCTCGGCCGCCGTTACCTGCACCCGAGCGGGCAGATCCCCGCGTACGAGTGGAACTTCTCCGACGTCAACCCGCCGGTGCACGCCTGGGCCACCTACCTGGTCTACGAGCTGGACAAGTCCCGCAACGGGCGCGGCGACCACGCCTGGCTGGAGTCGATCTTCCACAAGCTGGCGAAGAACTTCACCTGGTGGGTCAACCGCAAGGACCACGACGGCAACAACGTCTTCCAGGGCGGCTTCCTCGGCCTGGACAACATCGGCGTCTTCGACCGCAGCGCGCCGCTGCCCACCGGCGGCTACCTCGACCAGGCCGACGGCACGGCGTGGATGGCGCTGTACTGCCAGAGCATGCTGTCGATCGCGCTGGAGCTGTCCCAGCAGGACCCCGTCTACATCGAGCAGGCGCAGGCATACTTCGAACACTTCGCCTGGATCGCGGTGGCGGTCAACCGGGAGGCCGGCGGCGCGGCCATGTGGGACGAGGAGGACGGGTTCTTCTACGACCTGCTGAGACTGCCCGACGGCAGCTCGCAACGGCTGCGGGTCCGTTCGCTGGTCGGGCTGCTGCCGCTGGCCGCCGTGACGGTGTACGAGGCGACGCTGACCGCCCGCCACCCGCAGCTGATCGAGGGCGTGCAGGACTTCGTGAACCGGCACCCCAGCGTCAGCTCGGTGATGTCACGGGGACGGGTCACCGGCCGGCACGGCGAGCACCTGCTCGCGCTCTTCGACGAGACGCGGCTGCGGCGCATCCTCACCCGGCTCCTCGACTCCGACGAGTTCCTCAGCCCGTACGGGATCCGCTCGCTCTCCAAGCATCATGACGAGCACCCGTTCGAGTTCCGGGTGGCCGACCGGACGTTCACGGTCGGTTATCAGCCGGCCGAGTCGGACAGTGGCATGTTCGGCGGCAACTCCAACTGGCGCGGCCCCGTCTGGTTCCCGGCGAACGTGCTGGTCATCCGGGCCCTGATGAACCTGTACGTGGGCTACGGCGACGACTTCACGGTGGAGTGCCCGACCGGCTCCGGGGTGAAGATGACGCTGTTCGAGGTGGCCCGGGAGATCTCCGAGCGGCTGACCCGGATCTTCCTGCCCGGACCCGACGGAGCACGCCCCACGCACGGCGGGCAGACGATCTTCGCCTCCGAGCACTGGCGTGACCTGATCACGTTCAGTGAGTACTTCCACGGTGACAACGGGGCCGGCCTGGGCGCCGCCCACCAGACCGGCTGGACCGGGCTGGTCGCCGTGTTCCCCAACGTGTTCGCCGGCCTGGCCGGCATGGATCTGCTGGAGAACGGCATGACCGGGGTGCTGCGGGCGGCCGTGGTGCCGGAGGAGGGTGATCGGGGATGAGCAACGGCTGGCCGTCCGCCCCGGCGGTCTACGAGATCTTCACCTGGCCCTGGCTCGAAGGACTGAGCCGCCGGTACGGCCGGGACGTCACCCTCGGCGACGTGCCCGGTGAGGTGTGGGACGAGGTGTCCGCACCCGGCATCGACGCGGTCTGGCTCATGGGCGTCTGGGAGCGCAGTCCCGCCGGGCTGCGGATCGCCCGGACGAACACGTCCCTGCAGCGGTCCTTCGAGGAGGTGCTGCCCGACCTGCGTGACACCGACGTGGTCGGCTCGCCGTACTGCGTGCGGCGTTACCGGGTGGACGACCGTCTGGGCGGCCCGGCCGGACTCGCGGCGGCCCGGGCCGAACTCCGGGCACGCGGCGTCAGGCTGATCCTCGACTACGTGCCCAACCACGTCGCGCCCGACCACCCGGCGACGTTCTCGCATCCGAACTGGTTCGTGCAGGGCACCGCGATGGACCAGATCGAGGATCCGGTCGCCTGGTTCACGGTCTCCGGGCGGGTGCTGGCGCACGGGCGGGACCCGTACTTCCCGCCGTGGCCGGACGTGGCCCAGGTCAACGCGTTCGACACCGGGCTGCGCGACGCCACCGCGGCGGCGCTGGCCGACATCGGCGACCAGTGCGACGGGGTGCGCTGCGACATGGCGATGCTGATGACCAACGAGGTGTTCGCACGCACCTGGGGACGGCACGTGGGGCCCGCGCCGGAGGAGGAGTTCTGGCCGTACGTCATCGGACGGATCCGGCAGCGGCACCCGGACCTCGTGATGATCGCCGAGGCGTACTGGGACATGGAGTGGACCCTGCAGCGCCAGGGCTTCGACTTCTGCTACGACAAGCGCCTCTACGACCGGCTCACCCGCGAGGACGCCGAGTCGGTACGCAAGCACCTGGCCGCCGGCCGGGACTATCAGGACGGCCTGATCCGGTTCCTGGAGAACCACGACGAGGCACGGGCCGCGGAGACCGTGCCGGGCGCGCGGGGACGGGCCGCCGCGGTGGCGATCGCCACCCTGCCCGGCGCGACGCTCTGGCACGACGGGCAGTTCGAGGGCCGGCGGGTCCGGCTGCCGGTCTTCCTGGCCCGGTTCCCGGACGAGGCCGCGGACCCGGACCTCGTGGCGTTCTACCGTGGTCTCGTCGCGGTGGCCGGATCGGTGCGTGTGGGGGAGTGGCGGCTGCTCGACACGCACGGCTGGCCGGACAATTCCACCCATCGGGAGCTTCTCAGCTGGGCCTGGCACGACGAGGCACCACGGACCGTCGTCGTGGTCAACTACAGCGACCGCCCCGCCCAGGCCCGGGTGGAACTGCCGTGGCCGGCACTGGCCGGGCGGTCGTGGCAGCTCACCGACCTGCTGGACGGCCGGATGTTCACCCGTGACGGGGACGAGCTCGCCGGTGGTGGCCTCTACGTCGACCTTGCGGCCTGGAGTTCACACGTAGTGACGTTCCGTTAATAAGGTGGACACCGTAGGTCACCGGACTATCCGATCCGGACGATGTGCGTCCCCACGGGCCGGACGAGTCTGAACGAGGAGATCAAACCGGCGGCCAACGGAGGAAGCCAGCGTGTCCATCGAATTGATCACAGACTCGGACCAATCACTGCTCACCTCCAAGTTCGCGGTTCCGGCGGCGCCGCCCTTCATGGTGTCCCGGCCGGCTCTGCACGCCCGGGTCACCGAGGGCGTGCAGGGCCCGGTCACCGTGGTCACGGGAGTGGCGGGTAGCGGCAAGACGCAGTTGCTGGCCTCCTGGGTGCACAGCCGGCCGGTGGACTGGCCGGTCGCGTGGATCACCCTGGAGCAGGGTGACGAGCCGGACCCGACATTCTGGGACTACGTGGCCGAGGCGTTGCGCCGGGCCGGGGTGGCGGTGCCGCCGGTCGCCGGCGGCACGGTCACCCGGGCCGTCCTCGGCCGGCTCGCCACCGCGGTGGACCAGCACCCCACCCCGGTCGTGCTGGTCCTGGACGGGGCGTCCCAGCTACCCGGGCCGGACTGGGCGGCCGGCCTGGAATTCGTGCTCTGCCACACCGACCGGCTCCGGGTGGTGCTGACCGGCCGGTGGGACCCACCCCTGCCGCTCTACCGGTACCGCCTGGCCGGCCGGCTGCAGGAGCTGCGCACCGCCGATCTGGCGCTGACCGCGGCCGAGGTGTCCCGGCTGATGCGCCTGCACGGCGTCGAGCTGGGCGAGCCCGAACTGGCCACCCTGCTGGAGCACACCGAGGGATGGGCGGCCGGCATCCGGCTGTGCGCCTGTGTGCTGCAGCGCAGCCCGGACGCGAAACGGCTGGTCGACACGATCTCCGGCGACGAGTCCACGATCGCCGAGTACTTCGTCGGCGAGGTGCTGCGGGTCCAGCCCCCGGACACCCGGCGGTTCCTGCTGGAGACCAGCGTGCTGGACACCTTCACCCCGGAACTCGCGGCCGCGGTCACCGCCCGTACCGACGCGCCGCGGATGCTCGCCGAGCTCACCCGCGAGAACGCCTTCATCCAGCCGGTCGGGTCCGGCACCGGCATGTACCGCTACCACCGGCTCTTCGCCGAGCTGCTGCGCGCCCAGCTCGCCTGGGCCGACCCGGACGAGGTGGCCCTGCTGCACCAGCGGGCCGCGCTGTGGCTGGCCGCCCGCGGCCGGCTCACCGAGGCGGTCGGGCACGCGGTCCTGGCCGGTGACTGGATCGGCGCGGCGTCGATGGTGATCGAGGACTACGGCGTCGGCGTGCTGGCCATGGAGGGTTCGGCCGGGCGCCTCGGCGGGCTCTTCGCGGGCATGCCGGAGCACCCGGCGGGACCGGAGCCGGTACTGGTCCGGGCGGCCATCGCGTACGGCGACGGCGACCACTCACGGGCCGCCGAGCAGTTCGCCTACGCCGGCAAGCTGCTCGCTCTGCAGGGCAGCGCCTGCGGCGACGGGCTCACGCTCGGCTGCTTCCTGATGCGCCTGCTCCTGCTGCCCCACGTGCCCGGACCGGACACGGTGGACGATCTCGCACCGGCCGCCGGGACGTTCCTCGAGTCGGCACCGCCGCAGCGCCTGGCCCGGCATCCCGAGCTGCGGACGATGCTGCTCGCCGCCGAGGGGCGGGCCCGCGCCGCGGCCGGGCAGGTCGACGAGGCGGCGGCCGTGCTGGCGGAGGCCGGCGCGAACGCTCCGCCGGGGGCCGAGCGGATACGGATGTCGTGTCTGGAGTACCTGGCGCTGATCGAGGCGTACCGGGGCCGGCTGGGACGGGCCGAAGCGGCCGCCCGGCAGGCGATCGAGCTGGCGGGACAGCGTACGCGGGGCCGGGACGGGTGGCCGGCCGCCGCGGAGGTCACGCTGGCCTGGGTGGCTCTGGAGCGCTACGACATCGAGGCCGCGGACCGGCACCTGCGGGCGGTGCAGCCGCTGTGCGGGAACGGCGCGACCGGGCCCGCACCGGCCGGGTTCGCCCTGGTGCGGGCGCGTCGGCTGCAGACCCGCGGTGAGCTGCGGCAGGCGATCGGGGTGCTGGCGTCCGCCGAGGAGGCCGACAACGGCGCACCGTGCTGGCTGACCCGGGAACTCCGGCTGAACCGGGCCCGGCTGCTGCTCGTGGCCGGTCGCCCCGACGAGGCGGAGGACCTGCTCGCGGGTTTCGCCGACTCGGCCGATCCGGGTGCCGTGGTGGCGCGGGCCGCCCTCATGCTGGCCCGGGGCGAGGCCGGGGCGGCGCACGAGAGGGCGCGTACCGTAGCCGACGCAGCGGGGGTGCCGGCGCCGGCCGCCCTGGACGCGTGGCTGCTGCTGGCGATGCTGGCGGCCGGCCGGGAGGACGCGGCCGGCGCCCGGGAGGCGCTGCGGCGGGCACTGCGGGTGGCCGCGCCGGAGTCCTGCCGGCGTCCGGTGCACCAGGTGTGGGGCGAGCTGCGCCGGTTGCTGCGCGACGACGATCGGCTGACGCTGCAGTACCGGTCGCTGGGTACGCCGGGCACCACGGGATCGGCGGCGGGGGTCGCTGCCGAACCGGTGGTGGTGGAGCAGCTCAGCAAGCGGGAACTCGACGTGCTGCGGGGCATGGCCGAGATGCTCCCGACCGAGGAGATCGCGGCGTCCATGTACGTCTCGGTGAACACCGTCAAGACCCACGTACGCAGTATCCTGCGCAAACTCTCCGCGTCCCGGCGCAACGAGGCGGTGCGCCGGGCGCGGGCCCTGCGGCTGATCTGAGTCACCGCCGGGGGTGGCGGACCTCGGAACCGTGCGCGCACAGCGCGTAGATGATCACGACTTCGACGCAGATCAGGATGCTGCACCACAGTGGTGCGGCGGCGAGGAGGGCGAAGTGGGCCAGCGCGGCGAACGCGGTGAACAGGACACCGGCCACCCGGGCCCACATCAGTCCGCGCAGGACACCCCAGCCGGTGGCGGCGCAGATCAGCCCGAGGACCAGGTGGCCCCAGCCCCAGACGGTCCAGTCCAGGGCGATCAGCATGCCGTCCGGAGTGACCAGGTACGCCCGCTCCTGCAGCAGCGTGCGCAGTCCCTCCATGGCCTGGAACGCGCCGAGGGTGAGCAGCATGACCCCGGCGAACCGGACCGTGCCGGCCATGCGGAGCCCATCGGCCGAGCCGGTGGATTCATTGACGATCATCGCTATAGCCTCCTGTTGGTACGGGAGGTCAGCGTCTCGTCCCGAACAGTGGCGCCGCCTCGCGCGTGGGGGATGAGACGGCGCCGTTCTCTGCAACTTGCACGCTGGGGAAATGAGTTTGTTCCGCTATGCATGCGAATACCGGCCGTTGAGCCGTAGGCAACTTCTGTGTTTCGGTGGGGCCGAACGACTGGGGGCTTCGCACATCTGAGCGCTGCGGGATCGCTTCGCGGGGAGCGGGAATCGTGGCGCCGCCGAGGTCTGGGGGACGATTTGCGTGATCATGTTCGTGGCCGTGCGGCCGTTTCGATAGCCGTGGAACACACAGCACCACCCCGCCTTCCCGGCGGACTGGTCTGGCGGACTCGTCTCGCCAAGATCCTCGACGAAGGGGTGCGGCACTCCGTGACCCTGGTCAGCGCCGGTCCGGGCTGGGGCAAGACGGCCCTGGTCGCCTCCTGGGCGGCGGCCCGGTCGATCTCCGGCCCGGTCGCCTGGCTGACGCTCGACGCACAGCACAACGACCCGCACGCGTTCTGGTGCGACCTTCTCCTGTCCATGCACACGGCCGGCGCGGTCCCGTCCGGGGCGCCGTTGCCCGGTGTGGACGCCGACGAGGCCGGTTACCGGCACGCGTTCATGGCGGCCGTCAGCGACGCGGCGGCGCCGGTGGTCGTGGTCCTCGACGACCTCCACGAGGTGACCGACGACAAGGTTCTCGCCGAACTGGGCACAGCCATGCGCACCAGACGGGCCCGGTTCGTGCTGATCGCGCGCCGGGAGCCGGCCCTGGCCCTGCACCGGTTCCGGCTCGCCGGCGACCTGACCGAGATCCGCGCCGCCGGCCTCGGGTTCCAGCTGGCGGAGGCGACCGAGCTGCTCGCGCTGGAGAGCCGTTCGATGCCGTCCGACCGTCTCGCCGCGCTGGTCCGGCGCAACGAGGGCTGGCCCGCCGGGCTGAGACTGGCCCTGGACGCCCCGGACCCGGCCCGCGCCGACGAGATCGTCGAGGACTATCTGCTCCGCGAGGTGCTCGGCGAGCAGCCCGACGAGATCCGCCGGTTCCTGCTGCGAACGAGCATCCCGGACCGGATCTGCGGTGAACTCGCCGAGGCGCTGACCGGCCGGCCGCACGGGCACATGACCCTCGAAGACCTGGCCCGCGACAACCTCTTCATCGAGCGCACCGGCAACGGGCGCTGGTTCCGCTACCACGGGCTGTTCCGGTCGGCGCTGCGCCGGCGGGCGGCCCGGCGCTGGCCGGACGCCACGGCGAACCTGCACCTGGCGGCGGCGGGCTGGTACGAGACGGCCGGCAACCCGCTGGCCGCGGTCACCCACGCGGTCGCCGCCGGCGAGTGGGATCTGATCGCCGCGGTCACGGTGCGCAGCGGGCTGGCGATGCTCGGCTCGGCCGACCGGCCC
Organism: Actinoplanes italicus; assembly: GCF_003001815.1. Lineage (GTDB taxonomy): Bacteria > Actinomycetota > Actinomycetes > Mycobacteriales > Micromonosporaceae > Actinoplanes > Actinoplanes italicus. Next base: position 55,635 of record NZ_PVMZ01000010.1, read on the forward strand.
GAGTTCGTCGAGGCCCTGCGGCGGATCCCACCGGCCCGGCTCGGCATGACGGCCGAGCTCGCGGTGTGCGCGGCCATCCTGTCGTACGCCCAGGGTGATCTCGCGGCGGTGCCGCGCAGGCTGGCCGTGGCGCGCTCCCTGCTCGGCGGCAAGGCCGAGGCGGCCGGTTCCGAGGTGGCCTCGGCCCTCGCGGTCCTGGAGGCGGGCGCCGTGATCCGCTGGCAGGGTGACATGCCACGGCTGGTCCGGGCCACCACCGCGCTGCTGGCCGACCTGTCCCGGCTCTCCTTCGACCGGGCGCCGGCATTGTCGCAGTTCCGGGCCGTCGCCCTGAACAGCAAGGGCGCCGGTCTGCTGTGGAGCGGCCGGTACGACTACGCCGATCGCTACCTGTGGGCCGCGGCGTCGACCGCACGGACGGCTGACGTCCCCCACCTGGAGATCAACTCGTTCGGGCTGCTGTCGCTGCTCGCCGTGATGCAGGGCGCGTTGCGGGAGGCCCTCGACCACGCCGCGGTGGCCGAGAACGTCGCCCGACGCATCGACGCCGAGGGCCGGCTCGGCATCACGCCGGCCTACCTGGCCAGGGCGCTGGTCGAATCCGAACGCGGCCGGGAACCGCAGGCCGAGGAGGCGCTGCGCCGCGGCCTGCACGCGGGCGGGGAGCTGCCCGAGGCGACGCTGTCGATCCTGGCCGGGCTGATCCGGATCCGGCTCACGCTGGACCGCGGTGAGACGGCCGGGGCCCGTACGATGCTCTCCCAGCTCCGGGCGGAGGCCGGGCCACCGATGGTCGCCGCCCAGGTCGACCGGCTGCTGGGGATCACCGGTGCGGAGATCCAGCTCGGACTCGGCAACCCGGCCTGGGTGCTGCGGGAGTACACCGCCCGGCCCGGTCTCGTCCCAGCCGAACAGATCTGCCTGGCCCGCGCCCATCTGGCCACCGGCAACCTGCCCGCGGCCAGCGACCTGCTGGCCCGGGTGCAGGACTCCCCGGACCGGGTGTCGGTGGTGGGCGCGTGGATCCTCACCGCGCTGTCGGCCGACACACAGGGGCGTAGTTCGGTGGCGAGCGAGGCCCTGGGCCGGGCCCTGGCCGTCGCCGAACCGGAGCAGATCCGCCGCCCGTTCCGCATCTTCGACACCCAGCGGATGATGGTGCTGGCCGAGCGTCAGCAGTGGCTCACCGAGCTGCACGGCCCGGTGGGGGACGGGGTGCTCGCCGAGATCACCGGTGAGATCCCGGTGATCCTGGGAGTGCAGGCGGCCGGCCCGCTGAGCGAGCGGGAGATCGACGTCCTGCAGTATCTGCCGACCGTGCTCACCGCGGCCGAGATCGCCGAGAACCTCAACATCTCGGTGAACACGGTGAAGGCCCACATGCGGTCGATCTATCGCAAGCTCGGTGCCGGGCGCCGCCGGGAGGCGGTCGTCACGGCCCGTCAGGCGGGCCTGATCTGAATCGCCCGCCGCTGTCGGTGGTGCCGGCCCACACCTCGGCCAGCACCGCCGACAGCAGCAGGCAGAACGACAGCACGTACAGCCAGCCGATGTAGGTGAAGGCCAGCCCGATCGTGCCGTAGCGCCCGGCGCTGGACTCCAGCGCCCGCGGCAGGTACACGGTCCCGGCCGCCCGGACCGCGACCATGATCAGCCCGAACAGAACACCGGCCGGCAGCAGCCGGGACCAGGGCACCGCCGGTCCGAGCAGGATCCGCGGCAGCATCGTCGCCAGGGCCACGTCGGCCAGCAGCGACAACACCAGCGCCCACAACCGGGGCGCCGGCAGCGCCCCGCTCAGCCCGCTGAGCAGCCGCACGCCGACCAGGAAGGCGACCAGCATCAGCACGCTGCCGATCTGCCAGCCGGTCGCCGCCGCACCGGTACGGCGCCCGGCCACCGGCCAGACCGCCAGGTACGCCCGGATCAGCGCGCGGGCCAGCCCGGTCGCCGACAGGATCACGATCAGGCAGCCGACGATGCCGAACGCGTTGCTACGGCTGCCGCTGAGCGCCTCATCCAGCAGACGCGCGCTGGCGTCCGGCATCCTCACGAGGTCACCCAGGCGCTCCCGCAGGGAGCCGCCGAGCAGCGCGCTCATCATGATCAGGATCGGGAAGATCGACGTGAAGGCCTGCGCGGCCAGGGTCATCGAACGGTCGAAGATCTGCACGCGAACCAGCTCGCCGGCCGTACGCAGCAGGAATGCCCCGGCCCGGTTGCCGAGCACCAGGGCTGCCCGCGAGCGCAGCCGATCGGGGACGGCCGCGAGCACCTTGCCCAGGGTGGTCTCATCCGGCTCGGTCACCCCGCCATGGTCGGGGCACGCCTGAGCAGCGGGCATCATCCGGCACGGATGGCGTCCGGCCGGGACGTCTCGCCGACACTGACGGCCATGACTCGGGCTCTGTGGACCGTCCTGACCGGCGCGGTGGTGACGGGCCTCGTCATCGGGCTGCTGCCGGGAATCTCCGCCGAGGACGGCTGGGCGGTGCTGGTGGCCGCGATCCTGCTGGGTGTGTTCGGCGCCGTGCTGCGCCCGTTGCTGGTCTCCCTGCTCTCGGCGATCGGCTGGGCCGGGGTGGTGGCCGGCTGGCTGGTCGCGCAGGCACTGCTGGTGTGGGCCGCGCTGCATCTGACACCGGGCGTGCACGTGGACGGGTTCTGGTCCGCCTTCTGGGCCGCCTGGCTCGGCGCGGCGCTGATGACCGCAGGGTCGTGGCTGGTCACCGCCGGGCAGCCGGGCGTTGCCACCCGGCATCTGCTGCGGGTCAACCGGCACTTCCGGCGCAGCGTGCCGCCGGACACCACACCCGGCGTCATCATGATCCAGATCGATGGGCTGTCCGCGCCGCTGGCCCGCTGGGCGGTAGAGGCCGGCAACCTGCCGACGCTCGGCCGTTGGCTGCGGTCCGGCACCCACCTGCTCACCGAGTGGCACGCCCGGCTGCCGGCGACGACGCCGGCCAGCCAGGCGGGGCTGCTGCACGGCGCGAGCGATCGGGTCCCGGCCTTCCGCTGGTACGAGAAGACGACCGGCCGACTCGTGGTGACCAACCACCCGGCGGATGCCGCGCTGGTGGAGTCACGTGGCTCCGACGGCCGCGGCCTGCTCGCCGACGGCGGTGTCAGCGTCGGCAACGTGTTCTCCGGCGACGCGCCCACCTCGCTGCTGACCATGAGCACCGTCCCGGACCGCCGGAGCGGGCCGGCCCGCTATCTGAGCGCTTACCTGCTCGACCCGTTCGGGCTGACCCGGTCGCTGGTGCTGACCGTCGGCGAGATCGTCACGGAGCTGCACCAGGCCCGTCGCCAGCGGTTGCGACAGGTGGAGCCGCGGATGCGCCGGGACTGGCGGTACGTGCTGCTGCGCGGGGCCACCAATGTGCTGCTGCGGCACCTCAACCTGGCCGTGATCGCCGAGCAGATGATGCGCGGGGCGCCCGTGGTGTTCTGCGACTTCGTCGACTACGACGAGATCGCCCACCACGCCGGCCCGGCCCGGCCCGAGGCGCTTGCCTCGCTGGAGGGCATCGACGGGGTGCTGGCCACTCTGGAGGAGGTCGCGGCGAGCACGCCCCGGCCGTACCACTTCGTGGTGCTCTCCGACCACGGGCAGAGCCAGGGCGCCACCTTCCTCCAGCGGTACGGGGTGACCCTCGACGAGCTGGTGAAACGGCTGACCGCGGCCGGTGAGGTGACCGCCGTCGACACCGGTGAGCAGCGGGGCCGGGCCGCCGCCCTGCGGGCCGGGCTGGGCCGCGACGAGGGGGAGCGGCCCGGCCCGGCCGACCCCGCGCGCCCGGAGATCGTGGTGGCGGCCGGCGGCAACCTGGCCCTGGTCTACTTCGCCCGGATGGCCGGCCGGGTCACCCTCGAACAGATCGAGGAGCGGCACCCGGCCCTGCTCGCCGGGCTCACCGGCCATCCCGGCGTCGGCTGGGTGATGGTTCGCTCCGCCGTGGACGGGCCGGTCGTGCTCGGCCGTTCCGGCAGGCGTCGCCTGGCCGACGGACACGTCGACGGGCTCGATCCGCTGATCGGGTTCGGGCCTCACGCCGTCGCCGACCTGGTCCGTCACGACCGCCTGGAGAACACCGGTGACCTGCTGATCAACAGTTTCTGGGATCCGGTCGCAGGGGAGGTGGCCGCCTTCGAGGAGCTGATCGGCTGCCACGGCGGGCTCGGCGGCGACCAGGACCGGCCCGTGCTGATCCACCCGCGCACGTTCCCGGTGGCCGGTGAGCCGGTCGGCGCGGACGAGGTGCACCGGCTGCTGTGCGGCTGGCTCGAGAAGGTCGGCTGCCGTAATCCGGACCTCATCCGCCGAGGGTGAGCCCCGCGCCACCGCCCGGTGGCCACCATGTCGGCATGTGCCGCTGGCTTGCGTACTCCGGATCCCCGATCCGGCTCGAAGAGCTCCTCTACCGGCCGCGTTACTCGCTGATCGACCAGAGCCTGCACTCCCGTCTCGGGGTGGAGACCACCAACGGCGACGGCTTCGGCATCGGCTGGTACGTCCCGGGAGCGCCCGAACCCGTCCTGTTCCGGGGCGTCGGCCCCGCCTGGAACGACCCGAACCTGCGCGAGATCGCCAGATCCACCACGTCGCCGCTGTTCGTGGCGCACATCCGGGCCAGCACCGGCACGCCGGTGCAGCAGACCAACTGCCACCCGTTCCGGTACCGCAACTGGCTGTGGGCCCACAACGGGTCGATCCGCGACTTCCACCGGCTCAAACGCGACCTCGTTCTCGCCGTCGACCCCGAGCTCTACACCTCGATGACCGGCTCGACCGACTCCGAGGTGATGTTCTACCTGGCCCTCACCTACGGGCTGCGCGACCGGCCGGTCGCCGCCGTGGAACGCATGGCCGGACTGGTCGAGTCGGTCGGGCGCGCGTACGGCGTACCCGATCCCCTGCAGATGACCGTGGCCACCACCGACGGTGACCGGACCTGGTGTTTCCGCTACTCGAGCGAGGGGCACAGCCGCTCGCTGTTCTACAGCACCGAGATGTCCGCTCTGCGGCGGCTCTACCCCGAGCAGGAGTCGCTGCGCGGCCTGTCCGAGGAGACCCGGCTGGTCGTCTCCGAACCGCTCGGCGAGCTGGCCGGGGCCTGGCAGGAGGTGCCCGAGTCCAGCTACGGCGTGATCCAGAAGGGCGACGACGAGCTGGGCCGCTTCGAGCCCGCGATGCCCTGAACCGTTCATCTCATCCGGCCGGAGTGATGTCCGGCCGGACCCGCACCGAGAGGCTGGCCTCCATGACCCAGCTGGACAAGGCGGCTCCGGCGGCGGAGACCCGATCCCTCGGGTTGCCGCAGGCCACCGCACTGATCCTCGGCACCATCATCGGCGTCGGGATCTTCAACCTGCCCTACTCGCTCGCGTCGATCGGCCCGATCAGCATCGTCGCGATGGTCCTCACCACCGTCGGTGCGCTGGCCCTGGCCCTGTTGTTCGCGCGGCTGTCGAAACGGATGCCGGCCGACGGCGGCCCGTACGCCTACGCCCGCGCCGCCTTCGGTGACGGTGTCGGTTTCGCCAACGCCTGGTCCTACTGGATCACCGCGTGGGCCGGCAACGCGGCGATCGTGACCGGCTGGGTCTTCTACGTCGAGAACTTCGTCAACTCCGACGGGATCGTCGGCTGGTCGATCGTGATCGCGCTGGTCGGCATCTGGATCCCGGCGCTGATCAACCTGACCGGGGTCAAGAACATGGGCTTCGTCCAGTTCTGGTCCACGGTCGTCAAGTTCATCCCGCTGTTGATCATGTCGACCGTCGGGTTGTTCTTCATCAGCACCGCCAACTTCAGCCCCGCCAATGTCAGCGGCGAGACGAATCTGCAGGCGATCGGCAGTGCCATGGCGATCTGCCTGTTCAGCTACCTCGGCGTCGAGTGCGCGGCGGTCGCCGCGGCGAAGGTCCGCGATCCCGGCAAGAACGTGCCGAAGGCCACGGTCATCGGCACGCTCGGCGCCGCGGTCGTCTATCTGCTGTCGATGGTCGCGGTCTTCGGGATCGTGCCGACGTCGGTGCTCGCCGAGGACGCCAACAAGGCCTCCTATTCGGTGGCCTTCAACACGATGGCCGGCGGCGGCGACTGGGCCGGTGACCTGGTGGCGCTCGCCGTCATCATCTCCGGGTTCGGCGCCCTCAACGGCTGGACCATGATCTGCGCCGAGATGCCACTGGCCGCCGCGAAGGACGGACTGTTCCCGAAGCTGTTCGGCCGGATCTCGAAACGGGGGGTCCCGGCCGCCGGCATCATCGCCTCCAGCGTGCTGGCCAGCGTCGCCATGGTCGTCAGCTACGCCGGTGCGAGCGGCGCCACGGTGTTCAACACCCTGGTGCTGATGAGCGGCATCACGGCGGCCGTCCCGTACGCCTTCTCCGCCATGGCCAAGCTCAAGTGGCACCGCGAGGGTGGTGCCGGGGACCTGATCATCGCCGTCCTGGCCCTGGTCTTCTCGATTCTCTTCATCTGGTACTCGCGCAACTCCGGTGATGAGTGGTTCGTCGTCTGGGGACCGTTCCTGATGGCCGGCGCCGCGGGTCTCATCGGCATACCCGTCTACCTGTCCATCCGCAAAGGGATCAAAGAAAGCGGGAGCACAGCATGAGCTTTCACGTCGACTCCGAGACCGGCCGGCTCCGGCAGGTGATCCTGCACCGACCCGGTGTCGAACTCAGCCGGCTCACCCCCGACAACGTCCGCGACCTGCTCTTCGACGACATCCTGTGGGCCCGCCGGGCCCGCGAGGAGCACGACGCCTTCGCCGAGGTCCTGCGCGAGCGCGGGGTCAAGGTGCACTACTTCGCCCGGCTGCTGGCCGACGTGCTCGACATCCCGCAGGCCCGCACCTGGGTGCTGGACCGGATCGTCACCGACGACACCGTCGGCCCGACCCTGTCCGCGCCGCTGCGGCGGCTCGCCGAACAGGCCGACAGCGAGAAACTCGCCGACTACCTGATCGGCGGGGTGCTCAAGAACGAGCTCGCCGGGTTCACCGTCAACAGCCTGCGCTGGGAGCTGCTCAGCGCCGACGACTTCGTGCTCACCCCGCTGCCCAACCACCTGTTCCAGCGGGACAACTCGGCGTGGATCTACGGTGGCGTCAGCATCAACCCGATGGCCATGCCCGCCCGGATGCGCGAGTCGGTGCACAGCTCGGCGATCTACCGGTTCCACCCGATGTTCAACCTGGCCGACTTCACCGTCTGGTACGGCGGTGACGACGCACCGCACCAGCCTGCCACCCTCGAAGGCGGCGACATCCACGTGCTCGGCAACGGCGCGATCATGATCGGGCTGGGGGAGCGGTCGACCGCGATGGGCGTGGAGAACCTGGCCCGCAGCCTGTTCTCGTCCGGCGCGGCCACCAAGGTGATCGCCATCGAGCTGCCGCACTCGCACGCCATGATGCACCTCGACACGGTCATGACCATGATCGACCGGGATACCTTCGTGATGTACCCGTACCTGCAGGAGTCGCTGCGGTCGTGGACCGTCCTGCCCGCCGACGACCCGGACGGGCTGCAGGTGGTCCGCAACGACGACCTCTTCGCCACGATCGCCGAGACGATCGGCGTCGACAAGATCCAGATCCTGGAGACCAACGAGGACGTACGCGCCGCGCAGCGCGAGCAGTGGGACGACGGCAACAACTTCCTGGCCGTCGAACCCGGCGTGATCGTCGGTTACGAACGCAACGTCACCACCAACACCTACCTGCGCCGCCAGGGGATCGAAGTGATCACCATCGCCGGCGGCGAGCTCGGCCGGGGCCGTGGCGGCCCCCGCTGCATGACCTGCCCGATCGAACGCGACGCTGCCTGAGGAGTTCGGACATGTCCTTCAACCTGCGCAACCGCAGCTTCCTCAAGGAACTCGACTTCACCCCGGCGGAGTGGAAGTTCCTGCTCAAGCTCGCGGCCGAGCTCAAGGCCGCCAAGTACGCCGGCACCGAGGTGCCGCGGATCTCCGGCAAGAACATCGCGGTGATCTTCGAGAAGACGTCCACCCGGACCCGCTGCGCCTTCGAGGTGGCCGCCCACGACCAGGGCGCACACGTCACGTTCCTCGACCCGGGCAGCACCCAGCTCGGCCACAAGGAGTCGGTGAAGGACACCGCGCGGGTGCTCGGCCGCTTCTACGACGCTCTCGAGTACCGCGGCTTCGGCCAGGAGAACGTGGACATCCTCGCCCGTTACGCGGGTGTGCCGGTGTGGAACGGGCTCAGCACCGAGTGGCATCCCACCCAGACCCTCTGCGACATCCTCACCATGCGTGAGCACACCGTGAAGCACGACAACGAGGTGGCGTTCGCGTACCTCGGCGACGCCCAGAACAACGTCGCCAACTCGCTGCTCATCGGCGGCGCCATGATGGGCATGGACGTCCGCATGGTCGCGCCGTCGTCCCGGTGGAACCCGGACGAGGTGATCAAGGCGGCGCAGAGCATCGCCGAGACCACCGGTGCCCGGATCACCCACACCGAGGACGTGACCGAGGGCGTGCGCGGCGCCGACTTCCTCTACACCGACGTGTGGCTGTCGATGGGCGAGTCCAAGGACATGTGGGACGAGCGGATCGGGCTGCTCAAGCCCTATCAGATCAACATGGACGCGGTACGGGCCACCGGGAACCCGGCCGTGAAGGTCATGCACTGCCTGCCGGCCTTCCACGACCGGAACACCAAGGTCGGCCAGGAGATCTACGAGCACACCGGCATGGAGTCGCTGGAGATCACCGAGGAGGTGTTCGAGTCGCCGTACTCGATCGTCTTCGACCAGGCCGAGAACCGCATGCACACCATCAAGGCGATCATGGTCGCCACCCTGGGGTCCTGATGCGCATCGTCATCGCGATCGGCGGCAACGCGCTGCTCGAACGCGGCCAGAAGCCGGACGCGGCCGTGCAGCGGGCCAACACCCTGCGCGCGGTCGCCGCCCTGGCCCCGCTCGCCGCCGAGCACGAGGTCGTCATCACGCACGGCAACGGGCCGCAGGTCGGCATGCTCGCCCTGCAGAGCGCGGCCGACCCGACACTCGCGATCCCGTACCCGTTCGACGTGCTCGGCGCACAGACCCAGGGCATGATCGGCTACTGGCTGCTGCAGGCCCTGCAGAACGCGCTGCCCGGCCGGCAGGTCGCCGCGATCCTCGACCAGACCCTGGTCTCGGCCGCCGACCCGGCGTTCCAGAAGCCCACCAAGTTCGTCGGCGCCGTCTACGACGAGCAGACCGCCCGCCGGTACGCCGACGAGCGCGGCTGGGCGATCGCCCCCGACGGCGCCATGTGGCGGCGGGTCGTCCCGTCACCGCGGCCGCAGCGGGTCGTCGAGACCCGGATCATCCGTCAGCTGCTCGGCGCCGGCACGATCGTGGTCTGCGCCGGAGGCGGTGGCATCCCGGTGATCCGTGACGAGAACGGGCGGCTCACCGGAGTCGAGGCCGTCGTCGACAAGGACCTGGCCACCGCGGTGCTGGCCGAGTCCCTGGACGCCGACGCGCTGCTGCTGCTCACCGACGTGTCCGCGGTCGTCCGCGGGTTCGGCGGTCCCGACCCCCGGCCCATCAGCCGGGCGACCCCCGCCGAACTGCGCCGGGAGGACTTCCCGGCCGGTTCGATGGGGCCCAAGGTGGAGGCGGTCTGCCGTTTCGTCGAACTCACCGGCGACCTGGCAGCGATCGGCGCTCTGGAGGACGCCGCCGCGATCCTCGCCGGCAAGGCAGGAACGGTCGTGACTCCGGGCGGCGATTACGGCGGCCCGAGCGACCTGCGACCGCCCCGGTGAGTGCGACCACCCCACCGGCGAGCGGTGCAGCGCCGCTCGCCAGGCCGGCCCGACCCGGACGCCGCCGGGCCGGGCCGGCCCCTTACCCGGTGCTGCCGTGAACCGGCCGGTCGTCGTCGCGCATCTCTCCGACCTGCACCTCGGAGCGCACGACCCGGCCGCCGTCGAGAGCGTCGCCGCCGATGTGGCGGCGGCGCGACCCGACCTCACCGTCGTCACCGGGGACCTCACGATGCGGGCCCGGCCGGGGGAGTTCCGGCGGGCCCGGGAGCTGCTCGACGCGCTTCCCGGGCCGGTCCTCGCCGTTCTCGGCAACCATGACCTCCCACTCGGCTCGTGGCGGCGAGTGCTTCGTCCGTACGACCGATGGCTCTCCATGATCGACGCCGACCCGGAACCGATCCGCCGCGCCGAGGGTGTGACCGCCCTGGGGTTGACTTCGATGCCCTGGTGGCGCTGGAAGAACGGCCGCGTCGGCGACCGGGAGGCCGGTGTGGTGGCCCGCACTCTCGGCACGGTGCCCAACGGGGACGTACGCGTGCTCGCCCTGCACCATCCGCCGCTGGCCACCGGGACCGCCCGGCTGTTCGGCGCCCCACGGCTGCTCGCCGCGGCCCGGCACGCCCGCGTCGACCTGGTGCTGGCCGGGCACACCCACGTCCCCGACGTGCGCGTGATCGGCCGCCAGGTGTTCGTCGTCGCCGGTACCGCGACCAGCCTGCGCACCCGCGGCACGCCCTGCTCGTGGAGCCTGATCAGCGTCGACCGCGGCGACACTGTCGTCCGCGAACGCCACTTCGGCCCCGGCGGCTGGCGGGTCCACCGGGTGGTCTCCGTCAGTGCAGGAGCGTCTTCAGGACGATGAGGGCCGCACCGAACATGCCCGCCACCAGCGTCGACACCAGACGCTCGAGCGGGTGCAGGCGACCGCCCGAGCCGATCCACCAACCGGCCACGCACAGCAGGACGGTGGTGCAGACCAGCGCCGAGATCTCGGCCCGCTCCAGCGAGAAGCCGGACAGCCGGACCGCGATCAGGACCAGCAGCGGCAGCGTGCTCGCCGTGATCATCTCCCAGCCGGTCGTCAGCTGGTGCCGCACCGTGTGCCAGGTCGGCCGGTGCCCCTCGTGGATGCGCTCGGCCACGATCCGCGCGTAGCGTTCGGCCAGCCAGTAGATCGTCAGCGTGGCCAGCACCGCGATCACCGTCCGGACCGCCGTCGTCGCGTGCGACGCCACCAGCACCGCCGCGCCCACGATCAGGCCGTAGATGCCGGAGGCGGTGGCCTCCTCGGTCTCGTGCCTCAGCCGAACCCAGACCGGCATACCGACCCCCTCGCTCGTGGTGTGCCAATCCCGAGCGTCGCCGAGCCGTCGCCCGCACTCCTCATCCGACGGGGATGAACCGTCCGGGGCCCGCGCCGACGATCCTTCGGACATGTTCGCCCGGAAACGCAATCCCCTCCTGCGCCGCTCGGACCGCATCGAGATCGTGATGCTGGTCGGACTCTTCGCGTTCTTCCTGCTCGGAGCCCCCATCCTGGCCTGGTGGACGGCCGGTCTCAGCTATCGGTCCGATCAGCGGGCCATCGCCTGGGAACGCGACAACCTGCACGAGGTCACCGCCGTCCTCGACCGCGCCACCGCGGATCGGCAGGCCACCCCGTACACCGCGCGGGCCTCCTGGAAGGCGCCGGACGGGACACCCCGGAGCGGGTCCATCGCCGTCACCTCCGGGGAGCAGCCGGGCGACACCGTCAAGATCTGGGTCAACAACGAGGGGGACGTACGTACGAAGCCCGGCGGCCGTAACCCCGTCGGGAAGGCCGCGCTCGTCGCCATCGTGGTCGTGGCCTCCGTGGCCGCCGCGACCAACGGGCTCCGCCGGCTCGGCGTGGCCCTGCTCGACCGGCATCGGGCCCGCGCCTGGCAGCGCGCCTGGAGCGACGTCGGACCGCGATGGAGCCGTGACCTGCTCCCGTAGACCCCTCCCCGTCACTCGTAGAGGCGGTGCACCATGACCGAGCGCTTCCCGGTCGGGCTCAGACGGGCGCTGATCGCGTTCGCGCTGGCACAGTTCATCTGCAGCTTCGCCGGTTCCAACATGAACGTGATGATCACCGACATCAGCAGGGACCTGAACACGGACGTCCAGGGCGTACAACTGGCGATCACCCTGTTCCTGCTGGTGATGGCGGCCCTGATGATCCCCGGCGGCAGGCTCACCGACGTGCTCGGCCGCAAGTGGTGCCTCCAGCTCGGCCTGCTGCTGTTCGGCACCGGCGCGCTGCTCAGCGCCGTCGCACCCAGCCTCCCCGTCCTCGTCATCGGGTACTCGATCTTCGAGGGCGTCGGGACGGCACTGCTCATCCCGCCCGTCTACATCCTCACCACACTGCTGTTCAAAGACATCGGGTCCCGTGCCAAGGCGTTCGGCGCGATCAGCGCGATGGGCGGCATCGGTGCCGTCGCGGGCCCGCTCATCGGCGGGTTCATCGCGTCCGCGATCGACTGGCGTGCCGCGTTCGTCCTGCAGGCCGTCATCGTCCTGGCGATCGTGCTGCTCAGCCGTAGGGCCGTCCACGACCCGCTGCCCGCCGACCGGTCCCAGCGCTTCGACGTCGGCGGGGCCGTGCTCTCCGCGGTCGGGCTGGTCCTGATCGTGCTCGGCATCCTCGCCGCCGACCAGGAGCCGATGCTCACCGTCGGGCTGGTCATCGCCGGCGTGCTGGTACTGGTGTGGTTCTTCGCCGGCGTCCGCGCCAAGGAACGGGCCGGCCGGGAACCGCTGCTGCCCACCCTGCTGTTCCGCAACCGCACGTCCAACCTGGGCCTGATCACCCAGAACATGCAGTGGCTCATGGTGATGGGCACGTCCTTCGTTGTCTCCACCTACCTGCAGGTGGTCAAGGGCTACAGCGCCATCGAGACCGGCGGCGTCTTCACCGCCACCACCGTAGGTGTGCTGCTGTCCTCCCTGTTCGCCGAACGGATGGCCCGCCGCCGCGCCCAGCGCACTCTGATCCTCGCCGGGTTCGCGGTCACCGTCGGCGGTATCGCGCTGCTGCTCACCCTCGGCCGGGCCGTCCACAGCATCTGGGCCCTCATTCCCGGGCTGTTCGTCATCGGGGTCGGGCTGGGTGGCATGCTCACGCCGTCGGTCAACGTGGTGCAGAGCAGTTTCGGCGAGGATCTGCAGGGCGAGATCTCCGGCCTGTCCCGCAGCGTGTCCAACCTGGGTTCGTCACTGGGGGCCGCGCTGGCCGGCACGATCCTGGTCGCCGGCGTGGACAGCGCCAACCCGGGCCGCGCCTACCTGTGGGCGATGCTCGCGGTAGCCGGCGCCGGCGTGATCGGCTTGCTAACAGCCTGGTTCCTCCCCCGAACCCGCCCCGCCACCTAGCCCGCCCCGCCGCCCGCGCCGCCGCGCCACCCCTGCCTCCGCGCCGCCTCCCCGCCCCGGCCGGCTCTCAGCGCTGTTCCGAGCCGTCGATACAGCGCTGGCTGCTGGCCGGACCCGGGGCGGTGAGAACCACGGCCATCCACACGGAGCGGGAGCCGTCGACGGGCGGCAGGCCGCGGCCGGAGACGACGGTCAGGTGGGTGGGGTTCGGAGGGTGTAGTCGATCCGGGCGGCGGGGATCCGCTCCTGCTCGCGGGCCAGCAGCGACATGGCCCGCGCGTCGGCCGCCGTCGGCCGGGCCGGGTCGAGGGCTCGCGGCCACAGCCGGGCGTGCCGGACGGCGGCGATCTCGGCGGCCAGCACCAGGACGTTGCCGAGCAGGTACAGCAGCGTGAAGATGCCGGCCACGGTCGCGAACGCCCCGTACACCCGCCCGGCCCGGCGGACCAGGTCGGGCAGGACGAGCGCGCCGAGGTTGAGCAACCCGGTGATCCCGGCGGCGCCGATCACCGCGGCGGGCCACAGCGACCGCAGCGGCGCGGGCCGCATCAGCAGGATCCGGGTGACGGCGAGCAGCACGCCCGCGGCGATCGCCCACGCGCCGAGCAGCGCGACGGGCGCGGCGAAGGCGGCCACCGTCAGGGCGCCGATGGTCACGGTCCCGGCCAGGATGGCCGCCAGGGCGGCCATCGCCCGCAGATAGAGGGAGACGAGGCCGGCTCGCTTGCGGATGGGCACGTGGGCGACGTGATTGAGTGTTTCGTACGCGCTGAGCCCCACCCCCGTACCCGAGAAGATCAGTCCGAAGACTCCGAAGATCAGGGCCGTGTAGGACGCCGACAGCGCCGCCATCGACGACTCGATCCCGGGCTGCAGGGCCGGCGGCACGATCGCCGTGATCATCTCCTGGCGCAGCTCCGGGCGCCGGGCCAGTACCTGGGACACGGCGGCCACCCCGAGCAGCAGGGTCGGGAAGAGACTGAGGAACCCGTAGTAGGTGATCAGCGCCGCCTCGCGGGGCCCGCCGTCGTCCAGGTATTTACGAACCACCGCGTACCCGAAGCCGAGCGGGCCCCACCGTCGTTGCAGGTCGTCGATCCGTCGCAGGTTCACGTGCCGTACGCGTCGGCGACCTCGCCGCCGTGCGCCGCAGTCGCGTAGATCACGATCACGGCGAGCACGATCGCGATGCCCGACCACACGGGGTGGCCGGCGGCGAACACGAAGTTGACCAGCGCCGATCCCGTTGCGAGCAGGATCGCCACCAGGCGGGCCCACTTCAGCCCGCGGATCAGCGCCCACCCGTCGGCGATGGCGACTACGCCGATCACCAGGTGGGCCCAGGCGAGCCCGGTCCAGCCGATCGGGAGGAGGAGCCCGGCCCGGGTGCCCGCCAGCACCTCGGGCCGGAACAGGGCGATCAGTCCGACGTAGGTGTGGACCGTGCCGAGGAGGACCAGGATCACGCCGCCGAAGAGGACCCAGGCGACCCACCCGGTCGCCCGGCTCTGTTCCACACGCATGACGTCACTGCGCCGCGGTGGCGGTCTCCGGGCCGTGCAGAGCCTCCTGCAGCTCCTCCTCGACGTCCTTCGGCAGCGAGGACTTCAGGACCGTGCCGCCGAACTTGGCCAGCGCCGACACCGCACGGTCGGTCGTGACGTGCTCGACGACCAGGAACAGTGCCGACGTTCCGGGCTGCAGCAGGTCCCGTACCTGCTTCTGGAAGTCTTTGTTGATCGCGTTCTTGGCGAGTTTGCCGGTGAGCGCACCCATGCCGGCGCCGACGGCCATGCCGAGGATCGGGATGAAGAACAGGATCCCGAAGAAGAACCCCCAGAACATGCCCCAGCTGGCGCCGGCCGCCACCTCGTGGTGGCTGGTGGTGACGTGGAACTTCCCCTCCCGGTCGCGGATGATCGCGGCGATGGCGTCCGGCTGCAGGATCAGGTCCTTGGCGAGCTGGTGCGCTTCGATCGACGCGGCGGTGGCGGTCGTCTCGTCGGGGTACCCGATGGCGATCAGGGTTGCCATGAGTGTTCCTTCCTTCGTTTGGTGACCGTCCCAGTGCATCCGCAGCGTTCGTCCGCGTCCTCACCCGCGCCGGATGAGGCGCTGTCCGGGCGCCCGGCCGGAGGATCGTTTTCGACAAGGCCGCCGAGCGGAGGAGTGGAAGAGATGTCCATCGGTCCCGTCCAGCTGATCGTGCTGGGTTTCCCGCATCCGAACTTTCATGGCGAGGTGATCGCGGAGCTGGAGCGGCTGCGGCAGAGCGACACGGTACGGGTGATCGACGCTCTCGCCGTGTACAAGGACACCGACGGTGAGCTCGAGGTGGAGCACCTGAGCAACCTGACCCAGGAGGAGGCGGTGGAGCTGGGCAGCAAGGTCGGCGCGTTGATCGGCCTCGGTATCGAGGGGGAGACCGGTGCGGTGGCCGGCGCGGAGCTGGGCGCTGCCGCGGCCGCCGACGGGGTGGCGATCTTCGACGACCCGAAGGCGTGGGACCCGATCGCCGAGATTCCGCCGGACAGCGCCGCGGCCCTGCTGCTGATCGAGCACCACTGGGCGGTGCCGCTGCGCGACGCGATCGCCCGGGCCGGCGGCTTCCGCCTGGCCGACGGGTTCATCAGCCCGCTCGACCTGGTCGGGATCGGGTTGCTGGCGGCCGAGGAGGCCAAGGAGTTGCACGACCTGGAGACGGCCGGGGCCGTCCGCTGAGAAGGGAGCCGACGATGTTCGCTACCAGGAGAGTCGCCCGTTCGACCGGCCGGCGCACCGCCCGCCGCGTGACACGACGGACGGCCCGGCGGCGCTAGTTCAGACATTGACTTCAGGGGTACTGCGGCGGCCGGCGAGAGCCAGCCGCCGCAGTCGTGTCCAGTCCATCTCGGGCGGTGCGGGCCGGGCGCCGGGCCGGTGCCGGGGTACCCGGACGCGCAGGGCCGCGGGCCGGATCACGCAGTGCACCGGCGTGGGCAGCATCACCGACTCCCCGTCGATGCCGACCGGCACGGCCGGGGCGTCGGCGTCGACCACGGCGGCGGGGGCGGTACGGAAGGTCAGCGACCGTGCCCGCCCGCGCCCGCTGATCAGGCGCGCGGCGTCGGCGGATCCACGGACCGTCACCGCCAGCACCCCGAGCACGCCGAGGTCGAGTCGCGGCCGGTGACCGAGCCCCGCCACATCGCCGGTGGTGTACGGGTTGTTGCTGATCAGCACGGCCTGGGAGCCGGTGACGGTCGTCCCGTCGACACTGAGCCGCAGGCGCGGCCCGTCGGCGCCGGTGAGCGCGTCCGGCAGCATCTCCAGGGCGGTGCCGGTCTTGTCGTCGCGGTAGGCGGGGCTCTGCACCACCGCCGCGTACGCCCCGAACGACGCGTTGTTGACGAAGGTCCGATCACCGATCAACCCCAGGTCGACGTGCAGCTCGACGCCGTCGGTGAGCGCGTCCAGGCACGTCGACGGGTCTTTGCGGTCCAGCCCGAGGTCGAGCGCGAAGTGGTTGCGGGTGCCCGCCGAGATCACCAGGAACGGCACCCCGTGCTCGGCGGCGACCCCGGCGACCAGCGCCTGTGTGCCGTCACCGCCGGCCACGCCGAGCAGGTCGGCGCCGTCGCGCAGCGCCTGCCGGGCCACCTCGGCGACGTCCACGGCCGGACCGTCCAGCAGGAACACCCGTGCACCGAGCGTGCGGGCGCGTTCGACGAGGTGGAAACGTTCCACCTTCCCGCCTCCCGAACGAGGATTCATGATCAGGTACGGGCTGCGAGGCGCCGCCGTGACGAACTCCCGCGGCCTGTCACCGGGGCCGGTGAGCGCCTGCCGCCCGGCCGCCACCGCGAGCACCCACAGCACCCCGGCGACGATCACCACCCACAGCAGGCGATGTCGCATGTAGACGATCGCGACCGCCACCGGCGACAGCACCACGACCGTGCCGGCGAGCCATCGCCACAGGCCGCGATGGGTGAGGAACCACCAGGCCGCGGCGAGCCCGGCCGCGCCGCCGAGGGCGGCGGCCAGCAGCAGGGCGACACTGCCGCGCAGCCCCGCGACCGCGAGCAGCAGCACGGCGGCGCAGGCCACGGTGAGGAACGAGAGGCGGGCTGACCAGACGCTGCTCCGCGACATGGCGGAACTCCTTTCGGCGTACGCCAGGGATGGTTTGCAGCGTCGCGCCGGAGACCGTGACCGGTCCTCATTCCGGTGGGATGAGGCGCGGAGGCGCCGTTCGGCGGAGTGTCGGGCCAAACCGGGAGACAGGAGAACCGCCGTGTCCACGCCGTCCAGGCACAACAGCAGATTGCGGCATCCCGCGGAGCTGCCCTTCTACGTGTTCATGGTGATCCTCAACGTGATCATCGTCGTGTTCATCGTGCAGGCCGCGATGACTCTGCCGTTCCTGCCGGAACGCCTCGAGAACACCGGATGGGCCACCGCGGTCCGGTCCGCGTTCATCGGACTGCTGCTGTTGGTGCCGACTCTGATCGTGATCCGCGAGACGCAACGGGCGTCGATCCGCGGCACGGCCGTCGAGCTGTCACCGAAGCAGTACGGGGACCTCTACCGCACCATGGATGAGTACTCCCACAAGCTGGGACTCAAGCGTCGCCCCAACCTCTATCTGGCCAACGGCAACGGGACCCTGAACGCGTTCGCCGCCCAGGCCACCGGCCACGACTACGTGGTGCTCGCCAACGAGTTGTTCGTCAACCTGCAGCAGAACAACAAGGACGGACTGCGCTTCATCCTCGGCCACGAGCTGGGGCACATCCGGCTGCACCACGTCTCGCTCTGGTACCAGCTGTCGGTCGCCTACTCGGAGCGGATCCCGCTGCTCGGCCCGGCGCTGTCTCGCCTGCGGGAGTACTCGTGCGACCGGCACGGCGCCCACCTGGCCCCGCTCGGCGCGACCGGCCTGGTGCTGCTCGCCTCCGGCCGGCACACCGAGCACACCACCGACATCGAGCAGCTGGTCCGGCAGGGCCAGGCACTGCGCGGCTTCTGGGTGGGTCTCGCCCAGCTGCCGATGTCCCATCCGTTCACGGTGCGCCGTCTCGAGCGGCTGTTCCGGCTCGGCCTGTTCCAGTCCCGGGTCCGCGGCCCGGAATCAGTGATCCCGGAGGGGTGATGGCCATGCCCGATGCGACATACCAGGTACGGGTCTCGGGAGTGATCCCCGACGAGCTGCTGGCCGAACTCCGCGACCTCACGGTCAGTGTGGAACCGCCGGAGACCGTCCTGCACGGCTCGTTGCCGGATCAGTCGGCGGTGGTGGGGCTGATCTCGCGGATCCACGGTCTCGGGCTACGCCTCATCGAGGTCCGCCGGCTGCCGGCCCAGGACGGCCCGGGTGCGGGTCCGCCCTTCTGAGCACACCCGCAGCGGGTACGGCCTGGTGCTGCTGATGATCGTCGGCACCTACGTGCTGGCCCTGCTCGCGGGGGACCGCTGGATGGTCGCGCTGCTGCTGTTCGTGCAGACCCTCACGGTGTGGCAGGCGCTGCGGGTGTCGGGAGCCCGGCTCGGCATGCGCCTGGCCGCGGCCGGAGTGTTCGTGCTCTCCCTGGTCGTGGCTGGGTTCAACCTGGTCGCCCACGACTCGCCGGTGGTCGGGTACACGTTCCTGGCGGCCAGCGCCCTGTACCTGCTGGCCCCGTTCTCGATCCTGCGCTACCTCGGCGCCCGCCGCGTCGTCGACGCGCAGACCATGATGGGCGCCCTGGCCGCGTTCCTGCTGATCGGCATGGCGTTCGGCTTCGGCTACGAGTGCCTGGCCGCGATCCAGTCCGGGCCGCTGTTCGGCGACCGGGGCGATCCGAGCCTGTCCGAGGCGCTCTTCTTCAGCTTCGTCACGATGACCACCACCGGGTACGGCGACCTGGTGCCGGCCACGAATCCGGCACAGACGATCGCCGTGCTGGAGGCGTTGACCGGGCAGCTCTTCCTGGTCACCGCCGTGGCCAAGGTGGTGGAGAACTGGCGTCCGCGGAACTGGGATTCCGCCGACGAACCGCCCACCTCAGGAGACCCGAAATGACGACGCAAACCACCCGGCCGAGCGCCTGGCTCGGCATGGTGATCTTCAGTGGCGTGATCGTCATGTTGCTCGGCAGCTTCCAGCTGATCGAGGGCATCGTGGCGATCGGCATGGACGAGCACTACTTCACCACCAGCTCCGGGCTGGCGGTCGACTTCAACTACACCGTGTGGGGTGTGTTCCACTCGATGCTCGGCCTGCTCACGATGGCCGCCGGCCTCGGTGTACTGGCCGGGAAGATGTGGGCCCGGGTCATCGGCATCGGCGTGGCCGCCATCAGCGCCCTGGGCAACCTGCTCTTCCTGCCGGCCCAGCCGTTCTGGTGCACGCTGATCATCGCGCTGGACGTGCTGGTGGTCTACACCCTCGCGGTGCACGGCAGAGAGGCACGGTGAGCGCGATGTCACGTACCTGGATCTGGCTGCGCCTGGCCGCCGGCATCTTCGCGGTGGTCCTCGGCATCGTCGCGTTCGCCTGGCCCGAGGCCACCCTGCGGGTGGTGGGCCTGCTCTTCGGGCTCAACCTGCTGCTGATGGGCGGCATCCGCATCCTGCAGTTCCTCGTCGCCAGTGAGGCGCCGGCGCTGCACCGTGTCTTCGGCGTGCTGCTCGGCCTGGTCGTCGCCGGTGCCGGTGTCGTCTGCCTGGCCGACGTCGCCACATCACTGACCCTGATGCTGCTGATCGTCGCGATCGGCTGGCTGCTCGACGGGCTCGGCGAGATCTTCCTGTCCGTCGGCAGGGGACAGCCGGGCGGCGGCTGGCGCATCGCGCTGGGCGTGCTCGTCGTACTCGCCTCGATCGCCCTGCTCGTCTGGCCCGGCCTGGGCCTGGCCACGTTCATCCTGATCGGCGCGACCACCCTGATCTTCGCC
Source organism: Actinoplanes italicus (assembly GCF_003001815.1). Taxonomy (GTDB): domain Bacteria; phylum Actinomycetota; class Actinomycetes; order Mycobacteriales; family Micromonosporaceae; genus Actinoplanes; species Actinoplanes italicus. Next base: position 75,760 of record NZ_PVMZ01000010.1, read on the forward strand.
GGCATCTGCATCGTCATCAGCGCGATCGCCGGTCTCCGCGCGCCGCGCGCCGCCTGACCCTCCGCGCGGCAGGACTGGCGGTGCGGCTCGTTCACGAGCCGCACTCCAGGCTTCCGGCCGGCACGGGCGGCAGCGGTGTTCCCCGGCCGCGTCGGGGAGCGCGGCCCGATCCGGTGCGGGAGCGGTGTTGTGCAGGGCCGGTGGTGTGCGGCGGGATCGCACGTAGCGGGCTGCGCGCGACCCCGCCGTCGTGACGGCGACGGCAGGCGTCCACGGGCCGGCAGTGTGGGACCTCACCGTTGTTGCCGGCGACGTCGGGAGCACGCGCGAAGCCCGAGCGTGCGTCCCGCGGTTCGCGGGGCGGCTGCGGCGGCACGCGGAACCGCCCGCCGGATCGTTCGGCGGCCCCGGGTCGCGCGGAATCCGCGGGCAGCGAGCGGGTGGCGAAGCGGGGCAGTCTGAGGGCGCCGCTCAATCTGCCGGATGCCCGCAACACAGCGGGCCGGGTCAGCGGGGGAGGCGCGGGCGGGTCAGCGGACGGGTTCGGCGACCGGGGCCCGCGGGTCGGCGAACCGGCCCCCGAACCAGGCGCCGAACGCGGCCACCAGCAGCCCCGCCACCTCGAGCAGCAGCAGCCCCGGCTCGACGGCCCGGTCCGGGCCACGGACCCGCAGCAGGGCCAGCACCGCGAACACGATGAGCACCCCGACGTCCAGCAGCAGGCTCAGGAATCCGATCCGGGCGGCGGCCGGGCCCCGCGCCGTGACCGCGTCGTAGCCGGCCGCCACCGCGGCGAGCAGGCCGCCGATCAGACCGGCCACGATGTTCCAGAAAGCCAGCGTGCCGACCATCGCGGGCGCACCGAGCAGCGTCGCGGCGTCGAAGACGAACGCCATCCAGAACAGACCCAGCGGGAACATCAGCAGCAGCGGTTGCACGCCGTGGCCGCCGAGTCGGAGTCGGCTCTGCATGCGGTGGCCCCCTGCCGTGTACGCCTCGCTCACCGGACCGTCCCAGCGTCGATCGGCGGCTGCGCGGCGACGTCATCCCCGGTGGGTGAATCGCCCGCATCCGGCCCGGCTCATCCGGGGCGAGGGATGTCCGGACGCCGTACGGCCCGGAGTCTGAGGCCAGTCGCAGAGAGGGAGAGAGCGATCATGAGACGACTGCTGCCGATTGGCGTGGCGTTCTGCCTGCTGGGGCTCACGGCGTGCACCGGGGAGGGCGACGTCGGCTCACTCCCGTCGACACGCCCGTCGGTGGAGGCGACAGCCGATCGCACCCTGCCGACCCGGACCGAGGAGCCGGAGCCGACGAAGACGACCGAGAAGCCGGAGCCGACGAAGACCACGGAGAAGCCCGAGCCGACCAGGACGACCGAGAAGCCCGAGCCCACGAAGACGCAGGACCCCGAGCCGACGAAGACCACCGAGAAGCCTCAGCCGGTGGAGACCCGTACCGTCGAGGTCACGGTGACCAAGGTGCCGGTCGAGACCACCACGACGACGAAGGCACCCGAGCCGGAGGAGTCCTCGGCGGCGGTCGTCGTGGTCGCCGCGGAGGAGGACAGCGGCGGATTCCTCGGCTGGCTGCTGCTGTTCCTGCTGTTCGCCGGGCTCGCCGCGGCCGTGCTGATCGCCCGCTCCCGGCGTACCTCCACCTGGGACACCGAGGCCGCCGCCCTGGCCGCCGAGACCCGGATGCTCACCGAGTCCCGCGTGCTCAGCGTCCTGGGCATGCGCGAGCCGGACCGCCGCGCCATGGCCTGGCCGCCGATCCGCGAGGACCTGACCAGCCTGTCGGTCCGCTGGGGCGCGCTCGGCGGTCAGAGCATCGACGGCGCCCGCCAGGCGAAGGCGAACGGCCTGTCGACCCTGCTGCGCGATCTCGCCGTCGCCGTCGACGCCGAGAACGAGGCGCTGGTCAGCGGCCGGGAGTGGCAGCTGCTGCGCCCGCAGATCGAGCAGCTCCTCGACACCATCGAGGTCACCCTCACCCCGACCGAGTCGCCGATCCGCTGACCGGCCGTGACACGATCGACCGGTGATCGAGAGCCTTGACGAACGTCTCGCCCACGCCGTCCGGCTCCGCGAGGGCGGCGAACCGGATCGGGCGCGGGAACTGCTGCTGGCACTGCGTGCCGAGTTCCCGGCCGATCCGCTGATCGCCTACCAGACGGCGTGGGTGCACGACGTGCTCGAGCGGGAGGAGGAGGCGGTGCCGCACTACCGGGCGGCGATCGCCGGAGGGCTGCCGGACGACCAGATGCGCGACGCGCTGCTGGGGCTGGGCAGCACGCTGCGGGTCCTCGGCCGCGACGACGAGTCGGCCGAGGTCTTCGCCGACGGGCTGCGGCGCTTCCCCGGCCACCGGCCGCTGCGGGTGTTTCAGGCCATGCTGCGCTACAACATCGGTGACAGCCGCGAGGCGGTCGCCGATCTGCTCCGGGTCCTCGTCGAGTCCACCGAGGACCCGGACATCCGGCAGTACGGCCGGGCGATCAGCGCGTACGCCGAAGACCTGGATCGCGGCGGGCTCACCTCGACGCCCGCCACGTCGCCGATCGGACCGGCGAGTCCGTGAGGGCGGGACCGATCGGTCCGGGCTACGGCTCGCGGTCGGGCACGGCCATCATGAACGGGACATTGAGCAGGCCGGCGGTGGTCTGCACCTGATAGCGCGTACGGCCGCGTTTGACGACGGTGCCGACCAGCCCGTTGTACTTGCCGCCGCCACGAAGCCGGATCCGGTCACCCACGGCGAACGGGATCGGCTTCTCGGTGCTCGTGGCGACCCGGCTCGAAGTGATGCGCGCGAGTTCGGCCTGGTAGCGCGGATGCATCGGCGCCGGGACACCGCGGTGCGTCCACGAGAACAGCGCGGACCGGTCGAACCGGGGCGAGCAACGGGTGCACGACCGGACCCGTACCGGCTGACGGTGCACGGTCGTCCGGTGGCCCGCCGGGCAGATCCCCTCCCACGCGCCTTCGACGCGGGGCACGTCGGAGGGCACACATCGGGTGCCGGAGCAGCCGATCCGGAGAGCGATCGCCCGCCATGTCCGGTCGTGGCCGTGCCCCGGCCCGGCGAGAGCGTGTGCGATCTCGTGCAGCACGGTGTCGGTGACCTGCTCGGTCGAATACAACCGGACCAGCGGGCGGGACAGCCCGATCTCCTTGCGGTCCAGCCGGCAGATCCCGGCCCGGGTCTTCGCGTCGTCGAAGGTCAGGCGCCACCCGCGGAGTCCGTGCCGGGCCATCAGACCGATCGCCATCTCTCGCGCCTCGGTCAGGTCCAACTCGTCCCGCTCCTCGTCACCTGTCCATGATGACAAGGCGCTCCGACGTGCCCGCGTCCGAGCCGAACAGGTCGAAGTCCTTTCCGTCGGCCTGAACCAGGCGATCTCACGCGACCTGCGGAAACACCTCCATCAAGTGCTCCTGGCGTTCCCATTGGCCGAACGGCACGTCGGCGATCGCCGCCCCGAGCGCCGCCATGCCCGACCGCATGGCCTCCATCGACGACCAGACCGAGATCGCGATGAGCCGGCCACCGGCAGAGTCCTCGAACCCGCCGATCTCCTCCAGCCCGGCGACACCCTCCGACGCCGCACGCAGCCGCCCCATCGCGGCGACGATGTCGTCCCGGTGCTCCGCTTTCGGATAGTGCACCACCTGCGCGAGAACCCGCATGTTCAGCTTCCTTCCACGGTCCCTGCTTCGACCTGTCGAGTGAAAATATCCAGAATGCGCTTCCAGCCGGCCTCGTAGCCGCCGGACAGCGAGGTGGCCGCCGCGACCTGCTCGGCGGTGAGCCGCTCCCAGCCACGGTGCTCCAGAGCGACCCGGGTCAACGCCGGCGACAGCGCCGTGAACGTCAGCTCGACCTCGGTGACCTCGGGCAGGCTCGTCCAGGTCATCGCGAAGCGCTCCGTCGGCTGCCAGAGGATGACCTCGCCCCAGTCGACCTGGCGCCCGTCGGTCCAGGTCTCGTAGATCCGCCCGCCGAGCTCCCGCTCGATCGTGACGGTGGTGACCTTCTCCAGCCCGAGCGAGTGCGACCGGGTGGGCCACCAGGCGCCGATGTCCCGGACGAACACCTCGAAGGTGTGCTCACGGTCGCTGCGGACCAGCGTCGACTGACGGATCGGCGGTCGTTTCATCGGATGTACGTTGTCGGACACGCCCCTCATTCTGCGGCGCTGGATCCCCGGCCCTCAGCCTTGGTCCTCAGGCGACGTCCGACTCCAGGCCGGGTTCGCCGGCCGCGCGGTCGGCCTCGACCAGGCGACGCCCCACGTCGAGGGCGTCGCTCCACATCTCGTCGAGGAACCGCCGGAGCCCGGCGAGCCCCTCCGGCCGCGCCCGATAGAGCCGCCGGGTGCCGGCCCGACGCTCGTTCACCAGGCCGGCCTCCCGCAACACGGTCAGATGCTGGCTGATCGCGGTCCGAGTCACGTCGAACGCCGCAGCGATCTCCCCGGCCGCCAGCTCATCAGTGGCGACCAGGCGCAGAATCGCCCGCCGGCGCGGCTCCGCCAACGCCCGGAAGGCGTCATCGGTCGCGGACTCGTCCTCGATCATCAGCCGTTCACCCCCACAGACCCACCGGGTTGCCGTCCGGATCGGCGAACACCGCGAACCGACCGTAGTCGCCCGGCAGCGGCGACGGTTCCACCAGGGTGGCGCCGCCGAGCCTCACGGCCTCCGCGAGCGTCTTCTCCAGGTCGTCCACCTGCACGTAGATCTTGACGCCCGCCTCACCCGGCCCCTCGGCGGCCCCGATGCCCCCGCCGATCGCACCCTCCCCGGCGTTGGTGTCCACCAGCGCGTAGCCACCCTCCTGTTCCGCGGGAGCCGACCACCCGAACAGCTCGGTGTAGAAGCCCCGAGCCCGCTCGGCATCGGCACTGATGATCTCGAAAAACGCAACCGGACGGCCCACGACCGTCTCCTTCCCTGGTTCCTCCCCGACCCTTCCGGCCGGCATCGCTAACGTTAGCTTTCGCTAACGTTAGCGTCAACTGACAGATCAAAAGCCGCCTCTGCTGTACGTCTGAAGTCGCGCCGCCGGCCACGCGGAGCCCGTGCGCCCGCACACATGGCTCCGGCAGCGTGTGCGCGAGCCGCCGCCCGGCGGTTCCCGACGGCGTCGTCGTCCCGGCGGCCGTCCGGGTCGAGCCGCCTCACGCGCGGTTCGTCAGCTTCGCGCCGACCAGCCACTCCACCCGCGTGGTGATGTGTGGTGCGCGGGTGGGCGTAGGTGACCACGCTGTTGGGGGCGTGGGTGTGCGTGGTGATGTGTGGTGCGCGGGTGGGCGTAGGTGACCACGTTGCCGGGGGCGTGGGTGTGCGTGGTGATGTGTGGTGCGCGGGTGGGCGTAGGTCACCACGTTGGCCGGGTGACGGGCCGCGAAGGGAGCAGGGGGTGGCCAGCGGGGGAGGGTTGGCGGGCGGGGAGCGGTTCGGGTTGAAGGCGGCCGGATCGAAACTGATCAGCGCGACCAGCAGGGCGAGCGCCGCAGCCAGGGCCGGGGTGGCGTAGCCGATGTGGCCCCGGCAGCCTCGACGACCCAGCCGCCGATCGAGGCGCCGGCCATCAGGCCCAGGATCACGCCGGCCGCGGCGTGCTCGCCGAGCCATGGCCCGGCCACGGCAATGGCGGCCAGCCTGGCCGCGGAGACGGCGCCGGCCAGGGCGTACGACTCACGCAGTGTCGCCACCATGATGGCCACGCTGACGCCGAACACGGAGATCGCGAGCCGGGCGGGCGGCGAGGGCGAGGGCGAGGGCGAGGGCGAGGGCGAGGGTGAGGGCGACGGCACCGGGAGCCGCGAAGAGCCGGCGACAGGACTGGAACACGCGAGGATCGCGTTCGGAGCTGACGAAACGGTCAAACGGCTTCCAGCGGAGCGGTATTCATCGTGATTAGTGATGAATACCGAGGAGTGGCCGCAGGATGTCGTCGACGATGTGGATCACCCACGCCTCGTCGAGAGGTTCGCCGGAGAGCAGCAGCCGGTGCCAGAGCAGCGCCTTGCCGACCTCGACGACGGCGCCGACGTTCGGTGCGGCCGTGAGGTCGCCGCGGGCGACGGCCCGCTGGAAGACGGCGGTCGCGTCGGTGACGCCGGACTCCAGCACGTGCTCGTGCAGGACGCGGCCCAGGGACGGATCGCTGCGGATGGCGGCGAGCAGGCTCAGCACGATCGGCTGCTTGCGCTCGTAGACGCGGCAGAACGCGTTCATCGCGCCGATCAGGTCACCACGCAGCGTACCCGTGTCGGGCAGCGGCGGGTGGTCGATCATCATGCCGTGGAGGGCCGCGGCCACCATGTCGGGCTTGCCGGACCAGCGGCGGTAGATGGTGGCCTTGCTGGCCCGGGCCCGGCGGGCGACCTCGTCGATCGACATGCGGTCGTACCCGACCTCGGTCAGCAGCTCACGGATCGCCTCGAGGATGGCCTGCTCCCGGGCCGGGTCCAGGCGGTACTGAGTGGTGGCCGGCGACTGCGGCATCCGGCCCCCCGAAGATGTCACTGAGCGTTGGTCAACGTACCGTATCGCACCCCGGTCAGCTCCTCGGAGATCGACCACAGGCGCCGGGCGGCGGCCTCGTCGCGGCCGCGTCCGGAGACCTGGATCAGGGTGGGCCGGCCCCGGCGCTCACCGGGGCCGTCCGGCCCGTACGCCTGCCCGGTCCTGACCTCCGGTCCCGACGCCGCCCGGAGGATGGGCAGCGCACCCGCCTCGGCGGACTGCGCCGAAAGGCGCACCAACCTGATGATCACGTCACGCATCGCGCTGCCGGTGCGGGCCAGATCGGTGTGCGCGACGCCGGGGTGGGCCAGGACGCTGGTCAGGCCGGTACGCCGTGCGAGTTCCAGCGCGAACAGGACATTCGCCAGCTTGGACTGGGAGTAGGCGCCGAACTGCCGGTACCGCCGCTCACCCATCAGGTCGTCGAAGTCGATGCGGCCACGCCGGTGCAGGCCGCTCGTGACGGTGACGACCCGTGGCGCCGCGGCCGCCCGCAGGGCCGGCATCAGCAGCCCGGTCAGCGCGAAGTGGCCGAGGTGGTTGACGCCGAACTGACGCTCGAACCCGTCGGTGGTCAGCTCGCGCCGGGGGACGGCCATCACTCCGGCGTTGTTGATCAGGAGGTCGAGTCGTCCGTACGACTCGAGGAATCTCTGTGCGAAGCGCCGCACCGAGGCGAGGTCGCCGAGGTCGAGTTCCCACCAGGTGCCGCCGGTGCGGGCCGCCGCGGCGAGGCCGCGCTCCCGGCCGCGCGCCGCGATGATCACCTGTTTTCCGTCTTCGGCCAGCTGGAGCGCGGTGTGGTAACCGATGCCGCCGGTCGCCCCGGTGACGATGGCGATGTCCATGGCGTTCCTCCCTCTCACGATGGTGTACGAAACGGTACCGTACACCACCGCGAAGGGGACAGGTCAGTGCCGGCGCGGCAGCAGACTGGTGGCCAGCACCTCCAGGCCGACACCGTCGCCGATGGCCAGGCCGGTGCGGTTGCTGAAGTCGAAGTGCAGACCGCCGTACACCCGTGACCGTCCCACTTCGGCGGCCGCCGCGGAGAAGCTCGGATAGGTGCGTGCCGTCCCGCCCGGCGCCGAGTCGGTCGCGTGGGTGAAGGCGATCCGGTCGGTGCGGAAGAATCCGGCCAGCACCGTGGCGCCCGCGCCGCTGTACGAGCTGTGCCCCGACACGTACTCCGGTGAGCTGCCGACGCTGCCGGCCCGCGCCGACCAGGCCGGGTCCGCGACCGTCGCCGGGTTGCCGTCGGTGTCCGCCTCGCGGATCGCGGTTGTCGGCCGCCAGTGCCGGTAGGCGTACTTGGTCGACACGGTCACCACGCTGGTGTCGGCCAGCGCCATGGTGATCAGCGCGCCGAGCCGGGCCTCGTCGGCGAGCCGCAGGTGCCGGGCCTCGGCGACGGTCAGGGCTATCCGCAGCCACTCGCCGGGCGGCTGGCCCGAACCGGCCGGCAGCGACCAGAACTGGTAGGTGGCCAGCAGGTCGGGCCGCGGCACCGCGGCATCGCCCAGGTCGGCCACCTCGGCGAACGCGGTGGTGTAGGCGGCGCTGTCCAGGGCCGGCGGGCCCGCCGGGACTCGCGGGGCGGCGATGGCGAAGGGCCGCACGTTACGGTACTGAACCCCGGACCAGGCGGTCCGGAAGACTCCCGGTCCGGTTCCGGCGGGCTGGGACTCCACGGGCGAAGATCCATCGGCGGTACGGGCATCGAACACCGCGGTGCCCACATGGGCGCCCCACGCGGCGCCACTGTCCACGCCGTGGTGCAGCAGGGTCAGGCCGGCGGCGAGTTCGGCGTCGTAACCGGCGGAGCGTGCGGCATCGGCCCGGACCAGCACGGCGTGCGCGGCGGCCACCGCGGCGGCCTGCGGGTTCGCGTGCCGGGGGCCGCGCTCGGCCACCAGCGCGGGCTCCCTCGTACCGGAGATCCCGTTGACCGCGTCGTAGATCGCCACGTTGACCATGGCGTACAGGCGGGCCGCGTCGGCGTCGGTCGCCCTGGTCAGCCGGACCGCGTCGAGAGCGAGTCCGTTCCAGGAGGCGACCGCGCCGATGTCGGGCTCCGCCGGGTTCGCCCGTGCGGGCGCGACGGCACCGGCGCCGGCCAGCGCCGACAGGACGACGACGAGTAGTTTGCGCATCATCGATCACCTCCGGGTGGCCCGTCCGGGCCTCACGGCCGAGCCTGCCCCAGCCGGGATCCGAGAGCGTCGATGTGTAAGCGAAGCGACTCCACGAGGGAGATGCCGGGTGGCGCCGGTCCGGCCGGACCCGGCCGTCCGCGACCCCGCAGCCGGCGCCGCCTCCGCCGAGCGCCTGTCCAGCGACGCGGACCGGGCGGTCCGCCAGGGCGTCTCCCTCGTGGCTAGTGGGCGGACACCAGCACGGCGCCCAGGTACCGTCCGGTGAGGACATCGTGCAACGCCCGCGGCGCCCGGCCGATACCGTCCACGATGACGTGCGGGAACTCGACCGGCGCGGAGCGTTGCCAGGCCGCCCACTCGGCGCGGATCCTCTCGTCGCCGTGCGCGCTGTATCCGGTCATCGTGATCTGCTTGAGGATCAGCTGATAGGTGTCGATCCCGGACGGCGCCGAGGAGCCGGGCGATCCGGCCGGCGATCGAGCCCACCGCGCCGGCGCCACCGGTCACGAGCACCGTGTCGCCGGGACGGACCGGCGCCGCCCGGGTGAGTGCTCCGTAGGCGGTGACGCCCTGGGACAGGTGGACCGCCGGGTCCGGCAGATCCGTGCCGAGCGGGCGGCAGTCCGCGGCGGCCACCAGCGCGTATTCACGCCAGCCGAGCATGTGCTGCACGAACTCTCCGGGCTTGAGGTCACCGTCCGGTGCGGACACCACCTCGCCGATCGCGGGCCCGAACAGGGTGTCACCGGGACCGAGACCCGGGAACGGGGCTCCGGTGACACCGGCCAGCAGAGTTCGCAAGGCCGCGAACACTGTGAACCAGCGGTTGCGGACCAGCACCTGCCCGGGGCCGGGATCCGGGACCGGTGTCTCGGTGACGGTCAGGTCGGTGGGCCGGGGCAGACCCGCCGGGACCGCGGCCACTCGCACCTCACGTGACAGGGGCATCCGTACTCCCTCGATGGGCTCGTCAAAGGTGCCCGACGGTAAACCCTTCCCCGCACGTCAGGGGCAAGCCTCGGGGGCGATCAGAGAGGCAGGGGAGATCAACGGCCGCAGCAGGGCCGGGTCGGCGTAGGCCGGTGGGCGGCGGGCCACCCCGGCGAGCAGGTCGGCGACCTGAATGCGAGGGTCGTCGCGGGAGTCGGCCATCACGAGGCCGGCCAGCGGGGACACCTCGCCGGGCAGCGCGGCGCGACCGGCGGCCAGGGCTCGCTGCAGGCGGATCAGGCGGTCGGTGGTGAGGGCGCTCTGCTCGTCGTGCGTGACGAGCACCCGCCGGTGGCCGGCGCTCCAGGTCAGGACGGTCTCGGCGAGGGCGGGCAGCATCGGTTCCAGTGGTGGCGGCAACGAGCGGTCGTCGGCGTCCAATCTGGTCAGCAGCGTGTGCACCCGGTGGCGTGTCACCGCGTCGAGAACGCCGGCGGCCGGTGTGCCGGGCAGGCGGCGGGCCAGTGCGTCACGGGCCTGGAGGAACCGCTCGGCCCGCTCGGCGGCCGGGCGGGGCCGTTTGGTGCGGACCAGGTCCTCGAAGGCGGCGAGGAAGGCGTTCCACTCCTCGGCGAGGACGGCGGAGGCCCGGCCCTGCTGGTGGAGGGCGACGGCGGCCGGGCGCCGGATCTCGGCCAGGCGGGTGCCGGCGAGGTAGGACGGTTTGCCGGCCAGCAGATCGACGACCCGGGTGACCAGGAAGAACTCCTTGTCGACCAGGTGTACGTGAGCGCGGCCGGGCAGCGCCGTAAGGAACCGGTCGACGGCGTCGCGGGCGTCCGGGCGGCGCAGGAACTGGCCGGACTTGGTCTCGTGCGGGGACAGCCGGAGCCCGTCGCGCAGCACGGCGATCAGCCCGGCGGCCTCGTCGGTGGTCAGGTCGACGCTCGCGTGGGTGATCATCGGCGTGGCCGATCGGTGCAGGTTGGTGCCGGAGAACCCGGACTCGTCGCAGGCGATCTCCACGACGGCTCCGGTGAGCGTGCCCGGTGGCGGCATACCGCCCTGCAACGGCGACCTCATGCGTGATGCCCCGACATGCCGGCCATCGTGGTCCGGATCCGGCCCTGACGGCAATCCATTTGCGCCGGTGGGGAGGGGTGGCCGATAGCCAGGAGCTCGATTATATGGTTAGCCTTACCTAATTTGATGGTCATCAGGGAACGGAATACATATGCGTGCATGGCGTACGGCCCTCGCTGCCTCGATAGTGAGTTTCGCGCTGGTCGCGTGCGGTTCCGGGGAGAGCCCCAGTGGCTCGTCCGGTGCCAGTGGGGCGCCCGCGGGTCCGTGGACCTTCACCGACGGCTCGGGTGAGGTCGTCAAGACCGACAAGGTCCCGACCCGCATCATCGCCCACGCCGGTGAGGCCGCGGCGCTGATCTCGTTCGGCATCAAGCCTGTCGGCGTCTACGCCGACGAGCCGGTGAAGACCGACCCCAACCTCAAGAACCTCGACCTCACCGGCATCGAGATCCTCGGCGAGGAGTGGGGCAAGATCGATGTGGAGAAGGCGGCCTCGCTACGGCCCGACCTGATCGTCGCCGACTGGTGGCCGGCCGAGAAGGCGCACAGCGGCCTCGAGGAGGGCGTCGACGAGAAGAGCAAGAAGCTCGCCGAGCTCGCCCCGGTCGTCGGCGCCACCCAGGGCAAGTCGATCCTGGAGCTGGCCAACGGTTACGAGGCGCTCGCCAAGAGCCTCGGCGCCAAGGTGGACGACCCCGCGATCGCGGCGAACAAGAAGCGCTTCGAGGAGTCGGTCACGGCGTTCAAGGCGGCCGTCGCCACCAAGCCCGGCCTCACCGTGCTGGCGATGAGCCCGGCCGACGACAAGGTCTACGTCGCCAACCCGGAGTACGCGCCCGAGCTGCTCGACCTGCAGAGCTTCGGCCTCAAGGTGATCAACCCGGACGCCCCCGACAAGGGCTTCCCGTACTGGGAGAACCTCAGCTGGGAGAACGCCGACAAGTACCAGCCCGACCTGATCCTCTGGGACGGCCGCAGCTTCACCCCGACCGCGAACGCCGACTGGGGCAAGAAGCAGCCGACCTGGTTCAAGATCAAAGCGGCCCAGGCGGGAGCGGCGATCGCGTGGCCGGCGTACTGGATGCACACCTACGGCGACTTCGCCACGGAGCTCGACAAGCTCAGTACGGCCGTCAAGGCGGCCGACGAGAACATCGGCGCGTAGTCCGTACCCGATGAAGGTTTTGATCTCGACCCCACGGCGAGCCCCGGCTCTCGCGCCCGGTCTCGCCGTGCTGGGTGTGGTGCTGGCCGTCGTGGCGTTCCTGAGCGTCACCCAGGGCTCGCGCGACATCGGGCTCGGCGAGGTGCTCGGCGCTCTCGGCAGCTGGACCGACGACGGCACGACCAACACGACCGTCACCCTTGAGCTGCGCGTTCCCCGTACGCTGCTGGGGATCCTGGTCGGTGCCGCCCTCGGCGTCGCCGGCGCCATCCTGCAGGGGGTGACCCGCAACCCGCTGGCCGACGCCGGCATCATGGGCATCAACTCCGGCGCCGCGGTCTTCGTGGTCTTCGCCATCACCGTCCTCGGCCTGCGCGGCGTCGGCGTGTACGTGTGGTTCGCGTTCGCCGGGGCCATCGCCGCCCTGATCCTGGTCTACGCGGTCGCCTCACTGGGCCGCGAGGGCGCCACCCCGGTCAAGCTGGCACTGGCCGGCGCCGCCGTCACCGCCGGGCTCGGCTCGCTGACCACCGGCATCGTGATGACCAACGTGGACGCCCTCAACGAGCTGCGGTTCTGGCAGGTCGGCTCACTGGCCGGGCGGTACGCGCCGATCCTCACCGGTGTCGCCCCGTTCCTGATCGCCGGGCTGATCGCGTCGCTCGCCTTCGGCCGCGTCCTCAACGGACTGGCCCTCGGCGAGGACATCGCCCGCGGCCTCGGCCAGCGCGTCGGCCTCACCCGGGTGGCCGCGTTCGGCGTCGTCGCGGTCCTGGCCGGGGCGGCCACCGCGGCGTGCGGGCCGATCGTCTTCATCGGCCTGGTCGTGCCGCACATGGCCCGGTTCCTGTGCGGCCCCGACTACCGGTGGATCCTGCCGTACTCGATGCTGCTCGCCCCGATCGTGCTGCTGCTCGCCGATGTGATCGGCCGCGTCGTCGTGCCGCCCGACGAACTGCAGGTCGGCGTGGTCCTCGGGCTGCTCGGGGCGCCGGTGTTCATCGGGATCGTCCGCTACGGCCGGATGTCGGAGGCGTGACCATGACCATGACCGCGACCCCCGCCGTGCTCCGCGCCAACCGCCGCCGTCGTGGCCTGCGCGCCTGGAGCGTGATCGCCGGACTGACTGCCCTCGTCGCCGGCCTGTTCGTGTTCACCATGATGATCGGCAGCATGCGGCTGACCGCCGAGGAGGTCGTCACCTCGGTCCTCCGGCTGCGCACGGACCCGAGCGTCGACTTCGTCGTGCGCGGCCTGCGTCTGCCCACGGCGCTCTCGGCACTGACCGTCGGACTCGCCCTCGGCGCCGCCGGAACCATCTTCCAGCAGCTGCTGCGCAACCCGCTCGCGTCACCGGACTTCGTCGGCATCACCTCCGGCGCGGGCCTCGCCGCGGTCGCCGGGATCGTGCTGTTCCAGGTCAGCGGCCTGTTCGTCAGCGGGCTCGCGCTCGGCGGCGCACTGCTGGCCGCCCTGCTGATGTACGTGCTCGCCTGGCGCGACGGGGTGAGCGGCTACCGCTTCATCCTGATCGGCATCGGCCTGGTGGTGTTCTTCGAGGGACTCATCGGCTATCTGCTCACCCGCGCCCAGCTGTTCGAGGCGCGGCAGGCCATGCACTGGCTCACCGGGTCGGTCGGGCAGGCCAGCGAGAACGAGCTGAAGCTGCTGGCCGGCGCGCTCGTGGTGCTGCTGCCACTGGCCGTGCTGCTGCAGCGGCAGCTGCGGGCGCTGGAACTCGGTGACGACGCCGCCCGGGCGCTCGGTACGCGTACCGAGGCGAGCCGTGCCGCCCTCCTCGCGGTCGCCGTCACCCTGACCGCCCTGGCCGTCGCCGTCGCCGGCCCGATCGTGTTCATCGCCCTGATCGCCGGCCCGGTCGCCGACCGGCTGCTCGGCCCGGCCGCGGGCGGCATCGGCGCGGCCGCCCTCACCGGCGCGTCGCTGCTGCTCACCGCCGACCTCGTCGCCGTCCACCTGATGCCCACCCCGCTGCCCACCGGCGTGGTGACCGGCGCGGTCGGCGCCCCGTACCTGCTGTGGCTGCTGGCCACCACGAACCGCAAGGGAGCCGGCGGATGACCCGACTGCGCGCCGAGAACCTGACCCTCGGATACGACCGGCGGGCCGTCGTCAACGACCTCGACGTGACCGTCCTGGACGGGAAGGTCACCGCGATCGTCGGCGCCAACGCCTGCGGCAAGTCGACACTGCTGCGCGGCCTCGCCCGGCTGCTTCCACCGCGTTCCGGCGCCGTCTACCTCGACGACCGGTCCGTCACCGAGCTGAGCACCCTGGACGTCGCCAAGGTGCTCGGGCTGCTGCCACAGAGCCCGGTCGCTCCGGACGGCATCACCGTGGCCGACCTGGTCTCCCGCGGCCGCTATCCGCACCAGGGCTGGTTCCGCCGCTGGACCGAGGGCGACCACGACGCCGTCACCCGCGCGCTGGACGCCACCGGCACCGCCGACCTGATCGACCGGCCGATCCGTCAGCTCTCCGGCGGCCAGCGGCAGCGGGTCTGGGTGGCCATGGCCCTCGCGCAGGAGACCGACCTGCTCCTGCTCGACGAGCCGACCACCTTCCTGGACATCGCCCACCAGGTCGACCTGCTGCGGCTGCTGCGCAGACTCAACGCCGAGTCGGGCAAGACGGTCGTCGTGGTGCTGCACGACCTCAACCTGGCGTGCCGGTTCTGTGACCACGTCATCGCCATGGCCGACGGCAGCATCGTCGCCGAGGGGCCGCCGTCCGAGGTGGTCACCGCCGAACTGGTCGAGAAGGTGTTCGGCCTGTCCTGCGTCGTCGTCCCCGACCCGGTGGCCGGCACCCCGATGGTCGTGCCGGCCGAGGACTGAGGAGTCCATCCGGCGATCAGTGGGTACTACCGGAGAGTAGGCCTAGTCTGGGGAGACGTGGACTTCCCCCGGCAGCGGAGGTGACCCGGTGGCAACCGGTGACAAGCAGCGTGAGTTCGACCAGATCGTGGACCGGCTGGTCGCGGACTTCCCGTCGCTGGCGGGGCCCCGGCGATGGCCGCGCCCCGTCCTGCTCGCGGCGGCGATCGTGGGCGGCGTCGTCTGGGGTCTGCTGTCGGTGGCGATGGTGGCCTGGGGCACGGCCGGCGTGGTGCTGACCCTCGTCGTGGTCGCTCTCACCATCGCCGGCCTCGTCGCCGACTCCTACCGGTGGCGACGGCGAGGCCGGCTTTAGCGGCTACTTCTCCAGGGCGAGGCGGCCGTACGAGGTGAGCGTGCGCAGAGCCTGCAGAGTGACCATGCCGCGCCACTCCAGACGCGAGGACTCGCTCGGCGGCTCCCAGGTGACCGGCCAGCCGCCGTCCGCGAGCTGCGCGGCCTCCAGCTGATCCAGGTGCGCCTCGATCTGGGCGTCGTCGAACAGCGCCCGCCACGGGGAGTCGGCCGTCGGCGCCACGTGCAGCGGGGTCAGGCCGTACTCGCCGGGTTTGGGCATGTCCTGGAACATCGACGTGGCGGTCATCTGTTCCAGGACGCGCGCGGCGTGCGTGGTGGCCCGTTCCCGGTCCGGGACGTGGGCGAGGAAGTTCATCACCTCGGACAGCCCGTGCACCTCGTCGGGGAGGCTCCCGGACTCGACGGCGTCCCAGCAGAAGCGGGTCGCGGCAGCCCGCCACGGGTGGTCGAAGCCGAGCCGGTACAGCAGCCCGGTCAGGCCCGCGGTCGGGTTGACGCCAGGCTGATAGGTCCAGTCGGTCCAGTGCTCGGCCCTCGGATACTCCTCGATCACCGGGAACGCGAGCGGCACGGCGCCGTTGCCCGCGGCGACGCCGGCCAGGAAGTCGCAGGCAGGTCCCAGCAGGTCGGGCGCGTCGGCGCCGGCGTCGGCGAGGGCTCCGAACGCGACCTCCACATCGATCGGGAGGCTGGCCGGGCAGCGTTTGTCCGGCTCCAGACCGTGGCCGAAACCGCCGTCGGCGTTGCGGTAGGCGCGCAGCGCGTTCACCACTCCGTCCGGGGACTCGCCCAGGAAGAGGGAGGCGTGCAGGCGGCGCTCCAGCGGACGTGCCTCACGCTGCAGGAATCGGGTGGCGGCCAGAAATGTCATACCCCGAACGTAGGCTGGCCGCCCGACGGATGTCTTGTAGAAAACGGACGCGAGAGGCGGGTGTCATGACCTACCGGGAGTGGGCGCCACCGGCTTCGCTGGCCGGCTCGGTCGTCTGCCTGTGGAGCCGCACGGAGTCCGAGACCTCCACACCGGCGCTGGTCCTGCCGGACGGCTGCGTCGATCTGATCTGGGAGAGCGGCCGGGGGGCGTTCGTCGCCGGCCCCGACACCGGCCCGATGCCGGGCACGACAGAGGCGGAGAAAACCCTTCTCGGTGTACGCCTCCGTCCGGCCGCCGGCGGACCGGTCCTCGGCCTGCCCCTGGACGAGTTGTGCAACCGGCGCGTCGACCTGTCCGAGCTGCGCCCCGCCTCGGCGCGCCGGCTCGACGGCGCGCTGCCACGCGCTTCGGCGCGCCGGCTCGACGGTGACCTGCCACCGGCCGAGGCGCTGCGGCGGCTGCTCGCGGTCATCGGTGAGCTGGTCGAGGAGCGACCACCCGACCCGGCGCTGGTCGAGGCGGTGCGCCTGCTGCACGACCCGCGGGTGCGTGTTCATGAGTTGAGCGCCCGGCTCGACATCGGCGACCGGCAGTTGCGGCGCCGCTTCACGGCCGCGGTCGGCTACGGGCCGAAGACGCTGCACCGGGTGCTGCGCTTCCGCCGCTTCCTCACGTTGCTCGCGTCACCCGGCGGGCTCGCCGAGCTCGCCGTGCGGGCCGGTTACGTCGACCAGGCGCACCTCAGCCGGGAGACGGCCCAGCTGGCCGGGCTGCCACCGGCCGCCCTGGCCCGGCGCTGGGGCCGAGCAGTCTGACCAGAGCGGTCACCGCTTCCCGGCCCGCCCGGTTCGCGCCGACGGTCGACTGGGAGGGTCCGAAACCGATCAGGTGCACCCGCGGTTCGCCGGCCACCTGGGTACCGGTCAGGCGGATGCCGCCCTGCTCGTTGCGCAGCCCCAGCGGATCGAGGTGGCGTAGCGACGCCTTGAAACCGGTGGCCCACACGATCGCGTCGACGGAGGTGAACGACCCGTCCGCCTCGCGTACTCCGTATGGTTCGATCGCCGTGAACATCGGCCGCCGCCGCAGGGCGCCGCGCTCGCGGGCGGCGAGCGCGTACGGCGTCCAGACCAGTCCGGTGTAGGAGACGACACTGCCGGTCGGGCGGCCCGCCTCGACGTCCGCGGTCACCTTCGCGATGGTTTCCCGGCCGATCACCTCCGGCGTGAATTCCCCGTCGTGGAAGACCGGTTCGCGCCGGGTGTACCAGACCGTCGCCGCCACCCGCGAGATCTCCTCCAGCAGCTGCAACGCCGAGATCCCGCCACCGACGACGGCGACCCGCATCCCGGCGAACCGCTGCGCCGACACGTACTCGCGGGTGTGCACCTGGATCCCGGCGAACGTCTCCTGCCCGGGATAGTGCGGGCGCACCGGGTTGTCCCACGTGCCGGTGGCGTTGATGACCGCCTCGGTCCTCCACGGCCCCCGGTCCGACTCGACGATCAGAGCGCCGCCGTCCGCGCGCCGCACCGCGTTCACCCGGGCCGGGCGCAGGATCGGCAGGCCGGACGCCTCCTCGAACGACGCGAAGTAGCGTGGCACGGCCGTCCGGCTCGGCTCGGCCGGGTCGAGTGGCGGTTTCGGGAACCCCGGCAGGTCGAAGATCCCGTTCACGGTCTCCATCCGCAGCGACTCCCAGCGTTCCCGCCACGCCCCGCCGGCCGCCGGAGAGGAGTCGAGGATCACGAAGGTCCGCGCGCCGCCCGGGTCGGTGCGGGCGTCGCTGAAACCGTGCCTTTTCAGATGGTAACCGGCGGAGAGTCCGGACTGGCCGCCGCCTATTACCACCACCGTCGCCGCGTTCACGGGCAACGCAACGGACGTGGCCGTTCAGGTATTTCCGCCCGGCCGTCACGGGCACCGCGGCACCGACCCGCCCGCGCGTCCCGGCGGGCGCTGCCAGCATGGATGACGACTACCAGAACGGGGGGATCAGAAAATGCTTCGCGAACTCACCGCCCTCGGGGCCGCGTCCGGACTTCTGCTCGCCGGGGCGGCTCCGGCCGCGGCCGCGACCGGGTTCGGCTGCGACCATCCGAGGGTCTGTTTCTACCTGAAGGCCAAGGACTGGGGCGACCGGAAGCCGACAGCCTCCTATCGGGCGTTCACCGACGAGTTCCAGATACTCGGTCCACGAAGCCGCGGCGCCTACGCGATCTACAACTCCCGTGCCGACGACGCGGCCCTGCTGCTGTTCTCGGACGGGACACAGGAGTGCGTGGAGCCGGACGGGACCTGGTTCCACGATCAGTTCGGCCCCAGGTACAAGGTCGTCGGCGTGCAGATCATCGACGAGTCGGACTGCGCGGTGGTGCTGGGCACCGAACACTGAGGAGGCTCACCGCACCTCACGACGAGTGAGACTTGTCAATCGGGTCCGGGCTGGTGCTCGGCGCCTGGTGCGGGCAGCATGTTCGCCGTGCCTGAGTCTCCCGCCTTCTCCCAAGCCCGCCGGCGTGCCGAAGCCCTCACCGAGTCGGGAAACCTGGACGGGGCCCGGGCCCTGCTGGAACGCGCTGTGGAGATCGGCCGCACACAGCTGGACCAGGGCGACGCCGAACTCCTGGCCACGATGCGGCAGCTCGCCGACGTCCAGACGCGAGCCGACGACCCGATGGCGGCGCGGCGCACCCTCGAGGAGGCCCTCGAAGCGGGAATCCGCCTGGGCGACGCCGATCCGCTGATGCTCATGATCGCGTACGACCTGGGCCTGGTGGCCGAGGAACTCGCCAACCGTCACGTGGCCCGCGCCAACTTCACCCGCGTGGCGCAGCTCGGCCCGGCCGTCCTCGGCCCTGACCACCCGGCCGTGGTCCACGCCCGCACCTACCTGGGCCCCGAGGTCGTGGCGTCCTCCCCGGCCCCGGTTCCTGCCGCGGGCCCGCCGCTGGTCGTGGCTCCCGCGGCCGCTCCGGATCCGGGTCCGGTCCCGGCTCCGCCTTCGGAGCCCGCTGCGGCTCAGGGGCCGGCGCCGGCTCCGGTGCCTGCGCCCGCCCCCGTGCCCGTCTCGGTTCCCGCCTCGGTTCCCGTGCCGGCTCTGGTCCCCGGGTCGCGGTCCCGGAAGTCCCTCGTGCTGGCCGGTGTCGCCGTCGTCGCGGCGACCGTCGCGGTGACGGCGATCTTCGTGCGCACCGGTGACGAGGCCGCATCGTCCGTCCAGGCCGCACCGGCCACGGTGACGCTGCACGACGCCGGTACCTCGGTCATGGTCCTGTGGGGCGGTCCCGCCAACGGTTCGGTGTCCGCGTTCACGATCACCGGCGGCCCGGCCGGCACGGCGCCCCAACCACTGGGGGAGGCCCCCGCGAACGTCACGGCCTTCGAGGTCGCGAACCTCGATCCAGCGGTGGACTACTGCTTCGCGGTGGTGGCCTCGTATGGTGCGGACGGTGCCGCGACCTCCCCGCAGGCATGCACCACCCGCGAACCCGCAGTCTCCGCGGCTCCTCCGGCACAGTCCCCGTCGGTCGCGCCGTCAGCCAGGGCGACTGCCGGGGCCACCCCGAAGACGCCCGCATCGACTCCGGCCAGGACGGCGGCCACGACGAAGGCCGTCACCGTGAAGACCAGGATCAGCTCTCCGGCCGCCAACAGCAGAGTCTCCTGGCCGTTCGACGCGGCGTTCGCCGTCTCCGCCGCCGACGTCTCGGCCACCGGCACCGTGCTGGCGTTGTCGATCTGCGTGGCGGGCCACTGCTACCTGGACGGCAAGGTGGACATCTACGACGGGGTGGCCGCCCCGTACACCGTCTATCTCGGCTCCACGAAGCCGGAGGGCACCGGGGTGGTGTGGCAGCTGCGTCTCGACCGCATCACCAGGGCCACTTACGACAGGCTGGTCGCCGAACGTGACGCCGCGATCGCCGCCGGGACGTGGGGCAATGTGAGCACCCGCATGAACGCCCTGAACCCCACCCCGGTGAGCACCCTGAAGGTCACCAAGTCGTCATGATCCGCCGCTGGAAGCCGATCTCCGGGTAGCGCGGTGACGGGCGGTCCAGGAGGCGGCCGGAGCGGTGGCGGAGGTGCCGGTCGAAGAACGCGCGGACGTACACCCTCTGGATCGCGACCGAGCGCTCACCGTCGATGGTGCCGACAGCGGGTTCCACCTGGCCGGGTGGCAGGCCGAGTTGCGGCAGGAGCACCTGGAAGTCGCTGAAGGACAGGTGTGCCGACCCTTGGAGTTCGACCCAGTACCGGCTGCCTCGCAGGTTGTCCCACATCCGGGTCCAGGTCTCGTCCTGTTCGCCGTCGTGCGGCTCGGATCCCACCAGCATGAACGGCCGGTCGAGGCCCGCCTCGATGACAGGGCCGATGAAACTGCCGTCCAGGTTGAGCCCGGCCTTCACCCGGCGGTCGTCGCGCATCGTCCCGGCCGCGGCGGCGCCGCCCATCGAGTGGCCGAACATTCCGACACGCGAGAAGTCCATGGTGCGGGCCAGGGGCATGCTCCGCAGCCGGTCCAGGATGAAACGGGTGTCGGTCACCCGTACATCGAGGACTTTCTCGAGAAGGCGCTCCTCCTCGGCGGGCGTCGCGGGCGGGGGGATCGCATTGGTCGCGATCCGGCCGTCGGGGAACTCGACGAGGCCGGCGTCGTGCGTGTGATCGATGGTGACGACCACGTAGCCGTGACTGGCGAGATCCTCGACCAGCGCGGTGCCGCTCGTGCGCTCCACGCCGAAGCCGGGTGAGTAGAGGATCACGGGGTGCCGCCCGGCGGCGGGCGGCGCGTCGACGTGACCGTGGGTGACCGGCAGAGCGAAGCCGCTGTCCGGTGGATTGATCCGGGCCGCGACGCCGGGCGTGACCCAGGCGGCCCGCTCGTGGCCGTGGACGGAGCGGGCCGGATACCAGATCGACACCATCAGCTCCCGGAATCGCTCGCCGGCGACCCAGGGATCGGGCCGGGACCGGTCGACCAGGTGTGCCGTGACGACGCCGACCTTCGCCGTGCCGGTGGGCGGCGGCAGGGACAACCGGGTGACCGGCGCGACCGGCGTCGCGGCCAGGACGGTCGCCAGCAGGAGTTTCATCATGCTTCGAGTCTTCGGTGCGCCCGCGGTCCGATGTAGTCGCGGCTGTCATCGAAGCAATGTGTGTTCTTCACATCCGGGCCATGCGCTATGTAACACGTCATTTTGTTGCGGAACCGGCCGATCATATTGACGACTGTTTGTAAACCTTCTTAACATTTGGCCGCCCCCATATCGGACACGAAGGGTCCTGATCCCCATGGCCATCAAGAGAAACACCAGGTGGGCGGCGGTAGCGGCAGCGCTCACCGTCGCCGCCGCGGGAACCGCGATCGCCCTCACGAGCAGCGGGACCGCCCAGGCCGCTGTGCTGCCGAACGGCTTCAAGAGCGTCGGCTACATGCCCTCCTGGGCCGGCAGCGTCACGAGCGTCCAGTACACCAAGCTCACCCACATCAACTACTCGTTCGCCCTGCCCAACGCCAACGGCACGCTGCAGCCGATCGAGAACACCGCCAAGCTCCAGCAGCTTGTCACGCTCGGTCACCAGAACAACGTCAAGGTCTCGATCGCCATCGGCGGCTGGAACGACGGCAACGACTCGGCCTTCGAGAGCCTGGCGGCCAACGCCGGCACCCGCACGACGTTCGTCAACACCGTGATGGGCGTCGTCCGGCAGTACAACCTCGACGGCGTCGACATGGACTGGGAATACCCCGACCCCGGTACGTCCGGCAACAACTACACGGCCCTGATGGGGCAGCTCAGCACGGCCCTGCACAACGAGGGCAAGCTGCTCACGGCGGCGGTCGTCAGCGAGGGCGGCACCGCCAACGGCGTCCAGCCGGCCGTGTTCGGCTACGTCGACTGGCTCAACATCATGGCGTACGACGGAGGCAGCCCCCACGCGAACTACGACTGGTCGATCAACGCGGCCAACTTCTGGAAGAACCGTGGACTGCCCAAGGCCAAGACGGTGCTCGGTGTGCCGTTCTACAGCCGGCCCGGGTACCTGACGTACGCCCAGCTGGTCGCTCAGGACCCGGCCAACGCCAACCGTGACTGCACCCCGTCCGGCGAGTGCTACAACGGCCTGCCGACCGTCCGCCGCAAGACCCAGTGGGCGATGGCCAACGCGGGCGGCATCATGAACTGGGAGCTCTCGCAGGACGCGACCGGAGCGAACTCCCTGGTCAGCGCCATCTACGACACCGTCATGGGTGGTGGCCCGACCAACCCGCCGACCGGCCGGACCGGACGGATCACCGGCATCGGCGGCAAGTGCGTCGACATCGCCGGGGCGAGCAGCGCCAACGGCACCGCCGTGCAGCTCTACGACTGCAACGGCACCGGCGCGCAGACGTGGACGGTCGGCACCGACAGCACGGTCCGGGCGCTCGGCAAGTGCCTGGACGTCAACGCCGCCGGCACCGCGAACGGGTCGCTCGTGCAGATCTACGACTGCAACGGCACCGGCGCCCAGCAGTGGCAGTCCCAGTCCAACGGCACCCTGCGCAACCCGGCCAGCGGCCGCTGCCTGGACGCGCAGAACAACAGCTCCGCCAACGGCACCCGCCTGCAGATCTGGGACTGCTTCGCCGGGACGAACCAGCGGTGGACCCTGCCGTAGGGATTGATCAGCGGGCGACGAAGCCCGTCCGGTAGGCGATGACGACTGCCTGGACCCGATCGCGGACGTTCAGTTTGGCGAGGATCCGTGCCACGTGGGTCTTCACCGTCGTCTCGGCGACCACCAGTTCGGCGGCTATCTCCGCGTTGGACAGGCCGCCGGCGATCAGCCGGAGCACGTCGCGCTCACGTTCGGTGAGCGCGGCGAGCTCGGCCGGGGGGCCGGCGGCCGGCGGCGGCGCGGCGAAACGCTCCACCAGGCGGCGGGTGATCGACGGCTCGATCAGGGAGTCCCCGGTGGCGGCCGCGCGGACCGCGGCGATCAGGCGGCTCGACGGCGCGTCCTTGAGCAGGAAACCGGCCGCCCCGGCGTGCAGCGCGCGATAGACGTACTCCTGGTGATCGAAGGTCGTCAGCACCACGATCGTCGGCGGGTCCTCCTGCCGCAGGATCCGCTCGGTGGCGGCCAGGCCGTCCAGCTCCGGCATCCGTATGTCCATGAGGATCACGTCCGGCCTGGTCAGCTGCGCCTGCCGGATCGCCTCCGCACCCGTGTCGGCCTCGGCGACGACCTCGATATCGTCCTCCGCCTCGAGGATGACCCGGAATCCGGTGCGCACAAGCGTCTGGTCATCGGCGATGAGCACCCGGATCGTCGGCACACCAGGATTCTCCCGTGCCCGATGTCGTCGCCGGGTCCTCCCTGAGGACGACACCGGCCGCCGAAATCGTCATCCGGGCCGACGAGGGCTACCCCCGCCGATCCCTAGCGTCAGCGGTATCAAACCTCTGACCAGGAGAAGAGCGATGAAGATCCTCCAGGGTGTACGGCCGACCGACTACCTGCTGGCGGCCCTGTTCTCGGCCGCCGGCGTGGTCCTGATGTCCCTCAACCTCACCAACGGCGACGACCCGACCCTGATCCACCCCGTCTCCACCTCCTCGTGGCTGATCGTTCCGGCGTTCCTGCTGGTCACCGTGCCGATTCTGTGGCGGAGGGGCAACGTCACCGCGGTCGTCGCGGCAACGGCGGCCGCGGTGGCGTTGCATGTGCTGGCGTTCGGCTGGGTGACCCGGTGCGGTGTGGTGATCCCGCTGGCGGCGGCGCTCGCCTACGCGGTCGCCCGGTTCGCGAACGGGACACGGGAACACGTGCTCGGCCTGGCCGGGATCGTGGTCACCGAGGTGATCATGTTGTGGCGGGACTCGTCCGCCGGACTGGCCGACGCTCTGCCATTCGCGATTGCACCGGTCGTGGTCTTCTACGCGCTCGGTTGGCTGGTGAAGAATCAGCTCAACCGTAGGCAGCCTGCTGACCAGCGCGCGACCGTGTGATCGCCGGTGGGAGGGAGCGGGAACATGGGTGAGGTCCTCCGCGGTGTCAAGCCCGGCGACTGGCTGCTCGCGGGGGCCCTCACCGCCCTCGGTGTGACGCTCATGATCTTCAACGTCGTCACGCCGGACGCCTACGTCGCCGGTGAGATCGCCGCGGGCGCCATGGCCCACACGGTCGACAGCCACTCGCCGTGGATGGTTCCGGTCTTCGCGGCCGCCACCGCCGCGGTGCTGTGGTGGCGGCGCGGGGCGCTGGCGGCGGCGCTCGTGTCCCTCGGCATCCTCGTGGTTCACGTCCTGGTGTTCGGCTGGGTGACGCGATGCGGGGTCGGCCTGCCGCTCGCGTTCACCTACGCGTTTCTCGGGGCGCTCCGCTTCGGACGTACCAAAGCATGGATTTGCCTGGGGGTTGCCGTCGCCATCACGGCCGTCGTGCTGATCGAGGACTCGTCGGCCGGCCCTTCGGCGCTCCCGCTCGCCTCACCGGTCGTGCTGATCGTCTTCGGGGTGGGCCGCGCCGCGCGGCATCGGGCCCGGCTCAACGAGCAGCTCAGAGCACGTGACGAGGAGCTTCGGCGGTTGCGCGACGACCGGGCCGCGCTGATGGTCGCCGACGACCGCGCGCGGCTGTCGCGGCAGCTCGACGGGCTGCTGCAGGACCGGTTGGACGAGCTCACCAGGGCCGCGGAGTCGGCCGACGGGCTCGCCCCGGCGCAGGCCCGGGCGCTGCTGGAGGCGATCGAGTCCGGGTCGCGCCAGACGATGGACGACATGCGGGAGATCGTCGGCCTGCTGCGCGGCGGCGAGGTGGCCCTCGCCCCGGCGCCGACCGTCGCACATCTGGACGCGCTGCTGGCCCGGCGTTCCTCGCGGTCGTCACTGACGGTGAGCGGAGATCCGCGGACTCTGCCGGCCACGGTGGAGCTCTCGGCGTACCGGATCGTGGAATACCTGGTCAAGGCCCTCGACGAGCAGCCCATCCAGGTGGACGTGCGGTTCGGTGACGACGCCCTGGAGATCCGGGTCCAGGGCTCGGCGGTACGCGGGTCCGAGGCCCGTGCGGCGGTCGCCCGGGTACGGGAGCGGGTGAAACTGCACGCCGGATCGGTCGAGGTCAAACTCACCCGCGGGTCGGCGCGGGTGGTCGCGCAGCTGCCCGTGCTGGGGTGAGCCGCGGTGCGTCCGTTCATAGTCCTGCTGGTGCTGGCCGTGATCGTCGTGCCGGCCGCCCTGGACGGGTGGCCGGACCCGACCCTGGCGGCGTGCCTGACGGCGAGCGGGCTCGCGCTGCTCTGGTGGCGCACGCATCCCCGCGCCGTGGCGCTGGCCGGTGGCGGGTTCTGGCTGGCCGGAGCGCTGCTGGCCGAACACGTGTGGTTTCCCGAGCCGGCCTTCGTGATCCTGGCACTGCTGGCGACGGTCGTGCCGCTCGGCTTCCGGACCTGGCACGCGGCGACCGGAGTCGTCGCCCTCCTGGCCGGCCTGTACTTCGTGAACGGCGAGACGAACCCGGTTCCGCTGCTGGTCTTCAGCCTGCCCGGGTTCCTGGCCGGAACGGTGCTCCGGGCGCGGCGGGAGACCGCCTCGCAGCTCGCGGCCCGTGGACGTGAGCTGGAGGAGGAACGCGAACTCTACGCCGATCTGGCGCTGCGCCACGAACGGGCCCGGATAGCCGCCGAGCTGCACGACATCGTGGGCCACGCGATCAGCGTCATGATCATCCAGGCGGCGGCCGGTCAGCGGCTCGTCGACCGTGATCCGGAACGGACCCGCGAGACCTTCACCGCGATCGCCGAATCGGCTCGCCAGGGACGCGGTGACCTGCAACGACTGGTCGACCTGCTCGGCGGCGGCGACGCCGGGAACCCCGACCTCGCCCTCATCGACGAGGTGGTCACCCGGGCCGCCCGGTCCGGGCTCGACGTCGCCTGCCGCTTCGAGAACCGTCCCGGCACGGTCGCCGCGCCCGTCGCGCACCTGGCCTTCCGGGTGGTCCAGGAGAGCATCACCAACGCGCTGCGGCACGCTTCCGGCGCCGCGGTGCGCGTCACGGTGGGCGGTTCTTCCGAGACCTTGGTCGTACGGGTGGAGAACGCACCCGCCACCGCCCTTGATCACCTGCCCGGCACCGGGCGCGGCCTCACCGGCCTGCGCGAACGTATCCAGCAGCTCGGCGGGCGCCTGACCGCGGGCCCCGCCGGCGACGGCGGCTGGACGGTCGAGGCCCGGCTGCCGATCAGTCCGCCCACATGAGAACGTCCCCGCGCACCGGCGCCACCGGCGCGCTCGCGGTGAGGCCGGTGACATCGACGGCGTAGGCCCCGGGCGGCAGGTTCTCGATCACGGTGGTCGTGGGTGCGCCGTCGCGGGAGCGGGCGATCCTCGAGTCGGCCATCCTGCCGTCCTCGCCGGTCACGGTGACCCGCACCTGCTGTGGGTCACCGGTGACCGCGACCCGGACCTCGAGCGGCGTTCCGGCCGGCAGCAGATCGGGAACCTCGACGTGCAGGGCGGTCGTGTGCGGGGCCCGGACGGAGATCGGGCTCGCGGTCAGGATCCCGTGCACCTCGTCGAGGACCGCGCGGTTGCGCTGCAGATTGCCGTGCTGATCGGGAACGCGGCGCAGCAGCGGGCTGTCCATCGGGACGTCCGGGCGGCCGGCGGCGACGATCGGGACCGTCGCGTCGCCGTACAGCTGCCGGTCCTGAAAGGTGTTGATCAACTCGATCCCGGAGCCGGTCAGGCGCGCGGTGGTCGCCGTGGGCTGGTGGATGCCGACGATCGCGTGGGTGGAGGTCAGGGTGGACGGGCGGCCGGACTCGGCCCCGGCCAGCTCGGCGTGGAAGCGCATGCCGTCGGCGACCTTCGCGGCGGACAGCTCGGGGAGGTCCACCTCGGTGGTCCTGGCCAGGCCGTCCCCCTGGTGCAGGCAGGCGTACTCGGGCAGCAGCTGGTACATCGACGGCATGCTGCGGACCAGGCCGGTCAGGTCCGCGCCGAGCCTGCCGACGGACCTGTTCGCGCCGTTCACCAGCTGTTCCAACGCTTTGGCGGAACCCCGGTAGGGCGTGCCGATCGTGATCAACTTGTGGGTGATCTCGGAGCCGCCGCACTTCTCGATGTACCAGCGGGCGACCAGACCACCCATCGAATGGCAGACGAACGTCACCCTGGCATCGGCATACCGGCCGCCCCGGTCACGCCAGCGTTCCAGGGCCGGCTCCACAACACTCTTCAGGCGGCGTCCGTTGAAGCGGTTGGACAGGCGCCAGTCGTACGCGATGGGCAGCAGGTTTCCCGGCGGAGCCGCCGGGTCGTCGACGGATTCGCGATATCCGATCGAACGCAGTCTCGCCAGCAGGCGGTCGTAACCCTTGACCGGAGTCCAGACGTGGGGGAGGACGTGCAGGTCCGGCATCAGGCCGACCGCCTCCACGCCGTCGCCGGGGTGGTTGTCGCCGACGTCCTCGGGCAGCCGCAGGCCGTGGATGCTGCGGCCGAAGGTGCGGATCGCCCGCAGCGCCGAGCCGGCCGACGGCGACCAGACGAGGGTGCCGTGGTGACTCAGGGTGCTGCCCAGAATTCCGGGGAGAACCACCACGAAATCGGTCGGCGTGCTCATTCGGTGCCTTCCGGTGGGGTGGTCAGGACGGCGATCAGACTCAGGGCGGCGGGGTGGCGCCGGCCGATCTCGGCGAGCCGGACGATCCAGGCATTGGTCTGATCCGGGGTACGCCGGCGAGCCGTGTTCAACAACTCCGCCGCGGTGTCGAGGTCGTCGGCCAGGGCGGCGGCGACAGCACTGTAGAAGTCGGCGGTGGACGCGGCCTCGTCCGTCCGCGTGATGGTGCCCGCCAGGAACGCGGTGGCCTCGAGCCCCGTGGTGTCCGCACTCTCCGCGATCGTCGCAAGCAGACCGGCGAACTGTTCGGGATGGACGAGCGCCTCGAGAGCAGGTCCCGCCGCGTCGATCTGGGCCAGGGCGATGATGGCGTCCGCCCGTTCGGCCATACCGCTCTCGTCACCTTCAGCGATCTCGGCGAACGTGTCCCGGACGCTCTCGGTGAGCAGGTCGTCGTGGTGCTCGCTGAGCATTGCGGCTTGTTCCACGGGATCTGCGCCGACGAACTCGGCAGCCAGAATTCGCAGCAGCAACGGGCGATAGGCCTCGTCGACGCCCTGGGCGCGAGCGTTTTCCCGCAACCGGTGGTATCTGCCGGCTTCTTGCTCGTCAACGGCCAGGAGCGCCTCGGCGACGGCAACGTCCGCGTCTGCGTCGAGTAGTTCGGGATGGCCGGCCAGGTGGTCGCGTTCAGCCGGAAAGGTGGGAGTTTCGATCCAGGCCCTGGCGGTCGCGAGTAAACCGGGCTCCACGTCGAGCCAATCCGGCGGTTCGTCGCCGGTGGCGGCCCATGTCCGGTCGAAACTGTCCGGATCGGCGTCTCGATGTCGGCGCGCCTGCTCATGCAAGGCACCGAGCAGATCCTGCGTGCCGGCTGCCAGGCGCAGACCGGAGATCACCCAGTCGGCGGCAGCGGGTGTGCCCGGTTGGGCCGCGGCGGCTCGAGCGAAGTATAGATAAGCCGCGTGAGAATCGGGGAGGTCGATCAAAGTGGCCTGCCATCTCGATTCGACAGCGCTCGGTATGCCCACGTTGTTGTACTGGGTGCCGAGGTTGTTCAGTGCGCTGGCGAGGTCGGGGATGACGGCGGGGTTCTCGGCGGCCAGGGTCCGGTAGAGGACGACGGCTTCTTCGGTGGGTGCGATGGCGTCTGCCGGCCGTCTGACGTTGCTGTAGTGGTTGCCGAGGTTGTTCAGTGCCATGGCGAGGTTGGGGAGGAAGGCGGGGTTGTCGGTGGCTAGGGCACGTAGGAGAGTGGCGGCTTCTTCGGTGGATGCGATGGCGTCTGCTGATCGTCCGACGTTGCTGTAGTGGTTGCCGAGGTTGTTCAGAGTCATGGCGAGGTTGGGGAGGAAGGCGGGGTTGTCGGTGGCTAGGGCACGTAGGAGGGCGGCGGCTTCTTCGGTGGATGCGATGGCGTCTGCTGATCGTCCGACGTTGCTGTAGTGGGTGCCCAGATTGGTCAGTGCCACGGCGAGGTCGGGGAGGAAAGCGGGGTTGTCGGTGGCCAGGGCCCGGCGCAGGCTGACGGCTTCTTCGGTGGGCGCGATGGCCTCCTCTCGCCCTCCGACGTTGCTGTAGTGGTTGCCGAGGTTGTTCAGTGTCGTGGCGAGGTTGGGGAGGAAGGCGGGGTTGTCGGTGGCTAGGGCACGTAGGAGGGTGACGGCTTCTTCGCCGGGTGCGATGGCGTCCTGTCGCCGTCCGACATCGCTGTAGCAGCTGCCGAGGCTGTTCAAGGCCATGGCGAGGTCGGGGAGGAAGGCGGGATTGTCGGCGGCCAGGGTCCGGTAGAGGGTGAGGCCTTCTTCAGTGGGTGCGATGGCGTCCTGTCGCCGTCCGACGTCGCTGTAACTGATGCCGAGGTTGATCAGAGTGCTGGCGAGGTCGGGGAGGAAGGCGGGGTTGTCGGCGGCCAGGGCACGTAGGAGGGTGAGGGCTTCTTCGGTGGGTGCGATGGCGTCCTGTCGCCGGCCGACGTCGCTGTAGCGGTTGCCGAGGTTGTTCAGTGCCGTGGCGAGGTCGGGGAGGAAGGCGGGGTTGTCGGCGGCCAGGGCACGTTGAAGGGTGACGGCTTCTTCGCCGGGTGCGATGGCGTCCTGTCGCCGTCCGACATCGCTGTAACTGATACTGAGGTTGTTCAGTGTCATGGCGAGGTCGGGGAGGAAGGCGGGGTTGTCGGTGGCCAGGGCACGGCGGAGGGTGACGGCTTCTTCGGTGGGTGCGATGGCGTCTTGTCGCCGTCCGACTCTGCTGTAGTGGCTGCCGAGGTTGTTCAGTGTCATGGCGAGGTCGGGGAGGAAGGCGGGGTTGTCGGTGGCCAGGGCACGGCGGAGGGTGACGGCTTCTTCGGTGGGTGCGATGGCGTCTAGTCGCCGTCCGACATCGCTGTAGCAGTTGCCGAGGTTGTTCAGTGCCATGGCGAGGTCGTGGACGAAGGCGGGGTTGTCGGCGGCCAGGGCACGTAGGAGGGTGACGGCTTCTTCGGTGGGTGCGACGGCGTCTGCCAGTCGTCCGACGTTGCTGTAGCAGTTGCCGAGGTTGTTCAGTGCCCCCGTGAGGTCGGGGAGGAAGGCGGGGTTGTCGGCGGCCAGCATCCGGAACAGCGAGACAGCCCCTTCTGTGGGCCCGACGGCTTCATGCCAATAGCCCCACTGGCTGTGCCGCTCGGATATCGCCAATGCTGCGGCCGCGAGATACCCGGCGAGTGAGGCATTGATTTCGGCGAGGCCGCGCAGCAGTCCTAACCCCTCGGGTCCGGCGTCTGACGCATGTCGCCACAGGTAGCGCCACAGATACACCGGCCCGTCGACGGCGAGTCCAGCATCGATCTTCGTCCGGTACAACGCTGTCAGCGACTCGGCGATCGGCAGCGCCCCCGGATCGAACGGTTGCTGGTGACTGGACCGGAACGGCGGACGGAGGTGGTCGGCGAGGCTCTGGTGCGCCACTCGGTAGACGGCGGTGCCGTATTCGCTGTCCTGGATCACATAGCGCCCGAGCTGATCCAGCACCCAGCTCAGGTCGTCCCGATCGAAACGGGTTTCCGGTGACCGCGTGGCGTTTGCGATCGCCAGCCATTCCTCCTCGGGCAATCCTGCGCCGTACGCTCTGGTGAGGGCCGTCAGCAGCGCCCGAGCGCCGGCCACATGGTCGTTCATCAACAGCGCCGAGCCGCTCGGCGGTGCGCTGATCATGGACATGTCGTGGTCGAATGCCTGCTCCACGGAGATGGCGACGCGATCCCGCCAGGCGGGATCCGTGGTGTCGACCGGTGAAGCGCTCAGCTGGTCGGCCACCAGCCGCGCAAGCAGGAAGGGCCGGCCCGTCCTGCCTCGATCCGCCGCGACACCGGCCCCCACCTGCTCGGCCACCGACATCGGGTCCATGGCGGGGTCGACACCGGCCAGCCGGGCCGACACATACTCCACGACGTCACGGGCGGTGCGATCCCTTGCGTCGGCTGCGTCGAGGTCGATCCCGGGCCCGCCCGGGCTCAATGTGGACACCAGGCCGGCCCCGCCACCCAGCCGGGGAAGGTCGCGTGTCGAGACCACCACCACGGCGAACCGGGCCAGGCGGGTCAGCAGTTCGTCGGCCAGGGCAAACGCCTCGCCGCGTGCCTCGTCCACGCCGTCGACGACGATGACGGGCGGCGCCGTGCCCGCTTCGACGACACGCTGGACCTGGCCGACCAGTTCGGCGGCGTTGCGGCGGGCCTCCTGGGCGGGCAGCAACCCACCGGCGACCAGCTGGCCGGCGATCAGGTCGGCGGCTTGGTCGACGCTCAGACCGCGGGCGTGGAGGTGTGCCCGGACCGATCGTTCCCCGGGGTCGTCGTGCTCCCAGCGGCGGCCCTCGGTGAGCAGACGGTCTCGTTCGTGCGGGTTCGACAGGCTGACGACCCGGCCGGTGATTGCGGACTTCCCGGTCCCGGGCGATCCGGTGACCACGTAGACGCCCGGTTCCCCCGATCGAACCCACTCGACGACCTGGTTGACCTCGATGGTGCGGCCGGTGAACCAGGACCGCTCGTCGCCGCGCCCACTGCTGCGGGCCGCCCACAGCAGGTGTTCGACGACCTGTTCCGGCGCGCCCGGGTCGTACAGCGGATTGGGGAACATCCACCACGCGCTGCCCCGGCCCTGGAACTGCGGTGTCTGCCGGTCACTGTCCCACTCCTTGATCAGCGCGTCGCACAGGTCGTCACCGCGGATGAATCTGTTGTGGACCGACCAGCGCACCCGGAGCACCGGCTGTCGCGGCCCCCGGTCCAGCAGCATGCGCAGGCGCTCGCCGAGCAGACCGTCCTGCGCGGTCTCGACGGCCGCACAGGAGGTGAGGACACCGACCCACATGTGATCGTGGTCGACCGGCAACTGGTGCAGCACCTCAGCCGCGACGGTCGCGGCCGGCAGGCCACCACCTGAGTAACAGGTGTCCAGGATCAGCAGGATCTGGCTGGCACCCGAACCGGCGCAGGCCCTCGCCACCTGGGTGGCGTCGAAGCCGTCGTTCGGGACGGCGCGGCTGTCGGAGGCCAGCAGGACGAGATGGGCCGGGTCGCCGGTGCCGTGCCCGGCCCACAGCAGCACCAAGGCCCCGTCCGCCTCGCCGGCGAGTCTGCGGAGCCGCTTGCGTACCGCCTCTTCGTCCGGGTCGATGAGCACCGTCTCGACGAAGTGGCCGCTCAGCCGCTCGGCGAACTCGGTCACGTCGGGCACCGCCCGGGGCAGCGCCGGGTGCTGGTCCTGATCGTAGGAACCCACCCCGATACCGACGAAAAGTCCCACGATCCGGCGCCCTTCCGAAGACCGTCACGAGCGCATTCGACCGTACACAGCTCGGCGAATCTGACATTGACGGATCTTGGACACATCGAACACCCGGCTGTGCCACACCGCTGTCTCAGCGCAGTTGAGACAGCGGTGTGGCACAGCCGGTGGGTTCAGGCGGGGTAGTCGGTGGAACGGCTCAACGCCGACCAGCGCTCCGCCTCGGCGTTGCGGGCCGCTCCCGCCGTCAGGGCCGAGGCCAGCGCGTCCGAGCCCAGCGGCAGCCGGCGCGGCGGATCGGGCAGGGCGGCCACCTCGACGATCGCGGCACCGGCGCGGTCCGGGTCGCCCGGCTGGGTGCCCTGGGTCTCCGCGCGGAACCGGTTGATCCGGCCGACCGTCGAGGCGTAGTCCGGGCCGACCTCGTGGCGGACCATCGACGAACCTTGCCAGTCGGTACGGAACGCGCCCGGCTCGACGATGATCACCTTGACGCCGAACGGGGCGGTCTCGCTCGCCAGCACCTCGGAGAAGCCCTCGACCGCGAACTTGGCGGTCTGGTAGGCCCCCATGCCCGGAGTTCCGCCGACCCGCCCCCCGATCGACGAGACCTGCACGAACACGCCGGACCGTTGGGCCCGCAGCACCGGCAGGGCCGCCCGGGTCACGTTGACCACCCCGAACAGGTTGGCGTCGACCTGCCGGCGGAAATCGTCGTCGGACATCTCCTCGATCGGGGCGCTGTCGGCGTACCCCGCGTTGTTGACCACCACGTCGAGGCGGCCGAACGCATCGACCGCGGCCTGCACCGCCCGGCGTGCGGCCGCCGGGTCGGTGACGTCCAGCGCGACCGTCTCGATCAGGCCCGGATAGGCGGCGACCAGATCCTTGACCTGGCCGGGCTGGCGGGCGGTCGCCATCACCCGGTGCCCGGCCCCGGCCGCCGCCACGACGACGGCCCGGCCCAGACCGCGTGAACTGCCGGTGACCAGCCACACCTGCGGCTCGTTCATGGTTCCTCCTCGTGAAGCCCGGTGAAGTCGACCTCTCCACTGTCGCCGCCGGAACCCGGCCCGGGCCCCCGGGTGAGGCCCTGGTTTCATCCCTGGTGCTCGGGCTGGGAGCACTTGCGCGGCCTTCCGGCGGCCGGTGATGCCGGGCTTCGTCGGGTGCCCTTTGCGGAGCCCGTGTGCGGACCAGTGGGGCACACGGGTTCCTTGGGGGATCGCGCGGCGCACCGTTGCCGGATGGGGTCGACCGATTGATCTCGGAGGGAGATGTCATGCGGGTTTTCCGTATCGCACCGCTCGCTGTCATGGCGGCGTTCGGTGTCGCATTCACCTCGGCGTGCGGAGACGAGAAGACTGCCGCCGACGCTTTTGACGTCGTGAACGGTCGGGGATGGCGACGGTGCACGAACACATAGCGCGTTCGTGGACGTTGGTCGTCGTGATAGCGACAGACGCAGCACACGTAGCAGTTACGTGTGCGCTCAGCGTTGCAATCGCTGCAGGTGTGTGAGGCCGCCGGTGTACCGTCTCGATGCCGAGAACGTTCACGGCCGGCGCACCCGGGAGCACCACCGGCCGTCGCCAGTCCGGGGCTCAATGGGGGATCGGCCACTGCTGCTTCCGGAAGTGCTGTCCGTCATATCGGGCCAAGTCTTCCGAGTGGCCTGACACCACCGGGTGACTAGACTGCGTCGACCTGTTCGGTAACGCGATCTTCGGAGTGGGTAGGCATGTCCCTCTACAGCACTCAGCGGCTGCAAGCGCTGCGCATGATCGTCACCGGTGGCGGCACCGGCGGGCACACGTACCCGGCCCTGACCACGGTCAACGCTCTGCAGGCGCGGCTCGCCGCGACCGGGACGGCGCCCGAGCTGTTGTGGGTCGGTGTCGCCGACGGGCTCGAGGCCAAGATCGCCGAGCGTAACGGCATCCCGTTCCGGGCCGTCACCACCGGCAAGCTGCGCCGCTCGCCCAACCCGCGGGAGCTGGCCCGCAACTTCGTGGACGCGTTCAGGATTCCGCTCGGCATCCTGCAGGCCGCGTTCACGGTCGCCCGGACCCGGCCGGCGGTCGTGCTCAGCACCGGCGGCTTCGTGTCGGTGCCGATCGGGCTGGCCGCGGCACTGTTCCGGGTTCCCTACCTGATGCACGAGCAGACCCTGAGCCTCGGCCTGGCCAACCGCATCCTCGCCCGGGTCGCCACCCGCATCCTGCTCAGTCACGAGGCGTCCCTGGAGCACCTGCCGGAACGGGCCCGCCGCCGCGCGGTCGTCACCGGCAACCCGATCCGGCCCGCAGTATTGCAGGGTGACCCGGCCAAGGGGCTGGCGGCTTACGGGCTCGACCCGGCCCTGCCGCTCGTGCTGGTGACCGGTGGCGCGGCCGGCGCCCAGCAGATCAACCGGATGCTCGCCGGTGCCCTGCCGGGCCTGCTGCCGCACTGCCAGATCGTGCACCAGTGCGGCAGCCTGAGCCTCGCCGAGATGCAGCAGGTGGCGGGTGGTCTGCCGGCGCACCTCGCGGACCGCTACCGGGTCGTCGATTTCATCCACGACGAGCTGCCCGACCTGCTCGCCGCGGCCGCGGTCGTCGTCGCCCGCAGCGGCGCCGGGACGGTCGCCGAACTCACCGCCCTCGGCAAGGCGTGCGTGCTCGTGCCGTACCCGCACGCGGCCGGTGACGAGCAGCGCATCACCGCCCGTCACCTCGCCCAGCACGGCGCCGCTGTGATGCTCGACGGCGACGAGGCCACTCCGGACCGCCTGCAGGACACGCTCGGCGCCCTGCTGGCCGACCCGCAGCGCCGGGCCGCGCTCGCCCAGGCCGCCACCGCCCACGGTCGTCCGACCGCCGCCGACCAGGTGGTGACGGAGATTCTCACGGCCGCGGCCGGGAAGTAGTTCGCTCGGAGCAGTTCCGGCGGAGGCCGGGAGTGCCCTACGGCCCCGGGAATGGCCCTGGTCGAACCAGTGGACCATCCCCGGGTTGTGCTGTCAGGACGTCAGCCGGGGGATCAGGGCGTCGCCGACGCGGGCCGTCTCGTGCTTGTACGGGGTGTCGGAGAGCACGAAGTGTGTGATGCCCAGGTCGGCGTACTTGCGCAGCGCCGCCGCGACCTCGTCGGCCGATCCGACCAGCCACGTCGTTCCGGCGCCGCCTCCTCCGTACCGGCCGGGGGCCGTGTAGAGGCACGAGTCGAGGACGTCGCCGCGTTCGGCTAGGTCGAGCAGGCGCTGCTGGCCGACGGCCCGGCGGCGCAGCGGGTCGCCGTGGGTCTCGTGGTAGCGGGCCAGTTCGGCGACCTTCTCCTCGGCGTCGTGCCACGCCTCGTCGCTGGTGTCGCGTACCAGCGTGGTGATCCGCAGCCCGAACTCCAGCGGTGGCAGCTCACGGCCGAGATCGGTGCTCAGCCCGCGCAGGCGGTCGATCCGCTCGGCGATGCCGTCCAGCGGCTCACCCCAGAACAGCTGGACGTCGGCGTCGGTCGCGGAGACCCTTTCGGCTGCGGGCGAGGCGCCACCGAAATAGAGGCGGGGACCATTGTTGTACGGACGAGGCGTCACGGTCGAGCCGGTGACCCGGAAATGCTCCCCCTCGTACGTCACGTTCTCCTCGGTCCAGAGGCGGCGCGCGATCTGGATGAACTCACGCGTCCGCGCGTAGCGCTGGGCCTGATCGCCCTCGACGTCGCCGTAGGCGGCCAGATTGTCCTGACCACTGACGATGTTGATCAGCAGCCGGCCGCCGCTGAGCCGGTCGAGGGTGGCCGCGGCGCTGGCGAAGTGCGCGGGCTGCCAGTAACCGGGCCGGATCGCCGCGAGTGGCCGGAACGTGGTGGTCCGCACGGCCAGGGCGGTCGCGACCGTGAACGTGTCGGGCCGCCCCCAGCCGGTGCCGATCAGCGCGCCCGACCAGCCGTGCTTCTCGGCGGTGACGGCGAGGTCGACGCTGTGGTCGAGGGTGCCGTAGCCGTCGACCGCGTCGTCGCCGCGATGGCCGGGTTCGACGGTGTTCGGGATGTACCAGAGGAACTCGTGGCTCATGCCGCGCTCCGCCGCCGCCGGGCCGGCTCGAGTGCCGGCGGGTGGTAGCCCTGATCGCGCGACGACAGCGTGACGCCGGGCGGCACGATCTTGTCGATCTCGTCGAGGACGTCCCGGCTGAGCCGCACCTGCGCGGCGTCGAGCTGGGCCTCGAGCTGCTCGAACGTGCGCGGGCCGATGATCGGCGCGGTGACCGCCGGATGCTCCAGGACGAACCCGAGCGCCAGGTGGATCAGCGACAGGCCGGACTGCTCGGCCAGCAGCGCGAGGGCTTCGACGGCCGCGAGCTTGGCGGCGTTCTCCGGGGCGCCGATCTCGAACCGGCCCGGCTGACGGCCGCCGCGACTGGTCTCCGGCTGGGCTCCGCCGGCCCGGAACCGTCCGGTCAGCCAGCCGCCCGCGAGAGGGCTCCACGGGATCACCGCGAGGCCGTACTTCTGGGCGATCGGCAGGACCTCGCGTTCGACGCCGCGGGCCAGGATCGAGTACGGCGGCTGCTCCGAGACGACCCGTTCCCTGTTACGGCGAGCGGCGATCCACTGGCCCTCGACGATCGCCGACGGCTCGAACGTGGACGTGCCGATGTAGCGGACCTTGCCCTGGTGCACGAGGTCGGACAGCGCTCCGAGGGTCTCGTCGAAGTCGGTGTCCTCCTCGGGCCGGTGCACCTGGTACAGGTCGATGTGGTCGGTCCGCAGCCGGCGCAGGCTGTCCTCCACGGCACGGATGATCCAGCGCCGGGAATTGCCGAAGTGGTTGGGGTCCGTACCGATCTGTCCGTGGAACTTGGTGGCCAGGAAGACCTCGTCGCGTCGCCCGGCCAGGGCTTTGCCGACGATCTCCTCGGACTCGCCCTGGCTGTAGACGTCGGCGGTGTCGACCAGGTTGATCCCGGCGTCGAGCGCCCGGTGGATGATCCGGACGCTGTCGTCATGGTCGGGGTTGCCGCGCTCGCCGAACATCATGGTGCCCAGCGCGAGGGCGCTGACCTTGACGCCGGTACGGCCGAACGGGCGAAGCGGAACGGTCATCGGGAGGTCACCTCGAGCAGGCTGTTGGCGGGGCGGGGGAGTCCGTAGTGCTCGCGCAGGGTGGTGCCGGTGTACTCGGTACGGAACAGGCCGCGCTCCTGCAGGATCGGCACCACCTTGGCGGCGAACGCCTCGATCCCGGACGGGAGCACGGCCGGCATGATGTTGAAGCCGTCGGCGGCGCCGTTCTCGAAGTAGTGCTGGATCGTGTCGGCGACCTGCACCGGCGTACCGGTGAAGGTGCGGTGCCCGCGCCCGCCGCCGAGCTTGCCGATCAGCTGCCGCACGGTCAGGTTGTCCCGGCGTGCCCAGTCCACGATGAGCGTGCGGCGGCTCTTGTGGCCCTCGATCTCCTCCTCTGCCGGGATGTCGGCCGGCAGGAGTTCGTCCAGCTTGAGCCGCTCGGCGTCGATCCCGAGAACCGTGGCCAGCGTCCCGATCGCGAACTCCGGCGAGATCAGCCGCTCGAGTTCGGCGTCCAGTTCCCGCGCCTCGGCGAGGGTGTCGCCGATGACCGGGACGATGCCGGGCAGGACGACCACATGATCGGGGTCGCGGCCGGCCGTCACCGCCCGGCGCTTGATGTCGGCGTAGAACGCCTGGCTCTCGACCAGGGTCGGCTGCGCCACGAAGATCGCCTCGGCCCACCTGGCGGCGAACTCCTTGCCGTTCTCCGACGAGCCGGCCTGCACCAGCAGCGGGTAACCCTGCGGCGACCGCGGCACGTTCAGCGCACCCTGGACCCGGAAGTACCGTCCCTCGTGACCGATGGACCGGACCCGCTCGCGGACGGCGTGGACCCCGGCCTCCTTGTCGGCGAGCACCGCGTCGTCGGCCCAGCTGTCCCACAACTTGGTGGAGACCTGCAGGAACTCGTCGGCCCGCTCGTACCGGTTCTTGTGCAGCGGCTGGTCGTCGAGCCCGAAGTTGCGGGCCGCGGCCTCCCCGGCGGTCGTGACGATGTTCCATCCGGCCCGCCCACCTGACAGGTGATCGAGCGAGGCGAAACGGCGGGCCAGGTTGTACGGCTCGTTGTACGACGTCGACGCGGTCGCGATCAGGCCGATCCGGGTCGTCGTGGCCGCCAGCGAGGCCAGGAGCAGCGTCGGCTCCAGCTTGCCGGCCGGACGCCGGCCCGGGTCGCTCCACAGCACCGGGCTGTCGGCCAGGAACACCGAGTCGAACTTGGCGTCCTCGGCGACCCGGGTCAGGTGCTGGTGCGCGGCGAGCGACAGGTTGGCGTGCGGATCACTCTCCGGCAGCCGCCACGACGCCTCGTGGTGGCCGGTGTCGTGCAGGAACAGGTTGAAGTGCAGCTGCCGGGTCATACCTTGCTCAGCTCCAGGCGGTTGGCGGGGCGGGGGAGTCCGTAGTGCTCACGCAGGGTCGTGCCGGTGTACTCGGCACGGAAGAGGCCACGTTCCCGCAGGATCGGGACGACCTTCTCGACGAAGGCGACGAGGCCGGACGGCAGGACCGCCGGCATGATGTTGAAGCCGTCGGCGGCGCCCGAGCCGAACCACTCCTCGATCGTGTCGGCCACCTGCACCGGCGTACCGGCGAAGGTCCGATGCCCACGGCCGCCGCCGAGCCGGCCGATCAGCTGGCGCACGGTCAGGTTCTCGCGCCGGGCCAGGTCGACGATGAGGGTGTAGCGGCTCTTCGCGCCTTCGATCTCGTCCTCGGTCGGCAGGTCCGCCGGGAGCGGCCCGTCCAGGTCGAGGTCGTCGGGGTCGAGGTTGAAGCGTTCGGCGAGCTGTCGTTTCGCGTACTCCGGGGAGATCAGCCTCTCCAGTTCGGCGTCGAGTTCCCGCGCCTCGCCGACCGTGTCGCCGATGACCGGCACGATGCCGGGCAGGATCTTGACGCCGTCCGGATCGCGGCCGAGCGCCGCCGCCCGCTGCTTGAGGTCGCGGTAGAAGTCCTGCGCCTCGCCGAGCGTCTGCTGCGCGGTGAACACCGCCTCGGCGAACCGGGCCGCGAACTGCCTGCCGTCCTCCGACGATCCGGCCTGCACCAGCAGCGGGTAGCCCTGCGGCGAGCGCGGCACGTTCAGCGGCCCGTCGACCCGGAAGTACCGCCCCCGATGATTGATCGCGCGGACCTTCGCGGCGTCGGCGTGGACACCCGCCTCCTTGTCGGCGAGCACCGCGTCGTCGGCCCAGCTGTCCCACAGTTTCGTGGCGACCTCGACGAACTCGGCGGCCCGCTCGTAGCGGTCGGCGTGCAGCGGCACGTCGTCCAGGCCGAAGTTGCGGGCCGCGTCCGCTCCGGCGGTGGTCACGATGTTCCAGCCGGCCCGGCCACCCGACACGTGATCCACCGAGGCGAACCGGCGGGCCAGGTTGTAGGGCTCGTTGTACGACGTGGACGCCGTCGCGATCAGGCCGATGTGCTCGGTCACCGCGGCCAGGGCGGTCAGCAGCACGGTCGGCTCCAGCTTGCCGGCCGGCCGCCGCCCGGGATCGCCCTGCAGCACCGGGCTGTCGGCGAAGAAGATCGAGTCGAGCTTGCCGCGCTCGGCGATCCGGGCCAGCTCCTGGAAGTGCTTCACGTTCCAGCTGGCGTGCGGGTCGCTCTCCGGCAGCCGCCACGACGCCTCGTGGTGGCCGACGCTCATGAGGAACGCGTTGAGGTGCAGCTTCCTACTCACTGTCCACCCCCAGTCGGTCGAGCAGCAGCGACCGCAGCTCGGCGAAGCCCGCATCCGAGCGGGACCGGTTCGCCAGATCCACGCGTACGTCCGTGTGCACCACCCCGGCGTCGAGCAGGATCACCCGGTCAGCGAGCACGATCGCCTCGTCGACGTCGTGGGTGACCAGCAGCACGGCCGGCCGGTGGGCCTCGCACAGCTTGCGCAGCAGGGCGTGCATCCGGATCCGGGTCAGCGCGTCCAGCGCACCGAACGGCTCGTCGGCGAGAAGCAGCTCCGGCTCCCGGACCAGCGACCGGGCCAGCGAGGCCCGCTGCTGCTCACCGCCGGACAGCTCGTACGGCCAGGACCTCTCCCGCCCGGCCAGACCCACCTCCTCCAGCGCCTTGCGGCCGCGCTCCCCGGCGTCCGGGCCGCGCAATCCGAAGGTCACGTTGTCCAGGACCCGCTTCCAGGGCAGCAGGCGGGAGTCCTGGAACACCACCGACACCGACTCCGGCACCTCGATCTGCCCGTGTCCGGCGACGTCGCGGTCCAGCCCGGCCAGCGCCCGCAGCAGGGTGCTCTTGCCGGTGCCGGAGCGGCCGATCAGGGCCACGAACTCACCCGGCGCGATGTCCAGGTCGAGGCCGTTGAGGACACCGCCGTTCTCGTTGAAGCTCCGGTGCAGGTTGCGGACCCGTACCGCGGGCTCGACGGTCGTCGTCAGCCCTCGAGTGTCTTGCGCCATGCGAGCACCCTCCTTGCCGTGAGACGGACGGCGCTGTCGGCGCAGTAGCCGAAGATGCCGTAGATGACCAGGCCGACGACGATCACGTCGGTCTGCCCGTACTGCTCGGCCAGGGTGATCATGTGACCGATGCCGGCGACCGCGTTGTACTGCTCGACGACCACGAGGCCGAGCAGCGACGACGTCACCGCGAACCGCATGCCGAGCAGGAAGCCGGGCAGCGCGCCGGGGAGCACGATGTGCCTGATGAACTCGCCGTGGCTGATGCCGATCGTCTCGGCCAGTTCGGCGTACTTGCCGTCGATGCTGCGCAACCCGTTGTGCGTGTGGATGTAGATCGGGACGAGGCTGATCAGCGCGATCGTGATGATCTTCATCTCCTGGCCGATGCCGAACCAGGCGATGAACAGCGGGATGATCGCGAGCGTCGGCACCGACCGCTTGATCTGGATCGGGCCGTCGATCAGCGACTCACCGATCCGGGACAGGCCCGAGATCACCGCGAGCACCGCGCCGGTCGTGACGCCCAGGAAGAGGCCGATCGCGGACCGCTGCAGCGACGACAGGATGTTGCCGAGCAGATCGTGGTTGACCCACTGGTCCTCGAAGGCGACCACCACGTCCCACGGCGCGGACAGGATGGCCGGCTTGATCACCCCGGTCGCCGAGCCGATGCTCCAGACCGTGAGGGCGAGGACCGGACCGATCCAGAACGCGAACCGGATGCGACGGCCGGGACCGAGACGACGGCGTACGACCCGCTTGTCGCTGGCGTCGCCCTTGTCGTCGACGGCGACCGGCGTGGTGTGCAGGGTGGTGGTCATGCGGCATCACCTGTGACGACGGCGGCACCGGCGGCGTCCGCCTGCACCTCCTCGAAACGGCGGTCGATCAGCGTGTTCACGTCGAGCTTGTCGTGGTTCTGCTCCTTGGCGAGCAGGTCGGCGGTCTCCTGCAGGCGGGTGATCGCCGCGTCCCAGGTCGCCGGGATGGCCTTGTCGCCGTTGATCTCCACGACGGCCTTGGCGTCCTTCTCGCTCAAACCCTGCGTGTCCTGGTAGTAGGCCTTCGCGAACTCGTCCGGGTGGTCGTTCGACCAGAGAAGAGCCTTCGTCCGTACGGCCACGTACACCTTGAGAGCAGCGGCTTTGTTCGCGTCCTCCACGGCGGAGGTCAGGCAGTACAGCGTGGAGGCGTCGTCGCGGATCCCGGTGGAGATCGAGGTCGCGCCCGGGTACTTCGCCTCGTACAGCTTGACGTTCTGCGCCCCGATCGGTGCCACGTCGACGGCCTTGCTGCCCAGCGCCGTCACGTAGGAGTCGCCGGTGCTGGTCAGCTCGACCAGCTGCACGTCCTTCTGGGTCAGGCCGGCCTTCTGCAGCACCCGCAGCACCAGCGCGCCCTGCGCCTGGCCGGCGCTGTAGGCGATCTTCTTGCCGCGAAGGTCGGCCAGCGAGGCGACGCCCACCCCGGGCGCGACGCCGAGCTTGTAGATCGGGTGCTCGAGCGGATCGACCGTCACCGACTGGAACACGATCTTCGTGGAGGTGCCGGTCCACGCCGCGAACAGCGACGGGATGTCGGCCACCGAGGCGCAGTCGAGCTTGTCGGCCCGGAAAGCCTGGATGCTCTGCGGGCCGCCGCTGATGTTCGCCCACTCGATCGTGATGCCGGCGTCGTCGAGTTCGGAGTCCAGACCCGACGCCCCGATCAGCGCCTGGAGCTGCGGGTCGCCGAGACGCAGCGTGGCGCCGCTGGGCACCCTGTCCGGCAGCGCGGCGGACAGCTCCAGCTTGGTGGCGGCCTCCTCGCCGCTACCGCACGCCGCTGTGGTGGCCAGGACCGTGGCCAGCACGGCTGTCAGAGCTTGACGGGACGTACGCATCATGGGTCTTCCTCTTCTGCCGGGTTTCGTTTCGCTAGAGGGCGTGGAAGCTGCCGTCGTGATAGAGCAGGGGAGCGCCGTGCTCGGCGAGACCGGCCTCCTCGACCCGCCCGATGACCAGGTGTGAGTTGCCGGCCGGGTGCCGGTGCTCGATGGACACCCGCAGCCAGGCCGCGGCGTCGTCCAGGACCGGCTCGCCGGTGGGCAGCCGGCCCCAGCGCGTCGGCGCGCCGAACCGGTCGATGCCGCTGGTGGCGAAAATCCGCGCCACCTCGGTGTGCTCGGCGCCCAGCAGGTGCACGACAGCGGTGTCGGCGTCGCGCAGGTGCTCCCAGGCCGAGGCGGTGGCGTTGATGCTGAACGACAGCAGCGGCGGGTCGGCCGACAGCGAGGCCAGCGAGGTGACGGTGACGCCGGCGGCGCCGCGGCCGGCGTCGGCGGTCACGATGGCGACGCCCGCGGCGTGGCGGCGGAACACCTGACGGAACAGTGCTGCGTCGACCGTTGACGACCTGGAGACGATGATGGTCATGCGAGACTCCGTTCTTCTCGCAATTCATACTATGCCGCTAGGTTTAAGAGGCAATATTGCGCCCCACTGAAATAAGTAAGCCCAGGTAGATCAGTTGCTGGCGTACACGCGATCGAGCGCGACCGCTCCGCCGGCCACCGCCAGCACACTGGTCGGGAAGCTCGAGGAGTACACCGTCGCCGTGACGTCGGCACCCGCCGACGACGCCGACTCGACCTCGGCGCGCAGTGTCGCGAGACATTCGGGAACCCGGTTCACGCCCGCCTCCGCGACCACGAGAACCTCCGGATCGAACAGATCCAGCAGCAGCGCCGCCGCCCGGCCCACCAGGCGCGCCCGCTCCTGCAGCAACGCCAGCGCCCCGACGCTCCCGGCCAGGGCCGCGTCCACGAGCGCCCCGATCTCCGGCCGGTCGATCAAACCGTCCGCCAGCGCACGGCGTACCAGCGCCTTCTCGCCGACCGCCGCCTGCAGACACCCGACCCGGCCGCATGAGCACGGCAGGTCACACCCGTCCACCGGCAGATGCGCCACCGACCCGGCGGCCGACCGCGGTCCCTGATGCACCACGCCACCGGTGGCAAAAGCAACATCGACAACATTCCCGACGAACATGTGTACGGCGCTCTGCCGCGCCCGATCCGCGACGGCCCCGAGCAACTGCTCCGCGCGCAGCAGGGCCCTCGAGTTGCTGTCCGCGCGTACCGGCAGCCCCGTCGCCTCGGCGAGCGTCGCGCACACCGGCACATCACGCCAGCCCAGCGCCGGATGCTCGACCACCCGGCCGCCGGCCGCGTCCACCCAGCCACCCGTCGCCAGCCCCACACCCAGCATCCGCCGCCACCGGCCGTGCTCCCGGCGAACCTCCGCGATCGTGGTGGCGAGCGCCTCCAGCACCCCGGCCGGATCACGCCGCCCATGCGGATCCTGACGCTGCACGATCACCCGGCCCCGCAGATCGAGCAACGCGACCGTGGCCCGGGGAACCGCGATGTGCACCCCGACGATCGCCACCGAGTCGGCGTCCACATCGAGCGGCACGTGCGGGCGCCCGATACCGGGCCGGTTCACCGCCTCCGGCGCCTCACGGACGAGCCCCTGATCCATCAGCACCGCCGTCACACCGCTGACCGTCGCCGCCGACAGCCGGGTCACCCGCGCGATCGAGCTCCGGGCGATCGGCCCGTGATCGAGAACCGCCCGCAGAACCGCGGCCGCCGAATCGGGCGCCCGGCGCGGCACGGGCAGCGGCAGATCGCCGCGCCGTGTCGTGCGCTGCGTGCCGATCACCGGCCACCCGGAAGACGGTGGATCATCTTCGAAGGCTAACCTGCCCTCACCGGCCCGATTGCCGGCTGTTACCAGACGT
Source organism: Actinoplanes italicus (assembly GCF_003001815.1). Classification (GTDB taxonomy): domain Bacteria; phylum Actinomycetota; class Actinomycetes; order Mycobacteriales; family Micromonosporaceae; genus Actinoplanes; species Actinoplanes italicus. The sequence goes on from NZ_PVMZ01000010.1 coordinate 120,376, forward strand.
TATGCGGTCGGTAACACATCTCGGCCCGCCTCGGCCGGCCTGGCTTGGCCCGGTTCGGTTCGGCCTGGCCCCGCCCCTTGGATTCGAGTGCGTTCCTGGGCTCGTGCGGTGCGGACATCGGATCTCGTTGACCCTCAGGCGATCGCTCGGAAGCCGATGCCCAGACCGACGACCATCACGAGCGCGGCTGTGGCGGTCGGTGTTCCGGCGGCGACCCGGCGGGTCAGGCCGGACAGGTGCCTGCCCAGCGCGCCGGCCCGGCCGGCTCGGGCGGCGAGACCGGCCAGGCGGTGCCGGAGGACGACCAGCAGCAGGCCTACCGCGGTCAGGGTGGCGGCCATCCCGACGCCGTAGGCGATGACGAGAGCCACGCCGAGTCCGGCGCGTCCCAGGCCGATCGCTCCCAGCAGTACCACCAGCGCGGACGGACTGGGCACCAGGCCACCGGCGAGGCCGATGCCCGCCAGTCCGAGCCTTCGCCGCCGGTTGCGGCCACCTCCGCCCGCTCGGCCGTCCGGACCCGGCGCGTGGTCGTGCTCGTGCTCCCGGGGACGGTGGTGGTGTGGACGGTCATGCCCATGCCCGCCGCCGACGTGCCTCAGCGCCTGGTCGTGTTCGTGGTGCACGTGACCGGCGTGGCTGTGCGACCGGTCGTGGTGAGTGGATCGGTGGTCGTGGGTGTGGGCGGCGAAGCCGGAAACGGCGCCGATCTCGCCCTGCCGGCCCGCCGCCCGGGCCCGGCGCGCCGAGACCAGCATGGCGACTCCCACCAGGACCACGAGCACGCCGCTGACCACGCCGAGCACGGTGAGCACCCGCTCACCGGCCATGGCGGTCGATGTGCTGAGCAGCAGGCCCAGGACCAGGACCGTGCCGGTGTGGGCGACGGTGACCGCGCCGCCGACGGCGAACGCGTCACGTACCCGGCCCTGCCGGCCGGCGAAGTAGGCGGCCATCACCGTCTTGCCGTGTCCGGGCAGGACCGCGTGGCCTGCCCCGAGCACCAGCGCCAGCAGGAACGCCAGCCCGATCACCAGCGGTGTGAGCCGTCCGCCGAGTGCGGCCTCGACGCGGCCCTGCGCCGACGCGAGCCACTCCGGCCCGGCCTCGAACGCGCCCGGCCCGACGGCGGGCGAGGTCCCTGCCAGGGCTTCCGGTCCGGAGGCGCCGCCGACCCGGATGGTCGCGGTCCGCACGTCCGGGGCCGAGGACAGAAGATCAGTGGGGTACGACCTTAGCTGTCCCGAAACGCTCGCCTCCGGAACCGTCGACCCGTCGACGACCACACCGTTCCCGGCCGCGGTGATCTCCCGCCAGCCGACCCGGTCGATGCGGTACCCGTTGTCCACGCGGACCTCGGCCGGCCCGTCCAGCCGGGCCGGCGCGCTGAGCCGGCAGTCGAGCCTGCTCGTGGACAGTCCGCCGGTACCGGGCAGCACCTCGTAGACCGGCCCGCTGATCGTCCACCCGAGCCGGTGCCCGTCCACCGTGGCCGCGAAGCCCCCGGCGAGCCGGGCGCACTCCGCCGCGGCGTATCCGTCCCGCTCCACCTGCGACAACGTGCCGTTCCCGTCGCTGTCGGCCCGCGCCCGGTCCTGCACCGTCGGGATCTCGGCCACGTCGACGACCGCGGCCACGTCGACCCGGTCCGGATGCAGGGCCAGCCCGGCGTACTGATTGACGGAGAAGTTCCCGCGCGGATGCGCGGCCGCCGGTGTCGCCGGCCAGGCGAGCAAACCTGCCGCAACGGTGACGGCCATGACCGCGACGGCCCACCGGCCACGGGCGGCGGCTTTCATGACGACGTGTCGCCGGGTGCGGGTGCGGGTCATCGGGCATCTCCGGGTGCGGGCAGGCCGGCCAGGGCCCGGCGGGCGGTGTCGGCGTCGGTGGGGGAGAAGTACGGGTTGGTGGTGAGCGCCCGCTCGAAGTCGGTGCGGGCGGCGTCGTGCTGTCCGAGACCGAGACGGATCATGCCGAGGTGGTACGCGTAGACCGCTGACCGCGCGCCGCCGGCCACCGCCCGTTCGGCGTAGGGCAGGGCTTCCGCGTCGCGGCCGGCGGTGTGCAGCGACCAGGCCAGCATGTCGGCGACGTCAGGGTGCCGGCGGGCGGCCCATTCGGCTCGGGCGGCGGTCACGGCTTCCTCGGGGCGGCCGGCGGCCAGTGCCAGTTCGGCGGCAGCGAGCCGGTCCGTGCCACCGTTCGCGGTGAACAGCTGTTCCGCGGCGGTGGCCAGCGCCAACTGTGCGGCGGCCTCGGTGTCGCGGCCCGCGAGGCGGAGCGCGTGGCCGTACTCCAGGATGGTTGAGGTCGCGGGAACACGTGCGGTGAGGTCGGCGTATCGGGTGAGGGCCGCCGGAAGGTCGCCGCGGGCGGCATCGATCCTGGCCATCCCGTGCTGAGCGCCGTGTGAGGCCGGATCGTCGGCGAGCGCCGCCGTGTATGCGGTCCCGGCGGTCACCAGATCGCCCCGGCCGAACGCGAGGTCGCCGAGTTGCGTGTGGCAGAACGCCCGGTCGTGCGGGTCGGCGGCGGCATCGAGGGCCTGCCGCATGAGGGCTTCCGCCTCGCCGGTCCGGCCGCGAAGTTCAAGGTCATAAGAGGCGCGGGCGTACGAGGGAAGGCCCGGCCGCAGGTCGAGCATGCGCTGGACCGCGTCGGTCGCCCCGGACGCGTCGCCGAGCTGGGTCAGGGCGTCGGCGAGCACCCCGTACGCGTCGGCGTCGTGGTCGTTGCTCTTGATCGCCGAGAGTGCCTGGTCGCGGGCGCCGGTGAAGTCGTGCCGGGCGTTGGCGAGCGCGCCGAGCACCACGAGCGCCTCGCTGTTGCCGTCGGAACGCAGCGTGAGCGACTGCCGGGCGGCCTGCCCGGCCTTGGGATACAGGCCGGGGTCGGCGGTGATCCGGGCCTGTTCGAGGTAGGCCGCGCCGAGCGCGGCCCACGACGGCCAGTCGCCGGGCACGTCGCGCAGCTGCTGCTGGGTCCGGGTGATCCGGGCGGCCAGCGTGTCCGCGGGCCGCTGACCCGCGACGGCCGGAGCGGTGGATGGAGCCGGACGCGGCCAGGTCAGCAGGGCCGCGGCCGCGAGCAGGGCGGCGGCGAGCACAGCGGCCAGACCCAGCCGGACAAGGGTGCGTCGCATGATGGTCCTTCCCGGAAAAAGGGGTGGGCGGGTGCCCGGGGGCGCCCGCCCGGATGCGGTCAGAGCCGGAGGGTCGGGTCCTGATCGGTGTAGGGCCGCGGTGCCGTGGCCACGGTGCGCCGACGGCGTCGCAGGAAGACGAACAGGCTGGCCAGGGCGATCACGACGGCCAGACCCGAGGCCCCGGTCATGTACGCGACGGGCACGGTGTCCGGGCGGTCGGCGGGCGTCGCGTCGCCGGTCAGGCCGCTGGGCTTGGCCGGGGTGCCCGCGGCGGCCTTCTGCACCGCTCCCGCGCTGTTCACCGGCACGCCGTTGGGCAGCGCGACGTACGGGAACTCCGCCCCGAACTGCTGGTCGTTGTCGTCCACGGCGTCACCGGCGGCGAGCGCGTCGACGAGCTTGCCGGTCTGCGCCGCACCCACGAGGGCTTGAAGCTCGATGTCGACGACGTCGTCGGTGAGCCTTCGTCCGTTCGGGAAGCCCTGCAGGTCGCCGGCGAGGACACCCAGCCGGTTCGGCCGGCCGGTGACCGGAACGGACAGGTTGAGCCGCAGCACCTCGGCCGGCTGGAACTTCGACGGGTTCACGTCGGCGTTGTCGAGCTGCGAGTTGAGATCGGCCTTGATGGGACCGTTCGCCTTGGTGGTGATGCCGGTCAGGAAGATCTCACTGAGGTCGTTGCGCGGTGTGGCAGGCGCCGGGATCTTGTAGATGGCCTCGATCAGCTTCGGCACCTCGGGTTCGAGGACCCGCTTCACCAGGGCCGGGATCTTCGCGTCGCGTACCGGAGGATTGGCATTGAAGGTGTCTTTGAGACCGGCCGGCACGATGACCTCGTTGATCAGCGGGTTGCCGAGCCTCGACACCTGGACCTTGCCGCCGGACTGGCCGCCGCCGGTGATCCGGACCCGGTTGCGCTCGGTGGTCGACCAGACGCCGATCACCGGGTTGCGGCCGGCGTCGGCCCCCAGCGCCACGTCCTTGAACGGCACCTGCAGCGCGATCGTGTTGACGTTGTAGCCGGCGACGGTGTCCTGCCCGGTCTCCGAGAGGTCACCGCCGTACAGCAGGTCGAAGACGTTCAGGTCGAGGAAGAACGGGTCGTCGGCCTGGCCCGCGAAGATCTTCCAGCCGCCCGGCAGCGTCTGTACGGCCTGGTCGCGCAGCGTCTGGTAGTCCGGCATGGACGCCGCGCCGACGCGGGACGGCGCGACCGGGGCGCCCTGCACGCGGGTCTTGAAGTCCGCGCCGCCGAACGACGACTCCAGCGAGTAGGTCTGCCTGAACAGCAGGTTCTCGTCGTCGAGCGAGGTGACCGGGCCGTTGTTGTAGAGGAAGGTGCTGCTGCCCCGCTTGTCGACGTTCTTGAACCTCCAGCGGAACTCGGCGTCCGGCTTCGCGTCGCCGTCGTTGTCGATCTTGATGTGGTACGTCGCGTCGGTCGCGAACGGGTAGAAGTTGGGCCCGCCGTTGGGCTCCGAGAACGGCTGCCAGTTCGCGATGAAGGTGACGTAACCGGGTCGTTCGGGGCTGACGAACGCGTACAGGTCGGTGTTGTCGACGGCCGGGTCGGCGGCGATGAGCGGCGCCTCCCGGTGACTGGACGCGGTCGCTGCTCCCGGCCCGAGGCCGTAGAGCGACCCGAGGAGCAGCGCGCCCACGCCGAGCACTGCCGCTGTCCGCCGACGGCGGGTCCCCGGGGTCTTCGGGTTGACCGTCATGGTCGTTCCTTCCGTGCCGATGATGGGTTCTCGGCTCCGGATTCGTGGCGGTGAGCCGCGCGGATGGGCGGTTGTCGCCTTACCGACTTCGACCCATCCGCGCCGGGGGCGGCTCCGAACACCCTTCTTCGGGTGCGCCGGGTTGCGGCCCGGCCCGCGGGTGGGTAGAGATGCACCGGTGAGAACTGTGACGCGCGGTGTGCTGACCACGAGCCTGCTGTTCACCCTGGGTGCCTGCACGGCTGAGGAGCGTGGTGTCCCGGTGCCTCCGGCGGCGCCCGCACCCGCGGCGTCGGCCGCGGAGAAGGTCCCGGACCTGGTGCCGACCACCGTGCGCGTCCTCGGCGGCACGGGTGCCGGCCCGTTCGACTCCGAGCGGAAGGTGCAGGCCCCGCCCGGGTGGACGGTCACCGTGTGGGCCCGCATCGACAAGGCGCGCCTGCTCGCCTGGACCCCGGACGGGCAGCTGCTCGTGTCGCGACCCAAGTTCGGCGACGTCATCGCGCTCACCCCCGGCGCCGGCGACACCGTCCCGGCGCAGCGCACCCTGCTCAGCGGGCTCAACCAGCCGCACGGGCTCGACTTCGACGGCGACACCCTCTACGTGGCCGAGAGTGATCAGGTCAACGCCTACACGTACAAGTCCGGCGAGGTCTCCGGCCGCAAGGTCGTGATCGACGGGCTGCCCGACGCCAAGAGCCCTGAGCTGCGCGGCGCGTACTCGCACGCGCTCAAGAGCGTCGCGATCGGTGAGGACGGCAGCATCTACGTCTCGGTCGGATCGACCGGCAACGTGTCGGCCGAGGACCGCGAGGCCTCCCCGGAGCGGGCGAGCATCCTGCGGGCGCCCTCCGGCGGGGGCGAGGCGACCACGTTCGCCCGCGGGGTCCGCAACGGCACCGGGCTCGCGATCGACCCCGACGGCGCCGTGTGGACCGCCGTCAACCACCGGGACAACATCGAATTCCCGTACGCCAAGGACTACGACGGTGACGGCGACTCCGATGCCGGCAAGGTGATGCAGAAGTACGTCAACGACCACCCGATGGAGCAGCTCGCCCGGCTGACGCAGGGCCGTGACCTGGGCTGGCCGTACTGCAACTCCGAGGCCGACGTCGAACCCGGCGACCCGGGCTCACCGCTGAACTACACCGGGCGGCCGTTCGTCCGCGACATCCAGATGAACGCCGACGGCGCGAAACTCGACTGCGGCAAGCTGGCCCCGATCGAGCAGGGCATGGGCGCGCACTCGGCGCCGCTCGGGCTCAGCTTCGTCACCGATCCGGGCCTGCCCGGGGCGTACGGACCGGGCGCGCTCGTGGGCATCCACGGCTCGTGGAACCGCAACCCGCCCCGCCCGCCGGAGGTCTCGTTCTTCGCCTGGCGAAACGGCGCCCTCGGCGCGCAGCAGACCCTGCTCGGAGGCTTCCAGAACGAGGACGGCTCCCGCTGGGGCCGTCCGGTGATGGCGGTCCAGGGCCCGGACGGCGCCCTCTACGTCAGCGACGACCACGCCAACGCCGTGTACCGGGTGACCCCCGCCTGACGATTCACCGGCGCCGCGCGTGGGACAGCTCACCGTGGTGCCGGTCGCCCGGATGACTGTCCGGGTCGACGTGCACCGTCGCGCCGGTCAGCCGGGGCACATGATGGGTCAGCTGGTGCTCGGCGTCCGCGGCGATCTCGTGCGCGGCGATCAGTGTCAGCCCCGAGTCGACGACGATGCCGGCCTCCGCGTGCAGCCGGTGACCGATCCAGCGCATCCGCAGCGCGGACACGTCGTGGATGCCGGGAACCGCGCGCAGCTCCCGTTCGGCCCGCTCGACGATCGCCGGGTCGACCCGGTCCATCAGCCGGTGGTAGACCTCGCGGGCGGCGTCCTTGAGCACGAACAGGATCGCCACCGTGATGACCAGGCCGACCACCGGGTCGGCCCAGCCCCAGCCCAGCCCGGTTCCCGCCGCCGCCAGGACCACGGCGAGCGACGTGAACCCGTCGGTCCGCGCGTGCAGCCCGTCGGCGACCAGCGCGGCCGACCCGATCCTCCGGCCCACGGTGATCCGGTAGCGGGCGACCAGCTCGTTGCCGGCGAACCCGATCAGCCCCGCCGCGAACACCCACGGCAGGTGCGTCATCGTGCGCGGGCTCAGCAGCCGGTCCACCGCGAACCATCCGGCCGCCACCGCCGATCCGGCGATCACCAGGACGATGACGATGCCGGCGAGATCCTCGGCACGACCGAAACCATAGGTGTACGCCCTGGTGGCGGCCCGCCGGCCCAGGATGAAGGCGATCCCCAGCGGTACGGCGGTGAGTGCGTCGGCCACGTTGTGCAGGGTGTCGCCGAGCAGCGCCACCGAACCGGAGAGCACCACGATCAGCGCCTGCAGAAGCGCGGTGACGCCGAGCGCCACCAGCGAGATCCACAGGGCCCTCAACCCGTCCCGCGACGACTCGAGAGCGCTGTCGACCTTGTCGGCGCTGTCGTGCGAATGCGGAGTGAACAGGTGCCGCAGCCGGTTGTTGCCGCCTGCGTGCTTGTGCCCGTGCCGCCCATGCTCGTGCTGGTGGTCCGGCTCGTGCTGGTGGTCCGGCTCGTGCTGGTGGTCCGGCTCGTGCTGGTGGTCCGGCTCGTGCTGGTGGTCCGGCTCGTGCTGGTGGTCCGGCTCGTGCTCGTGGTCCGGCTGGTGCTCGTGGCCGTGGTGTGCGTGATGGCCCATGGTCGGCATAATATGTGCTCATGCGCGCACGCGACAACGTTGCAAATGCCAGTGACCTGCAGAAACAAGCGGTGGGCGACGACGTGATCGAGGCAGCAACCACCCTGTTGGCGATGCTTTCCGACCCCACTCGGCTGCGCCTGGCGGCCTGCCTGCTGGACGGCGAACAGGACGTGACGACACTGACCGAAGCCGTCGGAGCCGCCCGTCCCGCCGTCTCCCAGCACCTGGGCAAACTCCGCCTGGCCGGGGTGACGAGGGTTCGCCGGGAGGGCCGCCGCCAGGTGTACACCCTGGCCGACGACCACGTGCGCCGCCTGGTGACCGAGGCGCTCTACACCGCCGAGCACCGCCTGCCTGGCCGGCCGGCCCACCACGGCCCGCCGCTCCCACGCAGCCGCTGACCGCCTGCCGCTCAGACGCAGCCACCGTCCGCCCGCCGGTTTCGCGCAGCCGCTGACCACTCATCGACGTCGTCGCGTGGCCGCTGACCTTCTCATCCGCCGATTTCGCGTCGCCGCTGGCCTTCTGCGCGCCGTTTCGCGTGGCCGCCGGCCCCATCCGTGCGTGGAAGTTCATCGCCGCGCCGGTACGGTGCCGCCACGATCGACATGCTTCACAGCTGGATCAGCAGGGCCGGCAGCGAAGGCGGGCCGCTACTCATCTGCGACGCGGATGAATTCACCGCGTGGACCCGCGTGATCCACGACGATGACTGGCAACACGATCCGGCCTGCGACCTGGCGCGGGCCATTGCCGTGCTCTACGCCGACGACGATGAACTAGAGAGCTTTCGCGGTTGAGGTTCCCGGCCCGTCAGCCGCATCCGTCTGAGCCGTGATGGCGCTCGGCCGGCTGATGGCCTGGCGTCACCGTCGTGGGCTCCGGAATCGCGGGGTCGGCTACCGCCGCGCGCCGGTGCTGGACGATCAACTACGGCCGTTTTCGGAGCCCGGCTCCGGGATATCGCTGCCTCCGGCCCGGTAAAGGGTTCGCCGCCCAAGGCTGGGCGATCAGGCAGTCCGGGGAAGGGTCCGCCTGCCACAGCTGGGCGATCAACAGCCCGAGGAAGGGTTCACCGGCCACGGCTGGGCGATCAACAGCCCGCGGAAGGGTTCACCGCCCACGGCTGGGCGATCAGATCAGGCGGTCCGGGACATGGCTATCCCCACCAGCCTCAGACCCTGACCGTACAAGGTGTCTAGAGAGCCTTCGCAGTCGAGGTCTGAACCCATGAGCCGCATCAGGGACTTCGGACAAGGGCTGGCGGGCTCCCGGGACGGCTGTCTGCCTGCCGTCGGGCGGCGCTCGGCCCGGGGCGGGTTCGGCGTTGCCGGCCTGGGTTACGGCTCGCGGCCCGATACCGCCACGTTGGGGTGCTGGACGATCAACTACGGCCGTTTTACGGGCCCGGCTCCGGGATACGGCTGCCTCCCGCGCTGGGAAGGGTGCGCTGGCCATGGCCGGGCGATGAACAGGCGCCAGGAAGGGTGCGCTGGCCACGGCCGGGCGATCAACAGCCACCCGACCCCGCCACCCGTAGCTCAGCCGTGGAAGTCGGCCGGCAACGGAGGGCAGCGGGATCCCTTGGCCGCTGCTAAGAGCGCGGCCTGAGCCGGTGCTGCGGAGAGCGCGGCCTGAGCCGGTGCTCCGGAGAGTGTCGCTGTGGAGGGCTGGTGTTGCGGCGGTGGGATCACACGCAGCCGTTGCGTGCGACCCTGCCGCCGCGATGGCGGCGGCAGGCGTCCACGGACCCGCGACGTGGGACCTCACCGTTGTTGCCGACGACGTCAGGAGCATGCGCGAAGCCTGATTGTGTGCCCCAGTCGTAGCCAAGCCACGTCATGGCAGCTGGATTCGAGGGCTGAGATCGGGCCGGCGAGCTGGACCTCGACTGCGAAAGCTCTCTGGACGCGGCTCCGATCCCTTTCGGTCCCGGCGACACCTGGCATGCGGGTTTGCTATGGGAGATGGACGGCGCCGGCGCTGCTGAGACCGCGATCGCGACCGCCGGCCGGCCGAGCCTGAGGGACCCGCTGCGGCCGAGACTTCTGATCATGCGCTCCTGAGTGAACACCGATGCTCACGATGCCCCGCGTCGCTACGTGACGAGCCTCGATGCCGCCGATACGCACGGGCGAACAGCACGGGCGAACAGGACCGGCGACAGCGACTGGAGCCGTCGCTGGAGCAGCCTCGATCGTCAACCGGGTGAACCTCTGACTCGCCCGTCGATCGCCATCCACCTAGATTCCTAGGATGCTCTACGGGTGGTGCGCTGGCTGACATCAACCCAGCGACGGCGGCAGCGGCCAGGACTTCAGGGACGCGCCGCGCGGCGCGGGTGAGCGGTACGGCGGCGAAGCGCCCACATCGCGCCGATGCCTCTCCTACCCTTGTGTAAATGCGGTGTTACCTGTTCGAGGGCCGTTCCTCGGTATGACGGTTCTGGTGCTGGCCGAGGACGATGACGACATCCGCATGCTGGCGGCCCGGATCCTGCGGCGTGCTGATTTCACGGTGATCGAGGCGGCGGACGGGAACGCGGCGCTGGCCGCGGTGCGTGAGCATCGTCCGGCGATTCTGGTCAGTGACATCGACATGCCGCACCTGTCCGGTGTCGAGCTGTGTCGGCGGCTCCGGGCCGACCCGGTCACGGCGGATCTTCCGGTGATCTTCGTGAGTGGGAGCCTGACTCCGGGTGACGATCGGCCGGCGCGGGCGGGGGCCACGGCGGTCGTGATGAAGCCGTTCCTGCCGACGGACCTGGTCGACTGTGTGCGCAGGACGTTAGCCGCCGTGTTCTGACCGGTCGGCGGGCAGCCGTACGGTGATCTTCGTGCCGGGTCCGCTGGTGGGGACCACGCGGATGCTGCCGTGGTGGAGGTTGACGATGGCGCGGCTCAGCGCCAGGCCGAGGCCGTTGCCGGGGATGCGGTTCTCGCGGGTGCGTGCCGAGCGGTAGAAGCGGGCGAACAGCCGGTCGTGTTCGGCGTGTGGTACGCCGAGGCCGGTGTCGGTGACGGTCAGTTCGACGGCTGCCGGGTCGGGGCGGGTCATGCGTACGGTCACCTCGCCCGCGCCGAGGGTGTGTTTGATGGCGTTGCCGAGCAGTTCGGTGACGACCTGGCGAAGTCTTGCGGCGTCGCCGGTGACGGTCGGTTCGACCTGCAGGTCGAGTTTGACCGACACCTGTGCGGCTTCGGCGGCCGGGTGGACCTCGGCGTCGGCGGCGCGGATCACGGCGGCCAGGTCGACGGGACGGTGGGTGAGGGTGGCGTGCCCACCGTCCAGGGCGGCGAGGTCGAGCAGCTGGTCGACGATGGTGCGCAGGATGGCGCTGTTGCGGCTGAGCACGTCGAGCATGCCGGGTAGTTCGGCGACGACGGTGTCGGGGTCGGATTCGCGCAGCATCTCGACGTAGGCGGTGATCGATGTCAGCGGGGTGCGCAGTTCGTGGCCGATCAGGGCGAGGTAGTCGTCCTTGCTGCGGTGCAGGGCGAGGGTGAGTTCGTCGGCGCGGTGCCGTTCCAGGAATTCGGCGATGCGTGCGCCGATGCCGGCGAGCAGGCTGATGAGGGGGTCGGCGGGGTCGTCGACGGCGGTGGCGCGGAACGACAGGACGGCGAGGACGCGGCTGCCGGTGGGTGCGGGTACGGCGAGGCGGACCCGGTCGGTTCCGGGTTCGTGTCCGGCCCAGACGGTGCGTCCGGTGCGCCAGGCGGTGTCGGTGACGGTGTCGCCGGGGTCGAATTCGGTGTTCGGGTCGCAGGTGGCGGAGTTGCCGATGTCGGGGCTGCCGGTGTGGTGGTGGGCGGCCGGCAGCAGGGTTCCGGCCTCCTGGTCGACGAGCCAGATCTCGCCGTACGGCCAGCCGAACCCGTCGCAGATGGCGGCGAGCACCGGTGGCCCGGCCTCCTGGATGCTGCCGGCGTTGGCGAGTGCCTCGGTGACCGCCTGGTCGACGTCTCGGAACCGGCCGGCGCGGCGTTGTTCTGTCACGTCGCGTACGGTGACGACGGATCCGAGGTGGTGCCGGCCGGCGCCGATGATGGGTTGTGCGTCGACGGTGATGGTGCGGGGGTGGCCGCCGGGGATGTTGACGAGCAGGTCGGTGTCGCGCAGGCGTTCGCCGCGCAGGGCGCGCAGGAGTGGCAGGTCGTCGGCGGGCAGTGGTCGCCCGTGCAGGTCGGTGACGCGGCTGTGTGGCGCCCAGTCGCGGATGGGGGTGCCGACGGGGATGCGGCCGGAGAGTTCGCGGGCGTAGTCGTTCTGGAAGACCAGGTTGCCGTTCTCGTCGCAGGCCGCGACGCCGATCTTGAGGCTTCGCAGGAGTGCGTCGAGGAATCGGCGCTGGGTGTCGGCGCGGTGTTGACCGGCGACGAATTCGGCGCAGGCCTGGGCTGCTTCGTCGACGGCGGCCAGCTGGTCGGGGGTCCAGTCGCGGGGCTGGTAGTCGATGACGTTGCAGACGCCGAGGATGCCGTCGTGTTCGTGGTGGATCGGGAAGCCGGCGTAGCCGCGGACGCCCGCGTCGACGGCCGGTGCGGCGTCGGGCACGCGGGGGTCGTCGCGGATGTCGGTGATGATCAGCGGCTCTCCGGTTTCGAGGACGAGGCCGGCCAGCGTGGAGCGGGAGGGTGTGTTTCCTGGCCGGGGCCATTCGGGTGGCATGCCGGACGCTCCGGCGAGGATGAGTCCGTCGCCGTCGCCGGTCAGCAGGATCAGTGCCGTCGGCGCGTCGGCGGCCCGGGCGAGGACCGCCGCGAACCTGCTCACCCCGTGATCCAGCACGCCGGACGGGCTCATCCGGACGAAACCCCGGGAAGGAGCACCCATGTGTCGAGCCAACCACCTCGCCGGACGCCGGCGGTCGGGTTCACCGCATTCGGGGCGGGCGGGCCGTCTGCGCGGGGCTGGTCGGCGGCGCCGGGGTGGCGGGCTCGGGGAATCGTAGTGACGCGTGGTGCTCGTGTGCCATCCGGTGCAGGACCTGGAAGGCGACCTTGAACATCACGGCGCGGGCGATCATGGCGCCGCGGTCGACGTCATCGGTGCTGGCGGGGAGGAGTTCCATCTCGGCGACGGCGAGACGGCTGGCGGCCTCGGCGAAGTTCTCGAGGAAACCGAGGTCGTCGTCGCAGCCGAGGCTCCGGAGGGTGGCGACGACCTGAGCGAGCGCCTCGGGGCCGGCGGATTCCTCGCGGTTGCGCCAATCCATCCGGTGGATGAAGCCGTCGATCTCGTTCTGGGCCTCGGCGATCGATTCCGAGCGTGGTGCGGGGGAGCCGTGTGGGTAGAGCAGGCGGTTCAGATTGCGGAAGACCTCCGGTAACGGGATGGCGTGGTCGTCCACCATGGACACCAGTTCTCGAACGGAAGTGAGATCGAGTGCGGCCATGTTGGTGAGTGCGCGGACGAACCTAATCCTGCGCAGGTGGCGTTCGTCGTATTCCGCCTGGTTGCGAGCGGTCATCGTCCCTGGCGGTAGCAGCTTCTCGCGGAGATAGAACCTAATGGTTGCGACCGGAATTCCGCTCTGCCGGCTGAGGTCCGATATTCGCACCGCGCTCCCACCGTGGTTGAGTCCAACCGCAATTTTCGGGCGGGCTGACTCCTCGGCCGGGCGGCCGGCCCGCTGATTCAAGACACTACCGGTCGGCCGGAGCGTGACACCACTGAGCGGCCGATATGCCCGAATAATAAAAATTGAGAGTTATATTGACTTGGATCAAAATAGGGTGATAGTCGGGAGTGCTACTCACGGCACGATTCGATATGCGCTGAGCTCGCGGCGGGGTTAGCGTTCCAAGGAGTGGAGCGATCGGCCGTGGGGGTGACGAGGCCGGCCTCAGACGACGGCGTCGCCGCGTGCCAGCTGGCCGCGCGCCCGGCGCCCTGAGCCGATGTCCGAAAGCAAGCGCGTGGGAGAGATTGATGTATAGCAGCACCGAACGAGCTGTCGGACGCGTCATCGACAAGATGCGTGACAATCTTTCGGAGCCGTTGACAGTCGACGACATGGCTAGAGCCGCGATGTTCAGCAAATTCCATTTCACCCGTGTATTCCAGCGAGTCACCGGAACCTCTCCCGGACGATTTCTGTCGGCCATCCGGTTGCAGGAGGCGAAGCGTCTGCTGATCACCACGAAATTGAATGTGGCGGAAATCAGCCTTCGCGTCGGATACAACAGTGTCGGCACTTTCAGTACACGATTCACGAAGAGTGTCGGGCTGTCACCGACCATGTACCGGCGTCTGGGCGGATACGCTTCACGCATTCCCGTCCAGTCTCGTGGCCCCGAGCGCAACACCATTGTCGGAACCGCCGACGGGTCGGTCGAGAAGTCGATTCCCGGTCCGATCTTCATGGGCCTCTTCCCGCAACGCATCCCGGAGGGCCGGCCGGTGTGCTGCATGGTCCTCGACGAGCCGGGCGAGTTCTTCTTCGCCGGGGTGCCCGACGGTTCCTGGTATCTGCTCTGCCACTCGGTCTCCGGCGACCTGTTCAATCTGCATCAGCAGTGCGTCACCGTCGCCTCGGTCGGCCCGATCGTGGTCCGCGGAACGCGTACCTTCCCGATCAACGTCCGCCTCAAGCCGGCCTCGAAGATCGACCCGCCGGTCCTGCTGGCCCTGCTGGACAGCCGCAAGGCCGCGATCGAGCGCCTGGAGACGGCGAAGGCGGCCTGAGGTCCTGCCTTGCCCCGGGCGGCCGCGGCGTGCGCCGCCCGGGGACGGTGGGCTACCGGCGTACCGCCACGAACAGGCCGGGACTGTTCGGCCGGCCGTCGGCCAGCTGCAGCCCGCCGACGAGCCGGACCGAGCAGTCCGCCGCGGCGAACGCGTCCTCGTAGTCCTCCTGGTCGAACAGGCTGACCACCAGCACCTCGCTGAAGTCGCGGAACCCGGAGGCGTCGGCCACCGTGAACCGCACCTCGTGCCGGGTCTTGTCGCCGTCGCGCACCGAGCGGGTGAGCCGGGAGACCACCCGGCCGTCCTCCTTCAGCACGTGCCCGCCGACATGCCCGTCGGTGAAGTTCGACGGGAACCACCAGGGCTCGACCACCAGCACTCCGCCGGGCACGACGTGCGCGGCCATCCGGGCGATCGCGGCCGTCAGCTCCTTGCGGTCGTCCATGCAGCCGACCGAGTTGCCGACACAGGTCAGGGCGTCGAAGGTGCGGCCCAGGTCGAAGTCGCGCATGTCGCCGGCGTGGATCGGCACGTCCGGCAGCCGGTCGCGGGCCACGGCGGCCATCGCCGGCGCGTACTCGATGCCCTCGACGTCGTCGAACAGGTTGGCGAAGGCCGCCAGGTGTGCCCCGGTGCCGCAGGCCACGTCGAGCAGCGACCGTGCCTGCGGCCGGTGTTGGCGGATGAGGGCGGCCAGTGCGGCCGCCTCGCCGGAGAAGTCCTTGCCCCGGCTCTCGAAGACCGCGTCGTAGAACTCCGCGTGCTCAGGTCCGTACTGCATCTCGTCCTTCCTCTGCATCGTGGCGCCGGGCCGGTGTCCGAGGGGCCGGCCGGGTGACGAACTCGCGCAGGCCGGCTACCACCGACCGCACGTCGTCGTCGGTCAGCCCCTGGTGCAGCGGCAGGCACAGCGTGGAATCGGCGGCGTGGTCGGCCCCCGGCAGCCTGGCCGGCGTGCCGTAGGCCGCGACCCGGTTCAGCGGGTGGTAGCGGAACGTCGTGTAGACGCCCCGGCGGTACAGATGGCGGGCGACCTCGTCACGGATCGCCGGGTCGACCTGGATCCAGTACAGGTAGTGGGAACTGAGGTGGCCCGCCGGCAGTGGGGGCGGCCGTTCGACGCCGGGCAGGTGGGCGAGCAGCGTGTCGTACAACGCGGTGATCTGCTGCCGGCGGCGCACGAAACCGGGCAGCCGGCGCAGCTGGACGGTGCCGATCGCGGCCAGCACGTCGTTGGTGACCGACCGCCGCCCGAACGACGACACCTCGAAGTCCCACCATCGGGTACGGGCACGGGCCGCCTCGTCGAAGCCGCTGCGCTGCTCCATGCCCAGGTACGCCGCGGTCCGCGCGCGGGCCACGAGATGCGGGTCGGGGGAGTGCAGCATGCCGCCGTCGACCGCGACCGCGATCTTGCCGTGGTCGAAGCTCCACACCCCGATGTCACCGAACGTGCCGCAGGATCGCCCGTCGACCGAGGAGGCCTGGGCGTTGGCGGCGTCCTCGACGAGCCGGACGCCGCGCCGCCGGCACATCCGGGCGATCTCGGCGATGTCACCGGGATGCCCGCCGTAGTGCAGCACGATCACGGCTTTGGTGGCCGGGGTCAGCCGCGACTCGATCTCGGCGGCCGTCGGGTTGAGCGACCTCGCGTCGACGTCGCAGAAGACCGGCCGGGCGCCGCGGGCACCGACCGCGTTGGCCGCGCCGACGAAACTCACCGCGGGCAGCACCACCTCGTCACCCGGCCCGACGCCGAGCAGCTCCAGCGCCAGGAAGGTGGCCTCGGTACACGAGTTCATCGACACCATCGAGTCGCCGGGCACCCCGATGTGCCGGGCGAAGGCCTGCTCGAACTCCTCGGTGCGGCTGCCCCGGCCGATCCAGTTGCCGGAGAACACCTGCGCCACGGCGGCGAGCTCCTCCTCGCCCAGCATCGGCTGGAAGACGTTGATCATCGGACGGTCCTCCCCTTGAGGCGTCGTTGACTGCGGCACGGCTCAGACGATGTGCACGTCGGGGACGTAGAAGATCCAGCGGCCGCCGGCGTCGTGGAACCGGCGCTCCTTGGCCAGGATCTCGTCGGCGTGGTTCCACGCGAACAGCAGCGCGTAGTCCGGGTAGGGCGCGGCGAACCGGTCCGGGGCGTGCACCGGGATGTGCGAGCCGGGGGTCAGCCGGCCCTGCTTCTCCGGTGTGGTGTCGGAGACGAACGGGATCAGGTCCGGGCCGATGCCGCAGAAGTTGGTGACCGTGGTGCTGCGCGACGTGGCGCCGTACCCGGCCACCGTCTTGCCCTGCGCGCGCAGGTCGCGCAGCAGCGCCACCAGATCCCGCCGGATCCGGTCGATGTTCGCCCCGAACCGCTCGAACGTCTCGGGCCGGGTCAGTCCCAGCCGGTCCTCCTGCTCCAGCAGATCATCCAGGCCGGAGACCCGGCGCCGGCCGGGCCGCGCGAACTTGTACCGCATCGACCCGCCGTGCACGGGCAGACGCTCGGCCTCCACCAGCTCGAAACCGAACCTCTCGGCCATCGCGGTCACCGACCGTACCGAGAAGAGGTAGAAGTGCTCGTCGTAGATCTGGTCGAAGTAGTTGTGCGCGATGATGTCGCCGAGATACCGGTCCTCGAAGACGAACACCCCGTCGTCGGCGAGCAGCCGGTCCACACCGGCCAGAACCGAGCCGATGTAGGCGATGTGGCTGAACGTGTTCGCCGAGAAGATCACCTTGGCGGGGCCGTGTTCCTCCCGCAGCCGTGCCGCCGTCGACTCCTCGAAGAACTCGACCTTGGCCCGTACCCCCTTGGCGCGGGCCACCTCGACGGCGCCGGCCGACGCGTCGATCCCCAGGTGACGGACACCGGCGTCGGCGACGGCCTTGAGCAGGACACCGTCGTTGCAGCCGATCTCCACGATGAGGTCGCCCGGCCCGGTCAGCTCGGTCTCCATCAGGTGCAGGGCGGTGCGCTCGAAATGCTTGCGCATGATCGACGAACTGCACGATCGGTACGGATAGTTCTCGTGGAACATTCGTGTGCGGGGGGTCTCCTGCATCAGCTGAACCATTCCGCACGAGGTGCAGATGCCGACCGCCAGCCAGAAGAACTCCTCCTCCCGCAGTTCGTCGGCGCGGAGGAATGCGTTGGACACCGGCTGGTTGCCGAAGTCGAACTTCTCCTCGACCATCCCGCCACATATTCCGCATGATGTCGTTCGCGCTGATCTGCCGTCACTTGCCACGTCGGCCAGCCCCTTCGGGTTCAAAAAGGATCGCGAATACGGCTCCCGGGGATTTACTGCAATCCGCATTTCGACCCTCGCACCGCCCGATCCGGCCCGGCAACCTCCAGGATGCCCCGCTGCGGTGGGACCGGACCGTATTGCGCAAGGCGTGAGATGCGCGGAATTCGACGGCACTGCCAGGCTCGGGTGCGTGTGGAGACAACGAATCTGAGGGAGGTGCCACGATGCCGGAAACTGTCGGCGATCGTGTAGTGGTGCTCGGCGGTGGCCTGGGGGCCCTGCTGGCCGCCAGAGTCCTCGCCGGCGCCTACCGGGAGGTGATCCTGGTGGAACGCGACGAGGTGGTGGACGTGGCCGGGCCCCGCCGCGGGGTGCCCCACGGCCGGCACGCGCACGGCCTGGTGGCCCGGGGACATCAGATCTTCGAGCAGCTCTACCCCGGACTGACCCAGCGCATGATCGACGGCGGGGTACGGCCCGGCGACTTCAACGGCGACATCCGCTGGTACTTCGGCGGGCGCCGGATCCGGCCGGCGATCTCCGGGCTGATCTCGGTCCCGGCGACCCGGCCGGTCCTCGAATTCCACCTGCGCGCCATGGTGCAGGCTCTGCCGGGAGTGCGTTTCCTGCAGAACCACGACGTGCTCGGCCTCGAGACCACCCCTGACCGCCGGCGGGTCACCGGCGCCCGCGTGCAGAGCCGCCGGCCCGGCGAACAGCCCACGGTGCTGCCCGCGGACCTGGTCATCGACATGACCGGGCGCGGCTCACGTGCCCCGGCGTGGCTGTCCGAACTCGGGTACGGCCGGCCCGCAGAGGACAAGGTCCGCATCGATCTCGCGTACACGACCCGCCACTACCGGCTCGACGCCGACCCGTTCGGCCCGGACCTCGCCATGATCCCGGCCGCCACCCCGTCACATCCGCGCGGCGCGTTCTTCTACCGTCTGCCCGGCGACGACAACCGCGTCGAACTGTCGCTCACCGGCGTGCTCGGCGACCATCCGCCCACCGACCCCGACGGCTTCCTCGACTACGTCCGGTCACTGCCGGTCCCGGAGATCCACCGGGCGGTGTGCGACGCCGAGCCGCTCGACGACCCGGTCATGTTCCGGTTCCCGGGCAGCGTGCGCCGCCGCTACGAGCGGCTCACCCGCTTTCCGGACAACTTCCTGATCATGGGTGACGCGGTGTGCAGCTTCAACCCCGTCTACGCCCAGGGCATGACCGTCGCCGCGCTGGAGACCCTCGTGCTCGGCCGGCATCTGGCGCGTGGCCGTACACCGCAATGGCGGTCGTTCTTCACCGACATCGCCGGGCAGATCGACGCGCCGTGGGACTTCACGGCCAACGCCGACCTCGGCTACGCCGCGGTGCAGGGCCGCCGTACCCCCAAGACCCGCCTGATCAATGCCTACGTCGCCCGGCTGCAGCTCGCGGCGGCGCACGACGCCGGGCTCGGCAACGCGTTCGTCCGGGTCGCGGGCCTCATCGACCCGCCGACCCGGCTGCTCACCCCCGGCAAGGTCGTGCGGGTGCTGCGCAAGTCCCGGTGGGACGCGCCCCGGCCCGATCCCGCCCCCGCCCCCGCCGCCCGGGCCCAGGCCCAGGCCCAGGCCCAGGCCGACCACCTTTAGCAGGAGGGACCCGATGGAACCGTTCCACATCGACGTCGCGCAGGACGAGCTGGACGATCTGCACCGGCGCATCGACGCGACCCGCTGGCCCGGTGAGCTCCCCGACGCCGGCTGGAGCCGGGGCGTGCCGGTCGGCTACCTGCGGGAACTGGCCGATTACTGGCGCACCGGCTACGACTGGCGCGTGCACGAGGCCCGCCTCAACCGGCACCCGCAGTTCACCACCGAGATCGACGGCGCGACCGTGCACTTCCTGCACGTGCGCTCCGCCGAACCGGGCGCCACCCCGCTGCTGCTCACCCACGGCTGGCCCGGAACCAACGCCGAGTTCCTCGACGTGATCGAGCCGCTGACCGACCCGGCCCGGCACGGCGGCGACCCGGCCGACGCGTTCCACCTGGTCATCCCGTCCATTCCGGGATTCGGGTTCTCGCCGCACCCGGGCGAGCCGGGCTGGGACACCGGCCGCGTCGCGCGGGCCTGGGCCGAGCTGATGCGCCGGCTCGGGTACGACCGCTATGTGGCACAGGGCGGTGACTGGGGCTCGCCGATCTCGCTGCGCCTCGGCCTCGCCGACCCCGGCCACGTGCTGGGCGTGCACGTCAACATGCTGGTGACACTGCCGCCGCCGGACCCGGCCGCGCTGCACGGGCTGTCGGCCGAGGACATGGAGCGGCTGCGGTTCACCGGTGACTTCGCGCAGGACGGCATGGGCTGGATGAAGATCCAGTCGACGCGGCCGCAGACCCTGTCGTACGCGCTGACCGACTCACCGGTCGGGCAGCTGGCCTGGATCACCGAGAAGTTCATGGAGTGGACCGACGCGGAGAAGGCACCCGAGGACGCGGTGAGCCGCGACGACATCCTCACCAACGTCACCCTCTTCTGGCTGACCGCCACGGCCGGGCCCAGCGCTCAGTTCTACTACGAGTCGTCGCATGTGGATGCCGACTTCGTGCGTACCTGGGGAGGCCCCTGGCCTTTGGAGATGCCGGTCGGGGTGGCGTGTTTCCCCAAGGACGCGGTACGCCCGATCCGGCGCTTCGCCGAGCAGATCCTGCCGACGCTGGGCCACTGGTCGGAGTTCGGCCGGGGCGGACACTTCCCCGCCCTGGAGCAGCCGGAACTGCTGGTCCGCGACATCCGGGCCTTCACCGCCGGGCTGCGCTGACGATCAAGAACGAAGCCGGGGTACGCCACACGCGGCGTACCCCGGCTCCTGCCGTTGACTGAAGTGGTGTCACAACGGACCGCGGCCCGCCTGCAGCAACAGCAGTGCCAGCTTCACTCCCTCGGTGCCGAGGCCGGCGCGGAACCGGCGCAGCACCACCTCCTCGCGGCTGAGCACCAGCCGCGTGCCGCCGGCGGCGATCCGCTTGGCGCCGATGTCCTGCGACAGGCCCGCGCGTTCACGCCACAGCCGGATGAGTTCGTCGTCGATCTCGTCGATGCGTTCCCGCATCTCGCCGATCTCGCTGTTCTCGTTCATGACGAGCCTTCAGTTGTACGGCATCATCGGGAACCAGCCGTAGCCGAAACGGGCCGGCAACCGCAGGTCCCAGTACACGACGGTGAACACGCCCAGCGCGATCAGCAGCGCCCCCGTGACCGCCGCGGCACGCCGCGGGTCGGCGAGCCAGCGCACCGCCCGGCCCCGCGTCACCATGATGATCAGTGCGAAGATCACGGCGACCAGCACGACGTTGCCGATCGACTGGAGCACGAACGCGGCGGCGCCGAACAGCGGATTGCCGTTGTCGACGGCCCAGTGGAACAGCTTGTTGAACATCGGGTACGGGCGTCCGATCAGGAAACCGCCGGCCAGCGCGCCGAAGACGACGACCCGGCGGGCGGGATGCGCGGCGAACGGGTCCCGGACCAGGCCGATCGCGGCGAGACCGAGCCAGATGAGTACGAGCCCGATGATCCCGAAGACGACGGCGGACTGGATCAGGCGTACCGGCATGCCGCCGACCGTCGCGGTGGACAGCTGCGGCAGGCGCTCACCCAGCAGCACACCGACGAAGCCGTACGTGCCGGACACGGCCACCATGCCGGCCAGCAGCAGGCCCGTCGGCCGCGCCAGCGTGCGCAGCACCCCCGCGCCGTCGTGGCGGACGCTGCCGCCGGCCTGGCCCAGCGGCCCCAGCGACGCGGCCATCGCGATGTTGCAGGCGGTGAAGGTGCCCGCCAGGCCGGACACCAGCGAGAACAGCAGCGCGGCTCCGGCGCCGGACAGGGCGGTCTCCTTGGCGGGGTGGCCCAGGAGGGTGTCGGCCACGTTCTCGCCGATCACCGTGTCCACGAAGTGGAACGACCACAGGATCGCCAGCAGCACGCCGGCACCGGCGCTGAGCAGCACGAGCCGCGTCCGGCGCTGTGGCACGGCCTCGCGGGCGGTATCGGGCGGGACGAGTTGCTTCGTCGGTCCGAGGGGCACGGGATCCTCCAGTGGGGTGAGTCGGTGCCCGCGGTCGCGGATCACGCCGCGTGGGCGAGAGTCTCGGTCCGGCCGTAGGCGGCGCCGATCCGGTCGAGTGCGTAGTTGCGGACGTCGAGCAGGGCCAGCAGGACCGGCGGGTCCAGAGCCCGGCACGGCCGCAGGTCGAGGTCGATCGACATGACGGAGTTGCGGTGGATCGCGATCGGCCCGGCCGTGGCGACCTTCACCGGGCGGTCCGCGTGGTCGGGCTCGACGCCCGTGTCACCGCCGGAGACCGACTGGGCCAGCAGGAACCACCGGCCCAGCGGCGGATTGTCGAACACGACGTGGTCCTTCTCCCGCACCACGGCACAACGCGCCGGGCGGCCCTCCGGGATACGGTCGGTGAACAGGCCCACGAAGATCAGCGCGTCCGGGTCGGGCTCGTCCAGATGCAGCTCGCAGCGCACCGCCGCGCTGGAGAAGCCGGCGCCGACGGGTTCGGCGGTGATCGCGTCGGCAAAGCCCTCACGCTGCCGGTAGATCGTGGGCGGCATGCCGACGCTGCGGCTGAAACGCGAGCTGAAGGTACCGACGCTGTTGTAGCCGACGCTGATGCTGATGTCGGAGACCTTCATCGAGGTGGAGACGAGGAGCTCTTTGGCCTTCTGCAGCCTTAGCGCCGAGAGGAAACGACCCGGCGACACCCCGGTTACACGCTGGAATACACGAGTGAAATGGAATTTGCTGAACATCGCGGAACGTGCGAGATCATCGACTGTCAACTGTTCGCCGAGGCGTCCCTGCATGGTCTCGATTGCGCGTAGAGCGGCGATCTCATTGGTGTCTTCCATTGCTGCGTCACGCTCCTTGGGGAAGGGTGGCCATCGTCGTAACACGCATCGGGTGCAGTCAATGTCGCGAACGCAATGAAATTGCAAATTCCTCACCGAGGCTATCGAGCCTGCTGTGACGCGGGCAACCGGAGCGGGGCAACCTGGGAGGAGACCGCAATACCGAAGTGGCGTATCACCGTGATCAATTGGTTGCGGCGGTGGGCTGACTATTCTTCGATCGTGCGGTCCACTCGTGAGCAGTTCTTGTCGCACTGATTTCGAGACGATAATGGCGACTCCACGAGTCAGGAGTTGCTGCCATGATCGTCAGCCGGATGACCGCCTCGACCGTGCAACGCCAGGTCCGCCACGTCTCCCCCGTGCCGCCGGACGCCGCCACGGGCGTGGTCGCCGCGACCTACGCCCAGATCGCCGACGAGATGCGGATGGTCATCCCGCCGGCCCTGATGCACTCGCCCTCGCCGCGTGCCCTCGCCGCCTACTGGATGCTGATGCGCGAGTCACTGCTCGTCGGCGACCTCGCCGACCGTGCCCGCAAGGAGGCCGTCGCGGCCGCCGTCGCCGTCGCCACGATCTGCCCCTACTGCGTCGACATGCACACCGTGAGCATGTACGAGCTCAGCGGCGAACACGACGCCGAGCAGCTGTCCGCCGACCGGATCGGCGCGATGCACGACCCCGCCATCCGTGAGATCAGCGCGTGGGCCCGCAGCGCCCACCAGGCACCGGAGGGCACGGCCCTGCCCGCCGGTCTCAGCGCGGCGCAACGCGGTGAGCTCATCGGCACGCTGACCGCCATGCACTACCTGACCCGCACGGTGAACGTCTTCCTCGCCAACTTCCTGCTGCCGCCGGTCCTGGTCGGCCGGGCCCGCAGGCGCATGAAGCAGGGGCTCGGCCGGCTGCTGCGCTCGACCCTGCGCGCCCCGCGGGCACCCGGGCGCTCCGTCGGACTGCTTCCGCCCGCCGACCTGCCCGCCGACCTGCGATGGGCCGCCGCCAGCCCCACCGTGGCCCGGGCGATGGCCGGCGCGGCCGCCACCTACGACGCCGCCGCCGGGCGCTGGCTGTCCGACGGGGTACGCGCGCTCGTCGCCGGCCACCTCGACCGGTGGCACGGCGAGGAGACCGGGATCTCGACCGCCTGGTGCGAGGACGCGCTGGCCGGCCTGGACCCGCACGACCGCGCCACCGGGCGGCTGGCGCTGCTCACCGCCGTCGCCTCGCACCAGGTCGGCGACGACACGGTGGCCGCCTTCCGTGACGTGCTGCCCGGCGACGAGGCACTCGTGGAGGTGACCGGCTGGGCCGCGTTCGAAGCGGCCCGCCGCATCGGCGCCCGGCAAACGGACATCGATGACGGCGCACGAAAGGAGACGCATCCGCAAGGCGCCGCGTAACACGATGGACAGAACCCGATACGTCTGGAGTGCCGACATGCCCGGAGTTTTCGGAGCCCTTCGCCGATTCGCCCTCAGCCCCTCGCTGAACGACGTCAGTTTCGCCGGGCGAGGATTTCCGGTGACGCCCACCCGCGCCACCCGTGCGCTGGAGGCGATACCGCAGTCGGTGGTCTGCGGGTTTGAATGGGGTATCGACGTCGCCTCGCTCGAGGATCTGCGGCGGCGGCTGGAAATGGTGACCGCGGAACTGCGTGGATTCGCCTATGAGGGCGCCACCATGGCGCTGACCATTCGCGACGCCATGGCCGCCGGGCGGGGTACCAGGACCCGGGAACTGCTTGCCGGACCGGGCCGTCCGCACACATTCCTGACGTACATCGGAATCGGTTTCGCCATGGCCCGGCTGCCTCGTGTGCTGTGGCGCGGGGTGCTGCCCGACCTGACCGGCACGCCCTACTACCCGACGATGAGCTGGCTGGCCGTCGACGGCTACGGCTTCGACCGCGCGTACTTCGACACCGAGCGCGTGATCACCCGCCAGCGCAAGCTCGACCCCTACCCGTGGCGCGGGCGGCCCGACTACTTCCCGCACGCCGTCGACCAGGGCATCGGCCGGGCCCTGTGGTTCATCCACGGCGGCCGCCCCGACCCGGTGAGCGCCGCGCTGCGCGCCTTCGCCCCGGACCGTCACGCCGATCTGTGGAGCGGCGTGGGCCTGGCGGCCACCTTCGCCGGCGGATGCGACCGGGCAGGCCTGACCGGACTGCGGGCCGACGCCGGGGAGCACGCGCCGCACCTGGCACAGGGAGCCGTGTTCGCGGCCAAGGCCCGGCACTTCTCCGGCTTCGTCACCGACCACACCGAGGTGGCGGTGCACGCACTGGCCGGCCTGCCGGTCGCGACCGCCGCCGAACTCGCCGACGACGTGAGCCTCACCGGCGCGCACGGCGGCGAACCCGACTACGAGTCCTGGCGGCGGCAGGTCCGCGAGCACGTCACCCGCGACCACGCGGCCCGCCCGTGACCTGACAACTTCTGTGGAGGCCCCGAATGGGAACCTGGCACGCCCTGCGCCGACGGATCCTGACCCCCGACATCTCACAGACCCGCGTCGGCGTACGCGGATTCCACGCCAAGTCACCCGAAGCCGTGCAACGGCTCGAAACGGTGGGACGCTCGTTCCTGACCGGCTACGGCGCGGCCGCCGCCACCGGGCGTTCCGAGAACGTCGTGACCGAACTCGCCGGGCTCGACGAGACGTACCGCGGATTCGCCTTCGAAGGCGCCGGCATGGCCATGGCCGTCCTCGACGGGCTGCCGTTCGGGCACACCCACCACGTGCGGGACTTCCTCGCCGGGCCTGGCGACCCGCACGTCTACATGGTCTACGTCGGCGTCGGCTGGGCGATGGCCCGCCTGCCGCGGTTGCGCTGGAGCACCCTGCACGCCCCCGACCCGCTGCTGCGCTGGCTGGTCCTCGACGGCTACGGCTTCCACCAGGCCTACTTCCGCACCCGGCGCTACGTGCACGAACACTTCCGTGACGAACGGCTCGGATGGCCCGCAGGCGGATCGGCCGAGCACACCGGCAGCGTCGTCGACCAGGGCATCGGCCGGGCCACCTGGTTCGTCGGCGGCGCCGACCCGCACCGGGTCGCCGCCCTGCTGGACGCCTTCCCCGAACACCGGCGCGGCGACCTGTACAGCGGGGCTGGGCTCGCCGCCACCTACGCCGGCGGCGTGACCCGTACCGAACTCGAGGACTTCGCCCGCCTCGCCGGCCCGCACCGGCCCCAGGTCGCCCAGGGCGCGGCGTTCGCCGCAGCCGCCCGACTGCGCGCCGGCCTGGTCGTCGACCACAACGAACTCGCGACCGAGGTGCTGTGCGGCACCGACGTGGCGACCGCCTCGGCCGTCACCGACCGCGCCCGCGAGGGCCTCACCGACACCGGCGACGTCCCCGCCTACGCCACCTGGCGGGAGCGGATCGCCGGCGCCTTCACGTCACAGGCCGGCGTGACCACGCCACGGCGGGACGGTCCGCGCACCTGACCTCCCGGCACCACGAAGACGGTTCGCCGCGACACGCGCGAACCGCCGGACACCGCGCGGCCTCGCCGCGGAAGGAGACAGCGATCACCCATGCCCAGAATCGCTCTCGTCGGGATGGCCTGCCGATACCCGGACGCCACCAGCCCGAAGGAACTGTTCGACAACGCGATCGCGGGCCGGCGGGCGTTCCGCCGCCTGCCCGATGTCCGGATGCGGCTCGAGGACTACTGGGATCCCGATCCCCGTACCCCCGACCGCTTCTACGCCTCCAACGCCGCGGTGATCGACTCCTACCAGTTCGACCGGGTCGCCTACAAGGTCGCCGGCAGCACCTACCGCTCCACCGACCTGACCCACTGGCTCGCGCTGGACGTCGCGGCCGGCGCGCTCGCCGACGCCGGGTTCCCGATGGCCGAGGGCCTGCCCCGCGACCGCACCGGCGTGATCATCGGCAACACGCTGACCGGCGAGTTCTCCCGCGCCAACCAGCTGCGGCTGCGCTGGCCGTACGTGCAGCGCACGGTCAGCGCCGTGCTGCGTGAACGCGGCTTCGGCGACGACGACCTCGGCATGCTGCTCGACGACCTGGAACAGGCCTACAAGAGCCCGTTCCCGGCGATCGACGAGGACACCCTGGCCGGCGGCCTGTCCAACACCATCGCCGGGCGCATCTGCAACCACTTCGACCTGCAGGGCGGCGGCTACACCGTGGACGGCGCCTGCTCGTCGTCACTGCTGTCGGTCGCCACCGCCTGCAAGGCACTGGTCGAGGGCGAACTGGACGTCGCCGTCGCCGGCGGCGTGGACCTGTCCATCGACCCGTTCGAGATCATCGGGTTCGCCAAGACGATGGCGCTGGCCACCGGCGAGATGCGCGTCTACGACCGCGGCGCCAACGGCTTCTGGCCCGGCGAAGGCTGCGGGATGGTCGTGCTGATGCGCGAGGACGACGCGCGGCGCGGGCAGCACCGCATCTACTCGACGATCGCGGGCTGGGGCATCTCCTCCGACGGCCGCGGCGGCATCACCCGGCCGGAGACCCGCGGCTACCACCTGGCACTCAACCGCGCGTACGCCCAGGCCGGTTTCGGCATCGACACCGTCCCGCTGTTCGAGGGCCACGGCACCGGCACCAAGGTCGGCGACGACAACGAGCTCACCGCCCTCAACCAGAACCGGCAGGCCGCCGGCCGCGCCGCGCCGGCCGCGATCAGCTCGGTGAAGGCCATGATCGGCCACACCAAGGCCGCCGCCGGGATCGCCGGGCTGATCAAGGCGTCGATGGCGCTGCGCCAGGAGGTCATCCCGCCCGCGATCGGCTGCCACGACCCGCACGAGGTGTTCAGCGCGGGCAACACCGCACTACGGGTGGTACGCAAGGCCGAACCGTGGCCCGACGGGCAACCGGTCCGTGCCGGGGTCACCGCCATGGGCTTCGGCGGCATCAACACCCACCTCGTGCTCGACAACGGCGAGGCGCGCCGCCCGGCCCGCTACGGCGCCCGGGTCAGCGCGATCGCGGCCGGTGCACAGGACGCCGAACTGCTGCTGTTCGACGCCCTCACCCCGCAGGAGCTGCGCGAACGTCTCGAACGGGCGGCGGCCTTCGTGCCCACGGTCAGCTACGCCCAGCTCAGCGACCTCGCCTCGGCACTGCACGGCGACCTGCGCGACCTGCCGTGGCGCGCCGCCGTCGTGGTGCGCTCACCGGCTGACGCGGTCACCCGGCTGGAGGCCGTGATCACCGCGATCGACTCCGGTGAGACCCAGCTGGTGTCGTCCGAGGACCGCGTCTTCCTCGGACAGGCCGGCGACGGCCGGATCGGCTTCCTCTTCCCGGGCCAGGGCTCCGGACGCGGCACCAGCGGCGGCGCCCTGCGCCGCCGGTTCACCGAGGCGGACGAGGTCTACCGCCGGGCCGCCCTGCCCGGCGGCGGCGACACGGTGGCCACCGAGGTGGCCCAGCCGAGGATCGTCACCGGATCACTCGCCGGTCAGCGGGTGCTGACCGCCCTCGGCATCGACGCCACCGTCGCCGTCGGGCACAGCCTCGGCGAGCTGACCGCCCTGCAGTGGGCCGGCGCCGTCGACGCCGGCACCGTCGTCGAGCTCGCCGCGCAGCGTGGCCGCACCATGGCCGAGCACAGTTCCTCGGGCACCATGGCCAGCATGGCGGCCGACGCCGAACAGGCACAGCGCCTGATCGACGGCCTGCCCCTGGTGATCGCCGGCCACAACGGCCCGAACCAGACCGTCGTCGCCGGCGCGATCGACGCCGTCGAGGAGGGCTGCCGCCGGGCAGGCGAGGCCGGCGTCACCGCGTCCCGGCTCGCCGTGTCGCACGCCTTCCACTCCCCGCTGGTCGCCGGAGCCGCCGACGCCTTCGGCTCGGTGCTGGGACGCGAGAGCTTCGGCCCGCTGCAACGGCGGGTGGTGTCGACGGTCACCGGCGAGACACTCGACCCCGACACCGACCTGGGCGACCTGCTGCGACGGCAGATCACCGAACCGGTCCTGTTCTCGCAGGCGGTCGCACTGGCCGCCAAGGACGTCGACCTGCTCGTCGAGGTCGGGCCCGGTCAGGTGCTCAGCGGGCTGGCGCGCGCCGTCACCGACGTGCCGGCGGTCGCCCTCGACACCGACGACGAATCGTCGGCCGGGCTGCTGCGCGTGGTGGCCGCCGCATTCGTCACCGGCGGCACCAACGTCGAGCCGACGCTGTTCCACGGCCGGCTGCTGCGGCCGCTGACCCTCGACACCACGTTCACCTTCTTCGCCAGCCCCTGCGAGCAGGCGCCCGCCGTACCGGCGCACCGCCCGGCCGGTCCCGCGGCCGAGCCCGCGGCCCCCGCCGAGTCCGGCCCGGCCACCGGCGGCGCCCCGGTCGCCGAGGAACTGCGGCGGCTCGCCGCCGAGCGCGCCGAACTCCCGCTGGAATCCGTCAACATGGACAGCCGGCTCCTCGACGATCTGCACCTGAGCTCCATCACGGTCGGCCAGCTGGTCAACACGGTCGCTCAGGGCGCCGGCATCCCGCCGAGCCAGGTGCCGGCCAACTACGCCACGGCCACGCTCGGCGAGCTCGCCGAGACCCTCGAGTCGCTGCGTGACAGCGACCGCCCCGAGGACACCGCGGCACCGGTGGCCGGCGCCGCCGAGTGGGTCCGCGCCTGGCGCATCGACCTCGACGAACGCTCCGCACCCGCCGTCGCGGCCACCGGCGACCGCGGATCCTGGCAGGTCCACTCGCCCGGCGGCACCCCACTCGCCGGCCAGCTTAAGTCCGCCCTGGAACGCGCCCGGGTCGGTGGCGGCGTGCTGGTGTGGCTGCCCGAGGACTGCTCGGAGGCCGACCTGGCGCCGGCACTGGCCGGTGCCCGTGCGGCCGCCACCGGGTCCGCCGCGGACCGGTTCGTGCTGGTCCAGCACGGCCGCGGCGCGGCCGGACTCGCCAAGACGCTGCACCTGGAGGCGCCCCACGTCCGCACCACCGTGGTGGACATCGCGCCCGAGCCCGACGCCGTCGACCGGATCGTCGCCGAGGTGGCCGCGACCTCCGCGTTCGCCGAGGTCCGTTACACCGCCGACGGTGTCCGGCAGGTTCCGGTGCTCCGGCCGATGCCGGTGCGTGCCGGGCGTACCGAGGCCGCCCTCACCTCCTCCGACGTCCTGCTGGTCACCGGCGGGGGCAAGGGCATCACCGCCGAATGCGCCCTGACCATGGCCGAGGACAGCGGCTGCCGGCTCGCGCTGGTGGGCCGCTCCGACCCGGCGGCCGACCCGGAACTGCGCGGCAACCTGACCCGGATCACCGAACGCGGTGTGGACGTGCGGTACGCGCGGGCCGACGTGACCGATCCCGCCCAGATCCGGGCGGCGATCGACGAACTGACCGGGCTCTTCGGCGGACCGGTGACGGCGATCCTGCACGGCTCCGGCCGCAACGAACCCGCGTCGCTGGTCGACGTGCACCCCGACATGCTGCGCGACACCCTGGCACCCAAGGTCGACGGCTTGCGCAACGTGCTCGACGCCGTGGACGGCGGCTCGCTGCGCCTGCTGGTCGCCCTGGGCAGCATCATCGGCCGGTCCGGTCTGCGCGGGGAGGCGCACTACTCGATCGCCAACGAGTGGCTCGGCGACCTGGTCGCCCGGCACGGCGCCGCCAACCCGGACTGCCGGACCCTGGTGCTCGAGTGGTCGGTCTGGTCCGGCGTCGGCATGGGGGAGCGGCTCTCCGTGGTGGAGGCGCTGTCCCGGCAGGGCGTCACCCCGATCACCCCCGACCAGGGGGTGGCCGTCCTGCGCCGGCTCCTGGAGGATCCGGACACCCCGCCCGCCGTGGTGATCAGCGGCCGCACCGAGGGCATCCACACCGTCGAACGCGATCAGCCCGAACTGCCGCTGCTGCGCTTCGTCGACCGGACCCTGCTGCGTTACCACGAGGTGGAACTCGTGGCCGAGACCGAACTCAACGCCGGCACCGACCCGTACCTCGCCGACCACCTG
Organism: Actinoplanes italicus; assembly: GCF_003001815.1. Classification (GTDB taxonomy): domain Bacteria; phylum Actinomycetota; class Actinomycetes; order Mycobacteriales; family Micromonosporaceae; genus Actinoplanes; species Actinoplanes italicus. The sequence goes on from NZ_PVMZ01000010.1 coordinate 150,786, forward strand.
CTCGACGGCAGCCTGCTGTTCCCGGCGGTGTTCGGCATGGAAGCGATGGCGCAGGTCACCGCTGCCCTGACCGGCTGGACCGAGCCGCCGATCATCACCGGCGCCGAGTTCGCCCGCCCGATCGTGGTGCCGCCGGACGGCAGCACCACGATCCGGATCGCCGCGGTCCGCACCGGCGACGACACCGTCGACGTGGCGATCCAGAGCGCCGAGACCGGGTTCTCCGCGGAACACTTCCGCGCCCGGCTGCGCCGCCGCGGCGGGGACACGGCGATCGAGCGGCCCGCGGACCCCGGCAGCGGTCTGCCGCCGGTCCCGCTGGACCCGGCGACCGACCTCTACGACGGCCTGCTCTTCCAGGGCGACCGGTTCCAGCGGCTGCGCGGATACCGGCGGGCCGCGGCCCGGCACGTCGACGCGACCGTCGAGGCGCTGCCGGACACCGGCTGGTTCGCCGGCTTCCTGCCCGGCCGCCTGATCCTCGGCGACCCGGGCGTGCGCGACGCGCTGATGCACGGCAACCAGGTGTGCGTGCCGGACGCGACCCTGCTGCCGGTCGGCGTCGACGAGATCATCCCGGCGGGCTCCGCTCTGGACGCCGGTGGCGAGCTGCGGATGTACGCCACCGAACGCAGCCACGACGGCGACGACTACCTGTACGACGTCGTCCTGTGCGACGCCTCCGGCCAGGCCGTCGAACGCTGGTCCGGCCTGCACCTGCGGGCCGTGCGCAAGCGCGACAGCCGGGGACCGTGGCCCGCGCCGCTGCTCGGCCCCTACCTGGAACGCACCCTCGAAGACGTGACCGGCCTGCGGGCCTCCGTCGTGGTCGAGCCCGACGACGACGGCGACGACACCGGGGAGCACGTCGCCACCCGCCGCCGCCGGACCGCCCGCGCCGCCGGCCGGGCCCTGGGCCACCCGGCCGAGGTGCACTACCGCGCCGACGGCCGCCCGCAACTGCCCGGCGACCGTACCCTGACCGCCGCACACGGCGCCGGGTTGACCCTGGCCGTGATCGCCGACGGCCCGGCCGGCTGCGACCTGGAACCGGTCGCGTCCCGCGCCCGCGACGACTGGCAGGCGCTGCTCGGCCGGCACCACGACCTCGCCGCCCGGATCGCCGAGGCGTGCGCAGAACCGTTCGACGTGGCCGCCACCCGGGTCTGGGCCGCAGGGGAGAGCCTGCGCAAGGCCGGCCGCTCCACGGACGCACCGATCATGCTCGCCGCCGGCGGCCCACCCGGCTGGGTGCTGCTCACCTCCGGCGACGCGCGCATCGGCGTCCTGTCCACGTCCGTCCGAGGCGGAGACACCCCGGTGGTCCTCGCCGTCCTCGCCGAGGTCCTTGAGGAGCAGAGATGAAGGACTACTACGAATACCGGCACGTCGTCGGATTCGAGGAGACGAACCTCGTCGGCAACGTCTACTACGTCAACTATCTGCGCTGGCAGGGCCGCACCCGTGAGCTGTTCCTGCGCCAGCACGCCACCGCCGTCCTCGACGACCTGCGCGACGACCTGAAACTGTTCACCCTCAAGGTCGACTGCGAGTTCTTCGCCGAGATCACCGCCTTCGACGAGCTGTCGATCCGGATGCGGCTGCTCGAACTCGGGCAGACCCAGCTCCAGTTCGGATTCGACTACGTGCGGCTGGACCCCGGCGGCGGCGAGACGTTGGTGGCGCGGGGCACCCAGCGGGTCGCGTGCATGCGTGGCCCGAACAACCGGACGAGCCCGGCACGGGTCCCCGACGCGTTGCTGCACGCGCTCGAGCCGTACACGCCCCAGCTGGCGAGGTCCCGCTCATGACCGGGCTGCGATCCGGTACCGCCATGGACACCCGGCTGCTGCGGCAGACGTTCGGGGCGTTCGCCACCGGCGTCACGGTGGTCACCGTCGGCGGCCCGCAGCCGCGCGGCATGACGGCCAACAGCTTCACCGCGGTGTCGCTGGATCCCCCGCTCATCCTGGTCTGCGTCGAACGCGGCGCCCTCATGCACGACGCGCTGCTGGGCGCGGGCACGTTCGGTGTCTCGGTGCTCCACTCCGGCCAGGAGCAGATCGCCCGGCACTTCGCGAGCCGGCGGCCGCTCGGCGCCGAACAGTTCCGGCACACCGCGGTGCGTACCGGCGCCCTGTGCGGGGCACCGCTCATCGAGGGCGCGGCCGCGCACTTCGAATGCGAGCTATGGGACACCCACGACGGCGGCGACCACACGATCTTCGTGGGCCGGCTGCTGGACATGCCCCGTGCCACGGCCCGTGACGTGCTGCTCTTCCTGCGCGGCCGGTTCAGCCGGGTGGGCGACGTGCCCGGAACCGGGGAGGCGACGTGACCACGACGACGGCACCCGCGCGTACCCTGCCCGGGCCTTCACGGGCGGCCGCTGTCCGGCTGCTGATGCTGATGAACCGGGACCGGCTGGCCCTGATGTCCGGCGCGATCGGCCGTTACGGCGACGCGTGCCGGCTCCCGGTCGGGCACAAGACCCTCTACATCTTCAACCATCCGGCGTACGCCAAGCACGTGCTGGCCGACAACGCCGACAACTACCGCAAGGGCATCGGACTCGTGCACGCCAGACGCGCGCTCGGCGACGGCCTGCTCACCAGTGAGGGACGGCTCTGGCGCGAACAGCGCAAGGTCATCCAGCCGGCGTTCCAGAGCCGGCGCATCGCCCAGCAGGCCGACGCCGTCGCCGCGGAGGGCGCACGCCTGGTCGACCGGCTGCGCGGCCACGTCGGCAGCGGTCCGGTCCGCCTCGTCGACGAGCTCACCTCGCTGACACTGGGCGTGCTCGGCCGCACCCTGCTCGACGCCGACCTGCACGCCTTCCCGGACATCGGCGGCGACTTCGCGGCGGTCCAGGACCAGGCGATGTTCGAGCTCAGCACGCTGAGCATGGTGCCGATGTGGATCCCACTGCCGCACCAGGTGCGCTTCCGCCGGGCCCGGCGGCGTCTCGAGGGCGTCGTCGACCGGCTCGTCGCCGAACGTCACAGCCGGTCCGGCGACGACGAGGACGTGCTGTCGCGGCTGATCAGGTCGACCAGCAGGGAGAGCGACCCCGCCGTCGGGCGGGCCCGCCTGCGCGACGAGCTGGTCACCCTGCTGCTGGCCGGGCACGAGACGACGGCCAGCACGCTGAGCTGGACCCTGCACCTGCTCGACAAGCACCCCGAGGTGTGGCGGCGGGTGCACGACGAGGCGGCCGGGGTGCTCGGCGACCGCGTGCCTGTCCACGGGGACCTGCACGGGCTCACCTACACGACATCGGTGATCCAGGAGGCGATGCGCCTGTATCCGCCGGTGTGGCTGCTGCCCCGGATCGCGAACGACGCCGACGTGGTGGGCGGGTTCCGGGTCCCGGCCGGCGCCGATGTGCTCGTGTCGCCGTACACGCTGCATCGTGATCCTCGTTTCTGGCCGGAGCCCGACCGCTTCGACCCGGGCCGCTTCACCGCCGGCGCCGACACCGACCGGCCGCGCTACGCGTACATCCCGTTCGGTGCCGGACCCCGGTTCTGCGTCGGCAGTCATCTCGGGATGCTCGAGGCCGTCCTGGTCCTCGCCATGATCTGCCGCGACCTGCGCCTGGCCGGTGTGCCCGGACGGCCGGTCGTCGCCGAGCCGATGCTCTCGCTGCGCATCCGCGGCGGTCTGCCGGTCACCGTCCACCGCGCCTGACAGCGCGCCCCACCCAAGGAGGGACTCTTGCCCACGAAAGCAGCCGGACTCGTACGCCGGCTCATGCCGTCGATCTTCGCCCTCGTGCTGGTCGGCTCGGTGTATCTGATCGCTCAGACGCCGTCGGCGTCGGCCTCCGAACGTTCGGCCGTCGCGTCGCGTTACCGATTCACCGAGATGCCCATCGCCCTGCCGCCCGGCCTGCCGCAGAAGAACGTGCGCCAGGTGAACAAGCACTACGAACACATCCGCTCCTGGGTCTCGTCGGTGGGCGCGGCCATCGCGGTCAACGACCTCACCGGTGCGGGCCGCGCCCAGGACCTGTGCCTGGTCGACACCCGCAGCGACGCGGTGATCGTCACCCCGGCCCCCGGCACGGGCGAGCGGTACCAGCCGTTCGTCCTCGACCCGGCGCCGCTGCCGACCGGTCCGGGCGTCGCCCCGATGGGCTGCAACCCGGGCGACTTCAACCAGGACGGCCGGATGGACCTGCTCACCTACTACTGGGGCCGGACGCCCGTCGTCTTCCTCAACCGGCAGACCGGCCCGGAACCGCTGAGCAGGGCCACCTACCTGCCGACCGAGCTGGTGCCGCAGGCTCCGTCACCGGACGGCACCTACCACGGCCCGCTGTGGAACACCAACGCCGTGGCGGTCGCCGACTTCGACCGTGACGGCCATCCGGACGTCGGCGTCTTCAACTACTTCCCGGACAGCGGCGTGCTCGACCCGGATTCGCCGGCCAACGTCCGCATGAACCACTCGATGTCGCGTGCCGCCAACGGCGGCGGCGCGCACGTGCTGCGCTGGATCGGCGCGGAGGGCGGCGACCAGCCGTCGGTCCGTTACCAGGAGCAGCCCGGCGCCATCGAGCCGAAGCTCGCCAGCGGCTGGACCCTCGGCTCGGCCTCCGCCGACCTCGACGGTGACCTGCAGCCGGAGCTGTACCTGGCCAACGACTTCGGCCCGGACCACCTGTTCCACAACGTGTCCACGCCGGGCCGGATCAGGTTCGAGGGCACCGAGGGCCGCCGGGGCGCGGTCACACCCAAGTCGATGGTGCTGGGTCACGACTCGTTCAAGGGCATGTCGGCCGAGTTCGGCGACCTGTTCGGGGCCGGCCGGTTCGACATGTTCGTCAGCAACATCACGACGTCGTGGGGCATCGAGGAGAGCAACTTCCTGTGGAAGAACACCTCGACCTCGGCGGTGGACGCGAAGACGAAGCTGAGCCGCGGTGAGGCGCCGTTCGACCAGAAGGCCGCCGACTACAACATGGCGTTCACCGGCTGGGGCTGGGACACCAAGATCGCCGACTTCGACAACAGCGGCAACCCCGCCGTGGTGCAGGCCGACGGCTTCATCAAGGGCGAGATCAACCGCTGGTCGTGGCTGCAGGAACTGGCCATGAGCAACGACCTGATGCTGGAGAACCCGCAGATGTGGCCGAACGCCCAGCCGGGCGACGACATCTCCGGCAACGAGGCCCTCGCCTTCTGGGCCCGCGAGGACAACGGCAAATACGTCAACATCAGCAAGGATCTCGGGCTGGCGGTGCCGGTGCCGACCCGCGGTGTCGCGGTCAGCGACACCGACGGCAGCGGCGGCCAGGACTTCGCCGTGGCACGGCAGTGGGGCGCGCCGGCCTACTACCGCAACGACCGGCCGGCGGACTCCGACTTCGTGGGCCTGCGACTGCACCGGCCGGCTCTCGGCGACGACGCCGGCAAGGCCACCACCCCGGCGTACGGCGCGCAGGTGTGCCTGATGACGGCGGACGGCCGCAAGCGGATCGGCCAGCTCGACGGCGGCGGCGGGCACAGCGGCCGGCGCAGCTTCGACGTGTTCTTCGGGCTCGGAGAAGCGACCACGGGCCCCGTCAAGGCGGAGGTCAGCTGGGTCGACATCAACGGCGCCCGGCACACCCAGACGCTCGACCTGACCGCGGGCTGGCACGAGCTGGTCCTTACCGACCAGGCAACGGAGGTACCGGCCCGATGACGGAACTGACGCAGGACAAGGTCACGCTGGATCACCGGGCCGGCCGGCCCGCGGCACCGTCCGCACCATCGGCTCCGGCACCGGTCGCGACGACCACCCCGCGCATCGACGCGGCCGACCCCCGCTACAAGGCGCTGCGCAACTTCGCCATCTCGATGAGCGTCTTCAACATCCTCGGCTACACGGTGCTCGGCTTCGAACAGCCGTGGACCTGGCCGCTGCTGGCCCTCGCCGTCGGATACTTCGCCGAGATCACCATCGAGATGGTCGCGGCCCGATCGCAGGGCCGGCGCCCCGCCTTCGCCGGGCACGGCGCATGGGGCATGTACACGTTCCTGCTGCCCACCCACATCACCGCGCTGGCCTGCAACATGCTGCTCTACGCCAACGTCCACTTCTGGCCGATCGCGTTCGCCGTGGTCGTGGCGATCGCGCAGAAGGCGGTGTTCCGCGCGCCCATCAACGGCCGGATGCGGCACTTCCTGAACCCGTCGAACTTCGGCATCACGATCACCCTGCTGGCGTTCTCGTGGGTCAACATCGCACCGCCGTACCACTTCACCGAGAACGTTCCGGACGCCATCAGCGTCATGGTCCCGTTCGTCATCCTGACCGCGGGAACGGTGCTCAACGCCCTGCTCACCAAGAAGGTGCTGCTCATCATGGGCTGGGTCGGCGGCTTCGTCATCCAGGCCCTGATCCGGCACTGGATCTGGGACGTGTCACTGTGGGGCGCGCTCGTGCCGATGACCGGTGTGGCGTTCGTGCTCTTCACCAATTACATGATCACCGACCCGGGTACGACTCCGTCGAAGGGCCGGGACATGTTCATGTTCGGTTCGTCCGTGGCCATGGTGTACGGCGTGCTGATGGTGTTCAACATCGTCTACACGCTGTTCTTCGCCGTCACCATCGTGTGCGTGATCCGCGGCGCCTACTGGTGGGTGCGGCACCTGCGGGAGAAGCGGCGGACCTGACCCCACGCATGAGGAAGGCGCTGCCGGTGGATCGTCCACCGGCAGCGCCTTCTTTCGCCGGCGGGTCAGGCCGGGTCGCGCGGGCAGTTCTGGTAGACGGCCAGCACCCACTCGCCGTCACGCTTGACGAGGATCCAGGAAGCCCGGATCGCGTCCGCCGGGTCCAGCCCGTCGGCGCCGGCCGCGATCACACCGCCCTCGGTCAGCACGGCGACCGCACCGTCGGCGAGCGGCTTGATCTCGATCGGCTGCCCGGTGACCGTCGTGCCCTTGTAGGGACCCTGGTAGGCGTGGGCCATGAACTCCTCGATGGCCGTACGGCCCTGCCGGAACACGCCGGGCAGGATCATCGTGCCGTTCTCGGCGAACAGTCCGGCGAAGGCCTTCGAGTCGTGCTCGCGCCACGCCGCCACCATGCGCGCCGGAACCGCCGCGATGGCCGCCTGATCCGCCTTGTCCGGACCCGTGGACGTCGGGGTCGAAGTCATCACGTCCCTCTTTCCTCAATGGATCGACAACGATTCCTTCCATCCTGTCGAAAAGGGCTGGTGACCGGCGTCTTCCGCCGTGCGCACCGTGGTGGCGCAACCCGGGAGATGCCTGCCGGACTAAACGCGGACCACGATGAGAATGCAGCGCGGAATCCCAGGAAGGTCATATCTGATGGAGCCGAAATCCGCGATTCTCGACGATCGCGAAGTGATGACACTCGAAGCGTTCGCGGACACGATCATTCCCGGCGAGCGCCGTGGCCCGCACGACAGGGCGGTCGCCGGGGCGGCGGCGGGTGGCGGCGCCGTGGCGTCCGGGGCGATCGACCTGATGACCTCCGAGGAGGGTGGGCTCGCGGGCGTGCTGCCCACCCTCGCGGCCGGGCTCGACGAACACGCCCGGGACTGGGCGGCCCGGCGCGGCCGGACGCTCGAGGACGGGGTGCCGGCGTTCGCCGCGCTCGGATTCGACGACCGCACCGCCCTGGCCGCCACGCTCATGGCGCCCGGCAACCCGGAGCGCGAGCTGTGGGTGCCGCTGGCCATGTTCAGCGTGATGGCATGGGACACCGGCGCGTCGCAGCACACGACGGACGCCCTCGCTGGCGGCCATCCGGGCCTGATCGCCATGGGGTTCACCCCGCCCGGCGCGGACGGACTCTGGCGGTTCCCGGACTTCTCGTACCGCAAGGTCCTGGCCACCGTCCACCCGCACACGACGGAATCGGGAGATCCGGCATGAGTCGCAACGACAGCACCGACGTCGTCGTCATCGGCAGCGGGTTCGGCGGCGCGATCCCCGCCTACCGGCTCGCCGCCGGAGGCGCACGCGTCGAGATCCTCGAACGCGGGCCCTGGCTGACCGGCGACGACTTCGACCACGACTTCAAGTTCGGCAGCTCGTCCACCCGGGCCTTCGAGTTCACCATGGGCGACGGCATGAACGTGCTCGGCGGCAACTGCGTCGGCGGCGGCAGCGTCGTCTACTTCGCCGCCATGCCCAGGGCGCCGAGGTACGTCTTCGGCCGGCGCGGTGGCATCGGCGAGCGGATGTGGCCGCGGACCATCGACCGTGACGCCCTCGACCCGTGGTACGACATGGTCGCCGAGTCCCTGCCGATCACCCGGCAGGACTGGGACGACGTCACCTACTCCGGCGGGCTGTTCGCCGCGGCGTGCTCCCGGGCCGGGCGCACCGCCAACCCGGTGCCCGCCGCCATCGACCGCGACCGCTGCACCAACTGCAACTGGATGATGTCCGGCTGCCGGTTCGACGCCAAACGCTCGCTGCTGCTCAACTACCTGCCGGCCGCGGTCGTGCACGGCGCCCGCATCCGCCCGCTGCACGAGGTGCAACGCATCACGCGCACCGGCGACGGCTACCGGGTGCACTACAACACCGTCGACGAGGTGGACTACCGGGTCGTCACGGGCTCCGGCACGATCGACTGCAAGCTGGTCGTCGTGGCCGCCGGCGCCGCCGCGACCCCGGTGATCCTGCAACGCTCCGAGGAGGACCTCGGAGCGATGCCCGAGGCGGTGGGCCGCTACTTCTCCGGCAACGGCGAACGGCTCAACACCGCGGTGGTCGACGAGGACAAGGTGCGTGAGCTGCTGAAACTCGACCGTGGCGACGGCCGCGCGTACGAGGCGTACCAGATCGGCAAAGGCCCGGTCTGCGCGAGCTGGGACAAGCTCGACGGCTCGCTGCCCGAGTTCAGCCGGTACTCGCTGGAGCAGCTCTACTTCCCGCCCGGGTTCGGCACCATCCTCGCGCAGGCGCCCGAGGCGGCCGGGCCGACCTGGTTCGGGACCGAGAAGAAGGAGATGCTGCGCCGCTGGCAGTCCTGGCTGACGATCTTCATCATGTCCGAGGACGACAACGAGGGTGTCTTCGGGCCGCCGCCGGAGACCGGTAACGCCGACCGGGTCTCGCAGCAGATGCTCAGCCGCGGTGCGCTGTCGTACCGGCCCTCCGCCGACACCCGCGCCGCCTGGAAACGTGCCGACGAGGACGTACGCGACATCCTCGAACGCGACGGCCTGGCCCGGGTGATGCCCTGGAACGACGAGGTGATCGGCGCGTACACCGTGCACCCGCTGGCGTCGTGCCGCATCGGCGACGATCCCGAGACGTCCGCCCTCGACGACACCCACGAGCTGCGCGGCCACCCGGGCATCTTCGTGACCGACGGCTCCGCGGTGCCTGGAGCGCTGACCGTCAACCCGGCCTTCACCATCGCCGCCCTCGCCGAACGGGCGGTGCCCGGCATCGTCGCGGCCGCCGGGCGACGGGGGCTGCCGGTCCGCTACGTCGCCGAGCCGCCGCCGTCGGTGAGCAGCAGCGCCTGGGCCCGCACCGCGGATCGTTGACGAATGCGGTGGCCCGCCGCGAGCGGGCCACCGCATCGGCCGCCGGGTCAGGGCCGGGGCACGTCGAACAGGCTCGGCAACCGGTTCACGAGCCCCAGGTCGCCGCGGGCCCGCAGCTTGCCGCGCAGGAACAGCACCCGCGCGCCGGCGTTCCCGGTGGTCATCTTGACGAAGTCGACCTCGTTGAGGTGCAGCACCAGCCGCGGCTTGGCGGCGCCGGGCTCCGCGAGGCGGCAGCGGCCGCCCGCGATGTGCAGGTCGAAGACCTCACTGTCCTCACCGGAACGGTCGAACACGTGCCACTGGACGACCGCGTCGAGCGGGCCGGCGAGGTCGGCGCGGAACACGTCCGGCATGCCGGCGGCCAGCGCGGTCAGAACGGTCTTGCCGTACCGGTCGAGCAGCTCACGCAACTCGGAGCTCGAAGCATTCTTGACCTGCCGCGCGAAAGCGGCTCGGTCCTGGGCCGGGTCGGTCGTGGTAATCATTCGCAATCTCCTGTCAAAGAGCGGGAATGAAAAATGAGAAACGGATATCAATCCTTTCCGGACGGCAGTATCCCGGCCAACTCCGAGAATGCGTCGACCGTTCTGATCACCGGCGGAACCGGGCTCGTCGGATCGCACACGGTGGCCGCACTTCTGCGACGCGGTGAATCCGTACGCCTGCTCGTGCGAGATCCGCAACGCGTCGGACCGGCCCTGCGCCCGCACGGATTCGACCCGTCCCACGTGCGGATCGTCGCCGGCGACGTCACCGACCCGGCCGCGGTCGCGTTCGCGCTGCGTGGCTGTTCAGCCGTTCTGCACGCGGCCTCCGTCTACAGTTTCGACCCGCGCCGGTGGGCGGAGATCCGGGCCGTCAACGTCCGAGGCACCGAGGTGGTGCTCGGTGCCGCCCGTGACGCCGGTGCGGCGGCGGTCCACGTCTCGACATTCGGCGCCCTGCTGCCGACGGGGGGCGAGACCTACCTCGCTTCCAAGGCGGCCGCCGAGACCGTGGCGCGCCACCACCAGGACGCCGGGGAGCCGGTGACGATCATCTATCCGCCCGCCCTGCTCGGGCCGCACGATCCGGGCCCCGGCGACCAGACCCTGCGGATCCGCGACGTGCTGCGCGGCCTGATGCCGATCTGGCCGGACGGCGGGTTTCCGATCGGGGACGTACGCGACCTCGCCGAGCTGCACGCCGTCCTGCTGACCGGCGTACCCCGTCCCGGCCGCTTCACGGGTCCGGGCCGGTGGGCAGGCACCCGCACCCTGCTGGACACGTTGCGGGCGATCACCGGTCGCCGGCTGCCCGCCGTGCACCTGCCGGCCGCGGCGCTGGAACCGGTCGGCCGCCTCGCCGACGTCGCGCAGCTCGTCCTGCCGGTCCGGTTGCCGGTCCAGTACGGCGCCATCCACACGTGCCGGGTGGCCCGCCCGATCGCCGCCGGCGACCCGCTCGGCATCCCGGCGAGGCCACTGCGGACCACCCTGGCCGACACCGTCCGGTGGCTGCACCGGACCGGCCTGGTGACCACGCGACAGGCCGGCCGAGCGGTGCACGACGCAGACCGCATCGTCGAAGAAAGACCGTTCCCGAAACGCCGATAGCGTGAATTCCGTACCCAGGAATCGGATGGAGGAATGTCATGCGAGACCAAGCGACACGGCCGAAGTCGCGCACGGTCGCCCAGCTCAACGGCCGCTACCACCGACCCGCACTCCGGATGTTCATGTTCGTGGTGATCGCGCACTGGGCCGAGCATCTGGTGCAGGCCTATCAGATCTGGGTGATGGGCATGCCGCGCCCGCAGGCCCGTGGCGTCCTCGGACAGTTCTTCCCGTGGCTGATCACCTCGGAGTGGCTGCACTACGGCTTCGCGATCGTGATGCTGATCGGCCTGTTCCTGCTGCTGCCCGGCTTCACCGGCAAGGCCCGGATGTGGTGGGTCCTGGCGCTCGGCCTGCAGTTCTGGCACCACATCGAGCACCTGCTGCTGCTGATCCAGGCGCAGGCCGGTGCCAATCTCTTCGGCGCCGCGGCGCCCACCAGCATCGCCCAGCTGATCATGCCGCGGGTGGAACTGCACCTGTTCTACAACTCGGTGGTCTTCATCCCGATGGTGGTGGCGATGTACCTGCACCTGCGCCCCCTCCCCGCGGGCGAGACGGCGGCCTGCGACTGCGCGGACCGGCGCGACCTGGTCACCGCGGGGGCGTCCACACCGACTCCGGCGTGACATGCGCCGCCCGGTGGGAGCCGTCCTGGCCGCGCTGATCACCGGTTTGACGGTGGCCGGTCCGGCACTGCCCGCGGCGGCGAGTGACGAACCGGCGGCGAGTGTTCCGGCCGACGACGCGGTGCTGCCGGCCGTGCCGGCGAGTGTCCGGGTCACCTTCGGCCGCGAACCCGTCGCAGCCGGGTCGTACCTGTCGGTCCTCGACCCGGACGGGTCGAGGGTCACCCTCCCCGGCACGCCGTCGGTCGAGGGACGCACCATCACGCAACCGATGTCCAGTCAACGCACCGGCGTCTTCGCGATCGTCTACCACGTCGCGTTCACCGACGGCGGCCGCGAGGGCGGGCTCCGCCACTTCACCGTCGACCCGGCCGCACCGCCCTCCGGCGGCACCCATGCCCACGGGTCGCACGGGCACTCCGTGGACCCGCTCAGCGCGACCCTGCTGGTCGTGGACGGCCTGGTGGTCCTCGGCGCCGCGGTGCTGCTGATGTCCCGGCGGCGCCATCCACGGCCGGTGGCCTGGCGCCTATCCGCATCCGAAAGGACTTTCGATGATCAACCAACCTGATGTGTACGTGCAGCTGCATGTGGCCGGCCAGGACGTGGTCAAGCTCGTGTCCGGCCTCGACGACGCCGGCTGGAAGCGCCCGACCCCGGCACCCGGCTGGACCGTCGCCCACCAGATCGCCCACCTGGCCGCCACCTTCCGGATGGCGAGCATGGCGATGAGCGCCCCCGACCGGTTCCAGAAGTTCGCCGCGAACCTCGGCCCCGACTTCGACGCCAACGTGGATCTCGCCATGTCCCCGTACCTGAAGGAGCCGCACGCGGTCCTGCTCGACCGGTGGCGTGACGAACTGGTCGCTCTCGACGCGGCGATGGCCGGCACGCCCCCGATGCAGGTGGTGCCCTGGCTGGTCCGGCCGCTGCCGGCGGCGGTCCTGGCCGCGGCCGGCATGATGGAGCTGGTCGGGCACGGCCAGGACATCGCGGACGCGCTCGGGGTGCACCGGGAGCCGCCGCCCGGCCTGGCCCATCTCGTCGACTTCATCTGGCGTACCTGGGACTTCGGTTATCAGGTCCGGGGCCTGCCGACACCGGATGTGGAACTCCGGTTCGAGGTGACCACGCCGTCCGGCGACGTGCTGACCGCCGGGCCCGAGGACAGCCCCGATCGGGTCACCGGCCCGGCCGTCGATCTGTGCCTGCTCGCGACCCGGCGCCGGCACCGTGACGACCTGTCGCTGACCGCCACCGGTTCCGAGGCGGACCGCTGGCTGGATCTCGCCCAGGCCTATCGCGGACCGAGCGGTCCGGGACGGCGGTCCGGTCAGTTCGCCGACGCGGACTGACCCGGGAAGCGGGCTGATCATGGCACGCCGCCTGTTCACCTCCGAGTCGGTCACCGAAGGCCACCCGGACAAGATCGCCGACCAGATCAGCGACGGGATCCTCGACGCCCTGCTCGCGCAGGACCCGCGGAGCCGCGTCGCGGTGGAGACCCTGATCACCACGGGCCAGGTGCACGTGGCGGGGGAGGTCACCACGCACGCCTACGCCGACATCCCGAAGATCGTCCGGGACACGGTGCTGGACATCGGTTACGACTCGTCGTCCAAGGGCTTCGACGGCGCGTCCTGCGGCGTCAGCGTGTCATTGGGCGCGCAGTCGCCGGACATCGCGCTGGGAGTCGACGGTGACTCCCTCGACAGTCAGGGTGCCGGTGACCAGGGCATGATGTTCGGCTTCGCCTGCTCGGAGACGCCCGAGGCGATGCCGTTGCCGATCGCGCTGGCGCACCGGCTGGCCCGCCGGCTGTCGGCGGCGCGCAGGGACGGCACGATCCCCTATCTGCGGCCGGACGGCAAGACGCAGGTCACCATCGAGTACGACGGGCTGCGTCCGGTGCGTCTCGACACGGTCGTCGTTTCGACGCAGCACGCGGGCGGCATCTCGCTGGAGTCGCTGCTCACGCCGGACGTGCGCGAGCACGTCATCGGCCCCGAGCTGGCGGGCCTCGGCCTGGACACCGACGGCTACCGGCTGCTGGTGAACCCGACCGGGCGCTTCGAGATCGGCGGTCCGATGGGCGACGCCGGTCTCACCGGCCGCAAGATCATTGTGGACACGTACGGCGGATACGCCCGTCACGGCGGCGGTGCCTTCTCCGGCAAGGATCCGTCGAAGGTGGACCGCTCCGCGGCGTACGCCATGCGCTGGGTCGCCAGGAACGTCGTGGCCGCCGGCCTGGCCGAGCGCTGCGAGGTGCAGGTCGCCTACGCGATCGGCCGGGCCCACCCGGTGAGCCTGTTCGTGGAGACGTTCGGCACCGAGAACGTGCCGGTCGAGCGGATCGAGAGGGCGATCGGCGACGTCTTCGATCTACGGCCGGGCGCGATCATCCGTGACCTGGACCTGCTGCGCCCGATCTACCGGCAGACCGCCGCCTACGGGCATTTCGGCCGCGATCTGCCGGACCTCAGGTGGGAGAGCACCGACCGCGCCCAGGACCTGAAGATCGCCGCCTCCTGAACACGCAGAAGGACCAGGGCCCGGGTTTCCGCCGGGCCCTGGTCCTTTCCGCATGGGGGAGAGCGTCAGTAGACGACCCGGCTCAGGATGCTCAGCTCGTCCGCCTTGACGATCTCCAGCCGGACCGGTTCGCCACCGGGGTTGTGGAAGAGCCGGACACCGTCGCCGAGCAGGATCGGGGTGACGTAGACGAGGATCTCGTCGAGCGCCCCGATCGCGATGCACTGCCGTGCCACATCGGCGCCCAGGACGCTGACCAGCTTGTCGCCGGCGGCCTCCTTGGCCAGCGCGATGGCCTTCTCCAGGTCGTCCACGAAGGTCACCCCCGGCTCGGATTTCTCCGGGATGTGATGGGTCAGCACGAAGGTGTGACCCTCGTACTGCCCGTCGTAGCCGCCCTCCTTGTCGGTGCCGGCGTTCGGGTCGTCACCGTGGTAGGTGTTGCTGCCACTGAGGACCGCGCCCACCTCGGCGACCAGCGGATTGGTCGAGTCGTCCGCGGAGTCGCCGCCGTCGTCGGAGCCGCCGGCGAGGCCCATCCAGGACATGTCCCCGTTCCGGCCGGCGATGAAGCCGTCGAGCGACATGGCGCATTGGTACTGCAACTTGGTCATCGCAAGTCCCTCCGTGTTTGCTCGATTGGTCGGTTGGCCGCTTTTACGGCAATCTACCCAGTTCACTGGCGGCTCGCACGGCGGGAGCCCGGCGTGCCGCCGGTCGAAGCGGCGATCCGTGCGGCGAGTCCCGCCACGGTCGGGTCGTCGAAGACCGCGTCCACCCGCACCGGGACCCCCAGCACCACCTTGATCCGGTTGACCAGCCGCAGCGCGTTCAGTGACTGGCCACCCAGATCGAAGAAGTCATCGTCGACACCCACCTCGGGTATACCCAGCACCTCCGCGAAGATGCCGCACAGCTCCCGCTCGACGGCGTTGCCCGGCGCCCGGGACACCACCGGCCCGGTGAGGTCGACCCGGGGGAGTGCGTCCCGGTCCAGCTTCCCGTTGGCCGTCAGCGGCAGCCGGGGCACGGGCACGAAAGCCGACGGCACCATGTAGTCGGGCAGGGACCGCCGTGCGAGAGCGTCCAGCTCCGCCGGAGTCGCGCCGGACGGTCCCGGCACCAGGTACGCCACCAGCGTCTTCTCACCGCTGCTTGTCTCCTGTGGCACCACCGCCACGTCGGCGACACCGTCGTGGCCGGCCAGTACGGCCTCGACCTCGCCGGCCTCCACCCGGAACCCGCGTATCTTCACCTGGTCGTCGATGCGGCCCACGAACTCCAGCAGGCCGTCGGGCCCGTACCGGACCAGGTCACCGGTCCGGTACATCCGCCGCCCGGCGGGGTCCTCCAGAAATCGTTCCGCGGTGAGGTCGGGCCGGTTCAGATATCCGCGGGCCAGCCGGTCGCCACCGATGTGGAGCTCACCCACCTCGCCGTCGGGGACCGGGTTCAGGGCCTCGTCGAGGACGTGGACCCGTACGCCCGCCATGGGCTCCCCGATCGGCATCGTGGGCCGTGCCTCGAACGGGGCGCGCCAGGTCGACTGGGTGGTGAAGAGCGTGTTCTCGGTCGGGCCGTACAGCACCCGGACGACCAGCCCGGGACAGGCGTCGAGGACCTTGCGCACCGCCACCGGCGACACCACGTCACCGCCGGTCATCACCTCACCGGCACCGTCGAGCAGCTCCGGCGCCTCCTCGGCCACCGCCCGGAACAGCCCGGCCGTCAGGTGCAGGGCGGTGACCCGCTCCTGGGCGACGAGCCGCCGCAGCGCGTCCAGATCGACGTCACCGGCCGGCGGCACGACCACGCAGCCGCCGTGCAGCAGCGGCACCCACACCTCGTAGGTGGAGACGTCGAAGGCGTACGGTGCGACCATCGGCACCCGGGTGTGCCGGCCGCTCCCGGCCCAGCACGGGTCCAGTGCCAGAGACAGCACGCCGCCGTGGGTGATGGCCACGCCCTTCGGGGTGCCCGTGGACCCGGACGTGTACATGACGTACGCGAGCCGCAGCGGGTCGTCCGGCATCGGGGGAGCGCCGGCGGGCATGTCCGGCAGCTCGGTGTCGGTGTCGACGACCACGATCCGGTCGCATTCGGGCAGGCCGCGTGCCTCCCACGCCTTGTCCGCGATCAGCACTGCCGGCCGGGCGTCGGCGACGATGCGGCGCATCCGGTCCAGCGGGTAGGCACTGTGCAGCGGCAGATAGCAGCCGCCCGCCTTGACGACGGCGAGGAACGCCACGACGACCTCCGCCGAGCGTTCCACCAGGACGGCCACCGGTTCGTCGGCCCGTACGCCCAGGCCCAGCAGGCGGTTCGCCAGCCGGTTGGCGCGCTCGTCGAGCTCACGATAGGTGAGCCGGGCGTCGTCGGCGTCGACCGCGAGCGCGTCGGGGGCCGCGGCCAGCTGCGCGGCGAAGGCCGCGGGAATCGACGGGAAATCCATGAGGGCTCCAATCAGTGCAGCGCGGTGGCGTTCGGGGCGATGTCGTCGCGGAAGATCCCGGCCGGGTCCACGCGGGCGCGCACCCGGTCGACGGCCTCGATCCGGTTCGCGTCGAGGTGCCGCTGCGGCTGGGCGACGTTCGCGGCGAACGTCGGCGTCGTGGTCCCGGTGTCCCACGGGCGCAGGGTGTCTCGCAGGACCGCGGTGCGAGCCCGGATCGCCTCCGCGGTGACGCCGAGCGGCACCCCTCCACCCAGGTACGCGAAGCGGGCATCCAGATGGTCGAGTGCGCCGCCGAACGGCGACGGCACGGCCAGTGCGCCGCCCAGCTGACGGATCTCGACGTTGGTCAGTGGCGATCCGGACCCGTGCCCGGCCACCCGCAGCAGCGCCGAGACGGCCTGTTCGTCGAGGTCGCGCAGCAGCATGTGGTCGCCGTACACGGGGAACGGCTCGGTCGGGTCCATGTGGGTCTGCAGCACCGCGGCCGGCGCGGCCGATGCCCAGGTGTCGAGCAGCGGCGGTGCGACGGCCCGCAACGGGTCGAGCAGACCGGCCGCGATGCGTTCGCCCCCGGCACCGCCGAGCACCGCACCGTCCACACAGAGCACCGTCCCGACGCGCAGCGCCGGGGGGACGTCCGGATGGTCGGGCAGGTTCATCAGCCGCACCGTGGTGGTCGCGGCCCACGGCGCGGTCCGGGTCCAGTCCAGCCAGGTGGTCAGCAGCCGTTCGGCGTCGGTGGCGGACCAGTAGGCGGCACCGGTCACGACCTCGGTGGCGGGGAAGAGTTGCACCTCGACGGCGGTCACCACACCGAACCCGCCGCCACCGCCGCGCAGGGCCCAGAACAGGTCCGGGTCCCGGTCGGCGTCGGCCCGCCGGACCCGGCCGCCCGCGGTCACCAGCTCGACCGCGCGGACACTGTTCGCCGCGATGCCGGTCTGCCGTCCGTAGAAGCTGATCCCGCCGCGCAGCAGGTAGCCGACCGCGCCCACCAGGGGTGACGAGCCGTGCGGGGCGGCGAGGCCGTACGGCTCGGCGGCCTCGGCGACCTCGCCCCAGGACGTACCGGCCGGGATCCGGGCGACGCGGTTGCCGGCGTCGATCTCGACGCCGCCGCCGATGCGGGTGCGGATCAGCAGCGAGTCGCGCATCGGTCGTGCCGTCGCGGCCGCGTGCCCGGTGCTGTGGACCCGTACCGGAAGATTCGCGGACTCGGCGGCGGCGACGGCCTGGCGCACCTCGGGCACCGAGGTCGCCGTGACCGCGGCAGCGGGTTCGACGGGTGCCGCCAGATTGAACACCTCGGTTGCGGCCGCATAGGCCGGCGAGCCCGGAGGCGCGGCATCGACCGTGTTCAGGGATTCTGACATGTTCCGAGCGTCTCCCGAGTCCGGCCGGCCGGGCATCTCCCGGCGTGCCGACCGGGGCGGGCGGCGAACCCGGCAGGATGGGAGATGTCCGCGGTCGGGGCAGCTGTGAGGCTGAGAGGATGACGATCGGAAATCCGGCGGGGAGGCAGACGAGCCGTATCCCGTTCTCGGCCAACCAGGAATTCACGTTCATGTTCGACGAGGGGGACGCCGACGGCCAGTTCGGCCCCCGCAACCACCTCGTGCACGGCTGGCGCGTCCACGGCCGGATCGATGTGGACGTGCTGCGGGCGGCCCTCGACGACCTCGTGGAACGCCACGAGATGCTGCGCACGTCGATCGTTCTCGGCGACGACGAGCGCTATCAGAAAGTGCTGCCGCCCGGCTCCCCGGAGCTGACCGTCCGCGACCTGCCGGCCGCGCCGGCCGCGCGCGAGGAACGGGCCGAGGAGCTGCTCATCGACATCGAGTCCCGCACGCTGGACATCGACGTGGTGCCGCACCTGCGGGCCGTCTTCGCGCGGTTCACCGCCGACGACGGGGTGCTCGTGCTCCAGGTGCACCACTCGATCGCGGACGGCTGGTCGATGCGTCTGATGGCACGCGATCTGGTCACGCTCTACTCGGCCCGGCGGGCGGGTCTGCCGATCCCGGAGCGCCCCCGGCAGTACCGCGAGTACGTCCTCACCCAGCGGGAGACGCTGAGTCAGGACGACGCCGGGGAGGCGCGCAAGTACTGGCGGGACAAGCTGCGCGACGCCGAGGTGTTCGCGCTGCCCACGGACCGTCCGGAGTCGACGACCGCGCCGAAACTCACCTCGATCCACCGCCATCTGATCACCGCCGACGTCGTCGCCGGGATCCGTGAGCTGGCCCGGCGCACGAGGACCACGCCGTTCATGGTGTGCCTGTCGGCGCTGGAGATCGCGTTCAGCCGGATGAGCGGCCGCACCGACGTCGTCGTGCCGACGTTCACCCCGGGGCGTGACGACGGGCGCTTCGACGAGACGGTCGGGACCTTCTTCAACTTCCTTCCCCTGCGTACGGACATCGCGAACTGCCGCACGTTCCGCGAGGTCCTGATGCGCACCCGGCAGACATGTGTGGAGAGCTACGCGTACGACATCCCGTTCGTGCAGATCTTCGAGGAGGCGCCGGACCTGATGAACCCGGCCGGCGACGAGAACGCGGCGCTGTGCGTCTTCCAGTTCTTCCCGTTCCCGTACGTGCTCGACGGCGAACGCATCGGTGATCTGAGCCTGGCCGAGATCCGCAGACGGCTCGTGTCCCAGCCGGTCGGCTGCGACGTGCCGGACGGCATCCTGTGGACGCTGAACCTGCACCCGGACGGTGACCTGATCGGCCACCTGCAGTTCCGCCGGAACCGGTTCGACGACGCGACCGCGACCCGGCTCGAGCGGGAGTTCACCCGGATCCTCACGAGAGGCGTGTCCTGTCCGGACGATCCGATCCCGGCCGCATGACGAAGCCGCGCGATCCCCGGCTGTTCGTGCAGCCGGGGATCGCGCGGGTGTGCCGCCGGTCAGACGGCGACGGCGGCCGCCACCCGGGGCAGGGGAGCGGCGCCCTTGATCAGGTCGGCGGCCTTCTCGGCGATGGCGATCGTCGGGGCATTGGTGTTGCCGCTGACCAGCGTCGGCATCACCGAGGCGTCCACCACGCGCAACCCCTCGACTCCGAGGACCCGCAGCTCCGCGTCGGTCACCCTGCCCATCGCGCACGTGCCGGCCGCGTGGTACGACGACTGGGTGGTGCGCCGCAGGAACGCGCGGACGTCGGCGTCGGCGGCTGAGTCCGGCACGCTCACCGGCCGTGTCGTGTACGGCGCGAGCGCGCGTTGCGCGGCCAGTTCCAGCACCGTCCGCACCCCGGCGACCGCGACGTCCAGATCGGCCTCGTCCTCGTAGTAGCCGTGTGCGATGCGCGGCTTGACCGACGGGCCGTCGCCGGCGAGCGTCACCGAACCCCGGCTGCGCGGGCGCAGGACGTATCCGCCGGCCGAGACGGCGTGACCGGTCGGCGCGCCCAGGCCGCCCTCGACGTACATCACCGGCAGGCAGGTGAACTGCAGGTCCGGGGCGGGCAGGCCGGGCCGCGAGCGGGTGAAACCACCGGCCTCCGGCCCGTTCGACGACAGTGGCCCGGTCCGGTCAGCGAGGTACCGCCGCAGGTTCTCCTCGCTGCCCGCGGCCAGCAGGCTCACCGGTTCGTCGTGACCCCAGACCAGCCAGAACTGCGGATGGTCCTGCAGATTGCGCCCGACCAGCGGCTGGTCCACCTGGACCGGCAGCCCCAACGCGCGCAGCTGGTCGGCCGGGCCGATGCCGGACAGCATCAGCAACTGCGGTGAGGCATACGCCCCGGCTGCCACGATGACCTCACGCTCGGCCCGGATCTCCAGCTCCTCGTCGAGCCGCCGGCCCACGATGCCGGTCGCCCGGTCACCGGACATGGTGATCCGGTGCACGCTCACGTGGGTCTCGACGGTGAGGTTCGGCCGGTCCAGGGCCGGGTGCAGGTACGCGGCCGCGCTGCTGCACCGCACGCCGTCGCGCTGGGTCACCTGGTAGAGGCCGAAGCCGTCCTGCCGGTCGCCGTTGAAGTCGTCGTTGCGGGAGTAGCCGGCCTCGGCGGCGGCGTCGACGAACGCCGTGGCCATCGGGTTGCGCGACCGGTTGTCCGACACCGCGAGCGGGCCGCCGGTCCCGTGGTGGGCCGAGGCGCCGCGTTCGTTGTCCTCCGAGCGCAGGAAGTACGGCAGCAACTCGTCGTACGTCCAGCCCGGCTGATGCCAGGAGTCGTAGTCGTGACGGTTGCCGCGGATGTAGATCATCCCGTTGAGCGAGCTGGTGCCGCCGAGCCCACGGCCCTTGGGCAGATAGATCCGGCGGTCGTCGCAGTGCGCCTCGTGGTGGCTGTCGTAGTCCCAGTCGTACCGCGACCGGAACAGCTTCGCGGCCGCCGCCGGCACACTGATGTCCGGGTCGCCATCGGACCCGCCGGCCTCCACGAGACACACGGTGACGCCGGGGTCCTCGCTCAGGCGCGCGGCGAGCACGCAACCGGCCGAGCCGGCGCCCACGATCACGTAGTCGTACATTCCGTCCTCTTCCGTGGTGGAGGGCGACCGGTCACTCCAGACCCAGCCGCTGCTTGGTGAGGTCACGCACCGCGACGGTCGGCAGGAAGACCGCGAGCCCGGTGTGGTTGTGCATCGTCGACATGTCGCGCCACACGCGTTCCAGGCGCTCCCCGCCGCGGACCGAGCTGGATCCGGCGGTGGGGAACAGATTCGACTCCACCGCCCGCCAGCACAGCCGCAGGATGTGCCGGCAGATCACGGCGATCCGCAGATCCTCCTCACGGGTGAACGCCTCCGGGCCGGCGGCGCAGGTCCGCTGCCAGCGCCGGATCGCGCCGGCCAGCGCGGCCTCCGCGGTGTCGACCATGCCGCAGGCGTCGCCGAACCACAGCTGGTAGTCCGGGTTCTCGCCGCGCGGCACGATCGGTGGCAGCAGGGTGGTCCGCTCGCGCAGCATCTCCTCGTAGATGTCGAGGGCGTTGCGAGCCATGCCGACCGCCAGCGCCGCCACCTCCATGTTCATGTAGCTCAGCGGGCCACCGCCGTACTCGGGGTTGCCGTGCAGCGTCCGGCCCGGCGTGCCCCGCTCGACGGCGACCTGGCTGACGTGCACACCGAGCATCGCCGAGTGGTCCGGGACGAGCGCGTCGTCGACCGTGATGCCGTGCGAGCCGCTGCCCCGCAGCCCGAGCTGGTCACCCCAGTCGTCGAGCCGCCGCCACCGGGACCGGGGCACCACGAACAGCAGGGTCTGATCCGGCCCGCCGTCGTCGGCGGGCACCAGGGCGTGGCCCATGAAGTGCGTCGCGTACGGCGAGCCGGAGCAGTAACGCCAGGTGCCGCTGACCCGCCAGCCGCCGTCGGGCAGCCGGATCGCGGACCCGCCGGGCACGATCGTCGCCGGGCAGATGAAGTCACCGTCGGCGAACAGCTCCGCCTGGGCGGCCTCGCCGAACAGCGAGGCCGCGGGCAGGGCGTGGGTGGCGCCGAGGCAGTACATCCACGCGGTGGACGGGCATCCCCGGGCGAGGATCTTGGTCACCTCGAGGAACGTCTCGACGCCGAGTTCGAGGCCGCCGTACCGGCGCGGGACGAGGATCCGGTAGAACCCGGCCTCGGCGAAGCGACGGTGGGTGTCCTCGGCGTAGTAGGTCCGGCTCTCGGTCTCGGCCTGCCGGCGGACCAGCTCGGGGACCATGGCCTCGGCCCGCGCGATCAGGTCGGCGGGGGAGGGGCCGTGCTCCGGCGGCGCCGGGTTGCGGTTGGTTCGCGTCCCGAGGGTCATACCAGCACACCTCTTCTCGTACGTCGGCCGCGGTCAGATGTAGACGGTGTTGGGCTCCAGGCCGCACGCGACCCGCCCGTACAGCTCGAGGTTGGTCTCCGGGTGCATGATCGCGTGCAGGCTCAGGGCGTCCATGTCCCGCTTGATCCGCTGGATCGGCACCTCGCGGTGGATCGACGAGCCGCCGCTGGCCCGGGCCAGCACGTCGACCGCCTCCCGGGCGCGCTGGACGGTCGCACCGGTGTGCAGCCGGGCCGCGGCCCGTTCCTCCAGCGTCCACCCGGCACCGGCGGCCGCCTTGCTGTCGATCGTCTCGGCCAGTCGCCGCACGTGGAACTCGGCCTCGTTCAACTTCGTGATCGCCTCGCCGACCTGCAGGTGCGTGACCGGCGCCTGGCTCTGGTCCTCGTACGCCGTGTAGGTGATCTTGCGGCCGGGCAGGCGCTCGAAGAACGCGTCCCGGGCCGCCCGGGCCAGGCCGAGCGCGGCGGCGCTGACCGTGGCGCAGGCCGTGGGCATGAACAGAGCACGGAACACCGGCGAGTCCGCGTTGAGCCGGGACAGGTGCTGCCCCTGCAGGACCGGGACCATCGGCAGGACCCGCTTCTCGGGGACGAACAGCTCCCGTGCGATCGTGCTGACGCTGCCCGAGGCCCGCAGGCCCGACGTGTGCCAGTCGTCGACGACCTGCAGATCCTTCGTCGGGATCGCGACCATGATCGGGGCCATGCTGCCGTCCGGCATGGCCATCACCGCGGCGTTGGTGTTCCAGTCGCTCTGCTGGACGCCGCTGTTGAAGGTCCACTTGCCGTTGAGCACAATGCCGCCGTCGACCGGCCGGCCCATCGCGCTCGGGCCGAGGATGCCGCAGATCCGGGCGCCGGGGTCGGCGAACACTTCGTCCTGCACCTCGTCCGGGAACAGCCCGGCCATGAAGGTGCTGATCGACCACACCGCCACGGTCCACGCCGTCGAGCCGTCACCACGGCCCAGCTCGGCGATCACGTCGACCACGGTCCGGGCGCCGGCCTCGTATCCGCCGTAGCGGGCCGGGACGCGCAGCTTCGTGAAGCCGCCGTTGACGAGCGCCTCGACGACCTCGTCGTGCAGGCGCCGGTTGTCCTCCATCCACTGCGCGTGCTTCTGCAGCACCGGCACCAGCTCCGCGGCCCGGGCCACGAGCTCCTCCCGCGGCGGTGCCGCGACGTTCGTTTCCATCCCGATCTCCTCGCTTGAATAAGGGGTCAGTGGCCGCGGATCACGCCGTCGGTGCCGAGCCGTTGCAGCACCTCGGTCACGCCGTCCGCGGCGCGGGCGACCTCCTCCTCGGTGATCACCAGCGGCGGCGCCATGACGATCGTGGGGCCGTAGTGGCGCAGGATCAGGTCGTGCCGGTCGTACAGCTCGTCACAGGCGGCGACGGCGGCCATCGGGGACTGCGGCTGGCGGGTGGCCCGGTCCGCGACCAGCTCGATGCCGACCATGGCGCCCTCGACGCGTACCTCGCCGACGGCGGGCAGCTCGGCCGCCTTCGCCAGCCCGGCCCGGAACCACTCGCCGATCTGCCGCGACCGCGCGATCAGGTTCTCGTCCTCCAGCAGCCGCAGGTTGCGCAGCGCGACGGCGCAGGACGAGGGGTGACCCGAGTAGGTGTGGCCGTGGAAGAAGAAGTCGTCGGTGTCGGCGACGACCCCGGCGATCCGGTCGCTGAGCAGGACGGCACCGAGCGGGGCGTAGCCGCTCGTGAGTCCCTTGGCGGTGACGATGATGTCCGGGTCCATGCCGCGTCCGGCCGAGTCGAACCAGGCGCCGGTACGCCCGTAGGCGGTGATCACCTCGTCGGCGATCAGCAGGATGCCGTGGGCCCGCAGCACCTGGCGGATCCGCGGCCAGTAGTCCTCCGGCGGGGCGACCACGCCGCCCCCACCGAGGACGGGCTCGCCGATCATCGCGGCGATGTTCCCGGCGCCGATCCGCTCGATCGTCTGCTCCAGCTCGGCGACCAGGAAGTCGGTCGGGTCCTGGCCCTGGTAGAACTCCTGGTGGTACGGCCACGCCGGGCTCAGCCGCTCGACGTGCGGGAGGTTCGGGCCGACCCCCTGATGCATGAGGTCGAAGCCGGTGACCGTGCCGCTGCCGTAACTGGCACCGTGGTAACCGAACTGGCGCCCGAGGATCCACGTCCGGCCGGTCTCGCCGTTGCGGTGGTGGAACAGCCGGGCCGCCTTGATCGCGGTGTCGTTGCCCTCCGAGCCACTGCCGGTGAAGTAGACCCGGTTCAGGCCGGCCGGCGCCAGGTCGGCGAGCCGGGCCGCGAGCTGGACCGCCTTGTCGTTGGAGAACTCGTAGAAGCAGGTGAAGTAGGCCAGCTCGCGGATCTGCTCGGCGGCGGCCTCGGCCAGTTCCTCCCGGCCGTGCCCGACCTGGGCCACCCAGTTGCCGGCGCCGGTGACGTCGAGGCGGGCCCGGCCGTGCGCGTCCCACACGGTGCTGCCCTTGCCGCGCACGATGACGCGGCGGTCGGCGCGCATCCGGGTCTGGTGCGGGTGGATCAGGTGGCGGCGGTCCAGTTCCTCGATGTCGCCCGCGGTCGTCGCGGTCGTCTCTCGTACAGCCGAAGTGGTCATGGTCCTCTCCTGGGTGGTTGTCGTGGTCATGTCCCGGACGAAGGCGGCCAGCCGGCCCACCCCGTCGGTGATCTCCCGGGGCGTCACGCTGCTGAACGCGAGCCGGATCCGCCTGCGGGCCTGGCCGTCGCCGTGGAAGTGGTGCATCGGCGTGAACAGGACGGCGTGGTCGCGGGCGCATCGCTCCAGTTCCGGGTCGCCGGCCTCGAACGGCAGCTCCAGCACGGCGAAGAACCCGCCGTCGGGTGCGTTCCAGGTGACGCCCGGGTTCGTGGCGCGGGGGAAGCGGCGGTCCAGTTCGTCCAGCAGCAGGCGCCGGTTGCGCTGGTAGAGCTCGTTGCCGGCGGCGTTGGCGGCGCGCAGGCTGAGGCCGTGTGCCAGCAGCTTGCCGCCGATCACGGCCTGCGCGATCGGTGCGGTGTTGACCGTCAGCATGCTCTTGAGCCGCGCCAGCTGGCCGGCCAGCGGTTCGGTGCCGGACGGGGTGGCCACGGTCTGGTCGGCGACGGCGAAGCCGACCCGCGCGCCGGGGATCCCGGACTTGGCGAACGTGCCGAGGTAGACCACACGCCGGTCCCGGTCGAGTGCCTTGAGCGTCGGGAGCGGGTCGCCGTCGCGGAAGATGCCGTACGGGTTGTCCTCCAGCAGCAGCAGGTCGTGGGCGGCCGCGATGTCGAGCAGCCGCTCACGGTCCGCCGTGCTCAGCGTGCTGCCGGACGGGTTCGCGAAGTCCGGCACGACGTAGCAGGCGCGCGGGCGCAGGCCGTCGCGGCGGGCCCGGCGCAGCACCCGCACCAGGTCGTCGAGGTCGATGCCACGGTCCGTCTCGGCGACCGGCAGGACCGGCATGCCGGCCAGCCGCGCCGCCCCGGTCAGGCCGACATATCCGGGAAACGCCGCCAGCAGCACGTCCTCGGGTCCCGAGCGGAGCGCCTGGACGACGAGGAAGATCGCCTCCTGGCCGCCGACCGTGACGACGATCGACTCGGGGTCCGCGAGGATCGACTCGTCCACCGCGAGATGTTCCGCCACCAGGTCGTTGATGATCCCCTTGGTCGGCCCGTACTGGAGCAGCGCACGCCGTACCGCAGCATGATCGTCGTTGAACTTCCGGGCCAGGTGTTCGGTGAAGATCGTCAGGTACTCGTGCACCAGGGCGGTGTCGAAGAAGTCCTCGTGCGGCCGCCCGGCCGCGAACGAGATGGCCTCCGGATGGCGATGCGCGATCTCGTTGAGGAACGTCATCGAGTCGAGGACCGGCGAACTCAGCGAGTCGTGCAGGTCCCGCTGATCCAGATCGGCCACCACGACTCAGTCCCGCGACCGTCGGCCCGCGATGAGCGCGTACCCGATCGTGCCGGCCTCCGGGGCGAAGAAGCCCGCCATGCTCTGCTCGAACCGGCCGACCGCCTCCTCACCCGCGGTCGACACCAGCTCGGTACGCCGCGCGGCGAGAGCCTGGTGATACCGGTCCTTCTGACCGAGCACCCGTGGCCCGAACTGGGCATACTCCTCGACGGAGAAGCCCGCCGACCGGATCACGTCGAGCCACTGGCTCAGCGTCGGCAGCTCGCTGCCCCAGGTGCTGGTGTTGA
Organism: Actinoplanes italicus; assembly: GCF_003001815.1. Classification (GTDB taxonomy): domain Bacteria; phylum Actinomycetota; class Actinomycetes; order Mycobacteriales; family Micromonosporaceae; genus Actinoplanes; species Actinoplanes italicus. The sequence continues at coordinate 177,518 of NZ_PVMZ01000010.1, forward strand.
ACCGGGTCATCTGCCCGTCCTCCAGCGCGACCTCCTTGGTGCAGTGGCAGAACGCGAACCGCCCACCGGGCCGCAGCACCCGGTGCAGCTCACGCAGGGCGGCCGGTAGATCCGGAGCGCCGAGCAGCGCCTCGATCGCCACCACGCCGTCGAACGCCGCGTCCGGGAACGGCAGCTCCATGTAATCGGCCTGGCGGAACTCCACCTGCCCGGCCAGCCCGGCGGCCGCGGCCCGGCGGCGGGCGTGGGCCACCTCCTCGTCGCTGATCGCGACACCGGTGATCCGGGCGCCGCTCTCGCTCGCCATCAGCACCGCCGGCGCACCCGGCCCGCAGCCGACGTCGAGCAGATGCTCACCGGCCCGGATGCCCAGCGCCGACAGCACCTTGCGGGTCACCCGCCGGCCCGCCTCGGCGATCGAGGCGTCGTCGTTCTCGTCGTACCAGTACGCCAGGTGGAAGGCACCGTCGTTGACGGCATCCACGATGGGTGTCAGGGCGTCGAACGCCGCACTGATCGGCCGCGTCTCGCTCCTGGTGGTCTCGCTCATCGGCTCCTCGCTTCGTCGCTCAGCACTCTTCAAGAGCCTGGTGGAGGCGCGCCGGCGGCGGCCACTTCTGCCGTGCGGCGCCCGGGAGGGCACGGGGAGAGATGCCCGGACGCCGGTACGGCGACAGGCTCGGAGGTATGGACAGCGACACCAGAACGGTGAACGTGTGGCTGAACGACTACCCGTTCCCCGGCTTTCTCGATCCGGTACGGGAGGCCGCGCGCACCTTCAACGCGGCGCATCCCGGACACGAGGTGGTCATCCACGGCCACGACTTCCGCACCATGCCCTCGAAGGTCGCCCGCGCGGTCGAGCAGGGCGAGCCCCCCGACGTGGCGGAGTATCTGTACACCAGCACGCAGCTGGCCCTCGACACCCTCGGCGCGGACGGCGAGCGGCTGTTCACCCCGATCGGCCGCGCCCTCGGCGACCGCACCGAGGTCCTCGGCGAGCCGGTGCTCGTCGGCGACGTCGTGCCCGCGGCCCGCGACTACTTCAGGATCGGCGGGGAGCAGTGGGCCCTGCCGCCGACCGCGTCCACGGTGGTGCTCTACGCCGACACGGGCCTGCTGAAAGCGGCCGGGATCGAGGCACTCCCGCGGACCTGGCAGGAACTCGAGACCGCGTGCCGGGCCGTGACGGCACTGCCGGACGGCCCGGCGCAGGGCGTCGCCTGGCCGAACCACGTGTGGTTCCTCCTGCAGGCCGTCGCTCAGCAGGGCGGACTGATCGCCGACCGGGACAACGGCCGGTCCGGGCGCGCCGAGAAGATCGACCTCGCGTCGCCCGAGGTGCTCGCCTGGGTGACCTGGTGGGACCGGCTGCAGCGCGACGGCCTGTACCGGTACTCCGGCAAACGGTCGGACTGGAACAGCTGCTTCGAGGCGTTCGGCAGTGGCCAGGCGGCGTTCCTGCTCAGCTCCTCGGTGGACGCGGCGCGGCTGATAGCGCAGGGCCGCGAGAACGGCCGGACCGTACGGGTGGGGCGGATGCCGTACAACGACGAGGTGTCCTTCGCCGGCAACATGATCGGCGGCGACGGGCTGTGGCTGCGCAGCGGTCTCGGGCCGGCGACGAGCGACACGGCACTCGCGTTCATGCAGCACATGGTCAAGCCGGAGAAGGCCGCGCAGTGGCACCGGCAGAACAATCGGCTGCCGATCACCCGCTCGTCGGTCGCCCTGCTCGACGAGCAGGGCTGGTTCCGGGAGAACCCGGATCTGCGGGTGGCCACCGAGCAGCTCGACGAGGCCGACGGCTCTCCGGCGGCGCTCGGCCCGCTGCTCGGCGACTTCGCGGGCATCCAGAAGGAGATCACCCAGGCGATGCACGACGTCCTGGCCGAAGGAGCCGATCCGGTCGTACGGTTCGGCGACGCGACCGGGCGGGCGCAGGCGCTGCTGGACGCGTACAACGCCGGCTGCGAGGGCCCGCCGCGGCGTACCCCGGCGAACCTGAAGGTCGGCTGGTAGGCCGGTCACATCCGTGCGGTGGCCAGCTCCCGGGCGTCTCCGACGGTGCCGCATCCGGTCAGCGCCAGGACCTCGCACAGTTCGTCGCGCAGCGACCGCAGGACGTGGGCGGCACCGTCGGTGCCGCCCACGCTCAACGCCCAGACCAGGGGGCGGCCGATCAGCACGCCGTCGGCGCCGAGCGCGAGGGCGCGGACGACATCGAGGCCGCTGCGGACGCCGCTGTCGAGCAGCACCTGGGAGTGTTCACCGACCGCCTCCCGGACACCCGGCAGCGCGTCGACGGCCGGGACCGCGCCGTCGAGCTGGCGCCCGCCGTGGTTCGACACCACGACGGCATCGACGCCGGCCGCCACGGCCCGGGCGGCGTCCCGTGGATCCAGGACGCCCTTGAGCGCGATCGGCAGCGCGGTCCTCGATCGCAGCCAGTCCAGATCCGCCCAGCTGACGGCCGGGTCGAACAGTGTGTTGGTGTGTGCGACCACGGTGCTGCCCTCACGGGCCCGCCCGTCCGGCACGAGGTTCGCCGCCGTGACACCGTCCGGCAGGGTGAACCGGTTGCGGACGTCCCGGTCGCGGCGCGCCATCACCGGCATGTCCACGGTGACCATCAGCGCGGAGCAGCCGGCCCGCTCGGCCCGGCGCACCAGGTCCAGCATCAGGCCGCGGTCGCGCGGCCAGTACAGCTGGAACCAGTCCGGCCGGATCTCCTCGATCGTGTGGCTGCCGAGCATGGCCGCGGTGAACGGGATACCGGCACGCCGGGCCGCCGCGGCCACGGCCAGATCGCCGTCCGGGTGGTACATCCGCAGGTAGGCGACGGGTGCGACGGCGACCGGCATGGTCATGCCGGTGCCGAGCAACCGGGTGGCCGGGTCCGGCACGGACCCGGTGAGGACCCTCGGCACCAGCGCGACACGGTCGAACGCGGCCCGGTTCGCGGCCAGCGTCCGCTCGGCACCGGCGCCGCCGGCCGCGAAGTCCCACACCGCGCGGGGCAGGCGGGCCTTCGCGGCCTCGGCGAGCTCGTCGGTCACGGCAGTTCCGGGGCTCGTTCGCTCTCCAGCTCGACCGCCTCGTACAGCGCCTTGATGTTCCCGCTGCCGAACGTCCGCGCGCCCTGCCGCTCGATGATCTCGAAGAAGTACGTGCGCCGGGGGTGCGTCGACCGGGCGAAGATCTGGAACAACTGACCGCCGTGGTCGGCGTCGACCAGGATGTCGAGCCGCCGCAGATCCGGCACCGCGTGGTCGGGATGCTCGATCCGGCCGGGCAGGATCTCGTAGTACGACGCCGGCGTCGACAGGAATTCGACACCACGGTCCCGCAGCCGCTCGATCGAGGTGACGATGTCGTCCGAGGTGAACGCGATGTGCTGCACACCGGGCCCGCCGTGGTTCTTGAGGAAATCGTCTATCTGCCCGGACGCCCGGCTGCGGTCCGGCTCCAGGATGGTGAACGTGATCGTCCGGTCGGGACTCTGCACCACCATCGAGTTCATCGCCTGCCGGCCGACCGTGATGCGTTCCTCGAACGTCATGTCGAAGCCGAGTGCCCGCTGGTAGAAGCCGACGGTCGGCTGGAGCTGACCGGCCTCCACACAGACCGCGAAGTGGTCGATCCGGTGCAGCCCGGTGCCGTCGCCACCGGCCGCGGGGTCGGGCAGCGGACCGGGCTTCAGACCGTGCGGGCGCTGCACCAGCGTGTGGATGACGTCACCGAAACCGCCGATCGCGGCCGTGACCACACCGTGGGCCTCGGCCGGCCGGGCGATGACCCGGGCGCCGCCGCGTACCGCCTCGGCGAACGTGCGGTGGACGTCGTCGACCGCGATCGCGACGTCGCTCACCCCGTCACCGTGTGCCTCGACGAAGGCCCTGGCCGGGTGGTCGTCCTCCACCGCCTCGGTCAGGACCAGCCGGATCCCGTCGACTCCGACCAGCGCCGACCGGGCCCCGCCGACGTCCTCGTCGGGCTTTCCGGACGTCGGCGCGATGCCGAGCCCGTAGGCCGCCGACAGCGACGCGGCCGCGCCCTCCGCATCGCTGACGTAGAACTTGACGTGGTCGAGGGTGAGGTCCTCGAAGCCGTATTCGCGCATCACTTTCCTCCGGTCCTCGTTTTTCCGGCACTTTTCGAGAATCTGCGTTGCATCGGTTTCTCCACGAACTGGAAGAGAAGCCACGACGAAAGAATTCCGACGCCCAGTCCGGCGAGAATGAGCACGATCGCGGATGTGGCCGTGGTCGTTCCGTTCATCCGCGTCCAGATCTGCAGCGCAAACTGCAGGGCCAGCGTGTGCAGCAGGTAGAAGGCGAAGGAGATGTCACCGAGCCAGACCATCGTGCGGCGGCGCAGGAAGCTCGGCTGCCGTTCGATGTCGGCCGTCGCCCCGGCCGGGATGATCAGCGCGATCCCGACGATGACCACCGCGGTCAGGCCGTACAGCGTCGGCACGAACGGCGACGCGATGAGGCAGACGACCAGCGCCGCGGCGGCGACCGGCAGCGGCGTGCGCACCCAGCGCCGGGACAGCACGAGCCGCGCCAGCAGCACGCCGAGCAGGAACTCCAGCAGCTTGACCACCGGGAAGTACGCGACGAACCAGTACTCCCACGCCGACGGGTACCACGGGTAGGCCGGCTCGTCGGGCAGCAGCGTGGCGACCTGAGGCATGGCCAGGATCAGCAGCAGCACGCCACCGGTCGCGGCCCACAGGCGTGCTGCCGGGATCCGGTTCACCAGCGGCAGCAGCAGCGGGAACGACAGGTAGAAGAACGCCTCGGCGCTCAGCGACCAGCTCACGCCGGTGAAACCGAACGCCACCATCGGGTCGATACTGAACGCGTGGACCAGCAGCAACTGGGCCTCGGGCGCGCTGAGCCGCTCGGCGGCGTAGGGAGCGCCCTCCCAGAGGATGAACGCCGTGGCGATCAGCATGGTGACCACGTGGTTCGGATAGATCTTGAAGAACCGGCGGCGCCAGAAGCGCGGCGCGGTGTCGTCCGGGCGGGCCACCGCGGTCCAGGTCAGCACGAAGCCGCTGAGCACGAAGAAGAACGACACCCCGATGGCGCCGAAGGCGCTGAACGCCACCCGGATCGTGTCGGTGGTCCCGCCCTCGGGCAGCAGGCCCGGTTGCTCGGCGAAGTGCTGCGCGGCGACCAGGAACGCGGCCACGGCACGCATGCCGGTCAGGGAAGGCAGGCGTGAGCGCGCCAGCGTAGCCGGGTCTCTCGTGTCCGGGTGAGTCCGGCCGGTGTCGGATGGAATGCGCATCGGCGCCTCCGGGGAATGCGGGATAATCTATTCCGCTGCCCGACGTTACCTGTGGAACGCGGCTGGATTCGTCTTCTGAATTGCGCGGATCGAGGCCTGCTCAATTCGCGCCGAAACGTTTAGCGTGGCCGTCGAGCGGGGTGGTCATATCCGCCCCACCGGCGAAGGAGGGACCTTGGTCACCAACGGGGCATGTCCTTACTCCTATCCGTTCAGCACGGCACAGGGTCTGGAGATGGATCCGGCATACGCCCGGATGCGCGCCGAGCAGCCGCTGCTGCGGATCAAGATGGCGTACGGCCAGGAGGGCTGGCTGGCGCTGCGGCACGACGACGTGCGCACGGTGCTGAGCGACCCGCGTTTCAGCCGGGCGGCGACCCTGGAGGCGGACCTGCCCCGGGCCGAGCCGGACCTGCCGAACACACCGGAGATGGCCGCCAACATCACCAACCTGGACCAGCCGGAGCACGGCCGGCTCCGCGGCCTGATCGCGTCGGCGTTCACCGCCCGGCGCATCGAGCGTCTCCGGCCGTTCGTCGACGAGACCGCGCAGCGGCTGGTGACCGAGATGCTCGTCGCGGGCAGTCCCGCCGACCTGGTCAAGGCCGTGTGCGAGCCGTTGCCGGTCGCCGTGATCTGCGAGCTGATGGGCGTACCGCCGGCGGGCCGGTCGATCTTCCGCGCCGGGATCGAGGCGGTCGTGTCCAACGCGACCGTGGCCGCCGAGGCCCGGGTGGCCGCCGTCCAGGCGATCATCACCTACATGGCCGAACTCATCGACGAGCGCCGCCGGGATCCGGGCGGCCCCCGCGACGACCTGCTCGGTGCGCTCGTCGCGGCCCGTGACGCCGACGGCTCCCGGCTCTCCGAGGCGGAGCTGAACATGCTCGGCGTCACCCTGCTGGTCGCCGGGCACGAGACCACCCTCAACATGATCGGCAACATGGTGGTCACGCTGCTCACCGACCGCTCCCGGTGGGACTATCTGCTGGCCGATCCGGACCGGATCCCGGCGGCCGTGGAGGAGATGCTGCGCGTCATCCCCAGCGGGCCCTACTCCGGGCTGGCGCGGGTGGCGCTGGAGGACGTCGAGCTGACCGGCGGCACGGTCCGGGCCGGTGAGGCGGTGCTGGTGTCGGCCGAGGCCGCGAACCGGGATCCCGAGGTCTACGACGACCCGGAGACGCTGCGGCTCGACCGGGAACCTGCGAACATCCTGTCGTTCGGGTACGGCTCACACCGCTGCGTCGGCGCGGTGCTCGCCCGGATGCAGATGCAGATCGCGCTGCGCGCCCTGATCACCCGGGTGCCGAAGCTCGATCTCGCGGGTGAGGTCGAGTGGCGTACCTCCACGTTGATCCGCGGGCCGGAGGCCGTGCTGGTCACCTGGTGACCAGCACGCCCACGCCGTTCGTCATCGGCTGTCAGCCCGTTCCAGGGCGGGCTCGTCCCCCTGCTCCGCCGTGCTCGCGTCCTCGCTGCCGATCGGGCCCGAGTCGCGAAGGCCGTACAGCGACACGACGATGAGCACGGCGACGAGCACCGCCCCGGCGACAGCCACCCCGTTCATCCCGGAGGTGAACGCCTCACGGGCACTGGCCAGCATGGATTCCGCGGTGGACGGTGGCACCGAGCCCGCGGCCACGGTCGCCTCGGCGAGGCTGTGCCGGGCGGCCTCGGCGGCTGCCGGCGGCACGTCGGCCGGCACCTCGATGAGCCGCGTGTACAGCGTGGCCCCGATCGTGCCGAACGCCGCCAGCCCGAAGGCCACCCCGAACTCGCCGCCGGTCTCCGACACCGCCGAGGCCGATCCGGCCTCCTCCTCGCGCACCGACCCCATCACCAGCGAGATGCACAGCGAGGTGAACGGGCCCGCGCCGAACGTCACGAGCACCACCCCGCCGAGCGCCACGAACAGGTCGCTGGTCGCGGTCGCCTGCGTCAGGACGATGAACCCGGCACCCGAGACCACCAGACCGCCCGCGATCACCACGCCGGGCCGCAGCCGCTGCGCGATCTTCGGGGCGATCAGGCCGCTCACGGCCACCGCCACCGAGGACGGGACCATCGCCAGCCCGGCCGCGGCCGGACTGAGACCGACGACGAGCTGCAGGTACTGGCTGAAGAACAGCATGATGCCGGCCATCGAGGCCGAGCCCAGCAGCATGATGCCGAGCGCGGACCGGAACGTACGCCCACCGAAGAGCCGCAGATCCAGCAGCGGAGTCTCCAGGCGCAGCTGCCGCCGGATGAACATTGTCCCGGCCACCAGGCCGAGGGCCACGGCCGCCACCGGCAGCGGCTCCACACCGAGCGGCAGCTGCTTGAGCCCGAAGATCAGCGGCAGGACGGTCGCCAGCGAGAGGACCACGCTGACCAGGTCGAGACGGCCCGGCTCCTGTTCGCGGTACTCCGGCAGCAGCCACGGTCCGACCGCGATGAGCGCCAGCATCACCGGGACACCGAGCAGGAACACCGAACCCCACCAGAACTGCTGGAGCATCAGGCCGCCGACGATCGGGCCGACCGCTCCGCCGCCCATGAGGCACGTGATGAACACCGCCACCGCGGTGGCCTGCTGTTTCGGATCCTTGAAGATCGCGGTGAGCAGCGCCAGCGCCGACGGTGCCAGGGTGGCGCCCGCGATGCCGAGCAGGGCCCGGGCCGCGATGAGGGTCGCCGCCGTGGGCGCGAAGGCGGCGATGACCGACGCGCCGGCGAACGCGCCCGCACCGATCAGCAGCAGCCTGCGCCGGCCGATCCGGTCGCCGAGCTTGCCCATGGTCACCAGGAAGCCGGCCAGGACGAAACCGTAGATGTCGAGCACCCACAGCTGTTCGATGCTGCTCACACCGAGATCGGCCGACAGCGCTGGCAGAGCCAGGTACAGCACGCCCATGTCGATCGCCACCACGAGGGTGGGCACGGCGAGGGCGACGAGGCTGATCCAGTCTCGCGGCCCGGCTCGTGTGGGGACGTCAGTCATCTCACTCCCTAGTCGTCCGTACGATGACCCGGCTTTCTCACCGGTCCTTGTACGTACTGACGACGCGGAGCGGGGAACTCATCGGTCCCGCGGCGGTTGTTTTCAGCCGAGCGTCGCGGGCAGCCCGAACGCCGGGAACAACTGCGGGCTGAGGAACGACGTCAGCTCCACGATCCGGCCGTGCTCGACGCGGAGAACGTTGATCGCCCACGGCTGGAACGCCGCGTCGCCGGGCGCCCTGAGGTACAGCGCGGCCGCGGGACAGCCGTTGGCGCGGGTCGCGACCAGCCGGAATTCGCCCACGTAGTCGTCCGCGCCCGTGTCGAACGACCCGGCCACCGCCTCGACGATGGCGTCGCGTCCCTCGTACCACATCGGGTAGGGAGGCATGCAGCCCACGGCGTCCTCGCTGATGAGGTCCGTGATCGCGGCGATGTCGGCGTTCTCGACGGCCACCATGAAACGATCGAGGACCTGCTGCTCGGGTACGGCCAGATCGCGCGACGGGGACCACTCGTGCCGGGAGCGCGGCGGCAGATGTGTGCGCATGGTGCTGCGGGCACGCTGCAGGACGCTGTTGACCGACGCCGTGGTGACCTCGAGCATGTCCGCCGCCTCCTGCGCCGAGCATCCGACGACGTCACGCAGCACCAGGACGGCACGCTGACGCGGCGGCAGATGCTGCAGGGCGACCAGGAACGCCAGCTCGATGGTCTCCCTCGCGACGGCCCGGGCCTCGGGCTGCTCCTCGTGCGGTGTGGTGGGGTCGAGCCGGGCGTCGGGGAACGGCTGCAGCCAGGCGGAGTCGGCCGGGCGCGCGGAGGTCTCGGCCGTGGGCAGCAGCATCGGGCGCCGGCCCTTCGCCGAGGCGTCCAGGCAGGCGTTGGTGGCGATGCGGTACAACCAGGTCCGCAGAGCAGCGCGGCCCTCGAAGGCGTCCCGGCCCCGCCACGCGCGCAGGAACGTCTCCTGCACCATGTCCTCGGCCTCCTCGAAGGAGCCCAGCATGCGGTAGCAGTGCACGAGCAACTCGTGGCGATGCCGGTCGACCAGGCCGGTGAACGTCGCCGCGTCCGGATCGGCGGCCGGTTGCGAGGTCCGCTGGAGCATGCGTCCGAGCCTACCCAGGTACGAGATCGACAACTCAGCACCGGGAGAGATGTCCGGCGGCACGGACCGTCGTTAGTGTCGCCGACAGACCACCGGACGTCCCGAACCGCACCGGGAGGAACCGCCATGCGCGTCCTGTTTCTCACCGCCTCCGCCAAGACCCACCTGTACGGGATGGTGCCGCTGGCCTGGGCGTTGCGCGCGGCCGGACACGACGTCCGGGTCGCCGCCGCGACCGATCCGAGCGCGCTGACCGCCGACGACGCCGCCCGCACCGGACTGCCGTTCGTGGCGGTCGGTCAACCCGTCGACCTGGGTGCGATGGCCCGTGCCGGAGCCGCCGCGGGCGGTCCGCGGCCGTCGTCCGAGGTGGGCGCCAACGCCACCCAGACCGACTATGTGGACCGGTACCTCAACGGCGACCCCACCGGCGAGCTGGAGCTGTCGGCGACCGCCTTCCGGTTCTTCTGCCCGCCCGAGGCGACCGACGACCTGAGCGACCTGGCCGTCGAGTGGGGCGCCGACCTCATCGTCTGGGACTACATGATGATGTTCGGCGGACCGGCCGCGGCCCGGCGCAGCGGCGCGGCCCACGCGAGGTTCGTGTACGGCGTGGACGCCCCCGTGCAGTTGCGGGTGGCGTGGAAGGGCGACGGCCCCGACCCTCTGGAGGCGGCGCTGACCGCGGCGTCCGGGCACACCTTCAGCGAGGAGATGGTGCTCGGCCAGTGGGCGATCAACAACATGCCGCCGTGGACGTGGCGTCCGGACGGGGCCGAGTACGTCGACGTGCGCCCGCTGCCGTTCAACGGCCCCGCGGTGGTGCCGGACTGGCTGCGCCACGCCCCGGACCGTCCGCGCGTCTGCCTCACGCTGGGCCTGTCCACGCGGGACGTCGCGTCGGTCGGCATCTCGTTCGACGACCTGTTCGACGCCGTGTCCGGCCTGGACATGGAGGTCGTGGCGACGGTCGCCGGTGACACGGCGGACCGGCCGGCGGTGCCGGACAACGTGCGGCTCGTCGAGTTCGTACCGATGAACGCCCTGCTGCCGACGTGCGCGGCCGTCCTGCACCACGGCGGCTCGCAGACGGTGGCGGCGGCACTGGAGTACGGCGTGCCGCAGCTGGTGCTGCCGAGCAACTTCGGGAACCAGCGCTGGTGGGGGCCGGTCGCGCAGGCCGAGGCCCTGGACAAGCGCGGTGCCGGGATCCACCTCGGCGACGCCGACCACCTGACGCCCGAGGGCCTGCGGAGCCACCTGGTCCGGATCGTCGGCGATCCGTCGTTCCGGGCCGGCGCCGCCGTGCTGCGTGACGAACTGGCCGTGATGCCGACACCGGCCGACGCCGTCCCGATGCTCGAACTGCTCACCGAGCGGCAACGCGGCGGCTGACCCCGCCGCTGAACGAGGCCGGCGGGATCCCGGTGAGTCGGCACGCCCGGCCCGCCGGCCGTAGCGCCCGGGCCCAGGTGGCCGACGATCGGCCAGCCCTGGTCCGCGAACTCTTCCCCGGCTCGTTGATCGGCTGGCCCTGGCTGGCGAACCCTTCCCCGCCCGGGAAGCGCGCCAGCCGTATCCGAGGTGCCGGATACGGCTGGAGGGCGGGGACCCTGACTGCGAAAACTCTCTAACCGTTGCCGCCGGACTCCTCCGGGAACCAGGACGGCGGCATGGTCCGGACGATCTCCGGGGCGCCGGTCTCCCGGTTCGGGCCTTTCACCACGAACGCGATGTTGTGGTAGAAGTGCAGCGCCCGGACGTTGCGGTCGAACCAGCCGGGCTCGCCGTCGAACTCGCGGTGGTTGAGTCCGTCGATCAGCGTCTTCAGGAACCCGATGCCGGTGGTCGCGTCCGCGGTGCCCGGCGGCTGTCCGCCCCAGCCCGGCCAGTACGACGGCTCGAGATCCTCGATGACGTAGATCCCGCCGTCGCGCAGGTGCGGGAACAGCGCCCGGAACGACGTGAGCACGTGCTCCGGCAGGTGACTGCCGTCGTCGATCACGATGTCCAGCGGCCCGACGCGCTCGCCGAGCGACCGCATGAACTCCGGATCACCCTGATCACCGCGTACGGTGTGCACGCGCGGGATGTCGAGCCGCTTCTCGTAGATGTCGAGCCCGTAGACCGTGCCCCGCCGGAAGTACCGCTGCCACATCCGCAGCGAGCCGCCGCCCGACTCCGGGTCGGCGTAGCCGCCGATGCCGATCTCCAGGACCCGCGCCCGCCGGTCGGCGAACGGCCGGAAGTGCTGCTCGTAATGCGTGGTGTACCAGTGCACGAGCCCCCACTTGTCGGTGTCGTGCAGCCCGGCCAGGCTCTCCAGGCTCGGCGGCCGGCCGGTCAGGGCGGCCAGCAGCGCATGGTTGGCCCGCATCGAGCTGCGCATGCTCCGCTGCTCCTGCGGCGGCCTCTCCGGGGTGGGCTTGTTCAGCCCGACGTGCTCCCAGTCGGCTGCGGCGGCCGTCGGCGGGTCGCCGAACAGCAGGTCGGCAAGACCTCCGAGGGTGAGCTCGAACCGGGCCCACGGCGACTCCGGCTCCTGACGGATGACCTCGACCGCCTCGTCGGTGAATCGGACGTGGTAGTCGAGACCCTGGTCCGGGGTCGTGAGCGCGAGATGCAGGTCGACCGGGGTGTCGATGTGCGGCGGATCGCAGCGGGAGATCAGCTCGTCGACCAGGGCGTCGCCGCAGGACTCGGCGCCGAAGCGTTTCACGGCGTGCGGGAGCGGCGCCGGTCCGGGCGCGATGATCTCGGCGAGGATCTCGGTCGATGCGGGGGTGTTACTCATCGGAATCCTTCCGTGGTGGACTTGCGCAGCGCGTCGAACGACGACAGGTCCGGCACCGTCCACCCGTCGAGGTCGTACTCGTCCAGGCAGCGCTCGACGAACTCCTTGTAGTCGTCCATCCGGCCGCCGGCCAGCTGCGCCGAGTACAGCTCGACGCGGATGTTCTCGTGGCTGCCGGCGTAGTTGCGTTCGTAGAGCTCGTGCCGCCCGCCGAACTCGGTGCCGACCGCGTCCCACAGCAGCTTCATCACTTTGACCCGCTCCACCGCGTCGGCGCCGTGCGAGCCGCGCAGGTAGCGGTCGAGGTACGGGCGGATGTCGGCGTTGTGGAAGTCGGCGGCACCGGAGTTGACGTAGATCAGGCCGCTCGCGACGTCTTGGAGGATGATCTCCCGGATCCGCGGGTAGCCGATCTGCATGAACCAGCGGTACGCCATGCCGTACTCGGGGTTCGGCAGGACGGCGCCGTTGTGCCAGGGGATCGGGTTGCGGGCCGACGCGTCCGACAGCGCCCAGAACAGGTTGCGCCACGCCAGCACCTCACCGAGCCGGCTCTGCACCCCGCGGTACTCGCTCGTGCCCGTGATCTCCAGCGCCTTGGCCAGCAGCCCGGCCAGGAACTCCAGCTTCACCGCGAGCCGGGTGCAGCCGTGGAACACGAAACGCTCGAAGAACCCGGAGTTCGCGCTGAACGCGTGCACCTTGCGGATGTCGCCGTAGACGAAGACGTTCTCCCAGGGGATGAGCACCTTGTCCAGCACGAGGATCGTGTCGTTCTCGTCGAGCCGCGACGACAGCGGGTAGTCGAACGGGCTGCCCATCGCCGCGGCCGTGGCCGTGTACGACGGACGGCAGATCAGCTTCATCCCCGGCGCGTCCATCGGCACCGTCGCCACCAGGGCGAACTTCTTGTCCTTGATGGGCAGGCCGTAGTGGGCGATGAAGTTGTAGTGGGTCAGCGCCGACCCGGTCGCGACCACCTTCGCGCCGCTGACCACCAGTCCCGCGTCGGTCTCGCGTTCCACGTGGACGAACACGTCGGCGATGTCCTCGGCGGGCAGGTCCCGGTCGACCGGTGGATGGACGATCGCGTGGTTCCAGTACAGGACCTTCTCCTGGGAGAGGGCGTACCACCGGCGGGCGTTGTCGGCGAACGGCTCGTAGAAGTCCGCGTTCGCGCCGAGCGTGCCCAGGAACGACGCCTTGTAGTCGGGGCTGCGTCCCATCCAGCCGTAGGAGAGCCGGGCCCACGCCGCGATGGCGCGCTGGTCGGCGATCAGGTCGTCACTGCTGTGCGGGGTGGTGAAGAACCGATGGGTGTACCCGTCGCCGCCGCTGTCGGTCGGCGCCGTCAGCACGTCACGCTGCGCCGGATCGTGCAGCGCGTCGTACAGCCGGGCGGTCATCCGGATGGGGTTGTGGAACGCCGGATGCGTGGTCACGTCGGCCACCCGGTCGCCGTACAGGTAGATCTCCCGGCCGTCCCGCAGAGATTCGATGTACTCCGCCCCGGTGAAGGGGCGTGTCGTGTGGCGTTCTTGATTCTGCTGCACCTCGGCTCCTTAACGGATTCGCCAATTCAAAACAGTTTTCCCACCTTGAACGGCCGGTTCGCCTCTCAGAATGCGGTTCTGCGGGCACGGCAGGAGATGCCGGGAGATCAGCGCGCGGGAAAGACTGTTCCGGAGGACTTTCCGCAGGCGGCGTCACTCGGCCGCCGTATCAGAGAAGCGGTATTCCCGTGGCGAACACGAAAGCGACCCGATGAAGGCGCTGGTGCTGGCCGGTGGGTCCGGCACGCGGCTGCGCCCGCTGACCTATGTCATGCCGAAACAACTCGTTCCGGTGGCCGGCGAGCCACTGCTGTTCCACACCATGCGCAACCTCCACCAGATCGGCGTACGCGACGTCGCTGTCGTGGTCGGCGACTGGCACGCCGAGATCGCCGACGCCCTCGGTGACGGCCGGCGATTCGGTCTGCGCATCACCTACCTGCGTCAGGACCGGCCGCGCGGCCTCGCACACTGCGTGCTGCTCGCCCGGCCGTTCCTCGGCGCCGACGACTTCGTCATGTGCCTCGGCGACAACTTCCTGCCCGACGGCATCGGCGACCTCGCCGCCGACTTCGCGCAGCGCCGGCCCGCCGCCCAGATCGCGGTACGCGCGGTCGACGATCCCCGGGCGTTCGGGGTGGCCGAGACCGACGGATCCGGCGTGGTCCGGCGGCTCGTCGAGAAACCGGCGGAGCCGGCCGGCAATCTCGCGGTGCTCGGCGTCTACTTCTTCACCGAGGCGATCCACGAGGCGGTCGAGCGGATCCGGCCCGGAGCCCGCGGCGAGCTGGAGATCACCGACGCGGTGCAGCTGCTCGTCACGGCCGGAGCCACGGTCCGGGCGAGCGAGTACGCCGGGTACTGGGCCGATGTGGGCCGCATCGAGGACGTCCTGCGCTGCAACCGCCACGCGCTCGACCAGGTCAAACCCGAGCTGCTGGGCGAGGTCGACGACGCCAGCGAGACCGTCGGCGCCGTGGCGCTGGCTCCCGGCGCCCGGCTCGTGCGCTCCCGGGTCGAGGGCCCGGCGATCATCGGCCCCGGCGCCGCCATCGTCGACAGCAAGGTCGGACCGAACGTTGTCATCGGCAGCGAGTGCACGATCCAGGCCACCCGGCTCGGCGACTGCGTCGTGCTCGACGGCGGCCGGATGACCGGCCTCATCAGCGACCCGCAGCCGCTGCCACCGGAAGGAGAGCGGAGAGATGACTGACACGCGGGTGCACGACGTGCTCCTGCTGGGTGCACGACTGGTGCTCGGCGGATACCTGGCGGCACACGGCGCCCAGAAACTCTTCGGGTCGTTCGACGGCCCCGGCCTGGAAGCGTGCGGCAAGGGCTTCGAGCAGCTGGGTCTCACACCGGGCAGGCCGATGGCGGTGCTTGCCGGCGTCAGCGAACTCGGCGGCGGGGTGCTGATCGCCGCTGGAGCGGCCCATCCGGCCGGGCCACTGGCGGTCGCCGGCACCATGGCGGTGGCGTCGGCGACCCACCGGGGCCGGGGGCCGTTCAACGCCGGTGGCGGCTACGAACTGCCGCTGACCAACCTGGTGGCGGCGGCAGCGCTCGGAGTGGCCGGGCCCGGCCGGTTCCGTCTCGGCGGCACGATCCCCGCCCTGCTCACGGCGGCCGGCGCGCTGGCCGGTGGCGCACTGGCGGGGGTGTCGATCGTCAGGATCCGAGCCGCACAACGGCAAGCCTGAGAAGGGGGCCGGCGGGACATCCCGCCGGCCCCCTTCTTCTCGCTTTTCAGCTCGCGCGTTCCGCGGTCAGCAGCAGCATGGACCCCGGCTCGTCGGCCTCCCGCACGGTCAGCCCGGCCTCGCCGAGCCAGCCGGTGATCCGCTCCCGGTCGTACAGGTCCAGCCCATTGGGGTGCCCGGGCCACGAGCTCGTCGTCTGGAAGTGCCGGTACAGCGGATCCGCCGACAGCTGGTAGGTCATCAGCGTCAGGATGCCGCCCGGACGCAGGCAGCGACCCACCTCCAGCAGCGCGGCTCGCGCGTCGGGCATCGCCTGCAGCGCGTTCCAGCAGTTCACCGCACCCAGGCTCTGATCGGCGAACGGCAGGTTGAGCGCGCTCGCCTGCAGACACGCCAGCTCCGGGGACCGTCGCCGCAGCCAGGACAGCATGATCGGGTTCGGGTCGAGGGCCAGCAGGCGCTCGGACCCGACGACCTTCTCGATCACCGTCGTCCACCGGCCCGCGCCCGCCCCGAGGTCCAGCACCGGGCCGGTTGCCGTGGCCATCCGGTCGGCGATGTACGCGTCCTCGTCCGCCGGCGTGACCACACCGCCCCAGTTGGCGCCGACCAGCCGCAGGAAGCCCGGCCGTGCCACTGTCTCGTAGTAGTGGCCCACCGTCTTCATCGTTGCCGCGGTCGCCATGGCGTGGTCGGCGCCACCGAACATCGAGCTGCCCGCGGGAAGCAGGTCTAGCATGCCGGCCCGGATCGGGTGCACGATCCCGCACTTGAGGCACCGCACGTCGATGTCGTCGAACAGCAGCTCACCGCCGCAGTCGGCGCACCGCAGGATGCCCGCGTGCCGGTCGAACAGCTCGACCCGGCTGTCGGTGGCCTCCGGCAGGTCTCGCGCGTCCTGCAGGGTGCTGGCGTCCCGGATGATGTTCGGGCGGCCGTTGCGCAGCGCCCAGTGTGCCTGGCCGCCGAGGTAGACCTGGATCATCACGGTGTCGTCGTCCCAGCGGCCGGCGAGCTGCTGCTCGGTCAGCCGGGTGATCCAGCCGCGGTCGAACTCGCGCTCCTCGCCGGACATCAGGGACCACTCCGCCGGCGACGGCCACGTCCGGCCGAGCGAGACCGCCGCCGGGTCCGAGGTGTCGAGGGTCTCCAGCGCCCGGTCCAGACGGGACAGGTCCTCGGCCGGAAGTCCCAGCTTCGAGGCGACCGGCAGGATGCGGTCGCGGTCGTCCGGGAAGTACGACAGCAGGTACAGCAACGCGAGTGTCTGCGGCTCGCCGGCGGTGCCGCCGGCCAGCAGTTCCAGGTAGTGGCCGAGCCCGGCGCGGACCGCGGCGTGCACCGGTCCGCCGGGCGGCTGCTCGGTACCGGCGAGCACCCCGAGCAGCACCAGCAGGCGGCCGCGCACTTCCGGGTCGGCGGTCCGTTCCAGGGCCGCCACCAGCTCGGGCACGGCGTCGGCGGCGTCCCGGGCAGGGGTGCCTCCGGTCCACAGCGCGCCGGTCAGCCGGCGGTAGGCGGGTTCCAGGTCGTCGCACTCGGCGCCGAGGAGGGAGTCGAGCAGCTCGGCCACTTTCGAGTCGGTGATGGGTCGGGTCACTTTCACTCCTTCTCGCGAAGCCGGTGGCGTGCCGATCAATCGTCGCCGCGAGGTGGGGGTGAATTCATCTTCGGCAGTGCGGAAATAGGCCGTACTAAATGAATTTCTTGTGCCGTGCGCAATTTCTCGGACCTCGTCCCGAGCTGGTTATCGTGGGGCGACCAACGCGCGGAAGGTTTCTGACGTGACCCAGGTTTCCGACACCGAGGTTTTCGACTTCGCCGCCGAGCGCGGCAAGTGCCCCTACGATCCGCCGCCGGTCTTCCAGCGGCGGATGGCCGAGCGGCCGGTGAGCCGGATCCGGCTGTGGAACGATCAGCCCGTCTGGATGGTGATGCGGCACGCCGACGTGCGCGCCGTCCTGACCGACGAGCGGTTCAGCGCGAACAACCTGGCCCCCGGCTTCCCCCTGATCACACCGTCGGGGGAGGCGCTGACCCAGGACAACCCCACGTTCGTCCGGCTCGATCCGCCGGAGCACGGACGGTTGCGCGGCATGGTCAACCCGGACTTCACGATGAAGCGGGCCATCGCGCTGCGGCCGCAGATCCAGCAGATCGTCGACGGGCTCGTGGACCAGATGGTCGCGAAGGGGCCGCCGGCCGAGCTGGTCGAGGACTTCGCCCTGCCGATCCCCACCCAGGTGATCTGCCTGATCCTCGGCGTGCCCTACTCCGACCACGACTACTTCCAGAGCTGCACCCGGGTGATGACCGACGTGAAGGCCACCGAGGAGGAGGTCGGCGACGCCAGTCAGGCGCTCACCGACTACCTGACCGGCCTCATCGCGCGCAAGGCTGAGGAGCCCGGCGACGACCTGCTCAGCAAGCTGGTCGTGGAGCGGGAGCAGCGCGGTGAGCTGAGCCGCGACGACGTGGTGGCGATGGCCCGGCTGCTTCTGGACGCCGGCCACGAGACCACCGCGATGATGATCTCGTACGGCATGCTGCTCCTGCTGCGGCATCCCGGTCAGCTCGCCGCGCTGCGCGCCGACGAGAAGCTCGTGCCCGGCGCCGTGGAGGAGCTGCTGCGCTACCTCACCGTCATCCACACCGGAGTGCCCCGCCTCGCCACGGCCGACGTCGAGATCGGCGGCGAGACCATCCGCGCGGGTGAGGGCGTCCTCTGCTTCCTGCCGACCGCCAACCGCGACCCCGGCCGGTTCTCCGACCCCGACACGTTCGACATCCACCGCACCGACCGCGGTCACATGGCGTTCGGGTTCGGCGTGCACCAGTGCATCGGTCAGGGCCTGGCCCGCGTCGAGCTGCAGATCGCGCTCGCGACCCTGGTCCGGCGGCTGCCCGAACTGGCACTGGCCGTGCCGTTCGAGGAGCTCCGGTTCCGGCACACGATGTTCGTCGAGGGCGTGTACGAACTGCCCGTCACCTGGTGATCGGCTCCGGGCGCAGCCTCGCCCCGATCGTCCGCGCGGCGGCGAGGCTCGCCCAGGCCGTCAGCCCGATCAGTGCCGCATCGTCGTAACCCCGGTCCCGTACCTCCCCGATCATCTGGTCGGTGACCCGGTAGGACGCGAAAGCGGTCAGTGACGCCAGCCGCCCGGCTGCCCGATGCTCCTGGGGGAGGCGGCCGACGGCGGCGTCGAGCCACCCGCGGTCGTGCGGCTCCAGAGCGACCGCGGGCCGCTCGGCCAGCAGGGTCTCCACCGTCTGGAGGACCGGTTCGGGCACGCATGAGCCGCCGGCCGCGTCCACGGCCGCGCCGGCACGGGCGAACGCGGTGGCGATGTGATCGCGGCCGGCGGCCCAGGACAGGTCGGCGGCCGTCGTCGCGGCCGGCAGCAGGTCGAGGGAACGTCCGGGCAGGCGGCGCGGCCGGGCCCAGGCACCGAGGACGCGGCCGGTGAGGCGCCGGACCGGGCCGTCGGCGCGGGCCGGCATCCGCGGCATGGGGGAGTCGCGCAGGAAGACGTTCACCATCCGGTTGATGTGGTGGAACGTGACCACGACGCCGATGATCTCGGCCTCCTCGTCCGCCGTGAACGGTGCCGGCGGCCGCTCCGGCGGCTGCGCGGCGGTGGCCTGCGCCCAGCGGGCCAGGTCACGCAGCCGCGGATCGGTGACGCCGTCCAGGCCGTGGGTGCGCATCAGCGGCGCGGCCCACGTCCCCGCCAGGCCGTCGACGGCGGTGCTGTGCACCTCCACGCAGTACGGGCACCGGTTGGCCAGCGACACCGCCGTCGCCACGATCTCCTTGGTCCGGCGGCCGACCGCGGCCTCCACGAGCAGCGTCTCGCGGAGCATGGTCCAGCAGGCGGCCAGAACGTCCGGCGCCGGCGAGTGCAGCACGACCGGTGGCGCCAGGATGCCGAACTCGTCGGCGAGATCGCGGTAGACGCGAGCGACCGTGCCCCGCGCCGCGGCCGGCGGAACGGGCTTGACGTGCCGGACGTGTGCCGACGTCACGGGATGGGTGAGCCGGCTCACCAGCCTTCCCATGGTGCCCCCTCGACGACGGCGGCCCGCTCCCGTGGGAGCGCCTACGCGAGAAGTCTGTCCGGGCCGCCGGTGCCGCCGCATCTCCGCTGTTGCCGTACCCCGTACCGGAGAATTCCTTGAAGTGACCGAAACAATCCGGCTCCGGCCCCCGTCCTGCATACGACGACACGACCAGGGGGTGCGGCGATGGACGGCGGCGACATGTACTTCGAGTGGAGCGACACCGACGGGGACGGCATCATCGACAGCCAGCTCGTCGACGCGGACGGCGACGGCCAGACCGATCTTCAGATCACCGACGCCAACCTTGACGGTACGGCTGACAAGCTCCTGATGGACCACACCGGTGACGGGATCGCCGACCTGCTGTCAGAGCGTGACGCCTTCGGGATCGAGCACGTGACCGTGGACGCCGACGGCGACACCCTCGCCGACGCCGAGTTCACCGACGGCCCGTTCCCCGCCGACCCCCCGCCGGCGGAGGAAGCACTGTTCGTGGTGGACGACGCGCCGCCGGTCTTCGACACGGCCGCCCCCACTGTCGCTCCGGTACCGGCCGGCCTGACCGGTGACACCGCGGCCCTGGTGGGCAGCATCAACTCACAGATGGCCGACGCCGGACTGATCTACGACTCGGCGATGAACCCCGGTTCGGTGTCCGGCACCGATGTGAACGCCGCCATGGAACGGGCCGACAACGCGGCCCGCAACGCGCAGTCGCTGGCGGGCTACACCTACGAGGACCAGGTCAGCAACGAGATCTACAAGCACGATCTCGAACAGCAGTACCTGGAGACGGCACACACCGAGGCCACCGACGCGTGGATCGAGAGCGAGAACGCGATCTCGCGCGCCGACCAGGCGGTGTGGGACAGCGAGCAGGAGCGCTCGTGAACCTGCGCCGCTGGGCCATGGCGGCCGCGGGGGTGCTGGCGGCCCTGGCCATGAGCGGGTTCGCCGCTCCCGCACCGTCGGCCCCGGCCGGTGCCCGGCCGTCGCTGTCCCCGCTGCGCACGCCCACGCCTGTCGGCGGCGCACCGGACGCCGCCAGCCCACCCCCGGCGGAAAGCCCACCACCGGGGGAGAGCGCACCGCCGGTGGAGGACGTCGTGCCCGCCATCCCACCGGAGCAGGTGGGCGGCGGCGGTACCGCCTGGGTGGTGCTGAGCGCGGCGGTGGTCACAGCCATGCTCGCGGCCGGTTTCCTGATCTGGCAGCGACGCCGCGGCGGCAGCGGTCCGGCGTGGACCCCGGCATATGCCAACGCGCCCGCACCGTCCGGCGCGGGCGTGTCCGGCGGCCCCGCACCGGCCGGGCCTCCGCCGGTCGCCGCGGGCGAGCGGGAGCTGGCCGAGGTGCTCCGGCGGCTCGCATCCGGCGGTGTCAGCGCGGCCATCAGCCAGCAGATCGAGCGCCTGCTCAGCCGTCCGGACCCGGGCCGGGACGCGCTGGTGCAGGCCGCGGTGCACTATCGCGACCAGCTCGCGGGGAGCGGCTGGGAGCACGAGCTGCTGACCGCGCTGACCGCGGCCGGCGTCCGTGAGATCCGTCCCGCCGACGGGGAGGTCTTCGACGGCCGTGCCCACGAGGCCGTCGACGCCGTCGCGGCACCCGCTCCGGAGTACCACGATCGGATCGTGCAGACCGTACGCTGCGGCTATCTCGACCACGACCGGGTACTGCGGCCGCCGCGCGTGGTCGTCTACCGGGCCGACGGCCCGGCGTGAGGTCACCCGTGCCCGGCCAGTTCACCGCGCAGCCGCTGCCGTGCCCGGAAGATCCACGTCTTGACCGTGCCGACCGGAACCTCGAGAACCACGGCCACCTGCTCGTACGTCAGACCCCCGGCCCACAGCAGCAGCGCCTCCCGGTGTGCGGGCGCCAGCGCGGCCAGGGCGGCCCGCAGGTCCAGCACCGCGTCGACGGCGTCGGCGAACAGCGGCTGGGGGAAGGCCGGTTCCACCCGGTCGTCGAGCAGCGGTTGCGGCGTGGCGGCCCGGCGGCGCACCACGTCGCGGGCGGCGTTGCGCGCGATCGCCAGCACCCAGGACCGGAACGGCGCCCGCTGCTCGAACCGGTGCAGGTTGCGCCAGACCGCGATCTGGGTCTCCTGCATGGCGTCGAGGGCGTCGTTGTGGCCGCCGGTCAGGTGCACGCACAGGCCGTACACGGTTCGCTCGCAGTCACGCCAAAGCTCACGGAACGCGTCCTGATCGCCGGACCGGGCCGCGGCCAGCCGGTGTTGATCCAGGTCGGCGGCCATCAGCGGCTCACCGTTGCGCGGGTGTCGGCACAGCCGTATGAGACCATGCCGGGGTGCGGTGACGGCAGGATTCCGGTGCGGAGATGACTGACTGGGACCACGGTCTGCACGAGGGGCCGCCCGGATTCGACCGTCCGGGTGATAACCGGACGGACGACGAACTCCGGGAACTTCTGTTCGACGCGGTGCCGGAGCTGTCCGAGAGTGATCGGCTCGCCCTGTTCGACCGGACCTTCGACCCGGCCACCCCGGACCCGCTCTTCGACGTGATCGCCGACGGTGACCTGGGCGGCGCGGACCTCTTCGACGCCGGCGACGTGTCGTACCCGTGGGTGGAGCCGGACCCCCATGTCGAACCCGTGGTGGAGCCCGAGCCCGATCCGGAACCCTGGACCGACCATGTGGAGCCGTTTGCCTGGGAAGACCTATGAGTGGGTACGACCTGAGCGCCCCGCCGGGCGAACCGGACGAGACGGATCCGACGGTGGCCGAGTTGCGCAGGCTGTGCACGGCGACGGCCGCCCGTCTCACCGACCCGGCCCTGCGCGAACGGGTCACGGCGGTGCACGCGCTGCTCGGCCGGCCGCTGCGGGTCGCCGTCGCGGGCGCGGTCAGCGGTGGCAAGTCGACGCTGGTCAACGCGCTGCTGGGCCGGTCGGTGGCGCCGGCCGACGCGGGGGAGAGCACCCGGCTCGTGACGTTCTACGAGTACGGCGCCGACGACGGCCTGGTACTGGCCGAGTTGGACACCGGCGAGGTGCACACCACCAGGCTGGACCCCGGCGGACGGTTTCCCGCCGACCTGGGAGTGCCGGTCGAGTGGGTCACCCGGGTGCGGGTCCTGCTGGACCGGCCGGGCCTGCGGCGACTCACCGTCATCGACACACCGGGCGTCAACACGGTCACGGTCGCCAACGAACGGGCCGCGCGACGGATGCTGTTCGGCACCGACGGCGACGACCACGCCGACGCGCTGATCTACGTGCTGCGGTACGTGCAGCGGTTCGACGCCGACACGCTCGCCGAGTTCCGGACCCTGTCGGCGGCCTGCGGCATGACCGCAGTGAACACCCTCGCCGTCCTTAGCCAGATCGACCGCCGCGGCGACGAGACCGACCCGTGGCCGTCCGCCCGGCGGCTCGCCGCCCGCGCCTACGACGACCTGCGGACCTCGGTCTTCGACGTGGTGCCGGTGATCGGCCTGCTGGCCGAGTCGGCACGGGCGGGGCTGCTGGACGCGGCCGACCTGGCGGTCCTGCGGGAACTGGCCGCGCTCGACGAGTTCGACCTCGACGACCTGCTGCTCGACATCGACGAGTTCGGGTCGGCGCCGGACTTCCCCGGGACGGTCGAGGTGCGGTCGCGGCTCGCCGGGCGCCTGCACACGTACGGCGTCCGGGTCGCCACCGACGCCCTGCGCAACCGTCCCGGCCTGGATCGCGACGGCCTGAACGACGTGCTGCGTACCGCCTCCGGGTTCGACCGGGACGGTTCCGGTGACGGTGCCGCGTTCGGTTCGGTGGCCGCCGGGATCGCCCACTTCGCGCGCCGCGCCGATCAGCTCAAGGCCCTGGCTGCCGTGCACCGGCTACGGGACGTGGCCCGTACTCCCGTCACAGGCGGTGACCGGCACGTGCTGGCGCAGCTCGGTGACGCGGTCGACGAGGGGCGGCCGATCACCGGTGCGCTTTCCGGGCTGCGGGTGCTCGCCGCCGTGGAGGCCGCCGGTCGCGGGCATCTGCCGCTCGGCGAGGACATGTTCACCGAGTTGCTGCGCCTGGCCCGCACCGACCAGCCCGCCGCGCGCGTGGGACTGCCGGCCGACGCCACGCCCGAGGATGTCGCGGACGCGGCCCGGGCGGCGTCGATCCGCTGGCGGCGGCTGGCGGTCACGGTCGGCAGCCGCGTCGGCGGGCAGCGGGCGCGTGACGTGCTGGGCGTGTTAGAGGACATCGCCGCCGCGCCGGAACCCGCCGGACCTGCCGCCGCTTTCGGCACGCGTCCGCCCGTACCGATGGAGGAGATCGCCCTGAGACTCCTCGCCGCACCCACCGTGGGCACCGACGACCGGGCGTCGCTGCGGGCCCTGCTCAACGGTGAGAACCTCGCCGGGCAGGTCGGCGTCGACATGGGTGCGGACGCGGCCGCCGTGGCCGAGCGGGCCGCCGCGCTCGGCGCCCGGTTCCGGATCATGCTGCACCGTCCCCTGCCGGCCGCCGACCGGCGGGCCGTGACTGCGGTCTGTGACGCCTACGAGGCGATCTGGGCGGCAGCCAGCTCGCTTCAGCCACCAGCTCCGATCGGAAGGAACGCCGATGTCCGCCGGGACTGAGCCGCCGGCCCTGGTGAACCAGGTGCTCACGCTCGCCAACGAGGTGCACGGTCTGGCCCGCCGCAACGGCCAGGCCGACCTCGCCGTGGCGCTGGCGGCCGAGGCGGAACGCTGGCGTGAGGCGACCGCGACCGTCGTCGTGGCCGGCGCGCAGAAACGCGGTAAGAGCCGCCTGATCAACGCCCTGCTGGACCGGCCCGGCCTGGTCCCGGTGGACGTGGACATCGCCACTCACACCTACCTGGCGCTGCGGCACGGGCCCCGGCTGACCGCGACCGTCCGGCGGCGCGGCCCGGACGGGCAGGAGACCTCCGAGCAGATCGATCCGGACGAGGTCGGCGACTACGCGTCGTTGCTCGGCGACCCGGCCAGGCGGCGCGGTGTCGAGGGCGTCGACATCACCCTTCAACATCCACTTCTCGATGGCGTACGGCTCGTCGACACCCCCGGCGTCGACAGCCTGACCCTCGGCCACCGGCACACGACGACCGCGATGCTGCGGCAGGCCGACGCGCTGCTGTTCACCCTCAGCGCCCAGGACCAGCCGGTGCTGCGCCACGAGCTGGAGTTCCTGGCCGAGGCGGCCGGCGGCATCCACGCGATCGCGTTCGTACTGACCAAGGTCGAGGACTCCACCTCGTGGCAGGACCTGCTGACCGAGAACAGGCGACGGCTCGACATGTTCCTGAAGGAGAACGCGGACCGTTTCGAGGACACCGGCGGCACCCGGCGGCTGCTCGACGCCACCTGGATCCCGGTCAGCGCCAAACTGGCCGAAGCCGCCGCCGCCCGCCGGGCAGCCGGGCTCGAAAGCCGCGCCGAACAGCTGTGGGAACGCAGCGGCATGGATCGGCTGACCGCCTGGATCCGCGCCTGCGGCGAGGGCCGTGAGCTGGCCCGATGCGGCCGGGTGCTGTCCGCTGCCGGCGTCGCGCTGCGCTCGCTGGCCGTCGCCGAGGAGGACCGCCGGGTCGCCGCCACCCGCGACGCCGACGAGGTCGCGCAGCGGCTGGCCGGGGTGGAGACGGCCCTGCGGGACCTGTCGGCGCGGGCCCGGGAACGACACCGGCTCGCCGTCGAGCACCAGTTCCTCGGCCGGGAGATCGGCGCCCTGGTCCGTCGCCGCCTCGACGAGGTGCGCAACCCGTACGAGGACGCGATCACCGCGCTGACCTCGGCGGCCAAGACCGATCAGTTCCTCGCCGAGTTGCCGGAGAGTGTGGAACGGTCCCTGGAGGCGGCGTGGAGCACGATCACCGCCGAGGTTCAGGACCGGGCGACGACCGTACTGACCGAGTTCCTCACCGCCATGGACCTTGACCCGATCGAGGTCGACCTTGCCGCCCTGCGGATGCCGGCCGGCACCCGGCCCCGCCTCGAGACGGCGCGACCCGCCAAGGGCGGTTTCGACATGCTGCGCGAGGGAGTGCCCGGCCTCGCGATCGCGGCCAGCCTCACCACCCTGATGATCCCGCTCGGGCCGTTCGCTTTCGTCGTCGGACCGGCCGTCGCGCTCGGCGTCACGCACCGCCGCCACCAGTGGGAACAGGCGTCCCGGACGCAGAACGGTGTGCGCCGGGCGATCACCGAGACGTTCTCCGGGGCCGCGTCCGAGCTGACCACGGCCCTGGAGCGGGCCGTGGCCCGGTGGCGCAGCGAGGCCGAGCAGGCCGTCGACGAGGCCCTCGGCCGGCAGCGCCGCGAACACGAGCAGCGGCGGGCCGAGCTGCTCGGCCTGACCACCCGCGACACCGCCGCCCGCCGGGACGCCGCCGCGACCGCCGAACGACGGCTCGCCGCGATCACCGAACTCGCCGGACGGACCGCGGCGCTGCACCGGGCGGTCGCCGGGGAGATCGCCCGGAACGCGCCGGTGGGCTGACTCAGACCGCGATGTGCACCAGCTGCGCCGCCGACGGCCGGTTCTCGCCGGGAGCGACGTCGGCGGCGTGCAGGCACAGCAGCCCGGAAGGGATGCGAGCCACCGGCTCCAGCCAGCCGGGCGCGGACCGGACCGTGCGGACCCCGTCCGGCGTGGCGTGCAGCAGCACCGAACGGCCCGCCTCACGGGTCGCGGCCAGCCACAGCGTGTCACCGTCGGCGACGATCCGCGGCGCCTCCGAGCGGGTCGTCGAGGTCAGGTGCCCGAGCAGCGCCGACCGTGGCTCCTGCACGAGCGTGCGCATCCGCCCGTTCTCCAGCATCGCCACCCAGACGCCCCGCGACGGCACGACCTGTTCGACGCCGACCGCGTACATCCGCTCGCCGGCCGGGAACCAGCGCACCGCGCCCGCCCGGGGCCGCGCCGCCAGCTTCGTGCCGTCCTCGTCGAGGTAGCCGGCCTCCAGCCCCGCCGAGGTCGCCATGTACCACTCACCGCCATGGCGGACGGCCTGGTAGAGCCAGTTGCCGTCGTTCCGCTCGGCCCTCTGGATCTCACCGCCCGGCTTTACGAGGCAGATGGTCTGCCAGGGCACCACATTGCGGTGCCGGCCCGAGCCGGTCAGGCCGCCGGGACGGCTGCTCGACGCGCCGAGCGGAGCCTTGCTGCGGTACTGGCCGAGCACCACGACGGCGCCCGGCTCTCCGTGCGCGTTCATCGGAGCGGTCTCGGTCGGGCTGTCCTGGTCGAGCAGCCGGCGAGCGTTGTTGTTCTCGTTGACGTACCAGCGGGCCGAGTCGCCCAGCGGTGTCGGCGGTGAGTCCTGCATGAACACGCCGGTCAGGCTGATCTCCACCACCGACAGGGCGCCGGTCTCTCCCCACGGCAGGCCGACGTGGTTGCCTACCGGGACAGGCGGGCGCGGGGCCAGGAACGCCCAGCCGACCCCGTCCTGGGCCACGACCGCCGGGGCACGGCCGGTGCTCACCGAACGGCTCGAACGGATCACCAGCTCGGGGGTGAGGGCGTGGGCCCAGGTCTGTCCGGCGTCGAGGTTGGCCACCAGCAGGCCCTGATCGGCGACCGCCCAGTCGGCGATGTTGCCGAGCACCAGCCGCTGGTCGGGTGAACCGGTCTCCGGGTCGACGCGATGCAGCGTGTGCTTGGTGTCGACGCACCACGCGTACACGCCGTTGACACCGCCCCGCGCCTCCAGGACACCTTCCAGCCGTACGTCCATCTGATCCGGATCGGTCTTGACCACCGCCGGGGCCGAGGGTTTCGTGCTCGCCGGCTTCGTCCGCCGGCTCGCGGCCAGCCGGGCCGCACCGAGCGCCACCACGATCTTCGGGTCGTCCCAGGTGCGCACCAGGTCGCCGTGCCGCGCCCGCAGCGTTCGCCCGACCAGCGGAATCCGGCTCGCGCCGCCGGTCAGGAAGATGCCGGCCAGCCCGTTCGCCTTGCCGTCGGCGTGCCGGATCGTCTCGTCGAGCGTCTCCGCCGTCCGGATCACGTCGGCGCCGATCAGATCCTCCAGCTCGGCGCGGCTGATCTCCACATCCACGTCGGCGCCGGAGATGTACTGGCTGGCCGTGTCGTATTCGGACAGCGTCTCCTTGGCGGCCCGTGCCTCGGTGAGCAGGTCCGCGGCCGCCGCCAGCCAGCGCCGCTC
Organism: Actinoplanes italicus; assembly: GCF_003001815.1. Lineage (GTDB taxonomy): Bacteria > Actinomycetota > Actinomycetes > Mycobacteriales > Micromonosporaceae > Actinoplanes > Actinoplanes italicus. The sequence goes on from NZ_PVMZ01000010.1 coordinate 205,173, forward strand.
CGGGCTGCCGACCACCTGCTCCCACCACTGCGGGGCGCGTTCGGCCAGCTGCTCACCGAAGTGCGCGTACACCCGCTCGTCGAACGCCTCGCCACCGACCTCGTCGTCGCCGCCGGGCCGGCCGATCACCGTGAACCCGGAACCGGCCGTGGCCAGCACCGCGCTGTCGAAGGTGCCGCCACCCAGGTCGTAGACGGCGACCCGGCCGCCGTCGGCGAGGCCGTAAGTGGCCGCGTAGTGCACGGCCGCGGCCGCCGGCTCGGTCTCCAGGTGCAGCTCGGCCTCCGGCACCACCTGCTTGGCGGCCTCGGCGAGGACCGCGCGCCGGGCCTCGTCCCAGGCGACCGGGTGGGTCAGGACGACGGCCACCGGCTCGGCGCCGTCGAACCGGGTGCGGCCCTCGGCCACGAACAGTTCGAGAAGGGCCGCCATCGCGTCGCGGGCCTCGACCGGGGAACCGCCGAGCAGCATGGGACCGCGTCCCACGTACCGCTTCGGGTTGCGCTCAGCCCGTTCGGGGGCGCGTCCGGTCAGGCGCTGCGCCAGCGTTCCGGCGACGAGCCGGCCGTTGTCGAGCACCACCGTGGAGGGTATGCGCCGTTCCCGGCCGACCTCCAGCACCTCGACCCGGTCACCGGCGGCGAAGGCCGCGGCGGAGAAGCTCGTACCCAGGTCGGCACCGAGGCACCAGTCCGGCATTTCGTTCCCTTCAGAACAGTTCGTAGTCGGAGCGGGACATCGTGAAGCCGTCGCCCGTGGACTTGTTGGCGCACAGGACACCGGTGTCGGAGCTGGTGCAGATGTAGTCGCCGACCTCGATGGCCTCGCCGTACGACAGCGTGGTGCTGTCGAAGTCGAGCGTGTCCCCGTGGCAGATGAAGTAGCTCTCCGTGCCCTTCACGCCCAGCGCGTCGCCATACTCCTGCTCGCAGGTCGACGACTCCTCGCCGGTCCAGTCGCGTTCCCGGATGTCACAGCGCGCGAAATCCTCGTCCAGGTAGCAGGCGATGTTGCCGGACGGGGTCACGAACCTGCCGTAGCCCTCCTCCGAGTAGACCTTGAACCCGTCGGCGAAGTCGCGCACCGGCTCGGGTTCGGGTGACGGTGACTCCGAGCTCTCCTCCGGTGTCGGCGACGGGCTCGACTCCTCCAGGAGCGGCTCCACGGCGGTGTACGGAGTCGGCGAGGTGTCACTCGGCGACGGCGACGCGTCGGGCGAGGTCGTGGTGACCACCGGGTCCGGCAGCGGCGGGTCCGGGGCGGCCAGCAGCCATCCGATGCCACCGCCGGTGACCGTGAGGGCGAGCAGTCCGCCCACGCCGATCAGCGTCCAGCGGCGCAGCGACCGGTCGGGTCGGCGCCCACCTTCACGCCCCGGCCCACCTTCACGCCCGGGCCCACCTTCACGCCCGGGCCCACCTTCACGCCCGGGCCCACCTTCACGCCCGGGCCCACCTTCACGCCCGGGCCCACCTTCACGCCCGGGCCCACCTTCACGCCCGGGCCCACCTTCACGCCCGGGCCCACCTTCACGCCCGGGCCCACCTCTACCGCCAGGCCTGGGCGAGGGCCTGGGCCCGCCCGCGGGCTTCGTGGGCGGAACCGCAGGTGGAAGCGGCGTGGTGGGGAGCGCCGCGGTCGGCGTTGGTGCGGTCGGCAGGGGCGTGGTTGGTAGCGGCGTGGTCGGTAGCGGCGTCGTCGGCAGCGGCGCGGTCGGTGGCTGCTCCTCGCCGAACGGGACCAGGACCGTCGGCTCGCCGGCGGGTGCTGCCGGTGTCACGCTGACCAGCAGACCCTCGGCGATGGACCGTTCCGGGTTGGCCGACCGGATCGGCTCCAGCCCGATCCGGTCCCGCACGACGCGGGCGACCATCGGCATCCGGGCCGCGCCACCGACCAGGATCAGCCCGACCAGCTGATCGGGGGTGACACCGGCGGTGTCCAGCACCCGCTCCAGCTCGTCGAGCCCGGCGGTCAGCACCGGCCGGATCGCCGTCTCCAGCTGCGCCCGCGTGAGCGACCGCTCGCCGACCTGGGTGCGGGGCGACGCCGACAGGGTCTCCCGTGCCCGCCTGGCCGTGGGCACGTCGGCGGGCAGATCCGTGGCCAGGGCGGCGTCCATGGCGTCGCCACCGGCGTCGGCCGTCCCCGAGGCCACGACCCGCAGGCCCGGCCCTTCGTTGCGGACCACGCTGACGGTGAGCCGGGCACCCACGTCGAACACCGCGACGGCCCGCCCGGACGGCACCGGGCTGCCGATCACCCGTCCCAGGTAGTTGGCCGCCGCGACGGCCTGCGCCACCACCGTGACCTCGGTCCAGCCGGCCGCCAGCGCGGCGGCTCGCAGCTCCTCGGCCCGGCCGCCGGGATCGGCGACGACCACGGGCACGCCCCCGGCCCCGGGCCCGCCCTCAGTCCCGGCCCCGGGCCCGCCCTCAGACGCGACCGCGGCCCCGACGGCGTCCCGGACCGCGCGCAGCATCTCCTCGGCCGGCCCGCCGGCGTCGATCGCGACAGGGCTCACCGTTCCGTCGGCGTCGCGGCGGACGGCGACGACGCCGCTCGACCCGAGGTCGATTCCCACCAGTGCAGCAGCCACAGGGTCCTCTCGTCCTGTCCCATCGGGGCATCGCAAGCAGAACCTAACCAGCCGTTCACCTGGACCAGGCCATGCTTACGGCCGGACTAGCCCGACGGTCTACCGATCGAGGCAGAGCCGTTCGCCCGGACGGGGGAACGACCCGGTCAGCCGCGCAACGCGAACACCTCCACGAGGGCCTCCGAAAGGGCGGCGGGATCACAGACCCCCATGGGCGTACGCCGTTCGCGCTGCCAATGTCCCGACCACGAGTCGTCGACCCAGATCTCGGTGATCCGCTGCTCGGCCGCCGGCGTGTAGGACGCGCGCATGGCCACGCCGGGCTCGACCGTGACGACGAGTTCCAGCCCGCCGGGCAGTTCCTTCGCGAGCCGGGTGTCCAGGGCCCGGATCGAGCTGCCCGGGTCACCGTGCCAGCCCCGGTCCAGCAGCGACACCACCCGTTCGGTCGTCACCGGCCCGAATCCGGGCAGGCTCGTTGCCGCCCGCTCCGCCTCGGTCAGCGTCACCGCCGGCCGGGTCATCTGCGGGAACGGCTCGACGATCTCGTAGTCGGCGACGATCTGCGCCCAGGCCGCCAGGTCCTCGCCCAGATCGGCGGGGTGCACGATGCCGAGCGGCGTGTCACCGTCGAGGACCACGGCCATGTCGTCGATGTCGGCGAAGCTGCCGTCCTCGGCGATCCGCAGGGCCCGGACCAGGCGGTTGTCGGCGCCGTAGACGCCCCAGAGCAGCCGCCGGGCGATCGGCCCGAGGATCGGATGCGGCAGGACCACCTCGGCGAGGTCACTGGCCGGTCGCAGCCGGTGGGCGAGCATCTCGCGTTCCAGCCGGGCGGCCTGTGCCGTCGCGGTGGCCCGCAGATCCTTCTTCAACTGCAGGAAGCGCTGGTACGCCTCCGGGTTCGTGTCCTTGACGCCCGGTTTCGGTGGCCGGGCCAGCACCCGCCCGTCGGCGCTCCTGACGTGGGCGGTCAGGTGCTCGTCGGTGACGACCGTGAACGTGCGTGGCCCGTAGTCGATCGTCACCCCGGCGTCGAGGCCGTGCGTGACCGTCAGCCGGTCGGCGACCTGTGTCACCGACAGCCCGCGCCGGGCCGCACCCTGCTCCAGGTAGTCGAGCGCACGGTCGTTAGTCGCCCCGCCCGACATGTTCTCCTCGATCGCCAGCAGGTGCCGCAGCGCCGCGTCGGAGGCGACGGTGGCCAGCACCGCGTACCCGTCGATCGCCCGCGCGTAGCGGCTCTTGGCAGGCCACGACCGCACCAGCGGCGCCAGCAGGTCCATCGTGGCATCGTCGCCGACGTGCGCCTGCGCGAGCAGCGCCCAGGCCTGCGCCGCGGGCATGCCGTCGGACAGCCAGCCGTCCAGCAGCGCCCGCCCGAACCCCGCCAGATCCGCCGGCTCACACCCCGCGACGAGCTCCCACGTCTCCGGATCGAGCGGCTCCACCAGCGGTTGTCGTGCCGCCGACGACTCGACGGCGATCGACACCCCGCCGTCGGCCGGCGCCGGATCACCAGGCGGCGGCTCCGGCGGATCGGCCGGCCGCGACCGGCTCAGCCCGGCCAGCAGCCGGTCCACGTCCTCCTCAGTCAGCACCCCGCCCCGGACCAGCCGAACCTCAGGCAGACCCGACGACCAGGCCCACTCGGGCGTCTTCGCCTTCCGAAGACCCGGCGACCGCTCGCCGGACGGGATCCCGGGTGGTGCGGTGGCGAACAACGCACCCTGGATCGAGGCTCCGCCGTCGGCTCGCACCCTGCTCAGGGTGCTTTCCAGCAGCTCCGAGATCAGAGTATGAGCCGCTGGGCCGTACCCCTCGGCGGTTTTGATCGTGACCGGCCCGTGGCCGATGACCGCGAGATGTCGGAGCGCCTCCTCGGCGTCCTGCCGCACCCGCCCCGGACGCCCGGCCGCCGGCGGGATCAGCGCCCGCGCCGCGGCTTCGGCGTGCCGGTCGAGCCACGTCCGTGCCCACAGCCGCGCCGAGCCGAGATGCCGCAGCCAGCCCGCGACGAGCCCGGCCGGCTCCGGTCCGCGGAACGGCAGCACCAGCAGACCGAGCTGGTCCGCGCTGTCTGCCGCCTCGGCGAGGGCGAAGGCCAGCGCGTCCAACTCGAACCGGGCCACCGCGACCCGGCCCAGATCGCTGCGCTGGCGTTGTCGCAGGGTCGGTGCCTTGCCGATCAGCGCCCGGGCCGACCCCTCCGGACCCTTGGTGATCAGCCAGGCCACCTGCGCCGACGAGAGGTCGCCGAGCCGGTCGGCGCTGGTCGCCGCCAGTCCCCAGTCGTCCTGTTCACGCCCGTGATCGAGTGCGGAGGCGCGGGCGGCCCATCGGTCCCGCTCGCCCTCCTCCCACGCCATGACGGTCGCGTCCGAGCAGACCAGCCCTTCCAGCACGACCTGTCTGCGCCCTCTCGCCACAACCATGTGTCCTCCCCGACCCCCGGCCAACGCAGCGACGTTAGCCGAGGACCGGGCGGCGGATTCCTGTCGTACCCGGGTGGCATCCTGCAGACGTGACCCCTGCCGGCGGTCGATGGCAGGCCAGACCGGCATCGAGGTCTGGCCGGCGGCGCCCGGGATGGCGATTGCGAGGGCGGTGGCGGTCTAGAGAGCTTTCGCAGTCGAGGTCCAGCTCGGCAGCCCCATCTCAGCCCTCGAACCCGGCTGCTATGACGTGGCTTGGCTACGGCTGGGGCACAAACCCAGGCTTCGCGTGTGCTCCTGACGTCGTCGGCAACAACGGTGAGGTCCCCCGTTGCGGGTCCGTGGACGCCTGCCGTCGCTATGGCGGCGGCAGGGTCGCGCGTAACTGCTACGTGTGATCCCACTGCCACAACACCGGCCCTGCACGGCGGCGCTCTCCGGAGCGCCGGATCAGGCCGCGCTCTTCGCCAGTACCGGATCAGGCCGCGCTCTTCGCGGCGGCCAAGCGATCCCGTTGCCCTCCCTTGCCGGCCGACTTCCACGGCTGAGCTACGGCTGGCAAGCCGCACCCTGACTGCGAAGGCTCTCTAGTCTAGAGAGCCTTCGCAGTCAGGGTGTGAATCGGCGAACCGGTATCGGGGGCATCGGGTACGGCTCGCGGGCTCCCGGGGACGGTTGTCGGGCTGGGGTGTCGGCGGTGTTCGGCTCGCGGCCGGCTCGGTGATACCGGCCTGGGCTACGGCTCGCGGCCGTTTATCGCTATGTTCCGGTGCTGGATGATCGACTACGGCCGTTTTTCGGGTCGGGCTCCGGGATATGGCTGCTTCCGGCGCGGGGAAGGGTTCGCCGGCCACGGCCGGGCGATCAAGAGGCGTCGGGAAGGGTACGTCGGCCACGGCCGGGCGATCAATGGGCGTGGGGAGGGGTTCGCCGGCCATGGCCGGGCGATCAATGGGCGTGGGGAGGGGTTCGCCGGCCCCGGCCGGGCGATCAAAGGGCGTGGGGAGGGGTTCGCCGGCCATGGCCGGGCGATCAGCAGACGACCCGTCAGCGGGCGTTCCGCCGCCAGCCCTGACCGTCGTTCGCCCGCGCCGACCGCGTCACCTCGGGTTGAGCACGCAGTCGACGGCCATGTAGAGGGTCTCGGTCTCGGACTGGAGGATCGACGCCTCGGCGGGCAGTGCCCGTTCGATCGAGAGTCCGTTGAGGACGGTGGACAGGAACCTGACCCGGCTGGTGTGGTCGCCGCCGGGCAGTGCGCCCTCGCCGGCCAGAACCGTCAGCCAGTATTCGAGGCGGCGCCGGCCGCCCTGCTCCAGGGCGAAGTAGGCCGCCCGCACCCGGTCGGTCGGCTCGGACGCGATGTACGTCTGGTACGCCGTGGTCCACGCCTCACGGGCCTGGTCGCCGACGCCGGCCGGGGCGAGCACCTGCCGGAGACAGGTGACCAGCCGATCGCGGGCGGGCACCGACCGGTCTCTGATCGGGTCGTCCGGGAACATGTGGCCGTAGATCCGGTCGAGCAGGGCGTCCTGCAGCGCGCGCTGATTCGGGAAGTGGAAGCGGAGCGAACCCGTGCTCACTCCGGCCCGTGCCGCGACGGCACGCACGCTCAGTCTCGCCGTCACGTCCTCCGCGAGCATCGCCGCGGCCGCGGCCAGGATCCGTTCCCGTGAGTCGGTGCTCCTGCCGTCCCGTGTCATGCGCCACCTCCTGTCACACCGTACTAGCACGCCGTGCTACCTTTTTTACTAGCACAGTGTGTTAGTAAATCTCGGTGGAGTGGGTGAGGAATGTGATCAAGGACTGGCGACAGCGGCGGGCGGCCAGGCGCGTCACGAGTGGCGACGGTCGGCCGTTGAAGCCTTTTCGCTGGTGGCAGCTGCTCACCCGCGCGCTGTTCCACCTCCCGCTGTCGCCCGGCTATGCCGTCGACCTGCCGTACCGGGCCAACTCGGGCAGCGGCAAGGCGAGAGCGCATCTGTACGTCGGCGGCCGCCACCACGCCGTGTCCAAGCTCCCGGCGGCCTTCCCCGTCGAGGGCGGCACCATCGAGGTGGCGATCAGCGCCTTCGGGGTCAAGCGGTGCCACTACGTCACCACCGCCGGCGCGGAGTGCCAGCTCATCCCCGATCCGCGATCCGCGGAGGGGCGCCGTGCCCGCGTCGACCGTGACCGCCCGGGGCTGAGCCGCTCGATCGGCTACCTCTCCGTGCTGATGCTCCTCATCGGCGTGGGCCTGAACCTGCTGCAGCTCGCCGAGCCGATCTCGGGGATCCCCGCGATCGCCGACAGCGTCGGGCGTTTCACCTCGCCCGTCCACCTGCCGATCTGGCTCAACCTCGCCCTCGCGGTCGGAGCCGCGCTGGGAAGCACCGAGCGGTCGCTGCGCCTGCGGTACAGCCTGCTCGACCAGGCCGGGAAGTGATGACGATGATCAAGACCAGCCGGCTGCTCGCTCCGGGCGAGCCCCGCGTCGACCCGTCGATTCCCGCCGGAGTGGAGTACCACCGGGTGCTCGCGGGCGAGAAACGCCGGATCGGTCGCGGCATCCTGGCGATCGTCCTCCTGGCGGCGGGGCTCGTCGTCTTCCCGACGGTCATCGGCCGGGCGGCGGCGCTGCTCGACGCGCAGATGGGCAGGACCCCGCCGATCGTGGGCGGCACCGACTACACGCCGCTCTCCCACGCCGCATCGATGATCTCCCTCGCCCTGCTCATCCCGTGGAGCATGCTCCTGCAGCGATGGCTCTACGGCGTACCCGGAGCGTCCTTGCACTCCGTGACCTCACGGTTCCGCTTCGACCTGCTCGGCAAATCGCTCCTGATCTTCGGCCCCGGCTGGCTGGTCGTCATCGTCCTGGGAGCTCTCGCGCCCGTCGCTGAGTCGCCGTGGTCGCAGACCGACCTCATCGCCCTCCTTCTGGCCACGGTGCTCCTCACCCCGCTGCAGTCGGCGGGCGAGGAGTACGGCGTTCGCGGCCTGATCTTCCGCGTCATCGGCGGCTGGACCCGCGGCTCGCGGGCCGGGCTGATCGCCGGGGTGCTGGTGTCCAGTGCGCTGTTCACGGCCGCGCACGGCGCGACCGACCCGTACATCATCATCTGGTATTTCGTGCTCTGGACCGGTCTGGCCGTCATCACCTGGCGCACCGGCGGGCTCGAGATCGCGGTGATGCTCCACGCCGTGCTCAACACGTTCACCTTCATCGTGGCCGCCGCCCTGCGGGTCGACCTCGGCAGCGCGACGCAGGACCGCTCAGCCGGGGTCGGCACGCCGTACCAGCTCGTCCCGGCCCTCGCGGTCATCGCCATCACGGCCGTCGTGTGGTGGTCCACCCGGAAGACGGGGCCGCTGCTCGTGCCGCCCGGCCGGGGTGGGGACAGGGGAGACGGCGTTGCTCAGTAGCCGTAGCGGCTGATTGTGGTACCGGCCGTCGATCGCGGTGACGAGGTCGCCATAGGTGATGGTCTCGCCTCGCTGGGCGACATGAATCAGGACACCGCGGCCTCCCTGCTCGAGTTGCCGGCCAGTTGAGCGCAGGCGGAGGTGAGGCCGCCCGGCCGGGGGTGGAGCCCCGGCCGGGACGGGTTGAGGGGGACGGCGCTGGTCAGTAGCCGTAGCGGCTCTTCAGGTGCCGCCACCAGTCGCGGAACATCCAGGCGTCGAACTCGGTGATCGACGCGGAGCTGCCGGCTCGCATGATGAAGTTGCTGACGCCGGAGGGGGTCCAGTCGTAGAAGTCGTCGAGACCCCACGTGTGGCCTATCTCGTGCAGCAGGATCGTCATGTTCGCCGCGTTGATGTTGTTCATGAAGTACTCGCGGCCCATCCGCTGGCCCCAGTCACCGCCGGCGCCGCCGCCGAAGCCGTCGGTCAGCCACAGTGACTGGTCGTAGTGCCGGGCGTAACCTCCGGGGCAGCGGGGATACTGCCCGTTCTGGTTGAAGAAGCGCCCGCACGGTGCCGAGCACTGCGGGGCGTTCTCGCGGATGTCGTTGACGTAGATGTCGACCGACGTGTCGCTCCACTGGAGTTGTGCGCGGTTGCGCACGGCCCAGCCGACGACCTTGACCGGCACGTCGCCGTACGGCCACGCGTTGTGCCCGACGAGCTCGTCCATCCACTTCTTGTGCTGGCGGGCGAGCGCGGCGTGGATCTGGTCGCGCTGGGCGGCGGTCACGTTGGCCGACGAGTCCCAGCGGACGCAGTAGTTGATGTAGCCACGGTTGGCCATGATCTGGTCCCAGCCGTAGTTACGGAAGCCGTACAGGTTCCCGTTGTTGTAGGTCTGCTCCTGGTGCTGCCACACCTGGTTGAGCGGCGTGACCAGGTTGGACGGCGGGCTCCAGGTCGGGGGCGCGGCCGATGCCGCACCGGGAGCCAGGATCACCGCCAGCAGCGCGGCGATGAGTGCCATCAGGCGTCTTGTTCGCACGGTTCCTCCCGTTCGCTCGGTTATCGACAAATGTCGATGACACGAGACGGTGCCTTACGAAAACGTTTTCGGCAAGATGTACGGAGTGTTGCGATCTCGATGCGGAAGGGCGCGTGCGGAGGGGCTGGGACCTTGACAGGGTCAATCCCCGAGTATTACGTTCCTGAAAACCTTTTCGGTCCTAGCAGGACGAACTGAGATCGCACTCTGAGCTGCTTCTTCCCCGGCAGCATTCCCGACCATTACCGAAACTCACCGAAACCGCGTTCGGCGGTTCATGGAGGTGCTTCGTGCGAAGAATTCTGCTGAGCGCCGCGCTGGCGGCGCTGTTGACGGCCTCGCTGACTGCCTGTTCCTCCGAGGACGGCGGCGGCACCGTCGCACCGCCGGCCGGCGCCGGTGTCGAGGGCGTGGACGACGGGACCGAGCTGGCACTGTGGACGCGGGCGCCGCTCGAGCTGCAGGCGAACGCTCTGGTGGACGCGTACAACAAGTCACACAAGAACCAGGTCAAGCTGACCATCGTCCCCAACGACGACTACGTGGCCAAGGTGGGTGCGGCGGCCGGCAGCGGCGACCTCCCGGACCTGTTCGCCGCCGACATCGTCTACGTGCCGAACTGGACGAACGCCGGCCTGTTCCACGACCTGACCGAGAGCATCGGCAAGCTGCCGTACGCCGACAAGATCAACCAGGGGCACGTCCAGGCCGGCACCTACGAGGGCAAGAAGTACGTCCTGCCGTTCGTCCTGGACCTGTCGGTGATCTTCTGGAACAAGACCCTCTACAAGGAGGCGGGCCTCGACCCGGAGAAGGGCCCGAAGACGCTCGACGAGTTCAAGGCGCAGGCCCTGGCCGTGCAGAACCTGAAGAAGAAGGACACGTACGGCACCTACTTCGGCGGCAACTGCGGCGGCTGCAACGTCTTCACCTGGTTCCCGATGGTCTGGGCCGGCGGCGAGGAGGTCATGGACGCCGAGGGCAAGTCGTCGAACCTGGGCGGCCCGGCCGCGCAGAAGGTGTACGGCATGTGGCGTGAGCTGCAGACCGCCGGGGCGATCGCGCCCGGCTCGAAGGACGAGACCGGCGCCACCTGGGTCGCGGCCTTCCAGGAGGGCAAGATCGGCGTGATGCCGTACCCGGCCACCCTGCTGCCGACCGCCTCCAAGAGCGTCGACGTCGGCGTCACCGCGATTCCGGGTGCCGGCGGCGGCGAGTCCACCTTCGTCGGCGGCGACGGCATCGGCATCTCCAAGGACTCCAAGAAGACCCAGCAGGCCTGGAACTTCCTGTCCTGGCTGACCTCGGAGAAGGCGCAGGTCGACGTGCTCGCCGCCGGTGGGAGCACGGTCGCCCGCACCGACCTGGCCGACAACCAGTACGCCGCCAAGGACCCGCGCCTCGTGACGATCAACAAGGCCGCGGCGTCGCCGCAGAGCAAGACCCCGGTCGCGGTCAACTTCCAGCAGGCCTTCAACGCGCCCGGCAGCCCGTGGGTCACCCTGCTGCGCAACCAGGTGTACGGCGATCCCTCGAGTCTCGAGAAGGACAACCAGGCCATCACCCAGGTACTCGGCCAGTGACGCCCGCGGCGGCGCCGGGTCCGCCGGCCCGGCGCCGCCGCACCCTGCGAAGGGAACCACCCGTGCCACCATCGCTCATCACCGCCCCGGAGCGGCCGGCCCAGGCCGTCGAGCCGCCGGCCGGCCGGTCGAACCGTCGGCGCCGCCGCAGCATGTCGCTGACCGGCTGGGCCTACGCCGCACCGACCGCCCTGTTCGTGCTGATCTTCTTCATCGTCCCGATCGCGATCGTGGCGCGGATGTCGGTCTCCGACTGGGGCCTGTTCACCGGCAACCGCGGCCTCAACGCGCCGGAGAACTTCACCGACGTCGTCGACAACCGGCTGTTCTGGCCGGCGGTCGGGTTCACCGTCAAGTACACCGTGGTCACCACGGTCATCCTGATCGGCCTGTCCCTCGGACTGGCGCTGATCGTGCAGGAGTCCAACCGCTGGAACGGCTTCCTGCGCACCTCGTTCCTGGTGCCCAGCGCGCTCGGTCTGGCGTCGGCGTCGTTGCTGTTCTACGCCATCTACTCGCCGCAGAGCAGCCCGCTCGGCTTCCTCGGCGTCTCGTTCCTCGGCACCCCGAACGCGGCTCTGTGGTCCACCGTGGCGCTGATCGTGTGGCGGTTCGCCGGTTTCTACATGCTCCTGCTGCTGGTCGGGCTGCAGGGCATCTCCGGTGACGTCTACGAGGCGGCGCGGCTCGACGGGGCGGGACGCTGGCAGACGTTCCGGTACGTGACGCTGCCGCTGCTACGGCCGTCGCTGGCGCTGTGCACGATCCTGTGCCTCACCGGGTCGATGCTCGCGTTCGACCAGTTCTACCTGCTCACCAAGGGCGGGCCGGACAACAGCACGATCACCGTGGTCCAGCTGATCTACAACATGGCCTTCTTCGGCGGCAACAACCTGGGCCGGGCCGCCGCGCTGTCGATCATCCTGCTGGCGGCGCTGCTCGTGGTGAACGTCCTGCAGTTCCGTGGCCTTCGCGACAGGGAGGGCTGACGCGTGTTCCGTACACCCCAGAGGATCCTGGCCGGAGGCCTCGCGATCCTGTTCCTCTTCCCGCTCGCCTGGGCCAGCGTCGCCTCGGTCAGCCCGCAGCCGGGCTCGGCGCAGATCGACGGCTGGGGCTTCGGCAACTACCGCACGCTCGCCGCCTACCAGGCCGGCATCGGGCAGTACCTGCTCAACTCGACGGCCGTGTCGCTGATGACGGTGGCGCTCACGCTGGCCGTGTCGCTGTTCGGCGGCTACGCGTTCGCGAACTTCAGGTTTCCCGGGCGCAACGTGCTCTTCCTGGTCACCCTGGCCATTCTGATGGTGCCGTACGCGACCCTGCTGATCCCGCTGTACGTGCTGCTCAACCAGCTCGGGCTGCAGGACTCACTGCTCGGCCTGTCGCTGGTGCTCACCATGTTCCAGCTGCCGTTCGCGATCTTCATGATGCGGATCTCGTTCGAGGCCGTGCCCAAGGAACTGGCCGAGTCGGCGCTGGTGGACGGCTGCGGCAGCTTCCGGGCGCTGTTCCACATCCAGCTCCCGGCGGTCAAACCGGGACTGATCACGGTCGGCCTGTTCGCGTTCCTGGCCGCCTGGAACGACTTCATCACCCCGCTCGTGCTGATCAGCGACTCGGCGAAGATGCCGCTCCCGCTGGCCGTGGCGAACATGCGCCAGCAGGTGATGGGGATCGTCGACTACGGCGCCACCGAGGCCGGCGTGGTGGTGCTCGCGCTGCCCTGCATCCTCCTGTTCCTCGCACTCCAGCGGCACTACGTCCGCGGTTTCATGTCCGGCGCACTCAAGGGCTGATCGATGACGATAAATGAAACACTGACCACCGAGGCCGGCTGGATCGCGCGAGGCGGCACCCCGGTGACCCCGCGTACCGGTCGGCTGCGGCCCCTGGGACTGCGCGAGGTGCGGCTCCGGGACGGCTTCTGGCAGCGCCGCCAGCAGACGAACCGCGACAACTCGCTCGCCCACATCGAGCAGTGGCTGGAGAAGGCCGGCTGGCTCGGCAACTTCGACGCCGCCGTGACCGGTGACCTGCCGGCCGCCCGGCGTGGCCGAGAGTTCGCCGACACCGAGGTCTACAAGCTGCTCGAAGCCCTGGCCTGGGAGCACGGCCGCACCGGTGACGAGGAGATCGACCGCTGCTTCCGGTCGATCGCGGCCCGGGTGATCGCCGCGCAGGAACCCGACGGTTACCTGAACACCAACTACGGGCGGCCCGGCCAGGCGCCGCGCTACAGCGACCTGGAGTGGGGCCACGAGCTGTACTCGTTCGGTTATCTCATCCACGCCGGGATCGCCCGGGCCCGTACCGCCGGCGAGGAGGAACTGTTCGCGGCCGCGGTCCGGGCCGCCGACCACGTCTGCGACATGTTCGGCCCCGGCGGCATCGAGGCGTTCTGCGGGCACGCCGAGATCGAGATGGCGCTCGTCGAGCTGTACCGGCTGACCGGCGTGCGCCGTTACCTGGACCAGGCGAAACTGTTCGTCGACCGGCACGGGCACGGCACGCTGGCCGACATCGAGTTCGGCCGCTCCTACTTCCAGGACGACATCCCGGTCCGCGACGCCGACGTGTTCCGCGGCCACGCGGTCCGCGCCGTGTACCTGGCCGCCGGCGCGGTGGACGTGGCGGTCGAGACCGGCGACGCCGACCTGCTCGCGGCGGTCACCAGGCAGTGGCGCAACACGGTCGCCAAACGCACCTACATCACCGGCGGCATGGGCTCGCGCCACCAGGACGAGGCGTTCGGCGACGACTTCGTGCTGCCGCCGGACCGTTCGTACTCCGAGACGTGCGCGGGGGTCGGCTCGGTGCTGCTGGCGTGGCGGCTGCTGCTCGCCCAGGGCGATCTGCGGTACGCCGAACTGATCGAGCGGACCCTGTTCAACGTCATCGCCACCTCGCCGGCCGACGACGGCACCCGCTTCTTCTACACCAACACGCTGCACCAGCGGACCGTCGGCGCCGAACCGCCGTCCGACGTCCAGGTGCCACGGGCAGCCTCCAACCTGCGCGCTCCCTGGTTCGACGTGTCCTGCTGCCCGACCAACCTGGCCCGCACCTTCGCGAGCCTGGCCGCCTACGTCGCCACCAGCGACGACGACGGCGTGCAGATCCATCAGTACACGGCCGCGAGCATCGACACGGTTCTGCCCGACGGGCGCGAGATCGGCCTCGAGATCGACACCGAGTACCCGGCGGACGGCCGGATCGCGATCCGGATCACCCGGGCGCCCGAGACGCCGTGGACGCTGTCGCTGCGGGTGCCGGACTGGGCGGCCGGCGCCACCCTCGACGGTCTCGCGATCAGCCGGGGCCTGGTGCAGCTGCGCCGCCGTTTCACGGCGGGGGAGACGCTGGTGCTGGACCTCCCGGTCCGGCCCCGGTTGATCGCCGGAGACGATCGGATCGATGCGGTACGCGGCGCGGCCGCCGTCCAGCGCGGACCCGTCGTCTACTGCCTGGAGTCGGTGGACGTGCCCGTCGGGGTGCCGTTCGACAGCCTGCACCTGGATCCGGACACCGAGCCCGCCGACCGAGACGGCACGGTCGTCGTCACCTGCCGGACCACCCCGCCCGCCAAGCTCGACTGGCCGTACCGCCCGCTGACCGAGGCGCCCGGTGACGGCGTCCCGCTCGAGGTCGCCCTGCACCCGTACCACCGGTGGGCCCGCCGCGGCCCGTCCACCATGCGCGTCTGGATCCCCCTCACCCCCGAAAGGTGATCCCCGGATGTCCGATAATGCATTGACCCGGCGTGGCCTGCTCCTGGGCACGGCCGCAGCCGGAGCCGCCCTGGCCGTCCCCGGACCGGCGGCGGCCGGCGCGAAGAAGAGGAAGCTCGTGGTCAACGGCCTGCCCGTGCCCCGCTCCTGGCGGGCCGCGCCGTTCTCTCTGAACCGGGTCGACCTGGCCCCGAGCGTCTTCACCGAGAAACGCGACCGGATCCTGGCGTACGCCCGCGCCTACCCGGCCGACCGGATCCTCGCCAACTTCCGGGCGGCAGCAGGACTGGACACCCTCGGCGCGCAGCCGCCGGGCGGATGGGACGACGCGACCGGCAATCTGCGCGGCCACTACAGCGGCCACTTCCTGTCGATGCTGGCCCAGGCGTGGGCCGGCACCGGCGAGGCGGTCTTCAAGGAGAAGGCCGACGCGATCGTCACCGGCCTCCAGCAGTGCCAGGACGCCTGGGCTGAGCAGGTAGGCCTGCCGGGCACCCCGCCGCCGCCCGCGACCTGGGCGGACGGCGGCCTGGAGCTGTCCGGCGACGGGCAGTACGTCGGCCTGCCGGACGCCACGGTCGACGGCCTGACCGCGGCCACCATCCGCATCCGCCTCAAGATCAGCGAGTTGCGTACCTGGTCACGGGCCTTCGACTTCGGTGTCGGCCCGGCCGTCAACATGTTCCTGACCATCCACGACGGCACCGGCCCGCGGTTCGCGATCACCACCTCCGGCAGCGGCGGTGAACAGCGCATCCCGGTGTCTGCCCCGCTGCCGGTCGGCGAGTGGGTGGACCTGGCCGTCACCCTCGACGGGCAGGTCGGGACGCTGTACGTCAACGGCGTCGCGGCCGGCACCAACCCGGCCATGACCCTGACCCCGGCCGCGCTGGGCGCTCCGAAGAACAACTGGATCGGCCGTTCCCAGTACGGCGACGCCGGCCTCAAGGCGGTCGTCGACGAGTTCCACCTGTTCGACCGGGCGCTGACCGCCGCCGAGATCACCACGGCGACCGGCAACCTGGCCTGGTACCGGTTCGACGAGACGACGGGCACGGCGGTCGCCGACTCGTCCGGCCGGAGCTGGGACGCCGCGGTGGTCACCGGTGCCGGCGGCGCGCCCGGCCCGAGCCACGCCGGGTTCCTGGCCGCCTACCCGGAGACCCAGTTCATCCAGCTGGAGCAGTACGTCACCTACCCGGCGATCTGGGCGCCCTACTACACCTGCCACAAGATCATGCGCGGCCTGCTGGACGCGCACACCCTGACCGGCAACGCCACCGCGCTGGACGTGGCCCGCGGCATGGGGGAGTGGGTGCACTCCCGGCTCAGCAAACTGCCGCGTGAGCAGCTCGACCGGATGTGGGCGCTCTACATCGCCGGCGAGTACGGCGGCATGAACGAGGTGATGGCCGACCTGGCCACCCTCACCGGCGACCGCACGTTCCTGGCCACGGCCGCGTACTTCGACAACACGAAACTGCTGGCCGACTGCGCGGCGGACACCGACACCCTCGACGGTAGGCACGCCAACCAGCACATCCCGCAGTTCCTCGGCTACCTGCGCATGTACGAGCAGGGCGCCGCCCGCGACTACCGGGCCGCGGCCGAGAACTTCTACGACATGGTCGTGCCGCACCGCACGTACGTGCACGGCGGCACCGGGCAGGGCGAGGTGTTCCGCAAGCGCGACGTCATCGCCGGCAGCATCGTGACCAGCACGAACGCCGAGACGTGCGCGGCGTACAACATGCTCAAGGTGGCCCGGAACCTGTTCGCGCTCAAGCCGGACGCCCGGTTCTTCGACTACTACGAGCGGACGCTGGTCAACCAGATCCTCGGCTCCAAGCGCGACGCCGACAGCACGACGGACCCGCTGGTCACGTACATGGTCCCGGTCGGTCCGGGGCAGCGGCGCGGCTACGGCAACATCGGCACCTGCTGCGGCGGCACCGGCCTGGAGAACCACACCAAGTACCAGGACGCCGTCTACTTCCGGACGCCGGACGACGACGTCCTCTACGTCAACCTCTACCTGCCGTCGACGCTGCGCTGGACCGAGCGCAAGGTCACCATCGTGCAGTCCGGCGACTTCCCGCGCACCCCGTCGTCGACGCTCACGATCACCGGCCACGCCCGCTTCGAGCTGCGGCTGCGGGTTCCGTCGTGGGCTCGGCAGGACTTCAAGTTCAAGATCAATGGCAAGGCGACTCGAGTACGGGTGAGCGAGAACGGCTACGCCTCCGTCGAGCGATCCTGGCGCACCGGCGACAAGGTCGAGGTCAGCTTCCCGTACCGCCTGCACGTCGAGTCCACCATCGACGACCCCACCCTCCAGGCCCTGGTCTACGGGCCGATCGCCCTGGTCGCCAAGTCGGCGAGCACCACACCCGTCGAGATCGCCGGTGACCCGGCCACCGTCGCCGTGCCGGGCGACCGGCCACTCACGTTCACCGCCGGTGGCGTCACCTTCGAACCGTTCTTCCTCGGTGACACCGCGCCCTACCACGCGTACTTCCGCCGCACCGCATAGCCAACCCCTGAGCGTGTGAAGTCCGGTCGCCATGGGCGGCCGGGCCTCACGCGCAGAATGGACGCCCCTCCATGCGGACATTCCGCCATATCGCCATGTCCTCAGCCGCCCTCCTGCTGCTCACTTCCCTGTCCCCGGTCGCCGCGCAGGCGGCCCCCAACGCGGCCACCCCCTACCCGGTCTTCAAGGGCGACGCCGACCCGGTCCCCGACGACCGGACCGGCTACCACGCCCGCAACCAGCTCCAGGCGATCTTCGACGCGGACGTCGCCGCGGGTGCCGGAAGCAGCCCCGACCAGGACTTCTGGATCGACCGCATGCTGGCCCGCACCGGCAACCAGCCGGGCGGCTCCAACGGCGACGCCAATCAGTACCTGTTCAGTCGTGGCCGCACGGTGTTCATGAAGACCCACCAGCCCGGCGTGCTCGGTTTCGGCGGCGAGGTCGCCTACATCGAGTCGATCGCCGGTGGCCAGGGCGCCTACACGATCACGGCGTCGGTCGGCGGCGCCGAGATCGCGCTCACCGAGGACGCCGCCCAGCGCCGTCAGACGCCCAGTTACTGGCGCGGCGTGTTCACCAACAGCGCCGCCGGGCTGCGCGTGGTGCAGACCAAGTTCATCACCGACGCCAACGTGGCGGTCACGAACCTGGAGCTGGCCAGCACCAACGGGGCCGCCAAGGACGTCGTCCTGAACGCGTCGTCGGCGTTCGCCCGTACCGCCGCCGGGTCTGATCCTGAATTGACCGGGGCCGTGCGGGCCTACAACAAGCTCACCGACCTGTTCCCCCGATTCTCCGGCGACGGGTTCGTCCCGGCCGAGGGCCGGCTGCGGCAGACCGTGAGCGTCCCGGCGACCGGCTCCGCGCGTACGAAGGTGCAGCTCGGCTTCGTGGCGAAGGAGATCCCGGCGTCGGCGGCCGACTACACGCGGATCCGCGGGCTCGCGCCGCAGGCGGCGTTCAGCGAGCACGTCACCGCCTACAACCGGTGGTGGGCGCAGAACGTGCCCTACCTGGACACGCCCGAGAACAACATCGACAAGACGCTGTTCTACCGCTGGTGGCTGATGCGGTACAACTTCCTCGACGCCGACCTGCCGGGCAACGACTACCAGTTCCCCACCTCGATGGAGGGGGTACTCGGCTACAACAACGCCATCGTGCTGACCGTCGGCATGTTCGTCGACGACCTCAAGTACTTCCGCGACCCGTCGTACTCGTACGGGCCGTGGCTGTCGGCCGGTGAGGTCGCCAAGAGCGGCAAGTACGTCGACAACCCCGGTGACCCGGCGAACTGGTCCAACAGTTACACGCAGTACATCTCCGAGGCGGCGTGGCGCTCGTACCAGCTGCACGGCGGGCCGGCCGCGGTCGCGCAGAACCTCGGCGAGTACGCGGAGTACGACGTCAAGGGCCTGCTCGACGCGTACGACACCGACGACAACGGGCTGATCGAGTACAACTGGGGCGCCATGACCGGCAACGACGCCGACGCGGTGTCGTTCGACTGGCGGGCCGGCAACCTGGACCGGGCCGAGAGCGCCTACCTGTACTCCAACGCCAAGGCCGGTGCGGCCGCCTACCGGACGGCCGGGAACACCGCGAAGGCCGCCGAGATGGAGGCGTTCGCCGAGCGGGTCAAGGCAGCCGTCCTGGAGTACCTGTGGGAGCCGGCCACCGACACGCCCGACGAGATGGGGCACCGCGGCAACCTGCTCAAGCACCGGCACGTCGCCACCGGTGACCTGGTGCCGTGGAAGGAGATCAACAACTACTACCCGTACTCGGTGGGGCTGATGCCGAACACCGCCGAGTACCGCGAGGCGCTGCGGCTGTTCGCCGACGACACCCAGTACCCGATCTTCCCGTTCACCACGGCGAACCAGGCCGACAAGGCCGCCGCTGCGGCACAGGGCGACCCGGGCAGCAACAACTTCTCGGTGATCAACTCGACGGTGACGTTCCGGATGCTCGCCTCGGTGCTGCGCAACTACCCGACCGACTACATCGACGCCGAGTGGTACAAGAAGCTGCTCTACTGGAACGCCTGGGCCCACTACCAGGGCAACGGCGACAACCGGTATCCGGACCAGAACGAGTTCTGGGCCGACGGCTCGGCCGCGAACCAGAGCATCGGGTACCGCTCGTGGATCCACCACACGATCCTCGGCGCCACCAACTTCACCGTCATCGAGGACGCGATGGGCCTGCGGCCCCGCTCCGACGCGAAGATCGAACTGGACCCGATCGACATCGGCTGGGACCACTTCACGGCCAACAACGTCCGCTACCGCGACCGCGATCTGACCGTGGTCTGGGACGCGCCCGGCGGTACCGACCACTACGAGGGCGTGCCGGACGGCTACTCGGTCTACCTCGACGGTCAGTTGGCGTTCACCGCGTCGGCGCTGGGCAAGATCGTCTACGACCCGGCCACTGGGGATGTTTCCACAGCTCCCGGCATTGCGGTGTCTTCCTCGACTGCCATCGCTGTCAAAGCGCCTCAGGATGTCGCCTTCGCAGCCGACGCCCGGATCACCGATGTGCTGGCCAAGGCCGGTGTCGACCCGTCCGCGAACGTCGCACAGGGACGTCCGGCCACGGCGTCGTTCTCGGCCACCGGGCGGGGTCCGGCGGGTGCGGTCGACGGCACGACGATCAACGAGCCTTTCTGGGGTACGGCCGGATCGAGCACCGCCTCGGACCAGATCACCGTCGACCTGCAGGGTTCCCGCAAGGTCGACGACGTGCGCGTCTACTTCTACAAGTCGACGACCACGGCGACCGTGCAGGGCTACGCGCCACCGGCACAGTTCCTGGTCGAGTACCACGACGGTTCCGGCTGGAAGGCCGTGCCAAGGCAGAGCCGTCATCCGGCGTACCCGCGCGGCAACCTCAACCAGATCCGGTTCCCGTCGGTGACCGCCACGCAGTTGCGGGTCACGGTGCAGCACGCACCAGGCTTCAAGACCGCGATCAAGGAGATCCAGGCGTACGACACCGGGGTTGCCGCCCCGGCGCCGGTCGACGCTCCGCCGCTGGCCGACGCGTGGCTCGACTCCACCTACAGCCAGGCCGGCTCGGTGCGACTGATCGGCCTGGCCCAGGACGACGGCAACCCGGGCACGCCGATCGCCGCGCAGTGGTCGGTCGTGGACGCCCCGGCCGGAGGCGCGGTCGCCTTCGACCCGGCGAACACCCCCAGCACGGTCGCCAGGTTCACCGCCTCCGGCCGGTACACGCTGCGGCTCACCGTCGGCGCGTCCACCAAGGACGTGGTCGTCGACGCCACGGCGCTGGCCGAGGGCGAGATCAACGTGGCGTCCACGGCCACCGCCTCGGCGAGCTTCACGGCCGGGTGGAACAACGTGAACGCCGTCAACGACGGGAAGCCGCCGCTGTTCACCGGTGGCGCACAGTCCGACCTGTGGGGCACCTGGACCGGCAGTGAGCCGGCCACGCGCTGGTTGCAGTACGACTTCCCGTCCGCGGTCCGCGTCGACCGGGCCTCGATCGACTTCTGGTCGGACAGCACCACCGGCGGCAGCGGCGTGGCCGTGCCCGCCTCGTGGAAGGTCCAGTGGTGGGACGGCACCGCCTGGCAGGACGTGACCGGCGCGAGCGGGTTCAGCCCGGCCGTGCGCGGGCGCACCAACGACGTCGCGTTCGACGCGGTCACCACGACCCGGCTGCGGGCCACGTTCAACGCGCTGCCCAACGCGGCAGGGACCGCGTACTCGGCGGTCGGGGTCTCCGAGTGGCGGGTGTTCGCCGCCGCCGCCTCGTCGATCCAGGGCGTCGACGTGCGTACCCAGGTGGGGGTCGTCCCCTCCCTCCCGGCGACGGTCGAGGTGACCTATGCCGACGGAAGCCGCCTGCCGGTGGCTGTGGCGTGGGGCGCGATCGACCCGGACAAGGTCGCGTCGGTCGGTGACTTCACGGTCTCCGGATTCGTGGCCGGCACCACGCTGACCGCTTCCGCTCACGTCTGGGTCCGCGGCGCCGACCCGGTGCAGATCAACACGATCGACCCGGTCGCCGTCAGCACCGCCGTCGGCGTCGCGCCCAGGCTTCCCGCCGGGGTGACGGTCGGCTACAACGACGGCTCCCGGCAGAGCGGCATCGCCGTCACCTGGGCGCCGGTCGACCCGGCCTCGTACGCGGCCGAAGGCACCTTCGAAGTGACCGGGCAGGTCGCCGGCACCGACAAGACCGCCAAGGCCACCGTCACGGTCGGCGCGGGCGGGCCGAAGGACACCGCCGCGCCGGTCGCGTCGCTGACCGCCGACCCGGCCGACCCGTGGACCAACGTGGCGTCGGTGAAGGTCACCGCGACGGCCACCGACAACCGGGACGACTCGCCGGACATCGAGATCCGGGTCGGGGACGGGTCGTGGGACGATTACGACGGGCCGGCCACGGTCGGCGACCAGGGCAGCACCACCGTCCAGGCGCGGGCCACCGACGAGGCGGGCAACGTCTCCGCCGTCACCCAGCTGGTCGTCGGCATCGACCGGACCGTTCCGTCCGCGACCGCTTCGCTGAACGCGGCGGCCCGTACGGTGTCGATCACCGGCACCGACGCGCTCTCCGGGATCGCCGCCGTGCAGTACCGGCTCACCGTCGGCGGGGTCGTCACCCAGGACTGGACCACCGCTGCCGGGGCGGTGCCGATCGGGTCGGCGGCCACCACGGTCGGATACCGCTCGGTGGACCGGGCCGGCAACACCTCGGCCGCCGGATCGCTCGAGGTCGCGGCCGGTCAGGCGCCGGTCAACGTGGCCCGCACCGGTACGGCGTCCGCGTCGTACACGCCGGGCTGGCTCACCGCCGACAACCTCGCCGACGGGGCGGCGCCGACCGGACCGGTCGGTCCCAACACCGACGTGTGGAACACCTGGCCGCAGGTCGGCGACCAGTGGATCCAGCTCGACTGGGCGTCGCCGGTGGCCGTGGACCGCACCCGGATCTGGTTCACCGACGACGTCGACGAGTCGGGGGCCGGAGTGGCGCCGCCCAGCGCCTGGAAGCTCCAGTACTGGAACGGGACCGCCTGGTCCGACGTCAGCGACGCCACCGCCTACGGCACCTCGGCCACCGGCTGGAACGACGTGACCTTCACCAAGGTCACCACCACCCGGCTGCGGGCGCTGCTCACCAGCAGTGGCACCGAAGAGGGCAAGGGTGCGCCCGGTGTGCAGGAGTGGGAGGTCTACGACGTTCCCGGAGTGACCGAACCCGGTCCGGACGTCGAGGTGCAGGCGCGGGCGCAGTGCACGGCCGGGAAGGCGTACGTGGCGATCACCGCCCGCAACACCGGGGACGTTCCGCTGAACATCCAGCTGATCAGCCCGTACGGCACCCGGACCGTCGTCGGCGTCGCCCCCGGCAAGTCCGCCTACCAGACGTTCAACAGCCGGCTGGCGATCCTCCCGGCGGGTTCCGCCACGGTCAAGGCCGGCGACGCCGCCCTGGACGCCCCCTACGCGGCCATCAGCTGCGGTTGACCCTCGGGCGGCGCCCTTCACCGGGCGTCGCCTCCTCACCCCCACAAAGGAATCGTCACCGTGAGACCGCTGAAGGCAGCGGTCGCCGGGCTGGTCGCGGCCGGGCTGCTGTTGGTAGCGCCCGCCGCCCCTGCCCAGGCGGCCGAGTTCGTCAACACCGTCAATCCGATCCTCGGTGACGGCTCCTACTACTCCGCCGACCCCGCGCCGCTGGTCGCTGACGGGCAGCTCTACATCTATACCGGGCACGACGAGGCCGGACCGGCCGTCAACGACTTCGTCATGAACGAGTGGGGCGCGTTCCGTACCGCTGACGTGGCTTCGGGGGAATGGACCCACTTCCCGTCACTGATGCGACCGGAGACCGTCTTCACCTGGGCGACACCCGGCCGCGCCTATGCCGGGCAGGTCGTGCGCGGGCCTGACGGCCGCTACTACTGGTATGTCCCGGTCAGTGAGCGCGACTCGACGGCCGCCAACAGGTTCGCCATCGGCGTGGCCGTTTCCGGCACCCCGACCGGACCCTGGACCGACCACATCGGTGGGCCGCTCATCTCGCAGCGCACCCCGACCGCGAACACCATCGAGAACATCGACCCGACGGTCCTGGTCGAGGGCCAGCGGGTGCACCTTTACTGGGGAACCTTCGGCCAACTGCGGCGGATCGAGCTGCAGGCCGACATGAGGACACCCGTCGGCACCCAGCAGACCGTCACCGGGCTGACCGGGTTCTTCGAGGCATCCTGGCTGTTCAAGCGGGATGACACCTACTACCTTGCCTACGCCGGCAACAACGCCGGACCGGCCTCGGCGTGCACCCCGGCCAACTACCACGCCTGCATCGCCTACGCGACGTCGACCAGCGCGACCGGGCCGTGGACGTACCGCGGCACGATTCTGACGCCGGTCTCATCGACTACCAGCCATCCGGGGATCGTCGAGTTCGAGGGGCAGTGGTACATCGCTTATCACACCGCGGACGCCGTCGGGGGCGGGCATTTCCGCAGGTCGGTAGCGATCGACAAGGTTTCATGGGACGACACCGTCTCGCCGCCACGGATCAAGCCGGTCGTGCCGACGCCGGCCAGGCAGGCCGACCGGACGCCGCGCGCCAACATCGCGCACGCCGCCAAGGTGACCGTCTCCAACGAACCCGTGCCCGTGCAGTACTGGGTCAAGGCGCTCAACGACGAGATCGTGCGTGCCAACCCGCTGCCGCCGGACATGTGGGGCACCTGGACCGGCAGCAACCCGCCGCAGCAGTGGGTCCAGTACACGTGGGACCAGCCGATGCGGATCTCCGGGTCGCAGATCGAGTTCTGGAACGACCAGCCGCAGAGCACCGGTGTGGGTGTCGCCGCACCCGCCCGCTGGAAGATCCAGTACTGGAACGGCCAGTGGACCGACGTGCCGAATCCGAGCGCTTACCCGACCGGGACACAGGGGTTCCAGAACACGACCTTCGACCCCATCACGACCACGCAGGTACGGGCGGTGTTCGACGCCTCGACCAACGGCAGCACCTATTCGGCGGTCGCCGTCGAGGAGTGGAAGGTTCTGGCGGCGCAGCCCGCCTCGGTCGCGAACCCGCAGGTCACCGTGGAGGTAGGGGAGACCGACCTGCCGGGGACGGTGCCCGTCGACTTCGGTGGGACGACGTTGCGGGTGCCGGTCTACTGGGATCCCGTCACCGAGGCTGACGTGGCACAGCCCGGGACGATCACCGTTGGCGGGAGTGTCCTCGGGTATGCCGGTGGGCGGATCTCGGCGCAGGTCACGGTGATCTCGCCGGGGGACACCGAGGGTGATGTGACCGCGCCGACGCTGACGTTGAGTTCGAGTGGCAGCGCGGGAAGCAACGGCTGGTTCCGCTCTCCGGTGACCGTGCGGGCCACGGCCGTCGATGATCGCGGAGGCCGCCTGACGATCCGGACCCGCGTCGACGAGGGCGCTCCCGTGTCAGCGTCGCCGGTACGCTTCGTCGATGTCGCGGTGACCGGGGACGGGCGGCACACGGTTACCGCCACGGCAACCGACCGTGCCGGGAACGACTCCGGCATATCCGAACTAGAAGTTGATATTGACAGTGTGGTGCCGACTGCTGCCGTGAGCGTCGCCGACCGGAAGGCCACTGCCACCGCCGCTGACGCCACATCCGGCGTTGATCGGATCGAGTACCTGATCGGTGCCGGGCCGTGGACGGTCTACAGCGGTCCGGTCGGCGCTCCTGACGGCGGCAGGCACACGGTCTCGTTCCGGGCCGTCGACAGGGCGGGGAACACCTCGGTGGTCCAGTCGGTGACCATCCCGGCCGACCTGTCCGCGCCGCTCACCGGCAACGTCGGGCCGATCGCGGTGCCGACCGCCTCGTACACGGCCGGATGGAACAGCGTCACCGCCCTCAACGACGACGCCGACCCGGCGTCGCCCGGACAGGCGCAGATCTGGGGCACCTGGTCCGGGACGCGACCGGCCAGTCAGTGGATCCAGTACGACTGGTCCCGCCCGATCCGGCTCACCTCGGCCGAGATCAGGTTCTGGCGGGACAGCGCGGCAGGCACGGGTGACGGTGTGGCCGAGCCGGACGGCTGGAAACTGCAGCACTGGGACGGTACGGCCTGGCAGGACGTCACCGGGGCCTCCGCGTACGGGACGAGCAGCACCGCCGTCAACCGGGTCACCTTCGATCCGGTCGTCACCTCGCGCCTGCGGGCCGTCATCTCCGCCAACGGCAACGGCACCACGTTCTCGGCGGTGGCCGTCACCGAGTGGCGGGCGTTCGCCGATGAGCAGGCCACGGCGCCGGTGACCGTCACGGCCACGCCCCGATGCCTGGCCGGGAAGGCGTACCTGGCCGTCCAGGCCCGCAACTCCGGCACCGCGGCGCTCGACATCGAGCTCGTCACCCCGTACGGCCGAAAGGTCTTCGAAGGTGTCGCCCCTGGAGGCAACGCCTATCAATCCTTCGCCGTCCGGGCCGCGGCCCTGCCCGCCGGATCAGCCTCCGCCAACGCCGTCCCCGCGACCTATTCCGCGCTCACCTGTAATTGATGGAGGAAACATATGAAACCGCTGTCCCGGCTGAGTGTGGCCGCCGCCTGCTCGGTTCTGGCCGCAGCCGTGCCCACGGCCGCGTCCGCTGACCCGGCCGACCCCGCCCGGGTCGAGGTGACCGTCGACATCACCGAGATCAAGGAACCCGGAGTCCTCGCGCTGACCGTCGCCGGCAACGCCGTCACGCTCCAGGAGAACGGCTCCGACCTGCTGATCCGCCAGTTCACCGGCACCCTGCCGACGGTCACCGTCACCGACACCCGCACGCTCGACGAGATCCCGGCCGGCTCCGCATGGGCCGTCCTGGGCAGCACCAGTGACTTCACCGGAACCGCCGGGCAAGCCCCGATCGGCGCCGAACACCTCGGCTGGAAACCGCGCCTGATCAACGGCGGTGACACCGGCCTGGTCAGCGAGGGCGAGGAGGTCGTGACCGTACTCGACGAGCCCACCCAGCCGGGCAACGACGTCGGCCTCGTCGACCAGGAGTTGCTGGTGTCGACGTACGACTCGGCCGAGGTCACCGGCGGGGCGTACACCGTCGACGCCGGCCTGACCCTGCGAACCCCCGCCGACGTTGCGGCCGGTTCCTACCGATCCACCCTCACCCTGTCCCTCTTCGAGTAAGGGCTTCCTGCATGCGCCGTGCCGCCGCCGTTCTCGCCGCCCTCACCGTCGTCGCTCTGCTGCCGGCGGCCCCGGCGGCGGCCGCGCCTGCCTCCGTCACCTGGACCGTCCAACCCGCCACCGCGGCCGGCCCGGATGGGCGCCGCTGGATCGAACGCACCCTCGATCCAGGCCAGCGGGTCACCGAACACCTCGCCGTCCGCAACCTCGGCGACGCCACCGCGGTGTTCACCCTGAAGGCCGCCGACGGGTACCTCACCGACAAGGGCCGCTTCAACATGCTGCCGTCCGACCGGGCCTCGGTCGACGGCGGCACCTGGATCGCCGTGCCACCGACCGTCACGGTCCGGGCCGGTCAGACGGCCGTCGTACCGTTCACCATCGACGTTCCCGCCGAGGTCACACCCGGCGACCACCCGGCCGGGATCGCCGCGTCGATCGCCGGTGCCCAGGGAACCGTGCAGGTCGAGAGCCGGGTCGGGTTCCGCCTACTGCTGCGGGCCTCCGGGACGCTACGGCCCGAACTCACCGCGGGCGACGTCCAGGCAACCTACGAACGATCCTGGAATCCCCTGCGCCCCGGTCGGCTCCGGGTCTCCTACACCGCCACCAACACGGGGAACGTACGGGTCGACGCCCGCGCCCGCGTCGACGGTGTCACCACCGAGCTCGGCGAACTGCTCCCCGGCGGCAGCCGTGCCGCGGAGACCCGGGTCGACGGCGTGTGGGGCCTGGGCCTCGTCCGGACAATCGTCGAGCTGCAACCGACCATCCCCGGCGAGTCGGCCGCCCGCCCGTCCGCGACCGTGACGGTGACCAGCTGGGTCGTACCGTGGCCGCAGCTTCTCGCCCTTCTCGCCGCAGCCCTCCTGCTGGCGGCCTGGCGCCTCCGCCGTCGCCGCCTGGCATCGATGCTGGCCCGGGCCCGCGAGGAGGGCCGCCGTTCCGCCGTGGCCTGACCGCGCCGGGCAGCGAACGAGATCATCGTCTTCGTCACGGCCCCGGTCGCCGAGCAGCATGTCCGTCATGGCGGTGACGGCGCCGACCGCGCAGGACTCCAGGTCCGCCCACAGGACAAATCCATCCGCGACCGGCCGAGCGCGCGGGTACCCGGACGGCTGGGACACCGTCCGGGTACCCGCGGCGACGACTGCTAGCCGACCGTGACGGTCTGACCACCGGCGGGCAGCCCTTCACCGGCCGCATTCACCGAGCACACGGCCACGGTGTACGAGTGACCGCTGACCAGGCCGGACAACCGGACCGAGCGGCCGGTGGTGGACGCCGTCGAAACGATGGCACCCGGCACCGAGTTGTCCAGGTAGTAGACGAGGTACCTGTTCACGGTCTCGCTGTACGGCCCGGTCGCGGCGTCCCAGCGTACGTCTATGTAACCGGCACCGGGCGTCGCGAGGATGTTCGGCGGGCCGGCCGCGGTCTGCTGGTTGACGACCGTCACCGCGCCGATCGGAGACGGCCCGGCGGCCTGCCCGTCGCCGCGGGTGGCCACGACGTAGAACTCGTAACGATGGCCGGGTACCACCCACTTCGCGCTCCACGAGTCGGCCGGAATCTGCAACGGCAGCCGCTGGAACTCTTCGCCGATGGTGGCGTTGCGCTGGTAGAGCCAGTAGCCGCCGGCACCGAACGAGTGCTGCCACTCCATGGCGATGCCCGCGGTGGTGTTCGTGGCCCGCATCCAGCTCGGCGCGGCGGGCACCAGCGGCGGGATGCTCCCGGATGGGGTGCTGTAGGCCGGACCGACCTGGAACTGGCTCGACAGGACGTTGGCGAACGCCTTGGCGATCTTGTGCTCGCCCTGGGGGTTCGGGTGCAGACCGTCATAGGCGTCGGCGTACGGGTCGTAGCCGGTGGCGAAGTCCACCAGCCGCACCGGCGAGACCGACGTGTTCAGCGCCTGCAACGCGGGTCCCAGCTTGGCGTTGTACGTGCTGATCTTGGTATTCAGGTCCGGTTGCACGTCCAGCGGCGTGCGCTGGGGGACGTTGGCGACCAGAATGCGGATGTTGGACTTGCTGGCCCGGGCGTTGGTGACCAGGCTGCGGATGTCGGCGATCAGCCCGTCCGGATTGGAGACGCCCCAGCCCAGGTCGTTGAAGCCGAGTTCGACCAGGAGGTAGGTCGGCTGGTACTGGCCCACCCGGGCCGCGATGTCGTCCTTGGTCTGGTGTGCCTGACGGCCCCACTGCGCGAAGTGGTCGCTGTCGAAGGTGAGCCCGTCCCGGTAGACCCCGTTGAAGTACGGCGGCGCCGACTGCTCCGGGTAGTTGGCCGGCTGGCTTCTCGGCAGTCTTGTGGTGCCGCGGTAGGGACCGACGAAGCTGACGTCGCGACCGGCCGCCTTCAGGTGCTGGGCGAGCCGGTAGCGCCAGGTGTAATCACCCTCGAGACCCTGACTGATCGAGTCACCGACCACCATGATCGAGTCGACGGCCGGCCCGATGCTCGACGGGATCGTCAGCTCGGCCCACATCTGCTTGTGGTCCGAGTGCGGTGACGACACCACCGTGGCGGATTGGACCACCGCCGCCGGCGGCACGAACAGGTAGTCGAACTTGTTGAAGCCGTGGGTGGCCACGCCGCCCCGGCACCAGTTCTCCTCGCCACCGGGTCCCAGGTAGCGGACCTTGATCTCGTTGCCGCAGGGGCTGAACGCCTCCTTGAACGAGCCGTGCGCCTCCTGGCCCGGGATACCTCCGTAGCCACTGTGGTAGAGGTTGCTGGTGGCCTGGGAGAGCGGGTCGTCGTTGAGGTCGCCACCGAGCAGCACGGTGTAGCCGGAGTAGTCGGCCGCCAGCACCCGCTTGACCTCGGCCGCCTCGCGCCGGCGCTGCTCGACGTTCTCACCCGAGGCGACGAGGTGGGCGGTGCAGGCCACCAGCATCCTGGCGACGGACCGCAGGCACAGCATCTCCCGCTTTTCCGCGCCTTCCAGCGCGCGCAGGTCGTGTGCCACGGGCTGCGGGTCGACCAGGACGCCGGTGTTGTAGATGATGGCGTTACCGAACGGCGACTCGTG
Source organism: Actinoplanes italicus (assembly GCF_003001815.1). Lineage (GTDB taxonomy): Bacteria > Actinomycetota > Actinomycetes > Mycobacteriales > Micromonosporaceae > Actinoplanes > Actinoplanes italicus. Next base: position 234,723 of record NZ_PVMZ01000010.1, read on the forward strand.
CTTGCAGTTGGCCACCTGGCCATTGCCACCGCGAATCGGGTCGAATCGCACCGTGTACGTCGCCGGCAGCTGCGCTTCGATCCGCTCCAGCCAGTCCAGACAGCCCTCGTTGATGGTCAGGAACCCGAGCTGTGGCACCCGCCGGTTGATGTCCTGGGCCAGCGCGTCTGCCACCTCATTGCCCTTGACGCCGTGCGTCGGATGGCCACCGGCCATGTTGAAGTGACCGGCGGTCAGGGTCAGTGTGCCCGCTGCCTGGACGGTCGGCTGCTGGCCGGCCGGGGACGCCGCGGGCGGGGACGCCACCGTTGCGGCCGGGAGTGCCGCGTTTGCGGCCGGCGTGCCGACCAGACCTCCCGCCACGCTGAGCAGTATTCCGACGACAAGCGATCTCAGTTTCACGGCTTCCCCCCATGGCGCGGGGGACGGTCGGCACGACACGACGGATGAGCCCCCGCACTCCGCCGTGTCGACGATCATCGTTGTCGATGTCTCGAACCGCGTCAATGGGGTAGTTATTGCCGTTTCGTCTACTCCACGGGGGCGGTTTCCTTGCGTCGGGTCACCAGATATCCGAAGGCGGCGGCGGTGAAGAACATGACGATGCCGTAGACGGCGGCGGGGATCGCCATCTCGGTGTTGTTCAGCAGGGCCGGGCTGACCGCGATGGTGATCGCCAGGGTGCTGTTGTGGATGCCGATCTCCATGCCGGCCGCGATCGACTCGCGCTTGCCGACGCCGGCCAGACGCGGCGCGCCGTAACCGACGGCGAGGCTCACGACGTTGAAGATCAGGACCGCGACACCGACGGCGACGATGTAGTCGACGATGTTGTCGCGTTCCTTGAGCAGCGTGCCGGCGATGACCGCGACCAGCACGACCACCGACAGGATCTTGACGGGCCGGGCCAGGCGGTCGGCGAGCCGCGGGAACCGGGCGCGTAGGGCCATGCCGATCGCGACCGGCACGAGCACGATCGCGAAGACCTGGACGACCTTGTCGAACTGCAGGCCGATGGAGCTGGAATCCGGCAGGAAGTGGGCGGCCGAGAGGTTCACGATGACCGGCAGCGTGAAGACGGCGAGCACCGAGTTCACCGCCGTCAGGGTCACGTTGAGGGCGACGTGGCCGCCGAAGAGGTGGCTGTACAGGTTGGCCGTCGTCCCGCCGGGCGAGGCCGCGAGCAGCATCATGCCGACCGCCAGGGCCGGGGGAAGATCAAGGGCGAGGACGATTCCGAAGCAGAGTACGGGTAGAAGCAGCGCCTGGCACACGAGGGCTATGAGCGCGGGCTTGGGGTAGGCGACGACGCGACGGAAATCGGCCAAGGTCAGTCCGAGACCGAGGCCGAGCATGATGATGCCGAGCGCGATCGGGAGCCCGACAGTCGTCAATGACGAGTCCATGGCGCTGGATTGTGCTCGATCAAAGAGATGCGAGGAATCCTCATTTCAGCCGCTGGCGCGGAGGCGGCGCTGGTGCATGCCGTTGTCCGGGTGCGGCCGACGGTGATCGTGGAGATCAGGCCGCGGTTTTCCGCCGCCTTTTCCGGACCAGCAGGACCAGGCGTACGTAGAGCAGCGCGTTCGCCAGCGCCAGCAGCATGATCACCGGGAGCGTGAGGGCGTCGGCCACCCGGTCGCCGTACCCGCCCGGCTCCAGTTCGGCCCACTCCAGCAACGGGGGCAGCGCATGCGCCCCTCCGATCGCGAGCGGGGCGAGCACCAGCCCGACGATGCCCGCGGGACCGGCTAGGGTCGGTGAGTTCAGCGCGACCAGGACGACGACGACCGTCACGAAGATGTAGGTCTTCAGCAGGAACCGGCCGGACCGTCCCATCTCCCAGATCATGGGCGTCAGTAGAGCAGATCGCGCGGGGGAGTGGGCATGGTGGCTGACGATCGGCTGGCGGAGGCCGTCGCCGAGGGGGCCCGGCGTGCGCTGGCCGCGATCGTCACGGAGCGGCCCGCCGAGCGCCTGGCGGGGTTCGCGTTGTGCACCGACGACGATCTGCGCTCGCTGTCGGCGGCCGGCTGCACGGAGGAATTCCTGGCGGGGCTCGACCCGTCCTGGCTGTTCCAGCCGACCGAGTGGCCCGAGGACGTCCCGGATCACTTCGGCGACGCCCGGCGGATCCTGTCGCAGCAGGCCGACCGCACCCGGACGTTCGAGAGCCTGGTCGCCGCGTTGATGCGGCTGCGCCGGGAGGGTCTGGTCGCCGACGACGTGTTCCTGGTCGTCTGCGGCACCGATCCCGGTGAGCTGCTGACCAGGCTGGAGGAGGTGGCCGTCCGGCAGCTGAATCCGGCCGGGGTCCTCGCGCGCTGGCTGTCCGACGGCGCGGGGTGACCCACGGGTGGGGACCTGAGGCCCGTGAGTCACCCCGCTGCCGGCGAGCGCCGGTGGGCGTCAGTTGACGAAGACCGGTGCGGCGGCGGAGTCGACGACCGGGGTGTACTTGGCGGTGAAGTAGCCGTTGGCGACGCAGGCCGCCGGGCCGCTGCTCTTGTTGAACTTCTGGTCGGTGAAGCTGATCGAGTTGTCGGTGTTGTCGGCGACACCGCTGATGGCGTTGCCGTCGGCGACGAAGTTGCAGGTCACCGTGCCGAGCAGGGTACGCAGCACGAGGGTGGCGGAGATCTGGGCGGTATCGGTGCCGGCGACCGCCACGGTGCCGTCGCTGGCGACCGTCGTGGCGTACGGCTGGTTGTTGACCGCCACGCTGTTGACGCCGAGCACGCCGATGACCCCGGTGACGGTGCAGTCGGCGAGGCCGATGGTGGAGCCGAGAGCAGCCGCACCGGGCGCGGCCGGGTTGTCGTTGACCACGGCGCTGAAGCTGGACGTGTTGCACTTCATGCCGTTGGCCCCGCCCGGGGCCGTGGCGAACACGGCCTGGCTGCCCGTGGCGATGCCGGCCGAGATGGTGTCACCGACCGCGACGGCCGTGCCGGCGGGCGTGCCGCTGGTGAGGACCGTGTCGTCGTCGGCCAGCGCCGGCGCGGCGGTCAGCAGGACGGCGGCGAAGCCGGTCACGACGGCGACGGCGATGCGGCGGGTGTGCAGGGGAGTGCTGTGCATGGGGGTGCACCTTCCAGGAGAGGGATGAGACATCTAGGAGGCGTTCAGCGCCTTGGTCAGGTCGTCGAGGCTGGGGGACAGCGCGAAGGCGGTGTCGTTGCCGCTGAACACGACCGCGTTGTGGCCGGCCGCCGACGGCAGGCCGAAGGCCAGGTTGATCAGCGGGTCGAGGGTGCCCGGGATGAGGCCGCAGCCGTTGGCCCTCGGTACCGCGTACGCGTTGTCGAGCAGCGTGGCGCCGGTGAACCCGACGGCGAGGGTCTCGTAGCCGTTCGGGTCGTTCTCGATGGTGAGCGTGCCGGGGTCGCCGGTGGCCGGCTGGTTCGGCGGGGGCGGGCTGGTGGTGCCGGTGGTCGGGCTGAACCTGATCGGGCTGCGGTCCGAGCCGATGTAGCACTTGGTGCCGAACAGCGCGTTGCGCAGGCGCAGTTTGATCGGCAGGACGAACACGGGGGTGTCGGTGCCTGTGGCGAGCGGGATGAACTCGGTGATCGGCCCGGCCAGCTCGACCTGGGCGTACACGCTGGTCACGCCGGGGATGAGGTTGGCGATCCCGGGCAGGGTGACCTCGAGCGGCTTCGCCACCAGGGTCTTGCCGCCGGCCGCCGGAACGGTCGAGTAGACGTTGGTCTGTGAGCCGTCGGGCAGGTCGCGCACGGGTGCGCCGGCGGGCCAGTAGACGCCGAACTGGACGGTGATCGGGTCCTCGAACTCGACGGTCGTGGTGCCGATCGTGATGCTGCCGCCGTTGGTGACCGACTGGACGCAGCCGACCTGCAGGTTCGTGGGGTCCTTCATGGTGGCGGAGGTGAGCGGGCAGTTCTCCAGGCCCTGGTAGGGAGCGGGGATCCCGGTCCCCAGCAGGAGCGCGGCGACGAAAGCGGTGAGCTGTGACGCGGGCATGGCGCCACCCGGCCTTTCTTCTCAGGGGTGGCCCGGCCGTTTCCGCAGCGTTCCGGGGCTTGATGCAGAGGTGATGGGGCTTGATACGGAGGTGATACTGGGGGAATCGCTTCGCACGCCATCGAGGTCCGTACCTCCCGGTATGAGAAACCCCGGCGGTATGTCATGTCAAGACATTGGGGGATGTCAATGGTTGATGCCGTGGTCAGCCCGCTTCCCGGCGCTCGGACGGGTCGCGATCCGGCTCGGGCGATCAAGCGCGGCCCGCGGTCGATGACCCCCGAGGCGGTCGCCGCGACGCAGCGGGAGCGGTTGTACGACGCGCTGGTGCACACGGTCGCCGAGAAGGGCTACGTCAGCGCCCGGGTGAGCGACATCTGTGCCGGGGCAGGCGTGACCCGCCCCGCGTTCTACGCGCTGTTCGCCGGCAAGGAGGACGCCTTCCTGGCGACATACCGGCACGGCACCTCGGTGGTGCTGCGGCTGATGGACGACGCCTACGCGGAGGCGGACGACTGGCGTACCGGGGCGCAGGCGGCACTGAAGGTGCTGCTCGACGTGCTGGCCAGCGTGCCGGCGTTCGCGGTGATGGCGATCGTGGAGATCGACGCGGCCGGGCCGGTGGCGCGACGTGAGCGCACCGAACTGCTGAGCCGGTTCGGCCGGTTCTTCACCGATGCGCCGCCGGTGCCCGACGGACTGGTCGACACCGTGGTGGGCGGGGTCTACGCGGCGATCTACGGTCACGTCTCGACGGGCCGGGTGGCCGGGCTGCCGGACCTGTTGCCGATGCTCAGCTATTTCATGATGGCGCCGTTCCTGGGACGCGACGGTGCGGCCGACGTGTCGACCACACCGCCGGCCGGAGATCGCGTGGTGGCGCCCTGCGCGGTGTCAGATACCGACGGGGTTTTTCACTGACGGGAATGAGCGTTCAAAGGCTTGACGCCTTCTGTTACTGGGGCGTAACTTCGCCGCAATCCATCGAGCTCTGCCAATTGCGTTGACCGCCGGGCGGTATCCGCAGTACCGCGCCGGTGCGGTCGACCGTGCTCGCGATGCGGAAGGAGTACGCATGTCCACACGTCACGGCCACACCCGCTGGCGCCGGTTCACGGCGATCATGGCGGGCGGTCTCGGGATCGCCGCCGGACTGATCCTGCTGACCGGGCAGGGGGTGCTCGCCGCGTCGTTCTCGATCTCCGGCATGCCCTTCGTGGTCACCTCGCCGAAGCTGCACGGGTATGGCTTCGCCCAGTACGCCGAACTCGACCAGATGGCGCCGGGCAGCCCGAACGAGGGCGACACCGGTGGGCAGGTCGTCGTGATCGTCTCCGCCATCCGCGACGCCGAACTGGACGGGCTGTGCCAGAGCATCGAGCTCGGTGGCGTCTACCTGAAGATCACCGCGGGCAGCCCGGCCAACAAGGTCAAGGCCGACACCCTCGTGGTCGACTCGGACGTGATCACCGCCAACGCCGACTTCAAGACGATCGACATCGGACAGGACGCCAGCACGCTGGACCGGGTGCCCGGCAAGAAGGGCGCGATCGGGGTCTTCGGCCAGCAGGCCGAGGAGGTCACCCTGACCAACCTGCGACAGAACAACTACGCCACCACGGCGGCCAGGTTCTACCTGCCGAACCTGCGGATGGCCTTCACCTCGGACGGCTGCTGATCATGGCCGAGGCCGGTGTCGAGGCCGAGGCCGTGAAACAGGCCTGGCGGCACGGGCGGCCGTTCTGGGGCGGCCTGTTCGTCCTGCTCGGCGGCCTGGAAATCCTGTTCACCGTCTGGGCGCCGCTGGGTGTGGTGCTGCACGTCGGTATGCAGAACTTCATCGGCTATCTGATGCCGATCGTGATCATCCTGTGCGGCGCACTTCTCTGGTTCAGCCCCGCCCAGCGGGTCTTCTACTCCCTGATCGCCCTGGTGTGCGGGCTCGCGTCCTGGCTCACCTCGAACATGGGCGGTTTCATCATCGGCCTGCTGCTCACCCTGGTCGGGGGAGCGCTGGCACTGTCGTGGACTGCTGAGAACCGGCGGGCCGAGAAAGCGTGAGCAAGCGGGGACAAGTCAGCCGCCGGCAGGCGCTCGGTGTGGCCGGTGGCATGGTGGCCGGCGCGGCGATCGCCCAGGCGGGCTACGACACGCTGGGCTCGGTCACCGCCTCGGGCTACGACTACTCGTGGTTCGTCACCACGCAGAAGATCGTTGACAAGGAGTTCGCGCTGTCCGGTGCTGAACAGAATCCGGATCTCACCGGCAAGAACCTCTGGCTGCTGCTGAGCCGGGTCTGGCAAACGCCCGAGCCGATCCGGAAGTTCCAGCAGTACGACCCGCAAGACCCTCGGCGGGCTCCAGACCAACCGTCAGGGCCAGGTCCTGGGCGCCTCCGGCAACCCGATCCCGGTCTCTACGCGGCCGGCGAGGCGGCGGGCTTCGGCGGAGGCGGGGTGCACGGTTACCGATCTCTTGAGGGTACGTTCCTCGGCGGCTGCCTGTTCTCGGGACGTGCCGCCGGTCGCGCCGCCGCGACGGCGACGGCCGGATAGCGGCCGTCAGCGGCGTGGCGGCGCGGTCGATCCGCGTACCACCAGGCGGGTGGGAACGGTGGCGCCGTCCGTCCCGGACCCACCCGCCAGCAGCTCCAGCAGCATCCGCCCGGCCAGCACGCCCTGCTCGAGCACCGGCTGCGCCACCGTGGTGAGGTCGGCCAGCTCCGCCATCGGGTGATCGTCGATCCCCACCACCGACATGTCCTCGGGGATCCGCAGACCGGCCCGCCGCAGCGTGCGCATCGCCCCCAGGGCCACCTCGTCGGAGTGGGCGTAGACCGCGGTCGGCGGCTCACGCAGGCTCAGCAGCCGGGCCATCGCGTCGGCGCCGCTGAGCCCGCCCCACGGAACCGTCACCACCAGCTCCGGGCCGGCGGGCAGGCCGGCGTCGGCCAGCGCCGCCCGGTAGGCCAGCGTGCGACCGGGCAGCACCGGCCAGCCGGGCTCGGCCGGGTCGATGGCGGCGATCATGCCGATCCGCCGGTGTCCGAGAAAGATCAGGTGATCGACGGCCTGCCGCCCCGCTGCGGCGTCGTCGATGGACACGTACGGATAGTTCTCCACCTGGCCGCCGGCCGCGACGATGTGCACACCCATCAGCTCGAGCCGGTCGCGTTCGGCGTCGTGCACAGGCATGCCGAGCACCACGACCGCGTCGACCTTGCGCCGGGCCGGCAGCCGCTGGAAGAAGTCGCGCCGGTCGGCCGCGTCACCGACGTGGTAGAGCAGCACGTCGAGGCCGCCCTCGCGGAGCACCTGCTCCAGACCGTCGAGCAGGGTCGCGAAGAACCAGCGGGAGATGTGCGGCACCACCACGGCCACCCGGCCTGTGACGCCGCCGGCGAGCCGTGACGCCTCCGGCGAGATCACGTAGGACAGTTGCTCGGCGGCGGCCAGAACCCGGGCGCGGGTCCCGGCGGCGACGTGCGGATGGTCGCTCAACGCCCGCGAGGCGGTCGCCATCGACACGCCGGCACGGCGTGCGACGTCGGCCATGTTCACCCGCGCACGTGGGGGCACGGGCGCAGCGTAGCAACCGCTGGAAGCGTTTCCGACTACGCAATGTGTGCACATAGTGACACTTGACGTGAGACGCAGATCACATCAAGGGTGAAATGCGCAAGCGATTCCAGATGCACCTTCATTGACGAAGGGACGGCATGGTGCTTGAGAGGAAACCACGCCGGTGGGCATACGGGTCCGCGCTGGCCCTGTTCGCCTCGGTCCTGTCCGGATGCGGGAGCGGTGACGGCGGACCGAACACGCTGACGTACTACATCGCCGACGCTGCCCAGGAGGACGTGGCCACCCGGTGCTCCGCCGAGTCCGGCGGGGCGTACACGTTCAACATCCAGCGACTGCCCAACACCGCGGCCGGCGGGCGCGAACAGCTCCTGCGCCGGCTCGCCGCCGAAGACCGTTCGATGGACATCGTCAGCGTCGACCCGCCGTTCATGGCCGAGTTCGCCAACGCCGGGTTCCTCCGGCCGTTCACCGCCCAGGAACGCCAGGAGTTCTCCACCGGCGTGCTCGAGGGCCCGCTGGTGCAGTCGACGTTCCGGGACACGCTCTGGTCGGCGCCGCTCTACGGCAACACGCAACTGCTCTGGTACCGCAAGTCGGTGCTGCAGAAGGCCGGTGTCGACCCGTCGGCCGGGCCGGTCACCTGGGACCAGCTCATCCAGGGCGCCACACAGGCCGGCGTCACGGTGGCCGCACAGGGCCGCCGGAACGAGAGCCTGATGGTCTGGGTCAACGCGCTGGTCTCGTCGGCCGGTGGTTCCATCCTTCAGCCGGGCTCGGAGAACGTACCGGCCAACCAGGTCAAGGGCGGCCTGAACACCGAGGCAGGTGCGGCAGCTTCCCGGATCATGCACGACCTCGCGGTCTCCCCGGCCGCTCCCGCCGGGTTCAGCACGGCCGGCGAGGAGGACTCCCGGGCCGCCTTCCAGGCCGCCGACGGCGGGTTCATGGTCAACTGGCCGTACGTCTGGGCCGCCTTCGACGCAGCGATCGAGGAGGGCTCGCTCCCGGCGAACTTCAAGGACGACGTCGGGTGGGCCGCCTATCCGCGGGTCGACGCGGGCACCGAGAGCGCCGCTCCGTCGGGTGGTCTCGGCCTGTCGATCAGCGCGTTCAGCGGCCGCCAGGACCTGGCTGTCGAGGCGATCCGCTGCCTGGCGAGCGCGCAGAGCCAGATCGAGTTCATGAAGACGGCCGGCAATCCGGCCGCGCTCGCCTCCGTCTTCGACGACCCGGGGATCCGCGAGATGTTCCCGATGGCCGACCAGATCCGTGAGGGCCTCGACGCGGCGACACCCCGGCCCGTCAGTCCCTACTACGGCGACGTCACCGGCTCGATCCAGACCGCGTTCCACCCGCCGGACTCGCTGTCACCGCAAACCACGCCGAAGGACTCCAACGACCTGCTCGAAGACGTCCTGTCCAACAAGAGACTGATCTAGGAGCGGCCGTGAGCACTGTCGAAGCACCGCCGCGCGAACCCGCCGCCGCACGTCGTCCACGCCGGATCCGGCTGACCGACCGCGCCCGGCACGAACGCAACCTGGGCTGGCTGCTGGCCGGGCCGGCGTTCATCGCGATGGTCGCGGTGACCGGATACCCGATCCTCAACGCCCTGTGGCTGTCGATGTTCGACTACCGCCTGACCGACCCGGGCGGCCGGGAGTTCGTCGGTCTCGGCAACTACGCGATGATCCTGACCGACGGGCTGTTCTGGCAGCAGTTCGGCATCACCTCGCTGATCACGATCGTGACCGTCTCGGTGGAGCTGGTTCTCGGCTTCGCACTGGCGATGGTCATGCACCGGGCGCTCTACCTGCGCACACCCCTGCGCACCGCGATCCTGGTGCCGTACGGCATCATCACCGTCGTCTCCGCCTACGCGTGGACGTACGCGTTCAGCAACACGTACGGCTTCGTGAACCCGCTGTTCGGGCTCGGCGACTTCGACTGGTTCGGCGGCACCTGGTCGGCGCTGTTCACGGTCTGCGTCGCCGAGATCTGGAAGACCACGCCGTTCATGTCGCTGCTGCTGCTCGCCGGCCTGGCCCAGATCCCCGACGACTACCTGGAGGCGGCCAAGGTCGACGGCGCCAAGGCATGGCAGCGGGTGAAACGGGTGATCCTGCCGAACATGAAGGCCGCGATCATGGTGGCGCTGCTGTTCCGTACCCTCGACGCCTTCCGGATCTTCGACAGCATCTTCATCATGACCGCCGGCGCGCAGGGCACCGAGACGCTGTCCTTCCTGGCCTATCGCCAGACGATCAGCCGGGTCATGGTCGGGCTCGGCTCGGCGGTCAGCGTGATCCTGGCGATTCTGGTCGTACTCATCGCGGTGTTGTTCGTGAAGGTCTTCAAGACCGACCTGTCGCAGCAGAGGGGTGAGCGCTGATGAAGACCAGCCGCCGGACCCAGGTGTTCTGGATCGTCGGCGCGATCCTGATCATCGCCTACGCGATCATCCCGGTGCTGTGGATCGTGTCGCTGTCCTTCAAGGAGGGCGACGACATCACCAACAACTCGTTCCTGCCGACCGTGTGGAGCTGGGAGAACTACAAGACGGTCTTCGCGTCCGACCTGTTCACCACGGCCCTGCGCAACTCGGTCGGGATGGCGCTGATCGCGACGACGATCTCGGTGATCCTGGCGACGCTCGCGGCGTACGCCATCTCGCGGTTGAATTTCCCCGGCAAACGCCTGGTGCTCGGGGTCGCCCTGGCCATCACGGTGTTCCCGGTCATCGCGATCGCCACGCCGTTGTTCAACCTGTGGCGCACACTCGGCCTCTACGACACATGGCTCGGGCTCATCATCCCGTACCTGTCGTATTCGCTGCCGCTGGCCGTGTACGTGCTGGCCGCGTTCTTCCGCGAGATCCCGTGGGAGATGGAACAGGCCGCCCAGGTCGACGGGGCCACCGCCTGGCAGGCGTTCCGCCGGGTCATCGTGCCGCTGGCCGCGCCGGGCGTCTTCACCGCGGCGATCCTGACGTTCTTCGCCGTCTGGAACGACTTCGTCTTCGGCATCACGCTCACCTCCAGCGAGGCGGCCCGCCCGGTGCCGGCCGCGCTCGCGTTCTTCCAGGGGGCCTCGCAATTCTCGCAGCCGACCGCCCCGATCTCGGCCGCCGCCGTGGTCGTCACCATCCCGGTGGTCATCCTCGTGCTGCTGTTCCAACGCAAGATCGTGGCCGGTCTCACCAACGGCGCCGTGAAGGGCTGAAAGGAAACCGTGATGGCAGCCATCGAGATGCGCAACATCGTCAAGGAGTACGGTGACGGCTTCAAAGCGGTCAACGACGTCAGCCTCGACATCGCCGACGGCGAGTTCATGATCCTGGTCGGACCGTCCGGCTGCGGCAAGTCGACCCTGCTGCGCATGATCGTCGGCCTCGAGGACATCACCTCCGGGGACATGGTGATCGGCGGCAACCGGGTCAACGAGAAGGCGCCGCGTGACCGGAACCTGTCCATGGTGTTCCAGAACTACGCGCTCTACCCGCACCTGACCGTCTTCGAGAACATCGCCTTCCCGTTGCGGCTGCAGAAGGGACTCGCCGAGGAGGACATCCGCCGCCGGGTCCAGGACGCGGCGGACATGCTCGAACTCAACGAGCACCTGGAGCGCAAACCGGCCAATCTCTCCGGCGGGCAGCGCCAGCGGGTGGCGATGGGCCGCGCGATCGTCCGTGAGGTCAACGCGTTCCTGTTCGACGAGCCGCTGTCGAACCTCGACGCCAAGCTGCGCGGCCAGATGCGTACCGAGATCTCCCGCATGCAGCGACGCCTCGGCACCACCACCGTCTACGTCACGCACGACCAGACCGAGGCCATGACCCTCGGGGACCGGGTGGCGGTGCTGCGGCGGGGCTTCCTGCAACAGGTCGCCTCACCCAGGGAGTTGTACGAGCAGCCGGTCAACATGTTCGTGGCCGGGTTCATCGGGTCGCCGCCGATGAACTTCCTGCCCGCCGTGGTGGCCGGCGACCGGCTCAAACTGCCGTTCCTGGAGATCGACGTGCCCGCCGCGGCGGCTGGGAGGGTCACGGACGGGCAGCTGCTGCTCGCCGGGCTGCGGCCGGACCACTTCGAGGACGCCGGCCTGCTCGACGATGTGAAGCGCCAGCGCGGCGCGCTGTTCCGGGCGAGGGTCGACGTCACCGAGTGGCTCGGGGACGCGCAGTACGCGTACATCCCGTTCGAGGCCGGCGACGAGGTCACCAAGCAGCTCGCCGAACTGGCCGCCGAACTCGACAGCGAGGCGCTGCGCACCCAGCTCGTCGTCAAGATCGACGCGATGAGCCGGCTACGGGAGAACCAGGAGGCACAGTTCTGGGCCGACACCCGGCGGATGCACCTGTTCGACCCGCGGACCGGCGAGAACATCACCCGCGACGAGTCGGCGGCGGCCGAACTGGCCCAGCTGGAGCAGGAGAAACTGCAGGAGCGGATGGCATGAGCTGGTGGCGCCACGCGGTGATCTACCAGGTGTACCCGTGGAGTTTCGCCGACTCCGACGGTGACGGCATCGGTGACCTGCGTGGCGTCCGGTCGCGTCTGCCGTACCTGCGTGCCCTCGGGGTCGACGCCCTCTGGCTGAGCCCGTTCTATCCGTCGCCGCAGGCCGACAACGGCTACGACGTGGCCGACTACCGCGAGGTGGACCCCCGGTTCGGCACCCTGGCCGACGCCGACGCGCTGATCCGCGACGCACACGCACTCGGCCTGCGGATCATCATCGACCTGGTGCCCAACCACACATCGTCGGAGCACCCGTGGTTCCGGGCCGCGCTCGCTGCCGCTCCGGGCTCGGCGGAACGCGGACGGTACCTGTTCCGGGACGGGCGCGGACCCGGCGGTGACCGGCCCCCCAACAACTGGACCAGCAACTTCGGCGGCCGGGCGTGGAGCCGGGTCCCGGACGGTCAGTGGTACCTGCACCTGTTCGCGCCCGAGCAGCCCGACCTCGACTGGACGAACCCCGAGGTCCGCGATGAGTTCCACGCAATCCTGCGGTACTGGCTCGACCGCGGGGTGGACGGTTTCCGGATCGACGTGGCCCACGGCCTGGCCAAGGACCCGCAGATGCCCGACCTCGGCGAGGCGCCGGCCCCGAGCGGCGGCCACCCGCACTGGGACGTCGACGAGGTGCACGACGTCTACCGCGGCTGGCGGCGGATCGCCGACGAGTATGAGGGCGACCGGGTCTTCGTCGGCGAGATCTGGGTGCAGACCGTCGACCGGCTGGCGCTCTACCTACGGTCCGACGAGCTGCACACGGCGTTCAACTTCGCGTTCCTGACCGCCGAGTGGGATGCTTCGGCGCTGAGGGCGGCCGTCGACGACAGCCTGCGGGCCCTTTCGTCCGTCGGCGCGCCGGCCACCTGGGTGCTGTCGAACCACGACGTGGTCCGGCACGTGACCCGGTACGGCGGTGGCGACCTCGGTCTCCGGCGGGCGCGGGCCGCGGCGCTGCTCATGCTCGCACTGCCCGGCAGTGCCTATGTCTACCAGGGTGAGGAGCTGGGCCTGCCGGAGGTGGAGGACCTGCCCGACCGGTCACGCCGGGACCCGGTCTTCCGCCGCAGCGGCGGCGCCGAGCCCGGCCGCGACGGCTGCCGGGTGCCGCTGCCCTGGTCAGGCGCCTCGGCGTCGCTGGGGTTCGGCCCCGGGCCGGCCTCCTGGCTGCCCCAGCCCGTGGAGTGGAAGTCGCTGACCGTGGAGCGTCAGAACGCCGACCCTGCGTCGACGCTCAACCTCTACCGCGCGGCCCTGGGCCTCCGCCGGACGGCCTTCACCGGCGACGACCTCACCTGGCTGCCCACCGAACCCGGCGTCCTGGCCTTCCGCCGCGGCGACGGTTTCGTCTGCGTGGTCAACGTCGGCGACGAGCCGGCCCGCCTGCCCGAGGATGCCCGCTCCGGGACCCTCCTGCTGTGCAGCGACCCCCACCTGGCCGGCGGCACGCGTCTCCCCGGCGCCACCGCCGCCTGGTACCGAACCTGACATCACCCCGCCGGCCGCGTTCTGCCCCTGCCGCCCACCGGCTGTGTGGTGATCTGTGCCCACCGGCGAGCCGCAAGTCACCACGCGAGGTGTTGTGCCCGGCTGTGTGGTGATCTGTGCCCACCGGGGAGCCGCAAGTCACCACGCGAGGTGTTGTGCCGGGCTGTGTGGTGATCTGTGCCCACCGGGGAGCCGCAAGTCACCACGCGAGGTGTTGTGCCCGGCTGTGTGGTGATCTGTGCCCACCGGGGAGCCGCAAGTCACCACGCGGGTTCAGGTGACGAGGCGTAGGCGGCGGGGGGCGTTGTTGAGGCGGCGGCCGCCGGTTTCGGTGACCGTCACGATGTCCTCGATGCGTACACCGAAGCGGCCCGGCAGGTAGATGCCCGGTTCGATCGAGAAGCACATCCCCGGCACGAGGGGCTGTTTCTCGCCGGCGACCATGTACGGCGGCTCGTGCGTGGTCAGGCCGATGCCGTGTCCGATGCGGTGGATGAAGTAGTCGCCGTAGCCGGCGTCCTCGATCACCTGACGGCCGGCACGGTCGATGTCCTCGCAGGTAACGCCGGGGCGGACGGCCTCGAAGGCGGTCTGCTGCGCCCGCTTGACGACTTTGAAGACGGAACGTTCCTCCTCGGTCGGCTCGCCGACGTGCACGGTCCTGGTGATGTCCGAGCCGTAGCCGTCCTTGAGACCGCCGAAGTCCAGGACCACCATGTCGCCGTCCCGGATCACCCGCTTGCCCATCTCGTGATGCGGGTTCGCCCCGTTCGGCCCGGAACCGACCACGGTGAAGTCGACCTGTGAGTGGCCGTGCTCGCGCAACAGGTCGGCCAGGTCATGACCGATCGCGGTCTCGGTGCGGCCGGCGAAGCGTACCGAAAGGATCTCCTCGAAAGCCGCATCGGCCGCGGCTCCCGCACCGGCCAGCCGCTCGATCTCGTCGGCGTCCTTGACCGCCCGCAGCATCGGCAGCGTGGACGTCATCGACGTGTACCGCGACTCCCGCAGTATCTCCTGCAGACCCAGCAGGTGCATCGCCCACGCCGAGTCCGACAGCGCATATCGGCCCCGCGGATCGAGCAGGCCCGCCACCATGGCGTACGCGTCGACGCCGTCCTTCCAATCGGTGATCGTCACTGCCGCCGAGCCGGGCGCGGCCGCCGCCTCCGGATGCTCCAGCGCCGGCACGATCAGGTGCGGGTCGTGTCCCGCGCCGAGCACCAGCATGGTGAGCCGCTCGGTGATCGCGGTCGGCCGGTACCCGGTGAAGTACACCAGGTCGGGACCGGGCGTGACGAGCACCCCGGCCAGGCCCGCGTCGGCCGCCTGGGTGACGGCGCGCCGCATGCGGCGGGTGAAGTCCTCGGCGGTGAAGGGGCGGGCCGGCATCACGGGTACCTCCTGGGCTGTCGCCGATGGGGCGGTTCGCACGACGTTGCCAGACTGCGCGGTCGTGCGGGGCCCGGGGATCCTTCGTTCCGGATGATTCCTTCGATCGCCACGATGCCTACCTTGCTGTGCGGAGGAGGGCCGCATGTCGCAGAGGCGAGACCTTCAGGAGTTTCTGTTGTATCTGGGCAGCGGGCTCACGGCCGCGGGGGAGGCGGTCAACCAGATCCAGCAGCATCTGATGCGGGTGGCCACCGCGTACGGGGCGCCGAACGCGCGGGTCAGCGTCTTCCCGACGTTCCTGGTGGTGTCCCTGGACGCCGTCGGTCCGACCACGCAGGAGCCGACCCGGCAGCTCGGCGGCGGTCTCCGGCTGGATCAGACGGCCGAGCTGTACCGGCTGCTCTACGAGGCCGAACAGGGGAAGATCGACCCGGCCGAGGGGATCCTGGCGATCCGGCGGCTGGTGGCCATGCCGTCACGGTTCGGTCCTGCGGTACGGGTTCTCGGGCACACGATCCTCACGGTGGGCATCTGCATGATCCTCATGCCGAGCGGTGGTGACCTGATGCTGGCCGCCCTGTTCGGCGTGATGGTCGGCGTGTTCAAGCTGGCCGGCGGCCGATGGCCCAGCCTGCAGATGATCATGCCGGTGATCGCCGCGTTCACGGTGGCGTCGGTGACGTTCCTGCTCACCGGCTCGGGGTGGGCCGAGACGGACCTGCGGGCCATGGTCGCGCCGCTGGTGACGTTCCTGCCCGGGGCGATGCTCACGATGGCGGTGGTCGAGCTCTCCGCGTACGAGATGATCACCGGCTCGAGCCGTCTGGTCGCCGGGATCCTGCAACTGCTGCTGCTCGCCTTCGGGATCATCGGGGCCGCGCAGGTGGTCGGGGTGCCGCCGCCGGCCGCGCCGCTGGAGACGAGTGTGCTCAGCGGGTGGGCTTCCTGGCTGGGTCCGTTGCTCGTCGGTGTCGGCATCTTCCTGCTGCTGGCCGGCCCACGTAAGTCGCTCGGCTGGCTGTGCCTGGTTCTCTACGCGGGCTGGATCGGTCAGTACTTCGGCAACATGGTGCTCGGCGGCTACATGAGCGGTTTCGTCGGCGCGTTCACCCTGACCCTGGTGGCGTACCTGGTCGAACGGGTGCCGGGCGGCCCGCCAGCGCTGGTCTCGTTCCTGCCCGGGTTCTGGCTGCTCGTGCCGGGTGCGCTGACCCTGATCGGACTGACCGAGTACCTCGGCAAGTCGACCGCGATGGGCGCCGAGGACCTGATCGGCGCCACCGGCTCGATGGTCGCGGTGGCGCTCGGCGTGCTCTGCGGCCACCCGTTCCACCGCGCGCTGGATCGGCTGCTCACCCGGCGCCGGACCGTTCGCCAGGGATGAGGCGCGGCCCGTTGCCGGAGCTCCATGATGCGGGCCTGATCGACATTCACAGATCGGAGGCGCCGTGAGCGCTACGGACGTGCCGGGCGAGACCACGGCACAACCACGGACCCCCCGGACCATCGCATATGTGTCCTGGGTGGCACTGGCCCTGATGACCACCAGCTCGGTCGCCAGCCTGCGGCCGTCACCGACGATGGCCGTCTACGGGCTCGCCAGCATCTTCCTCTACATCGTCCCGGCCCTGGTGTTCCTGCTGCCGACCGCGCTCGTCTCGGCGGAGCTGGCCTCCGGCTGGAAGGGCGGCGTCTACAACTGGGTGAGCCTGGGGCTCTCCAAACCGCTCGGCTTCCTGGCCGTCTGGTGCCAGTTCGCCATGACGATCTTCTACTATCCGAGTCTGCTCGGGTTCGTGGCCAGCACGCTGGCGTACGTCATCAATCCCGAGCTCGCCTCCAGCGGCGTGTGGACCGCGATCGTGATCATGGTCTGCTACTGGACCGGTGTCTGGGTCTCGTCCCGCGGCACCAGCGGCGTCGCCGGCCTGGCCAGCGGTGGCCTGATCATCGGCACGCTGATTCCCGGCGCCCTGCTCGTGATCCTCGGCGTCGCGTTCCTCGGTCAGGGCAACGAGTCCGCCGCGCCGATGACCGCCGATCACCTGCTGCCCGCCTGGGCGGGCCTGTCCAGCCTCGTGCTGATCGTCAACAACTTCCTGTCCTACTCGGGCATGGAGATGAACGCGGTCCACGTCGGCTCCCTGAAGAACCCGGGCCGCGAGTTCCCGCGGGCGATGTTCCTGGCCATGGGCCTGGTGCTGCTGATCTTCATCCTGCCCGCGCTGGCGATCAGCTGGATCGTGCCGGCCGAGCAGCTGTCACTCACCGCCGGCGTGATGCAGGCGTTCGACGCGGTGTTCGCCGCGTTCGACTCGCAGTGGCTCACCCCGATCCTCGGCGTCATGCTGGTCGCCGCGTCGCTCGGCGGCATGCTCACGTGGCTGGCCGGACCGTCCAAGGGCCTGCTGCTGATCGCCCGGCAGGAGGGTTACCTGCCGCCGTACCTGCAGAAGCTCAACAAGCACGGCGTGCAGCAGAACATCCTGGTCGTCCAGGGTCTGGTCACGACCGTGATCGCTCTGGCGTACGCGTTCATCCCGGACGTCTCCAGCGCGTACTGGATCTTCTCGGTGATCACCACGCAGGTCTACCTGATCATGTACCTGCTGATGTTCGTCGCGGCGGTCCGCCTGCGCAAGTCACACCCGGATCACCCGCGCGGCTACCGCGCCCCGATGCTGACCGCGCTCTGCGGCATCGGCTTCGCCGCCTCGCTGGCCGCGCTGTTCATCGGGTTCGTCCCGCCGTCGCAGTTCGGGTCCGGCAGCGTCGGCACCTATCTGGCGGTCGTCGCGGGTGGCGCGCTCGGGCTCGGCCTGCTCGTGCCGTACCTCTTCTACCGGCTGCGCAAGCCGCACTGGAAGACCGCCGCTCCCGAGGAGGTCCCGTCGTGAGCAAGCGTGCCCTCTACATCGCTGCCGCCGTGATCCTGCTCGTGCTCAGCATCGTCGCGCTCACCAACTACAGCGCCGAGTATCAGACCGCCGAGGCGGAGAAGAAGGCCGACCAGCTGATCGCCGAGCTGAACACGGCCGGGCTGAGGACGCCGAAGAAGGAGAACATCGTCAAGGTGCTCGGCGCGGACGGTGGGGCGGTCTGCCTCGACCCGGACGACGCGCTGCGCCGCGGGATCCTCTACGGCCAGCTCACCAACGGTGCGGCCGGTCCCGGCCAGCGGCCCGTGATCGCCGACAACAAGGTCGTGCAGGGCCAGCTGCTGATCATCAAGGTGTACTGCCCGTCCTACCTGGAGAGCTTCCAGAAGGTCGTGGACGACCTCAAGCTCGAAGAGGTGGCCTGATGAGCCTCACCGACCGGATCGCGGGCCTGATGGGCCAGGCCCGCACCGACCTGTCCGAACTGGTCGCCATCCGCTCGGTCGCCGACCCCCGCCAGTACCCGCCGGAGGAGTGCCTGCGCGCGGCGAACTGGGTGGTCGACCACTTCGCGGAGGTCGGCTTCACCGGGCTCACCCTGCACGAGACCAGCGACGGCAGCCGGGCCGTCTACGGCGAACGCCGCTCGACCCGGCCCGACGCGCCAACGGTGCTGCTGTACGCCCACTACGACGTGCAGCCGCCGCTGGACGAGGAGGCCTGGCACACGCCGCCGTTCGAGCTGACCGAGTCGGCCGGGCGCTGGTACGGCCGGGGCGCCGCCGACTGCAAGGGCAACATCGTCATGCACCTCACCGCGCTACGGGCCCTCGGCGACGACCTGCCGGTCAACCTGAAACTGATCGTCGAGGGCTCCGAGGAGCAGGGCACCGGCGGCCTGGAGGACTTCGTCGAGAACCACGCCGACCTGCTCCGGGCCGACGCGATCCTGGTCTGCGACACCGGCAACGCGGGCGTCGGGATGCCGGCCGTGACGGTCACCCTGCGCGGCCTGGCGAACGTGGTCGTGACCGTCGAGGCGCTGGACGGCGAGGTCCACTCCGGCATGTTCGGCGGCCCGGCGCCGGACGCGCTGGCGGCGCTCATACAGATCCTCAGCACCCTGCGCGACTCCGCGGGCAACACCACCATCGCCGGGCTGGCCGCCGACCAGACCTGGACCGGTGCCACCTATCCCGTGGAGCGGTTCCGCAACGACGCGGGACTGCTCCACGGGGTGGGTCTGCTCGGCGACGGCGCGGTCGCCGACATGGTCTGGGCCCGGCCCGCGGTGACCGTGCTCGGCATCGACTGCCCGCCGGTGGTCGGCTCGGCGGCCGCGATCCAGCCGCACGCCCGCGCCCGGATCAACCTGCGCGTCCCGCCCGGCACCGACGCCGGGAAAGCCCTGGACGCGCTGACCGCCCACCTGCACGCGGCCGCTCCCTGGGGTGTCCGCGTCACCGTCGACAAGGAGGCGGTGGGGCAGCCGTTCGAGGCCCGGACCGGCGGTCCGGCGCACCGGGCGCTGGCCGCGGCCATGCAGGAGGCGTACGGCTGTGAGGTGATCAACCTGGGTCAGGGCGGCTCGATCCCGCTGTGCGGTGTGCTGGCCGAGACATACCCGGACGCGGAGATCATCCTGATGGGTGTGGAGGAGCCGATGGCCCTCATCCACGCCCCGAACGAGAGCGTCGACCCCGGTGAGATCGCGCGGCTCGCTCACGCCGAGGCGCTCTTCCTGCAGCACTACCGCGGACAGGTGTCCTGACCTGCTGCTTCGGCGTGGACACCGTGGACGGAAGGCACGCGGCCCGTAGGTTGGAGAAGGCCTCCAGCCCGCAGGCCGCTGTCTTCCGCAGTCCTGCCGAAAGGACCCGAATGACCGTCCCCGACATCGAACCGGCCGACCCCGCGGTGCCGCAGTCACTGCGGTTGAGGTTCCGGTGACCCCCATCGTCTACTGCGTCGAGGACGAACTCGCCGAACCTCTGCTGGTGGCGCTGCGCTCGCTCGCCGGGTCCCACCCGCGTCGGCTGTCCCGGTTACGGGTGTACGTGCTGCACAACGAACTGACCTCGGAGAACCGGGACCGGATCCACCGTCAGGCCGACGCGCTGGAGCTGGACGTACGGACGGTCGCCGTCCGGGTCCCCGCGGGCCGCTATCCGCCGGCCGGCCGGGGCGCTGGTTCCGGCTACCTGCGCCTGGAGATCCCCGGCCACGTGCCCGACGACCGGGTGCTCTACCTCGACGCCGACACCCTGGTCGTCGGCGACCTGCGGGCGCTGCTGGACATGGATCTGACCGACCGCCCGGTCGCCGCGGTCCGTGATCCGCAGAACCCCATCCTGCGGTACGGCCTCGGCCTGCCCGGCTGGGAACGACTCGGGGTGCCCGGCGACCGGGAGTACTTCAGCTCCGGCGTGATGCTGCTCGATCAGGAGGCCTGCGCCCGGGACCGGGTGTTCGAACGCTGCGCGTACTTCCTGACCGTGCACCGCGAGCATGCCCGGTTCTGGGACCAGGACGCGTTGAACTGGGCCCTCGACGACAACTGGCTGCGCCTGCCACGCCGGTGGAACACGTTCCCGGCCGAGCACATCGCGCCGGTCGACGGCGAGCCCGGCGCCCGGATCCTGGCCACCCGTGACCCCTACGTCTCCCAGCCGGGCGCGGTCGCCCAGCTCACGACGGCGGCGCCCTCCCGCTCACGATCGACACCGTCAACCTGCTCGGCAGTCTCGATCTCCACCGGTCTTCGTGACCCGGTGTCGTTTCCGTCCAAGACGTTCCCCGCGACGGCGCTCTAGCGTGTGTTCCGGCAGCCCCGCCCGAGTCTTAGGAGACAGCATCATGCGTGACCTGGTCTACACCGGCTTCATGTCGCTCGACGGCGTCGTGGACTCGCCCGGCGGCCCGCAGGAGGGGCACCGCAGCGGCGGCTGGGTGTTCAAGGACCTGGAGTTCGTACCGGAGGCCTGGTCGTTGAAGGGCGAGGAACTCGCCGACACGACGGCGCTGATGTTCGGCCGCCGCAGCTACGAGGCGTTCGCACCGTTCTGGCCCGGTTCGGAGGACCACGCCGGTTACAAGGACCTGCCGAAGTACGTCGTGTCGAGCAGCCTGTCCGACGACGCGCTCGTCGACGACTGGGGTCCGATCACGATCCTGCGCTCGACCGAGGACGTCGCCGCGCTCAAGGAGACCGACGGTGGCGCGATCTTCATCCACGGCAGCGGCGAGCTGGCACGGCGCCTGTCCGACGCCGGCCTGATCGACCGATACAACCTGCTCGTGTTCCCGGTGCTGCTCGGTGCGGGCAAGAGCCTGTTCGGCCGGGCCGACCGGGACAAGTACATGCTGTCGCTGCGCGAGTCGCAGAGCTATGGGAACGGGATCCTGAAGCTGGTGTACGACGTAGCGCGCTGATCGTCGTCGGCGGTGCCTCTCACAGGTCGAGGCCGATCGCGCCGCCGGTCCCGTCACGCAGCTGCCCGACGGTGCGTCCCACGAACGAGCGCAGCGCCCGGGCCAGATGCGGCTCGTCGAAGTACTCGAGCTTCGTGACGACGTCGGCGGTCGGCTCCCCGGCGGCCAGCAGCTCCGCGGCCGCCCGGGCCCGCTCGATCTGCCGGACCGCGCCTCGGGTCAGCCCGGTGGCGGCCCGGAACCGGCGTTCCACGGTGCGTCCCGAGACGTCCGGGAGATGCCCGCGCAGCACCTCGGCGACGAGCGGATCCCGGACCACGATCCCGGCCCGGACGAGAGCACCGACCAGGGACTCGGCGTCGTCCGGCCCGGGCGTTCCCCACCGGGTCCCGTCGAGCCGGAACGTCCGGCTCGTGGTGTCGGGAAGCTCGATCCCGCCGTCGACGAGCGCCGGGGTGCTCACGATCCGCAGCGACGTCCCCACGGCGAAATCGATGCCGGTGAAGGTCGCGTCCTCCGGGACGGGCGCCGTGCTGGTCCGCGTCTCGGGCCCGGTGATCGCCGCGTGGGAGCGGCCGGCCCGCTCCCAGAAGACCAGTCCCCACCGCACGCCCGCGACGGAGGTCATCGCGGTGACCCGGTCACTGGTGCAGGTCCACACACTGTCCACCCACGGCGAATCGGACCCACGAGTCTCGAACCGCAGCCCCACGGGGGAAGAATACGCCGTACCGCTCCACCTACCGCCCCGCCGGCTCGCCCGTCGTACTCAGCGGCGGCCGGTGGAGAGGGCGACCAGGAACTGGCCGCCGCCCGCGTCGACGGTGGCGGTCACCGGCAGGCCGGGCACGAGCCGGGAGAAGCGGTCGACCAGCCAGTCCGCGGCCTCCTGCGCGTCGCGCTTGCTGGGGCAGCGGGCGACCAGCTCACGGCCGCCCTTGCGCTCGAGCCGTTCGGCGACGGTGATGAGCGGTGCCGGTTCGACCACGTTGAGCCGCTCCGGCCACGCGATGACGACCTTCACGGCGCCCTTGCGGGTGTTGCAGGCGCGATGGGCGAGCCGCTCGGTGATCTTGGCTTTCCGGTCGGCGGTGCGGCTGTCGACGCTGGGTCCGCGAGGGTCGTTCACCGACATGTCGGCGTCGACCGGCTCGTCGCAGACCCAGCATCGCCAGCCGTCACGTTCGCCCACGTCATCAAGGAGACTCACCGCAACAAACTAGCCCACGCCGCCCTCACTCACTGCGCAGGTTGCCGGGCCGGGTGAGCCGCCAGAGGGCGGGCAGCCCGGCCGCCGTGGTGCCGAGGACCACGATCGCGGCGATCGCGGAGGTGGTGCCGATGCCGAACCAGTCGACGGTCAGCGGCGCGTCGACGGCGACCATCAGGATCGTGGCGAGCAGGGTTCCGACGCTGACGGCCAGGATCATGCCGAGCGCGACCGGGATGGCCACCTGATACAGCACCGACCCGCTGAGGGTCCGGCGGCGGGTGCCGAAGGCGACGAGGACCGCGAGGACCTTCCGGCGTTCCCGCAGCTGTTCGGCGACGTTGACGATCATGCTGGCGCCGATCAGGAAGAGCAGGGCGATCGAGCCGACGAGCAGCGCGTCGCGCATACCGGCGAGGGCGTCGCGGACGGTGCTGTTCGCGTACGAGAACACGTAGGCCTGCAGGTCCAGCCCGACAGCGGTGTTGCGCAGGTGTTCGACGGCCTGCGGGGCACCGGGGTCGAGGGCGACGTAGAAGTACGTGTTGTCCGGCTTGACCGCGACACCCGAGATCGCCGACGGGGTGACCAGGACGGTCGCTCCGGACGCGGGGACGTCGGATTTGCTGTCGACGACCCGGGTGGTGGCCGGCGACGTCCAGGACGATCCGGACTCACCCAGCGTGTAGGTCGCTCCGGGAGCGGCGCCGTCGAGGGCGAACACATCGCCGTCACGGCACTCTCCCAGCCGCGCGAACTGCTGCAACACGGGACAGGACCCGATCCGGAGAGTGGCATCGTCACCCGCCCGGACCATCCTCACGGTCTGGTACTCCAGCACGCCCGGCGTCGAGTCGAGCGCGGCCGTCCACGTACGCTCCGGAAGGTCCGTACCGGGCAGGATCTCCATTCCATACCGTACGGCCGACGCGCTCCCGCTCCCGTTGTAGAGCGATTCGATCCCCGTGACGATGCCCTGCATGGCGAGCACCCCGGCGACCGAGACAGCGATGCCGGACACCGAGCGGACCGCGGTCCCGCTGTCGAACTGCAGGCGGCGCACCGCGAGCTCCCAGGCGGGACTGCCGCCGCCGAGGCGCCGCACCACGGCCTCGACCAGCCACGGCAGCAGCAGCGAGATGCCGACCAGCAGGAACGCCATACCGGCGACGACCTGGGCCTCGTAGTCCGACCGCCCGTCGATGCCCTGGTAGAGCGGCCACAGCAGGCCGAGCCCGACGAGCGGCAGGATGAGCCGCCACCAGAGGCGCCGGCGGACCGTGACGCTCATCCGGGTCACGCCGAGCGGCTCGACCACGACCCGGCGCATCGCCGACAGTGTCACGAGCACGGCCACGACCGGCACCCCGACCACGATCACGGCCACGAGCAGCGGAACCGGCCGCAGATCCGACAGGTAGAAGCTGAGCGCGCCCGTGCCGTACCGGTTGGCCAGCAGGATCTCACCCACCCAGAGCAGCCCGCCGATCAACAGCCCCACCACCGCACCGGCCAGGGTCTCACCGGCGGCGATCCGGCGGGTCATCGCGGCGTCGGCGCCGACCAGGCGCAGGGCGGCGAGCCGGCGGTCACGCGACTGGTCGCCGAACCGCACGGCACTGGCCATGAAGACCATCACCGGGATGAGGAGCACGACCATGCCGACGAGGGTCAGCAGGACGAAGATCGGCACGACGTCCTGCTCGATCGTGGCATCGCCGAAGCCCTCGATCCGCGGGTCGCCGTCCTCCGCCGAGAGCGTGTCGGTGCCCAGGTAGAAGAAGAGCTCGGCCGGACCGGACAGGCCCTCGTCACCGATGACGCCGATCACCTCGGCGTCCCAGCGCTCACGCAGCAGGGCGTTGCCGGGTTCGCGCATCAACCGGTCCAGTTCGGGGGACACCACCATCTCGCCCGGCCCCGGGAAGCGCGTCACACCGGGCGGAAGCGGCGGGCGCGAGCCCTCGGCCTGCAGCATCTCACCGCTGAACGCGTAGTCCCCGAACGTCGTGCCGGTGCGGCTGACCAGCAGGGTGTCGTCGCCCTTCACCACGTCCTCGTCGAAATTGTCGATTGCGCGGGCGTCGGTGCGGGCGTTGCTGGCCGCGATCGCCGCCGGAACGGTCGCCGCGCCGAGCAGCACGGCGACGCCCAGACCCACGCCGATCGCGATGAGCCCGAGCCGGAACCAGCCCGCCCGGCCGCCGGCCACACTCATCCGCGCGCCGAGCCCCAGCTCGAACAGCCACCTCCGCGGTCCGCGGATCATCGGGCCGGCTCCTGCTCGCGAACCCGGCCGTCACGCACGACGGCCTCACGGTCGGAGTACGCCGCGACCCGGGGCTCGTGGGTCACCAGTACGACCGCGGCGCCGGTCTCCTTGGCGGCCGCGATGAACAGCTTCATCACCAGCTCACCGTTGAGCGAGTCGAGCGCGCCGGTCGGCTCGTCGGCGAAGATCACCTTCGGCCGGGTGACCAGGGCACGGGCCACCGCGACCCGCTGGCCCTGACCGCCGGACACCTGGCCCGGGCGCTTGGCGGCGACGTCGGGGACCTCGAGCCGGTCCAGCCAGGAGGCGGCCTGACGGTGCGCCTCCCTCCGGCCGGCGCCGGCCAGGCGCAGCGGCAGGGCGACGTTCTCCTGGCAGGTCAGCTCGGGCACCAGCTGCCCGAACTGGAACACGAAACCGAACTCGCCCCGGCGCAGGGTGCTGCGATCCGAGTCGGACATGGTCGCCATGTCACGGTCGCCGTACCGGATGCTTCCCGACTCGGGGGTCAGGATGCCCGCGAGGCAGTGCAGCAGCGTGGACTTGCCGGAGCCGGAGGGGCCCATCAAGGCGAGCACCTCGCCTCCGTACACATGAAGCGAAGCGCCCTGAAGTGCCCTGGTCTCGCCGAAGCTCAGGTGGACGTCGTCGGCGGTGAGCAGCGGTTGATCGGCCATGATGTTCCTTGGGGTCGGGGTCACGGGCGGACCTGGGCGGCGAGGCGGTCGAGGCGGGCGGCGGTGAGCTCCAGCCAGCGCAGGTCGGCTTCCAGGTGGAACAGCGCGTGGTCGCAGATCAGCTCGTCGGCGAGGTCGCCGTCGTTCTTGCGCTTGGTCAGCGCCCGCATCAGCCGCAGATGCTCGGCGCGCTGGGTGTCCAGCACCTCGGTGGCGTCGCGGCCGGTCATGAGCGCCAGCACGACCTTGGTGTAGAGGGTGCTCTGCAGGTACGGCTCGGGCTGCTCCGGTCGCGAGATCCACTCGGCCACGTCGGTGATGCCGGCGTCCGTGATGGCGTAGCGCTTGCGGTCGGGCCCATCGCCCGGCTCCGACTCGACCTCGACGAGCCCGTTCTTCAGCAGCCGGGCCATCGTCGAGTAGACCTGGCCGTAGTGCAGCGCACGATCGCGCCCGAAGGCCTCGTCGTAGGAGCGCTTCAGGTCGTAGCCGTGGCGCGGGCCGCTCTCCAGGAGCCCCAGCAGGGCGAAGCTGACTGACATGCGGGCCACTATACACACGATGTATAAACCAGGTTTATAGCGAGATCCGCGCCACCTCACGCTTAGGTCGCGGATATCGGGGAACGGGTCCGGTTGCAACGAAACGCTCGTAACGTCCCGCTCATCGTCACCGTCGACTTGGAGCTTCCCGTGATTCGTATAGGCATCATCCTCGGCAGCACGCGCCCCAACCGGAACGGTGAACAGGTCGCCGCCTGGGTGCTCGACCACGCCAAACAGCGCAGCGACGCCCAGTACGAGCTCGTCGACCTGAAGGACTTCCCCCTGCCCCACCTCGACGAGCCGATCCCGCCGTCGATGGGTCAGTACCAGAACGACCACACCAAGAAGTGGGCCGAGAAGATCGCCTCCTTCGACGGGTTCGTCATCGTCACCCCCGAGTACAACCACAGCACGTCCGGAGTGCTCAAGAACGCCATCGACTACCTGTTCGCCGAGTGGAACAACAAGGCCGTCGGCTTCGTCTCGTACGGCTCCGTCGGCGGCGCCCGGGCCGTCGAACACCTGCGGCTGGTCGCCGGTGAGCTCAAGATGGCCGACGTCCGGCAGCAGGTGACGCTCGCCCTCAGCACCGAGTTCGAGAACTACAGCGTCTTCAAGCCGGGCGACTACCAGATCCCGCAGCTCACGACCCTGCTCGACGAGGTGGTCGCCTGGAGCACCGCCCTGGCCGGCCTCCGCCGCCAGTCCTGACCCTCACGCTCCGGCGGCCCGGTCCCCGCGGTCCGGGCCGCCGGCGTTTCTTTCACAACCCTTCGCGGGTACGCCCCGCGCGTCCCGTTTCCACGTCAGTCACCGTCCGCCCAGGCTCCCGGCCGCAGCTCGCCGCAGCGGGATTCTCAGGGTGAGTTGACGAGCGCGGGCTGCTCCGGTGCGGGGGAGCGGTGTGGTGGAGGGCTGGTGCTGCTGCGGTGGGCTCTCTGCGACTTCGACGCGGGCTTCCCGCCGGTCGTGGATCAGAGAACGGTTCTCCTCTGGGCGGTCCTCAGCAAGTGACCGGGAGTCACAGCTTCTTGCGCCGCTTCAGGCCGTTGGCCCAGTACCAGGCCACGACGTAGCCGTACTCCCGGCCGCCGAAGACGCGGCTCCACGCGAGGGCCGGGTCGACGTACGGGCCCAGTTCCTCGAAGACCGCCCGGCTCGCCTTGCGCCGGTCGACGAGGCAGTAGAACAGCGCGATCCATTGACGCAGGGTCTGCGCGTTGGCCGGGTTCGGGGTGCCCGCCCGCCACTTGGCGATCCACCCGTCGATCTCGGCCTCCACCTCCGGCCGCTGGAAGTACCGGTGACACTCGGCCAGGGCCTTGTCCTCGTCCTTCTCCTCGCCCCAGTTGAACTCGCGCAGCACGTACTCGTAGTGCGCGAGCAGCGGCAACAGCACGGCGCTGGCCCCTTCGGGCGCGGCCCCGGCCACGTCGCGTGCGGTGGCGAACATCAGGTCGTGCGAGCCGAACCACTTCTCACAACGCCAGGCGAGCGCACTCCCGTGCAGGCCGAAGTGGAACGGATCGCGGCGCCGGCCCTCCTCGAGGACGCCGTCGAACTCGGCCGTACTCGCGCCGGTGAACATCGTGCCGAGCCGTGTCACCCACGGGTTCGGGTCGTTGGGCCCGGCCAGTTTCATGGCCAGGTCGCATGCGTCGGCAGCCGCCGCGGACAGCGTGAAGAAGCCGCGGAACTGCTCCGTGCTGGTCTTGTCGGCCGTCGCGCCGCCCCGCGCGCTGGAGGCCTGGTGGCTGAGCGTCTCGGCGAGTACCTGAACGGCGATCGGGTCGCTCGGTGCGGCGGCCTGCCAGCTGTCGAACCAGCCCCGGTCGGTGTCGGTGAGCCGGCTGAGCGAGCCGATCCGCCGGGCGCGGAGTTCCCAGTCGTCACCGGCCTCTTCGATCACGGCACGGGCCGCGGTCCAGTCTCCGCGGCGGGCGTCGCGCCGGGCGTTCCAGAGTGGCAGGTCGAGGATGGCGCGTTCGGTGTCGAACTCCGGAACGGGCAGGAGGGGACCGTCGGTCAGATGTCGGTAGATCACGCGCAGCACCGTCGGATGATAGCGGCGGGCGATCGCACGCGGCCCCTCGTGCGGATCCGCGCCACCGGCATGCCGCCGTCCCGGCGACGGCCCGGCCACGCGGCTCGGAATCCCCCGTCCGGCCGACATTTGACGAGGCCGGGCGGTGTGGGTGACCCGGGCGGCCATGGCCTGCGGGCGGATCGCCGGCACCGGGTCCTTTATCTGTAGCCGTCCCATCACTCCCGCGGTCGATCCGTCTGGGCAGGGCTGCTCAGCGTGACTATGCTGCTGCGGGCTTGCCGTACCGTGGCAGCCGGGAAACTGCAGCAAGATGGGGGACGCGATGACCGACGGCTCGTCCGGCGGCGCGCTGAGGTTCGGGCTACTCGGTCCGGTTCGAGCCTTCCGGGGCGCCGACGCGTTGGATCTAGGTCCGGTCAGGCAACAGGCGGTCCTGGCCGTGCTGTTGCTGAACGCCGGTAAGCCTGTGCCGATGCAGCAGATCGTCGCCGCCCTCTGGAACGGCGACCCGCCGGAGAACGGCGTCGACGTGGTGCAGCGCTGCATCGGCGGCCTGCGTCGCGCCCTCGATCCGTCGCTGCTGGCGTACACCGAGGGCGGCTATGTGCTCCGCGTCGACCAGAACTCGGTCGACACCGGCATGTTCCGGGCGGCCCTGGCCCAGGCACAGAGCGAATACCAGACGGGAAACATCCACACCGCCACCATCGGGGTACGAGGTGCGCTGGACATGTGGGAGGACGAGCCCCTGGCCGGCTTGACAGGCGCGTTCTTCCAGGAGGCCCGCGAGCGCCTCAACTCGGAGCGCACCAACGCGTCGTCACTGCTGGCCGTCCCCGACCCCGCCAGGCCCGTGCCCCGCACCGTCGAGGCCGCCGCCCCGCCCCCGACCCCGGCACCACCGCCCACCCGGTCGGCGCCGCCACCTACGCCCCCGGCTCCGCAGCCCTCTGCCGACCGCCCCATCTCGCCGGCACCCGCGCACCGTGCCCCACAAGCCCCGGCGGACCGCCCCATCTCACCGGCACCGCCACGTGCCTACCCTGCTCCGCAGCCGCCGGGGCACCGTCCCACCCCGCCGCCTTCCCAACCCGCCGCCACGCCGTCAGCCGGTAGGTCCGCTCCACACTCCTCGGGTGGCTTGTTCAGCCAGGACCCCTCGGCGAACCGGCCGGCTCCGAGCCCGTCGGCGGGCCGTTCGACGCCACCCGCGGAGAACATCCGCCGCCTGCCCGGCGCCGGAAACAACAGGCCGCCGGTCCTGGACCCGACCCGCATCGACACGGGAACGGACGAACCCGGCTACCCCGAGCCGGTCGACCCGTGGGGCGACCACGCCCTCTTCCCGCCCGACCCGACCGCGATGAGCTGACCGCCTGAGCAGGGTGGTGACTCACGGCCCGACATCGAGCCGCGTTTCACGACGCCCCGGTGCCACGTCCGTGGCGTGGTGGTTCAGGGCCGCATGGTGATTCAGGCCGAAATCCGCTCATGCCTCACCATCACCGGCGTCCACCCCGGGTGCGCAAACCACCGCCGACCGATCAGGCGGCCTTGGGATGAGATCGGCAAGCGGGGATCTGCCCGATCGAGTCGATCGACATCCTGGTCACGGACACGGGGGTCCGGTTGAGGAGATCGCCCGGATCGCCGAAGCCGGCGTCCGGGTGGTGCGGGTCTGACGGCTGTCAGACCCGTTCCGGGTGGATGCCGATCACTCCAGCCCCGATGCCGACGGTGAGCAGGCCGGGTACGTCGAAACCGAGGGCGTGGACCGCGCCCGGCAACGTCCAGGTGGAGACCTCCGGCCCGGTGGGGTGCCACAGCCGCACGGTTCCGTGGGTGTCGCCGGACGCGACGACGGTCCGGCCGTCGACGTGTCCGATCGCCACCACCGTCACCGGTCCGGGGAGCGGGGTGCCGACGGGGTCGCCGGTGACGACGTCCCAGATCCGGACCCGGTCGTCGTCACCCCGGACACGATGACGTCCCGGCCGTCGAGCCGGCCGATCGCGAGCGAGCGGACGGGGCCGGTGTGCCCGGTGACCGGAGGACCGACGGGTGCGCCGGCCGCCCACCGGTGGATCGTGGCGTCGTCACCGCCGGAGACGACGAGGTCGTGGCCGATCGCGATCGAACGGATCGGACCGGTGTGCCCGGTGAGTGGCTCACCGGCAGACCTGCCCGTACCCGCGTCCCACACGCGCACCGTCGTGTCGTCGCCGCCGGAGACCACCACGTTCCGGCCGTCGTGCCGCCCGGCCGCCACGGCGGTCACCGCACCGAGATGTCCGGTCAGGGGCTTACCGACGGCCCGGTTCGTGGCCAGGTCGAACACCCGGACGGTGCCGTCGTCGCAGCCGGCCACGATGATCGGACGGTCCGGTGCGCCACCGGCCCGCCAGGGGAGCCGCCGCCGGCGGTCGAGCCGGCCCAGAGCCACTGACGACACCCGGGTACGCGGATCACCGTCATAGCCGACCGCGGGGTGGCTGAACCCGGTGGCCCGCTCGGTCGCCCAGCCGACCGCGTCCACTCCACCGAACACGGCGCCGAGTTGGTCGCCGGCCGCGTCCCCTTCGCCGAACCCGGCGCCGAGGTGGTCGCCGACCCGTCCGGCCGCCACGGTGCGTACCCAGTCGTAGCGGCCGGTCAGCAGGTCGACGACCGGCTCGCCGGTGGTCACGTCCCAGATCCGGGCCGTGTCGCTGCTGCCGGCGACGACGACCGTACGGCCGTCGAGGTCCCCGGTCGCGACCGCGTGCACGGAGAAGGGGGCGCCGGTGATCGGCTCGCCGACCGGTTCGCCGGTGGTGGCGTCCCAGCGTCGCAGCACCTTGTCGGTCCCGCCCGTGACGAAGATCGTGCGGCCGCCGGTCCGTGCGGCCGCGACCGCATGGACCGCGCCGGTGTGCCTGATGAACCGCACGTCGATCGACTCGAAGGTGTTGGCACTCCAGGTCCGGACGGTCATGTCGCTGCTGCCGGAGACGATCACGAGGCCACGGTGCAGGGTGGCGACCGCCACCGTGGTCACCGCGTCGGTGTGCCCGGCCATCGGGCGCCCGACGGGCCGTCCGGTGCGGGCGTCCCAGATCCGCACGGTCCCGTCCCCGCCGCCGCTGACGATCACGGTCAGGCAGTCGAGGATTCCGATCGTCACGGATCGCGGCCAGTGGCCTTTCGCCTCGATCGGCTCGGCGAGCGGCTCGAGGGTGCGGGCGTCGTGGATCCGGATCGTGTTGTCACGGCCGGCGGAGGCGATGATCGTACGGCCGTCGAGGTATCCGATCGCCACGTCTTCCACCACATACGTGTGCGCGTCGATCGTGGTGCCGAGGGGTTCGCCGGTGGCCACGTCCCACAGCCGGACCGTCCGGTCGAGGCTGCCGGAGGCGATGACGGTCCGCCCGTCGAGCGTTCCGGTCGCGATCGAGGACACCGGCTCGGTGTGACCGGCGAGCGGATCACCGATCTGCTCCCCGGTGGTCGCGTCCCAGACCCGTACCAGGTGATCGAAGGTGCCGGTGACGACGATCGGCCGGTCGCCCAGCCGGTCGAGTGCCACCGCGACCACCGTCCGGCTGCGGTGCCGCAGGCTGTAGTGGTCGGGCGGGCGGACGAGCCACCGGCCGAACGACCCCACCGGATCGAGTACGTCGTCCACGGCGGCCACGGTAGACGCCGTGCTCAAGAATTCTCCGTGGCCGTGTCGATCCGCGGGACACTCGTTCGACGTGGGGGTGCGAGAGCCGAGAGGCGGCCCGCCGAACGAGGAGAGCGCCATGCCGAAGTACCTGCTGATCATGCGGGGCACCGACGAGTCGAACGCGGCCATGATGGCCGGCATCGACGAGATGATCGCCACGACCCGGCAGTTCATCGACGAGATGGTCAAGGCCGGAGTGCTGCTCGCGGCCGAGGGACTGGACGACCCGCGCCAGGGTGTCGTCGTCGACTTCAGCGCCGAGACCCCGGTGGTCACCGACGGCCCGTACGGCGAGACCAAGGAATTGTTCGGCGGCTTCTTCATGCTCGACGTCGCCTCGAAGCAGGAGGCCGTCGAGTGGGCCAAGCGGGTGCCGGTCGCCCGCGGCGCCAAGATCGAGATCCGGCGGGTGCCCGGCAGCGACGAGGTTCCGCAGGCCTGATGGGTACGGTCGATGTCGAGGCCGTCTGGCGGATCGAGTCGGCGCGGATCGTCGCCGCGCTGACCCGGTTCACCGGCGACTTCTGCCTCGCCGAGGACGCCGCCCAGGAGGCGGTCGCCGAGGCGCTGGTGTCGTGGCCGGTCACCGCTCCGGTGAATCCGGGTGGCTGGCTGATGGCCACGGCCCGGCGGCGGGCGATCGACGCGATCCGCCGGAGCGTCGCGCTCCGGGATCGGTACCCGTTGCTCACGGCCGACACGCCGCCCGCCTCGGAGCCCGATCCCGACCGGATCGACGACGACCTGCTCGCGCTGATGTTCATCAGCTGTCACCCGGTGCTCTCACCCGAGTCGCGGGTGGCGCTGACCCTGCGTGTGGTCGGCGGCCTGTCCAGCGAGGAGATCGCGCGAGCGCTGCTGGTGTCCGTGCCGACCGTGCAGGCCCGTATCACCCGCGGCAAGAAGACGATCGCGGCGGCCCGGATCCCGTTCGAGCTGCCGGTGGCCGATGAACGCCGCGAACGGGTCGGTGGTGTCCTCACCGTCCTGTACGTGATCTTCACCGAGGGATCGACGGCGACGTCGGGCGACCGGCTGGTTCGTCCCGGCGTCGCCTACGAGGCGATCAGGCTCGCCCGCACGCTGGCCGCCCTGCTGCCGGACGAGCCCGAGGTGCACGGCCTGCTCGCGTTGTGCGAGCTGACGGCCGCGCGCTTCCCGGCACGTACCGGCCCGGACGGCTCGCCGGTCCTGCTGGAGGACCAGGACCGGCGGCTGTGGGACGTCTCGGCGGTCCGGCGTGGGCTGGCCGCGCTGGCCAGGGCGTCGACGCGGGGGCTCGGGCCGTACGGACTGCAGGCGATGATCGCCGCCACCCACGCGGCGGCCTCCTCGGTGGAGACGACCGACTGGGAACGGATCGTGGTGCTCTACGAGGCCCTCGGCCGGGTCGCGCCGTCGCCGGTGGTCGACCTCAACCGGGCGGTCGCCGTCGCCATGGCGACGGGGCCGGAGCGGGCTCTCGCCATCGTGGACGAGCTGACCGTCTCCGGCCGCCTGGCCGGCTCCCATCTGGTCCCGACTGTGCGCGGTGAACTGCTGGCCCGCCTCGGCCGGCGACCGGAGGCACGCGCCGAGCTGGAACTGGCCGCCCGGCTCTGCACCAACCGGCGCGAACGCTCGGTGCTGCTGCAGAAGGCTGCCGGGCTGGGCTGACCGGCTACGGCTGGGCCGACGCGTTGTACCTGTGCTTGGCGTCGACCACGGCCGCCTGAACGTGTTCGGGGTCGACGCCGCTCACGTTCAGCGGCGGGTGCAGGCGCCGGACGAGGTTCGCCTCGACGGAGTTCGGTTCGGCGTCCTGAGCCCAGGTCAGTTGCAGGTTCGCATGCATCCACGCGGTCAGCCGCGTCTCGTCCTCACCGATCAGGACGACACGATCGGTCCAGGTCGTCCGGTAACCCTCGGACACCAGCAGGCCGGCCAGGGTGCGGCGCAGCGTCGAACTGCCCGAGCGCCGCAGATGGTTGCGCAGGATCCGGCCCCGCAGCGTGGTCGCCCGGCCGAGATACAGCATCCGCAGCGAGGGGACGTTCGGGTTCACCGGCCCGTGCAGGTCGGGAAAGACCGACGGGCCGGCCCACCAGGCGTAGACACCACTGGCCCGGCCGAGCCTCTTGACGGCGACGTCGAGTCCGACCGGCGTGTCGGACAACTGGCGCAGGGCCTCCTCCGCCCGGGCTCTGGCGGCGGGCAGGTCAGCGGGGCGGATCTCAGGAGCGGTCATCGGGCCCCATGGTATGCGGGGACGCCTTCACTCCCGTTTTCACTCCCGATGCTGCATCGGGCGCACGTCGACCGGCGCACCCGGCAGCCCGCCCGGGGTGGCGCGGTAGTCCGGAACGCCCACGCACGTGAAGATCATGGCGTCCAGCGGCGTGCCGAGCAGTGCCGCGATCTCGCTGTCGAGGAAGGTCATGCCGGTCGCGCTCGCGCCCATGGCGTACGCCAGCAGGTGCAACCGCCCCTCGACCAGTCCGGCGGCCAGCTGCGCGGCCCGGTACCCGCGGTCGTCCATGCTCGCCACGTCCGCCGCGGTGATGACCACGAAGGCCGCGTCCCTGCTCAGCCCCTGCTCCAGGCTCACCCGGTAGAGCTCCTGGCGCTGGTCACCCGGGTGAATCGCCGTGCCGAGATCGGGCCACCGGTACACGCCCGGCGTCACACCGTCGACGTCGTGCACCGCCACGAACTGCGGCAGGCCGATGCCGCGTACGGCCACCCGCAGGCCGGTGGTGAGCACGCTCTGCGGCACCCCGCGGGTCGGGTCCATCCGTCGCTGCGAGCCGCGGGTGAGCACGACCGCCTCGACTGTCCCGGTCCCGGCCTCCGGCACCCGGACCGGGTCGCCCTCGGCCCACGGTGCGCCCAGCACGGTCCCGTCACCGGCCCGCTGTGCCGCCGTCGCCAGCGGGAACTCCAGCGGATCCGTGTCGACCTCGCCGGCGGCCGCGGGGCCGGTCGGCGTCAGCGCGGGCGGTTGCGAGCCGAGACCGACCACGGCGACGGGCCATTCGTGTACGCCGTCCGCGCCGACCAGCTCGGTGACCACCCGGTCGGGGAACGTCGTCCAGAGCCGCGCCGGGATCCCCGCGGACCCGGCCAGCGCGAGGGTCTGGGCCAGCATGGTGCCGGCATCCCAGTAGACGTGCCGGTAGCCGCGCTCGCGATACCGCCAGCCGGTCCGCCACGGGACGCCGGTGACCACGAGCGCCGCGCCGCCGCCGCTCGGTGCGGGCCCGACACGCACCAGGGCGTGACCGGCAGGGTCGTACCAGTGCACGCCGGCCGGCAGCCCCTCGTGGCCCGATGGGACGAGCACGTAGACCTCGAGCGGGAAGCGACCGCCGGCCGAGCCTGC
The DNA here is from genome assembly GCF_003001815.1 of Actinoplanes italicus. Taxonomy (GTDB): domain Bacteria; phylum Actinomycetota; class Actinomycetes; order Mycobacteriales; family Micromonosporaceae; genus Actinoplanes; species Actinoplanes italicus. The sequence goes on from NZ_PVMZ01000010.1 coordinate 269,823, forward strand.
CGCGCGGAACAGGTGAGTGATCCCGTTGCTGCGCTTGGAGGTCCGTACGACGCCCGCCGACAGGTGCAGCAGCCGGGCCAGGTGCGGCACGTCGAGCTCCCCGGCGGCGACCTCCGCCGTCCCGGCCAGCACATCGATGGCCGGCGCCTCGGTGGACGGCAGGTCACGCGGCAGCTCGAAGCGCGGCAGATCCCCGGTGTACCGCTTGTGGAAAAGCGGGAAGCGGCCGAAGTCGTTGGGTTTCAGATCGACGACGAGACGTGGATCGGCGATGACGTCGTCCCACTCCCGTCCCGGCTCGTAGGAGGTCAGCCTGTGCAGGATCTGGGTCACGGTCTCCACTGAGCCGACTCTAGGCGAGTGCGCCCGCGTCGAAGAACGCGGCGTGCAGTGCCGCCTGATCACCGGCGGGCAGCCGGGCCACCGCGAGCCACGCCGCGGCGATCGACGGGTCACCGCTGGTCAGCGGGGTGATCCCACGTTCCTGCAAGGCCGATCGGACCCCGTCGCGGATCGGGGTCGCGGCGGTGAGGAGGCTGCCGGCGAGGACGATCGGGCCGCTGCCGGCCACCGCGTCGAGGGTCGCGGTCAGGTGGCCGACCGCCTCGGCGACGATCGTGCGGGCGTGCGGATCGCCGGCCCGCGCCGCCTCGCACACCACCGGCGCGAGGGCGGCGATCCGGGCGTGCGGAAGGCCCTGGGCCCAGGAGATCAGCCGGTCACGGTCGGCGGCGCCGGTCCGGGTGGCGATCCGGGCGGCGAAGGGCGACGGCCAGGTGTGTACGGCGGAACGCAGCGCCCGCATGCCGAGCCAGTGGCCGGATCCCTCGTCGCCGAGCAGCCAGCCGAGCCCGTCCGCCGTACGTACGATCGCATGGTCCTTGATCTCTGCCGCGACGGCGCCGGTGCCCGCGATGAGGACCGCGCCGGAGGGTTCGCCGGTGCCCGCCGCGAAGGCGGTGACCGCGTCGCCGACGATCTCATAGGGGCAGGTCAGGCCGGCCGCCGCCCACGCCTCGCCGAGGGCCGCGGTGATCGCCGGATCCAGGCAGGCCCCGGTGCCGGCCAGGCCGAGCACGCCGCCCGCGACCGCCGCCGGGTCGTGCCCGGCGAGTGCCTGCCGTAACGCGTCGGCTATCGCCCGGGCGGCGGCCGGTCCGGCGGCGAACGGGTTGCCGGGACCGGCCCGCCCGCGCCCGGTGACCTGCCCGTTCACCGTGGCGACGACCGCGCGGGAGGCGGTCCCGCCGGCGTCGACTCCCACCACGAGATCCATGCTCCGGATCGAAACACAGAAATTCATTGTTGACTAGTTGTGAAGGTGGTCGTAATTTTCATCGGCACAGGCACTTGATGAAAAGGATGTCCACGGATGACGGGTGAGAGCGGCGGGCTGCTGGGGCGGCTGCGCATCGAGGGACCGCAGATGCCGGAGGCGCTGAGCCGGATCGCGGAGGCGATCCTGGCCGACCCGGAGACGGCTGCCCACGCCAGCATCGTGGACCTGGCCGAACGCTCCGGCACGTCGACCGCGACCGTCACCCGGTTCAGCCGCACGCTGGGCTTCAAGGGCTACGCGAGCCTGCGGGTCGCCGTGGCCACCGAGACCGGGCGTGCCGAGCAGGCCCGGTGGGAGACCGACATCAGCGGCGACATCACCCCCGAGGATCCGCTCGACCAGGTCCTCAGCGTCGTCGCGGCCGCCGACACCCGGGCCATCCAGAGCACCGCATCGCTGCTGAAGGTCGAGGACGTCGAGCGGGTGGCCGCGGCCATCGCCGGGGCGCAGCGCGTCGAGCTGTTCGGGCTCGGCAGCAGCGGCACGGCGGCGCGGGAGATGGCGTTCCGGCTCGAGCGGATCCGGGTTCCGGTCTGGCACCGGCAGGACAGCCACACCGCGCTCACCAACGCCGCGCTGCTGCTGCCCGGTGACGTGGCCATCGGCCTGTCGCACTCGGGCCGCACCCGCGAGGTGATCGAGACACTGGCCGAGGCCGCCGACCACGGCGCCCTGACCGTGGCGGTGACCAGCTTCAACCGGTCACCACTGGCCGAGGTCGCCGACATCGTGTTCACCACCAGCGTGCTGGAGACGACGTTCCGGCTCGCGGCGCTCTCCGCCCTGCACTCGCAGCTGCTCGTCCTCGACCTGATCTACGTCGCGGTGGCACAGCGCACCTACGAGCGCACCGCCGAGGCCCTCGAACTGACGGTCCGTGCCGTGGACGCCCACCGCCTGCCGGAGAAGCTGCCGACCCGTAAACGGCGGGTGGAGAAAGGATCGACGTGAGTGAGGACTTCCTGACCAGGATCGAAGAACTGGTGGCCAGGGTGGGCCGCGGGCAGCAGGAGGCGAAGTCCCGGGCCGCCGACCTCCTGGCCACCTCGATAAAGGGCGGCGGCGTGATCCAGGCGTTCGGCTGCGGGCACTCCGAGGCACTGGCCATGGAAATCGCCGGACGGGCCGGGGGACTGGTACCGACCAACCGGATCGCGCTGCGCGACATCGTCCTCTACGGCGGCGAGCCGCTCGAGGCGCTCGCCGACCCGATGGTGGAACGCGGCACCGAGATCGCCCACAAGCTTTACCAGCTGGCCCCGGTCAAACCGGATGACGCGTTCGTCATCGCCTCCAACTCCGGCATCAACGGCGCGGTCGTCGAGATGGCGCTGCTGGTCAAGGAACACGGCCACCCGCTGATCGCGATCACCTCGGCGCAGCACTCGGCAGGTGTCGAGTCGCGGCACCCGAGTGGCCGCAAACTGGGCGACATCGCCGACGTGACCCTCGACAACGGCGCGCCGTACGGCGACGCGACACTGCCGATCCCCGGCGGCGGTGCGGTCGGGGCCGTCTCGTCGATCACCGCGGCGCTGCTGGCTCAGCAGATCGTCGTCGAGGTGGTCGAACGCCTGCTCGCGGCGGGGATCGTCCCGCCCGTCTACCTGTCGGACAACGTGCCCGGCGGCAAGGAACACAACGCAGAACTAGAGGCGCGGTACGCCGGGCGCATCCGGCGCACCGCATAGAGAAACGAGCCCAGCGATGAACCCTGAATCCCTTCCCAGACCCTATCCGAGACGAACCCTGCTCCGGACCGCCGGGCTCGCGGCGGTGACCGCGCCGCTGCTCAGCGCGTGTGTCACCTCCGCCGGCAAGGAGGAGAAGCCCGCACAGGCCGGCGGCGCCAAGACCGCCGAGAACCCGCTCGGGGTCAAGGCTGACGCGCCCCTCGAGGTGGTCGTCTTCAAGGGTGGGTACGGCGACGACTACGCCATCAAGGCCGAGCAGCAGTACACCGCGAAGTACCCGCAGGCCAAGATCGACCACAAGGGCCTGCAGAAGGTCGGCGAGGCCATGCAGCCCCGCTTCGTGGCCGGCGACCCGCCGGACGTCGTCGACAACACCGGCGCCGGACGTCTCGACATCGCCACACTGGTCGGCGCCAAGCAGGTCACCGACCTCGCGGAGCTGCTCGCCGCCCCGGCGTTCGACCAGCCCGGCAAGACGGTCCGCGACACGCTGCTGCCCGGCGTGATCGAGGACGGCACGTTCGACGGCAGTACGGTGACATTGAACTTCACCTACACCGTCTGGGGCGTCTGGTACTCGAAGTCGCTGTTCGCCGAGCGCGGCTGGACGTATCCGAAGACGTGGGCCGAGATGCTCGCCCTCTGCGAGACGATCAAGAAGGCCGGCATCGCCCCCTGGACCTACCAGGGCAAATACGCCGAGTACATCAACGACCCGCTGCTCACCATGGCCGCCAAGGCCGGCGGACTGGACCTGGTGAAGGCCGTCGACAACCTCGATCCGGCCGCCTGGTCGCAACCCGGACTGAAGCAGGCCGCCGAGGCGTTCGCCGAGCTGGCGGGCAAGGGCTACATCATGTCCGGCTCGGAGGCGCTGTCGCACACCGAGGCGCAGGCCGCCTGGTGCCAGAAGAAGGCCGCGTTCATCCCGTGCGGCTCGTGGCTGGAGAGCGAGCAGAAGGAGGTCACCCCGGCCGGCTTCGACATGGTGATGGGCACCGTGCCGTCGGCGTCGAGCGGTGACAGGCTGCCGGTCACGGCCGTGCAGGCGTCCAGCAGCGAGTCCTACCTGGTCCCGGCGCAGGCCAAGAACCGCGCCGGGGGCCTGGAGTACCTGCGGATCCTGTTCGCCAAGGAGTCCGCGACCGCGTTCGCCCAGGCCAACAGCACCCTCCCGGCGGTGGCCGGCGCCACCGACGGGCTCACGCTCACCAGCGGTCTGGGCTCGGTCCGCGACGCGGTCACGGCGGCCGGTCCGGACGCTTTCAACTACCGATTCCGTACGTGGTACGCGCCGCTCGCCAAGGCGGTCGACGACGCCACGGCCGAGCTGGTCAACCGCCGGATCAGCGCCGCCGACTGGTCGGCGCGCATCCAGAAGGCGTCGGACTCGCTGGCCAAGGACAGCACCGTCAAGAAGTACAAGCGCTGATGCGGCACGGCCGGTGGCGGTTCCTGCTCGCCGCGCTGGTCCCGGCGCTGGTCCTGCACGTCGTGCTCGTGTTCTCCCCGTACGCCCAGGCCTTCTACCTGTCGCTGACGGACTGGACCGGGGTGGCCGGCGAGGCGAACTTCGTCGGGGTGGACAACTTCGTCCGCCTCGGCGATGACTCGCTCTTCCTCGACGCGGTGCGCAACAACGCGGTCATGCTTGTCGTGGTGCCCATCGCCACGATCGGGCTGGCCCTGTTCCTGGCGAGCATGCTGAACGGACGGCGACCTCTGCCCGGCGCGTCCGCGTACCAGATCGTCTATTTCTTTCCGCAGATGCTCTCCCTGGTGATCATCGCGGTGCTGTGGGGCTTCGTCTACAACCCGAACACCGGGCTGCTCAACTCGGGCCTCCGGGCGATCGGGCTGGACGGCCTGGCCCGCAGCTGGCTGGCCGAACCGTCGCTGGCGCTGCCGTCGGTGATGGCGGTCGTCGTGTGGTCGTCGGTCGGGTTCTACGTGGTGCTGTTCAGTGCCGCGATCGGCGCCATCCCGAAGGAGCTCTTCGAGGCCGCGGTGCTCGACGGCGCCGGCCGGTGGGCCACGTTCCGCCGGGTCACGCTGCCGCTGGTCGCCGAGAGCGTGCAGGTGGCGTTCGTCTACCTGGGCATCGCGGCGCTCGACGGGTTCGTGCTGGTCCAGGTCATGTCGGTGGGTCCGGGCGGACCGGACGGGACCACCGAGGTGGTCGGGCTGTCGCTGTACCGGACGGCGTTCACGTACGGCAAGTTCGGCTACGCCACGGCCATGGGGGTGGCGCTGTTCTTCGCCGCGCTCACTCTGGCGGTGCTGGCACTCCGCTGGAGGCGTGATGAAGTCACCGCGTAACCCACTGCCGCAGCTCGCCATGCTCGCCTGGGCCGTGGTGACCGCGTTGCCGCTGCTCTGGGCCGTGGTCAGCTCGCTCAAGACCGACCAGGAGATCCTGAACGAACCGTGGGCGCCGCCGTCGTCGCTGCACTTCGAGAACTGGTCCCGCGCGTGGACGGCCGCGAGCATCGGGCGGTACTTCTTCAACAGCCTGATCGTGGTCGGCGGTGCTCTCGTGCTGACCATGCTGCTGGGGTCGCTGGTCGCCTACGCGCTCGCCAGATATCAGTTCCGGGGTAACCGGGCCATCTACTACACCTTCGTCGCGGCGATGTTCTTCCCGGTGTTCCTGGCACTGGTGCCGTTGTTCTTCGTGGTGCGGCAACTCGGTCTGCTCGGCACCTATCACGGGCTGATCCTGGTGTACGCGGCCTACGCCGTACCGTTCACCGTCTTCTTTCTCCATGCGTTCTTCCGGACGCTTCCGGAGGAGGTGGCGGAAGCGGCGGTGCTCGACGGCTGCTCGCATTCCGCGGTGTTCTTCCGCGTCATGTTGCCGCTGGCCCGGCCCGGTCTGGTCGCGGTCGGCATCTTCAATTTCCTCGGGCTCTGGAACCAGTATCTGCTTCCGCTGGTTCTCAATCCCGACCCGGACCGGTATGTCCTGGCGCAGGGTCTGGCCGCCCTGTCGGTCAGTCAGGGCTACCGCAGCGACTGGAGCGGCCTGTTCGCCGGCTTGACCATCGCCATGCTGCCGGTGCTCGTCGCTTACGTCGCGTTCCAGAGGCACATCCGCGCCGGAATGACCGCCGGCGCGGTCCGGTAACTCCCCCGATTTACCCCCTCTTAGGAGTCATCCATGTCCATGGGTAGACGAATCCTTGCCGGTCTGGCGGTGACCGCTTTGTCCGCAATGGGACTGGTCGTCGCCAACGCCAGCACCGCCTCCGCCGCCGACTGCGGCTACCTGTTCGACGACTTCCACTACAACTCCTCGGCCGACCCTGCCCTGACCGCCAATGGCTGGACACCCCGCAGCTACCAGGGCGGACCGGGTGTGCCGGGCGCCAACTGGTCGCCGAACGCGATCACCTTCCCCACCTCGGGTGGCCAGAAGGTCATGCAGCTGACCGCCTCCACCGACGGCACCGCCGCCGGAACCAGTCACGCCGAGCTGTACTCCACCCAGAAGCGCTACCTGGAGGGCACCTACGCCAGCCGGGTCCGGTTCACCGACGCACCGGTCAGCGGCAACGACGGCGACCACATCAACCAGACGTTCTTCACCATCAGCCCGCTCAACGGGGACATGGACCCCACCTACAGCGAGCTGGACATCTCCGAGTACCTGCCGAACGGAGGCTGGGGCGAGACCGGGCCCATCAACTACCAGACCACCTGGTACACCTACCGGGCCGACCCCTGGTTCGCCGACAACCTGCACTCCGAGCAGCGGACCAGCATCGACGGATGGCACGACCTGGTCGCCCAGGTCGCGAACGGGCAGGTCGTCTACTACATCGACGGCGTGCAGGTCGGCGTGCACGGCGGCAAGTACTTCCCGCGCCAGACGATGACCATCAACTGGAACCTGTGGTTCATCGACACGGCGACCCACACCGGCGGCATGTCGACCTACATCGAGCAGGTCGACTGGGTGCTGTTCGCCAAGAACCAGGTGCTCAGCCCGGCCCAGGTCACCGCGCAGACGTCGTCCTACCGGTCGTCGGGCTCCGCGTTCCACGACTCGGTCGCCACCTCGGGACCGTGCGTCAACCCGACCCCGTCCAACCCGGGGCCGTCCTCCCCGACCCCGTCGAACCCCGGGCCGTCCAACCCGCCGGCCGGCGACTGCTCCAGCGCGCCCAACTGGCAGTTCGGCAGCGTCTACACCGGTGGCAACACGGTCAAGCACGAGAAGAGCAAGTACGGCGACCCGTCCGGCCCGAAGTCGGGCGAGGGCGTGCACCTGTGGAAGGCCAGGTATTGGACGCAGGGTTCGGAACCCGGCTGGACGCAACAGTGGCAGGACCTCGGCCGCTGCTGACGTGACCTGATGTGAGACGGCGGCGGGGCGATGGGCGTCCCGCCGCCTCCGCGCCCCTTCCGCGGTCAGGGAAGCCCGCCGCGGCCGGCGCACACATGACACCAACGTGCGATCCGGCGGTCGCCAGGGCGACGGTCGGCACCCGCACAGCCCCAGCGTGCGACCTCACCGTCGCCGCCGGTACGGCAGCCGCCGTTCGTGATCGTGGCCGGGCCCGGAGGCTGAATGTCCGGTGGTGCAATCGTCGGTGCCGCCGCTGTCGGGCGTGCCGGGTGCCGGGGGCCGGGTGCCGGGTGCCGGATGCCGTTGGGCGTGCCGGGTGCCGTCGGGCGCACGCTGGCGCTCTCGGTGTGCGCGTGACGTCGTGGGCCGCGACGGCAGGAGCACACGCTGCGGATCCGTGGACGCGCACGGTCGTCCCGGCGACGAACGGAGCACACGGTCCCGCTGCGTGTGCTCCGGCTGGTGCGTGGGCGTCGGCGGCCGCGTGTGCGTGGATCGCTGTTTGCGCGGGCGGCCGTGTGTGCGCCGGTCGCTATGTATGCGCCCCGCTGCCCACCTCTTCCGGTGACACCCGTTCGGTTGTCGGTTTCCGGCATCGGATTGGTGCAATGTGTACGGAGTGCCGAAGCGGATGCCGATTGTGATCTCCCATGCCGGTGCCGATCGGGCCTGGGCCGAATGGGCACGCTGGCATCTGGAGGCAGCGGGGTATCCGACCGAGCTGGACAGCGTGGACCGGGCACCGGGGACGAACGCCGTCGAGGCGATGGACCGCGCTCTGCACCGCGACAACCCGATGCTGGCGCTGCTGTCGGCGGCATACCTGAAGGCCGACCGGTTCACGACCGACGAGTGGACCGCGCGCTGGGCGCAGCGCCGCGGGAACCCGGACGTGAAGCTGATCCCGCTGCGGGTGGAGAAGGCGGACCTGTCCGGCGGGCTGTGGGCGCCGATCGTCGTCCCGGACCTGTTCGATCTCGTGCCCGCTCAAGCCGTGTCGGTGCTGCTCGACGCGGTGCGCCGGGTCCTCGAACCGGCACCGGCCGGGCCCCTGACCGCGGCTCCTCCGGACTATCCGGGCCGGGCGGTCGCTGCCGGGCCGCGACCGCCCGGGTCGTTGCCGCCGGTGTGGAACCTCGCCCGCCGCAACCCGGGCTTCACCGGCCGCGACGGCATGCTCGGCGAGCTGTACGACACGCTGCGCGGCGGCAGCCGGGTGGCGGTGCAGGCGCTGCACGGACTGGGCGGGGTCGGCAAGACCCAGCTGGCGCTGGAGTACGCCCACCGGTTCGCCGGAGAGTACGACCTGGTCTGGTGGATTCCCTCCGAACAGCCCGAGCTGATCGGCGACCACCTCGCCGCCCTCGCCAGGCAACTCTGCCTGGTGCCGGTCGACACGCCCACCCCGGCCGCGGCCGACGCGCTGCAGGAGCACCTGCGCCGGACGGACCGTTGGCTGCTGGTGTTCGACAACGCCGACGACCGTGACCACCTCGCCCCGTGGCTGCCGGACGGGCCCGGCCATCTGCTGATCACCAGCCGGAACCCGAACTGGACCGGTGTCGCCCGCCCGATGGACGTGGACGTGTTCACCCGTGCCGAATCCGTCGCCCTGCTCCGGGCCCACCTGCCGCACCTGGACGGCCCAGGCGCCGACCGGCTCGCCGAGGCGCTCGGTGACCTGCCGCTGGCCGTGGGGCAGGCGGCGGATCTGCTCGTCGAGACCCGGCTGTCCGCCGACGACTACCTGCGTGAACTCACGGCTCACATGACCGACCCGAAGCGTGAGTCGCGGCCACCGGCCGGTTATCCGCTTCCGCTGGCCGCTGCCGTCACGCTGACCGCGGAGCGGCTCCTCGCCGCCGACCCGGCCGCCGGCCAGCTGCTCCACCTCTGCGCCCGCCTGGGGCCGGAGCCGATCCCCACCGATCTGTTCACCTCGAGTCCCGACGAGTTGCCCCAGCCGTTGCGGGCGGCGGCGGCCGGGACGGTGATGTTCAGCCGGGTGCTGGCCCAGCTGACCCGGTACGGCCTCGCCCGTCCGACCGCGGCCGGCCCGATCCTGCACCGGCTCGTGCGGGCCGTCCTGCGTGACACCGACCCCGACCCGTACCTGCACCGCCGGGTCGTCGAGGAACTGCTGGTCGCCGCCCGCCCCGACGACGGCAGTGATCCGCGGTGGTGGCCCCGCTGGAGCGTGCTGCTGCCGCACATCCTCGCCGCCGACCCCGCCACGACCGGCTACCATCAGCTGCGCTACACCGCCTGCAGCGCGGTCTGGTCCCTGCTGGCCCGTGGTGACTTCCGCGCCGCCCTGCCGCTGGCCGAGCAACTGCACCGGGCCTGGCAGCCGGACGAGGACAGCGTTCTGATCATCGCGCACGCCCTCGCCGGCATCCACCGCGGCCTCGGTGAATACGAGCAGGCCCGTGACCTTGACCAGGACAACCTCGCACGGGAACGCCGGCGCCGTGGCGCCGACGACGCACGCACCCTGAACGCCGCCCACAACCTCGCGACCGACCTGCGGCACCTGCGCGAGTTCGAACGGGCACGGGAGCTGGACGAGAACACCCTGGCGCGCCGGCGGCGGCTGTTCGGCGGCGACGACCCGCAGACCCTGGCCTCGGCCAGCAGCCTGGCCATCGATCTGTGCGAGCTGAAGGAACACGAGCAGGCACGCAGGCTGAGCGAGGAGACCCTGGAGAAATACCGCGAGCAGGGCGGAGACGATCATCCGGCCACGCTCACGACGGCCAACATCCTCGGAGTGATCCTCCGGCGGTCGGGCGAGCACGAGAAGGCGTGGCAGCTGAACCGGGACACGTGGGATCGCCGGCGGCGGCTGCTCGGCGACGACCATCCCGACACCCTCACCTCCGCCAACAACCTCGCGGCCGACCTGCGCGAGCTCGGCGAATTCGAGCAGGCCCGCGAGATCGACGAGGACACGCTGGAACGCAAGCGGCGGGTGCTCGGCAACGGGCACCCGCAGACCGACCGTTCGATCGAGAACCTGGCCCGCGACCTGGACGCCCTCGGCAGGTACGCCGAGGCCGCCGAACTGCGGCGAGAGCTGCGCTCCGAACCGTGAGATCGTTTGATCCATGCCGGACAGCTCGCTCAGCATCGCCGACAGGGTCGCCCTCGGGTCGGGGGCTTCGTTCTGGACGACACGGGCCGTCCCCGCGATCGGGCTGCCGTCGATCCTGATGACCGACGGGCCGCACGGCCTGCGCGGACAGGGCGAGGGCGGCGACCATCTGGGGCTCAACGCGAGCAGCACGGCGACCTGCTTCCCGACGGCCAGTGCGCTCGCCTGCTCGTGGGATGTCGACCTCGCCGCCGAGGTGGGCACCGCGATCGGGCTGGAGGCCGTCGACCAGGGCGTCAACGTGGTCCTCGGGCCGGGCGTCAACATGAAACGCAACCCGCTGTGCGGCCGGAACTTCGAGTACTTCAGCGAGGATCCGTACCTGGCCGGGAAGCTCGCCGCCGCCTGGATCCGCGGCCTCCAGGCGACCGGGACGGGTGCGTCGCTCAAGCATTTCGCGCTCAACAACCAAGAGCTCAAACGGATGACCACCGATGTACGGGTGGACGAGCGCGCCCTCCACGAGTACTACCTCCCGGCGTTCGAGATCGCGGTCAGGGAGAGCGACCCGGCGACCGTCATGTGTGCCTACAACCGGGTCGAGGGCGTCTACTGCAGTGACAACCACCGCCTGCTCACCGGGATCCTGCGCGAGCGCTGGGGCTTCAGCGGCGCGGTGATCACCGACTGGGGCGCGATGAACGACCGTGCCGCCGCGTACCGGGCCGGCACCGACCTGGAGATGCCCGGCAACGGCGGGTTGTCCGACGCCGAGGTGCACGCGGCGCTGCGGGCCGGACGCCTCGACGAGAAGACCGTCGACGAGTCGGTGGACCGGGTGATCGCGCTGGTCCGGCGCACCACCGGCGGTGACACCGAGGTTCCGGCGGACGTGTACGAGCGGCACCACGAACTGGCCCGCCGGGCGGCCGTCGCGAGTGCGGTGCTGCTCGGGAACGACGGGGTGCTGCCGCTGGAGCGCGGTGGGCGGGTGGCACTGGTCGGCGCGCTCGCCGGCAACGCCCGCTACCAGGGGTCGGGGTCGTCGCGCGTCAATCCGACGCGGGTGGTGAGCCTGCGCGACGGGGTGCGCGAGTACGCCGAGGCGGACTACGCGCCCGGCTATCGGCTCACCGGGGAACCGGACCGGGCGCTGATCGACGAGGCGGTGGCTCTCGTCCGTACCGCCGGAAGGGTCGTCGTCTGTGTGGGGTTGACCGAGATCGCCGAGAGCGAGGGCTTCGACCGCGAGCATCTACGCATCCCCGTCAATCAGATCGCCCTGCTGGAGGCCCTGGCCCCGTGGTCGGACCGGCTGGTGCTGGTCGTGGTGGGCGGCAGCGCGATCGAGATGCCGTGGGCGGAGCACGCGGCGGCCGTCCTGCACCTGCACCTGGCCGGGCAGGCCGGGGGAGCGGCCGCCGCCGACCTGCTGTTCGGTGCGGCGAACCCGTCGGGCAAGCTCGCCGAGACCTGTCCGATCTCCTACGACGACGTGGTCAGCTCCGGGTATTACGGGGTGCATCCGGAGCAGACGCCGTACCTGGAGAGCATGTACTGCGGTTACCGCTACTTCGACTCCGCGGACCGGCCGGTGCGGTATCCCTTCGGGCACGGGCTGTCCTACACGACGTTCACCTACTCCGGCCTGCGCCTCAGCCGCAACGGACCGGACCGCGTCGAGGTGACCTTCACGCTCCTCAACACCGGTGACCGGGACGGGACCGAGATCGCGCAGCTCTACGTCGCGGCCCGCACCGACGGCGTGTACCGCCCGGCTCAGGAGCTGAGGTCGTTCACCCGGGTGGCGCTCGCCGCGGGGGAGTCCCGTGACGTCACGATGAGCCTGGACCGGCGTGCCTTCGCCGTCTACGACCCGGGAAGCGCCGAATGGGTGGTGGAGGAGGGCGACCACGAGATCCGGGTCGGTGCGAGCTCCCGGGACATCCGGCTGCGGAAGACCGTCGCCCTCGACGGTGTCCCAGCACGCCGGGACGCCGCCGCAGACTGGTACCACACCCTCGACGGCCGTCCGTCCCCCGACGGCTTCGGGACCATCCACGAGCCGTTTCCGCTGGTGCGGGCGCCCGGCCGGGGTGGTTTCGACGAGTACAGCTCGCTGCACGACATGCGGGACTCGGGCCTCGTCATGCGGATCGTCTACTTCTTCGTCGAACGTGCCGTGGCCAAGCGGGCCGGCCGCCGGGTCGACTACGGAGACGTCGCCTTCAAGATGATGATGCTCGGCGCGGCCGGTCTGCCGATGCGGGCGATGGTCCGGATGAGCGAGGGAGCGATCAGCCCGCGGCTGGCACGCTTTTTCGTCGACAGCGCGAACGGGCACCCGCTGCGGGGGCTCGGGCGCCTGCTCCGGAAGCGGGTCTGACGTGGACTTGGGTCTGGCCGGGCGGGTCTGCCTCGTCACCGGCGGCAGCCGTGGCATCGGTCGTGCCGTCGTTCGCCTGTTGCTGGCCGAGGGCGCGTCCGTGGCGACGTGTGCCCGCGACACCGCCGGGTTCGACCTACCCGGCTCGGAACGGCTGGCGACGTACGCGGCGGACGTCCGTGACGCGGCGGCGATGCGGGAGGTCGTCGAGTCGGCGGTGGCACGGTTCGGGAGGCTCGACGGTCTGGTGGTCAACGCCGGTGCGGGCCGCTCCGGCGGGGTGCTGACGACGCCGTACGACGGGTGGACCGATCAGTTCGAGATGAAGGTCGGTGCCGCACTGAACACGGTGACCGCCGCGACCGGGCCGTTGAGCAGGTCGGACGCGGCGCGCATCGTGATCGTCAACGGCGTCACGGCACGGGCGCCGGAGCCCGCGATGGCTGCGGTCAGCGCCGCCCGTGCGGCCCTGCTGAACCTGTCGCGGTCGCTCGCGGTCGAGCTCGCCGGGTCCGGAATCCTGGTCAACGCGGTCAACATCGGCGCGATCCGCACCGACCGGCAGGTGGCCCGGCATGCGGCGAGCGCGCCCGAGATCCCGTACGAGGTGTGGTGCGCCGCCGAGGCGGACAGGCGTGGTGTCCTGCTGGGCCGTCTCGGTGAACCGGACGAGGTGGCGCCGGTCGTGGCGTTGCTGCTGTCACCGCTCGCCTCCTACGTGACCGGCACCTCCATCGACGTCGCCGGCGGGAGCGGGGGATACCTCTGAGGCGGGTTTCGCGAACCAGCGGCGGTGGATCCATCTGCCGAGCTCGTAGACGAGGTAGGCCGGTATGGCGACGACCACCAGCGCCGCCTTCAGGATCCGGTCCACCACCGAGCCGACGACGCGGTCCACGGCTCGGTCGATCCGTTTCTGGATGGCGTCGAAGAGCAGGACGAAAGGAAGGATGACCAGGTAGACGCCGCAGGAGACGAGGACGGCCATGAGGTGGACGTAGAGCGGGACACCGCCGATCTCCTGCTCGAAGAACGACCTCTGCGGCGGCTGGGGCGGGGGCGGCGGATAGGGATGCACGGCGACCACAGTAGAGATCGCTTTCAATGCCGGACGGCCACCGGCGTGGGCCCGGGAGAGACTCGAACCCACGCCGGCGTGATCAACCTCTATCGGAGCCTGCCGGTCATCGGCGACCCGAGTGCAGCTGGCTCACCTGCTCGGCGCTGAGCTCGTAGCCGTACAGCCGGAAGTCGTCGATCAGTCCGTCGAACCGGGGGTCGCCCCAGCTCGTACCGCCGATGAAGTTGGCCGTGGTGTTGCCGCCCACGCCCACGTCACCGATGTTGATCGGGAAGTCGGCGCGGACCGCCTGCTGGACGCCGTTGAAGTAGATCTTCCCGGTCGAGCCGTTCATCGTGAAGACCACATGGGTCCACGCGTTGAGCGGCAGGTCCCGGCCCGCGCCCAGCAGCAGCCGCTCCTGTGCGGCCACCCCCGGTGCCTTGAACGTCGCCCCGAACCCGGTGGTTCCGCCGTTCGTGGCCGACTGCAGCAGGAAGAACGTGTCCGTGCTGCTGCCGATCTGGACGAGCGGCACCCAGTTCGGGAGCGCGTCCGGCCTTGCCCAGAAGGACACGGTGAACTGCTCGTCCAGCCCAGCCTCGATGTTGTCGGGGAGCTTGACCTGGTTGTTCGTCGTCGCGGCGCCGCCCGGCAGCGACACCGCGCCGCCGGCCCGGCCGGCCGCCCAGCCGGTGGTGCCCTGGAACGCGGCCGCACCGATCGACGTCTTGGTGCCCGAGTTGCCGGCGGCGGTGCCGGTGTTCTCGTCGAAGGTGTACCGGACCGGGACACCCTCGTCGTACATCGCCTGCACCTCGGCCGCGTTCAGCGCGGAGGTGTGCAGGCGCACGTCGTCCATCAGGCCGTCGAAGGCGGCGTCCGGGTATCCGTTGCGTCCCAGCCAGTTGTCGGCTGTCGGGCCGATGGCGGTCATGTCGATCGTCAGGTCGGCACGGCTCGCGATCGCCACACCGTTGAGGTAAAGCGTGCCGATCGAACCCTGGCGGGTGAAGGCCACGTGGCTCCACTGACCGGCGACCACGTCCTGGGCCGGGCTGGCGTAGATCCGCTCCTCAGGGCCGGTCTTGGCCTTGAAGGTCGCGGCCAGGCCCGTACTGCCGGAGGCCTGTGTCTGCATCTGGATCTGGAAGTAGCTGCCGGCCGAGCCGGTTCCGTCACCGATGTGGAACAGACCGGTCCAGTTGGCCTTCGTGTCGGGGCGCACCCAGAACCCGGTCGTGAAGTTCGCCGCGCCCTGGAGCAGGTTGTCCGGCAGGTCCACCGCGTTGGCGGTGCTGCCACCGGGCAGGTTGACCGCCTTGCCGATGATGCCGTTGGCCGACCAGCCGGTGGTGCCGGTCAGGGTCGCGACGCCCGGCCCACCGGTGGTGCCGGTGTTGGCGGCCGAGGTGCCAGTGCCCTCCTCGAACTCGTACCGGGTGAGCGAGGTGGGCGGCGGCGGTGGCGCGTCGTCGCCCACGACCACCAGGTCGTCGATCATCAGGCCGCCGGCGGTGCCCCGCAGGGTCAGCGTCGCGGTGCTCGACGCGGCCGTGAAGGTGCCGGAGTACGTCGCGTAGTTGGCTGTCGACGGTTGGGCGGTGGAGGCGGTGAGGGTCGCGTTCAGGTTCGCGACCGACACGGTGCCGGTCGCCGCACCGGTCCCGCTCACCCGGCTGTCCCGTGCGTAACGCAGCGAGACCCGGTACGTGGTGCCGGGGGTGAGGGAACTGAGGGTGCGCTGGATGTTGCCCGCGGCGCCCAGGCTGAGCTGGTAACCGGTGAGCCCGAGACCTCCCTGCCCGGCGACGGTGCCGCGCACGAGCTGAACCTGGCTGCCGACCGTCCACGGTGACATCCGGGCGTTGCCGGGGGCCACGTCGACGGTGGCCGGCGGGTTGGAGGTACGCCACTCCGACGGCAGGCGCGGGTACTCGAACTGGTCGACGACCCGCGGGTTGAGCTGCGTCAGCTTCACGGCCGGGTCGATCTTCACGATCTTCGCCACCGACGGGGTGCCGGAGGCGTCCCAGACGAACAGCATGTACGAGCCGGGCGGCGCGTACGTGCCGTTGGCCGGCGCGTTGATGTTGACCGTGCTGCCGGACTGGCTGAACGTCAGGTCCTGGAAGTTCTGGTCGTTGTTGAAGCCGTGCGTCACCGAGCCGTTGCGCACCAGCGTGACCCGGGAGACGGTCCCGGACGCGGTGACCGCGAAGCTGCCGTTGTAACCGATCTTGGCCGGCGCCGTGTTGATGACCGGACGCGGAGCGAGCTGGTCACCGTTGAACAGGTAGGACGGCGAGTAGTACTCGACGTCCGTGTAGTTGCGCGGGCCGGGGGTGCCGCCGCCGCCCATCATCACGCGGCCGTCGGGCAGGAGCAGCGCCGCCGAGTGGTAGAGCCGGGCGTGCTCGTACGGCACGGCGACCTCGGTCCAGTTCCCGGTGTCCGGGTCCCAGATCTCGGCGTTCGTGACGTATCCGCCGTTGCCGTTGTTCTCGCGGCCGCCACCGGTGACGAGCACGTCGCCGTCGGGCAGGACCGTCGAGGTCGCCCAGTGACGCTGGTACTTCATCGGCTGGGTCGCCGTGACGACCGGGCCGGCCGTACCGCCGGTGATGTCGACCGTGAAGCCGGCACGGGCGCCGTCGGGTCCGCCGCCGTTGGCCCACCAACCGCCACCGACCTGCAGGATCTTGCCGGGGCGGTACATCGTGGCGGTGGACGTCGCGCCGACCGGGTTGCCGTTGGCACCCTGGTTGGCGATGCCACTGGGCAGCGTGCCGCGCAGCACGATCTGTCCGGTGCCGTTGTTGCCGGCCGGGTTGAGCTCGTACATCTGGGTGCCGGTGATATTGAACAGGGTTCCGCTGCCGGGGGCGACGAACGCCCGCGGGTACCACCAGCGGTTCTCGTCGGCGCCGGAGTGGTCGGAGCCGCCGTCGCCGTACGCCGCCGGGCTGCGGGCGCCGTCGAGCGTCTTCCAGCCCGAGCCGGACTGCGGGGTGTAGATCTCCGGGACGTGCACGCCCGGTCCGCCCGGCCCGCCGCGCAGGCTGCCACCCTGGACGACGATGTCGCCGTTGGGCATCGTGGTGCCGGTCGGGTACCACCGCGGGTAGTTCATGGGCGCCTTGTTCTGCAGCCCGTTGTTGGTGGTGTAGCCGGTGACACCGATGGCGGCGTCGTTCGGGGCGTTGCCACCGAGCCCGTCGTCACCGCCGACCGTCATCGTGGAGTGGTCGTGCGGGTTCTGCACCTGCATGGCGCAGAACAGGTCGGTGTACGTGGTGTTCGGCAGGATGCCGGCCCGGAGGTTGGCCAGTGTGCGTGGCTGTGCCGGGTCCCAGATGTCGACCTCCATCTGGCCGCCCTGGGTGACCGAGCTGTTGCCGGTCCAGTCGTACGGCGTGGTGTCGGTGCCCCAACCCCCGACACTGCCGAACGACTGCACCTTGCCGTCGGACGTGAGCGACATGTTGATCGGCACCAGCGGCCACGGCGTGACGCCGCTCCAGGCGCCGGCCCTGTCCTTCACCGGCGGCGAGCAGTCGGCGGCGAGCAGCCCGGCGGCGTACGCCAGGCCGTTCTTCATCTGGGCGCGCATCCAGGCCTCCGAGTAGGCGGTGCCCTCGTGGCCCATCGAGGTGTACCAGGACCGGCCGGAGTCGATCTTCTGGCACCAGGTGACCGGGTGGGCGGTGCCCTGCCGGCCGCCGCCGTAGGACGCCTCGTCGGCCTCGATCAGGGTGCGGACGTTGGGGGCGGGGTTGACGACCCAGTCGTACCATTCGTCGCTGCGGGTGATCGAGGCCCCCACGCCCTGGGTGAGCGGGTGGGTGGTGTCCCGGACGAACGCGCGGCCGGGCCGGACACCCGGGTCCTCCGGGTGGCCCTCGGAGACGGCGCCGACGAGACGGTAGTAGAACGGGTTGACGTCGTGCTCGCTCTCACCGACCGACCAGCCGGTGTAGTGCAGGCCCATGTAGCCGCCGCCACCACGGATGTACGCCTCGAGGGCGGAGCGCTGCGACGCGTTGAACAGCACGCCGCCGGTCTGGGCGAAGACCACGGTGTCCTTGGTGGCGAGGTTCGCCGTGTTGAACACCGAGGGGTCGTCGGTCTCCTGGATGTCGAGCGGCTGGTTGTACTGCGTGCTGAGCTGGGTGGCCAGATCGCGCACGGCTTGCCGCGCCTGCACATGCGAGGCGTGGAAGTTGGACTTGTAGAAGAGCAGGACGTTGAGCCGGCCGTCGTCGACGGCGGCCCGCGCCGCGACGGGGGACAGCGACGTGGCGATCAAAAGCAGGGCGGCGAACGCCGCGACTATCGGACCGGATCGGGAGCGGGCAGACCTTCGGGGCACTTTCATGAGAGATCCCTCAAGGTTCGTCAGACATGACAGTGAGGACGGTCACCGTCATCGGAGGCTGAACGTAAGACGCTTTTGAACACGGAGTCAAGAACTGAATTTCCATATCTGAACTCAATACGTTTCAGTTCTTATACATGAACTCAGTGCGCCTGGAGGGAGATGCAGAGGTAGGCCCCGACGGATTCCCGTGGGGCCTGCCTCATCGGAAGAACTATCGGCGTACGCGAGCGCTGCCGCCGCCGGCGAGCGCCAGCACCTCCTCACGGGTCGCCATCGAGGTGTCCCCGGGCGTCGTCATCGCGAGCGCGCCGTGCGCCGCACCGAGCTCCAGGCACGCCCGCAGCGGTTCACCCTCGAGCAGGCCGTAGACCAGCCCGGAGGCGAAACCGTCGCCACCACCGACCCGATCGAAGATGCCGAGGTGGTCGCGCGGGACCGAGGCCAGCACGCCGGTCTCCGGCGACCAGGCGATCGCCTGCCAGTCGTTGTCGGCGGCGGTGTGGACCGTCCGCAGCGTCGTCGCCACGACCGACAGCCACGGCATCCTCTCCGCCACCGTGCCGACCATCGCCGCGAAACTGTCGATCGGCAGCGCCCGCAGTTCCTCGTCGACGTGCTCGACGTCGAACCCGAGACAGGCCGTGAAGTCCTCCTCGTTGCCGATCATCACGTCGACGTGACGGGACAGCCTGGTGTTGACCTCGCGCGCCACCTCCTTGCCCCCGATGCCGGCCCACAGGCTGGGCCGGTAGTTGAGGTCGAAGGAGACCACCGTGCCGTGCCGCCGCGCGGCGGCCATCGCCTCCTCGGCCACGGCGGCCGCGTTCTCCGACAGCGCGGCGAAGATCCCGCCGGTGTGCAGCCAGCGAACACCCCGGCGCCCGAACAGGTCGTCCCAGTCGAACGTGCCCGGCTTCAGGTTCGCGATCGCCGTGTGGGCGCGATCGGACACCCCGACGGCGCCGCGTACGCCGAAGCCGCGTTCGGTGAAGTTGAGACCGTTGCGGCCGGTGCGGCCGATCCCGTCGTACTTCTCCCAGCGGATCAGCGACGTGTCGACCCCGCCCTGCATCACCAGGTTCTCGACCAGGCGTCCGATCTCGTTGTCCGCGAGCGCGGTCACCACCGCGGCCCGGAGCCCGAACACCTTGCGCATGGCGCGGGCGACGTTGTACTCGCCGCCGCCCTCCCACACCTCGAACCGGCGTGCGGTACGGACCCGGCCCTCGCCGGGGTCGAGCCGCAGCATCACCTCGCCGAGCGCGACGATGTCGAACTCGCACTCCGCGGCCGGACGTGTCTCGATCACGGTGCTGTCCCTTGCATGTCGAGGCCCACGGTCGCGGCACACCTCGCGGTGACCTCGTCCCACCGGCCGGCGGCCAGCAGATCGGGCGCGACCATCCAGCTCCCGCCGACCGCGGCGACCGCCGGGTGCGCGAGGTACGCCGGTGCGCTCCTCTCCGTGATCCCCCCGGTCGGCACGAAGCGGACCTGCGGGAACGCCGCCGCCAGCGCCTTGACGGTGGGTAACCCGCCACTGGCCTCGGCCGGGAAGAACTTGACGGTGTCCAGGCCGAGGTCCAGCGCCGCGATGATCTCGGTGGCGGTGCTGACCCCGGGGATCACCGGCAGGCCGAGCTTCTGACATCGGCGTACGACGTCCGCGCTCAGGCCGGGCGAGACCACGAAGCGCGCGCCCGACTCGTACGCCTGGTTGACCTGCTGGGCCGTGATTACCGTGCCGGCCCCGACGACCAGGTCACCGCGCTGCGCGAGACGGCGGAGGACGGCCGCCGCCTCGGGCGTGCGGAACGTGGCCTCCGCGATTGGCAGGCCGCCGGCGACCAGGGCGGCACCCAGGTCGCCGGCGCGTTCCGGATCGTTCAGGACGACGACCGGCACCACCCGGTGGCCGCCCAGCACATCGGCGAGGCTCATCGCAGCTCGGCGATGACGGTCTTGAGCTCGGTGTAGTCGTCCAGACCGAACGACCCGAGCTCACGGCCCCAGCCCGACTGCTTGAACCCGCCACGCGGCAGCGTGACGTCGTCGGCGTGCCAGGTGTTGAGCCACACCGTGCCGGCCCGCAGGCGGGCGCCGACGCGGTGCGCCGTGCCGATGTTGTTCGACCAGACGCCGGCGGCCAGGCCGTACACCGTGTTGTTGGCGGCCGCGACGACCTCGTCCTCGGTGTCGAACGGGATCGCGGTGACGACCGGGCCGAAGATCTCGTCGGTCTGCACGGCCATCTGCTCGGTGACACCGGTGATCAGGGTCGGCTGCACGAAGAAGCCGCGATCGCCGACCCGGTCGGCGCTGCCCGCGTTCAGGACGGCCCCGTCGTCGACGGCCCCGCGGATGTAACCGAGCACCTTCTCGTGCTGCTCCTGGGAGACCAGCGGGCCCATCTGAGAGGCCGGGTCGAAGCCGTCGCCCACCCGGATCGCGGCCGCGGCCGCCGCCACACCCTCGACGACCTGGTCGAAGACACCACGCTGTACGTAGAGGCGCGAGCCGTTGACGCAGCACTGCCCCTCGTTGAAGTAGCCACCCAGCACCGCGCCGGCGATGGCGGCCTCGATGTCGGCGTCGTTGAAGATGATGTTCGGGGCCTTGCCGCCGAGCTCCAGGGAGACCTTCTTGAGGTTGCCGGAGGCCGCCGCGGCGATCTTCTTGCCGACCTCGGTGCTGCCGGTGAAGGCGACCTTGTCGACGCCGTGGTGGTCGACGAGCGCGGCACCGGTGTCACCGAAGCCGGGCAGGATGTTCACGACACCGGCGGGCAGACCGGCCTCCAGCAGCAGCTGACCGAGGCGCAGAGCGGTCAGCGGGGTCTGCTCGGCGGGCTTGAGGATGACGGTGTTGCCGGCGGTGATCGCCGGAATGATCTTGAAGCAGGCCATCAGCAGCGGGAAGTTCCACGGGACGATGCCCGCGACGACACCGACCGGCTCCCGCCGGGTGTACGCGTGGAAGTCGCGCCCCGGTACGGACATCGGGATGGTCGTGCCCTCCATCTTGGTGGCCCAGCCCGCGAAGTAGCGGAACAGCTCGGCCGAGACCGCGATGTCGCCGTCCCGGGCCGCCTCGACGCGCTTGCCGTTGTCGAGCGCCTCCAGCTGGGCGAACTCGTCGGCGTGGGCCTCGATCAGGTCACCGATGCGCCACAGTAGATGGGAGCGCTCGCGCGGCGTGAACTTCGACCACGGCGAACCGTGCTCGAACGCCGTGCGGGCCGCCGTGACCGCGCGGTCCACGTCGACCTGGGACGCGTGCGCGACCTGGACCAGTTCCTGCTCGGTCGACGGGTTGACGGTGGCGAACGTCCGGCCGTCCTTGGCGTCCACCCAGTCGCCGTCGATGAGCAGCTGCTTCGGCGACGACAGGAAGTCGCGGACGGCGGGCAGCAGGGGGGTGTTCTCGTTGGGCATGATTGCCTTCCGTGTTTCGGACAGTTACTTGATGATCGAGACCTTGGACCCGTCGAGGGTCAGTGCGACGGCGACGACGATGATCGCGCCGTAAAGGATCTGCTCGTAGGCGGACGGCACACCGACGATCGGCAGACCGACCCGCAGCAGCGTCACGACGAGAGCGCCGGCGAGACTGCGCCACACGCTGCCGTGACCACCGGTGATCGCGGTGCCGCCGACGACGATCGCCGCGACCGCCGGCAGGAGCAGGTTGTCGGCCATGGTCGGGCCCCCGCTGAACTGACGTGAGACCAGCATGACGGCGGCGAACCCGGCGCAGGCGCCGGACACGCAGAACGCACCGATCTTGACCAGATCGACGGGCGTGCCGGCGAGACGCGCGGCCGACTCGGAGTAGCCGGTGGCCGAGACCCAGCTCTGCAGCGGGGTCACCTTGAGCACCAGTGCGATCAGGGCGACGACGAGCAGCGCCATCGCGGCCGACATCGGCACGTAGCCGCCGAGGTAGAGGTCGAGCCAGGCGACGGGCGTGTCGTCGACGACCCGTACCGTTCCGGCGCCGGAGACGACCAGCGCGACCGCGGAGAGGACGCTCATCCCGCCCAGGGTGACGATGAACGACGGGATCCGCAGCAGCACGTGCGCGACGCCCTGCACCGCGCCGATGGTGGCCGCGGCCAGGATGACGACCGGTGTGGCCAGACCACCGAGATCCGGCAGCCACAGGGCCAGCAGGACCGTCGACAGCGAGGCCAGCGCCGCGATCGAGAGGTCGATGCCGCCGCACAGGACGACGAGCGTCGCCCCCGCGGCGAGCACGATCAGCGGCGCCGCGGTCCGTGACGCCGCGGTCAGGCTCCGCTGGGTCAGGAAGTCCGGGTCGGCGACGGTGAGGGCGGCGACCAGCACGACCAGGGCGATGAGCGGCATGAACCCGGTGAGCCGCGCGGCCGGCCGGGCGGTGCTCTTGGCGGTGGCCGGTTCGGCGGCCGGCTTCATGGCGACGGGAGTGCTCACACCATTTCCTTCACGAGGTCCAGAGGGCTCGGCTTGCCGCCGTTGGGGCAGGCGACCTCGGTCGCGACCCGGCCGTCGGTCATGACCAGGATCCGGTCGGCCATGCCGATGGCCTCCTCGAGGCTGTCGGCCAGCAGCACGGTGGCGACGCCGGTAGCGGCGAGCTCGCGCATCAGCCGGTACACCTCCGATCGGGCGCCGATGTCGAGGCCGCGGGTGGGGTGGTCCAGCAGCAGCAGCCGGATGTCGCCGCCGACCAGCCAGCGGGCGAGGACCACCTTCTGCTGGTTGCCGCCGGAGAGCCGGCCGATGGCGGTGTCACGCCCCGGCGTACGGATGGAAAGCCGTTCGATCCATCTGTCGACCAGGCCGGCCTGTTTCCCGGGCGCCACGAAGGGTCCTGTGCACCGGGCCTTCTGCTTCGTGAGGGTCATGTTGTCGGCCACCGACATCGGACCGACCATCCCCTCGGTCTTGCGTTCGGCCGGGACATACCCGATGCCGGCGGCGCATGCCGCGCGGGTGCTGGTCAGGTCGATCCGCTTGCCGTCCATCCGGACCTCGCCGGCGGTGGTCGGCTCGGCGCCGAACAGGGCGCGGCAGACGTCCTCGCGTCCGGACCCGTGGACGCCGACGATGCCGACGATCTCACCGGCCGCGACGTCCAGGTCGATGTCCTTGAACGTCGCGCCCGACAGGCCGCGGACCGACAGGCGGGGCTGCTCGGAGGAGACGGCCACGGCGGCGTTCTCGTGATAGTGGTCGTCGGAGCCGGTGGACCCGATCATCATCCGGTGCAGCTCGCGCGGGACGGCACCCTCGGTGGTGACCTCGCCGACCGACTGGCCGCCGCGCAGCACGGCGACCCGGTCGCACACGTCGAGCACCTCGTCGAGGCGGTGCGAGACGAAGATGACCGACGCGAACTCGCGCAGCCGCCGGATCTGCGCGAACAGGGTCTCGATCTCCTTGGACTCCAGGACCGAGGTCGGCTCGTCGAGGATGACGACCGGCGGGTGCTGGCTGCGTTGTTCGATGCGCAGCACCTTCGCGATCTCGACCATCTGCCGGTCGGCGAAGGACAACGAGTCGGTACGCGCCAGCGGGTCGATGTGGGAACCGATCTTGTCGAGCTGCTCCTGGGCCAGGCGGCGCATCGTGTCCCAGCGGTAGAGGCCACGGCGGACCGCGGCGCCCTCACTGCCGAGGACGATGTTCTCCGCGGCGGTCAGGTTGGGCACCAGGGACTGCTCCTGGAAGACCATGCCGATGCCGTGACCGGCGGC
Source organism: Actinoplanes italicus (assembly GCF_003001815.1). Lineage (GTDB taxonomy): Bacteria > Actinomycetota > Actinomycetes > Mycobacteriales > Micromonosporaceae > Actinoplanes > Actinoplanes italicus. The sequence continues at coordinate 293,868 of NZ_PVMZ01000010.1, forward strand.
CTCGACGACACTGCGCAGCCTGACCGGCTCGCCGCGTACATAGATCTCACCGGCGTCCGGGGTGACCAGTCCGACCAGTGCTTTGAGCAGCGTGGACTTTCCCGCGCCGTTCTCACCGGCCAGACCGAGCACCTCATGCTGGCGAACCACCAGGTCGACGCCGTCGAGCGCCTTGACGCCCGGATAGTGCTTGACGAGGCCGCGGACCTCCAACGCCGGCACACTCATTTGACCACCTGGTTTCTGCGACGCTGTGGGATGACCGCGGCGGCGACCGCGGCCACGACGATGAGGCCCTCGACGCCGCCCTGCCAGTAGGGACTGACGCCGACCTGCACCAGGCCGTTCGTCAGCACCATGACGAGCACGACACCGACGGCGGAGTGCAGGATCCCGCCGCGGCCTCCGGTGAGCAGGGTTCCGCCGACGACCGCGGCGGTGATGGCCGAGAAGTCGTACCCGTCACCGGCCTGGACGAGGCCCGCGCCGAGCTGGCTGGTGACCATCACCCCGCCCAGCCCGTAGAAGGCGCCGGCGAGGGTGAAGACCGCGACCTTGTACGGCTTCACCTTGACACCCGAGAGCGTGAGCACCTCCTCGGCGCCACCGATCGCGAAGGCGTACCGGCCCAGCCGGGTATAACGCTGGATCAGCCAGCCCACCACGATGCACGCGACGGCGATCCAGGTGAGATAGGAGAAGCCCAGGAAGCGCTCGACGGCCCAGCTCTCGAGCATGGCGTCGGTGATGTTGGGCTGGACACCGGCGAACATCAGCGTCGCTACGCCGAGCCCGACGGCCGACACCCCCAGCGTGGCCATGAACGACGGCACCTTCAGCAGCACCAGGGCGAGCCCGCTCAGGCAGCCGAACGCACAGCCGAGCAATACAGCGACCAGAATGCCGAGGAGCCCGAAGTCGTTGTCGTTGCGGTTGTTGGCCACCAGCAGCGAGACGGTCAGGGCGGACGCGCCCATCACACCGGCCGCCGACAGATCGATCGACCCCATCATCAGTACGAATGTGATTCCGCAGGTGACGACGGCCAGCACCGCCGCCGCGTCCACGATGTTCTGGACGTTCTCGACACTGCGGAACTGCGGGCTCAGGGCCGCGAAGACGGCGAAGATGACGACCAGCGCGACCGGGGGCCCCGCATCCCGGAACGACGCGCCTCGCCGAGAGCTACGGCGAGGCGCTGCGACGACCTCGTTGGTCATGGTCACGTCAGGGGCCCGGCCACGCGGTTGAAGACGTTGGCGCACTCGAAGTCGGACGGGTTGGTCTTCGGCGCCGCGAACTCGGCGGCATTGGACTTGGTGATGAGGAACTGCTTGGCGAAGAAGGCACGGTTGTCCGCGGCGATGTCCTCGACCTTCAGCTTGCCGGTGGCGACGCAGTAGCCGATCGCCAGGCCGATGCCGCCCTGCCAGGTGCCGTCGCTGGAGACGGTGGCGGTCATGGTGCCACCCTGGACGGCGCTGACCGCGTCCGGCACGGCGTCGATGCCGACGACCGCGACCTTGCCGGCCTTGCCCGCCTGCTGCAGTGCCTCCAAGGCGCCGAGCGCCATGTCGTCGTTGGCCGCCCAGATCCCCTTGACGTTGTCGCCGTGCTTGGTCAGCAGCGTCTTGGTGACGGTGAGCGCCTCGGCCCGCGAGAAGTTGGCGGTCTGCTGGTCGAGCAGCTTGACGCCGGTGTTCTTCTTCAGCGACGCCTCGAGGCCGGCGAACCGGTCCTTGGCGGCGGCGGTGTCCAGCACACCCTGCAGCGCGATGATGCCGCCGTTGCCGCCGATCGCCTCGGAGAGCGCGTCACCGATCTGCTGGCCCGACTCGATGCCGTTGTAGGTGATGTGGCTGAGCCAGGTCTTGTGGTCGGCCGGCTTGAGGTCGGCCGGCTTGTTCCACTGGGTGACGAGGTAGGCCCCGGCCTGGTCGGCGCCCTTGACGATCGGCGGAGTGTCCGCGTCGCCGTTCGGGAGCACGTTCATCACCAGGCACTTGGTGTTGCCGGCGAGGATCTGGCTGATCTGTTCCTGCTGCTTGGTGGAGTCACCGTCGTAGGTGAGGCGTTCCTGTTTGAGGCCGACCGACTGGGCGAAGGCGTCGCCGCCGGCGAGCCAGGAGGCTTCGTACGGGTTGGACTCGTTGCGGACCTGGCCGACCAGCCGCACGTCCTTCGACTCGCAGCTGCTCGATCCGGCGGCGGTGTCCTCTCCGCCGGCCTGCTCGGTGCAGCCGGCGAGGACGGCGGCGGCAAGGGACAGGCTCATTATCGCGGCGGCTGGGCGAGAGGTGAATTTCATTGTCGATCCTCTATCTCTATGGTGCCGGAGACTCCGGCGGGAACGGGAGGAACGGAGTGCTCGGTACGGTGGACGGCCCGGGTCAGCGGGCCATCCAGCCTCCGTCGACGACCAGGACGTGGCCGTTGACGTAGTCGGCGGCGGGAGAGCTGAGGAAGACGGCGGGTCCGGCGATGTCGGAGGCGTTTCCCCAGCGGCCGGCGGGAATGCGTTCGAGGATGGAGCGGGAGCGGTCCGGGTCGGCGCGCAGGGCGGTCGTGTTGTCGGTGACCATGTATCCGGGGGCGATGGCGTTGACCTGGACGCCCAGCGGCCCCCACTCGTTGGCCAGTGCCTTGGTGATCCCGGTGACGGCGTGTTTGCTGGCGGCGTAGGAGGCGACGCGGATGCCGCCCTGGAAGGAGAGCAGGCTCGCGACGTTGACGATCTTGCCGTAGCCGCGCTCGGTCATCGGTCGTCCGAACGCCTGACAGAGCAGGAACACGCCGTTGAGGTTGATGTCCACCACGTGGTTCCACGACTTCCGGCTGACCTGCACCGAGTCCTGGCGGTCGATGATCCCGGCGTTGTTGACCAGGATGTCCACCTGCCGGCTGCCGGCGACCTCGGCGGCGACCCGCTCGACGGCGTCGTGGTCACTGATGTCGAGGTCGACCACCCGCACGTCGCGGCCGAGCTCGGCCACCTGGTCGCGGGTGGAGGTCTGGGCGCCCGGCCGTCCGAGAAGGATCAGGTCGGCCCCCGCCCGGGCGAGCCCCAGGGCGATGGCCTGCCCCAGACCACGTCCGGCGCCGGTCACCACCGCGCGGCGGCCGTGCAGGTCGAAGGGCGAGGGGGTCTCGGCCGTGGCCGGGCTGGTCACAGTTCCTCCAGAGCCACCGGGGTCAGGTCGGTGTACTCGTTGTTCTCGCCGCCCATCGCCCAGATGAAGGCGTACGAGCCGGTGCCGACGCCCGAGTGGATCGACCACGGCGGGGAGATGACGGCCTCGTGGTTGCGGATCACGAGGTGGCGGGCGGCGGCGGGCCGGCCCATGAAGTGGAAGACCCGCTCCTTCTCGTCGAGGTCGACGTACATGTAGACCTCGGTGCGCCGGTCGTGCAGGTGCGGCGGGCATGTGTTCCAGACCGAGCCGTCGGCGATGACCGTGACGCCGAACTGGAGGACCGCCGTCTGCAGTTCCTGGCCCCAGGCGTAGCGGTACAGGCTGCGCTCGTTGGCGCTCTCCGGCGCGCCCAGCTTGACCGGCTCGACCGCCGCGTGGCTCAGCAGGGTGGTCGGGTAGGTCGCGTGGGCCGGCGCCGAGACGAAGTAGAACGCCGCGTCGGCACCGGTGAAGACGACGTTGCTGCCGCGTCCGACGAACAGCCCGTCGAGGTGGCGCAGCTCGAACTTCTCGTCGTCGACGATCACGTGACCGGACTGCCCGACGTTGACGATGCCGAGCTCGCGCCGGGCCAGATGGGACGTGGCGCCGAGGACCTCCCAGGCCGGCAGCTCGAGCTGATCGGTGCCGGGGACCGCTCCGCCGACGACCAGCCGGTCGTCGTGGGTGTACACCCCGCGCACCTCGCCGGCACGGAACAGGTCCTCGACGAGAAAGTTCTTCCGCAGGTCCGCGTTCGTCGCCGTCTCAACGTCGTGGGGCGATGCGGAGTACCTAACCTCGATCAAAACTGCTCCTCGTTTGTGAACCGCGTTCAGCTACGTGAACTGGAAGGGAACATACCTATGAGCGCGATCACAGGTCAAGGGGCTGAATTTTGTCTCCCTATGTGAACCGTGAGGTAGGGTTGTGCGACCCCGAAACGATTCATGAGCGACGAGGAGGACCGGTGGACCCCAAGGTGGACCCGGAGAAGACGGTCGGCGGCGGTGCGGCCACCTCGCAGGTCAAGTCCGCTGCGCGCGTCCTCGACGTCCTGGACGACATCGCCGCCAACGGCCCGGGCACCCAGCTGCAACTGGCCAAGCGCCTCGGTATTCCGAAGAGCAGTCTGCACGCCCTCCTGCGCACGATGTGCTCCCGCGGATGGCTGGACACCGACGAGACCGGCAGTGTCTACCGGCTCGGCGTCCACACACTGACGGTCAGTTCCGCCTATCTCGACGGCGACCCGGTGCTGTCGCGCGCCGGCGCGGTGATGGACGAGATCGCGTCGGCGACCGAGGAGACGGTGCATCTGGGCCGCCTGGACGGTGCGGAGATCATCTATACCGCCAAGCGCGAGTCCAAGCACCCGCTGCGGATGTACTCGGCCGTCGGCCGGCGTCTTCCCGCCTACACCACGGCGCTCGGCCGGGCGATGCTCGCCGAGATGCCCGAGGAGGCCCGCGGACCGCTCGTCCCTCACGAGATCAAGGCGCTGACCTCGCAGACGACCACCGACCGGGACGCCCTGCTCGCGATCATCGACAAGGCCGCCCAGTTCGGCTACGCCGAGGAGAGTGAGGAGTCCTGCCTGGGGGTGCGCTGCTTCGGGGTCGCGCTGCCCTTCTCACGCCGATCGGTCGACGCGATCAGTGTGGCGGTGCCGATCAGCCGCCTCGCCAACGGCCGGGAGGACTTCATCATCGAGACCCTGCTGAGCATCAAGGCGCGCCTGTCGGCCACCCGCGACAACCGGCTGGTGCGCTGAAAGCGACGAAAAGGTGCCGGGGCGTCTCCAGCCCCGGCACCTCTCGTGTCCGTCCCGGTGGGCTCAGCGTTTCTCGAGCGCGGCGATGACGCCGGCGCGGGAGGCGTCCTCACTGGCCAGCACACCTCCGTTGGCGACGTCGTCCGCGGTGATCTCGGTGAACACGATGCGGACGTCCTGCCGGCGAGCGCCCAGGATCTCGACGGCGTTGTCGGTCACGGCCCGCGCGAAGTCCTTGCGTTGCTCGATCGACCGGCCCGCGAGCAGCTCGACGGTGATGTTAGGCATGAAGCTGTCCCCTCAGTTGCTCACCATATGGATCCCAGTTCACTAATGTGAACGGAGGCTACCGTTTTACCAGGGAAGCCGCAATGCACGCGATCTGAGTTCACATACTTGACATGAGTTCGGCATGTTGGTCTGATCGACCCGATCAACGCCCCCGTCCCGAGGTGTGAGTGAGGATGCGACGACATGCGCCGCGATGACAGAGGACTCACCCGCATCCGGGCCCTGAGGATCGGTGCCGTGGCGGCGGCCGTCGGCGCCGCAGGTCTCGCCTCCCCGGCGTACGCCCATGTCACCGTCACTCCCTCGACGACCACGGCGGGGGCTCACGCGATCCTCGCGTTCAGCGTCGCGCACGGCTGCGCGAAGTCACCCACCACCGCGATCACCATCCAGATCCCGGCGCGGATCACCTCGGTCACCCCCACACGCACCGCGTTGTGGGAGGTCACGATGAAGACGGAGAAGGTCGACCCGCCCGCCGTGGACGCGCACGGCAACAGAATCGTCGAGCGCGTCGGCTCGGTCACCTTCAGCACCGGGACTCCGCTCCCGGACGGCTACCGCGAGGTCTTCGAGCTCGCGGTCCAGCTGCCCGAGGACACCGGCGGCAAGCTCGTGTTCCCGACCATCCAGACCTGCGTGACGGGCGAATCGGCCTGGACGGAGGTCCCGCAGGACGGTCAGGACGTCCCGGAACTGGAGTCGCCCGCACCGGGCTTCGTCCTCTCCGCCCCGGACGCGGGCACGAACCACCACGCGGTCGCCGGCAACGCGCGCCTCGCCGCGCCCGTACCCGCGTCGGAGACCGTAGACGGCATCACGCTGGCGGCCCTGGTGACCGGCCTTGTCGGCTCGGTCCTCGGTGGCGTGGCGCTGTTCAGGCAGCGCCGCCGGACATGATCGGCCATCGACCCCTGCGGGCGACCGCGTCCCTGTTCCTGGCACTGGTGTTGCTGCTGCTGGGAACCTCCCGGCCCGCGCACGCGCACGCCAACCTGGTCCGCACCGACCCGGCCGAGGGCGCGGTCCTGCAGAGTGCTCCCAGCCGGATCCTGTTCACGTTCGACGAGCCGGTGCGTGCCGTCCCCGACGGCGTCCAGATCTTCGACCCGCAGGGTGACCCGGTCGCGGCCGGGACGACCGCCACCGGGTCCGAACTCGCCGTCGCTCTCACCGAGCGGCCGCTCGAGGGCACGATCGTGATCACCTGGCGGGTCGTCTCCGAGGACGGCCACCCGATCAGCGGAGCCCTCACCTTCTCCGTCGGCGCTCCCAGCACCCCCGGCATCGCCACCCCGCCGAGCTTCTCGAACACCGTCCCGGAGGTTCCCTGGGTGCTGACCCTGGCCCGTTGGCTGGGCTACGCCGGTCTGCTCCTGGCGGCCGGGCTCGTCGTGTTCACCGCCGTGTTCCTGCCGGCCGGCCCCGGCACCGGCCGCGCGCGCCACCGGGCGGCCACACTCACCCGGGCCGCGGTGGCTCTCGCGGCCGTCGCCTGGACGGCCGCGCTGCCGATCACCGCGGTCTACCTGCTCGGCGGCGGACCGGAACTGCTGGGCGAGGGCTCGACCTGGTCATCCCTGCCGCCCGCCGAGTACGCCGTGGTCGCCGTCGTCGTCGCCGGCCTCGCGGCGGCCGCCGGGCTCGGGACCTCGCCGGGATCGCGGCGGCGACGCGTCGCGGCGGTGGCGGCCGCGACGGCCGCGGTCATCGCGCCCGCCCTGACCGGGCACACCCGCGCGGCCGGCCCGGAAGCCCTCGTCGTCGGCGCGGACGCGCTGCACCTGCTCGCCGGCAGCGTCTGGCTCGGCGGACTCGCCGGCCTGGCGCTGACACTGCCGGCCCTCTCCGGTCACGGCGCCGCCGCGGCCAGGACGCTGACCAGGTTCTCCGCGACCGCCGCCGCTGTCCTCGTGGCCCTGATCGCCACCGGCTCGCTGCTCGCCTGGCGGATCCTCGGCTCCTGGAGTGCGCTCGCCGGCACCGGGTACGGCCGGTTGCTGCTCGCCAAGATCGCCCTGGTGCTGGCCGCACTCGCCATCGCGGCCTGGAACAGATGGTCACTGCTTCCGCGGGTCGCGGCCACGAAGAGTGCCGACCGGCGGACCTCGGCCCGACCGGTGGTACGCGCCACCGCGATCGAGGGGTCGATCCTCGTCGCCGCGCTGCTCATCACCGGTTTCCTCGTCGACACGAGCCCTGAGGCCGCACCCGCGCGACCGGCGGCCGTGACCAGTCCCGGCACCCGCACGACGACGCTGGGTGACATCGCGGTGGAGGCCACCCTCACCCCGCTGTCCCGCGGCCCGAACACCATCACCCTCAAGCTGAGGTCCGCGAGCGGTGAACCCGCCGAGGGCGTCGCACCGCCCGTCGTCCGGCTGTCCTCGGAGCGGGCACCGCTCGGCGCCGTCCCGCTGACGCAGGTCTCCGCGGGGTTCTACACCGCGCAGGTGACGATCCCCGCCCCGGGGACGTGGCGGATGCAGGTCTCCCTGCGGGTCACCCAGTTCACCAACCCCGTCGGTGAACTGGAGTTCGTCATCGCCGGCTGACCTGTCCGTGTGCGACGAGCAGGTGGAAGAGCCGCTCACCGACGTCGTGCGGGATCCACGGGCCGAGACTGTCCGGGGACACCTGGGCGTAGCCGTCGTTGAACTCGACCGCCTTCTCGGCCCGGTATCGCAGCCACCACACCACGCCGGACCAGATGTGGTCGGCCGGTGGGTCCGGGTAGGCGGCCAGAACCGCCTCCACGCGCTCGTCGAACCGGTCCAGCAGCGCGTGGCCGGGCGGGCCGGGGAAGATCTGCGCCCGCAGGTCGATGTGCCGGAAGACATTGTCGACCAGCTCGGCGCCGGTGAAGTCGTTGCCGGTGAACGCGTTGCGGTCACGGCCCAGCGCCGTCGAGTGCCCGGTCACGGTGCCGTCGAAGATGCAGTTCTTGATCCGGCCGCGGAACGTGCAGTCGACGAACTGCGCCGGTTGGCCGGAGAACCGCCACCCGAGCTGGCCGGCGTGGTCGAGCACGCAGCGCTCGAACCGCGCGTTGCCGAAGAAGGCCCGGGCGGGGATCTTCGTACGGGCGAACGCGCAGTCCCGGTAGACGGTCTCTGGCCAGCGCTGCTCGTCCCAGCGGGTGCCGTCGTAGCCGGTGGCGCCGAACTGCACCTTGCTGAACGAGGTCCGGGAGAAGTCGCAGCCCTCGAAGACCGAGTCGTGTGCCAGGAAGCCGCCGAACCGGATCCTGGAGAAGTCGACACCGGACAGCCGGGCGCCGACCAGGCTGATGTCGAGATTGTCGTCGGGGATCGTGAACCGGCCGCCGGTCTGCTCGCCCCGGACCAGCCAGTAGCGGCGTACACCCATCAGCGCCGGCTCGAACTGCAGTGTCTGGCTCACGCTCGTCACCCCGTACCGCATTCTGTCGCTCTTGATCGGAATTGGCGAGGGATCGACGGACTCGTTGTCCGTTCCGCTGTGGCCGGGACGCTGTTCCACTGATCGTGAAGATCGGGGACGTCGATGAACAGTGACCATGTGGGTGCCCGGCTGCGTCGCTGGCGGCTGCGCCGGGGGCTCTCCCAGCGGGTGCTGGCCGGTCTGGCCGGGTTCAGCCAGGGTTACATCGCGCAGATCGAGAACGGGTCGGCGCCGCTGGACCGGCTGGCGGCCCGTGAGGCGCTGGCGAGCGCGCTGCAGATCTCGGTGCGTGAGCTGACCGGGCGGCCCGACGAGGAGCCGTCGCGGGCACTGGTCAGTGCCGCGGCGATGACGGAGCTGCGGTCCGGGATCATCGCGCTGGCGGTGCCCGCGGTCAACGGCGGTGAAGGGATCGACCCGCCGGACGCCGGTGTGGACACCGCGGTGCTGGACGGTTATTTCGTCGGATGCCGGTACGACCTGCTCGTACCGGCGCTCGCCCGGACCCTGACCGCGCTGGCGTCGCCACCGCGCGACCTGGACGACACGGCCGGGCGGCGGCATCAGCGACGGGTCGTGGAGGTCTGCTCGACCACGGTGGCGACCTGCGTACAGCTCGGGCATCCGGATCTGACGCTCGTGATGGCCGGGGAGGCGATGCGGACCGCTGAGGAGCTGGGCGAGCCGGCGCACCTCGGGCTGGCCAACTACGCCAGGATCCGGGCGGTGTACGCCACCACGGGCGCGGCCCGGGTCGCCGGTGAGGGGATCGATCGCCTGTCGCCGTACGTCGGTAAGGACGCCGCGGCCGCCAGCACGTACGGCATGCATCACCTGATCAGCGCCGAGATGGCGGCGCAGGCCGGGCGGGCGTCTGTGGCGTCGGCGCACCTGGCCGAGGCCGAGGCGGTGGCCGCCCACACCGGGGAACGGCCGGACGACTGGTTCAGTTTCGGGCCGACGAACGTGGTGATGTGGCGTCTCGCGATCCTGGTGGCGCTGGGGGAGGGGCGTGCCGCGCGGGCCCTGACGGCCGGGTTCCGCCCGGAGGCCCTGCCGTCGCCGCAGCGCCAGGCCACCTACTTCATCGATCTCGCCCGTGCCCTGCTGCAGGGCCGGGGGACCGAGGACTCGGCCGCCGCCGCGCTGTACCGGGCCGAGACGATCGCTCCGCAGCAGGTGTCGGCCTCGCCGGGCGCCAGGGAGGCGCTGCGGGCGCTGCTGTCGCGGCCGCGGTTCGGGCGCGACAGCCGGATGCGCGGGCTGGCCGGCCGGTGCGGAATCCGTGATTAGTCGCGGTAATCGTCCGTGCCGCCGGACCGCTTACCGTCATGACCATGACGCAGTTGCGGGAGCAGCCGTACCTGATGGTGCTGGCGCCTGAGCCGGAGGCCACGAGCCTGGCCGGCACGCTGGTCGCCGACGCGTGCCTGGCCTGGCGGCTCGTGGAGCTGCTGCACCCGGCCCGCAGGGTGATGGCCGAGCTGGTGCTGAACGCGGTCGAGCACGCCCGTACCGGCCTCGTGGTGACGGTTACCCGCTGTGACGGGGGACTGCGGCTGGCCGTCGCCGACGGTGATCCACGCCTGCCGCGCCTGCGGGCGCCGGGTCCGGTGGACGGCGGGGCGCCGTTCGACGTGCGGGGCCACGGCCTGCAGGCGGTGCAGGCGGTCGCGGCGGCGTGGGGCGCCGAACCGACCGAGTCCGGAAAGGTGGTCTGGGCCGAGCTGTTAATCCTACCTAGCGTGTAGGGTATGCGGCATGAGCCCGACCTACGACGACATCCCGTTCCGCCGCGCCGGGAAGTCCGGCCTCGACCTGCCCGCGTTCTCCTTCGGGTTGTGGCAGAAGTTCGGCACCGACCACCCGTTCCAGACGCAGCGCGAGATCGTGCTGCACGCGTTCGATCTGGGCATCGTCCACTTCGACAACGCCGACCGGTACGGACCGCCGCACCGGGCCGCGCAGCAGTTCTTCGGCCGGGTGCTGCAGCGCGACCTGGCACCTCATCGCGACGAGCTGATCCTGTCGACGAAGGCCGGTAATCCGATCGGCCGTAGCCCGTACCAGCGTGGGGGTTCGCGGAAGTCGCTGCTCGCCTCGCTCGACCACAGCCTGCGCGACCTCGGCACCGACTACGTCGACATCTTCTACCACCACCGGCAGGACGACGGCACCCCGCTGGAGGAGACGGTCGGTGCCCTGGTCAGTGCGGTCCAGCAGGGCAAGGCGCTGTACGTCGGCGTCTCCAACTACGAGACGGCCCGCGCGCACCGGGCCGCCGAGCTGCTGCACGCGGCCGGGGTGCCGCTGCTCGTCCACCAGCCCCGCTACTCGATCTTCGACCGGACTCCGGAGCTGACCGGGCTGCTCGGCCAGGCCGAATCGGACGGGTTCGGGCTGGTCGTCTACTCGCCACTGGCTCAGGGGCTGCTGACCGACAAGTACCTGGACGGCATCCCGGCCGGCGCCCGCGCCCTCGACAGCGCCTTCCTCAAGCCGGACGCCATCACCGACGACTACCGGCAGCGGGCGGCCGCCCTCGACAAGATCGCCTCGGAACGCGGTCAGTCCCTGGCCCAGCTGGCGCTGCAGTGGGTCCTGCGGCGGCCCGAGGTGACCTCGGCGCTGATCGGGGCCAGCTCGACGGCGCAGCTCGACCACAACGTCCGGGCGCTCGACTTCCCCGAGCTCACCCCTGAGGAGCTGGCGCTGATCGACGGGATCTGACCGTCAGGGCCTTGGCCAGGTCGTCAGCAGGGAAGGGTGACCGCTTGTCGGCCCAGAGCTCCTCGAAGAAGTCACCCATGACCATCGCCACCGGCGTGTGTTCGGCGACGATCTCCGCCGCCGGGCCACGCAGGCCCGCGCCCGGCTCCGCCGCGTGCCCCCGCAGATGACCGTGCACCTCGTTCCACGGCAGGCCGAGCCCGTTGCTCACTATCCATCGGACCAGGTGGGCGGTGGTGTGGCCCCGGTCGTAGTCGTGGTGCCGGCGGAGGAAGCCGCGCTCGTCCTCGTCGAGGTCGAAGTCCGAGTGGAGGGCGAGGCCGAAGTCGGCGAAGTAGATCCGCCGCCCGTCGGTCAGCAGGTTACGGAAGTGCGCGTCGAAATGGGCGAGCCCCCGCGCGCCCATGAACTCGACGCCGTCGCGTACCCCCGCCCGCACGAACTCCAGCGCGCCGCCGGTGGCCGCGTGCTCGGTCAGCCACGCGTCGACGGTCTGCGGGAAGTGCTCCATGAACACGATGACGGCGGCCGACGCGTCGCCGATCGCCTCGAGCCGGGCCCGGACCGCGTCGTGGCCCTCCCAGTGGGTCACCCAGCGCTCCAGCTCGGCGGGGTCGGTCGGGGCCGGCCGGTACGGCACCACGCGCCAGTGGTACACCAGCGGAAACCCGTCGAACTCGCCGTCCAGCACCCACCGGGTGGTCATGTCGTGCACGGCGATCTCCCGCCACGCACCGAACCCGGCCGACCCGATGCCGTACTGATAGAACGTCGGCAGCCCGAACAGGTTCGCCGTCGACCCGGTGTGGTCGCGTTCGAGGTCGGTCAGCGGCACGAACTTGACGAACATCGGCACGCCGTCGACCGCGGCCGTCGCGACCGCCCCACCGAACCCGGGCGTGGGCGGCCCGTCGAGCAGCCCCGTCAGCGTGGCGTCGTCGACCGCCGCCAGCCTCTGCGAGATGGCCTGATGGCGGTTCCGGCGTACGGTCAGGTCTGATTCGTCCACGCTCACCCGACCACCTTGCCAGACGCGACGCGGTCAGGCCTTCGCCGCCGGGGCCCACGACCGGCAGCCTCCTCTTAGGCTGTCTGGCTGAGTCGTCGGCGGTGCTCGGCCCGCGGCCGGTGGCCGGCTCGGTGATACCGGCCTGGGCCACGGCTCGCGGCCCGATACCGCCACGGTCCGGTGCTGGACGATCAACTACGGCCGTTTTTCGGGTCGGGCTCCGCGATACGGCTGCCTCCCGCGCCGGGAAGGGTTCCCCGGCCACCGCCGGGCGGTCAAGAGGTGCCGGGAAGGGTTCGTCGGCCACGGCCGGGCGATCCAACAGCCACCCGAACCCGGCGCCGCGGCTGGCGGGCTGGACCCTGACTAGGAAGGGCTCTCGAGCCGCGGGGCACACACGCAGGCTTCGCGTGTGCTCCTGACGTCGTCGGTAGCGACGGTGAGGTCTCACGTTGCGGGTCCGTGGGCGCACACCGGCGCTATGGCGACGGCAGGGTCGCGCGCAGCCACTACGTGCGCCCCCACCGCCATGATCGCGACGCCTTGCGGGCGAAGTCCCTGGTCCGCACGTCGACCGGCCAGAACTTCTCGGCCCGCAGCTTCAGACGCAGGGTGCCGTGATGGTCAGGGCTTCGACCAGGCTGGTGGCGGCGGGAGTGTGCTTCTCGTACGCATCCGGGAAGGCCGAGATCTGCACCGCCTGCGCTGCCTCGGTCAGCCGCATCCCCTGCCAGCCGTCGATCTTGAGCAGTTTGTCGTAGAACTTCCGGGTCTGGTACGCCGGGTCGGACAGCTGCCTGGGGGTGCCCCAGCCCTGGCTGGGCCGCTGCTGGAACAGGCCGATCGAGTCACGGTCGCCGCCGCGCAGGTTACGCAGGCTGGACTCCTGCAGGGCGGTCGCGACCGCGATCACCACACCCTCGCTGGGGATCTTCCGCTCGGCGCCGATGGTGACGATGAGCCGCGCGTTGCTGACCTGCTCGTCACTCCAGCCCTTCAGCACCGGCGAGGAGACGGCCGGGGCGGGTGCCGTCGTGCATTCACCACCGGCGTCGGCGCGGACCAGTGGGCTGATCAGGAAAGCGAAGAGTACGGCGATAGCAGTCACGAACAGCGCGCGCACGACGAGCGGTACACCTTTCACCAGCCGGGGGAGACTGGCGAAGGGTACAGGCTTGTCGATCAAAGTCGATAGTGGATCTGTGTACAGGGGCGCCCGCCGCGGGTGCGACGGGCGCCCTCGCGTCACCGCTGGGAGGCCCAGAGCAGCGCCCGGCCCAGCTGGGACTGCAGGCCCTTGGCGTGCAGCCGCCAGATCGGGTCGGTGCCGATCAGCACGACGCCGTTGCCGGCCGCCGTGGTGCCGCTGACGATCGCGGCCTGCCCGGCCGCCTCGGACTGGCCGCCGGGTCCGGTGGCGGGAGCCCACCAGCCCGACAGCAGCGGATCGGCGGCGTACGCCTGCTCGATGTTCACCCCGGCGCCGAGCCCGGTGTACCAGACGGGCTGGGCGACGAACGAGTGCGGCAGCGCGCCGGAGGTGACCGCACCGCCGCTGTTGACCACGTTCACCACGCCGCTGGCCAGGCCCGGCCCGGCGTGCGCGGTGACGCTGAGCAGCCCGGCCGCGTTGCTGAACGCCGGCCCGGCCGTCTCCAGGCCGACCACACCGCCGCCGCGCGCGAGGAACGCGTCGAGGGCGGCCCGGTTCTCCGCGGTCAGCGTGGCCGGGTTGAGAGTGCTCGCCACGAGCAGCACGTCCACGTCGTCGGTGAGGGTGGTGGCCAGCGTCGCCGGGGTCACCTGCCGGGCCGCGAAGCCGGTGGCGGCCAGGGTGTCACGCGCCTCCACCGTGCCGGCGAACGCGACGACGACCGGGTCGAGCAGCGTTCCCGACCAGTGGCGCGGCGCCCGCTCGAAGGTCACCCGGAACTCGCGGACCGAGGCCGCGACCAGACTCTGGTGCTTCGGAGACCAGGGGACGACGATCGAGCCGTCGGCCAGCCGGTACACCTGCGCGCCCTGGGCGAGCAGGGCGTTGACGGCACGCAGGTCGGTGGCGTCCTGCGGGTCGAGCCGGTAGCCGGCCCGGCCGTCCGGGTGACCGCCGCGGGCCACACCGTCGTGGACACGCTCCAGCGGCACCCTCGGCAGCTCGTTCCACAGGGTGTCGACGGTGGCGCCCCAGGTCAGGCCCTGACTCCAGGCGGCCGGCCCGGCATACAGGTCCGAGACCCTCTCGGTGATGTCGGCGCCCGGCTCCAGCAGGGAGTTGACGATCCCGCGTTTCGGCTGATGAAGATCAATGACATAGGACCCGCCGGGGTACGACCTACCGGCGGCCCGGAACGAGCGCTCCGCCCGCCAGACCCGGCCACCACTGCCGATCAGCAGGTCGACAAGGCGTGCCGCGGCGGCCTCCGAATGCTGACGGTCACCGGCCGGGATGACGTACGAGCGCGGGAACTCGGTGCGGTAGTCGTCCTCCGGGCCCCAGCCGGGCACGTAGCCGTCCGGCAGGTCGCGCAGCGGCTCACCGGCCCAGCCGCGCCGATACACCTCGGCCTGATCGAAGATCACCCGCGTACGGTGGTCCTGGATGTACTGCAGCGACTTCTTGATCGCCACCTCGTGGACGTCGGTGTTGATGCCCGAGCGGCGGCGCTTCTCCTCCGGTGTGAGGTTGCCGCGCGGGTTGAGCGGGGCCTCGATGGTGTACGGGATGCTGCTCTGCAGCAGCGAGAACGACGGCACGTAGATCGGCGGGAAGTCGTCCCACACACCCGGCTCGTCGTCACGGAACGGGATTCGCGCGCTCTGCGTCTCGGCGTACCCCAGGTCCTTGAGTCCCTGTTCGATGCCGAGAGCGTTCGGCAGCGCGTGCTTGATGAAAAGGTCGTACTCGTTGTTGACATTGTGCGGCGGGGTGCTCGGGTGCAGCAGCGTCGGGCTCACGTACCCGTGCAGGTCGAGCGTGATGATCGGCTTGACCCCGACCGCGAGTTCCCGGATCAGGTTGGTCTCCGGCTGCGACACGATCGTCAGGTCGCGGTTCAGGTCGTAGCCGTTGGCGTTCGCCCTGGTCCCGGCGACCCGGCCGTCGGGGTTCGAGGTGACGTTGAAGACCAGCCGGTTGCGGCGCAGCAGCGTCTCGACCGCCGGGTCGGTGCTGGTCGAGTACTCCTCGATGACCCGCAGGGCCGCGTCGGTGCCCTCCCACTCGTTGCCGTGGATGTTCGCGTTGACGAACAGTGGGGTCTTGTAGGAGCTCAGCAGCTTCCGGTCGGCGCGTGCCCGTACCGGGTCATCCTCGATCTGCCGTTTCCACCGCTCCTGCCGTTGCGCCTCGGCGCGGGACTCGGGCGCCGTCACGGTGACCACGTACAGGTCGTAGCCACCGGAGGATCGGCCCGCGACCCGGGCCGACACCCGGTCGCTCGACGCCTGCAGCGCGTTCAGCTTCGGCGCGATGTCGTCGTAGGGGATGACACCGATCGGCAGCGACGCGTCGGCCGGGTTGTCCGGCCAGACCGGCAGCGTGTTGCGCTGCGGGTAACCGTCGATGTCGGTGATGCGCGGCGCTTGTGGCGGGATCGCGGGCAGGGCGTCGGCCCGGGCGGGCAGGGCCCACCCGGTGACGACGAGGGAGGCTGCCGCGGTGGAGGCGGCGAGTCTTCGCAACATGCCCGCGATCGTTGATCCGTCCAACAAGGACTGTCAATGTTCAAGCACACATAGCCTATTGATTGAATAGGATATAGGATCCGGGCGCCTCAGGACCGGAAGAGGAGGTGGCCACCCGCCTCGGCCCACTCCAGGGCCGTCCGGCCGTGACCGCCGTCCTCGCGCAACCGCGGATCGGCACCGGCGGCCAGGAGTTCGCGCACCGAGTCCTGGTGGCCCCAGCAGGCGGCGGCACACAGTGGCAGTCCCTCGTCGCCGTGTCCGCTCTCCCGATTGGGGTCGGCACCGGCCGCCAGCAGCACGCGCACGTTCGCCGGCCGGTTCTGCACGCTGGCCCGATACAGCGGCGTGGTCCCGTCCCGGCCGGGCAGATCCGGGTCGGCCCCGGCCCGCAGCAGCTCGCCGATCCGCTGCGGTGTGCCGGAACCGGCCGCACTCACCAGCCGGCTCTGCAGCTTCTTACGCCGGCGCCGCTTCATCGGAGCATCTCCACACGACTGATTCTTCCTGTCGTTCTGCGTGGGCTTCCAGGAAGGTCGCTGCTTGCATGTGAGTAGGAAAGCCTTGTTCCTTCGACGGTTGGTGCGTAGACAGAGATGCGGGACGCCGGAATTCGTGTTCGTCATGGTCGCGGGTGGGGAGGGTCGGTGGCGAACGGTCCGCACGCGCTGGTCGGCCGGGCGCCGGAGCAGGCGACTATCAGCGGCCTGCTCGACCAGGCGGTCGACGGCGGCGCCGCGCTGGTGATCCGGGGTACGCCCGGCGTGGGCAAGTCGGCGCTGCTGGAGTGGGCCGCCACGACGGCCGGTGACAAGTTCCGCGTGCTGCGGGCGATCGGGTCGGTCACCGAGTTCGGGCTGCCGTACGCGGCCCTGCATCAGGTGATGCGCCCGGTGCTCGGGCATCGCAACCGGCTGACACCGAAGTACCGGCTCGCTCTGGAGGTCGCGTTCGGACGTACCTCGGGAGCGTCCCCCGACCTCTACACGGTGGCGATGGCGGTGCTCGAACTGCTGGCGGAGGTGGCCGCCGACCGGCCGGTCCTGCTGCTCGCCGACGACGCGCAGTGGATGGACCTGGCCAGCCAGCAGGCCATGGCTTTCCTCGCCCGGAGGGTCGCGGCCGACCGGATCGTCCTGCTGGCCACCCACCGCGACACCGAGTCGGGCCTGCTGCTGGACGCGGCGATCCCGTCGGTGGAGATCGCCCCGCTGGACGACGACGCGGCGGCCGCACTGCTCGACGGGGTGGCCGGCGGGCTGGATCCGGGTGTCCGGTCGCAGCTGCTCGACGCGGCGTGCGGCAACCCGCTGGCCCTGCTGGAGCTGCCGCGCGCGGTCGGCGCCTACTGGGGAGTGAACGGTGACCGCCTGCCGCTGACCGCCCGGCTGGAGAGTTCGTTCCTGGCTCGAATCGGCGAGTTCGACGCCGCGAGCGCCACGGTGCTGGAGGTGGCGGCGCTCAGTGACGCCGACGACGTGGCCGAGATCGTCGCGGCCGCCGGGCTGCTGTCGCCGCGCGATTCCGTGCCGTCACTCGATCCGGCCGTGTCGGCGGGGCTGATCGTGGTGGACGGCGCATCGGTGCGATTCCGGCATCCGCTCATCCGGTCGGCCGTCCTGCAGCGGCTCGGCCCTGACCGGCGGCGTGCCTGTCATGCCGCGCTGGCCCGGGTGATGGTGGACCGGCCGGAACGGTCGGTGTGGCACCGGGCCGGGGCGGCGCTGTGGCCGGACGCGGCGCTCGCGGAGGAACTCGAACGGCACGCCGAGCAGGCGATCCGGCGCGGGGCGCCGGCCAACGCGGTGCCGGCGCTGGAACAGGCCGCGCAGCTCTCGGTCGAGCGTGGCGACAAGGAGGCCCGCACGTACCGGGGGGCCGCGCTCGCGTACACGGTGGGGCAGTTCGAGACCGGCGAACGGCTGCGCCGGCACCACCGTGATCTCGTGGAGTCCCAGCACGACGGGCTGCGGCACGAGTGGCTCAACGAGCTGGCCGACGGTGACCGCGGAGGTGAGCAGCGCATTCACTCGCTGCTCGAGTTCGCCGAGCGGGCCACCGTGGCCGGTGACGGCACGCTCGCCACCGACCTGCTGCGGTCGGCGGCGCTGCGCTGCTGGAACCTGTCGCCGGGCCGTCCGGTCGGCCGGCAGGTGATCGCCGCGGCGGACCGGCTGGGCGTGGCCGACCCCGCGACGCGGGCGCAGCTGCTGGCGTACGGCTCGCCGTTCGGCAGTGACGGCACGATCCGCGCGCTGATCGCCGGGATCCCGGCGTCCGAACGGGACGCGACGACCACCTACCGGCTCGCGCACGCGGCGGCGTGCGCCGGGGCGTCGGACGTGTCGGAGGGGCTGCTCACCGAGGCGGCCGACCGGATCCGCGCCGAAGGGCACCTGCACACCCTCGGCCGTACGTTGTCCCTGCTGGCCTGGTCGGCGATGCGGCGCGGCTCGTGGTCGCACGCCGTGGTCGCGGCCGAGGAGAGCGCCCGGCTGTGTGCCGAGACCCGGCAGCCGTTCTGGGAGGCCGCGTCGCTGGTCGCGCACGCCATGGTGGCCGCGTTCCGGGGCGACTTCGCGCACGCCGAGGAGTTGGTGGCCGGCGCCGACCTGCTCAACCCGCGCCGGTTCGCGACCATCGAGGCGGTGGCGCTGCTGGCCCGCGCGGCCGTCGCGTCCGGTCAGGGCCGCTACGAGCTGGCGTTCTCCTGCCTCGCGCGGCTGCACGACCCGGCCGCGAGCGCCTTCCACCCGGCGCACGCGCTGTGGTCACTGGGCAGCATGGCCGAGGCCGCGGTCGCGTGCGGTCAGGTGGACGCCGCCCGCTCTCTGATCGACGACCTTCCGGCGGATGTACGGGCGACGACGTCCCCGACCGGCCGGATGAACCTGGCTTTCGCGGCCGCCGTGCTCACCGGTGACGACGACGCCTTCGCTGCGGCGCTGTCCGCGGACATGACGATGTGGCCGTACGAACGCTATCGGTTGTTCCTCTCCTACGGCTCGGCGTTGCGCCGCCAACGGCGGGTCCGCGAGTCCCGTGATCTGTTGCGGCAGGCCCGTGACGGGTTCGACGGCCTCGGCGCCCACCCGCTCGCCGAACGTGCCCGCACCGAGCTGCGGGCGGCGGGGGAGCGCAGTGACTCGCCGGCCACCGACGTGTGGGAGTCGCTGTCGCCGCAGGAGATCCAGATCGCGTCGATGGTCGCGCAGGGCATGACGAACCGTGACATCGCCAAGAGCCTGTTCATCTCGCACCGGACGGTCGGCAGCCACCTGTACCGCATGTTCCCGAAGCTCGGCATCGCCTCGCGCTCGGATCTCCAACGGTTGGCAGCTGAACACGAACGGTGAGATGCAGTCATGTGACTCACGCGAGGAGCGCTCCCATGGCCATAGGTTCGAGCCGTTCCCCAGAAATGAAAGGAACGGCTCTCATGCCCTTCGTCACCACTGCCGACGGTACCGACATCTTCTACAAGGATTGGGGCAGCGGCCGTCCGGTCGTGCTCGCTCACGGCTGGCCGTTGAACTCCGACAGCTGGGAGGCCCAGCAGCTGTTCCTGGCCGGCAACGGTTACCGGGCGATCGCTCATGACCGGCGCGGGCACGGCCGGTCGACCCAGTCGTGGTCCGGCAACGAGATGGACACCTATGCCGACGACCTGGCCGCGTTGCTCGAGCAGCTCGACCTGCGCGAGGTGACCCTGGTCGGGTTCTCCACCGGTGGCGGGGAGATCACCCGCTACATCGGCCGGCACGGTACCTCCCGCGTCGCGCAGGCCGTGCTCGTCTCGGCGGTGCCGCCGCTGATGGTGCGCCGTGACGACAACCCGGGCGGTGTGCCGGTCGAGGTGTTCGACGGTATCCGTGCCGGATCCGCCGCGGACCGCTCGCAGCTGTACAAGGACCTCGCCGACGGGCCGTTCTTCGGCAACAACCGGCCCGGCGCCGACGTCTCACAGGGCATCCGTGACGCGTTCTGGCTGCAGAGCATGGCGGCCGGGCACCGCAACGCCTACGAGTCCATCGCGGCGTTCTCGGCCACCGACTTCCGCGACGACCTCGCCGCGTTCGACGTGCCGACGCTGGTCATCCACGGCGACGACGACCAGGTCGTGCCGTTCGAGGTCGGCGGCAAGGCCTCGGCCGCGCTGGTCAAGGGCGCCGAACTGATCGTCTACCCGGGCGCACCGCACGGCATCACCGACACCCACAAAGAACAGCTCGGCAACGACCTGCTGGCCTTCCTGAAGGGATACGACGCATGAAACCGATCGTCCTGGTCCACGGCTTCTGGGTCACCCCGCGCAGCTGGGAACACTGGATCACCCACTACGAGGCCAAGGGCCACCGGGTCATCGCCCCCGGCTACCCCGGCTTCGAGGTCGAGGTGGAGGAACTCAACGCCAACCCCGACATCATCACCGCGGTCACCGTCCCGGCGATCATCGACAAGCTCGAGGCCGAGATCCGGGCGCTGCCGGAAGCGCCGATCATCATCGGACACTCCGCCGGCGGCGCGTTCACCCAGATCCTGCTCGACCACGGCTACGGCGCCGCCGGCGTCGCGATGAACTCGGCACCCACCGAGGGCGTCAAGGTCGTACCGCTGTCGCAGGTGAAGTCGACGTTCCCGGTGCTGAGGTCGCCGGCCAACCGGCACAAGTCGATCGGGCTGTCGCTGGAGGAGTGGAAGTACGCCTTCACCAACACGTTCTCCGACGAGGAGTCCGAAATCCTCTACCGGCGCTATCACGTCCCGGCCAGCGGCGGCATTCTCTGGGGCAGTGTGCTGGCGAACTTCCAGCCCGGTCACCAGGACACCTGGGTCGACTACCACAACGACAAGCGGGCGCCGCTGCTGTTCGTCTCCGGCAGCGAGGACCACATCATGCCGCCGTCCGTGCAGCGATCCAACGCCAAGCACTACAAGTCCAACACCGTCACCGAGCACATCGAGTACGAGGGATACGCCCACCTGCTGCCCGCACAGAAGGGCTGGGAGGAGATCGCCGACCACGTCCTCGACTGGGCCCTGCGCCACGCCCGATGACGACGACATCCCAGGTCCGGGTCACCCACATCGGTGGCCCGACCGCCCTCATCGAGGTCGGCGGATGGCGCCTGCTGACCGACCCCACGTTCGACCCGCCGGGCCGCCGGTACGACTTCGGCTGGGGCACCTCGTCGACGAAGACGACCGGACCGTCGATGACCCCTGCCGACCTCGGCCCGATCGACGCCGTGCTGCTCACCCACGACCACCACGGTGACAATCTCGACGATCTGGGGCGGGCCATGCTCCCGGACGCCGGGTCGGTGCTCACCACCGAGTCCGGCGCCCGCCGGATCGGTGGCAACGCGCGGGGTCTCGCACCGTGGGCCACCACGACCCTTCAAGCCGAGGGCCGGCCGACCATCGAGGTCACCGCGACCCCGTGCAGGCACGGCCCGCCGCTGAGCGGACCGATCGTCGGTGACGTGGTCGGGTTCGCGCTGCGCTGGGACGGTCAGCGGCACGGTCAACTGTGGATCTCCGGTGACACGGTGCTGTTCCAGGGGACCCACGAGGTCGCCGACCGGCTCCGCATCGGCACCGCGCTGCTGCACCTCGGTGGTGTGCGGTTCCCGATCACCGGACCGCTGCGGTACACCATGACCGCCCGCGACGCCGTCCAACTCTGCCAGGCACTCCGCCCGCACACGGTGATCCCGGTGCACTACGAGGGCTGGCGGCACTTCCGGCAGAACCGGGACGCCGCCGAGCGCGAGTTCGCCGCGGCCGCCCCCGACATCCACCGCAGCATCCGGTGGCTGGAGGTCGGCGTCGGCACCGAGATCCCCGGCTGACCATCGGGCCGGCCCGCCGGACGGGCCGGCCTGTCCGTCGGACTGGCCCGATCGTTGGACTGGCCCGATCGTTGGACTGGCCCGATCGTCGGACTGGCCCGCTCGTCGGACTGGCCCGCTCGTCGGACTGGCCCGATCGTCGGACCGGCCCGATCGTCGGCTGGCCCGCTCGTCGGACCGGCCCGATCGTGGGAGTGCCGGGTCAGAGGGTCGGGAAGATCACGCTGAAGAACAGCGCGAGCGCGATCGCCCAGATCAGCGAGCCGACGAGCGCGGTCACCCACGGCTGTCGGCTCTTGACCAGCAGGAACGGCGCGTAGAGCAGGAACGCGAACACGCGGCCGAGCCAGTGGCTCTCCTTGATGACATCCAGCAGCTGGTCCGAGACGGTGTCCAGGTGCGTCTCCTGGAGCCGCGCCTGCATGCGCTGCGCCACCAGGCCGTAGTAACCGAACACGATCGGGAAGATCCACAACGGGGAGATGCGTACGAGCACGGTCTCCGACAGGCTGTCGAACAGCACCGTGTAGATCACCATGGCGGAACCGAGCCCGAGTGCGATCAGCGTCGCGTAGAACGCCCGCCGCGTCGCGTCGACCGGCTCCGGTGGAGTCGCTTTGACAGCGACCGGTTCCGGCCTGTGCGGGTGGCCGCACTGCGGGCAGGCGGTCGCCGCGACCGAGATCTGCCGCCCGCACGCCTCGCAGGCGGTGAACCTCGGAGCGGCCGTGCCCACTGCTCCGGTGGCCTTCACCTCGGCGGGCTCGAACTCGCGCCGCCTGCGAGCGGTGGCCAGGACCACGACACCGCCGGCCATCCCGGCCGCGCCGGCCGCCAGCAGCATGGTGCGGTTGTACTCGGCGTCGTCGATACGCCACTGGGTGCTCTCGGCGTAGCCGACGAACCGCTCGCGCTCCGCCGGGTCGGCCACCGTACGCGACTGCTCCAGCTGCCAGGCGCGTACGCCGGTCTCGCGATCGGCCTCCCGCCAGGCCGTGATGCCGAGCAGGAGCAGTGGAAGGCTCAGCACGAACAGCACGATCCCGGGAACGCGGCGCGACATACCTCTCCCTACGTCTCTGGTGAGGTCACACCGTAATCGAGGGTCTCAAATCCGCGGCCAGGCCATTGCCGTACGCAGAAACTGTTCGATGACCTCCCAGCTCGGCGCCGGTGGGCCGACCGTGATCCGCTCGACGCCCCGGCCGGTGCGGTAGACGGTGTGCCGCGAGTGGTTCGCCGGATCGAGGACCTGCCGCCGGTCGTGGCCGGCACCCGGCACCGAGAAGAAAGTGGCCTCCGCACCCGCCGCCCGTGGCGCGTTGTACAGCAGGATGCTCTGCGCGTGCGGGACGAGCGGGTCGTCCTGGCCGTGCCGAATCATGATCGGCGGCGCGTCGGGGGTGATGTAGCCGGTGGGGTCGGTCGCCCGTACATCCGATCTGCGTTCGGCGGTAAGCAGCCGGCGTGCCGCCCGCGGCGTGCCCGTCAATCGTCGGCGATCTTGTGGGGTTGGGGTTGCTTGGGAGGCGAAACCTCACGATATCTGCACTCGGCGGCATCAGCCGCGCCGGTCGCCGAGGCCGGTGGCGGTGTTCTACCAGTGCGTCAGCAGCAGGTGGTTGATTGTGAGGGCGACCGCCGCCTGAACGGCGAGCCACATGCGACGGTCTGCGGCCGGGATCAGTGCAGCCCCCGCCATCAACCAAACGGTGAAGGGTAGCCAGATGCGCTCCACCTCGGCCTTGCTGTAGCCGGAAAGGTCGGCGGCCAGGATCGCCGTCGCGGCGGCGAGGGGCAGCAGCCAGGCCGCGCTCGGGTCAGCCGCGTGAGCGGACAGAACGTTCGTTCTGCCAGGGGGTGACAGTGATTTGGTGGACAGAACGTTCGTTCTGTCTGGGGGCGAGGGGGTTTCAGTAGACAGAACGTTCGTTCTGTCTAGGGGTGAAGGGGGCTCGGCGGACAGAACGTTCGTTCTGTCTGGGGCTGGCGGGGTTTCAGTGGAGAGAACGTTCGTTCTGGCGGGGTGGGACGGAGATTGGGCAGACAGAACGTTCGTTCTGCGTGAGAAGAACAGGCAACCCGTGGACAGAACGTTCGTTCTGGCGAGGAACAGCGGAAGAACGGTGTCGGCCCGCCAGGCGGCCAGAACCGCGCGCCGGACGATCACAGCCGCTACGGGCCCGGCGGCAACGGCCACCAGCGCCAGGTCAGCCCAAACCCAGTAACCGTAGGCGCGATCGGCAGCGATCCCCTGGTAATAGCGCTCGATGACCAGGCGATACCCGGTGGGCCAGAAGAACCCCGCGGCCGTGAACGCGACCACCACCGGCAGCGCACCACCGAACGTCCACCCCGCGGTCCGCCGACGCCGTCCGGCAAGCACGACGGCCAGCGCGATCGGGCCCATCAGCACGAGCCCGTACGACAGATAGCAGCCGAACGCCAGCAGCCCCCCACCGGCCAGCGCGCCCAGCGCCGACCCCCGGGTGACACCGTGCGCCAGCAGGGCGACCCCGGACGCCGTCACCCCGGCGAACAGCCCGTCGGCCGATACTCCGGACCAGATCGCGCCCGGGAACAGCACCACGAACGGCAGCACGGCGCGGGCCGCCTCATCAGAGCCGAGCAGCCGTACGGTGTGCGGCACGGCGACGGCGACGAGCGCCGCCGTGAGAACGCACAGCAGACCGGCCCAGGCACCGCCGCCGAGTCCGGCCCGGTCGAGCCAGACGAACACCAGCAGTGCGCCCGGCGGGTGACCGGACACGTGCGTGGTCCAGGAGTCGAGCTGGAAGTCCAGGATCCGCGAGCTGAACCCGCTCAGCATGGCCGGGATGTCGCTGACGCCGGGAACCTCGTGCAGATACTCGTGCGAGGTGGTCAGCCGCCCGGCGGCACCCCGCTGCCAGCCGTCGATCAGTGCCAGCGACAACGTCCACGTGACGGCGGCGAGATAGGACAGCCCGAGCAGCCGCGGCCACGACGACCGCGCGGCCAGCGCGGGGCCGTACCACCAGACGAGCAGAGCCGTCAGCAGGGCCAGGGGTGAGCCGGGACCGACGTGCGGCAGCCAGTGGGCGAACAGCGGGGCGGCGCTCGCGTGGACCGGGCGTCCCAGCAGGTGGAGCACGCCGCCGGTCACGGCGGCCACCATGACCAGGCTGACCGCGACACCGGCGGCGATCAGGTCGGCGCGTGCCGGACGGTGCCACAACCGGACGCTCATCCGCGCAGCGGCGCGCAGGCGAACTCGGCCACCCCGTCGGCCAGGTCCACGGCGGCCCGGAACCCGAGCTCGGACCCGGCGCGTGCCGGGGACGCGACGATGTGCCGGACGTCGCCGAGCCGGAACTCACCGGTCACGATCGGGGGTGGTCCTCCGGCGGCCCGCGCGAGTTCGGAAGCCATCTGCCCGACGGTCGCCGGACGACCCGAGGCGATGTTGTACGCACGCCAGCCGCTACGTGTGACGGTCGCGTCCAGTGCGGCGAGGTTGGCCGCCGCGACGTCCCGCACGTGCACGAAGTCGCGACGCTGGCCGCCGTCCTCGAACACCCGTGGCGCACGGCCGACCTCGAGTGCCGACCGGAAGATCGCCGCGACCCCGCTGTACGGGGTGTCGCGGGGCATGCCGGGCCCGTACACGTTGTGATAGCGCAGCGCCACCACGGTGCCGCCGGTCTGCCTGGCCCACGCGGCGGTCAGGTGTTCCTGCGCGACCTTGGTGGCCGCGTACACGCTGCGCGGATCCAGCGGAGCGTCCTCGGAGATCAGTCCCGGGTCCAGCGCGGCGCCGCAGACCGGGCAGGGCGGCTCGAACCGCCCGGCCGCCAGGTGGGCGACGACCCGTGGCGCGGCACTCACCGAACCGTGCTCCGGGCAGGTGTAGGAGCCTTCGCCGTAGACGACCATGGAACTGGCGAGCACCAGCCGGGGCACACCCGCGCGGGCCATCGCGGCGAGCAGGACCGCCGTGCCGAGGTCGTTGCAGCCGACGTACTCGGGCAGGTCGTCGAGGTCGACGCCGAGTCCCACCATCGCCGCCTGATGGATCACCGCGTCCACACCTGCCAGCGCGTCGGCGACGGCGGGCCGGTCACGCAGGTCGAGCCGGAGCACCGGGGCGCCGGCCACGGTATCCGGTGGCGGCACCCGGTGCGCGCCGGGATGACCGGCGTCCACCACGGTGACGCGGTGACCGGCCTCCCGCAGGGCGGTCACGACATGGGTTCCGATGAAACCGGCACCGCCGGTGACGAGTACGTGAGTCACGGCGCCGACGTTAGAGCCGGAAACCCTTGGTGTGCGCCGCCCACGGCGTACCGTCAGAGGTTCGTAAGACTCCGTCATCGCCTCGTAAGACTTTCCCGGCCCGCCCGCACCTAGCGTCACGCGGCATGACCGATGTGGTTCTTCCCTGCCGCGACGAGGCTCCGGCCCTGCCCGGCCTGCTCGCGCGGATGCCGTCCGGATACCGGCCGATCGTGGTGGACAACGGCTCGACCGACGGATCCGCCGAGGTGGCCCGCGCGTGCGGCGCCGAGGTGATCAGCGTGGCCGAGCCCGGCTACGGCGCCGCCGTGCACGCCGGTGTCCTGGCCGCGGACCCGGCCGACGGCGTGGTGTGCGTGATGGACGCCGACGGCTCGTTCGACCCCGGCCAGCTGCCGCGACTGGCCGACCGGGTCCGGGACGGCCGCGCACACCTGGCAACGGGCCGCCGCCGTCCGGCCGCCCGCGGTGTGTGGCCGCTGCACGCCCGGGTCGCCAACACCTTCCTCGCTCACCGGCTGCGCCGTACGACCGGACTCGACGTCCACGACATCGGACCGATCCGGGCGGTACGCCGCGACGACCTGCTCGCGCTGGACCTGCGTGACCGCCGTTTCGGCTACCCGCTGGAGCTGCTGATCGCGGCTGGCCGGGCCGGATGGCGCGTGATCGAGGTCGACGTCGACTATCACCCGCGGGCGGCCGGCACCCGGTCGAAGGTGACCGGCACCCTGCTCGGCACCGCCCGGGCCGTCCGTGACATGGGCGCGGTGCTGGCCCGATGAACCCGCGCATCCTCGTCCTGGCGAAAGCGCCGGTTCCGGGCCGGGTCAAGACCCGCCTGTGTCCACCGTGCACACCGGAGCAGGCAGCCGCGATCGCCGCCGCCGCGCTGGCCGACACCCTCGACACCGTCACCGCCGCCACGGCCGGATCCCGGGTGCTCGTCGTCGACGGCGAGTATCCGGCCCCGCCCGGCTGGACGGCGTTCGGCCAGCGCGGCGGCCCGCTGGGGGAGCGCATCGCCGGCGCGTTCGAGGACACCCGTACGCCCGGGGTGCCCTCGATCCTGATCGGAATGGACACCCCGCAGCTCCTCGTCGCGCACCTCGAAACGGCGGCGCGGATGCTCGCTACGCACGACGCCGTGCTCGGACCGGCCGACGACGGTGGCTGGTGGGCCCTGGGCCTGCGCGATCCCGGCCACGCCACGGTCCTGCGCACCATCGAGACCTCCACCGCGACCACCGGCCGGCAGACCCTGGCCGCACTGCGCGGCCGTGGCCTGCGGGTGGGTCTGCTGGAGCGGTTGCGTGACGTCGACACCGCCGCGGACGCCCGGGCCGTGGCCGCCCTGTGCCCACCGATCAGCAGGTTCGCCCGTGCCGTCTGTTGAGGCCGTCTTCGACACCGCGCTCAGCCGGGCCGAGGCCGGCGTACCGGCCGGCTTCACGGCCCGGCACCCGAGCGGCGCCGAGCTGCGGTTCGACCCGGCCGCCTGGTGCCGGGACGCGATTGCAGGCGACACCGGACTGCTCGACCGCTGCACCGGGCCCACCCTCGACGTCGGCTGCGGCCCCGGACGCCTCGTCGGTGCCCTGACCGGCGCGGGCCGACCGGCGCTCGGCATCGACATCAGCGCCGCGGCCGTCCGCCTGGCCCGCCGCCGGGGCGCGACAGCCCTGCAGCGTGACGTCTTCGAACCGCTGCCCGGTACCGGCCGCTGGCGGCATCTGCTCCTCGCCGACGGCAACATCGGCATCGGCGGCGACCCGCATCGCCTGCTGAGCCGCTGCCGCCGTCTGCTGGCGTCCGACGGACGGCTCCACGCCGAGCTGGCGGCGCCCGGCACCCCGGCCTGGTCCGGCGTCGCCACGGTGCAGGGCCCGGGCGGCGGCAGCCCACTGCGCTGGGCGTGCGTACCCCTCGACCAGCTTTCCGCACTTGCCGCGGGCGCCGCGATGCGCCTGCTCGAGACCTGGACGGAGGCGGATCGATGGTTCGCCACACTGACACCCCGCTGACCGGCGGCGCGGTGCTCTTCCGGTCACGGCTGCGATCGGTCCGGCTGACCAGCCTGCTCGGCGTCGCGCTCGGCGTCACCTTCGTCGTCTGCTTCATGACGGGGCTGCTCAGCCACCTCGTGCAGCATCCACCGGACTGGTTCCGGTGGCCGTCACGGCCGGTCGGGCTCTACCGGTTCACCCAGGGCCTGCACGTGGCGACCGGCCTTGCCACGGTGCCGCTGCTCGGTGCCAAGCTGTGGTCGGTCTATCCGCGGCTGTTCGCGTGGCCGCCGATCCGGTCGTTCGGGCACGCGGCCGGACGCGCCGGTGTCGCGGTGCTGGTCGCGGCCAGCCTGTTCCAGGTCGTCGGCGGAGTGCTGAACATCGCCCACTGGTACGCGCCGATGCCGTTCTTCTTCACGGCCGGGCACTACTGGGTCGCGTGGTTGATGGCCGGCGCGATCCTGGCGCACGTCGGCGTACAACTGCCGGTGGTTCGTGCCGCACTCTCGCGTGCCGCTCGTGAGGCGGATGCGGACGCGGTGAGCCGTCGCGGGCTGCTCGCCGGGGTCGCGGCGGCGGCCGGGCTGATCACGCTGACCACCGTGGGTCAGACGGTCCGGCCCCTGGCCGGACTCGCGGTGCTCGCCCCGAGGCGGCCGGATGCAGGTCCGCAGGGGGTTCCGGTCAACAGAACGGCAGACCAGGCTGATGTACGCGCACGCGCGCTCGACCCCTCGTACCGGCTGAAGGTCACCGGCCCCGGCGGACACGCGGACCTGGATCTCGCCGCCCTTCACGCACTCACCCGGCACACCGCGGAACTGCCGATCGCCTGCGTCGAGGGCTGGAGCGCCACCGGCCGCTGGTCCGGCGTCCGGCTGCGGGACCTGGTGACGCTGGTGGGCGGCGACCCGGAACGGGCGAGCGTCGAGGTGGAGTCGCTGGAGCCGGCCGGCCGGTACCGGACGTCGACCGTCGCTGCCGAGCACGTGCGTGACCCGCTGACCCTGATCGCCCTGCTGCTCGACGGCGAACCGCTGCACCTCGACCACGGCTTCCCGGCTCGGCTGATCGCACCGAACCGGCCGGGCGTGCTGCAGACCAAGTGGCTGGCCCGGATCACCGTGCGAGGGCTCGCATGAGGACCCGCGCGCTCCTCGTGGCCGCCGGTGTGCTGCTGATGGGGTACGCCGTCGCCGGTGCCCTCGCCGACCCCGACCTGTCGCCGGGCGGGGTGCTGATCTTCCTGGCCGGTGTGCTCGTCGGCCACGACGCCGTCTGGATGGCCGTGCTGTCGGCGGCCGGTGCCACCATCAGCAGGTACGTCCCGGAAGAGCGCCGCCCGGCGGTGCGGACCGCCGCGATCAGCGCCGCCGCGATCAGCTTCGTGGCGTTGCCGCTCACACCCGGACTCGGCCGGTCCGCCGGCGATCTCGCCCTCGTGCTGGTGCTGATCGCCGGTGCGGCACTGCTGACGTTCGTGCCACGCCGTAAGGATTCCGAAAGACCCCGCTGCAGCCGGTCAGGCGGCAGGGGTCGGTAGCGTGGCCGGGATGGGGCATCGGGTGCTGGTCGTCGACGACGACCCCACGGTCAGCGACGTCGTCCGGCGTTACCTGCTGCAGGACGGCTGCGACGTCGAGCTGGCCGGCGACGGTGCCGACGGCCTCGCGGCGATCGCGGCCCGGCGGCCCGACCTCGTCGTCCTCGACCTCATGATGCCCGGCATCGACGGCCTCGAGGTGTGCCGCCGGATCCGCCGCCAGCTGCCCGACCTGCCGGTCATCATGCTCACCGCCCTCGGCGAGGAGGCCGACCGGGTCCTCGGGCTCGAGGTCGGCGCCGACGACTACGTGACCAAGCCGTTCTCGCCCCGCGAACTCGTGCTGCGGATCCGTTCGGTGCTGCGCCGCACCGCAGCCCATGCCCCGAACCCGGCGGCCCCGCTGAGACTCGTCGACGCGGAGCTGACGGTCGACACCGCCCGGCGCGTCGCCGACCTGAACGGCGCGCCGCTCGCGCTGACCGTCCGCGAGTTCGACCTGCTGGTGCACCTCATGCGCCATCCGGGTCGCGCCTGGTCGCGCGCGGAGCTGCTGGACAAGGTCTGGGGCTGGCAGTTCGGTGACCAGTCGACCGTGACCGTCCACGTGCGCCGGTTGCGCGAGAAGATCGAGCCGAACCCAGCTGAACCCAGCCGCATCCGCACCATCTGGGGCGTCGGATACCGCTACGACCCGCTCGACGAGGAGACCGGCCGGTGAACGACACGCTGCTCATCGGGCTCTACGCCCTCGCGGCCGGGGGAGTCGTGGGCCTGGCTGGTGCCGGGGTGCTCCGGCTCCTGCGCGGGCGGTCGATCTTCGTCCACGTGCTGGTGCTGATCGCCGTGACCGTGGTCGCCGTGGTGGCCGGAGTCGCCACCGTCGCCCAGGCGATGTTCCTGTCGCCGCACGACCTGTGGGTCGTGCTCGTCACGGTGACAGCGTCCGCGCTGGTCAGCCTCGGTGTCGGCGCGGTCTTCGGCAGGCGGCTCGCCACCTCGGCGGTCTGGGCGCAGGCGGCCCGCGACCGCGAGCGGCGGCTGGAGGCCGGCCGGCGGGAACTCGTCGCCTGGGTGTCGCACGACCTGCGTACCCCGCTGGCCGGGCTGCGGGCGATGGCCGAGGCTCTGGAGGACGGCATCATCGACGACCCGGCCACCGTCGGCGAGTACCACCGCCGGATCCGGGTGGAGACCGACCGGATGACCCAGCTCGTCGACGACCTGTTCGAACTGTCCCGGATCAACGCGGGCGCGCTGCGGCTGGCGCCCACGGCCGTACCGCTGCGGGAGATCGTCTCCGACGCCCTCGCCGGGGTGGCCCCGCTGGCCGCGAGCCGCCGGATCCACCTGGTGGCCGCGGAGAGCGGCTGGCCCGTCGTCCGCGCCGGCGAACGCGAACTTGCCCGGGTCGTCAGCAACCTGCTGATCAACTCGGTCCGGTACACCCCCGAGGACGGCACGGTGCACATAGCCGCGGGCCACGAGCACGACGACGTCTGGCTGTCAGTGTCGGACACATGCGGCGGCATCCCCGAGGACGATCTGGACCGAGTCTTCGACGTCGCCTTCCGCGGCGAACGAGCCCGGACCCCGGGCGCCGGCGGCGGCCTGGGCCTGGCGATCGTCCGCGGCCTGGTCGAGGCCCACGGCGGCCGCGTCGGCGTACGCAACACCGGCAGCGGTTGCCGCTTCGAGGTCCGCCTACCAGTAGCCCGCTGATCACGGCAATCCCGGCGATCTTGTGAGGTCGGGGTCGTTCACCGGGCGTAACCGCACAAGATCTCCCCAGGTGGTGACTAGAAGCAGCCCCACCGGTCGACGGCGGCTGACACACCCACGTAGGCGCGGACCGTGACCCGCTTCTCCAGCCCGCCCACGAAGACGCCGGTCAGCCGGGCGTGGCCCTCCAGCACGACGAGCCGTTCCAGGCCGGGCGCCGCCATCACGATCAGGTCGCCGACCGACTCGGCGCCGGCGAGCAGTGCCGCGAGCTGAAAGCACCAGTCCGTGCCGAGTTCGGTGACCCACTGCGGCAGCCGCCCGGAACGCAGTGTGGCCGGCACGTCCGCCGGCCGCCGGGAACCTCCGGACAACTCGTTCCAGTACGAGTAGTCGATGTACCGCACCCGAGCGAGGACATCCGGCGGCAGCACACCGTGGTACCAGTCCACCCGCTCCGGAAAACCCTCGAACATCCCGCCCTCACGCCACCCGCGGGCGGTCGCCAGAGCGCGCTCGCGAGCCAGGTTCTCCAGGTCAGAGTCAAGGTCCGGATGTCGTACGAGACGCGAGCCGCCCACTTCGGCGAGTGCCGCGCGTACGCCCGCCCCGAACCGTTCCGAGTCGATCTCACCGCGCAGGAACGCCAGCACGACCTCGGGCTCGCCGACGGGCCGGAAGCCGCTCGGCACCGCTGGACTCACGCGGGCGCGTGCTTGGCGACGTATACGGCGAACGGGTCCAGGCCGACCTCGGCGCGCAGCTCATCCATCCGCCCGGGATCGCGGCACGGCCACGGCAGGGGCGCGCCGTCGACGAGCTCCGCGGTCGGCCACCCGTATTCGTCGAGGATCGCCGCGAGCCGGTCGCCGTTGCGGGTGGTGACCCGCCGGTGGGTCAACTGGGCGGAGAGGTCGTCGCCGAGTGCTCCGGCCTGCAGCCGCCGGTCCCCGTCGGTCATGTCGATCAGTTCGCGGGCCAGTGCCTCGTCAACCATGAGCCCACGCTAGACAACACCGCGTCGATCCCGGCCGGCATCCGGCAGAGGACTAGGCGAGTGACTATCGATCATACTTGTAGAGGCGGTAGACAGCACCGGGAGCGCAGCCGATGAGTGACCATGACGAGGTGCTGGGGCGGATCCGGAGCGGGCTGCTCTACACCGAGTCCGAAGCCGCGTTCCAGAACTCTCGGCGGCGGGCGGACCTGATCTTCGAGTACAACGGCACGCGGCCGGGGGACGCCGAGGTACGCCGGGAGCTGCTGGAGCGGATCCTCGGGTCGGTCGGTGCGCGGACCGTGCTGCTGTCGCCGTTCCACGCCGGATTCGGCAGCAACGTGCACATCGGCGACGACTTCTTCGGCAACGTCAACCTGACGTTCGTCGACGATGTGGAGATCCGCATCGGTGACGGTGTCATGATCGCGCCCGGTGTCACCCTGACCACGACCGGCCACCCGATCCACCCGGACCTGCGGGAGGACTTCCGCCGGTTCTCCGAGCCGATCGTGATCGAGGACCGGGTGTGGATCGGCAGCAACGTCGTGGTCCTGCCGGGGGTGCGGATCGGGTACGGCTCGGTCATCGGCGCCGGAAGCGTGGTGAGCCGCGACATCCCGCCGATGTCGGTCGCCGTCGGTGTCCCGTGCCGGGTGGTCCGGCCGATCACCGACGACGACCTCACGAGCCGGGTTCAGGCCGTGGAACCGGCGTCACGCAGCGCCGGCCCGCGTACCGCGTAGACGACCAGCCCGGCGACCGCGACGACCGTCGCGGTGACCGCCGCGGCCCGGTTGTCGTGCGGCTGTGACTGCCAGGTGAGGATCTGACCGGCCACCGCGGTCCCGCCGTACGGGAGCATGAGGGCCGGCAGCGTCCAGGCCAGCGGCAGGAACCACGATCGGGCCGCGCCGAGGACGACCGCGCCCAGGGCGGTCAGGCCGATCAGTCCGGCCGCGTCCCTCAGGACCAGTGCGGCCGGGCCGAACCGGGCCATGGTCACCAGCGTCACCAGCACCAGCGCGAGGATGACCGCCAGCGCCGCGAGCAGGTGCGCCGCGCGCAGGGGTGGCCAGCTGCGGGAGCTGGTGCGTTCGAGCGCGTCGTCGGGGCCGCCCAGGGTGTGCGCCGACGACGCGGCCAGCAGCAGTACCAGCAGTACGACCATCGTGAGGTCGGCGTCGCGGGTCTCGGAGAAGGCCGCCACCACCGACCACATCAGGACCGTGCCACCCGCCGCCGCTGTCAGGGCCGCCGGTACGCGCCTCGACCGCAGATGCAGCGCCAGGTATCTCACCGGTTGCTCCCGTCCAGCAGCCCGGTCGCGTCGCGGCACTCCAGAGCGGCCTCGCGGACGGCGACGACCCGGGCGAGCGCCTCCTTCTCGGGCAGCTGCCGCAGCTTCTCCCACAGTTGCGCCGCCTCGGCGTCGAAGCTGAGCGGGTTCGGGTCGCCGGGTCCGGCGGTGATCTCGGGGTCGTCCGGGTCGCGGACCGGTTCACGGCCGGAGATCCAGGCACCCGCCGCCCGCTCGACCGGCACGTCGAAGCCGTCGGGGCATCCCACCGCGCTCGCCCCGCCGGCGTCCAGCATCCGGATCAGCATGGTGTCGGTGTCCTTCAGGTGGCCGTCGCTGTCGACGTCCAGATCGAAGGCGACGGTGTCCGCTCCGTACCGCACGATGGTCTTCTCGTCGAGATAGGTGTTGGTGTTCTCCTGGGCCCTGGTCGGCGGGTCGGGCAGCTTCGCCAGCAGCGACAGGGCCTGCCGGGCGTGCGGGGTGACCTCGTCGAGCAGGCCGGCGTGCACCCGGCTCACGCACACCTGCGGCGCGTCGTCGGTGCACACCAGCTGCTGCGCGACCGGGTCGAAGGTCATGCGCTGGTGGTCGTGCGGGATGACGGCGGCGCTGAGTGCCAGACCGAGCGCGATCGGCAGCAGCGCGGCGGCACGCGTGCGCCACCGGTTCGCGGCCACCACGATCGCGGCGGCCGTGGCGACGCCGATCGCCAGGATCGCCTGTGCCGCGCTCACCTCGCCCGGCACGGTCTGGTAGTCGCTGAGCAGGTCCATGGCCCAGGCCGGCGAGGAAAGGCTGGCCAGCCACTGCTTCTCGAGGCCCAGGGGAAGCGCCAGGACGGCCAGGAAACCCACGACGGCCAGCGCAGGAGCCGTCACGGGGCGCGGCACCAGGCGGCCCACGGCCAGGCCGATCCAGGCTGACGCGACCACCGCGAGTACACCGACCGTGACCACACCGAACACCGTGGCGGGCAGGTAGCGGGCCGTCGCGGCGATCCAGGGCGCGGTCACCGCCAGCACCAGCAGGTACGCCAGGCCGGCCGCGCCACCGACCGCGGTCAGGGTCAGCAGCGCCCGCTGGTGAGCGGGCCGGGGTGTGCCGGCGAACAGTTCCGCCACGTTCGCCCGGCGCTCGCGGTGCGCCAGCCAGGCGCCGACGGCCAGGGCGAGGGGACAGAGCAGCATGAGGTACGACCGTTGCGTCATCGCCAGCGCCATCCACCCGACCGCCCACTCACCCCTGACGAGGTACAGCGCGACCGCGCCGACCAGCAGGATCAGCGCCGCACCCGGAACGCCGAAGCGGCGTACCTGCACCGACAGGACACGGCTCATGCCACACCGCCCCGGTGGCGGCGCAGCAGCGCCGAGTAGCCCCGCTCGGCCGGGCTGAACCCGGCGTCGCCCTGGTCACCGTGGGCGATCAGCGCTTCCGGGCCACCCTGGAAGACCAGCTTGCCCTCGCTCATCAGGATGACGTCGGTGCAGGCCGCGACCACGTCCTCGACCAGGTGCGTGGAGACCAGGACGCAGCTGTCGACGCCGATGTCGGCGAGCAGGTCACGGAAGTCGAGGCGCTGCTCCGGGTCGAGGCCCACGGTCGGCTCGTCGAGCAGCAGCACCTGCGGGTCGTTGACGATGGCCTGCGCGATACCGGCCCGGCGCACCATGCCGCCGGACAGTGTCTTCATCTTCGCGTCCGCCTTGGCGGTCAGCCCGACCCGCTCGATGGCCCGCTGCGCGGCACCGGGGATCGCGGGCTTCGGCACCTCCTTGAGCCACGCCATGTACTCGACGAACTCGCGCACCGTGAACCGCGGGTAGAACCCGAAGTCCTGTGGCAGGTAGCCGAGTCCACGACGGGCCCGGCGCAGGTCGGCGCGGCCGCTCACCGTCTCGCCGAGCAGCGTGAGCTGCCCGCCGGACGGCTTCAGCACGGTCGCGAGCGCCCGCATCAGGGTCGTCTTCCCGGCGCCGTTCGGGCCGAGCAGGCCGTGCACCCCCGTCTGGAGCCGCAGGTCGAGCCCGTCGACGGCCAGGTGCCGGCCGGCCTTGACCCTCAGCTGCTCCGCGTGCACGGCCCACGCGTACGTGGCCGGCGCCGTCTCGGCCGCACTTATCGTTCGCATCGTGTCCCCTTCGGTGTTGCGCGGTCAGTTGCCGCTGCTCAGGCGGCGGAAGAGATCGGCGCGGGCGGCCGTGAGGGCGGCCATCGCGCAGGCGGCGAGAGCCCAGCCGGCGGCACCGCCCGGATGCAGCACCACGGGCAGTTCCGAGGTCACCAGGCTCGGCAGCACGACGGCCAGCGACCACACCGCGGCCAGCACGAGCACCGCCCGGCGCACACCGATCAGAGCGCCGAGCGCGATCGACGCGGCGGTGAACGCGAGGCTCGGGAACAACATCAGGGCCAGGGGAGCTCCGGTACGGGCTCCGGCGACCGCCAGCAGCGGCACCACCACGGCCAGCACCACCGCGGTGCGGCGCAGCAGCATGCCCAGCCCGGCCGCCGGTGTGCCGGCGATCAGCTCCCAGGCCGGGTCGGTGCGCCGGTTCCACGCGACGGCCACGCCGGGCAGTGGCGCGACCGGTGCCAGCAGCAGCACCAGCGACGGCAGCTCGGGCATCCCCAGCTGCAGCAGCACCGCACAGCCCAGCACGGCGGCCGTCATCGTGAGCCACGGCGCCAGGGTCACCACGAACCAGCGGCGGCTCGCCGCCGACCAGGCCCTTCGCCGGGGTACGGGCGACGGCCCGTCCGCGATGCCGCGGTCGATCCCGGCGGCGACCCGTTCCAGCAGCGCCAGCGTGTCGTCCGGCGCGTGCCCGGCCAGGTGGCCACGGCAGTCCGCGCAGGTCTCGAGGTGGGTCTCGACCGACCACACGTTCGCCTCGTCGAGTGCCGGGTCACCCTCGGCGTAGCGGGCGAGCACACCGGCGTCGGGGTGCGTGGTCATGACAGTGCCTCCCGCAGAGCGATCCGGGCCCGCCGCGCGCGGGACTTCACCGTGCCCTCCGGCACGTTGAGCATCAGGGCGGTGTCGCGGACCGACAGGCCGTCGAGGACCATGGCCCGCAGCACCTGCCGTACCTCGGGTGGGAGCCGCAGCAGCGCCTGTTCCAGGTCCTGGCCGACACGGCCGGCCATCACCTCGTCCTCGGCGGCGGGTGCGACCGTCTCGGCGGTCGGCACCGGCGGCGCCTGCGCCTGCCGGGCGCGGCGGCGGAACGCGTCGACCATCCGGTTCGCGGCGATCGTCCACAGCCAGCCGACCGCGCTGCCACCGGTGCCGCCGTCGGCGAAGCTGCCGGCCGCCCGCCACACCGCGAGGTAGGTCTCCTGCATGACGTCGGCCACCACGTCGGGGTCCGCGCACCGCCGGCGCAGCCGGACGGCGAGCCACGGCGACGTCCGCCGGTACAACTCGTCGAAGGCGCGCCGGTCCCCGGCGGCGGTACGGCGTACGAGTTCCCCCTCGTCCACCGCGTCCAGGCTCTCTTTCACGCCCTGATAGACGACCGCCGTACCGCGAACGGATCTTTTGTGACTGTGATCCACATCACTCATTGGCGCCGGACGCTTTGATGTACCCGTTGACCATCAGAGTCGTCGATGCGGGGGTGTCGGGATGGCCGAGCGTGAAGAATTGGCGACCGCGCTGCAGAAGCTGGCGTGGGAGGAGGCCCGCAGGCAGGCCTGACGGAGGCGGCCCCGCCGTGGGAGCCCGGCCTCACCCAGGAGCAGCGGCGGGAGGCCTGGCTGGCGACACTCGCCGCGCTCGATGCCATCCGGGCCGAGGTTGCCGGCCTGCCACCGGGGCCTAGAGTCCGCGCCTACCGGCCCTCGATGCGGCGGGCCTCGGCGTTGGCCCGCGCCACGATCTGCCGGGCCTCGTCCTCGGCGGCGGCCACGTGCGCGTGGGCCTGCTCCTCGGCCAGCCGGAGAATGTCCTCGA
The DNA here is from genome assembly GCF_003001815.1 of Actinoplanes italicus. Lineage (GTDB taxonomy): Bacteria > Actinomycetota > Actinomycetes > Mycobacteriales > Micromonosporaceae > Actinoplanes > Actinoplanes italicus. The sequence goes on from NZ_PVMZ01000010.1 coordinate 331,614, forward strand.
CGCGTGTCCCGAGGCCGGAAAGTGTCGGCCTGGGCGTCTTCTTCACGTCGCCCGCGGTCGCGTCCTCGATGAGGCGCGCCCCCTGGGAGCGTCCGCCGAGGGCGAGCAGGGCCGCCCCCAGAGCGGCCGCGACCAGGCCCGGGATCACCGCCGGGTCACCGGCACTCGCGCCGGTCGCCAGGCCGCAGCCGCCGCCGATCAGGAATACGCCCCACCGCTTCACATCCGCATGCTATCGACGATCGCTGGTGAACCCTTCCGCCGCCCGGTGCGCACGTGATAGACCAACGTCGTTGTAACGGACGCGAAACATGGGAGTCGGCATGGTCACTCCGGTCAACCGTCGTACCGTTCTCCTGGCCGCGGGCGCGGGCGCCGCCGCCGGGCTGTCCCTACCGGTCACCGCTGCTCGAGCCCATGGGCGTACGGGCGCGAAGGTCGGCTTCACGCTCAACGCACGGGTGCTCGACGGCGGTGAGCAGATCGTGTCGATCACGCTCGGTGCCACCCGGCTCGGCCCGATCGATCCGGCGAGCCTGACGACCGGCACCTTCGCGGTGCACGCCAGGGCCACCAGCCCGATTCCGATCGCCGAGGGAGATCAGATCTTCAGCGAGTACGACGTGGACCGCCCCGTGACGGCGATCCGCCTCGACCGCCGGGGTGACATCGTGCTCGATCTCGCGTACGGCGAGGGTCAGGTCGGTGGCGGCACACTCGGCTACATCCTCAGCCGGGGCCGCAACGTCCGGCTCGACCTCGCGTACACGATCACGCAGACCGCCCCGATCCGGCGGCGTGACGGGCGCCCGGTCTCCATCGCGTCCTTCGTCCAGGGCAAGCTGCTCAACCCCGAGGTGGACGCGTTCAGTCACCACGTGTCCCGCTCGGGCATGAAGTACCGGCTCTACACGCCGGACCGCCGGGGCGCGCACGGGCCGCGTCCGGTGGTCGTCTGGCTGCACGGCGGGGGAGAGGGCGCTTCACTGCGCGACGACTACTACGACAACGAGACGACGCTGCGGGCCAACCGCGGCGCGCTCGGGTTCGCCACCCCGGAGGCGCAGCGGATCTTCTCCGGCGCGTACGTCGTGGTCCCGCAGAGCACCTCGTTCTGGATGGAGGACGGGTCGCGCTTCGCCCCGCTCATCCGCGAGATCGTCGCCGAGGTGGCGCGTCGGCATCCGGTCGACGAGCGGCGCGTCCACGTCGCCGGGTGCAGCAACGGCGGGTACATGAGCCTGAAGATGACCACCGTGTACCCCCGCCTGTTCGCCTCGTCCGTGCCGGTCTGCGGCATCGTGGCGTCGCTGACGCCGGGCGGCCCCCAGCTGATCACCGACGCCGAGCTGGCCGGGATCACCACGCCGACCTGGCTGATCACCTCACGCGACGACCCGACCGTCCCGCCCGAGCCGAACACCATCCACGCCCACGACCTGATTCCCCGATCCTTGATGACGTTGTACGACCAGGTCGTCTGGAACGGTCATCGCTTCAACGGCCACTGGTCGTGGATCTATCTGGCCCGCAACGACCCGAGCAGCAACGGCACCCGCGTCTGGCAGTGGATGGCCGCGCGCCGTCGCTGACCTCGTCGATCGGTCAGGCGGCGCCGCCGTTGGTGTAGAGGACCTGGCCGTTGATCCAGCGGCCGGGGCCGGCCACGAACGCGGTCACCTCGGCGATGTCCTCGGGCGTGCCGAGCCGCTCCATCGGGTTGAGGCTCGCGATGTGCTCGACGACCTGCTCGCTCTTGCCCTCGAAGAACAGCGGCGTGGCGGTCGGGCCGGGCGCGACGGTGTTGACGGTGATGTCACGGCCGCGCAGCTCACGGGCCAGCACCAGGGTCATCGCCTCGACGGCGCCCTTGGAGGCGGCGTACGGACCATAGGCCGGCGCCTGCAGCCGGGTCATCGAGGTCGAGAAGTTGATGATGGCGCCACCTGCCCGGACCTGTCTGGCGGCGAGCTGGCTGATGATGAAGGTGCCGCGCACGTTCGTACGCTGAATCCGGTCGAAGGTTTCGAGGTCCATCTCGGCGATCGGCGCGAGCGGCATGATGCCCGCGGTGTGGGCGATCACGTCGACGCCGCCGAAGGTGTCGGTGGCGTGCCGGAACAGTGCGGCCATCGCGTCGGGGTCGGCGACGTCACCGCCGAACGCGGTGGCCTGCCCGCCCGCTGCCTCGATGGCCTTCACGGTGTCCTGCGCCCTCGTCTCGTTGCCGCTGTAGTGCACGACCACGGCGACACCGTCCTTGGCCAGGCGCTCGGCGACGGCACGTCCGATGCCCCCGGAACCGCCGGTGACGATGGCGACGCGGGTGGTCTTCTCGGTCATGACGACTCCTCAGTCATATGAACTCGCTGTCCATATAAAGGTACTGCGATAAAAACAAGTTGTCCACTAATCTGGGTTCGTGACGTCCCAGCCCTCTCCGCGGCGCGGCCGTGGCCGCCGGCCGGCCGCCGAGGTCCGCGAGGGGGTGCTGCGCGCCGCCGCCGGTCTGCTGCTCGCCGAGGGGGTCAAAGCCGTCACCTTCGACCGGGTCGCCGCGGCGGCCGGATCCAGCAAGGTGACCCTCTACAAGTGGTGGCCGTCGGCCGGCGCGCTCGCCGCCGAGGCGTACTTCACCCACAGCGAGCAACGGCTGGAGTTCCCGGACACCGGTGACCTGCGGGCCGACCTCACCGCGCAGATGCGGGCGTTCGTCCGCCTGCTCACCGAGGATCGCACCGGGCCGGTCATCGCCGGGCTCATCGGGGTCGCGCAGACCGACCCGGAGCTGTCCGCCGCCTTCTCCCGGCACTACTCCGGGCCGCGCCGGGCGCTCGCGCTGGCCACCTTCGAGAAGGCCCGCGCCCGGGGAGAGCTGCGCGACGATCTCGACCTGCGCATCCTCGTCGACCAGCTGTGGGGCGCCTGCTACCACCGCCTGCTCATCCCCGACGAGCCGCTGACCGAGGAGTTCGCGGTCGCCCTGGTCGACAACGCCCTCGACGGGGCGCTCGCCCGCCGGCCCGGCGACCCTGACGAAGCGCCGGCCGCATAGCGGCGTCCCGGCCGCACCGGCGGTGTCCCGGCCGCACCGGCGGTGTCCCGGCCGCCATCAATGCGGCAGATCTTGTGAGGTTCGGGTCGAGTTGTCGGCCGAACCTCACAAGATCTGCCGCCAGGAAGGCGAAGCGGTAGAAGGGAAGGCGATCTTGTGAGGTTGCGCCGTCAGATCAGCCGCAAACGCACAAGATCTGCTGCGAGCGGGGGCGAGCATCCAAGATCGGCGGGTGGCGGGTGGCGGGTGGCGGGTGGCGGGTGGCGGGCGCGTTCGGTGCGGCGGGAGCAGAGGTCGAGGCCGAGTGAGATGCGGGGGCCGCGGTGGTAACGCCTACCCTGGGGAGCTGTCACGTCTTCCAGGTCCGAGGTATCCGCATGCGCTCCGTCGTTCAGCTGTTCGCTCTCCGCCTCCTGTACTTCTCGCTGGTCTTCGGGGTGCTCACCGTCGCGCCGCTGGAGCTTGACCTGATGCTCCGGGTCCTGATCGCCTTCGCGGTCAGCATGGTTCTGTCGGTCTTCCTGCTGCGGCGCAACCGGCAGGAGGTCGCCGAGAAGGTGGTGACCACGGTCGACGCCCGCCGGGAGCGGCGCCGTCAGTCGCCGAAGGGCTGACCCAGCGGCGGGACCGGCACCGAGACCCAGACGACGCTGCCGGTTCCGGCCGGATGGGCGCCGCGCACATGCCCGCCGGCCGAGGTGGCCGGTGCGGGATCAGCCGCGGTCCGGCGGAGAACCTCGACGAGTACGGTGTCGTCGCGGTGGCTCAGGATCAGTTCACCGCCGCGCGGATTCTCCCGGACCAGCCCGGCGGCGACCGCCAGGACGTCGTCGACCTGTTCGCGGGGCAGCCGGCCGTCGAGAAATCGGCGGATCGGCTCGCGAATGCCCGTACCGCCGAGGTCGTCCGGAAACGACAGCCACAGTGAGTCCATGAACGGCCCCTGATCATCGTGTGATGCCGGGGCCGCCGTGGCGGCCCCGGCGCTGTCAGCCGTGGTGTTTCTGCTGGCAGGGCACGCAGAACCGGGCGTGCGGCAGCACCCGCAACCGCTCTGCCGGGATCGGGGACTCGCAACGCTCGCAGCGTCCGTAGGTGCCGTCGGCGATCCGGCGCAGCGCGCCGGTGATCAGCTCCAGGCTCCGGCGGGTGTCCGCCAGCAGTGCCGCCCGGTCGTGGGCCTGGGAGGGGTCACCGGTGTCGGCGTTGATCTCGGTGAGTTCTTTCAGACGGGTCGTCTGGAACGCGAAGTCCTCACTCAGCGACGTTCGCAAGGCGCTGTGATCCTGCCCGGGAGATGCGATGTCGATACTCATCGTCGGAACGCTCCTGTAAGAAGTCGAAAGGCCGGAAAACAAAAAAGGCCGAAGCTGATCAGCTTCGCCCTGGCGGTGGATCTACGATGCGGATCCGCCGGTGGGCCACGACCGGTCGGGACCGGGCTCGGCAAGAGGTGCCGGCGGGCAGCACGAACAGCCGTCACCACGGTGACGGCCGTCGAGCGCGAACCCGCTGAAGGCATCCGACCACCATAGGCAGCCGATCCGGGTCCTGCAACGCGCTTGCACCGCGACGGGGACCGGCGAGCACCCTGGCGCCTCGACCGTCACAGTCATGAGCACCTACGGGATCGTTCCGGGTTACACCGACGCCTTCGGTATTCACCGTGGGGTCGCCGACCGTACGAGCGAAGCGCTCCTCGCCCGGTTCCGGCGCAGCCGCACGGCCGGCGCGGACGTCGTGATCGCCACGCCCGGCCGCCCGCATCCACGGCTTTTCGGCAAGGTCGAGATGGAGGACGGCGCCGTCGTGCGGGTCGAGGGCACCGTGGACCGGCCCGGCTACCACCGGCTCACCACCGACGACGGTGCCGAGCACCTGCTGCTGGCCGCACCGGAGCGGCTGTCGCAACCGCCGCGCACGGCCGGGCTGGCCGTTCAGCTGTACGCCGCCCGCAGCCGCGACTCGTGGGGGATCGGCGACTTCCGGGACCTGGCGCTGATCGCGCGGACCGTCGCCGCACGCCGGGCCGGGGTGCTGATGGTCAGCCCGGTGCACGCGATGGCTCCGGTTGCTCCGGCGCTGAACTCCCCGTACAGCCCGGCAAGCCGTTTGTGGTTGAACGTCCTGCACATCGCACCCGGTGAAGCCCCCGGCGCCGAACTCGCCGACCTCTCCGACCTGGCCCGTGAGGGCCGTGCCCTGAACGCCACCCGGCGGATCGACCGTGACGCGGTGACCCGGATCAAGACGGCTGCCCTCGAACGGATCTGGGCCGTGGCCCGCCTCGACGAGCCGGCGGAGTTCCGGGCGTGGGCGGACGATCGCGCCCGGGATCTGACCACGTTCGCGACCTGGTGCGTTCTGGCGGAGACGTACGGCGGTGACTGGCGGACCTGGCCCGGCGTGTACGCGCATCCGGACAGTCCGGCCGTCGCCGTGTTCGCCGCCGATTGCGCCGACCGCGTCCGCTTCCACATGTGGTGCCAGTGGGTGGCCGACCGGCAGCTGGCCGTCGCCTGCCGCAGCGGGGTGGAGGTGTGCCTGGACGTGGCCGTCGGGTTCGACTTCGGCTCCGCCGACGCGTGGCAGTACCAGGACCTGCTCGCCTTCGACTTCGAGGTCGGCTGCCCGGCCGACCCGTGGAACCGCGAGGGCCAGCGCTGGACGCTGCCGCCGTTCGACCCGCACGCCCTGGCCGCGGCCGGGTTCGCGCCGTTCGTCGCGCTCGTGCGGGCCGGGCTGCGGCACGCCGGTGCGCTGCGCATCGACCACGTCATGCAGCTGTGGCAGCTGTTCTGGGTGCCGGTCGACGGCACGGTCGCCGAGGGCGCGTATGTGCGTTATCCCGTCCACGAGCTGCTCGCCGTGCTGCGGATCGAGGCGGACCGGGCCGGGGCGTGGATCGTCGGTGAGGACATCGGCACCGTGGAGCCGGAGGTCCGCGAGACGATGGCGTCGATTGGCATGCTCGGCTACCGCACCGAGACCGGCACGCGGGCCGCGGGCAATCCGGAGAACTCGATGGGCGCCGCGAGCACCCACGATCAGGCCACCATCGCCGGCATCCTGACCGGTGCGGACGTCGCCGCGATGGAGCGGATCGGCAAGGCGTACGACCCGGTGTTCGCCGAGGCCACCCGGCGCGAGCTGTGCGAGCAGGCCGGCGTCGACCCGGCCGGGCCGATCGGTGACGACCAGATCCGGGCCGCGATCCTCGCCGAGTACCGGGTGCTCGCCGCCTGCCCGTCCCGGGTCGTCGTGGCCACGCTCGACGACGCCGCGGGTGTCGCCGACCGGCCGAACATGCCGGGCACCGTCGACGAGTATCCGAACTGGCGGATCGCCCTGCCCGCGCCGGTCGAGGACCTGCTGGCCGCCCCACTGGCCGGGGAGGTCCTGGCTACCCTGACCCGGCACCGCTGACGGCGTCCGGAGCCGGGTCTCCGCGCCGGACCGCGAGCCGTACCTCAGACGCCTTCCGGCCGGGCCATTGCGTGGCTCAGGTACGGCTCGCGGGGCCTCGCGACGGCCGGCGCACACCCGACGTCGGCGTGCGATCCGGCCGTCGCCACACCGGACCCTGACCGCTATGGGTGTTCCGAGTGCCTGCGCCGAGGGTTCGCGGATGTCGCCAGCGCGCCCTGCCGCATCGCACATCGTCGTTCTGTGTGCGCCGGATGAGGCGGGGTCCGGGGCCGCTGCGTTCCGTGGACCGCGGGGCGGGCCCGATACGCCACGGGTGCCGAGGCCCTCATCTGATCGGCTGGCTATGGCCCGGCACCTTTCCCAGCCAAGTCGATCGGCTGGCAGTGGTTCGTGCACCCTTTGCCGGCTGTGTTGATCGGTCGGCGGCGGCTTTGGCACCCTTCCCGTCCAAGTTGATCGGTCGGCAGTGGTTCACGCACCCTTTGCCGGCTGTGTTGATCGGTCGGCGGCGGCTTTGGCACCCTTCCCGTCCAAGTTGATCGGTCGGCAGAGGTTCATGCACCCTTTGCCGACCGAGTTGATCGGCCGGCGGCGGTTCACGCAGCCTTCCCGGCCCGGGAGACAGCCATAACACGCAGTCCGCCGCCGAAAACGGGCCAAAACGATCATCCAGTACCACACCAAGGCCGTCACCAGACCCGGCCCGGATCGCGGGGATGGTCGTCCTGGCCGCGGTCCCGGTCCGGGCGCCGCCGGCCGGCGGTCGGGTCGTGCCAGACTGGCATCGGCTGACGGGGGGGGCACATGACGCGCATCTTCATCACCGGCTCCGCCGACGGGCTGGGCCGCCTCGCCGCGCGGACGCTGCTCGACGACGGGCACGAGGTGATCCTGCACGCCCGGGACACGCACCGGCTGACCGCGGTGAAGGACCTCGTTGACGCGGGCGCGGAGGCGGTCGCCGGTGACCTGTCCGATCCCGATCAGATCCGCGCCGTGGCCGCACAGGTCAACCGGCTCACCCCACCCGACGCCGTGATCCACAATGCGGGCCTCTACACCGGCGCGGCGATCATGCCGGTCAATGTGGTCGCGCCATACCTGCTCACGGCCCTGATCGCCGGGCCGAGCCGCCTCGTCTACCTCAGCAGCGGCATGCACCGTGGCGGCCGGGCCGACGTGACCGGTGTGGACTGGAGCGGAGGTCGGGCGGGATCGTATTCGGACAGCAAGCTGTTCGTCACCGCCCTCGCGTTCGCGGTCGCCCGTCGCCGGCCCGAGGTGCTGAGCAACGCCGTCGACCCCGGCTGGGTGCCGACCCGGATGGGCGGCCCCGGAGCACCCGACGACCTGCGACTCGGACACCTGACCCAGGAGTGGCTGGTCACCGGCGACGTGTCGGACACCGGCGGCTACTGGCACCACCAGCGCCGCCAGTCCCCACACCCGGCCGCCGGAGACGTCGACTTCCAGGATCGCCTGCTGCGGGCGCTGGCCGACTTCACTGGCGTACCACTGACCTGAAACGACCCTGCAGCCATGACAGCGGCGGTGCGGTCGCACCTAAAGGTGCGCTGTGTGCGCCGGCCGTCGCCTGGATCGGCGATACGTGACCACGATGCGGTTACGTGGGCCTTGAACGTTGTGATGGCGACGGCAAGGTCGCACGCTGCCATTATGTGTGCGCCTGCCGCCGCCGGGACGAGCCGCCGGGACGAGCCGCCGGGACGAGCCGCCGGGACGAGCCGCCGGGACGAGCCGCCGGGACGAGTGGCGGCCCGCCCGGCGACAGTACGGGCCGGGCAGCTGATCAGATCAGGTCACGGGGCCTGGGAGTGGGAAGAGGGCCAGGGGCACGTGATGCTGCCCGGCGTGGATGTCGCGGTCGCGCAGGCTGCCCTGCGGGACCGGGCGCGGGAACGAGATCTTCACGACGTCCAGTGCCGGGATGCGGAAGATCTGTACGGTGTCGGGCTCGACGCCGTACAGCCCGGCTATCACTGTCGCGTTGAGGTAGCCGGGATCCGCGACGATCGTGTAGCCGGCCGCGTCGCGCATGAACAGCTCCATCGTGACCCAGAACGGACCGGCGTTCTTGGAGCGGACCTCAAGGGCGAGATCGGCGATGGTACGGGTCTCAGGCATCGCCGTCCTCCGGCAGGTTGATGGCCACGGCGTCCGGGCGCCGGTGGGTGGCGTCGGCGTCCGGGCGCCGGTGGGTGGCGTCGGCGTCCGAGCGCGGGTTGATGGAGTCGGCGTCGGGCGGCAGGTTGAGGCGGAACATGCTGGTCGGGGAGTCCACGTCGACAGCGTGGTGCAGGGCGAACTCGTAGACCGCACCCCGCTCGGTCTCCGCCGGCGAGGTGGCGAACGCGAGGCTGGGCAGGTAGTTCATGTCGGGAGTGGGCAGGTGCAGCATGAGAGGGTTGGCGACCTTCGCGACAGCCGTGGCGGTCTGCTGGTCGGCGGCCCGTACGAGCAGCATGACGCCGACCTCCCGGGGCGGCCGCCGATCCGGTTCGATGCCGTCGAGGATCGCGTCGTGGCCGTACAGCCGCAGGTCGAAGGCGTAGTCCGAGCCGTCGAGGCCGAGGGTCCCGGAGACCCACTCGCCGATCATCTTGCGCATCAGGGCCGCCCACGTGTCGATCTGCCCGAGGATGTGCGGGTCCCGGATCGCGGTGAACGACATCGTCTCGTACCCGGTGATCCTCGCCCCTTCGAGTTTGATCGTGTGTTGTCCGGCCGGTACGAACCGGGACTTCGACACCCGCACCCGACGCGTGTCCAGGGCCTCGTAGACGGCCTCGGACACGTCGATCGTCCCGGCAGGCTCCCGCATGGTGAACGGGTTGACCGTCTCGTAGAGCATGTGCGCGGCAACCGACGTAGGCGTGCAGGCGTTGTCCGGGTCGAGCGGTTCGATGGTGAAGCCGTCGGCGTCGATGGTGGCCAGCACCCCGCCGGCACGCGGGTTGGTGGTGCACTGCCCGCCACACTCCACGATCTTCGCGGCGTGCCAGACCGGCCCGGGCGGCAGGCCCTTCATCAGCGGGAACGCGGCCGCGATCGCCGTGTCGGTGGCCCGCCCGGCGAGCACCACATCGGCCCCCGCCTCGAGCGCCGCCACGATCGGATCGTGGCCCATCATGCCGACGATGTGCCGGCAGCTCTCCAGCGTCGCCGCGTCGAGTGGCCCGGCCGGGGGCAGCGGCTTGATCCGGTCGAGCCGTGCCGCCAGGTCGTCGGCCCGCTGCTCGCTGTAGATCGTCGCGACCTTCAGATCCAGGCCCTCCTCAGCGAGGATGCCGTGGGTGATGCCGGCGACCCAGTCGACGCCCGAGTCGGTGCCGCTCGTGCCGCACGAGCCGATGATCAGCGGGATTCCGGCGGCCGAAGCGGCCCGCAGCAGCATTCGCATGTCGCGGGCGACGGCCGCGGCGGCGGTCTTCGCGATGCCGGCGCCCAGGTAGTACGGGCCGGAGTCGGTGGAGCCGCCGTCGACCGCGATGACGTCGGCGCCGAGCTCCAGGCCGCGCGTCAGCGTCTCGGGCGGGAACCCGGCCCCGAGCATCCCGGTCGGGGTGAGCACGCGTACTTCGTTCACAGAGACGTCCTTACTAGAGCGCGACCGACCTGCCGGCCGGAGAAGAGACAACCGCCCAGGAAGGTTCCTTCCAGGGCGCGACAGCCGTGCATGCCGCCGCCACCGAACCCCGCGGCCTCACCCGCGGCGTAGAGGCCGGGCACCGGCTCCCCGGACGCGGACAGGACCCGGCCGTCCAGATCGGTGTGCAGGCCGCCGAGTGACTTTCGGGTCAGAACATGCAGGCGTACGGCGATCAGCGGCCCGGCCGATCGATCGAGCAACCGGTGTGGTGCCACGGTGCGCATCAGCCGGTCGCCGCGGTGGTGCCGGAAGTCGCGGACCGCCGCGATCTGCAGATCCTTGGTGAACCCGTTGGCCAGCTGCCGGTCCCGCGCCTCGACCGTGCGCCGGACCCCGGCAGGGTCGAGCAGCGGCTCCGGGGTGAGCGCGTTCATGCCCGCGACCAGCTCGTCGAGGTCGTCGGCGACCACGAAGTCGGCCCCGTTGCGCTTGAACGCCTCGACCGGCGCCGGCGCTCCGGGACGGATCCGGCCGAGCACCTGGCGCACGCTGCGCCCGGTCAGGTCCGGGTTCTGCTCCGACCCGGAGAGCGCGAACTCCTTCTCGATGATCCGCTGGGTCAGTACGAACCAGCTGTGGTCGTACCCCGTGGCGCGCAGGTGGGCGAGCGTGCCGAGGGTGTCGAAGCCGGGGTACAGCGGAGCGGGAAGCCGATTGCCACGCGCGTCGAGCCACAGCGACGACGGTCCGGGCAGGATACGGATGCCGTGCCGCCGCCAGATCGGGTCCCAGTTCTCAATGCCCTCGACGTAGTGCCACATCCGGTCGGGGTTGATGATCGCACCACCGGCCCGCGCGGTGATCGCGAGCATCCGGCCGTCCACGTGGGCGGGAACGCCGCTGAGCATGTGCTCCGGAGGCGTGCCGAGGGCCGGGGGCCAGCTCCGTCGTACGAGATCATGGTCGCCTCCGATGCCGCCCGAGGTGACCACGACCGCCGGGGCCTCAAAGGCGAAGGTCCCGATCTCGGTACGGGAACTCGCCGCGCCCCGGGGAACGTCGTCGGCCTCCAGGACGCACCCGGCCACCCCGGTCACCACACCGCCGGTCGTGGTCAGCTCGTCGACGCGATGCCGGAACGCGAGCCGTACCCGCCCGTCGGCCACCGCCTGCCGCACGGCCGCGACGAACGGCTCCAGCACGCCCGGCCCGGTGCCCCACGTGATGTGGAAACGCGGCACCGAGTTGTTCGCCCGTTCCGCCCAGCCCACGACCGGGAACAACTTGATGCCCAGTTGCCGCAGCCAGGCCCGCTTCTCACCCGCGGCGAAGTCGACGTACGCCCGCGCCCAGCGCCGCGGCCACTCGTCCTCCGGCCGGTCGAAGCCCGCGTTGTCCAGCCAGTCCTGCCAGGCCAGCTCGTGCGAGTCACGGATGCCCATCCTGCGCTGCTCGGGCGAGTCGACGAGGAACAGCCCGCCGAACGACCAGAACGCCTGCCCGCCGAGGCTCTGCTCGGGCTCCTGGTCGACCAGGATGACCGACCGGCCCGCCGCGGCGAGTTCGGCGGTCGCGACGAGACCGGCCAGCCCGGCACCGACGACGATGACGTCCGCGCCGTTCACGGGACCAGCCCCACGGTGTGCGCGGGGTGCCCGGCGAGGGCGGCGACCAGCTCGCGGGCGCCCTCGATGCCGGCGTCGCGGCGGGCCTCGGCGGTCTGCCCGGCCATGTGCGAGAAGACCGTGATGCCGTCGACGCCGCGCAGCACGCTGCCGGCGGGCAGCGGCTCGGTCTCCGCGACGTCCAGGGCCGCCCCGGCGATCCGCCCGGTCCGGACGGCGTCGGCCAGCGCGTTCTCGTCGACGATCCCGCCACGCGCGGTGTTGATCAGGTGCGCGGTCGGTTTCATGCGGGCCAGCGCCGCGGCGTCGATCAGGTGCCGGGTCCGGTCGGTGAGCGCCGTGTGGATCGACACGAAGTCCGAGACCCGGAGCAGGTCCTCGAGGGGCAGACCGTCGGGCACGTTCATGCCGAACGCCTCGGCGAGCGGCCGCACCCGCTGAGCGACCGCACCCCGCCCGATGACGCCGAGCGTCTTGCCGCGCAGCTCGAAGCCGTCGCGCCGGGGCCAGCCGCCCGCCGTGACCCCGGCCGCCATCCGCACCAGGTCACGGGCCTGCACGAGCAGCAGCCCGATGGTGTACTCGGCGACCGCGTTCGCGTTGATGCCCGGCAGGTTGCTGACGGTGATGCCGAGCCGGTCCGCGGCCATGACGTCGACGGAGTCGTAACCGACGCCGGTACGCACGATCGCGCGGAGTCGCGAAGCGCGTCCGAGCACCTCGGCACTCATCGGCTCGTTGGCGATCAGCGCGCCCTCGACCCCGTCCAGCGCGGCGATCAGCTCCTCGGACGTGCGCTTCCCTCGCATCGGGTGGTGGCGGGTGGTGAAACCGAGCCCGGTCAGATAGTCGTCGACCTCGTCGCCCGGGGTCAGATAGTCGGTGGTGATCAGAATCGTCGGCATCGTGCCTTCACTTCAGGATGGGGGTGACGGCCCGGCGCTGGAGCCGGCCCAGTCGCAGCAGGACGAGAATGGACAGGACGGCCAGCACCGCGATGTCGAGCATCATCAGGTTCCAGCCGGTCAGGTCGACCGCGCCGCCGATCAGCGCCGGGCCGCCGAAGCCGCCGAGATACCAGGTCACCGCGTACAGGCCGGTGTAGGTGCCGAGCACCCGGCTGGACGGGGCGAGGTTCCACAGCGCGACGGCCGCGTTGATCAGGAAGGCGGCCGCTCCGACCGCGGCGAAACAGAACACGACGACCGTCGCCGTGGTGGTCCGGAAGAGCGCACCGGCGACCATCGCGGCCGCGAACAGGGCCATTCCGGCGCCCATGGTCTTCAACCGGCCCCAGCGTTCGGCCAGCAGCGCGGCCGGATAGGCGGCGATCACGTAGGCGATGCCGCTCGGCAGGGTGATCCCGCCGGCGTCGCCGCGGGAGAGACCGAGAGCCTCCATGCCGTACGGGGTGACCAGCGACCGCGAGGCGAACCAGGCCCCGCCGAACAGCATGATGGTGAGCAGCAGCAGGAGCCGCCGCCGGTCGGTGTCGGTGACCATCTCGGTGATGACCTGCCGGAACGGTACCCGTGCCACCTCGGCTCCGGCGGATTCGTCCTCGGCCACCGCGGCCTGGTAGGCGGCCGACCGGTTGTCACGCACCTTGCCCACGATCACCACGGTGACCAGCAGCAGGATCACCGACGGGATGGCGAACGCCGCCCTCGGATGCTCGTCGACGACGAAGATGCTGATCAGCGAGGCGACGATGATGGTCAGCGCCGTTGCGATCTTGACGATGGCGTTGGCGCGGCTGCGGCGTTCGGGTTCGATGAAGTCCGGCACGAGCGACTCGGCGAGCGGGCGCATCGTGTTGGCGACCAGTGCGTACCCGGCCATCACCGCGATCAGCATGGCCGCCGACGTGGTCCACGGCAGGAACACGAACAGCAGCGCCGCCAGGGGCATGCCGACCGCGAGGTACGGAATCCGCCGTCCCCACCGGGTGCGGGTGTTGTCCGACCGGTTGCCGATCCACGGCTGGATGAAGATGCCGAACAGGTTGTCCATGCCCATGAGCGCGCCGACCAGCGCGGCGCTGGCGACGTGCTCCCGCAGCAGCACGGGCACCTGATTGTCGTAGAAGTTCCAGGTCGCCTCCTGCGCGAACAGGGTGAGGGCGATGAAGAACGTGATTTTCCGGGGGCTTTCCGACATGTGACCTCCGTGTGTCCGGCGTCACCGTAATTTGCTACAGCAAAATCGTCAACGGTGGCAAACAAGATTCGCCATGGCATGCGCTAGAGTGCCGGGCATGAACTCCGCTGAGACGCTCGCCGACCAGGCGTACCGATATGTCCGCACCGCGATCGCCGACGGCGAACTCGTGGCGGGCGAGAAGGTGACCGAGCGCGGCATGGCCGACCGGCTGTCCATCAGCCCCACGCCGGTTCGCGAGGCGCTGCGCCGGCTGGAGATCGACGGCCTGATCGAGCGCATCGGTCCGCGTACCGTGCAGGTCGCCGAGATCCGTGACGCCGCCATCGACGACCTGGCCGAGGTCGAGGTCGGGCTCCGCGGCCTGGTCGCCAGGTTCGCCGCCCGGCACGCCACCGCCGAGCAGCTCGACGCCCTCGACACCGTCCTCGACCGTGCCGACGACCTGCTCATCCTGCTCAAGGAGCGCCGCCGCCAGGACCGTTCCACCGACCGCCACCTCACCGAGCTGCTCGACACGATGCAGGAGTTCAACGACACGGTCAGCGCCTGCGCCCACAACCCGGTGCTGGTGCGCATGCTGGAGCAGAGCCGGGTGTTCAGCCGGTCCCGTCGCCGTGAGCTGCTGCTGAGCCGGGTCGCCGAGGACGACACGTTCGGCCTCGAGCGGTACACCAGCCACCGCGCCCTGGTCCGCGCGCTGCGCGCCCGAGACTCGGTGACCGCCGAGCGGCTCGCCCTCGAGGACGCCCAGGGTGGCCTCACCGCGCTGCGGGAGGGCCGATGACCACGTACCGGATCGCCGTCATCCCCGGCGACGGCATCGGCAAGGAGGTCGTGCCCGCCGGCCTCGAAGCGCTGCACGCCACCGCGGACCGTTTCGGGATCACGCTCGACTGCGACGAGTTCGGCTTCGCCAGCGCCGACTACTGGCAGCGGCACGGCACGATGATGCCGGCCGACTGGGAGCAGACGCTGCGCGGCTACGACGCCATCTTCTTCGGAGCGGTCGGCTGGCCCGACGTCGTCCCCGACCACGTGTCGCTCTGGGGGAGCCTGCTGCAGATGCGGCGAACCTTCGACCAGTACGTGAATCTGCGCCCCTGCCGCCTGATGCCCGGCGTGCGAAGCCCGCTGGCCGGCCGTGGACCGGGCGACATCGACTTCGTCGTGGTCCGGGAGAACACCGAGGGCGAGTACTCCAGCGTCGGCGGCCGGGTCTTCGAGGGCACCGACCGCGAGACCGTGCTGCAGGAGACGGTGATGACCCGCATCGGCGTCGACCGGGTGCTGCGCTACGCCTTCGAGCACGCCGAACGCCGCCCGGCCCGGCACCTCACGTCGGCGACCAAGAGCAACGGCATCTCGATCTCGATGCCGTACTGGGACGAGCGCGTGGCCGCGATGGGGCAGCGGTTTCCCGGCGTACATGTCGACAAGCTCCACATCGACGCGCTGGCCGCGCAGTTCGTCCTGCACCCCGACCGGTTCGACGTGGTGGTCGCCAGCAACCTGTTCGGTGACATCCTCTCCGACCTGGGCCCGGCCTGTGCCGGAACGCTCGGCATCGCCCCGAGCGCCAACATCAACCCCGAGCGGGAGCACCCGAGCCTGTTCGAGCCGGTGCACGGCTCGGCCCCGGACATCGCGGGGCAGGGCATCGCCAATCCGGTCGGTCAGATCTGGTGCGCCTCGATGATGCTGGACCACCTCGGCCACCCCGACGCGGGCGCCCACCTGCTCGGCGCGATCGAGGACGTTCTGGCGGCCGGTCCCGGCGAGGCGCCGCTGACCCCCGACCTGCACGGCAAGGGCACGACGGTCGAGCTGGGCCGGGCGATCGCCGACCGCGTCCGCGAGCGGACCGGGTAGCCCGGCTCATCCGTCACGCATGAGGCGGGCCGGTCGGTGAGCCGCGCATCCTGATGGGCGTCCGGCGGGACCCCGGACGCAAGCGTGGGACGGAGAACTCATGGGATGCCTGTTCGCCATCTTCGCCGGGATCTTCCCGAGACTGGCCCTCTTCATCATCTGGCTGGTGCGGCCGAGATTCGTCGACGCCGCCTTCGACACGTGGATCTGGCCGCTGCTGGGTCTGATCTTCTTCCCGTTCGCGACCCTGCTCTACATCCTCTTCTACACCCCCGGCATCGGCCTGACCGGCTGGGAGTGGTTCTGGGTCGTCTTCGCCGCGGCGCTCGACATGCTGCACCTGGTGGCCAGCGCGGTCGCCCGGACCCGACAGCGGTCCGCCCCGTCGGCCTTCTGATCGCCGGTCACCGAGGGGACGCCGGAAGGACCGCCGTGACGATCTCGTAGAGGATGACGCAGACGACCACTACCCCGGGTCCGAACACCGCGGCCGCGGTGAAGAGATCCATGAACGACCAACTGGGCTCCGGTCTGGGCTTGACGGGTGCCGGCGTGAGGCGCTGAACCGGCGGGAGCACGTCGGCCGGGACCATCGCCGCAGCGGCCGGGGTGACCGCCGCATCGGCCGGGACCACCGCGGTGGCGGGCGGGGTGACCGCGGTGGCGGCCGAGGCGACCAGGTCGCTGTAGCGGGATTCGGCGAGAGGCCCGAGTTCGCGAGGGTTCTCGCCCCGGAGACGGAGCAGGCGCAGCCGATCGGCCGGCGATCGGTGCTTGGTGGCGAACGCCGCGGTCTCGTGCGGTTCGGCGTCCTCGGTGAGGAACGCCCAGCGGCCCGCTTCGGCGACGTCACCGGCCCGGCGGTACACGTCGGCGAGCCGGGCGCGGATCTCCAGGTCCTGCGGGTCGGCCATGAGCAGGCTCGTCAGCCGCCGGGCGGCCAGGCGGGTGTCGCCGCGTTCGAGGTCGGCGTCCACTCGGGACAGCACGTCGGGTTTCGCCATACGACGATCGTGGCGGGCGCCGTCCACCGTCGGCAATCGGCCGGTGAACGCGGATCAGGGCAGCAGCAGCGGGGCGGCGGCCGCCCACGCCTGCGGCGAGCAGGAGTGCGGGTACGGCACCGGCCCGCCGCCGGGTTCGCGGGCCAGGCCGGTCATGATCTCCGGCAGCCGGTCGCCGGTCCAGGCCGCGGCGGCCAGCAGCCCGTCGGCAATGCGTTCCGCCTCGGCGCGGTACCCGGTGGCGGCCAGCCCGGCGACGGTGATCGCCGTGTCGTGCGGCCACACCCCGCCGCGGTGGTAGGACAGCGGGTGATACGGCGTCTGACCGGCGGCGAGGGTGCGTATGCCCCAGCCGGAGAAGAACTCGTCATCGGCCAGCCGCGCCGCGACGGTGGCCGCCCAGTCGTCGTCGAGCAGCCCGCACCACAGCACGTGACCGGCGTTGGAGGCGGCCGCGTCGACGGCGGTACCGGCCGCGTCGAGGGCGAGCGCCACGAACCCGTCGGGCAGACGGAAGTCGATGGCGAATCGGTCGCGCAGGCCGGCCGCGGTGTCGGACAGGGTCTTCGACCAGGCCGGGTCGTCCCAGATCCGGGCGGCGAGCCGGGCGGTGCCGGTCAGCGCCCGGTAGGCGTAGCCCTGTGCCTCGGCGACCGCGATCGGCCCGGCCGCCGCAGTGCCGTCGGCGAAGACGATCGAGTCGGCCGAGTCCTTCCAGCAGTGGTGCACCAGGCCGGGATGGTCGGTGCGGTAGCGCAGGTAACCGGCGGAGAGGCCACCGGGCCCGAGCATCCAGCCGACCGCGGCCCGCGCCGCGGGTTCCAGCGCGGTGACGAGCCGGTCGTCACCGCTCACCTCGTGATAGGCGGCGAGCAGCATCAGGAACAGCGGGGTCGCGTCGACGGTGCCGTAGTAGCGGCCGTACGGCACCTCGCCGGTCGTCGCGAGTTCCCCGCGACGGGTCTCGTGAATGATCTTGCCAGGCTCCTCGACCCGTGACGCGTCGGCGGATCGGCCCTGGGTGGCGGCCAGCACCCGCAGCGTGCCGGCGGCCAGTTCCGGCCGATGGTGCAGGGCGAACAGCGAGGTCAGGAGGCTGTCGCGGCCGAAGACGGTGAGGAACCACGGCGCTCCGGCGGCGGGAAGGACGGCGCCGGGCACGCCCGGTGCCGGCATGGTCAGCGCGTCGAGATCGGCCAGCCCCTGGCGTACGCATCGGGAGAGGTCGTCGCGGAACACACCGGGAACGCGTCCGCCGGTGCGATCGGGGGGCGGTGTGGTGGTCACGGTGATCCTCAGCGTCACCGTGCCCCGGGGCGGCAGATCCACCGACCAGCGCAGACCGTCGGCGCAGACGTCGGCGGGCGGTTCGGCGTCGATGAAGGTCCCGCGACGGAAACCCCGGCGGGCGTACGAGAAGGACAGCCGCCCACCGGAGTCGTCCACCTCGCGGACGGCGTCGGACTTGTCGAACGTCCCCGCCGAGCGGAGCTCGAACTGGTCGGCGAAGTCGGCCGCCAGCTCGTAACCCAGCTCGACGGTCTGCCCGGTGGCGGCGAAGCCGGTCAGTTCCAGCGACTCGACCAGGCGTCCGGCCGACACCTCGCGGCGCCGGACGATCGCGTACGGCGCGTCGGCGTGCCGCCCCGTGTCCGGCACGCACACCGTCCCGGCCGTGTCGCGGCGCAGCACCCGCAGCACCGTCCCCGGCACGCTGAGCACCAGCCGGGACAGGTGCCGGCAGTCGTCGGCGAAGAACCCGTCGGTGTCCGTGCCGGTGACGTCCCCGCCGGCGACGGCCGTGAGCAGGCAGGTGGTGCCCGCGACCACCGAGTGCCCGGTCACGGGGTCCGGAGCAGGTCGAGGACCAGGGCCGCCGTCCAGCCGAACCCGTCGGTGCCGTGGCCGGTCCCGGTGAGCGGGTCGAAGTACTCGCGGAAACCCGCGTCGCGGACCCGGTCGATCAGGCGATCGCGCAGGTCGTCAGCGAGTGCCTGCTCGCCGTGCAGGCGCAGGCCGTGCCAGAACAGCCAGCTCGTGTTGACCCAGCCCGGCCCACGCCAGTAGCGGCCCGGATCGTGGTCGTCGGCGCTCAGATCGTAGGACGGCAGCGGACACGCGTCACGCAGCCGGAACCGGTCGCCGAGCGCCGTACCGACCAGCTCGGAGGCCACCGGCAGACCCGGGACGATCAACGGCATGAGACCACCGATCGAGTACGACCTGAGCATGCGGCCGCTGTGCGCGTCGCGCGGGAAGAACACGCCGCCCGCGTGGTCGTACAGCATGGTGGTCAGATTCTCGGTGAGGCGATCCGCCGCCGACCGGTGCCGCTCCCCGTCGAGGCCGAGCTCGGCGGCCATCGACGCGAGCGCGTGCTCCCCGGCGGCCAGCAGCGCGTTGCACAGCGGATCCTCGACCGCGAAAGCGTGCACCCCCAGGGAGTCGGCGTACCCGGCGTCGCGGTAGTCACGTGCCAGCCGCACGTACCGGCCGTAGTCGGTGTCGGTGGGCCGTTCCCCGGCCGCCGCATGGTTCAGATCGCGGCGGGTGAACTCCGTGCCGGGTACCGGCGTGATCCGTGCCAGCGGCACGTCCCAGGCCGGGCTGTTGTCCAGCCCGGACTCCCACGGGTGCACCACCGACATCAGCCCGTTGCCGGTCAGGTTGCGCCGGGTCGTCAGATAGCGGTGCCACGCGACCAGACGCGGATAGACGCGCGCCAGGAACCCGCGGCCGCGGGAGGCCGCCGGGTCCGCCTGGTGGACCGCCCAGGCGGCGAGGGCGTGCGCCGGTGGCTGGACGATGCCCGAGGTCGGCACCCCGGGCGCGCCGGGGGCCCGCGCGGATCGCCAGAACGACGGGCCGGGGAAGTACGCGTCGTCCGGCACGTGCGGGTCGAACACGATCTGCGGCACCCGGCCGTCGCGCCACTGTGCCCCGAGCAGCGACTCCAGTTCGCGTTGCGCCCGGACGGGGGACAGGTGGCGCAGCCCGATGGCGATGAACGCCGAGTCCCAGCTCCACTGATGTGGATAGAGCCGCGCGGCCGGCACCGTGGCGTGGCCCCGCCAGTTGGTGAGCAGCACCCGCCGGGCAGCCCGGTCCAGGTCCCGGACCGCGTCGTGCGTCCGGGGCCGTTCCAGCAACGCGGTCATGCCGGCACCCGCGCGTCGTGGCGGCGCAGGAAGCCCGGGATCGAGGCGATCGCGACGGCGGGTTCACCGCGCAGCCGGCACTCCACGGCCAGGTACCCCTCGTAGCCGACGGCGTCGAGGGTGCTCAGCAGCGCCGCCCAGTCCAGGTGCCCGGCGCCCGGCTGCAGACGGTTGGAGTCGCTGACCTGCACATGACCCAGATGAGCAGCGGCGCGGACCAGCGCCGATGTGGGCTCGTCCTCCTCGATGTTCATGTGGTAGGTGTCGGCCAGCACCCTCACCGAGGTCAGACCGGCCGCCTCGATCAGCTCGACGGCCTGTTCGAGACGGTTGACCATGTGATCCTCGTACCGGTTGAGCGGTTCCAGCGCCAGGATCGCGCCCACCCGTGCCGCGTGTTCACCCAGCTCGGCGAGACCGTCGAGCAGGACCGCGCGGTCTTCCGCCTCACTGCGGGGCGGCTCGAACGGCGGCAACCGTCGCGAGAACATGCCCCAGGACGCGGGGGTGCAGGCCACCGCACCACGCCCGCCGATCTCGGCGATGACCGACAGCTGGGACTTCATCTGCTCGAGGGCGTCACGGCGCAGTTCCGGGTCGAAGGCGGCGAAGAAGTGCGGCATGTCGACACAGACCGACGGCATCGGCACACCGTCACGCGCGGCACGCCGTAGCTCGGGCAGCCTGTCGCGGAACCGGAAGCCGCCGTGGCCGCGCAGCTCGATGCCGTCGAACCCGGCGTCGCGCGCGACGTCGTACTTCTCCTGCAGCGTGCGGCCGGGCAGCAGCTGTTCCTGGCACGAGATTCTGATCATGAGAACGTCAACACCACCTGAAGTGCCTCCTGAGGGCTGTGGTCGAGCATCCGGAACGCGGATGCCGCCTCGTGGACCGGGATGACGTGGCTGACCAGCCCGGCCGGGTCGATCCGGCCGTCCCGGGCGAGCCTCAGGAACGTCTGGTTGAGCCGGATCTGGTCCCAGCGCCCGGCCACGGACGCCGGGACGCCGCCGATCTGCGAGCAGATCAGGGCCACCCGGTTGTGGTGGAACTCGTCGCCGAGGCGCAGGCCGGTGCCGTCGCCCTGGTAGAAGCCGGAGGCCACCACCCGCCCGCCGACCGCGACCGACCGGATCGCCTCGTGCAGCGCCGGGTACGAGCCGCTGATCTCGATCGCGACGTCCGCGCCGCGCCCGTCGGTGAGCTTGCGGATGTGCAGCCCGGCCGACCCGTCGCGGGCGTCCAGCACGGTGTCGGCGCCGTACTCCAGGGCCTTCTCGAGGCGGCCGGGCACCGCGTCGACCGCCACGACCGTGCCGCCGGAGAGCCGGACCAGGCGCGTGGCCAGCAGCCCGAGCACGCCCTGCCCGAACACGGCGACGGTCTCGCCGAGGTGGATGTCGGCCGCCAGGACCGCGTTGAGGGCGACCGCCCCCACCCGGGCGAACGTCGCCGCGAGTGGATCGAGGCCGTCGGGCACCGTACAGCCGCGAAGTTTCTCCGCACTGAGAACGGCCTCGCCGCGGTGGCCCCAGATGCCCCACACGTGCGCGCCGACCGGCGGCAGACCGGGGTCGCCGGCGACGTCCGGGGCGACCTCGACGACCCGGCCGACCTCCGAGTAGCCGAGCCCGGCGACCGGATAGCTGAGACCGCCGGCGTCCTCGGTGAACACCCGCAGATCCGGATCCCAGGACCGGGTCAGATACGGGTTCGAGCCGCGGTAGGCGGTGAGTTCGGTGCCGGCGGAGATGCCGGAGTAGGTGGTACGCACCCGGACCTCGCCGGCGCGCAGTTGCGGGGTGGGCTGATCGATCACCTCGACGTGGCGCGGCGCGGTGATCTGCACTGTGAGCGACACTCGGACATTTCATCGCACTAACCGCGGCCGCGCGGGCAGAACGCGGGAACTTACGTTTGGGAACCGGCCCCCTTATGCCGGGCTGCCGCGCAATAGTCGCCGCCCCGGTGGGTGAAACCGGCCGCGTCGGCCTTCCGTGCGTCCCACGGCATGAGAGCCTGCTTTGCGGGTAGTCGGCCACGGCGAATCGTGAGCCAACGAAGGGAACAGCGGCCTGTGCCGACCAGGGATAGGTGGGGCCGGGACCAGAATTCGGCAGGTCATCTGCTGTGGCTGGTGCGGACCGGGCGCGCCCGGACACGCGGTGAGCTGCAGAACTACACCGGCCTGTCCCGCTCGACCATCACACAGCGGATCGACGTGTTGCGCGCGGGTGGCTACCTGCGGGCCGGCGGTGTCGAGGAGTCGACCGGCGGGCGGCCGGCGGAGCTGCTGGAGTTCGACACGGCACACGGCGTGGTGCTCGTCGCCGACCTCGGCGCCAACCACGCCCGGGCCGCCGTCGTGGACCTGAGCGGGCGGGTGCTCACCGAGGAGCACGAGCCGATCAAGATCGGGACCGGGCCGGAGGCCGTGCTGTCCTGGGTGGACGCCGCGCTGCGCCGGGTCCTGGCCGCGACCGGGTGGGACGCGGGCCAGGTGCGGGGGATCGCCGTCGGCGTACCCGGGCCGGTCGAGTTCGACGCCGGCATGGTCACCCAGCCGCCGCTCATGCCCGGCTGGGACGGCTACCCGATCGCCGAGCGGCTGCGTCGCGGCTGGCAGCGGCCGGTCTACGTGGACAACGACGCCAACCTGATGGCGCTGGGGGAGCAGGCGGTCCACTACCCGGACTGCCCGGCGCTGGTCCTGGTCAAGGTCGCCACCGGCATCAGCGCCGGCGTGGTCATCGACGGCCGGGTCTACCGGGGCATCGACGGCGGTGCCGGCGACATCGGGCACATCCGGTTGTACGAGCATCGCGAGGCCCGCTGCGAGTGCGGCCTCTACGGCTGTCTCGCCGCGGTGGCGAGCGGCCTGGCACTGGCGCAGCGGCTCACCGCCTCGGGTACGCGTACGTCCTCGGGCGCCGAGCTCGTCGAACGGATCCGCTCCGGGCACGCCGAGGCCGTGCACCTGGCGCGAACCGCCGGGAAGCTCGTTGGCGAAGTGCTGTCCACCGTGGTCTGCATGGTCAACCCCGCGGTGCTCGTGATCGCCGGTGACCTGGCCGACATCCACTTCGTCACCGGCGTCCGCGAGGTGCTTTACCAATGCGCCCTGCCACGGTCCACCCGGCATCTGGAGGTCAGCGCCAGCCGGCTCGGCGCCCAGTCGGTCGTCGTCGGCGGGTACGCCATGGTGGTCGACCAGGTCTACGCCCCGGACGCGGTGGACGCCGAACTCGCGCGGCTGATGCCGGCCGGAGTGCCGGTGAGCTGCTGATCCGCTTGTGCGGGATGTCCGGTCCTCGCGCGGCTGATGCCGGCCGGAGTATCGGTGAGCTGCTTGTCCGTCCGGGCAGGATGGCCGGTATGGAATGGGATCCCGCCACGCCGCCGGTCGCGGTCGGACTGGTCGGCGCCGGGCCGTGGGCCGCGACGATGCACGGCCCGGTGCTGGCCGCCGGACCGCAGACCCGGCTCACCGCGGTCTGGGCGCGCCGCGCCGGGGCCGCCGCCGACCTGGCCGCGCGGCTGGACACGTACGCCGCAGGTTCTTTCGAAGATCTGCTCTCCCGATGTGAGGCCGTCGCCTTCGCCGTGCCGCCGGACGTGCAGGCCGAGCTCGCGCCCCGCGCCGCCCGGGCAGGGAAGGCGCTGCTGCTGGAGAAGCCGCTCGCGCTCGATCTCGGCGGCGCGCGGGCGATCGCCGACGCGGTCACCGAGTCGGGCGTGGTGACCCAGCTGGTGCTGACCAAGCGCTACCACCCGGCCACGCGTGCCTTTCTCGCCGCGGCCCGAGACTTCGACGCGATCGGGGCGCGGAGCCGCTACCTGCACGGTGCGTTCCTGGACGGCGCGATGGCGACCGGGTGGCGGCTGACCAGCGGAGCCATGTACGACCTCGGCCCGCACCTGCTCGACCTGGCCGACGCCGCCCTCGGGCCGATCGAGCACGTGCACGCCACCGGCGACAGCCGTCGCTGGATCGAGCTGACCTGCCGCCACCACAGCGGCGCGGTCAGCCAGATGTCGCTGTCCGGAGCCGTCGGGCTCGCCGCCTCCCACGCCGGGATCGAGCTGTACGGCCCGGCCGGCACCCTGGCCCTCGACTTCGGCACGGTCGATCACGCGGAGTGCTGGCCGGTGCTGCGGGCCGAGTTCGCCGCCGCCGTACGCACCGGCGTGCCGCACGTCCTCGACGTGCGGCACGGGCTGATGCTGCAACAGCTGTTGGATCTCGCCGCGGTCAGCTCCTGATTCGCCAGGGGTGACGATCAGCTTCTGATTCTGATTCGCCAGGGGCGACGGTCAGCTTCTGATTCTGATTCGTCAGGGGCGGCGGTCAGCTCCCCGTCAGGAACTCGCGGACCACGCGGTCGCCCTCGGCGTTGCGTCCCTGGATCGAGTGGCCCATGCCCTCGATGACGACCAGCCGTCCGCGCGGGGTGAGCGCCGCCTGCTGACGGGCCCATTCGAGCGGTGTCGACAGGTCCCGGTCCCCGTTGATCATCAGGACCGGCATGGTCAGCCGCGGGTACGGCGGCCGCGGGTTGGGCCGGGACGGCGGCCAGTGCCGGCAGGCGGCGATGATGCCCTGCTCCACCGCGGTCCGCGGCTCGAACGGCCACGCCTCGTCATCGGACACCTTGGCCAGCGCCCGCTCGACGGCCGCGTCGCGGACCCGCAGCGGCGCGCTCGCGTCACCCCACGGCATGCTGCGCAGGTCACCGCAGAGCGTCGCCACGTGCAGGCCGCTGCTGTACTCGGCCGGCGGCGTGAACGAACCGTGCCGCAGGTCCTCGATGACGGCGTTCAGGGGACCGGGATCACCCTGCGCCGCCAGATGCAGCAGTTGGAGAACCGGGTAGAAGTTCGTGGCGGTCAGTTTCGGGTCCACGATGCTGGCGATGACGAGCAGGTCCAGGACACCGACACCGTTGTCGTATGGGCGTACCACGTCGGCCAGCTCGGCGGCCGGATCGTACCCGCACTGCTGCTCACGGCACGCGGCCCGCAGCACCTCACCGGACCGGGCCAACCCGTCCACGTACAGCGGATCCAGATCGTTCTGCGGCACCACCGAGTCCAGCACCATCCGCTCCACCCGCCGTGGGTGGGTCAGGCCGTAGTGCGCGGCCACGAAGCTGCCGTACGAGACGCCGTCCAGAGTCCAGCGCGGCACGCCCAGCGCGCGGCGCAGATCCTCGAGGTCGGCCACGGTGTCGGCGGTGGTGTAGTGGTTCCGGTTCCGGCCGAGCAGGCCGGCGCACTCCCGGACCGCGGCCGGGGTGGGCGGTGTGACGTCGGAGGAACCCACCTCCCGCTGCAGTTGCGGACAGTCGATCGCGCCCTCGCCGGTGCCGCGCTGATCGATCATGACCATGCGGTAGTCGGCGAGCAGGTACGACAGGCGCTGCGAGATGCGCGGCACGAGGGCCGGGCCCGGCTGACCCGGCCCGCCGGACAGCACCATCAGCACGCCCCGGGGAGCGCCGGCGTTGTCCGCCACCGCCACGCGCAGCCGCAGCGTGCCGGGCCGCGCGCCGGTGCGGTCGAGCGGGACGGTGAGATACGAGCAGGTGAACGTGGCGATCTCGGCGCAGGGCGCGGAGCCGGTGAGACGTGGTGGGTGACCGGCCGACGCGGGTGCGCCGGGTGGCAGCGTCAGCGTGACCGTCGTCAGGACGGCGGCGGTCCAGCGGAGGACTCGGATCGGTATCGGCATGGAATGCTCCTGTCGCGGGCTTGTCCCCTGATGCGACACCGCCTGGTCGGCGACCACGTTGGACATTCATGCTCGTTTACTCGTTCTCGACTCCGCGGCGGTCCGGTTCCGCCTCCCGCAACCCTCCCCGTTGCGTGGTGATGTGTGGCGTGCCTGTGGGCGTGGGTCACCACGTAGGCGGCGCTGCCGGTTCGTGTGGTGATGTGTGGCGCGCCTGTGGGCGTGGGTCACCACGTAGGCGGCGCTGCCGGTTCGCGTGGTGATGTGTGGCGTGCCTGTGGGCGTGGGGCACCACGTAGGCGGCGCTGCCGGTTCGTGTGGTGATGTGTGGCGTGCCTGTGGGCGTGGGTCACCACGTAGGCGGCGCTGCCGGTTCGCGTGGTGATGTGTGGCGTGCCTGTGGGCGTGGGGCACCACGTAGGCGGCGCTGCCGGTTCGCGTGGTGATGTGTGGCGTGCCCGTGGGCGTAGGTCACCACGCAGCGGACTCGGGACGTCCGAAAGGTGGGAAGCCGAACTCAGTTCAGCATTCGCCGTACCGTCGCGGGCGCCTCACCCAGGTGCTTGCGGACCACCCTGGTCAGGTGGGACTGGTCGGCGAAGCCGTACCGCGCCGCCAGGATCCGCAGACAGTCGTCACCGTCCTGCAGGTCGCTCAGGACCGCGCGGATCCTCATCCGGTTGCGATGCTCGGTCAGCGACTCCCCGGTGACGGCCTGGAAGATCCGGCTCAGGTGATGCGGCGAGCAGCTGACCCGCCGCGCCAGCTCGGTCAGGCCGGAGGCGTACCGGCCGTCGGCCAGGGCCTCGCGCGCCTCGGTGACCAGCCGCCGGTGCGCCACCGCGGTCGCCGCCCGCCGCGGAGCGCCACCCGCGCTGTCCGGGGCGAGCCGGTCCAGCACGGCCCGCAGCCGCTCACCGGCGGCGAGCGCGTCGAAACCGCGCCGGCAGGCGGCCACCAGGACACGGTGGTGCAGGTCGGTCGCATCATCGAGCCGGAAGCGGTACGCCCGCCGCGGCAACCGCTCGCAGACCTCGGCGTCCAGCTCCACCGCGGTGAACGTGTCGCCGCCGCCGAGCGGGTGCGCCACCCGCAGCTCGTCGCCGCGCCGGGTCAGGACCGCCGTGCCGCTGTCGACGAACACCTCCTGCCCGTTGACCAGCATGAGATAGGCGCCGGATCGGGGCAGCACGAGCCGGTTGACCGTCTCGTACACCGGCGGGCTGAACCGAGTGCCGTCCAGCCCGCACCGCGCCTCGAACAGCCGCATGCCGTCGAGATGCCCCAGGCAGCCGCCGGAGCCCGGCTGCCCGGCATAGCGGGCGTCACACTGCTGGCATCGGCGTCCCATCAGGACATCGTCACGCCTTCGCGATGTCGAGGGTGGCCGCACCGAACGAGACGGCGAACCGCTTGCACCAGATGCTGACGCTGCGGAACGTCGCCGGATCCACGTCCGCGCCGAGCCGGTACACCTGGTCGCCGTGGTTGCCCTTGAGCTTGCCCAGCTCGGCGTACTCGCCGTCGTCGAACACCCGCCAGCCCGCGACCCCCTCGCGGACCTTCTGGTCGGACAGCCACACCCGCAGGTCGGGCCCGTCGCTGGTGTCGAGGCCGACGAGCTCCAGCTGGTGGCTGCCGTCCGGGTTGCGGACCATCCGGGCCGTGCCGCTGGTGTCGTGCTCGTGGGTCACGAACTTCCCCTCCGCGATCACGACGGCCGTCGCCTTCGGCGGCGCGGCCGAGCTGGACACGACCGGCTCCGGCTCCGGCTCCGACGACGGCACGACGGTCAGGGCCTCGGTCACGACGGTGTCGGTGAACAGCTTCCACGGCTGGAACCAGTAGAGGGCCCCCGCGCCACCGATGCCGAGCACCGCGACGACGATCCAGGTGACAGGTCTGCTGAGTAGTCGGCGAATCACAGGTCGAGTCAAGCGCCTGGCACCCGATGATCACCAGACCGCTCGGCTTACGATCCGCTTACGCCTGTGACCCGGCGAGCCCGAGCATCTGATGACCTTCGGCCGGTCCGGAGACTGGTTGGTGACGCTCAGTTCTGGTTGGCGGGCCACGCCGCCGCCGGGTCGCAGCGGTCCGGGCAGGCGAGAATGTAGACCATGTTGCCGAGCAGCAGCCCATAGGCGTTGCTGTCGAACGTGTCCGGCTGCCTCGGCGCCTCCGGCAGTTTCGGGAAACCGTAGTTCTCCGGGATCTGCACGAGGAACGCCAGCTCGGCGCCGCACGCGCAGGTGTACTTCTCCTCGCCCTGAATCCACGCGGGCTCGCCACCGACACGGAAGTCCCACTCGTCGTCCGGGCCCGCCGCGCGCAGCACCAGTCGGCGTGGCTGCATCACCTCGTCCTCCACGTCGGCCACGTCGCCGCCCCGATGGCGCAGGAAACGCCAGTGCGCCATGTCGTACCCGCCGGAAGGGGTCTCCCAGTAGCGATCGGGCAGCCGCGCCGGCCCGAACGCGGCCTCGTTGTGCACCGGGCACTGGAACACCAGCAGGTGCTCGCCACCGAAGTCCGGGACGTCGTCCGGCACGTCGATCTGGAAGAAGAACGCCATCCGCTCGCCGCAGGTGCAGACCGGCCACGACTGCCCCGGCGCCAGAATCGGCCGGCCGCCGGCGGTGTTGCGATCGCCGGGTTCGGCCGGCTCGTCCGTCATCTCGATCACGTGCATCCGGCGACGTTATCGCGCCGGTCGACGGCCCTCCAGCCGCCCCTGCCAGCGGATCTCACCGTCCACGACGATGCTCGTCGGGGTGAGCCACCGCTGACTCCCGTCCGCTGAGCGGCCCGCCGCCCGCCGCCGGTAGCGCTCGCGCAGCTGCGGAAGGGGTCACCGGCTCCCCACCGGCGGTCGGGCCAGTCTGGTCGGGTCAGCCTGTCAGGACGACGCGCTGGGTGCCGGCGAAGCGGGCCCGGCGCTGCCCGACGGAGCCGGCGCAGCCCCCTCGCGGCCACGGCGCCGTTCCTCACGACCCTCCCGCCGGGCCTCACCGCGCCGTTCGAACCGGTCGCCGCCGCGGCCCTCGGCCCGGTCGCCTCCGTCCCTGGCGAAACGTGGGCCGTGCTGGCCGCGGTCGTCACCACGATGGTCGCCGGCCGCGAACACGCCGATCGCCACCACACCGCCACCGATCAACCCGCCCAGCAGCAGCGCCCCGAAAGCGGCCAGCACCGGCACTCGGCGCCTGTGCCAGCGCTCGCGGGCCGGACCGGCAGGGGCAGCCGCGACGGGTGCGGCCGGGGCCGTCGCGACGGGTGCGGCCGGCGATGCCACGGGCTCGGGTGCAGGCGTCGCCGGGTCCGGCGTGCCCGGCGCGGAGCCGGCGACGGCGGACACCGGGGCGGGTTCCGGCTCCTCCTGCGCGTCTCCGGTGCCGGCGTTCACCTGAGCGGTGGGCTCGTCGTCGTCGTGCGGCTTACGCGGTGTCAGATCGCTCATGTCGGCTTCCCTGGTCCCTCTGGGTGCTGCGGTGATGAGATGCACGGCCCGGCCACCTGGCCGGGCTGTGGCGCACAGACTGGCAGACGACACCTGAAATCCCGCTGAAGAGCAGAGACCGCGGCGGGGATGATCGGACGGTGTGCTGTCGAACCTGACCGTCCGGGACGCCAACGGACCAGGCCCACTCCGGCAGGGCACGGCTCCGGCCAACGGCGCGGGCGTCGAGATCGTGCTGAAGCTCGACGGCGTCGACGACGTCACCGCGCTCTACGAGCACTTTCGCTCACGTACCTCCGCCGTCGAGCCTCTTCGGCCGCAGCCGTGGGGCCTGTACGACTTCCGTCTGCGTGATCCGGACGGCTACTACCGGCGGGTGACCCACGGTGACGCCGCCGGGGCACCGTGAACGGCCACGACGCGGGTGCACATCGGCCGGCCCGCAAGCGCCGTCAGCCGTCGGCGGCCAGGCGGTAGCCGGCGCCCCGCACCGTCTCGATGGCGTTACGGCCGAACGGGTGGTCGATCTTCTTGCGCAGGTATCCGACGTACACCTCGATGATGTTCGGGTCTCCGCTGAAGTTGGCGTCCTACACGTTCTCGATGATGGCGGTCTTGGTGACGGCCCGGCCCCGGTTGCGCAGCAGGAACTCCAGCAGCGCGAACTCGCGCGGTGTGACCGGGATGTGCGTGTCCCCCCGGCAGACGCGGCGCTGCGCCGGATCGAGCGTGAGGTCACCGGCGCTCAGGATCGCCGGCCGTTCCGGGGCGCCCCGGCGGATCAGCGCGCGCAGGTGCGCGATCAGCACCACGAACGAGAACGGCTTGACCATGTAGTCGTCCGCGCCCAGGTCGAGGGCGTCGGCCTCGTCGTGCTCGCCGTCCTTGGCGGTCAGCATCAGCACCGGCGTCCACACCTCGCGGGCCCGCAGCTGCCGGCAGATCTCGTAACCGTTGAGCCCCGGCAGCATGATGTCGAGCACGATGGCGTCATACGCCCCGTGGGGTCGCTCGGTGGCGATCCACAGGCCGTCGACGCCGTCGTGGGCCAGGTCGACCGTGAATCCCTCCCGGTTGAGGCCGTCGCGGATCGTCTCCGCCAGTTCCTGTTCGTCCTCGACGACGAGCACGCGCACCTCGTACCTCCCGATCCGATCCTGTCCCAGCTTGCCCTCCGCACTCTGAAAATCCGCTGAACACGCTTTCAGCCCGCGCTCAGCAGGCCCTGGCTAGCGTGACGACCATGCGTCTGCGAGCCCTGCTGCCCCGGCTGCCCGGCATCCGGCTGCGGTCCGCGCTGGCCGCCGGCGCGGTGGTGGCGGTGGCCGCGGTGGCCGCCGGCGCGGTGCTGCTGGTCACCGTCCGGGGAATCCTGCTCGACAACGCCACCGGCACGGCCTCCGGCCGGGTCGACCAGGTGGTCGCCGCGCTGCGGGCCGGGAGCGGGCCGGCGTTGTCGGCGGCACTGACCCCGGGTGAGCCGGGACGCACCATGGTGCAGGTCGTCGACGGGGCCGGCCGGGTCGTCGCCGCGTCGCCCGGAGCCGGCAGCCGGCCGATGTCCGGGTTGCGCCCGCCACCGGGGAAGCCGGGCCGGGAGACGGCGAGACTGCCGGGCCGGGAGGCCGCGAGGCCGGCGGAGGAGACCACGAGGCTGCGGTCCGGCCGGCACTCGTCGTTCCGCGTGCTCGCGGCCGGGGTCGAGACGCGGGACGGCCGCTACACCGTGCTCGTGGCGCAGTCGCTGGAGACGCTCGAGGAGGCGACCCGGGCAATCGTGGCGGCGCTGCTGCTCGGCATGCCGGTGCTGGCCGTCGTGGTGGGGGTGGCGACGTTCGTGTTCGTCGGGCGCACGCTGCGCCCGGTCGAGGCGATGACCCGCCGGGCCGCCACGATCACGGCGACGAATCTGGACGCCCGGTTGCCGGTGCCCGACTCCGGCGACGAGATCGCCGCGCTGGCCGCCACCATGAACACGATGCTGGACCGGATCGAGGCGGCGTCGGCGGTGCAGCGCCGGTTCGTCGCGGACGCCAGCCACGAGCTGCGCAGCCCGCTCGCGACGATCCACGCCAACGCCGACCTTCTGACGGGCGCCGAGCTGGACGAGCCGGCGGAGCGGTCGGCGACGCGCATCCGCCGGGAGAGCACCCGGCTGGCGCGCCTGGTCGACGATCTGTTGCTGCTCGCCCGGGTGGACGACGCGGCGCTGCGGCCGCGCCGGGAGGAGGTCGATCTCGACGATCTGGTCTACGCCGCCCGCGACCGGTTGGCCGAGGACCGGCCAGACCTGCGGGTCGACGGCCGGGTCACGCCGGTGCGCGTCATGGGCGACGCCGACCAGCTGCACCGGGTGCTGCGCAATCTGGTCGACAACGCGATGCGCCACGCCCGGAGCCGGATCACCGTCAGTCTCGGCGCTTCGGGCGGCCGGGCCGAGATCGTCGTCGGTAACGACGGCCCGGCCATCGGCCCGGAAGACCAGGAAAGGATCTTCGACCGGTTCGTACGCCTCGACGACAGCCGCTCGCGCCAGGACGGCGGAACCGGCCTGGGACTGTCGATCGCCCGTGACATCGCCGCCCTGCACGGCGGCACCCTGACGGTCGACGACCTGCCCGACGGCGTCGCGTTCAGGCTCCGGCTGCCGACCCCGACCGACGGGAGCGGCCTGTCATCGCAGTCATGAGCGATCGGCGGCGCTGATCGCTGGTATCGCCGACGACGAGGTGTGCCGCCCGGAGCGGCGGTGGCCGGCTGACCCGCATGAGCCGTCCCACCCCTCTCCGCGCGGAGCACCTCGGCCAGCCCCTCGGCCTGGGCGAACCGCGGGCCCGTATCTCCTGACGGCTGCCCGAGGGCGCGGCCGTGCGGAAGGCCTACGAACTGCACGTCGACGACGTCAAGACCGTCCACGCGGAGTCCGCCGACTGCGTCCTCGTACCGTGGCCGGGACGCCCGCTGACCTCTGGCGAGCGCCGCAAGTGGTCGCCGACCTGATCGAGGGGCCAGCACGAGGACCACTGCATCATCGAGCCCGTGTGGGAACCGGTCACCGTCGTCGATCGGGGCTACGAGCAGCTGGTGTGCTCCGGCGCCGCCGGTGCGCGCGGGCGGGGAGATC
The DNA here is from genome assembly GCF_003001815.1 of Actinoplanes italicus. Taxonomy (GTDB): domain Bacteria; phylum Actinomycetota; class Actinomycetes; order Mycobacteriales; family Micromonosporaceae; genus Actinoplanes; species Actinoplanes italicus. The sequence continues at coordinate 363,842 of NZ_PVMZ01000010.1, forward strand.
CGGCCGGTCAGCGTGCGTGAGCTGGGGCCCGGCCGTCACGTGGTCGACCTCGGGCAGAACATCAGCGGCCGGATCCGCCTGCCGGGGGGCCGCGGTGTCAGCACTGCCCGTCGGCGAGGACGTAGTAGTTCGGGCCGGTCTGCTTGAGGGTGTGGATCGTGAACGTGTTCCACAGGCCCATCGCCTGGTTCGAGCCGTTGGCGTAGGTCTGCCCGCCGGACTGCCGGGCCCGGCCCGCGGTCGTGTGCGCGTAGTTGCTCGACGTGAAACAGGGCTGCGAGGTCGGCGGGGGTGACGACGGCGGCGGGGGTGACGACGGCGGCGGGGTCGTCGGCGAGCCGCCCGTGAGGCCCCAGGACTGGGCGATGTAGTAGGAGGAACAGATCGAGCTCAGGAAGTACGGGCCGGTCGCGCCGCACTGGTTCTCGGCGCTTCCGGGCGCCACCGGGGTCCCGTGCGCCAGGCCCTGCACGCGGTAGAGCGAGACCGCCGGCCGGCCGCTGCCGTCGTGGTAGTGCTCGACCCCGGTCGAACCGGGCAGGGACGCGGTCGCCGACGGGGTCTGGGGGATGCCCCACACGTTCGTCCACTGGTCGCGCAGCTCGGTGGCGTTCGCGGGGACCACCGTCGTGTCGGCGGTGCCGTGCCAGACGGCGACGCGCGGCCAGGGGCCGGTGTAACCCGGGTTCGCGGCACGGACCAGGGCGCCCCACTGCGCCGGGGTCTTGGACTGCGCCTGGTACTGGCAGACGGTGCCGCAGTTGTACGGCAGCCCGGCGACGACCGCGCCCGCGGCGAACACGTCGGGGTAGGCGGCCAGCATGACCGCGGTCATCGCTCCGCCCGCGGACAGGCCGGTCACGTACACCCGCGCCGGGTCGGAGCCGTAGGTGCGGATCGCGTGGTCGACCATCTGCTTGATGGACAGCGCCTCGCCCTGTCCGCGGCCGATGTCGCCGGCGGTGAACCAGTTGAAGCAGGAGAGCGCGTTGTTGGCCGAGGTCTGTTCGGGGAAGACGACCGCTGCCCGGTAGAGGTCGGCGTACTTGGGCCAGCCGGACCGGTTGTAGTAGTCGGCGGCGGTCTGGGTGCAGCCGTGCAGCGCCACCACCAGCGGACGGCCGGTGGGCAGCGCGTCGGGAACGTACGCGTGCATGCGCAGCGCACCGGGGTTCGAGCCGAACGAGCCGACCTGGACCAGGGTGGCGGCGGCGTTCGCGGGGGCGAAGGGCGAGACGGCGATGCCGGCGACGGCCAGCACCACCGCCAGCAGCAGTGGCCAGTACCTGCGGGGATTCATGTCGCGGACGTTACAAAGACGTTAATCGAATTCCCATGTGCCCGGGATCCACATCGCCGCGCCGATGTGTGTGGATTCGCTCGGGTCCTTAGAAGTTGGAGGTCCAGCCGTCGACCGAGTCGTTGACGAGGTCGGCTCCGCCGTAGGCGAGGGTGGAGGTGCCGGACCTGTTCATCATCGGCGTGAGGCAGTAGTTCGCCCCGAGATTGCTGCTCCAGGCGTACTCGGAGCACCAGTAGGACCGGCCGTCCGAGTTCCGGATGACCGCTCCCCAGAGCTGGTCGGCCGGCAGCACCGTCGACTTGACCCGCGTCCACGTGGTGTTGCACCTCGAGCTGTAGCGCAACTCGACCCTCGCCACCACCGTTCCGAGTGGAGAGCCGTACGACAGCGCTATCTCCCGCTGGGTCGTCGCGCCGGTCCCGCACGACGTGGCGGACGCCATCACCCCGTCGTACTGGGCGGCCATCGCCATTTCAGGCGTCACCACCAGCGCTGCCGTGACCAGGGCCGTCATCGCCGCTGCCTTCATGCGTACGCGCACCGGAATCTCCTCTCGGTCGGGTCTGCGGACTCGCCGAAGCCTGACATCGACGACTTTCCACTTACTGGCAACGGCCTGCCCGTACCGGACCCGTACGGGCTAGGGTCGAGCGGGACATTCACGGGGGTGGAATGTGACTACGGTCCACGTCTTCGGCGAGCTGATGCACGATGCCCGGCAGGCAGCGGGGATCAGCCAGCGCGCCCTCGCCGACCGCAGCGGGATCAGCCTGGCCACGGTCCGTGACCTCGAACAGCGCCGCACCCGGCGGCCACGCCAAGCCGTCGTCGAGGCGATCGTCGCCGCGCTCGGCCTGGCCGGTGACCGCGCGGCGGCACTGCGCCGTGCCGCGGTGCCTCCACTGCCGGCGGCCGCGGCGGCGCCGGTCGGCGGCCCGGTCCGGGTCGGGATCCTGGGCTCCGTCACCGTCCGGCGCGGCAGCGAGGAGATCCCGGTCGGGCGCTCGTCGCGTCGTGCGGTCCTCGGGAGGCTCGCGCTGTCCGCCGGCGTGCCCGTGCCTGTCGATCGGCTGGTCGATCTGCTCTGGGAGGACCCGCCGAAAGCGCCCGCCGACGCTCTCTACACGAACGTCTCGCGGCTACGGCGGGCGCTGCATCCCGACGCGTCCATCACCCGTACCCCGGCGGGCTACCGGCTCGACCTCACCGACGAACAATTCGACCTTGCCGAATACCGGCACCTGGTCCGCCTTGCCGAGTCGGCTCCGGTCACCGAGGCGCTCGGCCTGCTCGAGTCGGCGGCCGCCCTGTGGCGCGGGGAGCTTCTCGCCGACGTGCCGCAACTGGCCGGCGATCCGGCCGCCGTCGCCATCGCCGAGGAGCGCGTCACCACCGTCCTGCGCCTGGCCGATGTCGCGATAACCGTGGGTGAGCCGGCGCGGGCCCTCCCGGCGTTGCGGGCGCTGTCCGCCGCCGAGCCATTGCACGAGCCGGTCCACGCCCGCCTGATGGAGGTGCTGTCCGCCGCTGGCCGCCAGGCGGAGGCTCTCGCCGCCTACACCGTCATTCGTGACCGTCTCTCCGACGAGCTGGGGATGTCGCCGGGCGCGGCGCTGGCCGGCGCACATGTCCGGGTGCTGCGGCGGGAAGCGGCTGGACCGCGCGATGCCGGCGCTCCGGCTCCCGCCCAGCTGCCCGCCGCGCCTCAGCTGTTCACCGGCCGGGCCGATGCCCTCGCCGCGCTCGACGCCGTCCTCGACGACCCGGCCGCCTCCGTGGCGGTGATCTGGGGCACCGCCGGGGTCGGCAAGACCACCACGGCGATCCACTGGGCGCACCGGGTGCGCGAGGGGTTCCGCGACGGCCAGTTGTATGTGAACCTGCGCGGCTTCCACCCGACCGCACAGCCGCTGACCCCCGGCGAGGCGCTGCGCGGCTTCCTGTCCTCGCTCGGTGTGCCGGCGGCGCGCGTGCCGGTGGACCTCGACGCGCAGACCGGACTCCTGCGCACGCTGCTCGCCGGTCGGCGGGTCCTCATGCTGCTCGACAACGCCCGCGACGCCGAGCAGGTCCGGCCGCTGCTGCCCGGCACGGCCGGTTGCGTCACCCTGATCACCAGCCGGAGCCGGCTCACCGGACTCGTCGTGACCGACGACGCGCGTCCGGTGCCGCTCGACCTGCTCACTGGTGGCGAGGCGGAGCAACTGCTGGCGCAGCGGCTCGGCGCCGACCGGGTCGCGGCCGAGCCCGAGGCAGTACGCGTGATGGCCGAGGGCTGCGCCCGGCTGCCGCTCGCCCTCGCGATAGCCGCGGCCCGCGCCACCACGAGACCCGCCGCCACCCTGGCCGGCCTGGCCGCGGAACTTCGCGGTGGCGACCGGCTGGGCCCGCTGAGCACCGGGGAACCGGGTACCGACGTCCGGGCGGTGTTCGACTGCTCGTACCGGAACCTCACCCCCGCCGCGGCACGCCTGTTCCGGCTGGCCGGGTTGCACCCGGGGCCGGATCTGGACGCCGCCGCGGCCGCCGGCCTGGCCGGCGAGCGGGTCATGACAGTCGTGCCGCTGCTGGCCGAGCTGTCCTCCGCGCACCTGCTGGCCGAGACACGGCCGGGCCGCTACGCCGCCCACGACCTCCTTCAGGCGTACGCGGCCGGCCGCGCCCGGGCCGAGGAGACACCCGCCGCCCGTGAGGCCGCGTTCACCGGCCTCGCCGATCACCTGATCACGACGACGCGCGCCGCCGTGTCGGCGATCTCCCGGGGCGAGCCGGACGCCGGGCCGACGGGCGGATTCGCCGGACCTGCCGACGGCCGCGCGTGGCTGGACGCCGAGCGGGCCAACCTCGTCGCGCTCGCCCGGCACGGCCGCCCCGAGCACACCGTCGCGGTGGCGGCGACGGCCTACCGCTACTTCGAGGGCGGTCACCACGCGGAGGCGTACCAGCTGCACAGCCTTGCTCTGGAAGCCGCGCGCCGGCTCGGTGACGCTCGGGCGGAGGCCGTGGCCGCCTTCCACCTGGCCGTGACCTGCCGCCGGGGCGGTGACTACGCCGAGGCTCTCGCGCTCCTCGAAGGCGCTCTGGTCCTGCGGCGCGCGGTCGGCGACCGCGCCGGGGAGGGCTGGGCGCTCGTCGAACGGGGTGTGTCGCATTGGCGGCTCGGGGACTACGACCGGGCGCGGGCCGACCACCGGGCCGCGCTCGAGGTGTTCCTCGCCGTCGGTGACCGGGTCGGCGAGGCGAACCAGCTGGTCATGTGGGCTATCGGGGACCGCCAGGTCGGCGATTTCACCGGCTCGGCCGAGGGTCTGCGTCGCGCGCTCGGCCTCTACGAGGAGCTCGGGCATCCGCTCGGCGTCGCGCACACCCTCAACCGTCTCGGCCAGACCGAGCACGCGGCCGGTGATCACCGGCAGGCCCTGCGGCATCACAGCCGCGCCCTGACGCTGTTCCGGGAACTCGGCAACCGTCCGGGTGAGGCGGCCGCGCTCGACAGCCTCGGCCATGCCCTGCGCGCGGCGGGACTGCCGGGGGAGGCCGCCGACCGGCATCGGCAGGCTCTCGCGATCTACCGGGAGATCGGTGAGCACAGCGTGGTGGTCGAGGCGATCAACGGACTCGCCGCGGCCCTGAACGCCGGCGGCGACGCGGACGGAGCCCGGGCCGCCTTCACCGACGCCCTGCGGCGCGCCGAGCAGGCCGGTGACCGTCACGAGCAGGCCAGGGCGCACGACGGTCTCGCGCTGGTGTACGCCGGAACCGGTGACGAGGTGATGGCCGACCGGCACCGGCGTACCGCGAAGCACCTCTACAGCGGACTCGGCCTGGGCTGACTTCCGGTCACTTTCGGGGCAGGCGGAGACCGGACATGCCGCCGTCCACCGCGAGCGACATGCCGGTGGTCGCACCGGCCTCCGGCGACGCCAGGTAGGCCGCCGCGGCCGCCACCTCCGCCGCGCTCACCAGCCGCCCGGTCGGTTGCCGCGCCGCCAGCCGGGTGCGTTCGCCCTCGGGATCGTCGGTGCGCGCGAGCAGCCGCTGCACCCACGGGGTGTCGACGGTGCCCGGGGCCAGGCAGTTCACCCGGATGCCCTCGCTGACCAGATCGGCGGCCATGGCGAGGGTGAGGGAGTGCACGGCGCCCTTCGACGCGGAGTAGAGGGCACGCTGCACCAGGCCGGCGGTGGCCGCGATCGACGACAGGTTCACGATCGCCCCGTGTTCGCTGCGGCGCAGGAACGGCAGCGCCGCCGAGGTGGCCCGCGCGATGCCGACCACGTTGACGTCGAGAACCCGGTGCCACTCGTCGTCGTCGTTGCCCTCGACCGGCCCGATCGCGCCGATCCCGGCGCTGTTGACCAGGATGTCGATGCCGCCGAAGGTGTCGGCCACCGTGGTCATCGCCGACTGCAGCGAGCCGCGGTGGGTGACGTCCGCGATCACGGGCAGCAGGCCGTCGGCCGGTTCACCGGGATCGAGGTCGAGAACACCGACCCGTGCGCCGCGGGCCCGGAACTCGGCGGCGACCGCGGCGCCGATGCCGGAGCCTCCGCCGGTGACGACAGCGACCAGGGTGCTGAAAGAGGACATGATCAACCTTTCCCTGTTGAGAAGACGGTGCGGGAGCCGTCGAGGCTCATCGTGATCAGGCCCATTCCGGCCCGTCCGGGAAGGCGAACCGGTGCAGTGTCCCGGGCCGCATCCGGGCCGAGAACCCGGGCGCCTCCGGCAGCCGGTACGCCCCGTCGCGGATGACCACCGGGTCGACGAAGTGCTCGTGCAGATGGTCGACGTACTCGATGACACGGTCCTGCAGGCTGCCGGAGACGGCCACGAAGTCGAACATCGACAGGTGCTGGACGAGTTCGCACAGGCCGACACCACCGGCGTGCGGGCAGACCGGGCGGCCGAACTTCGCGGCGAGCAGCAGGATCGCGATGTTCTCGTTGACGCCGGCCACCCGGCAGGCGTCGATCTGCACGATGTCGACCGCGTCGGCCTGCAGCAGCTGCTTGAACACGATCCGGTTCTGCACGTGCTCGCCGGTGGCCACCCGGATTCCCGACGGCCTCAGTGCCTTGCGGACGGCGGCGTGCCCGAGGATGTCGTCCGGGCTGGTCGGTTCCTCGATCCACCACGGGTCGTACGGTGCCAGCGCCGTCATCCACCGCACGGCCTCGTCGACGTCCCAGCGCTGGTTGGCGTCGACCGCGATGCGGATACCGTCGCCGACGGTGTCGCGGGCCAGCCGCATCCGCCGGATGTCGTCGTCGAGGTCGTGGCCGACCTTGAGCTTGATCTGCCGGTAGCCGTCCGTGACCGCCTCGCCGGCCAGGCGTACGAGCTTGTCGTCGGAGTAACCGAGCCAGCCCGGTGACGTGGTGTAGGCCGGATACCCGTGCCGGCGCAGCTGCTCGATCCGCTCCTGGCGGCCGGGCCGGGCCGCGTGCAGCATGTCGAGCGCCTCGGCCGGGCCGAGGGCGTCACTGAGGTAGCGCCAGTCGACCAGGTCGACGACCTGTTCCGGGGGCAGGTCGGCGAGGAACTGCCAGACCGGCTTGCCGGCGGCGGTGGCGGCGAGGTCCCAGGCGGCGTTGATCAGCGCCGCCGCCGCCAGGTGCACGACGCCCTTCTCCGGACCGAGCCAGCGGATCTGCGAGTCGTGGGTGAGCCGCTTGGCGAACTCGCCGAGGTCGTCCACCGACTGCCCGATGACCAGGGGCGCAAGCGCTTCGATGGCGGCCCGGCAGACCTCGTTGCCGCGCCCGATGGTGAAGGTGAACCCATGTCCCTGCCCGCCGGTGTCGGCGGTGATCACCACGTACGCGGCCGAGTAGTCGGGGTCGGGGTTCATCGCATCGGAGCCGTCGAGCTCGCGCGAGGTGGGGAAGCGTACGTCGTACGTGTCGATCGAGGCGATCTTCATGCGGCGTTCCGGACCACGCTGCGCTGCCCGCCGAGCCCGTCGATCTCCACCTCGACCACGTCGCCGTCGGCCAGGTACGGGAACCGGCCCGAGAGAGCGACTCCCTGCGGGGTGCCCGTGTTGATCAGATCTCCCGGTTCGAGGACGGTGAACTGCGACAGGTGCCAGATCAGGTAGCCGACGTCGAAGATCATGTCGGCGGTGTTCGAGTCCTGCCGGGGTTCGCCGTTGACCCGGCTGCGCAGGCGCAGATCGTCGGAGTCATCCACCTCGTCCGGGGTGACCAGCCACGGGCCGAGCGGGTTGAACGTCTCGCAGGACTTGCCCTTGGACCACTGCCCGCCGGACCTCTCGAGCTGGAACTCCCGCTCGGAGACGTCGTTGGACACCACGAATCCGGCGATGTGCGCGGCCGCGTCGGCGGGCGAGTCCAGATAGCGCGCAGTCCGCCCGATCACCACACCGAGCTCGACCTCCCAGTCCACCCGTGAGGCTCCGCGTGGGATCAGCACGTCGTCGTGCGGTCCGACCACGGTGTTCGGTGCCTTGTAGAACAGGATCGGCGTCGTCGGTGGCTCGGCGCCGGACTCGGCGGCGTGCGCGGCGTAGTTCTGCCCGATGCACAGCACCACGCCCGGCCGGGCGATCGGGGCGCCGAGCCGCTGACCGGCGATGTCGATCTCGGGCAGTCCGTCCGCAGACGTCACGCCCCCGGCTGCCAGGAACGCGCCGTCGATGTCGGCGGTCACCGCGGACAGGTCGTAGTACCGCCCGCCGGTCTCGGCGACCGGCCGTTCCGCGCCGGCCGGTCCGACTCGCAGGTATTTCACGTGAGCTCCAAGTGGTAGGTGCTGATGGCGGTGCCGGCGAACACGTCGGCCGGGCTGCCTCCGAGCAGCCCGATCATCGCGTCCTTGACCTCGGGGTAGCTGGCCGCCACCTCGAGGACCGGCCAGTCCGAGCCGAACATGAGCCGCTCGGTGCCGAACAGGTCGACCGCGATGTCGACGTACGGCTTCAGGTCGTCAGGTGTCCAGGTCTCCCAGTTCGCCTCGGTGACCAGGCCGGACAGTTTCGCGACCACGTTGGCCCGGGCGGCGACCGGTGCGATCAGGTCGCGCCAGCGCCCGAGTTCCCCGGCCGCGATCCCCGGCTTGCCGAGGTGATCCAGGACGAACGTGGAATGGGGCAGCGCCTCGGCGGCCCGCGCCACCGACGGCAGCTGGGCGGCGCGGACCACCAGTTCGTTGACCAGCCCGGCCGCGGCCACGGTGGCCAGCCCGTCACGGACGGGCGCCCGGTCGAGGAAGTCGTCGTCCTCGGCCTGAACCTGGTCGCGGATGCCGACGAGCAGATGCCCGCCCGGACCGGCCCGGTACGCGTCGATCGTCACGGCCAGCACCGGATCGAGCAGGCTCGCCCAGCCGACCACACCCGCGATCTCCGGCGTGTCCCGGGCGATCTCCAGGAACAGTCGGGTCTCGGCGGCCTCGCAGCGTCCCGCCTCCACCAGCACGGTCCGGTCGACACCCGCCGGGCCGATCACCGCGCGCAGGTCGTCGACCGTGTAGTCGCGCCGGATCCGGTCCAGTGACGGGTCCCGCAACCACGCGTAGCCGGCGGTCCAGAGGTGATGGTGCGCGTCGATGATCACCGGATCAGTCCTTCCGAGCGCAGATCCGGCCAGAGCGTGCCGGGGATCGGGACCGCGGCCATCCGGACGGCGTCCTCGACCTCGGCCGGGTTCCGCGCGCCGACCAGGACAGACGTCACCGCCGGGTGGGTCAGCGGGAACTGGATCGCGGCGGCTCGCAGCGGCACACCGTGGCCGCGGCACACCTCCTGGATCGCGAGCGCCCGCTCGATCAGGCGCTCGTCGGCGGGCGCGTAGTCGAACCGGGCGCCCGGCCGCGGGTCGGCGAGCAGACCGGAGTTGAACACGCCCCCGGCGATCACCGCGACACCACGGTCGGCGCAGAGCGGCAGCAGCTCGTCGGCGCCGGACTGGTCCAGCAATGTGAACCGGCCGGCCAGCAGCACGGCGTCCAGATCGCCGGTGCGTACCAGGCCGGTGAGCATCGCGGACTGGTTCATCCCGGCCGACACGGCACCGATCCGGCCGTGCTCCCGCAGTTCCACCAGCGCGGGCAGCGCCTCCCGGACGGTCTGGTCGAAGTGCTCGTCCGGGTCGTGCAGGTGCAGGATCTCGGCCCTCTTCAAACCAAGACGATCAAGGCTTTCGGCGTACGACGTACGCACGCCGTCCGCACTGAAGTCGAAGACCGGTGTCACCCCGGTGGGTTCGGCCCAGATGTCCTGGACGTCCGAGCCGCCCGGCCGCAGCAGACGGCCCACCTTCGTGGACAGTGTGAGCTCGTCGCGTGGCTTGCCCGCCAGGACCTGCCCGGCCCGGCGTTCGGCCAGCCCGTTGCCGTACAGCGGGGCGGTGTCGAAGAACCTGATGCCCAGTTGCCAGGCGTGTTCCACGGTGGCCCGAGCCGTCTCGGCGCCGACCGCGGTGAACAGCCCGCCGAGCGGGGCGAGACCCAGCCCCAGCCGGGTCACGTGCACCTCGGTCCGGCCGAGCCGGACACGTTCGATCGGGTTCATGCCGCGCTCACCCGGCCCTCGACATGGGTCTCGGCGTGGACGAGCCGGATGATCTGCTGGCTCATCCGTGGATAGTCGTGGTCGTTGTCGAGCTCGCCGACGACTCGCAGGTCGCTCATCACCGCGATCCGGTCGGCCAGCACCACCACCTCGGGCAGGTCCGACGAGATCAGCAGCAGCGCCAGTCCCTGCGCGGCGAGCCCCGCGATCAGCTCGTGGAACGCCGCCTTGGTCCGCACGTCGATGCCGACGGTCGGCTCGTCGACGATGAGGATGTCACAGTCGGCCGCCAGCCACTTGGCGAGGCTCACCTTCTGCTGGTTGCCGCCGGACAGCTGCCCGGCGAGCTGCCGCGGCGACGAGACCCGGATGCCGAGGCGCTCCACGTACGTCTCGGCGAGCGCGCGTTCCCGGCGGTCGGGCACGAGCCCGGCGCGGGCCAGCCGACGCCACACCGTGACCGCGATGTTGCGGGTCACCGGCTGCTCAAGGAACAGGCCCTCGTCCTTGCGGTCCTCGGTGACGTAGCCGATCCGGTGGCGGCGCAGCGCCTCACCGACGTTACGGATCCGGGCCGGTTCGCCGTGCACCTCGACCGTGCCCGCGGTGATCCGCTCCAGCCCGAGCACGGCCTTGGCCAGCTCGCTGCGGCCTGCGCCGACCAGCCCGTACAGGCCGAGGATCTCGCCGGGACGGACCGCCAGCGAGACGTCGCGGTGGCCCAGTGCGGTACTGACGCCGTCGAGGCGCAGGGCGGGTGGCGCCTGCTCGCCGACCGTACGCTCGGCCAGCTCGATCGAGGCGAACGCGCGGCCCACCATCAGGTCGACGATCTGGCCCTGGGTGAATCCGGCCAGCGGCTCGGCCTCGGCCACGCTGCGCCCGTCGCGCAGGACCGTGACCGTGTCGGCGACGGCGAAGACCTCCTCCAGCTTGTGGCTGACCAGCACCACGGCGTGCCCGGAGTCGCGCAGCCGGCGCACCACGGTGTAGAGCCGGTCGGCCTCGTCGCCGGTCAGCGACGCGGTCGGCTCGTCGAGCAGCAGCACCTTGTTGTCCAGACTGAGAGCCTTGGCGATCTCGACGAGCTGGCCCTGCGCCACCGACAGCCGGGCCACCGGGGTGTCCGGGTCCAGGTCCACCTCGAGCAGGTCGAGACAGCGCCGGGCCTCGGCCCGCATTCGCGCGCGGTCGAGCCATCCGGCCCGGCCGGGCAGGTGGTGGAGCACGATGTTCTCGGCCACCGAGAACGCCGGGATCAGGTTGCGCTCCTGGTGGACCACGCCGATGCCGGCCCGCTGCGCGTCCAGCGGACCGCCGAGGTGCAGCTCGCCGCCGTCCAGGGTGATCCGGCCGCCGTCCGGGCGGTACACCCCGGTGAGCAGCTTGACCAGCGTGCTCTTTCCGGCTCCGTTCTCGCCGAGCAGCGCGTGTACGGTGCCCGGTTGCAGGGTCAGCGTGGCGCCGTCCAGGGCACGCACTCCGGGGAACGTCTTGACCAGGTTCTCCGCGACGAGCATCAGGTCGACCTCTCCCGGACTCTCTGCCGGATCGTGCCGAGCAGGACCGCGCCGAGCACCACGGCGCCGATGATGAGATCCACCCAGCGGGGGTTGATACCGAACTGAGCCTGCATCACATCGACCAGCCGCACCAGGAACGCGGCCAGAACGGTACCGGCCACGCTCACCATGCCACCGGTCAGCGCGACCCCGCCGATGATCGGCGCGGCGAAGCTGGGCAGCAGCAGGTCGTCGCCGATGGTGGCGTTCACCGAGCCCGACGCCGACACCGTGATCACCGCGGCCACACCGGCGAGCAGGCCGGACAGGCCGTGCGCGATGATCACCGACCGGTCGTTGGAGATGCCGGAGAGGCGGGCCGCGAACGGGCTGCCTCCGCTGGCGAGCAGCTGGCGGCCGGTCACGGTACGGCTGAAGAACAGCGCCACCGCGACGGCGACCGCGATCGCGACGAGGAACACCGCGGGCAGGCCCAGGATCGAGGCACGTCCGAACGCCCGCAGTCCCTCCGAGTAGCCCTGGTAGGTGTCGGGGCCGTTCACCCCGTACCGCAGGCCCTGAATGATCGTCATGGTCGCGAGGGTGACGATGAAACCGTTGATCCGGGTCAGCACGACCAGAGCGCCGTTGATCAGACCGGCCACCAGCCCGAGCAGCAGCGCCGCCGGCACCGCGACCGGCGCCGGGAACCCGGCCTCGATCATCAGCCAGGCGGCGGCCATCGCGCAGAATCCGGTGAGCGCGCCGACCGACAGGTTCATCTGACCGACCGCCAGCACCACCATCTGGGAGAGTCCGATGACGATCGGCACGGCGAGGAACCGGAAGAACGCCTCCAGAGTCCCGGCCGAGAGCAGGTTACCGCCGGTGGCGAAGGCGAGCGCGAGGAAACCGGTGGCCACGATGACGCCGAGGGTGAACTCGGGCGTGCGCCACAGGTGACGGCCCCGTCGGGTGACCCGGTCGGTGGCGGACAGCGTCATGGCGCGGCCTCCCGTCGCCCGGCGAGCACGTGCCGTGCCCGGTCCAGCGAGAGGGCCGCCAGCAGCACCAGCCCGATGTAGAGCTGCAGCCGGTCCAGCTGGAACTGCAGCAGGTTGAGCCCCTTGTAGATGACCTGGGTGAGCGTCGCGCCGAGGACCGTGCCGAGCACACTGACGGCACCGCCGGCCAGCAGCGTTCCGCCGAGCACCGGCGCCAGGAACGACGGCAGCAGGAACCCGTCGCCGATGCCGGCCGAGAACGCCCCGTTGTTGGCCGCCAGCAGGAAACCGGCCAGGGCGGCGAGCAATCCGCTGAGCGCGTGGGCCTGCACCACCCGGCCGCGGGTCGGGATTCCGGACAGCTCGGCGGCCCGCGGGCTGGAACCGGTCATCAGGATCTCCCGGCCCACCCGTGACCAGCGGAACAGCAGCCCGGTGAGCAGCGCCGCAGCCAGCGCGAACGGCGCCACCAGCGGGATGCGCGGCCCGCAGATCTCGCCCGCGCAGTAGTCGGCGAACGTGTCGAAGCGCAGCGCCTCCATCCCGGCCGGCATGGTCGGGAAGGCCACCCCGTCGACGACACCCGTGTAGAGGATCGTGATCAGGCCGACCAGCGCGAAGTCCATGGCCAGGGTGACCACGAACGAGTTCACCCCGGTCCGCGAGATGATCAGACCGGCCAGGGCGCCCAGCCCCGCGCCCACGACCAGCCCGGTGAACAGGCTGACCAGCAGTCCGGCGCCGAGCGTGTGGTGGACCAGGCCCATCGCGAACGCGCTGGTCGCCGCCATCCGGCCGACCGCCATGTTCATGTGGCCCAGTGACAGCACGCTCATCTGTGCCAGGCCGATCACCAGGTACACGCTGATGTCGGACTGCAGCGGGGTCAGGGTCAGCCGGGTGTCCAGGAAGGCCGGGCGGATGGTGCTGAACAGTGCCACGAGCAGGACCAGCAGCACCACGAGGCCGACCCGGGGGTTGGCCCACAGGGGCATCCGCCGGGGTCTGCGTGGTGGCTCGGCCGGCGGTGCCGGTGTCTCGACTTGGGCGGTCAACTCGTTCTCCGGTCGTCGATCGCGTCACGATTCCAGGCGATGCCCAGCCCCGGTGCGGACGGGGCGAGGGCGGTCCCATCGGCGATCTCGATCTCGCCGCCGGTGATCGCGCGCAGTTGCGGGATGTGCTCGAGGTACCGGCTGTTCGGTACCGCGCAGCAGAGACTCACGTGCAGTTCCATCAGGAAGTGCGGGCAGACGATCACGTTCGCGGTCTCGGCCAGGTGCGCGACCTTGAGCCACGGCGTGATGCCGCCGATCCGGGCCACGTCGACCTGGACCACCCCGGCCGCGCCGCGACGCAGGTACTCGGCGAACTGGCCGGGGGAGTACATCGACTCGCCGACCGCGATCGGGATCGCGGTGGCGGCCGTGAGCGCCTGATGCCCGGCCACGTCCTCGGCCGGAAGCGGTTCCTCGAACCAGAACGGGTCGTACGGCTCCAGCAGCCGCGCCCGGCGGATCGCGTCGGCGGCGGTCAGCGACTGGTTGGCGTCGAGCATGACGTCGAAGCCGGCGCCCACCGCGGCCCGGACCGCGCCGAGGCGTTCCGCGTCCGCGGCGGGACTGCGGCCCACCTTGATCTTGATGCCGGGCCAGCCGGCCTTCCGGCTCTCCAGTGCGCCGGCGACCAGCTCGTCGGTGCTCAGGTGCAGCCAGCCGCCCTCGGTGTCGTACAGCGGGATCCGATCCTTCGCGCCGCCGGCCAGCACCCAGAGGGGCAGCCCGGCGGCGCGGCAGCGCCAGTCCCAGAGGGCGGTGTCGATCGCGGCCAGCGCCAGGGAGGTGATGGCGCCGACCGTGGTCGCCTTGGTGCTCAGGAACAGGTCACGCCAGACCGCCTCGATACGCCGCGGATCGCAGCCTGGCAGCCGGGGGAGCAGGTTGTCGCGCAGCAGCGCGAGCACCGCTGTTCCGCCGGTGCCGATGGTGTAGCTGTACCCGGTGCCCGTGCCGCCGTCGTCGGTGCGGATCTCGACGAACACCGTCTCCTGCTTGACGAAGGTCTGAAGGGCATCGGTACGCACCGTCTCGACCTCGAGATCGATCAGGTACGCCTCGGCGTGGGTGACGACAGGCACGGACGCCCCCTACCTGCAGGTGAGGTACTGGCTGTCGAAGGCCTGGCGCAGTTCGGCGGTCTTGGCCTTCCGGTCGGTCTCGTAGCTGTCCACGTTCGCCTTGGTGACCACGAACGAGCCGGAGTCGACGATCACGCCGGCGTCGGCCATGGTGCAACCTCCGGCGAGCTTCATCAGGCCGTACGAACCGACCGTCGCCTGACCCACCGGGTTCTGCAGGACGGTGCCGGCCACGGAGCCGTCCTTGATGCCGTCGAGGATCGTCTTGTCGTCGTCGATCGCGATCACCTTGATCGGCAGTTTCGCCTGCTTGACGCCCTCGGCCGAGGCAACCGCGGGGTTGTAGGCGGTGTTGACGATCGCGGTGATCTCGGAGCCCTTGGCCGCCAGGAGGTCGGCCACGGCCTTCTGAGCGGTCTGCAGGTCGGTGTCGATGTCGGTGACCACCTGGATGATCTTGACCTGGCCGCCGGTCTCGCCGACCGCCTTCTCCACTCCGGCGATCCGCCGCTGGGTGTTGGAGTCGACCTTGTTGCCGGTCAGGTGGGCCAGGTTGCCCTTGCCGCCGATCGTCTCGATCGCCGCCTTGGTGGCCTTGTACGCGGCCTCCTCGACGTCGGTGGAGAGACAGAAGTCGGCCTTGTTGACGTCACCGGCCGGGCAGGACGCCAGCGAGGCGACCGGGAAGCCCTGGCGTTTGAGGTCCTCGAAGGTGGAGTTGATGTTCTCCGGGGCCACGCCGAAGATCCCGAAAGCGTTGTATCCCTGTGCGGCCAGCGACTTGACCACGTCGTTCTGTTTGGTCTGGTCCCAGCCGGAGGTCTCGTTGAAGGTGGCGTCGCCGAGCTTGAACTCGGTCTTGACGTCGGCGGCGGCCGTCTTCCACGGCTGGAAGTAAGGGTGTGCGCCGCCCGGGATGAGGGCGACCTTCACCTGATCGGGGCCCTTGCCGGTGGAGGCGGTGGCCGCTTCGTTGTCCGATTTCCTGGTGCACCCGGCCGTGGCGACCAGGCTGATCAGCGCTGCCCCGATGCCGAGGCGGAGGAACGGGGACCGCTTCATGCGGACTCCCTTTCCAGTTCGTAGATCCTATAGGATCTTTCCTGGATGTGTACTCGCTCACACTGAAGCCCGTCAAGATGCAATGTGGAAACCCGAGCGAAACAAGGATGGTGAACATGGCCAGGCCGCTGTCTCTGGTTCGCCTGCACCGGCCGACTCTCGGCGACGACGTCTACGAGACCCTGCGGTCGGCGGTGCTGGAGCACATCCTCGCGCCCGGCGACCGGGTCAACATCGACGCGCTCGCCCGTGAGCTCGACGTCTCACCCACTCCGGTGCGTGAGGCGCTCGCCCGTCTGGAGTCCGAGGGCCTGCTGCGCAAACGGCCGCGCGCCGGCTACACGGTCAGTCCACTGCTCACCGTCGCCGAGTTCAACGACATGTTCGACATGCGCCTGCTGCTGGAGTGCGCGGCCGCCCGCTGGGCCGCCGAACGCGCCACCGACGAGCAGTGCGAGGAGCTGACGGCCGAGGCGGCCCGCACCGTCGAGGGCGGCGACGACCGCACCTGGCACGCCGCGTTCACGGCGCTCGACGCCCGTCTGCACGACCTGGTGGCAGAGCTGTCGGCCAGTCCGCTGCTGCGGGAGTCGATCAACCGGTTGCATTCCCACCTGCATCTTCACCGGCGCTATTTCCCGTACGACCAGACCGCCATCACCAACGACGAGCACCGGGTCCTGGCCGCCGCCATCCGTGACCGCGACCCCGGCCGGGCCGAGGCCGCCATGCGCCTGCACCTGATCCGCGCCCGCGAGCGCCACCTCGTCGCGTTCGAGGAGTGAGCATGCGGCTGGCGCTCCCGCCCAGGGCCGCCGCGCCATCTCCCGGTCCCCGACGTCCACGTCGTGGTCCCGGAAGGCCGGCGGCCCATTGATCGCCGGATGCCTCAGCAGTTCCCGGATATCGTCTTGAGGCCTACCCACAACCGGCCGTTGCGGTCCATGTCGACGGTCGAACCGGCCTGCCCCACCGTGTTGCTGGCCCAGAGGACGGTGCCGAAGAGCGGGGTGTAGATGACGAAGTTCCCGTCGTTCTGATACACCGCGTAGGGCCGGTGGCTGAAGGTGTTCGAGGCCCAGCAGACCTTGTCGACCCTGCTGTGGCTCATGTTGCCCTTGTACAGCACGAGGTTGCCGTCGGCCTGCATGATGAGCCAGTACGTCTTGCCGCCGGGCCAGGTGGCCTGGATGTAGTCGTCGGCGTACAGCGTGCTTCCCCGGCGCAGTTCGTAACCGATGTTTCCGGCAACGGCCGGAGCGGCGGTGCCGAACACGACCGCCGCGGCGGTGGCTACGGCGACGGCGATGCCGCCGATTCGACTCGGTTTCGTCCGCATACAGTTCCCCCGTTATCGAATTCTCATCGAACTATGTAGATGCAACGTACCGACGACGGCTTGTCCTGTCCATGACGACCGCGTTATCGACGCACTTATCAGAGTGCATTCGATTTGTTCCCGATTCGCGATTTTTAGCCTCTTGAAACAGGCCGTTTCTTGTCCGTTGTGTAGCGGAAGAATTGTCGACAAAGGCTGATACTGCGGGCCGTGTCCGGGGTGACGGTCCGGCCGCCGGGTCACGAAGTGATCAGGTAGAACTTCTCCCAGGGACCGATCGCGTCGCGGTTGGCGATCAGAGCTGCCGCGCCGCCGTTCTCGGCCACCACGTACTTGTTGTTGACCGTGGCCCGGAGGCTGATGGTCCCGTCGCTGTTGTCGACCCGTGCGAACGTCTCCCATGGCCCGGCCGCGGCCCGGTTCGCGACCAGCGGATTCGCCCCGGCGTTCTCGGCCGCGACGTACTGACTGTTCGCCCGGGACCGCAGCGCCACGTTGCCGCCGCCGAGATCGATCACGTCGAACCGTTCGGTCGCCCCGATCGAGGTGGCGCTCGCGATCAGCGGCGACGTGCCGGCCGCCGTCACGTAGTTGTCGTTCGCCACCGCCCGCAGCGCGAACCCTGCCTGCGGCGGTTGCCCGCCACCGAGACCGAGCGTCGAGGCGGTGCCGCTGAGCGCCTTGACGCCGTTGTTGGGCGAGGCGGTCAGGGTGGTCGCGGTGTAGTTGCTCAGCGGCTTGGCGGTCCGCTCGATCACGTAGGTGGTGTTCGCGGCGGTGGCGAAGGCGACCTCGCCGGCCGTCGTGGTGGTCAGGATCGTGTTGTCCGAGGCGCGCCGGACCCGGATCTCCTGGCTGCCCCAGGGGTTGACCACGCGTGCCTGCTTGCCGTGCAGGCTGCGCACACCGACGTACTTGGTCTCGTTCGCCTCGCGCTCCGCGCTGACCAGGAACCCGTCCCTGGCCGCCAGGGTGAACTTGCCGGCGAACCCGGAGTCGGCCGGGACGGCGGGGAACACCCGGATCTTGTCGTTGTACGACTGCATCAGCGACTCGTTCATCGCGGCCAGATGGATGCCGAGGTACTCGAGGACGCCGTTGGTGTTGGTGGTCATGCCGTTCGGGTGGTTCTGGTACTTCTGCAGCATCGTCCGCATGCCCGCGAGCGCCTGCTGGCCCAGGCCGAGCCGGGCCGCGTGCACGTGGTCGTTGGACCAGACGTTGCCGTACGGGTGCGGGCGTACGTTCCACGAGTTGATCAGCGTCGGGGTGTCGGAATATCCGATGCCGCTCAGGTCGTACGGCCAGACCAGCTCCAGGACCGGGTTCTCGTTGTTACGCGTCTGCGAGATCGGCGGGTCGTGCGGCAGATAGGCCCCGTTCTGGATCTGGTACGGGGCCAGGTTGTTCAGAACGTCCTGCCAGCCCGCGCGCAGTCCCGAGTCGAGGCCGAGCTGTGTGGACACGTCGATGGCCAGCGGGAACAGTTTGCGGATCGCTCCCAGGTCGGTGATCGCGTTGCGCTGGTCCCAATACGTCTCGTGCACGTTGGAGCTGGCCATGTAGTACTGGGCGCCGTTGCGCGACAGCCGGTTCTGGTAGAAGCGGGCCGACTCCCTGATGAACGGGTACGCCACGTCACGCAGGTAGGCGGCGTCGTTGGTGTACCGGTAGTACAGGTACATGTTGTAAGCGGCCTCGAACCCGGTGGAGTACAGGTCGTTGACGTAATCGCTGTTGATCGTGCCGCGCGCGTTGCCGTCCCAGCCCATCGTCTCGGGCACCCACAGCGAGTCGGTGCCGTACCTGGTCTGGGTGTACGACCGCAGCGCGGTGTAGTTGCGGCCGTAGAGGTTGTTGAACGTACGCATCAGCTCCGGATGGTTGGAGCTGTAGAACGAGTTGTAGACGTCGCGCTGATTCCAGTACCAGTAGCCGTTGCTCCACTTGGAGTTGTCCTGGGTGGCCCGGAACACGCCGTTGATGAAGTGGACCGGATAGTTGCCGTATCCACCCGCGGCGATCATGTACGTCGCCAGGTAGTAGACGTTCTCCAGGTAGTCGCCGTCGGATCCGCCGGTGTTGTACTGCACGAACGACTTGGCCCAGAACGCGTGCCACCAGCTCCGGTAGTTGTTCAGCGTGGTGGCGTATCCGGCCTGCCTGACCGTGGCGAGCTGGTCGCGGGCCGCCTGCACCGAGTTCCGGTCCGGGGCGTTGACCCGGCTCGCGGCGGTGAACCAGATCGTGTAGCTGCTGGCCGGGGTGATGTTGAGCCGCACCCGGGTGCCGTTGACCACTGTCGAGGTGAAGGCAGTGCCCTCGACCGTGGCGGCGAGCGTGTAGCCGAAGCCGTTCGGATCGGCCTGCCCGCGGCTCAGGCCCACGCCCGTGGAGTCGGCGAACGTGCTCGCCTGCCGCCAGGTGTCCAGGTTGGGCACGTCGGCGATGTTCTGCACGGTGCTCAGGTCCCACAGGCTCAGGTCGAGGCCGACGGTGGTGGAGCCGAAGCCCTCGACGCGGAGGCCCATCACCTCGGAGCTCGCTGCGCCCAAGACGGTGACTGTCCGGTTGCCGGAGTATCGCGTGGTGAGCGTGCCGTCGTGCAGCGACAGCCGCGACCCGGTGCTCGCGCCGACGCCGGTGAGGTTCACGTTCCCGGCGGCGTAGGTGGACTGCTGGGCCAGGTCAACGCCGGACACCTGCATGGTGAGACCATTCTGGTCCCAGGCCATCGCGCCGGTGCGGCCGTTGCCGACGGTGAGGCCCTTGACCGGGTCGGTGTTGGGGGAGTTGTAGACGACGTCGTGCCGGGACAGGTACGCGGCGCGGTCGACGTTCAGGGCGCCGGTGCCGGAGTTGAACGCGGCGTCCGTCGTGGACGCCGCGGCCGGTGCGGGGACGGTCAGTGTGGCGCCCATGGTGAGCAGGCAGAGAGCAGCCGCGAGCAGCACCTTCATGGGGAGACCCTTCGGTGGCAGGGGAGTGGGGGTCGCAACTCGCCCTGTCCGCCGACATCAGGGCGTGACATGGATTTAACATCCGATGTTTGGTGCGGTCAATCGGCATCGGTCGTTGTCCGGTTCCGGAACCGGATGGCCGGTACGGCCAAGACATGGGATGACTGGCGGTCAGAGGGCTTGGCGCAGCCACTCCTCGACGCCGGCGATGTGGATCGTGGCCCATGACCGGGCCAGGTCGGGCCGCCGCGCCGCCAGGGCATCGTGGATGGCCTGGTGCTGCTCGCGGGTCCGCGACACCGCGTCCTCCTGGGTCAGGCCCCGCCACACCCGGGCCCGGGTGGTCGGCGCCGACAGGCCCTCGATCAGCGAGCAGAGCACACCGTTGCCGGCGCCCGCCGCGATCCGGCGATGAAACTCCAGGTCGTTCGCGACCAGCGCGTCCACGGTCGGCCCCGGGCCCAGCTCGTCGAGCAGGGCCTGCAGCTTCTCGATGTCCGAGTCGCTCATCCGCTCCGCGGCGAGCGCCGTGGCGGCCGGTTCCAGGATGCGGCGGACCTCGAGGAACTGCAGGACCGTGTCGTCACGGTGGAAGTCGACGACGAAGCTCAGCGCGTCCAGGAGCACGCCGGGATCGAGGCTGGTCACGTAGGTGCCGTCGCCCTGCCGGACGTCCAGCACCCGGATCATCGACAGCGCCCGGACGGCCTCACGCAGCGAGTTGCGCGACAGACCGAGACGAGCGGCCAGATCGGCCTCGCGGGGCAGGCGGTCACCGGGGCCGAGCTCGCCCGACATGATCATGTTCTTGATCTTGCCGATCGCATCGTCGGTCAGTGCCACGCGCTCTCTCCCGTCGATGCGAGTCCGGCCCGCTGCCGCTGACCTTACAAGCGTCCCCTCAGATGTCGAGGTCCTCCACGTCGGGATCGTCCTGGATGCTCCGCAGCGCGAGCGCGTACAGCTCCGGCGGCAGCAGCGGCTCGAGCTCCTCGGTCGTGTCGACGACCGTGAACACTCCCTGCGCCGGGGTGCGCATCCAGGCCTGGTCGGGTGACCAGTCGCCGATCCAGCCACGCCAGCCGGTGGACCATTTGCGGGTGCGGTCGGCGTGGGGGCCGACCGGGATGTTGAGCTCCGAGCGGGAGTGGTGCACGGCGAAGCGGCCCTTGCTGGTCCGGAACAGCGAGAACGTCTCCTCACCCTCGTTGCCGGAGGCGGTCCACTCGCCCAGGGCGACACCGAGGAACCTTTTGATGGACGTACGCCCGAGCCCGACCTTGACCGTGATCTCGGTGAATCCGGCCTGCTTGGCCTGCTCGACCTGGACCAGGCGGCGCAGGGCCGTGACGATCGCGCCGGACAGGTTGCCCCCGGTCAGCTCCTGGGCCCTCTGCAGCAGCGGCAGGTCGTCGTCGGCGATGTAGATGGTCTTGTTCGGCATGCGGCTCCCCCTCTGGACAGGAGTGTACTCATACGTGTACGACTACATACATGTATACGTACACGGAATCGCCGCCGTGTCCGGTCGAGGCCGAGGGCCTCACCGTGACCTACGGCAAGATCACCGCCCTGGACGGACTGAGCCTGCGCATCGAGGCGGGCACCGTCGTCGGGCTGCTCGGTCCCAACGGGGCCGGCAAGACGACCCTGGTCAAGGTGCTCTCCACGCTGCTGCGGCCCACTCGTGGCACCGCGCGGATCATGGGGCACGACGTGGTCCGCGACCCGTTGCCGGTCCGCCTCGCCATCGGGCTGGCCGGTCAGTACGCCGCCGTCGATCAGGAGCTCACCGGCAGGGAGAACCTGGAGATGGTCGGCCGCCTCTACCGGCTGCCCCGGGCGGAGGCGCGCCGCCGGGCCGCCGAGGTCCTCGAGCGCCTGTCGCTCACCGACGCCGCCGACCGGCGCGTGGCAGGCTACTCCGGCGGCATGCGGCGCCGGCTCGACCTGGCCGCCAGCCTCACCGGTCGTCCACCCGTCCTGCTGCTCGACGAACCCACCACCGGCCTCGACCCGAGGTCCCGGCAGGAGCTGTGGGCGATCGTCGACGAGCTGCGCGACGCCGGGACGACGGTGCTGCTCACCACGCAATACCTCGAGGAGGCCGACCGGCTCGCCCAGCGGATCGTCGTCGTCGACGCCGGCACCGTGATCGCCGAGGGCACCCCGTCCGCCCTCAAGGCCGGCATCGGCACCGACATCCTGCGCGTGCGCCTGCCCGGACCGGCCGGACTGCCCGCGGCCGCGGAACTGCTGACCGACCTGGCCGCCACCGGCACCGAGGTCGTCACCGACCGCGTGACCGGCGAGCTCACGGTCCGGGTGTCCCGGCCGGACGCCTCCGTCGAAGCACTGCGCCGCCTCGACCGGCAGGGCGTGGACGTGACCGCCGTCCAGCTCACCCAGCCCAGTCTCGACGACGTCTTCCTGTCCCTGACCGGCCGTACCGCCGTCCTCGAGGAGGCTCGATGACCACCGGAGTGACCACCCGCGGAGGCCGGCAACGGCTCACACCCGCCGCCGTTCTGCACGACAGCCGGGTGCTCGCCGCCCGCCAGCTGCGCAAGACCCTGCGACGCCCCACCTACATCGTGTTCTCGTTCATCCAGCCGGTCATCTTCGTGCTGCTGTTCCGCTACATCTTCGGCGGCGCCATCGACACCGGCGCGACCAGCTATGTCAACTTCCTGATGCCCGGCATCATCGTGCAGACCGCGATCTTCGGCGCCCTCGTCACCGGTCTCGGGCTCACCGAGGACCTGGGCAGCGGCGTGGTCGACCGGCTGCGTTCGCTGCCGATGGCCCGGTCCGCGGTGCTGCTCGGCCGGACCGCCGCCGACCTCGTCATGAACGTCTTCACCCTGACGGTGATGATCGCGGTCGGTCTGCTCGTCGGGTTCCGGCCCACCGAACCGGCCTGGCGGCTGGGCGCCGCGTTCCTGCTGGTGCTGGCTTTCTCGTACGTCTTCAGTTGGATCAGTGCCTGGATCGGCCTGACCGTGCGCAACCCGGAGACCGCCCAGTCCGCCGGTTTCATCTGGGTGTTCCCGCTGACCTTCGCGTCGTCGGCGTTCGTGCCGGTCGAGACGATGCCCGGGCCGGTACGCACGTTCGCCGAACACAACCCGGTCACCCTGGTCGTCGACACCGTCCGCGGCCTGACCATCGGCGCACCCGACCCGGCCGGCCCCGCCGTGCAGGCCGTCGCCTGGCTCGGTGCCCTGCTGCTGGTCTTCGTCCCGATCGCGGTCCGAGCCTTCCGCCGCGCCTGACCGCCGTCGTGTCCGGGCTCGCCGCGCCTGACCGCCCGTTGTGTCCGGGCTCGCCGGTTCGGCGTCGGCCGGGCAGAATGTCCGCTCATGGCGACAGCAGAGGTGGCCCGCGCGGTGGCGCGGTACGCGAAGCGCTTTCATGCGGCGGCCGGCGAAGGGCATGGCGTCGCGTCGCCGCTCGGAGCCTGGCTGCTCCTGGCGCTGTGCGGAGCGGCGGCCGGGCGGCGTTCCGGCAGCGCCGGGCGGGAGCTGGCGGAAGCGCTCGGCATGGATCCGGCCTCCGCCGCGGCAGCGGCCACGGCGATGCTGGCCGACGAGCATCCGGTGGTCCTGTCGGCGACGGCGGTCTGGGGCCTGCCGGAGGACGGCACTCAATCCCTGCGGGCATGGCTGGCCGCGCTGCCGTCCTCCACCGAGACCGGACCGATACCGGCTCAGCCCGACCTCGACCGATGGGCGGACGACCACACCCTCGGCCTGATCAACACGTTCCCGGTGCAGGTCCCGGCCGAGGCGGTGCTGTTGATGGCGACAGCGCTGGCGTCCCGGGTGTCATGGCGGGATCCGTTCGACATCGTCCCCGCCGAGGAGCTGAGAGCCGGCAGTGCCTGGGCCGGACGGCTGACCCGGGTGCTGAGCAGTCCGGTCCGGGGCCATCACGGGTTCATCGTGACCACCGAGGAGGCCGGCGACGTCATCGTGCACGTGGCGGAGGCCAAGGTCGAACCCGGAGAGCCCGGCCTCTCGGTGCTGTCGGTCGCCGCGGCCCCCGAGATCCCACCCGCCACCGTGCTCGCCGCCGCGCACACCCTCGCCGTGGAACTCCACGAAGCCGGCCCGTTCGGGCAGTGGCCCCCGCAGACCGGCCACCTGCCGGGACGGCGGTCGCTGTACGACCTTCCGCTCGGCGAGGCCCCGCTGTGGACCATCACGGAGGAGCCGGCGCTCACCTATGGACGGGAGGAGCGCTATCGGTCGGTCCTGCCGTGCTGGTCCGCGGAGAGCGAGCACGACCTGAGCCGCGAGGTGTTCGGATTCCCGGCCGCGCTACGGGTACTGGAGCCGGTCATCGGGGCGAGCGGGCTGGACCTGAAGGCCAAGCAGAGTGCGGTGGCTCGCTACAGCCGGTACGGCTTCGAGGCTGCCGCGGTCACCGTCCTCATGGCCGTCACCGGCCTCCCGCCCGAGGGCGTGGTCCGGTCCGCGGAGCTGCGGTTCGGGCACCCCTACGCGGTGGTCGCGGTGGCCACCGACGAGCGGCCCGCGGAACAGGCACCCTGGCACGGCGTCCCGGTCTTCTCCGCCTGGGTGAGCGACCCGGACGACGTTCCCGCGGAGGAGGCCGGCTGAGTCGCCCGGTCAGCGCCGGAGGAGACTGCGGTCATGGCCGACGGCACGGGTCTGCGTACGGTCCTGCGCGTACCCGGTGTGCCGAAGCTGCTCACCGCGCAGACGTTCACCGTCTTCGGCGACACGGCGCTCATCCTCACGCTCGCCGTCTGGGTGGAGAACCGCACCGGCAACAGCTCGGCGGCCTCGATGACGATCTTCGCCTTCGCAGCCGGCGTGGTGCTGGCGCCGTCGGCCGGCGGCCTCGTCGCGCGGCGTGCCCCGCGCCGGATGATGGCGCTCGCCAACCTGGCCGCCACCGGCGTCGTGCTGTCGCTGCTCGCGGCCGATCACGGCCCGCTCTGGCTGGTCTACCCGATCTCGGCGCTGTACGCGTTCACCGGATCCGTCTCCGCCGGCGTCCTCGTGGGCTACCTGCGCGAGCTGGTCCCCGAGCCGCTGCGGGTCCCGGTCAACGCCGAGTTCCAGTCACTGCACCAGCTGTTGCGCCTGATGTCGCCGGTGGCCGGGGTCTGGCTGCTCGCGACGGGCGACATCACGCTCGTCGTGCTCGTGGTGGCCGCCTCGCTGGTTCTCGGGGCCGCGCTGATCACGCTCGGTCCCGACGTCGGCGTGGTGCCGGAACCGGAGCGCCGTGGCCGAGGCGGCTACGGCGTGCTCTGGTCCGATCCGGAGCTGCGCAGAATCAGTCTCCTCGCGGTCGCGGCCGGCGCGGCCCAGGGCTTCGCGCAGACGCTCGGCTTCCTCGTCATCCAGCACTCGCTGCACCGGGCCGCCGAGTTCATCGCGGTGTTCGTGACCATCCAGTCGGTGGCGGGGCTGCTCAGCACCCGGATCGGCGCGATCCGCCGTATCGCCCGGCCCGAACTGCTGGTCACCATCGGGCTGTTGCTCGCCGGGGCCGGCTACGCCGTGATCCTGCTGCCGGGTCTCTCTCCGCCGCTCGCCGCGTTCGTCCTGGTCGGCGCCGGGCTGCCGTGGATCCGGATCGGGTACACGAGCGCGCTCCAGCAGCGCGGGACCCCGGCCACCGCCACCGGCGTCGCCCTCGCGGGCCTGTCGCTGCTGAGCCTGGTGCAGACCACGTTCATCGCTGTCGGCGCGCTGCTCGGCCTGTTCGTCGGCTGGCGGATCCTGGCCGCCGCCATGGTCGTCGTCCTTCTCTCGGCCGCCGGTTCGGGCGTACGTCATGCCGGGTTGAAATGGTCTAGGGCGCGCTGAGGCCGAACCGGCGCACGACGTCGGCCAGCCACGGCGTGTCGACGAACTCGAGACCGTGCTCGGCAGCCAGCGCGGCACCCCGCTCCGGGTCCTCATCGGCGGCCTCGACCATGTCGACGACCGCATGGAAGAACAGGTCGAACCCGGCCGGGCTGATGATCTCGATCATGCGGGCGGGCACGGAACCCGCGTTCCACATGGCGTGCGCCTCACCACGCGGCTTCGTGATGTAGCCGCCCGGCCCCAGCACGGCCTCGCGGTCCCCGGACCGGAAACCGATCTCGCCCGCGGTCACGATCGAGTACTCGTCCTGCAGCGTGTGGATGTGCGGCGGCACGAGCGCGCCGGGCTGGAATTCATGCTCCACGATGGCCAGAGCGCCACCGGTGTCGGCGCCCGAGAGCTTGAACTCGACGGTCATGTCGCCCAGGTCACCCTTGCGGCCCTCGCCGGGACGGACGACCCGCAGATTCGGTTCACTCACGATCCCAGTCTTCGATCAACGGGACAGGCCGTCAATCGAATTGGCGCGACCCGTGAACGTAGGGTGGTGCCGGAGCGAGGGGAGAGCTGTTGTGGGTTGTACGGTGACGGTGTGCCGGGACTGCTGCTGCGGCAGCCTGCGCAAACATCCGTCGGTCGACCACGACGCCCAGCTGACCGCCCTCCGGGCGAACCTCGAACCCCATCATCGGGTACGCACGAGCGACTGCCTGGACGTGTGTGCCCAGTCGAACGTGATCGTGGTTCAACCGGCTCCCGGAGCCCGCCGCGAGGGCGCCCGGCCGGTGTGGTTCGGCCTGGTTCTCGACGACGCGGTCCTCAGCGACCTGATGGCCTGGGTGCGCGCCGGCGGCCCGGGCGTCGAGCCGCTGCCGCCGGTCCTCGAACTGTCGGTGATCGCCCCGGCGAACGCCTGAAACGGCCGCCAGCAGTCCCTCCTCGGCGTGGACCCGCACCTCGGCGTGGAAGGCGGCGCCCCACGGCGACGGTCGGCCCGTCGAGGGCTCGGCGTCCGGCGAGTCTCGGGCTTCGCGTTCAGCAGGGGAACATTGCGACATCTATCAATGTGAGTCTATCTCTTGTTTCATGGTCGTTACTGATCGGTAACAGCCATAAACATCGATGGGAGTCGACTCGTGAATTCACTCGCAACCCTGAAACGCCTGGCCGCGGCAGCCCTGGGCGGCCTGCTCGTGGCCGGTGCCACCGCGGTGCCGGCGAATGCGGCGGCCGCCCTGCGGGAGGTGATGTTCGTCGGCAACAACTGGGAGGGGACCGTCGACGTCATCGAGGCCAGTGGCTCGTACAGCCGTATAGGCCGGCTCTCGGTCGTCCCGGACCGCACGCAGCGGCTCGCCGAGATCTACCTCAACCCGATCAGGCTGGCGTTCTACCTCGGCATCCAGCAGGGGCCGGGGGAGGGCCACGACCAGCTCGTCGACGACATGTACACCACACCGGCCGGTGACGCTCTCGTCGTCTCCCGGCCCAGCTTCGCCGACGTGGTCTCGATCGACCTGGCCACCGGGGCGGTGCGCTGGCGATTCGCGGTCAGCGGCTTCCGCTCCGACCACATGGCGGTCTCGCCGGACGGCCGTACCGTCGCGGTCTCCGC
The DNA here is from genome assembly GCF_003001815.1 of Actinoplanes italicus. Lineage (GTDB taxonomy): Bacteria > Actinomycetota > Actinomycetes > Mycobacteriales > Micromonosporaceae > Actinoplanes > Actinoplanes italicus. The sequence continues at coordinate 391,149 of NZ_PVMZ01000010.1, forward strand.
CTCCACCGGCAACACCGTGCACGTCCTGGACATCGTCACGGGGCGGCAGCTCGGCTCGTTCGCCACGGGTGACAAGCCGCACGAGAACATCTACACCGGCGGCGGCCGCTACCTCTGGAACATGTCGATCGGGGAGGTCAACACCGACCTCGACGCGCCCTGGCTCGACTTCACCAAGGGCGACCGCAAGATCACGGTCGCGGACACGAGCACGTTCCGTGTGGTCAAGACCATCGACATGCGGCCCCGCCTGGACGCCTTCGGCCGGTCCGACCTGTCCGACGCGGTGCGCCCGGCGGTGTTCGCCCCGGACGAGTCGAAACTGTACTTCCAGGTCTCGTTCTTCGCGGGCCTCATCGAGTACGACGCGACGACCGACAAGATCACCCGGATACGGGACCTGCCGCAGAACCCGGCCACCGACCCCGACCGCACCACCTGGGTGAACGACTCCCGCCACCACGGACTGTCGATCAGCCGGGACGGCGCGAAACTCTGCGTCGCCGGAACCATGGACGACTACGCGACCGTCGTCGACCGTGCCACGCTCAATCCGGGGCCGCTGGTCAATGCGATCAAGCCGTACTGGGCCACTGTCAGCGCGGACGGCCGTGACTGTGTCATCTCCGAGGCGGGCGCCGACAAGGTCACCGCGATCAGTTTCGCCACCGGGCGGGCGGTCGCCTCGGTCCCGGTCGGTGACCATCCCCAGCGCGTGCGCATCGGCCGGATCCCGGTCGGCTGGGCGGCTCCCTGACGGCGGGAGCCACGTCGCCGCCGGTCCGATGTGCCGGCGGCGACGTTCCGCGTTCATCACACCGAAACCTTGCCGAAAACGTTTTCATGGGTCAGGGTGGCACGCATAGACGGCGGCCTATCAGGGTTCCCCGCCCGGCCGTCGGCCGCTCCCCTCGACAGGTGGTGAAACATGCAGCTTCCCCGTGCGCGGAGATGGCGACCCTGGCTGGTCGTCCTGTTCGCTCTCACGCTGCTCACCGGTGCTTCCCTCGCGCCGCAGCTCGTCCCCCCGGCCTCGGCCGCAGCCAAGACCGTCTACATCCCCGCCCGCTGGACCCAGACCGGTGAGGTGCCCTGGGCCGCGAACCGCACCCGCGAGTCCACCAACTTCATCCTGCTCTGGGGAGAGAAGTCGGGCACCGACCCGGTGTCGGCGCCGTCGCCGTACAACTTCGATCCGAACAGCATCATCACCCAGCTGGAGAACCTCTACAGCTTCTACGTGAACACGATGAGGTTCACGCCGGAGACCGGCCTGCTGGCCCAGCACAAGATCGTCGTCATCGTCA